>NZ_CP117441.1:0-5934604 GCF_030687625.1 Pseudomonas sp. FP2294
GTGGAGCTTTTGCGCGATGAGCTGCCTGCCCAGCAATTCAACACCTGGATCCGTCCACTACAGGTCGAAGCCGAAGGCGACGAGTTGCGTGTCTACGCACCCAATCGTTTTGTTCTCGACTGGGTCAACGAGAAGTACCTGAGCCGCGTTCTCGAATTGTTCGACGAACACGGCAACGGGATGGCTCCAGCACTCTCCTTATTAATAGGCAGCAAACGCAGCTCCGCCCCTCGCGCCGCGCCTAATGCGCCGCTGGCCGCCGCTGCATCGCACGCCCAGGCCGCTGCGGCGCCGGTTAACCACGCACCCGCCCCCGCTGCGCCCGCCCCGAGCAAATCCGTGGCGCAAAAAAATGCGCCAGTGAGTGAAGAGCCGTCCCGCGACAGCTTTGACCCGATGGCGGGAGCCAGCTCGCAGCAGGCGCCGGTACGCGCCGAACAACGTACGGTCCAGGTCGAAGGCGCGCTCAAGCACACCAGCTACCTGAACCGCACCTTTACCTTTGAAAACTTCGTCGAAGGTAAATCCAACCAGCTGGCCCGCGCTGCGGCCTGGCAGGTGGCCGACAATCCCAAGCACGGTTACAACCCGCTCTTCCTTTATGGCGGCGTTGGCTTGGGTAAGACGCACTTGATGCACGCTGTGGGTAACCACCTATTAAAGAAGAACCCGAATGCCAAGGTCGTGTACCTGCACTCGGAGCGCTTCGTGGCCGACATGGTCAAGGCGTTGCAACTCAATGCAATCAACGAATTCAAACGCTTCTACCGCTCCGTCGACGCACTGCTGATTGATGACATTCAATTCTTCGCGCGCAAGGAACGTTCCCAGGAAGAGTTTTTCCACACGTTCAACGCCCTGCTTGAAGGTGGCCAGCAGGTCATCCTCACCAGTGACCGGTACCCCAAGGAAATCGAAGGTCTGGAAGAGCGCCTCAAATCGCGCTTCGGCTGGGGCCTGACCGTTGCGGTAGAGCCGCCGGAACTGGAAACCCGGGTCGCGATCCTGATGAAGAAGGCCGATCAGGCGAAAGTCGATCTGCCCCACGATGCGGCCTTCTTCATTGCCCAGCGCATTCGCTCCAACGTGCGTGAGCTCGAAGGCGCGCTCAAGCGGGTCATCGCTCACTCGCACTTCATGGGTCGCGACATCACCATCGAGTTGATTCGCGAATCCCTGAAGGACTTGTTGGCGCTGCAAGACAAGCTGGTCAGTGTGGATAACATTCAACGCACGGTGGCCGAGTACTACAAGATCAAGATTTCCGACCTGCTGTCCAAGCGCCGCTCGCGCTCGGTAGCGCGTCCCCGTCAGGTGGCCATGGCGCTCTCCAAGGAGCTGACCAACCACAGCCTGCCGGAAATTGGCGATGTGTTTGGTGGTCGCGACCACACCACGGTCTTGCACGCATGCCGCAAGATCAACGAACTTAAGGAATCCGACGCGGATATTCGCGAGGACTACAAGAACCTGCTGCGTACACTGACAACGTGATGAACACCAGCGCAGCTTATTAAGGCAAGGGACTAGACCATGCATTTCACCATTCAACGCGAAGCCCTGTTGAAACCCCTGCAACTGGTCGCAGGCGTCGTCGAGCGCCGACAGACCTTGCCGGTACTTTCCAACGTATTGTTGGTTGTCGAAGGCCAGCAGCTGTCGTTGACCGGTACCGACCTGGAAGTCGAACTGGTTGGTCGTGTACAGCTGGAAGAACCCGCCGAGCCCGGTGAGATCACCGTGCCTGCGCGCAAGCTGATGGATATCTGCAAAAGCCTGCCCAACGACGCGCTGATCGACATCAAGGTCGATGAGCAGAAGTTGGTGGTCAAGGCCGGCCGCAGTCGTTTCACCCTGTCGACCTTGCCGGCCAATGACTTCCCGACGGTGGAAGAAGGTCCAGGTTCGCTGACCTGCAGCCTGGAGCAAAGCCGCCTGCGCCGTTTGATCGAGCGCACCAGCTTCGCCATGGCCCAGCAGGACGTGCGTTACTACCTCAACGGCATGCTGCTGGAAGTCTCCGAAGGCATCATCCGTGCCGTGGCCACCGACGGTCACCGCCTGGCAATGTGTTCGATGAAGGCCGATATCGGCCAGCCGGACCGCCACCAGGTGATTGTGCCGCGCAAAGGTATCCTCGAACTGGCGCGCCTGCTCACCGAGCCGGACGGTAACGTCAGCATCGTCCTGGGCCAGCACCATATCCGTGCCACCACGGGCGAGTTCACCTTCACCTCCAAACTGGTAGACGGCAAGTTCCCGGACTACGAGCGCGTGTTGCCCAAGGGTGGCGACAAGCTGGTGATCGGTGATCGCCAGGCGCTGCGTGAAGCGTTCAGCCGTACAGCGATTCTTTCCAACGAGAAGTACCGGGGTATTCGCCTGCAATTGGCCAACGGCCAGCTGAAAATCCAGGCCAACAACCCGGAGCAGGAAGAAGCGGAAGAAGAAGTGGGCGTCGACTACAACGGCGGTTCCCTGGAAATCGGCTTCAACGTGAGCTACCTGCTGGACGTGCTGGGTGTGATGACCACCGAGCAGGTGCGTCTGATCCTGTCGGACTCTAACAGCAGCGCCCTGGTGCAAGAATCCGATAACGACGACTCGGCTTACGTTGTTATGCCGATGCGCCTGTAATCATGCTCAGCAGAAGCTAGATGTCCCTCAGTCGCGTCTCGGTCACCGCGGTGCGCAATCTGCACCCGGTGACCTTCTCCCCCTCCCCCCGCATCAATATCCTCCATGGCGCCAACGGCAGTGGCAAAACCAGCGTGCTGGAAGCCATTCACTTGCTGGGGCTGGCTCGTTCCTTTCGCAGCGCCCGCCTGTTACCCGTGATTCAGTACGAACAATTGGCGTGCACCGTGTTTGGCCAGGTTGAACTGGCGCAAGGCGGGCATAGTAGCCTGGGGATATCCCGTGATCGTCAAGGGGAGTTCCAGATCCGTATAGATGGGCAGAATGCGCGCAGTGCCGCACAACTGGCGGAAATCTTGCCCCTGCAATTGATCAACCCTGACAGCTTCCGCTTGCTGGAAGGTGCACCAAAAATCCGCCGGCAGTTCCTCGATTGGGGAGTGTTCCACGTGGAACCGCGGTTCATGGCCACGTGGCAGCGCCTGCAGAAGGCCCTGCGGCAGCGGAACTCATGGCTGCGGCATGGTACACTTGACGCCGCTTCGCAAGCGGCCTGGGACCGTGAACTGTGCCTGGCCAGCGACGAAATAGATGAATACCGCCGCACCTATATCAAAGCCTTGAAACCAGTCTTTGAACAGACCTTGAGTGAGTTGTTGGAACTCGAGGGCCTGACGCTGAGTTACTACCGTGGTTGGGACAAAGAGCGTGACTTGAGTGCAGTACTCGCCACCTCTTTGCAACGGGACCAGCAAATTGGCCACACCCAGGCAGGACCACAACGGGCTGATTTGCGCCTTAGGTTAGGCGCACATAATGCCGCGGATATCTTGTCCCGTGGCCAGCAGAAGTTGGTGGTGTGCGCGCTGCGTATCGCTCAGGGGCACTTGGTTAGCCAGGCCCGGCGCGGTCAGTGTATTTATCTGGTGGATGACTTGCCGTCCGAATTGGATGAGCAACACCGCCGCGCGCTATGCCGCTTGTTGGAAGACTTACGCTGCCAGGTATTTATTACCTGTGTAGACCACGAATTATTGAGGGAAGGCTGGCAGACGGAAACGCCAGTCGCTTTGTTCCACGTGGAACAAGGCCGTATCACCCAGACCCACGACCATCGGGAGTGAAGGCATGAGCGAAGAAAACACGTACGACTCGACCAGCATTAAAGTGCTGAAAGGTTTGGATGCCGTACGCAAACGTCCCGGTATGTACATTGGCGACACCGATGATGGTAGCGGTCTGCACCACATGGTGTTCGAAGTGGTCGACAACTCCATCGACGAAGCGCTCGCCGGTCATTGCGACGACATCAGTATCATCATCCATCCGGATGAATCCATCACCGTACGCGACAACGGTCGCGGCATTCCGGTAGATGTGCATAAAGAAGAAGGCGTATCGGCAGCAGAGGTCATCATGACCGTGCTGCACGCCGGCGGTAAGTTTGACGACAACTCCTATAAAGTCTCCGGCGGTTTGCACGGTGTAGGTGTGTCGGTGGTAAACGCCCTGTCGGAAGAACTGATCCTCACCGTTCGCCGCAGCGGCAAGATCTGGGAACAGACCTACGTGCATGGCGTGCCTCAGGCACCGATGGCAATCGTCGGTGATAGCGAAACCACCGGTACCCAGATTCACTTCAAGCCCTCGGCTGACACGTTCAAAAATATCCACTTCAGCTGGGACATCCTGGCCAAGCGGATTCGTGAACTGTCCTTCCTCAACTCCGGTGTGGGTATCGTCCTCAAGGATGAGCGCAGCGGCAAGGAAGAGCTGTTCAAGTACGAAGGTGGCCTGCGTGCGTTCGTTGAATACCTGAACACCAACAAGACTGCGGTCAACCAGGTGTTCCACTTCAACATCCAGCGTGAAGACGGCATCGGCGTGGAAATCGCCCTGCAGTGGAACGACAGCTTCAACGAGAACCTGTTGTGCTTCACCAACAACATTCCTCAGCGCGATGGCGGTACTCACCTGGTGGGTTTCCGTTCCGCACTGACGCGTAACCTGAACACCTACATCGAAGCTGAAGGCTTGGCGAAGAAGCACAAAGTCGCCACCACTGGTGACGATGCCCGTGAAGGCCTGACCGCGATTATTTCGGTCAAGGTTCCGGATCCGAAGTTCAGCTCCCAGACCAAAGACAAGCTGGTTTCTTCTGAAGTGAAGACCGCCGTCGAACAGGAAATGGGCAAATACTTCTCCGACTTCCTGCTGGAAAACCCCAACGAAGCCAAGCTGGTCGTCGGCAAGATGATCGACGCGGCACGGGCTCGTGAAGCGGCGCGTAAAGCCCGTGAAATGACCCGCCGTAAAGGTGCACTGGATATCGCTGGCCTGCCGGGCAAACTGGCAGACTGCCAGGAGAAGGACCCTGCCCTTTCCGAACTGTACCTGGTGGAAGGTGACTCTGCTGGCGGTTCCGCCAAGCAGGGTCGCAACCGTCGCACTCAGGCCATCCTGCCGTTGAAGGGTAAGATCCTCAACGTTGAGAAAGCCCGTTTCGACAAGATGATTTCCTCTCAGGAAGTCGGCACCTTGATCACCGCCCTGGGCTGTGGCATTGGTCGCGACGAGTACAACATCGACAAGCTGCGCTACCACAACATCATCATCATGACCGATGCTGACGTCGACGGTTCGCACATCCGTACCCTGCTGCTGACCTTCTTCTTCCGTCAGTTGCCGGAGCTGATCGAGCGTGGCTATATCTACATCGCTCAGCCGCCGTTGTACAAAGTGAAAAAGGGCAAGCAAGAGCAATACATCAAAGACGACGACGCCATGGAAGAGTACATGACGCAGTCGGCCCTGGAAGACGCCAGCCTGCACTTGAACGACGAAGCCCCGGGCATCTCCGGTGGGGCACTGGAGCGCCTGGTAAACGACTTCCGCATGGTGATGAAGACCCTCAAGCGTTTGTCGCGCCTGTACCCTCAGGAGCTGACCGAGCACTTCATCTACCTGCCGGCCGTGAGCCTGGAACAGCTGGGCGATCACGCAGCCATGCAGGATTGGCTGGCCCAGTACGAAGTGCGCCTGCGCACCGTCGAGAAGTCGGGCCTGGTGTACAAAGCCAGCCTGCGTGAAGACCGTGAACGTAATGTCTGGCTGCCAGAGGTCGAACTGATCTCCCACGGCCTGTCGAACTACGTCACCTTCAACCGCGATTTCTTCGGCAGCAATGACTACAAGACTGTGGTTACCCTCGGCGCGCAGTTGAGCACGCTGTTGGACGACGGCGCTTATATTCAGCGTGGCGAACGCAAGAAACAGGTCAAAGAGTTCAAGGAAGCCCTGGACTGGTTGATGGCAGAAAGCACTAAGCGTCACACCATCCAGCGATACAAAGGTCTGGGCGAAATGAACCCGGATCAGCTGTGGGAAACCACCATGGACCCAGCCCAGCGTCGCATGCTGCGTGTGACCATCGAAGACGCCATTGGCGCGGACCAGATCTTCAACACCCTGATGGGTGATGCGGTCGAGCCACGTCGTGACTTCATCGAGAGCAATGCCTTGGCAGTGTCCAACCTGGACTTCTGATAACGCCATTGCGAAACCAAAAAAGGCCAACGTTTAACGTTGGCCTTTTTTATTGCCCAGATTTCGGGCGCTTCCAAAATGCTCCACGTGGAACATCGGCTATGCCGTAGCTGCGGTTACGCTCTCCAACCGGTAGCCATATCCATAGATGGTCAGCAACTGCCAACCCCGCTCTGGCGTCAGCCCCAGCTTGTTCCGCAGCCGATAGATATGGGTATCCAACGGTCGTGAAGACACCATCTCTTCATGGGTCCAGAAGCGTTCGTAGAGGTATTCCCGGGACAGCGGGCGAGCCAGGTTGGCAAACAGACAGCGTGCCAGGCGGTATTCCCGTTCGGTCAGGTTGATGGGACTGCCGGCGCGGGTGACGGTCAGTTCGGCATCGTCGAAGGTCAGGTCATTGAAGATCAACACTTCAGTGGCCGCAGATTTCTGCAGGCCGTGACGACGCAACACGGCACCCACCCGTGCTTTCAGTTCGTTTGGCCGAAATGGCTTACTGACATAGTCATCTGCGCCACTGTTCAACGCCTGGACGATATCGCTCTCGGCATCGCGGCTGGTGAGCATGATCACGGGAGGCGGGGCTTCCATGTGTTCACGGGTCCAGCGCAGGATGGCGATACCACTCAGGTCCGGCAGTTGCCAATCGAGCACCAAGAGGTCGAAGGTTTCCCGACGCAACTGGCGCAGCAGGTCTTCGCCGCGCTCGAAGCAATGCAGCGTCCATGGCTGCTCCGAGGCACTTGGGATTTGTCGCAGTGTCTGTTCCACCCGCCGCAATTCGGCAGGTTCGTCATCCAGTATCGCGACACGCATGGCAGGGTCCTTTCTTCTTGAAGAGTATTGCAACGGTTGAGGAGAGCGTACTGGTTCACCATTGAATCTGAACAATTATGGCCAGTTTCTCATGCCCCTCGCATCTCTCGGTACGCTGATATCAGATAGCCCTAAGGCCGTTAAACATCGTGTACCCAGCTGGAAAGATACCGGCTCAAGCCCCTCAGGAAAAGGATCAATGGCAATCAGGTTTTATGCACTGTCGGGGCATGTGAGTCTCGTGCAGAAGGTCAGAGTGTGGGGAAAGATGTTGATACTGGTTGCGGCAACGGGTTTTGGGACGGAAATGGTAGATGCGTGCAGTCCGGCACAGCCTGCGCCACTTGACGAAACTTCAGTGTACGCCGAGTCCGTAGACGGTCTTGGTTACGCTGGGCTCAGAGAGGTGGACGCCCCTCAGGATTTTCAACACGGTAGTGTGCTCGACCAGGACCAACGTTGGATCTTCTGAATCTGAACAAATATTGCGCTACCGCCCTATGCACCACTCTTGTAGGTAAATTCTCTTTCGCTGAGTGACACACAGGGAGGGCGTGCGCGGGAAGCGCGCTCGATACAGGGACGTATTATCTGTAGACCGTGGTTCGCTACGGGCTGCTGTCGGAGGGATGTGAGGGACAGTATTTCTTCGATATACATCCGGTTCGGCATCGTCGATCCGGCAGACACAGGGATGTGTCACCCTTCTTATTGCCTCATCCCTTCTACTACGGCTTTCGAGTTCGATGCGTCATCGGGTATCGTAGGCAAGCTTCAAGGTCCTGCCGCCGCAAGACGCTTTCTGAACGTACAGTCTGACGGACTTTTAGAACTAGAACCTTGATGAGTGCCATGACCCTCTTTCCTCGCCACTATTCCCTTTCTTCCCTGCTGGGCTCAAGCCTGGCCCTGGCGCTGGTTATCAACAGCCCGCAAATTCTGGCCAAGCCTGCACCTGTGCGTGCGCCCTACATTGATGACAACCTGATGTGCCGGGCACAGCCGCTGCCGGCAGTGGTCCAGCACCTCAACGGTGAAGCCTGGAAGCTGGATGCCAAGGGCCGCCCCAGTGTGCTGGAAGAAGGCATGCTGATTGATGAACAGGAAAGCGTAAAAACCTCGCCGTCGGCGTTTGTCAGCCTGTTGCTGGGCGATGGTTCGCGGATTGTCCTGCCTTCCAGCTCGGAGGTGCGTTTGCACCTGTTGGAAGAACAGGCGATTCCCCAGGTGATCCTGCAACAAGGCCAGGTCGAGGCCTACGTGCTCAAGCGTACCAGCGACTATGACCGTTTTCAGATCGTGACACCCGTCGGCGTGCTCGGCGTGCGCGGCACGCATTTTCGTGTGCGTAACGACGATCAGCAATCGGTTGTAGAGGTGCTCAACGGCCAAGTGGCCGCCAGCCGCACCGAGCCGCTGCCCGTGGGCCGACAGGCCAAGAAAAAACCGCAGACGGGCCCGATTGAAGGTGAACTGAAGGTCGGTGCCCGACAAGGGGTGTTGCTCAAGCAGCAGGGCGAGTTGAAGACCATCGACCTATTGCCCGCCCCGCGTCTGATGGGCCAGGACGGCCAGAAAGGCGATGCGCCGGTCTGGACATTGTTCCTGCACCCGCAACCGGGTGCCCAGCGCTACCGTGCGCAAGTGGCCACCGATAAAACGTTCATGAATATCAAGCAGGAAAACTTCTCCAGTGAACCGCGCTTGAGCTTCACTGGACTCAAGGCCTCGTTTTATCACGTGCGCGTGTCGGCCTTTGATGAACAAGGACTGGAAGGAGAGGCAGGCGTTTATGACATCTTCTATTACCCCCCTGCCACCCGTGTGCAGTAGTACGCGGTGAAGTGGTGGCGCCGGGCTGAACAACGTCAGCCGACCCAGGCCCAACGCCTGTTCAATGGGTTGGTCCGGGAATGGCTGTGGATCAGCCTGCTGCTGCTACCAATGACGGCCCTGCTGTCCCTGAGCCCTGGGCTTTCCTTCAATAACCTGCTGTATGACAGCCTGCGGCGTCTGACGCCGTTGCCGGTGGACTCACGCATTCTGCTGGTGACCATTGATGACATGAGTCTCAAGGCGCTTGGCCAATGGCCGTGGTCGCGCCACCTGCATGCTGACCTGATTGACCGACTGAGTGCCGCCAAACCCGCCGGGATCCTGCTCGATGTAATCTTCAGCGAACCTGCGCGCGAGCCTGCCAATGATCAACGCCTGGCCCAGGCCATCTGCAATGCCGGCAATGTCCTGCTGCCGTTGATTCGCGAAGGCACGCCGCGCCTGGGGCAACCCCTCACGCAAATCCTCCCCGTGCAGCCCCTGCGTGATTGTGCCAGGGGGGTCGGTCATATCAACGTGGAAGCTGATAGCGACGGCATTGTGCGCAGCCTTTACTTGCGTGAGGGGCCGCCGGGGCAATTGGTCCCGCAGTTGGCGTGGCTGGCCTTCGAGCTGACTGGCCAGCCTGCGGATATGCCGGGGCTGTCAGTATCTTCTGATGCAACCGATTGGCAGCGGGACAACGCCATCCGCATTCCGTTTATCGCCGCCGACCACGGCTTTCCCAGCGTGCCGTACGTCAGCGTTCTGCGTGGCGAGGTCCCGGCTCAATTGCTGCGTGATCGGATCATCCTGGTGGGAGCGACCGCGCCGGGCATGGGTGATCGCTATGTGACGCCGCTTTCGGCCAGTGTCGGCACCACACCGGGCGTCGAGATCCAGGCCAATATCCTCAACGGGCTGCTGCAGGATCGCAGCATTACCGTCTTGCCTGGCTGGTTGGCCACCCTGCTGTCCACCTCGTGGGTGGCCTTACTGTTGGGCCTGCTGTTGTTGCGCCCGCGTTATGCCCTGTGGCTGACCCTGGGCTGCATGGGAGGTGCCCTCCTCGCTTCCTGGGGCATGTTGCGCCTGGGGCTCTGGTGGTCGCCAGCGGCCACGCTGATCGGCATGCTGCTGGGCTATCTGGTCTGGAACTGGCGCCGCCTGAGCGTAATCCTTGCCTACTTCGGCTGGGAACTGGCGCGCCTCGACAGCGAGCCCAAGGTGCTGCCGGAGCGTCGTCGTGCCGCTGTCAGCAAGGGGGACGTGTTGCAGGGGCGTATCGTGGCCCTGGAGCAAGCCGTCAGCCGTACCCGCGATACCCGGCGCTTTATGGCCGATGGCCTGGAATGCCTGCCCGTGGCTACGCTGATTACCGATCCCGCGGGAGAGATCCTGCTGGCCAATCGGATCGCCCGTGATGTGTTTGGCAACGAGCTGATTGCCGAGAACCTGCTGGAGCAATTGACGGCATTGGGCTATCCACCGCTGCAGGGGCAGGTACGCCCGCCGCTGTCGGCCCTGGAAATTGTCGAGTTCCGCGATATTCAGCAACGCAGCCTGCGCCTGGAACTGGCCCCGCTGTTACCCGCTGACGGTGATGTGGCACTGGGTTGGCTGTTGAGCCTGACCGACCTGAGTATCGAACGCGACGCCCAGCAGCAGCGCGAAACCCTGCTGCGGTTTCTCTCCCACGACTTGCGTGCACCCCATTCGGCAATCCTCGCGTTGCTGGATGTGCAGCGCCATGAAGCCTCAGACGTTGCGCTGGTATTTACCCAGATCGAACAGCAAGTGCGACGCGCATTGAATTTGACCGAATCGTTCGTTCAATTGGCCAAGGCCGAGTCCGATGGTTATCAGTTGGAGCCCAGCCTGTTTGCCATGCTGGTGCTCGACGCATTTGACCAGGTGGTGCTGCTGGCCCAATTGAAAAATATCCAATTGGTCCATGACCTGGACGCGGCCGGTGAGGAAATGGTCCTGGCGGATCAATCGTTACTCACCCGTGCCTTGTTCAACCTGATGGAGAATGCGATCAAGTACAGCCCAGCCGGCACCACGGTGACGGTGCGCCTCGAACGCAACGAGCAATGGCTGACCTGTCACATCCAGGATCAGGGCTCCGGTATCGCGGCCGAGGAGCTTCCTGAACTGTTCAGCCAATACCGGCGGTTTGTTTCGGCCCAGGGCAGCGAAGGGTTGGGGTTGGGACTGAGCATGGTCAAGGCGGTAGTGGACCGCCATGGCGGCCGGATCGACTGTGAGAGTGTGGTCGGTCAAGGCACGGTTTTCAGTCTGCGACTGCCGTTGTGGGAAGAGTCAAACGGCTGTGCATAAAAAACCGGCCACGAGGGCCGGTCTTCAACGGTCGAAAAAACTTATGCACGTTTTTCGGTGTTTTATTAGCTTAAGAAATATGTAATAAAATCATAAGCCTACAAGCTAAAAAACGCACTTTGCCAACAAACCGTACACAGGTTATCCACAGAACGTCAGGTCACCGGCTGGTCTTCTGCAACTGGCACTGGCGGCAGCGAACCCATGGCCCGTTGCTGCGCTTCATTCCAGGCGGCAGCGCGGTCATTGAGTGCCGCGATTGCACGCGGTCCTTCCCCTTCGGCATACATCGGTTCGCCGATCACCACGGTGATGGTGCCTTTACGCTTGGCCCAGCCTTCCTTGGGCCAGAACTTGCCGGCATTGTGAGCAATCGGCAGCACTGGCAGGTTGGCGTTGACCGCCAATGCCGTACCGCCTCGGGAGAACTTGCCTACAGTGCCAAAGGGCACGCGGGTGCCTTCCGGGAAGATCAGTACCCACACCCCATCCTTGAGCAGCTCGTCACCCTTCTTCGCCACATGCTTGAGCGCGGCCTTGGGGTTGTCGCGGTCGATGGCAATCGGTCGCAGCATGGCCATGGCCCAGCCAAAGAACGGCACGAACAGCAACTCACGCTTGAGCACCTGGCTCAGGGGCGAGAAATACGCAGAAAGGAAGAACGTCTCCCAAGTGCTCTGGTGGTTCGACAGGATCACGCAGGGCTGGTCCGGGACATTCTCGGCACCCTTGACCTCGAAACGGATGCCCAGAAACACCTTGCTCAGCCACAACGCACAGCGGCACCAATAGACGTTGATAAAGCGATAGCGCGCCTTGAACGGCAAAAAGGGCGCAATAAAAAAGCTCAGGGTGCACCAGAGAAACGAACTGGTGCCCAGCAGCAGGTAAAAGAAGAAGGTTCTGATGGCCTGCAAAATCGACATGGCAGCATTTACCGTTGCGGGACAACGCCCGCCTGTTAAAAGTGCACTCCCGAACAATCCTTGGTCAGGAAGTCGAGGGCGACTAGTTGTTGATAAGTTCTGCGGCAACCGCCGCCAGATCGTCAAAAATCAAGGTGCCTACCGGCAGGTTTTTCGCCTGGGTCTTGTCGCCTTTCCCGGTCTTTACCAAAACTGGCTGAGAGTCGACGGCTTTGGCCGCCTCCAGGTCACCGAGACTGTCCCCGACGAACCATATCCCAGCCAGGGGCACCTTGTAATGTTCTGAAATGATTTTCAACATGCCAGGCTTGGGTTTGCGGCAATCGCAGCCCTCATCCGGCCCGTGGGGGCAGTACACCACCAGCCCCACCTCACCGCCCTGCTCCGCCACCAACGCGCGCAGGCGCGCATGCATGGCGTCCAGGGTGGCGATGTCGTAGTAGCCGCGGGCAATGCCGGACTGGTTGGTAGCAATGGCTACCGTCCAGCCGGCCTTGCTCAACTGCGCGATGGCCTCGATCGAGCCGGGCAGTGGGATCCACTCCTCCACCGACTTGATGTAAGCGTCGGAGTCGTAGTTGATCACCCCGTCCCGATCGAGAATCAGCAGTTTCAACATGATCAGCTCAGCGTCGAAATGTCAGCGATATTGACGAACAAGCCGCGCAGGCGCGCCAGCATGGCGTAGCGGTTTTTCCGCACGCTGGCATCTTCGGCATTGATCATCACCGCTTCGAAGAACGCATCCACCGGCTCACGCAAGGTGGCCAGGCGCGCCAGTGCTTCGGCGTAGTTGCGCTCGGCGATCAGCGGCTTCACGGCGTTTTCTGCCTTGGCGATAGCCGAGTTCAGCGAGAACTCCTTGGCATCGGCAAACAGGCCAGGGTCGACATCCGCATTGCCCAGGCCTTCGGCCTTGCTCAGCAGGTTCGACACGCGCTTGTTCACGGCGGCCAGGGCGTCGGCTTCCGGCAGCTTGCGGAACGCTTGTACGGCTTGCACACGCTGGTCGAAGTCCAGTGCCGAGCCTGGTTGCAGGGCACGTACCGACAGGTAGACGGAAACGTCCACGCCTTCGTCTTCATAGCGCGCACGCAGACGGTCGAATACGAACTCCAGCACTTGCTCGGCCAGGCCGGCTTGCTTGACCTTGCTACCAAACTGGCCGACGGCAAATACCACGGCCTGGGTCAGGTCGAGGTCCAACTGCTTGTCGATCAGGATGCGCAGCACGCCCAGGGCCGCACGGCGCAGGGCATACGGGTCTTTGCTGCCGGTCGGCAACATGCCGATGCCGAAGATACCGACCAGGGTGTCCAGCTTGTCAGCGATGGCCACCGCGGCACCGGTCAGGGTGGTCGGCAGCTCGGCGCCAGCACCGCGCGGCATGTACTGCTCGTTCAGGGCCAGGGCGACGTCTTCAGGCTCGCCGTCATTGAGCGCGTAGTAGTAACCGGCAACGCCTTGCATTTCCGGGAACTCGCCGACCATCTCGGTAGCCAGGTCGCATTTGCACAGCAGGCCCGCACGTGCCGCCAGGGTGGCGTCGCCGCCAATGCGTGGCGCGATGTAGGCCGCCAGCTTGGAAACCCGCACAGCCTTGTCGTAGACGCTGCCCAGCTTCTCTTGGAACACCACGTTCTGCAGGCGCAGGTTGAAGTCTTCGAGCTTCTGCTTCTTGTCTTGCTTGAAGAAGAACTCGGCGTCAGTCAGGCGCGGGCGCACGACTTTCTCGTTACCGGCGATGATCTGCTGCGGGTCCTTGCTCTCGATGTTGGCCACGGTGATAAAGCGCGGCAGCAACTTGCCGTCCACATCCAGCAGGCAGAAATACTTCTGGTTGTCCTGCATGGTGGTGATCAGGGCTTCTTGCGGCACATCGAGGAAGCGCTCTTCGAACGAGCACACCAGCGGTACCGGCCATTCAACCAGCGCGGTCACTTCGTCGAGCAGGCTTGGCGGCACGATGGCCGTGCCTTCCTGCAGGCGGGCCAGCTCTTCGGTGCGCTTGCTGATCAGCTCGCGACGCTCGTTGGCATCCGCCAGCACATAGGCTGCACGCAGGTCGTTGAGGTAGTTGGCCGGCGAAGTGATGCGCACGTTTTCCGGGTGGTGGAAGCGGTGGCCACGGGAGTCGCGGCCGGCCTTCTGGGCCAGGATAGTGCAGTCGATGACTTGATCACCGAGCAGCATCACCAACCATTGGGTCGGACGTACGAATTCTTCCTTGCGTGCACCCCAGCGCATGCGCTTGGGGATCGGCAGGTCATTGAGGGAATCTTCAACGATGGTCGGCAACAGGCTGGCGGTTGGCTTGCCCTTGATGACCTGGCTGAAACGCAGTTTCGGGCCGCTCTGGTCGATCTCGCTCAGCTCGACGCCACACTTCTTGGCAAAACCAAGGGCTGCCTGGGTCGGGTTGCCTTCGGCATCGAAAGCGGCCTGGCGTGGCGGGCCGTCGAGGTTGATGTTGCGGTCCGGCTGCTGGGTTTCCAGCGCGGTCAGCAATACCGCCAGGCGACGTGGCGCGGCGTAGACCTTCTTGGCTTCAAACTTCAGGCCGGCAGTCTGCAGGCCTTTTTCGATACCGGCCAAAAATGCATCGGCCAGGGTGTTCAGGGCCTTGGGTGGCAGCTCTTCGGTGCCCAGTTCAACCAGGAAATCTTGAGCACTCATTGTGCAGCCTCCAGCTTAGCCAACACTTCATCACGCAGGTCCGGGGTTGCCATCGGGAAGCCCAGCTTGGCGCGAGCCAGCAGGTAGGCTTGGGCGACGGAACGCGCCAGGGTGCGTACACGCAGGATGTATTGCTGGCGCGCAGTTACCGAGATGGCACGGCGGGCGTCCAGCAGGTTGAAGGTGTGGGATGCCTTCAGGACCATTTCGTAGCTCGGCAACGGCAGCGGCTGATCCAGTTCGATCAGGCGCTTGGCTTCGCTTTCGTAGAAGTCGAACAGTTCGAACAGCTTCTCGACGTTGGCGTGTTCGAAGTTGTAGGTCGACTGCTCCACTTCGTTCTGGTGGAACACATCGCCGTAGGTCACTTTGCCGAACGGGCCGTCAGCCCACACCAGGTCGTAGACCGAGTCCACGCCTTGTAGGTACATGGCCAGGCGCTCGAGACCGTAAGTGATCTCGCCGGTCACCGGGTAGCACTCGATGCCGCCCGCTTGCTGGAAGTAAGTGAACTGCGTGACTTCCATGCCGTTGAGCCAGACTTCCCAGCCCAGGCCCCAGGCGCCGAGCGTTGGCGACTCCCAGTTGTCTTCGACGAAACGAATGTCGTGGACCAGCGGGTCCAGGCCGACATGTTTCAGCGAGCCCAGGTACAGCTCCTGGAAGTTGTCCGGGTTTGGCTTGAGGACGACCTGGAACTGATAGTAGTGCTGCAGGCGGTTGGGGTTTTCGCCGTAGCGGCCGTCAGTCGGGCGACGACTGGGCTGCACATAAGCGGCGTTCCAGGTTTCCGGGCCGATGGCCCGCAGGAATGTTGCGGTGTGGAAAGTGCCGGCGCCTACTTCCATATCGTAGGGCTGAAGTACCACACAACCTTGCTCGGCCCAGTATTGCTGGAGGGCGAGGATCAAGTCTTGGAAGGTACGCACGGCTGGCGTAGGCTGGCTCACAAAATTCACCTGTTACTTGGGCTGCGATTTAAAGGGCGGGAGTATACCCGATTCGGCCCCGCCACCACTCCCTGGAGCCTTATGCCACGCTGCTTTTGGTGTTCTGAAGATCCGCTGTACATGGCTTATCACGATCAAGAGTGGGGAACGCCGCTGCGCGATGCGCAGGGTTTGTTCGAGTTGCTTTTGCTCGAAGGGTTCCAGGCGGGCCTGTCCTGGATCACCGTTTTACGCAAACGCGAGCATTATCGAAAGGTCTTGTTCGGTTTTGATCCAAAGCGCCTGGCGCAGTTGAGCGATGCCGAGATCGAGCAGTTGATGCTCGACCCAGGCATTGTGCGCAACCGCTTGAAACTCAATGCCACCCGGCGCAATGCCGCGGCCTGGCTGGCGCTGGAGGATCCGGTGGGGTTGCTCTGGTCGTTTGTCGGCGGCGTGCCCAAGGTCAATCATTTCAAGGATCGCAGCCAGGTCCCGGCGATTACGCCAGAGGCCGAAGCCATGAGCAAAGCCCTCAAGAAAGCCGGTTTTACGTTCGTCGGCCCGACTATCTGCTACGCGTTCATGCAGGCCTCAGGCATGGTCATGGACCACACCCAGGACTGCGACCGTTACGCGGACTTGGTCAACGCCGGTTAGAATGGCCGCTTTGCGCACCACACACGATCAGGAGTGACCTGTGGAAAAGTTAAAAGGCGCCTTGCTGGTAGGCGCTCTGCGATTGTTTGCCCTGCTGCCCTGGCGCGCTGTGCAAGCCGTGGGTTCGGCGATTGGCTGGATCATGTGGAAAACCCCCAACCGCTCCCGCGACACGGTGCGGATCAACCTCTCCAAGTGTTTCCCGGACATGGACCCGGCCGAGCGTGAGCGCCTGGTGGGCCAGAGCCTGATGGATATCGGCAAGTCCCTGACCGAAAGCGCCTGCGCCTGGATCTGGCCGGCCCAGCGCTCCATCGACCTGGTGCGCGAAGTCGAAGGCCTGGAAGTGCTGCAGCAAGCCTTGGCCTCGGGCAAAGGCGTGGTCGGCATCACCAGCCACCTGGGCAACTGGGAAGTGTTGAACCACTTCTATTGCAGCCAGTGCAAACCGATCATTTTCTACCGCCCGCCCAAGCTCAAGGCAGTGGATGACCTGCTGCGCAAGCAACGCGTGCAACTGGGCAACCGAGTGGCGGCGTCGACCAAGGAAGGCATCCTCAGCGTGATCAAGGAAGTGCGCAAGGGCGGCCAGGTGGGGATTCCTGCAGATCCGGAGCCGGCGGAATCGGCCGGGATTTTCGTACCGTTCTTCGCCACCCAGGCGCTGACCAGCAAGTTCGTGCCGAACATGCTCGCCGGCCATAAGGCGGTGGGTGTGTTCCTGCATGCCCTGCGGCTGCCGGACGGCTCGGGCTACAAAGTGATCCTGGAAGCGGCGCCGGAAGACATGTACAGCACCGACACGGCCACCTCCTGCGCGGCGATGAGCAAGGTGGTGGAGCGTTATGTCGGCGCCTACCCGAGCCAGTACATGTGGAGCATGAAGCGCTTCAAGAAACGCCCGCCAGGCGAGGCGCGTTGGTACTGATTCGCGACTGACTCAAGGTCGATGCAAAACCAATGTGGGAGCGGGCTTGCTCGCGAATGCAGAGTCTCAGTCACTGAATGTGTAGCTGATACACCGCATTCGCGAGCAAGCCCGCTCCCACATTTGTGATCTCCATTCAGGCTTGGCGGTCGAGTTTCTTCAGGAACACCGTCATCTCTTTCTCGGCCTGCTTGTCGCCGTGGGCCTGGGCCGCTGTAATCCCCTGCTCCCATGCCTGGCGTGCTGCGCTTTTATCGCCCAGCGCAGCGTGTGCCTTGCCCAGCAGCTTCCACGCCGCCGAATACTTCGGGTCAAACCCGACGCACCTCTGCAAATGCTCGGCCGCCTTGGCGTTGTCTTTCAGGTCCAGGTAACCCTTGCCCAAGCCAAAGCGCAGCAGCGAGTTATCCACACCCTTGGCGAGCATTTTTTCCAGGGATTCGAGCATGTCGGTCTCTCCGTCAGATCAGAAAAAGCTCAACCCCACGTGGAACAGCTTCTCCACATCGCGGATATGTTTTTTATCCACCAGGAACAGAATCACATGGTCACCCGTGGCGATCACCGTGTCGTCATGGGCGATGATCACTTCTTCATCGCGGATGATCGCGCCAATGGTGGTGCCCGGTGGCAAACCGATATCGCGAATCGCCCGGCCGATCACCTTGCTCGACTTGGAATCACCATGGGCAATCGCCTCGATGGCTTCCGCCGCGCCGCGGCGCAATGAGTGCACGCTGACGATATCGCCGCGCCGCACGTGGGCCAGCAAAGTGCCGATGGTGGCCAGTTGCGGGCTGATGGCAATGTCGATGTCGCCACCCTGGATCAGGTCCACATAGGCCGGGTTGTTGATGATGGTCATCACCTTCTTCGCCCCCAGCCGCTTGGCCAGCAGCGATGACATGATGTTGGCCTCGTCATCGTTGGTCAGGGCCAGGAAGATATCCGCGTCGGCGATATTTTCTTCCATCAGCAGGTCACGATCCGACGCACTGCCTTGCAGCACCACGGTGCTGTCGAGGGTATCGGACAAGTAGCGGCAGCGCGCCGCGTTCATCTCGATGATCTTCACCTGGTAGCGGCTTTCGATGGCCTCGGCCAGGCGTTCGCCAATCTGCCCGCCGCCGGCGATGACAATGCGCTTGTAGCTCTCGTCGAGCCGGCGCATTTCGCTCATCACGGCACGGATATTGGCCTTGGCGGCGATGAAGAAGACTTCGTCGTCGGCTTCGATCACCGTGTCGCCCTGGGGCAGGATCGGCCGGTCGCGGCGGAAAATCGCGGCTACGCGGGTTTCCACATTCGGCATATGTTCGCGCAGCTGGCGCAGTTGCTGGCCCACCAGCGGCCCGCCGTAGTAGGCCTTGACCGCCACCAGTTGCGCCTTGCCTTCGGCAAAGTCGATCACCTGCAGCGCACCGGGGATTTCGATCAGGCGCTTGATGTAGTGGGTGACCACCTGCTCCGGGCTGATCAGCACGTCCACCGGAATCGCGTCGTTGTCGAACAGCCCGGCGCGGGTCAGGTAGGCCGCTTCACGCACCCGGGCGATCTTGGTCGGGGTGTGGAACAGGGTGTGAGCGACCTGGCAGGCGACCATGTTGGTCTCGTCACTGTTGGTCACCGCCACCAGCATGTCGGCATCGTCGGCACCGGCCTGACGCAACACAGTGGGGAACGAGGCGCGGCCCTGGACCGTGCGGATATCCAGGCGGTCACCTAGGCCACGCAGGCGTTCGGCGTCGGTGTCGACCACAGTAATGTCGTTGGCTTCACTGGCCAGGTGCTCGGCCAGCGTACCGCCGACCTGCCCTGCGCCGAGGATGATGATCTTCATCCGGTCACTCCCTTAAAAATCATTCAGCCGCGTGCAGCGGCAATCTTGATCAGCTTGGCGTAATAGAAGCCATCGTGCCCGCCTTCCTGCGCGAGCAACTGGCGGCCGTGGGGCTGCTTGATGCCGGCGGTGGTGGCAATGTCCAACTCCCGCGCGCCGCTGGTGCGGGCGAGGAAGGCTTCGATCACTTCGGTGTTTTCGGTCGGCAACGTCGAGCAGGTGGCGTAGAGCAGGATGCCACCGACCTCCAGCGTCGGCCACAACGCGTCCAGCAACTCGCCTTGCAGCACAGCCAGGGCGGCGATGTCGTCGGGTTGGCGGGTCAGCTTGATATCCGGATGGCGGCGGATCACACCGGTGGCGGAACATGGCGCATCCAGGAGGATGCGTTGGAACGGCTTGCCATCCCACCAGGTGGCGGTGTCGCGCCCATCGGCGGCAATCAGCTCGGCGTCCAGGCCCAGGCGCGCAAGGTTTTCACGCACGCGTACCAGGCGCTTGGCTTCCAAGTCGACGGCGACGACGCCGGCCAGGCCGGGCTCGACTTCCATGATGTGACAGGTCTTGCCGCCCGGCGCGCAGCAGGCGTCCAGCACCCGTTGGCCCGGCGCCAGGTCAAGCAGGTCGGCGGCCAGTTGCGCGGCTTCGTCCTGCACGCTGATCCAGCCTTCGGCAAAGCCTGGCAGGCTGCGCACATCGCCTGCGGTCTCCAGCACGATGCCGTCCTGGCTGTACACACAGGCGCTGGCATTGATGCCGGCCTCTGCCAGTAATTGGAGATAGGCATCGCGGCTGTGATGGCGACGATTGACCCGCAGAATCATTGGCGGGTGGGCATTGTTGGCAGCGCAGATGGCTTCCCACTGCTCTGGCCAGAACGCCTTGAGGGATTTTTGCAGCCAGCGCGGGTGCGCAGTGCGCACTACCGGGTCGTGTTCGAGCTCGGCCAGCAACCCCTCGCTTTCGCGCTGGGCGCGGCGCAGCACGGCATTGAGCAAGGCCTTGGCCCAGGGCTTTTTCAGTTTGTCGGCGCAGCCTACGGTTTCGCCGATGGCGGCGTGGGCCGGCACCCGGCTATAGAGCAATTGGTACAGCCCCACCAGCAGCAACGCCTCGACGTCGGCATCGGCGGCCTTGAACGGCTTTTGCAGCAGCTTGGCCGCCAGCGCCGACAGACGCGGCTGCCAGCGGGCGGTGCCAAAGGCCAGGTCCTGGGTGAAGCCGCGATCACGGTCTTCGACTTTATCCAGTTGCACCGGCAACGAGCTGTTCAGGGAAGCCTTGCCGTTGAGCACGGCGGCCAGGGCCTTGGCGGCGGCCAAACGCGGGTTCATCAAGCGTCCACTCCGAGGATGATGCCGGGGGCAAATTTCTCACGACGGCTGTTGAACAAATCACTGAAGTTCAGCGCCTTGCCACCGGGCAATTGCAGACGGGTCAGACACAGTGCCTGTTCGCCGCAGGCCACCAGCAGGCCTTCCTTGCTGGCGCCGATGATTTCACCGGGGGCGCCGCTGCCTTCGGCCAGGGTGGCGGCGAGGACTTTCAAGGCTTCGCCATTGAGGGTGCTGTGGCAGATCGGCCACGGGTTGAAGGCGCGTACCAGGCGCTCCAGCTCCACGGCCGGGCGGCTCCAGTCGATGCGTGCTTCGTCCTTGTTCAGCTTGTGGGCGTAGGTGGCGAGGCTGTCGTCCTGCGCTTCACCCTGCAAGGTGCCAGCAGCGAGACCGGCAATCGCCTCTACCACCGCAGGCGGGCCCATCTCCGCCAGGCGGTCGTGCAGGCTGCCGCCGGTGTCCTGTGCGGTGATGGGCGTGGTGACCTTGAGCAGCATCGGCCCGGTGTCCAGGCCGGCTTCCATGCGCATCACGGTCACGCCGCTTTCGGCGTCACCGGCTTGCACCGCGCGCTGGATCGGCGCCGCACCGCGCCAGCGCGGCAGCAGCGAGGCATGGCTGTTGATGCAGCCCAGGCGCGGGATATCCAGCACCGCCTGGGGGAGGATCAGGCCGTAGGCCACCACCACCAGCAGGTCCGGCTGCAGCGCGGCCAGTTCAGCCTGGGCCTCGGCATTGCGCAGGGTTGGCGGTTGCAGCACGACAATGCCGTGTTCCAGGGCAAGCTGCTTGACCGGGCTGGGCATCAGTTTTTGCCCACGGCCGGCCGGGCGATCCGGCTGGGTGTACACCGCGACGATTTCATAAGGGCTGGCAAGCAGGGCCTTGAGGTGTTCGGCGGCAAATTCAGGGGTGCCGGCAAAAACGATGCGCAGTGGCTCGGTCATGGGAAACGTCTCACAAAAGAAAAAGGCTTGCCGGAGCAAGCCTTTGAAAGAAGGGAATCAAGCTTGCTGGCGATGCTTCTTTTCCAGTTTCTTCTTGATCCGGTCGCGTTTGAGCGTGGACAGGTAATCGACAAACAGCTTGCCGTTGAGGTGGTCGCACTCATGCTGGATGCACACCGCCAACAGGCCTTCGGCAATCAGCTCGAAGGGTTTGCCATCGCGGTCCAGGGCCTTGATCTTGACGCGCAGCGGGCGCTCGACGTTCTCGTAGAACTCCGGCACCGACAGGCAGCCTTCCTGGTATTCGCCCATCTCGTCGGTCAGCGGCTCGAACTCCGGGTTGATGTACACCCTCGGTTCGCTGCGGTCTTCGGACAGGTCCATGACCACCACGCGCAGGTGCACGTTGACCTGGGTCGCGGCGAGGCCGATGCCCGGTGCTTCATACATTGTTTCAAACATGTCATCGACCAACTGACGAACCTTGTCGTCCACTACGGCCACCGGTTTGGCGATAGTGCGCAGGCGCGAGTCCGGGAATTCGAGGATGTTCAAAATAGCCATAAGCGTAATTGCTGCACATGTGAGGTAAAGGCAAATCGGCGTCGGGACACCCGCACGGCCGGTGTGAAACGCTCGCAGGCCGCGAAGGCCAGGCATTTCACGCGAACCCACATAATAAAGGAGATTGCCCCCATGAGGAAATCGCTACTCGTCTTCAAAACAGGCGGCCCGGTTGGGCGGCAATAACCAGTTGCAATAATTAGCCTGCTAAAGAAGTTACCAACAGAGTTATCCACAGCTTGTTCCTGATCAAGGATGATCATATGTCAGTCATTCATACCCCGGATATTTCCCCTGCCGAGCTCGAAGCCCGCCTGCGTTTGCACCGTATGCCGGAGTTGGGGCCAAGGCGTTTTAAAACATTGATCGAGGCCTTTGGCTGCGCCTCAAAAGCCATCGGCGCGCCAGCCAGTGCCTGGCGCTCCCTGGGGTTGCCGGCGGCCTGCGCCGAAGCCCGGCGCAGTGCGCAAGTGCGTGATGGCGCCAGCGCCGCATTGGCCTGGCTAGAGCGCCCGGCCCAGCATTTGTTGATGTGGGACCAGCCCGACTACCCAGCCTTGCTGGCCGAACTGGACGATGCGCCGCCGTTATTATTCGTGGCCGGCACGCCCGCTATCCTGGAAAAACCGCAGTTGGCCATGGTCGGCAGCCGACGCGCTTCGCGCCCTGGAATGGATACGGCGGCAGCCTTTTCCCGCAGCCTGGCGAGCGCCGGTTTCGTCATCACCAGTGGGTTGGCCCTGGGAATTGATGGGGCCGCCCATCAGGCGGCATTAGATGTCGGAGGGCAGACTATCGGGGTGCTGGGCACCGGCCTGGAAAATTTTTATCCACAGCGCCACCGCCGGCTCGCCGAGGCAATGATTGCTCAGGGCAGCGCGGTGGTTTCCGAGTTTCCGCTGGACGCCGGCCCCCAGGCTGGAAACTTCCCACGACGCAACCGCATTATCAGTGGTCTGTCCCTGGGCGTGCTGGTGGTGGAAGCCAGCGTGGCCAGTGGCTCGCTGATTACTGCGCGGCTGGCCGCCGAGCAGGGGCGCGAGGTGTATGCGATACCGGGCTCGATTCATCATCCGGGGGCCCGGGGCTGCCATCAGTTGATCCGTGACGGTGCGGTGTTGGTGGAAACCATCGAACACATTCTTGAAGGGTTGCGCGGCTGGCAGGCGTTGTCGCGGCCCGCGCCGGTGGCCGTGACCCACCCGCTGGTGGCGCTGCTGCACGCGGCGCCCCAGACCAGTGAAAGTTTGGCCATTGCCAGCGGGCAAAGCCTGTCCCAGGTGTTGGTGAGCCTTACCGAACTGGAGCTGGAGGGCCGGGTGATCTGTGAAAGCGGCCGCTGGCTCGCGCGCAGTTAGGTTTTGTTACGAAGATCGGTAAACTGCGCAGAGCTTTAGTCCGGAGAGTGAGTAATGGTCAACAGGTGGCGTGTGCAACAAGCCGCACGAGAAGTTCGCGCTGGCGCGGTGATTGCCTATCCGACCGAGGCCGTGTGGGGCCTGGGCTGCGACCCGTGGAACGAAGAAGCGGTAGATCGCCTGCTGGCGATCAAGGGCCGCTCGGTGGATAAGGGCTTGATCCTGGTCGCCGACAATATCCGGCAATTCGATTTTCTATTCGAAGACTTCCCAGACACCTGGATCGACCGCATGGCCAGTACCTGGCCGGGGCCCAACACCTGGCTGGTCCCCCACCAGGACCTGCTGCCTGAATGGATTACCGGTAAGCACGACACGGTAGCGTTGCGGGTCACTGATCACCCGCTGGTGCGGGATTTGTGTTCGCTGGTGGGGCCACTGATCTCCACCTCGGCCAACCCCCAGGGCCGGCCGGCGGCGCGCACGCGGATCCGGGTAGAGCAGTATTTCCGGGGGCAGGTAGACCTGGTGCTGGGTGGGCGCCTGGGTGGGCGCAAGAACCCTAGTTTGATTCGGGATCTGGCGACGGGCGAGGTTCGGCGCCCGTCCTGAGACCCAGGCGTGGCTATCGCGAGCAAGCTCGCTCCCACATTCGACCGATTTCCAGCATGGGAATGCGCTCGAATGTGGGAGCGGACTTGCCCGCGATAGCGGTCTGCCAAACCATCGAGATCCTATGGCAACAAAATGGTCGACCCCGTCGTCCGCCGCCCCGACAACTCCACCTGCGCCTTCGCCGCGTCCGCCAGGGAATACCGCTGGTTGATATCAATGCGCACCTTGCCGCTTTCGATCATGCCAAACAGATCGTCAGCCATGGCCTGCAGGTTCTGTGGCGTATTGGCGTAGGTCGCCAGTGTTGGCCGGGTGACATACAGCGAGCCTTTGGCGGCCAGAATACCCAGGTTCACCCCCTCCACCGCGCCCGACGCATTGCCGAAACTCACCAGCAGGCCACGGGGCGCGACGCTGTCCAGCGAGGCGAGCCAGGTGTCCTTGCCGACGCCGTCGTACACCACCGGGCACTTCTTGCCGTCGGTCAGTTCCAGCACCCGCTGTGGGACATTTTCCTGGCTGTAGTCGATGGTTTCCCAGGCGCCGAGGGATTTGGCCAGGGCGGCTTTTTCCGGCGAACTGACCGTTCCGATCAGCTTCACGCCCAGGGCCTTGGCCCATTGGCAGGCCAGGGAGCCGACGCCACCGGCAGCGGCGTGGAACAGGATGGTTTCGCCGCCTTTCAACTCATAGGTCTGGCGCAGCAGGTACTGCACGGTCAGGCCCTTGAGCATGGCGCCGGCGGCTTGCTCGAAGCTGATGGCGTCCGGCAGGTGCACCAGGTTGGCCGCCGGCAACACATGCAGCTCGCTGTACGCACCCAGAGGGCCGCTGCCGTAGGCCACGCGGTCGCCGACCTTGAACTGGCTGACTTCGCTGCCCACCGCATCCACCACGCCCGCGCCTTCTGCGCCCAGGCCCGAGGGTAGGGCCGGCGGTGCGTACAAGCCGCTGCGGTAATAGGTGTCGATGAAGTTCAGGCCAATGGCCTTGTTCCGCACCCGGACCTGCTGTGGGCCTGGTTCCGCTGGCGTGTAGTCCACATACTCAAGTACTTCGGGGCCGCCATGGGCGCTGAACTGGATACGTTTGGCCATCTGCTCTCTCCTCAAGTCTGTTTCGCCAAAGGCTCCTATCGGACTCTTATGCTTGATCTTCGTCAACTGTGGCAGCGCCCGGCGCGGTGGTATCCTGTGCGCCCTTTGCCGCCGACGCCCAATGGCCTCGCGTAGCTTTGCCCGATTCAAGGTGATGCCATGACTACCCGCACCGAGGCTGTAAAAGCCTACCTGCTCGACCTGCAAGACCGCATTTGCAGCGCCCTGGAAACCTTCGAGGCCGATACGCGCTTTATCGAAGACGCCTGGACGCGCCCAGCCGGCGGCGGTGGCCGCACGCGGGTAATCGAGAACGGGAGCGTGATCGAAAAAGGCGGCGTCAACTTTTCCCACGTGTTCGGCAGCGGCCTGCCACCGTCCGCCAGTGCCCACCGCCCGGAGCTCGCCGGTCGCGGTTTTGAGGCCCTCGGCGTGTCCCTGGTGATCCACCCGCATAACCCCCATGTGCCGACGTCCCACGCCAACGTGCGATTTTTCATCGCCGAGAAAGAAGGCGAAGAGCCGGTGTGGTGGTTCGGTGGCGGCTTCGACCTGACGCCCTACTACGCCAACGAAGAAGACTGCATCCACTGGCACCGCGTGGCCGAGCAGGCCTGTGCGCCATTTGGCGCGGACGTTTACCCGCGCTACAAGGCCTGGTGCGACAGCTACTTCCACATCAAGCACCGCAACGAGCCCCGGGGCATTGGCGGCCTGTTCTTCGATGACTTGAACGAGTGGGACTTCGACACCTGCTTCGCCTTTATCCGCGCCATTGGCGACGCCTACATCGACGCTTACCTGCCGATCGTCCAGCGTCGCCAGGCGATGGCCTACACCGAGCAGCAGCGCCAGTTCCAGGAATTCCGCCGTGGGCGCTACGTGGAATTCAACCTGGTCTACGACCGTGGCACGCTGTTCGGCCTGCAATCGGGCGGGCGTACCGAGTCGATCCTGATGTCGCTGCCACCGCAAGTGCGCTGGAGCTATGACTGGAAGGCTATTGCCGGCAGCGAAGAAGCACGCCTGACCGACTACTTCCTGCAAGACCGTGACTGGCTCGGCCTTGCTGCGCCCAAGGCGGCCAGCTGATGGATCGTT
Organism: Pseudomonas sp. FP2294; assembly: GCF_030687625.1. Lineage (NCBI taxonomy): Bacteria > Pseudomonadati > Pseudomonadota > Gammaproteobacteria > Pseudomonadales > Pseudomonadaceae > Pseudomonas > Pseudomonas sp. FP2294. The sequence continues at coordinate 26,139 of NZ_CP117441.1, forward strand.
ATGTGGTGTTCGGCAACCCCATCGGCCACAGCAAGTCGCCGCTGATTCATCGCCTGTTTGCCGAGCAGACCGGCCAGGCGCTGGACTACAACACGCTGCTGGCGCCGCTCGAGGATTTCACCGGCTGTGCCCGTGAATTTTTCCTGCAAGGGCGCGGTGCCAACGTCACCGTGCCATTCAAGGAAGAGGCCTACCGCCTGGCCAACGCCCTGACCGAGCGTGCGCAGCGCGCAGGCGCGGTGAATACCCTGAGCAAGCTGGCCGATGGCAGTCTGTTGGGCGACAACACCGATGGCGCCGGCCTGGTGCGCGACTTGACCGTCAACGCCGGCCTGAGCCTGGCGGGCAAGCGCATCCTGCTGCTCGGTGCCGGCGGCGCGGTACGCGGCGCCCTGGAACCACTGCTGGCGCAACAGCCGGCCTCGCTGGTTATCGCCAACCGCACCGTGGAAAAAGCCGAGCGGCTGGCCGAACTGTTCGATGACCTGGGGCCGGTGTCTGCCAGCGGTTTCGATTGGCTGAGTGAACCGGTGGACCTGATCATCAACGCCACTTCGGCCAGCCTGTCAGGCGATGTACCGCCGATTGCCGGCAGCCTGGTCGAACCGGGCAAGACCTTTTGCTACGACATGATGTACGCCAAGGAGCCGACCGCATTCTGCCGCTGGGCCACTGAACACGGTGCGGCGGTGGCAATGGATGGCTTGGGCATGCTGGTGGAGCAGGCGGCGGAAGCCTTCTACCTGTGGCGCGGGGTGCGGCCGGATTCGGCGCCGGTGCTGGCTGAACTGCGCAAACAACTGGCGGCTAACTGATTCTAATGTAGGAGCTGGCCAGCCAGCTCCTACAGTTTTTGACCGTGTCAGTCTTCGAAAAGGATCGGGCACTTGTCGGCCCCCTCCAGCTTCCTCAACTCCTCCACCACTTGCGGCCGCGCCCGGCGCAACGTCAGGCTGCGCCCCAGGCCCCGCAATCGCCGCGCCTCCTGGTGCAGCATCTCCACCCCGGAATAGTCGATAAAGTTGATCTGCTGCGCCTCGATCACCACCCGCTGGCCTTGCAGGCGCTGCAAGCGCACTTGCAGGTAATGGCTGGCGCCAAAGAAGATCGAGCCACCGACCCGCAGCACATCGTCTTCCCCATCGCGCCATTGCTGGACCCGTGGCTGCGAGGTGCGCTTGAGGTAGAAGAACAACGATGCCAGCACCCCGGCATAGATCGCCGTTTGCAGCTCCAGCAGCAAGGTAGCCAGGCAGGTCAGGCCCATCACCACACACTCGGCACGGCTGACCCGCCACAGTGCGCGGATGCCACGATGGTCCACCAGGCCCCAGCAGATCAGCAGAATGCTGGCGGCCATACTCGGGATCGGGATATGCGCAATCAACGCCGCGCCAAACAGCGCAAACAGTGCCACCCATAACGCCGAAAACACCCCCGCCAGCGGCGAACAGGCGCCCGCCTCGTAACTCAGGCCCGAGCGGGTGAAGGAACCGGCCGACAGGTAGCCGGAGAAAAATCCGCCGACGATATTGGATAACCCTTGGGCACGTACTTCCTGATTGGCGTCGAGCAGTTGTTGCGAGCGCGCCGACAGCGAGCGGGCAATCGACAGGCTGGTCACCAACCCCAGCATGCCCACCGCCACGGCACTGGGTAGCAGGCGCAGGATCATGTCCAGGTCCAGCGGCAACGGGCTGAACGGCGGCAGTTGGCCAACAAATGAGCTGACCCGCGCCACATGCCCGAACATCGCCGGCCACACCCACGTCGCCAGGCTGCCCAGGGCCAGAGCAATCAACAAGTTCGGCCAGCGCGGTACGCAGTATTTAAGCAGCACGCCCACCAGCAAGGTGCCCAGGCCAAGGGCCAGTGACGGGCGATCCCACTCGCCGCCGTGGTCGATCAGCGCCAGCAGGCTGTTGATAGCCGTGGCCTGGCTGGGCAGGTCGAGCCCCAGCAGGTTTGGCAACTGGCCCAGGGCGATGACCACTGCCGCGCCGAGGGTGAAGCCGAGGACGACGGAATGGGAGACGAAATTGACCAGCGCGCCAAAGCGCAGTATGCCCAATAGCCATTGGAATACGCCGGCAAGCAAGGTCAGTAACAGAATCAGGGTGATGTAGTCCTGCGAGCCCGGCACCGCCAGCGGGCTGATGCTGGCGTAGAGCACAATGGAAATCGCCGCCGTCGGACCGCAGATCAAATGCCAGGACGAACCCCACAGGCAGGCAATCAGCACCGGGATGATTGCCGCATACAAGCCGTATTCGGGGGGCAGGCCGGCGATCAGGGCGTAGGCGATGGATTGCGGCAAGGCCAGCACCGCGCCGCTGAGGCCGACCAGCGCATCCCGGCCGACGCTGGCGCGGGTCTGGCGCGGCAGCCAGCGCAGGAAGGGGAAGAGTGTATGGGGCCGGGGCATTGGGCAGCTCAGGTCAAAAAAGTTTGAGTCAGGGTATCAGCACAAACACTGCCCTGTGGGCGCTGGCTTGTGTGGGCGCTGCTAAAGCCTGGCCTTGACCGCCGCCAATGCCTCCTGGCCATCCAGGGTTTTGACCCCCTCCAGCCACTGCTCCAGCACCGCCGGATTGGCCTTGATCCATGCCTTCGCCGCGTCGGCATTGCTGACCTTGTTGTTCGCCACCTCGGCCATGATGCTGTTCTCCATGTCCTGGGTAAACGTCAGGTTGGCCAGCAGTTTCGCCACATTCGGGCAGGCTTGTGCATAACCCTTGCGGGTCAGGGTGTACACGCTGCCGGTGTCGCCGAAGTATTTTTCGCCGCCCTTGAGGTAGCGCATCTTCAACTGCACGTTCATCGGGTGCGGTGTCCAGCCGAGGAAGGTGACGAAACGCTCGCGCTTCACCGCCCTGGACACCTCGGCGAGCATCGCCTGCTCACTGGATTCGATCAGCTTCCACTGGCCGAGGTCGAAGTCGTTTTTCTTGATGATCTCTTGCAGCGACAGGTTGGCCGGCGCGCCGGAGCCGATGCCGTAGATCTTCTTGTCGAACTTGTCGGCGAATTTATTCAGGTCGGCAAAGTCACGCACGCCGGCCTCCCACACATAGTCCGGCACCGCGAGGGTGAACTCGGTGCCTTCGAGGTTTTTCGCCAGTTGCACCACGTCGCCATTGGCCACGAACTTGTCGTAGAAGCCCTGCTGCGCCGGCATCCAGTTCCCCATAAACACATCCACCTGGCCGTCCTTGAGCCCGCCAAAGGTGATCGGCACCGCCAGGGTATCGACCTTGGCCTTGTAACCCATGCCGCTCAGTAAAAAACCAGTGATGGCGTTGGTGGCGGCAATGTCGCTCCAGCCGGGGTCGGCCATTTTTACCGTCTCGCAACGGGCGTCGGCGTACACCTGGCTAGCACTCAATAACAGTACGGTACTCACGGCTGTGGATAACTTTTTCATGGCCTTCCCCTCACTGGATTTATTGGTTTTGGCAGGGTTGTGGATAACGTGCCTTGCGCTCCAGATCGTCGAGGTCGATATGGTTGCGCATGTACTGCTGGCTGGCGTCTACCAGCGGCTGGTGATCCCAGCTCTTGAGTTTGCCCAGCGTCAGCGCCTCGTATACCAGGCGCCGGCGGCGCTGGCTGGCGAGCACTTGCTGGTGGATCGCGGGCATGTCCCATTTGGCTCGCGCCTCGACCAGGAAGGCGTCGAACAGCGCACGGTGGGCCGGCGACTGGCTGAGTTCTTCCTGCTCACGGGGGTCGTTGTGTACATCGAACAGCAGGCAAGGATCGTCCTCGCTGTAGATGAATTTGTAGGCGCCCCGGCGAATCATCATCAGTGAGCCGATGGTGCCTTCGGCCATGTATTCGCCGAACACCTCGTCATGCCCGCCCTGCCCTCGCAAGTGCGGGACCAGCGAGCGGCCATCCAGGGGCAGGTTGGCGTCGAGTTCACCGCCGGCCAGCTCCACCAGGGTCGGCAACAGGTCGGCAGTGGACACCGCCGCACTCACCCGCCCGGCCTGGAATTGCCCCGGCGCACAGACCAGCAGCGGGACCCGCGCGGCCATTTCAAACCAGTGCATTTTGTACCAGAGCCCACGCTCGCCGAGCATGTCGCCGTGGTCGCCGGAGAACACAATGATGGTGTCCTCGGCCAGGCCAGTGTCCTGCAGGGTTTGCAGGAGTTTGCCGACATTGCTGTCGATGTAGCTGCAGGCACCGAAGTAGGCGCGCCGTGCATCGCGGATCTTATCCACAGGCAGCGGTTTGTCCCACAGGTCGTAGACCTTGAGCAGGCGCTGGGAATGGGGGTCCAGCTCGGTCTGGGCCGGGGTTGTAGGCATTGGGATGTCACTGTCGTCGTACAGATCCCAGAACGGCTTGGGAATGGTGTACGGGTCGTGGGGATGGGTCATGGACACCGTGAGGCAGAATGGCTGGTCGCCGTCCTCGCGAATATGGTCGAACAGGTACTGCTGGGCCTTGAACACCACCTCTTCGTCGAAATCCAGCTGGTTGGTACGCACACACGGGCCGGCTTGCAGCACCGACGACATATTGTGATACCAGGTGGGGCGCACGTCGGGCTCATCCCAGTTCACCGCCCAGCCGTAGTCGGCGGGGTAGATATCGCTGGTGAGGCGCTCTTCATAGCCGTGCAACTGGTCGGGCCCGCAGAAATGCATCTTGCCCGACAGCGCCGTGCGATAGCCGAGGCGGCGCAGGTAGTGGGCGTAAGTCGGGACGTCGGCGGGGAAATCCGCCGCGTTGTCGTAGGCGCCGATCTTGCTCGGCAACTGGCCGCTGACCAGGGTAAAGCGCGACGGCGCGCACAGCGGGCTGTTGCAGTATGCAGCGTCGAACACCACGCCCTGGGCGGCGAGGCGGCTCAGGTTGGGCAGTTTGATCGGCGAAGGACCGTAGAACGGAAGCAACGGCGCGGCCATTTGATCGGCCATGATGAAAAGAATGTTCTTGCGCTTCATGGTCTCTCGGCATTCCATAGTCAGTGTTTATGCGATTGAGCATGCAGGCCATGGAAACCGTGGTAAAGCCCATGAAAAGCAATGTCTAGGATAAGCACCGCTTATGTATAAAGCCCTGGGTAACCTGTCGCTGGATCTATTGCGGGCCTTTGAAGCGGCCGCCCGTCATCGCAGCTTCACCGCAGCGGCCATGGAGCTGGGCACCACCCAGCCGGCTGTCAGCCAGCAGATCAAGCGCCTGGAAGAACAACTGGCGGTGCGCCTGTTTGATCGCATCTACCGTGGCATCGAACTGACGGACGCGGGCATGCTGCTGTTCGAACATGTTCAGGCCGGGTTGCAGAGCATTGATACGGGCCTGGGCGCGATCACAGAGCAGGACCAGCACGAAGTGTTGCAAGTGGCGACTGACTTCGCCTTCGCTGCCTATTGGCTGATGCCACGTCTGCATCGCTTTCACGAAGCCAACCCACAGGTGGATGTGAGCCTGGTCACCAGCGAGCGCAACCACGCGACCTTGCGCAGTGATATCGATGTGGCGGTGTTGTTTGGCGATGGGCGTTTTCGCCAGGGCCACAGCCAGTGGTTGTTCAACGAGGAAGTGTTCCCGGTGTGCAGCCCGCAACTGCTCAGGGGCCGCACTGCACCACTGTCGCTACAAAGCCTGCAGGAACTGCCGCTGTTGCACCTGCGCCAGGAAAACAACAGCCAGTGGTTCGACTGGAACGGGGTGTTTCGCGAACTGGGGATCACCGCCGCACCAACCCCGGGGCCGCTGCGTTTCGACAATTACACCCTGCTGATCCAGGCGGCGATTGCCGGCCAGGGTGTGGCCATCGGCTGGCGCCATCTGGTGGATAACCTGCTGGAGCAGAAGTGGTTGTGCCGGCCGATTGGCGACACGGTGATCTCGCGCTTTGGATATTACGTGGTGTTGCCCCAGCGCAAGCGCCGCGGGCAGCTGATCGAACGGTTTGTCGAGTGGCTGGCGGCGGAGCAGGCCAGCAGCGCGCAGCCCCTGGCCGGGCTGGCCCTGCCGTCGATTGCGGTCTAGGATCGGCCGATCAACGAGTCCGGAGCCTCTCATGCAACGTATCAAGGGCTACCACGCCCATATCTACTTCGACGCCAGTACGATCGACCAGGCGCGCACGCTGTGTGAAGACGCGGCGGCCATCTTCCCGCTGCGCATGGGGCGCATGCATGAGCGCCCGGTGGGCCCGCACCCGGATTGGAGCTGCCAGCTGGCGTTCGACCCGCAGTACATCGGCGTGGCGCTGCCGTGGCTGGCGCTCAATCGCAATGGGTTGGTGGTGTTTCTGCACCCGGATACCGGCGATGACCTGAAGGACCACACCGACTACGCGATCTGGATGGGGGCCATGCGCCCGTTGGATCTGTCGATTTTTTAACCAGTTGCTGTCAGCTGAATCCTCGCGTTCCTGTGCGATGAAAAGTACGGGGGCGTGGGGATTTTCTTTATCTTGTTCCACTATATGGGATTGATATTTATATATTGAGATATTTCAAGCCTTAGGTTTATAGTCGGCCATCTGTCACATTCCAGGTGAAACGATGCCGGCGCAATTGATCGCGCTCGATTGGGGTACCAGTTCCCTTCGTGCTTATAAGCTCGGCCCCGGTGGCCAGGTCCTCGAACAGCGCTCGCTGGCGTCGGGGATCATGCATTTGCCCAGCGAACCACGGTTGATTGCCGGCGTTCACTGCTGCGATGGGTTTGAACTGGCGTTTGATGACGCCTGTGGCGACTGGCTGGCTGCCCAGCCCGATCTGCCGGTGATTGCCTGCGGCATGGTCGGCAGCGCCCAGGGCTGGGGCGAAGCGGCCTATCGCAAGACGCCGGTCGACGTCGCCAGCCTCGGCCAGGCCCTGCACAAGGTACGCAGCCTGCGCGGTGTCGATGTGCATATCGTGCCCGGCGTGATCGAGCAGGTTGGCTTGCCCAACGTGATGCGCGGCGAAGAAACCCAGGTGCTCGGCGTGCTGCAAAGCCTGCCAGCCTGCGCTGAGTTATTGATCGGCCTGCCCGGCAGCCATTCCAAATGGGTCGAGGTGGTCGAAGGCCGCATCACCCACTTTGACACCTTCATGACCGGTGAACTGTTCGCGGTGCTGAGCACGCACAGCATTCTGGGGCGTACGCAAAAGAGCGCCGGGCAGTTCCAGGCCCAAGCGTTTGATCGAGGCGTACACGTGGCGCTTTCAGCGGATGGCCAGCGTGGGGTGCTGTCGACCCTGTTCAGCGCGCGCACCCTCGGGTTGACCGCTGAACTGACCCCTGAGCAGCAACCCGACTACCTGTCCGGCCTGCTGATCGGCCATGAACTGGCCGGCTTGCCCGACCGTGCACGCACCCCGCCGATCATCCTGGTCGGCGCCAACGCCCTCTGCGCCCGTTACCAGCGCGCCCTCGCCCTGTGTGGTTTCAGCCACGTCAGCCTCGCGCAAGAAGCAACTCAGCGCGGCCTGTGGCAACTGGCACTGGCCGCCGGGCTCATTCAACCTGCAATCGAGGCCTGACATGCTCAAGCAAGCACTCACTCAAAACGGTTTGATCGCGATCCTGCGGGGCCTGCGCCCGGATGAGGCCGCAGCTGTCGGCCAGGTGCTGTACCAGGCCGGGTTCCGGGTGATCGAAGTGCCACTCAACTCGCCCGATCCCTACACCAGCATCCGCACCCTGCGTGAGACGTTGCCCGCCGATTGCCTGATCGGTGCCGGCACCGTGCTGACGCCCGAGCAGGTGGAGCGGGTGAAGGCGGCGGGTGGCCAGGTGATCGTCATGCCCCACAGTGATGCCAAGGTGCTGCGCGCCGCAAAAGCCGCTGGCCTGTACCTGTCGCCCGGGGTCGCGACGCCCACCGAAGCTTTCGCCGCCCTGGCCGAAGGTGCCGATGTGCTGAAGCTGTTCCCGGCCGAGCAAATGGGCCCGGCGGTGGTCAAGGCCTGGCTGGCGGTGCTGCCGGCCGGCACGGTCCTGCTGCCGGTGGGCGGGATTACCCCGGACAACATGCAAGTGTTCGTCGACGCCGGGGTCAAGGGCTTTGGCCTGGGCTCCGGGCTGTTCAAGCCCGGCATGAGTGTCGAGCAGGTGGCGAGTCGTGCCCAGGCGTATGTCGCTGCCTGGAACGCCTTGAACTGAGTGTGCCTGGCGCCCAGGCGCTGCATCCGACAAGAGAGATAAGCAGATGAAAATCACCAAACTGACCACCTTTATCGTGCCGCCGCGCTGGTGCTTCCTCAAAGTGGAAACCGACCAGGGCGTGACCGGTTGGGGCGAGCCCGTGGTTGAAGGCCGCGCCCACACCGTGGCGGCCGCGGTCGAGGAGCTGTCCGACTATTTGATCGGCAAAGACCCACGCAATATCGAAGATATCTGGACCGTGCTGTATCGCGGCGGCTTCTACCGGGGCGGTGCGATTCATATGAGCGCCCTGGCCGGCATCGACCAGGCCTTGTGGGACATCAAGGGCAAGGCCCTCGGGGTGTCGGTCAGCGACCTGCTGGGCGGCCAGGTGCGGGACAAGATCCGTGTCTATTCGTGGATCGGCGGCGACCGTCCGGCTGACACCGCCCGTGCGGCCAAGGAAGCCGTGGCCCGTGGGTTTACGGCGGTGAAGATGAATGGCACCGAGGAGCTGCAGTTTCTCGACACCTTCGACAAGGTCGACCAGGCCCTGGCCAACGTCGCCGCCGTGCGCGATGCGGTCGGCCCGAATGTCGGCATCGGCGTGGACTTCCATGGCCGCGTGCACAAGCCCATGGCCAAGGTGCTGATGAAAGAGCTGGACCCGTACAAGTTGATGTTTATCGAAGAACCGGTGCTCAGCGAAAACTACGAAGCGCTCAAGGAGCTGGCGCCCCTGACCAGCACCCCGATTGCCTTGGGTGAGCGGCTGTTCTCACGCTGGGATTTCAAGCGCGTGCTCAGCGAAGGCTACGTCGACATCATCCAGCCGGATGCGTCCCATGCCGGCGGCATCACCGAAACTCGCAAGATCGCCAACATGGCCGAAGCCTACGACGTGGCCCTGGCCCTGCACTGCCCGCTGGGGCCGATTGCCCTGGCGGCGTGCCTGCAACTGGACGCGGTTTGTTACAACGCGTTTATCCAGGAGCAAAGCCTGGGCATTCACTACAACGAGAGCAATGACCTGCTCGACTACGTGCGCGATCCGGGAGTTTTCGATTACGACCAAGGCTTCGTGAAGATCCCCAACGGGCCGGGCCTGGGGATTGAGATCAACGAGGAATACGTGATCGAGCGCGCGGCCATTGGTCACCGCTGGCGCAACCCGATCTGGCGGCATGCCGATGGCAGTTTTGCCGAGTGGTGATTTTCACCTGATGGCACGTGGTCAGTGTGGGAGCTGGCTTGCCTGCGATAGCAATCTTAAATGTTCCGCCGCCATCGCAGGCAAGCCAGCTCCCACTTTCAACCCGGTAGCCGTTAATCGACCTCAATAAACATAATAAGAGGCTCCCCCATGCACCCTGAAACCCTCACCGGGCAGGCGTCTTTAGTCACGCCCAGCCGCAAGCGTTACTTCATCATGGTCCTGCTGTTTATCACGGTGGTGATCAACTACCTGGACCGCAGCAACCTGTCGATTGCCGCGCCAGCCCTGACCAGTGAGCTGGGCATCGACCCGGTGCATGTCGGGCTGATTTTTTCGGCGTTCGGCTGGACCTATGCCGCCATGCAAATCCCCGGCGGCTGGCTGGTGGACCGGGTGCCGCCGCGCATTCTGTACACCGCCGCCCTGCTGTTATGGTCGATTGCCACGGTGATGCTGGGCTTTGCTGCGAGCTTTATCGCGTTGTTCGTGTTGCGCATGGCGGTGGGTGCCCTGGAAGCGCCGGCTTATCCGATCAACAGCCGGGTCGTCACCAGTTGGTTTCCCGAGCGTGAGCGTGCCACGGCCATTGGTTTCTACACGTCCGGGCAGTTCGTCGGGCTGGCGTTCCTCACCCCGGTGCTGGCCTGGTTGCAGCACCACTATGGCTGGCACATGGTGTTTATCAGCACCGGCGCGGTGGGCATCCTCTGGGCGCTGGTGTGGTACGCGGTGTACCGCGAGCCGCGGGACTTCAAGGGGGTCAATAGCGCAGAAATCGAGCTGATCCGCGCAGGCGGCGGCCTGGTGGACCTGGACGCACAAACTGCCAAGCGCAAGGCGCCCTTCAGTTGGGTCGACCTGGGGATCGTGCTGAGCAAGCGCAAGCTGTGGGGCATCTACCTGGGCCAGTTCTGCCTGAACTCGACCCTGTGGTTTTTCCTGACATGGTTCCCGACCTACCTGGTGAAATATCGCGGCATGGACTTCATCAAGTCCGGCCTGCTCGCCTCGCTACCCTTCCTCGCGGCCTTTGTCGGGGTGTTGTGTTCCGGGCTGTTTTCCGACTGGCTGATCCGCCGTGGCACCTCGGTGGGGTTTGCGCGCAAGTTGCCGATCATCAGCGGCCTGCTGATTTCCACGGCAATCATTGGCGCCAACTTCGTCGATTCGACGCCACTGGTGATTGCGTTCCTGGCGGTGGCGTTTTTCGGCAATGGCCTGGCGTCGATCACCTGGTCGCTGGTCTCGACCCTGGCGCCGGCGCGGCTGTTGGGGCTGACTGGGGGAGTGTTCAATTTCATCGGCAACCTGGCGGCGATTACCACGCCGATCGTCATTGGCTTTCTGGCCACGGGCGATTCGTTTGCGCCGGCGATTACCTACATTGCGGTGCTGGCGCTGCTGGGGGCGCTGTCCTACATACTGCTGGTGGGCAAGGTCGAGCGCATCGAGCTCAAGGAATAGATACCTATCCGCTAGGGGCCTGTGGCGAGGGAGCTTGCTCCCGTTGGGGCGCGAAGCGGCCCTAAAATGGGACTGCTACGCAGTCCAACGGGAGCAAGCTCCCTCGCCACAACAGCCCGATTGCCCAGAGCAAGAATCTTACTTGCGAGCGTTACGCACACCTTCCGACAGCGCTGCACACAGGCTCAACACCCCGTCAATCGCTTGCTGGTCGTTGCTGGCGTTGGCGATGTGGTCGATCAGCGCCGACCCCACCACCACACCGTCCGCCAGGCGGGCGATGGCGGCGGCTTGTTCCGGGGTGCGGATGCCGAAGCCGATGCTGATCGGCAGGTCGGTATGCCGGCGCAGGCGGCCGACGGCTTCTTCCACGTGCTCCAGGGTAGCGGCACCGGCACCGGTCACACCGGCCACCGACACGTAGTACACAAACCCGGAGCTGCCGTTGAGCACGGTGGGCAGGCGCACATCGTCAGTGGTTGGCGTGGTCAGGCGGATAAAGTCGATGCCCGCGGCCTGGGCCGGGTCGCACAGTTCGCTGTTATGTTCCGGTGGCATATCGACCACGATCAGGCCATCGACGCCGGCCTCTTTTGCGTCACTGATAAACCGTGGCACGCCGTACATGTGGATCGGGTTGAAGTAGCCCATCAGCACCAGCGGTGTATCAGTGTTGCCCTTGCGGAACTCGCGCACCATCTGCAGGGTTTTCGCCAGGTTCTGCTTGGCGCCCAACGCACGGATATTGGCCAGTTGGATCGCCGGGCCATCGGCCATGGGGTCGGTGAAAGGCATGCCCAGTTCGATCACATCGGCGCCGGCTGCCGGCAAGCCCTTGAGGATCGCCAGGGAGGTGTCATACCCCGGGTCGCCAGCGGTAACGAAGGTCACCAGGGCGGCGCGGTTTTGTTCCTTGAGTTGCGCAAAGCGGGTTTGCAGGCGGCTCATCAGTGTTTCTCCTGCTTGGCGGTTTCCATATGGTGCATAACGGTCTGCATGTCCTTGTCGCCACGGCCTGACAGGTTGACCACCATCAGGTGATCCTTGGGCAGGGTCGGGGCGCGCTTGAACACTTCGGCCAGGGCGTGGGCGCTTTCCAGTGCCGGAATAATCCCTTCCAGGCGGCAGCATTTGTGGAAGGCGTCGAGGGCTTCGTCGTCGGTTACCGAGGTGTACTGGACGCGGCCAATGTCGTGCAACCATGCGTGCTCAGGGCCGATGCCGGGGTAATCGAGGCCCGCAGAGATCGAGTGGGCGTCGATGATCTGGCCGTCGTCGTCCTGCAACAGGAAGGTACGGTTGCCGTGCAGCACGCCCGGTACGCCGCCATTGAGGCTGGCCGCGTGCTTGCCGGTTTCGATGCCGTAGCCGGCGGCTTCAACACCAATGATCTCCACGCTGGTGTCATCGAGGAACGGGTGGAACAGGCCCATGGCATTCGAGCCACCGCCGATGCACGCCACCAGGCTGTCCGGCAGGCGGCCTTCCTGGGCTTGCAACTGGGTGCGGGTTTCCTTGCCGATCACCGCCTGGAAGTCGCGCACCATCGCAGGGTACGGGTGCGGGCCGGCCACGGTGCCGATCAGGTAGAAGGTGCTGTCGACGTTGGTTACCCAGTCGCGCAGGGCTTCGTTCATCGCGTCCTTGAGGGTACCGGTGCCGGCGACCACTGGGATCACTTCGGCACCCAGCAGCTTCATGCGAAACACGTTGGCCTGCTGGCGCTCGATATCGGTGGTGCCCATGTAGATCACGCATTGCAGGCCAAACCGCGCGGCGACGGTGGCGGTGGCCACGCCGTGCATGCCGGCGCCGGTCTCGGCGATGATGCGTTTTTTGCCCATGCGCCGCGCCAGCAGGATCTGGCCGATGCAGTTGTTGATCTTGTGCGCGCCGGTGTGGTTCAGCTCTTCACGCTTGAGGTAGATCTTGGCGCCGCCGCAGAACTCGGTCAGGCGCTCGGCGAAATACAGCGGGCTTGGGCGTCCGACGTAGTCGCGCTGGAAGTAGGCCAGTTCTTCGTTGAAGGCCGGATCGACTTTGGCCGCTTCGTATTCGCGGGCCAGGTCGAGGATCAACGGCATCAGGGTTTCCGCCACGTAGCGGCCGCCGAACGCGCCAAACAGGCCGTTGGCATCAGGGCCGTTGCGTAAATCGGTCTGGGACTGAGTCATGGTGCGCTCCAGGGTGAAGAGGTGGGAGAGGCAATGACGGCCACTCTACCCCTGACGCTGTACCGTGAAAACCGATAAGATCGCCGCAACCTGTCAGGAAAACTCACAGATGAGCCGAGACCTTCCACCCCTTAACGCCCTGCGTGCGTTCGAAGCCACTGCCCGCCTCAACAGCGTCAGCCAGGCTGCCGAGCAATTGCATGTGACCCACGGTGCCGTCAGCCGACAACTGAAAGTGTTGGAAGAACACCTTGGGGTGAGTCTTTTCGTCAAGGATGGGCGTGGCATTAAACTCACAGATGCCGGGGTGCGGCTGCGCGATGCCAGCTTCGAGGCGTTCGAGCGCCTGCGGGATGTGTGCGGGGAACTGACCCAGAGCAGCGCTGATGCGCCGTTTGTCCTCGGCTGTTCTGGCAGTTTGCTGGCGCGCTGGTTTATTCCACGGCTGGGGCGCTTGAATGCGGATTTGCCGGATTTGCGCCTGCATCTATCAGCGGGCGAAGGCGATCTTGACCCCAGGCGGCCGGGCTTGGATGCCTTGCTGGTGTTTGCCGAGCCGCCGTGGCCGGCCGATATGCAGGTGTACGAGTTGGTCAGCGAGCGGATCGGCCCGGTGATGAGCCCGCACTTTGCCCATTACCAGGCCCTGCGCCAGGCGCCCGCCCAGGCCCTGCTGGGCGAAGCCCTGTTGCACACCACCTCGCGCCCACAAGCCTGGCCCAATTGGGCGCAGCACCATGGCATCGACGCCAGCGCGCTTAAGTATGGCCAGGGTTTTGAACATTTGTATTATTTGCTGGAGGCGGCCGTAGCGGGCCTGGGGGTGGCGATCGCACCGCAACCGCTGGTGGCGGAGGACGTGCGTGCCGGTCGCCTGGTTGCGCCGTGGGGTTTTAGTCAAACCCCGGCGCAACTGGCGTTGTGGCTACCCAAGCGCGCCGCGGATGGGCGCGCCCGGCAGTTGGCGCAATGGCTCAAGGCTGAGCTTGCGCGCCAACCGGTTTAGTCACCGCGTTTGCACAGCAGGTAGGCCGCCAGCAGGCCCAATGCGCCAACGGCAACGCCGGCGGTGGTCCAAGGATGCTCTTGGGCATAGTCACGGGTGGCAACCCCGGTTTCGCGGATTTTCACTTTGCTTTCTTCGTAGGCATCGCTGATCAGATGGCGGGAGTGCTTGAGGGCATTCTCGGCATTGCTTTTCAGGGCCTTGAGGGTTTTGCGCGACTCGTCGGATGCATCGTCCTTGAGGCTCTCAAGGGATTTGAGCAGGCTCGAAATCTCGGCTTCCATGCTTTCCAATGACGCTTTGCGTAAAGAGGTGTTGGCCATGTGGGCTCTCCTGGAGTGAATGAGTGACGTGTGTTGATTCCGACTGCGGGGGTTTCAGAAAGTGCAGTAAATCTGAACTTTCAGGTGAGAAGAGTCGCCAGAAGCAGTACGAAGAATCACTGCTAGGCTGTATTCATCGACCCAGGAGAGCACTCATGACTGATCATCACACCTACAAAAAAGTCGAACTGGTGGGCTCGTCCCCAACCAGCATCGAGGACGCCATCAACAATGCCTTGGCCGAGGCCAACAAGAGCATCAAGCACCTGGAGTGGTTTGAGGTCACCGAAACCCGTGGCCACATCAAGGACGGCAAGGCCGCGCACTTCCAGGTGACCCTCAAGGTGGGCTTCCGCATTGCCAATAGTTGATCGGCACGGTTGAACTTGCACGCTGGCCGATTGCCATAACCTGCGCTACACCCTTTGGGCGCCGATACCCTGCGTGTCGGCGTACATTTTTTGATCAGCGCAAGGAAAGTAACGGATGAAAAAGTTTCTGTTAGCGGTAGGTTTGTTGAGCCTGGCAGGTACAGCCCTGGCGGCTGGCAAACCTTGTGGCGAGCTGAAAAGCGAAATCGACGCCAAGATCCAGGCCAATGGCGCTTCCGGGTACACCCTGGAAATTGTCGATAAAGGCAGCGCAACCAACGGCGAAGTGGTCGGCAGTTGCGAAGGTGGTACCAAGGAAATCGTCTACAACCGCGGGTGATCCCGTGGTAGCAACCAACTGTGGGCGTTGTCGAGCCTCGCCAAGGCTCGACAATGTCCACAGGGGTTTAGCCCTTCATCACTTGTGCCAGCAGCTCGTAGGAATGAATCCGATCAGCATGCTCGTACAGGTCGCAGGTAAAGATCAGCTCATCGGCACCGGTCTGCTCGATCAACACCTCCAGCTTGGCGCGAATCTTCGCCGGGCTCCCCACCATTGCCAGGCCTAGAAAACTACCTACCGCGTCTTTCTCATGGGGCAGCCACAGGCCGTCCATGCTGTCGACCGGCGGGCGCTGGACCAGGCTTTGCCCACGCATCAGCGCGAGGATCCGTTGGTAGACCGACGTGGCCAGGTAATCGGCCTGTTCATCGGTATCGGCGGCCACCAGCGGCACCCCGAGCATCACATAAGGCTTGTCGAGCACCGCCGAAGGCTTGAAGTGATTGCGATAGACGCGAATCGCCTCATGCATCATGCGCGGTGCGAAATGGGAGGCGAAGGCGTAGGGCAAACCGCGCTCGCCGGCCAGTTGGGCGCTGAACAGGCTGGAGCCGAGCAGCCAGGTCGGGACGTTGGTGCCGGTGCCCGGCATGGCGATCACCCGTTGGTCGGGGGTACGCGGGCCCAGGTAGGCCATCAACTCGGCCACATCTTCCGGGAAGTCATCGGCGCTGCCGGAGCGCTCGCGGCGCAAGGCGCGGGCGGTCATCTGGTCGGAGCCGGGTGCGCGGCCCAGGCCCAGGTCGATCCGGCCGGGGTAGAGGCTCTCCAGGGTGCCGAACTGTTCAGCGATTACCAGTGGCGCATGGTTGGGCAGCATCACGCCGCCTGCACCGACCCGGATGGTCGAGGTGCCGCCGGCCAGGTAGCCCAGCAGCACCGAGGTCGCGGAGCTGGCGATGCCATCCATATTGTGGTGCTCGGCTACCCAGAAACGGGTGTAGCCGAGCTTTTCCACGTGCTGGGCCAGGTCCAGGGAATTGCGCAGTGACTGCGCCGGGCTGCCATTGGCGCGCACCGGTACCAGGTCGAGGGTCGAGAACTTTACATCGGACAGTGGTTTCATAAGCCTGCTTCTCCATAGGGGCGCAGGCTTGTGACGAACCAAAACCTGCCGCTTCATGTGCATGGTCTATGCAATGTGGGCATATACCCGAGATTCAATAGTGGGCATGAAATTTCCTACTAATCCACTTGGTTTTTCCGACGGGGTGAACTTTGCCAGAGGTTCTATCCTCAGAACCTTACTGATGCACAACCACTGCTTGGGAGATCGCTATGAGTATCGTGAAAAAAGCCTCCGCACACTGGGAAGGCGACCTGAAAACCGGTCTGGGCTCTATCTCGACCGAAACCGGCGTACTGCGCGAAGCCCCCTACGGCTTCAAGGCACGTTTCGAAGGCGGCAAGGGCACTAACCCTGAAGAACTGATCGGCGCGGCCCATGCCGGTTGTTTCTCCATGGCCTTTTCCATGATTCTCGGTGATGCCGGGCTCAAGGCCGACAGTATCGACACCCAGGCCGAAGTGACCCTGGACCAGGTGGACGGTGGTTTTGCGATCACGGCAGTTCACCTGATCCTCAAGGCCAAGATTCCCGGCGCGAGCCAGGCGCAGTTCGATGAACTGAGCAAGAAGGCCAAGGAAGGATGCCCAGTGTCCAAGGTGCTGAATGCCACCATCACCCTGGATGGCACCCTCGTCAGCTGACCCTGCGCAGGTCCAATGTGGGAGCGGGCTTGCTCGCCCCCCCACATTTTGTTCTGCGTTAAATCAGAACTCGCGTTTCGCAAATGTGGTCTCATACCCATGCAGCCTTTGGCGCACACCCGTGCGCAGCGCATTTAGGGAGCTTCACACATGAAACGTTTTGCCTTGGCGATTATCTGCGGTGTTTTGGCCACATCGGCAATGGCCGCGCCGAAAGACTGTGAAGAGCTCAGGAAAGAGATTGAAGTCGGCCTACAGGCCAAGGCAATCCCGTCCTACACCCTGGAAATCATCACCGCCGAAGAAGCCAAGAATCATGACGAAGCCATGATCGTCGGCTCCTGCGAAAACGGCACCAAGCGCATCATCTACCAGCGCAACGATGACTGATCAGGGAATGCAGTTGATGCTGCGTTCCTCGGCCAGCAACTGACGCTGGGCGTCATACAGCCGGATGTTCGGGGTAAAGCCCAGCGAGCGCCCTTCCAGGCGGTAGCGTTGGCCGGCCTGGAACTGGTCGTATTGCAGGGTGATAAAACAGGTGCGCTCCTGGGGCTGGTTCAGCCCGCCACCCAGGCCCGCCCCGGCATACACTTCAAAATCAAAACGCACCATCAACTCATGGCTGCCCGCTGGCACCTGGAAGTAGCGCCCATCGTCCAGGGCCTTGCCGTCCAGGCGTTGCGCCATGACCAGCTTGGCGCCCGGCGTCGGCGTGGCGAAATCGACCCAGGCCTGTTGCGGGTCGGCGGGCGGGATTGGCGCGGAGGCACAGGCGCTGAGAAAAATCGCCGCCAAGGGAAGCAGGAGCTGACGCATAGTGGGCACTCAACCGTAGGAATGGTATGAGCATAACCCCTGCCGGCCAGTTAGTCTGGCGGGCCAATGACTCTGGAGCGGTTTGACATGGTGTGGCGTTTCTTGGCGGGGCTGACGTGCCTGTGGCTCGGCGGTTGCTCCAGTGTCAGCTACTACAGCCAGTTGGCCAGCGGCCAATGGCAGTTACTGCAGGCGCGGCAGCCGGTGGCCGAAGTGATTGCCGATCCGACGCGCCCGCAAGTGTTGCGTGAGCATTTGGCGCACTCCCAGAAGGCGCGCACCTTCGCCAGCCAACAGTTGCACCTGCCGGACAATCAGAGCTATCGCCTGTATGCCGATATCGGCCGGCCGTATGTCGTCTGGAATGTCTTCGCTACATCAGAATTTTCCTTGTTACCCCAGAACCATTGCTTCCCGATTGCCGGATGTGTGGCCTACCGTGGTTATTACACTCAGGGTGCGGCGCGGGGCGAGGCGGCGTTGTTGCAACTGCGTGGCATGGATGTGTCGATTGGCGGGGTCGAGGCCTATTCCACCCTCGGCTGGTTCGATGACCCGATCATGAGCTCGATGATGCGCTGGGGTGAAGAGCGCCTGGCCACGGTGATTTTTCACGAGCTGGCGCACCAGCGCTTTTATGTGAAGGACGACACCGAGTTCAATGAGTCGTTTGCCACCTTCGTCGAGCAGGAAGGCACCCGGCAATGGCGCGCGGCCCGTGGCCTGGCGCCTGCGAGCGAATCGACCTTGAAGCAGCGCGACCAGTTTATCCAGTTGATCCTCGACACCCGCAGCCGCCTGGAGCGCCTGTATGCGCAGCCGTTGGCCGCCGATGCCATGCGCCAGGCCAAGGCCGCCGAGTTCGAGCGCTTGCGCAGTGATTATCGGCAGATGCGCGATAGCCAGTGGGGCGGCGACAAGCGTTATGACGCCTGGATCAATCAGCCGATGAACAATGCGCGGTTGTTGCCGTTTGGGCTGTATGACCAGTGGGTGCCGGCGTTTGCGGCGTTGTTCCGCCGCGAGGGTGGGGATTGGCTGAGGTTCTACGGTGCCGTTGAGCAGTTGGGGCGCTTGCCGGTGGAGCAGCGCAAATTGGCGTTGCGGCAGTTGGAGGGGCGTGACCTTTAGGGCCCCATCGCAGGCAAGCCAGCTGCCACATGTTGATGTGTGAACACCGCCAATGTGGGAGCGGGCTTGCCCGCGATAGCGGTCTCAAGCCCGCCGCAAAAACGCCTGATGCATCTCGTCCAGCGTCTCAAAATGCCAGCGCGGCGCTTCGGCACTCAATTCTGCAAAACTGCCAAACCCATACCCCACCGCAGCTGCAT
The DNA here is from genome assembly GCF_030687625.1 of Pseudomonas sp. FP2294. Lineage (NCBI taxonomy): Bacteria > Pseudomonadati > Pseudomonadota > Gammaproteobacteria > Pseudomonadales > Pseudomonadaceae > Pseudomonas > Pseudomonas sp. FP2294. The sequence continues at coordinate 44,999 of NZ_CP117441.1, forward strand.
CCAGGCCATTGCTACGTGCGCCGATCAGGTCGTGCTTACGGTCGCCGATCATCAAGGTACTGGCCGGGTCCAGCCCTTCCACGTGCATCAAGTGGGCGATCAGTTCGACCTTGTTGGTGCGCGTGCCGTCCAGCTCACTGCCGTAGATCACCTTGAAGTGCTTGGCGAAATCGAAATGCCGGGCGATCTCCCGGGCAAATTCCCACGGCTTGGAGGTGGCCACATACAGCTGGCGCCCCTGGCCATTCAACGCTTCCAGCAATGGCATGACCCCGTCGAACACCCGGTTTTCATAGAGCCCGGTGACCTTGAAGCGTTCGCGATAGAAATTCACCGCCTGCCACGCCCGGGCCTCGTCGAAATCGTAGAACTGCATAAAGGCCTGCAGCAACGGCGGGCCGATAAAGTGTTCGAGCTTGGTCAGGTCCGGCTCATCAATGCCCAGCTTGGCCAAGGCGTATTGGATCGAGCGGGTGATGCCTTCCCGTGGGTCGGTCAGGGTGCCGTCCAGGTCAAATAGAACCGTCTGGTAATCCAGGGTCATTGGTCGAATCCCTCTGCCAGGTGCAGGTCCTTGAGCTTCACGTAGTTCGCGGCGCTATAGGTGAAAAAGGCGCGTTCCTTGTCAGAAAGCGCGCGAACTTGTTTAACCGGGCTGCCCACATACAAAAAACCGCTTTCAAGTTTCTTGCCCGGCGGCACCAGGCTGCCGGCACCGATGATCACATCGTCTTCAACCACCGCGCCGTCCATCACAATGCTGCCCATGCCGATCAGGATGCGACTGCCGACGGTGCAGCCATGCAGCATGACCTTGTGGGCGATGGTCACGTCGTCACCGATCAGCAGCGGGAAACCGTCAGGATTGAACGGCCCGGCGTGGGTAATGTGCAGCACGCAGCCATCCTGCACGCTGGTGCGCGCGCCGATGCGGATACGGTGCATGTCGCCGCGAATCACCGTCAGCGGCCAGACCGAGCTGCCGGCGCCGATTTCGACATCGCCGATCACCACCGCCGAAGCATCGACGAAAGCCCCGGCGCCGAGGGTTGGCGTGTGATTCTGATAGGTGCGAAGGGTCACGATAGCCTCTCTCTGTTTGGTTGATAGCTGCGGTGGACGTTGATTGTAATTAAGATGGCCCCATCTTTGTCTTACCTGTTTCTTCAGCCAAGGTGCCAACCGTGAGCGCGAACAACCCTCTTTTGCAGTCCTACGACCTGCCGCCGTTCTCGGCGATCCGTGCCGAGCACGTCCAACCGGCCATCGAACAGATCCTGGCCGACAACCGCGTCGCCATCGAAGGCATCCTGCAAAGCCAGGGAAAAAATCCGACCTGGGCTGGCCTGGTCCTGGCCATGGATGAACTCAACGACCGCCTGGGCGCGGCCTGGAGCCCGGTCAGCCACCTCAATGCCGTGTGCAACAGCGCCGAACTGCGCGAAGCCTATGAGGCCTGCCTGCCGGCATTGAGCGCCTATTCCACCGAGATGGGCCAGAACCGCGAGCTGTTCCAGGCCTTCGAAGCCCTGGCCAACAGCCCGGAAGCGGCCGGTTTCGACGTGGCGCAAAAAACCATTCTGGAGCACGCGCTGCGCGACTTCCGCCTGTCGGGTATCGACCTGCCGCCTGAGCAGCAGAAGCGCTATGCCGAGGTGCAGAGCAAACTCTCCGAACTGGGCAGCAAGTTCTCCAACCAATTGCTCGACGCCACCCAGGCCTGGACCAAGCACGTCACCGACGAAGCCACCCTGGCCGGCCTGACCGACTCAGCCAAAGCGCAAATGGCTGCTGCGGCCCAGGCCAAAGGCCTCGACGGCTGGCTGATCAGCCTGGAATTCCCCAGCTACTACGCGGTGATGACCTACGCCCACGACCGCGCCCTACGTGAAGAAATCTACGCGGCCTACTGCACCCGCGCGTCGGACCAGGGCCCGAATGCCGGTCAGAACGATAACGGCCCGGTGATGGAACAGATCCTCGACCTGCGTCAGGAATTGGCCCAACTGCTTGGCTTCGCCTCTTTCTCCGAACTGAGCCTGGCCACCAAAATGGCCGAATCCAGCGACCAGGTACTGAGTTTCCTGCGTGACCTGGCCAAGCGCAGCAAGCCATTTGCCACCCAGGACCTGCAGCAGCTCAAGGCCTACGCTGCCGAACAAGGCTGCGCCGACCTGCAAAGCTGGGACAGCGGTTTCTACGGTGAAAAACTGCGTGAACAGCGCTACAGCGTGTCCCAGGAAGCCCTGCGTGCCTACTTCCCGATCGACAAAGTGCTGGGCGGGCTGTTTGCCATCGTCCAGCGCCTGTACGGCATCGAGATCGCCGAGCAAAAAGGCTTCGATACCTGGCACCCGGATGTCCGCCTGTTCGAAATCAAGGAAAACGGCCAGCACGTCGGCCGCTTCTTCTTCGATCTGTATGCCCGCGCCAACAAGCGTGGCGGTGCCTGGATGGACGGCGCCCGTGATCGTCGGCGTACCGCCGAGGGTGCGCTGCAAAGCCCGGTGGCCAACCTGGTGTGCAACTTCACCCCGGCCGACAGCGGCAAGCCTGCCCTGCTGACCCACGATGAAGTCACCACCCTGTTCCACGAATTCGGTCACGGCCTGCACCACCTGCTGACCCGCGTCGAACACGCGGGCGTGTCCGGTATCAACGGTGTGGCCTGGGATGCGGTGGAGTTGCCGAGCCAGTTTATGGAGAACTGGTGCTGGGAGCCGGAAGGCCTGGCGCTGATTTCCGGTCACTATGAAAGTGGCGAAGCATTGCCCCAGGACCTGCTGCAAAAAATGCTCGCGGCGAAGAACTTCCAGTCCGGCCTGATGATGGTGCGCCAACTGGAATTCTCGCTGTTCGACTTTGAGCTGCACGCTACCCACGGCGATGGCCGCAGCGTGGCGCAGGTGCTCGAAGGCGTGCGCGACGAAGTGTCGGTGATGCGTCCTCCGGCCTACAACCGCTTCCCCAACAGCTTTGCGCATATCTTCGCCGGTGGTTACGCGGCGGGGTACTACAGCTACAAGTGGGCCGAAGTGTTGTCGGCGGATGCCTTCTCCAAGTTCGAAGAAGACGGCGTGCTCAATGCCGAGACTGGCCGGGCGTTCCGCGAGGCGATCCTGGCCCGTGGCGGTTCCCAGGCGCCGATGGTGCTGTTCGTCGACTTCCGCGGACGCGCACCGTCGATTGACGCACTCTTGCGCCACAGCGGCCTGAGTGAGGACGCAGCAGCATGAGTGACGGGCCTGTGATCACCAAAAAGCAATTTATCGCCGGGGCCGTGTGCCCGGCGTGCAGCGAGCCGGACAAGTTGAAGATGTGGATCGAAGACAACGTGCCCCATCGCGAATGCGTGGCCTGCGGCTATACCGACACGCTCAACGACCAGGGTTTGTCGGTGCCCAAGGAATTGGGCACGCGGGTCAACACCTCGGCGTTGAAAGCGCCGGCGGACCCCAAGGTGCAGGCGGTGCAGTTCTTCCCTAATCCGAAGCTGAAAAAAGACTGACGGGCCTTACTCCGTCCAACCTGTGGGAACAGGCTTGTGTAGGAGCAGGCTTGCCTGCGATAGCATCACCTCGGTGTCACTGATACACCGAGGCGTCTGCATCGCAGGCAAGCCAGCTCCTACATGAGCCTGCTCCCACATTTTTTTGCGCGCATTTCTCGATTTTCCTGGCTGAAACGGTTCTCTCATTCCTTAGCCTGCTATCATTTGTAACCATTGATTACATCCAAAACGACAAGCCGCTCCATTAAGCGACTGCTCAAACCCGTGACCACATGATGAGGTGCCACCATGTCTGATCAAGATCGAGACAACCCCCGGCGTGACTTTTTGCGCAAATCCTTGACCTTGATCCCGGTGGTCACGGTTGCCAGCACTGGCCTTGGCGGCTCGATGCTGATGGCCACGCCCGAACCTGCCCAGGCCAGCCCGGCCAGCGCGCCCGCCAGCGAAAAGGCCTACGAGCCGAGCTACTTCACCGCTGAGGAGTGGGCCTTTATCAACGCCGCCGTCGCGCGTTTGATCCCTGCTGATGCCCAAGGCCCAGGCGCTTTGGAAGCCGGCGCGCCGGAATATATCGACCGGCAGATGAACACCCCCTACGCCAGTGGCGCCCTGTGGTTTATGCAAGGCCCGTTCAATGCCGACGCCCCGCCCGAGATGGGCTGGCAGAGCAAACTGGTGCCCAGGGAGATCTATCGCCTGGGTATTGCCGCCACGGATTCCTGGTCGAAAGCGTTCAACGGTAAAACATTTGCTGGGCAAGACAGCGCTACCCAGGATGATTTGCTGCGTCGCCTGGAGGCGGGCGGTGCCGAAACCGGCGAGCATTTCGCGGCGGTCCCGCCGAAGATTTTCTTCAATTTGTTGCTGCAAAACACCAAGGAAGGGTTCTTCTGCGACCCGATCCACGGTGGCAACAAAGGCATGGTCGGCTGGACCATGATCGGCTTCCCCGGCGCCCGCGCCGATTTCATGGATTGGGTTGAACGCAACGAGCAATACCCCTTCCCGGCTGTTTCCATCCGCGGCGAGAGGGCATAAACGTGGCGACCATCATGAAGAAAGTGGATGCGGTTATCGTTGGCTTCGGCTGGACAGGCGCGATCATGGCCAAGGAACTGACCGAAGCCGGCTTGCACGTGGTAGCGCTGGAGCGCGGCCCGATGCAGGACACCTACCCGGACGGTAATTACCCGCAGGTGATCGACGAACTGACCTACAGCGTGCGCAAAAAGCTGTTCCAGGACATCTCCAAGGAAACCGTGACCATTCGCCATAGCGTGAATGACATTGCCCTGCCCAACCGTCAGTTGGGCGCCTTCCTGCCGGGTAACGGCGTAGGCGGCGCGGGCCTGCACTGGTCGGGTGTGCATTTCCGGGTGGACCCCATCGAATTGCGCATGCGCAGCCACTACGAAGAGCGCTACGGCAAAAATTTCATCCCCAAGGACATGACCATCCAGGACTTCGGCGTCAGCTACGAAGAGCTGGAACCGTTCTTTGACTACGCCGAAAAAGTCTTCGGCACCTCCGGCCAGGCCTGGACCGTCAAAGGCCAACTGGTGGGTGAAGGCAAGGGCGGCAACCCTTATGCGCCGGATCGCTCCAGCCATTTCCCACTGGAGTCGCAGAAAAATACCTACTCGGCGCAGTTGTTCCAGCACGCGGCTAACGCCGTGGGCTATAAGCCCTACAACCTGCCTTCGGCCAATACCTCGGGGCCCTACACCAACCCCTATGGCGCGCAGATGGGGCCGTGCAACTTCTGTGGTTTTTGCAGCGGGTATGTCTGCTACATGTACTCCAAGGCATCGCCCAACGTGAACATCCTGCCGGCCCTGCGCCAGGTGCCGAACTTTGAGCTGCGGCCAAATTCCCACGTGCTCAAGGTCAATCTCGACAGCACCAAGCGTAAAGCCACTGGCGTGACCTATATCGACGCCCAGGGCCGGGAGATCGAGCAACCGGCGGACCTGGTGATTCTTGGCGCCTTCCAGTTCCACAACGTGCGCCTGATGCTGCTCTCGGGCATCGGCAAGCCCTACGACCCGATCACGGGCGAAGGGGTGGTGGGCAAGAACTTCGCCTACCAGAACATGGCCACCATCAAGGCCTACTTCGACAAAGACGTGCATACCAACAACTTCATCGGCGCTGGCGGCAATGGCGTGGCGGTGGACGATTTCAACGCCGATAACTTCGACCATGGTCCCCATGGCTTCGTCGGCGGCTCGCCGATGTGGGTCAACCAGGCGGGCAGCCGGCCGATTGCCGGCACCTCCAACCCGCCGGGCACGCCGGCCTGGGGCAGTGCGTGGAAGCGCGCCACCGCCGATTACTACACCCACCAGGTGTCGATGGACGCCCACGGAGCCCATCAATCCTACCGGGGCAACTACCTCGATCTGGACCCGGTTTACCGTGATGCCTACGGCCTGCCGCTGCTGCGCATGACCTTCGACTGGCAGGAAAACGACATCAAGATGAACCGCTTCATGGTCGAAAAAATGGGCAAGATCGCCGAAGCGATGAACCCCAAGAAGATTGCCGTGCTCGGCAAGAAGGTCGGCGATCACTTCAACACCGCGTCCTACCAGACCACCCACCTCAACGGTGGCGCGATCATGGGGACCGACCCGAAGACCAGTGCGTTGAACCGCTACCTGCAGTGCTGGGATGTGCACAACGTGTTTGTCCCAGGTGCATCTGCTTTCCCACAAGGCCTGGGCTACAACCCTACGGGCCTGGTGGCGGCGCTGACCTATTGGTCGGCCCGGGCGATTCGCGAGCAGTACCTGAAAAACCCCGGCCCGCTGGTTCAGGCATAAGGAGCGACGACCATGAAAGCATTTGTTATCGCGACCCTGGCCCTGTTCAGCAGTTGCTCGGTGAGCGCGGCTGAAACTGATCTGATCAAACAAGGCGAATACCTGGCCCGCGCCGGTGACTGCGTGGCCTGCCACACCGCCAAGGGCGGCAAGCCGTTTGCCGGTGGCCTGCCGATGGAAACCCCGATCGGCGTGATCTACTCCACCAACATCACCCCGGACAAAACCGGCCTGGGGGACTACAGCTTTGAAGACTTCGACAAGGCCGTGCGCCATGGCGTCGCCAAAAGCGGTAGTACCCTTTACCCGGCGATGCCCTACCCGTCTTACGCTCGCGTCAGCGAAACCGATATGCAGGCGCTGTATGCGTACTTCATGAAAGGGGTGGAGCCGGTCGCCCAGCCGAACCAGGACAGCGACATTCCCTGGCCCTTGAGCATGCGCTGGCCCCTGGCCGCATGGCGCTGGATGTTCGCACCCGAGGTGGCCGACTACCAGGCCCCGGCCGATACCGACCCGGTAATCAGCCGTGGCGCCTACCTGGTGGAAGGTCTCGGCCACTGTGGCGCCTGCCACACCCCGCGCGCTCTGACCATGCAGGAAAAGGCCCTGAGCGCGTCTGAAGGTTCTGCGTTCCTGTCGGGCAGTGCGCCGCTGGAAGGCTGGATCGCCAAAAGCCTGCGCGGTGACCACAAGGATGGCCTGGGCAGTTGGAGCGAAGAGCAGCTGGTGCAGTTTCTCAAGACCGGCCGCAGTGATCGCAGCGCGGTGTTTGGCGGCATGAGCGACGTTGTAGTCCACAGCATGCAGTACATGTCTGAAGACGACCTGACCGCTATCGCCCGTTACCTCAAGAGCCTGCCGGCAGTCGACCCCAAGGATCAGCCGCACCAATACGACAAGCAGGTGGCCGAGGCGCTGTGGAAGGGCGATGACAGCCGGCCGGGCGCGGCGGTGTACATCGACAACTGCGCGGCCTGCCATCGTACCGATGGTCATGGCTATACCCGGGTGTTCCCGGCGCTGGCGGGCAATCCGGTATTGCAGACGGCGGATGCCACATCGTTGATCAACATTGTGTTGAATGGCGGAACCCTGCCGGCCACTCACGCCGCGCCTTCCGCCTTCACCATGCCGGCCTTTGCCTGGCGCCTGTCGGATCAGGAAGTGGCGGATGTGGTGAGTTTTATCCGTGGCAGCTGGGGTAACCAGGGGGCGCCGGTGAAGGCTGGCGACGTGGCCGACCTGCGCAGAAGCGATAAACACACCACCTCGGGCGACGATCTGGGGCAAGTGACGAGTCACTGATTCAGCCTTTGCCGCCCAACGGCACTGGTCAGAGACGCTGCGCCTCGATACTGTATATAAAAACAGTATCGAGGCGCTTGTATGTCCACTCCTCTGCCGCCGCGCGGGCGAGGCACCGCCACCAACCTGCACAATCGCTTTGCGCCCACGGTCAGTGTGGCCGAGGACGACGGTTGGTATCAGGAAGTACCGCCGACCCAGGGCACCGAAGTGCGCATCGAGACGGCGAAGACCATCATCACCCGCAACACCTCGCCGGACCTACCGTTCGACCGCTCCATCAACCCTTACAGGGGGTGTGAGCACGGTTGTATCTATTGTTATGCGCGGCCCAGCCATGCCTACTGGGACATGTCCCCGGGCCTGGACTTTGAAACCAAGCTGATCGCCAAGAGCAACGCCGCCCAGGTGCTGGAGCAACAATTGTCCAAGCCCGGCTACGTGTGCGCGCCGATCAATTTGGGCTCCAATACGGACCCGTATCAACCCATCGAACGTGAATACCAGATCACCCGGCAAACCCTGGAGGTGCTGCTGCGCTATCGCCACCCGGTGACTATCGTGACCAAGGGGTCGTTGATCCTGCGTGACCTTGACCTGCTCACGGAGCTGGCCCGCCAGCGGCTGGTGGCGGTGATGATCAGCCTCACCAGCCTGGACGATGAACTCAAGCGCATCCTCGAGCCCCGTGCGGCGGCGCCCAAGGCGCGGCTGCGGGCGATTCGGGTAATGCGCGAGGCGGGTATCCCGGTGGGTGTGCTGTGTTCGCCAATGATTCCGATGATCAACGACAGTGAACTGGAAAGCCTGCTGGCCGAAGCCCATGCCGCCGGGGCGCAGAGCGCGGCCTATATGATGCTGCGCCTGCCCCTTGAAGTAGCGCCGCTGTTCGAGGAATGGCTGGCGGCCCATTATCCGCAGCGAGCGGCCCATGTGATGAGCCTGGTCCGCCAGGTACGTGGCGGGGAAGTCTATGACAGCCGCTTCGGCGTGCGCATGCGCGGTGAGGGGCCGTTTGCCGATTTGCTGGCGCAACGATTTGCCAAGGCGATCAAGCGCTTGGGGCTCAATCGTCGGGAAGGGTTCAATCTTGATTGCAGTGCATTCTGTCCGCCCGGCAGGCAGCTGGCTTTGTTGTAGACTGACACAAAAGCGCGTGTTGCCCGGCCAGGGTGGTCGCGTTTTGACATCACTGAAACCCGCGAGATAGAGCGGTTGATTCAGTTTGAGTTAAGTTTCGGCAGGTACCTTGTTCATCAAGTGACTGGTGGGTCGGCGGCACTGGCTGGGTGGTTTCCATGTGTTGTTTCCCGGTGATCGCGCGTCGACCTGAACTACAAGACTCTCCTGCCCCAACCACGAGGATGAATCATGAGTGACAAGGATAAACAGCCGTTGGCTGCGTCGGCTTCAGCCCCTCACGAGGCGGAGTCCGCCGATGCAGCGCTGCAGCACATTGTTGATGGTTTTTTGCATTTCCATAATGAGGTCTTCCCCCAGCAGGAAGAGCTCTTCAAGAAGCTCGCCACGGCCCAGAGCCCACGGGCGATGTTTATCACCTGTGCCGACTCGCGCATTGTTCCGGAACTGATCACCCAGAGCTCCCCGGGCGATCTGTTCGTGACCCGTAACGTAGGTAACGTCGTGCCGCCCTATGGGCAGATGAACGGCGGTGTGTCCACGGCCATCGAGTACGCGGTGCTGGCGCTTGGCGTGCAGCACATTATTGTCTGCGGCCACTCCGATTGTGGCGCCATGCGGGCAGTGCTCAACCCCCAGAGCCTGGAAAAAATGCCCACGGTCAAAGCCTGGCTGCGCCACGCCGAGGTCGCCAAGACCATGGTCCAGGACAACTGTGATTGCGCCAACGAAGGCGAAAGCATGCAGGTGCTGACCGAAGAAAACGTCATCGCCCAGTTGCAACACTTGCGCACCCACCCCTCCGTGGCTTCGCGCATGGCCAACGGTCATTTGTTTATCCATGGCTGGATCTACAACATCGAGACCAGTGAAATCAAAGCCTACGACGCGGATCAGGCCACATTCCGGCCGTTGAGCGGTTCCGGACCGATCCCTTCGGCGACGCCCAAAGCCCGCTTCTAAAACAATCCCCTGCCGGGTAATGCGATGGCTGCCATGGATGCAGCCAGGCCTTGCCACGCCCGGCGAATGCCTCGGGAGAGTCATCATGCGTGCAGCTCAATTAAAAACAGTGCTGCCACGGGAGCTGTTGGCTTCGGTGGTGGTGTTTCTGGTGGCCTTGCCCTTGTGCATGGGGATCGCCATTGCCTCGGGCATGCCCCCGGCCAAGGGCCTGCTTACCGGGATCATTGGTGGCCTGGTGGTGGGCTGGCTGGCCGGCTCGCCCCTGCAAGTCAGCGGGCCGGCGGCCGGCTTGGCGGTGTTGGTGTTCGAACTGGTGCGCCAGCACGGCATGCTGATGCTCGGGCCGATCCTGTTGTTGGCCGGCTTCCTGCAACTGGTGGCCGGGCGCCTGCGCCTGGGCTGCTGGTTCCGGGTGACGGCGCCGGCGGTGGTCTACGGCATGCTGGCGGGGATCGGAGTGTTGATTGTCCTGTCGCAGGTCCACGTGATGCTCGATGGGGCGCCCAAACCCTCCGGGCTGGATAACCTCGCCGGCTTTCCCGCCGCAGTGGCCCAGGCCATTCCCAGCCTGGGTGGCGGGCTCGGTTGGCAAGCCGGTCTGCTGGGCCTGGCGACCATGCTGGTGATGTGGTTGTGGGACCGGTTTCGCCCGCAAAAGCTGCGTTTTGTGCCGGGGGCATTGCTCGGCGTGGGCCTGGCGACCGCGACCAGCCTGGCGCTGGCCCTGCAGGTCAAGCGCGTTGAGGTGCCAGAAAACCTTGCCGACGCAATTGATTGGCTGCGCCCCAGCGACCTGTTGAACCTGGCCGACCCCAACCTGTTGATCGCGGCCTTCGCGGTGGCCTTTATTGCCAGTGCCGAAACTCTGCTCTCGGCGGCAGCAGTGGACCGCATGCATAACGGCCAACGCTCGGACTTCGATAAGGAATTATCCGCCCAGGGTGTAGGCAACATGCTGTGCGGTCTGGTGGGTGCATTGCCCATGACCGGCGTGATTGTGCGCAGCTCGGCCAACGTCCAGGCGGGGGCGACCACGCGTTTGTCGGCGATGTTCCACGGTCTCTGGCTGCTGGCCTTTGTGTTGCTGCTGTCGAGCGTGCTGCAGAGCATTCCGGTGGCGAGCCTGGCGGGTGTGCTGGTGTACACCGGGATCAAGCTGGTGGACCTCAAGGCGTTCCGTGGCCTGGGGCGCTATGGCCGGATGCCGATGTTCACCTACGCGGCCACGGCCCTGGCGATCATCTTTACCGACTTGCTGACGGGCGTGCTGGTGGGCTTCGGCCTGACCCTGGTGAAACTGGCGTGGAAGGCATCACGCTTGAAAGTCAGCCTGGTCGACCTGCCCGAGGACGGTGAAATGGAGTTGCGACTGGTGGGGGCGGCGACCTTTCTCAAGGTGCCTGCATTGACCCAGGTGCTGGCGACCGTGCCGGCGGGGACCACCGTGCATGTGCCGCTCAATAACCTGAGCTACGTGGACCATTCGTGTCTGGAGTTGCTGGAGGAATGGGGGCGGGCCAATGCGGCGAAGGGTTCGAAGTTGGTGATCGAGGCGCGGGGGTTGAAGCGTCGATTGGAAGGGCGGATACGTACCACGACGCGGATTGGTTCGGCCCCGTCAGTGGGCTGACGAAACCGGATAAAAAAATGTGGGCGCGGCGGTGCGACGATTCGACTTGCCCGCTCCCACATTTGTTCTATGCCTGGCAGGAAAACTCAGGCCGGCTGATCCAGCTCCAACTCCACACCCAACTGGCGCGACAGGCACGGCCAGCGTTTCCACGCGGCTTCCGTTGCCGGGCTCTTGAGCTGCTCGCGATAGGCCTCGACGGACTCCAGGGCGAAACTCTCTTCATTGAGCATTTCATCCACCGCCAGGTGCACGGCTTCGTCCAGCTGATTGGCGAAATCTTCGCCGATCAACTGGTGGGCAATCACATTGGCAACGGTGGTGTCCGCCGGAATCAAGGGCTGGCCGAAATGCTTGATATACAGATCGTTGACTTCTTCCACCAGCCGATGGGCCAGGTAGGCCTCGTCCAGCAGGCCGTTCAGGCCTTCATGGGCGGCCAGGATCGCGGGTGGCTGCAGAAAGAAGTGCTCGGCAATTTTCAGCACCGGCTTGATCTGGCTTTCAATTCCGGCTTCCCGGGCCACGTCGTTGGCGGCATCCAGCAGGTCCGGGACCTGGGCGATGTAGGCGCTGACGAAACGTGTCATCACCGCGTTACGATCACCCTCGGCCAGGGAAATGGCCGAGTGCAGGTGCGGTAACTGTGCGTCCAGTTGTTTAGCCAACAGGCCGGTGGATGCTTCGTGTTGATGGGCACGGGAAATCTGCTCGCGCAATGCGGCGGTGTTCATGAAAGCTCCAGTAATACGGGCGTAGGAAAGGGGATTGCATAAGGTAGCTCGTTTATACGAGCCCCTAAGATGCATTTGTCATAATTATTTCATGGTTATGCATCGCTGTTATATCGAATCGCCATCGTTCGTCGGATAGGCCTTCAATCTGCGGGCTGGCCAGCGCCGTTCGTCTCTTTTCACTGATTTGTCCCCTCACATTGCGGGGTCGCAGTCGCTGTCTATACTCGGGGTTGTACGCAATTAGCTGATGACGCCCGACTGCATTAGGCAGGCAAGGCTTGGCGGATGTAAGCAGTTTGGAAGCCGCCCCCTTGGCCGCAGGTGCAAACCGGCGGGATAACAAGAACGATAAGGGGAACCCGCAATGACGCGACATCCACATGTTTGGATGGGCTTACTCTTGTGGTCAGTATTCAGCCAGGCGCAGGCCGCCTGGACGGTGAATATGGCACCAGGGGCCACGGAAGTCAGTCACGCCGTATTCGACCTGCACATGACCATTTTCTGGATCTGTGTGGTGATCGGCATCATCGTGTTTGGCGCCATGTTCTGGTCGATGATTATGCATCGACGTTCCACGGGCCAGGTGGCGGCCAAGTTCCACGAAAGTACGACGGTGGAAATTCTCTGGACCGTGGTGCCCTTGCTGATCCTCGTCGCCATGGCCATTCCGGCGACCAAGACCCTGATCAACATCTACGACAGCAGTGAGTCGGATATCGATATCCAGGTCACCGGCTATCAGTGGAAGTGGCACTACAAATACCTGGGCCAGGACGTCGAGTTCTTCAGCAACCTGGCCACCCCCGCCGAGCAGATCCACAACCAGGCCACCAAGGGCGAACACTACCTGCTGGAAGTCGACCAGCCGCTGGTGCTGCCAGTGGGCGCCAAGGTGCGCTTTTTGGTGACTGCCGCTGATGTGATCCACTCTTGGTGGGTGCCGGCGTTTGCGGTCAAACGCGATGCCATCCCCGGCTTCGTCAACGAGGCCTGGACCCGGGTCGAGAAGCCCGGTATCTACCGTGGCCAGTGCGCGGAGCTGTGCGGCAAAGACCACGGCTTCATGCCCATCGTGGTCGAGGTCAAGTCCAAGGCCGACTACGCCACCTGGCTCGGCGAGCGCAAGGAGGAAGCTGCCAAGCTCAAGGAGCTGACCTCTAAAGAGTGGACGCTCGAAGAGCTGGTGGCCCGTGGCGACAAGGTCTACCACACCGCCTGCGTGGCCTGTCACCAGGCCGAAGGCCAGGGCTTGCCGCCGATGTTCCCGGCGCTCAAGGGCTCGAAGATCGCCATTGGACCGGCGGCAGACCACCTGAGCATCGTCTACCACGGCAAGCCCGGTACAGCGATGGCGGCCTTCGGCAAGCAACTGTCGGAAGTCGATATTGCGGCGGTCGTGACTTACGAACGTAACGCCTGGGGCAACAACAAAGGCGACATGGTCACGCCTAAAGACGTGCTGGCCATCAAACAGGCGGAAAGCAAATGAACCTCTTCATTGCGTATGCCCTTAACCGCCCCGCCCATCCGCTTGCAGGAGAACGGTCATGAGCACTGTGATTGATGACCACGGTCATGCCGCTGACCACGCCCACGGTCCCGCCAAGGGCTTGATGCGCTGGGTGCTGACCACCAACCACAAAGATATCGGGACCATGTACCTGTGGTTCAGCTTCGCCATGTTCCTGCTGGGTGGTTCGTTCGCCATGGTGATCCGCGCCGAGCTGTTCCAGCCGGGCCTGCAGATCGTCGAGCCGGCGTTCTTCAACCAGATGACCACCATGCATGGCCTGATCATGGTGTTTGGCGCGGTGATGCCGGCGTTTGTCGGCCTGGCCAACTGGATGATCCCGCTGATGATCGGCGCACCGGACATGGCCCTGCCGCGCATGAACAACTTCAGCTTCTGGCTGCTGCCGGCGGCGTTCCTGCTGCTGGTCTCGACGTTGTTCAGCCCGGGCGGTGGGCCGAACTTTGGCTGGACCTTCTACGCCCCGCTCTCTACCACTTACGCCCCGGAAAGCGTGACGTTCTTTATCTTTGCCATCCACCTGATGGGCATCAGCTCGATCATGGGCGCGATCAACGTGGTCGCGACCATCCTCAACCTGCGCGCACCCGGCATGACGCTGATGAAGATGCCGCTGTTTGTCTGGACCTGGCTGATCACCGCCTTCTTGCTGATTGCAGTGATGCCGGTACTGGCCGGTTGCGTGACCATGATGCTGATGGATATCCACTTCGGCACCAGCTTCTTCAGCGCCGCTGGCGGCGGTGACCCGGTGCTGTTCCAGCATGTGTTCTGGTTCTTCGGCCATCCCGAGGTGTACATCATGATCCTGCCGGCCTTCGGTGCCGTCAGCTCGATCATCCCGACCTTCTCGCGCAAGCCGCTGTTTGGCTACACCTCAATGGTCTACGCCACGGCGAGCATCGCGTTCCTGTCGTTTATCGTGTGGGCGCACCATATGTTCGTGGTGGGCATTCCGTTGGTGGGCGAGTTGTTCTTCATGTACGCCACCCTGCTGATCGCGGTGCCCACCGGGGTCAAGGTGTTCAACTGGGTCAGCACCATGTGGCAAGGCTCGCTGACCTTTGAGACGCCGATGCTGTTTGCCGTGGCCTTTGTGATCCTGTTCACCATTGGCGGCTTTTCCGGGTTGATGCTGGCCATTGCCCCGGCGGACTTCCAGTACCACGACACCTACTTTGTGGTGGCGCATTTCCATTACGTACTGGTGCCCGGCGCAATCTTCGGGATCTTCGCCTCGGCCTACTACTGGCTGCCGAAATGGACCGGCCATATGTACGACGAAACCCTGGGCAAGCTGCACTTCTGGCTGTCGTTCGTGGGGATGAACATGGCGTTCTTCCCCATGCACTTCGTGGGGCTGGCCGGCATGCCGCGGCGGGTGCCGGACTACAACCTGCAGTTCGCCGACTTCAACATGGTGTCGTCGATTGGCGCCTTTATGTTCGGTGCTACGCAGATCTTCTTCCTGTTTATCGTGATCAAGTGCATCCGTGGCGGCCAGCCGGCACCGGCCAAGCCGTGGGATGGCGCCGAAGGGCTGGAGTGGAGCATTCCTTCACCGGCGCCCTACCACACCTTTACCACGCCGCCGGAGGTCAAATGAACCCGGTCATGAAAACACTCCCGATCCCCTGTGGGAGCGGGCTTGCCCGCGATGGCGGCCTCAAGACCCCTGCAGAGCTTGAGGGCCTCATCGCGAAGCCAGCTCGCCCAGGTGGGCGTCATGGCTGACTCCGTACCTCTCAACCGCCTGGTCACGCGCCTGCTTATCCTGGTGCTGGCGATGTTCGCCTTCGGCTTTGCCCTGGTGCCGATCTACGACGTGATGTGCAAAGCGTTTGGCATCAACGGCAAGACCGCCGGGCAGTACGAGGGCTCGCAGGTGGTCGACCCCTCGCGCCAGATACGGGTGCAGTTCCTGTCGACCAATGCCATCGATATGGTCTGGGAATTCCACTCCAGGGCCGACGAAATCGTGGTCCATCCCGGTGCGGTCAACGAGATGGTGTTCGTGGCCTTCAACCCCACCGACAAGCCGATGACAGCCCAGGCGATCCCGAGTATTTCCCCGGCCGAAGCGGCGATGTACTTCCACAAGACCGAGTGTTTTTGCTTCACCCAGCAAGTGCTGCAGCCGGGAGAGCGCATCGAGATGCCGGTGCGCTTCATTGTCGATCGCGACATGCCCAAGGATGTGAAGCATTTGACCCTGGCGTACACGCTGTTCGATATCACTGCGCGCCAACCGCCCGTGGCTGTCCATACCGGCGGCTAGGCGTGCCTGCGGGCTCGATTAGGAGAACGGATACATGTCGACTCATGATACGTACTACGTACCAGCGCAAAGCAAATGGCCAATAATTGCCACGTTTGGGCTGTTGATCACCGTGTATGGCCTGGGTGTGTGGTTCAACGACCTTAAGGCGGCCCGCCCGGAATCCCACGGTCCGCTGATCTTTTTCGTTGGCAGCCTGCTGCTGGCCTACATGATGTTTGGCTGGTTTGGCGCGGTGATCAAAGAAAGCCGCGCCGGCTTGTACAGCGCGCAGATGGACCGCTCGTTCCGCTGGGGCATGACCTGGTTCATCTTCTCCGAGGTGATGTTTTTCATCGCGTTCTTTGGCGCGCTGTTCTATGTGCGGCATATGTCGGCGCCGTGGCTCGCCGGTGAGGGCTCCAAGGGCATTGCCCATATGCTGTGGCCCAACTTCGAGTTCGCCTGGCCGCTGCTCAACAACCCGGATCCCAAGCTGTTCCCGGCGCCGGAAGGCACCATCAGCCCGTGGGGCCTGCCGTTGGTCAACACCATCTTGCTGGTGAGCTCCAGCGTGACCATCACCATCGCCCACCACGCCCTGCGCAAGGGCCATCGCGGCGCGCTGAAGATCTGGCTGGCGATTACCGTGTTGTTGGGGGTGGCGTTCCTCGGCTTCCAGGCTGAGGAATACATCCACGCCTATAAAGAGCTGGGCCTGACGCTGGGGTCCGGGGTGTATGGCGCGACGTTCTTCATGCTCACCGGCTTTCACGGCGCCCACGTGACCATCGGCACGATCATTTTGTTCGTGATGCTGATGCGCATCCTCAAGGGGCATTTCAATGCCGAGCACCAGTTCGGTTTCGAAGCGGCCAGTTGGTATTGGCACTTTGTCGACGTGGTGTGGATCGGGTTGTTTTTCTTCGTCTACGTGCTGTAGCGACTTACCAGGGGGCGTGGGAAACCAGCTGGCCGCTGAAGAACCCCCAGGTGATCAGCGCCAGGGTGATCACGGCCAGCACCACACGCACGGTCAAGGCGGTGACGAGGCGATTGGAGTGGCCTTCGTCCTTGACCAGAAAGAACAAGCCACTGAACAGGCTCACTACAGTAGCGATCAGCATCAGGGCAATAGCGGCTTTGAGCATGGTCAGGCTCCAGGGCTCTTTATTTTGAGGGGCGGGCAATGAGATTCAGTATAGCCAGCGCAGCATCGACCTTCGCGGTAACGCCATGAAACGCTTTCGCCCCGGGATTGCACCGACCCTGGTGGTGCTGGTGTTGCTGCCGTTGATGGTGTTCCTGGGTTTTTGGCAGTTGTCCCGTGGCCAGGAAAAACAGGCGCTGCTCCAGAGTTACGCCGAGCGCCGGGCGGCGCAGCCTCTCAGCGTTGCGCAACTGGCGGCGGTGGCTGATCCGGCCTTTCGCCGGGTGCAGTTGCGCGGGGAGTTCGATGCCGGGCACAGCGTGCTGCTGGATAACCGCATGCGCGACGGCAAGGCCGGCGTCGAGTTGCTGCAACCCTTTCATGACCAGGCCAGCGGCCAGTGGCTGTTGCTCAATCGCGGCTGGCTGCCGTGGCCGGATCGGCGCACGCCGCCAGCTTTCACCACCCCCGACCAACCTTTGAATATCAACGCCTGGGTGTATGTCGCCCCCGGCGAGACGTTCCAGCTACACGCCGACCCGGCAGCCGCGCAATGGCCGCGCCTGCTGACGGCGCTGCACCCGCAGGCGCTGTGGGCCGAGCTGGAGCGCAGCGGGTTTGCCTTTGAACTACGGGCCGAAGCGGGCCCGGCGACCTATGAAACCCAATGGCCGGTGGTGGCCATGGGGCCGGAAAAACACGTGGGGTATGCCGTGCAGTGGTTCGCCATGGCGCTGGCGTTGCTGGGCCTTTACCTCTACCTCGGCTGGCACAACGCAAGGGAGAAGCACCATGGGAGCGGCCATGAATCCACTCAACATGTCTGACACGCCAGCGGCGCCCAATCGCAGCAAGGGGCGCTGGCAACTGATTCTGATCCTGCTGATGGTGATCGGCCCGATGGTGCTGGCGACCCTGATGTACAAGTGGCAGTTCTGGGTGCCGGATAACCGCAGTGATCATGGCGAGATGATCGGCAACGGCCAGACCCGCGCCGATATCGGCGTACAGGCCGACGAGGGGCGCTGGCAATTGCTGGTGACCGCACCCGCGGCCTGCGCCGCCGATTGCCAGCAGTTGGTCTACCTCGCGCGCCAACTGCAGATCGGCCTGGGGCGTGATGCGTCCCGTGCCAGCCATGCCCTGGCCAGTGCGCAGCCGGTCAGCGCCGCGTACGAGGCCAAGCTCAAAGCCGAATACCCGCAATTGCGGCGCTTGCCCCTGGACCTGCCGACCTTCAAGCAAAATGCCGCCGCGCCGGGCGATGCGCAACTGTGGATCGTTGACCCCCACGGCAACCTGGTGCTGCGCTATGACGCGCGGGTCAAGGGCAAGGATCTGCTCAACGACCTGCGCCACCTGCTGAAACTGTCGAATATCGGATAAGGGCATCGTCATGGCCAAACCTGGATTTCGCCTCGCGCTGTTTGCCACCCTGCTGGCGCTGATTGTGGTGCTGCTGGGCGCCTACACGCGCCTGACCCATGCCGGCCTCGGTTGCCCGGACTGGCCGGGTTGCTATGGCTTTATCAGCGTGCCGAAAAGCGAGGCCCAGTTGGCCCATGCCGAGTTGCACTTCCCGGACACGCCGGTGGAGGCCGACAAAGGCTGGAACGAGATGGTCCATCGCTATGCGGCGGGCACCCTGGGGTTGTTGATCGCGCTGTTGGCCACCCGCGCCTGGACCCATCGCCGGCATCCGGGGCAGCCGTTGAAGCTGCCGCTGTTCCTGCTGGTTGTGGTGTTTGCCCAGGCAGCCTTTGGCATGTGGACGGTGACGCTCAAGCTCTGGCCGCAGGTGGTCACTGGGCATTTGCTGGGTGGCTTCGCGACGTTAAGCCTGTTGTTTCTGTTGACCCTGCGTCTGTCCGGGGTGTTGCCGGCGCTGATCGTGCCCCGGCGTTTGCAGTATTGGGCCACCGCCGGCCTGGTGCTGGTGATCGGGCAGATCGCCCTCGGCGGCTGGGTCAGTTCCAACTATGCGGCGGTGGCCTGTATCGACTTGCCGACCTGCCATGGCGAGTGGTGGCCGGCGGCGGATTTTGCCAATGGCTTTCACCTGACCCAGCATATCGGCCCCAACTACCTGGGCGGGCAACTGGACAGTGATGCGCGTACGGCGATTCACCTGACCCATCGCCTGGGCGCGCTGGTGGTGACTGTGGCGCTGCTGGGCCTGGCCTGGCAGCTCAAGGCGGTGGGCATGACCCGCCTGGCGGGCCTGCTGCTGGTCGCCCTGGCCGTGCAGATCGGCCTGGGCCTGAGCAATGTGTACTTTCATTTGCCGCTGCCGGTGGCGGTCGCCCATAACGCCGGCGGTGCAGCGTTGCTGCTGACCCTGGTGCTGGTCAATTACCACGCCCGTACCAGCCTGGTGCGGGTCCGCCATCAAGTGCCGTTCGGTTGGCGCTTCAGCCCGCGCAAGCACGTGTCGGGTCTGATTACCCTTAAAGGAGAGATGCCATGGCGACCTTGATTGGCGAGCGTCACAGCCAGGCGATCTGGCGCGACTACCTGGAGCTGACCAAGCCCAAGGTGGTGGTGCTGATGTTGATCACCTCGCTGGTGGGTATGTTTCTCGCCACCCGCGCCGGGGTGCCGTGGACGGTGCTGATCTTCGGCAACCTGGGGATTGCCCTGTGTGCCGGCGGCGCAGCGGCGGTCAACCATGTGGTGGACCGGCGCATCGACGCGCTGATGGCGCGCACCCATAAGCGGCCGCTGGCGGAAGGCCGGGTGTCGCCGGCCGCCGCGCTGACATTTGCCCTGGCGCTGGCGGTGGCCGGGCTGGGCTTGTTACTGGCGTTTACCAACCCACTGGCGGCCTGGCTGACCTTGGCCTCACTGCTGGGCTATGCGGTGATCTACACCGGTTTTCTCAAGCGGGCGACGCCACAGAACATCGTGATCGGCGGCCTGGCCGGCGCGGCGCCGCCGTTGCTCGGTTGGGTGGCGGTCACCGGGCATGTGAGTGCCGAGCCGTTGTTGCTGGTGCTGATTATCTTCGCCTGGACCCCGCCGCACTTCTGGGCCCTGGCCATCCATCGCAAGGAGGAGTACGCCAAGGCCGATATCCCGATGCTGCCGGTGACCCACGGCGAGCACTACACCAAGGTGCATATCCTGCTCTACACCTTCGCGCTGCTGGCGGTGAGCCTGATGCCCTATGTGATCCATATGAGCGGGCTGTTGTACCTGGGGTGTGCGCTGGTTCTGGGCGCGCGCTTTCTGCAATGGGCCTGGGTGCTGTACCGTGGCAGTCGGCCGCACGCGGCGATCAATACCTTCAAGTACTCTATCTGGTACCTGTTTTTGCTATTTATCGCCCTGCTCGTAGACCACTACTTATTGTTGAACCTATGACTCGAACTCAAAAAACTGTCTTTATCCTGGTGGCCCTGGTGGCGTTGATCATGGGCCTGACCGTCAACAAAGTGCTGTCTGGCAAGGGCCAGGGCGACCCCACGGCATTGATCGACGCGGGCATTATCCTGCTGCCGCAAAGCCGCCAGCTGCCGCCTGTGACCATGACCAACCAGGACGGCCAGCCGGTACTGGTCAATGAGTTGAAGGGCAAGTGGAGCGTGCTGTTCTTTGGCTACACCTTCTGCCCGGACATTTGCCCGACCACCCTCGCCCAGTTGCGGCAGATCAAGAGCGAGCTGCCCAAGGACGTGGTGGATAAGCTGCAAGTGATCCTGGTCAGCGTTGACCCGCATCGCGACACGCCGACTCAGCTCAAGCAATACCTGAGCTACTTCGATCCGCAATTTGCAGGCCTGACCGGGGCGAATGTGGAAGAGGTGCAGAAGGTCTCGAATGCCGTGAGCATTCCGTTTATTCCGGCGGATACCAGCAAGCCGAACTACACCGTCGACCATAGCGGTAACTTGGCGTTGATCGGCCCGGACGGCACCCAGCGCGGGTTTATTCGTGCGCCGTTGAACAACCAGAAGCTGGTGGCGCAGTTGCCGGGGTTGTTGCAGCGCAACTGAGCCGAACGGCTATTTTGCTGACCATACAAAACAAATGTGGGAGCGGGCTTGCTCGCGATAGCATCACCGCGGTGTAACTGATACACCGCGGCGCCTGCATCGCGAGCAAACCCGCTCCCACATAAAGCTGCTCCCACATTCTGAACTGCGGTGTGTTGGAGCCCGATCAGAACGCCGGCAGGATCGCCCCTTTGTACTTCTCGTTGATGAATTTCTTCACTTCCGGGGTCTTCAGGGCTTTGACCAGCTTCTGCACCGCGTCCGAATCCTTGTTGTCCTCGCGGGTCACCAGGATGTTGACGTAAGGCGAGTCGTTGCCTTCGATCGCCAGGGCATCCTTGGAAGGGTCCAGCTTGGCTTCCAGGGCGTAGTTGGTGTTGATCAGCGCCAGGTCGACCTGGGTCAGCACGCGCGGCAGGGTGGCGGCTTCCAGTTCGCGGAATTTCAGACCTTTTTCGTTGCCGGTGATGTCCTTGATGGTCGACAGGATATCGGTCGGGTTCTTCAAGGTGATCAGGCCCTGGTTGGCCAGCAGCAACAGCGCGCGGCCGCCGTTGGTGGCGTCGTTAGGGATCACTACATTGGCACCGTTCGGCAGCTCGGCCAGGGTCTTGTACTTGCTGGAGTACGCGCCCAGTGGCTCCAGGTGCACGCCGGCGACGCTGACCAGGTGGGTGCCCTTGGCTTTGTTGAACTCATCCAGGTACGGCTGGTGCTGGAAGAAGTTGGCGTCCAGGCGCTTCTCGGCCACCTGTACGTTCGGCTGCACGTAGTCGGTGAACACCTTGACCTTCAGGTCCACGCCTTGCGCGGCCAGGGCCGGCTTCACGAATTCAAGGATTTCCGCGTGCGGCACCGGTGTGGCGGCGACCGTCAGGGTTTCGGCGGCGTGGGCGGAAAACGCGGCAACCGCGGCGAAAGCAACCAGTAGTTTTTTCATCCAACAAGCTCCTTGTTCGGGCATCTGCCGGCGGGGGCCGGCAATCGCCTTTATTTTCGAGAGTAGTGTGTCACCAGCTTATCGCCGATGGTTTGCAGAATCTGCACCAGCACAATCAACATCACCACGGTCACGACCATGACGTCATCCTGGAAGCGCTGGTAGCCATAACGGATCGCCAGGTCGCCCAGGCCGCCGGCCCCCACCACACCCGCCATGGCGGTGTAGCCCACCAGGGCAATGGCGGTCACGGTGATTGCAGCAATGATGCCCGGCTTTGCCTCGGGCAGCAGCGCCTTGGTGATGATCTGCCGTGTGGTGGCGCCCATGGCCTGGGTCGCCTCGATGATGCCGCGATCGACCTCGCGCAGGGCGGTTTCCACCAGCCGTGCGAAGAACGTCGAAGCGCCTACCACCAGCGGTGGAATCGCACCGGCCACGCCCAGCGAAGTGCCGGTGAGGAACACCGTGGTGGGGATCATCACGATCAACAGAATGATAAACGGCAGAGAGCGGATGGCGTTGACCACGAATGCCAGGGCGGCATAAGTGGTTTTCTGCTCCAGCAACTGCCGTGGGCTGAAAAGAAACAGCAGGATGCCCAGTGGCAGGCCGACCAGGACGGTGAAAAACAGCGAGGTGCTGAGCATCAGCATGGTGTCGCTGGTGGCAACCCAGATATCAGCCCAGTCGACGTTGTCGAAGTAATGCAGTAGCACGTCCATTAACGCAGGACCTCCATATGCACATCGGCTGCGGTAAAGCGCGCGAACGCCGCTTCCATGTCACCGCCGGTGATGGCCAGGGTCAGTTGCCCGTAAGGGGTATCTTTGATGTGGTCGATACGACCGGCGAGGATGCTGTAGTCCACACCCGTTTCGCGGGCGACGGTACCCAGCAGTGGCGCGTAGGTCGCTTCGCCCTGGAACGTCAGGCGCACGATGCGGCCTGGCACATGGGCGAACACATCACGCTGCTCGCCTTCATCGACCTGCTCGGCTTCCTGCACAAAACGCTTGGTGGTCGGGTGCTTGGGGTGCAGGAACACGTCGGCCACCGGGCCTTGCTCGACAATCACCCCGGCGTCCATCACGGCGACCTGGTCGCAGACACGGCGGATCACGTCCATTTCATGGGTGATCAACACGATGGTCAGCTTCAACTCGCGGTTGATCTCGGCCAGCAGTTGCAGGACCGAGGCGGTGGTCTGCGGGTCGAGGGCACTGGTGGCTTCGTCGCACAGCAGGATTTTCGGTTTGGTGGCCAGGGCGCGGGCGATACCGACGCGCTGCTTCTGGCCGCCGGACAACTGCGCCGGGTACTTCTTGGCATGGTCTGCGAGGCCGACCCGGTCCAGCAGCTCGGCCACCCGCGCATCAATCTCGCGGCGCGACAGTTCGCCCGCCAGGGTCAGTGGCAGCGCGACGTTGTCGGCGACGGTCTTGGAGGCCAGCAGGTTGAAGTGCTGGAAGATCATCCCGACCTGCTGCCGGAAACGGCGCAGGCCGTTGGCATCCAGGGCGGTGACTTCTTCGTCATCGACCTTGATCTGGCCGCCCGAAGGCTCTTCCAGACGATTGATCAGGCGCAGCAGGGTACTTTTTCCCGCGCCGGAATGGCCGATGAGGCCAAACACCTGGCCGTTCTCGACGCGCAGGCTGGTGGGGTGCAGTGCGGGAATATCCTTGCCGGCGACCCGGTAGGTTTTATGGACGTTATGAAACTCGATCACGTAGCGAACCTTGTGGGGCGCATTGAAAAGGGATCAGCGGTTAGCCGGGCGCGCATTTTAGCCTGTCCGTATAGCGTTTCTTAGCATTTATTTCGTATTCAACCAGCGATTTGGCAATAACGCGATCAAAGGTCATAAAAAAGGAACGGTAAAAAATCCCGTCAGTCACTACTTAAGCAACTCGATTTCCCGGGTGCCGTGCCCGGGGTTTTGCTCACACGAGCCAGGGACCGCTCTGGCCTACGCAAACGAGGAGTTTTGTCTGATGAGTACCAAAAAACCCGCTACGCCGCCCAAGAGCGAGCTTGCAGGCACCGATACCCTGGACCGTGGCAACACCAATGCCAAGCTGCAAAGCCTGGAAAAATTCCGTTCCGACGCCACTGGCCAGGCGCTGCGCACCAACCAGGGGGTGAAAATCTCCGATAACCAGAACACCCTGAAAGCTGGCGCCCGGGGGCCTTCGCTGCTGGAAGATTTCATCATGCGTGAAAAAATCACGCACTTTGACCATGAACGTATCCCGGAGCGCATCGTGCACGCCCGCGGCACTGGCGCCCATGGCTACTTCCAGACCTATGAAAACCATTCGGCGCTGACCAAGGCGGGTTTCCTGCGTGACCCAGGCCGTAAAACCCCGGTGTTCACGCGTTTTTCCACAGTGCAGGGCCCGCGTGGTTCAGGCGATACGGTGCGTGACGTGCGCGGCTTTGCCGTGAAGTTCTTCACCGACGAAGGCAACTTCGACCTGGTGGGCAACAACATGCCGGTATTTTTCATTCAGGACGCGATCAAGTTTCCTGACTTCGTGCATGCGGTAAAGCCTGAGCCGCACAACGAAATTCCTACCGGCGGCTCGGCTCACGACACGTTCTGGGATTTTGTCTCGCTGCAGCCGGAATCGGCGCACATGGTGATCTGGGCGATGTCCGACCGCGCCATTCCAAAAAGCCTGCGCAGCATGCAGGGTTTTGGGGTGCACACGTTCCGTCTGGTGAATGCCGAGGGTCAATCCAACTTCGTCAAATTCCACTGGCGCCCGACAGCGGGTACCTGCTCCCTGGTGTGGGACGAAGCGCAAAAGTTGGCCGGTAAAGATACCGACTACCACCGTCGCGATCTGTGGGATGCGATCGAGATGGGCGATTACCCGGAGTGGGAATTGGGCGTACAGGTGATTCCGGAAGATAAGGAGCACGCGTTCGATTTCGATATCCTCGACCCGACCAAGTTGATTCCGGAAGAGTTGGTGCCCATCACCCCGCTAGGCAAGATGGTGCTCAATCGCAACCCGGACAACTTCTTCGCTGAAGTTGAACAGGTCGCGTTCTGCCCAGGCCATATCGTGCCGGGTATCGACTTCTCCAATGACCCGCTGCTGCAAGGTCGGTTGTTTTCCTACACCGACACACAGATCAGCCGTCTAGGTGGCCCGAACTTTCACCAGTTGCCGATCAACCAGCCGCTGACGCCCCTGCATAACAACCAGCGCGATGCCATGCACCGCAGCACCGTCGATAAAGGCCGCGCGTCCTATGAGCCGAACTCTATTGATGGCGGCTGGCCGAAAGAAACCCCGCCGGCAGCACAGGACGGCGGTTTCGAGTCGTACCCGGAGCGCATCGACGCGCACAAGATCCGTGAGCGCAGTGAATCGTTCAGCGACCATTTCTCCCAGGCGCGCCTGTTCTTCAACAGCATGAGCAAGCACGAGCAGGAGCACATCATCGCGGCCTACAGCTTTGAGCTGGGCAAGGTCGAGCGTGAGTTTATCCGCGCGCGTCAGGTCAATGAGATCCTGGCCAATATCGACCTGGGCCTGGCCAAGCGCGTGGCCGCGAACCTGGGCCTGCCGGCGCCGAAAAAAGGCACCGTGCCGGTGCGCAAGACCGCACCGGAGCGTTCGCCGGCCTTGAGCCAGGCCAACCTGCTGTCGGGGGATATCAAGACGCGCAAGGTGGCGATCCTGGCGGCCAATGGTGTGGATGGTGCCGCGATTGCCGCGCTGAAAAAGGCGCTGGCCGCAGAAGGCGCCCATGCCAAGTTGCTTGGGCCGACCTCAGCGCCGGTGACCACCGCCGATGGCAAGAGCCTGGCGGTGGATGCCTCGATGGAAGGCTTGCCGTCAGTCGCGTTCGATGCGGTGTTTGTGCCGGGTGGGGCGAAGTCGATCCAGGCGTTGAGCGGCGACGGCGTGGCGTTGCATTACCTGCTGGAGGCGTACAAGCATTTGAAGGCGATTGCCTTGGCGGGTGAGGCGAAGCAGTTGCTGGCGGTGTTGAAGCTGGAGGCGGATGCGGGACTGATTGTCGGCGGGGATGCCAAGGCGTTGAAGGCGTTTATTGCGGCGATTGCCCAGCATCGGGTCTGGGAACGGGAGCCTAGGGCCAAGGCGGTTCCGGCTTAAGTCATTGGTTGCTTGATAGGGCGCCATCGCGGGCAAGTCGAATCGTCGCACTGCCCGCGATTGGCTTCAGTCGGCTTTACGCGGAATCAACACAACCTGCGCCGGAATATGCCTGAGGATCTGCCGATGAATCTTCAGGTCGTACCCTGAATCAATCCGCTTTACCCGTTTAGTCAGCAGCGTGCTCAACCACGGGTAATCCTCGGTGCGCGGCACCTGGATGCTCACATCACACTGGTAATTCACCACATCGGTGGCGATGGCATCCAGTTGATGGCGCAATTCCTGGATATCCGTGAGGTTCAGCGCCACCGTGGTGCTTTCGGCGGTGGGGTCGATGACCTTGGCTGGCGGCTTGGCTTCGGCAGCTTTCAGGGCGGCTTCGGCTTTATCCAGCTCGGCTTTGCGGGCGTGGGCGATGGCGTTGTTGACCCCACCGGTCAGCGCGGGAGCCTTGGGCATCAACGCCCGGGCGCGGCTCAAGGCCGTAGCGGCGGCGTTGACATCGCCTTTCTGCAGGACGATCTGGCTGCGCTGCAAATAGGCCTCGGCCAGTTGGCGCTGATACGGCTCGAGTGCCGGGTCGTCGGGCGATTGGGCCTGCAACGCGGCGAGTTGGTCCTCGGCGGTGGCCAGCTCACTGCTGGCCAGGTTTTGTTCCAGCTGTGCAATGGCCACAGCGCGCGCATCCGGCACCTCGGGGGCGACGGGCGGGGTGCTTTGGCAGGCGCCCAGCAGCAGGGAAAATGCGGCAAGGAGCAGATAACGGGAGGTGAACGGCTTCATTCCTGCGACTCTCTAATTGCGCAAAAAGCGAGCAAGTCTACACCCCTCGACGGGGCAGGACAAAACTCAGCAGAAACAGTGCGGCGGCCGTGACCACAATCGACGGCCCGGCCGGGGTGTCCTTGAACCAGGACAGTGCCAGGCCACCACACACGGCAAGCATCCCCAGCAAACTGGCGCCAACCGCCATCTGTTCCGGCGAGCGTGCATGACGCTGGGCGGCGGCGGCGGGGATGATCAATAGCGACGTGATCAACAATACGCCGACTATCTTCATTGCGACAGCAATCACCACCGCGATCAGCAACATCAGGG
Organism: Pseudomonas sp. FP2294; assembly: GCF_030687625.1. Lineage (NCBI taxonomy): Bacteria > Pseudomonadati > Pseudomonadota > Gammaproteobacteria > Pseudomonadales > Pseudomonadaceae > Pseudomonas > Pseudomonas sp. FP2294. Next base: position 72,235 of record NZ_CP117441.1, read on the forward strand.
TCATGCGCAGCGCTGGTACGGGCAGGCCTTCGACAGTGGCCAGCTGTTCGTGGACGGTAATTGCCAGCAGCGGTCGCCACAGGGCTACCAGCAGAATCAGCACCGCAGCGCTGCCGCCGAGAATCCAGGCGAGGTCCGTGGGGCTGATGGCCAGCAGGTCGCCGAACAGATAGGCCATCAGGTCGATCCGCACTTCATGCATAAAGCTCAGCACCACCAGGCCCAGGGACAGGGTGCTCGGCGCAAGGATCCCCAGCAGCGTGTCCGATGCCAGTGGCTGGCGCTGTTGCAGGGTCACCAGCAGCACCGCCAGCAGCAGGCAGCCGACGGTCACGGCAATGGTCGGGCTGACGTCCAGCAAAAAGCCCAGGGCCACGCCGAGCAAGGCGGCGTGGGACAAGGTGTCGCCAAAGTAGGCCATGCGTCGCCAGACCACGAACGAACCCAGCGGGCCCGCCACCAGCGCCAGAGCCAAGCCTGCAAGCAGGGCGTAGAGCAGAAAATCAGCCATGCTTGCAGCCATCTCCGTGGACGTGGGTATGAGGGGCAGTCGGATCGGCGACCACGGCGCCATGCAGGTCGTGGGCATGGTCGTGACGGTGGTGGTAGATCGCCAGGCTCTGGGCGTTTTTGCCGAACAGCTCGACGAACGCCGGGTCGCCGCTGACCTGCTCCGGGTGGCCGGAGCAGCAGACGTGGCGATTGAGGCAGACCACCTGGTCGGTGGTGCTCATCACTAGGTGCAGGTCATGGGACACCATCAGCACGCCGCAGCCATGCCGGTCGCGCAGGCGGGTGATCAGGCTGTAGAGCTCGGCCTGGCCGGCGACGTCGACGCCCTGCACCGGTTCATCGAGCACCAGCAATTCGGGTTCGCGCAGCAGGGCGCGGGCCAGCAGCACGCGCTGCATTTCGCCGCCGGAGATGCTTTGGACCGGGCTGTCGATGACCTGCTCGGCACCCACTTCCTTGAGCGCAGCCTGGGCGCGAGTGCGGTCCACGCCCGGTACCAGGCGCAGGAAACGCAGCACCGAGAGCGGCAAGGTCGGATCGACGTGCAGTTTTTGCGGCATGTAGCCGATGCGCAGCTTGGGCTTGCGCCAGACACTGCCGCTATCGGGCTTGAGCAGCCCCAGTACCGCGCGTACGAGGGTGGTCTTGCCGGCGCCGTTGGGGCCGATTAGGGTGACGATCTGCCCCGGCTCGACGCTCAGGTCAATGTTGTCCAGCACGTTCTGGTCGGCGAACGTGACGCCGACCTGTTCCAGGCGGATCAGCGCAGTGCTCATCAAGCCCCCTGGCAGCCCGAGCAGATGCCAACCACTTCGACGGTCTGCCCTTCGACTCGGAAGCCGACATCGCCGGCACTCTTGATAATCGCGTCGCTGATGCTTTTTTGTTCAAGTTCGATGGCGGCGTGGCATTCGCGGCAGATCAGGAACTGGCCCTGATGCGCGTGTTCCGGGTGGTTGCAGCCGACAAACGCGTTCAACGAGGCGATGCGGTGCACCAGGCCATTTTCCAGCAGGAAGTCCAGCGCACGGTACACCGTGGGCGGCGCGGCGCGGCGACCGTCCTGCTCGCTGAGCACGCCGAGAATGTCGTAGGCACCCAGTGGCTTGTGGCTCTGCCACACCAGTTCCAGCACCCGCCGACGCAGGGCGGTCAGGCGCAGGCCTTGGCGTGCGCACAGGGCATCGGCCTCCGACAGTGCGTTGTGCACGCAGTGAGAGTGGTCGTGGGGACGGCTGGCAAGCGGTGTTTTAGGCATGAGCGGCGACAGATATTTGTGAGAGACGTTATTATGTTACCCGTTCCTGCTGACTTGAGTGCTTATCGTGTCCCGACTTTTTGCCGTTTTTGTCGTATTTGTCACCAGTTTATTGATTGCCGGAGCTGCCCAGGCCGAGGTTCGGGTGCTCACCAGCATCAAACCCTTACAGCTGATTGCCGCCGCTGTGCAGGACGGCGTGGCGGTTCCAGAGGTGTTGCTGCCTCCGGGAGCCTCGCCGCATAACTACGCATTGCGCCCATCCGACGTACGGCGTGTGCAGTCGGTGGATCTGCTGTATTGGATCGGTCCGGACATGGAAGGCTTCCTGCCACGGGTCCTCAAGGGGCGCAACTTGCCCACAGTGGCCGTGCAGGAACTGCCGGGCCTGAAGCTGCGGCATTTCGCCGAAGATCATCACTCCCATGGCGAAGAAGCCGACGATCATGATCACGATCATCGCCCCGGCAGCCTGGATGCCCACTTGTGGTTGTCGCCGGTGAATGCGCGGGTGATTGCGGCCAGGATGGCGGCGGACTTGAGCGCGGCTGACCCCGCCAACGCAGAGCGCTACCAGAGCAACCTGCAAGCGTTCAACGGGCGCCTGGATGCCTTGGACCTGCGTTTGAAAGCGCGCCTGACGGGGATCGCCGGCAAGCCTTACTTCGTCTTCCACGAAGCCTTCGATTACTTTGAAGATGCCTACGGCCTCAAGCACACCGGCGTGTTCAGCGTGGCCGCCGAGGTACAACCCGGTGCCCAGCATGTGGCGGCGATGCGCACCCGCCTGCAGGAAGTGGGCAAGACCTGCGTGTTCAGCGAGCCACCCTTGCGCCCGCGCCTGGCCGAGACCCTGGTGGCTGGCCTGCCGGTGAAACTGGCGGAGTTGGATGCCCTGGGCGGCTACACCCCGGCCACGGGCCAGGGGTATGAGCAGTTGCTGGAGAAACTGGGTAACGATTTGGCAGGGTGCCTGGAGTCGCTGTAACCGACGACATAGAACCCCTGTGGCAGCAGGCTTGTGTGGGAGCGGACTTGCCCGCGATAGCGGTGTATCAGGCGCTGATTAGGCGACTGACACGCCCTCATCACGGGCAAGCCCGCTCCCACAGCGTCAGAGGGCGAACGGCAGTTGGAGAGTGGCCTGCTGGCGCTGCTCCAGTCGTTGCTGGAACTCCACTGGATCGTGAATCAGCACGTCCTGCCCGGCAAACGACTCGGCAGCAATCAGCCGTGACAGCCAAAACCGCACACACGCCACGCGCAACATGGTCGGCCACAGCTCGGCTTCCTTGGCGCTGAACGGCCGCAGTGCCGCGTAGGCGCCCAGCAGTGCGCGGGCGCGATGGCCATCGATCACCCCGGCGGCGTCCGAGCACCAGTCATTCAGGGCAATCGCCACGTCGTACAGCATCGGCCCGGAGCACGCGTTGTAGAAGTCGATCAACCCGGTCAGGTGGGTGCCTTCGAACATCGCGTTGTCGCGAAACAGGTCGGCGTGGAGGTTGGCGCGGGGCAGCGTGAGGATCTGCTCCTTGTGTTGCTGGATTTCATCCAGTGCCGTTTGCAACAGCTGCTGCTGGTGGGCGTCGAGGTGTGAAATCAGCTGCGCGCCCTCCTCGAGCATCCAGTCCAACCCACGATCGGTCTTGCGCTCCAGCACCTTGTCGCCCTGGGTGGCCAGGTGCAAGTGGCCGAGCAACTCGCCTACTTGCACGCAATGCTGGGCGTTGGCGTCCTGGATGTGCTTGCCCGCCAGGCGCGGTTGCAGCAGCGCCGGCTTGCCTGCCAATTCGCGCAGGGCCACGCCGTCGGTGGTGCGCAGGGCGTAAGGCACGGGCAGGTCGGCGTCGTGGAGTACGTCGAGCAGTTCGATGAAAAACGGCATTTCGTCCACGGGGCCGCGTTCAACCAGGGTCAGGACAAATTCGCCCTGTTCCAGGCTGATAAAGAAGTTGGTGTTTTCGCTACCAGCGGCAATCCCCTGGAAATCGAGCAGGCGGCCGAGCCCGTAAGGGGCGAGAAAGGTTTCCAGCTCGGGCCGAGCCAGGGGGGTGAACACAGACATGGTTAAAACTGCCAGTACGGGCGCCGCGGGCCGCAGCGCCGATTAAAATTAAGAAATCATTTCCATTCGAAGATCTTCCATGACGGGATCAGCATATCCGGCTGGTCCGAGCGGATGAAGTTCGCATCGGTTCCGTCCGCGCGCACCAGAAAATACGGTTTGCCGCCCTTGGGCGTTACCTTGATTGCGTACAGGAAGCCGTTTTGGCGGTATTCCTGGATGGTCTTGTCGCCTTCCGTGCGAATGGTGACTTCCGGATCGCCCGAAGGAGCATCGTCTGCCGCTATGGCAGCCATCGGAGCGAGTGCAATCAGGCCGGTCAACAGCAGGCGATTGAATGTGCGCATGATAACCTTGTCCCTTTGTTGTCAATGGTCCGGCTATTCTAGCGCCAGACCCGCCGAAAAGGTTGATCCTGCTCATGAGCCAAGCCCCCCTCGTCCTGGTGGACGGTTCTTCATATCTGTACCGCGCCTTCCACGCGCTGCCGCCGCTGACTACGTCCAAAGGCCTGCCGACCGGTGCGGTCAAGGGCGTGTTGAACATGCTCAAAAGCCTGCGCAAGCAGTACCCGGACAGTCCGTTCGCGGTAGTGTTCGACGCCAAGGGCGGGACATTTCGCGATGACATGTACGCCGAATACAAGGCCAACCGCCCGAGCATGCCCGATGACATGCGCGTGCAGATCGAGCCGCTGCACCAGAGCGTGATCGCCCTGGGCTTCCCGCTGCTGTGTGTCGAAGGTGTCGAGGCCGACGACGTGATCGGCACCCTGGCCCGCAGCAGTGCGGCTGCCGACCGCCCGGTGGTGATCTCCACGGGTGACAAGGACATGGCGCAGTTGGTCGATGGGCACATTACCTTGGTCAACACCATGACCGGTAGCGCCATGGATGTGGACGGCGTAAAGGAGAAATTTGGTGTCGCTCCCGAGCAGATCATCGACTATCTGGCGTTGATGGGCGATTCCTCCGACAACATCCCGGGTGTTCCCGGTATCGGTCCTAAGACCGCTTCGGGACTGCTGGTCGGTGTGAACGGCGGATTGAAAGAGCTCTACGAGCAGCTCGATATTGTCCCGAGCTTGCCGATCCGTGGGGCCAAGACCCTGCCGGCCAAGCTGGAAGAGCACAAAGAGATGGCGTTCCTGTCCTACCAGTTGGCGACCATCAAGGTCGATGTGCCCCTGGATGTTGGCCTGGAAGACTTGCACCTGATCGAGCCGGATCGCGAGAAGCTGCTTGAGCTGTACACCCTGCTGGAGTTCAAGAGCTGGATCGATGAGATTCAGCGTGATGCCAAGCGGGTCGAGCTCAAGGCTGCCGCTGACGTTGCACCGGCTCAGGTTGCAGTTGCGGCCCAAGCGCCTGTGGCCCCGGTCGAAGCGCAGTACGAGACCATCCTCGACCAGGCCCGCTTTGACGTCTGGTTGAAAAAACTCAATGACGCGAAGTTGTTTGCCTTTGATACCGAAACCACCGGTGTCGACGCCCAGCAGGCGCAACTGGTGGGGGTTTCATTTGCGGTGCAGGCCAATGAAGCGGCCTACATCCCGCTCACCCATTCCTACATCGGCGTGCCCGAGCAACTGGACCGCGATACGGTGTTGTTGGCTCTCAAGCCGCTGCTGGAAGACCCGAACAAGCTCAAGGTCGGTCAGCACGCCAAGTTCGACATGAATATCCTGGCCAATTGCGCCATTGGCGGCGACCCGGCGCACGGCATCACCGTGCGCGGCATCGCCTTCGACACCATGCTCGAATCCTACGTGCTGAACTCCACCGCGACCCGGCACGACATGGACAGCCTGGCGAAGAAGTACTTGGAGCATGACACCGTCAGCTTTCAGGACATCGCCGGCAAAGGCGCCAAACAGCTGACCTTCGACCAGATTGCCCTGGAGCAGGCCGGTCCCTACGCTGCTGAAGATGCCGATGTGACCCTGCGCCTGCACCTGGCCCTTTACGAACAACTCTGCGCCCTGCCGAGTCTGGCCAGTGTGCTGACGGATATCGAGATGCCATTGGTGCCGGTACTGGCGCGGATCGAGCGCCAGGGTGCCCTGGTAGATGCCGCGCTGCTCGGCGTGCAGAGCATCGAGCTGGGCAACAAGATGGTGGAACTGGAGCGTCAGGCGTATGAAATCGCCGGCGAGGAGTTCAACCTGGGTTCGCCCAAGCAATTGGGGGCAATCCTCTACGAAAAACTCGGGCTGCCGGTGTTGAAGAAGACTGGCAAGGGCCAGGCCTCTACCGCCGAGGAAGTGCTGGCCAAGCTGGCCGAAGATGACTATCCATTGCCTAAGGTGCTGATGCAGTACCGCAGCATGAGCAAACTCAAAAGCACCTACACGGACCGTTTGCCCGAGCAGATCAACCCGCGCACGGGGCGGATCCACACCTCTTATCATCAGGCCGTGGCCGCTACCGGGCGTTTGTCGTCCAGTGATCCGAACCTGCAGAACATCCCGGTGCGCACCGCCGAAGGCCGGCGGATCCGCCAGGCGTTCGTTGCGCCCAAGGGCTACAAGCTGCTGGCGGCGGACTACTCGCAGATCGAACTGCGGATCATGGCGCACCTGTCCAAGGACGAGGGCTTGCTCAACGCCTTCCGCGACAACCTGGATGTACACACGGCCACGGCGGCCGAGGTGTTCAAGGTCGAGCTGGGTGAGGTCACGTCCGACCAGCGCCGTAGCGCCAAGGCGATCAACTTCGGCCTGATCTACGGCATGGGCGCGCAGAAGCTGGGCAAGGATATTGGCGTCGATACCAAGACGGCCAAGGCCTACATCGATGTGTACTTTGCCCGCTACCCAGGGGTGCGCGAGTACATGGAGCGCACCCGTGCCCAGGCATCCGACCAGGGCTATGTGGAAACCCTGTTCGGGCGCCGCCTGTATCTGCCGGATATCCACTCCAACAAGCCCCAGGAGCGCGCGGGCGCAGAGCGTACCGCGATCAACGCGCCGATGCAGGGCACTGCCGCCGATATCATCAAGAAAGCCATGGTCAAGGTCGACAACTGGCTGACGGAGTCGGGGTTGGACGCCAAGGTCATCCTGCAGGTACACGATGAATTGGTACTGGAGGTCCGCGAAGACCTGGTGGCTGAGGTCAGCGAGAAGATTCGCGAGCACATGAGCGGTGCGGCGAGCCTGGATGTGCCACTGCTGGTGGAAGTCGGGGTGGGCGATAACTGGGACCAGGCGCACTGATCATCTGGCAGTGCTGCGGCATGACGTCGCAGCACTGCCTATAGATCGGAAAGCTCCGAGAGTTATTTCCAATAGTTTTTCCGGGCGCCGGAACTTAACCCATGAAAAGTCACTCAGAGTTACTGAATGGGTGGTGAAGCCCTTCAATGCTCCTATGTTGTGTTAAGTGTTGGCAGATATCTGGACCCCGCCCTAGCGGTCCGGAACTTGGACCCCGAACTTCCCCTCCCCATACGAAGTCCGGGGTTTTTTTTGCCTGCAGAAAAGTTACTCGGCGATTTCCGCGCCCTTGTCCGCCAGCTCCATCCAGCCTGCCAGCACGGTATAGGCGTCTTCCAGGCCCATGCGCTTGGGCGCCGAGAACAGCTGGATAGTGATCGCATCACCCCAACCCTTACGGATTTCGGCCTGCACTTTGAGCAAGGTGTTCTTGGCTGCGCCGTAGGTCAATTTGTCGGCCTTGGTCAGCAAAATATGCATTGGCATGCCACTGGCGACCGCCCAATCGAGCATCAACAGGTCGAAATCGGTCATTGGATGACGGATATCCATCATCAGGATCAGCCCTTTCAGACTTTCGCGGCCACCCAGATAGGCTTCCAGGTGACGCTGCCAGTGCAGCTTCAATGGGATAGGTACTTTTGCGTAACCGTAGCCCGGCAGGTCGACCAGACGCCGATCATCGTCTAGCTTGAAGAAGTTGAGCAGCTGTGTGCGGCCCGGGGTTTTCGAGGTGCGAGCCAGGCTGGCATGGGTCAGGGTGTTGAGCGCGCTGGACTTACCGGCGTTGGAGCGCCCGGCGAAGGCCACTTCAAAGCCTTCGTCGTCGGGGCATTGGTCGACTTTGGCGGCGCTGAGCATGAACGTGGACTGTTGGCACAGACCGAGGATGGGGTTCTTGAGTTGCATGGGATTTCCGATGTGGGCGGTGCCGGGAATGGGTGCGGCAAGTAGTGTCGTTCCCGTTTCAGTGGCGCCAGTATATAATGCCGCAGATTTTGTGTGTGCTTTGTCCCAGCGAAGGATGAAGTTCACGGGAGCGATAGACCTTTATTGCGCATTAGAACGCAAAACGCTTCCAAACCCTGAAAAGGTCGACGTATGACCCAGTGGCTGCTAGCTGTCGGTGTCCTGATACCACTTTACAGTGCGCAGGCTACACAGGATCCGGAAGCTGTGTACAACCGCGTTTGTGCGGCTTGTCATGCCGGGCAGTTGCCAATGGCCCCCAAGCGGGGTGACCAGGCAGCCTGGGCGCCGAGACTGGCGCAAGGCATGGATACGCTGGTGCAGCATGTGACCCAGGGTTTCAAGGCGATGCCGCCGCGTGGTTTGTGCATGGAATGCCGTGCCGAGGATTACCAGGCCATCATTGTTTTGATGAGCGAGTAGACCCGGTCCATAACTCTATAACCTTTAGCCGTAATTGGATTAGCTGATGAACAAATTGATCGTGAGTCTGCTGTTGACCTTGGGCATCACTGGTGTTGCCCATGCTGCAGGTGACGCTACTGCTGGCCAGACAAAGGCCGCTGTATGTGGTGCCTGCCATGGAGCGGATGGCAACAGTCCGTTACCCAACTTTCCAAAACTGGCGGGCCAGGGTGAGAAATACCTGACCAAGCAGATGCACGACATCAAGGACGGCAAGCGAACGGTATTGGAAATGACCGGCATGCTGACCAATCTCAACGATCAGGACCTGTCGGATATCGCGGCGTATTTCGCCAGCCAGGCAGGCAGCGTGGGGGCGGCGGATCCAAAACTGGTCGAACGTGGTGAAAAGCTGTTCCGTGGCGGCGACCTCGACAAAGGCCTGCCGGCCTGTACCGGCTGCCACTCTCCGGATGGCTCGGGTAACGCCGCAGCAGGCTTCCCGCACCTGGGTGGCCAGCACGCCCAGTACATTGCCAAGCAACTGACTGATTTCCGCAAGGAAGAAGCCGGCCGTGCCAACGATGGCGATGCAATGACCATGCGTACGATTGCGCGCAAACTGAGTGACGAAGACATTGCAGCGGTAGCCAGCTACATCCAGGGCCTGCACAAGTAAGGTGCGCAAGACCGGGGGTACATCAGCGGTAACGTTAACGCTCGATTAATCCGTCGATGCAAGCATAAAAAGGGTGGCTGAGGCCGCCCTTTTTTGTGGCCGCTACCGTTACACTAACGAACTCATGCCCGTGTAGACCTGTCATAAAAAAGGTCGCGCGAGGCGACTTTATTTGTCCAGGAGTAAAGCATGCGTAAATTGATCCTCAGCGCCGCTCTCGTCACTGCCAGCCTGTTCGGCATGACCGCCCAAGCCGCCGATGTGCCGCTTGAAGCGGGCAAGACTTATGTTGAATTGGCCAATCCGGTGCCGGTTTCCGTGCCGGGCAAGATCGAAGTCGTAGAGCTGTTCTGGTATGGCTGCCCGCATTGCTACTCTTTTGAGCCGACCATCAACCCTTGGGCCGAGAAGCTGCCTTCGGACGTGAACTTCAAGCGCCTCCCGGCCATGTTCGGCGGCCCTTGGGATGCCCACGGCCAGATGTTCCTGACCCTGGAAGCCATGGGTGTGGAGCATAAGGTCCACAACGCGGTGTTCGAGGCAATCCAGAAACAAGGCAAGCGCCTGACCAAGCCTGAGGAAATGGCTGACTTCCTCGCCACCCAGGGCGTGGACAAGGACAAGTTCCTGACCACCTTTAATTCCTTTGCCATCAAGGGCCAGATCAAACAGGCCAAGGATCTTGCGCAGAAGTACGGCGTGCAAGGCGTTCCAACCCTGATCGTCAACGGCAAGTACCGCTTTGACCTGGGCTCCACAGGTGGTCCTGAAGCGACCCTGAACGTTGCCGACCAGTTGATCGCCAAAGAGCGCGCAGCCAAGTAAGGGGCTCGCCATGCGTCGCTGGGGTACTGAACGAGTGGTTGGCCTGCATGATCCGCAGGTCAACGAACACCACCTGACGTCCACCGGCCTGCCGGCGGATAGCCGGCTGCGCTTACTGAGCTTCAATATCCAGGTAGGCATCAGTACCGAAAAGTACCGCCACTACCTGACCCGGGGCTGGCAGCATCTGCTGCCCCACAACGGTCGGGCCGGCAATCTGCAGAAGATTGGCGACCTGCTGGGCGATTTCGACCTGGTGGCCCTGCAGGAGGCCGACGGTGGCAGCCTGCGTTCAGGCTACGTCAATCAGGTCGAACACCTGGCCCAGCTCGGTGCTTTCCCCTACTGGTACCAACAACTCAATCGCAACCTCGGCCGACTGGGCCAGCACAGCAATGGCGTGCTCAGCCGGTTGAAGCCCTCGGTGATCGAAGACCATCCACTGCCGGGCCCGAAAGGGCGTGGGGCGATTCTGGTGCGCTTCGGCGAAGGGCCCGAGGCGCTGGTGGTGGTCATGATGCACCTGGCGCTGGGGGCACGTACCCGGACCCTGCAGTTGGCCTACATCCGTGAGCTGATTGGCGATTACAAACACCAGGTGCTAATGGGGGACATGAACACCCACGCCAGCGACCTGTTGCAGAATTCTCCGCTGCGCGACCTCGGGCTGCTGGCGCCGCAGGTCGAAGCCACGTTCCCCAGTTGGCGTCCGCAACGCTGTCTAGATCACATTCTGTTAAGCCCGACCCTGACGCTGGAACGCGTGCAGGTGCTGGCGCAGCCCATTTCCGATCACCTGCCGGTCGCGGTAGAGATTCGTCTGCCGGGTTCGCTCACGGCTGATGCATTACCCGCGTTGAGCCCCGGCCCTCGCGGACCCCTTGCATGAGCGACGACGCCCAGCGCTGGAAAGAAAAATACCTGTTAAGCATCGAGCAACAAGAAAAGCTCGAACGTCGTTGGGCTGCGCGCCTCGACTTGCTGCGTCGTGGGCTGGTGCGCAGCACGCTGGCGGCCGAAGGCACGGATCGGGCCGTGGACCAGTGTATGAAAGAGATGCGCGATGTGGTGCGCACCGATGACATGGACGCCGCGCTCGCTGCCTTGTTGCCACGCCTGGAAAAGGCCGTGCTGGACTCCGAGCAACGCCGTGAAACGCGGGTGGATCAGATCAGTACGGCGCTGACCGCCTTGGTCTCGCAATTACAGGCCTTGCCCTTGCCCCGGGAAGTCAGTCGCCCGCTGAAGAGCTTTGCCAAGCAGTTGGATAGCCGAGTCGGCCAGGCGCGGGAAATTCCCCTGCTGCTCAGTGAGTTGAGCGGTCTGCAAGGGCAGGCCCTGAGTAATCTTGAGTCGGATGACGAACCTGCTCGTCCAGGTTTGTTGCAGCGCCTGTTTGGTGGCAAGGAGGCGGGTACAGAGGTTGCGCCGGTTGAGCCCGCTGTTTCTCCGCCTTCCCGGCAACCCCCTGCGGTAGCAGCAAGCCCGGCCACCCCGGTGGTTGAGGATGCGCCCGAGCTGGCCCAGGCCCTGCGTGCCTTCGCGCCACAAGCCCAGGCCCCGCAGCAGCCGGTACTTGAAGTTGCGCCTGCGCCTGCACCTCAGCCTGTGGCGCCTCGGGTTGATGTGGATGAGTGTGTGGCATCAGTGCCTGAGGTTGGCGCTCCTCGCTTATCACCCGTCGAGACGCTCGCGGTCGCCATCGAAACCCCGGAACCGCCCCGACCTGTCGAAGTGAGCCTTGCCCCGCTGCCTGAACGGGCTGTCGCTGCGGTGGTAGTTGCGCCCGAGGTCCTGCCCCTGGTGCCGCAACCGACCGAGATCGGCAGTCTGTCATTGCCGCCTGTGCTGGACGACGAATCGGCTGAAGTTGATCCTGAGGCGCTGTACGCCTTGCCCGATTCGCCCGAGCCGTCCTACAGCTCTGTCGCCAAACATATCGAAGACACCCTGCTCGGCCTGCTGGGCGACCTCGCTCTGCCCGAGCGGCACAGGCCCCAGGCGCAAGCCATGCGCGAACGCCTGGCCCAGGGGCTGAATTGGTACGAACTGCTACCGATCCTCGATGACCTGGCGGTATTGATGCTGGCCATCACCGATAGCGGCCAGCATGAGTTCGAGGCCTACCTCAAGCATCTCAACGAGCGGCTGGAAGCCTTCCAGAGCAACCTGCAGGCGGCCAGCGACGGGCACGCCGACAGCCGCAGCGCCGCGCGCGAGATGGACACGCAAATCCGTGAACAGATGGATGGCTTGCAAAGCAGTGTCCAGGAAGCGGCCGACCTCGATGACCTCAAGCAAGTGCTGGAAAGTCATCTTGAGGGGCTGTTGGGTGCCATGGATGAGCATCAAAGGCAGCGTGACCAGCGTGAACATGAAGTCGCCGCGCGGTTGCAGGGTTTGGCCGAGCGGGTGGCGAGCATGGAGCAGGAGGCCCAGGGCTATCGGGACCACCTTGAGGTGCAGCGCCAGAAAGCCTTGATCGACCCGCTCACTGGATTGCCCAACCGTGCGGCCTGGAGCGAGCGCCTGGAGTACGAGGTCAATACCTGGCATCAACAGGGCAACAGCCTGTCACTCGCGATGCTCGACCTCGACCACTTCAAGCGCATCAATGACAGCTACGGCCATCTGGCGGGCGACAAGGTGCTGAAAATCATCGCCACTGTATTGAGCAAGCACCTGCGCCCGACGGACTTTATCGCACGGTTTGGCGGTGAGGAGTTTGTGCTGCTGATGCCGGATTCGGCGTTGGGCGGTGCGCTGGAACTCGGCGAACGCCTGCGGGCGGCCATCGAGGCGTGCCCGTTTCACTTCAAGGGCGAGCGGGTGACCATTACGATGTCCATCGGCATGGCGCAGTTCCAGCCCGGCGAGCGCAGCGACCTGGCACTCAAGCGCGCTGACGAGGCGTTGTATCGGGCCAAGGCGGCGGGACGCAACCAGGTGCAGGCGGCCTGAAAATTTGTTCCATTTTGTATTGCCGGCCGCTGGCCGGCAAACCGTACGTTACACTGTTGCATTATCGTCTTTAGCGTAATGCCCGTTGCCATGAAATTTCTAGTTACTGCTCTGCTGTTCCTCACCCTCGCCGGTTGTGCGAGTGGCCCGCGGCTGGATACCAGCCACCCATCGGTGAACTTCGATCATCGTATCCAGTTCGTCGTCCTGCACTACACCGCTACCAACCTTCAAAGCTCGTTGGCGCTATTGACCAAAGGCCAGGTCAGCAGCCATTACCTGATTGGCGATGATGCCCGCGCAACCATCTATAAGCTGGTGGATGAAGACAAGCGCTCCTGGCACGCCGGAGAGAGCGAGTGGATGGGGCGTACCTGGCTCAACTCCAGCTCCATTGGCATCGAGATCGTCAATCCGGGTTATCGCGACACGCCAACAGGTCGGGTCTGGTATCCGTACTCCGAGGCGCAGGTCCAGTCCCTGGTGACCTTGCTCAAGGACATCAGCCAGCGCAACCGGATCAACCCGCGATTCATTATTGGTCATAGCGATATCGCGCCTGGCCGCAAACTCGATCCGGGTCCGTTGTTCCCCTGGAAGCGCCTGGCTGATGAAGGTCTGGGGATCTGGCCCGAGGCCCAGGCGGTTGCGCGGTATCAGGCCGAGTACGCCGGGCAGTTGCCGAGCATTACCTGGTTCCAGGAAGAGTTGGCACGCTTGGGGTATGCCACGCCGCAAACCGGTGAATTGGATGTGGCGACACGGCGTGTACTGGCCGCCTTCCAGATGCGCTTCCGGCCGGCGTTGTTCGACGGTACGCCGGATGCGCAAAGTGCAGCGATCCTGCGGGCACTGAACCACCGCTAAGGTCTTTAAGCGCTGCGCGCAATTGATGTGGGAGTCGTCGAGCTCCCACCTTTGATCGTTGCAGCCTTTGAGTAGCGCGCTGACTGATAGTTACAGCGGCAACGCCATATAGAACTGCGTGCCCTGCCCCGGCCGGGAATAGACCCCCATCCTGCCGCCGTGCAGCTGCACGATCTCCTTGCACAGCGCCAGCCCCAGGCCGGCGCCGCCTTTCTTGCGGCCTACCTGAACAAAAGGTTCGAAAATCCTGCCCTGCTGGCCATAGGCGATGCCTTCGCCGTTGTCCTCCACGCTGATGATCAGCCGTTCGCCATGGCGCCGCGCTTGCAGGCGAATCTGCCCGCCTTCGCTGGTATGGCGCAGGGCATTGCCCAGCAGATTGTCGAGGACTCGCTCCAATTGCGCCCGGTCGGCGTGTAGCCTGGGTAGTTGCGCCTGTGCCTCTATCACCAGGTCGATGTTTTGCGCATTCGCCAGTTCGGCAAAACGCGCGCGGGCATGTTCGAGCAGATCGTTGGTGTCGCAGGGCGCCAGGGTGAGTTTTTGCAGGCCGTTCTGATAGCGGGAAAAGTTAAGCAAGTCGTTGATCAGTTGCATCAAGCGCTGCATTTCTTCATTGACCGTATTCAGCAGGTCGGCTTCGCGCGACTCGGCGGGGAACTTCGCCCGTTCCTGGAACAGCCCGAATGCCATGTGCATACCGGTGACCGGCGTGCGCAGTTCATGGGAGGCGCGCAGCACGAATTCGCTACGCACACGCTCGAAGGCCCGCTGCTCGGTCACGTCATGCAACACCATCACCGCGCCGAGGATGTGCCCCTGGTGGTGGCTGACCGGCGTCATGCTGTAGGTCAGCAGGCGTGATTCGCCTTCGACTTCCACTTCCAGGTCGTCAGGCGCGCGCTCCAGGTTGCCGCCGCGCAGCACCAGATGCAGTTGCTCATCCAGTTCCGGGCGCTGTAACGCTTCGCCCAAGCCCTCTCCCAGGCGGGTCTCGTCCCAACCCAACTGGCGCTGGGCGACCGGGTTGAGGTGTTCAAGACGGCCTTGGCGGTCGATCATCAGCAAACCGTCGTCGATGCTGTCGAGCACGGCCTGCAAGCGTTGCTGGCCGGCGAGCAGTTCATCGACGTTCGTGGCCTGATGCTGACGCAGGGCTTCGGCCATGATGCCAAAGCGCCGGGTCAACAGGTTCATTTCTGCAGCTGAAGAAATAGGCAGCGTGACATCGAAATTGCCTTGGCCGATTTTATCGGCAGCCTTGGCCAGCGCCTCGATCGGCCCGCCAAAGCGCCGGGCGATGCCATGGGCGGTGATGAACCCGATGATCAGCACTGCCAGCCCCACCAGCCCGAGCAGGCCGGCGATCCACAAGGCTCGCTCACGCGATTGCCGCACGGTTTCGCTGATGTTTTCCAGCGCGGTTTTGTGTTCGCTGATCAGCCCATTGCGCAAGGCGTTGAAGCTGGCGGTAAGTTTTGCGTTATTGCGCAGGGACGGCGGCGTACTTTCATTTTCGTCGAAGGCTTCGATAAACCTCAGGTAATCGGCCTTGGCCTGAGTGAGACCGCCGATCCGGTCCACACTTCTCTCATGGGCGATGCCTTGGTCCAGCAGCTTGAAATACTCCTGCTTGGATGTATTCAGCGCGACCGGGTCCGGGGTGTCGTTGAGCATCAGGATCAACTGGTCGCCCAGGGTCTGGCGCAGCTTGAGTCCAAGGTCCAGGGTAATGAAGTTGCTGCGGATCAGGGACTCCTGGGTCTTGGCCATTTGCATGACACTCACCAGCCCCAGCAGCAACCCAAGCAGGGCCACGGTGATCAGCGCAGAGATACTCAGGAACAGCCGCGTGCGCAGTTTCATCGCCAACTTCATAAGGTGCAGCTCACAGGTTGTATTGCTTGCGTTTGCGATACAGCGTCGATGCATCAATGCCCAGGGTCTTGGCCGCCTGGTCCAGGGTATCGCTGGTGGCCAGGACGGCGCCGATGTGGGCCTTTTCCAATTCATCCAGGCTCAACGCCGCACCAATACGCGGGGAATTGTTGGTCGGTTGCTCGGCCATCCCCAGATGGCTGATTTCGACTTTCTCCTGGGCGCAGATGATGCTCGCGCGCTCTACGACGTTGCGCAGTTCGCGGATATTGCCCGGCCAACGGTAGTTGAGCAGGGCTTCACGGGCCTCATCGCTGAAGCCGCGAGCCGGCCGCGCATACTCTTTGACGAAGCGCGCCAGGAAGCGGTCGGCAAGGGCGAGGATATCTTCGCTGCGCTCGCGCAGGGGCGGCAGATGCAAGGTGATGACGTTCAGCCGATACAGTAAGTCTTCGCGAAAACGCCCGTCGCGCACCATGTCTTCCAGGTTCAGGTTGGTCGCTGCCAGGATGCGCACATCGGCGCGCCGAGTGACTGGGTCGCCGACCCGTTCATATTCCTTGTCCTGGATGAAACGCAGCAACTTGGGTTGCAACGTCAGGGGAAAGTCGCCGATCTCGTCGAGAAACAGCGTACCGCCGTCCGCCTGATTGACCCGCCCCAAGGTGCTTTCGCTGGCGCCGGTAAAGGCCCCGCGACTGTGGCCGAACAGCTCGCTTTCCATCAGTTCGGCGGTCAGGGATGGGCAGTTGATCGTGACGCAGGATTTTTTCGCCCTTTTACTCCAGCCATGAATGGCCCTGGCCAGCTCACCTTTACCCGTACCGGATTCACCGAGGATCAGGATATTGGCATCGGTGCCGGCCACTTGGCGGGCGGTTTCGAGCACCACCATCATCGACGGGCTATGGGAGTCGAGGCCATCCTTGGGCTGGCGTACTTCGCCTTCCAGCGCTTCGAGGCGTGCCGACAGCTGGCGCACTTCCAGTTGCTTGGCGGTGGCCAGGCGCAATTGGTCCGGGCTGCACGGCTTGACCAGGTAATCGGCCGCGCCCGCCTGGATCGCATCCACGGCAGTATCGACGGCTGAGTGGGCGGTGACGATCACCACGCGCATCCAGGGCGCCTGGATCCGCATTTGCGCCAGCACATCCAGGCCGTTGTCTTCGCCCAGGCGCAGGTCCAGGAAGCACAGGTCGAACACCTGGCGCTGCAACAAGGCATCGGCCTGGGCCGCGCTGTTGGCGGTGGCGACGGTATAGCCTTCATCTTCCAGGCAGTAGCGGAAGGTGCGGAGGATCGCGGACTCGTCGTCCACTAAAAGAATGCGGCCTTGAAGTTCCTTGGCTGATTCCATCTGTCCCGCGCTCCTTAAATTAAGAATGATTGATCTTGGTTAGTCCCGGAATAATCGGGCAAGTTGCATGGTTTATTCTGATTGATTCAAGGCCCTATCGCGCAGCTATCTAAGACCCTTCCTACTTATATGCCTGGGCAGTGGGTTTTGACCCTTCTTGATGCTTCGGCAGCCCCACAGCCCGTTCTGATCCCTTGATCCGACCAACGACCATCGTGCATTTCGCACGGTGAGGATAGGCGCATCGTGCAGGATGCTGCTGATAAGAAAACCAATGATCTTATAAGCTACTGATTTTATTGGTTTTTATTCGGCGAAAAAACTGGCACGCACTCTGCAATATCTCTCTTACAAGCGTGATTAACGAACAAAACAAATGCGGGAGAGATTCAGGATGACTCGCCAAAGCCTCAAGCCATTGCGTGTATCGCCGCTGCGCCTTCAACAGGGTCTGTTCGCCAGCCTTGCGTTGATGGTGACCTTGATCGGTGGCCAGCAGTTACAGCATTGGCAGCAGAGCCAGGCGTCCACCCCGCAGTTCGAACGCGTACCCATGACGCAGCCCCATTTCCGTTCCGTTGGCAGCCACAGCGCCGACGTGACAACCCCACGCATGATGGCCGTTGAACAGGACATCGCCCTGTACGACGAACCTGTCCAGGAACGCTGGGTGTTCTAGGCACGAACCTGCCGCCCCGTTGGGTCGCGACAGGATGGCTACACAGCAGTCACTTCTATAGACGCAAAAGGAGAATCACCATGTTGAGTTGGGCAATCACATTCCTGATCATTGCCATTGTGGCTGCAGTCCTGGGCTTCGGTGGTATCGCGGGCACCGCCACGGGTATCGCCAAGATTCTCTTTGTCGTTTTCCTGGTGATGTTCATCGCTTCTTTCTTCTTTGGCCGTCGCGGTCGAGGCTGAACATGGCCAACTTGTCTTTTAAAACCCTGGCTGCCGCCCTGCTGTTGGGCGGCAGTGGCTTGGCCATGGCCGCCAATGACGGCCAGGCGCGGGCCAATGACCTGCTCAATACCGACCCGCAATATCGCGAAACCTGGCAGGGCGTGGTCAAGCAGGAAGAGCGTTTGCCTGAATGGGTGATCAATCTTTCGGGCACCGCCGAGCAAATGAATGCGGTGACGGAAGACGGTGATGGTTATTTGGTCGGGCCGCTGTGTGAAACGGCCGATACCTGCCTGAATAAACGTCTGATCGTGGCTTTCAGCATGGATAAGGACGATGCCTACGCGATGTTGGTCGAAGTGCCTGCGGGGCTTCCGGCAGACAAGTCACCGACACGGCATGCGGACTACCGTTTTCTTGGCAAGCCGAATGAAGGCATGCAGAAGTTGCTGATGGAGCAACTGAAGAAAGATCCGAATTGGTACTAGGTCCGTCTGCGGGCCTCACCAACATGGAAACCGGCCAACTGCCTGTTTCCGTTTGCACCGCCACCTGACGGCGATGCATGACCAGGGGGCCGGGTTGCTCTGATCAAGGTGGATCGGCGTGACCTACGGGTACAGGGAGTGCCTGCGCAAGGGCCGGGTCAGGAGAAAAGCTGCGACGCAGGTCCGCAGGCCGTTATGGCCTGATGGACTTGCGGCGGGCTTGAGAGTGATCGCTAGGCGCTTATGCCGCCCATAGCTGTAAAATTCCCTTCTGCTACATCACAACCATTTCATGGTGTTACTGCGCGACCATCTATCGAGAAAGTTTGGCCTCGGCCAGACTGGTTTTTCGATGGTATGCGTAGGAATTTTCAAGAGTTTTTCCCTCCCGGCAAAAAAACCGAAAATCCCTGAGCGAGCCTGAAATGGCCGGTTCACGGCATGTATGCCTGACAGAATGTCGCATTCGAACTGACCAAACAGACAGTTTTATTTGCAAAAACCCATGCCGATTCGGCATAGGGTAGGCGTTTACGGCATTAGACTATGCCCCCCCGCATCGGAATAGTTGCGCCTTTTTTCGCTTGCCAGTAAGCCATATCGGCCATCTGCGGTGACCTTCTACGGAGGCTGATGCTCACACTTTTTCGCTCCCGGGCGTTCCAGCTGGCGCATCTGCCTGAGTCCACTTGAAACAAGGGTAATGACATGAAGAAGGCAAAACTAAGCCTCGCCTGGCAGATCCTCATCGGTCTGGTGCTAGGGATTGCAATCGGTGCTGTACTCAACCACTTCAGTGCCGAAAAAGCCTGGTGGATCAGCAACGTGTTGCAGCCGGCGGGCGATATCTTTATCCGCCTGATCAAGATGATCGTGATCCCGATCGTGATTTCGTCGCTGATTGTCGGAATCGCCGGTGTAGGGGATGCGAAAAAGCTCGGTCGGATCGGTGTGAAGACCATCGTTTACTTCGAAGTGGTCACTACCATTGCGATTGTGGTCGGTCTGCTGCTGGCCAACCTGTTCCACCCCGGTGCCGGGATCGACATGAGTACCCTGGGTACCGTGGATATCTCCAAGTACCAGGCGACCGCCGCCGAGGTGCAGCATGAACATGCGTTCATCGAGACCATCCTCAACCTGATTCCGTCTAACATCTTTGCCGCCGTAGCCCGTGGCGAGATGCTGCCGATCATCTTCTTCTCCGTGCTGTTCGGCCTGGGCTTGTCGAGCCTCAAGCCAGACCTGCGCGAACCCCTGGTGACCATGTTCCAGGGCGTGTCCGAGAGCATGTTCAAAGTCACCCACATGATCATGAAGTACGCCCCTATCGGTGTATTCGCCCTGATCGCGGTGACCGTGGCCAACTTCGGCTTCGCCTCGCTGCTGCCATTGGCCAAGCTGGTGATCCTGGTTTACGTCGCCATCCTGTTCTTTGCCTTTGTGATTCTTGGCCTGATCGCTCGCCTGTTTGGCTTCTCGGTGATCAAGCTGATGCGCATCTTCAAAGATGAGCTGGTACTGGCCTACTCCACCGCCAGCTCCGAGACCGTGCTGCCGCGCGTGATCGAGAAGATGGAAGCCTACGGTGCGCCGAAAGCCATTTGCAGCTTTGTGGTACCTACCGGTTACTCGTTCAACCTCGACGGTTCGACCCTGTACCAGAGCATCGCGGCAATCTTCATTGCTCAGCTGTATGGCATCGACCTGTCGGTTGGCCAGCAACTGATGCTGGTACTGACCCTGATGGTCACCTCCAAAGGCATCGCCGGTGTGCCGGGCGTGTCCTTCGTGGTACTGCTGGCAACCCTGGGCAGCGTGGGCATTCCATTGGAAGGCCTGGCGTTCATCGCCGGTGTCGACCGCATCATGGACATGGCGCGTACCGCCCTGAACGTGATCGGCAACGCCCTGGCCGTGTTGGTCATCGCGCGTTGGGAAGGCATGTACGACGATGCCAAGGGCGAGCGCTACTGGAACTCCCTGCCACACTGGCGCACCAAGACCGCGCTGCCGGCTGGCGAGACCAGCCACGGCTGATCCCTGCCTGATTCGCACAAACCCCGGTAAATCCGGGGTTTGTCGTTTCTGCCAGCCCCGCTATCATTCGCCACATATTTAAAGGGGTGTGACTGATGCTTAATGGCCTGTGGCTTGGCTTCTTTGTCGTGGCAATGGTATCGGCGCTGGCGCAATGGCTGGTGGGCGGCAATGCCGGGATCTTTGCGGCGATGGTGGAGAGTATCTTCGCCATGGCCAAGCTGTCGGTCGAAGTGATGGTGCTGCTGTTCGGTACCCTGACCCTCTGGCTGGGCTTTCTGCGCATCGCCGAGAAGGCCGGGATTGTCGAGTGGCTGGCCAAGGCTCTGGGCCCGCTGTTCCTGCGGCTGATGCCGGAAGTGCCGGCCGGTCACCCGGCCATCGGCCTGATCACCCTCAACTTTGCCGCCAACGGCCTGGGCCTGGATAACGCGGCGACGCCGATCGGCCTCAAGGCCATGAAGGCGCTGCAAGAGCTCAACCCGATCCCCAACACCGCGACCAACGCGCAGATCCTGTTCCTGGTGCTCAACGCGTCCTCCCTGACCCTGCTGCCGGTGACGATCTTCATGTACCGCGCCCAGCAAGGCGCGCCCGACCCGACCCTGGTGTTCCTGCCGATCCTGCTGGCCACCAGCGCCTCGACCCTGGTGGGCCTGCTGTCGGTAGCACTGATGCAACGCCTGCGCCTGTGGGACCCGGTGGTGCTGGCGTACCTGATCCCCGGTGCGCTGGTACTGGGTGGCTTTATGGCCTTGCTGGCCACGATGTCGGCGACGGCCCTGGCAGGCTTGTCCTCGATCCTCGGCAACCTCACGCTGTTTGGCCTGATCATGCTGTTCTTGCTGATCGGCGCGCTGCGCAAGGTCAAGGTCTACGAAGCGTTTGTCGAAGGTGCCAAAGAGGGCTTCGACGTTGCCAAGAACCTGCTGCCGTACCTGGTGGCGATGTTGTGTGCGGTCGGCGTGCTGCGTGCTTCCGGGGCGCTGGAGTTTGGCCTGGAAGGCATTCGCCACCTGGTGGCCTGGGCCGGCCTGGACACGCGTTTTGTCGACGCCTTGCCTACGGCGATGGTCAAGCCCTTCTCCGGCAGCGCGGCGCGGGCGATGCTGATCGAGACCATGCAGACCCAGGGAGTGGACAGCTTCGCGGCGCTGGTGGCGGCGACGATCCAGGGCAGTACCGAGACCACCTTCTATGTGCTGGCGGTGTACTTTGGCTCGGTGGGTATCCAGCGGGCGCGGCATGCGGTGGGGTGTGCGTTGCTCGCGGAGTTGGCCGGTGTGGTGGCGGCGATTACCGTTTGCTACTGGTTCTTTGGCTAAGGCTTAGATCGCTATCGCAGGCAAGCCCACACATCAGAATGTGGGCGCTGGCTTGCCTGCGATGAGGCCCTCAGCGTTTCGGCGCTGCATTGCCCTGCGCCACCACCCAATCCACCACCTGCTTGTTCAACTGATCCCCCGCCAACCCAAACCCGGCGACCACCGCTGGCACCTGGGTATCACTCACCGGCTGGCGCACTTCAAAGCGCTTGGCCGCCACGATCCGCTGGTCACTGCCGCGCACCAGTCGCGCGTCCAGGCGTATCACCACCTCCACTGCCCCGCCCCGGTACTCGCTCTGGAAGGCCTGCAACTGCCCGCCCAGATCGAAGTCCGCCTGCAGGTTGGTGTCATCGGTGCTCAGGAACGCCACCCGGCCATCGCGCTGGAAACCGTCCAACAGACGGTTGCGCAACAACACCGGCGCCGGATCGCTCCAGCGCGACTGGGCATAGCTGCTGATCAAGTTGCCCTCGGGGACCACGGCAATGCGCGGGCTGTCGAGGAATTCACTGGCCTGCGGCTTGGCCAGGCGCAATGACCAGGTGCCCGGGTTGCCATGGGCTGAGGCCTGGGCTGCCGGTAGCCGATAGACGTTGGATGGATCGGCCTTGGGCAGGATCGAGCAGGCGCTGACCAGGGCCAGGGCCACTGGCAGGATCATTTGGTAAGCACGCTTCATGGCGTGAACTCCTTGTTCTTGTCACTGCCCAGCAGGTACCCGCTGGGGTTGGCTTCCAGGCGACGGGAAATGGCCCGCAGGGAGCCGAGGGTATCGCGCAGTTCGCGCACGGCCGGCGCCAGTTCATTGAGGCCCTGCATGCCGCTGTTCAGGGATTCTTTGTTGTCGCTCAACAAGGTGTTGATGGTCGCGGTGCTTTGCTCCAGGGAGCGCATGGCCCCTTCGGCGCTGCCGAACATCTGTTTGCCCTGGTCGTTGAGCAGGCCGTTGGCGTTGCGCATCAGCGCGGTGGTCTGCTCCAGGGTGGCGCCCGCCTGTTTGCTGACCTGGGCCAGTTGCTGCATCACCACCTTGATATCGCCCCGTTGCTCGGCGATGGCCCCGGTGGTCTGCTCCAGGTGTGCCAGGGTGCCGCTCAGGCGATCGACGTTGGCGGGCGAGAACATGCGGTTGGCGTTGTGCAGCAGCAGGTTGATGCTGGTCATCAGGTCATTGCTGTTGTTCAGCAGCCGGGCGATGGGCGATGGCGAGGCGGTGATCTGCGGCAGGTTGCCGTTCTTGCCCTTGAGTTCGGGGCTTTGCGGAGTGCCGCCGCTCAGTTGAATGATCGAGGTGCCGGTGATGCCAGTCAGCGCCAGCTTGGCCTGGGTGTCTTCCTTGATCGGCGTCTGCCCGGCCAGGCGGATGCGTGCCAGGACGCGACGTGGGTCTTTCGGGTCCAGGCGCAGGCTGGTGACATCACCGACCTTGATCCCGCTGTACTGCACCGCGCTGCCCTGGGACAGGCCGCTGACCGCTTCGTTGAAGATCACTTCGTAATCCTGGAACGCGCTGTCGACGCTGGACTTGGCCAGCCACAAGCCGAACAGCATGGCGCCGACCACAACGATCACGCTGAACAGACCGATCATCACATGATGAGCTCGGGTTTCCATGTCATACCTCGTTAAGCTGTTGAGCGGCATCCAGTGCCGCACGGCCCCGTGGGCCATGAAAGTATTCGTGAATCCAGGCGTCGTCCGTTTCCGAAACAACATCTATGGCTCCGGCCACCAATACCTTTTTCTGCGCCAGCACCGCCACGCGGTCGGTGATGGTGTAGAGCGTGTCCAGGTCATGGGTGATCAGCAGCACACTCAGGCCCAAGGCATCGCGCAGGGTCAGGATCAACTGGTCGAAGGCTGCTGCGCCAATGGGGTCGAGGCCGGCTGTCGGTTCATCGAGAAACAGAATGTCCGGGTCCAGGGCCAGGGCGCGGGCCAGGGCCGCACGTTTGATCATCCCGCCCGAGAGTGACGACGGGTATTTGTCGGCCGCCGACAACGGCAGCCCGGCCAGGGCCAGCTTCACCGCTGCCAGGTGCTCGGCATCGGCACGGCTGAGACCGGCGTGTTCGATCAATGGCAGGGCGACGTTCTCCGTGACCGTCAGCGAAGAAAACAGCGCGCCCTTCTGGAACAGCACACCGAAACGCCGCTCCACCAGGGAACGCTCGTGCTCCGCCAGGCTCGGCAGGTTCTGCCCGAAGACCCGCACCTGGCCTTCACTGGGCTGGCGCAGGCCGACGATGCTGCGCAACAGCACCGACTTGCCGCTGCCCGAGCCGCCGACCACGGCGAGGATTTCGCCCTTGTACAGGTCCAGGTCGAGGTTTTCATGCACGCTTTGCGGGCCAAAGCGGTTGCACAGGCCACGGACTTCGATCACCGCCTCGCTGGGCGCACGCTGTAAACGGCTCACCAGCCCATCTCCATAAAGAACAATGCGGCCACCGCGTCGAGCACGATCACCACAAAAATTGATTGCACCACCGCAGAGGTGGTGTGGGCACCGACCGATTCGGCGCTGCCGCTGACCTTGAAGCCTTCCAGGCAGCCAATGGCGGCGATCAGGAAGGCGAAGAACGGCGCTTTGACCAGGCCCACCAGCAAATGCTGGACGCCAATATCCGATTGCAGCAGCGAGAGGAACATCGCCGGCGAAATATCCAGGGCCACGGCGCACACCACGCCGCCGCCGATAATTCCGGAGATCATGGCGAGGAAGGTCAGCATCGGCAGCGCCACCAGCAACGCGAGAACGCGGGGCAGCACCAGCAACTCCATGGGGTCCAGGCCCAGTGTGCGGATGGCGTCGATTTCTTCGTTGGCCTTCATCGAGCCGATCTGCGCGGTGAAGGCACTGGCGGTACGGCCGGCCATCAGGATTGCCGTGAGAAGGACGCCAAACTCCCGCAGGAAGGAGAACGCCACCAGGTCCACGGTGAAAATACTTGCGCCGAAACTTTCCAGCACCGTGGCGCCGAGAAACGCAACCACGGCGCCCACCAGAAAGGTCAGCAAGGCGACGATAGGCGCGGCGTCGAGCCCGGTCTGTTCGATATGCGCCACCATCGGCGTCAGGCGCCAGCGCTTGGGCCGGAACACGCCACGGGCGAGGGTTTCGAGGATCAGGCCGATAAAGCCGAGCAGCTTCATGGCATCTTGCCAGACGGTATCCACCGCGCCGCCGATGCGCGCCAGCAGTTGGATGCCGGCGCTTTCCTGCGGCTCTTTGACGGGCACACAGAAATCATTCAGGGAGCGGTAGACGGTCTTGAGCAGCGCGCGGTCGGCGGCGGGCAGACTGCAGTCGGACTGTTCGGCGGAGTGCTCGATGCGCTCGGGCCCCAACAGTTCCACGAGCAGCGAGGCGCCGGCAGTGTCTAGCGCGCCCAGGCCGTTGAGGTCGACGCGGGTGCTGGCGTCGTACTGGCCGTCGAGGCTCGCCGACAACCGCTTGAGGGCGCTGTAGTGGGCCAGCGTCCAGTCCCCGGTGACCCTGAGTTGGGGCGGTTGGGTGGACGCGTCCAGGTGGGCATTGCCTGCCGTTGTGCTACTGGTCATAAGCTCCGAGCTTGTTTGGCTATTCCACAATTGCTATGTAATAGCACGATCCATCCTACTTTGGCGTGTCCGTTGGTGCTGTGTCCGTGACTTTAAAGCGCAACACGCCGATCACCTGGCCATCTTCGGTCAGCACCCGCACTTGCCAGCGGCCCGCGGCATTCGCCGGGAAGTTCTGCTTGTGCGTCCAGGCCCGATAGCCTTCCTTGCGCCCGCCATGGATGTCCAGGGCAATGCGGTCGACCTCTTTGCCGTTGAACTGCCACACATGGTAGATGCGCTCGTCCAGGCCGCGCGGTGCGTTGATCGCGGTGTAGGCGTACAGGCCGCTGCTGCGCAGTTGGCTGGCGCTGACTTCCTTGAGGTCATCGCCGGGGGTACGGTCCTGCAATTGGGTGCTGATTGCCACTTCGCTCATCCACAGGGTCGCCGGCGGCACCCAACTGCGCAGGAACCAGCCCGCGCAACCGATCGCCGCCGTCACGCCCAGCAGCATCAGCCACCCCTTGACGCTGCGCAGTGGCAGGCTTACTGCCAGGCTGGGGATCGACAAGGCCATCGCTACGCCCAGGGCCAGTTTGTAACTTTCGGCGGTGGTCAGGTGCAGGATGATCGGCAACGCGGTGAGCAAGGCGGCAAATAGGGTCAGGGTGTGCAGCGCCAGAAACAGCGAGCGCTTGGGTGCCAGCCATTTGTAGTACAGCGGGTCGGTGATCGAGACGAGTGCGGCGGCGCCCAGCAAACCGGTGAAGATTGCCTGGCTGCTGTTCCAGGTGGTGGTGACAAAAAAGAATGGCAGGACAAAAAACAGGCTTTCCTGGTGGATCATTTGCGTGGCGTAGCGCAGCAGCGGCTCGGGGATTTCCCGCTTGAAGACCTTGCTGAACAACTGGGTGAAGCTGTTCTCCAGCATCAGCCACAGCCAGCTCACCAGCATGATGATCGCGATCCAGCTGGCCATGCCTTGCTGGCGGTCCACCAGGATAAAGCTGCCCACCCCCGAGATAAAACCGCCGAGTGCGATCACCCCTGGGTAGCGCTTCATCAGTTCGAGGATGCGCTGGATGAGATGGGTCAGGTTTGGCATTCGGCGGTTCGCAGTCTTTGTAGGAAAAAATCCCAGACAGAATAACGTCTTAGCCCTCTGAGTGGCGTGCGATTACGCAACTGCTTTGCGATAACGGAGCACGCCAATCAGCCCAATGGTAATCAGCCCCAGCACGCCTGCGGCGATCCAGCCCAGGGCGTCGTAACTGAGCAACGGCTTTTCGATGCGCCAGTAGCCGGGCTGGTTGAGCAACTGGCGCATAGCCTGGTTGGTTTGCGCCAGGCTTACGGCCTTGATGCGCTTGGCCGGGTCGCTGAAGCGGCCATCGGCGTAGTCGGCCAAGGCGCCCCAGTAATAGTCGGCCAGGCCACTGTTGCCCTGCACGGCCCATGCCTGGCGGTCGATGGCAGCTTGTTGCAGGCGGCTAAAGGTGACTCGGTCGAGGCCATCCTCAAGCAGCTTGGCCTTGAGGTTTTCGAGGACGTGTTCGGCTTCAGGCAGGTTGTCGCGGTCCAGGTCGGCGTTCAGGCTCATGAACCCCACGCCGCCCAGCACTTCGCGCTCGCTCCGCGGGCCGTAGGACAGGCCATGCTGCAGGCGCAACTGGCGATACAACGTCCAATCCAGATAGTCCTTGAGCAGGTCGTAGGTCGCGTCGTGCTGGTCGTCCAGTATCGGCTCGGGAAACAGCCAGTGCAGCTTGGCGCCATCGCCGACCCAGCCACGGACCAGGTCACGCTGGGTCGCTGCGGCCTCAAGGGTTTGCGGTAAGGCCCGGTGTTCACTGGGGTCTACCGGCTCGAGCTGGCCATAGGTGCGTTCCAGATAGGCCGGGAGCAGTTTGTCGAGGTCGCCGACGATGATCAGGGTCATGTTGTTGGGGGCGTACCAGTCCTGGCGTACCTTTTCCAACTGGGCGCGGGTCAGGTGCTCGACTTCGGCACGCTCGGCGCATTTGAGGCCCAGTTCCACCGCCAGTTGATTGCTGGCGTTGTGGCCCAGGTCCTGGCGATCCAGCAGGCGTTGCAGGTGCGAAGAGTGGCCGCCGTCTTCGCGCTCCACCACCTGTTTGGCCGCGTTGATTGCGGCGTCGCTCAGCTCGGTACGGGTCACGATTGCCATCAGCAGGTCCAGCACCTTGCGCTGGTTGCGCGCCGGGGCTTCGATGACGAAGGTGGTGTCGGCATTGCTGGTGTAGGCGTTCCACTCCCCGCCCAGGGCCTGCATCTGTTCTTCCAGTTCGCCCTCGCCGCCGCCATTGATGCCGCTGAATAGCAGGTGCTCCAGCAGGTGCGGCAGTTCCTTGTCCGCGCAACTGAAGTCGTCCAGGCCTACACCGACCACCAGGCGGATCGCCACGTGCCCACGTTCGGTGCCCGGCTTGAGCAGCAACTGCAGGCCGTTGGGCAACAGATAGCCTTCGACCTGCAAGCGGTCAAAGGCAAAGGCGTGGGCCGAGCCTATGAGCAGGCAGGCGAATAACAGGCGACGCATAACGGGGTTCCTGGCGGGTGATGACTTTGGGAGCAGCCAGTGTGTCAGGCATGCATTTTTCTGCTGACACACCGCTATCGCGGGCAAGCCCGCTCCCACATTGGTTGGGCGGTGTTTTTAACTGACTCCCCGGGCGTGCGGTTCGTTCAGGGCGAATGGGTGATGTCGGCAATATTGTCCGCTGCCAGCGCGCCGGTCTCGGAGGTTTCCAACACTACATAAGCACTGCTGCAAAACAACGAGTTCAGGCGTTTCATGTCGGCAATCAGCTCCAGGTGCAGGGAGCTGGTCTCGATACTTTGCACGATCTTGCGTTGCAGGCGGCTGACGTGGGCGTGGGCCAGGCGCCGTTCCTGGGCGCGAAAGCGGCGCTTCTCGCGCAGTAATTGGCGGGCGCTTTCCGGGTCGGCGCTGAGGAATACCGACAGGCCCAGGCGCAGGTTGGAGATCAACTGGCTGTGCAGGTCGGCCAGTTCCTCCAGCCCGACTTCGGAAAACGAGCGACGCTGGGAGGTTTTCTGCTGCTGGACCTTGCGCAGCATGCGCTCGATCAAGTCGCGGGCCAGCTTCAGGTTGATCGACAGCTCGATGATTTCGGCCCAGCGCCGGCTGTCGTGCTCGCTGAGGTCCTCCCGAGGCATTTGCGCCAGGTACAGCTTGATCGCGCTGTAGAGCGCCTCGACATCATCGCTGAGGCTGCGCATTTCCTGGGTGATCGCGGTTTGTTTGCCGCGCAGCACTTCCAGCATGGCGGTCAGCATGTTGTCGATCAGGTCGCCTAGGCGCAGGGTTTCCCGCGCGGCATTGGCCAGGGCCAGGCTCGGCGTGGACAACGCCGTGGGGTCGAGATGGCGGGGTTTGGCCAGGCCATTGGCCTCTGGGCGCTCCGGCAGCAGCCAGG
Organism: Pseudomonas sp. FP2294; assembly: GCF_030687625.1. Lineage (NCBI taxonomy): Bacteria > Pseudomonadati > Pseudomonadota > Gammaproteobacteria > Pseudomonadales > Pseudomonadaceae > Pseudomonas > Pseudomonas sp. FP2294. The sequence continues at coordinate 101,001 of NZ_CP117441.1, forward strand.
CACACAGGCGTGCCATGGGGCCGATAGTCGGCAGCAGGATCAGGCAGCGGGTGACGTTGTAGAGCAGGTGAAAGGTGATGACCATGCCCTGGGCGCTGTAGTCCAGGGTGTCCATCCACTGCACCAGCGGGTCAAGCACGGGAATGATCAGCAACAGGCCGATCAGCTTGTACAGCAGGCTGCCCAGGGCCACTTGGCGGCCGGCGGCGTTTTGCATGCTGGTGCTGAGGAAGGCCAGCACGCCGCTGCCGATATTGGCGCCGATCACCAGGCCGATGGCCACATGCAGGCCAATCACCCCGGCGCCGGCCAGGGTCGCGGTCAGCAGCACGGCGGCCAGGCTGGAGTAGGAAATCATCGCAAACAGCGCGCCCACCAGGGCATCGAGCAGAATGTCGCCGGTCAGCGAGGCGAACAGCACTTTGACGCCTTGGGCCTGGGTAATCGGCCCGGCGGCTTCAACGATCAGTTGCAGGGCGAGAATGATCAGGCCCAGGCCGATCCCCACCCGCCCCATCTGCCCGGCGCGTGTCTGCTTGCGCGACAGGAAGAAGATCACCCCGAGAAAGATCAGCAGCGGCGACAGCCACGACAGATCCAGGGTCAGCACCCGCGCCATCAATGCGGTACCGACGTCGGCACCGAGCATGGTCGCCAGGGCGGGGGTCAGGCCCATCAGGCCCTGGCCGACAAACGAGGTCACCAGCATCGCCGTGGCGTTGCTGCTTTGCACCATGGCGGTCACCAGGATCCCGGCAATGAACGCCAGCCAGCGCCTGGCCATGTTCTGCCCGATGACTTGGCGCAGGTTGGAACCGTAGACCCGCAGGATGCCAGTACGGACGATATGCGTGCCCCAGATCAGCAGGGTTACCGCAGAAAGAAGATTGAGCAGGGTCAGCATGCTCGGCCCCCTGTATTGAGTCGTGCTCGAAGTGGAGCAAAAAGTGCCGCGTGCCGTTTTGGGTTGTGTACTTAAGCTGTAGTTGGCGAACGGCCTGTGCGCCAGCATCGCATAGCTAAAGTCGGCTTTGAAACAAAACTGTCATGAAATCAGCTTTTTGCAGGCGAAAAAAAGGGGCCCGCATGGGGCCCCTCATTCGGTCATCGCAGGTTTACTGGCCCGGAATGTCCTTGCGCAGTTTCACTGGATCCTGCTGCTTTTTCTTCTTCGCGATGGCGCTACGCATCTTGATGTTGACCGCTTCTACCGCCAGGGAGAACGCCATGGCGAAGTACACGTAGCCTTTTGGCACGTGGACGTCGAAGGATTCAGCGATCAGCACGGTACCCACGATCAACAGGAACGACAGCGCGAGCATTTTCAGCGACGGGTGCTTGTCGATGAACTCACTGATGGTGCCAGCTGCCAGCATCATCACCAGTACCGCTACGATGATCGCCGCGACCATGACCGGAACGTGGGAAACCATACCCACGGCGGTAATCACCGAATCCAGGGAGAACACGATGTCGATGATCGCGATCTGGATGATGGTGTAGATGAACTTGCCACCCTTGCCTTTCGGCTCTTCGTGGGTTTCGTCTTCACCTTCCAGGGCGTGGTACATCTCCTGGGAGCTTTTCCACAGGAGGAACAGGCCGCCGAAGAACAGGATCAGGTCGCGACCGGAAATACCCTGGCCTGCAATGGTGAACAAGTCGGCGGTCAATTGCATGACCCAGGTGATCGACAGCAGCAACAGGATCCGCGTGACCATGGCCAGGGCCAGGCCGAAGATCCGGGTGCGCGCCTGCATATGCTTGGGCATACGGCTGACCAGGATCGAAATCATGATGATGTTATCGATGCCCAGGACGATCTCGAGAGCCGTCAAGGTGAAGAAGGCAATCCAGATCTCCGGATTGGTCAGCCATTCCATATGTGTTCCTTTGCGCGAGTGTTAGACCGCGCCGGCAGTAGGACCGGCGCAGTGGGTTGTTACGATTATAGAGTGCTGAACAGCGGGAATGTGCCCAACAACAATGCAGCGAACATTATGCACAGGCATACCAATACTGCCCACTTCAGGGTGAAGCGTTGGTGATCGCCAAATTCGATACCGGCCAGGGCGACCAACAGGTAAGTCGAGGGCACCAGCGGGCTGAGCAAGTGTACCGGCTGGCCAACGATTGAGGCACGGCCCATTTCTGCGGCGGTGATTCCGTAGTGGCTGGCGGCTTCGGCCAATACCGGCAGTACGCCGTAGTAGAACGCATCGTTGGACATGAAGAAGGTGAACGGCATGCTCACCAGCGCGGTGATCACCGCCAGGTACGGGCCCAGAGCCTCAGGGATGACCGCCAGCAGGCTCTTGGACATGGCGTCGACCATGCCAGTGCCCGACAGGATGCCGGTGAAGATACCCGCGGCGAAGATCAGGCCGACCACTGCCAGCACGCTGCCCGAGTGGGCGGCAACGCGGTCTTTCTGCTGCTGCAGGCACGGGTAGTTGACGATCATCGCGATACTGAAGGCCACCATGAACAGCACAGGCAGCGGCAACAGGCCGGCGATCAGGGTGCACATCAGGGCCAGGGTCAGGGCGCCGTTGAACCAGATCAGTTTCGGGCGACGGGCATCGGGGAACTGCGAGACGCTGATTTCGCTATGGTCGACTTCATCGCCTTGCAAGTGCAGCACACCCAGACGAGCACGCTCGCGCAGGCCGTACATATAGGCGATTACCAGAATGGCGACCACGCCGGCGGCCATGGCCGGGATCATCGGTACGAAAATATCCGAGGGGTCCACGTGCAGCGCACTGGCGGCGCGGGCGGTCGGGCCGCCCCAGGGCGTCATGTTCATCACGCCACCGGCGAGGATGATCAGGCCGGCCATGATCCGCGGGCTCATGCCAATGCGCTTGTACAGCGGCAGCATGGCGGCCACGCAGATCATGTAAGTGGTGGCACCGTCGCCATCCAGGGACACCACCAGTGCCAGTACGGCAGTACCGACGGCGACTTTAAGCGGGTCGCCCTTGACCAGCTTGAGGATCTTGCGCACGGCCGGGTCAAACAGGCCAGAGTCGATCATCAAGGCAAAGTAGAGGATGGCAAACATCAGCATCACGCCGGTGGGCGCGAGCTTGGTGATGCCTTCGAGCATCATCGGGCCGATCTTTGGCGCAAAGCCACCGAACAGCGCGAACAGGATCGGCACGATGATCAGGGCGATCAGCGCCGACAGGCGCTTGGTCATGATCAGGAACATGAACGTGATGACCATGGCAAAGCCAAGGAAAGTCAGCATAGGAATACTCCAGGCGTAGCGCGGCTAGGGAATGGCGAACCGGGTTGGGGTCAGCGCAGAACGAAAAGCGCGAGGCGTACGGGGGGAGTCGGGAAAAACAGGCGGGTAGGAGCGGACATCAGAATCACCATTGTTGTTGTTAATTGGGCCCCTGGGCGTAGAAAAGCTCAGGTTGGCCAACCGGTCTATTGCCGGTAGTGAGGGCGATCCTAATCGCGAAAGCTTTCAGCCAGCTTTCGCTGGGTAAACAGGCGATGAACAGATGCTTCGTGGGATTGGTCTGGTTTTGATGTCTGTAAGGGCGCTATCGCGGGCTTGCCCGCGATGCTGTTGACCTTAAGGCAGTTGCAGGCCACCGGCCGCCTTGTGCAAGGCCCGCAGATGTTCGCCCACCTGCTTGAGATTGGCCTCGCAGGCGGCAATCTCTGCAGCCCGCGAAGGCTCCAGCAGTGCCCTCACCTCTTTGTCCAGGTCGCCGGTCAACGATTGCAGCTGTTTCTGGCGTGATGCGCTTTCCGACTCCAGGCGTTGCCACTCCTTGGGTTGGGGCAATCCATAGCCGCCGCTGCCGAGCAGCTCCGCCGGGCGGCTGAGGAAGCCGCTGTTGGCGAGGATCTGCTGCAAGGTGGCATCGGCCTTGGCCATGCCGCCGTTCTTCAGCTCACGGGCACCGAGGTAGCGTTGCTTGACCTCGTCCTGGGCGAGCATCAGCTGTTTGCGAAAGCTGGCCTGTTCCAGCAGCAGCAAGGCGGCGCTGGTGCGCAGGTCAGCCTTGTCGAACCAGGTCCTGCGTTGCTCGGCGCTCAAGGCCAGCCAGTCTTCGACCTGGGTCTGCGGGATCGGCAGGTGTTTCTTCAGCACCTCGAACATCGCCTGGTAGCGCTCGCGGAAGGAGTCGAAGTGATAGCCCAGGCGCAAGGCTTCGCGGCGGTCATCCAGCACGCTGGTGTCGGCCAGCCCACGGGCCTTGAGCACTTCGAGCAAACCGTTGGGGGTGATGTTGTCCAGGGTGGTCAGTTGCGGGTTGGCGCTGCCGCTGCGCAGCAGTTTCAGGCCTTCGACCGCGCAGTTGTTGGAGAGGAAGTAGTAATTGCCGTCGTAGCTCCAGTGCATTTCGGCGGCGTGTTCGACGGTGTCGTTGATCTCCTGGCGCGTGAGGATCAAGGGCACCGACGCCAGGCCGCGCAGTTCGGTCTTGGTGTATTCGTCGATCACCTGGGCCAGGGGCAGTACAAACAGACGTGAGGGGTACTTGCCTACCAGTCCGTCCCAACTCGATAGCTGCACGTCGCCCACGAATGCGCGGTAGGACAACACCAAGTGCTGGTCCAGGTCCAGGCGGCAATCCGGGCCACGGGGGCGGCCCGGGGCGCAGATCACCAGGCGCAGCATGCTGTGGCCCCAGCGGCTCACCAGGTTCTGGTTGGCCTCGGCCAGCAGGTAGTCGATGGCGTACACGCGCTCGGGATCGACCTGGCCCAAGGGCGTCTTGGCAAAATCGTTACCGGCATTGAGGAAGGCGAAAGTGTTGGCGCAGGTGTCCTTGGCCGGCGGGGCCCAGCCGAAGTGTGCCTGGTAGTAGCGATACAGCGCAGGACGGCGGCAGGCGTAGCTCGGGTCGAGGAGGAAGTACTCCATGTTGACCGCGACGAACTCCTTGGGGTTGGTGATTTCGTACAGGTCCGGACTACGGGCCACTTGCCGATTGTGTTGCTCGCGCTCGCCACGGCGGCCGACGTATTGCGGCCAGCCGGCCAGGTCGAGCAAGCGCGGGTCGTCGCTGAGGGTGAAACGGCGGTCATTCTGGCCACGGCATTGATCGGGCAGGCCAATCAGGCCGGTGATGTTGTTCTGGCGGCTGCAGCGCTGGATCAGCGAGCGCTGGTCCTTGGGCCACAGGCGCGCACGGTCATAGATGTGGGTCAGCTCATGTAGCACAGTGGCGAGCAGTTCCCGGCGCACGGTGCCATGGGGGCGCAGAGTCTGCTGGGTGGCGGCGGTGCCGTCCGTGAGGCTGGCCAGCAGCTTGCGGTTGAGGTCCAGTTCCGAGACCAGTGACGCCTGGCCATAGGCATTGGCGGGCATCTCGTCGGTCCAGCCGACGTCGATGCGCCGGTCCAGTTGCTCGATGAAGCGCGGCGGCAGCGCCTGCATGGCTTCATCAAGCAATGCCTGGCTGGCCTGCTGTTGGGCTGGGCTCAAGCCGTCGGTCTTGAGCCGTAGTTGCAGGCTGGCCTGGGCGGCGCTGCCTGCCAGCAGTACCGTCGCAGCCAATAGCCAGGCGGTGAAGCGCCTCACAATGCGAGGATGGCTTCGGCGAGGACCTGGTCGCTGGCGTCGCGGGCTTCTGGCACGCGGGTGCGCAGGGTGTCGAAGGCGGCTTCCAGTTGCGCGCCACGGATATCGCCATTGCTGGCGACAAAGCTGGCGGCATCGTCGTGGGCTTCGCGCACGACTTTGGAGTCACGGATGGAGGTGGTGGTGTCCGAGGTGAAATCAATGGTGCGGCCGAAGGCACGAACAATGATGTTACTGGTAGCCACGAGGGTTTGAGCCTGGGCGATATCGGCCAGCAGGAACAGGCCGAGAACAGCAGCGATCAACGGGCGACGCATGGAATGACTCCAAAGAGAAAGGATGATTATTGGACGAGAATTGCCTGGGCCAGTTCAAGGTCACTGGACTTAAGTTTTGGTTGGGTGCGACGCAGATAATCCAGTGCACTTTCCAGTCGGGCGCCCCGCCATTGGCCGTCAGTGGCAATAAACGCGGCAGCGTCATCCTGGGCGGCCAGTAGCAATTTACGGTCGAACGGCGCCGAGGTCACTTTGCTGGTGGCATAGGCACTGGCGACGAGGCCTTGCGTGGACACATCAAAGGCCTGGGCAGGCCCGGCCCCGCACACGGCAAGCACTGTAGGAACAATCAACAAACGGTATGAAAAAGCCATGGGACTCGACAACTGAAAACGAGCGCCAAGGCTAGCGTAATGCCTGGGCGAGAGCCAGCGCGGGCACCTCTATGTAGGAGCTGGCTTGCCGGCTCCTACAAAACAGCTCCGGCTCAGATGGCCAGGATCGCCTGGGCCAGTTGCACATCCGTGGCCGCATTGAGTTGTGGCGCCTGTTGGCGGATCTGCGCCAGGGCGCTTTCCAGCTTCACGCCACGGATCGCGCCTTCACTGGCGACGAAGCTGGCGGCATCGTCACGGGCAGCACGTACGACCTTGTTGTCGCGCAGGGACGATGTGGCATCGGAGCTGGCATCGGACGTGGCTTTAAGCGCGCCCACAATCGAGTCGGTGGTCACAATCAGGCTGGTGGCGCTGGCATTGGCGGCGACGGCAAGCAGGGCTGCAGCGCTCAGCAAACGAAGACGGGACATGGGGTGACTCCTGTGTATGGGACGAACTAATGACGCGATAGTAGCGGGCGCCTATCTGTTCGGGTAGTACGCAGTGAGAAGTCGTTGCCCGGAAAGGCTATTGGGGTAGTACAAAACGATCGTTATAAAATTGTACTGGTCGATTCTTAAATTAATGAAACTGTACTTGTTGCGAGGCTGAGCACTGACTTTTCAGCCTCCCAGAAACCACAAAACCCGCCTCCGGTTACCCGGGGCGGGTTCTGCTACAACAATTCGGGTTGCTGGCTGTGGACCTGTTAGGTCAGGGCCAGCGGGCGCTAAATCAGCGCCAGAACGGCTTGCTCAGCTCTTCGTAGCGTTGAGCTTCGCTGATCCCGGCATCGGCCAGCAGACGCGAGTCCAGACGAGCCAGTTGATGGCGGCTGGAGATGCGGCGCTGCCACAACATCAGGTTGGCGATAACGCGCAGAGGCAGGGAAGCCTGGGTGTTTACAGCTTTATCTTCGAAGAACAGTTCGGAACTGAGTGTACGTTCCATGATGACATCCTTCCGCTTGTGGCGGGATTAGGTAGTGGTTTAACTGATGCCAATGATCCTCCTCCGGCGCAAGACTCTCTAGATACAGTTCACCTGTATTGTGAGGGGCCAGTTAACTGTTTATAGCGGCTGTACTGTACGGAAATGGGGCAACTGTACCTGTCGGCACTTATTTGGTGCGTTTTAGGCGTTTTGGAGAGCGGGCGTAGGGTTTTTCGGTAGGAAATGACCGGTACAGTAGTACAGTTTTTTTAAAAGATGCCGCGCTCAGTTCCGAGCGAATGCAACTGTGTTTGCATCCGCCCGGATCTGTATTGATCAACCTTTGAGCATGTGCCCGGTTTCTTCCAGGTTGATGTGCCAGCTCAAGGCTTCGCGCAGGATGTGCGGGGTATGCCCGCCGATGGCGCAGGCGGCGTTGAAGTAGTTATTGAGGGCGTCACGGTAGTCCGGGTGCACGCAGTTATCGATGATCACCCGTGCCCGCTCCCGTGGCGCCAGGCCACGCAGGTCAGCCAGGCCGATCTCGGTCACGAGGATATCGACGTCATGCTCGGTATGGTCGACATGGCTGACCATCGGCACCACGCTGGAAATCGCCCCGCCCTTGGCAATGGATTTGGTAACAAAGATCGCCAGGTGCGCGTTGCGGGCGAAATCCCCCGAGCCGCCAATGCCGTTCATCATCCGCGTGCCGCAGATGTGGGTGGAGTTGACGTTGCCGTAGATGTCGAACTCCAGCGCCGTGTTGATGCCGATTATGCCCAGGCGCCGCACCACTTCCGGGTGGTTGGAGATTTCCTGCGGGCGCAGCACCAGCTTGTCTTTGTAGCGCTCCAGGTTGCCGAACACGTCGGCATTGCGCCGCTCTGACAAGGTGATCGAACTGCCGGAGGCAAAGCTCAGCTTGCCGGCGTCAATCAGGTCGAAGGTCGAGTCCTGGAGGACTTCGGAGTACATAGTCAGGTCTTCGAACGGCGATTCGATCAGGCCGCACATCACCGCGTTGGCGATATTGCCGATACCTGCCTGCAGTGGGCCGAGCTTGTTGGTCATGCGCCCGGCGTCCACTTCCTGCTTGAGGAAGTTGATCAGGTGATTGGCGATCCACTGGGTGTCGCTGTCGGGCGGCGTGACCGTGGAGGCGGAATCGGCCTGGTTGGTGATGACGATGGCGACGATCTTCTCTGGCGGGATCGGGATCGCGGTGCTGCCGATGCGATCATCCACCTTGACCAGCGGGATCGGGGTGCGGGTCGGGCGGTAGGTCGGGATATAGATGTCGTGCAGGCCTTCGAGGTTCGGATTGTGCGCCAGGTTGATCTCGATGATCACCTGCTTGGCAAAAATCGCGAAACTGGCCGAGTTGCCCACGGAGGTGGTGGGCACGATATGGCCTTGCTCGGTGATGGCCACGGCTTCAATCACTGCGATGTCCGGCAGCTTGAGCTGGTTGTTACGCAGTTGTTCGACGGTTTCCGACAGATGCTGGTCGATAAACATTACTTCGCCGGCATTGATCGCCTTGCGCAGCGTGCTATCGACCTGGAACGGCATGCGGCGCGACAGCACGCCGGCTTCGGTAAGTTGCTTGTCCAGGTCGTTGCCCAGGCTGGCGCCGGTCATCAGGGTGATTTTCAGGGGCGAGGTCTTGGCGCGTTCTGCCAGGGCGTGGGGCACAGCCTTGGCTTCACCGGCGCGGGTAAAGCCGCTCATGCCGACGGTCATACCGTCCTCGATCAGGGCGGCAGCATCGGCGGCGCTCATGACCTTGTTCAACAGCGAAGGCAAGCGAATACGATCACGGTACATGGATTGTTATCTCGGGCAACGGAGGCAAGGTGGGCAGTCTAGTGATTTCAAAGGCGTTCGTCCCGCTACCATGGTCGAATGCCAGGTGGCGATTTAGAGCCTTTGGTCGGGTTTTTCCCGTTAATAAAAAACCCCAGCCTACGGGAGGCCGGGGTTTTGGGTATTGCGCTGGAGCAGTGTTTATTCGACAGCCTTGACCATGTCTTCAATGACCTTCTTCGCGTCGCCGAAGACCATCATGGTCTTGTCCAGGTAGAACAGTTCGTTATCCAGGCCGGCATAACCACTGGCCATCGAGCGCTTGTTGACGATGATCGTCTTGGCCTTGAAGGCTTCGAGAATCGGCATGCCGGCGATCGGCGATTTCGGATCGTTCTTGGCGGCCGGGTTGACCACGTCGTTGGCGCCGAGCACCAGCACCACGTCGGCCTGGCCGAACTCGGAGTTGATGTCTTCCATCTCGAACACCTGGTCATACGGCACTTCGGCCTCGGCCAGCAGCACGTTCATGTGACCAGGCATGCGCCCGGCGACCGGGTGGATCGCGTATTTCACGGTGACGCCGCGATGGGTCAGCTTCTCGGTCAGTTCTTTAAGTGCATGCTGCGCCCGCGCTACCGCCAGGCCATAGCCTGGGACGATGATCACGGTGTCGGCGTTGGTCAGCAGGAAGGTGGCGTCGTCAGCCGAACCGGACTTCACCGGGCGCGCCTCTTTCGAACCGGCCGGCCCTGCCGCATCCGGCGTATTGCCGAAACCGCCGAGCAGCACGTTGAAGAACGAGCGGTTCATCGCCTTGCACATGATGTACGAGAGGATCGCGCCGCTCGAACCTACCAGGGAGCCGGCAATGATCAGCATCGAGTTGTTCAGCGAGAAGCCGATACCCGCCGCAGCCCAGCCGGAGTAGCTGTTGAGCATCGACACGACTACCGGCATATCCGCGCCGCCAATCGGAATGATGATCAGCACGCCCAGCACGAAGGCCAGGGCCAGCATCAGGGCAAAGGCGCTGAGGTTGCCGGTGAACATAAACACCAGGCCCAGACCCAGGGTGGTCAGGCCCAACACCAGGTTCAATTTATGCTGGCCACCGAACTGTACCGGTGCGCCCTGGAACAGACGGAACTTGTACTTGCCCGACAGCTTGCCGAAGGCAATCACCGAACCGGAGAAGGTAATGGCACCGATAGCGGCACCGAGGAACAGCTCCAGGCGGTTGCCCGCAGGAATCGCATCGCCCAGTTGCTTGACGATCCCCAGGGATTGCGGCTCGACCACTGCGGCGATCGCAATAAACACCGCTGCCAGGCCGATCATGCTGTGCATGAAGGCGACCAGTTCCGGCATCTTGGTCATTTCTACGCGCTTGGCCATGATCGAGCCGGCGGTACCGCCGACCAGCAGGCCGACAATCACGTAGCCGATGCCGGCAGTGGCAAGTTCTGCACCGAGCTTATAGATGAGGCCAACGGTGGTGAGTACCGCCAGCGCCATGCCCAGCATGCCGAACAGGTTGCCGCGTCGGGACGTGGTTGGGTGCGACAGGCCTTTGAGGGCCTGGATGAAGCAGATCGACGCGATCAGGTAGAGCGTCGTGACGAGGTTCATGCTCATTACTTCTGCACCTCTTCTTTAGCCTTGGGCGCTTTCTTCTTGAACATCTCAAGCATCCTACGGGTAACCAGGAAGCCGCCGAACACGTTAACGGCAGCCAGGGCCACGGCCAGGGTGCCCATGGTCTTGCCCAGTGGCGTGACGGTGAGTGCGGCGGCGAGCATGGCGCCGACGATCACAATCGCCGAGATTGCATTGGTCACGGCCATCAACGGCGTATGCAGCGCGGGGGTGACGTTCCAGACCACGTGGTAACCGACATAAATCGCCAGCACGAAGATGATCAGGTTGTAGATACCGGGGGAGATAAGCTCTTCCATCGTCTGAATCCCTGCTTAGGCGTTTTTGCGGATGACTTGGCCGTCGCGGCACATCAGGCACGCGGCGACGATGTCGTCTTCGAGGTTGATTTCAAACTGCCCTTCCTTGGTGAAGACCAGCTTCAGGAAGTCCAGCAGGTTGCGCGCGTAAAGGGCTGAAGCGTCGGCAGCGACGGCACCGGCAAGGTTGGTCGGGCCGCAAATGGTCACGCCGTTCTCCACCACCACCTGGTCGGCGACGGTCAGTGGGCAGTTGCCACCTTGGGCGGCGGCCAGGTCGATCACCACGGAGCCTGGCTTCATCTGGGCGACGGTTTCGGCGCTCAGCAACGTCGGGGCCTTGCGACCCGGGATCAGGGCGGTGGTGATGACGATGTCGGCTTGCTTGGCGCGCTCATGCACGGCCAGGGCCTGACGCTGCATCCAACTGGTGGGCATGGGGCGTGCGTAGCCGCCGACACCGACGGCGCATTCGCGCTCTTCATCGGTCTCGTAGGGCACGTCGACGAACTTGGCGCCGAGGGATTCGATCTGTTCCTTCACGGCCGGACGGACGTCGGACGCTTCGATGACGGCACCCAGGCGTTTCGCCGTAGCGATGGCCTGCAGGCCGGCCACACCAGCACCGAGGATCAGCACACGGGCGGCTTTCACCGTACCGGCGGCAGTCATCAGCATCGGCATGAAGCGCGGGTAGTGATGGGCCGCGAGCAACACCGCCTTGTAGCCGGCAATGTTGGCCTGGGACGACAGCACATCCAGGCTCTGCGCACGGGAGGTGCGCGGGGCGGCCTCCAGGGCGAAGGCAGTGATGCCATGTTCGGCCAGGCGGGTGATGGTTTCGTTGCTGAACGGATTGAGCATGCCCACCAACACGGTGCCGCTTTTAATCAGCGTCAGTTCGCTGTCGCTGGGGGCGACCACCTTGAGAATCAGCTCGGCGCCAAACGCGTCGCTGGCACTGCCAATGGTTGCGCCTGCCGCTTCATAGGTACTGTCGACGACGCTGGCATTGATGCCTGCGCCGCTTTGTACAGTGACCTTATGGCCCTGGCCGATCAGCTTCTTGATGGTTTCCGGGGTTGCAGCAACCCGCGTTTCACCGGTCTGGGTTTCGAGAGGAACACCAATGTGCACGTCAAATCTCCTGCATGATCTTTTTGCTTTTGATTTTTGTAAAAAGGCCAGTGCACCGCGAGTGGCGCAACTGGGGCGGCCGATCAGCACGACCCCGCTGAAATGACAGCAGGGCGCGGCATTTTGCAGGCGAACTTTACGGCCTTCAAGGGATTATGACGGGTGACGAAAAATTAACTACAAGTCACCCTGTGACTGATTGTCGCAACGTGCCGAAATAACCTCTTTGAATACAGGTGTTTAAAGGCTTCGGGCGAAAAAAGACAATTTTTGCAATTGTCGTCATGAATAGCGGGTCATGGGGGGTGAATAACCCCTGTAGCGCTGATAGCTATTGGCTTTCAGGTCATTTTTGCATTGATCGGTACAGTCTGTCTAAAGGCGACATATATTTATATCTGTAGTGCTATAAATTATCTGACTACAAGGTCAGTAAATATCACGGGCGTCTAGAACTGGTGGCTGTAGCGTTGTGCCTGATCAACCAGCCAGTCTCGAAAGGCGCGCAGCGACGCGGATTCGACCTTTCTCTCGGGAATCATCAAGTAATAAGCCTTGCTGCTGGTCAGCGCCTGCGGGTTGGCGATCACCAATTGCTTCTCGCCCAGTTCGCGTTGAATAAGGAACGGTGGGATCAGCGCAATGCCCATGTCATGCATGGCCGCCTGGGACAGCATGGAGAATAGTTCGTAACGCGGGCCTGTCATGTCCCGGGGGATATTCAGTTGCTGGGCGTTGAACCACTGGCGCCAGGCGTAGGGCCGTGTGGTTTGCTGTAGCAGCGGCAGTTCGGCGATTTCCTCTGCGCTGAAGTGCGAGCGGTTCTCCAGCAATCGCGGGCTACAAACGGGAACCGGGTTTTCGCCCATCAGTCGGTGGGATTCGGTCCCGGACCAGTCGGCATCGCCGAAATAGACCGCGGCATCGAATTGCGTATCGGCAAACAGGAATGGGCGGGTGCGGTTGGTCAGGTTCACCGTGACTTCGGGGTGTTGCTGCTGGAAGTCCTTGAGGCGCGGGATCAGCCACTGCGTGCCGAACGTGGGCACTACTGCCAGCTCGATGACATTGGCGCCCTGCTGGCCCATCACTGAGAGAGTGTCGCGCTCCACGGCATCTAGTTGCGTCGCGACCCGCCGGCTATAGGAAAGCCCGGCTTCCGTGAGCTTTACGCCACGTCGCGAGCGTCGAAACAGTTCGACACTCAAAAACTCCTCGAGGCTGGCGATCTGTCGGCAGATTGCGCCCTGGGTAATGGATAGCTCCTGCGCGGCCTTGGTAAAGCTCTCGTGGCGGGCTGCCGCTTCAAAACTGACCAGGGCCGTGGTGCTGGGGATCTTCCTGCGCATGTACCGTCGCCTCACTAATAAAGAGCAGTTTTGCCCTTTTCAATCATTACGAAGTGAGAAATTAGCACAAGCCTATGCAAAAACCTCGTTTGCCCTCCTCGCCTGTCCGGCCTAGGCTCCATGCACGACTTTTGATTTACTTCGCGAGGACTCACTCATGGGCGGTAAGGCAAGCTTCAACTGGATCGATCCACTGCTGCTGGATCAACAGCTCACAGAAGAAGAGCGCATGGTGCGCGACAGCGCTGAGCAATTTGCCCAGGACAAGCTGGCGCCGCGTGTGCTGGAAGCCTTCCGTCATGAAAAGACCGATCCTGCAATTTTCCGTGAAATGGGCGAGACCGGCCTGCTCGGCGCGATGATCCCCGAGCAGTACGGTGGCAGTGGCTTGAACTACGTCAGCTACGGCTTGATTGCCCGTGAAGTGGAGCGTGTCGACTCCGGCTACCGCTCGATGATGAGCGTGCAGTCGTCCCTCGTCATGGTGCCGATCAATGAGTTCGGTACTGAGGCGCAAAAACAGAAGTACCTGCCCAAGCTGGCCTCGGGTGAGTGGATTGGTTGTTTCGGCCTGACCGAGCCCAACCACGGTTCGGACCCGGGCGCGATGATTACCCGTGCGCGCAAGGTGGATGGCGGCTACAGCCTTACCGGCAGCAAGATGTGGATCACCAACAGCCCGATTGCCGATGTGTTTGTGGTCTGGGGCAAGGACGACGCCGGCGATATCCGTGGTTTTGTCCTGGAGAAGGGCTGGAAAGGCCTGAGTGCCCCGGCGATTCACGGCAAGGTCGGCCTGCGCGCTTCGATCACCGGCGAAATCGTCATGGATAACGTGTTCGTTCCCGAAGAAAACATCTTCCCCGATGTGCGCGGCTTGAAAGGGCCGTTCACCTGCTTGAACTCGGCGCGCTACGGCATCTCCTGGGGCGCGTTGGGGGCAGCGGAGTTCTGCTGGCACACGGCGCGCCAGTACACCCTTGATCGCCAGCAGTTCGGGCGTCCATTGGCTGCCACACAATTGATCCAGAAAAAGCTCGCCGATATGCAGACCGAGATCACTCTCGCCCTGCAGGGTTGCCTGCGTCTGGGGCGGATGAAGGATGAAGGAACGGCGGCGGTGGAGATCACTTCGATCATGAAGCGTAACTCCTGCGGCAAATCCCTGGATATCGCCCGTATGGCTCGTGACATGCTGGGTGGCAACGGTATCTCCGATGAGTTCGGGATCGCCCGGCACCTGGTCAACCTGGAAGTGGTGAATACCTACGAAGGCACGCATGACGTCCATGCGCTGATCCTCGGACGTGCACAGACTGGTATCCAGGCGTTCTATTAATAGGAGTGTGACCATGGGCGCGCTATCGCATCTGCGGGTACTGGATTTGTCACGGGTGCTGGCAGGGCCCTGGGCCGGGCAGATTCTTGCGGATCTCGGGGCCGAGGTGATCAAGGTCGAGCGACCTGGCAGTGGCGACGATACGCGCGCCTGGGGGCCGCCGTTCCTTAAGGATGCTTATGGTGAGAACACCACTGAGGCGTCCTACTACTTATCGGCCAACCGTAATAAGGAGTCGGTGACTATCGACTTCACCCGACCGGAGGGGCAGAAGCTGGTCCGGGACCTCGCGGCGAAGTCGGATATCTTGATCGAGAATTTCAAGGTTGGCGGTTTGGCGGCGTATGGCCTGGACTATGAGTCGCTCAAGGAGCTCAACCCGGAGCTGATCTACTGCTCTATCACAGGGTTTGGCCAGACCGGGCCGTATGCGGCGCGCGCGGGCTATGACTTTATGATCCAGGGGTTGGGCGGGCTGATGAGTCTGACGGGGCGTCCCGAGGGTGATGAGGGCGAAGGTCCGGTCAAGGTGGGTGTGGCACTGACCGACATTTTGACCGGGCTTTACTCTACGGTGGCGATTCTGGCGGCGTTGGCGCACCGCGACCATGATGGTGGCGGCCAGCATATTGATATGGCGTTGCTGGATGTCCAGGTGGCTTGCCTGGCTAATCAGGCGATGAATTACCTGACGACGGGTGTATCGCCCAAGCGGTTGGGCAATGCGCATCCGAATATCGTGCCGTATCAGGACTTTCCCACCGCTGACGGCGATTTCATCCTGACCGTGGGTAACGACAGTCAGTTTCGCAAGTTTGCCCAGGTTGCCGGGCAGCCACAGTGGGCTGATGATCCGCGGTTTGCTACTAATAAGCTGCGGGTGGCCAATCGGGCGGTGCTCATTCCATTGATTCGCCAGGCCACAGTGTTCAAGACCACTGCCGAGTGGGTGAGCCAGCTGGAGCAGGTCGGTGTGCCCTGTGGGCCGATCAATGATCTGGCGCAGGTGTTTGCCGATCCTCAAGTGCAGGCGCGCGGGTTGGCTATCGAGTTGCCGCATCCGCTGGCAGGCAAGGTGCCGCAGGTGGGGAGCCCTATGCGGCTGTCCAAGACGCCGGTGGAGTATCGCAGTGCGCCGCCTCTGCTGGGCGAACATACGGCTCAGGTGCTAAGCCAGGTGCTGGGATTGGGGGCGGCCCATGTGGCGGCTTTAAAGGAAGCGGGGGTCATTTGAGGTGTTTCTTCTATATAGAGGGGGTTTCTATATAGAAAGGCTGGTTGTTTTTTAAACGATCGTAACTAATTGATAGAAAAGCAAAATTAAGGGTTGACGGCAGATTCTGGAAGTCTATAATTCGCCCCACTTCCGGCGCAGTCGAAACGGAAAACTCCTTGGTAAACAAAGAGTTACGCAGAATTCGACAGCGAGTTGCTTCAGTTCATCGAAGCCCAGAAGGAGTTGGTAGAGCAGTGTTGTTTGGCTCTATTAACGTTTCGATCCTCTCGGTCGAAAGCGGAGAAAAAGAGGTGTTGACAGCAGCGTGTAACGCTGTAGAATTCGCCTCCCGCTAACGAGAGATCGGAGGCGCAAGTGGTTGAAGTTGTTGAGGAAATCCTCGAAAACTTCTGAAAATAATCACTTGACAGCAAATGAGGCTGCTGTAGAATGCGCGCCTCGGTTGAGACGAAAGATCTTAACCAACCGCTCTTTAACAACTGAATCAAGCAATTCGTGTGGGTGCTTGTGGAGTCAGACTGATAGTCAACAAGATTATCAGCATCACAAGTTACTCCGCGAGAAATCAAAGATGTAACCAACGATTGCTGAGCCAAGTTTAGGGTTTCTTAAAAACCCAAAGATGTTTGAACTGAAGAGTTTGATCATGGCTCAGATTGAACGCTGGCGGCAGGCCTAACACATGCAAGTCGAGCGGTAGAGAGAAGCTTGCTTCTCTTGAGAGCGGCGGACGGGTGAGTAATGCCTAGGAATCTGCCTGGTAGTGGGGGATAACGTTCGGAAACGGACGCTAATACCGCATACGTCCTACGGGAGAAAGCAGGGGACCTTCGGGCCTTGCGCTATCAGATGAGCCTAGGTCGGATTAGCTAGTTGGTGGGGTAATGGCTCACCAAGGCGACGATCCGTAACTGGTCTGAGAGGATGATCAGTCACACTGGAACTGAGACACGGTCCAGACTCCTACGGGAGGCAGCAGTGGGGAATATTGGACAATGGGCGAAAGCCTGATCCAGCCATGCCGCGTGTGTGAAGAAGGTCTTCGGATTGTAAAGCACTTTAAGTTGGGAGGAAGGGTTGTAGATTAATACTCTGCAATTTTGACGTTACCGACAGAATAAGCACCGGCTAACTCTGTGCCAGCAGCCGCGGTAATACAGAGGGTGCAAGCGTTAATCGGAATTACTGGGCGTAAAGCGCGCGTAGGTGGTTAGTTAAGTTGGATGTGAAATCCCCGGGCTCAACCTGGGAACTGCATTCAAAACTGACTGACTAGAGTATGGTAGAGGGTGGTGGAATTTCCTGTGTAGCGGTGAAATGCGTAGATATAGGAAGGAACACCAGTGGCGAAGGCGACCACCTGGACTGATACTGACACTGAGGTGCGAAAGCGTGGGGAGCAAACAGGATTAGATACCCTGGTAGTCCACGCCGTAAACGATGTCAACTAGCCGTTGGGAGCCTTGAGCTCTTAGTGGCGCAGCTAACGCATTAAGTTGACCGCCTGGGGAGTACGGCCGCAAGGTTAAAACTCAAATGAATTGACGGGGGCCCGCACAAGCGGTGGAGCATGTGGTTTAATTCGAAGCAACGCGAAGAACCTTACCAGGCCTTGACATCCAATGAACTTTCTAGAGATAGATTGGTGCCTTCGGGAACATTGAGACAGGTGCTGCATGGCTGTCGTCAGCTCGTGTCGTGAGATGTTGGGTTAAGTCCCGTAACGAGCGCAACCCTTGTCCTTAGTTACCAGCACGTAATGGTGGGCACTCTAAGGAGACTGCCGGTGACAAACCGGAGGAAGGTGGGGATGACGTCAAGTCATCATGGCCCTTACGGCCTGGGCTACACACGTGCTACAATGGTCGGTACAGAGGGTTGCCAAGCCGCGAGGTGGAGCTAATCCCACAAAACCGATCGTAGTCCGGATCGCAGTCTGCAACTCGACTGCGTGAAGTCGGAATCGCTAGTAATCGCGAATCAGAATGTCGCGGTGAATACGTTCCCGGGCCTTGTACACACCGCCCGTCACACCATGGGAGTGGGTTGCACCAGAAGTAGCTAGTCTAACCTTCGGGGGGACGGTTACCACGGTGTGATTCATGACTGGGGTGAAGTCGTAACAAGGTAGCCGTAGGGGAACCTGCGGCTGGATCACCTCCTTAATCGACGACATCAGCTGCTCCATAAGTTCCCACACGAATTGCTTGATTCATTGAAGAAGACGAAAGAAGCAGCCCGAAATTGGGTCTGTAGCTCAGTTGGTTAGAGCGCACCCCTGATAAGGGTGAGGTCGGCAGTTCGAATCTGCCCAGACCCACCAATTTTGTGTGGGAAACGCCTGTAGAAATACGGGGCCATAGCTCAGCTGGGAGAGCGCCTGCCTTGCACGCAGGAGGTCAGCGGTTCGATCCCGCTTGGCTCCACCACTACTGCTTCTGTTTGTATAAAGCTTAGAAATGAGCATTCCATCCATGCGATGGTGAATGTTGATTTCTAGTCTTTGACTAGTTCGTTCTTTAAAAATTTGGGTATGTGATAGAAAGATAGACTGAACGTTACTTTCACTGGTAACGGATCAGGCTAAGGTAAAATTTGTGAGTTACTCAAATTGAGTATTATCGAATTTTCGGCGAATGTCGTCTTCACAGTATAACCAGATTGCTTGGGGTTATATGGTCAAGTGAAGAAGCGCATACGGTGGATGCCTTGGCAGTCAGAGGCGATGAAAGACGTGGTAGCCTGCGAAAAGCTTCGGGGAGTCGGCAAACAGACTTTGATCCGGAGATGTCTGAATGGGGGAACCCAGCCATCATAAGATGGTTATCTTAAGCTGAATACATAGGCTTAAGAGGCGAACCAGGGGAACTGAAACATCTAAGTACCCTGAGGAAAAGAAATCAACCGAGATTCCCTTAGTAGTGGCGAGCGAACGGGGACTAGCCCTTAAGTGGCTTTGAGATTAGCGGAACGCTCTGGAAAGTGCGGCCATAGTGGGTGATAGCCCTGTACGCGAAAATCTCTTAGTCATGAAATCGAGTAGGACGGAGCACGAGAAACTTTGTCTGAATATGGGGGGACCATCCTCCAAGGCTAAATACTACTGACTGACCGATAGTGAACTAGTACCGTGAGGGAAAGGCGAAAAGAACCCCGGAGAGGGGAGTGAAATAGATCCTGAAACCGTATGCGTACAAGCAGTGGGAGCCCACTTTGTTGGGTGACTGCGTACCTTTTGTATAATGGGTCAGCGACTTATTTTCAGTGGCGAGCTTAACCGAATAGGGGAGGCGTAGCGAAAGCGAGTCTTAATAGGGCGTCTAGTCGCTGGGAATAGACCCGAAACCGGGCGATCTATCCATGGGCAGGTTGAAGGTTGGGTAACACTAACTGGAGGACCGAACCGACTACCGTTGAAAAGTTAGCGGATGACCTGTGGATCGGAGTGAAAGGCTAATCAAGCTCGGAGATAGCTGGTTCTCCTCGAAAGCTATTTAGGTAGCGCCTCATGTATCACTGTAGGGGGTAGAGCACTGTTTCGGCTAGGGGGTCATCCCGACTTACCAAACCGATGCAAACTCCGAATACCTACAAGTGCCGAGCATGGGAGACACACGGCGGGTGCTAACGTCCGTCGTGAAAAGGGAAACAACCCAGACCGTCAGCTAAGGTCCCAAAGTTATGGTTAAGTGGGAAACGATGTGGGAAGGCTTAGACAGCTAGGAGGTTGGCTTAGAAGCAGCCACCCTTTAAAGAAAGCGTAATAGCTCACTAGTCGAGTCGGCCTGCGCGGAAGATGTAACGGGGCTCAAACCATACACCGAAGCTACGGGTATCATCTTAGGATGATGCGGTAGAGGAGCGTTCTGTAAGCCTGTGAAGGTGAGTTGAGAAGCTTGCTGGAGGTATCAGAAGTGCGAATGCTGACATGAGTAACGACAATGGGTGTGAAAAACACCCACGCCGAAAGACCAAGGTTTCCTGCGCAACGTTAATCGACGCAGGGTTAGTCGGTCCCTAAGGCGAGGCTGAAAAGCGTAGTCGATGGAAAACAGGTTAATATTCCTGTACTTCTGGTTATTGCGATGGAGGGACGGAGAAGGCTAGGCCAGCTTGGCGTTGGTTGTCCAAGTTTAAGGTGGTAGGCTGGAATCTTAGGTAAATCCGGGATTCTAAGGCCGAGAGCTGATGACGAGTCATCTTTTAGATGACGAAGTGGTTGATGCCATGCTTCCAAGAAAAGCTTCTAAGCTTCAGGTAACCAGGAACCGTACCCCAAACCGACACAGGTGGTTGGGTAGAGAATACCAAGGCGCTTGAGAGAACTCGGGTGAAGGAACTAGGCAAAATGGCACCGTAACTTCGGGAGAAGGTGCGCCGGTGAGGGTGAAGGACTTGCTCCGTAAGCTCATGCCGGTCGAAGATACCAGGCCGCTGCGACTGTTTATTAAAAACACAGCACTCTGCAAACACGAAAGTGGACGTATAGGGTGTGACGCCTGCCCGGTGCCGGAAGGTTAATTGATGGGGTTAGCTAACGCGAAGCTCTTGATCGAAGCCCCGGTAAACGGCGGCCGTAACTATAACGGTCCTAAGGTAGCGAAATTCCTTGTCGGGTAAGTTCCGACCTGCACGAATGGCGTAACGATGGCGGCGCTGTCTCCACCCGAGACTCAGTGAAATTGAAATCGCTGTGAAGATGCAGTGTATCCGCGGCTAGACGGAAAGACCCCGTGAACCTTTACTATAGCTTTGCACTGGACTTTGAATTTGCTTGTGTAGGATAGGTGGGAGGCTTTGAAGCGTGGACGCCAGTTCGCGTGGAGCCAACCTTGAAATACCACCCTGGCAACTTTGAGGTTCTAACTCAGGTCCGTTATCCGGATCGAGGACAGTGTATGGTGGGTAGTTTGACTGGGGCGGTCTCCTCCTAAAGAGTAACGGAGGAGTACGAAGGTGCGCTCAGACCGGTCGGAAATCGGTCGTAGAGTATAAAGGCAAAAGCGCGCTTGACTGCGAGACAGACACGTCGAGCAGGTACGAAAGTAGGTCTTAGTGATCCGGTGGTTCTGTATGGAAGGGCCATCGCTCAACGGATAAAAGGTACTCCGGGGATAACAGGCTGATACCGCCCAAGAGTTCATATCGACGGCGGTGTTTGGCACCTCGATGTCGGCTCATCACATCCTGGGGCTGAAGCCGGTCCCAAGGGTATGGCTGTTCGCCATTTAAAGTGGTACGCGAGCTGGGTTTAGAACGTCGTGAGACAGTTCGGTCCCTATCTGCCGTGGACGTTTGAGATTTGAGAGGGGCTGCTCCTAGTACGAGAGGACCGGAGTGGACGAACCTCTGGTGTTCCGGTTGTCACGCCAGTGGCATTGCCGGGTAGCTATGTTCGGAATAGATAACCGCTGAAAGCATCTAAGCGGGAAACTAGCCTCAAGATGAGATCTCACTGGAACCTTGAGTTCCCTAAAGGGCCGTCGAAGACTACGACGTTGATAGGTTGGGTGTGTAAGCGCTGTGAGGCGTTGAGCTAACCAATACTAATTGCCCGTGAGGCTTGACCATATAACACCCAAGCAATTTGACTACTCTTGACTTGGAAACAAGCAAAAGCATCAGATTGCGGTGTGTGAAGACGAAATGAACCGAAAGTTCGAATCTCACAAAACACCGAAAGCTATCACATACCCAATTTGCTGAAGCGAGGCCATCTGGTCACGACTCAGTACCCGAATTTCTTGACGACCATAGAGCATTGGAACCACCTGATCCCATCCCGAACTCAGCAGTGAAACGATGCATCGCCGATGGTAGTGTGGGGTTTCCCCATGTGAGAGTAGGTCATCGTCAAGATTAAATTCCGAAACCCCTGTTTGCTAACGCAAACAGGGGTTTTGTTTATGTAGAAGTCCATGAATTTCACCGAACCGTTGCTAGTGCAACGCTCTGGTACACAGAATTTCTTGACGACCATAGAGCATTGGAACCACCTGATCCCATCCCGAACTCAGCAGTGAAACGATGCATCGCCGATGGTAGTGTGGGGTTTCCCCATGTGAGAGTAGGTCATCGTCAAGATCAAATTCCGAAACCCCCGTCTGTTAACGCAGACGGGGGTTTTGTCGTTTTGGGGGCTTATGTGTCCTTTGCTGACCGCCTGTCAGTTTCCTGCATAAAAAGAAGATGTATCCCACAAATTCCTAAGATTTATCCAACCTTGGCCGAAAGCCTGATGAGCCATGCGTGCACCGAAATAGAGCGGTCGTAGAGTCCGCCTATACCGTACATGGAACGTTGCATTCGGCACGCTCACCCCCTTTTGGCAAAAAGAAGTCGATGAAATGAATCTCAAGTTCAGTCATAAAATTCTGTTGGCCGCGTCAGGCGTTGTGGTTTTGGCCTTCGCGCTGTTTACGTTGTACAACGACTACCTGCAGCGCAACACCATCAGGCAAAATCTGGAGTCATCTATTGAGCAGTCGGGTGACCTGACTGCCAGCAGTGTGCAGAACTGGCTCAGTGGCCGGATACTGGTCCTGGAGAATCTCGCGCAGAACGTTGCTCATCAAGGCGCCAACGCCGACCTCCCCGGCCTGGTTGATCAACCGGCGTTCACCTCGAACTTCCAGTTCACCTACGTTGGCTCAACCAACGGTGTCTTCACTCAGCGTCCTGACGCGAAAATGCCTGAAGGCTACGATCCGCGTCAGCGCCCGTGGTACAAGCAAGCGGTCGCTGCCGACAAACCCATGCTGACGCCGCCTTATATGGCCGCCGTCGGTGGTTTGATCGTCACCATCGCGATGCCGGTCAAGAAAAATGGTGAGCTGCTGGGTGTAGTGGGTGGTGACTTGAGCCTGCAAACCCTGGTGAAAATCATCAACTCGGTGGACTTCGGCGGGATTGGCCACGCGTTCCTGGTCAGCGGCGATGGGCAGGTAATCGTCAGCCCTGACCAAGAGCAGGTAATGAAAAACCTCAAGGATATCTATCCAGGCAGCGGTGTCCGGATTGAGAAGGTTAATCAGGATGTCGTCCTCAATGGTCAGGACCGCATCCTGTCCTTCACCCCGATCAGCGGCTTGCCGGGTGCAGATTGGTACATAGGCCTGTCGATCGACAAAGACAAAGCCTACGCCCCCCTGGGTAAATTCCGCACCTCCGCTTTGATCGCGATGTTTATTGCCGTCACAGCGATTGCCGTGTTGCTGAGCCTGTTGATCCAGGTGCTGATGCGCCCACTGACCACCATGGGCCGCGCGATGCAGGACATTGCTCAAGGCGAGGGTGACCTGACCCGCCGCCTGGTCGTGGAAAGCAAAGATGAATTCGGCGAGCTGGGTAGTGCGTTCAACCAGTTTGTCGAGCGTATTCATGCCTCGATCAGCGAAGTGTCCTCGGCGACCAGGCATGTACACGATCTTTCCCAGCGCGTGATGGCATCGTCCAACGCCTCGATCATCGGCTCCGACGAGCAGAGCGCCCGTACCAACAGCGTTGCTGCGGCCATTAACGAACTGGGTGCCGCCACCCAGGAAATCGCCCGTAACGCCGCTGACGCCTCGCAACACGCCAGTGGCGCCAGCGAGCAAGCCGATGACGGTCGCCAGGTGGTGGAGAAAACCATCCTGGCGATGTCCGAGCTGTCGCAGAAGATCAGCTTGTCCTGCACGCAGATCGAAACCTTGAATGCCAGTACCGACAACATTGGCCACATTCTCGATGTGATCAAAGGCATCTCTCAGCAAACCAACCTGCTGGCCCTCAATGCCGCCATTGAAGCGGCCCGTGCCGGTGAAGCCGGCCGTGGCTTTGCCGTGGTCGCCGACGAAGTGCGCAACCTGGCTCACCGTACCCAGGAATCGGCGGAGGAGATCCACAAGATGATCACCTCGTTGCAGATCGGTTCACGCGAAGCGGTCACCACAATGAACGCCAGTCAGGTGTCCAGCGAAGAAAGTGTCGAGGTTGCCAACCAGGCCGGTGAGCGCTTGATCAGCGTGACCCAGCGAATCGTCGAGATTGATGGCATGAACCAATCGGTGGCGGCAGCCACTGAGGAACAGACTGCCGTGGTGGAAACCCTCAATGTTGATATCAACCAGATCAACCTGCTGAACCAGCAAGGTGTGGCCAACCTCAACGAGACCTTGAAAGACTGTGACGCGCTGTCACAACAAGCCAATCGCTTGAAGCAGTTGGTCGACAGTTTCAAGATCTGATCACCACGGGGTAAATGTGGCGCAGTGCAGCAGTGCACTGCGCCATTTTTTTCAGCCAAGCAACCGGCGTACGTTATCCAGCGCACTGTCGGCGAAGTCCTGGATAAACTGTTCAAACCCCTTTTTATCGCGGGCATCAACGGGCTCGGCGATGATGGTCCAGGTCGCCCGCGCTTGTTGCCCCTCAAGCGACTCAACAGCCATTGCCGCCCACAGTCGGGCCACGCCCAAGGTGTTATAGATCGTCGTCCACGTCATGTGCATCGTCCGCGCATCGTGGCTGTTGAGCTGTTCCACGACGATATTGCCATCGTGGAACCATTTCTTGCGTAGCGATCCCACCCCGCTGCCCGTCATGCTGATACGGGCGAGGGCAGGAATGAACGCGTCAAATCCCTCGAAACGCCCCACGACCGCCCATAGCTCATCGGCGCTGCAGGCAATCACCACAGATGACACCACAGGCCTGCCCAGGGGGTTTTTGATCAACGTATCGGGTTGCAGCTGTCTCATAAGTATTTCCTGAAGGCGGGGGTCACAGAAAGCCGATGGCATTGAGGTATTGGCATCCTCTGCGTAATAACTCGGGTGCTTTTTCGGGATACTGCACACCCATTTGTTCGACGCCATGGCGTGCGTTCTCATGGCGAATCATCGAAATATCGCCGATGTCTTCTCCCAGCCCATTGAGGTAGAACCCGAGCACACCGAAAAGGGCATTCTCGCGACCTACTTCGCGCAGATGGTGCTGCCAATCCGCGACGCTTACCAACTCGAACGCATGACCTGCCTGGCGAAATGACTCCACGTAGGTTTCCCACCTCAGGGGCTGCGGATTGTGCAGGTTGAAGACGCTACGCTCGGCAACGTAGTTGCCACTGTGGAAGGCAATGAACCGTGCCAGGAAATCCACTGGCATCAGGTCGAAGTTCAAGCCCAGGCGTGGCACCCGGCCCAGCTGCAGCGATCCCTTGAGCATCAGCAGCAGGCGGTTCTTGTGGGGTTGGCAGACACCGTTGTGGCTATTGAAACTGATGTTCCCGGGTCGATAGATATTGATCCAGGCACCTTGTCCGGCGGCACGCCCCAATAGACGTTCGGCCACCCATTTGGACAGGTTGTAGCCGTTCTTGATGTACAGCGGTGGGGTGCTTGCCGCCGGCGCTTCAAGCACTTGCCCGTCGGCCCCAACGCTACTCGACGCGGATAGTGTGGAGACAAAATTGAGCACCTTCTTGCAATGGGTTTCGCACAGGCGCAGGCATTCAATGACCGGCTCCACGTTGTCCTTGGCCAGCGATGCGTAGTCCATGACGTGATTGACGTGGGCCGCGCTGTGTACCAGCACCCCGAACTGGCGGGCGAGGCGTTCATATGCATGTGCCTCCAGGCCTAAACGAGGTTGGCGCAGGTCAGCGGTGTATACCCGTACGCGGCTCAGGTCCAGGTGTTCCAGGCGGTATTCACGCATGGCGTCGGCAAACCGTATGGCGGCCGATTGTCCTGGGTTTTCGCGAACCAGGCAGGCGACTTCTGTCGCTCCGGCCACCAGCAAGGCTTCGACGATATGTATACCCAAAAAGCTGTTGGCGCCGGTCACGATAGCCTTGTGGCGATCACCGGCACGCGCCCCTGGCAGCACGGGGATATCCAGCGGGCGTAGTGCATCGCTTATCGCCCGGGCGGTGGGCGCCGTCCCCGGCGCGCTGTCGCCCATCAACGCCGCGAGTGTCTGCACCGTTGGCGCTTCGATAAACCGGTTGAGGGGCAGGCTGCGTCCGTACAACTCGCGAATCCGCAGGAGCATGGTCGAAAGCAGAATGGAGTGACCGCCGAGATGGAAAAAACTGTCGTCAGTCGAGATCTCGTTGACCGGCAACCCCAGCAGCTCACTCCACAGGTCCAGCAATTGCGCTTCCACCGGCGTTTGGGGGAGGCAATGGGGGTTATCTGAGACGGCCTGCACGACCAGTGCCTGTAATGCCTGGCGATCAACTTTGCCATTGCTGCCATAGGGCAGGCTCGTCAACTCAGTGAATACGGTCGGCTGCATATAGTCCGGCAGCGTTTGCCTGGCGTGTTGCTTGAGCGCTGCCAGGGCCGCGCCCGAATAGCTGGGATCAGCGTGTGCCACGAACACGAGAATTCTTCGCTCACGATTAATCACCACCGCCACCTGGCGAAACAACTGGCTGGCGCGCAAACACTGCTCAATCTCCTGGGGCTCGACCCGAAAACCGCGGATCTTCACCTGCTGGTCCTGGCGCCCGACCAGTTCGATGCCCTCTGCAGTCCATTTCGCCATGTCTCCCGTGCGATAGGTGCGCAGGGTTCGGCCATCAGGCAGCGCAAGGTGCACAAAGTGCTCGGCGGTCTGCCGTGGCTGGTTCACATACCCAAGGCTTACTCCAGGGCCTGCGATGTACAGCTCGCCAACCACCTGATCCTCAACCGGTCGGCGCTGCTCGTCGAGGATCAGCACCTGACTGTTGGCGATGGGCATGCCGAGGTTGAGATTGCTGTCGTCAGCCCGCATCCGCCGGCTGCTGACCAGCACCGTGGCCTCTGTCGGGCCATACAGGTTGTGCAGGGCGCATTGCCCGGCCATTTGCTCAATGACATGGGGCTCACAGATATCACCGCCGGTCAGCAGGTGCTCCAGGCCCAGCGGCCGATCCATCGGCAGCAGGCTCAACAGCGCAGGTGGCAGGAAGGCATGAGTGATGCGCCGTTGCCGGATCAGTTCCACCAACTGGCGAGGGTCGCGACGCTGTTCTTCGCTGGGAACAATCAGGGTCGCGCCCTGGCTCAGGGCCGGAAAAAGGTCGATCAGTGAAGAGTCAAAACTCAAGGAAGAAAATTGCAGTACGCGGCTGTGCTCACTGAGCTCGACATACTGGCTGTACCACGCCGAGAAATGGGCCAGGTTCTGCTGGCTGAGCAAAACGCCCTTGGGCTGGCCGGTGGTGCCGGAGGTGTAGAGCACCATGCTGGCGCTATCAATCGAGGGTAACGTCAGGGCCAGGGGGCAGCGCTCGTCCATGTGCCGGCTGTCTATGCCGCTGACATCCACCCCAGTGAAATGCTCGCGCAACGGATGTTGGCCGTCATCGAGCAACACCGTGGCCCCTGCATTCTCCAGCATGGCCCGCTGGCGCGGCAGCGGATGGCTCGGCTCCAGTGGCAGATAGACCGCGCCGCAGCCAAGAATCGCCAGAATGCTGGCATACAACTCAACCGACTTGCCCAGGCAAATACCGACCACGGGCACCTGCCCAGGCCCGAGCAACGGCCGCAAAACCTGCTGGATCGCCAGGCTGTGTCGCAACAGGCGTCGATAACTCAGGCTGAGGCCGGCGATCTCCAGGGCCGGCCTATCGGCGAAGACCCGCAAGCTGTGCTCCAACTGTTTGACCAGCGGCGTCCGGGCTTTTTGCAGCAGCGCCGGCTCATCGGTCCGGTTAAGGCGATGCAGGTAGGCCAGCCCCTCCAGGCCTTGCAGGCTTTGCTCTGGAAGGGGGGAGGCGCTCGCACGTTGGGCAAAATGTCCGGGGTTGCGCGCGAAGCCGCTGACCTGCCGCACAATCCACTCGACCAACTGTGTCACCGCCTGGCGTCGCAGTTGTTGACCGTTGCCGCAGGCTGGCGGTGCTACATCCAGCACGGCCAGCAGTTGCGATACGCGGTCATAGCAGCGTATTTGCAGGGCCGGCAGGCCGCACTCGCTCAAGGGGCCGATGGCCAGGCGCAGGCTCATCACGACCATGCCGGGCGAATCCTGGGCGACGGGCTGAGTGCCGTCTTCAATCAGCAAGTCGATGGCCGGCTCCTGCGCACCAAGGTCATGACCATAGGGTTCCAGTGCCTGCGTCAGCTCGTGCAAGGCCGTACTGGTACCGACCGGCCTAATCCCTAGGCGTCTCATGACGGGCTCCCGGATACGGGCAGATACGCGCTCATCGCCTGGGCGACGCAGGGTGTTTGCAGCAGCCCGCTGCGGCGCAGGAAACCCATGATGTTGCTGATCAGCGGGTGCTGGCGGGTGATGGGAAAGGCCAGGGCATTTACCTCGACCCGCAAAGCTTCGCGGACGGAGGGACTGATATCCAGATGGTCGATCAACAGCAGGTCGAAGTCCCTTTGCAGGTCACTGGTCAAATAGTGCTGCAGGAAGATCGGCAGCATCTGGGCGAGACAGTGGCGGTCTGCTTCGCTTGCCGTTTGCCAGTAGAGCCGCACCAGGCCGGTCCAGAAGCTGGCGTGGCGGCCCTCATCAGCCAGATGGTCGGCCATCAACCCCCTTACCGACTGTTTGACGCTGTCATCCTTGGCAAACGCCGCCACGTCATGGGTGACTGTGTTCTCGGCAATCGCCACGCCGATCAGCTCCACGGCATCACGCAGATGTGCCGGTACGCGGGCCTGCGCGCTGGGTATGGCACGGCTCAACTCGATGGCCGCAGGTAGCGCCAGCGGCGCAATACCCGTCTTCTCCTGCGTTTGCTGCATGAAGTCCAGGGCAACGAGGGCGTGGTAATCCTCATCGACCACCACGGTCATGGCGGCGTAGCGGCAGGCCACAGGGAAGGGGATTGAAAAGCGATTCTTGGCGATGCTCCTCGCGGTTTTATCGACGATCTCGGTTTCAAAGATCACCACGTCGTTGATGAATTTGTAGAACGTCTGCACCAGGACAAACTCGCGCCACTGCGGACAATGCTCCAGAAAGCCTGCACTGAGCACCAACGGTTGACGACATAGGGGATAGATCAACTTGTCGTCATCTTCCAGCAGGCGACGCGGGCGAGTACGGATGGTCGCCTGCTGCTCCCAGTCGGTCGCGAATGAGCGGTAGTCGGCAGCGGTCACAGGCTCACCTCCTGGCATCCTGCGTGCCGGCGCAGGCCGTCCCACAGGGCGATGCGGCTCTCTACGGCGCTGATGGCAGCATTCCAGGCCTGTTGTTCGCGCAGGGGATCTGCCTGGATCAGCCGCTGTAGCAGGTGTTCTGCGGCCGGTTCATGACCCTGGGCGTCCAGCTCGATGTGCCGCTGCAGGTAATAGCACAAGCTGGGGGCTTGCCGATGAGCGACATCGCAGCCTTCCAGGAGGCGCTTGAACATCGCCGGGATGACACTTTCGCGGCCATGCAGGAAGGTCGCGGCGACACAATGGGTCGGTGCGTTCAAGGCGACGTCCAGGGTGTGCCGCACAAAGCGCTCTACCGCAGGATCAATGGTGATCTGTGCCAAGGCGCTGTCGACGCTTGCTCCCTCACGCTGCAACGCGATGAATCGTTCGATGGTGATGGTGCAGGCTCCCACCTCGCGCATGGCCTCCAGATACAGTTCGAAGTGACTGCTGTGCCCGACGCCCTGGCGCTGGTCTGATTCCTCGTCCAGGACAATTTCGTTGATCAGCCGCGCGG
Source organism: Pseudomonas sp. FP2294 (assembly GCF_030687625.1). NCBI lineage: Bacteria > Pseudomonadati > Pseudomonadota > Gammaproteobacteria > Pseudomonadales > Pseudomonadaceae > Pseudomonas > Pseudomonas sp. FP2294. The sequence goes on from NZ_CP117441.1 coordinate 130,628, forward strand.
CCTGTGGGTCTGTCGGCGGCAGCCAGGGCAGGCGGATGCAGGTCAGGTCCTGTTGCAGGCGTTTGGTCAGGGTCATGAAGTCCCAGACGGCGAACACATGGTTTTGCATAAAGTGTTGTAGTTGCGGGAAAGAATTGATTTCCAGGAAAATCGGATGCTCATGTAATTGTTGTTTTTTATGTCTAAGTAGTTCTTGTAGTTGAAACATGGTTAATGCCTATAAGTCGTTATGTCGACTCAAATAAAAAGTTTGTTTAGAACCAAGCGTGGGTTGTTGCGAGTACTTCGTTGCCCGGCAAGCAACAGGTAGTGACAAAGCATCCTATTCTTGTTGGAGCGCGCGTCGTCCACAGCTATGCCCAAGCCTGTGCCTACGCTTTCGAATGAAGTGCCAAGACCAATTAAAGAATAATCACTTGGTTAAGTGTTCAAATACTTTCTGAGTTGTATAAGGTTTTTTTGCAGGAAGGGAAATGCTGCAGTTGAACTTACTGTTCGGGGTGGGAACTTTCCTTGTTGTTTGCGAGTTTTATGTGGGTGGACTTAACGGGCAGGATTTGATCCATTATTGCTTTGCAACGCTGCAGGTTCCTATCGGTCGATATCGAGTCTGTTGGCGCAACCATCCAGGAGGGTGACGGCAGGCATGGACCGGCTTTGGGCGTGTGCGGCGCCTGGTCATCCAGGTCGCGCACTGGGCGGCTAAAGCCGGGAGAAGTCAACGCGGACCTTTGTCGTTGTCCTGTTCAATGCTGTTGAGGTATTGAGTGATCACTTCCATGCCGCGCATCAGGTGATTACGCAGCGTCAGCACGCTCTGCTCGACTTTTTTCTGCGCGACCAGATTCAGCAACTCGCGATGGTCCTCCTGGGAGGTTTTGCCCAGTCCCATGGCTTCAAGGTTGAAGCGCAGGAACCGCTCCTCCTCGTTCAGCCCGTGTTCCACCAGGTTCAACAACCGCTGGTTGGGTGCCTTGCCATACAACGCCATGTGAAACAGGCGGTTGAGCCGGCCGATTTCGGTGTAGTCGGTTTCGCACTCAAGGGTGTCGATCAAGGCGCCCGCCTGCTCGATATCGCTCTGGGTGAGTAATGGGATCGACAAACGCAGTGCTTCCGACTCCAGGAGAATACGCAGGGCGTAGGTCTCCGCCGAGTTATCTTCAATCAGCGGAGCAACCACGGCGCCTTTATGGGTTACCACATGCAACAGCGACTGTGCCTCCAGCTGGCGCAGGGCTTCGCGCACCGGCATCCGGCTGACCCCGAACAGGCTGGCCAGCTCTTGCTGGCGCATGGCGGTGCCGCAGGGCAGGCGACCATCCAGTATGGCGTTGCGCAATGTTTCTTCAATAACGGAGCGCGCGAGGTGAGCGGGAATGGGCCCACTGATCTTGATGCTGCTCAAAGGGTTCGGCTTGTGCGTCACGACTACGCTATCCTCCTTTCTTGTTGGAATGGGTTTTGGCTAATTGGATCCAAAGAACACTAGAGATTGCATGCAGGCTTGTCAAACAGGCAAAGTTTCCCTTTGTAAGCGACTCAACAGCGCGGTTTTACATCGCACATTATGGCTGGCGGGCGTCTTACAAGTGCGATTGCTTTAGCTGAGTGGACGCTGGGTGATTGCACTGTGCCATTGTCTTTTGCCGACTGACCCTTCACCATCGAATGATTCTCCGTCTCTTTCTACGGACTGAAGCCATTGGCGGTACGTTTTACTCCCTCGCGGATCCTGTGCTGGCTGTTTTCAGCGCTGCTGCTGGCTGGCTTATTGCCTGGCGGGCTGCATGCCGATTGGGATTTTTCCCAGATCAGCCGGCGCGCTACAGCGCTCTATGGACCGCTGGGCGCGGGCCAGCAGCGTATCGACGACTGGCAGCGGCTGCTGGCCACGCAAAAACAAGGCAGCGAGTTGGAGCAGCTCAAGGTGGTCAACCTGTTCTTCAACAAGCGGGTGCGCTATGTCGAAGATGTCGACTTATGGAGCCAGGTCGATTATTGGGAGACGCCCATCGAAGCCCTGTGGAAGGGCGCCGGCGATTGTGAAGACTATGCCATTGCCAAGTATTTCAGCCTGCGGCACCTGGGCGTCTCCAGCGACAAATTGCGCATTACCTACGTCAAGGCATTGCGGCAGAATCGCGCCCATATGGTCTTGACCTATTATTCGACGCCAGAGGCCATGCCACTGGTACTCGACAGCCTGATCGACGAGATCCAGCCTGCCAGCCAACGGACCGACTTGCTGCCGGTCTACTCCTTCAACGCCGAAGGCTTGTACCTGCCCGGCGCCAAAGGCAACAAAAAGGTTGGCGACACCAAGCGCCTGTCGCGCTGGCAGGATGTGTTGAAAAAAATGCGGGCGGAAGGCTTCCCAGCCGAGCCGGCCAACTAGGAGTAACTGTTCAGATGTCACTGTTCAAACAGCTGTTGATCGCTATCTGTCTGTTCCTGGTGGTCGCCTTCAGCGGCAGCTTCATGGTCAGCCTGGAAAGTTCGCGTACCCAATACGTGAACCAACTGCGCTCCCACGCGCAGGACGCGGCGACCGCTCTGGCGCTGTCCCTGACGCCCAATATCGACGACCCGGCGATGGTCGAACTGCTGGTCAGCTCGATCTTCGACAGCGGTTATTACGCGAGCATCCGCGTGGTCGACGTGACCAATGACCAGGTCATCGTCGAGCGCAGTGGTATCCCCGACAACAACGGCGTGCCCAACTGGTTCGTCAAGTTGATCGGCCTGGAACCGGCCGGCGGCGACGCCCTGGTCAGCCGTGGTTGGGAGCAGGCGGCGCGGGTCGAGGTGGTCAGCCATCCGATGTTCGCCCTGGCCAAGCTGTGGCAGAGCGCCCTGGGCAGCCTGGGCTGGCTGCTGCTGTGCGGCGCCGTCAGTGCGGTGCTGGGTGCGCTGTTACTGCGCCGGCAACTCAAGCCTCTGGACTATATGGTCAAACAGTCCCATGCCATTGCCCGCCGTGAGTTCCTGAGCCTGCCGGATCTGCCGCGCACCCCGGAGCTGCGCCGCGTGGTACAGGCGATGAACCAGATGGTGGAAAAGCTCAAGGCACTGTTCCAGGAACAGGCCGAGCGCAGCGAAAAACTGCGGGTGGAATCCTATCAGGACAACCTCACGGGCCTGGCCAACCGTCGTTATTTCGAGATGCAACTCAATGCCCGGGTCAGCAACCCCGAAGAAACCAGCTCAGGCTACCTGCTGGTGCTGCGGGTCAAGGACCTGGCCGGCCTCAACCAGCGCCTCGGTGGCCAGCGCACCGACCAGCTGCTGCAGGCAGTCGGCGAACAACTGCTGCGCCAGTGCGAGCCGTACCCGGAAACCCATAACCTGATTACGCGCATCCGCGGCGGCGAGTTTGCCGTGCTGGCGCCGGGGCTGATGCGTGAAGAGGCGATGCAGCTGGCGCAGAACCTGGAAAGCACCCTGCAAAGCCTGCAAGCCACCGGCGCCAGTGACGTTTCGCCGGTTGCCTGTATCGGCCTGGCGCCGTTCAGTCACGGTGATTCCCCCCAGGCCCTGCTGACCCTGGCCGACCAGGCATTGGCCCAGGCCGAAACCCTGGGTGACGTGAGTTGGGTGTGCCTGGACCACAGCGCTGCCGCCAGCGTCGGCGACGATCATCATGCCTGGCACTCACTGTTGGACCTGGCGCTGAGCCAGCAACGCTTCGAGCTGTACTTCCAGCCGGTGGTGGCCGCCCAGGATCCGCAACTGATCCTGCACTACAAAGTGCTCTCGCGTTTGGTGGACGATCAGGGCCACACCATCCCGGCCGGCCGTTTCCTGCCTTGGCTGGAGCGGTTTGGCTGGTCGGCGCGTCTGGACCGACTGATGCTCGAGCTGGTGCTCAAGCAGATGGCCAGCCATGAACATTCGTTGGCCCTGAACCTGTCTGCAGCCACGCTGGCAGACCCCCAAGCCCTGAACCGCGTGTTCGACCTGCTGCGTCAGCATTCCAACCTGGGCCCGCGCCTGACCCTGGAAATCGGTGAAGAGCAACTGCCCGAACAGGCGGTACTGGAGCAGTTGACCCAGCGCCTGCGGGAGCTGAACTTCTCCCTCAGCCTGCAACGTTTTGGCGGGCGCTTCAGCATGATCGGTAACCTGGCGCGCCTGGGCCTGGCCTACCTGAAGATCGATGGCAGCTACATCCGCGACATCGACCAGGAAAGCGACAAGCGCCTGTTTATCGAAGCTATCCAGCGCGCAGCCCACAGCATCGACTTGCCGCTGATTGCCGAGCGGGTCGAAACCGAGGGTGAGTTGCAGGTGATTCGCGAGATGGGGATTTTTGGCGTGCAGGGCCAGCTGTTTGGCGAGCCGGCGCCCTGGCGCTGAGGCCGTGGCCGGCCTCAGATCAGGCCGGTCTCATCATCATTGATCAGGTGGCTCAGGCCACCCAGTGATTCCCGTGCGTGGCTGCGATCCTTGAGCTTGGCTTGCGCGGCAACCGGCAGGTCCGTGAGGTTGATCACGCCTTTCTGGATCAGCACCTGAATCAAGTCTTCCAGCACCCGAATCATCTCCGAGTCACTGTGCTTGAGCTGCTTGAGGCTCAGCTCCGCTTCTTCATTGGCAAACCAGGCCTGGATCTCATGATGATCCGCGGGCAGGGTGCCGGTCGATTCGGCGAAGGCAACCGCTTCGGCGCGAATCAGCTCACCCTGTGCATCACGTTGCACGTAGAACATTGAACATCCCTCATGAGGAGAACTGACGACAGCCTGTCAGCAGCATAGGCCAACGGAGCGCGATTGGACGTGAGTATGCCGTGCAATCGTTGCCCCATGCCAGTGAACGGTGGCCGCAAATGAATCGGCCGCCTCAAGAGGCGGCCGGTTCAGTGGTTCATTAGGAGTGATCGACCTTGATGGTCGGGTCAGCACCAGTGATCAACGAGTTGATCGATTGGCCAGACCAGTTGTTGCCTTCCAGCTTGATCGTCACATCCGCATTGGCCAGGCCGCCGTCAGCGTTGAGCTTGCCTTCGGAACTGATCTGCAGCGTGGTCACGTTATCCACCGTGGTCAACTTCAGGAAGTTGTCGATGGTGCTGTCGGTTTCGCCCTTGAGCAGGTCACGCAGGTCGATACGGTCGCCTTCCGAGGCCTTGAAGTCCTTGATCACGTCGTTGCCGACGTCACCGGATCTCCAGACGAAGGTATCGGCACCGGTGCCGCCGATCAGGATGTCATTACCCTGGCCGCCGATCAGCGTGTCGTTACCCGTGCCGCCCAACAGGATGTCGTTGCCCTTGCCACCGTCCAGGTAGTCGTTGCCGCCCTGGCCGAACAGGATGTCATCACCCGAGCCACCCAGCAGGGTGTCATTACCGTCTTTGGCACCCGAGGTGTTGAACTCGGTGTAATGCTCGGTGATGTACTTGTGCACATCCTGGCCGGTGACAGCAGCAACCGCCACGCCGTTTTTCCCTGCCACGTAGGTCTGGATGGCGTTATAGCCCTCGCCGGTAATGCCCGGGAAGCTCACCAGGTCGCCGAACAGGATATCGTTGCCGTCACCTCCATCGACACGGTCGGCACCCGGCAGGGTGGCCTCGCTGTGACCGAGGATGGCGTTGGCCAGGTCCTTCGGATCGATGTTGCTTTGTGGCTTGTTGTCGCTGTCGTACGGTGCCAACTGATTCAGGCTGATCCCGCTGTTGAGGCCGATGGCTTCTACGCCACCTGTGGACAGGCCCTTGAGCAGTGCGAACGCGTTCTGCGAGTTGCTGATGAGCGTTGGATCGTTGATGTTTGAGGATGAGGCTGTACCGTTGCCGCCAACGGACGACAACTCATAGGTGCCATCCCCTTGGGCATGAATGGTACCCAGGTTGGACTGCCCCCAACCCCACCAGTTGTAGGTCCCGAGGGTCACCGTCCCTACCGTATTGATGTCAAGGTAGTGCTCCGAATCGATAGTGATCCGCGTGGCGGTACCCAGGGTGTAGTTACTCATGTTGACAACATCGTCCAGCTTGACGTTGCCGTACAAGCTCGGATTGGTCTGCTCATAGCGCTGGTAGTACGTCGGCTGACCATCGGTGATGAAGTAAGTGGTGTTGATTGCATCCTTGTTGCCAGTCGCCTGGCCACTTTTGAAGAAGTTGGATGCAGCCTTGAACACGTCTTCGTAGTTGGTGCCGCCGGTCGACACCATCTTATCCAGGACCTTCTGCAGCGCATCCAGTGCACCCGGGTCTTTCAGGTTGACTGTAACCGTACGATTGACCTGGTCACTGAAGTCCGCCAGGAAGATGTTCACGGTGCCAGAGGTGCTGGAGCCGATACTGTTTTTCAGTGAGTTGAACACGGTGGTCAGCGAGGCTTTCGCCGCCGCTACCGAGTCCGAACCCATACTGCCCGACGTATCGATCATGAACGCGATGTTGTAGTTTTTGCCCTGGACCACGTTCAGGCCAGAAACGTCCGCCACGATGATGTCGTTGCCGCTGCTACCGGTGACGTTGTCATCGCCCGAAGTCGCCGTGCTCCCGCTATAGGTGGCCGGGTACACCTTGACTGGCACATTGGCAACGGTTGTGGCCGAGCCGCCGAGGCTTTCGGTGGAGGTCGACGTCACGGTCAGGTTGTACTGGCCGCTGGTGTAAGGCAGTGGTTTGAGGCTCAAATTATTGAGGTCCCAACCGGTGACATTGACTTCGGTCTGGCCATTGGTAGCCGTAAAGGTATGCCCGGCACCATCGCTGAGCACTGCGCCCACCGGGATGCTGCCGATCTTCACGCTCAGGGTTTCCGAGCCGTCGGTATCGGTCAGGCCAGTGGTGACCTTGGTCAGTTTGACCGTGCCGTTTTCCAGCCCTTCGTTGAGCTTATACGCGTCGTAGTAGCCCTGGCCGTTGGTGCCATGCAGGTCAGACACCTGGGCACCTGCGTTGATCAGGTCGTTGACCCCGGTGTAGATCGGGATGTTGGTATTACTCAGGTTCGTCGCCGCCCCACCGTTGATCGACAGGTTAACGTCATAGCCGCCGGCATTTGACTGGTTCGCATGGTAAATATCGATGCTGTAGTAGCCATTGCTGGTCGGGGTGAACGTGCCGCTGAACTGGCCGGAGTTCGAGCCCCAGGTACCGCTAGCCACGTCTTTGCCGCCGATTCTGATCAGGAGACTGTCATCGGCATAGCCGCTGAAGGTATAGGCCTTGCCGGCTTCCAGATAGATCAAGCCTGAGGTTTTCGACCCCGCGCCAGCTGGTACGTTGGCCGTCGACTCGACATTGGTCGAAAGCGTCGTGCTGTTAGGCGTACCCGCGTTATCGATCGCATTTTTCAGTGCGGTCGGTGTCGCGCCATTGCCGTTGGTGCCCAGGTTCGCAATGCTGTTCCAGCTCTGCTTGGTCAGGCCTACCGATGCGATGTTGTTATCGGCAACGCTCAACGTCGGCGCGTCCGCAACCGGGGTGATGTCGACTTTCACGGTAGCGCTGGTGCCCAGGTCCTTGCCATCGGTTGGCTGGAACTTGAACTGTGCGTAATCAGCCTGCTTGTTGCCCACACCGGTGCCGCCGTAGCCGTCGGCTCCGGATTCGTTGGCGTTTGGCGTGAAGCGCAACTGGCCGCCGTCGATCTGCGCCTTGGTGAAGGTCTGGCCGGCTGTCACGTTGGTCCAGGTAGTGCCGTCCGCTGCCAGGTACTGCAGCTTGCCGGCGACTGGCAGCTCGGTGATTTTCACCCCGAGGCTGGCCTGAGGGGAATCCACATCGGTGACCCCGAAATTGGCCCAAGTCAGCTTCAGCGATGTGTCTTCGGTGCCGGTGACGGCGCCGCCAGTGGCAACCGGTGCGTCGTTGACCGCCACTACGTTGACTGTGGTGGTCGCTACGTTCGAGTAGTTGCCGCCGTCGGTCACGGTCACGGTGATGGTCCGTGGCGTGGTGCTCGGGTCGTCGCTGCTGTTGCTGAACGTGATGTTCTTGATCTGCTGCATGTAGTCAGCCAGCGACGCCGTCCCGGTTAGGGTCAGGGTGATCTTGCCGGTGACAGGATCCGTGACCGAGGTCACGTTCATACCGCTGACCTTGCTGTAGTCCAGCACGTCGTTCGGCTGAGTATTGGTCAACACCACCGTGGCGCCAGTCAGCTGGGTGCTGTCCGGGTCGGTGATGCGGATGTCGGTGTCAGCAATCGACACGCCAGTGCCGCCTTCGGTGAACGTGGTCTTGAAGTCGTTCCCGGTGGCGCCGCTGGAGTTGTTGGCATCCAGGTCGATGGTCGGTGGTGCATCGTTATCGATGATCGACGTTTCGATTTTACCGTTGGTGGTGCTGACAACCAGGTTCTCGAAGTTACCGCCGGAGGTACCGGAGATACTGATCTCGAACTTCTCCGTAGGCTCGGTCAGCTTGTCGTCGATGGTCTTGATATCGAACGTCGCAGTGCTTTGGCCGGCTGGAATCTTCACGGTGTACACGCCGTTGAAGTCCGAACCGTCCTGGGCCACACCTTTATACGAGAGGGTCACCGTGACTTCGGTGGCTGCCGGCTGGGTCAGGTTCAACGTGTAATGAGCGGTCTGGCCTTCGGTCACCGAGGTATCGCCCGCGATACTGATCACGGTGTTGCTCGTCACGTCCGTCACCTTGGTGACTACCGGAGTACCGACCGGGATCAGGTTTTCATACTTGTCGCCACCGCTGACCACGTTAGTGATCTTCGCGGAAATATCCTTGGCGCCCACGTAGAAGTCATTCGGCGCGGTGAAGTTGGCGGTACTGCTGGTCTTGCCATTACCAATGGTAATGATCAAGTCGTTGTCCAACTTGATCACCAGGTCGGAACCCACGTTGGTCACGGCCGCACCGTTTTTGTCCACGAGGCTGGCGGTGTAGACGATCTGGCCACCTTCGGCGACGTTGGCGGTGGCGGTCAGCACAACCCTCACCTCGTCGATGGTGTCGTTGATGGTTGTGGTTGCGCCATCGCCAGCAACTACGAGCTTCTCGAAGTTGCCACCGTCAGTCCCGGTGATCTGAACGGTCTGGGTGCTCTTGTCGACGAACACGTCATCGCCAGGGGCATCAACGGTGACGGTACCGACGGTTTCACCGGCCTTGATGGTGATGGTCTGTTTGTTGTCCAGCGTCAGGGTGACGTCGGTATCCGCTTTATTCGAAAGCGTAGCGGTGTAGGTGATCTGGCCACCTTCACTCACTTCCGACGGAGCCGTCAGCGTTACTGTCGTAGTGTTATCGGTACCTGGGGTATCAGTAACAGTCGTGGTGACCTTGTCAGTGCCCGGAACCAGGTTTTCGAAGTGCTCGCCACCGGTAACTTCTTTAATGCCGGTAGTAACAGTCTGATCGCCTTTGTACACGTCATCCGGAGCTGTAGTCGAAACAGTACCGCTCGACTGGTTCACACCGATGGTGATGACCTGGTTGTTATCCAGGGTCACAGTCACAGGGCTGGTGATGTTAGTCACCGGCGCGCCGTTCTTATCTACCAAGGTAGCGGTGTAGACGATCTCGCCGCCTTCACCCACGGTTTTGGTGGCGGTCAGCACCACATCGACCTTGTCGATGGTGTCGTTGATGGTGGTAGTCGCGCCATCGCCAGCAACCACGAGCTTCTCGAAGTTGCCGCCGTCAGTCCCGGTGATCTGGACGGTCTGGGTGCTCTTGTCGACGAACACGTCATCGCCAGGGGCATCAACGGTGACGGTACCGACGGTTTCACCGGCCTTGATGGTGATGGTCTGTTTGTTGTCCAGCGTCAGGGTGACGTCGGTATCCGCTTTATTCGAAAGCGTAGCGGTGTAGGTGATCTGGCCACCCTCACTCACTTCCGACGGAGCCGTCAGCGTCACGGTCGTAGTGTTATCGGTACCTGGGGTATCAGTAACAGTCGTAGTGACCTTATCAGTGCCCGGAACCAGGTTTTCAAAGTGCTCGCCACCGGTGACTTCTTTAATGCCGGTAGTAACAGTCTGATCGCCTTTGTACACGTCATCCGGAGCTGTAGTCGAAACAGTACCGCTCGACTGGTTCACACCGATGGTGATGACCTGGTTGTTATCCAGGGTCACGGTCACAGGGCTGGTGATGTTAGTCACCGGCGCGCCGTTCTTATCTACCAAGGTAGCGGTGTAGACGATCTCGCCGCCTTCACCCACGGTTTTGGTGGCGGTCAGGACCACATCGACCTTGTCGATGGTGTCGTTGATGGTTGTGGTTGCGCCATCGCCAGCGACTACGAGCTTCTCGAAGTTGCCGCCGTCAGTCCCGGTGATCTGGACGGTTTGGGTGCTCTTATCGACGAACACGTCATCGCCAGGGGCATCAACGGTGACGGTGCCGACAGTTTCACCGGCCTTGATGGTGATGGTTTGCTTGTTATCGAGGGTCAAGGTGACGTCAGTGTCAGCCTTGTTGCTCAAGGTGGCGGTGTAGGTGATGGTGCCGCCTTCGTTGACGGCGCTTGGCGCGGTCAGGGTGACGGTCGTGGTGTTATCTGTGCCCGGTGTGTCAGTCACGATGGTGGTGACTTTATCGGTACCCGGAACCAGGTTTTCAAAGTGCTCGCCACCGGTGACTTCTTTAATGCCGGTAGTAACAGTCTGGTCGCCTTTGTACACGTCATCCGGAGCTGTAGTCGAAACAGTACCGCTCGACTGGTTCACACCAATGGTGATGACCTGGTTGTTATCCAGGGTCACAGTCACAGGGCTGGTGATGTTAGTCACCGGCGCGCCGTTCTTATCTACCAAGGTAGCGGTGTAGACGATCTCGCCGCCTTCACCCACGGTTTTGGTGGCGGTCAGCACCACATCGACCTTGTCGATGGTGTCGTTGATGGTGGTAGTCGCGCCATCGCCAGCAACTACGAGCTTCTCGAAGTTGCCGCCGTCAGTCCCGGTGATCTGGACAGTCTGGGTGCTCTTGTCGACGAACACGTCATCGCCAGGGGCATCAACGGTGACGGTACCGACGGTTTCACCGGCCTTGATGGTGATGGTTTGCTTGTTATCGAGGGTCAAGGTGACGTCAGTGTCAGCCTTGTTGCTCAAGGTGGCGGTGTAGGTGATGGTGCCGCCTTCGTTGACGGCGCTTGGCGCGGTCAGGGTGACGGTCGTGGTGTTATCTGTGCCCGGTGTGTCAGTCACGATGGTGGTGACTTTATCGGTACCCGGAACCAGGTTTTCAAAGTGCTCGCCACCGGTGACTTCTTTAATGCCGGTAGTAACAGTCTGGTCGCCTTTGTACACGTCATCCGGAGCTGTAGTCGAAACAGTACCGCTCGACTGGTTCACACCAATGGTGATGACCTGGTTGTTATCCAGGGTCACGGTCACAGGGCTGGTGATGTTAGTCACCGGCGCGCCGTTTTTATCCACAAGGGTAGCGGTGTAAACGATCTCGCCGCCTTCGCCCACAGTTTTAGTGGCGGTCAGGACCACATCGACCTTGTCGATGGTGTCGTTGATGGTTGTGGTTGCGCCATCGCCAGCGACTACGAGCCTCTCGAAGTTGCCGCCGTCAGTCCCGGTGATCTGGACAGTCTGGGTGCTCTTGTCGACGAACACGTCATCGCCAGGGGCATCAACGGTGACGGTACCGACGGTTTCACCGGCCTTGATGGTGATGGTTTGTTTGTTATCGAGGGTCAAAGTGACGTCAGTGTCAGCCTTGTTGCTCAAGGTGGCGGTGTAGGTGATCTGGCCACCTTCACTCACTTCCGACGGAGCCGTCAAAGTCACGGTCGTGGTGTTATCGGTGCCCGGTGTGTCAGTCACGATGGTGGTGACTTTATCGGTACCCGGAACCAGGTTCTCAAAGTGCTCGCCACCGGTGACTTCTTTAATGCCGGTAGTAACAGTCTGATCGCCTTTGTACACGTCATCCGGAGCTGTAGTCGAAACAGTACCGCTCGACTGGTTCACACCGATGGTGATGACCTGGTTGTTATCCAGGGTCACGGTCACAGGGCTGGTGATGTTAGTCACCGGCGCGCCGTTCTTATCTACCAAGGTAGCGGTGTAGACGATCTCGCCGCCTTCACCCACGGTTTTGGTGGCGGTCAGGACCACATCGACCTTGTCGATGGTGTCGTTGATGGTTGTGGTTGCGCCATCGCCAGCGACTACGAGCTTCTCGAAGTTGCCGCCGTCAGTCCCGGTGATCTGGACGGTTTGGGTGCTCTTATCGACGAACACGTCATCGCCAGGGGCATCAACGGTGACGGTGCCGACAGTTTCACCGGCCTTGATGGTGATGGTTTGCTTGTTATCGAGGGTCAAGGTGACGTCAGTGTCAGCCTTGTTGCTCAAGGTGGCGGTGTAGGTGATGGTGCCGCCTTCGTTGACGGCGCTTGGCGCGGTCAGGGTGACGGTAGTGGTGTTATCTGTGCCCGGTGTGTCAGTCACGATGGTGGTGACTTTATCGGTACCCGGAACCAGGTTTTCAAAGTGCTCGCCACCGGTGACTTCTTTAATGCCGGTAGTAACAGTCTGATCGCCTTTGTACACATCATCCGGAGCTGTAGTCGAAACAGTACCGCTCGACTGGTTCACACCGATGGTGATGACCTGGTTGTTATCCAGGGTCACGGTCACAGGGCTGGTGATGTTAGTCACCGGCGCGCCGTTCTTATCTACCAAGGTAGCGGTGTAGACGATCTCGCCGCCTTCACCCACGGTTTTGGTGGCGGTCAGCACCACATCGACCTTGTCGATGGTGTCGTTGATGGTTGTGGTTGCGCCATCGCCAGCGACTACGAGCTTCTCGAAGTTGCCGCCGTCAGTCCCGGTGATCTGGACAGTCTGGGTGCTCTTGTCGACGAACACGTCATCGCCAGGGGCATCAACGGTGACGGTACCGACGGTTTCACCGGCCTTGATGGTGATGGTTTGTTTGTTATCGAGGGTCAAAGTGACGTCAGTGTCAGCCTTGTTGCTCAAGGTGGCGGTGTAGGTGATCTGGCCACCTTCACTCACTTCCGACGGAGCCGTCAAAGTCACGGTCGTGGTGTTATCGGTGCCCGGTGTGTCAGTCACGATGGTGGTGACTTTATCGGTACCCGGAACCAGGTTCTCAAAGTGCTCGCCACCGGTGACTTCTTTAATGCCGGTAGTAACAGTCTGATCGCCTTTGTACACATCATCCGGAGCTGTAGTCGAAACAGTACCGCTCGACTGGTTCACACCAATGGTGATGACCTGGTTGTTATCCAGGGTCACGGTCACAGGGCTGGTGATGTTAGTCACCGGCGCGCCGTTTTTATCCACAAGGGTAGCGGTGTAAACGATCTCGCCGCCTTCGCCCACAGTTTTAGTGGCGGTCAGGACCACATCGACCTTGTCGATGGTGTCGTTGATGGTTGTGGTTGCGCCATCGCCAGCGACTACGAGCTTCTCGAAGTTGCCGCCGTCAGTCCCGGTGATCTGGACAGTCTGGGTGCTCTTGTCGACGAACACGTCATCGCCAGGGGCATCAACGGTGACGGTGCCGACGGTTTCACCGGCTTTGATGGTGATGGTCTGTTTGTTATCCAGCGTCAGGGTGACGTCGGTATCCGCTTTATTCGAAAGCGTAGCGGTGTAGGTGATCTGGCCACCCTCACTCACTTCCGACGGAGCCGTCAGCGTCACGGTCGTAGTGTTATCGGTACCTGGGGTATCAGTAACAGTCGTAGTGACCTTATCAGTGCCCGGAACCAGGTTTTCAAAGTGCTCGCCACCGGTGACTTCTTTAATGCCGGTAGTAACAGTCTGATCGCCTTTGTACACGTCATCCGGAGCTGTAGTCGAAACAGTACCGCTCGACTGGTTCACACCGATGGTGATGACCTGGTTGTTATCCAGGGTCACGGTCACAGGGCTGGTGATGTTAGTCACCGGCGCGCCGTTCTTATCTACCAAGGTAGCGGTGTAGACGATCTCGCCGCCTTCACCCACGGTTTTGGTGGCGGTCAGGACCACATCGACCTTGTCGATGGTGTCGTTGATGGTTGTGGTTGCGCCATCGCCAGCGACTACGAGCTTCTCGAAGTTGCCGCCGTCAGTCCCGGTGATCTGGACGGTTTGGGTGCTCTTATCGACGAACACGTCATCGCCAGGGGCATCAACGGTGACGGTGCCGACAGTTTCACCGGCCTTGATGGTGATGGTTTGCTTGTTATCGAGGGTCAAGGTGACGTCAGTGTCAGCCTTGTTGCTCAAGGTGGCGGTGTAGGTGATGGTGCCGCCTTCGTTGACGGCGCTTGGCGCGGTCAGGGTGACGGTAGTGGTGTTATCTGTGCCCGGTGTGTCAGTCACGATGGTGGTGACTTTATCGGTACCCGGAACCAGGTTTTCAAAGTGCTCGCCACCGGTGACTTCTTTAATGCCGGTAGTAACAGTCTGGTCGCCTTTGTACACGTCATCCGGAGCTGTAGTCGAAACAGTACCGCTCGACTGGTTCACACCAATGGTGATGACCTGGTTGTTATCCAGGGTCACGGTCACAGGGCTGGTGATGTTAGTCACCGGCGCGCCGTTTTTATCCACAAGGGTAGCGGTGTAAACGATCTCGCCGCCTTCACCCACGGTTTTGGTGGCGGTCAGGACCACATCGACCTTGTCGATGGTGTCGTTGATGGTTGTGGTTGCGCCATCGCCAGCGACTACGAGCTTCTCGAAGTTGCCGCCGTCGGTGCCGGTGATCTGGACGGTCTGGGTGCTCTTGTCGACGAACACGTCGTCGCCTGGAGCATCAACGGTGACGGTACCAACAGTTTCGCCGGCCTTGATGGTGATGGTTTGCTTGTTGTCCAGCGTCAGGGTGACGTCGGTATCCGCTTTATTAGAAAGCGTAGCGGTGTAGGTGATTTTCCCACCTTCACTCACTTCCGACGGAGCCGTCAGCGTCACTGTCGTGGTGTTATCGGTACCTGGGGTATCAGTCACGATGGTGGTGACTTTATCGGTACCTGGAACCAGGTTCTCAAAGTGCGTGCCACCAGTTACTTCCTTGATGCCGGTAGTAACAGTCTGGTCGCCTTTGTACACATCATCCGGAGCCACAACCGAGACAGTACCGCTCGACTGGTTCACACCAATGGTGATGACCTGATTGTTATCCAGGGTCACAGTCACAGGGTTGGTGATGTTGGTTACCGGCGCGCCGTTTTTATCCACAAGGGTGGCGGTGTAGACGATCTCGCCGCCTTCACCCACAGTTTTGGTGGCGGTCAGCACTACATCGACTTTGTCGATGGTGTCGTTGATGGTGGTAGTCGCGCCATTGCCAGCAACCACGAGCTTCTCGAAGTTGCCGCCGTCGGTGCCGGTGATCTGGACGGTCTGGGTGCTCTTGTCGACGAACACGTCGTCGCCTGGAGCATCAACGGTGACGGTACCAACAGTTTCGCCGGCCTTGATGGTGATGGTTTGTTTGTTATCGAGTGTCAGGGTGACGTCAGTGTCAGCCTTGTTGCTCAAGGTGGCGGTGTAAGTGATCTGGCCACCTTCACTCACTTCCGAAGGAGCAGTCAGCGTCACGGTCGTGGTGTTATCGGTGCCCGGTGTGTCAGTGACAGTCGTGGTGACCTTGTCAGTACCTGGAACCAGGTTTTCAAAGTGCTCGCCACCGGTGACTTCTTTAATGCCGGTAGTAACAGTCTGGTCGCCTTTGTACACATCATCTGGAGCCACAACCGAGACAGTCCCGCTCGACTGGTTCACACCAATGGTGATGACCTGGTTGTTATCCAGGGTCACAGTCACAGGGTTGGTGATGTTAGTTACTGGCGCACCGTTTTTATCCACAAGGGTGGCGGTGTAAACGATCTCGCCGCCTTCGCCCACAGTTTTAGTGGCGGTCAGGACCACATCGACCTTGTCGATGGTGTCGTTGATGGTGGTAGTCGCGCCATTGCCAGCAACCACGAGCTTCTCGAAGTTGCCGCCGTCAGTCCCGGTGATCTGGACAGTCTGGGTGCTCTTATCGACGAACACGTCATCGCCAGGGGCATCAACGGTGACGGTACCGACGGTTTCGCCGGCCTTGATGGTGATGGTTTGTTTGTTATCGAGTGTCAGGGTGACGTCAGTGTCAGCCTTGTTGCTCAAGGTGGCGGTGTAAGTGATCTGGCCACCTTCACTCACTTCCGAAGGAGCAGTCAGCGTCACGGTCGTGGTGTTATCGGTGCCCGGTGTGTCAGTGACAGTCGTGGTGACCTTGTCAGTACCTGGAACCAGGTTTTCAAAGTGCTCGCCACCGGTGACTTCTTTAATGCCGGTAGTAACAGTCTGGTCGCCTTTGTACACATCATCTGGAGCCACAACCGAGACAGTCCCGCTCGACTGGTTCACACCAATGGTGATGACCTGGTTGTTATCCAGGGTCACGGTCACAGGGCTGGTGATGTTAGTCACCGGCGCGCCGTTTTTATCCACCAAGGTAGCGGTGTAAACGATCTCGCCGCCTTCACCCACAGTTTTAGTGGCGGTCAGGACCACATCGACCTTGTCGATGGTGTCGTTGATGGTGGTAGTCGCGCCATTGCCAGCAACCACGAGCTTCTCGAAGTTGCCGCCGTCAGTCCCTGTGATCTGGACGGTCTGGGTGCTCTTATCGACGAACACGTCATCGCCAGGGGCATCAACGGTGACGGTGCCGACTGTTTCGCCCGCTTTGATGGTGATGGTTTGTTTGTTATCGAGTGTCAGGGTGACGTCAGTGTCAGCCTTGTTGCTCAAGGTGGCGGTGTAAGTGATCTGGCCACCTTCACTCACTTCCGAAGGAGCAGTCAGCGTCACGGTCGTGGTGTTATCGGTGCCCGGTGTGTCAGTGACAGTCGTGGTGACCTTGTCAGTACCTGGAACCAGGTTTTCAAAGTGCTCGCCACCGGTGACTTCTTTAATGCCGGTAGTAACAGTCTGGTCGCCTTTGTACACATCATCTGGAGCCACAACCGAGACAGTCCCGCTCGACTGGTTCACACCAATGGTGATGACCTGGTTGTTATCCAGGGTCACAGTCACAGGGTTGGTGATGTTAGTTACTGGCGCACCGTTTTTATCCACAAGGGTGGCGGTGTAAACGATCTCGCCGCCTTCGCCCACAGTTTTAGTGGCGGTCAGGACCACATCGACCTTGTCGATGGTGTCGTTGATGGTGGTAGTCGCGCCATTGCCAGCAACCACGAGCTTCTCGAAGTTGCCGCCGTCAGTCCCGGTGATCTGGACAGTCTGGGTGCTCTTATCGACGAACACGTCATCGCCAGGGGCATCAACGGTGACGGTACCGACGGTTTCGCCGGCCTTGATGGTGATGGTTTGTTTGTTATCGAGTGTCAGGGTGACGTCAGTGTCAGCCTTGTTGCTCAAGGTGGCGGTGTAAGTGATCTGGCCACCTTCACTCACTTCCGAAGGAGCAGTCAGCGTCACGGTCGTGGTGTTATCGGTGCCCGGTGTGTCAGTGACAGTCGTGGTGACCTTGTCAGTACCTGGAACCAGGTTTTCAAAGTGCTCGCCACCGGTGACTTCTTTAATGCCGGTAGTAACAGTCTGGTCGCCTTTGTACACATCATCTGGAGCCACAACCGAGACAGTCCCGCTCGACTGGTTCACACCAATGGTGATGACCTGGTTGTTATCCAGGGTCACGGTCACAGGGCTGGTGATGTTAGTCACCGGCGCGCCGTTTTTATCCACCAAGGTAGCGGTGTAAACGATCTCGCCGCCTTCACCCACAGTTTTGGTGGCGGTCAGTACCACATCAACCTTGTCGATAGTGTCGTTGATCTGCGTCGTCGCCCCACCCGGTGCGATATCAAGCTTCTCGAAGCCACCACCCACGATGTCCGGATTGATCGTGACGTTGATCGGACCTGCATCTTTGAATACGTCGTCGCTCGGTGCCTTGGACGTCACCTGGCCTGTCGTCTCGCCCTTGGCGATAGTGATCACGTCACCATTGCTCAAGGTCAGGGTCAGGTCGCTGCCGGCCTTGTTGCTCAAGGTCGCGGTGTAGGTGATGTTGCCACCTTCGTCGGCCTCGCCTGGTGCGGTCAGGGTGACGGTGGTGGTGTCGGTGGTGCCGGGTGTGTCGGTCACGGTGGTGTTGACCGGCGTGGTGCCCGGTACCAGGTTCTCGAAATGCGCGCCGCCGGTCACATTGGTGATAGCGGTGGTGACGGTCTGGTTGCCCTCATACACGTCGTTCGGCGCAACAGTGGTGGCAGTGCCAGCGGACTGGCCGACACCAATGGTGATGGCCTGGCCATTGTCCAGCGTCACGGTCAACGGATTGGTGGTGTTAGTGACCGGGTTACCTGCCTTGTCCACCAGCGACGCGGTGTAGACGATATTACCGCCTTCGCCCACGGTGGTAGTCGCAGTCAGGACCACATCGACCTTGTCGATAGTGTCGTTGACGGTGGTGGTAGCGCCGTCACCGGCCACTTCCAGTTTTTCGAAGTTGCCGCCAGTAGTCTCGACGATCTTTACGGTTTGCGTGCTTTTGTCGACAAACACATCATCGCCCGGAGCATCGACGGTGACGGAGCCGACGGTTTCACCCGCCTTGATGATGATGGTCGACCCGTTATCCAGCTTCAGCGTAACGTCAGTGTCGGCTTTATTGGAGAGCGTGGCGGTGTAGGTAATCTGCCCGCCTTCGCTGACATCGCCTGGCGCAGTCAGCGTTACGGTGGTGGTGTCGACCGAATCGGTGATGGTGGTGACGGCTGGCGTGGTGTTGGGCACCAGGTTTTCAAAGTTGCCACCGGTCGTGCCGGTGATGGTCGTCGTGACGGTGCTGCCGTTGACGTAGACGTCGTTCGCCGGGGTGTCGACCACCACGGTACCGACGGACTCGCCGGCCTTGATGGTGATCACCGAGCCGTTGGACAAGGTCACGGTCACGGGGGTTTGCGCCGGGTTGGTCAGCGTCGCGGTGTAGGTGATCTGGCCGCCTTCGGTGACGGTGTTAGTGGCGGTGAGGGTCACGCCGGTGTCGTCGACCGAATCGGTAATCGTGGTGACGGCTGGTGTGGTGTTGGGCACCAGGTTTTCGAAGTTGCCACCGGTTGCCCCGGTGATGGTGGTGCTGACCGTGCTGCCATTGTTGTAGACGTCGTTGGCCGGTGTCTCGACCACCACTGTACCGGTGGACTTACCTGCCTCGATGTTGATCACCGAGCCGTTGCTCAAGGTAATGGTGACGGGCGTCTGCGCCGGGTTGGTCAAGGTCGCGGTGTAGGTGATCTGACCGCCTTCGGTCACCGTTTCGCCTGCTGTCAGGGTCACGGTGGTGGTGTCGATGGTGTCGGTGATCTGGGTGACGGCCGGCGTCGGGTCGACGGTCACGATCAGGTTGTTACCGCCGGTGGTGCCAGTGACGGTGACGCTGATCTGGCCTGGGTCGATGTACGGGCTGTCATTAGGCGCCAGGGGCACATTCACGGAGCCAGTCACCTGGCCGGCCGGGATGGTGATCACCGCGCCGTTGGACAGGGTGACGGTCAGGTTGCTGGTAGACGGCTGGGTCACCGTGGCGGTGTAGGTCAGCACGCCGCCGGCTTCGGTGATGGTCGGGGTGGCGCTCAGGGACAGGGTCGACGGCAAAGGTGCTGCCGTGAGCGGGTCGGTCGGCTGCCCGCCGAGTTCGTTGGTCAACGCATTGGTACCGAAACCCAGGCCAGCCGTTGGGAATCCAATGGTCGGATCAACCGAGCCTGCGGTCTCATCGAGCATCACAAAGCTGTGACCGCCCCCCGCCGCGCCGGTGCCAGCAGCTGCCGCGCCTGCGGCGGTGGCTTCCAGGTCGGTGGTCGGGTCAGCGCCGGCGGCGATTGCCTGCTGCAGTTCGGCAACCGAAGGTGCAGCCTGTGCGGTGGCTTGTGCCAGGTCCGTGCTGGAGTCGGGCGCGGTGGCGCTCCACTGGGTGTCACGGCCCAGGTCCAGGGTGCGGCCATCGGCCAGCTCCAGGCTGACTGCGCCCGACATCCCGGTGTCTATCTGGTCGCCGGCGAAAAGGCGATCACCTTCAACAAGCACCCGGCGGGCCCCTTCCGGAGAAATGACGAAAACTTGGCCAACAATGCTTTTGACGATGGCAACAACACTGCTCATTGAAGATTTCTCCGGCGATCCATTCTGTGGGTGTTCCTAGGGCTGAGATCTGATGGGATTCATCAGCCTGGGAGGGGCGTAGTTTATAAAACGAATGACGTCAAATAATTGGCTGTATTTTTTGGCGATTTACTTTATGCCAAACTATTGACCTTCTTGGCGCCATCCTAAACAATCGCCTCGCTAATGTCACATTGATATTCACGCGGCGAACCGTCCTACATGTGTGAACCAGTTCCGCTTTTGAACTTTCCGACGTACGGTCATTACGGTAGCCATTTTCTAACGCAGCACGCCAAGTTGCTGTGACTTGAGACAAGAAGTCCTGGGGATTCTTAAATGCGTTTGCACCTGCTTAAGGCAATACCGTTCGTTCTCGCCGCCAGTTTCGTACAAGCCCAAACCCTGCCCCAGGCCATGCAGCAAGCGCTGGATGTGCACCCTGAGATTCAGGCAGGTGTCAATGCTCGTATCGCGGCTGACTATCAATTGCGTGCGGCCAAGGGCGGTTACCTGCCCCGTGTCGACCTGAACGCCGGTTATGGCCGTGAAGGCACCGACAGCTCGTCCACCCGTGCCCGTGGTGGCCATTGGGACACCCTCAATCGCGGTGAGTCGAGCCTGCGTCTGCAGCAAATGGTTTTTGACGGTTTTGCCACCTCCAGTGAAGTTGGGCGTCAACAAGCCACCGTTAACTCCCGCGCGTTTTCGTTGCTTGGCACTTCCGAGCGCACTGCATTAACGGTAGCCCAGGTTTATCTGGACGTCCTGACCCGTCGTGAATTCGTGCGCCTGGCTGAAGACAACCTGCGTAACCACGAGCGCATTTACGACCAGATCAAGTTGCGCACCCAGCGCGGCGTCGGCAGCGGGGCTGACCTGGACCAGGCCGAAGCCCGTCTGGCCCAGGCCCGCAACAACGTGATCACCGAGCAGACCAACCTGGCCGATGCCCAGACCAACTACCTGAGCGCTGTCGGCCAGGAAGCCGATCAATTGGAGCGTCCGCCCAGCTTCATGGCGATGCTGCCTGCAGACCTGAACGAAGCACGTCGCCAGATGCTGGATAACAGCCCAATCCTGCGCTCGGCCGAATCCGACATCGCCGCCGCCGAAAAACAATACGAAGCCGCCAAGTCTTCCTTCTACCCACGCTTCGACGCCGAGTTGGGCCGCAACGCCGACAACAACATCGACGGCGACGCCAGCCACAACAATGGCTGGGAAGCGATGCTGCGTATGCGCTTCAACCTGTACGCCGGTGGCAGCAACAAAGCCGAGCTGGAGTCCAAGTCCTACCAGTCCAACCAGGCCCTGGATATCCGCAATAACGCCTTGCGCCAGTTGAACGAAGAACTGGGCCTGGCCTGGAACGCCATGAACAACGCCAATGCCCAGGTGCCGATTGCCCAGCAATACGTCGACCACAGCAGCAAAGTACGCGGCGCCTACCAGAAGCAATTCAGCCTGGGCGAGCGGACCCTGCTCGACTTGCTCGACAGTGAAAACGAACTGTTCACCGCTTCGCGTCGTCTGGAAGAGATAAAAAACGTTCAGTTATTTACTCAGTACCGAATCAAGGCGACCATGGGCGAGTTGCTCAAGAGCCAGGGAGTGGTCGCACCGATGGCCTCCGTCGTCCAGAACGATGTGAAGCCGAAAGTTCAACTGCCGGGGATGAATTGAGCTATTCCTTATAGACCCATCCGTTAGTTGAGAGAGCCCGCGTGGAATCAGAAGTTAGTCGAGTCCATCTCAGTCATGATCCACGCACATTGCACGACGACCCGTTACTCGACGGGTTGTTGGCTCTCTGTGCCCTGCACCAGAAGCCTGCCAGTGCGGCAATGCTGACCACCGGTCTGCCATTGCCGTCACAGCAGCTGACCGCCGATTTGCTGGCCCGGGCCGCGGCCCGCGCCGGTTTGCAAGGCCGGCTGCTGCAACGCAAGCTCGATTCGATCCCCGCGATTGCCATGCCGGCGCTGCTGTTGCTCAAGGACGGCCGGAGTGCCGTGCTGCTCGGCTGGCAGGGTGAAGACGAGGCCCAGGTTCTGCTCAGCGAAAGCGATGGCGGTGAAACCATCGTCAAGCGTCAAGCCTTGGCCGATGACTACATCGGCAAAGTGTTTTTTGCCCAGCCCCAGCACAAATTCGATGTCAGCCACGGCACCCTGATCCCTCGGGCCCGTTCGTGGTTTCGCGACACCCTCAAGCGTTCGCGCTGGCTCTACGCCGATGCCATCGCTGCCAGTTTCCTGATCAACCTGATTGCCATGGCCGCGCCGCTGTTCGTGATGAACGTCTACGACCGCGTGGTGCCGAACCAGGCCACCGCCACCCTGTGGGTGCTGGCCACCGGTATTTTCATCGCCTACGTCTTCGACCTGGTCCTCAAGAGCTTGCGCAGTCTGTGCCTGGACCTGGCCGGCAAAAAAACCGACCTGATCATCTCGGCCACGCTGTTCGAGCGGATCGTCGGCATGTCGATGAAGTACCGCCCGGCGCGGGTCGGCAGTTTCGCCCAGAACATCCACGAGTTTCAGAGC
This sequence comes from Pseudomonas sp. FP2294, assembly GCF_030687625.1. Lineage (NCBI taxonomy): Bacteria > Pseudomonadati > Pseudomonadota > Gammaproteobacteria > Pseudomonadales > Pseudomonadaceae > Pseudomonas > Pseudomonas sp. FP2294. The sequence goes on from NZ_CP117441.1 coordinate 153,277, forward strand.
CTGCGCGACTTCCTCGCGTCCCTGACCCTCACCAGCCTGATCGACTTGCCGTTCACCCTGCTGATCTTCATGGTGATCGCCATCCTCGGCGGGCACCTGGTGTGGATCCCCATGCTGGCTTTCCCGATTGCCCTGGGCATCGGTTACCTGCTGCAAAAACCGCTGGTCGCCACCATGGAACGCACCATGGCCCTGGCCTCCGAGCGCCAGTCGAGCCTGATCGAAACCCTGGCCGGGCTGGATGCGGTCAAGGTCAACAACGCGGAAAGCGAGCGCCAGTACCAGTGGGAGCAGACCATTGGCACCCTCAGCCGCCTTGAGTTGCGGGTGAAAATGCTCTCTGGCCTGTCGATGAACATCACCCTGCTGATCCAGCAACTGGCGGGTGTGATCATGATTGTCTTCGGGGTCTACCAGATCATTGACGGCAACCTCAGCATGGGCGGCCTGATTGCCTGCTACATGCTCAGTGGCCGAGCCCTCAGCCCCCTGGCGTCGCTGTCGGGCCTGATGACCCGCTACCAGCAGGCCAAAGTCACCATGGTCTCCACCGACCAGATGATGGAACTGCCTCAGGAGCGCAACTTCGAAGAGCGCCCCTTGAGCCGCCGCACCCTGCAAGGTGCCATCGAGTGCCGGGGCCTGAACTTTACCTACCCCAACCAGCAGAACATGGCGCTCAAGAACATCAACCTGGTGATCAAGCCCGGCGAGAAAATTGGCATCATCGGGCGCAGCGGCTCGGGCAAAAGCTCCCTGGCCAAACTGATCGTCGGCCTCTACCAGCCCGACTCCGGCGCCCTGCTGGTGGACGGGGTGGACATTCGCCAGATCGACGTCAGCGAACTGCGCCACAACGTCGGCTATGTGCCTCAGGACATTCAACTGCTGGCCGGCACCCTGCGCGACAACCTGGTCTCCGGCGCCCGCTACGTTGAAGACGAAGTGGTGCTGCAAGCCGCCGAACTGGCCGGCGTCCACGAATTTGCCCGTCTGCACCCGCAAGGCTACGAACTGCAAGTGGGCGAGCGAGGCCAGAACCTCTCTGGCGGCCAGCGACAAAACGTCGCCCTGGCCCGTGCCCTGCTGCTCAACCCGCCTATCCTGCTGCTGGACGAACCGACCAGCGCCATGGACAACACCGGCGAGGAGCGCCTTAAACAGCGCCTGCAAGCCGTTGTGGAAAACAAGACGGTGGTGCTGGTGACACACCGGGCGTCGCTGCTGTCCCTGGTGGACCGCTTGTTGGTCATCGACCGTGGGCAAATCCTCGCCGATGGTCCGAAAGCCGTAGTGATGGAAGCGTTGAAGAAGGGGCAGATCAGTGTTGCGTAAATTCAAGGACGCGGTCCGTCGCTATTTCATTGGTTCCGATTCGCTGGACGGCCAGCCATTGCCAGAGGTCAAGAAGGCCCTGATCGAAGATGCCCCGCGCGTGGTGCGGCTGACCATCTGGGGGATCATCGGGTTTTTCCTGTGCATGTTGCTGTGGGCCGGCTTTGCCAAGGTCGACGAAGTCACGCGCGGCGATGGCAAGGCCATTCCATCCTCCAAGCTGCAGAAGATCCAGAACCTGGAAGGCGGCATCGTCGCCGAGCTGTTCGTCAAGGAAGGGCAGATCGTCGAAGCCGGCGCGCCGCTGATTCGCCTGGACGACACACGTTTTGTCTCCAACGCCGGGGAAACCGAGGCCCAGCGCCTGTCCCTGCTGTTGCGTATCGAGCGCTTGAGCGCCCAGGTCGAAGACCGGCCGTTGAACATCCCTGAAGATGTGCGGGCCGCTGCGCCCACCCAGGCCATCAACGAGCAGTCGCTGTACGAAAGCCGGCGCCAGCAGTTCAAGGACGAAATCGGCGGCTTGCAGGAACAACTGACCCAGCGCCAGCAAGAAATGCGCGAGTACACCTCCAAGCAGAGCCAGTACCGTAACCAGCTGTCGTTGCAGCGCCAGGAAATCAACATGTCCGAACCCCTGGTCGCCCAGGGTGCGGTGTCGCCGGTGGAAGTACTGCGCCTCAAGCGCGCAGAAATGGAAACCCGTGGCCAACTGGACGCCACCACCCTGGCCATCCCCCGTGCCGACTCGGCGATCAAGGAAGTACAGCGCAAGATCGACGAGACTCGCGGTAAGTATCGCAGTGAAGCCCTGACCGAGCTCAACGAAGCCCGCACCGACTTGAACAAGGCCCAGGCCACCGGCAAAGCCCTCGAAGACCGGGTGAGCCGGACCCTGGTCACCTCGCCGGTGCGCGGGATCGTCAAGCAACTGCTGGTCAACACCATCGGTGGGGTGATCCAGCCGGGCAGCGACATGGTAGAAATCGTCCCGTTGGACGACACCCTGCTGGTGGAAGCCAAGATCCGCCCGCAAGACATTGCCTTCCTGCACCCGGGGCAAGAGGCCGTGGTCAAGTTCACCGCCTATGACTACACCATCTACGGCGGCCTCAAGGCCAAGCTGGAGCGCATCGGTGCCGACACCATCACCGACGAAGACAAGAAAACCACCTACTACATGATCACCTTGCGCACCGACCGCAGCCACCTGGGTACCGATGAGAAGCCGCTGATCATCATCCCCGGCATGGTCGCCTCGGTCGATATCATCACCGGCAAGAAAACCATCCTCAGCTACCTGCTCAAGCCCATCATCAAGGCCCGGGCGGAGTCGCTGCAGGAGCGTTGATCTTCAGTGTCTGGGCGGGCCTCATCGCGAGCAAGCCCGCTCCCACACTCAACCGCATTCCTATGTTGGAAATCGGTCGAATGTGGGAGCGGGCTTGCTCGCGAAGGGGCCCTCAACTTCACCCCATCCCTCAGCCCTGCCGCAAAAAGGCCATATCGTTATTCTCTAACGGTATTTAAAGTCACTCTCCTGACTGCCAGAGAGTGATCTTATATCCGCCACCACAGCCGCCTTGCCCACCGCCTAAAGTTACCTGACGCAGTAGAAACAGTACCGGTAAAGCCTGCTACGATTGCGTGCGCTGTACTCCAAACCCATCACGAGTGCTTGGCATGCAATTACCGGATATGAATCTGCTGGTGGCCCTCGACGCCTTGCTCGACGAGGGCAGCGTGGTGGGTGCCGCGCGGCGGATGAACCTGAGCCCGGCGGCGATGAGCCGCACCCTGACGCGCATTCGCGAAGCGGTGGGCGATCCGATCCTGGTGCGCGCCGGTCGCGGTCTGGTGCCCACGCCCAAGGCCCTGGAGTTGCAAGGCCAAGTGCGCAACGTGGTGGAGCAGGCGGCGTTGTTGTTCCGCTCGGCGGACGAGGTCGACCTGAGCACCTTGCGCCGGCGGTTCAGCGTGCGCGCCAATGACTTTTTTGTCGGCGTGTATGGTGGTCGTTTATTCGACACCATGGAGCGGGTGGCGCCCCATTGCGAGCTGCGCTTTGTCCCGGAAGGCGACAGCGATGACGAAGCCTTGCGCGAAGGGCGCCTGGACCTGCGCGTCGGCAACACCATGCCGATTACCCCGGAAGTGAAGGTGCAGAACCTGTTCTCCACCACCTTCGTCGGCCTGGCCCGCGAAGGCCACCCGTTGTTCGACGAAGAAATCACCGCTGCGCGCTTTGCCAGCTATTCCCATATCAGCATCTCGCGGCGCGGTATCGCCCGAGGACCGATCGACACCGCCCTCAGCGCCCAGGGCCTGGAACGCCGGGTGGCGATGATCGCGCCGGGGTTTCACGGTGCGATGTTTATGCTGCCTGACTCCGACCTGATCCTGCCGGTGCCCAAGGAAGCGCTCTACAGCGCCAATCGCCTGAAACTGCCACTGCGCGCATTTACCCTGCCGATTTCCCTGCCGACCCTGGTCCTGACCCAGGCCTGGCACCCGCGTTTCGACAAAGACCCGGCGCACAAATGGCTGCGCGAAACCATGCGCGAAAGCTGCGCCGCGACCTGGCGCGAAGCCCAACCCACCTGACGCCCACGATCAAAATGTGTGGAGCTAGCCAGGCTTGTGTGGGAGCTGGCTTGCCTGCGATAGCGGTGTGTCAGTGACAGATGCCTTAGCTGACACACCGCTATCGCAGGCAAGCCAGCTCCCACATTCAATCATTGCGTCTGGTGCAGTTATAACCTTCCGATAAGTCAGTTTTCGTCATGTCTAAGCCTTATTAAACTGCTCGGGTATTCTATTGCCGAGTTGTACTTTCATGACGTCCCTCGCTGCCCCCGCGCCCTTGGCCGCCGCCAAACCCGCCGCCGTCAGCCCCCCTGTGTTCGGCCCACGGATCATCATCGGCCTGGTCGGCGTGCTGCTGGCGGTGCTGGTCTCGGGCCTGAACGAAATGGTGACCAAGGTCGCCCTCGCCGATATTCGCGGTGCGCTGTACATCGGGTTTGACGAAGGCACCTGGCTGGTCGCGGCCTACACCGCCACCTCCGTCTCGGCCATGGCCTTTGCCCCATGGTGTTCGGTGACGTTTTCGCTGCGCCGTTTCACCCTGTGGGCCATCGGCCTGTTTACCCTGCTGGGGGTGCTTTGCCCGCTGGCGCCGAACTACGAAAGCCTGCTGGTGCTGCGCACCCTGCAAGGCCTGGCCGGCGGCGCGTTGCCGCCGATGCTGATGACCGTGGCCCTGCGGTTTTTGCCGGCCAACGTCAAACTCTACGGCCTGGCCGGCTACGCCCTGACCGCCACCTTCGGTCCCAGCCTCGGTACACCGTTGGCGGCGCTATGGACCGAATACGTAGGCTGGCAGTGGGCGTTCTGGCAGATCGTCGCGCCGTGCCTGCTGGCCATGGCCGCCGTGGCCTATGGCTTGCCCCAGGACCCGTTGCGCCTGGAGCGCCTCAAGCAGTTCAACTGGCGCGGCCTGCTGCTGGGCTTCCCGGCGATCTGCATGCTGGTGATCGGCATCTTGCAGGGCAACCGCCTGGACTGGTTCGAGTCGCCGCTGATCACCACGCTGCTGATTGGCGGGGTGCTGTTGTTGGTGCTGTTCATGCTCAATGAATGGTCACACCCGATGCCGTTCTTCAAGTTGCAGATGCTTGGCCTGCGCAACCTGGCCTTCGCCCTGATCGTGCTGGCCGGGGTGCTGGTGGTGTTGCAGGCGGTGATCATCCTGCCGTCCAGCTACCTGGCGCAGGTGCAGGGCTACCGGCCGCTGCAAACCGCGCCGGTGATGTTGATCATGGCCCTGCCGCAGCTGATCGCGCTGCCCCTGGTGGCCGCCCTGTGCAACCTGCGCTGGGTCGACTGCCGCTGGGTGCTGGGGATTGGCCTGGGCATGCTGACCCTGTCGTGCATCGGCGGCGCGCAACTGACCTCGGCGTGGATTCGTGACGAGTTCTACGTGCTGCAACTGCTGCAAATTTTCGGGCAGCCGATGGCGGTATTGCCGCTGTTGATGCTGTCCACCGGCAGCATCGTGCCCGCCGACGGGCCGTTTGCCTCGGCCTGGTTCAACACGGTCAAGGGCCTGGCGGCGGTGGTCGCCACCGGGGTGATCGAGGTGCTGACCACCCACCGCCTGCATTTCCACTCGACCATGCTGGTGGACGCCCTGGGCAACTCGCCCCTGGCCGACAGCGACGCCACGGGCCTGGCCCACCGGCTGCACCAGCAGGCCGTGGTGCTGACTTCTTCGGATCTTTATTACGTCATGGCCGGTGTCGCGGTGGCGTTGATCCTCCTGATTTTCTGGATGCCGACGCGGATTTTTCCGCCGCGCGCACCCGCTTGATTGCTGACGCAGACCAAGGATTTTTATGAAACGCAAAGACCAGATTGCCGTGACTGTTATCAGCCTATTCGCCGTGGGCGTGCTGGTGTACCTGCTGGCGCCGGGTGTGTTTGGCAGCAAGCGCCAGACCACCAACGACGCCTTCGTCGCCGCCGACTACACCCTGGTGGCGCCGCGGGTCGCCGGGTTTATCAAAGAGGTGTTGGTGGAAGACAACCAACAGGTCAAGGCCGGGCAGTTGCTGGCGCTGATCGACGACCGTGACTTGCGCGCCGCCGCCCAGGCCGCCGATGCCGAGACCCTGATGGCCCAGGCCCAGCTGAAAAACGCGGTGGCCACCCTTGAGCGGCAGAGCTCGGTGATCGCCCAGGCCCAGGCCACGGTGGCCGCCGATCGCGCCGAGGTGGCCTTTGCCGAGCACGAATTGAACCGCTACAACCACCTCGCCGGTGTCGGTGCCGGTACGGTGCAGAACGCCCAGCAAGCCAGGACCCGCATCGACCAGGCCACCGCACGCCTGGCCAACGCCACGGCGGTGTTGGCCGCCGAACGCAAGCAGGTGGAGATTCTCAGCGCCCAGCGCGATGCCGCCGAAGGTGGCTTGAAACGCGCCCAGGCGGCGTTGGAAATGGCCAGCTATCAATTGTCGTACACGCGCATCGTCGCGCCGGTGGATGGCATGGTCGGTGAGCGGGCGGTACGGGTCGGCGCCTTTGTCACCCCGGGCAGCAAGATCCTCGCCGTGGTGCCGTTGGCCGACGCCTATGTGGTGGCCAATTTCCAGGAAAACCAACTGTCCCATATGCACGCCGGCCAGGCGGTTGAAGTGCGGGTCGACAGCCTCGACGGTGAAGTCCTCAACGGCCATCTGGAAAGCCTGGCGCCGGCCACGGGCGTGACCTTCGCCTCGGTCAAACCAGACAACGCCACCGGCAACTTCACCAAGGTGGTGCAGCGCATCCCGGTGAAAATCATCCTGGAGCCGGGTCAGGCACAGGTCCATCGCCTACGGGTCGGGATGTCGGTGGAGGCCAGCGTCAATACCCATCCCACTGCGCAGCAACGTGAGGTGGCGCAGCAATGAGAAAACTCGCGCTGCTTACTCTCAGCCTGATTAGCTTGGGTGCCTGCACCGTCGGCCCGGATTTTAAACGGCCCGATGCCCAGCCAGCGACGCAATGGGCCGAGCCCCAGGGCCGCCAGGCCGCCAGCCGGGCGGTCAGCGACCCGTTGGAAGAACAGTGGTGGGATGTGTTCCACGACCCGCAACTGTCAGCCCTGGTGCGCCGGGCATTGACCGACAACCTCGACCTGAAACTGGCCAGCAGCCGCTTGCAACAGAGCCGCGCAGTACGCCAGGTGACGACCGCCGGGCGCTATCCAGAGCTCAGCGCCGATGGCAACTACGGGCGCAAACGCAATAGCGCCAATGGCCTGAGCGATCCATCCGGCAACAACGGCCGTTCGGCCTTCAACCTGTGGGACGCCGGTTTCGCCGCCTCCTGGGAGCTGGACTTCTGGGGCCGGGTACGGCGTGAAACCGAAGCCGCCGACGCCACCCTGCAAGTGGCGGAAAACGACCGCCGCACGGTGCTGCTATCGGTGCTGGCCGAGACCGCCCAGGACTACATCCAACTGCGCGGCGTGCAAAGCACCCGTGCGGTCACCGAGCAAAACCTCGACGTGGCGCGCCGTAGCCTGAAGCTCTCGCAACTGCGTTTGGCCGATGGCGTGGCCACTCACCTGGATGTCGCTGAAGCCGCTGCGCAAGTAGCCGCCATCGAAGCGCGCCTGCCGGATTTGCAACAGCGTCAGAACCAGTTGATCAATGCCCTGAGCCTGTTGATGGGCCAGGCTCCGCAAGCCTTGCATGCGCAGCTGTCGCCGGACGCCGCGGTGCCCCAGACCCAGCGCCAGGTTGCGATTGGCCTGCCGTCGCAACTGGCACAGCGCCGCCCGGATATCCGCCAGGCCGAGGCGCGCCTGCATGCGGCGACCGCCAGCATCGGCGTGGCCAAAGGTGACTTCTACCCACGGATCACCCTGTCGGGCAGCCTCGGTTCCCAGGCCATGCAATTGTCGGATCTGGGCTCCTGGGGCTCGCGCACCTTTGCTTTCGGCCCGTCGCTGAGCCTGCCGCTGTTCAACGGTGGCCGCCTGCAGGGCATGCTCGACCTGCGCGAAGCCCAGCAGCAGGAAGCGGCCTTGGCGTACCAGCAGACCGTGCTGCGCGCCTGGCATGAAATCGACGACCAGTTGACCCGCTACAACGCCAGCCAACTGCGCCGTGACAGCCTGGCCGAAGCGGTGCGCCAGAACCAGATCGCCCTGGACACCGCCCAGCACCAATACGTCGAAGGGGTGGTGGATTTCGTCAACGTCCTCACGGTGCAGAGCGCGTTGCTGGCGACCCAGGAGCAATGGGTGGAAAGCTCCACCGGCGTGTCCCTGGCCATGGTTGGCTTGTACAAGGCACTGGGCGGGGGCTGGGAGTCGGTGTATCCGGTGCAGACCGCCGGGCGGTAACAGATAAAGTTTTTTGCCAGTCGCGATACAAGCTGTAATGATAATTGCTCTCAATAGTGTATCCGAGCAATTCATGGACACCGCGACTGACGGCCAGCAACAGCTTCATCTCCTGTACCGCGACCATCATGGCTGGCTGCAAGGCTGGTTGCGCAAGCGCCTGGGCGACCGCGAGCACGCCGCCGACGTGGCGCAGGACACCTTCCTGCGCCTGCTGGTGTCGGGGCGTTTTCCCGGTGCCCAAGAAAGCCGCAGCTACCTGACGCAGATCGCCCGCAACCTGGTGATCGACCAATGGCGCCGCTTGCGCATCGAGCGCGCCTACCTGCAAAGCATTGCCCACTTGCCGGAACCCGAGTCGCCGAGCCTGGAAACCCGCGCGTTGATCCTCGAAACCCTGATGCAGATCGACGCCATGCTCGACCGCATGCCCGAGAACGTGCGCCGCGCGTTCCTGCTGTCGCAGTTCGAAGGCCTGACCTACGCGCAGATCGCCGAACGCCTGGGGGTGACGGTCAGCTCGGTGCAGAAGTACATGACCCGCGCGATCATCGCCTGCTACCAGGTGGTCTACGAAGAATGAGAGCCCGCCATGACGCGCCGATTGCCCAGGCTGTGGTCGAGCAGGCCAGCGAGTGGTTGATGCTGCAATGGGGCGGCGAACTCGACGGGGCCCAGCGCCAGGCCTTTGCCCGTTGGCAGGCCGCCGACCCGGAGCATCGTCGTGCCTGGCAGCGTTTGCAGCAGTTGCAGCAGACCTTGGGCGGCGTCCCCGCCGACAGCGCCCGCGCGGTGTTGCGTGACACGCCGGACCCCCAGCGTCGGGCGGCGTTGAAACTGCTTGGGCTGTTGCTGGTGGCCGGCGGCAGCGGCTACCTGGTCCAGGGCAGCCAGCCGTGGCAGGCGGCGTTTGCCGAGCATCGCACCGCCACCGGCGAGATTCGCCACCTGACCCTGAGCGACGGTACCCAGCTGGACCTCAACAGCGACAGCGCCGTCGACCTGCGCTTCAGTGCCACAGAGCGGCGCATCCGCCTGATTCGCGGCGAGATCCTGCTGACCAGCGGCCACGACCCATCCCGGCCGCTGATCGTCGAAACCACCGCGGGCGATATCCAGGCCCTGGGCACCCGCTTTGCCGTGCGCGAACTGCACGACGGCAGCCGCGTCGACCTCTATGAAGGGCGCTTACAGGTCCGCCCGGTGCAGGGTGTGCCGGTGCTGATGAAGGCGGGTGACAGCCTGTGGTTCAGTGCGACACAGACCTCGGCAGTGACCGCGCTGGATGCCAACGCCAGCAGTTGGACCCAGCACCGTCTGATTGCCGAGCGCCAGCCACTGGGGCGGTTTGTGGCTGAGCTGAGTCGCTATCGCCCGGGGTTGTTGCGCTGTGACGAGGCCATCTCCGGCTTGTTACTGACCGGCGTGTTTCCGCTGAATGACACCGACGCGATCCTCGCCGCCCTTGAGCGCTCACTGCCGGTGCGGGTACAGGCGGTGACTCGCTATTGGGTCACCCTCAAAGCCAGGGTTTGACTCGATCAACTGTAGGCGCTGGCTTGCCTGCGATAGCGGTGGGTCAGTTGGCCCATCTGTCACTGATACGCCGCTATCGCAGGCAAGCCAGCTCCTACATTGATGGGTGTTTTGGTGTGGAAAGTCAGTGGGCGCATTTTTTTCCATTTTTCTTTGTCGGTTTTCCAATCCCGTCCGGGTTACCTCTTGAAAGCCAATCAAGAAGCGTTCTCACGGGGAGTCCTGCAATGCCGCACCATCCAATCCAACCCCTGGCCCGCGCCCTGCGTCGTGGCCTGTTTGTCAGTGTGCTGGCGACTGTGCCGCTCGTCCCGACCCTGGTCCAGGCCCAGGAGAGCGCCGGCGAAGCCTTGCGCCAATACAACATCCCTGCCGGCAGCCTGGACCAGGCGTTGAACCGTTTCGCCAGCGCTTCGGGGATTTTGCTCTCGGTGGATGCGTCACTGACGTCCGGCAAGCGCAGCCCTGGCTTGCAGGGGCGCTATGCCACCGGGCCGGGCTTGGAGCGCTTGTTGGCCGGCAGCGGCCTGGTGGCGATGCAGGCGGGGAGCGGTTGGTCGGTGCAGGCCCTCGCGGGGGACGGCGCGATGCAACTGGGGGCGACCCAGATCAGCGCCCAGCAGCACCAGGAAAACGCCTGGGGCCCGGTCGACGGCATCGTCGCCACCCGCAGCGCCACGGGCAGCAAGACCGATGCGGCGCTGGTGGAAATCCCCCAGACCATCAACGTGATCAGCGCCGCTGAAATCAAGGCGCGCGGCGCGCAAAGCGTGACCCAGGCGCTGCTCTACACCCCTGGCATGAGTGCCGGCGGCTTCTCCGACCGGGTGAAGCTGTTCGATGAACCGACATCCCGTGGCTTCTCGCCGACACCCTTGTACCTCGACGGTTTGCACCTGCCTTACGGTGGCGGCAGTACCGGCGGAGCGTTGCAGATCGAGCCCTATTCCCTGGAGCGCATCGAGGTGCTCAAAGGCCCGGCGTCGGTGCTGTACGGGCACAACCAGCCCGGCGGCATCGTCAATATGGTCAGCAAGCGTCCCAGCGAGACCCCGGTGCGCCAGGTGGTACTCGAAGCCGGCACCTACGAGCACAAAAGCGCGGCCATCGACCTCAGTGGTCCGCTGGATGATCAAGGGCAGTTTTTCTATCGCCTTACCGGGCGCCTCAAGGACGAGCAAGGCGAGATCGACTACTTCGAAAACCGCCGCCAATTCATTGCGCCAAGCCTGACCTGGCGGCCCAACGACGACACCAGCCTGACCCTGTTCGCCCAGTACCAGAAAGACAAGGGCATGCCCGAGGCCCAGGGCCTGCCCGCATCCGGCACGGTCTGGCGCAACCCCAACGGCAAGATCGACCGTGATGTGTTTATCGGCGAGCCGGGTGTCAACAAGTACAATCGCGAACAATTTGCCTTCGGCTACGAGTTGTCCCATCGCTTGAACGACACCTGGACCCTCAAGCAAAACGCGCGCTATGCCGAAGTGGACGACCGCTATGTGGCGCCGTTGCACGGCTACCGTTTTGTCGCCAACCCGGCCACTGGCGCCATGGATCAACGCTACCTGGAACGCTTCGGCGTGGACTGGAGGCAGAACAACAAAGTGATTGGCGTGGATAACATCGCCCAGGCCGAATTCACCACTGGCGAGTTCTCCCACACCTTGATCGTGGGTCTGGATTACTACCACTTCAACTCCAGGTTCCTCGGCCTCTACGACCGCACCCCACCGATCATTGATCTATTCAACCCGGTGTATGGCCAGCCGCTGAATTTCGGCCAGCCGTATCGCTGGGACAACACCATCACCCAGACCGGCCTGTACGTGCAGGACCAGATCAAGTGGGACAAATGGGCACTGGTGCTGGGTGGGCGCTATGACTGGGCCAATGTGGTCAACAAGGCGCCGCTGAGCGACGATCGCACCAGCAGCAAGGATCAGGCCTTCACCGGCCGTGCGGGCCTGGTGTACCTGTTCGATAACGGCCTGGCGCCGTTTATCAGTTACTCGGAGTCCTTCCTGCCGCTGTCCGGCACCGATGCCAACCATAAGCCCTTCGACCCGTCCACAGGCAACCAGTACGAAGTCGGGGTGAAGTACCAGCCACCGGGCCAGGAAAGTTTTGTGCAGGTCTCGGTCTATCAACTGGACCAGGAAAACATCCTGACGGCCAACCCGCCGAGCAACTTCAGCAGCCAGAGCGGCGCCATGCGTTCGCGCGGCGTCGAGTTCGAAGCCAAGGCGGTGCTGAACGATTCCTGGGATGTGGTCGCTTCGGCGGCGCGCAACGACATCAAGTACACCAAGGACAACGAAGGTCGCGAAGGCCGCCACCCGGCCGGTATCTCACCGCTGACGGCTGCGTTGTGGGTCAACTACACCGTGATCGGTGACACCCCGCTGGCTGGTCTCGGCGCAGGCCTGGGGGCCCGCTACACGCGCAGCAGCATGGGTGACTACGTTGCCGGCGCGTTCACGGTGCCGTCCTACACCGTCTACGATGCCAGCCTGAGCTACGACCTGGGCGCCTCGGCTCTCAAGCTTAAAGGCGTGAAGTTGGCGATGAATGTGCAGAACCTTGCCAATAAAACCTACGTATCTCGCTGCACCAGCGATCTGGATTGCTACTACGGCGAAGGGCGTACGGTGGTGTCGAGCCTGACTTACGACTGGTAAGACGCTACCCCTGTAGGAACCGGCAAGCCGGCTCCTACAGGGTTCAACCCGGATTCTGCAAAAACACCACATACCCCCGAAACCACTCATTCCCCTGCAAATACCCCGGTTCCTGCCACTGCCCGCCCTGGATCAAGCCAATCTTGAACGGCATTCCCAGCCGGTTCATCCGTGGCAGGTACGCCGCGTAATCCGGGATGCTGTGGCGGCCCTGATAGGTCTGCACCACCACTTCATCCACCACGCCCTTGAGCTGGGCGATGGCGGCCGGGTCGGCGTTGCTGCTCCAGTCCATCAGGCCGGTGATGCTCAGGCGCAAATCCTTTGGCAGGCGCTGGCGCAGGTCTTTGAGGAAGTCGGCGTATTCATGCAGGTGCTGGGTGCGGGCGTCGAAGTCGATCTGGATGCCCACCACCGGGTTGCCCGCTGCGCGCCAGCGTTGCACCTGGCCGAGCATTTTTGTGTAGACCGGCTCTGGCCAGCGCAAGGTGTGGGCGCGGTAGACAATCCACACCTCGCCCTGGCGGATGCGCGGCACGCTCATGCCCTGGGCGATGAACTGTACGCCGCGTTCGGGCTGGCGGCGGGTCGAGTTGATCTGGCCCTGGAGGATGTACAGCGTCTTGGCCTGCTTGAGCACTGGCTGTGGCGCGACCCCGCTCCACAGCCAGAAGGCCTCATAGTCGCGGGCATCGACCGCGCCGAAGGCCGGGCTCGCCAGTACCAGCAGCGCCAGCCAGAAACCTTTCACCGGCTTACCAGTAGTACTGCAGCGACTTGCCCCACTGGGTGTCGGCAAACCCGGTTTTCAACTGGCGGAACCAGCCCTTGCGCACCGCCTTGTCCACATCTTCGCCGCCGCAGCTGTTGTAGCCCGACGGCGCATAGCAGTTGATCGCCCGGAACAGTGCATAGGCCTTGTCGTCACGGGGCGCCTTGGGGTTGGCGATGACTTGTTTGTAACCCTCGAGCCGGGAGAAGGTTTCGCCTTTGAAGGCCGATGCGGTGCTGCCCAGGCTACCGGCCGAGCGCACTTCTTCCAGGGGCATGCCATCCAGGCCGTTGCGCAGGATGAACTCACCCAGGCAGTTGAGGCCGTGGGGGTTTTTCGGCTCGCTCTGCAAGGTGCTGGCGGTTTGCGCGATGGTCGGGCAGGTGTAGCCGGAGGCGGCCTTGTCGCCGCTCCAGCGGAACAACGTCAGTGCCTGACCGCCGTCGTACACATAGCCCAGGCTGGTGCCGATCTTGTCGGCGGCAGGCGAGGCCGGCAGTTGCTGCAAGTCCTCGGCAAAGGTCGCGAACTGGCCGCGCAGCAGGTCTTTGTAGAGCAAGACAAATTGCGCGGTACTGCGCTCCAGCGGGTCGCTGGCCTGGCTGATTTGCTGGCGCAGCAACTCGGGCCCGGCCACGCTGCGCAGCAGGATATAGCGCACTTGCTTGGTCTGGATCGGCGAGTCGGCGGCGAACACCTTGGCCAATTGGCCGCTGCGTTCGTAGTTCATCGCCAGGGCCAGTTCCAGTTGGTCGCGCTGCAAGGGCTGCTTGGCCAGGGGTAGCAGTTGCAGCCACAGCGCCTCGGCGCCTTTCCAGTCCTGCTTGGCTTCCAGGGCCAGGCCGCGCAGGGTTTGCTGGCTGAAGGCCAAGTAATCCAGGCTCGACGGCAGCTCTTGTGGCAGATGTTTCAACGCGTTGTCTGGCTGGTGCTCGACATACAGGGCGAACGCCGCCTGCAAGTAGTCGTACAGCGCCGGCTCGTTGGCAAACGCGGCCTTTTGCCCGTCGAGAGTGGCGCGGGTCAGCTTGGGCGGGTTGTTGGCGCGCATCCACATCAGGTCGTTGATCGCCAGCAACAATGGGTTGCGGATGGTCTCGGCGTAGCTGGTCAGCAGCTTGTTGTCGGTTTCTTCCACCAGTTCATCAATGGAGCCATTGCGCTCGGCATCGCTGGCCTCGGTCAGTTGCCAGGCGTAATCGTCCGCCAGCTTGCTCGCATCGCCCGCCAACCAGTGCACCCGGCGCAACAGGCCACGGGCGGAAGGGGCGTACTCACCCTGTGGATAAGTTTTCAGGTAGCTGAGGAAACTGTGCTCGGCTTCGTCCAGCGCGGACTTATCCACAGCCTGGCGCTGGGGTAGGCCGTATTCATCGAAGGCGTTTTCCTGGGCATGGTTGAGCGACGCGCGGGCGATCATGTACACCGCCGTTTCTTTGAGCCATGGCAGTGTGGTCAGGGTCACCGCAGCAAACCCGCGCTCGGCATACACAAAGCGCCCGCTGTAAAAGTCGGAAGCGGCGAGCAGGTAGGTGGTCAGCTCGCGACCCTGGGTGGAAGTGATCAACTGCGGCTCCAGCAGCACTTCCCCCTGCCAGTCGCAGGTGCCGAGCAATTTCAGGCGCGCATTGGCCAGCAGCACTCGCTCATTCGCCGGCACATCGGCCTTGATCACTTGGCGCACAAAGTCGGTGGCACTCTGCACATTGTTGCTGCGGCAGCGGCTGCCTTCGCCCCACAAAAACTGATCGCCTGCCGCCGCCGTGGCCTCGCGCTGGATGCCCAGCGAGGCCAACAGTTGCGCAAGCTCCGTGCCTTGCTCTTCGCCCGTCTGCCCTTCGGGCGGGTGCGGCACCAGGCGATACACCGGGAACGGCACCGGGCCGAAGCCCTGGGCCAGGTCATCTTCACCCAGCGCATTAGGGGTCAGGGGCGCGTTCTTTTTTGCCGCGAGCAACAGGCGCAGGTTGGTCCGGCTGTCATTGCCGGGGCTCAGGAATGGCATGTTGCTGCAGGCGGTCAGCGAATCCTGGGACACGCGCCAGTCGGGGTAGCACGAGTCGTCGCCGCTGGCCTGGGCCTGCAGGGAAAAGGCGGCACACAGTGCCAGGGTCAGGGATGACAGAAGACCGATGCGCATGAATTGTCCTTATTCCGGGAGTCCGTGAATGCCACTGGGCGAAAGGTGAAGATGATAGCGTGAACATTGCAAAATGTTGCACGAATGGCTGCCAATCTGTGGGTTTTATCGGTCTAGACTGAGGGCAATCACTGATTTTTTGGAGTTGCCATGCAATCGCCTGTTCACAGCCTGCCGTCGTTGTTCAAACAGCTCGGGCTGCCCGATGACGCCACCAGCATTGAGCGTTTTGTTGCGGTGCATTCGCCGCTCAAGCCGGAGTTGAAACTCGAAGATGCGTTTTTCTGGACGGGTAGCCAGAAGGCGTTTCTACGCGAAGAAATTCTGGAGGATGCGGATTGGGCGGAAGTGGTGGATGAGTTGAATGTGCTGTTGCGCAGCAGCCGTGCTTAAGTGAACTCATTCGAATGTGGCAGCTGTCTAGCCCGAGCGAGGCTGCGATAGCGGTGGATCAGCCAACATCAATGCCAGCAGTGCTACTGCCACCGCAGCCTCGCCAAGGCTCGACAGCTCCCACAGAGGCGGCGCGTTATAGGGGCTCCACCGCCTATCTGTGAATTTGTATCAAAACTTGACGAGATTCCATTCCTCCACCATATTGATAGTTAGCAAACTAACTGTATGCGAATGACCTCGTGCCTCAAACCCTCGAAACCCTTCATATGAGCCTCAGCAGCAGCATGGTGGCGGGCGCCCGTAACTGGCGCAAAATCTGCCAGGCCACGCTGGTGAGCTACGGTATTTCCGAAGCCTGTGCGGTGCCTTTACTGATGATCGGCCGTCTCGGCGACGGCGTGCATCAAGTCAAGGTGGCCCAGGCTTCGGGGATGGAAAGCCCGTCCCTGGTACGCCTGCTCGACCAACTGTGCAGTGCCGGCCTGGTGTGCCGCAGCGAAGACCTGCACGACCGCCGCGCCAAGGCGTTGAGCCTGACCGAGCGCGGCCGCGAGTTGGTGCAGGCGGTCGAAGCCCAGCTGGTGCGCTTGCGCCATGAAGTGCTGGCAGACATGGCCCCTGCCGATCTGGAAGCCGCGTTGCGCGTGCTGCATGCTTTTGAAGCAGCCAACCACCCACCGTTGGTCGTGGCTTCTTGAACGGATTTTTTACCGGCATGCCGCCGGCCCGGGATTGGTTCTACGGTGTGCGTACTTTCGCGGCGTCGATGATTGCCCTGTATATCGCCATGCTGATGCAAATGCCGCGTCCGTATTGGGCGATGGCCACGGTGTATATCGTCTCCAGCCCGTTTGTCGGGCCCACCAGTTCCAAGGCCTTGTACCGTGCCATCGGCACCTTTCTCGGGGCGATGGCCGCGGTGTTTTTCGTGCCGCTGTTTGTGCAGACACCGTTCCTGCTGGTGGTGGTGATTGCGTTGTGGACTGGCATTTTGCTGTTTCTGTCCCTGCATTTGCGTACCGCCAACAGCTACGCCTTGATGCTGGCGGGCTACACCTTGCCGTTGATCGCCTTGCCGGTGGTGGATAACCCCCTGGCGGTGTGGGATGTGGCCGAGGCGCGTACCGAAGAAATCTTCCTTGGCATCGCCGTAGCGGCGGTGGTCGGCGCGATGTTCTGGCCACGGCGCCTGGCACCGGTGTTCGATGACTCGGTGCGTAAATGGTTTGCCGACGCGACGATCTACAGCCAGCGCTTCCTCAATCGCAACGTACAGCCCGAGGAAGTCAGCAGCCTGCGCGGCGGCATGGTCGCGACCTTTAACACCCTGGAATTGATGATCGGCCAACTGCCCCACGAAGGCGCGCGGCCACAAACGGTGCGCAACACCAAGGAGCTGCGCGGGCGCATGATCCATCTGTTGCCGGTGGTGGATGCCCTGGATGACGCGCTGTATGCCCTGGAGCGCCGCACCCCGGAGTTGGTCGGCAAGTTCGCGCCGCTGCTGGCGGCCACCACCGAGTGGCTGCAAAGCACAACCGATGAGGCGCCGGTCGAACGCTGGCGCGTCCTGCGTGACCAGCTCGAAGCCCTGCAACCCGACGCCGAGGCCCTGGACGACCGTCATCAGTTGCTGTTTTCCAACGCGCTGCATCGCCTCGGCGAGTGGATCGACCTGTGGCAAGACTGCCGCAGCCTGCAAGCCGCCATCCACAGTGAAAGCCAGGCCCCGTGGCGCGCGGTCTATCGTCACTGGCGCCTGGGCCGGCTGACGCCGTTCCTTGATCGCGGCCTGATGCTCTACTCGGCGTTTTCCACGGTCAGCGCGATTATCGTCGCCTCGGTGCTGTGGATTCTGCTGGGCTGGACCGATGGCGGCAGCGCAGTGATCCTCGCGGCGGTGGCGTGCAGTTTCTTCGCCTCGATGGACGACCCGGCGCCGCAGATCTACCGGTTCTTTTTCTGGACGGCGATGTCGGTGCTGTTCGCCAGCCTCTACTTATTCCTGATCCTGCCCAACCTGCATGATTTTCCGATGCTGGTGCTGGCGTTTGCGGTGCCCTTTATCTGGGTCGGCACCCTGACGGTGCAACCGCGTTTCTACCTGGGCATGCTGCTGACCATCGTCAACACCTCGTCCTTTATCAGCATCCAGGGCGCCTACGACGCGGATTTTCTGAGTTTCGCCAACTCCAACCTCGCCGGCCCGGTGGGCTTGCTGTTTGCCTTTGTCTGGACCCTGATCGCGCGGCCCTTTGGCGCTGAGCTGGCGGCCAAGCGCCTGACCCGTTTCAGCTGGCGCGATATTGTCGGCCTCACGCAGCCGGCCACCCTCGCCGAGCACCGGCGCCTGGGCGTGCAAATGCTCGACCGCCTGATGCAGCACCTGCCGCGCCTGGCCATGACCGGCCAGGACACCGGCGTCGCCCTGCGCGAGCTGCGCGTGGCGCTGAACCTGCTCGACCTGCTGGCCTACGCACCCCGCATCCTCGGCGTGCCGCGAGTGTTGCTCGACCAGGTGGTGGCCGAGGTCGGCGAGTACTTCAAGGCGTGCCTGAAGGCCGGTGAGCGCCTGCCGGCCCCCAGCGGTCTGCTGATGACCCTGGACCGCACCCGCCGCGCCCTCAACGGCCAGGGCCTGCAAGGCGAGGGCGAAACCCGCCTGCACCTGCTGCACGCCCTCAGCGGTTTGCGCCTGGCGCTGTTGCCCGGCGTGGAGTTTGTCAGTACAGGCGAGATGGACGCGCCGTTACCCGATGGAGCGCCTCTATGATCGGTGACCTGGATATCAGCGGGGTGTTCCTGCCCACGCTGCTGGTGCTGATGGGCATTACGTATGGCTTTTACCTGGTGGTGCACGGGTTGTTGACCCGCGTCCACTTCTACCGCCTGGTCTGGCACCGGGCATTATTCAATGTGGCTCTCTACGCGCTGTTGCTGGGCGCTGTGGACTCACTCAGTCGATACCTGATGACATGAAAAAACCTTTTTTGACGATCGGCCGTGTGGTCCTGACGTTGCTGGTAGTGACCTTTGCCTGCGTCGTGGTCTGGCGCATGGTCATGTACTACATGTTCGCCCCCTGGACCCGCGACGGGCATATCCGCGCCGACATCGTGCAGATCGCCCCGGACGTGTCCGGGCTGATCCAGCAAGTGGATGTGCGCGATAACCAACTGGTGACCCGGGGCCAGGTGCTGTTCTCCGTGGACCAGGACCGTTTCAAGCTCGCCCTGCGCCAGGCCCAGGCGGCCGTGGCCGACCGCCAGGAAACCCTGGCCCAGGCCCAGCGTGAAGCCAGGCGCAACCGCGGCCTGGGCAACCTGGTGGCCAGCGAGCAACTGGAAGAAAGCCAGTCCCGCGTGGCCCGCGCCCAGTCGGCCCTGGCCGAGGCGCAGGTGACGGTGGATAGCGCCCAGCTCAACCTCGACCGCTCGGTGATCCGCAGCCCGGTGGACGGCTACGTCAACGACCGTGCGCCTCGGGCCCAGGAGTTCGTGACCGCCGGGCACCCGGTGTTGTCGGTGGTGGACAGCAATTCCTTCCACATCGACGGCTACTTTGAAGAGACCAAACTGGACGGCATCCATGTCGGCCAGAGCGTGGATATCCGTGTGATTGGCGACAACGCCCGTTTGCGCGGGCATGTACAAAGCATCGTCGCCGGCATCGAAGACCGCGACCGCACCAGCGGCTCCAACCTGCTGCCCAACGTCAACCCGGCGTTCAGCTGGGTGCGCCTGGCCCAGCGGATCCCGGTGCGTATCGCCTTTGATGATGTGCCGGCGGACTTCCGCATGATTGCCGGGCGCACGGCCACCGTGTCGATCATGGATGACCAGTCCAAGTCCGGAGACCAGCCATGAAGCAACTGCTGGCGACCGCTGGGCTGGGGCTGCTGTTGTCGGCCTGCCAGGTAGTGGGCCCGGATTACCAGTTGCCGGATGCAGCCGCCGTCAACCGTGGCGACCTGCAGGGCCAACTGGCCGGGCAGGGCAGTAATGTGGTCTCGGCGCCGGTGCCCGCCGACTGGTGGAAGTTGTACCAGGACCCGCGCCTGGATGAACTGGTGCGCCAGGCCATGGCCTCCAACACCGACCTGCGCGTGGCGGCGGCCAACCTGCAACGGGCGCGCTTCCAGGTGCAGGAAGCGCAATCGGCGGGAGGCTGGAGCGGCGGGGTCAAGCTCGGCGCCCAGCGTTTGCAGGAGTCCGGCGAGGCTTTTTTGCAGGCGAACAAAGTGCCGGTGGCGAATGTCGGTGATATCGGCATCACCACCTCCTATCAGTTCGACCTGTTCGGCACCTTGCAGCGCGGCATCGAAGGTGCCCAGGCCAATGCCGACGCGACCCAAGCCGCGGTGGATACCGCACGCATCACCCTGGTAGCGGACGTGGTGCGCTCCTACACCCAGGTGTGTGCAGCCAATGAAGAGCTGCACATCGCCCGCCAGTCTCTCGACCTGCAAGCCCAGAGCACGCGCCTGACCCAGCGCCTGCGCGATGCGGGGCGTGGCGATGAAACCCAGGTCACCCGCTCACAAACCCAATTCAAGTCTTTGCGCGCTGAACTGCCGCGCTTTGAGGCGGCGCGCCAGGCCGGTTTGTTCCGCCTGTCGATGCTCCTGGCCAAACCCCTGGACCAATTGCCGGCCGGCACCCGCGATTGCGCCGAGTTGCCGCAGATTGCCCAGTTGCTGCCGGTGGGCGACGGCGCCACCCTGCTCAAGCGCCGCCCTGACGTGCGCCAGGCCGAACGCCGACTGGCGGCGGCGACGGCGGGCATTGGCGTGGCCACCGGCGAGTTGTACCCGGATATCAGCATCGGCGCCTCCATCGGCACCGTGGGCATTATCGACAACCTCGGCAAACCGGCCGCCAACCGCTGGGGCTTCGGCCCGCTGTTGAGCTGGACGGTGCCGTCCAACGGCTCGCGTGCGCGCATCCACGAAGCCGAAGCCGCGACCCAGGGCGCCTTGGCGCACTTCGATGGAGTGGTGCTCAATGCCATCCGCGAGACCCAGACCGGGCTTGCGCAATACACTGCCCAACTGCAGCGCCGCGATGCCCTGGCCGAGGCCGAGCAGTCGGCGCAACAGGCCGCCGACCAGACGCACCGCTTCTTCCAGGCCGGGCGCGAGTCGTTCCTCGCCGACCTGCAAGCCACGCGCACCTACACCGATATGCGTGCGCAACTGGCTCAGGCCAACACCCAAGTGGCGATGAGCCAGATCGACCTGTTCCTGGCCCTGGGCGGCGGCTGGGAAAGCGGACGAACGCAAGGCACACAACCCGGCAAACCCTGAGGCGGTTGCTATGCTTTGATCAGACGGGCTTGCGTGATGGCCCGCTGATCACTGCCTGCGTTGCTCATGGGGATTCCAATAATGAAAAACCCTTATGCTCCCGCGTTCTGGTGCGTGCTCTTCGCACTGGTGTTGTTATCGGCGACTTACTTTTACGGCGTCATGCTGGCCCATCAACTGGATAAGGCCATGGTGTTCCTCGACAGCGCCTGTGCGTTGATCGCCGCGTTGTCCATTGGCGTGGTGGCCTGGGCCTCCTACCAGGGCCAGCGCACCCAGAAAAAAATCCTCGAACAAGGCAAGACGCGGGTGGCGATCTGGGACACCAAGGTCGCCCTGCGTCGGGTCGAAACCGTGTTTGACCGCTATTTCTGGGGCAGCTACTGGCAGCCTGGGCGCACCTTCCAGGAAGTCATGGGCGAACTGACCGGCACGCCCCTGGAAAAAAGCCTCGAAGCCTTGAAGCAACAATGCGTGGTACTCGACCGACAAGTGGCCGAAGGGCGGCACTGGCTGAACAACGCCCGGGAACTGTCCGACGTCGCCACCGCCATGGCCCGCGAGCGTTACCAACTGGACTTCTACGACCCCAAGGCGGATACGCCGGGCAATGCGGTGATTCACCGCGAGTTTGAAGTGCTGGTGTACACCTGGACGGCGCGGCTGAAGAGTTTTGATCACCAACTCGACGAAATCGAGATGGAATACTCCTGACCCAGGGCTGAGTCCGGTGGATCTGATAAAACTCAGTGAGTCTTATTGGGACTGCTACGCGGCCCAACGGGGGCAAGCCCCCTTGCCACAATGTTCCATTTCCATCCCCTGGGCCGCGTTGTCCGCCACAAGAGATTGCAACGAGCCCCCCCGCCAGTGCTAACCTTGCCCCGATTTTCGGCGGGCTTGAGCCGACGCCCCACTTCGGGGTTCAGGGAAGACAGCCCACTTCGCACAGGATTGGATCAGGACACTTCATGAATAAATCAGCCGTTGTACTTTTGGGTTTTGTTGCCGCCGTCGGCGTGGTCAGTGCCGGCGGTGCCTGGTACACCGGCAGCCAATTGGAAGGTGTGCTTAAAACCACGATCGAAGACGCCAACAAGGAGATGGAACGCTCCCTGGCCGGTGTCGATGGCCGTATGACCCTGGAGATGGTCTCCCTGGATCGCGGCTGGTTCAGCAGCACCGGCCACTTCCGTCTCAAGGCTGAAGGCGCGGTGTTCGGTGAACAGTTCAAAGACAGCGAGCTGCTGTTTGTCGACCGTATCGAACACGGTCCACTGCCGGTCTCGCGCCTGGTCACCCTGAAGTGGTGGCCAGTGCTGGCTACCAGTCACCTGGCCCTTGAGAAGAACCCGACCACCGAAAAATGGTTCGCCGCCACCAAGGACGTTTCGCCGGTCAAAGGCGTCGCCAACATCGGTTTCAACCGTTCGGTCACGGGCAACCTGGAGCTGCTGCCCCTGGAGTACAAGGACGGCACCACCAGCGTCACCTTCTCCGGCTTGAACATGGACTACTTCAACACCGAAAAGGCGACAGAGATCAAGGTCGACGGTTACATGGACGCCCTCAAGGTCTCCCTGGTCGACCCCAAGGGGGCACCGTTCCAGGCAGAGCTCAATGGCTTGACCCTCGCCAGTAACTTGACCAAGAGCAGCTTTGGTTTTTATGTCGGCCAGAATACCGTCGTGTTGAGCAACAGCACGTTCACCTTTGGCCCGGAACAAGCCGTGCTGACCGTCAAAGGGTTCGAGCAGAAAGACAGCAGCGATACCAAGGACAACAACCTGGACGGTCGCGTCGACTACAAAATCACCGAGATCGGTTACCAGGGCAAGCCCGTGGGTTCGGCGGCCATGGCCGTGAGCGTCAAGAACATCGATGTGCCATCGACCATGGTGCTGACCAAGCTGTATCAGGACAAGATGCAACCGGTGCAGGCTGCCCAGGCTGCCGGCCAACCGATTCCTGAGCTGCAACTGAGCGAAGCCGAGCAAGTGCTGGCCCAGGCCAACGTTGATCTGCTGCTGGCCGCCAAGCCGCAAGTGGCCCTGGAAAATCTGTCCCTGAAGACCGCCAATGGCGAAAGCCGCTTCAACCTGGTGGTAGACCTGACCAAGCCGTCCACCATGGAGCTGCCGCCGGTTGAACTGGCCAAGCAGATGATCACGCTGCTGGATGCCAATCTGACCCTGTCCAAGCCGATGATCGCTGACGTGGCCGCCCTGCAAGCGCAGATCGGTGGTGTGACTGACCCCAAAGCCATCGAGCAGCAGGCCCAGATGGCCAGCGAGATGGTCAGCGGCATGGCCGTGGGCACGCAACTGGCGACCCTGGAAGGCAACGACATCCTGGCCAAGCTGCATTACGCCAACAATGAAGTGACCTTCAATGGCCAGAAAATGACCGTCGAGCAGTTTATCGGCGGCGTACTGGGCAAGCTGGGTGCGGTCAGCGGCGCCCAATAAGGCTGCCCGACCCCCTGTAGGAATACGGTTTGTGTAGGCGCTGGCTTGCCTGCGATAGCATCACCTCGGTGTGTCAGTGAAACAGAGGTGATGCCATCGCAGGCAAGCCAGCTCCCACAGAGGCCAGCTCCCACACAAGCCCCACGTTTGATCTCAACTGGCTTGTAGGACAATTCTGAACAATTGTCCTAATTTGTCCTATTCCATATCCTTCTCAGGGATATTGCGCCCAGGAAAGCTTGGCCGGGTCATCAGACACCGGCGGCCTGATGCGTGTTGTACAGGCGAACCTATCGCTACAGCTTTCCGAGTAAGGAAGCTGACGACATGTTGCGTAATTTCTCTCCCTCTGGCCCTGGCCGCCTGCGTCTACTGATCGGTGCTGCCTTGTTGCTGCCGACCCTGGCCGTGGCCGATCCTGCCTATGATTCCCTGATTCGCCAGGCCCGTACCGGCAACTACACGCCAGCGCTCAACCTGTTGCGCCAATTGCCTGCCGAGCGCCAGACCTCTGGCCAGGTCAGCGATCACCTGTTGATCGCCAGTTGGGCGCGCCAGGATGACGAAGTACTCAAGGTCTATGAGGCCCAGGGGCGCCAGCGCCAACTGACCACCCAAGCGCTGACCACCGTGGCCCGCACCTACCGCAATCAACAGCGCTGGGCCCCCGCCGAAATGGTGTATCGCCAGGCCTTGCTGCGCGAACCGAGCAACCCGGACCTGCAACTGGGCCTGGCCATGACCCTGGCCGATGGCGGCAAAACCGCCGAAGCCGTGCAGCGTGCCCGCACCCTGGTGGCGGCCAAGCCCGAGAATGTCGAGCGGCGTATGGCCCTGGGCTATGCGTTGTCCCGTGCCGGGCAGCCCTATGATTCGCTGTTCGAATTCGACCAGGCGTTTATCCGCGCCGGTAACCAGTCCGAGGTGGTGCGCGAATACCTGATCGCCCTGCAACGTGCACGTATGCCGGAACCGGCCCTGCGCCTGAGCGCCCGCCACCCCGGCTTGCTGGACCCGGTGACCCAGCGCCGCCTGGAAGGCGACCTGGCTGCCGAACGCGTGCGCCTGGCTGAATTCCCGACGCGCAGTGAAAGCGAACGCTTTGTGATCGCCGACCGCGCCCTCAAGGATTACGACCAACTGCTCGCCACCTGGACCCCGGACGCCAGTGCCCATGATGATGTGGTGCGCTGGCGCATCGACCGCCTGGGCGCGCTCAAGGCCCGCGCACGTACCGCCGAGGTGCTCCACGACTACGAAGCCTTGCAAGCTCAAGGCGTGCAACTGCCCAACTACGCCCTGCGCTGGGTGGCCGCCGCCTACCTCGACCAGCGTTTGCCCGAGAAGGCCGCGCCGCTGTATCGCCAGGCAGTGACCGCGTCGGATGCCGACCCCAGCAATCAGGTGGTCGACAGCACCGCGCTGTACTACTCCCTGCTGGAAAACGACCAGACCCGCGAAGCTCGCGCCGTCGCAAACGACCTGGCGAGCACGCAAAGACCTCGGGTTGAACTCAAGGGGCTGCCCCTCGGTAACCCCAACGACGCGTGGCTGGCCGCCCAGCAACTGGCGGCCCAGGCCGCGACCTACGGCGCCGATCTGCCGACCAGTGAAAAAAGCCTGGAAACCCTGGTGCGCACCTCGCCCGGCAATGTCGGCATGCGCGTGGCCCAGGCGGACATGTTCCGCGCCCGCGCCTGGCCGCGACGTGCCGAAATTGCCCTCAAGGACGCCGAAAACCAGAACCCGCGCCACATCGACCTGGAAGTCTCCCAAGGCTACAACGCGCTGGATCTGCAGGAGTGGCGGCAGCTCGATATGCTCGCCGATGACGTGGTCGCCCGCGCCCCGGACAATCGCCAGGTCCAACGTCTCCAGCGCCTGCGCAAGGTGCATGAGATGGCCGAGCTGCGTATCGAAGCCGAGACCGGTAAAAGCCATGGCGGCGGGGCGGTTGCCGGTAGTCGTGACTGGGGGATCGAAACCCTGCTCTACAGCCCGCCCATCGATGAAGACTGGCGGATATTCGGCGGTATCGGCTACGCCACCGCCGACTTTGAAGAAGGCACGGGCCACCACCGCTGGCAGCGCCTGGGTGTGGAGCGGCGTACCCGTGATATGACCCTGGAGGCCGAAGTCTCCAATCACTCCTACGGCAAAGGCACCAAGCAGGGCGCACGCCTGGCGATTGCCCGCGACATCAACGACCACTGGCAGTACGGGGGCAGTCTTGACTACCTGGCCGCCAGCACGCCGTTGCGCGCGCTCAATGCCAACGTCACCGCCAACGGCGGCAGCGGGTTTATCCGCTGGAGCGCCAACGAGAGCCGTGAGTGGAAACTGGCGCTGAGCCCGTCCCACTTCAGTGACGGTAACGACCGTGTCGAAGCGTCGCTCATCGGCCGTGAGGGTGTCTACCGCTCGCCGGGCGTGCAAGTAGACCTTGGCCTGGAAGTCGCCGCCAGCCGCAACAGTAAGGAAGAGGCCGCGTATTTCAACCCGCGCTCAGACTTCAGCGTGCTGCCCACGGTGAGCGTCAACCATGTGCTTTATCACCGCTACGAAACCCAGTGGAGTCAGCAGTTCCAGGCCGGTGCGGGCACTTACAGCCAGCGCGATTACTCCACCGGTGCCATTGGTTTGCTCAGTTACGGCCAGCGTTATCGCTGGAACGACGTACTGGAAACCGGCGCCAACCTGAGCTGGATCAACCGACCTTATGACGGTGAGCGCGAAAGCGATGTGCGCCTGATCGTCGACCTCACTTACCGTTTCTAGAAGAGTCCGATCATGACCCTTGTTTCCCGTTGCCTGCTGGCCCTGGGTTTTTTGCTGAGCAGTGCCTGTGCCCAGTCCCCCGCGCCTTTTACGCCACCTGCTGAACGACTCAAACCGGTCAACGAAGCGCCGTGGCCGAAAAACCATTTCCTGGGCATTGCCTACCACGATGTCAACGACCGTGACCCCGACCAGAGAGTGGTGGCGGTGCGTACCGAACGCCTGATCGAACAGTTGTCCTGGCTGCGCGAGAACGGTTACCAGGCGGTCAGCGTCGACCAGGTCCTCGCCGCCCGTGCCGGCGGGCCAGAGCTGCCGCCCAAAGCCGTCATGCTCAGCTTCGACGACGGTTATTCGAGCTTTTACACCCGCGTTATGCCGATCCTGCGTGCCTACCAGTGGCCGGCCGTGCTGGCGCCAGTGGGCAGTTGGGTCGACACGCCGTTGAACCAGCCGGTGGATTTTGCCGGCGTGCCGCGTAACCGCGGGGAGTTTCTGACCTGGCAACAAGTGCGCGAAGTGGCGCAATCGGGCCTGGTGGAAATCGCCGCCCACACCGACGCCAGCCACAAGGGCGTGCTGGCCAACCCCCAGGGCAACCAGGAACCGGCCGCCGCCACCCGGCGCTATGACCCGGTCACCCGCAGTTATGAGTCCGAAGCGCAGTTCCGGGCGCGGATGCGCGCCGACGTCGCGGCGATTTCCAATAAGATCCGCGCCGTTACCGGCAAGGCCCCGCGTGTGTGGGTATGGCCGTATGGGGCGGCGGATGGCACTGCTCTGACGGTGGTGGGTGAGCAGGGTTACCAGATGGCCCTGACCCTGGAGGACGGCCTCGACAACCTCGGCAACTTGATGAGCAGCCCGCGCTTTCTGGTGGACAACGACCCGTACGGTGAGGACTTCGCCAACAGCATGGTCTCGGCGCAGGTCAAAGCACCGATGCGCGTGCTGCATGTGGACCTCGATCATGTCTACGACCCGGACAAGGCGCAGGAGGTGCGCAACCTCGACGCGCTGGTCCAGCGTGTGCTGGACATGGGCGTCGACACTGTATTCCTCCAGGCGTTCGCCGACCCCAAGGGTGATGGCCTGGCGCGTTCGCTGTACTTCCCCAACCGCCATCTGCCGATGCGTGCCGACCTGTTCAACCGTGTCAGTTGGCAGCTGCATACCCGTGCCGGCCTGGTCAAGGTCTACGCCTGGATGCCCGTGCTGAGCTTTGCCCTGGATGCCAAGCTACCCCGCGTCAGCCGCTGGGACCCGGCCACCGGCAAGGTGGCCGTCGACCCGAAACAGTACCAGCGCCTGTCGCCGTTCGATCCCCAGGTGCGCAAAGTCATCGGTGAGATCTACGAAGACCTGGCCCGTACCAGCGCTATCCACGGTGTGTTGTTCCACGATGACGCCGTGCTCTCGGACTTTGAAGACGCCAGCCCCCAAGCCCTGAAAACCTACGCCGCCAACGGCCTGCCGGGCAGCATCCAGGCGCTGCGCGCCGACCCTGAAGTGATGCAGCGCTGGACCCGTTTCAAGAGCCGGTACCTGATCGACTTCACCCATGAACTGACCGCCAAGGTCCGCGCCCTGCGCGGCCCGGAAGTGCTCACCGCGCGCAATATCTTCGCCGAGCCGATGCTCAACCCAGCCAGCGAAGCCTGGTTTGCGCAGAACCTCGACGACTTCCTCCAGCACTACGACTGGACTGCGCCGATGGCGATGCCATTGATGGAAGGTCAGTCACTGAAGAACTCCAACGCCTGGCTGGAAAAGCTCGTGGCCACGGTCAAGGCCCGGCCCGGTGCGATGCAGCGCACGGTCTTCGAGCTACAGGCCAAGGATTGGCGCACTCCAGCCGCCCCGGACATTTCCGGCGTGCAAATGGCCGAGTGGATGGGGGTGCTCAAGCGCCAGGGTGCCAGCAGTTTTGGCTACTACCCCGACAACTTCCTGGAGAATTCGCCGGATCTGAACACCGTGCGTCCGGCCCTTTCCAACAAATGGAATCCTTGACTCATGTTCGACAGAATCCTTGCTCTTCTCGTGTTGGCATTGGTGTTGGGTGTGCCCCTGGGCCTGATCTTCCTGGTCACCGGGCAGTTCCTGATGGAGTTCGTGTTTTTCTATCCGTTGTTCATGTCCGGGCTGTGGATCGCCGGCGGCCTGTACTTCTGGCTGCACTGGGAGCGCCACTGGCCGTGGTCCGATGACACCCCGGCGCCGGTGCTCAAAGGCGAGCCGCTGATCTCGATCCTGATCCCTTGCTACAACGAAGGCGACAACGCCGCCGAGACCATCGGCGCGGCGTTGGCCCAGCGCTATCGCAACCTGGAAGTGATTGCGATCAACGACGGCTCCAGCGACAACACCGCCGCTGTGCTCGACGCCCTGGCGCTGCAGGAGCCACGCTTGCGGGTGCTGCACCTGGCGCAAAACCAGGGCAAGGCCGTGGCCCTGCGTATGGGCGCTGTGGCGGCGCGCAGCGAATACCTGGTGTGCATCGACGGCGACGCCTTGCTCGACCGCAACGCGGCGGCCTACCTAGTGGCGCCGATGCTCGACAACCCACGGCTTGGCGCGGTCACCGGCAACCCGCGCATCCGCACGCGCTCGACCTTGATTGGTCGGGTACAGGTGGGCGAGTTCTCTTCGATCATTGGTTTGATCAAGCGTACCCAGCGGGTTTTCGGGCGGATCTTCACTGTGTCCGGCGTGGTGGTGGCGTTTCGGCGGGCGGCCCTGGACCGGGTCGACTACTGGAGCACCGACATGATCACCGAAGACATCGACGTGAGCTGGAAGCTGCAACTGGACCACTGGAGCATCTTCTACGAGCCGCGTGCGCTGTGCTGGATCCTCATGCCAGAAACCCTCGGCGGCCTGTGGAAACAGCGTCTGCGCTGGGCCCAGGGCGGCGCCGAAGTGCTGTTCAAGAATATTCGCGGGATCTGGCAATGGCGCCATCGCTACCTGTGGCCGCTGCTGTTCGAGTACTGCCTGTCCACCGGCTGGGCCTTCACTTTCCTGCTGTCGGTGATCTTCTGGGGCGTAGGGAAAGTGGTGCCGTTGCCCGAGGCGATTGCCGTCGGTTCGCTGATGCCGCCGGCCTTCACCGGGTTGCTGCTGGCGGTGGTGTGCCTGGTGCAATTTGCCGTGAGCATCATGATTGACCGGCGCTACGAGCGCGGCCTGTGGAAAACCCTGTTCTGGACCGTCTGGTACCCGCTGGTGTTCTGGCTGGTGAGCCTGTTCACCACCCTAGTCAGCTTTCCCAAAGTCCTGTTCCGCCAACATCAAAAACGCGCGCGCTGGGTCAGCCCGGATCGCGGCATCAAGGCACCTGCCAAGGAAGTTAAGCCATGAACCTGATCCGTACCCCACAGCGGCCTGTGATGCAGGCCATTGATATTTTCCTGACCCTGATGGCCTGGGCCGGCCTGGTGATCCTGCTGGTGCGCGGCCTGGTGCCGATGCTCGATAGCAATGGCGGCCCACGCATCGATGCACCGATTTTTGCCGCGCTGAACACCTTGCAGATCTACCTGTGGATCGCCTTGTTCAACGCGGTGCTGCTGATCGTCTGGGCGCGCTACCAACAACGACGCGGCAAGCAATTCGCCCAGCGGCGCGCGGCGACCAAGGCGTTGAGCGACCACGGCTTGAGCGAGAGCTTCCGCCTGGCGGCAGGCGAGCTTGAGCAACTACGCCGGCCGGGGGTGTTGGTGATTCATAACGATCAGGAGGGCGGGGTGCAGGCGGTGACGGCGCATCACTCCCTTGAGGTGCGGCGGCCAGGGTTAAAACTGGTGGTGGGGCAGGAAAACTAGGAGCGTAGGAAAAGTGACCTTTTGTTGCAGGAAGATTCGCCAATAAATTTAAGAGTAGTCCTATTTATCTCGCCTCGGCGGCCCACTGACAATCACGGAGTTGCGCGCCTTTAAACGTTTGATGAGTAGTTGTTCGTTATAAATCAATGGGTTGGCTGTGAATCAAAATGAGGTCCTCGCTCAATTTGAGAGCCTGTGTGCTGACAACCTGTTCGGCGATGACCGCGAACGCTTGCTCAATCTGCGGGAAATTTAGCAGGCCATTGATCAGCTCAAATGATGCAGGTCGTCGGTCAGTGCAAGGGCTCAAACAGGCTGTTTCGGTTTTATACCTGCTGCCGCCGAGATTGTGAGCGGAGCCCCAGTCATACATGGAGTTTTACGTGAAGCCAAAGCCGTTTAAAAAAAGCCTGCTGGCTTTGATCGTTGGGGCAATCAGCACTCAAGTGCTGGCCGTTGAAGTGGACGTTGGTCAAGGCAAGAGCACCTGGAGCGGTGAGAAGTTTAGTGAATCACTGACCCTCACCGGGACGGTGACTCAGCCCACGAACGTGACCGCCAACCTAGTCACGAGCAATTGGATGGGGGTGAGTATCGCCGATACGAGGATCGAGGGGTCGCTGATCAATCGGGCCGATATCGTTCTGGGTGATCACGACCGCCCCATTCGGGCGCTTGCCGTGGACGCATCTCTGGAAATGACTACTAATCCGCGTAGTAGCACCATCACGGGGGGATGTGATCCAGGCTGGAAAGATCATCCTGAATAACGGTGGTTATGAGGGCCTTGAAATCGGTGGAGCGACCATCGGCGGAAGTGTCATCAACTCCGGCACCATCCAAGCCACAACCAGTTCCCAGAGAGGCGGAGATGGTATTTACCTGCATGGCGCCACGGTGGGAGGGGATGTCTCCAATACCGGTGTGATCTCATTGGTCGGAGATGATTCCCTTGGTATTGCACTGGACCGGCGGGGCACGCAACTCACCAGTATTGGGGGCAAGATCCTCAACTCCGGGACGTTGTCGGTGACGGGTAAAGACGCTTGGGCCTTTGAGGTGGAAACCGAAACTACTCCTTTACGCATCGAAAACAGCGGCCTGCTTTCGGCAAATGGCGCTGGTGCGTCCGGCGTGGTGTTTTATGACGGTACCGTCGACTACATCCTCAATACAGGTGTCCTAGAAGCCAAAGGCGCCAACGCCAACGCTTTCGACTTCCGTGGTGCAAGCTTTGCGCAAAACAGCCCCATCGGCTCTCGCGGCATCGTCAACCGTGGCACTGTCAGCGCCGATGGCATTGCGATCAAGGTCGATGCTGGCAAGCAAACCTCCCCCTTCGAAATCAACCAGCAAGCCGGGGAAATCCGCAGCAACTCCGGCACCGCCATCGACGCGGCCAACCTGGCGAGCCTGAACTGGAGCGGCGGCAAAATCGTCGGTGATGTGCTCGGTGTCACGGCTGTGAACATCAACGGCCAGGCCGATTTTACCGGCGCGCGCATTGGCGGCCCGGTATCGGTCAACGCGGGTTCGTTGAACCTGTCCGGCGCCGGCACCACCATCACTGGCGACCTGAATGTAGCCAGCGGCGCCGGGGTTGATATGCGCCTGTCCAATAGCGTCGTACCGACCACGCCTTACCTCACGGTCAGCGGCGCCGCGCACTTCGCCCAGGGCTCCAACGTGACCTTGAGCGCCAAGCCCGGTGATTTCACCGCAGCGCCCAGCGGCACCGAATACACCCTGCTGCAAGCTAGCAGCGTGCAAAACAACGGCCTGACGGTCGCCAGCAGCTCATCGTTGCTCGATGTGCTCAGCTACTCGGCCGATGCGCAGACGGTCAAGGCCGTGGTGGGCTTGAAGCCAGACGAGCAGGTGCAAACCGACCTCGGCGGCGTGGGCGCCAGCACCTCGGTAGTCACCGCCGTGAACCTGCTGAAAAACGAAGTGCTGGGGCAACTGAGCCAGGACGACGCAGTGTTCCAGGCCGTGGCCAACGCCGGCAGCGCCCAGCAACTGGCGCAGATTGGCGAACAGCTCAAACCTGACGTAAACCGTGGCGCGCTGGACGTGGCCTTGTCCGGGCAGACCGTGATCAACGGCACGATCCTCAACCGCCTGGCCGGCCAGCGCGATGGCAGCGAACGCGGCGGTGTGTGGGTGCAAGGCCTGAGCAGCAACATGGACCAGGACGGTCGCGGTGGCGATAACGGTTACTCAGCCAACAGCAGCGGCGTGGCCGTCGGCGTGGACGGGCGTTTGAACGACAGCACCCGCGTGGGCGTGGCGTACAGCTACCTCAACTCCAACATCCACTCGGACCTGGGCAACAAGACTGAAGTGCAGGGCAACGCGCTGTCGCTGTATGGCAACTGGTCGCTGCAGAACTGGTTTGTCGATGGCAGCCTGAGCTACGGCGTCAACGACAACGACAGCAAGCGTCATATCACCGGCACTACAGCGAAGGGCAGCTACGACAGCCAGGCACTGTCGGCCAGTGTGGTGGGCGGTTACAGCTTCAAGGCGTCGGACAGCGTGCTGATCGAACCGCGTGTCGCCGCGCGTTACTCCAGCGTGCACATGGACAGCCTGCATGAGAAGGGCTCTTCGGCGGCGCTGAACACTGGTTCCCAACGTTACGAAGTCGGTGAGCTGGGCGCCGGCCTGCGTGTGGCAGGCAACCTGGCGCTGGGTGCCGGCACTCTGCAACCGGAAGCGACCGTGATGGCCTATCACGACCTGATGGGTGATCGCGTGGCGCAGACTTCCAGTTTTGTGAACGGCGGTTCGACGTTCAGCGTGACCGGCGCTTCGGTGGCGCGTGACAGCTATGAAGCCAGCGTGGGCGTGAACTACCAGGTCTCGGCGTTCAGCGTCGGCGCCAGCTACACCCGTCAGGCTCGCAGTGGATTTGATGCCGATGGCGTCATGCTCAAGGCCCGTTACGCGTTCTAAACCGTCCTGGTAGGAGCGAGCGTGTGTGGGAACTGGTAAGCCTGCTCCCACACAAGCCTGCTCCCACCAGTGCGAAACACCTTGAGAACCGCTCGCAACCCCGTAAAATGCCGCAGCACTTAATCAGGGATGAATTCGAAGATGCGCATTTTTGCCCTACTGCTGGCTCTTTCCTTTCTGGCCGGCTGCGCTTCCAAACCCCCGTACTACATCTCTCCAGCACCCGTGACCATTCCCAAGACCGCCACCTTCTGGGTCGATACCTTCGACGTCAACGTGGTGGGGCAGGGCCGAATTTTCATGTCGGACGCCAAAGTCCGCGAGCAACTGGGCGTCGACCTGGTCGACCGTCTGCTCAAGGCCAAGCGCTACGCCAGCAGCAAGCAGACCGCTGACTACCTGCTGGACGTGGATATCGTCTACGTGCGCCATCTCCTCGACTCCAAGGGCGGTATCACCAGCCTGGTGGTCGACGACAACACCATCCTGCAAAGCATCGACTTCGGCTACAAGGTCAAGGTCAAGAAAGCCGACGCCGAGGTGCTGCATTTTGCCCAGGATCGGGGTGGCCTGGTGCCCAATAACTGGGGCGGCCAGGTGCAGCAATGGAAGACCGTTGGCGGGGTCCTGACCAATGAAGGCAACGCCAATATCGAGCGCCATTTCACCGGTGGCTTGAGCAATTACATCGTGCACGACCTGCGCGCCATACCCTCACGTTAATACCCCGGATTTATTCACCTAGGAGCACCCTGTGAAATCACTCTGCAAAATCCTGCTGTCCGGCCTTGCCGCCACGGCACTGCTGACCCTGGCCGGTTGCGCCACGGAAAGCTCCCGCGCACTGCCGATCGAAAAAGTCGCCAGCGCCAGCGTCGCCTACTCCGGCGTACGCGTGCCGATTGCCGTGGGCAAGTTCGATAACCGCTCCAGCTACATGCGCGGGATCTTCTCCGATGGCGTGGACCGCCTCGGTGGCCAGGCCAAGACCATCCTGATCACCCACTTGCAGCAGACCAACCGCTTCAGCGTGCTGGACCGCGACAACATGGGCGAAATCTCCCAGGAAGCGAAAATCAAGGGCACCGTCCAGAACCTCAAGGGTGCTGACTACGTGGTGACCGGCGATGTGACCGAGTTCGGCCGCAAAGAAACCGGCGACCGCCAGTTGTTCGGCATTCTCGGCCGTGGCAAGACCCAGGTGGCCTACGCCAAGATCAACCTGAATATCGTCAACATCAGCACCTCCGAAGTGGTGTATTCCACCCAGGGCGCCGGTGAATACGCGCTGTCGAACCGTGAAGTCGTGGGCTTTGGCGGCACCGCCAGCTATGACTCCACCCTCAATGGCAAGGTCCTGGACCTGGCCATGCGCGAAGCGATCAACCGCCTGGTCGACGGTATCAACGCCGGCGCCTGGAACCCGCGTAACTGATTTAAGTGTTTTCAAGGAGCAGTACACGGATGAGCAAGGCAGTTAAGTTAGCGCTGATGCTGACAGCAACCGCGCTGGTTGCAGGGTGCCAGACGGCACCCAAGCCCCTGTATCAATGGGAAAGCTACCAGCCACAGGTTTACGAGTACTTCAAGGGCGAGCCCAAGGAAGCCCAGGTCGAAGCGCTGGAACGCGACCTGCAAAAGATCAACGCCAGTGGCCGCCAGGCCCCGCCGGGCTACCACGCCCACCTGGGCTTGCTGTACCTGAGCATGGGCAAGGATGACCAGATGGTGCAGCAGTTGCGCACCGAGAAGGCGCTGTTCCCCGAGTCTGCTGCCTACATGGACTTTTTGCTCAAGAACGCCAAGGCCCCAGAGGTGAAGAAATGAGCTTTTTGAAACTCACCGGCGCCTTGCTCGCCCTGGCCTTGCTGGGCGGTTGCGCAGCACCCAAGACCGTCGATTACTCGGCCTACAAGCAGGCGCGGCCGAAGTCGATCCTGGTGCTGCCACCGATCAACGAGTCCCCTGAAGTGCAGGCCTCCTACAGCCTGGTATCGCAGGTGACCTACCCGTTAGCGGAAGCCGGTTACTACGTGATGCCGATTGCCCTGGTGGACGAAACCTTCCGCCAGAACGGCCTGACCACCGCCAACGATATCCAGGGCGTGCCGCCGGGCAAGCTGCATGAGATCTTCGGCGCAGACGCGGCGCTGTACATCACCGTCAGCGAGTACGGCACCAAGTACATGCTGATCACCAGCGACACCTCCGTGACAGCCTCGGCCAAACTGGTCGACCTGCGCACCGGCACCACCCTGTGGACCGGCTCGGCACGGGCGTCCAGCGAGGAAGGCAACAACAACGGCGGCGGCCTGGTGGGCATGCTGATCACCGCAGCGGTCAAGCAAGTGATCAACAGCTCCACCGACGCAGCGCACCCGATTGCTGGTATCACCAGCGCACGCCTGTTGTCGGCCGGGCAGCGCACCGGGATCCTGTACGGCCCGCGCTCGCCCAAGTACGGCTCGGACTGATCTGGACCAGTCACTGCCGCTCCAATGTGGGAGCGGGCTTGCCCGCGATAGCGGTAGGTCAGTCACCGTATGTATTGACTCGCCCACCGCTATCGCAGGTCAAGCCAGCTCCCACACAGGTTGAGTGACCAGACGCTAACCCGAATCCCGACGCTCCTACGTCTGACCTTGTGAACGCATCATTCACACACGAGGTTCAGCCCATGTCCCATCCTCTTCTCCTCCTGCGCCCCGCTGCCCAGGGCTTTGCCGTGACCTTGCTGGTGGCACTTGCCGGGTGTGGGCTGTCATCCCGTGACGAGGCCAAGGCGCCCGAAGCGGCTGCCGTCCCCGAACTGCAAAGCGCGCCTGTCCAGGCTCAGGGCGCCATGCTCAAAAGAATGGCGATGCCGGCACCGATGGCCATGCATGACGCCGTGGCGATGGAGTACCGCGCCGAGCCGCGTGAGCAGTATCAAAACCTGCCGGACAACCCGGTGCACAGCGTTGCCGAAACCCCGGTCTCGACCTTCAGCGTCGATGTCGACACGGGCAGCTATGCCAATGTCAGGCGTTTCCTCAACCAAGGCCAGTTGCCACCCGAAGGTGCCGTGCGACTTGAGGAAATGGTCAATTACTTCCCCTACGACTACCCACTGCCGAGCGATGGCTCACCGTTCGGCGTGACCACCGAAGTCGCCGCCACCCCCTGGAACCCCAACACGCGCCTGCTGCGCGTCGGCATCAAGGCCTCCGAGCGTGCGGTGGCCGAATTGGCGCCGGCCAATCTGGTGTTCCTGGTGGATGTTTCCGGCTCCATGGACCGCCGCGAAGGCCTGCCGCTGGTGAAAAGCACCCTCAAGCTGCTGGTCGACCAACTGCGCGATCAGGACCGCGTGTCGCTGGTGGTGTATGCCGGCGAGTCGCGGGTGGTGCTCAAGCCCACCTCCGGGCGCGACAAGGCAAAAATCCGCAACGCCATCGAGCAACTGACCGCTGGCGGCTCCACGGCGGGCGCATCGGGCATCGAACTGGCCTATCAGATGGCCCGCGAAGGGTTTATCGACCAGGGTATCAACCGCATCCTGCTGGCCACCGACGGTGACTTCAACGTCGGCATCAGCGACTTCGACAGCCTCAAGCAGATGGCCGTGGACCAGCGCAAAAGCGGGGTATCCCTGACCACCCTGGGGTTTGGTGTGGACAACTACAACGAACACCTGATGGAACAACTGGCCGACGCGGGCGATGGCAACTACGCCTATATCGACAACCTGCGCGAAGCGCGCAAGGTACTGGTGGAGCAACTCAGCTCGACCCTGGCCGTGGTGGCGCGGGATGTAAAGCTGCAGGTGGAATTCAACCCGGCCCAGGTCAGCGAATATCGCCTGCTGGGCTATGAAAACCGCGCCTTGAAACGTGAGGATTTCAGCAATGACAAGGTGGACGCCGGCGAAATCGGTGCCGGGCATACCGTGACAGCGCTGTATGAAATCGTACCCAAGGGTTCAAAAGGCTGGCTGGAACCGCTGCGCTATACCCAGGCCAAGACTGGCGATGGCAATGCCACAGAACTGGCCATGTTGCGGGTACGCTACAAGCCGGCGGCGGGTGGCAGCAGTCGCCTGATCGAACACCCGATCAAGAGTGCTCAACACACGCCCAGCGACGACCTGCGCTTCTCGGCCGCCGTGGCCGCCTTCGCCCAACAGCTCAAGGGCGATGGCCGCTACACTGGCAGCATGAGCCTAAAAGACACCGCCGCCCTGGCCCGCTCGGCCCGCGGTGTTGATCCCTACGGCCTGCGTAATGAATTTGTACAGTTGGTGGAACTGGCCCAGAGCCTCAAACACTGATCTTGCACACGATACAGCTCTAATGTGGGAGCTGGCTTGCCCGGCTCCCACAGGTAATCTGCAGTGATCCATCGAAAGGAGTTCGCCACTTAACATGGCCGTACCAGATGATCCACCCAGCGACGAATCGCTGCTGGCCCGCTACCGCAGCGGCGATGCAGGCGCCTTCGAAATCCTTTATGCCCGGCACCGCCAGGGCCTTTACCGGTTTCTCGTGGGCCTCTGCAACAAGGCCGAACTGGCTGAGGAAATCTACCAGGACACCTGGCTCAGCCTGATCCGCAGCACTACCCAGCCACAAGGCCGCGCGAGTTTTCGTACCTGGCTGTTCCAGATTGCCCGCAACCGCCTGATCGACCATTGGCGCAAGCACGGCATCCACAACCCGCTGCACGACAGCTACGACGAACAACTGCACGCCCAGCCCGACGCCGGCTCCGGCCCCGAGCAGCAACTGAGCCTGAGCCGCGACCAGGGTCGTCTCGATGCAGCGTTGCAAGACCTGCCCGAAGACCAGCGCGAAGTGTTTATGCTGCGCCTGCACGGCGACCTGGAACTGCCGCAAATCGCCGCCCTGACCGGCAGCCCACTGGAAACGGTAAAAAGCCGCTTGCGTTACGCCCAGCAGAAATTGCGTCGGCTGCTGGCCGAGGAGGTACCCGTATGACTGACTCCCGACACCCCCAGGATCCGACTGACGAAGGGCTGATCCAGCACTTTCGCCAACACAGCGCCAGCGAGCCGCCTGCGTCCCTCGACGCCTTCATCCTCGCCGCCGCCCGCCGCGAAGCACCGGCTCCCGGGCCAAACCTGTGGCAACGCTGGCTGCAAGCTTGCCAACGACCACGCTGGCAGATGGCGTTTGCCACCGTGGCCGGGGTCGCACTGATGATTGGCGTGGTAATGCGCTCGCCAGTACCTGATATCGACCTGCCCGAAGCCGCCGAATATGCCGCTGCGCCACCGCCGCAGGCACTGTCTGCCCCCGCCGCCCCCGCGCCCATGGCCCGTATGGCGATGGCACCACAGGCTGACAGCGCGTCGGTCCAGGCCGAGATGGCGGCGGTCATGGCCGATGAGCCCGTGGCGAAAATGAGCAAGCAGATAGCCGCCAAACCGCAGTCTCTGGAGCAGGGGCTTGAGGAGATTGTGCATCTGCGCGAGGCGGGAGAGAGCAGGGCGGCGGATGAGAAACTGCTGGCGCTGCACAAGCGCTTTCCTGACGAAGACCTGCCCGCCCGGTTGGAGGCGTTGCAAAAGCGTTGAACCCGCGCCCATAAAAAAGCCCCAGGTCTTGCGACCTGGGGCTTTTCGTCTGTATCTGCGGCTCCCGGCGCGGTTTGAACTAAGAGCTACAGGCAGCGGTTTTATAGGCTGTCTTGATACGCCACGACTTGGTCTTTGAGCCAGCTGTGCAGGGAGGTTAATTGCGCCGAACGTTTAATCCCCAGTGGCCAGACCAGGTAGTAGCTCGAAGAATGCGCCGGTTCGATGTCGGTGAGTTTGACCAGCTCCCCACGTTGAATCAGTGAATGGGCGATCGAGCGGCGCGTCAATGCGACGCCGTGCCCGAGCCGTACCGCTTCGAGCAGCAAGGTGGAGTCGGTAAACTCCAGCGAGGCGTGAGGGCGCTGCCCCTCCACGCCTGCGGCGCACAGCCAGGTTGCCCAGCTTTCACTGGCGTGCAGCAGTGGCTGCTCGAGGATGGCGTGCGGCGTGTCTGGCAATACACCGTGGTTGAAGTCGCGAGCAGCGACCACCAGCAATGAGTCGCTCATCAGTGTTTCGCAATGCATATCGGGCCATTGGCCGTGACCGAAGCGGATTGCGCAATTGACCAGGCCCTGTTCTAAACCGGCGAACGCCATGGTCGATTCCAATTTCAGGCGCAGCCCGGGATGGGCACTCATGAAGCCGTGCAAGCGCGGCAATAACCAGTGCATGGCATAGGAGGGCAGCACCGACAGGGTCAGTTGCGGGAAATTGCTTCTCGCCAGAAATTTTTCTGTGACCCCGGCGATTTCACCCAGCGCCTGCCTGATCTGGTAGGCATAAATGCGCCCCTCTTCCGTCAACACCAGGGAACGTCCGCTGCGCATCACCAAGGCAATACCCAAATACTCTTCAAGAGAGCCAATCTGATGGCTGACGGCACTGTGGGTCACGTGCAGCTCAACGGCCGCCAAATTCACCTTGCCCAGCCGGGCCAAAGCCTCGAAGGCGCGCAATGCGGCGAGTGGAGGGAGCTTCAATAGGTGAATTCCTTTCACGGAAAAGTCTAATAATAGCCGCTATACGTGAAGCGAGCGAGATACCGATAATAGCGACGATTTAATTATTTAAATAATGTCATGCTAATAAAACGGGAGTTGTTCGCCATGATCAATGAAATCCAGTCGTTTCTGAAAAACTACTTTGATGTACTGCAAACCCAGGATTTGAATCTGTTTGATCGGGTCTTTCATCGGGGTTGCGTGTTATATAGCGCACAAGACTCGACCGTGGTCGTCCGGTCTTTTGATGAGTACAGGGCCATGGTTCAAGGCCGTCAGTCGCCACAGGAAGGTGGTTTTCCACAACTTGATGAAGTGTTGATGATTGATGTGATGTCTGCGGAAATGGCCATCGTTAAAGTGCGTTTGCGCCTATTCAATAACGTCATGGTCGACTACTTGAACTTGATGAAAGTCGATGGCCAGTGGATGATCTTCGCCAAGCTCTTTCACAAGGCCGGTGAAGTGACAACTCAGTAAGCTAACGGCCAGATGCAAAATGAGAACAAACTTATGTAGTGCATTCTCCGCGTCGCCAGTTTACGCACTCCCACTTACAACGCAAAAGCGCTTTGCCTAGTTGGATATGGCCGGCAGAAGAGTCTTTGTGACAGCGCCCACAAAAAAGCCCCAGGTCTTGCGACCTGGGGCTTTTTTTCTGTATCTGGTGCACCCGGCGGGATTCGAACCCACGACCCCTGCCTTCGGAGGGCAGTACTCTATCCAGCTGAGCTACGGATGCTTGTGCGGGCGCCATCATACCCATGTCGACCTTGGGCGTCCATGCTGGTTTTTGGCCGTCTGCCGGTAGGATTCTGGAGCGGCGAGGCTCTGTACCGGGCGGTGTGCGTCCTTGGCGCTGAATCCGGCTGTTGTGCGCCTGTCAGAATAATTCGGCTAATGCGCCGTTTTCGTTCTTTTTTTCGAACAGACTATTGCCCTGCCCCCCCATTGATCCTAGGATTCGTTTGAGATTTCAAACGCTCTGTCTCCCGTGCGCGATGTTTCAGCTTGCGCCCAGTGACTGATTTCCCTGACGGCAGCCTTCGAGGCGCCTTTCAACAACTCTAATTTGCCCCGCGCGCGCGCGGTGCTGTTAAGGAAAGCCGACATGCAGCTTAAAGACACCCAGTTGTTCCGCCAGCAAGCCTTTATAGATGGCGCTTGGGTCGATGCGGACAACGGTCAAACGATCAAGGTCAACAACCCCGCGACTGGCGAGATCCTGGGCACCGTGCCGAAGATGGGCGCCGCCGAAACCCGTCGTGCCATCGAAGCCGCCGACAAGGCTTTGCCGGCCTGGCGCGCACTGACTGCCAAGGACCGTGCAAACAAGCTGCGTCGCTGGTTCGAGCTGATCATCGAGAACCAGGATGACCTGGCGCGTCTGATGACCCTGGAGCAGGGCAAGCCGCTGGCCGAAGCCAAGGGCGAAATCGTCTACGCCGCTTCGTTTATCGAGTGGTTCGCCGAAGAGGCCAAGCGTATCTACGGGGACGTGATCCCTGGCCATCAGCCAGACAAGCGCCTGATCGTGATGAAGCAGCCGATCGGCGTCACCGCCGCCATCACGCCGTGGAACTTCCCGGCCGCGATGATCACCCGTAAAGCCGGCCCGGCCCTGGCTGCCGGTTGCACCATGGTCCTCAAGCCTGCGTCGCAAACCCCGTTCTCGGCGTTTGCCCTGGCTGAGCTGGCCCAGCGTGCCGGGATTCCAAACGGCGTGTTCAGTGTGGTCTCCGGCAGCGCTGGCGATATCGGCAGCGAGCTGACCAGCAACCCGACCGTGCGTAAATTGTCCTTCACCGGCTCGACCGAAATCGGTCGCCAGTTGATGGCCGAATGCGCCAAGGACATCAAGAAAGTTTCCCTGGAACTGGGCGGCAACGCGCCGTTCATCGTGTTCGACGACGCCGACCTGGATAAGGCCGTCGAAGGCGCGATCATTTCCAAGTACCGCAACAACGGCCAGACCTGCGTGTGCGCCAACCGTCTGTACATCCAGGATTCGGTGTACGACGCGTTCGCTGAAAAACTCAAAGTGGCCGTAGCCAAATTGAAGATCGGCAACGGTCTGGAAGAAGGCACCACGACTGGCCCGCTGATCGACGAAAAAGCCGTGGCCAAGGTCCAGGAACACATCGCCGATGCCTTGAGCAAAGGTGCGACCCTGTTGGCGGGCGGTAAGGTTATGGAAGGCAACTTCTTCGAGCCGACCATCCTCACCAACGTGCCGAAAAACGCTGCCGTGGCCAAGGAAGAAACCTTCGGCCCGCTGGCGCCGTTGTTCCGCTTCAAAGACGAAGCCGAAGTGATCGCGATGTCTAACGACACCGAATTTGGCCTGGCCTCCTACTTCTATGCCCGCGACCTGGGCCGTGTGTT
The DNA here is from genome assembly GCF_030687625.1 of Pseudomonas sp. FP2294. Classification (NCBI taxonomy): domain Bacteria; kingdom Pseudomonadati; phylum Pseudomonadota; class Gammaproteobacteria; order Pseudomonadales; family Pseudomonadaceae; genus Pseudomonas; species Pseudomonas sp. FP2294. The sequence continues at coordinate 195,338 of NZ_CP117441.1, forward strand.
CCGTGTGGCCGAGGCCCTGGAATACGGCATGGTCGGCGTCAACACCGGGCTGATCTCCAACGAAGTGGCGCCGTTCGGCGGTATCAAGGCGTCGGGCCTGGGCCGTGAAGGCTCCAAGTACGGCATCGAGGATTACCTGGAAATCAAATACCTCTGCCTGGGTATCTAACCGGCAAGGTATCGCTGCAAACGCAAAGGGCACGAGAGCGCTGTCCCTTTGCGTGCTTCAAACCGTTATTCGAAGTGGCCGGGAAAGCTGTGGCAGTCGATCATCGCATGCTGCCGTAGTTGCCTCCCCGTCACGTATTCCTTGGACCACGCCACCCGATGAGTGGCGAATGAGGACTTTATGAGCAACAAGACCAACGCTTCCTTGATGAAACGCCGCGAAGCCGCTGTACCGCGCGGTGTTGGCCAGATTCACCCTATCTTCGCCGAATCCGCGAAGAACGCCACCGTGACTGACGTTGAAGGTCGCGAGTTTATCGACTTCGCCGGCGGCATCGCCGTACTGAACACCGGTCACCTGCACCCGAAAATCATCGCGGCCGTGACCGAGCAGTTGAGCAAGCTGACCCACACCTGCTTCCAGGTCCTGGCCTACGAGCCGTACGTGGAGCTGTGCGAAAAAGTTAACGCCAAGGTGCCAGGTGATTTCGCCAAGAAAACCCTGCTGGTCACCACCGGTTCCGAAGCCGTGGAAAACGCCGTGAAAATTGCGCGTGCCGCGACTGGCCGTGCCGGCGTGATCGCCTTCACCGGCGCTTACCACGGCCGCACCATGATGACCCTGGGCCTGACCGGCAAGGTCGTGCCGTACTCCGCTGGCATGGGCCTGATGCCAGGCGGTATCTTCCGTGCGCTGTACCCGAATGAGTTGCACGGCGTGAGCATCGACGACTCCATCGCCAGCATCGAACGCATCTTCAAGAACGATGCCGAGCCGCGTGATATCGCTGCCATCATCATCGAGCCGGTACAGGGCGAGGGCGGTTTCTATGTCGCGCCTAAAGCCTTCATGAAGCGCCTGCGCGAACTGTGCGACAAGCACGGCATCCTGCTGATCGCCGACGAAGTGCAAACCGGTGCCGGCCGTACCGGGACCTTCTTTGCCATGGAGCAGATGGGCGTTGCTGCCGACCTGACCACCTTTGCCAAATCCATCGCGGGCGGCTTCCCGTTGGCTGGCGTGTGCGGCAAGGCCGAATACATGGACGCCATTGCCCCAGGTGGCCTGGGTGGCACCTATGCCGGTAGCCCGATCGCGTGCGCCGCGGCCCTGGCCGTGATGGAAGTGTTCGAAGAAGAGCACCTGCTGGACCGCTGCAAGGCTGTTGGCGAGCGTCTGGTCACTGGCCTGAAAGCCATCCAGGCCAAGTACCCGGTGATCGGCGAAGTGCGTGCCCTGGGCGCGATGATCGCGGTCGAGCTGTTCGAGGACGGCGACAGCCACAAGCCGAACGCTGCTGCGGTGGCCGCAGTGGTTGCCAAGGCGCGTGACAAGGGCCTGATCCTGCTGTCGTGCGGCACCTACGGCAACGTGTTGCGCGTGCTGGTCCCGCTGACCTCGCCGGACGAGCAGTTGGACAAAGGTTTGGCGATCATCGAAGAGTGCTTCTCCGAGCTGTAAGCGCAGGTTGGCTGGATCGAAAAAACCCGCTTCGGCGGGTTTTTTTGTGGGCTATGCACCTATTCAGGCCTTGTTCCTTGTACGCAGGTGCTTCCTTTGTCTAATGTGCAGGGATTGCCGATGGAGCGTGCTGCATGACTGCTGTTGATTTACCTGCTGTGCCCCGTGTGCTGATTGCCGAGCCCGACCCCTGGTCGCGGGATCTGCTCAAGCAGGTGTTGTTGAATGTGCGCTGCGACGCGCGGCTGGATGTGTGCGCCGACGGGCAGCACGCCGCCGAGCTGCTGCGAGACAAACCCTACGATTTGATCATTGCCGATTGGGAGCTGCCGGGCGTTGACGGCCTGAGCCTGTTGCGCAGTGTGCGTCAGCGTCGGCGGGTGCCCGTGTTGCCGTTTATCCTGCTCAGTACACGCAATGACGGCGCCAGCGTGCGCGAGGCACTGCCGCTGGCGCCCACCGCCTACCTGACCAAGCCACTGAACATGGAGGGTCTTACGCAACGCCTGCAGGATTTGTTGCTCAACGAAGGCGAAACGGTGTATTGCGAGCCCCCCGTCCTGGCGGCGGGCATGTCCTTGCCGGTGTTCCTGGAGCAGCGTCGCGAGCTGTCGGACGGCGCGCCGCTGCGGGTTGACGTCAAGGCGGCTGTGCAACGCAGCCTCACGCCGCAGGGGCTGGATCTCGAGCAGTTGGAAGAGCAGGTCAAGGTTGATCCACAGATCACCGCGGTGCTGATCGCCGCCGCCAACAGCGCCGGCCAGCACGGCACACCGGTGCAGACCCTGTCCATGGCGCTGCACAAACTGGCCGCCGGGCAGAGCATGAACCTGATCCTCGGCCTGGCCCTCAAGCACAACGTGATCCTCAGCGATGCCAGCCTGATGGAATACGCTGAGCGTTATTGGCAGTTGTCCCAGCGGACTGCGCAATACGGTCGTTCACTGGCGCGCATGCTCGATCTTGAACACGAACGCTGTTACAGCGCCGGTATTCTCCATCGGTTGGGCGACCTGGCCCTGCTGCGCAGCTTGCAGGAGTGGCGCCAGGGCGGTGGTGAACTGGATGAGGCGTTGATTGGCGAGTCATTGTCCACCTTTGGCGCCAGCTATGGCTCGGCGCTGCGCACGCGCTGGCGCTTGCCCCTGGAGCTGCGCCAACTGATCGCGGCGACCTACTCCCTGGAAGGCGGGGTGTATTCCCGTGAGGCGCTGGTGATGAACATCGCGGCGCAACTGGCAGGGCTGACCGAGCATGAAGGGGTCGAGGCGTTAGCCAAGGGCAAGACGGCGAGGTTGCTCAAGGTCGGGTTTGCAGAGCTGACGCGCATCCGCAAGCCTGGGTAGGCGCTGTGTCTGGCAGCAACAATGCTGAATGTGCCGCCGCCATCGTAGCCTCGCTAAAGCTCGACAACTCCCACATTTGATTTGTGGTGTGTCCAGAACTCCCTGCCTGGTCGAGCTCCCACATGAGGTTTGCGGGGTATCCAGAATTCCCAGCCTGGTCGAGATCCCACATGGGGTTTGTGGGGTATCCAGAATTCCCAGCCTGGTCGAGCTCCCACATGGGGTTTGTGGGGTATCCAGAATTCCCAGTCTGGTCGAGCTCCCACATGGGGTTTGTGGAGTATCCAGAACTCCCAGCCTGGTCGAGCTCCCACATGGGGTTTGTGGGGTATTCAGAATTCCCAGCCTGGTCGAGATCCCCTGTGGGAGCGGGCTTGCCCGCGATGGCGGTGGTCCAGGCGCTATTTTTTAGGGCCGTGAAAGGGCAGGCATTCAGCCGACAATCACCCGGTTCTTGCCCTGGCGCTTGGCTTCATACATGGCCGCATCAGCCCGGGCGAACAGGCTGTCCAGGGTTGCATCTGCGGCGGTGAGGCTGGCCAGGCCCTGGCTGACGGTCACGCCATAAAACCGGCCGTCATGGCTGAACTCCAGTTGGCGCACTTCCTGCCCCAGGCGTTCGGCGACCTGCATGGCCCTTTCCGGTTCGCATCCTGGCAGCACCGCAGCAAATTCTTCGCCGCCAATGCGCCCGAACAGGTCGCCACGGCGCAATACCCCGCGGCCGCTCTCGGCAATACGCAATAACACCTGATCGCCCTCCAGGTGGCCGTAGGTGTCGTTGATGGCCTTGAAGTTATCTATATCCAGCAACAGGAAGGCCAGGGGCAGGCCTTGGGTGCAGGCACGTTCGAATTCGTGATGGGCGCACTCGAAGAAATGGCGACGGTTGCTGCTGCGGGTTAGCACGTCGGTGGTGGCCAGGCGCTGCAGCTCGAGCTCCAGGTGCTTTTTTTCGGTGATGTCCTCAGCGATGCCCACCACAATCAACGGTTTCCCTGGGGTGGCCTGTTGGTTGGTGAAGCACTTGTCGCTGAGCCAGCGGATCTGCCCGTCTGCGGTGATGATGCGGTACTGGCGATTCTCGACCGCCCCCAGCTCCAGCACCTGGGCCAGGCTGTGCTCGGCGTAATGCTGGTCTTCGGGGTGGATACTGTCGCGCCAGCCACGGTGCTCGGCCAACAGTAGGCTGGCCGAGCGTCCGAAGATGCGCTCATAGGCCGGGCTTACATACAGCACGCGGCGGGTCTCCCACTCGATGGCCCAGAGCACGGCGTTCACACTGACCAGCAGCGAGCTCAACAGCTGTTCACGCTGGCTCAGACGCTCCACTTCGCCCTGGGCATGCATCAACGCCAGCAAGGTAGCGGCAGCCGGCCGGGACGTATCCGTTGAGTCAGGCGTGGTGGGGATCGGGGAGTCCGTTTCGTGGACCATCGGCACAATTCTCTCTGGACATGCCGCAGCATTGAACAGCAGTCAAAACAAGGCCCGCCAGGATGGCGAAGTGTTGTTTGAGAGAGGGGAATTGCAGCTAAGTTCCGTTATCAGTCGCGATTGAGAGGGAATGTTCGGTGACTGTGAAATGGCGCCAAAAAACTGTGGAGCCGGTAAGGACTGGGTGTCCTCCCGGCTCCTGCAACACCTAGGCGTTTGCGGGGCGCAACGAGTAGGTTTTCAACTGGTGGGCAAAGTCGCGCAGGGATTGGATCCCGCTGGCCTCGGCCTCGTGCACCCACTCCTTGATGGCCGCGAGCATGTCATGCCCGTTGCTGCTGGTCTTGAGCCAGATCTGTTGCAGCGCCAGGCGCTTTTCGTAGATCACCTTCAAGGCCTGGCTGTGCTCCAGCATGCTCTGGATGCGCACATGGTGACGCTCATCCAGCAGGCTGGTTTCCCGTGACAGCAGGCGCTTGGCCCGGTGGAACTGGTGGCGTACCGAATGATCGACCTTCTCCAGTTCTTGCTTGACCAGCGGCGCAATCACCAACTTGCGGTACTGGGCCATGATCTGGAAGCGGTTGTTGAGGATCGCCATGGCGGTGTCCATGTCCAGGTGGCCCTTGCCTTCCACCCGATGGGCAATCGGCGCCACGCGCTGCACCTTGGCCAGGCGCAGGAAGCTGAACACTTGGATCCAGGCCCAGCCCAGGTCGAATTCCCACTTCTTCACCGACAGTTTGGCGGAGTTGGGGTAGGTGTGATGATTGTTATGCAGCTCTTCGCCACCGACGATGATGCCCCACGGCACCAGGTTGGTCGCCGCGTCGCGGCATTCGAAGTTGCGATAACCGATGGCATGCCCCAGGCCGTTGATCACACCGGCGGCCCAGAACGGGATCCACATCATCTGGATCGCCCAGATGGTGATGCCGATGGTGCCGAACAGCAGCACGTCGATAACGCCCATGAGGGCCACGCCCAGCAGCGGATAGCGGGTATAGAGCTTGCGTTCGATCCAGTCGTCCGGGCAGTTCTTGCCGTAGATGCGCAGGGTCTCGGGGTTTTCCGCCTCGGCGCGGTACAACTCGGCTCCTTTGCGCAGGACCGTGGACAGGCCCTTGATCACCGGGCTGTGGGGATCGTCGACGGTTTCGCACTTGGCGTGGTGTTTGCGGTGGATAGCGGTCCATTCGCGGGTATTCTGCGCCGTGGTCAACCACAGCCAGAAGCGGAAGAAGTGTTTCAGGCCAGCATTGAGCTCCAGGGAGCGGTGGGCTGAATAGCGGTGTAGATAGACCGTGACACCGATAATGGTCACGTGGGTCATCAACAGAGTGACTGCCACCAGTTGCCAGGCTGACAAGTCAAGAAAACCGTTGTACCACATAGGCTGTATGGCCCTCAGATAAAGATAAGAACAGCTGACGCATTATCACTTAGCCTACAGATAAAACCAGTCACCCTTTCAGATAGGAGTGACGAGATGTTACTTGTCCTATAATCCGCAGATTCTGTAAGGCGATTCTGTTTTTTAGTAAGGATTACTAGTCATATGCTGCTTTCATACCGAGGTGCCCTGCGTGCAGGGCTGGTGTACTTGTTGCTTTCGGTCTTGTGGATACAGCTCAGTCAGCAGGTATTTATCAATTTTATTGATGAACCCAAGGAAATGATTCACTGGCAGATACTGCGCGGCTACCTGTGGGTGACCCTCAGCGCCCTGTTTATTTTCCTGTTGTGCGCCCGCAGCGCCCGCAACCATCGCATCCAGCAACCCTTGACGGAAAACCGCGAGCGCCTGCGCCAGGCGGCGGCGGTGTTCGATTGCACCCGCGAAGGGGTGCTGGTCACCGACGCCCGCGGGCAGATAGTCCACGTCAACCGCGCGTTTATTGAAATCACCGGTTACCAGGTGGAAGACGTGATGGGCCGCCAGCCGAGCCTGTTCAAGTCCGGGCGCCATTCGCCGGACTTTTATGAGCAGATGTTTCGCGCGCTCAACCAAGAGGGCGAGTGGAGCGGCGAGATCTGGAACCGGCGTAAAAGCGGGGAAATTTATCCACAGTGGCAAACCATCCGTGTCATCCATGATGACCAGGGCCAGGTCAGCCATTACGTGGCGGTGTTTTCTGACATCAGTGCCATCAAGCACTCCGAGCACGAACTGGCGCACCTGGCCCACCACGACCCGTTGACCGACCTGCCCAACCGCCTGCTGTTCACCGACCGCGCCGAGCAGGCGCTGGCCTCGGCGCAGATTCACAAGCGTGGCTGTGCGCTGTTGATGCTGGATCTGGACCACTTCAAGATCATCAACGACAGCCTGGGTCATAACGTCGGCGACCAGTTGCTCAAGGCCGTGGGCGAGCGCCTGCAGGGCTTGTTCGGTCCCGGCGTGACTTTGGCGCGCCTGGGTGGCGATGAGTTCGCGGTGCTGGCGGAAAGTTGTCCACAGGTGGTCCAGGCGGCCGCCCTGGCCCAGCGCATCATTGACGGCATGAAGCAGCCGTTCGTGTTCAACGGCCACCAGCTGTTTGTCAGCGTCAGTATTGGCATCAGCCTGTTCCCCAGCGATGCCCTGAGTGCCGAACAGTTGCTGCGCAACGCCGACTCCGCGTTGTTCAAGGCCAAGAGTTCCGGGCGCGAAGGCTACGCCCTGTACACCGAGGAACTGACAGCCCACGCCCAGCACCGGATCGAGATCGGCAATGAGCTGCGTCGCGCCCTCGATCAGCAAGAGTTGCGAGTCTACTACCAGCCGGTCCACGACCTGCAAACCAGCCGGATGATTGGTGTGGAAGCCCTGGTGCGCTGGCAGCACCCGCTGCGCGGCCTGGTGTCACCGGCAGAATTTATCCCGATTGCCGAACGCACCGGGTTGATCGCCGAGATTGACGGCTGGGTCATGGAGCAGGCCTGTCGCCAGATGTGCCAGTGGCTGGCAGACGGCAAGAACCTGTCCTTTATGGCGGTCAATATCTCCAGCCGCCTGTTTGCCCGCCACGAATTGTACGAGCAGGTGGCCAAGGTGCTGCACGACACCGGCCTGGACCCGGCGAAGCTGGAACTGGAAGTCACCGAAAGCGCAGTGATGGACGACCCGGAAGTGGCCCTGGAACAACTGCACCGCCTGCGCGAACTGGGCCTGAGCCTGGCCATCGACGACTTCGGCACTGGCTATTCGTCACTGCTGCGCCTCAAGCGGTTGCCGGTGCAGAAGCTGAAAATCGACCAGGGCTTCGTCGCCGGCCTGCCGTGGGATGAAGACGATGCGGCGATTGTGCGGGTGGTCATCGCCCTGGCGCAGAGCATGGGTATGCAGGTGCAAGCCGAGGGTATCGAGCAGATGGAACAGGCACGGTTCCTGTTGAATCACCAATGCGACCTGGGCCAGGGCTACTGGTTTGGCCGGCCGATGCTGGCGGCAGAGATTGATTGGGCCCTGGCCCCCGCCATCCACTAACCCCACCCTCCGGGGTTGGAATGCAATAAAAAATGTGGGAGCGGGCTTGCCCGCGATAGCGGTGTATCAGTGCCAGATTTACTGGCTGACACTCCGTCATCGCGGGCAAGCCCGCTCCCACATTTTTATCTGCGCACGCCTTAACGTCGTGTCCTGCCTGAAAATTCTTTCTGGTTATATAAACATTCTTAAATAGTATTTTTAAGAATATCAGCGCTTATCTACTATCGCTCTCACGCCGCAAGCAGTGCCGCCACTGCCAGGCACTTCTCATTTCAGGAGCACGACCATGAGCGCATCTCTACGCAGCGTCGACGGCCAGGACGAAGCAGCCATTTTGCGCGAGATCCAAAGCGCATTGCGTGACCTGCGTTTCGGCGCAGTGGAAATCACCGTACACAACGCCCAAGTGGTGCAGATCGAACGTAAAGAGAAATTCCGCTTGCAGAGCCCGGGCAACAAAACGAGCTGAGCCAAGACGGCGCTTCGATTGCAGGACCCGTACTTATAAGAAAAGCCAACACCCAAGAATTTCAGGAGCTTGTCTATGTCGTCGATTCGCCGTTACGCCCTGGCCGCCCTGGCCAGCGCCGTGTTTGCCGGTTCCGCAGTGGCCAAGGATTACGAGCTGCTTAACGTTTCCTACGATCCGACCCGTGAGCTGTACCAGGAGTACAACGCCGAATTCACCAGTTTCTGGAAAAAGGCGCACCCTGGCGACAACGTCAAGATCCAGCAATCCCACGGTGGTTCGGGCAAGCAGGGCCGGGCGGTGATCGACGGCCTGCGCGCCGACGTGGTGACCCTGGCCCTGGCCGGCGACATCGACGAAATCGCCAAGCTGGGCAAGACCCTGCCAGAGAACTGGCAGACCCGCCTGCCCGAAGCCAGCACGCCATACACCTCGACCATCGTGTTCCTGGTGCGCAAGGGCAACCCCAAGGGCATCAAGGACTGGGGCGACTTGATCAAGAACGACGTCTCGGTGATCACGCCGAACCCGAAAACCTCCGGCGGCGCCCGCTGGAACTTCCTCGCCGCCTGGGCCTATGGCCTCAAGGCCGGTGGCAGCGAAGCCAAGGCCCAGGAATACGTGAAAGCGCTGTTCAAGCACGTGCCGATCCTCGACACCGGTGCGCGCGGTTCGACCATCACCTTCGTCAACAACGGTCAGGGTGACGTGTTGCTGGCCTGGGAAAACGAAGCGTTCCTGGCCCTCAAGGAAGATGGCGGCGCTGACAAGTTCGACATCATCGTGCCGTCCCTGTCGATCCTCGCCGAGCCGCCCGTGGCAGTGGTCGACAAGAACGCCGAGAAAAAGGGCAACACCGAAATCGCTACGGCGTACCTCAACCACCTGTACAGCCCGGCTGGCCAGGAAATCGCGGCGAAGAACTTCTACCGCCCGCGTGACAAGGATGTGGCCGCCAAGTACGCCCAGCAGTTCCCGAAACTGGAGCTGGTGACTATCGACAAAGACTTCGGCGGCTGGAAAACTGCCCAACCGAAATTCTTCAACGACGGTGGCGTGTTCGACCAGATCTACACTGCCCAATAACCAACACGGCCTCCCTGTGGAATGCGGCTTGTGTGGGAGCGGGCTTGCTCGCGAAAGCGGTATGTCAGTCACTAAATGCGTTGACTGGCACACCGCTTTCGCGAGTAAGCCCGCTCCCACATGAGTTCGTTCCTGCAGTGGTATTGAACTGTTAACCAAGGACTTTTATGTCGCGTCGTATCTCCCCCGTCATACCCGGCTTCGGGCTGACGCTGGGCTACACCTTGGTGTACCTCAGCCTGATTGTGCTCATACCGCTGGCGGCCATGTTCGTCCACGCCGCCCAACTCACCTGGGATCAGTTCTGGGCCATCATCTCGGCGCCGCGGGTCTGGGCAGCCTTGAAGTTGAGCTTCAGTACCGCCCTGTATGCCGCGCTGATCAACGGCGTGATCGGTACGCTGCTGGCGTGGGTGCTGGTGCGCTACACCTTCCCCGGGCGCAAGATCATCGACGCGATGATCGACCTGCCGTTTGCCCTGCCCACCGCCGTGGCCGGTATTGCGCTGACTGCGCTGTACGCGCCGTCCGGCCTGGTCGGCCAGTTCGCCACCGACATGGGCTTCAAGATCGCCTATACCCCGCTGGGCATCACCCTGGCCCTGACCTTCGTCACGCTGCCTTTCGTGGTGCGTACGGTGCAGCCGGTGCTGGCCGATATCCCCCGGGAAATCGAAGAAGCCGCCGCCTGCCTGGGCGCCAAGCCCTGGCAGGTGTTTCGCTACATCCTCGTGCCGGCGCTGCTGCCGGCCTGGCTGACCGGGTTCGCCCTGGCGTTCGCCCGAGGTGTGGGTGAGTACGGTTCGGTGATTTTCATCGCCGGCAACATGCCGATGAAAACCGAGATCCTGCCGCTGCTGATCATGGTCAAGCTCGACCAATACGACTACACCGGCGCTACCTCCATCGGCGTGCTGATGCTGGTGGTTTCCTTTGTCCTGCTGCTGCTGATCAACCTGTTGCAGCGGCGCATCGAACACCCATAAGGAGGCGCGGAACATGTCCCAATCGTCTATTTCCGCCGCGTCTTCGGCCAACGCTGCCCGCCGTGGCAGTGCGGTGTCGCGACGCATCCTGATCGGCCTTGGCTGGCTGATCTTCGCCCTGTTTTTGCTGTTGCCGCTGTTTATCGTGGTGTCCCAGGGCCTCAAGCTCGGCCTGGGCGCGTTCTTTGCCGCGATCTTCGAGCCCGACGCGCTGTCGGCCTTGAAGCTGACGGTGATTGCGGTGCTGATTTCGGTGCCGCTCAACCTGGTATTCGGCGTCAGTGCGGCCTGGTGCGTGAGCAAGTACTCATTCCGTGGCAAAAGCATGCTGGTGACCCTGATCGACCTGCCGTTCTCGGTCTCGCCGGTCATCGCCGGCCTGGTCTATGTGCTGATGTTCGGTGCCCAGGGGTTCTTCGGCCCGTGGCTGCAGGATCACGATATCCAGATCGTCTTCGCCTTGCCGGGCATCGTGCTGGCGACGATCTTCGTCACCGTGCCGTTCGTGGCCCGTGAACTGATCCCGCTGATGCAGGAGCAGGGCACCCAGGAAGAAGAAGCCGCACGCCTGCTGGGCGCCAATGGCTGGCAGATGTTCTGGCATGTCACCGTGCCCAACATCAAGTGGGGCCTGATCTACGGCGTGGTGCTGTGTACCGCGCGGGCGATGGGTGAGTTTGGCGCGGTGTCGGTGGTGTCCGGGCACATTCGCGGCGTGACCAACACCCTGCCGCTGCACGTCGAGATTCTCTACAACGAATACAACCACGTCGCCGCGTTTGCGGTGGCGAGTCTGTTGCTGATCCTGGCGCTCTTCATCCTGCTGCTCAAGCAGTGGAGCGAGAACCGTATTAACCGCCTGCGCGCCGGTGCGGCTGAGGAATAAGTCATGTCGATCGAAGTCCGTAACGTCAGCAAGAACTTCAACGCCTTCAAGGCCCTGGACAGCATCAACCTGGATATCCAGAGTGGCGAGCTGGTGGCTTTGCTTGGCCCCTCCGGCTGCGGCAAGACCACCTTGCTGCGCATCATTGCCGGCCTGGAAACCCCGGATGCCGGCAGCATCGTGTTCCACGGTGAAGACGTGTCCGGCCACGATGTGCGTGATCGCAACGTCGGCTTTGTGTTCCAGCACTACGCGCTGTTCCGCCATATGACCGTGTTCGACAACGTCGCCTTCGGCCTGCGCATGAAGCCGAAGAACCAGCGCCCGAACGAAACCCAGATCGCCGCCAAGGTCCACGAACTGCTGAACATGGTGCAACTGGACTGGCTGTCGGATCGCTACCCGGAACAACTCTCCGGCGGCCAGCGCCAGCGGATCGCCCTGGCCCGTGCCCTGGCGGTGGAGCCCAAGGTACTGCTGCTCGACGAGCCTTTCGGCGCCCTGGACGCCAAGGTCCGCAAGGAACTGCGCCGCTGGCTGGCACGCCTGCACGAGGACATCAACCTGACCTCGGTGTTCGTGACCCACGACCAGGAAGAAGCCATGGAAGTCGCCGACCGCATCGTGGTGATGAACAAAGGCGTGATCGAGCAGATCGGCTCCCCGGGCGACGTCTACGAAAACCCGGCCAGCGATTTCGTCTATCACTTCCTCGGCGACTCCAACCGCCTGCACCTGGGTGAAGACCAGCACCTGCTGTTCCGCCCCCACGAAGTGTCGTTGTCACGCCATGAACTGGAAGGCCACCATGCCGCGCAAGTGCGCGATATCCGCCCGCTGGGCGCCACCACGCGGGTCACGCTGAAGGTCGAAGGCCAGAGCGAACTGATCGAAGCGGAAGTGGTGAAGGATCACGACAGCCTGACCGGGCTGGCGCGGGGCGAGACGTTGTTCTTCAAGCCCAAGGTCTGGCAAAAGGCTTAAAAAATTGCAAAAAATCTGTGGGAGCGGGCTTGCTCGCGAACGCGCAGTGTCAGTCACTGGATGTACCGACTGAACCACCGCTTTCGCGAGCAAGCCCGCTCCCACATTTGGATTACCGGTGCTTCTCAGACCGTGGCGTTCTTGTGACGCGCGCGCACCGGCCCCGCCCGCTCTTCAATCTGCCGCTTGAGCTCATGGCGCAACCCCAGCAGAAACGCCAGCTCCGCCACCACAAACAACGGCCCCACGATCAGCCCGGACACGTCATCGACGAACGCAGGCTTGCGCCCCTCGTAGTAGTGGCCGACAAACTGGATCACCCAGCCCAGCACAAACAGGCCGATACCACTGCTGAGCCACACCAGCGTGCTTTGCGCCGCCAGCACATGCCCGGCCCACACCGACAGGCCCATCAGCACGCTCATCAACACCCCCAGCGCCAGTTCCAGGCGCAGGTAGAACCCCGCAGAAAACAGTGCCAGCAGCACCGCCGGTGACAGCCACAGGCCGGCCACTTGCCATTCGGGGCGTGACAGCAGCACGGCGACGGCCACCACGATCATGGGGATGCCGATAAAGTGGCTGGCGATGTTGCGCGGGTCGCGGTGGTAGGCGGCGTATTGGCTCAGATGGTCGACGAGGCTTTTCATTGTTATTCCTCCTGTAGGATGCTTGATCATGCCCTGTAGGACTGCGACAAACTGTCAACTGGGCGACAATCTTTGGAGTTCTCATGGACGCAGAGTCTTGGCATGGGCGCCTGTCCAGCGGCCACTGGTACCGCCATCTGCCTGCTCCCTTGCAGCATAGCTTGCTGGCCAACGCCCGCGTGCGGCAGCTGGCGGCGGGGCAGGTGCTGTTCAAGCGCGGCGACCCACCGTGCGGCTTGTATGCGGTGCTCGATGGCAGCCTGCGCATCAGCGCGGTGAACGAGCAGGGCAAGGAAGCGTTGTTGAGCCTGGCGCAAGCGCCTTTCTGGTTTGGCGAAATCGCCGTGTTCGACGGTCTGCCACGCACCCACGACGCTTGTGCGGTCGGGCCTTGCACGCTGTTGCAGGTCCCGCAGTCGGCGATCCTGCACTTGCTTGCGCAAAGCCCGGCCTATTGGCGGGACATGGCCTTGCTGATGAGCCAGAAGTTGCGGCTGACCTTTATCAATATCGAGCAGTTGAGCCTTGCGCCCGCGTCGGTGCGGGTGGCCCATCGGTTGTGGATGATTGCCGAGGGTTATGGCGAGATCGACGGCTCGCGGCGTGTGGTGCAATTGGCGCAAGAGGATTTGGCGGCGATGCTGGGTGTGTCGCGCCAGACCACCAATGCGCTGCTCAAGGCGTTGCAAGAGCAGGGCGTTGTGCGGTTGGGGTATGGGGAGATTGAGATACTCGATGTGCTGCGGTTGCGGGAGATGGCGCAGGGGTAGGCGGTGCCTGTAGCGGCCCTTTCGCGAGCAAGCCCGCTCCCACATCCGACCACATTCCAAAGAATGTACTCGGTCAAATGTGGGAGCGGGCTTGCTCGCGAAAGGGCCCTCCCAGGCACTAAATAACCTAAGCCCGGCTGGCTCGACGCCAGATCATGGATCTCCCCAGGATCCCTGCCCCAGTCATACAGCTGCCAGGTCGCCGGCCCCAAGGGCCCGGGGATGTACACCGCCTTCCACTGCCCCTGGCGAATCGCCCTGCGCCCGAACAGCTCCCAACCGGTGACGGTGTGTTCATCGTGCACCTGGCGCGCTACGACTTCTAGCCAGGGACGGTGGCGCTGCGGTAGGTGGCCGGGCTGAAGACCCGGGTCACCACCAGCATCGCGATCACCGTCACGGCCAGCACCACCCAGGCGCTGACAAAACTGCCAGTGAGTTCGCGCAGCCAGCCGGTCATCCATGGCGACACAGCATTGATCAAAAAGCCCACGCCCTGCACGAATGCCGCCAGTTGCCCGGCTTCCCGTGGGTCGCGGCGATGGTCCAGGGTCAACAGCAGGCTCAGGGCAAAGCACGCCCCCAGGCCGAAGCCGATCAGCGCCACCCACAGGTGCGGGTATTGCAGCGGCGCCAGCAGCAGGCCGAGGTAGCCCACGGTCTGGGCCAGCAGGCTGATGGTCAGCAAGGGCCGGCGGTCGATACCGCGTTGCGCCAGCGCCGGCATCAACAGCGCGGCGATCACCTGGAAAATCGTCATGAACGCCAGCAGCGAGCCGCTGGGCAGCACGCCCCAACCCAGTTGCTGGTAGTACGCCGGCAGCCACGCCACCATGCTCATGTACCCGCAATTCACCAGGCCGAAATACAGCGCCAGCAACCAGGCACGGCGATTGCGCAGGCCCTTGAGCGGCGCCGTCGCCTGCAGGTTTTTCGCCGCGCCCAACGGCAGCCATGCCCACAGCAGCAACGCGCCGAGCGCCGGCAGCAGCCAGATGCCGAGGCCGGCCTGCCAGTGCTGGAAATGGCTGGCCACCAGCGGGCTGAGCAGCGCCGCCAAGCCACCGCCCCCCATCAACGAGGCCGAATACACCCCCATCGCCAGCGGCACCCGGTGGTGGAACTGGCGCTTGATCATCGCCGGCACCAGCGCCTGGATCAGCGCCACCCCGGCCCCGCCCAGCAAGGCCGTGGCCAGCAGCGCCGGTGCCTGGCCCAGCAGCCAGCGCGCCAGGCACGCCAGCAGGATCATCATCAAGCCCAGGGCAATCCCGCGCCGCTCGCCCAACTGCGCTTCGACGCGGATGCCCACCAGCGCCACCAAACCCATGCACACCACCGGCAGGCTGGTGAGCAGGGCACTGCTCTGGAAACTCAAGCCGGTGGCCAGGCGGATTTCCCCGAGCAACGGGCTGATAGAGCTGAGGATCGGCCGCAGGTTGAGGCCCAGCACGACCAGCAGGCCCCAGCCGGCGAGGGATTTATTCAGGGGCATGCAGGGTCTTCCATTGGCGGTAAAGGGCTTGCATGGCCGGCACAGGCAGGTGCTCGACGGGCAGTTGCTGGGCGGTCAATGGCAGGCTCATCTGTTGGTAAATCGCTGCGGTCGACAGGCCAAAAGGTGCCGCCATTTCATTGCTCGCGGCAAACACCACGCGGGACACGCCGCACAGGTACATCGCGCCCAGGCACATCGGGCACGGCTGGCCGCTGGCGTAGATCACACAGCCTTCAAGGCGCGTACCGAGCTGTTGGCTGGCGCGGCGCATGGCGAGCATCTCGGCATGGGCGGTGGGGTCCTGGTCGAGGTGGATCTGGTTGACCGCTTCCACCAGCACTGCACCGTCCTTGACCAGGACGGCGCCAAACGGCCGTCCACCCTGGGCCACGTTGTCCTGCGCCAGGGCCACGGCGCGCTGCAGCCAGGCTTGATCGTTCTGTGAACTCATTGCGCACCGGCTGCTTGCAGGCGCTGGGCGGTGGCGACCTGACCACGTTTTTGCGCCTGTTGCAGTGGGCTGACGCCGTCGCGGTCGGGCAGGTTCACGTCGGCGCCGGCAGCGATCAGCATGGCGACGATTTGCTGATGCGGCGGCCCGCCGTCCGAGAGCACGATGGCTTCCATCAGGCCGGTCCAGCCCAGGCGGTTGACGTGGTTGACGTCGACTCCAGCGTCGATCAGCAGGCGCACGGTTTGCACGTGCCCGCGCTCACAGGCAGGAATGAGGGCGGTGCCACCGTAGCGATTGGTGCTCTTGAGATCGGCGCCATGGGCCAGGGTCATGGCCAGGATCTGATCGTGGCCGCTGGCGCCGGCCAGCAGGTAGGGGCTGTCTTGCATCAGGTTCTTGCGGTTCACATCAGCCCCGGCTTCGATCAGGGCGCGGGCGATGTCGATGCGATTGGCCTGGGTGGCCAGCAACAGCGGGGTGCTGCCATCAATGGCGCGGACATCAAGGTCAACGCCCTTGGCCAGCAACTGTTCGACCTGTGCCAACTGCCCGCCGCGCACGGCGTCGAGCAGATCTTTATCGGCCGCCATGGCGCTACTCGCCACCATCAACCCCAGCGCCAGCACGGCGGTTTTGAAAGGAATGGGCCATGCCATGGGAACCTCGCTTCAGTGCAATGAACGCGAAGTATGGCCACCGCCTGGGGTATTCTGAAATTAAATATAACCATGCCAACCAGTGGCAAACGAGATGGTGGTGCCCATGTTCGATCCCGTGCTGTTGCGCAGTTTTGTCGCCGTCGTGGATTGCGCGAATTTCACCCGCGCCGCCGAG
Source organism: Pseudomonas sp. FP2294 (assembly GCF_030687625.1). Lineage (NCBI taxonomy): Bacteria > Pseudomonadati > Pseudomonadota > Gammaproteobacteria > Pseudomonadales > Pseudomonadaceae > Pseudomonas > Pseudomonas sp. FP2294. Next base: position 211,840 of record NZ_CP117441.1, read on the forward strand.
CGCCTGCACTTGACCCAATCTACGGTCAGCCAGCAATTGCGCCGCCTGGAAGACAGTGTCGGCTGCCGCTTGCTCGACCGGGATCAGCGCCGGGTGGTGGCGACGGTCGAGGGCGAGCGCCTGCTGGCCTATGCGCGGCGCATCCTGGCACTCAACGAAGAAGCCGCCGATGTGCTGATCAACCAGCAGAGCGACGGCGTGCTGCGCCTGGGCGTGCCCGAAGATTTTGCCGCCGAGCGCTTGATGCCGTTGCTGTCGGCGTTTGTCGTGGCCTACCCACGGGTGCGCCTGGAGGTCACCAGCGGCCTGGGGCCGGCGCTGTTGCGCCAGTATCGCGGCGGTGAGTTCGATGTGTTGCTGGTCAAGCAGATGGGCGACAGCGACGACTGCCTGGCCTCCTGGCCGGAGCCGTTGTGCTGGGTCGACAGCCGCCACATGCCGGCCCTGGGCCGCGATCCATTGCCCTTGGTGGCGTTCCCGGTGGGCGGCCTGTACCGCAATGAAATGCTCCAGCATCTGGAGGTCGGTGGCTGGCGCTGGCGCATTGGCTATTCCAGCGCGAGCCTGGCCAGTGTGTGTTCGGCGGTGGCGGCGGGGTTGGGCATCAGCCTGCTGCCTGAGCGAGTGGTGCAGGCCGGGCATGTGGTGCTCGGCGCCGACAGTGGTTTGCCCGCGGTGCAGGGCGTGCGGCTGGCGCTGTATGGGCGCAATGGGATGGGGGCGGCGGGGCAGAGCCTGCAGCGGCAATTGTGGGATTTATGCGAGGCCAACCCGCGCTGAGGCATGCCTTTGAGGAATATTTTGCAGGCGCGTAAAGCATCCTGAAGTCGCCGTGAACGCATTTTAGTGGGCCTGTTGACGCTGGCGCTGCATGGCGCGGTGATCTACTGGGTCAGCCAGAAACCGGTGCCGGTACTGCCGATTGTGCCGCCGGAAGTTCCACCGATGAGCCTCGGTTTTTCCCTGCCGGCGCCGGGGTCTTCAGCCAACGCCGCGTACCTGAAGACCCCGGCTTTATTGAAGTGACTGTGTTTTTGGTTATTAATAAATAGCTTCTTATTCCTTAACGAATATATGCCCCGTCCCTATACTGGTCAGCAACGTTAAACGCTGCAGGAGGGCACACCCATGCACAGCGAGTTGATCCGTTACCTGATCGTGCCGGGCTGGCAAGGATCGCCAGAAGATCATTGGCAAACCCATTGGCAGAACAGCCTGCCCAACAGCGCCCGCGTGGAGCAGGCCGACTGGTTGACCCCGCGCCGTGAAGACTGGGTGGCGGCCCTGGCCGAAGCCATTGCGGCCGACAGTACCCCGGTGATTCTTATCGCCCACAGCCTGGGTTGCATCACGGTGGCGCACTGGGCGGCCAGCGCGCCGTTGCAGTTCCTGCGCCAGGTGCGTGGGGCCTTGCTGGTGGCCCCGGCAGATGTCGAGCGCCCGGCGTGTGCGCCGGCGTTGCGCAACTTTGCACCGATTCCCCGTGACCTGTTGCCGTTTCCCAGCCAGGTCGTCAGCTCCGACAACGACAGTGCGGTCAGCGCCCCTCGGGCCCTGGAGCTGGCGCGTAACTGGGGGGCTGAAGCCGGGATTCTCGCAGGTGCCGGGCATATCAACGTGAAGTCCGGCCACCAGCGCTGGGAGCAGGGTTTCGCCTACCTCTATCGCCTGCAAAACCGTCTGGAGCATCACTCCCGACGCCGCGCCTAATACCTTTTCAACGCCCCGTCCCTTGAATGGAAACGGGGCGGGAGCCTGCCATGAGCCTGCATGAAACCTTCGGCCAGCCGTTGCTGACCTTCCCCGACGCCGAAAAAAGCCCCTTGAGCATCCGCGCCAAGGCGCTGGTATTTGTCGACCCCCGTTCCCGGCAACTGCGCGAAGACCTCGAAAGCCTGGCCCCGCGTGCCTTGCCCGTACTGATTCGCGGCGAAACCGGCAGCGGTAAAGAGCTGCTGGCGCGCCATGTCCATCGCGGCAGTGACCGCAGCGGCTTGTTTGTGTCGGTCAACTGCGGTGCGATCAGCCCGACTTATGCCGATGCCGAACTGTTCGGCTATGCCGCCGGCAGCCACAGCGGCGCGGCCAGCAGCCGGGCCGGTTGGTTCGGCTCGGCCAACGGCGGCACCTTGTACCTCGATGAGATCGGCGACTTGCCGCTGCCGATCCAGATCAAGCTGCTCGCCGCCCTGGAAAACCACGAAGTCACCCGCGTAGGGGCGCATCAACCGAGCCCGGTGGATGTGCGCCTGGTCGCCGCCACCAGCATCGACCTGGCCCAGGCCGTGGCCGTCGGCAAGTTCCACGAGCGCCTATTCCATTACCTCAGCGAAGGCCAACTGGAGCTGCCGGCGCTGCGCGAGCGCGTAGGCGACATCCTGTCCCTGGCCGAGTACTTCCTGGGCATCTACAGCCAGCGCCTGGACTTGCCGGTGCCGCTAATCAGTGAGGACGCGCAGCGGCTGCTGGAGCAACACAGCTGGCCGGGCAATACGCGGGAGCTGGAGAACGTGATCCACTTTGCGCTGCTGGTCAGCAGTGGCGATGAGATCCTGCCGGAGCATCTGAACCTGCCGGTGGCGTCGGTGGCGCAGATTGAGCATCAGGTGCGACAGATCCTGAGCAGCGGCAGCGAAGTCGAGCGCGCAGCGTTGACGCGTCTGTTTCGGGGCTTGGGCTCTGTATGAACAAAATGGAATATCAACGTGAATAAAAGGTATTGTTCGGGAATAAAAAATATCGGTATTGTCCATTCCACGCCGCGATAGCACATCGCTGGCACCCCCATAAGAAGTGGCCGTCACCGACGTCCCGGATTTTCGATTAAGGACACTGCATGAAAAAGGTTCTGTTGTTCACCGCCCTGGCGGCTGCCCTGACTGCCGGTATCGCTCAAGCCAACGAAAAACTGGTGATCGCGGCCACCCCGGTGCCGCACGCCGAGATCCTTGAGCTGATCAAGCCGACCCTGGCCAAAGAAGGCGTGGACCTGGAAATCAAAGTCTTCACCGATTACGTGCAACCGAACGTGCAAGTGGCCGAGAAGCGCCTGGACGCCAACTACTTCCAGACCCTGCCGTACCTGGAAAACTTCAACAAGGGTAAAGGCACCAACCTGGTCACCGTGATTGGCGTGCACGTAGAACCGTTTGGCGGCTACTCGAAGAAAGTCACCAAGCTTGAAGACCTGAAAGACGGCGCCACCGTGGCCATTCCCAACGAAGGCTCCAACAGCGGTCGCGCCCTGTTGCTGCTGCAAAAGGCCGGCCTGATTACCCTCAAGGACCCGAAAAACGCCCTGTCCACGCCAAAGGATATCGCCAGCAACCCGAAGAACCTGAAGTTCAAGGAGCTGGAATCGGCCCTGCTGCCGCGCGTCCTGGACCAGGTTGACCTGGACATGATCAACACCAACTACGCCCTGGAAGCCGGCCTGAACCCAGCCAAGGATGCACTGATCATTGAAGGCGCCGACTCGCCGTACGTGAACTATCTGGTGGCTCGTCCAGACAACAAGGACAGCGCCGCGATCCAGAAACTGTCCAAGGCCCTGACCAGCCCTGAAGTCAAAGCCTTCATCGAGAAGAAATACAGCGGCGCGGTCTTGCCAGCGTTCTGATTTGCCAAACCCCCTTCAAGAAATGTGGGAGCTGAGCTTGTGTGGGAGCTGGCTTGCCTGCGATAGCATCACCTCGGTAATACTGATAAACCGAGGTGTCTGCATCGCAGGCAAGCCAGCTCCCACACAAGCCTGCTCCCACATTGGGTTGGTGTTATGCCTGTTAATCCCGGCGGTTGATCGCCCGCCGCAGCGCCACCAGCCACTTCACCAAGTCCTGCGGATCAATCGGTTTCGCCTCGTTCATCTGTCATTCCCTCGCTGGTTAAATGGCCCTCAGTCTGGCCATGCGCTGTCCTTCCTTGTGGTTCAGCGCTGAAAAAAGACCCTTCCTACATCCCCCAGAACAATAGCTGTCACCTGCCATCCCGGCGAATCCGCAGGTTAGCTTTTTGGGTGATATCAATATGCTATTTCGGTATTTAAATTTTGGTTTTTATACCTTTAAAGTCAGCTTCTGCCGACGTTACCGCGTCGAACCGGACTGCGTTTACGCCGCATTACCCCTGCGGCGCCCAGGACTTGAAATGACCTTAGACTACGCGTTTATCCTCAGCACCCTGCCGGCGTTTCTCAAGGCCGTGGGGGTAACCCTGCAAGTGGGCTTGATCGCCATTGGCACCTCGCTGCTGGTGGCGCTGATCGAGTCGGGCAAGTCCATCGGCCTGTCCGACTGGCAGTTGCTGCGCCATGTGATCCTGCCCCAGGCCGGGATCCTCAGCCTGCCGGCGCTGTTCGCCAATTTCATTTTTTTGCTCAAGGAAACCACAGTGGTTTCGGCAGTGGCGGCGCCAGTGATTCTCTAGACCACCAAAAGCTACATCGCCCTCTACTACAAGACTTACGAAATGCTCGCCGTGCTCACGCTGATTTGCGTGCTGCTGTTCTTGCCGCTGTCGCTGCTGCTCAGCCGTCTGGAAAGGAGGCTCCAGCATGGCCAGTTCGGGTCTTGAGTTGTTGTGGGTGTCGTTGCCGCAACTGGGCAAGGGCGCTGCGCAAACCCTGTCGATTTCGTTTTTGAGCATCGCCTTCAGCACGATTGGCGGGGTGGTGTATGGGGTGCTGCGCACTTTGAATGCGCGCGCGATCAACCTGCTGCTGCGCATTTACCTGGAATTGTTCCGCGCGATTCCGGTGCTGGTGTGGCTGTATCTGCTGTTTTTTGGCCTGCCGATTGGCTTGTCGGCGCCGCAACTCTATGGCTACGTGCTGCTGCCCCAGGCGCTCAAGCGCATGACGCCGCCAACCATCAACGTCTACACGCGGATCATCAAGACCAGTTCCCTGGCGGTGCTGATCGGCGTGGTGGATGTGATCAAGGTCGGCCAGCAAATCATCGAGCGCACCTATGAGTCGGTATTGATCTGAGGCCGGTGCAGGCACCGCCTAACTCGGCCAATGCCAGGCCGGCTCATCCAACACCCGCTGCCCCACAATCTGCGTCTGCCCCAGCACCTTCTCCAGCACAATCGAATTGCATCCCTCATCCTGCTGCAACGCCGCAATCAAGCGGCTGGCATGGGACACCACCCACACCTGGCAGTGCCTTGATGCCTGGATAATCAGGCGCGCCAAGGCCGGCAACAGGTCCGGGTGCAGGCTGGTTTCCGGTTCGTTGAGCACCATCATCGTCGGCGGGCGTGGCGTCAGCAGGGCGGCGATCAGCAGCAGGTAACGCAAGGTGCCGTCCGATAACTCTGCCGCCGATAGTGGCCGCAGCAAGCCTTCCTGATAAAACTCAATGGTAAAACGTCCGCCCTGCAACGGCTCGATATGCAGGCGTGCGCCGGGGAACGCATCACTCACCGCCTGCTGCAATGCCTCGGGATTGCCGATTTCGCGGATGGTCTGCAACGCGGCCGCGAGGTCGCGGCCATCGTGATGCAGCACCGGCGTGCGCGTACCCAGTTGCGGCTGGCGCACAGGTGCATCGGCGTCGCTGCGAAAGTGATCGTAGAAGCGCCAGCCACGAATGCTTTCGCGCAGCATCAGCACTTCCGGCGAGCCGTGCAGGCTGCCGACCTGGTCGAACAGGCTGTGGTAGTTCGGCGTGTGCTGGGCCAGCACATCCCAGGCCTGCCCGTCTCGGGCGCGCACCATCGCCCCGGAGCGCTGCACCAGCAGGCTGGCCGGGCGATAGACGTGACCGGCCCAGATGCATTCCTTCTTGATCTCGGGGTCGAGGGAAAAATACGACGAGCTGGGTACTGGCAAGCCCAGGGAAATCGCGTAGCTGAAATCCTCCCCGGCAAAGCCCAGGCGCAAGCGCTTGGCGCCTTGGGCCACGCTGCCTTGTACCGGGATTTCGCCATTGAGCATGCGCCGGCTGACGTTTTCGGGGCCGGCCCAGAACGTCGAATCCAGGCCCCCTTCACGGGCCAGCGCATTGATCACGCCGCCCTGGGCGGTTTCTGCCAGCAGGCGCAAGGCGCGGTACAGGTTGGACTTGCCGCTGCCATTGGGGCCGGTGATCAGGTTCAGCCGATCCAGCGGTACCACCAATTTATTGATCGAGCGGTAATTGGCTACCGCTAAGGTCTTGAGCATTGAGGGCGTTCCGCGCCGGCATGGACCAACATCTTATCGCGTAGAACCGCATCATCGCAGGCCTGTAAAAGATGAAGGTGGAACCCTGAACTAAGCTCACAGTCGCATACACACTGGCACGTCAGTATTACGCGAAAGGAGTCTGCATGGGCGGTCCCACCTCAACAGTTATTTGTGGCCTTGCCCTGCTGGCATTGCTGAGCGGCTGTGGCCAGGAAAAACCTGAACCCAAGGCCCATTCAAGGGTGTTTGTGCAAACGGTGCAGCCGACCGATTTCGCCGCCGCAGTGACCCTTACCGGGGATATCCAGGCGCGGGTGCAGACCGATTTGTCGTTCCGCGTCGGCGGCAAAATTATCCAGCGCATGGTCGATGTCGGCGACCGCGTGACAGCCCGGCAAGTGCTGGCCAAGCTCGATCCCAAGGATTTGCAGACCAATGTCGATTCCGCCCAGGCCCAGGTGGTGGCGGAACAGGCACGGGTCAAACAGACGGCCGCGGCCTTTGTGCGCCAGGAAAAACTCCTGCCCAAGGGCTACACCAGCCGCAGCGAATACGACGCCGCCCAGGCTGCATTGCGCAGCAGCCAAAGTGCCCTGGCGGCCGCGCAGGCGCAGTTGGCCAACGCCCGTGAGCAACTGGGCTATACGGCGTTGATCGCCGAAGCGCCGGGGGTGATTACCGCGCGGCAGGCCGAAGTCGGCCAGGTGGTGCAGGCCACCGTGCCGATTTTCAGCCTGGCCCGTGATGGCGAGCGCGATGCGGTGTTCAACGTCTACGAATCGCTGCTGGCGGAGCCTGTGCCGGATGTACCAATCACCGTCAGCCTGCTGGACAACCCGGGCATCAAGGCCGTGGGCCGAGTGCGTGAAGTGACCCCGGCCGTCGCCGCCAACAGCGGCACGGTGCAAGTAAAGATCGCCCTGGATGCCTTGCCCAAGGGCATGCAACTGGGGTCGGTCGTCAGTGCCACTGCCAATGGGCAAGCCAAACCCAGCGTCGAGCTGCCCTGGGCGGCACTGACCAAAGACCTCAGCGAGCCTGCCGTGTGGCTGGTGGACGGTGACGGCAAGGCGCAATTGCACAAGGTCACTGTCGCGCGCTACCTGACCGGCAAAGTGATCATCAGCGATGGCCTCAAAGGCGGCGAAAAAGTCGTGGTGGCCGGCGGGCAATTGCTGCACCCAGGCATGTTGGTGGAGATCGCCCAGGCGCCGGACCAGGCCCAGGCCAGCGGAGTGCAGCCATGAAGCGCCTGACGCTGATCCTCGCCAGCAGCCTGTTGCTGATCGCCTGTTCCAAGGAAGAGCCGGCGCCGGAGCCTATAAGGCCAGTGCTCTGGGTCGAGGTGAAAGCTGAAGACCAGGAAAACCTCGGGCGCTTCGCCGGTACGATCCAGGCACGCTACGAAAGCAACCTGGGCTTCCGAGTGCCCGGTCGCATTGCCCGGCGCGCGGTGGATGTGGGCGCCGAAGTGAGCAAGGGCGCCTTGCTGGCGGTGCTTGACCCCACCGACCAGCAGAACCAGTTGCGCGCCGCCCAGGGCGAACTGGCGCGGGTCCAGGCGCAATTTATCAATGCCCAGGCCAATGCACGCCGCCAGCAGGAACTGTTCAACCGTGGCGTCGGCGCCCAGGCGCAACTGGACATTGCCCAGACCGACCTGAAAACCACCCAGGCCTCTCTCGACCAGGCCAAGGCGTCGGTGGCCCAGGCCAGGGATCAGCTCAACTACGCCGAACTGCGCACCGACCACGGCGGCATCGTGACCGCCTGGAATGCCGAAGCCGGCCAGGTGGTCAGCGCCGGCCAGCAAGTAGTGACCCTGGCCCGCCCGGATATCAAGGAAGCGGTGATCGACCTGCCGGCTGGCCTGGCCGAGCGCTTGCCGCCCGATGTGGTGTTTCTGGTAGCCAGCCAGTTGGAGCCCGGCATCAACACCACCGCCACCGTGCGCGAGATCGAGCCCCAGGCACAAAGCGCCACCCGCACCCGTCGCGCGCGCCTGACCCTGGCCCAGACGCCCCCGGCGTTCCGGTTGGGCACGGCGATCAGTGTGACCTTGAGCTCGGCCATCGCCCCACGTATCGAACTGCCCGCCAGCGCGGTGCAGGACGTCGAGGGCAAGACCCGCATCTGGGTCATGGATCTGCAGCAGCAGACCGTGCAGCCCCGTGACGTGACCCTGGTCAGCCGTGATGCCAGCAGTGTTGTGCTCAGCGGTGGGGTGCAGCCTGGCGAGCGTGTGGTCAGCGCCGGCGTCAACAGCCTCAAGCCCGGACAAAAAGTCAAAACCGACGAGGACAGCCCACGATGAAAGGGAGCTTCAACTTATCCGACTGGGCGCTCAAGCATCAGTCCTTCGTCTGGTACCTGATGTTCGTTGCGCTGCTGATGGGCGTGTTTTCCTACATGAACCTGGGGCGTGAAGAAGATCCGTCCTTCACCATCAAGACCATGGTGATCCAGACCCGCTGGCCGGGCGCGACCCAGGAAGAAACCCTCAAGCAGGTCACCGACCGCATCGAGAAAAAGCTCGAAGAGCTGGACTCGCTGGATTACGTGAAAAGCTACACCCGGCCCGGTGAGTCCACGGTTTTCGTGTTCCTCAAAGACACCACCAGCGCCAAGGCGATCCCCGAGATCTGGTACCAGGTGCGCAAGAAGGTCGACGACATTCGCGGCACCTTCCCCCAAGGCTTGCAGGGTCCGTCGTTCAACGACGAGTTCGGCGATGTATTTGGCTCGGTGTATGCCTTTACCGCCGATGGCATGTCGATGCGCCAACTGCGCAACTACGTCGAACAGGTGCGCGCCGAGATCCGGGCGGTGCCGGGGTTGGGCAAGGTCGAGATGATCGGCCAGCAGGACGAAGTGATTTACCTGAATTTTTCCACGCGCAAACTCGCCGCCCTGGGGATTGACCAACGGCAAGTGGTGCAGAGCCTGCAATCGCAGAACGCGGTGACCCCGGCCGGGGTGATCGAGGCCGGGCCGGAGCGGATTTCGGTGCGTACCTCCGGGCAATTTGCCTCGGAGAAGGATCTGGCCGACGTCAACCTGCGGCTCAATGACCGCTTTTATCGCCTGGCGGATATCGCGGATATCAGCCGTGGTTATGTGGATCCGGCGCGGCCGATGTTTCGTTTCAATGGCCAGCAAGCCATCGGCCTGGCCATCGCCATGCAGAAGGGCGGCAATATCCAGGAATTCGGCAAGGCGCTCCACCAGCGTATGGATGAGCTGACTGCCGACCTGCCGGTGGGCATCGGCGTGCATAAGGTGTCGGACCAGGCCGAGGTGGTGGAAGAGGCCGTCGGTGGCTTCACCAGTGCGCTGTTCGAAGCGGTGATCATCGTGCTGGTGGTGAGCTTTATCAGTCTCGGCCTGCGTGCCGGGCTGGTGGTGGCGTGCTCGATCCCGCTGGTGCTGGCGCTGGTATTTGTCTTTATGGAGTACAGCGGCATCACCATGCAGCGGGTGTCGCTGGGCGCGTTGATCATCGCCCTCGGTTTGCTGGTGGATGACGCGATGATCACCGTGGAAATGATGATCACGCGCCTGGAAAAGGGCGAGACCCTGGAGCAGGCGGCGACCTTCGCCTACACCTCCACCGCGTTCCCGATGCTCACCGGCACCCTGGTGACCGTGGCCGGCTTTGTACCGATTGGCCTTAACGCCAGCTCGGCGGGTGAGTACACCTTTACCCTGTTTGCGGTGATTGCCGTGGCGATGCTGGTGTCGTGGGTGGTGGCCGTGTTGTTTGCGCCGGTGATCGGCGTGCATATCCTCAGCACCAAGGTCAAACCCCACAGTGACGAGCCGGGGCGGGTCGGGCGGGTGTTCAACGCCGGCATGCTGTGGGCCATGCGCAATCGCTGGTGGGCGATTGGCCTGACGGTGCTGCTGTTTGCGGCGTCGGTGTTTTCCATGCAGTTTGTGCAGAACCAGTTTTTCCCGTCGTCGGATCGCCCGGAGATCCTCGTCGACCTCAACCTGCCGCAAAACGCCTCGATCAATGAAACGCGCAAGGCCGTGGACCGGCTGGAAGCGATCATCAAGGACGACCCGGATATCGCGCGCTGGAGCACCTACATCGGCCAGGGCGCGATCCGCTTCTACCTGCCCCTGGACCAGCAACTGGAGAACCCGTACTACGCGCAGTTGGTGATCGTCAGCAAGGGCCTGGAGGAGCGCGGCGCGTTGATCGAGCGCCTGCAACAGCGCTTGCGCGATGATTTCGTGGGCGTCGGCAGCTTTGTCCAACCCCTGGAAATGGGCCCGCCGGTCGGGCGGCCGATCCAGTATCGGGTGTCGGGCAAGGACATCGACCAGGTGCGTAAACACGCCATCGAGCTGGCGACGTTGCTGGATAAAAACAGCCACCTGGGCGAGATCATCTATGACTGGAACGAGCCGGGCAAAGTGCTGCGGATCGATATTGCCCAGGACAAGGCGCGCCAGCTCGGGCTGTCGTCCGAAGACGTGGCGCAGTTGATGAACAGCGTGGTCAGCGGCTCGGCGGTGACCCAGGTGCACGACGATATCTACCTGATCAACGTGGTCGGCCGTGCCGAAGACGCCGAGCGCGGCACTCCGGAAACCTTGCAGAACCTGCAGATCGTCACGCCCAGCGGCACTTCGATCCCGCTGCTGGCCTTTGCCACCGTGCGTTACGAGTTGGAGCAGCCGCTGGTGTGGCGTCGCGATCGCAAGCCGACCATCACCATCAAGGCCGCCGTGCGCGACGAGATGCAGCCGACCGATCTGGTCAAGCAGCTCAAGCCGGAAATCGAGAAATTCAGCGCCGGTTTGCCGGTGGGCTACACGGTCGCTACCGGCGGTACCGTGGAGGAAAGCGGCAAGGCCCAGGGCCCGATTGCCAGCGTGGTGCCGTTGATGCTGTTCTTGATGGCGACCTTCCTGATGATCCAGTTGCACAGCGTGCAGAAGATGTTCCTGGTGGCCAGCGTGGCCCCGCTGGGCCTGATTGGCGTGGTCCTGGCGCTGATTCCCACGGGTACGCCCATGGGCTTTGTGGCGATCCTGGGGATCCTCGCGCTGATCGGCATCATCATCCGCAACTCGGTGATCCTGGTGACCCAGATCGACGCCTATGAACAGGAAGGCTACACGCCATGGGACGCGGTGGTGCAGGCCACCGAGCACCGGCGCCGGCCGATCCTGCTGACGGCGGCGGCGGCCAGCCTGGGCATGATCCCCATCGCCCGGGAAGTGTTCTGGGGGCCGATGGCCTACGCGATGATCGGCGGGATCATCATCGCCACCCTGCTGACGCTGCTGTTTTTGCCGGCGTTGTATGTGGCCTGGTACAAAATCCGCGAGCCTGAGGCCGCGCCATAAGGCAAACACGCTGTTGGGCATCACTATTGTGGCGAGGGGGCTTGCCCCCGTTGGGCTGCGAAGCAGCCCCAAAACCGGCCACCTCAGTGTGTCTGATACAACCCGGTGGATCTTACAGGGGCCGCTGCGCAGCCCAACGGGGGCAAGCCCCCTCGCCACAAGGGCAGGCAGTGGGAAAACTCTCTAAATGTGTATTGGATTAGTTCCGGTCAACGAACTGTTTTACCCTCGGGCTTTCGCTCCTGTGAAGGCCCACGTCATGACCCTTAACCTGCGCCGAGCCTTGTGCATCTGCGTGCTGCTGCTGTCGCCACTGGCCGTTGCCGGCACCGTTCTGGAAAACCCCCAATGGCGCATCGAGCTCGACCCGGCGAACCTGGCCGTGCGCGTGACCCCTTCCGGCGGCGAGCCGGTGCAGGCCTCCAGCGGCGTGGCTACCCATAAGGTCAGCCAGTTGCAACAGTCCACTCAACACGCCAACTGGCAATGGGACAACGGTGCCTATCGGCTGAACGCCACCCTGGACCAGCGTGACCTGATCCTGACCATCACCGCCCGCGAGGCCGGCGAGCTGGAGATCGTCCGCCAGCCGGCCAGCGCCATGGGCAAGGGCCTGATCTGGCCGCTCGCCGAGGGGCATTACGTGCCAGCCGGCAACAGCCTCTGGCAGCGCTTTTTGCTGGAGCAGGGGGATGTCAACAGCACCCAGGACCTGAGCCTGCCGTTATGGGGCGTCGATCACGCAAGCTTCACCCTCAACTGGCTGCTGACCAACCCCTACAACAACCGTTTGCAGTGGCAGGCCGAGGGCCCGCGCCTGGGCTTGTCGTTGCATCATGAATTCACCGCCCTGGACCCCACCGCGCCCATGACCCTGCGCCTGAATCTGGGCGAGGCCGATTTGCTGGCCGGTGCCAAGCGCTACCGCCAATGGCTGGTGGAACAGGGGCTCTACGAGCCGTTGGCCGACAAACTGCAACGCCTGCCGGCCGGCGAAAAGCTATTGGGTGCCAGCCACGTCTACCTGTGGGGCAATGACCTGCTGGGCCTGGGCGATGTGCGCGATTGGGAGCAGTTACGCACCGTACTGCGTGCACCCGATGGCTTGGGCGCACAACTCAATGGCCTACTGGACTCGGAGGCGGCACAGGTGGTGCAAGCCCCCCAGCCGTTTCTGGATCGCTACCAGCAAGCTGTGTTGCTCAGAGGGCTCAACGCGGCGCTCAACAAAAAGGCGCGCCAGGGCTGGCAAGCCACGACCGAGCCCGACATGCCCGCGCTTGCCCAAGGCTACGGCGCACTGCGCCAGCAACTGGCACTGGCGTTTGCCGGTGCCTTGCGTGCCAACCCCGAAACCTGGGGCAGCACGTTATCCGCGACGACGATCAAGACCCTGCAGGAGAGTGGCCTGCCACGCCTGCTGCTGACCCTGGGCGAAGGCTGGGAGGGCGGGCTCTGGCACCCGGAGGCGGTGCGTGACGGGGTCGCGGCCGGGTACTTGATGGCGCCTTACGACTCCTATGAAACTGCCCTGGCAGCCAGCGAAAACCCCGACTGGACCACCGCGCACCTGGGCAGCCGCGCCTATCGCGACTGCGCGATCATGTTGAAGAACGGCCAGCTCAAGACCGGCTTCCAGAAGTCCGGGCACTACACCGACCCGCGCTGCGTCCGCCCATTGCTGGAGGCGCGGGTGACGGCGGTGCAGGCCAAGGCCGGGTTCAATGCCTGGTTCCTCGACGCCTATGCCACCGGCATGCTGTTTGACAGCTATCGCTCGGTGCTGGGCATGACCCAGGCGCAGAACGCCCAAGGCAACATCGACGCCGCCCGCTGGATCGCCAGCCACCTCCAGTTACCGGTGGGTTCCGAAGATGGCAACGCCACCACCGCTCGCGGCGTGTTGTTCGCCCATGGCATGCAAACCCCGGTCATGGGCTGGGGTGATCGTGAGATGACCCAGGACAAGCAATCACCGTACTACGTGGGGGCCTGGTATCCACCGGAGGAACCGGCGGTGTTCTTCAAACGCGTGCCGCTCAAAGAGCCGCTGCGCAGCGTGTACTTTGCCCCGGCGATGCGCCTGCCGCTGTATCAGGCGGTGTTCCATGGTTCGGTCATTACCAGCCATCACTGGTTGTTCGACAGCCTGAAGCTGAGCAATGTGCAGGCGGAAAACGAGCTGGCCCAACTGCTGTACAACGTGCCGCCGCTCTATCATCTGAGCGCCGCTACCTTGAAGCAGCGCTTGCCGATGATCCAGCGTCAGGATGGGTTCTTCCGGCCGTTGCATGAGCGTCTGGCGACCCAGGCAATGACGGATTTTCGCTGGCTGAGCAACGACCGGCTGGTGCAGCAGACCACGTTTGCCGATGGCACACGGTTGGTGGCCAACTTTGCGCAGGAGGAGAGGGACGGGTATGCGGGGCAGAGTGTGACGGCGTGGGTGGTGGGTGAAAGTCCGGTGGTGTATCAGGTGGCTCAGCAGCGCCCTTGAGGCCATCGCGGGCAAGCCCGCTCCCACAGGGGAGCTCGACCCGGCAGGGAATTCTGGACACGCCACAAACCAATGTGGGAGCTGGCTTGCCTGCGATGACGGTATGTCAGCCACCAAAAATAGTGCCTGTACTACTGCCATCGCGGGCAAGCCCACTCCCACAGGGGGGTCTCGACCAGGCAGGGAATTCTGGACACACCACAAACCAATGTGGGAGCTGGCTTGCCTGCGATGACGGTATGTCAGCCACCAAAGATAGTGCCTGTACTACCGCCATCGCGGGCAAGCCCGCTCCCACAGGGGAGCTCGACCCGGCAGGGAATTCTGGACACGCCACAAACCAATGTGGGAGCTGGCTTGCCTGCGATGACGGTATGTCAGCCACCAAAGATAGTGCCTGTACTACCGCCATCGCGGGCAAGCCCGCTCCCACAGGGGGGGCTCGACCAGGCAGGGAATTCTGGACACACCACAAACCAATGTGGGAGCTGGCTTGCCTGCGATGACGGTATGTCAGCCACCAAAAATAGTGCCTGTACTACTGCCATCGCGGGCAAGCCCGCTCCCACAGGGGGGGGGCTCGACCCGGCAGGGAATTCTGGACACACCACAAACCAATGTGGGAGCTGGCTTGCCTGCGATGACGGTATGTCAGCCACCAAAGATAGTGCCTGTACTACCGCCATCGCGGGCAAGCCCGCTCCCACAGGGGGCGCTCGACCAGGCAGGGAATTCTGGACACGCCACAGGGGGGCTTGACCAGGCAGGGACTTCTGGACACACCGCAAACCAATGTGGGAGCTGGCTTGCCTGCGATGACGGTATGTCAGCCACCAAAGATAGTGCCTGTACTACCGCCATCGCGGGCAAGCCCGCTCCCACAGGGGGGGGGCTCGACCCGGCAGGGAATTCTGGACACACCACAAAACAATGTGGGAGCTGGCTTGTCGGGTCGCCGCATCGCTGCGATAGCGTCCGCTCAGACAGCCCCTACCTTACGCCACACACTGGCCAACCAAGGCTGCTGCTCGCGCGGCAGTCCTGCCGGGCGATAGTAGTGTTCCAACTCCACAAACCCTGCGGTGGTCAGCAGCGCCTGCCAGGCCGCAAGGTCGTGATACGAGCCATAACGCGGGCCGTTCCAGCCCTCCTGGTTTTCCCCCCTGGGGTTGGAGCTGAACAACACCCCACCCGGTTTCAGCGCAGCCTGCAGTTGCTGGAGAATGCGCGGCAGTTCCTGCTTGGGGATATGAAACAGCACCGCATTGGCAAAAATCCCGTCGAAGCGCGCGGCCGGCAGATCCAGTTTGAGGAAGTCCTGGTGCAGTACTTCACAGCCGCTGTCCTGGCGCGCCATCTGCGCGAAACGCTCGGCGCCATCCAGGCCTACGGCGATATGCCCAAGCCGGGTGAAGGTCTGCAAATCCCGCCCCGGCCCGCAGCCGAAGTCCAGCACGGTAAACGGCGCCTGCGCCTGGATATGCCGCAGCAACGCGTCGATGTTCTGGCTCACATCATGGTCGCGGGTACCTTCGCGAAAATCCTCGGCCACCTGGTTGTAGTGACCCAGGGTGGTAGAGGTGATCTGGTCGAGGTCGTCGGGGGCGAGTTTCATGGCAATCGGCACCAGGGCAAAGAGAGGTGCCGACTATACCTCAGCGCTTGTTCAGCCCGCGCGCCAGGCGATCGCCGCCCAGTTGGATCGCGGCCACCAGCAGGACCAGCAACACAATCACCGTGAGCATGATCTGGCTGTCGAAACGCTGGTAGCCGTAGCGGTAGGCAATATCCCCCAGGCCACCGGCGCCAATCGCTCCGGCCATGGCCGACGAGTTGATCATGGTCACCAGAGTAATGGTGAACCCGCCGACAATCCCCGGCAGCGCTTCCGGCAACAGCACATGCCTGACGATATGCCAGCGCCGGCAGCCCATGGCCTGGGCGGCCTCAATCAGGCCATGGTCGACTTCGCGCAGGCTGACCTCGGCGATTCGCGCAAAGAACGGCGTGGCGGCGATGGTCAGTGGTACCACGGCGGCCCACACACCGTAGGTGGTGCCCACAATCAGCCGGGTGAAGGGGATCAGCGCCACCATCAGAATCAGGAACGGGATGGAGCGGAACAGATTGACGAACGCCCCCAGCACCCTATTCAACGCGGGTGCCTGGTAGATACCGCCCTTGTCGCTGGTGACCAGGAACACCGCCAGCGGGATACCCACCAGCAGCGCGATCAACGACGACACGCCGACCATCAACAAGGTGTCGATGGCGCCCTGCAATAAACGATCAAACCACATAGCCCAGCACCTCCACCTGTTGTGCCCAGCGCGTGGCGCGGGTGCGTAATGCGTCGGCGTCCATGGCGGAGCCGGTCACTGCCAGCAGCAATTGCCCCAGGGCGTGGCCCTGGATGCGCTCCACCCCGCCTTGCAGCAGGCGCACGCGCCCACCCAGGGCGCTGAACAGTGCGGCGAGGTCCGGTTCATCCGCGCTGGCGCCGGTAAATTGCAGGCGCAGCACCACGGCCGCATCCGCCGACGCTGGCGTGGCCCGCAGGCGCTTTTGCAGTTCCTCGGGCAAGCCATGTTGCAGGGGCGCGAGCAGGGTTTTACTGACCTGATGCTTGGGGTTGCCAAACACTTCCCACACCGGGCCTTGCTCGACGATCCGCCCGTGTTCCAGCACCACCACGCGGTCGCAGATTTCGCGGATCACCGCCATCTCGTGGGTGATCAGCACGATGGTCAGGCCCAGGCGCTGATTGATCTCGCGCAACAGGCCGAGGATCGACTGGGTGGTCTCCGGGTCCAGGGCCGAGGTGGCTTCGTCACACAGCAGGATCTGCGGGTCGTGCACCAGCGAGCGGGCGATGCCCACCCGTTGCTTCTGCCCGCCGGACAACTGCGCCGGGTACGCCTGGTGCTTGTCCTGCAAACCCACCAGCTCCAGCAGCTCGCGGACCTTGTGCTCGCGTTGCGGCTTGGGCACACCGGCGACTTTCAGTGGCAGCTCGACGTTCTGCCACACGGTCTTGGCCGACATCAGGTTGAAGTGCTGGAAGATCATGCCGATGCGTCGCCGCAGGGCCACCAGACGGTCTTCGTCGAAATCGCCGATATCCACCTGGTCGATCAGCACTCGGCCGCTGCTGGGTTGTTCCAGGCGGTTGATGGTGCGGATCAGCGACGACTTGCCGGCGCCGCTGCGGCCGATGATGCCGAACACTTCGCCACGCTGGATCGCCAGGTCGATGCCTTGCAGCGCATGCACCGTGCCGTCGTAGGTTTTGCCCAGGTTGATAAAACGCACATGGGCGTGGTTCAAGTCAGGGTGTAGCTCTGTCTGTTGCGCGTCCCTGGGCAGTGCGCCCAGGTCGCGCAGTTGGGCATTGGCGGCGCTCATATTCAGCCTTCCCAGCCGACTTGGTACAGCGTGCCCAGGGATTTATCCAGGGCCGCGCGGACCACCGGCGAATGCTGGTAGATCTCGACGAACTTGATCACCCGTGGGTCGGTTGTGCCCTTGGGCTGGGTCACGAACTGGATCACGTATTCCGGGTGGTCAAGGCCATCGAACAGCAGCGCCGACTCGGCATTGAAGGTCTTGGACAGGCGAATATAGGCCGGGTAGCCCTGCACCAGGTCGGCGTCGTCATAGGCGCGCACTAGCTGCACCGCTTCGACCTGCAGGATCTTGAGCTGTTTCGGGTTGGCGACGATGTCGTCTTCGGTGGCCTTGTAGCCCACGCCCGGCTTGAGGGTGATCAGGCCGGCCTTGGCCAGCAGCTGCAGGCCGCGCCCGCTGTTGATCGGGTCGTTGGCGATGGCCACGCTGGCGCCCTGGGGCAGCTCATCGAAGCTTTTGAATTTTTTCGAGTACAGACCGACGTTGTTGATGATCCCCGGCTTGAACGGCACCAGGTCAAAACCGGCGGCGGCCTTGGCGTTTTCCAGGAACGGAATGTGCTGGAAGTAATTCACGTCGATATCGCCGGCGGCGAGGCTGACGTTGGGCGCAATCCAGTCAGTGAACTCTACCAGCTCGACGTTCAGGCCCTGCTTGCCGGCCTCTTCGACGGCGGCTTCGAGGGGAATGGCGAAGGCCGCCGTGGTGCCGACTTTCAGCGGCGCATCGGCGGCAAACACCGCCGAGCTGAACAGGCCGAGGGCCAGGGCCAGTGCTTTGACTGGGTGGGAGAGCAGTGTTGTTTTCATGGTCGATTTCCAGTCATAAGGTGTTGGTATGAGCAATAAAGGTCTAAATGTGGGAGTGGCGGTAGGTGGAACCGGTGTGTTGTTCGGGTAAGTGCGCTTCGCGGTGGAAGACCTTTTCTCGCAAGGTTCCGCTCTCATAAGCAGTCTTGTATGACCCACGCCTTTGCAACTCGGGAATCACCAGCTCGATAAAATCCACATAGCTCTCCGGCGTAACAATGCGCGTCAGGTTGAAGCCATCCAGCCCGGTCTCACTGATCCAGGATTCCAGCTCATCAGCCACTTGCGCAGGCGAACCCACCAGGGTGATATAGCGCCCACCCAACGCGTGTTGTTCCAACAACTTGCGCCGGGTCCAGTCGTTGTTCTGCAAGGCTTTAGTGGCTGATTGGATCGCGTTGCTCTTCACGTACTGGATCGGTTCGTCCAGCTCGTATTGCGAGAAGTCGATGGCGGTGGAGGCGCTGAAATGTGCCACGCCGGCCTCGGCGCTGGCGTAGCTCAGGTACTCGGCATGCTTGGCCCAGGCCAGCGCCTCGGTGGCGCCGACAATCACGTTGAGCCCCATGAACACCTTGATGTCATCTGGGTTGCGCCCGGCTGCGACCGCGCTGGCGCGTACCTTGTCCACTTGCACCTTGGTCGCGGCCTTGTTCTGCCCGCTGATAAACACGCACTCGGCATGGCGCCCGGCAAACACCAGGCCGCGCTCCGAACTGCCGGCCTGGAACAGCACTGGCGTGCGCTGCGGCGAGGGCTCGCACAGGTGATAGCCCTGCACCTGATAGAACTCGCCATGGTGCTCGACCTTGTGCACCTTGCCCGGTTGGGCATAGATCCGTTGTTGCGGGTCGTTGAGTACCGCGTCGTCTTCCCAACTGCCTTCCCACAGCTTGTACAGCACCTCCAGGTACTCGTCGGCCTGGTCGTAGCGCCGGTCATGTTCGACCTGCTCGGTGAGGCCCATGGCCTTGGCGGCGCTGTCCAGGTAGCCGGTGACGATGTTCCAGCCCACCCGGCCACGGCTCAGGTGATCGAGGGTGGACATGCGCCGGGCGAACAGATACGGCGGCTCGTAAGTCAGGTTGGCGGTCAGGCCGAAGCCGAGGTTTTTCGTTACGGCGGCCATGGCCGAGACCAGTAGCAGTGGGTCGTTGACTGGCAGTTGGATCGACTCCTTGAGCGGCACCTCGACCGAGCCTTGATAGACGTCGTACACGCCAACGATGTCGGCGATAAACAAGCCGTCGAACAGCCCACGCTCCAGTAGTTGCGCCAGTTCGGTCCAGTATTCGATGGTCTTGTACTGGGTCGAGGTGTCCCGTGGGTGCGTCCACAGGCCATGGTTGATATGCCCGATGCAGTTCATGTTGAAGGCATTGAGCAGGATCTTTTTCTTCAACATCAGATGGTCCCCCGCAGCGGCGGGTTTTCATCGTTGAGGTAGTAATTGCCGACGGCGTGGTACTTCCAGCGCACCGGGTCGTGCAGGGTGTGCACCCGGGCGTTGCGCCAGTGGCGGTCCAGGCCATGTTCGGCGAGGGTTGCCTGGCTGCCGGCGAGTTCGAACAGGGTGCTGCCGGCAGCCAGGGAAATCTCGGTGCTCAGGGCGCGTACTTCAGCCACGGCAATCGACGCCGCCGCGACGGTTTGCGCATTGCTGTCGGCCTGGGCGCGGTCGAGGAATTCGCCGGAGCGCTCCAGCAGGGCTTCGGTGGCGTGCAGGCGGATGCTCAGGTGGCCGAAGCTTTTCAGGGTCAGCGGGTCTTCGCTGGCCGTGTCATTGCCCGAGTCGATCCACGGCCGGGTCTTGGTGCGCACAAAATGCAGGGCATCTTCAAAGGCGGCGCGGGCGATGCCGGTGTCGATGGCCGCGTGAAGGATCTGCGCCAGCGGGCCCACGGTGGTCGGGCGCTCGAAGGCGCTCTGGAACGGGATCACGTCTTCGGCTGCGACCCACACATTGTCGAACACCACCGAACCGCTGCCGGTGGTGCGCTGGCCGAAGCCGCTCCAGTCGTCGATCACCGTCAGGCCCTGGCTGTCGTGTGGCACAAAGGCCAGTTGCTGCACGCCGTGCTCATCCACCACCGAGGTGGGAATGCGCTGGGCGTAGATCGCGCCGGTGGCGTAGAACTTGCGGCCGCTGATACGAAAACCGTCGCCGTCGCGCACAAGTTTCGTCACCCGGTCATGGGCGGTCTTGGTGCCCAGTTCTGCCAGGGCATTGCCAAAGCGCTGGCCGGCCAGCACCTCGGCATACAGGCGTTGTTGCTGCGCCGGGCTGCCATTGATGCGCAGCACTTCCAGGGCATAAAAATGGTTCTGCGGGATCTGCCCCAACGAGGCATCGGCCTGGGCGATCAGGGCAATGACCTTGGCCAGGGTGACGTTGGACACGCCAGCGCCGCCGTATGCCTTGGGCACGCTGATGCCCCACAGGCCGGAGCGGGAAAAGGCTTCCAGTTCGGCGAGCGGCAGGCGGCGTTCACGGTCGCGCAGGGCGCTGTCGCGGCGAAAGTCTTCGGCCAGGTCGCTGGCGACAATCAGGGCTTGTTCATCGCTGGTGATGACCGCGACGGAATGGGAAAGCGTCATGTTTTTCTCCAGAGGTCTGGTCGTCAGATCCAGGAATGCCGGGCCGGCAAGGTTCCGTTGAGGTGCCAGGCGCCCACCGCGTGATACTTCCAGCGCACCGGGTCGTGCAGGGTGTGCACCCGTGCATTGCGCCAGTGGCGGTCGAGGTTGAACTCGGCGAGGGTGGCGCGGCTGCCGGCCAGTTCGAAGAGTTTCTCGCTGACCTGCAGCGAGACTTCGGTGGTCAGCACCTTGGCTTGTGCCACGGCAATCGAGGCCCGGGCGGCGGAGTGTGCGGTGATGGGCGCGGCGCTGACCTGGTCCAGCACCTGGCCGGCCTTGCGCAGCAGAGCTTCGGCGGCATGCAGTTCGATTTTCAGCTTGCCGATGTCGGCGATCACATAGAGGTCGTCGCTGGCCCGTTCGACCTTGGCGTCGATCCACGGCCGCGAGCGTTCACGGACAAAACTGATGGTGTCGTCGAGGGCGCCACGGGCGATGCCGGCGTCGATGGCCGCCTGGATCAATTGCGAGACCGCGCCCTGGATGCCCGGGGTTTGCCCCAGGCGCCAGATCGGTACCACCAGATCGGCGTCCACTGGCACATTGTTCAGCAACACGGTGCCGCTGGCGGTGGTGCGTTGGCCAAAGCCCGACCAGTCATCGACGATGCGCAATCCCGGGGTGCCACGGCGCACAAACGCCATGACCTGGCGGCCTTCGTCGTCCAGGGCCTTGACCGCGACCCAATGGGCAAACAGCGCGCCGGTGGAGTAGAACTTCTGGCCGTTGATGACAAAACCGTCACCCTCGGCGCTGATCCGGGCTTTCACATCCAGGGTGTTTTTGGTACCGCGTTCCGGCCCGCCATTGCCGATGCGCCAGCCGTCGAGCACGCTTTGGAACAGCTGTTTTTTCTGTGATTCGCTGGCGGCGCCTTGCAGCACGTGCAAGATGCCAAAATGGTTCTGCGGGATCTGCCCCAGGGCCGGGTCGACGGCGCTGATAATCGCGAACACTTCAGCCAGGGTCACAAACGACACTTGCGGGCCGCCGTATTCGCGGGGGATGGAAATGCTCCCCAGGCCACTGCGGGTGAACTGTTCGATTTCGGCCCAGGGCAGTTTGCGCTGGCGGTCGCGCAGCCCGGCTTGCAGGCGGGCGGCCTGGGCAAGCGCGTGGGCAGCGGCGAGGGCTTCACTGTCGTTGCGCAGCACCTGGGTGGGCAACAGCAGCGGGGCGATATCCAGATCGCTCTGGAGGGGCGATTGCGCCAAGTTAGACATCGGTGCGCCCCTGCGTGGCGACACGTGATGCCCTGGCGTTGTGCACCGGGGTAATGTTGACCATACCTACCTCACATCCGTGGAAAAGCTAAAAATCAGGAATGTCCGGTGGTCCGGTGCATATACCCTAAGCGTGTTTATTTTTTAAATAAACTAACTTTTAGGAATATGCATAGAAGGTCTGTCACCCCGGTTCGCACGGCGAGCCAGGGCGCCGGGGCTGGTACACCGACAAAGCATCGGCTGCGCCTGTGGCGTTGGCCTGGGCGATGCTCACGATGCGCCCGGGCGCCCAGCGCGAGTTGTTGCCCACGCGGTCGATCACGCAGTAGGTGACCTCCTGGCGGGCATCGTCCCCGGCCTCCAGGATCAGCGCCGAAGGCACCCAGACCTGCACGGGGTGCCCCACCTCGGCGGCCTGGATCGGGGGCAGGTCCAGGCGCGCGTCGCCCCAGCGCAGAGTGATTGCATCACCGGCGGCCATGTTCAGGTAGGGCTCGATGGTCAACGGCACGCCCCGGCGGATCTGGCTGGGGTTGACGCCATGGCGGCGGATGGTTTCGGGCAGGGCGACGGGGGCCAGGTTCTGGTTTTCTTCGGCACACAGCACTGAAGGCGGCCCACCCGGGCAAGCGGTCTTGACCTGCACCTGGGTAATCATGGAGCGCGCCGGGCCGCGCCCCACTTGCATGACCCGGTAATGAATGCGTGCAGCACCGTTTTGCACAAAGCTTTCGGGCACCCGCAGATGGCTGGTTAAGCCGATATCGGCGGTGCCTACACGCTTGGAGGCGGCAAAGCAGTTGTTCCAGAACAACTCGATCAAGTCGCCCTTGCCCATGTCCGGGTAGGGGGCGATATCGACCTGCAAATGAGTGGCGGCCTGCGCGTTGATACCTTGTTTATGAGCTTGGGGTACTGTCGGCGCGGCGAGCATGGTCAGGGGGGTGATGTGCGTCATAAATAATCTCCTTGATGCAGCCAGCAGCGATCGTTCCGAACCTCAGGCGTGGGGTTCGAAAGGAACGATTTTTTTGAAAAGCCAGGATGGGATCCAATCCTTTGAGCCCTAGATAAGAGGGTTGGCCAGGGGGCGTCAATGGCGGCAAAAGGCTAAACGGCGGGTTTGGGATTATTCAGAAGGGTCTTACTGGAGGGTGTTATTAAAGGGGGTTTTGACAGGCACTTTGCCGAATGAATACGGGGATTTTTCCGAAAGTCACAAACCTTGTAGGCGCCGGCAAGCCGGCTCCTACAGGGGGTGGGTCAGTGGGTGAGGAATTTGCTGAGGAACTGCCGGGTGCGTTCTTCCCTTGGGTTGGCAAACAGCGCCTTGGCTTCGCCTTGCTCGACGATCACACCCTTGTCGAAGAAGATCACCCGGTTGGCCACGTCACGGGCAAAGCTCATTTCGTGGGTGACGATGACCATGGTGCGTTTCTCTTCGGCGAGGCTGCGGATGGTCGCCAGGACTTCGCCTACCAACTCCGGGTCGAGGGCCGAGGTCGGTTCATCGAACAGGATCACTTCCGGCTCCATCGCCAAGGCTCGAGCAATGGCCACCCTTTGCTGCTGGCCACCGGACAGGCGCCGGGGGTAGGCGTCTTCCTTGCCCGCCAGGCCAACCTTGGCCAGCAGTGCGCGACCGAGGCGGTCAGCGGCTTCGCGTGGCATCTTCTTGACCACCAGCGGGCCTTCGATGACGTTCTCCAGGGCGGTGCGATGGGGGAACAAGTTAAAGCCCTGGAACACAAAACCCACATGCTGGCGCAGGCGCCGCACCAGGCCCTGTTGCTGGTTAAGCGGGCGGCTGCCGTCGATCTCGATGTCGCCGACCTTGATCCGGCCACTGGTGGGTTCTTCGAGGAAATTCAGGCAGCGCAGGAAGGTGGTCTTGCCGGAGCCGCTGGGGCCAATGATGGCGACAACTTCGCCTTCTTGGACCTCCAGGTCGATCCCGTTGAGCACCACCTGACCCTTGAATTGTTTGGTCAGTTTTTCAACCACGATCATGCTTCAAGACTCCAGGTCATGCCGGTTGACCCGGTCTTCCAGGCGATTCTGAAAATGCGCCAGGATGCTGGCCAGAACCCAGTAGATCAGGGCTGCGGACAGGTACATGGTGAAAATTTCAAAGGTGCGTGCCGATACCAGTTGGGCCTGGCGGAACAGCTCGGGCACCTGGATGGTGGCGGCCAGCGCCGTATCTTTTACCAGCGAAATAAAGCTGTTGCCCAGGGGCGGCAGGGCCGTACGCATCGCCTGCGGCAGGATGGCCCGGCGCAAGGTCTGTGCGCGGGTCATGCCGATACTGGCGGCAGCTTCCCACTGGCCACGCTCGATGGAGGCAATGGCGGCGCGCAGGATTTCACAGGCATAGGCCGCCATGTTCAGCGAGAAGCCGATCATCGCTGCCGGGATCGGATCCAGCTCGATGCCCACCTGCGGCAAGCCGTAGTAGATCAAGAACAGCTGCACCAGCAACGGCGTGCCGCGAAAGAACGAGACGTAGACCCTGGCCGTCCAGCTCAAGAGCTTGAAGCGCGACAGGCGCATCAAGGCCAGGCCGAAGCCCAGCAGCAAGCCGAAAAACATCCCGCCGAGGCTGAGAATCACCGTGTAGTACGCGCCCTTGAGCAGAAAGGGCGCGGAATCGAGCGCGAGTTGGAAACCTGCTTCCATTATTGGGTGACGTCAGCGTTGAAGTATTTCTCGGACAGCTTCTTC
The DNA here is from genome assembly GCF_030687625.1 of Pseudomonas sp. FP2294. Taxonomy (NCBI): domain Bacteria; kingdom Pseudomonadati; phylum Pseudomonadota; class Gammaproteobacteria; order Pseudomonadales; family Pseudomonadaceae; genus Pseudomonas; species Pseudomonas sp. FP2294. The sequence continues at coordinate 236,674 of NZ_CP117441.1, forward strand.
AAAGTGCCGTCGGCGCGCAGTTTGTCGAGGGCCTGGTTGACCGCTTCAAGCAATTCAGGCTCGCCTTTGCGCAGGGCAATCCCGGCTTCCTGGCGGGAGAAGGCTTCACCGGCAGCGGCGGTGTCCTTGGCTTTTTTCGCATATTCCAGGGCCGCCAGGCGGTCGATCAGAATCGCGTCGATACGGCCGATGCGCAGGTCCTGGAATTTGGTGGGGTCGTCGTTATAGGTCTTGATGATGGCTTTGGGTTGGTTGTCCTTGAGCCATTGTTCGTAGTTGGTGCCAAGGCCCACCCCGACTTTCTTGCCGGCCAGGTCGTCGGCGGTCTTGATGGTGTCGACGTTTTTCGCCAGGGTCAGCGCCTGGATCCCGGAGACGGTGTAGGGCTTGGAGAAATCGTATTTTTTCTTGCGCTCTTCGGAGATCGTCACCTGGTTGACCACTGCGTCGAGGCGCTTGGATTCCAGGGCGGCGAGGATGCCGTCCCACGGGGTAGCCTGCAGCTTGACCTTGACCCCCAACTCCTTGGCCAAGGCTTCGGACAGCTCGGCTTCAAAGCCACTGAGCTTGCCGTTTTCATCGACGAAACTGAACGGTGGGTAGGTGCCTTCCAGGCCGATCTTGATCTCGCCGGCCTTCTTGATGTTGCCCAGTTGCTCGCCGGCAACTGCCTGGCCCAGCAAGCCGGCGCCAAGCGCCAGGCCCAATGTGCCAACCAGCAACGTGCGACGCAGTACAGAAATAGTCATGACAAGCCCCTGTGTTTTTTATGGTGAGCGAAGCAGGTGACGCAGTGGTCGTATCCTGCCCTAAAAACGCGGTGTGTGGGAGCGCGACTATAGGGCGAGTTTGAAAGCGTTAAAAATAATATAAATTAAACTTTATATTCCATTTTTGCATATGAAGTAGAGATTCAATGTGTCCAATCAGAACACTGAGTCATAGGCAAACAACGCCGGCGCGCCGCCGGTGTGCAGGAAGATGATCGGCCCTTCAGCGAAGGCCTGGCGACCGATACCGTCGAGCAATCCGGCCATGGCCTTGCCGGTGTAGACCGGGTCCAGCAACAGGCCTTCCTGGCTTGCCAGCAGCTTGATTGCCGCCAGGGTGCCGGCGTTGGGTTCGCCGTAGCGCGGGGCGAAGTATTCGTCCCATAAAATCACGTTGAAGGCGTCGGGTACCGCCACCCCCAGCAACTGCGCCGTGCGCTCGGCCAGGCCTTGAACCTTGGGCCGTTGCGCTTCGTCGGTGCGCGACACGGTGACGCCAATCACCGGCAAGTCCGGCAGCACTTCACTCAACGCCAGGGCCAGGCCGCTGTGGGTGCCGGCGCTGCCGGAGGCCAGGACCACTGCCGCGAACTGCAGGCCGCTGTCTTCGATCTGCCCGGCCAGTTCCAGCCCGGCCCGCACATAACCCAGGGCGCCCAGGGCGTTGGAGCCGCCAATGGGCACTATGTAGGGGTTTTTGCCGTTGCTGCGCAGGCGTTCGGCCAGGGCGTTGAGTTGCTCGTCGGCGTTGTCCAGGTTTTCGACCAATTCGACCTTGGCGTCGAACAGCTCGACCAACAGGCGGTTGCCGTTGCCCAGGTAGTTGGGGTCGTCGGTGCCCGTGGGATTTTCCAGCAGGGCGACACAGCCCAGGCCCAGCTTGGCGGCGAGGGCTGCGGTCTGGCGCACATGGTTGGACTGGATCGCGCCGGCGGTGATCAACGTGTCGGCGCCTTGGGCCAGGGCATCGGCGGCGAGGTATTCGAGCTTGCGCAGCTTGTTGCCGCCCATGGCCAGCGGCGTGGTGTCATCGCGCTTGATGTAGATATCACGGCCCAGCCAGGTCGACAGTCGTTCGAGTTTTTCCAGGGCGGTGGCGCCGCCCAGCAGGTTCAGACGATTAAAACGGTCGAGCTGTTGTTTGATCATGGTTACGCACGGGTAATAGAAGATGGGGAGGACTATAGGCAGGGCTTTTTGCCGGGGCAACCGCCAGATGCTTATGCCAAAGTGTTATTAGCATCGCACCATTGGTTCTTAAGGGCCGCCCGGTTGCATACCGTAAAGTGTGGCCATTACCTCAGGAGGGAATACCGTGAGTGAGCGTTCCAGTCATTGGCAGTTACAGACCATCGTCAGCCAGTTGCGCGGCGCCCGGGATCAATGGCGTACCCGCAATGGGCGGGTCAGCGGCGAGCAGGGCGGTCGCGAGTTACCGTCGCGCGAGGCCGTGGCGCAAATTCTTGAAGCGCTGTGCGGTGCGCTGTTCCCCATGCGCCTGGGCCCGGTGGATCTGCGTGAGGAAAGTGAGGACTTCTACGTCGGCCATACCCTGGATGTGGCGCTCAACGCCTTGCTCGCCCAGGCCCGCCTGGAGTTGCGCTACGCCGCGCGCCAGGGCGGCAATGCCGATAAGGAAGTCGATGCACTGGCCATCCGCTTGATCCAGGACTTTGCCCTGGCTTTGCCGGCGCTGCGCAGCCTGTTGGACACCGATGTGCTGGCGGCCTATCACGGGGATCCGGCTGCACGCACGGTGGATGAGGTGCTGCTGTGCTATCCGGGCATTCTCGCGGTGATCCACCATCGCCTGGCCCACCATTTGTATCGCGCCGGGCTGCCTCTGCTCGCGCGGATCAGCGCGGAAATCGCGCATTCGGCCACTGGCATCGACATTCACCCAGGCGCGCAGATCGGCCCGAGCTTCTTTATCGACCACGGCACGGGTGTGGTGATTGGCGAAACGGCGATCATTGGCGAGCGGGTGCGTATCTATCAGGCGGTGACCCTGGGCGCCAAGCGTTTCCCGGCGGATGAAGATGGGCAGTTGCAGAAGGGCCATCCACGCCACCCGATTGTCGAGGACGATGTGGTGATCTACGCCGGGGCGACGATCCTGGGGCGAATCACCATCGGCAAGGGTTCGACCATTGGCGGCAACGTGTGGCTGACCCGCAGCGTGCCGGCGGGGGCGAATATCACGCAGGCGAACTTGCAGCATGATGACGGGACGCAGAAGTAGCGACGACCTGATGGGGGAGCGGGCTTGTGTGGGAGCGGGCTTGCCCGCGATGGCGGTAGGCCAGTCAAATACCTCTAACCTGACACTCAGTTGTCGCGGGCAAGTCCGCTCCCACAGGGGATGGCATTTCAATTTAGGCCAGCAATCGCTGAACGTTTTACCTTCCCCACACGTCATACCCTTCCTTGAGCTAGTGTAGGAATTACCTACCACTCAGCCCTGCGATTAGTCCCAGACCGCCTATCCATGTTTAACTTGAACGTTCGTTCAAGTTAAACCGGTGGTTCGCTGCCCGCTCACAACAGGAGGCTTACCTTTGCTGAGTCCGTTTTATACAGCCACATCCAATACCCTCGAGGTGCACCGTTCATGAGTGCATCGTCTGTTCCTTCAAGCGGCCAGGTGCGTATGAATGCACCGGTGTTTTACTTCGCCGCCAGCTTCATCCTACTGTTTGGTGTCACCGTAATCGCGATCCCCGAGCAGGCCGGCGCCTGGTTGCTGGCCGCGCAAAACTGGGCGGCCAATACGGTCGGCTGGTACTACATGCTGGCGATGACCCTGTATCTGGTCTTCGTGGTGGTCACCGCGTTGTCTGGCTACGGCAAGATCAAACTCGGTGCCGACCACGACGAGCCCGAATTCAGTTACCTGTCCTGGGCCGGCATGCTGTTTGCCGCCGGGATCAGCATCACGCTGTTTTTCTTCTGCGTCTCGGAACCCTTGACCCACCTGGTGCAACCGCCCCAGGGCGAGGCCTTGAACGCCGACGCGGCGCGCCAGGCCATGCAGGTGCTGTTTCTGCATTGGGGCCTGCATGGCTGGGGCGTCTTTGCGTTCGTCGGCATGGCCCTGGCGTACTTCGCCTACCGGCATAACCTGCCGCTGGCCTTGCGTTCGGCGCTGTACCCGCTGATCGGCAAGCGCATCAATGGCCCCATCGGCTATGCGGTGGATGGCTTCGGCATCATCGCCACGGTGTTCGGCCTGGGCGCGGACATGGGTTTTGGGGTGCTGCACCTCAACTCGGGCCTGGACTACCTGTTCGGCATCGCCCACACCCAATGGATCCAGGTCGGCCTGATCACCCTGATGATGGGCGCGGCGATCCTGGTCGCAGTGGCCGGTGTCGACAAGGGCGTGCGGGTCATGTCCGACATCAACATGCTGCTGGCCTGTGCGCTGCTGCTGTTTGTGTTGTTCGCCGGGCCCACCCAGCATTTGCTCAACACCCTGATCCAGAACGTCGGTGACTACCTGGGCGCACTGCCGACCAAGAGTTTTGACGTCTACGCCTACAACGAGCCCAGCGATTGGCTCGGCGGCTGGACCGTGTTTTATTGGGCCTGGTGGATCGCATGGTCGCCGTTCGTGGGCCTGTTTATCGCACGCATTTCCCGTGGCCGGACCATCCGCGAATTTGTCTTCGGCGTGCTCCTGATCCCACTGGGTTTCACCCTGGCCTGGATGTCGATCTTCGGCAACAGTGCGATTGACCAGGTGCTCAACCACGGCATGGCGGCGCTGGGGCAGTCGGCCATCGACAACCCGTCGATGAGCCTGTACCTGCTGCTGGAAACCTATCCATGGAGCAAGACTGTCATCGCGGTCACGGTGTTTATCAGTTTTGTGTTCTTTGTCACCTCGGCCGACTCCGGCACCGTGGTGCTGTCGACCCTGTCGTCCAAGGGCGGCAATGCCGATGAAGACGGGCCGAAGTGGCTGCGGGTGTTCTGGGGCGCCATGACCGCGCTGGTGACCAGCGCCTTGCTGTTTGCCGGTAGCATTGACTCGCTCAAGTCGGCGGTGGTGCTGACGTCGTTACCGTTCTCGTTGATCCTGCTGTTGATGATGTGGGGGCTGCACAAGGCGTTCTACCTCGAATCGCAGAAGCAGATCGCCCGGATGCATTCCCTGGCACCCGTCTCGGCGGCCTCCCGCAGGGGCCGTGGCGGCTGGCGCCAGCGCCTGAGCCAGGCGGTGCATTTCCCGTCGCGCGATGAGGTGTACCGCTTCCTCGAAACCACGGTACGCCCGGCGATTGAAGAAGTGACGGCAGTGTTTGTCGAGAAGGGCCTGAATGTCGTCACCCAGCCTGACCCGTCCAACGACAGTGTCAGCCTGGAAATCGGCCACGGCGAAGAGCGCCCGTTTGTCTATCAGGTGCAGATGCGCGGCTACTTCACGCCGTCCTTTGCCCTCGGTGGCCTGGGCTCGAAGGCAATCAACAACCGTCGCTACTACCGCGCGGAAGTGCACTTGAGCGAAGGCAGCCAGGATTACGACCTGGTGGGCTACACCAAGGAGCAGATCATCAACGACATCCTTGACCAGTACGAACGGCACTTGCAGTTCCTGCATCTGGTCCGCTGATGCAACCTTTGTAGGCGCCGGCTTGCCGGCGCCTACAGGGCGTGTCGGATCAGAACGGCACATCACCCAGAATCGTCGCCCGATGCATCACACGCCGCTGTGGCCGATAGTCGTCCACGGCGTAGTGCTGCGTCACGCGGTTGTCCCAGAAGGCCACGTCGTTGACTTGCCAGCGCCAGCGCAGGGTGAATTCCGGGCGAGTGGCGTGGGCGAACAACAGCTTGAGGATGACTTCGCTTTCGGCCGGCTCCAGTTCGTTGATCTTGCTGGTGAAGCCCTCACTGACAAACAGCGATTTACGCCCGCTGACCGGGTGGGTGCGGATCACCGGGTGGGACAGGGGCGGGTTCTTTTTGCGCGCTTCTTCCCAGCGGGCCAGGTCTTGGGCGGTGTTGCCGTAACGTTCCTGAGGGAACGAGCGGGTGAAGTCATGGGTTGCCGTCAGGCCGGTCAAAAAAATCTTCATCGGTTCCGACAGTGCCTCGTAGGCCGCAATACCGCTGGCCCACAAAGTGTCACCGCCAAAGGCCGGCAGCAGCTTGGCGCTGAGCACCGCGCCCAGGGCCGGGGTGGGCAGGAAGGTCACGTCGGTGTGCCAGATGGCATTGTCGCGCACGTCGGTGACGGCGGTGTCGAGCACCAGCACTTCAGGCTGCTCGGGCACGTTGGGGTAGATCGGGTGAATATGCAGGTCACCGAAATTCGCCGCGAAGCGCGCTTGCTGCTGCGGGGTGATCGGCTGGTCGCGAAAGAACAGCACCGAATGCTGGAGCAGCGCGCGCTCGATGGCGTCGCGCTGTTCGAGGTTCAGCGCCTGGGTGATATCGACGCCACTGATCTGGGCGCCCAGGGCGGTGCTTAAGGGGGTAACGGTCAGGTGGCTCATGTTGTTCTCTTCCTAGTGGGCCTGGCCATGCCAAGGCACCCATTTACGCTGCAGGGCGCGCAGGCCCATTTCCATGGCAAAGGCGATCAGCGCGATCACCAGGATGCCCAGTACCACCACGTCGGTGACCAAAAATTGCGCGGCCGACTGCACCATGAACCCCAGGCCGCTGGTGGCGGCGATCAACTCGGCGGCCACCAGGGTCGACCAACCGACACCCAGGCCGATGCGCACGCCGGTAAGGATATCGGGCAGGGCGCTGGGCAAGATCACATGGCGGATCAACTGCGCCCGCGTGGCGCCCAGGGACTGCGCTGCGCGCAATTTGGCCGGGTCGACCGTGCGCACGCCGGTGGCGGTGGCGATGGCAATCGGGGCGAAGATCGCCAGGTAGATCAGCAACACCTTGGACAGCTCACCGATGCCGCACCAGATCACGATCAAGGGCAGGTAGGCCAGCGGCGGGATCGGCCTGTAGAACTCGATCAGCGGGTCGAGAATGCCGCGGGCGATGCGGTTGGCGCCGATAGCAATGCCGATCGGCACGGCGGTCAGCACTGCAAAGCCCAGGCCCAGGCCGATACGGCCAAGGCTGGCACCCAGGTGCTGCCAGAGGGTGGAGTCCATATAGCCGCTGGTCGCCAGCAGCCAGCCCTTTTGCAGCACGGCAGACGGAGGCGGCAGGAACAGCGGCTCGATCAGCCCGCTGGCGGTCACGGCCCACCACAGCGCCAGCAGCGCACCCAGGGTCAGCCCGCTGATCCAGCGTGTGCTCAGGTTGCGGCGCAGCGCCGGGGTGGCCGGGCTGACGGCGGTGGCCGGGATTTCATAACTGCTCATGCGGACACCTGCCGTTGCGAGAACACTTTGCTCAGCACGTGTTCGCGGGTTTCGATAAACCGTGGGTCGGACTTGATCGCACGGGCCGACTCGCCGGCCGCGTAACGCTGGCCAAAGTCCAGGCTCAGGCGCTCGACGATTTGCCCGGGGTTGGGCGCCAGCAGAATCAGGTCGGTGGCGAGGAACACCGCTTCTTCGATGTCATGGGTGATCAGGAATACCGGCTTGGCCGTGCGCCGCCAGACTTGCAGCAGCAGTTCCTGCATCTGTTCACGGGTGAAGGCATCGAGGGCGCCGAAGGGTTCGTCCATCAGCAGCACCCGTGGGTCGGCAGCCAGGGCGCGGGCCAGGCCGACGCGTTGTTTCTGCCCGCCAGACAGCTGCCAGATGCGCCGGCTATCAAAACCGGCCAGGTCCACCAGGGCAAGCATTTCTCGGGCGCGGACTTGCCGCTGGGCCTTGGGCACACCGGCCAGCTCCAGGCCGAAGCCGACATTGGCCAGCACGTCTTGCCAGGGCAGCAGGGCGTCGTCCTGGAACACCACGCCACGCTCGGCACTCGGGCCTTGCACGGGCACGCCATCGAGGGTGATGCGTCCGGCGCTGGGTTCGACGAAGCCGGCAATCAGGTTCAACAGCGAAGTCTTGCCACTGCCGGAAGGGCCGAGGGCCACCAGCAATTGCTGGGGGCCGAGGGTCAGGGAAATATCCGCCAGCACGGGCGTGGTTGCGCCTGGGTACTGTGCGCTGATGCGCTCCAGCTGTAGCAAGGCCATCGCGATGAACTCCTGATCAGTTAGTGATGAACTTGGCGCTGACGTAAGGGGCGTAGTCCGGCAGCACGGCCTCGACCTTGCCTTGTTCCTTGAGGAACGCGGCGGTATCGGTCACGGCCTTGGTGGTCGGGGCGCCAAGTAGCGTCACTTGGTCGGCGGCCAGTGGGTAGACGTTGCCTTGCAGCAGCAGCGGGATATCACTGGCCTTGGCGCCGGAGAGCTTCACCAGTTTGTCGACGTTGCCCTTATCGGCCAGCCAGGCTTGTGGGTCTTTACGGTATTGGGCGTAGGCATCAAGGGTGACTTTGGCAAAGGCGCTGACAATTTCCGGGTGCTTCTCGGCAAAGTCCTTACGCACGATCCAGGCATCGAAGGTCGGAGCGCCGAACTTGGCCAGTTCGCCAGAGGTGATCAGCACCTTGCCGTTTTCCTTGGCCACACCCAGGGCCGGATCCCAGACATAAGTGGCGTCGATATCGCCACGCTTCCAGGCGGCGATGATGGCCGGCGGGGCGAGGTTGAGTACGGTGACTTTCGACGGGTCGATGTTCCAGTGCTTGAGCGCGGCCAACAGGCTGTAGTGGCCGGTGGAAACAAACGGCACGGCGATTTTCTTGCCGATCAGGTCCTGCGGGCTGTTGATCCCGGAACCGTTGCGCGCCACCAGGGCTTCGGCGCCACCGATCTGGGTGGCGACGAGGAAGGTCTGCACCGGCACTTTGCGGGTGATGGCTGCGGTCAGCGGGCTGGAACCGAGGTAGCCGATCTGCACATCGCCGGACGCGATGGCGGCGATGATATCGGCGCCATTGTCGAATTTTCGCCAGTCGATAGTGGCGTTCGTGGCTTTTTCATAAGCGCCGTCGGCCTGGGCGACTTTGGCCGGGTCAACGGTGGTCTGGTAGGCGATGGTCACGTCGGCCGCCTGGGCAAACAGGCTGGCGCCGGCCAGGGACAGGGCCGCCAGGAGGCGTAAAGGGGAAGGTCGTAGCATGGAGAAGCTCCTCATCAGGCGGCCAGACGTTGGCGTGTGAGGAGACTAAATGATCTAAGAATCCGAAAATAAATAACCTTTTCGAATTAGCTTATGAGGAGAAAAGTGCAAACAGAGCTTCAGGGCCATGAAATTAATGGGGGAGCTGGCTTGCCTGCAATAGCGGTGTAACAGCCGACATCTTATTTGGATGTGACGGCCTCATCGCAGGTAAGCCAGCTCCCACTGGGGGCATCGGATGGCGTCAGTTACTGATCGCCAGGATGCTCGCCTGGTACGCCCCGACAAACACGTCGAAATCGCCCACTTCGTTCTGCTCCAGCTCCGCCTGTTGCGCCAGCGATGTACGCGCCAGCTCTTCAAAACGCGCCTGCTCGTCTGCCGGCAACGGCTCGCTACGGAAGTACTCGGCATGCACTTCGCTCTGACGCAGGGAGAACTGCGCAAAGCTTTCCTTGTGCTCCTGCATCGCGGCCAACACTTGGGCCGACGGGGTCAGGGACGAATCCTGGATCTTCGCCAACTGGGCATCCAGTGCCTGGCTGTGTTCGCTGATGCCCTGGCTCTGGTCCAGCAGGGCAGCCAGCGGGGCGATTTTCTCCAGCAGTTCGGCGGCCCATTCCTTCATTTCCACCGCCTGGCCGCGACGCTGCAATTGCAGCCCCGGACGCCGGCCTTCCTTGACCACACTGAGGAAGTTCGACGTGGCATTGCCGCACTCGTTGTTTTCGAACAGCGGGCTGTCGTCCAGCGCGCAGTACAGCAGGAACGCGTCGAGGAAGCGCGACTCCGGCAGGTCGATGCCCATCGGCAGGAACGGGTTGATGTCCAGGCAGCGCACTTCGATGTACTGGATGCCACGGGCCATCAGCGCCTGGATCGGCCGTTCGCCGGTGTAGGTCACGCGTTTGGGGCGGATGTTGGAGTAGTACTCGTTTTCGATCTGCAGGATGTTGGTGTTGAGCTGTACCCACTCACCATCCTTATGGGTGCCGACTTCGACGTAGGGCGCGTAGGGCGTTGCCACCGCTTCGCGCAGGCTGTCGGTGTAGCTGGCCAGATCGTTATAGCAAGGGGTCAGGCCGGCCTGGGCGTTGCTCTGGTAACCCAGATCGCTCATGCGCAGGCTGGTGGCATAGGGCAGGTACAGGGTGTCGGCATCGAACTGTTCCAGCTGGTGGGAACGCCCGCGCAGGAAACCCGCATCCAGGGCTGGCGAGGCACCGAACAGGTACATCAGCAGCCAGCTGTAGCGGCGGAAGTTACGGATCAGCGCGATATAGGCCGTGGACTGGTAGTCACGGTCGGTGCCCACGAAGCCTTCGGCTTCCTTGAGCAACGGCCACAGCTCTTCCGGCAGGGAGAAGTTGTAGTGGATACCGGCGATGCACTGCATGGTCTTGCCGTAGCGCAGGGCCAGGCCCTTGCGATAGACGTATTTGAGCTGTCCGATATTGGAGGTGCCGTAATAGGCAATCGGAATATCTTCCTCGGCCGGCAACGGGCACGGCATCGATGGACTCCACAGGTACTCGTTGCCGAGCTTGCTGTAGGCAAAACGATGAATTTTGTCGAGGCTGCGCAGGGTATCTGCCGGGTTGGGCAGTGCCGGCGTGATGAACTCCAGCAGCGACTCGGAATAGTCGGTGGTAATCGACTCATGGGTCAATGCGGCGCCCAGGGCCTCTGGATGCGGCGTTTGAGCCAGGCGGCCTTCGCCGGTGACACGCAGGCATTCTCGCTCGATGCCGTGCAGGCAGTGCTCAAGCAAAGAGAGGTGTTCGCGCTTGCCGAGCAGAGCCAGGCGGCGGTTGAGAAGTTCGCTCAAGTTGGATTCCTTCACGCGTCAGTCGCCCCAATATGGGGGTGGGCAAGACGGTCTACAAGGGTGAAGTTAAAACTGGCGTTATCGCCTGGTTTTCGAGCCGGAACAACCTGCTCTGAAAGTGCCGACTTCATTCCCTGAATTTGGCTATCGCGCAGGAAGAAAATTCCGACGCTGTTTTCGCAGCGCCGAAATTAACCCAAATTGATGACAGGGAGCTATAGGACAGCGAAGGTGCCTTGTGCTTTTGCGACGAGTCTTTCGTCCTGATACACCTCGGCCTCGACCACCAGCGTGCGCCGGCCGGGGTGGATGACCCGGGCGGTGCACAGCACGTCACCGTCGGACACGGCACGGATGTAGTTGATTTTGCACTCGATGGTCGCGCTCTGCTGGTCAAAACCGTGGGAGCTGGAACAGGCCAGCCCCATGGCAATGTCCACCAGGCTGAAAATCGCCCCGCCATGGAGCTTGCCCGCGCGGTTGCGCAATTGTGGCTCCAGGCTCAGGGCAACCTCGGCAACGCCTTGGTCCAGGCGTTGCAGACGGCAGCCGAGCAGCTCGCTGAAGGCGCTGTGGGTCAAGCCGGCTGGCAGCTCCATCAGCGCTTTTTCAACTGCTTGGCGTTGGCGAACAGCGAAGCCATGGCGTTATTGGCCGGGGCTGCGGTGGTGGCTTCCTTACGCGGTGCAGTGTTTTCCGAACGGTTTTGCGACTGGCGTGGTGCTGAACCCGGGCGTGCGCCACGGGCACCGTCGATTTTCTCGCCGGGGGTATCGCTCATGCGCATCGACAGGCCCACGCGTTTGCGCGGGATATCCACTTCCATGACCTTGACCTTGACCACATCCCCGGCCTTCACCGCCTCGCGCGGATCCTTGATGAACTTCTCTGAAAGCGCGGAGATATGCACCAAACCGTCCTGATGCACACCGATATCCACAAATGCGCCGAAGTTGGTCACGTTGGTCACCACGCCTTCGAGGATCATCCCCAGTTGCAAGTCCTTGAGGTCTTCGACGCCTTCCTGGAACTCGGCGGTCTTGAACTCCGGACGCGGGTCGCGGCCCGGTTTTTCCAGTTCTTGCAGGATGTCGGTGATGGTCGGCACACCGAAGGTTTCGTCGGTGTACTTCTTCGGATCCAGGCGCTTGAGGAACGCGGCGTCGCCGATCAGCGAGCGGATATCGCGGTCGGTTTCAGCGGCGATGCGCTGTACCAGCGGATAGGCTTCCGGGTGGACTGCCGAGGCGTCGAGCGGGTTGTCACCGTTCATCACGCGCAGGAAGCCGGCGGCCTGTTCGAAGGTTTTTTCGCCAAGGCGTGCGACTTTTTTCAGCGCCGCTCGGGTCTTGAACGCGCCGTTTTCATCGCGATGGGTGACGATATTCTGCGCCAGGGTGGAGTTGAGGCCGGAAATCCGCGCCAGCAGGGCAACCGAGGCAGTGTTGACGTCGACGCCGACCTTGTTCACACAGTCTTCCACCACTGCATCCAGGCCGCGCGCCAGTTTCAGCTGCGACACGTCGTGCTGGTACTGGCCGACGCCAATGGATTTAGGGTCGATCTTCACCAGCTCGGCCAGTGGATCCTGCAGGCGGCGTGCGATGGACACCGCGCCACGGATCGACACGTCGAGGTCGGGGAATTCCTTGGAGGCCAGTTCCGACGCCGAGTACACCGAAGCGCCCGCCTCGGAGACCATGACCTTGGTCATTTTCATGCCTGGGTATTTTTTGATCAGCTCCAGGGCCAGCTTGTCGGTTTCGCGGCTGGCGGTGCCGTTGCCGATGGCAATCAGGTCTACCGCATGCTTGGCGCACAGGGCGGCGAGGATGGCGATGGTCTGGTCCCACTTGTTGTGCGGCACGTGCGGGTACACGGTGGCGTGGTCCAGCAGCTTGCCGGTGGCGTCGACCACGGCGACCTTGCAACCGGTGCGCAGGCCCGGGTCCAGGCCCAGGGTTGCGCGCGGGCCGGCCGGAGCGGCCAGCAGCAGGTCGTGCAGGTTGTGGGCGAATACGTTGATCGCCTCGGTCTCGGCGCCGTCGCGCAGCTCGCCCAGCAGGTCGGTTTCCAGGTGGGTGTAGAGCTTGACCTTCCAGGTCCAGCGCACGACTTCACTGAGCCATTTATCCGCAGGACGATTCTGATTCTGGATGCCGAATTGTTGGCCGATCATGCCTTCGCACGGGTGCATGGTGCCCGGCAGTTCGTCGCCGACCTTCAGCGCGGAGCTGAGAATGCCTTCGTTGCGGCCGCGGAAAATGGCGAGGGCGCGGTGGGACGGCATGCTTTTCAGTGGTTCGTCGTGCTCGAAGTAATCGCGGAACTTGGCGCCTTCTTCCTCTTTGCCGGCGATCACACGGGCGCTGAGGGTGGCTTCCTGTTTCAGGTAGTTACGCAATTTTTCCAGCAGGTTGGCGTCTTCGGCGAAACGCTCCATGAGGATGTACTTGGCGCCTTCGAGGGCGGCCTTGACGTCGGCCACGCCTTTTTCGCCATCGACAAAGCGCGCGGCTTCGGTTTCCGGGGTCAGGGACGGGTCGTTGAACAGACCGTCGGCCAGCTCGCCGAGGCCGGCTTCCAGGGCGATCTGGCCCTTGGTGCGGCGCTTCTGCTTGTACGGCAGGTACAAGTCTTCGAGGCGGGTCTTGGTGTCGGCGAGCTTGATATCGCGTTCGAGTTGCGGGGTCAGCTTGCCCTGCTCCTGGATGCTGGCGAGAATGCTGACACGCCGTTCGTCGAGTTCTCGCAGGTAGCGCAGGCGCTCTTCCAGATGCCGCAGCTGGATATCATCGAGGCTGCCGGTCACTTCTTTACGGTAACGGGCGATGAAGGGCACGGTGGAGCCTTCATCCAGTAGAGCGACGGCCGCTTCGACCTGTTGTGGGCGTACACCGAGTTCCTCGGCGATGCGGCTGTTGATGCTGTCCATAAAACCACCTGAAATTCTTGAAAGCAGTGCGCAGGCCCGGAAAACAAGGCTCTGCGCGGCTGGTTGAGCGGCCCGACTGGCGCCGCTGCCTGGGTCAAGAGGCAGCCTATTGACCCTCGAAATCGAAAAAGTCACGACAAGCAGATGAAAAAACACCAGGCCGGCCACGGTATTGCCCGGCACTGAGGCGCGGCATTATAACCAGCGATCCGTTCTTGGGGGGATTGCGCCAGGCGCCGGCGCACTGGTGGTTGGAGAAAAATCTGCTAACAATGCGTACCGTGCGTATAACGGCAGCTAAGCCATAATGCGCGCCAGATAAGAGGAGCATCCAATGAGCAGCACTGCACAAACTGCTGAAGGCGAAAAAATTCTCATCGTTGATGACGATCCGGGGCTGAGCAGCCTGCTGGAGCGGTTCTTCACCTCCAAGGGCTACCGTGCCCGCGCGGTGCCGAACACCGAGCAGATGGACCGCCTGCTCGGGCGCGAAGTCTTCAACCTGGTCGTGCTCGACCTGATGTTGCCCGGCGAAGACGGCCTGACCGCCTGCAAGCGCTTGCGCAGCACCAACAACCAGATCCCGATCATCATGCTGACCGCCAAGGGCGATGAGCTGAGCCGTATCAAGGGCCTGGAACTGGGCGCCGACGACTACCTGGCCAAGCCATTCAACCCCGACGAGCTGATGGCGCGGGTCAAGGCCGTATTGCGTCGCCAGGCGGCTCCCGTACCGGGCGCGCCAGGCAGCGAAGATGAAAGCGTGACCTTTGGTGACTACGAACTGTCGCTGGCTACCCGTGAGCTCAAGCGTGGCGAAGAAGTCCACATGCTCACCACGGGCGAATTCGCGGTGCTCAAGGCGCTGGTGATGAACGCTCGCCAACCGCTGACCCGTGACAAGCTGATGAACCTGGCCCGTGGTCGTGAATGGGACGCCCTGGAGCGCTCCATCGATGTGCAGATTTCCCGTCTGCGCCGGATGATCGAGCCGGATCCGTCCAAGCCGCGTTATATCCAGACAGTGTGGGGCGTGGGTTACGTGTTTGTGCCGGATGGCACGGCAACCAAGTAATCGATGATTTGCACATGCGGGTATTCCGGAGTTCGATCCCAAGGGGTCGGCCGGATGCCCGGCGTCTGCAATTCTGCGAGCGTGGCTCGCTCTTGCCAGGTGTCTAGCTGTCTTCTATGAAAACCCCGCTGTGGTTCCCCCAAAGTTTCTTCTCCCGCACCCTTTGGCTGGTGCTGATCGTCGTGCTGTTTTCCAAGGCGCTGACCCTCGTTTATCTGTTGATGAACGAAGACGTGCTGGTGGACCGGCAGTACAGCCATGGTGTTGCGCTGACATTGCGTGGCTACTGGGCTGTGGATCCCGAGAACCGCGAAAAAGTCGCCAAGGCGTCGACGTTGACCCGCGTGGATGGGGCTGGCGTGCCGGAAGGCGAGCAGCATTGGCCTTACAGCGAGATCTACCAGCGCCAGATGCAGGCCGAACTGGGTGAAGACACCGAGGTGCGCTTGCGCATGCATGTATCACCCGCCCTCTGGGTGCGCGCGCCGAGCCTGGGCGATGCATGGATCAAGGTTCCGCTGTATCCGCACCCGCTGCGGGGGCAGAAGATCTGGAACGTACTCGGCTGGTTCCTGGCCATCGGCCTGCTTTCCACCGCGTCGGCCTGGATTTTCGTGCGCCAGCTCAACCAGCCGCTCAAGCGCCTGGTGTTCGCCGCCAGGCAACTGGGGCAGGGGCGCAGCGTGCGCCTGCCGATCAGCGATACGCCCAGCGAAATGACCGAGGTCTATAGCGCGTTCAACCAGATGGCCGAGGATGTCGAACAGGCCGGTCGCGAGCGTGAGCTGATGCTGGCCGGGGTGTCCCACGACCTGCGCACGCCGCTGACACGCTTGCGCCTGTCCCTGGAACTGATGGGTAACCACACCGACCTGACCGATGACATGGTCCGTGA
Source organism: Pseudomonas sp. FP2294 (assembly GCF_030687625.1). Lineage (NCBI taxonomy): Bacteria > Pseudomonadati > Pseudomonadota > Gammaproteobacteria > Pseudomonadales > Pseudomonadaceae > Pseudomonas > Pseudomonas sp. FP2294. The sequence continues at coordinate 252,288 of NZ_CP117441.1, forward strand.
TATCGAAGACATGGACGCGATTCTCGACCAGTTCCTGGCGTTTATCCGCGATGGTCGCGATGAGGTGGTGGAAGAAGTGGACCTGACCGACCTGGTCCGCGAGGTCGTGGCGCCCTATAACCAGAATGGTGAGCAGGTGCACATGCGCCTGGAGCCGATCCAGCCCTTTGCGTTGCGCCGGGTCTCGATGAAGCGCCTGTTGAACAACCTGATCGGCAACGCCTTGCATCATGCGGGCACCGAGGTGGAAGTCGCCGCCTATGTGTCTGGTGACACCAACGCGCCCTATGTGGTGCTGAGTGTCATGGACCGTGGCGCCGGGATTGATCCGGCGGAGCTGGAGGGCATTTTCAACCCCTTCACCCGTGGCGACCGTGCCCGTGGTGGCAAAGGCACCGGCCTGGGGCTGGCGATTGTGCGGCGGATTGCCTCGATGCATGGTGGCAATGTTGAGCTGCGCAACCGTGCCGATGGCGGGCTGGAAGCGCGGGTGCGCTTGCCGTTGGGGCTGATGTTGCCAAGGGATGCGGTCTAAGCCACGACGAAAATCAAATGTGGGAGCTGGTTTGCCTGCGAAAAAAACTAACAGTGATGTTGAATGTTAGTCAGTCATCGCAGGCAAGCCAGCTCCCACACTGGTTTGTGCTGCTCTAAAGGGCGTATTTCAGCCCTTGCCCTTGGTCCGGGTCAGATTTGGCCCGCTGTTCTTCTCCAGATGCTGAATGATGATCCCCGCCACATCCTTGTTGGTGGTGGTCTCAATTCCTTCCAGGCCTGGTGACGAGTTGACTTCCATCACCAGTGGCCCGTGGTTCGAGCGCAGGATATCCACGCCCGCCACACTCAAGCCCATGACCTTGGCTGCGCGCAGGGCGGTCATGCGTTCTTCCGGGGTGATCTTGATCAGGCTGGCGCTGCCACCCCGATGCAGGTTGGAGCGAAACTCCCCCGGCTTGGCCTGGCGCTTCATCGCGGCAATCACCTTGTCCCCCACCACGAAGCAACGGATATCGGCCCCGCCGGCTTCCTTGATGTATTCCTGGACCATGATGTTCTGCTTGAGACCCATGAACGCTTCGATCACCGACTCTGCCGCCGTGGCGGTTTCACACAGCACCACGCCAATGCCCTGGGTGCCTTCCAGCACCTTGATCACCAATGGCGCACCGTTGACCATCTCGATCAGGTCGGGAATGTCATCGGGGGAATGGGCAAAACCAGTCACGGGCAAGCCGATGCCCCGGCGCGACAGCAATTGCAGGGAGCGCAGCTTGTCCCGGGAGCGGGCAATGGCCACCGATTCGTTGAGCGGAAACACCCCCATCATTTCAAACTGGCGCAGGACCGCGCAGCCGTAGAACGTCACCGAGGCCCCGATACGCGGGATCACCGCGTCGAAGCCTTCCAGTGGTTTGCCCCGGTAGTGGATCTGCGGCTTATGACTGGCAATGTTCATATAGGCGCGCAACGTATCGATCACCACCATCTCATGGCCCCGTTCGGTGCCGGCCTCGACCAGACGGCGGGTGGAATACAGACGCGGGTTACGCGACAGCACAGCGATCTTCATGCAACACCTGTGGCAGCAATAGTGGAGACCGGGAACACCGGCTTGTCTTGAACGTACTTGAGCCCCGGGTTGACCACTAACTGGCCGTCGATCAGGGCTTTGGAACCTAGCAACAGGCGGTAACGCATGGTTTTGCGGCAAGCCAGGGTGAACTCCACCCTCCATACCCGATCACCCAGGGCCAGGGTGGTGCTGATGACGTAGCGCACCTGCGCCTGGCCGTTGGAGCTTTTAATGGTTTTCATGGCCACCAGCGGTGCTTCGCAGCGCCGGTGACGCAGTTGCACCACGCTGCCCAGGTGCGCCGTAAAGCGCAGCCATTTTTCACCGTCACGCTCAAAAGGCTCGATCTCGGTGGCATGCAGGCTGGAGGTACTGGCGCCGGTGTCGATCTTTGCGCGCAGGCCCGCCACACCCAAATCGGGAAGCGCCACCCATTCACGCAGACCGACAACGGTCAAATGGTCAAATGTCTTCAATATGAACAACCGGCAATCAGGGAAGTTTCTACGTCATACGACACTAGCGTCCAATAGCTCACGGATTGTGACAACCCAGGACCGTTGACGAGCGCTTGGCGCCGAATTCGCGGTATTCACGCAGAATATTCACCAAATGGCGACAGATATCTTCACACCATAAAAAACCACGGCTGAAGGGAAACTGCCTGACACCTGGCGTATCTTAGGTGAGCCTTGGCGTTTGTGCGTCGAAGGGATTCGACTGTTAAGTTGCGACATTTTTCAGAGCGAGGAATTCAAGTGGCTCAAAAGCAGGAAGAGGACGAAAAAGTCCGTTTGGACAAGTGGCTGTGGGCCGCACGTTTCTACAAGACCCGGGCCTTGGCCAAGGCCGCCATCGAGAGCGGCAAGGTGCATTGCCGAGGCGAGCGCTGCAAGCCGGGCAAGGAGCCGCGTGTTGGCGACGAGTTGCAGATTCGCATCGGCTTTGATGAGAAAACCGTGTTGGTGGAGGCGCTCTCCATTGTCCGCCGAGGCGCGCCTGAAGCCCAGGCGCTGTACACCGAGACCCCCGCCAGTATTGCCAAGCGCGAGAATGCGGCGGCCATGCGCAAGGCCGGAGCCTTGGGTATGAGCACCGACGGCAAACCGAGCAAGAAACAGCGCCGCGACCTGTTCAAGTTTCGCGGCAGCGGCAATGATGATTGAGGGGTTACGTGCAGGAGCCGATCAGGCTCCTGCACCAGGGCTCAGGCGTTGCGGATCACGCTCAGGCGATTGATCGCGGGTACCCGTTGAAGCAGCCGGAATACCGGTTCGGTTATGCGTAGCAGCCAAGCTGAGACCTTCGCCGCAAACGGTGTGTAGTAACCCCAACCCAGCGCTAACAGCGCCAGCAGTACGCCACCGATGTAGTCGTCCTGCCCCCAGTGAGCACCTGCCACCAGGCGCGGCATCATAAACAGCAGTGCCAGGCCCCAGATCAGCACCACCTGGCCGATCCGCTTGGCAAACACGCTCATGAACATCCCCCAGATCAGCAACACTGAAGCATGATCACCGGGGAAACTCTGGCTGGAACGGTCTTTCAATTCCCAGGTTTTTTCCAGGTTCGGGAAGTAATCGCTCATATGGATCGCTCCACTGATCACCATCGACGGGCTATTGTGCTGCCAGCCCATCTGCGCCGCGAGCTTGGAAAACAGCATACGGATAAACAGCAGTAACAGCAGAATCGCGAGGAAGCCGAAAAACGCCTGGCGTACTTCAATCGCCTTGAACACCCATTCGCCGCGAATCAGCAGCATCAGCAGGATCACCCCGACCACCGCATCAAATGGCCGCAGGCTGGCGATCGCCCATACATGCAGCCAGGTCGGGTTGCTGGCCAGCGGGTCGTTGAGCAGATGAAACAGCCATTCGTCGAATATCACGCAAAGCATCTGGCCTGCGGGCCATAGCCAAAAACACAGCAGCCCCAGAGCGAGTAAATTGCACAGGGCCAATCGCCCGAGGTTCCACTTGGCTTGGAACAAACCCGGATTGTTCATAAACTGTTTCCTCTTCGCTCTAAACTCTCTTCACCTATCAGAAGAAAAGCGCACCAAATTGGTGCTAAAGCGCATAATTTTAGAAACATTGTCATCACTTTGTCATCAATTCAGATACCCAGACCTATGACTGATCTACCGGATACCGACTTCACCCAACGTTTCCTCTTTGACGACAACGACGCTCGTGGCGAGCTGGTTGCCCTGGAGCGCAGCTATGCCGAAGTCCTTGCCAAGCACCCCTATCCGGAGCCGGTCGCGCAGTTGCTTGGCGAACTGATGGCCGCCGCGTCGCTGCTGGTGGGCACCATGAAGTTCGATGGCTTGCTGATCCTCCAGGCGCGCTCCGAAGGCCCGGTGCCGATGCTGATGATCGAGTGCTCCAGTGAGCGGGAAATCCGTGGCCTGGCACGTTATGACGCAGACCAGATCCCGGCGGACGCGACCCTGGTCGACCTGATGCCCAACGGCGTGCTGGCGTTGACCATCGACCCGACCGTTGGCCAGCGTTACCAGGGCATTGTCGATCTGGACGGGGAAACCCTGTCCGACTGCTTCACCAACTATTTCGTCATGTCCCAGCAAGTGGGCACCCGCTTCTGGCTCAATGCGGACGGCAAGCGCGCCCGTGGCCTGCTGTTGCAACAGCTGCCGGCGGACCGTATCAAGGACGAGGATGAGCGCGAGGAAAGCTGGCGTGGCCTCACTGCCCTGGCGGGTACCCTGACCGCTGAAGAGCTGCTGGGCCTGGACAACGAAACCATCCTGCACCGCCTATACCATGAAGAGGAAGTGCGCCTGTTCGATGCGCAATCGCTGCGTTTCCATTGCAGCTGCTCCCGCGAGCGCTCGGGCAATGCCCTGGTGAGCCTGGGCCTTGAGGATGCGCAGAATCTGGCGGTGGAGCACGGTGGCAGAATCGAGATCGACTGCCAGTTCTGCAACCAGCGCTACCTGTTCGACGCTGCCGATATCGCCCAATTGTTCGCTGGCGCTGGCGTTGACACCCCTTCTGGTACCCACCACTAAAACGTTTAAGCACAGGTAAATCACCTGACAAACGCCGGATTAGAGGTGTTCTGACGGGAGGGCCCTACTTTTTTTGGGCTTTTCTGGCATAATCCGGCCCACTTTTTTCGCGGTAGTAGTGCGCAACTTTCTACTACAAAACGTTTGGAGCACTCGGCCATAGGCCGACGGGGAACCTCATGACGCAAGCCAATAACGCCGTATACACCGATCTGAGTGTTGACGATCTGGTCAAAGAAGCCCTGCAGCGCGGTGAAGGCGTGCTTGCCGATACTGGCGCGCTGGTCGTAGAAACCGGTCACCGTACCGGTCGTTCGCCGGTCGACCGTTTCATCGTTGAAGAGCCATCCACCCAGGCCGCTATTGCCTGGGGCCCGATCAACCGCAAGTTCCCGGCCGACAAGTTCGATGCCCTGTGGGCTCGCGTCGAGGCTTTCAACAACGCGCAAGAGCATTTCGTTTCCCACGTGCATGTAGGTTCTGCCGAAGAACACTACCTGGCCGTGAAAATGACCACTCAGACTGCCTGGCAGAACCTGTTCGGTCGTTGCCTGTTCATCAACCCGGCCCAGTACAACCCGGCCGGGCGTGAAGAGTGGCAAGTGCTCAACGTTGCCAACTTTGAATGTGTGCCTGAGCGTGACGGCACCAATTCCGATGGTTGCGTGATCCTCAACTTCGCCCAGAAAAAAGTCCTGATTGCTGGCATGCGTTACGCCGGCGAGATGAAAAAAGCCATGTTCTCGGTGCAGAACTTCCTGCTGCCGGCCGCTGACGTGCTGCCAATGCACTGCGCTGCCAACATCGGTGAAGAAGGCGACGTGACCTTGTTCTTCGGCCTTTCCGGCACTGGCAAGACCACCCTGTCCGCCGACGAAAGCCGCTACCTGATCGGTGACGACGAACACGGTTGGGGCGAAGGCGTGGTGTTCAACATCGAAGGCGGTTGCTATGCCAAGTGCATCGACCTGTCGGAGAAGAACGAGCCGGTCATCTGGAAAGCCATCAAGCACGGCGCCGTCCTGGAAAACGTGGTGATCGACGATGCCAAGCACGCCGACTACACCAACGTCAGCCTGACCCAGAACAGCCGCGCGGCGTACCCGCTGGAGCACGTTGCCAAGCGTTCCGAGAAGAACCTGGGCGGCGAGCCAAACGCGGTGATCTTCCTGACCTGCGACCTGACTGGCGTACTGCCACCGGTGTCGATCCTCAATGAAGAACAAGCGGCCTACCACTTCCTGTCTGGTTACACCGCACTGGTGGGCTCGACTGAAATGGGGTCGGGCAGCGGCATCAAATCGACCTTCTCCACCTGCTTCGGCGCACCGTTCTTCCCGCGTCCGGCTGGCGAATACGCAGAGCTGCTGATCAAGCGCATCCGTGGCTTCGGCTCCAAGGTCTACCTGGTCAACACCGGTTGGACCGGCGGTGGCTACGGCGTCGGCAAACGCTTCAACATCCCGACCACCCGTGCGGTGATCGCAGCGATCCAGAGCGGCGCGTTGATCGGTGCGCAAACCGAGCACCTGGACACCATCAACCTCGACGTGCCATTGGCCGTACCGGGCGTTGAGACCGGCCTGTTGAACCCACGCAACACCTGGGCTGACAAGGCTGCCTACGACGAAGCAGCGAAGGCCCTGGCCGGCCTGTTCGTCGAGAACTTCAAGAAATTTGAAGTGAGCGACGCGATCAAGGCAGCGGGTCCGAAGTTGTAAGATTCGCTAGCTGTTAAAAAGCCGCCCCTAGTGGGCGGCTTTTTTGTGCGCGTGGAAATCTCGATGAGCGTAGAGCAGGGCGGCAAAAAGGCCCACATTAACCACTCAGTGTTCTTTAGCTCAGATTTTCCAGCGTCTGTGTATCCCAGCTATGAGTCTTGATCGCCAGGTAGAGCATGCCGATGGTGAGCGGCATTTTCTCGCCCCGGCCCTTGGCGCGGTGTTTGAGGAATACATCGAAGACCGGCGGGTTGAAGTAACGATAAGCATCATAGTCACCCAGGTCGAGATCGAATGTCTGCTCCAGCGCCTCCATAAATTGCCTGGCTTCGGCGCCGTCGCAGCCGAGGTCGAAGTTAAGCGAGGTTTTAAGGCGGATGGTCTTGTGCTTGGGCAGGCCGATTTCTTCATGCAGCAATTGCAGGAGCTGCTGCATGACAGGGTCTTCGGGGAAGTGGGGGGCCAGGTTCATGGTGGGAGCACGCAGGAGTGGGTGAGGGGGGAGGTGTTGCTGATGGTATTTGTTTCGAGTGAGCAGCAAACCGATGCCTATAAGAAAAGACAGAATCGGAAGGCTGTCTAATTGTAACTCTCTAATCCATCGGGTTGCGCCGAACAAAAGCGTTGGTCCGATAGCGACGAGAGCGAACCCAATCCATGTTCTGAGTATGGAGCACTTGATTCTCTTGTCGAGCAGAGCGGTAAGGGCGACGAGAATGGAGAGAGTGATCCAGGGGGCGTATTCGGTCATCGTATTACCCGCCCTGAAACTGTCGAACCAAGGCCGACAATGAGCGCTGAGGGCCGATCCCGCCATTGACCTGAGCGTCTAGGCCGATAACAACATCGCCGGCGTGGTAACTGCGAATAGCGCCCTTAATTATCATGCCAAGAGTGCCTCCCACCGCGCCTCCAACCAGAGGCGATACCAGGCTTATGGGGGCGGAAAAGGCGCTACTAATTAGTCCTGCAACAATAGTCCCGCGCTCATTGAGTAAGTCGGCCTGTCGCCGAGTGAGTGGCTTGCAAATCGCGACGGCCATTTTGCAGGGTAAATCACGTGCGAGCATTTTTTCGTAGAGATCCATCAGTTGATAGCGCAGCTGGTTTGCGCAGATGCCTGCTTCTAGCAGATACAGGCTGGATAGCCCCTGCCGATCGCCAGGGAAAACAGTGAAACGAATCACGCTGAACGTGACGCCGTAATGGCCGATGTACTGAGTCCTTTCAAGGTTCACGGATTTCTTGCCGAGAAGGTTGCGAGGGCGCTAGTTTCGGTCAGGCTCGGCCGATTCTGTAGAGGGTTGAGTGGGCACCTGAGGCAGTTTGGGAAGCGTATGGTGCCCGACCAAGCAATTTCCTACAGAGTCTTCTGATGTTGGCAATTTGGCTGTCGGGCATCCTGGCGCAGGCGGGATAAAAACCACGTCACATTTTGTATAAAATCCCGGCAAAACCCCTGAATTCAGCGTATGTTTCACCGCAAAATCTTGTAGGGCAATTCCGCCCACTACTTAAAGGGAGTTAAGCATGGGTTTGCTTCGTATCGCCTCGGCGATGTCATTGTGTGCGGTGGCGTTTTCTGTCCAGGCCGAGCAGTTGCCAATTGAAGTGCTCAGTGCGGTGGTCAAGGACCAGAAAATCGCCGACGCTGAAGTCTTGCTGCAACGCAACGGCGCACAGAACGTGGTGGGGCGCACCAACGCCCAGGGCCAGGTCACCCTCACCAGCGAAGTTGCCGATGGCGCCGACAATCTGCTGATCATCAAGAAGCCCGGCTACTCCAACCTGGTGGTGAAGTGCCCGTGCAAAGGCATGACATACGCCATCAGCCCGGTGATGGAAAACCTCGACGGCCTGCGTGTAGTGCTGACCTGGGGGCAATCGCCTTCGGACCTCGACTCCCACATGATCTTCCCCGGCAACAACATCTACTTCAACAGCAAGACCGGCACCGATGCCGAGTTGGATGTGGATGACACCGACAGCTACGGCCCGGAAACCATCACGCTGCAGAAAAAACACTACGGCGAAAGCTACGTCTACGCCGTGCATGACTTCTCCAACCGCACCAATACAGGCTCCACTGCACTGTCCGAGAGCCAGGCCAAGGTGTTTGTGTACATGGGCCAGTCCCTGGTCCGCACCTACTACGTGCCGACCAACCGTACCGGTAACCTGTGGACCGTGTTCCGCATGACCGGCAGCGGCGATTTCCAGGACATCAATACCTTCACCGGCGTGCTGGTCGAAGCCAAGGATGTGCTCAACGAAGTCAAACCCCTGCTCAACGACAGCGTTGCCGTGGATGCGGTGGTGGTCAGTTCTGCGGTACAGGGCGATGCGAAGAAGCTGAACCTCAAAGGCGAAGCGGCCTACCAAGCCGGTAACCTGGACCAGGCAATCGACTACTTCCGTCAGGCTATCGAACTGGACAATTCCTTCGGTAAAGCCTACGGCAACCTCGGCCTGGCCTATCAGAAAGCCGGTAACACCGCCGAGTCGATCTGGGCCAACCGCAAGGCGATCGCCCTGGCCAGTGGCCCGACAGCGGCCACCGTGCGCGCCGGTTCCTACTACAACATTGCGCGGATCTACGAAGCGGCCGGGCAGTTTGCCGATGCGCTGCGTCACTATCAGTTGGCCAAGGAACAGAAGGCCAACCCGGTGTATGACAAAGCCATTGAGCGTGTGCAAAACCGCTGATTGAGCTGTAGCAAAGATCTGAAAATGTGGGAGCGGGCTTGCCCGCGATAGTGGTGTAACAGTCAACAGCAGTATCGACTGGGGCACCACCATCGCGGGCAGGCCCGCTCCCACTTTTGTTTTGGGGTGTTTTATAGATTGCCGTTTGCTACCGGCTTCACCCTCGCCGCCTGTGTATCATCCTGTCTCTCTTTTCCACGCGACCTTTCTCGATTCGCTGAAAATCCCGGGCTATGTTTTAGGCCTGTTCAGCGGTCAATGGAGTGACAGCTTATGCACGACACCCTCCAGCAGGTCTTTGGTTATCCACAGTTTCGCCCAGGCCAGGAGGCGGCTGTCAGCGCCGTGCTGGCAGGCCGCTCGGCGGCGGCGATCTTTCCCACCGGCTCCGGCAAATCCCTCTGTTATCAGCTCTCAGCCGTGTTGCTGCCGCACCTGACACTGGTAGTGTCGCCGTTGTTGGCGTTGATGCAGGACCAACTGGACTTTTTGCAGCGCCATGGCATTTCGGCCGGCAGCATTGATTCGACACAAAGCCGTGAGCAGGCCAATGACGTAATGGCCCGCGCTCGCTCCGGCGAATTGAAGATCCTGATGATTTCCGTAGAGCGTCTGAAGAACGAGCGCTTTCGCAACTTTTTGCACAGCGTTTCGATTTCGCTACTGGTGGTGGACGAGGCGCACTGTATTTCCGAGTGGGGCCACAACTTCCGCCCGGACTACCTGAAACTCCCCGACTACCAACACCAGTTCAACATTCCCCAGGCGCTGCTGTTGACGGCCACCGCCACGCCCAAGGTCATTGCGGACATGCAGGCCAAGTTCGCCATCGCCCCCGCCGACGTGATCACCACGGGGTTCTACCGGCCCAACCTCAACCTGTGGGTGGAGCCGGTCAGCGGCGCCGACAAGCGCCGGCGCCTGGCGGAGTGGATGGGCGAGCGGGCCAACCAGCCGAGCATCGTCTATGTCACCTTGCAGAAGACTGCCGAGCAGATCGCCGAGCACCTGAATCGCCATGGCATCCAGGCCGAGGCTTATCACGCAGGTTTACCCCATGATAAGCGCGAAGGCATCCAGTGCCGGTTCATGGGCGGCCAGTCCAACTGCATCGTCGCTACCATTGCCTTCGGCATGGGCATCGACAAGAGCGACATCCGCAATGTGGTGCATTTCGATCTGCCCAAATCCATCGAGAACTACAGCCAGGAAATCGGGCGTGCCGGTCGCGATGGCCAGCCTTCCGAGTGCCTGGTGCTGGCCAACCGCGACAGCCTCAATGTGCTGGAGAACTTTGTGTACGGCGATACGCCGGAGCAGGAAGGCATCCGCCTGGTGCTGGAGGAACTGCTGGCGGCCGGTGATGACGGGCAATGGGAGTTTCTGCTGCGCTCGTTAGCGGAACTGAGCAATGTCCGCGAGCTACCGCTCAAGACTTTGCTGGTGCAGTTGGAGCTCAAGGGGGTGATTGCACCGCGCTATGCGTTTTATGCCGAGTATCGCTTCAAGTACCTGGTAGAACCGGAGGTATTGCTGGCGCGTTTTTCCGGTGAGCGGCAGCAGTTTGTCGCCGCGATTATCCAAGCGTGCAAACGGGCCAGGAGCTGGGCCACCGTGGACTTTGATGCGCTTTATCAACAGCACCAGGCCGAACGCGGCCGGGTGGTCAAGGCGCTGGATTATTTCCAGGAGCAGGGCCTGATCGAGCTGGAGAGCAAGCAGATGACCGAGGTCTATAGCCTGCTCGATACCGGGTTTGATCCCCAGGCCTTGAGCGCCGAGTTATACACAGGCTTCAAGCAGCACGAAGCCACGGAAGTGGCGCGGATCCATGGGATGTTGGCGTTGTTCGCCAGTGAGCGTTGCCTGGGCTATCGGTTGGCCGAGTATTTTGGCGATGCAGCCGCCCCCCGCCAGTGTGGGCATTGCTCGGTTTGTTCTGGACAGGTCGCCCATCTGCCGGCACCACCGGGCCTGGCACCGCTTGTGGATAAAAACTTCCAGGGGCTGTGCGGGGATTTTATCCACAGGCATCATCAACACACTGGCAGCTTGCCAGGGGCCGAGCGCTTGACGCGGTTTTTATGCGGGATCAGCGTGCCACTGTTTACCAAGCTCAAGGCCCGGGGGATTCCAGGGTTTGCGGTGCTGGAAGAGTATCCGTATGCCGAGGTGCGGGATTGGGCCGAGGCCCACCTGAACGACCTGTAAATTCACTTCAACGAGACTTGTCCATGCCTGACTCAATGCCGCAGCGTGCCGATTACCGTCACTTCCAGCCGATCATTACGCGCTGGCACGACAATGATGTGTACGGCCATGTGAATAACGTCACCTACTACAGCTTCTTCGACACAGCAGTGAACACGTACCTGATTGAACAGGGCGGGCTGGATATCCATGACGGCGAAGTGGTGGGGTTTGTGGTGAGTTCGGCGTGCGACTACTTCGCCTCGATTGCTTTCCCCGACCGTATCGAGATTGGCCTGCGGGTGGGCAAATTTGGCAACAGTTCAGTGCAGTACGAATTGGCGGTGTTCAAGGCCGGCGAAGATGAGGCCTGTGCGGCGGGGCGGTTTGTGCATGTGTTTGTGGATCGGGCGACTAACCAGCCGGTGACGATTCCACAGGTACTGCGCGAAGCACTGCAACACCTGGCGGTCTGACGGCGGCCTGCGAAACAATGAAGAGCTAATGTGGGAGCCGGGCTTGCCCGCGATAGCGCAGTGTCAGGCCACCTATTGGTTGCTGGCATTGCGCTAGCGCAGGCAAGCCAGCTCCCACATTGAGTTTGCTGTGTTTACCGGTGACGGTAGTGATGCTTGTTCTTGCGATGGCCATAAGCATGCCCACGGCCACGATGATCATCACGGTCATAGCGGCGGTTATCACGCCCGCGATAGCGACGGTCGTCGTCATCGCTCTTATTGCCCATATAGTTACCCAGCGCGCCGCCCGCGCCACCGCCGGCTGCCGCGCCGATCAGGCTGCCGGTGCTACCGCCGACACTGCGCCCGACCACGTTGCCGCCTGCTGCGCCCAGTGCGCCGCCAATGGCTGCTTCGCCACGGCTGCGTTTGTCTGCGCCCACTGCGCTACCGCCGGCGCCGCCCAGGGCCGCACCAATGGCCGAACCGGTATTGCCGCCGATCTGCTGGCCGACGACCGAACCTAAAACCCCGCCCAATGCGCCGCCTACACCGGCTTCGGTGGTGCCACCGGCCGTGGCTGCGCCACTGACCAGGCCAAGGGACAACAAGAGAATCGAGGAGAACTTCATAGGTGAACCTCAAGGGGATGACGGCGCGATCCTGAGGTTGTCGGAATATTCTTACAATCGAATTCCGACCAGTGGTGCAGGTTGTATACAATTAGCTAAGTTACTGTTTTATCTAGGGAACTTAAGTCGTTTTTGCCGGTCTTTAGCTACTTCGGGAAGGCCGCTTTTATACAAAAGCGGCCTTTTTTGTGCCCGTAAAATCGTTCCCAGACATGGAGACGATCAGGCGGTCCGGGCCATGATCAGACCATTGTCGCTGGCCGCTTCCAGGCGAATCGCCACGAACTTGGAAGTAGGCGTATGGCTACCATCCCCAGTGCTTTCCAACGGCACCAGCGGGTTGACCTCCGGGTAATAGGCCGCCGCCTGTCCCGCCGGAATATCGAACGCCAGCAAGGTAAAACCCTTGACCCGGCGTTCACGGCCATCATCCCAGATCGACACGATATCGGCCTTCTGCCCCGGCTTGAAGCCCAGGCGGATGATGTCGGCTTCGTTGACAAACAACACGTCGCGCTGGCCCTTGACCCCACGATAGCGGTCATCCAGGCCGTAGATAGTGGTGTTGTACTGATCATGGGAGCGCATGGATTGCATGATCAGGTCGGGTAACTGGCCAGTGGCGCGGGTGCGTTCATGCACCAGGTCCTTGGGCAGGATGTTGGCGCGGAAGTTGGCGCGACCTGACGGCGTGTTCCAGCGGCGGGCGCCGGCGCTGTTGCCCAGGTAGAAACCGCCTGGGTGCTGCACGCGCTCATTGAAGTCCTTGAAGCCGGGAATGGTGTCGGCGATCAAGTCGCGGATGCGGCGGTAGTCGGCCACCAGCCAGTTCCAGTCCACCGGTTTGCTGCCCAGGGTGGCGGCGGCGATGCCGGCGACAATGGCCGGTTCCGACTTCATCAGCTTCGACAGCGGCTGCAATTGGCCGTTGGAGGCGTGCACCATGCTGAACGAGTCTTCCACCGTCACCGCTTGCGGGCCATCGGCCTGGATATCAATGTCGGTACGACCCAGGCACGGCAGGATCAAAGCCCGTTTACCGTGGGCCAAGTGGCTGCGATTGAGCTTGGTGCTGATCTGCACGGTCAGGTCGCAGTTGCTCAAGGCCTGGAAGGTGCGGGGGCTGTCAGGCGTGGCTTGGGCGAAGTTGCCGCCCAGGCCGATAAACACCTTGGCGCGGCCCTCAAGCATGGCGTGAATGGCTTCGACCACGTTATGCCCGTTGTCACGGGGTACCTTGAACTGGAAGCGACGCTCCAGGGCATCCAGGAAGGCCACGGGCGGCCGTTCGTTGATGCCCATGGTGCGATCGCCCTGCACGTTGCTATGGCCACGCACCGGGCACAGGCCGGCACCTGGGCGGCCGATGTTGCCGCGCAGCAGCATCAGGTTGGCGATTTCCTGGATGGTCGGCACCGAATGCCGATGCTGGGTGATGCCCATCGCCCAGCACATGATCACGTTCTTGCCTTTGGCGTACATGCGCGCCGCTTGCTCGATCTCCACCAGGCTCAGGCCGGACTGTTCGACGATTTCATCCCAGGAGGTGTCGTCGATCTTGGCCAGGTAATCCAGCACATTGACCGTGTGTTCATTGAGGAAGTCGTGGTCGAACACTGCCTCTTTGCCTTCGGCCTGGGCCTGGCGCTCCCACAGCAGCAGGAACTTGGCCATGCCGCGCAGGATGGCCATGTCGCCCCCCAGCGCCGGACGGAAATATGCGGTGTTGGTCGGTTTATCACCGTTGGTGAGCATTTCCAGTGGATGTTGCGGGTGCTGGAAGCGTTCCAGGCCACGCTCTTTGAGCGGGTTGATACACACCACCTGGGCACCGCGTTTCACTGCTTCGCGCAGCGGTTCAAGCATGCGTGGGTGGTTGGTGCCGGGGTTCTGGCCCCAGACGAAAATCGCGTCGGCGTGTTCGAAGTCGTCAAACGTCACGGTGCCTTTGCCGACCCCCACACTTTGCGCCAAGGCTACGCCGCTGGCTTCGTGGCACATGTTCGAGCAGTCCGGGAAGTTGTTGGTGCCATAGGCGCGCACGAACAGCTGATACAAGTATGCCGCTTCATTGCTGGCGCGGCCCGAGGTGTAGAACTCGGCCATGTCCGGGCTTGGCAGGGCTTGCAGGTGCTTGCCGATCAGGTCGAAGGCCGACTCCCAGCTGATTGGCTTGTAGCGGTCGGTCTCGGCGTCATAGCTCATCGGCTCGGTCAGGCGGCCCTGGTATTCGAGCCAGTAATCGCTTTGCTCCAGCAGGGAGCTGACGCTGTGCTTGGCGAAGAACGCCGCATCCACCCGGCGCTTGGTGGCTTCCCAGTTGACCGCCTTGGCGCCGTTCTCGCAGAACTTGACCATGCCGCTTTCCGGCGAGTCACCCCAGGCGCAACCCGGGCAGTCGAAGCCGCCGTTCTGGTTGGTCTTGAGCATCATGCGCAGGTTTTTCAGCGCGTTATCGCTGGTCAGCCACGCCTGTGCCACGCTGATCAGCGCGCCCCAGCCACCCGCCGGGCCTTTGTAGGGCTTGTAGCGCGGGGTCGGGGTTTGGTCGGCTTGGTGATGATTGCTCATGGCTGGTACTCCATCGCAGGGCTGTAGACCCGCGGCGCGCTTTTTTGCGGCAGGTGGATAAGATTGAGGTTGTGCCGGCGCGCCCATTGCAGGGCCAGGCCGGTGGGTGACGACAGGCTGACCAGGGTCTGGATGCCCGCGCGCAGGACTTTCTGGATCAATTCGAGGCTGCAACGGCTGGTGACAATCGCCACGCCGCCTTCGGTCGGGATGCGCTGGCGCACCAGGGCGCCGATCAGTTTGTCGAGGGCGTTATGCCGGCCGATATCTTCGCGGCCCAGCAGCAGTTCGCCCTGGTTATTCATGAACACCGCTGCATGCACCGCGCCACTGTATTGGCCCAACGGCTGGAAGGCGCTGATACGCTGGCGCAAGCCCTCGAGCCAGGCGGCAGGCGGCAGTGGTGCGCCCGGCAAAACCTGCAGGTCCGGCAACGCCTGCTCCACGGCTTCCACGCCACACAGGCCGCAGCCGCTGGTGCCGGCCAGTTGCCGGCGCTGTTGCTTGAGGTTCCAGAAGGCGCGGCTGCAGATCTGCACCTGGGCGTACTGGGCCGAGCCTGCGCCGCTCAGTTGCAGGTCATAGATATCGCTGATGTCGCTGATGATGCCGCTGCCCAGGCTGAAGCCGACGATAAAGTCTTCAAGATCGGTGGGCGTCACCAGCATCACGGCCTGGCTGATGTCGTTGTAGGCAATCGCCAACGCAACTTCCTCGGCCAGCGCGGTGCTGGCCGATTCCGTGTGGTCGAGGCTGCAATATTGATAACTCTGGCTGGCGGCAGGCGCGGGCGTTGTCAGGGCAGGCGCCGCGCACGCAGGGCGCTGGGCGTTCATCAAGTCTAGTCACCGGCGAAGTGTTCAGAGTGAAGACTAGGCGCGACAAAGGGTCGCGTCTAATCGCCAATACTGATCTACCGATAGATGACGTCGATCAATGCTTCGGTAGCGATTACTGATAAAGCGCGAAACACGCCTCGGCCAACGCCGAACGTGGCGCGCTGCGCCGCATGATCAGCCCCAGCTTGGCCAGGGTTTGCGCGTTTTCGATAGGTTGCAGGCGCAGGTGTTCGGTCAGGGCGTCGAGGCCGCCGTCCAGGGGCATCACCGCACAACACAGGCCGCCATGCACGGCCTGCAGCAACTGATGGACGGCATCGGTTTGCAGCAAGGGGTGTGGCGTCAGGCCGCGGCTGTGGAAGTTATGGTCGATGGACTGGCGAAAATGCATGCCGCTGGTGAGCATGCCCAGGGGCAGCTCGATCAGCGCCTCCCAGCTCAGGGGCTTTTCGCCAAAGCTGAAAAAGCGTTGGTCGTACAACAGGCCCATGCGGGTTTCGTCCAGGGCCAGGGAGTCAAAGCGCTCGCTGTCGAGGCGTTCAAGGTAGGACACCCCCAGGTCCAGGCGATTGCTCGCCAGTTGTTCGAGGATCTGCTCGGAGCTCAACGCCGACAGCTCAAAGCGCAGGCTGGGGTGTTGCCTGTGCAACTGTTGCATCAAGGCCAGCGGATCAAAGCTCGACAGCGGCACCACGCCCAGGCGCAATGTCCCCACCAGGTTGCCCCGGCAGGCGGCCGCTTCGGCCTGCAGGCCGTCATAGGCGGCCAGCACCGTACGCGCCCACGCCAGCACCCGCTCGCCAGGGGCGGTAAAACCCTCGAAACGCTGGCCGCGATTGACCAGCGGCAGCTCCAGCTCTTCTTCCAGGCTGCGCAGGCGCATCGACAGGGTTGGCTGGGTGATGTGGCAGCGCGCGGCCGCCTGGCCGAAGTGACGGGTTTCGTCGAGGGCGATGAGGAATTTCAGTTGTTTGATGTCCATCTTCGCTCCGGGGGCTTGTTCCAATGGCGCAGGGATTCTAGCGCGTTTGCGTCATTGGTCGGGCTGGAACCAAGGTCTGTAAGACTGGTCTAGTCTTTGGCATCTGGAAACCCAATCCCAAGGAGAGCGCACTATGAGTCTTTTTAGCTTTATCAAAGAAGCCGGCGAGAAAATCGTTGATCTGTTGACGCCGGGTAATGCAAACGCGAGTGAGCAGTTGAAGGATCACGTTGCCAAGGTCGGCCTGGGTAACCCGAATGTGCAGACCACCGTGGAGGGCGACAAGGTGACAGTGACCGGTGAAGTCGCCACCCAGGAGGAGAAAGAGAAGATTCTGCTGGCGCTGGGCAACATTGCCGGCGTGGCGACCGTGGATGACCAGATCACTGTGTCGGGCCCTGTTGTTGCGGCTGCCCGTTTTGTCGTGGTGAAAAAGGGCGACACCCTCAGCGCGATTTCCCTGTCGGTCTACGGCAATGCCAATCTGTACAACAAAATCTTCGAGGCCAACAAGCCGATGTTGTCGCACCCGGACAAAATCTACCCAGGGCAGACGCTGCGTATTCCTGAGTAATACCTGGAGCAGATGAATAATGTGGGAGCGGGCTTGCCCGCGATTGCGGTGTGTCAGTCAGCAGATCTAGCTCTGACCCACCGCTATCGCGGGCAAGCCCGCTCCCACAGGGGCCCCACATCTAGTTTTAGAGCCCGCTGATCAATTCCCGGTAATCCCCGACTGCATCAAACTCCGCCGTATCCTTCGGCCCTTTGCGGCTGTCCGGCTCTTTCACCGCCAGCAAATGCCCCACGCCAAAATCCCGCGCACTGCGCAGAATCGGCAAGGTGTCGTCGATAAACAGGCTGCGCGCCGGGTCGAAGTCGATGTCCGCTTGCAGGGCGTCCCAGAACTGCGGGTTTTCCTTGGCAAAACCATAGTCGTGAGAGCTGATCAGCCGCTCGAAATACGGCGCCAACTCAATGCGTTCCAACTTCAACGACAGCGAATCGCGGTGGGCGTTGGTGATCAGGATCACGCGCTTGCCGGCCTGCTTGATGGCCGCCAGAAAGGTATCGGCGTCCGGCCGCAGGGCGATCAAATGGGCGGTTTCCAGCTTGAGTTCGCGCACCGGGATCTTCAGTTCGGTGCTCCAGAAATCCAGGCAATACCATTGCAACTGGCCGGCGTTACGCTCGAACAGCGGCTGCAACTCCATCTCCGCCAGGGCAAGGCTCACACCGTGCAGTTCGGCATAGCGCCGGGGCAGGTGTTCCATCCAGAAGTGGTTGTCGAAATGCAGGTCAAGCAGGGTGCCGTCCATGTCCAGCAGGACGGTGTCGATATCGGACCAGGGCAGTGGCGGCATGGTGGGTTCTCAAGCAGGTAAGTAAATATATCCGACACAGACAATCGGAAAAGCCACGGTATAGTAACCCGATCACGCCAAGGAGCCCTCTATGCGCCAGAAACCCACCGTCCTCGCCCGCGAAATTGTCGCCAGTAGCCGTTTGTTCCGCGTGGAGGAAGTGCAACTGCGCTTTTCCAATGGCGTTGAACGGACCTACGAGCGCCTGGTGGGCCGGGGTGCAGGGTATGGCGCGGTGATGATCGTGGCGATGATCGACGCTGACCACGCGCTGCTGGTGGAAGAATACTGCGGTGGCACGGATGAGTATGAACTGTCATTGCCCAAGGGCCTGATCGAGCCGGGCGAAGACGTGCTGGCAGCGGCAGACCGCGAGCTCAAGGAAGAGGCGGGCTATGGCGCCCGGCAGTTGGAGCACCTGACCGAACTGTCCCTGTCCCCTGGCTACATGAGCCAGAAAATCCAGGTGGTGCTGGCCACCGAGCTGTACGAAGAGCGCCTGGAAGGCGACGAGCCCGAGCCGATGCGCGTGGACCGGGTCAACCTGCGCGAGCTCGCACAACTGGCGCAGAACCCGCAGTTCAGCGAAGGCCGGGCCCTGGCCGCGTTGTACCTGGTACGGGACTTGTTGACCCAGCGTGGAGCCTTCCAGCCATGAGCGAATTGTTCCTCGGCCACCCGTACATTGCCCCGGTGATTGAACTGGCCCGCCAGGCCGGCGAGGTCATCCTGCCGTACTGGCGCGCCAATGTAGCCGTGACGGCCAAGGCGGATGATTCGCCGGTGACCGCCGCCGACCTGGCCGCCCATCACCTGATTCTCGCCGGCCTCACTGCGCTGGACCCAAGCATCCCGGTGCTGTCGGAAGAAGATGCCGATATCGACCAGAGCGTGCGTGCCGGTTGGCAACGCTGGTGGCTGGTGGACCCGCTGGATGGCACCAAGGAATTTATCAGCGGCAGCGAAGAATTTACCGTCAACATCGCCTTGATCGAACAGGGGCAGGTGGTGTTTGGTGTGGTGTCGATGCCCACCAGTGGCCGCTGCTACTTCGGCGGCGCCGGGCTTGGGGCGTGGCGCTCCGACGTGAATGCCGCACCCCGGCCGATCCAGGTGCGCCAGAAGCCGGCCGCAGGCGAGGCGTTCACCGTGGTTGCCAGCCGTCGCCACACCAGCCCCGAACAGGAGCGCTTGCTCGATGGGTTGAGTGAAGGGCTGGGGGAGTTGAAGCTGGCCAATATCGGCAGCTCCTTGAAATTCTGCCTGCTGGCCGAAGGCAGCGCCGATTGCTATCCGCGCCTGGCGCCGACGTCGCAGTGGGACACCGCCGCCGCCCAGGGCGTGCTGGAAGGGGCTGGCGGCGAAGTGCTGGAGTTGAATGGCCAGCCGTTCAGCTACCCGGCGCGCGAGTCGCTGTTGAACCCGTTCTTCCTGGCCTTGCCGGCCAAGGCCGCCTGGCGCGAGCGTTTGCTGACTCTGGCCCGTTCTTGAAGGCAATGCAGATCAAATGTGGGAGCTGGCTTGCCTGCTCCCACACAAGCCCGCTCCCAGATAGGCCTTGGATGATCTTGCCTAGCGGTGCAACACGTACTGCCCGGTAAACGCCACCGCCCGCGCGTCACTGCCCTCATTCACGATCCACGCCTGCAACGCCAGCCGCGCCCGGCCATGGCGCCGGTAGGTCGCCAAAAAGCGCTTCCACACCTTGTCCTCCGGGGCCTGGCAAATCGCCGTGGCGTCCTGGGTGACAGGCAATGGGTAGCTGATCTGCCCTTCCTGAATCACGATATGCCCGTCTTCAATCCCTTCCTCGCGCAATTGCAGGTGCAGCCAGCCCCAGCCCGCCAAGACCGCGCCGCAATACAGGCTGCCGCCGAACATGGTGCTCTTGTGGTTGATATTGGCTTGCAACGGTAAGTGCAGGCGCAGTTGCCGGTCCTGCCAGTCGAGCACCTTGAGGCCCATCTCCCGGGTCAGGGGGATGTCATGGTGCAGAATGGATTCCAGGTAACGGCTATCGCGGCTCATGGCAGTCTCTTGGCAGGGGGAAAAGGTCAATCGTCGTCAGCGTGGGCGTTGCCGCTGTCGGCAAAGTTCAGGCCGTGCTTGCGTAACTTGTCATGCAGGGTTTTGCGCGGCACGCCCAGGGCTTCGGCCAGGCTGCGCACAGAGCTGTGGGGGCGGCCGAGTTCGGCCGCGATCAGGGCTTTTTCAAAGTGCTCGACTTGCTCGCTCAAGCCCCCCGTCGACATCGGTACACCCGGCGCCGGGCCGTCCGGTGCGTTGTCCAGGGCCAGTTCCAGGCCGAGGGCGAAGCGCTCGGCGACGTTTTGCAGTTCGCGCACGTTGCCCGGCCAGTTATGGCGCAACAGCATTGCCCGTTGGCCCGGCTGCAGCTCATGCAGCGGCAGGCCGTGGCGGCTGCTGGCCTCGTCGGCGAAGTGCTGGAACAGCATCAGGGCATCTTCGCCCCGCTCGCGCAGCGGCGGAATGCGCAGCGGCGCGACGTTCAGGCGGTAGTACAAGTCTGCGCGAAAGCGCCCCTGGTCGGCGGATTGGCGCAGGTCTTCCTTGGTCGCGGCGATGATGCGGATATCCAGCGGGATCTGCTGATTGCCCCCCAGGCGCTCAACCACCCGCTCCTGTAGCAGACGCAACAACTTGACCTGCACATCCAGGCTCATGCTCTCGATTTCATCGAGGAACAACGTGCCGCCGTTGGCAAATTCGAACTTGCCGATGCGCCGTTTCTGCGCACCGGTAAACGCCCCCGGCTCATGGCCGAACAGCTCGCTTTCGACCACGGACTCGGCCAGGGCGCCTGCGTTGATAGCGACGAAGGGCCCGGTGCGGCGGTTCGACAGGTCGTGCAGGGCGCGCGCCACCACTTCCTTGCCGGCGCCGGTTTCGCCGAGGATCAGCACGTCGGCGCGGGTCGCCGCCAGCGCGCCAATCTGCTCGCGCAGGCGTAGCATCGGCGCCGACTGGCCTACCAGGCGCGTGCTCAATTGCTGGCGGTCACTCAGGGCCAGGCGCAGGCTGCGGTTGTCCAGCACCAGCCGGCGCAGCGACAGGGCGCGGCGCACGCTGTCGAGCAGGGCGTCGCTGGCGAAGGGTTTTTCGAGGAAGTCATAGGCGCCGGCGCGCATTGCTTGCACCGCCAGTGGCACATCGCCGTGGCCGGTGATCAGCAGTACTGGCAACTCCGGGTCCTGGCCGTGGAGCTCGGTGAGCAGCTCCAGGCCGTCCATGCCGGGCATGCGGATATCGCTGACCACCACCCCTGGCCAATCCCGCGTCAGGCGCGCCGTGAGGCCGGTGGCCTCGCCAAGGGGCAGGACTTTCAGCCCGGCCAGGTCCAGGGTCTGGCACAGGGCCTGACGCAGGTGTGGATCATCGTCGATCAACACCACCTGAATCTGGTTATCGATAGTCATACACTGCGGTCCTCGGACGGTTGCAGACTGACGCCGGGTGCCCCGGCGCGCAGTTTCAAGGTTATCAGTGCGCCGCCTTCCTTGTGGTTGGCGAACAGCAGTTCACCACCAAAGGCACGCATCAGGGTGTCACAGATGGCCAGGCCCAACCCCAGGCCCTGGGTGCGGGTCTTGGTGGTATAGAAGGGCTCGCTGGCGCGACCCAGGGCTTCCATGCAGAACCCCGGCCCATTGTCGCGGATGTACAGGTTGACGCCCTGCTCGGTGGATTCGGCACTCAGCCACAATTTGCGCGGCGGACCCTTTTCGGTCAACGCATCCAGGGCATTGGCCAGCAGGTTGCCCAGCACCTGGCGCAGGCGGGTTTCCCCGGCCTCCACCCACAGGGAGGCTTCTGGCAAGTCGCGGATCAGCTCCACTTCCATGGCCCGCCGGCGCTTGGCCAGTAATGCCAGCGCATCGTCCAGGGCCGGTTGCAAGGCCACGCTTTCCGGGGCATGCCGGTCGCGGCGGGCAAAGGCGCGCAAGTGGGCGATGATCGAGGCCATGCGCCCGGTCAGTTCGCTGATCAGTTTGAGGTTGCCCCGCGCGTCGTCGGTGCGCTGGTGATCGAGGAGAATCTCAGCGTTTTCCGCGTAGCTGCGAATGGCCGCCAGGGGCTGGTTGAGTTCATGGCTGATACTCGCCGACATGGTACCCAGCGCCGACAGTTTGCCGGCCTGCACCAAGTCATCCTGGGCGCGCACCAATTCCTGCTGGGCATTTTCGCGCTCCAGTACTTCCTGGCGCAGGCGGCGGTTGAGGCCTTCGAGGTCACTGGTGCGTTCGGCCACGCGCATTTCCAGCTCGCGCCGGGCCTTGGCTTCAAAGGCGATGCGTTCCAGGTAGTGGCGACGGCGCTGCATCATCAGGCCGAGCAGCAGCATCAGCACCAGTAAGGTCGCGCCGCCGACGGCAACCACCGTGCGCACAGGGCGGTCGATCAGGGTGCGCGGCGCAAGAATCTCCACATTCCAGCCGGTTTCGGCGATTTCGGTGGACTGGCGCAGCCAGGCATTGGAGCTGAAAGTCAGGGGCTGTGGGTCGCGGGTCGGGTAGGGCTGGATCGCGACGATCGCCTGGTGCTCGGCCTCGGTCAGTGGCCGGGTCGCGCGAAAACGCCATTGTGGGCGTGAGGTCAGGATCACCACGCCGTTGTGGTCGGTGACCAGCAGTTGCTCGGGGGTCTGGCCCCAGAGGCTTTCGGTGTGGTCCAGGTCGACCTTGACCACCAGCACGCCAATCACATGTTCGTCTTCGCGCACCGCAGCGGCGAAGAAGTACCCGCGCTTGGCCGAGGTGGTGCCCAGGCCGAAGAAACGCCCCAGGCGCCCGGCCATGGCCTCACTGAAATACGGACGAAAGGAAAAGTTGCGGCCGACGAAGCTGTCCTGTTTGTCCCAGTTCGAGGCGGCCAGGGTCTTGCCACGGGTGTCCATCAGGTACATCACTTCCACGCCCGCCTGGACTGACACCTCCTTGAGCAACTGGTTGGCGGCGACCAGGTTGGTGCTGATGTGAGGCGCTTCCAGGGCGGTACGCAAGGCCGGCAATTCGCCGAGGATTTGCGGCAGTATTTCGTAGCGGTGCAGGGTGCCCAGCAGGTTGGCGACGTACAGGTCGAGGGTCTGGCGGTTCTGCCCGGCCAGCTCGCTGCGGTAGTAACGTTCGGCCAGATGCTCCAGCGGCCACAGCAGCGGTGCCAGGCATAACGCCAGCAACGCCAGGCTGCGCCAGCGGGGTCTTCGTGGAAGGGGTGGAGTCATGTAAGTCTGCGCCTGTGGGTACAGGCGCATTATGCCTAGTGCTGCAGTGCAAGACACTCGCGCAATGCTTCGCGCCATTGCGGTTGGCCGACGTGCCATTGTTGTTGCAGGCGGCTGCAGTCCAGGCGCGAGTTCAACGGGCGCTTGGCGGGCGTGGGGTAGTCGCTGGCGGGAATCCCTTCCAGCTCGGCGCACGCCTTGCCTTCGGCCAGCAGTTGCTCGCCAATGGCCTGGGCAAAGCCGAACCACGAGGTCTCGCCCTGGGCCGTCAAGTGATAGACGCCCCAGTCCCCGGCCTGGCCGGCCTGCCAGCGCTCGATCAGTGCCCGGGTGCTGTTGGCGATGGTCCCGGCCCAGGTCGGCGCACCGATCTGATCGGCGACGATACGCATCTGCGGTTTTTCCTGGAGCAGGCGCTGCATGGTCAGCAGGAAATTCTTGCCGTGGCTCGAATACACCCAACTGGTACGCAGGACCAGGTACTGACCGCCCACCGCCGCGATGGCCTGCTCGCCCGCCAGCTTGCTCTGGCCGTAGACACCCAACGGGTTGGGCGCATCGTCCTCGGTGTAGGGCGCCGGCTTGCTGCCGTCAAACACATAGTCGGTGGAGTAGTGGATCAACGGGATGCCCAGGGCCTTGGCTTCTTCGGCGAGGATGCCGGGCGCCGTGGCATTGATCGCGAAGGCCACCTCGGGCTCGTTCTCGGCCTGGTCGACAGCAGTATGGGCCGCCGCGTTGATGATCAGCCCAGGGCGATGGCTGCGCACCTGTTGGCGGATCTGCTCGGGGTTGGCCAGGTCGAGCTGGTCGCGACCGAGCACGACCAGTTCACCCAGGCCCTGGAGCCGCTGTTGCAGCTCGCGGGAAACCTGGCCGTGTTGGCCGGTGATGAGGATTTTCAACGGTGTACCGCTCACATTCATTGGGCTTCCCCTGCGAGGGAGAACAGGTACTGGCCATAGCCAGTCTTGCCGAAGTATTTGGCCCGCTCCAGCAGATGGTCGCGGTCGATCCAGCCGTTTTCGTAGGCGATTTCTTCCAGGCAAGCCACTTTCAAGCCCTGGCGGTGCTCGATGGTCTGCACATAGATCGAGGCTTCCAGGAGGCTGTCGTGGGTGCCGGTATCGAGCCAGGCGAAGCCACGGCCGAAGCGCTCGACATGCAGGTCGCCGCGCTTGAGGTAGGCATTGTTGACGTCGGTGATCTCCAGCTCGCCGCGTGGCGAGGGCTGGACGGCCTTGGCAATCTTGACCACATCGTTGTCATAGAAGTACAGGCCGGTCACGGCATAGCTGGACTTTGGCTTGGCGGGTTTTTCTTCGATGGAAAGCGCGCGGCCTTCACCGTCGAAATCAATTACGCCGAAGCGCTCCGGATCCTTGACCCAGTAGCCGAACACTGTGGCGCCGGATGGACGCTTGGCGGCGGCGCGCAGTTGCTCGCTGAAATGCTGGCCGTGGAAGATGTTGTCGCCCAGGATCAGGCATACGGGGTCATTGCCGATGAACGCTTCGCCGATCAGGAAGGCCTGTGCCAAACCATCGGGCGAGGGTTGCTCGGCATAGCTGATCTGCACGCCGAACTGGCTGCCGTCGCCCAACAGGTTGCGGTATTGCGGCAAGTCCACCGGCGTAGAAATCACGAGGATCTCCTTGATTCCGGCGAGCATCAGCACGGAAATCGGGTAGTAGATCATCGGTTTGTCGTACACCGGCAGCAACTGCTTGGAAACCCCCAGGGTAATGGGGTGCAGGCGCGTCCCGGAGCCACCGGCCAGTACGATTCCCTTCATCATGCAATCAGGTCCTTCGCTTCGGTGTTGCCGAGGCGTTCGCCCTGATAACTGCCGTCCTGGACCCGGCGGCACCATTCCAGGTTATCGAGGTACCACTGCACGGTCTTGCGCAGACCGCTCTCGAAGGTTTCTTCCGGGACCCAACCCAGTTCGCGCTCGATCTTGCTGGCGTCGATAGCGTAGCGCTGGTCATGGCCTGGACGGTCCTTGACGAAGGTGATCAGGTCGGTGAACTGGGCAACGCCGGCCGGACGCTGTGGCGCCAGCTCCTCGAGCAGTGCACAGATGCCACGCACCACGTCGATGTTCTTTTGCTCGTTGTGCCCGCCGATGTTGTAGGTCTCGCCCACTACACCTTCGGTGACTACTTTGAGCAGTGCGCGGGCGTGGTCTTCGACAAACAGCCAGTCACGTACTTGCAGGCCATCGCCGTACACCGGCAGGGCCTTGCCTGCCAAGGCATTGAGGATCACCAGCGGGATCAGCTTCTCGGGGAAGTGGAACGGCCCGTAGTTGTTCGAGCAGTTGGTCAGCAGCACCGGCAAACCGTAGGTGCGCTGCCAGGCGCGAACCAGGTGGTCGGACGCGGCCTTGCTCGCAGAGTAAGGCGAGCTGGGCGCGTAAGGCGTGGTTTCGGTGAACAGGTCATCCACACCATGCAGGTCGCCATACACTTCGTCGGTGGAAATGTGATGGAAGCGGAAGGCGCTCTTGGCCGGCTCTGCCAACTGCTGCCAGTAGGCGCGAGTGGCTTCCAGCAGACTGTAGGTGCCGACGATGTTGGTCTGGATAAAGTCCGACGGACCGTCGATGGAACGGTCGACATGGGACTCGGCCGCCAGGTGCATGATGGCCTGGGGCTGGAAGCGTGCCAGGACTGCACTGACGGTGGCCTGGTCGATGATATCGGCCTGGACGAACTCATAGCGGCTGTCGGTCGCGATGCTGGTCAGCGACTCAAGATTGCCCGCGTAGGTCAGTTTGTCGAGGTTGAGAACTTCATGTTCAGTGTTTTGAATCAAATGGCGGATCAGTGCGGAACCGATAAAACCGGCACCACCGGTAACAAGAATACGCATGTCGAGAGGCCTTTTCCTTGGACGGAAACTGAGCGAATGGGGCATAGCTTGCGGGCTTGCGATGGGCGGTGCAAGGGGCGGTGGTCAGATTGGCCCGACTTGCGTGCTCAAAGGCTTGCGTGCTCAAAGAAGACCATCACAATGGGTTTGGGTTGCATCAGACCTATTAACAATGGCGATATAAGCGCCGGACAAAAAACCAGGGGCCGTCACATGTTGCTCGATACATTGATCCACCGCGCCAGTTTGCCGTGCCCTCAAGTTGGGCCGGAGCAAGCCTTGCAGTTGCTTGAGCAACATTACGGCCTCAGTGGCACGCTGCAGTCCCTGGGCAGCCAGCAAGACCTCAATTACCGGGTCGACAGTGACCGGGGCCGCTTCGTCCTGAAAATCTGCCGTGGCGAGTATGCTGCCGTCGAGCTGCACGCCCAGCACGCCGCCCTGGCGCACTTGCAGGCACAGGCGGCGGTTCGGGTGCCCACGGTCATCAGTACCCTTGATGGCGAGCAACTGCTGAGCCTGACGGTGGCCGGGCAGGCGGTGCACCTGCGGTTGCTGGACTATATCGACGGCCAGCCGCTGACCCACCTGCCGCACCTGGGCCGTGAGCTGATCGCCGGGTTTGGCCAGCTGTGCGGGCAGATGAGCCGGGCATTGGCCGGCTTCGCCCATGGGGGCCTGGAGCGCACCCTGCAGTGGGACCCGCGCCACGCCCTGGAACTGATCCGTCATTTACTCTCGACACTCGACAACCTGCCCCAGCGTGCGGCCCTGGAACAGGTCGCCGCCCAGGTCGAGCAGCGCCTGCGCCCCCTGGCCGAGCAATTGCCGTGGCAGGCGGTGCATATGGATATCACCGATGACAACGTGGTGTGGCAGCGGGATGCCGAGCGGCATTGGCAGGTGCAGGGCGTTATCGACTTCGGTGATTTGGTGCATACCTGGCGGATTGCCGACCTGTCGGTGACCTGCGCCGCTTTACTGCACCACGCTGACGGCGACCCGTTTGCGATCCTGCCGGCGATCCAGGCCTGTCACGCGTTGACCCCTTTGCAACCCCAGGAATTGCAGGCGTTGTGGCCGCTGATTGTGGCCCGTGCGGCGGTTCTAGTCCTGAGCAGCGAACAGCAGCAGCGCCTGGACCCAGATAACTCTTACCTGTTGAAGAATGCCGAGCACGAGTGGGAAATTTTCCACGTTGCCACCTCGGTGCCGTTTGAATTGATGGAGGCGGCGATCCAGGCGTGCGTCGGTGCAACCCCCAAACCAGTGGCCGGCGAAGGCTTTGCCCCGCTGCTGCCGGGCCTGGTGGGGCGCGAGTTCGCGCTGATCGACCTGGGTGTACTCAGTGAACATTTCGAAGCCGGAAACTGGGAAACCCCTGGCATCGACCAACATCTATTGCAGCAGGCTGCAACGGTCCACGGCTTGGCGGCCAGTCGTTATGGCCAGTATCGCTTGTCCCGCACGCGCCCGGACTGCGCGAGCGAACCGCACACGTTCGCTCTGCACGTCGAACTGTATGTGCCCCAGGGCAGCGTCGTAGAGGCGCCGTTCGCCGGCATCCTGCGCTGCACCGCCGATGGCGTATTAAGTCTGCATAGCGCGCAACTGAATGTACGGCTACAGGGCCTGAAAAATGCCTTGCAACCCGGTGCCGCGGTGCTCAAAGGCCAGGTCCTGGGGGAGGCGTGCGGGGCATTGACCGTGCAACTGTGCCGGGTTGACCTTGATCCGCCATTGTTCTGCACGCCGTCCCGCGCTGCGGCCTGGCAGGCGTTGTGCCCATCGCCGGCGACGCTGCTGGGCCTGGCCTGTGACGCCGAGCCGGAGGTGGATCCAGAAGCCTTGCTGGCCCGGCGCGATGCCAGCTTCGCCCGCTCGCAGAAGCACTATTACGTCGACCCGCCGCGCATCGAGCGTGGCTGGCGCAATCATCTGATCGACATGCAGGGCCGCTCGTACCTGGACATGCTCAACAATGTCGCGGTACTGGGCCACGGCCATCCGCGCATGGCCCAGGTGGCGGCGCGGCAGTGGTCGCTGCTCAACACCAACTCACGCTTTCATTACGCCGCAATTGCCGAGTTTTCCGAGCGTCTGCTGGCGCTGGCGCCCGAGTCCATGGACCGCGTGTTCCTGGTCAACAGTGGCACCGAAGCCAACGACCTGGCGATCCGCCTGGCCTGGGCCTACAGCGGCGGGCGCGACATGCTCAGTGTGCTGGAGGCCTATCACGGCTGGTCGGTGGCGGCCGATGCGGTGTCCACCTCGATCGCCGACAACCCCCAGGCCCTGAGCAGCCGGCCCGACTGGGTGCACCCCGTGACCGCGCCCAATACCTATCGCGGCGAATTCCGTGGCCCGGACACTGCACCGGATTACGTGCGCAGCGTTGAGCACAACCTGGCGAAAATCGCCGCCAGCCAGCGCCAGTTGGCGGGCTTTATCTGCGAACCGGTATATGGCAATGCCGGTGGCATCTCCCTGCCACCGGGCTATTTGCAGCAGGTGTATGCCCTGGTGCGCGCCCAGGGTGGGGTGTGTATCGCCGATGAAGTGCAGGTTGGCTATGGGCGCATGGGCCATTTCTTCTGGGGCTTTGAAGAGCAGGGCGTGGTGCCGGACATCATCACCATGGCCAAGGGCATGGGTAACGGCCAGCCGTTGGGTGCGGTGATTACCCGCCGGGAAATCGCCGAAGCGCTGGAGGCTGAAGGGTACTTCTTCTCGTCCTCCGGCGGCAGCCCGGTCAGTTGCCGGATTGGTCTGGCGGTGTTGGATGTGATGGAGCAAGAAAAGCTCTGGGAAAACGCCCAGGTGGTCGGCGGGCACTTCAAGGTGCGGCTCGAGGCGCTGATCGAGCGCCATCCGCTGGTGGGGGCGGTGCATGGCTCGGGCTTTTATCTGGGGCTGGAGTTGGTGCGGGACCGGCAGACTCTGGAGCCGGCGACGCAAGAAACCGCCAAGCTGTGTGATCGCTTGCGTGAGCTGGGGATTTTTATGCAGCCGACCGGGGACTATTTGAACATCCTCAAGATCAAGCCGCCGATGGTCACGTCTAAACGCAGTGTGGATTTCTTTGTCGACATGTTGTCGAAGGTGCTGGATGAAGGGTTGTAACCCCCTTCAATAAATTGAAATGCTCCCACAGTTGATTGGGGTTTCACTTTTAAAGCCGATTGTTATCGGTAATATTTTGAGTTTTTTAGATGGTCGGATGTTTGCGCGCTTTAAAAGCCGATTTTTATCCGCTATAAAGTCGCGCAGCATTCCCCTTTCTGTCATCGGCTCTGGTTATCCTGGCCGCTGACCACCGCCCAGGAGATGATTCATGAGCCGTATCGTTACCGTCGCCGCTACCCAGATGGCTTGTTCCTGGGACCTTGAAGCCAATATCGAGACCGCTGAAAAGCTGGTCCGTGAGGCCGCCGCCAAAGGCGCGCAGATCATCCTGATCCAGGAACTGTTCGAAAGCCCGTACTTCTGCCAGAAGCCGAACCCGGACTATCTGCAACTGGCGACCTCGGTTGACGACAACGTGGCCATCAAGCACTTCCAGAAAATCGCCAAGGAACTGCAAGTGGTGCTGCCGATCAGCTTCTTCGAGCTGGCTGGCCGTGCGCGTTTCAACAGCATCGCGATCATCGACGCCGACGGCTCCAACCTCGGGATTTATCGTAAAAGCCACATCCCGGATGGCCCTGGCTACCACGAAAAGTACTACTTCAACCCGGGCGATACCGGCTTCAAAGTGTGGAACACCCGCTACGCGAAGATCGGCGTGGGCATCTGCTGGGACCAGTGGTTCCCGGAATGCGCCCGCAGCATGGCGCTGCAAGGTGCAGAGATCCTGTTCTACCCGACCGCCATCGGCAGCGAGCCACACGACAAGACCATTTCGTCCCGCGACCACTGGCAGCGCGTGCAACAAGGCCATGCCGGCGCCAACCTGATGCCGCTGATCGCCAGTAACCGCATCGGCAACGAAGAGCAGGACGGCTACGACATTACCTTCTACGGCTCGTCGTTCATTGCCAACCAGTTCGGCGAAAAAGTCGAAGAGCTCAACGAAACCGCAGAAGGCATCCTTGTGCACAGTTTCGACCTCGATGAGCTGGAGCACATCCGCAGCGCGTGGGGCTCGTTCCGTGATCGCCGGCCGAACCTGTACGGCGCGCTCAAGACCCTCGACGGTTCCCTGGAGTCCTGATCGCCATGACCACTTTGCACAGCACGCCTCGCGCTGATGGCTTTTATATGCCAGCCGAGTGGGCGCCCCAGACCCAGGCCTGGATGATCTGGCCCGAGCGCCCCGACAACTGGCGCCTGGGCGGCAAGCCGGCGCAGGCGGCCCATGCGGCAGTGGCCAAGGCCATTGCGCGTTTTGAACCGGTGACGGTTGCGGTCTCCGCCGGCCAGTACGAAAACGCCCGGGCGCGCCTGGATGTGCCGAATATCCGAGTGGTGGAGATGTCCAGCGACGATGCGTGGGTACGCGACAGCGGGCCGACCTTCGTGATCAATGACCAGGGCGAAGTGCGTGGCGTGAACTGGGATTTCAACGCCTGGGGCGGGTTTGACGGTGGCTTGTATGCCCCGTGGAACCGCGATTCCCAGGTGGGCGGCAAGATCCTTGAGATCGAGCGCAGCCCGCGTTATCGCACCGAAGGTTTTGTGCTGGAGGGCGGCTCGATCCACGTTGATGGTGAAGGCACGCTGATCACCACCGAGGAATGCCTGCTTAATCGTAATCGCAACCCGCACCTGGGCCGCGAAGAGATCGAAGCGGTCCTGAGCGCCAACCTGGCTGTGGATAAGATCATCTGGCTGCCCGACGGTCTGTTCAACGACGAAACCGACGGCCATGTGGATAACTTCTGCTGCTACGTGCGCCCGGGCGAAGTCTTGCTGGCGTGGACCGACGACCCGCAAGACCCGAACTATGCACGCTGCCATGCCGCCATGGACGTGCTGCAAAACAGCACAGACGCCAAGGGCCGCGCGTTTATCGTACATAAAATGCCGATCCCGGGGCCGTTGTACGCCACTGAGGAAGAGTGCGCCGGTGTCGATCCGGTGGACGGTTCCCAGGAGCGTAATCCGACCGTGCGTTTGGCCGGTTCCTACGTCAACTTTCTGATCGTCAACGGCGGCATCATCGCGCCGAGTTTTGATGACCCGCTGGACAGCCGCGCCGAGGAAATCCTTCAGGGTCTGTTCCCGCAACATGAAGTGGTGATGGTGCCAGGTCGTGAACTGTTACTGGGGGGCGGCAATATCCACTGTCTGACCCAACAACAGCCCGCGCCGCACAAAAACTGAGTGCACTTGTAACAGGCGATTTCGCCGTACGACGGCTGATCGTCAGCCACTGCACTGGGCAATAACAGCAAGCCCACGGCCCATTGGGGCCGTGGGCTTTTTTGTGTGTGCAAGCCCGTAAATCGGGCTTATTGGCATAGCTCTTGTATCGGCGTTGTGACAGTGATCGGGGTTTGTGACTGCACAGTTCTGTCATAAACCTTGAGTAAGTTAGCCGCTCAAGCAGTAGGAGAGAGCGCTGAAATGAACGCCGATATCAACCTGGTCTATACACGCGCGCCCCACCCCCTGGCAGTTCGGGGCGAAGCGATTCACGCGCTGGCACTCTGGTTGAAGGAAAACGGCTCGCGCCGGATCCGGCAGGCTGATCCACGCAGGGTGATGAGTGAGCGCTACCCGCTGGGGTTGTTCAGTGAGGATGAGGTGCAAGTGCTATGCGAATTGATCCGCAACTGACTGCCACTGATCTGCAAGTGTGGGAGCGGGCTTGCCCTAATGCCAGTCAGTTAAGCGCAGATCCCCTGTGGGAGCGGGCTTGCTCGCGAAAGCAGTGGGTCAGTCAACATCAATGTTGGCTGGGCCGACGTCTTCGCGGCGATGCGGCGATCCGACAAGCCCGCTCCCCCATGAGCCGCATGTGGCTTAGAAGTTGTACGTCCCCGTTACCACCAGGCTGCGCGGCTCACCAAACTGGATCTGGTTGGCGCTGGTCGCCGACGCGTAGTACGTCTTGTCGCTGATGTTATTGAGCGCCGCCTTCACATCCCAGTCCTTGTGCCGGAACCCGGCCAGGGCGTCCCAGCGGCCATAGCCCGGCAACACCACGGTGTTGGCGTTATCGGCATAACGATCACCCACCAGGGTCAGGCCGGTTTCGGCGTACCAGCCCATTTCCGGTTTCCAGGTAACGAACAGGCTGGCGTTGCGCTTGGCCACGTCGCTGATGCGTTTGCCTTCAAAGCTATTGTTGTCTTTCACCACCTTGGCATCCTGTACGCCGATGCCGCCGCGTACATACCAGTTGCCGGCGATTTTGCCGGTGGTGGTCAGCTCGATACCACGGGAACGCTGGAGGCCGCTGAGCAGGGTGATCAGTGGTTTCTCCGGGTCGCGGGTGCGGCGGTTGTAGAGTTCCAGTTCATACACGGCGAGGGTGGTGCTCAAGCGGTCGTCGAACCAGTCGCTCTTGACCCCGATTTCCTTTTGCTTGGTCAGCTCGGGGCTCAGGTCATTGGTATTGTCCTTCGCATTCGGGGTGATGCCGATCAGGCCGCCGCCGGTGGGGGAAAACGTCTTGCTCCACGACGCGTAGAACGAATGGTTCTCCACTGGCGTCCACACCACGCCCAGCCGTGGGCTAGTGTTGTGGCTGTCGACCTTTTTGCCCAGGTTGATGATTTTATTGGTGGTGTCCACTTCAAAACGGTCGTAGCGCAAACCTGCGAGCAACTGCCACTGATCGTTCAGGCGCAGTTGGTCCTGCACATACAGGCCTTGGCTTTCGACCTCGGTGTGGTTGTTACTCGAGATCGTCATCGGCCCGGTATGGCTCAGGTGGCGGTTGGGGTGGTTCAGATCGAGGCCGGGCACTGTGGCCGTTACCGCGCTGTACAACTTCGGATCACGGCGCTGGCTGCCCAGCTCCACGCCGGTCAGCAGGCGGTGTTCCAGGCCAAAGGTATTGAAGCCACCTTCGAGTTCGACGTTATTGAATACGTTGCGCGTCGTCAGGTCTTGCTGCCAGCGCTGGCGCGCGACGGTGTTGGTCTTGGGGTCGTAGCCGTTCAGGTAGGTATTGTCGAAGTCACTGTCGAGCTTGAACACGCCCAGGGTGTGGCGCAGTTGCCAGCTGTCGTTGAGTTCATAGGCGAGCTTGGAGCGCAGGGACTGGGTGGTGTCGTCGATATAGTCCCGTGGGTCGCCGTAGGTGGTGTCGCGGCTCACATCGGCCGGGCGCCCGCGCACGCCGGGGATGCCACGGTCCGGGGTGCGGTCGTAGCGGCTGTATTCGTATTGCACCAGCCAGTTCAGTTGCGGGGTCAGTTGCCAGCTTATCGACGGCGCGAACAGTTTGCGGTTGCCGCTGATGCCGTCGCGGAAGCTGTCGGTGTCCTCGTTGCCCATGTTCAGGCGCAGGCTGATGTTCTCGGTCGGGTCAGCGCTCAAGTCGGTGTACAGACTGCGCAGCCCGTTCGTGCCGCCTTGGGCCTCGAGGCTGGAAGCACGCCCGGCCTGGGGCATTTTGCTGACGCGGTTGACGATCCCGCCCTGGCCACCACGGCCGTACAACACGGCGGCGGGGCCCTTGAGCACGTCGATGCGTTCGATGTTGTGCAGGTCGCGTACGTACTGGCTGTCGTCGCGGATGCCATCGAGGTAGAAGTCGTTGCTGGCATCGAAGCCACGGATGCGCAAACTGTCGAAGCGCGTGTCGGCGCCGCTGCTGACGTTGGGGATGCCACTCAGGGCCTGGCCCAGATCGTTGGTGCCGTAGGCGCGCAGGTTCTCGGTCTTTACCGAGTCGATCGCCTGGGGCACGTAGCGCACCGGCGTGCTTGTGCGCGTGGCGGTGTTGGTGTCTTTGACGCGCGGGTCGTCCTCGTCAGCTTCGGCGCTGATGGAGGTGGCGGGCAGTGTGGTCGCGGCGCAGGCAAATCCGGCGCACAGCAGTGCGGAAAGCCCAAGGGTTATGGGCGTCAGGCGAGAGGCAGGCATCTAGGGGCGTATCCGTAAGAAGGAGGAAGAAAACGCGCGAATGATAATGCTTGCTATTTGCGCGCGTTAATCATTCCTCGACCTTCCACGAAAACAAATGTTTCAAGATGTGTTTTTTATAGAATTTTACGCCGCAGGGGAAAATGCGTTACCCACCAGCGGCTTATTCAGGCGATGAATTGGCCGAGCGTATATATCGCGTAAATAATGGCTAAATAATATCGCTTAGACTTTTTTTGCCTAAATACAGACGATTCACTAAATTGACATGCGGCTGAGGGCGCGGATAGGATTCGCCTCAACGCCTGTGGCTAACCGCCATGACTTCCCTATAAAAAAAGGCCCGCGGCATATTCGGTCGTCCGCGGGCCTTTTTTTATCCGGGGAAAGTTGATACCAAAAAAGCCAAATGGAGCCAGGTGTCACAGCGCGTACTCAACCAGTAATAAGGAATAAGAAAATGTTGAATAAACGGATGGGTCTGATTGCTCTGGGGATTTTGAGCGCTACTCAGGCAATGGCAAACGACCAGGAGCAATCCAAAGGCTTCGTGGAAGACAGCCACCTGAACATCGCGGCGCGTAATGCGTATATCAGCCGCGATTACAAAGACGGCGGTAAAGATAAAGCTGAATGGGGCCAAGGCTTTATCGGTAAGTTTGAGTCCGGCTTCACCCAAGGCACCGTCGGTGTGGGTGTGGACGTGATCGGCCAATACGCCATCCGTCTGGACGGTGGTAAAGGTCGCAGCGGCGCTGGTGGCATCAACTTCTTCAAGCAAGGCGACAGCGGCGCAGCACCACACGACCTGGCCAAGGGCGGCGCAGCCGTCAAGGCACGCATCTCCAGCACCGTACTGAAGTACGGTGACCAGATGCCAGCCGTGCCGGTCCTGCAGTACGACAACTCCCGTCTGTTGTCGGAAACCTACACCGGTACCTCGATCGTTTCCAAAGAGATCAAGGGTCTGGAGCTGCAAGGCGGTTACTTCACCAAGGAAGCCCAAAAAGGCGCCGAAGGCACCGACAGCGGCAACCTGAAAAACATCGCCTACCTGGGCGGTAGCTACAAATTCACCGAAAGCCTGTCGGCCGCGCTGTACGCATCCGACATGGAAGACGTGCTGAAGAAGCAATACGTCAACGTCAACTACGTGCTGGCCCTGCCGCAAGAGCAGTCCCTGACGTTTGACTTCAACGGCTACAAGACCAAGCTGGACAAGAGCTTCGCCCAGCTGACTCAAGGTGATGCCGACGCTCGCGACAATAAAATCTGGAGTTTGGGCGCCACTTGGGCCTTCGGTCCGCACAGCCTGACCCTGGCACACCAGCGCAGCACCGGTGACACCGGCTACATGTACGGCGGCTACCGTAACAACACCAAGGGTAGTGGTATCGGCGACGGTGGTAACACCATCCTGCTGGCCAACTCCTTCTGGTCTGACTTCAACGGTAAAGACGAGCGCTCCTGGCAGGTCGGCTACGGCATTGACTTCACCACCTTTGGCGTACCGGGCCTGAGCTACAACATCGCTTACGTGCGCGGCACCAACATCGACGACGGTAGCAACCGTGGCGATGGCACCGAGCGTGAAATCTTCAACCAGTTCAAGTACGTGGTACAGAGCGGCCCGGCTAAAGACCTGAGCCTGCGTGCCCGTGCCTCCTGGTTGCGTGTTTCGACCAACGCCAACAACTACAACGTTGGTGGTAACGAAATCCGTCTGTTCGCCGACTACCCGATCAACGTGTTCTAAGATCGTGCGTCGTGCCTGATACCAGGCAATAAAAAACCCCGACGTGTCGGGGTTTTTTTATGGCTGCCTGAAACCTTACGCCTTGACCTGCGCCAACTTCTGGCAGTTGGCCTTGCGTGTCGGGTACTGCCCGCATTTGCGCAGTACGCTTTGCACCTGTTGGGTGTTCTGCAGTTGCTGATTGGCCAGCAGCTTCTCGGTGATAAACAACTCTTCCGAACCCAAGTGGCGCTCGGCTGTGTCGATCATGGCCAGCGCGGCCTTGCCATCGCCGCGCTTGAGGTAGTAGCTGATCATCAAGTCATAGGTCGAAGGCCCGGCCAGGGACCAGTCCTTGATCGCCTGCAATTGCTGGAGCGCCTCGGCGTTTTTGCCCTGGGCCAGGCGCACGGCGTAGGCGGTGCGGCGGATGTTTGGCTGGTCCTTGACCGGTGAACTCAAGGCGCGCCGGATAAACGCATCGGCTTCGGGCACCTTGTTTTTTGCCAGGGCAGCGGTGGCGGCGTAGGCGTCCTTGTAACCCTGCATGGCCTTGGCCACAGGGGCGGCGTCACGCACCTTCGGCCAGTTCGTGGTGTTGACCCGGGCGCGGCGCTCCTTGCGGTACTCGCGTTGCAGGTACTGGCGCAGCTCGGTGTCACGGTCGATGGCGGACATGTGGGAGCGGTTGAAGTAATCGGTGGTGGCGGTGATGGTATGGGTCAGGCCGTCCTTGACCAGCACGTCCAGCTCCTTGGTAAAGCGGTCGAGGTTGAACTGCTGCAATGAGTCTTGCATCGCGTCCTTGCGGGCGGTGAGAAAGCCCGTCAGCAATGGTTTCTGCTTGCCCTGGAAATCATTCAGGCGCTCCAGGCTGTGGGTGGCCGCACGGGGCGCGTAGCCGGCCCGGATCATCAGGTCGGTGCCGAGCAGATCGGCCTGGTCTTCCTGGCTGCGGCCCCAGGCAGTGCTCCAGACATTGTCGGAAAAACTGTTGGCCAGCGAGGTATACAGCACGGTATTGCCGATGGTTTTTTGCGTGCCGGCCGGGTCTTTGCTGAACAGTTTCATGGTGCCCGAACTGCGGTCCACCCCGGTGTTGGCCGCCACGGTTGCCAGGGCCACAGTGGACGCCACGGTGGTGAACATATCCTTCTGCTGCTGGAAGGCGGCGGCGCGGTCATGGTGATGCAGCAGCACATGGCTCATTTCATGGCCGAGCATGGCGGCGATTTCATCTTCACTGCCGACGTTTTCCAGCATGCCCAGGGGCACGAAGATATTGCCGTACGGGTCCGCCGACGGCCCGAAGCTGTAGCTGTCGGTGATCTTCACCTGCAACAGCGGCAACTGCCCCGGCCAGCCCTTGGACAGGCGCGTGACGATGCCCTGCAAGTACACCTGCAGCATCGGGATATCCACCAGGTTCTGCTGGCGTGCCTCGGCGGCAGGTACGGTGCGGCCGTCGTAGCTCAAGCGCTGCTGGCCCGCGCGCTGCGGGTCGAGCCTGTAGTACTGGCGCACGTCGGCGTTATCCACATAGTGGCCTTCGACGCGCGACTGCGTCGATGGCCCCACCAGGTTCATAAACGCCTGGTCTGCCCCCTTCAAGGTGGCGCAGCCGCTGAGCAATGCACTGGCCAGCAATAGATATCCCTTCACCGCGATACTCCCTTATTGATTGCAGCCGGCACCGTAGCCGAGGGTGGACTTGTTGTTACTGTCCTTGGCCAGGCTTTGGGGCATGAGCTGGCACGGCAGCTCGGTGACGTGGAAGGGCGGCTCGATGCGCAGGTCCCCGGTATCCAGCCAGACTTTCTGCCCAGCCAGTTCCACCTGGACCAGCTCCAGTTCCTTGTTGAGTTTCAACACCTGAACGGGTTGCTTGGGGGTGTCTTTGCGGGCGATTTCCCGCTGCAGCTTGCCCTGCTCGTCCACCACCTCCACCGGGTCGGCCAGGAACTCCTTGATGACGTGGGTTTCGGCCAGTACACCCTGGCTGTAGAGCGCGGCGAGTAACACGATGAGGATTCTGTTCATCCTTGGTTTCCTTGAGTGAGACGACATGGCGGCACCCTCAGCGGCCACGGTCGAAGAAAGCTTCGATCCGCTCGCTGAACAGCGCCAATGACAG
The DNA here is from genome assembly GCF_030687625.1 of Pseudomonas sp. FP2294. Lineage (NCBI taxonomy): Bacteria > Pseudomonadati > Pseudomonadota > Gammaproteobacteria > Pseudomonadales > Pseudomonadaceae > Pseudomonas > Pseudomonas sp. FP2294. The sequence continues at coordinate 290,389 of NZ_CP117441.1, forward strand.
CAAAACAATACCCAGCACGTTGACCAGGGTGATGTGGTTCAGATACAGCACCCAGCACACCGCCAGCAGCACCAGCATCACCAGCCCCCACGACGGGTAGGGTGTGGTGAAGAAGCGGGTTTCGTGATCCCGCCAGCGAGTCCAGGTTTGCAAACCGGCCAGGCGCCGTGCATGCAGGGCCTTGAGCACGATAATCAGCGCCAGCAGCCCAAGCTCCAGGACGTCTACCCAGTGCAGGTTCAACCTCGGGAAATTGGCCGGCTCGCGGTCGTAATCCATGCCCTTGTTGATCAGGTTGTCCAGGGCCATGGCATGCAGGTAAACCCCGGGAATCAGCCCATGCACGGGCGACTGCACCAGGTCGCCGGTGGAGGTGATACTGGCCCCGACCATCACCAGGCGGTCGCGCAGCAACCCGGCCACCAACGCCTGGTCTTCTGGCGAGCTGACCTCCAGGTCGCTGGCTGACAACGTCAGGCTATATGGGCAACGGGCCTGGGCGGAGTCGTCGAGTTTCCAGAACACGGCCTGGAACAATTGCGCGACCCCATCCAGCACAAAGTTGCGCGGTGGTGCGCAGTGCCGGATATCCGCGATCTGCGCCTGCTGCGGCGCCAGCTTCAAGCCCCACTGCACGGCGATCGGCTGTAGCTGTGCAGCGGCTTCAGCATCCCGCGGCAGTTGGTCGGCACACGGCTGGCCCTTGCAGAACTGGCGGTACAGCGCCAGGGCCGGGGTTTCCATCACCCCCAGCGCGGTCGGCATCGCCAAGGGGTACTTGTCGTCCACACCGTCCCAGACCACCAGCCCTGGCTGGCTGAACGCGGCAAATTGCTCAAGGGTATTGGCCTGCCCATTCTCGCCCCGTGTCACCCCGGTGTTGGCCAGCAGCAACGGAATGCCCCGGCGCTGATAGCGCTCGAACACATTCGCCAACAACTGGCTGCCCCGCGTCGGGTCGCCCAGGGAGTGATCGTGGCTGTACAGCAAATCCACAAACACCGCCTTGGGCTTGTAGGCCAGCAAGCGCTTGAACAACTTGCTCTGCTCGCTATACGGCATCGGCCATGACGTGTTGTTGCGCATCAGGTAGGCGTCGTCGATCAACACCACGGTGATATGTTGCTGGCCGGTGCTCGGGTAATTGCTGGAGAACATCCGGTTGAGCCACTGGGCGGATGCCTTGTCACTGGAACTGGCCAGGCCGAAGGGGTCGAGCACCGCCAGCAGCACGATAAAAAACGCGAGCAAATAGCGACGACGATTAAAAAGCGGCGGGTTCTTCGACATCCATGTCTCGATAAAAAACGGCGGGTGCTGTTGGGGGCAGGGTTCCCGCAGCGAATGCATGGGTTTTAAAGGACGGGGAGGGGGGTGTCAATTAGAAATATGGCTAAGTGCCATCTTGCGCGCGTCGCCCTTGGCATCAAGCGGCAGATGACGTCCTCGCTGGGCGCGATTTCACCAGCCCCACTGCCAAGGCCGACAAAATCAGCGCAATCGAGATTCCCTCGTTGAGATCGACCTGATGCCCCAGCAACAGCATGGAGCCGGTGACGCCAAACACCGGGATCAGCAACGACAACGGCGCCACTTTGGAGACCGGGTACTCGCGCAGCAGCAGGTTCCAGCCCCAGTAACAAAAGTGCGTGGCCGCGTACACCTGGAACAACAGCGAGAACACCGTCAGCCACTCCATATGGGTGACCAGCGCAGTGAACGGCGCCGATCCATGGGCCAACCACGTCAGCAGCAGCAACGGCAGCGGCGGGAACAGACTGGCCCACACCACAAAGGCAAACATCTCGCGCACTTTTGATTGCTTGATGATGACGTTGCCCACACTCCAACTGAACGCACTTACCAGCAACAGGCCATAACCCAGGGTTGTCGCCTCGCCCGGACTGCTGGCGATAATACCGACCAGTCCTACAGCCGCCAGCCCCACCCCGAGGATCTGGCCGACGCTCAGTTGCTCGCGAAACAACAACACCCCCCAACCCAGGGTAAAAAACGCACTGAACTGGATCAACAAGGCTGCCGTACCTGGCGGTACACCCCATTCAATCCCCAGGTTGATCAAGGCCCACATTGCCACCCCGAAAATCAGCCCGTAGGCCACCAACCACTTCATGGCAATGGCCGGGCGCCGCACAAAAAACACCCACGGCAACGCCGCCAACGTAAAGCGCAGCGCAGTCAGCAACAGCGGATCAACCCCCGCCAGCCCCAACTTGGTAATCGGGAAATTCAGCCCCCAGACAGCCGTCACCAACACGGCCAGGGCCAGATGCTTCTTTTGCATGGTGTTCTGATTCCACAAAGCAACGCCGGCACCTGTGCGCGCCAGCCAAGGCGCAACTATGCGCAATAGGCGCAATGGCTCGCTTGCACTATCAGGTCATAAATCATTAAATTCGGGCCATGCGCCAAACTGACATCGACCCCTACGAAAACACCCCCCGCGACGCCGTGGTGACCGCCAACGACTATGCCGATGGCCAGCACTTTGCGGTGCATACCCATCGCCGCGGGCAATTCGCCTACGCCGCCTGCGGCGTGATCACCGTCTTCACCCAACAGGGCAACTGGGTGGTGCCACCCCACCGCGCCATCTGGGTCCCGGCGGGCGTGCCCCACGAAATGAGCATGAGCGGCCCGGTGACCATGCTCAACACCTACATCCGCCCCCACGCCGCAACCCGCCTGAACCTGCCCGCGCAATGTCAGGTGTTCGGTGTATCGACGCTGCTGCGCGAACTGCTGACCCGCGCCATCGACATACCGGCGCTGTACGAAAAGGACCACCTGCACGGCCGCCTGATGACCCTGCTGCTCGACGAAATAGCCGACATGCGCCCCCTGTCACTCAACGCCCCACTCCCCAACGACCCCCGGCTGGCCCCCATCTGTCGTCACCTGCTGGAACAGCCATCACTGGAAACCAGCATCGACGACATGACCCAGCGCCTCGGCATGAGCCGCCGCACCTTCACCCGCTTGTTTCGCCAGCAGACGGGCATCAGCTTTGTGGAATGGCGCCAGCAAGCCTGCCTGTTGGCGGCGGTGGTCAGGTTGGGGAACGGGGAGTCGGTGACGCGGGTGGCGATTGATTTGGGGTATAGCAGCTCGAGTGCGTTTACGAGTGTTTTCAGGCGGGTGTTGGGGGAGGTGCCTAGTCGGTATTTTGCGAAGGATTCGGTTGCTTGGGCTCAGGCCTAATGAGCATTTAGGCGCCCGACGCACAGCATCGGGCGCGAACGGCTTACTGCGGCTCAGGCCCCTCGGGCTGCATGGCCAGAAGCACATCGTCGAGGATCGCTTTACCCATCTCGCCCAGGTAGTGCGAAGAAAACGCATACTTTTCCCCGTCTACATCCATGGCGGCATCGAGCGAGAGAACATTGGCGTAGTAGAGCAGGTGGGAGGCGTGTTCAAGGGCTTCCTGGAAGGGAATGCCGGCATTGACGCGGAAGACCTTCATATCGTGTTTGCTTTCGCCACAGTCTGCGAAGGTTACGGCACCGAGGGTGGTTGCTGGGGGGGAGGTGTTCATTGCTGGCCTCCGGATAGTGGAAGTCGGCAAATGCTACCCAAGGAGCGAATGGTTTCAGGCGGTATTTCGTACGGCATAGCTAACTCCCTTTGCATGAACAAAAAGAGCTGCCCCAGACGTTTCCAGGCGAAAGGTGGCAGCTGTACGCGGGCTGGAAACCGAGGCAAAAGGAACCCGGCAGGCACAAGGCCTCCCACGTACAGCCGCCAAAAAGCACAAACAACAGGCATAAAAAAAGCGCCTGCTGATTGATTGACGACGCTGTTGCGTCCTTAAGCATCGGGTTTCCAGGCCCGGTCACTGATGAGCAGCGACGGGGAGGAGGTTAGCGCGATGGCTTATGGGCTGCAACTTGCAGGGTGTGGGATTTTTCTGGTGGAGCAGTTCTCCGGAATATCGGCGGCTCTGAAACCCAATTCCCAGAAACAACGAAGCCCCCACATTTCTGTGGAGGCTTCGTTTTGTATGGTGCGGCACCAAGAGTCGAAACGAATGATAAGTCATTGTTTTAAATCTAGTTCTCATGTGATCAAGTTCAGTTCTACCTCTTGGAATATCCCCAGTTTGTTCTGAGTTCTACATTTCCTGGAATCCCCGGCGACAACACATCAATTCCCCCCTGTCCGTTCATGGCGAATTTGCGCGTTGAGTCCCCTTTCGCCTCAAGGGTTGGATTCCGGGCCTCCTCTGCATCGCTTCAAATGGCGTTATAGTCGCCTGATAAGCGTTTTTCAGCGCGTCGGTACCCCTTATGTTCTTCGGTCCTTTACGGTTTAGGCGCTAAACGGTAGTGTCAGTAGTGGCATTGCGCCTTCAACGATTCATGTGGGAGTCTGGCCATGGAAAGCCATCGTAAAATCGTCCTTCCCGAAGATATATTCGATCAATCCAATAAGTGGAATTGGGTCGCCAGATGATGCTACGGCCAATTTTTGAGGGCCAGCCTTGGATGCCCTTAGACAACCCGGCATGTCGCCATATCCTTTATGTAAAGCACTCTGTACAAATCAGATTCAGACTATCCAAGATAAAAATACAAGTAGGCATTTATGGGTTGTCACATGCTTGCTACGTCGTTCCGGTCTAGTGGCGTAGGCCGGAATGTAATTTCATACCAATTTGAAGCCGCAGATATTTAAATCTGCAGTTGAAGGTTTAAAACTATGGCGAAAAATAGTGTTGAAGCAAGCTTGCCTCATACAGCGGTTGCGATTTGGGGTGGATATATATATCAAGGAAAAATTGCGCTATATCACTGCCTTAGTTTGATATTAGAAAATGCGGTTGATAGTAAAAAACTCGCGTTGCAGCTTGATAGTATCGATGATTTTGCCATTTTATTAGATGGTGTATGTCAGTCAATGCATCAAGTTAAAGCGTATAAAAGCGATGACTTTTCCGCTTATTCTGAGGCGATAAGCGAGCAAGTCGAAAAGTCAAAGGCATATCCGGGGTGCAAGGTCTTATTCCATGTTTCCAAGGACATTATCCTTCCGGATGACTTCAGTAGCGTTTACTCGCCTGCAGTTTTCTATAGTTACAAGAAAATTGCACAAGTGGAAAGTTACTGTGCGCTATCAGAAGTTGATTCGCTATTGGAAAAGCTTATATGTGATTTTTATAATAAGTATGAGCCGGGCTCAAAGCATAAAGCTGTATCGGAATATTTACAATGGTCTAGAAATCTTCTAGAGAATATTATAGTAAGTAAGATAATCTCGATGCACGCTGAAATCCAGCTGACCAAAGGGGCAGTTCAGCGTCAGATTGCAAATAGAGAGAAAATTAGTTTTTTGGATTTTTTCGATATCTTATCTGCCGAGTTAACTTCTGCCATACTTTGTGAAAGCTATTTCTTTTCGGTAATAATTAAAGATGTTGGTGGTTACTATTCCGATTTTTGCGATGAGAACGACTTGACGCGTGAGGATTTAGATAAATTAGGAAGGTGCGTTGCTAGGATTAATAAATTTGATGTCGAAAAGCTAAAAGTGTTTATGCGCTCAATTCTACCTAGTAAGAAAGGACGATTTAACTCCTTGATGGAGTACAAGGATGAGTCTGTAAACTCTGATGATCTCCAGTATGGATTGTTTAGAGTTTTCGATGATCTAATTGAGCCTAGTTTCAATGATGGGGCGCGGAACGCAGGGTTTTTCTGGGAGTTTTCTGGATGCAGTTATTACCCAACGGCAATTCACCAAGGAAAAAAGAGTGCCGGTGCTATTTGTAGAAAAATTGTCGATAATGCTTTAAAGCATGATGTCGAATTTCTCTATGAAAGTGGAACATTGATAACCACTGATATAGATGCCGACTCTATATTTTCGGTCGCGAATGTTGGGCCTCGAGGTGGCGCACTTCATGATCATGCTAAATTTAATAAGTTTAAAGATGTAGCGTTGGTGTCAATTGCTAATTTGCCAAGCGGAATTAAGAAATGAAGCAACTCTTAGCTGAATTATTCTCTAGACATAATTATTCAGAGACGTTGACTGAAGAGTTTAGCCTGTTCGTACCTGACGATATTAGTAAGGAGGCTTACTGGCTGGTTGTAGAGTCCTCGCCGCGAACTGTAATTGAGAACCAGCATTCCTGGCTGTCAAAATGCCGAGAGATATACCGAAACCCTGCGATAGAGAAAAATACGAGCCTGATCTGTATTTGGCCTGTCGAAAAAATTACCGGTAAAATTATTTCTGAGGTTCATGCTACGGAAGAAGATTTATTTTTTTTCAAGAAACATGTGCTTTACCATACAGATGCTGAGATAGTTAGCCTCAATGAAAGGCTCGGAGAGGGTAATGTTGCAGATTTAATTTTAAAATCGGTGAACAATCCTGATGTTTTTTCCAGTTATAAAAACTCTTTGGGCACTGAAAGCTGGGAGGAATTAATTTATAGGGTGGTCATAAAACTTGGATTTATAGATATCGGAGAAGGTGAGGCGGCTGATATAGAAGGACTTTACATTCGACATCGCGAAAAAATTAGGAGCACAAAACAACCGGAACTTTTGTCGATTATTGAGTCCAGTGTGCTTGATTTGGATGTTGATGGATTTGATAGCTCCGAGTCTCTATTGAAAAATTTGGTTGATAAAATAGCTGAGGCCGGCCATGAAGTTAAATATTAAGAAGCTTGTTCTGAAAAACTTCAAAGCATTTGTGGCTCATCAGTTTGAGATTAGTAGTTGCAATTTAGCAATCTTGGATGGGCCTAATGGGTTTGGGAAAACCTCTTTTTTTGATGCTGTAGAGTTTCTTCTGACCGGCGATATTGGCCGCTACAACCACTTGGAAAACTCCGTAGTTGATAAGCGGTCGATAGCCTTAGGAAGCCCAATAGTCCATGATCAGGCGGTTGCAGGGGCTGAAATTTCAATTGTGGCGGAGATTGAAACCAGTCATGGACTGTTCTATTTAAAAAGAAGCGCGAGTAAGGACAAGCTAGATAAAGGGAAGGGGCTTGGATTAAAGCTGTTTAAGCTCTATGAGTTGACTAGTATAAATGGGGAGGGGCGATTAGTTCAGGATGAAGAGTCTTTTTTAGGGGGAATACTTGGGAGCGGTTATCTACGAGATTTCAAGCTTTTTCATTACATCGAACAAGAAGATAATACGGCTATTTTAAAGAGCAAGGCGTCGACTAAGCAGCAGAAAATTGACCACTTATTTGATGTGGGTGATTACAGAGAAAAAATTAAAAAAATTGAAAGTGCGAAAGATTTGATCGCCAGCCTAAAGACAACAGCGAAAAGAGAAGACTTGAATTCGCAAAAAACAGAGATTGAGCAGTTGTATCGATCTGTTAATGTCGGGGATGAAAACGTAAATGAACCTTATCAAAGATTAATCTCTGCTACTCATCAGCCGTGGGATCATGAAGATATCGTAGTCAAGTCTTCAATTATAGCTACCTGGTTAGGTGATGACGGGGCATTGAATAGGCTTAGGAAATTTATAGAGGGAGTAGATAATTTTATTAACTCTAAATATAACTCTAAGATTGATAAGGTCCTGAAGCCAAAGCAGGAGGCGCTTGAGAGCCTACTAAGGTTTGGTGGTCGTCTGGATTCGATCGCAGTATATAAAAATGATGTCGCTCTTTATGATTTTGGTGTGAGCTTTTTAAGTAAATTTGAAAGCGGAATTCCCTCCTCGTTAAAAGAAAATTTGAATTTTGATTCTGAGGTTTTTGATAGTTTTGGTTTTGAGCTGAGCTACAATGATTTTTCACAGGCTGTTACTGAAATAAAATTGACTGTGGAGAACTCAAGCACCGTCGAACTTGCTTACAATGAATTGAAGGCTGCTCGAGATCTATTTGTTTCCAAGTACTCCTCTGAACATATAAGTCATGATGATGCCAATTGTCCTGCATGTGGCTATGACTGGAAGTCGTACAACGAGTTGCTGCGTCACATGGAATCCCAAAGATTAGTTCTAGAGACCCTCGTTAATGTTAATGGAGAAGCGCTTAAACGAAATATAGAACTGTTTGAAAGGAAAGTCTTAGGTCCTATTCGCAAAGCTATAGGCGAGCACGCTGCTGTTCAGAAAGACTCTATAGATTATAAGAAAAAAATCACAGAGCTTCGCGAGGAGCAGATTTCGTATTTGCGTAAGCTTGTGCGTGCATACTTATCTTATGGTATTGATGTAAGACCTTTTTACTGTATAAGCTTTGACTTGCAAGAATCTTTGGTCGTTAACAGGCTTGGTGAGGCTGTTAGTGCTTTGTATCGCGTTGTCGATCATGATTTTATTGGTGAGGATTTTCAAGAAATTTTTGAGCAAGTGTTTCTGGAAGATGATAATGCGGCTTTAAGTCTTGAGTTGGATTCGATTGATAGAAAAATTTCCTATGTGAAGGTAGCCTATACTAGAAGTATCTATGGCGATATCAAGAACAAGGAGAAATCCTATAGTGCGGCCGAAGATATTTACAAGAAGGCCGTTTATCTGGATAAAGCTCTAAGTAAGCTCAGGGATATTTACAATGAGAATTTGAACTCTTATGTAGCGTCAATTGCTAAAGGCATTGAAGTGCTATTTCATATATATTCAGGGCGGCTTTTGCAGAACTTTCAAAGTGGTCTTGGGATTTTTATTGAAACCGATGGTAAAAATTTATCATTTCGAGAAAACCCTAAAAAATTGCATGATGTAATATTTTCTATGAGTTCAGGGCAGCTTTCTTCGTTGGTGCTTTCATTTACGCTGGCTTTAAATAAGAGATACGCAAGGAACGCTATTTTGTTAATTGATGATCCTGTCCAAACACTAGACGATATAAATGTTGCTGGGTTTGTTGATTTGTTAAGGACTGAGTTTTCCGATAGGCAAATAATTCTTTCCACGCACGAAGATGAAATGTCGGCTTATATGCAATATAAATTCAAAAAGTATAATTTGGATGCTGAGGCTTTAGACTTTAAACAAGTCTTTTCGGTTAATTAAGGGCTTTGATTTTTTATGAAAAGGGGCGGATCTATTTTCACCAGAGGCTGCCCTGACTATTAGTTGTGAGCTGACAGCAACATTTCAAACGCCGAAATGGAAGCGGTGGGGGGCATCCTAGTAATTCCGGTGTGGACACTTTGTGGACGTTTTGGAAAAGGAAACGAATCTATTTTCACCCACAGGATGCAGGCGTTACGCACGCCAGGTGCCCGGACGGAGCTAGGCAGTAGCGAGGCGAGGAAGGCGAAGAGGATACACATAGCAAGTGGAATCCCTCAAACCCCAGAAACAACAAAGCCCCCACATTTCTGTGGAGGCTTCGTTTTGTATGGTGCCGGCACCAGGAGTCGAACCCGGGACCTACTGATTACAAGTCAGTTGCTCTACCAACTGAGCTATACCGGCGTGTTAGGGCGACGATTATAGCGATTGGAAAGGTTCTGTAAACCCCTGAATTCTGACTATTTTTCAGAACGTGGTTTTTCCGCTGCCGGTCGCGCGCTCCAGCGCTTTGGCAAGGGGTGATGGGTGCCGGTGCCGAGGCCTTGGGGTGGCGTGGGGCTTGATACCCAGAAGGTATCAAACCGCCCCTTGATCAGTATTAAACAACGCCGTTGTTCATTGCTAAGTTGAGGTGGCACTCAATGAGGAAAAGCCAATGAATTTCGCAGGAAAAACCGCCGTTATCACCGGCGCAGGCCGTGGCTTGGGGTTTGTCTACGCACAAGCACTGGCCCAGCGCGGGGCCAATGTGGTGATCAGTGATATCGGCGCCGATAACCTCGGTTCGGGAAGCGACAACGCCATCGCCCTGGTCGCGGCACGCCGCCTTGAGGCCCAGGGGTTGAGCGCGGTTGCTCATCAGGGGGATTTGTCCAGCGAGCAAGGCTGTCGGCAATTGGTCGAGACGGCCATCGCGGCGTTTGGGCAGTTGGATATCCTGATTCATAACGCCGGCTGGGTGGGTTATCAATCCATTGAGGAGGCGGATGCGGCGTTTATCGGGCGTGCGCTGGGTATCAATGTCTATGCGCCCATCTGGCTATGCAAACATGCCTGGCAATACCTCAAGCCATCCACTGCCGCGCGGGTGGTGCTGACGTCGTCTGATCGGGCGATGTACCAGCAATATGCCCAGCCCGGGCTGGTGGCGTATGCGGCGGGCAAGATGGCGCAATTGGGCATCATGAATGCCCTGAGTATGGAAGGCGCGAAGGACGGGATCCTGGTCAATGCGGTGTCGCCGGTGGCCAAGACGCGCATGTGGGGCATCGAGGGGGAGCCGGACAATCTCAAGCCGGAATGGGTGGCGCCGGGGGTGGTGTTCCTGGCGTCGGGGCAATGCCAGGACACGGGCTACATACTGCGCGCCAGTAATGGTCAATTTACCGCGACGCGGTTTGTCGAGAATCAGGGTGTGGAGTATCCCGTCGACCTGGCGCGGGTGAGTGCGTCCAGTGCCGAGCACGTTGCGCAGCAGTGGGAGCGCATAAAGCAGAGTCACTAGATTGACTCTTGACCGCTCGTCTAAATGAACATGATAAAAAACACCAAAATAATGACACCTCCACCGACCTGTCCCAGACTGCCTGAACAATATGTGCGCCCATGCTCTGCAAGCGGTGCCGGGACAAGGAGGGGCTGTGAGCCAGGCCGACGAAGGTTTTGCAACGCATGCTATCCGTCAGGATCACCCGATGACGGCGACATTACAGTTCTTCGAAGACACCCCCATCGACGACGCGCCTTCCCCTGCGGAGCAACCCCAGCCAATCGACGCTTCAGCAAAACGCCCACGGGTGGTGGTGTTGGCCTCGGTCAATGGTGGGGTGGGCCGCAGTACGCTGGCGACGGCACTGGGCAGCGGCTTGCAGCGTCTCGGGCGGGCGGTGACGGTGCTGGAGCTGGATCCGCAAAACGCCCTGTACCTGCACTTTGACCTGCCCCAGGGCACCCCGGGCCTCGGTCGTGCCAGCCTGTGTAATCAACCTTGGGATCAGCTCGCCCAGCCCGGTTTCTGCGGCTGCCAGGTGGTGGTCTTCGGCGAGACCGATATGCAGCAGCAGGAAGACCTGCAGCGCTGGCTCAAGCAGGACCCGGAGTGGCTGGCGCAGCACTTGTCTCGCCTGGGCCTGAATGAACAGGACACGGTCATCATCGACACCCCTGCCGGCAATAATGTTTACCTGCACCAGGCATTACACGTCGCCGATACCGTGGTGGTGCTGGCCCTGGCGGACGCGGCGTCGCTGGGCACGCTGGAGCAGATGCAGCGATTGTTGGCGCCGTATCTTGCGCGCCCGTTGGCGCCACGTTGCCTGGTGTTGGTCAACCAACTGGATGAGGGCAGTGCCTTCAGCCTGGATATGCTGGACCTGTTCAGGCAGCGTCTTGGGGAAGGTGGCGTGGAAGTGATCCATCGTGACCCGCAGATCAGCGAGGCGCTGGCCTTTGGCGAGGACCCACTGGATAACGAGGCCGCGAGCCTGGCCTGTGACGATATCCATGGGCTGTGCCAGTTACTGGATGGCCCTCCAGGCGCGGCCTGAACCACGTCTTATACGGTTAGGCGCAAATGCTTATGCACAATTTGTTGGTTGCACAAGTGTTGAAACAGCCATTTTGTGAAGATGTTCTCATTACGCTGCAACTGCCTGTTTTGCGTGCGTTTTATTTTGTGAACAAATAATGACCAGTCAGCATTTGTGCCTGTGGCGCCCGTCTTTACGGCACTCGACAGAATTTCATCAACAGACTTATCCACAGGGCGTCCTGCCCTTTAATCGCGCTCGGCGAGCACCATCAGGTTGCGCGGTGTCAGCGCTGTTTCGCAGAAGCGGCCTACTTGAGCCTGGTAGCCGTTCTCTTGAAGAAACAGTGCCCGATCCAGAACCAGCCACATTTCCAACGGGCGGCGAAACAGCCCACGCACCAACTCTAGGTTTCGTACCTGCGCCAGGCGTTGCCAGCCATGTTGCTCCAGCGCGGCCCAGTCCTGCTCGCCTGTGGATAACCCCTTGAGCGCCGCCAGGTGCTGGCAGTAGTCAGCGAAGGACCGATGCAGCCATTCGCTGGGCAACGAAGGCGTGGGCAGGTACTCATCGCACCCGCGCAGTTGCCGCTGCAACTGATCGAAACCCAGGCGCCGGGCCATGGAGGTGTCGCGTTGCAGGCGCACCCGCAATCCGGCGGTGACGGTTTCGCTCAGGGGCAGGCCGAGGTCTTCCCGCGACAAACGCAGCGCCGAGGCGCGGGCCGGGGCCGACAGCGCCTGGTATTGCTCGCTACTGATGCGGTTGTAACAGCAGGGCGCCACGGCCAGGTGCTTGCAGCCGGCGGCGCTGGCTAATTGCAGCAGGCGTACGTGCAGATCGCCACAGGCGTGCAGGGCGACGGGGGTGTGTTCGCCGCGCAGTTGTTGCACCGCGTCCTCGGCCATCACGTCTTGTGGGTGGTGGCGGGCGGGCATGTGATGATGGTCACTGAGGGCCTGGCCTGCGGCGATCAGCGCCGGGTCGTACTCCAGGCAGGTCAGGTGTTGCCCCGGTTGCAGCAGCCGCCGGCCGAGGTGGCCTTTACCGGCGCACCAGTCGAGCCAATGGGTGGGGCGCTCGGCAAACTGCAGAGCGCTGCCAAACGCCTCGATTTGCTGCCATTTACGCCCCGGTACATCGACATTCAGGCGCGCCGACGGCGCATGCAGCGCGCCCGCCGGTAACTTATCCACAGCACTGAGCTGGACGGCCAGCTGCGCCCATTGGGGAAACGGCGCTGGGGCCTGGAGTTCGGTGGGCAGGTTATGGCTGCTTTCGGCTTCTGCCAGGGAGCGCCGGCGCAGCCATTGGGCCAGCGCTGGATGCTGGGCTTCCCAAGGCAATTGCAGATGGGTGAAGGGCCGTGGTCGCCACAGCCCTTGATGTTCGGTGAGGAACGCATCCAGCGCGAGAAAACGGGCCAGCAGTCGCTCGCCCGTCAACCCGCTGTCAGCGTCTCTGGCAGGCATCGACCCGCAACCAGCGTTCCAGCAGCTTGAAGCCGCGCACCAGCACATAGGCCATCAGCAGGTAGAACATCCCGGCGGCAAAGAAGATCTCCACCGGCAGGTAGGTGCGGGCAATGATGGTGCGGGCCATGCCGGTCAGTTCCAGCAAGGTCACGGTACTGGCCAGGGCGCTGGCCTTGAGCATCAGGATCACTTCGTTGCTGTAGGCCGGCAGGCCGATGCGCGCGGCACGCGGCAGGATGATGTAGAACAGCGCCTTGGGCTTGGACATGCCCAGCGCCCGCGCCGCTTCGATTTCCCCGGGCGGGATGGCCTGGATCGCGCCGCGCAGGATCTCCGCGATGTAAGCGGCGGTGTGCAGGGTCATGGTGACGGTGGCGCACCAGAACGGGTCCCGCAGGTAGGGCCACAGGGCACTCTCGCGCACGGCGTCGAACTGCGCCAGGCCGTAGTAGACCAAAAACAGCTGCACCAGCAACGGTGTGCCACGGAAGAAGAAGATGTAGCAGTAGGGCAGGGTGCGCACGTACCACAGGCGCGAAGAACGGGCGATGCCCAGGGGGATCGCCAGCAGCAGCCCGGCGATGACCGCGATGGCCACCAGTTCCAGGGTCAGGGTCGCGCCCTGGGCCAGTCGTGGCAGCCACTTGATGATCACGGCCCAGTTCAGGCCCAGGTCGAAATGCGACAGCCAGCTGTAGTCGCCGTTCATTGCGTGCTCCTCGCAAAGCCGCGAGCGGCGCGTTTTTCCAGGAAGTACATGCCGACCATGGCCAGCACGGTGAGGCCCAGGTACATGAAGGCCGCGACCATGAAGAAGGTGAAAGGCTGCTTGGTAACGGTCACGCCGATTTGCGCGTGGCGCATGATTTCTTCCAGGCCGATCACCGAGACCAGCGCGGTGTCCTTCATCAAAATCATAAACAGGTTGCCCAGGCCCGGCAGGGCGATGCGCCACATCTGCGGCATGATCAACCGGGTGAAAATACGCAGCTTCGACAGGCCCAGGGCGATGCCCGCTTCACGATGGCCTTTGGGGATCGCCAGGATCGCGCCACGAAACACTTCGGTGGCGTAGGCGCCAAAGCACAGGCCCAGGGCAATCACGCCGGCAGCGAAGGCGCTGAGCGACAGGTCGGGGTTGCCGAAGAACTCCCCGAGGGCACGCATCATATTGACCGTGCCGAAATAAATCAGCAGGACCCACAGCAGTTCGGGAATGCCCCGGACAATGGTCGAGTAAGCGCCGCCAAGCCATTGCAGGAACTTGTACGGGGAAGTTTTGGCCAAGGCGCCGGCCAGGCCGAGCACCAGCCCCAGGCATAACGCCGTGAGTGCCAGTTTGACGGTCATCAGCGCGCCGGCAGCGAGTGCGGGGCCGAATCCGTAGAGATCGAAATTCATGGTTTTTTCATATCGCGCAAGGCTTGCGAAAAGCCGGCGCGCTCAAGCGAGCGCGCCGGACTGGCCAATCAGGATCATTCGATGCTGAAAGGGAAGTACTTGTCGTTGATCTTCTTGTAGGTGCCGTCGGCCTTGATTTCCGCCAGGGCCTTGTTCAGGCGCTCGCGCAGTGGGTCGCCTTTGCGCACGGCGATGCCGATCTTGTCGCTTTCTACAACCGGATCGCCTTTGAACTCGTAGGCCGAACCGTCTTTGCTCTTGAGCCACTCGTATTGCACGTACTTGTCGGCGAGCATCCCGTCCAGGCGGCCGGATGTCAGGTCGAGGTAGGCGTTTTCCTGGGTGTCATAGAGCTTGGCGGTGGTGTCTGGCAGTTTGTCTTCCAGGTAGGTACCGGCCAATGTCGCGCGCTGGGCACCGATGATCTTGCCTTTGAGGTAGTCGGCGTCGGTCTTGAAGTCTTTGATGGATTTGGCCGCGATGAATTGCAGCTTGTTGGAGTAGTACGGGTCGGTGAAATCAACGGCTTGCTTGCGCTCGTCGGTGATCGACAGCGACGACACCAGGAAGTCGAACTTCTTGGCGTTCAGGGCCGGGATGATGCCGTCCCAGTCCGAGACATACACTTCGCACTTCTCGACTTTCATCTTGGCGCACAGGGCGTCGCCGATGTCTTTGTCGAAGCCGACAACGTTGCCGCTGGCGTCTTTATTGTTGAAGGGCGGGTAAGCCGCCTCGATCCCCATTTTCAAAGTCTCGGCCATGGCCGTGGCGCTGAACGCCATGGAAACGGCGGCGGCCAGGAGGAATTTTTTATAGTTCTGCATGCATGTTGCTCCGTTAGCGGTTGCTGGACATGAATTGTTTGCAGCGCGCCGAAAGCGGGTTGTCAAACACCTGCTGTGGCGATCCTTGCTCTTCGACCAGCCCCTGGTGGAGGAACACCACTTCGCTGGACACTTGGCGGGCAAAGCCCATTTCGTGGGTGACCAGCAGCATGGTGCGGCCTTCTTCGGCCAGCGCGCGGATCACATTAAGTACTTCCTGAACCATTTCCGGGTCAAGTGCCGAAGTGGGCTCATCGAACAGAATGACTTTAGGTTGCATCGCCAGGGTGCGGGCGATGGCCGCGCGTTGTTGCTGGCCGCCAGACAATTGCGCCGGGTAGGCGTGGCGTTTGTCGCCAATGCCCACCTTGGCCAGCAGCGCTTCGGCCACTTCGATGGCTTCGGCCTTGCTCTGGCCGAGCACGCGGCGTGGGGCCTCGATGATGTTGTCGAGGATGCTCATGTGGGGCCAGAGGTTGAAATTCTGGAAGACAAAACCGATTTCGCTGCGCAGGCGATTGATCTGCTTGCCGTCGGCGGCCATCAGCTCGCCGTTTTTCGCGGCCTTGAGCTTGAGCTCTTCGCCGGCCACCAGGATCTGGCCCTGGTGCGGGTTTTCCAGCAGGTTGATGCAGCGCAGGAATGTGGACTTGCCGGAACCGGACGAACCCAGGATCGAGATCACATCGCCGTCGCGAGCGGTCAGCGAGATGCCTTTAAGCACCTCCAGCTCACCATAGCGTTTATGCAAGTTGCGGATTTCAAGCGCGGGCGCGGCCAAAGCCATGTGCGGTCCTCATTGTGTTCATTGCGTTCCTGCTGTTGGGTCGCCTTCCTAGCGTGGCGCCAAGCTAGCATAGCGCTCGGATGACAGCCAACAGCGCCACGGGCGTTAAACAGGCAGTGTGTGACAGGTTGTCGCATCGGCACAGTAGCGTGTCGCGCCATCAACAACCGAACAGCCGTTTTAACCGATAAACCCGTGGCAGTCGCGTAAAAAAGGGCGCGATGGTGCCAGCTTTGGCCGGGTGTTGGAAGGGTTAAACGGGTAAACGGTGCCTATCAGCCCTTTAATTGGGCGTCACTGACTTTTTGTGTGTGTTTTTGGTGCACTCATTCGTTCTTGAAGTGAGTCGAGCGGTAACGCTGTGGCGGATTGCCAGTAATCTCAATGGCTTGCGAGCGCTGATGGATTGTCCTACAGGCCGCGTCAACCTTGGCTTTGTAACATTTTGGCGCAAATCTTGCGTAAAAAATAAAGAACGCCCCGTTTGTTTCTTTTCACGAAGACGCAGCAAACCGGGTGGACCGAATACGCAATTCCTCGCAAAGGTGTGTCAATGAGTAGTACGCAAAGCTCCAATGACCTCGAACAGGGGCTCAAACCGCGGCATGTCACCATGTTGTCGATTGCCGGTGTGATCGGCGCCGGTTTGTTTGTCGGCTCCGGCCACGCGATTGCGGCAGCCGGGCCTGCCGTGCTGCTGGCCTATGCCGCAGCCGGTACGTTGGTGGTGCTGGTGATGCGCATGCTGGCCGAGATGGCCGTTGCTTCGCCAGACACCGGTTCATTTTCCACCTACGCCGACCGGGCCATCGGCCATTGGGCCGGCTTTACCATCGGCTGGCTGTACTGGTGGTTCTGGGTGCTGGTGATTCCCTTGGAAGCCAACGCCGCCGCAACCATCCTGCATGCCTGGTTCCCTGATGTGGCGATCTGGGCCTTCACCCTGGTCATCACCCTGCTGCTGACCGCGACCAACCTGTTCAGTGTGAAGAACTATGGCGAGTTCGAGTTCTGGTTTGCCCTGATCAAAGTGGTGGCGATCATCGGTTTTGTGATCCTCGGCGTACTGGCGATCTTTGGCTTGCTGCCGGGCAGTCAGGTCAGCGGCGTCTCGCACCTGTTCGACACCCAAGGCTTTTTGCCCAACGGCATGGGCGCGGTGCTGGCGGCGATTCTGACCACCATGTTCTCGTTCATGGGCACCGAGATCGTGACCATCGCGGCCGCAGAGTCGAAGAACCCTGGCCAGCAGATCACCAAGGCCACCAACTCGGTGATCTGGCGGATCGGCTTGTTCTACCTGGTGTCGATCTTCATCGTCGTGGCCCTGGTGCCATGGAACGATCCGACCCTGGCAGCCGTTGGTTCCTACCAGACTGTGCTGGAACGCATGGGCATCCCGAATGCCAAGCTGATCGTCGACCTGGTGGTATTGGTCGCCGTGACCAGCTGCTTGAACTCGGCGCTGTACACCGCGTCGCGCATGCTGTTTTCCCTGGGCCGGCGTGGTGATGCGCCGGCAGTGGCCAAACGCACCAACAAGAGCGGCACGCCTTACTGGGCGGTGATGCTGTCTACCGGCGCGGCGTTCCTCGCGGTATTCGCCAACTACGTGGCCCCGGCGGCGGTGTTTGAATTCCTGCTGGCCAGCTCCGGCGCGATTGCGCTGCTGGTGTACCTGGTGATTGCCGTGTCGCAACTGCGCATGCGTCAGAAACGGACCGCGGCGGGCGAGAAGATTGCCTTCAAGATGTGGCTGTTT
This sequence comes from Pseudomonas sp. FP2294, assembly GCF_030687625.1. NCBI lineage: Bacteria > Pseudomonadati > Pseudomonadota > Gammaproteobacteria > Pseudomonadales > Pseudomonadaceae > Pseudomonas > Pseudomonas sp. FP2294. Next base: position 308,193 of record NZ_CP117441.1, read on the forward strand.
CCGGGCCTGACCTATGCGGTGATCGTGTTTATCGTCGGCGCGTTGACCATCATGCTGTTCCAGGAAGCGCACCGGGTGGAGATTATTGCGACCGGTGTGTTGAGCCTGCTGGTGGTATTGGCGGGGTTGCTGGTGGCGAGCCGGCGCCGGGCCCAGAAGTTGGGGGCTGCGGTGCTCAACTGATGAGTTGAAATGTTTGCTGCCTGGCACCACAAAGCACTGTGGGAGCCGGGCAGTTAAGCGCAGATCCCCTGTGGGAGCGGGCTTGCTCGCGAAAGCGGTGGGTCAGTCAACATCAATGTTGGCTGGGCCGACGTCTTCGCGGCGATGCGGCGATCCGACAAGCCCGCTCCCACATTTGATCTTCACTACGTTGAGCATTGCGTTCGCTTAACTGATCGGCATTGGGGCTTGCCCGGCTCCCACATTGGTTTTGTATCAATCCTGCGCGCTGGTCAGCGCCTGGGATGCCGCCACGTAGTCCGCCTGGAACTGTGGCGATTCAATCCAGGCCAACGCCGCCGCTTCATCATCGCTGTCGGTGGACCACTGCCGATACTCGATCAGCGCCGCCAGGATAAAGTCCGTGGCGTTTTCTTCGCCTTCCTGCTCCAGCACCAGCGCCAGCAACGGGTGCGCCAGGAATGCCGCACACAGCGCCTGCTGGCTGGTCTCGCCGGCCGCGCGCATTTCCACGAACAGTTCGGTCAAGTCCACCGACTCAAGGTCAATGCGCTCGTCATCACCGGCAAACGCATCCGGCTTCGGCGCATTGGCGCGCTGGGTGCGGTTCTGCTTGGCCTTGGCTTTTGCCCGTTGGGCACGTTTTTGCTGCTTGTCTGGCGAAGCCATGGGCTCACGTCCTTGGTTCAGGATCTGGGTGGCGTATTGAAGCGCAGGTCTGGCGAAATCCCAAGGGTTTCTACAGCCGGGTGCCCGGTGTGTCGGGCGCCAGTTGGCCGTGCTGCAGCCACGCCAGTGCAATCGGCCAAAACCGATCCTGATATTCACTGCGGAAAAACGCGAAATGCCCGACGACCTCTTCGCCAATATCCCCCGGCGCGATACGCAAATGCGTGCGCTCGCTGGCCTGGAAGTAATTCAGCAGACGCTCAATGGCGGGCACGGTGCCAAACGGGTCGTCGCTGATGCTGATCGCCAGGATCTGTGCCTGCACCCGGGTAAAGGGCAGCTCGTCCAAGGCCCGCCCGCTGGGGCGTGTCTCGTAGGTGGGGGTGGGCGTGCTCCAGTCGCGCACCACGCCGGCGGGCGTGTCTTCCAGCCAGCCCAGGCGCTTGCCCGGGAAATACCCGCATACAGCAGTCACCAGCGGCATTACCAGGTGCCACTTGGCAAACATCCGCCAGCGCCCGCTCGCTTGATAGTCACGCCAGTAGGCGAACTGCGCGCCCACCGTCACCAGGCGCCTGATCGCGGCGCCCGACGCCCCAAGCCCGGCCGCGCAGCCGCCAAAGCTGTGGCCGACTACATCAATGGGCTGCCCGGCAAACTCGCGTTGCGCCCGTCGCAGGATGGCCTCGAAATCCAGCCGGCCCCAGTCTGACCACGAGGCCTTGAACCCACGCAACGAGCCACTGCGCGACTCGCCGATGCCGCGATAGTCGTAGGTGATGACATCGAAACCCTTGGCAAACAGGTACTCGGCAAAGCGCGAATAGTGGCGGCAGCGCACTGAGGTGGCGGCGTTGATGATCACCACTGGGCGTTCGATATCGCTGCGGATATGGCGCCAGGTGAAGCCGCCAATGGGGTAGTGGTCGGCGGCGGGCTCGCGGAATGTCTCGGGGTGCGGGCGGCTGGGCAGGTTCATCACTGGCCTCGATCCATGCGCTTTCGATGGGGGTTGAAGACCCGTGCGCAGTTCTTATTGGAGGCTGACACTAACAAAATCGCCAGCCAAAGGCGCGCAATACCTGCCAGCCAATCCCGTAAAAAAGGCGGTTGTGGCGAGCGGGCTTGCCCGCGTTGGGTCGCGCAGTGGCCCCAAAAATGGGACAGCCCTGCAGCCCAGCGCGGGCAAGCCCGCTCGCCACAGGTGTGTACAGGTAAATGTTGTATTCGGTTCAGGCGTGATTCAGCCGTGCTGCCGGCAATATACGCCAGCATCTCCCCCGCCCTGGCAGGTTAAACCATGGAACACCGCAACCGTTTTCGTGTGGAGGCCCTGGGTGTTTTCCTGGTGGCCTTGTTGTTATTTACCCTGGGCATCTGGGATCAGTCGCCGCAAGGGTTTGACGGGCGTTGGGCGGTGTTTATGCAGGAGATGTTTCGCCACGGCGCGAGCCTCTTCCCCACCACCTACGGTGAGCCTTACCCGGATTATCCGGGCACGGCGACCTATTTCAGCCTGCTCTTTGCCCGGCTGTTCGGTGCGCCTAACGACCTGGCTAACGTGTTGCCCACCGCTCTGGCGTCGGCTGGGGTCGTGGCCCTGATCTACCGCTTGCTGGTGCCCTGCGGCCGGACCTGGGCGTTGCTGACGGTGGTGCTGACGGCATTGACCGCGCAATGGCTGGAGAAGTCGCGCTCAGTCTGCCTGGATCAGATGGTCTCCCTGCTGTGCCTGGGCTGTTTCTACTTGCTGCACACCGGCGAGCGCCTGGGCTCGCGGCTGCGCCAATACGCAATATTTCCCTTGTTCGTGGCGGCGTTTGCCATGCGTGGCCCTTTGGGCTTGATCGAGGTCTGTGGGGTTGCTTGCGTGTACTGGGCGCTGGGGCCTGCCCGCACGCGGGAAGAGAAGATTGGCTTGCTGAAAAAGGTGCTTGCCCACGGCGTGATCGGCCTGGTCCTGCTCTTTTCCTGTTGGTGGGTGTTGCTGAAGCTGGCGCGGATCAGCGGGGGGGATGCTTTTGCCGACGAGGTGATGAAGATGCAGGTGGCCGGTCGCCTGGATGAAAGCGGCGAGCCGTTCTACTTCTACTTCAAGCTGAGCCTGTATCGCTATTTCCCGGTGATCCCGCTGGCGCTGGCGACGTTGATTGCCCTGCGCCACACCTGGTCGGCGCGCAACGCTGATGCCGACGTGCGCCTGATGCTGCGCCTGGGCGGCTGTGGCCTGATGATCCTGCTGGGGTTGTCGGTGCCGAACTTCAAGCGTGCCTACTACATCCTGCCGATGGTCCCGATGTTTGCCGCGGTGGCGGCTTATGGGCTGCTTCAGGCCCGGGGTTGGTTGCTTGGGGTGCGTCGGGGTTATGCGTGGCTGGTGGCGATCCTGCCGCTGCTGGGGGTTGTCGTGGTCTTGGTCTGCCGCCAGTTGTGGAGCAAACATGGTTACTGGCCTGATGTTTCAGTACCGGGGTTGATTGCGCTGCTGATCGCCCTGCAGTTGGCGGCGGTGGTGGCCTGGCGTCGCTGGCGCAGCCGTGTGGGGGCGCGACTGGTGGTGCTCAGCCTGATCGCGCTGGCCACCCAATGGCTGGTGCTGGTGACGGTCGTGGAGCCGGCCAAGGATCTGCAGTTCGACACCAAAAACTTTGTGGGTGCGGTGGAAACCCTGCGGGCCGAGCACCCCGGGCCGCTGGTGTTTCTCAACCTTGGCAAGGACACCTGGGCCATTCGCTACATCATGAACCTGGATCATGACGAGCAGCCGCTGTTTATCGGGCGCGATGACCTTGCGCGCCTGAACGCACTGCCGCGCTCGTCCTGGGTGATTGTCGCGCGCAAGGAAACCGAACTGCTGCAGGGCACGCCGCTGCAGCATCTGGTACCGGCTTTCAATGGGCGGCTTAATGACAACCCGTTGCTGGTGTTCCGGGTGCCATGATCAGCCGCCGCCGTGGATTTACAACTCAATCAAAAGTTGTAGGCCAGCGTACCGACGAGCGTACGACGGTTGCCGATAAAGCAGTCGCCTCGCGCCAGGCATGTGGTGTAGTAGGTCTTGTCTTCAAGGTTGGTCGCGTTGAGCGTCAGGTTCCAGTTCTGGTAGCGGTACCCGAGCATCGCATCCACCAGGGTAGAAGACGGCGTTTTCAGGCGGTCGGCGCCATCCCAGCTGGTTCCCACATAGCGAATGCCGGCACCGACACTGAACCCGGAAATGTCGCCGATGCTGAACCGATGTTGGCTCCATACCGAGGCCATGTTCTCGGGAACGCTGGACAGGCGTTTGCCTTGCTCGGCGGGCGCGCCCTTGATGACGGTGGTGTCGGTGTAGCTGTAGGTGCCAATCAGGTCCCAGTCGGGCGTGACCGTCACCAGCGCTTCGAGCTCCAGGCCACGGGCGCGGGTTTCACCACTTTGCAGGGTATTCATCGCATCCAGGGGGTCGGGCATGCGGCGGTTCTGCTCGCGAATGTCATACACCGCTGCGGTGTAGAGACTGTTGCTGCCAACCGGCTGATATTTCACCCCCAGCTCCCACTGTTTGCCCTTGAGCGGTACGTAGGGCTCCAGCGTTCGCCGGTTGAGGCCGATTTGGGGCTGGAATGATTCGCTGTAGCTCAAGTAGGGCGCTATGCCGTTGTCGAACAGGTAGGTCAGGCCTGCGCGGCCGGTCACCTTGTCGTCCTTTTGCCGGGCGCTGCCTTGGGTTTGGCTGGCGGCCCAATCCTTGCGCAGGCCGAGGGTCAGCAGCCACTGTTCGTATTTGATCTGGTCCTGGGCATACAGCCCTTGTTGCATGACCCGTTGTTCCGGGTCTGCGGTGAGGCGAATGACCGAGGGATCAAAGGTGCCATACACCGGTTCGTACACGTTCAGTGGTGTTGCGTTACCGCTGGCACCTTCCCGGTTGGAGACCGCATGCTGGTAGTCGCCCCCCAGCAGCAGCGTGTGCTGTAGCGGGCCGGTGTCAAATCGGGCCTCGGCGTTTTGGTCGGCAACCCAGACTTTGACCTCTGGCTTGGAAACGTAATAGACACGGTCGAGGGTCTGGTTATCGGCGTTAAACGGTGGGTTTCTTGCGAATTTCGCATAAATCGACTGGTAGCTGACTTTGCTTTTCTGCCAGCGCAGGTTCTGGCGCAGCGTCCATGTGTCGTTCAGGTGCCACGAGAATTGCGACGTCAGGGCTGTCTGGTCACTGTCGTATTCGTCGAACCCTGGCTCGCTGGCGAACCGGTTGCTGTGGATCCGGCCATATGGCGCATTCCAGACGGTACCTTTGTGTGGGAAGAACTGCGTGGTGGAGCCGCTGTCATCGCGCTGGATGTTGGCCATGACGGTCCAGTCGATATCTTCGTTGGGGCGCCAGGTCAGCGATGGCATCAGCACCTGGCGGTTGTCTTTGACATGATCAACCTGGGTGTCGCTGTCGCGCTGGATCGCCACCAGCCGGTACAGCAGCGTGCCTTGCGGGTTCAGAGCGCCGGTGGTGTCGACGGCGACCTGCTTGCGGTTGTAATTGCCGTATTGCAGTTGCAGTTCGGTGTGCTGTTCGGCTTTGGGGCGTTTGCTGACCTGGTTGATCAGGCCGCCCACCGGGCTTTGCCCATACAGCATCGACGCGGGGCCCTTGAGCACTTCAAGGCGTTCCAGGGTGAAGGGGTCGGTGCGCGCGTTGGTGTAAGTGCCGAAGCTCTGCTGTAAACCATCAAGGAACAGGGTCGGCGAGCTGCCTCGCACTTTCGACCAGTCTCCGCGGCTATCGAGCCCGAAGGTTTCGGCCCGCACCCCGGAAACATATCGCAATGCGTCTTGCACGGTCAGCGCGCCCTGATCGCGCATGCGGTCGGCGCTGATGACGGAAATCGACTGGGGGATCTCGGTGATGGGGGTGTCGGTCTTGGCCCCCGTTGTACTGCGCTTGGCGACGTAGCCTTTGACCGGGCCGTCGGCCGTTTCTTCTGAGGCAGTTGCCGTAATACTTTGGCTGGGCAGTTCGAGCTGGCCTGTTTTCTCGGCCGCGTCTGCGACCGGGACAAGCATCGAAGCGAATCCGAAGGGGGCAAGGCCAAACGCCTTCAACCATGAACCTGACTCGCGTGCAGAGGGCATCGCAGCTCCTTGATTATTGTTAGTGGTGCAGGGGGGATTTTGCGCGCCAGCTTAAATGATAATAATTGCTATTAGCAACCATGAGCTTCAGTCGAGCCTGGCTTTTTGGCGGGGGTGTTTGATGCGGGCGACCGGGTGGGGTCGCCCTGAGCGGTGAGGGGCAATCAAGGCTGGCAGTCAGGCAGGGCTGCGAAGTGACATTCGTCCTGAACTACCTGGAAGGGGGCGACGAACTATTTGCAGCGATACCCCTCGGGCATCGTGACGGTGTAGTTGCGCTGCACGCGATCCTGGAAGTTCAGGTTCTGCAGGCCCTGCTGCACCAGGAAGGCTTCGACCTTGGCGGCCTGGCAGTCCTCGTTGTAGGACGTTACCCGCAGCAGGTACACCGCGCGTTTGCTCGCTTCATCCCGGGCCGTGGCGGTGAAGGTGGTGAGGGTGGTGTAGCCGGTGCGCTCCGAGCTGCCTACCGGGCCATAGGTGGTGTTCGGCGTGCTGGTGCAGATCATCTGGTCGCTTTTTTTCTTGCTGTTCTTGCACACGGTGGAGGTGCTGGTTGGCACCTGCCCATACTCGGTGGCGGTATAGCGGTAGGTCACCTGGTGACTGTCGATGTCGAGGGTGATCGTGATTTTCGGCGTGCGGTTCTTGGGCAGGGACACGTCGGTATACACCTCGCGAAACCCCTGGTCCTTCATGGCGCTGACCATATCGCGCAGGTAGTAGCGGGCATTGAGCGCGTTCTCGGCATTGCCGCCGACCGACGTCACCAGCACCGTCGCCTGTCGGTCAAAGTGATAGTCCGGGTCAGGGGTTGCGTTGATCGCGACGTCCATCGTAGTAGCGCATCCGCTGAGCAGCGCTGTCAGCATTAACAGCGTGCATAACAAGTACCGGGTCATGACGTAACTACCTTGTTGAAGATTGGATTAAGGCTAGACGGTTGAGCATGGAAATAAATAACACATCAGGTGCCAGCAAGGCTTGGCGTTAACCTAAAAGTAACCAGAGGGGCGCTGGCGTACTAAATCGCAGGCAACAAAAAACCCGCACTAGGCGGGTTTCTTGGGTGTTTCAGATGATTTTTGCACCACCTGAAACTAATAAGTGGTGCCCAGAGACGGAATCGAACCGCCGACACGGGGATTTTCAATCCCCTGCTCTACCGACTGAGCTATCTGGGCAACGGGGCGCATTAAACTGGTTTTTCAGGGGGTCGTCAAGCAAGTTTTCAAAAAATATTTAATTATTACCGTCGCTTACGTGCCAACCCCGGTTTTTGCTCAATTATTGAGCAGGCGGCACGTAGCCGTCGGCCTTGGCGTAATCCTCGCCGGAAAAGTACTTGTCCATCTCGCCCTGCAGATATTTGCGGTCTTCGGCGTTCATCATGTTCAGGCGCTTTTCGTTGATCAGCAGGGTCTGGTGCTTCTGCCAGTCGGCCCAGGCCTTGGCGGAGACGTGGTCGAAAATGTCCTGGCCCTTGGCGCCCGGGAATGGGGCACGCTCCAGGGCTGGTAGTTCTTCGTGATACTTGCGGCAGATGATGGTGCGGGTCATGACGAAACTCCTGCGTTCAATACGTCGGCCGCGCGCTTCAGCAGTTTTTTCACCGGGGCGGCAAGGCCCAGGCGCGGCGGGGTGGCGAGGTTATACCAGAGCCAGTCGGCCTCGGCCACGTGATGGGCCGATTCCTCGACCTGCACCAGCCAGGGTTCGATAGCCAGCTGGAAGTGGCTGAAGGTGTGGACCAGTCCAGGTAGCGCCTGATGCTTGCCCAGCGCCAGTGAGTGCTGGTTGGCCAGGTGTTCCAGGTCGTTCAGGTCGTCCAGCTCCGGCAAGCTCCACAGCCCGCCCCAAAGGCCCGTAGAGGGGCGACGGTAAAGCAGGATCGCGCCCTCCTGGTTGGCCAGCATCGGCATCAGCGTGCGCTTTTGCGGGATGGTCTTGCGCGGCTTGGGGATCGGGTAGCGGGTTTCCAGGCCCAGCATGTGCGCCTCGCAGCCCTTTTCCAGGGGGCACAGCAGGCAACTGGGCTTGCTGCGGGTGCAGAGGGTGGCGCCCATGTCCATCATGGCCTGGGTGTAGGCATTGACGCGGTCGTGGGGGGTAAAGCGCTCGGCAGTGGCCCACAGCTGCTTGGCCACCTTGGGCTCGCCCGGATAGCCCTCCTGGGCAGTAAAACGTGCCAGCACGCGCTTGACGTTACCGTCGAGGATCGGTGCGCGCAGGCCCATGCTCAGGCTGGCGATGGCACCGGCGGTGGACAGGCCGATGCCCGGCAGTTCGGTGAGTTTCTCTACATCGCGGGGAAACTCGCCGCCGTATTCGGCCACCACGATCTTGGCAGTCTTCTGCAGGTTGCGCGCCCGGGTGTAGTAGCCCAGCCCGGTCCACAGGTGCAGCACTTCATCTTCCGGCGCGGCCGCCAGGGCCTCGACCGTTGGCAGCGAAGCCATGAAACGGTCGAAGTAATTGAGCACGGTGCTGACCTGGGTCTGTTGCAGCATGATTTCCGAGACCCACACCCGATACGGGGTGATGCCCTGTTGCCAGGGCAAGTCATGGCGACCGTGGCGGTCGTACCAGTCGAGCACGGCCGCTGAAAATTGCTCGTTTCTCATCGGTTGAACAAACCTTTGAGGGCGTCTTTGAGCTTGGGGTTGACCTTGTCGAGCTTCTCTTCAAGTTTCTCGCTGAGCTTGTTGCCCGCCATCTTGGCGGCCACCTGGCCCAGGCCGTCCTTGTCCAGGCGGCAGGCTTTGGCGCCCAGTTCCAGCGGGCCACGGCAGCGCAGCGGCACTTCGATACCCTGGAAGTTCGAGCCGACCTGGCAGGCCGGGTCCGGCATGTCGCGCTTGTCGCCCTCGACGATGATGCCCACGCGGTAGTCCATGCCCAGTACACGCAGGTCCACGTCGCCATTGCCGTTGACGGTCAGGCCGGGGATGCGCACTTTCAGGTCCGGGTTGCTCGCCACGCCGTTACGGAAGGTCAGGTTGCCCTTGAGTTCCTGGAACGGTGTGTCCTTGCTGCGCGGTGTGGTGGCCAAGGTCTTGCGGTTGAGCAGGGCGATACCCGTGCACAGCTGTTGCTCAAGGTTGGCATTGAGCAGCACGCCATTGTTGATGACGAAGCTGGCGGTGCCGTTGAGGCTGTCGATCAGCGCTTTCTGGCTGTTGCCACGCCCGTTCAGGTTGCTGTCGAGGGTGATCTGGCCCTTGACCGGCGGGGTTTGCCCCTGGGCTTGCAGGATGCGCTCGACCGGTACTTGCTTGATTTTGGTCTGCAGCGCCAGCACCGGCACATCTTCCCGTGCATCGAGGCTGCCGTTGGCCTGGAACGTGCCGTTATAGAGGCCACCGCTCAAGGTGTCGAGCTTGAACTGGCCACCCTGGCCGGAGGCCTTGAGGGCTGCATTCTCGATGGGCAACTGGCTCAGGGTCAGTTGGCCGAAGGACAGGTCGGCAATCACGTCCAGGCTGCGCAGGCGCGCCAGGGGCAGCAGCTTGTCGGTGCTCCAGGCGCCTTTGGTCGGCGCGTCCGGCAACGGTGTGGTGCCACCGGCGGCCATGGCCCCGGCTTCGCTGCTTTGCACTTCGGCCTGGCGTGCGACGGCGGCGCTGTTGGCGGCTTCGGACTTGGCGGGCAGGTAATGGTCGGCATTGAACGTGTCGCCCTTGAGCTGCACGCGCAGGGATTGCTTGGCAAAGTCCTCCACCGCCAGGCGCCCGGTAAAGGTGCTGCTGTCGACTTTCAGGTTGAGGTCTTCCAGGGCCATGCTCGACGGCGTGCCTTGCAGGCGGCTGACCAGTTCGACCTTGCTCAGGCTCCCTGGGGCCATGGCCGGCAGGGGCTGGCCGACGCTGTCGAGGAACTTGGCCAGGTCAAACTGGGCAATCGACAGGGCGCCGCTGATCTGTGGGGTTTTATCCAGGTCGTTGACCTTTACTTCGCCCAGTGCCCGCAGTTGGTTGAGCGACAGCTTGAGGCCGGTCCACTCGGCAATGTTCGCCGACAGGTCCACCAGCAACTGGCCCTGGGTGGCAAAGGTCACGGTCTTGCCTTGCAGCGGCTCGCCGGTGGCTTCGCCTGCGACTTTCATGTCTTCGAACTGATAGCGCTTGAGGGCGCGATCAAAACGCAGTTCGCCGCTGAGTTCGCTCTTGACCCGCATCACTGGCTGGTTGCTGCCGAAGAAGGCAGTGAGTTTGACCGGGATGCTCGCGCCTTCATGCACGGCACCGGTGCTCAACTGAATGCTCTCGGCGCTGAATTGCTTGCCGGTCTGCTCGTCGTTGTACTCGATGCGGGCGTTGTTGACCGTCAGGCTGTCGATATCCAGGCGGATCGGCTGAGCCGGTTTGTCCGGCGCTGGCGCCGTGGTTGGCGCAGTCGTCACGGGTGCCTCGGCTGTGCCGGTGGCTGCAACGGGTGGTGCCTTGCCGATATCTTCCCAGTTGCCGTGGCCTTGCTTGTCGCGGTTGAGGCGCAGGTTCAGGCCCTCGACGCGCACATCGCTCATCTGCACTTCACGACGCAGCAGCGGCAGTACCCGTACCGACAGGCCGAGCATCTGCAGATCGGCAAACGGCTGGGCAGGATTGCTCAGGGTGGCCACGCTGGCTTCATGCAACTCCAGGCCCAGCCACGGGAACAGGCTCCAGCCGATATCGCCATTGAGCGTCAGCTCGATGTGGGCCTTGTCGCGGGCAATCTGGCGAATCTCGTCTTTGTAGTCGTTGGGATCGAAGAGGTGGGTCAGGGCAAAGCCCAGAGCCACAATGATCAGCAACAGCCCGAGAAGTACCAGACCCAGGATTTTGCCGAACGCTTTCATGGGCGAGTCCTTGTATGTCGATTTCAAAATTTAGCCGCAGAGTATAACGCCGCTGGACCTGCGGCTGTTTACGCATCGTTACATAGTGTCAAACAAAACAGATGAGCCGAAAAAGGTAGTGTCAGTTTGGTTTTTCTCGCGGCGCCAAATGCTAGTCTTTGCGCGTTCGCCCGCCTTCTGCGACGAAACGTCGCGCTTACAGGGAGCTTCACTCGACAAAACGGCCACGCATTGCGTGCAAAGGCCGAGGAGGAGAGCGCCTGGCGAACACAGACCAACAACTGGGGGAAACACCAATGAACACTAGCACTGCGGCCGGCATTCCTGCTGCGCAGCCTGCGTTCCTGTCCAAGGAACGCATCATCGCCAAGCCAGGGTTTAACCGCTGGCTGGTTCCGCCGGCCGCCCTGGCTATCCACTTGTGCATCGGCATGGCCTACGGCTTTTCGGTGTTCTGGCTGCCACTGTCCAAGGCGCTGGGCGTCACCGCACCGGTCGCGTGCGCGCCGGACATGAGCTTTATCGCGCAGATCTTCTCGTCGTCCTGCGACTGGCCGATCTCCATGCTGGGCTGGATCTACACCCTGTTCTTCATCTTCCTGGGCTGCTCGGCAGCGATCTGGGGCGGCTGGCTGGAACACGCCGGGCCGCGCAAGGCCGGTGTGGTCTCGGCACTGTGCTGGTGTGGTGGCCTGCTGATCTCGGCGCTGGGGATCTATACCCACCAGATCTGGCTGATGTGGCTCGGCTCCGGGGTCATCGGCGGTATCGGCCTGGGCCTGGGCTATATCTCGCCGGTCTCGACCCTGATCAAGTGGTTCCCGGACAAGCGCGGCATGGCCACCGGCATGGCGATCATGGGCTTTGGTGGTGGTGCGATGGTCGGCGCCCCCCTGGCAGCGGCACTGATGGGCCACTTCGCTTCGCCGACTGGCGTGGGCGTATGGCAGAGCTTCTTGGTGATGGCCGCGATCTACTTCGTGTTCATGATCGGCGGCGCCTTGTCCTACCGCGTCCCGCCGACCGGCTGGAAGCCTGAGGGCTGGACCGCGCCGGCGAAAAAAGCCAGCAACGCGATGATTACCCATCGCCACGTGCACGTGAACGTGGCCTGGAAAACCCCGCAATTTCGCCTGGTGTGGCTGGTGCTGTGCCTGAACGTATCGGCCGGTATCGGCATTCTCGGCATGGCGTCGCCGCTGTTGCAGGAAGTGTTTGGTGGCAAGTTGCTGGGTGTGGATGTGCCATTTGGCCAACTGGATGCCGGGCAACTGGCCTCCATCGCAGCCATCGCTGCCGGTTTCACCGGGTTGTTGAGCCTGTTCAACATTGGTGGGCGGTTCTTCTGGGCGTCGTTTTCTGACTACCTGGGCCGTAAAAACACCTACTTCGTGTTCTTCGCCCTGGGCTTTGCCCTGTATGCGCTGATCCCGAACCTCGGCCACCTGGGCAACGTCTCGCTGTTCGTGGCGGCGTTCTGCATCATCCTGTCGATGTACGGCGGCGGCTTCGCGACCGTGCCGGCCTACCTGGCGGACCTGTTCGGTACGCAAATGGTCGGTGCGATCCACGGTCGCCTGCTGACTGCCTGGGCGGCAGCCGGCGTGCTGGGCCCGGTGCTGGTCAACTACCTGCGTGAGTATCAGCTGAGCATTGGCGTCGAGCGCGCTGCGGCCTATGACATCACCTTGTACATCCTCGCCGGCCTGCTGGTGCTGGGCTTTATCTGCAACCTGCTGGTGCGTCCGGTGGCCGACAAGTACTTCATGACCGACGCCGAACTGGCCGCCGAACAGGCGCTGGGCCATGACAAGGGCGCCGATGCCAGCACTTCCCTGGAGTGGAAAGCCGCTTCCGGCACCGTGCCATTGGCGATTGCTGCGTGGCTGGTGGTGGGTATTCCGCTGGCGTGGGGCGTGTGGGTGACCTTGCAGAAGACTGCAGTGCTGTTCCACTAACACCGCATAACCCGTGTGGGCCCGGTTCCTGTGGGAGCCGGGCTTGCCCGCGATAGAACCTGCTCGGTGTATCTGTAGTACGCAGGCGTCTGCATCGCAGGCAAGCCAGCTCCCACACACGCCAGCTCCCGCACTTGTACTGACATGTCTATGCCCGACAGGCCGTCAGTCTTATCCCCTTCGATGTTTCTGTTTAGCGCCCGCAGCCCCTATAATGGCCACCTTTTTCGCCCAATGATTTTGCGGAGCTGGTGATGGCCGAACGTAAGGCGTCCGTCGAGCGCGACACTCTGGAAACCCAGATCAAAGCCTCGATCAACCTGGATGGCACCGGAAAGGCCCGATTTGATATCGGTGTTCCTTTTCTTGAGCACATGCTGGATCAAATCGCCCGTCATGGGCTGATCGACCTGGATATCGTCAGCAAGGGTGACCTGCATATCGACGACCACCACACCGTGGAGGATGTCGGTATCACCCTCGGCCAGGCGTTTGCCAAGGCCATCGGCGACAAAAAGGGCATCCGCCGTTACGGCCATGCCTATGTCCCGCTGGACGAGGCGCTGTCGCGTGTGGTCATCGACTTCTCGGGCCGCCCAGGCCTGCAGATGCACGTGCCTTACACCCGCGCCACGGTGGGTGGCTTTGACGTGGACCTGTTCCAGGAATTCTTCCAGGGCTTCGTCAACCACGCTCTGGTCAGCCTGCACATCGACAACCTGCGTGGCACCAACACCCACCACCAGATCGAAACCGTGTTCAAGGCTTTCGGCCGCGCCCTGCGCATGGCCGTGGAGCTCGATGACCGCATGGCCGGGCAAATGCCGTCGACCAAGGGCGTTCTGTAATGCAGACGGTCGCGGTTATCGACTACGGCATGGGTAACCTGCATTCGGTGGCCAAGGCCCTCGAGCACGTCGGTGCCGGCAAGGTGCTGATCACCAGCGATGCGCAGGTGATCCGCGAAGCCGACCGTGTGGTGTTCCCCGGTGTGGGCGCGATTCGCGACTGCATGGCCGAAATCCGCCGCCTGGGCTTTGACAGCCTGGTGCGCGAAGTCAGCCAGGACCGGCCGTTCCTCGGGATCTGCGTGGGCATGCAAGCCTTGCTCGACCGCAGTGAAGAGAACGGCGGCGTCGACTGCATCGGCCTGTTCCCAGGCGCGGTGAAGTTTTTCGGCAAGGATCTGCACGAAGACGGCGAGCATCTGAAAGTCCCGCACATGGGCTGGAACGAAGTGCGCCGCACCGTCGACCACCCGCTGTGGCATGACATCCCGGACATGGCGCGTTTCTACTTCGTCCACAGCTACTACATCGCCGCCGGTAACCCGCGCCAGGTGGTGGGTGGCGGGCACTACGGCGTCGATTTCGCCGCAGCGCTGGCCGAAGGTTCGCGCTTTGCCGTGCAGTTCCACCCGGAGAAAAGCCATACCCATGGCCTGCAACTGTTGCAGAACTTCGCCAGTTGGGACGGGCGCTGGTAATGGCCAAGAAGATCAAGCCACCGATCCTCAATCTCACTCCCCAGCAGGAGAGTGAGGCGACCGACAAGATCAAGCGTTTCATGGAAGATCGCTTCGAGCTCCGTCTCGGGTCGTTCGAGGTGGCTGAGATCCTCGAGCTGTTCACCACTGAAATTGCTCCGCACTATTACAACAGGGCGATTTTCGATGTGCAGACGCACCTTAAAGAAAGGTTCGAAAGCATCGAAAGCGACTTGTGGGCGCTCGAAAAACCCTGATTTTCCGAGCAATGCTGAATATCGAATAAGGTTTGCCAGATGCTGATTATCCCCGCTATCGATCTCAAGGACGGCGCTTGTGTACGTCTGCGCCAGGGCCGCATGGAAGATTCCACAGTGTTTTCCGATGACCCGGTGAGCATGGCTGCCAAGTGGGTGGAGGGCGGCTGCCGTCGCCTGCATCTGGTGGACTTGAACGGCGCCTTTGAAGGCCAGCCGGTCAATGGCGAAGTGGTGACGGCCATCGCCAAGCGCTACCCGAACCTGCCGATCCAGATCGGTGGCGGTATCCGCTCCCTGGAAACCATCGAGCACTACGTCAAGGCGGGCGTGAGCTACGTGATCATCGGCACCAAGGCGGTGAAAGACCCGGCCTTCGTCGCCGAAGCCTGCCGCGCGTTTCCGGGCAAGGTCATCGTGGGCCTGGACGCCAAGGATGGTTTCGTCGCTACAGACGGCTGGGCGCAAATCAGCACCGTGCAGGTGATCGACCTGGCCAAGCAGTTCGAGGCCGACGGCGTGTCCGCTATCGTTTATACCGACATCGCCAAAGACGGCATGATGCAGGGCTGCAACGTACCGTTTACCGCTGCGCTGGCGGCCGCCACCAAAATCCCGGTGATCGCTTCCGGCGGTATCCACAACCTGGGCGATATCAAGTCGCTGCTGGACGCCAAGGCGCCGGGGATCATCGGCGCCATCACCGGCCGGGCGATCTACGAAGGCACCCTGGACGTCGCCGAAGCCCAGGCTTACTGCGATGCCTACAAAGGCTGAGGACTGACCATGGCGCTGGCCAAACGCATCATCCCTTGCCTGGACGTCGACAACGGTCGGGTGGTCAAGGGCGTCAAGTTCGAGAACATCCGTGACGCCGGCGACCCGGTGGAAATCGCCCGTCGCTACGATGAGCAGGGTGCCGACGAGATTACCTTTCTCGACATCACCGCCAGCGTCGACGGCCGCGATACCACGCTGCATACCGTCGAGCGCATGGCCAGCCAGGTGTTTATCCCGCTGACCGTGGGCGGTGGCGTACGCACCGTGCAGGATATCCGCAACCTGCTTAACGCGGGTGCGGACAAGGTCTCGATCAACACGGCCGCGGTGTTCAACCCGGAGTTTGTCGGCGAAGCCGCACAGCACTTCGGTTCGCAATGCATCGTCGTCGCCATCGACGCCAAGAAAGTCTCCGGCCCGGGTGAAACCCCGCGCTGGGAGATCTTCACCCACGGCGGGCGCAAGCCGACCGGCCTGGATGCGGTGGAGTGGGCGATGAAGATGGAAGGCCTCGGCGCCGGTGAAATCCTGCTGACCAGCATGGATCAGGACGGCATGAAAAACGGCTTTGACCTGGGCGTGACCCGCGCCATCAGTGACGCACTGGGCATTCCAGTGATTGCGTCCGGTGGTGTGGGCAACCTGCAACACCTGGCCGACGGCGTTATCGAAGGCCACGCCAGCGCGGTGCTGGCGGCGAGTATTTTCCACTTTGGCGAATACACCGTGCCTGAGGCAAAGGCCTACATGGCAGCACGCGGAATCGTCGTCCGCTAAACGTCACTGGACACCATGGCAGGCTCGCGGCACTCTGGGGCCTGCCATGGATTCCGGTACCCCTACATGCTCAAAGACCTGCTGCTTGCCCTCGCCAGTTCTTCCATTCTGTTGGCGGGCTCGGCCAATGCCGCTGAGCCGTCTGGCACTTCTCTGGTGCTGCTGACGGAGAACTTTCCGCCCTACAACATGGCGAAAAACGGCAAGAACTTCGCCAAGGACGAGAACATCGAAGGCATCGCTGTGGACATTGTCCGCGAGACTTTCAAGCAGGCTGGTATTTCCTACAACCTCACGCTGCGCTTCCCTTGGGAGCGGATCTATAAACTCGCCCTGGAAAAACCAGGCTACGGCGTGTTTGTCATGGCGCGCCTGCCGGACCGCGAAGCGCTGTTCAAGTGGGTCGGCCCCATCGGCCCGGATGACTGGGTGCTGCTGGCCAAGGCTGACAGCAAGATCCAGCTGACCGACCTTGAGCACGCCCGTAGCTACAAGATCGGTGCCTACAAAGGCGATGCCATTGCCCAGACCCTGGAAAAGCGCGGGCTCAAGCCGATCATCGTGCTGCGCGACCAGGACAATGCGCAAAAGCTGATGGAGGGGCAGATTGACCTCTGGGCCACCGGCGACCCGGCCGGGCGCTATCTGGCGCGCCAGGTGGGGGTTTCCGGGCTCAAGACGGTGCTGCGCTTCAATAGCGCCCAGTTGTATCTGGCGCTGAACAAGGAGGTGCCGGATGAGGTGGTGGCCAAGCTGCAGGCGGCGCTGGACCAGCTACGCAAGGAAGGTGTGGTGGATCAGATCATGGCGCGCTATCTGTAGGTTTCAGCGGTAAACCCCATCCTTGCCGTGCCCAGCCATCGCCCGATTGCTGCGCACACTGATCATCAGCTTGATATCAATCCACTCGATACCCTGGGCCTTGAGCTTGGGCAGTTCGCGCTCCAGCACCGCCAGGGTCTGTGGATAAGGATGGCCGATCATCACCGCCGAGCCCTGTTTGTGGGCCAGCTTGATAGCCGTCTGCAACTGCGTGGCGATGGCCGCTTCGGTCCGTTCGTCATCCAGAAATACATCCCGTGAGACGTGGGCCAGGTTGATTTTCTGAGCCTCGGCGGCCGCCACGGTCTTGGCGCTGGTCCGGCTGTCGACGAAAAACTTGTGCCGACGCTGCAGCTCGCCCATCAACCACGCCATGGCGCCAGGCTCGGCCGTCATGCGGCTGCCCATGTGGTTGTTGATGCCGGCGGTGTAAGGCACGGCCTTGAATGCCGCATCCAGGCGCTTGCCCAGTTCTTCGATGGGCAGCTCGGGGTGCCAGGCGAAGGGGCCGGTGGCCGGGTCCATGGGCATGTGCAGAATCACGATCTTGCCGGCGCGGTGGGCCTCGCGGGCGACTTCAGCAGCGTGGGGCGTGTCGGGCATGATTGCCGCCGTCACCGGGCCGGGCAGGGCCAGCACACGACGATCCCTGGGCAGGTTTTGCCCAAGGTCGTCGATGATAAGCGTGAGGTAGGCTTTGTGGGGCTTGTCGGCCGGCGTCGCTTGGGCGACTCCGGCCAGGCTGCACAACATTGCAAGGATTAGCGCAAAACGCATATCAACGGCTGCGCGTAATGCTCAAGCCCTTGAGCAGGCTCAGCGCCTGGGCCAGTTGGTAATCGTCGTCCTGTGGCATCGGCTTGGCTTTCGGGCCGCTGCCGGTTGGCTGGTCGGCGCCGCCGTTGCCATTGCCCAGGTGACCTTGCAGGTCGGCTTCCTTGAAGTACTCGTTGTCGCTTTCGTTGGTGATCTTGGCCCGGCGCACCTCGATATCCGGCACGATGCCCTGGGCCTGGATCGAGCGACCATTAGGCGTGTAGTACAGCGCTGTGGTGATCTTCAGCGCACGCTCGTTGTTCAGCGGCAGCACGGTTTGCACCGAGCCCTTGCCGAAGCTGGTGGTGCCCATCAGTACCCCGCGTTTCTGGTCTTGCAGGGCGCCGGCGACGATTTCCGAGGCCGAGGCGCTGCCGCCGTTGATCAGCACCGCCAGCGGTACGTTTTCGCTGAGGTCCTTGCCGGTGGCCGAGAAGCGCAGTTCGGAGTTGGCAATGCGGCCCTTGGTGTACACGATCAAGCCTTTGGTGATGAAGTGGTCGACCACTTCCACCGCTGATTGCAGCACGCCGCCGGGGTTGTTGCGCAGGTCCAGGACGATGCCGTTGAGCTTCTTGCCGTTGTCCTTGCGCAGCTTGGCCAGGGCCTTGGCCACTTCGTCGCCGGTCTTGACCTGGAACTGGGTGATGCGGATATAGCCGTAGCCCGACTCCAGCAACTGGCTCTTCACGCTCTTGACCACGATGGTGGCTCGGGTCAGGGTCACGTCAAACGGGCTGCCGCCGTCGCGCACCAGGGTCAGGGTGATTTTCTGGCCGACCTTGCCGCGCATCTTGTCGACGGCTTCGGTCATGGTCTGGCCACGGGTCGGCTGGCCGTTGATCTTGACGATCAGGTCGCCGGCCTGGATGCCGGCCTTGGACGCCGGGGTGTCGTCGATTGGCGACACCACCTTGATGATGCCGTCCTCGGCGCCGACTTCGATGCCCAGGCCGCCGAATTCGCCGCTGGTGCTTTCCTGCAGCTCGGCGAAATCTTCCGGGCCCAGGTAGGCAGAGTGCGGGTCGAGGTTGCTGAGCATGCCTTTGATGGCGTTTTCCAGCAGGGTCTTGTCGTCCACGGGTTCGACATAGGCGGCCTTGATCCGGTCCATGACCTCGGCAAAGGTGCGCAATTCGTCCAGCGGCAGCGGTGCCTTGGTGGTCGCGGCCATGGCAGACGGTGCGGTCTGGTCGGCGAATGCCATAGGCGCGCCGATCACCAGGGCGATCGTCAGGGCCAGCGAAGTGAGGCGGGACAAATGCAGCATGTCGAACGAACTCCTAATGTAGGTGCGGCCTATCCTTGGGCGCGACACCATTGTGCAGGGTCGCTCGGGCGGCCCTGCTGACGAATAGCAAAGTACAGCGCCGGGGTGTCCTGGCCACCACTGTTACCGACAGTGGAGATGGATTCACCGGCTTTTACAACATCACCTGCGGCCTTGAGTAACGTCTGATTGTGGCCGTACAGGCTCAAATAGCCATTGCCGTGGTCAAGAATCACCAGCAACCCGGCGCCGCGCAGCCAATCGGCGAACACCACGCGCCCGCCGTGGACGGCGTGCACCTGGCTGCCCGCAGAGGCGCTGATCATCACGCCATCCCACTTGGTACGGGTGTCATCGCCACGGGTTTCACCAAAGCGTGCCAGTAGTCGACCATCAACTGGCCATGGAAGTTTGCCTCGGGCAGTAGCAAAAGGCCCGCCAAACGATTCGCCGGCCCTGGAAACCAGCGGCCCGGGTGCTGCACGCGCCGGTTTACGCGGGGCGTCGCTGGCGAGCGCCTCGGCTTCACGCTGGCGCTTTTTTTCTGCTTCCTGCTGGGCCATCAGCGCTTTCTGCCGCGCTTCTTCGGCCTCGCGGGCCTGGCGTGCCAGGGTTTCCTCGATGGTTTTGAGTACTTTGGCCAGGTCGGCCTGGTCCTGCTGACGCGCCTGCAACTTGGCATCACGGGCTTTTACGTCGTTGTTGAGCTTGGCCAGGGCCTGCTGGCGCTCCTTGCGCACTTTGTCCAGTTCGTCGCGCTGGGTGTCCAGGCTGCTCTTCTGGGCCAGCAGTTGGCTTTGCTGGTCAGCGATTTCCTGCTCGACGTTGGCCAACTGGCGCAGGGTCTCGTTGAAACTCTTGAGTTGCTCCAGGCGCGCGGTGCTCAGGTAATCGTAGTAGGTCAGGGTGCGGGCGAATTTTTCCGGGTTCTGCTGGTTGAGCAGCAGCTTGAGGTATTCCTGGCGGCCGTTCTGGTAGGCGGCACGGGCCTGGATCGCGATCAGGCGTTGCTGTTCAACGCGCGCGCTCTGGAGTTTTTTTTTCTCACCGTCGAGTCGCTCCAGTTCCGACTCGCTCTTCTTTAATTCTTTTTGCAGCTCCTGGACCTGCTTCTCCAGCTTGCCCATTTCGGTTTCCGTGCCGCGCAGGTCTTTCTGCACCCCGGATTTTTCTTCCTGGAGCTTGCCGAGCAGCTTTTTCAGCTCGGTAATGTCCTGACGCGTAGCGTCCAACTGTTGTTGGGTTTGCGCACGTTCGTCGGCCAAGGCCGGTTGGAGCACGCAGACAAGAGCAAGGGTAATCAAGGCGCGAAGCATAGAGGCGGGCGACACCAGGGAAAGGGACGGCCTAGTATGCCCGCCCCACGCTGCAAAAAAAACGCCCAATTCAGGCTGGCGGGCAAGTTAGGTGCCGAGTGGCGGGGGTGTGGCTAAAAGCCACCTTCAAAAACGCCACTTACCCATGTGGGAGCGGGCTTGCCCGCGATTGCGCTGTGTCAGCCATAGCAATGTCGGCTGATCCGTCGCTATCGCGGGCAAGCCCGCTCCCACATTGTTTGGTGGTGGTTTTAAAATCAGACCAGAATCGAGGTACCGGTCATCTCGGCAGGCTTCTCCAGGCCCATCAGCATGAGCATGGTCGGTGCCACGTCCGCCAGCACGCCACCTTCGCGCACCTTGAAGTCGCGTTTGCCGACATAAATGAACGGCACTGGCTCGGTGGTGTGGGCTGTGTGGGCCTGGCCGGTGGATTCGTCGGACATCTGCTCGCAGTTGCCGTGGTCAGCGGTGATCAGCGCTTCGCCGCCGACCTTCTCCAGGGCCTCGACGATCCGGCCTACGCACAGGTCCAGGCATTCCACAGCCTTGATTGCCGCTTGCAGGTTGCCGCTGTGGCCGACCATGTCGCCGTTGGCGTAGTTGACCACGATCACGTCATAACGCTGGTGTTCGATGGCGTCGACAATTTTATCGGTAACTTGCGGTGCGCTCATTTCCGGCTGCAGGTCGTAGGTGGCGACTTTGGGCGACGGGATCAGGATGCGCTCTTCGCCGGGGAACGGTTCTTCGCGGCCACCGGAGAAAAAGAACGTGACGTGGGCGTATTTCTCGGTCTCAGCGATGCGCAGCTGGGTCTTGCCGTTCTTCGCCAGGTAATCACCCAGCACGTTTTCCAGGCTGCCCGGGGCGAAGGCCGACGGGGCCGGGATGTTGGCGGCGTATTGGGTGAGCATCACGAATTCGACCTGCGGGCGGCGCGCGCGCTCGAAGTCTTTGAAACCCTCATCGACGAACACATGGCTCAACTCGCGGGCACGGTCGGCGCGGAAGTTCATGAACACCACGGCGTCGCCATCTTCGACCTTCACCGGCTCGCCGATGGTGGTGGCCTTGACGAACTCATCGCTCTCGCCACGGGCGTAGGCGGCTTCCAGGCCTTGCTGGGCGGTGGCAGCGTTGAATTCGGCGTTGCCGTCGACGATCAGGTTGTAGGCCTGGGACACGCGGTCCCAGCGGTTGTCGCGGTCCATGGCGAAGTAGCGGCCGACCAGGCTGGCGATACGGCCCTTGCCGAGGGCGGCGAAGGTCGCGTCCAGCAGTTCGATGGACGATTGCGCGCTTTTGGGCGGGGTATCGCGGCCATCGAGGAAGGCGTGCAGGTAGATCTTCTCGGCACCGCGCTTGAAGGCCAGTTCGGCCATGGCCACCAGATGATCCTGGTGGCTGTGTACGCCACCGTCGGACAGCAGGCCCATGAAGTGCACGGCCTTGCCGGCGGCAACGGCTTTATCCACCGCGGCGCAGATGGTCGGGTTCTCGAAGAACTCGCCATCGCGGATGGCTTTGGTCACACGGGTGAAGTCCTGATATACCACTCGTCCGGCGCCCAGGTTCATATGGCCGACTTCGGAGTTGCCCATCTGGCCGTCCGGCAGGCCGACGTCCATGCCCGATCCGGAGATCAGGCCATTGGGTACGCTGGCGCACAGGCGGTCCAGTACTGGCTTGTTCGCCGCGAATACGGCGTTGTCGTGGGGGTTTTCACTGTGACCGAAGCCATCGAGAATCATCAGGACCAAAGGTTTAGGCGTGGTAGTCATAGATCCTCTCGCGGCGTTATTAAAGGAAGGCGATTGAAAAGGGAGTGGCAGTTTAAAGCGAAGTTCCGATGCCGTCACCGCTTTACGGGGGTTGGCCCCCCATGGCGGCTGTGTATACTTACCGCCATTTTAACGCCCTGGAACCTCCTTGATGGTTGATCACCTGATTGCATTTGCTACCTCTCACTATCTGCTGGTCGGTGCCTTCGTCGTACTGCTGGCGCTGCTGATTGCTCATGAAGTGAGCCGTGGCGGCCGTAGCCTCAGCACCGCCGAGCTGACCGCGCTGGTCAACAAGGACCAGGCCGTTGTCGTCGACATCCGCCCGGCCAAGGACTTTGCCGCCGGTCATATCGTCGGCGCGCTGAATATTCCCCAGGACAAGCTGATCGCCCGCATCGCCGAGCTGGAAAAGCACAAGGCCAAGACCATTATCCTGGTCGACGCCCAAGGCCAGCACTCCGGTGGCCATGCCCGCGAAATGATGAAAAGCGGCTTCACCGCCGCCAAGCTGTCGGGTGGTATCTCCAGCTGGCGCGCCGATAACCTGCCGTTGGTGAAGTGATATGAGCCAGGTTGTCGTTTATTCCAGCGATTATTGCCCCTATTGCATGCGAGCCAAGCAGTTGCTCCAGAGCAAAAAGGTTGCCTTCGAAGAGATCAAGGTCGATGGCAAGCCTGCGGTGCGTGCCGAGATGGCCCAGAAGGCGGGGCGCACCTCTGTGCCGCAAATCTGGATCGGTACCCAGCATATCGGTGGATGCGACGACCTGTTCGCCCTGGAGCGCGCCGGTAAACTCGACGCGCTGCTTCACGTCTGACTCCAAAAACCTAAAAGACCCCAAGATCAAGAAGGATCTGCGAGATGACTGACCAACCGAACATCGAAGCGGCAGCAGAAGAGGCTCAAGGCCCACAATTTTCCCTGCAGCGTATCTACGTGCGTGACCTGTCGTTCGAAGCGCCGAAAAGCCCGGCGATCTTCCGTCAGGAATGGACCCCAAGCGTCGGCCTGGACCTGAACACTCGTCAGAAGCAGCTCGAAGGCGACTTCCACGAAGTGGTACTGACCCTGTCGGTCACCGTGAAGAACGGTGAAGAAGTGGCATTCATCGCTGAAGTCCAGCAGGCCGGTATCTTCCTGATCCAGGGCCTGGACGATGCGTCCATGAGCCACACCCTGGGCGCGTTCTGCCCGAACATTCTGTTCCCGTATGCCCGCGAGACCCTGGACAGCCTGGTCACCCGTGGCTCGTTCCCGGCCCTGATGCTGGCCCCGGTGAACTTCGATGCCCTGTATGCGCAAGAGCTGCAGCGCATGCAACAGGAAGGCGCACCGACGGTTCAGTAAGCTGAACCCGACGCTGCTCTAAATGTGGGAGCGGGCGTGTGTGGGAGCTGGCTTGCCAGCGATAGCATCACCTCTGTGTCACTGACACACCGAGGTGCCTGCATCGCGGGCAAGCCCGGCTCCCACACACGCCCGCTCCCACATTTGGTTTTGGGGGTTATTTGAACCCGAGCTGGCGCCAGCCTTCGTAGACGGCGACGGCCACGGTGTTGGACAGGTTCAGGCTGCGGCAGCCTTCGCGCATCGGCAGGCGCAGGCGCTGGCCGTCGGGCAGGGCGTCGAGTACGTCTGCCGGCAGGCCACGGCTCTCTGGGCCGA
This sequence comes from Pseudomonas sp. FP2294, assembly GCF_030687625.1. NCBI lineage: Bacteria > Pseudomonadati > Pseudomonadota > Gammaproteobacteria > Pseudomonadales > Pseudomonadaceae > Pseudomonas > Pseudomonas sp. FP2294. The sequence continues at coordinate 331,935 of NZ_CP117441.1, forward strand.
ACAGGAAGGCGTCCCCTTCGGCAAAGCTGGCATCATGAAACGGCCGCGAGCCCTTGGTGGTGAACGCAAACAGGCGCGGCTGGCCCAGGCTCTCCAGGCAACTGGCGAGGTCGGCGTGGCGCTGCAGGGTGGCGTACTCGTGATAGTCCAGGCCCGCGCGGCGCAGGCGCTTGTCGTCCATCTCGAAGCCCAGCGGCTCGATCAAATGCAGGTGGCAGCCACTGTTGGCGCACAGCCTGATAACGTTGCCGGTATTCGGCGGAATTTCTGGTTGGAAAAGGATGACGTGAAACATGCACGGCTCCGAAGATAAAGATGCAGCGCATTCTACCCCTGAAGACGACCCCAGGCCGAAGCTATTGCCTCGCGTCCTGGGCTCGCTGGCGATTGTCGGCCTGATGGTGGGTTTGATGATCGGTCGCCTGACCACCCCGGACCCGACTGCCTTGCTGCAGGTCGAGCCCGCCGCAGATGGCCTGGTGGTGTGGTTCAACAGCGAGCCGAAGCTGCATGGCGAGCATATCGACGGCACCGTGGCGCTGCTGTTCGACGCCCAGGGCCAGGCCCAGGCGGGGCAATTGAAGGTCAATGACAAGGATGTGAACTGGCGCGTGCGCAAGACCGATGCTGGCTTGCTGCTGAACCTGGTGGCGGCGCGGCCGCTGCGGGGGGAATGGTCGGGCAAGGCGGTCGATGACCGCTGGCGACTGGAGATCCATCTCCTGGAGCAATAAAAGAGGGAGTTCCCGGCCTGCCTGTACCAGGGCTCCCAAAACGGTTTGACGCTCGAATTAAAGAGGGGATTCTCGGCCTGCCTGTACCAAGGTCCCCGAAACTGGGTTGTACCAGGGTTATTGCAGGGGGCGTGCCAGAGTGGCGAGATTGTCTGAGAGTTTTCTTTTATAAAGCGCAAAGCCCCGGATTACGGGGCTTTGGTGTTTTCGGGGCTCAGGATTTATTTAAAAGTAGCCTGGGTTTTGTGCGCGATACCGGTTCATGGTGCGTTGAAGCGGTGCACACCACACAAATGTGGGAGCAGGCTTGCCTGCGATGCGGGCACTTCGGCCTTTCAGAGATACCGAGGTGATGCAATCGCAGGCAAGCCAGCTCCCACATAAGCCCTCATCCACATTAGGTCATTCATGTGCTGGAGGGCTGTACTCAGGCCTCTTCGCCCTCATCATCATCCCCGCCATCGACCTTCATCCCCAATTCCTTGATCTTGCGGGTCAAGGTATTGCGGCCCCAGCCCAGCAGCACTGCGGCATCACGACGCCGGCCGGCGGTGTGCTTGAGGGCGGTTTCGATCATGATCCGCTCAAAGGTCGGCACGGCGCTGTCCAGCAGGCTTGACTGGCCGCGGGCCAGGGCCTGGTCGGCCCATTGGCGCAGGGCCTGTTCCCAGTTGGTCACCGGTGCTGAATCCTGGGGCAGGCTCAACAGTTCCGGTGGCAGGTCGCTGATATGCACTTCGCGCCCGGACGCCATCACCGTGATCCAGCGGCAAGTGTTTTCCAGTTGGCGCACGTTGCCCGGCCATGGCAGGTTCTTCAGGTATTCCTCGGTCTCCGTCTTCAGCAGCTTGGGCTCCACCGCCAGCTCCTGGGCGGCGCGGCTGAGGAAGTGACGGGCCAGGGTCGGGATATCTTCGCGGCGGTCCGACATGCGTGGGATATGGATGCGGATCACGTTCAGGCGGTGGAACAAGTCCTCGCGAAACTTGCCGGCGTGCACCAGGGTTTCCAGGTTCTGGTGGGTCGCGGCGATGATGCGCACGTCGACCTTGACCGGCGTATGGCCGCCGACACGATAGAACTCACCGTCGGCCAGTACCCGCAACAGCCGGGTCTGGGTGTCGGCCGGCATGTCGCCGATTTCATCGAGGAACAGCGTGCCGCCGTCCGCCTGTTCAAAACGCCCGCGACGCAGGTTGGCTGCGCCGGTAAACGCGCCTTTTTCGTGGCCGAACAGCTCGGATTCCATCAAGTCCTTGGGGATCGCCGCCATGTTCAGCGCGATAAACGGCGAGGCCGCCCGTGGGCTGTGACGGTGCAGGGCATGGGCCACCAGCTCTTTACCGGTCCCGGACTCACCGTTGATCAACACGGTGATGTTGGAGTGGCTCAGGCGCCCGATGGCGCGAAACACTTCCTGCATCGCCGGTGCTTCACCGATGATCTCCGGGGTGCGGGTCAGGGTCGGTACCACGGCCTGGCCTTGCTGTTCCTGGGCGTGCTGGTTGGCGCGCTTGACCAGTGCCACCGCCTCATCGACGTCGAACGGCTTGGGCAGGTACTCGAAGGCGCCGCCCTGATAGGACGCGACAGCGCTGTCCAGATCCGAGTGCGCGGTCATGATGATCACCGGCAAACGCGGGTGCTGCTCGCGAATCCGCGCCAGCAAGTCCAGGCCACTGGCGCCGGGCATGCGGATATCGGAGATGATCACGTCGGGCTGCTGGCGCGCCAGGCGGCTCATCACCCCATCAGCGCTGTCGAAGCTCTGGGTGGTCATGCCTTCCTGTTGCAAGGCTTTCTCCAGGACCCAGCGGATGGAACGGTCGTCATCGACGATCCAGACAGTTTCACTACGGCTCATGTCGATGGGGCTCCTTGTTCCAGTGGCAGAAAGATCGAAAAGGTCGTGTGGCCGGGATGGCTTTCACATTCGATCAGGCCCTGGTGCTGGCTGATGATGTTCTGGGTAATGGCCAGGCCCAGCCCGGTACCGTCCGGGCGGCCGCTGACCATTGGGAAGAAAATGGTTTCCTGCAGTTCGGCCGGGATACCCGGGCCGTTGTCGATGATCTCGACCTTGGTCACCAGGCGATGGCGCACATGGCCGATGGTGAACTGGCGCAAGGCGCGGGTGCGCAGGCTGATGCGCCCCAGGCGCAGCTCGTTCTGGCTGCTGATGGCTTGCATGGCGTTGCGCACGATATTGAGCACCGCCTGGATCATCTGCTCGCGGTCGATCAGGACATCGGGAATGCTCGGGTCATAGTCGCGCACCAGGGTGATGCAGCCCTGGCTTTCGGCCTCCACCAACTGGCAGACGCGCTCCAGCACCTCATGGATATTGGTCATCGCCAGCGACGGCAGCTTGTTGGAGCCGAGCATGCGGTCCACCAGATTACGCAGGCGGTCGGCTTCTTCGATGATGACGTTGGTGTAGTCCTTGAGGTTCTCATCCGGCAGCTCGCGGGCCAGCAACTGTGCGGCGCCGCGAATCCCGCCCAACGGGTTCTTGATCTCATGGGCCAGGCCGCGCACCAGCATCTTGCTGGTTTCCTGCTTGGACAGCTGGGCTTCTTCCTTGGTGATGCGCAGCAGGCGATCCCGGGGATGCACTTCCAGCAGCAGCAAGGTGGCGCCGTGGCTCAGGATCGGCGTTACCGCGTAGTCGACGGTCAGGGTCTGGCCGGTGAGGGCCGTGAGCATCGCTTCACGCTTGGTAAACGGGTGGGCCTGCTCCACGGCCTGGCGCAAGGAACTCAAGGCCTCGGCGGACTCGGTGAACAGCTCGCTGATAAATTGCCCATGGCTGCGCTGACCGCTGATGGCCAGGAGCATCTCCGCCGCGGGGTTCATGTACTCAAGGCGCAGTTCGTCATTGAGCAGAATGGTCGCGGTGGTCAGGTTGTCGAGTAGCAAGCGGTGCAGTGCGTCGCTGATGGTCATTAGGACCTCTTTTGGAGCAAGGCGTGGGCTTGAGGCACACGCTGATACCAGGAAAATGCAAAAACCAAACCAAGGCTCCGAAAAGAAGCGTAAAAGCCCTGAAATGGGGGCTTTAGGCGCGAAACTATGGCGTTCGGCCAGCTCTCTCGGGAGATTTCGACCCAAAATGGGTTGATGGGTGGGCAAGGGTGCAACCTATCGCACCAATATAGTGCGAATTCCCACATTCTGTTCAGCGATCAAATATTTCCTGAAAAACCCCAGTCAAACTGTAGGAGCTGGCTTGCCTGCGATAGCGGTGGTTCAGTCAGTCGTGATGTGACAGATACACCGCTATCGCAGGCAAGCCAGCTCCTACAGTTCTGATGGGGTTTGCAAAGGTGGATAGTCATTGTTTCAGGCAAAAAAAAGACCTCCCGAAGGAGGTCTTTTTGTCACGCCACGTTAAGCAGCGCTACCGGATCAGCAGCTGTAGTACAGCTCGTATTCCAGTGGGTGTACGAAGGTGCGGACCTTGATTTCTTCTTCGCTTTTCAGGGCGATGTAGGCGTCGATAAAGTCGTCGCTGAACACGCCGCCTTTGGTCAGGAACGCACGGCCCTTATCCAGCTCTTCCAGGGCTTCTTTCAGGCTGCCGCACACTTGTGGGATCTCTTTGGCCTCTTCAGGCGGCAGGTCGTACAAGTTCTTGTCGGCGGCGTCGCCTGGGTGGATCTTGTTCTGGATGCCGTCCAGGCCAGCCATCAGCAGTGCAGCAAAGCCCAGGTACGGGTTGGCTGCTGGATCCGGGAAGCGTGCTTCGATACGGCGAGCGCGAGGGCTGGACACGTAAGGAATACGGATCGACGCGGAACGGTTGCGAGCCGAGTAGGCCAGCATTACCGGTGCTTCGAAACCTGGGACCAGACGCTTGTAGGAGTTGGTCGACGGGTTGGTGAAGCCATTCAGGGCCTTACCGTGCTTGATGATACCGCCGATGAAGTACAGGGCAGTGTCGGACAGGCCGGCATAACCTTCGCCAGCGAAGGTGTTCTTGCCATCTTTGGCGATGGACAGGTGAACGTGCATACCCGAACCGTTATCGCCGTACAGTGGCTTAGGCATGAAGGTAGCGGTACGGCCATAGGCAACGGCAGTGTTGTGTACGCAGTACTTCAGGGTCTGGACTTCGTCAGCCTTGGCCACCAGGGTGTTGAACTTCACACCGATTTCGTTCTGGCCGGCAGTGGCCACTTCGTGGTGGTGCACTTCGATGACCAGGCCCATGTCTTCCATGGCGTTGCACATGGAGGTACGGATTTCGTGGTCGTGGTCGAACGGCGGAACCGGGAAGTAACCACCTTTGATACCTGGACGGTGGCCATGGTTGCCGCCTTCCACGTCCTGGTCGGACATCCACGAACCTTGTTCGGAGTAGATCTTGAACATCGAGCCGGAGATGTCGGACTTGAACTTCACTTGGTCGAAGATGAAGAATTCTGGTTCCGGGCCCACGAATACGGTGTCACCGATACCGGTGGACTTCAGGTATTCCTCGGCACGCTTGGCGATCGCACGTGGGTCGCGGTCGTAGCCTTGCATGGTCGAAGGCTCGATCACGTCGCAGACGATGATCAGGGTCGGCTCTTCGGTGAACGGATCGAGTACGGCGGTGGAGTCGTCCGGCATCAGGATCATGTCGGAGGCTTCGATGCCTTTCCAGCCAGCAATGGAGGAGCCGTCGAACATTTTGCCTTCTTCGAAGAAGGCGTCATCCAGCGCATCGCGAGCCGGCATGGTCACGTGGTGCTGAGTGCCTTTGGTGTCCGTGAAGCGCAGATCAATCCATTTAACGTCATGATCTTTGATGAGTTGAACCGACTTCGACATAGTGTCCTCCGGGTGGCTTCGGGCTTGGGTAGTGGAGTAGCCCTTAGAATGTGGGTGATGCCGGCGCGGATAGTCCGCCATGGCAACCTGCCTCACAAGAGAGCAAATTGCATGCCAGTGCCCCGACATGGGTTTTTTGCCTCAAAATCGCCCCTATAAAGGTGCAAATCGAAAAAACGGCAAAAATTGCGCACTGCAATGTAGCGCAACTGCCTGTAAATGCACCTGTTTGGTGCATGGTGTGCCGTTTGTATATTAACTGGTCAAACCTTGAGCGATTTCCGCTATAATCCGCGCCCCCCTTTTTCGGCTGGCCCTGCGCGCGCTGTTTCCATGAAATTAATCGTTAAAGTCTTCCCCGAAATCACCATCAAGAGCCGACCGGTACGGATGCGTTTCATCCGTCAATTGGCCAAGAATATCCGCGCCGTGCTCCGTGACCTGGACCCGGCTGTGGTGGTGAACGGTGTGTGGGACAATCTCGAGCTGGAAACCCGCATTACTGACGCCAAAGCCTTGAAAGACATGACCGAGCGCCTGAGCTGCATGCCGGGCATCGCGCACTTCCTGCAGGTCGACGAGTACCCGCTGGGCGATTTCGACGACATCACTGAAAAATGCAAACTGCACTTCGGCAACAGCCTTGAAGGCAAGATTTTTTCAGTGCGTTGCAAGCGTGCCGGCAAGCACCCGTTCAGCTCCATGGATGTCGAGAAATACGTCGGCAGCAAGCTGCGTCGCGAGTGCGGCGCCGCTGGAATTTCGCTTAAAGAGCCGCAAATCGAAGTGCGCATCGAAATTCGCGACCAACGGTTGTTTGTGATCCACAGCCAGCACAACAGCATCGGCGGCTATCCGCTGGGCGCGCTGGAGCAGACCCTGGTACTGATGTCCGGCGGTTTCGACTCCACCGTGGCGGCCTACCAGATCATGCGCCGCGGCCTGATGAGCCACTTCTGCTTCTTTAACCTGGGCGGGCGTGCACATGAATTGGGCGTGATGGAAGTCGCGCACTATATCTGGAAGAAGTACGGCAGCTCCCAGCGCGTGCTGTTTGTCAGCGTACCGTTCGAGGAAGTCCTGGGAGAAATTCTCGGAAAAGTCGATAACGGTCATATGGGCGTCGTATTGAAGCGTATGATGTTGCGCGCAGCGTCGAAAATCGCCGACCGCCTGCAAATCGAAGCGCTGGTTACCGGCGAGGCGATTTCCCAGGTCTCCAGCCAGACCCTGCCGAACCTGTCCGTGATCGACTGTGTGACCGACAAGCTGGTATTGCGCCCGCTGATCGCCAGCCACAAGCAAGACATCATCGACCTGGCCAACGAAATCGGCACCGCTGATTTCGCCAAGCACATGCCAGAGTACTGCGGGGTCATCTCGGTGAACCCCAAGACCCATGCCAAGCGCTACCGCGTGGAGCATGAAGAGAAAGAATTCGACATGGCGATTCTGGAGCGAGCGCTCGAGAACGCCAAACTGGTGCCGATTGATCGGGTAATCGATGAATTGGGCCAGGATGTGCAGATCGAAGAAGTCAGCGAAGCCCTGGCCGGCCAGATCGTCATCGACATCCGTCACCCGGATGCCGCTGAAGATGAGCCACTGGAAATCGCTGGCATCGACGTGCAAACGCTGCCGTTCTATGCACTGAACGCGCGTTTCAAGGAACTGGATAACAGCCGTCAGTACCTGCTGTATTGCGACAAAGGCGTGATGAGTCGCCTGCATGCCCACCATTTGCTCAGTGAGGGATATGCCAATGTGCGCGTTTATCGACCGAGCTAAGAGCCCGGGGCTGTTTGCCTGTGGCCTGCGTCACCGGCCCCCCGACTCTGCCGTCAAGCTGTAACGGCAAGGCCTGACTCTACTGTTAATCGCTGCCACGACCTGTCAGCACACCGAATCCTCTGATCGAGATACACAAGTGATCGAAAATCTACGTAACATCGCCATCATTGCCCACGTTGACCATGGTAAAACCACCCTGGTAGACAAACTCCTGCGTCAATCCGGCACCCTGGAGCGCAACGAGCTCAACGACGAGCGCGTGATGGACTCCAACGACCAGGAAAAAGAGCGCGGTATTACCATCCTGGCAAAAAACACCGCTATCAACTGGAACGGCTACCACATCAACATCGTGGACACCCCGGGCCACGCCGACTTCGGCGGCGAAGTAGAACGCGTAATGTCGATGGTTGACTCCGTTCTGCTGCTGGTTGATGCCCAAGACGGCCCTATGCCGCAAACCCGTTTCGTGACCAAGAAGGCTTTCGAAGCCGGCCTGCGTCCGATCGTGTGCATCAACAAGGTTGACCGTCCAGGCGCGCGTCCGGACTGGGTTCTGGACCAGATCTTCGACCTGTTCGACAACCTGGGTGCTACCGAAGAACAACTTGATTTCCAAGTGATCTACGCCTCTGCCCTGAACGGTATTGCCGGTCTGGAACACACCGCCATGGCGGAAGACATGACCCCGCTGTACCAGGCGATCGTTGACCACGTGCCACCTCCGAAGGTTGACCGTGAAGGCCCGTTCCAGATGCAAATCTCGGCACTGGACTACAACAGCTTCCTGGGTGTTATCGGTGTTGGCCGTATCGCTCGTGGTAGCGTCAAGCCGAACACCCCGGTTGTGGCTATCGGCGCCGACGGCAAGAAGCGTAACGGTCGTATCCTGAAGCTGATGGGTCACCACGGTCTGCACCGTATCGACGTTGAAGAAGCTTTCGCCGGCGACATCGTGTGCGTAAGCGGTATGGACTCGCTGTTCATCTCCGACACCCTGTGCCAGCCGGACACTGTCGAGGCGATGAAGCCTCTGACCGTTGACGAGCCAACCGTTTCCATGACCTTCCAGGTAAACGACTCGCCTTTCTGCGGTAAAGAAGGCAAGTTCGTGACTTCCCGTAACATCAAGGAACGTCTGGACAAAGAGCTGCTGTACAACGTTGCACTGCGCGTTGAAGAAGGCGACTCGGCTGACAAGTTCAAGGTTTCCGGCCGTGGTGAGCTGCACCTCTCGGTACTGATCGAAACCATGCGTCGCGAAGGCTTCGAAATGGGCGTTGGTCGTCCTGAAGTGATCATCCGTACCGTTGACGGCGTGAAGCAGGAACCGTTCGAAAACGTCACCATCGACACCCCTGAAGAATCCCAGGGCAAGGTCATGGAAGAGATGGGCCTGCGTAAAGGCGACCTGACCAACATGGTGCCGGATGGCAAAGGCCGTGTGCGTCTGGAATACAACATCCCTGCTCGTGGTCTGATCGGTTTCCGTAACCAGTTCCTGACCCTGACCAACGGTGCTGGCATCCTGACCTCGATCTTCGATCGCTACGACACCATGAAGTCCGGCGACATGTCCGGCCGTCAGAACGGTGTTCTGGTATCGGTAGAAACCGGCAAGGCGCTGACCTACTCCCTGGAAACCCTCCAGGCGCGTGGCAAGCTGTTCGTTGAACACGGTCAAGAGATCTACAACGGCCAGATCGTTGGTCTGAACAGCCGTGACAACGACATGGGCGTCAACCCAACCAAAGGCAAGAAGCTCGACAACATGCGTGCTTCGGGTAAAGACGAAACCATCGCCCTGGTTCCACCTGTTCGCTTCACCCTGGAACAGGCTCTGGAATTCATCCAGGACGACGAGCTGTGCGAAGTAACGCCGAAGTCCATCCGTCTTCGTAAGAAGATCCTGGACGAAGGCGAGCGTACCCGCGCTGCCAAAAAGGCCAAGAACTGATATTTAGTTCCAGCTGAAAAAAACGCCCCCGGTCGAAAGGCCGGGGGCGTTTTTTTATGCCTGCAGATTGTGTGGTGTCTGGCCTGTGATCGTTCCCACGCTCCGCGTGGGAATGCAGCCTTGGACGCTCTGCGTTTGCCCTTGGCAGCGGGGCGCAGAGCGCCCCAGGAGGCATTCCCACGCGGAGCGTGGGAACGATCATCGGTTAGAACTTGTCGAGCGTACGCAACTTGGTCTCGCGCACCACTTCCTTGGGCTTGTACGCGCAATACCCCGGCCGTGGCCCGATTTTCGGGTGATTGCGGCAGGTATCCGGGCGTTTGTCATAAATAGTGCAGAAGCGCGTCTTACGATCCAGGTACAGGCAATCGTTGTTGCTCATGCGCTGCAGAGTAAAGATCTCGGACTTGGAGTTGAACCGCTCGACGATGCCTTCCTTCTGCAAGCGCTTGGCGATGTTCTTCGGCGGGTCGCCACGCTCGAACTCGTCGACGATACCAATGCGGATCAAATCCTTGATCTTCACCTCAACCGGCAGGGTGCAGCAGTTGGATGTGCAGCCGCCGCACATGTGGCTGGAGTATTTCTGCCACGTTTCGAGACGGTCGAGTTCCGCGGCGGCGATCAGTTGAGGCTTCATCAGGTTTCCAAGAGGGGCTTTGTCCGGGCGCGCGATGATACCGGGATTGGTGATTTTTTGAACAATATTTTGCGGGTTTCGGCTCAAAGGCCGGTCCGACGCACAAACGGGCACGGCCCCTGCATCTAAAACCGGTATGCGTGAATGAGTGAAAAAACTGCCGAACCGTCAGCCATGCCATGGGTCAGACCGTCTAGGCTCTAGGATTTCCCTTCTTCTATCTCGCCCGAGGTCGCACCGATGTCTCAGGAACCGCTTGCACGAGAAGCAGAGGTAGCCGCGTTTCGCGATGCTGTCTTGACCAAACTCACTTATGCGGTGGGCAAGGACCCCGATCACGCCTTCGACCACGACTGGTTCGAAGCCATTGCCCTGGCGGCGCGCGACCATATGGTCGAGCACTGGATGGACCACACCCGGCGTATCTACCGCAGCGGGCAGAAGCGGGTGTATTACCTGTCCCTGGAGTTCCTGATCGGCCGTCTGCTGTTTGACAGCCTGAGCAACCTCGGCCTGTGGGAGGTGGCGCGCGAAGCTGTCGGCGAGTTGGGTGTGGACCTGGAGCGCATTCGCCTGCTGGAGCCCGATGCGGCCCTGGGCAACGGTGGCCTGGGGCGCCTGGCCGCGTGCTTTATGGAAAGCATGTCGACCCTGGGCATTGCCGGCCATGGTTATGGCATTCGCTACGAGCACGGGCTGTTTCGCCAGGCGATTGTCGATGGCTGGCAGCAGGAACAGACCGAGCGCTGGCTGGATTTCGGCAACCCCTGGGAGTTCGAGCGCGCCGAGGTGATCTACCCGATCGGTTTTGGCGGCAGTGTCGAGACCGTGCTGGATGCGTCCGGCAAGTCGATCCAGGTCTGGTCGCCCAATGAAACCGTGCGCGCGGTGGCCTACGACACCCCGGTGGTCGGCTGGCGCGGTGCCAGTGTGAACACCTTGCGCCTGTGGCGCGCGCGGGCCGTGGAAGACCTGCACCTGGAGCGTTTCAATGCCGGCGACCATTTGGGCGCCGTCGCCGAAGTGGCCCGTGCCGAAAGCATCTCCAGGGTGCTTTACCCGGCCGACAGCACCGAAGCGGGGCAGGAACTGCGCCTGCGCCAGGAATACTTTTTCGTCTCGGCCTCCCTGCAAGACCTGCTGCGGCGCCACAAAAACATGCACGGGTCGGTCCTGAGCCTGGGCGAGCACGCGGCCATCCAGCTCAACGACACCCACCCGTCCATCGCCGTGGCCGAGTTGATGCGCCAGTTGGTCGACTTGCACGATATTGCCTGGGAGGCGGCCTGGCAGGTCACGGTGGAGACACTGTCCTACACCAACCACACCCTGCTCCCCGAAGCCCTGGAGACTTGGCCGGTGGGCCTGATGGAACGCATGCTGCCCCGGCACATGCAGATCATCTACCTGATCAACGCCCAGCACATTGATTCGCTGCGGGCCAAGGGCATCCACGATTTCGATGTGCTGCGCGCCGTCTCGCTGATCGAAGAGGACAACGGCCGGCGTGTGCGCATGGGCAACCTGGCGTTCCTCGGCTCCCATAGCGTCAACGGCGTGTCCGGGTTGCACACGCAGTTGATGCGCAGCACGGTGTTCTCCGAACTGCACAAGCTCTACCCCGAGCGTATCAACAACAAGACCAACGGCATTACCTTCCGCCGCTGGCTGTTCCAGGCCAACCCCAAGCTCACCGCGATGCTGGTGGAAGCCCTGGGCCCGGATATTCTCGACAATATGGAACAGCGCCTGGTGGAGCTGGAAACCTTTGCCGAGAAACAGGCATTTCGCAAAGCCTTTGCCGAGCAACGCCTGCACAGCAAGCGCGTGCTGGCCGATATCATCCATGAACGCCTGGGGATCGCGGTCAACCCGGCGGCGATGTTCGACGTGCAGGTCAAACGCATCCACGAGTACAAGCGCCAGTTGCTGAACCTGTTGCACACCGTCGCCCTGTACCAGGCGATTCGTGCCGAGCCCGAGGTGGATTGGGTGCCGCGGGTGAAGATCTTCGCCGGCAAGGCGGCGGCCAGCTATCACCAGGCCAAGCTGATCATCAAGTTGACCAACGACATCGCCCGTACGGTGAACAACGACCCGACCGTGCGTGGTTTGCTCAAGGTGGTGTTCCTGCCTAACTACAACGTCAGCCTCGCGGAAAACATCATCCCGGCCGCTGACCTGTCGGAGCAGATCTCCACCGCCGGCTTCGAGGCCTCGGGCACCAGCAATATGAAGTTCGGCCTCAATGGCGCATTGACCATCGGCACCATGGACGGCGCCAATGTGGAGATGCACGAGCGCATCGGCGGCGAGCATATGTTTATCTTCGGCCTGAGTGCCGAACAGGTGGAAGCGCGTAAACAGGCCGGTGAGTTCAGCGCCGCTCCCGAAATCGCCGCCTCCCATCGCCTGAACGATGTGCTGCAGGCGATTCGTGGCGGGGTGTTCTCGCCGGATGATCCGGGGCGCTATGTGGGGCTGATTGATTCGTTGATCGACTACGACCGCTTCCTGGTGTGCGCCGATTTTGATTCCTACTGGGACGCCCAGGCGCGGGTCGAAGCCCATTGGCATGACTCCAAGGAATGGTGGCGTTCGGCGGTGCTCAACACCGCGCGTACCGGGTGGTTCTCGTCGGACCGCACCATCCGGGAATATGCGACCGAGATCTGGAAAGCCCTGGACTAAACGCCGCAGGAGCAAAATGGGGGAGCGGGCTTGCCCGCGATAGTGGTACGTCAGTTAGCAAATAGGTGACTGATGCACCGCTATCGCGAGCAAGCCCGCTCCCACATGGGTTATGCGTCTATATACTGGGTCTCGGTTTGCTTAGGGATTTGGACCATGCAATGGATGTTCATGCTGATTGGCCTGGTGCTCGGCTGGGCGCTGGATGAATCGTTCAGTGATGCAGGCTTCGGTGCACTGCTGGGTTTGGGGATTGGCCAGGCCATTCGCCTGTCGCACCTTGGCAGTGCCCTGAAGGCGCTGGAGCAACGCCTCGCGCTGCTGGAAAAGCCGCCTCAGGTCGAACCGTCCATGGCCGAACCCGCGCCCGCCCCAGAGCTGGTCTGGGAGTTGCCCGCCGAACTGCAATCCACCCCGGCTCCCGAACCGAGCCCGCCGCTGCCGGACGACCTGTGGAAACCGGCCGCCGTTGCCCGCGAAGCTGAACCCGAAATCCCCCGTAGCCCCACCCTGATCGAACGTGCCATCGGCGCCGCGCGCAACTGGCTGCTGGGCGGCAATACCGTGCTGCGGGTCGGCGTGGTGCTGTTGTTCCTCGGCCTGGCATTTTTGCTGCGTTATGCCACCGAAGGCATGGTGGTGCCCATCGAGCTGCGCTACGCCGGTGTCGCTGCCTGTGCCCTGGGCTTGCTGGGCCTGGGGTGGTGGCTGCGCCTGCGCCGGGGCAGTTATGCGCTGATCCTGCAAGGCGCGGGCATCGCCGTGTTGTACCTGACGGTGTTCGCCGCCATGCGCCTGCACCCATTGCTCGATCCGAGCGCGGCACTGGGCCTGTTGGTGGCGGTGACGGTGTTTTCGGCGATCCTGGCGATTACCCAGGACGCCATCGGCCTGGCCTGCGCCGCCGCGCTCGGCGGGTTTGCCGCGCCAATCCTCGCGTCCACCGGCGAGGGCAACCATGTGGCGTTGTTCAGCTACTTCGCCCTGCTCAACGCCGGGATCCTCGCCATCGCCTGGTTCAAGGCCTGGCGCTTGCTCAATGTGATTGGCTTTGCCGGCACCTTCGGTATCGGGTTTGCCTGGGGTATTCGCTCTTACACACCGGAACTGCTGTGGAGTACCGAGCCGTTCCTGATTCTGTTTTTCCTGATGTACCTGGCCATCGGCTTGCTGTTTGCGCGACGCAAACTCCTGGAAACGGCCGACGCCCCGGCCGATGACAGCCGTGCCGCGCTGCTGCGCTGGTCGGCGGCCAAGGGCGATTATGTGGATGGCGGCCTGCTGTTCGGCCCGCCGCTTGTGGCATTTGGCTTGCAGTTCACCCTGGTGCAGCACCTGGCCTTCGCCCCGGCCTTCAGTGCGTTGGCATTGGGCATCATCTATATGGTCCTGGCGCGGGTGCTTAGCGGTGGGCGCACCGTGTTGCTGGCAGAAACCTGCCTGGCCCTGGGTGTGATCTTCGCCAGCCTGGCGATCCCGCTGGGCCTGGACGCGCGCTGGACCGCGGCGGCCTGGGCGGTGGAAGGCGCCGGCATCCTTTGGCTCGGTCTGCGTCAGCAACGCTCGTTGGCGCGGGCGTTTGGCCTGCTGTTGCAGTTGGGCTCGGCGCTGGCGTTTCTCAGTGAGCTGGACGTGGGCGAACACACGCTGCTGGACGGCGCGGCGCTGGGCGCCTTGTTGCTCGGCGTGGCGTTGCTGTTCAGCTTCCAGCAACTGCGCACGGCCGCGCTGGAGCAGACCTCGAAGTGGGAGCGCCAGGGCTTGCCGGTCCTGGCCGGCCTTGGCCTGGGCTTTGTGTACCTGCTGGCGCCGTTGCTGGTGGCCGAGCAGGGCACCGCGATCAGCTGGGCGCTGGCGGGACTGGTGACGGTGTTTGTCGGCGTGTCTATCGCTTCGCGCACCTTCCTGTTCTGCGCGCTCGGCGTGCAGGTGCTGGCGGGGGCTTTGGTCGCGCTGACATCCTGGGGCGGCGGTGAACTGCCGGCGTTCCGGCATATCGGTTTCTGGGCGCCGATGCTGGTCGGGTTGGCCGCATTTGTCGGCGCCTGGCGCTTGCGGGGCAGTGATCGACGACTCAAGTTGCCCCATGTATCCAACGGCCTGCTGGCCTGGGGCGCGGCGTGGTGGGTATTGGCGCTGAACCACGAAGTGCTGCGCTTCACCCCGCCAGAGTTGCAAGCCACCTTCCTGTTGGCGGCGGCTGCGGCCAGTGCAGCGTTGTGGATGTTGTTGGCGTTGCGCTTGCGCTGGGCCGCGCTGGGCACCCTCTGCCTGTTGCTGATGCCGGCGGTGGCGCTGGTGGTATTGGTATCGTTGCATCGCTATTACCACCCGGCGGCCGAATGGGGCTGGCTGGCCTGGCTCGCGGTGTTCGCCGTGCATTTCATCGCGCTGCGTTATTTGGCCGACCTGGCGGCGGCAAAAGCCTTGAGCGTCGCCCACGTGCTGGGCTGCTGGATGCTGATCGGCATGCTGGCCCTGGAATTGCGCTACGGCCTGTTGGTGCTTTCGGTGCAATACAACGCCTGGCGCTGGCTGGGCTGGGCGATTTTCCCAAGCCTGTACCTGATAGCCATTGCTGCGCCGCGCCAGTGGCCGTGGCCGCTATCGGCTTATCCACGCGAATATCGCCTGCTGGCTGCGCTGCCGTTGGCCGCGCTGATGCTGGTGTGGTTCTGGTTGGCGAATATGTTCAGCGACGGCACGGCCAGGCCATTGCCGTATGTGCCGTTGCTCAACCCCTTGGATCTTGGCCTGCTGTTTGCGCTGTTGGGCGTGTACCTGTGGGCGCGCAGCGCGGCGCCGCAAACGGGCGGCCGCACCCCGTGGATTGCCCAGGGCGTTGCCGGGGTCTCGCTGTTTGCCTTCTTCACCGCACTGGTGATGCGCGCGGCGCACCATTGGGGCGGCGTGCCGTTTGATCTGGATGCGTTGCTTGACTCGATGCTGGTGCAGGCCGGGCTGTCGATTGTCTGGACCCTGATTGCCCTGGGCCTGATGATCGGCGGGCACCTGCGCAATCGCCGGGAAGTGTGGCTGGTCGGCGCGGTGCTGATCGGCGTGGTGGTCGCCAAGTTGTTCCTCGTCGAGCTGAGCAACCGTGGCGGGCTGGAGCGGATCGTGTCGTTTATCGGCGTGGGCGGGCTGTTGCTGGTGGTGGGTTATTTCGCTCCGCTGCCGCCCAAACGCAGCGAACCTGAGATTCAAACCCAAGGAGCGTCCTCTTGATCGGCAAACTGAGCATTGCACTGGTGGGCCTGTGCGCCGCGTTATCGGCGTCGGCCGCAGAAGGCCCCGCAGACTTCACCGCCAAAGTGCCGCTGACGGTCAGCGGCGAAGGCCCCTGGTATCGCCTGGAGTTGCCGCTGGCGGTGCAATTGAGCGCCCGTCAGGCCGATCTCAGTGACCTGCGGGTGTTCAACGCGGCGGGCGAGCCCCAGGCATATGCATTAGTGCGGCAGTCGCCCGCAAGCGCAAACAACCTGGCCCGGCTGAAGGGCTTCCCGCTGTATGCCGCCGACAACGCCAGCGACAGTGTGCCCAGCGTGCGCGTGCAATCCAGCGCCACGGGAACCCTGGTGCAGGTGCAGCCGTCCAGCGAGGCGCCGGCCGGCGCGCAGGTGCGACGCGGCTGGCTGCTGGATGCCAGTGCAATCAAGGCGCCGTTGCAAAAGCTGATCCTCGATTGGGCTGCCGAGCATGATGGCTTCCAGCGTTTCAGTATCGAAGCCAGTGACGATTTGCAGCACTGGCGCTCCTGGGGCGGCGGGCAGGTGGCGCGCCTGGCATTTGCCGATGAACGGGTGGAGCAGCGTGAAGTCGCCTTGCCAGGGCAGCCGGCGCGCTACCTGCGCCTGCTATGGCAAGGCCAGGCCGCGCCCGAGTTGACCTCCATTGAAGTGCAGAGCACCAGCAGCCTGCCGTTGTCGCTGGTGTGGTCCGAGCCATTGGCCGGCAGCACCCTGGAGCCTGGGCAGTACAGCTGGCAGTTGCCTGGCGTGTTAAGTGTCGAGCGGGTGCGCGTTGAGTTGCGCCAGCCCAACAGCCTGGCGCCGGTGGGTCTGCAAGGGCGGCAGGACAGCAAGCAGGCATGGCAGCCATTGAGCCGTGGTTTGCTCTATCGGTTGACGCAGGGCGGGCAAGAAGTCACCCAGGATCAATTGCAGCTGCCGGGTTACCCGGTGCGGCAACTCAAGCTGGACGTAGACGAGCGGGGCGGTGGCCTGGGCGCGCAGGCGCCGGCGTTGAGTTTTGCTGTGCGGGCCACGCAAGTGGTGTTCCTGGCGCGGGGCGAACAGCCGTTTACCCTGGCGCTGGGCAACCCGTCGGCCAAGGCTGCGAACCTGCCGTTGACGACCCTGATTCCCGACTACCAACCCCAGCGCCTCGCGGCTCTGGGCCAGGCTCGGGTCGATGGCGAATGGCACGCCAACCCGCCAGCCGCGCCAAATGTCGCAGGTATCAACTGGCAGACAATCGGCCTGTGGGCCGTATTGCTGCTGGGCGTAGCGGCACTTGGGGCGATGGCCTACAACCTGTTGCGCAAGCCGCCTACCAGGCCCTGAGCCGGGGCCTACATGAACTCTGTCAGGGTTATCTCGTCTGATAGGAGGAAATGCGCCCCGACTCGCGCTAAACTGCGCGGGTTTTTAGCCCCCCATTCTCCGGAGCCGTCCATGTCCCGCGTTACCCTGAGTCGCTATTTGATTGAGCAGACCCGCAGCAACAACACCCCTGCCGATCTGCGCTTCCTGATCGAAGTGGTGGCGCGTGCTTGCAAGGAAATCAGCCACGCCGTGTCCAAAGGCGCGCTGGGCGGCGTCCTGGGCAGCATGGGCACTGAAAACGTGCAAGGCGAAGTGCAGAAGAAACTCGACGTGATTTCCAACGAAATCCTGCTCGAAGCCAACGAATGGGGCGGTCACCTGGCCGGCATGGCGTCCGAAGAAATGGACAATGCCTATCAGATCCCGGGCAAATACCCTAAAGGCGCGTACCTGCTGGTATTCGACCCGCTGGACGGCTCGTCGAACATCGACATCAACGCGCCAGTCGGTACCATCTTCTCGGTACTGCGTTGCCCTAATGAATACCTGAGCCAGAACGAAGCGCTGAACGAAAAGGCCTTCCTGCAGCCAGGCACCGAGCAGGTTGCTGCCGGCTATGCGATCTACGGCCCACAGACCATGCTGGTGCTGACCCTGGGTGATGGCGTCAAGGGCTTTACCCTGGACCGCGAAATGGGCAGCTTTGTGCTGACTCACGAAGACATCTCCATTCCTGCCTCGACCCAGGAATTCGCGATCAACATGTCCAACCAGCGCCACTGGGAAGAACCGGTCAAGCGCTACGTCAACGAGTTGATGGAAGGCGAAGAAGGCCCGCTGAAGAAAAACTTCAACATGCGCTGGGTGGCCGCGATGGTTGCCGACGTACACCGCATCCTGACCCGTGGCGGTCTGTTCATGTACCCACGCGACAGCCGCGAGCCGTCCAAGCCAGGCAAACTGCGCCTGATGTACGAAGCCAACCCGATGTCGTTCCTGGTTGAGCAGGCGGGCGGTGCGTCGACTGACGGCCACCAGCGCATCCTCGACATCCAGCCTGAAGGCCTGCACCAGCGTGTGGCGGTGTTCCTGGGGTCCAAGGAAGAAGTGGCGCGTGTGACGGGTTACCACAAGGCCTAAGGCCTTCTGTAGGAGCAGGCTTGCTCGCGAAGTATTCCCGGCGCAGCGCTGCGTTGGCTGGATGTTTTTCGCGAGCCAGCTCGCCTTTACAATGAATCATGCGCCAGACCAAGGCCCCGAAACGTTTCAGCGATTCGGGGCTTTTTTTGTTTTTGCCTTGCGGGAACCAGACCCCCCTTTTCCCTTCTAAGCTTCTGGCAGACCCCCACTGCTGCGTGTCCCTCCAGGAGCTCTACCATGTCGTTACGCCGTCTCGCCCTCTTGTGCTTTTGCGTGCTGTTGGCCGCTTGCAGCAAGGTCACCCAGGAAAATTACCAGAAGCTCTCGGCTGGCATGGCCAAGGCCGAGGTGGAGTCGCTGTTGGGTAAGCCCACCGATTGTTCTGGCGCACTGGGCATGTCCAGTTGCACCTGGGGCGATAAAAACAGCTTTATCAGCGTGCAGTACGCCGGTGACAAAGTTCTGATGTTTTCCGGGCAAGGCCTGAAGTAAACCGGGGCGCAAGCCTGCGGGAGAAGAAGAATGATGCGTTTTGTTTTATACCTTTGCGCCAGCCTGTTTTTGGCAGGCTGCGCCAGCCATTCTGGCGATGATCTGCAACCCAAGACTGTCGGCAGCGTCAACCTCAAGCGTTACCAGGGCACCTGGTACGAACTGGCCCGCCTGCCCATGTACTTCCAGCGCAACTGCGCGCAATCCGAGGCCCGTTACTCCCTGCTACCCGATGGCGACATGTCAGTGTTCAATCGCTGCCTGACCACCGAGTGGAAGTGGGAAGAAGCCAAGGGCACGGCCACGCCGCAGGTCCCGGGCAAGACCGACAAGCTGTGGGTCGAATTCAATAACTGGTTCACCGCGTTGCTACCGGGCGTGGCCAAGGGCGATTACTGGGTGTTGTACGTCAGCGATGACTACAAGACCGCCATCGTCGGCAGCCCGAGCCGGCGCTATATGTGGCTGTTGTCACGCACGCCGACCGTCAGTGCCGACACCCGCGAAGACCTGCTGAGCAGGGCGCGCCAGCAGGGTTACGACACCACACGTTTGATCTGGCGTACGTCGGACAAGCAGATGGCCAAGACCTCGCAGTAATGCGAAACAAAGGGCGGGTTTTTTAATAAACCCGCCCTTTTTTTGCCCTCAGGTTCTGGCCGTGGCGGGGTGCAGGTGTGCAATGGATCGATCAACCGTGGTCTTGGCGATCTCCAGTAAATGCCACACCGCCAACACCTTTGCCCGTTCGGGGCTTTGCAGCATCTCTCCACAATCGAGCGCCGTCGCTGACGCACTGTCCAGCAGGCTGGCGGTGTAGAGCAGGGCGTCTTCGAAGCTCAAATCGTCGCGGGCACTGTGAGCATCTTGGGTCGGCAGGTAGTGGTCGATGGCGCGGTTGAAGGCGGCGCGGTCTTTGGCGGGGTCGCTGGGTGGGTCGGGGACAATTTTATGCATGGTGAAGCTCCTTGTGAGAGTCGGAGCCGGTCCGTCGCGACTAAACGAAGGGTGGCGGCTGTACGCAGGTTAGTCGACCGGCCACAAGGAATCCGGCGCACCCGAGGGTGCCCTGCGCACAGCCGCCATAAAACTTCATGTGACCATGCGCCTTGTGATGTGCCGGGCGACTAAACCCGATCACTGATGAGCAGTGACAGACCGCAGGCTAGCCATCGAATCCAACAGGCACAAGGCGGCAGGGATTGTCTCGGAAACGTCCTGCAATTTAAAGGGACACGCCTTGCTGGCCCTTTACAAA
This sequence comes from Pseudomonas sp. FP2294, assembly GCF_030687625.1. NCBI lineage: Bacteria > Pseudomonadati > Pseudomonadota > Gammaproteobacteria > Pseudomonadales > Pseudomonadaceae > Pseudomonas > Pseudomonas sp. FP2294. The sequence continues at coordinate 352,000 of NZ_CP117441.1, forward strand.
CCATGACCAACACTCCCACATGGGTTATGGGTTGTTCTTAAGACAACAAGTCTCTCAGGACTTGCGCGAAGGCCCGGCTGCTCTCTTCCTCGCCCGCATGATGCCCATCGCGCACCACCCACTGGCCGTTGACCAACACATCACGCACCTGCCGATCACCCCCGGCAAACAGCCAGCGGTTGAGAATCCCGTCTGCACTGGCCGTCGCCAGGTACGGATCATTGCCGTCCAGCACCAGCCAGTCCGCACGCTTGCCGACTTCCAGGCGACCAATCGGTTGCCCCAGCGCCTGGGCGCCGCCGTCGAGGGCTGCGTCATACAGGGTGCGGCCGACCATCGGTTGATCGCTGCGATACAGGCGGTTGCGCCGCTGGTCGCGCAGGCGCTGGCCGTATTCCAGCCAGCGCAGTTCTTCAACCACGCTCAATGACACATGGCTGTCCGAACCAATCCCCATGCGCCCGCCCTGGGCCAGGAAATCCACCGCTGGGAAAATCCCGTCGCCCAGGTTGGCCTCAGTGGTCAGGCACAGCCCGGCAATCGCCCGGCTGTTGGCCATCAATGTCACTTCGTCGGAGTTGGCGTGGGTGGCGTGCACCAGGCACCAGCGCTGGTCGACGTTCACATGGTCATACAGCCATTGCAGCGGGCGTTTGCCGCTCCAGGCCAGGCAGTCATCGACTTCCTTTTGCTGTTCGGCGATGTGGATATGCACCGGGCAGCTCTTATCGCTGGCGGCCAATACCGCGCTGATCTGTTGCGGAGTGACTGCGCGCAATGAGTGGAAACACAGGCCCAGTTGCTGCGCCGGTTGCGCGGCCAGGATCGGTTGCAGGCGCGCTTGCAGGTTCAGGTAGTTATCGGTGCTGTTGATAAAGCGGCGCTGGCCGTCGTTCGGCGCCTGGCCGCCAAAGCCCGAGTGGCTGTAGAGCACTGGCAGCAAGGTCAGGCCGATCCCGCTGCTGGCTGCCGCCTGGCTGATCTGGCGCGACAGTTCGGTGGGGTCGGCGTAAGGCTGGCCGCTGATGTCGTGATGCACATAGTGGAACTCGGCGACCGAGGTGTAGCCGGCCTTGAGCATCTCGATATACAGCTGGCGGGCGATGACCTGCAATTGCTCGGGGCTGATCTGGCCGACCATGCGGTACATCAGGTCGCGCCAGGTCCAGAAACTGTCATTGGGGTTGCCGGCGACCTCCGCCAGCCCCGCCATGGCCCGTTGAAACGCGTGGGAATGCAGGTTCGGCATGCCCGGTAACAACGGGCCTCTCAGCCGCTCGGCGCCGTCTGCACTGGCATTGGCCGTCACGTTGGTCAGCAGGCCATCGGCGCTGACTTCAAGCCGTACATCAGTGGCCCATCCATTAGGCAGCAGCGCGCGTTCGGCAAAGAAAGCGGACATGATCAAGGCACCCCGGTCGTGTGTTTATTTGTATATACATATACAGACGTTTGCCTGCTCGGTAAACTCCGGCAATCTATGCATCTTTTCCCCCTGCAAGGATTCCCCGTGCCGACTCCGCCCGCCAAGTCCCCGCTGGCTGCCCACATGGACGAAAGTCCGGCGCCCTTGTATGCCCGCGTCAAGCAGATGATCAGCCAGCAGATTCTCAACGGCAACTGGCCGCCGCACTATCGCGTGCCGTCGGAAAGCGAGTTGGTCAACCAACTGGGCTTTAGCCGCATGACCATCAACCGGGCCCTGCGGGAGCTGACCGCCGAAGGTCTGCTGGTGCGCATGCAAGGCGTCGGCACTTTTGTCGCCGAGCCCAAGAGCCAGTCGGCGCTGTTCGAGGTGCATAACATCGCCGATGAGATCGCCTCCCGTGGCCATCGCCACACCTGCAAGGTGATTACCCTGGGCGAAGAAGCCGCCGGTTCCGAGCGCGCCGTGGCCCTGGAAATGCGTGAAGGCGGGCGGGTGTTCCACTCGCTGATCGTGCACTACGAAAACGATATCCCGGTGCAAATCGAAGACCGTTTCGTCAACGCGTTGGTGGCACCGGAATACCTGCAACAGGATTTCACCCAGCAAACCCCTTACGCCTATCTCAACCAGGTGGCGCCGCTGACCGAGGGCGAGCATGTGGTGGAAGCGATCCTGGCCGACCCGCAGGAATGCAAGCTGCTGCAGATCGAGACCGGCGAGCCGTGCTTGCTGATTCGCCGGCGTACCTGGTCCGGGCGCCAGCCGGTGACTGCCGCACGCCTGATCCACCCCGGTTCCCGCCATAGCCTCGAAGGACGTTTCAGCAAATGAGTGCAGTCAAGGTCTGGCGTGCTGCCGATTACGTACGCATACCGTGGAAAAACGGCGGCGGCAGCACCGAAGAAATCACCCGTGATGCCGGCCACGGCCTGGAAGGTTTTGGCTGGCGCCTGTCGATTGCCGATATCGGGGAGTCGGGCGGCTTTTCCACGTTTGCCGGGTATCAACGGGTCATCACCGTGATTCAGGGTGCGGGCATGGTGCTGACCGTGGACGGTGAAGAGCAGCGCGGATTGTTACCGCTGCAACCGTTCGCCTTCAAGGGTGAAAGCCAGGTGGTGTGCCGCCTGATCACCGGGCCGATTCGCGACTTCAACCTGATCTACTCGCCCCAGCGTTACCACGCACGTTTGCAGTGGGTGGATGGGGTGCAGCAGTTTTTCAGTACCGCGCACACCGTGCTGGTGTTCAGTGTGGCTGATGAGGTGAAGGTGCTGGGCGAAGTGCTGGGTCATCATGATTGTTTGCAGGTGGACGGTAACAGTGGCTTGCTGGATATCAGCGTGACAGGCCGCTGCTGCCTGATCGAACTGACCGCACGCGATTAAACCTGTGGGAGCTGGCTTGCCTGCGATTGCGGTGTGTCAGACAAGTGGCTATCGCAGGCAAGCCAGCTCCACATGGGTTATGGAGAGGCTGCACAATCTGTTTCCAGGCCCGCACCAAGTTGTTACCGAATGCCCCAGCATGGCGCAATGCCCTGCCTTTGTAGCAATCCTCCAGCGGTTCAAGTCACCCCTTTCAGAAATTTCATAAAGCCTTCAAGCCTTTATTTCCAAGGCTTACACGCGCCTCGGCAATAAATCTTCAGCACGGACTTCCCAAGTTGGCAGTCAGATTGCATATGCTTGTATGTACAAGTAAAGGTGTGTGCATAAGAGTCGCTAAACATCCTCTTCGCACCATCGTGTTCGCGCATCGATTGCTGAGGAGTTTTTTGTGACTGACTTTTCCCAGAACAAGCCTACCAAGTACCGCGACGTTGAAGTCCGCGCCGCCCGTGGCAACACGCTCACCGCCAAAAGCTGGCTGACTGAAGCGCCGCTGCGCATGCTGATGAACAACCTCGACCCGCAAGTGGCCGAGAACCCGAAAGAGTTGGTGGTGTACGGCGGTATCGGCCGTGCGGCGCGTAACTGGGAATGCTACGACCAGATCGTCGAAAGCCTGACCAACCTGAACGACGACGAAACCCTGCTGGTGCAATCCGGCAAGCCGGTCGGCGTGTTCAAGACCCACAGCAATGCCCCGCGTGTGCTGATCGCCAACTCCAATCTGGTGCCGCACTGGGCCAGTTGGGAGCATTTCAACGAACTGGATGCCAAGGGCCTGGCCATGTACGGCCAGATGACTGCCGGCAGCTGGATCTACATCGGCAGCCAGGGCATCGTCCAGGGCACCTACGAAACCTTCGTTGAGGCCGGTCGCCAACATTACGACAGCAACCTCAAAGGCCGTTGGGTGCTCACTGCCGGCCTCGGCGGCATGGGCGGCGCCCAACCGCTGGCCGCGACCCTGGCCGGCGCGTGCTCGCTGAACATTGAATGCCAGCAGGTCAGTATCGACTTCCGCTTGAACAGCCGTTATGTCGACGAACAAGCCAGCGACCTCGACGACGCCCTGGCGCGCATCGCCAAATACACCAAGGAAGGCAAGGCCATCTCCATCGCCCTGCTGGGCAACGCTGCCGAAATCCTCCCGGAACTGGTCAAGCGCGGCGTGCGCCCGGATATGGTCACCGACCAGACCAGCGCCCACGACCCACTCAATGGTTACCTGCCAGCCGGCTGGACCTGGGAGCAGTACCGCGCCCGTGCCAAGACCGAACCGGCTGCCGTGATCAAGGCCGCCAAGCAGTCGATGGCCGTACACGTCAAGGCGATGCTGGACTTCCAGAAGATGGGCGTACCGACCTTCGACTACGGCAACAACATCCGTCAGATGGCGCAGGAAGAAGGCGTGGAAAATGCCTTCGACTTCCCAGGCTTTGTACCGGCCTACATCCGCCCGCTGTTCTGCCGTGGCATCGGCCCGTTCCGTTGGGCGGCACTGTCGGGCGACCCGCAGGACATCTACAAGACCGACGCCAAGGTCAAAGAGCTGATCCCCGACGACGCCCACCTGCACAACTGGCTGGACATGGCCCGCGAGCGCATCAGCTTCCAGGGCCTGCCGGCACGCATCTGCTGGGTTGGTCTGGGCCAACGCGCCAAGCTCGGCCTGGCATTCAACGAAATGGTACGCAGCGGCGAACTGTCGGCGCCGGTGGTGATCGGCCGTGACCACCTGGACTCCGGCTCGGTGGCCAGCCCCAACCGCGAAACCGAATCCATGCAGGACGGTTCCGATGCCGTGTCCGACTGGCCGCTGCTCAACGCCCTGCTCAACACCGCCAGCGGCGCGACCTGGGTTTCGCTGCACCACGGTGGCGGCGTGGGCATGGGCTTCTCCCAGCACTCCGGCATGGTCATCGTCTGCGACGGTACCGACGAAGCCGCCGAGCGTATTGCCCGCGTGCTGCACAACGACCCGGCCACCGGGGTGATGCGTCATGCTGATGCGGGTTATCAGATCGCGATTGATTGCGCCAAGGAGCAGGGCCTGAACCTGCCAATGATCAAGTAACGCCTGGCTCGGTTCCTGTGGGAGCTGGCTTGCCTGCGATGCGGGCGACTGGGTCTGTCAGGCAGACCACAGTGATGCAATCGCAGGCAAGCCAGCTCCCACATTTGACCTGCTGTGTATTTGAAACATGTTTGAGCCGCACCACCGAAAACAATCCATTAGAGGTTGAACACCCATGGCTGCAAAAGACGCGCGTGCAAGCTCCACCCCGTTGATCGAAAGGCGTTCGATCGACTACATCCCGGAAGCGGAAAGACACGGTCGTCTATTGAGCCAGTTCACCCTGTGGATGGGCGCCAACCTGCAAATCACCGCGATTGTCACCGGGGCCCTGGCCGTGGTGCTGGGCGGTGATGTGTTCTGGTCGTTGATCGGTCTGTTGATCGGTCAACTGCTGGGCGGCGGCGTGATGGCGTTGCATGCGGCGCAAGGGCCCAGGCTTGGCCTGCCGCAGATGATTTCCAGCCGGGTGCAGTTCGGTGTGTATGGCGCAGCCATCCCGATTGTGCTGGTGTGTTTGATGTACCTCGGTTTCACCGCCACCGGGACCGTGCTGTCCGGCCAGGCGCTGGGCCAGTTGTTTGGGGTCAGCGACAGCGTTGGCATTCTGATTTTCGCCAGTGTCATCGTGCTGGTCACGGTGCTCGGTTACCGGGTGATCCATTTCATCGGCCGTGTCGCCAGCGTCATTGGGGTGATTGCCTTTGTCTACCTGTTCAGCCGTCTGATGAGCCAGACCGACGTTGGCGCGCTCCTGAAAATCCGTCACTTCAGCTGGAGCAGCTTCCTGCTCGCGGTGTCGCTCGCGGCCTCCTGGCAAATCGCCTTTGGGCCTTATGTGGCTGACTATTCCCGCTACCTGCCGCGCAACACATCCTCGGTGAAAACCTTTCTGGCCGCAGGCGCAGGTTCGGTCATTGGCGCCCAGGTGGCGATGATCCTCGGCGTGTTTGCCGCTGCGATGTCCAATGGGCAATTTGCCGGTAACGAAGTGGCCTACATCGTAGGTCTGGGCGGCACGGGGGCCACGGCGGCATTGCTGTACTTCAGCATCGCATTCGGCAAGGTCACCATCTCCACGCTGAACTCCTACGGCAGCTTTATGTGCATTGCGACCATCGTCAGCGGCTTTCGTGGGCGCATGGAGGTCACGCGCCTGCAGCGCCTGGTTTTCGTGCTGCTGATCGTCGGTGCGGCGACCCTGATCGCGTTGCTCGGCCAGCACTCGTTCCTCAGTGCGTTCAAGTCCTTCATCCTGTTTTTGCTGGCGTTCTTTACACCCTGGAGCGCGATCAACCTGGTGGACTACTACTGCATCACCCGCGACCGCTATGACGTGCCGGCACTGGCCGATCCGAACGGTCGCTACGGCCGCTGGAACCTGCTGGGTATCAGCGTCTACGTGTTCGGGGTGCTGGTGCAGTTGCCGTTCATCGCCACCAAGTTCTACACCGGCCCCCTGGTGGCCAGCCTGGGCGGGGTGGATATTTCCTGGATCATCGGCCTGGTACTGCCCGCCGCCCTGTATTACGTGTGTGCAAAAAAATGGCACGGCGCAATGCCTGAACGACTGATTTTGCCGATAGAGCAGGGCGCTACAGCTATAGCTACCCCTAAAAACAACGGGCTGATTACACAAGCCTGATGGGACGTGGACAAGGCAGGATGCCTTTTGACTGCCGTAATCCATTTCATGATTGGGAGCGTCACATAATGAGAATGCATAAGATCCTGCTGACCCCATTGCTCGCCGCCGGCCTGTTGGCCAGTGCTGGCGCCACCCAGGCGGCCGGTTGGTGCGAGTCGGGCAAACCGGTGAAGTTCGCCGGCCTGAACTGGGAAAGCGGCATGTTGCTGACCGACGTCCTGCAAGTGGTCCTGGAAAAAGGCTACGACTGCAAAACCGATAGCCTGCCGGGCAATTCCATCACCATGGAAAACGCCCTGGGCAGCAACGATATCCAGATCTTCGCCGAAGAGTGGGTTGGCCGTAGCGAAGTGTGGAACAAGGCCGAGAAGGCCGGCAAGGTCGTGGGTGTCGGCGCCCCTGTGGTCGGTGCGGTTGAAGGCTGGTACGTGCCGCGCTATGTGATCGAAGGCGACGCCAAGCGCAAACTCGAAGCCAAGGCCCCGGACCTGAAAAACATCGCCGACCTGGCCAAGTATTCTGCGGTGTTCAAGGACCAGGAAGAGCCCGCCAAAGGCCGCTTCTACAACTGCCCGGCCGGCTGGACCTGCGAGCTGGACAACAGCGAAATGCTCAAGAGCTATGGCCTGGAAAGTTCCTACACCAACTTCCGCCCTGGCACTGGCCCGGCGCTCGATGCGGCGGTGCTGTCGAGCTACAAGCGTGGCGAGCCGATCCTGTTCTACTACTGGTCGCCGACGCCGCTGATGGGCCAGGTGGACCTGGTCAAACTCGACGAAAAACCCGGTGTGGATAAACGCGTGACCATCAAGGTCGGCCTGTCCAAGACTTTCTACGAGCAGGCCCCGGAACTGGTGGCGGTGCTGGAGAAGGTCAACCTGCCCATAGACCTGCTCAACCAGAACCTGGCGCGCATGAGCAAAGAGCGCATTGACTCGGCGAAGCTGGCGAAGATCTTCCTCAAGGAGCACCCGCAGGTTTGGCACGCCTGGGTCAGTGAAGACGCAGCCAAGAAAATCGACGCGGCCTTGTAGGCCCAGTGCCCCCGGCTACCCTGAACAGGCAGCCGGGCACCCGGCCACACTCCACTGGATCGAGAGCACGTTATGTTTCCTGAGAGTTTTACGTTTTCCATCGCCGACTGGGTCAACGGTTGGGTCGATGCACTGGTGACCAATTACGGCGATGTGTTCCGGCAGATCTCCGACACCTTGCTGTGGGCCATCGTCAACCTGGAGGGCCTGCTACGCGCGGCACCCTGGTGGCTGATGCTGGCGATAGTCGGCGGCATTGCCTGGCACGCCACCCGCAAGGTGCTGACCACGGCGGTGATCGTCGGCCTGTTGTTCCTGGTGGGAGCGGTCGGCCTGTGGGACAAGCTGATGCAGACCCTGGCGCTGATGATGGTGGCCACGGTGATCTCGGTGCTGATCGGCATTCCCCTGGGCATTCTCTCGGCGCGCAGCAATCGCCTGCGCTCGGTGTTGATGCCGCTGCTGGACATCATGCAGACCATGCCCAGCTTCGTGTACCTGATCCCGGTATTGATGCTGTTTGGCCTGGGCAAGGTGCCGGCGATTTTCGCCACGGTGATCTACGCCGCGCCGCCACTGATTCGCCTGACCGACCTGGGCATTCGCCAGGTGGACCGGGAAGTGATGGAAGCCATCAATGCCTTCGGCGCCAACCGCTGGCAGCAACTGTTTGGCGTGCAACTGCCGCTGGCCCTGCCGAGCATCATGGCCGGGATCAACCAGACCACCATGATGGCCCTGTCGATGGTGGTGATCGCCTCGATGATCGGCGCCCGTGGCTTGGGTGAGGACGTATTGGTGGGCATCCAGACCCTTAACGTCGGGCGCGGCCTGGAGGCTGGCCTGGCGATTGTGATTCTCGCAGTGGTCATCGACCGCATTACCCAGGCCTATGGTCGTCCACGGCATGAGGCGAGCAAATGACTACTGTCAGCAAGATCGAAGTGAAAAACGTATTCAAGATTTTCGGTGCGCGTGAGCAGGAAGCCCTGGCGCTTATTGGCCAAGGCCAGACCAAGGACCAGGTGCTGGCACAGACCGGTTGTGTGGTGGGCGTGAATGACCTGTCCCTGAGCATCGATACCGGCGAGATCTTTGTGATCATGGGTCTGTCGGGTTCCGGCAAGTCCACCCTGGTGCGCCACTTCAACCGCCTGATCGACCCCACCAGCGGCGCGATCCTGGTGGACGGCGAAGACATCCTGCAACTGGATATGGAAGCCCTGCGCCAGTTCCGCCGGCACAAGATCAGCATGGTGTTCCAGAGCTTCGGCCTGCTGCCCCACAAGAGCGTGCTGGACAACGTCGCCTATGGCCTGAAAGTGCGCGGTGAAACCAAGCAAGTGTGCACCGAGCGTGCATTGCACTGGATCGAAACCGTGGGCCTGAAGGGCTACGAAAACAAATACCCGCACCAGTTGTCGGGCGGCATGCGCCAGCGCGTGGGCCTGGCCCGGGCCCTGGCGGCCGACACCGACATCATCCTGATGGACGAGGCGTTCAGCGCCCTTGACCCACTGATCCGCGCCGAGATGCAGGACCAGTTGCTGGAGCTGCAAAAGACCCTGCACAAGACCATCGTGTTTATCACCCACGACCTGGATGAGGCCGTGCGCATCGGTAACCGCATCGCGATCCTCAAGGACGGCAAGCTGATCCAGGTCGGCACGCCGCGGGAGATCTTGCATTCGCCGGCGGATGAGTATGTGGACCGGTTTGTTCAGCGGCGGGCGGCGGTGGTCTGAGCCGGGGTTTGTGGTGAGTCGGCTGGCCTCTTCGCGAGCAAGCCCGCTCCCACAGGGGAACGCATTCCAAGTGTGGGAGCGGGCTTGCTCGCGAAGAGGCCGGCAAGGCTGCAAAAGAATTGAAGAAGGTATGAAGATGTCCCAGGCTAAAAAAATCGTCATCGCCGACACCCCCCTGCACTGGCAGGACGTGGTTGCCGTCGCGCGCTTCGGCGCCGAGCTGGAGCTGTCGGGCCCGGCCTGGGCGCGGATCGACAATGCCCAGGCCATCGTGCAACGCATCGTCACCAGCGGCGAGCGGGCCTATGGCGTCAACACCGGCCTGGGCGCCTTGTGCAATGTGTCGCTCAAGGGCGAGCAACTGAGTCAACTGTCGCGCAACACCTTGCTCAGCCACGCCTGTGGTGTGGGAGCGCCGCTGAGTGATGAACAGACCCGCGCGATCATCTGCGCGGCCATCATCAACTTCAGCCAGGGCAAGTCCGGCCTGCATCCGCAGGTGGTGCATTCGCTGCTGGCGCTGCTCAACCATGGCATCACCCCGCACGTGCCGTCCCAGGGCTCGGTGGGCTACCTGACCCACATGGCCCATATCGGCATTGCCCTGCTGGGAGTGGGAAATGTCAGCTATCGCGGCCAGATTGTGACGGCCGAGGCGGCGCTGGCCGCCGAAGGCTTGCAGCCGGTGGTGCTCGGCGCCAAGGACGGCCTGTGCCTGGTCAATGGCACACCATGCATGAGTGGCCTGAGCTGCCTGGCCCTGGCCGATGCCCACCACTTGCTGCAATGGGCCGATGTGATCGGCGCCATGAGTTTTGAAGCACAACGCGGGCAGATCGATGCCTTCGATGAGCAGATCATCGCCCTCAAGCCACACCCCGGCATGCAGCAGGTCGGCAGTAACCTGCGGGCCCTGCTCGAGGGCAGCGAGGTGATTGCCGCCAGCCGTGGCATTCGTACCCAGGACGCGCTGAGCATCCGTTCGATCCCCCAGGTCCACGGCGCCGCCCGCGATCAGCTGGAGCACGCGACCCGGCAGATCGAAACCGAACTCAACGGTGCCACCGACAACCCACTGCTGCTGGGCACGCCGGACAACTACCGCGTGGTGTCCCAGGCCAACCCCCACGGCCAGTCCGTGGCGCTGGCGGCGGATATGCTGGCCATCGCCATGGCGGAAATCGGCTCCATCGCCGAGCGCCGCCTGGACCGCCTGATCAACCCCCACGTTAGCGGCTTGCCGGCATTCCTGGTGAGCAACCCGGGGGTCAACTCGGGGATGATGATCGTGCAGTACGTCGCCGCTTCCCTCTGTGGGCAGAATCGCCAACTGGCGCAGCCGGCCGTGCTCGACAACTTCGTCACCTCGGGCCTGCAGGAAGACCACCTGAGCATGGGCACCAACGCCGCGCTCAAGCTGCACTCAGTGTTGGCAAACCTCACCCAGATCCTCGCCATCGAATACCTGTTGGCGGCCCAGGCCTTTGAGTTCCTCAAGGCGCAAGGCTTCGGCGCCGGCACCCACACCGCCTGGCGCCTGCTGCGCGAGCACGTTCCGGCCTATGAGCAGGACCGTTGGTTGGCGCCGGACATCGCGACCACGGCGGTGCTGCTCAAGAACACCGATTTGTTGAACCACGCTTTACCGAATTTGCACTGAACCCTATTTCAAAAGGAGCATGAATGTGACTGCGCTAAATCTGATTCCAGGCCAACTGACCCTTGCCCAACTGCGGGCCATCTACCAGCAGCCGGTAACCCTCAGCCTGGATGACAGCGCCTCGGCGCAGATCGAAGCCAGCGTGGCCTGTGTCGAGCAGATTCTCGCCGAGAACCGCACCGCCTATGGCATCAACACCGGTTTCGGCCTGCTGGCCTCGACCCGTATCGCCAGCGAAGACCTGGAAAACCTCCAGCGTTCCCTGGTGTTGTCCCACGCTGCCGGGGTCGGCGAGCCGATCAGCGATGCGCTGGTGCGTTTGGTGATGGTGCTCAAGGTCAACAGCCTGAGCCGCGGTTTCTCCGGGATTCGCCGCCAGGTGATCGACGCGCTGATCGCCTTGATCAACGCCGAGGTCTACCCGCATATCCCGCTCAAGGGCTCGGTGGGCGCGTCCGGTGACTTGGCGCCGCTGGCCCATATGTCCCTGGTGCTGTTGGGCGAAGGCAAGGCCCGTTACAAAGGTGAGTGGCTGGAGGCGACCGAAGCGCTGAAAGTCGCCGGCCTCACGCCGCTGACCCTGGCTGCCAAGGAAGGCCTGGCGCTGCTCAATGGCACCCAGGTCTCCACGGCCTACGCCCTGCGTGGCTTGTTCGAAGGCGAAGACCTGTTCGCCGCCGCCATCGCCTGTGGCGGCCTGACCGTGGAAGCGGTGCTGGGCTCGCGCTCGCCGTTCGACGCGCGCATCCATGCAGCCCGTGGCCAGCGTGGGCAGATCGACTCGGCCGCCGCCTATCGCGACCTGCTCGGTGAAAGCAGCCAGGTGTCCCAGTCCCACCAGAACTGCGACAAAGTGCAAGACCCGTACTCCCTGCGCTGCCAGCCGCAAGTCATGGGCGCCTGCCTGACCCAGTTCCGCCAGGCGGCCGAAGTGTTGGTGGTCGAAGCCAACGCGGTATCGGATAACCCGCTGGTATTCGCCGCCGAAGGCGATGTGATCTCCGGCGGTAACTTCCACGCCGAACCGGTGGCGATGGCCGCCGACAACATGGCCCTGGCCATTGCTGAAATCGGCTCCCTGAGCGAGCGCCGTATCTCGTTGATGATGGACAAGCACATGTCGCAATTGCCGCCGTTCCTGGTGGGCAATGGCGGGGTCAACTCCGGTTTCATGATTGCCCAGGTGACGGCAGCGGCGTTGGCCAGCGAGAACAAGGCGTTGTCCCATCCCCATAGCGTCGACAGCCTGCCGACGTCGGCCAACCAGGAAGACCACGTGTCGATGGCGCCGGCTGCCGGCAAGCGCCTGTGGGAAATGGCTGAAAATACCCGGGGGGTGCTCGCAGTGGAATGGCTGGCCGCCTGCCAGGGCCTGGACCTGCGCGATGGCCTGAAAACCTCGCCCAAGCTGGAAAAGGCCCGTGGGATCCTGCGCGCCAAAGTGGGCTTCTATGACAAGGACCGCTTCTTCGCCCCGGATATCAACGCCGCCAGCGAACTGTTGGCCAGTCGCTGCCTGAACGAGTTGGTGCCAGCCAAGCTGCTGCCGAGCCTGTAAGCCGCACACCGATCCTGTGTGGGAGCTGGCTCCCGCATGGGGTCGCCCATAGGTTCGGATTCTCTCTGGATAACAATAATTAGGGACGAGAAATGCACCAGCAAGCACAAGGTCTCAAACGCGGACTGACCGCCCGCCATATTCGCTTCATGGCACTGGGGTCGGCGATCGGCACCGGGCTGTTCTACGGTTCTGCCTCGGCGATCCAAATGGCCGGCCCGGCGGTGTTGCTGGCCTACCTGATCGGCGGCGCCGCCGTGTTTATGGTGATGCGCGCCCTCGGCGAAATGGCCGTGCACAATCCGGTGTCCGGCTCGTTCGGCCAGTACGCCAGCACTTACCTGGGCCCGATGGCCGGTTTTATCCTCGGTTGGACCTACGCTTTTGAAATGATCATCGTCTGCCTGGCGGACGTCACCGCCTTCGGCATCTACATGGGCTTCTGGTTTCCCGAGGTCGCACGCTGGGTCTGGGTGCTCGGCATCGTCCTGCTGATCGGTGGGCTGAACCTGTGCAACGTCAAGGTGTTCGGCGAAATGGAGTTCTGGCTGTCGTTGCTCAAGGTCGGCGCGATTGTTGCGATGATCCTCGGCGGGTTCGGCATCATGCTGTTCGGCGTGCATTCGGCGGCTGACGCACCGGCCAGCGGGTTGAGCAACCTGTGGGCCCACGGTGGCTTCATGCCCAATGGCCTGGGCGGCCTGATTGCCTCGTTTGCGGTGGTGATGTTTGCCTTTGGCGGCATCGAGATCATCGGCATCACTGCCGGTGAAGCCAAGGACCCGCAACGGGTGATCCCCAAGGCGATCAACGCGGTACCGTTGCGCATCCTGTTGTTCTACGTGCTGACCCTGTTTGTGCTGATGGCCATCTACCCGTGGCCGCAGATCGGCAGCCAGGGCAGCCCATTCGTGCAGATCTTCAGCAACCTGGGGATTGGCTCGGCGGCGACCATCCTCAATATCGTGGTGATTTCGGCGGCCGTCTCGGCCATCAACAGTGACATCTTCGGCGCCGGCCGCATGATGTACGGCCTGGCCCAGCAAGGGCAGGCGCCCAAGGGCTTTGCGCAACTGTCGCGCCACGGTGTGCCGTGGATGACCGTGGTGGTGATGGGCGCAGCGCTGCTGGGCGGCGTGGTGTTGAACTACCTGATCCCGGAAAACGTGTTCCTGGTGATTGCCTCGATTGCCACTTTCGCTACCGTGTGGGTGTGGCTGATGATCCTGGTCACGCAGGTGGCGATGCGCCGCTCGATGACCAAAGCGCAGATCGCCGAACTGAAATTCCCGGTACCGTTCTGGCCCTATGCGCCGGCGGCGGCCATTGTGTTCATGCTGTTTATTTTTGGTGTGCTGGGCTACTTCCCGGACACCCAGGCCGCGCTGCTGGTGGGCGCCGTATGGATCGTGTTGCTGGTCCTCGCCTACCTGCTGTGGGTCAAGCCCGCAGCCGGGCAAGCGGCCAAGGTCAATTACGACCCGGCTTTGTCTCACCGATAACTTAGGGAGGCGTTGATGAAAACGCTTTGGCAACACTGTCACATCGCAACCATGGCCCGGGGCGAGTACTCGATCATCGAGGATGGCGCCATGGTCACGGCCGGTTCGCTGATCGAGTGGATCGGCCCCCGTGCCGAGCTGCCGCCTGGCGACTACGCGCAGACCCATGACTTGCAAGGGGCGTGGGTCACGCCGGGGCTGATCGACTGCCATACCCACACGGTATTTGGCGGCAACCGCAGCGGCGAATTCGAGCAGCGCCTGCAAGGCGTGAGCTACGCCGAGATCGCGGCGGCCGGCGGCGGCATTGCCAGCACCGTACGCGCCACGCGTGCGGCGACCGAGGACGAGCTGTTCGACAGCAGCCGCAAGCGCCTGCGCAGTTTGCTGCGCGATGGCGTGACCACGGTGGAGATCAAGTCCGGCTACGGTCTGGACCTGGCCAACGAGCGCAAGATGCTGCGGGTGGCCCGGCGCCTGGGCCAGGAGCTGCCGGTCAGCGTGCGTGCCACGTGCCTGGCGGCCCATGCGTTGCCGCCGGAGTACAAGGATCGCGCCGACGACTACATCGAGCACATCTGCAACGAGATGCTGCCGACCCTGGCAGCAGAAGGGTTGGTGGACGCAGTGGATGCGTTCTGCGAATACCTGGCGTTTTCCACCGAGCAGGTAGAGCGCGTGTTCAAGGTCGCGCAGCGCTTGGGGTTGCCGGTAAAGTTGCACGCCGAGCAACTGTCGTCGCTGCACGGCTCCAGCCTGGCGGCGCGGTATCAGGCGCTGTCGGCGGATCACCTGGAGTTCATGACCGAAGAAGACGCCATCGCCATGGCCGCCGCCGGCACCGTCGCCGTGTTGCTACCGGGCGCGTTTTACTTTTTGCGCGAAACCCAGTTGCCGCCGATGGACGCCTTGCGCAAGCACGGGGTGAAGATCGCCATTGCCAGCGACCTCAACCCCGGCACCTCGCCGGCCTTGTCCGTGCGGCTGATGCTGAACATGGCCTGCACCTTGTTCCGCATGACCCCGGAAGAAGCCCTGGCCGGTGTTACCCAGCATGCCGCCACGGCGTTGGGCATGGGCGACACCCATGGCTCGCTGGAAGTGGGCAAGGTCGCGGATTTTGTCGCCTGGCAGATCGACCGCCCCGCCGACCTGGCCTACTGGCTGGGTGGCGAGTTGGATAAACGCGTCGTGCGCCATGGCGTCGACGTCGATGTGTAAGGTTGCCTTTGTGAGTAAGGAGTACTGCTGTGGATAAGGTTCTGAACTTCAAACAAGGCCGCACACCGCTGCTGATCAGCATGCCCCACGCCGGCCTGCGCCTGACGCCTGCGGTTGCAGCGGGCCTGATCCCCGAGGCGCAAAGCCTGCCGGATACCGACTGGCATATCCCTACGCTGTACGATTTTGCTGCAGAGCTGGGGGCCAGCACCCTGGCGGCCGAGTATTCGCGGTTTGTCATCGACTTGAACCGGCCGTCGGACGACAAGCCGCTGTATGCCGGGGCGACCACCGGCCTGTTTCCCGCGACGCTGTTTGATGGCGTGCCGTTGTTTATTGAAGGCAAGGAGCCGTCGAAGGCGGAGCGGGCGACCTATCTGGAGCAGATCTGGACGCCTTATCACCAGACCCTGCAACAGGAACTGGCGCGGCTCAAGGCCGAATTCGGCTACGCGCTGCTGTTCGACGCCCACTCGATCCGCTCGGTGATCCCACACCTGTTCGACGGCAAGCTGCCGGACTTCAACCTCGGCACCTTCAATGGCGCCGCCTGCGACCCCGAGTTGGCCAGCCAGTTGGAAGCCATCTGCGCGGCGCATCCGCACTACAGCCATGTGCTGAACGGGCGTTTCAAGGGCGGGCATATCACCCGGCACTACGGCAACCCGGCGCAGGATATTCATGCGGTGCAGTTGGAGTTGGGGCAGTGCACGTATATGGAGGAGTTTGAGCCGTTCAGGTATCGACAGGATCTGGCCGAGCCGACGCGGGTGGTGTTGAGGCAGTTGCTGGAAGGGTTCTTGGCGTGGGGCCAGAAGCAGTTGTCTTCAAGGCCTATTCCGTAACTTGAGTAGGTTATTTCCTTAATGTGGTTACCACCCTTAGTACATCTATGTTGTTTGGTTAGTCTGCGGGCCTCTGCGATCAGGAAGGGCCAACGGTGGTGTCTCAGGAAGAGGAATTTCGAGTTGTTTTAAGTTATGCGCAGATGGCAGCGATTTTGGAACACCAATCCCTGAGCGCTGCTGAAATCGCCTCAAATCGAATTTTTGGTGGTTTGCGTGTCGTTGGTGGGATCATCGAATTGGCGGGCGCAGGTGTTTTGTGCGCATTACCTGAGCCGACGATGATCAGCAAGATGGGCTGTGTTGCCATGGGGGTACACGCCTCTGATCAGTTGGCTGCCGGTACCGCACAACTGCTCAGCGGCGAGACAACTGCGTCGTACGCCTATAGATCCGGTCAGGCGATAGCCGCTGGCTTGGGAGCCTCACCTGCAACAGGGCAGGTGATTGGTTTAGCTGGTGAGTTTGCCGTGCCGTTATCCACCGCCAGCCTCTACGCGGCTTTTCGAGTCTCATCCTTTCAGGGTGGCAGGATGAGGCTTAATTATGTGCTGACCGCCTTTCCGATTATCTGAGGCGGTTATGGCTTATCAGCGTTTAACGGGTTTCATGTATAGCGAAGTGGGTGAGAAAGTCGGTGCGTGGCGCAGGGAAGGAGAACCTGCGATTGTGCCTCTTTCCTTGCCGGCTATTGTGCAAGGCTATGTTGACGCCCATTCCCGCCTCAGTGTCCTGCTACTCAAGCGGGAAATTCACGGCTACCTGCGTAATAACCTGACACCTGGTGGACTGCGCAATGCAGCACCGTTTGATTATGAGTTGTGTTTTTCAGAGCATTACTTCGGTTGTAACAACCACCAGTTCTTGCTGTGGGTTTGTCGGCTTCTGGATGAAAACCTCAAGCGTACTCAGTGGCGAGGCATAAAGCGGCTGTTCAATAGGATGTGTTGATAACACGACGCAAAGGATCCACAACCGTTCCAGGATGCAGCGGCGTCCTCACGTCGTAAGCGCCAGATCAAACAATGGGGGCGAAATGTGGGAGCGGGCTGGTCGGATCGCCGCATCGCCGCGATGGCGGTCTGTCAGTTCACAAATATGTCGACTGATCCGCCGCTATCGCGAGCAAGCCCGCTCCCACAGGTGGTGCGCGAACCTTCCTGGCTGATCACTGACACAGGTCTAAGTCCTCAAGGACATGCTCATTGCACAATTCGGGTTTATGATGCCAGACGGCAAAATAATAGACGTCCCCCCAGGGATGGACCCGACCCCTTACGGAGCGCGCAATGCAGACTTTGTACCCGCAGATCAAACCCTACGCCCGGCACGATCTGGCCGTCGATGAAACCCACACGCTGTATGTCGACGAAAGTGGTTCCCCGCAAGGTTTGCCCGTGGTCTTCATCCATGGCGGTCCCGGCGCCGGCTGCGATGCCAACAGTCGCTGCTATTTCGATCCGAACCTGTACCGCATCGTCACCTTTGACCAGCGCGGCTGCGGGCGCTCCACTCCGCGGGCCAGCCTGGAAAACAACACCACCTGGGACCTGGTCGCCGACCTTGAGCGGATCCGCGAGCACCTGGGCATTGAAAAATGGGTGCTGTTCGGTGGCTCCTGGGGCTCGACCCTGGCCCTGGCCTATGCGCAAACCCACCCTGATCGCGTACATGGCCTTATTGTGCGCGGCATCTTCCTGGCCCGCCCGCAGGATATCCAGTGGTTCTACCAGGCCGGCGCGAGCCGCCTGTTCCCGGACTACTGGCAGGATTACATCGCGCCAATCCCGGTGGAAGAGCGCCACGACATGATCAGCGCCTACCACAAGCGCCTGACCGGCAATGACCAGATCGCCCAGATGCATGCCGCCAAGACATGGTCCACCTGGGAAGGCCGCATGCTCGGCCTGTGCCCCAGCCCGCAGCTGATCGAGCGCTTCTCCGAGCCCCAGCGCGCCTTGTCGATTGCGCGTATCGAGTGCCACTACTTCACCAATAACTCGTTCCTGGAGCCCAACCAACTGATTCGCGATATGCACAAGATCGCCCATCTGCCGGGGATCATCGTGCATGGCCGCTACGATATGATCTGCCCGCTGGATAATGCCTGGGAGCTGCACCAGGCCTGGCCGAACAGTGAGTTGCAGGTGATCCGCGAGGCGGGCCACGCGGCGTCCGAGCCGGGTATCACCGATGCGCTGGTGCGTGCGGCGGGCCAGATGGCACGACGCCTGCTTGATCTGCCCCCTGAAGAAGCATGAAGGGCCTTTTGCAGCGGGTGCGTGGCGCCCGGGTCGAGGTGGCGGGGCAGGTGGTGGGTGCGATAGACCAGGGTTTGCTGGTACTGGTGGCCGTTGAACCTTCAGATACCGCCGCCAGTGCCGACAAGTTGTTGCATAAGCTGCTTAACTACCGGGTGTTCAGTGACGACGAGGGCAAGATGAACCTGTCGTTGAAGGACATTGGCGGTGGTTTGCTGCTGGTGTCCCAGTTCACCCTGGCGGCCGACACCAAGAGCGGCCTGCGTCCGAGCTTCTCCAAAGCGGCGCCACCGGCGTTGGGCGAGGCGCTTTTCGAGCACTTGTTGTCACAAGCGCAACAATTGCATGGCACGGTGGCGTCGGGGCGTTTTGGCGCGGATATGCAGGTGCATTTGGTCAATGACGGGCCGGTCACCTTCCTGTTACAGACCTGATTGTATGAAAAACGACTTTTAATGCGCAAAACGCAAGTTTTCGCTACAAATACTTGGTTGCCCCTGCTGCGTTATCTCACGGGCTACTAGATAATCGCGCGCTACGGGGACCAGCGTAAATTGGTCCAGTTTTGATTTAGGTAGAGACTTGTCCGGTCGCCCTTGGGGAATCATTTAGCCCCATCGGAGTCGGAACAATGCTCGCCAACCTGGCATATAGATAGCTGGCCGTTGGTTTTTTGATCTGTTTTCGGCGAGGGTTGCTCGTGATTGTTAGTCCCTGTAATGCACCAAAATTGTCTGCCAAACGGTTACGAAACGCACTGGTGACGGGCTCCGCCCTGTTTTGCCTGTTCGGCGCGGGTCAACTGTGGGCATTCAGTCTGGACGATGTGTCGGCCAAGGCAAAAGAGTTGGCCGGGCAGAAATACGAAGCCCCACGCAGCAATCTGCCGAACGAATTCCGCGAAATGAAGTTCGCTGATTACCAGAAAATTCGTTTCCGCAATGAAAAAGCCGAGTGGGCCGAGCAGAAAACCCCGTTCAAGCTGTCCTTCTATCACCAGGGCATGCACTTCGACACGCCGGTGAAAATCAACGAAGTCACCGCGACCGACGTCCAGGAAATCAAGTACGACCCGACTCGTTTCGATTTCGGCGACGTCAAGTTTGATCCTAAAGCCACCGATCAGCTGGGTTATGCCGGCTTTCGCGTGCTGTACCCGATCAACAAGGACGACAAGCAAGACGAAATCATGACCATGCTCGGCGCCAGCTATTTCCGCGTCGTGGGCAAGGACCAGGTCTATGGCCTGTCGGCCCGTGGCATGGCGATTGATACCGCGCTGCCGTCCGGCGAAGAGTTCCCGCGTTTCACCGAGTTCTGGATCGAGCGTCCAAAGCCGGGCGACAAGCACCTGGTGATCTTCGCCTTGCTGGATTCGCCACGGGCCACCGGCGCCTACCGCCTGATCCTGCGTCCGGGCACCGACACCATTGTCGACGTCAAGTCGCAGATGTTCCTGCGTGACAATGTCAGCAAGCTGGGCGTTGCCCCGCTGACCAGCATGTTCCTGTTCGGCGCCAACCAGCCGTCCAAAGTGCTCAATTACCGTCGCGAACTGCACGACTCCAGCGGCCTGTCGATCCATGCCGGTAACGGCGAGTGGATCTGGCGCCCGCTGAACAACCCAAAACACCTGTCGGTCAGCAACTTCTCGGTAGAAAACCCGCGTGGTTTCGGCCTGTTGCAGCGTGGTCGCAACTTCAGCCAGTACGAAGACCTCGACGACAACTACGACAAGCGCCCAAGCGCCTGGATCGAGCCGCAAGGCGACTGGGGCAAGGGTTCCGTGGATCTGGTAGAGATTCCGACCGCCGATGAAACCAACGACAACATCGTTGCCTTCTGGAGCCCGGCCGAACTGCCTAAGCCCGGCGAGCCGCTGGATATCGCCTACCGCCTGCACTGGACTCTCAACGATGCACCGTTCCACTCGCCGGACAGTGCCTGGGTCAAGCAGACCCTGCGTTCTACCGGTGATGTGAAACAGTCCAACCTGATCCGTCAGCCAGACGGCAGCGTGGCCTATCTGGTGGACTTCGAAGGCCCGTCCCTCAAGGCCCTGAAGCCCGATGCAGCAGTGCGCAGCCAGGTCAGCGTCGGCGAAAACGGCGAAGTCGTGGAAAACAGCGTGCGCTACAACCCGCACACCAAAGGCTGGCGCCTGACCCTGCGCTTGAAGATCAAGGATGCAGGCAAACCGACCGAAATGCGTGCGGCCCTGGTCCAGGATATCGTCAAGCCTGAGCCAGAGCAGGCTTCCACCCAAGTCCTGAAGGCTGACAAAGTCTTGGCCAAGCAACACGAGAAACAGGCCAAGAAAGACGCCAAGGACAAGCAGCCAGAAGCTGCCCCAGCCACCCCGGAGCCAGTCAAGACAGAACAAGTCCTGACCGAAACCTGGAGCAATCAGTTGCCTGCCGATGAGTAATTCTCAAGTCCAGCCAGAGACTCTTGCCGAGTACCTGGCGCATCTTCCGATGACCGACGAGCAGCGCGCCGAACTGGCGGGCTGCAAGTCCTTCTCCGAACTGCACGAGCGCCTGTCGTCGTCGACCTTTGACGCACCGGTGGACGCCGCGCAGGCGTCGGTTGGCCGCCGGCTGACCCTCAACACTGCCGAGGAGCTAGAGGAAGCCGAAATGCTGGTGCTCGACGCCAGCGGTCGGGTTTGCCTCAAGGCCACGCCGCCGATCCGCCGTACCAAAGTGGTGCCCGAGCCTTGGCGCACCAATATTCTGGTGCGTGGCTGGCGCCGGTTGACCGGCCGCAGCAACCCTCCTGCGCCGCCGAAAGACGAGCGCGTGCTGCCGGCTGCGCGCTGGCGCACGGTCGGTTCGATCCGCCGCTATATCCTGCTGGTGCTGATGCTCGGCCAGACGATTGTGGCCGGCTGGTACATGAAAGGCATCATGCCTTACCAGGGCTGGTCCTTCGTCGACTTTGACGAGGTGCGCAACCAGACCCTGCTGCAAACCGCTACCCAGGTCCTGCCCTACGCCCTGCAAACCAGCATCCTGATCATGTTCGGGATTCTGTTCTGCTGGGTTTCGGCAGGTTTCTGGACCGCGCTGATGGGCTTCCTTGAACTGCTTACCGGTCACGACAAGTACCGGATCTCCGGCAAAAGCGCCGGCGACGAGCCGATCCCGAAAGAGGCCCGTACCGCGCTGGTGATGCCGATCTGCAACGAAGACGTGCCCCGGGTGTTTGCCGGCTTGCGTGCGACCTTTGAGTCGGTCGCTGCCACTGGCGATCTGGACCGCTTCGATTTCTTCGTGCTCAGTGACAGTAACGACGCCGATATCTGCATCGCCGAACAGCAAGCCTGGCTCGACGTGTGCCGCGAAGCCGGTGGCTTTGGCAAGATCTTCTATCGCCGCCGTCGCCGTCGCGTCAAA
Source organism: Pseudomonas sp. FP2294 (assembly GCF_030687625.1). NCBI lineage: Bacteria > Pseudomonadati > Pseudomonadota > Gammaproteobacteria > Pseudomonadales > Pseudomonadaceae > Pseudomonas > Pseudomonas sp. FP2294. The sequence goes on from NZ_CP117441.1 coordinate 373,766, forward strand.
CGCAAGAGCGGCAACCTCGACGACTTCTGCCGTCGCTGGGGCGGTGACTACAAGTACATGGTGGTCCTCGACGCCGACAGCGTGATGAGCGGCGAATGCCTGACCAGCCTGGTGCGCCTGATGGAAGCCACGCCGGACGCCGGGATCATCCAGACCGCGCCACGTGCCTCGGGCATGGACACCCTGTATGCACGCATGCAGCAGTTCGCCACTCGCGTCTACGGCCCGCTGTTCACCGCCGGCCTGCACTTCTGGCAGTTGGGCGAATCCCACTACTGGGGCCACAACGCGATCATCCGCATGAAGCCGTTTATCGAGCACTGCGCCCTGGCGCCGTTGCCCGGCAAAGGTGCGTTCGCCGGTTCGATTCTTTCCCACGACTTCGTTGAAGCTGCGCTGATGCGCCGTGCCGGCTGGGGCGTGTGGATTGCCTACGACTTGCCGGGCAGCTACGAAGAACTGCCGCCCAACCTGCTGGACGAGCTCAAGCGTGACCGTCGCTGGTGCCACGGTAACCTGATGAACTTCCGCCTGTTCCTGGTCAAGGGCATGCACCCGGTGCACCGTGCGGTGTTCCTCACCGGCGTGATGTCGTACCTGTCGGCACCGTTGTGGTTCCTGTTCCTGGTGCTGTCCACGGCCCTGCTGGCGGTCAACACCCTGATGGAACCGCAGTACTTCATGGCGCCGCGCCAGTTGTATCCGCTGTGGCCACAATGGCATCCGGACAAGGCGGTGGCGCTGTTCTCCACCACCATCGTGCTGCTGTTCCTGCCTAAGTTGCTGAGCATCATCCTGATCTGGGCCAAGGGCGCGAAAGAGTTCGGTGGCAAGTTCAAGGTGACCTTGTCGATGCTCCTGGAGATGTTGTTCTCCATGCTGCTGGCGCCGGTACGGATGATTTTCCACACCCGTTTCGTGCTCGCCGCGTTCCTCGGCTGGGCCGCGACCTGGAACTCGCCGCAACGTGACGACGACTCCACGCCCTGGAGCGAGGCGGTCAAGCGCCACGGTCCGCAGACCTTGCTGGGCTTCTTCTGGGCGCTGCTGGTGGTGTGGTTGAACCCCAGCTTCCTGTGGTGGCTGGTGCCGATTGTCGGTTCGCTGATGCTGTCGATCCCGGTGTCGGTGATCTCCAGCCGGGTCAATCTGGGCCTCAAGTCCCGCGACGAAAGCCTGTTCCTGATCCCCGAGGAATACAATCCGCCGCAGGCGCTGCTGTCGACCGACCGCTATACCCACGAAAACCGTTGGCATGCACTCAATGACGGGTTTATCCGGGCAGTGGTCGATCCGCAACAGAATGCCCTGGCCTGTGCCCTGGCAACGTCCCGACATGGTCAGGCAGAGCCGATCGAGTGGCTGCGTATCGAGCGTGTGCGGCATGCGTTGAAAGTCGGCCCTGCTGGCCTGAACAACAACGAGCGCGTGGCGTTGCTCAGCGACCCGGTGGCCCTGGCACGCCTGCATGAGCAAGTCTGGAGCGAGGGGCATGCCGAATGGCTGGGTGCCTGGCGCGAGTCGGTCAAGGCCGACCCCCATGCGCCGTTGCTGCCGCTGCAACCGCTGTCATCCCAGGCGCAACCTGCCTGATTCAGACGCCCCCGAGACCTGTCTCGGGGGCGCTTGATACGCCTCTCCTACAGCGCTTGTCGCTTCTGCTTCACCCTTCTAACTTCGATACAAAAGACCCTGGTTCAAGGCGTATTGCCCTGCCTGCCGGTGGGTTAGCATCGCCCCCCAAATCTGAATCGACCGCCTCTGGTTTGCGCTAAACCCGCAACGCCCGGTGTGCGGCTGTGTAATGAAAAAGGGGCTTTTCATGATCAAGGGTTACTGGTCGATGCTGCTGCTGGGCATTGTCGCGTTGGTACAGCTGCAGATGGCACACGCAGGCGCGATTGATGAGGCCGTGCGGCGCGGGGTCTTGAAGGTGGGGACGGATCCCAACTATGTGCCCTTCGAGATGACTGATAAACAGGGGCGGGTCATCGGCTTCGAAGCAGACCTGCTCGAAGAAATGGGCAAAGCCCTGGGGGTGAGGCTGGAATGGGTTCCGGTGGCTTATACCGAACTGATCCCGGGCCTGCTGGCCGGCCGGTTCGACCTGATCGGCAGCGGCATGACCGTGACCCAGGAGCGCAACCTCAAACTCAACTTCAGTGATTCATTCATCATTGTCGGCCAGACCGTGCTGCTTCACCCGCGCCTGGCCGGCAAAGTCAGCAGCATTGAAGACTTGAACGAAGCCGGCTACCGGATTGCGGCGGCGGATGGCACCACGGGCGAAGTGGCGGCGCGGCGCTTCCTGGGGGCTGCACAGCTGCAGAGTGTTGCCACGGCGGAGGAAGGCGTCCGCCAGGTGGTCAGCGGTGAGGTTGATGCGTTTATCCATGATGCGCCCTATAACCTGATCGCCCTGGCCAAGCCGCAAAACCGCAAACTGCTGGCCCTGGAGCAACCCTTCACCTACGAGCCCCTGGCGTTTGGGCTGAAGAAGGGCGACTACGACAGCCTGAACTGGATCAATCACTTCCTTAATCAGATTGCCCAGGACGGCACCTACGATCGGCTGCATGACAAGTGGTTCCGGGACACGGACTGGCTGTCGGAGATCGAATGACGGTCACAACTGCTTACATACTCACATGGGAGGCGCCCAGTAGGGCAAGCCCTCTAACTGCGCTTTCTCCGGGTTTTTGTAGGGTTTTTCTGTCATATCAGCCAACAAATCCCGGCTAGACCTTTGTGCCAGTGGGCGAGTGGGTTAGCATCGCTCCCCGAAGAAATAGTGCAGCCCTGCTGGGGCTCGCATCAAAATAAAATGAGTCAGGGGACTTGGTGATGAAAAAGTATCTTTCGATGCTGATGCTCGGCGTGACGGCCCTGCTGGCGGTCAATACGGCCCAGGCCGGGGCGATTGACGAAGCGGTCAAGCGCGGCACCTTGAAAGTCGGCATGGATCCGACCTACATGCCGTTCGAGATGACCAACAAACGCGGCGAAATCATTGGTTTTGAAGTCGACCTGCTCAAGGCAATGGCCAAGTCCATGGGGGTCAAGCTGGAACTGGTCTCCACCGGTTACGACGGGATCATCCCGGCGTTCCTGACCGGCAAGTTCGACATGATCGGCAGCGGCATGACCCTGACCCAGGAGCGCAACCTGCGCCTGAACTTCAGCGAACCGTTCATCGTGGTGGGCCAGACCCTGCTGATCCGCAAGGAACTGGAAGGCACTATCAAGTCCTACAAAGACCTGAACGACGAGAAGTACCGTCTGACCTCCAAGCTCGGCACCACCGGCGAGATGGTGGCCAAGAAGCTGATCTCCAAGGCCAAGTACCACGGCTACGACAACGAGCAGGAAGGTGTGCTTGACGTGGTCAACGGCAAGGCCGATGCCTTTGTCTACGACGCGCCGTACAACGTGGTGGCCGAGAAAAAAGTCGGCAACGGCAAGTTGGTATACCTCGAAGAACCCTTCACCTATGAGCCTCTGGCATTCGGCTTGAAGAAGGGCGACTACGACAGCATCAACTTCATCAACAACTTCCTGCACCAGATCAAGCACGACGGCACCTACGATCGCATCCATGACAAGTGGTTCAAGAGCTCCGAGTGGCTCAAGGACATGGAATAAGCTAGCAACCGCGTCGCGCCCATCGCGGGCAAGCCCGCCCCCACAGTTGGAGTGCATTCCAAGGTGGGAGCGGGCTTGCCCGCGATGGCGGCCTGACAGCCGATACACCTCCCGGAACTCGCAATGAAACAGAAAAAAGCCCAATGGCCCTGGCACCTGCTGACCGTGCTGGTGCTGGTCGGCATGGCCGGCGCGTTGTACTACGCCACCTCGCTGATGTCCTACGAATGGCGCTGGAACCGTGTGCCGCAATACTTTGCCTACCAGGCCGAAGAGTCCAAGCGCGCGGCGGATATTTCCACGGTGGTCGAGTTGGTGCGCAAGGGCGACGTGGCTGAAGTCACCCTGCGTAACGACGCAGGTGCCGAGCAGCACCTGACGGTGGCCGAAAACAGCCTGCAAGTAGCCCGTGGCGACGATGTGGCCGAAGGCGATGTGATCGGTGTGACCCGGCATTGGGCGTTGGGCCCGTTGATGTGGGGCTTGTGGACCACCCTGTGGCTGTCCTTGGTTTCGGGGGTATTGGGCCTGTTCATCGGCCTGGCGACCGGTTTGTGTCGGTTGTCGAATAACCCGACCTTGCGCGATCTGTCGACGATCTACGTCGAACTGGTGCGAGGCACGCCGCTATTGGTACAGATCTTCATTTTCTACTTCTTTATCGGCACGGTGCTGAACCTGTCGCGTGAGTTCGCCGGTATCGCCGCGCTGTCGCTGTTTACCGGCGCCTACGTGGCGGAAATCGTGCGCGCGGGCGTGCAGTCGATTGCCCGTGGCCAGGGCGAAGCGGCCCGTTCCCTGGGGCTGAGTGCCAGCCAGTCGATGCGCCACGTGGTATTGCCGCAAGCCTTCAAGCGCGTGCTGCCGCCGTTGGCCGGGCAATTTATCAGCCTGGTCAAGGACACCTCGCTGGTGTCGGTGATCGCTATCACCGAGCTGCTCAAAAGCGGCCGCGAAGTCATCACCACCTCGTTTTCGCCGTTTGAAATCCTGTTCTGTGTCGCAGGCCTGTACCTGCTGATCAACCTGCCGCTGTCGAAAATGGCCAGCCGGCTTGAGCGGAGGCTCGCCCAAAGTGATTGAAGTCCGCGATCTGGTAAAAGTCTTCGACACCCGTGGGCACGTGGTGCGCGCGGTGGATCACGTCACCACCCAGGTGGCCAAGGGCGAAGTGCTGGTGGTGATCGGTCCATCCGGTTCCGGCAAATCGACGTTCCTGCGCTGCCTCAACGGCCTGGAGGAGTTCGACTCGGGCTCGGTGAGCATCGACGGCCTGCAACTGGCCGACCCCAAGACCGATGTGAACGCCTATCGCCGGGAAGTCGGCATGGTGTTCCAGCACTTCAACCTGTTCCCGCACATGACCGTGCTGGAAAACCTGTGCCTGGCGCAGAAAGTCGTGCGCAAGCGCGGCAAGCAAGAGCGCGAGGCCAAGGCCCTGGCCTTGTTGGAAAAGGTCGGCATTGCGCAGAAAGCCAACGAGTTTCCTTCACGGCTCTCCGGCGGCCAGCAACAGCGTGTGGCGATTGCCCGGGCGTTGGCCATGGAGCCCAAGGTCATGCTGTTTGACGAGCCCACCTCGGCGCTGGACCCGGAAATGGTCGGCGAAGTGCTGGACGTCATGAAGACCCTGGCCCTGGAAGGCATGACCATGGTCTGCGTGACCCACGAAATGGGCTTTGCCCGGGAAGTGGCGGACCGTGTGCTGTTTTTTGATCACGGCAAACTGTTGGAAGATGCTGCGCCCGCGCAGTTCTTCGATGCGCCGAAGGACCCACGGGCACAAGCGTTCTTGCGCCAGGTTCTGTAAAGCCCAGGGGCATGCTCATACCTTGAACTTGCCCACGTACTGCTGAAGGTCCGTGCCCAGGCGTGCCAATTCGATACTCGCCGCCGCTGTCTGTTCACTGGCAGCGGCGGTTTGCTCCGACACATCCCGGACTTTCAACACGCTGCGGTTGATCTCCTCGGCCACCGCACTTTGCTGTTCGGCAGCGGCGGCGATCTGTGGATTCATTTCCTGGATGACCAGCACGGTGCGCGCGATTTCCGTCAAGGCGTCGCCGGCGTTGCGGGTCAGGCCGACGCTGCGGTCGGTCAAGGTGCGGCTGTTGTCCATGATATCGGCGACCTGTTGCGTGCCGCTGTGCAATCCGCCAATCAGCTCTTCGATTTCCTCAGCGGACTGCTGGGTACGCTGGGCGAGGCTGCGTACTTCGTCGGCCACCACCGCAAACCCTTGGCCGGCCTCACCGGCACGTGCGGCCTCGATTGCCGCATTGAGCGCCAGCAGGTTGGTCTGCTGGGACACCGACTTGATCACCTCCAGCACACTGCCGATCTTCTGACTTTCCCGCTGCAGGCCCAGCATGGCCTGGCTTGAGCGTGCCATTTCGTGGGCGAGGTGTTCTATGTGTGCCACCGCATCGGCCACCACCTGGTCGCCCAGTTCGGTCTGCTGATTGGCCTGGGTGGCGGCGATCGAGGCCTGTTCGGCGTGCCGGGCGACCTCCTGGGCAGTGGCGAGCATCTGGTTCATGGCGGTCGCCACCTGCTCGGTTTCGTCGCGCTGATTGCTGACGCCGGCCCGGGTTTGCTCGGTAACGGCCGAAAGCTCCTCGGCGGCGCTGGCGATTTGCCGGGCATTGTCGCTGATGCTGCCAATCAGCCCCCGCAGGTTCAGGGTCATTCGCGCCATGCTGCATTGCAACTGGCCCAGTTCATCACGGCGCTGGGTCTGCACATCGTGGCTCAAGTCGCCCTCGGCAATGCGATTGGCCACTGTGAGCGCCCTGCGCAATGGTTTGACGATCTGCCCGGAGATTATCCAGGCGGCGAGGGCGCCGAACAGCAGGGCCGCCCCGGTAATGGCCAGGGTCTGGGTGCGGGCTTGTTCGGCTTCCCGGTCACGGCGCTGAGTCTGGTCCTGAGTAAGCAGGTCGCTTTGTGCCAGTAGCTGGTCCAACTGCTGCTCGAGCTGGTTTTGCGCGGTTTCGGTCGTCAGTTGGGTGTCCCGCAGGCGTGTCAGGTGCGTGCGAATGTTGAGTACGGCATTTTTCAATGCGCTGCTGTCCACGGGTAGCCTCTCCACGGCCGACTGGGCGAGTTCGAGGCTGCGTTCTGCGTCGTTGACCTCCTGGGTATAGACATCCAGGCTGCTGGCGGCCCAGGCCGGGCTCAGGGCGCGGTCTTCGGCCTGTTCGATGGCCAGGCGCAGGCTTTCGACGGCATCGAGGGCTTTTTCGTCTTCCTGGTCCGGCAGGTCGCTGGCCAATTGCGCGAGGACGTCACTGGTGCGCACCGAGCTCTGTTTGAGCTGCTCACGGGCGGTTTCCCGTTGTTTGACCCGCGCGGGGACATCCTTGAGCGTCGTTTTGAAATGCTCGGAGAGGTTCCCCATGCTTTGCAAATACTGCTGGGGTTTCGGCGCTTTCAGACGTTGTGCAAGCTCGGCCAGATATCCGTCGATCTTCTCCATGGACTGGCTCAGTTTGCCAAGGCTGGCCTCGTCGTCCAGGGTGCGGTAGACGATGCGGTCGGCCCTTAGCTCCTCGCCGGCGACCGCCAGTTGGGCGAGAACGGTCAGAGTCTGTGAGCGGTAGAGCGAGGCGGCGAGGGCCTGCCAGCCAGTCAGGGCAATCACAAGGCTCAGGGCCAACACCAAGGCAAAACCCAGGACCAGTTTGAGGGTGACGCTGGCGTTACCCAGCAGTTGAGTCATTCGACGAAGCATGGCCAACCTCCGGCAAGTGCACAAAGGAAATCAACGTGCCGGGACGCCGAGGGGCGTGGACACAGTGAACCCATTGAACGCTAGTTCCCTTGGGCGCCAGGCGTACCGATCAGGGCCTGAAAAACATGTAGGAAATTTCACAAGTTGCATGCGGCGACCCGGACGGGTCGCCGCGAAGGGGAGGTGTCAGACCCGGAAGCGCCCGACCAACGCCTGCAGATGGGAACCCAGGCGCGCCAGTTCGGTACTGGAGGCGGCGGTTTCTTCGCTGGCCGCTGCGGTCTGTTCGGACACATCGCGTACATTCAGCACGCTGCGGTTGATCTCTTCGGCCACGGCGCTCTGTTGTTCGGCAGCAGTGGCGATTTGCTGGTTCATGGCCTGGATGGCCGAGACCGTGCGGGTGATGTTTTCCAGGGCATTGCCAGCCCGGCGTGTCAGCTCGACGCTGCTGTCGGTGAGGCTGCGGCTGCTGTCCATGATGGTCGCCACCTGTTGGGTGCCACTTTGCAGGCCGACGATCAGCTCTTCGATTTCCTCGGTGGACTTCTGGGTGCGTTGCGCCAGGCTGCGCACCTCATCGGCCACCACCGCGAAGCCACGGCCGGCTTCCCCGGCGCGTGCGGCTTCAATGGCCGCGTTAAGGGCCAGCAGGTTGGTTTGCTGGGCCACGGACTTGATCACGTCCAGTACGCTGCCGATCTTGTCGCTTTCGCGCTTGAGGTGGCCCATGGCCTCGGTGGAGTTTCCGACTTCGCCGGCCAGGCGCTCGATCTGGGCGATGGCTTCACCGACGACCCTGTCACCTTCGCGGGCCTGCTGGTCGGCGGCGACGGCGGCTTCCGAGGCTTCCTCGGCATTGCGCGCCACTTCCTGCACGGTGGCGGCCATTTCGTTCATCGCAGTGGCGACCTGGTCAGTCTCGATCTTCTGGTTGTTGACCCCGGCGCTGGTCTGCTCGGTAACGGCCGATAGCTGCTCGGCGGCGCTGGCGATTTGCGTCACGCCATCACTGATCCCGCCGATCAGATCGCGCAGGCCCATGGTCATGCTTTGCATGGCGCGTTGCAGTTGGCCCAGTTCGTCCTGGCGTTGCGAAACCAGGTCGTGGGTCAGGTCGCCGGCGGCGACGCGCTCGGCGACCTTGAGGGTCTGGCCCAGTGGGATCACGATCTGCCGGGTAATCGTCCAGGCCGCGACGATGCCACAGAACAGTGCCAGGGCTGCGGCCAGCATCAACAGGAACTTGGCCTGTGCGGCATCGTTGTCGCGGATCACGGTTTGTGAAGCAGTCAGTTTCTTGCTGCGATCAAACAGCAGGTCGCCTTGCTCAGCCATGGCCTTGAGCGCTGCGGTGCTGGCGACCTGGGAGTCGCGGAACTGGCTGACGGCGGCGAGATAGGCCTTGAGGGAGTTGCTGGCCTCTTGCAGGTTGGCGCCGTACTGCTCAGGCAGTTGGCTGCGCAGGCTGTCGGCGCTCTTCAGGGCATTGGCGATGGCCTCCAGTGCCGGCTGCTCAGCTTCGACCTTGGCGCTGTAGGTGTAGCCACGCACTTGGAAGCGCGCTTGCTGAATCAGCTTGCTCAGCTCGATCACGCTGTTGAACTGGGTGACGCTGTCACCTTGCAGCAAGACTTTTTCGATCTCCGCGATGCGTGCGACGGCGTTGTCGGCGGTAGCGCCGAGTTTGCTGCGGGCATCTTCGCGTTGGGCTCCGGCCTGGACCATGGCGCTGAAGGATTGCCGATACTTGGCAACCGCGGCCAGTTGCTCGTCGATCAAGGCGTCGTCTGCCGGTTGCTCGATCTGGCTGCGGGCGGTTTTCAGGCCGCTGTCGAGTTTCTCCATCAACTCATTGACCCGCTCCGGGCCTTGCTCGCCACGGCGCATTTCATAGTCCAGGCGCGCCTGGCGCAGGTCTTTGGTCAGCTCATTGAGGCTGGAAATAAAGCCCAGCTTATCGCCACGGCTGATCACGCCACTCAGGCCTGTCCAGCCGGTGAAGGTGATTAGAAGGGTGAGAAGCAATACCAGGCCAAACCCCACGCTCAGTTTACGATTGACGCTTACATTCCCCAGTTTTTCAGCTAACCAACGGTACATGCGGTGGACTCCCCTGAACAAGGCTTGGACTTATCCTGAGGATATCGGCATGCAAGCGCGATTCTGTAGCGACACAAAGCCCTGTGGGAGCTGGCTTTGTGGTGTTTTTGGAGGGGCGGAATCAGAAGAGGCGAGCGAGCAGCGCGGTAACGGCAGTTTCCACACGCAGGATCCGCGCGCCCAGTTGCACTGGCTGCAAGCCGGCCTTGGCCAGCAAGTCCACCTCGTAGGGAATCCAGCCACCTTCGGGGCCGATGGCCAGGGTCACCGGCTGATCCAGCCCGCGTGGGCAGGACGGGTAGTCGCCGGGATGCCCGACCAGGCCGAGAGTGCCCTGGGCCAGGGCCGGCAGACGGTCTTCGACGAAGGGTTTGAAGCGCTTTTCGATGATGATCTCGGGCAACACGGTATCCCGCGCCTGTTCCAGGCCGAGGATCAGTTGTTCGCGTACGGCTTCTGGCTCCAGGAATGGGGTTTGCCAGAAGCTTTTCTCGACCCGATAACTGTTGACCAGGACCACCCGTGGCACCCCCATGGACGCCACGGTCTGCAAGACCCGACGCAGCATTTTCGGGCGGGGCAGGGCCAGCAGCAGGGTCAGTGGCAACTTGGCCGGTGGCGGCTGGTCGAGGCTGATTTGCAGCTCGGCTTCACCCGCCTCCAGGCGCAGTAGCTCGGCATTGCCCATCAGCCCGCCAATGCGTCCGACGCGCAGGCTGTCGCCAACCGCCGCACGATGCACCTCCTGCATATGCACCAGGCGCCGATCCCGCAGGATCACCCGGTCGGCCGCGATAAAGTCGGCCTCTTCCAGCAGCAACAGGTTCACGGTTGGGTCGCTGGCGGCTGGTCGTCATCGGCAGGTTGGTCATCCGGGTGTTCGCCACGCTTGCTCACCAGGCTGCCAAACAGGATGCCCACTTCAAACAGCATCCACATCGGCACGGCCAGCAAGGTCTGCGAGAAGATATCCGGTGGGGTCAGGATCATGCCGACCACGAAGCAGCCGATGATCACGTACGGGCGGATCTTGCGCAGGTATTTGACGTCGACCACGCCGATCCACACCAGCAACACCACCGCTACCGGGATCTCGAAGGCCACGCCAAAGGCGAAGAACAGCGTCATCACGAAGTCGAGGTAGCTGCTGATGTCGGTCATCATTTCCACGCCGGCCGGGGTGGCGGCGGCGAAGAATTTGAAGATCAGCGGGAACACCAGGAAGTAGGCGAACGCCATGCCGGTGTAGAACAGCATGATGCTCGACACCAGCAGTGGCACGGCAATACGCTTTTCATGCTTGTACAGGCCGGGCGCGATAAACCCCCAGATCTGGTGCAGGATCACCGGGATCGCCAGGAACAGCGACACCATCATCGTCAGCTTGAGCGGCGTGAGGAACGGCGAGGACACGTCGGTGGCGATCATCGTCGCGCCCACCGGCAGGTAATCGCGCAGCGGTGTCGAGACGAAGGTGTAGATCTGCTGGGTAAAGGCAAACAGCCCGGCAAAGATCACAAAGATCGCCGCCACACACCGCAGCAAGCGGGTGCGCAACTCGGTGAGGTGCGAGACCAGCGGCATATGCTGGTCGTTTTCCGGTTTATCAGCGCTCATGGGGCTCGCGGCGGCAATGTAGGGTCGTGGGGAGCGGGCGACGCGGCGGGCGTCGGCGCGGGCTCTGCTGGAGGAGCGGGCGTGGCGATCGGGGCTGTCTCGGCCACCGGCGCAATGCTCTGCTCGGCCACCGGTTCAACCGGTGTCGGCGCCTGTTGCTGGGGCGTGAGAATTTTGCGCGCCTCCTGCTCCAGGGACAGAATATGTTCGTTGTGCAGCTGCCGACGAATCTCATCGGCGCCGATTTCCCGTTCAACTTCCTGTTTGATGGCGTTGAAACTGCGTTTCAGGCGCCCGACCCACAGGCCGGCCGTGCGTGCGGCGCCGGGCAGGCGTTCAGGCCCCAGCACCAACAGGGCAACAAGGCCGACGAGCAGCAGTTCAGAGAAGCTGATACCAAACATTAGTCAGTGCTCACGAGTCTTTGCGGGACGGCTCTTCGACTTTCTCGGCCTGCACGTCGAAGGTACGGCGCTCGGTGATCGGCTGGGCTGCCTGGGGGTGTACAGGCTGCGCCGGCGGGACCGGGTTGGCGCCGGTATCGGCCGGTTTTTCGTCGTCGTTCATGGCCTTGCGAAAGCCCTTGATGGACTCGCCGACGTCGGTGCCCAGGTTCTTCAGTTTCTTGGTACCGAACACCAGGACGACTACCACGAGAATAACGATCCAGTGTTTCCAGTCAAAAATGCCCATGCTGCAATTCCTCAGTCAGAAAGTTATTCAGGCGGACGGGCGCGAGGCCTTTTCGGCGTGCCCGGACAAGCCGAAGCGACGGTCCAGTTCATCCAGCACGGCCTGTGGATGCTGCCCCAGTTGGGCGAGCATGACCAGGCTATGGAACCACAAGTCGGCAGTCTCATAGATGACATCGCTGCAATCGCCGCTGATCTCGGCATCCTTGGCGGCGATGATGGTCTCGACGGATTCCTCGCCGAGTTTTTCCAGAATCTTGTTCAGGCCCTTGTGGTACAGGCTGGCGACATAGGAGCTGTCGGCGTCCGCACCTTTGCGGTCCTCCAGCACCTGGGCCACACGGTTCAGGGTATCGCTCATGTTCAATGTCCTGCCGAGTAAATGGCGTGCGGGTCTTTGAGTACGGGCTCGACGGTTTTCCACGCGCCGTTCTCGAACACCCGGTAGAAGCAGCTGTGGCGGCCGGTATGACAGGCGATGTCGCCGATCTGCTCGACCATCAGCACGATCACGTCAGCGTCGCAGTCCAGGCGCATTTCGTGCAGTTTTTGCACATGCCCGGACTCTTCGCCCTTGCGCCATAGTTTGCCACGGGAACGTGACCAGTAGATGGCACGCTGCTCGGCGGCAGTCAGGCTCAGGGCCTCGCGGTTCATCCAGGCCATCATCAGGATGCGCCCGGTCTTGTGGTCCTGGGCAATGGCTGGCACCAGGCCGTCACTGTCCCATTTGATCTCGTCCAGCCAGTCTTTCATCTTCGACTCCGACAGCCGTGCGCGACCCGCCCCGGCAATGTGCAACAGTGTATAACCGGTCGACCTATCGACGCACGACCAGATAAAGGCCCACGGCGACCATGATCCCGGCCGGCCAATGGCCCAGCTCGTTCAACGGTCCACCGGCGGCAAGCACCGCGCCACCGCCCAGGTGCGCCGCGCCGAGCAGGCGCAGGAACCAGTCGTCCTTGCGCTGGTGCCACGGCGGCGCCGGGTCCTTGGCGTGGGGCTGGGACATGCGCTCCAGCAGGTCGCGGGTCATGTTGGCCAGGTGCGGCAGTTGCTCGACCTGGCTTTGCAGGTTGCCCAGCAGGGTTTTCGGGCTGACCCGCTCGCGCATCCAGCGTTCGAGGAACGGTTGCGCGGTGTTCCACAGGTCCAGGTCCGGGTACAGCTGGCGGCCCAGGCCTTCAATATTGAGCAAGGTCTTTTGCAGCAGCACCAACTGCGGCTGCACTTCCATATTGAAGCGCCGCGCAGTCTGGAACAGACGCATCAGCACCTGGCCGAATGAAATATCTTTTAACGGTTTTTCGAAGATCGGCTCGCACACGGTGCGGATCGCCGCTTCGAATTCATTGAGCTTGGTCTCGGCCGGCACCCAGCCCGAGTCGATGTGCAACTGCGCCACGCGCCGGTAATCACGCTTGAAGAAGGCAAACAGGTTGCGCGCCAGGTAGTCCTGGTCCTCGGGCGTGAGGCTGCCGACGATGCCGCAGTCGATCGCGATGTACTGCGGGCTCCACGGGTTCACCGTGCTGACGAAGATATTGCCGGGGTGCATGTCGGCGTGGAAGAAGCTGTCGCGGAACACCTGGGTGAAGAAGATTTCCACACCACGCTCGGCGAGCATCTTCATATCGGTGCGCTGGTCGGCCAGGGTCGCCAGGTCGGTGACTTGCACGCCGTAGATGCGCTCCATCACCAGCACCTTTGGCCGGCACCAGTCCCAATAGACCTGCGGCACATACAGCATCGTCGAGCCTTCGAAGTTGCGCTTGAGCTGGCTGGCGTTGGCCGCTTCGCGCAACAGGTCGAGTTCGTCGTAGATGGTTTTTTCGTAGTCGGCGACCACGTCCACCGGGTGCAGCAGGCGTGCATCGGCAGAGAAACGCTCGGCGGCGCGGGCCAGAATGAACAGCCACGCCAGGTCCTGGCCGATGATCGGCTTGAGGCCGGGGCGGATCACCTTGACCACCACTTCTTCGCCGGTTTTCAGCTGTGCGGCGTGCACCTGGGCGACCGAGGCCGAGGCCAGGGGCTCGACGTCGAAACGGCTGAACACTTCGCTGATTTTCTTGCCCAGCTGTTCTTCGATCAGCTTCATCGACTGCTGGGAGTCGAACGGTGGCACGCGGTCCTGCAACAGCATCAGCTCGTCGGCGATGTCTTCGGGCAACAGGTCGCGGCGGGTCGACAGGATCTGCCCGAACTTGATGAAGATCGGCCCCAGGTCCTGCAGTGCCAGGCGCAGGCGCGCGCCACGGCTCAGGTCCAGGGTCTTGCGCGGGAACCAGCGCCACGGCAGTACATAGCGCACCGCCAGCAGGAACCACGGCAGCGGCAGGGCAAACAGCAGGTCATCGAGGCGATAGCGAATGACGACGCGTTGGATTCGGAACAAACGGCGGACGGCGAGCAGCTTCATGCGTTATCGCTTGGATCAAGGGAGCGGCTCAGGCGCTCGAAGCGCGCCTCAAGCCGTTCCAGGTCGAGTTTGGCCTGGTCGAGTTCACGAAAGCGCGCTTCCGCTTCCCGTTGTCCGACGAGGGTGCGCGATTCTTCGCTCAGGTATTCGGCGAGGTTCTGATTGAGGCTGGCGAAACCCTGCTGGTACCAGCGCGAACGGCTGCGCAGGTGCCCGCCGATCAACTGGGTGGCCACCGGGCCGAGCCAGCGCGACAGCTCGTATTCCCAGTCCAGATCGAGGTCTTGCAGCACCGCGGCGAGGTCCATCAGCACCGCGCTGTCGCCTTCAAGGGTCACATCGGGGCCGTGCAGGATTGCAGTCTTGTCGCGGCTCAAAGCCAGGCGCAGCAGGCTCGCCGCTGGCGCACGCAGGGTGCAGTCGGCATCGGCGGCCCAGTGCGCGGCGAGCATCAGGCCTTCATCGCTGGGCAGGATAAACAGCTGCAAGGCCGGGCTGCTGCAATCGACGGCAATGATCTTGCCGTGCAAGTGCGCCAGCCGCGCCAGGGCGGTGCTGTCCAGGCGCAGGACACGGTTGAGGCCGTGTTCGACGCTGGCGAGAAGGCCGGTGAACAACATCAGGGCTTGATGCCGCGATGCAGGGCAACGATGCCCGAGGTCATGTTGTGATAGGTCACGCGGTCGAAACCGGCCTCGACCATCATCGACTTCAGGGTTTCCTGGTTGGGGTGCATGCGGATCGACTCGGCCAGGTAGCGATAGCTCTCGGCGTCATTGGTGATCAGCTTGCCCATCAGCGGCATAAAGGCGAATGAGTAAGTGTCGTAGACCTTGGACATCAGCGCGTTGGTCGGCTTGGAGAACTCCAGCACCAGCAGGCGCCCGCCCGGCTTGAGCACCCGCAGCATCGAGCGCAGGGCGTCTTCCTTGTGGGTCACGTTGCGCAGACCGAAGGCAATGGTCACGCAGTCGAAATGGTTGTCGGGGAACGGCAGCTTTTCTGCGTCGGCCTGGACGAACTCGATATTGCCCGCCACGCCCTTGTCCAGCAGGCGGTCGCGGCCGACCTTGAGCATCGAGCCGTTGATGTCGGCCAATACCACCTGGCCGGTGGGGCCAACCAGCTTGGAGAACTTGGCTGCCAGGTCGCCGGTGCCGCCAGCGATATCCAGCACCCGGTTGCCGGTGCGCACGCCCGACAATTCGATGGTGAAGCGCTTCCACAGGCGGTGCATGCCACCCGACAGCACGTCGTTCATCAGGTCGTACTTGGCGGCCACGGAGTGGAACACCTCAGCGACTTTTTCCGCTTTCTGGCTTTCCGGGACGTTCTTGAAGCCGAAGTGAGTGGTGGGTTCGGCATCGCTGCCTTTGCGCTGATCAGTCATATCGCTGTCACCAAAAGAGAATGGGGGCATTCTAATCCCCAAGGCATGCTTTGTCTTGGCAAGGCTGAAGGTAAGATGGGTGGCCACCGAGACCTTTTGCCGCATGGCGGGTGAGTAGGGTGCTCAATACGTCTTTATAACGAGGAGTCATTCAAATGGCCCGCATTCAGATTGAACGTGCCCACGCACTGGGTAAGGAAGCTGCCAGGGCGAAAGCCGAGAAGTTGGCGCATAAACTCAAGGAGCAATATGGCCTGGAGCCGTCTTGGTCTGGCGACACGTTGAACCTCAAGCGTTCCGGCGTCAAAGGCACACTGAAAGTGGCCGAGGATTCGTTACGGATCGACGTGGAACTGGGTCTGTTGATGTCGGCCATGAGTGGCACTATCAAGTCCGAAATCGAGAAGGCCCTGGATAAGGCCCTGGCCTGATCTGCGACCGCGCGCCGCATTGGGTGCCGGTCGATTGCGCCGTTCTTAGGGTGCCGATTCTAATTTTTCTCCCTACTTTGTACTCAGCCCTCAACTCCTGTGGGCAGTTCCTCCACCCTTTTATGCGTGAGGTGCACCATGGCCAAAGTTATTTTGAAGAAAAAAATCGACACCCAAATCAGCGCCCTGAGCGACGTTAAAATCTATGCTCGCAAGATCTGGTTGGCGGGTTTGGGGGCTTACGCGAAGGTCGGCAGCGAAGGCAGCGAGTACTTCAAGGAACTCGTTAAGACGGGTCAACATGTTGAAAGTAAAGGCAAAAAAGTTGTGAATGAACAACTTGATGCCGCCAACAGTCAGATTGATTACGTTAAGAGCAATGTCTCCAGCGTCAAAGGTCGCGTCGAAGTGCAACTGGATAAAGTCGAGAAGGCTTTTGACGAGCGTGTTGCAAGTGCCTTGAATCGAATCGGCATTGCGTCTAAACATGACGTGGAGACACTCTCTGCTAAGCTCGATGAGCTAACGGCATTGCTCGAACGTGTCGCGCGTAAACACTAAGGAGACATCGGATGGCTGTTAAAAAGACTACTCAGAAAGAAGGCAGCTCTTGGGTCGGGAAAGTTGAAGAATACTCCCGCAAGATCTGGCTGGCTGGTTTAGGCGTGTACTCGAAGATCGACAGTGACGGTAGCAAACTCTTCGAGACTTTGGTTAAAGACGGCGAGAAGGCCGAGAAGTTGACCAAGAGCACAGTGGGCAAGCAAGTCGATGCGGCCAAGGCGAGCGCGAGCTCTGCCAAGTCCCGTATCAGTGATGCAAAAAAACAGGTACTGGGTACTTGGGGCGAACTCGAAGGCGCACTCGACAAGCGCCTGAACAGTGCTATTTCGCGCCTGGGTGTGCCTAGCCGCAATGAAGTCAAGGCGCTGCACAGCAAGGTCGATACCCTGACCAAGCAAATCGAAAAGCTGACCGGCGCTAAAGTCGCTCCAGTCAAAGCGGCGGCCAAGCCTGCTGCCAAGCCGGCCGCGAAAACGGCTGCGGCCAAACCAGCAGCGAAAACCGTGGCCAAGCCATTGGCCAAGGCCGCAGCCAAACCTGCAGCCAAGCCAGCAGCTAAACCTGCGGCCAAGGCAGCAGCCAAGCCCGCGGCGAAAACGGCAGCAGCCAAACCAGCAGCCAAGAAGCCGGTAGCGGCCAAAGCTGCGGCAAAACCAGCGGCCAAGCCGGCAGCCAAACCTGCCGCCAAGCCAGTGGCCAAAACCGCTGCCGCCAAGCCGGCGACCAAGCCAGTTGCAGCCAAACCCGCTGCCAAACCGGCTGCCGCGAAACCGGCCGCGAAACCTGCTGCAAAGCCCTCGGCGAAGAAACCCGCCGTAGCCAAGAAGCCTGCAGCGCCCAAGCCAGCTGTCGCGGCCAAGCCTGCAACCCCGGCACCTGCGACCAACTCGGCCACTGCGCCGACGCCGGCCGCGGCGACCCCGACTGTAACGCCGGCAACCCCGACGCCATCCAGTCAGTCCTGATTTTCGGGGGACGTGTAAAAACGCCCGGCCTTAAAGGCCGGGCGTTTTTTTTGGCGGGTGGAACACCGACAGTGATACACGTCTAACGGTCGGGCTCGCCTGGGGCCTCGGATTCGCGGCAGGTTTGCATCAGCAGGTTGTTGAGTACCTTCAATGCCTGGGGCCGCCTCGGGGTTGATCGGTAGAGCAGAACAATCTCCCGCTGGTAGGCGTTCGTGTGGCTTGTTGGTGTTGCGTACACATCGTCGGTCTTCAACCCGGCCCATGCCGGCACCAGGGATACGCCCATGCCCTTGGCGACCATCAGGGATATCGCCTCCAAGGCATCCAGATTGCACAGCACATCTGGCTGTAATTGGTGGTCTTGAAGGTACTGCTGGGCGATCTGGCCGCCCCAGGCATTGGTGTCATAGCTGATCAGCGGGTGGGAGAGAATGGTCGAGGCAATTTCACCGGGTTCGACAGGCGCTTTTGTAAGAATCATCAATGACTCGCGCCGCAACACTTCCAGGGTCAGGGTTTTAGGCAATGCAAAGGGCGGTCGCACCATGATGCCAGCGTCCAACTCGCCGGCGACGACCTGTTCATAAAGGTTGCGCGAATCGCCCGGAGTGATCCGCAGGCGCAAGCGTGGTGCCGCGACCAGCAGTTGTTCCATGACCTGCGGCAGGATACCGGTCAATGCCGTGGACACGGCTCCCAGCCGCAGGTCGCCGGACAGCCCGCCCGCATCCAGTTCGTCGTGTAGTTGTGCACAGCCCTGAATCAGGGCGCGAATGCTCGGCAAGAGTACAAGGCACTGCTCGGAAGGACCGACAGAATGGGCCGCTCGGTTGAGCAATTCGCAGGAAAGAGAGCGTTCAAGCGCCTGGATACGCTGGCTGATCGCCGGGGCGGTAAGGTTTTCCCTGCGCGCCGCTGCGGCGATTGAGCCGGTCTCGATGACGGCAATCAAACTTTCGAGAAATCTGATATCCACAAGAATCCCTTTCGCTGAGAGATATGTAATACGTTTTTTATAATGATGCTACGTCGTTACTCTTTAATCGTCATTATAAAATCCGGGCATGTTACATGCGGTCAATCTTTCGTATTACCTCTCATGTTACAGATCTTGATGATGCCACCTATCGGTCTGGTTAGGTATTTGCACGAATTTGAAATTCCGCCCGTGGTTCGCTGCCCTGGCTGTCCGCATCAGGTAGCGTGGGGCCTGGGGGCTCTTGAGAAGGAAAAGAAAGCGCCGGTGATCGCAGTGCTCAAGAGTGTGCTTGCGATCATATTCAAAGTTACCTATATCGTTATGCGCTACTCGTCGATCGGGGTTTTCGGTGATCGTTACTTCAAGGAGGTTGCCGGCGTAATACATGGGCACCCGTAATAATTGCCAAGTGGGGAAAGCAATAGCGGAAAGTTGCAACAGCAATAGATGACGAGGTAACTCCGTCAATGTTGGTTGCAGACTTGTAAGTCGCCGGCCTACAAGGGCTGTGTGTCGTCCAGGTAGCGTAGTGCAAAACGCTCGGTGGCCAACCGTGCCGGCATCAACAGGTGCGGTGCCACCAGCATCATCACTTGATACACCGCCACCCGCACCTCGGCCTCGCGGTCCAGGATCCGCTGGTAGTCCAGGGAGAACAGCAGGGTCATGGTGATCTGCTCCACCAACTGCCCCAGTGCCTGGGTCTCGCTGACCAACTGCCCTTGTGCCTTGAGCCGTGCCAGCAGTGAGGCCAGTGTGCGCTTGAGCGCGGTCAGCAGGTTACGAATCCCCTTGGCCAATTTGGGCAAGCGTCCGGCCAGGTTCGACAGGTCCTGGAACAGGAACCGATAGTGCGCCATGCGCTCAACGATCAGGTGCAGGAACAGCCAGTAATCCTCGGGCGCCAACTGCACATCCGGCGGCGGGTCGAGCAGCGGTGCCAACTCCCCCTGAAAGCGCTCGAACAGCCCCAGTACCAGGGGCTCCTTGCCATGGAAGTGGTAGTAGAGGTTGCCGGGGCTGATCCCCATTTCATTGGCCACCTCCATGGTTGAAACATTTGGCTCGCCCTTGTGGTTGAACAACTGCAGGGCACATTCAAGGATCCGGTCGCGGGTTTTCATCCAGTCTTCTTAATCTGATCGTTGAGCTCAGCGCACCCGCACATAGGTGCCCGGTGCTGCTTCCATCGGTGGGTAGTTCTGGTTGCCCAGGGCCGTCAGGGTTTCGCGCTGCACCCCGGAGCGTTGCTGGATCCACTCAAGCCACTGCGGCCACCAACTGCCCTCGATGTGGCTGGCGTCGTAGTACCAGGCGCGTGGATCGCTGCTCAGCTTGAGGTTCTCGACGAAGTTCGCCTTGGGGTTGCCCGGCGGGTTGAGGATGCTCTGGATATGCCCGCTGTTGGAAAGCACAAAACGTTTGTCGCCGCCCAGTAGCAAGGTCGAACGGTAGACCGCGTCCCACGGGGTGATGTGATCGTTGATCCCGGCCACGCTGAAGCTGTCGACGGTAACCTTCTGCAAGTCGATGGGCGTGCCGCAGACTTCCAGGCCACCGGGATGGCTCAAGGGGTTGTGCTTGAAGAAATCCAGCAGATCGCCATGCAAGGCCGCCGGCAAGCGGGTGTTGTCGTTGTTCCAGTACAGGATGTCGAACGCCGGCGGCTCCTTGCCCAGCAGGTAATTGTTGATCCAGTAGTTCCAGATCAGGTCATTGGGGCGCATCCAGGCAAAGACCTTGGCCATGTCCCGGCCATCCAGCACCCCTTCCTGGTAGGAACGGCGCTTGGCCGCTTCCAGGGTCTGTTCGTCGGCAAACAGCGTGGCGGGGCTGTCGATCTGGCTGTCCAGCAGGCTTACCAGGTAAGTGGCACTGGCGACCCGCCGTTGTTGGCGCTTGGCCTGCAGGTGCCCCTGCAGGGCGGCGATGGTCAGGCCGCCGGCGCAGGCACCCATCAGGTTCACTTCGCGGGCGCCGCTGATCGCCCGGCAGATATTCAATGCTTCCTCCAGCGCCGCCACATAGGTCGACAGGCCCCACTCGCGATGGCGCACGTCCGGGTTGCGCCAACTGACCATAAACACTTGCAGGCCGTTTTTCAGGGCGTACTGCACGAAGCTGTTGGCCGGGCTTAAATCGAAAATGTAGTACTTGTTGATTTGCGGCGGCACCACCAGCAGTGGCTTGGCGTACTGTTTTTCGCTCATGGGCTTGTACTGGATCAGCTCCAGCAGCTCATTGCGAAACACCACCGAACCGGGCGTGGTCGCTACCGTCTTGCCCACCTCGAACGCCTGCTTGGTGACCTGGCGTGGCAGGCCATTGTTGTGCAGCAGGTCATCGAACAGGTTGCTTACGCCGCGCACCACGCTGTGGCCGCCGGAATTGAGCAGCTCTTTGATCGCCAGCGGGTTGAGCAGGGTGTTGGACGGTGACACTGCATCGTTGAGCAACGAGAAGGCAAAGTGCGCCCGTGCGCGGTCGTCGTCGCTCAGGCTGCTGTCGTCGATCCAGTGCCGGGTTTGTTTCTGCCAGCTCAAATACGCTTGCAGGCTGCGCCGGTACAGGGGGTTGAGGGCCCAGGTAGGGTCGGCGAAGCGACTGTCGTGGGGGTTGGGTTCATGCACGGTCTCACCCAGCAGCACCCGGCCCAGTTGCCCACCCAATGCCAACGCATGCCGGGCGCTGTGCAACGGGTTGCGCAACCCGTGGGCGGCGACAGTGCGCAGGGTCGATAGCAGATCCCGGCCACGCAAGCCGGTGATTGCACTTTGTGCATTGATGAACGCGGCGGGTGTAGGCGCCGGGACGTTTACGGGTCTGTCACGCATGGGTCAACACTCCTTCGTCAATTCGCCAACAAGCACGCCAATTCAGAACCATAGTCGGTTCTGGCCAAGTTGCGCGTAGGGGTCGTCCTGACCCGATACCGCTCAGGTGTGGCTATGGGGCGCCGGCTGCGGATGGATCACCGCGCGCAAGCGCTCCTCCTGGAGAAACTTCATGATGATCGGTGCCACCGCTTCGGCCCGGGTAATCAGGAACAGATGGCCGTCGTCGATGATGTGTAACTGCGCATTGGGGATGCGCCAGGCCAGCATGCGCATATTGACCAAGGGGATCAGCGGGTCGTCGTCGCCGGCCAGCACCAGGGTCGGCTGCTTGATCTTGTGCAGCCAGTGAATGCTGGTCCAGCCCAGGCCCGCAAACAGCTGCCAGTAGTAGCCCAGCTTGCCGGCCGAGCGCACTTTGCTTGCGTGTTCGGCGGCCAGTTTTGAATCCCGGCGGAACGAGCCGCCGTAAATCATCGGCGCGATGCGCACCACATGGGACGGTTGGATATAGCGCCGCGGGCTGGCCATCAGCCATAACACCTTCGGTTTGCCGGGCACCATAAAGGCACCGGCGGCGGTGGCGGCCAGGATCAGCTTCTTGCAGCGCTCCGGGTAGTCGTAGGCAAATTGCTGTGCCAGGGCGCCGCCCCAGGAAACCCCGACGGCATTGACCTGGCCGTAGTCCAGGTAGTCGAGCATGCGCGCGGTGAGTTTGGCCAGGCCGGGAAAGCGATAGGGGCGACTGGGTGTCGATGACCCGCCCACTCCGGGTACATCAAAGGCAATCACTTCCAGGTCCGGGTCCAGGGCCTGGACGAACGGAAACACCAGCTCAAGGTTGGCGCCGATGCCGTTGAAAATCAGCAGTGGCGTCAAGTGAGACTTGCCCGGTCGTACCGCCGTGCGGATGGTCTGGCCATCCAGGTCGATGGTACGGAAGATGAACGGTTGCGGCATGCTCAAGCCCTGTGAAGTGTTACTGCGGTCAATGTGGGAGCTGGCTTGCCTGCGATAGCGGCGGGTCAGTCAGTACATGTGTTGGCTGACCCACCGTTATCGCAGGCAAGCCAGCTCCCACATTTGATCTCATTGCAATCACACAAAAGTGTGGCCTTAGCGCTCGTGAACGTATGTCCCTGGTGCAGCCTCCGCCGCCGCGTAGGCTTTATTGCCTAGGTTCGCAGGCGACTTCTTCAATTTGCCCGAACGCTCCCCTAGCCAGCCCTGCCAGTGCAGCCACCACGAGTCGGTATGCTTGGTGGCGTTTTCCTGCCAGTCCAATGCCTTCTCGCCCATGCTCTCGCTGGTCTGGTAACGCGCCTTGGGGTTGCCGGGGGGGTTGAGGATGCTCTGGATATGCCCGCTGCTGGACAGCACGAACTCGACCTTGCCGCCAAACAGTTGCGCCGACTTGTAGCAGGACTGCCACGGCGTGATGTGGTCGTTGGTGCCCGCCAGCGAGTAGATGTCGGCCGTCACCTGCTTGAGGTCAATCGGGGTGCCGCACACTTCCAGGGCATTGGCCCGTATCAGCGGGTTGTTCTTGAACAGTTCGATCAGGTCGCCGTGGAAGGCCGCCGGCAAGCGCGTGGTGTCGTTGTTCCAGAACAGGATGTCGAACACCGGTGGCTCATTGCCCAACAGGTAGTTGTTGACCCAGTAGTTCCAGATCAGGTCATTGGGGCGCATCCAGGCGAACACCTTGGCCATGTCCCGGCCTTCCAGCACGCCGGCCTGGTAGGAGTGGCGCTTGGCCGCCTCCAGGGTCTGCTCATCGACGAACAGGGCTACCTGGGTGTCGAGGGTGGTGTCCAGCACACTGACCAGCAAGGTCAGGGCGTTGACCTTCTTCTCGCCCAGCGCCGCATAGTGGCCCAGCAGCGCGGTGCAGGTGATGCCGCCCGAGCAGGCGCCGAGCATGTTGATGTCTTTGCTGCCGGTAATCGCCGTGACCACGTCGACCGCCTCTTTCAGCGCTTCGATATAGGTCGACAGGCCCCATTCGCGCTGGGCCTTGGTGGGGTTGCGCCAACTGACGATAAAGGTCTGCTGGTTATTGCGCAGGCAGAAACGCGCCAGGCTCTTGTCCGGGCTCAGGTCGAACACATAAAACTTGTTGATCTGCGGCGGCACCACCAGCAGTGGGCGCTCGTACACCTGCTCGGTGATCGGCTTGTACTGGATCAGCTCCAGCACGTCATTGCGAAACACTACCGCGCCTTCGCTGGTGCCCAGGCTCTTGCCCACTTCAAAGGCGCCCATATTCACCTGGCTCGGCATGCCGCCGTTATGCACCAGGTCCTTGGCCAGGTGCGAGAGGCCATCGAGCAGGCTCTTGCCGCCGGTTTCAAAGAAGCGTTTGACCGCTGCCGGGTTGGCGGCGCTGTTGGTGGGGGCCATGGCTTCGGTCATGAGATTGATGACGAAGTGCCCACGGCTGATGTCCTGCTCCGACAGGTTGCTGTCGCCGATCCAGTCGTGTAGTTCCTTGCGCCACGCCAGGTAGGTTTGCAGGTAGCGCTTATAGAGCGGGTTCTGGCTCCAGGCCGGGTCGTTGAAACGACGGTCATCGCTTTCAGGGGCAAGCTCGGACTTGCCGAACACCACGTTTTTCAATTCGACGCCAAAGTGGGCGACGTGCTTGACGCTGTGCAGGGGTTGCTTGATGGCCTGGGTCAGCACCATGCGCGCAGAAGCCAGTAAATCCTTTTTCCGTAATGCGATGATCGGGTTCAGCCCCAGGGTGTTTTCCGAGGCCTGGCGTTTCAAGTCATCGTTATTCTTGTTACTCATCCACGACGCTCCATTGTCCGAAAGACGAGTACCGGGTACCGCTGTGCACCCAATTATCGAGGCACAACACAAGCCTGGTACTGCTGCTCGGGTGACCGTTGATACCGCATCGTAAAATGCAGGGAACTTGCCAACTCCATTGGTTACCCGAGTTTTATTTAATGCGCAAGCGGACCAATCTTTGGTCACACCACAGGGCATTCAAGCAGATGAAATTAGAAAATGCCCACTAATGAGCAAGAGGCTTGATTTAGAGCATCAGCTTGACGACGGACTGGCTCGGGTCGCGGGTTTTTCCGGCTGCCTTGAGCTCGGCAAGATAATCGGCCCACAGCGCGTCCTGACGTACGGCGAGTTGGTAGAGGTAGTCCCAGGTGAACAGTCCGCTGTCATGACCGTCGTCGAAGGTCAATTTCAGTGCGTACTGCCCGGCAGGTTCGATCTTGGTCAGGCCGACATTCAGCTTGCCGAATTGCAGGATCGGTTTGCCGTGGCCCTGGACCTCGGCGGAAGGTGAGTGCACCCGCAGCAGTTCGGCGCTCAGGTGATAGACCTCGTCGGGGCCGTAGGTCAGCGAGAGGGTCTTGGAGGCTTTGTGCAGATTGATGGCGGTGGGCATTTTAGACATTGGGGGAACCGCTCGTGGATGATCCTGAAGGAACCGGCTTTAAAATGTGGGAGCGGGCTTGCTCGCGAATGCGGTGGGTCAGTTTATGCAACTGTGACTGACCCACCGCATTCGCGAGCAAGCCCGCTCCCACATTAAAGCAGAGCGGTTCCTGCGTAAGCCTTACAGGATATAACGAGACAGGTCTTCGTTCTGCGCCAACTCGCCCAGGTGGCTGTTGACGTAGTCGGCGTCGATCCTGATCGCCACGCCATTCTGCGCGCCCGCCATGTCGCCGGCGCTGAAGGATACTTCCTCCAGCAGGCGCTCAAGCAGGGTGTGCAGGCGACGGGCACCGATATTCTCGGTCTTCTCGTTGACCTGCCAGGCAATTTCCGCCAAACGCTTGATACCGTCTGGCAGGAACTCGATCCCCAGGCCTTCGGTTTTCAGCAGCTCGCGGTATTGCTCGGTCAGCGAAGCGTGTGGCTCGCTGAGGATGCGTTCGAAGTCGCCCGGGGTCAGCGCCTTGAGTTCCACGCGAATCGGCAGGCGGCCTTGCAGCTCCGGCACCAGGTCGCTTGGCTTGCTCAGGTGGAACGCGCCGGATGCGATAAACAGGATATGGTCAGTCTTGACCATGCCCAGCTTGGTATTCACCGTGCAGCCTTCGATCAGCGGCAGCAGGTCGCGCTGTACGCCTTCGCGGGAGACATCAACGCCGCCGGAATTGCCGCGCTTGGCCACCTTGTCGATCTCGTCGATAAACACGATGCCGTGCTGCTCGACGGCTTCCAGGGCCTTGGCCTTGAGTTCTTCCTCGTTGACCAGGCGCCCGGCTTCTTCGTCACGCACCAGCTTGAGCGCGTCCTTGACCTTGAGCTTGCGGCTTTTCTTCTTGCCCTTGCCCATGTTGGCGAACAGGTTCTGCAACTGGCTGGTCATTTCTTCCATGCCAGGCGGCGCCGAGATATCGACGCCAGCGCTTTCGGCGACTTCGATCTCGATTTCCTTGTCGTCCAACTGGCCTTCACGCAGGCGCTTGCGGAACAGCTGGCGCGTGTTGGAATCGGAGGCAGGAGCGGCGTCTTCATTGAAGCCCGCGCGTGCCGGTGGCAGCAGGGCGTCGAGGATGCGCTCTTCGGCAGCGTCTTCGGCGCGATGGCTGACCTTGGTCATTTCCTGTTCGCGCAACAGTTTCAGGGCGGCGTCGGCCAGATCACGGATGATCGACTCGACGTCACGGCCCACGTAGCCGACTTCGGTGAACTTGGTGGCTTCGACCTTGATGAACGGTGCGTTGGCCAGCTTGGCCAGGCGCCGGGCGATTTCGGTCTTGCCGACACCGGTCGGGCCGATCATCAGGATGTTCTTGGGGGTTACTTCAACGCGCAATTCTTCGGGCAGTTGCATCCGGCGCCAGCGGTTACGCAGGGCGATGGCAACGGCGCGCTTGGCATCGTCCTGGCCGATGATATGGCGATTGAGTTCATGGACGATTTCGCGGGGAGTCATGGACATAGTGGTGTGTGGTCCTCAAGCAGGAAAAAGCCGACGGGCTTATTCCGCGAGGTCCTGCTCCTCAATGGTCAGGTTGTGGTTGGTGAACACGCAGATATCGCCGGCGATACCCAAGGCGGTCTCGACGATTTCCCGGGCCGACAGGTCGGTTTTTTTCAGCAGGGCACTGGCTGCGGCCTGGGCATAGCCCCCGCCGGAACCCATGGCGATCAGGCCGTTTTCGGGCTCAACCACGTCACCGTTGCCGGTGATGATCAGGGACGCGTCTTTGTTGGCGACGGCGAGCATGGCTTCGAGGCGGCTGAGGGAGCGGTCGGTGCGCCACTCCTTGGCCAGTTCGACGGCGGCACGCACCAGATGGCCCTGGTGTTTTTCCAGTTGGCCTTCAAAACGCTCGAACAGGGTAAAGGCGTCAGCGGTGGCCCCTGCAAAACCGGCAAGGACCTGGCCGTGGTACAGGCGACGCACTTTTTTCGCGTTGCCTTTCATCACGGTATTGCCAAGGGAAACCTGGCCGTCGCCGCCCATGACGACTTTGCCGTGGCGACGAACTGAAACGATGGTGGTCAAGGGGAGAGTCTCCACGCTGCGGGGCGAAAATGCCCTGATGGAACTCATATGGGGGTGGCGGGGGAGATTTCAACCGTAGGAAGGGTGCGCGGACGAGTGGTGTCTAGCGCACTGGCACAGGCTCGAGAGCCCTATAAAACCAATGTGGGAACTGGCTTGCCTGCGATAGCGGTGCACTCGTCACTGAAAATATTGACTGATGCACCGTCATCGCCGGCAAGCCAGCTCCCACAGTTGATCCGTGTTGGCTGTGGCTCAGCGGCTCTGGCGTTGTTGTAACAACAGGTTGCTAAAGCCCGCGCCCGCCAGTTGTTTCTGCGCCACGGTCAGCTGTTCACGGTTGCTGAACGGCCCCACCAGCACGCGATACCAGGTCGCTTCCTTCACCGTTCCGGATTCCACCGTTACCGTCTGCCCCAGCAGGATAATCTGCGCCCGCACCCGGTCCGCATCCGCCTGCTTGGGGAACGAGCCCGCTTGCAGGAAGAACTTGGTCACCGGCGCCGCCTTGGTGGTGGCGACCGGTGGTGCCGGTGGCGGGGTAATCCCGGCCAGTGCGGCCTGGGCCCGTGCGGTGTCGATCTTCGCCGCTTCTGCCGGGGTCACCGGGGTGGTCGGTACTTGCGGGGTCGGCAGGGTTTTCTCCGGCACGGCGTCTTGCGGAACGATCACTTCCGATTCCGGCAGCAACGTGTAGAAGTCGTACTTCGGCTTCACCGGCGCGGTCGGGCTCGGCGGTGTCTTGTTCGCTTCGGCGATCTTGCTGGCCTTCTGCTGCTCCTGCTTGACCCGCTTCACGTCTTCGCCCTGGCCCGGCTCCAGCTTCATCAGGAACACGATAAACGCACCGACCGACAGGCCGATGGCCAGCCACATCCAGCCCGGGATCGGTTGTTTTGCCGGTGCCTGGTAGCGGCTGGCGCCGCGCTTGGGTGCAGGTTTTTTCTTGGCTGCCAACTTACATACGCTCCAGAGTTTCCAGGCCCAACAGTTCCAGGCCTTGCTTGAGGGTCCGTCCAGCCAGTGCGGCGAGGCGCAGGCGGCTTTGCTTTTGCGTTTCGTCGTCGGCGCTCAGGATCGGGCAGTTCTCGTAGAAGCTGGAGAACAACCCGGCGACTTCATACAGGTAGGTGCACAGAATGTGTGGCGTACCTTTCTCGCCCACGCTGTTGAGCACTTCGCCGAACTGCGCCAGTTTGGCCGCCAGTTCCTGCTCGTGGGGCGCGTCCAGCACGATCTGCCCTTCGACTTCGCTGAAATCCTTGCCCAGCTTGCGGAACACGCCCGCCACACGGGTGTAGGCATACAGCAGGTACGGCGCGGTGTTGCCTTCAAAGTTGAGCATCAGCTCGAAGTTGAAGCTGTAGTCGCTGGTGCGGTGCTTGGACAGGTCGGCGTATTTCACCGCGCCAATACCCACTACCTTGGCGATATTGCGCAGGTCGGCTTCGGCCAGTTCCGGGTTCTTTTCCTTCACCAGGTTGTAGGCACGCTCCTGGGCTTCGTTCAGCAGGTCGATCAGCTTCACGGTGCCGCCGTCGCGGGTCTTGAACGGGCGGCCATCGGCGCCGTTCATGGTGCCGAAGCCCATGTGCTCCATGTGCATCGGGTGGGTGACGAAACCGGCGCGGCGCGCCACCTCGAACACTTGCTGGAAGTGCAGGGCCTGGCGCTGGTCGACGAAGTACAGCGCGCGATCGGCTTTCAGCACGCCGCTGCGGTAGCGCACGGCCGCCAGGTCGGTGGTGGCGTACAGATAGCCGCCGTCGGCCTTGACGATGATCACTGGCAGCGGCTCGCCGTCGGCGGTCTTGAATTCTTCGAGGAACACGCACTGGGCGCCGTTGCTCTCAACCAGCAGACCCTTGGCCTTGAGGTCGTTGACCACGTTGATCAGGTCGTCGTTGTAGGCACTTTCGCCCATCACGTCGGCCATGGTCAGTTTGACGTTCAGCAGTTCGTAGATTTTCTGGCAGTGGGACAGGGAAATATCGCGGAAACGTGCCCACAGCTCCAGGCACTCCGGGTCGCCGGCCTGCAGCTTGACCACCAGGCCACGGGCGCGGTTGGCGAACTCTTCGGATTCGTCAAAGCGCTTTTTGGCGGCGCGGTAGAAGTTTTCCAGGTCCGACAGCTCGTTGCTGGTGATGGGGTTTTCTTGCAGGTACGCCATCAGCATGCCGAACTGGGTACCCCAGTCGCCCACGTGGTTCTGGCGGATCACGGTGTCGCCGAGAAACTCCAGGACCCGTGCCACGCCGTCGCCAATGATGGTCGAGCGCAGGTGGCCGACGTGCATCTCTTTGGCCAGGTTGGGGGCCGACAGGTCGATGGCCACGCGCTGCAGCGGGCCGGCCTTGCGCACGCCGATCTTGGCGTCGGCCAGGGCTGCGTCCAGGCGCGAAGCCAGGGCCTGGGTGTTCTGGAAAATATTGATAAAACCGGGGCCGGCGATTTCGGCCTTGCTGACCTGCGGATCAGATGGCAGCGCGGCAATGATTTTTTCCGCGAGGTCGCGCGGTTTCATGCCCGCGGGCTTGGCCAGCATCATCGCGATGTTGCTGGCGAAGTCGCCGTGGGTCTTGTCTCGAGAGTTTTCCACCTGGATCGCCGGCGTCAGGCCTTCAGGCAACACACCTTCGTTGACGAGTTG
Organism: Pseudomonas sp. FP2294; assembly: GCF_030687625.1. NCBI lineage: Bacteria > Pseudomonadati > Pseudomonadota > Gammaproteobacteria > Pseudomonadales > Pseudomonadaceae > Pseudomonas > Pseudomonas sp. FP2294. The sequence goes on from NZ_CP117441.1 coordinate 403,291, forward strand.
GGTGAGGGCTTGTTGGATCAACTGGCGAATTGTGTCTTTCATGGTGTTCTCTTTCGACCGCATGCGGCGGCGCGCGATGCGCAGGTGGAAAAACTGGACATTATCCGGTGCGAGGGCGGGCTTGCCAACCATCAAGGTCGGTTACTGGACCTGCGGGCCTCATCGCGGGCAAGCCCACCGTTCAAAATGTAGGCTGGCTTGCCGGCGATAGCGATTTACCTATCAGTACAAATCCACCGGATCGACATCCAACGACCATCGCACCTGTCGCCCGCTGGGCATTTGCTCCAGAGCAAGCAACCAGCTACTTAATAGCCGATGCAGCGGCGCGCGGGCGGTGGCTTGCAACAGGAGCTGTGCGCGATAACGCCCGGCGCGGCGCTCCATCGGTGCAGGCACAGGGCCCAGCAACTCGATGCCGCTCAGACCCAGCTCGCCGAGCAAACGTTCAGCCGCGCTGCACGCTTCATCCAGGAAATCTTCGGCCTGCCCCGGTTTATGGGCCTCGGCGCGCAACAGCGCGAGGTGCGCAAAGGGGGGCAAACCGGCGGAGCGGCGCTCGCTCAAGGCCTGCTCGGCGAAGGCGAAGTAGCCTTGTTCTGTCAGTTGAATCAGCAATGGGTGGTCGGCCAGGTGGGTCTGGATGATCACCTTGCCAGGCTCTTCGGCACGCCCGGCGCGGCCTGCGACCTGCACGATCAGCTGCGCCATGCGTTCGCTGGCGCGAAAGTCCCCGGAGAACAGGCCGCCATCGGCATCCAGGATCGAGACCAGGGTCACGCGGGGGAAGTGATGACCTTTGGCAAGCATCTGCGTACCCACCAGGATGCACGGCTGGCCTTTCTGGATCGTGGCGAACAGCTGGTTCATTGCATCCTTGCGCGACGTACTGTCGCGGTCCACCCGCAGTACCGGGAAGTCCGGGAACAGAATCCCCAGGCGCTCCTCGGCGCGCTCGGTGCCGGCGCCTACCGGCCGCAGGTCGACTTTGCCGCATTGCGGGCAGTGGCGTGGCACTCGCTCCACATGGCCGCAATGGTGGCAGCGCAACTCGCCGGAGCGCTGGTGCACCGTCATGCGCGCATCGCAGCGGTTGCACTCGGACATCCAGCCGCAGTCATGGCACAGCAGGGTCGGCGCAAAGCCCCGGCGGTTGAGGAACACCAGCACTTGCTGGCCGGCCGCCAGGGTCTGGCCAATGGCTTGTTGCATCGGCCCGGAAATACCGCTGTCCAGTGGCCGGCTTTTCACATCCAGGCGCAGGAAGCGCGGTTGCTTGGCGCCGCCCGCGCGCTCGTTGAGGCGCAGCAGGCCGTAGCGCCCGGTGTAGGCGTTGTGCAGGCTTTCCAGGGAGGGGGTGGCCGAGCCAAGCACAATCGGGATGTTTTCCTGGCGCGCACGCACCAGGGCCAGGTCGCGGGCGTGGTAGCGCAGGCCTTCCTGCTGCTTATAAGAGCCGTCGTGTTCTTCGTCGATGATGATCAGGCCGGGGTTTTTCATCGGCGTGAACAGCGCCGAGCGGGTGCCGATAATAATGTCGGCCTCGCCGTCCCGGGCGGCGAGCCAGGATTCCAGGCGTTCGCGGTCGTTGACGGCCGAGTGCACCAGGGCGATCCGTGCATTGAACCGTTGCTCGAAGCGCGCCAGGGTCTGGGGGCCGAGGTTGATCTCGGGGATCAGCACCAGTGCCTGCTTGCCGGCTTCCAGGGTTTCGCGGATCAGTTGCAAATAGACTTCGGTCTTGCCGCTGCCGGTGACACCGGCCAGCAGGAACGCGTGAAAGCTGTCGGCACCGGCACTGATGGCCTCAAAGGCCGCGCGTTGTTCCGGGTTCAGCGGCAATTCCGGTTGGGCCAGCCAGTGTTCATGGCGTTCGCCGGGGGCGTGGCGGCGGATTTCCACTTGCACCAGCTCCTTGGCCAGCAGCAGGTCGAGGCTGTCCTTGCTCAACATCAGCTTGCTCAGCAACTGGTGAGCAACGCCATGGGGATGCTGCGCCAGGGTGGCCAGGGCCTCACGCTGGCGCGGGGCGCGGGCGATGCGTGGGTCGTCCAGGCGCGCGCCGGGGGCCATCGACCAGAAACGCTCCTGGCGGGCCTCGGCCAACTCGCCCTGGCGCAACAGCACCGGCAAGGCCCAGCTCAAGGTATCGCCCAGGCTGTGCTGGTAATACTGGGAGGTCCACAGGCACAGCTTGAACAGCGACGCCGGCAGCGGTGGCGTGGCATCGAGGATGGCCAGGGCCGGCTTGAGCTTTTCTGCCGGCACTTCGCTGTGGTCCGCCACCTCGATCAGAATCCCGATCATCTCCCTTCGGCCAAACGGCACGCGCACGCGCATCCCCGGCTGCAACTGCGACCGCACGACACCCGCAGGCGCCCGATAATCGAACAGACGGCGCAGGGGCGAGGGCAGGGCGAGGCGCAAAATGGCGTCGGGCACGCGGGAGGTTCTCATATGGCAGGCGGTGGAGAAGGGCGCGAGCCTAGCAGACCCGCAGGGGAGTGTCCTGCCACAGTTTCTGATGAAAGGGGGCATGGCGGCGCTTGCGCGTTTAAAAAGCTCTGGTAGAATCCGCGGCCTAATTACGTGCGGTATTCGACAATAGTGTCGAGTGGCGGCACGCTAGCCTGAGGAAGACACCATGAAAGCCGATATCCATCCAGCGTACGAAACCATCCAAGTTACTTGCAGCTGCGGCAACAAGTTCGAAACCCGTTCGAACCTGTGCAAGCCACTGGGCACTGACGTATGCAACGAGTGCCACCCGTTCTACACCGGTAAGCAGAAGACTCTGGATACTGGCGGCCGTGTACAGCGCTTCGCCGACCGTTTCGGTGCTTTCGGCAAGAAAGCTCCAACTGCTGCAGAGTAAGGTTCGAAAGCCTGATGGGCTTTTACCTGCTTATGAAGAAGGCGTCCCTTGCGGGCGCCTTTTTTGTGCCTGCGATCTGGCTGTCGGCCGCTCAGGCCGAGGTGTTTTGCCCTGCGCCTGCGGCGGTCAGCACCTTCGAGGTACAGCGCGTGGTGGATGGCGACACCGTCCGTCTCAAGGACGGGCGCAGTGTGCGCATGATCGGCGTCAATGCGCCTGAGACCGGCAAGAAAGGCCGCCCGGACGAGCCGTTCGCCGTGGCTGCGCGCCAACGCCTGCAAGGCTTGGTGGATGCCAGCGACGGTCGGGTCGGGGTCGTGCCAGGTCGCGAGGGCAAGGACCGTTATGGGCGAACCCTGGCCCATCTGTATGGGGCCAACGGCGCGAATCTGGAGGCCCAACTGCTCGCCGAGGGGCTCGGGTTCCTGGTGGCGGTGGCCCCCAATGTCGACCTGGTCGCCTGCCAGCAAGCTGCCGAGCGCAGTGCGCGCGCAGCCAGGTTGGGCCTGTGGCGTCAGTCGCCTGTGCAAAAAGCCGGGCAAATCCAGCAGTCGGGCTTCGCCGTCGTCAGCGGTCGCGTGAGCAAGGTCGAACGCAATCGCGGCGGGATCTGGATCGAACTGCAGGACTCCTTGGTATTACGGGTTGCACCCAATCTGGTCGGGCAATTCGACAATGCCCTGCTCAAGCGCCTGCAAGGCCAGGATATCGAGGCCCGTGGCTGGGTGTTGGATCGCTCGCGGCGTGGCGGCCTGAAAAGTGGCCAGGCGCGCTGGCTGCTCCCCTTGACCGATCCCGGCATGCTGCAATTGGCACAATAAGAAAAATTGTAGACATTTTTTCTGTCGATTGTGAACAGTTGTAGGCCTTGTATCCCGTGGCTCTTGGCCGAAAGTCGTAGGGCAGGGCCCTTGACACCGGTGACTACCCAGTCTTGTAGGGACTTTGCGAGGCGAGTATCCTCGGCGGTCCGTCGTCCAACAGTAAAAAGCGGAATGCCGATATGTCTGATTTGAAAACTGCCGCTCTCGAATATCATGCCCATCCTCGTCCAGGAAAGCTGAGTGTCGAGCTCACCAAAGCCACTGCTACCGCACGCGACCTGTCGCTGGCGTACAGCCCCGGTGTAGCCGAGCCCGTGCGTGAAATCGCCCGCGATCCTGAACTGGCCTACAAATACACCGGCAAGGGCAATCTGGTTGCAGTGATTTCTGATGGCACCGCGATTCTCGGCCTGGGTAACCTCGGCCCATTGGCTTCCAAGCCAGTGATGGAAGGCAAGGGTGTACTGTTCAAGCGCTTTGCCGGCATCGACGTATTCGACATCGAAGTCGACTCCGAAAGCCCGCAAGCCTTCATCGACACCGTCAAGCGCATCTCCATCACCTTTGGTGGCATCAACCTGGAAGACATCAAGGCACCTGAGTGCTTCGAGATCGAAAAGGCCCTGATCGAACAGTGCGACATCCCGGTATTCCACGATGACCAGCACGGCACCGCGATCGTTACTGCGGCCGGCATGATCAACGCCCTGGAAATCGCTGGCAAAACCCTGTCCGACGCGAAAATCGTCTGCCTGGGCGCTGGTGCAGCGGCTATCTCCTGCATGAAGCTGATCGTGAGCATGGGCGCGCGCCTTGAAAACATCTACATGGTCGACAGCAAGGGCGTGATCCAGTCCGAGCGTACCGACCTGAACCAGTACAAGGCGATGTTTGCCCACCCGTCCTCCAAGCGCACCCTGGCTGACGCACTGGATGGTGCTGACGTGTTCGTTGGCCTGTCCGGCCCGAACCTGCTGAGCGCTGAAGGCCTGAAGTCCATGGCGGCCAACCCGATCGTGTTCGCCTGCTCGAACCCTGATCCGGAAATCGCCCCGGAACTGGCACACGCCACCCGTAACGACGTGATCATGGCCACTGGCCGTTCGGACTACCCGAACCAGGTCAACAACGTACTGGGCTTCCCATTCATCTTCCGTGGCGCCCTGGACGTTCGCGCCAAGCGCATCAACGAAGAGATGAAAGTGGCTGCCGCCAACGCCCTGCGTGAACTGGCCAAGCTGCCAGTGCCTCAGGACGTATGCGACGCCTACGGTGGCGCCAAGCTGGAATTCGGCCGTGAGTACATCATTCCAAAACCAATGGATAAGCGCCTGATCACCGTGATCTCCGATGCCGTGGCCAAGGCCGCCATCGAGACAGGTGTGGCAACCCTGCCGTATCCGAAGAACTACCCGCTGCAAAGCGTGGATGATGTGTTCAACGGCTAAGCCGTTGTAGCGCACCAACAAAAAGCCCCGGCTCTTGCGAGTCGGGGCTTTTTTTGTGGCTGCAAAACGGGGGAGTGTGCACCGTCCAATGTGGGAGCGGGCTTGCCCGCGAAAGCAGTGGCTCAGTCAACATCAATGTTTGCTGGGCCGACGTCTTCGCGGGCAAGCCCGCTCCCACACAAAACCGCTCCCACAGTTGGATCTGTGTTTATCAGAACAAGTCGATCGGCGCAGATTCATCCGCCGGCAACGGGCTGCCCGGTGCCACGCCATTGCCCAGTTCATTCATCGACGGCGGCGTGTCTTCGCTCTTGAACAGTTCAAAGTACGCATTTGGCGTGCCCGGTGCGGCGGCGCGGCCGCTGATCGGGTCGATGCGCAGGCTGAGGATGCCTTCCGGCTCGGCCTGGGTGTGGGCCGGCTTGTCCTTGAGGGCGCCGCCCATGTAGCTCATCCAGATCGGCAGGGCGACGGTGCCGCCGTATTCGCGGCGACCGAGGCTTTCTGGCTGGTCGTAGCCGGTCCAGACGGTGGTGATGTAGTCGGCGTTATAACCGGAGAACCAGGCGTCCTTGGATTCGTTGGTGGTACCGGTCTTGCCCGCCAGGTCCGTACGGCCCAGGGCCAGGGCGCGGCGGCCGGTGCCGCGCTTGATCACGTCCTGCAGCATGCTGGTGAGAATATAGGTGGTGCGGCCATCGACAATCCGCTCCGCCACCGCTGGTGCGGCTGGAGCCGGCGTGGCATCAGTGGGTGCAGCACCGGGTGTCGGTTCGATGGTGATACCGCTGTTGGCCGGTGCAGCCAGGCCATCGCTGGCGGCGACGCCGTTGGGCACGCTCGGTGGGTTGGCGACAAACAGTGTGTCGCCGTTGCGGCTTTCGATCTTGTCGATCAGGTACGGCGTGACTTTGTAGCCGCCGTTGGCAAACACACTCCAGCCGGTGGCGATCTCCATTGGCGTGAGGGTCGCGGTGCCCAGGGCCAGGGACAGGTTTGGCGGCAGGTCCTGCTTGTTGAAGCCGAAGCGGGTCATGTAGTCGATGGTCTTGCCCACGCCCATCGCCTGCAGCAAGCGGATCGACACCAGGTTGCGCGACTTGTACAGCGCCTCGCGCACGCGGATCGGACCGAGGAAGGTATTGGTATCGTTCTTCGGACGCCAGACCTTGTCCAGGTACTCGTCGACAAACACGATAGGCGCGTCGTTGACCAGGCTGGCGGCGGTATAGCCGTTATCCAGCGCGGCACTGTAGACAAACGGTTTGAAGCTGGAGCCCGGCTGGCGCTTGGCCTGGGTGGCGCGGTTGTAGTTGCTCTGCTCGAAGGCGAAGCCACCGACCAGGGCGCGGATCGCACCGTTCTGCGGGTCCAGGGAGACCAGGGCGCCCTGGGCGACCGGGACCTGGCTGAATTTCAGGCTGTCGTCCTTCTGGCGCTGCACGCGGATCAGGTCGCCGACCTGGGCCACATCAGATGGCTGCTTGGGCATCGGCCCCATGCTGTTGGTGTTCAGGAAAGGGCGGGCCCACTTCATGCTGTCCCACGCCACATGTTCTTCGCCGCTGCGGGTCAGGACCTGCACGCCATCTTTTTTAACCTGGGTGACGATGGCCGGATCCAGGCCGCTGATGGAGCGCTGCTTGCCCAGTTCAACCGTCCAGGCGCTCAGGGTCTTGCCTGGCAGGCGCGATTCCGGCCCACGGTAGCCGTGGCGCTGGTCATAGGCGATCAGGCCCTCATGCACCGCGTGGTTGGCGATTTCCTGCAAGTTGCTCGGAATGGTCGTGGTGACACGGAAACCTTCGGTGTAGGCATCGCTGCCATAGCGGCCGACCATTTCGGCGCGGGCCATTTCGGCGATATACGGCGCGCTGACCTCGGGCGTCGGCACGTGGTAGCTGGCATTCAACGGCTCGGCCACTGCGCTTTCATAGGCGCTCTGGTCGATCTTGCCCAGCTTGTACATGCGCCCCAGGATCCAGTCGCGACGCTCCTTGCTGCGGGCCGGGTTGGCCAGCGGGTTAAAGCGTGACGGGGCCTTGGGCAGGCCGGCAATCATTGCCATTTGTGCCAGGCTGGCATCACGAATCGACTTGCCGTAGTACACCTGGGACGCTGCCTCGATCCCATAGGCCCGATTGCCCAGGTAGATCTTGTTGACGTACAGCTCAAGGATTTCGTCCTTGGTCAGTTGGCGTTCGATCTGCAGCGCCAGGAGGATTTCCGTGGCTTTGCGCGAGAAGCTGCGCTCGCTGGTGAGGAAGAAGTTCTTCGCCACCTGCATGGTGATGGTGCTGCCGCCCGATTGAATGTGTCCGCTTTTTACCAGCTGCGTGGCTGCACGCACCAGGCTGCTGGGGTCCACGCCATAGTGGTTGGCAAAATTATCGTCTTCGGCCGATAACAGGGCATTGATGAAATTGGGTGGAATGTCGGCGAAACGGATCGGGGTGCGGCGCATTTCGCCGAACTCCGCGATCAGTTTTTCATCGCTGCTGTAGACCCGCAAAGGAATCTGCAACTGGATACTTCTCAGGGCCTCTACCGAGGGCAATCCCGGACTAAGGTAGAGATAGGCGCCGCTGAACACGAGCAGCAGCCCGCAAACGATAGCGACGAAGGAGTACCCGAAAAACTTCAGCAGACGAATCAAGGCTTTTGGATTTCCAGAGAAAAGAATGGGTTAGGTGTCGGGATAGGCATGACTAAGGATGTATCGACCCGACCTGCAGATAAAAAGCGGGAAAAAACGCTGGGCATTAAAGCATTTTTCGCCTCGGGGCGTCATGGGCGCCGCTCAACCGAGCCGACCGAATGCATCAAGCCCGGAACTGACCAGCCCTGAGACAGGCAAAGCTTTAGGGAGTTTTATGAGAAAGGGATTTTTCAGGCAAAAAGCCGATACCGTGCTGGGTGTGGACATCCAGGACAGCGGCGTGAAGGTTCTTGAGCTGGCCCGCGCCGGCGATGGCTATGCAGTGCACGCGTATGCGAGCCAGGCTTTACCGGGGCATGCGGTAGTCGACAGTAATATCGTTGATCTGGAGGTTGTCGCGCAGACCCTTTCCAAGGCATTGTTCCGGGCGCAGACCCAGGTCGCCCATGCGGCGGTTGCCGTGGCGGGCCCTTCGGTGATCAGCCGGGTGGTTGCGCTGGAGGCGGGGCTTGAAGCAGGCGAGATGGAGCAGCGCCTGCGCTGCGAAGCTGACCAGTACATTCCTTATCCGTTGGATGAGGTTGCAATAGATTTTCAGGTCCAGGGCCCATCGAGTCGTGAACCCGGTTATGTTGATGTGCTGCTTGTGGCATGCCTCAAGGAGCAGGTAGAAGCGCGCGAAGCGGTGTTGGCCATGGCCGGCCTGGTTGCTCGAGTAGTGGATGTAGAGGCGTTTGCCCTGGCGCGGATGACCGATCAGGTGGTCGCCCGGATAGCGCCGGGGAGTGGGATCAATAGTGCACAATGGGCTGCTGATGCCCAGGGATTGCGGGTCGCCTGCGGTTTGGCCCTCAGGAGTTTCGATTGATGACAAGAATCAACCTTTTACCCTGGCGTGAAGAACGCGCTGAGCGCCGTCGCAAATTTTTCCTGATTTTCCTGTTGGCAATTACCACTATTGCCTTGGTCGCCGTCTGGCTGGCCGACCGGGTCATCGACCGCGCGATTGATCGGCAGGTGGCTCGTAACAACCACTTGAGCAAGCAAGTCACGGTATTGGATTCGCGTATCAAGACCATCGACGAACTGCGTGAGCAGCGTCAGCAACTGATGGAGCGGATGAAGGTGGTCGAAGACCTCCAGGGCCATCGCACATCGGGCCAGGAGTTGCTCGACCAGTTGGCCCGCGCCATGCCAGATGGGGTTCAACTGAGCGAGGTCAGCGTCAGTGGCACATCGGTGGAGGTCACTGGTACGGCGGTGTCCAGCGATGATGTCACCCGGCTGATGCGTAGCCTGGAAGCCTCCAATACCCTGCGTGCGCCTAATCTGCGCCATGTACGGGCCGAGGAGGGCGGTGCGGGCAGCGCCTTCCAGTTGATGGTGGACCATGGGGAGCATCAGGAGACGCCGCGGTGAGCCTTGGGTCCAGCCTGTCAGGGCTGGCACTCCCGCAACTCTCTACGCTGTACCGCAACACCGCCCACTGGCCGTTGGCTGGCCGGATTGTGGTGGGCGCGGTGCTTGCCTTGCTGGTGCTGATGGTAGGGAATGCTGTCTACCTGAGCAGCGCGCGCGAGGTTCTGCAGCGTCACGAAGCGGGAGAGATAAGCCTGCGCCAGCAGTTTGCGGCCAAAGCCCGGCAAGCCGCGCAGCATGACGGCGTGGTGCGCGAGCTTGAAAGCCTGCGCACCGCCTTCACTGAACAGTTGCGCCAAATGCCGACGCTGAGGCAAATGCCCGGCCTGCTGGACGACTTCACTCGGCTGGGGCAGCTCAGCGGGGTGCTGGTGGAGCAGCTCAGTGTGCTGGATGAGCACGTGCAGCCGGTGTTCGTCGAGCGGCCGATGCAGCTCAAGCTGGTCGGCACCTATCATGACCTCCTGGCCTTCGTCAGTGGCGTGGCCGGGTTGCCGCAGATCGTTACCCTGCATGACTTTGTCATTCGCCCTGCGGATCCCCAGGGCGGCGCATTGCTGAGCCTGACGATGCTCGCCAAGACCTACAGGTACAGCGACCAGGGAGCATTGCCATGAGCCGTCTCAAGGTTGTGGGCCTGGGCCTGGTATTGCTTGCTGGATGCGACAGTGACCCGCAGTTGCAGGCACTGAATGACGAGTTGCAAACGATTCGCCAGCAAGCGCTGCCTATGGCGGATGAGGTGCCCGTGGCGAGACCGGGGCCACGGTTTGTCTCCAGTTCGCCACCCCTGCGTGACCCCTTCCAGCCGCCGGACCAGCCCGCCAGTCGTCCTACCGGCAAGCCTGGAGCTGCGCCGGACCTCGACCGCCCCCGGCAGTTTCTCGAAGGGTTTGCCGTGGATCAGTTCCAGATGGTCGGCACCCTGTCGCTGGGCGCGCAGACGTTTGCCCTGCTACGCGGCGCGGCGGGTGTTCATCGCCTGGCGGTGGGGGATTACCTGGGGACTGATCATGGGCGCGTCGTGGCGATCCATGAGGGGCAGTTGGAGCTGGTCGAGCTTTTCCCCGATGGTGAGGGCGCCTGGCTTGAGCGTCCGCGCACTTTGGTATTGAACGTGAACTCATAACGGAAGCAAAAAATGAAAAGGATTATTTCGTCCTTCGGTGTGGCGCTATGGATAGCGTTCACAGCACCGATGACTGAGGCTGTGCCCAAGCGAATCGACCTGATTCAATTGCCTCCTCCCGGTAGTTCGCCCTTGAACACTGCGCGTGGCCCATTTACCGGCAACAGGCTGTCCCTCAACTTTCAGGACATTGAGGTGCGCGCCGTCTTGCAGCAGATTGCCGATGTGGCCGGGCTCAACCTGGTGGCCGGTGATGATGTGCAAGGCTCGATAACCCTGCGCCTCAAGGATGTGCCGTGGGACCAGGCCCTGGACCTGGTGTTGCAGGCCAAGGGCCTGGACCGGCGGGTGACCGCCAACGTGCTGCTGGTGGCCCCGGCCGAGGAACTGGCCGCACGGGAGTTGCTGGCCCTGGAGTCGCGCAAGTTGATGACCGAGCTGACGCCACTGCGTCGGGAGCTGCTGCAAGTCAATTACGCCAAGGCGTCTGAGCTGGCCAAGCTGTTCCAGTCGGTGACCGGGCTTGAGGGGGCGACCGATGAGCGCGGTTCGGTGACGGTGGATGACCGCACCAACAACATCATCGCCTACCAGACGGGCGAGCGCCTGGAGGAGCTGCGGCGCATCGTCAGTCAGTTGGATGTGCCGGTACGCCAGGTGATGATCGAGGCGCGGATAGTCGAGGCCAATGTCGACTATGACAAAAGCGTGGGGGTGCGCTGGAGCGGGTTGCTGCGCAATAAAGGTAATTGGAGTGGGGGTGGGGTCGATAAAAAACCGTCCGGTGAGGGCGAGTCGCCCGATAGCTCACCGTTCGTTGACCTGGGCGTGGTCAGCCCGAACTCCGGCCTGGGCATTGCCTTTATCACCGATAACGTGCTGCTGGACCTGGAACTCACGGCCATGGAAAAAGGCGGCAATGGCGAAGTGATTTCCCAACCCAAGGTGGTCACCTCCAACAAGGAAACCGCGCGGATTCTCAAGGGCACCGAGATTCCTTACCAGGAAGCCACGTCTGAGGGGGCGACCTCGGTCTCGTTCAAGGAAGCCTCGCTGTCCCTGGAGGTGACGCCGCAAATCACCCCCGATGACCAGGTGATCATGGAGGTTCGGGTGACCAAGGATGAGCCCGACTACCTGAACAAACTCAACGATGTGCCGCCGATCAAGAAGAACGAGGTCAACGCCAAGGTTCTGGTCAGGGACGGCGAGACCATCGTCCTCGGTGGGGTTTTCTCCAAAAACCAAAGCAAGGTGGTAGATAAAGTGCCATTTTTGGGCGATGTGCCGTATCTTGGCCGCCTTTTCCGGCGTGATGTGGTTGCCCAAAGAAAATCCGAGCTGCTGGTATTCCTGACTCCGCGTATTATGAATAACCAGGCGATTGCTGTGAGTCGTTGATTCTGTGCGAAATTTGATTCTTGTAGGGCCGATGGGGGCTGGAAAAAGCACCATCGGCCGTTTGCTGGCCAAAGAGCTGCGCCTGCCATTCAAAGACTCCGATAAGGAAATTGAATTGCGCACGGGCGCCAATATCCCGTGGATCTTCGATAAGGAAGGCGAGCTGGGCTTTCGTGATCGCGAGCAGGCAATGATTGCCGAGCTGTGCGGCTGCGATGGCGTGGTATTGGCCACCGGCGGCGGCGCCGTGATGCGCGAGGAAAATCGGCGGGCGCTGCATGCTGGCGGTCGGGTGATCTATTTGCATGCGTCGGTCGAGCAGCAGGTCGGGCGCACCGCACGTGACCGCAACCGGCCATTACTGCGCACCGCCAACCCCGAGAAAACCCTGCGGGACTTGCTGGCGCTGCGCGATCCGCTTTATCGGGAAATCGCCGATCTGGTGGTGGAAACCGATGAACGGCCACCGCGCATGGTCGTAATCGACATTCTCGAGCGCCTGCAGCAACTGCCGCCCCGTTAAGGCCAGGGCCGAAATGCGCTATCCTCGGCAGCGCGTTACAGCCGTCCGAGGTGTGGCGTAGAGCCATCAGGCAGCGTCCGATCTCGACGGTGCCGACAACGTTAATACAGGGCAGGATGCCTGCTTCCATCTTCAGCGCGGGGACACATGCAGACACTTAAGGTCGATCTTGGCGAGCGTAGCTACCCGATCCATATTGGCGAGGGTTTGTTGGACCAGCCCGAGTTGCTCGCGCCGCACATTGCCGGGCGACAAGTGGCGATCATCTCCAACGAGACCGTGGCGCCGCTCTACCTTGAGCGCCTGAGTCGCAGCCTTGCGGCGTATTCGGTGATCTCGGTGATTCTTCCCGACGGCGAAGCCTTCAAGAACTGGGAAACCCTGCAGCTGATTTTTGACGGCCTGCTCACCGCGCGCCACGACCGGCGGACCACGGTAGTGGCCCTTGGTGGCGGCGTGATCGGCGACATGGCCGGTTTTGCGGCGGCCTGTTACCAGCGTGGTGTGGACTTTATCCAGGTGCCGACCACCCTGCTGTCCCAGGTCGATTCGTCGGTGGGCGGCAAGACCGGGATCAACCATCCCCTGGGCAAAAACATGGTTGGCGCGTTCTACCAGCCCAATGCTGTGTTGATCGACACCGCTACCCTCAACACCTTGCCGCCCCGCGAGCTGTCGGCGGGCCTGGCGGAAGTCATCAAGTACGGGTTGATCTGCGACGAGCCGTTCCTGACCTGGCTTGAAGAGCACGTCGATGCCTTGCGCAACCTGGATCAGGTGGCGCTGACCGAAGCTATCTCCCGCTCCTGCGCGGCCAAGGCGCTGGTGGTCAATGCCGACGAACGTGAGTCTGGTGTGCGTGCCACCTTGAACCTGGGCCACACCTTCGGCCATGCGATTGAAACTCACATGGGCTATGGTGTCTGGTTGCATGGAGAGGCCGTAGCGGCTGGCACAGTGATGGCGTTGGAGATGTCGCAACGCCTGGGCTGGATCAGTGTCCAAGAGCGTGATCGCGGTATCCGCCTGTTCCAGCGCGCCGGGTTGCCGGTCATCCCCCCTGAGGAGATGACCGAGGCTGATTTCCTTGAACATATGGCGATAGACAAAAAAGTGATCGATGGTCGTTTGCGTCTGGTGCTGTTGCGCCGAATGGGCGAAGCGGTAGTGACCGACGATTATCCGAAAGAGATTCTACAGGCCACGCTGGGAGCGGATTACCGCGCCCTGGCCCAGCTGAAAGGTTAACCAGATCCCGATGACTAGTTTGCATGCCGACGAGGCTTTCCTCGGCCATTACCAGTTGAGCCACGACCCTTTTGCGCCACGGGTTCCCGGTTTCAAGTTTTTCCCTGCGCAGCGCAAGCCGGTGCTCGGGCAGTTGCATCACCTGGCGCGCTATAGCCAGTTGCTGCTGGTGGTCACTGGCCCCCTGGGCAGCGGCAAGACTTTGCTGCGCCAGGCCCTGGTGGCCAGCACCAACAAGCAATCGGTGCAGAGCGTGGTGGTTTCCGCCCGTGGTGCCGGCGATGCGGCAGGCGTGCTGCGCCAGGTTGCCCAGGCGCTGGACGTGGCGAATGCCGAGCCCACCGCCATTCTCAAGCAAGTGGTGCAGTTGGGCCTGACCGGCCAGGAAGTCTACCTGCTGGTGGACGATGCCGAGCAGCTCGACGAGTCCGCCCTGGAAGCGTTGCTGGCCCTGGCGGCGGGTACGCCGGAAGGTCGTCCCCATGTCTTCCTGTTCGGTGAGGCGTCGCTGATTGCCGATCTGGAGCAGCTCAGTGGCGAGCAAGAGCTGTTTCACGTCATCGAATTGCAGCCCTACGAAGAAGAAGAAACCCGCGAGTACCTGGCCCAGCGCCTTGAAGGTGCCGGCCAGGGCATCGAACTTTTCTCTGCCCAGCAGATCTCTGATATTCACGAAAGCTCCGACGGCTGGCCTGGCACCATCAACCAGGTTGCCCGCGATGCAATGATCGAAGCCATGATTGCCAGCCGCTCTGCGGTTAAGCGTCCAAAGATGGGGTTCACCATGCCGAAGAAACACGTACTGGCGATTTCTGCCGTTGTCGTGGTTGCCGTAGCCGCCGCCTGGTTGATTCCTGGCCGCAGCAAGGCACCGACCGCACCAGGCGCGCCTACCGAGCAGGCACAACTGCCACTGGGCAAGCCCACCACCAATGGCGCACCTGCCGTTGAGTTTGCCGGTTCCGGCCAGCCTACCAACCTGCCGATGGTTGGCCAGCCGGTCATGCGTGGCCCGTTGGCAGAAGAGGCCGGCGCCATCTCCGAAGGCGACGACGGTGTACCGGTAGAAGGCTCCAGCGCCACGCCGCCGACCGTTACCACCGTAGCTCCGCCACCTGGTGAAACAGCCAGCCCGGCACCTGTGCCGGCGGCCAAGCCAACGCCTGCGCCGACCCAGGTTGCCACCGCCAAGCCAGCCCCGGCGCCAGTGGTCAAGCCGACGCCAGCCCCGGTGGCCAAGCCCGCGCCAGCCGCCAAGCCTGCTGAAAAACCGGTGACCGTGGCCAAGGCAGCTGCCGGCAGCGGCTGGTACGGTAGCCAACCGGCCAAGAACTATGTGGTGCAGATCCTCGGCACCAGCTCCGAAGGCAACGCCCAGGCGTTCGTCAAAGAGCACGGCGGCGAGTACCGTTACTTCAAGAAAGTGCTCAACGGCAAGCCTCTCTACGTGATCACCTACGGCAGTTTCCCGAGCCGTGCGGCTGCCGATTCCGCTATCAAAGCCTTGCCAGCGAAGGTCCAGGCTGGTAAACCTTGGCCTCGCACTGTTGCCAGCGTTCAACAAGAACTCGCAACAACTCGCTGAAGAACCGGCGACCTTACCCAGGTCGCCCTCCCAGCACCTCAAAAAAACTACAACAGCGTGCAGCCCTGAAGGTCGCGCGCTTTGTGGTGTCTGCGCCACAGTGGCTTTTGAGTAGTAGCAGTCAGAATTAAAAAAGTTTTGACTAGCACAGCATATCGCTTTAAACCTTTCATAAATGCGACATAGATTTGCGACAGTTCGTCGCCAAATTTGTGGGCGTCTGTGTCGGTGTGTACAATGACCTCCCTTTTGCCCCCGCTAAGCCGGCGTACGTTCGGCGTGGAAGGTAACCGGTTGAATTGAAAAGAAATTTGCCTCGAAATAAGAGGCAGCCTGGTGAGAAAGTGTCTATGAAAGCAGGTCTGTACCAACCCGACGAATTCAAGGATAACTGTGGTTTCGGCCTGATAGCCCATATGCAGGGCGAACCCAGTCATACCCTTCTGCAAACGGCCATCGAGGCCCTGACCTGCATGACCCACCGCGGTGGGATCAACGCCGACGGCAAAACCGGTGACGGTTGTGGCTTGCTGATTCAAAAGCCCGACCTGTTCCTGCGCGCTGTCGCCAAGGAAACCTTCGGTGCCGATTTGCCCAAGCAATACGCGGTGGGCATGGTGTTCTTCAACCAGGACCCGGTCAAAGCCGAGGCCGCTCGCGAGAACATGAACCGCGAGATCCTCGCCGCCGGCCTGCAACTCGTTGGCTGGCGCAAAGTGCCGATCGACACCAGCGTGCTCGGCCGCCTGGCCCATGAGCGCCTGCCGCAGATCGAACAAGTGTTTATCGCAGGCGACGGCCTGAGCGACCAGGACATGGCGATCAAGCTGTTCACCTCGCGTCGCCGTTCGTCCGTGGCCAACGCCCTGGACACCGATCACTACATCTGCAGCTTTTCCCACAAGACCATCATTTATAAAGGCCTGATGATGCCGGCGGACTTGACCGCCTTCTATCCGGACCTGAGTGATGAGCGCCTGCAAACCGCGATCTGCGTGTTCCACCAGCGCTTCTCCACCAATACCCTGCCGAAATGGCCGCTGGCCCAGCCATTCCGCTTCCTCGCCCATAACGGCGAGATCAACACCATCACCGGCAACCGCAACTGGGCCGTGGCCCGTCGCACCAAGTTCGCCAACGACCTGATGGACCTCGAAGAACTCGGCCCACTGGTCAACCGTGTGGGTTCCGACTCCTCGAGCATGGACAACATGCTCGAACTGATGGTCACCGGCGGCATCGACTTGTTCCGTGGCGTGCGCATGATCATTCCGCCTGCGTGGCAGAACGTCGAGACCATGGACCCCGATCTGCGGGCGTTCTATGAGTACAACTCGATGCACATGGAACCGTGGGACGGCCCGGCCGGCGTGGTCATGACCGATGGTCGCTACGCGGTGTGCCTGCTCGACCGTAACGGCCTGCGCCCGGCGCGTTGGGTGACCACCACCAACGGCTTCATCACCCTGGCTTCGGAAGTTGGCGTGTGGAACTACCAGCCTGAAGACGTGATTGCCAAAGGCCGCGTCGGCCCTGGTCAGATCCTTGCCGTGGACACCGAAACCGGGCAGATCCTCGACACCGATGCCATCGACAACCGCTTGAAGTCGCGTCACCCGTACAAGCAATGGCTGCGCAAGAACGCCCTGCGTATCCAGGCGACCATGGAAGACAACGACCACGGTTCGGCGTTCTATGACGTCGACCAGCTCAAGCAGTACATGAAGATGTACCAGGTCACGTTCGAGGAGCGCGACCAGGTGCTGCGCCCACTCGGCGAGCAAGGCTACGAGGCGGTCGGCTCCATGGGCGACGATACGCCGATGGCCGTGCTGTCCCAGCGCGTGCGCACGCCGTACGACTATTTCCGCCAGCAGTTCGCCCAGGTCACCAACCCGCCGATCGACCCGCTGCGTGAAGCCATCGTCATGTCCCTGGAAGTGTGCCTCGGTGCCGAGCGCAATATCTTCCAGGAATCGCCAGAGCACGCTTCGCGCGTGATCCTCAGCTCGCCGGTGATTTCCCCGGCCAAGTGGCGTTCGCTGATGACCCTGGAGCGTCCAGGCTTCGACCGGCAGATCATCGACCTGAACTACGACGAGAGCCTCGGCCTGGAAGCCGCTGTGCGCAACGTCGCCGATCAGGCTGAAGAAGCCGTGCGCGCCGGTCGTACCCAGATCGTGCTGACCGACCGCCATATCGCCCCGGGCAAGCTGCCGATCCACGCGTCCCTGGCTACCGGCGCGGTGCACCATCGCCTGACCGAAAAAGGCCTGCGCTGCGACTCCAACATCCTCGTCGAAACCGCCACCGCCCGCGACCCGCACCACTTTGCGGTGCTGATCGGCTTTGGCGCCTCGGCCGTTTACCCGTTCCTCGCGTACGAAGTGCTGGGTGACCTGATCCGTACCGGTGAAGTGTTGGGTGACCTCTACGAGGTATTCAAGAACTACCGTAAAGGCATCACCAAGGGCTTGCTGAAGATCCTGTCGAAGATGGGCATCTCCACCGTCACCTCTTACCGTGGCGCGCAGTTGTTCGAGGCCATCGGCCTGTCGGAAGAAGTCTGCGAGCTGAGTTTCCGTGGCGTGCCAAGCCGCATCAAGGGCGCGCGTTTCGTCGATATCGAAGCCGAGCAGAAAGCCCTGGCCTTGGAGGCCTGGAGCGCGCGCAAGCCGATCCAGCAAGGTGGCCTGCTCAAGTTCGTGCACGGTGGCGAATACCACGCCTACAACCCGGACGTGGTCAGCACCCTGCAAGCCGCTGTGCAGCAGGGCGACTACGCCAAGTTCAAGGAATACACCGCGCTGGTGGATAACCGCCCGGTGTCGATGATCCGCGACCTGTTCCAGGTGAAAACCCTGGACACGCCGTTGGCTATCAGCGAAATCGAACCACTGGAGTCGATCCTCAAGCGTTTCGACTCTGCCGGTATCTCCCTGGGCGCCTTGTCTCCCGAGGCCCACGAAGCCCTGGCCGAAGCCATGAACCGCCTGGGTGCGCGTTCCAACTCCGGCGAAGGTGGCGAAGACCCGGCGCGCTACGGCACCATCAAGAGTTCGAAAATCAAGCAGGTCGCCACTGGCCGTTTCGGCGTAACCCCGGAATACCTGGTCAACGCCGAAGTGCTGCAGATCAAAGTCGCCCAGGGTGCCAAGCCCGGTGAGGGCGGCCAACTGCCAGGCGGCAAGGTCAACGGTCTGATCGCCAAGCTGCGTTATGCAGTGCCGGGCGTGACCCTGATTTCGCCGCCGCCGCACCACGACATCTACTCGATTGAAGACTTGTCGCAGCTGATTTTCGACCTCAAGCAAGTCAACCCGCAGGCCCTGGTCTCGGTGAAGCTGGTCGCGGAAGCCGGCGTCGGCACCATCGCCGCTGGCGTGGCCAAGGCCTATGCTGACCTGATCACCATCTCCGGCTACGACGGCGGCACCGGCGCTTCGCCGCTGACCTCGATCAAGTACGCCGGTGCACCGTGGGAGCTGGGCCTGGCCGAGACTCACCAGACCCTGCGCGGCAACGACCTGCGCGGCAAGGTCCGGGTGCAGACCGACGGAGGCCTGAAAACCGGCCTCGACGTGATCAAGGCCGCGATCCTCGGCGCCGAAAGCTTTGGCTTCGGTACCGCACCGATGATCGCCCTGGGCTGCAAATACTTGCGCATCTGCCACCTGAACAACTGCGCGACCGGCGTGGCCACGCAGAACGAGAAGCTGCGCAAGGATCACTACATCGGCACCGTCGACATGGTGGTGAACTTCTTCACCTACGTCGCCGAAGAAACCCGTGAATGGCTGGCCAAGCTCGGCGTGCGCTCCCTGGAAGAGCTGATCGGGCGTACCGATCTGCTGGACATCCTCGAAGGCCAGACCGCCAAGCAACAGCACCTGGACCTGACGCCGCTGTTGGGCAGCGATCACATCCCGGCAGACAAGCCACAATTCTGCCAGGTGGATCGCAACCCGCCGTTCGACAAAGGCCTGTTGGCCGAGAAAATGGTCGACATGGCCGGCTCCTCGATCAATGACGCCAGCGGTGGCGAGTTCGCCCTGGATATCTGCAACTGCGACCGTTCCATCGGCGCGCGGATCTCCGGCGAAATCGCCCGCAAA
Organism: Pseudomonas sp. FP2294; assembly: GCF_030687625.1. Taxonomy (NCBI): domain Bacteria; kingdom Pseudomonadati; phylum Pseudomonadota; class Gammaproteobacteria; order Pseudomonadales; family Pseudomonadaceae; genus Pseudomonas; species Pseudomonas sp. FP2294. The sequence goes on from NZ_CP117441.1 coordinate 422,517, forward strand.
CACGGCAACCAGGGCATGGCCAAGGCGCCGATCACCTTCCGCTTCAAGGGTACTGCGGGCCAGAGCTTTGGCGTGTGGAACGCCGGCGGCCTGCACATGTACCTCGAAGGCGACGCCAACGACTACGTGGGCAAGGGCATGACCGGCGGCAAGCTGGTGATCGTTCCGCCAGCGGGTAGCATCTACAAGACCCAGGACAGTGCCATCATCGGCAACACCTGCTTGTACGGCGCTACCGGTGGCAAGCTGTTCGCTGCCGGTACGGCCGGCGAGCGTTTCGCCGTGCGTAACTCCGGTGCCCACACCGTGGTCGAAGGCACTGGCGATCACTGCTGCGAGTACATGACCGGTGGTTTCGTCTGCGTCTTGGGCAAGACCGGTTACAACTTCGGTTCGGGCATGACTGGCGGTTTCGCCTACGTGCTGGACCAGGACAACACCTTCGTCGACAAGGTCAACCACGAGTTGGTCGAGATCCAGCGGATCAGCGGCGAGGCCATGGAGTCCTACCGGAACCACTTGCAGCACGTGCTGGACGAGTACGTCGAGGAAACCGGCAGCGAATGGGGTCGTAACCTCGCCGAGAACCTCGATGATTACCTGCGTCGTTTCTGGCTGGTCAAGCCCAAGGCTGCCAACCTGAAATCGTTGCTTTCCAGCATCCGTGCCAACCCGCAGTGATATGCGCCTGAAGAGTTTGATGAGGTTTTAACATGGCTGAACGTCTGAATAACGACTTCCAGTTCATCGATGTCGGGCGCAAAGATCCGAAGAAGAAACTGTTGCGTCAACGCAAGAAAGAGTTCGTGGAGATCTACGAGCCCTTCAAACCCCAGCACTCGGCCGATCAGGCCCACCGCTGCCTGGGGTGCGGTAACCCGTATTGCGAATGGAAGTGCCCGGTGCACAACTTCATTCCCAACTGGCTCAAGCTGGTGGCCGAGGGCAATATCCTCGCCGCCGCCGAGCTGTCGCACCAGACCAACACCCTGCCGGAAGTCTGCGGCCGGGTGTGTCCCCAGGATCGTCTGTGCGAGGGTGCCTGCACCCTCAACGACGGCTTTGGTGCGGTGACCATCGGCTCGGTGGAGAAGTACATCACCGACACCGCGTTCGCCATGGGCTGGCGCCCGGACATGTCCAAGGTCAAGCCGACCGGCAAGCGCGTGGCGATTATCGGCGCGGGCCCGGCGGGCCTGGGTTGTGCTGACGTGCTGGTGCGTGGCGGTGTGACCCCGGTGGTGTTCGACAAGAACCCGGAAATCGGTGGCCTGCTGACCTTCGGCATCCCCGAGTTCAAGCTGGAAAAGACCGTGCTGAGTAATCGCCGCGAAGTCTTCACCGGTATGGGTATCGAGTTCCGACTCAACACCGAAATCGGCAAAGACATCACCATGGAGCAACTGCTCGAAGAATACGATGCGGTATTCATGGGCATGGGCACCTACACCTACATGAAGGGCGGCTTTGCCGGTGAGGACCTGCCGGGCGTGTATGACGCGCTCGACTTCCTGATCGCCAACGTCAACCGCAACCTGGGCTTTGAAAAGTCGCCGGAAGATTTCGTCGACATGAAAGGCAAGAAGGTCGTGGTACTGGGCGGTGGTGACACCGCGATGGACTGCAACCGCACGTCGATCCGCCAGGGCGCCAAGTCGGTGACCTGTGCCTATCGCCGTGACGAGGCCAACATGCCGGGCTCGCGCAAAGAGGTGAAGAACGCCAAGGAAGAAGGCGTGAAATTCCTCTACAACCGCCAGCCGATCGCGATTGTCGGTGAAGACCGCGTCGAAGGCGTGAAGGTGGTCGAGACCCGTCTCGGCGAACCGGACGCCCGGGGCCGCCGCAGCCCCGAGCCGATCCCGGGTTCCGAAGAGATCATCCCGGCTGACGCCGTGGTCATCGCTTTCGGCTTCCGCCCAAGCCCGGCGCCGTGGTTCGAGCAGTTCCAGATCCAGACCGACAGCCAGGGCCGCGTCGTGGCCCCGGAACAAGGCCAGTACAAGCACCAGACCAGCAACCCGAAAATCTTCGCCGGTGGCGATATGGTGCGCGGCTCTGACCTGGTGGTGACGGCGATCTTCGAAGGCCGCAACGCCGCCGAGGGCATCCTGGACTACTTGCAGGTCTAATACTGATCCCCCTGGAATGGGATCAAAAATGTGGGAGCGGGCTTGCTCGCGAATGCGATCTAACAGTGACCAGATATGTCCACTGACAACCCGCATTCGCGAGCAAGCCCGCTCCCACATTTGTTTTGCGGTGCTTTCATGTCCGCGACAAATTGACCCGATAGACAAAAGGCTGACCTGTAACCGTGCCTTTTGCGTCCGGCTCTGAGAAAATGCCCGCACTTTTTTTGCGGATGCCGACATGACTGCCCTCAAGAACGACCGTTTCCTTCGTGCCCTGCTCAAGCAACCCGTAGACGTCACCCCCGTGTGGATGATGCGTCAAGCCGGTCGCTACCTGCCGGAGTACCGCGCCAGCCGCGCCAACGCGGGCGATTTCATGAGCTTGTGCATGAACCCGGAGTTCGCCTGCGAAGTCACGATGCAGCCGCTGGACCGCTATCCACAACTGGATGCGGCCATTCTTTTCTCCGATATCCTGACCATCCCCGATGCCATGGGCCAAGGCCTGTACTTTGAAACCGGCGAAGGTCCACGCTTCAAGAAAGTGATCAGCACCCTGGCCGACATCGAAGCCCTGCCGATCCCGGACCCACACAAAGACCTCGGTTACGTGATGGACGCCGTCAGCACCATCCGCCGTGAACTCAATGGCCGCGTACCGCTGATCGGCTTCTCCGGCAGCCCGTGGACCCTGGCCACCTATATGGTCGAAGGCGGTTCGTCGAAAGACTTCCGCAAGACCAAGGCCATGCTCTACGACAACCCACACGCCATGCACTTGCTGCTGGACAAGCTGGCGCAGTCGGTCGTGTCCTACCTCAACGGCCAGATCATGGCCGGCGCGCAAGCGGTGCAGATCTTCGACACCTGGGGCGGCAACCTGTCGGCGGCGGCATACCAGGAGTTCTCCCTGGCCTACATGCGCAAAATCGTCAGTGGCCTGATCCGCGAACACGAAGGCCGCAAAGTGCCGGTGATCCTGTTCACCAAGGGTGGCGGTCTGTGGCTGGAAAGCATCGCTGATGCGGGCGCCGATGCGCTGGGCCTGGACTGGACCTGCGACCTGGGCGAAGCCCGTCGCCGCGTCGGCAACCAGGTGGCCCTGCAAGGCAACATGGACCCGACCGTGCTCTACGCCAAGCCGGAAGCGATCCGCGCCGAAGTGGGCCGCATCCTCGCCAGCTACGGCAAGGGCAGCGGCCACGTGTTCAACCTCGGCCATGGCATCACCCCGGAAGTGAACCCAGAGCATGCAGGCGCGTTCCTGCGTGCGGTGCATGAGTTGTCGGCGCAGTATCACGAGTAAGCATCAGCTAATAAAAAACCGGCTCAGGCCGGTTTTTTATTAGCTGACGATTGTTGTAGGAGCCGGCTTGCCGGCGATGACATGCCTGAGCCTTGTGGTGATTCTTCGGGCCACATCGCTGGCAAGCCAGCGCCTACAGTTTGAGCGGTGGCAACTTGGCCAGTTTCAACGCCACCAGCAGCGCCACGATCAGCAGCGCGATGATAAACCCGCCAATCCCGTTCCATCCGGCGTAATGCCAGAAAAACCCACCGGCCGTCCCGGCAATGCTCGACCCTGCGTAATAGCTGAACAGGTACAGCGACGACGCCTGCCCCTTGGCTTTCAGGGCGCGGCGGCCGATCCAACTGCTGGCTACCGAGTGGGCGCCGAAGAAGCCGAAGGTGAAGATCAGCATGCCGATGATGATCAGTGGCAGCGGGCTGAACAGGGTCAGGGTGATGCCGGCCAGCATCAGCACAATCGTGGCCCAGAGTACGCGACGGCGGCCGAGGCGGTCGGCCAGCGAGCCAATCTTCGCCGAGCTGTAGATGCCCGACAGGTACACCACCGACAGCAGGCCCACCACCGCCTGGCTCAGGTCATAGGGATCGGCCAGCAAGCGGTAGCCGATGTAGTTGAACAGCGTGACAAACGCCCCCATCAACACAAAGGCCTCAAGAAACAGCCAGGGCAGGCCGGCATCCTTGAAGTGCATGACGAAACCGTTGATCAGGTTGCGCGGCTTGAGGCTGCTGGCGCGGAAGTTGCGCGAGGGCGGCAGGATCTTCCAGAACACCGTCGCCGCAATCAGCGCCAGTGCGCCGATGATCAGCATTGCCGTGTGCCAGCTGACAAAGTCGATCAACACGCCAGTGATCAGGCGCCCGCTCATGCCCCCAATCGCGTTGCCGCCGATGTACAGGCCCATGGCCAGGCCGATGTGCTGCGGGTGGATCTCTTCGCTGAGGTAGGTCATGGCCACGGCCGCCAGGCCACTGAGGGACAGACCGAGCAGCGCGCGCATCCACAGGATGCCTTCCCAGGTCGGCATCAGGCCGCTGGCGATGGTGCACACGGCTGCGCAGAACAGCGAGGTGACCATCACCGGTTTGCGCCCCAGGCGGTCGGAAATCGGCCCGGTGATCAGCAGGCCAAAGGCGAGCATCGCGGTGGAGACGGAGAGGATCAGGCTGCTCTGCGCGGCGTTGATGGAAAATTCGTGGGACAGCACCGGCATCATCGGCTGTACGCAATACAGCAGGGCAAAGGTGGCAAAGCCCCCGGAAAACAGCGCCAGCACTGTACGCATAAACAACGGCGTACCTTTTTCGATGTACACGTCGTTGAGTTGCGCCACCACCTCATCCAGGGCAGTGGGCGGACGTTCTTGGGCAAGCGGAGCGACGGCAGCTTTCACGCGGGACCTCGGGAAGCAAAGGCAGCCAGGACTGGCCATGCAAAAAGAATATAGCTGGCTAATGATTCTTTCCAATATATTGTTCGACCTGTTTGATAGCTTTTACGACCTAATGAGGTTTTCATGGAATTGCGCCACTTGCGCTACTTCATCGCCGTGGCTGAAGAGCTGCATTTCGGCCGGGCCGCCCAGGTCCTGGGCATCTCTCAGCCGCCCTTGAGCCAGCAGATCCAGGCGCTGGAGCAGGAGGTCGGCGCCCGGTTGTTCGAACGCACCAATCGTCGGGTCGAGCTGAGCGAGGCCGGGCGCTTGTTCCTCACGGAAGCCCGCCTGGTACTGGCCCAGGTCGACAAGGCTGCGGATGTGGCACGCCGGGCGCAGTTGGGGGAGCTGGGGGAACTGAAGATTGGCTTCACCTCTTCGGCGCCGTTCAACTCCAGCATCCCACAGGCGATTTTTGCTTTTCGCCAGGCCTTCCCGGCAGTGCATTTGAATTTGCAGGAGATGAGCAGCACCGAGGTGGCTGATGCGCTGGGGGACGAAACGATCCAGGTCGGCTTGATGCGCCCGTTGCCATTGCCCGATGCATTGAGTGTCGTAGAGCTGATGCGTGAGCCCCTGGTGGCGGTACTCAGTGCCGGGCATCCGTTGGCGCAAGGCAGCGAGCGCGGTTTGCACCTGACGCAGTTGGCTGAAGAACCCTTCGTATTCTTCCCACGGGCCTACGGGAGTGGTTTGTACGCACAGTTGATCAACCTGGCCCGCGATGCCGGTTTCAGCCCGCACTTCGCCCAGGAGGCGGGCGAGGCCATGACCATCATCGGCCTGGTGGCGGCGGGGTTGGGAGTGTCGGTGTTGCCGGCGTCATACCAGCGCATCCGCATCGACGGTGTGGTCTACCGCACCTTGCTCGACCCGGAGGCGGTAACGGCAGTGTGGCTGGTTCAGCGCAAGGACCAGCAGTCACCCATGGCCAAGGCGTTTGTCGAGCTGCTGACGCGTAAGGCGTTGGTGTAGCGGCGTTCACATATCAGGTACCGGAACCGTTTGTTTTTCACTGAGTGACATGGATGACACTTCTCTATCAGCCCAAAGAAGGCAGTGTGTTGATTCGTGATTTTCGAGGCTATGAGGTGCCGGAAATCATCAAGATCAGACCCGTCATTGTGATACGCAGGCACAGGACCAATAAGCTGTTGGTAACGGTTGTGCCCCTAAGTACCACGGCGCCGCAGACGGTACTCGCACACCACTTGCAGCTTGAAAGCTAACCCAGTGTGCTGGGCGAAATGCGACAGCGTTGCCACCGTCAGCCTTGGACGACTTGATCGAATCAAGCGTAAGGATCGGCATGGCAAACGAACTTACAAAATCGCTGAACTTTCCAGTGAGCAGTTTTTAGCTGTTAAGGCCAAGCCAGCCTGCTTGTGAAGAGGGCGCCGAAAGGCGCCCTTTGTCGTTTCTGGTGCAAGGTAGATGCCGGTTTTTCAGGCGCCGATCAGTTCTGCTTCGACGTCCCCGTCTCCTTGAACAACTGCGCCGCGGTACCCGCTTGCGCGGCGCCGTTAGAGCGCAACGCGGCCATGATGTCGCGGTCGAGCATGCTCACCCAGCGGTTGTAGTTGCGATGGATCTTGCCGTTCTTGTAGCCCAGTTCCTGGCTGTCGCGATACGTGATGGCGTAGCTGGTGCCGGTGTAGCGAATGTCGATTTCGGCGTAGTAGCGGTTGCGCACGTTGATCTGGGCCTGGATCAGGCGTGGGTCGGCGCGTTGCACGGTCCAGTTGCGCTTGTCCAGGGCGGTGAGGATGCTCTGTTTCATTTTCTCTTCACTGACCTGCTCGTTGGCGGCAAGCGCGTGCTGGGTGTTGAGCACCGGCTTGCTGGTGCAGCCGGCAGCGGTCAGCAGCGTCAGGGCGATAAGGGTGGCGCGTAGCAACGAAGACATTGCGTTCTCTCCAATCAAATAAAAGGCTTACTGCCAGCGGCGAAAGATCAGCGACGTGTTGACGCCGCCAAAGGCAAAGTTGTTGTTCATCACGTAGTCGTTGTGCATCTGGCGGAACTCGCCGCGCAGGTAATCCAGCTCGCCGCAGCGCGGGTCCACTTGATCGAGGTTGAAGGTCGGCACGTACTGGTCGCGGTTCATCATCTCGATGCTGAACCACGACTCCAGCGCCCCGCAGGCGCCCAGGGTATGGCCGAGGAAACTCTTCTGCGAGCTGATGGGCATGCGGCTGCCGAACAGGCTGCTGGTGGCCAGGGTTTCGGCAATGTCACCTTGTTCGGTGGCGGTGCCGTGGCCGTTCACATAACCGATGGCATCCGGCGCCAGGCCGGCATCTTCGAGGGCCAGCTCCATGGCGCGGCGCATGGTGGTCTGTTCAGGTCGCGTGGTGTGCTGGCCGTCGGCGTTGCTGCCAAAACCAACGATTTCGGCATGGATATGCGCACCACGGGCCAGGGCATGTTCCAGCTCCTCAAGCACCAGCATGCCGCCGCCTTCGCCGATCACCAGGCCGTCGCGACCGCTGTCGTAGGGCCGTGGGCTGGTTTGCGGCGCGTCGTTTTTCAGGCTGGTGGCGTAGAGCGCGTCAAACACCATGGCTTCGGTGGGGCACAGTTCTTCGGCGCCACCGGCGAGCATCAGTGGCAGGCGGCCGAACTTGATCGCTTCATAGGCATAGCCGATGCCCTGGCTGCCACTGGTACACGCGCTGGACGTGGGGATCAGGCGCCCGGTGAGGCCAAAAAAGATGCTGATATTGGCCGCCGTGGTGTGCGGCATCATGCGCACGTAGGAGTTGGCGTTCAGACCCTCGGCCACCGAGTTGAGCAGCATATTGCCGAATGCCTTGATCTCGTCGGTGCTGCCGGTGGATGAGCCGCAGGCCACACCCATGCGCCCATCCTTGATCGACGCATCGCCCAGCAGGCCGGCGTCTTGCAACGCCTGCTCGGCGGCCCACACCGCCAGGCGCGAGACCCGGCCCATGCTGCGCAATTGTTTGCGGGTCCAGTGGGCGGGCACCACAAAGTCGTCAATCGGCCCGGCCAGGCGGGTGTTCAGTTCGCTGAAGCGATCCCACTCGTCCATGCGCCGGATACCGCTGCGCCGGGCGCGGAAGTTGGCGACGATGGTGTCCCAGTCGCTGCCCAGGGAGGTCATGCCGGCCATGCCGGTGACTACCACACGTTTCATCAGCACAGGCCCCCGTTCACGGCCAGGACCTGGCGGGTGATGTAGCCGGCTTCGGCTGACATCAGGAAGTTCACCGCACTGGCGACCTCTTCGGGGGTGCCCATGCGTTGCGCGGGGATCATTTTCATCAGCTCTTCCACCGGCACATTCTCATCGAGCATTGCCGTGTCGATCAGGCCCGGGGCCACGCAGTTGACGGTGATCTTGCGCTTGCCCAGCTCAATGGCCAGGGCCTTGGCGGCGCCGATCAGGCCGGCCTTGGACGCGCTGTAGTTGACCTGGCCACGGTTGCCGATCAGCCCCGAGACCGAGGTAATACATACAATGCGCCCGGCCGCACGACGCCGGATCATCGGCATCATCACTGGGTGTAGCACGTTATAGAAACCATCGAGATTGGTACGCATCACCACGTCCCAGTCGTCTTCCGACAACGCCGGGAACGCGCCATCGCGGGTCAGCCCGGCATTCAGCACCACGCCGTAATAGGCACCGTGGGCTTCTACGTCGGCTTCAAGGATCTGCTTGCAGGTGGCCCGGTCCGCCACGTCGAATTGCAGTACCCGCGCCTTGCGGCCCAGGGCCTCGACTTCGACCTGTACGGCATCTGCCTCGGCGCGGCCGCTGCGGCAATGCAGCACAATGTCATGGCCGGCCTGGGCCAGGCGCAGGGCGATAGCGCGGCCGATACCCCGGCTGGAGCCGGTGACCAGTACGGATTCAGTCATGACGCGTGTCCTTCGATTCAGCTAAATAGTTGGCCGCCTGGGGCGGTCGAAATACGTTCAGGCGGGCGCTGGCCTGGATCCCGTCGCCGGTCAGGTGGCATTCGAACACACCCATGCCGTTGTCGTCTTCCAGGGAGCGCAGGCCGTGGATGGTCAGTTCGCTGCCGGTGGGAAAGTGCTCGACATTGCATTCGAATTTGCGCGTGCCCAGCAGGAAGCCCAACTCCACTGCTTCGCCGTTCTGGCGTGCGCGGCAGCCGGCATAGGCGGCCACGCTTTGCGCCATCAACTCGACGCCGACCCAGGCCGGCAGGCTGCCGTCAGGGCGGTTGAACAGGCCGCCGGGCTTGACGGTGACGCGGGTGCGGATCTGTTCTTCATCGAACGCCAACACCTGGTCGATCAGGATCATGTCCCCGGCGTGGGGCAGCAGTTCGGCGAGTGGCCAATGGCTCATAGGGCGTCTCCGATAATCAGGCTGACGTTATTGCCGCCGAAGGCAAACGAGTTACTCATCAGGCAGCGTTTTTCCAGGAGGTCGCCGACCTTGGCCCAGCGCAGGGCGGGCAGCGCCGGGTCGGCTTGGCCGTCCCAGATATGGGGCGGCACAGCACCTTCCATCAGGCTCAGCCAGCAGAATGCCGCTTCCAGCGCCCCGGCGGCGCCGAGGGTATGGCCGGTCATGGGCTTGGTCGAGGAACAGGCTACACCGGCGGGGAACAGGCTTGCCACGGCCAGGCTTTCCATGGCGTCGTTATGCTGGGTGGCGGTGCCGTGCAGGTTCAGGTAACCGATCTGCGCCGGCGCCAGTTTCGCGCTGGCCAGGGCCTTGCGCATGGCCTGCAATGCGCCCTTGCCGCTGGGTTCCGGCGCAGAAATATGGTGCGCATCGCAACTGGCGCCGCTACCCAGCAGGGCGATGGGCGCCGGGGTTTTGCTCATCAGGAACAGCACCGCCGCCTCGCCGATATTGATGCCGTTGCGGTTCACCGAAAACGGGTTGCAGCGTTCGCTGGAGACCGCTTCCAGCGAGGTAAAGCCATTGAGGGTCAGCTTGCACAGGCTATCGACCCCGCCACACAGCACCGCATCGCACAGGCCCAGGTCCAGCAGGCGGCGTGCGCTCATCATTGCGCGGGCGCTGGAGGTGCAGGCGGTGGAAATCACATAGGCCGGGCCGCTCAGTTGCAGCCAGTCGGCGAGGAAGTTGGCCGGGGCGCCGAGTTCCTGTTGCCGGTAGTCATAGGCCTCGGGGAACTGCCCTTCGCGCAGGTAATGGGCGATGCCGCGACTGGCTTCATCAATGCCCGAGGTGCTGGTACCCAGCACCACACCGATACGCGAGGCGCCAAAGGTGTCGATCGCCTGCCGGATCGGGCCTTCGATCTGCAAGGCGGCCTCCAGCAACAGCTGATTATTGCGACTGCTCTGCTGGGCCAGGTGCGGCGGCAGTGGCGCCAGTTCGCCAGGCACGCTGCCCACCGGCAGTACTCGCTCGGGCACCCAGCCGCTCTCGGCGCGCATACCCGAGCAATCCCCGGCAAACAGATTGCGCCGCACGGCCTGCTGGCCGCGGCCTAGGGCGCAGATGATCCCCAGGGCATTGAGGTAGGCGGTCATGGGCTGCTCTCAAGCGCGGTGACGCGATAGTTCAGGTGCTGGCCGGGCATGTTCACGCTGAAGGTCAGGGGCGCGCGGTAGATCACCTGCCAGTGCGGCTTGAGTACCCGTACGCCATCGCCTTCACGGGCTTGGGGGTAGTTGCCGGGCATTTCAGCGGCCGGGGTCAGGGCGAACAGCAGCGCCGCAAACAGCTCGCGGGCCTGGGGGTTGGGCGGTAGCAGGCCATCTGCCTGCCAACGGCCGGCCACCAGCTTTTGCCGGGCCTGGGGGATGCCCAGCGGGTCCATCAGTGACCAGCGCAGGGCCTCGCCTTCGCGCTGGATCACCAGCAACCAGTCCTGGCGCTGGCCGTCCTGCTCGCGCTCGATATGCAATTGCAGGGGCAAGGCCAGGCTCGGTGTATGCACCGGCAGTGGCGGCTGGCTGGCGCACGCGGCCAGCAGCAACAGGCAGCCGATCAACAACGCGCGGATCATGCTGGCGGGCCTGCGAGTGGCTTGCGTGCAACCACATTCACCAGGGTCTCTTCACGCTCGCCAAACGGCTTGGGCTGACGCAGGCCCCAACGCTCCAGCAGGCCGAAGTCAGCCGAGCGGCTCCACCACAGGTACGGGTACGACACATTCTGCGGGCCAAACTCGAAACCCTGGTCGCGGATCATCTCCAGGTACTCGGCGGCGCTTTTCTGCACATGCATCGGGTGGCGGAACAGCCAGCGAATCACCCAGGTGTCGATATAGGCTTCGGTGGACTCGGCAAACAGCAGGTAGCCGCCCGGCTTGAGCACCCGATAGAACTCGGTGAGTGCCCGCTGTTGCTCCACCAGGTGGTGGAAGGTCTGGTGGCAGAACAGGATATCGACACTGTCATCGGCCACCTTGAGGGTTGCGCAATCGCTGCCGATCAACTCGATATCAATGCCCTGGCGCGCCGCTTCGGCACGGCTCAGGTCGAGGCTGTGGGGGTCGGCGTCAAGGCCGATCAGGCGCTGGGGGGCGAATACCTGCCGCAAATAACGGAACGACTTGCCCTGGCCGCAACCGGCATCCAGCAGCACTGGAGCTTCCGGCAGCGGGGTGCTGAACAGGCTGCGCAGGTCGTTGATTGCCACGCGCAGCACATGATGCTGCCAGGTGTGGCTGCGCAGGAACCAGAAGCCGAATTTGGTTTCTTCGACGTAGTTTTTGCTCAAGTACTCTTTTGACACAGGTGGGCTGCTCATAGGTTTTCTGCCGCACAAATTTCCGAGAGCATCCGCAAGCGGCGCTTGGGTTCGCTGACAAAGGGGTTGCGTTCATCCCAGGCGTAGCCGGCGAGGATCGAACTGATCATGCGGCGGATTTCCGGCGAGCTGCCAGGGTGATAGATCACATCCTGGAAGGTGCCGGCGTACCAGCCTTCGACGTAGCAGCGGAAGGTGTCGACCCCGCGTTTGAGCGGCACCGCGAACTCGGTTTGCCAGTCCACGCTTTCGCCCTTGAGCTGGCGGTGCAAGAGGCCGGCGGCCATGCTGGCCGAGCGCATGGCGATGGTCACGCCGGACGAGAACACCGGGTCGAGGAACTCCGCGGCATTGCCCAGCAGCGCAAACCCCGGGCCATGCAGGGTGGTGACGTTCGCCGAGTAGCCGCCAATGGTCCGGGCCGGGGTATCCCACACGGCATTCGCCAGCACACTGGACAGGCTCGGGGTTTGTTCGATAAAGCGGCGCAGGCAGGCATCCAGATCCCCATCGCAGCCGGCGAAATGCTCCTTGGCCGCGACCACGCCCACCGAGCAGCGCCCGTTGCTGAACGGGATGGTCCAGAACCAGATATCGCGCTGGGTCGGGTGGGTGGTGATAAGGATCTTGCTGCGGTCGAAGCCCGGATGTTCGATACGGTCTTCGACGTGGGTGAACACCGCCTGGCGCAGCGGGAAGTTCGACGGCGCCTCCAGGTTCAGCAGGCGTGGCAGCACGCGGCCGTAACCGCTGGCGTCGAGGACGAAGCCGGCCTTGATGTGGTATTCGCGACCGTTTTCGCGGCGTACATGCAGGTAGCGGTGGCCGGCGGCGAAATCCACCCCGACCAGGGTCTGGCCGTAACGGATCTCTACGCCTTGCAGCGCCGCCTGATCGGCCAGCAACTTGTCGAAGTCGGCGCGCTGGACCTGGAAGGTCGTGGGCTTGCCGTCGCTGAACGTGTCACCGAAATCAAAGGCGCTGTAGCGCTCGCCCCAGGCAAACGCGGCACCGGTTTTCAGTTGGAAACCGGCGGCGTTGACGGCCTCGAGCATGCCGGCTTCTTCGATAAAGTCTATGCAGTGGGACAGCAGGCTCTCGCCGATGGAAAAACGCGGGAAGTGCTCGCGCTCGATGATCAATACATCATGCCCGTTACGCTTGAGCAGCGCGGCCGCAATGGCACCGGACGGGCCGGCACCGATCACCACGACCTGGCGGCGTTCCATTTCAACTGTGGGCACTGTGGCTCCTTGCCGGGTTGGCGATCATTACATTCAACTCAAAAAAATTAGTGGGCATCATTGCGCATGTTCCTGGCGGCCGGCCCATGGCGCCAGCATAAAGCTGAAGGCCAGGCCCAGGCTGACCGACAGGCCGAAATTACTCACCGCCGGGGTGCTGGACACCGCCAGCAGGCCAAAGGACAGCCAGGTGGTGACGGCTGCCAGCAACGTCCCCAGCAGGCTGACAGCGGCACCGCCGATCTGTTCGCGCATGAGGATTGCATAATCGACGCTGATCGCCGTCACCAGCAGCAGGCCGAACAGGCTGAACAGGGTCAACGGCTGCCCCAGCCAACCGAGGCTGGCCAGGCTGCACAGCGCCGCCAGCAGCGGCAGGGCGACAATCCGCAGCGCGCCGCCCAGGCCAAAGGGCAGAATCAGCAGCAAGACGATCAGTACACAGGACAATAATTTCAATTCGGCAGCGCTGATCTGGGTTGCGGCAAATACCTGGTTCAAGTCGCCGAGGCGGTCCACCAGTTGCACGCCCGGCAGGTCCAGGGCCTGGATGCGCAGCAGCGCCGGGTTGTTCAAGCCTTGCAGGCTGACCATCGCCGCCACGCCGCCCTCGACATTGCCCAGCCACAGCAGGCGCCACGGCTCGGCCAGCGGGCCAGCCAGGGCGGCGTCGATGTCGGCGGTGGGCAGCGCCTGCAACTGCGCCAGCTCTGCTTGCAGGGCGCTGGCGGGGATGCCGAGGTCGAGCAGCGGCTGCCACAGGGCGGGCAGTTGATTCAGGGCTTCGCGCAATTGCTGCTGTTCGCCGGGGGGGCTGACCAGTTGATTGAGCGCCAGGTAGCCTTGCAGTTTTTCCATGTGCACCAGTTGATCCAGGCGCAGGCTCAACGCAGCCTGGCGTTCCAGCAACTGCTGTTGATTGTCCGCGCGTACCAGGAAGAACTGGCTGGTGGGCTGGTAGCCGGTAATGCGGGCAATCGCCTGGGCTTCTTGCAGCAGTTGCGGCGGCGCGCTGATCCACTGGCGAATATCGTTCTTGCTGTTCAGATGCCACAGGCCACCGGCGCAGAACAGCAGGGCCAGCACCAGCAATGCCTGGCTCGGCAGGCGCTTGAGCAGCGACTCACGCACCCCCAGCAGGAACTCGGCGACCCGCAGCGGCCATTGCGCCGGGCGCAGGTCCATGCCGTTGAGCAGCGCCGGCAACAGGCACACCGCCGACAGGTAGGCGCCCACCAGGCCGGCGGCGGAGAACACGGCGATCTGGGTCAGCGCCGGGAACGGCGTCCAGGCCAGGGCCAGGTAGCCGATGCAACTGGTGGCCAGGCTCAGGCTCAGGCCCGGCAGGGTCAGGCGCAAGGCTGGCCAGCTGCGCCAGGGTTGCAGGCTCCAGCTCTTGGACAGGTAGTGCAGCGGGTAGTCGACGGCCACGCCGATCAGGCTCGCGCCCAGCACCAGGGTCATCACATGCATATGGCCGAACAGCGCCACACAGGCCACCGCGCCAAACAGCATGCCCACCAGCACCGGGACAAACGCCAGCAACACCCGCCAGCGACGAAACGCCAGCAGCAACAGCAACAGGATCCCCACCGTTGCGCCACCGCCGACCCAGGTCATCTCGCGGCTGGCTTGTTGTTGACCGTTGGCCGCGTACAGCAGGCCGCTGGCGGCGAGCAGTTGCACGCCGTGCTGGGCGGCCTGTTCGCGGCTGGCTTGCAGCAAGTCGGCGACTTGCAGCGGCAGCTTCATATCAAAGGCATTGCCCTGGGTACGCGCACGCAGCAATACCCAGCTCTTGCCGTCGGCGTCGGCGATCAGCGCGCCGCTGCCGATATCCAGTTGCACCGCGCCGTGTTGTGGCTGGCTGCTCTGGATGCGTCCGGTCAGGCCCAGCCAGTCGTCCTGGCTGGGGACCAGGCTGAAGCCGGTAAAGGGATCGAACAGTGTGTGTACCCGCTCTGCGATAAACGCCGCAGGCTCGCCGATCAACTGTTCGCGGTCCTTGGTCGACAGCATCGCCAGGCGCCCTTGCAGCAATTGCTGGCGCAGGGCGGGCAGGTCGGCTTGCAGGGTCCAGGTGACTTTTTCAAACAGACCGCTGGCCTGCCAGCGCTCGCCCAATTGTTCGGCCATGGCCACCGCCTGCTGACGCTCGGCATGCCCGACCAGCACCAGCATCTCGCGGTTCAGGGGTTCCTGCATGCGCTGCTCGGCCGCCAGCTCCAGGGCGTCCGGGGTGTTACCTGGCACCAGTTCCATCAGGTTGGCCGACAACGGCGCGCCCTGGCGCCATTGCCAGCCGGCCAGGGCCAGCACGGCCACCAGCAGGATCAGGAACAGGCGCGGCAACCAACGCTCACTGGGCAAAGTCGTGTTGCTCCGCGTCGCTCAAAGGTTGCGTGCTGGTACTGTCCTGCATGCGCAACAGGGTGCTGTCGCCCTGGGTTTCCAGCAACTCGATGGTGTGCACCAGTTCGCCGCCGTCGATATTGATTTGGGTGAACACTTGCTTGAGCAGCAGCGAGCGCGGGATCAACGTGAGTTTCCAGGCCTTGGCTTCGCCTTGCAGCTGCAACTCGAAGTCGCGCTGCAAGCCACTGCTGTCGCCTTGCAGGACGGCGAGGAACAAACGGTTCTGCTCGGCGCCGGCGCTTTTGTTCGGCAGTGGCTGCCAACCGTTTGCATCACGGCGGGCAATACCCTGGGCGTTGATGCGGTAGTCCTGCTGCAGCGGGGTTTTCAGCAGCCAGAGCAGGCCGTGGTCCTTGGCCAGGACGAAGGTACCTGTGCTGGTCAGCGGCTGGGGCAGGGCACGCAGGTGTTTTTCCTGGATGAAGTTGCCGTGGATCACCGTAGGCTTGGCCAGTTGATCGCTGAGCTGTTGCAGGTCAAAAGCATAAGCCCCGAAGCTCAGCAACAACCCTGCCGCTGTAGGTGCGAGCTTGCTCGCAAAAAACCTCAGGGCGCTGCGCAGTGTCAGGGCCCCTGGGTTAGCGTTGACGTCCATCGCCGGCAAGCCAGCTCCCACAGGGGTCAGCATTTCAAGGCCCTTTCGACGGCGGTGGTGAACACGGTTGGCGAGGCCAGTTGCATCTCGCGGCTGGCAATTTCTACGGCCACTTGCACGGTGCTGGCGCGGGTCAGGCGTTCGCCGCTGGCAAGGTCGGTGATCAGGTAGTTGACCTTCAAGCGGTTCTCCCACTCCACCAGGCTGGCGCGCACGTTGAGGGTCTGGCCAAAGGTGGCGCCACGCACGTAGCGCAGTTGCATGTCGATCACCGGCCACGCATAGCCGGATTCGAGCATTGCCGTGTAGTTGTGGCCGAGCTTGTCGAGCAACGCGCAACGGGCGATTTCCAGGTACTTCACGTAGTGGCCGTGCCAGACCACGTTCATCGTGTCGATGTCGAAGAACGGTACGAGGATTTGTGTGTCGCTGTGCAATACGCCGGGGCTACGCATGCAGCCTCCAGTGTTGCGCGGCGATGCGTTGCAGGCACAGGCGCAGTTCGCCCTCCAGGGCCCGGTCTTCGATCACCGGCGGGAAGTCCTTGGCCAGTGCCTCGTGCATCGCAGCCAGGGCTGGCGGCAACGGCCGTGCATCCTTGACCTGGGCGCGCAACCACACGCCCTGGTTGGCGGCGAGCAAGGTGGCGGCGGCCACTTGTTCGGTCAGCTCCAAGACGCGGATCGCATCGCGGGCGGCGATGGTGCCCATGCTGACCTTGTCCTGGTTGTGGCATTCGGTGGAGCGCGAAAACACGCTGGCCGGCATGGTGTTTTTCAACGCTTCGGCGGTCCAGGCGCTGGTGCCGATCTGCACCGCTTTGAAGCCGTGGTTGATCATTGCGCGGTCCGCCGGGGCGCCCGACAGGTTGCTCGGCAAGCCATGGTTGTAGCGCTCGTCCACCAGCAGCGCGAGTTGCCGGTCGAGCAGGTCGGCGACGTTGGCCACCAGGTTCTTCAGGCTGTCCATGGCAAAGGCGATATGCCCGCCGTAGAAGTGCCCGCCGTGCAGCACACGTTCGGCTTCGGCGTCGATGATCGGGTTGTCGTTGGCACTGTTGAGTTCGATCTCGATAAACGAGCGCAGCCAGTTCAGGCTGTCGGCCAGCACGCCGAGGACGTGGGGCGCGCAGCGTAGCGAGTAGCGGTCTTGCAGGCGGTGCAGCGGCGCGGTCGGGGCGTCGATCGCCAGGTCCTTGCGCAGCCAGGCTGCGACCTGCATCTGCCCGGGGTGTGGTTTGGCGGCGAACAGGCGTTCGTCGAAGTGCTCCGGGTTGCCTTGCAACGCCACCACGTTCAGCGCGGTGATGCGTGTGGCCAGTTGCAGCAGGTAGTCGGCGCGGGCGAAGGCCAGGCAGGCCAGGCCGGTCATCACCGCGGTGCCGTTCATCAGCGCCAGGGCTTCCTTGGGTCGCAGCACCAGCGGGGTCCAGCCCAGCTCGCGATGGACATCGGCAGCCTGGCGGCGCTCGCCCCGGAACAGCACTTCACGCTCGCCGGACAAGGTCGCGGCCACGTATGACAGCGGCGTCAGATCGCCGCTGGCGCCGACCGAGCCTTCTTCCGGGATCAGCGGCAGGATGTCGTGTTCAAGAAACGCATGCAGGCGCTCCAGCAGTTCAACCCGCACCCCGGACACGCCATGGCACAGCGACTGTAAACGCGCCGCCAGCACCGCACGGGTGGCCTGGGCGTCGAGCAACTTGCCCAGGCCGCAGCCGTGGAAGGTGTACAGGTGGCGCGGCAATGCCTCGACATGCTGCAACGGCACCGCCACCACGCACGAGTCGCCATAGCCGGTGGTCACGCCGTAGATCACGCCTTCCTTGTCCAGCAGCGAATCGAGGAACTGCGCGCCCTTGGCGATGCGCTGGCGGTACCCGGCATCGTCTTGCAGGCGAGTGGGCGCCTGACGGTTGGCCAGGGCCAGCACGTCTTCGATGCGCAAAGGGAGTTCGCCGAAGGTTACCGGCTCAAGCAGATGCGTCGTCATCGGTCTTCCAGAAAGGGTAAAAGTTGAACCATTGTTGGGGCGCTTCCAGGCAGAATTGGCCCAGGCGTTCGGCGTAGCGGGCGGCCCAGTGGGCGATCACTTGCGGGCGGTCGCTGCGTTTCCATTCGATCAATTGGGCGAAGGGCTCGATGATCAAACGATAGCGGCCCTGGTGCTTGAGGCACATCAGCAGGTTGACCGGGCATTTGAGCAGCCCGGCCAGCAACCACGGGCCCTGGGGGAAGGCCGCGCTATGGCCGAGAAAGTCCACGCGCACGGTGCGCCCGCCATGCAGCGGGATTCGGTCGCCGGCAATCGCCAGCCATTCACCGTCGTCCAGGCGCTGGCTGAGCAGCAGCATCACCGCCGGGTCCAGTTCGCTGACCTGGATCAGCCGCAGGTTGCTCGCCCCGGCTTCGCCCAGCAGGCGGTTGAACTGTTCGGCATGCTTGGTGTGCACCAGCACATTCATGGTGACTTTCTCGCCCAGCTCCGCCAGGGCCCGGCACACTTCCAGGTTGCCCAGGTGCGCACCCACCAGCATCTGCCCACGTTCGCCGCGCA
This sequence comes from Pseudomonas sp. FP2294, assembly GCF_030687625.1. Lineage (NCBI taxonomy): Bacteria > Pseudomonadati > Pseudomonadota > Gammaproteobacteria > Pseudomonadales > Pseudomonadaceae > Pseudomonas > Pseudomonas sp. FP2294. The sequence goes on from NZ_CP117441.1 coordinate 440,942, forward strand.
GTTGCCCGCGCAACTGGGCCGGGTCGATGATCTCGATCTGTTCCAGGCGCAGCTTGCCGTTCCATACGTCGAGCTTGTCCAGCAAGGCGTCGGCGAAGGCCATGAATTGGCTGAAGACCTTTTTGTGGCTGGGGCGCAGCTCGTCGCGCCCACTCCAGTCGGCCAGGCGCTGCTGGTATTGCCAGATGCTCTGGCGCGCGGCGCGACCAAACACGAAAAAGTACAGGACGATGCCATACAGCAGTGGGCTCAGCACCCGGCGCCCGAGGACCTTGGCGGCGAACGCGGTGAGCTTCATCAGCCAGAAACTGCCGCGCTCCTGGCGGTCGGCCCAATGCCGGGTGTTTTCGCTCATGCCTGCCACCGTCGCCAGAGGATCAGCGGCGCACGCAGCAACATGCCAAAGAACAGCCGGGTGTGCATCGACGAAATCAGCAGGTTGTCGTGGAACATCCGAAAGTGCGACAGGCCATCGGCCGGGTAATGCACCTTGGTCGGCAGCCAGCGCATCGGCTGGTTGCGCCATGACAAACGCACGAGGATGTCGGAGTCGAAATCCATGCGCTTGCCGATCCGCGCCGAGTCCATCAGCGCCAGCACCGGTGCCAGCGGGTAGATGCGAAAGCCGCACATCGAATCGCGGATCTGCAGCGACAGGCTGTTGATCCACACCCAGACATGGGTCAGGTAGCGGGCGTAGAGGCGGCCCTTGGGCACGCTGTCGTCGTATTCGGGGTAGCCGCAGATCACCGCATCGGGGTGAGTGCGCGAGGCGTCGATAAACAGGGCGACTTCGCGCAGGTCGTGCTGGCCGTCGGCGTCCACTTGCAGGGCATGGGTAAAGCCCAGGCGTGCGGCTTCGCGAAAACCGACTTGCACCGCACCGCCCTTGCCCTGGTTGGTGGGCAGGGTGATCAGCGAGACGTTGTCCAGGCTGGCCAGTTGCGCCAGTACGGCGGCGCAGGCGGGGCTGCTGCCATCGTCCACCAGCAGGCAGGGCAGGCCATGCTCCAGCAGGCTGCGGACCACGGCGGGCACGGCGGCTTCATGGTTGTAGACCGGGATCAGGGCGCAGGGGTTATGCATGGTGGCGGACACCTGATGGACCGAGTTGCCTGCATCGCAGGCAAGCCAGCTCCCACATTGGGAATGTGTATCCATTGTGGGAGCGGGCTTGCCCGCGATTGAGCGCGCAGCGCTCACCCAACCTATGCATGAGAATTCTCCAGCAAAACCCGCCCGCTGGAACACGCCGCACTGTCATTGCGATAAGCGAAATACAACTTGCCCCGCTCGCGATCAAAACGCAGGTGCAACTCGACCACATCGCCCGGGCGCACCAGTTGCTGGAATTTGAGCACTTCCATGCCGGCAAAGGTCGGCGGGAGATCGAGCAGTTGCTGGCCCAGATTGAACGCCCATTCCACCTGCACAACCCCCGGCAGCACCGGGGTGTGGGGGAAGTGGCCGCTGAAGTAGGCCAGGTCCGGCGGAATGCTCAGTTGCAGGGTCCATTCGCCGTCGCTTTCGACCTGCGCCAGGACGTCCGGCGCCTTGGGGCGCGGCGCCTGCAGCAGGGCTTCGATTTGCGCCTGGGGCAGCTTGCCCTGGGGGTTGAGCGGCAACTGCCGCAACAGGCGCCAGCGGCGGGGCAGGGCCAGGGCTTCGCAATGCTGGCTCAGGTGTTGGCGCAGGGTTTGGGTGACGGTCCGTCGGCCTTGGTTGCGCAAGGCGTGCAGGCCGTCGCCACTGAGCACCACCAGGGCGCCGAGGGACGCGCGGTTTTCCTGGACCACGCCCAGGCGCGCTTCGGCGACCCAGGCGTGATCCGCCAGGGCTTGTTCGAGCATCGGCAGGGAGATGCGTTTTTCTTCCAGCTTGACGATCCGATCCAGGCGCCCGAGCAGTTCGAAGCGCCCGTCGGCGTGGATCTGGGCGGCATCGGCAGTCTGCTCGACATGCCCCGCTGGCAGGTACGGCGAGGCAATGCGCAAGGTGCCGTCGGCATCCTGGCTCAGTTGCACATCGGCAAACGGCTGCCACGGCGAGTGGCCCTGGCGCCAGGCAATGCCGCCGGTTTCCGAGCTGCCGAGGATCTCCGTCGGCCACTGCTGCAGGCGTTGATGCAGACTGTCGGCCGCGTCGGCGGGCAGTGCGCCACCGGAGGAGAACACGCGCTTGACCGTGCTCAAGGCGGCCCAGTCAAGATTGTCGCCCATGCGCTTGAGCAGGGCCGGGCTGGCCACCCAGGCAAAGTGCGGGTGCTGGCGGCTGACGCGCTGCAAGTCTTCGGGGAACGGCAGTTGCTCACGCACAAACGTGCGCCCAGCGCACAGCGGCCACAGCACGCGGAACAGCAGGCCGTAGATATGCTGGGTGGCGACGCTGCCGATGATGCAGGCCTGGCCCAGGTCGGCGCCCCACAAGGCTTCCAGGGCCTGGACCTCATTGGCCAGTTGGCGCAGGGTTTTGTCGATGCGCTTGGGCTCGCCGCTGGAGCCGGAGGTGCACAGGCTCAACTGGCAGGTATCCAGGTCAAGGGCGGCGGCGGCAACTGCGGGCTGGTAGAGCGCGTCAAGGTCGCCCGCTTCGGTCAGCCAGGCGTCAACATCAGCGGCCCAGCGTTGGCGGGTCTGGGGTTGCAGGTCGGCGGGCAGCAACACGCTGACCCCGGCCTGCCAGGCGCCCAGCAAGGCGATCGCCAGCTCGCCGGCGTCGTTCAGGTGCACCGCCAGGCGCTGGATGCCACGGGCTTGCAGGCCGGACGCCAGGCTCAGGGCCCGCTCGCACAGTTGCGCGTGATTCATCGACGGTTCGGTAGTGACCAAACGCAGTTCCACAGGCTCAAGCAACAGATGCTCAAGATTGACCCAATTCATACGCGGCCTCGAACCCTTTGTCGTATCAGCCATTCCACGGCAAACAACAGCCCCATCAAGCCATAGGCGATCAGACCGTTGTACAACGTCCACCAGCTCAGCGGTGCCCACAGGGTGAGCGCGGCGGCGAGCAGGCCGTTACACAAGAAAAACACACTCCATGCCACGGTGACCTGGCGTGTGTACGCAATGGCCTTTTCGGGCAATTGCGGATCGCTCAGGCGCGCCAGGCGCTCGACCATCGGCGGGCCGTATTTCAGGCTCAGGCCGAACAGCGCCAGCATGAACACGCTGACCAGGCTCGGGTACCAGCGCAGCAGTTGCGGGTTGTCGAACCAGGCCAGCAGCAGGCAAAACACAATTGCAGCCGCCGCCATCCAGCCACTGCCAGGGCGTCGCGGGCCGGTCAGCGCGCGCAGCAACCACAGGCTGGCCAGCAGCAGGCCGAATTGCCACGGAGCGAAATGCTCCGTGCCGTAATACACCGCAAAAGGGTACAGCAGCCCTACCAGCAACAGGCCAAGGCCGATCAGCCGGCTCATGCGGCCGGTTGGACCAGGCGGTAGACCGCCTCGACCACGTCATTGACCGTACGCACGGCCTTGAACTCTTCGGCGGCGATTTTCTTGCCGGTCTGGCGCTTGATATGGTCGATCAGGTCCACGGCATCGATGCTGTCGATTTCCAGGTCCTGGTACAGGTTGGCGTCGAGAGTGACCCGTGCCGGGTCCAGTTCAAACAGTTCCACCAGGGCGTCGCGCAGGGTGTTGAAGATATCGTCACGAGTTTGCATGGTTGGGTCTCAAGCTGCCTGTCTGGCCGTGACGAACGCCGCGAGGCTGGCCACGTTGATAAAGTGATTGCGGGTGTCCTTGGCGTCGGCGTCGATCTTGATGCCGTACTTTTTCTGGATCGCCAGGCCCAGTTCCAGGGCGTCTACCGAATCCAGGCCCAGGCCTTCGCCGAACAGGGGTTGCTCGCTGCCAATGTCGCAGGCGTCGATATCTTCCAGGCCCAGGGCCTCGATGATCAGGGTTTTGATTTCGTGCTCAAGGCTGTTTGGGTTGCTCATCTTCGGCGAGCTCCTTAATGAAATAGTGATGCAGGTAATCGTTGAGCTTGCGTGAGGCCTGAGGCGCTGGCCCTTGTGAGGCAAACACCTGTGGGTCTATATCGGCACCCACCTGCAAACTGAAGTGAAAGCGGCGGTGGGGGATGCGATACCAGGGCTCGGCCTTGGTCAGCGTGGTCGGGCTGACCTTGAGCACCACGGGGGTGATGATTGTCGCACCGCGCAGGGCGATGGCGGCGGCCCCGCGATGAAAGGCCGGGGCTTTGCCCGGTACGGTGCGGGTGCCTTCGGGAAAGATAATCAGGGTCTGGCCGCCCCTCAGGGCGCCTGCGGCGGCATCGAGCATGTCGATGCTGCCGTCATTGCTGATATAGCCGGCATCGCTCACCGGGCCACGGGTGAAAGGGTTATGCCACAGGCTTTGCTTGACCACGCAATTGGCATCGCGCACCAGGCCGATCAGCACGACGACGTCGATCAGCGACGGGTGGTTGGCGATGATCATCTGCCCGGGGCGCCCGAGTTTTTCGGCACCCTCGACGCTGTAGGTGAGAATGCCGGCGCGGTACATCATGTTGATAAAGAACCAGAACAGGCGGCCGATGGTCAGGCGCGCACGTCGCTGATGCTGCTGCGCATCCCCCGGCAGGCAACTGAGCAGGGGAAACACCAGCAGGCGCAGGCACAGGCCGCCCAGGCCGAACAGCACGAAGCTGGCGGCCGTGGCGAACAGGCGCCAGTAATAGGCGTCCCGGGGCTTGTCGGTCAGGGTTTGCGTTGCCAGTTCCATACTCGGTTCTTCCAGGCATGTTGGCAGGCCCCCTGCTCGGTAAGCAGGGCGCACAGCAGGTTCAGGGCATGGGGCCACTGGGTCTTGGCAGGTTGGACAGTCGCGGTGTGCAGCGCCAGTTGCCATTCGTCGCCTGGGGTCAGCAGCAGGCCCAGGGCGTAGGGGAACGGCACGTCGTCGATCCAGCGTGCGTAGGCTGGAGGTGGCTGCTCTTCGGTAATCACCAGCAATACCGCCGGCGCGCCCTCGTTGAGCAGGGCGGCGGCCTCGAGCATGCCGTGCTCCAGGCCGTCGCCCGCGGCTGCCAGGGCAGTCATTTCGCTGGTTTCATTGCGCAGGATCGACCACAGGCCAATTACCGCGTTGTGCACCGACAGGCTGAACTGGGTGGGCGACAGGGGCTGGTCATTGGCCAGGTCGCTGAGAATATCCAGGGTGCGTGGGGTTTCGCCGTGACGTGAAACAAACACCAGCGGCAGATCCTGCAAACCTTCGGCCAATGGCCAGCCGACGCTGAAGGCCATCCGCGCCAGGCGGCTCAGGCGCCGGCGCTGCATGGCCGGCAGGAACGACACATCGGGCGCGGCATCGCTTTGGGCGAGCAACACCTTGGCATGGCACCAGTCGCGCCAGGCATCCTCGCTGTCGAGCCCAGGGGCCCAGGCACGCCATTGGGCGATGTTGAAGTTGATCACTGAGAAGATTTCCCGCCCCTGCGGGCTTCCTTGTGCTGCAAATTGCCCCGCCGCGACGGGACATGGCGCGATGGCCGAGTGGCGCGCATTATCCCGGTGCTGTGGGGTTCTAGCAAACTTTGGTAAAGAATTGTTCACGAGATATTACAAAGTCGGCGAAAAAGGATCAGTGATTGTCCGCCAATGGCTACGGGTGTCTGGTGTCAGGTAACTCTGTATTGGTTGGCGTGTTACGAGATAGTTATGCGGGATCCATCCCCAGATGCTGTAGTACAAGCTTGATCAAGGTAGCGAGCGGGCGCTTTTGCCCTCTACACTCGGGCATTCATTGATACACGGAGGTTTTTCCATGCGGCGCGTGGTGTTCAATCAAAAAGGCGGCGTTGGCAAATCCAGCATCGCCTGCAACCTGGCGGCGGTCAGTGCCAGTGAAGGCTATCGAACCCTGTTGGTGGACCTCGATGCCCAGGCCAACTCGACCCAGTACCTGACGGGGCTGACGGGCGACGATATTCCCATGGGTATTGCCGACTTCTTCAAGCAGACCCTGTCTTCCGGGCCGTTTTCGAAGAAAAACCAGGTGGATATCTACGAAACCCCCTTCGACAACCTGCATGTCATCACTGCCACCGCAGAGCTGGCGGACCTGCAGCCCAAGCTCGAGGCCAAGCACAAGATCAACAAGTTGCGAAAGCTGTTGGATGAATTGTCCGAGGATTACGACCGGATTTACCTGGATACGCCGCCGGCCCTGAACTTCTATGCGGTTTCGGCGCTGATCGCCGCTGATCGTGTGTTGATCCCTTTCGACTGCGACAGCTTCTCACGGCAGGCGCTGTATGGCCTGCTGGCGGAAATCGAAGAACTCAAGGAGGACCACAACGAAGGCCTCGAAGTGGAAGGCATCGTGGTCAACCAGTTCCAGGCCCGCGCGAGCCTGCCGCAGAAGATGCTGGACGAGTTGATTGCCGAAGGCCTGCCGGTGCTGCCGGTGTACCTGGCCAGCTCGGTGCGCATGCGCGAGTCCCATCAGGAAAGCAAACCGCTGATCCACCTGGACCCGCGCCACAAACTGACCCTGCAGTTTGTGGAGCTGCATAACTTGCTGGAAAACGCCTGATCTGAAGAGTGAACACGCTCAATGTGGGAGCTGGCTTGCCTGCGATCAGGGGGGGCCAGCTTGCAGAGGCATCAACTGACCCACTGTCATCTGGGGTTACACCCCTTGGCTACGCAACCAGCTCATCAGTTGCGGTAACGGAAACGCCCCGCTCTGGCGCGCTACTTCCCGGCCGTTCTTGAATAGGATCAGGCTGGGAATCGAGCGAATCCCCAATTGTGCCGAAAGCTGCTGGTTGGCCTCGCTATCGAGCTTGGCCAGCCGGCACTTGCCGGCCAACTGCCCGGCGGCCTGTTCAAACACCGGCGCAAACGCCTTGCACGGCCCGCACCACGCGGCCCACACGTCCACCAGTAGCGGTAAATCGCCCTTGATCTGGCTGGAATAATCGCCCTGGTTCAATTCAAACGGTTTGCTCAGCAACATCGGCTGCTTGCAGCGCCCGCACTTCGGGGCATCGCCCAGGCGTTCGTGGGGGATGCGGTTGAGGCCGTTGCAGTGTGGGCAGGGGATTACAAGAGAATCGGACATGATGGGGTTCCGTTGACGTTGCCAATGAACACTATTTGGAGCCAGGGCCAAGATTATCAAGGTTAGGCGGTAGCGACGCACGGGCTCACATTTTTGCCTGTGCACATGTTTGACGGCGTATCCAGGCTGCCTACGCAGGTATGAGATACCACCACTGGTCTGCTGAGCGCTTATCGCATACTGCGATAATTTGATCCCGGGACTAACGCTCATAGCAAGATGCGATAACGGCAAGTGGAAGGAATGACCGGAAATGAGCGTATTCATTGAGCAGGGTTAGGACGAGCAACTGATCTCCAAATGCTTGCCCCAATCGGGCGGCCGCTGCGCGTACTGTTCCATCCCCGGCTGTTCTTCAAATGGCGTGCTCAACACCTCATGCAGTCTTCGCACTTCACTGTAGTCGCCTGACTCGGCGGCGGTGATGGCGTTTTGTGCCAGGTAGTTGCGCAGGATATACAGCGGGTTGACCGCGTGCATGCGCTCGCGGCGTTCTGCCTCGCTGCCAGTACCGTCGCGCTCAACCCGGGCCTTGTACTCGTCGGCCCAGGCATCGAAGCCCGCGCGGTCGACAAAGTCATCACGCAGGCGCGCCACGGCCAGTGCGGCGGATTCGTCGCCCAGATGGCGGAAAAACAAGGTGTAGTCCACGCCACTGTTCTGCATCAGTTGCAGCAGGCGCTCCACCAGTTTCTGGTCATCGTCCTCGGCGGTGGTCAGGCCCAGGCGGCGGCGCATCAGGTCCAGGTAATGGGCCTGGTACAGCGGCAGGTACAGGCCCAGGGTCTCGCGCAGGGCTTCAACGCTGATGTATGGCGTCAGCGCCTGGGCCAGGGCGCTGAGGTTCCACTGGCCGATGGGCACCTGGTTGCTGAAGGAATAGCGGCCTTCGTGATCGGAGTGGTTGCAGATGAAGTGGGCGTCGAAGTCATCGAGGAAGGCAAACGGCCCGAAGTCGAAGGTAATCCCCAGGATCGACATATTGTCGGTGTTCATCACCCCATGGCAAAACCCGTAGGCCTGCCACTTGGCGATCAGCTCGGCATTGCGCTCGACGATCTCGCGGAACATTGCCAGGTAGGGCTCGGGTTGCTCCTGGCATTGGGCAAAGTGCAGCTTCAGCACATGCTCGGCCAGTTGTTGGTGCAGCTCGGTTTTCTGGGTGTAGTAGAAGTATTCGAAGTGCCCAAAGCGGATATGGCTCGGCGCCAGGCGCAGCACCATGGCCGCGCGTTCCTGCTTCTCGCGCCATACCGGGGTGTCGGAGCCGATCACGCACAGGGCGCGGCTGCTGGGGATGCCCAGGGCGTGCAAGGCTTCGGAGGCGAGAAACTCGCGGATCGACGAACGCAGCACCGCGCGGCCATCGCCCATGCGCGAGTAAGGCGTTTGCCCGGCGCCCTTGAGGTGCAAGTCCCAGTGCTCGCCCGCCGCGTTATACACCTCGCCCAGCAGCAAGCCGCGGCCGTCCCCCAGTTGCGGGTTGTAAGAGCCAAACTGATGCCCGGAATAGACCATCGCCCGCGGTTCGGCCTCGGCCCACAGCGTGTGGCCGCCGAACAGTTCGGCGAACACCGGCGTGTCGGCCACGGCCGGGTCGAGGTCCAGCAGGGCCATGGCGGCGTTGCTCGCCACCACCAGCCGTGGCTCGTCGATGGGCTCGGGCAATACGTGGGTTGAGAAACCATCGCCCAGGCGGGCGAAGCGGTTGTCGAAGGTCAGGTCGTCGAGGGCTTTCACCGGCCATCTCCAGCAGAATGTCCGAGCATTCTGCTGGGGATAGCGCGGTTAGTCGAGTTTGGCCGGCGGTGTGGGTTGTGGCGAGCCGTCATTCGCCGGCTTGCTCACGGGTTCGACTTCCACCAGCTTGTATTCCTGGCCGTGCAGGTTTTTCAGGTAAATCTCCATCTGACGGAACGAAATGTTGATGCTCTGCTTCTTGAACTCACGGTTGATAAAGCGGTTGACCTCATCAATCACCGGGTTGCGGTCGCCCAGATCGCGTACATGCATGCGCAATTCGTGGTCGAGGGTGCTTTCGCCGAAGTTCAGGAAGTACACAAGGGGTTCCGGGTCTTTCAGTACCCGTGGGTTATCCCTGGCGGCCTTGAGCAACAATTCCTTCACCAGGTCCAGATCGGAGCCGTAGTCCACGCCAAGCTTGAGGGTCACCCGGGTGATGGTGTCGGTCAGCGACCAGTTGATCAACTGCCCGGTGATAAAGGTTTTGTTCGGGACAATGATGTCCTTGCGGTCGAAGTCGGTGATGGTGGTGGCGCGGATGCGGATCTTGCTCACCGTCCCCGACAGGTTGCCGATGGTAATGGTGTCGCCGATGCGCACCGGGCGCTCGAACAGGATCATGATGCCGGAGATAAAGTTGGCGAAGATCTCCTGCATGCCGAAACCCAGGCCCACCGACAGCGCGGCCACCAGCCATTGCAACTTGTCCCAGCTGACCCCGAGGGTCGACAGGGTCGACACAAAGCCCACACCGGCAATCACATACGACAGCAAGGTGGTGGTGGCATAGGCACTGCCCTGGGCCAGGTCGAGTTTGGACAGCACCAGCACTTCCAGCAGGCCCGGCAGGTTGCGCGCCAGGGCGAAGGTGATGCCGATGATGATCAGTGCGCCGAGCATGTCGCCGATGCTGATGGGCACCATGCTGATATTGGCGCCGGTGCCGCTGGTGTACTCGTAGAGGGTGATGTTGTCCAGGTAGGAGAACACCGAGATCAGGTCTGACCAGACCCAGTACAGCGCCGCGATAAAGCCGCCGAGCAAGGCCAGGCGAATCAGGCGCATGGACTGCTCGTTGACCTGCTCGATATCCAGGGTCGGTTCCTCAATCACCACTTCGCCGTCGCCGGCTTCCTTGGCCGCCTGGCGCTTGGCCAGTGCCCGGGAGTAGGCCAGGCGCCGTGCGGCCACACCCAGGCCACGGACGAAGGTGGCTTCGATCACCAGCCAGAACATCAGCAGGTACAGGGTGTTGATCAGGCGGTCGCTGAGTTTGAGCGCGGTGTAGTAGTAGCCAAAACACACGGCAATAAACAGCGCGATGGGCAGCGCGGTAAACGCCACGCCGACCACCTTGCGAAACAGCGAGGCCTTTTCATGGGTCGGGCTATTGAGCAACAGGCGACTGAGCAGCCAGGCCATCAGCCCGTAGCAGGTCAGGACCACAGCGATCCCCAGCACATCGTTGGCCAGGGCCGCCGGCTGATGTTCGGCGATGGACACCACGGCCACCAGCGCCAACACCACCAGCCCCAGTTTGCGGATCCAGCCCTGGAGGAATTCGACCTGGGGTTTTTCCCAGCGGAAATGCAGTTCGGCCACACCGCCCGGCGCCAGGATGCGATAGGCGGTGTAGAACACTAACCACGCCTGGGCGATCTGTACCAGGGCCATGCCCAGGTTGGCGTTCTGCCCACGGGCATCGATTTGCAGGGCGTAGCCACACAGCGCCAGGCCGAGGGTCACCGGCAAGGCCAGCAGGATATTCACCAGAATGGCGATCGGGGTGTGCCACTGGCTGTCACGTTTGAAGTGACCGATATCCATATGGATTTTTTTCAGCCGCTCGTACAGGTTGTTACGTCGCCATAGCAGGGCGCCGATCAACAGCAGCAGGGGCAAGAACAGCAGCGGGCGCTGGGTCAGGCCGTCATACAGTTCGCTGAGGCTGGAGGCCCAGGGCAGGGTGTTGACCTGTTTTTCCAGGCGGGTGGGCACGGCTTCCAGCCATTCGACGTCCAGCGGTTTGTTGCTGGGGATCCAGAACATCTGTTCGTCGAGGGTCGCGCGCAGGCTGGCGGCGGTGCTGAGCAGCTGTTTCTGGTTCAGTTGCAGGGTGATGGATTCGTTGAGCAGTGCGCTCAGTTCCCGGCTCAGGCGCTCGAGCAGGTCGCTGCGGGTCACGGCCAGTTCCAGCAGGGTGCGGCGCAATTGCGGGGTGACCTGGTCTTCGGGCTGGTTGGCCAGCAAGTTATCGACGTAGGCACTCGGCGAGTTGATCAGTTCGCGCTGCTGGTTGACCTCGAACTGGTACAGGCGAATGTTGGCGATATCGTCCGCCAGATCCCGGTCGACCTTCAGGCGCGGCAAGGCCTGTTTCTGTTGATAGAGAATTTTCGACAGCAGCAGGCTGCCCTTGAGCACGTTGATCTGCTCGTCCAGGGCCGAATCGCTCTGGGTCATGCTGTCCAGCAACTGCTTGGTTTTCAGGTTCTCTTGGGTCAGCTCGTTGAGCCGGTCGGTGCTTCTGAGCAGGTAGTCGGACAGTTTCAGGTTGGCCGCGCTTTCCGTGGTCAGCAGGCTGCTGCCGCCGGCCTTCTGCGCTTCGATGGACTGCTGGGTCACGGTTTCCTGGGACTGGGCCAGGCGTTTCTGGTTGATCAGGGTTTGCAGGTCCTGGATTTCCTGCTCCAGGCGCGTGGTTTTTTCCACCGCCAGGTCATGCTGGCTGTTGCCCAGGTCTTGCAACTGGCTGTTGCCCGCCAGCTCCTGGCGGCGCAGCGGGATCAAGGCATTGAGCGCCGCCAGTTCGGCGTTCAGCAGGTTGCGCTGGTCGCCGTTGAGGGGTTTGCCATTGTCCTTGCCGGCCTTGAGGATGCCATTGATCTGCTGGATGCGCGTCTGGCTCTTGCTGATTTCGGTCTGGGCGCGCTCGGGGCGGGTCTGGGCGGCGATGCTCAGGCTGTTGGCGTCGGCCAACTCCTTTTGCAGGTCGCCCTGCTGGGTGCTGCGCTGCACCAGCAGTTGTTCGAGCTGGGGCACCGGCAGGCTGGCGTAGCGCTGGGCCACAGGCACCACTTTGGTGCTTTTGAGGCGGGCCAGTTCACGGGAGTTTTCCGTGGTCTGGCGGGGCGCGCCTTCGAGCTGACGCTTGAGGTCAGTCAGGCGTTGCTCGTAATCCTGCTTGTTGCCCAGCAGGGTCAGGGTCTGCTGCAACACATTTTGCAGCGCCTTCATGTCGGCGTCGGGCAGTTTGCGGTCAGGCAGCTTGTCCAGGGTCTGTTGCACGCTCTCGATGCTTGGCGGGGCGGCGGCATATACGGGGCTGACGCAGAGGGTCAGACCGAGCAGGGCAGTGGCTAAAAAAGTGCGCAGGAATGTCATAGAGACCGATCGAACAAGATGAAGAATAGGGGGCGTGCTGATGGCCACTGGCGCATCGTCGCCCCGCAGTTTAGAGGAAGAATCCGGGCCCCGGGCGACTTCCTTCGGGGAATCTGACGCCGACTTTGCCGATCTTGTTCCCGTCCATCACGGCAACCGTCCAAATGGTGTTGTTCCACTCCACCTGGTCGCCGACAACCGGGGCGCCACCGACTTTCTGGGTAATAAAGCTGCTCAGTGGCATGTCCGGGTCGATGCCGTCGAGCTTGAGCCCGTACAGCGCCGAAACCGCGCCCAGCTGGGCGTCGCCCTCCAGCACGAAGTCGCCGAAGAAGCGCAGGTCCAGGCCCCGTTGTGGTGCCTGGCTGAACAGCTTGCCGAGGGCGGCGAGGTTGTGTTCATGGCCGATCACGCACAGCAGGTCATCGGCTTCCAGCACCGTACTACCCGACGGATGGAGCAGTTGCTGGCCACGAAACAGCGCGGCGATCCGTGTGCCTTCGGGCATTTTCAGCTCGCGCAGGGCCGCGCCGATGCACCATTTCTCCGCCCCCAGGCGGTAGACGAACAGCTCCCACTCGCTGGTGACGTGCACTTCCAGGGCTGCCCGGGAAATCGGCGCAGGCTCGGGTGGTACCGTCACTTTCAAGAGTTTGGCGACCCACGGCAGGCTGGTGCCTTGCACCAGCAACGACACCAGCACAATAAAGAACGCCAGGTTGAAATACAGCTGGGCGTGGGGCAGGCCGGCCATCAACGGGAACACCGCGAGAATGATCGGCACCGCGCCGCGCAGGCCGACCCAGGCGATAAACACTTTTTCGCGGCCATGGAAGGCCTTGAACGGCAGCAGGCCGACGGCCACCGACAGCGGCCGCGCAAACAGGATCATCCACAGTGCCAGGCCCAGGGCCGGCAGGGCGATGGGCAGCAGGTCATGGGGCGTGACCAGCAGGCCCAGCACCAGGAACATGCCGATCTGCGCCAGCCAGGCCATGCCGTCGAGCATATGCAGGATGCCGTGGCGGCTGCGTACCGGGCGGTTGCCGATCACCAGGCCGCACAGGTACACGGCGAGGAAGCCGCTGCCGTGCAAGGCGTTGGTCAGGGCGAAGACGAACAGGCCGCCGGCGATCACCAGGATCGGATACAGACCGTTGGCCAGGTTGATCCGGTTGACCAGTTGCAGCATCAACCAGCCGCCGCCCAGGCCGATAATGCCGCCGATGCCGAACTCGCGGATCAGGTGGGTCAACAGGCTCCAGTGCAAGCCGGTCTGGCCGCTGGCAAGCATGTCGATCAGGGTCACGGTGAGGAACACCGCCATCGGGTCGTTGCTGCCGGATTCGATTTCCAGGCTGGCACTGACCCGTTCGTTCAGGCCCTTGCCGCCCAGCAGCGAGAACACGGCGGCGGCATCGGTGGAGCCGACGATGGCGCCGATCAGCAGGCCCTGGATGATATTGAGGTCGAACAGCCAGGCCGCCGCCATACCGGTGAGGCCGGTGGTTATCAACACCCCCACGGTCGCCAGCGACAGGGCTGGCCACAGTGCCACGCGAAAACTCGCGACCCGGGTCCGCAAGCCGCCATCGAGCAGGATCACTGCCAATGCCAGGTTGCCCACCAGGTAAGCGGTTGGGTAGTTATCGAAAATGATCCCGCCGCCATCGACGCCGGCCAGCATGCCCACGGCCAGGATGATCACCAGGATCGGGATCCCCAGGCGGGACGAAAGAGAACTCACCAGAATGCTCGCACCTACCAGCAACGCGCCGATCAAGAACAGGCTGTTGATGGTCGTCGCATTCAAAGGCAGTACTCCGAAAATAAGGCGGGCGCAGACTGACCATGCAGTCTGCGTGCCAGCGATTCTAACCTGTTGAATTGCTGCGCTGTCAAAAAGCTTTTCAGGTTTACGCAGAACCAATGTGGGAGCAGGCAAGCCCCCACATTTATGATGCAGTGTCTGTTAGAGACGGAATCTGCCTACCATCCCATTCAAATCCACCGCCAGGCGCGACAACTCACTGCTCGCCGCACTGGTCTGGCTGGCGCCCGTGGCCGACTGCACCGACAAGTCGCGGATGTTCACCAGGTTGCGGTCCACTTCCCGCGCGACCTGCGCCTGCTCTTCTGCGGCGCTGGCGATCACCAGGTTGCGCTCGTTGATCTCGATAATTGCGCTATTGATGGTATCCAGGGACATCCCCGCGCCTTTGGCGATATTGAGCGTCGATTCGGCGCGCTCGGTGCTGTTGCGCATCGAATCCACTGCCTGTTCGGTGCCGGCCTGGATACTGCCGATCATCCGCTCGATTTCACTGGTCGATTGCTGGGTACGATGGGCCAGGGCCCGTACTTCATCGGCAACCACGGCAAACCCGCGCCCGGCTTCCCCGGCGCGCGCGGCTTCGATGGCGGCGTTCAGGGCCAGCAGGTTGGTCTGGTCGGCCAGGCCGCGAATCACATCCAATACCTTGCCGATATCCCGCGACTCTTCGGCCAGGGCGCCGATCAGCGTGGCGGTGCCCTGCACATCGCCGCTCATGCGCTCAATCGCGCTGACGGTTTCCTGCACCAGGTCGCGGCCATCGCCGGCCGAGGCGGTGGCGTTTTTCGAGGCTTCGGAAGTGCTGACGGCATTGCGCGCCACTTCTTCGACGGCGCTGGTCATCTCGTTGACGGCGGTGGCCGCCTGCTCGATCTCGTTGTTCTGTTGGGTCAGGCCACGGGCGCTTTCATCGGTGACGGCGTTCAGTTCTTCGGCAGCCGAGGCCAGTTGGGTGGCCGAGCCGGAAATGCGCTGCAGGGTGTCGCGCAATTTCTCCTGCATTTTATTCATCGCGCGCAACAGGCGGCCGGCTTCGTCATCGCCATCGACCTTGATCGGCTGGGTCAGGTTGCCCTCGGCAATCTTCTCGGCCGCGTCCAGGGCCTGGGCGATGGGCAGGGTGATGCTGCGGGTCAGCAGCCAGGCAAATAGCATGGTCAGCGCCGTGGCCAGCACCAGCAGGGCGACCACCAGCTCGAAGGCCGAATCATATTGCTCGGCGGCTTTCTGGTTGCTGTCGTTGGCCATCGAATTGTTGATGTCCAGCAGACGCGTCAGGACCGCGTTGACTGCCTCGGAGTTGCTCAGCAGTTCGGTGTTGAGCAAGGTGCGCAGCTCTTCGATCTGATTGTTGCGCGACAGGCTCTTCATCCGCTCTTCGATCTGCCGGTACTGGCCCAGCAGGCGCACATAATCGTCGTAGGCCGAGCGTTCCTCGCGGCTGTCGATCAGCTTTTCATACACGCTCTGGGCTGTCCGAATCTGCTGGTTACGCAGTTCAAAGGCTTCCAGGGTCTTTTGTTGCACCTCCGGCTCGCGGTTGGTCAGTAGGCGGTAGGACAACACACGCAGGCGCAGGGTCAGTTGGGTGAAGTCGTCGAGGGCGCGAATGCTCGGCACGCTGCTCAGGGTGATGTCTTCGGTGGCACCCCGGATCTTGCCCATCTGATTCAGCGCAAAAACACCGAGAAACAACATCAGCGCACCAATGCACGCGAAGCCGAGAAACGCGCGCGGCGCGATATTCATATTACGAAGAGACATGCAGTGGTCCTGGGAGAGGCGCGATCCGTGCGGCTTTGAGGCGGGGTAAGCATGACCTATCGGACGTACGACTAAAGTCTTGAGGGGGTGCGCGTTTTTGTCGCATCCTGCGCGGATTGGAATGGATTCAGGAACCAGATGGCGTAAATGCAGTCACTAAGGCTCCACAGCGTGGCCTGACCCGTGAAATCGGGGCTGCGCGCCAGGATAACCCTGGCTTCCACGGTGAATTTTCTTTATCGTCACCGCCCTTTGAAAAAGCCCGAGAATTCAAAATGTTAGAAACATCCCTCAGCCAACTGGAACAACTGGTCAGTGACCTGGTGCAGCAGAATCAAGCTCTGCTGGGCACCAACGAATCCCTCAAGGCCGAGCTGGCCCGCGCCAAGGATGAGAACGACAGCTTGCAACTGAACCTGATGGAGCAGGAAGAAAAGCAGGGCGCCACCGCAGCCCGTATCCAGGCGTTGGTTGAGCGTGTGAGCGCAGGTCCTGTCAGCGCATGAGTGAAGGGATAAAGGTCGTTTCGATTCTCGGTGAGGATTACTCGATCAAGGCCCCGGATGGGGAAGACAGCACCCTGCTCAAGGCCGTGACCCTGCTCAAGGCGTCCCTGGCAACCACCAAGCAGAAGTACCCGACCCTGATCGGCGACAAGCTGCTGGTGCTGGCGGCGCTGAATCTATGTGCCGAACAGATCGACATGCAGCAGCGTCACCAGCAGGAACTCGACCGTTACCAAGAGCAAGTCAGCGCCACGGTCGACGTGATTGCCAAGGCCATCGGCCAGCCCTGATCAGAACCATTCATCCTGCATGGCCAGGCACGTATCGTCCCGCGCCTGCAGGATCGACAGTTCATGATGGCAGCCCGGTACTTCCCACGTCAGGAAGTACCGGGCCGCTTGCAGCTTGCCTTTATAGAAAGTCACATCCGTCGCATTCCCCCTGGCCAGCCCTTCTTCGGCGCGGATCGCCTGTTCCAGCCAGCGCCAGCCAATCACCGTATGCCCAAACACTTTCAGGTACAGCGCCGAGTTCGCCAGGCTGCTGTTGACCTTGCCTTGGGCGAGATCCGTCAACAGCCCCAGGGTCACGCTTTGCAGGCGCGCCACCAACTGCTCCAGTGGTTCGCGCATGGCCGTGAGTGACGGGTATTGCTGGGCCCGTGCGCCGGTCTCGGCGATCAGGCGAATCAACTGCTTCAGGCCCGAACCGCCATTTTGCGCAAGCTTGCGTCCCAGCAGGTCCAGGGACTGGATGCCATGGGTGCCTTCGTGGATCGGGTTCAGGCGGTTGTCGCGGTAGTACTGCTCCACCGGGTATTCGCGGGTGTAGCCGTGGCCGCCGAGAATCTGGATCGCCAGCTCGTTGGCCTTCAGGCAGAACTCCGAGGGCCAGGATTTGACGATCGGGGTCAGCAGGTCCAGCAACTCATGGGCCTGCCTGCGCCCGGTTTCGCTGTCCAGGGTGGTGGTGTCATCGAACAGGCGCGCGGCATATAGGCCCAGGTCGAAGGCGCCTTCTACATAGGCTTTTTGCGTAAGCAACATGCGCTTGATATCAGCGTGCTGGATGATCGACACCGGCGCGGTGTTCGGATCTTTGCTGTCGGGCAGGCGGCCTTGCGGGCGTTCCCGGGCGTATTCCAGGGAGTACAGGTAACCGGCATAACCGAGCATCACCGCACCCATGCCGACCCCAATCCGCGCCTCGTTCATCATCTGGAACATACAGGCCAGACCCTGGTGCGGCTTGCCCACCAGATAGCCGACACACTCGCCGTTATCGCCGAAGTTCAGCGCGGTGGAGGTGGTGCCGCGCCAGCCCATCTTGTGGAACAGCCCGGCCAGCAGCACATCATTGCGCGGGCCCAGGCTGCCGTCGTCGTTGACCAGGAACTTGGGCACGATAAACAGCGAAATGCCCTTCACCCCGGCGGGCGCGTCCGGCAGTTTGGCCAAGACCATGTGCACGATGTTTTCCGACAGCGGGTGATCGCCACCGGAGATAAAGATCTTGTTGCCCTTGAGGCGGTAGGTGCCATCCGCCGCCGGCTCGGCGCGGGTGCGGATATCCGACAGCGACGAGCCGGCATGGGGTTCGGTCAAGGCCATGGTGCCGAAGAAGCGGCCCTCGATCATCGGTTGCAGAAAGCGTTGCTTCTGCTCCTCGGTGCCAAAACTCTCGATCAGGTTGGCCGCGCCCATGGTCAGGAACGGGTACGAGGTGGAAGCCGCATTGGCTGACTGAAAGTGCGCAAAACAGGCCTGGGACAGCAGCGTCGGCAGTTGCATGCCACCGGCTTCAAAACTGCGCGCCGCATTGAGAAAGCCGGCTTCGAGGAAGGCATCCACGGCAGGTTTCACTTCCGGGATCAGGATCGCCTGGCCATCTTCGTAGCGCGGTTCGTTCTCGTCGCCCTTGCGGTTGTGGGGGGCGAAGTACTTTTCGGCGATGTGGCGGGCGGTGCCGATGGCGGCATCGAAGGTTTCGCGAGTGTGTTCGGCAAACCGCTCGCGCTGGGTCAGGCCCTCGGCATCGAGGACTTCATACAGCTCGAAAGCCAGATTGCGGGAACTGAGGAGCGTCTCGGACATGGCGGCTTACCTATTTGGGAATAGGCCGCAGTCTAAGTGCGCGAATAGAGGCGCGATAGCAAGATTGATCTGGGTGATGGAGCAGCAAAACAAAGGCAGGATGAATGTACAAGATCGTTCCCACGCTCTGCGTGGGAACGCCTCTTGCGACGCTCTGCGTCGCGGACGCGGAGTGTCCTGGGCTGCACTCCCACGCAGAGCGTGGGAGTGCTCGGTGGTGACTAGCCGATAGTCATCAGGCTCGCGTTACCACCCGCCGCAGCGGTGTTGACGCTCAACGCACGCTCGATCACCAGGCGCTCCAACGCAATGTTGGTTTCGCCCGAGGACAGGCCATTGACCCCGACAATCGCGCCGCTGCGTTGCGCCACTTGCTGGCAAACCCCACGCAGTTGGTCGGAATCGCCGTGGTGCAGGACGGCGTCGAAGATCACTTCGTCCTTGGTCCAATCGGCTACACGCTGGATCTTCGCCTGAACTTCCTTCGGCAGCCGTGGGAACAGTGCCTTGGTCAGGTCAGATTCCGGCCACACTGCCGAGCTACCCACAGCCAGTACGGCCGCCAGTTGCGCCAGCAGATCGCCTTCTACGTCCGCCAGGCACAGCACGTGCTCGCGGGGTAGGATGGCGTAGCTGTTGCGCTCGCCGGTCGGGCCGGCCAGCAGGCGGGTGATACCGCTTTGCGATTGCGCGGCGAACTGGCTGCACAGGGCGCTCAGTTCGCTGAACTTGTTGCCGTCGGCCCAGGTTTTCAGGGCACTCAGCGGTTGGCTCATGGCGTCACGCAGGCGCACATCCGGTGCGGCCAGTGCATCGCCCCGTACGAAGGATTGCTCGATCGCATCGGTAGGGCGGGTCGACAGCAGGCGGTACAGGTACAGCGGACCACCGGCTTTCGGGCCGGTACCCGACAGGCCTTCGCCACCGAATGGCTGCACGCCGACGACGGCACCGACGATGTTGCGGTTAACGTAGACGTTACCGGCATGGACGTTGTCGATCACCTTGGCGATGGTCTCGTCGATACGGGTGTGCACGCCCAGGGTCAGACCGTAGCCAGAAGCATTGATCTGACCGATCAACTGGTCGATTTCCTTACGCTTGTAGCGCACCACGTGCAGGACCGGGCCGAAGATCTCCCGTTGCAGCTCGTCGAAGCTTTCCAGCTCGATCAGGGTTGGCATCACGAAGGTGCCGCGCTTGATTTCTTCACTGTCGGCAATTGCCACCTGGTACACGGTACGGCCTTTGTCGCGCATGGCCTGGATGTGCTTCTCGATGCCCGCCTTGGCTTCGGCGTCGATTACCGGGCCGATATCCACAGACAGGCGCTCCGGGTTGCCGAGACGGCATTCGGCCATGGCACCCTTGAGCATTTCGATAACGCGGTCTGCCGAATCTTCCTGCAGGCACAGTACACGCAGGGCCGAGCAACGCTGGCCGGCACTGTCGAAGGCCGAGGAGACGACGTCGATCACCACCTGTTCGGTCAGAGCCGAGGAGTCGACGATCATCGCGTTCTGGCCACCGGTTTCGGCGATCAGCGGGATTGGGCGGCCCTGGGCATCCAGGCGTCCGGCGACATTGCGTTGCAGCAGGCGCGCCACTTCGGTGGAGCCGGTGAACATCACGCCTTTGACGCGATCATCACCCACCAGGCGGGCACCAACGCTTTCGCCCTGGCCCGGCAGCAGTTGCAGCACGCCTTCCGGAATGCCGGCTTCGAGCAGCAGGCGCACGGCTTGCGCGGCGACCAGCGGGGTCTGTTCGGCCGGCTTGGCCAATACCGGGTTACCGGCGGCCAGTGCGGCGGCGACTTGGCCACTGAAGATCGCCAGCGGGAAGTTCCACGGGCTGATGCACACCACCGGGCCCAGTGGGCGGTGGGCGTCGTTGGTGAAATCGTTACGCGCCTGCACGGCGTAGTAACGCAGGAAGTCCACGGCTTCACGCACTTCGGCGATGGCGTTGGCGAAGGTCTTGCCGGCTTCACGGGCCAGCAGGCCCATCAGTGGCTGGATCTCGCCTTCCATCAAGTCGGCGGCACGTTCGAGGATCGCGGCGCGTTCGGCCGGCGGGGTGGCCTGCCAGATCGGTGCGGCATTCAGGGCGCACTGGATCGCGTTGTCGACGTCTTCGACCGTGGCTTCCTGGACGTGGCCAACCACATCACGCAGGTCGGACGGGTTCAGCACTGGCACAGCGGCTTCATTGCTGGACGCGCAACCGAGCATCGGCGCGGCCTTCCAGTTGTTGTGCGCGGTGGCCAGCAAGGCGCAGGACAGCGACGCGAGGCGGTGTTCGTTGGCCAGGTCGATACCGGCAGAGTTGGCGCGCTCGCTGCCATACAGGTCGCGTGGCAGTGGGATACGCGGGTGCGGCAGGCCGAAGCCGCCTTCCAGCGTCGCCATCTGCTCGATGCTGGCCACTGGATCGGCCACCAGCTCCTGGATCGAGATGGATTGGTCGGCGATACGGTTGACGAACGAGGTGTTGGCGCCGTTTTCCAGCAGGCGACGCACCAGGTAGGCCAGCAGGGTTTCGTGGGTGCCGACCGGCGCGTACACGCGGCATGGACGGTTCAGCTTGCCTTCGGAAACTTTGCCTACAACTTGTTCATACAGCGGTTCACCCATGCCGTGCAGGCACTGGAACTCGTACTGACCGGGGTAATAGTTCTGGCCGGCGATGTGGTAGATGGCCGACAGGGTGTGGGCGTTGTGCGTGGCGAACTGCGGGTAGATGACTTCCGGTACCGACAGCAGCTTGCGTGCGCAGGCGATGTAGGAAACGTCGGTGTACACCTTGCGGGTGTAGACCGGGTAGCCTTCCAGGCCTTCGACCTGGGCGCGCTTGATTTCGCTGTCCCAGTACGCGCCTTTTACCAGGCGGATCATCAGGCGGTGACGGCTGCGGCGTGCCAGGTCGATCACGTAGTCGATCACGTACGGGCAGCGCTTCTGGTAAGCCTGGATCACGAAACCGATACCGTTCCAGCCGGTCAGTTGCGGCTCGAAGCACAGGCGCTCGAGCAGGTCCAGGGACAGCTCCAGGCGGTCGGCTTCTTCGGCGTCGATGTTCAGGCCGATGTCGTATTGCTTGGCCAGCAGCGTCAGGGACAGCAGGCGTGGGTACAGCTCGTCCATCACGCGCTCGTACTGGGCGCGGCTGTAGCGTGGGTGCAGGGCCGACAGCTTGATGGAGATGCCCGGGCCTTCATAAATCCCACGGCCGTGAGAGGCTTTGCCGATGGAGTGAATGGCTTGTTCATACGAGGCCAGGTACTTCTGTGCGTCGTGTTCGGTCAGTGCAGCTTCACCGAGCATGTCGTAGGAGTAGCGGAAGCCCTTGGCTTCGAACTTGCTCGCATTGGCCAGGGCTTCGGCGATGGTTTCGCCGGTGACGAACTGCTCGCCCATCAGGCGCATGGCCATGTCGACGCCCTTGCGGATCATCGGCTCGCCGCTCTTGCCGATAATGCGGCTCAGGGAGGAGGTCAGGCCGGCCTCATTGTGGGTGGCGACCAGTTTACCGGTCAGCAGCAGGCCCCAGGTGGCGGCGTTGACGAACAACGATGGGCTGTTGCCCAGGTGCGGCTGCCAGTTGCCGGTGCTGATCTTGTCGCGGATCAGCGCGTCACGGGTGCCCTTGTCGGGGATCCGCAGCAGCGCTTCGGCCAGGCACATCAGGGCCACGCCTTCCTGGGACGACAGGGAAAATTCCTGCAGCAGGCCCTGGACGATACCGGCACGGCCGCCGGCGCTCTTCTGGTTACGCAGTTTTTCGGCAATCGAGGCGGCCAGCTTGTTGGTGGCTTCGGCCATCTGGGCCGGCAGGCGAGCCTGCTCGATCAGCATCGGCACCACTTCCGGCTCGGGGCGGCGGTAAGCGGCGGTGATCGAGGCGCGCAGCACCGATTGCGGCAGGATGCTTTCGGCAAATTCGAGGAAGCACTGGTGAGCGTGGTCGTTCTGCACCTCGCCCGCGTCGTCTGCGTCCTTGAGGCCCGAACCGTTGAGCTCGGTCAGGGTTGCACCACCCTCGAGTTTCTCCAGGTAATTGAAAATTGCCTGCTTGATCAGCCAGTGCGGCGTGCGATCAATGGAGGTCGCGGCGGCCTTGAGGCGTTCGCGGGTTGGGTCATCGAGTTTGACCCCAAGGGTGGTCGTAGCCATATTTTTATCCTCATGGGTGCCACTACTGTGTGGCATCAGCTGGCGGCAAGATTAGCTTTGCGCCGTACGAGGTGCAACCGGGTGCAACCCATTTTCTTCATGAAATTCACGCTGCTCGTCAGAAATCATTTTCACTCGACCAAATCGGCTGAATATTGGTGCATTTGCTTCTGGATTTGGCTGTTCTTGCTCCGAAAAGGAGCAAAAAACCGCCGTTTGCCGAAAAACGCGCCAGGGTGCAACTAATTCTCACGAAACTGGTTGCACCTTATTTGCTTTGTTGAATAGCATTCACGCCCAAGGTGCAACCAACCCTAGGGTTCGGTTCATCGGCTGATGGCTTTCCTGGGGAAACGTCAGTCATAAATGCGCGGCACGCAGCTTCGTCTACACACTACTCGGTTGTAGATGGCCTGACAGACCGCCGCTACATAAAAACAAAGCCAGGGCGTAACTCAATGAGCGTAAGTAATCCAACCTTGATCACATTTGTGATCTACATCGCGGCAATGGTGCTGATTGGTCTCATGGCCTATCGCTCCACCAATAACCTTTCCGATTACATCCTCGGTGGTCGCAGCCTCGGCAGCGTCGTCACCGCACTCTCGGCTGGCGCTTCGGATATGAGCGGCTGGTTGTTGATGGGCCTGCCAGGTGCCATCTACATGTCGGGCCTGTCGGAAAGCTGGATCGCCATCGGCCTGATCGTCGGTGCTTACCTGAACTGGCTGTTTGTGGCAGGTCGCCTGCGCGTGCAGACCGAACACAACGGCGACGCCCTGACCCTGCCGGACTACTTCTCCAGCCGTTTTGAAGACAAGAGCGGCCTGCTGCGGATTATCTCGGCGGTAGTGATCCTGGTGTTCTTCACTATCTACTGCGCTTCCGGCATCGTGGCCGGTGCCCGTCTGTTCGAAAGCACCTTCGGCATGTCCTACGAGACGGCGCTGTGGGCCGGTGCTGCGGCGACGATTGCCTACACCTTTATCGGTGGTTTCCTGGCAGTAAGCTGGACAGATACCGTACAAGCCACCCTGATGATCTTCGCGTTGATCCTGACGCCCATCATCGTGCTGCTGGCCACCGGCGGTGTCGATACCACCTTCCTGGCTATTGAAGCGAAGGATCCAACCAGCTTCGACATGCTGAAAAACACCACCTTCATCGGCATCATCTCGCTGATGGGCTGGGGCCTGGGCTACT
Source organism: Pseudomonas sp. FP2294 (assembly GCF_030687625.1). NCBI lineage: Bacteria > Pseudomonadati > Pseudomonadota > Gammaproteobacteria > Pseudomonadales > Pseudomonadaceae > Pseudomonas > Pseudomonas sp. FP2294. The sequence goes on from NZ_CP117441.1 coordinate 464,731, forward strand.
TCGGCCAGCCGCACATCCTCGCGCGTTTCATGGCGGCGGATTCGGTCAAGTCGATTGCCAAGGCGCGTCGCATCTCCATGGCCTGGATGATCCTGTGCCTGGCCGGCACCGTGGCCGTAGGTTTCTTCGGTATTGCCTACTTCTCGGCACACCCGGAAGTGGCCGGTCCCGTGACCGAAAACCCAGAGCGTGTGTTCATCGAGCTGGCCAAGCTGCTGTTCAACCCTTGGGTTGCTGGCGTGCTGCTGTCGGCCATCCTGGCTGCCGTGATGAGCACCCTGAGCTGCCAGTTGCTGGTGTGCTCCAGCGCCCTGACCGAAGACTTCTACAAGGCGTTCCTGCGCAAGGGCGCTTCCCAGCTTGAGCTGGTATGGGTCGGCCGGATCATGGTGCTGGTGGTTGCGTTGATCGCCATCGCGATGGCTGCTAACCCAGAAAACCGCGTACTGGGCCTGGTGAGCTACGCCTGGGCCGGCTTCGGCGCCGCGTTCGGTCCTGTGGTCCTGATCTCGGTCCTGTGGAAAGGCATGACCCGCAACGGCGCACTGGCCGGTATCCTGGTCGGCGCGATCACCGTGATCGTGTGGAAACACTTCGAGCTGCTGGGTCTGTACGAAATCATCCCAGGCTTCCTGTTCGCCAGCCTGGCGATCTACTTCGTGAGCAAGATGGGCGCCCCGACTGCCGGTATGGTTGAGCGCTTCACAGCTGCCGAGAAAGACTACAACCTCAACAAGTGAGGCGTTCATGCAGGCCTTGATGGCCTGCTGAACTGAAAGCGGCCCGCATCCCTGGATGTCGGGCCGTTTTTTTTGGGTGCGACGATGGAGCCTGCGTTGTAGGGATTAACTGAATTGCCTGCAGCGTACGCAGCTCGGCAAATGGCTGGTGCAGAATTCCAGGCCCTCCACTTGCAGAGAAACACCGGATGTTCGCTCCTGCCAATCAAAGTGCGTTTAGCCTGACTGTCGATGGCCAGCCCAGTGACCTCAAGGTCCTGGCGTTCAAGGGCGAGGAGGCTATCAGCCAGCCCTATCGTTTCGATCTTGAGTTGGTCAGCGAACAGCCGGACCTGGATCTGGAAAACCTCCTGCACCGCCAGGCCTTTCTCGCCTTTGATGCCCAGGGCCATGGCATCCATGGGCAAATCCAGCGGGTCGCGCAAGGTGACTCGGGCCGGCGCCTGACCCATTATCAATTGAGCCTGGTGCCGCAGTTGGCCTATCTGCAACACAGTGCCCGGCAACGCATTTTCCAGCACAAGACGGTGCCGCAGATTGTCAGCCTGGTGCTGGAGGGGCAGGGCATCCAGCGCGATGCCTTTGAGTGGCGACTGGGCGCGACCTATCCCGAGCGCGAGTACTGCGTGCAGTTCGATGAAACCGACCTGGCATTTATCCAGCGGCTGTGCGCCGAACTGGGGATTCACTATCACTTTCAACACCGGCCGGACGGGCATCTGCTGGTGTTCGGCGATGATCAGACGGTGTTTGCCCAGGCAGCCCAGCCGACGGGCTATGCGCCGGGTTCGGGCATGGTGGCGGCGGCGCCGGTGATCAAGCGTTTCACGGTGCGCCTGGAGGCGCGGACTACCGGGGTCAACCTGCGCGACTATGATTTTCGCAAGCCGCGTCTGGTGCTGGAAAGCGCCGCCCTCGGCGAGCAGCTACCGCCGCTGGAGGCCCAGGGCTACCCTGGGCACTTCACCGACCGTACCCATGGCAAGCACCTGGCGCAGCGGGCGCTGGAGCGTCATCGCAGCGACCAGCGGCAAGCCTACGGCGAGGGCGACCAGACGGCGCTGGTCAGCGGACAGTTCCTCACACTGGCCGACCATCCGCGCCAGGCATGGAATGGCCTGTGGCTGGTGACGCGGGTGATCCACCAGGGCCGGCAACCGCAAGTGCTGGAGGAGTCTGTCGGCGCGATGGATGAGCAGGGGTATCGCAACGAGTTCTTCGCCACGCCCTGGGACGTGCCGTTTCGCCCGCCGCTGCCTGCGGCGAGGGCGCCGGTTGCAGGCTTTCAGAACGCTGTGGTCACCGGGCCGGTCGACAGCGAAATCCATTGCGATGAGTTTGGCCGGGTCAAGGTGCAACTGGCCTGGGATCGCCACGGCCAATACAGCGAACATTCCAGCTGCTGGCTGCGGGTTGCCAGCGCCTGGGCCCACGAACACTACGGCAGCGTGGTGATCCCGCGGGTGGGCATGGAAGTGCTGGTGGGGTTCGTCAACGGCGATGTCGATATGCCGCTGGTGGTCGGCTGCCTGGCCAATGGCGCGACGCCAGTGCCCCTCGACCTGCCCGCGGACAAGACCCGCAGCATCTTCCGCAGCCAGAGCAGCCCAGGGGGTGGTGGCTATAACGAGCTGCGCATCGAAGACCGCAAGGGCGCCGAGCAGATCTACCTGCGGGCCCAACGCGACTGGACCCAGCACGTGCTCCACGATCTGCGCCTGCAGGTGGATCACCAGCGGCATGTGCAGGTAAGCGGCGAGTCGCACCACGAGTTGCACGGCGAAGAGCAGCGGATTACCCACGGCAACCGGCTGACGGAACTCAAGCAGGACGATCACCTGGTGATCGCGGGGCAGCAACAGGTGCAAGTGGCGCGTTATTCGTTGCAGGCGGGCGAGCAGATCAGCCTCGGCGCAGGCCAGCAAATGGTGGTCGATGGCGGCGCCAGCCTGACGCTGCAGGCCGGTGGGCAATGGATCACATTGTCGGCCGGGGGGATTTTCAGCAGCACACCGATCCAGTTGGGCGGTGCGCCGTCGGCTGCCACGGCGCCATCACCCCTGCGTCCAGGGGTTCAGGAAACCCTGCTGGCGGTGTTGGCCGCACCGTTGAGTGCCGCACAGGTGTTCAGCTTCAGGCGCAGTGCGCCGTTCTGTGAGGAGTGTGAGCGCTGCAACAATGGCGTCTGCGACACTCCGCAGCATCGAGTGGGGGGCTTGCGCTGATGACCCCCCGTGAGTGGCTGGCCCAGGAGCCGCTGCAGGACGGCGAGCAGCTGTTTGTCATCCTGGCCAGTACCAGTGAGTGTCAGCCGGTGGCGGCCTGGCGCCAGGCAGATGGCGGGCCATTGAGCCCGGTGTGGGCCGGCAGCGAGTACGCCGCCTGGGCTGAGGTGATGCCCTATGTGGCATTGGTCAGCGAGAGCAGTGGGTTTCTCGACTGGGTGGCCGAATGCGCGGCTACCGATTGGGGTTGGTTGGCCATTTCCTCCAGCCCGCTGCCCACGGTGGTCGAACATCTCGCCAGCCTGACCAAGGTGCGTTTGCCCGAGGGGCAGGAAGTGTTTTTCCGCTTCTGGGATGGTGGCTATCTGCTGCCGATCCTGCAAGGGCTGGGGCCTGGTGCGGGGGAGGTGCTTGCGGTATTTCGACGCTACTGGATCAACGGCCAGCTCCAGGAAGTGCCGGCCACGGGAGTGGGGGCGGCGAGGAAAAGTCCCTGGTGGGAGGTGCCCCCCACGCTACTCAAGCAGCTTGGCGAACAGTCCAGCGTGACCCTGGTGGATAACCTGCTGCAATGGCTGGCCCAGGAGCATCCCGACGTGCACGACGCCTTCGCGCCAGCGACCTTGCAGCACAAGGTCGCGTACTTTGTGCGCCCACCTTACGCCGGGCAGCAGGCATTGATTGCCTACCTGGCCGGCGAGCGGGGTTGAGTCAGGCGTTCAGTGACTGCTGCAAGTCATCGAGCAGGTCCTCGATCGCCTCGATGCCCACCGACAGGCGGATCATCTCCGGACGTACGCCGGCCTTGGCCTGCTCCTGCTCGTTCATCTGCCGGTGGGTGGTGGACGCTGGGTGGCAGGCCAGGGACTTGGCGTCGCCGATATTCACCAGGCGCTTGAAGATCTGCAGCGCATCGTAGAAGCGCACCCCGGCGGCATAGCCGCCCTTCAGGCCGAAGGACAGGATCGCCGAGGGTTTGCCCTGCATGTACTTTTGCGCCAGGTGATGGTGCGGGTGATCCGGCAGGCCGGCGTAGCTGACCCATTCCACCTGCTCGTGGGCCTGCAGGAACTGCGCGACTTTCAACGCGTTCTCGGTGTGGCGTTCCATGCGCAGGGCCAGGGTTTCCAGGCCTTGCAGCAGCAGGAAGGCATTCATCGGGGCCAGGGCGGCACCGGTGTTGCGCAGCGGCACGGTGCGGGCACGGGCAATAAAGGCTGCGGGGCCGAATTTCTCGCTGTACACCACGCCATGGTAGGCCGGCTCGGGTTGGTTGAGGCCGGGGAATTTCTGCGGGTAGTCGGTCCAGGGGAAGGTGCCGCTGTCGACAATCACCCCGCCCAGAGAGTTGCCGTGGCCGCCGACATACTTGGTCAGGGAATGCACGACGATATCCGCGCCAAACTGGATCGGCTTGCACAGGATCGGCGTGGCGACGGTGTTATCCACCATCAGCGGTACGCCGCGGGCATGGGCGACGTCGGCCAGGGCCTGCAGGTCGACGATATTGCCCGCCGGGTTGCCGATGCTTTCGCAGTACACCAGCTTGGTGTTGTCGTCGATCAGCTCGGCGATGGCCTCGGCCGAGTCGTTGCGGGCGAAGCGCACATCAACGCCGAAGCTCGGCAGCAGGTGGGCGAACAGGGTGTAGGTGCCGCCGTACAGCTGTGGGGTGGAGACGATATTGTCGCCGGCGCGGGTCAGGGCCTGGATGGCATAGTGAATGGCCGCGCTGCCCGCCGACACGGCCAGGGCCGCGATCCCGCCTTCCAGCGCGGCCATGCGCTGTTCCAGCACGTCGTTGGTGGGGTTCATGATCCGCGTGTAGATATTGCCGGGTACGTCGAGGTTGAACAGATCGGCGCCATGCTGGGCGTTATCGAACTCGAAGGCGACGTTCTGGTAGATCGGCACGGCGACCGCCTTGGTGGTCGGGTCCGATTTGAAGCCGTGGTGCAATGCGATTGTGGCGTCTTTCATGGTGGATACTGACCTCCCTGGATTGCATGGGGCAGCCCCGGATAAGGTAGGAGCTGGCTTGCCTGCGATGGCATCAGCGCAGAGTACGGGTAATACCGCGTCGCCTGCATCGCGGGCAAGCCCGCTCGCACATAACTCGCTAGAACGTTTTCGCTGCTGTTCCTACATTTGCGACATAAGCACCGCCCGGCATGCAGCCCTGCACCTTTGCCCGCGTAAAAGGTAAACTTCGCCCCCTGCGCAGGAGCAACCATGAATTATCGTCACGCCTTTCACGCCGGCAACCACGCCGATGTCTTCAAACACCTGACCTTGACCCGCCTCATCGCCCTGATGTCGCGCAAGGAACAGCCGTTTGCCTATCTCGACACCCACGCCGGGATTGGTCTGTATGACCTGCAAGGCGACCAGGCCAACCGCACCGGTGAATACCTGGAAGGTATTGCCCGCCTGTGGGGCGAGGCGGACCTGCCGGCGCTGACCGCTGACTACATGCGGGTGCTGCACGAGATGAACCCGGATGGCCAATTGCGCTATTACCCTGGTTCGCCAGAACTGGCGCGACGCCTGACCCGCCCCCAGGACCGCGTGCTGCTCAACGAAAAACACCCGGAAGACGGCGTGTTGCTCAAGGACAACATGAAGGGCGACCGCCGTGTGAAGGTCCATCTGGGCGAAGGCTGGCATGTGCCACGGGCCTTGCTGCCGGTGCCGGAAAAGCGCGCGCTGATGCTGATCGACCCGCCGTTCGAGCAACTCGACGAGATGCAGCGTTGCGCCGCCTCCCTCAAGGAAGCCGTGGGCCGCATGCGCCAGACGGTCGCCGCGATCTGGTACCCGGTCAAGGACCAGCGCATGTTGCGCCGTTTCTACCAGGACCTGGCCGGCACCGGCGCGCCAAAGCTGCTGCGCGTGGAGTTGCTGGTGCATCCGCTGGATACCCCCAACACCCTGACCGGTTCGGGCCTGGCGATTGCCAACCCGCCGTGGGGGCTGGAGGAGGAGTTGCGTGAGCTGCTGCCGTGGCTGTCGAAAAAACTGGGGCAGACCCAGGGTGGGTGGCAGATGGATTGGCTGATCGCCGAGTAACGGCATCGCTCTTTAGAGTGCTATCGCGGGCAAGCCCGCTCCCACATGGTGATGTGATCCCATGTGGGAGCGGGCTTGCCCGCGATGCTTTTGACGTCAGATCGGGCAGGTCACGCCAGTACCGCCGATCCCGCAATAACCCTGGGGATTCTTCGCCAGGTACTGCTGGTGATAGGCCTCGGCGAAGTACACCGTGGGCGCCTCGTCGATTTCCGTGGTGATCTCGCCCAGGCCGGCCTTGGTCAGTTCTTCCTGATAGGCCTGTGCACTGGCCTTCGCAGCCTCCAGTTGCTCAGGCGTGGTCGCGTAGATCACCGAGCGATACTGGCTGCCAATGTCATTGCCCTGGCGCATGCCCTGGGTTGGGTTGTGCAGTTCCCAGAACATTTTCAACAGGTCTTCGTACTTGAGTTTGGCCTGGTCATACACCACCAGCACCACTTCGCTATGGCCGGTCAGGCCCGAGCAGACTTCTTCGTAGGTCGGGTTTGGTGTGAAGCCGCCGGCGTAGCCGACCACGGTGCTGACCACGCCGTCGCGCTGCCAGAATTTGCGTTCTGCGCCCCAGAAACAGCCGAGGCCAAAAATCGCAAACCCCACATCGTCCATAAACGGGCCCAGCAGCGGGTTGCCGTTGACGAAGTGCGTCTCGGGCAGATTCATCGGGGTTTCACGACCAGGCAGGGCTTGTTCGGCAGTAGGCAGCACGTTTTTATTCACCAGGATTTCCGAGCGCAAGACCATGATCAGTCCTCTCGTCAGGTTGAGTTAACAGTTCAGACCACCAGTGTGCCCGAGTGTTACAGCGCTGTCAGGCGATTGGCCCGCGTGGATAGCGTTTGAGCCTGTCCAGCAACTCGGAGCCGGGGATTGGCCGGTCGAACAGGTAGCCCTGGCCGACGTCGCAGCGATGGCGGCGCAGGAACGCCAGTTGCTCGGCAGTCTCGATGCCTTCGGCGACCACCTTGAGCTTGAGGTTGTGCGCCATGGCGATCACCGCCGAGGTGATTTCCATGTCGTCCTGGTTGTCCGGGATTTCATGGATAAAGCTGCGGTCGATCTTGATGATGTCGATGGGGAATTTCTTCAGGTAACTCAGGGACGAGTAGCCGGTGCCGAAATCATCCATGGCCAGGGTCAGGCCGAAACTCTTCAACTGATCCAGTTGCAGGCGCGTGTCCTCGGTGGCTTCCAGCAGCAGGCCCTCGGTCAGCTCCAGCTCCAGCAGGTTGGCCGGTAGCTGTTCTTCCTTGAGGATGCTGGCGATGGAGGCCACCAGGTCCGGGTCGGAAAACTGCTTGGGCGACAGGTTGATCGCCACCTGCAAGTTGCCCATGCCCGCGGCGCTCAACTGCTTGCTCATGCGGCAGGCCTGGCGCGCGATCCATTTGCCGATGGGGATGATCAGGCCGGTCTCTTCGGCGACGCTGATGAACTGGTCCGGACGGATCATGCCCTTTTCCGGGTGGTTCCAGCGCAACAGCGCCTCCATGCCGAGCAGGCGCCCGCTGCGCAGGCACAGCTTGGGCTGGTAGAACACGTCCAGCTCGTTCTGGGTCAGGGCGCGGCGCAGATTGTTTTCCACGAACAGTTTGTAACTGGCCTCGGCATTCAGGGTTTCGGTAAACACCTGCACCTGGTGCTTGCCGTTGGCCTTGGCCTTGTGCAGCGCCAGGCCGGCGTTGCGCATCAGGGTCTGTGGGTCGCGGCCATGCAGCGGGGCGCAGGCCAGGCCCACGGAGCCGGTGACGCTGATCAACTGGTTGTCGACGAACATCGGTTTGTCGAGGGTCATCAACAACTGGCAGGCCATTTGCTGGCCGACTTCAAGGTCGGCGTTGTCGAGCAGCACCGCAAATTCGTTACTGGCAAAACGCGCCAGGCTGCCGCCGGCATTGAGGCTGTTGCGCAGGCGCCGGGCAAGGCTGATCAGCAACTTGTCGCCGGTCTGGTGGCCGAGGCTGTCGTTGATCCGCTTGAAGTTGTCGATATCCACCAGCAACAGGCTGATGGGCGCGTCGCTGTCGCGGGCGAAGCGTTCGTCGAGGTTGCGGATAAACGCCGGGCGGTTGCCCAGGTTGGTCAGGTTGTCGGTGTAGGCCAGGCGCTCGATACGCTGCTGGGCCAGCTTGGCCTGGGTGATGTCTTCGTAGATGCCGATGTAGTGGGTCAGTTCGCGGTTGTCGCCATACACTTTGGAAATCGACAGCTGGCCCCAGTACGGTTCGAGGTTTTTGCGCCGGCTCTTGAACTCGCCCTGCCAGCTGTTGCTTTGGGCCAGGCTGGAGGGCGCGTCGAACAGCAGTTCGCTGAGGTTTTCCAGGGCCGGCAACTGGGCCAGGCGATGGCCGTGGACTTCTTCGGTGCTGTACTGGGTGATTGCGGTAAAGCTGGGGTTGACGTACTCCACTACGCCGTCGCAATTGACCAGCAGGAAGGCGTTGGCACTTTGCTCCACGGCGCGCTGGAACAGATGCAGGGCGCTGGTGGCGGTGCGACGGTTGTGGTTGTTGATGACCTGGGCGAACTGGTCGGCCAATTCACCGGCAAAGGCAATTTCATCGGACAGCCAATCTCGGGTGCAAGTGCTTTGTTCCAGGCACAGCACGCCCACCACCTGGCCATCCACGCGGATACTGGCGTCGAGCATGGCGTGGACTTCCAGGGGGCGCAGGCTTTCGGCCATGTCCCGGGTGCGGGGATCGCGCAGGGCATTGCCGGCGTCGATGGCGCGGCTGCTTTGCAGGGCTTCCAGGTAGTCCGGGAAGCCGCTGGCATCAATCGGCAAGGGCAGATGGTGCTGCTGGTCGGCGCGGTGAAAAGCAGAAATCGGCACCAGTTGCTGGCCTTCGAGGTTCCAGATACTGGCGCAGTCGATCTGGTAGATATCGCAGGCACTGCGGGTGATCAGTTCGGCGGCTTCTTGCAGGGAATTGTTGGTGCTGTAGCGCTGGCGGGCCAGCAGCAGGATCAGCTCCTGCTGGGCGCGCACCCGCTCCAGGTGCTGCAACTGTTCCTGTTGTGCACGCTGGTTGAGCTCCAGGGCGATCTGCAGGCGGCTGTTCTGGTCCTCCAGGTCGGCGGTGGGCATCGGCGCCAGGTTGCTGAACAAGCCGTCTACCACCATCAGGTAGCCGCGTAGCAGGTGGCGATTGTGCTGCTTGTAGGCCTCGCCGACCTCCAGCAGGCTCAACTGGCCGTCGTTGGTGTGCAAGGTGTAGCGCACCAGGTAGTGGGGGCTGGCGGTCAGTTGCTGCTGGATCGCGTCATGCAACTGGTAGCGTGCCTGGGGCTCCATCAGGCTGGCGTAGGGCGAGCCGATCAGCGAGCACAGCTCTACGGCGGGCAAGCCGAATTGGCGTTCACAATTGGGGTCAAGGTACAGCAGCGCCCAGCTGGCCTCATTCAGCCGCTCGAAACGCAGCATACCGAGGCGCGAAGGCACCGGTAATTGCGTCACGACCTCGGCCGCCGTTCGGGCGACATCGGGTTGGCTTTTCATGGGGGAGCTCGCTTGGAAAAATGCGCATCGCGCCGGGCTATCGCCCTCTTTATTGCTGTCTGCGGCAAGGTTGCATCATGCAGCACGGACTGACAAGAGAGGATGAAGGCTAAGTGCTATAAGTGGGTTATCGGCCGTGCAGCGGATTTCTACAGTCGCAATGATGGACGGTTATCCTGCGTGGCCTTTGTAGGCGCCTGGGCAATTGAGGCGGGCAAAAAAAGCCCCGCCAAATTGGCGGGGTTGAGGTACGAGCGTGGCGCTCGGAAATCGTTGCAGCCAGGCCTCCCCGGTGAAGGGGAGGCCGCTGCCGTTTACAGCAGGATGGTGCGGATGTCGTTCAGCAACTGGCTCAGGCGCTGGGTGAAGCGTGCAGCGGCCGCGCCATTGATCACGCGGTGATCGTAGGACAGCGACAGTGGCAGCATCAGCTTCGGCTGGAAGGCCTTGCCGTCCCACACAGGCTGGATAGTGGCCTTGGAAACACCGAGGATCGCCACTTCCGGCGCGTTGACGATTGGCGTGAAGCCAGTGCCGCCAATGTGCCCGAGGCTGGAGATGGTGAAGCAGGCACCTTGCATGTCGTCCGGAGTCAGCTTCTTGTCGCGGGCCTTGGCAGCCAGTGCAGCCGCTTCGGCAGCCAGTTGCAGCAGGCTCTTCTGGTCGACGTTCTTGATGACCGGTACCAGCAGGCCATCCGGGGTGTCGACGGCGAAGCCGATGTGCACGTATTTCTTGCGAATGATCGCCTTGCCGCTTGGTGCCAGCGAACTGTTGAAGTCCGGCAGCTCCTTGAGCAGGTGCGCGCAGGCCTTGAGCAGCAGTGGCAGCACGGTCAGCTTGACGCCAGCCTTCTCGGCCACGGCTTTCTGCGCAACGCGGAAAGCTTCCAGGTCGGTGATATCGGCCTGGTCGAACTGAGTCACGTGCGGAATGTTCAGCCAGCTGGCGTGCAGACCGGCTGCGCCGATTTGCATCAGGCGCGTCATCGGCACTTCTTCGATTTCGCCGAAGCGGCTGAAGTCTACGGTGCGGATCGGCGGAATGCCCGAGCCACCGGTAGCAGTGCCGGCAGCCGGAGCTTCCTTGGCTTTTTGCATCATGGACTTGACGTAGACCTGCACGTCTTCCTTGAGCACGCGACCATGTGGGCCGGTAGGGCTGACAGCGCTCAGCTCGACGCCGAATTCACGGGCCAGTTGACGCACGGCAGGGCCGGCGTGAGCCTTGGCACCACTTGGCGCAGGGGCAGCCGCCGGGGCCGGTGCGGCCTCGGCTTTTGCCGCAGGAGCCGGGGCGGCGGCAGCCGGTGCAGCTTCAGTCTTGGCGGCCGGAGCAGCAGCGGCAGCGGCAGGCGCCGGAGCAGCAGCAGGCGCAGCGCCTTGTACTTTCAGCTTGAGGATGAAGTCACCAGTGCCGACTTCGTCTTCGAGCTTGACCGCGATGCTTTCCACTACGCCGGCAGCCGGCGATGGGATTTCCATGGAGGCCTTGTCGGACTCCAGGGTGATCAGCGACTGGTCGGCTTCGACGGTGTCGCCGACTTTGACCAGCAGCTCGATGATCTTGGCCTTGCCCGACGAGCCGATGTCCGGGACGTGAATGTCCTGGACAGTGGCAGCGGCCGGAGCTGCGGCCGGGGCAGCAGGCGCCTCGGCAGCAGCAGGTTTTTCGGCGGCTGGTGCCGGTGCAGCAGCGGCAGCAGGCGCCGCCGCCGGGGCCGCATCAGCGGCACCTTCGATTTCCAGCTCCAGCAGTTCGTCGCCTTCTTTCAGGCGGTCGCCCAGCTTCACTTTCAGGCTCTTGACCACGCCGGCCTTGGGAGCAGGGATTTCCATGCTCGCCTTGTCCGACTCCAGGGTCAGGATGCTCTGGTCGGCTTCGACGGTGTCGCCGACCTTTACAAACAGCTCGATTACTTCACCTTCACCGCTGCCGATGTCAGGTACGCGAATGAGTTCGCTCACAAAAAGTCTCCTCAGCAGTCCAGTGGGTTGCGTTTTTCCGGGTTGATCCCGAACTTGACGATGGCGTCAGCCACCACCTTGGGTTCGATCTCACCACGGTCAGCCAAGGCTTCCAGGGCTGCCAACACCACAAAGTGACGGTCGACTTCGAAGAAGTGACGCAGCTTCTTGCGGCTGTCACTGCGGCCGAAACCATCGGTGCCCAGGACTTTGAATTCCTTGGACGGGACCCACTGGCGAATTTGTTCAGCAAACAGTTTCATGTAGTCGGTAGAGGCGATAACCGGCCCCTTACGGCCAGCCAGGCACTCTTCGACGTAGCTCAGCGCAGGCTTCTGGCCTGGGTGCAGGCGGTTGCTGCGCTCTACGGCCAGGCCGTCGCGACGCAGTTCATTGAAGCTGGTAACGCTCCACACATCAGCGCCGACGTTGAACTCTTCACGCAGGATCTTCGCCGCTTCACGCACTTCGCGCAGGATGGTGCCGGAGCCCATCAGTTGCACGTGGTGTGCCGCTTCCTTGGTGTCTTCTTCGAGCAGGTACATGCCCTTGATGATGCCTTCTTCAACACCGGCCGGCATGGCAGGTTGCTGGTAGGACTCGTTCATCACGGTGATGTAGTAGAAAACGTCCTGCTGCTCTTCGGTCATCTTCTTCATGCCGTCCTGGATGATCACCGCCAGCTCGTAGCCGTAGGTTGGATCAAAGGTGCGGCAGTTCGGGATGGTGGCAGCCAGGATGTGGCTGTGACCGTCTTCGTGTTGCAGGCCTTCGCCGTTCAGCGTGGTGCGCCCGGCGGTACCGCCGATCAGGAAACCACGGGTACGGCTGTCGCCTGCTGCCCAAGCCAGGTCGCCAATGCGCTGGAAGCCGAACATCGAGTAGAAGATGTAGAACGGCAGCATCGGCTGGTTGTGACTGGAGTACGAAGTACCGGCAGCGATGAAGGAGCTCATGGCGCCCGCTTCGTTGATGCCTTCTTCGAGGATCTGGCCCTTCTTGTCTTCCTTGTAGAACATCACCTGGTCTTTATCGACTGGCTCGTAGAGCTGGCCGACGGAGGAGTAGATGCCCAACTGGCGGAACATGCCTTCCATACCGAAGGTACGGGCTTCGTCCGGGATGATAGGGACGATGCGCGGGCCGATTTCCTTGTCCTTGACCAGTTGCGCGAGGATCCGCACGAAGGCCATGGTGGTGGAGATTTCACGGTCGCCCGAACCGTCAAGGATTGCCTTGAGGGTGCTGAGGTCCGGCGTCGGTACGCTGAAGCTCTGTGCGCGGCGCTGTGGCACGAAACCGCCCAGTGCAGTGCGACGCTCGCTGAGGTAGCGGGCTTCGGCGCTGTTTGGCTCGGGCTTGAAGAACGGCAGGTTCTCCAGCTCTTCGTCCTTGACCGGAATGTCGAAGCGGTCGCGGAACAACTTCAGGCTGTCGACATCGACTTTCTTGGTGTTGTGGGCGGTGTTCTTCGCTTCGCCGGCACCGGTGCCATAACCCTTGATGGTCTTGGCCAGGATGACGGTCGGTTGTTCTTTGTGGTTGACCGCTTCGTGGTACGCCGCGTAGACCTTGTACGGGTCGTGGCCGCCACGGTTGAGTTTCCAGATCTCGTCGTCGGACAGGTCGGCAACCATCGCCTTGAGTTCAGGCGTGTTGAAGAAGTGTTCACGTACGAACGCGCCGTCTTTGGCTTTGTAGTTCTGGTACTCGCCGTCGATGACTTCGTCCATGCGGCGTTGCAGGATACCGTCGACGTCCTTGGCCAGCAGTGGGTCCCAGAAACGGCCCCAGATGACTTTGGTTACGTTCCACTGGGCACCGCGGAACACGCCTTCGAGTTCCTGAATGATCTTGCCGTTGCCGCGAACCGGGCCGTCGAGGCGCTGCAGGTTGCAGTTGATGACGAAGATCAGGTTGTCCAGCTTCTCGCGGCCGGCCAGGGAGATGGCGCCCAGGGATTCCGGCTCGTCGCACTCGCCGTCGCCCAGGAAACACCAGACCTTCTGCTTGCCTTCGGGGATGAAGCCACGGGCTTCCAGGTACTTCATGAAACGTGCCTGGTAGATCGCCTGGATCGGGCCCAGACCCATGGATACGGTCGGGAACTGCCAGAAGTCAGGCATCAGCCAAGGGTGCGGGTACGACGACAGGCCGCCACCGTCGACTTCCTGGCGGAAGTTGTTCATCTGGTCTTCGGTGATGCGACCTTCCATGAACGCACGGGCGTAGACGCCTGGCGAGGTGTGACCCTGGAAGTAGATCAGGTCGCCGCCGTGTTCTTCGGTCGGGGCCTGGAAGAAGTAGTTGAAGCCAATGTCATACAGGGTTGCGCTGGAAGCGAAGCTGGAGATGTGACCGCCCAGGTCAGAATCTTTCAAGTTCGTGCGCATAACCATCGCCATCGCGTTCCAGCGTACCAGCGAGCGAATGCGGCGTTCCATGAACAGGTCGCCAGGCATGCGTGCTTCGTGGGTAACGGGGATGGTGTTGCGGTATGGCGTGGTGATGGCGTAGGGCAGTTGCGAGCCGCTGCGGGTCGCGAGTTCGCCCATACGGGTCATCAGGTAGTGAGCACGGTCTTCGCCTTCTTTGTCGAGAACCGATTCCAGGGCGTCCAGCCATTCCTGGGTTTCGACGGGATCGAGGTCTTGCATGGCTTGCTCCAGGGCGGAAAGGCTACCAGAATCGGTTGCCTGAAGTTTGCGACTGGCCTTGTGGGCAGACGACATAAATTCTTGGATGGCCGAAGGTTGCTTCGGCGTCCTGTAGTTTTACTACAAATCGTCGGCCATTTCAGCCTTTCGAATGTATATACGAGTAGTAAAACTACACAAGACCGAGGTGGTTGCTCGGTCTGGCTGGTGAGCATAATCGTTATTGTTGATCTTTTGCGAACAAGAAAAGGTAGAAGTTTAATGTTGCCTGCCAAAATTAATGATTTTTCAGCTATTTCTAACTTTTGTTCGACAGTCCTTCATCGAGCGTGGTTCTTGCGTTCACAGCCACTCGCCATTCACGCGCCGATCAAGGATAGACCATGAGCCTTCCAACGCTGGTTGAACTCCCAGCCGTTCTGTTGCCATTTGCCAACCGGGCCGAGCAGTCATTTCGTGACGCGGCGGCCATGCTGGATGCCGATCATGGCCTGTCTGCGTGGACGCCGCAACGTTGGGCCGACTTCGCCCGGGTGTGTGCCGCCAGCGATTTTGTGATTGAACAGAGTGTTCGTGACCCTTTGATGTTGCTTGAGCTGGTGGCCTGGGGCGAGCTGGACCGCGGCTTTGCGCCTGATGAGCTGTGTGGGCAGATTGCCGCAGCCGTGCAACAGGCTGAAACAGAAGATGAGCTGGGGCGTGTGCTGCGTCGCCAGCGCACCCGCCAGCAAGTGCGGATCATCTGGCGCGACCTGACCCGACAGGCGGACCTGGTACAGACCTGCCGCGACCTGTCGGACATGGCCGACGCCAGCATCGACCAGGCTTACCAGTGGCTGTACCAGCGCCACTGCGCGCAATTCGGCACCCCCATCGGCGGGCGCAGCGGCGAGCCGCAGCAGATGGTCATCCTCGGCATGGGCAAGCTGGGTGCGGTGGAACTGAACCTGTCGTCGGACATCGACCTGATCTTCGCCTACCCCGAAGGCGGCGAGACCGTGGGCGCCAAGCGGGCCCTCGACAACCAGGAGTTCTTTATCCGCCTGGGCCAGAAACTGATCAAGGCCCTGGACCCGATGACCGTCGACGGCTTTGTGTTCCGGGTCGACATGCGCCTGCGGCCCTACGGCTCCGCCGGGGCGCTGGTGTTGAGCTTCAACGCATTGGAGCAGTACTACCAGGACCAGGGCCGCGACTGGGAACGCTACGCGATGATCAAGGCGCGGGTGGTGGCCGGCGACCAGGTGGCCGGCGCGCAACTGCTCGACCTGCTGCGCCCGTTTGTCTATCGGCGTTACCTGGACTTTTCTGCGATCGAAGCGCTGCGCACCATGAAGCAGTTGATCCAGCAGGAAGTGCGGCGCAAGGGCATGGCCGACAACATCAAGCTGGGGGCTGGCGGCATCCGCGAAGTGGAGTTTATCGCCCAGGCGTTCCAGCTGATTCACGGTGGCCGCGACCTCAGCCTGCAACAACGGCCGCTGCTGAAGGTGCTGGGCACCCTGGAAGGCCAGGGCTACCTGCCGCCGGCGGTGATTGCCGAGTTGCGTGCCGGCTATGAGTTCCTGCGCTACACCGAGCATGCGATCCAGGCCATTGCCGATCGCCAGACGCAAATGCTGCCCAACACGGACGAGGACCAGGCGCGCATTGCCTTTATGTTGGGTTTTGCCAACTGGACGGCGTTCCATGAACAGTTGATGTACTGGCGTGGCCGGGTGGACTGGCATTTCCGCCAGGTGATTGCCGATCCGGACGAAGAGGAGGGGGTGGAAAGCGAATTGGTGGTGGGTGGCGAGTGGCTGCCCTTGTGGGAAGAATCCCAAAATGAGGAGGCCGCCTGTCGCCAATTGGCCGAAGGCGGCTTTGCCGACGCGCCCAAGGCCCTGAAAGCCTTGGCCAGCCTGCGCGGCAGCCCGCAATTGCGCGCGATGCAGCGCCTGGGGCGTGAGCGCCTGGATGCGTTTATCCCGCGCCTGCTGGCCCAGGCTGTCGAACATGCCAACCCGGACCTGGTGCTGGAGCGTGTGCTGCCGTTGGTAGAGGCCGTCGCGCGGCGTTCTGCTTATCTGGTGCTGTTGACGGAAAACCCTGACGCCTTGCGTCGGTTGTTGACCCTGTGCGCCGCCAGCCCGTGGATTGCCGAGCAGATCACCCGCTTCCCGCTGCTGCTGGACGAATTGCTTAACGAAGGCCGCCTGTTCAAGCCGCCCTTGGCGCCGGAACTGGCCGCCGAACTGCGCGAGCGCCTCACACGCATCCCTGAGGATGACCTTGAGCAGCAAATGGAAGCCCTGCGCCACTTCAAGCTGGCGCACCGGTTGCGGGTCGCGGCCTCGGAAATCGCTGGCAGCCTGCCGCTGATGAAGGTCAGCGACTACCTGACCTGGCTCGCCGAGGCGATTCTGGAGCAGGTGTTGGCCCTGGCCTGGCGCCAGACCGTGGCCCGCCACGGTACGCCGCAACGCCTGGACGGTACCTTGTGCGACCCCGGATTTATCATCGTCGGTTATGGCAAGGTCGGCGGTATCGAACTGGGACATGGCTCGGACCTGGACCTGGTGTTTATCCACGACGGTGACCCCCAGGCCGAAACCGACGGCGCCAAGCCGATTGATGGCGCGCAGTTCTTTACCCGCCTGGGCCAGCGCATCATTCACCTGCTGACCACCCAGACCAACTCTGGGCAATTGTACGAAGTGGATATGCGCCTGCGACCTTCTGGCGCATCCGGCCTGCTGGTCAGCTCCCTGGGGGCATTTGCCCGTTATCAGGAAAACGAGGCCTGGACCTGGGAGCATCAAGCCCTGGTGCGCGCGCGGGTGCTGGTCGGCAGCCAGGACGTGGGCCGGGCGTTTGAGGCCGTACGGGCGCGGGTACTGGGGCGCACGCAGGACCTGGCGAAGCTGCGCCAGGAGGTCAGCGAGATGCGCGCCAAGATGCGTGACAACCTGGGCACTAAGTCGACCGCAGCCGGCACCGCGGCGAATGCCTTCGAGCCCACGGCGCTGTTCGATCTCAAGCAGGACGCAGGAGGTATCGTCGATATTGAATTTATGGTGCAATACGCCGCTTTGGCGTGGTCTGCGCAACATCCATTGCTGCTGCGCTATACCGACAATATCCGCATCCTGGAAGGCTTGGAGCAGGTCGGGCTGATGCCCGCCGCCGATGCCCACCTGTTGCGCGAGGTGTATAAGGCCTACCGCTCGGCAGCCCATCGCCAGGCCTTGCAGAACGAGGCGGGTGTGGTGGCCGGGGATCAGTTTGCCGACGAACGGCGGCAGGTGAAACGGATCTGGCAAGAACTGGGGTTAAGCTAAAACACTACGGCGACCCCAATTGAATGTGGAGACCGGCTTTAGGTGGAAGCGGGCTGGCCCGCGATGCAGGCGCTGCGGTCTGGCTGACAGCACGCGGTGATGCTATCGCGGGCCTGCCCGCTCCCACACAAACCGTGACCTACAGTAATTATCGAGGCGGGGAGGCATGAGCCTCCCCGAATCGTTTGTGGAAACTACATGAATATTCTGATCGTTGGGCCCAGTTGGGTCGGTGACATGGTAATGGCGCAGACACTGTTCCAGTGCCTGAAACAGCGTCATCCCGACTGCCAAATCGACGTGCTTGCCCCCGAGTGGAGCCGGCCGATCCTGGAGCGCATGCCCGAGGTACGGCAGGCCTTGAGCTTCCCGCTCGGCCATGGCGCGCTGGAGCTGGCGACCCGGCGGCGGATCGGCAAGTCCCTGGCCGGCCAGTACGACCAGGCGATCCTGCTGCCCAACTCGATGAAGTCGGCCCTGGTGCCGTTCTTCGCCGGCATCCCCAAGCGTACCGGCTGGCGCGGTGAGTTCCGCTATGGCTTGCTCAATGACGTGCGCAAGCTCGATAAGGCCCGCTACCCGCTGATGATCGAGCGCTTCATGGCCCTGGCCTATGCGCCCAATGCCGAGTTGCCGACGCCGTATCCACGGCCGAGCCTGCTCATCGACCCGGTCACCCGCGACGCGGCCCTGGCCAAGTTCGGCCTGAGCCTCGATCGGCCGGTGCTGGCGCTGTGCCCAGGCGCCGAGTTTGGCGAGTCCAAGCGCTGGCCGTCGGAGCATTACGCCAAGGTCGCCGAGCTGAAAATCCGCGAAGGTTGGCAAGTCTGGCTGTTTGGCTCGAAAAACGATCACTCGGTGGGCGAGGATATCCGCCAGCGCCTGATCCCCGGCCTGCGCGAAGAAGCGGTCAATCTCAGTGGCGATACGTCATTGGCCGAGGCCATCGACCTGCTGTCCTGCGCCGACTCGGTGGTGTCCAACGACTCCGGCCTGATGCACGTGGCCGCCGCGCTGAACCGCCCGCTGGTGGCGGTGTACGGCTCCACCTCGCCGGGCTTTACCCCGCCATTGGCCGACAAGGTCGAAGTGGTGCGCCTGGGCCTCGATTGCAGCCCGTGCTTTGACCGCACCTGCCGTTTCGGCCACTACAATTGCCTGCGCCAGTTGCTGCCCGATGCGGTAGCCGAAGCCTTGCAGCGTTTGCAGGGCAACGTGGTCGAGGTTCATTGAGTTGCGGGTACTGGTAATCAAGACCTCATCCCTGGGCGATGTGATCCACGCCTTGCCGGCATTGACCGACGCGGCCCGGGCGATCCCGGGGATTCGCTTTGACTGGGTGGTGGAAGAAGGCTTCGCCGAAATCCCCACCTGGCACCCGGCGGTGGACAAGGTGATCCCCGTGGCGATTCGCCGCTGGCGCAAGAACCTCTGGCAGACCTTCAAGAGTGGCGAGTGGCGCCGCTTCAAGAAGCAGATCCAGTCGACTAAATACGACCTGGTAATCGACGCCCAGGGCCTGCTTAAAAGCGCCTGGCTGACCCGCTATGTGCGGGCGCCGGTGGCGGGCTTTGACAGAGATTCAGCTCGCGAACCCATTGCTGCGCGCTTCTATTCCCGGCGCCTGGCGGTTGCTCGTGGCCAGCATGCGGTGGAGCGCTTGCGCCAGCTGTTCGCCGTGGCCCTGGGCTATGACCTGCCCAAAGGCCTTGGGGATTACGGCCTGAGCACTGAGAAACTGCTCGGCCTGCCGCCTAAGAAGCCTTTTGTGCTGCTGCTGCACGGCACCACCTGGGACACCAAGCACTGGCCCGAAGCCTACTGGCGCGAGCTGGCCGAGCGCATGGGCAGCCTGGGAGTGGATGTGAAACTGCCGTGGGGCAATGCCGCCGAAAAAGCCCGCGCCGAACGCCTGGCCCAGGGCCTGGCCAATGCCGAAGTCTTGCCCAAGCTGAACCTGGCCGGTGTGGCGCGGGTATTGGCCGGCGCCAGGGCCTGTGTGGCGGTGGATACCGGCCTCGGGCACCTGGCCGCTGCGCTGGATGTGCCGACGATCTCCCTGTTCGGCCCGACCAACCCGGGCCTGACCGGTGCCTATGGCAAGGCGCAGATTCATCTGGGCAGCGATTTCCCCTGCGCGCCCTGCCTGCAAAAGAAATGCACCTACCAACCGAGCGCTGAAGACCAGCGCCGGTTTGATCTCAAGCGCGAGTGGCCACTGTGCTTTACTCGCCTGAACCCTGAGCGTGTGGCCAGCCGACTGAGCACGTTGTTATTGGCTGAGGAGCTGCACTGATGCAACTGGCATTTGTACTGTACAAATATTTCCCCTTTGGTGGCTTGCAGCGCGACTTCATGCGCATCGCCCTGGAGTGTCAGCAGCGCGGTCACCAGATTCGTGTGTACACCTTGATCTGGGAAGGCGACGTGCCACCCGGTTTTGAAGTGCTGGTGGCGCCGGTCAAGGCGTTCTTCAACCATCGGCGCAACGAGAAGTTGACCGCCTGGATGCAGGCCGACCTGGCCAAACGCCCGGTGGACCGCTTGATCGGCTTCAACAAAATGCCCGGCCTGGATGTGTACTACGCGGCAGACGGCTGTTTTGAGGACAAGGCACAGAACCTGCGGCATTCGCTGTATCGCAGCTTTGGCCGCTACCGGCACTTTGCCGAGTACGAGCGCGCGGTGTTTGCCAAGGAGGCCAAGACCCAAGTGCTGATGATCTCCGAGGTCCAGCAGCCGCTGTTTATCAAACACTACGACACGCCGCTGGCGCGCTTCCACCTGCTGCCACCGGGCATCGCCCAGGACCGTCGGGCGCCGCCGAATGCGGCCGAGATCCGCGCCGGCTTCCGTGCCGAATTCAACCTCGCGGACGACGATCTGCTGCTGGTGCAGATCGGTTCGGGCTTCAAGACCAAGGGCGTGGACCGCAGCCTCAAGGCGCTGGCCGCACTGCCGCCAGACCTGAAGAAGCGCACCCGCCTGTTTGTAATTGGCCAGGACGACCCCAAAGTATTCCAATTGCAGAGTGCTACCCTGGGCCTGGGCGACAATGTGCAGTTCCTCAAGGGGCGCAGTGATATCCCGCGTTTCCTGCTGGGCGCCGACCTGTTGATTCACCCGGCGTACAACGAAAACACCGGGACTGTGCTGCTCGAAGCCCTGGTGGCCGGGTTGCCGGTACTGGTCACAGCGGTGTGTGGTTATGCCCATTACATCAGCGAAGCTGATTGCGGGCGTGTGCTGGACGAGCCTTTCGAACAGGCCCAGCTCAACCAGTACCTGGCCGGGATGCTCAGTGATCAGCAGCAACGTGCGGCCTGGAGCCGCAATGGTCTGGCCTTCGCCGAGACGGCCGACCTCTATAGCATGCCGCAGCACGCTGCGGATGTAATTCTGGCGGAGCAACACTGATGAAGTTGATTCTTGCCGAACCGTTCAAGAGCCTTTGGGCCGGGCGCGATGCGTTCGCCGAAGTCGAGCTGTTGGAGGGTGAGGTTTACCGTGAACTGGAAGCCCGTCGCACCTTGCGCACCGAGGTGGATGGACGCGGCTACTTTGTGAAAATCCACCGTGGCATCGGCTGGGGTGAAATTTTCAAGAACCTGTTCACCGCCAAACTGCCGGTGCTGGGCGCCGGGCAGGAGTGGCAGGCAATCCAGCGCCTGCATGAAGTGGGCGTACCGACCATGACCGCCGTGGCCTACGGCGAGCGCGGCGCCAACCCGGCCGACCAGCATTCCTTTATTGTCACCCAAGAGCTGGCGCCGACCATCAGCCTGGAAGACTTGAGCATGGACTGGCTCAAGCAGCCACCCGAGCCGCGTCTCAAGCGCGCGCTGATTGCCGAAGTGGCCCGCATGACCGGGATGATGCATCGCGCTGGCGTCAACCATCGTGACTGCTACATCTGCCACTTCCTGCTGCACACCGACAAACCGGTGACGGCCGATGACTTCAAACTGTCGGTGATCGACCTGCACCGTGCCCAAGTGCGCCCGCGCATCAGTCAGCGCTGGCGCAACAAGGATTTGGCGGCCCTGTATTTCTCGATTCTGGATATCGGCCTGACCCGCCGCGACAAGTTGCGCTTCCTCAAAGGCTACTTCCAGCAACCCCTGCGCCAGATCCTGGCCGAGGAAGGCGCGCTGCTGCAGTGGCTGGAGCGCAAGGCCAGCAAGCTCTATGACCGTAAAGTCCGGTACGGAGGTGCGCTCTGATGGCGGGTTGGAACCTGGAACCTGCTTACTCGGAGCTTGTGGACGATTTTGGTAGCCTCGATGCGGTGTTTGCCCTGCAAGGCGAGCGGCTGACCCGTGATCCGCTGTCCGAAGTCATTCGTGTGCAGCGCGGCGGGGTCAACTATTACGTCAAGCGCTACACCGGCGCCGGCAAGGGGTTGCGGCGTTACCTGGGCAAGCCACGGGTCAAGTCCGAATGGCAGAACCTCAAGCGCTTCGCCAAGTGGGGCATTCCCACGGCCGAAGTCGTGGCCTGGGGCCTGGAGCGCAAGGGCCTGGCCTATGATCGTGGGGCGATGATCACCCGCGAGTTGCCCCGCACCGAAGACCTGGCGGCCCTGGCTGAACGCAAGGATCCGCAATTGTCCGACCCGGTATGGGTCGACAAGGTCAGCCGCCAGCTCGCCGAATACACCCGGACCATGCACGACCACCGGTTTACCCACAACGATTTGAAGTGGCGCAACCTGTTGATCGACGACCAGCAGACCCTGTACCTGATCGACTGCCCCAACGGCGACTTCTGGCGCGGGTTCTGGCTCAAGTACCGGATCACCAAGGACCTGGCGTGCCTGGACAAGGTTGCCAAATACCACTTGTCGGCCACCCAGCGCCTACGCTTCTACATGCAATATTGTCGGCGCAAGCACCTGAATACGTCGGATAAACAGCGGATTCGCCATGTGCTGAAGTTTTTCGAGGGACGCGAATGAATGACTTCCTGGCAACTGAAGATCGGGCCTTGCTGGAGCGCAATGGCCTGGCTGACTTCGACGCCCTGTGGGCCAGGCAACTGGACGCAGTGGATGAGCCCAACACCAGTCGCGGCGGCTGGAGCAGTGTGTTCCGCCTGGAACTCGAAGGCCGTGGCTATTACCTCAAGCGCCAGAGCAACTACCTGACGCGCACCCTGCATCGGCCCTTTGGCGAGCCGACCTTTGCCCGTGAGTTTCGCAATATCAGCCGCTATCGGCAGAAGGCGATCCCGGCCTTGCAGGCCGCTTTTTATGGCGAGCGCAAGGTTGCCGGCGAATACCGCGCCTTGCTGCTGACCCGCGCGCTGGATGGCTGGAATGACCTGGACTCACTGCTCGAGCAGTGGCCGGCCCTGAGTGCCGCCCAGCACCACGCGATCCTCGTGGCTTGCGGCCAATTGGCGCGCAAGCTCCATGGCGTCGGCCAGGTGCATGGCTGTTTTTACCCCAAACATATCTTCCTGCAGGCCACCGGCGACGGTTACGCAGCGCAGTTGATCGACCTGGAAAAAACCCGGCCGCTGTTGCTGGGCCGGCGTGATCGGGTCAAAGACCTTGAGCCATTGCTGCGCCGTGCTGGCGCATGGACGGCAGCGCAGGTGCGGCAATTCCTGGCGGCCTACCTCGACCAGCCGGAGGACAGTTCGCTGGTGGATACCTGGGCGCAGTACCTGGCGGGGCGGCGCAGTCACAAGGAGGCCCGCTGATGCGGTTGTCTGAGCTCAAAAACGCCGGGCGTACGCCCACGTTGCCCTTGAGTATTGAGTTGGCGGATGCAGCGGGCCCTGGGCAGTTGCAACTGCTGAGCCTGTTGCGGGTGTTGCCCGGCCAGCGTTATGTGGGCGCGGCCATCTGGCGTGGCCGGCCGGTGCTGGCCAAGTTGCTGGTGGGTAGCAACGCCGCGCGACATTTCCAGCGCGAACTCCAGGGCGTGCGCCTGCTCGCCGAGCAAGGCCTCACTACCCCGCTGTTGCTCGCCGACGGCCTGCAAGACGGTGAGGGTGGCTGGCTGCTGTTCGAGTTTCTGGAAGGGGCCCAAAGCCTGGCCGACGCCTGGGCGGCAGTCGAAGCCTTGCCGCCCTTGGCCGATGAGCAACAGGCGGTACTGGCCGAAGCGCTGGGTGCGATTGCCCAGATGCACGCCAAGGGTTTGTGGCAGGAAGATCTGCACCTGGACAACTTGATGCGTCAGGCTGACAAGCTGTATTTGATCGACGGGGGGGGGATCTGCGTCGAACAGGCGGGTAAACCCCTGTCACGTAACCGGGTGCTGGAAAACCTCGGGGTGTTTTTTGCCCAGTTACCGAGCGACCTCGAACCGTTTACCGAAGAATTACTGGTGCACTACCTGTTAAGCAACGGCGAGCACGCGTTGCCCCTGGAAGCCTTGCAAAAACAGGTGCGCAAAGTGCGCGCCTGGCGCCTGAAAGACTTCATGGGCAAGATTGGCCGTGAGTGCACCTTGTTCAGCGTAGTGCGCGGGGCCTTTGGGCTGCGCGCCATCCGGCGTGAAGAAGAAGCTACCCTGCTGCCGGTACTGGCAAACGTCGATAGGCTTGTCGACCAGGGCCAAATGTACAAGGCCGGCGCCTCGGCCACGGTGGCCGGGGTTGATGCTGCGGGTCGAGCGCTGGTGATCAAGCGCTACAACATCAAGGGTTTTATGCACTGGCTCAGGCGCTTCTGGAGGCCCAGCCGCGCCTGGCACGCCTGGAGCGAAGGCAACCGCCTGACATTCCTGGGGATTGCCACGCCCAAGCCCCTGGCGCTTCTGGAGCGACGCTTTTTCTGGCTGCGCAGCCGGGCTTATCTGGTCACCGAGCACCTGTCCGGGCCCGACCTGATCGAACACCTGGCCCCTTACGTGGACAGCGGCGAGGTGCCCGAGCCTGAGCTATTGGCCCTGGATCGCCTGTTTGGCGAGCTGATTCGCGAGCGGATCAGCCATGGCGACTTCAAGGGGCGCAACCTGTTCTGGCAAGGAGGGCGTTGGGTGCTGATTGATCTGGATTCGATGTGTCAGCATGGCTCGCTGAGCAGCTTCGCACCGGCGTTTGCCAAGGACCGTGCGCGGTTTATGCGCAACTGGCCGGTTGATAGTGCTTTGTATCGTGTGATTGATCAGCGCTTGCCCAAGGTGAGCGAGTTAGTTGGGTGATCCGCGTGAGGCCGTCATAAGTCGTAGCGATTTCTTCAGGTCTGGGAAATCACAGTGTTTTCGAAGGCAAGGGGCATTACTTAATATTTTGATTAAGTAGTGCTCTGGACATTGTTTGTTGGGGTTAATAGGTTGTATCGACGCTTGATAAGAATATCTTATATAGATGTTTGTTGAATGGTCGAAATGTTAATTCCGGGAGTGTGCAAATGACTTCGATAACAGGCTTTCATCCGTTTTCTTTTTACAGTGATCTGGCCGGTAAAAATAAGCCGATAGATCCGGTGAATCCAACAAGCCCAATAGATAAAGTGCAGTCGGGTGTGCGCAATCCAAAGGACACAACCGCTGGTGATGACGCCGAATTTTTTAACGCCGATACCCAGGAATGGCAGCCAACCGCCTCTAATGGCAAAGGTGATGGCAGTTATGTGAACTTTGGTGATCCCTATCGAGAGCCCATAGATCATGAACTGGTTTACGGAGCCAATGGGGAGTGGCAATTAAAAGCTGATGGATGATTGCTTAAAAGTTGAGTGGGTATTTTTGTTTGTGGTTCTTTGTAATTTTGGTGGGTACTTTTCAAAGTGTAGGGGGCGGGTTATAGGAAGTTTCTGTTATTAATGTGGGAGCCAAATGGGCAATGTTATTTGCCCATTGGTTTTTATCACTCAAAAGCTGTACTGGGCTCCTGCGCCCGCATACCACGACCTGCCGGGCGCGGCTTCGTAATAACGATCGTTGCCATCGCCGACAATCACCGAACCGATGTACTGGCGATCCAGCAGGTTGTCCAGGCGCAGGGTCTGGTGAAAGGTCCAGTGTTCGACTTTCTGTTCAAAGCGTGCACGCCAGTTGAAAACGCTGTAAGCCGGAGCAGCATGCTTCTGGTTGGTGTCTTCGACATAGATCTTGCTGCGGTACATGCCTTCGACGGCGGTGCTGACCCAGTCCCGTGGTTTCCAGTTCAGTTCGGCAAAGAGCGTGGTCTGTGGGACGCCGGGTAGGTAGTTGCCCTTCTCCACGGTTTTGCCGCTGTTGCTGAAGTTGCTGTCGTAGGTGGCTTGCAGGCGGGTGTAGGCG
This sequence comes from Pseudomonas sp. FP2294, assembly GCF_030687625.1. Classification (NCBI taxonomy): domain Bacteria; kingdom Pseudomonadati; phylum Pseudomonadota; class Gammaproteobacteria; order Pseudomonadales; family Pseudomonadaceae; genus Pseudomonas; species Pseudomonas sp. FP2294. The sequence continues at coordinate 490,454 of NZ_CP117441.1, forward strand.
AGGTTGGCGCTCCACTGTTCGCTCAGTTGGCTTTCGATACCCAGCTCAAAGCCACGGCGCAGGGTGCGGCCGGCGTTTTGGTAGCTGGTGCGTCCGCCATTGGACTGTGCGACTACCAGCTCATCCTCGGTGGTGATCTGGAACACAGCGGCATTGACCCGCGTGCTGTTGTTCACCTGCGCCTTCAAACCCACTTCATATTGAGTACTTTCTGACGGCTTCAGGCCAAAGTTGAAACCTTCGATGGCGCCCGGGGCGTAGGCCATTTCGGCTTGGGTCGGCGTTTCGAAGCCCTTGCCAGCGCTGACATAGCCGTGCAGCTCAGGGGTAAACGCGTACATCACGCTCATCGACGGCGTGTTCTTCTGGTAGGTCTTGTTGCCACTGGCATCGCCATTGCTCAGGAACTGGTCATCGACGTCCATTTCCATGGTGCTGTGGCGCAGCCCGGCTTGCAGGGTCCAGCGGTCGATGGCCCAGTTGGCCTGGATGTACGGGTCAAGGCTGCGGGCGGTGTCGATTTCATTGCGGCGTAATTCGCCTTTCACGCCGAGGGTGTTGCCGTTGTAGTTCTTGTAGCCGTGACGGCTATCTTCGCTCTGGTCGAAGTCCAGGCCGGTGATGATCATCAATTCGCCCGGCATGCTGTCGATGGGCTGCATCCAGCGCACGCCACCGCCGTAGAACTTGCGGTCGAATTGCACGACGCCACCGCCGCGTTCGTTGGCCGGGTTAAGCCCCCCGTTCACCGTGAACTTTGGAATCGACAAATACTGAATCACATTCCTGCGCCCGGTGTAGGCATTCACCTGCAATGTCGCATCGCCAATGTACCGCTCGTAATTCATCCCTACCTGTTGGTGATCAATGCTCTTGCGTGTGTTGTACGCCAGGGCATTGCTGCTCACCGAGCGCGGGTCGGCCTTGTAGCCTGCCCAGGTCTGCCCCAGCGGGTCCTGGGTGCCGTTCTGCTCCAGGCTGCTGTAGATCAGGGCCAGCTTGCTGTCGTCATCGGGCTCGAGGTTGAGCTTGGCGAAGGTCTGGTCGCGGCGGGCGCTGCTGTGGTCGCGGTAGCCGTCGGTGTCCATGCGTGAGGCATCGAGGACAAAACCGGCGCCCTGCACCGCGCCCTCGGCGCTGAGGTGATGCTTGTTCAGGCCATCGCTGCCGACCAGGGTTTCGGCGCCGATACGGGGTGGGCCTTCGCCGTTGCGCGAGAACATCTGGATCACCCCGCCGGCGTTGCTGCCATACAGGGTGGCGGCCGGGCCGCGCAGGACTTCGATGCGGTCGGCGGTGTCGAGGTTGAAGGTGGCGGCCTGGCCCTGGCCGTCCGGGGTGCTGGCGGGGATGCCATCGGCAATCAGTTTGATCCCGCGTACGCCAAACGCCGAGCGCGCGCCAAAGCCACGGGAGGAAATCTGCAGGTCCTGGGCATAGTTCTGGCGGTTCTGCACCACTAGCCCCGGCACGCGGGACAGGGCTTCCGAGGCATTGATGCCCAGCTGGCCGTCGCTGATCTGCTCACGGCTGATGCTGTCCACCGAGTAGGGCAGGTCGAAACTGCGGCTGGCACTACGCGAGCCCGTCACCACACTGGGGTCGAGAATCAGTGGGGCCTCTTCGGCCAGGGCCGTTTGCTGCAGGCCCAGCAGGCTGGGGAGCAACATCGCAAAACAGGTGGGAGCAACAACTTTCATGAGCGAACCAACTTCTATGACGCGCAGCGCGGGCGCGGAAAAAAGGGCGCGAGTTTAACGATTCTGCGTGGCGTTTCCGACGAATATTCCCGCAAAATGCCGGCATATTCGTCTTACGCCATCTTGGGTTAGGCTGTCCGCCCCATGCCAAAGAGGGTTGCCCGTGAATCCTACAAATATTCTGCTGCTTGCCGCCATTGTCCTTTCGACCACCGCCTGCGGCACCCTCGACACGGTGTTTCGCGAAGACGCAGTAGCCAGCCAGAAACTCAAGGACCTGCGCAGCCACTGCGAGAGCGTGCCCCGTATCTACAGCGGGGTGGTGTATGACTTCTGCTCCCTGAATGGCGAACCCAACGGCAAGAAAAGCCTGGAAGACCAGCAGATTGCCTCGGTACCCTGGATTGCCATTGATTTTGCCCTGTCGGGTGTCCTCGATACTTTGGTACTGCCCTACACCGTCTACCGACAGAACCGCGATGGCAGTATCGAGATTTTCCGATGATGCCTCTTGTTTCTCCCTGCCATTTGCGGCTAGAGGCGTTTTGCCGCTTTTAAGCTATAATCCCGCCCTTTAGCTTTTCTCGCCGAGGCGAGGGGCACATATTTTTCAGGCGCTAGCGCCTGCATGCAGACTAAAAGAGGCTAGACCCCAGTGGCATTGACGATTCTTGGCCTGTCCGGCGCCCTTAGCCATGATCCTTCCGCAGCCCTGTATATCGACGGCAAGCTGATCGCGGCGGCCGAAGAAGAGCGCTTCGTACGTGATAAACATGCAAAGAACCGCATGCCCTACGAATCGGCGAAGTTCTGCCTGGAACAGGCTGGCATCAAACCCTCCGACGTTGATGTGGTGGCGATCCCGTTTGCCCCGATCAGCTTGTTCGGCGAGGCTCGCTGGCACTATGCCAAGCGTTACTGGTACGCCCCGGACCGCGCCCTTGACGCGATCCTGATGGGCAACCGGCGCTACAAGCGCTATCGCAACAAGATTGTCTGGTGCCTGGAGCAACTGGGCTTCGATCCGAAGAAGATCAAGATCGAACCGGTTGAACACCACCTGGCCCACGCCTCCAGCGCCTATCACTGCTCGGGCTTCCAGGAGAAGACCGCGATCCTCGGGATCGACGGTAAAGGCGAGTACGCCACGACCTTCTTCGGTTATGGCGAGAACGGCAAGATCCACAAGATCAAAGAATTCTACGACCCGGACTCCCTGGGCGGCCTGTACGGCGCGATCACCGAGTTCCTCGGTTTCGAGATGCTCGACGGCGAGTTCAAGGTCATGGGCATGGCACCCTATGGCGATGCCAGCAAGTACGATTTCTCGCGCCTGGCCTCTTTTGAAAATGGCGAGTTGGTGATCAACACCGACTATGCCAACGTCATCGGCCTGCGCCGCTATAAAGAGAAGGGCAAGGGCTTCTACTTCTCGCCAAAACTGATCGAGTGGCTGGGCCCCAAGCGCGAAGGCGATATCGCCGACGAGCCGTACATCCACTACGCGGCCAGCATGCAGGCTCTGTTCGAGAAGCTGTCGTTGCAGATGATCGACCATTACCTGGGCGATATCCTCAAGGAAACCGGCAAGCTGGCCTTCGCCGGCGGCTGCGCGTTGAACGTCAAGTTGAACCAGAAGATCATTGCCCGCGATGACGTCAAGGAGCTGTTCGTGCAGCCGGCGTCCGGCGATGCCGGCACCGCCGTGGGCGCGGCGGCCTATGTGTCCCATGCCCGTGGGGTACCGGTAGAGAAGATGGAGCACGTCTATCTCGGCCCGTCCTACAGCAACGAAGAAGTGATTGCCGCGTGTGCCAAGCACCCGAGCAAGCCGAAGTGGCGCCAGATCGACGATATGCCCAAGCGCATCGCCCAGATCATGGTCGACGGCAACCCGGTAGCCTGGTTCCAGGGACGCATGGAGTTCGGTCCGCGCGCCTTGGGCGGTCGTTCGATCATCGGTTGCCCGAGCGCCGTGGGCGTGGCTGACCGGATCAACCACCAGATCAAGTTCCGCGAGCGCTGGAGGCCCTTCTGCCCGTCGATGCTCGACACCGTGGCCCCGCAGATGATCAAGGTCGATCACCCGGCCCCGTTCATGACCTTCACCTTTGAAGTCGCCGAAGAGTGGAAAACCCGCGTGCCGGAAGTGGTCCATGAAGATGGCACCTCCCGCGCCCAGGTGCTCAAGCGCGAGTACAACCCGCGCTACTACGACATGATGAAAGAGCTGGAAGTGCTGACCGGCAACGGTGTGTCCCTGAACACCTCGCTCAACCGCCGTGGCGAAGCAATGATCTGCTCGCCGACCGACGCATTGAACATGTTCTTCGGCTCCGACCTGCAGTACCTGATCATGGAAGACATCCTGGTCGTCAAAGATGGTGTGGAAGGGCAAGCCGTTGACTGAAGCACTGATTGGCGTCGTCATCCCTGCCTACAACTACGCGCGCACCCTGGGGCGCGCGGTTGAGTCGGTGCTGGCGCAACTCGACGAAGCCGATGCGCAGTTGTTGGTGATTGATGACGGCTCTACCGACGACACGCCGCAGGTGCTGGACGCTCTGCTGGCCAAGCATCCGGGACGCTTCCAGGTGTTGCGCAAGCCCAATGGCGGCCTGGCCTCGGTGCGCAATCGTGGCATTGAGGAGTCTGCGGGCCAGTACCTGATGTTCCTGGACGCCGATGATGAAATGGCCCCGGGCGCCCTGGCCCTGGTTGCGCAGCATATTGCTGCTCACCCGGATAGCCGCCTGATCATCGGTGGCCACTGGTCGGTATTTGAAGATGGCAAGCGCCGCCTGCATGCCGTCAAGCCGTTGCCTGCTACGCCTTATCTGCGGGTGCGCGGGTATTTGCTGGACAAGACCATCGCCATCTCCAATGGCGCCTGCGCCATGCACCGGGAGATTTTTGCGGTAGGCAACTACCCGGAGCGCATGCGCAACGCCGAGGATATCCCGGTGTTTGCCCAGGCCCTGGCGCGCGTGCCCTGCACGGTTATCGACCAGCCGCTGGCCTTGATCTACAAACATGCAGACAGCTTGCGGCATGACATCAAGCACAGTGTGGCGGCGGGTGTGAGCCTGGTTGACGAGGTGTTTTCGCCAGTGCGTATGCCGGCAGAGTTGCAAGGCTTGCGCCGTGCGTTTCTCGCGCAGCGCTGCCTGTCTTTGTTTCGCAATTGCTTCAGTGCTGGTGAATACACGCTTGCCAGGCAGTTTTACTGCCAGGCGGTACGTACAGACTGGCGTGCCCTGACTCGCTGGTCGTACACACGCAAGGCGCTTCAGCTGATGTTCAAGTAAGCGTTTTATAGCCTGTTACGCTACGCCTGGAATGACCTATGAAGCGCCTGAGTTGATTGCAATGACCGGGCGTTGGTTTTTTGTGGCGTGGTGGTTTTTCTGGAATATATGTTTCCAAATCTTGTGCGCACGATGTGACGCCAGGTTTTAAGGGGGGGGTGTGGTTGGAATAGGCAGTAAATTTTGGGTCCGGGTGTTGAGTGTTGTCGTCGAACATCCCGTTCGAGTGGCATTTTTCGGGAGTCTGCTGCTATCCCTGATCGCCATATTGGGCGCAGCGACGGTCGGGCGTGATGCGGCTTTCTACCTGACCATTGCCCAGACCGCTTACGTCCACGGCCCGAAAGCCGCCTTTGCCCTGTTCAACTGGCCCTGGTTCTCGCTGCTCCTGGCCGGCACCCATTCGGTTACAGCCCTGCCCATAGAACTGAGTGCCCACTTATGGTGTTCGCTGTTTGCCGCCGGGACCTGTGCCCTGCTGGTTGACTGCGTTCGCCAGCGCTCGGTGCAGGTTGCGCCCTGGGCCTGCCTGGTGGTGCTGGCGATGCCGGCGTTCAACGAGTTTCGCGGTGAGATCCTGCGTGAGTTCGGCTTCTGGTTTTTCTGCACCCTGACGCTCTGGCTGGCCATGCGTTGGCAGGCTCGAGGGGGGTGGCTGCGTGCGGCAACCATCCACCTGGCAATTGTCGCGGCGGCAGCCTTCCGGCTGGAAGCGTTGTTGCTGTTGCCTGCGCTGGGCTTATGGCAGTTGCCTGGCCTGTGGGTGCGTGAGCGGCGCCTGGCACTCCTGCAGTTTATTGCGCTACCGCTGCTCGGCGTGGTTGCGGGGATGGTGTTGGTCACGGCAACGGGTGGTTTTTCGTCGGCGCGCGTTGCCTACTATATGGACATGATCAACCCGAGCAGTGTCCTGGCGTCATTCGATTTGCTGCGCGAGCAGTTCGCCAACTCGCTGATCAACAAGTACTCCCGGGATGAAGCAGGGCGCATCATCTTCTTTGGCATCCTGGCGACCATGGCCATCAGCTTTGTGAATATTTGCGGTCCGTTTGCCGTGCCGTTTTTACGGGGCCGCAATTGGCAGGCGATCAAGCGCTACTGGCATGAATACCGGCCTTTTGCCTGGGCGGCGGTGTTGTACCTGCTGGTATTGTTGTTGTTCTTTATCCAGCAGCAGTTCATGAACATGCGCTACATGAGCTTCTTGAACCTGCTGTTGGTGCCAGCGTTGGCGATGGCGCTGCAGATGTTTGCCCAGCAGTTCCCGCGCCTGGGCAAGGCGCTGGTGGCGATATGCCTATTGGTGATGCTGTCCAATGTGGTGTCCACCGGGCCGGGCAAGGTCCAGTACGTCGAGGCGGGGCGCTGGATGGCGGCGAATGTCGAGCCGGATGTGCCTGCTTACTTCGATGATGGCCGTATCGGCTATTACGCTGGACGGGGTTATCTGCTCAAGAAACTGACCCGTGAAGCTGCGATGTCTCCGGCGCACGCAGGTAAATTCCGCTACTTCCTGATCGAAGCCCGCGGCAACGAGCCCTGGCTCACCAGTTGGCTGGCCGAGCGCAACCTGCGCATCGTCGAGCGCTTCGCCAATCGTCGAGGCGCCACGGTACTGGTCATCACCCAGTAAGATCAGTCCAGTAGTTGCCGCAGGCGCTCAATCAACGGCGCCTGTTGACTGCCTGCCGGCAAGCCCTGGCGATAGCCATCGAAAAAGGCTTGCCCGGCATCATCGCCCAGCAGCCACTGGCGGTCCTCAGGGTAGCGTCGCAGGTGGCTGAAGTTACGCAGGCGCTTGCTCTGGCTCAGGGGGGCGGTCTGGCAACTCAGGTCGGCAATGTCGATCAGCCCCAGGGTGTTTTCCGGTGTCAGGACCACGTTGCCAAAGTGCAGCGAGCGAAAGTACACGCCCTTCTCATGCAATTGCGCAATGAAGCTGCCAAGACGCACACGCAGGGCGTCGGCCTCGGTTTTGGCAAGCTGCAACTGGCGGATGGTTTCCCCGGCCAGCGGGCTGTAGTACACCGCATCCCGCGCAATGCTGGGGATGCGATACACCGCAATGATGCGCGGGCAGGGGATATCCCGTTGCTGCAGGGCGCGGGTGTTGTTGGCGAAACGTTGTGCATAGGGGTAGAACAGCGCTGAACTGAGCAGGCGCTTGCGCCGGAACAGTTTGAGCATGCAACCATCGGTCAACCGGAGCACCTTGTCGCCAGAACCATCGGCTTCCAGCACCTGCGCGCCGGCGCGCAGTGCCTCATAGGTGTTGTGATCGATTACTTGCATGCCTGACTCCCATCAATAGCCGGTTATCTTAACCGACTTGGTGCAAGGCTGGCCCCTGCTCATGTTTTTTGGGCTGAAGAGGCCTGTGATATGATCCGCGCCTTACTGATTTGCGCGGATTCCCATGAGCAGTCCTGAACCGAAAACCCAGTCGACGCTGGCGATTTACTTTCGCCTCCTGACTTACGTACGGCCTTATGTGGGTCTGTTCATCCTGAGTATCGTCGGGTTCCTGATCTTCGCATCGACCCAGCCGATGCTCGCTTATATCCTCAAGTATTTTGTCGATGGCCTGGCGAACCCCGAGGCCAGTCTGTTCCCCGGCAACCCCTATCTGGGCAAGTTGCAGTTGCTGGAAACCGTGCCGCTGATGATCGTGCTGATCGCGGCCTGGCAGGGCGTAGGTTCGTTCCTCGGCAACTTCTTCCTGGCCCGGGTTTCCCTGGGGTTGGTCCACGACCTGCGTGTAGTGCTGTTCAACAAGCTGTTGGAGTTGCCCAACCGCTTCTTTGACAAGAACAACTCCGGCCATCTGATCTCGCGCATTACCTTTAACGTGACCATGGTCACCGGTGCTGCCACCGATGCGATCAAGGTGGTTATCCGTGAAGGCATGACCGTGATTTTCCTGTTCTGCACCCTGGTGTGGATGAACTGGAAACTGACCCTGGTGATGCTGGCGATCCTGCCGGTGATCGGCATGATGGTGAACAGCACCAGTCGTAAATTCCGCAAGCAAAGCAAGAAAATCCAGGTGTCCATGGGCGACGTGACCCATGTGGCATCCGAGACGATCCACGGCTACCGCGTGGTCCGCAGCTTTGGCGGTGAGCAGTATGAAAAGGTGCGCTTCAAGCAGGCGAGCCTGAGCAACACCGAGAAGCAGCTGGCGATGACCAAGACCGGCGCGGTGTACACGCCGATGCTGCAGTTGGTGACCTACAGTGCGATGGCCGTGGTCATGTTCCTGGTCCTGTATTTGCGTGGCGATGCCTCGCCGGGTGATCTGGTGGCCTACATCACCATGGCCGGCCTGTTGCCCAAGCCGATTCGCCAGCTTTCCGAAGTCAGCTCGACCATCCAGAAGGGTGTGGCGGGCGCCGAAAGTATTTTCGAGCAGTTGGATGAGCCGGTAGAAGTTGACCAGGGCGTGATTGAACATGAGCGTCTGGCGGGGCGCATTGAAGTGCGCAACCTCAGCTTCCAATACCCGGATAGCGACAAGAAAGTGCTCAACGACATCAGCTTTATCGTCGAGCCTGGGCAAATGGTCGCACTGGTAGGGCGTTCGGGCAGCGGCAAATCCACCCTGGCCGGCTTGATCCCACGCTTCTATCAGCACGAACAGGGGCAGATTCTGCTCGATGGCGTACGCGTGCAGGATTTCACCCTGCGTAACCTGCGCCGGCAAATTGCCCTGGTGACCCAGCAGGTCACCTTGTTCAACGACACCGTGACCAACAACATCGCCTATGGCGACCTGGCCGGCGCACCCACCGACGCGGTGCACCATGCTGCTCGCGAAGCCTATGCCGATGAGTTCATCGTGAAGATGCCCCAGGGCTACGAAACCCTGGTGGGCGAGAACGGCGTGCTGCTGTCCGGCGGCCAGCGCCAACGCATCGCGATTGCCCGGGCCCTGCTCAAGGATGCGCCGCTGTTGATTCTCGACGAGGCCACCTCGGCCCTGGATACCGAGTCCGAGCGCCATATCCAGGCTGCCCTGGACCATGTGGTGAAGAACCGCACGACCCTGGTGATTGCCCACCGCCTGAGCACCATCGAGAAAGCCGACCTGATCCTGGTGATGGATGACGGCCAGATTGTCGAGCGCGGCACCCACGTCGAGTTGCTGGCGCAGAACGGCTACTACGCGCGGTTGCACGCCAAGGAGTTCGAAGAAGGCGACCCGGTGGCGCCCTCCCACGTGACAGATGCCTATTGAGGCGCCATTGCAGCCAGGCTGGCATTGACCGCCAGGATTGAATCGGTCGATGCTTTTCCCTGTGCTAATATCGCGCCCCTGTTCATTTTGTATGTGGGTTGCTCCATGAAGTTGTCCATGCCGCGATTCGATCAAGCCCCTGTCTTGGTGGTCGGCGATGTCATGCTCGACCGTTACTGGCATGGCGGTACCTCACGGATTTCCCCTGAGGCACCGGTACCGGTAGTCAAGGTCGAGCAAATCGAAGACCGTCCAGGGGGCGCCGCCAACGTTGCCCTTAACATCGCCGCGCTCGGCGCCCCGGCCTCCCTGGTCGGCGTGACCGGCGACGACGAAGCCGCCGACAGCCTGACCAACAGCCTGCGCGGCGCTGGCGTGCGTGCGCTGTTCCAGCGCATTGCCCACCAGCCGACCATCGTCAAGCTGCGGGTCATGAGCCGTCACCAGCAATTGCTGCGTATCGACTTTGAAGAACCCTTTGCCACCGACGCCCTGGCCCTCAGTGACCAGGTCGACGCGTTGCTTGAAGGCATCAAGGTGCTGGTGCTGTCGGACTACGGCAAAGGCGCACTGAAAAACCACCAGGTGCTGATCCAGGCCGCCAAGGCCCGGGGTATCCCGGTGCTGGCCGACCCCAAGGGCAAGGACTTCTCGGTCTACCGGGGCGCCAGCCTGATCACGCCGAATCTCAGCGAATTTGAAACCATCGTCGGCGGCTGCGTCGATGAGCACGATTTGGTGAGCAAAGGCGCAAGCCTGATGGCCGATCTCGACCTCGGCGCGTTGCTGGTGACCCGTGGCGAACACGGCATGACCCTGTTGCGCCCCGGTCACCCGGCCATGCACCTGCCTGCGCGAGCGCGGGAAGTGTTCGACGTCACCGGCGCCGGCGACACCGTTATCTCCACCCTGGCGGCGGCGATCGCCGCCGGCGAGGAGTTGCCCCACGCGGTGGCCCTGGCCAACCTGGCGGCGAGCATCGTGGTCGGCAAACTGGGTACGGCGTCCATCAGCGCCCCGGAACTGCGTCGCGCGATCCAGCGTGAGGAAGGTTCGGAGCGTGGCGTGTTGAGCCTTGAGCAGTTGCTGCTGGCGATTGACGATGCCCGCGCCCATAACGAAAGCATTGTCTTCACCAACGGTTGCTTCGACATCCTGCATGCTGGCCATGTGACTTACCTGGAGCAGGCTCGCGCCCAGGGTGATCGCCTGATCGTGGCGATCAACGACGATGCTTCGGTCAGTCGCCTCAAAGGCCCTGGCCGGCCGATCAACAGCGTGGATCGGCGCATGGCGGTGCTGGCTGGGTTAGGCGCGGTGGACTGGGTGATCAGCTTCTCCGAGGGCACCCCGGAAAACCTGTTGGCCCAGGTCAAGCCAGATGTATTGGTCAAGGGCGGGGATTACTCGGTCGACCAGGTGGTCGGTGCCGATATCGTCAATGCCTATGGCGGCAAGGTCAAAGTCCTGGGATTGGTGGAGAACAGCTCGACCACCGCGATTGTCGATAAAATTCGTCAAACCAACGATGCCGCCCGATAGGTTTACCGCTATGTCTGATGCTCTCGTACTGATTACCGGCGGCGCTGGTTTTATCGGCTCCAATCTGGTCGATGCACTGCTAGCCAAGGGCTATGCGGTGCGCGTGCTGGATAACCTGTCCACCGGCAAGCGCAGTAACCTGCCATTGGATAACCCGCGCCTGCAACTGCTCGAAGGCGATGTGGCCGATGCCGCACTGGTCGCCCGCGCAGCGGTGGGGGCGACGGCGGTGGTGCATCTGGCGGCGGTTGCTTCGGTGCAGGCGTCGGTGGATGACCCGGTCAGTACGCACCAGAGCAACTTCGTGGGCAGCCTGAATGTCTGCGAGGCCATGCGCCAGGCTGGGGTCAAGCGCGTGGTGTTTGCCTCCAGTGCGGCGGTGTATGGCAATAACGGCGAAGGCGACTCGATCGACGAGCAAACCGCCAAGGCGCCGTTGACGCCATACGCCTCGGACAAGCTGGCCAGCGAGCACTACTTTGACTTCTATCGCCGCCAGCATGGCCTGGAGCCGGTGATTTTCCGCTTCTTCAATATTTTTGGCCCGCGCCAGGATCCGTCATCGCCGTATTCCGGGGTGATCAGCATCTTCAGCGAGCGCGCGCAAAAAGGCCTGCCGATTGCCGTATTCGGCGACGGTGAGCAAACCCGTGACTTCATGTACGTCGGGGATCTGGTAGCGGTGCTGGTGCAGGCTGTGGAAATGGCGGATGCCCCCCTGGGCGCGATCAATGTCGGCTGGAACCACACCACCACCCTCAAGCAGTTGCTGCAGGCGCTGTCGGAAATCATCGGCTCGTTGCCGGCTGTCAGCTACACAGAGCCGCGCTCGGGTGATATCCGGCACTCCAGAGCCAACAACCAGCGCTTGGCGGCAAGCTTCACATTGCCTGAGCCGACGCCGCTGAAGGTTGGTCTGGAGAGACTACTCAACCAGTAGGTACCGCTCGCCACAGGCGGGGCTGCTTCAGCGACCCGCCTTCTTCGGCACCATCTTGCGCAAGATCTGCCTGGCCCGTCCGGTCAATTGCTTCAACTTCGATTCCTTCTCCGGCGCGCTCAGGCCCTGTTGCCTGAGCCAGTCCTTCCAGCGGATCCGCTCATCGCGCACCAACCAGCCCTCCTGCTGGGCAAAACTCTCCGCCAGGTACAACCCACGGGTGCTCGCCGGGATCAGTTGATCCTTCTTCAGGGTATACAGCTCGGCGCACGGCTGGCCGTCCTTCAGGGGCATCAGGTACAAATCCGGGCGCTGGCGGTCCAGGCGCGCCACCAGTTGGTCGCCCTCCAGGCGTTCGTCCACATGGAACAGGCTCAGGGACTTGGCTTCCTTGGGCACCTCCAGGCGCAGGTCATAGATCAATTGCAGTGAGGCCGTCGGCAGGTGCACATAGGCCCGCGGGCGTTCGATCAACTGCATGCTGGCGCAGCGCACCGGGCGGGCGGCGCCGGACAGCGGCGACAGGCGAAACGGCAAGGCCTCGCGGTAGTGCAGGGCGCTGGAGTAGGGCGCCGGCAGCCAGGTGTCATTGAAACGTCCGCCGAGCCAGCCCTCCGGGGTTTCCAGCAGGCATTCCTCGGCGATTTCCTGGATAGCGGTGTGCAGCGGCAGGTTCAGTTCATGGGCTGGCACGTAGCCGGAGATCAGCTTGAGCACCACATCGCCACGGTCCTGCCGGCGCTGGCGGACTAACACCCAGTAATCGCGGTTTTGCCAATGCAGCGTCAGGCGCACCGACACCCCGAGGTTGGCCAGTTCCAGGGCAAAGCGTTCGGCGTCTGCCACGTCCACTGGCTTGCGCCGCTGCAGGGTCTGGGCAAAGTTGAGCGGCATGCCCACGCTCTGGTAGCTCAGGCCTTCGGGGGTGGCTTCGACGTACAGCGGCAGTGTTTTGAAATTACTGGGGTTTTTTCTTATGAGCGTTCGCGGCATGTCGGCTCCTTCTTGCGTCGGGGTCGGCCGCGTGGGCGGCATCAGGATTGGCGAATGATCTTGGCAGCGGTTGCCACATTATGGGCAAGGTGCAGCGGGTTGATGGTCCCGACAATAGCACTGGCCACGCCCGTTTGCGCAAACAACAAGGTGAAACTGGCGTGAATTGGATCCACTCCCGGTTCAAGGCAGGCATGGCCACTGGCCAGGGCCTTTTTCACCAGGATGCCTTTGCCATGGGCGGCAGCGTAATCAATCACGGCTTTTTCGTTTTGCTCGCTCAGATTGTAGGTGACCATGGCGCAATCGCCTTGTTCCAGAGCCTTCACCCCGCCTTCGACGGTTTTGCCGGAGAAGCCGAAACCGCGAATCTTGCCCTCGCGCTTAAGCTCCGCCAGAGTCTGGTACACCTCGCAGTTGTTGAGGATATGCAAGTCATTACCGTCGGAATGCACCAGCACCAGGTCGATAAAATCCGTTTCCAGGCGTTTCAAGCTGCGCTCCACGGACAACCGGGTGTGGGCGGCACTGAAATCGTGATGGGACACACCGTCGGCAAACTCTTCGCCGACCTTGCTGACGATCACCCAGTCCTGGCGCTGGCCTCGCAGCAACGGCCCCAGGCGCTCTTCGCTATGGCCGTAGGCGGGGGCGGTGTCGATCAGGTTGATCCCCAGCTCGCGGGCCTGGCGCAGCAACATGCGCGCTTCTTCATCATTGGGGATCTGGAAACCATTGGGGTACTTCACCCCCTGGTCGCGCCCCAGCTTCACGGTGCCCAGGCCCAGTGGCGACACCAGCAGGCCGGTGCTGCCCAGGGGGCGATGGAGGTCATGCAGGGTCGGTAGGCTCATGGCAACAATTGCTCCCAGGCAGGTTGGGCGATGGCCGGGCGCGGCAGTTCGGGCAGCGGTGTGCTTGGCGTTGGCTGGATGCCGTCACGTTGCAGGGCGCTGAGCACCCGGTCGGCGAAGTCCGGCGCCAGGGCCAGCTTGGTCGGCCAACCCACCAGCAAGCGGCCCTGTTCGGCGAGGAACGCGTTGTCCGGCCGGGTCAGGCCCGTTTGCAGGGGTTCGGCGCGGTCTACTCGCAGGGTCGCCCATTGGGTCTGGCTCATGTCGATCCATGGCAGCAGGTGCGCCAGTTCCTTTTGCGCCGTGGCGATCTGCTCGGCGGGCGTGCGGTGTACACCTTCGGTCTCGGCAATATCACCGCCCATGTACCACACCCAATGGCCATCGGCGGCCGGGTGGGTGGTGATGGTGATCCGTGGCTTGGTGCCGCCACCCAGGCAGTGCGCGTACAGGGGTTTGAGGCCGGGGCCCTTGGCGATGATCATATGCAGCGGGCGTTTTTGCATGGCCGGCTGGCTCAGGCCCAGGGCCGTCAGCAGCTCGGCGGTGCCGCCGCCGGCACTCAGCACGATGCGCTGGGCGCGGATCGCCCGGCCATCGACTTTCAGGCCAACGAGGATGCCACCTTCCAGCAGCGGTTCGATCTGTTGCCCGGCGAGCAGGCCGTCGCCGGCCAATTGTGCCAGGCGCTCGATCAGGCTCGGCACGTCCACCACCAGTTCGGCCAGGCGATAGACCTTGCCCTTGAAGCGGCGGTCTTGCAGGGCCGGCGGCAAATCGTCGCCCTTGACCTGATCGACGCGGCCACGCACCGCCTTGCTGGCGAAGAAGCTGGTGAGGTTGCCGGCCAGGGTGCCCGGCGACCACAGGTAATGGGCCTGGGACAACAGGCGCACGCCCGTCAGGTCCAGCTCGCCAGTACCCGCCAGCGCTTCCCGCCAGCGTCGCGGCATATCGGCAATGGCTTCGGAGGCGCCGGTCAGGGCGCCATGCAGGGCGTACTTCGCACCGCCGTGAATGATCCCCTGGGACTTCACGCTCTGCCCGCCACCCAAGGTCGCGTTCTCCACCACAATCGTGGAGAACCCCTGGCTGCGCAGGCGCGCATTGAGCCAGAGGCCGGCAACCCCGGCGCCGACAATCAGGACGTCGGTGGAAATAACGGATGGCATGGGGCGACCTCAGTGTTCAGAACAAGAGGCCAAGTATACAGACTCGACAGCGGGATCTTTGCCCAGGATCAACAACTGTAGAAGGTCAGTGGCCTGCGGTTTTCGAAAACAACTGAATCACCACCACCCCCAGCACAATCATGCCCATCCCCAGCATCGCCGGCAGATCGAGTTTTTGCCCATAGATAAACAGCGCCGCGATGCTGACCATGACGATCCCCAGCCCCGCCCACACCGCGTAGGCCACGCCCACGGGCACGGTGCGCACCACCAGGGTCAGCATCCAGAATGCGACGCCATAGCCGACGATCACCAGCAGCAGGGGGATCGGCGTGCTCCAGCCCTTGATCGCTTTCATGGAAACGGTGGCGATCACTTCCGAGCAGATGGCAATGGCCAGGTAGTAGTAGGCGGCGTTCATGGGGTGTTCCTCGGAATTGGGGCGCGTAATAAGGCCGGCATTCTAGAGAATCCGCAGATGGGGTAAAGTCATTACCTATCCGAATTCAAGATGGGTTGAGCCGATGAGCGTGCAGTGGAATCTGGAGCAGATGCGCCTGTTTGTCAGCGTCGCCGAGCAGCGTTCGTTCTCGGCGGTGGCACGGGACCAGCGCAAGGCGCAATCGGCGGTGAGCAATGGCATCGCCCTGCTGGAGGCCGACCTGGGCGTGAGCCTGTTTGATCGCAGCAGCGGTCGTCAGCCACGCCTGACCGAGGCCGGCACGGTATTGCTGGAGGAAGCCCGGGAAGTGCTGCGCCAGTGTGAGCGCCTCAACGGCCGCGCCCTGTCCCTGATGCGCGGCGAAGAAGCGCGGCTGCGTCTGGCCCAGGACGAAGCCATGCTGTATCAGCCGGTACTCGACAGCCTTGAGGCGCTGGCCGGGAAATTTCCCAGCCTGGAGGTGCAGTTGTCCAGCACGGCCCAGGGCGATGTCGCTCGCAAGTTGGTGGAGCGCAAGGCCGACCTGGGGTTGCTGTTCTACCACGATCAGATCCCTGAGGCCCTTGAACGGCGGGTGGTCGGCAGTGTGGAAATGGTCACGGTGTGTGGCGTCGGGCACCCGCTGGCCAGGGGTGGGTTTGTCGATTGCCAGCGTCTGGCGCAGTTTCGCCAATTGCTGATGTCGACCCAGACCAGCGTTTACCCCGGCAGCGAGGCGGCCAGCCCCCAGGTATGGCGCGCCGACAGTTTCTACGTGCTGGCCGAATGGTTGGTGCGCGGCCTGGGCTGGGCCTGGTTGCCCCGGCATGTGGTGCAGTACCCGACGTATCAGGGGCAGATGGTCGAGTTGGACAGCGAGTGGACGCCGCCGGCCCTGGTGGTGGAATTGGTGTGGCGGCGCGATGAGCCCCTGGGCCCGGCGGCGCGCTTTCTGGCCGAACGTTTTACCGCGTGTTTGCAGGCGATCGGCTGAAAAAGCCGATAAACTCCGCCGCCATGAATAGAACTCTCTATAGCTGTCTGTTTTACCTGGCGCTGCCGTTGGTGGCCTTACGTCTATGGCTGCGGGCCCGCAAGGCGCCGGCCTACGCCAAGCGCGTCAGCGAGCGCTTTTCCTACGGCTTGCCGGTACTCAAGCCCGGCGGGATCTGGGTGCACGCGGTGTCGGTGGGCGAGAGCATCGCCGCCGCGCCGATGATCCGCGGTTTGCTGGAGCGGCATCCACAGTTGCCGATCACCGTTACCTGCATGACGCCCACCGGTTCGGAGCGGATCCAGGCGCTGTTCGCCGATGAACCGCGCATCCAGCATTGCTACCTGCCTTACGATTTACCGTGTGCCGCCAAGCGTTTTCTGGACCGGGTGCAGCCCAGGCTTGCGGTCATCATGGAAACCGAATTGTGGCCCAACCATATTCATCAATGTGCCAAGCGCGGGATCCCCGTGGCCTTGGCCAATGCGCGGCTGTCGGCACGTTCGGCCAAGGGTTACGGGCGTTTCGCCAAGCTGACTGCGCCAATGCTGGCAGAAATGAGCCTGTTTGCCGTGCAGACCGCCACCGAGGCCGAGCGCTTCCGCAGCCTGGGCGCGCGCCCGGAAACAGTCGAAGTCACCGGCTCGATCAAGTTTGACCTGACCATCAACCCCGAACTGCTGGCGCGCGCCGCTGCGTTGCGCGAGCAATGGCAGGCCAGCGAGCGCCCGGTATGGATCGCCGCCAGTACCCACGAGGGCGAAGATGAAGTGGTGCTGGCTGCCCATCGACAACTACTGGCCAGTTACCCCAACGCGCTGCTGATCCTGGTGCCCCGTCACCCGGAGCGGTTCAACGCAGTGCTGGAGCTTTGCCAACAGCAGGGTTTTGCTACGGTGCAGCGCTCCAGCGGCGCGCCGGTCGGTGCCGACACCTCGGTATTGCTCGGCGACACCATGGGCGAGCTGCTGTTTCTCTACGCCTTGGCCGATAGCGCCTTTGTCGGCGGCAGCCTGGTGCCCAATGGCGGGCACAACCTGCTGGAGCCGGCGGCGCTGGCCAAACCGGTGATCAGTGGCCCGCACCTGTTCAACTTCCTCGAAATCGCCGCGATGATGCGCGAGGCCGGAGCGTTGCAGGAAGTGGATGAGGCCGAGGGGTTGGCCGAGGTGGTGCGGCAGCTGTTCGAGCTACCGCAGGATGCGCGCAAGCGGGCGCTGGCGGGGCTTAAGGTGATGCAGGCTAATCAGGGCGCGTTGAAGCGTTTGCTCGATGGCTTGGACAGACTAATCAAACCCTGACCCCCGCTCGGTCAAAAATGTGGGAGCTGGCTTGCTTGCGATAGCCATAGGTATCTACATAACTCTTTTATCTAGTGCTTATTGGGGTTGTGTACATTTCCGTTGCTGCGGTTACGGCGGCTATTGGTTCCGCCCTTACGGCGGCTCACTTTGGAAAGCCCCAAAGTGAGCCGCCGTAAGGGCGGAACCCTAAGTGGCCATGACCGCAGCAACGGATATGTACACAAACCTAAGAATCACTAAAGAGACGTGTAGATAAACCGAGGTGCCTGTATCGCGGGCAAGCCCGGCTCCCACACCAGCCAACTCTCACACGGCTGTTGTGGTGTGGCTCAATTGTTGGGGCGGGCCTTCAGTTGTTCGGACGCGGCCTTGGCCAGATCCGGCGGCAGGAAATCCTTGTCCGGGTTGTAGTCAGCCTTCAGGTACCGCGCCAGATCCTGCAGATCCCCTGGGTTCAACGTCCCTGCCGCCTGCTTCAAGCGCAGGTTGTCGAGGATGTAGTCATAACGGCTGTTGTTGTAGTTGCGCACCGAGGTGTACAGCTGGCGCTGGGCGTCGAGCACGTCGACGATATTGCGTGTGCCCACCTGGTAACCGATTTCCGTGGCTTCCACTGCGCTCTGGTTGGAGATGATCGACTGGCGGCGTGCCTGTACCTGTTCCACATCGGTGTTCACCGCGCGGTGCAGGTTGCGGGTGTTTTCCACCACCTGGCGGCGCAGGCCTTCGCGTTGCTGTTCGGTCTGGCCCAGGCGCGAATAGGATTCACGTACCTGGGAGCTGGTGAGGCCGCCGCTGTACAGCGGGATATTCAGGCGCAGGCCGATGGTGCGTTGCTCGACATCACCACGATAGGGCTGGCCGAACGCGTTGGGGTTGCTGAAACCGAGGGCGTCGTTGTCGCCTTTTTCGTATTGCGCCACCGCGTCCAGGGTAGGCGCGTGGCCGGCCTTGCGTTGCTTGAGGGTTTCTTCGGCAGCGGTGACCGCATAGTTGCTGGCCAGCAGGTTCAGGTTCTGCCGCCCGGCGGTGTCGACCCAGGCCTTGGCGTCATTCGGCGCTGGCGGCAAAACGGGCAGGGTGTGGACAATGCCCTGGATCGCGTTGTACTGGCGGTTGGTCAGAGTGATCAGCGCTTCAAACGCGTCATCCACCTGGCGCTGGGCGAGGATCCGGTTGGCCCGCGCGGTGTCGTAGCTGGCCTGGGATTGCAGCACGTCGGTCTTGTCCGACAGGCCCACGTCGAAACGCTCGTTGGACTGGTCCAGCTGGCGCTTGAAAGCGGCTTCTTCGGCCTTGGTCGAGGCCAGGTTGTCCTGGGCGCGCAGCACCGCAAAGTAGTTTTCCGCGCTTTGCAGGATCAGTTCCTGCTCGGTGGCCGACAGCTGCAGTGCGGCCTGTTCATTGACCGCTTCGGCCGCCTGCAACTGGAACCAGCGGTCGGCACGGAACAGTGGCTGGCTCAGGGTCGCACGCCAGGTGTGGGCATCGCGATTGGCGGTGGCTGACGGGGTGTCGATCTGGGTGCGTACGTTGTTCACGTCGGCGCCGGCCGAAAGGTTGGGCAGCAAGCCGGCACGGGCCTGGGGCACCACTTCTTTTTGCGCGCCATATTGGGCGCGGGCGGCGGCCAGGTCGGCGTTGTTGTCCACCGCTTCCTGGTAGACGCTGACCAGATCGGTTTTGGTCGACAAGGGCGCTTCTGCTGCCCAGACCATTCCATTGGTCGCACAAGACACGGCAAGAGCCAGTGAAAGTTTGCGCAGCATGAGGCGATCCCTAGATAAATATTACGACAATAATTTAGCGTTCAAGGCTACGACGAGCAATCCATAGCGTCAAGCCGCTGAGGCAGGAGCCGAGTGTAGTGGCCGTACCCCGGCACAACAATCCTGTAATTGCGCCATTCATCACGCTGAATGCACCGCTATTGGCAATTTGCCTGCTCCATGGTCTAGACTGGCCTCGTTCTTGTCGGGGTGCCTTGCTATGAGGCTGAGATCGGTAAATACCGGATCCCGTTGAACCTGATCAGGTTAGCGCCTGCGTAGGGAACAAGATTTCTCGTCACCCGGCGAGTCCTCTTGTGCTTCGTCCGGGATGTTGTTCGACAATCGAACAGCCCTCGTGCGCCAAGCACAGCACTGGTTCCAGTGCGTCCGTCCGCCACAGGTTCACTCCGACAAAAATCCACTGCCTGGATGTGTCTGGAGAGCCCGTGATGAGTACAAAACTAAAAAACACCGTGCATTTGAGTGAGTCGGCCAAGGTCGATTCCGGATCCGTGCAGCCGTTTACCCGCTCGCAAAAAGTCTATGTGCAGGGCACTCGCCCGGATATCCGCGTGCCGATGCGTGAAGTCAGCCTGGACGTGACCCCCACCGACTTCGGCGGCGAAATCAATGCGCCAGTGGTGGTCTACGACACCTCCGGGCCGTATACCGACCCGAATATCATCATCGACGTGCGCAAAGGCCTGGGCGATGTGCGCTCGCCGTGGATCGAATCCCGTGGCGACACCGAGCGCCTGGCGGGCCTCAGTTCGCACTTCGGCCAGCAGCGCCTGAGCGACGCCGAGCTGACCGCCCTGCGTTTTGCCCACGTGAAAAACCCGCGCCGCGCCAAGGCCGGGGCCAACGTGACCCAGATGCATTACGCGCGCAAAGGCATCATCACCGCCGAGATGGAATACGTCGCCATCCGCGAAAACATGAAGCTCGAAGAGGCTCGCGCCACTGGCCTGCTCGACCAGCAACACGCCGGGCACAGCTTCGGGGCCAGCGTGCCGAAAATCATCACCCCGGAGTTTGTGCGCGAAGAAATCGCCCGTGGCCGCGCCATCATTCCGGCCAACATCAACCACACCGAACTGGAGCCGATGATCATCGGCCGTAACTTCCTGGTGAAGGTCAACGGCAATATCGGCAACAGCGCCCTGGGTTCGTCCATCGAAGAAGAAGTGGCGAAACTCACCTGGGGTATTCGCTGGGGCTCGGACACGGTGATGGACCTGTCCACCGGCAAGCACATCCACGAAACCCGCGAGTGGATCATCCGCAACTCGCCGGTGCCGATCGGTACCGTGCCGATCTACCAGGCCCTGGAAAAAGTCGGCGGCGCCGCCGAAGACCTGACCTGGGAGCTGTTCCGCGACACCTTGATCGAACAGGCCGAGCAGGGCGTCGACTACTTCACCATCCACGCCGGCGTGTTGCTGCGCTATGTACCGCTGACCGCCAAGCGCGTCACCGGCATTGTGTCCCGGGGCGGCTCGATCATGGCCAAGTGGTGCCTGGCGCACCATAAAGAGAACTTCACCTACACGCATTTCGACGAAATCTGCGAAATCATGAAGGCCTACGATGTCAGTTTCTCCCTCGGCGATGGCCTGCGCCCAGGCTCGATTGCCGACGCCAACGATGCGGCGCAGTTCGGTGAGCTGGAAACCCTCGGCGAGTTGACGAAGATCGCCTGGAAACACGATGTGCAAACCATGATCGAAGGCCCTGGCCATGTGCCGATGCAGTTGATCAAGGAGAACATGGACAAGCAGCTGGAGTGCTGTGACGAAGCGCCGTTCTACACCTTGGGCCCGCTGACCACCGATATTGCACCGGGCTACGACCACATCACCTCGGGCATCGGCGCGGCGATGATCGGCTGGTTCGGTTGCGCCATGCTCTGCTACGTCACGCCCAAGGAACACCTGGGCCTGCCGAACAAGGATGACGTGAAGACCGGGATCATCACCTACAAGATTGCGGCCCACGCGGCCGACTTGGCAAAAGGTCATCCGGGCGCGCAGATCCGCGACAACGCCTTGAGCAAGGCGCGGTTCGAGTTCCGCTGGGAAGATCAGTTCAACCTCGGCCTGGACCCGGACACCGCACGTTCCTATCACGATGAAACCCTGCCCAAGGACTCGGCCAAGGTCGCGCATTTCTGCTCGATGTGCGGGCCGAAATTCTGCTCGATGAAAATCACCCAGGAAGTGCGCGAGTACGCGGCCAACCAGCGCATCGAGGCGGTGGACGTGGATGTGGCCAAGGGCTTGGCCGAGCAGGCGGAGCGGTTCAAGCAGGAAGGCAGTCAGCTCTACAAAAAGGTCTGAGCCCAATGATCGTTCCCACGCTCCGCGTGGGAATGCATCCCGTGACGCTGCGCGTCACAAAGCGGACGCTGCGCGTCCAAAGCGGCATTCCCACGCAGAGCGTGGCAACGATCATGTCCCTCTGAGATAACCCCCTTGAGCATTCAACCCAGCACCTATTCCCCTGACATCGCGGTGCCTGCCGATAAAAGAGTCTTCGGCGCCCGCGATCTGTTTTCCCTATGGTTCTCCCTCGGCATCGGCCTGATGGTCCTGCAAACCGGTGCACTGTTGGCGCCGGGGCTGGGCATGTCGGGGTCGTTGTTGGCGATCTTGCTCGGTACCCTGGTGGGCGTGCTGTTGCTGGCTGCCGTCGGGGTGATCGGCAGTGACACCGGCCTGTCGTCCATGGCCGCCCTCAAGCTCAGCCTCGGCGCCAAGGGGGCGAGCCTGCCGGCGCTGTTGAACCTGTTGCAACTGATCGGCTGGGGCTCGTTCGAGATTATTGTCATGCGCGATGCCGCCAGCCTGCTGGGTACCCGGGCTTTCAGCGCCGGCAGCCTGTGGGCCAGCCCGTTGCTCTGGACCGTGTTCTTCGGCGGCCTCGCCACGTTGCTCGCGGTCAGCGGCCCGTTGACCTTCGTGCGGCAGATCCTGCGCAAGTGGGGGATCTGGCTGTTGCTGGCGGCGTGCCTGTGGCTGACCTGGAACCTGTTCGCCAAGGCCGACCTGGCCGCGCTGTGGGCCCAGGCCGGCGATGGTTCGCTGCCGTTTGCCGTCGGGTTTGACATCGCCATTGCCATGCCGTTGTCCTGGCTGCCGCTGATTGCCGATTACTCACGCTTCGGCCAGCGCGCCACCCGTGTGTTCGGCGGCACCGCCCTGGGCTTTTTTATCGGTAGTTTCTGGCTGATGAGCCTGGGCGTGGCCTACACCCTGGCGTTTGCGCCCAGTGGCGAAGTCAATGCGCTGTTGCTGGCGTTGGCCGGGGCTGGCCTGGGGATTCCGCTGTTGCTGATTCTGTTGGATGAATCAGAAAACGCCTTCGCTGATATTCACTCGGCGGCGGTGTCCAGCGGCATGCTATTGCGCCTGAAAGTCGAGCACCTGGCGCTGGCGATTGGGCTTGTGTGCACGCTGATCGCCTGCTTTGCGCCCTTGGCCCAGTATCAGAACTTCCTGCTGTTGATCGGCTCGGTATTCGCGCCGCTGTTTGGCGTGGTGCTGGTGGACCACTTCATTCTGCGCCGGCGTGGCCAGGCCCTGGCTACAAGCCTGCGCTGGCCGGCATTGCTGGCCTGGCTGGGAGGAGTCAGTACCTATCATCTGCTGGTCAATCTGTACCCGGATATTGGCGCGACCCTGCCGGCACTGACGCTGGCAGGGCTGTTGCAATTTATCCTTGGGCGCGCTTTCAGCGGCGCACGGGCACCAGCTCAGGCTTGATGATGCCGTCGAGGCGAGCGTAAGGAATCTGCAACTCGACGTGGCCCATGGCGTAAGGCGCAATGGTGGTCGTAGGGTACTTGAGCACCACGGCACCGTAGGTCAGCGCCACGTTCGGGGTTTTCTGGAAGGGCCAGCTTTTCACGTACTCCGGCTCCAGGCTCAGGCGAGTGCTGATCAGCCAGCTGTTGTGGGCCACTTGGGCGGCTTTCCAGAACGCGTCTTCCTTGCCCGGGCGCAGCATGTCCGCCAGGGTCAGGTTTTTTTGCTGTTGGCGCGAGTAGTTGATGAAGCCACGGCCGGGTTCGCCGTGGGCACCGCCGGTGTCCAGGTAGCTGGACAGCTCGATGATCACCAAGCCGTCATGCTGCTCCCGTACCTTGGCCTGCAAATACATGCTGTTGCGCGGGCCGGACTCACGCAGGAATTTTTCCCGATAGGCATTCAAGGTCGCCGGCACCGGGGCGCCGGGGGTGGTGCGGGTCATTTCCAGCAGGCGTTGCTCGATCAACGCATCGAGCTTGGGCTCGCTGGCGAAATGCACCGTATCGATGTTCACCAGCGGGCAATCGGCAGTGGTGCAGCCGGGTTGCACCACCTCGGAGGCATCGCGAGTGGCTTCCAGCGGCGCACGGTAGCTGGGTTGGAACAGGCTCTGGCAAGCACCGAGCGTCAGGGCAATACAGGCCACGGAGGCGACTTTTAACAGCGACATGGGCGTCCTTCATAAAGCGGAGAAGAGCGAAAGATATGGGGCTTCGACTATCGGCATCCCAGTCAGTTCGCCACTAAGCTGATTACAGTGAGTGTGACCGCCGCCGCCCGTCCCGGCAACCGCAAAGGGGCTGCACCGAGGCGCGCGAGCGCTGTAGGATGGCGCGATGCTAAGACACACACCGGATTAAACGAGGGTTGATATGACCGACAGTGCGAAATCGACGCCGACCAGATTCGAAGAGGTTCAGCGCGACAATGCCTACAGCGGCTTCTACAAGCTCGATCGCGTGCAACTGCGTCACGAGTTGTTCGATGGCGGCATGAGCCCGGTTATCAACCGTGAGATTTTTGTGCGCCACGATGCCGTGTGTGTACTGCCCTACGACCCGCAGCGCGATGAAGTGGTGTTGATCGAGCAATTTCGTGTGGGCGCCATGGGTCGCACCGACAACCCCTGGCTGGTGGAAATGGTGGCCGGCCTGATCGACAAGGACGAGCAACCGGAGGAGGTTGCACACCGCGAAGCCGAAGAGGAAGCTGGGCTGACCTTCTCCGCGCTGTGGCCGATCACCAAATATTTCCCCTCGCCGGGTGGCAGCACCGAATTCGTCCACCTGTTTTTGGGGCGTTGCGACAGTGCCGGTGCCGGCGGTATCCATGGCCTGGCCGAGGAGGCAGAAGATATCCGTGTCACCGTCTGGGCTTTTGAAGATGCCCTGCAAGCGGTACGCGACGGTAAAATTTCCAACGCAGCCAGCATTATCGCCCTGCAATGGCTTGCGCTTAATCGCGCGGAAGTGAGGGGGCTATGGCAGTAAAGGTACGGGAACGCTACCGGGTTGATCTGATCGGCTTGCAAGCCGCTTGCGAGGCTAACTACGCGCGGCTGATGCGCCTGTTGCCGGACATGCGCCACGCGCCCGAAGCGCGCCGGATCGCCGTGACCCACGGCGACCAGATGCTCGGCGTGTTGAACCTGGAAGTGATCCTCACCTGCCCCTACACCAGCACCCTGCGGGTGCGCCAGGAGCACAGCCTGCCGTGGCTGCCGGTGCCGCAGTTGGAAGTGCAGGTGTATCACGATGCACAGATGGCCGAAGTAGTCAGCGCCGAACATGCACGGCGCTTTCGCAGCATCTATCCTTACCCCAATGTGTTCATGCACCAGCCCGATGAGAAAGCCCAGCTCAATGTGTTCCTCGGCGAGTGGTTGAGCCATTGCCTGGCGTTGGGCCATGAGTTTGAAGTCGTGCGGTAGATGTGAACTGCGTCTGCTTCACGGGTTTCCTCTTTGTATCCTGCCCCAGCATAATTGCGCCCATTGTCCATTTTTCGTGATCGCCCTGGGAGAACGCCTTGCCGAGCGTATCCATCGTGAACCCTGATGCGCCGGCGTTGCTGGTGCAACTGTCTGACAGCCACCTGTTTGCCGAGGCCGACGGCACGCTGCTGGGCATGAACACCCGTGACAGCCTGCAGCGGGTGATTGACCTGGTCCGCGCCCAGCAGCCGCAGATTGATTTGCTGCTGGCCACCGGCGACCTGTCCCAGGACGGCACGCTTGCGTCCTACCAGCTGTTTCGTGAACTGAGCCAGCAGGTCGGCGCCCCGGCGCGCTGGATCCCGGGCAACCACGATGAGCCGCAGGTCATGGCCGAGGCCACCATGGGCAGTGCGTTGCTGGAGCCGGTGGTGGATGTGGGCAACTGGCGGGTCATTATGCTGGACTCCGCCGTGCCGGGCTCTGTGCCGGGTTATCTGGCGGATGTGCAACTGCAGCTCTTGGCCCAGGCGTTGAGCGAAGCACCGGGCCGCCATCACCTGGTGTGCTTCCATCATCACCCCGTGCCTATCGGCTGTGCCTGGATGGAGCCGATTGGCCTGCGTAACCCTGAGGCGCTGTTCGCCGTCCTCGACCGGTTTCCCCAGGTACGGGCGGTGCTGTGGGGGCATGTGCACCAGGAAATCGACCGCGAACGCCATGGCGTGCGCCTGCTGGCGTCGCCGTCGACCTGTATCCAGTTCGCCCCGGGCAGTGAGGATTTCAACGTCAGCGAACAGGCCCCTGGCTATCGCTGGCTGCGTTTGCATGCCGATGGACGCTTGGAAACAGGCGTAGAGCGGGTCCAGGGGTTTGCCTTCACCGTCGATTACGGTAGCAATGGCTACTGATCTATTGACGGTAGTCCCGCGCTAACCGCACCACCGTAACGCCTTGCCCCAGATGCCGCAGTGAAGGCTGGATCAACACGCAGTTGTCATACGGCGTGACGATTTCGCGCTGGGCATCCCGGGCGATCACCGTGCCAGCGTGGCTGATCCGCTCCAGGCCACGAAAGTCATCGGTGAAACTGAAGTCCATGCTGTGGGCGATCACTGGGTCGGTGACTTGCAAACATTGCTGGGCTGCAGGTTTTTCCTGGCTGAGAAACGTCGATACATCCGCCTCGACGACTGCCTGAGTCGCAATCAGGAAGCGGGCCGCCACGTCGAGGGCGACCCGTTCACTGGTTTTCGAAAAGTGCTGGCCGGTCTCGATCAGCAGCGCATTCTTGGGGCTGGCGGCATCGCCGAATCCGCCGTAGTCACGCATGCGCCGGCCGTTGGCGTGGCCGGCGTCTGCGACGATGGTTGCCGGTACGCCTAATGATTGGGCGAACGCCAGGCCTTTGGCGCATGCACCGCACATCATCAGCGGCGGTGATTCTTCGTGCATTGAGTGGATATCGAGCAGCAAATCCACACTGTCGATCAGCGGGCGCAGCTCCCGGGCGCGGCGCAATTCGGCGGAGTCGCGCGGGCCGTCGAGGGTTGATGGCAGCCAGACGCGGTTCATGTCCTCGTCAATAAAGCGGGTCGCATCAATGTCCTGTGGGTCGAAGCGTTGATAGGCCTGTATGTTGGCAAAGCCCAGTGACAATCGCCCCTGGCGCGGGCGCACCCCGCTGCGCAACAGGGCGTCCACCGCGATTGCGCCGCTGACTTCATTGCCATGGGTCAGTGCCATGATCAGCACATGGGGCCCTGGCGTGCCGCTGTCGAAGCTGTGTATGTAGTCGATCCCGCAGTTACCGGTTTTCCATTGGCTCAGATCAGGGAACTGGACCTCCACGGGGTAGGGTTTGAGTGCTGCACGAACCTGCTCAAGGGTTTTCATTTCAGTCTCCGACTGACCGAGGTGTGCACTTGCCGCGCGGGCTTGGCGCGCGACAAGCAGGAAGGGTTTGTTTAATGGGCAGCGGGGTGGGTGCCGCGCATGCGTCGGCCCAGGCAGATAATCGCCAGTACGCTGATCAGAATGGTCGCCATGACATAAAAGCTGGGGGCCAGCTTGCTGCCGCTGGCGTCGATCATCCACGTCACGATCAAGGGCGCAAAACCACCAAACAGGGTGACGGAAAAGTTGTAGCTCAGCGCCAGGCCGGTCCCGCGAATGCTGGTTGGGAAAATATCGGCAAGCATCGCCGGGATGGGCCCCAGGCAGGCAGCGATCAACAACCCGACAATCGCCTGCACGGTCAGCAGCGTAGAAAAGCTGGGGAAGGCGTTGAGCAGGGCGAACATCGGATAGGACG
This sequence comes from Pseudomonas sp. FP2294, assembly GCF_030687625.1. Classification (NCBI taxonomy): domain Bacteria; kingdom Pseudomonadati; phylum Pseudomonadota; class Gammaproteobacteria; order Pseudomonadales; family Pseudomonadaceae; genus Pseudomonas; species Pseudomonas sp. FP2294. The sequence continues at coordinate 517,747 of NZ_CP117441.1, forward strand.
AAAACCCGGTAAGCAGCAAGGCGATTGTCAGTACCCGAAAGCGTCCGTAGCGATCGGATAAGCCGCCAAATACCGGGGCCATCAACATCAGGGTCACGCCAGTCATCAGCGCCCCGAGATACGAAGAGGTGGCGGTGATGTTCAGTTGTTTAAGGGCATAAATGGGCATGTACAGCTTGTGCACATAGTTGAATGCTGTGGCCCCGGCCACCACGCCGATAGCCAGCAATAGGCTGACGTGCCCTTTGACCAACACATCGCGCAGCGGCGTCTTCAACTTTGTGCTGGCGGCGGTTTTCTTGAAGTCCGGGGTTTCATCGATTTGCGTGCGAATGTAGAAACCCACCGGCCCGATCAGCAGGCCGAAGCCGAAGGCCACACGCCAACCCCAGTCGTTCAACTGCACATCCGACAGCACATAGCTGAGGATTGCACTGACCCCCGCGGCCAGTATGGTCGCCAGGCCCTGGGTCGACAATTGCCAACTGGCAAAGAAGCCACGGCGTTTGGCATCGGCGTGCTCGACCATGAATGCGGTCGCCGCACCAAACTCACCGCCCGTAGAAAAGCCCTGGAGCATGCGCGCAACGATGATCAACAGCGGCGCTGCCAAGCCGATCTGCTCATAGGTCGGGGCGAAGGTAATCATTGCGGTGCCGATCAGCATGATCATGATCGACATCGTTAACGATGCCTTTCGCCCGGCCCTGTCGGTGTAGGAACCGAGCACGATGGCGCCCAGGGGGCGCATCAGGAAGGAAATGCCAAACGAGCCTACGGCCAGCAGCAGTGAGGTGGTTTCGTTATCGGATGGGAAAAACTGTTTGCTGATCACTACCGCGAAATAGCCGTAGATCAGCAAATCATAAAACTCCAAGGCGTTACCGACACTGGCAGCGACGATCTCCTTCCATGGACCTCGCTGGGTTGGAGCCTGTGCCGATGATAAGACGGATGATGGGACTGTCATGGGTGTGCACCGGGTCTGTTTCACAGTTGGCATTCGGATTCGCCGAACCGCAGCGCGGCCTGACGAGATCGAAGGCATTAATTGTTATGGGTGAAAGCCCGGGTGAAATTGAATCAAGTGCGCACGAACAGCAATTGCCGTTTCGGCACAGGTTTGAGCTGTTTTGGCACGGGGCCGACAGGCATTGGGTTTTACGCATCTTGGAGTTGATGCAATGCCAGAAGCTATGAGCGCAAACGCTGTTGGCGCAACGACAGGTTCACAGACCTTCCCAGATCTTCATGACCATTTCGCTCTGGTTGGCGTGCAGGCGATGCAGCGAGACGTCGAAGGCGACGTGAAACTCGGGGCCGCCTGCAATCAGCAACTCGCCCGAGGCCAGCGCATCCTTGACCACCATGCGCGGCAGCCATGCCAGGCCTCTGCCACGCTTGGCCATTTCCAGGATGGCGTCATAAGAGTCCGCCTGGTAGACCATGCGCAGCGCCAGGTGCTGTGGCAGCCGCTCAAGGTGCTGGGCCAGCACGCCGCGCAGTGCCAGGGACGGAGAAAAGGCCAGCCAGGGGATGCTCATGGCGCAGGGCGCGGTGCAGATCTGCTGGCGCGGCAGGCCATTGGCGTCCGGCGCACTGACCGGCAACAGTTCCTCATTGGCCAGTACCCGGGAGTCGCAACGCTCCGCGCCCAGCAGTGTCTGGGTCAATGGGCTGGAAAAGCTCAACAGCAGGTCGACCTCACCGGCGGATAACTTGCTGATCGCTTCTTGCGCCCCGCTGGTGACCAATGACACCGCAAAATTGCCCAGGCGCTGGTGCAATGACTCGTACCAGTCCGGGAAAAAATCGCTGGCCAGGGTCCGGCCGGTGGCGATGCGCACGGGTTCGTCGCGGCTCAGGGTGGTGCCTTTGAATTGCGCCCTGACAGTGGTCAGCAGTTGCAATGATTGTGTCGCGGCGTCCAGGAACAGCACGCCGCAAGGCGTCAGTGACAGGGGCTGTTTGCGCTCGATCAAGGGTGTACCGACCCATTCTTCCAGGGCGCGGATACGTCGGCCGAACGCCGGGTGCGTGACACAGCGATTTTCGGCGGCCCGCGACAGGCTGCGGGTGCGGGCCAGTTCGATAAAATCCTCAAGCCATTCTAGTTGCATGCGGTTTTCCTGCCTGGCGGCTCATCAACGCGGCGTCAGCGATAGTACCGCCAGCGGCGATGGGCTGCACCCACAACCCCCGCGTTCCCTGTAAACTGCGCCCCTTTGGCTGTAAACGCACGGAGAGCCCGGCATGTCCGCTTCGATCTTGTATATCCACGGTTTCAACAGTGCGCCGGCCTCGACCAAGGCCAGCTTACTGATGGGCGTGATGGACAGTCTCGGTCTGGCCGACCAACTGCGGGTGCCGGCCTTGCATCACCACCCACGCCAGGCGATGGTCCAGCTGGAGCAGGCGATCGGCGAGCTGGGGCGGCCGCTGCTGGTCGGCAGCTCACTCGGCGGCTACTATGCAACCCATCTTGCCGAACGCCATGGCCTCAAGGCGCTGTTGGTCAACCCGGCGGTCAGCCCCCATCGCATGTTCGACGGTTACCTGGGCACCCAGACGAACCTCTACACCGATGAAACCTGGGAACTGACCCACGATCACGTCGCGGCCCTGGCTGAGCTTGAGGTTGCAGCGCCCCAGGATGCCCAGCGCTATCAGGTGTGGTTGCAGACCGGGGACGAAACACTGGATTATCGCCTCGCCGAGCAGTATTACCGGGCCTGTGCCTTGCGTATCCAGGCTGGCGGCGACCACGGTTACCAGGGCTTTGGCCGACAGTTGCCGGCGCTGTTGAGTTTTGCCGGCATTGGTGCAGATCAGTACCAATCCTTCGATTTCACCGCATTGTGAAACCGCAGGTTACTTTTTAATCGAACGACTCACGACGAGACCCCATGGCCACTCCCAGCGCTAGCTCTTATAACGCCGACGCCATCGAAGTCCTCTCGGGCCTCGACCCGGTGCGCAAACGCCCCGGCATGTACACCGACACCAGTCGGCCGAACCACCTTGCCCAGGAAGTCATCGACAACAGCGTCGACGAAGCCTTGGCCGGGCATGCCAAGTCGGTCCAGGTCATCCTGCACGCCGACCATTCCCTGGAAGTGTCCGACGACGGGCGCGGCATGCCGGTGGACATCCACCCGGAAGAGGGCGTGTCGGGTGTCGAGCTGATCCTCACCAAGCTGCACGCGGGCGGCAAGTTCTCCAACAAGAACTACCAGTTTTCCGGCGGCTTGCACGGTGTGGGTATTTCCGTGGTCAACGCCTTGTCCACGCAGGTGCGGGTCAAGGTCAAGCGCGACGGCAACGAATACCAGATGACCTTCGCCGATGGCTACAAGGCCACCGAGCTGGAAGTGGTCGGCACGGTCGGCAAGCGCAATACCGGGACCAGCGTGTACTTCGCGCCGGACCCGAAGTACTTCGATTCCCCGAAATTCTCCATCAGCCGCCTCAAGCACGTACTCAAGGCCAAGGCCGTGCTGTGCCCGGGCTTGCTGGTCAGTTTTGAAGACAAAGGCACCGGCGAAAAGGTCGAGTGGCACTACGAAGACGGCTTGCGCTCCTACCTCGAAGACTCGGTCAGCGAGTTCGAACGCCTGCCCAACGAGCCGTTCTGCGGCAGCCTGGCAGGTAACAAGGAGGCCGTGGACTGGGCCTTGCTGTGGCTGCCCGAAGGGGGCGACAGCGTCCAGGAAAGCTACGTCAACCTGATCCCCACCGCCCAGGGCGGTACCCACGTCAACGGTCTGCGCCAGGGCTTGCTGGATGCCATGCGCGAATTCTGCGAATACCGCAGCCTGTTGCCGCGCGGCGTGAAGCTGGCGCCGGAAGACGTCTGGGAACGCATCGCCTTTGTGCTGTCGATGAAAATGCAGGAGCCGCAATTCTCCGGCCAGACCAAGGAACGCCTGTCGTCCCGCGAGGCCGCGGCGTTTGTCTCGGGCGTGGTCAAGGATGCGTTCAGCCTGTGGCTCAACGAGCACCCGGAACTGGGCCTGGCCCTGGCGGAGCTGGCGATCAACAACGCCGGCCGTCGCCTCAAGGCCAGCAAAAAGGTCGAGCGCAAGCGCATTACCCAGGGCCCGGCGTTGCCCGGCAAGCTGGCGGACTGCGCCGGCCAGGACCCGATGCGCTCCGAACTGTTCCTGGTCGAAGGTGATTCCGCCGGTGGTTCGGCCAAACAGGCGCGGGACAAGGAATTCCAGGCGATCCTGCCGCTGCGCGGCAAGATCCTCAACACCTGGGAAGTCGATGGCAGCGAAGTCCTGGCCAGCCAGGAAGTGCACAACATCGCCGTGGCCATTGGCGTCGATCCAGGCGCCGAGGACATGAGCCAGTTGCGCTACGGCAAGATCTGCATCCTGGCCGACGCCGACTCCGATGGTCTGCACATTGCCACGTTGCTCTGCGCACTGTTCGTCCAGCATTTCCGCCCGCTGGTGGATGCCGGTCACGTCTACGTGGCCATGCCGCCGCTGTACCGCATCGACCTGGGCAAAGAAATCTTCTACGCCCTGGACGAGGCCGAACGCGACGGCATCCTCGACCGCCTGGTGGCCGAGAAGAAGCGCGGCAAGCCACAAGTCACCCGATTCAAGGGCCTGGGTGAAATGAACCCGCCGCAACTGCGCGAAACCACCATGGACCCGAACACCCGGCGCCTGGTGCAGTTGACCCTCGAAGACTATGCCGCCACTTCGGAAATGATGGACATGTTGCTGGCCAAGAAGCGCGCCGGCGACCGCAAGGCCTGGCTGGAGTCCAAAGGCAACCTGGCCGAGGTATTGGGCTGATGCGCAGCGGTTTCGCCCTGGCGATACTGTTGTTGAGCGGGTTGGCTGCTACCCCAGTGGTTGCCCAGCCTGCGGCCGAGCTCAAGTTGTTGTCCGAACACCCTGTAGACGGCATGCGCGGCGGCAACCTGTCGGGCCTGGCCTTGTGTGGCAAGGACTTGTGGACGGTCTCTGACCGCGACGACGACCAGATCTACCGCCTCGATACCCGCGCCGACACCTGGCAGGCCGAGACGGTAACGATCAACGTGCCGCCGGTGCCCGAGTCTGGCCTGCCCTGGGGCTTGCGCGCACGCACCACGGCGGCGTCGGTAATTCGCGGCGGCGACCTGGATTTTGAAGGCATCAGCTGTGACGCCGCGGGTAATCGCTATATCGTCAGCGAAGCCCATGCGGCCGTGCTGCAGGTGCCGGCAAGCGGTGATCCCGAGTGGCTGAAGATTGCCCCTGGCATGGTCCGCGAGGCGCGGGCCAGTGGCCTGTTGTTGCACTTCAATGCCCTGTTTGAGGGCTTGGCGGTCAACCCCGAGGGCAACCAGATCTGGCTGGCAGCCGAGCGTGAGCGGCGCGGGCTGATCTCGATCAAGCGCGGGCAAAGCGTTTGGGATTGTGATGGCCCGTGCGTACTGTTGAGCGAAGCCGGCCAGGAAATGCAACCGGCGCAGTTTCCGGGGGCCAGGGCGGTGTCCAAGGACTTTGCTGACCTGGCGTTGTTCAACGGCAAGCTGTTTACCCTGGAGCGCAACGCGTTCCAGATCTGCCGGCGCGACAGCGTGACGGCCAAGGTCGAGTTGTGCTGGTCGTATGCCGATGAGGCCCTGGTGCCAAATCGACGTTACCCCCAGAACTACGGCCTGGCGGAAGCCCTGTTGATTGACGCCGACGGCGCCTGGATTGGCATCGACAATAATTTCGGCGCTCGGGCCGATGCTGAAAAACGCCCGATGGTCTATCGTTTTGCCGCCCCGGCCGGTGGCTGGAGCGCCCAGCCTTGAGTGCGCAACCACCGGGCAAGCGTGCCGGGCGGGTGTTGATGTTCGTGGCCTGGGGTGCCGGACTGTTTCTGGCCACGCGGTTTTTCGGGCAATGGGAGGCGCGGCAGGAAAACCCCAATGCCGCGGTCACCTCACAGCAACACGAGGGTTATATCGAAGTGAAACTGGTCGGCAACGGCCAAGGGCATTTCGTCGCCACTGGCCAGATCAACGGCCAGCCGGTGGATTTCATGCTCGATACCGGCGCCACCGATGTGGCGGTGCCGGCCGAGTTGGCCGAACGCCTGGGGCTCAAGCGCGGTTTGCCGGTGACCTTGAGCACCGCCAACGGCCGCAGCCAGGGCTATCGCACCCACCTCGACCGCCTGCAGTTGGGCGATATCGTCCTGCAGGACGTGCGCGCCCTGGTGGCGCCGGGGCTGGGTGGCGAGCAAGTGCTGTTGGGCATGAGCGCATTGAAACAACTTGAATTTACCCAGCGTGGCGGCACCTTGCTGCTACGCCAGACCAGACAATGATGAGGCCCGCATGAGTGACATCCTTGCAGACAGCTTAGACGGCGTAGAACGCCGGTCGCTGGCTGACTTCACCGAAAATGCCTACCTCAACTACTCCATGTACGTGATCATGGACCGTGCCTTGCCGCACATCGGCGACGGCCTGAAACCGGTACAGCGGCGCATTATCTACGCCATGAGTGAGTTGGGCCTGGACGCGGACTCCAAGCACAAGAAGTCGGCGCGTACCGTCGGTGACGTGCTCGGCAAGTTCCACCCCCACGGCGACTCGGCGTGCTACGAAGCCATGGTGCTGATGGCCCAGCCGTTCAGCTACCGCTACACCCTGGTCGATGGCCAGGGCAACTGGGGGGCGCCGGATGATCCCAAGTCGTTCGCTGCCATGCGTTATACCGAGGCGCGCCTGTCGCGCTACTCCGAAGTGCTGCTCAGCGAGCTGGGCCAAGGCACGGCAGACTGGGGCCCGAACTTCGACGGCACCCTCGACGAGCCATTGGTATTGCCGGCGCGCCTGCCCAATATCCTGCTCAACGGCACCACCGGCATCGCCGTGGGCATGGCCACTGATGTGCCACCGCACAACCTGCGTGAAGTCGCCACGGCCTGCGTGCGCCTGCTCGATGAGCCCAAGGCCACGGTTGAGCAACTGTGTGAGCATATCCAGGGCCCGGATTACCCGACCGAAGCGGAAATCATCACGCCGCGTGCCGACCTGCTGAAAATGTACGAGACCGGCAAGGGCTCGGTGCGCATGCGTGCGGTGTACCACATCGAAGATGGCGACATCATCGTCACCGCCTTGCCGCACCAGGTCTCCGGCGCCAAGGTGCTGGAACAGATTGCCGCGCTGATGCAGGCCAAGCCGTCGAAGCTGCCGCAAGTGGCGGACCTGCGTGACGAGTCCGACCACGAGAACCCTTGCCGCATCGTGATCATCCCGACCAATAGCCGGGTCGATCACGAAGTGCTGATGCAGCATCTGTTTGCCAGCACCGAGCTGGAATCCAGCTACCGGGTCAACGTCAACATCATTGGCCTGGACGGCAAGCCGCAGCTGAAAAACCTGCGCAACCTGCTGGTGGAGTGGCTGGAGTTCCGGGTCAATACCGTGCGCCGCCGCCTGCAGTTCCGCCTGGACAAGGTCGAGCGTCGCCTGCACCTGTTGGACGGCTTGCTGATCGCCTATCTCAACCTGGATGAAGTGATCCACATTATCCGCACCGCCGAGCACCCGAAAGCCGAGCTGATCGCGCGTTTCGAGCTGAGCGAGATCCAGGCCGACTACATCCTCGACACCCGCCTGCGTCAGTTGGCGCGCCTGGAAGAGATGAAGCTGCGCGACGAACAGGACGCGCTGCTCAAGGAACAAGCCAAGCTGCAAGCCCTGCTGGGCAGCGAAGCCAAGCTCAAGAAGCTGGTGCGCAGCGAATTGATCAAAGATGCCGAAACCTATGGCGACGACCGCCGCTCGCCGATTGTCGAGCGTGCCGAAGCCAAGGCCCTGACCGAAACCGAGCTGTTGCCCAACGAGAAAATTACCGTCGTTCTGTCGGAAAAGGGTTGGGTTCGTTCCGCCAAGGGGCATGATATTGATGCCACCGGTTTGTCGTACAAAGCCGGCGATGGGTTCAAGACCGCCGCAGCCGGGCGTTCCAACCAGTTCGCGGTGTTTATCGACTCCACCGGGCGCAGTTATTCGGTGCCGGCCCATACCCTGCCATCTGCACGGGGCCAGGGCGAGCCGTTGACCGGCCGCCTGGCGCCGCCGCCAGGGGCAAGTTTTGAATGTGTATTGCTGCCCGATGATGACTCGCTGTACGTCATCGCCTCTGACGCCGGCTACGGTTTCGTGGTCAAGGGCGAGGATTTGCAGGCCAAGAACAAGGCGGGCAAGGCGCTGTTGAGCCTGCCGAACAACGCCAAGGTGATCCTGCCGCGTCCGGTCGAGGACCGTGAAGGCAATTGGCTGGCCTCGGTGACCACCGAGGGGCGTTTGCTGGTGTTCAAGATCAGCGACCTGCCGCAGTTGGGCAAGGGCAAGGGCAACAAGATCATTGGTATCCCAGGGGAGCGGGTGGCCAGTCGCGAAGAGTACGTGACCGACATCGCGGTGATCCCGGAAGGCTCTACCCTGGTGCTGCAGGCCGGTAAGCGTACGCTGTCCCTGCGCCCTGATGACCTTGAGCATTACAAGGGTGAACGTGGACGCCGCGGGAACAAATTGCCCCGTGGCTTCCAGCGGGTGGATGCTTTGCTGGTAGAAACACCTGCTTAAAGCGATATAGAGCACCCGATCTACGATTTAACGCGTAGATCGGCGCTTTCGCGCTGGAGTCATGGCGCATATTCACGGATGATATGGCCTTTCCAGCGCCGGCGTGGCTGAGCGCGTATAGGTTATTTTTAGTATTACATTGTGGTTTGCCTTGTGGCAGCCACCTGGATGGGATGATGACTGCTCCACGCCTTCCTTTATTTTTGATGCTCGCTGGCCTTTTGGGGTTGGCGGGTTGCACTACGCACCAACCGGTGTCGCTGTACCAGCTGGATAGCGGAAATCCGGCGCAGCCTGCGCAAAGTGCTGGCATGGCGGTCTTGCTCGGGCCGGTCGTGGTTGCCGATTACCTGCAACGTGAAACCCTGCTGCAACGCCAGGACGATGGCAGCCTGCAAGGCTCCATCGACGGCCGTTGGGCCGGTAGCCTGTCGTCGGATATCAACCAGTTGATGCTGCGCCAGGTGGCCGGCCATCTGGACAGCCAGCGTGTGGTGCTGTCGCCGGCGCCCACCAGCTTTACGCCGGATGTGCAGGTGTTGCTGACTATCACGCGTCTGGACTCCGGGGCTTCGCAGCCGGCCATCCTTGACGCGCAATGGCGCCTGATCGACCGCCGTGGCCAGGTGCGGGACAACCGCATTGTGCATCTGCAGGAGCAGCATGCCGGCAGCACCGCTTCCCAGGTCCAGGCCCAGGGCGTGTTGTTGCAGCGTTTGGCTGAGCAGTTGTCGGTTGCCCTCAAGCCATTGGCCAACCAGCCACCGATTGCCGAGGCCCCGCGCAAGCAGGCCCCGGCGCCGGCCAAGCCGGCAGCCCCGGAAAAGCCGAAGATCCCGATGGCATCGCCGATTCGTACGGATATGGAAGTGTTCAGGTTCTGACCTGAATCGCAGCCAAATAAAAGGCCCGCTGAGTAAGCGGGCCTTTTTGTTTGGCGCAGATCAAATGTGGGAGCGGGCTTGCCCGCTATAGCGCAGTGTCAGTCGACACTTGATGACTGATCCAGCGCTATAGCGGGCAAGCCCGCTCCCACACAAGCCTGTGTCACATTGCTGGCTTGTTGCGGGTCTCATGCATCCGTGCCAGCTGACGTTCCAGCATCGACGGGTAAGGTTCCATCAAGCGCTCTACACAGCACGCGCCTTCAGGGCTGGCAATCGGGCGGATACGTGCGCGTTGGCGGATCAAGGCGTCGTCGCTGATCTTGCGCTCCACCAGCAGCAGGTTGCGGCTGTGTTGCGACAAGGCCAGGGCGTCCTGGGCGTTTTCGGTCAGCAGCAGATCAATCTGGCTCATGCCATACAGATCATCGCCCAATGTCAGGCCCAGTTGCAGTTGCAGGGTGATGCCGCTGTCGGCGACTTCGATCTGCAAGGCATGGCCCAGGGCGCGCAGCAGTTCACCGCAGCAGATGGCATTGGTCAGGTAGTCTTCGCCGCTGTCTTCGCTGTGGAACAGCATCAACGTGCTGCCGTCGTTCAGGGTGTGCAGTTCGCTCTGGTACAGCGAGGCTGCCTGGTCCAGGCAATCGCGGTAGCGTTCCAGCAACTCGGTCAGGCGTGCCCGTGGCAGGCGGCGCAATTGCTCCTGGGCGCCCAGTTGCACGGCCAATACCGCGCTGTGCTGGGGCTGGCTGCTCGCAGGCCGAGGCGCGACCACCGGGCTTGGCGCCGACTCGTCACGCAGGTCGGCAAACGGATCGTCATCGTCCAGGCGGTCTTCTTCGGCCTTGATGGCCGTACGCGGTGCCGGCTTGAGGCCAGCCATCGGCGTCGACTCGTCGAAGCTCGGATCGCGCAGGTTGCGCACTTCGAACTCGGGTTCGTCGTCATAGTCGGTGTCGTCGAACTCCGGCTCGGGCTTGGCTTCAGGTATGACCGGCTCCGGGGCAAAGCTGGTGTGCAACTGGCGGGCAAGGTCGCCGATCTCATCCTGGCGGTCGGTGGCCGGGGTGTGTTCGTCGATATCGCGCAGCCAGATGCGCAACTGCATCAGCGGCGTGGAGATATGCCGGCCCAGGCGCAGGCTCAAGGCTAGGGCCAAGGCCAGCAGGATCGCGCTGAGGATGCCCATGCTTTGCAGGCTGATGGTCATCGGCTGCTGGAACTGTTGCATGTCCAGGCTGATGCGCAATTGGCCGGCTTTCACATCCTGAAACGTGATATTGCTCTGGTACAGGCCTTCGGCCTCACCCAGCAGGCCGTTTTTCGGGCGTTGCCCGGCTTCGGCCATGATCCGGTTGTCCACGCTGTAGATGGCCGCGTGGGCCACCAGCGGGTTCTTGGTCAGGTTGTTGAGCAGCACGTTGAGGCTGAGGATGTCGTTGGACACCAACAGCTCGGTCGCCGAGGTGGCGGTCTGGGTCGTCAAGCTCTCGCCCAGGGCGTCGGCTTGCTCGTGCATGGCCTGTTTGAACTGCAAACCCATCACGCAGGCGTAGATCACCAGGGCCAGGGCGACCAGGATCACGTTATGGCTGGCGATGCGTAATGCGATCGGTACACGGCGGTGGCGCAGTGCCCGGAAGATCAGCAGGAAGAAGTTATCGGTTTTTACTGGCGTGGGCCGGTTCACTTGCGCTCGGCTCTTGGTCCGTGAAGTTGACGCGCAGTATAGCGACAGGCCCAAGACCGGCAAAGCGCTGGCTGTGCCCGATGGTCACTGAAAGTGGGTAGAATGCGGTTTTTTTCCAGCTCGGGGGTGCGCTTTGCGCGAAATTGTCCTGATTAACATCACCGGTGTTGACCGTCCGGGTCTTACCGCAGCCATTACCGGTGTTCTGGCCCAGGGTGGCGTGACCATTCTCGACATCGGCCAGGCCGTGATCCACGACACCCTGTCGTTCGGCATCCTGGTGGAGATTCCAGATACCGAACAGGCGTCGTCTGTGCTCAAGGACATCCTGTTTACCGCCTATAAGCTGGACCAGCAGGTGCGTTTCACCCCGGTATCCGAAGCGGATTACCAGCACTGGGTGGCCGGCCAAGGCAAGAAACGCCACATCGTCACCCTGCTGACGCGCAAGGTCACCGCTGAACAATTGCAGCGGGTCAGCTCGATCACTGCGCAATATGGCTTGAATATCGACCATATCGACCGTCTGTCGGGTCGCATGCCCCTGGACACCCCGGCGGACCAGGGCAAGGGCTGCATCGAGTTCTCCGTACGCGGTGAGCCGGCTGACCCGCAAGCCTTGCGCGCCGAGTTCCTCAGCGTGGCCCAGGAACTGAACGTGGATATCGCCTTCCAGGAAGATTCGCTGTTCCGTCGTAACCGGCGCCTGGCGGTGTTCGACATGGACTCGACTCTGATCGAAGCCGAAGTTATCGACGAGTTGGCCAAGGCCGCAGGTGTGGGCGAGCAAGTCTCGGCGATCACCGAGCGCGCCATGGCCGGCGAGCTGGATTTTCGCGCCAGCTTCAAGGAGCGCCTGGCATTGCTCAAGGGCCTGGACGTCAGCGTCCTCGATTCCATTGGCGCCTCCCTGCGCTTGACCGAAGGTGCCGAAACCCTGTTCGCCGAACTCAAGCGCCTGGGCTACAAGACGGCGATCCTCTCGGGCGGCTTTACCTACTTCGCCAAGCAATTGCAGGCCAAGCTGGGCATCGACTACGTGTTCGCCAACGAGCTGGAAGTGGTGGATGGCAAGGTGACGGGCGTGGCGGTCGAACCGATTGTCGATGCGCAACGCAAGGCTGACTTGCTCAAGGAGCTGGCGCACAAGGAAGGTTTGCGTCTGGAGCAGACCATTGCGGTCGGCGACGGCGCCAACGACTTGCCGATGCTGGCTATCGCCGGGTTGGGCGTAGCGTTCCGGGCCAAGCCGTTGGTCAAACAGTCGGCCAAGCAGGCGATTTCGACCTTGGGGTTGGACGGTGTGTTGTATCTGTTGGGCTTTCGCGACCGCGACGGCCAATAACGACAGGAACGCGGTCAAAAATGTGGGAGCGGGCTTGCTCGCGAAGGCGGTGTGTCAGTCAACTAAGGTGTCGACTGTCACACCGCCTTCGCGAGCAAGCCCGCTCCCACATTTGATTTTCGCTGTATTCGGATCAGGCTTTTGGCAGCGCGATACCCTGGCCCATCTGCACCGGCGTGCCTGCCGCCAGCTCTTGCGCCCACTTCACCTGATCCGGCCCAAACAGCACGATAGCGGTCGAACCCAGCTTGAAGCGTCCCAGTTCCGCACCTTTTTCCAGGTGGATCGGCGCACGGGCGGCTTCGTCGTAGCGCACGGTTTTCAGCTCGCGCTTGGGCGGCGTTACCAGGCCGGCCCATACGGTTTCAATCGACGCGACAATCATCGCGCCCACCAATACCACGGCCATCGGGCCGCGCTCGGTGTCGAACAGGCAAACCACACGCTCGTTACGCGCAAACAACTCCGGCACGTTTTCGGCCGTGGTCTGGTTGACCGAGAAAATCCGCCCAGGCACGTAGACCATTTCCCGCAGGGTGCCGGCCAGTGGCATGTGCACGCGGTGGTAGTCCTTCGGCGACAGGTAAATGGTGGCAAAGTCGCCGCCCATGAACGGTGCGGCAACGGCGGCGTCGCCACCGAGCAGTTCCAGCACGCTGAAACTGTGGCCCTTGGCCTGGAACACGCGGCCGTGCTCGATCGGGCCGAGCTGGCTGACTGCGCCGTCTGCCGGGCTCAGCACCGCGCCTGGGGTTGGGTCCAGGGGGCGGGCGCCGTCTTTCAGGGCGCGGGTGAAGAAGGCGTTGAAGTGCTCGTAAGCGGTCACGTCTTCTACCAGCGCCTGGGACATATCCACCTGATAGCGCTTGGCGAACCAGGTGGTGAAGGCATTTTTAAACCAGCGCACACGGCATTCGGCAATGCAGCCGGCCAGGCGCGACAGCAGGTGGTGGGGCAGCAGGTACTGGCTGAGGATAAACAAACGCTTTTTCATGAACTGTCCTTAAACCTTAAATCTCGACGGGGGTGTCGGGGTGGTTGCCCCATTCGCCCCAGGAACCGGCATAACCTTTGACTCGCGGATAACCGAGCGCCTTGGCCACCAGGTAGGTGAAGCCAGAACGGTGGTGAGTCTGGCAGTGGGTGATGATTTCTTTGTCTTTGGTCAGGCCCAGGCCTTCGAGGATCTGCGGCATGTCGCGGCGGATCCGCAGGTTGCGTGCCTTGTCCATGCCCGCCGTCCATTCGAAGTTGACTGCGCCGGGAATATGCCCGCCCTTGGCCGCGAGGACTTTTTCGCCGCTGTATTCCAGCGGGCCACGGGCATCCCAGATGCCCAGGTCGGCAGCGCCGAGGCGGCTTTGCAGGTATTCGCGGGTGGCCGTGGGCTCGTCGTGCAGGGTCAGGCTGACCGGGCCGCCGACGGCTGCGGTGACCTCAGTGGACACGGGGTGCTGTTCATCCAGCCATGCCAGTAGGCCGCCATCAAGGTAGTGATATTTCTTGTGGCCGATCACGTCGAGCAACCAGATAAACCGCCCGGCCCAGCCGCCGCCTTCGTCGTCATACACCACGTAGGTGGCATCCGGGGTGTGGCCCAGTTCGCCGAACAGTTTCTCCAGGTCGGCCTTGGCCGGCAGCAGCCCTGGGGCCGGTGGCTGGCCCAACTGGGTGCGCTTGGGATCGACAAAGTGCGCGCCGGGGATATGCCCCTGGGCATAACGGGCGGTGCTGGTGAGGTCCACCAGAATCAACGGCTCGGCGGCGAGGCGACTAAGCAGGTCGCTGGGTTCGATCACCAGCGGCAAGCCAGAAAAGTCAGGCATGTGAGGTCTCCCGGGCGCTAGGTTGGGTGATAAAAGAGGGCGATTGTAACGCAAGCATCAAGCGGTGCGGTTGGTAAAGCAGTGCAGGGCTTTCTCGATGCATTGGGCGGTTTTGCCGAAGGCCTGCACGGTGGTTTCGGAGAACGGCCCGCCCCCCTGGTCGGCAATCATCAGCATCACCACCCGGCCGTTACAGCTCAGGGAGCGCAGCAGCAAATGCTCGCCGACGAACAGGCGCCGCAATGAAGCAGGCAGCAGCACCGCGAATTGTGCGTGATTTTCCGGGTTGAGGCGCACTTGCGCAGGCTTCTCCAGCAAGCGTTGCAGCAGCGTGCTTTGTGCGGACTCAAGGCTCAGGTTGGCAGCGTCCTTGGGCAGGCCGTCGACCTGATGCACGCGCAAAGTGGCCAAGGCCTTGTCGGCCATCAGCAACATCACGCGCTGCATGCCACTGGCAACCAGGGCCTCCTTGGCGCAGGTGGTCAAGTGCATCGCATTGGCGAAGCGGCTGGGCTCCACCAGCAGCTCAGTACAACGCTTGCGCCACACCGCCAGGGCTTCGGCGGTCGGCGGCGGTGCGGGCAGCAGGCCGCGATGCACTCGTTGCACATGCCAGGGCCAGATCAACGCCAGTGCCGGATGCCAGAGACCGGCGGTCAGGGTATGGCGCGCGCTGATGACCGCCTGTTGGTGCACCTGTTGCTGCACGTCGGCCAGTGGTTGTTGCAGGTACAACGCGGTGAGGTACTGCCAGCGCTGGGTATGGGGGCAGGCCCAGGATTCCTGGGCCGCCAGTGCCATGCCATTGGCCAGTAGCACGGTATTGGCCGGTTGGTTCAGCCAGCGCCGCAGCGCCGGGTCGGCATCGAGTTTTTGCTGCTGGCTCAACGGCACTTCATCGCGGGCGATGTGCAGGGCCTTGACCAGTAAGCGTTGTTCCTTGAGCAGCAGTTGGTAGCCCTGGGACACCCAGATCGGCAAGCGCCAGGCCTCGGTCAGCTCCAGGCACAGTGCCAGCAGGGGCACGCCAAACAATTCCTGTTCGACCTTGCGTGCCGATTGACCCTTGTGGATCACCCGCAGCTCCCATTCCTCCAGGAGCTTGGGGTAGGCAACGGCCATCGGCCACAGCGGTGAAAGAAATAGCAGGCTGCCCCAATGAATATCCTGCCACAGGCGCGCCAGGCGGCTGGCAAACAGGCCGCTGGCTTGCTGCGAGGCATGCTGGCTGATCAGTTGCAATTGGCGCAGGGCCACGGGGATTTCATTGAGCGGCACTGACGGCAGGCGCGCGAGCAGTTCTTCGGTGCGCTTGAGGCCGAGGCGGTTGATCGCCACTTCAAGGTTTTCTGCGGGCTCTGCCAGGCTGCCGTGGGCCTGGTTGTTGGCTTCACGCATGACGCTCAGGACCAGTGCCGGGCTGTCTTGCATCAGCTCTGCAATATCTCGCAACGAACGGCGACTGTCGCCGATGGCCTTGCACACGGCAATGTGGCTCGCCTGCGGGACGGGCAGGAGAACCTCGTCCAGACGCTTGATCCAGCCAGCCAGAGAGTTGGGTTTTGTAGTTGGGACTGTCGTTTCGTTTGCCATGATTGGGGCGCGATCATCACTTGCGGTCAACACGCCCGGAGTGGGCCGAACTGGCTTTTCGCCTTAACGGGCTATAGTCTGGCGCAGTTTTGCCGATAAGTAGAAGAAGAGTTTTTAGATCTTCCGAATATGTCCATGAACCCGACGGCGCAAGTACTCATCCCCTATGGCTAAAATTATCGGCATCATCGTCGTCATCGCAAGCGTGCTCAGCGGATACGTTCTGTCCCACGGTAAAATTGCTGCGCTGATCCAGCCCTTCGAAGTGCTGATCATCGGCGGTGCGGCGTTTGGCGCTTTCCTGCAAGCTAACCCCAGCTACATGACCATGCACGTGCTCAAGAAATCGCTGGGCATGTTCAGCTCGCGCTTTTCCCACACGTTCTACCTGGAAGTGTTGGGCCTGGTCTACGAGATCCTTAACAAGAGCCGCCGTGAAGGCATGATGGCTATCGAGGCTGATATCGAGGACGCTGCGGCGAGCCCGATCTTCGCCAAGTACCCGGCCGTGCTCAAGGACGACCGCATGACTGCCTACATCTGCGACTATCTGCGCATCATGTCCTCCGGCAACATGGCCCCCCACGAGCTGGAAGGCTTGTTCGACATGGAGCTGTTCAGCCTCAAGGAAGAAATCGAACACCCGTCCCATGCCGTGAACGGTATCGCTGATGGCATGCCCGGTTTCGGTATCGTCGCGGCGGTGCTGGGAATCGTGGTGACCATGGCGTCGTTGGGCGAGGGCGACCAGGCCGCGATCGGCAAGCATGTCGGTGCGGCGCTGGTGGGGACCTTCTTCGGTATTCTCGCGGCCTATGGCTTCTTTGGCCCGCTGGCCACCTCCCTGGCCCACGACGCCAAGGAAGAGATGAATATCTACGAAGCGATCAAGGCGTCCCTGGTGGCTTCGGCTTCCGGCATGCCGCCATCCCTGGCGGTGGAGTTCGGGCGCAAGGTGCTGTATCCGAAGCACCGTCCAAGCTTTGCCGAGCTGGAACAAGCAGTTCGCGGTCGCTAAGCCATGGAAAACAACCAGCCGATTATCATCAAGCGCGTCAAGCGCTTCGCTGCCGGGCACCACGGTGGTGCCTGGAAAATTGCCTTCGCTGACTTTGCGACGGCGATGATGGCGTTCTTTTTGGTGTTGTGGCTGATGTCCACCGCGACGCCGGAACAGAAGATCGCCATCGCCGGTTACTTCAAGGATCCCATTGGGTTTTCCGAGAGCGGCACGCCGTTTGTGATCGACTTGGGCGGCTCGCCCGAATTGGCCCCTGAGCGCACCATCAACCCGGAGGTGCAGACCGAAGCGCCCCAGGAAAATATCCCGATCGAACGCCAGACCGTCGAGAGCATGGCCGAACAGGTCGAGCAGGAACGCCTGGAGCTGTTACTGCAAGAGTTGCAGAACAAGGTCGATGAAAACCCGCAACTGCAAAAATTCAAGGATCAGATCCACTTCGATATCACCCAGGACGGCCTGCGTATCCAGATCATGGATGCGGCCAATCGACCGATGTTCGACTCTGGCAGTGCGCGCCTGAAGTCTTACTTCGAAGACATCCTGCTGGCCATGGCCGACACCATCAAGGCGGTGCCGAACAAGATCAGCGTCAGCGGCCACACCGATGCCAAGCCGTATTCGGGCCTGGGCGATTTCGGTAACTGGGAGTTGTCGGCCAACCGTGCCAACGCCGCCCGCCGTGTCCTGGTGGCCGGCAGCTATCCGGATACCCAGGTGGCGCGCGTCGTGGGCTTTGCTTCATCCCAGCTGTTTGATGTCCAGGACCCGTTCAACCCGATCAACCGGCGCATTGATATTGTGGTGCTGACCAAAAAGGCCCAGCGTGCCATCGAAGGCGAGCAGGGTGCCCCTGCGCCGGTACCGACCCAGGGCGAGGGCGCGCCGGGTGAAGTGCCGGTAGACCCGAATGCCCTGCCACCCGAGCAGCAGCCGTTGCCGGCCCATGAGTTGCGGCAGAAGCTGAATCTGTTTGATGAGGGCGGGGTAAAGGCTCCTACGGTGCCTGCGCCAGGCTCGTAGGCGTACCGTCTAAATGAAAGCGCCCCGATCAGTCGGGGCGTTTTTACTTGTGCTCAAAGTGGGAGGTAGGCTTTGACGCCACTGATCACGCCTTGCATATCATCGGTATTCAGCCGCGGTACGAAGTACTCCCGACCTTTGGAGCGGGTCTTTCTATGCAGCTTGTCGAGGCGCTCGAAACTCACGGTATAGATCATGTCGCACTTCACCCACAGCTCTTTGTAGCCATCGGACTGAAGGGGGTTGATGTGTAACAGGTGGTGCCAGGCATGCTGGACTTCGGGGGCAGTAGAGGCGATCGGGACTACAGTGCACAGCCTGCGATTGTGGCTGGAGGTAGGGGATATCACCACGACTTTACGGATCTTCAGCATTTCAGGGGCGACAAAGCCTCGTGTGAAATCGCAGAGAAGAACATCGCCTTGTTTGGGGTGATAGTAGAGAGTCAATCGAATGTCCCACAAAAGCAAAGCCGCCCGAAGGCGGCTTCATTCGACACGCAGTGGAGCTTGCTTCGCCCCTTCTGCGCCGCTGGATCAACTCCGGGAAGGATCCAGACTCCTGCCGACTTTCGCCGGTAACGGAGTGATTATGGGCATCAGGAATTCCGAATTCAAGCTGGCTTGTGTCAACGAGCCACCCAGTTGTCCTGAATTCTTGATGCCGGCCCCTATTAAATCAATGGAGTAGGGGGTTGCAGGCTGCACTTAAAGTGTATTGAGGCATGGCCACTCAGTAACTGCTTTCCGGCAAACTCGCGATGATCGAGCGATAGCTGTTCATGCGTTGCTGCTGCACGCGCCCGTCTTCCAGGGCCTTGAGCAACGCACAACCCGGCTCGCGGTCGTGCTTGCAGTCGCGGAAGCGGCACGTGCCGATCAAGTCGTTGAACTCGATGAAACCCGCTTCTACATCTGCGCGGCTGACGTGGCCCAGGCCGAATTCACGGATGCCGGGGGAGTCGATCAGCTCGCCACCGCCCGGGAAGTGGAACAGGCGTGCGGTGGTGGTGGTGTGCGTACCCTGGCCGGACAGCTCCGACAGCGGGCCGACGCGGGTCTCGACTTCCGGTAGCAGGCTGTTGACCAGCGACGACTTACCCACGCCCGACTGGCCGACGAACACGCTGATGCGCCCGTCCAACTGCTGTTGCAGCTGTTCCATGCCGTTGCCATGGTGTGCCGAGACTTCCAGCACCGGGTAGCCCAACTGCCGATACACCGCAAGCAACGCATTCAGCGCCGGGGCGTTCTGGTCGTCGATCAGGTCGAATTTGTTCAGCAGCAACAGCGGGCGGATGCCAGCGTGCTCGGCCGCCACCAGGTAGCGGTCGATCAGGTTGGCGTGTGGCTCGGGCAGCGGGGCGAAGACGATGACAATCATGTCGACGTTGGCCGCCACCGGCTTGAGTTGGCCACGGCTGTCCGGGCGGCGCAGTTCGGTGCTGCGCGGCAGTTGCGCGACGATCACCCCGATGCCTTGGTTGCCGGCACGCCACACCACTTTGTCGCCGGTTACCAGGGCCGGCAGGTTGGCGCGCAGGTGGCAGCGGAACACTTCGCCGGCCAGCTCGCCCTCCAGGGCCTCGACTTCGACCTGCACCCCAAAGTGCGCGATCACCAGGCCCGTTTGTTCGGGGCCCAGGTCGCCACCCTCCAGCGCTTCCACGGCGGAAGATTCACGTTTGGCGGCGCGGGCAGCGCGTTCACCCTGGATTTTTTCGATGCGCCAGTTTTGGCGACGGTTGAGCTGGCGTTTGGCCATTGGTGTTCCGTGTCGATAATGCAAAGGTTGGATAAAACGGTCGCGAGTCTAGCACGCCCCGCCTGCTAAACTGCGCAGCTACGCCAAGGTGCCAAGGAACCACGACATGCAAAACCCACAGAACCTGATTTGGATCGATCTGGAAATGACCGGTCTGAACCCTGACACCGACGTCATCATCGAGATGGCGACCATTGTCACCGACAGCAACCTCAACACCTTGGCCGAAGGTCCGGTGATCGCCATCCACCACAGCGACGCGGTGCTGGCCACCATGGACGAGTGGAACACCCGCACCCACGGCAACTCGGGCCTGACCCAGCGCGTGCGCGACAGCCGCATCAGCATGGCCGAGGCTGAGGCCCAGACGATTGCCTTCCTGGAAAAGTGGGTGCCCAAGGGCAAGTCGCCGATCTGTGGCAACAGCATCTGCCAGGACCGCCGCTTCCTTTATACCCATATGAAGGGGCTGGAAAGCTACTTCCACTACCGCAACCTCGATGTGTCGACCTTGAAAGAACTGGCCGCGCGTTGGGCGCCAGAGGTCAAGGACAGCTTCCATAAGGGCAGCACCCACCTGGCCCTGGATGATATCCGCGAGTCGATTGCCGAGTTGCAGCATTACCGCAAGCATTTCATCAAGGCTTGAGTTCGTGGCGCCAGGGCTGGCGCCATCGCGGGCAAGCCCGCTCCCACAGTTGCTGTGTGGTGTGTGCAAAGTTCTGTGCCCTGCCCAGATCCCCTGTGGGAGCGGGCTTGCCCGCGATGGCGGTGGGACAAGTAAGGATGTATCGACTGACCTACCGCTATCGCAGGCAAGCCACACATTTGATCGCATTCCACGTGTGGGCATGCTCGGTCTTTCGCCGAGCGCCCCCTTTTGGTGCCCTCGCCAAATGATTAGACTGCGCGCCTCTTTGCAAGGATCGCCATCATGCTGCTGATGCTCTACCTCATCGCCATCACCGCCGAAGCCATGACCGGCGCCTTGTCCGCCGGCCGTCGTGGCATGGACTGGTTTGGCGTGGTGTTGATCGCCTGCGTGACGGCGCTGGGTGGCGGTTCGGTGCGCGATGTGTTGCTCGGCCATTACCCGCTGACCTGGGTCAAACATCCGGAATACCTGGTGCTGACCTCGGTAGCGGCATTGGTGACGATCTTTATCGCCCCGCTGATGCGCCACTTGCGCTCACTGTTTTTGGCGCTGGACGCCGTAGGGCTGGTGGCTTTCACCCTGATCGGCTGCATGACGGCCCTGGAAATGGGGCACGGCATGCTGGTGGCCTCGGTCAGCGGGGTGATCACCGGAGTCTTCGGCGGGATCCTGCGGGATATTTTCTGTAACGATATTCCGTTGATCTTCCGCCGCGAGTTGTATGCCAGCGTGTCGTTCCTCGCCGCCTGGTGCTACATGCTGTGCATCTACCTCGAACTGCCCAGCGAGCAAGCGATTCTGCTCACCCTGTTCAGCGGTTTTCTACTGCGACTGCTGGCCATCCGCTTTCACTGGGAAATGCCCAAGTTCGTCTACAACGACGAACATTGACGCGTCGCGTGCTGGTTCAGCGCCCATTCGACATGTTCGCGGACCAGTTCGGAGGGGTAGTCCCGGCGCGCCTTCAAGGCTTCCAGCACCGGAATGCTGGAAGGCGCGTTGCCCAGGCCCACGGCCAGGTTACGCAGCCAACGCTCATAACCGGCGCGGCGTAGCGGCGAGCCTTCGGTGCTGCTGAGGAATTTATCCTCATCCCACATAAATAACTCGGCCAGTTCGGCGTTATCCAGGTTGTGGCGCGGCTTGAAATCGCTTTCTCCTGAAGGTCGGGCGAAACGATTCCACGGGCAAACGATCTGACAGTCATCGCAGCCGAACACGCGGTTGCCAATCAGTGGCCGCAGATCCTCGGGGATTGCGCTCTTGAGTTCGATGGTCAAGTAGGAAATGCAGCGCCGGGCGTCCAGCACATAGGGGCCGACGAAGGCATTGGTGGGGCAGATGTCCAGGCAGGCGGTGCAGCGGCCGCAGTGTTCGGTGCTGTGGGGCGGGTCGACGGGCAGTGGCAGGTCGACGAACAGTTCGCTGAGGAAGAAGTAGCTACCGGCCTTGCGGCTGAGGACCAGGGTGTTTTTGCCGATCCAGCCCAGGCCGGCTTGTTCGGCGATGGCTTTTTCCAGCACTGGGGCGCTGTCGACAAAGGCGCGAAAACCAAACGGGCCGATCTGTGCCTGGATGCGGTCGGCCAGTTGCTGCACGCGCTTGCGGATCAGCTTGTGGTAGTCGCGGCCCAGGGCGTAGCGGGAGATATAGGCTTTTTCGGGTTGGGCCAGCAGTTGCGCCATTTGCGTATCGCCGGGCAGGTAATCCATGCGCAGGGACACCACGCGCAAGGTGCCGGGTACCAACTCGTCCGGGTGCGAGCGTTTGCTGCCATGGGCGCCCATGTAGTCCATCTCGCCGTGGTAGCCCGCGTCGAGCCAGCGCTGCAGGTGCTGTTCATGCTCAGCCAGGTCCAGGCCGCTGATGCCGACTTGTTGAAAGCCCAGCTCGCGACCCCAGTCTTTGATCGATTGGGCGAGGGCGGGCAGATCGGTGGTAATAGCAGGCATGAGACGAGAGAAACCGCAGGTTAGATGCGTATAATTCTGCCAGACATCGGAGCTTGAAGACGCATGCCGCAGACAAAACACGAAATAACCGACGTGCAGCCCCTGTTGCCCGGCCAATTGCCGCAACTGGCTGCGCGTTCCCCAGAGGCCCACAAGGGGCAGTTTGGCCACGTCCTGGTGATTGGTGGCGACCATGGCTTTGGCGGCGCCGCGCTACTGAGTGCTGAAAGCGCCTTGCGCAGCGGTGCTGGCCTGGTGTCCCTGGCGACCCGAAGTGAACATGTCCCCGCCGCTTTGACCCGCTTGCCGGAAGTCATGGTGCGCGGCGTGCATTCGGCCAATCAGTTGATGGGTTTGCTGGAAAAAGTCTCGGTGATGGTTGTCGGCCCTGGCCTGGGCGACATGGCGTGGGGCAAAAGCCTACTGTCGGTGGCCGCCAATGCCCGGCAACCCCAGGTCTGGGATGCAGACGCGCTGAACCTGCTGGCCGCAGGCCATGTAACCTTGCCGGCCGATTGCGTGATCACTCCGCACCCAGGGGAGGCGGCGCGGCTGATGGGGATCTCGACAGCCGAGGTTCAGGCCGACCGGCTTAAGGTGGCGCGCGCGCTGAGCCAGAAATTCAATGCAGTCACGGTGCTCAAGGGCGCGGGCAGCCTGATCGCCAGCCCGGATGGGCGGGTGGCGCGCTGTGACCAGGGGCATCCGGCCATGGCATCGGCGGGCCTGGGGGATGTGCTCGCCGGCTTGACCGGCGCGCTGCTGGCCCAAGGCATGCCAGCGTTCGAGGCCGCCAGCCTGGCAGTGTGGTTGCACGCCACGGCGGGCGATCGTCAGGGCACCTTGGGTCGCGGCCTGGTGGCCAGTGACCTGATTCCCGCCATTCGTCAGTTGTTGGAGGAGCAGTCACCGTGTCTGAAGTAACGCTGTTTATAGCGGATGAAGAGGCCATGGTGGCTCTCGGCAAAAGCATTGCCGAGATCACCGGGGGTGTGGGCCTGATTTTTCTGCAAGGTGATCTGGGCGCCGGCAAAACCACGCTGTCGCGCGGCATCATTCGCGGGCTTGGGCATAGTGGTGCAGTGAAAAGTCCGACGTTCACCCTGGTAGAACCTTACGAGATCGGTGAGGTGCGGGCGTTCCATTTCGACCTGTATCGCCTGGTGGATCCCGAGGAATTGGAGTACATGGGCATCCGCGATTACTTCGATGGCGACGCCTTGTGTCTGATCGAGTGGCCGGACAAGGGCACAGGCTTTTTGCCAAAGCCCGACCTGACCATTACCATTACTGCGCATAACCATGGGCGTCAGTTGAAATTGTTGTCCCAGAGCGCGCGCAGTGAGTCCTGGTGTGCCGCTTTGGCTTTGAAATTCTAATAATGGGTGGGTTAGGTATGCGCTTTCGCGCGTTGGTTGCTGTCGTGGGGGTGTTGCTTGCGGCAATGACTGTCAATGCTCTGGCTGCTTCACAGGTGAAAAGTGTGCGCCTGTGGCGAGCTCCGGATAACACGCGACTGGTGTTCGACCTGTCTGGCCCGGTCCAGCACAGTGTCTTTACCCTGACGGCGCCTGATCGCCTGGTGATTGACATCAACGGTGCGACCCTGGCCGCGCCCCTGAAGGTCTCCACTGCGAACACGCCGATTACCGCGATGCGCTCGGCCCAGCGCACGCCGACTGACCTGCGGGTGGTCATCGACCTGAAAAAGGTCGTGACGCCGAAGAGTTTTTCCCTCGCGCCGAACGCCCAGTATGGCAACCGCCTGGTGGTCGATCTGTTCGATAACCCTGCCGATGCGGCACCAGCCCCTGCACCTGCGCCTTCTGTCGCCACCACGCCAGCCGTGCCGGTCAGCCCCGCGCAGCCCCAGGTCAAGTTGCCACCGCTGCCGCCAGCCCCGGCCGGCAAACGTGACGTCATCGTGGTGATCGACGCCGGCCACGGCGGTGAAGACCCGGGCGCCTCGGGATCCCGTGGCCAGCACGAAAAAGACGTGGTCCTGGCCATCGCCCGCGAATTGCAGCGTCAGATCAACGGGATGAAAGGCTACCGCGCCGAATTGACCCGTACCGGCGACTACTTCATCCCGCTGCGCGGGCGTACCGAAATCGCCCGCAAGAAGGGCGCCGACCTGTTCGTGTCGATCCACGCCGACGCCGCCCCGTCGAAGGCCGCCTTTGGCGCCTCGGTGTTTGCCCTGTCGGATCGTGGCGCCACATCCGAGACCGCACGCTGGCTGGCCGACAGCGAAAACCGTTCCGACTTGATCGGCGGTGCCGGCAACGTGTCCCTGGATGACAAGGACCGCATGCTCGCGGGTGTATTGCTGGATCTGTCGATGACTGCCTCGCTGACCTCCAGCCTGAACGTCGGGCAGAAAGTCCTGACCAACATGGGCCGGGTCACCCCGTTGCACAAGCAGCGGGTGGAGCAGGCCGGGTTTATGGTGCTCAAGTCGCCGGATATCCCGTCGATCCTGGTCGAAACCGGCTTTATCTCCAACGCCAACGAAGCCAACAAGCTGGCCAGCGCCAGCCACCAGCAGGCGCTGGCGCGCTCCATCAGTTCCGGCGTGCGTCAGTTCTTCCAGCAGAACCCGCCGCCGGGCACCTATATCGCCTGGCTACGGGACTCCGGGAAAATCGCCCAGGGCCCGCGTGATCACCGGGTGCAGCCCGGCGACACCTTGGCCATGCTGGCCGTGCGTTTCCAGGTTTCGGCCGCCACCTTGCGCAGCGCCAATAACCTGAAAACCGATGAGCTGAAAGTCGGCCAGGTGTTGACCATCCCCAGCACTAAGTTGGCAGCACAGTAATGAGCGAATCGGTATTGAACAGCGCTTCGCGCATCGAACTGCTCAGCCCGCGGCTGGCCAACCAGATCGCTGCGGGCGAGGTGGTTGAGCGCCCGGCGTCGGTGATCAAGGAACTGCTGGAAAACAGCCTCGACTCCGGCGCCAAGCGCATCGACGTGGATGTCGAGCAGGGCGGCGTCAAGCTGCTGCGGGTGCGCGACGACGGTAGCGGGATTTCCTCGGACGACCTGCCGCTGGCACTGGCACGCCATGCCACCAGCAAAATCCGTGACCTGGAAGACCTTGAGCGGGTGATGAGCCTGGGCTTTCGTGGTGAGGCGCTGGCATCAATCAGCTCCGTGGCGCGCCTGACCTTGACCTCCCGCACCCGTGGCGCCGAACAGGCCTGGCAGGTGGAAACCGAAGGCCGTGACATGGCCCCTCGGGTCCAGCCGGCAGCCCATCCAGTGGGCACCTCGGTGGAAGTGCGCGACCTGTTCTTCAATACCCCGGCGCGGCGCAAATTCCTCAAGGCCGAAAAAACCGAATTCGATCACCTGCAAGAAGTCATCAAGCGCCTGGCCCTGGCGCGCTTTGATGTGGCCTTCCACCTGCGCCACAACGGCAAGACCATCCTCAGCCTGCATGAGGCCAATGACGATGCCGCCCGCGCCCGACGCGTGTCGGCAATCTGCGGCGCAGGCTTCCTGGAACAGGCGCTGCCGATTGAGATCGAGCGTAACGGCCTGCATTTGTGGGGTTGGGTCGGCCTGCCGACGTTCTCCCGCAGCCAGGCAGACTTGCAGTATTTCTTTGTGAATGGCCGTGCCGTACGCGACAAGCTGGTGGCCCATGCGGTGCGCCAGGCCTATCGCGACGTGCTGTTCAATGGCCGGCACCCAACCTTTGTGCTGTTTTTTGAAGTGGACCCCGCGGTGGTCGACGTCAACGTGCACCCGACCAAGCACGAGGTGCGCTTCCGTGACGGGCGCATGGTCCATGACTTCCTCTATGGCACCTTGCACCGTGCCTTGGGCGATGTGCGCCCGGACGATCAACTGGCGGCGCCGATTGTCACCGCCGTCGTCCGCCCGACAGGGCCGGAGGCCGGTGAATTCGGGCCCCAGGGCGAAATGAGCCTGGCGGCCAACCTGCTGCAATCGCCGCAAGCCCAGCCAAGTTACCCGGCGCCGGGTTCCGGCGCGGGGGCGGGCTATCAGTATCAATACACCCCGCGTCCGCAATCGGCGGTGCCGGTGGCCGAGGCCCAGGCGGCCTATCGCGAATTCTTCGCGCCGCTGCCCGGTGCCGAGCCGGGCGCAGTGGCCCTGCCGGAAGGCGGCGGTGATATCCCGCCCCTGGGTTATGCCCTGGCCCAGCTCAAGGGCATCTATATCCTCGCGGAAAACGCCCACGGCCTGGTGCTGGTGGACATGCACGCGGCCCACGAACGGATCATGTACGAGCGCCTGAAGATCGCCATGGCCAGTGAAGGCCTGAGCGGCCAGCCATTGCTGGTGCCGGAGTCCCTGGCGGTGAGCCAGCGGGAAGCCGATTGCGCCGAGGAGCACCACGCGGTGTTCCAGAAACTGGGTTTTGAGTTGCAGCGCCTGGGCCCGGAAACCCTGGCCATCCGGCAGATTCCCGCCCTGCTCAAGCAGGCCGAGGCCAATCGGCTGGTGGCCGACGTGCTGGCGGACCTGATGGAATACGGCACCAGTGACCGGATCCAGGCGCATATCAACGAACTGCTCGGCACCATGGCCTGCCACGGCGCGATCCGCGCCAACCGGCGCCTGGCCCTGCCGGAAATGAACGGCCTGCTGCGGGACATGGAAAACACCGAGCGCAGTGGCCAGTGCAACCATGGCCGACCGACCTGGACCCAAATGGGCCTGGATGATCTGGACAAACTATTCCTGCGCGGCCGCTGATGAGCTCTCTACCTCCCGCCATCTTCCTGATGGGCCCGACGGCCGCCGGCAAGACAGACCTTGCGATCGAGCTGACCAAGGTTTTGCCCTGTGAGCTGATCAGTGTCGATTCAGCCCTGGTTTACCGGGACATGGACATTGGTACCGCCAAGCCGTCCAAGGAGCTGTTGGCCGCCCATCCCCATCGACTGATCGACATTATTGATCCATCGCAAAGCTACTCGGCGGCGGATTTTCGTACCGATGCCCTGGCGGCCATGGCTGAAATCACCGCGCGGGGCAATATCCCGCTGCTGGTGGGCGGCACGATGCTCTATTACAAGGCGCTGCAGGAAGGCTTGGCCGACATGCCGCCCGCCGATCCGCAGGTGCGCGCCGAAATCGAAGAAGAGGCTGCACGCCTTGGTTGGCAGGCCCTGCACGAGCAATTGGCGGCGATTGACCCGGTATCTGCCGCGCGCATTCACCCCAACGACCCCCAGCGCCTGAGCCGGGCTCTGGAAGTCTGGCGCGTGAGTGGCCAGACAATGACGGCCCATCGCCTCAGACAATCTGCGCAAAGTACTGACGCAGGCACCTCTGGACCGGGACAATTGCCCTATACTGTCGCCAATCTGGCTATCGCTCCGGCGAATCGGCAGGTGCTGCATGAACGAATTGCACAAAGATTCACAATTATGTTGGAACAGGGGTTCGTGGAGGAGGTCGTAGCACTGCGTTCAAGAGGTGATCTGCATCCGGGATTGCCTTCGATACGTGCTGTAGGCTACCGCCAAGTCTGGGATCATCTGGATGGCAAGCTGACGTCAGCCGAAATGCAGGAGCGCGGCATTATTGCCACGCGCCAATTGGCAAAACGCCAGTTCACTTGGCTGCGCAGTTGGACTGACCTGCATTGGCTGGACAGTCTGGATTGCGACAATCTGTCACGCGCCTTGAAATACTTGGGAACGGTCTCCATATTGAGCTGAGTCCTTGCAATTGCCGTCTATCCTTGGGGGTGTGACGGTCACAAGCTATCTATTTTTCCGATTTTTTATTATTGATCCTTAAAGGAGTGCGGCACATGTCAAAAGGGCATTCGCTACAAGACCCTTACTTGAATACTTTACGTAAAGAGAAAGTTGGGGTTTCCATCTATCTGGTCAACGGCATCAAGCTGCAAGGTACGATCGAGTCTTTCGACCAGTTCGTGATCCTGCTGAAAAACACCGTCAGCCAGATGGTCTACAAACACGCTATCTCGACAGTAGTGCCGGTTCGTCCAATTCGTCTGCCTAGCGCAACCGAATCCGAACAGGGTGACGCTGAGCCAGGTAACGCCTGATAGGAGTCTCCTTTGTTCTTTGAGCGCCACGGTGGTGGTGAGCGAGTAATCCTCGTTCACTTGGATGGACAGGACCCTGAGGCGCGCGAAGATCCGCAGGAGTTTCAGGAGCTGGCAAATTCGGCCGGCGCCGAGACCGTCGCGTTTTTTAACGTGCCGCGTCATCGGCCAACCGCCAAATTTCTGATTGGCAGCGGCAAGGTCGAGGAACTGCGCGACCTGGTCCATGCCGAAGAAGCCGATCTGGTTATCTTCAATCACATCCTCACGCCCAGTCAGGAACGTAACCTCGAACGTGTTTTCGAGTGTCGCGTGATTGACCGTACCGGTCTGATTCTCGATATCTTCGCCCAACGCGCTCGTACCCATGAAGGCAAGCTCCAGGTCGAACTGGCCCAGCTTGACCACATGAGCACCCGCCTGGTTCGCGGCTGGACGCACCTTGAGCGTCAGGGTGGCGGTATCGGCATGCGTGGGCCGGGTGAAACCCAACTCGAAACCGACCGGCGTCTGCTGCGGGTGCGCCTGCGCCAGATCAAGGGCCGGCTGGAGAAGGTGCGCAGTCAGCGCGAGCAATCGCGACGCGGCCGTACCCGTGCGGATATCCCTACCGTGTCCCTGGTGGGCTACACCAACGCCGGTAAATCCACGCTGTTCAACAACGTGACCAAATCGGACGTGTACGCGGCAGACCAATTGTTCGCCACCCTTGACCCGACCTTGCGCCGTCTGGAACTCGACGACTTGGGGCCGATTGTGCTGGCCGACACTGTGGGCTTCATCCGCCACTTGCCGCACAAGCTGGTCGAGGCATTCCGGTCTACGCTCGAAGAGTCGAGCAACTCCGACCTGCTGCTGCACGTCATTGATGCGGCCGAGCCTGACCGGATGTTGCAGATCGAGCAGGTCATGGTAGTACTGGGTGAGATTGGCGCCCAGGACTTGCCGATCCTCGAGGTCTATAACAAACTCGATTTGCTTGAAGGTGTGGAGCCGCAAATCCAGCGCGACGAAAACGGCAGGCCCCAGCGGGTCTGGCTGTCGGCGCGGGACGGTAGTGGTCTGGAATTGCTTGAGCAGGCGATTGCCGAGTTGCTCGGTGGCGATTTGTTCGTCGGCACCTTGCGCTTGCCTCAGCGTTTTGCTCGACTGCGTGCTCAGTTCTTTGAACTGGGTGCCGTACAGAAAGAAGAACACGACGAAGAGGGTGTCAGCCTGCTGGCTGTTCGTTTGCCTCGTTCGGAGCTCAATCGGCTGGTGAGTCGTGAGGGCGTTGTACCGACGGAGTTCCTCGAACAACACACTTTGCAATAAAAGCCTGAGAAAGCGGTTGTGCCGCTGTGGCAGGCATTCTGTAGCATTGGTCGGCGCGCCGTGGGTGCGTCTTTGCTTTATCAGATGGAGAGCGCTATGGCTTGGAATGAGCCGGGTGGCAACTCGAATAATCAGGATCCTTGGGGTGGTAAACGCCGCAATAATGGCGACCGCAAGGGGCCACCAGATCTCGACGAGGCCTTCCGAAAGCTGCAGGAAAGCCTGAATGGGTTGTTCGGTGGTGGAAAAAAACGTGGTGGTGACGACGGCGGTCGCACAGGCAAGGGCGGCGGCTACGGCCTGCTTGGCCTGGGCCTCGTGGCGCTGGCGGCTGTCTGGCTGTACAGCGCGGTCTATGTGGTGGACGAGCAGGAGCAAGCCGTGGTGCTGCGCTTCGGCAAGTACTACGAGACTGTCGGCCCCGGCCTGAATATCTACTTCCCGCCGATCGACAAGAAGTACATGGAGAACGTCACGCGTGAGCGTGCCTACACCAAGCAGGGCCAGATGCTGACCGAAGACGAGAACATCGTCGAAGTGCCGCTGACCGTGCAGTACAAGATCAGCAATCTGCAGGACTTCGTGCTTAACGTCGACCAGCCGGAAATCAGCTTGCAGCACGCGACCGAAAGCGCCCTGCGCCACGTAGTGGGTTCCACTGCGATGGACCAGGTGCTGACCGAAGGCCGTGAACTGATGGCCAGCGAGATCAAGGAGCGCCTGCAACGGTTCCTCGATACCTATCGCACCGGTATCACCGTTACCCAGGTCAACGTACAGAGCGCAGCGGCACCGCGTGAAGTGCAGGAAGCCTTCGATGACGTGATCCGTGCCCGTGAAGACGAGCAGCGTTCGCGCAACCAGGCTGAAACCTACGCCAACGGCGTGGTGCCGGAAGCCCGTGGTCAGGCCCAGCGCATCATTGAAGATGCCAACGGTTACCGCGACGAAGTCGTGTCCCGCGCCAAGGGTGAGGCTGACCGCTTCACCAAGCTGGTGGCCGAGTACCGCAAGGCACCGGAAGTCACCCGCGAGCGTCTGTACCTGGACACCATGCAGGAAGTCTTCACCAACACCAGCAAGGTTCTCGTGACCGGCAACAAGGGTGGGCAGAACAACCTGCTGTACCTGCCGCTGGACAAGATGATCGAAGGTGGTCGTAGTGCCGGCAGTACTTCGTCTTCCGCCAGTTCGACTGCCGCTGCCAACGAAGCGAGCGCCCGTGCGGCCGCTGACTTGCAGCAACAGCAAACACGTTCCCGGGAGAGTCGTTGATGAGCAATAAATCGCTGACCGCCCTGATTGTGGGCGTCGTCGTGGTCATCGCTGCCTGGAACTGCTTCTACATCGTGGCTCAGACCGAGCGTGCGGTGTTGCTGCAATTCGGGCGTGTGGTTCAGGCGGATGTCCAGCCGGGCCTGCATGTGAAAGTCCCCTACGTCAACCAGGTGCGCAAGTTTGACGCCCGCCTGATGACCCTGGATGCACCGACACAGCGTTTCCTGACCCTGGAAAAGAAAGCCGTGATGGTTGACGCCTACGCCAAGTGGCGCGTCAAGGATGCCGAGCGCTTCTACACCGCGACTTCCGGCCTCAAGCAGATTGCCGACGAGCGTTTGTCCCGTCGTCTGGAATCGGGCCTGCGCGACCAGTTTGGTAAGCGCACCCTGCACGAGGTGGTATCCGGTGAGCGTGATGCGCTGATGGCTGACATCACCCGTTCGCTGAACACCATGGCGGAAAAAGAGCTGGGTATCGAAGTGGTCGATGTTCGGGTCAAGGCCATTGACCTGCCCAAGGAAGTGAACCGCAGCGTGTTCGAGCGTATGAGCACCGAGCGTGAGCGTGAGGCGCGTGAGCACCGTGCCAAGGGTAACGAACTGGCTGAAGGTATCCGTGCGGATGCCGACCGTCAGCGTCGCGTACTGTTGGCAGAGGCCTATCGTGAGTCCGAAGAGGCTCGTGGTGATGGTGATGCCCAAGCCGCGTCGATCTACGCCAAGGCTTATGGCCAGGACCAGGAGTTCTACGCGTTCTACCGTAGCCTGCGTGCCTACCGTGAAAGCTTTGCGAACAAAACCGATGTCATGGTGCTGGACCCAAGTAGCGATTTCTTCCGCTACCTGGAAAAGTCCAAGTAACCCGCTGACTGGCTGGTTCCACTCCGTCGGGCGGCTAAAACGCTCGGCGGGGTGATCCTTTCGGAAAACGGGTGTATGATGCGGCAGCCGGGAAATTCCCGGCTTTTTTGCGTCTGCATGTTTGATTGTTGTTGTGCGTTGCAGGCGTGACAGGTTTTTCGAGGAAAGTGCCCGACGAGGCCGTCTACAGGCCATTCGTCACGTCGCTCTTGCGCGTGGTTTATGCAGGGGCCGGGTATTTTCTGCTTCACTCAAGGCTCGCCCAAGGGCAGGCCGGGTCATAGGGGAATGGCGTAATGGCAACGGTAGACCGCTGGCTGCTGCCAGATGGCATCGAAGAAGTACTGCCACCAGAGGCTGCGCGTATTGAAATCGCGCGTCGCCAGGTGTTGGATCTGTTCCAGAGCTGGGGTTACGAGTTTGTCGTGACTCCCCATATCGAGTACCTGGAATCCCTGCTGACCGGCGCGGGCCAGGACCTGGATCTGCGCACCTTCAAGGTCATCGACCCGCAATCGGGCCGGCAAATGGGCTTTCGCGCCGACATCACGCCGCAAGTGGCGCGCATTGATGCGCATACCTTGCGTCGTGAAGGGCCGAGCCGCCTGTGCTACGCCGGCAGCGTGCTGCATGCGCAACCGCGCGCCTTGTCATCGTCCCGTAGCCCGATCCAGTTGGGCGCCGAGTTGTATGGCGATGCGAGCCCGAGCAGCGACGTTGAAGTCATCAGCCTGATGCTGGCGATGCTGCAACTGGCCGATGTGCCGGATGTCCACATGGACCTGGGGCATGTCGGTATCTACCGTGGCCTGGCCCGTGCGGCCGGTTTGTCCGGCGAAGTGGAGCAGCAGTTGTTCGATGCCCTGCAGCGCAAGGCCATCGACGAAGTGATCGCCCTGACCGAAGGCGTGCCTGCCGACCTGGCTGGCATGCTGCGTGCGCTGGTGGACCTGTGTGGTGGTCGCGAAGTGCTGACCGCTGCCCGTGATCGCCTGGCCAACGCGCCGGCCCCGGTGCTGGCGGCCCTGGACGACGTGCTGGCGATTGCCGAGCAGTTGTCGGCGCGCTTCCCGCAACTGCCGTTGTATTTTGACCTGGGTGAGTTGCGCGGCTACCACTACCACACCGGTGTGGTGTTCGCGGTGTTTGTTCCGGGCGTTGGCCAAGCCATCGCCCAGGGCGGTCGTTATGACGATATCGGCGCCGACTTCGGTCGTGCCCGTCCGGCGACTGGCTTTTCCACCGATTTGAAAACCCTGGTGACCCTGGGGCGTGCTGAAGTCGAGCTACCGTCTGGCGGTATCTGGATGCCAGACAGTACGGACGCGGCACTCTGGCAGCAGGTCTGCCAGTTGCGCAGTGAGGGTCAGCGTGTCGTCCAGGCCTTGCCTGGGCAGCCATTGGCCGCCGCCCGTGAAGCGGACTGCGACCGGCAATTGATTCAGCAGAACGGGCTTTGGCAAGTATCGCCACTGGCTTCTTGAGTTTTCCTGCCGGCCAACGCCGGCACCAAGTTTGCGCGAATGAGGACAAGTGTTATGGGTAAGAATGTCGTAGTCCTGGGCACCCAATGGGGTGATGAGGGCAAAGGCAAGATCGTTGATCTGCTGACCGAACATGCTGCCGCCGTAGTGCGCTACCAAGGTGGCCACAACGCTGGCCACACCCTGGTCATCGATGGCGAAAAAACCGTCTTGCACCTGATCCCGTCGGGCGTACTGCGCGAAGGCGTGCAGTGCCTGATCGGCAACGGCGTGGTGGTTGCACCTGACGCCCTGCTGCGCGAGATCACCAAGCTGGAAGAGAAAGGCGTACCGGTGCGCGAGCGCCTGCGTATCAGCCCGTCCTGCCCGCTGATCCTGTCCTTCCACGTTGCGCTGGACCAGGCCCGTGAAAAGGCCCGTGGCGAGCTGAAGATCGGCACCACCGGTCGCGGTATCGGCCCGGCCTACGAAGACAAGGTTGCACGTCGTGGCCTGCGTGTGGGCGACCTGCTCAACATGCCGCGCTTTGAAGACAAGCTGCGTGAACTGGTGGATTACCACAACTTCATGCTGGTCGGTTACTACAAAGAGCCAGCCATTGAGTTCGACAAGACCCTGGCCGAGTGCAAGGAATACGCCGAGCTGCTCAAGCCGCTGATGCTGGACGTGACTGCTGAACTGCACGACCTGCGTCGCGCCGGCAAAGACATCATGTTCGAAGGTGCCCAGGGCTCGTTGCTGGACATCGACCACGGTACCTACCCGTACGTGACCAGCTCCAACACCACCGCTGGCGGCGTTGCGACGGGTTCGGGCGTTGGTCCGATGTTCCTGGACTACATCCTGGGCATCACCAAGGCCTACACCACGCGCGTAGGTTCGGGTCCGTTCCCGACTGAGCTGTTCGACGACGTCGGTGCGCACCTGGCCAAACAAGGCCACGAGTTCGGCGCGACGACCGGTCGTGCCCGTCGTTGTGGCTGGTTCGATGCTGTCATCCTGCGTCGCGCTATCGACGTGAACAGCATCTCGGGTATCTGCCTGACCAAGCTGGACGTACTCGACGGCCTGGAAACCATCAACATCTGCGTTGGTTACAAAGACGCCGAAGGTAATGATGTTGCCCCGACCGACGCTGACAGCTACGTGGGCCTGCAGCCTGTGTACGAAGAAGTGCCGGGCTGGAGCGAATCGACCGTGGGTGCCAAGACCCTGGAAGAACTGCCAGCTAACGCCCGCGCCTACATCAAGCGCGTTGAAGAGCTGATTGGCGCGCCGATCGACATTATTTCGACGGGCCCGGACCGCAACGAGACCATCGTTTTGCGTCATCCGTTCGCTTAATAAGCTGTTGATGTAAAAAGCAAAGGGTCCCTTCGGGGGCCCTTTGTCGTTTCTGCGGTGCGCACGGCACGACCCTTGCTATGTTTCTCTCTTTCGCGGTGCTATCAATTTAATGGCACCCGTGGTGGAGGGATTCCCGATGTCTGCCGTTCTCTCATTGTTACAAAGCCGGCTGTTGCGGCCGGTGTTCGTTACCCTTGGTATCGCTCTTTTGGTGCAAGTGCTGGTGGCGGTCGCCCTGACCCGGAGCACAGTCACGGCCCTGGAAGCCGATTTGGGCAAACGCCTGGGTGTGGACAGCCAGAAACTGTCGGGCGAATTGACCCAGGCCGGCAAGGAAGTGACGTCCAGCCTGGATAGCTTGTCGTCCAGCACCAGCGACCGCCTCACGGCCGGGCTTTCTGCGCGATTGAAGCAAGAGCAGCAGCAACTGCGTACGACCCTGGAAAAGGACCTGAGGGACTCTGCCAATGATATGGCGCAGTTGCTGGCCTCGGTTGCGCCCCGTGCAATGTGGGACAGCGATGTTCCTGCGTTGTCGGAGTTCGCTCGGCGTGCCCAGCGCAATCCCAATGTGCTGTTTGTGGTGTATGACGACGCCACAGGCCAGCACCTGACCCGTTATTTGAACCGGGAAAACCCGATCAACAAGGCGCTCCTGGAAAAAGGCCAGGGCGACCGTGCGCTGGATAAAGTGTTGAATGCCGCGAAAAACGACCCTTCGGTGTACTACGTCGAAGCGTCCATCAGCCCCAATGGTGTAGAGATCGGCAAGGTGCTGATGGGGGTTTCCACCGCAGCGGTCGAGGCGGACCTGGCGGCGCTGGACCAGCGTTTTGCCGCGCTGATCGCCAGTGGCGGTCAATTGGTGGGCGACAGCCTCAAAGGCGCGGCGGCGGACAGTGCGGCGGCCATGGGTGCCCGTCTGCAGTCGGCGCAGGCCACGGCCACGCAAATGACCGCCAATACCTCCAGCGCCGTACAAGAGGCCGCGCAGGCCCTGCGCTGGCGTATCGGTCTGGGTCTGGCGGTGGTGGGCCTGGGTGTGCTGTTGCTGATTGCCGTGGTGCTGGGGCGGCGGGTGGTCAATCGCCTCAAGCTGCTGATCGCGGCCATGGATGATTTGGCGGCCGGTGACGGTGACCTGACCAAGCGTGTGCAGATCAACAGCAAGGATGAAATCGGCGCCATGGCTTCGGCGGTCAATCGGTTTGTGGATAAGTTGCAGCCCATCGTGCGCGAGGCGGGGGATGTGGCCCAGCGTACCGGCGTGGAAATCGGCGCGATGACCCTGCGCAATGCCGGCGCCGATGCCGCAGCAGGTTTGCAGCGTGATGAAGTGGCCGAGAGCCTGCGGGCGCTGTCGCAAATGGCTGACGAGGCCCAGGCCGAAAGCCATGCCATGCAAGCCGCGTTGCAGCAGGTGGTGGATATCCGTCAGGCCACGGATGAAAATTCCCGTACTTCGGCCGAAGTCGGCAGTTTGATCGAGGCCTTGGCCGGGCAGGTGCAGGCCGGCTCCAAGGTGATCGAGCGCCTGGCCCAGCAAAGCGAGCAGATTGAAGTGGTGCTGACGGTGATCCACGGCATTGCCGAGCAAACCAACCTGCTGGCCCTGAATGCCGCCATTGAAGCAGCGCGTGCCGGTGAAACCGGGCGGGGTTTTGCGGTGGTGGCAGACGAAGTGCGGGCACTGGCCAGTAAAACCCAAAGCTCTACCGGTGATATCCAGGCGCATATCGTGGCGTTGCAGCAAGGCGCGCGTGAGGCGGTGGAAACCATCGGCAAGGCCGGGCGCCAGGCCAGCGAGGGTCTGCTGGTGCTGCGCGAAAGTGTGCGCTTGCAGCAAACGGTGCAAGACTCAGTGGAGCAGGTGCATGCGGCGATTGGCCTGGCGACCCGGGCTGCCGAACATCAGGCCCAGGGCGCGCATGCGGTGCGGGGGCGGGTCGAGGTGATCCATGCCCAGGCCGAGCGCGCAGCGCAGGCGGTGGTGGAAACCACGGCCAGTGGCAAGGTGCTGGATGGCTTGGCGGCGCAGTTGAAGGCCAGCCTGGGGCAGTTCCGGGCCTGAGGTTGGCGGCTCGGGCCTTATCGCGGGCAAACCCACTCCAATGTGGGAGCTGGCTTGCCTGCGATAGCGCTCTCAGCGGCTCAGATACATCCGTGTCGTGAGCAGGTAGACGGGCAGCCCCGACACCAGAATCAACAGCGCCGCATAAGGCGCCGCCGCCGCAAACTCCACATTCGAGGTGTGCGCCCACACCGCCGTGGCCAGGGTATTCAACCCGGTTGGACTGAGCAGCAAAGTCGCGGTCAACTCCTTCATCGCATCGAGGAACACCAGCGCAAACGCCGCGCCCAATGCCGGAAAGATAATCGGCAGGGTCACCCGGCAAAACGCGCTGAATGACGATGCGCCGAGGGTGCGGGCCGCCTCTTCCAGTTGCGGTGCAGCCTTGTTCAGGGCGGTACGGATCGGCGCCTGGGCCAGTGGCAGGAACAGCAGCGCGTAGGCGATCAGCAGCAACGCCGAGGTCTGATACAGCGCCGGCACGTAATGCAGGGCGAAATACACCAGGGTCAGGGCAATCACCAGGCCGGGCAGGGCGTGCAGCAAGTAGGGCAGGCGTTCGGCCCACAGCGCCAGTTGGCCTTTGTAGCGCACCACCAGAAGACCCACCGGTACGGCCAGCGCCAGGCAGAGTGCCGCGCCGCCCAGGGACAGCGCCAGGGAGGACAGCAGCGCCTCGCTGATCTCGGCTACCGGGAAGGCTGCTGAAGAACCCACGGCCAGCCAGTAGCCGAGCATCCCCAACGGAATGCCACTGCCAATGATCGCCAGCATCAGGCAGTACAGCTGGCCCAATGGCGCCCATCTGCCCAGTCGAACCTGTTCGGCATGCCGCGCCGCGCCTTGTCCGGTGCGCACATGCCGGCCCTTGCCGCGCACGCGCAGTTCCAGCCACAGCAGGGTCAGGCACATGACCAGCAGCACCGCAGACAGCATCGCCGCATTGGCGTTGCTGAACTCCAATTCGAACTGTTGGTAGATCGCCGTGGTGAAGGTCTGCAGGCCGATGATCGACAGGGCGCCGAATTCCACCAGCATATGCAAGGCGATCAACAGGGCGCCGGCCAGCAGCGACGGCCACAGCAACGGCAGGGTGATGCGAAAAAACACGCTCCAGCGATTGAGCCCCAGGGTGCGGGCCGACTCTTCCAGGGACGGGTCCAGGTTGCGCAGGGTGGCCGCCACCGGCAGGAACACCAGGGGGTATTTGGACAGGGTCATGACCAGGATGGCGCCGCCCAGGCCTTCGAACTGGGCGCTCAGGGATACCCAGGTAAAGCTGCTGACAAACGCCGGCACGGCAAACGGCAGGCACAGGATTACGCCCCAGATCCGCCGGCCCGGCAGGTTGCTGCGCTCCAGCAGCCAGGCCAGGGACAGGCCGATCACCGCGCAGGCGACGGTCACGCCGACCATTAATGCCAAGGTGTTGCGCAGTAGCCCGAACACATACGGGCGCCACAGCAGATGCACAGCCTCGGCCCAGCCGGCTTGCCAGGCCTTGAGGCCCACATACACCAACGGCAGCAGGCTCAAGCCCACCAGTAAAAAGACCGGCAGCAGCAGCCAGATTGACGGGCGTTTGCGCCGGGGGCTAAAGCCGCCGCGCAAGGCGGGGGCAGATTGCGATGGGGTCATCAGTTCAAGCCAACGTCACGTTCCAGCTCCAGGGCTTCTTCGGCGTTGCCCAGGTCGGCGGGAGTGACTTTGGGCGGTTGCAGTTCGCTGAATGGCTTGAGGCCGCGGTTGGACTGCATGCCCTTGCGCAGCGGGTACTCGGCGGAGGTGTTGGTGATAACCCGCTGGCCTTCTTCGCTGGCCATGAACGCCAGCAGTTGCTGGGCTTGCTTGGGGTGCTTGCTGGATTTCAATGCCGCTGCTGCCGATACGGTGATCAGGCCGCCAGCATCGCCATCGGTGAAGTAGTGCAGTTGCGAATCCAGGTTGGTTTTTTCCTTTTTCAGGGCAAACCAGTAGTAGTTATTCACCAGCACCGTCGCTACTTCGCCGTTTTCCACGGCTTTGAGGGCGACCATGTTATTGCTGTAGACCTTGCCGAACGCGCGCAGCCCGGTCAGCCATTCTTCGGCGGCATCGCGACCATGCAGTTTGATGATGGCCACGGCCTGTTCCTGGAAGGCGCCGCTGGTGGGGACGAAGCCCACTTTGCCCTGCCACTCGGGGTTGGCGAAATCCAGTACCGACTTGGGTAGCTCTTCTTCCTTGATCAATTTCGGATTGAAGGCCACTACCCGGGTACGTGCGGTGACGCCCATCCAGGCGCCATTGGCGGCCACGTATTCCTTGGGCAGGACATCCAGGGTACTGGCGTCGATAGTGGCCAGCAGGCCTTGTTCGCCAAGTTTGTTCAGTGGTGGGGATTCTTCGGTGTAGATCACGTCGGCGGGGGAGCGCTCACCCTCTTCGACGACCTGGCTGGCCAGTTGGTTGCTGCTGCCCTTGCGTACATTCACATGAATGCCGGTCTTGGCTTCGAAGGCCTTGGCGAGTTCATCGCCGACTTCCTTGTGCTGGCCGTTGTACAGGGTCAGTTCAACCTTGTCGGCCGAGTAGGCGGTGGGAGAGAGCAGGGTCAGGCCGAGCAGAGTGATGGTCAGGCCACGCAGAAGGGATGTCTTGAGACGGATATCGCGGATCATCATCCGGGGTGTTCCTCACTTGAGTGCAACAAATCATTGCAAGGATAAACGATAAAACTTCTCAAGTGCGGGCGCAGCGGGAATTGCGGGTGGAGTTTTTAAACCCCGGAAACGAAAAAACCCGCTTTCGCGGGTTTGATCTGAATTTGGTGCCCAGGAGAAGACTCGAACTTCCACGACCTTGCGATCACCAGCACCTGAAGCTGGCGTGTCTACCAATTTCACCACCTGGGCATTATCAAGCAACGTTGCCGCTGTTGATGGGGCGAACTATACGGCGGGCTTTTTGATCTGTAAACCCCTGATTTGATTTTATAAATCAACTTTTGGGTTAAAAATCAAAGGGCTATAACGCAAAAACCCGCTTCCGCGGGTTTTTGTGAGACTCAAGGCGCAAACCTCAAGTTTTGAATTGGTGCCCAGAAGAAGACTCGAACTTCCACGACCTTGCGGTCACCAGCACCTGAAGCTGGCGTGTCTACCAATTTCACCATCTGGGCAGTATCTTCAACGTTGCCGTCGTCGATGGCGCGCACTATACGGAGTGGCTTTTGAGCTGTAAACCCCCGTCATCAAAAAAGCCTGGAAAATTTCGCAGGCGGTCACGCAAGGTGGTTTTGCGCGGCTATAAAACGCATTTGCGGGCTAGTTATTGCTTGAAATTTCCCGTTTCAATACGCGTATGCCAAACTAACCCACATATAGACAAGGTGAAAACTCTCTAATGGCCGATTGGCAGTCCCTCGATCCCGAGGCCGCTCGTGAAGCGGAAAAATATGAAAACCCTATTCCTAGCCGCGAACTGATCCTGGCGCATCTCGCCGATCGGGGTTCGCCTGCTAGCCGCGAGCAGCTGGTTGAAGAATTCGGTCTGACCACCGAAGACCAACTCGAAGCACTGCGCCGCCGCCTGCGCGCCATGGAGCGCGATGCACAGTTGATCTACACCCGTCGCGGCACTTACGCGCCGGTGGACAAGCTCGACCTGATCCTTGGCCGCATTGCCGGTCACCGTGATGGCTTCGGCTTCCTGATCCCTGATGACGGCAGTGACGACCTGTTCATGAGCCCGGCGCAAATGCGCCTGGTGTTCGATGGCGACCGCGCCCTGGCGCGCGTGTCCGGCCTGGACCGTCGCGGTCGACGCGAAGGCGTGATCGTCGAAGTGGTGTCCCGTGCCCACGAATCCATCGTCGGTCGCTACTTCGAAGAAGGCGGCATCGGCTTCGTGATTCCGGACAACCCGAAGGTCCAGCAGGAAGTGCTGGTGACCCCGGGCCGCAATGGCGCCGCCAAGGTCGGTCAGTTCGTCGAGGTGAAAATCACCCACTGGCCAACCCCGCGCTTCCAGCCACAGGGCGATATCGTCGAAGTGGTCGGCAACTACATGGCGCCGGGCATGGAAATCGATGTTGCGCTGCGCACCTACGATATTCCTCACGTCTGGCCGGAGGCTGTGCTCAAAGAAGCCGCCAAGCTCAAGCCGGAAGTCGAAGAAAAAGACAAAGAGAAACGCATCGACCTGCGTCATCTGCCGTTCGTCACCATTGACGGCGAAGATGCCCGCGACTTCGACGATGCGGTCTACTGCGAAGCCAAGCCCGGCAAGCTGCGCCTGTTCTCCGGCGGCTGGAAGTTGTTCGTCGCGATTGCCGACGTATCCAGCTACGTGAAGATCGGTTCGGCCCTGGATAACGAAGCCCAGGTGCGCGGCAACTCCGTGTACTTCCCTGAGCGCGTGATCCCGATGCTGCCTGAGCAGCTGTCCAACGGCCTGTGCTCCCTGAACCCGAAAGTCGACCGTTTGGCCATGGTGTGCGAGATGACCATCTCGAAAACCGGCGAAATGACCGACTACCAGTTCTACGAAGCGGTGATCCACTCCCAGGCCCGCCTGACCTACAACAAGGTCAGCACTATCCTGGAAACGCCGAAAACCAGCGAAGCCAAGGCTTTGCGCAGCCAGTACGCTGACGTAGTTCCACACCTCAAGCAGCTCTACTCGCTGTACAAGGTGTTGCTGGGCGCACGTCATGTCCGTGGCGCGATAGATTTTGAAACCCAGGAAACCCGGATCATCTTCGGTTCCGAGCGCAAAATCGCGGAAATCACGCCGACCACCCGCAATGACGCGCACAAGCTGATCGAGGAGTGCATGCTGGCGGCCAACGTGGCCACCGCCGAATTCCTGAAGAAGCACGAGATTCCTGCGCTGTACCGGGTGCACGATGGTCCGCCACCGGAGCGCCTGGAAAAACTGCGCGCCTTCCTGGGCGAGCTTGGTCTGTCCCTGCACAAAGGCAAGGATGGCCCGTCGCCGAAGGATTACCAGGCTCTGTTGGCCAGCATCAAGGACCGTCCGGACTTCCACCTGATCCAGACCGTGATGCTGCGCTCCCTCAGCCAGGCGGTGTACAGCGCCGACAACCAGGGCCACTTCGGCCTGAATTACGAGGCGTATACCCACTTCACCTCGCCGATCCGCCGTTACCCGGACTTGCTCACGCACCGCGCCATCCGCAGCGTGATCCACTCCAAGCAGAACACCCCGCACGTCAAGCGCGCCGGTGCCATGACCATTCCGAAGGCGCGGATCTATCCGTACGACGAAGCGGCCCTGGAACAGCTGGGCGAGCAGTGCTCCATGAGCGAGCGCCGTGCCGACGAAGCCACCCGTGACGTGGTGAACTGGCTCAAGTGCGAGTTCATGAAGGACCGCGTAGGCGAGTCGTTCCCAGGTGTTATCACCGCCGTGACCGGTTTTGGTCTGTTCGTCGAGCTGACCGACATCTACGTCGAAGGCCTGGTGCATGTCACCGCCTTGCCGGGTGACTACTACCACTTCGATCCTGTGCATCACCGCCTGGCGGGCGAGCGCACCGGTCGCAGCTTCCGTTTGGGCGATACCGTAGAAGTACGGGTCATGCGCGTCGATCTCGACGAACGCAAGATCGACTTCGAGATGGCTGAAAAAACCCTCGAAGCGCCGATTGGCCGAAAAAAGCGGGGTGCCGAAACCACAGCGCCGGCGAAAAAAGGCGCTCCTGCGAAAGCTGCAGCGGCTGCCGAGCCTGCGCCGGCCAAGCCTGCGCGCCGCTCCTCGGCCAAGGAAAAGGTCAGCGACGCGTACCGCCCCAGTGATGCGGCGGCGAAAAACGCCGAGTTGCGCAAGAGTCGCGAGTTGAAGCAGCAGTTGCTCAACGAAGCCAAAAGCGGTGGTAAAGCGGCGTCTGGGGGAAAGTCCCAGGCCGCCGACAAGCCGTCGAGCAAACCGAGTAAACACCGTAAAGGCCCGCCAAAAGCGGGTTCGGCCCCTGCCAAGAGCGGCGGGTCGCGCAAACCTAAGGCCAAGTCATGAGTCTGGAAAAAATCTACGGCGTACACGCCGTAGAAGCGTTGCTGCGTCACCACCCCAAGCGCGTCAAGCAAGTGTGGTTGGCCGAGGGTCGTAGCGAGCCGCGCGTTCAAGCGTTGGTCGAGCTGGCCAACCAGAATAAAGTTGCCATCGGCCAGGCCGAGCGGCGCGAAATGGACGTCTGGGTCGAAGGCGTACACCAGGGCGTGGTGGCGGACGTGAGTCCGAGCCAGGTCTGGGGCGAGGCCATGCTCGACGAGCTGCTCGACCGCACCGAAGGTGCGCCGCTGTTGCTGGTGCTGGACGGCGTGACCGACCCGCACAACCTCGGCGCCTGCCTGCGTTCGGCGGACGCTGCCGGCGCGCTGGCGGTGATCGTGCCGAAAGACAAGTCGGCTACCTTGACCCCGGTCGTGCGTAAAGTCGCCTGCGGCGCAGCGGAAGTGATTCCGTTGGTGGCCGTGACCAACCTGGCGCGCACCCTGGAAAAACTCCAGCAGCGCGGCTTGTGGGTCGTGGGTACGGCGGGTGAGGCCGAGGTCAGCATCTATGACCAGGACCTCACCGGCCCGACCATCCTGATCATGGGTGCTGAAGGCAAGGGCATGCGGCGCCTGACCCGAGAGCATTGCGACTACCTGGTGCACTTGCCGATGGCCGGTAGCGTCAGCAGCCTCAACGTTTCAGTCGCGACGGGCGTCTGCCTGTTCGAAGCCCAGCGTCAGCGTGGCGCCAAGGCCAAGTCCAAGAAGTAATCAGGTCTGGCGCAGGTCCAAATGTGGGAGCGGGCTTGCTCGCGAATGCGCAGTGTCAGTCGCCATAGATGTTGGCTGGCCTAACGTATTCGCGAGCAAG
Organism: Pseudomonas sp. FP2294; assembly: GCF_030687625.1. NCBI lineage: Bacteria > Pseudomonadati > Pseudomonadota > Gammaproteobacteria > Pseudomonadales > Pseudomonadaceae > Pseudomonas > Pseudomonas sp. FP2294. The sequence goes on from NZ_CP117441.1 coordinate 561,387, forward strand.
CCCGCTCCCACACTGGTTTGCAGGGTTTGGAAGGTTGTACAAATAATCACCAATTGCCTTGCGCCCTTTCTCCCCCTTCTCTACAATTGCGCCCCTTGCCTTCCCGGCGGGCACGCATGTGCCTCCCAGTGGCAAGATTCCTAAGTGTCATTCACTCCTTGTCTGACCGTTTTTGAGCGGCAGGCTACAACCCGTAAGGAGCATTCATGCGTCATTACGAAATCATCTTTTTGGTCCACCCGGATCAAAGCGAGCAAGTCGGCGGCATGGTAGAGCGTTACACCAAGCTGATCGAAGAAGACGGCGGCAAAATCCACCGTCTGGAAGATTGGGGCCGTCGTCAACTGGCCTACGCAATCAACAATGTTCACAAGGCTCACTACGTGATGCTGAACGTTGAGTGCACTGGCAAGGCCCTGGCCGAGCTGGAAGACAACTTCCGCTACAACGATGCAGTGATCCGTAACCTGGTCATCCGTCGCGAAGAAGCCGTTACCGGCCAATCCGAGATGCTCAAGGCTGAAGAAAACCGCAGTGAGCGCCGTGAGCGTCGCGACCGTCCTGAGCACGAAGGCGCTGAAAGCGCTGATAGTGATGACAGCGACAACAGCGATAACGCTGACGAGTAATCCACGGACCTTATTAAGGAGCCTATCAAATGGCACGTTTCTTCCGTCGTCGTAAGTTTTGCCGCTTCACCGCTGAAGAAGTGAAGGAGATCGACTACAAAGATCTCAACACTCTGAAAGCCTACGTATCCGAGACCGGCAAAATTGTTCCAAGCCGTATCACCGGTACCAAAGCTCGTTATCAGCGTCAGCTGGCCACCGCTATCAAGCGCGCCCGCTTCCTGGCCCTGCTGGCCTACACCGACAGCCACGGCCGCTGAGACCGGGCAGTCGACAAGTAGTAAGGGATTGAATGCATGCGCGCCTTAGCTGAGTTCATCATGCGCGGTCGTGTGCAGGCCACTCTGGTAGTGGCTGGATGTGCTGCATTGCCGTTGTTGTATTGGTTGGGTGCCGCCGCAGGAAGCCTTGTGCTGCTGCGGCGCGGTTTGAAGGACGCCCTGGGCGTTCTTGCCCTGGGGTTGCTGCCGGCCTTGATCTGGTGGCTGCAATTCGACGATCCACGGGTACTTCTGGTACTGCTGGGGTCTTCGAGCCTTGCGTTGGTTTTACGCGCAAGTGAGTCCTGGGTCCGTACGCTGCTGGTCAGCGTGGCATTGGGAGTGGTGTATTCAGTGGTGCTTGGCGCGGCTTTCCGCCCGCAAATCGAGGCGCTGTCGCAGGAGTTGGTAAAAATCCTGCCACTGGCCCTCGGGGATCTCTACCAGCAATTGTCGGTAGATGAGCGAGCGCGCATGGCCACACTGATTGCTCCGGTCCTTACCGGCCTGATAGCGGCACTGTTGCAGATCGTCAGTGTGCTGAGCCTGATTCTTGGGCGCTACTGGCAGGCGTTGTTGTATAACCCGGGTGGTTTTGGTCGCGAGTTTCGCAGTATCAGAATCCCCGCAGGACCAGCGATGTTGCTGCTGGCGTGCATGCTTGTAGGGCCGAACTTTGGTCCGCAAATGGCCATGTTGACGCCGTTGTGCAGCGTACCGCTGGTGATTGCCGGGCTGGCCCTGATGCACGGGCTGGTGGCGCAAAAGCGCCTGGCCAAGTTCTGGCTGGTGGGGTTGTACGTGACGCTGTTGCTGTTTATGCAGCTGATCTATCCGTTACTCGTGGTCTTGGCCATTGTCGACGGCCTGATTGATTTTCGCGGTCGTCTGGCGCCGAAAGACGCCGACAACGCGAACGGTGAAGGTTAAAAGTTAGAGGATTTTCACATGCAACTGATCCTTCTGGAAAAAGTCGCCAACCTGGGCAACCTGGGCGACAAAGTAAACGTTAAGGCCGGCTACGGTCGTAACTACCTGCTGCCATACGGCAAAGCCACCGCTGCAACCGCTGCCAACCTGGCCGCGTTTGAAGAGCGTCGCGCTGAGCTGGAAAAAGCCGCAGCAGACAAGAAAGCTTCGGCTGAAACCCGTGCTGCCCAACTGGCCGAGCTGGAAGTGACTATCACTGCCACCGCCGGTGACGAAGGCAAGCTGTTCGGTTCGATCGGCACCCACGACATCGCTGATGCACTGACCGCCTCCGGCGTTGAAGTGCAGAAGAGCGAAGTTCGTCTGCCGAACGGCACCATCCGCAACGTAGGCGAATTCGACGTAGCCGTGCACCTGCACGCTGAAGTTGAAGCCACCGTACGCGTTGTCGTGGTAGCAGCTTAAGTAGCACCTAACTGACTGGCACCTCGCGTGCCAGGCGGTTAACATCGGGCACGATCCTGTTTACAGGTCGTGCCTTTTGTTTTTTTCACACCCCCTAATTCCAAGTGGCCATGAACGATATTTCAGCTCCTGAGCAATACGATCTGCAAACCGCTGCCCTGAAGGTGCCGCCGCATTCCATCGAGGCCGAACAGGCCGTGCTCGGTGGCTTGATGCTGGATAACAACGCCTGGGAACGTGTGCTCGATCAAGTCTCGGACGGTGATTTCTATCGGCATGACCACCGCCTGATCTTCCGCGCCATTGCCAAGCTGGCCGACCAGAACTCACCGATTGACGTGGTGACCCTGGCCGAGCAACTGGACAAGGAAGGCCAGACCTCGCAAGTCGGTGGCCTCGGCTACCTCGGTGAGCTGGCAAAAAACACCCCGTCCGTCGCCAACATCAAGGCCTATGCCCAGATCGTGCGCGAGCGGGCGACCCTGCGCCAGTTGATCGGCATCAGCACCGAAATCGCCGACAGTGCCTTTAACCCTGAAGGCCGCACCGCCGCCGAGATCCTCGACGAAGCCGAACGGCAGATCTTCCAGATCGCTGAGGCCCGCCCGAAAACTGGTGGCCCGGTCAGCGTCAACGACCTGTTGACCAAGGCCATCGACCGTATCGACACCTTGTTCAACACTGACAACGCCATCACCGGTATTTCCACCGGCTACACCGACCTCGACGAGAAGACCAGCGGCCTGCAGCCGTCCGACCTGATCATCGTCGCCGGCCGTCCATCCATGGGTAAGACGACCTTTGCGATGAACCTGGTGGAAAACGCCGTGTTGCGCAGCGACAAGGCCGTGCTGGTGTACTCCCTGGAGATGCCAGGCGAATCGCTGATCATGCGTATGCTCTCGTCCCTGGGCCGGATCGACCAGACCAAAGTGCGTGCCGGTCGTCTGGAAGACGACGACTGGCCGCGCCTGACCTCGGCGGTCAACCTGCTCAACGACCGCAAGCTGTTTATCGACGACACCGCCGGTATCAGCCCGTCCGAGATGCGTGCGCGTACCCGGCGCCTGGTGCGTGAGCACGGCGATATCGCCCTGATCATGATCGACTACCTGCAGTTGATGCAGATCCCCGGCTCCAGCGGCGACAACCGTACCAACGAGATTTCCGAAATCTCCCGGTCCCTCAAAGCCCTGGCCAAGGAATTCAACTGCCCGGTGGTGGCGCTGTCCCAGCTCAACCGTTCCCTGGAGCAGCGTCCCAACAAGCGCCCGGTGAACTCCGACTTGCGTGAATCCGGAGCGATCGAGCAGGACGCCGACGTGATCATGTTCGTGTACCGCGACGAGGTGTATCACCCGGAAACCGAGCACAAGGGCATTGCCGAAATCATCATCGGCAAGCAGCGGAACGGGCCGATCGGCTTTATCCGCCTGGCGTTCATCGGTAAGTACACGCGCTTCGAGAACCTGGCGCCGGGCAGTTATAACTTCGACGACGACGAATAGTTTCCAGCGTCTATAAGGGCCCTGTCGCAGGCAAGCCCGCCCGCACATTTGAAAGCATTCACCATTCAAGTGTGGGGGCGGGCTAGCCCGCGATGGAGTCAGCACAATTCCGACCATTACCGTCGGAATTGGTCAAATTTTGTGCTATATTCCGCGCCCGCGATTTTTCATCTCAACACCGGTCACCGTCATGCAAACAGCCAAGCCGTTATTTGACTATCCCAAGTACTGGGCCGAATGTTTCGGTCCAGCGCCATTCCTGCCCATGAGCAGGGAGGAGATGGATCAGCTTGGCTGGGATTCATGCGACATCATCATCGTCACCGGTGATGCCTACGTGGACCATCCTTCGTTCGGCATGGCGATCATTGGCCGGCTGCTGGAGTCCCAGGGCTTCCGCGTCGGGATCATTGCCCAGCCCAACTGGCAGTCCAAAGACGACTTCATGAAGCTCGGCGAGCCGAACCTGTTCTTCGGCGTCGCGGCCGGCAACATGGACTCGATGATCAACCGCTACACCGCCGACAAGAAAATCCGCTCCGACGACGCCTACACCCCTGGCGGCATGGCCGGTAAACGTCCGGACCGTGCGAGCCTGGTGTACAGCCAGCGTTGCAAGGAAGCCTACAAGAACGTGCCGATCGTGCTCGGTGGCATCGAAGCTTCCCTGCGCCGCATCGCCCACTACGACTACTGGCAGGACCGGGTGCGCAACTCGATCCTGATCGACGCCACCGCCGACATCCTGTTGTACGGCAACGCCGAGCGGGCGATTGTCGAAGTTGCCCAGCGCCTGTCGTGGGGCCACAAGATCGAAGACATCACCGACGTGCGTGGCACCGCGTTCATTCGCCGTGACACGCCAGCGGGCTGGTACGAAGTGGACTCCACCCGTATCGACCGCCCGGGCAAGGTCGACAAGATCATCAACCCGTACGTGAATACCCAGGACACCCAGGCCTGCGCCATCGAGCAGGAAAAGGGCCCGGTTGAAGACCCGGAAGAAGCCAAGGTCGTACAGATCCTCGCCAGCCCGCGCATGACCCGCGACAAGACCGTGATCCGCCTGCCATCGGTGGAAAAGGTCCGTGGCGACGCAGTGCTGTATGCCCACGCCAACCGCGTGTTGCACCTGGAAACCAACCCAGGCAACGCCCGCGCCCTGGTGCAGAAGCACGGCGAAGTGGACGTGTGGTTCAACCCACCGCCCATTCCCATGACCACCGAAGAAATGGACTACGTGTTTGGCATGCCTTACGCCCGTGTCCCGCATCCTGTGTACGGCAAGGAAAAAATCCCGGCCTACGACATGATCCGCTTCTCGGTGAACATCATGCGTGGCTGCTTCGGCGGCTGCACCTTCTGCTCGATCACCGAGCACGAAGGCCGGATCATCCAGAACCGTTCCGAAGAGTCGATCATCCGCGAGATCGAAGAGATCCGCGACAAGGTCCCAGGCTTCACCGGGGTGATTTCCGACCTTGGCGGGCCGACCGCGAACATGTACCGCATCGCCTGCAAGAGCCCGGAAATCGAATCCGCGTGCCGCAAGCCGTCCTGCGTGTTCCCGGGCATCTGCCCGAACCTGAACACCGACCACTCGTCGCTGATCCAGCTGTACCGCAGCGCCCGTGCCTTGCCGGGTGTGAAGAAGATTTTGATCGCTTCCGGCCTGCGTTACGACCTGGCCGTGGAGTCGCCGGAATATGTCAAAGAGCTGGTGACCCACCACGTCGGTGGCTACCTGAAGATCGCCCCGGAACACACCGAGGAAGGTCCGCTCAACCAGATGATGAAACCGGGCATTGGCAGCTATGACAAGTTCAAGCGCATGTTCGAGAAGTACACCAAGGAAGCGGGCAAGGAGCAGTACCTGATCCCGTACTTCATCGCCGCCCACCCCGGCACCACCGATGAAGACATGATGAACCTGGCCCTGTGGCTCAAGGGCAATGGCTTCCGCGCCGACCAGGTGCAGGCGTTCTACCCGTCGCCAATGGCCACCGCCACCGCGATGTACCACTCGGGCAAGAACCCGCTGCGCAAGGTCACCTATAAGAGCGACGCGGTGACCATCGTCAAGAGCGAAGAACAGCGCCGTCTGCACAAGGCGTTCCTGCGCTACCACGACCCCAAAGGCTGGCCGATGCTGCGTGAAGCGCTGACCCGCATGGGCCGCGCCGACCTGATCGGGCCGGGCAAGGATCAGTTGATTCCGCTGCATCAGCCGTCCACCGACAGCTACCAGAGCGCCCGTCGCAAGAACTCGACGCCGGTGGGCAGCCATAAGGTCGCCAAGGAAACCACCACCAGGATCCTCACCCAGCACACCGGCCTGCCGCCTCGTGGCAGCGACGGCAGCAACCCGTGGGACAAGCGCGAACAAGCCAAGGCCGCGGCCATGGCCCGCAACAAGCAGGCGGCTAAAGAGCGCACCGACGCGGCCAAGGGCAAAGGCAAGAAGCCTGCGCGTAAGCCGGTCGTACCGCGTTGATCGCAGCCTGAAATGCAAAACGCCAGCCTCGTGCTGGCGTTTTGCTTTCTAGCGGGTGGGAAACCTGTTTGTTAAGGTGGCGCCCATTGAATCGCCTTCGCGAGCAAGCCCGCTCCCACATTCGACCGCATTCTCATGCTGGAACTCGGTCAACTGTGGGAGCGGGCTTGCTCGCGAAGGCGCCAGTTCAGACACCACCTATTTCAAGGAAGAACACCCCATGAGCAACCCCTTGCTCAACATCGGCATGGACTCCAACCGCTCCCAGTTCATGGCGCGCCAGCGCATCGAAAGCCAGATCAACCTGCCACGGCTGTTCGCGGCCATCGACGCCGACCCCGGCATCGTCGGCGCAGGGGTGGTGTATATCGACGCTGACTTCAATGTCATTACCCTGCGCGAGTTCAAGCCGATCTGCAGCATCAAGCCCAAGCGCATCATTTTGCGTGAGGCGCAGAGGTACATTTCGCCGGCGCAGTTTGCCAATCAGGTGGCTAACAACCCGCGTGAGTCCCGGTTGGTGGGCGAAGCAGTCAATACGACCCTGTCTTGTGCGGGCGCAATCCTCGGTTGGATTGTTGTGTTCAGCGGTACAGTCGCCGTGCCTTTCACGGGTGGCGCGAGCCTGGTGGTGGCGGGCATCGGTGCGACGGCTGCAGCGGCCAGTACTGCGCAATGTGTCGTCGGGGGGGTGAGAACTATCAACGAACTCAATGACCCGGCAGCCAACGACGATATGGATAGCGAGGACTGGTATCGCTATGCAATGCCGGTATTGGACGCCGCTTCACTGCTGGGTGCCGGCGCCTCTACTCTGACCACTCTTCGGCTGCTGCAGGCTCGAAAGGTGACCACTGGCAGAAGTTGGTACGAGTTGTCCAAGGGGTTGACCCGCCAGCAACGCAAGGCGCTCACCAAAGAGTTGCTGAGCCTGAAAGATCCAAGACTGAGCAATAAACTCTTGAAACTGCGCCAGCGCTCCGGTCTGCTGGCCAAGCGCTATTCAGCTAGCGAGATCAATCACGCTACTGTGACGCAGATCAGAGACTCCCTCGGGGCTGCCGTTGGTCTTACCGGGAGCGCTATATCAGGCAACATTCGAACGATTGCAGTTGGCCTCTATGAGGAGGTTGAGTGATGGATCGTCCTGGTTCATTAAGAGCTTTTTTGGCGCAATATTTTCCAGCGTTTATATGCGCGTTCTTCCTTGCCTGCTTCTCTCTCTCTGCCGCTATTTCATTGGCATCAAGTACATTTTTTCGCAGTGACCCAGAGCGGGCGCGTTACTCTTTTCTGGCGGCAGTTTTCTTGGGCTTGCTCTTGGCGTTCAGCCATTTCGTCATGATCAGAGGGCGAGAATGGGGGGCTTGGGCTATCGCAGCCTTCTACGTTGTATGTTTGCTGGTCGTGTTGCCAACCTATAGCTATCGGCCACATATGGCAGCGTATGTAATGGGGCTGCTGTTTCCGTTGGCGGGGTTGCTGTTGCTCAATAGTCAGCGTCATCGGGAAATGCGACAGAAACTCGTCGAGCTGCGCCATCTGCGCGAGGCTGCGACTGCAAAGTACAAAAACCTTTGATTGTTTATGTTCACTAGCCCTGCCTCAACGCGAGCGGCCTGTACGAGGAGTTAACGCAGTGAGCGGCTTTCCCGACATGGGCCGTTTCCTGGCCCGTTATTTCCCCGTGTTCATGGGCACCATCTTCATGGCGATCTTTTCGGGGGCTGCGGCGATTTCCATGGCTGGCGTGACGTATTTACGCGGCGTTGATCCTGCGCTCAAGTCCAGCTATACGGGGGGCGCGATCCTGGTGCTGGTGGCAGTGTTGGTGTTTGGCAATGTGATGATTGCGCGTGGGTACTCTTGGGCTACGAGGCTGGTGGCGGGATACCTGGGCAGTTGTCTGCTGTTCGTGTTGCCGATGATTCAATACGACGTCAATGGCCTGGTTTATGGCTCCACCGTACTGTTCCCGCTGCTGGGCTTGCTGCTGCTCAATAGCAAGCGCCATCGCGAAATGCGCCAGCGGCTGCTCGAAATACGCCACCTGCGCCAAGCCGTAATCGCAACGCGCAAAAAGCGTTGATGGGGTAAGCGAATGAACGAGTTAATGACGCTACGCGACTTTTTCAGGCAATACTTTCTGACGTTTCTGGGTGGTGTATTCGCTGCGTATTTTTCGTTGGCATTGGCTGTTGCGCTGGCGTTCGTCACTTATTTTCGTGATGTGCCGCTGGCTCAAGTGGGGCTCAAGATCATGTTGGTCGGGGCGCTGCTCATTCTGTTGACGGTCCATAGCAACTTTATGATTTTGCGGGGCCGACCCTCCTGGGTGTGGGTGATGGTCGGTATCTACCTCGCCTGTCTAGTGTTTGTAGTTCCAATGGTTCAGTACCAGCCTCATAAAGTTCTCTATGGGTTGGCGCTGTTATTCCCATTCCTTGGATTGTTGACACTTAACAGCAAGGTTCAACGAGAGATGCGTACAAAACTCGTTGGAATCCGTCGCATTCGGCAGTCTGTCAAATCAACCGCTAGATCGAGTAGTCGCATGTGAAGGCGTTGCCTTCGATAACCGGTTTCAACGCAACGCGCAAAAAGCGCTGATTGGGTAGATTCACCACTGCGCCCCGCACTTGCGCCACAAATATGTGCAACCCTCGCACCACGACGGCCGCTCTCGCGCCGTTTTGGTGCTGTACTGCACCGGCTCCCTCGATAAAGCGCAATGACCGCCGCTCTGGCATAAGTCTTGCGCGCTTTGTGTTCATGCTCTGGCTCGCAGGAGGCCGCCGTGTCGATTCATGTCGCGTTGCACCATGTTACGCATTACCGTTACGACCGCGCTGTGGAGCTTGGCCCACAGATTGTGCGTCTGCGACCGGCGGCCCATAGCCGCACGCGGATCCTGTCCTACGCGCTGAAGGTGCTGCCCGAGCAGCATTTCATCAATTGGCAGCAAGATCCCCAGGGCAATTACCTGGCGCGCCTGGTGTTTCCGGAAAAGACCGATGAGCTGCGTATCGAGGTCGACTTGGTCGCCGAGATGGCGGTGTTCAATCCGTTCGACTTTTTCCTTGAGCCCTACGCCGAAAAAATCCCCTTCAGCTACGCCGCCGACGAGCAGCGCGAGCTGGCGCCGTATCTGGAAACTCTGCCGCTGACGCCGAAGTTTGCTGCGTACCTGGCCGGTCTTGACCGCACGCCGCTGCCGGCCGTGGATTTCCTGGTCGGCCTCAACCAGCGCCTGGCGGCGGATATCGGCTACCTGATCCGCATGGAGCCGGGCGTGCAAACCCCGGAATTCACCCTGGAAAACGCCTCCGGCTCGTGCCGCGACTCGGCCTGGCTGCTGGTGCAACTGCTGCGCAACCTGGGTTTGGCGGCGCGGTTTGTCTCCGGTTACCTGATCCAGTTGACCGCCGACGTCAAAGCCCTCGACGGGCCCTCCGGCACCGAGGTGGACTTCACCGACTTGCACGCCTGGTGCGAGGTGTATTTGCCCGGCGCCGGCTGGATCGGCCTGGATGCTACCTCCGGTCTATTCGCCGGTGAAGGGCATATCCCATTGGCCTGTAGTCCCGATCCATCGTCTGCCGCCCCGATCAGTGGGCTGGTGGAGCCGTGCGAGTGTGAGTTCACCCACGAAATGTCGGTGGAGCGCATTTGGGAAGCCCCTCGGGTGACCAAGCCCTACACCGAAGAACAATGGCTGGCGATCCAGGCCCTGGGCCGGCAGATTGATAGCGACCTGCTCAAGGACGATGTGCGCCTGACCATGGGCGGCGAACCGACCTTTGTGTCCATCGACGACCCCGACGGTGCCGAGTGGAACACCGCTGCCCTGGGCCCGGACAAGCGCCGACTGTCCGCCGAGCTGTTCCAGCGCATGCGCAAGCACTACGCGCCCAAGGGTCTGGTGCACTTCGGCCAGGGCAAGTGGTACCCCGGCGAGCAACTGCCGCGTTGGTCGCTCAATTGTCATTGGCGTCGGGACGGCGTGCCGGTCTGGCACAACGACGCGCTGATCGCCGACGAGCAGCAAGACTACGGCGCGGATGAGGTCATGGCCGGGCGCTTCCTGGCGAGCATTGCCGAGCGCCTGAAGCTCCCTGCGCGCTTTGTATTCCCGGCCTTCGAGGACAATTTTTACTACCTGTGGCGCGAAGGTGCCTTGCCACAGAACGTCAGCGCTCAGGATTCACGCCTGGAGGATGAGCTGGAGCGCGAACGCCTGCGCAAGGTGTTCAGCCAGGGCCTGGATAAAGTCATCGGTCATGTGCTGCCCCTGGCGCGCACCGCAGCCAATGATCGCTGGCAGAGCGGCCGCTGGTACCTGCGTGACACCCATTGCCGGCTAGTGCCGGGGGATTCGCCGCTGGGCTATCGCTTGCCCCTGGCCTCGCAGCCCTGGGTGACGGCGGCAGATTACCCCTTTGTGCACCCCACCGATCCCAATCAAGATCTGCCGGCGCTGGCCATCAGCGCGTCAGCCCCGGGCGAGCCGGCCCCCAGCGACGAGCGTGTACCCAAGGTCGACGAGTCTGCCGACTGGCTGACCCGCACCGCCTTGTGCGCCGAAGCGCGGGGAGGGCGGCTCTACCTGTTTATGCCGCCCCTGGAGCGGGTCGAGGATTACCTGGAGTTGGTGACCGCCATCGAGGCCACCGCCCAGGAACTGCATTGCCCGGTATTGCTGGAAGGCTACGAGCCGCCGAGCGACCCGCGCCTGAGCAGCTTCCGCGTGACGCCAGACCCTGGCGTGATCGAGGTCAACGTGCAGCCGTCCGCCACCTGGGACGAACTGGTGGAGCGCACCGAGTTCCTCTATGAAGAGGCCCGGCAAACCCGCCTGACCACCGAAAAGTTCATGATCGACGGGCGCCACACCGGCACCGGCGGTGGCAACCACTTTGTGCTGGGTGGGGCCACGCCCAAGGATTCGCCGTTCCTGCGCCGCCCGGACCTGCTGCGCAGCCTGATCAGTTACTGGCATAACCATCCGTCGTTGTCGTACCTGTTTTCCGGGCTGTTTATCGGCCCGACCTCCCAGGCGCCACGGGTGGATGAGGCGCGCAATGACGCGTTGTACGAATTGGAAATCGCCTTTGCGCAGATGCCCGCGCCAGGCGAGGAATGCCCGCCGTGGCGGGTGGACCGCTTGCTGCGCAACTTGCTGATCGACGTCACCGGCAATACCCACCGCGCCGAATTCTGCATCGACAAGCTCTACTCGCCGGACGGTGCTACCGGGCGCCTGGGCCTGCTGGAGCTGCGCGCCTTTGAGATGCCGCCCCATGCACGCATGAGCCTGACCCAACAGCTGCTGCTGCGCGCCCTGGTGGCGCGCTTCTGGCGTGAGCCCTACGCGCCGCCGAAGCTGGCGCGCTGGGGCACGGAGCTACACGACCGCTTCCTGCTGCCGCACTTTATCGAGCAGGACTTTGCCGACGTGATCGTCGAGCTCAACGCCGCCGGTTATCCACTGCGCGCCGAGTGGTTCGCGGCACACCTGGAATTCCGTTTTCCCAAGGTCGGCGACTATGCCGTCAGCGGTATCGAGTTGGAACTGCGCCAGGCCCTGGAGCCCTGGCATGTGCTGGGCGAAGAGGGCGCGGCGGGCGGTACGGTGCGCTACGTGGATTCATCCCTGGAGCGCTTGCAGGTAAAACTCAGCGGCCTGGCGCCGCAGCGCTATGTGCTGACCTGCAACGGGGTGGCGGTGCCACTGCACGCCACCGGCCGGGTGGGGGAATTCGTCGCGGGCGTGCGTTATCGCGCCTGGCAACCGGCCAATTGCCTGCAGCCGACCATCGCGGTGCATGCACCGCTGGTGTTCGATTTGCTGGATACCTGGATGCAACGCTCCCTGGGCGGCTGCCAATACCACGTGGCCCATCCGGGTGGGCGCAATTACGACAGCTTGCCGGTGAATGCCAACGAAGCGGAAAGCCGGCGCATGGCGCGGTTTTTCCGCCTGGGTCACAGCCCGGGCAAATTGCCGGTGCCGGCGATGGTGATCAACGATGAACTGCCAATGACCCTGGATCTGCGGCGGTTCCCCAATAAAAATGACTAAACACAACCCCACCTGTAGGCGCGGGCTTATGTGGGAGCGGGCTTGCCCGCGATGACCGAGTATCAGCCAGGACATGCATTGGCTGACGCACTGCTATCGCGAGCAAGCCCGCTTCCCCACACGGCCAGTTTCCACAGAGGATTTGCAGTGTTTGTTAGGTTAATCTGGCTTCCCTTGCCCCTGCCGAGCGTTCCATGTCCGACTTGCTCGACCGTTACCCGCTGACTGCGGGCACCTATCACGAACTGCTGGATGGCAGCGGCGCGGTGCGCGCCCATTGGCAGCGCCTGCTCGACCACCTGCAGCGCAGCACCCCGGCGCAACTGGCCCAGCGCCAGGCGTTGCTGACGCGGCAGATCCAGGAAAACGGCGTGACCTACAACGTCTATGCCGACCCCAAGGGCGCCGACCGCCCATGGGAACTGGACCTGCTGCCCCATGTATTGGCGGCGGATGAGTGGGCGCACTTGTCGGCAGGCATTGCCCAGCGTGCGCGCTTGCTCAATGCGGTGCTGGCCGACCTGTATGGCCCGCAACGCCTGATTGCCGAAGGCTTGCTGCCGGCAGAACTGGTGTTTGGGCATAACAACTTCCTCTGGCCGTGCCAGGGCATCCAGCCGCCCGATGGGGTGTTCCTGCACCTGTACGCGGTGGACCTGGCGCGCACCCCGGATGGCCGCTGGTGGGTCACGGCAGACCGCACCCAGGCGCCCTCCGGCGCCGGTTATGCCCTGGAAAACCGCACCATCGTCTCCCGTGCCTTCCCGGATTTGTATCGCGACTTGCAGGTGCAGCACCTCACCGGGTTCTTCCGCACCCTGCAGGAAACCCTGGCCCGCCAGGCGCCCGGTGATGACCAGCCGCCGCTGATCGTGCTGCTGACCCCGGGGCGCTTCAATGAAAGCTATTTCGAACACCTGTACCTGGCCCGCCAGCTTGGCTACCCCTTGGTAGAAGGCGGCGACCTGACCGTGCGCGACAGCACGGTGTACCTCAAGACCCTCAGCGGCCTGCGCCGCGTGCACGCGATCATGCGCCGCCTGGACGATGATTTCTGCGACCCCCTGGAACTGCGCACCGACTCGGCCCTGGGCGTGCCCGGCCTGCTGGATGCGGTACGCCAGGGCAATGTGCTGGTGGCCAATGCCCTGGGCGCCGGCGTGCTGGAGTCCCCTGGACTGTTGGGTTTCCTGCCGAAGATCAATCAATTTCTGTTTGGCGAAGAACTGATCCTGCCGTCCATCGCCACCTGGTGGTGCGGCGAGGCCCCGGTACTGGCCGAAGCCCTGGAAAAACTGCCGGAGTTGCTGATCAAGCCGGCGTTCCCTTCGCAAAGTTTTGCCCCGGTGTTTGGCCGCGACTTGAACAACGGACAACGCCAGGCCCTGGCCGAACGCATGCAGGCGCGCCCATACGCCTACGTGGCCCAGGAGCTGGCGCAGCTGTCCCAGGCGCCGGTCTGGCACACCGTGGATGATCATCTGCAACATCGCGCCATTGGCATGCGCGTGTACGCGGTGGCCGGTGAGGATGGTTACCGGGTGCTGCCGGGCGGCCTGACCCGCGTGGCAGCCCACGCGGACGCCGAAGTGGTGTCTATGCAACGTGGCGGGGCGAGCAAGGACACCTGGGTGCTGGGCGAGCGGGCCCCCGGTGGCGAGCAATGGCGTGCGCAGCGGGTGATCGGCACCCATGACCTGGTGCGTCGCGACCCCTACCTGCCTTCGCGGGTGGTGGAAAACCTGTTCTGGTTCGGCCGTTACTGCGAGCGCTGCGATAACAGTGCGCGCTGGCTGCGTGTGGTGCTCGCGCGCTATGTCGATGGTGACGACCCGCTGGCCCTGCAGGCCGCCGTAGAACTCGGTGAGAGCCTGCGCCTGCTGCCGGAGGAGGGCGAGTTGCCCGAGCGCCTGCTGCAGGCCCTGCTCGGTGATGACTGGCCGTCGAGCCTGCGCGCCAACTTGCAGCGCTTGCAGTGGGCGGCATCCCAGGTGCGCGGCAAGCTGTCCCGGGAGAACTGGCAGGCTCTGGTGGAGTTGCAGCGCGAAGCCCTGGAGCTGGAGCGCGAGACGCCGGATTTTGGCGAGCTGCTGGATTTTCTCAATCGCCTGGTGATGTCGCTGGCGGCCTTGTCCGGCTTTGCCCTCGACGACATGACCCGCGACGAAGGCTGGCGCTTTTTGATGATGGGCCGGCGCATCGAGCGCCTGCAGTTTCTCAGCAGCAGCCTCGCGGCCTTCCTGCGTGGCGTGGCGGTGTTCGACCAGGCCGGGCTGGAGTGGTTGCTGGAGTTGGGCAACAGCAGCATCACCTACCGCTCGCGTTACCTGGCAGTGCCACAATTGATTCCGGTGCTGGACCTGTTGCTGCTGGATGAACAGAACCCCCACGCGGTGGTGTTCCAGCTCAAGCTGGTGAGTCGCACCCTGCGTCGCCTCAACGATGACTTCGGCGTGCCTCGGGAGACCGGGCTGGCGCCGCTGGTGGAGCGCTTGTCGCGCTTTGACCTGGGTTGCCTGGAGAACCCGTTGTTTGGTGACGCCAGCGTGCGCGCGGCCCTCGACGGCCTGGCGGACCTGTTGCAGGCGGTCGCCGATGAAAGCGGGCAAGTCTCTGATCGCCTGGCCCTGCGCCATTTTGCCCATGTGGATGATGTCAGCCAGCAAACGGTGTCTGTGTAATGAGCGCGCGCTATCAGATTTTCCACGATACCCATTATCACTACGACAGCCCGGTGTCCCTGGCCCAGCAACTGGCGCACTTATGGCCGCGCCCGTGTGCGTGGCAGCGCTGCACTTCGCGGCAATTGGAGATCAGCCCCGAGCCGACGGCGCGCCGTGATGAGCTGGATGTGTTTGGCAATCCGATCACCCGGCTGGCGTTCGAGCGGCCCCATGACGAATTGCTGGTCAACGCCGGCCTGACCGTGGAGGTTTTGGCCCGGCCTGTGCTGGATTTCAACCAGTCACCGCCCTGGGACCAGACCCGCAACCGCCTGACCTACAGTGGCCAGCCGTTGTCGGCAGAGGCGATCGAGGCGTGCCGCTATCGTTTCGAATCGCCCTACGTGCATTTGAAGAAAAACTTCGTCGATTTTTCCGAGAGCTGCTTTCCGGCTGGCCGGCCGCTGTTGCTGGGCGTGCAGGCGTTGATGGAGAAGATTTTCAGCGAGTTTACCTTCGATGCCGAAGCCACCCAGGTCGCCACGCCGCTGGTGGAGGTGCTGGAGCGTCGACGGGGGGTGTGCCAGGACTTTGCCCACCTGATGCTTGCCTGCCTGCGCTCACGGGGCCTGGCGGCGCGTTACATCAGTGGCTACCTGCTGACCCAGCCCCCGCCCGGCCAGCCACGGCTGATCGGCGCTGATGCGTCGCACGCGTGGGTGTCGGTGTTTTGCCCGTTGTCGGGCTGGGTGGATTTTGATCCGACGAACAATGTGCAGCCGGCACTGGAGCACATCACCCTGGCCTGGGGCCGGGATTTTTCCGATGTCTCGCCGTTGCGCGGGGTGATTCTGGGAGGGGGCAGCCATGACCCGGAAGTACGGGTGACGGTGATGCCGCTGGAATAACCGATGCGGTGTGGCCAATGCTCCCGTGGAGAGCAGGCCGCTGTGGCGAGCGTGTGCTGTGGCTAGGGCGCTTGCTCCCGCTGGACTGCGTAGCCGTCCCAGTTCTGGGACCACTTCGCGCCCCAACGCGGGCAAGCCCGCTCGCCACACAAAGCCTGCTCGCCACAGGTCAGGCATTCATTGAGGCGGGGTTTCAGGCCTCGGGTGCCGGGTCTTTCGGGGTTTCAGTTTCGTCAGCAATCACTTCCCCTTCAGCATCCGGGTTCAGTGCGCCTGCTTCTTCGTCGGCCGCAGCTTTCTTACGTTGCAGCTTTTCCTCTTTCTTCTGTTCCTTGGCCAAGTCTCTCTGACGTTTGGCGAAGGAGTAATTAGGTTTTGCCATGGGCGATCCTCTGGGGTCGAAGGTGAGGTTGAGCGGCGGGTATTCTGCCTTTAAACGGGCTCCAAGGGGTAATCGGGTTTCAGAATCGTCTCTGTTGACTAAACGTTAGTCGACATTAACCGTTTCGTAAGTACCGCTGGCGCCACAGGCGTAAGCGGCAAGCAGGCTGCATAACAGGCTATTGAGGTGCATGACTCGGACTCCAGGAAGGAAAGATGAGCCGATCATAGGCAACGTGCGGCACTTTGGCCGGTTGATTCTGTCGATCAGTCTGATAGCCTAAAGTTGTATACAATCTGTTGATTCAGATCATTGGAACATCTGCCTGCCTCAGGCACCCTTGTCGCATATGCGTTTTTTAAACCCTGCCTTGGAGATTCACATGTTCGCCAAAATCGTTGCTGTTTCCCTGCTGACTCTGGCCAGCGGCCAGTTGCTCGCTGCAGAGTGCAAGGTCACTGTCGACTCCACCGATCAAATGTCCTTCGACACCAAGGCCATTGAAATCGACAAGAGCTGCAAGACGTTCACCGTTGAGCTGAAGCACTCGGGCAACCTGCCGAAGAACGTCATGGGCCATAACTGGGTGCTGACCACTGAGGCTGATATGCAGCCGGTTGCAACCGAGGGCATGGCCGCCGGTATCGACAACAACTACCTGAAAAAAGACGACACCCGCATCATCGCCCACACCAAGATCATCGGCGCTGGCGAGACCGACTCGGTGACCTTCGATGTGTCCAAGCTCAAGGCTGACGGCAAGTACATGTTCTTCTGCTCGTTCCCTGGCCACGTCGCGATGATGAAAGGCACTGTGACCCTGAAGTAAGGCCACAGACCGCGTTATCGTTCCTCACCGGCAAGCCCGCCCCCACATTTTGATGTATGAATACATTCAACTGTGGGGGCGGGCTTGCCCGCGATAGCGGCCTGACAATCAATACACAACCACCCGCCTCACCTCAAGGCGCAAACGGCATCACCCGCTTGTGCTCAGTCTTGCGATAGGTCTCGCAGATAATCCTGAACGCTTCCTCACGCACCGGCTGGCCATGCAGGAACGCATCGATTTCGGTATAGGTCACGCCATGGGACGCTTCATCCGGCTTGCCCGGTGAGAGGTCTTCCAGGTCGGCTGTCGGGATCTTCTCCACCAGGGACTCGGGCGCACCAAAGTACCGGGCAATCGCCCGTACCTGGTTTTTCACCAGCCCGCTCAACGGTGCCAGGTCGCAGGCGCCATCACCAAACTTGGTGAAAAACCCCATCACCGCTTCCGCCGCATGGTCGGTGCCGATCACCAGGCCACTTGCCGCGCCGGCGATAGTGTATTGCGCGACCATGCGCATCCGCGCCTTGGTATTGCCCAGTACAAAATCACGGGACACCGCCGCCTTACCCTCGAAGGCCGCTACTTCGTTGGCCAGGGCCTTGACCGCCGGGCCGATGTTGACCGTGTGGCGTTCGTCGGGGTTGATGAAGTCAACGCTGGCCTGGGCATCGTGTTCGTCGAACTGGGTCTCGTAAGGCAGACGCACCGCGATAAAGCGGTAAGCGTCATCGCCTTTGAGCGCGCGCAGCTCTTTCATCGCCCGCTGGGCCAGCAGGCCGGCGGTCAGGGAGTCGACGCCGCCGCTGATGCCCAGCACCAGGGTCTTGAGCCCCGAATTGAGCAGGCAGTCCTGGATAAAGGTAATCCGCCGGGCCACTTCCGCTTCGAGGGCGGCGTGGTCCTGGAACGGTGGTTGGACCTTGAGCTGTTCAGCAATCTCACGCTGTACGGCTTGCATGATTCACTCCTCGCTAGAGATGGCAGGTACTTTGAAAACGTGGCGCAAATAGGCGACGAAGTTCGGATCCGTGCAGTGGGTCTTGCCCGCTTCATCGGAGATCTTCGCCACGGGCTGGCCATTGCAGGCGGTCATTTTAAGCACGATGCTCATCGGTTCCACACCTGGAATGTCACAGGTCAGGTTGGTACCGATGCCAAAGCTGACATTGATCCGACCGCGCAGCGCGCGGAAAATCTCCAGGGCCTTGGGCAGCGTCAGGCTGTCGGAGAACACCAGGGTCTTGCTCATCGGCTCGATGCCCAGCTTGTGGTAATGGGCGATGGCTTTTTCGGCCCACTGCACCGGGTCGCCGGAGTCATGGCGCAGGCCGTCGAACAGCTTGGCGAAGTACAGATCGAAATCGCTGAGGAAGGCATCGGTGGTGATGCAATCGGTCAGGGCGATCCCCAGCAGGCCACGGTACTCGCGGACCCAGCAATCGAGGGCGGCGATCTGGCTGTCGATCAGGCGCGGGCCCAGTTGCTGGTGGGCCATGATCCATTCGTGGGCCATGGTGCCCAGGGGCTTCATGTCCAGTTCGCGGGCCAGGTGCACGTTACTGGTGCCGACGAAACGGCCGGGGAAGTCGTGCTTGAGCACATTCACCACTTCCTCCTGCACGCGGTAGGAGAAGCGCCGGCGGGTACCGAAGTCCGCGACCTGCAACTCGGCCAGCTCGTCGCTGCTGGCATTGGCGGTCAACCAGTCGAACTTGCGATACAGCTGCTCGCGGGCCTGCTCCAGGATGATGGTCGGGTAGCGATAGCGGTTGCGCACTTCGCTGACAATCGCCAGTAGCGGCACTTCAAACAGGATCACATGCAGCCAGGGGCCGCGCAGGCGGATAAACAGCTCGCCATTCTCGATGCCGGTCTGCACATAGCGCAGGTTGAAGCGGAACAAACCCAGGAAGCGCAGGAAGTCCGGCTTCATAAAGCTGATGCGTTCCAGGAAACCCAACTGGTCCGGGCTCAGGCTCAACTCGGCGAGGCGCTCGATCTGGTAGCGGATTTCTGCCAGATAGGGGCGCAGGTCCTCGCTGTTACGGCAACGGAATTCCCATTCAACTTCCACGTTGGGGTAGTTGTGCAGCACCGCCTGCATCATGGTCAGCTTGTAGAAGTCGGTGTCGAGCAGGTTCTGCACGATGCGATCGGCAAACACACTCTCGCTCATAACGGGAATCTCCAGACAAGAATGGCGCTAGTGGCGCATAGACCTGTGTTGTTTTGCCAGAGGTTTTTTTGTCGTGGCCTCTGGCGTCATCGCAGGCAAGCCAGCTCCCACAGGAGAATGCATTCCAAATGTGGGCGCTGGCTTGCCTGCGATGGCGGTATTCCAGGGGCTAAACAACCTGCTCCATCATCCACTTCACAAAATCCCGCACCTTGGGCACCTCTGCCGAATGCTCCGGATACGCCAGGTAGTACGCATCCTGGCTGGGCATTGCGTGCTGCCAGGGGATCACCAACTTGCCGTCTGCCAACTCTTCTTCCACCAAAAAACGCGGTAGAAGCGCCACGCCACAACCTACCTGCGCGGCGCGGATGCACATATAGAAGGTGTCAAAGCGCGGCCCGTGGTAGCTGTGCTCGGTCTGGTAGCCGAGGCTGGCGAACCAGTCATGCCAGCCCTGGGGGCGCGAGGCATTTTGCAGCAGCACCAACTCGCTCAGTTGCGTGGGGTCGCTGAAGGGCTGGGCCGGCAGGCTGTCGGGGGCGCACACCGGCACCAGTTCCTCGCTGAACAGCTTGAGGCTTTCGGTGCCAGGCCTTGCGCCTGTGCCGAAGTAGAAGGCCAGGTCGGCCTTGCCTTGCAGCAACTCGTCCGGCGTCTGCTCGTTGCACAGGTCCAGGTGGATCTGCGGGTGGCGCAGGCGCCAGCCCTTGAGCCGTGGCACCAGCCAGCGCGCGCCAAAGGTATAGGGCGTCGATACGCGCAGCACTTCGGTTTCGCCGCCGTAGGAGCGCAGGTAGTGGGTCGACATCTCCACCTGGCTCAAGATCTTGCGCACTTCCACCAGGTACAGGTCGCCCGCCGGCGTCATCTGCAAGCGTCGGCGGACCCGGCGAAACAACAGGTGCTGCAGCAACTCCTCCAATTGTGCGACCTGCTTGCTGACGGCGCTCTGGGTGAGGTTCAGTTCCTCGGCGGCGCGGGTGAAGCTCAGGTGGCGGGTCACGGCCTCGAAGCACTGCAGGGCGGTGATCGAGGGCAAATGTCTTTTATTGAGCACGGCACGCCTCTTTTTTTGTTTTGCATGAATAAACGGAATGATATCTCGCCTAATCGTCGTTTGTTGGCAAGTCCTGGGCCAGCTACAAATAAGGCCTGGATCGTCGTGCGGGCCACGGCGCAATTTTTCTGTTGGTGGATTGAAGGAGTGACCCATGGTTGCCGCATTGCTTGATCGTCTCGGTGTAGACCCGGCGTTGTACCAGGCGGGGAAGCAGCCTGTGCATTCACCTATAGATGGCAGCCGCATCGCCAGTGTGCACTGGGAAGGGGCGGCCGAGGTCGAGCAGCAGGTCAGTCGCGCCGAGCATGCATTCGACGCCTGGCGCAAGGTGCCGGCGCCTCGTCGCGGTGAGCTGGTGCGCCAGTTCGGCGACCTGCTGCGTGAGTACAAGGCCGACCTGGGCGAACTGGTGTCCTGGGAAGCCGGCAAGATCACCCAGGAAGGCCTGGGTGAAGTGCAGGAAATGATCGACATCTGCGACTTCGCCGTGGGCCTGTCGCGTCAGCTGTACGGCTTGACCATCGCCTCCGAGCGCCCTGGCCACCATATGCGTGAAACCTGGCACCCGTTGGGCGTGGTGGGTGTGATCAGCGCCTTCAACTTCCCGGTGGCGGTGTGGGCGTGGAACACGGCGCTGGCGCTGGTGTGCGGCAACGCGGTGATCTGGAAACCCTCGGAAAAGACCCCACTCACCGCCCTGGCCTGTCAGGCACTGTTTGAACGTGTCGCGAAAAACTTCAGCGACGCGCCGCCGTATCTCTGCCAGGTGGTCATCGGCGGGCGCGATGCCGGCGCCGCCCTGGTGGACGACCCGCGTGTGGCGCTGATCAGCGCCACCGGCAGCACGCGCATGGGCCGCGAAGTGGCGCCGAAAGTCGCCGCACGGTTTGCTCGCAGCATTCTGGAACTGGGCGGCAACAACGCGATGATCCTCGGTCCCAGCGCCGACCTGGACATGGCCGTGCGTGCCATCCTGTTCAGTGCGGTCGGTACCGCAGGCCAGCGCTGCACCAGCCTGCGCCGGCTGATCGCCCACGAGTCGGTGAAGGACGAAATCGTCACGCGCCTCAAGGCCGCCTATTCCAAGGTGCGCATCGGTCACCCGCTGCAAGGCAACCTGGTCGGCCCGCTGATCGACAAACACAGCTTTGAAAACATGCAGGACGCCCTGGAGCAGGCCTTGAGCGAAGGCGGCAAGGTGTTTGGCGGCAAGCGTCAGTTGCAGGACCAGTTCCCCAACGCTTACTACGTGTCGCCGGCCATCGTCGAAATGCCCGAGCAGAGCGATGTGGTGTGCAGTGAAACCTTCGCGCCGATTCTGTATGTGGTCGGCTACAAGGACTTCAGCGAGGCATTGCGCCTGAATAACGCGGTGCCGCAGGGCTTGTCGTCGTGCATTTTCACCACCGATGTGCGCGAGGCCGAGCAGTTCATGTCGGCAGTGGGCAGTGATTGTGGGATCGCCAACGTCAATATCGGCCCGAGTGGCGCGGAGATCGGCGGCGCGTTTGGCGGCGAGAAAGAGACCGGTGGCGGGCGTGAGTCGGGTTCGGACGCGTGGCGCGGGTATATGCGCCGGCAGACCAACACCGTGAACTATTCGCTGGAACTGCCGTTGGCCCAGGGCATTACCTTCGACTGAATCAGGTGCGGTCAATGTGGGAGCTGGTTTGCTGGCGATAGCGGTATTGGACTCACCATCGTTATCGCCGGCAAGCCAGCTCCCACATCCGATTGGGTTCGCAATTCAGAATAAGCGTTGTTGGTTAGATCCCGGAGTCTGGCAATGCCATTACGCGAAGCGTGTTTGTGGGAACAACTGACCCCTGGCCGGCCGGATCGCGCCGCCCTCAAGGGTGAGGTCAAGGTGGATGTGTGCGTGATCGGCGCCGGTATCACCGGTTTGTCGGCGGCCATTCACCTGCTGGAGCAAGGCAAAAGTGTCTGCGTGCTGGAGGCCCATCGCACCGGCCATGGCGGTTCGGGGCGCAACGTGGGGCTGGTCAACGCCGGGATGTGGATTCCTCCGGACGAGATCGAGGCCGGTTTCGGCACGGCGGTGGGCAGCCAGCTCAACCGCATGCTCGGTGCGGCACCGTCCCTGGTGTTCAGCCTGATCGACAAATACAACATTGATTGCCAGCTGCGCCGCGAGGGCACGTTGCACATGGCGCACAACGCCCGTGGCGAAGCGGACCTGCGTAGCCGCGAGGAGCAGTGGAAGCGCCGTGGTGCACCGGTCGAACTGTTGACGGGGGCCGCGTGCGAGGAGGCCACCGGCACCCGAAAGATCGCCGCCGCCTTGCTCGACCGGCGTGCCGGTACCTTGAACCCGATGGCCTACACCAGCGGCCTGGCCCATACAGCCGTGGGCCTGGGTGGGCAATTGTTCGATCATTCCTCGGTGACCCAACTGGAGCGCCAGGGGCAGCACTGGTCTGTGCAAACTGCCCAGGGCGCGGTGCAGGCTGCACAAGTGGTGATCGCCTCCAACGCCTACACCGAAGGTGAATGGACCGAGCTGCGGCGCAACTTTTTCCCCGGTTATTACTATCAGGTAGCCTCCGCGCCGTTGACCGATGCCGCCGCGCAACAAATCCTGCCGGGCGGCCAGGGTTCCTGGGATACCCGTCAGGTGCTGAGCAGTATCCGGCGTGATGCCGACGGGCGTCTGTTGCTGGGCAGCCTGGGCAACGGTAACCAGAAGCCCGCCTGGTTCCTCAAGGCCTGGGCCGACCGTGTGCAGCAGCACTATTTCCCGTACCTCAAGGCGGTGGACTGGGAATACACCTGGACCGGCTGTATCGCCTTTACCCCGGACCATCTGATGCGGCTGTTCGAGCCCGCGCCCGGGTTGGTGGCCGTCACTGGCTACAACGGGCGTGGCGTGACCACCGGGACGGTGGTGGGTAAGGCATTTGCCGACTACCTGTGTCACCAGGATCCCCAGGCTCTGCCGATTCCGTTTGCACCGATGCAGCCTCTGGCCGGGGTGGGCCTGCGCAGTTGCCTGTATGAAGCCGGGTTTTCGTTGTATCACGCCGGCCAATGCCTGCGAATTGTCATCTGATCAGCGAAATACCGCCCAAAAGCCGGCGTTTTCTTAGCCGGCTACTAATCTGTATTGGTGCGAGTCGTAGCAGTGACGCACTGTAAATGTGCACTTCCGTTACGCGCGTGGTTACAGATGTCCGAAGGGGCGCTTGATGGCTGGCTGACATCAGTCCAATCGGCGGGTTTCACTCTTTCGGGCCTTTGGTTGCACCTCTGCGTTCCAGAGGGTTGCACGTCCCGGCAAAAAGGCACCGAAACGCCTGTAATAACAATGACACCGTGTCTTTTTGAAATATAAAAACGCAATGGCACGCCGCTTGCTCTCAGCTTTCCGGTGAAGGTTTCAAGTGAAAGTTTGAAGTGAAATTGCAGTGCCCATTCAACAAAAAACTCGGAGCACCACTCATGTCCCAGACGTTTTACAAGAAAGGTTTCCTGGCCCTCGCGGTAGCTGCCGCGCTGGGTGTTTCTACGTTTGTTCAAGCTGATGTGAAGATTGGCGTGGCGGGGCCGATGACGGGCGCCAACGCAGCCTTCGGTGAGCAGTACATGAAAGGTGCCCAGGCGGCAGCCGATGTGATCAACAAGGCGGGCGGGATCAACGGCGAACAGATCAAGCTGGTGGCCGGTGACGATGCGTGCGAACCCAAGCAGGCCGTGGCCGTGGCCAACCGCCTGGCCGACCAGGACAAAGTGATCGGCGTGGTCGGCCACTTCTGCTCGTCCAACACCATTCCAGCCTCCGAGGTGTACGACGAAGCGGGCATCATCGCTATCACTCCAGGCTCCACCAACCCACAAGTGACCGAGCGTGGCCTGGCGGCCATGTTCCGTATGTGCGGGCGTGACGACCAGCAAGGCATCGTGGCCGGCGACTACATCGTCGACGTGCTCAAGGGCAAGAAAGTCGCGGTCATCAACGACAAGGACACCTACGGCAAAGGCCTGGCCGATGCCACCGCCGCCCAGTTGACCAAGCGCGGCGTCAAGCCGGTGCTGGAAGAAGGCCTGACCCGTGGCGAAAAAGACTTCAGCGCCCTGGTCACCAAGATCCGCTCGCTGGGTGCCGACGTTGTGTACTTCGGCGGCCTGCACCCGGAAGCCGGTCCACTGGTACGCCAGATCCGTGAAGCCGGCCTCAACGACGTCAAGTTCATGTCCGACGACGGTGTCGTGACCGACGAACTGGTGGCGACCGCCGGTGGTGCGCAGTACGTCAATGGCGTCTACATGACCTTCGGCGCCGACCCGCGCCTGCTGCCAGACAGCAAGGCCGTGGTGGAAGAGTTCCGCAAAAATGGCACCGAGCCTGAAGGCTACACCCTGTACGCCTACGCCTCGATCCAGGCCCTGGCCGCCGGCTTCAACGGCGCCAAGTCCAACAAGGGCGAAGATGCAGCCAAGTGGCTCAAGGCCAACCCGGTGCAAACCGTGATGGGCAAGAAAGAATGGGATACCAAGGGTGACCTGAAAGTCTCCGACTACGTGGTGTACCAGTGGGACAAGGACGGCAAATACCACCAGTTGGAAAAGCAGAAGTAATCAACCAGCCACCACCGACCCCTTGTGGGAATCGGGCTTGCCCGCGATGACGGACTGACAGCCAGCACCTGTGTTGAATGTGAGACCGCTATCGCCGGCAAGCCAGCTCCCACACTGGATCGCGGTTGCCCGGGCCATTGCGTCCGGCACCAGATCTGTCTTTTCCTCCAGAAGGACCGCACACCCCACGGTGTGCAGGTTCTCACCGCGTGAGATTGCGTTATGGATGGTATTTTCCTGCAGCAACTGGTCAACGGTCTGACCCTCGGGTCGGTCTATGGCCTGATCGCCATCGGCTACACAATGGTCTATGGCATCATTGGCATGATCAACTTCGCCCACGGCGAGGTTTATATGATTTCCGCTTACCTCGCGGCGATCAGTCTGGCACTGCTGGCTTACTTCGGCCTCGAATCCTTCCCGCTGCTCATTCTTGGCACCCTGGTGTTCACCGTTGTCGTCACGGGCGTCTACGGTTGGGTCATCGAGCGTGTCGCCTACAAACCGTTGCGTAACTCCACGCGCCTGGCCCCGCTGATCAGCGCCATCGGGATTTCGCTGATCCTGCAGAACTACGCGCAGATCGCCCAGGGCGCCAAGCAACAAGGCATTCCCACCCTGCTGGCCGGCGCCTGGCGCGTCGATATCGGCACCGGGTTCGTCCAGTTGACCTACACCAAGGTGTTTATCCTGGTCGCAGCCTTTGCCGGTATGGCGCTGCTGACCTACATCATCAAGTACACCAAGCTCGGCCGCATGTGCCGTGCGACCCAGCAAGACCGCAAGATGGCCTCGATCCTGGGGATCAACACTGACCGCGTGATTTCCTACGTGTTTGTCATCGGTGCCGCCATGGCGGCCCTGGCCGGTGTGCTGATTACCCTGAACTACGGCACGTTCGACTTCTATGCCGGCTTTATCATCGGCATCAAGGCATTTACCGCAGCGGTACTCGGCGGCATCGGCTCCCTGCCTGGGGCGATGCTGGGCGGGATCATCCTGGGGATTTCCGAGTCGCTGTTCTCGGGGTTGATCAACTCTGACTACAAAGACGTGTTCAGTTTCTCCCTGCTGGTGGTGATTCTGATTTTCCGTCCCCAGGGCCTGCTTGGTCGCCCTCTCGTGGCGAAGGTGTAAACATGTCTGCTGCCAAATCTATTGATATCAAGAAAAGTGTGGTTGATGCGGTCCTCGCCGGGCTGATTTCCCTGATCGTGTTCGGCCCTATCGTCGGCGTGGTCCTGGACGGCTACAGCTTCAACCTGGAGCCAGCCCGCGTGGGCTTGCTGGTCGCCATCGTCATGGCCGGGCGGCTGGTCATGAGCCTGTTCCTGCAAACGCCCAAGGGCTTGAAGATCCTCCAGGGTTTTGAAAGCTCGGGCTCCGGGGTGCATGTGCTGGCGCCGGACTACAAATCGCGGCTGCGCTGGATCATCCCGGCGCTGATCGTGATCGCCATTGTCTTTCCGTTTTTTGCCAACAAATACCTGCTGACCGTGGTGATCCTCGGGCTGATCTACGTGTTGCTGGGCCTGGGCCTGAACATCGTGGTGGGCCTGGCCGGGTTGCTCGACCTGGGTTACGTGGCGTTCTACGCCATCGGCGCCTATGGCCTGGCCCTGGGGTACCAATACCTCGGGCTGGGGTTTTGGACGGTGTTGCCGCTGGCGGCCATTGCGGCCGCGTTGGCGGGGTGCATACTCGGCTTCCCGGTGTTACGAATGCACGGTGACTACCTGGCCATCGTGACCCTGGGCTTCGGTGAAATCATCCGCCTGGTGCTCAACAACTGGCTGTCGTTTACCGGCGGGCCGAACGGTATGCCGGTGCCATCGCCGACCTTCCTCGGCCTGGAGTTCGGCCGGCGCGCCAAGGAAGGCGGGGTGCCGTTCCATGAGTTCTTTGGCATCGCCTACAACCCCAACGTGAAATTTCTGTTCATTTACATCGTGCTGTTCCTGGTGGTGCTGGCCGTGCTGTACATCAAGCACCGCCTGACCCGCATGCCAGTGGGTCGCGCCTGGGAAGCCCTGCGTGAAGATGAGATCGCTTGCCGCTCCATGGGCCTGAACCATGTGCTGGTCAAACTCTCGGCCTTCACCATCGGCGCCTCCACGGCCGGTCTGGCCGGGGTGTTCTTTGCCAGCTACCAGGGCTTCGTCAACCCGTCTTCGTTCACCTTCTTCGAGTCGGCATTGATCCTCGCCATCGTGGTACTGGGCGGCATGGGCTCGACGGTGGGCGTGGTGATTGCCGCGTTCGTGCTGACCGTGGCGCCTGAACTGCTGCGTAGCTTCTCCGAGTACCGTGTGCTGCTGTTTGGCGTGTTGATGGTGGTGATGATGATCTGGCGACCGCGTGGCCTGATCCGGATCAGCCGTAGCGGCGTGACACCACGCAAGGGGGTAGCGCCATGAGCAAGGAAGTGGTCCTCAACGTGGAACACCTGATGATGCACTTCGGTGGCATCAAGGCCTTGAGCGATGTGAGCCTCAAGGTCGAACGCAACTCGATCTTCTCCCTGATCGGCCCCAACGGCGCTGGCAAGACCACGGTGTTCAACTGCCTGACCGGCTTCTATACAGCCAGCGGCGGCAAGATCGAACTCAATATCCGTGGCAAACAGACCAACGTGATCCAGTTGCTCGGCGAACGCTTCAAGCCCACCGACTTCGTGTCGCCCAAGAGTTTTTTCAGCCGGGTGTACTACAAGATGTTCGGCGGCACCCACCTGGTGAACCGTGCCGGCCTGGCGCGTACGTTCCAGAACATTCGCCTGTTCAAGGAAATGTCGGTGGTGGAAAACCTGCTGGTGGCCCAGCACATGTGGGTCAACCGCAACATGCTGGCGGGCATTCTCAACACCAAGGGCTACCGCAAGGCAGAAAGCGATGCACTGGACCACGCCTTCTACTGGCTGGAAGTGGTGGACCTGGTGGACTGTGCCAACCGCCTGGCCGGCGAGCTTTCCTACGGTCAGCAGCGCCGCCTGGAAATCGCCCGTGCCATGTGCACCCGGCCGCAGATCATCTGCCTGGACGAACCGGCAGCGGGCCTCAACCCCCAGGAAACCGAAGCCCTCAGCGCGATGATTCGCCTGCTGCGCGACGAACACGACCTCACAGTGGTGCTGATTGAACACGACATGGGCATGGTGATGAGTATTTCCGACCACATCGTGGTGCTGGACCACGGCAACGTCATCGCCGAGGGCGGGCCGGAAGCGATCCGTAACGACCCGAAAGTGATTGCGGCCTACCTGGGCGCCGATGAAGAGGAGTTGGTATGAGTACGCCTATCCTCGAAATGAAGGACCTGGACGTGTTTTACGGCCCGATCCAGGCCCTGAAAAAAGTCTCGCTGCACATCGACGAAGGTGAGACGGTGAGCCTGATCGGCTCCAACGGCGCGGGCAAGTCCACGCTGCTGATGTCGATCTTCGGCCAGCCGCGCGCCGAGTCCGGGCAGATCCTCTACCAGGGCGTGGACATCACCCACAAGTCGTCCCACTACATCGCCTCCAACGGCATCGCCCAGTCCCCGGAAGGGCGGCGGGTGTTCCCGGACATGACCGTCGAGGAAAACCTGCTGATGGGCACCATCCCCATTGGCGACAAGCACGCCAGCGAAGATATGCAGCGCATGTTCGAGCTGTTTCCACGGCTCAAGGAGCGGCGTAACCAGCGGGCGATGACCATGTCCGGTGGCGAACAGCAAATGCTCGCCATTGCCCGGGCATTGATGAGCCGACCCAAGCTGTTGCTGCTCGATGAGCCGAGCCTGGGGCTGGCGCCGATTGTGGTGAAGCAGATCTTCGCCACCTTGCGCGAGCTGGCCGCCACCGGGATGACCATCTTCCTGGTGGAGCAGAACGCCAACCATGCGTTGCGCCTGTCTGACCGGGCGTATGTGATGGTCAACGGCGAAATCCGTTTGACCGGCACCGGCAAGGAGTTGCTGGTGAACGAGGAAGTGCGCAACGCCTACCTCGGCGGGCACTAACCCGGCCTGATCGCTCCCACGCTCTGCGTGGGAGCGCATCCTGTGACGCTCCGCGTCACGCTTTGGGACGCAGAGCGTCCTTGGCGGCATTCCCACGCGAAGCGTGGGAATGATCAGCGGGCGCCTGCATTTTTCGGTCGTCCACAGGCCCTCCGGCAAATTGTGGAAAACAAATCCACACACCTCCTCAAGCGCGACATATAGCCGCCGCAAATCCCTGTTTTGTCACACAAATGACTTGTCCCCATCCACTGTGGAACCGGCTGTGGGTAACATGGGAGTAGCTGGCTGCAAGCCTTTATCTACGCGGCCTGTAGCGCTATGGTTGTTTTTTGATCAGGGGCTTTTTTGTGGAGTGTCGCAGGTTTTGTCAACCTGTTCATAGACACAGGTATATGACCGAAACATGACCTTCAAGCCTGTGGATAAGTCTGTGGTTAAACTCTGGAAAGACTGGTGTAGAGGCCGGATTTACTGGCCTGGAGCCATGCATCCCGACTCATCCTCCCGCAGGGGCCTACATATGGCCCGCCCAAGGTCAAGCAAAAAACTTTTTGAATCGCCCTGAAGGCCTTGTACATAGCGGCCTGGAGGGTTTTGTACTTGCCCCCAAAGACTGTGGGCGCAGCTGTGGATAACCTGCGCGCATATGGCTGCAGGCCACGGTTTACAAGGCTTTACCTGGAGTGATTAAAAAATGATCAGGTGTGCATGAAGTTATGTGCATAGCGGTTGCCGCAACGGCGGCGTAAGGGCATTCTGCTGGCTGATTTTTTCCCGATGCCCGCAAGGAGAACACCATGTCCAACACGCTGTTTATTACTGGCGCAACTTCAGGTTTCGGCGAAGCCTGTGCCCGTCGCTTTGCCGAGGCTGGCTGGAAACTGGTGCTCACCGGCCGGCGTGCCGAGCGCTTGAATGCCCTGGTCGAAGAGCTTTCCAAGCAGACCGAGGTGCATGGCCTGGTGGTGGACGTGCGTGATCGCAAGGGCATGGAAGAGGCAATTGCCAACCTGCCGCCATCGTTCAGCAAACTGCGTGGGCTGATCAACAATGCCGGCCTGGCCGTGGGCACCGACCCGGCGCCCAAGTGCAGCCTCGACGATTGGGAAACCATGGTCGACACCAACATCAAGGGCCTGCTGACCACTACCAGCCTGCTGCTGCCGCGCCTGATCGCCCATGGTCGTGGCGCCGGGATCATCAACCTGGGCTCCATCGCCGGTAACTACCCGTACCCGGGCAGCCACGTGTATGGCGGCTCCAAGGCGTTCGTCAAACAGTTCTCCCTGAACCTGCGCTGCGACCTGCAAGGCACCGGCGTACGCGTGACCAACATCGAGCCGGGCCTGTGCGAGAGCGAGTTCTCCCTGGTGCGCTTCGGCGGTGACCAGGCGCGTTACGACGCCACCTATGCGGGCGCCGAGCCGATCCAGCCGCAAGATATTGCCGACACCATCTTCTGGGTGATGAACACCCCGGCGCATGTGAACATCAACCGCCTGGAGCTGATGCCGGTCAGCCAGACCTGGGCAGGGTTTGCGATTGAGCGTGGGGCTAAATAAGGTTTAGCACCGCGCCGCCTGCAGCGCGGGCAAGTCGAATCGTCGCAGCGCGGCTCCCTCTTCTGAAATGCAATCAAATGGGGGAGCCGGGGTTGCCGGCGAAGGCGGCAAATCGGCCAAAAGGCGACATAAGGTACACTCCACTCCTGAAAACCCCACCGCAACCAGCGGTTTAAAGGTTTTGACAGGAGGATATGTGAGTAACCGAGGTGAGCAGGCACTGCTCAAACAATCGACCATCCTGATGTTCGCCGTGGCGATCGCCGGGATTGTCACGGGTGTGATATCAGGCGCCCAATCCATTTTATTCGATGGCTTTTTCTCGCTGATCGCGACCTTTATCAAGGTGCTGATGCTGATCACGGCCAAGCTGATCGCCAAGAAAAGCAATGACCGCTTCCAGTTCGGCTACTGGCACCTGGAACCCATGGTGCTGCTGATCGAGGGCAGTTTCCTGCTGTTGATCGCCATCTACGCGTTTCTCAACGGGGTGTTCGGCATTATCAATGGCGGGCGCGAGATCGAGTTGGGGCTGGTGATCATCTACGCCGCGGTGTTTACCGTGGTCGAGTTCGCCTACTTCTTCTATGTGCGCCACCGCAACCGCAAGCTGCAGTCGTCGCTGATCCAGTTCGACAATATCAGTTGGCTGGTGGACGCGATGCTCTCCGTGGGCCTGCTGGTGAGCTTCCTGGCCGCGTTGTTGCTCAAGTCCCAGGGCTACGGCGAGTGGGCGGTGTATGTCGACCCCTTGATCCTGATCCTGCTGGCCCTGAGCATGCTGGCGCCGGCCTTGAAGATCCTGCGCCCGGCCTTGCGCGACGTGCTGGGGATTGCCCCGGACCAGTTGGACGACAAGGTGCGCGAAGTGATGGATGCGGCCCAGGCCCGGCATGGTTTCGAGGATTACGTGTCCTACGTGCAGAAACACGGGCGGGCGCGGTTTATCGAGATCCATGTGGTGTTGCCGGCCGATTACCCGGTGGATAAGGTTGCGACGCTCGACGGGCTACGTGAAGAGATATCCACAGGGCTGGGCGCGCCGGACAAGGCGCGGTGGCTGACGATCAGTTTTACTGGGGATCGCAAGTGGATTGCGTGATCGGCCGTTAGACCGAGGTGAGGCTCTGGCAGGCAAGCCAGCTCCCACATTCGACTGCGTTCCAACGATGGAAACCGTTCAAGTGTGGGAGCTGGCTTGCCTGCGATGGGGCCGGGAAAATCAGCCGAGAAACTCGCTCAACCCCTGATAGCAGGTAGCCAAATGGTAAGGCGTAGTCGACGGCATATCCCGCCGGCTCACCTCACCCTTGGCATCCAGGCACTCATTCCAGCCCCTGGCATGCAGGAAATGCTGCTGCAACGCCAGCAACTGGCGCTCCAGCACCGCCGCGCTGCCCGGGCGCAAGGTCAGTGCCCGCAGGTACTCGGCCTGGGCCCAGATGCGCTGGGTGGCGTCACGCACGCTGCCGTCCAGCGCCAACATGCCGCTGACGGCGCCAGTGAGGTTATCCACACCGGTTTGCTCGGCATAGGCAAATGCCCGGCTCAGCGAGGCATGCAGCGCAGTGCCGCGCAGCAGGGGCGAGGACTCCAGCAGGAAGAACCATTCAAACTGATGCCCCGGCTCGAACCAGTTATCCACAGCGCCCAGGGGTTTCTCCATCATCACGCCATGCTGGCGCTCGATAAAGCGCTGCTGCATGGCCGTCGCCAGTGCCAGCAGGGCCTGTTGCACTGCCGCGTCTTCACGCACCGCGAGGGTGGCGAGGAAGCCTTCAGCCAGGTGCATCAGCGGGTTCTGTAGCGGGCCGGACTTGAGGGACGACCAGTTACGCTCCAGGACCGCCTCATACAGGCCGTCGCCCGTGGCAAAGCGCTCGGCGACTACTTCCAGGGCGGCATTGAGCACCGACTCCACCAACGGCTCGCGGACCTTGGCCCAGTAATGGGCGCAGGCGAAGATGATAAACGCGTGGGTGTAGAGGTCTTTGCGCTGGTCCAGCGGATTGCCGTGGGGGTCGATGCTGTAGAACCAGCCGCCGTGCTCGGCGTCATGGAAGTGCCGTTGCAGCGAGCGAAACAACGCCGCAGCGCGCTCTTGCGCAAACGCTTTGCCTGGCTCGCCGATCAGGCTGGCAAACACATACAACTGCCGGGCACAGGCCATGGCGCGGTAGCGTTGCGGGGGCAAGGGGCGATGGTCGGCGTCCAGCGCCTCATAGGGCAACGCCAGCTCGGCATTCCAGCCCGGACCCTGCCAGAGCGGCACGATCAGGTCGTTGAAGTGCGTGAGCACGGCGTTCAATTGAGGCTTGTGGGCGGAGCTTGGAGCGATGGGCATCGGCTGGCGTCGTCACGGCAGGGGTGTTTGCCGCGCATGGTAGCAGGCTTGAGAACAGTGGTGTCTGTGCGAGCGTTATCGCGGGCAAGCCCGCTCCCCATTTTTGAGTTGTGAACCCCTTCAAATGTGGGAGCTGGCTTGCCTGCGATGGATCCCTTACAGGCACCGCAAGGCTCAGCCCGCCAGCAACCAGACCCCGGTCGCCGCCGAAGCCGCGCCCGCCAGCCGCACCAGCGGCGCCGCCGCAGCCGGCAAGAAGCGCACCAGCGCATACCCGGCCGCGTGCAGCACCGCCGTCGCCCCGACAAACCCGGCTGCATACGCCCAAGGGCTGGTCATGTCCGGCAGCTCCAGGCCATGGGCCACGCCATGGAACAGGGCAAACACCGCTGTTGCGGCCACGGCCAGCGCCACCGGCGGGCGAATCGCCAAGGCCACCGCCAGGCCCAGGGCCAGTACCGACGCGGCAATCCCGCTTTCCAGGGCCGGCAAGGCCAACCCTTCAAACCCCAGCACGCCGCCGAGCAGCATGGTGCCGACAAACGTACACGGTAGCGCCCAACGCGCCGCCCCTTGTTGCTGCGCCGCCCATAGGCCGACGGCCAGCATCGCCAGCAGATGGTCCAGCCCGCCGAGGGGATGGCTGATGCCGGCCACCAGGCCATTGTCGCCGTGGCCCGGATGGGCAAAGGCCAGGGCCGGGGCCAGTAGCAGGGTGGCGGCGGCAAACAGTTTGTTGAGGCTCATAAACAGCTCCTTGGTAAGGGATCAGGCTGCGGTCAGCAGGCCCTGGCGTTCGATAAAGGCGACGATTTCTTCCAGGCCGACGCCGGTTTTCTGGTTGCTGAAGACAAACGGCTTGCCGCCGCGCATGCGCTGGGTGTCGCTGTTCATCAGTTCCAGCGAGGCGCCGACCAGAGGCGCCAGGTCGATCTTGTTGATCACCAACAGGTCCGACTTGCAGATCCCCGGCCCGCCCTTGCGTGGCAGCTTGTCGCCGGCCGACACATCGATCACATAGATGGTCAGGTCCGACAGCTCGGGGCTGAAGGTGGCCGACAGGTTGTCGCCGCCCGACTCCACCAGGATCAGGTCCAGGCCTGGGAAGCGCCGGTTCAGTTGATCCACGGCTTCGAGGTTGATCGACGCGTCTTCGCGAATCGCCGTGTGCGGGCAGCCGCCGGTTTCTACGCCGATGATGCGCTCGGGTGCCAGGGCCTGGTTGCGCACCAGGAAGTCGGCGTCTTCGCGGGTATAGATGTCGTTGGTGACCACCGCCAGGTTGTAGCGATCACGCAGGGCCAGGCACAGCGCCAGGGTCAGGGCGGTCTTGCCGGAGCCAACGGGGCCGCCGATACCGACGCGCAGAGGTTGTGTGTTCATGGGTTTCTCCTAGGAACGGAACAGGCGGCTGTACTGGCGCTCGTGGGCCATGCATGCCAGGGACAGGCCGAACGCGGCGCTGCCAACGTGATGGGGATCGCACTGGCGGGCGTCCTGCTGGGCTTGTTGCAGCAACGGCAGCAGCTCGCTGGTCAGGCGTTGGGCGGCCTGCTGGCCCAGGGGCAGGGTCTTCATCAGCACCGCCAACTGGTTTTCCAGCCAGCTCCACAGCCAGGCGGCCAGGGCATCCTCGGGGCTGATCGCCCAGGCGCGCGCGGCAAGTGCCCAGCCCAGGGCCAGGTGGGGTTCGGGGGTGGCGTCGAGAAAGCGGCGCGCTGCGTCATCCAGTTCCGGCAGACCGTTGAGCAGTTGTTGCAGGGAGTAGCCCATTTGCCGGCTCTCCTGGAACAGCTCGCGGGTTTCGCGGCTGACACGATGCTCTTCGCAGAGCTGGCGCAGGCGCGCCCAGTCCTGGTCGGCGGCGGCCTGGCACTGGGCAAGCAACAGCGGCGCTTCGAAGCGTGCGAGGTTGAGTAGCAGTTGGTCGCTGATCCAGCGTCGGGCGCTGTCGGCATCGCTGACACGGGCATTGTCCACGGCCATTTCCAGGCCCTGGGAATAGCTGTAGCCGCCAATCGGCAATTGCGGACTGGCCAGACGCAACAGCGCCCAGGCCGGGTTCACAGGCGCACGCCGAACTGATGCAGTTTGGGCGGGTAGTTGAAGTCTTCGTCACCGTGGCGTGAGTGATGATGACCGCCACCGTAGGCGCCGTGCTCGGGCTGGAACGGTGCTTCGAGGGTTTCGGCATGGGCCCCCAATTGCTCGAGCATGGCCTTGAGCACGTAGTCATCAAGCAGGCGCAGCCAGCCGTCACCCACTTGCAGGGCCACATGGCGGTTGCCCAAGTGATAGGCCGCGCGGGTCAGCTCGAAGGCGCTGCTGCAGGTTACGTGCAGCAGTTGTTCAGGGCGCGCGCAGACACGTACGACACGTCCGTCTTCAGCCTGTAGGAATTCCCCATCGTGCAGCGGCGGCTGACCGCGCTCCAGAAACAGGCCGACGTCTTCTCCCTCGGCACTGAAACAGCGCAGGCGGCTTTTGCTGCGGGCTTCGAAGTTCAGCAGCAACTCTGCGGCCCAGGTGGGTTGGGGGGCGATTCGGCGGTGGATCACCAGCATCAGGAAGCTTCCAGCTATGAGCGATAAACAGGCTAGAGCAAGGGGCTTGCCAACCCTGCTGGACGTAGGAAAACGCCGTAGGTCTGGGGCGTTGCGCCACTAAACGGGGCGAGGGGGGGGTGAGGGAGTGATTCATTGTGGTGCGTCATGGGCTGCGCAAGCACCCGAATTGGGCGGTTTTGGCGGGCCCCGCCAGCTGTTTTGCAGGGCGTTTCCTTCAGCTACTTGTCCCAGGGTTGATTTGGGATTGCTCCTACGCGCATAGGGGATTCCTCGCTCATATTTCTACGCGTCGTTTCACTAGGATTTCGCCCCCGTGTTTAATCCATTGCGACGTTCCTCATGTTTAAGTCATTTTTATGTGTAGTCATGGTCGGTCTGTTTGGCATCACCTCATCGGCTTCGGCCAACTTCAATAAGCGCACCACTTCCCTGGCCCCTTTCAGTTCATCGTTGCAGGCCGTGCCGCAACCCACCATCGAGAGTGTGGTCGACCGCGCCCATGAGTTGCTGGGCACCGCGTACAAGTGGGGCGGCAGCTCCCAGGAGCAGGGGTTCGATTGCAGCGGGTTGCTGGTCTATCTGTTCAAGACCGAGGCCAATATTGTCATCCCGCGCACCACGGCGGCGATGCACCGGTCAACGGCGGCGACGATCAAGCGTGATGCGCTGCAGCCCGGCGATGCGGTGTTTTTCAAGGCCAATGGCAGCAGCCAGGTCGGCCATGTCGGCCTTTATGTGGGTGAGGGCAAGTTCATTCATTCGCCGCGCAAGGGCAAGAGCATCCGCATCGACTCCCTGGCCAACAACTACTGGAAGAAGAACTACACCACCGCCAAGCGTTTTCACACGGTGCGTTGACCGCGCTACTCGGTGCTGCCCAGGCCTTGCCAGTGCTTGAGGCCGATAAAGATAAAGCGCAGTTGCTGGGTGATCTTGGCCTGGGGCGTGAGATGCGGCGGCAGGGCGGCGGCGGGCGGGTCGATGATGTCGGGCAGGGTGGCGAACACGCTCTTGACGATCAGGTCGGCCATCACATGCAAACCGTCGGCATCCAGGTGCTGGAGCTTGGGCATCAGCGTCAGGTCGGCTGCCAGGTCCGAGGTGATGTCCTCGCGCAGCGCGCCGATGGCTTGGCGCACGGCCAGGCAACCGCCGTATTGCTCGCGGGCCAGGAACAGGAATTGTGAACGGTTGGCCGCCACCACATCGAGAAAGATCCGCACCGAGGCATCAATGATGCCGCCCATGACGAATTCGTTGTGGCGTACCAGGCGGATGGTGGCGCGGAAGGTCTGGCCGACCTCACTGACGAGCACCAGGCCCAGTTGGTCCATATCGGCAAAGTGACGGTAAAAACCGGTGGGCACGATGCCGGCGCTCTTTGCCACTTCACGCAGGCTCAGGCTACCAAACCCACGGCCACCCTCCATCAGATGGCGGGCTGCGTCCATCAAGGCAAGGCGGGTCTGTTGCTTCTGTTCGGCGCGGGGGAGCATTGGCAGCTGGGCTTTGTAGACAAGGACAGCGACGCACTCTAGCAAAACAACTTTACCGGCGTCGAACTTGAAACAGGGCAAAAGGGGGGCAGGTCCCACAAAGTCAAAGCCCGATCACTGGGGATCGGGCTTTTTTCAGGGCCGGCACGGGCTTAGCTCGTAGCTTTATGCATGTCATCCAGACGGTCGGAGCCGCCCTCGGCAACGAATTCGCGCTGTTGCAGGCGGTCCGAGCCACCTTCAACCAGACCTTTCTGTTCCAGGCGATCACGGCCGCCTTCGGCTACGAATTCACGTTTCTGCAGACGCTCAGAACCGCCTTCAACCAGGCCTTTCTGTTCCAGGCGATCGCGACCGCCTTCGGCGACGGCGTTGCGCTCTTGCAGACGGTCGGAACCGCCTTCAACCAGACCTTTCTGTTCCAGGCGATCGCGGCCACCTTCGGCAACGGTCTGGCTGATGTGCGCGGCGTCAGCCTTGGCTTGTGGGATGGCTTGTTCTGCGGCTGGCAGGGCAAAAGCGCTGGTGGCCAGGACGGAGAGTGCAACACTGAGCAGTAATTGGCGTTTCATGAGAGTGGCTCCTTGGGAGGGCGATAAAGTGGGTACGGAGCCAATGCTACTCTCGATATCTCGATATAAAAGTTCATAAACGCAATGGTAATAATCAACAGAATTGATTGTTCTGCGCCGAGGCTCTAAATCGCGGCTCTCAAGCACGCGCTTTTGCACCGAGGTGGGTATTTTCGACACGGGCGTGGGTAACAATGGTGCGTCATTGATGAAAGAAGCTGTCGGATTAGTCAGAAAAAACGCTTTTCACTGCTAATTGCCCTCTGCGGTTAAACCCCCAGGCCATTTGCCAGTCGTAGCCATATAAGCTTTAGCCCTTGCGCGCGTGGCCCGTGGCACGCGCAGTCGTAATCAGGAGCCCTGTGCAATGACGCGCACTCGTAAAATTCTCGCCTGGAGCAGTGCTTGCTTCGTCCTGCTGATCGCCGCAGTGGTACTGATCCTGGTGTTCTTCGATTGGAACCGGATCAAGCCGCAACTCAATGCCAAAGTCTCCGAAGAGCTGCATCGCGCCTTTGCCATCAATGGCAACCTGGCGGTGGTCTGGCAGCGCGAGCCGGACGAGGGCGGTTGGCGCGCCTGGGTGCCGTGGCCCCATGTGGTGGCCGAAGACCTGAGCCTGGGCAACCCCGAGTGGTCGAAAAAACCGCAAATGGTCACCCTCAAGCGCGTTGAACTGCGCATCTCGCCCTTGGCCTTGCTGGCCCAGCGCGTGGTGATCCCGCGCATCGACCTGACCGAACCGAGCGCCGAGCTGCAGCGCCTGGCCGATGGCCGCGCCAACTGGACCTTCACCTTTGATCCCAAGGATCCGAATGCCGAACCGTCCAACTGGGTGGTGGATATCGGTGCCATCGGTTTCGACAAGGGCCACGTGACCCTCGACGACCAGACCCTCAAGACCCGTCTCGATGTGCTGATCGACCTCCTGGGCAAACCCATCGCATTCAGCGAAATCGTCGGCGAGCGCGATGCCAAAAAGGCCCTGGAGCAGGGCGCGACACCCCAGGACTATGCCTTCGGCCTCAAGGTCAGCGGCCAGTACCACGGCCAGAAACTCGCGGGCAGCGGCAAGATCGGCGGGCTGCTGGCCCTGCAGGACGCTGCCAAGCCATTCCCCCTGCAAGCCCAGGCGAAAATCGGTGATACCAGTATTGCCTTGGCCGGCACCCTGACCGACCCACTGAACCTCGGCGCCCTGGACCTGCGCCTGAAACTGTCCGGTACCAGCCTGGGCAACCTTTACCCACTGACTGGCGTGACCCTGCCGGACTCGCCGGCCTATTCCACCGATGGGCGCCTGATCGCCAAGTTGCAGGAGGCCGGCGGTGCGTCGTTCCGCTATGAGAACTTCAACGGCAAGATCGGCAACAGCGACATCCACGGCGACCTGGCCTATGTCGCCAGTCAGCCACGGCCCAAGCTCAGCGGCGCGTTGGTGTCCAATCAACTGCTGCTGGCCGACCTCGCGCCGCTGATCGGTGCCGACTCCAATGCCAAGCAAAAAGCTCGTGGCGGTGAAAGCAAGCAACCGGCGACCAAGGTGTTGCCGGTGGAGGAGTTCCGCACCGAGCGCTGGCGCGATATGGACGCGGATGTCGAGTTCACCGGCAAACGCATCGTCCACAGTGCCGAATTGCCCTTTACCGACCTCTACACGCACCTGGTGCTCAACGACGGCCAACTGAGCCTCGAACCCCTGCGTTTCGGTGTGGCGGGCGGCAAGCTCGATGCGCAGATTCGCCTCAATGGCCGCATCACCCCGCTGGAAGGCCGGGCGAAACTGACGGCGCGCAACTTCAAGCTCAAGCAACTGTTCCCCACCTTTGAACCGATGAAGACCAGCTTCGGCGAGCTCAATGGCGATGCCGATATCGCCGGGCGCGGCAACTCGGTGGCAGCGTTGCTGGGCAGTGCCAATGGCGATCTGAAAATGCTCATCAACGACGGAGCCATCAGCCGTGGCTTGATGGAAATCGCCGGGCTGAACGTGGGCAACTATGTGATTGGCAAACTGTTTGGCGACAAGGAAGTGAAGATCAACTGCGCGGCGGCAGATTTCGGCATCAAGACCGGCCTGGCTACCACCCGCCTGTTTGTATTCGATACCGAGAACGCGATCATCTACATCGACGGCACCGCGAACATGGCCAGCGAACAGCTGGACCTGACGATCAGCCCAGAGTCCAAGGGCTTTCGCCTGTTCTCGCTGCGCTCGCCGTTGTACGTCAACGGGCCGTTTATCAAGCCCAATGCCGGGGTCAAGACGGTGCCACTGTTGTTGCGTGGCGCAGGCATGGTGGCGCTGGGTGTGATCGTCGCCCCTGCGGCGGGCTTGCTGGCGCTGGTGGCGCCGAGTGGGGATGAGCCGAACCAGTGCGTGCCGCTGTTGCAGCAGATGCGGGAAGGCAAGGCACCGAAAACGGTGAAAGGCTAACCGAAGAAACCGATAGCTCAATGTGGGAGCGGGCTTGCCCGCGATAGCGGTGGCTCAGTCGCTAAAAATGCTGACTGATACACCGCTCTCGCGAGCAAGCCCGCTCCCACCGTTGTTAGCTGTGCTGGCAGCCTTACAGGTCTTTGAGAATGTCCGCCATATCGTCAGCGTGCTCTTCTTCCTGGGCCAGGATGTCTTCAAAGATGCGGCGGGTGGTCGGGTCTTTCTCGCCGATGTACTGGATGATCTCGCGATAGCTGTCCACCGCGATGCGCTCGGCCACCAGGTCTTCGTAGACCATTTCCTTCAAGGTCGTGCCGGCTACGTACTGCGCGTGGGAGTTCTTGGACAGCAGGTCCGGGTTGAACTCGGGTTCGCCGCCCAGTTGCACGATGCGCTCGGCCAGTTTGTCGGCATGTTCCAGTTCCTGGTTGGCGTGCTCCAGGAACTCATCGGCGGCGACGCTGGCTTTCAGGCCGCTGGCCATGAAGTAGTGGCGCTTGTAGCGCAACACGCAGACCAGTTCGGTGGCCAGCGACTCATTGAGCAGACGCAGGATCTCTTCGCGGTCGGCGCTGTAGCCTTCGGTCACCGCGCCGTTTTCCACATTCTTGCGTGCCCGTTCGCGAAGGGTGCTTACGTCAGACAAATGCATGTCAGTCATTTCAATCTCCTGAGGCTAATCCGGTTTTGCGCCACACTCTCGGGGTGTGATCGCTCCAAGTTGTGAGTGCTGTGCGGCGCAAAAAGTTTTATCGGATGTTGCCGGGTGTCATATCGGTGGCGGCAGGGCTGGTCTAGGATCAGCCTAATCGCCTCTTTCAAGGACGTTTGCCCCTATGACGCAGACATTGGCTACACGTTATCCCCTGGTTTTGGTGCCAGGCATGCTCGGGTTTGTACGGCTGCTGCTGTACCCGTACTGGTACGGCATCGTTCCGGCCTTGCGTGCCGGCGGGGCGCAGGTGTTTGCGGTGCAAGTGGCGCCGCTCAATTCCAGCGAGGTGCGCGGCGAGCAGTTGCTGGCGCAGATCGAGCAGATACGCCGCCAGACCGGCGCCGACAAGGTCAACCTGATCGGCCATAGCCAGGGCTCGCTCACCGCCCGTTACGCAGCGGCCAAACGCCCGGAATGGGTGGCTTCGGTGACGTCGGTGGCGGGGCCTAATCACGGCTCGGAGTTGGCAGACTACCTGCACACCCACTACCCGGCCGACAGCGCCAAGGGCCGGATCATGAGTGCGCTGTTGCGCCTGGTGGGCGTGCTGATGGGGCTTCTGGAAACCGGCTATCGCGGCCCGCGTTTTGCGGCGGATATCCACGCCTCCCATCAGTCGCTGACCAGCGCGGGTGTGGCGCTGTTCAATCGCCAGTACCCTCAGGGCCTGCCAGACACCTGGGGCGGGCAGGGCGCCGAGGAAGTGGGCGGTGTGCGCTATTACTCCTGGTCCGGCACCCTGCAGCCGGGCAAGACCGATCGCGGGCGCAACCTGCTGGACGGCACCAACCGCAGTTGCCGGCTGTTTGCGCGGACCTTCGTCAAGGAGAAAGGCCAGTGCGACGGCATGGTCGGGCGCTACAGCTCACACTTGGGCACGGTGATCGGTGACGACTATGCGCTGGACCATTTCGATATCGTCAACCAGTCGCTGGGCCTGGTGGGCAAAGGTGCCGAGCCGATCCGCCTGTTTGTCGAGCATGCACAGCGGTTGAAGGCGGCCGGGCTTTAACGTCTTACGGGCGTCGTCCAGCGCTCCGACAAAATCACCCCGCCCAGCGTCAGTACGCCGCCGACCAGGTGATACAGCGCCAGCTGTTCCTTGAGCACCACTGCGGCAATCAGCGCGGTGATCAACGGCAGCAGGTTAAAAAACAGCGTGGTCCGGCTCGGCCCCAACTGCTTGACCGAATGCATCCACGCCAGCGGCGCGATCATCGAGGCCAGCAGGCAGGCGTACACCACCAGGCCAATATTCGACGGGCCGAGGCCGACCTTGTCCGAGGCCAGGAACAGTGGAAACAGCACCACCACAGCCACCAGCACCTGCAAATACAGGAGCACCAGGGGCGGCAGGCGCAGCTGCCATTTTTTCAACAGGGTGCTGTAGATCGCATAGGCCAGGGTGGCCACCAACATCATCGCGTCACCCAGGTTCACCCCGTGTTGCAGCAGCGCGCCGAGGCTGCCGGCTGACACCACCACCGCCACCCCGGCAAACGACAGTACCGCCCCGGTCAGGGCGCCGAAGGTCAGGCGCTGGCCGAGGCTGATAATCGCCGCAGTCAGGGCCATCAATGGCATCAGCGAGAGGATGATCCCCATATTGGTGGCGCTGGTCAGGCTCGCGGCGTAGTACGCCAGGCTCTGGTAAACCGCCATGCCGAGCACGCCGAGCACAGCGATCTTGCCCAGGTTGGGGCGGATCAATGCCCAGTTGGCAATGACCGGCTTGAGCATGAACGGGGTGAACAGGATGGCCGCCAGCAGCCAGCGATAAAAACCGATCTCGGCCGGAAAAATCGAGCCCACGGCGAGTTTGTTGACCACGGTATTGCCAGCCCAGATAAAGATGGCCAGCAGCGGATAAGCGTATTGCATTGCAAGGAACCAGGAACGTTAGTGAGGGTTGATTATCCTTTGTCTGGATCGAAGCCTATACTTCGATCCAGACAAGCCGCCTTTGTATCCAGACAATATGTCCAAGACCTACATCAACCTGCCCGATTTCGACGTGCTACCGGCCCCGGTGTACTTCCGCTACTCGGAGTTTGCCGCCGACAGCCGCGCCTCCCGCCATCAGCATGCCTGGGGCTCCCTGGACTACTCGGCCCGTGGCGTGATGCGCTTTGAAGTGGGCGGCAACCGGTTTATGTCGCCGCCGCAATACGCGGTGTGGATCCCGCCCAACACCCAGCACAGTTCCTACAATGCCCAGGCGATTGTCTACCGCTCGGTGTACCTGGCGCCGTCGTTGTGCGAGCTGTTGCCCAAGCAGCCCTGCACCCTGACCATCAGCAACATCCTCAAGGCGATCCTCAGTGATTTTGCCGAGCGCGACGTGAATATCCCGGCCAACGAGGCCGACGTGCGCCTGGCCCAGGTGCTAGTGGACCAACTCCAGCAGGCGCCGGTGCATGACTGTTTCCTGCCGTATGCCAGCAGCCCCGGCCTGCTCAGCGTGCTTGAAGGCATGCAGGCCGATCCTGGGGACAATCGCGCGCTGGCGCTGTGGGCGCAGCAGGTGCATGTCAGCGAGCGCACCCTGGCCCGGCAGTTTGTGCGCGAACTGGGCATGAGCTTTGGCGAGTGGCGTCAGCGCCTGCGCTTTCTGGCGGCCATCGAGGCCCTGGAAAGCACGCGCAGCGTGCAGGAGGTGGCGTTTGACCTGGGCTACAGCACCGCCTCGGCGTTTATTGCGATGTTCCAGCGCCAGGCCGGTTGTACGCCGGAGCAGTATCGACGAACGAACTTACGTAGCAGGTGAAGGTGTAACAGGCTTTGTCTACACTGCAGGGGAGGCCGCGCCCCTCGGCGTGGTAACAGGGAGAAAACTCCATGAAGATGTTGCGTATTCCGTTGTTGATGATCGGTCTGCTGCTCTGTTCCCAAGGGTTTGCGGCCACTGCCCAGCAAAACAAAATGACCACCTGCAATGCCGAAGCCTCGACCAAGACCTTGAAGGGCGACGAGCGCAAGGCCTTCATGAAAACCTGCCTCTCGGCCCCGGCCGCCAACGACGCCAAGACCCTGACCCCGCAGCAGCAAAAAATGAAGGACTGCAACGCGTCGGCAAAAACCAAGGCGCTGACCGGCGATGCGCGTAAAACCTTTATGAGCACCTGCCTCAAAGGCTGACCCGCTTAAATACCCCTGTGGGAGCGGGCTTGCCCGCGATTGCGGTGTGTCAGCCGGCGAGATATCGACTGAGCCAGCGCCATCGCGGGCAAGCCCGCTCCCACAGTCGATGGCGTTTACAGCCATCAGACTTCTCGCTTGATTGTCCCAAGGCTGGCAGACTGCCCATCCTTTAACGCCGTTCGTTTAGAGGCTGTATGCCAACGTTTTCTCAGCGTCATGTGTTGTTGCTGGCCAGCTACATCATCATTTTCGGCGGCTTGTTGCTGGTCCTACCGTTAAAGCTGCTGCCCAGCCTGTTGGCCGGCCTGTTGGTTTTCGAACTGGTCAACATGCTCACCCCACAGCTGCAACGCCTGATCGAAGGCCGGCGTGCGCGCTGGCTGGCGGTGGCGTTGCTTGGCACTGTGATTGTCAGCGCGCTGACCCTGATCTTCGCTGGCGCCATCAGTTTCCTGCTGCACGAAGCGGAAAACCCCGGGGCCTCCCTCGATAAATTCATGGGCGTGGTCGACCGCGCGCGCGGCCAGTTGCCGCCGTTCCTCGACGCCTACCTGCCAGCCAGCGCCGCCGAGTTTCGCGTGGCCATCGGCGAATGGCTGAGCAAGCACCTGAGCGAACTGCAACTGGTGGGCAAAGACGCCGCCCATATGTTCGTGACCTTGCTGATCGGTATGGTCCTGGGGGCGATCATCGCCCTCCAGCGGGTGCCCGACCTGACCAAGCGCAAACCCCTGGCCGCCGCGCTGTTCGATCGCCTGCACCTGCTGGTCCAGGCCTTTCGCAACATTGTCTTCGCGCAAATCAAAATTGCCGCCCTCAACACCATCTTCACCGGG
Organism: Pseudomonas sp. FP2294; assembly: GCF_030687625.1. Taxonomy (NCBI): domain Bacteria; kingdom Pseudomonadati; phylum Pseudomonadota; class Gammaproteobacteria; order Pseudomonadales; family Pseudomonadaceae; genus Pseudomonas; species Pseudomonas sp. FP2294. The sequence goes on from NZ_CP117441.1 coordinate 606,053, forward strand.
ATATTCCTCGCGGTGGTGCTGCCACTGGCAGGGATCCACCTGCCGCTGACCAAGACCCTGATCGTCCTCACCTTCCTGCTGGGCCTGCTGCCGGTGATCGGCAACCTGATGTCCAACACCCTGATCACCATCGTCGCGTTGTCGGTGTCGATCTGGGTGGCGGTGGCGGCGCTGGGCTACCTGATCGTGATCCACAAGGTCGAGTACTTCCTCAATGCGCGCATCGTCGGCGGGCAGATCAGCGCCAAGTCGTGGGAGTTGCTGTTGGCGATGCTGGTGTTCGAGGCAGCCTTTGGCCTGCCGGGAGTGGTGGCGGGGCCGATCTACTATGCGTATTTGAAGAGTGAATTGAAGCTGGGCGGGATGGTGTAGAGAGCCGCGGTAGGAGGCTGCCTTTGGCTCACACCTGTTATTTCTGACAGTAGACCCACCACGGGTTTGCTGGTCTGCTCCTGAGTGCGGAATATCATTTTTCGTTTCGACAGGAGCTAAATCATGTCTTTGCCTACGGTAGATGCCAGCAGCTTTGAAAGTCGTGTGCTCAAGGCCACGACCCCAGTGATTGTGCTGTTCAGTAATGCCAGCAAGCCCTCTTCAAACAGAATGGTCGTGACACTGGAGGCTGCAGCCCGGGATCAGGGCACGGCTATTGAGTTCCTCGACAAGACGCTGGAGGTCAATGGTCCGATCGAGAAGACGCCTGCTTATGACGTGCAGTCCGCGCCAACCACGCTGTTTTTCCGGGACGGAAAATTAGTCCGTACGGTTGTCGGTTTTTATGACTATGCCGATACCTTCAAGGCATGGGTCGATCAGTTGGCCACAGGTAAGTTGTGATGAATCGCCCCGTGCCATCACGAGGCGATTTCTTCACTCAGTAGCCGTAACGCTTACTGGCCTCAATCGCCAGCCCGCTGCCGATACTGCCGAAGATGTTGCCTTCCACGTGCCGGGCATTGGGTAGCATCGCCGAGATGCTCTGGCGCAGGGCCGGGATGCCGCTGGAGCCGCCGGTGAAGAACACCGTGTCGACTTGGGCCACATCCACCGAGGCGTCGTCGAGCAGTTGGGTCACGCTGTTGCGCACCCGCTCCAGCAGGTTGTCGATGGAGGACTCGAACAGGGCTCGGCTCAGTTCCACGCTCAGGCCCGGTTCTACCCGGTCCAGCGGCACATGGCGGCTGTCGTCGTGGGTGAGGTGGATCTTGGTCTCTTCGACTTCCATGGCCAGCCAGTGGCCGGCGCGCTGTTCGATCAGCTTGAACAGGCGGTCGATGCCGCCGGTGTCTTCGATGTCGTAGCGCATGCTGCCCAGGGCCAGCTGGGATTTTTGCGAGTACACCGAGTTGATGGTGTGCCAGGTGGCCAGGTTCATATGGTGGCTGGTGGGCATGTAGGCGCCGCTTTTCATGCGGCTGCCATAGCCGAACAGCGGCATCATGCCGGCCAGCGAGAGCTGTTTGTCGAAGTCGGTACCGCCGATATGCACGCCGCCGGTGGCGAGGATGTCGTCGTGGCGGTTGTCATGCTTGCGTCGCTCGGGCGACAGGCGCACCAGGGAGAAGTCGGAGGTACCGCCGCCGATGTCGACAATCAGTACCAACTCTTCTTTTTCAATGGTGGACTCGTAGTCGAAGGCCGCGGCAATCGGCTCGTACTGGAACGAGACCTCCTTGAAACCGAGCTTGCGGGCCACGTCCACCAGGGTGTCTTCGGCCTCTTTGTCGGCCATTGGGTCGTCGTCGACGAAAAATACCGGGCGGCCCAGCACCACTTCTTCAAACTCACGGCCGGCGGTGGCTTCGGCGCGATTCTTGAGTTGGCCGATAAACAGGCCCAACAGGTCCTTGAACGGCATGGCCGTGCCCAGCACGCTGGTGTCGTGCTTGATCAGCTTGGAGCCCAGCAGGCTTTTGAGCGAGCGCATCAGGCGGCCTTCGTAGCCTTCCAGGTACTCGTGCAGCGCCAGACGGCCGTATACCGGGCGGCGTTCTTCGAAGTTGAAGAACACCACTGACGGCAGGGTGATCTTGTCGTCCTCCAGCGCAATAAGCGTTTCCATGCCGGGACGGATCCAGCCGACAGTGGAGTTGGACGTGCCGAAGTCGATGCCGCAGGCACGGGCTGGGGAGGTGTTGTTCATGTCTAACAGGTTCCGGTTAAAAAACGGCCGCGCAGTGTATGTCACTCGCGTGCAGATGCGTAGGCCGACTATCCGCTAAATACAGCAGACTTGTTACCTTGAAAGGTCGGCTCCTTGCCCCCAACTCCTGTGCATACGGTTGGTGGCTGTCGAAAGGATCAAGTTTGTCCTGCAAGCCGCCGATATTTTTCTGACGCACCTCGAATCGCCCCGCAATGCCCCGGCAGGCAGGGCCCGACTGTGCGATCTCGATAACGGATGGTGATGCCCCCATGGATTTCAAAGACTATTACAAGATTCTTGGTGTCGAGCCGACGGCCGATGACAAGCAGATCAAGGCCGCTTATCGCAAGCTGGCCCGTAAGTATCATCCCGACGTCAGCAAGGAAAAGGACGCGGAAGAGAAGTTCAAGGACGCCTCGGAAGCCTATGAAGCGCTGAAAAGTGCCGACAAGCGCGCCGAATATGACGAATTGCGCCGCTATGGCCAGCACGGTCAACCTTTCCAGGGGCCGCCAGGCTGGCAGAGCCGTGGCGGGTTCGGCGGTGGCCAGGACACGGGCGAGTTTTCGGACTTCTTCAGCTCGATCTTTGGTTCGCGTGGCAACGGCTTCGGCGGCGCTCAAGGGCGCAGCCCCGGCCGTCGCGGCCAGGATGTGGAGATGGAACTGCCGGTGTTCCTGGAAGAGACGCTGTCTACCGAGTCCAAGGCGATCAGCTTCCAGGTGCCGCAATACAATGCGGCGGGCCAGCACGTCAGCAACACCACCAAGAGCCTGAACGTGAAGATCCCGGCCGGCGTGGCCGATGGCGAGCGCATCCGCCTCAAGGGCCAGGGCGCCCCGGGGATTGGTGGCGGCGCGAATGGCGACCTGTACCTGATCATCCGCTTTGCGCCGCATCCGAAGTTTGAGGTGGAAAGCGAAAACCTGGTGATTAATTTGCCGCTGGCACCGTGGGAATTGGCCCTGGGTGCAGAAGTCGCGGTGCCGACCCTGACCGGCAAGATCAACCTCAAAGTCCCGGCCGGCAGCCAGAATGGCCAGCGCATGCGGGCCAAGGGCCATGGCTTGCTGAACAAGGCCGGGCAGCGCGGGTATCTGTTTGTGCAGCTCAAGGCGGTGATGCCAAAAAGCAGCGACGAAGAGGTCAAGGCGTTGTGGCAGGAGTTGGCGAAAAAGGCCAACTTTGATCCACGGGAAACCTGGAGCCGCTGACAGCTCCCACAGGGATTGGCGGCGCCTCTCAATCTGTGTCAGGAACACCAGTCCAATGTGGGAGCTGTCGAGCCCGGGCGAGGCTGCGATGGCGGCGGCATTGCCAGCGTGGATGTTGGCTGACCCACCGCTATCGCAGCCTCGCTAAAGCTCGACAGCTCCCACAGGGATCGGCGGCGCCTCTCAATCTGTGTCAGGAACACCAGTCCAATGTGGGAGCTGTCGAGCCCCGGCGAGGCTGCGATGGCGGCGGCATTGCCAGTATTGATGTTGGCTGACCCACCGCTATCGCAGCCTCGCTAAAGCTCGACAGCTCCCACAGGGATCGGCGGCGCCTCTCAATCTGTGTCAGGAACACCAGTCCAATGTGGGAGCTGTCGAGCCCCGGCGAGGCTGCGATGGCGGGGGCATTGCCAGTATTGATGTTGGCTGACCCACCGCTATCGCAGCCTCGCTAAAGCTCGACAGCTCCCACAGGGATCGGCGGCGCCTCTCAGTCTGTGTCAGGAACGCAAGTTTACTGTGGGAGCTGTCGAGCCCCGGCGAGGCTGCGATGGCGGCGGCATTGCCAGCGTGGATGTTGGCTGACCCACCGCTATCGCAGCCTCGCTAAAGCTCGACAGCTCCCACAGGGATCGGCGGCGCCTCTCAATCTGTGTCAGGAACACCAGTCCAATGTGGGAGCTGTCGAGCCCCGGCGAGGCTGCGATGGCGGCGGCATTGCCAGCGTGGATGTTGGCTGACCCACCGCTATCGCAGCCTCGCTAAAGCTCGACAGCTCCCACAGGGATTGGCGGCGCCTCTCAATCTGTGTCAGGAACGCAAGTTTACTGTGGTAGCTGTCGAGCCCCGGCGAGGCTGCGATGGCGGCGGCATTGCCAGTATTGATGTTGGCTGACCCGCCGCTATCGCAGCCTCGCTAAAGCTCGACAGCTCCCACAGGGATCGGCGGCGCCTCTCAATCTGTGTCAGGAACGCAAGTTTACTGTGGTAGCTGTCGAGCCCCGGCGAGGCTGCGATGGCGGCGGCATTGCCAGTATTGATGTTGGCTGAGCCACCGCTATCGCAGCCTCGCTAAAGCTCGACAGCTCCCACAGGGATAGGCGGCGTCTCTCAATCTGTCTCAGGAACGCAAGTTTACTGTGGGAGCTGTCGAGCCCGGGCGAGGCTGCGATGGCGGCGGCATTGCCAGCGTTGATGTTGGCTGACCCACCGCTATCGCAGCCTCGCTAAAGCTCGACACACAAAGGATTTGCGTGGCCTATCGGCGTGGCAGGACCACGGTAAACGTGGTGCCCGCCGCCTCGCTGGACGCCACTTCAATCGTGCCTCGGTGGGCCTGCACCACTTCCTTGACGATAAACAACCCCAGCCCAAGGCTGGTCGAGTTGCTGCCCAGTTCTTCAGTGGCGCTGCGCACCAGCGGGTCGAATACGGTACCCAGCGCCGCCTGGGGAATCGGCGGGCCAAAGTTGTGCATGCGCAGTTCCACGCTGTCGGCGGTGCCGTCGAGGCTCAGGGTCGGCACCTGGCCGTTGAGCCCGTGTTGTAACGCATTGCCGATCAGATTCTGCAGCAGTTGATCAATGCGCCCGCGATCCCACTGCCCTTGGGTGTCCCCGTCGGTATGCAAGTGAACCTGGCAATCCGGGCGGCCTGCGCACGCTTCGGCGATGGCCTCCCTGGCTGCATCGGCCAGGTTCATCGGTTTGGGCTCGATCGGCAGGCTGCTGCCCAGCCGGCTGCGCACAAACTCCAAGAGATCGCTGACCATCGCTCCCATATGCCGGGCGCCATTCTGGATATTGCCCACCAGGCTCAGGCCTTTGCTGTCCAGCGGGGCTTTGCGCAACAACATCTCGGTGGACATCTTCACCGCCTGCAAGGGGGCGCGCAGGTCGTGGCCGAGGATGGCGAGGAAGATATCCCGCGAGCGATTGACCTGCTCGGCGTAGGCCGCCGTGGATTCGGCCAGGGCTTCGTCGATGGCTTCGTTGAAGCGGATCATGTCCTGGAAATAGGTCAGCTCTGGCGATTCCAGGTGATTGACCCACAGGCGGATCACGCAAGCGCGCAGGTGGCGGAACTCGGAGGTCATCTGTACCAGGTCAAAGCCAACGGTATGGCGCAGCTCGCCATGGCTGGCGGCGGCTTCGTCCAGGCTCGGGGTTTTTTCCAGGCCTTCGCCCTTGGCCTTGGCCGCCTGTTCGCTGGCGCTCTGGCGGGTGTTCATGTCCCGCGCAGCGGCCAGCAGGATGGAGTGCGCGTGGTCGCGCAGTTGCGTGCGGTTCAGGGTTTCGGCGGCCGGGGTCAAGGTTTCGGCAAACTGTTCCCATTCATCGACGATCCGGTCGGCATGTAACACGATGAATTCGGATAGGCGCATAGCCAGGTTCCCAAGTGCAAGACAGTGAAGAAGCGTGGCGCATCGTAGCGCCTTACACCTCTTCGCTTCACTGGCACGGCGGGTATCTGCCGATGAACGGTCAGAACAGGAAGTAACGCTGGGCCATCGGCAGCACGTCCGCCGGCTCGCACCACAACAGTTCGCCATCGGCCTTGACCTGGTAGGTCTGCGGGTCTACGTCGATGTCTGGCAGGTAGTCGTTGTGGATCAGGTCGGTCTTCTGCACCTGGCGGCACCCCTTGACCACGGCGATCTGCTTCTTCAGGCCCAACGCCTGCGGCAGGCCCTCGGCCAGCGCCGCCTGGCTGATAAACGTCAGGCTGGTGGCGTGCAGCGAGCTGCCGAAGCTGGCGAACATCGGGCGGTAGTGCACCGGCTGCGGGGTGGGGATCGAGCCGTTGATATCGCCCATCAGGCTGGACGCAATTGCCCCGCCCTTGAGGATCAACGTGGGCTTGATGCCGAAGAACGCCGGGCGCCACAACACCAGGTCGGCCCATTTTCCGACTTCGATGGAGCCCACTTCATGGCTGATACCGTGGGTGATCGCCGGGTTGATGGTGTACTTGGCGATATAGCGCTTGGCGCGGAAGTTGTCATTGCCCTCGCCGTCGCCGGGCAGCGGCCCGCGCTGTTTCTTCATCTTGTCGGCGGTTTGCCAGGTGCGCATGATCACTTCGCCTACGCGGCCCATGGCCTGGCTGTCGGAGCTGATCATCGAAAAGGCGCCGAGGTCATGCAGGATATCTTCGGCGGCGATGGTCTCGCGGCGAATGCGGCTTTCGGCGAAGGCCACGTCCTCGGCAATGCTTGGGTCGAGGTGATGGCAGACCATCAGCATGTCCAAGTGTTCGTCGATGGTATTGCGGGTGAACGGCCGGGTCGGGTTGGTGGAGCTGGGCAGCACGTTGGGGAAGCCGCAGGCCTTGATGATATCCGGCGCATGCCCGCCGCCGGCACCCTCGGTGTGATAGGTGTGGATGGTGCGGCCCTTGAGGGCGGCGAGGGTGGTTTCGACAAAGCCCGACTCGTTGAGCGTGTCGCTGTGGATTGCCACCTGCACGTCGTACTCGTCGGCCACGCTCAGGCAGTTGTCGATGCTGGCCGGGGTGGTGCCCCAGTCTTCATGCAGCTTCAAGCCAATCGCCCCGGCCTTGACCTGCTCGATCAAAGGCTCGGGCAGGCTGGCGTTGCCCTTGCCGGTAAAGCCCAAGTTCATCGCAAACGCGTCGGCTGATTGCAGCATGCGCGCCAGGTGCCACGGGCCGGAGGTGCAGGTGGTGGCGTTGGTGCCGGTGGCCGGGCCCGTGCCGCCGCCGATCATGGTGGTGACGCCACTGGTCAGCGCCTCTTCGATCTGCTGCGGGCAAATGAAGTGCACATGGGTGTCGATGCCGCCGGCGGTGAGGATCATGCCTTCGCCGGCAATCACTTCGGTGCTGGCGCCGATGGCCAGGGTCACGCCGGGCTGGATATCCGGGTTGCCGGCCTTGCCGATCCCGGCGATGCGGCCATTTTTCAGGCCGACATCGGCCTTGACGATGCCCCAGTGGTCGATGATCAGCGCGTTGGTGATCACTGTGTCGACCACCTCGGCGGCCAGCAGTTGGCTCTGGCCCTGGCCGTCCCGGATGACCTTGCCGCCGCCGAACTTCACTTCTTCGCCGTAGGTGGTGAAGTCCTGTTCGACTTCGATCCACAGCTCGGTATCGGCCAGGCGGACCTTGTCGCCGACGGTGGGGCCGAACATGTCGGCGTAGGCTTGGCGGCTGATTTTCATTGGGGTGTCCTGAAAAATTTGTGTTGATCGTTCCCACGCTCTGCGTGGGGATGCATCCGCTGACGCTCTGCGTCACGACGTTAAGAGCGGGACGCGGAGCGTCCCAGGCGGCGTTCCCACGCGGAGCGTGGGAACGATCAGTCAGTCGAGGTCGCCCATGATCCGTCCGGCAAAGCCAAACACCCGGCGCAACCCTGCCAGCTCCACCAACTCCACCTCGCGACTCTGCCCCGGTTCAAAGCGCACCGCCGTGCCCGCCGGGATGTTCAGGCGCATGCCGCGGCTGAGGGCGCGGTCAAAGGTCAGCGCGTCGTTGGTCTCGAAAAAATGGTAATGGGAGCCGACCTGGATCGGCCGGTCGCCACTGTTGGCCACGCTCAGGCTCAATGTGCGCCGGCCCACATTCAATTCGATGTCGCCAGGCTGGATCTGGAATTGGCCAGGAATCATGCAGGTTGCCCCAGGGTCTTGTAGTAGATGGCGGTCGGGCTGTAGCGCCCGTCCGGGCTTTGGCAGTAATCCGGCAGCTCGCCGATTTTGGTGTAGCGCAGGGCCTGGTAGAAGGCTTCGGCGGGGGAGCCGGCTTCGGTGTCCAGGTACAGCAGGCCGCGCTTGTGCTGGCGCGCGCACAGCTCCAGGGCGCTCATCAATTGCTGGCCGAGGCCGTGGCGCCGGGCGTCATTGCGCACCAATAGTTTCTGCACCTCGGCACGGTTGAGGCCATTGGCTTTCTGGCACAGCGCCAGTTGCACACTGGCCAGGACTTGCTCATTACGCACCACCACCCACAGCAACACGCTGGCGTCCTCGACGCCGGCTTGTACGCCATCGAAGTAGCTGCGCGCCTGGGCCGCGTCGAGGTCGGCCATGAAGCCTACCGATGCGCCGTGCTGCACGGCGTCCAGCAACAACTCAATCAAGCCCTGGCGGTAATGGGCAAAACTTTCGGCATTCACTCGACGCAGTTGGGCAGCGTTCATCGCTATTACTCCTTGTGAACCGCCGGCGGCTGGGCGCCAGGGTTGAGCAGCAGTTGCATAAAGGTCAGGTCCAGCCAGCGGCCAAACTTGGTGCCTACCTGGGCCATCTGCCCGGTGACACTGAAGCCCAGGCGCTCATGCAGGCGGATCGAGGCCTGGTTGCCGCTTTCGATGGCGGCGACCATCACGTGTTTGTCGCAGGCCCTGGCGCGTTCGATCAGTGCCTGCATCAGCAAGGGGCCAAGGCCTTTGCCGCGTTGGTCGTTGCGCACGTACACCGAATGTTCGACGGTGTGGCGAAAACCGTCGAAGGGCCGCCAATCGCCGAACGAGGCATAGCCGACCACCTCCTCGGCTTCCACCGCCACCAGAATCGGATAGCACTGCGCCTGGCGCGCACTGAACCAGGCCTGGCGATTGCCCAGGTCCACGGGTTGGTCGTTCCAGATGGCGGTGCTGTTGAGCACGGCATCGTTGTAGATATCGCAGATGGCCGGCAGGTCGCCGTGTACCGCGTCACGAATCAGCAAGGACATGGCCGGGCCTCAGGCGATGGGTTGGTGGACGGTCACCAGTTTGGTGCCGTCCGGGAAAGTGGCTTCAACCTGGATATCCGGGATCATCTCCGGGATGCCTTCCATCACTTGCTCGCGACTGAGCAGGGTGGTGCCAAAGTGCATCAGGTCGGCCACGGTGCGCCCGTCGCGCGCGCCTTCAAGCAGGGCGGCGGAGATATAGGCGATGGTTTCCGGGTAATTGAGCTTCACCCCGCGCGCCAGGCGGCGCTCGGCCACTAGGCCTGCGGTGAAGATCAGCAGTTTGTCTTTTTCCCTTGGGGTCAGGTCCATGGTCAGCAGTCCGTCATAAAAAGCATTCTAAAAAACACCGAAGATTCATTGTGGGAACCCGCTCCCACACAAGCCCGGTTCCACCTTCATGTGTTCCAAATTCTTGGGGGTACAGCCTCACGCCCCAGCAGTGCCGGGCGCAACAGTCGCCATAAATCAATCAACCACGCCCGCGCCAGCAGGGTCTCGCTGGCCAGGCAGCGCGCCACCAGCAAGCCCGGCAACTGGGTCAGGTCGCCGCGTACTGCATGGGACAGGGCGCGACACTGTTCCAGCAGTTCACTGTCGATTTCACCGGTCACCAGCAAGGTGGCAAACACCGGCTGGCCATCCAGGCCGATCGGCGAGTCGAGTAGGCCGTCGTCGCCGACGATGCGCTGGCGCTCATGCCAGAGCAACTGGCCGTCGCGGCGGATGTCCAGGTGCGACTGGAAGTGCCCGCGCTCGAAACGCTCGCCACTGGCCGGGCGCCCCAGCGCCACCACATCCCAGTACAACAGCCGGGCGTCGCCGTGCAGGTCGATGCGGGTGCTGAGTTCGGCCTGGGCCGCACTGAACACGATGGTTTCCTGGGGCAGCCACTCCAGGGTGGCGCCGGCCTCGACCGTCAAAGCCACCTGCTGATAGGCCGGCCCGCTGGCGCGGTACCACTTGGCGGCGCCGGGGCTGGTCAATTGCGCCCACGCGCCCTCAGCCAGGTGGGCGGTGATCTCCAGGCGATCCCCTCCGGCAATCCCGCCCGGCGGGTGCACGATGATGTGCTGGCACACCTCGGGGCCTTCGGCGTACAGGTGCTTTTGCACCCGCAGCGGGCCCAGGTGGCGGCGCATCACCGGGCGTGTGCTGGCGCCGAAGCGTGCATAGCCCAACTCCAGCGCGGCGTGCCAGCTGGGGGTGAACAGGGCGGTGGGGGCAGGAACGGTCATGGTCAGGGCTTAATCAACGGGACGCTACAGATTAGATGGTAACCAGGCCGCGTACACCGTCGGCCTCCATATTTTCACCACGGCCCTGCTGGACGATCTCACCCCGGGACATCACCAGGTATTGATCGGCCAGTTCGGCGGCAAAATCGTAGAACTGTTCCACCAGCAAAATTGCCATGTCGCCGCGCTCGGCGAGCTTCTTGATCACCGCGCCGATCTCCTTGATCACCGACGGCTGGATACCTTCGGTGGGCTCATCGAGGATCAACAGGCGCGGACGGCTGGCCAGGGCGCGCCCGATGGCCAGTTGTTGCTGTTGCCCACCGGACAGGTCGCCACCGCGCCGGTGCTTCATTTGCAGCAGCACCGGGAACAGCTCGTAGATAAACGCCGGGACTTCCCTGGCTTCGCTGCCGGGAAAACGCGAGAGGCCCATCAGCAGGTTTTCTTCCACCGTCAGCCGGCCGAAAATCTCGCGGCCCTGGGGCACGTAGGCGATGCCGGCGTGTACCCGCTGGTGCGGCTTGAAGCCGGTGATGGCCTTGCCTTCCCAGTTCACCGCGCCTTCCTTGGCGGGCAGCAGGCCCATCAGGCATTTGAGCAGGGTGGTCTTGCCCACACCGTTACGGCCGAGCAGGCAGGTGACTTCACCGACTTTCACGTCGAACGAAAGGCCGCGCAGGATGTGGCTGCCGCCGTAGTACTGGTGCAGCTTGTCGACTTGCAACATGTTCAAACTCTCCTCAAATCCCTGGTAGGAACCGGATCAACTGTGGGAGCTGGCTTGCCTGCGATGGCATCACCTCGGTCCATCAGACATACCGAGTTGTCTGGATCGCAGCGATGCGGCGATCCGACAAGGCAGCTCCCACATTTGATTTGGTTCCCACAGTAAGCGGTCTGTGTCTGGCTCAACGACCGAGGTACACCTCGATCACCCGCTCGTTTTCCTGCACCTGCTCCAGCGACCCTTCGGCCAGCACGCTACCCTGGTGCAGCACCGTCACATGGTCGGCAATCGAGCCGACAAAGCCCATGTCGTGCTCCACCACCATCAGCGAATGCTTGCCCGCCAGGCGCTTGAACAGTTCGGCGGTGAACTCGGTCTCGGCGTCGGTCATGCCGGCCACCGGCTCGTCGAGCAGCAACAGTTGCGGGTCTTGCATCAGCAGCATGCCGATTTCCAGGAACTGCTTCTGGCCGTGGGACAGCAAGCCGGCCGGGCGCTGTACCGACGTGGTCAGGCGAATAGTGTCGAGCACCTCCTCAATGCGGTCTTTCTGTTCACCGCTCAGACGCGCGCGCAGGCTGGCCCACACCGATTTGTCGGTCTTCTGTGCCAGCTCCAGGTTCTCGAACACGCTCAGGGCCTCGAACACCGTGGGCTTCTGGAACTTGCGGCCGATACCGGCCTGGGCGATCTGCACTTCGCTCATGCGCGTCAGGTCCAGGGTTTCACCGAACCACGCCTTGCCGTGGCTGGGGCGGGTCTTGCCGGTGATGACGTCCATCAGCGTGGTCTTGCCCGCGCCGTTGGGGCCGATGATGCAGCGCAATTCGCCGACGCCGATGTACAGGTTCAAGTCGTTGAGGGCCTTGAAACCATCGAAGCTGACGCTGATATCTTCCAGGGTCAGGATCGTGCCATGGCGGGTATTGAGGCCCTTGCCGGCGGCCTGGCCGAGACCGATGGCGTCGCGGCTGGTGCCCTGGTCGCGGTTCGGTTCGATGATCGGTTCGAGCATGAACTGGTCGGTTGCCGTGACTCTCATTGTTCGCCCCTTTTCTTCAGCAGGCCGATGATGCCCTTGGGCAGGTACAGGGTGACGATAATGAACAGTGCCCCCAGGAAGAACAGCCAGTACTCCGGGAAGGCCACGGTGAACCAGCTCTTCATGCCGTTGACCACGCCGGCACCCAGCAGTGGGCCGATCAGTGTGCCGCGCCCGCCCAGGGCCACCCATACGGCGGCTTCGATGGAGTTGGTCGGCGACATTTCACTGGGGTTGATGATGCCCACTTGCGGCACGTACAGCGCCCCGGCGAGGCCGCACAGCACCGCGCTCAACACCCACACAAACAGCTTGAAGCCACGCGGGTCATAGCCGCAGAACATCAGGCGGTTTTCCGCGTCGCGCAGGGCCGTCAGCACCCGCCCGAACTTGCTCCGGGCCAGGCGCCAGCCGATAAACAGGCTGCCCACCAACAGCAGCACCGTGGCCAGGAACAGCACCGCGCGGGTACCGGGCTCGGTGATACCGAAGCCCAGGATGCTGCGGAAGTTGGTAAAGCCGTTATTGCCGCCAAAGCCGGTCTCGTTGCGGAAAAACAACAGCATCCCGGCAAAGGTCAGGGCCTGGGTCATGATCGAGAAATACACGCCCTTGATCCGCGAGCGAAAGGCGAAAAAGCCGAACACCAGCGCCAGCAAACCCGGCGCCAACACCACCAGGCACAAGGCCCAGAGGAAGTGCTGGGTACCGAGCCAATACCACGGCAGTTCGGTCCACGACAGGAAGGTCATGAACGCCGGCAACTCGCTGCCGGCGGCTTGGCGCATCAGGTACATGCCCATGGCATAACCGCCTAGGGCAAAAAACAGGCCGTGCCCCAGGGACAACATACCGGCGTAGCCCCACACCAGGTCCAGGGCCAGGGCGACGATGGCGTAGCAGAGGATCTTGCCCACCAGCGTCAGGGTGTAGGCCGAGACATGCAATGCGTTATCGGCAGGCAGCAGCGACAGCAGCGGCAACGCCAGCAGCACGGCGAGGATCACCACACCCACCGCGATCGTTACCTTGGGGCCGGCCTTTTGCGCGGCTGTAAGCATCAATGGCTGGTTCATCAGTCGATCACCCGTCCTTTCAGTGCGAAGAGTCCTTGCGGGCGTTTCTGGATAAACAGAATGATCAGCGCGAGGATCAGGATCTTGCCGAGTACGGCACCGATCTGCGGTTCGAGAATCTTGTTGGCGATCCCCAGGCCAAAGGCGGCCATGACGCTGCCGGCCAACTGGCCGACCCCGCCGAGTACCACCACCAGGAACGAGTCGATGATGTAGCTCTGGCCCAGGTCCGGGCCGACGTTGCCGATCTGGCTCAGGGCCACGCCACCTAAGCCGGCGATACCCGAGCCGAGGCCAAAGGCGAGCATGTCCACACGCCCGGTGGGCACGCCGCAGCAGGCGGCCATGTTGCGGTTCTGGGTCACGGCACGCACGTTGAGGCCCAGGCGGGTCTTGTTCAGCAGCAGCCAGGTCAGCACCACCACGCACAACGCAAAGCCGATGATCACGATGCGGTTGTACGGCAGCACCAGGTTGGGCAGCACCTGGATCCCGCCCGACAGCCAGGCCGGGTTGGCCACTTCGACGTTCTGTGCACCGAACAGCAGGCGCACCAGTTGGATCAGCATCAGGCTGATGCCCCAAGTGGCGAGCAAGGTTTCCAGGGGGCGGCCGTAGAGGTGACGGATCACCGTGCGTTCCAGGGCCATGCCGATGCCGGCGGTGACAAAAAACGCCACCGGCAGCGCGATCAACGGGTAGAACTCGATTGCCTGAGGCACGTAGCGCTGCATCAGCAACTGCACCACGTAGGTGGAGTAGGCACCGAGCATCAACATCTCGCCGTGGGCCATGTTGATCACCCCGAGCAAGCCGAAGGTGATCGCCAGGCCCAGGGCCGCCAGCAGCAGGATCGAACCCAGGGACATGCCGCTGAAGGCTTGCCCGAGGATCTCGCCCACCAGCAACTTGCGCTTGACCTGGGCCAGGCTGGTTTCGGCGGCGGTGTGCACCCCGGCATCGGTTTCCACGCCGGGCGCCAGCAAGGCTTCCAGGCGCGTGCGGGCGAGCGGGTCGCCGGTGCTGCCAAGCAGGCGCACGGCAGCCAGGCGCACGGCCGGATCGGGGTCGACCAGTTGCAGGTTGGCCAGGGCCAGGCTCAGGGCACTGTGGACGTCGTCGTCGGCTTCGCTGGCGAGTTGCTGGTCGAGGAATTTCAGTTGCGCAGGCTGCGCGCTTTTTTGCAGGGTCCGCGCAGCGGCCAGGCGCACCGTGGGATCGGCGGCGAGCAGTTGTTGGCTGGCCTGCACATTGTCGATCAGGCCGCGCAGGCGGTTGTTCAGGCGCACGGTCTTGGGTTCGCCGTTGACCGTGAGTTGGCCTTGTTGCAGGGCGTTGACCAACTCGATGCGCGCCGGGTCAGGCTGGGCGGCCCAGTCCTGCAACAGCTTGGCTTGTTGGCTCGGGTTGGCGGCGAGGAAGTCTTCGGCATCACCGGCGTGTGCGGCCAGGGGCAGCAACAGCAGGCAGGCCAGGAGGAAGCGGTGGAGGGCAGTGGGCATAAACAAATGTCCTGGTCATGCGCGGACTAGGTTTATGTGGGAGCGGCGATTCGACCTGCTCCCACATTTGATCTGTGGTGCGGTTTAGTTGCTCTTCACCGCGTGATCCGGCTTCTTGTCATTGCCAGGGATGTACGGGCTCCACGGCTGGGCACGGATCGGCCCTTCGGTCTGCCACACCACCGAGAACTGGCCGTCGGACTGGATCTCGCCAATCATCACCGGCTTGTGCAGGTGGTGGTTGGTCTTGTCCATGGTCAGGGTGTAGCCCGACGGTGCCGCAAAAGTCTGGCCGGCCAGGGCTTCGCGCACCTTGTCGACGTCGGTGGACTTGGCTTTCTCAGCGGCCTGCGCCCACATATGGATGCCGACGTAGGTGGCTTCCATCGGGTCGTTGGTCACCGCTTTATCGGCGCCCGGCAGGTTGTGTTTCTTGGCGTAGGCTTTCCAGTCGGCGACGAACTTGGCGTTGACCGGGTTCTCTACCGACTGGAAGTAGTTCCACGCCGCCAGGTTACCCACCAGCGGCTTGGTGTCGATGCCGCGCAGTTCTTCTTCGCCCACCGAGAACGCCACCACCGGTACCTCGGTGGCCTTCAGGCCCTGGTTGGCCAGTTCCTTGTAGAACGGCACGTTGGAGTCGCCATTGACCGTGGAGATCACGGCGGTCTTGCCGCCCGCCGAGAACTTTTTGATGTTGGCCACGATGGTCTGGTAATCGCTATGGCCGAACGGGGTGTAGACCTCTTCGATGTCCTTGTCGGCCACGCCTTTGGAATGCAGGAACGCACGCAGGATCTTGTTGGTGGTGCGCGGGTACACGTAGTCGGTGCCCAGCAGGAAGAAACGCTTGGCGCTGCCGCCTTCTTCGCTCATCAGGTATTCCACCGCCGGGATCGCCTGCTGGTTCGGCGCGGCGCCGGTGTAGAACACGTTGGGCGACATCTCTTCGCCTTCGTATTGCACCGGGTAGAACAGCAGGCCGTTGAGTTCTTCGAACACCGGCAGTACCGATTTACGCGACACCGAGGTCCAGCAGCCGAACACCACCGCGACCTTGTCCTGGGTCAGCAACTGTCGGCCCTTCTCGGCGAACAGCGGCCAATTGGAGGCCGGGTCGACCACCACCGCTTCGAGCATCTTGCCGTTCACTCCGCCCTTGGCGTTGATCTCGTCGATGGTCATCAGCGCCATATCCTTGAGGGACGTTTCGGAAATGGCCATGGTCCCGGACAGCGAATGCAGGATGCCGACCTTGATGGTCTCGGCGGCCTGGACGGTCCAGGTCAGGCCCATGGCGGCAATGGATGCCGACAGAGTGAAAGCCTTGATCAAGCTGCGACGCTTCATGGTGCGATCTCCAGAACTGATTATTTTCATGAGGGCAGATAGGGGCATTGCTGGAGCGTTTGCAAAGGCTGTGCCTAGTGCCTGCACCGCGCGGTTGCAGGGGCTATCGACTGGGTGGGCAAGGCACGCTGCACCAAGTGAGGGCCTGTTTTGCATGCTGGTGCGTGAGGCGCGCCCGAATAGGGCAGGGCGCGACGGCAGATAACTATCTAGCGCCCCCTGCCAGGCCGCAGCGGTGATTATTTGGCTGGCTGTGTGGCCAGCGTCTGGCCACAGCGATTATCCAATTGGAGGGGATGTCATGGAGCGACCTAAACGCGGCTGGTTCGGGGGCGGTTTGCAGTCAGATGCGGTGCTGCCGCCAGTGGGGCCGGCCTTTGCCAGCATGGATGATGCGGCTCGTTATGCTCATCAGCAGATTGGTCGGCGGCGGGATGTGGAGTACGGCGGAGTGATTCTGGAGAGCCTGGCGGATGGTTACTTTCATTCCACCGAGCCCATCGCCGGGGAGCGCAATAGTTTCGATCACTGGAAGGTACTGAAGGTCGACAGCAATGGGCAGTACCTGGCCCCGGAAGGCTATCGGTGTGTGGCCGACTACCACTCTCACCCCGATCTGTTCGATGAGTTCGAAGCCAATAATCCGCAGTTTTCCGATCGTCAGGTCCGGGCGCTGAACGGCTTTTTTTCGGACATTGATCTGGCCATCAATATTCTGGAGCGCGGTTTTTTCTCTGCGTCCTATCTGTCCGCTCCCGACGGCGCGCTGCTCAAGCATGTCACCAGCGGCTCGGAAGAGGAGCGCCGTTTCGGGGTCTGGCTTGATCAAAAGCTGCACTTCAATCATGAGGACGGGATCCCCGACAACAAACCGGAAAGCCTTATCAAGAAGGTGCTCAGTGTCAGCCAACTGTCCTTTGTGGTGTCCAGTCCCTTGTGGGGCGGTTCGGTGGGCACCGTTCCCAAGCAGTGGCAGCCGTATTCACCCTTTGCTTCACACACCTACGACCTGCCTGCCTGCGGGCCTGTCCAGGCGGGACTGACGGCTGCGTTGGCGGTGCTGCAGGCGCGCAGCCCCCAGCGGACACGGCCGGTGTTTATCCTCAAGCACGTCGACAAAGAAGACTATGTGCTGAGCGAACCCCAGGCCGATGGCGCACCGGCGCTGTCGGTTCAACAGCTCTTCCCGCGCACCCCGGATGGCAAGCGCGTGGTGCACGACCATTTTCATTGGGTCGGGGTCTATCTGGGAAAAACCCCGACGCCAGTGCGGCTCGCCGCCCTGGAACCCTGGCTGTACCGTAACTTCTTTACTCCGCTTGAGCTGGCGACCCAGCTTTATCAGGGGCACCAGGCCACGGATTTACTGGGGCCGGGGCGCCAGCTGTGGTTCTATCGCAACCTCAACGATGGCGCGTTGTTGCGATACACCTGTGGGTTTTCGGCGGCTGAGACGGAGCTTTTTCGCGTCGCGCCCAGCGGTCGGGTGGTGGATAACCAGATTGATTCGGCGCTGCTTGCCGGCACGTTGCGGCCGCGGGATTTTGTACTGCGCGTGGCAGCGGCCGGGCATTTGGCGGTGATCCGGGCAGGGAAGATCTGGGACAAGGTTGGCCCGGTCGATGGGCACTGGCGTGCTTGTTCGTTGATTCCCAAGCCCGTCTTGAGCCCGCCTTTTGCCACGGCCGACGATGCTGCCCGCTGGGCCCACAATCGGATCGGCGAGCGGCGTGACAAGGAGTATGGCGGCGCGGTACTGAAACAGGGCGGGCGTTATTTCGCCACTGAGCCGGTGGCCGGTGCGTCCATTCAGTTTGATTTCCGCACCATGATGGCCACCGACGAGCATGACTACTTCATTGCACCGTCGCCCTATGACTGCCACGCCTTCTACCATTCGCATCCGGCAGGCTCCGCTGGGGAACAACAGCTGCACGAACAGTTTTCCGCCGACCAGGTCAGGGTGTTTATCAGCTTTTTCTCGTCGGCCGACCAGGCGTTTATCATCGGTAACCGCGAGTTCGCCCCGGCCCACTATCTCTCGGGGCCGGAGGGCTCTTTGCTCAAGTACATGAGCAGCGGCTCGGCAGCGGAGCAGAAGCTGCTCAAGCAACTGACCGGCGAGCTGGAGATCGAGCCATTCACTGACTTTGAAGGGGCCATCTGGGGCTTTGCGGATGTTGGAGACCTGCGGGTGGTTTTGCCCAATCGTGTCTGGGGCGGTGCTCGCGGTCGGATATCCAGAGGCTGGCGTCTCGGCAACCCGGTCGCCCCCGCCGGCAGTGTGCAGGAACAGCCGTTCTTTACGCCGGTCGCCGGCATGGGGCATGTGGCGGCGCTGATCGCCCTGAATAATCTCGACTCGCTGCCGCCTGCTGCATACCAGGGGTTTGTCCTCAAGCATCAGACCCGCTCGTCGTATGTCGCGACGTTACCGGTGGCGGCGGGCTCGACCCTGGCAAGCCTGTTCCCGACCCGCGCCGACGGTCAGCCGAAACTGCTCTCTAACTATCGGGTGGTCGGCGTCTACCGGAACGCACCGCGCTTCGAGCCCGGGCAATTGCCGGCCAGCGAAGCCTGGTTGTACAAGCGCTTTGCCAGCCCGGCGCTGTGGGTGGACGCCATGACTCAGGCCATCGCCACCTTCGGCCTGCAAATCGCCGGACTGGGGTTCAAGCTGTATCTGCAGACCGCCGACAACGCGCTGCTGCATTGGCAGGTGCCGAGTGCGCAGACCGCCAACGAACTGTTCAGCGTGGCGGGCCAGGCAGTAACCGACAACGGCAACCAGGCCGCCTTGCTCGATGGCTCGCTGACCCCGCGCGAGTTCGTGCGCCGGGTCATCCGCGCTGGGGAGTTGGTGGTGCTTCAGCAGGGCGGGTTATGGAACGTCCTGGGGCCGATGCATGACCTTGAGCAACTGCCGTTGGGCTCGGGCGCCATGGTGCTCAGTGCCTCGTTCCTGACGGCCGATGACGCCGCACGCCATGCCCACGAGAAGATCGGCTTTCGCCGTGGGACCGCTCTGGGTGGCTACCTCCTCAAGAAGACCGACGGGCGGTTTGTGTTCACTGATCCGGTGAGCATCCACGGTGACGGCTTTGCCTCCGACCTGCTGCTGCCGACACAGGGCAGTGGCTTGCTGGTGCCCCCGGCGGGTTATGAAATTCATGCCCGCTACGCGTCCCATGCGGCTTTGTCCTTGAGTGACCTGGGGCGCCAGCGGCGTCTTGGCTGGACCCTTGCCGACCTGGAGGTGAATATCACGATGTTCTCGGACAGGGAGATCCGCTCGGTGATCGAGTCCCGGCAGCCGGCCTATCTGAGCGGGTCGCCGAACAACCTGATCGGCTACACCCCCAGTGGCTCGGCCAATGAATTGCTGGTGCTCAACAACACCACCCGCGAGCCGGGCCAGCATGGGTATTTCGAACGGTTGGAAAGCGGCAAGCTCAAGCCCGTGGACATTGTCAGCCGCCTGGCGGAGGCGGGCAATCTGCAGGTGCTGATTCGCAGCCAGTTGTGGGGGCCGCGTGGCAAGGTCTACAACGACTGGA
The DNA here is from genome assembly GCF_030687625.1 of Pseudomonas sp. FP2294. NCBI lineage: Bacteria > Pseudomonadati > Pseudomonadota > Gammaproteobacteria > Pseudomonadales > Pseudomonadaceae > Pseudomonas > Pseudomonas sp. FP2294. The sequence continues at coordinate 625,611 of NZ_CP117441.1, forward strand.
CGCCCAACTTCGAGTACGCCGAAGTGGCTCTGCAAGCCCCGGCGTTTGGTGCGATTTTCAACAGCCAGGACGCGGCGGCACTCAACGCCCACGTTCGCTGGTACGGCAGGAACCTGGATGCCCAGGGAGGGGCGGCCTACATCCTCAAACACCCGCGACGCGATGAATTCGTGGTCAGTGAACTGTTGCCGGTCAAGCCGGACGGGCGTTGGTTGAGTGATTCCACCCGAGGCGCCGGGTATCTGGCCGGTGGCGATTTCGCCAGGGGGTTTGTCCTGGTGGGCCTGCTGTATTCACAGCAATGGCTGCCCGTGGGGCTATCCACGACAGAGGCCTGGCTGACGAGTTTTTTTGTCACGCCCGAGGTGTTGTTGCGTGCTGAAGAGGATGCCCGGAATTTACCGCGGTCTTCCACCACTCCCGTGCTGCCGGTGTATTTTTCGACGTTGGACGGGGCCTTGTTGCGGTATCAGCCCCAGGCTTCGTCATTGCTCAAGCAGAGTAGTGGCGGGGACGGTGTGACGATCCAGGGCATGAGCCTGCGCAATGGCTCCCTGGATACCCGCCGCTATATTTCGCTGATTGCCAAGGCCGGAGACTTGCGGGTGTTGTACAGCAGCCAGTGCTGGGACCGACGGGGCCCGGTGAGCGAAAACGCTGTGTTATGGCGGCCCTACAGGAACTTTATCCGTCGTCGCCTGGGGCCGGCTTTCCAGGAGCAGGATGATGCGGTGCGGCATGTGCGCTCGCAGCTGAGCAATCACGATAACGGAGGGATGGGGGGGGTGATCCTCAAACGCCCTGACGGCCTGTTCGTGGCGACCGAACCGTTGAGGGTGCCTCGGGAAGATTTCGATCCCAAGTGGATCCTGCCGGATGAAGTGGTCGCCTCCGGGGGCTTTCCGGCGGGACACACGATTGTCGCGCGCTACCGCACCAGCCCGGTGCGGGAGTTGCCGTTTGCTCTGGAGGTCACGCAAAAAAACGTCTATCGCAACATGCTCTCCACCCGGGTGATCAGTTCATCGTTGCAGTCCCCGGACACGCGCCTGACCCGCGAGTATCTATTGGGCAGTGACGGCTGTGTGCTCAGTTACACCCGAAGCCATACAGTCCTGGAGGATGAGCTGAAAAAGGCCTTGCTGCCGTTGAAGCTCGAACGGGCGGAACTGTTGGATAACCTTGTCGAGCGCCAGATGCGCGATGGCACGCTGACCCCGGTCGAGTTTGTGTCCCGGTTGGGCCAGGCCGGTGTATTGCGGGTCGTGGAGGGGAGCCAGGTGTGGGGCCTGCCCCGCAGGATCAGCACCCCGTTCATTGCCAACCTCGACCGACCTGAGCCGTTATTGATCAGGAACTCGCTGGCCGATCCGCCGTTCAGCCCGGTCTTCACTCAGGAACAGGATGCAGTGCGCTATGCCCATGAGCACTGCAGGCACGGCGAAAGCCTGCAGTTCGGCTACATCTTCAAGTCGCACAGATCGGGGCATTACATGGTCAGTCTGCCGCTGGTGCGCCAGAGCTATCGCGACTACAACCAGGTTTTCCCCCAGGGCCTGTTTCCCCAGGGCTATACGCTCGAAGGTTTCTACCTCTGTGCTACCCGGGAGGTTCTGACAGCGGAGGATGACCCGTTGCATCAGGCGTTCTTTCTGCCCTCGGATATTGATACGGGGATACGCTTCTCCATTCACGGGCTCAAGGACAAAAAACTAACGTTTTACCTGTCGTGCCTGGACGGCGCGCTGCTCAGGTATCAGTACCTTGGCACTGATGAGCAACTGGACACCCTGAGCACGCTACAGACCCTGCGTTTGCAGCTACTGCAGGGGGGCGCCCGCATGCTCGACTACGTGCGCAGCCTGATTGCCCGAGGCAATCTGGATATATTGATCGAGGGCCGTGTCTGGTCCGGCACTGTGCGGGTCGCCGCCGATTGGCGACCCGGTACGGGGGAAGGCTTTTTTGCAACCTGGCAGGCCTGTGGCCCGCTCTTTTCCCTTGCCGACGATGCAGCGCGCGCCATCCATCGCAGGCTCGCGCCGTATCGGGGGCGGGAGTACCTGGCCGCCGTATTGGGCAACCCCACGCGCACCTCGTTTGTCGGAACGCAACCATTGGCGGCCGGGCTCGATACGGCGCAGCAACTGGCACTTTTCTACACGGGGCCCGACGGGCCGGTACAGCCTCTGGTACAGCCGGTGGGCCGCCCGGTGCCGTTACCCGTGTTCCCGTCGCGCTATGAAGTGGTCGCTGCCCAGCTTGTCTATAAAAGCATGCCGTCTACTCAAAGCAGTGATCCCAAGGAACAGAGGCTGATCAATAACTTTGTCGGCCCGACCCTCCTCGGATTCTATCTGCGCGTGGTACGTGCCCATGCGCAACGGCCAGCCAGCGTTTATCTGTCGGTTCGCGAAGGGGCGCTCCTCAAATACATCCCGAGTTTTTCCAGGATGGAAGAGGAGGTCATGGTGTTGGGCACCGGTCTTCAGCCCAGTGTCTTCTTGAAACGCGTGACCAGTAGCGGCGAGCTTTTTGTACTGGAGCGGGATGCGTTATGGCGGTACGAGGGACGCCTGTCAGACGCTCAGGTCGATACCCGCGACGACACGCAAACCGAAGAAATCCAGATGGATGAAGCGTTGAGGATACGCGACCGCGATGAGTTGTAAGGGCGAGGGTCACCTGCCGATACGCCGCCGGTCGATGAGTGTTGAGGAGGCCTAGCGCCTGCGCATCAGGCCAATAAAAAACAGCCCGCCAATCGCCGCCGTGGCTACGCCTATCGGCAGGTCTTCGGGGGCGATCAGGGTGCGCGCGGCGACGTCCACCCAGACCAGGAACAGGCTGCCCACCAGCACGCACACCGGCAATAAGCGCCGGTGCTCGGCGCCCACCAGGCGCCGGGCGATATGCGGCACCATCAGCCCGACAAAGCCAATAGAGCCGCTGATCGACACCAGCACGCCGGTCATCAGCGAGGCAATCAAAAACACCCGCAGCCGTACCGTGCGGGCATTCAGGCCCAGGGTCACGGCGGTCTGCTCGCCGGCCATCAGCGCGTTCAGTGGGCGGGCCATGCCCAGCAGCAACAGCAGGCCCAACAGCACGGTGGCGCTGGGAATCGCCAGCAGTTCCCAGCGTGCCAGGCCGAGGCCGCCGAGCATCCAGAACATCACCGCCGACGCGGCGCGATGGTCGCCCATGAACAGCAGCAGATTGGCCGCCGCCATCATCACAAACGACACCGCCACGCCGCACAGCAACAGGCGATCACTCTCCAGCCGGCCGTTGCGACTGGCCACCGCCAGCACCACCAGCATGCTCAGCAAGGCGCCGATAAAGGCGGCGATGGGCAGGGTCAGCAGGCCGATGATCTGGCCGACATGCAGCACCACAATCACCGCGCCCAGGGTGGCGCCCGAGGTCACGCCCAGCAGGTGCGGGTCGGCCAGCGGGTTGCGGGTGACTGCCTGCAAGACCGCGCCGATCAGCGCCAGGCCGGCGCCCACCAGTGCCCCGAGCACCATGCGCGGCACGCGGATCAGCCAGACGATATGCTCCTGGCCCACCGACCAATCCACTTCGCCGATTCCCAGGGCCTTGTGCAACAGAATCCGCCACACCACGTCCACCGGCACCCGCGCCGAGCCGAAGCCCAGCGAGACCACACAGGACACCAGCAGCACCGCACCCAGGGCGGCGAGCAGCAGGGCATAGCGGCGCTCGATCATTGGCCGTGGAACCCCTTGGCCAGGGTTTCCACCGCCAGCACATTGTCGATGCCCGGCGTGGCCTGCACGTAGGGGATCACGATAAAGCGCCGCTGCTTGATCGCATCCACCGATTGCAGGGCCCGGTTATCCAACAGGAACTGGATTTTCTGCTCGGCAGTGATTTCGCTGTAGTCGACGATCACGATCACCTGGGGGTTACGCTCGACGACGGTCTCCCAGTTGACCCGGGTCCAGCTGGCATCCACATCGTCGAGGATATTGCGCCCGCCGGCGGCCGCGATCAGCGCCTGGGGCATGCCCAGGCGGCCGGAGGTCATGGCGCGGTCTTCGCCGCTGTCGTAGAGAAATACCCGTGGCTGTTCGGCGGGCAGGGTTTTCTGCACGGCGCCGACCTGGGCCTGCATCCGGGCGATCAGGGCATTGGCGCGGTCCTGCACGTCGAAGATCCGGCCCAGGTTGCGCAGGTCGTTATAGGTGTCGTCCAGGGTCGCAGCCGGGCGCTTCATCACGAATGCGCACGACTCGGTCAATTCCAGCACGTTGATGCCCAACGGTTGCAGGGTTTGCGGGGTGAGGTCGCCACCGACGCGCATGCCGTAGTCCCAGCCGGCGAAGAAGAAATCCACGTTGGCATTGAGCAGGGTTTCCACCGACGGATACTTGGCCGCCAGCTCCGGCAGGCCGTCGAGAAGGGTGGCCATTTGCGGGGTCACCGCCTTCCAGCCGGTCACGCCGCTGTAGCCGACCATGCGCGACTTGAGGCCCAGGGCGAGCATCATCTGGGTCATGTTGATGTCGTGGCTGACCGCGTGTTCAGGGGCTTGATTGAAGGTTACCTCGCGGTTGCAGCTCTGGATCTTCAACGGGTAGCGGGTGGCTTCGGCAAAGGCCTGGGTTGCACCGCACAGCAGGGTAAGGCACAGCAGGGAACGCAGGATCATGGTTGGGTTATCCAGGTGATTCGTGGGTAGCCGGACAAAGGGTGGGTGTCGATCAAGGCATCAACCCCGAACACCTCACGCAGCAGCTCTACGGTCAGTACTTGGTGGGGCGTGCCGCTGGCGACGATGCGGCCATGGTTGATCACGTACAGGCGATCACAAAAGGCCGCGGCCAGGTTCAGGTCGTGGATGCTGGCCAGGGTGCCGATCTGCAGGCGCTTGACCAGCTTGAGCAGCTCCAGCTGGTAGCGCGGGTCAAGGTGGTTGGTCGGCTCGTCGAGGATCAGCAGTTGCGGTTGCTGGGCCAGGGCGCGGGCGAGGATCACGCGCTGCTTTTCACCGCCGGACAGGGTGGCGAAGGCATGGTCTTCAAAGCCCAGCAGGCCGACGGACTCGAGGGCCTGTTGAATCAATTGGCGGTCGTGCAGGGTATCGCTGTCGAACAGCCCTTTGTGCGGAGTGCGGCCCATGGCGACCACTTCATCGACCCGCAGGCCGAAGGCATCGGGGAATTCCTGCAGCACCACGGCGATGCGCTGGGCGCACCAGCGCGAGGATTGCTTCCACACGTTCTGGTGATCGAGGTGCACTTCGCCCTGCTCGGGTTTGCTGAAGCGGTAGGCGCAGCGCAACAGGCTGGTCTTGCCGCTGCCATTGGGCCCGATCAACCCGACAAACTCCCCGGCACCCACCTGCAGGCTGGCATCACGCAGATGGAACTGGTGATGGCAGTGGCCATGCCCCAGGGGGGACCAGGCGAGGTGGTGAAGGTTGAGTGTGGGCATCAAATATCTCAAGTCAAACAGCGATCCGGGGTGGGGGTCAGAAGGTGTAGTCCGCCGTCACGAAGAACGAGCGCGGCTCCCCCAGAATCCATTGCTGGCCGTCATTGTATTGGCTTACGGCATAGGTGCGGTCGAACAGGTTATTCAATTGCAGGCCCAATGTCGTGTTGCGCAGGGCTTTCCACGAAACAGTGGCGTCGACCACGGTGTAGCTGGGCAGCTCATTGCGGTTGGCCATGTCGGCGTAACGCGCATCCACATAACGCACGCCGGCCCCGGCACGGATGTCGTCGGTCACGGCCTTGCTGAGCCACAGGTTGGCGGTGCGGCGCGGCACGTCCACCGGGCGATTGCCGTCGCGCGAAACCTGCACGCCGCCGACGTCCTGCTGGAAGTCGTCGTACTGCGCCCGCACGATGGCCGCATTGGCCTGCAGTTGCCAGGCGTGGGGCAGTTGCAGGTCGAGGCTGGCCTCCAGGCCGTCGGAGGATTGCTGGCCCACCTGCTGTTTGAACTGCGGGTTGCCCGGTACATCGGTCAGCAGTTTCTTTTTGACGATATGGTAGGCCGCCAGGGTCCACTCGCCGCGCTGGTCCCAGAAGGCTTGCTTGATGCCGATTTCCGTCTGTTTGGCGGTGGACAGGTCGAACGCCTGTTGGCTTGAACTCAGGGAGATCAGGCCGCCGACCCCATCGGTGCTGGTGGCGTACTGGCCGTAGACCGAGGTGTCCGGGGTGAGGGTAAACACCAGGCCGGCCTTCCAGTTGTTGCCGGTGAGGGTCTTGTCGTTGCGTTCACCGCTGCGCAGTTCATCGCGGTCCAGGTGCACGTAGTCGCGACGGATGCCGGTGATCAGCGAGAGCCGGTCAGTCAGTTGCAGGCGGTTTTCCGCAAAGCCCGCGAACTGCTTGGTGGTGGTGGCGAACAGCGGCAGGAACGGGGTGGCACTTTCAAACGGTGCCTGGGCCGGGTGTTTCAGGTCAATGGGCTGACCGCCGGTCACTACGTCGGTAAACGGTGAATTGCTGGCCAGGCGGAAGCGGATGCGGTTGTATTCCACGCCGGTCACGGTCTGGCTGTCGAGGCCAAACAGGGTGTGTTTGAAGGTAAAGGTCTGGCGGTCGCCGACCTGTTCCTGGTTGTGCTTGATGCCGTAGAAGCCGCTGCGGGTCAGTTGCCCGGCACTGAAATTGTAGTTCTCGGCGTTCTGCCAGCGGCGCTGGGCCTTGAGGTAGTACAGCTCGTTGCGCGCGCTGACACTGTCGTTGATCTGCCACTCGCTGCTCAGGCGGGTCCACTGGTCGTTGTAATGCTGGGTGTCGTTGCTGACGTTGTAGTTCTTGTCACGCAGGCCCTTGTGCAAGTGGCCGTTGAGCAGTGGTGTGCCGAAGTAGTTCTGCGGGCGCTGGTCGCCGTAGTCGTGGGCCAGGGTGAAGCTCAGGTTGTCGGCAGCCTGCCAGCGCAGGGCGCCGCTGGCAAAATCGCTGGCCGAGTCGCCACGGTCGATAAAGCCATGGCTGCGCAGGCGATTGAGGTTCAGGCGATAGCTCAGGGTGTCGGTCAGCGAGCCGCCACTGTCCAGGGCCTGTTGCTGGCGATCATAGGAACCGTAGCCGAGACGGATGTGGTTTTCGATCTCGCCCTCAAAGGGCTTTTTCGCGACGGTATTGACCACCGCGCCGGTGGCACCTTCGCCATACAGCACCGATGCCGGGCCGCGCAGCACGTCCACGCGCTCGACGGCCCAGGTGTCGACCGGAAAGGTCGAGGTGCCCATGCCGTTGTAGAGGCGGTTGCCGTCATACAGTTGCATCACTGAGCCCTGGCCGGCAAAACCCCGAGCCTGCAGCGAGGTACCGCCGTCGCCCGGGGTGCCGGTGCGGCTGATGCCGGTGGCGCGGGAGATGGCGTCCTGCACACTGGCATCAGCGCGTTCACGGATCTGCTCGCCGGTCTGGCTTTCGACACTGCCGGGGGTTTGCAGGGCACTGAGGCCCAGGCGCGAACCGGCGGTGGTCGGGGTGTTGAGGTCGACCGGTGCGCTGTCCACCGCCGGGGCGGTCACGGGGCTGACGGGCAGGGTCAGTGCCTGGGCACTGTTGTGCAAGGCAAGCAGGCACAGGCCGCTGGCAAGGTACTTGTTCATCGGGCGGCAGATCGCTTCTTCGAGACGGTACTCGCCGCTGGGCGCGGCGAGTGGGGACAGTGCAATAAGTGTTATAAGTTAACACTTCTTACGTGGAGGATGAAAGCCCGCGTAAGACTACATAACGCCTCTATGTAGGGCATCTCGCCTACCTCATGCAGAAGATGAGGCCGATTCACGTTGCTTGAACAGGCGTGACAAGACCAGCCGATCCAATACCCAGACCACGATCAGCGAGGCGCCGACCAGCGGGAAAACAATCGCCAGGGCGAGCATGATCACCATCGCGGTTTTCCACTTCGGCAGGTCATGGCGCAACGGCGGAACCCCCAGGCCACCCTGTGGCCGGCGCTTCCACCAGATCACCAGGCCGCTGACCGAACTCAGCAGAATCATCAGGCACACCAGCAGCACAATGATCTGGTTGACCACGCCGAACATCTTGCCCTCGTGCAGCATCACCCCGGACTCGGTGACCCGCGCTACGGTGTTGTAGTGCTCCCAGCGCACATCGGCCAGGACCTTGCCGGTGTATTGGTCGACATGCAGGGTCGCATCATTGCGCGGGTCGTTGGCGAACACCGCGAGGGTGAACACGCCCGTGGCTGTGGTCGGGAACGTGATGCTGTAGCCCGGCTCGACCTGGCGTGCGGTGGCCAGGTCCACCAGCTGCTGCAGGCTGATTGTCGGGGCGGCAGGACCGTGGTGCATGCCGCCGTGCTGCATGTGCTCGGCATGCTCGCCGGACATCGGCATGGGGGTGTTTTCCATGGCCCAGGGCACGGTCTGTTGCGTGGCGGTATTGAGGCTGCGGGCTTGCTGGTCGGATTGCGGCACGTCGTTCCACATGGCGGCCGGGAAGCGGTTCCAAAGGTCGGCGTATTGCTTGCCCCAGAAGCCGGTCCAGGTCAGGCCGCTGAGGATCATCAGCAGCAGGAACGCCGCGCCCCAAAACCCGGTGACCGCGTGCAGGTCGCGCCAGAACAGGCGCCCGCGACTGCCCAGGCGTGGCCACAGGATCCCGGCGGCCGATCGGCCGCGCGGCCACCACAGGTACAGGCCGGACACCACCAGCATCACACCCCAGCCCGCCGCGAGTTCGATCAGGCGGTCGCCAGTGGTGCCGATCATCAACTCGCCATGCAGGGCACGGACGATGGCTTGCAGGTTGTAGGTCGCGTCCTGCTCCCCGAGCACGTTGCCGCGATAGGGGTCGACGAACACTGTCAGTTCGTGGCCGGCGTTGTGCAGGACAAATTGCGCGCTGCTGCTGGCGTCCACAGGTGGCAGGTATTTGCTGAGGGTGGCTTGGGGGTAGGCGGCCTTGGCGCGCTGCAATTGCTCGTCGGCGCTGAGGACTTGCGCGGCGGGCTCGACCTTGAGCAGGTCGCCATACATCAACGGGTCCAGTTGGGGTTTGAACAGGTAGATGATGCCGGTCACTGCCAGCAACACCATGAAGGGCGCGACAAACAGCCCGGCGTAGAAATGCCAGCGCCAGGCCAGGTTGTAGAAGGAAATCTTTGGCGGGTTCATCAGGGTGCTCCGCAAGGTTTTTTATTTATAGGTAGGTCTGGAGGTACGGGCCTGTGTGGGAGCGAGCGAGCCCGCTCCCACACAAAGCCACCTCCCACTAGCTGTTAGAAGCTCATATCCACCTTGGTCCAGAGCGTGCGCCCTGGTTCATTGATGGCTTGCGGGTCGTTGGCCGGGTAGCCGAAGCCAGCGTTGCCGGCCAGGTTCAAGTGTTCGGCGTAGGCCTTGCCAAACAGGTTGTCGACGCCGGTGCTGACCTTGAAGTTCTTGTTGATGCGGTACGCCGCATTGAGGGAGAACACGCCAAAGCCACCGCTCTTGGCGAAGTCCTTGCCGACCACGTTGCCCTTGTTCTGGTCGATGCGGTTTTGTGCCGCCACCACGCGCCACAAGGCGCCGGCGCTCCAGTCGTCTTCGCTGTAGGTCAGGCCGAAGCGCGCGTCCAATGGCGGCATTTGTGGCAGGGCCTTGCCGTCACTGCTGTTTTTGCCCCAGGCGTAGGCCAGGGTGGCATCGGCTTTCCAGTTGGCCGTAAGCTTATAGGCTGCGCCCAATTCACCGCCCATGATCCGCGCGTCGATGTTCTGCGCCTGGGAGGTCATGCCCATCATCCCCGGGGTGTAGTTGAACAGGATGTAGTCGCGCACCTGGCCGACATACCCGGAGGCCCAGGCTTCCAAGTCAGCGGTTTTGTATTGCAGGCCGAAGTCCAGTTGGGTGGTTTTCTCTGGTTTGACTGCATCAAAGGCATTCAGCGAACCCGCTGGGCCTTTGCCGGGGGAGAACAGCTCCCAGTAGTCCGGGAAGCGTTCGGCGTGGCCAAGGCCGGCGTAGAGGGTCGTCGGGCTGTCGGCCAAGTCATGTTCATAACGTACGAAACCGGACGGCAGAGTGTCGGCGCGGGTATCGCCGGCGGTCGGGTTGGCGCGGCTCATCATGCCGCTGCCGGTGCGCTGGCGGTAATCCTTGGCCGAGGCGCGATCCAGGCGGGCGCCAGTGATCAGCCGGTCATTGTCGGCGGCGTACCAGGTCAACTCGCCAAACACCCCGTAGTTATGGAAGTCGGCGTCCTTGTTGCGCGGCAGGTTCTTGTAGGTGTCGACCCCGGCGCTGCTGCGCTGGCGATGTTCGTTGGTCTGTGCGTCGATACCGCTGATCAGTTGCACATCGGCCCAGCGCCAGGTGGCCTTGATCCGCGCGCCGAGGGTACGGCGGTCGACGTTGGAAGCCATGGGCCCGGCCATCATCCCGGTGCCCGACGGCGTGCGCAGGCTGTAGTTGTCCATCACGTGGTCGGCGTAGTTGTAGTAGACCTGCGCTTCGACCTTGTCCAGCACCTCGCCGATGTTGGATTTCTCGAAACGCAGGCCGAGGCTTTCGCGCAGGAACTGCGAGCCGTCCATGCCGCGCCCGGCGTAACGCGCTTCGCCATCGCCACGGCCGGCGGTGAGCTCCAGCAGGGTGTCGGCGTCCGGGGTCCAGCCGAGGGCGACGTCGCCGTTCCATTTGTCGTAGCGCGAGGCGACGGTGTCGTTGTTGCCGTCCTTGTAATCGTCGGAGTGAGCCTGGTTGCCGATCACGCGAATGTAGCCCAGTGAACCGCCGGCGGCGGCATCCACGACTTTGTCGAAGCGACCGTTGGAGCCGGCGAGGATGCTCGCATTGACTCGGGTGCCCAACTCGCCGAACTGCTCCGGCTCACGGTCGAACAGCACCGTACCGGCCGAGGCGCCCGGGCCCCAGAGCACGGTTTGCGGGCCTTTGATCACGGTCAGCTTGTCGTAGGTTTCCGGCGAGATATAGGAGGTGGGTGCGTCCATGCGGCCAGGGCAGGCGCCGAGCATCATGCTGCCGTTGGTGAGGATATTCAGGCGCGAGCCGAACATGCCGCGCAGCACCGGGTCGCCATTGGTGCCGCCATTGCGCACCAGGGCAAAGCCGGGGATGGTCTTGAGGTAATCACCGCCATCACTGGCCGGCACTGGCTGGCGCGGGTCCTTGGGGTTGGTGACGATGGTCAGGGGGGAGCTGGGGGCGACGCCGGTAATCACTGTCGGGCTCAGCTCATTGTGATGCTCGGCGTGTTCGTCGGCATGCGCCTGTGGCGCCAACAGTGCGCCGCACAAAACGGCGAGCACAGGGGTACGTCCCATACGGGTGTCAGCAGGAAACCTGGACATAAAAATTCCATCAATCAGTCGTAAACAACACGGCCAGCAGCCTGCGGCTGTCTGTGTGAAGGCGGCCGTGCGAAGTTGTGTGTTATTGGCGGTCTACGACTGGCTGGGCGGGGCGCGGCTGCGGGCGCCGGGGAAAATGCTCTGCCGGGCATGGCCCAGGCGCGGTGCGGGGATCAGGCCAGTGGCCGGCGGCGGGCTGCCGAGGGCCACGAATGACACGCTGCCAGGCAGGGCCGGGCAACTGAACAACAGGCTGCAATAGCCGCATTTCTCCCACATCACGTGGTCGGCGGCGGGGACCTTGGCGTGCTCGGCCGGGTGCTGGGGCGCGGCATGGCAGGTGTCGTCCATGGACATCTGCATGGACATGCCGGCGTGATGATCCATCGGCATCGCTTGGGAAATCAGCGGTCCGATAAAGATCATCAGCATGGCGAACAGGCTGATCCAACTGCCGCCCGCCAACCTCAAAGGCTGGCGGCGGCGCGTGGTCGACCTGTTGGCGCGAGCACCCATGGGGAGCGGCCTGGGCTGGTTAATGGGCGTGCTTGTGCCCGTGCTCGGCCATCGGCGGTACTTTTTGCACCGAGACTTGCACTTTTACCGGCCCGGCCTTTTCGAAGTTCAAGGTCAGCGGGAAGTGCTGGCCGTCGCGCAACTGGCTGCGATCTTTAAGATCCAGGAGCATCACGTGATAGGCCATCGGCGCAAAGGTCAGCTCGCCCTTGGACGGCACGGCCACGCTGGGCACCCGCTGCATCTTCATCAGGTCACCGTGCATCACATGCTCATGCAGCTCGGCCTTGGCCGCCACTGGCGTGTCGACACTGAGCAAGCGGTCCGGGGCTTCACCCTGGTTATGGATCACAAAGTAGGCGGCTACCGTCGGCGCATTGGGCGGCAATTCCTGTGACCAGGGGTCGCTCACCAGCAGGTCGCCGGCCTTGTAGTCATCGGCATTGGCAGCACTGAACGCAGGCAGCAGCAAGGCCGCCAGAAGCAGGGAAGATTTGAGCATGGCAGTTCTCCAGAACGATTCAAACGCAGTTCAATTGCGAAGTGATCAAACGGTAGGAGAGGCGCGGGGGCTGAGGCTCGGCCATTGCTGGCGCGGAGTCGGGGCTTGCAGGGCAGGCGATGGCAGGCCAGGCGCCGGGTCGATTCGTGTGAGATACAACTGCGGCACATGCCCCGGCAGCGCCACCAATGGCGCCGAGCCCGAACAGCACCAGCAATGCTGCATGCTGGAATGTTCATCCTGCTGCGGCGCCGGTATATCCAGCGTGCCCAGGGACATCGCCACCAGCTTGCTGCCATTGGACGAACAGAAACTGCCCCACAGCAATTGCTCGGCAGGGCTTTTACCCTGTTGCATTGCCCCGGCCAATGGCATGGCAAACGCATTGAACAGCACTGCAAGGCAGGCGATCCAGGCAAATGCAAAGCGTTGACGGGCCATGGCGGACAATCCGTAGGGTTAAGCGATCAGGTGGGTATTTAGCCTGATCGGGGGGCATAAGTAAAAGTTGCTGGTGTGGTTTGGTGTCGCAGTGATGTCAGGTTATGCGACGGGAACGCCATGAACCTGCATATCGACCCCAAGTCCCTTTCGGAGTACCGCAAAGATTGCAGCCAGGTTATCCATGCTTGGGTTGCCATGAGCCGAAAGCATACGATGCAAGCTTTTGCTCGGTTTGGCCGTCTCCTTCGCCAAACTCTCAAAACCGACAGTGGCGTTGACCAGGTCGCGCAGAATGATGCGGGATAATTCTGGTTCGCCGTTGAGAAATAGCGTAGCAGCCTCGTCGAGAAGTGCCTGGGCAAACTCTGGGTCGCGCTGGGCGGCTTCGGCAATCGTAAGTTTATAACTACGGGTAAGTGCCATGCTGGCTACCTCTTTTGTTCCAGTTTTTTGTCGCGTTGATAATCGCGGATCAGCGACTTTGCAGTTTTGATATCTTTTTTCTGACTGGATTTGTCACCGCCGCCGAACAGGATGATGAGTCGCAGGCCCTCCCGTACCAAATAAATTCGATACCCCGGGCCCCAGTCGATCCGATACTCGCCCATTCCATCGAACCACTTGATATTGCTGGTGTTGCCCATTTCCAGCCGAAGCAATGATGTTGATACTTTAAGGCGTGCCTGGACACTCAGGGATAGAAACCATTGTTTGAATGGGCTGGTTTGGCCGCTGCGTTTATATTCTTCGATCTCAATCATCGCCCGCCTCGAAGGTAACAAATAGGTTACTTGTCAAGCAAGCGGGCGATCCTGACTTATTGAGTGAAACTTGCCAACGCTGTGAGTGTTTCTTGGGGCGTCAAAAACTCCCGATCCACCCCCGCCAACACCGGCCGCTGCAAAACCACCACCGGTATGCCGCGCTCGCGGGCCACCTCCAGCTTGGGTTCGGTGGCGCTGCTGCCGCTGTTCTTGCTGATCAGCACATCAATCCGCCGTCGTTCGAACAACGCCCGTTCATCCTCGATCAAAAACGGCCCACGGGCGCCGATTACTTCGCAGCGTTCGTTGCCGGGGTAGACGTCCAGGGCGCGCAAGGTCCAGAACTGCTCGGCGGGGATTTCATCGAGGTGTTGCAGCGGTTCGCGGCCGAGGGTGAACAGTGGGCGCTGGAAGGGTTTCAATGCCTCGATCAGTTCGCTCCAGTCACTGACTTCACGCCAGTCATCCCCCGGTTGTGGCTGCCAGGCGGGACGGCGCAGGGCCCAGCAGGGGATCGTGCACAAGCGCGCGGCCTGGGCGGCGTTGGCGCTGATTTGTGCGGCGTAGGGATGGCTGGCGTCCAGCAGCAGGTCGATGCCCTGTTCGCGAATAAACTGCGCCAATCCCTCGGCACCGCCGTAACCACCGACGCGCACCTGGCACCTCAGGTCAGTGGGCACCCGGCCAATCCCGGCCAGGCTGTAGATATGCTGGGGCCCCAGGGTGCGGGCGATGGCCAGGGCTTCCGTCACGCCGCCCAGCAGCAGGATGCGCTTCATAGCGGCTTGAGCACTTCAAGCAAGGTGATGGGCAGCGCCTGGCGCCAGGTGTCGAAGTCGCCCAGGGGCTGGGCCTGGGCCACGTGGATGCGGGTCAACTCGCCGCCGTGTTGCGCGCGCCAGGCCATCAGGGTCATTTCGCTTTGCAGGGTCACGGCATTGGCCACCAGCCGCCCGCCGGGGCGCAGGTGTTGCCAGCAGGTGTCGAGCACGCCGTCGCGGGTCACGCCGCCGCCGATGAAAATCGCATCAGGCGCTTCCAGCCCTGCCAGGGCCTGGGGCGCGCTGCCGCGAATCAATTGCAGGCCAGGCACGCCGAGGGCATCGCGGTTATGTTCGATCAGTTGCTGGCGGCCAGCGTCGGCTTCAATCGCCAGGGCGCGGCAACTGGGATGGGCGCGCATCCACTCGATGCCGATGGAGCCGCTGCCGGCGCCGACGTCCCACAGCAATTCGCCAGGGGTGGGGGCGAGGCGCGCGAGGGTAATCGCCCGCACATCGCGCTTGGTCAGTTGGCCGTCATGCTTGAACGCTGAGTCCGGCAGGCCGGCCAGGCGCGACAGGCGTGGGGTGTTGGCGTCTGCGAGGCAGTCGATGGCGACCAGGTTCAGCGCGGCAATGGCTGGGTCTTGCCAGCTTTCGGCGTGGCCATCGATACGCCGTTCGGCCGCGCCACCGAGGTGTTCAAACACACTCAGGCGGCTCGGGCCAAACCCGCTGGCGCGCAGCAACGCGGCGATGGCCGTCGGGCTCCGGCCGTCGTTGCTCAACACCAGCAAGCGCACGCCGCTGGCCAGATGAGCATTGAGCGCGGCCACCGGGCGGGCGACCACCGACAGTGTCACCACGTCCTGCAACGGCCAGCCCAGGCGCGCCGCCGCCAGTGACACCGACGAAGGCGCCGGCAGGATCAACAGCTCATCCGGCGCCACCTGCCGCGCCAGGCTGGCGCCGACGCCGTAGAACATCGGGTCGCCACTGGCCAGTACGCACACCGGTTCAAAGCGCCTTGCCAGCAACGGCTCCAGGGAAAACGGGCTGGGCCACAGCTCGCGTTCGCCGCGGATGCACACCGGCAGCAAATCCAGCTGGCGCTGGCCGCCAATGATACGAGAGGCGCGCAACAGAGCATGCCGGGCATTCCTGCCCAGGCCCTTGAAGCCATCTTCACCAATGCCTACTACTGTCAGCCAGGGCGACATATTGATTCCTTGAACGACATCCGACGGGCAGGCTTTTCATGCTGCCGGACAAAGCAGGCATAATACCGCGCCTTTACCCGTGAACCGGTAGCCCCCGTGAAGCCACTTCCTCTGTCCGCCAGCAAACGTCCCTCGGGTTGTCCGGGGTTGCTGCGTATTGTCCAGGCATTGGATGGCGGGATTTGCCGGATCAAACTGGCCGGTGGGGTCATCACCGCCGCGCAGGCGCTGGCCGTGGCACACGCCGCGCAGACCTACGCCGGCGGAGTGATCGAGGCGACCAACCGCGCCAACCTGCAGATCCGCGGCATTGGCCTGGAGCACGAGGGTTTGATCGCGCACCTGCTGGCCGCAGGCCTGGGCCCGACCACCGCTGCGGGCGATGATGTGCGCAATGTGATGCTCAGCCCCGGCGCGGGCATCGACCGCGACATGCTGCTGGACACCCGGCCCCTGGCGGAGCAGATTCTCGCCACCCTGCAAACCCATCCACGGTTCCATGAGTTGTCGGCCAAGTTCGCCGTGCAACTGGATGGCGGCGAAGCCCTGGCGATGCTCGAACATCATCACGACCTGTGGTTATCGGCTTACCCAGCGCAGGGCCAGACCTTGTTGGCATTCGGCCTGGCCGGTTGCCCGGGGCATGACAGGCCGCTGGGCGCCGTACCCCTGGAGCAAGGCCATGAGTTGGTCGTGGCGGTGTTGGAACTGTTTCTTGAGCTGGCCCGACCCGACCAGAACCGCATGCGCGACCTGCTGACACACACGTCTGTGGATAACTTCGTCGGGCGCTTGCGCCTGCCGTTACTGCCCGCCGATGGCTATCGTCGCCGCGCCAACCCGAGCAGTTTGCGCCTGGGCACTTATCCACAGCGCCAACCGCAGCAAGTCTACGTGGCGGCGGGCACGCCATTAGGACGCCTGGACTCGAGCATGCTGCGTGGTGCCGCGCAACTGGCCCTCGAACAGGGTGACGGCACATTGCGCTTCACCCCGTGGCAAGGCCTGCTGCTGCCCAACCTGGCGCCGGACGCCGCCGTGCGCGTGACGACGGGCCTGGCGCAATTGGGCTTCCTCTGTTCCGCCGACCAGGCCCTGGCGCGGCTGATTGCCTGCACCGGTTCCAGCGGCTGCGCCAAGGCCCTGGCCGACACCAAGGCCGACGCCCTGCACCTGGCCACGCTGCTCCAGGGCCATGGCCTTGATGTGCACCTGTCTGGCTGCCCACGCACCTGCGCTGCGGCACACATTGCCCCGGTCACCCTGCTGGCAGTGGGCACCGGGCACTACGACCTCTATTTTCGCGATGCAGGCCAGCCGGGTTTCGGCCGCCTGCACGCGCACAACCTTTCTATTGAAGCGGCGGGCGCCGTGTTGCGTGCCCGTCCACGGAGCAACACCGATGATTGATTACATCCGCGACGGTCAGGAGATCTATCGCAACTCCTTTGCGATCATTCGCGCAGAGGCCAAGCTGGATCGCATCCCGGCCGACCTGGAAAAACTCGCCGTGCGGGTGATTCACGCCTGCGGCATGGTCGAGGCTATCGACGGTTTGCAGTTTTCTGAAGGCGCAGGCAAAGCCGGCCGTGAGGCCCTGGCCGCCGGTGCGCCGATCCTGTGCGATGCGCGGATGGTCTCCGAAGGCGTGACCCGTGCGCGCCTGCCTGCCAATAACCCAGTGATCTGCACCTTGCGTGACGATAGCGTGCCGGAGCTGGCGCGGGAGCTGGGCAACACCCGTTCCGCTGCCGCCCTGGAATTGTGGCGCCCGCACCTGGCAGGCAGTGTGGTGGTGATCGGCAACGCGCCGACTGCGTTGTTCTATCTGTTGGAAATGCTCGACGCCGGCGCCCCCAAGCCGGCGCTGATCCTCGGTTTTCCGGTGGGTTTTGTCGGCGCCGCCGAGTCCAAGGCGATGCTCGCCGCAGACAGCCGTGGCGTGCCGTTTGTGATCATGCAAGGCCGCCTGGGCGGCAGTGCGATGGCCGCCGCAGCGGTCAACGCCCTGGCTACGGAGGTCGAATGATGCAGGCGCGTGGACGTTTGATCGGCCTGGGCGTCGGCCCCGGCGACCCGGAACTGATTACCCTCAAGGCCCTGCGCCTGCTGCGCGAATCGCCGGTGGTGGCGTACTTCGTCGCCAAGGGCAAGAAGGGCAATGCGTTCGGCATTATCGAAGAACACCTGGTGCCCCAGCAGACGCTGATGCCGCTGGTGTACCCGGTGACCACCGAAGCCTTGCCGGCGCCGCTGTCCTATGAACAGGTGATCAGCGATTTCTACGACGCGGCCAGTGTTGATGTGGCCGCGCATCTGGATGCCGGGCGCGATGTGGCGGTGATCTGCGAAGGCGACCCGTTCTTCTACGGCTCCTACATGTACCTGCATGACCGCCTCGCCGAGCGCTATGACGCCCAAGTCATCCCCGGCGTGTGCTCGATGCTCGGCGGTGCCTCGGTGCTGGGTGCGCCGTTGGTGTATCGCAACCAGAGCCTGTCGGTATTGTCCGGGGTGCTGCCCCACGACGAACTCAAGCGGCGCCTGGCGGATGCCGATGCGGCGGTGATCATGAAGCTGGGACGCAACTTCACCAAGGTGCGTCAGGTGCTGGAGGAGCTGGGGCTGGCCGGGCGTGCGCTGTATGTGGAGCGCGCCACCATGGCCAACCAGAAAATCGTCGCGCTGGATCAGGTCGAACCCATGTCTTCGCCATATTTCTCGTTGATTATCGTGCCGGGCGAAAGGTGGCAAGGGTGATGACGCCGGCGATCGTCATTCTCGGCCAGGGCAGCCTCGCCACCGCGCGCAGCATCCAGCAGGTGTACCCCGGCGCCTTGATCCACGGCCTGGCCGGCCGGGTGGAAGGCGCCGACCAGGCCTACAGCGAATTTGGCGCGACCGTGCGCCAGTTGTATCAACAGGGCACGCCGATCATTGCCCTGTGCGCGGCCGGGATTGTGATCCGCACCTTGGCGGCGCTGTTGCTGGAGAAAGGCGAAGAGCCGGCGGTGCTGGCCGTCGCTGAAGACGGCAGTGCGGTGGTGCCGTTGCTCGGCGGCCTGGGCGGGGTGAATATCATGGCGCGGGAAATCGCGGCGGCCCTGGGGGTGGCGGCTGCGATTACCACCAGTGGTGAACTGCGCTTTGGCACCTGCCTGCTCAATCCGCCCCAGGGTTATCAGTTGGCGGACCTTGAGCTGGGCAAGCGTTTTGTCTCGGACCTGCTGGCCGGCGAACAGGTGCGCATTGAAGGCGCCGCACCATGGCTGGAGCAGGCCAACCTGCCGCAGGACCAGCAGGCGCGCCTGAGCATTCATGTCGGCAGTGCCGAGCGCGTGCCGGCGGCCAATGAGCTGCTGATCTATCCGAAAAATACTTGGGCCACCTGCCGCCCCGGCGTCGGCTTGGCCGCGCGGGTGCGCCAGGCGTTGCAGCAGGACGGCATCGCCGTGCAGTCCCTGGCGTGCCTGCTGGCCGATGACGCCGACATGGCCAGTGGCGAACTGCATGAGGCGGCGCTGGAACTGGGCGTGCCGCTGCGCTTTACGGCGCTGGCGGCAGGCCCCGATATCATCATCCACTCGGCCGCCGGGCCCGTGGACCTGGCGCAACTGGGCCGCCCCCGTGGCCGTCTCGCCGTGATCGGCCTGGGCCCCGGCGCAGCCGAGTTGATGGTGCCGGCTGTCAAGGCAGAACTGGCGCGCTGCACCGATGTGCTGGGTTACGAAACCTATGTGCGCATGGCCGGGCCGTTTCGCGCCGACCAGGTGCAGCACTGCACCGATAACCGCGAAGAGATGCAACGGGCACGGCATGCTTTCGAGCTGGCGGCCCAGGGGCGTTCGGTGGTGGTGGTGTCTTCCGGCGACCCAGGGGTGTTCGCCATGGCTGCGGCGGTGCTGGAGGCGTTGCACGAATCCAGCGACCCGGCCTGGCAGCGGGTCGAGCTGGAAATTTTGCCGGGGGTCTCGGCGTCCCTCGCCACCGCGGCCCAGGCGGGTGCGCCGTTGGGCCATGACTTCTGCGTGATGTCGCTGTCGGACAACCTCAAGCCTTGGTCCATCATCGAGAAACGCCTGGACCTGGCCTGCCAGGCCGACCTGGCTTTGGCGTTCTACAACCCCATCTCCCGTTCGCGCCCCTGGCAATTGGGGCGTGCCCTGGAAATCGTCGCCCAGCACCGCCTCGCCGCCACGCCTGTCGTGCTGGGGCGCGATATCGGGCGCCCCGGGCAAACGCTGCGCACCACCACCCTGGGCCAATTGACCCCGGACCAGGTGGACATGCGCACCATGGTGCTGATCGGTTCGTCCACCACCTGCGCGTTCCCTCGGGTGGGCGGTGGTGAGTGGGTGTATACGCCACGCTGGTATGGCGAGAAACCGGCCTCCTGAAACGGCAGCGGCCCCGCAATGGGGCCGCTAATCTGTCAGAAAAGGCTAATCATTGATGACAGAAACCTCTGTGTTCTGCCGCGTCATTTCGCAATGCCATTAACGGTTCCTCTCTTTCAGTTGCAGAAAGTAAGCCTGCGATTATCAGGCGTCACCCCATCCCCAGTATTTACGCGGGGTGCAACAAACTCTGATTTTTCCTACGGCGAAATGACGCTCTGCGTACCCCCTGAAAAAAGTTCAATCACGCGACTAGTGTTTCTTGTAAGCCCATGTGGGTTTTTGTGGAGAAACAGTTATGGAGCGCAAACATAAACGAATCAATCTGGCTAAAAAGAACAAGCTGATCGCGGCGTACCGACTGCCGCTGAGCAGCCGGCCGGCGGGTTCGCCGGCGCCGGTGCAGGCTGACGGCGACCTGAATGGCGCGGTGATCAATAACAGTGTGTTTTCGTTTGTCGCGGGCATGAGCCGTCTCAACAAGGAATACACCCGCAAGAGTTACCTGTTGGCCAGCAGCTACGTGAGTGATGTGCTGAAAGTGGGGCGCGGCACGCAGGCCTGGTACGACGAGTTCATCAAGGTCATGGGCAACCTGGGGTGGCTGCCGATACGCAGCAGTTTCGAGCGCGTCACCACCTCCGTGAAGGGCCTGAGCGTGCAGGTGGCGGCGCTGAATATCATCACCTCCACGGTGGCCTCGACGTTTCTGTCAGGCTCCCTGGCGATGGTGCTGCCCAAGTTGGCGGCGGATGCTTTCGACGCCTTGAAACAGCTGTCGGCACCCTTTGATCTGTTCAAGCGCAACATCGTCAACCATGAGGGCGGCGACTTTGGCCTGGCGTCCTGTTCCGAGGTTGACGGTGAGGTGCTGATGGTGCTGGTGACCTACAGCGCCCAAGGCGTCAGCAAGAAAGTGGGGGTGCCGTTTTTTGAATGGGACAGCTCCACGGTCGAAGCCTACAGCGGCCAGACCTGCCTGATGCTCAACCCTGCCGTGGTCAACGACGCAACCCTCCAGCAGTTGCGTGAGAGTGCGGGCGACAAGGTCTTGCTGGCCATAGCCCAATACCGGATCTGACCGGGGCCTCAGGGCACCAGGTAACCGCGTACGCCGGTAAAGATGATCTGCGCCGCCAGCGCACAGACGAACAAGCCCATCAGGCGGCTGACAATCTGCAGCCCTTGGTCGCCGAGGATGCGTTCGATGCGGTTGGACAGATACAGCACCACGCCCACTGTCAGGCTGGCCAGGGCGATGCTGAGAATGGCCATGAGCTTGTCATCCCAATGGGGCTGGCTGACGCCCATTACCAGCAGTGCGCCGATGGTGCCGGGGCCGACGGTCAAGGGGATGGTCAGGGGGACGATAGTCACGTCCTGCTGCACATTGTCGGTCTGCACTGCCGACTTGCCCTGGGCCATGCCCAGGGCGGAGATAAACAGCACACTGCCGGCGCCGATGCGGAAGGCGTCCACGGTGATGCCAAATACACTGAAAATCACCCGGCCAAACAGGTAGAGCAACACGCTCGACACCAGCGTCGCCAGGGCGACCTTCCAGGCCAGGCGTCGCCGCTCCTTGCTGGAATAGCCCCGGGTCAGGCTGATAAAGCAGGACAGGACGAAGAAGGGGCTATACAGCACCAGCATCTTCAAATAAACGCTGAACAACACGTGGAGCATGGTGGGAGCTCACAGCGAAGGAAGGGCGAGGGGGAGTTTATCAGGCTTGTGGGCCAGAAGGCGCGACTGCGAACCAATGTGGGAGTGGGCTTGTGTGGGAGCTGGCTTGCCTGCGATGCAGGCACCCTGGTTTTTCAGTTGCACCGAGGTGATGCTATCGCAGGCAAGCCAGCCCCACACAAGCCAGTTCCCCCAAACCAGCTCTGGCCCCCACAGGGATGTGTGGTGATTCAGGACGTGTGCACCTGCTCCTGCGGCTGCTCGCGCTGTGTCACCCAGTACTCCACCAGCTCGCGCAGTTGCGACAGTTCTACCGGCTTGGCCATATGCCCATCCATCCCGGCCTGGCGTGCGCGTTCCTTGTGTTCCGAGAGGATGTGCGCGGTCAGCGCCACCACCGGCGTGCGGGTGCGCTGGTTGCTGACTTCCCAGACCCGCAACTGCTGGGTCGCGGAGAAGCCATCGAGCACCGGCATTTCGCAGTCCATCAACACCAGGTCATAGCGCTGGGCCTTCATCGCCTGCAAGGCTTCCTCGCCATTGCTGGCCGTGTCGGGTTGCAGGTTGAGCTTGCCGAGCATGCCGCGAATCACTTTGGTGGAGATGCTGTTGTCTTCGGCCACCAGGATGCGGAAATCGCTGGGCACGGTGATGGTCACGGGGACGTTCGGCGCGGCATGGCGCGGCTGGACCACACCCTTGCTGCGCTGGGTCAACTCGTCGGCCAGGGTGGTCTTGAGGGTGTAGCCCGCCACTGGTTTGGCCAGGATGCGCTTGATCCCGCAGTTGCGCGCGATGATCTTGCTCGGCGCATTGCTGATGCCGGTGAGCATGATCAGCAGGATGTCGTGGTTCAGGCTCGGGTCTTCCTTGATCTTCGCCGCCAGTTGCATGCCGGTCATGCCGGGCATGTTCTGGTCCAGCAGCACCACATCGAAATAGTCGCGCAGGTGCGCCTTGGTACGCAGCAGGGCCAGGGCCTCCTTGCCCGACGGTACGGCGCTGACATTCAGGCCCCAGGCGGTGCATTGCTGCACCAGCACCTTGCGGCAGGTGTCGTTGTCGTCCACCACCAACACCCGTGCGCCTTGCAGCGGGCCGTCGAGGTCGGAGGTCGGGTGTTCCAGGCGCTCCGGGTCCAGGGGCAAAGTCAGCCATAGGGTGCTGCCTTGCTGGCTGCCCGCCTTGATGCCGAACTCGCCATTCATCAACAGGATCAGCTGGCGGGCGATCACCAGGCCGAGGTGGCCGCTCAGGCGCGTGGCCGAGAGAAAGTTCTTGCTGTGCAGTTCGCTGTGCAGCAGGGCATCGCGCTCGGCGGCCTCCATCGGCACGCCGCTGTCTTGCACGGCGATGCGCAGGCGCGGTTTGCTGCTGCGCTCATCCAGGGCGACCACGATCAGCACTTCGCCTTCGTCGGTCTTTTGCCGGGCGTTTTCCAGCAGGCTCAACAGGGCCTGGCGCAGGCGCGTCGGGTCGCCACTGATGACCCGTGGCACCTGGGGCTGGATAAAGCTGATCAGTTCGACGTTCTGCTGCTCGGCCTTGGCGCGGAAAATACTCAGGCAGTCTTCGATCAGGGCATTGAGGTCGAACTGCACATCGTCCAGTTCGATCTGCCCGGACTCGAGCTTGGAGATGTCGAGAATCTCGTTGATCAGGGTCAGCAGTTCATTGCCGGCACTGTGGATGGTCTGCACGTAGTCGCGCTGCTTGACCGACAGCGGCGTGCCCAGCAGCAACTCGGTCATGCCCAGCACGCCGTTCATGGGGGTGCGGATTTCGTGGCTGATCTTCGCCAGGAACTCGGCCTTGGCCGCAATTTCGGCATTGCTGGCAGCCAGGTCGCGGCTGAGGCTGAAGCGATCCTCGACGATGCTGCGCTGGCGCTCGCCCAGGGCCTGGCTCATCAACAGGCCGCTGACGCAGATCACCGCCAGCAAGGTGATGATCAGGCCTTGCGGCGCCACCAGGGTCAGGCCCAGCAGGGCCGGGAGGATAATCAGCGTGCCGGTGTTGAACACCACCATGGCGAGCAGGAACAGACGTGCCGGCCGGTAGCCTTTTTGCCAGTGGTAGGCCGAGACAAACAGCATGCTCAGGCCGGCCAGCGCCACCAGGGCGTAGGTGATGATATTCAGCGGCAGGGTGTTGACGAACAGCAGCAACAGGCCGCACAGCACGATCAACAGGATGTCCGCCATCAGCAACTTGTTCAGCGGGTGCGGGCCCAATGGCGCGAAGAAACGGTAGGCGAACATCAGGCCGCATGGCGCGGTCAGCAGCAACGCCATGTAGGCGCCCGGGGTTTGCACCGCCTGCCAGTTCGGCAGCCACGGGCCCAGCAGGTTGAGCAACAGCAACAGGCTGAGCATCAGCAGCACTTCGCAGGCCGCCAGCCACAGGCTGCTGCGCGAGCGATGGTAGGCGTAGCGGGTGAGGTTGTGCAGGATCAGCATCAGCAGGCAGCCGAACAACAGGCCGTAGACCAGGGTCTGGGTCTGGTTGGCGGCGGCCTGCACGGCCGGTTCCAGGGTCAGGTAGGGCCGCAGCTCATGCTCCGAGACCAGGCGCACATACACATCCAGGGGCCTCTGGCTCTGGGGCATGGGCAGCATGAATTCGCTGCTGGGCAGTGGGCGTTCGGCCTGGGGTTGGCGGGTGCCGGTGTTGATCTGCTCGATCAGCGTGTCGCCGTCCAGCACATACAGATTGAGATGCGCCAGGTCCGGCGCGAAGACCCGCAGCACTTGCTCGTGCTTGCCGGGTTGCAGCTTGAAACGTACCCATAGCGCACCGTTGGGTTCGGCGGCGGTGATCCGTTCCAGTTCAATAGGGCTGAATTGGTTGATATAGCGTGGCGAGCGAATATCGCTCAATTGCAGGTCGGCCTGTTCATCAAGCAATACGGCCCAGCCGCTGCCTTGCGCAACGGCCTGGGCCGGCAACAGACAGAGCAGGGTCAGCAGACTGACCGTGAAGATTATGGCGATCCTGAGCCAGCGCACGGCGAAATCCCTTCGTAGGTTAATGCACGGGGTTAACTATGCGCGGGACCGTAATGGGACGGCAAGGGCCAAAGGCCCCTGCCTAGCCGAACGGATAGCTGTTTACTGACTCTCGCCCCGCTCACGGGCAATGGCGCGATAGCCGATGTCCTTGCGGTAGAAACAGCCCTGCCAGTCGATTTTTGCAGCCAGCTTGTAGGCTTGCTGCTGGGCGGCATCGACACTGGCGCCCATGGCGGTGGCGCACAGCACGCGGCCACCGGCGGTAACCACCTGGCCATCCTTGAGCGCGGTCCCGGCATGGAACACCTTGCCTTCCAGCGTAGCCGCGGCGTCCAGGCCCTGGATCAGGTCACCCTTGGCGTAGTCGGCAGGGTAGCCGCCGGCGGCCAGCACGATGCCGACGCTTGGGCGTGGATCCCACTGGGCTTCAACCTTGTCCAGCGCTTGCGCCAGGGCGGCTTCCACCAGCAGCACCAGGCTCGACTGCAGACGCAGCATCACCGGTTGGGTTTCCGGGTCGCCGAAGCGGCAGTTGAACTCGATGACTTTCGGGTTGCCGGCCTTGTCGATCATCAACCCGGCGTACAGGAAGCCGGTGTAGACATTGCCTTCATCGGCCATGCCGCGCACGGTCGGCCAGATCACCAGGTCCATGACGCGCTGGTGCACGTCGGCGGTGACCACCGGGGCAGGGGAGTAGGCACCCATGCCGCCGGTGTTCGGGCCGGTGTCGCCGTCGCCGACGCGCTTGTGGTCCTGGCTGGTGGCCATCGGCAAGACGTTCTTGCCGTCGACCATCACGATGAAGCTGGCTTCTTCGCCATCGAGGAATTCTTCGATCACCACCCGCGAACCGGCGTCACCGAAGGCATTGCCGGCGAGCATGTCGCGCACCGCGTCTTCGGCTTCCTGCAGGGTCATCGCCACGATCACGCCTTTACCGGCGGCCAGGCCATCGGCCTTGATCACGATAGGGGCGCCTTTCTCACGCAGGTAAGCCAGGGCGGGCTCGATCTCGGTGAAGTTCTGGTAGTCGGCAGTCGGGATCTTGTGGCGAGCCAGGAAATCCTTGGTGAAGGCTTTCGAACCTTCCAACTGGGCGGCGCCAGCGGTAGGGCCGAAGCAGTCCAGGCCACGGCTGCGGAACAGGTCCACGACGCCGGCCACCAGCGGTACTTCAGGGCCGACGATGGTCAGGGACACGTTCTTTTCGGCGAAGTCGGCCAGTTGCTCCAGGGCCAAGACGTCGATGGCGACGTTTTCGCACTTGGCTTCAATGGCGGTACCGGCGTTGCCGGGCGCGACGAAGACTTTCTGGACGCGAGGGTCCTGGGCGACTTTCCAGGCCAGGGCGTGTTCACGGCCACCGCTGCCAATGATCAAAACATTCATTTCAAAAACCTCAAATTCTTTTAGTTGATCGTTCCCACGCTCTGCGTGGGAATGCCTCTACGGACGCCCTGCGTCCGAGGGACGCGGAGCGTGGGCGCGATCAATCAGTGACGGAAGTGGCGCATGCCAGTAAAGACCATGGCAATGCCGGCTTCATCAGCGGCGGCAATCACTTCAGCATCACGCATCGAGCCACCCGGTTGGATCACCGCAGTCACGCCCGCTTTTGCAGCGTTGTCCAGGCCATCACGGAACGGGAAGAACGCGTCCGAGGCCATCACCGAGCCGACCACCTGCAAGCCGGCGTGTTCGGCCTTGATCGCCGCAATACGCGCCGAGTTCACGCGGCTCATCTGGCCGGCGCCGACACCGATGGTCTGGCGGTTCTTGGCGTAGACGATGGCGTTGGACTTAACGTACTTGGCTACTTTCCAGGCGAAGATCAGGTCGTTGATCTCTTGCTCGGTCGGTGCGCGCTTGGTCACCACTTTCAGGTCTTGGCTGCCGATCATGCCGATGTCGCGGCTCTGCACCAGCAAGCCGCCATTGACGCGCTTGTAGTCCCAGGCAGCGGCACGCTCAGCCGACCACTCGCCACAGGCCAGCAGGCGCACATTGGCCTTGGCGGCGACGATGGCGCGGGCCTCTTCGCTGACGGATGGGGCAATGATCACTTCGACGAACTGACGCTCGACGATGGCCTTGGCGGTCTCGGCGTCCAGTTCGCGGTTGAAGGCGATGATGCCGCCGAATGCCGATTCGGTGTCGGTGGCGTAGGCCAGTTCGTAGGCCTGGCGGATCCCGCCTTCAGCGTCCGGGCTCACGGCCACACCGCACGGGTTGGCGTGCTTGACGATCACGCAGGCCGGCTTGACGAAGCTCTTCACACATTCCAGCGCGGCGTCGGTATCAGCCACGTTGTTGTAGGACAGCTCTTTGCCCTGCAGTTGGGTCGCGGTGGCGATCCCGACTTCGGCAGGCTTGGCTTCCACGTAGAACGCCGCGCTCTGGTGCGGGTTCTCGCCGTAGCGCATTTCCTGGGCCTTGATGAACTGGCTGTTGAAGGTACGCGGGAACTGGCTGCGGCCTTCAGTGCTGAGGGTCTCGGCGGCCTGGTTCACGGTGCCCATGTAGTTGGCGATCATGCCGTCATAGGCCGCCGTGTGTTCGAAGGCCTTGAGCATCAGGTCGAAACGCTGGGCGTAGGTCAGGCCGCCAGCTTTCAGGCTTTCCAATACTTGGGCGTAGTCGCTGGCGTTGACCACAATGGCCACGTCTTTGTGGTTCTTGGCTGCCGAGCGCACCATGGTCGGGCCGCCGATATCAATGTTCTCGATAGCGGTCGGCAGGTCGCAGCCTGGCTTGTTGATGGTGGCTTCAAACGGGTAGAGGTTGACGGCCACCAGGTCGATCGGCTTGATGCCGTGCTCGTTCATGATGGCATCGTCGATACCGCGACGGCCGAGGATGCCGCCGTGGATTTTCGGGTGCAGGGTCTTGACCCGACCGTCCATCATTTCTGCGAAACCGGTGTAGTCCGCGACTTCTACTGCGGCCACGCCGTTGTCCTGCAGCAGTTTGAAGGTCCCGCCCGTGGAGAGGATTTCCACACCCAGGGCTTCCAGCTCCCGGGCAAATTCGAGGATCCCGGTCTTGTCGGAAACACTGATCAAGGCGCGGCGGATCGGCAGGCGGGTAGTCTGGTCGGTCATCTCAATTTCCATCAAAAGCAAAGGAGTCAGCAAAAAAGGCGACCGGTTTTACGCGGGCGCCTTTCTGGTTTGATTGAATGCTTACAGCAAATCGTACTGTTTGAGCTTCTTGCGCAGGGTCCCACGGTTCAGGCCCAGCAGCTCACTGGCTTTGGTCTGGTTGCCCTTGACGTAGTTCATCACGCTTTCGAGCAAGGGCGCCTCGACTTCGGAGAGCACCAGGTTGTACACATCCGTGACGGCCGCGCCCTCAAGGTGGGCGAAATAATTGTGCAGCGCTTTCTCGACGCTCCCGCGAAGGGTCTGGCCTTCTTCGCTCGGCGTGTTGAGGTGCTGTTTCAAATTGACGTTGTCGCTCACGGGTGTTGTTCCACTCACTAAAGTCTCGGTCATCATCGTCATGCGGCCACCCCTTCTCCGTCCCCTGCTCTCAGGCTCTTGTCTCGTTCGGCAAAGAACTCACGAACGGCGGTGACCTGTGCTTGCGTTTCATCCAAACGATTGAACCCGGTGCGAAACTCTTTGGCGCCGGGCAGGGTTGCGAGGTACCAACCCACATGCTTGCGAGCAATGCGCGCGCCCATCACGTCCCCATAGAAGATGTGCAGGGCGGCCAGATGCTCTAGCAGAATACGTTCCACCTCGATCAGCCCCGGTGCCGGCATGATTTCGCCGGTACGCAGGAAATGCTCGATCTCACGAAAAATCCATGGCCGCCCCTGGGCGGCCCGGCCGATCAACAGGCCATCGGCACCGGTTGCGTGCAATACGCGCCGGGCTTTCTCGGCCGAGTCGATGTCGCCGTTGGCAAAGACCGGAATCGACACTGCCTGCTTGATCGCGGCAATGGTGTCGTATTCGGCCTCGCCGGTATAAAGGTCAGCGCGGGTGCGGCCATGCACCGCCAATGCTGCAATGCCTGCCTGTTCGGCGATCTTCGCCACCGTCAGGCCGTTCTTGTTGTCCCGGTCCCAGCCGGTGCGAATCTTCAGGGTGACCGGCACATCCACTGCACCCACCACGGCGTGCAGGATCTCGGCCACCAACTGCTCATCCTTCAACAGGGCGGAGCCGGCGGCCTTGTTGCAGACCTTTTTTGCCGGGCAACCCATGTTGATATCAATAATCTGTGCACCCAGCTCTACGTTGGCTCGGGCCGCATCCGCCAGCATTTGCGCATCACCGCCGGCGATCTGCACCGAGCGGGGCTCGGGATCACCTTCGTGGATCATGCGCATCCGCGATTTGCGGGTGTTCCACAAGCTCATGTCGCTGGTGACCATTTCCGAGACTACAAGCCCTGCCCCCAAACGTTTGCACAGCTGACGAAAGGGCTGGTCAGTGACGCCCGCCATCGGGGCGAGAATCAAAGCGTTTGGCAATGTATATGGGCCGATGCGTACCGCCGACATAGGACTTCCCTGTTGTGGGGCCGGATCATTAGAGTTCGAAAAAGGGTTGGCATGATACCCGCTCTCGATGACTGGTTAAAGGCTGAATTGGATAAAATCTGAGCAGTTATTTTCTTATCGCCAGCGGTTTGGTCGTGGACGAGCAAGTCAATAACCTGCCGTCCGAACCTTGACGCGCGCAACCAATCACTCGGGGGAGTGGAAACTCAAACTGTAGTTCACGGCCTTGTTGCCTGGGTCGAGAATGTCCAGGGCGATATGGATCGGGGTCTGGGACGGCATCTCGGTCTGGCCGGCCAACTCGCCGCTGAGGTACTCGGCGGGTTTGAAGCGCCGGCTGGCGATCATCCGGCCATTAAGGTCGGCAAAGCGCAGCTCCAGCAGCGGGAACGGCTGGGAGAACGTCGCACGGTTATAGATGATGGCATCCACCACCAGCGCGCCGGCAAACTCCGGATGGCTGCGCACCACCAGGTTGCTGCTCTTGATATGGGCAATATCCACCCGCGACGGCACGGTACAGCCCAGTTTCGGGCACAGTTCCTGGAACCATGGGCGGTACTTGTCCTGGCGGGCCAGGTCGTCGAACTGGTAGGCAATGTACTGGCCGGCGAGGGCGGCGGCGGCCAGCAGCACCAGGGTCAGCCAGAGCAGGCGGCGGCCCCAGCCGGCGGGGCGCTTGCCGGCGTAGAGGTGCAGCGGGTCGTCTTCCAGGTCCTGCAGCATCTCGTCATGGACGTTGCCCGTGGCGCGTGTGCGCTTGCGGCGTGGTTCAGGCTCGGGTTCGTCCGGCTCGCTGCTGAGCGTTGGCTCGGGCGGGTCGAGAGCGTCGTCGGCACGCAGCACGGGCTCATCGTCCACCTCGTGAATGTCGAAGGACATCGAGGGCTCGGTACGCTGGGGCTTGCCCGTGGGGGCCGGGGCTGGTTCGACGGTTTCCTCGGTGTGGGCGATTGTCGCAGCCCGTTCGTCCGGCGGGTCGCTGAACAGGCTGGCGGCCCACTGTTCTTCTTCAGCCTTGACCGTATCGCGGCTGGCGATCATCGACTCGTCTTTTTGCCGACGGTCCGCGCCGGCCTGGCGGCGGTCGCTGCCCTGGGGCTGGGTGTGTTGGATCTCCCGGCGCTCGAGCTTGGCCAATTCTTCGTCGAGGTTCAGGTGGTCCAGGTCCAGCTCTTCGGCGGTCCATTGCTTCTGGCTGATGGCGCGTGGCGGGGCTTCGGCAGCCGGCGCTTCAGGCGCGTGGGCGCGTTGCTCCAGCAGTTGCCGGGCGGCATTGAACACTTGCAGGCACGAGCCGCAACGAACCACACCACGGGCCACGCTCAATTGAGCATGGCTGGCGCGGAAGCGGGTTTGGCAATGCGGGCACTGGGTGACGAAACTGTCGGTCATGCGGCCATCCGATTCATGCAGGCGCTCATTCTAGCGCCGACGACCGCTGATGCGTACCCAGCCATCGCGGTTGGCGATGGGGTCCAGGTCGAAGTCCTGGGCGTAGGCGGCGGCGACTTCTTCGCCCTGCTCGGCGAGGATCCCCGACAGCGCCAGGCGCCCACCGGGCCTGACCAGGCTCGACAGTTGCGGAGCCAGCGAAACCAGCGGCCCGGCGAGGATATTGGCGACCAATACATCGGCCTGCACCTGGGGCAATTGCTCCGGCAGGTACAGTGGGAATTTGCCTTCAGGAATGTTGTTGCGCCCGGCGTTATCGCGGGAGGCCTCCAGGGCCTGCACGTCAATATCGGTACCGACGGCTTCCTTGGCGCCCAGCAACAGCGCGGCGATGGCCAGGATGCCCGAGCCGCAACCGAAGTCCAGCACGTTGCAGCCTTGCAGGTCCTGGCCGTCGAGCCATTCCAGGCACAGGGCGGTGGTCGGATGGGTGCCGGTGCCGAACGCCAGGCCCGGGTCCAGCAGCAGGTTGACCGCCTCAGGCTCCGGGGCCGCGTGCCAGCTTGGTACGATCCACAGGCGCTGGCCGAAACGCATGGGCTGGAAGTTATCCATCCAGCTGCGCTCCCAGTCCTGGTCTTCGATCACTTCGCTATGGTGCTCGGGCAGCGGGCCGCCGGTCAGCAGTTCCATATGGGCAAACACGCTGCTGGCGTCGGTGCCGTCTTCGAACAGGGCCAGCAAGTGGGTGTG
Organism: Pseudomonas sp. FP2294; assembly: GCF_030687625.1. Classification (NCBI taxonomy): domain Bacteria; kingdom Pseudomonadati; phylum Pseudomonadota; class Gammaproteobacteria; order Pseudomonadales; family Pseudomonadaceae; genus Pseudomonas; species Pseudomonas sp. FP2294. The sequence continues at coordinate 656,901 of NZ_CP117441.1, forward strand.
GGACCACAGCGGCGTGGTGTTCAGCTCAGGCTCGAAAATCGGCTGATCTTCGGCGTCCATGAAGGTCACCGACACGGCGCCGACTTCGAGGAACGCGTCTTCATAGGTTTCGGCTTGTTCTGGGCTGATGGCGAGACGGACTTGCAGCCAAGGCATGGCGGGCACCTTTGAAAAAATGAGTGTGCAGCGGGGTGGGGCTGCGAAAGGGCGCAAGTTTACGCGAGAGCAGGCCAGAAGACGACACCACTGACAGCACGGGAGCCAAATGTGGGGGCTGGCTTGCCTGCGATGGCGGGGTGTCAGCTTGCTCATCAGTGCCTGGCCTGCCGCTATCGCAGGCAAGCCAGCTCCTACAGGGTTTTGTGGTGTTCTTGTGTGCGCATAAACGACAAAACCGCCCGAAGGCGGTTTTGTGGGTGGAGCACAAACTTACTGGTTGGCCAGCTTGTGTTCCAGGTAGTGAATGTTCACACCACCTTCGCAGAAGCCTTCATCACGAACCAGATCCCGATGCAGGGGGATGTTGGTCTTGATGCCGTCGACCACGATTTCGTCCAGGGCATTGCGCATACGGGCCATGGCCTCGTCGCGAGTGGCGCCCCAGGTGATCAGCTTGCCGATCAGCGAGTCGTAGTTGGACGGAACCTTGTAGCCGCTGTACAGGTGCGAATCGACGCGAACGCCGTTGCCGCCTGGTGCATGGAAATGCTTGACCAGGCCTGGACTCGGGATAAAGGTTTTCGGGTCTTCGGCGTTGATCCGGCACTCCAGGGAGTGACCGTGCATCTTCACGTCGTCCTGGGTAAAGGACAGCACGTTGCCAGCGGCGATGCTCAGCATCTCCTTGACGATGTCGATACCGGTGACCATCTCCGAAACCGGGTGCTCTACCTGCACACGAGTGTTCATCTCGATGAAGTAGAAGCGGCCGTTCTCGTAGAGGAACTCGAAAGTCCCGGCGCCACGGTAGTTGATATCGATGCAAGCCTTGACGCAGCGTGCCAGGACTTCCTGACGTGCTTTTTCATCCAGGCCCGGTGCCGGAGCTTCTTCCAGGACTTTCTGGTGACGGCGTTGCAGCGAGCAATCGCGGTCGCCCAGGTGGATGGCGTGGCCCTGGCCGTCGGACAGTACCTGGACTTCCACGTGACGTGGGTTGGTCAGGTACTTTTCCAGGTAGACCATCGGGTTGCCGAACCAGGCACCCGCTTCGGAGCGAGTCTGCTTGGCCGCTTCGATCAGGTCTTCTTCCTTGTGCACCACGCGCATGCCGCGACCACCACCGCCGCCGGCGGCCTTGATGATCACCGGGTAACCGACTTCGCGACCAATGCGCAGGGCGGTTTCCTCGTCTTCCGGCAGTGGGCCGTCGGAACCTGGAACAGTTGGCACGCCGGCTGCGATCATCGCGTCCTTGGCCGACACCTTGTCGCCCATCAGGCGAATGGTCTCGGCTTTCGGGCCGATGAAGGCGAAGCCGGATTTTTCCACCTGTTCGGCGAAATCGGCGTTTTCCGCGAGGAAGCCGTAGCCAGGGTGGATGCCGTCAGCGCCGGTCACTTCAGCCGCGGCGATGATGTTCGAGACCTTCAGGTACGAGTTCGTGGCCAGTGGCGGGCCAATGCAGATGCTTTCGTCCGCCAGTTTCACGTGCATCAATTCGGTATCGGCCGTCGAGTAAACAGCGACGGTCTTGATGCCCTCTTCCTTACAGGCGCGCAGGATCCGCAGCGCGATCTCGCCGCGGTTGGCGATCAGGACTTTTTGCAGTTTCTTCGCAGGTTTCAACATCGAAGGCGCTCCGCGGTTCAAACGATGGTGAACAGCGGCTGGTCGTACTCAACCGGCTGACCGTTTTCTACCAGGATGGATTCGATGACGCCGGCTTTTTCGGCCGTGATGTGGTTCATCATCTTCATCGCTTCCACGATGCAGATGGTGTCGCCCACTTTCACGGTCTTGCCCACTTCAACGAAGGCTGGCGAGGTCGGTGCCGGGGTGCGGTAGAAAGTACCGACCATTGGCGACTTGACCACGAAACCGTTCAGCGCAGGGGCAGCAGGTGCGGCAGGTGCAGCGCTAGCAGCAGGTGCGGCGGCTGGAGCAGCAGCGGCAGGCGCCGGCGCTTGCATCTGGGGTGCGTAGAACTGTTGGGCCGGGGTCTTGCTGTGACGGCTGATCCGTACGGATTCTTCGCCTTCCTTGATTTCCAGCTCGTCGATACCGGATTCTTCCAGCAGTTCGATCAGTTTCTTAACTTTACGGATATCCATGAATCATCAACTCCCAAGGGTCGGTCAGGGGCGTTTAGCCTGTTCTTCAATGTGTTCCAGGGCGGCCTCCAGGGCCAGTCGGTAACCGCTGGCGCCAAGGCCGCAGATCACTCCTACCGCTACGTCGGAGAAGTAAGAGTGATGGCGGAAAGCTTCGCGTTTATGCACGTTCGATAAATGCACTTCGATGAATGGGATGCTCACCGCCAGCAGCGCGTCACGTAAAGCAACACTTGTGTGCGTAAAAGCGGCGGGATTGATCAGGATAAAGTCCACGCCTTCGCTGCGCGCGGCGTGAATGCGATCAATCAATTCATACTCGGCATTGCTTTGCAGGTAAAGCAGATGGTGGCCGGCTTCACGGGCCCGTCGCTCCAGATCGAGGTTGATCTGTTCGAGGGTGACTGCACCGTACACACCCGGTTCGCGGGTGCCGAGCAGGTTCAGGTTGGGTCCGTGCAGAACCAGTAAGGTCGCCATCGGCTGTTCCTTGTTATTGATGTGGGTACGTCAGAACCCGGCGACTATGCCGCAAAGCCTTTGTGACTGTCCAGTTCTCTGCAATAGCCAGCACGATTAGCGAGGATTGCGCAAAATTTGTGACTAGGGCCTTGGATCCGGTCATTGGTAACACGGTTGAGAGTACACAGGAGATCAAATGTGGGAGCGGGCTTGCTCGCGAATGCGGTGGGTCAGTGATGGATAGGTTGACTGATACACCGCATTCGCGAGCAAGCCCGCTCCCACATTTTTGATGTCCGTCTGATTTGGAGGATGGAATCAGACGCGAAATGCCTGCACGGCCGTGTTGAGCTGCCCGCCGAGCACCAACAGATGCTCGCCCTGGCGGCGGCCTTGGCCAATGCGCAGCAGGTTGTCCTCACCCAACTGGTGGATGCGCTCGCTATTATCGCGGATCTCACTGACCGCGCCGCTCTGCTGGGCCGTTACATCGGCAATCCGGATGGCTGTGTCGGAAATGGTCTGGATCGCGCCGACGATTTCGTCCAGTGCGCCGTCGGCCGCTTCGGCTTGCTGGGCGGTGGCTTCGGCGTGTTCGACCTGGGCGCGCATGCCTTCCACCGATTGCCGTGCTGCGGTTTGCAGGCCGGCGATCAAGGTCTGGATCTCGGCGGTGGCGCCCGCCGTGCGCTGGGCCAGGGAGCGTACTTCGTCGGCGACCACGGCAAACCCACGCCCGGCCTCACCGGCGCGGGCGGCTTCGATGGCGGCGTTGAGCGCCAGCAGATTGGTCTGCTCGGCAATCGAGCGGATCACCGTGAGCACGTTGCCAATGGTCGCGGACTCTTCGGCGAGTTTCTCGATCATTTGCGCATTGCCCTGCACTTCGCCCACCAGCGCGTGCAGGCCGGTCAGGCTCAAGCCGATCACCCGCTGGCCATGCTCTACGGCCTCGCCGGCGCTGCGGCTGGCCCCGGCGGCCTGGCTGGCGTCACCCGCGACCTGCTGGATAGTGGCCTCCAACTCGCCCAATGAATCACGGATTTGCGCAGTGTCCCCGGCCTGGCGTTCGGCGCCGTCATGCAGGCCGCCGCTCAGTTCGGCCAGGGCGCGGCTGCTGCCGGCCACTTGCTCGGCATTTGCGCGAATAGTGCCCACCAGGTTCACCAGGTAAGTCCGCAGGCGATTGAGCGAGGCTTCAATATCATGCAGTTCACGGTTGGTTGCACCCAGGGCGATCTCCTGGCTGAAGTCGCCCTCGGCCCAGGTCGACAGGGCCGGCGCCAGGCTGGTCAGCACCCGCGCCAGGCGCCGTTGCAGGGTGTCGATGAGCAGGGCGATCATCAGGATCAGGCCAATCATTACGCCCTGGATCACCCGCACTTCGCCCTGGATTCGAGCGTGCTGGGCGCGCACTTCGGGCTCCAGCGCAGCAATGGCGTGCTGCACGGTGTTGATTTTCAGGTGGGTGGCGGCGGCCAGTTCGGTACGTTTCTGGATTTGCTCGCGGGTCCGCGCCAGTTCGGAAGGGTAGCGCATGAGCAGGCTGTTGAGCTCGCGCTTGAGGCCCACGCCGGTGTCTTCGGCGACCGTGGTTTCGCTGCTTTCCAGGCCCATCAGCGCCGAGAAATCATCGCTGTTGGAGGCGCTGCTGGCGGTCACGCCCAACAGCGGTAGCTGCTCAATCAAGTCCGCCTGGCTGCGGATGTTGGCCAGTTCACGCTCCACATCGGCCGCCAGTTCGCTGCGCCCACTGCTCACCAGTTTGTCTCGCGCCAGGGATAGCCGGCCCAGATGCTGCGCAGCGGCGAGCAGCGGTGGTAGATAACGCGCCGCGTCCGGTGAGCTGACGCCGATGGCGTACTGGCTCAGTTGCTCCAGATTGGCCCCCAGCTCCCGCTCGGCTTGCAGCAGCAAGGCTTGTGGGTCGCCGGCCAGCTTGCCGGCGGCCAGCAGGTCGGTCTTGCTGAAACCCTCAAGGTCCAGCAAGCCGGGGCGCAATTTTTCGCTCAGCTCAGGCGGCAGTTCGTCCAGGTTCAGCGCCAGGCTTTCCAGGCTCTGGCCGGCAGCGCTCAGGCGCAAGGCATCGCCGCTGGCCAAATAGTCGTCGATATTGCGCGCGGTCTGGTTCTGGAAGGCTTGGGACAGGCCCAGATAGCGCTCCATCAGCACATAAGGGCGTTCAAGCGCCCGTTGCGACCACCAGAGCGTAGCGCCCAGGGCCAGGCAAACGGCGACCAGCAGAAGGGTATTGAGATTTGTCAGCAGCTTCAGGCGCATGCGTGGTTTCAACCAACGGCGGAAGAATAAGTGCCTGAAGTTATTGCGTTTTCGTTACAGTGTTATGACGGACTGAGTGGAATCCGATGAAAAGGTGGCACTTTGCCTTGACGTGCCTGCGGCGTGCACGCGATTGCGCCCGGCGTCCTTGGCGCGGTACAGCGCTTCGTCGGCCTGGGCGGCCATCATCAGGCTGTCGGAGCCGTCGCACAGCTCGACCACTCCGGCGCTGAAGGTGCACCACAAGTCCTGGGGCTGGGCCGGGTAGTGGATTTCGGCAAAGCGCCCACGGATTTCATCGAGCACTTTGCAAGCGGCGTCCAGGTCGGTGTCGGGCATCACGATGGCGAATTCTTCGCCGCCGTAACGGCCGATGTAGTCGGTCTTGCGCAGGCGCTGCTTGAGAAACAGCGCCAGGCTCTTGATCACGCGGTCGCCCATGGGGTGGCCGTGGCTGTCGTTGACCCGCTTGAAGTGGTCAATGTCGAGCATGGCAAAGCTCAACGGCTTGTTCTCGCGGCGCGAGCGGAAGCTGCAGTCTTCCAGCAGTTGCAGGATATGGGTGTGGTTGTACAGGCCGGTCAGGCTGTCGCGCACCATCCGCGCCTTGAGGTGGCGGGCGCGGGCGGCGCGGTTGCGCACGGTGGTGATCAGGTGGCGCGGCTTGATCGGCTTGGTGAGGAAGTCGTCGCCGCCTTCGCTCATGGCGTCCAGCTGTTTATCCAGATCATCTTCGGCCGACAGATAAATGATCGGCACGCTGACATAGCGGTCATTGTGGCGGATCACCTTGGCCAACTCGGTGCCGGTACAGGCTGGCATATACATGTCGAGGATGATCAGGTCGGGCTGGAAGTCCGCCAGCTCGGCCATGGCCTGGATCGGCTCGATCAGGGTGCGGGTGACGATCCCGGCGCTGTTGAGCAGGCGTTCGGTGTGCATCGCCTGGGCGCGGGAGTCGTCGATGATCAACACTTTATAGGGTTCGTACTGGGCGACGCAGGTCAGCACCTCGATTTTTTCCAGCAGGCTCGACGCCTCCAGGGTCCCGGTAAGGAACTCCTGGCCACCGGCGCGCACGGCGGCCAGGCGGGTGGGGGTGTCGGTTTCGTGCAGGCTGAAGAACAGCAGCGGCAGTTTCTGCTCCAGGCCTTCCTGGGCTTCGGCGGCCAATTTCAGGCCCAGGCCGGCGCCACAGAAGTCCACGTCCATCACAATCGCCGCCGGCAGGCGTTCGGCCATGGACGAACGGAAGGCGGCCACGCTGTCCAGGGACTGCGAACTCAAACCAAAGAATTCCAGCTGCTTGGCCAGGCGCTCGGCGCGGTCGTGATCGGCGAGCATCACGTAGATCGGCTTGCGCATCGGCGGCAGGAAGGTCTGGTCCAGCTGGTCGCCCTGACGCAGGCCGGTCCGCGACAGGCGCTGCATCAAACGGTTGAGGTCGGTGATCAGGTGGCTGCTCAGGCGGCCGCGGTTTTCGTCCACGGCTTTAAGCGACTCGATGATGTGCCGGGCCAGTTGGCCATGCTCGGGTTGTTCGAAGCGTTCGGCAAAACGCAGCAGGCGCAGATTGGCCTCGCTGAGTTCATTCAATTCGGCGTTCGACCATTCGCTGCGCTGTAAACGCTGCCAGATCTCAAGAATTTGACGCGCCTGATGAATTACCCGCTGGGCAAAGTGGTGCTTGAGACGCTCACGACTGGGGTCTTCTGGCTCGGTCATATCCTGACTACTAGGTAAGGGTGCATGCTGAGGTCGACTGGTGGCTCTATGCTAGCACCTCTTTTCATTCGCACGAGTGTCATACGTCAATTAACTGCAGCGTCCTGTGGATTCATTTGCTGACCCTTGGGTCGCGTAGGCGCATCGGCGCCCATCCTTTATAGTTGAGTGCCAGCTTTACGCCACCTTGATTAAAAGCCCCGCACCGACGGGCACGATGGGGTAGGGTTGTGGTCGTAGCTATTGAACTCAAGTGACTGAAAGGATATCCGCCATGCTGGACTGGAAAAACCGTGCAGGCAGCGCCCCAGGCCCAAGCCCTGCGCCCAAGTCGGCCTCCCGCAGCTATTTTCGTAATCTGTTGATGAGCCGTGCCCTGATGACCCTGGTGGTGATTTACCTGTTGGTCACCGGTGGCCTGGGCTGGTATTGGAGCCAGGAGCCGGCGTTGTTCCCGGTCCAGCAAAATGCGCAAATTGCCGCCGAAAAAGACGGCAAACAAATGGTGCTCGGCTTTACCACTGTCGAAACCGTCAAGACCGTGGTGGGTACCCTGCTGAACAAGCCTGGCGGTTATATTTCCAATGACCGCTTCCCGCCTGGGTTGTGGATGGACAATATGCCCAGCTGGGAATATGGCGTGCTGGTGCAGGTGCGTGACCTGACCCGTGCCCTGCGCAAGGACTTCGCCCGCTCGCAATCGCAATCGGCCGAAGACGCCGACCTGGCCAAGGCCGAGCCGCGCTTTAACTTCGACAACAAGAGCTGGGTGCTGCCCTCCAGCGAATCGGAGTACCAGGAAGGCATCAACTCCCTGAACCGCTATCAGGCGCGTCTCTCCGACCCCAACCAGAAAGGCGCGTTGTTCTACGCGCGTGCCGACAACCTGAACAACTGGCTGGGCGATGTTGCTACCCGCCTCGGTTCGTTGTCGCAGCGCCTGTCGGCCAGTGTCGGCCGGGTCAAGCTCAATACCGCGCTGAAAACCGAAACGCTGGCGCCGGGCGAAGTGCCGCAGCTCGATGAAGAAGTGGTGGAAACCCCATGGATGCAGATCGACAACGTGTTCTACGAGGCCCGCGGCCAGGCCTGGGCCCTGTCCCACCTGTTGCGCGCCATCGAAGTCGACTTTGCCGACGTGCTGGCCAAGAAAAACGCCACCGTCAGCGTGCGCCAGATCATTCGTGAGCTGGAGGCGTCCCAGGAAACCCTGTGGAGCCCGATGATCCTCAATGGCAGCGGCTATGGCGTATTGGCCAACCACTCGCTGGTGATGGCCAACTACATCTCCCGCGCCAACGCGGCGGTGATCGACTTGCGTCAACTGCTGAACCAGGGTTGAGTCATGGTCGATAGCGCCAAGGAGGTCGCGCACCGCGCGGCCTCGGATGCCGAACACATCGCCTGGGTCGACGAGCAGGACAACCTGCTCGGCGCCCTGGTGCGTGCTGACCTGCGCGAGCGCGGGCTGATCGGGCGCGGCACCTACATCATGCTGTTTAACTCAAAGGGTGAACTGTGCGTGCACCGGCGCACCCTGAGCAAAGCCATCTATCCCGGTTATTGGGACGTGGCGGCGGGCGGCATGGTCGGGGCTGGCGAGACCTACGAGCAGTCGGCCGCCCGTGAGCTGGCAGAAGAATTGGGCGTCAGCGGTGTAGAACTGACCGCCCACGACCACTTCTTTTTCGAGGATACGGGTAACCGGCTCTGGTGCTCGGCGTTTTCTGCGGTCTGGGATGGGCCGCTGCAGCTGCAGCCCGAAGAGGTGCTGGAAGCGCGTTTTATGTCCATTGAGGCAGTCCTGGCCGATATCGAGCAAAAGTCCTATTGCCCCGACTCCCTGGCCGCCTTAAAACGCTATCTGGCGGCGCGTCGCTAAAGTTGCATAAATTGGCGCCATTTGGCTCTTAGCAAGTAGGCTTTTTGCCGTTACACTGCGCGACTTTTCAAGCCGAACTGCCTTGGCGGTTCGGTAGCGCTGCCCCTGCCTGAGTGGGGCTTCGCGGTTGGTGGCCGGTTGACGGGCACTGATCAGTCTTCATCCTCCCAAGAGGATTGCCGGTGGCCAAAAAAGCCGCATCCTTCGCCGCCCTTGGTGGCCTGGTGTTTTCCACCGACGCAGGTCGGCATTGCCCGGACTGTCGCCAGCCCGTGGACGCCTGTACCTGCAAACAGACCCTGATTCCCGAAGGTGACGGTATTGCCCGCGTACGCCGCGAGAGCAAGGGCCGTGGCGGCAAGACGGTGACCACCATCACCGGCGTGCCTCTGGCGGCCGAGCCACTCAAGGAGTTGGCCACCGTGCTGAAAAAGCGCTGTGGCACCGGTGGCGCCCTGAAAGACGGGATCATCGAAATCCAGGGCGATCACGTCGAGTTGCTGTTGGCCGAGTTGATCAAGCTCGGTTACAAGGCGAAGAAATCCGGCGGCTAGCAGCCTCTGTGAAACCCGCACCGACGAGCGCGCTCGTCGTCTCCATGGTTTCACAGAGCCTGTTCCTGACCGGTGTCTAAACTCTGTCCTGCGAGCGGGGTCTACCTCTCTCACAGGCAAATCGTCATTTTCACTCTTTAGACTGCGCCAGCCTCTGACTTGGGTGGCGCTCTTCGACTTTATATAGGGGACTTCGATGTCCGTACGACGCACACGCAAAGACGATGGCAGCCAATGGACAGTTGCGGACAGCCGCAGTGTTTACGGGATTCGCCATTGGGGGGCCGGATATTTCGCGATCAATGATGCCGGTCGCGTTGAAGTCCGTCCGAACGGCCCGAACAGCTCGCCCATCGACTTGTACGAGCAAGTGGACGAGCTGCGCAAAAGCGGCCTGTCCCTGCCGTTGCTGGTGCGCTTCCCGGATATCCTGCAAGACCGCGTGCGCCAGCTGACCGGCGCCTTCGACGCGAATATCGAGCGCCTGGAATACCAGAGCAAATACACCGCGCTGTACCCGATCAAGGTCAACCAGCAGGAAGCGGTGATCGAGAACATCATCGCCACCCAGGACGTGTCCATCGGCCTGGAAGCCGGCTCCAAGCCTGAGCTTCTGGCGGTGCTGGCCCTGGCACCGAAAGGCGGCACCATCGTCTGCAACGGTTACAAGGACCGTGAGTTCATCCGCCTGGCGCTGATGGGCCAGAAGCTGGGCCACAACGTGTTTATCGTGATCGAGAAAGAGTCCGAAGTGGGCCTGGTGATCGAAGAAGCCGCCAACCTCAAGGTCAAGCCACAGGTCGGCCTGCGGGTGCGCCTGTCGTCCCTGGCGTCGAGCAAGTGGGCAGACACCGGTGGCGAGAAGTCCAAGTTCGGCCTGTCGGCGGCGCAGTTGCTGTCGGTGGTCGAGCGCTTCCGCGCCGCCGGCCTGGACCAGGGCATCCGCCTGTTGCACTTCCATATGGGCTCGCAGATCGCCAACCTGGCGGACTACCAGCACGGGTTCAAGGAAGCCATCCGTTACTACGGTGAACTGCGCAACCTTGGCCTGCCGGTGGACCACATCGACGTCGGCGGCGGCCTGGGCGTGGACTACGACGGTACCCACTCGCGCAACGCCAGTTCGATCAACTACGACATGGACGACTACGCCGGCGTGGTGGTGGGCATGCTCAAGGAGTTCTGCGACGCGCAGAACCTGCCGCACCCCAACATCTTCTCCGAAAGCGGCCGCTCCCTGACCGCTCACCACGCCATGCTGGTGGTGCAAGTCACCGACGTCGAGAAACACAACGACGACGTGCCGGTGATCGAGAACAAGGAAAGCCTGCCGGAAACCGTGCAATGGCTGGTTGACCTGCTGGGCCCGACCGACATTGAAATGGTCACCGAAACCTACTGGCGCGCCACCCACTACATGAGCGACGTGGCCGCCCAGTACGCCGACGGCAAACTGACCCTCGCGGAAAAAGCCCTGGCCGAACAGTGCTACTTCGCCGTGTGCCGCCGCCTGCACAACTCGCTCAAGGCCCGCCAGCGCTCGCACCGCCAGGTGCTGGACGAACTCAATGACAAGCTGGCCGACAAGTACATCTGCAACTTCTCGGTATTCCAGAGCCTGCCGGACACCTGGGCCATCGGCCAGGTACTGCCGATTCTGCCGCTGCATCGCCTCGACGAAGAGCCGCTGCGCCGTGCAGTACTGCAAGACCTGACCTGTGACTCCGACGGCAAGATCAAGCAATACGTCGACGAGCAGAGCATCGAGACCAGCTTGCCGGTGCACGGTTTGAACGAAGGCGAAGATTACCTGCTGGGCATCTTCCTGGTGGGCGCCTACCAGGAAATCCTCGGGGACATGCACAACCTGTTCGGTGACACCGACTCGGTGAACATCTACCAGCGCGACGACGGCACGGTCTACAGCGCCGGGATCGAGACCCACGACACCATCGAAGACATGCTGCGCTACGTGCACTTGTCGCCGGAGGAGTTGATGACCCACTACCGTGACAAGTGCGCCAGCGCGAAGATCACGGCGGCGGAGCGTACGCAGTTCCTGGATGCTTTGCGCCTGGGCCTGACCCGCTCCTCGTACCTGTCTTCCTGACGTATCAGATGCGCGGCGCCTCATCCACGTCATAACGGTCGCGCAGCGGAACGCCCATTTCCTCACGGAGGGCGTTTTCCGTGAAGGGATAAGGGTTGACGTTGGTCGCTGGAGTGTTGGGGTTATTGTCAAAGTCGAAAGGCGTGGCATCCGTGGGAATTCCAACCACTTGGTATTCCTCGTTGTTTACGGTTCTCGGCACTCCGCCTCTGAGGAGGGGGGCTCCATTAGCGTCCTTCAGGATTTGTTTGCCAGGTATGCCCGTCCCTGTGGCTCCATTGAACGCGTGAGCGAGTTCATGATGGAGCGTAATCTCCGGGGAGATGGAAAAGGTCTGGTCAAAGTCAGCGGGTTCGAAAACGATTTCGGGCTGGGTCGAAACTGAACCCGGTTTGTTGTCTTTTATATAACCAAACTCAGGGCGGAAAGGGTCTTTCCTGAGTTCAGCGTTTGAGGTGTACTCATTCCTGAATCCGTAGGCGCTAAAGCCTGGGGTGTGCGATTCGGTAAGGACGATAGGCCTATGCCCGTCTTCAACAAATTGATCCATGGCTTCGAGTGCTTTTTGACCCGCTGGTGAGGCTCTTAGTCGGTCTATAACATCTTCCGTCTGTTCTATGAATTGTTCTGTACCTTTTATTACCAGGCCTTTTCTACCGCTCTCGGAATATGTAACAGGGATGATTTTAGAGTTGCCTTGGTTGTTAATTGTGTCGGTAGACTTGGCATAGATCTTATCGTTTTTATCATAAGAGTTAATGGTGTCGGCGCCCTCGCCGCTATAAAAAGTAGTCCGGTAATAACCACTCAGTGTGTCATTGCCCCTTCCCCCGTTTAGTACAACCTTGCCAGGCCCAGCATAAAGATGGTCATCTCCCCTGTCGCCGTTGAGGAATAACACTCTGTTGGCAGGACCAAAGCCTGCGTACAGGTGATCGTTTCCTTTTCCTCCCGATATCGCAGCGTTGCCCGTGCCGGCAGTAATTGTGTCGTCGCCATCACCGCCAGTTACCGCCATATCGCCGGTGCCCAGGCGTATGTGATCGTTTCCTTTTCCACCGATCACGGTCCCCACTCGCCCATTTGAAACAATATCGTCATCACCGTCGCCGCTGTTTATGTGCATTTCGATGTTGACGTACTTGTCGACGGTAATACGGTCATTGCCTCCAGCAGTGTTGATCCTCAGTGAGTGCGCGTTGTTGTTTGCTGTCAGTGGGAGTTTGTAGTCTTTACCATTGATACGCGCGTTGAGCTGGTGGTTTGCGCCTACGGTAATACTGACGTTGTCAGCCCGGTCGGAGGTGGTAATCAGCACTCTGCTGACATCGGGCACACGCTTGCCTTGAGGGTCTGTTTTATAGGTTGAAATCTGCTGGATCTTGGTGTTTCCGTCATCCGCTAAAACGCTGATATGAGGGGTGCCGGCCGGTTCCGCCGGTGGAGTGACGCGTGGTGAAAGGGGGGCTGTGGTTGCTGGTGTCGGGAGTATATTCATTCACAGACCTACCTTGGATGAGAGGTGATGTTTGACCTCGAAGGTGTAAATGCTCTGTGGTCTGCTCCCCGAAAAACAGCCAAGCTGTTTTGTAACAATCAACAGATAGCCCGCGTTCTCAGGGTTGGCCGAGCCAGCGGTCCTGTTTGTTCAGTCGCCACGCAATCGCCCACAACGTCAGACTGCGCACCGCCATAAACAGCAGGAACGTTATCCACAGCCCGTGGTTACCCAAACCCTGCAGCGCCCAGGCAAGCGGCAGCATAATCAGCACCGTCAGCAGCATGCCATTGCGCATCTCCCGCGCACGGGTCGCGCCGATAAACAAACCGTCCAACAAGTAACTCCACACCGCAATCAACGGCAGTACCGCAAGGTACGGCAGGTAGAGATCGGCGGTTGCGCGCACGCTGGGGATATCGGTCTGCATGGCGATAAACAGGTGCCCGCCGAAGGTAAACAGCAGGGCGAAGCCGAGACTGGCGATCAGCGACCAACCGCAAGCGACCACCAGTGAGCGGCGCAGGGCCTGGCGGTCATGGGCGCCGATGGCGTGGCCGCACAGCGCTTCTACCGCGTGGGCCAAGCCATCCAGGGCATGGGCGGTCAGCAACAGCCCGTTGAGTAGCAGGGCATTGGCCGCGACGGTGGCATCGCCCAACCGCGCACCTTGCACCGTGATCATGAAAAACACCGACTGCAGCGCCAGGCTGCGGATAAAGATGTCGCGGTTGACCGCCAGCAGCGCGCGCCAGCTTTGCCAGACCTTGAGCGCCGCCCAGGCGATATGCCCAGGGTAGGCGCGCAGGGCTTTTTGCGTGAGGGCCAGGCCGAGCAGGGCGCCGGTCCATTCGGCAATCACCGAGGCCCGCGCCGAACCGACTACGCCCCAGTCCAGGCCCAGCACAAACCACAGGTTCAGGGCGATATTCACCAGGTTAGTGGTCAACAGAATCGCCAGCGGCGCCCGGGCGTTTTGCGTGCCCAGGAACCAGCCCACCAAGGCATAGGTAGCCAGGGCGGCGGGCAGGCCGAACAGGCGGGTGTGGAAGAACTCGCGGGTCAGTTGATTCAACTCGGCGGAGGGCTGCATCCACTCCAGCGCCAGGTGGCTCAGGGGAATGCCCACCGTGCCGAGCACCATTGCCAACCCCAGTGCCAGCAGCAGACCTTGCAGCAGGATTTGCCGCAGCGCCGCGCCATCATTGCGCCCGGCGGCCTGGGCGGCAAACCCGGTGGTGCCCATGCGCAGAAAGCCCATGGCCCAGGCCAGGAAGGTATACAGGCTGGCCCCTACGGCCACGGCGCCCAATTGGTGGGCGTGGGGCAGATGGCCGATGACCATGCTGTCCACCAGCGCCACCAGCGGTACCGAAATATTCGACAGAATCATCGGCGCGGCCAGGGCCCAGACACGGCGGTGAGTGGGGCGATGACGCCAGTCGGTGAGTAAGGTGGACATGCGGGCTCCTTGGGGGAGCGGCATTGTAACGCTGCCTGGGCAGCATCGCAGACCCAATGTGGGAGCAGGCAAGCCAGCCACAGCAGGTCCCAGCGTTGTGGGTGGCAATGTCGGCATGATGAAGGCTCATGGCTGCGCTGATGAGCTTTCGCTTCTGGCCAGCACGCGAGGCTGAGTTAAATACCCGCCTTCTCCTCAGAACAGCCAAACCCCATGGATAACTCCGATATCGCGATCACCCTGGTCCTGATCTCCGCCTTCATGCACGCCACCTGGAACGCTGTTGTCCGAACCGGCAGCAGCCGCTTCATGACCCTGGCCATCGTCGATGGCACGGCGCTGGTGATCTGCCTGGCGGCGCTGCCGCTGGTCAATGTGCCGAGCCTGCAAGTCTGGGGTTATGTACTGCTCTCGGTGATATTGAATACGGTCTATCGCCTGTTTCTGATCAAGGCCTATGAGACGGGCGACTTCGGTCAGGTCTACCCGGTGATGCGCGGTGTGCCGCCGGTGCTGGTGGCGTTGTTTTCCTACTTTCTGCTGCATGAGCAACTGTCGTTCCAGGCGATGGCAGGGGTGTTGTTGATTTGCCTGGGGATCATCAGCCTGACATTTGTACGCAGGATGACCGCGCACATGCTCAAGCCGATCCTGATGGCGGTGGGCGCTGGAGTGTTTATTGCGTCCTACACAGTGGTGGACGCCAAGGGTGTGAGAGCCAGTGAAACGGTGCTGCAATACATTATTTACCTGACGGTGTTCCAGAGCATTCCTATCCCGCTGCTGGCGTTTTGCAAGGAGCGTGCGGCACTTGTCCAAACCATTGGCAGTCATTGGCGAGTGGGTGTCTTGGGGGGTGTTTTTTACCTGGCATCCTACGGCCTGGTGTTGTTCGCGCTGTCGCTGGACGCGGTGGCCAAGGTCTCAGCGCTGCGGGAAACCAGTGTTATTATCGGCGCCATTATTGCCGCGCTGTTCTTTCATGAACGGTTCGGCTGGCGACGGATGCTCTCGGCGTGCGTCATTGTTTGCGGGATCATCCTGATCAAAGTGAGCACTTGATGGCTCAGCGTCCTCCACCGACTGCGATGCTTCAGGCTTTTGTCAGCGCCGCGCAAACGGGCAGTTTCGCGCGTGCGGCATCTGAGCTTAACCTCACCGCCAGTGCCATCAGCCATCAAATTGCGGGCCTGGAAGAGTGGTGGGGCGTGCAGTTGTTTGAGCGGCACTCACGTGGCGTCAAGCTGACGTCGGCAGGGCACGCCTTGTTGCCGGTCACTGATGGGTTTTTCAAAGGGCTGGAGGCGGCGTTGCAGGTTCTCAATCCGCGCGAAGCCCAACCGTTGTACCTCTCGTGCACCTCTTCACTCTGTTCGACCTGGCTGATTCCCAGAGTGCATGGCTCGCATACTGACGCCTCGTTCAATCTTGACGTGGTGCTGACCAGCGCAGATATGAGCCCTGCCAGCCTGGGTGCTCATCAATTTGATGTCGCAGTAGTCATAGGGGGCGGGGACTATCCGGAGCATCATGTCGAGTTGCTGATGCGCGATGCGGTGTTTCCCGTATGTTCGCCGGCGTTTTATCGCGAGCATGGCGATATTGCGCCGAAGGATATCGCCCGGTACCCATTGATTCACCGGGCGGATGATCAGATCTGTCCGGGGTGGGAGAGTTGGTTTGCGTTCCAGGGGGTGGCGGCCCCCCCGTATCACCCTGGGCCTCGGTTTCCGGATTCGAGCCTGGCTATAAGCCTTGCGCTCAAGGGGGCTGGGATCGCACTGGGCAGGACGGCGTTGGTATATGACCAGTTGGAAGAGGGGGGATTGGTTGCCTTGAGCAGCCCGGTGATGATGTCGCCGGCGGCGTATTACATTATTTGCCGCAAGGGTCGACAGTCCGAGCCGGCCATCGCCCGGTTGATTGAGTGGCTCAAGCTCAGCGCGGGTGAGTTTCTGCGGGAGGTTGGGGCGAGGCATCCGCAAATAGCGGGCGCTGGAGCATTTCAGAGGTAGGGTTTGACCTGACTTGGTCTGTACACAGAACCAAATCGCCCTCCGTCGGTCAATGTGATCGCCACCATAACCCGCTTCACTGGCGCTGATATATAGTTCACCCCTCAGACACCCTCACAACGAGTGCCCCATGCTTAACAAAGGATTGTTCCTGGCCTGCGCGCTGGCCCTGCTGAGCGCCTGCGATTCTTCCGACAAACCAGCAGCGCCAGCGGCCCCTGCGGCAGCGGTGACGGCGCCGGCCAAGGCCGCGGTAGACGTGGCGACGCTCAAGCAGCGTTATGCAGGCCGTGAGTTAAGCGTGGTGGACGTGTCTGAGGTGCAACTGGATGGCGCCAGCACCTTGTCGGTGAGTTTTTCGATCCCGCTGGACCCGGACCAGAAGTTCGCCGACAAGCTGCACCTGGTGGACAGCAAATCCGGCAAGGTCGACGGTGCCTGGGAGCTTTCCGACAACCTGATGGAACTGCGCCTGCGCCACCTGGAGCCCCAGCGTAAACTGGTGCTGACCGTGGACGCCGGCCTGCGTGGGGTGAATGACGCCAAGCTCGCCGCCGAGTACGTCAGCCGCCTGGAAACCCGCGACCTGCAAGCCACCGTCGGCTTCGCCAGCCGTGGCACCCTGTTGCCCACCCGTCTGGCCGAAGGTTTGCCGGTGATCGCGCTGAATGTCGACAAGATCGACGTCGAATTCTTCCGCATCAAGCCCGAATCGCTGCCGGTGTTTCTCGCCCAGTGGGGCCGCAATACCAGCCTGCAAAGCTATGAGTCCCGTGAACTGCTGCCCATGGCCGACCTGGTGTACGGCGGCCGTTTCGACCTGAATCCTGCGCGCAACACCCGTGAAACCCTGCTGCTGCCCATCGCCGGCCTCAAGCAACTGCAACAGCCGGGCGTGTACCTGGCGGTGATGCGCGCCTCGGGCACTTACAACTATTCGCAACCGGCCACGCTGTTCACCCTCAGTGATATCGGCCTGTCGGTGCACCGTTACGCCAACCGCCTGGATGTGTTTACCCAGGCGCTGGAAGGCGGCAAGGCACTCGATGGCGTCGAGCTGGAAATCCTCGATGCCGAAGGCCGCGTGTTGGGCCAGGGCAAGACCGAGAAGGGCGGCCACGCCGAACTGCCATTGCCGAAAAAGGCCCAGGTACTGCTGGCCAAGCAGGGCGAGCAAACCAGCCTGTTGCGCCTCGACAGCGCAGCGCTGGACCTGGCCGAGTTCGATATCGGCGGCCAGCCCGCGCACCCGCTGCAATTCTTTGTGTTCGGCCCGCGTGATCTGTACCGCCCTGGCGAAACCGTGCTGCTCAACGCCCTGCTGCGCGACAAGGACGGCAATGCCGTCAAGCCACAGCCCGTGAGTGTCGAAGTGCGCCGCCCGGATGAGCAGGTCAGCCGCAAATTCGTATGGGACGCCGATGCCTCTGGCCTCTATCAGTATCAGTTGCAGTTGGCCGGCGAAGCGCCGACCGGGCGCTGGCAGCTGGTGTTCGACCTGGGTGACGGTAAGCCGCAGCTGTATGAATTCCTCGTCGAGGACTTCCTGCCCGAGCGCCTGGCCCTGGAACTCAAGGGCAGCGACACGCCGTTGAGCCCGGCGGACAACGCCGTTATCCAGGTCAACGGCCGCTACCTCTACGGCGCCCCGGCGGCGGGCAATCGCCTGAGCGGGCAAGTGTATGTGCGCCCGCTGCGCGAGGCGGTCAAAGCCCTGCCGGGCTACGAGTTTGGCTCGGTAACGGAAGAAGAGCTGAGCCAGGATTTTGAACTGGACGAAAGCGTGCTCGATGCCCAGGGCCAGGAAAAGCTGACCCTGGAAAGCAAATGGAGCGAGGCCAAGTCGCCGCTGCAACTGATCGTGCAGGCCAGCCTGCAAGAATCCGGCGGGCGCCCGATCACCCGCCGCCTGGTACAGCCGGTATGGCCGGCCGAGCAACTGCCCGGCCTGCGCGGCTTGTTCGATGGCAAGGAGACCGATGGCGATGGCCCGGCGGAATTCGAAGTACTGCTGGCCAACCAGCAAGGTGACAAGCTGGCGGCCGACAACCTCAAGGTCCGCCTGATCCGCGAGCGCCGCGACTACTACTGGAACTACTCGGACAACGACGGCTGGAGCTATCACTACAACGAGAAATTCCTCAACCTCGATGAGCAGACCGTCAACATCAAGGCCGGCGATACGGCCAAGGTCAGCTTCCAGGTGGAGTGGGGCCCGTACCGCGTCGAAGTCGAAGACCCACAGACCGGGTTGATCAGCAGCAAGCGCTTCTGGGCTGGCTACCAGGCTCAGGACAACACCGAAGGCGGCGCCGTGCGCCCGGACCAGGTCAAGCTGGCGCTGGACAAACCGGCATATGGCGATGGCGATACGGCCAACGTCACTGTCACCCCGCCGGCAGCCGGCAAGGGCTACCTGTTGGTCGAATCCAGTGAAGGCCCGTTGTGGTGGCAGGAAATCGAGGTGCCGGCCGAAGGCAAGAGCTTTGCAGTGAAGCTCGATCCGAAATGGTCGCGTCATGATCTGTATGTCAGCGCGCTGGTGATCCGTCCCGGCGAGCGCAAAGCCAACATCACCCCCAAACGCGCCGTGGGTTTGCTGCACCTGCCGTTGGATCGTACCCAGCGCAAACTGGGCCTGACCCTGACTGCACCGGAAAAAATGCGCCCCAAGCAGCCACTGACGGTCAAGGTTGCGGCAAAAAATGCCGATGGCAGCGTGCCGAAACAGGTGCATGTGCTGGTGGCGGCGGTGGACGTGGGCATCCTCAATATCACCGAGTACCCGACCCCGGATCCATACTCCAGCCTGTTCGGCCGCAAGGCGTATGGCGTGGATCAGTTCGATATCTATGGGCAGTTGATCGAAGCCGGCCAGGGCCGCCTGGCCAGCCTGGCCTTTGGTGGTGACGCGGCGCTGGCCAAGGGCGGCAAGCGCCCGGACACCAGCGTCACCATCGTCGCCCTGCAAAGCGCGCCGGTGACCCTGAATGAGAAAGGCGAGGGCGAAGTCAGCGTCAATATCCCCGACTTCAACGGCGAGCTGCGCCTGATGGCCCAGGCCTGGAGCGATGACCGCTACGGCATGGCCGAAGCCAAGACCGTGATCGCCGCGCCCTTGATTGCCGAACTGTCGGCCCCACGCTTCCTCGCTGGCGGCGACCAGACGCGCCTGGCGCTGGACCTGTCCAACCTGTCGGGCAAGGCGCAGAAGCTCGATGTGCAACTGACCGCCGAAGGTCAACTGACCCTGCTGGGCGAGCCATCGCAAAGCGTGCAACTGACCCAGGGCCAGCGCACCACTTTGCAGATTCCAGTGCGTGCGCTGGGCGGTTTTGGCCAGGGCAAGATCAAGGTCACGGTCAACGGCCTGGACCTGCCGGGCGAGAACCTGCCGGCGTTTACCCGCGAATGGACATTGGGTGTGCGCCCGGCTTATCCGGCGCTGCTCAAGCAATACCGCGCAGTGCTTAAGGACGAAGCCTGGAGCCTGCCGGACAGCGAACTGGCCCTGTTTGAACCGGCCGGGCGTGAGGCGCTGTTGAGCCTGTCGAGCCGCCCGCCGTTGAACCTGGGCGAGCAGATTCGTGCGCTCAAGGCCTACCCGTATGGCTGCCTGGAGCAAACCGCCAGCGGCCTGTACCCGTCGCTGTACGTCGACGCCGCCGTGCTGACGCGCCTGGGGTTGACCGGCGAGCCGGATGCCGAGCGCAAGCGCAAGATCGAATTGGGTATCGAGCGCCTGCTGGGCATGCAGCGCTACAACGGCAGCTTTGGTTTGTGGGGTGCCGATGGCGAGGAAGAATACTGGCTGACGGCGTACGTCACCGACTTCCTGCTGCGCGCCCGCGACCAGGGTTTTGCCGTACCGCCTGAAGCGCTGAAAAAGGCCAGCGAACGCCTGCTGCGCTATGTGCAGGAACGCAACCTGATTGAAGTCGACTACAGCGACAACGCCGACCACACGCGCTTTGCCGTGCAGGCCTACGCCGGGCTGGTGCTGGCGCGCAGTCAGCAGGCGCCGCTGGGCGCATTGCGCAGCTTGTTCGAACGCCGCAGCGATGCGCGTTCCGGCCTGCCCCTGGTGCAGTTGGCGATTGCCTTGCAGAAGATGGGCGACCAGCCGCGCGCCGACCAGGCATTGCTCGCCGGTTTGGCGGTCAAGCGCAAAACCAATGAATGGCTGGCCGACTACGGCAGCCCCCTGCGTGATCAGGCGATGATCCTGGCCTTGTTGGAAGAAAACGACCTGGCCAAAGGCAAGCGTGAAGAACGCCTGTTCGAGCTGTCGGACCAGATGGCGGCCAGCCCATGGCTGTCGACCCAGGAGCGCAACTCGCTGTTCCTCGCCGGCCGTGGCCTGCTGGGCAAACCGGAAACCAACTGGACGGCGCAGTTGAGCAGCGGCGGCGAAACCCGCGAGCTGAACAACGGCCAGTCCGGCCTGAAGCTGGAAGGCCCGTTGCTGGCTTCACCGCTGACCCTGCGCAACCCGGGCAGCGAGCCGATTTACCAGCAACTGAGCATCTCCGGTTATCCACAGCACGCGCCGGTAGCGGGTGGCGAAAACCTGAGTATTCGTCGTGAGTACCTGGGGATGAATGGCCAGCCGCTGAACCTGCAAAACCTGCGCAGCGGCGACCTGGTGCTGGTGCACATTGCGGTCAGCGCCAACAAGCAACGGGTGCCGGATGCACTGGTGGTCGACCTGCTACCAGCTGGCCTGGAGCTGGAGAACCAGAACCTGGGCCAAAGCGCCGCCAGCCTGGAAAACGCCAGCAGTCAGGTCAAGGAATGGCGCGAGTCGATGCAGAATGCGTCGATCAAGCATCAGGAATACCGCGATGATCGCTATGTGGCCGCGCTGAACCTGGACGGCTACGGCACCACGCACCTGCTGTACCTGGCCCGCGCTGTCACGCCTGGGACTTATCGCGTACCGCCGCCGCAAGTGGAGTCGATGTACCGGCCGAACTGGCAGGCAGTGGGGGATACCCCAGTGGATATGGTGATCAAGGGGCGTTAAGCGCCTCCTGTAGGAACTGGTGCTGCCTTTAATGTGGCAGCTTGCCCGCGATAGCGGTTTTTCAGCCGATGTATTCGGCGACTGACACACCGCTATCGCGAGCAAGCTCGCTCCCACAGGGCCTGTATTTAATGCACAACCCAACTGAGCAGCCACAACCCCAGCATCAACCAGATAATCCCCATGATGATCGAGGCCCGCATAAACGCCCGGACTGCCGAGTACAGCAGCATCAGGCCAATGATCAGGGTGATGATGCTGATGATCGAGGTGTCCATGCCCAGGGTGCGCGACAGGCCGTCGATAAAGTTGCCGCCGGCATTGGTCAGGGCGCCGAACAGGCCGCTGAGCCCGTCGACGATAAAGCGGATGACCGAACCGAGCGCCTGGCCCAGCCATTCGAAAAAGCTTTCTACCTGCATATGAGTTTCCTGATGAAAGGGTGGGCGTATCTGCCGGACCTGAGCCTTTGGTCGCCAATCCCTTGGGCGAGTTCCCTAGAAGCATAGAGGTTTGCCCGTTTGAATTTGCGAATAGTTGCACGCGCTACCCTGGGTAGCCTGCTGGTGGTGATAGCCCTGCTGTGGCTGGCCGACCGCCTCTGGCCCCTGCCGTTGCCCAAGGACGATCTGGCCCGTGTGGTACTGGCGGAGGACGGCACGCCGTTGTGGCGCTTTGCCGATGCCAACGGCGTATGGCGTTACCCGGTGGCGACCGATGAAGTCTCGCCGTATTACCTCGATGCGCTGCTGACCTACGAAGACCGTTGGTTCTACCAGCACCCCGGCGTCAACCCGCTGGCCCTGGTGCGGGCGACCTGGCAGAACCTGACCGGCGCGCGGGTAGTGTCTGGCGGCAGCACCTTGTCGATGCAGGTGGCGCGCCTGCTCGATCCCCATTCGCGCACCCTGCCGGGCAAGTTGCGCCAGCTGTGGCGCACCGCGCAGCTGGAGTGGCACCTGTCCAAAGACCAGATCCTCAACCTGTACCTCAATCGCGCGCCCTTTGGCGGCACCTTGCAGGGGGTGGCGGCAGCCAGTTGGGCGTATCTGGGCAAGTCGCCGCAACAGCTGACCCACGCCGAAGCAGCGTTGCTCGCGGTACTGCCCCAGGCACCGAGCCGTCTGCGCCCGGACCGTCACCCGCAGCGCGCCCAGGAGGCCCGGGACAAAGTGCTGCGGCGCCTGGCCGAGTTCCAGGTGTGGCCGCAATCGGCGGTCGACGAAGCCCTGGAAGAACCCCTGTTGCTGGCGCCGCGCCTGGAACCCAGCCTGGCGCCGCTGCTGGCGCGCCGCCTGAACCGTCCCGACAGCCCGCCGCTGATTCGCACCACTCTCGACGCGACCCTGCAACGCCGTCTCGAAGACCTGCTACTGGGTTGGCGCGCGCGGCTGCCGGAGCACACCTCGGCCGCGATCCTGGTGGTCGAAGAAGAAAGCATGGCCGTGCGCGCCTACCTGGGCTCGGTGGATATCAACGATGCGCGGCGCTTTGGCCATGTGGATATGATCAGCGCCCTGCGCTCGCCGGGCTCGACCCTCAAACCCTTCCTGTATGGCATGGCTTTGGACGCGGGGCTGATTCACTCCGAATCGCTGTTGCAGGATGTGCCTCGGCGCTATGGCGATTACCGACCGGGCAATTTTTCCATGGGCTTTACCGGCGCGGTGCCGGCCAGTACGGCGCTGTCCAGCTCGCTGAACCTGCCGGCGGTGCAACTATTGGAAGCCTATGGGCCCAAGCGCTTTGCTGGCGAAATGCGCATCGGCGGCATGCCCCTGGCGCTGCCGTCGCTGGCCGAGCCGAACCTGGCGTTGATCCTGGGCGGCGCCGGCAGCCGCCTGGAAGACCTGGTCGGTGGCTACAGCGCGTTGGCCCGTGACGGCAAGAGCGCGGCCATCCGTTTGCAGCCCGATGATGTGCTCAAGGAGCGTCCGTTGTTATCGCCGGGTTCGGCGTGGATTGTGCGGCGCATCCTCAGTGGCCAGGCGCGGCCGGACCGTGATCCCCGGGCCGAGCTGGTGCAGCGCCCGGTGTTGGCCTGGAAGACGGGCACCAGCTACGGCTTTCGCGATGCCTGGGCCATTGGCGTCGGGCCGCGCTATTTGATTGGTGTGTGGATCGGCCGCCCGGACGGCACCCCGGTGCCCGGCCAGTTTGGCCTGGCCTCGGCGGCGCCGTTGATGCTGCAAGTGCACGATGTGTTGACCAACCGCGACAGCCAGCGCGGCATTATCGCGCCGGTTAAACCCGTGCCGATGAATGTCGGCGTGGCGGCGATCTGTTGGCCCCTGGGCCAGCCCATGAGCCGCAGCGACGCCAATTGCCGGCGCCAGCGGTTTGCCTGGACGCTGGACAACACCACGCCGCCGACCTTGCAGGCCCTGGACCAACCTTTGGGTGTCGGCTTGATGGAAACCGTGTGGGTCAATGCCAAGGGCCTGCGCGTGGCGGCCAGTTGCCCGGGCGCGGTATCGCGGGACATTGCCCTGTGGCCGGCACCGCTGGAACCGTGGTTGCCGAGGATCGAGCGGCGTGACGCACGCATCCCTGCGCCAGACCCGGATTGCCCGCCACCGGCGCTGGCGGCGTCGTCGCCGTTGTCGGTGGTGGGTGTGCGTGAGGGCGATCAACTGCGCTTGCCGGCGGGCAGCCAGCAGCAACTGCGCCTCAAGCTCTCGGCCCTGGGCGGCAGTGGGCGGCGCTGGTGGTTCCTCAATGGTGCGCCGCTGGGCGACAGTGCCAACCAGGACAGCATCAATGCCAGCCTGGAGCAGTTGGGGCGCTATCAACTGAGTGTGCTCGATGAGGCGGGGCAGACGGCCAGGGTTGAGTTCAGCGTGGTTGATTAGATCGCCATCGCAGGCAAGCCGGCTTGTATGGTTAGACTTGTAGGGGTGGTGGGACTAAAAGCCAGCATCTGACTCTAGCCAGTACAGACCGTGGGAGACTTCGTCCCACCCCTTCACCAAAGCGCCGATAAGGAATGCATCGGCCATGACCGACGATAGAAGCAAGCCAGCGCAACGGTGAAGCCCCGACAAGCCCGTAAACCCTAACCCGGAGCTTTTCTCATGGCAATGACTGTCTCGCAATCAATCATTGGAGTGGATGTCGCTAAAGCCGAAGTAGTTGTTTATCAAAGTGAAACTGCTGAAACAAAGATCGTATCGAACAAGAAAAGCGAGCTGAAGGCATGGCTGAAGTCTTTGCCTGCGGGCAGCGCCATCGCAATTGAAGCCACCAATATCTATCACGTGGATACCGTCAACTTGGCTCATTCGATGGGCCATATCGTTTACGTGATTGATGGATATCGCCTTAGCCATTACCGCAAAGGCACAGGTGGTCGCGCTAAAACAGACTTCAGTGATGCGCAGTTGCTGGCTCGCTACTTGAAGAATGAACAGGCTGATTTACGCGCCTGGAATCCGCCGCCGAAGATTTATACCAAGCTTCAAAGCTTGCTGCGTCGACGCGCAGCGCTGGTGAAAATGCGTGTTGCACTGAATCAGAGCTGGGCGGGCGAGCCATCACTCAAGGCCTCGTCCAAGAGCATTTCAGCGTGTCTTGATAGGCATGAGGGGCTCATTGAGAAAAGGATATTAGATGCTGTTACTGAGGCGGGGCTTTTGCATCAGGTCAAGCGCTGCCAAGCCGTCGAGGGCATTGGGTTTCTGACAGCAGTTGCCCTGGTAATGGCGTTTCAGCGAGGAGAATTTGAAAGTGCTGACGCTTACATCGCGTTCTTGGGAATGGACTTGAGAGTATCCGATTCTGGGCAAATGAGCGGACGCCGCTCATTGAGCAAGAAGGGAGATTCAGAGATACGCAGATTGCTGCATAACGCGGCGTCAGCAGGTATCAGGTCAGAAGCCTGGAAACCTTTATACGAGGGTTATCTGGCCAGGGGCCTGAAAACGACTCAAGCCCTGGTCATCATTGGCCGCAAGCTGGCGCGCATCGCCTTTTCGCTCATGAAAAACCTGAGCGAATACCAGTCAAAAGCGGTTTTGGGGGCTTCCCCAAAACCATAGAATCTCCCACAGTTTGATTTGTTGACACCGTCCAATGTGGGCGCTGGCTTGCCTGCGATAGTGCCCTGACAAGCAGCGCAAATTTATTTGCCATCCCCGTCTTTGAGCCTGAAGCTATACCCCTTCAGGAGCGCCCCATGAATCTCGAACACCTTACCGAACGCATGCATCGCATCCGCGATAACAACGACTGGAAACAATTCCACAGCCCGAAAAACCTGGCCATGGCCGCCAGCGTAGAGATGGCCGAGCTGGTGGAGATTTTCCAGTGGCTGAGCGAAGACCAGTCGCGCCAGTTGCCCGCCGACAAACTCGCCCATGCCGGCCAGGAAGTGGGGGACATCGTGCTCTATCTGCTGCTGCTCTGCGGTGAGCTGGGCCTGGATATGGATCAAGTGGTCAGCGCCAAGCTGGCCGACAACGAGCGGCGGTTTACCCATGAGTGATCGCCATTTCGACCAGTTGGCCACGCGTTTTGCCGAGAAGATCTACGGCGGTGCCAAGGGCGCGATTCGCCTGGCGGTGTTGCAGGCCGACTTGACCGAGGCCCTGCCGGAGCGGCCGTTGCGCGTGCTGGATATCGGCGCCGGCCTGGGCCATATGTCGTTGTGGCTGGCCGAGCGCGGGCATCATGTGACCTTGGCCGAGCCCGCCGAGCCGATGCTCGAAGGCGCCCGCCAGCGGTTCGCCGCAGCGGGGCAGAGTGCAACGTTCATCCAGGCGCCCTGGCAGGACCTGTTGGGTCAGCTCACCGAGCCCTACGACCTGGTGCTGTGCCACGCCGTGCTGGAATGGCTGGCCGAACCCCATGCGATCCTGCCGGTGCTGCACCAGTTGACGGCGCCGGGTGGCTGGTTGTCCCTGGCGTTCTATAACCGTGATGCGCTGATTTACCGCAACTTGCTCAAGGGCCACTTTCGCAAGATGCGCAAAAATGACATGGCCGGCGAAAAACAGAGCCTGACCCCGCAACAGCCCCTGGACCCACGGGAACTGGCGGCGCAACTTGAAGGCCTGTGGCAGGTCGAAAGCCAGAGCGGGGTGCGGGTCTTCCACGACTATATGCCGGTGGAATTCCAGGCCCGCGCCGATTTGCAGGACTTGTTGGAGATGGAACTCGCTCACCGTCGTCACCCAAGCTTTGCCGGACTTGGGCGTTATTTGCACTGGATCTGCCGTCCGGTTTAAGCGGCCCAGTCTGCGGAGATCGAAATGAAGCGCTGTGCATTGATCCTGCTGTGCCTGGGGCTGGGGGCCTGCTCCAGCAACAACCCGTATGTGGCGGCCTCCAAGCCCATGCCGCCGGCGCCTGCCCAGGCGGCCAACACCTTTGATGCCAGCGCCTACCCGGCGCCGGTGCGTGACTACGGTGCCTATCGCAATTGGGCCTGGCGCAACGGCCAGTTGCCGGCCGGCTCGGCCTGGGCAGATCCTGCGCAGATCGCCGAAGCCGTCAGCGGTGCCCTTGACCAGCGTGGCCTGCGGCCGGTGCATGACCAGCGCGCGCCGGACTTGCTGGTCAGCGCCGATGTGCATCTGGAAAAACGCCTGCGCCAGGTGCAGGACGATTATGCCTACGGCTACGGTGGCTACAACCGCTATGGCAACGGCTACGGCATGTACAACTCGGTGCCGATCGTGCGCACCTATGAAGTGCAAGTCGTGGTGGTGCGCGTCAACCTGTTCGACGCCCGCACGGGCCAGGCGGTATGGAGCGCCAGCGCCGAGACGGGCAGCCAGGGCAGCCTGAGTGAGCGCGGCGATGCCTTGCGCCAGGCTGTGCAGAAGGCCATGACGGCGTATCCTCCCAGTTAACAGCTATTCTCATTTCAGGCTCGGTTTGCCCTTTGGAGAACTACCATGTTGCGTCGTATCGCGTTGCTCGCTTTTGCCGTGCTGCTGGGCGGTTGCCAGACTCATCAGGTCAATCACGATTTTGACGCCAGCCGCGACTTTGCCGCCTACCGCAGTTGGGCCTGGAAAGACCCGGCGTTGCAGTACCGCCCTGACGATCCGCGGATCAAGAGCGACCTGACCGAGCAGCGCATCCGCCAGGCGGTGGCCGATCAGCTCGATCAGCGCGGCTTGCGCTCGGCAGCCCCCGGGGCCAAGGCAGACCTGAACGTGCAGGCCTACCTGATCGTCGAAGACCGTCAGCAGCAAGTCACCACCAACTACGGCGGCGCCTGGGGCGGCCCGTGGAATGGCTACTGGGGCGCACCGATGTACAACGAAACCCGCAACGTCACCTACAAGGTCGCGACCCTCCAGATCGACTTGCTCGACGGCAAGGACGGCAAGCTGGTGTGGCGCGGCAGCGACGAACAGATGATGAGCAACTCGCCCAGCCCCCAGGACCGCAGTGCAGCGATCCGGGCGACAGTGACCAAGGTGTTGTCCAACTACCCGCCACGCTAAGTTGTACTCGGTCCGTGTAGGGCTGCTGCATCACTGCGATGCGGGCGCTGCGGTTTAACAGGTACACCGAGGCGATCCCTTCGCAGCCTCGCCGGGGCTCGACAGCTCCCACATTCGATCTGTGTTTCCAAGATAGATTTGCAGGTGCCGCGGCTCCCCTGTGGGAGCTGTCGAGCCCCGGCGAGGCTGCGATGGGATCGCGTCCGTACACCCGATCCACTGAGGTGCCCGCATCGCACGGCGGCCCGACAAGCCCGCGTCGAGCGCTGTTTATTTCCGTCAGTCGCCAAAGTGGCGACTTGCCAGCGCACCTGCCAAGCCTTGTCTACACTGCTGTTGACTACAGGAGAGTAAGCGCTCGGCAGTTCGCCGGCAAAGGAGTGCTCGATGTCTCCCCGACTTCGTTCTGGCCAGCGTGGCGCAATCGGTCTGGTGTTCGCCGGCACCCTGGCCTTGGCCCTGGTGTTTCTGTTGCTGGTGGTCGATAGCGGCCGCCTGTACCTGGAAAAACGCAAGCTGCAGGCCGTCGCCGACACCGCCGCCCTGGAAGCCGCCAATCGTGGCGGGCAGTGTTCAGGCAGCACCACCGCCGTCGATTACGCCAAGCAGAATGCCACCCGTAACGGCTTCATCGTTGTCGCCAACGACAGCAGCCGCGCATTGGCGGTGACGTGTGGGACGTTGCTGACCAATGCGGCCAATATCCGTGTCTTTACTGCAGATGCCACCAAGAATGAAGCCATCCGCGTCGTTGCTACCCGCACGGTGACCACCGGTATCGCCAACGGGGTCTGGAGGTTGTTCAGCGGTACGTATAACGCTAATACGACATTGAGCGCGACGGCCGTTGCGGCGCTGGCGACTCCGGTGGCGGCACTCACAATCCGCAGCACGGCAGTCGTTGTCGATACAGCCAACAAGGCTTCCACTCTCAATGCTCTGTTCGGAGGGTTGTTGGGCGGTGGCCTGAACCTGTCGGTGGCCGGGTGGAATGGTTTAGTTAATACCAATATCTCTCTACTGAGTTACCTGGACCGGCTAAAGCTCGACCTGGGCCTGACAGCGGTCGGCTATACCGAAGTTCTTGGCAATACCGTCGGTGTTGGTCAGCTCATTCAAAGTGCAATCAATGTATTGGACCCCACCAACACATTGGCCACAGATGTGACGATTGTCGGCTTGAACGCGCTCAAGACGGCGGCCGGTGCCACTCAAGTGGTGTTGGGCGATATTCTGCAGATTGCAAGTGGCACGGATGTGGCGTCTCTGGCAGTGAACATGCGGGTGTTTGATCTGATCGAAGGTTTTGTGCAACTGGCCAACAAGAAAAATGGCCTGCTGGCTAGTGTTCCGATCAACGTGCCTGGAGTGGCGCAAATCACTGCGACCGTTCAGGTTTTACAGCCGCCTCAATTATCTGCGGTCGGCAATCCAGCCAAAGCTGTAGCAGCGGGGCATAATCCTGAAACCGGTCCGAATCGCATCTATGTGCGCACGTCTCAATTGCGGGTTCTGCTCTCGGTCAACTTGCCCGTAATGAACACAGTCCTGGATCTGGTGAACGGGGTGACTGGATTGGCAGGACCGCTGGCAAATACGGTGGGTGCACTGCTACAGCTGGATGTTGTGGGCGTGATCAATGCGCTGACGTGTGGCTTGGGAGCACTGTGTACTTCGCCCAGCCTGCAGATTCTGCCTCCGCCTGTCCGTGTGGATATTGCGGTGGAAGCCGCCAGTGCCAGTAGTTGGGTGACAGCCTACAGTTGCGCAAGTCCTACCAATAAAAGCCTGACAACCAGCACCAATACCTCGCTGGTCAATCTGAAATTGGGTCAGGTTGATGGCTTGTCCAGCATTTTCGGCAGCAGTCAAACTCCGCCCCAGATGGTTGTGAAACCATTGAAGGTCGTGGATATCGGTACCGAGTCATGCCGCCGCTTTTTGATATTCAACGACTGCAACGCCCGTGTTCCCTCCGTAGGGGGTGGTATTGGGTTATCTGCCAACATTGATGTGGGTGGGAGTAAGAACCTTGCCCATACATACCTGTCCCCCGATTTGCCGGAAATTTCGCAGCCACCGTTTTATTACGCTTACACCACTAGCAATATCGTCAGCGGGCTCACGGACCCGGCCAAGGGGACGGCAGCGGGTCTTGTTCTAAATATGTACGGCCCACAGCCCGGAAATGAAAACTTACTAGGTAATATCATTGGTGGTCTTGGAACCGTGTTTAACAGCGTAACTTCCCTGTTGATCAATACCATCAAAACCACACTGACACCGTTGCTGGACTCGCTGATCAACACCCTATTACTAGCCTTGGGCGTCGACCTGAACAAAGTGGATGTAGGTGCCAACCTGAGTTGTCAATCAGGCCACGCCTACCTAGTCATCTAACCCCCCACCCACCACCGGCAACTCCACGCAAAACCGCGCCCCATGTTCACTGTTGGCGACGCTCAGGCGTCCGCCCATGTTTTCCACAATGCCGTAGCTCACCGACAACCCCAGCCCGGTGCCGACGCCAATCGGTTTGGTGGTGAAAAAGGGCTCGAAAATCCGCTCCAGCAGCCGTGCATCAATGCCGCCGCCATTGTCTTCGACCCAGATGCGCACATGGCGGCTGTCGTGTTCGCTATACAGGGCGATCCATGGGCGAAAATCGTGGTTTTTTTCGTGTCGCGCCATCAGCGCATCGCGGGCGTTGACCATCAGGTTGATCAGTACTTGCTCCAGTTGGTCGACATGGCCGTTGACCTGCACCTTGAAGTCCATGGGCGTGATGCGCAGATCCACACCTTTACCGCGCAGGCCTTCGCCCAGCAGTGATTGCGTACCTTCCACCGCCTGTGCCGGGTCGAAGGGCTGTTGCTCGACCTCCGAGCGGCGGCCGAACACGCGCATGTGGTCCACCACCCTGGCCGCACGCTGGACCTGGGCGTCGATGCGCTGGAGTTTTTCCGTCAGGTAGTCGAGTTGCACGTCGCCGTTGCCCAGGCGCTTGAGCACGTTGGCGATGGCCATGCGCATGACGTTCAGCGGCTGGTTGATCTCATGGGCCAGGCCGGTGGCCATCTCGCCGAGGGTGGCCATTTTCGCGCTTTGGGTCAGTTGTTGCTGGGAGCGGCGCACTTCGGTGTTGTCGCGGCCCACGGCCTGGATTTCCTGTAACTGGCCGTGCTCGTCGAACACACCACGGTCAGACCAGACCCACCACGCATGTTCGCGTCCCGGCAGTTGCAGGCTGATTTCCGCGGTGCTGACCGGGAATTCCGGGCTCAGTTGGCCGATGCGTTTTACAAAGGCGTTGCGCTGTTCGTCCGATAACCAGTGGCCCAGGTTGATCCCTGGCAATTGGGCGGGCGTGCATTCCAGGTAGTTGGCCAGGGGCGTGTTGCCGAAGGTCAGGGTCAGGTCCGGGCGGTAGCGGCAGATCATCGCCGGCGAGTCTTCGACGAGGAGGCGGTAGCGCTCTTCGCTGTCCTTGATCTGTTGCGCCGCCAGGGTGGCTTCGGTGACGTCCAGCCACAGGCCGACGGCTTCCACCGGCAAGCCCAGGTCGTCGCGCAGCAGCTTGGCTTCGTCCAGCAGCCAGTGGTAGTTGCCCTGGCGATCGCGTACGCGGTAGCGGCTGCGCACGTTGCCTTCGCGTAGCAATTGCCGGGTGCGTTCGAAGTACAGGTCGCGGTCTTCGGGGTGCACCCATTCCACGGAGGTGTCGTGGGTGCATTCGGCCAGGGTCCAGCCCAGCAGCGGCAGCAGGCTGTCGCTGAAAAATGCCGGGTGCAGCGCGCCGTTGACGTAGCGCTGCACGTAGATCACCGCCGGTGAGCTGGCGATCAGGTTGTCCAGGCGGGCATGGGCGGCGGCGGCCTGCAGTTGCTGGTTCTTGATGTCGCTGATATCGAGCATGAAGCCGATCCAGCGCCGCTGCTCGCCGGCGCCCAGCACCTGACCCTGGACGCGGTACCAGATGGGGTTCTGTTTGGCGTCGCTGCGCAGCAGGCGCACGCTGGCGAGCAAAGGTTTGCCCAGGCTTTGCAGGTCTTGCAGGCGGCTGTTGAGTTCCTGGCGGTCGGCGGGGTGGATCAGTTCCAGCCAGTTGGCCAGCACCTGTTTGGTCGGTGCATCTTCCGGGCTCAGGCTGCGCATCAGTTGGGGGGCCAGCAGGATCTCTTCACCGTTGGCCAGCAGTTCCCACCAGCCGGTGCCGAGCAGGCCTTGCAGGGCTTCCACCCGCTCCAGTTGTTGGTGATGGCGCTGCTCGCGCAGGCGGCTGAGCAAGGGCGCGGCGAGGGCGGCGGTGAGGTTCAGCCAGTCACGTTCGCTGACGTCGGCGTGGCCGCTGTAGAAGCCGCACAGCAACCACGCGGCGACCCCCTGACTATCGCGGTACGGCACCAGCAGGCCCTCGGCATTGCCAAACACGCTGTGCAGGCGCGGGTGCTCGCTGCGGCCCTGAAGGGTTTTCAGGCTTAGCGGGGTGTTGCCGTTGAGGCTGTCCAGGCAGGTGCCCAGGCGCTGCCCAGGCGCCCACAGTTGCGGCGCGTCATGGGCGCTGTAGCTGCTGTAGACCAGCCAGTCCTGATCCTGCTGGTCGAGCAGCACCATCGCCGCGCAAGGGATACGCCAGCGCTGGGTCAGGCTGCGCAGGTGCTCGCTGAACACTTGCGGCAGGCGCGACAGGCTGCACACGCGCAGTTGTTCGCTCATCTGGCTGGCGAGCAGATGGTTCTGCTCGCGCTGCTGGGCCAACTGCCGGCCCCTCAGCAGGTCGCTGATATCCAGCAGGCGCAGGATCCAGCCGTCGCCATCCGGTTCGATCCAGCCGCGGGTATGCAGGATGGTCTCGGCGGCGCCCTGGAAATCCAGGTCCAGGCTGTGCCGCTGCCAGTCGGCAGGGGTGCCTTCGATGCTCAGGGCGCCAGGCAGGCACAGCAGGTCGCGCAACAACGGGTGAGCCTGGGCACTAAGGTGGCGGGCTAACTGTGGGTGCAACGCGCGGCTGATATCCAGCACATGACCATGCTGATCCAGGCGCAGGTGCAAGCCTTGTGCGGGTGGGCTGGCGGGCGTCTCCAGGGCCTGGGCGCTGTTGCGGCCGAGCAGCCTGCCGAAGATTTTGTCACCGGAGTTCAAAATTGCAGGCTCGACTGGGCGTGCAACGTGGTCGGCAGCCGAGGCACCGTGCCAATGCCCGGCAGCACAATAAACGGCAGGACGTTCTTCAGGTTGGCCGAGGGGTAGTTGATCTCGACGGTCAGCACGCCTGCGGTGTAGGTCGGATTGATATGGGCCGTCTGGAACTGGAAGGTCGCTGGAATCCACTGCAATTGGCTTTGCACGGTCTGGGTCGCCCGCAGGATGAGCGCTGCATTGTAGTTGGGGGTGCTGGGGTCCAGTGCCACGCTGCGGCGCACGGCCTCGGCGGTGGCCTGGTTGAACGACTGCAGCAGCAACAGTGGCAGGCTGTAGCTGACCATGGCATAGAACACGGCAAAAAAAATCACGAACACCGCGGCAAATTCTATAGCGACGGCGCCTTTTTGCTTTCTAGGGAGGCTGGTTTTCATCACTGCGACTACCCTGACTGCTACTACCTGCTATCAGCATAGAATCAATCGGAAAAAAGGGACGGTTTTTACGTGATCCAAGGCCTCGTGGTGTTTGTCTGGTTGGTGGTGTGTGCGCAGCAGGATATTCGCCAGCGGCAGATTGCCAATCGCCTGACCCTGGGCGCGCTGCTGCTGGCACTGTTTTATCTGCTGTGGAGCGGCAGCACGTGGCTGGGCACTTCCAGGGCGCAAGGGCTGTGGGCGTTCTGCCTGGCCCTGCTGTTGACCTTGCCCGGCTACGCCCTCGGGCGCCTGGGCGCGGGCGATGTGAAGATGCTGGCGGCGTTGGCGCTGGCGTCGAATTCGACCTACCTGTTGTGGTCGCTGATCGGCGCTGGCGTAGCCAATGTCGCCTGGCTGGTCTATGGGCCGCGGCTGCTGCCCCTTGCCAGTCAAGGTGTTAGAGCGCGCCTGGGTTACCTGGTGGTGGACCCGTCAAAAAAGCTGCCTTTCGCGCCGTTTCTTTTAGTGGGTTTTAGCCTGGCCTGGGCGTGGCTCCATTAGTCGTGGGCGCTCTGTATCGCTATGTACATAGTCGGAAAGTACGTCTACGTTTATTTATACAAGCAAGTAGGAAGGTTCTTCGCAACCGATAGGTCAATCTTTGGCTTGCCAGGCATGGAGTAGCGCGTGGACAAAGTTACATCTGCAGTAAAAGTGCTCGTGGTCGACGATCAGCCGCTGATTGTGGAGGAGCTTTGCGAATTTCTTGAAAGCAGCGGTTATCGCTGTGTCCCTTGTGAGTCCAGCCAGCAGGCCGTGCAACGCTTCAGTGACGATCCGCAGATCGGCCTGGTGCTGTGTGATCTGCATATGCCGGACATGGACGGTATCGAGCTGGTGCAGGCCCTGCAGAAAATCGCCGGCAAGCAGCGTGCCTTCGAAGCCATTATGTTGACCGGTCGGGCCGACAAGCAGGATGTGATCAAGGCCTTGCGCGTGGGCATCTCCGATTACTACCAGAAGCCCATCAACCTCAATGAGTTGCTGGAGGGGTTGCAGCGCCAGGAAGCCGCGCTGGAAGAACGCCACAAGAATCTGCATTTGGGGAAGCTGAACCAGAAGCTGCAGTATCTTTCCGAGTCCATCGACGATTTGTACCAGGACCTGGACAAGGTCCGTCGCGCCCCGGCGCCGCAATCCGAGGGTGAGGCGGTAAGCGAGGAGGTCCTGGAGGTGCCGGCGATCTTCAATCAGCTGTCACCCCGGCAACTGGATGTTGCCCGGCTGGTGGGCAAGGGCCAGACCAACTACCAGATTGCCTGCGAGCTGGGTATTACCGAGAACACGGTCAAGCTGTACGTGTCCCAGGTGTTGCGCTTGACCCATATGCACAACCGCACCCAACTGGCGTTGGCACTGTCGCCGAGCAACTCGGCATTGCGCCAGCGGGTGACGGCGCACTGACGCTTTGCGTACAGCCATGTAGGAGCGGGTTTGCCCGCGATAGCGTCGGATCAGCCAGGGCATTTATCGGCTGACACCCGCCATCGCGGGCAAGCCCGCTCCCACATTTCTCCAGTGGCTGTGGTTTATTTGCTGCCACCCGAGCTCCCGCCTTCGCTGCCTTCGCCGAACTTTTCGGGGATCGCGTATCTTTTGCTTTCCAGCAAACGCTGCATCGCCAGTTCGCGTTCGGCGGGCGTTGCTCTCTGCACCGTGGGCGAGGCGGCTTGCCCGTTGACTTGCAGCCCCAGCCAGTTTTCCGTTTCCTCCTGGGCCTTGGACGAGGGCCCCGGTTCGATGGCCATTGCCGTCAGGGGCAGGGCCAGCAGCGTCAGGCTGGCGAGGTAATGGAATTTCATCATCGGCTCCTTCAAGCGCTTACTTGATTAGTACAGGCGGTGCATCGCTGGCCGCCGCGACCTGGTCCTTGGCCGCAGGTGTGCCGGCAGCCTTGAGTTTCTCGGCGCGGGCCTGGGCCTCGCTGACCTGCTCGGGGCTCAAGCCCACCTGGCTGGCCAGTTGCGCGGCCTGCCCCCAGTGGTCCTGGTAGATCAACAGCGTCACCAGGTTGACCGCCGCCAATTGGTCGCTTTGCTTGAGCTCCATGGCCGTCATGAACTCAAAACGCGCCTCTTCCAGGCGCCGTTGATTGAGGTAGACCACGCCCAGGTCATTGCGGATTTTCTCGTTGGTGGGCGCCAGTTGCGCCGCCCGCTGCATATGGGCCAGGGCTTGGGCGTTGTCGCCCTGGGTCGCCGCCAATTGCCCCAGGCCGTGTTCCCCTTCGGCGGCCATGCAGGTGCCCAGCAGGCTGCGGTACAGCGGTTGCGCTTCGCTGCGCCCGAGCAGGCGATAAACCTTGGCCTTGCGCTGGCGCACTTGCGGCAACGACTCCGGCAGGCTTTGCAGGTTGGCCAGGCTGGCGTGCATCTTCCCTTCGTTGGCCATGTCGTCAGCCAGGTTCAGCGACAGCTCCTGTTCGGCGCTGGGCGTGGTGCAACTGCCCGGGGTCATCAACGCCGACCACGGCGTCTGGCCGTTACTGGCACAACCGCCGAGCATCAGCAGGCTCAGGCCTGCAATCAGTGCTTTCATCGAGCGCTCCTCAAAAGCTGCTCAGGGCCCGGGAGATCGCAATAAACGCCGGCCCCCCCAGCACAATCAATAAAGCGGGAAACAGGAAGACCATCATCACCACTGACATCTTGGCCGACATCTTCGAGATGAATTCCTGCAAACGGGTCAAGCGGCGGTCATCGAGCAGTTGCTTGAGGGCCAGCAGCGACTTCATGGCACCGCCACCCTGCTGGATCAGTTGCTGCAGAATGATGCAGGTGTCGGTGAACTCATCCACGGCCAAGAGCCTGGCGGTCTTGCCCAGTTCCTCGCCCAGTTCCAGGCCCGAGTCGACCCGTGCCAGGATCAAGCGCAATTCCTGGGTCAGGGCGGGCAGCAGGCGCTGCGCTTCAACGCTCAACACACGCAGCGACTGCTCAACCGCCATGCCCGACTCGAACAGAATGCGCAGCAGCGGGATAAAGGTCGACACCTCGCGGGAGATTTGCTGCTGCCGGGCCTTGGCGGCACTGGCGAGGATGCGCTTGGGGATCAGATAGCCCACGCCCAGGCCGAGCAGGGGGGCGATCCACGGGGAGTCGGCATTGGGAAAGATCAGGCTTTGTGCCACCAGCATCACCCCGGCCAGCACCAGCGGCACGCCAATCTGGCAGGCAGCGAAGATCGAGCGCTGATTGGCTGTGCGCCAGCCCACGCGGTTGAGCAGGAGCTGGGTTTCGTTATCCATGCTCACCGAGCGTTGGGCCAACTGGCTGCTGCCAAACTGGCTGAGCAGGGTGCCGAGACGGTCACCGCGCACCAGTTGGCCTTGCAGGCGTTGGTTGACCAGGCGCTCGCGGCGGCGCTGGTTCAGCAACTGGCCGGCGATCAGCACGAGCGCAGCCAGAAATAATAAGGCACTGATCAGCAGGACCATCTCAAATACTCCGCAACATGCGCCACATCGTCAGGCAGCCCAGCACCTGCATGCTCAGCGCGGCCAGCAGCATGTAGCGGCCGCTGTCGTCATTCCACATGGTCATCAGGTAGCCGGGGTTGATCAGCATGAAATAGCCCACCATCGCTATCGGCATGCCGGCCAGCACGAACGCGGTGACGCGTGTTTCGCCGGTCATGGCGCGCAATTGCCGGGCGCCTTGTTCCCGCTCGCGAATGACCTTGATCAGGTTCTCCAGCAAGTCGCTGGCGTTGCCGCCATAGCGATGGTTGACCTTGAGTCCCAGGGCGAGCATGCGGAACTCGTCCTGTTCGTAGAATTCGGCGAAATCACTGGCGGCCTCGGGCAGGCTGACCCCCAGTTGCACGTTGCGCTGAATGCGCCCCATGGCGGGCTTCAAGGGATCCTCGGTACTGTCGATGGCCCCCAGCAAGGCATCGGCCAGGGTGCGCCCGGACTTCAGGCTGCGCACGGTATGGTCGAGCACCTGCGGCAGTTGTTCGATCATCCGCTTCACCCGCCGCCGATAGCGCCAGGCGATGTACAGCCGCAGTATCAGCGGCGGCAACAGCAGCATGGCGAGCAGGCCGACCCAGCTCCATACCAGAAACCCGAGGACTGCGCCCAACACCCAACAGGTCAGCCACAGGCCCAGGCTGTCGGTGGGTTTGCCCAGGCCCGCACGCTGGAACATGCGCTCCAGGCCGACCCAGCGCCCGCGTTCTTCGGCCAGCAGTGGCTGGCCTGCGGCGAGCCGTTCCAGCACGCGGTCGGTTTCCGCCTGGCGCAGGCCACTGAGGAACAGGTGCAGCGACACGCCAATCAGAATCACGCAACTGAACATCAGGATGGCGCCGGTCATGGTGACGCTCCTATAGCGGCAGGGCGGATTCGCGGCGCAGCTTGTCACCCGCCGGGTTGAGGGCCTCGCGCAGGAAGCCAAAGCCGGTGCGCCGGTCATGGCGGAACAGGGTGTTGGTGACATACACGTCATCGCGCACACCCACCACTTCCACCACTTCGCTGACGCAACGCCGGCCATCGGGCAGGCGGGTCAGTTGGATCACCACATCCAGGGCCGCGCAGATCATCTGGCGCAGGGTTTTTTCGGCAACCACGCGACCGGTCAGGCCCACCAGGGTTTCCAGGCGCAACAGGGCGTCCTGGGCATTGTTGGCGTGCACGGTGCTCATGGAACCGTCGTGGCCGGTGTTCATTGCGGTCATCACATCCAGCACCTCCACGCCACGGATCTCGCCGAGGATGATGCGGTCCGGGCGCATCCGCAGGGCGTTGCGGATCAGGTCGCTGGCCTTCACCTCGCCGTGCCCTTCGGCATTCGGCGGGCGGGTTTCCAGGCGCACCACGTGGGGGTGGCCCAGTTGCAGTTCGGCGACGTCTTCGATGGTCACCAGGCGTTCGTGGGGGTTGATCAACTGGCTGAGAATATTGAGCAAGGTGGTCTTGCCGGTGCCGGTACCGCCGCTGATCAGGATATTGCAGCGCTTGCCCACCGCCTCCTGGAAAAACTCGAAGATCGACTGGTCGATGGTCTGCATCGCCACCAGGTCGCTGCTCTTGAGCATGTCTTTGCGAAACTTTCGAATCGACAGGCACGGCCCGTCCAGGGCAATCGGCGGGATGATCGCGTTGACCCGGCTGCCGTCGGGCAGCCGGGCATCGACCATCGGCGATGACTCATCCAGGCGCCGGCCCAGGGGGGCGAGGATGCGTTGCATGACCCGCTCCACATGGTGGGCGTCGATAAAACGCAAGTCGCTCTGGTGCAACAGGCCGTCCCGCTCGACAAACACCCGGTGCGGGCCGTTGACCAGAATCTCGGTCACCGACGGGTCACGCAACAGCACTTCCAGCGGGCCGAAACCGGTCAGCTCATCGACGATTTCTTCGGCCAGGCGCTCCATCTCATAACGGGAAATCGCCAGGTGCATGCGGGTGATGTATTCGGACACCTTGTCGATGACAAATTGCGCCAGGGATTGGCGCGAACCTTCCAGCAGGTTTTTCCCCGACTCTTCGATGGCGTCGATGATGTAGCGGTGCAGCACCAGTTTCAGGCCGTCGTGATCCACCGCGCTGTTAAGCCCGCGAGCGGGGGTGCCGAAGAGATTTTCGCTGCTCATTTGGTTGTCCCCAGCAGCCGTTCAAACCAACGGGTGGAGGGTTTCTCCATGCCCTCGGTGCGTTTGGCCAGGCGTTCGCCAAGCGCTTTCAGGTTCTGCGTCAGGGGCTCCCGGGGGGCCAGGCTGAACAGGGTCTGCCCCTGGTTCTTGGCGTTCAGGCGCACCTCGGGGCTCAATGGCAGCACGGCAATGACGTCCAGGCCGAAGCTCTTTTCCAGGGTTTCGGTGTCGGGGGCGGCGCCCTTGAGATAGCGGTCGATCAGCAGCCGTGCATGCTCCAGTTTCATGCCTTTTTCCCGCCACTGATTCAGCACCGCCAGGTTGCGCCGGCAGTCGAGGACGTTCTGGTCGGTACACCACAAAAGCTTGTCGCAGTGGCTGACGAAGGTGCGCAGGGCTTCGCTGTCGCGCTGGCCAGTGAGGTTCACCACGATGTGCTGGAAGTGTTGGCGCAAGGCACTGAGCAGCATGTACAGCTCGGCGGCGCTGGTCATTTCCAGCGGTTCGTCGTTTTCGGTGTAGGCGAGGATGCGCAGGCCGCCTTCGGTGGCGGTGACGGCGCTGTTGATCAAGGTGGTGTCCAGGCGGCGCAAATGGCGCAGGGCATCGCCAAAGTTGAACGAACTTTCCAGGCCCAGCAGTGCCAGGCTGTCGCCACGGGGCAGGCCCAGGTCCAGCAGCAGGGTCTCTTGCCCGCTCTTCTGCACCACCATCGCCAGGTGGCTGGCCAGCAGCGCGCCGTCGGCATTGCCCTGGGTGCCATACAGTACCGTCAGGCCACCCAGGTGCGCATTGTGGGCGACTGGCGGCAAGCGTTTATTCAAGCGCCGCACCAGGCCGGCGACCTCACTGGAACGTGAGCCGTAGGCGACAAAATCCCGCGCCCCGGCGCGCATCGCGTTGAGCACCAGTTGATTGTCCATGCCGTCGCCGAGGGCGACGATGGCCAGCATCGGCTTGGCTTCCAGGGCACCCTCGATCAAGGCGCTCTGGGCGACCACATGCTCGCGGTCCAGGCCGACGAATACCAGGTTGGCGAAGGTTACGTCCACCAGGGCCAGCAGCTCGTCGAGGCTGCCGCCACCGGCACTGACCACTTGGCCCAGGGGCGCCAGGGCCCCTTGCAGCCATTCCAGGTCGGTGGTGTTGCGGGTAATTGCGAGGAACGTCTGGCTCAGGCTATCGCTCATTGGGAAAGTCCTGTGCGTCGGTCGAAGTTGCCATTTTCCAGGAAGTACAGGCGATACCAGTTGGGGTCGTAGTTGCGCAGCTTTTCACCGGGCAGGGACGGCAGGCGGGCGTTGGCGGCCAGGGGTTGGACCAGGTGCGGGGTGACGATCATCAGCAGTTCTTTTTCCTCGCGGCTGACGTTGCTGTCACGGAAAAACGCGCCAAGGATCGGGATATCGCCCAGGCCAGGAAACTTGCTGACGGTGGAGCGGTTGTTATTGCTGATCAAGCCGCTGATCACAAAACTTTCGCCATCGGCCAGGGAGACCGTGGTGTCGGTGCGGCGCACGGTCAGGGCCGGCACCTGGATGCCTTCTAACTCCAAGGCGTTGGCGTAATCCAGCTCGCTGACTTCCGGTGCGACCTTGAGGGAAATCCGCGTGCGGTCGATCACGGTGGGGGTCAGGGTCAGGCGGATACCGAACTCTTTGTACTCGATAGAGATCGTGTCGCTGCCGGCACTTGGCACCGGGATCGGCACTTCACCGCCGGCAAGAAAGGTCGCGCTGTGCCCGCTCATGGCAACCAGGCTCGGGCGTGCCAGGGTATAGGCAAAACCGCTGCGCTCCAGGGCGTTGATCATCGCCGAAAAGCGCCCGCCGCCGATGCCGATGTTAAAGCTCTCGTTGTCCAGCGGCAGGCCCCCCCCGGCTGTGCGCGGGCTGCCGAACAGGAAGTTGCGGGTGCCGCCAAAGATCGACGTACTGGCCTCCTTGAGCTTGGTGCGGCTGACTTCGACAAAGCGGATATCGGTCTGCACCTGGCTCGGCAGGAACGGGTCGTCGGAGGGCGACAGGGCCAGGCTGGTCAGGGTCGAGGTGGCCTTGCCCTTGACGAACACCATGCTCTGGCGCGGCGCGTTGGAGCAACGGGTCCAGACCATCAGGCTGGTGGCGCCAGAGGCCACGCCGGTGAGCAGGAACGCACGATCGCCGTTGAGGTGTACGTCGGCGATTTTCGGGTCGCCGATGGCCAGGCGGGTAATAGGCATGGGCGATTGCAGGGTTTGTTGCAGGCCTTCACCGACCTCGACCACGGCCGGCAAGGCGCCCAGGTTGCTGCAGCTGTCAGCGGCGGCGAACGCCAGGCCCACAGGCAGGCTGGACAGCATCAGGGCCCAGGCCATTTGTGTGAGCGCAGGTGCGAGATGTTGGCGCATGCAAGGCATCCTTGTTCAATCAGGGATTGTGTTGGGTCGCTTGGTTACCGCGTATGACCTCAATGCCGGAGCGCCGGAATTCGCTGGCACCCCCGGCCTGGGCGAGTCTTTTCGGCGCGCCGAGCATGGCCAGTTGAGTGAACTGGTACAGCTCGCGATTGGCGCTTTGCAGTTTGGCGAAGGCCTCGTTGTCCCCGGCCCAGTACTGGCTCAGCAATTGTTCATCGGCACTGCGCACCGCCAGGCGCAAGGCGCCGACGCTGGTGGCCAGCATCAAGCGGCTCATCAACTGTTGCGGCACCGCCAGCACCACCGTCCGCGGTGGACTTGCCTGACGTTGTGCCTGGCGGGCTTTTTCTTCATCGGTGGTGGGCGGCGCAACGGCGGGCTTGCCATCGTTGGTGGGGCCCAGGTTATCGCCCACACTGAGCAGGCGCAGGGCTGGCACGATGATCTGCGAGGTGGGCTCCGGGTTAGTGCCTTCCGGGCGCAGGAACAGCAGCACATCCACATAATCCCCAGGGCTCAACTGGCCTGCGGCACCGATGACTTCATCGACGGCCACCGCCAGGGCGCGTTCGTCAGGGCGGATCATGCGGGCCAGTGGGCCACCGGCATTGAAGCTGGAATCGTCCAGCCAAGTGCCAGCGCTCAGGGCTCTCAAGGGCGTGCGGCCGATGGCCTGGTCGAGGCTGGTCAAGCTGCCGGCCGGTGCGGTGCGCAGCTTTTCCAGGGTCAGGTCGGTGGCGGTGAGCGCCACATAGGGCGGCACATCATGGGCCAGCACCACCACCGATTGGCGGGTCTGGTCTTCAACGGCGGCGACGGTTTTTTCTATGGAAACGCCAGAGGGCGATGGCTCTGCAGTTGGCTCAGGCGGACGGCTAAGTACCAGCCCCCAATAGCCTGCAAACAGCGCACCGATTAATAACAACCCGGCCAGGATCATGCTGACACGACTGTTCATGAAGGCTCTCCCTATCCTGTTGCACTATGGGCCCGTTTTTCCTAACGAGTTGATTTCGCAACCAGGCAGCTATGAACATCTAACGATTTCGCTATTTGACGGTAGCCGAGCTAAGACAAAATGCCATTAGCCACCACGATTTATTTTGGAACCCTCGCGCATTGCCTTAAACGCACAGGGTTATGGCGCCAGAATGGCGGCTAATACTTTGTGATTAATCCGTTCTTACAGTTGTTGAGGTGGGTTTTGTTGACAATGCTCTAGTGGCACGCGGCAATCACCGTGCAGCACTGCGATATCAGCGCAAGCAAGCGCAAAGGAGAAGTCATATGTTCCTTACCTTCATGATGAAACTCTACGTTCAACTCCAACTGTTCTTTCATCGCAAAGAGGGGGCGACGGCGATTGAGTACGTGATTCTTGTCGCGGTTATTGCGCTGGTCGTGCTGGCGGCCGGGCAACTGCTTGGGCCTCAGATCGCGGACATGTTCGAAAGAATCGGGGATGCCTTGACCTGATTGGCAATAGAGCCTTGAGCAAGCCCATCAGTGATTGTCTTGGAAGGTATTGCTCATGAACGCTGTTGTTGCGAACCGCCAGCAGATCCTGTTGGTGGATGACGAAGAAGATGCCCTCGTTGAACTGGCGGAATCGCTGGGAGACGAGGGCTTCGTTTGTTTCTGCGCCAACTCCGTCACGGACGCATTGCAGGAACTGACACTGCATCCTGATATTGCGCTGGTCATTACCGACCTGCGCATGCCTGAAGAAAGCGGCATTTCCCTGATCAAGCGCTTGCGTGAGCACACCTCACGCCAGCACTTGCCCGTGATTGTTATGTCCGGTCATGCCGAAATGGATGATGTCAGTGACATGTTGCGGTTGCAGGTCCTGGACCTGTTTCGCAAACCGATCTATCTGGTTCGGTTGATCGACACTCTGAACAATCTGTTTCCCCGGGCGTAGGGAACAGTTGGCCTGTCCGTAGCGCCCAGCTGAGGAGATGCCCTATGTTGCTTGCCCTGCTGCTGAGGATGTATGCGTGGTCGATGCTGTTCTGGCGCCGGCGGGACGGTGCGACGGCTATCGAGTATGTGATTTTGATTGTGGTGATTGCGTTGGTGGTGTTGGCGGCTGGGAGGTTGCTGGGGCCGCAGATTGAGGCGTTTTTTGGCAAGGTGGGGGATGCGTTGACCTGAGTGCGATGGCCATAGGTATCTACACTGGGTTTGTGTACATATCCGTTGCTGCGGTCACGGCCACTTAGGGTTCCGCCCTTACGGCGGCTCACTTGGGAGAAGCGCCAAAGTAAGCAAAACGCTCTTGCCCCACCACTCGGTGCCTCGCCTAGGCTCGGCATGCCCGCAGTCAGGCATTGCTCCGTGGGCCCGCCGCGATCGGCCATCCCTGGCCGTGTCGCGGCTACCCCGGCATCCATGCCGGGGTGCCCACTGCGCAATACCTGCCTGCGGCCATCGTGGTTTAACGGGGCGCCTGAGATCAAGATCAAAAGCCAGATCAAAAGCAGAGCCACAGCAACAGCCAGATCAAAAGCAGAGCTACGGCAACCGCAGAGTCAGAGCGCGAAGCTGTGTTCCCTGTGGGAGCTGGCTTGTCGGGTCGCCGCATCGCCGGCAAGCCGGTTCCTATAGCTGATAGCTAAAACTCAATGTATAGCGCGGCCGCCGGTTAAAGCTATCCATTGCCATATCGGACATCGGCTTGGCCGCCTCCAGCGCGATGTTGTAGTACTTGGCATCGCCAAAGCGCACGCCAACGGCGGCGGATGACATGTCGCTGTCCTTGACCGGCAGGTTGTTGAACCAGGCCTTGGCGCGGTCGAGCACGACGTAGGGCTGCACGATTCTTACCCAGTCGCCGGCGCGGTTGTAGCTGTAGTTCACCTCGTAGGCCACCCCCCAACCCTTGTCGCCCGAGCCCTGGTC
Organism: Pseudomonas sp. FP2294; assembly: GCF_030687625.1. Classification (NCBI taxonomy): domain Bacteria; kingdom Pseudomonadati; phylum Pseudomonadota; class Gammaproteobacteria; order Pseudomonadales; family Pseudomonadaceae; genus Pseudomonas; species Pseudomonas sp. FP2294. The sequence goes on from NZ_CP117441.1 coordinate 701,167, forward strand.
ATCCGGGTAGCCTCGGCCGAAATTTTGCCCACCGAACACCGCACGTTCGCTGTCGGGCAAGGTGTCGTCGCTCCAGTACAGCGCTGCCGAGAGCACGCCTTGCCAGTTGTCGAAGAACTTGTCGCTCTGCACCCCGGACAGGCGCAGGCGGAAGAAGTCCAGGTCCGACTTTATCCCCTCAAGGTCACTGCGCGTGTGGGCTCCCAGTCCGTCGATGCCCTGGTACAGGCCGGCGCTTAGGATGCGCAGTTGGCGATTGTCGGCCTTGCGCCAATCCCCTTCAAAGGCCAGCGCACGCAAGTCGGTTTCTACGTCAAAGCGTTGCGGGTAACCCACCAGTTGATAGCGAGTCCTGTCGTTCACCCCGTAGAAGCGGGTGCCGAGGGTCAGGGACTCGCTGGGCGAGGCGATCAATGGGTGGCTCAGGCCGATGGAGAAGCGGTCGTTCTCGCGGTGTGGCTTGAGCGAGAAGCCGCCGTTCAGGCGGATATGGGTGCTCGGATCGCTGCGATAGCGCGCGCCATACAAGCTCAGTTGTGTGCCTTCGGCGTTGATGAATTGGCTGTAGTCGAGCCGGTAGTAATGCTCTTTGTCTTCACCCGGCGGGAACAGGCCGCTGAGGCTCACTTGTTCGCCCATTGCCGTGTGGGAATTGCTGGTGCCGGCGATCAAGGCTTGTAGGCCGCCACGGCTGTCGTCGGTCATGTTCATGCTGCTGGTAAAGGGTTTGCGGCTGGCCTGGATGTTCATGTGCGCGGCACCATCGGTGGTGCCCGGTGGCGGTACTTGCGCTTGCAGCGTGACGCCCGGAATGCGCCCCATCAAGGTGGTATAGCGCTCAAAGGTCTTGCGGGTCAGCGGGCGTTCGGCCTGGAGTTTTTGCGCCAGTTTGTCGACGTAGGCCGAGACCGAACCAATGTCGCCTTGTACCTGGTAGTCCTTGATATAGCCCTCGACCAGCACCACGCGCACCAGGCCCTGTTCGAAACGCTGGTCGGGCAGGAAGGCGTAGGACAACAAGTAGCCATCCTGCTGGTAGCGGCGAGTGATGCTGCGGGTCGCTTCGATCAGTTGCGCGAGGTTGGTTTCACGGCCAATCAACGGCTCGAACACCTGTGCAACGTCCTTGAGCGGGTACACCGTGCCGCCTTCGATCTGCAGCTTGCGGATGGTGACTTTGGTGTCCATCAGCAGCGGTTGCGCTTGTGCGGCCGGGGTCTCGGGTAGCTGGGTCTGCGGCGTCACCGGGCGGTAGGCGTCGGCCGGCAGGTTGGGGACCGGGAGATTGCGAATGGTGTCGTTGCTGTTGAGGAAGCTGGGTAGGGTCTCGGCGTGGACGTAGGCGCTGAGGGTGAGCAATAACAACGGGGTCAAGGCGCGCATAGGACACTCCATGGTCAAAACTGCAGCGGCATTTCGCAGGTTCCCACCGGGCTCTTGGACGCGGTTGGGAGTCCAATAAAAAAGACGAGAGACCCATTGGAATCTCTCGTCTCAACCAAGCGTAGGCGCTGTAGGGGAGGCCGTCTAATGGGCCAGGTGCAATTTTTCTATTGACCGGTCAGGCCCTTGAGCAGGCCGCCTACGCCGGTGTTTGCAGTGGCCGATCCAGACGCCGTGGCGTTGGCGTTGATGTTCAGGCCGCCGAGCAGGCCACCGCCACTGCCGCTGGTGCCGCCGGTGACCAGACCACCCACTGAGGAGACCGCTCCACCGACTGCGTTGACGGTCTGGCCCACGGTGTTGGTGATCGGGTTGGCATTGGCTGCGGTGATGTTGCCACCGAGGCCGCTGACTGCGCCGCCTACTTGAGTCACCAGGCCATTAACCGGTGCACCGATGCCGGTAGAGGTGCCGATGTTTTGGGTCAGGCTGCTGACCCCCGAAGTCACAGGGTTCAGCGCCGCGCCCACATTGTTCGCAAGACCTGCGACCGGTGCGGTTGCCGCCGTGTTGGCGACGCCGTTGCCACCGATCACTGTGCCGAGCGAAGCCACCGTGTTGCCCAATGCGCCACCTGCCACACCGCCCGCACTGACGGTACCGTTGGTGTTGCCCGCATTCAGGCCGTTACCGACGTTGGCCACCAGGCCGCCCACCAGTTCAGGCAGACCGGAGGCTGGGGCGCTGCCACTGCCGGTTCCGGCAGACGGTGCGACATAACCACCTGCAGTGCCTGCTACCGCACCGACACCGCCGAGTACCGTGCCCAGGGCACCGGTCACCGGGTTGCCTGTGCCACCTGCGCCTGCCACCTGGGTGCCGAGGCCGGTGGCGGTAGAGCCGACTTTATCCAGCAGGCCGTTGACCGGGTTGCCCAGGCCAGTGGCTTTGCCCAGATTGCCCGTGGTGTTTTCCACCAGCGAGACCACAGGCACCAGCACTTTGCCGCCCAGGGTGTTGGTGACCGATCCCAGGGGACCGGTGGTGCTGGCAGTGCTCAAGGTATCGCCGAGCATGGTGACCGCCTGGCCGACTTTATCCACCAGGCCACCGGCGGCCCCACCGACGCCGCCAGTAAGGCCGCCGACTACTGGGATACCGCCCAAGGTGGTCGACAGGGTTTTACCGGTGTTCGAAACCCCGGTGCCCAGGTCGGCGACGCCGTTGGCCACGCCGGCCACGGTAACGCCCAGGGAGTTGCTGTTAGTGCCCAGGGAACCCAGGCCATCGCCGACGCCAGTGCCGATGCTGCCGACCGCGGTGCCCACGCTGGTCACCAGGCCACCTGCCGTAGTGCCGACTACTGGAACACCGCCAACGGTTGTGCCGATGCCACCAATGGCTGTTCCGACATTGCCGAGCGTGTCGCCCAGGTTGGCTGCAATCTGCCCAGTGACCAAGGGGCTGGTGGTCGAGCCAGTGCCGCCGCCAGTGCCGCCGCCGGTACCGCCACCAGTGCCGCCGCCAGTGCCACCGCCGGTACCGCCACCAGTGCCGCCGCCGGTACCGCCACCAGTGCCACCGCCGGTACCGCCACCAGTGCCGCCGCCGGTACCGCCACCAGTGCCGCCGCCGGTACCGCCACCAGTGCCGCCGCCGGTACCGCCACCAGTGCCGCCACCGTCACCACCACCTGTACCACCGTCGGTACCGGCATCCGGGGAGGAGGATGCGACGCTGCTCTTATGGCCGCCACCACCACTGCTGCAGCCTCCCAGGCTCATCGCCAGAATAAGGGCCAATGCAGTACTTGCCTTCCACAACACGACTTGAGTTTTCATGATGAGTTCCTTAGCACCTGGTACAGCCTTTGTTGGTTTCGCTAGTTCGCCCGTTCTTCAGCGAGCAATACATGCGTCCGTTGTGGCTATAACAGTCCTCGGTACTCTTTATCGCAATGCTCAACTTGGTATTAATGATTTATATACAGGCAGACTTACTCGTCCTGATGATTAATGCCAAAGGTATATAAGGCGGTTTTTTATTTGTGGTTATGTGTTCTAGATCAATAAGTTAAATAAGTTAGCGGGCTACCAGTGGCCCGCTATAACTTAGGGTGTATATATACAATTAATCAGCAAATTACCCCGGTTTCAGGCAATCGGCTGCCACTTCCCGAGCATATGTTCGATGTCGCCATCGCCCTTGAGTTGCAACTCGCCGCCGGAGCCGGGGGCACTGCTTAACAAGATGACCTGTCCAGGCAGCCGCACAGGTTTCTTGAACTCAACGTAGATCTCGATATTCGCCGCCGGCAGATGTTCATGCAGGGCCGCGACGGTGCGCGCCTTGTTCCACAGCCCATGGGCGATCGCCTGGGGGAAGCCGAACAGCTTGGCAGTGAGGGCGCTCAAGTGGATCGGGTTGTAGTCACCGGATACTCGGGCGTACCGCCGACCGATGTCGGACGGCGCCTGCCAGCGGGTCAGTTCGCTGACGGTATTGGGTGTTGGCAGGGATTGCTCCGGCGTCTCCCCCTCGAGTTTCACCCCACGACAGAGCATTCGACTTTCGCCTTCCCACAGCAATCCCAGGGAATCCTCGACGGTGGTGATCAAGTCAAAGGTCGCACCCTTGGCATGGGGTTGCAGGTTGCGCGTATGCACACTGACCCGCACCTCGCTGACCCCGCCCATGGGGCGGAATACGCGGATACGGTTGCTCAGATGCACCAGCCCCAACAGTGGGAAAGGAAATTCCCGGGCTGTCAGCAACTGCAACTGCAGGCCGAACGCCAGGATGTGCGGATAGGTCGCCGGCAGCATTGGGCTGTCGGCAAACCCGCAGACCTTGCGATAGGCCGCCACTGCCTCGGGATTGACCTGCACCCGGCAGTGCAGCCCAAAGTCGGGCAGGGTGGTGCCGGTAATTTTGCGCTTGAGTGCGGCGCGCCAGTACAACGGTGGCAGCGCCGGGCTGCTGGGTAATGTGTGCCACAGCATCGTTATGCTCCCAGCAGGCTTTGCCCGCACACCCGCAACGCCTGACCACTGACCGCCCCCGAGCCTGGCTGGCCTAGCCAGGCCACTGCTTCTGCAACGTCCTGCGGCAGGCCGCCCTGGCCCAGGGAGCTCATGCGTCGCCCGGCTTCACGCAAGGCGAAGGGAATATGCGCAGTCATCTGGGTCTCGATAAAGCCCGGTGCCACCGCGTTGATGCTGATGCCGCGTTGCGCCAGCAACGGCGCCCAGGCTTGGGCCAGGCCGATCAGCCCGGCCTTGCTCGCGGCGTAGTTGGTTTGCCCGCGATTGCCAGCGATGCCGCTGATGGACGCGAGCAATACCACGCGGCCATTGTCGTGCAGGGTGCCGCTGTCGAGCAGGGCCTTGGTCAACACTTGCGGGGCGTTGAGATTGACCGCCAGCACCGCGTCCCAGTATTCCGGGGTCATATTGGCTAGGGTCTTGTCGCGGGTGATGCCAGCGTTGTGCACCACAATGTCGATGCCGTCCGGCAATTGCTCGATCAATTGCGTGGCCGCGTCATCGGCGCAGATATCCAGGGCAATGCCACGCCCGCCCAGCCGTGCGGCGAGGGCGTCGAGATCGGCCTTGGCTTGCGGCACATCCAGCAACACAATTTCGGCACCGTCGCGCGCCAGGGTTTCGGCAATCGACGCGCCGATGCCACGGGCAGCTCCGGTCACCAGGGCCTTGCGCCCGGCCAGCGGGCGCGTCCAGTCGTGCACCTGGGTCGGGCAGGCGCTCAGGCGCAGCACTTGGCCGCTGATATAGGCACTTTTCGGCGAGAGGAAAAACCGCAGCGCACCTTCCAACTGATCCTCGGCGCCTTCTGCGACATACAGCAGCTGCAAAGTGCCACCGTTGCGCAGCTCCTTGGCCAGGGACCGGCTGAAGCCTTCGAGGGCGCGCTGGGCGCTGGCGGCAAACGGCTCGTCGAGGCTTTCCGGGGCGCGGCCGAGAATCACCAGGTGTGCGCTGTGGTCGAGATTTTTCAGCAGCGGCTGAAAGAATTCGCGCAGTTGCTTGAGTTGGTCGGTGTGCTGCAAGTGGCTGGCGTCGAACAGCACCGCCTTGAGCTTGGGACCATGCCCGGGAATCCACGGCGTGGCCTGCAGCGGTTCGGGGCCGTAGCTGTAGATGGCCTCGGTGAGTTTATTGGCAAACCCCTGTACCTGGGCCGCGAGCGGGCCGCCGCCCAACAGCAGGGCGCCGTCCACCGGGCGCAGGCGCCCGGCTTGCCAGCGCTCCAGGCGTACCGGGGACGGCAGGCCAATGGCCGAGACCAGGCGGTGGCCGAGGCTTGAGTTGGCGAAGTCGATATAACGGTCAGACATGGAACGCTCTCCGGCTGCTGGGGTTCAAAGGGTGGACCATCAATCGGTGACAGTCGTTCCTAGTCTAGGCTCAGGATTGCACCTACCACCTTCAGGGAGCTTTACATGACTCAGTTGCGCCGCGTCGCGATCATTGGCGGTAATCGTATCCCCTTCGCTCGTTCCAATGGCCCCTACGCCACAGCGAGTAACCAGGCCATGTTGACCGCCGCCCTGGAAGGTTTGATCGAGCGCTACAACCTGCACGGCCTGCGCATGGGCGAGGTAGCCGCAGGTGCAGTGCTCAAGCACTCGCGGGATTTCAACCTGACCCGCGAATGCGTGCTGGGCTCGCGCCTGTCGCCACAAACCCCGGCTTATGACATTCAACAGGCCTGTGGCACCGGGCTGGAAGCGGCGCTGCTGGTGGCCAACAAGATTGCCCTGGGGCAGATCGAATGCGGGATTGCCGGCGGCGTCGACACCACCTCCGACGCGCCCATTGGCGTCAATGAGGGGTTGCGCAAGATCCTGCTGCAAGCCAATCGCAGCAAATCCATGGCGGATAAATTAAAAGTCCTGTTACAACTTCGTCCGCAACACCTCAAGCCGGAACTGCCGCGCAATGGCGAGCCGCGTACCGGCCTGTCCATGGGCCAGCACTGCGAGCTGATGGCGCAGACCTGGCAGATTCCCCGCGCCGAACAGGACCAACTGGCCCTGGAAAGCCACCAGAAGATGGCCGCGTCCTACGCCGAGGGCTGGCACAACGATTTGCTCACGCCGTTTCTCGGCCTGACCCGCGACAATAACCTGCGCCCGGACCTGACCCTGGAAAAACTCGCCAGCCTCAAACCGGCTTTTGAACGCAGCGAAAAGGGTACCCTCACCGCCGGCAACTCCACCCCCCTGACCGATGGCGCGTCCCTGGTGTTGTTGGGCAGCGAAGCCTGGGCCAAGGAGCGTGGCCTGCCGATCCTCGCCTACCTGCGCGATGGCGAGGCGGCGGCGGTGGATTTCGTCAACGGCGCCGAAGGGCTGTTGATGGCGCCGGTGTATGCCGTGCCACGCCTGCTGGCGAGAAATGGCCTGACACTGCAGGATTTTGATTACTACGAAATTCACGAGGCCTTCGCTGCGCAGGTGTTGTGCACGCTCAAGGCCTGGGAAGATGCCGATTACTGCAAGACCCGCCTGGGCCTGGACGCGCCGTTGGGCGCCATCGACCGCAGCCGCCTTAACGTCAAGGGCAGCTCCCTGGCGGCCGGGCACCCGTTTGCCGCCACCGGTGGGCGTATCGTCGCGAACCTGGCCAAGCTGCTGGATGCGGCGGGCAAGGGGCGCGGGCTGATCTCGATCTGCGCGGCGGGCGGGCAGGGTGTGACAGCGATCATTGAGCGCTGATCTCGGCTATCATCCGAACGCCTTGGGCAATAACGGCTTTGTCGGATTAATCTGGCATATTGGATGCATTCTTTAGCAGATCAAAGCTCGTTACCCTCTCCCCGCTGTGCGAGGATTGCCGTATAACGAGTGCCATACGCGTGTTTGGTAATAAAGGACCCACAATAAAAGCTGATGAAGACTCCTAAACGCATTGAACCCCTGATCGAGGACGGTCTGGTCGACGAAGTGCTGCGCCCACTTATGAGTGGTAAAGAAGCAGCTGTTTATGTGGTGCGCTGCGGCAACGAGTTACGTTGCGCCAAGGTTTACAAGGAGGCGAATAAACGAAGTTTTCGTCAGGCGGCCGAATACCAGGAAGGCCGCAAGGTCCGCAACAGCCGACAGGCCCGGGCCATGGCCAAGGGCTCCAAGTTCGGCAAGAAAGAAACCGAAGACGCGTGGCAGAACGCCGAAGTAGCGGCGCTGTTTCGCCTGGCCGGTGCGGGCGTTCGTGTGCCCCAGCCCTACGACTTCCTCGAAGGCGTGTTGCTGATGGAGCTGGTGGCCGATGAATACGGTGACGCGGCGCCACGTCTGAACGACGTGGTCCTGGAACCGGATCAGGCCCGTGAATATCACGCCTTCCTGATCTCGCAGATCGTGCTGATGCTGTGTACCGGCCTGGTGCACGGTGACCTTTCGGAGTTCAACGTGCTGTTGACGCCGACCGGCCCCGTCATTATCGACCTGCCGCAAGCGGTGGATGCGGCGGGTAACAACCACGCATTCACCATGCTGGAGCGGGACGTGGGCAACATGGCTTCGTATTTCGGGCGCTTTGCCCCGGAATTGAAGACCACCAAGTACGCCAAGGAAATGTGGGCGCTGTACGAAGCCGGCACCTTGCACCCGGCCAGCGTGCTGACCGGCGAGTTCGACGAGCCGGAAGAGTTGGCGGATGTGGGCGGCGTGATGCGCGAGATCGAAGCGGCACGGCTCGACGAAGAGCGGCGCCAGGCGATCCGTGCGGCGGATGATGCGCCACCGGGCAAACCGGCGGAAGAACCGCCACCGCCTTGGATGCAGTGATCTTCAGGTCACTGGCAATGTAAATGTGGGAGCTGGCTCCCACATTGGGTTTTGTGGGCGGTCAGTGATACCCCGTCACTTGCAACAACCGCCCGCTGCCAACTCCTTGAGAATCGGGCAGTCCGGCCGGTGATCGCCCTGGCAGTGCTCCATCAGGTCCTGCAATGTATCGCGCAGCTGCCCCAACTCGCGGATCTTGTGGTTCAACTCTTCGATATGCTGGCGAGCCAACGCCTTGACGTCGGCACTGGCCCGTTGCCGGTCCTGCCACAGTTCCAGCAACTTGCCGACCTCCTCCAGGGAAAACCCCAGATCCCTCGAACGCTTGATGAATGCCAGGGTGTGCAGGTCGTCGTGGCCATATAGGCGATAGCCGCTGTCGCTGCGATTGGCCGGTTTAAGCAGGTTGATGGATTCGTAATAGCGAATCATCTTGGCGCTCAAGCCGCTTTGCCGGGCTGCCAGACCGATGTTCATGGGCGGTGATCCTCCAGATCCTTGGGTTTCCAGGTTTCAACAGCAGCGCATTGCTCACCATGTCCGCGCTGGACAGGGTCCGTAGCAGGTCGAGCAGGCCGAACCAGTTGGACACAACAGCCCCGAATGGATGCTGCCCAATTTTGCGCAGATCTCGCGGCCGGCGGTTGCGCTTTGCGGCAGTCTTCCGGGAAATGTTAGCTGTAGGATCAACCTTGACCTTAGGGGAAGGTCAAGCTCCATTGTTTGGCTGCCGTAGATTAATAGCCCAGCTTTGCCGCCTTGAGGTACATGCCGTCCGCACCCTGGGCAATGCGCAGTTTGCGCACATCGCCTGCCTTCAACTCGATGTGTTGTGCCTTGGGCGCCAGCAATCCTGGCAGGCAGCCTGGGGCTTGGCCTGGCAGTAGCTTGAGGCGCAGCGAGACCGGGCCTGCGGGGAAGTTGAACGAGGTGGATTGCTCCTGGAACAGCCGCCCGGCCAACTGGTCATTGACGTACAGGCCAATCTCGCAATTGGTGGGGACTTCCAGGCGCTCCCTGGAAATGATCAGCACCGCATAATCCTCGGCCGCGCTGGCCTGGGGGGCGGCGGCGAACAGGCTCAACAGGCTCACAAGGCCAAAAAGCGACCAGCGCATGGTGAATTCTCCGGGTTTCAAATCGTGGATGGTTGCAGCTTGGCCGACGCCGCCAGGGAATACCAGCCCGGCTGTTGTTTTCGGCGCTTGACCTTGCCATCGTGGCAAGGATGAAACTGGGTGCAACCTCACTTAAGGAGTCATGTCATGCAAATATTCAGCGTTGAAGGAATGACCTGCGGCCACTGCGTTCGTGCCGTCACCCAAGCCGTTCAGGCCCTGGACCCGGCAGCCAGTGTGAAGGTCGATCTGGGCGCCAAGGAAGTGGGGGTGGAAAGTCGTTTGTTACCGGAAGAAGTGATCCGCGTGATTACCGATGAAGGCTACAGCGCCAAGCTCGCCTGATTATTTAATAGTTAGCGAGCTATCGTAATGTTCAAGGCACCCAAGCGCGGCTAGACTGTCGGGCTGCCGACTCTTTTGGGTGCCTGATGAACCTTCGCATACTCCTCATTTTGGGGGCCTTGAGCGCATTTGCGCCGCTGGCCATCGACTTTTATCTGCCGGGCTTCCCGGCCATGGCGGTGGCGTTCGGCACCGACGAAAAACATATCCAGTTGACCCTGGCGGTGTACTTCACCGGGCTTGCGGTCGGTCAATTGATCTATGGGCCGCTGGCGGATCGTTTTGGCCGGCGCATCCCGCTATTGAGTGGTGTCACCCTGTTCACCTTGGCCTCCCTGGCGTGCGCCTATGCGCCGTCCCTGGAGTGGCTGATCGGTGCGCGCTTCGTCCAGGCTCTGGGCGGGTGTGCGGGCATGGTGATTTCCCGAGCGGTGGTCAGCGACAAGTGCGACGCGGTGGGTTCGGCCAAGGTCTTTTCGCAGTTGATGCTGGTGGTCGGGCTGGCGCCGATCCTGGCGCCGATGCTCGGTGGGGTGATGGTCAGCCTGTGGGGCTGGCAGTCGATCTTCCTGGCGTTGACCCTGTTCAGCGTCGGTGCGGGTGTGGCAGTGGCTGTCGGTCTGCCGGAGAGTTTTCCGGCCCATCAACCTCGGCAGCCGCTGTCCGGAGCGTTGCGCCAGTACGGGCGCCTGCTGGCCGACCGCGTATACCTGGGGTATGCCGTGACCGGCGGCATCGCGATTGGCGGGATGTTTGCCTACATTGCCGGTTCGCCTTTCGTCTTTATCAAGCTGTACGGCGTGCCGGCTGAGCATTATGGCTGGCTGTTCGGCACCAATGCCGCGGGCTTTATCCTGGTGGCGCAGGTCAATGCGCGGCTGCTGTCCAAGCGCGGGCCGGCCTTTCTCCTGACCCGTACGGTATGGGTTTACCTCGCGGCAGCGCTGGCATTGCTGGCCGTCAGTGCCTTGCATACCGAAGCACTGTGGCCGCTGCTGGTGCCGCTGTTCCTGTGTATCGCCAGCCTGGGCTGCATCATGCCCAATACCTCGGCGTGCGCCATGAACGGCCAGGGCGCGCGGGCCGGCAGCGCCTCGGCACTGCTGGGCTGTATCCAGTTTGGTGTGGCGGCGGGTGCGGCATCGTTGGTCGGCGCATTGCACGACGGCACGGCCATGCCGATGTCGATCGTCATCAGCCTGTGCGGGGTGTTGGCGGTAGTGGTGGCCATGTGGACCCAGCGCCTGCAGCGGCAGCGAGCCTTGCAAGCGCAGGTCTGACAGTCTTTTCAGCCCGTAGCGCGCTGCTGGTTTTCGGGAAACCGGTGGGGCGCCTGGATCCGGTTTTGCAGGGTGTTGGCGAAGGCGCGGGCCTCGGCTTCACTGCGGAAGGTAAAGGCGTCCTGGTCCAGGCGGACCTGCCATTTGTTGCCTTGGGATTTTGCTAACGCTTTTATCAGGATCTTCATTGCTGACTTCCTCACGTAAAAGATTGCGTGGCAAAGGCGGCCAATATAAACCCGAAGACGCTCAAAAATATGACAAGGATCAAGTGTCTGACTAGCGGTGCCGTCCGTTGCCCACAGGTGGAACGGACGACACTGACAGAGCCCGCGTCTTAGAAGCCTTCCAGCACAATCTTGCCCTTTGCCTTGCCGCTTTCCAGCAAAGCATGGGCGCGGCGCAGGTTCTCTGCGTTGATCACGCCGAAGTGCTCGCCCACCGTGGTTTTCAGGGTGCCGGCATCGATCAGCTCGGCCACTCGATTGAGCAGGTTGTGTTGCTCGATCATGTCGGCAGTCTCGAACATCGAGCGGGTGTACATGAATTCCCAGTGCAGCGACAGGCTCTTGCGCTTGAGCTTGAGCACATCCAGCGACTTGGGGTCATCAATCAGTGCCAGTTTGCCTTGGGGCGCGAGCGCTTCGACCAACTGGTCCAGGTGCTGGTCGGTTTGGGTCAGGCTGGCGACGTGGGTCACCTGTGGGTGGCCTACGCGCTTGAGCTCTTCGCTCAGTGGCTGGCTGTGGTCGACTACCAGGTCAGCGCCCAGGTCCTTGGCCCAGGCCTGGGTTTGCGGGCGCGAGGCGCTGCCGATCACCTTGAGTGCGGTGAGTTGCGCCGCCAATTGGGTGAGGATCGAACCTACGCCACCGGCAGCGCCGACAATCAGCAGGCTCTGGCCTTGATCGGTCTTGCCTTCAGGCACTTGCAAGCGCTCGAACAGCAGTTCCCAGGCGGTGATGGCAGTCAGCGGCAGGGCTGCGGCTTCGGCAAACCCCAGGCTCTTGGGCATATGGCCGACGATGCGCTCATCGACGGTGTGCAGTTCGCTGTTGCCACCCGGGCGGGTCAGGGAGCCCGCATAAAACACTTTGTCGCCGGCCTTGAACAGCGTCACTTCACTGCCCACGGCCTTGACCACACCGGCCACGTCCCAGCCCAGCACTTTGGCCGCGCCGTTTTCCGGGGTGACGTTCTGGCGGATCTTGGTATCCACCGGGTTGACCGAGATGGCTTTGACTTCTACCAGCAGGTCGCGCGGACCGGCCACCGGCTCAGGCAACTGGATATCCTGCAGGGACTTTGGGTCGTTGATCGGCAATGCGGCGTAGTAGGCGATGGCTTTCATGGCAAGTTCCAGGAAGGGCGGAATGGGATGGTTAGATCATTAGCTATTTCTCTTGCAGATAAAACCCGCTAAAAGAGCAGTCTCTTTCAATGGTTTTTTGATAATCCCTCGGGGCGGTGGTCATGCTGCGTTTTGATGATTTGCAGTTGTTCGTACGTGCGGCGGATTTGGGGAGTTTGTCGGCCGCCGCACGGGTCATGGATATGTCGGCGGCGGTGGCCAGCGCAGCGTTGAAACGCATTGAGCAACAATTGGGCGCGCGCTTGCTGGCACGTTCCACTCGCAGCCTGCGCCTGACTGCCGAGGGCGAGGGTTTCTTGCAATACGCCCGCGGTGCCTTGAGCCAACTGGATGAAGGCCGGCGCCTGCTGGCCAGCAGCCAGGACCATGTCAGTGGTGTTTTGCAACTGTCGGCGCCTTCGGACTTTGGCCGCAACCTGCTGTTGCCGTGGCTGGACGAATTTCAGCGCGAGCACCCGCAATTAAGTGTGCGCCTGCTACTGGGCGACCGGATTGCCGACCTGTTCCGCCAGCCGGTGGATATCGCCTTGCGCTATGGCGAACCCGAGGATTCGAGCCTGGTGGCCTTGCCGGTCGCGCCGGACAATCGCCGGGTGCTCTGCGCCGCGCCCAGCTACCTGGCCCGGCATGGCGAGCCGCGCCACCTGTAGGAACTGGCCCAGCACAACTGCCTGCTGTACATGCTCGGTAGCCGAGTGCATGACCATTGGAGCTTTCAGGATGGCAAACGGGAAATCAGTCTGACGGTTACCGGTGACCGCTTCAGTGACGATGCCGACGTGGTGCGGCGCTGGGCCGTGGCCGGGGTGGGGATTGCCTATAAGTCCTGGCTGGATGTCAGCGCCGACGTACTGGCAGGCCGCCTGCGGTTGCTCTTGCCGGAGCTGCAGGGTGAGCGCACACCGCTCAATCTGCTGTGCGCCCATCGCGCGCAGTTGAGTAAGCCGATCAACCTCCTGCGTGAAATGCTCGTGGCACGTTGTGGGAAGTTGAGCGCGCAGTTGCCTGAACAGCAAGGGACTACGTAATAACCCCAGGGAATTCAGGAAACTTCAGGCAAATGCTGTCGCTGATTTGGCTGTAAGACGCCACGGAATCTGCTGCTTACACACTTATACTTTTCCGCGAAATGGAGCAGACCAACGAATCTACAGGGAGTGAATACATGGAACAGGCACCTTGCATCAGCCAGATCGCAACCTTGCTGGCCGACCCCAAACGCGCCGCGATGATCTGGGCGTTGATGGACGGCTCGGCCAAGCCGTCCGAAGAACTGGCGATGCTGGCGGGGTTATCCGCGTCATCGGCCAATGCGCATCTGGCGCGATTGGCGGCGGGTGGATTGCTGCGCATTGAAGCCCGGGGGCGCAAACGCTTCTTTCGCATGGCGGCGGCCGATGTGAGCGCGGCAGTCGATGCGCTGGCCAGTACCACCATGGCCAGTTTGGCGCGCAGTGCAGTCGGCCTGCCGGTGGCGGCCTTGCTGGCACCGTCGTCGTTGCGTCAGGCGCGGCTTTGTCATGACCATCTGGGGGGTGAAATGGCGGCAGCACTCTATCAACGCATGGTGCTGGCGAAGTGGGTTGAACGCTTCGAACAGCGGCTTCACGTGACGCCATTGGGCGCACGCCAATTGGCCGAGCGTGGCATTTACACCCAGGCCCTGGCGCAACACAGTTACTCGACGATGGCTTGCGATTGTTTTGACTGGAGCGAGCAGCAGCCGCATCTGGGCGGGGCATTGGGGGCGGGATTGTTGCAGTTGTTCATGCAGTCACGCTGGCTGACGGTGATCAATGAGTCGAGCGTACTGCAGGTCACCGAGACCGGGCGCCTGGAAATTGCCCGGATGGCGGCCTTGTAGGAGCCGGAAAACCGGCCCCTACAGGGTTTGGTCAGGGCTTGACCAGGCGTGCATCCAGGCTGTTTTGCGCCAGGCGGCGGGCCTGGTCCTGGGTCATGCCCAGCGAGGTGTGCAGCGCGTGGAAGTTCTCGGTGACATAACCGCCGAAGTACGCCGGGTCATCCGAGTTCACCGTGACCTTCACCCCACGCTCGAGCATGTCGAGGATGTTGTGCTGGGCCATGTCGTCGAACACGCACAGCTTGGTGTTGGACAGCGGGCACACGGTCAGCGGGATCTGCTCGTCGATGATCCGCTGCATCAGGCGCTCGTCTTCGATGGCGCGCACACCATGGTCGATGCGCTGGATCTTCAGCAGGTCGAGGGCTTCCCAGATGTACTCCGGCGGGCCTTCCTCACCGGCATGGGCGACGGTCAGGAAACCTTCGGCACGGGCGCGATCGAATACGCGCTGGAACTTGCTTGGCGGGTGGCCCATTTCCGAGCTGTCCAGGCCTACGGCGACAAACGCATCCCGGAACGGCAGCGCCTGGTCGAGGGTTTTTTGCGCTTGCTCTTCGCTCAGGTGGCGCAGGAAGCTGAGGATCAGGCCGCTGGTGATGCCCAGTTGCTGCTCGCCATCTTTGAGCGCGCTGGCGATGCCGTTGAGCACCACTTCAAACGGGATCCCCCGGTCGGTGTGGGTCTGTGGGTCGAAGAACGGTTCGGTATGGATCACGTTCTGCGCCTTGCAACGCAGCAGGTAGGCCCAGGTCAGGTCGTAGAAATCCTGGGAGGTGCGCAATACATCGGCGCCCTTGTAGTAGAGGTCGAGAAACTCCTGCAGGTTATTGAAGGCGTAGGCCTTGCGCAGGGTTTCGACGTCGTTCCACGGCAGCGCGATTTTGTTGCGTTCGGCCAGGGCGAACAGCAACTCGGGCTCCAGCGAACCCTCCAGGTGCAGGTGCAGTTCGGCCTTGGGCAGGGCATTGAGCCAGTCGTACATGGGGGCATTCTCATCAGGTGCAATGGCGGCATTCTACAGGCCAAGGCGCAAATAATCGGTAAAACCTGACCGAGCGGTAAGCATTGTTCGTGCCTGCGGCAATGGGCGAATGAACTAAGGTGTAACGAAACGTTAGCGATACGCCGCAGTCTGTACCCCATCAATGACTGATTTGCCGCTCGAAAAGGCCTGTAATGCTCACATCCCTCAAGCAAGAAAAGTTCATGTGGCTGGCGCTGATCGCCGCCCTCGCAGCCTACCCTCTGGAGCACTGGCTGTTGCACAGTGGACAGATGACGGCCCTGCTCGGCGGCCTGGTGCTGATCGGTTTTATCGTCATGGCCTCGATGCGCGTGGCCCACCATGCCGAGCTGCTCGCCGAAAAGGTCGGCGACCCCTACGGCACCATGATCCTGACCCTGGCGGCGGTGCTGGTGGAAGTGGTGATCCTGGCGATCATGATGAGCAACGAGGCATCGCCGACCCTGGTGCGTGACACGATCTACTCAGCCGTAATGCTGGATATCAACGGCATCCTTGGCCTGGCTGCGTTGATGGGCGGCATCAAGCATGGGGAGCAGTCCTACAATGATGATTCGGCGCGGACCTACAGCGTGATGATCTTGACTGCCATGGGCGTGTCCATGGTGGTGCCGGAATTTATCCCCGAGGCCGACTGGAAAATCTACTCGGCCTTCACCATCGGTGCGATGGTGGTGTTGTATGCCTTGTTCCTGCGTATGCAGGTGGGGCCACACAGCTACTTCTTCAGCTACAGCTATCCGGAAAAACGTCGCAAGCCATCGCCGCAAGAGCACGCCTCGCCGGTCAACCTGACGTTCTCCATCGCGACCCTGGTGTTTGGTGTGGTGGTGATTGGCGCATTGGCCGAGGTGATGTCCAAGACCCTGGACCTTGGCCTGGAGGGCACGGGGGCGCCGCCGGTGATCACGGCGATCCTGGTGGCGGCGATTTCCGCCGCCCCGGAGATTCTGACCGCCTTGCGCGCAGCCTTGGCCAACCGCATGCAGTCGGTGGTCAACATCGCGCTGGGGGCTTCGTTGTCGACGGTGATTCTGACGGTGCCGGTGATGGAAGCCATGGCGCTGTACACCGGCCAGCCGTTTCAGATGGCGATGACCCCGGTGCAAACGGTGATGGTGTTTATCACGCTGATTGTCAGTGCGATCAACCTCAACGATGGCGAAACCAACGCCATCGAAGGGATGACCCATTTTGTATTGTTTGCGACCTTTATCATGCTGTCGCTGCTGGGGGTATAGGCCTGGCTAGGTGATTTTGCGCGCGGGCCAGAGCCCGTTTTCAAACATCCTCTCGCTTTCCTGTTTCAACTCGGTAATCACACGTGCGACGCAAGGGTCCGTCAACTTTCCCCGGTGGCGGGCGATGCAGATGGTGCGAGTAACCCGAGGGACTATCAACGCGGCCTGCAATTGCCGGGTGCGTAGTTTTTCCGCAACGGAACTGGCGGCCTGGATACCGAACCAGTTGCCGGTTTCTATCAAGCGCACCTGGAATTCGCCGGAATCTATTTCAATGCTCACATTGAGGGTGAGGTCGTGGCCCGCCAAATGATTGTCCAACAGGGTGCGAATACGGTTGAGGCGCGAGGCCATGACCAGCGGAAACTCCGAGAGTCTTTTGACGTTGATCTCCTGCAGATTGAGCAGGCTGTGACTGCCCACCAAGTAGAGATCTTCCTGGGCGAAGTCTTCGCAGACCACCTCGGTGGAGGATTTGCGGTCGAACAGCAGCGCGATGTCCAGTTTCCCGTCGCTCAGCCAATCCCAAAGATAAGCGGACGGGGACTCTACGACGCGCAAGCGGATTCCCGGGTAGGCGGCTGCCAGTCGGGTCAGGAGTGGGACGACCAATACATTGGCGCAAGAGTAGGGCACGCCTATGACGACTTCTCCTTCGGGAAAATCAGAATCTTCATGTATTTTTTTGTAGGCCATTTCGGCCATGCCCAGTAGTTCATAAGCGCTGCTTAAAAAACGTTGGCCCAATGCAGTCGGCGAAGCCCCTCTGGCATCTCTCGTTAACAATTGCACACCAATAGCTTGTTCGAGTTTGGTCAACGTTACAGTAAGAGCAGGTTGTGCAATGCCCAGTTTGCGCGATGCGGCCGTCACACTGCCTTCTTCGCATACAGTCACAAATGCAATGAGCCTGCCTATATCGAGCTTTCGGGCATTTTTCATGGGTTAGCCTGTCATGGGGTAT
Source organism: Pseudomonas sp. FP2294 (assembly GCF_030687625.1). Lineage (NCBI taxonomy): Bacteria > Pseudomonadati > Pseudomonadota > Gammaproteobacteria > Pseudomonadales > Pseudomonadaceae > Pseudomonas > Pseudomonas sp. FP2294. The sequence goes on from NZ_CP117441.1 coordinate 718,572, forward strand.
ATATCTTATATATGGGTCAATCAAAAAACGGTATTTCCAATATAGCCTGAGTAGGATCAATCTCAAGTGATTAAACAAGCTGTGTATTAAAAAAAGCAGAGGTAATCACAATGACGATCCAGGACATTGCATTGAAGTCTATCGAGGGTTTTCATGTTGGCGGAGAGCGCGTGTATATGGACGGCTTTCCGGAACAACTGATGACCAAGGTTCCCGGCGCCGCGCCTATCCGGGTGTCGATGAATGGGCATCACATGGTTGGCCAGATGTATTGCCAACGGTATACACAAAGCAACCCACGCTCCCCCTATCCACTGGTTTTCCTGCATGGCGGCGGCCTGACCGGCGCCTGTTGGGAAAACACACCGGATGGCCGGCCGGGGTGGTTGACGTTTTTTCTGAAGGCCCGATACGACGCCTGCTTGTGCGATGCGTTTGAGCGTGGACGTGCATCCTGGCCTGCCTATCCCGAGATCCTCGCAGGCAAGCCTGAACACCGGACGCTGGATGCGGTATGGCATCATTTCCGCTTCGGTCCGGCGTCCAGTTACTGCGCTGAGGCCCGTGAAGAGCAGGCTTACCCCGGGCAGCAGTTCCCGGTGGAGCACCTGGATGTTTTTGGCCAACAGTTCGTGCCTCGCTGGGCAGGTACCGATCACCGGGCACTTGCCGGCTATAGAGCCTTGCTGGAAAAAATTGGACCTTGTGTATTGATCGGGCATAGCCAGGGCGCTTACTACGCCCTGCAACTGGCGCAGGAGTTTGCAGGAACGGTGAAAGGGGTGGTTGCTATCGAGCCATCGGCAGTTCCCGAACTATCCAAAAGTGTACTGACGCTTCCTCCGCATCTAGCCATTTGGGGGGATTTCATTCGCGATAAAAGTGTCATGTGGGAGAGCTACCTTCACAGATGTGAGGCGTACTTTGAGCAACTGCAAAATAAATCGGTAGATTCCCGGGTCTTGGAGTTGCCGACGGTCGGAGTGTCGGGTAACAGTCATATGTTGATGATGGATGCTAACAGCAATCAAGTGGCCGGAATGATTGATGAGTGGCTGGTTAGTCTTGCTTGAAACGTTGAATAATAAAAATAATAATTTGAGAGGGTTTACATCTCTCAATGGGGGGAAGTATGCAGGCTGCAAAGGCAGAGTTGGCGCAAGACAGTGTCTCGGATGATGTTCAGGGCCAGGCACTGATAAGAAAAATAACCTGGCGCTTGATGCCATTAATTATAATTTGCTTTTTTTTTGCATTTTTTGATCGGATCAATATCAGTTTTGTAAAGTTTCAGCTGGAAAGCGAGTTAGGGTTCGGTAATTCGGTGTATGGGCTGGGGGCCAGTTTATTTGTTGTCGGGTATGTGATTTTCGAAGTGCCCAGTAACTTGATGCTCTACAAGGTGGGGGCGCGCAGGTGGATTGCCAGGATCATGATGTCCTGGGGGATTGCTACTTGTGCCATGGTCTTTGTCCAGACCGAATGGCAGTTTTATGTGCTGCGCTTCCTGATCGGCGCAATGGAAGCGGGTTTTGGGCCGGGGGTCGTATTTTACCTGACGCTTTGGTTTCCTTCTGCATTTCGAGGTCGAGCGACGTCGCACTTGTTCCTCGCTTCGGCATTTTCAGGACTGATAGGCGCACCCTTGGCGGGGCTCCTGTTAGAACATATGGATAACGTGTTTGGTCTTCCCGGGTGGCATTGGCTGTTTCTATTCGGAGGTGTTCCCTGCGTTGTGCTGGGGATCGTTGTCTTGAATGTACTCTGTGATCGTGTGGAGGACGCTAAATGGCTGACGCGGGCCGAAAAATCATGGTTGGCGCAAAAAATATCGGAAAAGAACCAATCGTCTTCTGTAGAGCACTCCTTTCGAAGCGCATTGAAATCGCCGATTCTTCTGTTGTTGGGGTTTCTCTATTTTCTCATTCAGCTTGGGTCCCATGGCCTTAATTTCTGGGCGCCGCATTTGATTCGTTCCACTGGGGTGGAGTCGTCAGGCACATTGGGGCTTTTGACTGCGGTGCCTTACGTCTGTGGGGCAATTGCGATGATTACCGTTGGACGCCTGTCAGACCGTTCAGGCGAGCGCCGAAAATTCGTGGCAGGCCTGTTGTTGCTGGCGTCTATCGGATTTCTGTTAGCGGGCTTTTTCGATGACGATACGACGTTGCTGGTGATTGCCCTGGGCGTATTGGGCGGTGGCGTGATTGCCTCCATCCCCGCATTCTGGGCATTGCCGCCGATGATTCTATCGGGAGCGGCCGCGGCGGGAGGTATCGCATTGATCAACACGTTGGGGCAGTTCGGTGGAATCGTCAGCCCATTGATGGTCAGTCAGATCATCGAGTTTACGGGGAGTGCGACGCCCGCGTTGTATGTGATCAGCGCCACCAGCTTGTTGGCGTGCCTGATCCTGATGTTTATGTTGCCGGACAAACTTAAACATAAAGACCTGTAACCAGAGCGCTGTTTTCCCTGCGTTTTGTGCAAGTGCCAAAGCAGCGACCCAGGTCGCTGCTTTGGCATTCGAGCTCGGGCCCGTCTTAGGACGCGTTGATCAACTGCCGCGCCGCCTGGCTGTGATCGGCGATCAAGGCCTTGAGGTCCATGCCCTCGATTTGCCCGTCGATCACCCGCCACTTGCCGCCCACCATCACCCGGTCTGCCCGGTCCGCGCCGCATAGCAGCAGGGCCGACAGTGGGTCGTGGCTGCCGGAGAAACGCAGCTCATCGAGCTTGAACAGTGCCAGGTCGGCCTGTTTGCCCACCGCCAGCTCGCCAATGTCGCTGCGGCCCAGCAGTTTGGCCGAGCCTTTGGTGGCCCAGCCGAGTACGCCTTCAGGGGTGATTTTTTCCGCGCCATAACGCAGGCGTTGGATGTACAAAGCCTGGCGCGCTTCGAGAATCATGTTGGACGCATCGTTGGAGGCCGAACCGTCCACGCCCAGGCCAATCGGCGCGCCGGCGGCGATCAGGTCCAGGGTCGGACAGATGCCGGAGGCCAGGCGCATATTGGAGCTTGGGCAATGGCAGATACCGGTGCCGGCCGCGCCCAGGCGGGCGATTTCATCCGGGTTGAAGTGAATGCCATGGGCCAGCCAGGTGCGGGGGCCGAGCCAGCCGACGCTGTCGAGGTAGTCCACGGTGCGCAGGCCGAAGCGCTGCAGGCAGAAGTCTTCTTCGTCGAGGGTTTCGGCCAGGTGGGTGTGCAGGCGCACATCGAGTTGGTTGGCCAGTTCGGCGCTGGCGCTCATGATTTCGGGGGTGACCGAAAATGGCGAGCAAGGCGCCAGGGCAATCTGGATCTGCGCACCGTCGCCGCGCTCGTGGTAGCGCTGGATCAGGCGTTGGCTGTCTTCAAGGATCACTTCGCCCTGCTGCACGGTCTGCTGCGGTGGCAGCCCGCCGTCGGCTTCGCCCAGGCTCATGGAACCGCGGGTGAGCATGGCGCGCATGCCCAGTTCGCGCACGCTGTCGACTTGCACGTCGATCGCCTGTTCCAGGCCATCGGGAAACAGGTAGTGGTGATCGGCCGCGGTGGTGCAGCCGGAGAGCAGCAGCTCGGCGAGGGCGACTTTGCTGGCCAGCGCGAGTTTTTCCGGGGTCAGGCGCGCCCACACCGGGTACAGGGTTTTCAGCCAGGGGAACAACGGCTGGTTGACCACCGGCGCCCAGGCGCGGGTCAGGGTTTGGTAGAAGTGATGGTGGGTGTTGATCAGGCCGGGAAGCACCACGTGCTCGCGGGCGTCGAAGGTTTGTTCGCAGGCGATGCTCGGTTGCTGGCCGAGGGCGAGCACTTCGACGATCACACCGTCTTGCAGCACCAGGCCGCCACGGGCGTCCAGGGTGTTGGCAGTGAAAATCGCGAGAGGGTTTTTTAACCAGATACGGGTCGCAGGCATTGGCCGGCTCCTCTGAATGATGGGTTCAGGTTTGCCAGCTCAGTGTTGCCCTGTCTGCTGATCCAGGGTCGCCGGTAAGGGCGAGGTGGGAAGTTTACGTGGAGTGAGCGGTGGGGTCTATCCACCGCTTATCTGCTGGCTTACCAGGGAATGGTCTGGCCCTTGTAGTTGACGAAGTGATGGCCGCCCTTGCCGGTGTAGGCGTTCACTTGGGCGATCAGGCCGCGCACGCTGGTTTCCACGTCCAGGTCGGCCCCTTCGCCGCCCATATCGGTCTTGACCCAGCCCGGATGCAGCGACAATACGGTCAGCTTCTGCTCGCCCAGTTGCGTCACGAAGCTGTTGGTCATGGAGTTCAGCGCGGCCTTGCTGGCCTTGTACAGCGCAAGGTCCGGCGCGTCGGGCATGGTCACGCTGCCCAGTACCGAACTCATGAACGCCAGCACGCCGCTGCCCTGGCGAATCTGCGGGGCAAAGCGCTGGGCCAGGTTGATCGGTGCCACAGCATTGGTGAAAAACAGTTGGCCGACTTCGGCCTGGGTGGCATGGCCCGGGGTCTGGTTGGCCGGGCCCTTGACGCCGGCGTTGACGAACAGCAGGTCGAAGGTCTGGGCTTTCAGGCGCTGGTTCAAGGCGATGACGGCCTGTTGGTCGTCCATGTCCAGTTGCTCGATCTGTACCGGGCCGAGGGCTTTGAGGGCGTCGGCTTTTTGCGGGTTGCGCACGGTGGCGGTGACTTGCCAGCCGTCAGCCAGCAATTGCTTGACCAGGCCAAGGCCCAGCCCGCGCGAGGCGCCGATGATCAATGCGGTTTTTGGCGTAGACATGAAGGCTTCCTATGGCATCGAGGTTCAGTGAACAACCTTATCAGGTTCAGCGTTGCAGCAGGATTCGTCCGCGGCTCAGGTCGGCCAACTGGGTTTGCAAGGTGTCGATATGGGCTTCGCCGAGGGCCAGTTGTAGCTCCACGCCATTGGCGGTGAAGGTTTCTTCTACCACCAGGCCGCCCAGTTCGGCGACACGCAGCTTGACCAGGGGCAGTTCAGCAAAGCCGCAGGCGCAGCTCAACGGCACACGGCTGATCAGCTCGATACGCTCGGCGTTTTGCAGGCATTTATTCGCGCCACCGCCATACGCCCGGGCCAGGCCGCCGGTACCCAGTTGGATGCCGCCGTACCAGCGGACCACCAGCACCACGACCTGATCGAACCCCTGGGCCTCGATGGCAGCCAGGATCGGTCGCCCAGCAGTGCCGCCGGGTTCGCCGTCGTCGTTGCTGCGGTATTGCCCACCGAGTTTCCAGGCCCAGCAGTTATGTGTGGCGTTGAGGTCGCTGTGCTGCTCGATAAACCCCTGGGCGTCTTGCGGGCTGCTAATCGGCGCGGCATAGGTGATGAAGCGGCTTTTGCGGATTTCTTCGCGAAATTCGCAAAAGCCCGTAAGGGTGAAAGGCATTGAGTCGCTTCGTTCAGAGGGCCGGCTTGATGCCACAGCCTTTGAGAATAATGTGGATAAGGTTGTTACCCGCGTCTTCCATATCCTGCTTGGTCAGCTTGGTACGGCCGGTCACGCGGCAGATCTGGGTGGCAAAGTCAGCGTAATGCTGAGTGCTGCCCCACAGCAGGAAGATCAAGTGTACCGGATCGACAGGGTCCATCTTGCCGGCATCTATCCAGGCCTGGAACACGGCGGCGCGGCCGCTGAACCAGGTGCGGTAGTCCTGGCTGAAATATTCGGTAAGGCATTCGCCGCCGCTGATGATCTCCATGGCGAAGATCCGCGAGGCCTGTGGCTGGCGTCGCGAGTATTCCATCTTGGTGCGGATGTAGCGGGTCAGTGCTTCGGCGGGATCATCCTCGGCGGTCAGGGTGTTGAAGGTGCTGTCCCACAGCTCGAGGATATTGCTCAGTACCGCGATATACAGCCCCAGCTTATTGGTGAAGTAGTAATGCAGGTTGGCCTTCGGCAGCCCGGCGCTCGCGGCGATGGTGTTCATGCTGGTGCCTTTGTAGCCATGCCGGGCGAATTCGTCTTCGGCGGCCTGGATGATCGCTTGTTCGTTCTTTTGCCGAATGCGGCTGGCGGGTTTTCCGGCGTGGCTGTTGTGGGCAGGAACTTCGAGGCTCATGGAGGTTTCCGTGCAGATCGATGAATGCGATTGCTGCACAGATAACCCACCCTCAAGCCTCAGACAAGTCCCGATACGATAAAAGCGTCAAAGCGGTTCCAGCGTATCGCTTTCCAGGGCTGGATTTGCGGCAGGTGTTGCGGCCTTGGATTCCGGCAGGAGCAGGCACAACACGATTGCCGTCAGCCCGCCGCTGGTGATGGCCGAATCGAACAGGTTCTGCACCAGGGTTGGCATCAGGTGCAACAGGTTCGGTTGCGCCGCGATGCCCAGGCCGACCCCGAACGAGGTGGCGATGATCAGCATGCTGCGCCGATCCAGCGGGGCCTGGGCCAGGATGCGCACGCCGGCGGCGGCAACACTGCCGAACATTACCAGGGTCGCGCCACCCAGCACGGGTTTGGGGATTTGCTGCAAGACTGCACCAATCAGTGGAAACAATCCGAGACAGAACAGCACCACGCCGATGTACAGGCCCACATAGCGGCTGGCGACGCCGGTCAACTGGATCACCCCGTTGTTCTGGGCAAAGGTGGTGTTGGGGAAGGCACTGAAGGTGGCAGCGATCATGCAACTGACGCCATCTCCGAGCACGCCGCCCTTGAGCCGGCTTATATAGGAAGGGCCGCTGATGGGCTGGCGGGCGATCATGCAGTTGGCAGTGAGGTCGCCTACGGTTTCGATACTGCTTATCAGATAAATCAGCGCTACCGGTAGGAAGGCGCTCCAATCGAAACTGAAACCAAAATGGAATGGCGTCGGCAGGCTGATCAAGGGCAGGTCGGGCAGGGGCTGGGGCACCAGCTTGCCGCTGAACCAGGCGGCGACGCTGCCCAGCAGCAGGCCGATGATGATCGCGCTCAGGCGTACCCACGGCGTGTTCGAGCGGTTGAGCAGGATAATCGTCAGCACCACGAACAGGCCCAGGGCCAGGTTGGTCGGCGCGCCAAAGTCCGGCGCATTGAAGCCGCCGCCCAGGTCGGTGATACCTACCTTGATCAGGCTGATGCCAATCAGGGTAATGACAATCCCGGTTACCAGCGGCGTGATGACCCGGCGTAACTGGCCGATAAACCGGCTCAACACGACCTGCACCAACGCGCCGAAAAAACACACGCCGAAGATCATTGCCAGAATGTCTTCCGGGCTGCCGCCACGCTGCTTGACCAGGAAGCCCGCCGACAACACCGCGCCGAGAAAGGCAAAGCTGGTGCCTTGCAGGCAGATCATCCCGGCGCCAATCCCAAATGGCCTACGGGCCTGGATGAAGGTACCGACACCGGAAACCATCAGCGCCATGCTGATCAAGTAGGGCAAGTGGGCGGCCAGGCCCAGGGTCGAACCGATGATCAGCGGCGGGGTGATAATGCCGACGAAGCTGGCGAGTACATGTTGCAGGGCGGCGAGCAGGGCGGGCAATGGTTTGGGGCGGTCGTTGAGGCCGTAGATCAGGTCGCTGGCGCTGGAGGATTCTGGTGGCATGGCATGTGGACTCAGGGCTGACGGTTCATGGTCCCTGTGCCTTGCAAAAAGCTGTCCACTTGCTCAGGTTTTGTATGGGGCCCGTATCAGCGGGTCGCTGCCAGGCTTTCGAGGAAGCTTTCCAGCACCAAATGAGGGCGACGGCCTTTGCGCGTGACCGAAGCCAGGCTTAAATCGTAAAAGCGTGTAGCCGGTTTCAGCGCGCGTAGTCGGCCTTGTTGCACCCATAGGCTGGCGTAGTGGTCGGGCAGGTAGCCGATGAAGCGCCCGGTGAGGATCAGGAAGGCCATGCCTTCGCGGTCGGAAGCGCTGGCGGTGCAGTTGAGCGCTTGATAGTGGGCCTGGATCTCGGCGGGCAGGCGGAAGGTCGGCGCGATGGCGTCCTGGCTATTGATGCGCAGGTCGTCCAGTTGTTTGTTTTCGGCGTAGAACAGCGGATGACCCACCGCGCAGTAGAGCAGCGAGCGCTCGCTATACAGCGGTTGGTATTCCAGGCCCGACAGCGCGCTGGCCTGGGGCACCACGCCGACATGCAGGCGCCCGTCGAGCACACCTTGTTCCACTTCGTTGGGGGCGATCATGCGGATCTGGATCTGCACGTCGGGACCGCGCTCTTTCAACTGCGCCAATGCATGGGTGATGCGCATATGGGGCAGGGTCACCAGGTTATCGGTCAGGCCGATGGTCAATTCGCCGCGCAGGTGTTGGTGCAGGCCGTTGACCTCGGTGCGGAAACTTTCCAGCGCGCTTAGTAGTTGCAGTGCCGATTGGTAGACCTCGCGGCCTTCTTCCGTCAGTGAGAAGCCGGCGCGCCCGCGTTGGCACAGGCGCAGGCCCAGGCGTTGTTCCAGGTCGCTCATTTGCTGGCTGATGGCGGAACGGCCGATGCCCAGCACGGTTTCTGCCGCCGAGAAGCCGCCGCACTCCACCACGCTGCGGAAGATGCGCAGCAAACGGATATCGAAGTCGCTGACTTGGGCCAGTGGATCGGGTCGGCGGCTGATCATAGTTTAGTAAAGGCCTGACTGAAGGTTAGAAGAGTTGCATTTCTTAGACTTTATCTCCGTGGCAATTTAGCTGCAACAACGCTTTTCAATCCCGACGCTGCCTTTTGCCCTGCGAGGTTTTGCTGATGAACATGCCCGAAAACGCCCCATCCACCCTGGCCAGCCAATTGAAACTGGATGCCCACTGGATGCCTTACACCGCCAACCGTAACTTCCAGCGCGACCCGCGTCTGATCGTGGGGGCCGAAGGCAGTTGGTTGATCGATGACAAGGGGCGCCGGGTCTATGACTCGTTGTCGGGCCTGTGGACCTGCGGCGCAGGGCACACGCGCAAGGAAATCCAGGAAGCGGTCGCCAAGCAATTGGGCACCCTGGACTACTCGCCGGGCTTCCAATACGGTCATCCTTTGTCCTTCCAGTTGGCAGAAAAGATTACCGACCTGACCCCAGGTAACCTGAATCACGTGTTCTTCACCGACTCCGGCTCCGAGTGCGCCGATACGGCGGTGAAGATGGTGCGTGCGTACTGGCGCCTAAAGGGCCAGGCGACCAAGACCAAGATGATTGGTCGTGCCCGTGGGTATCACGGGGTAAACATCGCCGGCACCAGCCTGGGCGGCGTCAACGGTAACCGCAAGATTTTTGGCCAGGCGATGATGGATGTCGATCACCTGCCGCACACCCTGCTGGCGAGCAATGCCTTCTCCCGCGGTATGCCGGAGCAGGGCGGTATTGCCTTGGCTGACGAGTTGCTCAAGCTGATCGAGTTGCATGATGCGTCGAATATCGCTGCGGTGTTCGTTGAGCCGATGGCGGGCTCCGCTGGCGTGCTCGTGCCGCCGCAGGGTTATCTCAAGCGCCTGCGTGAAATTTGTGATCAGCACAATATCCTGCTGGTGTTCGACGAAGTGATTACCGGCTTTGGTCGTACCGGCTCGATGTTCGGCGCAGACAGCTTCGGCGTGACCCCAGACCTGATGTGCATCGCCAAGCAAGTCACCAACGGTGCGATCCCGATGGGGGCAGTGATTGCCAGCAGCGAGATTTATCAGACCTTCATGAACCAGGCGACGCCTGAGTATGCGGTGGAATTCCCACACGGCTATACCTACTCGGCGCACCCGGTAGCGTGCGCGGCGGGGCTGGCGGCATTGGATCTGTTGCAGAAGGAAAACCTGGTGCAGAGCGTGGCTGAAGTCGCGCCGCACTTTGAGAATGCGCTGCATGGCCTCAAGGGCAGCAAGAACGTGATCGACATCCGTAACTACGGCCTGGCCGGTGCGATCCAGATTGCACCGCGTGATGGGGATGCCATCGTGCGTCCATTCGAGGCGGGCATGGCGTTGTGGAAGGCTGGGTTCTATGTGCGCTTTGGCGGCGACACCCTGCAGTTCGGCCCAACCTTCAACAGCAAGCCGCAGGACCTGGATCGCTTGTTCGATGCGGTCGGCGAAGTGCTGAACAAGATCGACTGATTTCTTCTTCTATATAGAACAACTGTCGGGCGCGACACGTGTCGCGCCTGTGGACAACTTTTCAGGAGCCTTGCATGAGCCTTATCCAGCATTTGATCAACGGCGAATTGGTCAACGACAGCGGTCGTAGTGCCGATGTGTACAACCCGTCCACCGGCCAGGTGATTCACCAGGTGCCATTGGCCAGCCGTGAAACCATTCAACAAGCCATCGACTCGGCCAAGGCGGCGTTCCCGGCCTGGCGCAACACACCACCGGCCAAGCGTGCCCAGGTGATGTTTCGTTTCAAGCAATTGCTGGAGCAGAACGAAGCACGCATCTCCCAGTTGATCAGCGAAGAGCATGGCAAGACCCTGGAAGACGCTGCCGGCGAGCTGAAGCGCGGGATTGAGAACGTCGAGTACGCGTGCTCGGCACCGGAAATCCTCAAGGGCGAATACAGCCGCAACGTCGGCCCGAACATTGATGCCTGGTCCGATTTCCAGCCGTTGGGCGTAGTGGCAGGTATTACGCCGTTCAACTTCCCGGCCATGGTGCCGCTGTGGATGTATCCGCTGGCCATCGTCTGCGGTAACTGCTTCATCCTCAAGCCATCAGAGCGCGACCCAAGCTCGACGCTGCTGATTGCCCAGTTGTTGCAGGAAGCCGGTTTGCCCAAAGGCGTGCTGAGCGTGGTGCATGGTGACAAGGGGGCGGTGGATGCGCTGATCGAGGCGCCTGAGGTCAAGGCCTTGAGTTTTGTCGGTTCGACGCCGATTGCCGAGTACATCTATTCCGAAGCGACTAAGCGCGGCAAGCGTGTACAGGCGCTGGGCGGGGCGAAGAACCACGCGGTGCTGATGCCGGATGCGGATCTGGATAACGCGGTCAGTGCCTTGATGGGCGCAGCCTACGGTTCCTGCGGCGAGCGTTGCATGGCGATCTCGGTGGCCGTGTGTGTAGGTGATCAGGTGGCGGATGCTCTGATCGCCAAGCTGGTGCCGCAGGTCAAGGCGCTGAAAATTGGTGCGGGTACTTCCTGTGGCCTGGACATGGGGCCGCTGGTTTCTGCGCAGGCGCGGGACAAGGTCAGTGGCTATATAGAAGACGGTGTGTCTTCGGGTGCTGAGCTGGTGGTCGATGGGCGTGGCCTGAGCGTCAGTGGCCATGAGGACGGTTTCTTCCTCGGTGGCTGCCTGTTTGATCGCGTGACACCTGAAATGCGCATCTATAAAGAAGAGATCTTTGGCCCAGTGCTGTGCATCGTCCGGGTGAACAGCCTGGAAGCGGCGATGCAACTGATCAATGACCATGAATATGGCAACGGCACCTGCATCTTTACCCGTGACGGTGAAGCGGCGCGGTTGTTCTGTGACGAGATTGAAGTGGGCATGGTGGGGGTCAACGTTCCATTGCCGGTGCCGGTGGCGTATCACAGCTTTGGTGGCTGGAAGCGTTCGCTGTTTGGCGACTTGCACGCTTACGGGCCGGATGGGGTGCGGTTCTATACCCGTCGCAAGGCGATCACTCAGCGTTGGCCGCAGCGTGCTAGCCATGAAGCGTCGCAGTTCGCGTTCCCTAGTTTGTAAGGTTGCATTAATAGAAAGCCGGCCCTTGGGGGCCGGCTTTCGCGTTTTCGGGGCTTTTTTGACCGATATGACAGAATTGTGAAAATAGGGGTTGACGGCAGATTCTGGAAGTCTATAATTCGCCCCACTTCCGGCGCAGTCGAAACGGAAAACTCCTTGGTAAACAAAGAGTTATGCAGAATTCGACAGCGAGTTGCTTCAGTTCATCGAAGCCCAGAAGGAGTTGGTAGAGCAGTGTTGTTTGGCTCTATTAACGTTTCGATCCTCTCGGTCGAAAGCGGAGAAAAAGAGGTGTTGACAGCAGCGTGTAACGCTGTAGAATTCGCCTCCCGCTAACGAGAGATCGGAAGCGCAAGTGGTTGAAGTTGTTGAGGAAATCCTCGAAAACTTCTGAAAATAATCACTTGACAGCAAATGAGGCTGCTGTAGAATGCGCGCCTCGGTTGAGACGAAAGATCTTAACCAACCGCTCTTTAACAACTGAATCAAGCAATTCGTGTGGGTGCTTGTGGGGTCAGACTGATAGTCAACAAGATTATCAGCATCACAAGTTACTCCGCGAGAAATCAAAGATGTAACCAACGATTGCTGAGCCAAGTTTAGGGTTTCTTAAAAACCCAAAGATGTTTGAACTGAAGAGTTTGATCATGGCTCAGATTGAACGCTGGCGGCAGGCCTAACACATGCAAGTCGAGCGGTAGAGAGAAGCTTGCTTCTCTTGAGAGCGGCGGACGGGTGAGTAATGCCTAGGAATCTGCCTGGTAGTGGGGGATAACGTTCGGAAACGGACGCTAATACCGCATACGTCCTACGGGAGAAAGCAGGGGACCTTCGGGCCTTGCGCTATCAGATGAGCCTAGGTCGGATTAGCTAGTTGGTGGGGTAATGGCTCACCAAGGCGACGATCCGTAACTGGTCTGAGAGGATGATCAGTCACACTGGAACTGAGACACGGTCCAGACTCCTACGGGAGGCAGCAGTGGGGAATATTGGACAATGGGCGAAAGCCTGATCCAGCCATGCCGCGTGTGTGAAGAAGGTCTTCGGATTGTAAAGCACTTTAAGTTGGGAGGAAGGGTTGTAGATTAATACTCTGCAATTTTGACGTTACCGACAGAATAAGCACCGGCTAACTCTGTGCCAGCAGCCGCGGTAATACAGAGGGTGCAAGCGTTAATCGGAATTACTGGGCGTAAAGCGCGCGTAGGTGGTTAGTTAAGTTGGATGTGAAATCCCCGGGCTCAACCTGGGAACTGCATTCAAAACTGACTGACTAGAGTATGGTAGAGGGTGGTGGAATTTCCTGTGTAGCGGTGAAATGCGTAGATATAGGAAGGAACACCAGTGGCGAAGGCGACCACCTGGACTGATACTGACACTGAGGTGCGAAAGCGTGGGGAGCAAACAGGATTAGATACCCTGGTAGTCCACGCCGTAAACGATGTCAACTAGCCGTTGGGAGCCTTGAGCTCTTAGTGGCGCAGCTAACGCATTAAGTTGACCGCCTGGGGAGTACGGCCGCAAGGTTAAAACTCAAATGAATTGACGGGGGCCCGCACAAGCGGTGGAGCATGTGGTTTAATTCGAAGCAACGCGAAGAACCTTACCAGGCCTTGACATCCAATGAACTTTCTAGAGATAGATTGGTGCCTTCGGGAACATTGAGACAGGTGCTGCATGGCTGTCGTCAGCTCGTGTCGTGAGATGTTGGGTTAAGTCCCGTAACGAGCGCAACCCTTGTCCTTAGTTACCAGCACGTAATGGTGGGCACTCTAAGGAGACTGCCGGTGACAAACCGGAGGAAGGTGGGGATGACGTCAAGTCATCATGGCCCTTACGGCCTGGGCTACACACGTGCTACAATGGTCGGTACAGAGGGTTGCCAAGCCGCGAGGTGGAGCTAATCCCACAAAACCGATCGTAGTCCGGATCGCAGTCTGCAACTCGACTGCGTGAAGTCGGAATCGCTAGTAATCGCGAATCAGAATGTCGCGGTGAATACGTTCCCGGGCCTTGTACACACCGCCCGTCACACCATGGGAGTGGGTTGCACCAGAAGTAGCTAGTCTAACCTTCGGGAGGACGGTTACCACGGTGTGATTCATGACTGGGGTGAAGTCGTAACAAGGTAGCCGTAGGGGAACCTGCGGCTGGATCACCTCCTTAATCGACGACATCAGCTGCTCCATAAGTTCCCACACGAATTGCTTGATTCATTGAAGAAGACGAAAGAAGCAGCCCGAAATTGGGTCTGTAGCTCAGTTGGTTAGAGCGCACCCCTGATAAGGGTGAGGTCGGCAGTTCGAATCTGCCCAGACCCACCAATTTTGTGTGGGAAACGCCTGTAGAAATACGGGGCCATAGCTCAGCTGGGAGAGCGCCTGCCTTGCACGCAGGAGGTCAACGGTTCGATCCCGTTTGGCTCCACCACTACTGCTTCTGTCTGTATAAAGCTTAGAAATGAGCATTCCATCGATGTGATGGTGAATGTTGATTTCTAGTCTTTGACTAGTTCGTTCTTTAAAAATTTGGGTATGTGATAGAAAGATAGACTGAACGTTACTTTCACTGGTAACGGATCAGGCTAAGGTAAAATTTGTGAGTTACTCAAATTGAGTATTATCGAATTTTCGGCGAATGTCGTCTTCACAGTATAACCAGATTGCTTGGGGTTATATGGTCAAGTGAAGAAGCGCATACGGTGGATGCCTTGGCAGTCAGAGGCGATGAAAGACGTGGTAGCCTGCGAAAAGCTTCGGGGAGTCGGCAAACAGACTTTGATCCGGAGATGTCTGAATGGGGGAACCCAGCCATCATAAGATGGTTATCTTAAGCTGAATACATAGGCTTAAGAGGCGAACCAGGGGAACTGAAACATCTAAGTACCCTGAGGAAAAGAAATCAACCGAGATTCCCTTAGTAGTGGCGAGCGAACGGGGACTAGCCCTTAAGTGGCTTTGAGATTAGCGGAACGCTCTGGAAAGTGCGGCCATAGTGGGTGATAGCCCTGTACGCGAAAATCTCTTAGTCATGAAATCGAGTAGGACGGAGCACGAGAAACTTTGTCTGAATATGGGGGGACCATCCTCCAAGGCTAAATACTACTGACTGACCGATAGTGAACTAGTACCGTGAGGGAAAGGCGAAAAGAACCCCGGAGAGGGGAGTGAAATAGATCCTGAAACCGTATGCGTACAAGCAGTGGGAGCCCACTTTGTTGGGTGACTGCGTACCTTTTGTATAATGGGTCAGCGACTTATTTTCAGTGGCGAGCTTAACCGAATAGGGGAGGCGTAGCGAAAGCGAGTCTTAATAGGGCGTCTAGTCGCTGGGAATAGACCCGAAACCGGGCGATCTATCCATGGGCAGGTTGAAGGTTGGGTAACACTAACTGGAGGACCGAACCGACTACCGTTGAAAAGTTAGCGGATGACCTGTGGATCGGAGTGAAAGGCTAATCAAGCTCGGAGATAGCTGGTTCTCCTCGAAAGCTATTTAGGTAGCGCCTCATGTATCACTGTAGGGGGTAGAGCACTGTTTCGGCTAGGGGGTCATCCCGACTTACCAAACCGATGCAAACTCCGAATACCTACAAGTGCCGAGCATGGGAGACACACGGCGGGTGCTAACGTCCGTCGTGAAAAGGGAAACAACCCAGACCGTCAGCTAAGGTCCCAAAGTTATGGTTAAGTGGGAAACGATGTGGGAAGGCTTAGACAGCTAGGAGGTTGGCTTAGAAGCAGCCACCCTTTAAAGAAAGCGTAATAGCTCACTAGTCGAGTCGGCCTGCGCGGAAGATGTAACGGGGCTCAAACCATACACCGAAGCTACGGGTATCATCTTAGGATGATGCGGTAGAGGAGCGTTCTGTAAGCCTGTGAAGGTGAGTTGAGAAGCTTGCTGGAGGTATCAGAAGTGCGAATGCTGACATGAGTAACGACAATGGGTGTGAAAAACACCCACGCCGAAAGACCAAGGTTTCCTGCGCAACGTTAATCGACGCAGGGTTAGTCGGTCCCTAAGGCGAGGCTGAAAAGCGTAGTCGATGGAAAACAGGTTAATATTCCTGTACTTCTGGTTATTGCGATGGAGGGACGGAGAAGGCTAGGCCAGCTTGGCGTTGGTTGTCCAAGTTTAAGGTGGTAGGCTGGAATCTTAGGTAAATCCGGGATTCTAAGGCCGAGAGCTGATGACGAGTCATCTTTTAGATGACGAAGTGGTTGATGCCATGCTTCCAAGAAAAGCTTCTAAGCTTCAGGTAACCAGGAACCGTACCCCAAACCGACACAGGTGGTTGGGTAGAGAATACCAAGGCGCTTGAGAGAACTCGGGTGAAGGAACTAGGCAAAATGGCACCGTAACTTCGGGAGAAGGTGCGCCGGTGAGGGTGAAGGACTTGCTCCGTAAGCTCATGCCGGTCGAAGATACCAGGCCGCTGCGACTGTTTATTAAAAACACAGCACTCTGCAAACACGAAAGTGGACGTATAGGGTGTGACGCCTGCCCGGTGCCGGAAGGTTAATTGATGGGGTTAGCTAACGCGAAGCTCTTGATCGAAGCCCCGGTAAACGGCGGCCGTAACTATAACGGTCCTAAGGTAGCGAAATTCCTTGTCGGGTAAGTTCCGACCTGCACGAATGGCGTAACGATGGCGGCGCTGTCTCCACCCGAGACTCAGTGAAATTGAAATCGCTGTGAAGATGCAGTGTATCCGCGGCTAGACGGAAAGACCCCGTGAACCTTTACTATAGCTTTGCACTGGACTTTGAATTTGCTTGTGTAGGATAGGTGGGAGGCTTTGAAGCGTGGACGCCAGTTCGCGTGGAGCCAACCTTGAAATACCACCCTGGCAACTTTGAGGTTCTAACTCAGGTCCGTTATCCGGATCGAGGACAGTGTATGGTGGGTAGTTTGACTGGGGCGGTCTCCTCCTAAAGAGTAACGGAGGAGTACGAAGGTGCGCTCAGACCGGTCGGAAATCGGTCGTAGAGTATAAAGGCAAAAGCGCGCTTGACTGCGAGACAGACACGTCGAGCAGGTACGAAAGTAGGTCTTAGTGATCCGGTGGTTCTGTATGGAAGGGCCATCGCTCAACGGATAAAAGGTACTCCGGGGATAACAGGCTGATACCGCCCAAGAGTTCATATCGACGGCGGTGTTTGGCACCTCGATGTCGGCTCATCACATCCTGGGGCTGAAGCCGGTCCCAAGGGTATGGCTGTTCGCCATTTAAAGTGGTACGCGAGCTGGGTTTAGAACGTCGTGAGACAGTTCGGTCCCTATCTGCCGTGGACGTTTGAGATTTGAGAGGGGCTGCTCCTAGTACGAGAGGACCGGAGTGGACGAACCTCTGGTGTTCCGGTTGTCACGCCAGTGGCATTGCCGGGTAGCTATGTTCGGAATAGATAACCGCTGAAAGCATCTAAGCGGGAAACTAGCCTCAAGATGAGATCTCACTGGAACCTTGAGTTCCCTAAAGGGCCGTCGAAGACTACGACGTTGATAGGTTGGGTGTGTAAGCGCTGTGAGGCGTTGAGCTAACCAATACTAATTGCCCGTGAGGCTTGACCATATAACACCCAAGCAATTTGACTACTCTTGACTTGGAAACAAGCAAAAGCATCAGATTGCGGTGTGTGAAGACGAAATGAACCGAAAGTTCGAATCTCACAAAATACCGAAAGCTGTCACATACCCAATTTGCTGAAGCGAGACCATCTGGTCACGACTCAGTACCCGAATTTCTTGACGACCATAGAGCATTGGAACCACCTGATCCCATCCCGAACTCAGTAGTGAAACGATGCATCGCCGATGGTAGTGTGGGGTTTCCCCATGTGAGAGTAGGTCATCGTCAAGATTAAATTCCGAAACCCCAATTGCGAAAGCAGTTGGGGTTTTGTTTTGGGCGGGCGAAAAGCGCTGAGGCGATTTGGCGCGCAGTCCAACTCCGCCTGTAACGCCCTTCAATGCTAAAGTCGCTCCCTCGATTTTGCTTTTCCCAAGGAAGCCGTTATGCCGGATGCAACGTCCCTCAGTGCTGGATTTATGGTCGTCCACGGCAATCGCCTGGATGAACTGCGCAGCCTGGTCGTCAGTTGGATGCGTCGTTATCCATTGGCTCCCCTGGAAAACGAAATCGCTCTGGTGCAAAGCAACGGCATCGCCCAATGGCTCAAGCTGGCCCTTGCTGAAGACCCGGAAGAGGACGATCTGGGAGGGTGCGGCATAGCCGCGGCAATCGACGTGCAACTGCCCGGCAGCTTTATGTGGCAGCTCTATCGCATGGTCCTGGGCCGCGATGAAATCCCGGCCAAATCCTTGCTGGATAAAGCCCCACTGACGTGGCGCCTGATGCGCCTGTTGCCCGAGCTGATCGACCAGCCGCACTTCGAGCCCCTGCAACGCTTCCTCACCCATGACACTGACCTGCGTAAACGCTACCAACTGGCGGAGCGCCTGGCCGACCTGTTCGATCAATATCAGGTGTACCGTGCCGACTGGCTGGAAGACTGGGCCGCTGGCCGCCACCAGTTGCGCAATGGCCGAGGCGAAGCCAAGCCCTTGAGCCCGGCCAACTGCTGGCAGGCCGAGTTATGGCGCGCGTTGCTGCTGGACGTGGGTGAGGAAGGCATGGCGCAAAGCCGTGCCGGGGTTCACCAGCGTTTTATCGAACGCATTAATAACCTGGACACCGCCCCCCAAGGCCTGCCGTCCCGCGTCATCGTGTTTGGCATTTCTTCCTTGCCCGCCCAGGCCCTTGAAGCCCTGGCCGGCCTGGCCCGTTTCAGCCAGGTGTTGCTCTGCGTGCACAACCCTTGCCGTCACCATTGGTCCGACATCGTCGCCGACAAAGACCTCCTGCGAAACGAATACAAACGCCAGGCGCGCAAGACCGGGATGCCTGTCACCATCGACCCGCAAACTTTGCACCAGCACGCCCACCCCTTGCTGGCCGCCTGGGGCAAGCAAGGTCGCGACTACATCAACCTGCTGGACAGCTACGACGATCCCAACAGCTACCGGTCGGCCTTCCGTGACGGGCGCATCGACCTGTTCAGCGACAGCGAGCCGACCACCATTCTCAACCAGCTACAGGACGATATCCTCGAACTGCGCCCGCTCCCGGAAACCCGCGAGCGCTGGCCGGCCGTCGATCTGCAGCACGACACCTCGATCCGCTTCCACATCGCCCACAGCGCCCAGCGCGAAGTGGAAATCCTTCACGACCAACTGCTCCAACGCTTCAGCGCGGACCCGACGTTGCGCCCCCGCGACGTTATCGTCATGGTCCCGGACGTTGACAGCTATGCACCGCATATCCGTGCGGTGTTCGGCCAGTTGGACAAGAAAGACCCACGTTTCATCCCCTTCACCCTGACGGACCAGGGCCAACGGGGCCGCGACCCGCTGTTGATCGCCGTCGAACACCTGCTGAAACTCCCGGACAGCCGTTTCCCGGTCAGCGAAATCCTCGACTTGCTGGACGTTCCCGCCTTGCGCGAACGCTTCGCCATCCAGGAGCGCGACCTGCCCACGCTGCACCGTTGGATAGAAGGCGCAGGCATCCGTTGGGGGCTCGATGCTGAACAGCGCGCAGGCCTGGGCCTGCCCAGTGCGCTGGAGCAGAACAGCTGGAGATTCGGCCTGCGCCGCATGCTGCTGGGCTACGCCGTCGGCAGTGGCGCAGCCTGCGCCGGCATTGAGCCCTATGACGAAATCGGCGGCCTCGACGCGGCGCTGATCGGGCCCTTGGTCGCCCTGCTTGACGCATTGCACGATGCCCACCAAGCCCTGTCACAGCCCGCGACCCCGCAAGCCTGGGGCACACGCCTGCAAGACTTGATGCAGCGCTTCTTCCTGCCCAGCAATGAACACGATGACTATCTGCTGGGTCAGTTGGAGCAACTGCGGGAAGACTGGCTGGAGACCTGCGAGTCCGTCGGCCTGTACGACGAATTACCGCTGACTGTCGTGCGTGAGGCCTGGCTCGCCGGTCTCGATCAGGGCCGCTTGTCCCAGCGCTTTCTCGCCGGTGCCGTGAACTTCTGCACCCTGATGCCGATGCGGGCCATCCCCTTCAAGCTGGTGTGCCTGCTGGGCATGAACGACGGCGACTATCCCCGCGCGCAACCGCCGCTGGATTTCGACCTGATGGGCAGCGACTACCGCCCCGGCGACCGCTCCCGGCGTGAAGACGACCGATACCTGCTGCTCGAAGCCCTGCTCTCGGCGCGCGACCAGCTCTACATCAGTTGGGTCGGCCGCAGCATCCGCGATAACAGCGAGCGCCCGGCGTCCGTGCTGATCGGCCAACTGCGCGATCACCTCGCCAGCGGCTGGCAGCATGCCCAGGAGCAACCGTTGCTGGAGGCGATGACCCAGGAGCACCCATTGCAACCCTTCAGTGCGCGTTACTTCCACGAGGGCGATCCACTGTTCAGCTACGCCCGCGAATGGCAACTGTTACACGAAGTTCAAGACCAGCCCCTCGAAACGACCGGTCTGGCACCCCACATCCAGGAAGAACCCCTGAGCCTGGGTCAGTTGCAGGACTTTTTGCGTAACCCTGTCAGGCATTTCTTCAGCCAGCGCCTCAAAGTATTTTTCGAAGCCGCTGAAGTGCCCCTGGCCGATGAAGAACCCTTCGTCCTCGACGCCTTGCAGCGCTACACCTTGAGCGACAGCCTGCTCGCCGCCGCGCTGACCGACCCGGATCATCTCGAACAAGCCCTGCAGGCCCAAGCGCAACGTCTTCAAGGCAGTGGCCTGCTGCCCATGGTCGGTTTCGGCGAATGCCTGCGCAACGAGCTGATCGAACCCTTGCCTGACTTGCTGCAACGCTACCAGCAACTCCTGGCACTCTGGCCCACGCCACACAATACGGCGGAGCCCGTCAGCTTCGCGCACCAGGGTATTCAACTCGACGGCTGGGTCAGCGGCTTGCACCGGCGCAGCGATGGCGGCTTGCTCAGCGTGACCACCATCCCCAACAGCATCGGCTCGATCAAGACCCGCAAGTGGCATCGCCTGATCCGCCCATGGGTCAACCACCTGGTGGCCTGCGCCTGTGGCCTGCCCTTGAGCACCGGCCTGGTGGCGAGTGATGACACGCTCCTACTGGCGCCACTGGAGCAAAACCTTGCCCAGGATGTGCTTGGCAACCTGCTCCTGGCCTGGCGGGCCGGCATGAGCGAACCACTACCGATCGCGGTGAAGACCGCCTTCGCCTGGCTCGGCCAGACTGACCCGGACAAAGCCCAGACCGCCGCCCTTAAAGCCTACGAAGGCGACGGCATCACCAGCGATGGCGAGCGCCGCGAAAGCCCGGCCCTCACCCGGCAATTCCCCGACTACGCGGCCCTGGTCGCCAGTGAAGATTTCGAAGGCTGGTGCGAAACCCTGTACCGCCCACTCATCACCGCCCCCTGGCGATCACTGACCAGCGAGGAGGCCCGCTCATGAGCACCAAACCCCTGGCCCTGGCCTTCCCCCTGCGTGGCAGCCAACTGATCGAAGCCAGCGCCGGTACCGGCAAGACCTTCACCATCTCCGCGTTATACCTGCGCCTGGTTCTGGGCCACGGTGGCGATGAGGCGGGTTTTGGCCGCGAATTGCTGCCGCCGCAAATCCTCGTGGTGACCTTCACCGATGCCGCCACCAAAGAGCTGCGTGAACGCATCCGCACCCGCCTGGCACAAGCGGCGCGTTTCTTTCGTGACGAAATCGAACAGCCCGATGCCCTGATCGCCGAGCTGCGTGATCAGTACAGCGCCGAGCAGTGGCAGGGTTGCGCCAACCGCCTCGACATCGCCGCGCAATGGATGGACGAGGCCGCCGTCTCGACCATCCACAGTTGGTGCCAGCGCATGCTGCGCGAGCACGCTTTCGACAGTGGCAGCCTGTTTACCCAGACCCTGGAAACCGACCACAGCGACTTGCTTGGCGAAGTGTTGCGCGACTACTGGCGGCTGTTCTGCTACCCGATGCACGGCGATGCCCTGAACTGGGTCCGCAGCAACTGGGGTGGCCCTGCGGCGCTGATGCCCCGAGTGCGCGCGTTGTTCGGTAGCGAGCGCCCCGGTGATGAACCCCGTGAGCCCGCCGAGTTGATCGAGGCCTGCTTGCACGAGCGCCGCGAGGCCCTGGTGGCGCTCAAGGCCCCCTGGCAGCAATGGGCCGCCGAGTTGCGCGAGATCTGCCTGCAAGCTGTCGCCGCCAAGGCTGTGGATGGTCGCAAGATGCAGGCCCGTTATTTCGAGCCCTGGTTCGAGAAAATCAGCGCCTGGGCCGCTGACGAAACCCTGGAACAACTGGACATCGGCACCGGCTTCACCCGCCTGACCCCCGAGGGTATGGCCGAAGCCTGGAAGGGCGACGCCCCCCATCACCCCGGCCTGGATGCCATGGCGGGCCTCAAAGCCAGCCTCGACGCCTTGCCCACGCCCGATGCTGCAGTGTTGCAACACGCGGCGGCCTGGGTCGGCAAACGCTTTGAAGAAGAGAAACGCCGGCGTGCCGAGATGGGTTTTGACGACATGCTCATCCGCCTCGACGCCGCCCTGCAAACCGAGGGTGGCGAACGTCTGGCAAGCGTAATCCGCGAGCAGTTCCCGGTGGCCCTGATCGACGAATTCCAGGACACCGACCCGGTGCAGTACCGGATCTTCGAAAGCATCTACCGCATCGAAGACAACAGCCCGCGCAGCGGCCTGTTCCTGATCGGCGACCCCAAGCAGGCGATTTATGCGTTTCGCGGCGCCGATATCTACACCTACCTGCGCGCCCGCCAGGCCACCGCCGGGCGCTTGCATACCCTGGGCACCAACTTTCGCTCCAGTCATGCGATGGTCGAGGCGGTCAACCACGTGTTCGAGTGTGCGGAGTCCGGGCGTGGGGCGTTTCTGTTTCGTACGCCCGACGGCGACAACCCGGTGCCTTTCCAGCCAGTGTCGTCCCAGGGTCGCAAGGAGCAGTTGCAGGTCGATGGCCACACACTGCCAGCCCTGAATATCTGGCACCTGCCCACCGACCAGCCGATCTCCAATGTGCGGTATCGCCAGCAATTGGCAGGCGCGTGCGCCAGCCAGATTGTCGCGTTGCTCAATGGCGGTCAGCAGGGCACGGCAGGGTTTATCAAGGGGGCAGACTTCACTCCCGTGCAACCGTCGAACATCGCCATCCTTGTGCGTGACGGCAAGGAAGCCCAGGCCGTACGCGGTGAGCTGGCCGCGCGGGGTGTGCGCAGCGTGTACCTGTCCGATAAGGACTCGGTATTCGCCTCCCAGGAAGCCCATGACCTGCTCGCCTGGCTCAAAGCCTGTGCCGAACCGGATGTCGAGCGCCCGCTGCGCGCGGCCCTGGCCTGCGTCACCCTCAACCTGTCGCTGCCCGAGCTGGAACAACTGAACCAGGACGAACTGGTCTGGGAGCAGCGAGTCATGCAGTTCCGCGATTACCGCGTGATCTGGCGCACCCAGGGCGTGCTGCCGATGCTGCGGCGTCTGCTGCATGACTTCAAGTTGCCGCAAACCCTGATTGCCCGCAGCGATGGCGAACGGGTGCTGACCAACCTGCTGCACCTGTGCGAGTTGCTGCAACAGGCCGCCGCAGAGCTGGACGGCGAACAAGCGCTGATCCGCCATCTTGCGGAGCACCTAGCGCTCTCGGGCCAGGCCGGCGAAGAGCAGATCCTGCGCCTGGAAAGCGATGAGCAACTGGTCAAAGTGGTGACTATCCACAAGTCCAAGGGCCTGGAATACGACCTGGTCTTCCTGCCGTTTATCTGCTCGGCCAAGCCGGTCGACGGCAGCCGCCTGCCGCTGCATTACCACGATGCCAACGGCAAGTCCCAGGTCAGCCTGAAACCCACCGTCGAACTGATCGCCCAGGCTGATGACGAGCGCCTGGCCGAAGACCTGCGTCTGTTCTATGTGGCGCTGACTCGGGCCAAGCATGCCTGTTGGCTGGGCGTGGCCGACCTCAAACGCGGCAATAACAACAGTTCGGTGTTGCACCTGTCAGCCCTGGGCTATCTGCTGGGCGGCGGCGCGGCCCTGGGTGAGTCCGCAGCCCTGGCCCGCTGGCTGATGGATTTGCAGGACGGCTGCGCGGCGATTGCCTACGGGCAAATGCCGGAAGCTGACACCAGTACCTACCAACCACCGCGCAATGACGCGACCTTGCTTGCGCCGCTGCTGCCCAAGCGCAAGGCCGCGGAAAACTGGTGGATCGCGTCCTACAGCGCCCTGCGCATCGGCGAAAGCATGAGCGCCGCCAGCCTGGAAGCCCCGGAAAGCCCCCAGGCACAGAAGCTGTTCGACGACGAACGCCTGGACCCGGATGCACCGCGCGAAGTCGCCGCGTCTGGCGGGGATATTCACCGTTTCCCACGGGGCCCCAACCCCGGGACCTTTCTCCACGGCCTGCTGGAGTGGGCCGGTAACGAAGGCTTCAACGTAACGGCCGAAGCCATCGAAGATGCCGTCGCCCGGCGCTGCAACCGACGTGGTTGGGAAGGCTGGATCGGCACCCTCAGCGGCTGGCTCGGGCACCTGTTGCAAGTGCCGTTGGGCCTGGGCCATGGGCAGGCCTCCGTGACCCTGAGCGACCTGCAGCAGTATCAGATTGAAATGGAGTTCTGGTTCGCCAGCCACAAAGTCGATGTGCTCGCCCTCGACCAACTGGTCTGCCAATACACCCATGACGGCGTGTCGCGGGTCGCCGCCGAGCCGGTGTTGCTCAATGGCATGTTCAAGGGCTTTATCGACCTGACCTTCGAACATGACGGCCGCTACTACGTGGCTGACTACAAATCCAACTGGCTCGGCGCCGACGACGCGGCCTACACCCGTGAGGCCATGGAACAGTCGATTCTCGACCATCGCTACGACCTGCAATATGTCCTCTACCTGCTGGCCCTGCATCGCCAACTCAAGGCGCGCCTGCCGGATTACGATTACGACCGGCATGTGGGCGGCGCGCTCTATCTGTTCCTGCGCGGTAGCCAAGCCGTGAGCCAGGGCGCGTATTTCACCCGGCCGCCACGGGAGCTGATCGAACGCCTGGACCTGCTGTTCCAGGGCAAGCCGCAACCGCCCAAGGTCGAACCGGCCTGGGAACAAGGAGTCCTGCTATGAGCCTCTCGACAATGCCGCTGGAGGCACTGGCACCGCTGGATCGCGCTGACGACCTAATGCACCTGCTGGAGCGCTGGGTCGAGCGCGGCTGGCTGCGGGCGCTGGACAAGGCGTTCGTCGGCTTTCTCCACGAACTGGATCCACAGGCCGATCCCCTGATGCTGCTGGCCGCTGCCCTGACCAGTCACCAACTGGGCCACGGCCATGTGTGCCTGGACCTGTTCGAAACCCTGAAGGCCCCGGATTTCGCTCTGTCGCTGCCCCCAGAAGGGGATCTTTCAAGTGGCGTGATGCTGCTGCCCTCGCAATTGCTCGAGGGCCTGGACGGCGCCCATTGGTGCCATGCCCTGGCCGCAAGCCCGCTGGTGGCGCTGGCCGTCGATGGCAGTGCGGCGGCGCAAAGCCGGCCATTGGTATTGTCGGGCAAGCGCCTGTATCTGCGGCGTTACTGGACCTATGAGCGACGCATCGACAGCGCCTTGCGTCAGCGTCTTGCCGTGCAGGAAGCGGTCTCGGCCGACCTGCCCCAGCGCTTGAATGGCCTGTTCGACCAACCGCCCCCGGACGGCGTGGTCGATTGGCAGAAACTCGCCTGTGCCCTGGCCACGCGCGGTGCGTTCAGCATCGTCACCGGCGGCCCCGGCACCGGCAAGACCACCACGGTGGTGCGCCTGTTGGCCTTGCTGCAGGCACCCGCAGTGGAGCAGGGCACGGCCTTGCGCATCCGCCTGGCGGCGCCTACCGGCAAGGCGGCGGCACGCTTGACCGAATCCATCAGCCAGCAAGTACGCTCGCTGCAAGTGCCCGACGCTGTGCGCGAAAAAATCCCCACCGAGGTCACCACCGTGCACCGCCTGTTGGGTAGCCGCCCCGGCACCCGGCATTTCCGCCATCACGCGGGCAACCTGTTGCCGCTGGATGTGCTGGTGGTGGATGAAGCCTCGATGATCGACCTGGAAATGATGGCCAACCTGCTGGATGCCTTGCCGCCCCATGCGCGCCTGGTACTGTTGGGGGACAAGGACCAATTGGCCTCGGTGGAAGCCGGCGCGGTGCTCGGCGATTTGTGCCGCGATGCCGAAGCGGGTTGGTACAGCCCCGACACCCGCCAATGGCTGGAAAACGTCAGTGGCGAGACCCTGGCGGGCAGCGGCCTGCTGGAGGATCTCGAGGCCAGTCATCCGCTGGCGCAACAAGTGGTCATGCTGCGTTATTCCCGGCGTTTCGGCGAAGGCAGCGGCATCGGCCAACTGGCGCGCTGGGTCAACCAGCAAAACCCCGAGCAGGCTCGCCAACTGCTGGACGCCGGCAGCCACGACCTGTTTTGCCTGCACCTCAAGGGCGAGCATGACCGCGCCCTGGAGCGCCTGGTGCTGGACGGGCAGGGCAGCGATGCCCAGGGCTATCGCTACTACCTGAACCTGTTGCGCACCACGCGCCCGGCAGCCGAGACACCCCGCGACGACTCGCGCTGGACCGACTGGGCGCGCCAGTTGTTGCAAGCCTTCGATGCCTTCCAGTTGCTGTGCGCGGTGCGCAAGGGCCCTTGGGGCGTGGAAGGCCTCAACCAGCGCATCACCGCGGCGCTGCTCAAGGCCCGGCTGATCGACAGCGACCAGCAAT
Source organism: Pseudomonas sp. FP2294 (assembly GCF_030687625.1). NCBI lineage: Bacteria > Pseudomonadati > Pseudomonadota > Gammaproteobacteria > Pseudomonadales > Pseudomonadaceae > Pseudomonas > Pseudomonas sp. FP2294. Next base: position 744,896 of record NZ_CP117441.1, read on the forward strand.
GGTACGAAGGCCGCCCGGTGCTGATGACCCGCAACGACTATGGCCTGGGCTTGATGAACGGTGACATTGGTATCGCCTTGAAGCTGCCCGAAAGCGACGGTGGGCCGCAGGTGCTGCGCGTGGCCTTCCCGCGCAACGATGGCCAGGGCGGAGTGCGCTTTGTGCTGCCCAGCCGCCTCAATGATGTGGAAACCGTCTACGCCATGACCGTGCACAAGTCCCAGGGCTCGGAGTTTGCCCACACGGCCTTGATCTTGCCGGATGCACTGAACCCGGTACTGACCAAGGAGCTGATCTACACCGGCATCACCCGCGCCAAGGATCGCTTCAGCTTGATCGAGACCCGTGGCGGGGTTTTCGAAGAGGCGGTGCGGCGCAAGGTAAAACGGTTGAGCGGGCTGATGTTGGAGTTGGGTGCGTGAGAATGTGGGAAAAACCTGACCGATATGTCGGGTTTTTCGTGATGAATGGCAGAATCTACCTAGAGCCCGTCTCGATGGGGTTTCCGCCAATATGCTATCGTTGCGGCATTATCCCGAGAAGATCATAGAGAATCGCTGCATGAACGTGGCTGTCTCGCCCGCAGAGCGTAGTTGGAGCTGGAGACGATTGCTGCTATCGGCCGTTTTGTGTCTCGTCACGCCTCTGGCTTTTGCCCAGGCGCCCACAGCCAGTGCAGCCGACCAGCGGGCCCAGGCCGTCACCCAGGTGGTACTGGGGATTCTCAGCTACGCCCGTTGGCCGGTGGAGCCCGCACAACTGCGGTTGTGCATCGTTGGCCCGACCCAATACACCGACGACCTGGTCAAGGGTACCACCCAGGCCACCGGCCGGCCGGTGGTGGTCCAGCGCTTGCTGGCGGACAACCCCAATATCGTCAATGCGTGCGACGCGCTGTACATCGGCAAGCTCACTCCTGACGAGCGTGGCCGCCTGTTCACCGCGTTGACTGGCCATCCGGTGCTGAGCATCAGCGAAGGCGGCGATCAATGCACTGTGGGTAGCCTGTTTTGCCTGCGGGTCACTGATGAGCAAGTCTCGTTCGAGGTCAACCTCGACTCCGTCGCCCGCAGCGGTGTGCGCATCCATCCCAGCGTCCTGCAGTTATCCCGTCGTCGGGCGCCGGAGCCATGAAGCTGCGTAACGCCAAAACCCGCCCTACATTACGTTCGGTCCTTGGTCGCGGGCACCTGAGTGTGGCGCTGGTGGCCGTAGCCATGGCCAGCGTCTCCCTGACCCTGCTGGGGGTGCTGGCCCTACGGGTATATGCCGACCACAACCTGCACCTGATCGCCCGCTCGATCAACTACACCGTAGGAGCCGCAGTGGTGTTCAAGGACCGCGTGGCGGCCACCGAAGCCCTGGCGCTGATTGCCTCCACTGAAGAAGTCGCTGAAGCCCGGGTGCTGGACCTCAACGGCAACACCCTGGCCCATTGGGTGCGTCCGGAAACGGGGGTGCTGTCCAGGATCGAGCTGGAGTTGGCCCACACGCTGCTGGAAGAGCCCATCAGCCAGCCGATCCTGCATCAAGGCCAGAAAATTGGCACCGTCGAGTTGAGTGGCCACGGCGGTAGCCTGTTGCGCTTTTTGCTCAGTGGCCTGGCGGGGATCATCATCTGTACCGCTATCAGTGGCTGGGTCGCGATTTACCTGGCACGGCGCATGTTGCGCGGCATTATCGGCCCCCTGCACAGCCTGGCCGACGTCGCCCACGCTGCGCGCAGCGAGCGGGCCTTCGACCGCCGTGTGCCGCCGGCGCAGATCGCCGAGCTCGACAGCCTGGGCAACGACTTCAATGCCCTGCTTGACGAGCTGGAAGCCTGGCAAACCCACCTGCAAAGCGAAAACGAAACCCTTGCCCACCAGGCCAGCCATGACAGCCTGACCGGGCTGCCCAACCGCGCCTTCTTTGAGGGCCGCCTGATTCGCGCCTTGCGCAGCGCGGCCAAGCTCAACGAGCGAGTGGCGGTGCTGTTCCTCGACAGTGACCGCTTCAAAGACATCAACGACAATTTCGGGCATGCCGCCGGTGACGCCGTCCTGGTTGCGGTCGCCGCGCGCGTGCGGGCGCAACTGCGCGAGAGCGACCTGGTGGCCCGCCTGGGCGGTGACGAGTTCGCCATCCTGCTCTCGCCCCTGCACAAGCTCGAAGATGCCCAGCGCATCGCCGACAAAATCATCGCCAGCATGGACCAGCCCATCCCGCTGCCGGGCAACACCGAAGTGTTGACCTCACTCAGTATCGGTATCGCGGTATATCCCGATCATGGTGCCACTCCCGGCGCCTTGCTCAATGCCGCCGATGTGGCGATGTACCAGGCCAAACGCCTTTCCCAGGGCGGCCAGCACACGGCGGAGTCGGAGCACCCCGCTGCCAATGTTCAACACAGGAGTTGATCCCTTGTTTGCTAACACACGCGTTCTGTTTATCACCTTGTTTATTGCGCTACTGGCCCTGAGTGGCTGCCAGACTCCCCCCCCCAAAGGCCTGACCCCGGTGCAAGTGGCGGTGCTCAAACAACAAGGCTTCGAACTGACCGACGAAGGTTGGGCGTTTGGCCTGTCGGGCAAAGTGCTGTTTGGCAGCGACGTCGAAAAACTCAACACGCCCAGCACCGAGATCGTCGAACGCATCGGCAAGGCCCTCACCGGCGTGGGCATCGAACGCGTGCGCGTAGACGGCCACACCGATGCCTCGGGCAAGGAAGCCTACAACCAGCAACTGTCCCTGCGCCGGGCGAAAAGCGTGGGCAAGGTCTTGGTGGACGTGGGTATGAAGGAAGAAAACGTGCAACTGCGCGGCCTGGGCAGCAGCGAGCCGGTGGCCTCCAACAGCACTTCTGCGGGCCGTACCGAGAATCGCCGGGTGTCGATTGTAGTGATCGCCGACTGAGCCGACAGGCCGGTCTGAATTTCAAACACGCTCAACTTTGGGAGCGGGCAAGCCCGCTCCCACACTTATCAGTGCCGACCCAACGTTCTGCGCCCGCAGCAGCCATTCAGTCGGCAAACACCATCTCCCGCGTCTCCCCCATCAACAACCCCTGGTTCTGCTCCGTCACCTCCCGGATGTAATCCCACAACAGGGTAATCCGCTTGAGCTTGCGCAGGTCTTCGCGGCAATACATCCAGAACTGCCGCGTAATATTGATCTCCTCTCCCAACACCGGCAGCAACCGCGAGTCCTGCGCGGCCAGGAAGCACGGCAAGATCGCCAGCGAGCGCCCCTGCTGCGCCGCCACGTACTGCGCAATCACGCTGGTGCTGCGCAGGCTGGCGCTGGCGCCCGGGACGACATTGGCCAGGTACAGCAGCTCTGAGCTGAACGCCAGGTCATCCACGTAGCTGATAAACGGATGGTCGGCCAAATCGGCCGGGCGGCGGATGGGCGGGTGCTGGTCGAGGTATTCCTGGGTCGCGTACAGCTGCAACTTGTAGTCGCACAGTTTGCAGCACACGTAGGGCCCGTGTTCCGGGCGTTCCAGGGCGATGACGATGTCGGCTTCGCGCTTGGACAGGCTGATGAAGTGGGGCAGGGGCAGGATGTCGACCGAGATCGCCGGGTAGGTATCGACGAAGTGGCTCAGTTGCGGGGTGACGAAAAAACTACCGAACCCTTCGGTACAGCCCATGCGCACATGCCCCGACAGCGCCACGCCGGAGCCCGATACTTGTTCGCAGGCCATGTGCAGGGTGCTTTCGATGGACTCGGCGTAACCCAGTAAACGCTGGCCTTCATTGGTCAGCACAAACCCGCTGGTCCGGGATTTCTCGAACAGCAGGGTGCCCAGCGAGCCTTCCAGCGAGCTGATGCGCCGCGACACGGTGGTGTAGTCCACCGCCAGGCGCTTGGCAGCGACGCTGGCCTTGCGGGTACGCGCCACTTCGAGGAAAAACTTCAGGTCATCCCAGTTCAGCGAGCCTAAAGACGTGATGTTTTTTTGCATGTTGGACCGGCTTTTATGTGGGTTCTTATTGGAAGTTTGCACATCTATACTCCAAAAATCGTCCGAACGCCTCATCCTCAAGGCGCTTCACGCCTTGGCTCTCTGCATAACTACAAGATCTGGAGACCACAATGAACGCATCGCTTACGTCTGCCGATACCACCGTCAAACAGGCCAAACTGTTGATCAACGGTGAATGGGTCGAGTCCAAGACCACCGAATGGCAAGACATCGTCAACCCGGCGACCCAACAAGTCCTGGCCCGTGTGCCCTTTGCCACGGCCGATGAAGTCAACGCGGCCATCGACGCTGCCCATCGCGCCTTCCAGACCTGGAAGCTGACGCCGATCGGCGCGCGCATGCGCATCATGCTCAAGCTGCAGGCGCTGATTCGTGAACACTCCAAACGCATTGCCGTAGTCCTCAGTGCCGAGCAGGGCAAGACCATTGCCGATGCCGAGGGTGATATTTTCCGTGGCCTGGAAGTGGTCGAGCACGCGTGCTCCATCGGCACCCTGCAAATGGGCGAGTTCGCCGAGAACGTCGCCGGTGGCGTCGACACCTACACCCTGCGCCAACCCATCGGCGTCTGCGCCGGCATCACCCCGTTCAACTTCCCGGCGATGATCCCGCTGTGGATGTTCCCGATGGCCATCGCCTGCGGCAACACCTTCGTGCTCAAGCCTTCGGAACAGGATCCGCTGTCGACCCTGATGCTGGTGGAACTGGCGCTGGAAGCCGGGGTGCCGGCCGGTGTGTTGAACGTGGTCCACGGTGGCAAGGATGTGGTGGATGCTCTGTGCACCCACAAAGATATCAAGGCCGTGTCCTTTGTCGGCTCGACCGCCGTCGGCACCCACGTCTACGACCTGGCGGGCAAGCACGGCAAGCGCGTGCAGTCGATGATGGGCGCGAAGAACCATGCGGTGGTGCTGCCCGATGCCAACCGTGAACAGACGCTTAACGCACTGGTTGGCGCTGGTTTCGGCGCGGCCGGCCAGCGCTGCATGGCCACCTCGGTGGTGGTGCTGGTGGGCGCGGCCAAGCAGTGGCTGCCGGACCTCAAGGCCCTGGCGCTGAAGCTTAAAGTCAACGCCGGCAGCGAAGCCGGGACCGACGTGGGCCCAGTGATTTCCAAGCGCGCCAAGGCGCGTATCCTCGACCTGATCGAAAGCGGTGTGAAAGAAGGCGCCAAGCTGGAACTGGACGGCCGCGACATCCAGGTGCCGGGCTTCGAGCAAGGCAACTTCGTCGGCCCGACCCTGTTCTCGGGCGTGACCACCGATATGCAGATCTACACCCAGGAAATCTTCGGCCCGGTGCTGGTGGTGCTGGAAGTCGATACCCTCGACGAAGCCATCGCCCTGGTCAACGCCAACCCGTTCGGCAACGGCACCGGCCTGTTCACCCAGAGCGGTGCGGCGGCGCGCAAGTTCCAGAGCGAAATCGACGTCGGCCAGGTCGGCATCAACATCCCGATCCCAGTGCCAGTGCCGATCTTCAGCTTCACCGGTTCCCGTGGTTCGAAACTCGGCGACCTGGGCCCGTACGGCAAGCAAGTGGTGCAGTTCTACACCCAGACCAAAACCGTCACCAGCCGCTGGTTCGACGACGACAGCGTCAATGATGGTGTCAACACCACCATCAACCTGCGTTGATCAAGGAGACGACCATGAAAATTGCATTTATCGGCCTGGGCAACATGGGCGCACCCATGGCCCGCAACCTGATCAAGGCTGGCCACGCGCTGAACCTGTTTGACCTGAACCAGACCGTGCTCAAGGAACTGGCCGAATTGGGCGGCACCATCAGTGCCTCACCGCGCGCAGCAGCCGAAGGCGCCGAACTGGTGTTGACCATGCTGCCCGCTGCCGCCCATGTGCGCAGCGTCTGGCTGAATGAAGACGGTGTGCTCGCCGGTATCGGCAAAGGCGTGCCGGCCGTGGATTGCAGCACCATTGACCCTCAGACCGCCCGCGATGTGGCGGCTGCGGCAGCCAAGCACGGCGTGGCGATGGCCGATGCGCCGGTCTCCGGCGGCACGGGCGGGGCGCAGGCCGGGACGCTGACCTTTATGGTCGGCGCCACCCCGGAACTGTTCGCTACCCTGCAACCGGTGCTGGCGCAGATGGGCCGCAACATCGTGCATTGCGGTGAAGTCGGCACCGGGCAAATCGCCAAGATCTGCAACAACCTGCTGCTGGGCATCACCATGGTCGGCGTCAGCGAGGCCATGGCCCTGGGCGATGCATTGGGTATCGACACAAAAGTGCTGGCCGGGATCATCAACAGTTCAACCGGGCGTTGCTGGAGTTCCGACACGTACAACCCATGGCCGGGCATTATCGAGACGGCACCGTCGTCTCGTGGTTATACCGGTGGTTTTGGTGCGGAACTGATGCTCAAGGATCTTGGGCTGGCCACTGAGGCAGCGCGTCAGGCGCACCAGCCGGTAATTCTCGGTGCGGTGGCCCAGCAGTTGTATCAGGCGATGAGCCAGCGTGGGGAAGGCAGCAAGGACTTCTCGGCAATCATTAACAGCTACCGCAAACCCCAATAGGTTTTTTCCGAGAACTTGCGTCGGGCGGGTTCTCGGTTTTTTGGCGCTGTACACAGTTCCGATCCCTTCCATCTCCGTTGTTTCTCAACGAGATATTCAACTCCCTCCGTTGGTCAGCGTTAGCCGAAGCACTTCTTGTGCGTAGCGGTCGTCTGTGGCTGAGCCAGCCTGGTCAGCTCATCAAATACTGGCCAACTTCCCATCCTGAAAGAACTAAATGTGGCAAGCCTTGTCGCTTGCCATTTATTTCGTATTTACAGCGGTATATGGGGTTTATATCACTAATCTACTATTTAGTTGGAAGGGTTTTTAGTGGGTTATTAAAGTTGCGAAATAAAGTATTACAATTTCTTTTTATTTTAGTAAAGTTTGTGATTCTGTTCATCGAATATTCATGGGGTTAGCCCTGTAGTCACATGTGATTATCATCCTTTGATAACGGGTGTATGGGTTATTTAACGTAGGTATGCGATGGGTTAACAGAACAAACACTTATGTTTAGTAAGTGTTTGCATCGTGCTTGTTTTCTCCTTTGATGTTGAGTTTCCTCCCCGCTAGTATCGATCAGGCAAGTGTTGGCACTGTTGTTGTGCCTCGAAAGTCACAACCGAATAGCTGTAATTTTTCTAAGTTGTGCGGGTGTATCTGAGATGGTTGATGAATGGATGCGTACATCAAATAGTTTCGGGCTTGCAACCGAACAGGTTGCCGAGGCCAGGGAGCTCGAGAGAGCACAAAAACTGGCCCGCCGTCTCTGCTCGTTACTGCACCTCTGGGCCAGCGGTCGCCCTTTGCCAATGGCTCCACGACAGTCCGGCATCTCTCTGCATGACCTCATGACAATGGCGCAATGCACGACAAAAGTGCTAGCGCAACGCCCTTCAAGAACCCTGTTCACATCACGCCTTGAGACTCCCGCGCTTTGCAATCAAAGGGGAATGCGCCTGCAACTCCGTGAAGAGACCGGTGTGGGCTGAAACTACTGGCACCTGGTTGGTTTTCAATAACGCAAAAATAAAGTTGAGCGCTCGGCGGTTATTACCGTCGTGGAGTATTCGCTCGCGCTGAAATCTGTGTGTCCATTTATCGAAGAGAGAACAGGTGTGAGATGAAAAATATAACAATTGTCGATAAAGCAACGGGAGCGGCAACGGAGCATACGCTTGGCAATGTCAGCCTGAAGGGCACAAGCATTGTCAAACTACCCGTTGGGCCTGAAAGCGTTCAGTCCTTTCAGCAGTCCGGTCAGAACTTGGTGGTGACGCTAAAGTCTGGAGAAACCATCACCATTCAGAATTTTTTTGTAGTTGGCGCTGACGGTGCGGCTAACCAGCTGGTAATGACTAACGCTGACGGAACGTTGCTGTTGGGCAACTATTCATCGCCGTATTCGGGCTTTACATTCAGCGAGATCTCTACGCTCGACGACCTGGCCGCGGCAGGCATAGTGGCAGATAGCGCGGTACCGGACTGGGTACTCTGGGGGCTTAGCCTCCTTGCCGTGGGTGGTGCAGTGGCCGCAATCAGCAGCAGTGGCGGTGGTGGCGGTGGCGGCGGTACCGGTGGGGGAGTTACGGCGGCACCGGGTGCAGCAACTGGTTTATCCGTCAGTGCCGATGGCAAGAGCGTCATCGGCAAAGGGCAACCGGGCACTACGGTGACCGTCAAGGATGCTGCTGGCAATGTGATCGGCTCCGGTCCTGTGGGCGCTGACGGTAATTTCCAGGTCACGCTGGATACACCACAAACCAATGGAGAGACCCTGGAGGTCACCCTCAAGGACGCTCAGGGCAATCAGTCACCGCCCGCCACTGTCGTAGCCGGCGACACCACAGCGCCCGCTGCGCCAACAGACTTGGCCGTCAGCGCGGATGGCACCACCGTCAGTGGCAAGGGCGAGCCGGGTTCAACCGTTACGGTCAAGGATGCCGCTGGCAACGTGATCGGGACGGGCACGGTCGGTACTGACGGTAACTTCCAGGTCACGCTGGACACGCCACAAACCAATGGCGAGACCCTGCAGGTCAGCCTCAAAGACACTGCAGGCAATGAGTCGCCGACTGGCACTGTCAGCGCGGGCGACACCACAGCGCCCGATGCGCCAACAGACTTGGCCGTCAGCACGGATGGCACCACCGTCAGTGGCAAGGGCGAGCCGGGTTCAACCGCCACGGTCAAGGATGCCGCTGGCAACGTGATCGGGACGGGCACAGTCGGTACTGACGGTAACTTCCAGGTCACGCTGGACATCCCTCAGGTCAACGGCGAAACGCTGGGAGTGACACTGAAGGATGCGGCGGGGAACGAGTCCGGCCCAAGCTCGGTAGTTGCACACGACATTGATGAAACTGATGCGGACGCTGATGCCGACGCCGATGCCGATGCCGATGCCGACGCCGATGCTGACGCTGACGCTGACGCTGATGCTGATGCTGATGCTGATGCCGATGCCGATGCCGATGCCGATGCTGACGCCGACGCTGACGCTGATGCTGACGCTGACGCTGATGCTGATGCTGATGCTGATGCTGATGCTGATGCCGACGCGGATGCCGATGCCGACGCGGATGCCGATGCCGATGCTGACGCTGACGCTGATGCCGACGCGGATGCCGATGCCGACGCGGATGCCGATGCCGATGCCGATGCCGATGCTGACGCCGACGCCGACGCCGACGCCGACGCCGATGCTGATGCTGACGCTGACGCTGACGCTGATGCTGATGCTGATGCTGATGCTGATGCTGATGCTGATGCTGATGCTGATGCCGACGCGGATGCCGATGCCGACGCTGATGCCGATGCCGATGCTGACGCTGACGCTGATGCCGATGCCGATGCTGACGCCGACGCCGACGCCGACGCCGACGCCGATGCCGATGCCGATGCTGACGCTGATGCCGACGCGGATGCCGATGCCGACGCGGATGCCGATGCCGACGCGGATGCCGATGCTGACGCCGACGCCGACGCCGACGCCGACGCTGATGCTGACGCTGACGCTGACGCTGATGCTGATGCCGACGCGGATGCCGATGCCGACGCGGATGCGGATTCGGACGCCGATGCCGATGCCGATGCTGATGCCGATGCTGACGCTGACGCTGACGCCGACGCGGACGCTGACGCGGACGCTGACGCCGATGCCGATGCCGATGCCGATGCTGACGCCGACGCCGACGCCGACGCTGACGCTGATGCTGATGCTGATGCGGACGCCGACGCCGACGCGGATGCCGATGCGGACGCCGATGCCGATGCGGACGCCGACGCTGACGCCGATGCCGACGCTGACGCGGATGCTGACGCCGACCTGGAAGCAACCGACGACGTCGGTACTGCTGAACTCATCGTTACGCCGGTGACTACGCAGACAGCACTGGACGATATGCGAGTATTCACGTTGCTGGGAGTCGGTGGTATCCAGGTCGGGGAGCCTTCGCTGACTCAAGAGTTCTCTGTGGATGCTGGTAGTTCCGGGACGCTGAACCTGTCCTTCAGTCAAGGGGACCTGTTGTCTGTCTTGGGTGGTGGCTTTACTGGAGTGCTTGAAGTCAGCGATGGTGCTGGCGGCTGGGTCGGTATCGACCAGGCTAGCGGTGGTACGGGCCTGCTCGATCTGCTGGGGCTGTTCGGTTCGGGTACGACCGCGCAAATCGACGGTCTGGCCGCAGGTGAATATCGCTTCACGCTCAGCCTTGACCCGAACCTGGTAGCGGTTGGGGCTTCTGCAACGGCTAGCCTGAGTGTCGATAACGCAAGCCTGACCGACTTCATTGTCGAACCCGGCGCTGATGTTGAAGGTAACGTCATCACCGACCCAGGTTTCAATGGGCAACCGGACTCCACGGGGGCTCTGGGTGATGCGACAGTACAGGTTGAAGTCGGCGGCGTGTTTGTCGATGCAGACGCGACGGTCGGTACGGTCCTGCAAGGGCAGTACGGTGAGCTGACGATCTTTGCCAATGGTGATTACAGCTACACGCCAAATGGCGATGTGGCGAGCATTGGTCAGGTCGATAGCTTCGCCTATCAACTGGTGACGGCGGCTGGCGGTGTGGCTTCGGCCAACCTGTACATCCGCATAGACAGCAACGATACGACGATTGTCTGGAGTCCTACCGATCCAGCGGCACCGGGTGTCGTGGATGTTGTTGCCACGGATGATATCGGTGCTGCACAGGTCGATATCGACAACCTGGTCGAAACGCAAAGCCTGACGGAGCTGAGCTACTCGCCGCCAGTAATCGGGAGCACTACAGATACCAGCGAGAGCTTTGTGGTCGCTGTCGATACGACGGCAGAGCTGGAAATCAGCCGCAGCTTCGTAGGTATCGGTGTGCTGCCTACGACGACCATCAACCTGCAGAAACTGATCGACGGTGTCTGGACAACGCAGCAGACCACGACTACGGCCGCTCATACCTTCACGGGGCTGGATGCGGGTGAGTACCGAGTGACGTCGACGACTGGTGCGCTTGTATCGGCCGGAACTGTGACGGTTGACCTGACGTTGTCCACTACCCACCTGACCGAGTTCGTCACGGGGGCTGCAGTCGCCGCAACGGGTAATGTCCTTGAACTCAGTGATCTATCGCCAGCAGACAGCCTCGGCTCGACGCTGACCGTCCTGAGTGTGCTGGTCAACGGGCTCTACGTCATACCTGGTCAAGCTGGAGCGCAAGTCCAGGGGCTCTACGGCACGCTGACGTTGCAAGCGGATGGTTCCTATAGCTACACGCCAACCCCGGGTCTGGCGCTTGCGGACATCGGCCAGGTGGATACATTCACCTACAAGCTCACCACACCCGCCGGCCAGGAGGACACGGCCAATCTGTACATCCGCATCGACTCGCCAGATCGCGATCTGGTCTGGGACGACGCCAACCCTGGTTCACCTGCCACTGAGGGCGCCGGTTTCGCCGCCGCCAGCATCATGGTGGATGAGGCCGCGTCAGGCGATGACAGTGCGGGCACTGAAGGCAGCGCAGACAGTGGCAGCGACGACCCTGTGGTAGTCGACGGCACTGACTTCACCCACGTCGATGGTGGCGCGGGGGCAGAGGGGTGGTTGTGGGAGGGGGGTGATGCTGCCATCAACCTGAGCGACCTGATCGGCACTGCCAGCGGTGTGCAGAGCATTGACCTGAACGACGTCAGCGCGGTTGAACTGACGTTGAGCCTGGAGGACTTGGTATCCATCACAGGCCCCGAGTCGGATCGCTTGATGATCCAGGGCGATGATCAGGACAGCGTTCATCTGACAGGCGACTGGTCTGCTGGTGCGACTCAGGTAGAGAACGGTCTGGAGTACGTGATCTACACGAGCCAGGAAGATGAGACCCATCAGCTCTGGATACAAAGCGGCATCAGCGTGGTGTAACCACGCACCCGACGGCCGGGCCGCAAGGCCCGGTTTCCCTCACCAACGGTAATGCAGCGATGGACCGTGACAGGTGTCAGTCACGGTCCATGGTTGTACCCAACAAGTTGATAACAAGCAGGGGACGTGACGTGAGGTACAAGAGCCTGGCTAAACAGCTGTCTGCGGTTTTCCTGGCAGCGGCATTGACTGCACCGGCGACAGGGCAGGTCATGGCCAAGTCGTTTATCGACGACGAAGAAAGCGTCAACATCATCAGCCCCAGTGACTTGGGCACGAATTTACCGGGTGGTCCAACGGGCGTCAGCGCACCGGTGGCACCGCAACGGACCATACCGAAAAACCTCGACCTGACACGGGCTATTCAATTAGCCGTGGAATGGCACCCGGCCATTGCCGAGGCGATCGGTCAGCTGTACCAGCAGAATGAGAACGTGACCATTGCCCGTTCCGGTTACTACCCGCAAGTGAGCGGCGGTTTCAATTCCGGCTACGACAGCGGACTGAGTGGCAACGGCCAAAGCCAGACCTTTTCCTTGTCGGCATCGCAGATGCTCTACGACTTCGGCAAGGTGTCCAGTTCCGTGGACAGTGCTCTGGCCAGGGTCAGTGGCAGTCAGGCGGCGGTTTTGCTGTCAATCGACCAAGTGGCCCGTGATACCTCGTACGCCATGATCGAGTTGCAGCGTTCGCAACTGCTGGTGGCGCTGGCGGGTGACCAGATCAAGGGCATTTCGGCGATTGCGCAACTGGCCAAGCAACGCAGCGACATGGGCGCCAGCACCCGCTCAGACCTGATCCAGGCACGTTCGCGAGTCGAGGCGTCGCAGGCGACACAGTTACAACTGCAGGCGCAGTTCAATCGCTGGCGCAGCGCCTTGAGCAGCTTGCTGGGGGCGCAGTCGCCGGTGAGCGTTACGCAGGACTTTCCGGCGAGCCTGGAGCAATCCTGTCAAGGTCTGGCGCCTGATGAAGCGGTCACCCCGGCGCTGTTGATTGCCCAGGCGCAACGGACCGATGCCTTGGCACTGATCGCCCAGGCCCGGGCGCAAGCGTTGCCGACTGTATCGTTGGACCCATCGGTGACTCAGTATCTGGACAACAACGACGACACCGGCATCCCCGGCGGTCGGGACCGGACCCGCTACGGTGTGTTCCTCAACGTGAAGATGCCGTTGTACCAGGGCGGCGCCATTACTGCGCGCAAGTCCGCCGCACAACAAGCCCTGCGTTCTGCCGAAGCGGCCAACGACGCCGCCCGGCTCGCTGTACGCCAGGGGCTGCTGGAAGCGCGGGATCAGATTTCGAGTCTGGCCCAGCGGCTCTCCACCCTGGATTTTCGTGAGCGCAGCATTTCCGAGACCCGCGACCTTTATCGTCAGCAGTACCTCGAACTGGGCACCCGGCCGCTGCTGGACTTGCTCAATGCCGAGCAGGAAATCCACCAGGCCCGCATGGACCGGGAAAACACCGCGGCTGACCTGCGGCGCCTGAAAATCGACTGTCTCTACAACACCGGCGGGTTGCGCGCGGCGTTCCATCTAGATAACAGCACCTTGCAAGGTGTGGAGATTCGGCCATGAATGATGCCGTGATGCTTGAGGGCGACATGAGTGCAGTGGACGCGGCACCCGATCCGGCGCCGGCGTTCGATTATGAGGTGTGGCTGGAGGCGGTACTGAGCATCGCCCGGCATTACCGACTGGAGTGCTCGGCGCAAAGTGTCCGGCTTGCCGCGCAGTGGACCGAAGGCGCTTCGGTGGAAGACGTGGTGCGGCAGATGGCCCGCCAGGCCGGATTAAACTGTGCGATCGCCGACTTCAACGCCTCGACCTTGATGCAGCGGCAACTGCCGATGATCTTGCAGTTCAGTGACGGCCAGGTCGGCGTCCTGGAAACCCTGGGCGATGGCGAGCACGTGGGCATCGCCTACAGTGGCGATGGCGGTCTGCAAAGCCGGCTCAGTTGCCTGGAGTTGCTCGACTCGGCGCGCAAGAGCGTGATTTTGCGACCCATGAGTGCCGTACGCGATACTCGCGTCGATGACTACATCAAACCTTATGAGAAGGACTGGTTCAAAGGCATCGTGCTGCGGGACATGCGGCCTTATGGCTATGTCATGCTGGCTTCGCTGGTGACCAGTGTGCTCGGACTGGCCGGGGTGCTGTTTTCCATGCAGGTGTACGATCGGGTCATCCCGGCCGAGTCGATGCCCACCCTGTATGTGTTGTTTGGTGGTGTCATGCTGGCGCTGGTGTTCGACTTCATCATGCGCATCACCCGCGTGCGGATCACTGACATGCTTGGCAAGCGGGCAGACATGCGAGTGTCCGACCTGGTGTTCGGGCATGCCATTCGCCTGCGTAACAGCGCCCGGCCCAAGTCCACCGGCTCGTTCATTTCCCAGCTCAAGGAACTGGAGCAACTGCGTGAATTGATCACCTCCAGTACGGCAACGGCCTTGGCAGACTTGCCGTTTTTTCTGTTGTTCCTGGTGATTTACTGGCTGATCGCCGGGCCTCTGGTAGCGGTGCCGATGGTGGCAGTGTTGTTTCTGGTGGTGCCTGGTGTGTTGTCGCAGAAGAAACTCGCAGTGCTGGCCAACCAATCCATGCGCGAAAGCTCGTTGCGCAGCGCCATGTTGGTGGAGACCATTCAGGGCCTGGACGATATCAAGGCGCTGCAAGCCGAGCAGCGCTTCGAGCACCAGTGGAATCACTACAACGCCACCTGTGGCGACGCCAGCCTGCGGCTGCGGATGTTGACCAACAAGCTGATGGCCTGGACCAACAACGTGCAAGGTTCAGTGTTTGCCGTGGTGGTGGTGTTCGGTGCACCGATGGTTATGGCCAGTGACATGACCACCGGTAGTTTGGTGGCGGCCTCGATCCTGGCCTCGCGCATGATGGCGCCGATGTCGCAGGTCACCCAGGTGTTGACCCGCTGGCAGCAGGCCAAGGTGGCCCTGCAAAGCCTGAACCGGCTCATGGAATTGCCGGTGGACCATGCCGAAGGCAGCAAGCGCGTGCACTTGCCAGTGGTGAGCGGCCATTACGTTCTCAAGCAGGCGGCATTCCAGTATTCCGACGATGCGCCGGCGCCGGCATTGCTGGTGGCGGACTTGCAGATACAACCGGGTGAGCGCATCGCCATTCTCGGTCGCAATGGTGCAGGCAAATCCACCTTGCTGCAGGCCTTGGCCGGCATGCTCGATCTGAAGAGCGGCAGCATCAGTCTCGATGGGGTCGCGCTCGGTCATATCGACCCGGCGGACGTGCGCCGGGATGTCGGGCTGATGACGCAAAACTCGCGCCTGTTCCACGGCACTCTGCGAGACAACCTGATCATGGGTGCGCCCCATGCCTCTGATCAGGAAATCCTCCAGGCGCTGGCGTTGACGGGCGCAGCGGACTTTATCGGTAAGTTCGCCGACGGCATGGACCACATGATTCTGGAAGGCGGCCTCGGACTGTCAGGCGGGCAGCGTCAATCGTTGCTGCTGTCGCGCTTGATCATCCGTCAGCCGCACATCGTCCTGTTGGACGAACCCACGGCGTCTCTGGATGAAGCGACCGAGCGCCAATTGATCCACAACCTGGACAAGTGGGCGGCCCACCGCACGCTGGTCATCGCGACCCACCGCATGAGTGTGTTGAGTCTGGTGAACCGGATCATCGTCGTCGACAACGGACAGATCCTTGTCGATGACACCAAGGACAACGCGATTGCCCGGCTTTCCAAAACCAAGGGGAAGAATCAGTGAACACCCATGAGCGCAAAAGAATTCCGCTGTTGGGCCTCGAGAACAAGGGCGCCCAACCCTATAACGACGGTGTTGATGACAACACAGTAGTGCGCTCGACGCGGGTGGTTTTCTGGGTGTTTGTCCTGTTGGTTGCGTTTGGTGCGTGGGGTTATTTTTTTGAGATCGATGAGGTTTCGACTGGCAGCGGCAAGGTAATCCCAACCTCCCGCGAGCAAATTATCCAGTCCCTGGAAGGCGGCATCGTCACTGAACTGAACGTGACCGAGGGCGATATCGTCAACAGTGGCCAGACGTTGGCGAAACTCGACCCGACCAAGACCGAATCCAACTTCGATGAAAGCGCTTCCAAGTTCCGGGCATCCCTGGCCAGCGTCGCGCGTTTGCAGGCAGAGGTGAACAGCAAACCTTTGGTGTTTCCTGTTGAACTACAGCGCCACCCCGAGTTGATCCGAGCCGAAACCGATTTGTTCAGTACCCGGCGCAAGGGGCTGGAGGACACCCAGGCGGGTTTACGTTCATCCTTGGGGCTGGTGCGCAGCGAGTTGGAGATTACCCAGAACCTGGCCAAAGTCGGTGCCGCCAGCAGTGTTGAAGTACTGCGCCTCAAACGCCAGAAGGCAGAGCTGGAGATGAAGCTGACCCAGGCCCGCTCCGATTACATGGTGCGCGCCGGTGAGGAACTGGCCAAGGCGAATGCCGATGTCGAGACGCTGTCATCGATCATGCGCGGGCGCTCGGATTCAGTGACTCGCTTGACCTTGCGCTCTCCGGTCCGCGGTATCGTCAAAGACATCGAAGTCACCACCATCGGCGGGATCATCCCACCCAATGGGCGCTTGATGCAGATCGTTCCTCTGGATGAACAACTGCTGATCGAGGCGCGTATTTCGCCGCGGGACATCGCTTTTATCCATCCCGACCAAGTGGCCAAGGTCAAGATCACGGCCTACGACTACGCGATTTATGGCGGCATGGACGGTAAGGTGGTGACCATCTCGCCCGACACCATCCAGGACGAAGTCAAACCCGAGGTTTTCTACTACCGGGTGTTTATCCGCACCGACGCCGACACCTTGAAGAACAAGGCTGGCAAGTCGTTCTCCATTGTGCCGGGGATGATTGCTTCAGTGGATATCAAGACCGGGCAGAAAACTGTCCTCGACTACTTGATCAAGCCCATGAACCGTGCGCGTGAAGCTTTGCGCGAGCGCTGACAGAGGACGTGCTGATGGGCAAAGCCCTCAGGCTGTTGCTGCTAGGGTTGAGTGTTGTCGGCGCGCCTTGTGCCTTGGCGCTCGACGACAGCTCAGCGCCTTTGCCTTGGAACACGTCCGCCGACAAGGCGACATGTAGCGACCCGGACTCGGCATTGTGGGTCGAGTTTGCCCAGGGTGAGGAATGCATCCGCTACTTTGCAGGGGCTATCCTCGATCATGCGCCAGTGGTGATCGTCATGTTCCATGGTGATCGAAATATCGAGATGCATCAGGCGCCCGAGGCGATCCGCGGCAACACCCTGGCCGCCAAGGTAATTGCGGCAAAAGCACTGAGCAAAAGGGCTGGCGTACCGCTGGTGATTGTGGCTCGGCCTGGTACCTACGGCTCCAGCGGCAATCATGGGCAGCGGCGCCAGGCCCGGGAATTCATGGCGCTGAATGGCGCTCTGGATGAACTGCGTGAGCTCCACGGCATTGGGCAGTATGTTTTGTTGGGCCATAGCGGTGGCGCGACCGTGGCTGCTGCGTTATTGACCCTGGGGCGCGACGATGTGAAATGCGCGGTGATGAGCTCCGGCGCGTTCGCCCTGGTGCAGCGTGCGCAGATGATTCGCCAGAGCAAAGGCCTGCCTTCCAGGCCGGGACGCGACACCAATGGATTACTCCACCCCTATGATCCCGGCCAGCACATTGAAGGCATTGTCGCAGCGCCCAAGCGGCAGCTGTTCGTGATAGGCAACGTCGATGATCAGGTGGCGCCGTTCGTGTTGCAGGAAGGCTTTTTCCAGGCGCTGATTAAAGCGGGGCATCGGGCGCAATTGATCAAGGCTGACGCCGTGGCGCCGGCGTTTCATCAATTGCGCAACGATATCGCGCTTAAAACGGCGGCCGGCTGCGCAAAGTAAGCTTTTCGCTTGGCGGGTTACTCGGCAAGAACCGTCTGCTCCATCGTCCTCAACCACTCGCAGACTTGCGACAAACCGGTCCCGCCCGAGCTTTTCACCAGCACCCAATCTGCTGGTTGAAACCACTGCGCCGGGTTCTGCATCAAGGCCAGGTTCAGCGCCTTGGCATTCTCGAACCACTGGACCGACAGTTCACCGCGCAGCTCGAGGTACAGCGCGCGCATCAATGGGCCGCACAACAGCACATGGCGTGGCGCTGCCATACGCAATGGTGTGGCCAGCTCCAGGTGATAACGCAGGGTGTCAGGACCGAGCTCCAGCATATCCCCCAATACCAGCACCCGGTGTCGTGAGGGTAAAGGGAGGTCCGCCATGGATTGCAGTGCTGCGGCCATGGAGCCTGGGTTGGCGTTGTAGGCGTCGTTGATCAACTGGAAATGACCACCCGCGCATGGGATCTGCATGACATTGCCACGTCCTTCAACGGGTTCGAATCCAGTCAGGATTTCGAGCGCCTGGCAAGCTTCCAGGCCCGCTGCGAACAACGACGCCAGCACCGCTAGTGCGTTGAGTACCATGTGCCGGCCGCGGGCTTGCAGGGTGAAGTTGAGTGCCTGTGAGCCTCGTTGCGCGCGGACGTAAACCAGCTGCGATTCGCTGCGCCAATCCAGGAGGCGCAGATCCGCATCGACGTGTTCGCCGTAACTGATCACCTGCAGACGCGCGGTTTCTGCTGCCTGGGCGAACAGCTCGTAATACGGCATGCCCCGGTTGAGCACCGCGTGGCCGCCCGGTGCCATGGAGCGGAAGATTGCGCTTTTCTTGCGGGCCAGGTTCTCCAGCGTGCCGTGGTATTCCAGGTGTGCGGGGGCCAGGCCGGTGACGATAGCGATGTGTGGGCGAACCAGTTCCGAGTTGATAGGCATCCGTCCCACGGCCATTTCCAGAACCCAGAACCTAGTTGCAGGGGGCATGCTTGCCAGGTTCCAGGCAATGCCATGCGGCAGGTTGGCGTTGGCTTCGGTTTGTCCGACCTCACCCCAGTGTTTCAGCGCGTGGGCGAGCATGGCCACCACCGTGGTTTTGCCAAAACTGCCGGTCACGCCGAACACCTGCCCGCTGAAGTGCTGTCGGGCGTGCCTGCCCAACTGCAACATCGCTTCGCTGGTGTCGGCGACTTGCAGCGCCGGCAAGCCGCAGTCCAGATAGGGGGTCGGGTCCACGCACAAGAAGGCCGAGGGCCGCCGCTCAGGCTTGGCCTGTGCCCAGCGCAGGGCCGATTGCGCCTCGTTCGGACCGACTTTGGTGGGGTGGCGATTGAGCATGCGTCCCGGCTTGAAGAACTGCATGGAGGGCGTCAAGCCAGTGGCCCTCCAGTCCGAGGGTGGCTGTGGTACCCATGTCCCTTGCGTTACACGGGCCACGGTCACGGCGTCCCAGGTCCAGTCGGATGTGGCTTCAGTCGGTGGAGGCTGGCTCACTTGCGGCGCACCATCCAGCAGATACCGGTGATAGGCAATCAGCCCGGAAAGGTAGTGTTCGACGTCGTCTATACGCACCCGGAAAGCGTGATGCCGAATGAAGAATGCGCCGGCGATGCGTGCCGGGTTGGCGAAATACATCGCTATCTCCGGCCAGAAATAACCGTTGAGCAGGTAACGGGCGCGATGGTGCAAGGCCCGATAGAAAGCGTGCAGGTCAATGTCCTGGAGCAGGTGATGTAGCGATGGCTGTTGTGCGATCCGTTCCAGCATTTGCTGTGCGGCCATCATCAGCTCGAGCAGGGTGGGAAAGGTGGTAATGCGCTGTTGGACGAAACCCAGGTAGCCCGCGACGTTGTTCAGGCCGAAGCGCAAGTATTTCTCGTCGGGGCGATAGCGTGTCAACTCGTTCACACAGTAGCTGAGCCAGTGATCATGCTCGCGCCAGTGCTCTTTGCCGATGAAGTAATCGAAGGCCTTTTCTACGACATTGATCCAGCGTTCATTGTGGGTCAGCCCATAGAGGCGCATCAGTCCGAACGCGGCCTCACCGTCGTAATAGATGATGCGAAACGGCTCTTTGAGGCTCAAGTCATGGGCGTTCAATACGTGTACGAAAGCACCGGTGGTGGGGTCCTGCATCCAGGCCATACCGTTGGCGAGGGCTTCCAGCAGTGGTAAATACTGGCGGGTGCCGGTCACTTCGCTGTACTTGACCAGGGCCAGCAGGCATACCGCGTTGCCGCCCAGTTTGATCTCGTTGCCTGTGTCCACCAGGAAGGCGGCCACGCTACCATCGGGCAGCAGGCTGGGCCTGATCAGCGTTTGGGTCAGATAGTCCAATGCCCGTTGAATCGCGGACTTCAACGTCTCGTCGCCGTTCAAGGCCCAGGCTTCGATCATCGCGTAGGTGCTGCTGGCATGGCGCAGGGTGTTGTAGTTCTTGATCGGTCGGTCGAAACACGGAAAGTAGCCGTAGACGAATTGGCCGCTGTCCTGCACCTGCTCCCCCAGATACGTGGCAGCGGTGCAGATGGGCCGCCTGACGTCGTCAGGCTCCAGGGCCGCCAGGGTGCGCCAGCCGACCTCTGCGGCGTTGCTGTTGAGTCTATGGGGCACGCCATCTTCGGCGCAGAACACGCCCGCCGTGTCGAACAGATAGACCAAGGTATCGGGTTGCAACGTGGCAATTGCGTTCGATGCCGTTGACCCTGCAAAACGGCGTTTGGCATAGACAGAAAAATTGCCTGTATTGAAGGTTGCATGGGCAATTTCGCTGCCGCCGTAGAGGATTGCGTTAGCGTTCAGTTCCTGTTCGGTGAGCGCTATTTGCAGATTACTGTCGAGCGCGATGCCACTGCGAAAGTAATTACGCTTGTGGTGCTTGAAGCGTTCGTTGAGCTTTGCCCAAGTGATTGGCTTCACGTTAACTGCACGTTCAATACGTATCCACGTACATTCAGGGTTATTACCCGACTGCATCAACAGCTGATCATGAGTTCGTTGTAGTTCATTCGCCCCTGTTTGCCATGCCGCTTCGAAGTTGTCAGCGATGACATGGAAAACATATGCACGTTTTGTGCTGTCACTGATCGAGAAAAATAGCACGCAGGGTTGTACTGTGCCCGATGAGACAGCTAACTCATCGGTGTCTTTACTCAGGAGAGCATAACAATCGAGCAATTGCTGTTTCACAGGCATAGGATGTCCGTTAATTAAAATATTCAAGGACGGTTGCGTGTTTTATAGCTGATTGACCCGCCAATAAAAGAAAGGGTAAATGAAACCCAGCGGCTCGGGGATGAGACTGTTAATCCAAATTATATGTCAAGTGTAGGTGGATGAGTCTTCACGTGCCTGTTCTATTGCCTTTGGAACTATTGGACTTTCATATTGCTGGAGATGGTCTCTGATCAGCTTGCGAATGACCTGGGAAATAGTAAGGTCAATCTCTTCGGACAGCGCCTCCAGTCTCTGTTTGGTGGGGGAGTCGATGAGTATGGTCAGGCGTGTGGTTTTTTCTGACATTTTCTTGATCCTTCTAGAAAAATGCGGCCTCGACTGTCGCATGAAGTAATTGCTAAATGGAGTGAAGAACGCTTGAGACAAACCAATGAGGTTGTAATTTGATTGGTTGAAAGTCTAAATCAATCAAATCGTATTTTCTATGGAAGCAGGTGGAAAGTTTCCATTCTGTGAGGTTAACCACCTTTTTTTTGGTCATTTGTTATCATTTCGTTATAACTGTATGAGGTGTCTATATTAACTGCGTTTCAAGAAAGTTAGACGAAAAGGAACCTGGAGTCAAAAGTGAATAGTGTCTAACACTAAAGTAGTGGTGGGTGGCTTATGATTGATCGGGTAGGAGGTTGTTTTGCTGTGTGCATGAGTTTTTTACTCATGCTACGAGGCATAAAAAAGGGACCTGACCAGCATTAACCTGGTGGCCCCTTTTTAAGGATGGCGGTACGTTTCAGGCAAAAACGAAGTACTTGCGCACGGTCTCGACTACCTCCCAAGTACCTTTCATACCCGGCTCAACCACAAAAATATCACCGGCCCGCAAGTGAATCGGCTCCAGGCCGTCCGGGGTGATCACGCAGTAGCCTTCCTGGAAATGGCAGTATTCCCACTTCACGTACTCCACGTACCACTTGCCCGGAGTGCAGATCCAGGTGCCCATGATCTTGCTGCCGTCTTCGCTGGTGTAGGCGTTGAGGTTGACGGTGTGCGGGTCACCTTCGAGTTTCTCCCACTTGCAGGCATCCAGGACCGGCAGGGGATGGGTATCGCGCAGTACGGTGATCGGCTGGGACATGATGGCTCCAAGGCAGGGAAATGAAGCCCCACCCTATAGCCCCAGGCCGGATGCCAGTGGTCTGAACTCGACACTGGGATGCCCAGAAGCGCATTGGAATACGATCTTAAAACCTACACCGTCCCTGTGGGAGCGGGCTTGCCCGCGATGGCGGTGTGTCAGGTGACACATTTTTCACTGGTCCACTGCTATTGCGGGCAAGCCCGCTCCCACATTTGATCTGGGGTGGCTGATGGATCCATTCAATAATCAGGCGTTTCTTCGCAGTAACTACGAAAGAAATCAGCCTTCGCGCTGGAATTCGCAAGAATATTTACCGCTGGCCCTCGTATCATTCACCTTAGAAACGACCGAGAGCCTCGTATGAACCCAATAAAAACGTGGTGGGATATCAGCCCACCCTTGAGCACCGCCACCCCGACCTGGCCGGGCGATACGCCCTTCCAGGAAGAGCGCGTCTGGCAGTTCGGCCCCGAATGCCCGGTCAACGTCGGCCGCATTACGCTGTCGCCCCACACCGGCGCCCATGTCGATGCGCCGTTGCACTACAGCGCCGACGGTGCGCCCATCGGCGAAGTCTCGCTGGATGTGTACCTGGGGCCGTGCCGGGTACTGTATTGCCTGGACAGCGGCGCGCTGGTGCAGCCCGAGCAGTTGCAAGGTCGCCTGGATAACCTGCCGGAGCGCGTGCTGCTGCGCACTTATCAACAGGCGCCGTTGACCACCTGGGACGCGAACTTCACCGCCGTCGCCAAGGAAACAATCGAGCTGCTGGCCAGCCTCGGCGTGCGCCTGATCGGCATCGACACGCCGTCCCTGGACCCGCAGCAGTCCAAGACCATGGATGCCCACAACGCCGTCGCCCGTCATGGCATGGCGATTCTCGAAGGCATCGTGCTCGATGACGTCCCGCAGGGCGATTACGAGTTGATCGCGCTGCCGCTGCGTTTTGCCAACCTCGATGCCAGCCCGGTACGAGCAATCCTGCGCCCGCTCAAGGAGCCCACGCGATGAGCCAGTGTCCTTTCTCCCCTGATTACCAGCCGCCGGAAGAATGGCATAACGCCGAGCTGAATTTTTCCGAGTCCATGAGCTATGGCGACTACCTGGACCTGGGCAAAGTGCTCACGGCCCAGCACCCGCTGTCGCCGGACCACAACGAAATGCTGTTTATCATCCAGCACCAGACCTCCGAGCTGTGGATGAAGCTGATGCTCCACGAACTCAAGGCTGCCCGCGAACATGTGCGCCTGGGTGAGCTGGCGCCGGCGTTCAAGATGCTGGCGCGGGTCTCGCGGATTTTCGATCAACTGGTGCACGCCTGGGCGGTCCTGGCGACCATGACACCGTCGGAATACAAGGCGATCCGCCCGTACCTGGGGCAGTCGTCGGGCTTCCAGTCGTTCCAGTACCGGGAAATCGAGTTCATCCTCGGCAATAAAAGCGCGGCGCTGTTGCGGCCCCACGCCCATCGCCCGGAGTTGCTCAAGGAGCTGCAAGTGGCGATCGCCACGCCGTCGCTGTATGACGAAGCGATCAACCTGATGATCAAGGCGGGCCTGGCGATTGACCCGCAGCGTGCGCAACGCGACCCTACGGCGCCTACGGTTCATGACGAATCCGTGGAGGCGGCGTGGCGCGAGGTGTACCGCGACCCGACCCGTTACTGGGACCTGTATCAGTTGGCCGAGAAGTTTATCGACCTGGAAGACTCGTTCCGCCAATGGCGCTTCCGCCATGTGACCACGGTGGAGCGGATCATTGGCTTCCAGCCTGGCACCGGTGGCACTGAGGGCGTGGGTTACCTGCGCAAGATGCTCGACACCGTGCTGTTCCCCGAGTTGTGGCGGGTGCGTTCGACGCTCTGATTGAAACCCAACAAAAAGCCCCGGCACTCATTGAGTACCGGGGCTTTTTGTTGGCAATGCATACCTATTGTGACCCTGTTCATGGGGGAGCCGGGCTTGCCCGCGATGCAGGCGGCTCGGTCATTCAGTTAGACCGAGTCGATGCCATCGCAGGCAAGCCAGCTCCCACATAAGCCAGCTCCTACACAAGCCGGCTTCTACACAGGTTATTGCGCGACAGCCAAGGCCTTGTTCTTCCTGGAGCGCAACCAGTACGCCAGGAAGAGAATCCCCACCCACACCGGCATCGCATACACCGATGGGCGCATGTCCGGGATTGCCAGCATCACGCCAACGATCACCAGCATGAACGCCAGGCACAGGTAGTTGCTGAACGGGAACCAGAAGGTCTTGAACGACGGCACCACGCCTTGCTCGCCCATGGCCTTGCGGAACTTGATGTGCGTCAGGCTGATCAGCGCCCAGTTGATCATCAGCGAAGCAACCACAAGGGCAAACAACAGCACCAGTGCATCCTTGGGTGCCACGTAGTTGATCACCACGCACAGCAACGTCACCAGGGCCGAAATGCCCAGGGCGCGCAACGGTACGCCTTGCTTGTTGAGCTTCATCAGCGCCTTGGGCGCGTCGCCTTGCTCGGCCAGGCCGAACAGCATGCGGCTGTTGCAGTACACGCCGCTGTTGTACACGGACAGTGCCGCGGTCAGCACCACGAAGTTGAGGATGTGCGCGGCGGTGTCGTTACCGATCAACGAGAAGATCTGCACGAACGGGCTGGCACTGTAGGCATCGCCGGACGCGCCGAGGGTTTGCAGCAGTTGATCCCATGGGTACAGCGACAGCAGCACGGTCAGGGCGCCGACGTAGAAAATCAGGATCCGGTACACCACCTGGTTGATCGCCTTGGGGATCACCTTGCGCGGCTCGCTGGCTTCGGCAGCCGTAATACCTACCAGCTCCAGGCCGCCGAACGAGAACATGATGAACGCCATCGCCATCAGCAGGCCCATGCCGCCGTTGGGGAAGAAACCGCCGTGGTCCCACAGGTTGCTGATCGAGGCTTGCGGGCCACCGGTACCGCTGAACAGCAGGTAGCAGCCGAGCACGATCATGCCGATGATCGCCACCACCTTGATGATCGCGAACCAGAACTCGGTCTCACCGAAGAACTTCACGTTCAGGGTGTTGATCAGGTTCACCGCAACGAAGAACACCACTGCGCTGACCCAGGTCGGCACTTCAGGCCACCAGAACTGGATGTACTTGCCCACCGCTGTCAGCTCGGCCATGCCCACCAGTACATACAGCACCCAGTAGTTCCAGCCGGCGAGGAAGCCGGCATAGCCGCCCCAGTACTTGTGGGCGAAGTGGCTGAAGGAACCGGCGACCGGTTCCTCGACGATCATCTCGCCCAACTGGCGCATGATCAGGAACGCGATAAACCCGGCTATCGCATAGCCCAGGATCATCGACGGCCCCGCCGATTTCAGCACCCCGGCCGAACCGAGGAACAACCCCGTACCAATCGCCCCGCCCAGGGCAATCAGCTGAATATGCCGGTTTTTCAGGCCACGCTTGAGGCCAACCGGGTTAACCATGTCATCCGCCATTAACATTCCCTTCTACTTGTTTTTTTCAGGGTTGATCCTGCACGCCAGATCCGCCCCTCACTGCTGAGGGGTCAGATATTACTCTCGGTAAACTTTTCGTAATACAGCTGAACGCCATCAAGTGCCTGATCTTGCAGCCAGTTCTTAATGGATTCGACCATTGGAGGGGGGCCGCACACGTACATATCGGCCGATCTATCCCGCAATTCGGCCACGTCGAAATGTTCGGTCAGATAACCGCGCTTGCCAGACCACTGCGGCGATGGGTCGCTGAGCACTTCGGTGTAGCGAAAACCACGGATCGTTTGTGCATACGCCTTGATGCGCTCGGCCTCGCACAAATCCTCGGCCCCGCGCACCCCGTAGTACAGATGCACCGGTTGCTCGCAGCCGCGCTCGGCCAATTCATCGAGCATCCCCAACAGTGCCGACAACCCGGTGCCGCCGGCCACCAGCACCAGGGGCTGGGTGACGTGCCGCAGATAAAACGCGCCCAGCGGTGCCTGCAGCTTGATTTCATCGCCGACCTGGCAGCGCTCGCGCACGTAATTGCTCATTACCCCATCCGGCAGCAAGCGGATCAGGAACTGCAAGCGGTTGCCCGGGCGGTTGGCGAAGGAGTAGGAGCGCTGATGCTCGGTACCGGGAATCGACAGTCGCGCATATTGCCCCGGCAGAAAGTCCAGGGCGCGCTCCAGTTGCACCGACAGGATCGCGGTGCTGGCCGACACCTGCTGCACCTCGCACACCGTGGCGCTGAGTTGTTCCGGGCCCGGTGCGTTGCACAGGCTTGAGTCGAAATCGAAGTAAAACGCCGCGTCGGATTGGACCCGGGTCTGGCAACTGAGCATCTTGCGTTGTTGCAGGTCGAGGCTGGACAGGGCCTCGTCATCCACATAGTCCTGGCTGTAGTCGCCGGACTCGCAGCGTCCCTGGCAGGTGCCGCACACGCCTTCGCGGCAATCCAGGGGGATCTTGATGCCGTTGCGCAACGCCGCGTCCAGCAGGATTTCGTTGCTGGCCACCGGAAAGAACAAGGTTTTGCCGTCGGCAAAACTGAAGGCCACTTTGTGATTCATCCACCGCACTCCGCGTAGATACATTGATGACTGGCGAGGTTGCCCCTCGCCACAGGGGCACGGTCAGAGGTGATAGAAGTCCAGCACCGAGTTGATGGTGTCGTTGAGCAGCAGCGCATGCTTGCGCGTGATCAGCCAACTGTCGCCTTGGGGCTTGAGGCTGTAGGTGGCGTGGCCATAGAACTGCTCCGACATCGCCAGCCGATAAAACAGCGTGTGCCAGTTCAACCGCACCTCCAGGCAGCCATCAGCTTGCTCGGCAATCCGTACGTTATTGATCAGGTGCAAGGTGCGCGGCATCGGCGTGGCGGACGCGGCCTTGCCGGTGCGCAGGCGGAACACCCGGTCTTCCAGGCCCGAGCGGTTGGCGTAGTAGATCAGCGACATCTCGCGCTTGGGGTCGCGGGTGTAGACGTGCTCGGAGTCCCATTGCGGCAGGTGGAACTCACTCTGCGGGTCGAACAACTGCACGTAGGCGTCCCAGTCCTGGGCGTCGCACAGCTCGGACTTGCGGTAGAAAAACTGCTCGATCTGATACTGCAATTGCGCGTTCATCATTTCACCTCGTGCAGTTTCAACGATTGCGCCTCAAGCCCGTCCAGCAGGAATGTCTGCCAGTTGCGGTGCTGGTTGACGTACAACCCTTCGTGGGTGAATTCGGTACCGGTCATGGCCGGTTGGATGCCGATGGCCTCGCTGTTGGGCGTCGGCCCGGTTTCCCAGCGATGGCTGCCCCGGGAGATATCGCTCCAGCGTTCCAGGCGGCCCTGGAAGCCGCGCTGGGCTTCGCGAAATTCCACCAGGTCATCCGGGGTGCCCATGCCGGACACGTTGAAAAAGTCTTCAAACTGGCGGATACGGTTTTCGCGGTCGGCGTCGGACTCGTGCTTGACCCCCAGGCACTGGCTGATGATCTCGGTCTTGTTCCACGCCACCGGGCGGATGATGCGCAGTTGCGAGCTGATCTGGTCGAGAAAGAACAGGCTGGGGTACACGTTGAGGTTGCGCAGGCGGTGCATCATCCACTCGGCCTTTTGCTGGCCGTGTTCTGCCACCAGGCGCGGCATGATGGTGGCGTAGCCGGAGCGCACGCTGGGGTTGGGCATGTCGCTGAACAACACGCTGTGGCCGTTGTTGAAGGCAAACCAGCCGTCATCGGTATTGGCATCGCCGGCGCCGAGTTTGCTGTAGTCCAGGGTGCTGCCGGAGGCGCTGCCGTTTTCCGTATTGACCTGCTGGCGATGCTGCACCGTGGCCACGTAGTTATAGTGCACGGTGCTGACATGGTAGCCGTCTAGGCCGTTTTCGTTCTGCAGCTTCCAGTTGCCGTCGTAGGTGTAGGCCGACTTGCCGGGCAGCACTTCCAGCTCGCCGGTGGCGGACTGCGCGACCATCATGTCGAAGAACACTTTGGAGTCGCCGAGGAAGTCTTGCAGGCTGTTGCTGCCGTGCACGTCGAGGCTGATAAACACAAAGCCCTTGTAGCTTTCGATGCGCGCCTTCTTCAGGCCGCGGGTGGCCTTGTCGAAACCTTCCGGGTATTCCCCCGGCGCCTTGACCTTCACCAGGCGGCCGTCGCTCTTGTAGCACCAGGCGTGGAACGGGCAGGTAAAGGTCGACTGGTTGCCCTTGCCGACCCGGGTCAGGGTGGTGCCGCGATGCTGGCAGGCGTTGATCAGGGCGTTGAGCTGGCCTTCACCGTCACGGGTGATGATCATCGGCTGGCGCCCGGCGCGCATGGTTACGAAGTCGTGGTTATTGGCCAGTTCGCTTTCGTGGCAGGCGTAGATCCAGTTCTTTTCGAAGATCAGTTCCATCTCCAGGTCGAACAGCTCAGGTTCGGTGAACATGTCCCGGGCGATGCGGAACACACCCTCGGCCGGACGGAAATCCAGGCAGCTTTCGATAAACGTTTTCCATTGCTCGACGCTTCTTGCACCACTCATGGGAGGCACCTTTTATTGGGTAGCTAATCGGTGGTTCATTAGAGGCGGGCAGGGGGGCGGCCAGCTATCCGCTTAATGGGGGAAGATGGGCCGCATAGTTGGGGCGCAAATACCCACATCCGTGCAACGACGCCGGGGAATGCGCTACTGTCAGGCTAGGCAATTGTCGAAAAAGCCGGCTTCTTATCCACATAGTCGACGCTCACTATCCACCCAGTGGCCAAGTGCGCGACGTGGCGCAGAACTTGCCTTGATCCACCGGACGCGCCGTCAGAGCGCGCTGGCCACAACCGCCGTGAGTGCACCCTGATGAGTAGCCATACACGCGATATCCGTATTGAACGTTTCGACCTTGAAGGCGCCCGCAGCTGGATGTCCGGCATCTGCGGGCCCCACCGGCTGGAAACCGCCACCCCGGAGCGCCTGCGCTTCCACCACAGTGCCAATGTGTTCAAGTCCCGCGCCACCACCCTGGGGGTGATCGAATACGGCACCGACGTGACCATCGATATCGAAGACGCCGAGCACTTCAGCAGCTACAGTCTGAGCCTGCCGCTGGTGGGCGAGCAGGAGCTGAGCAAGGGTGGCCAGCGCCTGAGTTCCAATCGCGACCAGGGCGTGATCATTTCGCCCAATGAACACCAGGTGCTGGCGATCTCCGGCGACTGCCGCAAGCTGCAAGTGGTGATCACCCGTGCGGCGATGAGCGAAACCCTGGAGGGCTTGTTGCAGCGGCCGATTGATGCGCCGCTGCGCTTTGAGTCGGTGATGGATGCGGTGCAGGGCGCGCCGGCAGCGTGGTGGCGTATGGCAAGGCACTTCATCGCGGAGCTGGAGCACAGCAGCGAACTGTATGACCAGGCCGCGTTTACCCGCGACCTGGAAAGCTCGCTGATCAAGGGCCTGATCCTGGCCCAGCCGAACAACTATTCCGAAGAACTGCGCGACGTGCTGGGGGTCAAGCTGCCCCACTACCTGATCCGCGCCCGCCAGTACATCCACGCCAACGCCCGCGAAGCGCTGCACCTGGAAGACCTCGAGGCGGCCACCGGGGTGTCGCGGTTCAA
Organism: Pseudomonas sp. FP2294; assembly: GCF_030687625.1. Classification (NCBI taxonomy): domain Bacteria; kingdom Pseudomonadati; phylum Pseudomonadota; class Gammaproteobacteria; order Pseudomonadales; family Pseudomonadaceae; genus Pseudomonas; species Pseudomonas sp. FP2294. Next base: position 774,545 of record NZ_CP117441.1, read on the forward strand.
GCTGTTCGATGCGTTTCGCAAATACTTCGCGCTGTCGCCCATGGCCTACTTGAAGAAGTACCGCTTGAGCGCGGTGCGCCAGGAAATTCTCGAGCATGGCGCCACCCGCACCATCTCCGAAATCGCCCTGGGCTGGGGCTTTACCCACCTGGGAAGGTTTTCGGCGGAGTACCGCAAGCTGTTCGACGAATCCCCCAGCCAGACGCTGCAGCGCAACGATGCGCGGCGCATGCGGGGTGCCTGAACACAATGCAGCTCCCACAGGGTATTGGAGGTGACTGGGAGATTTCAGATCAGTTCTTCTACCAGTTGCAGGCAATGACCCAGCCCCGGCGACTGATCATTGATCCGCCGGCTGAGAATAATCGGCGAGGTCGCCGTAACCTCGACAATCGGCGTATAGCCGATATCCGCCCGATGCAGTATCTGCACCGACGCCGGCACCAGCGTCACCCCCATGCCGGCCCCGACCAGGCCGATGGCGGTCTGCAACTCATTGGTCCATTGCGCGACCTTGATCGCCAGGCCATGGGTGTCGAACAGTGCGATCACGTGGTCGGCATAGCTGGGGCGCGGGTTGCCGGGGTACAGCACCAGCGGTTCGGCGGCCAACTGCGCAAGGGTCACCGGTGCGCCCAGCAGCGGGTGCCCGGCCGGCAACACCGCCACCAGCCGATCCTCGACCAACACCCGCTGGACAATGGCCGGGTCATCAATGCGAATCCGCCCGAAGCCCACATCAATGCGCCCGGCCTTGAGCGCTTCGACCTGTTGCAGGGTGGTCATCTCCGACAGCCCCAGCTCCAGCTCCAGCGCGTCATGGCTGCGCAGGCGGCGGATCAGTTCCGGCAGCACGCCATACAGGGTCGAGGGGGCAAAGCCGATGCCCAGCCAGGTCTTCTGCCCCAAGCCGATGCGCCGGGTGTTGTCGCAGGTCTTGGCCAACTGCTCCAGCAGCACATTGGCGTGTTCATAGAAGTACCGCCCGGCCTCGGTCAGCCGCAACGGCCGGCCACGCTCCAGCAGCACCACACCCAACTCATCTTCCAATTGCTGGATCTGCCGGCTCAACGGCGGCTGGGCGATGTGCAGGCGTTCGGCGGCGCGGGTGAAGTTCAGGGTTTCCCCCAGCACCTGGAAGTAACGCAGGTGGCGCAGTTCCATACGGATTCCTCTCATACCTTGAGGGTATTGTTTGAGACCAATTCTATATTGGAAGCCAGCAACAATGGGCGACAGAATCGGGCAAGACCTATAAAGAACCCAACGGGTATTGCCATGCCGATTTGCGCCATCGAGTCGATCGAGACCATCATCGTCGATCTCCCCACCATCCGCCCGCACAAGCTGGCGATGCACACCATGCAAAACCAGACCCTGGTGATCATCCGCGTGCGGTGCGCCGACGGTATCGAAGGGATCGGCGAGTCCACCACCATCGGTGGCCTGAGCTACGGCAACGAAAGCCCCGATAGCATCAAGATCAATATCGACCAACACTTTGCGCCACTGTTGATTGGCCAGGATGCCAGCAACATCAACGCCGCCATGTTGCGCCTGGAACGCAGCATCCGTGGCAACACGTTTGCCAAGTCCGGCATCGAAAGCGCCTTGCTCGATGCCCTCGGCAAGCGCCTGAACCTGCCGGTCAGCGAGCTGCTCGGCGGCCGCGTGCGCGATGCCCTGCCGGTGGCCTGGACGTTGGCCAGCGGCAATACGCAAAAGGACATCGACGAAGCCGAGAAGATGCTCGACCTGCGCCGCCACCGCATCTTCAAGTTGAAGATCGGCGCCGGTGAAGTCAGCCAGGACCTGGCCCATGTGATTGCGATCAAAAAAGCCCTGGGCGAGCGCGCCAGCGTGCGCGTCGACGTCAACCAGGCCTGGGACGAAGCCGTGGCCCTACGCGCTTGCAAGGTGTTGGGCGATAACGCTATCGACCTGATCGAACAGCCGATCTCGCGCAATAACCGTGGCGGCATGGCCCGGCTCAACCTCTCGAGCCCGGCGCCGATCATGGCCGACGAGTCCATCGAGTGTGTCGAAGATGCCTTCAACCTGGCCCGCGAAGGTGCGGCCTCGGTGTTCGCCTTGAAGATCGCGAAAAACGGCGGCCCGCGTGCCGTACTGCGCACGGCGGCGATTGCCGAGGCGGCGGGTATTGGCCTGTATGGCGGCACCATGCTTGAAGGCGGTATCGGCACCCTGGCCTCGGCCCACGCGTTTCTCACCCTCAATAAACTGGCGTGGGACACCGAGCTGTTCGGGCCGCTGCTGCTCACCGAAGACATTCTTACCGAGCCGCTGCTGTATCGCGATTTCCACCTGCATGTCTCGACCGCCCCGGGCCTGGGCCTGGCCATTGATGAGGAGCGCCTGGCGTTCTTCCGTCGCGACAAACATTAAGAGGACGCCTGCGATGTTGTTCCACGTAAAGATGACCGTAAACCTGCCTGTCGATATGAACCCCGAGCGCGCAGCGGCCCTCAAGGCCGACGAAAAAGCCCTGGCCCAACGCCTGCAAGCGCAAGGCAAGTGGCGCCACCTGTGGCGCATCGCCGGACTGTACGCCAACTACAGCGTGTTTGATGTCGACAGCGTGCAGGAACTGCATGACCTGCTGATGCAACTGCCGCTCTATCCCTACATGGCCATTGAAGTGAATGCCCTGTGCCGGCATCCGTCGTCGATCCATGAGGATGACCGCTGAGCCTGTCTAGCCCCCTAATAATTACAAGATGAGGATTGCACCATGTCCATTCGACTGTCCCAGACTGCCCACGCCCAGCGCTTCCTCGAAGAAGCCAGCGGCAACCTCAATGACGCCGGCAACCCACGGGCCAAGGCGCTGATCTACCGGATCCTGCGCGATACGGTGAATATCATCGAAGACCTGGAAGTGACCCCGGAAGAGTTCTGGAAGGCGGTCAACTACCTCAACGAACTGGGCAAAAACCAGGAAGCCGGGCTGCTGGCCGCGGGCCTGGGCCTGGAGCATTACCTGGACCTGTTGATGGACGCCGCCGACGAGGAAGCCGGCAAGTCCGGCGGCACCCCGCGCACCATCGAAGGGCCGCTGTACGTGGCGGGTGCGCCGCTGTCCAAATACGAAGCACGCCTGGACGATGGCCTGGATGCGGCCGTGCCGCTGTTTATGCGCGGGCAAGTGCGCGACATCAACGGCAAGCCGTTGGCCGGGGCGATTGTGGATGTGTGGCAGGCCAATACCGGCGGCACTTACTCCTGGTTCGACCCATCGCAATCGGAGTTCAACCTGCGTCGCCGGATCGAGACCGATGCCCAGGGCAATTATCGTTTCCGTAGCATCGTGCCGTCAGGCTACGGCTGCCCACCGACCGGCCCGACCCAGCAGTTGCTCGATCAACTGGGGCGTCACGGCCAGCGGCCAGCGCATATCCACTTCTTTATCTCGGCACCGGGGCATCGGCACCTGACCACGCAGATCAACCTGTCGGATGATCCGTACCTGCATGATGACTTTGCCTACGCCACTCGGGATGAGCTGATTGCCGAAATTCGCTTCAGCGAAGACCCGCAACTGGCGCGGGAGTTTGGCGTGGAGGGCAAGTTTGCGCAGATCGACTTTGACTTCGAGTTGCAGCCGGCGGTGGCACCGGTCGAGCAAAAACGCATGCAACGCGTGCGCGCCCTCGAAGACTGAATACGGTCAAAAATGTGGGCGCTGGCTTTTGTGGGAGCTGGCTTGCCTGCGATAGCCTCGCCTCGGTAGTGCAGATAAACCGAGGGGTCTGTATCGCGGGCAAGCCCGGCTCCCACAAAAGCCAGCGCCCACAGTTGATCAGCAGTGCTTTGCCTATTTGCGTACGACCAGGTCCAGCACCTCATCCCGGTCCTTGATCTTCTGCAACACGATCTCCGAACGGATATCCATCACCCCCGCCGTGCGGTTGAGGTGGTTCACGATAAAGTCGGAAAAGTGCTTGAGGTTGCGCGCCTGCACCCGCAGCACGTAGTTGCTGGCGCCGGTGATCACATAGGCACTGGCCACTTCCGGCCAGCCCTGGACCTTCTTGATAAAGGTCTCGTGCCAGTCCTCCATGTCTTGGCGCAACGACAGGTGGACGATGGCTTCCAGTTCGATCCCCAATTGCTCGGCATTGAGCACCGCGCGATACCCGCTGATCACCCCCTCACTCTCCAGCAGGCGCAAGCGGCGCAGGCAGGCGGATGGCGACAGGGCGACTTTCTCCGCCAGTTCCTGGTTGCTGATACGGCCATCCTGTTGCAGGAAATGCAGGAGGCGCAGGTCGGTGGCGTCGAGAATCATGCTTAGAATTAATCCGCGTATTTAGAGGTTAAATTCGAATTTCCTACAGCTTATTAAGCCAGTTGTAGCGCACTTTGCACGAAAATTCTGCAAATCTTCGTTCATTATTTGGTCCATCGTCATCTATAAAAACAGGACTTTCCATGACCAGCCGAACTCATTGCCAGACCCTCGATGCCCAAGACCCGCTGGCGCCCCTGCGCGATCAATTCGCCCTGCCGGAAGGGGTGATTTACCTCGATGGCAACTCCCTCGGCGCACGTCCGGTGGCGGCACTGGAACGGGCACAAGCGGTGATTGCCGAGGAGTGGGGCAATGGTTTGATCCGCAGCTGGAACAGCGCCGGCTGGGCCGACCTGTCCCAGCGCCTGGGTAACCGCCTGGCGCCGCTGATCGGCGCGGGTGAGGCTGAAGTGGTGATTACCGATACCACCTCGATCAACCTGTTCAAGGTGCTCAGCGCCGCCTTGAGCGTGCAGCGCCAACGCCAGCCGCAGCGCAAGGTGATTGTCAGCGAGGCAAGCAACTTCCCCACCGACCTGTACATCGCCGAAGGCCTGGCGGCGCTGCTGCAACAGGGCTACAGCCTGCGCCTGGTGAACAGCCCCGACGAACTGCCGGCGGCCATCGACCAGGACACTGCCGTGGTGATGATCACCCACGTCAACTACAAGACCGGCTACATGCACGACATGCAAGCGCTGACCGCCCTGAGCCATGAGTGCGGCGCGCTGGCGATCTGGGACCTGGCGCACTCGGCGGGCGCGGTGCCGATTGACCTGCACCAGGCCGGCGCCGACTACGCCATTGGCTGCACCTACAAATACCTCAACGGCGGCCCAGGTTCCCAGGCGTTTGTCTGGGTCAACCCGGCGCTGGTGGAGTTGGTGACGCAGCCGTTGTCGGGCTGGTTCGGCCATAGCCGCCAGTTCGCCATGGAGTCCAACTACGTGGCCGGCAAGGGCATCACCCGCTACCTGTGCGGCACCCAGCCGATCACCTCGCTGGCGATGGTCGAGTGCGGGCTGGATATCTTCGCCCAGACCGACATGGCCAGCCTGCGCCGCAAATCCCTGGCGCTCACCGACCTGTTTATCGAGCTGGTACAACGCCGCTGCGCTGCCCATGACCTGACGTTGATCACCCCGCTCGAGCATGCCAAGCGCGGCAGTCATGTGAGCTTTGAACACCCTGAAGGTTACGCCATCGTCCAGGCCCTGATCGCCCGTGGCGTGATCGGTGATTACCGTGAGCCGAAGATCATGCGCTTTGGCTTCACCCCGCTATACACCAGCTTCACCGAGGTGTGGGATGCGGTAGAAATCCTTGGCGAAATCCTCGATGAGAAATCCTGGGACCAGCCGCAATTCAAAGTGCGCCACAGCGTCACCTGAAAACACCACAACACCCTGTAGGAGCTGGCTTGCCTGCGATGAAATCGCCTCGGTCGCACTGACCTACCGAGGTGTCTGCATCGCAGGCGAGCCAGCTCCCACAGGTGCTTGGCCAGCAGTAACAATCACAATAATAAAAGGGGCACGCACGTGACCACGCCAGACAACGGCTTTGCAGCAATCACCAACCGCGAACTGGGCCTGCGGCGCCAGCTCACTTCCGGGCAGATGAGCATGATCGCCATCGGTGGCGCCATTGGCACCGGGCTGTTTATGGGCAGCGCCTATGCCATCGGCTATGCCGGGCCCAGCGTGCTGGTCAGCTACGCCATCGGCGCGTTGATCACCCTGCTGTTGATGGGCTGCCTGGCGGAAATGACGGTGGCCCATTCCACCTCCGGCTCTTTTGGCGCCTATGCCGAGTTCTATATCAGCCCCCTGGCCGGGTTCCTGGTGCGCTATGCCTATTGGGCGGCGATTGTGCTGGCTGTGGGCGCCGAGGTCACCGCGGTGGCGATGTACATGAAGTACTGGTTCGCCAACGTGCCGGAATGGGTGTGGATCGTCTCGTTCTCCAGCGTGCTGATCGTGCTTAACGCCATCAGCGTCAAGACCTTCGGCAACTTCGAATACTGGTTTTCGACGATCAAGATCAGCGCGATTGTCGGCTTTATCATCCTCGCGGTGTATGTGGTGTTCGGCTCTGGCAACCCGGATTACGGGGTGCAGAACTACACGGCCCACGGCGGGTTTTTCCCCAATGGCCTGAGTGGCATGTGGATCGCGGTGATTGTGTCGATCTTCAGCTACCTGAGCGTGGAGATGATCGCGGTGGCGGCGGGTGAAGCGGCCGACCCGGAGCAGGCGGTGAAAAAAGCCTTCCGCGCGACGATTGTGCGGCTGGTGGTGTTCTACCTGCTGACCCTGGCGCTGATGCTGGCCATCGTGCCGTGGAACCAATCCGGGCAGAGCCAGAGCCCGTTTGTCACGGTGATGCAGACCATCGGCATTCCCGGCGCCACCGGGGTGATGAACTTCGTGATCCTGATTGCCGCGCTGTCGGCCATGAACAGCCAGCTCTACATCACCACGCGCATGATGTTCAGCCTGTCCCGCGCCGGCTTTGCGCCAAAATCCATGGGCGCCCTGAGCAAGAGCGGGATCCCGCTCAATGCCCTGTTGCTGTCCAGTTCGGGCATCGCCCTGGCGACCCTGCTCAACGTGGTGTACCCGGAAAGCTCCTTCACCTTGATGATGGCCATCTCGATGTTTGGCGCGATCTTCACCTGGTTCATGATCTTCCTCACGCACCTGTTCTTCCGCCGCTACCGCAAGCGCCACGGCGGGCCGAAGTTGTCCTTCCAACTGCGGCTGTTTCCCTACAGCACGCTGCTGGGGCTGGTGCTGATGGGCGCGGTGATGATCACCACGTACTTCACCGAGGCGTTCAAGATGACCCTGGTGTTTGGCGTGCCGTTCCTGCTGATTCTCTCGGTGGTGTATTACGTGTTTTTCCGTAAAGGCACGGACAAGGCATCGAGCAAGGCCTTGGCGTAAGCCGGCAATTGCTCGAACGAACGCGCGCACAACAGCAGTCTGCGACAGGCCCAGTCTTCCGGCAGCGGCTGGGCCTGGAATGGCTGCGCGTGGGGCCAGCGTTGTAACGCGGCCAGCGGCACGATTCCCAGGCCCGCGCCACGGGCGACCATGCGCATCACCCCATCAAAGCCATCGGCCCGCACCCGGGTCTGCAAGCGAAAACCCGCGTGCAGCGCCTGTTCCTCCAGGTACACCGCCAACGCGCTGTCGGCGGCCAGGCCTACATAGTCGTAGGGCAGGCTGTCGATAAAACTCACTGCGCCGGCCGTCAGTGGGTGGCCTGTCGGCAGGATCAGCACCAACGGGTCGTCGCGAAACGGCCGGGTCTGCAAGCCGTGGCTGTCCACTGCATCGGAAATAATCCCCAGGTCCGCCGCGCCCTGGCGCAAGGCATGGGTGATGCGCAGGCTGGGCAGTTCCTGCAGGTCGATATCGAGGTTGGGGTGGGTGCAGAGAAAATCCGCCAGCAACTCCGGCAGGTATTCGCTGAGGGCGGTGGTGTTGCACAGCAGGCGCACCTGGCCTTTGACGCCGTTGGCGTACTCCGCCAGCTCCTGTTGCAGACGTTCGGCCTGTTGCAACAGCAGGCGTGCGTGGCGGGCCAGGGCGTTGCCGGCGGCCGTCGGGGTCACGCCTCGGCGGCCGCGCTGCAGGAACTCGACGCCCAGTGAAGCCTCCATTGCGCGAATGCGCGCACTGGCGGCGGCCAGGGATAGGTGGCTGCGGGCGGCGCCGGCGGTGATGTTGCCGGTGTCGAGGATGTGCAGGTAGAGGCGCAGGTCGATCAGGTCAAAGTGCATGGCCGGGGTTCTCGGGTGCCTGGACGGGCCTTATCGCAGGCAAGCCAGCTCCCACATTTGGAGGGGTGATCACATTCAGAATGTGGGAGCTGGCTTGCCTGCGATAGCGGTCTCAGCCTCACGCAAAACAAGAGGCTGCCTCAGTATATGGCGAATTTCCAACCCCACGCCAAACCCGCAAACTCCCCCCCATGACAACCTTCCTCGCGTTCTACCAACACCTCGGCCCAGCCCTGACCCTACTGGTGATCGGCACCTTCCTGCTGGCCGGCACCGTCAAGGGCGTGATTGGCCTGGGCCTGCCCACCGTCGCCATGGGCCTGCTCGGTCTGGCTATGTTGCCGGCGCAGGCTGCGGCCCTGCTGATCATTCCTTCGACCATCACCAACCTCTGGCAACTGAGCTTCGGTGGGCACTTGGGCGCACTGAGCAAACGCCTGTGGCCCATGCTGCTGCTGATTTTTCTGGGGACCGGGCTCGGTTCGCTGTGGCTGGGCATGGACGGCGGTCCCTGGGTGGTGCGGGCCTTGGGCGGGGCGTTGCTGGTGTATGCGCTGTGCGGGCTGTTGCTGCCGACGTTGCGGGTGCCCGCCGGCGGCGAGCGTTGGCTGGGCCCGCTGTGTGGTCTGCTGACGGGGATCGTCACTTCGGCCACCGGCGTCTTCGTGATCCCGGCCGTGCCCTACTTGCAGGCACTGGGCTTGCATCGGGACCAACTGGTGCAGGCGCTGGGCCTGTCCTTCAGCGTGTCCACCCTGGCCCTGGCCGCCGGGCTGTTCTGGCGCGGCAGCCTCGGGGCCGGCGAACTGAATGCCTCGCTGCTGGCGTTGGTGCCGGCGCTGCTGGGCATGTGGCTGGGGCAAAAGCTGCGCCAGTGCATCAGTGCTGTGCTGTTCAAACGCGTGTTTTTTATGGGCATGGCGGCCCTGGGCGGGCACCTGCTGATGGGTGCTTGACGCAATAATCAGATGGTTACTCGTGCCTGAAGGTCAAAAGTGTTTTGCCGGTCCGTGGCTTACTCACCCGAGGGGTTGCCCGTAGCCTGCGCTCATCCATTTTCAACCTTCAGGTACAACCCCATGAAAAAAGTTCTGTTGCTCAACGGCGGCAAGAAATTCGCCCACTCCGATGGCCGCTACAACAACACCCTGCATGATGCGGCGCTGGCCGTGCTGGACCGGGGTGGGCTTGACGTGAAAGTCACCCATATCGACGCCGGCTACGACGTGGCCGAAGAAGTCGCCAAGTTCCTCTGGGCCGACGTGATCATCTACCAGATGCCCGGCTGGTGGATGGGCGCCCCATGGATCGTCAAGAAGTACATCGACGAAGTCTTCACCGAAGGCCACGGCAGCCTGTACGCCAGCGATGGCCGCACCCGTTCCGACGCGTCGCAGAAGTACGGCAGCGGCGGCCTGATCCAGGGCAAGCAGTACATGTTGTCGCTGACCTGGAATGCACCACAGGCAGCATTCGATGACCCGAGCGACTTCTTCGAAGCCAAGGGCGTGGATGCGGTGTACTTCCCGTTCCACAAGGCCAACCAGTTCCTCGGTATGAGTGGCCTGCCGACGTTCCTGTGTGTGGACGTGATGAAGCGCCCCTCCATCGAGGCTGATGTGCTGCGCTATGAGCAGCATCTGGCCCAGGTGTTTAACCTGACGCTGTAATACGGCTAGTATCCACGCAGCCGTATTCACGAGGATTCACGTTGAAAGCCCGATCCGATGAGCTCCAGATCTTCGTCTGCGTGATTGAATGCGGTTCGATTTCCGCTGCCGCCGAACAAGTCGGGCAGACGCCTTCGGCGGTCAGCCGCACTTTGTCGCGGCTCGAAGCCAAGCTCGACACCACCCTGATCAACCGCACCACGCGGCGCATGGACCTGACCGAAGAGGGCAAGTACTTCTTCGAGCAGGCCAAGCTGATCCTGGAGCAGATGGACGAGCTGGAAGAGCGCCTGTCGTCACGGCAGAAAACCCCGTCCGGGCGCTTGCGGATCAACGCCGCCTCGCCGTTCATGCTGCATGCCATCGTGCCGTACGTCGCCGAGTTCCGCCGTCTGTACCCGGATATCCAGCTGGAGCTCAACAGCAACGACCTGATCATCGACTTGCTGGAACAGAGCACCGACATTGCTATCCGCATCGGTGCCCTGGCGGACTCGACCCTGCATGCTCGCTCCCTGGGCTGCAGCCCGCTGCATATCCTCGCCAGCCCGGCGTACCTTGAGCAGCACGGCACGCCAACCACAGTGGCGGACCTGGCCAATCACACCTTGCTCGGCTTTACCCAGACCGAAACCCTCAACCACTGGCCGTTGCGCCATGTGCAGGGCGACCGCTGGCAGATCGAGCCGGGCATTGCCGCGTCCAGCGGGGAAACCCTGCGCCAACTGGCGTTGGAGGGGCAGGGGATTGCCTGCCTGTCGCACTTCATGACCATCGAAGACATCAACGCCGGCCGCCTGCAGTCGATCCTGGCGCCGTTCAACAGTGGCTATCGCCAACCGATCAACGCGGTGTATTACCGCAACTCGCAGTTGGCCCTGCGTATCCAGTGCTTTTTGGACTTTATCCAGGCAAAGCTCGCGCGCTACGCCTGTTGACCGGCTCCTACTGGTCCCGGGTGGTGGTTTTCCGTACCATCGCCCCCTCATTTCCTGCAACGCCCCCGGTAAACCTATGAAACTCTCTCGTCTGCGCGCCGACGCCCTGGCCGGACTCACCACGTCTTTTGCCTTGTTGCCCGAATGCATCGCCTTTGCCCTGGTGGCCCACCTCAACCCGCTGATGGGCCTGTATGGCGCTTTTATCATCTGCACCCTGACCGCGTTGTTCGGCGGCCGGCCGGGGATGGTCTCGGGGGCGGCGGGGTCGATGGCGGTGGTGATCGTCGCGCTGGTGGTGCAACACGGCGTGGAGTACCTGCTGGCGACGGTGTTGCTCGGCGGTCTGATCATGATTGCCTTCGGCCTGCTGCGCCTGGGCAAGCTGGTGCGCATGGTGCCGCACCCGGTGATGCTCGGTTTCGTCAACGGCCTGGCGATCATCATCGCCCTGGCGCAACTGGAACATTTCAAGAGCGGTGAGACCTGGCTCAGCGGCACGCCGTTGTATGTGATGACGGGGTTGGTGGTGGCGACCATGGCCATCGTCTACCTGCTGCCCCGCCTGACCCGCGCGGTGCCGCCGGCGCTGGTGGCGATTCTCGGTGTGGGGCTGGCGGTGTACCTGCTGGGCTTGCCCACCCGCACGCTGGGCGATATGGCCCATATCGCCGGCGGCCTGCCGACTTTTGCCCTGCCGCAGATCCCCTGGACCCTGGAAACCCTGGGCATCATCGCGCCTTACGCTTTCCTGATGGCCATGGTCGGGCTGCTGGAAACCCTGTTGACCCTCAACCTCACCGACGAAATCACCGAGACCCGTGGTTACCCCGACCGCGAAAGCGTGGCCCTGGGCGCGGCGAATATGGTCAGCGGGGTGTTTGGCGGCATGGGCGGCTGCGCGATGATCGGGCAGACGGTGATCAACCTCAGCTCGGGCGGGCGCGGGCGTTTCTCCGGGGTGTTTGCCGGGGTGATGATCCTGCTGTTTATTTTGTTCCTATCGCCGCTGATCGAGCGCATTCCCCTGGCGGCGCTGGTGGGGGTGATGTTTGTGGTGTCCCAGCAGACCTTTGCCTGGGCGTCGCTGCGGGTGATCAACAAAGTGCCGCTCAATGATGTGCTGGTGATCATCGCGGTGACGGTGATCACGGTGTTCACCGACCTGGCCACGGCGGTGCTGTGCGGGATTGTGATTGCCGCGCTCAACTTTGCCTGGCAGCAGGCGCGGGAGTTGTACGCCGATGAACATCTGGAGGCCGATGGCAGCAAGCTCTACCGGCTGCACGGCACCCTGTTCTTTGCCTCGACCACACCCTTTCTGAACCAGTTCGACCCGGCCAACGATCCGGCCCAGGTAACGCTGGATTGCCGTCACCTGAGTTTTGTCGACTATTCAGCGATTGCCGCGCTGATGACCCTGCGCGAACGCTACAGCAAGGCCGGCAAGCACCTGCGGGTGCTGCATTTGTCGGAGCGCTGCAAGAAGCTGCTCAAGCGCGCGCGAGTGCAGCACGACTGATCCTGCTGGTGTAGGCGAGGGAGTTATGGGCCGACGAGGTTTTCCAGTTCATCGGCGCGGGTCTGGGTCATGTCCAGCACACAACCCGAGCCGTTGACCTGGTCAATACTGCCGCCGGTCGCGGAGCCGGCGAAGGCGCAATTGGCATCCCGGTATTTGATCCACAGGCGCTGTACATCTTGCAGTTGCTGCTTGCGCGGGCCTTGCTGGGCCTGCAGTGCGGTTTGGTAGGCGCTGTTCAGGCGCTTGTCCTGCACCTTGGTTTCCTGGGCGTTGCAGCCGACCATCGCGGCCGTGGTGTTGGCGGCGTCCAGGCACTTTTGCAGGGCCGGGCTGCTGTCGGCGGCCGTTGCGGTGCCGGACAAGGCCAGCAGTAACGCGCTGAGGGTAAGGGTTCTACGGTTCATGACGGGCTTCCTGAAGATGATTCGGTGTGCAATCTGAGACCGGACAGTGGCCGTTGAGTTTCCCGCATTGGGCCCGGCCTGCATGTAAGAACGATCCCCTGATTTTCATCCTGAGTCTGCGGGCATGTCCCAAAGCGACAGCGCTTATCTGTGGGCGAAAATTACTTTCATAAAATTTGAAAATGCTCCTCGGTAATGATTTATGAGTTTCACAACCAATTCGACGTGACCCTTTCCGAGGAGTACCGCATGGCCGCATCACCGGGCGTCTGGCTATTGGCATACGCTGCCATCGCCATCATTGCATTGATCGTGCTGATTGCACGTTACCGGCTCAACCCGTTTATCGTCATCACCCTGGTGTCCATCGGCCTGGCGCTGCTGGCCGGGATGCCGGCGGATACGATCATGGGTTCCTACGAGGCGGGGGTTGGCAAGACCCTGGGGCATATCGCGCTGGTGGTGGCCCTGGGCACCATGCTCGGCAAGATGATGGCCGAGTCCGGCGGCGCCGAGCAGGTGGCGCGCACCCTGATCAACCGTTTCGGCGAGCGCAATGCCCACTGGGCCATGGTGTGCATTGCCTTTCTGGTGGGGCTGCCGCTGTTTTTCGAGGTCGGTTTTGTATTGCTGGTGCCGATTGCCTTTACCGTGGCCCGGCGCGTGGGCGTGTCGATCCTGATGGTCGGTTTGCCGATGGTCGCCGGTCTGTCGGTGGTGCATGCCCTGGTGCCGCCACACCCGGCGGCAATGATGGCGGTGCTGGCGTATAACGCCTCGGTCGGGCAGACCGTGTTGTATGCGATTTTGATCGGCATCCCCACCGCGATCATCGCCGGCCCGGTGTACGCCAAGTTCATCGTGCCGCGCATCCACCTGCCCGCCGAAAACCCGCTGGAACGCCAGTTTATCGAGCGCGAACCGCGCACCCGCCTGCCTAGCTTCGGCCTGACCATGGGCACCATCCTGTTGCCAGTGGTGCTGATGATGATCGGCGGTTGGGCCAACCTGATCTCCACGCCCGGCAGCGGCTTCAACCAGTTCCTGTTGTTTATCGGGAACTCGGTGATCGCCTTGCTGTTGGCGACCCTGGTCAGCTTCTGGACCCTGGGCCTGGCCCAGGGCTTCAACCGCGAGTCGATCCTCAAGTTCACCAACGAGTGCCTGGCGCCGACCGCCAGTATCACCCTGCTGGTGGGCGCGGGCGGCGGCTTGAACCGGATCCTGGTGGACGCCGGCGTGACCCATGAAATCCTCGGCATGGCCAACGCCTTCAACCTGTCGCCACTGGTGATGGGCTGGTTGTTTGCCGCGCTGATGCGCATCGCCACCGGCTCGGCCACCGTGGCCATGACCACCGCGTCGGGCGTTGTCGCCCCGGTGGCCCTGGGCCTGGGTTATCCACACCCGGAATTGCTGGTGCTGGCGACCGGTGCCGGTTCGGTGATCTTTTCCCACGTCAACGACGGCGGCTTCTGGCTGATCAAGGAATACTTCAATATGACGGTGATCCAGACCTTCAAGACCTGGACCGTGCTGGAGACTTTGATTTCGCTGGTTGCCTTCGGTCTGACCTACGGCCTGTCTCTTGTTTTATGAGCCTCATCCTGTAACCCGGAGACCCCATGGACATCCTCTACCAGATCCGCGCCCGCCAGGATTCCTTCAGCGCTGGCGAAGGGCGTATCGCCCGGCTGATGCTCGATGATGTGGGTTTTGCCGCATCCGCCAGCCTGGAAGAGCTGTCCCAGCGGGCCGAGGTCAGCACCGCGACCTTGTCGCGCTTTGCCCGCAGCGTCGGCTGCCGTGACTTGCGCGACCTGCGCCTGCAACTGGCCCAGGCCAGCGGTGTGGGCAGTCGTTTTCTCGACCCGGCGGGGTTGCCCGAGCAGTCGGCGTTTCATCGGCAGATCCTCGGCGATATCGAAGGGACGCTGCGCCAGCACCTGTCCGGCTTCAACCAGGCCGGTTTTGTTGATGCGGTGAACCTGCTGGGCAAGGCGCGGATGATCCACGCCTTTGGCATGGGCGGCCCCTCGAGCCTGTGCAGCGAAGAGTTGCAGGTGCGTCTGGTACGCCTTGGCTATTCGATTGCTGCCTGCCGCGATCCGGTGATGATGCGGGTCACGGCCGCCACATTGAGTGCCGAGCACGCCCTGATTGTCTGCTCCCTGACCGGCCTCACGCCCGAGTTGCTGGGTGTGGTGGAACTGGCCCGCAACTATGGCGCACGGATTGTCGCCATCACCCTGGCCGACTCGCCGCTGGCGCTGTTGGCCGACGTACTGCTGCCGCTGCAACCGGCCGAAACCAGTTTTATCTACAAGCCCACGGCGGCGCGCTACGGCATGCTGCTGGCCATTGATTTGCTCGCCACTGAACTGGCCCTGGCCATGCCAGACGACAACCAGGAACGCCTGCGCCGGATCAAGCTGGCCCTGGACGACTATCGCGGCGGCCCTGACAGCCTGCCGCTTGGAGATTGAGATGAAGTACCACACGCTGATTCGCCAGGCGCTGATCATTGATGGCAGCAACACGCCGGGGTATTTCGCTGACGTGGGGCTGCGCGCGGGGCGTATCGAGAAGATCGGCGACTTGTCGGCGGCCCAGGGCGAGCATGAGATCCAAGCCGATGGCCGTGTACTGGCACCGGGTTTTATCGACGTCCACACCCACGATGACACGGTGGTGATCCGCCAGCCGCAGATGCTGCCCAAGCTCAGCCAGGGCGTGACGACGGTGATCGTCGGCAACTGCGGCATCAGCGCCTCGCCGGTCAGCCTGCGTGGCGATCCGCCAGACCCGATGAACCTGCTGGGCAATGCCGAGGCGTTTGCCTATCCGCGTTTCCTCGATTACCGGGCGGCGGTGGAAAACGCTCACCCGGCCCTCAATGTCGCGGCATTGATTGGCCATACCGCTTTGCGCAGTAACCATATGGACGACCTGCACCGCACCGCTACCGCCACCGAAATCGCGGCGATGCGCGAGCAACTGCAGGAAAGCCTCGCAGCGGGCGCCCTCGGCTTGTCCACTGGCCTGGCCTACGCCAGCGCGTTCAACGCCGACACCGACGAAGTGCTGCAATTGAGTGAAGAACTGACGGCGTTTGGCGCGGTGTACACCACCCATCTGCGCAGTGAATTCGAACCGGTGCTGGAGGCCATGGACGAGGCGTTTCTGATCGGCCGCCATGCCCAGGCACCGGTGATTATTTCCCACCTCAAATGTGCCGGCGCCGGCAACTGGGGGCGCAGCCCGCAATTGCTGGCGTCCCTGGAGCAGGCGGCGAAGACCCATCCGGTGGGCTGCGATTGTTATCCCTATGCCGCCAGTTCCTCGACCCTGGACCTCAAGCAAGTCACCGATGCCTTCCGCATCACCATCACCTGGTCCACGCCGCACCCGGAAGTGGGCGGGCGTGACTTGCAGGACATCGCCGCCGAGTGGGGTGTATCCCTGCTGGACGCTGCCCGTCGCCTGCAACCGGCGGGGGCGGTGTACTACGGAATGGATGAGGCCGATGTGCAACGCATCCTTGCCCATCCGCTGTCGATGGTGGGCTCCGACGGCTTGCCGGAAGACCCGTTCCCCCATCCGCGCTTGTGGGGCGCATTCCCGCGGGTACTCGGACATTTCAGTCGTGACCTGGGACTTTTCCCGCTGCACACAGCGGTACACAAAATGACCGGCTTGTCGGCCGCGCGCTTTGGCCTGGCCGAGCGCGGGGAAATCCGCGAGGGGCATTGGGCCGACCTGGTGCTGTTCGACCCGTTGCGGGTAAGGGATGTGGCGGACTTCAAGGACCCGCAACGTGCCGCCGAGGGCATTGATGGGGTGTGGGTCAATGGTGTGTTGAGCTACTGCGACGGGCAGGCGAACGGCCAGCGGGCGGGGCGCTTCCTGGCGCGCAGTGGTGATTTGCGGCGGGGTTTTGCCCAGGTGTGACAGGCCATGAGGTGTGTCAGATTGTGCTCAATGAGGGCTTACAAAACGCAGGTTGTGGCTGTGGGAGCGCTATCTAAGATGGACGGGACTTCTTACGGAGAGCCTGTATGCACAATCAATATGAGAGCGTCAGTCATTTCGGTAACCCATCCATCTTCACTGCCTCGGTGCGCGTCGGTGACCATACGGGCGAAGCTAATGTGCCAGCCGCCAACACGCTGGCCACCTTTCCTTTTCCCCGGGATACGATCAAAGGCTGGATCCAGGAAAAAGTCTGGAACCTGACCCATCAATGGATCGACCCTGACAAGGTCTACCTGCATAAATTCTCGTCCGCCAACAGCACGCACAGCAGTGGCGCGGTGACCGGCTGGGCGCATAGCGGCACGCCCGAGTCCTCCATGACCCTCACCGAGGCGGTCGCCAGCGATTTCTTTTCGGCGCAGCGCTATGGCACCGCCGGCAGGGCCCACGGTTGAATCCAGCCTCGACTGGCGTTCACGGCACGCTCGCCTTGGGGTAGGGTGGTGGCCTGACAACAGGACGTTTTGTGGATTTGGAGAGCCTTATGCAGTTAGGAAAAGTCACCCCCATCCTGCGGATTTTCGACGAGGCCAAGGCGCTGGAGTTCTACGTCGACTTCCTGGGGTTCAAGGTGGATTGGCAGCATCGGTTCGAAGCGAATTTTCCGTTGTACCTGCAAGTGTCGCTGGGCGAGTGCGTGCTGCATCTATCCGAGCACCATGGCGACGCCTCGCCGGGTGCGGCGGTGCGGATCCAGGCCCCAGGGGTGGATGGGTTCCAGCAGCAGTTGCAGGCCAAGAATTATCGCTTTGCCAAGCCGGGCGTCGAGGAAACACCCTGGGGCTCGCGGGAGATGAGCATCAAGGACCCGTTTGGTAATCGGCTGGTGTTTGTCGAGGAAGGCCAGGCCTGATCGACAAATGGCAGGGCATCAGCCGCTGTTTGTCACACCTCGTGGTGAATGGCCTGCGTGTTTAGCACGTCTGGCGATTCCTGCGAGACAGCTTCGATGACCGTCAAGGCCTGAGAAGTGGAGCCGCCCCGGTTTCGGCCGGGGCGGCTTTTTGTTTACACCCGGAAATGGCTGACCATCTGCTGCAACTGGCTGCCCAGTCGTGCCAGTTCGACGCTGGACTTGGCGGTCTCGTCGCTGGCCGTTGCGGTCTGCTCCGACACATCACGCACATTGACGATGCTGCGGCTGATTTCTTCGGCCACGGCGCTTTGCTGTTCGGCGGCGGCGGCGATCTGTTGGTTCATCGACTGGATGTTCGACACCGTGCGGGTGATGTTCTCCAGGGAGACGCCGGCCTTGCGGGTCAGTTCGACGCTGCTGTCGGTCAGGCTGCGGCTGTTGTTCATCACCGTGGCCACTTGCTGGGTGCCGTTCTGCAAACCGGCGACCAGGCCTTCGATTTCTTCGGTGGACTTCTGCGTGCGCTGGGCCAGGCCGCGGACCTCGTCGGCGACCACGGCAAACCCACGGCCGGCTTCACCGGCACGTGCGGCTTCGATGGCGGCGTTGAGCGCCAGCAGGTTGGTCTGTTCGGCCACGGCCTTGATCACGTCCATCACACTGCCGATCTTGTTGCTCTCTTGTTGCAGGTGCGCCATGGCGTCGGTGGAACGCGCCACTTCGTCGGCCAGGCGTTCGATCTGGGCGATGGCTTCGGCCACCACCTTGTCGCCTTCGCGGGCCTGGCCATCGGCGGTGGATGCGGCCTGGGAAGCCTGTTCGGCGTTGCGCGCCACTTCCTGCACGGTGGCGGTCATCTCATGCATCGCGGTGGCCACTTGATCGGTCTCGATCTTCTGGCTGTTGACCCCGGCGCTGGTCTGCTCGGTCACGGCCGACAGCTCTTCGGCAGCGCTGGCGATCTGCGTGACGCCGTCGCGGATACCGGAAATCAGCTCGCGCAAGGTGCTGCCCATGCGCTGGATGCCTTGTTGCAGCACGCCCAGCTCATCGCGACGGGTCACCTGGATGTTGTGGCTCAGGTCGCCGGAAGCGATGCGCTCGACCACTGCCAGGGTTTCCTGCAGCGGGCGGGTGATCTGCCGGGTGATGACCAGCGCGGCGATAATCCCCACCAACAGGGCGAGCACGGTGCTGATCAGTTGCAGGCTGCGAGCCTGGACGCTTTCGGCGTCGCGGCGTTGCAGTTGGATGTTATACAGCGCTTCGCTGTGCGACACGATATCGGCGCCCTGCACAGTCATTTCCTGGCGGGCGAGAACGATATTGGCGTTGGCGGCTTTATACGCCTGCAGCGCAGTGCGGTAGGCGCCCAGGGCGTTTTCCAGGGCGGTCAGCTCGGTTCGTTGGGCTTCACCGAACACGTTCTTCAAACCTTTGAGGCCATTGATCGCCGATTCGATTTGCGCCTCTGCGCGGGCTTCGGTGTCTGGGTTGACGTTGCCGGTGTAGCCGCGCACTTCATAGCGCGCCACCTGGAACTCTTGCTTGGCGTGGTTGACGGCTTCGTACTGGGCGAAGCGCTCACTGCTTTCTGGCATCTGCCGCACGCTGCGGTCCAGGGCTGCAATCACCAGGCCGGCGGCGTCGGCGCGCTCGCCCATGGTCTGGCGTGCGGCGTTACCGTTGCGGTAGGCCTCGCGCATTTTGTTCAGCGACTGCCGGTAGGCGGTGATGGTGTCTTTCTGTTCGTTGAGCAGCTTGAGGTTTTCCGGGCTCTTGAAGCTGTTGACCAACTGTTGCTGCTGCGCGGCAAAACTGTCGAGGGTGGTCTGCACATTCTGCGCCACGGCTTCGTCGCCGTTGGCGAGCATGTACTGCAGGCGCACGATGCGCAGTTTGGTCAGCGATGCATTGAGCTGGGTGATGTCGCTCATCCAGTTGCTGCGGTCGATCAGGCTGCCCAGGCTGGTCCAGCCGGTGAGTGCGAGGATCGAGGTGAGCACGAGCACCAGGCCAAAGCCCAGGCCCAGTTTCAAGTTGACGCTGATGTTGCCAAACCATGTATTCATCGAATTCCTCCAGGAACAGATTGCGTGTACATCAGTTGCTGGAAGGTCGCCCAGCCGATGGATAGTCTGGGGATATCGGCAGGCAGGGCGAGAGCTGAAACGGTTTTTTAATCAATGTGGGATTCGTGGATGAGTGGTCACTTTTAAAAAGCGGACTTCCCTTTGTGGCGAGCGGGCTTGCCCGCGTTGGGGGGCGTAGCGCCCTACCCAGGAGAGGGGACTGCTGCGCAGTCCAACGCGGGCAAGCCCGCTCGCCACAACAAGCCCGCTCGGCACAACACGGCCGCTGGTCAGGGGGATAGGGGGATCAGCTTTTGGGCAGGATGCTCAGGACCAGGCACGACGCCGCATCCCGGCTCAGGTGCAGGCGATTGTGTGCAATGCGCGGATGGCTGGCCTGGCCCTCGTTCTCGCCGCTGTTGGGGTTGACGTCGAAGCGCGGGAAATTGCTACTGGAAATGTCCAAGCGCAGGCGATGGCCCTGTTTGAACAGATTGCAGGTGGCAAATGGCTCGATGTTCACCTTCACCCGCTCACCGGGTGTCAGCGGTCTGGGCTGCTCCCAATCGTCACGATAGCGGCAGCGGCGGATGCCGTCGGTGATGTTCATCGCAAAGCCTTCCGGGTAAGCGGCGCTCGGCGGGTAGACATCCACCAGCTTGGCGGTGAAGTCGGTGTCCGGCGCGTCGCTGTCGATCCACAGCTCGATCTGCACCGTCCCGGCGACGATCAGGTCTTCGCTCAGGGGCGCAGTCTGAAAGCTCAGCACATCGTCGCGCTCGCACAGGGGGCGATTGTCACCCCGGGTGCCAAAAAAGTCCGGGCGTTCGCGCTGGTCGAAGGCGCCGCCGACAAAAATCGGCGCGCCGGATGTCAACGCACCGCCCACGGTCGGCACTGGGTTGGCTGGGTCGGCGTAGTAACCCAACACAGCTTCGTCAGCGCTGGGCGCAACCTCGGTCAATTGCCGTTGCGCATCCAGGTACAAGGTCAGCGACTGGGTGCCAGGCAGCGGCCATTGTTCGCCCTGCAGCCAGCGACCGCCGTGTTGCAGGCGCCCCTGCTCATCCGGCAAACCGCTGCCACCGCCCATCAAGAACACCTGCACCTGGGCTGCCGGTGGCTGCGTCCCGGGCTTGAGGGATTGCTCGAACCATTGCAGGCGGCAACTCAACCAATCCTGCGCCACCTGGCCGTCAAACACGGCCTGGGCGCCGAACTCCACATCGCCGCTATGGCTGATATTGCGGTCACCGTGCAACCACGGCCCCATGATCAACCGTTGCGGCGCGCTGCTGGCGCGGTTGAAGGCGGTGTAGTTGGCCAGGGTCGAGCTGACATAAGCGTCGTACCAACTGGACATGAACAGCACCGGAATATCCGGCAAGCGCCCGTAGTGACCTTCGGCATAAATCCCCGATTTCTGCCAGTAGGGGCCGAAGGTGCCCTGGGCCCACTGCTCCAGCAAATAGGCTTCGTACTCGGGCACATGACGCAACGGCGATTGGCCCGCCTGCCAGGGCATGCGGCGGAACCATTCATGGATGTCTTCGTCTTCCAGCGCCTGGCGCACCTGTGGGGCGGCCAGGGCGAGCGGGCTTTCTTTGGCCTGGCGAAACGCCCAGGTGGCCTGCTTGAGTTCAAACGCACCGCCCTGGCGAATCCCGCATTGGTAGGCGTTGGCGAAGCCGCCGCTGTCGAGCACCATGCTGCTCAGGCCCGGCGGATGCAGGCAGGCCATCGCCAGTTGGGTGTGGGCCGCGTATGACAGGCCCATGCTGCCGATCTTGCCGTTGCACCATGGCTGGCGAACGATCCAGGCCAGGGTGTCGAAACCGTCTTCGCCCTCGGCGGTGTACTTGGTGAACACCCCTTCGGAAGCGTAGCGCCCGCGACAATCCTGGAAGATCGCGACAAACCCCTGGGCGGTAAAACGCGCCGCCATTTGCTCGCGGGAGATGTGCTGGCCGTCGAGCTGTTTTTCCGAGCGCGACGGTTTGCACTTGTCATAGGGCGTACGTTCGATCACCACCGGATACGGCCCTTCGCCGCCCGCCGGCAGGTAGATATCGGTGGCCAGGTGGATGCCGTCGCGCATGGCGATCATCTGGTTGTGCAGGGTTTGCATAGGTAAAACACTCATCGACTCAGTATCCGGTTTGCACGGCAATGGCCAGCAGCACCATCGCCAGTACCGCATAGATCAGGAACAGCGGCAGGATGTAGCGCGCCCATTGGCCCCAGCCGACGTTGGCGGTGGCCAGCAGCACCAGCAGGCCGCTGGAGGTCGGGGTGATCATGTTGGTCAGGCCGTTGCCCATCAAAAAGGCAAACACCGTGGTTTGCGGGCTGACCCCGGACAACTGGCCCAGTGGCCCGAAGATCGGCATGGTCACCGCGGCCTGGCCGGAGGTGGAGGGGATCAGCACGTCCAGCCCCAGTTGTGCGAAGAACATGCCGTAGGCCGAGACCACCGGCCCGTGGTCGCCCACCAGGTTGGCCAGGCTGTTGACGATGGTGTCCAGCACCTGGCCGGTGCTGAGGATGATTTCCACGGCGGTCGCTAGGCCGATCAGGACGCCGGCGATCAGCACCTTCTTCATCCCATCGACAAACGCGCTGGCAGCAGTGCTCGCGGCCAGGCCGGCGATCACAGCGAAGGCCACGGTCAGCAGCAGGTAGAACGCCGACAGCTCATGGTATTTCCAGCCCCAGCGGTTCGAGGCATACACCAGGAAGCCGATGCCGCCACCCAGCACCAGCAGGTTCAGCAGGTGGCGAATAGGCAGGGGTTTGCTTTCGAAGGTGATCTGCGCGCTGGCATCAAAGCCGTGCTTGCGAATGCTCCACAGCACAAACGCGATACCCACCAACAGGAAGGTGCAATAGGCCGCGACGCGCATGCTCAAGCCGCTGAAGATCGGCAGGCCGACCATCGGCTGGGCCACGGACAAGGCCACCGGGTTGGAGATGGACGCCAGGTAGCCGATCTTCACCGAGATGGTGACGATGGCCAGGCCAATCAGGTTCGACAGCCCCAGGCGGTTGGCCATGGCCACCATCAACGGCACGATCAGGATGAACTCCTTGGCCAGCCCCATAAAGGTACTGCCGGCGGAAAACACCAGCATCAGGCTCGGCACCAGCACGTAGATATTGCCTCGTGTCATACCTAGCAGGCGCTCCAGCCCGGCGTCGATCACCCCGGCCTTGTTCAGCACGCCGAACATGCCGCCGATGAACAGCACCATGAAAATCAGCGCCGCCCGCTTTTCGATGCCTTGGGGAATGGCCATGAAACCTTCCACCAACGATACCGGGCGGGCCGTTGTGTCACCGGCCTTGCGGGGTTCCAGGGAGAACAGTTGGCTGAAGGAATCCTGCTTTTCCAGCACCTGATACGAGCCCGGCACCACCAGGCCATTCTGGCGCTGGAACTTGCCGGCATTCACCGCGTAGGTGAAGGCGACGGCGAGCAGGACGATACTCAGCAGAATGATCGCCGGGTTGATTTGCTTGCGTTGCACGGGTTTGTCTGCGGCCGCCTCGGTGGGCGGCGGGGTACGGAGGATCTGCGGTTCGGTCATGCTGGCGGCCCCGGCGCGGCCCCCGTCTGAGCGGGGTGCGTGCGCTGTTATTGTTGTGGGTAGTGACGCTTGGTTGGGCGGACACTAGGGCATCGCGCGCAGGCCCACAACGTTATGCGTGGTGCGGGTTGGGGTATGCGTTTTACGCAGCGCTCGGGATGCCGAGAGGGGATTCTGGTCTCCGACCGCGCAGAGGGTTACGGGATTTTCGCAATGGGATTCAGGCGCTGCTTGAGGTGCTCGGCAAATGCCGTTACCAACTGCGGGCGCGGTTCGTCGGCACGAAATGCCAGGCCAAATTCATAGGGCAATGCCGGGCGAAACGGCCGGCTGACAATCGGCAGGTGCATGAAGTGGCTGGCCAGCAGGCCATTGACGATCGACACCCCCAGGCCTTCGGCGACAAAGCTGCAGGCGGCGCCCACCGAGTGCACTTCGACCCGTACCTGGGGCGTCAGGTTGGCGGCGCGGAACATCTGGTTCAACTCGGTACGCACTGCCCGTTGCCGGCCCAGCATCACCAACGGCACATTGCGCAGATGCTGCACCTCGATGAACGGGTGGCGGCTCAGTGGATGGTCGGCCGGCATCACGCACACGCCTTCGGTGTGCAGTACCGGCTCGATATCAAAGTCGGGGATCTCGGTGGGCAGGCGCACAAAACCCAGGTCGGCGGAGCGGTCCAGCACGGCGCGCTCGATCATGTCGTAGGAACCGGTCAGCAGTTCGACCACGGTGTCGTCATGGTCCTTGAGAAAGTCCGCAACAATACGCGGCAACAATTCCTGGGTCATGCTGGTGGGCACGCCGACTTTAAGCAGGCTTTTGCGTGAGCGGCCGACGCGCATTTCGTCCGCCAGACGCTGGATCCGCTGCATGCCGTCCACTAGGCCGGCGACTTCGGTGAGCAGTTCCTCGGCCTCTGGCGTGGCCATCAACCGGCCCTTTTTGCGCAGGAACAGGGCAAACCCCAGGGCGTCTTCCAACTGGCTCAACAGGCGGCTGACCGCAGACTGCGACAAGCCCATACGGGTGGCTGCGCCGATGGTCGAGCCGGTGGACATGATCGCCTTGAAGGCTTCGAGTTGTTTGAGATTCACCGTGGATTTCCTGTCGAAGGGCGGCTTTGCGCATAGCGTCATGCGCTTCTCGCATAACGTTGTGGGGCGTTCGGCAAGCCGTTAGTGTCCGCCCCAATGTGACCTGGCGTCCAGCCTGGCACACGGAGCAACTGCCCATAAAAATCGACAATACGGCATTGAGGAAACAGTTATGCGTGAGCTTTTCACCAGGGGTGGCGTGGTCACCGTCGGGGTGCTGGCGAGTCTGTCGCCGTCGCTGATGGCCCAGGGGTTCTGGGAGGATTCCCATGGCAAGCTGACCCTGCGCAATTACTATTTCAACGACGGTTATCGTGACGGTGGCGAGGACCGCAAGGAATGGGCGCAAGGCTTTTTGCTCAACCTGCAGTCGGGCTACACCGAGGGCACCGTCGGCTTTGGCCTGGATGCCCAGGGGCTGTCGGGGATCAAGCTCGACTCCAGCCGCACCCACGCCGGCACCGGTTTGTTGCCGGTCCACGATGATGGGCGCGCCGCCAATGAATTCTCCAGCCTCGGCGTGACCGCAAAAATGCGCATCGGCGCGGCCGTGGTGAAAACCGGCACCTTGCTGCCCAAGATCCCGGTACTGGTGCATAACGATGGGCGCCTGCTACCCCAGACATTTCGCGGCACCCAGGTCGAATACACGGGCATCCGCAACCTGTACCTGCACAGCGGGCACCTGGATCAATTCAAACTGCGTAACTCCAGCGACAGCGTGGATATTTATCCACAGGGCTACAGCGGCAAAAAGGGCAGCGACTTCGATTTCGCCGGCGCCACCTATGCCTTCACGCCTACGCTCAGTGGCACCTGGTACTACGGGGAAATGCGCGAGTTCTATCGTCAGCAATTCCTCGGCCTGGTGCATAAGCAGCCGTTGGGCGCGGGGAGCCTGACCAGTGACTTGCGCTACTTCATCAGCAATGAGGCCGGCGAGGCGCGTAACGGCAAGGTCGACAGCGACATGTTCAGTGGTCTGTTCACCTATCGGCTGGGGCCGCAGGCGTTGGGTGTGGGTTACCAGAAAGTCAGTGGCGACACCGCGCTGCCCTATGCCAGCGTGTCCACGGTGTACTCGTTCAGCAACGCCGGGGTCGGCAAGTTCATCCAGGCCGGTGAGCAAACCTGGATGCTGCGCTATGACTACGATTTTGCCGCTGTGCTGCCGGGCCTGAGCTTTATGACCCGTTACTACAAGGGCCAGAACGGCGACTTCAAGGGCCGCGAAGCCCGTGAGTGGGAGTCCGACACCCACCTGCGCTACGTGATCCAGGACAGCACCCTCAAAGGCCTGGGCGTGGAGTTACGCAAGGCCACCTACCGTTCCACCTATGCCAGTGACCGCGATAACTACCGGGTCTACCTGACGTACGATTTGGCGCTTTGGTAGGCCTTACTGCTCGACAAAGGAGTAGGGCCGGCTGCCCACGGTGATCTGCTTGAGAGCGGTGACCGGGGTGGTCAGTTGCTCGATACGGTCCAGCAACGCCAGGTTGCCCGGCCTGGCATCGAGATAGGCACGCAGTTGTGCCTCGGTCTGCAGGATCGGCAAGTTGTTCTGGGTGTAAAACACGGTGGCGCCGGCCACACGCTCGTTGGGCTGGTACAGCACCACCGTGTGGCCTTGGGCCTGAAATGCCTGGATTTGGCGGGTCAGCGGTACAAAGGACTCACGCCGGTCGGCCTTGGGCGCATACCAGAGAGCAGCGCCCAGGTAGCAGGCAATCAGCACGGCAAACACGCCGCTGATCAAGCCACGGCGATAGGCGGGCACGCGGCTGAGCAGAACCGCGCCATATTCGGCCGCGAGGACCGCCGCCGCCGGGGTCAGGGCCATCAGATACACGATGCGTTTGCTCGAGGCGAAGGTCAGCAGGGTAAATTGCGCGACCAGCCACAGGCTGAAAAACAGCAGGTACCGATTGCTCGCCAGGCTTTTGCGAAAGTGCCACAGGCCCAGGTACACCAGGATATTCCACGGCAAAAAGGCCTCGGGCAGTTTGGCCAGGTAGTAGTAGATCGGCTCGTAATGCCCGGCTTCGACGAAGGAGCCGCTGAAACGTCCGACGCTGTTGGTCCACAACACCTCACCGACCGCCTGCATCCCACCCCGTTGATACAGAAACCCCAGCCAGATAAACAGCGGCACCAGCGCCAGTAGAGTGAACATGCCCGGGCGCAGCCATTGGCCGGGCCGCACGCGCTTGTCCAACAGGCTGGTGCAGGCCAGGTAGGCAAAAATCACAATGCCCGGCATCGCCAGGCCCAGCACGCCTTTGCTCAAGGTGGCGATGGCCATCCCCAAGGTAAACAGCAGCCATGTGCCGATATTGGCGCCGGGCTGGGACTCCGGGCGGGTGGCCTGGTAGAAGGCGAGCAGCGCCAGGGTCACGCCGAGGCTGAGCAACGCATCCTCACCCACGCCGCGCACGTTGCTCCAGTAACTGGCCATGGTCGCCAGCACTAGCGCGGCGCCAAACGCCAGGGACGTAGGCCGGCCGAAGCGGCGCAGCATGCCGTACAGCAGCATCACACTGAACAACCCGGCAAACGCCGAGGCCAGTCGTACCGCGCCGGTGCTGGCGCCAAACAGGCGGATCGCCCCGGCATCCAGCCATAGGCTCAGGGGTGGTTTTTCCAGGAAGGGTTCACCGAACAGGCGCGGCACCACCCAGTCATTGTCCAGGTGCATGGCCATGGCAATCCCGGCCACTCGGGCTTCGGTGGAGCCTTGCAACTCGTGATTGCCCAGGGCCACGAAGAACAGCAGACCGGCAAGCAGCAGCAACAGCGGGGCAGGGCGTGTCATGGGGTGAGTTACCGGATGCTAGGGGGCAGCGTTGGAGTATACGAAGGCAATCCTTAACGAATTGTGAACGGAGTGCCCGTTGCGGATTGGCCTGCCAGGTGGTCTGGAAGTGGTCGGTTCGCCGCCGCCTTGGAAACCTACCATTGCCGGGTCCCGATCCATCCCGGAACGGGCTTCCCGATAGGAGAACGCGATGAGTAACGATCCACAGGCAATCGTGGTCAGGGCAGTGCAACCTGAAGACTATGAGCAATGGCTGCAACTGTGGCTGGCGTACCAGGACTTTTATCAAGTCAGCCTGGATGAGACCACCACCCGCACTGCCTTCAGCCGCTTGCTCGATACCAATGAAGCCATGGCATGTGCCGTGGCGGTGCAGGGCGATGAGTTGGTGGGGCTGGTGCATGCGCTGTTGCATCGTTCGACCTGGGCGGTCGCCGACTTCTGCTACCTCGAAGACCTGTACGTGGCCCCCACGGTACGCGGCGGCGGTACCGGCAAACTGTTGATCGAATGGGTCCAGCGCTATGCGCAACACCAGGGCTGCGCCCGGTTGTACTGGCATACCCAGCAGACCAACAAGCGTGCGCAGAAACTCTACAACTGGATCGCCGAGGACTCGGGCTGCATTGAGTATCGGATGGCTCTGTAACACCCGACGGCAAAGCTCGCCGATATTGCTCGTGGACATATCGGCGGCATCGCACAAAGATGCATGCTTTTTTACCCCTTGGCCAAGTCAATGACCCACAACCTTGAACTGGACACGCTGAAGATCCGCCTGACGGACCCCAAGCTGGCCTCCCTGGATTTGCGTGTGCGGGTGCAGCGCGTGCTGCGTCAGCTGATCCTGGAGGGCATTCTTGCGCCCGGCAGTCGGTTGCCCGCCACGCGTACGTTGGGCAAGTCACTGGGCATTTCCCGGGATACCGTAGAAATGGCCTACGTCCAACTGCAACTGGACGGTTACCTGTGCCGGCGTGAAGGTTCGGGTAGCTACGTTTCCGAGAAGATCGGGCCGAGCCTGCTGGGCGCGCGCAAGCGCCAGCCAGTGGTGGCGAACCAGGTCGCGGCGCTGAGTGCCAGGGGCGCGCAGATCCTTGCCAGCGGCGGGGTGACCGACCAACAGGTGGTCAAGGCGTTTGCCACAGGGCTGCCGGAAACGCGGACCTTCCCCGTGGGCATCTGGGAGCGCCTGCACCGCCAGGCATTGAAGGATTACCGCCCGAACCTGCTATTGCATGGCGACCCGCAAGGCGCCGAACCCCTGCGCCAGGCCATCGCCGACTACCTGAACCTGGAGCGCGGGGCGCGGGTCACGCCGGATCAGGTGCTGGTGCTGTCGAGTACGCGTCAGGCCCTGTATTTGTGCGCACAGGTGCTGGTGGATGAAGGCCAGCCGATCCTGATGGAAGACCCCGGTTACTTCGGCGCCCGCAAGGCGTTTGAAATGTCCCAGCTCAAGGTGGTACCGGTTGCGGTGGACGCCAAAGGCCTGTGTATCGACGCCCTGCGCGCCGACCGCAGCGGCGCCAACGCCGTGTATGTCACGCCGTCCCATCAATACCCCACAGGCGCCACCCTGGCGCTGGAGCGGCGCCTGGACCTGATCGCCTGGGCCGAGCAGCGCCAAGGCTGGATTATCGAGGACGACTACGACAGCCAGTTTCACTATGAAGGCTTGCCGACCGCCTGTGTGCAGGGCCTGGACAGCTCCCAGCGCACGATCTACCTCGGCACCTTCAGCAAATCCCTGTACCCCGGCTTGCGCATGGGTTTTATGGTGCTGCCCCGGGAGTTGGTCAAACCCATGACCTACGCCCGCAGCATCCTCGACGGCCATACCCCGCAAATCGCCCAACTGACCCTGGCGCGGTTTATGAACGACGGGCATTTCGGCAGCCATATCCGCGCAATGCGCAAAATCTACGGCGAGCGACGTGATGCCATGGCCGAGGCGGTGGAGCGCCACTTGAGCCATGTGGTCACCGCCAGCTTGCCGCCCGGGGGCTTACAGTTGCCTTGTGTGCTGCATGAGGGATGGTCGGAGCTGGAGACGATTCGCCAGGCGGCGCGGGTGGGTATCCAGTTGCCGGGCCTGACGCGGCTTTATGCCCGGCCACCGGCACGGGGCGGCTGGCTGCTGGGGTTCTCGGCGCTGACGCCCAGTGAAATCGAGAGTGCCTGCCGGCAGTTGGCCAAGGTGCTCAAGAGTGGTCTGGCGCAAGGCGGCGAAGTGGACTGAAAGGGCGGGCCGGTGCTTGTTAGCCTGTGCGGCCTCAACACAAGGAACGCGCCATGAACCGACCCGCCCCACGCCTACGCCTCGCCGACTACCTGTCCCCCAGCATCAGCGCGCTGATTTCGGTCATCGTCAATTACGCGGGCACCTTTGTCCTGGTGTTCCAGGCTGCCCACCTGGCGCAGTTGAGCGCGGCGCAAACCGCTTCCTGGGTCTGGTCGGTGAGTATCGGCGTGGGCGTGACCGGCGCGTGGTTGAGCTACCGCTACCGCGAGCCGATCATCACGGCGTGGTCGACGCCGGGGGTGGCCTTTCTGGCGACGGTCATGCCGTTTACACCGTATGCCGAAGTGATCGGTGCTTATGTGATGTGTGCCCTCGGTTTTATCGTGCTGGGCCTGAGTGGTGCGTTTGAGCGCTTGGTGCGGCTGATCCCCGGTGGCATTGCGGCGGGTTTGCTGGCGGGGATTCTCCTGCAGTTTGGTGTGGCGGCCTTTGGTGGCGCCAGTGCGGACCCGCTGCTGGTGATTGTTCTGGTGGTGTCCTACGCGGTGCTGCGCCGCTTCACTTCACGGTATGCGATGGTCGGGATTCTGTTGATTGGCCTGGGGCTGCTGCTCGCCCAGCAGCGCCTTGACCTGCACAGCCTGGAGCTGCAACTGGCCGCCCCGGTGTTTGAAATGCCGCACTTTTCCATCGCGGCGTTTTTTGGCGTGGCCTTGCCGCTGTTCGTGATTACCCTGACCGGGCAATACATCCCCGGCATGCTGGTGCTGCGCAACGACGGGTTCAAGACCAGCGCCAACCCGATCATCACCGTCACCGGCCTGGGGTCTTTGTTGATGGCACCGTTCGGCGCCCACGCGTTCAATGTCGCAGCGATTACGGCGGCGATCTGCACCGGGCGCGATACCCATCAGGACCCGTCCAAACGCTACATCGCCGGGTTGGTGTGTGGGGCGCTGTACATCCTGGTCGGGGTGTTTGGCGTGACGTTGGCAACCTTGTTCATGGTCCTGCCCCGCGCGTTTATCACCACCTTGGCGGGCCTGGCGCTGCTCGGCGCCATCGGTTCAAGCCTGGCCAATGCGATGGCCGATACACGCACCCGGGAAACCGCGTTGATCACCTTTTTGGCAACGGCGGCCAATGTCACGTTGCTGGGCATTGGCGGCGCGTTCTGGGGGCTGGTGGCGGGGTTGCTGGTGCATGGGGTGATTCACGGTGGGCGCCGGGTTGAGACGCGTGCGGCGGGCTAAAGGAGTTCGGCGCGCTTCACCGTGATACCCAACGGGCCACTGCGCTTTTCGACCCTGACCTTGCCACCCGCCCTAAGCGCATCCGGGTGGCAGATTTTTATATGTTTTTCGAGTTCTCGATCGTAGACCTGCAACCCGCTGCACCGCTTGCCGCCGGAGGTGTATTCGTAGCGGGCGATGTAATCACCCGGTCTTGTGCTGGAAAAAAACACAAGCAATGACAACACGAAAAATTCTGCCACGGCGATAACGGCGAGCGCCGAGATCGCCTCTTCCAGCGAGTCCATTATTGTAAATTTGAGGCGCGGATTCCTGCGCCGCACCCCCAGCACAAATGCCACCGCAGCCAAAAGGGGCGATGTCACCAGGCAGATCATCACGCTCAACGTATTGAAGTACACGATGCGGTCGAGCCAGAACACCCATAACCCGATTGTTGCCACGAAAAGTAGTACGCCCAGACCGACGAGCAGGCGTGTAGAGGTCAGCGGTCTTCTCAATTCAAATGGCTTCCATGCATAACAAAAGGGCGTAAACGCGACAGGTACAGCGCAGGAGTATAAGCATCGCCGGGCCTCTAACAAGGGGCTTGGCATGGACGCTTGCCGTTAGCTGTCAGCCTGAAATCACCGCGATGGCGCGCGCGTTGTTCTCGGGTTTAGCTGCCTTGGCACACCTCAACCCCGGGCTTGTTCGACCAGCCAGTCGATCAGCGCCTTGAGCCGTCTGGGCAGGGTTTCGTGGGCGGGGTGGACCAGATAGTAGCCATAGTTGAACGCCTCCCTGAACCCGCCGAACGGCAGCACCAGTTCGCCATCTTGCACACGCTTGCGCACCAGTTGCTCACGGCCAATGGCCACGCCGGCATGGTTGATCGCCGCGAGGGTGCTCAAGTCGGAGCGGTCAAAGGTCATGAAGCGGCTTGGCAACTCACTGCTGTCGCCCACCGCATCCAGCCATAAACGCCATTCTGCATCGAATGAAATGTTGTCCCACGCCGCCACATCGTGCAGCACCGTGCACTGTGCCAGGCGTTCCGGATGCCCGATCAAGCCATGGGCCTGGGCATATTGCGGGCTGCACACTGGGGCAATCCGCTCGGGCATCAGGCGCAGGCTTTCCAGGCCCGGATGCTCTCCGTTGGAGTAGCACAGCACCAGGTCGATGCGCCGGGTGCGGTAGTCGATCGGTTCGTTGCCGACCCGCACATCCAGTTGAATCCCGGGATAGCGTGCGGTGAAATCGGCCAGCCTGGGGACCAGCCAGCATTGCGCGACGGAGGGCCGTGCGTAAAAGCACAGCTGGCCTTCGATCTGGCTGTCGGAGCGTTCTTGCACGGCCTCGGACAGGGTGTCCATGGTGTGCTGCATGACCTTGAAAATCCGCTCGCCGTCATCGGTCAGGTCGACCTTGCGCGGCAAGCGATGGAACAGCTTGAGCGACAGTTCTTCTTCCAGGCGCGCTATGCGGTGACTGACCGCACTGGCGGTCAGGCACAGCTCGTCAGCGGCGCGGGCAAAGCTGAGGTGGCGGGCGGCGACCAGGAAGGTATGCAGGTTGGACAGGTGGGCGCCGGTGAGCTTCGGCGCTTTGCCCAGGCCAAGTGCTGCCATGTGGGTGTCCCTCTTCGCGTCAACCGCCGGCGATCAACGATGGATTGTGGTTTGCAGTGCGCGCCCCTTATCCAGGTAGGTGGCGAACTCTTCGGCGGGAACCATGCTGCCGCCGGTGCCCCAGATCAAGTGCGTGGCGCTGGCCAACTGTGCCGCCGAGACGCCAATGCGCTGCAAATACTGCGCGTCCTTGAGCACCCGCACAATGCCTGGCGCGCCGGCCAGGGCCGAAGGTTCGAGTTTTACCCCTTCAAGGTCGTGGGCGAGGAACATCAGGCGGTAGAGTTCTTCGTCGGTGACGGTGTAGTAGCCATCGACCAGGCGCTGCATCGCCTTGCCGACGAAGCCGGAGGGGCGGCCCACTGCCAGGCCGTCAGCTGCGGTGACATTGTCGATGCCGAAGTCCTGCACGCTCACCTGGTCATGCAGCCCGGTATACACACCGAGCAGCATGCATGGCGAGTGGGTCGGTTCGGCAAACACACAGTGCACGGCATCGCCAAACGCCAGCTTCAAGCCAAACGCCACGCCACCAGGGCCGCCGCCAACACCACAGGGCAGATACACGAACAGCGGATGCTCGGCGTCCACCCGCACCCCGGCCACTTCAAATTGCCGGGCCAGGCGCTCGGCGGCCACGGCATAGCCGAGGAACAGGTGGGGCGAGTTTTCATCGTCGATGAAATAGCAGGCCGGATCGTTTTGCGCCTGTTGGCGGCCGTTTTCCACGGCCACGCTGTAGTCGGAGGCGTACTCCACCACCGTCACGCCGCTGGCGCGCAGTTTGTCCTTCTTCCATTGGCGCGCATCCGAGGACATGTGCACCGTCGCCTGGAAACCCAGCTTGGCGCTGATGATGCCGATGGACAGGCCAAGGTTGCCGGTGGAGCCCACGGCGATTTTGTACTGGCTGAAAAACCCCAGTGCGCGCTCGTCGGCCAAGGTTGCGTAGTTATCGTCGAGGGTAATCAAGCCTGCCTGCAGGGCCAGGTCTTCAGCGTGCTTGAGCACTTCATGAATACCGCCACGGGCCTTGATCGAGCCGGAGATCGGCAAGTCGCAGTCTTTTTTCAGCCACAGCGCGCCGCTGTCGGGGAGGGCGGCTTCGCTCAACAGCGCGTGCTGCATGGCCTTCAGCGGCTGGATCGCGGACTCGATGATGCCACCCGCCGCCGCCGTCTCCGGGAACACCTTGGCGAGGTAGGGCGCGAAGCGAAGCAGGCGCGCGCTGGCGTCTTGTACATCCTCCAGGGTCAGGCCGACATCCTCAAGCGCTACAGCGGCCGGGGCGATCGCGGGGTTGAACCAACTGAGCGGCTCAAGTGCGACCAATTGCTGGATAACGGGATGGCTTGCATACCAGGCGTCTAGGGTTTTGCCTTGAATCATGGGAACTGCCTTTGGAGTGGGGTTCATCACACAAACCGGGAAAGGATGAGAGTAAAGACCAGGGCTGCCACCGAGGCGAGCACGGTGGCGCCGGTGAATTTCTTGAGGGCTTCGGAGAGGGAAATCCCCAGGTACTCTTTTACGACCCAGAACGCCGAGTCGGTCACGTGGGTCCAGCCGATGGCGCCGGCACCGATGGCGATCACCAGGATCTCGGGGCTGTATTGTGGGTTCTGTCCGAGGATCGGCAGCACCATGCCGGCGGTGCTGATCATGGCCACGGTGGCCGAGCCCACGGCGAAGTGCATCAGCCCGGCGATCAACCACGCGAGGATGATCGGGTTGATGTTGGACTGGCCCAGCACGTCCGCCAGGACTTTGCCGATGCCGCTGCCGACCAGCATGTCGTTGAACGCGCCGCCGGCGCCGATCACCAGCAGAATACCGGCCAGCGGCGGGAAGCAGCGGTGGGTCAGGTCGAGCAAATCGCCCATGCCCAGCCCACGGCGCAGGCCCAGGGACCAGTAGGCAAAGCAAATCGACAGCGCCAGGGCAATCAGCGGGTTACCTATGAAGGAAATCCACTCAAACGCCATCGAGCCTTTGGCCAGCAAGGGGATGGCCAGGGTTTTGCCGACCATCAGCGCCAAGGGCAACAGCACGGTGATCATCGCCATCGCGAAACTGGGGGCCTGGCTGTCGTCGATGCTCCCCTCACCACGCTCAGCCAAAAACTGCGCCTGGTTGGCCGGGGCCTGCCGCGCACAAGTCAGCTTGACCCAGATCGGCCCGGCGATCACGGCAGTGGGCAAGCCGACGATCAGCCCGTACAAAATCACCTTGCCGATATCGGCATTGAGCATGCCGGTAATGGCCGTGGCGGCGGGGTGCGGCGGCAGGATGCAATGCACCACCATCAGCGAAGTCGCCAGCGGTACACCCAGGTACAACAGGTTAATCCGAGTCTGACGGGCAACCACATAAATCAGCGGGATCAGCAGCACAAATCCCACCTCGAAGAACACCGGAATCCCGGCGATAAAGCCCACCAGCATCATCGCCCACGCGGCGTTCTGCTCACCCAGCAGCCGCAGCAGCGTGGTCGCAATGCGCTTGGCGCCGCCAGACTCCTCCAGCAACTTGCCGAGGATACTGCCCAACCCAATGATGCCGGCAAGAAACCCGAGCGTGCTGCCCATGCCCTTCTCAAATGCCGAGACAATCGCGGTGGGAGTCATGCCCGTGCCGACCCCCACCAGCAGACTGGCGGCGATCAGGGCCAGGAACGGATGCACACGGCATTTACCGATCAGCACGACAATCAACAGAATGGACGCGCCAAGGATCAATAGAGAAAAGGTAGGGGACATGGGTGGGTCTGCTCCATCGCAGTTATTGTTAGTTGTTTGCGATGGATTAGATTTCAGGCCTATGGCGGGGACAAACGATGATTCGTCAGGCGCTAGCTGACGCCTGTTCACTTATGGCCAGGGGCGGCCGATTGCATGACAATGCGCGGCGCCTGCGTAATTGTCAGGTCATTACAGGAGGATGTATTGCCCTGGCCCTGACGGGGTGCACCGTCAGCGGCGTCAATGAAATTGCGCATGATCCCCAGCCACGGCAGCCTCTTTAACTGCCGCGAAGGCTTGTTGGAACAACGCAGGTGCGCGCCAACCCCAACTTCAACAGCTCCTTACGCAGTAGCGGGCACTCAAGGACAGCCATTCCGGCCTGCCATTGGATCGACAGCAAATGGCTCAACTTTTGTTGGCTGGCCAAGGGCTCAGCCAGAAAGTAGCTTTTGCACTCGCTGATACTGATGACGTTCAACAGCCAGTCTTCACCCTGCGCGGCCATCCAGTGGGCGAGCGTTGACCGATGCGTTTGGATCAGCGCACTGGCATCCCACACCGCCATCTGCGCGAAAACCTGCGGCAGGTTGCTATCGGCTTTCAGCCGCTTCATATCAACCGCCAACGCGCCAATCAAGTCTGACTCGATAGTGGCTTGACACTCGCGCAAGTACCGCTCGGGCCAGCCCGCATCCAGTTTCGCCCGCCGTGCGAGGACTTCATAAGCCCGGATATCCGATTGGGTGGTCAACTGCCCGGTGAAATTCAGGGTATTGTCCAGAATAGCCGTGGCCAGCAACGCAGCACTTTTTTCGCTTATTAGCGGCAACAGCTCCAACGCTTCCCAACGCTGAAAAATCAGGGTCGCCGCTGCGCCGATTGGCAGGATGTCTGCCGCAGAACCGAGCTTCTGCGCCCAATAGTTTTCAAAGCCTGGGTGATGGTCAATGACTTCCACCACCTG
Source organism: Pseudomonas sp. FP2294 (assembly GCF_030687625.1). Classification (NCBI taxonomy): domain Bacteria; kingdom Pseudomonadati; phylum Pseudomonadota; class Gammaproteobacteria; order Pseudomonadales; family Pseudomonadaceae; genus Pseudomonas; species Pseudomonas sp. FP2294. Next base: position 810,471 of record NZ_CP117441.1, read on the forward strand.
TTCAGGAACCACCACCGGGTCGAAATAGTGGTAGTCGGAGACATCCACCAACACGAACTCATCACCCGCTCTCGGCAGATAGTCATCCAGAGATGACTGCCATCCGAGCACAGTCCTGGAGATGCTGGCATTGAGCGGGGCGCTACTGACGGCCCGAGCCTCAATGCCTTGGCGATTCAACAGCTCGGCGTACGCAATGCAGCAGGCATACGCATCGATGTCCAGGTACGCCGAGCCTGAGGTCACCACCCTCATAACACGTGGGCCACAGCGTGAGCTGCCGAGACAGTTGAAGACAGCTTCAGCGCTTGAGCGATCCCCTCCAGAATCCGCTCATACGCGAATTGACAATGTTCTTCGTCGATGGAAATGCGCACCGTGGCCCCGGCGATCTGCTCGGAATATCCCAGTTGTGTAACCGTGTTGGACAGGCTGAGTGTCTTGTCCGAGCATGCCGACCCACCGGTTATGTAGATCGACTGCCTGTTCAAGGCAAGCTGCAGTTTTTTTGTATTGACGCCCGGCAATGCAATAAAGCTCACACACGGTACACGCGGTGCTTGCTGACCGATCACGACCACTTCGCCCAGCATCGCTTGCAGCTTAGATTCAAATGTTTCCCGGCTCTGTTGTACCGCGACTTTACCGTTGCCGTATTTGTGCTGTTTCTCCTGCAACGCAGTTTCAATCGAAAGAATGCCCGGATAGTTCTGAGTACCACCGCGCAACCCGCCTTCCTGGCCACCGCCAACAATTAATGGCGACAAACCGTAGCGGTTTCTGGCGTATAGAAAACCGGCACCGGGCAACGCTCCGAACTTGTGTCCTGACGCAATAGCGAAATCAACGCCGGATGCGTGCAGATCCACAGGGATTTTGCCGATGGCCTGGGTCATGTCCGAAAATAGCAAACCACCCCCAGCCTTCACTTGTCGGGCGATTGCTTCGATCGGTTGAATCACGCCGGTTTCGTTATGCACCGCCATAACGCAAACCAATGTCGGGCGACCTGCATGGGTGCGGAGCAGCTGTTCCAATTGTGCAGTGTCGAGCAGTCCGTTCATTTGATGCCCGATCGCTATGGATTGCAGACCTTCCAGACCGTAGCGGTTTATGTTCTGCAGGGTGCAGGAGTGTTCGATCGCTGAGTACAGCACCAAGGGTTGCTCATGTTTGTAGCGTTCGAAAAAATCATGAAACACCTGGCTACAGCCCTCACTGGAGCCGCTGTTGAAAATCAGGCAGTCGGCGTCCACTTTCAAAAGGCTGGCGATGCGGCCACGCGCCCGTTCGACTCGTTCGAGCAATTGAACGCCGAGGGCGTGATTGGCGTTGGGGTTGGCGCATTGGCGGGTCGAGAACAACGCCTGAAGCATGTTGCTGACAGCCATTGAAACCGGTGCCGAACCACAGACGTCGGCATAAACTGCATCCACAGCAATATCCATATCAAACACTTCCAGTTTTCTGTTTTATGTCATTCAGGATGCTGCTCGCATAATGCGAACAGAGACTCACGGGTCAAACAATAAGGCGCAGCATGAGCTGGATCGAGCACAGCAAAACGAAAGCATTCAGTGCCTGTTTCAGATGCCCTGAGTCCAGCCGATGAGAAAGCATGGCTCCGAGGAAACCACCCACCACTATCCCCAGTACCAATTCACCGGTGTAGCCGAGAAAGTCCATGGTGGAGCCCACTCTGCCGAGTAAAGCCCCACTTGCTCCGATGATTCCGATCAGCGCCGAGGTCGAAATGGCCTGCTTTATCTGCAGACCAAACAAGCTGATCAGTACAGGCAGGTAGATGAACCCGCCGCCCTGGCCGACCAGCCCGCACAATACGCCAAGCACCAGCCCTATCAGTGGCAACGACAGCGATTGATGGTTGCACAACAGGGCCACCGGTCTATGGAACAGATGCGTCACCAACAGCGACATCAACCCCAGCAGCCCGAAGACGAACAGGATGAAGTTTTCGCTGAATGCATCAGCATGGAGAGAGGCAAAAAAGTTGGCGACAGCCATCGGTACAGCAAAGCTTCTGATCACTCGCCAATCCGGCTGAAACTTGATGCGGTGCAGCGCGAACGACACGAGGGACGAAAAGAAGCCTTGTGCGGAAGAAAGTCCCGTCACGACTTCAATCGGCAGTTTCTGACCGGACAAGATCGGGTAAATCAGCACCAACAGGGGCGTCACGATGATGCCCCCACCGATACCGAACAGACCTGACATGAAACCAGCCACCATGCCCACACCGACCATAACCGGGTAGATTGTCACGGCTACCATCTCAGCAGACCTTGATCTTGCCGGTCCCTTCCGTCATCCGACCGATAACAATCAGATCAGGGCAAAGCGCCTGCCACTTCTGATGGTTCTTTTCAAACCCTTCGGCACTCACCGTGAACAGCAAACCGCCATTCGTTTGCGGATCATGCAACAGAAACTTTCTAGCTAATGGAGGATCAGTCAGGTACTCCACGTTCTGCGCGTACTTTTTAATGTTAGAGAAAATACCGCTGTCAGCTGAAGTCACCGCCACTGCCAATGACTCTGTGCCGTCATAAAAAACCAGACCGCTTGTATCCAGGTCAACATCCAGTTGCCCCAGCCCGACCATCTCACTGATATGGCCGATCAAACCGAACCCCGTGATATCAGTCAAACTGCTCACCTCAGGGCTTTCGCTCAGCGTGCGGCCAAACGCGTTGTTGCCGGTAATCTGGGCAAGCGTCGACGCAGCAATATCCTTTTGTTCAATCACTCCGCTCTTCAGGGCATTGGCGAGGATGCCGACACCGATCGGACGCGTCATGACCAGCAAATCACCGGCCCTGGCCGTGTTGTTTTTCTTCAAACGGTGTTTTTCCACCTCGCCAATGATCGAGAAGCCGTACAAGGGCTGGCTGTTCTTGATCGTATGACCACCGACGATGCTGACATTGAACCTGTTCATCACCGACTGGGCGCCAAGGATCATCTGCGTAACTTGCTCGACCGAAACCTGTTCCGGGTCGAACGCCATGATCGAGTTGGCAATAAGCGGACTCCCGCCTGAAGCAAAGATATCGCTTACAGCATTGCTGGCTGCCAATTGGCCGAAGATATAAGGATCGTTGACTATCGGAGAGAAAAAATCGGTGGTGAATAACAGATATTTTTCACCTGCGTCATAGACGGCGCAATCGTCAGAAGACTCAAAGCCCAACACCACCTTGTCATCCGAAACCGTATTGGCTGCTGCAGTTTGCGACAGAATCTTCGTTAACACACTGGATGGGATCTTGCACCCGCACCCACCACTCTCAGATTTATCCATGATCTGACAAAACATCGACATCGACTTTCCTTAGAATCCATTTTCCATAATTAAAACAGCGTATTAGCGTGCTAAAGCATACTGTTATGCCCTATTTCCGCCGACAAAACTCGCATGGTTTCATTGCAGAAATATGACGAAATGGGGGTGTTTCGATGTCATGTGGATGTCAGCGAGCAATGGTGTGCTTGGCTGCGGGGTCAGGGTAGGCAGAGTTTCTTGTTACTTCAGACCCAGTCATTTTCTGTTCCAGCCATTCTTGGTAGGTGATGCGGCTGATGTGTTCCGTCCGATAGTCTTGGAGGAGCTGGTTATATTTGTTTTCTTCGGTGTGATGAAAGCGAAAGCCACACTTCGATTGAGCAGCATGGGATTGGATGTTGTCGGCGAAGTAACCACACCAAAGTGCTTTGAGGTTCAGGTTTTCAAAAGCGTGTCGCATCACTTCACGCACTGCTTCCGGAATCAGGCCTTTGCCCCAGTAAGGCACGCCGATCCAGTAGGCTATTTCACCTTCCTGCTCACTGATTTCAAAATTGCTGTTGCTACCTATGAGAATGCCCACACAACCAACAGCACGGCGATTTTCTTTCAATTCGACCGCGTACACCTCTGGGTGATTGAAGACTGTGCGGATGATGTCGGCACTGTTCTCCACACTGGTGTGCGGAGGCCAGCCAGCGATGGGGCCGACTCGGGTGTCTTTGGCATATTCGTATAGATCGGCGGCGTCCGTGTCCTGCCAGGGACGCAGCAAGAGGCGTTCTGTTTTAAGTGTCATGGCCTGTACTCGTAATGGATTGGTGCGTGCGGGACAGAGTATTGGGAGACAGACCATCGGTACACGCTAGTACCTCGGCTTTTTCGGTACTTTTCAAAACAGTTTCACCAGGCGCTGATACGATTGTGGCACTTGTTTGTTGTAGCGCTGGGGCACTATGCATCACATTCCGAAACTTTCCGCTCCTGACGAATCGATGCGGATGGGAGAAACCACGCTCGCGCAAGGGCTAGGTTTACCGCTTTCCTTCGGTCATGCTTACTTGACGCTGCTGGTATGCCTCTGCGGTAGTGCCCACTTCACTCTCAACTTCAAAGAGCATGCGGTCAGGCGCGGTGGTGTGATGCTGCTGGCTGAAGACACGATTGCCCTGCTCAAACGTCGCTCGCGCCGCTTCAAGGTGTTTTTCTGCCTTATGCCGAAAAACTTTGCAGCGGAGGTTGCCTACCCACTGCCAAATACCTTGTTCGTATTTCTGCATGACCATCCTCATTGCGTCCCATCCAAGGACGACATGCCGCTGATAGAGGGGTGGGTGACGCAGATGCGGAACATTGCGCAGACCTGCCCCACCTACCAACGCATCATGTTGCGCAATCAACTGCAGAACCTCTTTTTGAAAATAGCCGAGCAACTTCCAGCCAACCAAATAGAGAACAGGGGATTCAGCAGGAAGGAAATGCTCAGTTGGCGCTTCTGGGAATTGATAGGCAAACACTGCATCCGCCACCGAGATGTGAAGTTCTACGCCGACGCACTGAGTATCACACCGTTCTACCTGTCGCAGTTGACCAAAGCGTTTTTCAATGAGACCCCCAAGGGCCTGATCGATCGGCAAGTAACCTTGGAAATCAAGGCTCTCCTTTCATACAGTGACTTGGCTATTGGCCGTGTGGCCGACGAACTGAACTTCGCCGACGCATCTTACTTGTGTCGCTACTTCAAGCGCCAAACGGGGATTTCGCTCTCCCGTTACCGTAAGCACAAGAGGGAGGAGGGCGGGCAGGACTGACCTGCGGTCGAAATAGCGGAGGGAAGGCGCACGAACAATGCGCGGCAGCAGAACCTGCGTGCGATCGCCTACCCGCGCCGGCATGGTGTTTGCTGACGTGCTCAAGCGCGCGGACCCAAGCCGAGGTAGGGGAGTGACGTGTGAGCGGGCTTATGATGGGCTTGGGGAGTAGGGATTGAGTTCGGTCGGCAGAACGCCGTAGATGGATGTTGCTGAAAAGCTGCTGAGACTTGCGTGAATCTGTATCAACCCACAACGATTTTCAGGAGCTTCTAATGTTCCAGACGCAGAGAAAACCGTATTTGGCGGGCTTCTTTGGTGTTTCAAATGGCAGGGGTGAGCTGAATTGATTGCCCAGTAAATTGATTTAAAAGGGTATTTTTTTGTTTGGAGATGTACTTGGAATACCGTTTGGAATAACGCAAGGATCGCGTTGATGACGCGGAGAGGACGGTGGGTGCCGAGTTGCCCTCCATTAACTCTCAATAGTAGCCACCCGGTGAGTCGGGTGAGCTTTTCAGATTTGGAGTACGTCTGTAAGCGTAAGCAAACGTGCCGTGAGCGTTTCCTGGCCGAGATGATTGAAATCAGCACCTTAGCCGTATGTCGATACTGGCTCGAAGCTATCCAACCGGTTAAGGTGTGGCATTGATCACATATACCTCACAGGGATGCGGCGAGCACGCCCTCCCTGCTTCTGTGTAAGGAACGTGCGCGTGAACCAGCAGACCCTGGCCCCCTTCATCTGGAATATCGCAGATCTGCTTCTAGGAGCCTTCAAGCCCTCCGAGTACGGCCGCATCATCCTTCCGTTCACCGTGCTGCGTCGTCTGGAATGTGTATTGGAACCCACCCGCGGCAAGGTACGCAGCCAGTATGAGGCGATGAAGGCCAGTGGCGTGGACATGGACCTGATCTTGCCGACGACGGCCGGCGCAACCTTCTACAACGTCTCGCAGTTTTCCCTGGACAGCGTGGGCTCCACCAGCACCCGCGCCAACCTGGAAGACTACATCGCCAAGTTCTCCGCCAACGCCCATCAGGTGTTCGAGCATTTCGCCTTTGACCGGTGGTTGGAAAAGCTGGAGAAAGCCAACCTGCTGTACCTGGTTACGCAGAAGTTTGCAGCAGTCGATTTGCACCCGGACAAGATCAGCAACCACGAAATGGGGCTTATCTTCGAGCACCTGATCCGCAAGTTTGCCGAGTCATCCAACGATGATGCCGGGCAGTACTTTACCCCGCGTGATGTGGTGCGCCTGGCCACCACCTTGGTATTTGCGCCGGATCATCAGGCACTCAACGGCGATGGTGTGGTGCGCACCGTGTACGACTGCGCCGCCGGCACGGGCGGCTTTCTGTCTTCGGCCATCGAGCAGGTCTACGAGTGGAATCCAAATGCTCGCCTGGTACCCTACGCCCAGGAGCTAAACCCGGAAACCTACGCCATCTCTGTGGCGGACAAGCTGATCCAGGGCTACGACACCCGTAACATCAAGCTCGGCAACACCCTGTCCGACGATCACCTGCGCCATGAGCAGTTCGACTACTGCCTGGCCAACCCGCCGTTCGGCGTGAAGTGGGAGAACGTCCAGAAGCAGGTGCAGGCCGAGCATAGCCAGCAAGGTTTCGCCGGCCGCTTCGGCGCCGGCCTGCCGCGCGTGGGTGATGGTTCGCTGCTGTTCCTCATGCACCTGCTGTCCAAGCGCAAACCGCTTGAGTTGGGCGGCAGCCGCATCGGCATCGTGCTGTCCGGCTCGCCACTGTTCAACGGAGGTGCTGGCTCGGGCGAGTCGGAGATCCGTCGCTGGATACTGGAGAACGACTGGCTGGAGGCGATCATCGCCCTACCCACCGACCTGTTCTACAACACCGGCATAGGCACCTATGTCTGGGTGCTGTCCAACCACAAGGACGCGCTGCGCAAAGGCAAGGTACAGATGATCGACGCCAGCGGCATGCATGCGCCGATGCGCAAGAGCCTGGGCAGCAAGCGCAAGTATCTCGCCGACGAGCAGATCGTCGAGATCGCCAAGCTACATGAGGCGTTTGAAGACGGTCCGAACTCCAAGATCTTCGCCACCACCGACTTCGGCTATCGCCGCATCACCGTCGAGCGCCCGCTGCGCCTGCGCTTCTCCGTCACCTCGGACAAGCTCGCCGCCTACGAAAATATCAAGGGAGCCGATCAGGTCGAAGCTTTTGCTGGCGTGCCGGGCGAGTTCGACAGCCTGCGGGCTTTCCTCAAGGCTGCTGGGATCAAGAAACTTGGAAAGGGCGCGATGAAAGCCGCGCTGGTGTGTTTCGGCGAGCGCGATGCCAATGCTCAGCCGGTGCTGGACGACAAGGGCACCATACAGGCTGATTCCGACCTGCGCGAGTACGAGAACGTCCCGCTCAGCCAGAGCATCGACGACTATTTCGCCCGTGAGGTGTTGCCCAATGTGCCGGATGCCTGGATCGACAACGGCAAGACGGACGCGAAGGACGGCCAAGTCGGCATCGTCGGCTACGAGATCAACTTCAACCGTTTCTTCTACGTCTACCAGCCACCGCGCCCGCTGGCCGAGATCGATGCCGACCTCAAGGTCGTGGAGGCCGAGATCGCCGCGTTGTTGGGCGAGGTGACGGCATGAGCCATTACAAGCCTTATCCGGCCTACAAGGACTCCGGGGTGGAGTGGTTGGGGATGGTGCCGGAGCATTGGGATGTCAGAAAGCTCAAATGGTTGGCATCGTTACAGAGCGGCGACTTCATTACGAGCGAGACAATCGAAGAAGAGGGTGCATACCCTGTTTATGGTGGGAACGGCCTTCGCGGATACTGCACTGCTTTTACTCATGAAGGAGCCTATTCCCTCGTGGGACGACAGGGCGCGTTATGCGGGAACATCAATTATGCCGACGGCAAGTTCTGGGCTTCGGAGCATGCGGTAGTCGTTTCACCTTATGTACCCACTGCGGTTCGCTGGCTAGGCGAACTGTTGCGAGCAATGAATCTAGGTCAGTACTCGATATCGTCTGCTCAGCCTGGTTTGGCAGTAGAGCGCATTATCGATTTGTTTCTGCCTGTGCCGCCGGAAAGTGAGCGCCAGATCATCGCAGTGTATGTGAGCCGCGAAACTGCTCACATCGACGCGCTGATTGAAAAGAAAACCCGCTTTATCGAACTGCTGCGCGAAAAACGCCAGGCGCTGATCATCAATGCCGTCACTAAGGGCCTTGACCCCAATGTGAAGATGAAAGCATCCGGTGTGGAGTGGCTGGGAGAGGTGCCGGAGCATTGGAATGTTTTGCAATTAAGGCATACAGCTCGGTTGGAGTCAGGCCATACGCCCAGTCGCTCGAAGCCAGAGTACTGGGTTGACTGCACTGTTCCGTGGTTCACGCTCGCAGATGTCTGGCAGGTTCGTAGTGGTGAGCAGAAGTATGTGTCGGAGACCTCTGAAAAGGTCAGTCAGCTAGGCCTGGAAAATTCATCAGCCCGTTTGCTGCCTGCCGGCTCCGTATTCTTGTCCCGGACTGCATCTGTGGGCTTTCCGGGCATCATGGCGGTCGACATGGCAACCTCCCAAGATTTCGCAGTGTGGACATGTACTAGTGAGCTATTTAACGAGTACCTCTACTACGTACTGCTGGCCATGAAACCGGATTTTGATCGCTTGATGATGGGGTCGACCCACAAGACTATTTACATGCCGGATATCGAGGCTATTCGACTTGCTCGCCCACCAGTTGATGAGCAACGAGGTATCGTCAGTGCGTTGAGTGGTCAGCTTGGTCGTTTCAAGATTGTCATTGATAAGACCGAGCGCAGCATCGAACTCCTAAAAGAACACCGCTCCGCCCTGATCACTTCCGCGGTCACCGGTCAGATCGATTTGCGGGAGGCGGTATGAGCCAGGGCCGCAGCCTGCGTTTGTTTCTCGTGGATGGCACGCCCAATGGCCTGCTGACCGCCGAGATTATGAACTGGACCGGCCATGTGCTGACCGGCCCGCGTTCCAAGCTGGCTGAACTGGTGCAACGTCCTGAATGCGCGCGCACCGGCGTGTACTTTCTTGTCGGCCCCGACCCGGACGACAGCCTGCGCACCCGGGTGTATATCGGCGAGTCTGATGATGTGGCCCAGCGTCTGAAGCAACATAACCGTCCTCAAGAGCAGGGTGGTAAGGACTTCTGGGAACGTGTGTGCCTAATTACCAGCAAGGACCAGAACCTGACCAAGGCCCATGCCAAGTATCTGGAGAGCCAACTTATCCAGATCGCCAGTCAAGCCGGTCGCTGTGTAATAGGTAATGGCACAGCGCATAGCTACACCAACTTGCCTGAGTCGGACCGTGCTGACATGGCGTTTTTCCTCGAGCAGATCCGCATCGTGCTACCAGTGCTGGGCTTCGACTTCCTGCGCGAGCTGATCAAACCCTCCAAGCTCGTTATGGTCCCCGTCGAGCAACCGGTTAGCCAGTCGCCGCGTTTTGCATTACAGCTTCCAAAGAGCAAGGAGCGCGCGCAAGCGCAAGAGGTTGATGGTGAGTTCTTTGTACTGAAAGGGTCCCGAGCTCGAGCTCAATGGGTAGGAACCGCGGATCACAACTACCGGAATCTATACCAGCAGTTGGTGAGTGATGGTGTGATGGTCTGTGACGGAAGTGAGTACCTGGTGTTCAAGGACGACTATGCCTTCAGTAGCCCGAGCGCCGCAGCAGCGGTTGTGTGTGGGCGCGCAGCCAGTGGTCGAACGGCTTGGCAGGTTGAAGGTAGTGGCGAAACTTATGCTGCCTGGCAGGATAGTCAACTGAGTGGTATCGGTGTAAAGCCAGAAAGCGAGTGGCTCGATGAATAAGATCAAGTAGCCGCAGCGGTTGATCTTAGTGGTGCCACTACTTACGGAATTGACTGGCGGCATCTACGACGATGGTGAGTCGATGTGCCCCGGCTGTATCAGTAGATACACCCAATAGACATTATTAGAGGGGCCGTTCCCAAGGATGGCCGCGAAGTTTAAGGACGAAACGATGAGTCATATCCACCACGAGTGCGAACTTGAACGCTATATCGTCGGGCAGCTTGAAGGCGCTGGCTGGCTGGTGGGTAAGTCGGCTGATTATGACCAAGGGCGGGCGCTAATCCCTGAAGACGTGGTGGGCTGGCTGGACGATAGTCAGCCAGTGGCCATGGCCAAGATCGTTGCCCTCAATGGTGTTGGCGCGCGTGATGTGGTGCTGGACCGGCTGGTCAAGCAGCTGGAGAACAAGGTTGATGGCGGCACGGTGAATGTGTTGCGTTACGGCTTTGCTGTGGCCGGTGGCGGCACCCTGGCTATGAGCCAGGCTCTGCCCGAGGATGAGCGCAACGACACGGTGACCGCCCGCTATGCGGCGAACCGTCTGCGCGTAGTGCCGCAACTGCGTTATTCGTTGGACAAGGCTGACGAAATCGATCTGGCTTTCTTCATCAACGGTATCCCGGTGGCCACGGTGGAGTTGAAGACCGACTTCACCCAGTCAGTCCAGGCCGCCATGCAGCAGTACTGCATGGACCGCCGTCCTGAGCGCAAGAGCGGTGGCCTAGAGCCGCTGCTCACCTTCAAGCGTGGCGCGGTGGTGCATTTCGCCATGAGCGATAGCGACATACGCATGACCACCAAGCTGGCCGGGGATTCGACCTTCTTCCTGCCGTTCAACCGGGGCAACGATGGCGCCGCCGGCAACCCGCCGGGCGACAACGGTAGCTACCCGGTGAGCTACTTCTGGGAGCGCGTGCTGCAGAAGGACAACTGGCTGCATATCTTCCACCGCTTCGTGCTGCAGGAGCGTAAGGAAGCCCAGGACGTCAACGGTAAAACCTACTTCAAGGAAGGCCTGATCTTCCCGCGCTTCCATCAGTGGGAGGGCGTGACCAAGATGATCGACGCGGTGCGGGTAGAAGGTGCAGGGCAACCGTACCTGATCCAGCACAGCGCTGGCTCGGGCAAGACCAATACCATCGCGTGGACCGCGCATTCGCTGATTCGTGTGCGCCGTCCGGACGGTGAGCCGTATTTCCACAGTGTGATCGTGGTGACCGACCGTCAGGTGCTTGACCAGCAGTTGCAGGATGCCATCCAGCAGATCGAGCACCAGGCCGGCGTCGTATGCGCCATCGACCGCCAACAGTCGAATCTGCCCAAGAGCCAGCAGTTGGCCAAGGCGATGCTCGATGGTGTGCCGATTATCGTCTGTACCCTACAGACGTTTCCCTATGCGCAGAAGGTCATCCTCGGCGAGCAGAGTCTGCGCGATCGCCGTTTCGCCATCATCATCGACGAGGCGCACAGCTCCACCGGGGGCAGCACGGCGGATGATCTGCGTTATGTACTGACTGGGCAGAGCGAGGTGGAGTGGGAGAAACTCTCCAAAGCGGAGCGGTTGTCCGTGTGGCAGAGCTCGCGCTCGCGCCCAGGTAATGCTAGCTACTTCGCCTTCACCGCCACGCCTAAACATTCGACGCTGAGCCTGTTCGGCCGTCCGCGTAATCCGGCGCAGCCGGTTAGCACCGACAACCCGCCCGCACCGTTCCATCCCTACACCATGCAGCAGGCCATCGACGAAGGCTTCATCCTTGATGTGCTGAAGAACTACACCAGCTACGAGGTGGCGTTCAAAATCGGCAGCGAGATGGTCGATGACAAGCGGGTAGACGAGAAGAGCGCCGGGCGCAAACTGGCCAAGTGGCTGTCGCTCAACCCGGTGAATGTGGGGCAGAAGGTCGAACTGATCGTCGAGCACTTCCGCAAAAACGTGGCGCACCTGCTCGGCGGCCAGGCCAAGGCCATGGTGGTGACCAGCTCGCGTGCTGCAGCGGTGAAGTACCACTTGGCGCTGGAGGACTACTGCAAGCGCAAGGGCTACGACAACGTGCTGGCGATGGTGGCCTTCTCAGGTGAGGTGCCCAATTCGGATGTGGAAGAGCCCAGTCTGCCCAAGGATCACCAGTTCAGTGAAACCAACCTGAACCCCGGCCTGCATGGCCGCGATATGCGTAAGGTGTTCGACACCCCGGACTACCGAGTGATGATCGTCGCCAATAAGTACCAGACCGGTTTCGATCAGCCCAAGCTGGTGGCCATGTACTTGGACAAGAAAATATCCGGTGTGGAGGCCGTGCAGACCCTCTCGCGTCTGAACCGCACCTTCCCCGGGAAAGACAAGACATTCGTCATCGATTTCGCTAACAAGGCCGACGAGATACTGGCGTCGTTCAAGACCTTCTATCGTGATGCCCAGGTGGCGGACATCCAGGATCCGAACATCGTCTACGACATCAAGCAGCGCCTGGATGGCATGTTCATCTATGAGCAGGCTGAGGTGGAGGCTTTTGGTGATGCCATCGTCGATCCGAAGGTGACGCACCAGAAGCTGTTCTCGCTTACACAGTCGGCCACCGACCGCTTCAACGGAAAGCTGAAGACGCTCAACGATGCCATCGACCAGTGGGAAAAAGCCTGGGAAAAGGCCCATGGCGAGGGCAGCGACAAAGATATGGAGTACGCCGACGTGCAGCGTGCGGAGTACTGCAAGGCGCGCGACGAGCTGATGATCTTCAGCGAGAGCCTGATCAAATTCGTGCGCAGCTACGAGTATATCGCCCAGTTGATCGACTTCGGCGACCCGAGCCTGGAGGCCTTCGCCAGCTATGCGCGCCTGCTGCGTAAGCGGCTTAAAGGCATCACCGCCGAACAGGTGGATTTGGGGGACCTCAAACTCAGCCACTACAAGATCAAGAAGGGCAGCAACCTCAGTGGCGTTGCCGTGCTGGGTGAAACGCCTGGCCTCTATGGTATGACCGATAACGGCCTGCGCGACGCCCGCGACCGCGAGAAAAAATACCTCGCCGAGTTGATTGAGAAGCTCAACAACTCCTTCGGCAAGGACATTACCGACACTGACCAGGTGGCCTTCGCGGTGCACGTTTCCGAGAAGCTTCGCGCTGACCGCGTGGTGATGGCCCAAGTGCAGAACAACACGATGGAACAGACCATGAAGGCGGACCTGCCTTCAAAAGCCATATCTGCCATCGCTGCCGCCATGAGCAGCCATACTAGTATGGCGACCAAGCTGCTCAGCGATGAATCGACACGCGAGGTGTTCCTGACGGTGGTGTACGAGCTGTTAAAGAAAGGTCCTGGGGCAGAGCTCTTTGACCTAGTGAGGCCGAGTAAGTAGAGATCGGCTAGTCCTCAACCTTGAGGGGCAAGCGGCTTTGAAAGCTATTTGCTGTCGAATCGCTGGACGCCCCTCTGGCTTAGGTAGGGTGCATTTCATCTCGTAAGGCTTGTCTCTTCAAGCTGACCTTTTTGCGTACAGAAATGCAGAATGCATCAATACTGCATTGACGGCTCACTGGCATTCCCTTAGCATGGCTTCCAAGTCGACTGCAGTATGATTGCATTCTGCGATTGCAACGGATCGAATTGACTATTGGCAGACACGCAAGGAGATAAAATGAAACGAAAACGATTGAAATTAGCACCCCCGACGTATCTTTCCCTTGTGGTCTACCTTGCTCTCAGCCCCAATATCGAGGTCGGCTTCAATCATTCGTGGCAGGTACATGCTGATGGCAGTGAAACTAGAAACCTGCAAGTAGATATAAAAAAATTTGAACATGGGAAGTTAATCAATGGTGGCGAAAAAAATACTCTCTCACATCGCTGATGTCTCATTAGGTCAGACTTTTCGGGAGCGAGCGGAGACAGACAGTCCCGAAAGCGGCGTTAGGTTGATTCAGATAAAGGACGTCCGCGAGGGGGAACTGAATGATATAACCTCCCTCCCTTATGCTGATATCGAGCCATCTAAACTGAAGGTTAAACTCCAAGCCGGAGATTTGCTATTGCCGCTGAGAGGTACGCGAACTGAAGCCATGGTGTTTAGAGGGGAGATCGGTAATGTCACCACAACAAACCAAGTCGCCATAATTCGTCCTAGACAGGATGGAGGGGTGAAGTTGGAGTACCTTCATTGGTTTTTTAATTCAGCTAAGGGCAGTGTTTTACTCGAATCCATACGAACCTCCGCAAGCATACCCAATATAAGTGTTAAGAATTTGCTTGAAATATCGGTGCCAGTTCCAAGCCTGAAAAATCAAGAGCGAATCATTGATATTTATCATAATTGGTGTGCGCAGAGGAATACGTTGCGTGAGTTGATTGTTAATGGAGAGAATATGGTGGCAAGTGCTGCGCACGAAATGTTGGGTGGAGACTGATTAATATGGGTATTTCGTTTGCTGGTTTGAAATCGTTTGTGCTGGAAAGTATTGAGCGTATGCGCGTGAGTGGAACGGATCTGAATGCAGTAAAGGTTCTATTGCTTTTTATGGTCTGCAAAAAAGCATTTGATCTACTCAAGGAAGAGCGGAGTATCCAAGCGAGAGAGGGCTTGATTAAGCACTCAGATCTTGATGAGTTGTGCGATGTGGAGTCGTTGGAATCTGTTGTTGCGAAGATAGTTGAGAGGAGTTCTAGTTCGTTTTTCTCAGGGTCCATTCTAAGTATTTGGAGTGAAGTACAGCCTGTCTTCAATTCTGATTTGTCGGAGAGGAGTGAGTTGGTTAGGCTTTGGGATGAGTTTAGGCGTTTTTCTTTTGAAGAGTATAATTGCGAAGATGGGTTGGCCTCACTCTTTGAGTGGTTCTTGGTAGAGCTTGCTGAGCGGAATTCTAATAAGGGAGGATATTTCTTTACTCCTGATGGAATAGTTAGTTTGATGGTCCAGCTTCTCGATCCTAAAAGTGGAGAAAAGCTATATGACCCGGTATGTGGCTCCGGAGAGTTTTTGATAGGAGCTATCAATAAAGTTAAGGAGTCATCGGAAAGGAATTGGCTGTATATTTTAGGGCGGGAAAGGTCTGCTGAGACAGCTTTTATAGCGATGGCAAACGCTTATGTCCACGGAGTTAGTGTGGATAGTATAGAGGTTTGTGATGCGCTAACCCGTATGGATTATGAAGAGAAGGTTTACGGAAAGTTTGATTTGGCTCTTGCAAATCCGCCTTTTTCGCTTCGTCATTGGGATGGCGAAAGATCTGTTGACTTTCTGCGCTATGGGCTGCCTCCTCAAGCTAATGCGGATTTTGCATTTATCCAGAATGTCCTTTTCAGTTTGAATGAAAATGGTCGAGCAGCAATGGTTGTGCCTATGGGGGTTTTATTTAGAGGGGGAGTAGAGAGGGAGATCAGAAGGAAGATGCTGTTAGAGAATAATGTGGATGCCATTATTTCAATTCCTCCAATGTCATTTTATGGTACTGCCGTACCGGCGAATATCTTGATAATGACGAAGTCTTCGGTATCTAGAGATGTGCTTTTTATTGATGGGTCAAGTTACTTTTCGAGAAGTCAACGCCTGAATCGTTTGGGGGAAGACGCGATAGATAGAGTTGTAAGCTTGTATGTAGAGCGAAAAGCTGTTGATGGTGTTGCTTGTTGTGTTCCTGTTAAGGATTTGGAGGAAAACGATTGGAATTTGACGGTTTCTAGATATGTTACCCCTCCTGTCGTAGTGGGAGTGGAGTCTATGGCTACACTATTGGAGCGACAAGAAAAATTGCAGCTCGAGCTAAGCGTATTACAGCAGGAGATGAGATTGTTGCTGAGTCGAGGCAATATTGATTAGTTTAAAGCGTAGGTTTGTTGCTTGCAGCGCGGTGGTTGAACCGGGGAGTATTTTACTGACCCGACGTTTGCCGTGGGTTTGAAGTGGCAACTTCAAAATTTGATTTCAGGTAGTAATCTGGAGAGAGTAATTGCGAATCTGTCGCGGTGTGCTTGCCCTGCAGACCTGTTGCTCTACCCTATCCCTACTCTTCTCCTTCGTCTTGCTCGTTGGCAGGTTTGGCGATGATCTCCAGCGCGACGGGAATATCGAGCTGATCAATGCGGTCCACGGCCGCCTGAAGACTCACCTTGCTGAAAAAAGGCAGATCAAGTTCTCCATTCTTGTAGGGTTTGCGCATTACGCCATAGACGACGGTATAGTCGGCTCGGACGACACGACCATTGATTGCAGGCAAGAGGCGTACAGCCTCGCTACGGCGCCCTCGCACTACGCTGCGCAGCTTCTTGCGAAAATCTGCATCGCTCACAAGCGCCTCCGCACTCACCACGCCTTGTGACCAAAGGTGGCTTATTGGCCCCGAAGAGTGGCCGTCCTTCAGATGGATAAACTGTTTATCACTGGACAGAAAATCGCACGGTTCGATGTTGGCATAGCGGACCCCCTGCGGATTGATTTTTACCTGATCCAGGCATAGCAGATCTTCACGATGCTCAACGAGATTTGCAATGAGCTCTCGCTCGTTCCGACACTCGGTCGGCCCTATGATATCTACCCGAGGGATAGCCTGGAAACGAGCTTCGACCTGTCGTTTGAAATTGCGGTCTACGCTGTACCAGTGCCCAGCGAAAAGCACGTAGCTGCGATCCTCACCATCCGCTCTGAGGTTGGTTTCGAAGGTAAAGCAGTGGTATACCCGCCACTGCTCCTTGAACACCTCAGCATCTGGTGCCTTGGCTTTGATGTAGTGGCGCTCGCGGATGTCATCAATCGTACCATCGAACTCACAGCGATTTAGTTCCGCCACATAGTCTTCGATCGACAGGCTGTGAAAATCTGTACCACTGCTGCCGAAGCCGTTGTAATGAAGGAGACAGCCTTCCTCATAGTCAACAATCTCTGGGGGGGCCATATGGAGCTCACTCTCATCCCCTGCTCGCAATGAGTTAATTGCCTCGAACAAGTGGCCGTCGAGGATAGCGAGAGTCTCCTTTATCCGCACAACCTGCATGTTGTCGATCCACGGGAATCGCTGCTTGTACGTATCGCTTCGATAGACAGCCAGTACCTGCTCGCACTTATCCGCCAGAGTCTCTGACGTTAGTTTGCACGTAATCGAAAGAGTGTCACGGCCGGCTGCAAATCTTGCGAAGGACGCATCACTGGGAGTACCACCCGCTACGCGCGCGAGGTCTCTGAGAACATCTACTCCAAAATCCTGCACATCACTGTCTTTGCTAGCCTGCACTCGCTTCTGGAATGTGACGGCATCTGGTGTCGCCAGGTCCAGCGTCCGCAGTCCATCACGCGGCACTGAGTTAAGAGTGACCTTAAGGCCAAACTGGCGTTCGAATGCTTCGTCATTGAGAGCAAAATGAATATGCCCGAAGCAGATGGCGAAAATGCGGTCATCTGTAGGCAAAAACAGGACGCCTCCGGCACCGCTAGCAATCAGGTTCTCAGGCTGAGGCCCTGCTTGCTCTTCCAAGAACCCGAGCCAGCTTGGACGGCTCGTGAATAGTTGACCCACAAACAGCTCGCCACCTTCCACTAACGGCCAGTCGCTACGCCCGAGCTGGACTCTTCCAGTGCCGGGCGAATACTCGTCCTTGAACGCCTCCGCAATATCAAACTCCTCGCGTAGGAGCCGAATTGATAACGTCCTGACTTTTTCCACGTTAGGCAAAGCACTATTCCTTGTGTGTCAGCCAATGTCACAGAACTAATCTAGCGTAGCAATAGGCCATCAAGCTGTCCAATCTACGTCGTGACTATTCAATTCCTTGTCGAGTATCCATTCAGTCAGTATTGGATTGGCCTTCCTAGCGAAGTTAAAGCTAGTTTGACCTTCGGAGCAGAACTTAAATCGCTTCATCCACGCATCTCGGTGACGGCTCCTGGCCGATTCTGGCAGCCGTTCGCAGCGGAGGCCCTATTTCTTTTCAAAGATCGAAAACCCATGACGCTTCCAGGCGTCGGGTGATCAGTCGAACAGTGAGCAGATAGTAATATCGTGTGCCTTCACCGCGATGTTTCAGGTTATGTTTGAGAAACCAAGCT
Source organism: Pseudomonas sp. FP2294 (assembly GCF_030687625.1). Taxonomy (NCBI): domain Bacteria; kingdom Pseudomonadati; phylum Pseudomonadota; class Gammaproteobacteria; order Pseudomonadales; family Pseudomonadaceae; genus Pseudomonas; species Pseudomonas sp. FP2294. Next base: position 828,466 of record NZ_CP117441.1, read on the forward strand.
AGATGCTTCCGTTTCCATCCCCAAGGCGACTCGCGCTGCCATCGCTGTACGATTGCGGCCTGGATAATCTTCGCTTGGCGCAAGTGTCGCTGCCGCGTCGCGTGAGACCCAGTCAGCGCGGCAGCCAAGAACACCTCCATATCAAACGCCTTGGTCACACCCGTCCCCCGATGTAGGCAGCGACTACCTCAATCCGGCCATGCCCTAGCTCATAGCTGATTTGTATGCGAGCCTCACGGTCGAGGCGCGGATCGATGGCATAGCAATGACCACCATTAATCGGTGCAGGATGCTGGGTAATCTGCTCGTAGCGCTCACAGGCATACGCCGCGCGCAACTCATGAAACCCTTTCAGGGCGTTTTTATGCAGGACGTCCCGCGATGCCCCGGCTACTCGTTGCAATACGTTCGCATAGCTCTCGCTTGGCGCGATCATGTTACTGCTACCTTTCGGCGACACCTTTGCCGCAAACCTCAGTGCATCCCGAATATGTTCATCCACTGCAATCCATCGTGGCGCTGAAGCACCACCTCGGCCGCCTTTCGTGCCCTCCTGGATATTGATCTTGCCGAGCTTGTCAGCCTCACGGATCAATCTGGGCAAATCAGCCAATATCGTCTCGCGCAACCGCATCCCAGTGGCACGTGCCATCTGAATCATCGCCTCCGCGCGTAGCTGTTCACGATTACAAAGCACATTGACAATCTGCTGCACCTGCGCGCGATCCTGCCCTTGCGGCACCGACTGGCGAACCCTGGTGCGCTGCATACCCAACGCCTTGCTCGGGCTTGGTAACTTCACGTACTGATCACCGCGAAGCGCCGCCATGGTCCTGTTAACGCTGGATAGCCGGTTTTGTGCGGTGCTGACGGCGAGGTCACCGCGCCCAACCAGGCCGCGCAGGTACGTCGCATAGTCGGCCAACACATTCCGATCAATCTGCCGCGCATCATTGATACCGGGGCCCTGTTCGGAGCGGCACCACTTCACGAATGCCAGCCACCGATCACAGTGCGCCTTGACCGTACCGTAATGACCGCCGGCGAACATGTCTTTCAGCGCCTGCGGCCCTGCGTAGCTCAATTGCCTACCGTAGCCGAAATTTCGACCATCGCGTCTACCTGTCAATGCCATGTCGATCACCTTATAGCCTGTTCTCCGACCCTCGCCCCACGTCATCCCGCCAGGAGTGCTGAGTGTTATCAGGGATCAAGGCCCCTGCGACCTGTGGGGAATGTCCACTACGCGGGACTTGCGGCTCCTTACGACCGGGAGCAAGGGCATCTCATGATCTGGCCTCCTGAGCACCGATACCGGTGGGCGGGTGGAGGCTGCACTGGCTGACGAGACCAGCGCCTGAAGATCCTGAGCTGGGTGAACTCAGCAATGCTATGACCGGGGCATAAGCGAGGCTGCTCGCCCTGAATCTTGAACGCTCAGTTGTTGTTGCTGTCGTCATTGCGCCTGCATAGCGCTAGCGGATCGGCACCACGTTCTTGTCTCTGATTTGGCCGTATGCTGAGGCGAGCAGGCTACCGGTGGCGGCCTTCTGGATGTACTCACTCCACCAGGCCATCATCGGACGCCGGCGCTCGATGTAGTCCGCTCGGTTGTAGGCGCTACGCACCTCATCCTTGTCTACATGCGCCAGTGCGACCTCAATGAGCTCCGGGTCCCACCCATATTCATTCAAGATGGTGCTGGCCATTGAGCGCATGCCGTGGCTGACCAAGCGATCCTGGAACCCCATGCGTTTCAATGCCATGTTGGCCGTTTGGCTATTGGCGTGGGTACGTGGATTTCTGTCTGCCGGGAAGACGTATTCGCGATGGCCGCTGTGAGTCTTCAGTGATTCCAACAGTGCGACAGCGTGATCACTCAACGGGATGCTGTGTGGGCGGCGCTTCTTCATCCGCTCTGGTGGGATAGTCCAGACGCGCCTTTCAAAATCGATGTCTGCCCAGCGAGTAGTTGCCGCCTCGGCGGGGCGAGTTATGGTGTGCAGCTGCCATTCGATCAGGCAGCGGGTGGTGCGCTTGATGCTGGCATTTGCGATTTCCAGCATGAGCTCGGGGAGCTCTTCGGGCGGGAGGGCCGCCATGTTTTCTTTCTTGGGCTTTTTGAAAACCGCTCGTATGCCACTGAGCGGGTTGGCGAAGATCAGGCCGGAGTTCACGCCGTAGGTCATGATCTCGTTTAGCCGCTGGCTAAGACGCTTGACCGTTTCCAGGCTGCCTTTCGCTTCGATTGGACGAAGCAGAGCGATCACCATAGGCGCGGTGATTTTCACGAGCGGAGTCGTCTTCAAGTCGGGGAACACATGCAGTGTGAGCGAGCGCCAAATGTCCTCGGCGTAGGCCGGAGTGACCGAGTCTTTCTTTAGCTCGAACCAGGCGGTGGCCACGTTCTCGAAGGTGTGCTCCGTTTCTGCGCGCTTTGCTTCATTCAGCGTGTTGCGCTGCACCTTCGGATCGATGCCCTGTGCGACCAGTTCGCGGGCTTCGACTGCCATCTTTCGTGCATTCGCCAGTGACAGTTCGGGATAGGTCCCGAAGCCGATGTTGATGCGCTTCTTGGTCACCGGTTCGCGGTAGTTGAAATTCCACAGCAACGAGCCGTTGCTGCGTACGCGGAGCTGCAAACCGTCACCGTCCGTGAGGACATAATCCTTGGACGCGGGTTTGACTCCCTTGAGCTGTCGATCGGAGAGACGGAGGTTTTGAGCAGGCATGAGATTCTCCTCAGGCACTGATTCGGTATTCCAAAGATTAGCAGCGGATGAGCTGGAATACCGTATGGAATACCCGAATGGCTGGAACTCAAAAACTCTCGAAAGACCGCAAAAGCGCTGGAAGGGTATGACTCACCCACATGGGTTACAAATCAGTTCACGCACATAGGTAACAGTTATTAACTGGCAGGGTCGATTTTGTGAGGATCTGACCATGCCCTGGGAAGAGCTGAAACCTATGGACCTCAAAGTGATGTTCATCGCCGCCTATTTGGCTGAAAGAGATACCTTTAGCCAGCTGTGCCGCGACTACCAGGTCAGTCGAAAGACTGGCTACAAATGGGTCGAACGGTACGAGGCTGAAGGACCCAGAGGGCTCGAAGAACGTAGCCGGTGCCGGCACAATCAAACCTATGTTGTGCCTCTTGCTATCAGGCAAGCAATTATCGAGCTTCGTTCTATCGGGGAGACTATTCCCGGGCCGAAGAAGATTCAGAACGACTTGCGCCAGCGTTTTCCCGGGCAGGATCCACCCTCGAAAACCACCATTTACAACATCCTCAAGGCCGCTGATCTGATTGCACCTCGACGTGTGCGTCAGCGCGTGGCTGTCTATCCAAAGCCCCTGTGCAAGGCAGAGACCCCAAATCAGCTCTTTAGCGCTGACTACAAGGGGCAGTTTCTGACAGGGGCCGGAGTGTGGTGTTATCCGCTGACGATCATGGACCATGCCAGCCGCTTTCTACTGGCCTGCCAGGGCATGCGCAATACCAACTTCAAAGAAACCCAACAAACCTTCGAGCGTGTTTTTCGCGAGTATGGCTTGCCTGAACGTATTCGGACCGACAACGGCATACCGTTTGCCAGCACGGGCCGTGCAGGGTTATCACAGCTGTCGATCTGGTGGCTGCGGTTGGGGATTATCCCTGAGCGAATTGAGCCCGGCCGCCCAGATCAGAATGGGCGCCATGAAAGGATGCACCGAACCCTGAAAAGCACTTTGCCCCAACCAGCGGCGATTGCTTGGGAAGCTCAGCAGAAACACTTTGATCGCTTTATGCAGCACTATAATCATGAGCGAGGGCACGAGGCGCTTGGCCAGAAAACACCAGCCTCATGTTATTTGCCCTCACCCCGCGCTTACCCGGAAAAGCTGCCTGAAATGGGGTATGCGAGCCACGTGGAGTGTTACCTGGCTGATAGTAATGGAATCATCAATCGAGCAGGTCTTAGGATCTACATAGGCAATCTGCTCAAGCATCAGACCATTGGAATGGAGCTAATTCGAGATGATGTCTGGGAGGTGATCTTCGGGCCTGTGATCCTAGGCCGTGTCGATGCTAGAGACGCAAAGAACGGGTATGTTTCAATCAAAGTGTCACCTATGTGAATGCACTTTTTTGTAACCTATGTGGTTGTCCCGTACAGAAGCCGCGTTTTTGCTGGGTCGCAGGTACAAAAAAAGACGTCCGTGGACGTCTTTAGATGATCAAATGGTGGAGCCGGGGGGATTTGAACCCCCGTCCGCCAGTACTCTGCTGTCGGTACTACATGCGTAGCCGTTTCTATTAAGTTAACCCTCAGCGACCCGAAGGGCAGGGTGCTTTGGGCGAGTTGTGTAAGTTTTAGCCGCTTCGTCCACAACGTACTGCACGGCGATTCTGTTCTATATGACAATCACTTTGGGTTTACAGACATCCCCTGGTGATTGCTGGACCCGAAGGTACCAGGAGGGAAGGGCTAAGGCTGCTTACGCAGCGAGAGCGTATTCCCCGTAGGTTTCGTCATTGGCAACTATAGAAAGTTGCAACAGTGGATTTACGAGTTCTGTTACCAACTCGGCATGCACCTAAAGGTTCGCAACCGGCGTCGAATCCTAAACGGCCCCGTGCTTGTTGCTCGATGTGATCGTGAGCGACAAGCCTGCGCAGTGTACGTCAAACGGTCGCAGAAGGCCAACCCGAAAGGTTGGCCTTGAGCGGTTGGCGGGTTATGGGTTGCCGCCTTTGTCCAGGTTCTGCAGGTCTTGCAGGGCTTTGGAGGTGATCTCGATACACTTCTTCTCATCACCGGCTGCGTGGGCTGCTTTGGCTTGGGAGACGGCCGTGTCGATCTCGCCGCTTTTGCCACTGGTGTCCGTGGCGAGCAGTGCTTTGCCGTTGTTGATTTTATCCAGGTTGATCTGGCACAGATCTGCTTCGTTGCCTGCGGCAAACACGGGGGAGGCCAGCATCGCAGCGGTAACGAATACACCAGCCAGTACGGAACGCTTCATGGGTATCTCCTTGTGCAAAGAGGTCTCGATGCTGCGCGGTACGTGCGGGCAGCCGGCGAGGTCATGGGTCAGCCCCGGTTGCCCGGGGCTTAAGCAAGTGACTACGCCAGTACGCAGGGGTTCGTTTTTATTGCGCGGGCCTGGGTCACCCGGTCAACCAGGTAGACCAGGCCGTGGTAATCAATCCCACCATGCTGGGTCAGACCGATCTCACAGGTGCGGCTGGTGGAGATGCCTTCGCTGCAGTACTGCACGGCGTCCTTGAGGGAGCGCAGGGAGTGGGCGTTGAGCTCCGGCGTGGTGAAGCCTTTGTCGCCGGCAAACCCGCAGCAGTGAATGCCTTCGGGGATTACCACGTTGTTGCTGCAACGCCGGGCCAGGTCGATCAGGGCCTGGCTTTCGCCCAGGTGCTGGGTGCTGCAGGTCACATGCACGGCAATCGGTGCATCCTGGGGGGTGAAGTCCAGGCGGTCCATCAGGTGGGTGCGGATAAACCGGACCGGGTCGTAGAGGTCCAGGCGCGTTTGCCCCAGGTCCTGGACCAGGCGCAGGGTGCAGGGGCTGGTGTCGCAGTAGATCGGGTCGAGACCGCCACGGCTGGCGTGGAGCAGGGCGCCGATCAGCTCCTGGCGTTTGTGTTCGGCCTGTTCGGCGTAGCCTTTGGAGGCGAAGGGCTGGCCGCAGCAGAGGCTGTCCGGGTTGTCCGGGATGACCACCTGGTAACCGGCTTTTTCCAGCAGGCCACGGGTTTTGTCGTACAGCGACATTTGCTCTTTGTCCCCGGCCGCCGGGCCCATTGCCCGCGATACACAGGCCGCGAGGTAGACCACCCGTGGGCGTTCATCGTTGACGGCGGGGCTGAAGCGGATGGCTTTTTCCGGCTGTGGCATGGCGCTGGTCCACTGCGGGATTTGCCCCTTGGACAGCTTGGTCATGGAGGCCGAGAGTTTCGCCAGGCGTGGCGCGCCCAGTAGCATGCGGGCGCCGTTGGCCACATGCAGGGTGAAGCGTGCGCCTTGCAGTGCGGTAGAGAAGTGGCTGGCCAGCCACTCGGCGGTTTTCGTACTGCCTGCTTCACGGCTGCGCAGTTTTTTCACCAGGTCGCCGGTATTGATGCCTACCGGGCAGCGCTGGGCACACAGCCCGGTGGCGGCACAGGTGTCGATGCCCTGATAGTGATACGCCGCTTCCAATTCGGTGGTGTCGATACCGGCGCGTTTACGCGCCTGGATATCACGCCAGATCACGATGCGTTGGCGCGGGCTCAGGGTCAGGCCCTTGGAGGGGCATACCGGCTCGCAGAAACCGCACTCGATGCACTTATCCACAATCTCGTCGGCGGCGGGCAGGGGCTTGAGGTTTTTAAGGTGGATTTGCGGGTCTTCGCTGAGCACCACGTCCGGGTTGAGAATGCCGTTGGGATCGAGCAGGCGCTTGAGTTGCCACATCAACTGATAGGCATCGCTGCCCCACTCCAGTTCGACGAAGGGCGCCATGTTACGACCGGTGCCGTGTTCGGCTTTCAGCGAACCGCCGAACTCCACGGCCACCAGTTGTGCCACGTCATCCATGAACGCTTGATAGCGTGTGACTTCTTCGGCGCTGTTGAAGCCTTGGGTGAACACAAAGTGCAGATTGCCTTCCAGGGCGTGTCCGAAAAGGATGGCTTCGTCGTAGTGATGTTTGTCGAACAGCTCGATCAAGCGGTTCACACCAATGGCCAGTTGCTCCACCGGGAAGGTCACGTCTTCGATGATTACCGTGGTGCCGGTCTTGCGTACGGCGCCGACGGCGGGGAAGGTGTCCTTGCGGATCGCCCACAGGCGTGCGTTTTCCAATGGGTCTTCGGTGAAGTCGACTTGCTTCTCGACCGGGAAGTCGGCCAGCGAGGCCATGATCAGCGCCAGTTGTTCATGCAGCAATGTGGATGAGGCGGCGCGGGATTCGATTAATAGCGCGCAGGCACTTTCCGATAGTTGTTGTACGAAAGCGGGCATGCCGGGTTTGTCCTGCACCGAGCGCATGCTGCGTCGGTCCAGAAGCTCAACCGCTGACACCGGCTGGGTTTTCAGCACGGTTACGGCGTTGCAGCAGGTTTCTACATCCGGGAATACGATCAGCGCCGAAGCTTTGTTCGGGTGATCAATGACGGTGTCGTAGGTCACTGCGCTGATAAAGCCCAGAGTGCCTTCGGAACCCACCAGCAGGTGGCTGAGAATATCCAGTGGCTCGTCGAAATCCACCAGGGCATTGAGTGACAGCCCGGTGGTGTTTTTCAGACGGTATTTATGGCGAATTTTTGCCGCCAATTCAGGATTGGCCCGGGTCTCGCGGCCCAGGGTGGCCAGGCGCTCAAGCAACTGGCTGTGTTGTTGGCGGAACGCCGCGACGCTGGTGGCGTCCTCGGTATCGAGGCGGCTACCGTCGGCCAGCACCAGGCGAATCCCGGCCAGGGTGTGGTAGGTGTTCTGGGCGGTGCCGCAGCACATGCCGCTGGCATTATTGGCGACAATCCCACCGATCTTGCAGGCGTTGATTGACGCTGGATCCGGACCGATCTTACGCCCGAACGGCGCAAGCCAGGCGTTGGCCTGGGCCCCAATGACGCCGGGCTGCAGGCGGATTTGCGTACCCTGGCCACGAATCTCACGCCCGTTCCAGTTATCGCCGAGCACAATCAGCACTGAATCGCTGATGGCCTGGCCGGAGAGGCTGGTGCCGGCTGCGCGAAAGGTCACTGGTACGCGGTCACGTTGCGCCAGTTGCAGCAACTCGACCACTTCATCTTCCGATTCGACGCGCACCACCAGTTGTGGGATCAGTCGGTAAAAACTGGCGTCGGTGCCGAAAGCCAGGGTGGAAAGAGGATCGTCGAAGCGTCGATCTTTCGGGATCAGTCGTGCGACGGCATCCAGGAACGCGATGGGCAGACTCATGGGGCCTCCAGGATCAGCAGCACCCAGTCTGGGGAGCCTTGGCGCCACGGTCCTGCAGACTGGGTTGTGAATAGCTGACGCCGCAAAGCGGTTGCGGCGTCGGTTCTTACGGTATTGCCTGTGGTCTTAATGCACCAGCATGCCGGTGAACCAGTACGCCTGGGCGTAGGTGATCAGGCCGACAATCGTGGCGAAAAACAGGCTGTGCTTGAGGGTAAAGCGGAACAGGTCGGATTCCTTGCCGACCAGGCCGGTCGCGGCACAGGCCACGGCGATCGACTGTGGCGAGATCATCTTGCCGGTTACGCCGCCACTGGTGTTTGCCGCTACCAGCAGGGTGTCGCTGACGCCGATCTGGTGTGCGGTGGTAGCTTGCAGGGAGCTGAACAGGGCGTTGGACGAGGTATCGGAACCCGTGAGGAACACACCCAGCCAGCCGAGGAACGGCGAGAAGAACGGGAATGCCGCGCCGGTGCCGGCCAGTACCAGAGCCATGGTCGAAGACATGCCGGAGTAGTTGGTCACGAATGCGAACGCCAGCACCATGCCGATGGACAGGATCGGCCAGCGCAACTCGTAGAAGGTCTCTTTCAAAGTGGTCAGACCAGTTTTGAAATTGATCTTCAGCACCAGCATGGAGATCAGTGCGGAGAAGAAGATCGCCGTGCCGGTGGCGGAAATCGGGTCCAGCTTGAACACTGCTGGAATGGCCGTCGCGTTGGTGACGATGGGTGCAACCTTGATCACCATCTGGTCCAGGTGCGGAATCGCAAAGTTGAACACCCAGCTGTACATCGAGCCGCCGGCGGCGAACATCGCCTTGAACGGTTTGAGGGTCCAGATGGTCACCAGCACGGTCAGGATCAGGAACGGCGACCAGGCTTTGAAAATCTCCATCAGGCTGTAAGGCGAAGCCACGGAAGTGCGCGGCTGGCCGAAACCGCCGACGCTGCCGGTAACCGAAACGCTGGAGGTGGCACCAGCAATCTGTGCGCCCGCTGTACGCTTGGGCTGCCAGACTTTCAGGAACAGAGTCAGGGAGATCAGGCTGGCCAGGGCCGAGGTGATATCCGGCAGTTCCGGGCCGATGAAGTTGGAGGTGAAGTACTGGGTGATGGCAAAGCTCAAGCCGGCCACCAGTGCCGCAGGCCAGGTTTCCTTGACGCCGCGCAGGCCGTCCATCATGAACACCAGCCAGAACGGCACGAACAGCGACAGCAGCGGCAGCTGTCGACCGGTCATGGCGCCGATCTTGAAGGCGTCGATGCCGGTGACCTGGCCGGCCACGATGATCGGGATCCCCAGGGCGCCGAACGCCACTGGCGCGGTGTTGGCAATCAGGCACAGGCCGGCGGCGTACAGTGGGTTGAACCCCAGGCCGACCAGCAGCGCGGCAGTAATCGCCACGGGTGCGCCGAAACCGGCGGCACCTTCCAGGAATGCGCCGAAGCAGAAGCCGATCAGCAGCACTTGCAGGCGCTGGTCATCGGTAATCGACAGCACCGAGCTGCGGATCACTTCGAACTGGCCACTCTTGACCGTCAGTTTGTAGAGGAATACCGCGGCGACGATGATCCAGGCGATTGGCCACAGGCCGTAGGCAAAGCCATAGCCGGCAGCGGCGAATGCCATATCGACCGGCATCTGGAAGGCAAATATCGCCACCAGGATCGACAGCGCCAGGGTGATGCTCCCGGCAACATGGCCTTTAAGGCGAAACACCGCCAGGGCCAGGAAGAAAAATATGATCGGGATAACGGCGGCCAGTGCGGACAGGCCAAGGCTGCCGAGTGGGCTGTAGAGCTGTTGCCAGGTTTGCATATGGGGTGGCCCCTAATTGTTGTTGGTCATGCATGCTCAGCTGATTTGGATAATTGGTAAGACCAATTTACAATCGCTGTGGGCTAGGTTAAGAGCCTTCGGGGTGGCGTGTCAATTTGCCGCTTGAGAAACTTTGGTCGTATGTCGACGGGGCGGGGTCTGATCGGTGCAATCAAAGGGGTTCTGATAGGTGCCGACGCCGCCGCAATAGGCCAGAATAGAGGGCCCGGCGAGTGGCCGGGATCGTGGAGAGTCAGTTATGGCGTTTGATCAGGTGCGTCAGCGCCGTTTGTCCGACGATATTGTCGAGCAGCTTGAGGGGATGATCCTTGAGGGCACGTTGAAGTCGGGTGAGCGATTGCCTGCCGAGCGCGCACTGGCTGAACAGTTCGGTGTGTCGCGTCCGTCATTGCGCGAGGCGATCCAGAAGCTGGCGGCCAAGGGGCTGTTGGTCAGTCGCCAGGGCGGCGGCAATTATGTGGTGGAGACGCTGGGTTCAACCTTCAGCGATCCATTGTTGCATCTGCTGGAAAGCAACCCCGAAGCCCAGCGTGATCTGTTGGAATTTCGTCAGACGCTTGAAGCGTCTTGTGCTTATTACGCCGCCTTGCGTGCCACGGAAGTGGATCGCGAACGGCTGACTGCCGCCTTTGACGCCTTGCAGGATTGCTATGCGCGGGATGATGAGGTGAGTCGCATTGAAGAAGGCGCGGCCGACGCCAGGTTTCACTTGGCTATCGCCGAAGCTAGCCATAACGCGGTATTGCTGCACACCATCCGGGGCTTGTTTGATTTGCTCAAGCGTAACGTGGTGACCAATATCGGCGGCATGTACCAGCAACGCACCGAAACCCGGGATATGCTGATCAACCAGCATCGGGATTTGTATCTGGCGATTATCGAGGGGCGGGCGGAACAGGCGCGCGAGGTCTCAACACGTCACCTGCTGTACGTGCAGGAAGTGTTGGAAGAGGTGCGTCAGGAAGTGCAGCGCATGGCTCGGGCAGAGCGGCGCAAGGGGATATAGCCTGCAAATGTGGCCAGGGAGCAGGCTCCCTGGCCACATCGGCTCGCTTCAAGAGGCGGGGAAGATCAGTCTTCCTTGCCCTTGTTGCGTACGGCGCGCTGCAATTCCCGATTGGAGTCGCGTTCGCGCTCGGTATCACGCTTGTCGTATTCCTTCTTGCCCTTGCCCAGTGCGATCTCGCACTTGACCAGGTGCTTGCTCCAGTACCACGACAGGCAGACGCAGGCATAACCCTTCTGCTGGACAGCAGCAGCGAGCTTTTCCAGTTCGCGGGCATTGAGCAGCAGCTTGCGTGTGCGCACCGGGTCGGCAATAACGTGGGTACTGGCGGTCATCAACGGCGTGATATGACTGCCGAGCAGCCAGGCCTCGCCATCCTTGAGCAGCACGTAACTGTCGACCAGTTGCAACTTGCTGGCGCGCAGACTTTTTACTTCCCAGCCGGCCAGGACCAGACCAGCCTCGAACCGATGTTCGATGAAGTAATCGTGTCGCGCCTTTTTGTTCTGCGCGATGGTCCCTGTTGGGTGTTTCTTTTGTTTAGCCATAGGGGCGGCATTATAGGCAGTTGCGAGCGTGTCGGCTACGGTCAACCTGCGTGCTTGAGCGTGTTGGATGAATCCCGGACAATACCGCCAGGTTTCTGGTTTTTTTCTCTCGCGAATCGGGCAGTCTTTTCGCGATGTTTGCCGCTCAGCTTCGGAAATAACGCTCCCATGACGACGCATATTCAACGCTCGGCCCTGCTGCCTTACCCGGCGCAAGCGCTCTATGACCTGGTCAATGACGTGGCGAGCTACCCGGATTTCCTGCCCTGGTGCTCCTCATCCACGGTGCTGGAGAGCAGCGATGAGCATATGCGCGCGAGCCTGGAGGTATCCAAGGGCGGGCTTGGTCAGAAGTTTGTGACGAGTAATGTGCTGGTTCCCGGTCAGTCGATTGAGATGAATCTGGAAGAAGGGCCGTTCACTCAACTGCACGGCGTCTGGGTGTTCAAACCGTTGGGGGAGAAGGCCTGCAAGATCAGCCTGGACCTGACGTTTGATTACGCGGGCTCCATTGTGCGGGCGACCTTGGGGCCGCTGTTCAATCAGGCGGCGAATACCCTGGTGGATGCGTTTTGCCAGCGGGCCAAGCAACTGCATGGCTGAGGCGTTGATCGAAATTGAGGTGGTCTACGCTGCGGTAGACCGGCAACGGTTGTTGAGCCTGGCGGTTGCGCCGGGTACGAGCCTGAGGGCTGCGGTGCTGGCGTCGGGCATTGCGGCACAGTTTCCCGAGCTGGATATCGCCGCTTGCCCCTTGGGGATTTTCGGCAAGGTTGTGGCGGACGCTGAAACCCGTAATGTCCAGGTTGGCGATCGCATCGAGATTTATCGCCCCTTGCTGGCGGATCCCAAAGAGGTCAGGCGCCTGCGAGCAGCTAAAGCGGCTGAAGCCCGGCTGAAAAATCCATAACCTGTGAAATAGCAGGCAACAAAAAGCCCGGCATGCCGGGCTTTTTGTTGAGCGATACAAATTATTGCGGGGCTGTATCCAGAGGTTCTGGCGTTGGCACCGGAACGGTTTCCACGCTGTCGATGTCTTTCTGGATGGTATCCAGCAAGGAGCCAGGCTTGGCCGGCACCTCGGACTTGGGTTTTTCAGCATTCTGCGCTGGCGCAGTGACGCTGGTCCCGCTGTCCTTGCCCAACAGGGCTTCATCACGGCTTACGCCGGGCATGAAGTCACCGGAAAGGCTGACCAGTTGGTCGTTGCCATTAAAGATGACACTGACGCGCTCCTGTTGGCGCTCTCCGCCTCCAGGCTGCAGGCTATAGAGATAATCCCAGCGATCGGCATGGAATGTGTCGGTCAGCAGGGGATTGCCCATAATAAACCGTACTTGCCGTCGGGTCATTCCCGGGCGTAACTGGTCTATCATGTCCTGCGTGACGACATTGCCCTGCTGGATGTCGATTTTGTAAACCCCGGGGAATGAACAACCGGCGAGTGCGAGCAGTCCCACAAGGGTGAAACTGGTTAGCAAGAGCTTGGTGTTTTGCATCGGTGGGCGACTTCCACTATCTTGGCTGGGACAACGTAAACGCCGATCATACCCGTATTAAGAGAAGCTGCGAAGCAGCATCCGCGAGAAAGCTAACCATGGTTGAAAATAGCGAACTACGCAAAGCCGGTCTTAAAGTGACTCTGCCACGAGTCAAGATTCTACAAATGCTCGATTCCGCCGAGCAGCGCCACATGAGTGCCGAGGATGTTTACAAGGCGCTGATGGAGTCTAACGAGGACGTCGGCCTGGCCACGGTTTACCGTGTACTGACCCAGTTCGAAGCCGCAGGGCTGGTGGTTCGTCATAATTTCGACGGCGGTCATGCGGTGTTTGAATTGGCTGACGGTGGTCATCACGACCACATGGTTGACCTGGATACCAATGAGGTTATTGAGTTCACCAGCCCGGCAATCGAAAAGCTTCAGCACGAAATCGCTGAGGAGCATGGATTCGATTTGGTTGACCACAATCTTGTGTTGTACATCCGTAAGAAAAAGTAAAAAAGCGCTGCAGATTCGCTCTGCGCAACGATCGAAGGCGACCCTAGGGTCGCCTTCATGCTATCTGCCGCCAGAGAAAATCCGAAAAAAAAGGATTCAAGCCTTCGCCGTTACCACCATTTTCTTCGCGTGGGCCAGGGACTCCTTGGTCAGGTCGATGCCGCCAAGCATGCGCGCGACTTCTTCCACCCGTTCGGTCTTGTTCAGCTTGGACACGGCGGTATGTGTCGCGTCGCTGCCCCGTACCTTGTGCACAAATAGATGCTGATGCCCTTGGGCTGCAACTTGTGGCAAGTGGGTAACGGTTAGCACTTGTCCGCGCTCACCCAGGCGGCGCAACAATTGGCCGACAGTTTCAGCGGTCGGCCCGCCAATCCCCACATCCACTTCGTCGAAGACCAGGGTCGGTACGCGCGAGGTCTGGGCGGTAATAACCTGGATTGCCAGGCTGATTCGTGACAGTTCGCCGCCGGAGGCGACTTTGGCCAGAGCCTTCAGGGGTTGTCCCGGGTTGGCGCTTACCAGCAATTCGACCTGTTCCAGGCCATTGGGCTGTAGTTCGTTGCCACTGTTGGCGTGCAACTCGATGGTGAAGCGTCCACCCGGCATGCCCAGGCGTTGGATCTCCTGCTCAACGGCGCAGGCCAGTCCGGTCGCGGCCTGGTGCCGCAGGTCGCTCAGTTCCCGGGCCTTTTCCTGATAATGACGGGCAAAGGAAGCCAGTTCATCGCCCAGGCGCTCGATGGATTCATCATTGGCATTCAGGGTTTCGATCTCGTCCAGCAGCTTTTGCTGCATGGCCGCCACTTCGGTCGGCTGGATCCGATGTTTGCGCGCCAGGGTATAAATAGTGTCGAGGCGCTCTTCGATCTCTTGCAGGCGGGCCGGGTCAGCATCGAAGTGGTCAAGGAAGCGGTTCAGTTCACCAACGGCCTCTTCGACCTGGATCTGCGCACTGGTCAGCAGGGTGGTGGCTTCATTCAGGGAGCCAGAGCCACTGTTTACGCTCGACAGGCGGTTAAGGCTTGCCGTCAGTGCGTTCAGTACATTGCCGGAGTCACTTTCGCTGCATTGCTCGACAACCTGGCGGCAGATGCCCAGCAGGGTTTCGGCATTGGTCAGGTTCTTGTGCTCCTGCTCCAGCTGTTCCAGCTCGGTTTCGCCCAGGCCCAGGCTTTCCAGTTCTTCCAACTGATAGCTGAGGAGTTGGTGGCGGGCGCGTTGCTCGTCGCCGGAATTGGACAGGCGCTCCAGTTCCAGGCGGGTCTGGCGCCAGCGTTGTGCGGCCAATTGCACCTGGCGGGCGAGGTCGGTGGCGCCGGCGTATTCATCCAGCAGTCGACGATGGGTATCGGTTTTCAGCAGGGATTGATGTTCGTGCTGGCTGTGGATGTCGATGAGCAGCTCACCGAGGGCTTTCAAGTCGCCGAGGGGGCAGGGCGTGCCATTGATGTAGCCCCGCGAGCGGCCTTCGGCGGTAATCACCCGGCGCAGAATGCACGGGCTATCGCTGTCAAGGTCGCGCTCGGCCAGCCAGGCGCTGGCTTCCGGAATATCTGCCAGGTCAAAGGTCGCCAGAATATCGGCCTTGTCTGCACCGGGGCGAACCACGCCGCTGTCGGCGCGATCACCCAGGGTCAGGCCCAGGGCGTCGAGCATGATCGACTTGCCGGCGCCGGTTTCGCCTGTGATTACGCTCATCCCGCGATCCAGTTCAAGATCCAGATGCTCAACGATGGCGTAGTTATGTACGGACAGGTGAACCAGCATAGTGGCCGCTCCCAGGCTTTAGGTCTGGTTATTTATACAGTGTTTTGTTTGGCGCTGACAATCCTGCGACTTAGCTCAATTTGCTTGGATAAAGGGTTTTTTTAGCTCTATGTGGAATGTGCGGGAAAGTGTGAGTCGGGGTATGTCCGCCCTTGAACCTGGAAATTGTGGCCCCATATACCGGAACAGAAGCGCGAGTTGAGTTCGCGCAGGATTTCGAAAGGAGAAAACTATGGCTGACGAACAGACGCTGGATACGCAAAACCCAGACGCCAACCAGGCCTCGCAGGCAGCGGGTGAAGACCTGGCGGCTCGTGTGCAAGTGCTCGAAGAGCAACTGGCAGGCGCTCAGGATCAGGCTTTGCGTGTTGCTGCCGATCTGCAGAACGTCCGCCGCCGCGCCGAGCAGGATGTAGAGAAAGCCCACAAGTTTGCGCTGGAGAAGTTTGCCGGTGATCTGTTGCCGATCATCGACAGCCTGGAGCGTGGCCTGGAGCTGTCCAGTCCGGACGACGAAAACATCCGTGCCATGCGCGAAGGGATCGAACTGACCCTGAAAATGTTCCAGGACACCCTGAAGCGTTATCAGCTGGAAGCAATCGATCCGCAAGGCGGCGAGCCGTTCAATGCGGAGCATCACCAGGCCATGGCCATGCAGGAAAATGCTGACCTTGAGCCTAATAGCGTGTTGAAGGTGTTCCAGAAGGGCTACCAGCTCAATGGTCGCCTGTTGCGCCCGGCGATGGTGGTGGTGAGCAAGGCTCCCGCACCGGTTTCGCCGTCGATTGACGAGCAGGCTTGAAATCGTTCGTAACGACCCCATTTATAAGTCAAGCGTTTAAGTGCTACCGCAGTTAGCCACCACTGCTGCGGCAACCAAATCCAAAGTTTCGGGAGAGTGAATCATGGGCAAAATTATCGGTATCGACCTGGGGACTACCAACTCCTGCGTCTCCGTGCTGGAAAACGGCGTATCCAAGGTTATTGAAAACGCGGAAGGCGCGCGTACCACTCCGTCCATCGTGGCTTACGCCAACGACGGCGAGATCCTGGTAGGCCAGTCCGCCAAGCGTCAGGCTGTGACCAATCCGCATAACACCCTGTACGCGGTGAAGCGTTTGATCGGTCGTAAGTTCGACGAAGAAGTCGTACAGAAAGACATCAAGATGGTGCCGTACAAAATCGCCAAGGCTGACAACGGTGACGCCTGGGTTGAAGTGAACGGCCAGAAAATGTCGCCACCGCAAATCTCGGCTGAAATCTTGAAAAAGATGAAGAAGACTGCCGAAGACTACCTCGGTGAAGCAGTGACTGAAGCGGTGATCACCGTTCCGGCCTACTTCAACGACAGCCAGCGCCAGGCGACCAAAGACGCCGGCCGCATCGCGGGCCTGGACGTAAAACGTATCATCAACGAACCTACCGCGGCCGCTCTGGCTTACGGCATGGACAAGGCCAAGGGCGACCACACCGTGATCGTTTATGACCTGGGTGGCGGTACTTTCGACGTTTCCGTGATCGAAATCGCTGAAGTCGATGGCGAGCACCAGTTCGAAGTGTTGGCGACCAACGGTGACACGTTCCTGGGCGGCGAAGACTTTGACATTCGTCTGATCGACTACCTCGTTGACGAATTCAAGAAAGAAAGCGGCATGAACCTCAAAGGTGACCCGCTGGCGATGCAGCGCCTGAAAGAAGCTGCTGAAAAAGCCAAGATCGAACTGTCTTCGAGCAATTCGACCGACGTGAACCTGCCGTACATCACTGCAGATGCCACCGGTCCTAAGCACTTGAACGTGAAGATCTCGCGCGCCAAGCTGGAATCGCTGGTTGAAGACCTGGTTCAGCGCACTATCGAACCTTGCCGCATCGCCCTGAAAGATTCGGGTATCGACGTTGGCTCGATCAACGACGTGATCCTGGTCGGCGGTCAGACCCGTATGCCGCTGGTACAGCAGAAGGTCACCGAGTTCTTCGGTAAAGAAGCACGTAAAGACGTGAACCCGGACGAAGCTGTTGCCATGGGTGCTGCCATCCAGGGTGCGGTACTGGCCGGCGACGTTAAAGACGTGCTGCTGCTGGACGTCAGCCCGCTGACTCTGGGTATTGAAACCATGGGTGGCGTGATGACCGCGCTGATCGAGAAAAACACCACGATTCCTACCAAGAAATCGCAAGTGTTCTCGACTGCCGATGACAACCAGGGCGCCGTGACCATTCACGTGCTGCAAGGTGAGCGTAAGCAGGCTGCACAGAACAAGTCCCTGGGCAAGTTCGACCTGGCCGAGATTCCACCCGCTCCACGTGGCGTGCCACAAATTGAAGTGACCTTCGACATCGACGCCAACGGCATTCTGCACGTAGGCGCCAAGGACAAGGCTACTGGCAAGACTCAGTCGATCGTGATCAAGGCCAACTCCGGTCTGTCCGAGGAAGAAATTCAGCAGATGATCAACGATGCTGAAAAGAACGCCGAGGAAGATCGCAAGTTCGAAGAACTGGCCGCTGCCCGCAACCAGGGTGATGCACTGGTTCACTCGACTCGCAAAATGATCGCGGATGCTGGCGACAAAGTGACTGCTGAGGAGAAGACCGCAATCGAAGCCGCCGTGGTTGCCCTGGAAGCCGCTGTTAAAGGCGACGACAAGGCCACCATCGAAGCCAAGGTTGAGGAGTTGTCGAAAGTCTCCGCGCCGGTCGCTCAGAAGATGTACGCCGAGCAGGCTCCTCAAGGTGATGGTGCTGCGCAACAGGCAGAACCTGAAGCCAAGCACGACGACGTTGTCGATGCCGAGTTCGAAGAAGTAAAAGAAGACCAGAAGAAGTAACTTGGTCGCCCGGTTGACCGCTATCAAGCGGTGACTGGTAGGATGTCGCCGCGCGGGAGCTTGCTCCCGCGTTGGCGTGTCTGGGGTACGCGAATTTTTACAGCATGCGACAAGGTTCGGATGTTGGCGGTGTGATCGGGAATGCTCCTGCTTTGCGATCGACAGGCACCGCGTTTTTGGCTGGGTCTCGGCTGAAAGCAGTAAAGACCAGGATCGTTGAATTTGACGTGAGTTGGGTCCGGGCCTGTATTGGGGCTCAACGAGTTTGGCAGGCTCAGGAGGGTTTTGCCGGACGTCCTTAAGAGTGCAAAGACTTATGGCAAAGCGTGACTATTACGAAGTATTGGGTGTGGAGCGCGGTTCCAGCGAGGCGGACCTGAAGAAGGCTTACCGTCGCCTGGCGATGAAGCACCACCCGGACCGTAATCCGGATAACAAAGAATCCGAAGAATTGTTTAAAGAGGCCAATGAGGCCTACGAATGCCTGTGTGATCCGAACAAGCGTGCAGCCTACGACCAGTACGGCCATGCCGGTGTCGATCCAAGCATGGGCGGCGGCGGTGCCGGCTTTGGCGGGCAGAACTTCTCCGATATTTTCGGTGATGTATTCAGCGACTTCTTCGGCGGCGGTCGTGGTGGTCAGCGCGGCGGTGCCCAGCGTGGCAGCGACTTGCGCTACACCCTGGAACTGAACCTGGAAGAAGCCGTACGCGGCACCAGCGTCAATATCCGCGTGCCGACGCTGGTCAATTGCAAGCCGTGTGACGGTTCGGGCGCCAAGAAAGGCTCCTCGCCGATCACCTGCCCGACCTGTGGCGGTATTGGCCAGGTGCGCATGCAGCAGGGTTTCTTCTCGGTGCAGCAAACCTGCCCGCGCTGCCATGGCCAGGGCAAGATCATTTCCGATCCGTGCGATTCCTGCCACGGCGAAGGGCGCGTCGAAGAGTACAAGACCCTGTCGGTGAAAGTGCCGGCGGGTGTTGATACTGGCGACCGTATCCGTTTGTCGGGCGAGGGCGAGGCCGGCGCGCAGGGTGGTCCGACGGGCGACCTGTACGTGGTGATCAATGTGCGCGAGCACGCGATCTTCCAGCGTGACGGCAAGCACCTGTTCTGCGAAGTGCCGATCAGTTTTGTCGATGCGGCCCTGGGTGGCGAGCTGGAGATTCCGACCCTCGAAGGGCGGGTCAAGCTGAAGATCCCCGAGGGTACTCAGACCGGCAAGCAGTTCCGGATCCGTGGCAAAGGTGTAGCGCCGGTGCGCGGTGGTGGTGCGGGCGACTTGATGTGCCGTGTGGCTGTCGAGACGCCGGTCAACCTGGATCGTCGTCAGCGTGAGTTGCTCGAAGAGCTGCGCGGTTCGCTGGCCGGTGATGGCTCCCATTCGCCCAAGACCGCTGGCTGGTTCGAAGGCGTGAAGCGCTTCTTCGGCGACCTGTAAGGACGTGGATATGCGACGTATAGCAGTGATGGGCGCCGCCGGGCGCATGGGCAAGAACCTGGTGGAGGCGGTGCAGCAGCGCTCGCCTCTGTCGGGGCTGACTGCGGCGATCGTGCGCCCGGGCAGTACGCTGATCGGCGCCGATGTTGGCGAGCTGGCCTCCCTGGGGCGGATCGGTGTGTCATTGTCCGGCAGCCTGGAGCAGGTGGCTGATGAGTTCGATGTATTGATCGACTTCACCCTGCCCGAAGTGATGCTGAAAAACCTGGCGTTCTGCCGCAAGGCGGGCAAAGCCATGGTTATCGGTACCACGGGCCTGAATGCCGAGCAAAAGCAATTGCTCGTCGCGGCAGGCAAGGACATTCCTATCGTGTTTGCCGCCAACTTCAGTGTGGGCGTCAACCTGTCGCTGAAGTTGCTCGACATGGCGGCAAGGGTGTTGGGTGATGACGCGGATATCGAGATCATCGAGGCGCATCACCGGCACAAGGTCGATGCGCCATCGGGCACTGCCATGCGCATGGGCGAAGTGATTGCCGATGCCTTGGGGCGTGATCTGTCGAAGGTCGCGGTGTATGGTCGCGAAGGTCATACCGGGGCGCGCGAGCGTGAAACCATTGGCTTTGCCACCGTGCGCGGTGGTGATGTGGTGGGTGACCATACGGTGCTGTTTGCTGCCGAAGGTGAGCGCCTGGAAATTACCCACAAGGCTTCCAGTCGCATGACCTTCGCCAAGGGCGCGGTGCGTGCCGCATTGTGGCTGGAGGGCCGCGAAGCGGGTCTCTACGACATGCAAGACGTGCTGGATCTGCGTTAATCAGTAGCAAAAACGGGCCCGGAGGATTACTCTAGGGCCCCGTTTTTACCCGCTAAGCGACGTCCTGTCGCATTCTCCTGCCTTTTCGGCTCATTAGCGGTGGACCCAAAAAGCCTTTTTCTGTAAGCTACAGCTTTAGTGTGTCCACTAAAAGCGCGCAGAATAATTCAGTGAAGAAGCGGGGTGACGTGTCCATACGTCACTCCGCTTTTTTGCAACCTGCGATCGCCCTTTCAGGCTTTATTTACGGGAGGTCTTCTTGACTAAGCCAGCCATACTCGCCCTTGCTGATGGCAGCATTTTTCGCGGCGAAGCCATTGGAGCCGACGGTCAGACCGTTGGAGAGGTGGTGTTCAACACCGCCATGACCGGCTATCAGGAAATCCTTACCGATCCTTCCTACGCCCAACAGATCGTTACCCTGACTTATCCGCATATCGGCAACACCGGTACTACACCGGAAGACGTCGAGTCTGATCGTGTCTGGTCGGCCGGTCTGGTGATTCGTGACCTGCCACTGGTTGCGAGCAACTGGCGTAACACGATGTCGTTGTCCGATTACCTGAAAGCCAACAATGTTGTGGCGATCGCCGGTATCGATACGCGCCGCCTGACACGCATCCTGCGTGAAAAAGGCTCGCAGAACGGCTGCATCATGGCCGGTGACAATATTTCCGAAGAAGCGGCAATTGCTGCAGCGCAGGGCTTCCCTGGCCTTAAAGGCATGGACCTGGCGAAAGTCGTCAGCACCAAAGAGAAGTACGAGTGGCGCTCCACTGTCTGGGACTTGAAGACCGACAGTCACGCGACCATCGAAGCGGCTGAGCTGCCGTATCACGTCGTGGCCTACGACTACGGCATCAAGTACAACATTCTGCGCATGCTGGTCGAGCGCGGTTGCCGTGTGACCGTGGTCCCGGCCCAGACCCCGGCCAGCGATGTGCTGGCCCTGCAACCGGATGGCGTGTTCCTGTCCAACGGCCCGGGTGACCCTGAGCCATGCGACTACGCGATCAAGGCCATCAAGGAAGTGCTGGACACCGAGATCCCGGTATTCGGTATCTGCCTCGGCCACCAGCTGTTGGCCCTGGCCTCCGGCGCCAAGACCCTGAAAATGGGCCACGGCCATCACGGTGCCAACCACCCGGTACAAGACCTGGACACCGGTGTCGTGATGATCACCAGCCAGAACCACGGTTTTGCGGTGGATGAAGCCACCTTGCCGGCCAACGTGCGTGCCATTCACAAGTCGCTGTTCGACGGTTCCCTGCAGGGTATCGAGCGCACCGACAAGAGCGCGTTCAGCTTCCAGGGCCACCCTGAAGCGAGCCCGGGCCCGAACGACGTAGCGCCGCTGTTCGACCGTTTCATCAATGAGATGGCCAAGCGACGCTGACTGAGTGGCTTGCGGGCGGCCCCGACTCTCGGTGGCCCCCGCAGGCTCTTCAAAGATTGTTCAAGACGGCTTGCCGACTGACCTGCGGATTTGAGTGACAAACCCATGCCAAAACGTACAGACATAAAAAGCATCCTGATTCTCGGCGCTGGCCCGATCGTGATCGGCCAGGCCTGCGAATTCGACTACTCCGGCGCCCAGGCCTGCAAGGCCCTGCGCGAAGAGGGTTACCGCGTCATCCTGGTGAACTCCAACCCGGCCACCATCATGACCGACCCGGACATGGCCGACGCCACCTACATCGAACCGATCAAGTGGCAGACCGTTGCCAAGATCATCGAGAAAGAGCGTCCGGACGCACTGCTGCCGACCATGGGTGGCCAGACTGCACTGAACTGCGCCCTGGACCTGGAGCGCGAAGGCGTCCTGGAAAAGTTCGGCGTAGAGATGATCGGCGCCAATGCCGACACCATCGACAAGGCTGAAGACCGTTCGCGTTTCGACAAGGCCATGAAGTCTATCGGTCTTGATTGCCCGCGCTCGGGTATCGCCCACAGCATGGAAGAGGCCAACGCGGTTCTCGAAAAGCTCGGCTTCCCGTGCATTATCCGGCCGTCCTTCACCATGGGCGGCACCGGCGGCGGTATCGCTTACAACCGTGAAGAGTTCGAAGAAATCTGCGCCCGCGGCCTGGATCTGTCGCCGACCAAAGAGCTGCTGATCGACGAATCCCTGATCGGCTGGAAAGAGTACGAGATGGAAGTTGTCCGCGATAAAAAGGACAACTGCATCATCGTCTGCTCGATCGAAAACTTCGACCCGATGGGTGTGCATACCGGTGACTCGATCACCGTTGCTCCTGCGCAAACCCTGACGGACAAGGAATACCAGATCATGCGTAACGCCTCGTTGGCGGTACTGCGTGAGATCGGCGTTGAAACCGGTGGTTCCAACGTTCAGTTCGGTATTTGCCCGAACACAGGCCGTATGGTCGTGATCGAGATGAACCCGCGTGTGTCGCGTTCTTCGGCGCTGGCATCAAAAGCTACCGGGTTCCCGATTGCGCGCATCGCTGCCAAGCTGGCGATCGGTTACACCTTGGACGAGCTGCAAAACGAAATCACTGGCGGCGCTACGCCGGCGTCCTTTGAGCCGTCGATCGACTACGTAGTTACTAAGCTGCCACGCTTCGCTTTCGAGAAGTTCCCGAAAGCCGACGCCCGCCTGACCACCCAGATGAAGTCGGTCGGTGAAGTCATGGCCATTGGCCGGACATTCCAGGAGTCCCTGCAGAAAGCCCTGCGTGGCCTGGAAGTGGGCGTTTGCGGTCTGGATGAGAAGCTCGACCTGAGCAATCCGGAAAGCATGAGCATTCTCAAGCGCGAGCTGACCGTGCCGGGCGCCGAGCGTATCTGGTACGTGGCTGACGCCTTCCGCGCGGGCATGACCGTCGAAGACATCTTCGGCATGAACATGATTGATCCGTGGTTCCTGGTGCAGATCGAAGATCTGATCAAGGAAGAAGAGAAGGTCAAGACCCTGGGTCTTTCCTCTATCGACCGCGACCTGATGTTCCGTCTCAAGCGCAAAGGCTTCTCCGACCAGCGTCTGGCCAAACTGCTGGGCGTGACCGAGAAAAACCTGCGCACCCACCGCCACAAACTGGACATCTTCCCGGTCTACAAGCGTGTTGACACGTGCGCCGCAGAGTTCGCCACCGACACCGCGTACCTGTACTCCACCTACGAGGAAGAGTGCGAAGCCGCGCCGTCGGGCCGCGACAAGATCATCATCCTGGGCGGCGGTCCAAACCGTATCGGTCAGGGCATCGAGTTCGACTACTGCTGCGTACACGCCGCCCTCGCCCTGCGCGAAGACGGGTACGAGACCATCATGGTCAACTGCAACCCGGAAACTGTTTCCACTGACTACGACACTTCCGACCGCCTGTACTTCGAGCCGGTAACGCTGGAAGACGTGCTGGAAATCTGTCGCGTCGAGAAGCCAAAAGGCGTGATCGTGCAGTATGGCGGGCAAACTCCGCTGAAACTGGCGCGTGCCCTGGAAGCGGCTGGCGTGCCGATCATCGGTACCAGCCCTGACGCCATCGACCGTGCCGAAGACCGTGAGCGCTTCCAGCAAATGGTCGAACGCCTGAACCTGCGCCAGCCGCCAAACGCGACCGTGCGCAGCGAAGACGAAGCCATCCGTGCAGCCAGCAAGATCGGCTACCCGTTGGTGGTGCGTCCGTCCTACGTGCTGGGCGGCCGGGCGATGGAAATCGTCTACGAAGAAGAAGAACTCAAGCGTTACCTGCGTGATGCGGTGAAAGTGTCCAACGACAGCCCGGTGCTGCTGGATCACTTCCTCAACTGCGCCATCGAGATGGATGTGGATGCGGTCTGCGACGGTACCGACGTGGTGATCGGCGCGATCATGCAGCACATCGAGCAGGCGGGTGTTCACTCCGGTGACTCCGCGTGCTCCCTGCCGCCGTACTCGCTGCCGCTGCACATCCAGGACGAGATGCGCGAGCAGGTCAAGAAAATGGCTCTGGAGCTGGGCGTGGTCGGCCTGATGAACGTACAGTTGGCGCTGCAAGGCGAAGACATCTACGTCATCGAAGTCAACCCGCGTGCTTCGCGTACCGTGCCGTTTGTTTCCAAGTGCATCGGTGTGTCCCTGGCGATGATTGCCGCCCGTGTCATGGCCGGTAAGACCTTGAAGGAAATCGGCTTCACCAAGGAAATCATCCCGAACTTCTACAGCGTGAAAGAGGCGGTATTCCCATTCGCCAAATTCCCTGGTGTGGACCCGATCCTGGGCCCAGAGATGAAGTCCACCGGTGAAGTGATGGGCGTGGGCGATACCTTCGGCGAAGCATTCGCCAAGGCCCAGATGGGCGCCAGCGAAGTGCTGCCGACCGGCGGTACTGCGTTTATCAGCGTGCGTGATGATGACAAGCCGCTGGTTGCAGGCGTGGCCCGTGATCTGATCAACTTGGGCTTCGAAGTCGTGGCCACCGCCGGGACCGCCAAGCTGATTGAAGCCGCGGGCCTGAAAGTGCGTCGCGTGAACAAGGTAACGGAAGGTCGTCCGCACGTGGTCGATATGATCAAGAATGACGAAGTCACCCTGATCATCAACACCACCGAAGGTCGCCAGTCGATCGCGGATTCCTACTCCATTCGTCGTAACGCCTTGCAGCACAAGATCTACTGCACCACCACCATTGCTGCTGGCGAAGCCATCTGTGAAGCGCTCAAGTTCGGTCCGGAAAAGACCGTGCGTCGCTTGCAGGATTTACACGCAGGATTGAAGGCATGATCAAATACCCAATGACTGTCCAGGGCGCCAAGGCCCTGGAAGAGGAGCACGCCCATCTGACCAAGGTCGTACGTCCAAAGCTGAGCCAGGACATCGGTACGGCCCGTGAGCTGGGCGACTTGAAGGAAAACGCCGAATACCATGCTGCCCGTGAGCAGCAGGGGATGGTCGAGGCGCGGATCCGTGATATCGAAGGGCGCATGCAGAATGCGGTCATCATTGATGTCACGACTATTCCCAAGACCGGCAAGGTGATTTTCGGCACGACTGTAGAAATCGCCAACGTCGAGACGGATGAAAGCGTGACTTACCACATCGTGGGTGAGGACGAGGCTGACTTCAAGCTCGGCAAGATCTCCGTCGGTTCGCCCCTGGCCCGCGCCTTGATTGCCAAGGAAGAGGGTGATGTGGTGGCCGTCAAGACGCCCGGTGGCGTGATCGAGTACGAGATTGTCGAAGTTCGTCACATCTGAAAAACGGCGCCCGCTTCGAGCGGGCGCCATGCTTTGGCAGTTGGCCCAGATGCTTTGGGTTGGCGGGCTATGGCTGTTGCATCTTGGTGTATTGCCGGTGCTGGGCATGATTGGCCTGGCGCCGTTGCTGATCGATGAGATCGGCGGATTATTGAGTGCGCTGCTGGTGGGATTTGCGGCGGCGTGCGTGATTCTCCAGGCATTGGTGCTGGTCAAGGCCGAGGGCTTGGGGAGTTTGTGGCGGGATATGCGCGGGCAACTGCTGTTGATGGCGCTGTATGCGTGCGCAATGTATTGCGTGGTGCGCATATTGCTGCCGGAAGCGTTGCGCTGGCAGCTGTTCAGCTATCTTGTGCTAGGGTTTTCTGGCTTGGTGCTGGTGGTACAGCCTGCGCCGGGATGGAGTGGCAGGGCGCGCGAAGCGCGCCCGTGACCCTTGCATCATTTGAAGCGATGAACGTTCGACAGTTGCTTGTTGGCGCTGAAATTCTTGCGATACAGCAGCGCCATCTTGCCGATGACCTGAACCAGGTCCGCTTTGCCCACCTTGCACAGTTCTGCAATGGCGGCCAGGCGCGCTTCGCGATCAAGGATGTTGACCTTGATCTTGATCAGCTCGTGATCGCCTAATGCGCGTTCAAGTTCGGCTAACACACCTTCAGTCAAACCGTTGTCGGCCACAATCAAAACTGGTTTCAGATGGTGGCCAATGGATTTGTACTGTTTCTTCTGCTCTTGAGTGAGCGGCATAATCTGACCCCTGCGTCTGATCTTGTAAAAAGCGGCGGCCAGTTTACCCGAGCGAGTCCGGGACCGCCCAGTTAATCACGACCCGTTTTATTTTCGAGGTGGCCCGTGGCCCGTTCCAAAACTAGCCTTAATTGGCTTAAAGAGCATTTCAACGATCCTTACGTCAAAAAGGCGCAAAAGGATGGCTACCGTTCCCGGGCCAGCTACAAGCTGCTGGAAATCCAGGAAAAGGACCGGTTGATCCGTCCCGGCATGAGCGTAATTGATCTCGGCGCAGCCCCCGGTGGCTGGTCCCAGGTGACCAGTCGTCTGATTGGTGGGCAAGGCCGTTTGATCGCTTCCGATATCCTGGAAATGGATAGCATCCCTGATGTGACCTTCGTGCATGGCGACTTTACCCGTGATGATGTACTGGCACAGATCCTCGAGGCTGTCGGAAATTCGCAGGTAGACCTTGTGATTTCGGATATGGCCCCCAATATGAGTGGATTACCAGCCGTGGATATGCCACGCGCCATGTTCCTGTGCGAATTGGCACTGGATCTGGCAGGAAGGGTTCTGCGTCCGGGTGGTGATTTTCTGGTCAAGGTCTTCCTTGGGGAAGGTTTTGACGAGTACCACAAGAACATGCGCAAGCTGTTCGACAAGGTGCAGACCCGCAAGCCTGACTCCTCGAGGGACAGGTCTCGCGAGCAGTATTTGCTGGGCCGCGGCTATCGCGGTGTCGAAGGCGCTGCCAGTGATGAGCGTCTTTAAAGGTTTTAAGGGAGTCGATAGGTTTTTTTATATCGCTTTCGTCACGAAGCTTTACGAATATTGTGTAGTCAAAGTTTCACAAAGGGTTACAGACGGCGCCTGCCAGAGTTGTAGGTAATGTAGTAAGTTAGGCCGGTGAATATCATGCGAAGCGCGCGCCAGTAGCGGAGCTTGCTTCAGAGGGTAGTTAATTGAACGATATGGCAAAGAATCTGATCCTGTGGTTGATCATCGCGGCTGTCCTGGTGACGGTGATGAACAACTTCTCCAGCCCTAACGAGCCGCAGACCCTCAACTATTCCGACTTCATCCAGCAAGTTAAGGATGGCAAGGTCGAGCGCGTAGCGGTTGATGGCTACGTGATCACTGGCAAGCGCAACGATGGCGACAGCTTCAAGACCATCCGTCCGGCGATCCAGGACAATGGTCTGATCGGCGACCTGGTGGACAACAAGGTGGTCGTTGAGGGCAAGCAGCCTGAGCAGCAGAGCATCTGGACCCAGCTCCTGGTGGCCAGCTTCCCGATCCTGGTGATTATCGCCGTCTTCATGTTCTTCATGCGCCAGATGCAAGGCGGCGCAGGGGGCAAGGGCGGACCGATGAGCTTCGGCAAGAGCAAGGCCCGCCTGCTTTCCGAAGACCAGGTAAAAACCACCCTGGCTGACGTTGCCGGTTGCGACGAAGCCAAGGAAGAAGTTGGCGAGTTGGTCGAGTTCCTGCGCGATCCGGGCAAATTCCAGCGCCTGGGTGGCCGTATTCCTCGCGGTGTACTGATGGTCGGTCCTCCGGGTACCGGTAAAACCCTGCTCGCCAAGGCTATTGCCGGCGAAGCCAAGGTGCCGTTCTTCACCATTTCCGGTTCCGACTTCGTCGAGATGTTCGTCGGTGTGGGCGCCAGCCGTGTGCGTGACATGTTCGAGCAGGCCAAGAAGCACGCGCCATGCATCATCTTCATCGACGAAATCGACGCTGTTGGTCGCCATCGTGGTGCTGGCATGGGCGGTGGTCATGACGAGCGTGAGCAGACCCTCAACCAGTTGCTGGTCGAGATGGACGGCTTTGAAATGAATGACGGCATCATCGTGATTGCCGCCACCAACCGTCCTGACGTACTTGACCCGGCGCTGCTGCGTCCGGGCCGTTTCGACCGTCAGGTTGTGGTTGGCTTGCCAGATATCCGTGGCCGCGAGCAGATTCTCAAGGTTCACATGCGCAAAGTGCCAATGGGCGACGACGTCGCTCCAGGCGTGATTGCTCGCGGTACCCCTGGTTTCTCCGGTGCCGACCTGGCCAACCTGGTGAACGAGGCCTCGCTGTTCGCTGCCCGTACCGGCAAGCGCATTGTCGAGATGAAAGAATTCGAGCTGGCCAAAGACAAGATCATGATGGGTGCCGAGCGCAAATCCATGGTCATGTCCGAGAAAGAGAAGCAGAACACCGCTTATCACGAGGCTGGTCACGCCATTGTCGGTCGCGTTGTGCCTGAGCACGACCCGGTCTACAAAGTGTCGATCATTCCTCGCGGCCGGGCACTGGGTGTCACCATGTTCCTGCCGGAAGAGGATCGTTACAGCCTCTCCAAGCGCGCTCTGATCAGTCAGATCTGCTCGCTGTACGGCGGTCGTATCGCTGAAGAGATGACCTTGGGCTTTGACGGTGTGACCACCGGCGCTTCCAACGACATCATGCGTGCCAGCCAGATTGCCCGGAATATGGTTACCAAGTGGGGCCTGTCCGAAAAACTCGGCCCGCTGATGTATGCCGAGGAAGAAGGCGAAGTGTTCCTGGGTCGTGGTGGTGGCGGTCAAAGTGCCAGCTTCTCCGGCGAGACTGCCAAGCTGATCGACTCTGAAGTGCGCAGCATCATTGACCAGTGCTACGGCACGGCCAAGCAGATCCTCACCGATAACCGTGACAAGCTCGACGCCATGGCCGATGCCCTGATGAAGTACGAGACCATTGATGCCGAGCAGATCGACGACATCATGGCTGGTCGTACGCCTCGCGAGCCTCGTGATTGGGAAGGTGGTTCGGGTACTTCAGGCACACCGCCAGTGGTACAGAACGAACGCCCGGAAAACCCAATCGGCGGCCCGGCTGCCGACCTTTAAGGCTTGAAATGACTTCTGTGTTGTCCTCCACCCGGTTGCCTTGCGGCAGCCGGGTTCTTGATTTGGCCCATACGCATGTTATGGGCATTCTTAATGTAACCCCTGATTCCTTTTCCGATGGTGGTCGCTTCAGCCAGCTGGATGCGGCGTTGCGCCATGCAGCGGCAATGGTAGCTGCGGGTGCGACCATTATTGATGTGGGGGGCGAATCAACCCGGCCTGGCGCGCGTGCTGTTTCCCCTGTGGAGGAAATGGAGCGTGTTGCGCCGATTGTCGAGCGTATTCACCGCGAACTGGATGTCATTATTTCGGTAGACACCTCGACCCCGGCGGTCATGCGCGAAACCGCGCGGCTCGGGGCCGGACTGATCAATGACGTGCGCTCGCTGCAGCGCGACGGCGCGCTGGATGCGGCGGCAGCCACCGGGTTGCCTGTCTGTCTGATGCATATGCTCGG
The DNA here is from genome assembly GCF_030687625.1 of Pseudomonas sp. FP2294. NCBI lineage: Bacteria > Pseudomonadati > Pseudomonadota > Gammaproteobacteria > Pseudomonadales > Pseudomonadaceae > Pseudomonas > Pseudomonas sp. FP2294. The sequence goes on from NZ_CP117441.1 coordinate 857,933, forward strand.
CGAGCCCGGGACGATGCAGGACGCGCCGCACTATGATCACCTGGTCGCAGAAGTGACGGAATTTCTTGTCGATCGCATTGCCCAATGCGCCGCTGTGGGAATTGCCCCTGAGCGGATCATTCTCGATCCCGGGTTTGGTTTTGCCAAAACCCTGCAGCACAACCTGAGCCTGTTCAAACATATGGAATCGCTGCATGCCCTTGGTCGCCCCCTGTTGGTTGGGGTGTCGCGCAAGAGCATGATAGGCATGGCCTTGAATCGCCCTGTGGGTGAGCGTCTGTACGGCGGTCTGGCCCTGGCGGCGCTTGCCGTGGCCAAGGGCGCGCGTATTCTGCGGGTGCACGATGTGGCCGAGACAGTTGACGTTGTACGGATGATCGAAGCAGTAGAATCAGCCGAATAAGAATGATGGAGCACTTATGACAAAGAAATATTTTGGCACCGACGGTATTCGTGGTCGGGTCGGCGAATTCCCGATCACTCCGGACTTTATGCTCAAGCTGGGCTGGGCGGCCGGGATGGCCTTCCGCAGCATGGGGGCATGCCGCATCCTGGTGGGTAAGGACACGCGGATTTCTGGCTATATGTTCGAGTCTGCGCTGGAGGCGGGCCTGTCTGCCGCCGGGGCAGATGTGATGTTGCTGGGGCCGATGCCTACGCCGGCGATCGCTTACCTGACGCGTACCTTTCACGCTGAAGCCGGTATTGTGATCAGTGCCTCGCACAATCCCCATGATGACAATGGCATCAAATTCTTCTCGGGCCAGGGCACCAAGCTGCCGGACGCGATCGAGCACATGATTGAAGAGTTGCTGGATGCGCCGATGACCGTCGTCGAATCGAGCAAGCTGGGCAAGGTCTCACGGATTAACGATGCGTCTGGCCGTTATATCGAATTCTGCAAAAGCAGCGTGCCTACCAGCACTAATTTTGCCGGGCTCAAGGTGGTCATCGACTGTGCCCATGGTGCAACCTACAAGGTTGCTCCGAGTGTATTCAAGGAGTTGGGTGCCGAGGTTACAGTGCTGTCGGCCCAGCCCAACGGCCTGAACATCAACGATAACTGTGGTTCGACCCATATGGGTCAATTGCAGGCAGCGGTATTGGCCGAGCACGCGGACCTGGGTATTGCCTTCGATGGCGACGGTGACCGCGTGTTGATGGTCGATCATACCGGCGCCATCGTCGACGGTGACGACCTGCTGTTCATCATTGCCCGCGACCTGCATGAGCGTAACAAGCTGCAAGGTGGCGTGGTCGGTACCCTGATGAGTAATCTGGGGCTGGAGCTGGCCCTGGCAGACCTGGGGATCCCGTTCGTGCGGGCCAATGTGGGCGACCGCTACGTGATTGCCGAGCTGCTGGAGCGCAACTGGCTGGTAGGTGGCGAGAATTCGGGGCATGTCGTGTGCTTCCAGCACACCACGACCGGGGATGCGATCATTGCGGCGCTGCAGGTGCTGTTGGCCCTGCGTCGGCGTGACGAAAGCCTGGCCCTGGCGCGCCAGGCGCTGCGCAAGTGCCCGCAGGTGCTGCTCAATGTGCGCTTTTCGGGTGGCGAAAACCCTATCGAGCACCCGGCGATCAAGGAAGCCTGTGAGCGCGTTACCGTCGCTATGGCGGGGCGTGGTCGGGTCTTGTTGCGCAAGTCGGGGACCGAGCCTTTGGTGCGTGTGATGGTCGAAGGCGATGATGAAACACAGGTTCGCGGCTACGCCGAAGAGCTGGCAAAACTGGTAACTGAAGTTTGCGCCTGAATTCGGCTTGCCAGTGTTGATGTGGTTGGGTAACATCTGCGCCCACTTTGACCGACGAGGTACAGCATGCGTCGCACTATGGTAGCTGGTAACTGGAAGATGCACGGTACCCGCGCCAGTGTCGCTGAGCTGGTCAATGGCCTTCGTCACCTGGCCCTGCCGAGCGGTGTTGATATCGCGGTATTCCCGCCTTGCTTGCATATCAACCAAGTGGTTGATGGCTTGAAAGGCAAGTCGATCCAGGTCGGCGCGCAGAATTCTGCGGTGGAAGCCATGCAGGGTGCGTTGACCGGTGAGATTGCACCGAGTCAGCTGGTGGATGCGGGTTGTTCCTATGTGCTTGTTGGGCACTCCGAGCGCCGTCAGATGATGGGCGAACGTGATGGGATACTCAATCGCAAGTTCGCAGCAGCACAGGCTTGTGGCCTGATTCCGGTGTTGTGCATAGGGGAGACCCTTGAGCAGCGTGAATCGGGCAAGACTCTTGAAGTTGTCTCGCGTCAGCTGGGCAGCATCATCGAGGAGTTGGGTGTTGGTGCGTTTGCAAAGGCAGTGATTGCTTACGAGCCGGTCTGGGCCATTGGCACCGGGCTGACTGCTACACCGCAACAGGCGCAGGATGTGCACGCAGCCATTCGCGCGCAGTTGGCGGCAGAGAATTCTGAGGTCGCACAAGGTGTGCGGCTTCTATACGGCGGCAGCGTGAAGGCGGCCAATGCGGTCGAACTGTTCGGCATGCCGGATATCGATGGGGGGCTCATTGGTGGAGCTTCCCTGAATGCAGATGAGTTCGGTGCGATTTGTCGCGCCGCGGGAAACTGAGAAAATGCTGGAAACAGTCGTAGTCGTTTTTCATCTGTTGGGTGCACTGGGCGTTGTTGCCCTGGTATTGCTGCAACAGGGTAAAGGTGCGGACGCTGGTGCGTCTTTCGGGGCAGGTGCTTCAAATACTGTGTTCGGAAGCCAAGGTTCCTCTACCTTTCTTAGTAAGTTTACTGCTATACTTGCCGCCGGTTTCTTCATAACCAGCCTGGGGTTAGGTTACTTTGCTAAAGAGAAAGCTCATGTGCTGACTCAAGCAGGTTTGCCAGATCCAGCAGTGTTGGAAGTTCCAAAAGCAAAACCGGCTTCTGATGATGTCCCGGTGCTTCAAGAGCAAAAGTCGGCTACTCCAGCGACTGACGTGCCTCCAGCTCAAGAGCAGAAGTAAGAAGGTTGTAAACGCTGTATTGCCGAGGTGGTGGAATTGGTAGACACGCAACCTTGAGGTGGTTGTGCCCATAGGGTGTAGGGGTTCGAGTCCCCTTCTCGGTACCAATTATCAGGAGAGCCCGCTGTTGCGGGCTTTCTTGTAGGTGGAAGGTTACATTGACCCTGTAAGGGATCGGTCGTATACTTCCGCCCCAGCTTTGTCGCGGGGTGGAGCAGTCTGGTAGCTCGTCGGGCTCATAACCCGAAGGTCGTCGGTTCAAATCCGGCCCCCGCAACCAGTTTTAGCGGAGCCCCTTTTAAGGGGCTTTTTGTTAGCTGGACACTTTCAACGCCGCTGTTCGACGGCGTTTCAAGGATGGGCGTTTCGCCCATTTTTTTATTTTGCACAGCATGCACATACATGCACGAGGGGGTTCAGGTGTCGAGCAAGCTAGAAGAGTTGCAGGCCTTGCTGGCCCCGGTGGTCGTGGCCCTAGGCTATGAATGCTGGGGTATTGAGTTTTCGGCTCAAGGTCGCCACTCAATGTTGCGCGTTTATATCGATAAAGAGGGCGGTGTGCTGGTGGACGATTGTGCCATCGTCAGCCGTCAGATCAGCGGTGTCCTGGATGTTGAAGATCCGATCGCCGTTGAATACACCCTCGAAGTTTCCTCGCCAGGCATGGAACGCCCACTGTTCACTATTGAGCAGTTTGCTAAATATGTCGGTGAACAAGTGAAGATCAAGCTGCGATCCCCTTTCGAAGGGCGACGCAACTTTCAGGGCCTTCTGCGCGGTGTAGAAGAACAGGATGTAGTGGTGCAGGTAGAAGACCACGAGTTCCTGTTGCCGATCGATATGATCGACAAGGCCAACATTATTCCCAGTTTTGACTGAGACGTGCCAGAAACTGCGGATCCCGCGGATCCAATGGCTTGCGAAAGGCGAGGCGTACGATGAGCAAAGAAGTACTGCTGGTTGTTGAGTCGGTATCCAATGAAAAGGGCGTACCGGCTAACGTGATTTTTGAAGCGCTGGAGTTGGCCCTGGCCACTGCTACCAAAAAGCGTTTTGAAGACGAAGTTGATCTGCGTGTGGAAATCAATCGCCATACCGGAGCTTATGAGACTTTCCGTCGCTGGACAGTCGTTGAAGAAGCCGATCTTGATGATCCGGCCATCGAAACCTGGCCAAGCAAGGTTGCGCAAACGCATCCGGGCGCCCAGGTGGGTGACGTCGTCGAGGAAAAGATCGAGTCCATCGAGTTCGGCCGCATCGCTGCACAGACTGCCAAGCAAGTCATTGTGCAAAAGGTCCGTGAAGCCGAGCGCGCTCAAGTCGTTGACGCCTATCGCGAGCGCCTGGGGGAAATCATCTCCGGCACCGTGAAGAAAGTGACCCGCGACAACGTGATCGTCGATCTAGGTAACAATGCTGAAGCGTTGCTGGCCCGTGAAGACATCATTTCCCGCGAAACCTTCCGTGTCGGCGTGCGTTTGCGTGCGCTGCTCAAGGAAATCCGCACTGAGAACCGTGGCCCTCAACTGATCCTGTCGCGTACCGCGCCGGAAATGTTGATCGAGCTGTTCCGTATCGAAGTGCCGGAAATTGCCGAAGGCCTGATCGAAGTCATGGCTGCGTCCCGCGACCCGGGTTCGCGCGCTAAGATCGCGGTCCGCTCCAAGGACAAACGCATCGACCCGCAGGGTGCTTGCATTGGTATGCGCGGTTCGCGCGTCCAGGCAGTGTCGGGCGAATTGGGCGGTGAGCGTGTGGATATCGTGCTGTGGGACGATAACCCGGCGCAGTTCGTGATCAACGCCATGTCCCCGGCTGAAGTCGCGGCAATTATTGTTGACGAGGATGCCCATGCAATGGACATCGCCGTTGGCGCAGACAATCTGGCCCAGGCCATCGGTCGCGGTGGTCAGAACGTGCGTCTGGCCAGCCAGTTGACTGGCTGGACCCTGAACGTCATGACCGAATCGGACATCCAGGCTAAGCAGCAAGCAGAAACCGGCGACATCCTGCGCAACTTCATCGATGAGCTGGAAGTCGACGAAGATCTGGCACAGGTGCTGGTAGATGAAGGCTTTACCAGCCTGGAAGAGATTGCCTACGTACCGGTGGAGGAAATGCTCAACATCGACGGCTTTGACGAAGACACCGTCAACGAGCTTCGCGCTCGGGCCAAGGATCGCTTGTTGACTAAAGCCATCGCTACTGAGGAAAAGCTGGCAGACGCCCATCCGGCCGAAGACCTGCTCTCGCTTGAGGGTATGGACAAGGATTTGGCGATGGAACTGGCGGTGCGCGGCGTAATTACCCGCGAAGACCTGGCCGAGCAGTCTATTGACGACCTGCTCGACATCGACGGCATTGACGATGATCGTGCCGGCAAGTTGATCATGGCCGCCCGAGCCCATTGGTTCGAGTAATTAGGCGCGGCCTGAGGAGAGAAGTGCATGACGCAAGTCACGGTGAAACAACTGGCCGATGAGGTCAAAACACCGGTAGAGCGCCTGTTGCAGCAGATGCGTGAGGCAGGTCTGCCGCACACCGCCGCCGAGGAACATGTGAGCGACAGTGAGAAGCAATCGTTGCTGACTCACTTGAAAAGCAGCCACAAGGCGAAAGTGGAAGAACCGCGCAAGATTACATTGCAGCGCAAAACAACCAGCACCCTGCGGGTGGCTGGTAGCAAGAGCATCAGCGTTGAAGTGCGTAAGAAGAAAGTCTTCGTACAGCGCAGCCCGGAAGAAATCGAAGCCGAGCGCAAACGCGAGATGGACGAACGTCGCGCAGTAGAAAATGCTGCACGTCAGAAGGCTGAAGAAGAAGCCAAGCGTCGCGCCGAAGAAGAAGCGCGTCGCCAGCCTGCTGCTGCGCAACCTGCTGGTACTGACGCAGTCGCTGCGCCTAGCGCGCCTGTAGAAGCTGTGCGTGAGGCCGCTCCGGTTGCCGCTGCACCAGCGCCTGCTGCTGACGCTCGCAAGCGCGACGAACCTCGTCGTCCGGACAAACCACGTGCCGACGATAACAATCGTCGTAGCGGCGGTGGCGATGGCGAGCGTAAAAACGCTCCACATCGTGCTTCGGTCAAAGAGAAAGCGCCTGCTCCGCGCGTTGCCCCACGGACTACCGACGAAGAAAGCGATGGCTTCCGTCGTGGTGGTCGCGGCAAGGCCAAGCTGAAGAAACGCAACGCCCACGGTTTCCAGAGCCCAACCGGCCCTGTCGTGCGTGAAGTGAAGATCGGCGAGACCATCACTGTTGGCGATCTCGCTCAGCAGATGTCGGTCAAGGCTGCTGAAATCATCAAGTTCATGTTCAAGCTGGGTACTCCAGCCACCATCAACCAGGTACTGGACCAGGAAACTGCCCAGCTGGTTGCTGAAGAGCTGGGCCACAAAGTGACCCTGGTCAGCGACACCGCCCTGGAAGATTCCCTGGCCGAGTCCCTGAAGTTTGAAGGTGAAGCGGTTTCCCGTGCTCCAGTCGTGACCGTCATGGGCCACGTTGACCACGGTAAGACTTCCCTGCTCGACTACATCCGTCGTGCCAAGGTTGCAGCGGGCGAAGCCGGCGGCATTACCCAGCACATCGGTGCCTACCACGTTGAAACCGACCGTGGCATGGTGACGTTCCTCGACACCCCTGGTCACGCCGCGTTTACCGCCATGCGTGCCCGTGGTGCCAAGGCGACCGACATCGTGATCCTGGTGGTTGCAGCGGACGACGGCGTGATGCCGCAAACCATCGAAGCCGTTCAGCATGCTAAAGCAGCTGGCGTGCCGCTGGTGGTTGCCGTGAACAAAATCGACAAGCCGGGCGCTGATCTCGATCGCATCCGTAGCGAACTGTCGGTTCATGGCGTGACTTCCGAAGAGTGGGGTGGCGACACTCCATTCGTACCGGTCTCGGCGAAGATGGGTACCGGCGTTGACGAACTGCTCGAAGCAGTCCTGTTGCAAGCCGAGGTCCTGGAACTGACCGCTACCCCATCGGCTCCTGGCCGTGGTGTTGTGGTTGAATCCCGCCTCGACAAGGGCCGTGGCCCGGTTGCGACCGTTCTGGTTCAAGACGGTACCCTGCGCCAAGGCGACATGGTGCTGGTCGGTTCGAACTACGGCCGTGTACGTGCCATGCTCGACGAGAACGGCAAGCCAATCAAGGAAGCCGGTCCAGCCATCCCTGTCGAGATTCTCGGCCTGGACGGTACCCCGGACGCTGGCGACGAGATGAGCGTAGTTGCCGACGAGAAGAAAGCCCGTGAAGTGGCTCTGTTCCGTCAAGGCAAGTTCCGCGAAGTCAAGCTGGCCCGTGCTCACGCCGGCAAGCTGGAAAACATCTTCGAGAACATGGGCCAGGAAGAGAAGAAGACGCTTAACATCGTCCTCAAATCTGACGTCCGTGGTTCCCTCGAAGCGTTGAACGGCGCCTTGAACGGCCTGGGTAACGACGAAGTGCAAGTGCGTGTTGTCGGTGGCGGTGTCGGTGGTATCACCGAATCCGACGCCAACCTGGCACTGGCTTCCAACGCTGTACTGTTCGGCTTCAACGTGCGTGCCGATGCTGGCGCACGGAAGATCGTCGAGCAGGAAGGCCTGGACATGCGTTACTACAACGTCATCTACGACATCATCGAAGACGTCAAGAAAGCCCTCACCGGCATGCTTGGCAGTGACGTTCGGGAAAATATCCTGGGTGTCGCCGAAGTCCGTGACGTGTTCCGTTCGCCGAAGTTTGGCGCGATCGCCGGTTGCATGGTTATCGAAGGTACTGTGCACCGTAACCGTCCAATCCGTGTACTGCGTGAAGACATCGTTATCTTCGAAGGCGAGCTGGAATCCCTGCGCCGCTTCAAGGATGACGCTTCCGAAGTACGTGCCGGCATGGAATGCGGTATTGGCGTCAAGAGCTACAACGACGTCAAGCCTGGCGACAAGATCGAAGTCTACGAGAAGGTTCAGGTTGCTCGCAGCCTCTAACTCGCGCACTTCAGGAGCCACGCCGCGTGTGGGCATGCAAATGCCCCGCGCAGTGTCCGGACTCTAAACGCAACGCCCGGTCTGGCTTTTGTCAGGCCGGGCGTTTGCCGCTTTCAGACCCCACGGGTTTCACCGTGTGGCAGTAACAGGTAACAAGACATGGCAAAAGAATACAGCCGTACCCAACGTATCGGCGATCAGATGCAGCGCGAGCTGGCCCAACTGATCCGTCGCGAAGTCAAAGACCCGCGCGTTGGCCTGGTCACCATCACCGCTGTTGAAGTGAGCCGTGACGTCGGTCACGCCAAGATCTTCATCACCGTGATGGGTCAGGACAACAGCGAAGAAATCGCGCAAAGCATCAAGGTGCTCAACTCCGCTGCAGGTTTCCTGCGTATGCAGTTGGCCCGTGAGATGAAGCTGCGCAGCGTGCCCCAGTTGCACTTCCACTACGACGAAAGCGTCGTGCGTGGTGCGCACCTGTCGGCCCTGATCGAGCGCGCCGTGGCTGAAGACAATCAGCATCCGTCCACACCTGAAGACGCCAAGGAGTAAGCGGTGGCTCAGGTCAAACGTATCCGTCGTAACGTCAGCGGCATCATCCTGCTCGACAAGCCCATTGGTTTTACCTCCAATGCGGCGTTGCAGAAGGTCCGCTGGCTGCTCAATGCCGAAAAGGCCGGGCACACTGGTAGCCTCGACCCCCTGGCTACTGGCGTGTTGCCATTGTGCTTTGGCGAGGCCACCAAGTTCTCGCAATACCTGCTCGATTCGGACAAGGGTTACGAAACCCTTATGCAGCTGGGCAAGACCACCACCACGGCAGACGCCGAAGGTGATGTTCTGCAGGTTCGCGACGTGACCGTTGGTCGTGCAGATATCGAGGCTGCCTTACCCGCTTTTCGTGGGCAAATCAGTCAGATACCGCCGATGTACTCGGCTCTCAAGCGTGATGGCCAGCCTCTTTACAAGCTGGCACGTGCGGGCGAAGTAGTGGAGCGTGAACCGCGTTCTGTTACTATTGCGCGCTTGGAATTGCTCGCCTGTGAAGGCGACACCGCCCGCTTGGCCGTGGACTGCAGCAAAGGCACCTATATCCGTACCCTGGTGGAAGATATTGGTGAACAGCTCGGTTGCGGCGCGTACGTTGCAGAACTGCGACGCACCCAGGCTGGCCCTTTCACCCTGGCCCAGACGGTCACGTTGGAAGAGTTGGAAGCTGTACATGCCGAAGGCGGCAATGAAGCAGTTGATCGCTTCCTGATGCCATCGGACAGCGGTTTGCTGGATTGGCCATTGCTGCACTTCTCGGAACACAGCGCGTTCTACTGGCTCAACGGCCAGCCGGTCCGCGCACCGGATGCTCCGAAGTTCGGCATGGTGCGGGTACAAGATCATAACGGTCGCTTTATCGGTATCGGTGAAGTGAGCGAAGACGGGCGCATCGCGCCGCGTCGGCTGATTCGGTCAGAATGACCGAACGAGTGTGGCTGTTAACAGGCACGGTCAACACTCATTTTTAGATACAGGGATTTGTCCCTGGCCTGTTGAAACTGCCCTTTGGGTGGTTTCCTGAAAAAAGGATTGCCTCATGGCTCTCGACGTTCAAGAAAAAGCACAAATCGTAGCTGACTATCAGCAAGCTGTTGGTGACACTGGTTCGCCAGAAGTGCAAGTTGCACTGCTGACCCACAACATCAACAAGCTGCAGGGTCACTTCAAGGCCAACGGTAAAGATCACCACTCCCGTCGTGGTCTGATCCGCATGGTAAACCAGCGCCGTAAGTTGCTGGACTACCTGAAAGGCAAGGATCTGGGCCGTTACCAGGCTCTGATCGGTCGCCTGGGTCTGCGTCGCTAATCAGCGATTGCGCTAGAGGTTGGTTGTTTGCCGTGTGTCAGTGGGTTTCCCGCTGGCCCATGGCAGGCTCCCAGCCTCAAGTTTTATCTGGATACACGTTTTACCCTGGACAAGGGTTGGGCCGATTCCCGACATTGCCCAAGAATTTCGCAAGAAGACAAGTTCCCCAAGAGCCACAAAGAAGGTAGGACACCGTGAACCCGGTAATCAAAAAATTCCAGTTCGGTCAGTCGACCGTTACCCTCGAGACAGGCCGTATTGCCCGTCAAGCCTCCGGCGCAGTGCTGGTCACCGTTGACGACGACGTTACCGTATTGGTAACCGTTGTAGGCGCCAAGACCGCTGACCCAAGCAAAGGCTTCTTCCCTCTTTCCGTTCACTACCAGGAAAAGACTTACGCTGCCGGTAAGATCCCTGGTGGTTTCTTCAAGCGCGAAGGCCGTCCTTCCGAGAAAGAAACCCTGACTTCCCGACTGATCGACCGTCCGATCCGTCCGCTGTTCCCAGAAGGCTTCATGAACGAAGTGCAGGTTGTCTGCACCGTCGTTTCCACCAGCAAGAAGACCGATCCGGACATCGCTGCGATGATCGGCACCTCGGCTGCCCTGGCCATCTCCGGTATTCCTTTCGATGGCCCGATCGGCGCAGCTCGCGTTGCTTTCCACGAAAGCACCGGCTACCTGCTGAACCCAACTTACGAACAACAGAAAGCTTCGAGCCTGGACATGGTCGTTGCCGGTACTTCGGAAGCCGTGTTGATGGTTGAATCGGAAGCCAAAGAGCTGACCGAAGACCAGATGCTGGGCGCTGTACTGTTTGCTCACGACGAGTTCCAGGTTGTGATCAACGCTGTTAAAGAACTGGCTGCCGAAGCCGCCAAGCCGACCTGGACCTGGGCTCCTCAGCCAGAAGCCACTGAACTGCTGGGCGCTATCCGCTCCGAGTTCGGTGCTGCGATCTCCGACGCCTACACCATCACCATCAAGGCCGACCGTTACGCTCGCCTGGGTGAACTGAAGGATCAGGTTGTTGCCAAGCTGTCCGGTGAAGAAGGCCAGCCTTCTTCCAGCGAAGTCAAAGCAGCCTTCGGCGAAATCGAATACCGCACCGTTCGCGAAAATATCGTTAACGGCAAGCCACGTATTGACGGTCGCGACACCCGCACCGTACGTCCGCTGAATATTGAAGTCGGCGTTCTGCCGAAGACCCACGGTTCGGCCCTGTTCACCCGTGGTGAAACCCAGGCCCTGGTAGTCGCGACTCTGGGTACTGCCCGTGACGCACAACTGCTGGACACCCTGGAAGGCGAGAAAAAAGACCCGTTCATGCTTCACTACAACTTCCCTCCGTTCTCGGTAGGTGAGTGTGGTCGCATGGGGGGTGCTGGTCGCCGCGAAATCGGTCACGGCCGCCTGGCCCGTCGTTCGATTGCAGCCATGCTGCCTGCCGCCGACGTGTTCCCGTACACCATCCGTGTGGTGTCGGAAATCACCGAGTCCAACGGTTCCAGCTCCATGGCTTCCGTTTGCGGTGCTTCCCTGGCATTGATGGACGCTGGTGTGCCGATGAAGGCGCCAGTTGCCGGTATCGCCATGGGTCTGGTTAAAGAAGGCGAGAAGTTCGCCGTCCTGACCGACATCCTGGGTGACGAAGACCACCTCGGCGACATGGACTTCAAAGTAGCCGGTACCGCCAAAGGTGTTACCGCGCTGCAGATGGACATCAAAATCAAGGGCATCACCGAAGAAATCATGGAAATCGCTCTGGGCCAAGCCCTGGAAGCGCGCCTGAACATCCTCGGCCAGATGAACCAGATCATTGGTCAGTCCCGCACCGAGCTGTCGGAAAATGCTCCGACCATGATCGCGATGAAAATCGACACCGACAAAATCCGTGATGTCATCGGTAAAGGCGGCGCGACCATCCGTGCGATCTGTGAAGAAACCAAGGCTTCGATCGACATCGAAGACGACGGTTCGATCAAGATCTTCGGCGAAACCAAGGAAGCGGCTGAAGCTGCACGCCAGCGCGTCCTGGGCATCACCGCTGAAGCCGAGATCGGCAAGATCTACGTCGGTAAGGTTGAGCGCATCGTCGACTTCGGCGCGTTCGTCAACATCCTGCCGGGCAAGGACGGTCTGGTTCACATCTCCATGCTGAGCGATGCTCGCGTAGAGAAAGTGACCGACATCCTGAAAGAAGGCCAGGAAGTGGAAGTGCTGGTACTGGACGTGGACAACCGCGGCCGTATCAAGCTGTCCATCAAGGACGTAGCAGCAGCCAAGGCTTCGGGCGTTTAATTACTCCCAGGCTTTACGCTGAAAAAGAGGACTCTTCGGAGTCCTTTTTTTTGGGCTGCAGGAAAGTGAAGGTAAATCAGCCGTTTAGCCCAGGACAAAAGCCGCAACTTGCATGCAGGCACGATGGGCTTCATGCAAGTTGCACGATTCTGAATTTCGACAAAAAACATAAGCTATTGAATTTAAAGGTTTTTATTCTTATGCGAAAGTTGGCACAGCGCCTGCAACAGTACTGGTAACCCTGCAGCATTAACGTTGAAACGCTGCAGACCTTCGAAAAAACAGGAGTTACTCGTATGAAGAAGTTCGCTATCGCTGCTGCAACTGCCACCGCGCTGACCCTGACCATGGCTAACGTTGCGTTCGCCCAAACTTCCCAGGCTCCAATGGTTGTAGCCGCCGGTGAAGTGGACAAGGCCAAAGAAGCGACCACCGATACCTGGATCACCACTAAAGTCAAAGCTGACCTGGTTACCGAGAAAGGCATTCCTGGCACCGACATCAAAGTCGAAACCAACAAAGGTGTGGTCTCCCTGTCCTCCACTGTTGCTGTGACTGATGCACAAAAGGAAATGGCAGTAGCCATCGCCAAGAAAATCAAAGGCGTTAAAGCTGTATCGGCCGACGGCCTGAAAGCAGAGTAACGCGCAACGACTCGACTGGACTTAGGCAAGGCGGCCACGAGCGAGGCAGATATCCGCTCAATGCACCTTACAGGTTCATGCGACCGACCACAGGGATGTGGTCACTACGGGCCCCGACACTTGTGTCGGGGCCCGTTTTATTGTGGCGGGGAATACATGTCTGCGGATTATGCAGATCAAGTGTGGGAGCAGGCAGCCAGCTCCCACACTTTGGACTTATGGTGCCGGTAGTTACTCGGCATCCAGGTGCATTGGCGTAATTACCCGGCCATCTTTCTCGGCCTGGCCGAGGCTGGCATCAATGAAGTACACCCGATCGTCTTCCAACTGGCCCTTGTCGACCAGATAGTCCTTGATTGCACTCGCGCGGTCCTGGCCCAGTTTGCGTAGCAGCACATCACTGCCGCTCCAGAACTTGATCACGCCGTCGCGCAGCTTCGCCGAGCGCTCATCGCTGCCCAGGTCTTTCCACTCAGCCGGTGGCTGTTGCTTCAAGCGGGTGCGATAGATGCCTTCGAGCAGTGGCGCCTTTTCCTTTTCCGGTACTACAAGCAATGACGCCTGGGCCGGGACTTTATCGCCACGGCGCTGGAGTATCTTGTAGTAGTTGTACTGATACTCACGCTCAAGCCGCTCGGCGGCCAGGAACGGACCATCGCTGCTGGCTGCCGCAGTGCCTTCGATTTCCAGGCGCAGGGCAGGGCGCTCCTTGAGGGCTTTGGCGAGGCTGTTGAGGGCCGACTCGGCGTCTTTGCTCAGGGCGCTGGAGCCTGCGGCGAACGACACGTTGCCCAGGTCTTGCGAGCCTCCACCGGTCACCAGCCCGCCAATGAACTTGAACGGCGCCGTTGCCGCGCGCACTACCAGGTTGCGCAGGGTCTGCCAGACGATCGGCATCACACTGAACTGCGGGTTGTTCAAGTCGCCGGTCACCGGCAACTCGATGGAGATCTTGCCGTCAGTGTCCTTGAGCAGGGCAATTGCCAGGCGAATCGGCAGGTCCACCGCGTCCGCGCTGTCGACTTTCTCGCCCAGTTGCAGTTGCTCTACCACCACCTTGTTCTCGGCCTTCAACTGGCCCTTGGTGATCACGTAGTGCAGGTCCAGGTTGAGCCGGCCCTTACGGATACGGAACCCGGCAAACTTGCCCGAGTACGGTGTCAGGGTGGTCAGCTCGACGCGTTTGAAGCTGGTGGCGATGTCCAGCGCGGCCATCGGGTCAAACGGGTTGACGCTGCCCTTGATCGTCACGGGTGCATAGCGGTCAACCTTACCCTTGATGTCCACGCTGGCGGGTTTGGCCTGGCGGCTGTCGATGGTGCCGATCTGGCCATTGAGTTGCTGGATCGCCGTGGCAAAGTTCGGTGTCAGGCTGAAGTCGGCAAAGTTGGCCGAGCCGTCATTGATCGCGATCTGCCCGATACGGATGCCCAGGGGTTTTTCATTGCTCGCGCTGGATTTGGCCGTCGATTTGGCGCCACTGTCGGCAGGCTGTGGGATCAGCAGGTCATCGACGTTGGTGGTGCGATCATCGTTGATCATAAAGCGCGCATAGGGTTGCAGCAGGTTGATCTTGTCGATCGACAGGCTGTTGCCGTGCTGGTAGTTCAAGCCTTCCACCACCAGTCGCTGCCACTTGAGGAAGTCGCGGGTCTTGAGCGTGTCCAGGGTGTGCAGCTGATCCACTTGGGCGCGGCCGGTGATCTGCAGCGCGAGGGGCTCGGTGCTCTTGAGGTTCACATCGAGGTTACTGCCGAGCATGCCGCTGCGCAGTTCCAGGCGGATAAAGGGGCTGATATAGGACTGGGCAACCCGCAGGTCGATATCCTTGGTGTCGACTTTCAACTTGGCGCTGACCGGGTTCAGGTTGACCTGGCCGCTCGCCTGGATCTTGCCCTGCTTGCCCAGGCCACTGTCGATCTTGAGGGTGAAGGGGCTTTGATTGAGGCTGTCGAAGTCTTGTACATCGACATTCAGCGGGCCCAGCTCCAGGGCCACCGCAGGTTTTACCTGGCGATCAGCCAAGTGCACCTGATAGTTACGCAGTTGCACATCCTTGAGCAGCACTTGCCAAGGCCTGCTCGGCGCTGTCGACTCGGGTTTTGGCGAATCGGCCGCGGCGGGAGCGCTTGCTGGTTCAGGCTTGGTGGCTGGCTTGCTCGGCTGGCTGGCGAACAGTTTCTGCCAGTCCAGTTGGCCATCGGCTTCACGGGCGGCCCAGGTTTCGAGCTTGTTACTGCGGATTTTGCCCACGATCACTTGCTGCTTGGCCAGGTCGATCGAGGTTTCGCTGACATCCAGGCGCTCCAGGCGGGCCAGTGGCCGGCCATCCGGGGCCTTGATCGCGAACGGCGCGATGCTCGCCGAGACGTTGGTCAGGTTCAGTTCGGTTTCTTTGGCCAGGTTCAGCTTGTAGTCGGTACTGAAATTAAGGGTGCCGTCTTCCAAGACCAGGGGCACGGCGTCCCGCACATAGGGCCACCAGACTTTCATCTTGCCATCTGTGACCTTCAACTTACCCTCAGAGGCGATCGGCACCAGGCTGAAATTGCCGGTCCAGTCGATCTGCCCGCCCTCGGGGCCTGCGGCGACCAGGGTCATGTCGGCATTGTCTTCGGGCAGGGTGCTGAGGTTTTTCAGCTCGAAGTCGAGTTTGTCGTAGAGGAACTCGATAGGCTCGCTGGGGCGCACGTCTTCGAAGTGCACGTAACCGCTCGCCAGCTTGATGCGTTCGATGCGCAGCGGGAACGGTTTGCTTTCGGGGTCATCGGGTGTCGGTTCGCTCGGCGGCAACTTGAACAGTTGTGCCAGGTTGAGGGTACCGGTCTTGTCGAAGAGGATTTCGGTCTTCGGCTTGTCCAACTGCACATCGGCCAGGTGCAGGGCGCGGGTCCAGAGGCTGTCGATCTGCAGGTTGGCATAGAGGCGTTCAAAGCCCACCTGTTCCTTGCCCGGCTCACCGATTTTCAGGCCCCAGAGGGTCAGTTCCAGGCTGAACGGGTTGAGCTCGATACGCTCGATACGGGCCGGCACGGTAGCGTAATTGGCCAACTGTTGGTTGGCAACGCGAAGCGCAATACCGGGCAGAATCAAAAAGCCCAGCAAGCTGTAGAGTGCAAGGGCGGTCAGCAAGGCGCCTGTGGCGCGAATCAATCCTTTGGGCATGGGTGACGCCATCTATGTCGATCAGGAGTGCCTTGGAGTATGGCACGGGTTTACGGTTCCGAAGAACCGCGCCTTTATTACGCCAGTCAGGTTCTTTCAGGGCAATCCTACAACTGCAGGATCAGAGTCTTCAGCGGCGGCTGCTGGTCTTGTGAGGGAAAGTCAGCGCCGGGTGTCATCACTGTCCAGTCGCGTACGGGGCGGCCAGCCTTTTCAGCACAGCGCAAGACCTGCTCGCGCCAGTCATCCATGCTGACCTTTGCCAGGTTGTTGCAGCAGATCAGTACACCGTTTTGCGCGGTGGCCAGCAATGCCGGCTTGAGCAGGCTCTGGTAGTCACGCATCAGGTCCACGGTACCAAAGGCGCTCTTGGCCCAGGCGGGTGGGTCGAGCAGCACCAGGTCATATTGACGTTGCTCCAGGCGCGGGTAGCTCGGCAGTTTTTGCCCGCGACGCTGGGTGATCGGCAGCCCGGCCAGTTGGCGGATTGCCGGGAAGTAATCGGACTGTACAAACGTCATGGCTGGCAGTTGAGGGTTCAACTCGCCGTTTTCGCGACCGACTGCCAGGTTGCCCTCGGCGAAGTCCAGGTTGCATACCTCGCGGGCCCCGCCGGCCGCTGCACTGAGGCCGACGCCGCAGGTGTAGGCAAACAGGTTCAGCACGCTTTTGCCGGCACTGTGCGCCTTGACCCAGCCGCGGGTATTGCGCAGGTCCAGGAACAGCAGCGGGTCCTGCCCCGGGTGGCGACCGCGCACGCGATAGTTCAGGCCCCATTCGTGGCCAACCAGGTCTTCCAGGGCCGCAGGTTCGGCGCGGTACACCGTGTCTTCGCGGTCGATACGCGAGTTGCCTCGGGAGCGGTCGTTATAGACCAGCAGCAACTCCAGGCCCAGGTACTGGTTGATCATCAGGTGCAATTGCAGGAGCGCATCGCTGTCCAGGGACTGGTGAAAGCTCTGCACCATCAATTGCGGGCCGTAACGGTCGATGGTCAGGCCCCCCGCGCCTTCCTGGCTGCCATGAAACAGCCGATAGCAATCGGTGCCTTGGGCATGCAGCTCGGCGAGCAGGTCTTGGCGGTGATCGAGGGCGGCGCGCAGCGCCTGATTCAGGGACGACATGGAGCGCGCCTTGCTGGGGAATTGAAGCGCGCAAGTTTAACAGCTCCTGTGGGCGTCGGCTTGCCGGCGATGGCGCGGGTGCAGGTCGATCAGTATCGCGGGCAGGCCAGGTGCCACAGGGTGTGTGTCGTTACAGCAGGCCCATCCGCCTGTGGGCCCGTTGCACCGAACCATTGCGCATCGCCCAGCGCAGCAGCGGCGCGCTGCGCCTGACCCCGGCGCGGATCAGTTGGCGTTGCAGCGGGCTTTGCTGTTGACCCAGCATGTCACCCGCCCAGTCCGGTAGCAGGTCGATCCCGGCCTGCATCATCAGCGCCCCGAACGGCTTGGCCAGGGCGCTGGGAGCCGGGGCATCGAGCAACAGGCGCAGTACTTCGCGGCTGCGTTCGTCACACAGCAGTTGTGGGCGAATACGTTGCAGGTAATCAGCAATTTCCTGCCTTGAACGCGGCACGTGGCGAGCCCCCAGTTGTTCGGCGACCAGGGCAATCTCGCTGTAATACCGATCCTGGTCTCTGGGCGATAGATCCGGGTTTTTGTAGCGCAAATGCGCCGCCAGAAAGCTGCTGACTTCGGCGACGTGAACCCAGGTCAGCAATTCAGGATCACTGGCCGCGTAGGGGCGCCCGTCAGGTGCGTGCCCGACCACTTGCAGGTGGATGGTGCGCACCTTTTCGATCAGCCATAACGCGTCGCGGCGCGAGCCAAACGTAGTACCGGAAATAAACTGCGAAGTGCGGCGCAAACGCCCAAGCATGTCCTGGCGAAAATTCGAATGGTCCCACACGCCGGCCAGCGCCAGGGGATGAAGCGCCTGCAACATCAAGGCGCTGATACCCCCGATCAGCATGCTGCTGAAGTCACCATGGACCTTCCAGCTCACCGAGTCCGGGCCGAACAGCCCTGGGTCGCCCTTGGGGCTTTCCAGGTCCAGATTGCCCAGGGACAGCCCCGTCAGGCTCATCAGTTGGGATTCGATACGGTTGCGCAGAAATTCCATGGTGGCTTGGGGGTTCCTATCGGTTCAGGCGCTTGTCGATCAGGCCGTCGACCACGCTCGGATCGGCCAGGGTCGAGGTATCGCCCAGGCTGTCCAGTTCGTTACAGGCGATCTTGCGCAGGATACGCCGCATGATCTTGCCTGAACGGGTTTTCGGCAAGGCCGGCGCCCATTGGATCAGCTCCGGCTTGGCAAAGCCGCCGATTTCCTTGCTGACCAGGTCCAGCAGGTGTTTTTTCAGCGCATCGCTGGGCTCGACGCCATTCATCGGTGTGACAAACGCATAGATGCCCTGGCCCTTGAGGTCATGGGGATAGCCGACGACGGCAGCCTCGGCCACTTTGTCATGCAGCACCAGCGCGCTTTCCACCTCGGCGGTGCCGATGCGATGGCCGGAGACGTTGATCACGTCATCAATACGCCCGGTGATCCAGTAGTCGCCATCCTCGTCGCGCCGCGCACCGTCGCCGGTAAAGTAGTAGCCGGGGTAGGGCTTGAAGTAGGTGTCGATCATCCGCTGCGGGTCGCCATACACGCTGCGGATCTGCCCCGGCCAACTGGCTTTGATCGCCAGGACGCCGCTGCCGGCGCCGCTGATTTCCTTGCCCTGCTCGTCGAGCAATACCGGCTGCACCCCAAACATCGGCTGGGTCGCGCAGCCGGGCTTGATGCGCTGGGCGCTGACCAGCGGGCTGAGCATGATGCCGCCGGTCTCGGTCTGCCACCAGGTATCGACAATCGGGCAGCGCTGCTCGCCGACGGCGTTGAAATACCACTCCCAGGCTTCCGGGTTGATCGGTTCGCCGACACTGCCGAGCAATCTCAGGCTGGCCCTGGACGTACTTTCCAGCGGGCCATGACCCTCGCGCATCAAGGCCCGCAGGGCGGTGGGCGCGGTGTAGAAAATATTCACCTGATGTTTATCGATCACCTGCCAGAAGCGCGAGCTGTCCGGGTAGCTCGGCACACCCTCGAACATCAGGGAGGTGGCGCCATTGGCCAGCGGCCCGTACACGATATAGCTATGGCCCGTGACCCAGCCGACATCGGCGGTGCACCAGAACACTTCGCCCTCGCGATAATCGAGCACGTATTTGAAGGTCATCGCCGCTTGCAGCAGATAGCCGCCGGTGGTGTGCAGCACGCCCTTGGGCTTGCCGGTACTGCCGGAGGTATAGAGGATAAACAGCGGGTCTTCGGCAGCCATCGGCTCGGGCGGGCATGCGTCGCTGACCGCGTCCACCGCCTGTTGGTACTTGAGGTCGCGCCCTTCAGTCCAGGCTACGGCCGCACCGGTTCGTTCCACCACCAGCACCGTCGTGACATTCGGACAGCTGGCCAGGGCCTTGTCGACATTCTTTTTCAGCGCCACCGGTTTACCGCCGCGTACGCCTTCGTCGGCGGTGATCACGGTGCGGCAGTCGGCATCCAGGATACGGTCGCGCAGGGCATCCGGTGAGAACCCGCCAAACACCACGGAATGCACCGCACCAATCCGCGTGCAGGCCAGCATCGCGTAGGCGGCTTCCGGAATCATCGGCATGTAGATACACACCCGGTCGCCTTTTTTCACGCCACGGCTTTTCAGCACATTGGCCAGGCGGCTGACGTTTTGGTGAAGTTGGCGGTAGGTGATTTTGGAAGATTTTGCAGGATCATCGCCTTCCCAGATAAAGGCCGGCTGATCGGCGCGTTGCGCCAGGTGACGGTCAATGCAGTTGTAGCTGACGTTCAACTGGCCACCGGCAAACCACTGCGCGGCGCCGGTGTTGATATCGCAGTGCTGGACGGTCTGCCAGGGCGTGATCCAGTCGAGCAGCGCCTTGGCCTGTTCGGCCCAGAACGTATCGGGGTGTTCGATGGATTGCCGATAGAGGCGCTGGTAGCCCTCTTGACTGAGTTGCGCGCCCCGGCGCACTGCATCGGCATGGGGAAACTGGCTGATATCGAACATTAGGGATCCCTCTTCTTGTTATAGAGACAAGAGTTCAAGGCTGGTCCCTGGGGGAGCTGGCAAGCCAGCTCCCCCAGGGGGCGCTTGTGCAGGTTCAATCCCTGATTGTAGTGCCGATCACATCAACCGCGGTGACGACCACGGAAGTAGTTGATCAAGCCTTGGGTCGAGGCATCGTCGGCCAAGGTTTCCTCGGCGCCCGTCAGGCGGTTGTAGACGCCCTTGCCCAGTTCCTTGCCCAGCTCCACGCCCCATTGGTCAAAGGCGTTGATGCCCCAGATGACGCTTTGTACGAATACTTTGTGTTCATACATCGCCACCAGCGCGCCCAGACGGCGCGGGCTGATCCGCTCCACCACCAGGGTGTTGCTCGGGCGGTTGCCCGGGATCACCTTGTGCGGCGCCAGCTTTTGTATTTCGTCTTCGGCCATGCCTTTGTCACGCAACTCTGCTTCGGCTTCGCTGCGGGTCTTGCCGAGCATCAGCGCCTGGCTCTGGGACAGGCAGTTGGCATACAGCCACTGATGGTGGTCGGAGACCGGGTTGAAGCTGACGATCGGCACAATGAAGTCGGCCGGGATCAACTGGGTGCCCTGGTGCAGCAACTGGTGGTACGCGTGCTGACCGTTGCAGCCCACGCCGCCCCAGATAACCGGGCCGGTATCGGTGGAAACCGGCGTGCCGTCCTGGCGTACGCTCTTGCCGTTGGATTCCATGTCCAACTGTTGCAAGTGCTTGGTGATGTTACGCAGGTAGTGGTCGTACGGCAGGATCGCGTGGCTCTGGGCGCCCCAGAAGTTGCCGTACCACACACCCAGCAGGCCCAGCAGCACCGGCATGTTTGCCTCGAACGGCGCGGTCTGGAAGTGCTGGTCCATGGTGTAGGCACCCGACAGCAGTTCCTTGAAGTTGGACATGCCAATGGCCAGGGCGATTGGCAAGCCGATGGCCGACCACAACGAGTAACGGCCGCCGACCCAATCCCACATCGGGAAGATGTTCTCTTCACGGATACCGAAGGCCACGGCCGCCGCGTTGTTGCTCGACACGGCGATAAAGTGGCGATACAGCTCGGCTTCCGAGCCACCCTGGGCCAGGTACCAGGCGCGGGCGGCCTGGGCGTTTTTCAGGGTTTCCAGGGTGTTGAAGGACTTCGACGAGACGATAAACAGCGTGGTCTCGGCGCGCAGCTTCTGGGTCAGCTCGTGGAATTCACTGCCATCGATATTCGCCAGGTAGTGGCAGCGCACGCCTTTATGGGCGTAGGACAACAGTGCCTCGGAGACCAGCTCTGGGCCGAGGAACGAACCGCCGATGCCGATGTTGACCACGTCGGTGATCGGCTTCTCGGTGTAGCCACGCCACAGGCCGTCATGGATGCGGCCCACCAGGTCGGTGATCTGGTTCAGCACCTTGTGCACGTCGGGCATGATATTGGTGCCGTTGACCGACAACTTGTCGCCCACCGGGCGGCGCAGTGCGGTGTGCAGCGCCGGACGACCTTCCGAAGAGTTGACCGGCTCGCCATCGAACAGCGCCTTGATTGCGCTTTTGAGATCGACTTCGTTGGCCAGGCCCACCAGCAGGTCGCGGGTTTCAGGGGTAATCAGGTTTTTCGAGTAATCGAGGAAAAGTCCGCAGCTGCTCAACGTGAACTGGGTAAAGCGCTGGGGATCGGCATTAAACGCTTCGCGCATGCTGAAATCCTGCATGGCTTGGCGATGTTGATTGAGCGCTTGCCAGGCGGGCAGAGCGGTAACGTCATGAGGGGTGCGGTAATACGCCATCGCTGCGGGTTTCCTTTTTATTACTGGGACTGCTTTTAGGACACTTCTAAACCCGGAACATCCAGTTTTGTATCAAGGTTTGGGTTCCAGACAGCGCTAACTATAACGCCGGGCGATTACATTAAACCTAGCGTGTCGATATGTCTTGGCTTTGTCTGCGCGCAAGCCGGTACTTTTTTATACCGGGGCCTGGGAGGCGCTAAAAACTGAATGTGGGAGCGAGCTTGCCCGCGATGGTGCTGGGTCAGCGACAAATACATCGACTGACCGTCCGCCATCGAGGGCAAGCCCGCTCCCACATGGGGAGATTGCCAGGCTTAAGCGCTGAGGTTGAGGTGCAGGTTGTCGATCAACCGTGTTGCGCCCAGGTACGCGGCGACCAGGATCACCACATCACGATCCTCGGCGGTTGCCGGACGCAGGTGCTGGCCCTGGCAGACTTCCAGGTAGTCCATGCGCAGGCCGGCGGCCTCGATGTGCTGGACCTGCTCGGCCCGCAGCTTGGCGAAGTCGCGGTCGCCGTTTTCAATGGCGGTGGCGATATGACGGAGGCTGCGGTACAGCACCGGGGCGATGGCGCGCTGTTCTTCAGTCAGGTAACCGTTGCGCGAGGACAGCGCCAGGCCGTCCTCGGCGCGCACGGTGGGCTCGCCAATGATCTGGATCGGCATGTTCAGGTCGCGCACCATGGCGCGGATCACCGCCAGTTGCTGGTAGTCCTTTTGCCCGAACACTGCGAGGTCAGGCTGGACCATGTTGAACAGCTTGCTCACCACCGTCGCCACGCCCTCGAAGTGACCCGGGCGGCTGGCGCCGCACAGGCCTTCGGACAGTTGCGGCACGCTGACCCGGGTCTGCACCGTCATGCCGTCGGGGTACATCTCGTCGACGGTGGGGGCGAACAGCAGGTTGCAGCCCGCCACCAGCAGCTTTTCCTGGTCGGCGGCCAGAGTGCGCGGGTACTTGTCCAGGTCTTCACCGGCGCCAAACTGCAGTGGGTTGACGAAAATGCTCGCCACCACGAAGTCGGCTTGTTCGGCGGCGCGCGTCACCAGCGTAGCGTGGCCGGCATGCAGGTTGCCCATGGTCGGCACGAAGCCAATGCGCTTGCCGGCGTTACGCGCGTGAGTGACGGCGGCCCGCAGTTCGCGCAGGGTTTTTACGGTGTTCATGCAGAGAATCCGTGTTCGAGGCCAGGGAAGGTAACGGCTTTGACTTCAGCCACGTAGGCGCTCAGCGCGGCCTGGATGTTGTCCTGGCCGGTCATGAAGTTCTTCACGAATTTGGGGGCGCGGCCGGTGAGGTTCAGGCCGAGCATGTCGTGCAGCACCAGGACCTGGCCGTCGGTCGCGCTGCCGGCGCCAATGCCGATCACCGGGATTTTCACCGCCTGGGTGATTTCTTCCGCCAGTTCGCTAGGCACGCACTCGAGCACAATCATTGCAGCGCCGGCCTGCTCCAGGGCGATGGCGTCGGCCCGCATCTGCCGGGCTTGGGCTTCATTACGGCCCTGGACCTTGTAGCCACCCAGGATATTGACGGACTGTGGCGTGAGGCCCATGTGTGCGCATACCGGAACGCCGCGTTCGGCCAACAAGCGGATCGACTCGGCAAGCCACAAGGCACCTTCGATCTTGATCATATGTGCCCCGGCCTGCATCAGCTTGCCGGCGTTCTGGAAGGTCTGATCAAGCGTTGCGTAAGCCATGAACGGCAGGTCGGCGATGATAAACGCGCCTTCGTTACCGCGCTTGACGCTGGCGGTGTGGTAGGCAAGTTCATCGGTGGTGACGGGGAGGGTGCTGTCATTCCCTTGAAGAACCATGCCCAGGGAGTCGCCCACCAGTAACACCTCGACCCCGGCCTGGCAGCAAGCCTGGGCGAACGTGGCGTCATAGCAGGTCAGCATGGTGATTTTTTCACCCTTGAGTTTGAGGCTCTGCAAGGTGGTCAGGGTAATGTCTGGCATGAAAAGGGTCCTCGTTCAGGCGCTTGGAAACAGCGAGTAACGCGCGTGAGTCTTCGTTTATACAGGCGCACTTTCTTCAGAGCAGTGCTTATAAGGCCTGGATTGCGCCCTTCAGCGCCGGGTTGGCGGCAGCGGGACGCCTATAGTCGTGAGGAGGACTCTGGAAGTCAATTGGATGTGTTACCGCATTGTTACGAGCGGGGTGTTACCGCTGTTACTGATGCGATTCAGCAGGTAAAAGGCGTGCTCGGCCAGCGCCCACAGGGCTTGAGTCAAGCAGGAGGCAGGCGTTCCAGGCCGACGAATGGGCATTGATCGAGCAGATCACTGAGTAGGCGGCCGTCAGGCAGTTGCAAAGTGGCCGGTGCCAGTTCGGCAAGTGGATACAACACAAAAGCCCTTAGATGCATCTGGTAATGAGGCACCTTGAGGCGCGGCTCATCAATCAGGCGATCGCCAAACAGCAGGATATCCAAGTCCAGGGTGCGCGGGCCCCAACGCTCAAGGCGTTCGCGACCCTGGTCGTTCTCGATGGCTTGCAGCGCATCCAGCAGTTCCAGTGGCGCGAGGGTGCTGTTCAGCGCCGCCACCGCATTGGTATAGCGGGGCTGGCCGGGAAGCAGGGAATCACTTTGGTAGAAGGCAGAAACACCGACGAATGTGGTGTTCGGCAACTGCGCCAACGCCTCGATGGCGTTGCGCAATTGCTGTTGCGGGGCAGCGAGGTTGCTGCCCATGCCGATGTAGATACGCTCCACGGTGCTTATTCGCCAGAGGTATCGGCGGCACTGCGCTTGCGTTTGCTACCGCTGCTGCGGCGGCGCTTTTTCGGGCCGTCGCCAGTGGGTTCGCCTTTGCTGCTCAGTTCACGAATCATCTCGCGACGTTCGCTGTCATTGGCGTCCTGGTAGTCGGTCCACCATTCGCCCAGGCCATCAGTCTGCTCGCCGGCGCTTTCACGCAGCAGCAGGAAGTCATAGCCGGCACGGAAGCGCGGGTTGTCCAGCAGCAGGTCGGCACGTTTGCCACTGCGCCGTGGCAGGCGTTCCTGCATGTCCCAGATCTCGCGGATCGGCATGGTGAAGCGCTTGGGGATTGCGATGCGCTGGCATTGCTCGGCGATCAACTCGTGCGCGGCTTCCTGCATCGCTGGAATCGGCGGCATGCCACGGTTCTGCAGGCGCAGCACGCGGGCGGGCAGCGCCGGCCAGAGCAGGGCGGCAAACAGGAATGCCGGGGTCACCGGTTTGTTCTGTTTGATCCGCAGGTCAGTGTTGATCAACGCTTCACTGATCAGCGTGTGGGTGTACGTGGGGTTGTGCTCCAGTGCATCGGCGCTGGCCGGGAACAGTGGGTCGAACAACTGCAGGTCCACCAGCATTTCGAAGGTGTCGGCGGCATGCCCGGAAAGGAACAGCTTGAGCACTTCCTCGAACAGGCGTGCCGAAGGGATTTCCCGCAGCATCGGCGCCAGCTCGCGAATCGGCGCGGCCGTATGTTTCTCGATGCCGAAGTTCAGCTTGGCGGCAAAGCGCACGGCCCGCAGCATGCGCACCGGGTCTTCCTGGTAGCGCTGCGTAGGGTCGCCGATCAGGCGGATCAGGTGGTTGCGAATATCGTGTACGCCGTTGGCGTAATCGAGGATGCGCTCGCTGACCGGATCGTAATAGAGGGCATTGATGGTGAAGTCGCGGCGTTGCGCGTCTTCTTCCAGGGTGCCGTACACATTGTCCCGCAGGATGCGTCCGCTTTCGTTGCGGGAAGACTGGTTGCTGTCTTCCTCTTCATCGTTTTGCGGGTGGCCTGCTCGGAAGGTGGCGACCTCGATGATCTCGCGACCAAAGTGGATATGCACCAACTTGAAGCGCCGACCGATGATCCGCGCGTTGCGAAACTCGGCGCGCACTTGTTCAGGCGTGGCGCTGGTGGCGACGTCGAAATCCTTGGGAGTGATGTTGAGCAACATGTCGCGCACACAACCACCGACCAGGTAGGCCTGGTAGCCAGCGTTCTGCAGGCGTTCGACGATGTTCACCGCATAACGGCTGAACTGGGCGCGCTGCAGCGAATGTTGATTGCTGTTGAGCACTTCAGGCGTGCTGCGAATGTGTTGCGTACGACGCAAGGGGGAACGGAATGACTGGAACAACTTCTTCAGCATGGGATGCACTGTTTGAAGGAATGTTCGGCCATAACGAAGAATGACCGCATGATGGGCCGGGATTCTAGCATTTAGTCAGGGGATGGTGTAGGAACTAGCTGCAAGCGTTGAGCCAGATGCTTAAATAAGCCGGTGCGGCGCTCAAATCGCAGAAACTACAAGGGGAGCCGAAGCTCCCCCAGAAAGTAGTTGCGTGCTCTATTTTTATTATTGGTTTCGGGCTTCTTGTTTTTGTTGATCGCCCTCGCCATGAGATTTGACCTTCATGACACTCCCAATCGGGAGTCAAGAGCAAACGGATTGCTTTGGTCGCTGTGTTGCGATGATCAATGATCCAACCAGTTCAGGCTCTGCCTTAGGGCAGTTTTTGTTGTTCTCGGCCTGGTTGCGGGGCAAGCCCCAAATGCAACGCCTCTCCAAAAGAATCAGTTAGCTGCGCCTCCGCCGTGTTGTTTTTATTGTGCGTGAGTCGATTCGTCTTATTTTTATTGTGTGTGTACGGTGCTTTTTATTGTTCTTGTACTAAGCATATAGCAGGGTGCGTGCCAACTTTTGCGAGCCCCAGCAAAATCAGGGGGATGGCCGGGTTTTGGGTGTTTGGCAGGCGAAAAAAAGCCGGGGCTTCGTTACCGTAAGCCCCGGCTTTTTGTTACGTGAATATCTGAGGTAACAGTTTTTTCACGTTTGGGGTGTTACCCAATGTGAGTTGACCTCAGCTTTCGCTGGCAACCCCGGTCTTGCGCCGTGGAATGCCCAGGCGCTGGCGCCGTTCCCACAGGCACTTGCGGCTGACACCCAGTTTGCGCGCCAGTTCGGTCTCGGTCATATGGTCCTGGTGCTCCAGGACGAAGTGCTGGAAGTAGTCTTCCAGGGACAAGTCTTCTGTAGGCTCATGGCTGGTGTTACTGCCGCCCTGTTGTGGTGCCAGGCCAATGAAGTCGTCATCGTCCAGGTCACTCAGTTCGATATCAATGCCCAGCAGCTCGGCGGAGATCTGCGGGCTCTCCGAAAGAATCACAGCCCGCTCCACGGCGTTTTCCAGCTCGCGCACGTTACCTGGCCACGAATAGTGGCGGATAGCTTGCTCGGCGTCGGCCGCAAACGTCAGGTCGGTACGGTTGACGCGCGCGCTCTGGCGCAACAGGAATGCATTGGCAATCTCGTTGACGTCGGCACCGCGTTCGCGCAGGGCCGGCAGCTTGAGGGCGATTACGTGCAGGCGGTAATACAGGTCTTCGCGGAACTGGCCGATTTTCGCCAGGCTCTTCAGGTCCCGGTGAGTCGCGGCGATCAGGCGCACATCGACTTTTTGTGACTGCACCGAGCCGACCCGGCGAATCTCGCCCTCCTGCAATACGCGCAGCAGGCGTGCCTGGGCTTCCAGGGGCAGCTCACCGATTTCGTCGAGGAACAGCGTGCCGCCGTCCGCCGCTTCCACCAGGCCGGCGCGTCCGGCGCTGGCGCCGGTAAAGGCACCTTTCTCGTGGCCGAACAGTTCGGATTCGATCAAGGATTCGGGGATTGCCGCGCAGTTCACCGAGATCATCGGGGCCTTGGCGCGTTTGGACAGGTTGTGCAGGGCGCGGGCCACCAGCTCTTTGCCGGTGCCGGACTCGCCCTGGATCAGGACATTGGAGTCCGTGGGCGCAACCTTGCGGATCTTGACGTACAGATCCTGCATGGGCGGGCAGGAGCCGATGATGCCGATTTCGCCATTGCTGTTGTCGACCCCGGGTTTTTCGCTGGCGGTCTTGCCGGCCGGCCGTTCCGCCGGGGCACTGTTGGTCGACTGGCGGTCACGCAGGATGCGCGCCACGGCCTGGAGCATTTCGTCGTGGTCGAAGGGCTTGGCGATGTAGTCCACCGCGCCCATCTTCATGGAGTCTACGGCCGAGCGCAGGCTGGCATAGCTGGTCATGATCAGCACCGGCGTGCCCTGGCCCAGCTTGATCAGTTCGGTACCGGGCGCGCCAGGCAGGCGCAGGTCACTGACAATCAGGTCGAATGTGGGAATGCTGAAACGCTCTTGGGCTTCCTGCACCGAGCCGGCTTCGCTGACCTGGTACTGATTACGTTCAAGCAGGCGACGCAAGGCAGAGCGGATAATGGTTTCGTCTTCGACGATCAAAATGTGCGGCATTGATTCAATTCTCTCGACGGTCTCAGTTCACAGCGGACGTCGCTTCGACATGACGCGGCAAGGTCACCCGAATACGGGTGCCGCGTTGGCTTTCGGTGTCAGCCGGGCTGTCGATGGTGATTTGTCCATAATGCTCTTCAACGATGGAATAGACCAGTGCAAGGCCCAGACCGGTACCTTCACCAGGATCCTTGGTGGTGAAGAAGGGTTCGAACAATCGGTCCATGATGTTCTGTGGAATACCGCTACCTTCGTCTTCGACGATCAGGTCTACCGTGTGCTCGTAAGCCTCGCTCTTGACCCTTACCGCACTGCCGGCGGGTGTCGCGTCGCGGGCATTGGACAGCAGGTTGATCAGCACCTGGGCCAGGCGTTGTGAGTCGCCGACCACCCAGTGTTCCGGATCGCACAAGTTATAGAACTGTACTTCGAAATTACGCCGGTTCAAGGCCAGCAGCCCAATAGCATCCTGGGCGACTTCAGCCAGGCACACCGCTTCATCGTGATTCTGGTGGCCGCCGGCATGGGCGAAGCTCATCAGCGATTGCACGATGCGCGAGACGCGTTTGGTCTGCTCGAGGATCTGCCCGCTGATTTCGGTGAT
The DNA here is from genome assembly GCF_030687625.1 of Pseudomonas sp. FP2294. Lineage (NCBI taxonomy): Bacteria > Pseudomonadati > Pseudomonadota > Gammaproteobacteria > Pseudomonadales > Pseudomonadaceae > Pseudomonas > Pseudomonas sp. FP2294. The sequence goes on from NZ_CP117441.1 coordinate 886,582, forward strand.
TTCGTCGTCTTCTTCGCGCTCCTCGCGCAGGTTCTGCGCCAGGCACGCGATACCGGTGATCGGATTGCCGATCTCGTGGGCCACGCCTGCCGCCAGGCGCCCGATACTGGCCAGGCGCTCGGAATGCACCAGCTTGTCTTCGAGCATCTGGGTTTCAGTGAGGTCTTCGACCAGCAATACCAAGCCACTGTTGCCTGGGGCCAGGGGTTCGTCGATGGCCGCTTTGTGCAGGTTCAGCCAGCGGGTCTGGCCATCCAGGGCCAGGTGCTGTTTGTGCAAGTGTTCGTCGGGCAGGTTGATAAAGCCCTGCAGCAACTCGCGCCAGGGATCGCCGATGGTGGTCAGGCGCGAGCCGACCACGCGCTGGGCGGCGATGCCGGTCAGCTCTTCCATGGCCTTGTTCCACATCAGGATCTCCTGGTCCTTGGCCAGGGAGCACACGCCCATGGGCAGTTCCTGCAGGGTCTGGCGGTGGTAGCGGCGCAGGGCATCGAGTTCGGCGGCAAGGCCGGTGAGGCGTGAGTGGTAGTCTTCCAGCCGGCTCTCGATAAAGTGGATATCTTCAGTTACATAGTTTTCGCCGCCGGCCTTGTAGGGCAGGAAGGTCTCGACCATGTCCTGGGACACGCTGGGGCCCATCAACCCGGACAGGTTGGCCTCGATGCGGTCGCGCAGGCGGCGCAGGGCATAGGGGCGGCGCTCGTCGAAAGGCAGGTACAGATCGCGCAGTGCCTGTTCCACTTCCTTTTGTGCAGCCTTGGCGCCCAGGGGCTTGGCCAGTTGCGTGGCGAATTCCTGGGGCGAGGCGGCATGCAGTTCGCGGCGTTGCGGGCGGCGTACGTTATCCACCGCGCAGGCTTCGGCCGCGCTGGTTTCTTCGGGGCTGGCGTTGGTGAACAGGGAGATCAGGGTGAACATCAGTACGTTGGCCGCCAGTGAGGCGATGGCTGCCATGTGCCAACTGGTGTCATCCAGCACGTAGATCATGTTCAGCAGCGGGATGTAGAAACCCTGCAGGTTGCCGACCAGTGGTAGCAGCATGGTCACCAGCCACACCAGGATTCCCGCCAGCAGCCCGGCGATAAACCCACGCCGATTGGCGGTTGGCCAGTACAGCACCGACAATACCCCCGGCAGGAACTGCAAGGTGGCGACGAAGGCCACAATGCCGAGGTTGGCCAGGTCTTGCTCGGCCGCCATCAGCAGGTAGAAGCCATAGCCGGCCATGATGATGGCCACGATCAGCGCGCGGCGTGTCCATTTCAGCCAGCGGTAGATATTGCCTTCGGCGGGCGGCTGATACAGCGGCAGCACCAGGTGGTTGAGGGCCATGCCCGACAGCGCCAGGGTGGTGACGATAATCAAGCCACTGGCCGCCGATAACCCACCGACATAGGCCAGCAGCGCCAGGGATTTACTGTTGGCGGCGATGCCGATGCCGAGGGTGAAGTATTCCGGGTTGGTGGTGGCCCCCAGTTTCAGCCCGGCCCAGAGGATCAGCGGCACCGCCAGGCTCATCAGCAACAGGAACAGGGGCAGGCCCCAGCTGGCGCTGACCAGCGAACGCGGGTTGAGGTTCTCGGTGAAGGTCATGTGGTACATGTGCGGCATGACGATGGCCGAGGCAAAGAACACCAGCAGCAACGTGCGCCAGGGGCCTTCCTGCAGCGGAGTGTGCAGGGCGGCGAGGGCGGTCTGGTTTTGCAGCAGCCACAGCTCAAGTTGTTGCGGGCCGTCGAACACCCCGTACAGCGCGTACAAGCCCACGCCACCGATGGCGATCAGCTTGATCACCGACTCGAAGGCAATCGCAAACACCAGGCCTTCGTGTTTTTCCCGGGTGGCGATATGCCGCGAGCCGAAAAAAATCGTGAACAGGGTGATCAGCGCACAAAAGCTCAGGGCCACCCGATGTTGCACCGGCTCGTGGGTAAGAATACCGATGGAATCGGCCACTGCCTGGATCTGCAGGGCCAGCAGCGGCAGCACGCCGATCAGCATGAAGATCGTGGTCAGCGCGCCGGCCCAGGTGCTGCGAAAGCGGAAGGCAAACAGGTCAGCCAGCGACGACAGTTGGTAGGTGCGGGTGATTTTCAGGATCGGGTACAGCAGCACCGGCGCCAGCAGGAAGGCCCCGGATACCCCGAGGTAGCTGGAAAGAAACCCATAGCCATATTGGTAGGCCAGGCCCACCGTGCCATAGAACGCCCAAGCGCTGGCATAGACGCCCAGGGACAAGGTGTAGGTCAGCGGGTGGCGAATGATCGCCCGCGGGATCATCCCACGCTCACTGATCCAGGCCACCCCGAACAGCGCGGCCAGGTAGGCGGCGCTGATCAGCAGCATCTGGGTCAGGCTAAAGCTCATCGGCATCTTTTTGGCTCTGCAGGATGAAAGTCACGACGATCAGGATCAACCACAGCAGATAGGGGCGATACCAGGCGCCCGTGGCGTCGATCCACCAGTCCATGATGGCGGGAGAAAACAGGTAGATCCCGACGACCAGCAGCAGGACCAATCGATAGATGTACATGTTGGCCTCTGATTGAAAAACTGCGGCGATGTTAACGGATGGTTGGCAGGCTGCAAGCGTCTTCAGTGCAATTGCGCTTCGGCCAGGGTCAGTGTGCGCGGGATCCGGGTGGCATCCCAGTGCCGGATGCCCCAACCGAGCAGTTCCTGTGGGCTGGCGTGGAGCAGCTCATCCCCCGGCTGCTGGCCGAGGGCGCGCAGGGCCCTGAGTAGCAGAGGTGTGGCCTGGTCGGGCGTTAGCGGCGGCGAGCGGTAGGATTTACCCAGCTTGTTACCGTCCGGCTGGATGATCAGCGGTACATGCAGGTAGCGCGGCTGGCGCAGGCCCAGCAGTTCTTGCAGGTACAGCTGGCGCGGCGTGGAGTCCAGCAGGTCGGCGCCGCGCACGATATCGGTGACACCTTGCCAGGCATCGTCGAGCACCACCGCCAGTTGGTAGGCATACAGGCCGTCGCGGCGGCGGATGACGAAATCGCCTACATCGCGGCCCAAGTGTTGTCGGAATTGGCCTTGTACGCGGTCAGTGAAATGGTATTCCAGTTCGGGAACCCGTAGGCGAATGGCAGCATCCTGCTGAGCGTGGCCGGCGTTGCGGCACAGGCCCGGGTAAATGCCGTTATACGGTTCCAGTTGCTTGCGTGAGCAGGTGCAGGCGTAGGCCAGGCCATGGTTGAACATGTCGTTCAGGACTTTGGCGTAGGCATCATGCCGCTCGCTTTGTCGGACCAGTTCCCCGTCCCATTCAAAACCATAGCTTTCCAGAGCATGCAGGATTGCCGCCTGGGCGCCGGGCTCTTCACGGGGAGGGTCGAGGTCTTCCATGCGCATCAGCCAGCGGCCTTGATTGGCGCGGGCGTCGAGATAGGAAGCGAGGGCTGCAACCAGGGAGCCGAAGTGCAAATGGCCGCTGGGGGTGGGGGCGAAACGCCCGATATAGGGAGAGGCTGTCATGGCCTGGATATTACTGGAAAACCGCCAAACCCCAGAAACAAAAATGGGGCGTTTGCACGCCCCATTTGTTCGGCCCGGCAGGGATTACTTGCCGACCTGTTTTTCCTTGATTTCTGCAAGGTTCTTGCAGTCCACACACATGTCTGCGGTAGGACGGGCTTCCAGGCGACGAATACCGATCTCGATGCCACAGGATTCGCACCAGCCGTATTCTTCGTCCTTGATCAGTTGCAGCGTCTTGTCGATCTTCTTGATCAACTTGCGCTCGCGATCGCGCGCACGCAATTCCAGGGCAAATTCTTCTTCCTGGCTGGCACGGTCTGCCGGGTCAGGAAAGTTGGCTGCTTCGTCCTTCATATGGCCAACGGTACGATCGACCTCCTGCATCAAGTCCTGTTTCCACTTGTTCAGGATCTTGGTGAAGTGCTCGCGCATGGGCTCGCCCATGTATTCTTCGCCCTTCTTTTCTACGTAAGGTTCGAAGCCGCCGAGACCTTGAGTCTGCTGTTGCTTTGCTTGGGTGGACATGAATAGACCGCCTCTCACTCTTCTAATCCATTGCGCAGGATTGCAACATCACCGACACCTGCCGGCCCTGCGGCTGCAAGCGGGCGAACTTACCAGATAGCTTCGGGGTGCGCCACTCCCGGTTGTCGAGGCCCGTCCTGCCGGGGTTGCAAACTGCTGCGACCGGCAATGGCTGGGTATACATTGTCTCGAATGTTGATTTTAGTCGTTTTGCAGGTGCTTGCCCGGCTCATTGCCCTGGGCCAGGCAGGCAATAGAGCATGTTTTACCTCGCGGGTTCGGTAGAATCCCGATTTTGTCCTCATTGTTAAGGAAGGCTAATGGCTCAGCCCTACAGTGCTCGCAGTCGAGCTATCGAACCTTTTCATGTCATGGCGTTACTGGCGCGGGCCAATGAGCTACAGGCCGCAGGCCATGATGTGATTCATTTGGAAATCGGCGAGCCGGACTTCACCACCGCCGAACCGATCATCCAGGCCGGCCAGGCCGCGCTGGCCAACGGCAAAACCCGCTACACCGCCGCCCGTGGCTTGCCGGAACTGCGCGAGGCCATCAGTGGCTTCTACCAGCAGCGTTATGGCTTGAGTATCGACCCCGAGCGCATCCTGATCACCCCGGGCGGCTCCGGAGCCTTGCTCCTGGCCAGTAGCCTGCTGGTGGACCCCGGCAAGCATTGGTTACTCGCGGACCCGGGCTACCCCTGCAACCGGCATTTCCTACGCTTGGTAGAGGGTGCGGCGCAACTGGTGCCGGTCGGCCCCGAGGTGCGCTACCAACTGACTGCCGATCTGGTGGAGCGCTACTGGGATCAGGACAGCGTGGGGGCCTTGGTCGCTTCGCCGGCCAACCCGACCGGGACCATCCTGACCCGTGATGAACTGGCGGGCCTGTCCAGCGCGATCAAGGCCCGCAACGGCCACCTGGTAGTGGATGAGATCTATCACGGCCTGACCTACGGCACTGACGCGGCCAGCGTGCTGGAAGTGGATGACGAGGCGTTTGTCTTAAACAGTTTTTCAAAGTATTTCGGCATGACCGGCTGGCGTCTGGGCTGGCTGGTGGCGCCCCCTGCAGCCGTGGGCGAACTGGAGAAGCTGGCGCAGAACCTGTACATCAGCGCGCCGAGCATGGCCCAGCATGCGGCATTGGCCTGCTTTACCCCGCAGACTCTGGCGATCCTTGAAGAGCGACGGGCCGAATTCGGTCGCCGGCGAGACTTTTTGCTACCGGCCTTGCGCGAGTTGGGTTTTGGTATTGCGGTCGAGCCTGAAGGGGCGTTTTACCTGTATGCCGATATCAGCGCCTTTGGTGGCGATGCCTTTGCATTTTGCCGGCATTTTCTTGAAACCGAGCACGTGGCATTCACGCCCGGGTTGGATTTCGGTCGCTTCCAGGCGGGGCATCATGTGCGTTTTGCCTACACGCAAAATCTCGATCGACTACAGGAAGCGGTGGAGCGGATTGCCCGTGGTTTGCGGAGCTGGCAAGGCTGATGCGCTTTCATCCTCCCCTCGAAAAAGGTCGGCTGATTCGCCGCTACAAGCGTTTTCTGGCCGATATCGAAACCGCTACCGGCGAGTTGCTCACCATTCACTGCCCGAACACGGGCTCGATGTTCAATTGCATGGTCGAGGGCGGACAAGTCTGGTTCAGCCGCTCCAACGACCCCAAGCGCAAGCTGCCGGGCACCTGGGAAATCGCTGAAACGCCCCAGGGTCGCCTGGCGTGCGTCAACACCGCGCGTGCCAACCCGTTGGTCGAAGAAGCGCTGCATGCCGGGGTGATCACCGAGCTCAATGGCTTTACCGGACTAAAGCGTGAAGTGCCGTATGGCCAGGAAAAAAGCCGCATCGACTTTCGCCTGGACTATCCCGACGGCGCGGCCTATGTCGAAGTCAAAAGTGTCACCCTGGGGTTTGACGGCACCTCTGTCGCGGCGTTTCCCGATGCGGTGACTCAGCGTGGGGCCAAGCATTTGCGCGAATTGGCGCATTTGGCCCGCAGCGGCGTGCGGGCGGTGCAGTTGTACTGTGTGAACCTGTCGGGCATCGACAGCGTAAGGCCGGCCGAGGAAATCGACGCGGGCTACGCGGCGGCACTGCGTGAAGCCAAAGCTGCCGGGGTGGAAGTCCTGGCGTACGGCGTGCAGGTGGGGGCGCAGCAAATCTATATTGATCGGCCATTGACGGTGTTGCTCAACGACTAGAGTTGCACCCACAACCCCTGTGCGTCTTCGCGGCCGGGCAGGGGGCTGAGGCTTTGGCCCGCGCACGGGCCGGCCACGCACTCACCGTTTTCGATCAGAAACAACGCGCCGTGGGTGGCGCATTGGATCATGCTCGCGCTGGGATCGAGAAAGCGGTCCGGCTGCCATTCCAGCGGAACGCCGCGATGAGGGCAGCGGTTGATATAGAAATACACCCGGCCTTCGCGGCGCACGGCAAACAGCTTGCGGCCGTCGATATCGAAGCCGCGGCTGCTGTCGGGTGCCAGTTCGTGGGAGGGGCATAGAAACTTCATAAGCGTTCTCAGGTGGTGCGGGTCAAGGGCTGTAGAGTGATCCAGGGTTTGCGGGTGAGCCCGGTGCTTGACGTTCAAATGCAAACAATTATCAAATGCCGGCTTCGCCTGTTAGCTGACTGCGTGCTCAGACGGTCGCATGACTGGCTCCACCCCCTGGAAGGAAACCCTTTTATGCGCCTGAGTACCAGCGCTATTGCGCTTGTTGTCGGACTGCTGGTCAACCACGTGGCGCAAGCCGCTGAACCGCCACAACGCTGGGTCAGCGCCGGCGGGGCGTTGTCGGAGTGGGTGGTGGCCCTGGGGGGCGAGTCAAAGCTGGTGGGCGTCGACACCACTAGCCAGCACCCACAATCGCTCAAGGCATTACCCAGTATCGGTTACCAGCGCCAGCTGTCGGCCGAAGGGATCTTGAGCCTGCGCCCGCAAATCCTGGTGGGCACTGAGGAAATGGGACCGCCCCCGGTGCTGGCGCAGATTCGCAATGCCGGGGTGCAAGTGGAGCTGTTTTCCGCACAGCCTGACTTACCGACCCTGCAAGGCAACCTGCAACACTTGGGCACGCTGCTGGGGGCTGAAGATCGGGCCATGGCACTGTTCAGTACGTATCAACAGCAACTAAACCTGCAAAAAAACGCCGTGACCCAGGCGCAAACCCGGCAAAAGGCCCCAGGCGTGCTGTTGGTGCTCGGGCATGCTGGCGGCAAGCCATTGATCGCCGGCAAGGACACCGCCGCCGATTGGGTACTGCAACAAGCCGGTGGGCGCAATCTGGCGACGCACACCGGGTACAAGCCGTTTTCGGTGGAGTCCCTGGCGGGGCTGAGCCCTGAAGTGCTGGTGTTCTCCGACCGTGCCCTGAGTGGCGAGGCGGCCCGCGCAGCCTTGTTCAAGGAAAATCCGATTCTGGCGAACACCTCGGCGGCCAAGACCGGTCGGGTCGTTGAGTTGGACCCCACCTTGTTGGTCGGGGGCCTGGGCCCACGGTTGCCGGCCAGCCTGCAAGCCTTGTCCGCCGGGTTCTACCCCGCTAAAACCCAAGCCGCCCCATGACCACTCTGGTTAAACCACGCGCCCTGTTTATAGGCCTGAGCCTGTTGTGTGTATTGGCGATCTGGCTGTCCTTGGCTTTGGGGCCTGTCAGCCTGCCGTTGCTCGACACATTGCGCGCCGCGTTACGCTTGCTTGGCGTGCCCCTTGAGGCTCAGGGGCTGGAGCAGGCAGAGTTGATTCTGGGGCAGATCCGTTTGCCGCGCACCTTGTTGGGGTTGGCGGTCGGCGGGGTGCTGGCGCTGTCGGGGGTGGCCATGCAGGGGTTGTTTCGCAACCCCTTGGCCGACCCGGGGCTGGTTGGTGTGTCCAGTGGCGCCGCGCTCGGGGCGGCGGTGGCTATCGTCGGCGGCGCGGCCTTTGGTGGCCTGCCGGATGCGGTGGGGCCGTATCTGCTGTCGCTGTGTGCATTCCTCGGTGGCTTGGGCGTGACGGCGCTGGTCTATCGCCTGGGGCGGCGTGATGGCCAGACCAATGTCGCAACCATGCTGTTGGCCGGTATCGCCCTGACCGCCCTGGCGGCCTCGGCGGTGGGCCTGTTCACTTACCTGGCGGATGACGCCACCTTGCGCACCCTGACGTTCTGGAACCTCGGCAGCCTCAATGGCGCCAGTTACTCGCGGCTGTGGCCGTTGCTGCTGGTCAGTGCCGGGGTGGCGCTGTGGCTGCCGCGCCGGGCCAAGGCGCTCAATGCCTTGCTCCTCGGGGAGTCGGAAGCCAGTCATCTGGGGATCAATGTCGAGGGGCTCAAGCGTGAGCTGGTGTTTTGCACGGCCCTGGGGGTTGGCGCCGCGGTCGCCGCAGCGGGGTTGATTGGTTTTGTCGGGCTGGTGGTGCCGCATCTGGTGCGCCTGCTGGCGGGGCCGGATCATCGCGTGCTGCTGCCGGCCTCGGTGCTGGCGGGGGCGAGCCTGTTGTTATTCGCCGACCTGGTGGCCCGCCTGGCCCTGGCGCCCGCTGAGTTGCCCATTGGCATTGTTACCGCCTTTATTGGCGCGCCGTTTTTTCTTTACCTGCTGTTGCGAGGGCGCGCCTGATGCTGCGAGTGGAAAACCTGCAGATCCGCCGCGGTCGCAAAACCGTATTGACCGACGTGACCCTGGACCTGAAGCCCAGTGAAGTCCTGGGTGTGCTTGGCCCCAATGGCGCCGGCAAAAGTACGTTGCTGGGCGCGTTGTGCGCGCAGTTGCAGGCGGATGAAGGCCAGGTCTGGCTGGATGACCGCGAACTCAAGGATTGGCAGGGTGCGCAACGGGCCCAGCGGCTGGCGGTGCTGCCACAGGTGTCGACCCTGGATTTCGCGTTTCGCGTCGAGGAAGTGGTGGGCATGGGACGACTGCCCCATCAGACCGGTCGGGCGCGCGACGCTGAAATCATCGACGCCGCCTTGCAGGCCGCTGACGTGAGCCACTTGAGCGGGCGCAGTTACCTGGCCTTGTCTGGCGGCGAGCGCCAGCGTGTGCACCTGGCGCGAGTGCTGGCGCAGCTCTGGCCGGGCGAGGCGGGGCAGACATTATTGCTGGACGAACCGACGTCGATGCTCGACCCGCTGCACCAGCACACCACCTTACAGGCGATCCGCAGCTTTGCTGATCGTGGCGCGGCTGTGCTGGTGATCCTCCACGACCTGAACCTGGCGGCGCGCTACTGTGACCGCATTCTGCTGCTGGAAAACGGCCGCCCCCATGCCCTGGGTACGCCGGCGCAGGTATTGCGCCCGGAACTGCTCAAGGCCGTGTTTGGCCTGGATGTGCTGGTGCAGCCCCATCCTGAACTAGGTCATCCATTGGTCATTGCCCGCTGAGGTTCGTCGTGGCTGCAGCGATGTACCGGGTTCATAAAACCCAGGCAAAAAAAGACCCGGCAAGAGCCGGGTCAAATAACCGTGATTAGCCTGATGAGGAGATAAACTGAGAGTCCGAACCAAGGGTCTTTCAGTTATCGGCTGATCTCGCGACCAGTTGTGATAATCATAACGATTCTCATTTGAGAGTCAATATTTGTTTTTACGCCCTGGGGCTTTTCCTCAAACGCATGTTTGAAATTCCCGTAAATCCTGGGCTCCGGACTGTTTCAGTTCTTGTTGCGTACCGACAAAACTTCCAATTGGCGATTCAAGGCTTCCTTGCGCTCAGTTGGAATATCGTTCCAATGCACATCCATCAATGCGCCTTCGATGGCATACAGCAGGACTTTGGACGCCCGAAAGCCACGACTGCGTACCGCCCGATAGGCGTCCACGGCGCCCAGGCGACGCAGGTCTGAAGCGCTATGGATGCCCACCGCATGCAGCCATTGCGCAGAGGTCTTGCCAAGGTTTTTCAGGTGTTGCAGCTCATCGTTCATTAAGCCTCCTTGCGACGGCCGAATGGTTCGGTGGGTATCGTGACCAGGCAAGCCTGAAAGGAGTGTAGCGCTCAGTAGGAAAAGCGTAGTTCTTTGCTCAGAAACGATGTAAACGCTTCTAAGGCTGGCGCTGGATTATTGACGGCGAGTGGCGCAAGCCCCCAGCCCGCGTTGCGCGTAGCTGGGGATAAGGGCGTGTTGTCAGCGGGTGCGGTAACGCAGGCGAGTGCCGAAATTGACCGACATCAGGATCTCGTCAGCGCTCAGCTCAGGCGGGAAGTAAGTGCCCGAAATCTGCGCATGGGCCAAGCTGGCGCCTTCCAGCGCGCAAGCGCGCAGGTCCAGGCCACGCAAATCGGCCGAACGGAAATAGGCGTCGGTAAAATCCACGCCCTCGGCATCCAGGTGGCGCAGGTCGAGCCCGCGGAAGTCACCGCCACGCATATCAATGGGGCCATCCTTGGGGCGTTCCTGATTGAAGCCATGGATGTCATCTTTATGCAGCAGCGCGTAGAGCGGGGTATCAAGCAACTTCGGCTGGCCCATGGCGGCATCTCCTGTTGGATTCATGGCGCCATTATAGTGCCACTATTGCTGGCTGTGAGCTGTTAACTGCTTCACAGCCAGGAAATATTTCTTACAGCCCTGGCAGGTGTTGACGAACATGGGCAACCAGCGCGTCCAGCGTCCCGCTTTCATTGGTCTCGACCCGCTTGCTCAGTAGCAGTTCCTCGGCGCTCAGAGGATCGCGGCTGGCTTGCTGCTGCTCAATGACCTCCAGGGTGGCGTCAGAAGGATCGTTTTTATCTGCCTGACGTTTCGCCAGCCAGTTGGCGATCACTGCCTGTGGTGCATTGCAATCGAGGATCAGGAAGGGCGCGCCAGTGGCCTCTGCGACTTTGGCGGCGGCGTCGCGTTGTTCACGCTTGAGGTAGGTGGCGTCCAGGACCACCGGGAAGCCCGCGCGCAGCACGGTTTCGGCGAGGGTATGCAGGCGGGCGTAGGTCGCTGCGCTGGCATCCGAGGCATAGATCCCAGCTTGTGGGGTGTTCTCCACTTGCTGCTCGCCAAACAAGCGCTTGCGTTCTACATCGGAGCGCAGGCGTATGGCACCGAGCGCGTCGACCAGGCGCATTGCCACATGGCTTTTGCCGGTGGCCGACACACCGTGGGTAATTGCCAGGAAGCGCGAGGGGATGGTGCTGTAGCTTTCGGCCAGGTTGGCGTAGTTACGGTATTGGCGCAGGGTGGTTGCACGCTCTACAGGCGTTGCTTCGGACGGCATGCTGAACAGGGCGACCTTGGCCCGCACCAGGGCACGGTAGGCCTTATAGAAGTTCAGCAGTTCGAGGCTCTGGTAATCGCCAGTCAGTTCCAGGTACTGGCTGATAAAACGTCGGGCCAGGGACTTGAGGCCACGGTCTTCCAGGTCCATGGCCAGGAAGCCAGTGTCGGCACATACGTCGGTGAAGCGGAACGGCTCGTTGAACTCGATGCAGTCGAAGATCACCACGTGATCGTCGATCATCGTTGCGTTGCCCAGGTGAATGTCGCCGTGGCACTCGCGGATAAAGCCATTGAGCTTGCGTTGCTCCAGCAGGGGCTTGAGGCGTTCGAAGCTGCTCTGGGCCCAGGCTTGCAGTGCTTGCAGTTGGGCCAGGTCGGCCTTGTCGCTGAGAAACGGGCGGATCTGCTCGAAGTTCTGCTGTACAGGTGCCATCACCTCGTCCGGCGTGCCGGCCGGGTGCGCCTCGGGAACCTTGGGCGCGTTCAAGTGGAACTGCGCAATCTGGCTGGCCATTTCGTCGATGTGGCCGCTGGTCAGCTCGCCATTGGCCTGCAAGGTGCTCAGCAGTTGGCTTTGCGGGAACTGGCGCATTTTCAGCACATATTCGATGGCCGGACCTTCGCCGGCCAGTTGCGGGGCTTCAACGCTGCCGGTGATCGGTAACACTTCAAGATACAAATCTTGTGTCAGGCGCTGGTTGAGGCGCAGTTCCTCGTTGCAGAAGTGGGAGCGGGCGTCCAACTGGGTAAAGTCGAGGAAGCCGAAGTTCACCGGTTTCTTGATCTTGTAGGCGTAGGGGCCAGTGAGCAGAACCCAGGAAATATGGGTTTCGATGACTTGAAACGCTTCGACCGGATGAGGAAACAGGGCCGGGTTTTGCAGGGCGGCAATCAGGGGCTGGCTCACGGGCGATCCTTCGGAGTCTGGGAAAATAATGGAGCGCATTATGGCCGCTCAAGTCGGTCATGCAAACCGCCGTCCGGTTCATGTTGATCATCAATAAAATGCGTATAATCCGCCGCCATGACTCGTACCCGATCTCCCCGTTCCCGTAAAAAACCTCCTCCCCGCAGCCTGCGCCCCTGGCTGGGCTGGGCGATCAAGCTCGGCCTGGTTGGCCTGGTGGCACTCGCAGGCGTCGCGGTGTACCTCGATGCCGTGGTCCAGGAGAAGTTCTCTGGCAAGCGCTGGACCATCCCGGCGAAGGTCTACGCTCGCCCGCTGGAGCTGTTTACCGGCCAGAAGCTGAGCAAGGAAGACTTTCTCACCGAACTCGATGCGCTGGGCTACCGACGCGAAGCCGTGGCCAACGGTCCGGGGGCGGCGGCGGTCAGCGGCAATACCGTGGACTTGAACACCCGGGGCTTCCAGTTCTATGAAGGCCTGGAAAAGGCCCAGCCGGTGCGTGTGCGTTTCTCCGGGGATTACGTGGCCGAGCTTTCCGCACTCAACGGCGGCAAGCTGCCGGTGGTGCGCCTTGAGCCATTGCTGATCGGCGGGATTTACCCGAAGAACCTTGAAGATCGCATCCTGATCAAGATTGATCAGGTCCCGCCGTATCTGTTGGAAACCCTGGTCGCGGTTGAAGACCGGGATTTCTACAGCCACTGGGGCGTATCGCCCAAGTCCATCGCCCGCGCCATCTGGGTCAACACCTCGGGTGGCCGCATGACCCAGGGTGGCAGTACGCTGACGCAACAATTGGTCAAGAATTTCTACCTGACCAGTGAGCGCAGCCTGACCCGTAAACTCACTGAAGCCATGATGGCGATGTTGCTGGAGCTGCATTACAGCAAGCAGGAGATCCTGGAGGCCTACCTCAACGAAGTGTTCGTCGGCCAGGATGGCCAGCGCGCGGTGCATGGTTTCGGCCTGGCCAGTCAGTTCTTCTTCGGCCAGCCATTGTCCGAGCTCAAGCTGCATCAGGTGGCGTTGCTGGTGGGCATGGTCAAGGGGCCGTCCTATTACAACCCGCGCCGCAACCCGGAGCGGGCCCTGGAACGTCGTAACCTGGTCCTCGACGTGCTGGAACAGCAGGGCGTGGCCACCGCAGAACAGGTCGCCGCCGCGAAGAAGATGCCCCTGGGGGTCACTACCCGTGGCAAGTTGGCCGACAGTTCATTCCCCGGCTTCATCGACCTGGTCAAGCGCCAGTTGCGCGAAGACTATCGCGACGAGGACTTGACCGAAGAAGGCCTGCGGATCTTCACCAGTTTCGACCCGATCCTGCAGATGAAGGCCGAAGCGTCGGTCAGCGATACCTTCAAGCGCCTGGCCGGGCGCAAGGGTTCGGATGAGGTTGAGGCGGCCATGGTGGTGACCAATCCGGAAACCGGTGAAGTCCAGGCCATGATCGGCAGCCGCCAGGCCAGTTTTGCCGGTTTCAACCGTGCCCTGGATGCCGTGCGACCGATTGGCTCGCTGATCAAGCCGGCGGTGTACCTCACGGCGCTGGAAAAACCGAGCAAGTACACCCTGACCAGTTGGTTGTCCGACGAAGCGTTTTCGGTCAAGGGCGCCGATGGCCAGGTGTGGAAGCCGCAGAACTATGACCGTCGCTCCCACGGTACGGTGTTCCTGTACCAGGGCCTGGCACATTCCTACAACCTGTCCACGGCGCGGCTGGGCCTGGAGCTGGGGGTGCCGAACGTCCTCAAGACCCTCGCGCGCCTGGGCGTGAGTCGCGAGTTCCCGGCGTTCCCTTCGATGTTGCTGGGGGCGGGGGGCTTGAGCCCAATGGAAGTGGCGACCATGTACCAGACCCTGGCCAACGGTGGTTTCAATACACCGATGCGCGGGATCCGCAGTGTGCTCACGGCGGAAGGCGAGCCGCTCAAGCGCTACCCGTTCCAGATCGAGCAGCGCTTTGATCCGGCCTCCATCTACCTGATCCAGAACGCCATGCAGCGGGTCATGCGCGAAGGGACCGGGCGCTCGGTGTACAGCTCACTGCCGGGCAACCTGACGCTGGCCGGCAAGACCGGCACCAGTAACGATTCCCGGGACAGTTGGTTCGCCGGTTTCAGCCAGGACCTGCTCGCGGTGGTGTGGCTGGGGCGCGATGACAATGGCAAGACACCCTTCACGGGGGCGACCGGCGCCTTGCAGGTCTGGACCAGTTTTATGCGCAAGGCCGACCCGCTGCCACTGAACATGCCGCAACCCGACAACATCGTGCAGGCCTGGATCGACCCCCATACCGGGCAGGGCTCCGATGCCAACTGTCCGGGCGCGGTGCAGATGCCGTATATTCGCGGCAGTGAACCGCCAGCCGGCGCTCCATGTGGCACAGGTGTGCCCACGGATGCCGATTCGGTGATGGATTGGGTCAAGGGCTGGATGAATTAAGCAAAGAGGATTTCAAGTGAACAAGTGGTTGATTCCGGCTATTACAACGTTAGCTTTGCTCAGTGGTTGCTCCAGCGTGCAGCGCGGGTCCATCCCGGTGGTGGATTCCGGCACGGCCGTGTCCAACAATGACCGGATCTCGGCCAACGGCGGCTTCCGCCAGACCGTGACCACGCGTCCAAACCCTGCCACAACCCAGGCTGTACCCCAGGATTCCGGAGTGGTGGTAATGGTTCCGGGGGGCGGCGCTACTACGTCTGCGCCGATCAGCTCGGCGCCATGGACACCGGGCCCGATCACACCTGGGCCGTCGAACTCCGCGCCGATTGATACCGCGCCGATCAACCAGGGCACCTACAACATGCCCTCGACCCCGAGCGGGATTCCTTCGGCCAACGCCGGCGGCCTGTCCGCCGACGAGCAGTTGGACGGTCCGGTCCTGGCCTTGCTCACCACTGCGCAGCAACAGCAGGCCGGTGGCGACTTGAACGGTGCATCCTCCAGCCTCGAGCGCGCCCAGCGTGTCGCGCCACGTGAACCGCAGGTGCTCTACCGCCTGGCGCAAGTGCGCATGGCCCAGGGAGATGCGCCACAAGCCGAACAGTTCGCCCGTCGTGGCCTGACCATGGCTAACGGTCGTCCTGACCTGCAGGCCAGTCTGTGGGCCCTGATTGGCGACGCGCGCGCTGCGCAAGGTGATGCTGCCGGTGCTGCCCAGGCTCGGCAAAAGGCCAAGGTCAGTCTCTGATGGATCCTCGTTTTCCGGCAATTGCCGAGCAGTTATTGCTGATTGAGCGCGAATTGCGCCTGGCGGGCTGGTGGGATGAAGTGTCCCCCAGTGCCGAGGCGCTGAGCAGCGTCGAGCCGTTTTCGGTTGATACCCTGGATTTTCATCAGTGGTTGCAGTGGATCTTCCTGGGTCGCATGAAACAGATCCTCGAGCAGGACCTGCCGTTGCCCAATGCCTCGGGCATTCTGGAGATGGCCGAGATGGTCTACGCCGATCGTCTTCAAGAGAGCCTCGGCCTACGGTCGGCGCTGAAAAAGTTCGACCAACTGATCGTCGGCGCTCGTTAATTGCCTGACTGCCGGGTTTTCCGGCAGTCTTGCGCACATTTCTACCGCTTGACGACATTCAGGCGAGTTTTATCCCTCCTCAAAGCCCTTTCTTCTACGTTCACATGCGCTTAGTTGGAAAAAAGCGCAATTATTGCTTGACTTGAAGGGGCTGAAACAGAAGAATCCAAAGTCCGCTGTATCGGGACTGCCAGAAGCAGGCCCGCTCAGCAGATCATGAGGCGCACATCCGCGCCGACCTGTTACACCCGCAACGCGTTACCTCGCGCTGGGTGGGAAAAGCCCGCAACACTTGGGACGATCCCAATACTTGCTCAGTCAGTGCTGACGTAGTCGGCGACCACCGTCGCTCATGCTCTGTTGAGAAGTAAACCTATTAAGACCCGTCGGTTTTTAACGGACGGTATTCTGGCGTTTTAGAGGTGAACAACGTGGAGCTTTTATCTGGCGGTGAGATGCTCGTCCGCTTTTTGCGTGACGAAGGCGTCGACTATATCTACGGGTACCCAGGTGGTGCTCTGCTGCATGTCTACGACGCACTGTTCAAGGAACCGGCTGTCAACCACATCCTGGTTCGCCATGAGCAGGCCGCGACCCATATGGCTGACGGTTATGCCCGTGCCACCGGCAAAGCCGGCGTGGTACTGGTAACGTCCGGCCCAGGCGCAACCAATGCCATTACTGGCATCGCGACTGCGTATATGGACTCTATTCCGATGGTGATCATTTCCGGCCAGGTGGCGAGCACCATGGTGGGCACTGATGCATTCCAGGAAACCGATATGATCGGTATTTCCCGGCCGATCGTGAAACACAGCTTCATGATCAAGCACGCCTCGGAAATCCCGGAAATCATGAAAAAGGCGTTCTACCTCGCGCAATCCGGTCGCCCGGGTCCTGTGGTGGTCGATATCCCGAAAGACATGACCAACCCGGCGGAAAAATTCGAATACGTTTTCCCGAAGAAAGCCAAGCTGCGTTCCTACAGCCCGGCCGTTCGTGGGCACTCGGGGCAAATCCGCAAGGCGGCAGAAATGCTCCTGGCGGCCAAGCGTCCAGTGCTGTACTCGGGTGGCGGCGTGATCCTGGGCGGTGGTTCCGCACCTTTGACCGAACTGGCCAAGATGCTCAACCTGCCGGTCACCAACACCTTGATGGGCCTCGGTGCCTTCCCGGGTTCGGATCGTCAGTTCGTCGGGATGCTCGGCATGCACGGCAGCTACACGGCCAACCTGACCATGCACCACGCTGATGTGATCCTGGCCGTGGGTGCACGGTTCGATGACCGGGTGATCAATGGCGCGAGCAAGTTCTGCCCGAATGCCAAGATCATCCACATCGACATCGACCCGGCGTCCATCTCCAAGACCATCAAGGCCGACGTGCCGATTGTCGGTCCTGTGGAGAGCGTATTGACCGAAATGGTCGCCGCGCTCAAGGACATTGGCGAAACTCCGAACAAGGAGTCGGTCGCCAGCTGGTGGAAGCAGATCGACGAATGGCGCGGTGATCGCGGCCTGTTCCCTTACGACAAGGGCGACGGCAGCATCATCAAGCCACAGACCGTGATCGAAACCCTGTGTGAAGTGACCAAGGGCGACGCCTTTGTGACCTCGGACGTGGGCCAGCACCAGATGTTTGCCGCGCAGTACTACAAGTTCGACAAGCCTAACCGCTGGATCAACTCCGGTGGCCTGGGCACGATGGGCTTCGGTTTCCCGGCGGCCATGGGTGTGAAGTTGAGCTTCCCGGACACTGACGTGGCCTGCGTCACCGGTGAAGGCAGCATCCAGATGAACATCCAGGAGCTGTCGACCTGCCTGCAATATGGCTTGCCGGTGAAGATCGTCTGCCTGAACAACGGTGTGTTGGGCATGGTTCGCCAATGGCAGGACATGAGCTACAACAGTCGCCACTCCCATTCCTACATGGAATCGCTGCCAGATTTCGTCAAGTTGGTTGAAGCCTATGGCCATGTCGGCATGCGCATCACCGATTTGAAGGATCTCAAGCCGAAGATGGAAGAGGCGTTCGCCATGAAGGATCGTCTGGTGTTTATCGACATCCAGGTCGACACCAGCGAGCACGTCTACCCGATGCAGATCAAAGACGGCTCTATGCGCGACATGTGGCTGAACAAGACGGAGCGGACCTAATCATGCGGCACATTATCTCCCTGCTTCTGGAGAACGAACCGGGCGCTCTGTCTCGTGTGGTCGGCCTGTTTTCGCAGCGCAACTACAACATCGAAAGCCTGACGGTGGCCCCGACCGAAGACCCGACCCTGTCGCGCCTGACGTTGACCACTGTAGGCCATGATGAAGTGATCGAGCAGATCACCAAGAACCTCAACAAGCTGATCGAAGTGGTCAAGCTGGTCGATTTGTCGGAAAGTGCCCACATCGAGCGCGAGCTGATGCTGGTTAAGGTCAAGGCCACGGGCGCCCAGCGTGCCGAGATCAAGCGGACTACCGATATTTATCGTGGGCAGATCGTCGATGTGAGCGCCAGCGTTTATACCGTTCAACTGACCGGTACCAGCGACAAGCTGGACAGCTTCATCCAGTCGATCGGGACGGCCTCGATTCTGGAAACCGTACGCAGTGGCGTCACCGGGATTGCCCGTGGCGACAAAGTACTCAGCATCTAACCCAAATTAGCGAATGGCCTTACGGCCTGGATATATAGAGGAACCTCATGAAAGTTTATTACGATAAAGATTGTGACCTGTCGATCATCCAGGGCAAGAAAGTCGCCATCATCGGTTACGGCTCCCAGGGCCACGCCCAGGCGTGCAACCTGAAAGACTCCGGCGTCGACGTCACTGTCGGTCTGCGTAAAGGCTCGGCTACCGTTGCCAAGGCTGAAGCCCACGGCCTGAAAGTCACTGACGTGGCTTCTGCTGTTGCGGCT
Organism: Pseudomonas sp. FP2294; assembly: GCF_030687625.1. Lineage (NCBI taxonomy): Bacteria > Pseudomonadati > Pseudomonadota > Gammaproteobacteria > Pseudomonadales > Pseudomonadaceae > Pseudomonas > Pseudomonas sp. FP2294. The sequence continues at coordinate 905,135 of NZ_CP117441.1, forward strand.
GCCGACCTGGTCATGATCCTGACCCCGGACGAGTTCCAGTCCTCGCTGTACAAGAACGAAATCGAGCCGAACATCAAGAAAGGCGCCACCCTGGCCTTCTCCCACGGCTTCGCGATCCACTACAACCAGGTCGTGCCGCGTGCTGACCTCGACGTGATCATGATCGCGCCGAAAGCACCGGGCCACACCGTGCGTTCCGAGTTCGTCAAAGGCGGTGGTATCCCTGACCTGATCGCGATCTACCAGGACGCCTCGGGCAACGCCAAGAACGTTGCACTGTCCTACGCTGCTGGCGTCGGTGGCGGTCGTACCGGCATCATCGAAACCACCTTCAAGGACGAGACCGAAACCGACCTGTTCGGCGAGCAAGCCGTTCTGTGTGGCGGTACCGTTGAGTTGGTAAAAGCCGGTTTCGAAACCCTGGTTGAAGCTGGCTACGCGCCAGAAATGGCCTACTTCGAGTGCCTGCACGAACTGAAGCTGATCGTTGACCTCATGTACGAAGGCGGTATCGCCAACATGAACTACTCGATCTCCAACAACGCTGAGTACGGCGAGTACGTGACAGGTCCGGAAGTGATCAACGCCGAATCCCGTCAGGCCATGCGCAACGCCCTGAAACGTATTCAGGACGGCGAGTACGCCAAAATGTTCATCAGCGAAGGTGCAACCGGCTACCCTTCGATGACCGCCAAGCGTCGTAACAACGCTGCTCACGGTATCGAAGTCATCGGCGAGCAACTGCGCTCCATGATGCCGTGGATCGGTGCCAACAAGATCGTCGACAAAGCCAAAAACTAAGTCGGATGCATCAAGGGAAAACGCGGCCTAGGCCGCGTTTTTTCGTTTGCGGGCCGGTTCTGGTATAAAGCTGCATCGTTTGCGGGCGAACACTCGCCGCAAGTGTCTGTCGAATTTTTTCACACCGTTGCAAGGTAAAGTCCATGAGCGAACGTCCCGAAGAGCCAAACCAGGCCTCTGACGCCGAAAGCCTGCTACCGATCGATGAGCATGTCGAAGAAGGGCATGACGCGGAAGGCCGCAAGGTCCGGCATCGTGGCATCTATCTTCTGCCCAACCTGTTCACCACGGCGAACCTGTTTGCCGGTTTCTACTCCATCATCAATTCCATGAGTGCCCAGAGTGCGCTGGCGGCAGGTGATGCGGCGAGTGCCAGCAAATACTTCGGTTTTGCTGCCATCGCGATCTTTGTGGCCATGGTCCTTGACGGCCTGGATGGCCGCGTAGCGCGCATGACCAATACGCAAAGTGCCTTCGGTGCCGAATACGACTCGCTGTCGGACATGGTTGCCTTTGGTGTCGCGCCTGCGCTGTTGGCGTTTGCCTGGGCCCTGGGTGATATGGGCAAGGTTGGCTGGATGGTTGCCTTCATCTACGTGGCCGGTGCTGCACTGCGCCTGGCGCGTTTCAATACCCAGGTGGGGACTGCCGACAAGCGTTACTTCATTGGCCTTGCCAGTCCTGCTGCGGCAGGTGTGGTGGCGGGTATTGTCTGGGCGTTCAGTGACTACGGTATCCAGGGATCGAAGATGTCGTTCCTGGTGGCCTTGATGGTTGCGGCGGCCGGCATGCTGATGGTCAGCAATATCAAGTACAACAGCTTCAAGGAGTTCGACCTGAAGGGGCGGGTGCCTTTTGTGGCGATTCTGGTAGTGGTGCTGGTTTTTGCAGTGGTCTTCAGCGATCCGCCGCGGATTCTGTTGCTGGCGTTCCTGGTGTATGCGGCTTCGGGTCCGGTTCAGTACCTGTTGCATCTGCGGCGGGACAAAACATTGCCTTAATGTAATTTCCCCCATACTCCGCAGTCTATTGGTGCATCAGTTCTCCAATGCTGCGGAGTTGCCATGTTAATCAAGTTGCCTAAAGCGTCCGATTGTCACGAATCGGATGTCACCCCGGAATCCCTCTATTTCTCCCGCCGCAGTTTGCTCGGTGGTGCGCTTGCCGGTATTGCTGCCAGCAGCCTGCCGCGTTGGGCGAGTGCGGCTGATACCGCGCGTTATGCCGATGTCGAGCCGGGCAAGGCTCCCGGCTGGTTTGCCGAGAAGCTGCCAGGCACCCAATGGCAGGCGGTGACGGTCAAAGACGAAGCCATCACCCCGTTCAAAGATGCAACCCACTACAACAACTTCTATGAGTTCGGTACCGACAAGGGCGACCCGGCGGCGAATGCTGGTTCCCTCAAGACGGAGCCGTGGAGCGTCGTGATTGATGGTGAGGTCGCCAAGCCTGGGCGTTATGCCTTGGAGGACTTCATGAAGCCGTATCAGCTGGAGGAGCGGATCTACCGTTTACGCTGTGTCGAGGCGTGGTCGATGGTCATTCCCTGGATCGGCTTCCCTATATCGGCCTTGCTTAAACAGGTCGAACCCACTTCCAAGGCCAGGTACATCCGCTTTGAAACTCTGCAGGATCCCAAGAGCATGCCGGGCCAGCGTTCGAGTTTCGGCCTGATCGACTGGCCTTATATAGAAGGGTTGCGTCTGGATGAAGCGATGAACCCTTTGGCAATCCTTGCAGTGGGCATGTATGGCCGTGAACTGCCCAACCAGAATGGTGCGCCGCTACGGTTGGTGGTGCCGTGGAAGTACGGTTTCAAGAGTGTGAAGTCCATCGTGCGGATCAGTCTGGTGAGTGAGCAGCCGAAAACCACCTGGCAGAGCATTGCGGCGGATGAGTATGGGTTTTATGCAAATGTGAACCCCACGGTCGATCATCCTCGCTGGACTCAGGCGCGGGAGCGACGTCTGCCTAGCGGCTTGTTCAGCCCGAATGTGCGCGAGACGCAGATGTTCAATGGCTACTCGGATGAGGTCGCTTCTCTTTATACGGGTCTTGATCTGCGGAAGAACTACTGATGCGCTACCCCCTCTGGCGCCTTGGCGTCTTTATAGCTGCGGCAGTGTGGCCGTTGTACTGGTTGTATGAGGCCTGGAGTCTTACCTTGGGGCCTGATCCCGGCAAAGTGCTGGTTGATCGGCTGGGGCTGGGGACGCTGATCTTGCTGCTGGTCACGCTTGCGATGACGCCTCTGCAAAAGTTGAGCGGTTGGGCGGGGTGGATCGCTGTGCGCCGGCAGTTGGGGTTGTGGTGTTTTGCTTATGTGGTGCTGCACCTTGCGGCTTATTGTGTATTTATCCTTGGGTTGGATTGGTCGCAGTTGGGCGTCGAGCTGCGCAAACGCCCCTACATTATTGTGGGAGCGTTGGCGTTCCTGTGCTTGCTGGCGTTGGCGGTGACATCCAATCGCTATAGCCAGCGTCGATTGGGTGCCCGTTGGAAGAAGTTGCATCGCCTGGTGTATGTGATTCTGGGGCTTGGTTTGTTGCATATGCTGTGGATCGTGCGTGCCGACCTGAAGGAGTGGGTTATCTATGCTTCTATAGGGGGGCTGCTTTTGGTCCTGCGGATTCCACCGGTGATGCGCCGAATTCCCCGCCTTATTGCTAAAAAAGCACCTTCTGCAACAAAAGCGTAATTAACGCTTGACGGCAGATTCTGGAAGTCTATAATTCGCCCCACTTCCGGCGCAGTCGAAACGGGAAACTCCTTGGTAAACAAAGAGTTACGCAGAATTCGACAGCGAGTTGCTTCAGTTCATCGAAGCCCAGAAGGAGTTGGTAGAGCAGTGTTGTTTGGCTCTATTAACGTTTCGATCCTCTCGGTCGAAAGCGGAGAAAAAGAGGTGTTGACAGCAGCGTGTAACGCTGTAGAATTCGCCTCCCGCTAACGAGAGATCGGAAGCGCAAGTGGTTGAAGTTGTTGAGGAAATCCTCGAAAACTTCTGAAAATAATCACTTGACAGAAAGTGAGGCTGCTGTAGAATGCGCGCCTCGGTTGAGACGAAAGATCTTAACCAACCGCTCTTTAACAACTGAATCAAGCAATTCGTGTGGGTGCTTGTGGAGTCAGACTGATAGTCAACAAGATTATCAGCATCACAAGTTACTCCGCGAGAAATCAAAGATGTAACCAACGATTGCTGAGCCAAGTTTAGGGTTTCTTAAAAACCCAAAGATGTTTGAACTGAAGAGTTTGATCATGGCTCAGATTGAACGCTGGCGGCAGGCCTAACACATGCAAGTCGAGCGGTAGAGAGAAGCTTGCTTCTCTTGAGAGCGGCGGACGGGTGAGTAATGCCTAGGAATCTGCCTGGTAGTGGGGGATAACGTTCGGAAACGGACGCTAATACCGCATACGTCCTACGGGAGAAAGCAGGGGACCTTCGGGCCTTGCGCTATCAGATGAGCCTAGGTCGGATTAGCTAGTTGGTGGGGTAATGGCTCACCAAGGCGACGATCCGTAACTGGTCTGAGAGGATGATCAGTCACACTGGAACTGAGACACGGTCCAGACTCCTACGGGAGGCAGCAGTGGGGAATATTGGACAATGGGCGAAAGCCTGATCCAGCCATGCCGCGTGTGTGAAGAAGGTCTTCGGATTGTAAAGCACTTTAAGTTGGGAGGAAGGGTTGTAGATTAATACTCTGCAATTTTGACGTTACCGACAGAATAAGCACCGGCTAACTCTGTGCCAGCAGCCGCGGTAATACAGAGGGTGCAAGCGTTAATCGGAATTACTGGGCGTAAAGCGCGCGTAGGTGGTTAGTTAAGTTGGATGTGAAATCCCCGGGCTCAACCTGGGAACTGCATTCAAAACTGACTGACTAGAGTATGGTAGAGGGTGGTGGAATTTCCTGTGTAGCGGTGAAATGCGTAGATATAGGAAGGAACACCAGTGGCGAAGGCGACCACCTGGACTGATACTGACACTGAGGTGCGAAAGCGTGGGGAGCAAACAGGATTAGATACCCTGGTAGTCCACGCCGTAAACGATGTCAACTAGCCGTTGGGAGCCTTGAGCTCTTAGTGGCGCAGCTAACGCATTAAGTTGACCGCCTGGGGAGTACGGCCGCAAGGTTAAAACTCAAATGAATTGACGGGGGCCCGCACAAGCGGTGGAGCATGTGGTTTAATTCGAAGCAACGCGAAGAACCTTACCAGGCCTTGACATCCAATGAGCTTTCTAGAGATAGATTGGTGCCTTCGGGAACATTGAGACAGGTGCTGCATGGCTGTCGTCAGCTCGTGTCGTGAGATGTTGGGTTAAGTCCCGTAACGAGCGCAACCCTTGTCCTTAGTTACCAGCACGTAATGGTGGGCACTCTAAGGAGACTGCCGGTGACAAACCGGAGGAAGGTGGGGATGACGTCAAGTCATCATGGCCCTTACGGCCTGGGCTACACACGTGCTACAATGGTCGGTACAGAGGGTTGCCAAGCCGCGAGGTGGAGCTAATCCCACAAAACCGATCGTAGTCCGGATCGCAGTCTGCAACTCGACTGCGTGAAGTCGGAATCGCTAGTAATCGCGAATCAGAATGTCGCGGTGAATACGTTCCCGGGCCTTGTACACACCGCCCGTCACACCATGGGAGTGGGTTGCACCAGAAGTAGCTAGTCTAACCTTCGGGAGGACGGTTACCACGGTGTGATTCATGACTGGGGTGAAGTCGTAACAAGGTAGCCGTAGGGGAACCTGCGGCTGGATCACCTCCTTAATCGACGACATCAGCTGCTCCATAAGTTCCCACACGAATTGCTTGATTCATTGAAGAAGACGAAAGAAGCAGCCCAAAATTGGGTCTGTAGCTCAGTTGGTTAGAGCGCACCCCTGATAAGGGTGAGGTCGGCAGTTCGAATCTGCCCAGACCCACCAATTTTGTGTGGGAAACGCCTGTAGAAATACGGGGCCATAGCTCAGCTGGGAGAGCGCCTGCCTTGCACGCAGGAGGTCAGCGGTTCGATCCCGCTTGGCTCCACCACTACTGCTTCTGTTTGTATAAAGCTTAGAAATGAGCATTCCATCCATGCGATGGTGAATGTTGATTTCTAGTCTTTGACTAGTTCGTTCTTTAAAAATTTGGGTATGTGATAGAAAGATAGACTGAACGTTACTTTCACTGGTAACGGATCAGGCTAAGGTAAAATTTGTGAGTTACTCAAATTGAGTATTATCGAATTTTCGGCGAATGTCGTCTTCACAGTATAACCAGATTGCTTGGGGTTATATGGTCAAGTGAAGAAGCGCATACGGTGGATGCCTTGGCAGTCAGAGGCGATGAAAGACGTGGTAGCCTGCGAAAAGCTTCGGGGAGTCGGCAAACAGACTTTGATCCGGAGATGTCTGAATGGGGGAACCCAGCCATCATAAGATGGTTATCTTAAGCTGAATACATAGGCTTAAGAGGCGAACCAGGGGAACTGAAACATCTAAGTACCCTGAGGAAAAGAAATCAACCGAGATTCCCTTAGTAGTGGCGAGCGAACGGGGACTAGCCCTTAAGTGGCTTTGAGATTAGCGGAACGCTCTGGAAAGTGCGGCCATAGTGGGTGATAGCCCTGTACGCGAAAATCTCTTAGTCATGAAATCGAGTAGGACGGAGCACGAGAAACTTTGTCTGAATATGGGGGGACCATCCTCCAAGGCTAAATACTACTGACTGACCGATAGTGAACTAGTACCGTGAGGGAAAGGCGAAAAGAACCCCGGAGAGGGGAGTGAAATAGATCCTGAAACCGTATGCGTACAAGCAGTGGGAGCCCACTTTGTTGGGTGACTGCGTACCTTTTGTATAATGGGTCAGCGACTTATTTTCAGTGGCGAGCTTAACCGAATAGGGGAGGCGTAGCGAAAGCGAGTCTTAATAGGGCGTCTAGTCGCTGGGAATAGACCCGAAACCGGGCGATCTATCCATGGGCAGGTTGAAGGTTGGGTAACACTAACTGGAGGACCGAACCGACTACCGTTGAAAAGTTAGCGGATGACCTGTGGATCGGAGTGAAAGGCTAATCAAGCTCGGAGATAGCTGGTTCTCCTCGAAAGCTATTTAGGTAGCGCCTCATGTATCACTGTAGGGGGTAGAGCACTGTTTCGGCTAGGGGGTCATCCCGACTTACCAAACCGATGCAAACTCCGAATACCTACAAGTGCCGAGCATGGGAGACACACGGCGGGTGCTAACGTCCGTCGTGAAAAGGGAAACAACCCAGACCGTCAGCTAAGGTCCCAAAGTTATGGTTAAGTGGGAAACGATGTGGGAAGGCTTAGACAGCTAGGAGGTTGGCTTAGAAGCAGCCACCCTTTAAAGAAAGCGTAATAGCTCACTAGTCGAGTCGGCCTGCGCGGAAGATGTAACGGGGCTCAAACCATACACCGAAGCTACGGGTATCATCTTCGGATGATGCGGTAGAGGAGCGTTCTGTAAGCCTGTGAAGGTGAGTTGAGAAGCTTGCTGGAGGTATCAGAAGTGCGAATGCTGACATGAGTAACGACAATGGGTGTGAAAAACACCCACGCCGAAAGACCAAGGTTTCCTGCGCAACGTTAATCGACGCAGGGTTAGTCGGTCCCTAAGGCGAGGCTGAAAAGCGTAGTCGATGGAAAACAGGTTAATATTCCTGTACTTCTGGTTATTGCGATGGAGGGACGGAGAAGGCTAGGCCAGCTTGGCGTTGGTTGTCCAAGTTTAAGGTGGTAGGCTGGAATCTTAGGTAAATCCGGGATTCTAAGGCCGAGAGCTGATGACGAGTCATCTTTTAGATGACGAAGTGGTTGATGCCATGCTTCCAAGAAAAGCTTCTAAGCTTCAGGTAACCAGGAACCGTACCCCAAACCGACACAGGTGGTTGGGTAGAGAATACCAAGGCGCTTGAGAGAACTCGGGTGAAGGAACTAGGCAAAATGGCACCGTAACTTCGGGAGAAGGTGCGCCGGTGAGGGTGAAGGACTTGCTCCGTAAGCTCATGCCGGTCGAAGATACCAGGCCGCTGCGACTGTTTATTAAAAACACAGCACTCTGCAAACACGAAAGTGGACGTATAGGGTGTGACGCCTGCCCGGTGCCGGAAGGTTAATTGATGGGGTTAGCTAACGCGAAGCTCTTGATCGAAGCCCCGGTAAACGGCGGCCGTAACTATAACGGTCCTAAGGTAGCGAAATTCCTTGTCGGGTAAGTTCCGACCTGCACGAATGGCGTAACGATGGCGGCGCTGTCTCCACCCGAGACTCAGTGAAATTGAAATCGCTGTGAAGATGCAGTGTATCCGCGGCTAGACGGAAAGACCCCGTGAACCTTTACTATAGCTTTGCACTGGACTTTGAATTTGCTTGTGTAGGATAGGTGGGAGGCTTTGAAGCGTGGACGCCAGTTCGCGTGGAGCCAACCTTGAAATACCACCCTGGCAACTTTGAGGTTCTAACTCAGGTCCGTTATCCGGATCGAGGACAGTGTATGGTGGGTAGTTTGACTGGGGCGGTCTCCTCCTAAAGAGTAACGGAGGAGTACGAAGGTGCGCTCAGACCGGTCGGAAATCGGTCGTAGAGTATAAAGGCAAAAGCGCGCTTGACTGCGAGACAGACACGTCGAGCAGGTACGAAAGTAGGTCTTAGTGATCCGGTGGTTCTGTATGGAAGGGCCATCGCTCAACGGATAAAAGGTACTCCGGGGATAACAGGCTGATACCGCCCAAGAGTTCATATCGACGGCGGTGTTTGGCACCTCGATGTCGGCTCATCACATCCTGGGGCTGAAGCCGGTCCCAAGGGTATGGCTGTTCGCCATTTAAAGTGGTACGCGAGCTGGGTTTAGAACGTCGTGAGACAGTTCGGTCCCTATCTGCCGTGGACGTTTGAGATTTGAGAGGGGCTGCTCCTAGTACGAGAGGACCGGAGTGGACGAACCTCTGGTGTTCCGGTTGTCACGCCAGTGGCATTGCCGGGTAGCTATGTTCGGAATAGATAACCGCTGAAAGCATCTAAGCGGGAAACTAGCCTCAAGATGAGATCTCACTGGAACCTTGAGTTCCCTGAAGGGCCGTCGAAGACTACGACGTTGATAGGTTGGGTGTGTAAGCGCTGTGAGGCGTTGAGCTAACCAATACTAATTGCCCGTGAGGCTTGACCATATAACACCCAAGCAATTTGACTACTCTTGACTTGGAAACAAGCAAAAGCATCAGATTGCGGTGTGTGAAGACGAAATGAACCGAAAGTTCGAATCTCACAAAACACCGAAAGCTATCACATACCCAATTTGCTGAAGCGAGACCATCTGGTCACGACTCAGTACCCGAATTTCTTGACGACCATAGAGCATTGGAACCACCTGATCCCATCCCGAACTCAGTAGTGAAACGATGCATCGCCGATGGTAGTGTGGGGTTTCCCCATGTGAGAGTAGGTCATCGTCAAGATTAAATTCCGAAACCCCAATTGCGAAAGCAGTTGGGGTTTTGTTTTGGGCGGTCGAAAAGGTTCTGGCCTATCGCCATCGCTTGATCCCGACAAATTTGCACAGTTATTTCTGAACCAGAACACTAGAATAGACACCTGATCATTTTGTCTTAGAGTCCTATATGTCCGACCCGGTTGATACCACCCAGGTGTCCGACCTACCGCTGGAGGACCTGGTTGCCTGCCACGAGTGCGACTTGCTGATGCGCAAGCCAGAGCTTGCGCACGGTGAAAAGGCCCTGTGTCCACGCTGTGGTTATGAGATGTACGCCCACCGCTACAATGTCGTAGAGCGCAGCCTTGCCTTGGTGATCGCAGCGCTATTGCTGTACATCCCGGCGAACTTTCTACCCATCATGCAGCTCAATCTACTCGGGCAGTCTTCGCAGGACACGGTCTGGAGCGGTGTAGTTGCCCTGTTCAATACCGGCATGCAAGGCGTGGCGGTGGTGGTGTTCCTGTGCAGCATGGGCATTCCGTTGCTCAAGCTGCTCTGCCAGCTTGCGGTGCTGCTCAGTATCCGCTGGAACATAGGCCGCAGTTATGGCCTGTTGCTATACCGTATTTATCACCATATGCGCGATTGGGGGATGCTGGAGGTCTACTTGATGGGCGTGCTGGTGGCGATTGTAAAATTGGCCGATATGGCTGCCCTTAGCGTAGGCCTGGGACTGGCCTGTTTTATCAGCCTGTTGATGGTCCAGGTACTGCTGGAGGTGGTGATGTCACCCCATCAGATCTGGCAAGCGTTGTCCGGGGAGGACGAACATGCGGGCGATTGATGCTGGCATTCTGATCTGTACCGAATGCCACGAACTGAACAGGCAGGACCCGGACACCGACGAGCAAACCTGCACCCGTTGTGGTGCCCTGGTCCATGCGCGCCGGCCGAACAGCCTGATGCGCACCTGGGCGTTGCTGATTACTGCGGCAATTCTGTACATCCCGGCTAACCTGTTGCCAATCATGACGGTTAACTCACTGGGGCAGGGCGCTCCAAGCACCATCATGTCCGGCGTGATCGAACTGGTTCAGCACGGCATGTTCCCGATTGCCGCCGTGGTGTTTATTGCCAGTATCCTGGTGCCGACCTTCAAGCTGGTAGGCATCGCACTGCTGCTGTTCTCGGTGCAACGTCACCAGCCGCTTTCCGCCCGACAACGCATTATCATGTACCGCTTTATCGAGTTTATCGGTCGCTGGTCCATGCTGGATATCTTCGTGATCGCCATTCTGGTGGCGGTCGTTAACTTTGGGCGACTAGCCAGTATCGAGGCCAATCTCGGTGCCGTGGCGTTCGCCAGTGTGGTGATCTTGACGATGCTTGCCGCAGTAACTTTCGATCCCCGACTGATTTGGGATAACACGGAGTCGGACGACGACCATGACTGATTTGCCAAAGGCTAAAACCCGCCCCGCTTCGAACTGGTCGGCCATTTGGGTACTGCCGTTGATCGCCCTGGTGATCGGCGGCTGGCTCGGATGGCGCGCCTATACCCAGACGGGCATCGAGATCCAGGTGCGCTTTGAAAGCGGTGAAGGCATCCAGGTCAACAAGACCGAAGTGGTCTACAAAGGCATGACCGTGGGCAAGGTCAAGACCTTGGCATTGGATGACGAGGGCAGCAATCGTGGGGTGATTGCGACTATTGAGATGAACAAGGATGTCGAGCAATACCTCAAGGCCAATACGCGCTTCTGGCTGGTCAAGCCTAGCGTCAGCCTGGCCGGGATTACTGGCCTGGAAACTCTGGTCTCGGGCAATTACATCGCCGCCAGCCCCGGCGACGGTGAGCCCACGCGTAAATTCAAGGCGCTCTCCGAAGAGCCCCCATTATCCGACGCCAAGCCCGGCCTGCACCTGACGGTCAAGGCCGAGCGGCTTGGCTCGCTGGACCGTGGCAGCCCGGTGTTCTACAAACAGATCCAGGTCGGCCAGGTCAAAAGCTACCTGCTGTCGGCTGATCAGAACACCGTCGAGATCAAGGTCTATATCGAGCCGACCTACGCCAGCCTGGTGCGCAAACATACGCGTTTCTGGAATGCCAGCGGCATCAGCATCGACGCCAACCTCTCCGGGGTCAAAGTGCGCAGCGAGTCCCTGGCCAGCATCGTCGCCGGGGGGATTGCCTTCGCTACGCCAGAGAACCGCAAAGACAGCCCGCCCACCGACCCGAGCCTGCCGTTCCGCCTGTACGAAGACTTCGATGCCGCCGCCGCAGGGATCCGCATCAAGGTTAAGCTCAGTGACTTCGAGGGCTTGCAAGCCGGTCGTACGCCGGTGATGTACAAAGGCATCCAGGTCGGCAGCCTCAAGGCCCTGAAGGTTGACTCTGACCTGTCCAGCGCCAGCGCCGACTTGACCCTCGACCCATTGGCCGAAGATTACCTGGTGGAGGGCACCCAGTTCTGGGTGGTCAAGCCATCCATCTCCCTGGCGGGCATCACCGGCCTGGAAGCCTTGGTCAAGGGCAATTACATTGCCATCCGCCCTGGTGACAAAGGCGCAAACCCCCAGCGCGAGTTTGTGGCCCGGGCCAAGGCGCCACCGCTGGACCTGCGCTCCCCTGGCTTGCACCTGGTCCTGCTCACAGAAAGCCTCGGCTCCCTGGAAGTTGGCAGCCCGATCCTCTACAAACAGGTCAAGGTCGGTTCGGTGCAGAGCTACCAGTTTTCGCGCAAGCGCAAGCAACTGGTGATCGGCGTGCATATCGAGAAGGAATATGAAGGCCTGGTCAACGGTTCGACGCGCTTCTGGAACGCCAGTGGCGTGACCCTGACCGGCGGGCTCACCGGCGGCATCCAGGTCAAAAGCGAATCCCTGCAAAGCCTGATGGCCGGGGGGATTGCCTTTGAGACCCCAGAGCCGAACGTACCGCTGAGAAATCGCATTCCGCGTTTCCGCCTGTTTGCCGATCACGAAGCCTCCACCCAGCGTGGCACCCTGATCACGATCAAGGTTGACCGCGCCGATGGCCTGCGCACCGATACGCCGATTCGCTTCAAAGGCCTGGACGTTGGCAAGATTGAAAGCGTTGACCTGAGCCCGGACATGCAGTCGGTGATGCTCACTGCGCGCATCACCGAAGTCCCTGAGCGGATCGCCCGTACCGGCAGCCAGTTCTGGGTGGTCAAGCCCGAGTTGGGCCTGATGAAGACCGCCAACCTGGAAACCCTGGTCACCGGCCAATACATCGAAGTGCTGCCGGCGGTGAAAAGCACCGGTGCGCAAAAGAACTTCGTGGCCCTGGCCCAACCGCCAGAGAGCAACGTGCAAGAAGCCGGCTTGAGCCTGGTACTCAGCGCCGCCCGCCGTGGCTCGTTGAAAGTCGGCGTGCCAGTCACCTACCGGGAAGTCACAGTCGGCAAGGTCACCGGCTACGAGTTGGGCAAGACCGCTGACCGTGTGCTGATCCATGTGCTGATCGAGCCCAAATACGCTCCGCTGGTTCGCGGCGGTAGCCGTTTCTGGAACAGCAGCGGCTTTGGCCTGGACTTTGGCCTGTTCAAGGGCGCGACAGTGCGCACCGAGTCCCTGGAAACCCTGGTCCAGGGCGGTATCGCCTTTGCCACGCCGGATGGCGAGCGCATGGGCAACCCGGCGCTGCCCGAGCAGACCTTCCCGTTGTTCGACAAGTTCGAAGACGAGTGGCTGATCTGGGCGCCGAAGATCCCCCTGGGTAAATAGCGCCCCCACCAACACCGCATAACCCGCCCACAAAAAAGGCCGCGATCCATAGGATCGCGGCCTTTTTGTATTTCAACAGCGCGGATCAGACCTCATCCAACTCCGGCTCATCCGCCTGCACATTCACCGTCGCCTTCACCGCATCATGCCGGCGAATGTACTTCCAGTCCGCCTCATCAATGTAGATCCCGTTCGGCCCGCTGCCGCCTTCCAGGTCGATCGCCACCTGGGCGGAGACCTGCGGCTTCACACTGGCCAGGATCGGCACAAAGCCCAGTTGCAGGCTGGTCTCCAGCAGTGCTGCCTGGTTCTTCTCGTCGATATCCGCCGCTTCGTCGAGGTAGTACGGCAGGCGCACGCGACCGGCCTGGTCGCGGTCCATCAAGTGCAGCAACAAGTACATGTTGGTCAGCGCCTTGATGGTCATGGTGGTGCCGTTGGACGCGGCGCCATCAATGTCGGTGTGAATGATCGGCTGGCCATTGACCTTGGTGATCTCGAACGCCAGTTCGAACAGGTCCTTGAGCCCCAGTTGGTTATGATTGGCAGCGACCAGGCGTGCCAGGTATTCCTTGGCCTCTTCGTTCTTGTTGTCCTGCTCGGCACTTTGGCTGAGATCGAACACCGAGAGGGTTTCGCCTTCCTCATACTGACCGGCACTGTGAATGATCTGGTCGATATGCTTGAGCGCTTCCTTGTTCGGCGCCAACACGATACGGAAGCTCTGCAGGTTGGATACCTGGCGCTTGTTGATCTCGCGGTTGAACAGGGCCAACTGGTGCTCAAGGCTGTCGTAGTCGCTGCGGATATTGCGCAGGGTCCGCGCGATATCCGTCACCGCTGCACGGCGTGCCTTGCCCAGGGTCAGGGCTTCGTCGGTACGGTGCGCATACGCATTGATCAACAGGTGCAGGCGACGCTCCATATCGTCTTCACTGTCGAACTTGGCCACGCCCTTGAGGCGCACCTGGGCGTACAGCGCGTCGATCTGCCCGTCAGCGCGCTGCAAGCCCTGCCAGCTGTCCTGATAGTCGTTGAGCAGCGGCAGCAGGTTGTCCATGGAATCGTCGATCGGGTCCATGAACGGCGTGCCGAACGGCAAGTCGGCCGGCAGCAGCTGACGACGGCGCAAGGCGTCATCCAGGGTGCGCTGCTTGGCTTCCATATCACCGATCTGCCGGCCGACCAGTTGCAACTTGGCCGACAATTGCTGGACGCGTTCGGTGAACGCATCACTGGAGCGCTTCAGTTCATCCTGGGCCGCTTCCATCTGCGCCAGGTTTTCCAGTTTCTCGCCTTCCTCGGCACTCAGGGTCTGGGCGCGGCGGAAGTCTTCCAGGGCTTTCTGCGCATCGAGTACCTGCTGGTACAGCGCTTCGGTCTGGGTCTTGCTCGCCGCGCGGTCCGAGGCCACGGCCTGCTGGGTCTTGAGTTGCTTGAGTTCTTTTTCCAGGCGCTCCTTCTGGTCGCGCAACGCCGCGCGGTCCGCCAGGGCCTGCAAGGCCGGCGGCTCGATGTGCGAGATGTCGATGGACAGCCCCGGCACTTCAAAGCGCTCGCCGGTGAAGCCATCGAGGATCAGCTCCAGGGATTTGACCCACTGGCCGTCTTCATCCAGGGTGATGCCATGCTCGCCCAGCGGCAGGCTGAACAACGAACTGTTGAACAGACGCATCAGACGCTCGACGTCCTGCTGTGAGAATTCTTCCCGCAGTTTGGCGTAGCTGTTGTTGTCGGCGTGATCGAGTTGCTGCTTGACCGACTTCAGGCGTTTTTCCAGGTCACGCAGGCGTTCGTCCAGGTCCTCGGCACTGAACTGTCGCGATTGCGCCAGGGCGCCGGCCAGTTCGTCGTGGGCATCCTTGGCCGCCAGCAGTTGCTGCTCCAGGACCTTGACGTCATCCACCAGGGCAAAGCGATGCTTGAGCACCGACAACTCGCCCAGCCAGCGTTGAATGCCGCTGATTTCCCGCTCCAGGCGCATCAGCTCCTGGGTGCCGCCGCGCTGATCGTTCTGCAGCGCGTCCTGCTCGTTGCGGTAGTGTTCGGCCTGGATCGTCAGCTCTTCCTTGCGTGCATTGGCATAGTCCGACCAGGTGCCCAGCAGTGAGTCGAGCAACGGCGACAGGCGATGCAACTTGCCGCGCAGGATTTCCCGCTGCTTCACGCCGTTGGACAGCGTCTCGACCAGAGGGCCGGCGGCCACCAGGGAGTTGTAGTCCTGCTCCATGCGTCGTACATCGCGGAACGCTTCTTCGCACGCGGCGATGTAATCCACGCTGCCGGAGCGCAGGCTGTGTTCGAAGGCATCGAGGAACAGCTGCTTGAGCTTGGCCGCGGTGATTTCGCGCATGTGCAGCAGGTTGATAAACAGCGCACGGAAGGTTTTCAGGCTCTGCTCGCTGGTGGAGCGCAGCGGAATCAGGGTCAGGTCCAGCGGGATCGACGTATGGCCGCCGACCAGCAAGCGCCGCAGTTCGTCGGGCTTGAGCTCGTAAGCCTTCAGGCCCTCGCGCTCAAGGTTGGTGAACAGCTCTTTCTGGCGCAGGCAGGTGTCGTTCTTCTGGTAGTGGGCCAGGTCCAGCTTGCCGGCGTAGGCAAAGAACTGGTGGCCGAAACCACCGCCCGGGCCGCGGCCGACCACGCCAATCACGTGCGGGCCGTGGGGCAGCGAGACTTCGACGAGGATGTAGCTGGTGTCGGTGGCGAAGTAGAAGCGCCGCGACTGTTCCAGGGTGTACTTGCCAAAGCTCATGTCCGACATGCGCGCCAGGATCGGGAACTGCAAGGCGTTGATCGACGCCGACTTACCGAGGTTGTTCGCGCCATACACCGACAGCGGCTCTTCCAGCGGGAACAGGCCCAGGCTGTAGCCGGCGGTATTCAATAGGGCGAAGCGGCGAATGCCGTAGCGTTCCTTGCTCATGCATCGGTCTCCTGTTCTTCGGCAATGGCGCGGGCGAGGGCATCTTCTTCGCTTTCAAATTCGCTCAAGTCCAGCGGGTCATCGGTCTGCAGCAGTTTTTCATCGCTGTCTTCGTCGATGATCACCGGCGCTGGCAACGGCAGCACGCTGTGCACGCTGGCTGCCAGGTCGCGGTCGGCCTGGACCGACAGGCACACATCAAGGAAGCGGTGCATCGGCGGCAGGAAGCGATAGACGCCGTTGTCTTCACTGGCAAACCCGAGCTGGGTCATGCGGCGCATGATTTTTTCTTCCAGTTCTTCCTGGGTCTGCACTTCGGCCTGGATAAACAGGTCGCGGTACTTCTCCAGCAAGGAGGGCAGTTCATCGCGGCCCAGGCTGCCGCCGTCGAGCACGGCAATCGGGTCGCGGCCCTGATCGGCCAGGTGCTCGACAATGATGAAAGTGAACAGCGCCAGGCGTTGCGCAGTCTTGTTAACCTGCGCGCTGGCGATGGCCGAGTCGGGTACGAAGTAGTAGAAACCCCGGGTATCGCACACCAACTCAAAGCCCAGGGCCTTGAACAGCGTGCGGTACTGGTCCTGGAAGTTCGACAGTTGCGCGTACAGCTCCGGGTCGCGGCGGCTGACGTGGTAACCCTTGAACAGCTCGCGAAAGATCGGCGCCAGCTGGGACAGTTCGGATAGATCAAGATGCATAAGGTGTGCTCGCAGAATTCTCGGCTACGTCGGTGCTGGCCGGGAGCAGGGCGAATGAGCGCAGGCTGACCTGGTGCTCGTGAGTATGGTAATCCCGGCGTTCCAGGCGCTCGCGCTTGAAACGCTTCTCCCGCGACAAACGCGAGAACCAGTACAGCAACTCGTCGGTGGCCCCGTCTGGTTCCTGTTCCAGCAGCCAGGTCATCAGGTCGGGCATCGGCAGTGCGTCTTCGCAGCGCTCGAGCATCTCCTTGACCGTGCGCGGCGCACGCTGGGCTTCGCCCTTGTGGGATTTGTGGGCCTTGGGGAAGCGCGCCGGCTTGGGTTCGAAATTCGCCAGGGCATACACATAGGCTTCCACTTGGCTGGCGCTGCCGAGGAAGGTGCTCTGTGGCCGGGTAAACATCGGCATCGCCGCTTGCGGCACCGCGTCCAGGCCCTTGCGCCGGATCGCCGACAGGGCCAGCGCTGCGCCACGGGTCACGGCGTTGTGCCGGCGCGCTTCTTCGCGCAGCGGCAGCAGCAGTTCCCGGGCATGGCGCAAGGTCAACTGGGCGCTGGTCTGCATTTCGAGGATGCGCGCGTGGGTGCGCAGCAACATGTCGTCGTCCACCAGGTGGCCCAGGCGTTGCTGCTCGGTGAGCATGCGCAACAGCACGTTCTCTACCTTGCGCACGCCTTGCTCGAAGGCGCCGTCGGCGTTCACCAGTTGGATCATCGGCTCGACGTACTCGTCCCAGGTCGCCAGGACCTCGGCATAACGCTGGCGCAACGGGATCTGCCGGTCGCTGGTCTTGGCCCGGTCGGCCACGGCAGCGAGGGCCTGTTCGTCATTGGCGAGTTTTTTCAGCACGTCGCGCACGCGCATGTCCAGCAGCCGCAGTTGGCGGGCCAGGTCGTGGCCGTCGCGGATGTCGAAGGCGTCCTGGATATAACCGGCCAGGCGCTCGAGGTGGCGCAGGTAGGCTTCGATTTCCAGGCACAGGCCTAGCCGGTGCTCCTTGCGAAGATAGGCCAGGAAGTCATGGATCTGCGCGTTGAGCTCGAAACGGTTCGGGCTCTTGGCGACAGGCACCAGGATATCCAGGCGAATCCACACGTCCAGCAGGTTGGTGATGTCCTGTGGCGTGCTGTCCAGTTGTTGGGCGGCCAGTTGCGCGCGCAACTCGCCAAGGCTCAGGGTGCCTTGGTCGAAGTGTTCGCACAGTGGCTCAAGCAGGGCCCAGTGTTCGGCGAGGGCGCGCAAGACGCGCTTGGGTTCGATCATCGGAATGGCCGGCTGGTTGGCGAATTAAAAGCAGCGATTGTACTGCATCAGGCGCGGGATTTATCCACAGCCGGTCAGGGCGCGTTCGCGATGGGCGGTCAGCAATGCAGAGAAAGTCATCAACGGTGGGCGATCATCGTCGAAGGGCGGTAGAATCTGCGCTCTTTAGTTATCCACAAGTGGCCGAGCCTTGCTTATCGAGTCCCGACGTCGCGCTTACTTGACTGCCATGCAGGTGGTCAACTGGCTGCCGCGCACCGAATTGCCCTTTGCCGCGCCGTCGCGGCCCGAACTGCTGCAGGCGCTGGAAGCCTTCGAGCCGTTCGACGCCTCGGGTGAGGAAGCGGCGGCGCCGGTTGCGCTGGTCAAACCCGTGGCCGAGGTGCCTGTGCGGCCGTCGGAGCGGGTCAAGATCGAAGTACCACGCCCCTCGACCGCGCCCAAGCCCGCTGCCGTGGCCGACGATGCCCCGGCCCCGGTGGCCAAGGCCCCGGTCGTGCCGCCACCGCGTTTTGCCCTGCAGTTGCTGCGGGCCGGGCGTTGCCTGTTGCTGGTCGAGTTGCCGACCGGCGAGCGCTTCCAGACGCGTGACCCGGCCTACCTGCTGCTCAAGGACATGCTGCGCGCCGCCGGCCTGCCCGACAGCCCGCAGATCGTCGGCGAGCCCGTGCGCTGGCCGCTGCTGGTGCGCGGCAATATGGACCAGGGCCCGGACGCCGCGCGTGATTTTGTGCAAGGTTTTGTCTCGGCCCGCCTGGAAGACGAACCCTGCGTGTGCCTGTGGCTGATCGGCCTGCCGGCCGTGCGGTTTGCCGGCGAAGCCGACGCCGAGGCCTGGTACCGCGAACTGCAGGTCGAAGGCCTGGGCTCGGTCTGGGCCTTGCCGGGCCTGGAATTATTAATGGAAGAGCCACAGCGTAAGGCTGATGTCTGGCAAGCCATGCGCCGGCTGATGGCGCGCTGGAAAACAACCGATGAGTGAGGCTTTATCCTTCCGCCCGATGACCGAGGCTGACCTCGACGCCGTGCTGAAAATCGAATACGCGGCGTTCAGCCACCCCTGGACCCGGGGCATCTTTCTCGATGGGCTGGGCAAGTACCAGATCTGGTTGATGTTCGAAGGCGAGCAACAAGTGGGCCACGGCGTGGTGCAGATCATCCTCGATGAAGCGCATTTGCTGAACATCACCGTCAAGCCGGAAAACCAAGGGCGTGGCCTGGGCCTGGCCTTGCTGGAGCATCTGATGTCGCGGGCGTATGCCGCCCATGCACGGGAGTGCTTCCTGGAAGTGCGCGACAGCAATACCGGGGCTTTCCGCCTGTATGAGCGCTACGGTTTCAATGAAATTGGCCGTCGTCGCGACTACTACCCGGCCGTCGGTGGCCGCGAAGACGCAGTCGTCATGGCCTGCACCCTGGTCGACTAACACACACGATCCCCTGTGGGAGCAGGCAAGCCAGCTCCCACACCGCCATGCTTCACCATAAGTCTGGCGCTGTGTCAGCGGTTGCCGTCGACCGGATCAATGTCCGCCAGCTCTGCCTCATCCAACCCATTACCGCCGCCAATCTCATCTTCATCGACGATGCTCAGGTCCCAATCGGCCGGTTCGTCTTCACCTTCTTCCAGGGCATCGCGCGCGCCGTCTTCCTGAATCAGCGTTTCGGGGCTCATATCATCATCCGTGGATTCATGATCCGCCGTCGAAGCCCCAGTCATCCCAGCCTCGCGTACCCGTTCGTCGGGCATCAGCTGCTCGCGCTCGGCACGGGGGATCTCATCGCCGATTTCCGCCGTCGGCGTCTCCTCGTCAAAATCCAGCTCCCGCATCGAGCCCATGCGATCTTCGTTGTCATCAATCGGTTCGGGCTGCGTAGCGCCGTACGGACGTCGTGATTCAGTCATGGTCAATCCTCATACTGTGGGGCTTATAGTGTGTGGACAGGCAGGGCGCCCCAAGATTCAAGTCATTACCGACCGGCTATCTTTATAGACGGCGTGACCCGGACGGGCGGTCGTCTGTCAAAGCTGCGCATCATTCCTGAGGCTTTCCCTGATGAACGAACTACAAGACCTGCTTGATAACAACGAACGCTGGGCGGATGCGATCAAACAGGAAGATCCCGAATTCTTCGCCAAGCTCGCCCGCCAGCAGACCCCGGAATACCTGTGGATCGGCTGTTCGGACGCCCGGGTGCCGGCCAACGAGATCGTCGGCATGTTGCCGGGCGACCTGTTTGTGCACCGTAACGTGGCCAATGTGGTGCTGCACACCGACCTCAACTGCCTGTCGGTGATCCAGTACGCTGTGGATGTGCTCAAGGTCAAACATATCCTGGTCACTGGCCACTATGGCTGCGGCGGCGTGCGCGCCTCGATGCAGGACCGCCAGTTCGGCCTGATCGACGGTTGGTTGCGGTCGATCCGCGACCTGTACTACGAGAACCGCGAAGTACTGGCCCAGTTACCTACCGAAGAAGAACGGGTCGATCGCCTGTGTGAACTCAATGTCATCCAGCAAGTCGCCAATGTCGGTCACACCAGCATCGTGCAGAACGCCTGGCATCGCGGGCAGAGCCTATCGATCCACGGGTGCATCTACGGGATCAAGGACGGCCGCTGGAAAAGCCTCAACGCCACCATCACCGGCTTCGAGCAACTGCCGCCGCAGTACCGCCTGCGTCCGGTGGAGGCCCTTTAAGAGCGTTTGCGCTGGCGCCACTGTTCCATAAACAGTTGGCCTTCCCGGTTAAGCGGCTCTTTCATGCCGGTGATCCAGCCCCGGCAGTTCCCCGCGCCGCAACGGCACGGGAACTGCCGGTACAGCACATCCTCGGTGGTGGCGTAATCCATGGTCAGCAGCGTGCCAGGGCGGATGGCCTGGATCGACCATAGCTCCAGCTCGCTGATGTCGAGGAACACATTCGGATCGCACGAATGCAGGAGCAGGCCGCTGAACCACGGGTCGTACAAGTGGATGCGTGAAGACACCTGCAGCGTGTGCAAGCGCCGTTCACCCAGGGCGTGCCCGGAAATTTTGGCGATTCGCACACGGCTGTCGAAGGCCACTTTGGCCTTGATCCCGGTTCCGCGCCCATTGCGGGTGTGTACCACCTCAAAGTTTTGACGCGAGGGGTAACCTTTTTTCGCCAACAGTGCTGCGAAGGGGTACAGACAGTCACTGGCCGCAGCGGGCGCCTCTTCCATGATCTGGGTTTTCATAGCATTCCTTGTCGGGCTGCATCGACCTCCTGGTGTTGCTATGACTGCCAGTCTTGCAGCAAATGGGCACCGCTCAAGGTTTGCGCAAAAAAAAGCCGATATCTACTGTCAAATCTGACAGTAGGTATCGGCTTTTTTGCGTAAGACACTGGCGATAAGGGCAGGAGCCTACAGCGCCGGCGCCGCGACAGAAGCTTCTGGCAGAGGGCTTTTCAGGCGCTTGAGCTGGGGCTTGATCGAGGCGCTGGTGCATTTTTCCTTGGCCTGCTCGGCGGACAATTCGCGCACCGAGGTGTAGAACAATTCGCAGGTCTGCTCCTTGCGCGTCACCTGCCAGGTGTTCATGCAGCCCTTGAGCAACACATTGGGGTCGCTGGCAGGCTTTTGCCCCATCCCGGCTTGCCAGCAGGCCGCGCTCAAGTCCTGGCCCATGACTTTCAAGCCGGCCTCGTCGGCTTTCTGTTCGTCGCCGTCGTAGCTGTCCGGGTTGGCGGCGTACCAGATGTAACTGGGGTGATTGGCCCCCAGCACTGCGACTTTACTGCCTTCGGCCGGGCTGATTTGCGTCAGGCCCAGTACCCCGAGGGTTTGCCCGTAGTGTTGCTGGATCCAACTGCGCACGGGTGCACCGAAAGCGACCATGGGCAGCGGGCCAGTGGGGTGCAGGCTCAGTTCCCGGACAACCCGGGTCTGATACTCGCTGAAGTAGCTGTAGACCCCCTCCAGATCCTTGCCCGCCGTGGAGGGGGCGGCAATGGGCGCGATATCAATGATGGTCTGGTATTCCGGGGTCTGGGTCGCCGGTATACCGTTGGCGCTCAGTAGCGTGGCCCAACGGTCGGTGGTGGCTGATTCCAGATAGTCCTGGTAGTGGGTCAGGGAGTAATCCGGCGGGAAGTGCATCAACTCGATGCTCTTGCGGTTTTCCAGGGCCATGCCCAGCGGCAGGAACAGGTACCAGCTAAATTGCCACTTGCCATCGCGGTTGAGCCGGCTGGCGCCCTCGTAAGCCAGGTCGGCGGTGTTCAGCAACGCGGTCAAGGGCTGCCCATAGCCATCGGGCACCCCGGTAAAGCGCGCGCGGACCTGACCCTGTTCGGTCTTCACACTGACCCTGGCCCGGCTGTAGCCATCGCGCTGCAGGCTCTGGGTCAGATAGTGTTCGACGGTCTGTTCCAGGGTCAGCGGCCGAAAGCAGATCACGCTGCAATTGTTGGGGTAGGCGAACAATTGCGTGACCCGTTGTGCCGTGCCCAGATCAAGTTCGACGTCGGCTTGTACGACCGTGCTCACAGCAAGTGCGACAGAGGTGAAGGACAGCCTGGTCAGTTTAAACATGCATGTTTCCTTGTCAGCTAATGCCCGTCTGCGCGGGATGAATGCCCACCTTCACACAGTAGCGGCTGACCGGGAAAATGCCTCGGAAAATGCGGTTTTTTTGCAGGGCCTGGCCGCCTCGCTATAACGTGAAGTGCTGCGCGTTGCTGTGGTTGTCCATGAATGTGCAACTAGGCTTGAGGTCGTCGCGTTACTTGTAAGTATTCAATGCAGGCTGTGAAGCTCCAGGGCTTGAGGGGGATCACAGCCTCTATAAAGGAATCAGCCTTTAAACGCTGCAACAGGCTTGAAAAGGTTTTTGTTAGGGTTTGACTCTGCAAATACTATTCTTCCCGCCGGCTGGCCGAACGCCGGTTTGAATTGTCTGAATTTTTTCAACGCGGGATTTTGCTGTGGGTTGACATCTTGGGTATTGCCAGCCTCAGCGCTGTTTTGAGGTGTGGGCGTAGTAGCGGTAGGTGCGATATTCATCGGTATGACTCCAGTTGTAACTCTAAATAATTAGTTGTGGTCTCTTAGTTAAGTTGAAGAGTGTCTGGTGCTACTAAAAGACACTGTTAGGTGGCCCGTCATTAACGCGTGGTTCCCTTCCTGAAATATTCAGAGGGAACAACGGCGCTCAATGTCGACCTGGATGCACCCGTCACAACGACGGGTGCGGCGTCCAATGATTAAGGCATTACCGGCGGCATGTACTTCAACGTCGTCCCCAGCGCCCACAGCAGGAACAACACCAGCGGCGTGTGCACCAGCAGCTGCACAAACGAGAAGCCGATCAAGTCCCGCGCCTTCAGCCCCAGTACCCCCAGCAATGGCAGCATATAGAACGGGTTGATCAGGTTCGGCAGGGCCTCGGCGGCGTTGTAGATCTGCACGGCCCAGCCCAGGTGGTATTGCAGGTCATTGGCCACCTGCATCACATAGGGCGCCTCGATGATCCACTTGCCACCGCCCGACGGAATAAAGAACCCCAGTACCGCCGAGTACACGCCCATCAGCAGCGCGTAGGTGTCGTGGGAGGCGATGGAAGTGAAGAGGATCGAGATATGGTGGGCCAGGGTCTGGCCGTCGCCGCCCTTGACCACGGTAATCAACGCCGCGATGGAGCCGTACAGTGGGAACTGGATCAACACCCCGGTGGTGGTGGGCACCGCGCGCGCCACTGCGTCGAGGAAACTGCGCGGGCGCCAGTGCAGCAGGGCGCCGACCATCAGGAACAGGAAGTTATAGGTGTTGAGCCCCGAGATCGCGCTGATCGCAGGCTTGGTCGAAAACTCGTGGAACAGCCAGCCGGCGGCCAGCAGTGCCAGGAGGATGGTCAGCAGCGGGCTGTGCTCCAGCCATTCCCCCGGGCGGGTTGGCGGTTGTAGCTTGGGCAGGTTGAACGCCGGGTCCACGCCACAGGCCTTGGCATCACGGGCCGAGTTGGGCCCCGGTGCGGTGACGTAGGCGATGATCAGCGACACCACGATCAGTGCCAGCAACAGCACCCCCGATTGCCACAAAAAGATCGTGTCGGTGAAGGGGATGGTCCCGGTGATCGCCAGGATCGACGGCGGCAAGCTGGCCGGGTTGGCCTGCAATTGCGCGGCCGATGACGACAACCCCAGCGCCCACACGGCGCCCAGGCCCAGGTAAGCCGCCGCGCCAGCGGCGCGATAGTCCATGCGCAAATCCGTGCGCCGGGCCAGGGCCCGCACCAGCAACCCGCCGAACACCAGGGACAGGCCCCAGTTGAGCAGCGACGCGACCATCGAGATCAGCGCCACCCACGCCACGGCCGAGCGGCCGTTTTTCGGGATGCGTGCCAGGCGATCAATCAGCTTTACGGCGGGCGGCGAACTGGCCACCACATAGCCGCCAATCACCACAAAGGCCATCTGCATGGTGAACGGGATCAGGCTCCAGAAACCATCACCAAAGGCCTTGGCAGCGTCGGTGGGCGCAGCGCCCATGCCCAGAACCGCCACGGTGACAATGATCACCGCCAGGGCGGCAAACACCCAGGAGTCGGGAAACCAGCGTTCGGCAAAATTGGAGCAGCGCAGGGCAAAGCGGGCATAACGGCTATCTTCGATAGGGTCGGCCATGTGGGAGTACCTCTTGTAGTTATTATGCAAGCGTCGGGGTGTTGGCAAGGTATCGCTGCATCTTGGCCCACGGCTATTTATTTGGGAATGTTGTTATTTTCATGGATCAATGAGTAAAACGAATATATCGGCGGCGATTGCCAGGATCCGGTTCAGCTCATAACCTGCACGCCATTTTGTTTGTCTGCCGAGCCTCTTCATGACTGCCACCGCTTATCCACAGGCGCAGCGTTTTTCCCGCTCCGACTACAAAACCCTGGGGCTGGCTGCCCTGGGCGGTGCCCTGGAAATCTACGACTTCATCATTTTCGTATTTTTCGCCCTGACCCTGAGCCAACTGTTCTTCCCCCCGGAAATGCCCGAATGGCTGCGCCTGCTGCAGAGCTTCGGGATTTTTGTCACCGGCTATCTGGCGCGCCCACTGGGCGGGATCCTGATGGCGCACTTTGCCGATCACCTGGGGCGCAAGCGCGTGTTCAGCCTGAGTATCCTGATGATGGCCTTGCCGTGCCTGCTGATCGGGATCATGCCGACCTACGCGCAAATCGGCTATTTCGCCCCCCTGATTTTGCTGGCGCTGCGCGTCCTGCAGGGCGCGGCAGTGGGCGGTGAAGTGCCCAGCGCCTGGGTGTTTGTCGCCGAGCACGCGCCCGCCGGCCATCGCGGGTATGCCTTGGGGTTCCTGCAGGCCGGGCTGACCTTCGGTTACCTGCTGGGGGCCTTGACCGCGACATTGCTGGCGCAGATGTTCACCCCTGAACAGATCCTCGATTACGCCTGGCGCTTTCCGTTCCTGCTGGGCGGTGTGTTTGGCGTGATCGGCGTGTGGCTGCGGCGTTGGCTGAGTGAAACCCCGGTGTTCCTGGCCATGCAGGCGCGCCGCCAGGCCGACGCCGAACTGCCGCTGCGCACGGTGTTGCGTGACCACCGCCAGGCATTGCTGCCGGCCGTGTTGCTGACCTGTGTGCTCACCTCAGCGGTGGTGGTGCTGGTGGTGATCACGCCGACCATGATGCAGAAAACCTTCGGCATGAGCCCCAGCCACACCTTCGCCCTGAGTGCATTGGGCATCGTTTTCCTGAACATCGGTTGTGTGCTGGCCGGCCTGCTGGTGGACCGCATCGGCGCCTGGCGCGCGGTGCTGGTCTACAGCCTGCTGTTGCCGGTGGGCATTGCCGTGCTCTATGCCAGCCTGATTGCCGGCGGCGTGTGGCTGGGCGCGGCCTATGCCATCGCGGGGTTGAGTTGCGGGGTGGTGGGGGCGGTGCCCTCGGTGATGGTCAGCCTGTTTCCGGCACCGGTGCGCGTGTCGGGGATTTCCTTTACCTACAACATTGCCTACGCGCTGTGGGCGAGTACCACGCCGTTGATGCTGATCGCCTTGATGCCCACCAGCCCGTGGATCTGCGTTTTCTACTGTGTGGTGATGGGCGCGGTGGGCGTGGCCAGCGCATTGCGGTTTAGCCGGCGCCCGGTTTTTTAAAGCCGCCGCATTCCCCCTGTGGGAACGGGCTTGCCCGAATGCCGATCAGTTAAGCGAACGCAATGCTCACAGCAGTGAAGATCAAATGTGGGAGCGGGCTTGTCGGATCGCCGCATCGCCGCGAAGACGTCGGCCCAGCCAACATTGATGTTGACTGACCCACTGCTTTCGCGAGCAAGCCCGCTCCCCCATGTGGTTAACACCCCGCTGGCAGCGTTATGACAATTGTGAAATCCATACCAAAGGTTTCCCCTTATCGCTCTATGATCAGCGCACATCCCCCCACGAGGACATGCCATGAGCGCAGGACACAGCCACGCCACCGTACGCGCCGGTCATGAACGCAAGTTATGGATGGCCCTGGGCCTGACCGGCAGTTTCATGATTGCCGAAGTGATCGGCGCCTTTGTCACCGGCAGCCTGGCGCTGTTGTCCGACGCCGCCCATATGATGACTGACGCCCTGGCCCTGGCCATTTCCCTGGTGGCCATCCAGGTGGCCAAGCGCGCTGCGGACCGCAAGCGCACCTTTGGCTATGCGCGCTTCGAAATCCTCGCCGCCGCGTTCAACGCATTGCTGCTGTTCGGGGTGGCGTTCTACATCCTCTATGAGGCTTACCTGCGCCTGCAGGCACCGGCCGAAATCCAGTCCACCGGCATGCTGGTGATTGCCGTGCTGGGCCTGATCGTCAACCTGATTTCCATGCGCCTGCTCAGCGCGGCCAGTGGCGAGAGCCTGAACGTCAAGGGCGCCTACCTGGAGGTCTGGAGCGATATGCTCGGCTCTATCGGGGTGATCATTGCCGCCGTGCTGATCATGTTCACCGGGTGGGGCTGGGTCGACTCGGTGGTGGCCGCCGCGATTGGTTTTTGGGTGGTGCCGCGAACCTGGACACTGCTCAAGGCCAGCATGAACGTGCTGCTGCAAGGTGTGCCGGACGGCATTGATATCGACGCGGTAGAGCAGGCCATTCACGCGGTGCCTGGGGTCAGGGAGGTGCATGACTTGCACATCTGGGCCCTGACCAGCGGCAAGAACGTGCTGAGCACCCATCTGGTGGTGGACCCGGCGCAGGGCAGCGAGCAACAGGTCCTCGCCCAGGTGACGGAATTGCTGCATGAGCAATTCGATATTTCCCACGTCACCATTCAGATCGAAGGCGCGGGCTTTCATCAGGAACCCCTCACGCACTGACCGCTATTCGCGCTCTTCCAGCACGTAGCCCACCCCGCGCAAGGTATGGATCAACTTGCGCTCGAACGGGTCGTCGATCTTTGCGCGCAGGCGGCGGATCGAGACCTCGACCACATTGGTGTCGCAATCGAAGTTCATGTCCCACACAAACGAGATGATTTGCGTGCGTGACAGCACCACGCCGCTCTGGCGCATCAGCAGGTGCAGCAAGGCAAACTCCTTGGTGGTCAGGTCGATCCGCTGGTTGCCGCGAAAGGCCCGGTGGCGACCCTGGTCCAGTTCCAGATCGGCCACCCGCAGCACGTCCGGCACTGCGCTCTCGATGCTGCGGCGCATCAGGCTGCGGACCCGGGCCAGCAGTTCGGGAAACTCGAAAGGCTTGACCAGATAGTCGTCGGCGCCCAGTTCCAGGCCTTTGATTTTGTCGGCCAGGCGCCCTTGGGCGGTGAGCATCATGATGCGTGTGTTGCTGCTCTGGCGGATGCGTTGCAACACCTCCCAGCCGTCCATCAGCGGTAGGTTCACATCCAGGATCACCAGGTCATAGGCGTATTGCCGCGCCAGGTGCACACCGTCGGCGCCGCTGGCCGCGCAGTCGACCACATAGCCACTTTCGCTCAGTCCCTGAAGCAAGTACTCCGCCGTTTTCAGTTCATCTTCGATAACCAGGATTCGCATGTAGAGCGTGCCTCGGGGCAGGAGAAAGGATCTGCATAGTTGCGCGCAGATTAAAGCAAAAGCCCGGAACAGAGCCTTTGCTAACGGATTTGTAATGTTCCGGCCACCCCTCTGATAAGGAGCGAAAGCTACATTGCCCCTGCTTGGATTTGTCCGCCAACTCATGGGTGTGGAACGCTTGTTATGCCAACGTTTTTAAGAACAATTGTGTGCTCTGTAGTGGGGGTCTTGGCGCTGTCCCAAGTGGCAAGCGCCCAGACCCTGACCCTTGAATCGGCCCTGCAAAGTGCGTTTGCCGGCAACCCGGACCTGGCCGCAGCCCAGTGGGAAATCGAGATTGCCCAGGGTGGGCGGCAACAGGCCGGGCTGATCCCCAACCCGGTGGCCTCCTGGGACGCCGAAGACACCCGCCGCAGCACGCGCACCACCACCGTCAAGCTGAGCCAGACCCTGGAGTTGGGTGGCAAGCGCGGGGCACGCATCGACGTGGCCTCGCGGGCACAAGATGCGGCCGCCCAGGAACTGGAACAGCGGCGTAACCTGCTGCGGGCCGAGGTCATCGAGGGCTTTTATGGCGCGCTGCGGGCCCAGGAACGCCTGGAGCTGGCCCAACGCTCGATGGCGCTGGCCGAGCGCGGCCTGGTGATTGCCAATGGCCGGGTCACGGCGGGCAAGGCGTCGCCGGTCGAAGCCACCCGCGCCCAGGTACAGCTCTCGGAAATCCGCCTGGAGCGCAGCCGCGCCGAGATTGGTGTGAGTGATGCCTATCGCCGCCTGGCCGCCATCACTGGCAGCGCCAACATCGGCTTTGAGCGTGTCGAGTCAGGGGCCCTGAACACCCCGGCGTTGCCTTCGGCCACCCAACTGCTGGCGCGCCTGGAGAGCACCGCCGAGCTGCGCCTGGCGGAGCTGCAAATCCAGCAACGGGAAGCCGGCCTGGGCCTGGAAAAGGCCCAGCGGATTCCCGACCTCGACGTGTCCATCGGCAGCCAGTACGACGCCAGCGTCCGTGAGCGGGTGAACCTGGTGGGCGTATCGATGCCGATCCCGCTGTTCAATCGCAACCAGGGCAATGTACTGGCCGCCAGCCGCCGTGCCGACCAGGCCCGGGATTTGCGCAACGCCACCGAGCTGCGCCTGCGCACCGAAACCCGCCAGGCCCTGGACCTGTGGGCGACGGCCAACAGTGAAGTGCGCGCGTTCAACCAAGTGATCCTGCCCGCCGCCCAAAGCGCGGTGGACAGCGCCACCCGTGGTTTTGAGATGGGCAAGTTCAACTTCCTCGAGGTACTCGACGCCCAGCGCACCTTGATCGCCGCCCGCACCCAATACCTCGCCGCACTCGCCCAGGCCACCGATGCCTGGGTGCGCATCGAACGGATTTACGGCGACCTCGCCCGCATTTGATCTTTCAGGAGTTCCCCATGAACAAACTACAAGGCCTGGCTTTGGCCGTTGCAGTGGCCGTCGCCCTCGGGGCGATAGTGTTTTGGCCGGCCACCAGCGTGGCGCCTCAGGCACCGGTAGCGCACGTCGAAGCACCGGAGGAAGAAGAGGAAGAGGGTGTGCTGGTGCTCAATGAGCAGCAGATCCAGGCCGCCGGCATTCAACTGGCCAAGGCCCAACCCCGGCAAATCAGCAGCGTGCTGTCGTTGCCGGGCGAGGTGCGATTCGATGAAGACCGCACCTCGCATATCGTGCCCCGTGCAGCGGGTGTGGTGGAGTCGGTCAGGGTCAACCTTGGTCAGAAGGTCAAGCAGGGCGAGCTATTGGCGGTGATCGCCAGCCAGCAGATTTCCGATCAGCGCAGTGAGTTGGCCGCCAGCGAACGCAGGGTCGAGCTGGCCCGCACCACCTTCCAGCGTGAGCGCCAGTTATGGCAGGACAAAATCTCTGCCGAACAGGATTACCTGCTGGCCCGCCAGACCCTGCAAGAAGCCGAGATCGCCCTGAACAATGCGCGGCAAAAGATGAATGCCTTGAGCGGCAGCGCGGTTCTGGTCGGCGGCAATCGCTATGAGTTGCGTGCGCCGTTTGCCGGGGTGGTGGTGGAAAAACACCTGGGTGTCGGCGAAGTGGTGAGTGAGACCAGCGCTGCCTTCACCCTGTCGGACCTGTCCCAGGTGTGGGTCACGTTTGGGGTGTTTCCCAAGGACTTGAACAAGGTCCAGGTGGGCCGGCCGGTGAAGGTCAGCTCCACGGAAATGGGCACCGATGTGATGGGCACCGTGGCCTATGTCGGCAACTTGCTGGGCGAGCAGACCCGCACCGCAATGGTCCGGGTCAACGTACCCAACCCCGACGACTCGTGGCGCCCCGGGTTGTTCGTGGCGGTGCAGGTGGCCACGGATACCTACTCGGCGCCGGTCACCGTGCCGGTGGAGGCGATCCAGACCGTGGAAGACAAACCGTCGCTGTTTGTGCGCACCGCCGAAGGCTTCGCCACCCGCCACGTCGAGCTGGGGGTCAGTGAAAACGGCTTCGTCGAAGTGCGCCAGGGCCTGGAGGCCGGCGCCCAGGTGGCGGCCGTTGGCAGCTTCGTCCTCAAGTCCGAGCTGGGCAAGGCTTCGGCCGAGCACGCCCATTGATCCTGCGAGTGATTGCCCATGTTTGAACGTCTGATTCAATTTGCCATCGAGCAGCGCATCATCGTGCTGCTGGCCGTGTTGCTGATGGCCGGTGTCGGCATCGCCAGCTACCAGAAACTGCCGATCGACGCGGTGCCGGACATCACCAACGTCCAGGTGCAGATCAACTCGGCGGCGGCCGGTTTTTCGCCGCTGGAAACCGAGCAGCGCATCACCTTTCCCATCGAAACCGCCATGGCCGGCCTGCCGGGCTTGCAGCAGACTCGTTCACTGTCGCGCTCGGGGCTGTCCCAGGTCACGGTGATCTTCAAGGACGGCACTGATCTGTTCTTCGCCCGGCAACTGGTGAATGAGCGGCTGCAAGTGGCCCGCGAGCAACTGCCGGACGGCATTGAAACGGCGATGGGGCCGATTTCCACGGGGCTCGGGGAAATATTCCTGTGGACCGTGGAGGCTGAAGACGGCGCGCGCAAGGAAGACGGCTCGGCCTACACCCCGACGGACCTGCGGGTGATCCAGGACTGGATCATCAAGCCACAGTTGCGCAACGTGCCCGGCGTGGCCGAGATCAATACCATCGGCGGCTTTGCCAAGGAATACCAGATCGCCCCGGACCCCAAGCGCCTGGCGGCCTACAACCTGACCTTGAGTGATCTGGTGACGGCGCTGGAGCGCAACAACACCAACGTTGGCGCCGGGTATATCGAGCGCAGCGGCGAGCAGTTGCTGATTCGCGCGCCGGGGCAGGTGGCGTCCATCGACGACATCGCCAATATCGTGATCAACACCGTGGACGGCACGCCGATCCGCGTGCGCAATGTGGCCCAGGTCGATATCGGCCGTGAGCTGCGTACCGGTGCGGCCACCGAAAATGGCCGTGAAGTGGTGCTCGGCACGGTCTTTATGTTGATCGGCGAAAACAGCCGCACCGTGTCCCAGGCCGTGGCGAAAAAGCTCGAAGAGATCAACCGTTCACTGCCCGAAGGCGTGGTCGCGGTCACGGTTTACGACCGCACCAACCTGGTGGAAAAAGCCATCGCCACCGTGAAGAAAAACCTCTTCGAAGGTGCGCTGCTGGTGATCGTGGTTCTGTTCTTGTTCCTCGGCAATATCCGCGCGGCGTTGATCACCGCGATGGTGATTCCGCTGGCCATGCTGTTCACGTTTACCGGGATGTTCACCAACAAGGTCAGCGCCAATCTGATGAGCCTGGGCGCGCTGGACTTCGGGATTATCGTCGATGGTGCGGTGGTGATCGTCGAGAATGCGATCCGCCGCCTGGCCCATGCGCAGCAACGCCACGGCCGCCTGCTGACCCGCAGCGAACGCCTGCACGAAGTGTTCGCCGCCGCCAAGGAAGCGCGCCGTGCGCTGATCTTTGGGCAATTGATCATCATGGTGGTGTACCTGCCGATCTTCGCCTTGACGGGCGTGGCCGGGAAAATGTTCCACCCCATGGCGTTCACCGTGGTCATGGCCTTGCTGGGCGCGATGATTCTGTCGGTGACGTTTGTCCCCGCGGCGATTGCGCTGTTCGTCACCGGCAAGGTCAAGGAAGACGAAAACTGGGTGATGCGCAACGCGCGCCGGGGTTATGCGCCGGTGCTGGATTGGGTGATGGCGCACCGTACGTGGGCGTTTGGCCTGGCACTGTTGACCATCGTGCTCTCCGGCGCCGTGGCCAGCCGCATGGGCAGCGAGTTTATCCCCAGCCTCAGCGAAGGTGACTTCGCCCAGCAAGCCTTGCGCGTGCCGGGCACCAGCCTCACGCAGTCGGTGCAGATGCAACAGCAACTGGAAAAAACCTTGATGGAACAGGTGCCGGAAATCCAGCGGGTATTTGCCCGTACCGGCACCGCAGAAATTGCCTCCGACCCGATGCCGCCGAATATTTCCGACGCCTATCTGATGCTCAAACCCAAGGACCAGTGGCCGGATCCGAAAAAATCCCGCGAAGCCCTGATCGCCGATATCCAGCGCGCCAGTGCGATTGTGCCGGGCAGCCAGTACGAGTTGTCGCAACCGATCCAGCTGCGGTTCAACGAGTTGATTTCCGGGGTGCGCAGCGATGTGGCGGTGAAGGTGTTTGGCGATGATATGGCGGTGCTGAACAAGACTGCCGGGGAGATTGCCGAAACCTTGCAGAAGCTCGATGGTGCCTCGGAAGTGAAAGTGGAACAGACCTCCGGCCTGCCGGTGCTGACCATCAACATCGACCGCGACAAGGCCGCGCGCTTTGGCCTGAATGTGGGCGATGTGCAAGACACCATCGCGGTGGCCGTGGGTGGGCGCCAGGCCGGCACGATGTACGAAGGCGACCGACGCTTTGACATGGTGGTGCGCTTGTCGGAAACCCTGCGTACCGATATCGAGGGCTTGTCGCGGCTGTTGATCCCGATCCCGGCGCTGGCCGGCAATACCACGGGGCAATTGGGCTTTATCGCCTTGTCGCAAGTGGCCAGCCTGGACCTGGTGCTGGGCCCGAACCAGATCAGCCGCGAAAACGGCAAGCGCCTGGTGATCGTCAGCGCCAACGTGCGGGGGCGGGATATCGGTTCCTTTGTTGCCGAGGCGGAAAACGCGTTGGCGACACAGGTGAAAATCCCCGCCGGCTACTGGACCACCTGGGGCGGCCAGTTCGAGCAACTCAAGGAAGCGTCCGAGCGCCTGCAGGTGGTGGTGCCGGTGGCATTGCTGCTGGTGTTCGGCTTGTTGTTCATGATGTTCAACAACCTCAAGGATGGGTTGCTGGTGTTCACCGGGATTCCCTTCGCCCTGACCGGTGGGATCATGGCGCTGTGGTTGCGCGATATTCCGTTGTCGATTTCCGCCGGGGTGGGATTTATCGCGCTGTCGGGGGTGGCAGTGCTCAATGGCCTGGTGATGATCGCGTTTATCCGCAACCTGCGCGAGGAAGGGCGTTCGCTGACGGTGGCGATCAACGAGGGGGCACTGACCCGTTTGCGCCCGGTGTTGATGACCGCGCTGGTCGCGTCCCTCGGGTTTATCCCCATGGCCCTGGCCACCGGCACCGGCGCTGAAGTGCAACGGCCACTGGCGACGGTGGTGATTGGCGGGATTATTTCTTCGACGCTGCTGACGTTGCTGGTACTGCCTGCGCTCTACCACTGGGCCCATCGTCGCGATGAGGAGCAGGAGCCCCAGTGACCTTGGGGGAGCGGGGCAAGCCCCTCACCACAACAAACCCCCTGCTGGCCATGGCAAGCATGTTCAGCAGGGGGCCGGACCACTAAGAGGGTTGCTACGGGGCTTTTGGGGCGGCAGACAGGGCGGGGAATATCAGTCGGAACGAGGTCACGCCACCCAGCACGCTGGTGGCCTCGGCCTGGCCCTGGTGCAGGCTGATGATCGAACGCACAATCGCCAGGCCCAGCCCGGTGCCGCCCTCGCTGCGGGCGCGGCTGTTGTCGGCGCGGTAGAAACGTTCGAACAGGTGGGGCAGGTGTTGCGCTTCAATGCCTGCGCCAGGGTTGCTCACGGTGAGTGAAACGCGCTGGTCGTGGCTGTCGATCTGCAATGCAATGCCAGAGCCGTGCGGGCTGTGGCGGATCGCATTGGACAGCAGGTTGGAAATGGCCCGCTGGATCATCAGCCGATCCCCCAGGACCCAGGCGTCGCCGGCCAGGTTCAGGCGCAACCCTTTGTCTTCGGCGCTCAAGGCAAACAGGTCCATGACCCGCAGCGCTTCATCCCGCAGGTTCACCGTGGTAAACGACACCCGCGCCGCCGGATGGCTGACCTGGGCGAGAAACAGCATGTCGGCGACGATCCGCGCTAAGCGGTCCAGCTCTTCGGTGCTGGACTCCAGCGCCGATTTGTACTCGTCGGGCGCCCGGGCGCGGGACAGTGTCACCTGGGCCTTGCCCATCAGGTTGGTCAGGGGCGCACGCAGTTCGTGGGCCAGGTCGTCGGAGAATTGCGACAACTGCTGCACACCGGCATCCAGCCGGTCGAGCATCACATTGATGCCCCGCGCCAGTTCGCTGAGTTCCCGGGGCAGATTCTCGACGGCCAGGCGATGGCTCAGGTCCTGGGTGGTGACTTTGCCGGCGACGCGGCTGAATTGCTGCAACGGTGCCAGCCCGCGCTGCACCAGCCACCAGGCGCCCATGCCGATCAGGATCAGCAACAGCGGCAGGGCGATAACCGTGGATTGCAGATAGGCACTGAGCAGCGCCTGGTCGTCGGAGCGGTCCAGGGACAGCAGCACCCGCACCTTCTCCCCGGTGTGCAGGGGCATCAGGCTCGACGCGCTGAGGATCTGGTTGCCGCGCCCATCGGTCCAGTTGAAAAAGCCCAGGGTCGGTCTGGCGGCAAAGTCGAGCAGCAAGGGTTCCTGGGGTTTGGCGCCGACGCTCAGCAGCACCGTATTGGCGGGCGACGGGCCGATGATGGTCAGGTAGAAATTGTCGTGGCCCATCACCAGGTCCAGTAGCGAATGGGGCCGGGCGCTGATGTCGCGGGTGTTGAGATCCTGCAGCAGGCTGTGCTGGATCTGCTCCATCTTGCTTTCCAGGCCCTTGCGCGCGAGGTTTTCCAGCTCGTGGGTGAGGGCCAGGTACGCCAGGGTCGCCAGCAACAGCACCAGGCCGGCGCCCATCAGGCTGACGGTGAGCCCCAGGCGCATGGATAAACTGCCAGGTCTCATTGGCGCGCTTCCAGCACATAGCCCACGCCACGAATGGTATGGATCAACTTGACCTCGCTCTGGTCGTCGATCTTGGCCCGTAGCCGGCTGATCGACACCTCCACCACGTTGGTGTCGCAGTCGAAGTTCATGTCCCACACCAGGGAAATGATCTGCGTGCGCGTCAGGACCTCGCCGCTCTGGCGCATCAAAACCTGCAACAGCGTGAACTCCTTGGTGGTCAGGTCGATGCGCCGCGTGCCCCGGTACGCTCGGTGGCGACGTGGGTCCAGCTCCAGGTCCGAGACGCGGAATACTTCCGGCAGCGCAATCGGCTCGCTGCGTCGCAGCAATGAACGCACCCTGGCCAGCAACTCGGGAAACTCGAAGGGTTTGACCAGGTAATCATCGGCGCCCATGTCCAGGCCCTTGATCTTGTCGGCCAGCCGGCCACGGGCGGTGAGCATCATCACCCGCAAGGTGTTGTTGCGGCGCAGTTGTTCCAGCACCTGCCAGCCGTCCTTGCCGGGCAGGTTGACGTCAAGGATCACCAGTTCGTAGCGGTGTTGCTCGGCCAGGTGCAGGCCGTCGATGCCGCTGGCGGCACAATCGACGACATAACCACTTTCACTCAAGCCTTGATGCAAGTAGTCGGCAGTTTTTGGCTCGTCCTCAACCACAAGGATACGCATGCAGATTGACCTCATACTGGTAAGCGGATAGGCGACGGGAGCTACGCGAGATAAGGGCTGTAGTCCCAAAAGTAGGAAAATTCTGAGCCTTGAAGCTACTTCAGGGTCAAGGCGCATCCCGCGCAATCATGCTGTTTGGGCACAGGTGCGACGATTGGTCGCTGTGGGCGGGGCTTTGACTCCACTGGGCAGGCAAAAAAAAGCGCCCGTGAGGGCGCTAAAAATTCATCTCCTTCCAAAGGAGCTCCACAAAAAAAGCTTCAAGAGATGAATGTGCTCGGAGTGCGCCGCTCAGGTCGAGGGCGCGGGTGTTTGCTGGGCTAGCACTTGGGTGCCATGGATTTGTTGCTGTTGCTGGCGAAATTCAGCCAGCAACTGACGGGAGCGCTCGCCGCCATCGTCGGCCAGCGCTGCGGTGGAGGCCGCAATGAGCAAACCGGTGAATAAACTATGCAGTACCTTCATCAACCTTCTCCGCAAAAGACCCGTGCCGTTAGTTGCCCAAAGCTACTCGGCCGGTCGATGCGGGCAGTATATGAAGTGCAACTTAACGAGAACGTGAGGCGCATATTACAGTTCTGACAGACTGCCAATTGTGAAGAAGTGCTAGTCAACGGCAAGTGAATGTAAGCACTTGCCGTTGGGGCCTATCAGAGGATGGCCAGCGGGTACTCCATGATCAGCCGGAACTCTTCCAGGTCTGATTCAAAGGCACTGGAGCGCACCGTGGCCTGGCGAATGCGCAGGGACAGGTCTTTCAAACTGCCGCCCTGAAATACATATTTGGCCTCGATGTCGCGCTCCCAGCGGCGCTGGTCAGTCAGCGGGTCGCCCGCGGCATCACGGCGCATATATACCGCGTTGGCGTTGCTGTAATCGGCGCCGGTGCCTTTGCCATAACGGGTCATGAACGACAGGCCGGGAATGCCGAAGGGCTGCATATCCAGGTCGTAGCGCAGCGCCCACGAGCGCTCCTTCGGCGAGTTGAAATCGCTGTACTGGATCGAGTTGTCGAGGAAGATCGAGTCCGACTGGCGCAGGTAGTCGAAGTCATTGTTGCCGTTGTTGCGCTGGTGCGACAGGGCCAGGCGATGGGCGCCGACCTTGACCCCGAGCTTGGCACTCCAGATGTTGTTGTTGAGTTCGCCCAGCAGTTTTTTACCCTCGTCCTGGGTGTTGTAGTAG
Source organism: Pseudomonas sp. FP2294 (assembly GCF_030687625.1). Taxonomy (NCBI): domain Bacteria; kingdom Pseudomonadati; phylum Pseudomonadota; class Gammaproteobacteria; order Pseudomonadales; family Pseudomonadaceae; genus Pseudomonas; species Pseudomonas sp. FP2294. The sequence continues at coordinate 942,148 of NZ_CP117441.1, forward strand.
TTGAAACCGCCAAACAGCGAGACTTCTTCCGTCAGCGGATAGCTGGCGGCGGTGCCGAAGTAGTACTGGTCCCAGGCGTCTTTCAAGCGGCTGCTGTAGAGGCTGAGGCTCAGGTGCGGGTTCAACTGATAGTCGCCACCGAAGTAACCGACCCAGGGCGAGTTGAGGTTGCCGGCATAAAACGTCGCGAAGCCTTCACGCATACTGCTGCTGTTCGGCTGGCTCATGGCGTGCAAGCGTCCGCCCTGCAGGGTCAAGCCTTCCAGGCTGGTGTTTTCCAGGGTCACGCCGCGAAAGCTTTCCGGCAGCAGGCGTGAGTCGCCGTAATGCACCACCGGGGTTTGTGGAAAGACATCGCCGACTTTGACCACCGTATCCAACAGGCGCATTTTTACGGCACCGCCGAGTTTGCTGTAGTCGTCTTCAGGGCGATTGTCGCTGTCCACCGGCAACATGTCGAAGGAACCCCGGCCGCCGCTGCGCCCGGTGCCGGAGTCGAGCTTCAAGCCATACATCGCAAAGGCATCCAGGCCAAACCCTACAGTGCCTTGGGTGAACCCGGACTCGAACTTGCCGATCAGGCCCTGGGCCCACGCCTCTGAGTAGCCGTTGCCGGTCGGGCTGGACTGGCCTTTGCGGTCATCGCGGTTGAAGTAAAAGTTGCGTGCCAGCACGTTCAACGTACTGCCTTCGATAAAACCCTCGGGTTTATCTCCTGCGGCCATGCCCGCCAGCGGTGCAGCGCTGGCCAGTGCCGCAATGATGGAAAGGGAAAGTGTGCGGTTAGTACGCATGTATCGCTCCTCGGTGTTGGCAGCTATGAGCTTTTTAGTCGCCTGGGGCGTTCTTATTGGAGAGCTGTCCCTGATAAGGGGAGCCCGGCTCATAGTTGCAAACAGCGGATAACGCCGAGGTGGCATGCGCATTACAATTTTGCCAGCTCCACACGGGATGACGGATTGGCAATCCGCACGCGAGCCCCCTGAAACGCGGCGTTGGTTACCTTGGAGTCCCAGGTCCTGAGGCGGCCCCGTCACAACGGCTGTTGAGGGACTGAAAAAATAGTTGAGTCGAACACTCAAGCCCTCTTCAGAAAACGCCAGAAGCGCCGATGGTTAGATAAACCACTCATCTCTGCCCTCTGGTGTTCCTATGTTCAATACCCGCTTGAAGCAGGAGCTGTCCGCTCTTCGCGAAGAACTGTCCAGCCTTCAGCAGGTCCAGGAAAGCCTGGAGAGCGAGATGCTGGCACTGAGCCTGGACCCCGAGGGCCGGATCGAGTCGGTCAACCAGAACTTCCTCGACGAAATGCTCTACAAATCCAGCGACCTGCTGGGCCATGCCATTCACGGGTTTGTGCCCGAGCATGTGAAACGCGATGAATTCCAGCAGCGCTTCAACAACGCCCTGAGCCGTGGCGAACACTATGCCGGCACCGTGCGCCTGTTGCGCGGCAACGGCAAGGAGGCGTGGTTGCGTTCCATCGTGCAGCCGGTGCGGAGCTCGGATGGGCGCATCAAGCGGTTTTCGGTGTACTCCAGCGACCTGACCCGCACCATCGAAGCCTCCCGCGAGCACGAAAACCTGATCACCGCCCTGGTGCGCTCCACGGCGGTGATCGAGTTTGACCTCAATGGCAACGTGCTGGCTGCCAACGAGCGTTTCCTGCAGGGCATGGGTTACAGCCTGGCGCAGATCCTGGGCAAGCCGCACCGTATGTTCTGTGAACCGCAGGATTACAACAGCGCCGAGTACCAGGCGTTCTGGAAGCGTTTGAACAGCGGTGAGTTTGTGGCCGGGCGCTTCAAGCGTGTCGACGCCCATGGTCGCGAGGTCTGGCTGGAAGCGTCCTATAACCCGGTACTGGATGCCAATAACCGGCTGTACAAAGTGGTCAAGTTCGCCACGGTGATCACCGACCAGATCAATCAGGAACGCGCGGTGGCCGAGGCTGCCAACATTGCCTACAGCACCTCGCTGCAAACCGACAGCAGCGCCCAGCGCGGTACCGCCGTGGTCACCCAGGCGGTGGAGGTGATGCGCGACCTGGCCAAACACATGGAACAGGCGGGTGAGGGGATCGAGGCCCTGAATGCTCAGTCCCAGGTGATTGGCAGTATCGTCAAGACCATCAGCGGGATTGCCGAGCAAACCAACCTACTGGCGCTCAACGCCGCCATCGAAGCGGCCCGTGCCGGCGAGCAGGGGCGCGGGTTTGCGGTGGTGGCCGATGAAGTGCGGCAGTTGGCCTCGCGTACCAGCAAAGCCACTGAAGAAATCGTCGGCGTGGTGCGCCAGAACCAGGACATGGCCCGCGATGCCGTGGCGCTGATGACCGATGGCCGGCTGCAGGCCGAGCAGGGGCTGTCCCTGGCGGCCGAGGCCGGTACGGTGATCGTCGAGATCCAGGACGGCGCGCAGAAAGTAGTGAGTGCGGTTGGCCAGTTTGCCAATCAGTTATCCAGCTAGGCCGCAGGCCGGCTCAAAGGCAGGAGCTGTGTTTGTCAGGGGGCATGGACCTCGAACAGCAATAGGTCGAACCACTGCCCGTCGAGCAGGAACGCCTTGCGTGAATGCCCATACTGGGTAAAACCGCTGCGCTGCAACACCCGCAACGAACCCGGGTTCTCCGGGCGCACAGTGGCCTCGATGCGCTTGAGGGCGTGCTCGCCAAAGGCTTTTTGCAGGCCCAGTGCCACAGCTTGCCGGGCCAGGCCGCGCCCCGTGAACTCGGCCCCCATGCGATAGCCCAGGGACGCTGAGTGATAGTAGCGGCGGCGCACCTGGGTAAAGTTGATCCGCCCCACCAGCACGCCGTTTTCGCGGATCAGGTACTGATAGGCGCGGTCTTCACTGGCCTCCAGCAGCGCACTCTCGATGGCGCGCTGTACCCCTTCCACGTTGTAGTAAGCCTCGGGCCGGGCATTGATCCAACTTTCGAAAAAGGCCCGATTGGCCAGCTCGAACGCCAGCAGCTCGTTCACGTCATCCCACTGGGGGGGCGTCAATGTCAGGTTCATCCGTGGAAAACCTCGCGGTGGTGGTAGCGCATCCTTTCTTCTCACACTCGGGGCGCTGGTGGCAATGAGGCTGGGGTCATTGCGGTCCGGACCTGTTCTGCAGGCGGCTTGGATTTTCTGTAGGAGCGAGCTTGGTCCTACCGTTTCTATTGGCTTATCGGCCTAGCATCTTCACCCACCGCGAAGGCGGTATGCCAAAGGTACTGCGAAACTGCCGGGTCATGTGGCTCTGGTCGGTGAACCCGGCGATCAGCGCCGCATCCACCAGTGACTGGCCCTGGCCCAGCAGGTTGCGCACCAGATCCAGGCGGCGCATGGTCAGGTAACGATAGGGGCTGGTGCCGAACAACAGGCGAAAGTCCCGCGACAAGGCCCAACGATCCCGCCCGCAGTGCGCGGCCATTTCATCCAGGGTGATGCTGCGCCCCAGGGCGCTGTGGATAAATTCCCGGGCCCGCTCGGCGGCCTGGTAATCAAACGTCTTGCGGCTGACGCTGATGCCCGACGCGTTGTTCAGGGCGTGGGCCAGGTCGAACAACGCGTCCTGCTCCTGCAGCGGGTCCAGCGGGCAGTCGAGCTGCTGCACAAAGGCCTGGCAGGCCCGGTGCAGCCATGGGTCGTTGGACAGCCCGTTGTGGATAAACGGCAACGGCTTGCCGCCGAGAACCTGCTGGATCTGCGCCGGCTCCACATAAATCATCCGGTACTTGAAGCCCTCGTCGCTGCCGGCCCAGCCATCGTGGACTTCGTCGGGGTGGATCACCATGGTCGTGCCCGGCAGGCTGTGGGTCTGGCCGCCGCGATAATGAAAGCTCTGCACACCGAACAGGGTATGGCCGATGGCGTACGTATCGTGGCGATGAGGGTCGAAGCCGAACCCGGAGAAATATGCCTCGATCCGCTCCAGGCCGCTGGCATGAGGCGCCCGGTGCAGCCAGTCGATATTTGCAGTGGGTTTGCCCATGGGATGTTTTCGAAATATGTCGGATGGAGTTACGTTAACTGAGTCTGGGGCGGCTGTCTGCCAGGGTCTTGAACGATTGTGCGCGGCCTCAACGGTGGCAGGCTGCTGACCGCTCGTGGTAATAAACCCAACATTTCAAATGTGAGGCAGGTTATGAGCAAGTTGCGGGTAGGTATTATTTTTGGTGGGCGTTCGGCCGAGCATGAAGTGTCCTTGCAGTCGGCACGCAACATCGTCGACGCCCTCGACCGCACGCGCTTCGAGCCGGTACTGATCGGCATCGACAAGGCCGGCCACTGGCACCTCAACGACACCTCGAACTTTCTGCTCAACCAGGAAAACCCGGCGCTGATCGCCCTCAACCAGTCCAACCGCGAACTGGCGGTGGTGCCGGGCAAGGCCAGCCAGCAACTGGTGGAAACCTCGGGCCAGGGCTTGCTGGAACACGTCGATGTGATCTTCCCCATCGTCCACGGCACCCTCGGCGAAGACGGTTGCCTGCAAGGCTTGCTGCGCATGGCGGACCTGCCGTTTGTGGGTTCCGACGTGCTGGGGTCGGCGGTGTGCATGGACAAGGACATCAGCAAGCGCCTGTTGCGTGATGCCGGTATCGCCGTGGCGCCCTTTATCACCCTTAACCGTGGCAACGCGGCACGCACAACCTTCGATCAGGCTCGGCAAAAGCTGGGGTTGCCCCTGTTCGTCAAACCGGCCAACCAAGGCTCCTCGGTGGGCGTGAGCAAGGTGGCTGACGAAGCCGAGTACCTGGCGGCGATTGAACTGGCCCTGGGTTTCGATGAAAAAGTGTTGGTGGAGTCTGCCGTCAAAGGCCGCGAAATCGAATGCGCGGTGCTGGGCAACGAGCGTCCCATCGCCAGCGGTTGTGGTGAGATCGTGGTGCGTGACGGCTTCTATTCCTACGACAGCAAGTACATCGACGACCAGGCCGCCCAAGTGCTGGTGCCGGCGGACATCAGCGTCGAAGCCAGCGAACGCATTCGTGCCCTGGCCGTCGAGGCCTTTGAAGTGCTGGGCTGCGCCGGGCTGGCGCGGGTCGATGTGTTTCTTTGCGAGGACGGTGAAGTACTGATCAATGAGGTCAACTCACTGCCAGGGTTCACGCGCATCAGCATGTATCCCAAGCTGTGGCAGGCGGCGGGGATGAGCTACAGCGAACTGGTCAGCCGCCTGATCGAGCTGGCGCTGGAGCGGCATGGGATGCGCAAGGGGCTGAAGATCAGTCGCTAAGCTTCAACCGCCATCGCCGGCAAGCCAGCTTCTACAGGGTATGGCGTATTCTGCCGTTAACTTTGTAGGAGCCGGCTTGCTGGCGATGAGGCCCGTAAAGGCGATACAACCCTGGGTCAATCCCCCAACGCTTCCCCTTCACGACGCGGATCCGCGCCCCCACTCCAGGTCGCCTTACCCTGGGCATCGCGTACTCGCACGATGGCCTGGGTGCCGCTGGTCATCTCGATCTCGCTCAAGGTATGCCCTCGTTCCTTGAGCGCCGCCTTCAACGGCTCGCTGAACAGCCCTTGCTCCAGCTCGGTCGCGCCGTTGCGGCTGCCGAAGTTGGGCAGGCTGATGGCGGCTTGCGGGTCGAGGTTCCAGTCGAGCATGCCCACCAGGGATTTACTCACGTATTCGATGATCTGCGATCCGCCGGGGGAGCCGACCGTGGCCAGCAGCTCGCCACTTTGGCGGTCGAAGACCAGGGTTGGCGCCATGGACGACCGGGGGCGTTTGCCCGGCTCGATGCGGTTGGCCACCGGCTGGCCGTTTTCCTCGGGGATAAAGGAAAAATCAGTCATCTGATTGTTCAGCAGGAAGCCCTGAACCATGACGTGGGAACCGAACGCGGCTTCGATGGTGGTGGTCATCGACACTGCGCCACCCAGGTCATCCACGGCCACCACTTGCGAGGTGGAAATGCGCAGCGGCGAGCGATCCGGCGCGTAGGCCACTTGAACGCCCATCGGTTGGCCGGGCTTGGCCACGCCCATGCTGCGTTCGCCGATCAATCCTGCGCGGCTGGCCAGGTAGCCGGGGGCGACCAGGCCCGCGACCGGCACCGGGACGAAGTCCGTATCGGCGACGTATTGCCCACGGTCGGCGTAAGCCAGGCGATCAGCTTCGGCAATCAGATGCACCGCTTCGGGCACCGGTTCCAGGCCGGCGGCTGTCGCGCTCTTCACCGGCTTGAGCGGCGCCAGGGCCCAGCGTGGGTCGCGGGCTTCGAGGGCCTGCAAGGTGCCGAGGATCTGCGCAATGGCCACCCCGCCTGAAGAGGGCGGTGGCATGCCGCACACTTGCCAGCGCTTGTAGTCGGTACACAGCGGCGCGCGCTCCTTGGCGCGGTAGCCCTTGAGATCGTTCAGTGCAAGGCGCCCCGTGTTCTGATGACCCTGGACCTTGCGTGCAATCTCTTCGGCGATCGGGCCGTGGTACAGCGCGTCGGGTCCTTCCTTGGCGATGCGCTTGAACACATTGGCCAGCGCCGGGTTTTTCAACAGGGTGCCGGTGGCTTTCGGGCTGCCGTCGGCGTTGAGGAAGTACGCCGCCATGTCCGGTGACTGGCTGATGTAGCGGTCGGCGGCGATCAGGCTGTGCAGGCGCGGGGAAATCGCAAAGCCTTGCTCGGACAGCTGGATCGCCGGCGCAAACAACTGCGCCCAAGGCAGGCGGCCGCTGTGTTCGTGGGCCATCTTCAGCGCGCGCAGCACACCGGGGGTGGCGACTGAACGACCACCGATCTGCGCCTGGGTAAACGCCATCGGTGTGCCGTCGGCCTTCAACAACATATCGGCCGTGGCGCCGGCCGGTGCCGTTTCACGGCCGTCATAGGCCCGTACCTGCTTGCCATCCCACAGCATGATAAAGGCGCCACCACCGATCCCCGAGGACTGCGGCTCCACCAGTGTCAGCACCGCTTGCATGGCGATGGCCGCGTCAATCGCCGAGCCACCCTGGCGCAGGATCTTGCGCCCGGCTTCGGCCGCCAGCGGGTTGGCCGCCGCCGCCATATGGCGTTCGGCGTGGCGTACCGTCATGTCCGTGCGATAACCCGAACCCAGCTCCGGGGCGGGCGGCAGGTCGGGGGTGCTGGTGCTGTTGCAGGCACCGAGGCTGAGGGCGGCGATGATCACCGAGAGGCTGGTAAGGCGCTGCAAGCGTAGGTTGAAAAGCACGCGCTGAACTCCGTTCATTTTGAGAATGATCTGTTGTCCCTGGGGTGATGCTTGGCGGGTAAAACGCACCTGGCAGATATCTGCGGGGAGGAGGGCGGACACTAACAGCGGGAGACAGGAGCGTCAAAATCCCCCCTCCGGCTTCGGCGTTCTCGGCCATCTTGGCCTATGACCAGGCGTGGCGCAGACAACAAATTTGTTTCAACCGCATGGGGTTGTTGCGAGATTTTTCAAAAACGTCTTTCTAAATGATAAGGATTTGCATTACGATCCTTGGCCTTTAATGCTCCACCATGGTGCATATTGGCCCAACAAGGACTGTTTGCAATGAAAACCCCTCCCTGCCTTTTCAGCTCTCTTTTCCTCACCGCCGGCGTGCTGATCGCCGCCCCCGTGTTGCAGGCAGAAGAGATTGGCGAGGTCGATAAACACGCCGTCACCGAACTCGATACCTCATTCGTCACCGCCACCGGCGGCGCCACGGACCTGCGCGACGCACCGGCCAGCGTCAGCGTGATTACCCGCGAAGAAATCGAGCGCCAGCCGGTGTACGACCTCAATACCCTGCTGCGGCGTGTACCCGGGGTCACCGGTGGCTTCGGCCCGGTGGGCGAGCAATCGAAAATCAAACTGCGTGGCCTGGACGACAAGTACACCTTGATCCTGGTGGACGGCAAACGCCTCGGTGGTTCCGGAGACTTGAGCTATCGCCGCGACCTGGCGCGCCAGGACCTGAACTGGATCACCCCGAACATGATTGAGCGCATCGAGATCGTGCGCGGCCCCATGTCGTCGCTGTACGGCTCGGATGCCATGGGCGGGGTGATCAACATCATCACGCGCAAGGTCTCGAGCACCTGGAGCGGTTCGGCCAACGTCAACACCACGATTCCCGAAGATTCCGACCGTGGCCAGACCACCCAGACCAGCCTCAACCTGTCCGGGCCGTTGACCGAGTCCGTGGGCCTGCGCCTGGGCGCCAACCTGACCCGGCGGGCCGCCGATGAGGTCACGGCGCGCCTGGATAAGGATGGCGAGTTCATGTACGGCGACGGCGCTGGCGGCGCCAAGGACCACAGCGTCAACGCCTTGCTCGACTGGAAAATCAATGACGAGCAAAGCCTGTCGTTCGAGGCCGTGCATGGCGTCGAGCGCTCCTGGTCGAGCAAAAAGACCTTTGGCGATTGGGGCGAAACCCTCGGCGCTGGCTTCGGTCCTGGGCGGTTGATTCGCGACAGCTACTCTGTGTCCCACAGTGGGGACTGGAGTTTCGGTACCTCGAAGGTCGACCTGTACCTGAACAAATTCAAGAACGACATCGACTGGGGCAAATCCAGCGCCGAAGAGAAAATCGCCGAAGGCAGCCTGAACATTCCGTTTGAGTTGTTGCTCAGCCAGCGCATGACCGTGGGCGGGCAGTGGAAGCGTGAAGAACTGACCAACAGCGACACCCTGGGCACGGTGCCTGTGGACTACCAGGGCGCTGCGGTTTCCGGTTCGTCGCTCAAGGGTGACTACTCGGCCGCGTTTATCGAAGATGAGTTGTACCTGCTCGACAACCTGGCCCTGACCCTGGGCAACCGTTTCGACCACAGTCAAGACTATGGCAACCACAACAGCCCGCGGGCGTACCTGGTCTACCATCCGCACCCGGACTGGACCGTGCGCGGCGGTGTGTCCAAGGGCTTCCGTGCGCCAAGCCTGAAAGAGGGCAGCGCCGGTGCCGCCACTGAATCCGGCGGTCGCGGTTGCGGCTCCTTGAAACCCCTGGGTTATGTGAGCGGCAGTTGCTGGATGGCCGGTAACCCGAACCTGTCGCCAGAGACCAGCGTCAACAAGGAAATAGGCGTGTCCTTCGACCGTGACGGTTGGGAGGCCAGCCTGACCTACTTCCACACCGACTTCGAAGACAAGATCGAATACGCGCCACTGGGCCAGTTCCAGGGTCGCTGGTGGACCATGCTGGAAAACGTCGAAGAAGCGCGCACCCGCGGCTGGGAAGGCTCGGTTCGCGTACCACTGACCGATTCCCTGGACTGGCGCACCAACGCCACCTACATGCTGGAGAGCAAAAACCTGTCCACCGGCGAAGACCTGATCAGCGCGCCCAAGTTGTCGGCTTTCAGTGCAATCAACTGGCAAGCCACCGACACACTCAACACCGAACTGTCGGCGCAGCATGTCGGCAAGCAGCGGGGTGTGGGTAACGACTTCGTCAAGTCCTACACCACCTACGACCTGACGGCGAACCTGGCCGTGACCAAGTGGTTGACGCTCAATGGTGGCGTGCAGAACTTGCTGGATGAAGATGCGCGGGATGGTTCGACGACGTTCTATGTGCCGGGCCGGGCGTTTTTTGCCGGGGCTACGACTTACTTTTGAGGTGTAGCCATGCCCCGCGAGCAACAGCTGCTCGCGGGCTTGCTGATGGCTCAGTCCATTTTAGGATTGATCAGGCGCCATTGATCTGAAGGTAGGCGCGTGCCTTGCCTTCGGTTTCGAATCCTAAGTGCGTTAACAGACGCGCGCTGCGCAGGTTCTCCGGTCGGTCATTGGCCATGATCCGGTGCAGCTTCCTACCCTCGATGCTCATCGCTATCGCGCATCAGCACGTGCAAGGCCTCGCCTCTGGCGGCTTTGTGCTCCATCAACTGCAGCCGTTGAGTCACGGCATCAAGGTTGAAAAAACCACCATCTCGCAGCGGTTCCCACGGTTGGAGATAGGTACGATTTTCCAGCAAATAAGTGTGCATTGTTGCCGCATGAGATGCATGGGGCGTGCGCAGTACCAACCGATGGGTCGTCAGGGGATCAACAAGGGGAACTGCCTTGTTACCTTTCAACGTTCACCTCGGATCATTTGGTGATAAAGGTAGCGATAGAGCCGTTGCGGGCGAGCCCGCCTGATGGCGCAAATCTTTCACATAACTCTTGCCTGGCCATTGTTCGGTTTGCTCGCGATCAAGGCTGGCAACGGCCCGGTCTGGCGCTTGGGGAGTAGCATGGTTGATGGGAGCCATTGTCTTTGGCGGTGTACGCTAGGTGGGTTAGCACTCAGAGCCGGCATGACGATGCGCAAAGGCAAAAAAGCGAGCCGGTTAAGGCTCGCCAAAGGGAGGTAAAAGGTCAGTTGGCCAACAGTTTGCCGCTGAACAGGCTGGTCAGGGTTTTCACCAGCAGCACGCTCAGTGCCACAGTGAGGAACAGCAGGATCACAGCGGCGATGACCATCAACACGCTGCTGTCCTGGGCATGTGCATATTTCAACGCTGCGTTGCTCAGCGCTGCGATGGGGAAGCTGATTGCCCACCATGAAGGGGCAAAAGGCACATCCCGACGGAACACTTTGAAGCTCAGCACCACGAACAGGAACAGGCCGAAGTAGAACAACACGCTGGCAAACCGGTCGATCTCGCCGAATACGTTGGTGTAGGCCAGAAAACCTACTTCAAAGGGGGCAATCAGGATCATCAGCGAAGGCACCATGCCTTTGGCCGGAGCGGCCTCATGCACCAGCCGCGAAAAGATTCGGGTGAAGAGTACCAGCGCCAGCACCGCACCCACGGCGAGGGCAAACAGGTTGAACTCAGTCGCCCAGGCCATCGGCATATGCGCACCGGTTACCGCGATATCAAGGGTGGCAACGCCTGGAATCAGCCAGGCAGGTACGGCATTCAACGGGTCCTGATTGCCCGACAACAGACGGTAAACCACGAAGCCTGCGAGCAGCACCGTCAGTGCGCTGCCCAGTATCCAGAGAGCCTGTCCGAGCCATTCGTTGTGGGCCCCCGCGACTGCCGAAAGCAACAGCAGTGCAATGGTGACGGTGCCAAAAAAGTTGCTGGCAATCGGGTGGTTGAACTCGGCCTTGACCGCTGCTGGATGTTTCACCCATTTGGTCAGGTAACCCAGGGTCAACAGCACGAATACCAGGCCGGCCAGCGCGCCAATGGCCTCACCCAAGCTGCCGCCGACGCCGTAATACTGACCACTCAAGCGCCAAGCCAGGGCCAGGCCGGCCAAACCCATCACTGAGCCGAATAAATTGATAGGCAGGTTTTTGATCGAAGTTTTGCTGACGGTTACCGCTCGAGCGGTATCGACGGTGGGGGTGTATGCAGTGTTCATGCTAGTCTCTTGATTGACTGAATTTGCTGTTGTGGATATTTTCAGCCAAATAAACATTGGCTGAAATAGTCATAAAGCGATGTATTCAGCCAATTATTCGACAAGGACAGACATCATGCGTATCACCCTTCTGGCATTCCCTCGTGTGCAACTGCTGGACGTCGCCGGGCCCGCCGATATCTTTGCTGAAGCCGCCAAGCAACTGGGGAACCCGCGTGCCTATCGGGTCGAAGTCATCGGTACCAGCAAGGGCCTGATCAAAACCTCAAGTGGTTTGAAGCTTGGCATTGATGAAACCTTCGAAACATATAAGGGCAAGGTCGACACCTTGCTCGTGGCCGGCAGCCCACATATCAACGAAATCGCGCATGACCCTGCGTTGCAAGATTGGCTACGCCGGCAAGCCAAATCCGTCCGTCGTATCGGCTCAGTCTGTAGCGGTGCTTTTTTGCTGGCCGCCGCAGGTCTGCTCGACGGGCGCCGTGTCACCACCCATTGGAATTCCAGCGCAAGGCTTGCCAAGGAGTATCCGCACACCCACGTCGATCCGGATAGCATCTTTATCAAGGACGGCAACATCTACACGTCGGCGGGTGTTACGGCGGGCATGGACCTGGCGTTGGCGCTGGTCGAAGAAGATTACGGCAGAGAATTGGCGCTCAGCGTGGCCCGTGAAATGGTGATGTTCTTCAAGCGGCCTGGCGGGCAATCGCAGTTCAGCGCGCAACTGGCAGCGCAAACCGCCGAACGCAGCGTGATCCGGGACGTGCAGGAATATGTGGTGGAGCACCTGAAGGCCGACTTGAGCGTCCCTGCCTTGGCCGCCCGCGCCGGTATGAGTGAGCGAAACTTCGCCCGTACCTTCAAGGCTGAAGCCGGCTCGACCCCGGCCGAATTTGTCGAATTGGCCCGCATTGATGCGGCCAGACGGCTGATTGAAGATGCCGATGTTTCACTTAAACGCTTGGCCGATACAGTCGGTTATGCCAATGCGGACGGGTTCAGAAGGGCATTTATGCGCCGTCTCGGCGTTGGGCCAAGTGATTATCGAAAGCGGTTTTCATTGATGTGATGCGTGAGTGGCCCAATGCGCTAGGCATGCCAGTAATTTTCAGAACGATCGGAGATCAGGTTATGACGGACAAGGCTCTGGCGCCGGATCAAGAACTATGGCGTTCATGGACGCCCGCTGAGTTGGCTGTTCGCCTGAAGACCGTCTCGCTCCCCTGGTGCGTTGTCGGCGGGTGGGCGCTTGACCTATGGCACGGCGAAAAGACGAGGGAGCATGACGATATAGAGTTCACCCTGTTGCGAGACGATTTTTCGGAGTTCCGGCACGCGCTTGGCGACCTTGATATGTACACCGCGAAGGCCGGAGTGCTCACTTTTCTTCCCGTGGGTCAAATCCCAGGATTAGACATTCAGCAGGTGTGGTGTTTCGACCCTGTTGCTCAAGCCTGGCGGGTGGACATGATGATTGAATCAGGAAGCCCTGAAGTATGGGTATACAAACGGGATGGGTCTATCCGGTTTCCCCGTACCGAAATGTTGTATCTGAGCAGTGAAGGCATTCCATATTTAAGGCCTGCGGCGATCCTCTTGTTCAAAGCCCTGCACGTGCGGCCAAAGGATGAGGAGGATTTTCACAAGGCCTTGCCGACGCTGCCCGATGAGGAGGTGGCGTGGCTGAGGCGGCATTTGCTGAAGCTTCATCCGGGGCATCACTGGATAAGCCATTGATCAACAATTGCCCGCTGCATTGGGTTCTCCCTTTTGAGGGCGCATCGCCACACTTCTGCGGTCCCGACGCGTCGCGCAGTATCAAGCTCCTGAGCGACCCTGGTTTGAGCCTCGGCCATTCGCATCTCCAGCTTACGCTTTACTGAGCGAACTTGAGCGTAGGGTCAGGGCTGCGAGTGCTCGGCATAGATTGCCATGACCTTTTCGTAGCTGTCGGTGTTGAGGAAATCATTCTCGTATGCGCCCTGAACTTTTGCCCTGCCACCTTCGATCCCGGAGAGTGCAATTGCGACAGCGAGTGAATTGTTGTGGCCGCACTCCTCGACGGGAAAACCACGTAGCAGGATATCCGCGACGCCCTTCAACACTGGAGGTGGCAGCTTCTCAAGGTAGTAAGCAGCAGCGGGCGGTGCGTCGCCTTGATAGTCTTTTTCGTCAATTGCGATCTGCGCCAGTTGGACGAGAAAACGGGTGCAGTTGGCGTGAGATAGAAAGAATGAGTCCGCGATCTGGGACGAGTGCCAGCAAAGAATAAGCAGTTCGCGAAGCGTCTCTTCTGATGGGATGCCTTCATCGATGATGGTCTGCGCCCGAGCTTCCGCCATGTGCTATTGAAGCATGCGTGTGGGCCTACACAGAGGGGAAGGATGGGGTAGAGGTAGACAGCCAGAAACAAGAAAACCCGCACGAGGCGGGCTTCTTGAGGTGATTCATAGACTGCTGTAGACATCTATGGATCGGTACTTGGTGGCTACACAGGGACTTGAACCCCGGACCCCAGCATTATGAATGCTATGCTCTAACCAACTGAGCTATGTAGCCAAGTGGCGCGCATTATTCGCGTAGAACGGGAATGCGTCAAGCGCTTTTTTTGAAAATTTATCTACGCTATCAACTGTTTAAGGAAAAACACCGGGTGAGGCGACCAGTGGCTGGGGATTTGTGCACTTCACCAGGCCGCGAACATCTGAGTGTGGGGCTTGCCTGCGATGGCATCTGATACACCGAGTTGCCTGCATCGCGGGCAAGCCCGGCTCCCACACAAGCCCGCACACATTTGATTTGTGGCGCGTTCGGCGCCTGGCTGGTGTTCGCTGCAACGATTCACCTACTCGTTAGCCTGCTAACGGGATAGCCTTCCTGCCCCATTAAGTGGCACATTGTCACACCTGCACCTGTGCATCCATCTGCTGTACGGAAACGTTTCTCATGGCCCTTACCAATTCCCAGCCTTCAGTGGCTACGGCGCCGGCCGCGGCGCAATCCAGCCCGTTGGTCATGCGTATCATCGGCGCCGTGGCGCTGGCGCACTTGATCAATGACTTGATTCAGGCGGTGTTGCCGTCGATCTACCCGATGCTCAAGCAAAGCTATGGCCTGACCTTTACCCAGGTCGGCCTGATTACCCTGACGTTCCAGCTCACGGCCTCGCTGCTGCAGCCATGGGTGGGGTATTACACCGACCGTCATCCCAAGCCGTTCCTGTTGCCCTGCGGGATGATCTGTACGCTGGTGGGGATTTTGATGATGTCCCAGGTCGGCAGTTTCCCGCTGATTCTGCTGGCGGCGGCGTTGATCGGTATTGGCTCCTCGACCTTCCACCCGGAGGCGTCCCGCGTGGCGCGCCTGGCCTCGGGTGGGCGTTATGGCCTGGCGCAGTCGACCTTCCAGGTGGGCGGTAACGTGGGTTCGGCGTTTGGCCCGTTGCTGGCGGCGGCGATCATCATTCCGTTCGGCCAGGGCAATGTCGCCTGGTTCGGCTTGTTCGCGGTGTTTGCCCTGGGCGTGCTGTATGCGATCAGCCGCTGGTACCGCAACCATTTGAACCTGTTCAAGCTCAAGCAAGGCCAGGCCGCCACCCATGGCCTGTCGAAAAACCGTGTGCTCGGCGCGCTGGTGGTGCTGGGGCTGTTGGTGTTCTCCAAGTACTTCTACATGGCCAGCTTCACCAGTTACTTCACCTTTTACCTGATCGAGAAGTTCGACCTGTCGGTGGCCAGTTCCCAGTTGCATCTGTTCCTGTTCCTCGGCGCGGTGGCGGCGGGTACGTTCTTTGGCGGGCCGATTGGCGACAAGATCGGCCGTAAGGCGGTGATCTGGTTCTCGATCCTCGGTGTGGCGCCGTTCACCTTGCTGTTGCCCCATGTCGACCTGTTCTGGACCAGCGTGCTCAGTGTGGTGATCGGTTTTATCCTGGCCTCGGCGTTCTCGGCGATTGTGGTGTACGCGCAGGAATTGGTACCGGGCAATGTAGGGATGATCGCCGGGGTGTTCTTTGGCCTGATGTTTGGGTTTGGCGGGATTGGCGCGGCGTTGCTGGGGTATCTGGCAGATATTCATGGCATCGAGTACGTGTACACGTTGTGCTCGTTCCTGCCATTGCTCGGGGTGCTGGCGATTCTGTTGCCTCGCACGAAAAAAGCGTAAAGCCGTAAGGTTTGCCCTATCCCTGGGCGACACCTTTCCTACTGGTAGGGGTGAGACTTTGTCGCGCGTTTGAGCTGTTCCCGCGCCCGGGACAGTCGGGAGCGGACGGTACCAATCGGGATCGCCAGGGCGTCGGCGGTGTCCTGGTAGCTGCCGTCGGTTTCCAATGAGGCATACAAGGTATTGCGCATTTCCAGGGGCAGGTGCTGGATGGCACTCAGAGTATTTTCCAGGCGGCGGCTGATCTCAAATTGGCGCGCCAGATCCTGTTCTTCGTTCTGCCCATGGGAGAGCGCTTCGTCGAACTCGCAATGCACCGGCTTGGCATAGAGGCGGCGGAAGTGATTGCGGATCAAGTTCAGCGCGATCCCGCACATCCAGGTGCTCAGTGACGCCTGCGCGCTGAAGTGATGGCGGTTGCGCCAGGCCTCCAGATACGTCAGTTGCAGGATGTCGTCCGCATCCTCTGGGTTCAGTACGCGTTTATGAATGAACCGGCGCAGGCGCTTGTGGTGGTCGTCGGACAGATCTTGGATGGATTGGCTAGGGTCACGGGGTAAATTAACTAAAACACTGATAGGGATATCCATGATTTTTCCTCAGGGTAGAAGCAGTCGAAATGGTTTCGACGAGAACCCTGTTAGCACCGCTTGTGCCAAGCGCGGAAAGTCTCTATCTGGTTGATAAATATAAGGAAATATCTTGTTTTAGGTGTTTTTCATGCAAGGCCTTGCACAAAGCATCATGAGTTTGTGCAGGTATTTTCATTGCCCTGGGAAATGACGGCGAAGATGGAACTGTATCGGGTGCTGTAGCCACACAAGGATACGAATCTCTTGTCCTGGCACTCCCATGAAAGTCGATCCCAACCTTGATGTGCAAAATCACCCGCAGTTGAATCAGCCGGCATCTACACGGTTCGAGAGTGGGCCGTCGTCGCTGATAAACGCCCCCATCGCTGACGATTTCAGTGAGATGTTCAGCCAGGAGGTCGCACGCAACGCCACGTCCCTGAGCGAGCGTCAACTGGGCTTGCGTACGCCTCCGGCCGAGCAGTTGGTCCAGCTCTATGAGCAACTGGGTCATCCGGCCCAGGCGAAAATGGCGACCATTGCCCGTAATGTCAGGGGGCAATTGCTGCTCCGCGCCGGCGTCGGCAAAATCATGCAGATCACCGGCAACGACCCGGCGCGGGCCTATGTGGTGCTCAAGCACGTGGCGCTCCAGGCGGATGCTGAGGGGCGTACTGCGGAGGCTAGCCTGGCACGCAGTTCCCTGACTGATCTGGAGAACCACTACCAGCCGCAGATCCAGGCGGGCCTGAACACGGCGATGGCGCTGCAGGCCGGCAGCGATGACCCACAGATGCGCCAGGCGGTGCGCAGCCTGTATTACACCAGCGTGGTCACGACCCAATCGCTGGCGACCCTGATGCAGTCGCTGCTGGGGCTGTATGGTGAAGGTGACTTCGAGACGGGGCTGAAGCTGATCCGCCGGGCCCTGGCCGATGATATTGCCGCGCAGACCTCGTCGGTCGATCGGGGCCAGTTGCGCACTTTGCTGTTGGGCCTGAACGACTGCAGCCGGCTGAGCGGCGTGCTCGCGCGCTGCAAGGAGCTGATCGGGCGCTCCCTGCTGTTGTACCCCGAACTGCATCTGGATCCGCTGGGTCTGTTGCAGCGCTTGCTGGGGTATGCGGCCAACGGTCTTACGCCCCACGAAATCAAGCACCTGGCCAGGGACCTGGGGGGGAGTGAGCTGTCTCACCAGTTGAGTTCCCTCGGCGCCTTTTTTCCCGAGCTCAAAGCCTTGCCCCTGGCCTGGTGGTGCGATGCAAGACGGCGCGAAGAGGCCGTGAACAGCTACAAGCAGGTGCTGCTTGAATACGCCATGCAGGAGCGAGGCGCGCGACATACCCACACGTGGCCAGGGCTCAAGGCATGAGTGCGTTGCGGGCAATCAACGGGGTGCTGTTGAAGGTTGCACAGCGTGCCGAGGTGCTGGGCGCGGTGGTCGTCATGGCCATTGTGTTTATCTTTATCGTGCCGTTGCCCACCTGGCTGGTGGATATCCTGATTGCGGTCAATATCTGTATTTCGTGCCTGCTGATCGTGTTGGCGTTGTACCTGCCGGGGCCGCTGGCCTTTTCCTCGTTTCCGTCGATCCTGCTGCTGACCACGATGTTTCGCCTGGCGTTGTCGATTGCCACCACGCGTCTGATCCTGCTGGAGCAGGACGCCGGTGACATTGTCGAGGCGTTCGGCAACTTTGTGGTGGGCGGCAACCTGGCGGTGGGGTTGGTGATCTTTATGATCCTGACCCTGGTGAACTTCCTGGTGATCACCAAGGGCTCGGAACGGGTTGCGGAAGTGGCCGCGCGTTTCAGCCTCGATGCCATGCCCGGCAAGCAAATGTCCATTGACAGTGACCTGCGTGCCGGCCTGATTGATGGCAACCAGGCCCGTGACAAACGTGAGCAACTGTCCCGTGAAAGCCAGTTGTTCGGGGCCATGGACGGGGCGATGAAGTTCGTCAAGGGAGACGCTATCGCCGGGCTGATCATTGTGGTGATCAACTTGCTGGGCGGTTTTGCCACCGGCATGTTCCAGCATGGCATGAGCGCCGGCGACTCCATGGCGTTGTACTCGGTACTGACCATTGGTGACGGCTTGATCGCGCAGATCCCGGCCCTGCTGATCTCGCTGACGGCCGGCATGATCATCACCCGTGTGGCGCCGTCCGGTCGCAACAAAGGCAGCAACAACATGGGCGCCGAGATTGCCCGGCAAATGACCAGTGAGCCCAAGAGCTGGATGATCGCCTCGGTGGGCATGCTCGCGTTCGCGACGCTGCCGGGGATGCCCACGGTGGTGTTTATCCTTATTTCGCTGATGACCGGCAGCCTGGGTTATTACCTTACGCGCCAGCGTCAGCGTGAGCAGCAGGCGCAGGAACCGGTCGCCGATACCCTCCCGCCGGAGCAGAACGGGGTGGAGGACTTGCGTGGTTTCGATCCGTCGCGGCCTTACCTGTTGCAGTTTCCGCCGGCCCTGCAGGATAGCCCGCTGGTCACTGAAGTGATCCACGGGGTGCGCCAGAGCCGCAATAGCCTGGTGACCCAGATCGGCTTGACGCTGCCGCCGTTTGAAGTCGAGTTTGCGCCTACGCTGGCCGACGATGAGTTTCGCTTCTGCGTGCATGAAGTGCCCATATTGAAAGCCACCCTAGGTCACTGGGTCGGCGTGGAGCTGGCGGCACTGTCGGCCGAGCCTGAAAGCGGCAGCAGGGGCCTGGTGGAGCGTGATGAACAGGACTGGGTCTGGTTCACCCCCGATGACCCGGTGCTGGCGGACGAACACCTGGCGCGCTCGACGGCGTACAGCTTGCTCCAGGAGCGGATGACCCGGGCGATGTTGCTCAGTGGCCCGCAGTTTCTCGGGATTCAGGAGAGCAAGGCGATTCTCAGTTGGCTGGAGTTCAACCAGCCGGAGCTGGTGCAGGAGCTGCAGCGGATCATGCCGCTGTCGCGGTTTTCATCGGTGTTGCAGCGCCTGGCCGGTGAGGGCGTACCCCTACGGGCGGTGCGGCTGATTGTCGAGGCGCTGATCGAACACGGTCAGCATGAGCGTGAGCCGGATGCCCTGGCTGACTATGCACGCATAGCCCTCAAGTCGCAGATTCTCCACCAATACAGCGAAGTCGACGGCCTGCATGCCTGGCTGCTGTCACCCCACACCGAAAACGTATTGCGCGATGCCCTGCGCCAGACCCAGACGGGGGTGTTCTTTTCCCTGGATCACGAAAGCAGTGCGGCGCTGGTCAGCCTGCTCAAGCAAGCCTTTGCCGTGCGCCCCAAGAGCAAGAGCGTGCTGCTGGTGGCGCAGGACTTGCGCAGCCCCTTGCGCACCCTCCTATTGGAAGAGTTCAACCATGTGCCGGTCCTGTCGTTCGCCGAGCTGAGTGCTTCATCCAAGGTCAAGGTGCTGGGGCGTTTTGATCTGGCCCGGGACGATCTGATGCGCGAGGAGGTGGCATGAGGGCGTTAGTGAGTCTTGCGCGGGCCAATGTCGTTCCAGCGGTAATGAGGCTCGATGATGTTTGAATTGCGCGTGCTTGATGGTCTGCACCAGGGGGCTGCGCTGCCACTGTTTGGCGGGCAATGGCTGATTGGGGCCCACCCGGATGCTGATCTTTCGCTGTATGACGAAGGTATTGCCGAGCGGCATGTGCTGTTGCGTTGTATCGAGCAGCGCTGGTCGGTGCAGGCCGAAGAAGGGCTGGTGCGGGCCGGCGACGGTCGGCTTCTGGCGCAGATTGCCGACCTGGCACTGGGTAGTCCTTTTACGATTGGCAATGTTCGCCTGTGTGTCACCCTGGCCGACCAGCCTTGGCCGCAAGCAGCGATGCCTGCTGCCGATGCGCCTGCGCCCAGGCCGGTCGGCCAGGCGGTGCCGGCGTTAACGTTGTCCTCGATTTCCGGGCCGCAACAGAAGCGCATGCTCAGCCTGGTGCTGGTGATTGCCGTCATCATTACGGCGGTGGGCCTGGCCACCACGGGCGACCACGAGGCGCAGGCGTCGTTGATGCCGGTGAAAAGTCAAAAAAACGAGCTGGACTCACCCTACGAAGTCCGCCAGCAACTGCTGAAAATGCTCAACGAGCGTGAGCTGGGTCATCGGATCCGCCTGCAGGTGATCAATGGCCAGGTGGCTCTGGACGGTGACGTTTCCCTGGACGAGGTGGGAGTGGTGTCGCGCATGCTCAGTCGTTTTGGCGAGCAGTTCGAGACCTCCGTGCCGGTGATCAGCCGGGTCAAAGAGCGCAGCGCCGTGTTCCCTTTCAAGATCCTGCAGATCGTCGGCGGGCCCAATGGGCATGTGGTCCTGGATGAAGGCAGCCGGCTGTTTGTCGGGGATGAAGTGGATGGCTTGCGGCTGGTCCTGATTGATAACAGCAAGGTGGTGTTCGACGGCGTGCAGCGCTATGAGGTGCGCTGGTGAGTGGCGAGCTGCAGGCACGCCTGGAGGCCTGGCAGCAGGACCGATCACAGGCCCTGGCCAATTTTGCGCCGGTCTCGGTACGTGGGCGTATTCAGCGGGTCAACGGCATGTTGCTGCAATGCCGCTTGCCCGACGCGCGTATTGGCGATTTGTGCCAGGTGGAAAAGTCCACGGGCGACTACATGCTGGCCGAGATTATCGGTTTCGATCAGCAGGATGCGGTGCTCAGTGCCCTGGGCAACCTGGAAGGCGTGCGCGTGGGTGCCAGTGTCGAGCAGTTGGGGGTTGCGCATCGGGTGCGGGTTGGCGATGACCTGTTGGGCCAGGTGTTGGACGGCTTTGGTCGCCCGATTACGGGGGAGGGGGCCAGCGCCTTTGTCGAGGCGCACGCCCACGATACCAGCCTGGTGTTGTGCGAGGCGCCGTTGCCCACCGAGCGGCCGCGGATCCACCGCGCATTGTCCACCGGGGTGCGTTCGATCGACGGCCTGCTGACCCTGGGTGAAGGCCAGCGCGTTGGCCTGTTTGCGGGGGCCGGCTGTGGCAAGACCACGTTGCTCGCGGAGATCGCCCGAAACGTCGACTGTGATGTGATTGTGTTCGGCCTGATTGGCGAGCGGGGCCGCGAGTTGCGCGAGTTTCTCGATCATGAACTGGATGAGCGACTGCGGGCCAAGGCGGTGCTGGTGTGTGCGACGTCCGACCGTTCAAGCATGGAGCGCGCCCGGGCTGCCTTCACCGCCACGGCACTGGCCGAAGGCTACCGACGCAAGGGCAAGCGGGTCCTGTTGCTGATCGACTCCCTGACCCGTTTTGCCCGGGCCCAGCGCGAAATCGGCCTGGCCGCCGGCGAACCGCTGGGGCGTGGCGGCCTGCCGCCGTCGGTGTACAGCTTGCTGCCGCGTCTGGTAGAGCGCGCAGGGCTGACCCGCGAGGGGGTGATCACGGCGATCTATACGGTGCTGATCGAGCAGGACTCCATGAGCGATCCGGTGGCCGATGAAGTGCGCTCGCTGCTCGATGGCCATATCGTCTTGTCGCGCAAATTGGCCGAGCGCGGCCACTACCCGGCGGTGGATGTGCTGGCCAGCCTGTCACGGATTTTGAGCAACGTCGCCGAGCCCGCGCATATCCAGGCCGGGACGGCACTGCGTCGCTTGTTATCGGCGTACCAGCAGATCGAGCTGATGCTCAAGCTGGGGGAATACCAGCCCGGCAACGATGCCCTGACGGACCTGGCCGTGGACAGCCGCCAGGCGGTGGATGGCTTCCTGCGCCAGGACTTGCGCGAGCCGGCACCGATGCCGATGACCCTCGATCAATTGATGAGCCTGACCACCCATGTCCCTTTCTGAACTCGACACCTTGCGGCGTCTGCGCAGGCATCGCGCCGACCGCGCCGAGCGCGCGTTGCGTGAGGCCAAGCGGCACCAGCAGGCCTTGTTGGCGCAAATCCAGCAGGCCCAGCAAGCCCTTGAGCAGACCCGCCTGGAGGAAATCCAGAAAACCGCAGAGCTGTTGGAGAAGCACCAGGGGCAGGTGCTCTCGCTGTCCCAGCTCAAGTCCTGGGGGACCCAGGAGCGCACTTTGTCCGCCGGAACCCGGCGCGAAGAAGGGCAGTTGCATGAGCTGCATGGCCGGCGTGAGGAGCAGGTGGTGCAGGTCGCCAGTGCGCAGCAACAGGTGAGCCAATGCCTTAAAGAGGTCGAGAAACTTCAGGAGTTGTCCGTTTTGTTGGCTCAGGAAGCAATACAGGAAGAAATATGACGCAAGTTCCAGCAAGCAAACCCGAACGCCCGCGTCTGCGTGAGCCTCGGGACGACAGGGAGCCGGTGATGGTGGGCGGCTTGGCCAGGGAGCTGGGGCAGTTGTTTACTCATCTGCTTGGCGACACCGACGAGAGCGCCGGTTACGGCCCATCGGCCACGGGTGCTGCGGCGTCCGCCGATATCTTGATGATTGAAGCCATGACCGGCCAGTTGCTCCCCCAGATCCGTGGGGGAGTGCAGTGGCCCCTGCAGGCGTTGCTGTATCTGCCGCGCCTGGGCCGGATCAATGCCAGTGTGCGTCGTGAACAGGGGGCCTGGAGCATAGAGTTGGCGGCAGAACAGGAGCTGACCGCCCGTTGGCTGGGGGGCGTGCGCCAGTGCTGCGAGGAGCGTTTGGCCGAAGGGTTGGGCCAGCCGGTCAATGTGCATCTGGTGCATGTGGGGACGGCATGATCCTGCCGACCTTGGTCATTCCATCGGTCAAAAGCGGCACGGTGGCGGCGAGGCTTCGTTTGGGGCGCGGCTTGCGCATGGGGTTTACGGTCCAGGACCAGCAGGGAGAGTTGCTGCTGGAACCCGGGCGCGCGCCCAGAAGCGCTGCCCCCCTGTATTTCGACAGTGCTTGCGGCCTGCTGGCCTTCAGCGAGCCGGGGCCGATGTTCAGCCTGCTGGGGGAGTGCCCGGTGACGCTGGCAGAGGCTGGCAATGATCCGGATTCCTGGTTCTGGGAGCTGTTCCAGCACCACTTGAGCCCTCAGGTGCGAGCGCTGTTCGGTTACCTGCGCCTTCGCACGCCTCCTGGAAAACTGAATTTCGGTTGCCGGCTTACGGTGACGCTGGGGCCCTCCAGGGTGGTGGGGTATCTGTTGCTGACCCCTGAAAGTCTGTTGGCGCTGTGCGAGGCGGGGCAATGGCAGCCGACGGCCCAGCCATTACCGGCCTCGTTTCAACTGGCGATTGCCGTGACGCTGGGGCGCTTGCAGCTACCCCTGACCCAGGTTCGCAGCCTGCGTGTCGGTGATGTGGTGATGCTGGAACAGGCCTTTTTCGATGTGCACGGCAATGGTCGGTTGCGGATGGGAAGGCATCGCGTGCATGGGCGCCTTGATGATGAATCGGGGTCTGTGTGCCTGACACTTATATCTATCGAGGAGACGTCTGTGGACGAGGATCTTTCAGCACAACATTACTCAGGGTATGACGAGCATGATCTTGATGAACCCGTGGTAGATGTTTTTGGCCATGAGCCTTTCGATGAGTTGAGCATGGCCTTGAATGTGCGCTGTGGGACCCTGAACCTGACCCTCGGGGAGCTGCGCAATCTGGCCCCCGGCGCGGTGTTGAGCATCGCGGGCTACGCCCCGGGCATGGCAGGGCTTTACTACGGCGATCGACCGATTGGTCAGGGCCAGTTGGTGGAGGTGGATGG
This sequence comes from Pseudomonas sp. FP2294, assembly GCF_030687625.1. NCBI lineage: Bacteria > Pseudomonadati > Pseudomonadota > Gammaproteobacteria > Pseudomonadales > Pseudomonadaceae > Pseudomonas > Pseudomonas sp. FP2294. The sequence goes on from NZ_CP117441.1 coordinate 965,816, forward strand.
ACGCCTCGGCTTGCAGTTGTCCCGTGTGATTTTCGCGCGATGACTTTTCAGGGGATCGACCCCATTGTCCTGGCGTTGTTTCTCGCGGCATTGTCGTTGATGCCTATGTTGTTGATTGTCTGCACGGCCTTTCTGAAAATCGTCATTGTGCTGATGATCACCCGCAACGCGATTGGCGTGCAGCAGGTGCCGCCCAGCATGGCGTTGAACGGCATAGCGCTGGCGGCAACCCTGTTTGTCATGGCGCCCGTGGGATATGAAATGGCACAGAATGCCAAGCAATTCCCCGTGGACATGAGCAGCGTGCAGCGCCTGCAAGAAACGGGGCTAGAGGCGATAAAGCCGCTGCGCACCTTTATGAGCCGCAACACCGACCCGGACGTCCTGACCCATTTGGTGGAAAACACCGCGCGCATGTGGCCGCCGGAGATGGCGCAAAACGCCCATCGCGATGACCTGTTGCTGCTGATCCCGGCTTTTGTGCTTTCGCAGTTGCAGGCAGGGTTCGAGATCGGCTTCCTGATCTATGTGCCCTTTATCGTCATCGATCTGATTGTTTCCAACCTGTTACTGGCGCTGGGCATGCAGATGGTCTCACCCATGACCATTTCCTTACCCCTCAAGTTGTTGTTGTTCGTGCTGGTGTCCGGGTGGTCGCGCCTGCTCGACAGCTTGTTCTTTTCTTATCTCTGAGTGGCCTATGGAACCGATCCTACTCTTCAAACAGGGCATGTTGCTGGTGGTGGTGCTATCGGCACCTCCGTTGATCGTGGCAGTGATCGTCGGCGTGATGACATCTCTGGTACAGGCCCTGATGCAGATACAGGACCAGACGCTGCCCTTTGGCATCAAGCTGGTGGCGGTTGGCATTACCCTGATCCTGACGGGGCGCTGGATTGGCGTGGAGTTGATCCAACTGATCAACCTGATGTTCGACATGATCGCCCGTTCGGCCTTGAACTGAGGTACGACCGGTGCTGCCTTATCTCGACTTCCTGGTCAGCCTGGTGATCGCCATGGCACGCATCTACCCTTGCGCGTTCCTGGTGCCGGCCTTCTGTTTTCAACATATACGCGGTATGCCCCGGCATACCATTGTGATGGTCATGGCGTTTATGCCGGCGCCGATGATCCATGCTGCGCTGGCGGGCAACGAATACTCGGTGCTGATGCTCGGTGGGCTATTGCTCAAGGAGGTGGGCCTGGGGGTTTTGCTGGGTGTCTTGTTGTCCATGCCATTCTGGATGTTCGAGTCGGTAGGCGCGCTGCTGGATAACCAGCGTGGGGCCCTGGCGGGCGGGCAACTGAACCCCTCGCTCGGCCCGGACGCCACGCCCGTGGGGCATTTATTCAAGCAGGTGGTGATTTTCCTGTTGATTGCCACCCTTGGGCTGGGCGTATTGACCCAGGTTATCTGGGATAGCTACCTGATCTGGCCCGCCACGGATTGGCTGCCGGTGGTGGCCGTCAACGGTTTCAGCGTGTTCGTTGGGATGCTTGGCGAAACCTTCACACACATGATGCTTTACGCTGCGCCTTTTATCGCGGTGCTGCTGTTACTGGAGTTCGGTTTCGCCTTACTCGGGTTGTACAGCCCGCAGTTGCAGGTCAGTACCCTGGCAATGCCGGCAAAGAGCCTGGCGGGACTGGCCTTTTTACTGCTGTATTTTCCATTGCTGCAAGATCTGATTGTAGGGCGCATGGGGCTGCTGGGCGACCTTAAGCATGCCCTTGGCCTGATGTTCCGGGGCGTGAACCAATGAGCGATTCCGGCGAGAAAAAACACGCGGCAACGCCCAAGAAGCTCAAGGACCAACGCAAGAAAGGCCAGGTTGCACAAAGCCAGGACGTGCCCAAGTTGCTGGTGCTCACCGCGATCAGCGAGATCGCGTTGCTCACCGCCGAAACCAGCATGCAGCGCTTCCAGCAGTTGATGGTGTTGCCGTTTTCGCGCTTGGACCAACCGTTTGTTCGCGCCCTGGAAGAAGTGTTGCTCGATGGCCTGGTCGTTTTTTTCTCGTTTGGTCTGTTGATGTGCGCGGTGGCGATCGCGACGAAACTGATCAGCAGTTGGATGCAGTTCGGCTTCCTGTTTGCCCCGGAAAGCCTGAAGCCGGATTTCAATCGCCTCAATCCGCTGAACCAGCTCAAGCAGATGTTTTCCGCCCAGTCGGTGATCAACCTGTTGATGGGGCTGGGCAAGGCATTGCTGCTCTCGCTGATTCTGTATGTGGTTATCACCCCCTCTTTGCAGGTGTTGATCAACCTGGCCACCAGCGATCTGCAAAGCTATATCGTGGCGCTGATCACCTTGTTCCGCCACTTGCTGCATGCCTGCCTGGGGCTGCTGCTGGTGCTCGCGCTGATCGACCTGGCCATGCAGAAGTACTTCTTTGCCAAGCGCATGCGCATGACCCAGGTGGAGGTGGTCAAGGAGTACAAGGACATGGAGGGCGACCCCCACGTCAAGGGGCAGCGGCGTTCCCTGGCTTACCAGCTCGCCCAGGAAGAACCCAAGATCAAGCTACCCAAGCTGGAAGAGTCCGACATGCTGGTGGTCAACCCCACGCACTATGCCGTGGCGTTGTACTACCGCCCCGGCAAAACCCCGCTGCCGATGCTGGTGGACAAAGGCACGGATGCCCTGGCCCGTAAGTTGATTGAACGGGCCAAGTCCGCCGACGTGCCGGTGATCCAGTGTGTGTGGTTGGCGCGCATGCTGTATGAGCGCAAGCTGGGCGCGCCGATTCCCCGGGAGACCCTGCAGGCAGTGGCGCTGATCTATCGCACCTTGCGTGAACTGGGTGATGAAGCCAAGCGCCAGACCCTGGAGTTGCCGGAGCTTGCGCGCCGCTAGGGCGCGCGGTGTACATCCAGCGCTTCGAGCCGGGCCAGGGAAAGCATGCGGCTGAGGGTGTCAGCGGGCGAGTGGCCGCAGGAGGGCAGTGCATGCCAGATCACCAGGCTGCCCTTGGCATCGAGGAACACAAAGCACCCATCGAACGCCGTTGCGTGTTCAAAGCGCCGCTCCAGCCCCCGTTCCAACTGGCCGACCTGCAACGCCTCAGGCGCAATCTGCAAGGCCAGGCCGGGTTGCGAGCCGGGATTCAAACGGCACAGGCCAATGCCCGGGTGCAGCGAGTGGTAAGCGACACGGCCGCTCACCAGGTTCTGCAGAAACTCCAGGTCATGCGAACCAGCGTCGGGTAATGGCATGACCGTCATCGCTCCAGGGAGATTGTCTGGTAATCCGAGCGCTCCCCCGAGGGGCCGGGTTCGACACGCATTTGCGGCGGCCACCACACCACCAGTTTGTCGGCGCTCGATTGGGGGCGGGAGCAGGAGTCGCCTCGACATGTAGGTGTACACCCCTCCATCAGCAGCGTCAGGCCGAGGAGGGTGATGCAGGCGATTCGCTGTTTCATGGCGCAGTTTTCCGTGTTGGGGTGAGCAGGGAGGGGCGGGTCAAACCGATATGTTCATCCTTCACCACCGGGCGCATGGCGATGAATACCTCGGCCTCTTCACCCGGCTTGAGCCAGGCCCGCGGCCAGACACCGACGGCCAGGGTCTGGGAGTTGCTGCATTCCTTCTCATCGATGCGCACGTTGCGCTTGAACTGGTTACGCAGCACGACCACCGCCACGTTGAACTGCGGGCCGGTGTACCACTGGCTGCGTTCGGTGTTGAGCGCCAGCAGATCACGGGTGCTGCACAAGGTGTTCAGGCCTAGCGGCATAGGCTCAGCCTTGAACGTGTGGGGCACTTGACCGGTGACCAGATGTGCAAGGGCGCTGGTGATATCGCTGCGCTTGATCACGGGCTGATGCTCGGCATAGCGCCTGGCCAAAGGCTTGAGGGCGGCCTGCAGTTCCGCCTGGTCGTCCTGGGGCAAATAGCGCGACGGGTCCGCCTGGTCGCCGATCACCCGCGGGGTCAGGATAAACAGGCGTTCACGGCGGTTGTTCTTGCGCTCGGTGGAGGAGAACAGCGTCTTGCCCAGCAAGGGGATATCGCCCAGCACCGGCACTTTATTGCGTCTATCGGCGCTTTCGCTGACATGGAAGCCGCCGACCACCAGCGAGCGTTTTTCCGCCATCACCGCCTGGGTGCTGACCTTGCCGCGGCGTACATCGGGGCCGATGCGTTCGGGGTTGGTTTCGTCGAAGTTGCCGTCTTCAATATCCACCGCCAGATGGACCTGATGGCTGCCGCGCGAGGTGATGACCCGTGGCACCACCTGGAAACTGGTGCCCACGGTGATGGGCAAGATGGTCGCGTTTTCGACACCAGCGGTCAGGTACTGGGTGCGATTGAAGTCAATCACCGCCGGCTGGTTTTCCAGGGTCAGCACCGAAGGGTTGGACACCATGGTCGCCAGGCCCTTGGCCTCCAGGGCGCGGATATCGGCGTAGAAGCGGTCGCGGTTTTCAATCGACATCTGTGCGGAGGTACCCGGCGCCATGTTCACCCCGCCACGAAAGCGGCTGTTCTGGAAACCCCAGTTGACCCCGAACTCACGCAGCTGCGTGCGCTCGATATCGAGAATGATCGCGTCGATCTCCACCAGCTTGCGTGCCACATCGAGCTGGGCGATCAGCTCGCGGTACATTGCCTGGCGCTCTGGCAGGTCATAGATCAATACGGCGTTGTTACGCACATCCGCTTCAACGCGGATCCGGCCTCTTGCAACCGGGGCTCTGGTGGTGAGCGGCATGCCTGGATTCATCTGCCCGAGGGGAGCTGGCGCGCCGAGCATCTGGTCCAGCATCGGGTTGCTTAGGCGGGGCAGGATCGGGGTGACAGGCGAGGGCTGCGATGACGAGGCGGGACGTGAGGTCCTCGACGAAAGCACTGAGGTGTCCCGAGGTTCCAATAAGCCTCGCAACATGCTGGCAACCCCGGGGATGGCCAACTTTTCGCCACGATAATCAATCGGGCGGTCTGCTGCGTTGGCGAACTTCAGCGGGAACGTCAGCACACTCTGTTTTTCATCGGGAGATTTACGCTGACTGCTGAACTGCTTGATCTGGTCGATATAACGCTTGGGGCCCGACACCAGCACCACACCATCGTCAGGTAATTCTCCCCAGCCGAAACGGCTATCGAGCAGGCCAATGTCGGTCAAGGCCTGCTTCAAGTCCGCCACGGTTTCGGAGGAGACTTCCAGGCGCGCGGACTCCTGTTGGTCCAGGGTGCTGATGTACAGCGTGTTGTTGTACATGTACCACTGGAAACGATGTTCTACTCCCAGCCTGTCGAGCAGTGACTGGGGGGTATCAGCGCGGATCTTGCCATTGACGTTGCCCTCCAGCAGGCCGTCGATCTGCAATTGCGTGCCAAAGGTCTGGGCGAAATCCTCCAGGACTTCTTGCACCGGCTTATGTTCGGCTTCATAGGCATACGCGGTGTTTTTCCATTCACTGGGGATAGCCGCGAGCGTACTTTGCAGGGGCATAAGCAACCAGGGTAACGCTAGCAGGCAGCGCCAATCGGCTATTTTTCGCGGACCTGCAGGCGAGACGGCGCGCAAGCGATTGCGCTTGTCGATCTTGTTATACATGGGGGAACTCTCTGATTAGTACGGCAGCGAGCGTAGTGACAGGGGCTTGTGTTTCAGGTTTGGCTTTGCGAGACGCTTGATCATTGCGCGCCAGGTGTCGCGCTGGTTGAGCAGCGTTTCGAGTGTGTTGCACAACTGTTCTGGACTGCACCCACTGATCAATTGTTGACGCAGCCAGAGCGCACCACTTTCCGGTGATTGGGCCAGCGCTCCTTGGAAGTGGTTCAGGCTGGCGCGTCCCAATCGCATCCAGTTTTGCAAGGAGGATTTGTCGGGCCGTTCCTGAGTCAGTTGCACACTTAACAGCAGCACTGGGCCAGAGCGCCGTAAGACAATCTCATCGTTGCCCTCCATCAGGCTGATGTGTTCAGTTTGGTCATTCATCCAGCGGGCAATCAGCGCATCCACCTTACTGCACGCCGTCAGCGACTATTTTGAGAATGGTATGGCTGGCGCGAACGGCCTCGTTGTAGGCGATCAACGAGTAACGCTCCTGTTTCATCAACTCAGCGAACAAATACTCATCGAAATCTGCGTTGGCAAAATCTTCGTTTATATCGGCTGCCTTGTTTATGCTGCTCTGCAGTTGTCTGAACAGGTTCTTTTTCACGTCGTGGTGGAAATCCATATATTTTTCTCCTGATGTGTCTGAGCTATGTGGTTCCCCTCAAATTTCAGTTCCATTTGTTTCGGTGTTTATTGATACATCTGTTCGGCAACGCTCCCTGACCCGTCAGGCACCTGGTGTTTGCACGTCACGGACCAGTACTGTTTCGCACAGGCTGGCCCAGTTGATACAGAAGTCCCCTTCCTCCGTTTCCAATACCAGGGATTGAGGACGGACCCGGTCATCAGGACGTAGTGTCCAAAACGTGGCGTGCTGCCTGGAAAGACAGCGTTCTACCTCGGCACACTCAAGTGGGTGACAGAGGAGTGTTGCCTTGCCTGATGGAACTTGAGTCGCCAGTAATTGCTTGACCAAGGCGCTAAGGCGCTGTGCCACAGGTGCCTCTTCAAGCAGGCAGAGGATGGTCTGGTTGGCAATAGAGGTGGCATATTGCTCCAGGTTGTCGCACATAACGTGCTGTTGTTTTTCCCATTCCTTGAGTTGCGCATTGGCCCGCCGCCAGAACTCCAGTGTGAGCTTTTCAAGGGCTTTTTCCCGGTGTTCGGTTGCCTGGCGCAGCAGTTCCTTGGCTTGGACCTTGGCACGGCTCAACAATTGACTGGCCCTGCGGCAATCCGCCAGCATTTCCTGGGAAATCAGGGTTTGCGGTAATCCTGGAGCACCGGTGCGCAACTCGATTTTACGTATGTTCAACATCATCCGTTCTCTGCTCAGTTTGATAAGTGAAGGATTGCTCGCTTGGCATGGTGGTTGCTCGCCAGACTATGGCCTGCCACAGCGTGTCCAGGCGGTTTCGAGCGTCATTGAGTGCGGGTGTGTGCTCTTCAGGGGGGTGGGTCCGACGGCGCTCAAACCGCAATCGAAGGCGTTGCCAGATGGCTGGGGTTACCCAGGCACGTAGCAATTGCAGTGGGTCTTCTTTACCGGACAACAGCGTGTCTGGGCGTAGTGCCTTGGACAGGCGCTGACACCACTCGTATTGGTCTTGGCTCAACTGGCTATCGGTGGCGGGGCGACAAACGTTGTCCAGCAGCGCCAGCATGCTCTCGAGTTGCTCCTGGGGGGCCAGCGCCAAGCGAAGGATTGTGGAGTGGGGCGTGGGCGGCAGGCAGGGTTCGATACCCAGCCGGGTATTCACGAAAACGTGCCGTGGGTGGTACAGGGCGCTCTGTGCATGATATTCGTCGAAGTTGCCCCAGTCGCTGTGTGAAAACTTCCACGGGAAAGCCCACCATCGGGCCCACTCCAACTGCTCACTCATGGGCCGGGGTGGCCGTGGTGAGTGTCTCACGCCGCAGGCGTTGACCACGCCTATGCCAGAACAGGGCGCCAGCCGGTACAAGTACTATGACGGCGGCTATCAACGCGAGGGTGCTGCGCCAAAAAACAAGGTCATCGCCCGGTATCAGAAACGGGCCGAAATAGCTCAGGCGTTGCTGCTCCTGGTAAGCCGTTGCGGGTACGAATACCACGGTCAGTTTTTGTGAGTTATCGACGGCCGTGGCCATGCCGGGAATGCTACTGGCGACCATCCGCCGGACGCGTCCGTGGATACTGTCAGGCTCCAGTCGCGGATCGTGTTTGATAAAGACCGAAGCGGATGCAGGTTGCACGGGTTCTCCAGGTGCAACGCGTTCTGGCAACACTACGTGGACCCGGGCGACAATCACCCCATCGATATTTGACAAGGTCGCCTCCAACTCCTGGGACAAGGCGTAGATGTAGCGGGCACGTTCCTCCAGTGGGGTGGAGATGACGCCTTCCTTGCGAAAGGTATCGCCCATTGTGGCGCGGGCCATCTTGGGCAAACCGACGGCATCAAGTGTACGCACTGCACGACTGATATCGGCGCTGTTCACTCGTACAACCACACCATCTTTGGCGGGGATTTTCTGGGCGCGTATGTGTTTGTCTGCCAGTTCCGCAATCACCTCATTGGCTTCCTGCTCGGAAAGCTGGCGATGGAGTTCGACACTGTCATTACACCCCGTGAGCACTAATGTCAGAGATAAAACCAACCCGGTGACCAGGAGACGAATCATGTTTACCTACTGCAGGTTGCTGATTTTTTCGATGAGCTGGGCACCCTTTGAGAGGCCCTTGACCAGCATCTGTGTTCCCAGCACCGTAGTGGACAGTTGGGTGGAGTAGCCGAGCGAGAAGTTTTCTCTCGTGCCGTTCCCCATCGCTTTCAGGGCTCTGCCCATATAGTTTGACGATTTGAGCAACTGGTTGGACATGTCCGTGAGGGCGTTCGGTGTAACCGTTGGGGCTACGGCTATTGCAGCTTGGCCTGAGTGCTCCAGGCTTGAGATGAAAAAGTTCACATCCTCGCTTTGGAACACAGGAGATGTAGCCATTGTGGAGGTTTTCAGGCGCTTTTCATCGGTTGATGAAAACGCCTGTAGCGCTTCTGTACGCATATAAAATCCCGAAGCCAGACAGTGAGGCTGCGTCCCCTGCCAGGAGGCAGGGGACGCAGTGGGTTATCGCATTGCTTCAATATTTTTTTTCTGTTCACTCAGCTTGAAGGATTCGTTACCTTCCTTCAGGGATTCACGCTGGATGGCTCTACGTTGTGCTTTCAGGTCTGCGTTATCTCCGTCGCCAAAACCAAAATTTGAAGAGCCGCCACTATTACTATTACCAACGCCACTGACACCCATATTTGTTTACTCCATGATCATTAACGTAAAAGGTGGTTGCTGACAGTGTTTCAAATGCCCCTTGACGTTGGGCAGTCAAAGCCTGTAGCCATTATCTATGTGGTTGCAAATAGCATGTCGTTCCAAAGCCTGTGGGAGCAGCTGTATCGAAATATGTCCTTGTTGAGCAGTCTTCATTCACTCCAGCGATATTCCCAGTTGCTTCATTCGATGGTAGAGCGTGCGTTTGGCGATATTCAGTTCGGTCGCCACACTGTCCACGTTATAAACATGGCGGCGCAGGGATTCTTCAATCAGAAGTTTCTCTATTTGCTGCAAGCGTTCTTTTAAGTTCAAATTATTGTCTTCGGTGCTCATTAAAGGCACTGAAGTTGGAGGCAGTCCCAGCACGAAACGCTTGGCGGTTGAGCGCAACTCTCGGACGTTACCGCGCCATGGGTGACACAGCAATTGTTGAATGAGGGTGCTGGGCGGTTGTGGAACTGGGCACTTAAAGTACTCTGCCTCTTGCCGGATCATGTTAAAAAATAACGGAATAATCCGCTCGGGGCGTTCACGTAAGGGGGGGAGGGTGATGTTGACGACATTCAGGCGAAAGTACAGGTCTCGTCTGAACGCACCTTGTTCCACCATGTCGTGCAGCGAATGTTGGGCTGAAGCTATGATGCGTATGTCCAGCGGGATAAACCGCGTAGAGCCCAGCCGCTCGACACCCCGAGCCTCCAGCACACGCAGCAACTTCGCTTGCAAAGTGAGTGGCATGCTATCGATTTCATCCAGGTATAAAGTGCCCAGATGGGCGGCTTCAATAAATCCTGCACGTGATTGTATGGCCCCGGTATAGGCGCCACTGTTGACTCCGAACAGTTGGCTTTCTGCAAGGCTTTCCGGTATCGCTGCGCAATTGATGGCAACAAAGTTACCTTTTCGATGAGATAAACGGTGCACACGTTGCGCCAGTGTATCTTTACCAGTGCCTGTTTCGCCCAACAGCAATATATCGATGTTCTGCGTGGCGGTATTGTGGATTGTGCTTTCGATATCCGGGCACTCGGTTAGCGATGTGTCAGTCTCGAACTCGTACTGATAGGAGGTCGACATATTGCTGTTGCTCCAATAATGTGTCGCTTCACTATTGTGGGACTAAAGTTTGTTATATGTTGGTAAGTAGATAGTAAAATTTCTGGATTGTCATCGTGGTTAAAAATGGTAAATGGCGGCTTTGTTGTGCGAAAGGCTTGGTGGCCTGGGGTTTTATATAAGTCAAGTGTCTGGTTGTGTGGATATGCTTATTCTCGGCAGGAATAGTCTACAAGTAGCTGTGAGTTTTCTGTTGAGAAGATTTTTTGTCTGCGGAGTGGAATATTTGTATTTGAATCTTTTGATTTATAAGGTAAGTGATTGTTTCGTTGTGATGGGTAACAGAAATCATCGCCCACAAAAAAGCCGATGCAGAGCATCGGCTTTTTGTTCTACCGCTTGGATCGTACAGCCAGCTTACACGTTGAAGCGGAAGTGCATCACATCGCCATCCTTGACGACATATTCCTTGCCTTCCAGGCGCCATTTACCGGCTTCCTTGGCCCCGGCTTCACCCTTGAACTGGATAAAGTCGTTGTAGGCGATCACTTCCGCGCGGATAAAGCCTTTTTCGAAGTCGGTGTGGATCACACCGGCAGCCTGTGGCGCGGTGGCGCCGACCTTGACGGTCCAGGCACGTACTTCTTCGACGCCGGCGGTGAAGTAGGTCTGCAGGTGCAGCATTTCGTAGCCCGCACGGATCACGCGGTTCAGGCCAGGCTCTTCCAGGCCCAGGGCCTCGAGGAACATGTCTTTCTCTTCGCCGTCTTCAAGTTCGGCGATTTCCGCTTCGATCTTGTTGCAGACCGGTACAACCATTGCGCCTTCTTCTTCGGCAATGGCCAGGACCACGTCGAGCAGCGGGTTGTTCTCGAAACCGTCTTCAGCCACGTTGGCGATGTACATCACAGGCTTGGTGGTCAGCAGGTGGAAGCCCTTGATCACGGCCTTTTCGTCGACGCTCATGTTCTTCATCAGGCTGCGTGCCGGCTTGCCCAGGGTGAAGTGTGCGATCAACTGCTCCAGCAGGGCCTTCTGGACCACTGCGTCCTTGTCGCCGCCTTTGGCGTTGCGCGTGACCTTTTGCAGTTGCTTCTCGCAGCTGTCGAGGTCGGCGAAGATCAGTTCCAGGTCGATGATCTCGATGTCGCGTTTCGGGTCGACGCTGTTGGAGACGTGAATCACGTTCTCGTCTTCAAAGCAGCGGACCACGTGGGCGATGGCATCGGTCTCACGGATGTTGGCGAGGAACTTGTTGCCCAGGCCTTCACCTTTCGACGCGCCAGCCACCAGGCCGGCGATGTCGACGAACTCCATGGTGGTCGGCAGGATGCGCTTGGGATTGACGATGGCCGCCAGGGCCTCCAGGCGCGGATCGGGCATTGGCACGATACCGGTGTTGGGTTCGATGGTGCAGAAGGGGAAGTTCTCCGCCGCAATACCGGACTTGGTCAGGGCGTTGAACAGGGTGGACTTGCCGACGTTAGGTAAGCCGACGATGCCGCAATTGAATCCCATGGTGTTTCCCCTCGCAAAAAAGTCAGGCCTTCTGGCTGTGCAGGTTTTTCATCGCACGGTTCCATTCACCGGCGAAGATATCCGGCAGCACGCCGAGGGCAAAGTCGATGCTGGCATCGAGTTTTTCCTGTTCGGCGCGTGGCGCACGACCCAGGACGAAATTTGAAACCATACTGGCAACGCCTGGGTGGCCAATGCCGAGCCGCAGGCGGTAAAACGTATTCTGATTGCCCAACTGCGCAATGATGTCGCGCAGGCCATTATGACCGCCGTGGCCGCCGCCTTGCTTGAGCTTGGCAACGCCGGGTGGCAGGTCCAGTTCGTCATGGGCCACCAGGATTTCTTCGGGTTTGATCCGGAAGAAGCCCGCAAGCGCCGCGACAGCCTGGCCGCTGCGGTTCATGTAGGTGGTGGGAATCAGCAGACGAACATCCTGACCCTGATGCGAGAAGCGTCCGGTCAGGCCAAAATATTTGCGATCGGCCACCAGGTTGATGCCTTGGGCGTGGGCGATGCGCTCAACAAAAAGGGCCCCCGCGTTGTGCCGGGTCTGTTCGTATTCGGCGCCTGGATTTCCCAGGCCAACGATCAGTTTAATGGCAGTCACGACAGGGGCCCTTCCTTTGGAGTTGTGGATAACATCGCCGCAACCTCATTGCGGCGAAAGTGGACGACAGGAGCTCACTTATCCAGAGATAAACTTCGCGTTATCGCCCGCTTTCTCGCTACGTTTCGGTCCGCGATGTTTCCTCAAGCTCCGGCATTACAGAGTGAATTACTCTGCAGCGCCTTCTTCAGCTTCTGGAGCAACACGTGGAGCGTGGACGTTGGCAACAGCCTTGTCATCACCGTGAGCCAGAGCAACGAACTCAACGCCTTTAGGGGCCTTGAGGTCGGACAGGTGAACGATGTCACCGATTTCCAGAGCCGACAGGTCGACTTCGATGAACTCAGGCAGGTCTTTAGGCAGGCAGGTCACTTCGATCTCGGCGATAAGGTGCGAGACTTCGCCGCCTTTCTTGACCGGAGCTTCTTCACCAGCAAAGTGCACAGGTACGATAGCGGTCAGTTTCTGACCTGCTACGACGCGTACGAAGTCAGCGTGCAACACGTGACCTTTAGCTGGGTGACGTTGCAGGGCCTTGATGATGACGTTCTGCTTTTTGCCGCCAACGTTCAGCTCGATGATGTGGCTGTAGGCCGCATCGTTTTCGAGCAGTTTGGCAATTTCTTTAGCCAGCATGCTGATGGACTCAGGGGCTTTTTCGCCACCGTAGACTACAGCTGGAACCAGGCTTGCGAGACGACGCAGGCGGCGGCTCGCACCTTTCCCCAGGTCGGAACGCAGTTCAGCATTCAAAGTAAAATCGTTCATGTTGTATCTCCAAAATAACCACATTCGCCCCAGCGTTTGCGACCAGCGCTAAAGGCGATATGGGCAAAAAAGCCCCGCCCCAGCATTGTGCTGGGGCGGGGCGCTTTTCGTCAGGTTGATGCCGCCAGGGTTTGACCCTTAGCGGAACATCGCGCTGATCGATTCTTCATTGCTGATACGGCGAACCGCCTCAGCAACAACCGGTGCGATATCCAGTTGACGGATACGTGCACAGGCTTGAGCAGCAGCGGACAACGGGATGGTGTTAGTCACCACCAGTTCGTCCAGCACAGAGTTCTCGATGTTCTCGATCGCTCGGCCCGACAGCACAGGGTGTGTGCAGTAGGCGAAGACTTTAGCCGCACCGTGCTCTTTCAAGGCTTTTGCCGCGTGGCACAAGGTGCCGGCGGTATCAACCATGTCATCGACCAGAATACAGGTACGCCCTTCGACATCACCGATGATATGCATCACTTCAGAGTGATTGGCTTTCTCGCGGCGTTTGTCGATGATCCCGAGGTCCACGCCCAGGGATTTGGCAACAGCCCGTGCACGCACGACGCCACCAATGTCCGGGGACACGATCATCAGGTTTTCAAAGCGCTGGTCTTCGATGTCATCCACCAGAACGGGGGAGCCGTAGATGTTATCTACCGGAATATCGAAGAACCCCTGGATTTGGTCAGCGTGCAGGTCAACCGTGAGAACACGGTCGATACCTACCACGGTCAGCATGTCAGCGACGACTTTCGCGCTGATAGCCACACGTGCGGAACGCGGACGGCGATCCTGACGGGCATAACCAAAGTAAGGGATTACAGCTGTGATTCGAGTCGCTGAGGAGCGGCGGAAGGCATCAGCCATCACGACGAGTTCCATCAGGTTATCGTTGGTCGGAGCGCAAGTCGGCTGAATAATGAAAACATCTTTACCGCGGACATTTTCATTGATCTCGGCTGTAATTTCGCCGTCGGAAAACTTACCGACAGAGATGTCACCGAGAGGGATATGCAGCTGACGTACGACACGTCGAGCCAGATCGGGGTTAGCGTTCCCCGTAAAGACCATCATCTTGGACACGCGCAGTACCTAGAGGCTGAGGGTAACCTGGATGAGTATAGAAAATGGCAGGGGCGGCTGGATTCGAACCAACGCATGGCAGGATCAAAACCTGCTGCCTTACCGCTTGGCGACGCCCCTGTATCTGTTGCAACGAGTACCCAGTACTCGGTTCCTTTAGAGCAGACTTTGCAGCTTGCGATGCAACATCGAAACGTTGCTTCCCTTTGCTACAAACCCTGTAAGGGTCTCTGTAAGAAGGGCCGAGACTTTATCAGCTTCAGCTTTGCTTGGGAAGCCCCCAAACACACAACTTCCAGTTCCGGTGAGTTTTGCTTCGGTAAATTTACCTAACAAATTCAATGCGTTACGTACATCTGGATAACGCCTTGCTACCACCGGTAAGCAGTCATTTCGACTGTTTCCCTTGGGAACGGGGCGCACTTTAATGGGAGAAGAGTTACGTGTCAACAACGGATCTGAAAAAATTTCTGCTGTACTTACAGATACTTGCGGAACAAGCACGACATACCACGGCTCTTCGGGGTCTACAGGGGTGAGTTTTTCCCCTACACCCTCAGCAAATGCGGCGTGTCCACGCACAAAAACCGGGACGTCGGCGCCCAGGGTCAGGCCCAGTGCGGCCAGGCGATCTTCATCCCAGCCAAGCTGCCACAAGTGATTGAGGCCGAGCAGGGTGGTCGCGGCATTCGAGCTGCCACCACCGATACCGCCACCCATGGGCAGGATTTTGTCGATCCAGATATCAATGCCCAGCGGGCAACCGGATTGTTCCTGAAGTTTTTTTGCGGCCTTCACGATCAGGTTGCTGTCATGGGGCACGTCGGCAAATTCGGTGTGCAGCTGAATCACGCCATCGTCGCGCACGGCGAAGGTCATCTCATCGCCATAATCGAGAAATTGAAACAGCGTCTGCAACTCGTGGTAGCCGTCTTCACGACGTCCGAGGATGTGCAGCATCAGATTGAGCTTGGCCGGGGAGGGCAGGGTCAGGCGTTCGCTCATGTCACTGCCCCAGCTTGCGTGGTTGCCAGTCCTTGATCACCAGCGTGACGTCAAGGTTGGAGCCGTGCAGCTTGATGCGTTCGGGCAGCCAGTAGCCGCTTTGTTCCACATAGCTGAGGTATTCGACCCGCCAGCCATCCTGCTCCAGGGTGGCCAGGCGGCTGTCGCCATTGAGGCTCAGACGGCTCTTGCTCTCGGGCGCGGGCAGGCCGCGAACCCACCAGACCAGATGGGAGACCGGCAGCTTCCAGCCGACCTGCTCTTCAAGCAAGGCTTCCGGCGATGGCGCTTCGTAGCGGCCCTGATTGGCCACTTCCAGGCTCACTTGCCCCGGTCGGCCGGTCAGGCGCGCAGCACCGCGACCCAGGGGGCCAGAAAGGCGGATGTCGTAATAGTCCTGGCGTTGCAGCCAGAACAAGGTGCCGCTGCCCGAATCCTTCGGTGCGCGAACCCCGATCTTGCCCTCGATCTGCCAGCCATCAATGCTGCTGAGCTGATCCTTATGCTGCCGCCACTGTGCCGGGTTGCCCTGGCCTTCGACGGACTCACGGGCACCGAAGCCCGCACAACCGGCGAGCAGGGCGATAAAACTGAAAACGATGGCGTGGCGCAAAAACATAGAATTAAAGAGTCTCGGATCCGGTCAGGCGCTTGATGGTGCTGCGCAGGATAGGGCTGTCGGGTTGTTCCTTGAGGAACTTGCCCCAGATTTGTCGGGCTTCGCGTTGTTTGCCCTGGGCCCAGAGCACTTCGCCCAGGTGCGCGGCGACTTCCTGGTCGGGGAATCGCTCCAGGGCCTGGCGCAGCAGGCGTTCGGCTTCATCGAGGTTGCCCAGGCGGTAGTTCACCCAGCCCAGGCTGTCGAGCACTGCCGGGTCTTCCGGGTTGAGCTGGTGCGCCTGTTCGATCAGAGCCTTGGCCTCGGCATAGCGCGTCGTACGGTCTGACAAGGTGTAACCCAGGGCGTTCAGTGCCATGGCGTTGTCCGGGTCACGCTTGATGATCAGGCGCAGATCTTTTTCCATCTGTGCCAGGTCATTGCGTTTTTCGGCCTGCATGGCGCGGGTGTACAGCAGGTTCAGGTCGTCGGGGTATTGCAGCAGGGCCTGGGCGAGGATTTTCCAGGCGCGCTCCCCCTGATTGTTGGCCGACAAGGTTTCGGCCTGGATCAGATACAGCTGGATGGCGTAGTCCGGCTCGGCATCGCGGGCGGCGGCCAGGCGTTTTTCGGCTTCGTCGGTGCGGCCGTTATTCATCAGGATATCGGCCTGGCGCAGTTGTGCCGGCAGATAGTCATTGCCGGGGCCGACCTGGGCGTACTCGATCAGCGCGCCTTGCGGGTCATCCCGTTCTTCGGCGATGCGCCCCAGGTTCAGGTGGGCCGAATCGACATGGCTTTCCCGCGCGATCAGGTCTTCCAGGTAGCCCTTGGCCTCTTCCCAGGCCTTGGCTTCCAGGCAGACCAGCGCCAGGGAATAACGCAATTCGTCATCGTCCGGGTATTGCTGGACCAGGCTGGCGAACTCCACCTTGGCGTCTTCCATGCGGTCCTGTTCTACCAGCATGCGCGCATAAGTCAGGCGCAGACGCTTGTCGTCCGGATACTTCTTGATGCTTTTTTGCAGCAGCGGCAAGGCTTCCTTACCGCGGTTGAGGCTTTGCAGCAGGCGCGCGCGCAGCAGCAGCGGGGCGATCTCACCTTCTTCCGGCGGGTTTTGCTCCAGCAGCTTGAGGGCCGCTTGCGGTTCGTCATCCTGTTGCAGCAGCAGCGCCTTGCCAAATACCAGTTGGCCATTGCTCGGGTGCTTTTGCAGCAGGCGGTCGAAACTCTTCATCAGACCATCGCGGGTGTCCTGGTCGGTGTCGGCAGCAGACAGGGCGAGGAAGTCGAAATGGGTATCGCCCTTGCCCTGCAAGACTTTCTCCATATAGACCATGGAGTCGTCGTAGCGCCCGGCACGCGCCAACTGGATTGCCGCAGCGCGTTGGGCTTCGAGGTCGTCCGGGGCGTTTTTCGCCCAGATCAGTGCGGTGTCCAGGGCGGCCTGGTCGGCGCCCAGGTATTCGGCGATGCGAAACGCGCGCTCGGAAATCCCCGGGTCCTGGGTGTTGATGGCCTGGGTCACGTAGTTATCCAGGGCAATGTCGAAACGATTGCGCTGGCCGGCCAGCTCCGCGCTCAGCAGGCTGAACACCGTTTCTTCGCTGAACGAGGAATAAACCTTGGGCTTTTCAGGGGCGGGGGTGTTGTCTTCCACCGGCGCAGGACTCTGCGGCGATACGGGGGCCATGGACTGGCAGCCGCCTAGGAAGGCAAGGGCAAGGAGCAACGCGGAAGATCTATTCATATAGGAAGAGGACGACTAACCTGCGGTCGGATCATCATGACACAAGCCCTCGGCCAAACATAACCGAGTCTCAATTGGCGCCTTTATAGGCATAGGGCATTAGGACAATAGACGACGGTGGTTGTTCTGAATCAGTCGAAGTAGGACAATTGTCGGCTTCTCGACATCATCAGCGATATTGAATGGCCTTCCTTGCTCTGGGTATCAACCACAAGACTGCTTCTGTAGACGTCCGCGAGCGCGTGGCGTTTACCCCGGAGCAGTTGGTTGAGGCTTTGCAGCAGCTGTGCCGGCTCACCGACAGCCGCGAAGCTGCGATCCTTTCCACCTGCAACCGCAGCGAGCTCTATATAGAGCAGGAACATCTTTCGTCGGATGGGGTGCTGCGCTGGCTGGCTGATTACCACCATTTGAGCCTGGATGACCTGCGCGCCAGCGCTTATGTGCATGAAGATGATGCGGCAGTTCGTCACATGATGCGTGTGGCGTCCGGGCTCGATTCGCTGGTGTTGGGCGAACCGCAGATCCTCGGCCAGATGAAATCGGCCTACGCCGTAGCCCGCGAAGCCGGGACCGTGGGGCCGTTGTTGGGGCGTTTGTTCCAGGCCACTTTCAACTCGGCCAAACAGGTGCGCACTGATACGGCCATCGGTGAAAACCCGGTCTCCGTGGCGTTTGCCGCCGTCAGCCTGGCCAAGCAGATTTTCAGCGACCTGCAACGCAGCCAGGCCCTGCTGATCGGCGCGGGCGAGACCATCACCCTGGTCGCCAGGCACCTGCATGACCTGGGCGTGAAGCGCATCGTGGTGGCCAACCGGACCCTGGAGCGCGCCAGCATCCTGGCCGAAGAGTTCGGCGCCCACGCCGTGTTGCTCGCCGATATTCCGGCCGAACTGGTGCGCAGCGATATCGTCATCAGTTCCACCGCCAGCCAGTTGCCGATCCTCGGCAAGGGCGCAGTGGAAAGCGCCCTGAAACTGCGCAAGCACAAGCCGATTTTCATGGTGGATATTGCCGTTCCCCGGGATATCGAGCCGGAAGTCGGCGAGTTGGACGACGTTTACCTCTATAGCGTCGACGATCTGCACGAAGTGGTCGCCGAAAACCTCAAGAGCCGCCAGGGCGCTGCCCAGGCTGCCGAGGAAATGGTCGCGATCGGCGCCGAGGATTTTATGGTGCGCCTGCGCGAGCTGGCCGCCGTGGATGTGCTCAAGGCCTATCGCCAACAGGGCGAGCGCTTGCGTGACGAAGAATTGATCAAGGCCCAGCGCCTGCTGGCCAATGGCGGCAACGCTGAAGACATTTTGATGCAATTGGCCCGTGGCCTTACCAACAAGCTGTTGCATGCTCCCAGCGTACAGCTTAAAAAACTGACAGCCGAAGGCCGCCTCGATGCGCTGGCCATGGCCCAGGAACTCTTTGCCCTCGGAGAGGGCGCGTCAGACAGCTCTTCGGATAAAAAACCGCAATGAAAGCGTCACTGCTCAATAAACTGGACGTGCTCCAGGACCGTTTCGAAGAACTGACTGCCTTGCTCGGCGATGGCGAGGTTATTTCCGATCAGACCAAGTTCCGTGCCTATTCCAAGGAATACGCCGAAGTTGAGCCGATTGTCACCACCTATTCGCAACTGCTCAAAGTGCAGGCCGACCTCGAAGGTGCCCAGGCACTGCTCAAGGACAGCGACCCGGACATGCGTGAAATGGCCGTGGAAGAAGTCCGCGAAGCCAAAGATAAGCTCATCGAGTTGGAGGGCGACCTGCAACGCATGCTGCTGCCCAAAGACCCCAACGACGGGCGCAACGTATTCCTGGAAATCCGCGCCGGTACTGGCGGTGACGAGGCGGCGATCTTCTCCGGCGACCTGTTCCGCATGTATTCGCGCTATGCCGAGCGGCGCGGCTGGCGCGTGGAAATCCTCTCGGAGAACGAAGGGGAGCACGGCGGCTACAAGGAAATCATTGCCCGGGTCGAAGGCGAGAACGTCTACGGCAAGCTGAAATTCGAGTCCGGCGTGCACCGCGTACAGCGTGTGCCCGCCACCGAATCCCAGGGCCGTATCCACACCTCGGCCTGCACCGTGGCGGTATTGCCCGAGCCGGACGAGCAGGAAGCCATTGAAATCAACCCGGCAGACTTGCGGGTCGACACTTACCGCTCGTCGGGCGCCGGTGGCCAGCACGTCAACAAGACCGACTCGGCGATCCGCATCACCCACTTGCCGTCCGGCATTGTGGTGGAGTGCCAGGAAGAACGCTCCCAGCACAAGAACCGTGCGCGGGCCATGTCCTGGTTGTCGGCCAAGCTCAACGACCAGCAGACCAGCGCCGCCGCCAACGCCATTGCCAGTGAGCGCAAGTTGCTGGTGGGCTCGGGTGACCGCTCCGAACGCATTCGCACCTATAACTACGCCCAGGGCCGGGTTACCGACCATCGGGTCAACCTGACCCTGTATTCCCTGGACGAGATCCTTGCCGGTGGCGTGGACGCAGTGATCGAGCCGTTGCTCGCCGAATACCAGGCGGACCAACTGGCCGCGATAGGTGAATAAATGACCATTATTGCCAGCTTGCTGCGCGCCGCCGACCTGCCGGACTCGCCTACCGCGCGCCTGGATGTGGAGTTGTTGCTGGCCGCTGCCTTGGGCAAGTCCCGCAGCTACCTGCACACCTGGCCGGAAAAAATCGTCAGCAGCGAAGACGCGCTGCGCTTTGCCGACTACCTGCAACGTCGCCGCAGCGGCGAGCCGGTGGCCTATATCCTCGGCCAGCAAGGTTTCTGGAAGCTTGACCTGGAAGTCGCGCCGCACACCCTGATCCCGCGCCCGGACACCGAACTGCTGGTGGAAGCGGCCCTGGAGTTGTTGCCCGCGACCCCGGCCAATGTCCTCGACCTGGGCACTGGCAGCGGCGCCATCGCCCTGGCCCTGGCCAGCGAGCGCCCGGCCTGGCGCGTGACGGCGGTGGATCGCGTGCTGGAAGCCGTGGCCCTGGCCGAGCGCAATCGCCAGCGCCTGCACCTGGAAAACGTCACGGTGCTCAATAGTCACTGGTTCAGCGCCCTCAAAGATCACACCTATCACCTGATCATCAGCAACCCGCCCTATATTGCCGACAGCGATCCGCACCTGGCGGCGGGTGATGTGCGTTTCGAGCCGGCCAGCGCATTGGTGGCCGGCCACGACGGCCTGGACGACCTGCGCCTGATCATCGCCCAGGCGCCGCAGCACCTGGAGGCCGGTGGCTGGTTGTTGCTCGAGCATGGTTACGACCAGGCTCCGGCCGTGCGCGACCTGCTGCTGGCGCAAGGTTTCGAAGAGGTCCACAGCCGTATCGACCTCGGCGGCCATGAGCGCATCAGCCTGGGACGCCGGCCGTGCTGACCGATCAGGAGCTGTTGCGCTACAGCCGGCAGATCCTGTTGCAACAGGTCGATATCGACGGCCAGTTACGCCTGAAAAACAGCCGCGTGCTGATTGTCGGCCTTGGCGGCCTGGGCGCTCCGGTGGCCTTGTACCTGGCAGCGGCTGGCGTCGGTGAGCTGCATCTGGCGGACTTTGACACCGTCGACCTGACCAACCTGCAACGCCAGATCATCCACGACACCGACAGCATCGGCCTGAGCAAGGTCGATTCCGCCATCGGCCGCTTGAGCGCGATCAACCCCGAGATCCGACTGATTGCCCACCGCACGGCGCTGGACGCTGATTCGTTGGCCGCCGCCGTGGCCAATGTGGACCTGGTGCTCGACTGCTGTGACAACTTCGCCACCCGCGAAGCGGTGAACGCGGCGTGCGTGGCAGCTGGCAAGCCCCTGGTCAGCGGCGCGGCGATTCGCCTCGAAGGCCAGCTCTCGGTGTTTGATCCGCGGCGCCCGGAAAGCCCGTGCTACCACTGCTTATATGGGCACGGCAGCGATACCGAGCTGACCTGCAGCGAAGCCGGCGTCGTCGGCCCGCTGGTGGGGTTGGTCGGCAGCCTGCAAGCCCTGGAAGCCCTGAAGCTGCTGGCTGGCTTTGGCACACCGCTGGTTGGGCGCCTGCTGTTGATCGACGCCCTGGGCACACGTTTTCGCGAACTGCGGGTCAAGCGCGATCCCGGTTGCAGCGTCTGCGGCAGCCAGCATGGTTAAGGATGCACCGATTGGTGTGTTCGACTCCGGCGTTGGCGGCCTGTCGGTGCTGGACGAAATTCATCGTTTATTGCCCCATGAGTCGCTGCTGTACGTGGCGGATTGCGGGCATATCCCCTACGGCGAGAAAACCCCGGCGTTCATTCGCGAACGTTCGCGGGTGGTCGCGGAGTTTTTCCGCGAGCAGGGCGCCAAGGCCTTTGTGATCGCCTGCAACACGGCAACCGTAGCCGCGGTTGCGGACTTGCGTATTGATTATCCGGATTGGCCCCTGGTGGGCATGGAGCCGGCAGTCAAACCAGCCGCCGCCGCGACCCGCAGCGGGGTGATCGGGGTGCTCGCCACCACGGGCACCCTGCAAAGCGCCAAGTTCGCCGCGTTACTGGACCGCTTTGCCAGCGATGTGCGGGTGGTCACCCAACCCTGTCCGGGGCTGGTGGAGTTGATCGAGGCCGGCGACCTGGGCAGCCCGGCGCTGCGCCAGTTGTTGCAGGGGTACGTCACGCCGCTGGTCGAGGCCGGGTGCGACACCATCATCCTCGGTTGCACTCATTATCCTTTCCTCAAGCCATTGCTGGCGACGATGCTGCCACCGACGGTCATCCTGATCGACACCGGGGCGGCCGTGGCGCGTCAGTTGCAGCGTCTGCTGGGCGAGCGCCAACTGCTGGCCGAGGGCAATCCTCGGGCTGCGCAGTTCTGGACCAGCGGTGATCCGCAGCATCTAAGAAATATCCTACCCACACTGTGGAAGTTCAGCGGCGTTGTGCGAAGCTTCGGCCTGTGAAAAATTCGTGAAATAGCGGGTTTTTTAGCTGAACTTCTGCGTAGTCCGTGATTTCTATAGCTCTTGATTAGCGGTACACAACCATACAACTTCGTTTGGAAAGGATGTTTCTTATGAAGCGCTTGTTCTATTTGGCTGCGATTGCAGCCGCTGTGTTGGGACACTCGGTTTCGGCCCAGGCTGCCGGCCTGGAGTTTGCGGTAGGGCATACCAGCGATTCGACCATGACTTATCGTCTGGGCCTGCAATCGGACTGGGACAAGAGCTGGTGGCAGAGCGATGTGGGGCGCCTGACCGGCTACTGGAGCGGCGCTTATACCTTCTGGGACGGTGATGAGCGGGCGAGTGTCAGCAGCCTGTCGTTTTCGCCGGTGTTTGTGTACGAATTCGCCGGCGAGTCGGTGAAACCCTATATCGAAGCGGGGATCGGTGTGGCGCTGTTCTCACGCACCCGGATCGAGGACAACAACATCGGCGGGGCCTTCCAGTTCGAAGACCGCCTGGGCTTCGGCTTGCGTTTTGCCGGCGGGCATCAGGTGGGGATCCGTGCCACGCACTATTCCAACGCAGGCATCAGTAGTCACAACGATGGTATCGAGAGCTATTCGTTGAACTACACCCTGCCGCTCTGATATTCCCCGGCACAGCAGAGCCCATGTGGAAGCCGGGCTTGTGTGGGAGTCGGGCTTGCCCGCGATGCAGATGGCTCGGTGCTTCAGACAAACCGAAGTGATGCTATCGCAGGCAAGCCCACATAAGCCCGCTCCCCCATTTGAGCTCGGCAGTTTTCACGGTCAGCGGTAGACCGTCGCAATCCCCTGGCGCTCTTCAAGGCACTCCGGCGCGCCCATCTCGAACTCCCGGCAAATCAGCGGTCGCTTCTCATAGATGGTGCACATCATCGTGTCGCGATCCAGCGCCGCGCACCAGCCGTCGTCCAGGCGCAGCATGACTTCGCCGCCCCAATCGTCCGTGTCGATAAAGCGATCAGGCACGCCAGTGTCAGTGATCAACATGACTTCCAGTTGGCAGCAGCAAGCTGCACACGTGGAGCACGTCACGGCGGGTTCGGCGATTTGAATGTGGGGAATGGTGGTCATAGGCGCGCAGTGTAAGGCAAGCCGGTCGGGCGCGTGTGAAAGCTCTGACGGACGTCAGCGCGCGAGCCGGTGCAGGCCAGGAAATACCACAGCCCACAGCAGTGCGATGGCCGCCAGGGTCGGGGCCGTGGCAAACCCGAAGCTCACGCCTGCCAACTGGCTACCGGCGTAGTACGACAGCGGCCCGCCCACTGCTCCCAGCAGGCTTGCGCGCCACCAGGGCCGGGCGCTCCAGGCCAGGCAGTGGCGCAAGGTAGTCGCCAGCAGCGCCCACAGCAAGATTAACCACAGAGGAATCAACGGGCCTGGATCACTGAATTCAAATACACCGGCCGTGCGCAACAGTGTGTCGAGCAGGGTGCCCAGCACGGTCACGCTCAAGATCAACCGCCCTTCAACGGCCCACGAAGTTATCCACAGCAGGTGGATTGCCAGCACGCCCAGCCCGAGCAATAACCACAGGCTGTCGCCACCCATCACACAGGCAAACCAGCCGCACTGGAACAGCGCGGCATTGGCCAGGTTTTTAAGCATTGAAGCGCCCGAGCAGTGGTTGTGTCACCGCGCCAGGTTTGGCCAGGAGCAATTGCGCGGTGCCGATGGTGCGTTCCATAAAACCACCTTCGCAGTAGCACAGATAGAACTCCCACAACCGCAGGAAGTATTCGTCGTAGCCCAGTTCCGTGAGGCGGCCATGGGCACGGCGAAAATTCTCATGCCACAAGCGCAGGGTTCGCGCGTAATGCAGGCCGAAGTCTTCCATGTGCAGCAGGTTCATATCGGTGTCGCGACTGACGATCTGCAACATCTTCTGTACACAGGGCAGGGCGCCACCGGGGAAAATGTAGCGCTGGATAAAGTCGACGCTGCTCTTGGCCTGTTCATAGCGCTGTTCGCGGATGGTGATTGCCTGCAGCAGCATCAGCCCGTCGCTCTTGAGCAAGTGCGCGCATTGCTTGAAGTAGGTGGGCAGGAAACGATGGCCCACGGCCTCGATCATTTCAATGGACACCAGTTTGTCGTACTGCCCGCTCAAGTCGCGGTAGTCCTGCAACAGCAATGTCACCTGATTTTGCAAACCCAGGGCCTGGATGCGCTGTTCGGTGTAGGCAAACTGCTCTTTGGACAAGGTGGTCGTGGTGACCCGGCAGCCATACTGCTGCGCCGCGTACAGGGCCATGCTGCCCCAGCCGGTGCCGATTTCCAGCAGGTGGTCCGAAGGCTTGAGCGCGAGTTTCTGGCAGATGCGTTCGAGCTTGTTGAGCTGCGCCTGTTCCAGGGTGTCGTCGGCGGTGAGGAACTGCGCCGCCGAATACATCATGGTCGGGTCGAGAAACTCCTGGAACAGGTCGTTGCCCAGGTCGTAGTGAGCAGCGATGTTCTTTTGCGAGCCCTTGCGGGTATTGCGGTTGAGCCAGTGCAGGCCCTGGGTGAATGGGCGGGCCAACTTGGCCAAGCCGCCTTCCAGGGCATCCAGTACTTCAAGGTTGCTGACCATCACCCGCACCACCGCGGTCAGGTCCGGGCTGCTCCAGTAACCATGAATAAACGCCTCGCCGGCGCCGATGGAACCGTTGGCGGCTACCAGGCCCCACACCGCCGGGTCGAGGATCTGGATTTCCCCCAGCAAGTGCGCCTCCCGTGCGCCGAACACCTGGCGCTCACCGTCCTCGACCACCACCAGTTGGCCGTGACGCAGGTTGCCGAGTTGACGCAGCACGGCCTTGCGCAACAACGCGCCGGTCAGGCCATTGACGTTCAGGCGATTGGATTTGACCGATAAGCTAGGGGATTTCATGGCGGCGATCCTTGGGATACCCAGTTGCACAGGCGCCATCGGCGGCCTGATGGGGGAAAATCGGTGTGCGTTTAAGCAGCAAGCGCAGGGCTTGCCAGTAAATTGCCAGGCCGGTCTTGGCGGTCATCCACGGGAAGCGCCACAAGTAGCGATGCAGGCTGGCGCGGTCCAGGGCTTCGCGTTGCAGGCTCAAGGTGGCGTCGAACACCTTGGTCTCGCCCTGCCAGTCGGCCATATGCACCCCCAGGCGCTGGCCGGGTGGGCTGAAGCTCATGCGGTATTCCAGGTCCCGGGGCAAGAACGGCGACACATGAAACGCCTTGGCCACCGCGAAATGCTGGTGCTCGCCGCCCGCCAGGGCGCGGGCCGGCAGCACGTAGTGATAGCGTTCGCGCCATGGGGTGTTGGTCACTTCACAGACAATCGCCGCCAGTTGCCCATCAGCCTCGAAGCAGTAAAAGAAACTCACCGGGTTGAACGCCAGGCCCCAACTGCGGACCTGGGTCAGCAGGCAGACAGTGCCCTGTGGGGTATGCCCCAACGCCGTACTGACCACCTGGCGCACGGCATCAGTCAAACAGGTGCCGTCGCGGGTCAATTCAGGCAGGTAGTCCTGCTGGCGCAATGAAAACGGCGCGAAGCGGCCACGGCCGGCGAACGGCGACAGCCCCAGCACCTGCTCCTGTTCGCTGAGGTCCAGGTACAGCAGGCCGATGCGATAGCGAAACGCATGCCCCTTGGCGGTAAATCGCCGATGGGCGATCCAGCCACTGTAGAGGGCGCTGTTCACAGGGTTTCCCCGAAGGCCTGGGCCACGCGCAGGGCACTGACCACGCCGTCTTCATGAAAGCCGTTGGCCCAGTAGGCCCCACAATAATAGGTGTGCTGGGCGCCATGCAGTTCTTCCCAGCGCGCTTGCGCCGCCACCGCCGCCAGGCTGTATTGGGGATGGGCATAGGTGTAGCGGGCAAGGATTTTCAGCGGGTTGATAATTGCTGTCTGATTGAGGCTCACGCAAAAGGTGGTGGGGCTGTCGATGCCTTGCAGGATGTTCATGGCGTAGGTGACGGCCGCTGGCTTGTGCATACTGGCGTCCAGTCGATAGTTCCAGCTGGCCCAGGCCAGTGGGCGATCGGGCAGCAAGCGGGTGTCGGTGTGCAGGGCCACGTCGTTGTCGGCGTAGGTTATCGCCCCAAGAATCTGCTGCTCAGCCTGGCTCGGGTCGTTCAGCAGGGCCAGGGCCTGGTCGCTGTGGCAGGCGAAGACAACCTTGTCGAAAATTTCACGGCCATCGGCACTGTGGATGACCACACCTTCCGGTGTGCGCTCGACTTTTTGCACCGGGCAGTTGAGGCGGATCTGTTGGCGAAACGAATCGGTCAGGGGCTCGATATAACGGCTGGAGCCGCCCTCGATCACACACCACTGCGGCCGATTGTTCACCGACAGCAGGCCGTGGTTCTTGAAGAAGCGCACGAAGAACTGCAGCGGAAACCCCAGCATGTCCGCCAGGGGCATCGACCAGATCGCCGCGCCCATGGGCACGATGTAGTGCCGGATAAAGCGCGGGCCGTAGTTGCCCGCCTGCAGGTATTCGCCCAGGGTCGTCTGTGCGCTGATGCGTTGCTCCTGCAAATCCAGCGGCGCCTGGCGATTGAAGCGCAGGATATCGCGCAACATCCCCCAGAAGCCGGGGGACAGGATATTGCTGCGCTGGGCGAACAGGCTGTTGAGGTTATTGCCGTTGTACTCGAGGTTTTCCTCTGGGGCACAGACCGAGAAACTCATTTCGGTCGGTTTG
Source organism: Pseudomonas sp. FP2294 (assembly GCF_030687625.1). Lineage (NCBI taxonomy): Bacteria > Pseudomonadati > Pseudomonadota > Gammaproteobacteria > Pseudomonadales > Pseudomonadaceae > Pseudomonas > Pseudomonas sp. FP2294. The sequence continues at coordinate 992,696 of NZ_CP117441.1, forward strand.
AACGGCACGCCGATCTGCCTCAGCAAACGGATGAAGTTGGGGTAGGTCCAGTCGTTGAACACAATAAAGCCGGTGTCCACCGCGTAATGTCTGTCATCGACGGTCACGTCTACCGTATGGGTATGGCCGCCAATCCGGTCGGCGGCTTCGAACAGGGTGATGTCGTGGCGGCGACTGAGCAGGTAGGCGCTGGTCAGCCCGGAAATCCCACTGCCGATAATGGCGATCTTCACAGGTCGTCCTTTTGTGGCGGTGGGCTGCGCAGCATGCGCTTGCCGATGATCAGTTGCGCGCGGTTCGGCAGTTTCGACAAAGGCCAGAGGGTGGCAATAAACAGTGCCGGGAAGGCGATCTCCAGTGGGCGTTTTTCCAGTTTGCCGAAAATATGCCGCGCTGCTTTGTCGGCCGGCCAGCTCAAGGGCATCGGGAAGTCGTTGCGTTCGGTCAACGGCGTATCGACGAAGCCGGGGCTGACCACCGTGACATCAATGCCTTCGGGAGACAGGTCGATGCGCAGCGATTCAAACAAATAGCGCAGGCCCGCCTTGGACGCACCGTAGGCTTCTGCGCGGGGCATCGGCAGGTAGGTGACGGCACTGGCGACGCCCACCAGGTGCGGGGTTGACCCGGCGCGCAGCAGCGGCAATGCGGCTTCGATGCAATAACTGCTGGCCAGCAGGTTGGTGCGCACCACGTGTTCGATAATCGACGCGTCGAACTGCTTGGCATCCACATATTCGCAGGTACCGGCATTCAGGATCACGGTGTCCAGGGCACCCCAGGTTTGCATGATGTGCTCGCCGATTTCCCGGACCACTTGGCTGTTGGTCAAGTCACCGGGGACCACCAGCACTTGCCCGGGGTAACGTTGCGCAAGTTGCTCCAGCGGCGCCTTGGTGCGCGCACTCAGCGCGACCTGCGCCCCACTGCCGAGCAACTCTTCGGCCAGGGCCGCACCGATACCGCTGCTTGCCCCGGTCAGCCAATAACGGCGTGGCGATGTCAGGCTCATGCCATTCTCCCTTTCAACCAACGGATCAACCGGCCGAGTACCGGCAGGTGTTCGTAAAGCAGCGCTCCGGCATCAAAGTAATCGCGGTGCCGGTAAACCTTGTCGTGCCATAACAGGTGAGAGCAGCCTTGCACCTGAATCTGTTGGCCGCCCGCCAACCGCGGGTGGCAAAAGCTCATGGTCCAGCGCAGGTAACCTTCGCCTTCGGCTACGTGGTCGAAACCGTGGAAGTCAAAATGCAATGGGTCGACGTTGCTGTAAAGCTCGGCAAAGTACGCCTTCAGCGCGCTGATACCGTGGACCTGGTGCAGTGGATCGGTAAACGCTATGTCCTGGCTGTATAGGCTGTCGAGCCGGTGCAGGTTGTGTTTGTCCAGGGTGGCGAAGGACTCGGCGAACTGGCGCAGGAAGTCACTCATACACACCCCCTGCCACCTGGCGTGAGGGCAGGGCACGAAAGGCCGCCAGCGCCCGCTCGCGGGAAGACTTCAGATCGACGATGGGCCGTGGGTAGTCGGCCACGCCAAACAGCCCGCCGACAGCGTCGGGGTTGTGCACTTCCTTTTTGTTCAATCCCGCCAGTTGTGGCAGCCACTGCTTGATAAAACGCCCTTCGCCATCGAATTTCTCGGACTGGCTCAACGGGCTGAAAATCCGGAAGTACGGTGCCGAGTCGGTGCCGGTGGACGAACTCCATTGCCAGCCGCCGTTATTGGCCGCCAGGTCGCCGTCGATCAAGTGGCGCATAAAAAAGCGCTCGCCTTCGCGCCAGTCGATCAGCAGGTTCTTGGTCAGAAACATCGCCACCACCATGCGCAGGCGGTTATGCATCCAGCCGGTTTCCAAGAGCTGACGCATCGCGGCATCAATGATCGGCAGGCCGGTGCGTGCCTCTTGCCAGGCGGCCAGATCAGCGGGAGCGTGGCGCCAGGCCACAGCTTCGGTTTCCGGGCGAAAGGCACGATGGCGCGACACCCGTGGGTAACCCACCAGGATATGTTTGTAGAACTCGCGCCACAGCAACTCGTTGATCCAGGTGATTGCGCCGATGTCGCCGCTTTCGAATTCACCCTGGTTACTTTGCAGCGCCGCATGCAGGCACTGGCGTGGCGAAATCACGCCGGCGGCGAGGTACGCAGACAGTTGGCTGGTGCCGGGCTTGGCCGGGAAGTCGCGTTCATCCTTGTAATAGCTGATTTGTGCGTCGGCAAACTGGGCAAGGCGTCGCTGCGCCTCGTCTTCACCGGCCGGCCAAAGGGCGCGCAGGGTGTCGCTGGGCGGGGCAAATCCCTTGACCTGCTCGGGAACTGCATCACTGGCGAACGGCAGCGCGGCCTGCGCCTTGGGCGTCGCCACCCGGCGCGGCAGGGCACTGTGCAGGCGGTTGTAACAGACCTTGCGAAACTGGCTGAACACCTGGAAGTAAGTGCCGGTCTTGGTCAATACGCTGCCAGGCTGGAACAGCAATTGGTCCAGATAGCTGTGAAACCCCACCCCGTGTGCTTCCAGAGCCTGGGCCACGGCGGCATCGCGCCGGCTTTCGTGGATCCCGTATTCTTCGTTGGTGTGCACGCTCTCGACTGACAGGGCCTGGCACACCTGCACCAGTACCTGTGGCACCTGGTCCCAAGTGTCGGCATGGCGGATCAGCAGGGGAATATTCAGCTCTCCCAGGGCCAGGCTCAGGGCCTTGAGGTTGCGCAGCCAGAAGTCCACCTTGCACAGCGCATCGTCATGGGCCAGCCACTGATCGGCGGTAATCAGGTACACCGCCGCTGTTGGGCCGCGCTGGCAGGCGGCAGCGAGGGCGGTGTTGTCATGCAGGCGCAGGTCGCTGCGCAGCCAGATCAGATGCATTAGAGAAGCCCACGCTGGATCAGGAGCTGATGGGCCGACAAGGGGTCTTCGGCCAGCACCAATTGAGGGGTGTCCTGGGTTAATACGGATAACTCGGCTTGATGGATGCACACCGTTGGTCCGGCAATCAGGATCGGGCAGTGGGTGCCGCTCAGCAGTTTCGGCAAGGTCGCTAAATGGAGGGCCTTGCTCGAGTACAGCAGCACGGCGCGCGGTTGCAGGTGCTCGACAGCCAGGGCCAGTTCGCCGGTGGGCAACGGCCAGTCGAAAACTTCCACCGGGCAATCGGCGCTGCTGGCCAGCCAGGCGCTCAGCCACAGGTGCGGTTCGAGCGGCAGGTCGGAATGGTTGATCAGCAACAATGGCGGGCCGTTGAGCTGGCGGTTGTTGTGATACATCCGTGCGCCGAACTTGCTGCGCAGCCAGGAATGGAAAAACACCCGCTCCGTCTGCGCGCCGAACTGGCCTTGCCAGCGCTGCTCCAGCTCCTTGAGCAGTGGCAACAGCAGTTGCTCGCACAGGGTACGCGGTGGGTAAAGGGCCATGGCCTGGTTGAACACGTCGTCGACCCGGCGCTCGGCCAGTTGACCGATGGCCTGGATCAAGGTCTGGCGCAGGTTCTGCCATTCGTTTTCGACGCTGTCGTCCACCGGCTGGGCGTTGTCGATCAACTGCTTGACCTGGCTTACCGGTACGCCTCGGTTGAGCCACGTCAGGATAGTCTGGATACGCTGCACATGGTCGGCGTTGAACAGCCGATGGCCCTTGGGCGTACGCTGCGGCACGATCAGGCCGTAACGCCGTTCCCAGGCGCGCAGGGTCACCGCGTTGACCCCGGTCTGGCGGGCCACTTCGCGAATCGGCAGCCAGCCTTGTTCCAGGGCCAGGGCCACATCTTCGACGGGTTGGGCAGGGGGTTGCGGGGAAACATTCATGGGTTAGATCGCATTACGCAGGCTGAGATTTTCCGGATGCGGTTGCAGGTAGGCCTGCTGCGCGATGTAGCGGTCCGGGTGTTGGCGAAAGTGATGCTTGAGCAAGGTCAGCGGCACGACCAGCGGCACGATGCCTTGCCGGTACTGGCTGATCAGTGCCTGCATTTCCTGTTTGTCTGCGGCGCTCAGGGCCTGCTTGAGGTAACCGCTGATGTGCTGCAACACATTGGAATGGGTGCCACGGGTGGCGCACTTTTTCAGAGCCGTCATCAGCTCGCTGAAATACTCGGCGGCCAGCACTGGCAGGTCGCAGTCCTTGCTCATGCTGCCCAGCAGGTTGCCCAGGCTTTTGTAGTGGGCCGGACTATGGGCCATCAGCAGGTATTTATAGCGCGAGTGGAAGGCCAGCAACTGGTGACGGGTCAGACCCTGCGCCAGCAATTGTTGCCATGTGGCATAGACAAAGACCCGGGTCAGGAAATTTTCCCGCAGCACCGGGTCGTGCAGGCGGCCATCTTCCTCCACCGGCAGGTTGGGATGGCGTGCGCAGAATGCCTGGGCATAGATGCCGCGCCCACCGCCCTCGGCCGGGGTGCCGTTGTCGCGGTAGACCTTGACCCGTTCCAGGCCGCAGGACGGTGATTTCTGCATGAAGATATAGCCGCACAGGTCCGTATGTTCGGCGGCCATGCGCTGGCCGTACTCATCCAGTGCGCCGGTCACATTCAGTTCGCGGTGGACTGTGCCCACGGCTTGCGGCTGGAGTGGGTCGCCCACCAGGCGAATCGGCTCACGGGGGATGCCCAGGCCAATAGCGACTTCGGGGCACAGTGGCACGAAGTCGAAATAGTCACTGAGTGTCTGGCTGCACAAGGGGGATTGTTTGTGCCCGCCGTTGAAGCGCACGTTTTCGCCGAGCAGGCAGGCGCTGATGGCGATTTTTGGTTTGCCGGTGACGGACACGTTGCAGGACATGGCAAAGCCTCGACAAGATTCCTGTACAGTTTATGTTTTCTGTACAACTAATCTCATCATAGGTTTTGCACTGTACAAGTCAAATAGTTTGTACAAGTTTTTTGATGAGGTTATTGCCAGCCCATTTTCCAGCGCTCGGCATCTTGCAGGCTCTGCCAGGTCAGGCGTTCTCCGCGCCGGGTCAAGACGGCTTGCAGTTCAATCTCCAGTACGTTGTCTTCTTCATCGCGAAACAACTCGGTGACCAGGAAATGTTTTTCCTTGTTTCGCGGGTGGGTTGCTGTCCATTTGGAGAGCAACAGTTTTGTTGGATTGATGCGGTTCATTGCAGGTGTCCGAGCAAGCGCCGCGCGGCTTCCTGGCCGCTGAGCCACGCGCCTTCGACCCTGCCTGACAGGCACCAGTCGCCACATACGTACAGGCCCAGGTCGGCATCCGCCAGTACTCCCCATTCATGGCTGCCCGCCGGTCGGGCGTACAGCCAGCGGTGGGCGAGGCTGAAGGAGGGCGCCGGCATGCTGCAATGCAGCAATTCGGCAAAGGCGCCGTGCAGCAATTCGATGATGGCTTCCTTGGGCAGGTCCAGGTGCTGTTTGCTCCAGGCACTGGTGGCGTGCAGGATCCAGGTATCTGGCGTGGCGTCACGCCCTGGTTTGCTGCGGTTGCGGGCCAGCCAGTCGAGGGGGCTGTCTTGTACGAAGCAGCCTTCCATCGGCGTATCCAGCGGCGTGTCGAAGGCCAGGGCAATGGCCCAGGTCGGGTCCATTTTTACCCCGGCTGCCGTGCTCGCCAGTTTCGGCGCCGCGGCCAGCAGGGCCGTGGCCTGGTGCGCCGGGGTGGCAATGATTACGTGGCTGAAGGGGCCATGGTTGCCACCGTCGGCGTCCAGCAGGTTCCAGTGTTGCTGGCCCTGGAACACTTCGGTGATACGGCAGCCGAACTCCACCGGCAGGTCGTCCAGCAGTGCGCGGGTGATGGCGCTCATGCGCGGGGTGCCGACCCAGCGGGTCTGCTCATCGGGAGAAGGGCTCAGTTGGCCGGATTGGCAGTTGTAGAGTTGCGGTTCCCACTCGGCAACCCAGCCATTGGCTTGCCAGCGTTGTACTTCATCGACGAAGCGTCGGTCGCGGGCGGTGAAGTACTGCGCGCCAAGGTCCAGTGTGCCGGCCTCGCTGCGCTTGCTGGACATGCGCCCGCCACTGCCGCGGCTTTTATCGAAGAGTTGGACGGCGTGCCCGGCATCTTTTAACGCTCGGGCGGCCGAAAGTCCGGCGATGCCGGTACCGATGATCGCGATGGGAACAGTCATGGGAGGCCTCGTTTTACCTTTGGGTACAGACTACGCCGACACCAATAGCTGTACAATATTGTTTTTTGGTATAAGTTTCGGCATGCCTTAACGTGTGGCGTGGCCTATGGTTAAACGTAGGTCGCGCCCGATTAAAAAGATCCCTGCTTATAAAATAGACCAGCGATGCCCGGCCAACGTTACAGGAGGAAGATCTCATGCATATTTTGCTGACCGGCGGTACCGGTCTGATCGGCCGCCAGCTTTGCCAGTACTGGAGCGCCCAGGGGCATCAGTTGACGGTATGGAGCCGCAATCCCGCGCAGGTCGCCACCCTGTGCGGTGCGCAGGTGAAGGGCGTTGCCCGTTTGCAGGATGTAACGCAGCCGGTGGATGCTGTTATCAACCTGGCCGGCGCGCCGATCGCCGACCGGCTCTGGACCCATAAACGCAAGGCATTGCTGTGGAGCAGTCGGATCAGCCTGACGGAAACCTTGCTGGCCTGGCTTGAAGGCCTGGCGGTAAAACCTGCGATGTTGATTTCCGGGTCGGCGGTGGGCTGGTATGGCGATGGCGGTGAGCGCGAGCTGACCGAAGCCAGCGGCCCGGTGCTGGACGATTTTCCCAGCCAGTTGTGCATTGCCTGGGAAGAAACCGCCCAGCGCGCCGAGGCCTTCGGCCTGCGGGTGGTGCTGGTGCGTACTGGCCTGGTGCTAGCGGCCGAGGGCGGCTTTTTGTCGCGGTTGTTACTGCCCTTTAAACTGGCGCTGGGCGGGCCTATCGGTAACGGTCGGCAGTGGATGCCGTGGGTGCATATCAAGGATCAAATCGCCCTGATTGATTTTCTTCTACACAAACCTGACGCCAGCGGTCCTTATAATGCCTGCGCGCCCCAGCCGGTGCGTAACCGCGAGTTTGCCAAGACCCTGGGCCAGGTGCTGCACCGCCCGGCGTTTATGCCGATGCCGGCGTTTGCCTTGCGGGTGGGTTTGGGCGAGTTGTCCGGCCTGTTGCTGGGCGGGCAGAAGGCGCTACCCGAGCGGTTGTTGGCCGCCGGTTTCACTTTTCAGTTCACTGAGTTGCACGCGGCCCTGGACGACTTGTCCAGCCGCCTCTAGAGATAGGATGTTGCATGACGGATCACGCGTTGTTACTGGTCAACCTGGGCTCGCCGGCGTCCACTTCGGTGGCCGATGTGCGCAGCTACCTCAATCAGTTCTTGATGGACCCGTATGTGATCGACCTGCCATGGCCGGTGCGGCGCTTGCTGGTGTCGCTGATCCTGATCAAGCGTCCCGAGCAGTCGGCCCACGCTTACGCCTCGATCTGGTGGGACGAAGGCTCGCCGCTGGTGGTCCTCAGTCGCCGCCTGCAGCAGCAGATGACCAGCCAATGGACCCATGGCCCGGTGGAACTGGCGATGCGTTATGGCGAACCGTCGATTGAAAGCGTGCTGACCCGCCTGGCCGGCCAGGGCATCCATAAGGTCACGCTGGCGCCGTTGTATCCACAGTTTGCCGACAGCACCGTGACCACGGTGATCGAAGAAGCGCGGCGGGTGGTGCGCGAGAAGAAACTCGACCTGCAGTTCTCGATCCTGCAACCGTTCTACGACCAGCCGGAATACCTCGATGCCCTGGTGGCCAGTGCCAGGCCGCATTTGCAGCAGGATTACGATCACCTGCTGTTCAGCTTCCATGGCCTGCCGGAACGCCATCTGAATAAACTCAACCCCGGGCATTCCCTGGACGGTGCGGGCGACTGCTGCGCCAATGCGTCGCCTGAGGTGCGTACCACCTGTTATCGCGGGCAATGCTTCAGCGTCGCCCGCGACTTTGCCGCGCGCATGGGCCTGCCTGAGGGTAAATGGTCGGTAGCGTTCCAGTCGCGCCTGGGCCGGGCGAAGTGGATCGAACCCTACACCGAGGCCCGCCTGGAGGCTCTGGCTCAGCAGGGGGTGAAGAAGTTGCTGGTGATGTGCCCGGCGTTTGTCGCCGATTGCATCGAGACCCTGGAGGAGATCGGTGATCGCGGCCTGGAACAGTTCCGCGAAGCCGGGGGCGAGGAGTTAGTGCTGGTGCCGTGCCTCAATGATGATCCGCAGTGGGCGGCGGCACTTAACACCTTGTGCGAAAGAGCGCCCGTCAGCCTCTAATGTGGCGGCTTGTGTGGGAGCTGGCTCCCATACAAGCCAGTTCCCACATGGCTTCAGCGGGCTTTACTCGTGATGGGGCTGGCCAAGAAAGGTCAGTGAGCTGAACAGCGCGCGGATGTGGACCTCGCCGTTATCTTTGACCGGCACTTGTGCCTGCGCCGCAATCACATTCAGCGCTTCATTGCGCACCAGTACCTGGGCCCGGCCATCCTTGTCGGTCTCGGTACTCAAGGTGTTCGGCGCGCTGCGGTAGTCGCCAATCAACTTGATTCCGGCGGCGGGCTTGCCGTCGATCAGCACCCGTACAGGCAGCGATTGGCCTGGGCCGACGGTCAGCGGGTCGACTTCGGGCACGATCACCATCCTCAACTGATCCAGCTTGGGCAGTTTTGCCCCGGCCTGATAGATCGCCAGGCTGTACTTCAGGGCCTGGGTCGTTTCGACGGCGCCCGGCACCTGGCTGTGGCCCTTGTTCACCCATTTCTTGTCTGGGGTTTGCGTCCACAGGCCGTTATCAAACGCCACGGCCAGCACCGCAGGAGATTTGAGCGGTTGCAGGCGCGCCTGGTCGTCCAGGCGTTGTACGGTCACCGGGATCATCCGGCCACTGGCGTCATAGGCCCAGGCGCCGCTGACTTTCCTGGCCTTGAAGGCTTCGTCTTCGGCACCGTGGCCATAGACCACCTCGATATGCCCCCGGCGTTGCTCGGTCCACAGACCGTGGGCCGATACCTGGGTGGCGAACAGCAGGCCGAGCACGGCCAATGATTTGAGCGCTTGCATGGTGAGGTCCTTTTACAGATTGAGGGTCAGGCTGACGGTGAAGTTGCGCGGCTCTCCGGGGGTTACCCAGTAGTTGCTGTAGGAGCGCTCGTAGTACTTTTCATCGAACAGGTTGTTGAGGTTCAGGCCCACGGTGAGGTTGTCGCTGGCCTTGTAATGGGCCAGCAGGTCGACCGTGTGGTAGGCCGGCAACTCGAAGCTTTTACCGGCCTCGCCCGAGCGGTCGCCGACGTAGGTAAAGGCCGCGCCCAGATCCGAGCCCCGCAGGGCGCCATCCTGGAACTCATACACGCCCAACAGGCTGCCACTGCGCTTGGCCACGCCAGGGACGCGGCTGCCGGTGGGGATTTCTTTGTCACCCTTGGTCACTTGCGCATCGATGTAGGCCAGGGCACCAATCACCCGCACAGCGTCAGTCAATTGCCCGCTCAGTTGCAGGTCAACCCCCTGGCTGCGGGCCTTGCCAATGGCGCGCTTGAGGTCGGTGGCCGGGTCGGTGGCCAGGGTGTTTTCTTTATTGATATGGAAGGCGGCGACGGTGGCGCTCAGGCGGTCGTCGAACAGCTCTGTCTTGATACCGACTTCATAACCAACACCTTCTTCGGGCTCGAGGAATTTACCGGCTGCGTCCAGGTCACTTTGCGGCTTGAACGAGGTACTGGCGTTGGCAAACAGCCCCACCTGCGGGGTCAGTTGATACAGCAGGCCGGCCCGCTGGGTCATGACATCGTGGGTTTTCTGGCTCTTGGCGCCGTTGCGGGTGAAGTCCTCTGAGCTTTGCTCGACGTGCTCCAGGCGCACGCCCACCAGGCCGCGCAGGCGGTCGGTAAATACGATCTGGTCTTGCAGGTTCAGCGCCTGGCTTTTCACCTGGGTGAAAAAATCAGTGCCCGTGGGCTTGCCATTGGGCTTGGGCTGGCCATAGACCGGTTGGTAGATATCAATCGGGTAGCTGCCGGTGATGGCGGTCACCCGTTCTTTCTTGCGGTAGTCCTCGTACTCGGTGCCGATCAGCAATTCATGCTGCCAACTGCCGATATCGAACAGACCGCGCAGCTCCAACTGGGTGATGCTGTCGTGCCAACCCGTGGAGCGTTCGCGGTAACGGCGGTTGACGGTATGCCCATCGGCATTCAGCGGGCGGCTTTCCGAGGCGTGGCCCCAGAGGCTGCCTTGTTTGTAATGGCTGGCCAGGCGCAGCTTCCAGGCATCGTTCAAGTGATGCTCGAGGGTGGCTTGCAGGCGGTTGTTGTGGTTGTCGATATCGCCGTCGTTGGGCTCGCCGAGGAAGGTCGAGCGGGACATGCCGCTCCAGCGGTCATTCGGCGCGACGATGCCCCGGTCGAACGTTGAGCTGTGGCGCACGAACTCACTTTCCACCAACAGGCTGGTGTCCGGGTCCAGTTGCCAACTGAACGATGGGGCGACAAACACCCGCTTGCTCTGCACGTGGTCACGAAAGCTGTGGTTGTCTTCCACTGCCAGATTGACCCGCGACAGCACATTGCCTTCGCTGTCCAGCGGGGTGTTGATATCGACGGCGGTGCGGTAGCGGTCCCAACTGCCGGCGCTGGTCTGCAGGGTGGTAAAGGCTTCGGCTTGGGGCTTTTTGGTGACGATATTCACGGTGCCGCCGGGATCGCCACGGCCATAGAGGCTGGCGGCGGGGCCCTTGAGCACTTCGATACGTTCGATATTGGCCGTGTCCGGCGTGCTCGGGTAGCCACGGTTGGCGCTGAAACCATCCTGGTAGAACGCCGAGGTGGTGAAGCCGCGAATACTGTATTCGTAAAGGGTCAGGCCACCGAAGTTGTTCTGCTTGGACACCCCGCCGGCAAACTCCAGGGCGCGCTCGACGTTGTTGCTGCCCAGGTCCTTGAGCACTGTGGTGGGGATTACGCTGATTGACTGTGGGATATCCCGCAGGGCGGTGTCGGTCTTGGTCCCGCTGGCCGAGCGGGTCGCACGGTAACCCGTGACCGGGCCGGTAGCGGATTCATACGCCTCGCCGGTGATGCTGGTGGTGCCCAGTTCAAGGGTGTTGGTGTCTTCTGCAAACACCGGGTCCACCAGCAATCCCAGGGCGAGACCGGCCAGGGGCGCAAACTTTCGAGACGTCATGGTCTAACATTCCAATATCAATATTGAAATAATATAACATGACTATTGAGAGTGTATCTCTTTAAGGATCGTCCTTTATTCCTGCTCTTTCACCGGGGCGGGCGGCGGGCGCAGGCCCACTTCGGCCAGCAGCTTGATCTCTTTGCCGTTGCGCATCACCTGGATCGCGACCTTTTCCGTCGGTTTGATCCGCGCCACCTGGTTCATCGAACGGCGACCATCGCCCGCCGGTTCACCGTCGATGCTGAGGATCACATCGCCCACCTGCATCCCGGCTTTCTCCGCCGGGCCGCCGCGCAGGATGCCGGCAATCACGATGCCTGGGCGCCCGGTCAGGCCAAACGACTCCGACAGCTCCTTGGTCAGCGGTTGCACTTCAATCCCCAGCCAGCCACGGATCACCTGGCCGTGCTCGATGATCGACTTCATCACTTCCATCGCCAGCTTCACCGGGATCGCAAAACCGATGCCCTGGGAGCCGCCGGACTTGGAAAAAATCGCCGTGTTGATGCCGGTCAGGTTGCCATTGGCGTCCACCAGCGCGCCGCCGGAGTTGCCCGGGTTGATAGCCGCGTCGGTCTGGATAAAGTCTTCGTAGCTGTTAAGGCCCAACTGATTACGCCCGGTGGCGCTGATGATGCCCATGGTCACGGTCTGGCCGACGCCGAACGGGTTGCCGATCGCCAAGGCCACATCACCGACCCGCAGGCTTTCGGAGCGGCCGATGGTGATGGAGGGCAGGTTCTTCAGGTCGATCTTCAGGACCGCAAGGTCGGTTTCCGGGTCGCTGCCCACCACCCGCGCCAGGGTTTCGCGGCCATCGCGCAGGGCCACGACAATCTGGTCGGCCCCGGTGCTTACATGGTTGTTGGTCAGGATGTAGCCTTCGGGGCTCATGATCACCCCGGAGCCGAGGCTCGACTCCATGCGGCGCTGCTTGGGCGAATTGTCACCGAAGAACCGCCGGAACTGTGGGTCTTCAAACAGCGGGTGCGCCGGTTTATTGATGACTTTGGTGGTGTATAGGTTGACCACTGCGGGCGCAGCGACCACCACCGCATCGGCGTAGGTCACCGGGCCTTGTTGCACCGCGCTGGTTTGCGGTGCCTGTTGCAGGTTGACGTCCAGGCTTGGCAGGCCGACCCATTGCGGATAACGCTGAATAATCAGCATCGCGATCAGCACGCCGGCCAACAATGGCCATCCAAAAAAACGCAGCGCCTTGAGCATCAAGTAAGTCCTGACAGGTTGCAGGGGGCGCGGGAGCGCCCATAATGTCGCGCATTATACGAGGCCGCGAGCGCCTCTGAACGGGATATTTAGGAGTCTTTTATGGCCGTCGCCCTGAGCACCCTGGTTGAAGAAGCGGATCGCTACTTGAACAGCGCGAAAATTGCCGATTACTGCCCCAATGGCCTGCAGGTCGAAGGCCGGCCGCAGGTGTTGCGCATTGTCAGTGGCGTGACTGCCAGCCAAGCGCTGCTCGACGCGGCGGTGGAGGCCAAGGCCGACCTGGTGCTGGTGCATCACGGTTATTTCTGGAAAGGCGAGAGCCCGTGCATCACCGGCATGAAACAGCGCCGCCTCAAGACCCTGCTCAAGCACGACATCAGCCTCCTGGCCTACCACCTGCCGCTGGACCTGCACCCGGACGTGGGCAACAACGTGCAGTTGGCCCGCCAGTTGGACATCACCGTCGAAGGCCCGCTGGACCCGGACAACCTCAAGGTCGTCGGCCTGGTCGGCTCCTTGGCCGAGCCCCTGTCGGCACGGGATTTCGCCCGCCGTGTGCAGGAAGCCATGGGCCGCGAGCCGCTGCTGATCGAAGGCAGCGCGATGATCCGCCGCGTGGGCTGGTGCACCGGCGGCGGCCAGGGCTACATCGACCAGGCCGTGCTGGCCGGGGTGGATTTGTACCTCAGCGGCGAAGCTTCGGAACAGACCTTCCACAGTGCCCGGGAAAACGACATCAGCTTTATCGCCGCCGGCCATCATGCCACCGAGCGTTATGGCGTGCAGGCCCTGGGCGATTACCTGGCCCGGCGCTTTGCCCTCGAGCACCTGTTTATCGACTGCCCCAACCCGATCTGAGCCTCCCCACAGGCCCTTCATTGCAGGCAAACCGAGCGGTATATCCATATACCGTTTCGATCTAGCCAGCTCCCTGATTAGAAGTAGGTGCTGTGCTAGCATGCCTCGCTCGAACACGGCCCGCAGGCCGTCCATAAGATCGTTTTTCCGTGAGTAGCCATGGTCGACAAACTGACGCATCTGAAACAGCTGGAGGCGGAGAGCATCCACATCATCCGTGAGGTTGCCGCCGAGTTCGACAACCCCGTGATGCTCTACTCCATCGGCAAAGACTCCGCCGTGATGCTGCATCTGGCGCGCAAGGCATTCTTCCCGGGCAAGCTGCCGTTTCCGGTGATGCATGTGGACACCCAGTGGAAATTCCAGGAAATGTACAAGTTTCGCGACCGCATGGTCGAGGAACTGGGCCTGGAGCTGATCACTCACGTCAACCCGGACGGTGTGGCGCAGGGCATCAACCCGTTCACCCACGGCAGCGCCAAGCACACCGACATCATGAAGACCGAAGGCCTGAAACAAGCCTTGGACCAGCATGGTTTCGACGCAGCCTTCGGCGGCGCCCGTCGCGATGAAGAGAAATCCCGCGCCAAAGAGCGCGTGTACTCGTTCCGCGACAGCAAGCACCGCTGGGACCCGAAAAACCAGCGCCCGGAGCTGTGGAACGTCTACAACGGCAACGTCAACAAGGGCGAGTCGATCCGCGTGTTCCCGCTGTCCAACTGGACCGAGCTGGATATCTGGCAGTACATCTATCTGGAAGGCATTCCCATCGTGCCGCTGTACTTCGCCGCCGAACGTGAAGTGATCGAGAAGAACGGCACGCTGATCATGATCGACGACGAGCGCATCCTCGAGCACCTGTCCGACGAGGACAAAGCCCGCATCGTCAAAAAGAAAGTCCGTTTCCGTACCCTTGGCTGCTACCCGTTGACGGGCGCGGTGGAGTCCGAAGCCGAGACGCTGACGGACATCATCCAGGAAATGCTCCTGACGCGAACTTCCGAGCGCCAGGGCCGTGTCATCGACCACGATGGTGCAGGCTCGATGGAAGATAAAAAACGTCAAGGTTATTTCTAAGGGGCTGTCATGTCGCATCAATCTGATTTGATCAGCGAGGACATCCTCGCCTACCTGGGCCAGCACGAACGCAAGGAAATGCTGCGCTTTCTGACCTGTGGCAACGTCGACGACGGCAAGAGCACCCTGATCGGGCGCCTGCTGCACGACTCCAAGATGATCTACGAAGACCATCTGGAAGCCATCACCCGCGATTCGAAGAAAGTCGGCACCACCGGTGACGATATCGACCTGGCTTTGCTGGTCGACGGCCTGCAGGCCGAGCGTGAGCAGGGCATCACCATTGATGTGGCCTACCGCTATTTCTCCACCGCCAAGCGCAAATTCATCATTGCCGACACCCCCGGCCATGAGCAGTACACCCGCAACATGGCCACCGGTGCGTCCACCTGTGACCTGGCGATCATCCTGGTGGATGCGCGCTACGGCGTGCAGACCCAGACCCGTCGCCACAGCTTTATCGCCTCGCTGTTGGGCATCAAGCACATCGTTATCGCGATCAACAAGATGGACCTCAACGGTTTCGACGAGAGCATCTTCGAGTCGATCAAGGCCGACTACCTGAAGTTTGCCGAGGGCATTGCGTTCAAGCCGAGCACCATGGCCTTTGTGCCGATGTCGGCGCTCAAGGGCGACAACGTGGTGAACAAGAGCGAGCGTTCGCCGTGGTACACCGGCCAGTCGCTGATGGAGATCCTCGAAACCGTCGAGATCGCCAACGACCGCAACTACACCGACCTGCGTTTCCCGGTGCAGTACGTCAACCGCCCGAACCTGAACTTCCGTGGTTTCGCCGGTACCCTGGCCAGCGGCATCGTGCACAAGGGCGACGAAGTGGTGGTGTTGCCGTCGGGCAAGAGCAGCCGCATCAAATCCATCGTCACCTTCGAAGGTGAACTGGAGCACGCAGGCCCAGGCCAGGCCGTGACCCTGACCATGGAAGACGAGATCGACATCTCCCGTGGCGACCTGCTGGTGCATGCCGACAACGTGCCGCAAGTGACCGACGCCTTCGACGCCATGCTGGTGTGGATGGCCGAGGAGCCGATGCTGCCGGGCAAGAAATACGACATCAAGCGCGCTACCAGCTACGTGCCGGGTTCCATCACCAGCATCGTGCATCGTGTGGATGTGAACACCTTGGAAGAAGGCCCCGCCAGTGCCTTGCAACTGAACGAGATCGGTCGGGTCAAGGTCAGCCTCGACGCGGCCATTGCCCTGGACGGTTACGCCAGCAACCGCACCACCGGCGCCTTTATCGTAATTGATCGCCTGACCAACGGCACTGTGGCCGCGGGCATGATCATCGCACCACCGGTCAGCCATGGCGGCGCGGCGCAGCACGGCAAGTTGGCCCACGTGGCCACCGAAGAGCGCGCCCAGCGTTTCGGCCAGCAGCCGGCCACCGTGTTGTTCAGCGGCCTGTCGGGCGCAGGCAAGAGCACCTTGGCCTATGCAGTTGAGCGTAAATTGTTCGACATGGGCCGTGCGGTGTTCGTACTCGATGGCCAGAACCTGCGCCATGACCTCAATAAAGGTCTGCCACAGGACCGAGCCGGGCGTACCGAGAACTGGCGGCGTGCTGCTCACGTGGCGCGTCAGTTCAACGAAGCCGGCCTGCTGACCCTGGCGGCCTTCGTGGCGCCGGATGCCGAGGGCCGTGAACAGGCCAAGGCGTTGATCGGCAGTGATCGTTTGCTGACCGTGTACGTGCAGGCCTCGCCGCTGGTGTGTGCCGAGCGTGACCCGCAAGGCCTGTATGCTGCGGGTGGGGATAACATCCCTGGTGAGTCGTTCCCGTACGACGTGCCGTTGAATGCCGACCTGGTGCTCGACACCCAGGCCCTGTCGCTGGACGACAGCGTCAAGCAAGTGCTGGAGCTGTTGCGCCAGCGCGGCGCGATCTAAACCTCGCCGCCACAAAAAAGCCCGCCACCGATCACTCGGTGGCGGGCTTTTCACATTCTTCAGGTTGACACAGTCAGTGTGGGAGCTGGCTTGCCTGCGATGGCAGTGGTTCAGGCAATGCACTTACATCTGACAGACCGCTATCGCAGGCAAGCCTGCTCCCACATGGTGATCAGCGATTGCCTGGGTACTCGATGTGAAGCCGGCTCAACAGGGCATCCTTGTCTTCCCACAACTGGTTGATCCAGCCCTGGAACGCCAAACGATACTCCCCATCCTGCTCATAATTCTTGCCAATGAACTCGGCCGGGATCTGCACCTCTTCAAACTGCACCACCACGTCTTTTACATTGCCGCACAACAAGTCCCAGAACCCCGGGCGCCCGCCTGGGTAGTGGATAGTCACATTGACCAGTGACTTCAGTTGCTCGCCCATGGCATCCAGTACAAACGCAATGCCGCCGGCCTTGGGCTTGAGCAGGTAGCGGAACGGCGATTGTTGCTGGGCATGTTTGCCAGGGGTAAACCGCGTGCCTTCGGCAAAGTTGAAAATACCCACCGGGTTGTCGCGAAATTTCGCACAGGTCTTGCGGGTGGTTTCCAGATCCTTGCCTTTCTTCTCCGGGTGTTTCTCCAGGTAGGCCTTGGTGTAACGCTTCATGAAGGGGAAGCCCAGCGCCCACCACGCGAGGCCAATCACCGGTACCCAGATCAGCTCCTGCTTGAGGAAAAACTTCAGTGGGCGGATCCGTCGATTGAGCACGTACTGCAACACCATGATATCGACCCAGCTCTGGTGGTTGCTGGTCACCAGGTATGAGTGCTGGTAGTCCAGGCCTTCCAGGCCCTTGAGGTGCCAGCGGGTGCGGCGCACCAGGTTCATCCAGGCCTTGTTATTGCTGATCCATGCTTCATGGGTGTGGTTCATCAACCACTCGCTGAAGCGCTTGGCGAACGGCAGCGCCTTGAACAGCGCGACGATAAACAGGAATGAACACAGCAGGATGGTGTTCAACGCCAGCAGCAGCGAGGCAATGACCCCACGCAGGGGGGCAGGCAGAAAGTCCAGCATTTAGGCATCCATAGGTCGGTTGGCGGCTTGAATCGCGGTCAGGGCGATGGTGTAGACGATATCGTCCACCTGGGCCCCACGGGGCAGGTCGTTCACAGGTTTGCGCAGGCCTTGCAGCATCGGGCCGAGGCTGACGCAATCGGCACTGCGCTGCACGGCTTTGTGGGTGGTGTTGCCGGTGTTGAGGTCGGGAAACACAAAGACCGTGGCCTTGCCCGCCACCAGGCTGTTGGGTGCCAGTTGCCGGGCGACGTTTTCGTTGGCGGCGGCATCGTACTGCAAGGGGCCGTCGATCAGCAGCGAGCTTTGTTGTTCGTGGGCCAGCAGGGTGGCCTCGCGGACTTTCTCCACTTCTTCGCCACTGGCCGAGTCACCACTGGAGTAGCTGATCATCGCCACGCGCGGGGTGATACCGAAGGCGGCGGCCGAGTCGGCGCTCTGCAGGGCGATTTCCGCGAGTTCCGCGGCGCTGGGGTGCGGGTTCATCACGCAGTCGCCGTAGACCAGTACTTGTTCAGGGAACAGCATGAAAAACACCGACGACACCAGGGTGCAGCCCGGCGCGGTCTTGATCAGTTGCAGGGCCGGGCGGATGGTATTGGCGGTGGAGTGGATGACCCCGGAGACCAGGCCGTCCACTTCATCCAGCGCCAGCATCATGGTGGCGATCACCACGGTGTCTTCCAGTTGCTGCTCGGCCATCGGCGCGTTGAGGCTTTTGCTCTTGCGCAGGGCCACCATCGGCTCGACATAGCGCTCGCGAATCAGGTCCGGGTCAAGAATCTCCAGGCCTTCGGGCAACTCGATGCCGTGGGCGCGGGCCACGGCTTCGACGTCAGCCGGCTTGGCCAGCAGCACACAACGGGCGATGCCCCGGGCCTGGCAGATGGCGGCGGCTTGCACGGTCAGCGGCTCGCTGCCCTCGGGCAGCACAATGCGCTTGTTGGCGGCCTGGGCACGCTGGATCAACTGGTAGCGGAACACTGCCGGCGACAGGCGCATCTCCCGTGGCGTACCGCAACGCTGGTGCAGCCAGCGCGCGTCCAGGTGGCTGGCGACGAAATCGGTGATGATCTCCGCACGTTCGCGGTCATCAATCGGGATTTCCTTGTTCAGGCTGTTGAGTTGGTTGGCGGTGTCGTAGGAACCGGTGCTCACCGACAGCACCGGCAGCCCGGCCTGGAACGCACCACGGCACAGATCCATGATCCGTGGGTCGGGCAGGGTGTCGCTGGTCAGCAGCAGGCCGGCCAGGGGCACGCCATTGATCGCGGCCAGGCTGACGGCGAGGATGATGTCGTCGCGATCCCCCGGCGTCACCACCAGCACGCCGGGCTTGAGCAGCTCCACGGTGTTGCGCATGGTGCGTGCGCAGATGATGATTTTGCTCATGCGCCGGGTTTCATAGTCGCCCGCATTGAGCACTTGTGCGCCCATCAGGTCGGCCACGTCGCGAGTGCGCGGGGCATTGAGCTCGGGCTGGAACGGGATACAGCCCAGCAAGCGGAAATCGCCACTGCGCAGTAACGGTGAATGCTCCTTGAGGCGCGCGGCGAAGACTTCCATGCTTTCGTCGGTCTGCACTTTGTTCAGAATCACGCCCAGCACTTTCGGGTCTTTAGGGCCGCCGAACAGTTGCGCCTGCAATTCCACGCGGCCGGACAGTTCGGTCAGTACTTCGTTTTCCGGGGCCGAGACGAGGATGACTTCGGCATCCAGGCTTTTCGCCAGGTGCAGGTTGACCCGTGCGGCATAGCTGGCGCTGCGAGTCGGCACCATGCCCTCGACAATCAGCACGTCCTTGCCCACGGCGGCCTGCTGGTACAGGGTGATGATTTCTTCGAGCAACTCATCGAGCTGGCCATCGCCGAGCATCCGCTCGACATGGGCCAACCCCAGGGGTTGCGGCGGTTTCAGGCCGTGGGTACGCGCCACCAGCTCGGTGGAACGCTCAGGCCCGGTATCGCCGGGGTGCGGCTGGGCAATCGGTTTGAAAAAGCCGACTTTCAGCCCGGCCCGCTCAAGGGTACGCACCAGCCCAAGGCTGATGGAGGTCAGACCCACACCAAAATCGGTGGGCGCGATAAAAAAAGTCTGCATGCGAATTCTCTGAAGGTGCATGGCTTCGGTGGTGCGCTATGGCTGCGCGCCGACCGGGAATCAGTTGCCAAGGGTATCGTTATCCGGGCGCTGCGCACACCAGCCACAGGCAAAGGGCTGGCCTATTTTTGCCAGGCGTTGCGCCGGATCAATCACCCAGCCCCTGGATTGCCAGGGCGGCTGGTGGCGCAGGTGCTGCGTATGGCCGCAGGACAGCGCGGCGACCCAGTGGCCGTCTGCGTCCTGGTGAAATCCGACGACCGTCGAGTCACTGGATCGACTCCGTCTGTCCGGGTTGTGTTCGCTTTCGGGCAAATCCTTGTTTAGACTTGTCCGTTCTTCATTCTTATGCAAAAGGTCTCGCCCCATGCCGATCGCCGCCAACAAGGCTGTCTCCATTGACTATACCCTGACCAACGACGCTGGTGAGGTCATCGACAGCTCCGCCGGCGGCGCGCCGCTGGTCTACCTGCAAGGCGCAGGTAACATCATCCCGGGCCTGGAAAAGGCCCTGGAAGGCAAAGAGGTTGGTGATGAACTGACCGTTGCCGTAGAACCTGAAGATGCCTACGGCGAGTACTCGGCCGAACTGGTCAGCACCCTGAGCCGCAGCATGTTCGAAGGCGTCGACGAACTGGAAGTGGGCATGCAGTTCCACGCCTCCGCTCCGGACGGCCAAATGCAGATCGTGACCATCCGCGACCTGGACGGCGACGATGTCACCGTCGACGGCAACCACCCGCTGGCAGGCCAGCGCCTGAACTTCCAGGTCAAGATCGTTGCCATCCGCGACGCTTCCCAGGAAGAAGTTGCCCACGGCCACGTACACGGCGAAGGTGGTCACCACCATTGATTGACGGGCCACGTCCAGTCAGTTGAAAAGAAAGGCGCCTTCGGGCGCCTTTTTTGATTGGCGGCTATTCTTGCCGGCTGGGCGGCTGTAATCTCGAATGGCCGTTACACAGAATATGGGAAATCTGGAGTTCGTCATGAGTGCTTTCCACGACCTTAAACTCACAGCCCTGGATGGTCAGGAGCTGCCTCTGACGCCCTATAAGGGGCAAGTCGTGCTGGTGGTCAATGTCGCCTCCAAGTGTGGACTGACCCCGCAGTATGCGGCGCTGGAAAAACTTTATCAGCAGTACAAGGGCCAGGGTTTCACCGTGCTGGGCCTGCCGTGCAATCAATTTGCAGGCCAGGAGCCCGGGACCGAAGACGAGATCCAGGCGTTTTGCAGCCTCAACTATGGCGTGAGCTTTCCCCTGGGCAGCAAGCTGGAGGTCAACGGTCCCGATCGTCATCAGTTGTATCGCTTGCTGGCAGGTGAGGGCGCGGAGTTTCCAGGGGATATCACCTGGAACTTCGAGAAATTCCTGCTGGGCAAGGATGGGCGGGTGCTGGCGCGTTTTTCCCCACGTACCGCGCCTGATGATCCGAGTGTTATCCAGGCCATCGAAAAGGCCCTGGCCTGATTTGGCGCTGTGGTGAGGGGGCACGCCCCTTTGCCACAAGTCGATGTATCCTCCCGCTTTTGCACCTTAATCACCGCAATCAATAGTGCTATCCAGTGCGGTCTGCACTCCATATTATCCGCATCATAAAACCCCTTTCATGCGGAGTGCTGCCATGCCTGTCCAAGCCTTGTTCAAACCTTTCCAGCTCGGTGCACTGCAATTGCCGACCCGCGTGGTCATGGCGCCGATGACCCGTTCGTTTTCCCCCGGTGGCGTACCCAATTCCAAAGTCATCGAGTACTACCGCCGTCGCGCGGCGGCCGGCGTTGGCCTGATCATCACAGAGGGCACGGTGGTGGGCCACCAGGCTTCCAACGGCTATCCGAATGTCCCGCATTTCTACGGTGAAGCGGCATTGGCCGGCTGGAAGAAAGTGGTCGACGCGGTGCATGCCGAGGGCGGCAAGATCGTCCCGCAACTGTGGCACGTTGGCAGCGTGCGGCGCATAGGCACAGAACCCGATGCCAGCGTGCCGGCCTATGGCCCGATGGAAAAACTCAAGGACGGTAACGTGGTGGTCCACGGCATGACGGTCCAGGATATCCAGGCGGTGATTGCTGCCTTCGCCCAGGCCGCCAAGGATGCCCAGAGCATCGGTATGGACGGCGTGGAGATCCACGGTGCCCACGGTTACCTGGTCGACCAGTTCTTCTGGGAAGGCAGCAACCAGCGTACGGATGAATACGGCGGCAGCCTGACCAATCGCTCCCGGTTCGCCATCGAGTTGATTCAGGCCGTGCGGGCGGCGGTAGGTCCCGAGTTCCCGATCATTTTCCGTTTCTCCCAATGGAAGCAGCAGGATTACACCGCGCGTCTGGTGCAAACGCCCGAGGCACTGGGTGAGTTTCTCAAGCCGTTGTCGGACGCGGGTGTGGATATTTTCCACTGCTCCACACGGCGTTTCTGGGAACCGGAGTTTGAAGGCTCCGAGCTGAACCTGGCGGGCTGGACCCGCAAGCTCACTGGCAAACCGACCATCACTGTGGGCAGCGTGGGCCTGGATGGCGAGTTCCTGCAGTTCATGGTCAATACTGACAAAGTGGCGCAGCCGGCGAGCCTGGAAAAACTGCTGGAGCGCCTGAATAACGATGAGTTCGACCTGGTGGCCGTTGGTCGTGCGCTGCTGGTCGACCCGGATTGGGCGCTGAAGGTCCGTGAAGGCCGTGAGGGCGATATCTTGCCGTTCAGTCGTGAAGCGCTGATGACCTTGGTGTGACGCTCAGGATGAGCCGGCTGGCCCGGCTCATCTGAGGTTGCTGCCCCATGCGTTAGCTGCGGCTGAAGGGCGGGCTATCCACCCTTGGCGGTGTTCGGAGCGTACATCAAGGGGCGCGATGCAACCTCGGGCGGTAGCGGATTATCCACCCTTGGGGCGGAAGTAAGCTGCTCAAAGGGGCGGGACTCTGCCTTAGGCTGACCCGAGCTGACTTGGCTGGGTGAGTGTGAGGGCTCTTGCGACGATATCCCGAACTGCCGCCGAAGTTGATTGCGCTGCGCTTTTTCCTGCACGGCTGTTTGATCAGGGAGGTCTGCCTCATGTGTGAGTCGATTGAATCGGTCACTGTTCAGCAGTTTCTGCTCGTCGGCGGTGAAGGGTTCGATGTCTCTGCCGTGCTTTTGCCATAAATGATCATACTGCGCGGGATCCTTCTGGCCGTTGTTCGGGGGGAGGGCTGAGGTCGGTAAAGGGTTGGTGTTGATTAACATGGTTAAGACTCCATCGCATGATTGTCTGCGCAGACCTGCACGAGCCTGAATCTGCAGCCCTATCTGTATGGCGCTAGAGGGCTGATGGTTCCATGTCTAAAGTAACTGGATATACCTCACACCAGGCGCGAGCTGCCTGTATCGACAGGTTCCTCACCGCACACGCTGCGCAGTTGGTGCTCGAACTGCTCGATAATCGCCGGCCAGCCCTGGCGACTGGCATGTTGGCGGGCATTCAGGCGCATCCGGCGCAGACTCTCGGGTTCTTCCAGTAACCAACTGGCGGCATCGCAAAATGCCTCCTCGTCACCCGGCATCGCCACGGCACCACTGTAGCCATGGCGGATATGCTGGGTGGCGGCCGCCTGGTCGTAGGCCACTACGCCCAATCCGGAGGCCATGGCTTCCAGTACCACGTTGCCAAAGGTCTCGGTGAGGCTGGGGAACAGAAACAAGTCCCCTGACGCATAGTGCCGGGCCAGTTCCTCGCCGCGTTGCGTGCCGCAGAAAATCGCCTCGGGGAGGCTCTTCGCCAGTGTCTCCCGCTGTGGCCCGTCACCGACCACGATCAGCTTCAAACGACGCTGTGGATAAGTCGCCTGCAACCCCTCGAAGCAGCGTTTGAGCAAGCCGAGGTTTTTCTCTGGCGCCAGGCGTCCGACATGCAAGATCGCAATATCGTCATTGCCCAGGCCCCACTGCCCACGCAAGGTGTTGTCACGCCTGGCCGGGTGGAACAGTTGGCTGTCGACCCCGCGCGACAACAGGTCCAGGCGCTCGAAGTGGCGGCGTTCCAGTTCCAGGCGTTGGCTGACGCTGGGCACCAGGGTCAGGCTGGAACGGTTGTGGAACCAGCGCAGGTAGTGGGTCAGGATGCGGCTGAGCATGCTTAGGCCGTACTGACTGGAATACTGCTGGAAGTTGGTATGGAAACCGCTGACCACGCTGATCCCCAGGCGCCGTGCCGCGCGCAAGGCCGACAAGCCCAGCGGGCCTTCGGTGGCAATGTACAGCACGTCCGGACGCTGGCGTTTCCAGCGCCGCAGCAGTTTGTGCATCGAGGACTGGCCCCATTGCAGGCCGGGATAGCCTGGCAGAGGCCAGCCGCGACACAACAGTAGGCCGTCGTCGCTGAGGCGGCTCAAGTCGCCACCCTGGCGCGGGCGCACCAACTCCACCTGGTGCCCACGGGCGCGCAGGCCGTCGCACAGGCGGCCAAGGGTGTTGGCCACGCCGTTGATTTCCGGTGGAAAGGTTTCGGTGATCAGGGTGATATTCAGGGAAGCTGTCGTCATGCAGCCAGTGTCGGCGCGGGCCATGTCGTCATTGTGTCATCGCAATGACGGATTTATGACGACAGGCCCGGTACTGGCTTAGTTGAACGGCGCAGGACGCGGGGTCTTGGCCGAGGACGGTGGCAGGATCGGCAGCTTGAAGTCCGGCTGGTCGCCGGTCAGGGTGTCGAGGAATGCGACAATCTGGCTGACCTCATCGGTGCTCAACTTGCGCCCCAGTTGCAGGCGGGCCATCACGTCCACGGCTTCGCTGAGGTTCCAGTAGGCACCGTCGTGGAAGTAGGGGTAGGTCAGGGCGACGTTACGCAAGGTCGGTACCTTGAACATCATCCGGTCCTGATCCTTGCCGGTCAGGCCCGCCACGCCCTGGGCCGGGTTCTGGGTGGCATAGGGTTCGACCATGCCCATTTTCTGGAAGGTGCTGCCACCGACCGCTTCGCCGTTATGGCACGCCACACAGCCGATGCTCTTGAACAGCTGGTAGCCCTGCGCCGCAGTGGCGCTGATGGCTTTTTTATCGCCCAGCAACCAACGGTCGAATGGGGCGTTGGGGGTGACCAGGGTTTCTTCGAAGGCCGCAATGGCATTGGTCACATCGTCGAACTTGATGCCGTCATCGCCATACACCTTCTTGAACGCCGCCTGGTATTGCGGGATCGAGCGCAGTACGTCCACCGCCAGGTCGTGGGTAAAGCCCATCTCGCCGGGGTTGGCGATCGGGCCGCCGGCCTGCTCCTGCAGAGTCGCCGCGCGCCCGTCCCAGAACTGCGCGACGCTCATGCTCGAGTTGAGCACCGTCGGCGAGTTGATCGGGCCCTGGTGCCAGTTATGGCCGATGGAGGTGGGCAGGTTGTCGCTGCCGCCCATGCTCAGGTTGTGGCACGAGTTGCAGGAAATAAAACCGGACTTGGACAAGCGCGGGTCGAAGAACAATTGCTTGCCCAACTCGACCTTGTTGGCATCGGTGATCTTCGCCGGTTGCACCGGCAGGATGGGTTCATTGGCGGCGGCGGCCCCCCAGGCCTCGCCGCCCAACATCAATCCGAACATCAGCATTAACGGTCTGTACACGGTGTGCTCCCCACAGGCTTATAGTTTTAATAACCATGTGCTCTGTGTGGGCAAATCGCCATGATCCAGGTCAATCGAACAGGTTAGGGCTTTTGCGCCAGCATCGTTTCGGCGCCGCGCTCACGCACCCAGAACAACGTGGCCCCGGCCACCGCCGCCGGCATCATCAGCAGGTTGACCACCGGCACCAGCAACACCAGGTAAACAATCCCGCCGAAACTCATGCTCTGCCAGCGCTTCTGGCGCAGCCAGGCGAGCATTTCGTTCCAGCCCAGCTTGTGGTTGTCGGCCGGGTAGTCGATGTATTGGATCGCCATCATCCACACCCCGAACAGCAGCCACAGCGGTGCGGCAATCAGGTTGACCACGGGGATGAAGGACAGGATAAACAGGCCGATGGCCCGGGGCAGGAAGTAGCCCAGCTTGCGCATTTCCCGGGCCAGGGTGCGCGGGACCATGGCGAACAGCTCGGCCCAGCTGAAGGCGGGGAAATCATCGGTACCGCGCACCACCACTTCGACTTTTTCCGCGAGGAAGCCATTGAAGGGCGCGGCGATGATATTGGCGAGCATGGTGAAGCTGAAAAACACCATAAAGGCCACCAGCAGCACAAACAGCGGCCACAGGATGTAGCTGAGGAAGCTCAGCCAGTTGGGCAGCGTCGGCATCAAGGTGTCGACCCACAGGCTGAACTGATGGCCAGCAAAATAAATCAACCCGACGAACAGTATCAGGTTGATCGCCAGGGGCAGCAGGACGAACAGGCGCAGGCCTGGGCTCAAGACCAGTTTCAGGCCTTCACGCAGGTATTGTGGGCCTGACAGAACGGGGGCGGGCATGGAAAACTCCGGGCAAAAGGGTAAACGCGCCGACCTTACCGGCTTTGCCGGTAGGGTGAAAGCACGGTCAGCAAGCCGACATTAACGGTAACAAACATGTTGATTAATAGGTGCCACGGCATAGAGACCGCCTATGAGCTGGATTGTTAATCCGTATTTCCTTAATCTTGCCCCCCTCTATACGCTGCACCCATTATTTTTAGGGCCTGCGAGTTAAAAAGCCTTCCCCAAGTGCTTCGCGGTCCTTTTTTATTCCAGCCGCTCTGTAGTCCGGGCGGTCGATAGGAGTGAGTCATGTCTGATACCCGTCATTCGCGAGTGATTATTCTCGGTTCCGGCCCTGCCGGTTACAGCGCTGCGGTCTACGCGGCCCGGGCCAACCTCAAGCCGTTGCTGATCACCGGCATGCAGGCGGGTGGTCAGTTGACCACCACCACTGAAGTCGACAACTGGCCGGGCGACGTCCACGGCCTGACCGGCCCGGTGTTGATGGAGCGCATGAAAGAGCACGCCGAGCGTTTCGAGACCGAAATCGTCTTCGACCATATCAATGCCGTGGACTTCTCGAAAAAGCCCTACAGCCTGACCGGCGACAGTGGCGTCTACACCTGTGACGCGCTGATCATCGCCACCGGCGCCAGCGCCCGTTACCTGGGTCTGCCATCGGAAGAAGCGTTCATGGGCAAAGGCGTTTCCGCCTGTGCGACCTGCGACGGGTTCTTCTACCGCAACAAGCCGGTGGCTGTGGTCGGTGGTGGTAACACCGCTGTCGAAGAAGCACTGTACCTGGCCAACATCGCCAGCACCGTGACCCTGGTTCACCGCCGCGAAACCTTCCGCGCCGAGAAGATCCTGATCGACAAGCTGCACGCGCGGGTTGCCGAAGGCAAGATCATCCTCAAGCTCAACGCCACCCTGGATGAAGTCCTGGGCGACAACATGGGTGTGACCGGTGCGCGCCTGAAAAACAACGACGGCAGCTTCGACGAGCTGAAAGTCGACGGCGTGTTCATCGCCATCGGCCACACTCCGAACACCTCGCTGTTCGAAGGCAAGCTGACCGCCAAAGACGGTTACCTGGTGGTGCAGGGCGGCCGTGAAGGCAATGCTACCGCGACCAACATCGAAGGCATCTTTGCCGCTGGCGACGTGGCTGACCACGTCTACCGCCAGGCCATCACCTCGGCCGGCGCCGGCTGCATGGCGGCCCTGGATGCCGAGCGTTACCTCGACGGCTTGAAAGACGCTGCTTTCTAAACCGTTGCAATGAAAAAACCGGCTGCGAGGCCGGTTTTTTTATGGGCGCGATTCAAGCAACGCCAGAGTACAGACGTGTTAACCCGATCAGCGCCGGCTCAAGGGCTGGGCGCCGAACTTCACACCCGCCAACCCATGCTCGATCAACGCGCGGATATTGCCGTGATCTGTGCCCTCAGGCGTCGCCAGCACCGAACGATAGTGCTCACCAAACGCCAGCAGGGCCTCTTGGTCGCTCAAGCCTTCCAGCAGCGCCAGGCCCAGGGTCTTGCACGAGCCCTCGTTTTGCCCGGCGGCGTTTTCTACACCACCGTTGGTGAAGGCCTGGGGCTGGTAGTCGTAGCCAGCAGCGATAAACGCCAGGGTGTCGGCAAAGACGTGTACGCCGCTGTTGAGGCTGGCGCGCAGGGTGTTCAGGTCAGTCATGGGGTTTTCCTTTGGCAAACGCCGCTTGTTGTTCGGCGCTGGCTTCTTGCTGGTATTGGGCTTTCCACTCGGCGTACGGCATGCCGTAGACCACTTCGCGGGCGTCATCGAGGCTGACCTCGATCTGGCGTTCGTCGGCTTCGGCCTTGTACCACTTGGACAGGCAGTTGCGGCAGAACCCGGCGAGGTTCATCAGGTCGATGTTCTGCACGTCCTTGCGGCTGTCCAGGTGTGCGACCAGCCGGCGGAAGGCGGCGGCTTCGAGTTCCAGGCGTTGTTGATCAGTCATGGGGTTCACGCAGATTCAGGGGGTTAACGGCTGGCCGCCAGGGTGATCGACACCGACTCGGCAAAACGCAGCGCATGGGGCTTGTCGACTTCGACTTCGGCATACAGCACCGACTCATTGCTCATCACCAGGTCCAGCAGTTCCTGGGTCAGGCGTTCGAGCAGGGCAAAGCGGTTGCCTTCGACGTGGGCGATGATGGCCTTGGTGATGGTGCGGTAGTTCAAGGCGTGGTCAATGTCGTTATCGCGCACCGCGTCTTGTGCGGCATACAGGATGGTCAGGTTGATCAACACATCCTGCTTGTTGAGGATCTCCTCCTCGTTGATGCCAATAAAGGTGCGCAGACACAGGTCCTTGACCCGGATGCGCGCCATACCTGGTTGAAGTTGTGGCATTGCTACTTGCTCCGTCCAATCAGTTGCAGGAACCCCAGGCGGCTGGTGTTCGGGTTTACTTGACATGCCGCCCGCCATTGACGGTCAGGGTGGTGCCAGTCACATAAGG
This sequence comes from Pseudomonas sp. FP2294, assembly GCF_030687625.1. Lineage (NCBI taxonomy): Bacteria > Pseudomonadati > Pseudomonadota > Gammaproteobacteria > Pseudomonadales > Pseudomonadaceae > Pseudomonas > Pseudomonas sp. FP2294. The sequence goes on from NZ_CP117441.1 coordinate 1,020,972, forward strand.
GTTGTCCAGCAGGTAACGCACGCTCTGGTAAATCACCTCAGGCCCGGGTTCGATACCCAATGCAGACTTGGCCAGGACCTTGGCGCGATAGGCCGCGTCGTCGCCGTCGTTGAACATCACCATGGCCGGCGAGATGCCATTGACCTTGATCCGGGGCGCGTATTGGGCGGCGAAGGACAGGGTCAGGCTGTCGAGCCCGGCCTTGGTGGCGCAGTAGGCGATATGCTGGCGGCTGCCCTTGCGGGTCACGTCGTCGCTGATGTGCACAATGTCGGCCAGCGTCGAGCAGCGCAACAAGTCAGCACAATGCAGGTTGATCAGGTACGGCGCAAGCATGTGCACGCTGAACATATCAATAAAGGCGTGGGCTTCGTCGCCAGGTGTTTCTGCGGCCCAGGTCGAGGCATTGTGGATAATCGCCCGCAGGCTATCGGTATGGCTCTTGAGTTCGCTGATAAATGCCAGGATGCCGGCCTCAGAGGAGAAGTCGGCAAACACGCCAATCGCCCCACGTTCGCGCAGGGCCTGCACGCCGGGACGCTCACTGCGATAGCTGAAGATCACCGGCTGGTTGTCGTCCAGCAGGCGCAGGGCGCAGTGCGAGCCGACACGTTGGCCGGCGCCGGTGATCAGGATCGGAGCGGGAGAAGTCATGGGAAGCTCGAGTCGCGGGCAAGCTAAAACTATACCAGCGACCGGCCTGTTGCGGATCGGCTCAAACGGTTGCTTCGGCAGGTTTTACCCGTGGCGGCGCAGGATTGAGCCAGCCTGCCAGCAAATGGGTCGACAGCGGAATGAACAGATAGACCATCAACGGCGTCAGGGCCAGGGTGCTGACCAGCACGCGGCTGAACAGGCCCAGTTCGGCCAGCAAGGGCTCAAGGCCAAAGTTGAACAGCAGCGACACCGGGAAAAACGCCAGCCAGATCGCCACGGCCTGTTTCCAGCGCGGCGGGCGTTGGCCTACGGCACCAAACCAGCCCTCCATGCCGCTGACCCGATGCTCCATAGGGTCGGCAAACAACTCGCTGCCACGGCTCAGCCAGGCGCTGCGCGAGGCCGAGAATTCCCAGGCGTGCAGGGTCTGCTCGTCGGCGAAGCGGAAGATGATCTGGAATTCGCCACCGTCGGCAGGCGGGGCAAGCACGCCGGAGCCCAGGTAACCGGGAAAGTCAGTGGCCAGTTGCTCGCCTTCACGCAGCCAGCTCATCATGTCTTGATAGCGACCTTGGGCAGCGCGGCGCGCGACCATCAAGGTGACGGGGAGGGTAGACATTGTGTATCTCCGAATGTGTGGGAGCGCTGTACCGGGTAGGTGGCGTCCCTGGCGAAACCGCGGGGTAGAGCGGCGACGCAGAAAAAACAGGCAAGGATTATTCCTGATTTGACGAAATACGCCAGCGACATTGGACGGCTGGGCAATTCCCTTGAAAAAGACAGGTATAAAAGCGTTAAATGGGATCCAACTTTGTATAGTTTTGGTCAGCCGATGCCTGTAATCACAGCACCATCCCAAGGTATTGCACCAAGCGCCCACTGTGCGGCAGATGAGTTGTTCCCGATTCGCGAAGTTGCGAGATTGACGGGTATCAACCCGGTCACGCTCCGAGCGTGGGAGCGGCGTTATGGTTTGATCCAACCGGTACGCACCGAAAGCGGGCATCGCCTGTACACGCAGAAGGATATTGAGACCGTCCATCGCATTCTGGATTGGATCGAGCGTGGCGTGGCGGTCAGCAAAGTTGGCAAGATCCTCGCGCGCGACGATGCGCAGGCCTCTTTCGTGCGCCAGTTGCAGGAAGGCGACGCAGAACACGAGTCGACTCAGTGGCAGCAGCAATTGCAACTTGCCATCGGCGCTTTTGATGAGCTGCAACTGGAACGCCTGTACGGGCAGATTTTTGCGGCATACCCCGTTGCGGTGGTGTTCCAGGACATCCTGATGCCCCTTTGGCAACAGTTGTTGCGTCACCAGGGGCGTTTCGGCCAGGCCAGCGAATGGCTGTTTTTCGACAGTTTCTTGCGGGCGCGGATTTCCCAGCGCCTGCAGATGGCCCGTGCCGGCCGTACGCCACAGGTATTGCTGGCGGCCATTGCCGGGGAGTGCCGAGAACTGGAGTTGCTGGTGGCGGGGCTGATGCTCAGTGGTGATGAACTGGCCGTTCACGTGTTGAGCTTGGGCCATCCCCTGGATGAGTTGACGCTGATCTGCGAGAAGACCCGGCCGCAGGCGCTGGTGCTGTTCTCCAACCACTCACCGACCCACGATTTGCCCAATCGGCTGGAGCGCTTGGCCCTGACCCTGGAGTGCCCGCTGCTATTGGCCGGTGATGCCTCGGACATGGCCGACAAGCAACTGGCCGGTACTGCCATCGGTTGCCTGGGCAATGAGGGGCGGTTGATGCAGCGACGCTTGCAGCAGTTTCTCAGTGGAACCCTGGATACCTGAGATCAGGCATGCACTTCGGGGTGGGCCAGGCGATGCTGTTGCAGGATGAACTGGCGCAGGCGCTCGGTTTCATCCGCATCACCCTGGCTCAAGCGGTAGGCAAACAGGCCGCGAGCCGTTTCGCGCTCTAACGTGCCACGCACGGCAATCCGTTCGTAGCCGGAGGGGCTGAACCACATCGAGAACGTGCGCGGTGGTTTGCTGCGGCCGCGACACTGCACCAGCAGGCCCTTGAACGACACTTCATGCACCCACAACGCTCCCGGCTGACCCCTGACGTTTTCCAGGGCGACCGGCTCTTCAAGCACTAGGCGCCAGGGCCGAATCATCGGCCCATCCTCGAAAATACTCGGCACCCCAAGACGCAAGTGCAGGGCATGGAACTCGTCTTCCACCAGTTGCAGTGGAAAGGTCATTTGCTGGTTATCGAACTGCGCCTGGATCGTCACCTGCTCATGGGCCGCCAGGCGCGTAAGCAGGTCGCGGATCTGCGCGCCACCGTTGACCGTCAGGCTCGACGACACATCCCGCACATTCAGCTGCGGGTTGTGGTGCATGTTCTGGATGAAATCCAGCTCGTCCTGGGTCAAAAGCGCGTCGCGTTGCATTGATGTGGCTCAAGGAAATGCGTGATTAAACTGATTATCACCCTAAAGACCATATTTTCTAAAGTTTGTTAGATCCGCTCGTCGCCCGGAGCGTTGCCAACTCGGCCGTAAGTGCTGCTACCTGGGCTTCCAGCTGGGTCACACGCTGCTGGGCCTTGACCTGAACCGTGACATCTTTCTGCACGCCGACGAAGTAAGTCTGCTGATCGGCCTGGTTATAAACCGTCGATAATGACAGTTCATTCCAGAAATGCGTGCCGTCCTTGCGGTAGTTGCGCAGGATTTCCCGGCATGCGCCGCCACTGTCCAGGGCTTCGCGAATGGCCATCAGGGCCGGCTGGTCGCGGTCACCCGATTGCAGGAAGCGGCAATCCTGATAAAGGACGTCGTCCAGGTTGTAGCCGGTCATGCGTTCGAAGGCGGGGTTCACGTAAATCAGCGGTTTGTCCTTGCCTTCCCGTTCCGCCACGACAATCCCGTCGTTGGAGGCATTGACCACCATTTGCATGAGCTTGGCGTTGATCATTGAGCGATCCATAGCGTGTTTGTGGATTTCTTAGTGTAGGGCAACCCACCCGGCTGCCAACTGTTAATATCCCAGGTTTTCACTCAACTACAGGATCAGATTGATGAAAGTCGCCATCCTTTCCGGCTCGGTCTATGGCACGGCAGAAGAAGTTGCCCGCCACGCCATGGGTATCCTCAATGCAGCCGGTTTCGAGGCCTGGCATAACCCGCGGGCGACCCTGGCCGATGTGCAAGCCTTCGCCCCGGACGCCTTTCTGGCCGTCACCTCCACCACCGGCATGGGCGAACTGCCGGACAACCTGATGCCGCTGTATTCGATGATCCGCGACCAATTGCCCGCCGCCTGGCGCGGTTTGCCTGGCGCGGTGATCGGCCTGGGCGACGCCAGCTACGGCGACACCTTCTGTGGCGGCGGCGAGCAGATGCGTGAGCTGTTCGGCGAATTGGGCGTGCGCGAAGTCCTGCCAATGCTGCGCCTGGATGCCAGCGAAAGCGTCACCCCGGAAGCTGACGCGGAGCCATGGCTGGCAGAGTTGGTCAGCGCACTGCGCGGCTGATCGGGTATTCGCGCAGCAGCGCCAGCCAGGCCAGGGCGGCTTTCGACAGATAGGCGCCCTTGCGCCAGATAAAGGCGATATCCCAACGTAGGAATTGCGGTGCCCTGAGTGTCAGGCGCACCACGCCGGGACGTTCCAGCCCACGTGCGACCACGCTGGGCAGCAGCACCACGCCCTGGCCGGCGGCCACCAGTGCCACCAGAAAGTCCGCCTGGCCACTGCGCCCACTTTCCCGGGGTGTGAAGCCCAGTTGCTGGCAGGCCTGGAGTAGCCGGTCATTGAGCACAAAGCTGCGTTGGTACATCAAAAATGGTGTGTCGGCCAGCTCCTCCAGGCCAATCTCTGTGTGCTGCGCCAGCGGGTGGTCCACGGGCAGCAGCGCATCCAGCGGTTCATCACAGAAGGCTTGCCAGGCGAAGGCCGGATCGGTGGGCAACAGGCTGCCGCCGACGTCCAGCTCACCCGCGAGGATGGCCTGCTCAATATTGCGGCTGCCGCCTTCGAGCAATTGGATGCTGACATTGGGGTAGCGCCGGCGATATTCGGCAAACAGCCCGGCAAACAGGGTGTCGCCCCCCAACTGCGGCAGGCCCATGCGCAACTCGCCACGGGTGAGTTGATTCAAGTCGTCCAGCTCGCTCAGCAGCTCGGTTTGCAGGCGCAACATGGCTTCGGCCCGTTGCAGCACCACCTGCCCGGCGGCGGTCAGGCGCACCTGGGAGCCAATGCGGTCGAGCAGCGGCGTGCCCAGGCTTTGCTCCAGTTGCGCCACTTGCTTGCTCACGGCGGACTGGCTGATATGCAAGGTTTTCCCGGCCTGGGTAAACCCGCCACGGTGGACCACTTCGATAAAGCTGCGCAGTTGTTTGAATTCCATTGCGGTAATTCCTATTTGGAATGGCTTGCAGTCTAACAATTCGCTTCGGGTATGCCACGCGGCTCTTTAAAATGAAGGCCTGCGAGGAACCTATGTCTACTAAACGCTTAACCTTCAAACATCTGGGCCGGCTGCTGGTTGAGTTGCTGGTATTGCTGGCGATTTACTTGCTGGGCTGCCAAGTGGCCGTGTGGCTGGCCTGGCCGATCCCTGGCGGGGTGATTGGCCTGGGCTTGCTGTTGCTGGTGTTCGCCTGCGGCCTGATCAAGCCGGCGGCCCTGCAGTTGGGCGCTGGCCTGCTGATGGCAGAGATGCTGCTGTTCTTTATCCCGGCGCTGATGAGCCTGCTCGATTACGGCGGCCTGATGCGCCATGACGGCTGGCGGATCATGCTGGTGATCGCCCTCAGTACCCTGATGGTGATGCTGGTCACGGCGTTTACCGTCGAACTGGTCTGCCGCTGGAAGTTGCGCCATGAAGCTTGAACTGATGCCGCTGTTCTGGCTGGCCCTGACCCTGGTGGCCTATGGTTTCAGCCGCTGGATCTATCGGCGTACCGGGCGCTACCTGCTGTCGCCACTGATTCTGGTGCCCGCGCTGCTGCTGGCGGTGGCCGTGCCACTGAACACCGCCTATGCCGAGTACTCCACCGACACCCATTGGCTGATGCTGGTACTGGGGCCGGTCACGGTGGCGTTCGCCATTCCGATCTGGCAGCAGCGCCAGTTATTGATGCGGCACTGGTCGGCGTTGCTGCTGGGGATGCTGGCGGGTAGCGCGGCATCCATTGGCACCTCATTTGGCCTGGCCAAGGCCCTGGCCCTGGACAGTTCGGTCACGATGTCGTTGGTGCCACGCTCGATCACCACGCCCTTTGCCATGCCCCTGGCCCATGACTTGGGCGGTGTACCGGAGCTGACGGCAGTATTTGTGATGTTCACCGGTGTGTTCGGCGCCATGCTCGGCGGGGTACTGCTCAAGTGGTTGCCGCTGCGCAGTGCCCTGGCGCGGGGCGCGTTGTTTGGCGTGGGCGCCCACGGTGCGGGCGTCAGCCGTGCCCATGAAGTGGGGGGCGAGGAGGGCTCGGTGGCCGGACTGGTGATGGTCCTGGCCGGTTTGCTCAACCTGTTTGCCGCGCCTTTATTGGCGTCGCTTCTCTGACACCTTGTTGTACGAATCTGAACTATCCTCGTAGTTGACTCGCTCGGTCATCAAGCTGGCTGCCAACGCAACTACGGCTGCCCCGAGGTCTGGCTAGACTGGCCCATCACCCTAAAAAAATTATAAGAACACCACCGCGTCGAGGTCATTGCCGTGAGCCTAGCCCCCGTTCAATCGACACAGAGTGTAAAAGACCAGGTCAGCGCCGCCGAATGGCAGGCCCGTATCGACCTGGCCGCCTGCTATCGCCTGGTGGCCCTGCATGGCTGGGATGATCTGATTTTCACCCATATCTCTGCCAAGGTGCCGGGCACCGAAGACTTCCTGATCAACCCGTTCGGGCTGATGTTCCACGAAATCACCGCCTCCAGCCTGGTCAAGGTCGACCAGGCCGGCAACAAGTTGATGGACAGCCCCTACGAGATCAACCCGGCCGGCTACACCATCCACAGCGCGGTACACGAAGTACGCCACGACGTGGTCTGCGTGCTGCACACCCACACGGCGGCCGGCGTGGCCGTGTCGGCCCAGAAGCAGGGCGTGCTGCCCATCAGCCAGCAATCGCTGTTCGTGCTGTCGAGCCTGGCCTATCACGCCTACGAAGGCGTAGCGCTGAACCACGAGGAAAAGGCCCGCCTGCAGGCCGACCTGGGGCCGAACAATTTCCTGATGCTGCACAACCATGGCCTGTTGACCTGCGGTGCGACCATCGCCGATACGTTCCTGATGATGTTCACCTTCCAGCGCGCCTGCGATATCCAGGTGCTGGCGCAAAACGGCGGTGCGGAATTGATCGCCATCGAGCCGCAGATTCTGGCGGGGGCCAAGGCGATGATTGCGGGCGTGACCAAGAGCGCCCAAGGCATGGGCGGCGCGCTGGCCTGGCCGGCATTGTTGCGCAAGCTGGACCAACAAGACCCAGGATACCGACTCTGATGCCACTGGCCGAGATCCCCCTGAGCGCCTGGCGCAAGCGCGGGCAGAGTTTTGTCTTTCGCGGGCAGACCCTGCGTTATTGGGTGGCCGGGCAGGGCGAGCCCTTGCTGCTGATCCACGGTTTCCCCAGCGCCAGTTGGGACTGGCATTACCTCTGGCAGCCCCTGGCCCAGCGTTATCAGGTGATCGCCTGCGACATGCTCGGCTTCGGCGACTCGGCCAAGCCCCTGGACCACACTTATTGCCTGCTGGAACAGGCCGACCTGCAACAGGCGCTGCTGGCCCATCTGCGGATTCAACAGCCGGTGCATGTCATGGCCCATGACTACGGCGACAGCGTGGCCCAGGAACTGCTCGCCCGGCACTACGAAGGTCGCTTTCAACTGGCCAGTTGTGTATTTCTCAATGGCGGGCTGTTCCCCGAGACCCACCGCGCGGCGCTGGTGCAAAAACTCTTGCTCAGCCCCCTGGGGTGGATGATCGGTCGCGCATTCGGGCGCAACGCCCTGGCCGACAGCTTCAAGCAGATCTTCGGCCCCGACACCCGTCCCAGCGAAAGTGCCCTGGATGATTTCTGGAGCCTGATCGAAAACAACGACGGCCCGCGGATCCTGCACAAACTCATCGCCTACATTCCCCAGCGCCGTCGCCAGCGTGAGCGCTGGGTGGCGGCCATGCAGCGCGGCGAAGTGCCGTTGCGGGTGATCGATGGCGAAGTCGATCCGGTCTCCGGCGCGCACATGGTCGCGCGTTACCGCGAGTTGATACCGGACGCCGACACGGTGTTGCTGGCCAATATCGGCCACTACCCGCAGATCGAGGCGCCGGTGCAGGTGCTCAAGCATTACCTGGTATTTCGCGACGGCATCGGCAACAGCAAAGACCCGCTATGGGAACTGGCTTGTGTAGGAGCTGGCTTGCCTGCGATGGGTACACCTCGGTAAATCAGTTGTACCGAGGTGATGCAATCGCAGGCAAGCCAGCTCCCACATAAGCCAGCTCCCACACAAGCTATCTCCTGCATCAGTTCAATCATCCCCGTGCCTTATTGCGCACCATTCACCCCCGCCCGTATTTATTGTGACCACAAGCCCGGTGCCTGACACTCAAGCCATCGTCCACTGTCTTCGCTGGAGTTCCCTATGAGTGAGTCTGTGCAGTTCCAAGATAAAGTCGTGATCGTCACCGGGGCCGGGGGTGGTTTGGGCCGTGCCCATGCGCTGCTGTTCGCCAGGCACGGGGCCAAGGTACTGGTCAACGACCTTGGCGGCTCGACTCAGGGCGAAGGCGCCAACGCCTCGGCGGCCGACCGCGTAGTGGCCGAGATTCGTGAGGCCGGCGGCATTGCCGAGGCCAATCACGATTCGGTGACCGACGGCGAAAAGATCGTGCAACACGCCCTCGACGTGTTTGGCCGCATCGACGTGGTGGTGAACAACGCCGGGATCCTGCGGGACAAGACCTTCCACAAGATGGAGGACAGCGACTGGGACCTGGTGTACCGCGTGCACGTCGAAGGTGCCTACAAAGTGACCCGCGCCGCCTGGCCGCATATGCGCGAGCAAGGCTACGGCCGGGTGATTTTCACCGCGTCCACTTCAGGCATCTACGGCAACTTCGGCCAGTCCAACTACGGCATGGCCAAGCTCGGCCTGTATGGCCTGACCCGCACCCTGGCGTTGGAAGGGCGCAAGCACAACATCCTGGTCAACGCCATCGCGCCCACTGGCGGCACGCGCATGACTGAAGGGTTGATTCCGCCGCAGGTGTTCGAGCGACTCAAGCCCGAGCTGGTCAGCCCGCTGGTGGTGTACCTGGGCAGCGAGACCTGCCAGGAAACCTCGGGGCTGTTTGAAGTGGGCGGCGGCTGGATCGGCAAGACCCGCTGGGAACGCAGCCTGGGCGTAGGCTTTGATCCTGAGGCTGGCTTCTCGCCAGAGGATGTGGCGGCGCACTGGCAGCAGATCTGCGACTTTGAAGGGGCGGCCCATCCCAAGGACAATATCGAAGCCTTGAAAGAGATGATGGACAACCTGCAGAAGTACAGCCTGTGATCGTTACCTGAAAAACATTTAATCCTGCGGGGCGCTGAGAGCGCCCCGCTTTGTTTCAGGCATAAAAAAGGCCGCTGCAAAAGCAGCGGCCGAAGTAAGACGTTGGATCAAGGAGCTACAAATCAACGTCAGTGAACACCGTTAACAGACTGAAAATAAGCTTCAATCCATCCAAAACTGGCTTTCGTGAAGCAGGCTGTTTGCCTTGAAAGCCCGGCAAGAATAGTCCGTTGTAACAGAATGAAAAACACTGATTCAGGACAAGGACTGTTACCAAAACAACAACAGTGGCGCCCCTGCCGGGCGGGGGTATCCATTCTCTTGATGGCGCTCCATCCACTGCGTCCATAGCCCCGCTGATACCCACGCTAGAGCCTGCGCTAATCCTTTCGAGCGACACAACGAATACCTCCTTGGTGCGCTTATCGCTCCTGCTGGCGGGCAGTAGGGTGGGGCCTTCTGTCACACCACCGGGGAAGACGCATGACAAAAACAACAATGCGCGCCATCTTCAGGCCACAGGCGCTGGCCGCTGCGGTTGCTTTGGGCTGCTGCGTTCAGGCGCAGGCTGTTTCATTCAATATCGGCGAGATCGAGGGTCAATTCGATTCATCGCTGTCGGTCGGGGCCAGTTGGGGCATGCGCGATGCCGACCGCAAGCTGGTGGGGACGGTCAACGGCGGCAGTGGCCAGGCTTCCACCGGGGATGACGGGCGCTTGAACTTCAAGAAGGGCGAAACCTTCTCGAAAATCTTCAAGGGCCTGCACGACCTGGAACTCAAGTACGGCGATACCGGTGTGTTTGTGCGGGGCAAATACTGGTACGACTTCGAACTCAAGGACGAAGACCGCGAGTTCAAGCCGATCAGCGACCACAACCGCAAGGAAGGCTCCAAATCCAGCGGTGCGCAGATCCTCGATGCCTTCGTCTATCACAACTATTCCCTGGGCAACCTGCCGGGCACCGTGCGCGCCGGTAAACAGGTGGTCAGTTGGGGCGAAAGTACCTTCATCGGCAACTCCATCAACAGCATCAACCCCATTGACGTCTCGGCCTTCCGCCGGCCGGGCGCCGAGATCAAGGAGGGCCTGATTCCAGTCAACATGCTGTTCGCCTCCCAGGGCCTGACCAACCAACTGACCGTGGAAGGCTTCTACCAGCTGGAATGGGACCAGACCGTGCTGGATAACTGCGGCACCTACTTTGGTGGCGACGTGGCGGCCGATGGCTGCACCGACAACTACACCGTTGGCAGCCCGGCGATCCGCCCGCTGCAACCGGTCGCTGCCGCGTTCGGCCAGGGCTTTGGCGTAACCAATGAAGGGGTGATCGTACGCCGCGCCGCCGACCGTGACGCCCGGGATTCCGGGCAGTTCGGCATGGCCTTGCGCTGGTTGGGCGATGACACCGAGTACGGCCTGTACTTCATGAACTACCACAGCCGCACGCCGACGGTGGGCACCCTCACGGCCAACACCAACCTGGCGACCATCGGCAATATCATCAATACCGCCAACGGCATTGCCCCCGGCAGTGGCGCCGGCCTGGCGCAGAGCGTGATGCTCGGGCGCGGCCAGTACTACCTGGATTACCCCGAAGATATCCGCCTGTACGGCGCCAGCTTTTCCACGACCCTGCCCACCGGCACGGCCTGGACCGGGGAAATCAGCTACCGCCCCAACGCCCCCGTGCAACTCAACACCACTGACCTGACCCTGGCCCTGGTCAACCCGATTGCCGGTAACACCGTGTCACCTATCAGGAGCTCATTTGGCGCCGACAACATCGGCTACCGGCGCAAGGAAATTACCCAGTTCCAGACCACCATGACCCAGTTTTTCGACCAGGTGCTGGGCGCCGAGCGCCTGACCGTGGTGGGCGAGGCGGCCATCGTGCGGGTCGGCGGGCTGGAGAACAAAACCAAGCTGCGCTACGGCCGCGATTCGGTCTATGGCCAATACGGCTTTGGCGGTGACACTGACGGCTTCGTCACCGCGACCTCCTGGGGTTATCGCGCCCGGGCGATCCTCGACTACAACAACGTGATCGCCGGGATCAACCTCAAGCCCAACCTGTCCTGGTCCCATGACGTCAAGGGCTACGGCCCCAACGGCCTGTTCAACGAAGGGGCCAGGGCGCTCAGCGTCGGGGTCGATGCGGACTACCGCAATACCTACACCGCGAGCCTGAGCTACACCGACTTTTTTGGCGGTGACTACAACACCCTGACCGATCGTGACTTCCTCGCCCTCAGCTTCGGCGTGAACTTCTGATTCGGCTAAAAAAGAACAAGGACAACAACCATGCGTAAGACGATTTTGCAGTGCGGTGTGCTGGCCCTCAGCCTGTTGGCCGCCAACGTGATGGCCGCGGTGTCACCGCAAGAAGCCGCCAAGCTGGGGACCACCTTGACCCCGGTGGGTGCGGAGAAGGCCGGTAACGCCGATGGCTCGATCCCGGCCTGGACCGGCGGCATCCCGAAAAACGCCGGTGCGGTGGACAGCAAGGGCTTTTTGGCCGACCCGTTTGCCAATGAAAAACCGCTGTTCGTGATCACTGCGGCCACGGTCGACAAGTACAAGGACAAACTCTCGGACGGCCAGGTGGCGATGTTCAAGCGTTATCCCGAGACCTACAAAATCCCGGTCTACACCACTCACCGCACGGTCAACCTGCCCGACGATATCTACGAGTCGATCAAGCGCAGCGCGCTCAACGTCAAGTCGATCAACGACGGCAACGGCCTGGAAAACTTCACCGGCAACCGCTACTACGCCTTCCCGATTCCGAAGAATGGCGTCGAGGTGTTGTGGAACCACATCACCCGTTACCACGGCGGCAACCTGCGGCGCATCATCACCCAGGCCACACCGCAGACCAACGGCAGCTACACGCCGATCCGCTTCGAAGAAGAAGTGGCGGTGCCGCAACTGATCCCGGACATGGACCCGACCAAGGGCGCCAACGTGCTGACCTTCTTCAAGCAGTCGGTCACCGCGCCCGCCCGCCTGGCGGGTAACGTGCTGCTGGTGCACGAAACCCTCGACCAGGTGAAGGAACCGCGCCTGGCGTGGATCTACAACGCCGGTCAACGCCGCGTGCGCCGTGCACCGCAAGTAGCCTATGACGGGCCGGGTACCGCGTCCGACGGCCTGCGCACCTCGGATAACTTCGACATGTTCTCCGGCGCGCCAGACCGCTACGACTGGAAGCTGGTGGGCAAGAAGGAAATGTACATTCCCTACAACGCCTACAAGCTCGACTCGCCATCCCTCAAGTACGACGACATCATCAAGGCCGGCCATATCAACCAGGACCTGACCCGCTATGAACTGCACCGGGTCTGGGAAGTGGTCGGCACGGTCAAGCCCAACGAACGGCACATCTATGCCAAGCGCCACATGTACATCGACGAAGACAGCTGGCAAGTGGCGCTGGTGGATCACTATGACGGCCGTGGCCAACTGTGGCGCGTTGCCGAAGGCCATGCGCAGTTCTACTACAACCACCAGACCCCGGCCTACACGGTCGAGACCCTGTACGACATCATCGCCGGGCGCTACATCGCCCTGGGCATGAAGAACGAGGAGAAGAGCAGCTTTGTGTTCGGCTTCAACGCCAAGGCAGCGGACTACACCCCGGCGGCCTTGCGCGCCTCGGGCGTACGCTGACCTGAGGTTGTAAACCCAATCCTGTGCCGGGCTCAAATGAAGCCCGGCTTTTTTATGCTCGGCAATCAGCCCGCTGAATACTTCTTCAACAACGCCCATTGACAGGACTACGGTAGTCCGCACGCCGCATAACAATAAAAAAGGGACGCTGTAATGACCGCCATGACCCGTCGCCTGGATCGTCCTGGATTCATGCCACGTCTGTCTTCCCACCATTTGCTGCGCCCACGCCTGGCCGAGCCGTTGCGGGGTACCGAGGCGCGGGTCCGGTTGCTGTGCGCGCCGGCCGGCAGCGGCAAGAGTGCGTTGTTGGCCGAATGTGCCCTGCAGGCCCCGGCGAGCTGCCAGGTGTATTGGTTGCCGCTCAATGGCGCGGCTTTGGCCCCGCTGGATTTCTGCCAGCGCCTGGCCCAGAGCCTGGGCCTGGCGTTTGTCGATGAAGCCAGCTTGCTGCTGGACCTGAGCCGCTGGCAAGCGCCGGCCTGGCTGTTTCTCGATGACTATTGCCGGGTGTCGGCACCGGCCCTGGATGCCTTGCTCGACCGGGTGCTGACGGCCAGCAGCCCGGCCTTGGTCTGGTGGCTGGGGGCGCGGCGTCGACCGGCCTGCAATTGGCCGCGGCTGCTGCTCGATGATGAATTGTGGGAGTGCGGCGGCACCGAGTTGGCGTTCGATCAGCGCGAGGTCCAGCAACTGCTCGAGCATCACGCCGCAGCCGGGCAGACTGCCGACAAGGTCCTGCAATTCAGCGCCGGTTGGTGCGCTGGGGTGCGTATTGCCCTGCTGGAAGGCGACAGCCATCCCGACAGCGGCGCCTGGCATGGGCGTTCCCAGACCCTGCTCGACTATCTGCAGCACGAGCTGTTCAGCACCCTGCCTGAAGAGCTGGAGGAGGCCTGGCGCGTACTGGCGCACTTGCCACGTTTTAACCAGGGGTTATGCGAACACCTGTTTGGCTTTGGCGATGGCGCCGACTACCTGCGTGAACTTCAGGCCCTGGGGGCGTTTATCGAGCCCTGGGAAGACTCGCCGGACTGGCTGCAGGTCTTCACCCCCCTGGCCCAGTTGCTGCGCGACGAACCCTGGCCGGCCCGGCGCTCCTGGCACCGGCGCGCCTGCCAATGGTTCAGTGCGGCCCAGGATTGGCAGGCGGCGTTCGAGCAGGCGCTGTTGGCCGAGGAGTACGAAGCGGCGGTCAGCCTGCTGGAGCACTTCAGTTTCGAAGACCTGTTCCGTCAGCAAAACGCTGTGTTGTTGTTGCGCCTGCATGAGCAGCACGGTGACGAGTTGATGCTCGGCTCGGCGCAACGGGTGGGGCTGGTCACCGCCGCCTTGCTGTTTGCCGGGCGTTTCGAGCAGGCCGCGCAATGTGTTGATCAACTGGCACGTTTCACCCCGCAACCCACGGCCGCCTTGCAACGGCATCTGCTGGCGCGCTGGCAGGCGCAGTGGGGGTGGTTGTTGCATCTGGGGGGCGAAGCGGTGCGGGCCCGCGCGCACTTTCTCGATGCGTTGAATGATCTGCCGGACAGCGCCTGGACGTCGCGCCTGATGTGCCTGTCCGGGCTGACCCAGCAAGCGCTGTTGCGCGGCGAACTGGACGTGGCCCAGGCCCTCAACCGCGAGGCGCTGTGTCTGGCGCGGGCCCATGGTTCGCTGTTGCTGGAGGCGCTACTGGAGCTGGATCATGCGCAACTGCTGGAGCAGCGGGGCGCACCGTACCGGGCCCAGAGCCTGCTGGAAGGCGTGCAGGCCATGTTGATCCAGCAGCGTCTCAAGACCGGGCCGCTGATGGGCCGGATTGCCTTGCGCCGAGGGCATCTGGCACTGCGCCAGGGGCAGGACGCCCTGGCCACCGAATGTATCGAAGCCGGCCTGGGCATGTGCCTGCATAGCCAGGACAAGCGCGTGCTGTATGGCTTCCTCGGGTTGGCAATGCTGGCGGCCAACCGCGGCGACTACGCCCAGGCGTTTATCCAACTGCGCGACGCCGAGCGCCTGATGCAGCGCCGGCAGGTGCCCGATACGGTGTACCGGGCGGTGTTGCTGTTGCTCAGCGGGCATTTCTGGCTACAGCAGGGGCGGGCCGAACTGACCCTGGAAGCGGTCAGCCGGGTGCTGCGCCATTATCACGGCCCCCACGCCAAGCAGGCGCCGCCGGCGACCCTGGAGTTGATCCCCCGGCTGGAGTATCTGCTGGTGCTGGCCCAGGTCAAACTACGCCGTGCCGAGCACCCCATCCAGCGGCTCACCGCCTTGCTCGACACCGCCCGCGAGTCTGGCATGCAGTGCCTGGAAGTGGAGTTGCAGTTGGTGCTGGGCGAGGTGGCCTGGCAACTGGGGGAGAAAGCGCTGGCGGTGCGTGCGCTGCAAACCGGTCTGGCCCTGGCGGCGCGCTGTCAGGTGCAGCAGGCGGTGCGTGAACTGCGCCTGCGCCAGCCGGGGTTGCTCAGTGAATTGGGGCTTGAACCTCAGGAGGCAGTGGCGGCGCCGGGGGAAAACCCGTTGAGCCAACGGGAGCTGGAAGTGTTGCAACTGATCGCGCTGGGCAACTCCAATCTGGAAATTGCCGACCTGTTGTTTATCTCGCTGCACACGGTGAAGACCCATGCACGGCGGATTCACAGCAAATTGGGGGTAGAGCGGCGCACCCAGGCGGTGGCCAAGGCCAAGAGCCTGGGCCTGATGGCCTGAGCGACGGTACTACAGGCAATGGAGATCAACTGTGGGAGCTGGCTTGCCTGCGATGGCGGTGTATCAGTCGCAGAATGTATCAACTGACCCACCGCCATCGCAGGCAAGCCAGCTCCCACATTAGTCTGTGTGCATTCAGTATTGGTGGATCAGGGTTGATAACCCATCCGCCAACTCACCGCCTGGCTCGCTGCCAGTAATTGCCGGGCCGCCGGTCCATCTTCATCGGCATGGAACAACGAGGTCGGCCCCACCACCGTCATCACCGCCACCACCTGCCCCAGCGCATTGAATACCGGCGCCGACAGTGCATCGACCCCCGGCATCAGCAAACCATGCACAAAGTGCAGGCCACGCTGGCGAATCTGTTCACAGGCCTGCACATACGCCTGGTCGTCCGCCAGCGCATGGGCGATGCCGGCCTGGATCTCCTGCGCGCGCAGGTCAACGGTTTCGCGCTCAGGCAAAAACGCGCTGAACACCAGGCCCGTCGAGGAACTGAGCAGCGGCAGCACCGAGCCCAATTGCGTCACCACCGTGACCGCACGCACCGCCGGTTCGATATGCACCACGGTCGCGCCGTGGTTGCCCCATACCGCGAGAAAGCAGGTTTCATTCAACTCGTCGCGCAGCTGCGCCAGGGGCAGGGTGGCGACTTTCAGTACGTCCATGCTGCCCAGCGCCGCCAGCCCCACGCGCAAGGCCTCGCGGCCCAGGCCGTAATGGTTGGTGGCCGCGTTCTGTTCGGCAAACCCCGAGGCAATCAGGGCCTGCAAGTAGCGGTGGACCTTACTGGCCGGCATCTGCACGTGCTCGGCCAGACGCGACAGGGATGTGGCCGGCGACAGTTCGGCCAGGGCCTTGAGGATGTCGGTGCCGACTTCGGCCGAGCGGACTTTCTGTTTACCGGTGTCGCGGGGGGCGGGCGGCTTTTCCATGGAGAGCGTGTGTCCGAAAGACGAATGGCGGTCTTTATAGCTTGACGGTCGATACGGAGCAAATTACGTTATGCGTAACTGGATTACGATAAAAACAACTTCCTTACTGAGGACGATCCATGACCCTCGATTATCAATCGGGCTTTGGCAATGAATTCGCCAGCGAAGCCTTGCCAGGTGCACTGCCGGTCGGCCAGAACTCCCCGCAAAAAGCGCCCTACGGGCTGTACACCGAACTGTTCTCCGGCACCGCGTTCACCATGGTGCGCAGCGAAGCCCGGCGTACCTGGATGTATCGCATCCAGCCGTCGGCCAATCACCCGGCATTCATCAAGCTGGACCGGCAACTGGCCGGCGGCCCGCTGGGCGAGGTCACGCCCAACCGCCTGCGCTGGAACCCGCTGGATATACCTGCAGAACCCACCGACTTTATCGATGGCCTGGTCGGCATGGTGGCCAACGCCGGCGCCGAGAAACCCTCCGGTATCAGCATCTATCACTACCGTGCCAACTGCTCCATGGAGCGGGTGTTCTTTAATGCCGACGGCGAACTGTTGATCGTTCCCGAGCAAGGCCGCCTGCGCATCGCCACCGAACTTGGGGTGCTGGAGGTCGAGCCGCTGGAAATCGTCGTGTTGCCACGGGGCCTGAAATTTCGCATCGAGCTGCTGGATGCCCAGGCTCGCGGCTACGTCGCCGAAAACCACGGCGCGCCGCTGCGCCTGCCGGACCTGGGGCCGATTGGCAGCAATGGCCTGGCCAACCCCCGGGACTTCCTGACCCCGGTCGCCCGTTACGAACATCTTTCGCAACCGACGCCCCTGGTGCAGAAGTTCCTCGGCGAGCTGTGGGGCTGCACCCTCGACCACTCGCCGCTGAACGTGGTGGCCTGGCATGGCAATAACGTGCCGTACAAATATGACCTGCGCCGCTTCAACACCATCGGCACGGTGAGCTTCGATCACCCGGACCCGTCGATCTTTACTGTGTTGACCTCGCCCACCAGCGTTCACGGCCTGGCCAACCTCGACTTCGTGATCTTCCCGCCGCGCTGGATGGTGGCCGAGAACACCTTCCGTCCACCCTGGTTCCACCGCAACCTGATGAACGAATACATGGGCCTGATCCAGGGTGCCTATGACGCCAAGGCCGAAGGCTTCCTGCCCGGCGGCGCGTCGTTGCACAGTTGTATGAGCGCCCACGGTCCGGATGGAGAGACCTGCACCAAGGCCATCGCCGTCGACCTGGCGCCGCACAAAATTGATAACACCATGGCCTTTATGTTCGAGACCAGCCAGGTGCTGCGCCCGACCCGCTTCGCCCTGGATTGCCCGCAATTGCAAAACACTTACGACGCTTGCTGGGCCACGCTGCCGGCAACCTTCAACCCGAATCGGAGATAAGCCATGACGCAGTCCACTCTCACCCGCAGTTGGGTGGCCTCGGCCAACGGTCACACGGACTTCCCCCTGCAGAACCTGCCCCTGGGCATCTTCAGCCACAACGGTTCGGCACCGCGCAGTGGCGTGGCGATCGGCGAGCACATTTTTGATCTGCAAGCGGCCCGTGACCTGTTTGACGGTGAAGCGCGCCGCGCCATCGACGCTATGGCGGACGGCCAACTGAACGCCTTCTTCGAACTGGGCCGCGGCCCACGGGTGGCACTGCGCGAACGCCTGCTGGAACTGCTCGCCGAGGGCAGCAGCCAGCAAGCCCAGCTGCAAGCCCTGGGCGCCCAGGTGTTGCCACTGGCCGCCGATTGCCAGATGCACCTGCCGGCGAAAATCAACGATTACACCGACTTCTACGTCGGCATCGAACACGCGCAGAACGTCGGCAAACTGTTCCGCCCGGACAACCCCTTGCTGCCCAACTACAAGTACGTGCCGATTGGTTATCACGGCCGCGCCTCGACCATCCGTACCTCCGGCACCGAGGTGCGCCGGCCCAAGGGCCAGACCCTGCCAGCCGGCCAGACCGAACCGACCTTCGGCCCGTGCGCACGCCTGGACTACGAGCTGGAACTGGGCATCTGGATCGGCCAGGGCAATGCCATGGGCGACTCGATTGCCATTGGCGATGCCGCCGAGCATATCGCTGGCTTCTGCCTGCTCAACGACTGGTCGGCCCGCGATATCCAGGCTTGGGAATACCAGCCACTGGGGCCGTTCCTGTCGAAAAGCTTTATCACCAGCATCTCGCCCTGGGTGGTTACGGCCGAAGCCCTGGAACCGTTCCGCAAGGCCCAGCCCGCACGCCCGGCCGGCGATCCACAACCGCTGCCGTACCTGCTGGACCCCCGTGATCAGGCCGCTGGCGGCTTTGATATCGAACTGGAAGTGCTGCTGACCACCGCCGCGATGCGCGAGCAGAACCTGGCGCCCCATCGTCTGACCCTGAGCAACACCCAACACATGTACTGGACCGTGGCGCAAATGGTCGCGCACCACAGCGTCAACGGCTGCCAACTGCAGGCCGGCGACCTGTTTGGTTCGGGCACCCTGTCGGGCCCCGAGGCCGGTCAGTTCGGCAGCCTGCTGGAAATCACCGAAGGCGGCAAAAAGCCGATCGAACTGGCCTCCGGCGAAGTGCGCAAGTTCCTTGAAGACGGCGATGAAATCATCCTGCGCGCCCGCTGCCAGCGTGAGGGGTTTGCCTCCATTGGTTTCGGCGAATGCCGTGGCACTGTGGTCGCCGCGCGCTAAGGGGGCGAGGGGATGGAGCTCTATACCTACTATCGTTCCACGGCGTCTTATCGGGTGCGTATCGCCCTGGCGCTCAAGGGCCTGGACTTTACCGCGCTGCCGGTCAACCTGCTGGTGCCCAAGGGCGGCGCCCACCGCCAGCCCGAGTACCTGGCGATCAACCCCCAGGGCCGTGTCCCGGCGTTGCGTACCGACGAGGGCGAACTGTTGATCCAGTCGCTGGCGATCATCGAATACCTGGACGAACGTTATCCACAGGTACCGCTGCTCGCCAAGGACCTGGCGGCCCGCGCCCATCAGCGTGCAGTGGCGTCGATCATCGGTTGTGACATCCACCCGCTGCACAACTCCAGCACTCAGAACCTGCTGCGTCAGTGGGGGCATGACGAGGCGCAATTGCTGGAGTGGATCGGGCACTGGATCAGCCAGGGCCTGGGCGCCGTGGAGCAATTGATCGGTGACCAGGGCTATTGCTTCGGTGACCAGCCAGGGCTGGCGGATGCGTTTCTGATCCCGCAGTTGTATGCGGCAGAGCGCTTCAAGGTGGCGCTGGAGGGTTACCCGCGAATCCTGCGTGTCGCCGCATTGGCAGCCAAACACCCCGCCTTCATCCAGGCCCACCCCTCCAACCAACCTGACACCCCTGACACCCCCTAGATCCATGTGGGAGCTGGCTTGCCAGCTCCCACAAGTGATGCCCCATAAAAATAAAAAGGTCCTTGCGATGCACAATCAGATTGCCAGCTTTCGCGCGGCACTCGACGCCCGTCCGGTGTCGCGCTACCAGTGGTTGATTCTCCTGTTGTTAGCGTTGTTGCTGGTCACCGATGGCTATGACGCTCAAGTGTTGGGCTACGTGGTCCCGGCCCTGGCCCAGGACTGGGGCCTGGAAAAGGCCGCCTTCGGCCCGGTGTTCAGTGCCAACCTGCTGGGGCTGACCTTGGGCTCCCTGGCTGTGACGCCCCTGGCCGACCGTTTCGGCGTGCGCCGCATCCTGCTCGCCTGCGTACTGATCTACGCCAGCCTCACGGTGCTGATGGTATTCGCCAACTCCCTGAATACCCTGATGGCCGCGCGTTTTATCTGCGGCATTGGCATGGGCGGCGCGATGCCCAGCGCCATGGCCTTGATGTCGGAATATTCGCCACCGCGTATGCGCACGTTGATGGTGACGCTGGCGGCCTGCGGGTTCTCGTTCGGCGGGGCAGCAGGCGGTTTTGTCGCGGCGGGGTTTATCGACAGCTTTGGCTGGCAGGCGGTGTTCCTTGCCGGTGGCGTGACGCCGTTGCTGCTGTTTCCCTTTCTGGTATGGCTGCTGCCTGAATCCTTGCCGCGTTTGTTGCGCGATGCACCGCCCTATACGCGCCTGCAGAAAGTCACGGCGCGCATGCTGCCCGGTTGGCAGGCACCGGCAGCCAGCGAAGAACAGAATCGCCAGGAGCAGGGCAGCAAGCTGACTGTCGTGGAGTTGTTTCGTAATGGCTATGCACGGCCGACGCTGCTGATCTGGTCGACCTTTTTTGTCAGCCTGATCCTGCTGTATTTCATGATCAGTTGGTTGCCGTCACTGCTGCTGGAAAGTGGCATGGCCTTGAACAAAGCCAACCTGGTGACCTCGATGTTCCTGTTCGCCGGCACCCTGGGCGCGATTGGCATGGCCTGGTTTGCCGACCGCCTGAAAAGCAAAGTGCGCCTGCTTTCCGGTGTATTGGCGGCAGCGGCGGTGTGCACGATTCTGTTGGGGCTCAACCATGACAACCCGCGTTACCTGGTGGCGTTTGTGTTTGCGGCGGGCTTTTGCATCATCGGCGGCCAGTTGACCCTCAATGCATTTGCCAGCAACTTCTACCCGGCCCATGTACGTGCAACGGGCACCGGCTGGGCGCTGGGTGTCGGGCGGTTTGGTTCGATCCTGGGGCCGTTGTTTGGCAGCATGTTGCTGGCGATGCACGTGCCGGTGCAGCAGATTTTCTTCTTCTGCGCGATTCCGGCGGTGATCGCCGCGTTGTTGATCATTCAGGTGCGCTCGCCCGAGGCCAAGGCGCCGGTTGAGATCCTTCAGCACCCGCTTGAATCCTGAAGTGCAACCCCCTTATTTGTGGGAGCTGTCGAGCCCCAGCGAGGCTGCGATGGGGGCGGCGCGGTTCAAGGTCAGCCCCCGTCAATGCACCACCGCCCCAGGCGGCAAATGCCCCAGCCGCTCCGTCAGGCGCAGCCGCTGCACCGGGTCTTCACTGAGCAACAGCGCATGCTCAAGATCGAAGCGCTCGGCATTCGGGCAATCCAGGTGCTTGTACAGACTGGCCCGCGCCAGATAGTCGGCGGCGCTGGCGTCGCCCAGCTCCAGCACGCGCTCGGCGTCGATCAGCGCCGCGAGGTGATGGTCATTGGTCAGGTGCAGTTGCCGCAGGTTGCGCGACAGCCGCTGCAGGATCAGTCGCGGCTCGGCGCTGCGCAGGTGTTCGGCTTGCAGCTTGAGATTGGGGCCGTACTGGCGTTGCAGCAGTTCGCGGCAGTCGTTGGGGTACAGCCGCCGCCCGCCGCAGGGGTCGAGCAAATGATCGGCACCGCTTACCCGCAGCAGGAAGTGCCCCGGGAAATTGACCCCCACCATAGGGATCTCCAGGCGTCGCGCCAACTCCAGGGCGATCAGGCCCAGGGCCAGGGGTTGTCCGCGGCGGCGCTGTAAGACCTTGTCCAGCAGGGCGGCGGCGGGGCGCAAGGGGGTGAAGTCATCCTGGGCGAACCCCAGGTCATTCATTATCCGCAGCAACGGCTGGCCCAGCTCATCGGCCGGCAGCAGCGGCATGCCGAGGCTGACTTGCTGTTGCAGCACCGTGAAGTCAGCCAGGATCGCCTGCGGGTCCACGGCAGGGTCGTGCTCGGCAGCGATCCATAACGCGGCTTCAAACAGCGCCGGAGGCGAGCGGTGCAGGCATTCGAAAAAGGCTTGGCGGGGATTCATTGCATTCTCCGTCGGATGTCCCGTTTTAGCCTTGCCAAGAACTTTCGTCCAGCTTCTTGAGAACCGGCCTACCTGGATATGTCGCAAAGCCTGTAATTGCGGGCTGCTTATTCCTGCACGCTCCGGCAACCTTTTTCCGGCAGCCTATACTTGGCGACTACAAGAAGTGATTCGGGAGCTTGACGATGTTTGCTCTCATGCACAGCACCCGCCTTGAATCCCTGCACCTGAGCGTTGACCCGGTGACCGGGTTGAAGGCGGTCATTGCCATCCACAGCAGTCGCTTGGGGCCGGCCCTGGGTGGCTGTCGCTACCTGGCCTACCCCGACGATGAAAGCGCCGTGGCCGATGCCGCGCGCCTGGCCCAAGGCATGAGTTACAAGGCCGCGCTGGCCGGTCTGCCGGTGGGCGGTGGCAACGCGGTGATCATCCGCCCGGCCCATGTGGAAAGCCGCGCCGCGCTGTTCGAAGCTTTCGGCCGGTGTATCGAGCAGCTCGATGGCCGCTATATCACCGCCATCGACAGCGGCACCTCTGTGGCCGACATGGACTGCATCGCCCAGCACACGCGCTTTGTCACCAGCACCACCGCCGCCGGCGACCCGTCACCCCATGCGGCCATGGGCGTATTCGCCGGCATCCGCACCGCCGCCATGGCCCGCCTGGGCAGCGACAACCTGGAAGGCCTGCGTGTGGCAATCCAGGGCCTGGGCAACGTCGGCTACGCCCTGGCCGAACAACTGCACGCCGCTGGCGCCGAATTGCTGGTGAGCGATATCGACCCTGGCAAAGTGCAACTGGCCATGGAGCAACTGGGCGCGCACCCGATTGCCAACGAAGCCTTGCTCAGCACCCCCTGCGACATTCTCGCGCCGTGCGGCCTGGGCGCCGTCCTCAACCGCCAGAGCGTCGCCCAACTGCGCTGCGCCGCCGTGGCCGGCTCCGCCAGCGCGCAACTGACCCACCTGCAAGTGGCCGACCAATTGGAGGCGCGTGGGATCCTCTACGCACCGGACTACGTGATCAACTCCGGCGGCCTGATCTATGTCGCCCTCAAGCACAACGGCGCGGACCTGGCGACCATCACCGCGCACCTGTCCAACATCGGCACCCGCCTGACCGAAATCTTCGGCCACGCCCAGGCCGAAAAACGCTCACCTGCCCGAGTGGCCGATGAGCTGGCCGAACGGCTGCTGTACGCCGAGCCCTTATTAAAAAGGCCCTGAATCAATGATTCAGGGCCTGTTCAATTCGGGCTTTATTCCGCCGCCGGGTTCAGCAACTCGGACAACGCATCCGGCTGGCTCTTGAACGCCTTGGCAAACACATCGCGATTCTTCGCCATGTAGATCCCGGCTTCCTCCACCTGCTGCTCGCTCAGGGACGGCACGGCTTTTTGCAACACTTCTGCGAGCAACTCAGCGAGTTCAAGCATCTTGTCATGACGGTCAGCTTCGGCTTTATCCATGAACAAACGCTCCAGATCTCGGCTGCTGCGGTATACCACTTCGACGGCCATTCACCACCTCACATGCCTTCACGATAGTTGTCTATTGCGACTACTGTATTTATATACAGCTAAAAGGATAAGCCAATCCATGGGGTTTGGGTAGCAGCTTTTTAATGTAGTTGGGAAATGGGGTTTGTCAGGTGTCGGAGTGCCGCAGTCGTAAACCCCAACGGCAAGATAAGTGTCTCATGTCATTCCACCATCATCTCATTCTGCAATCTCTGGCCTTCTTTCTGCATGCAGAGAAATCGTCATGCCAAACGGGCATTATCCCCCCCGAGCCGAAGCATGGCTTAGGCAATGGCAAATAGTTGGCTATTTTTTAAACAGTGGTGGTGAGTGATGACAGAAATGAAGTGGGCCGACAAAGTGCGCAAAAGCCTGCACGCGAGTGCAGATTCCCTGGGCAACCTGGCAGTGGAGGCATTTCACTATCTGGCGCTTTTTGGTATCGGTGCAATCACCGCCTATGCGGCAATAATGACCTTTATCGACATGTTGCAAAAAGGCGGCATCAGCGTTGATGACATCCTGCTGCTGTTTATCTACCTGGAGCTGGGCGCCATGGTGGGGATCTATTTCAAGACCAACCACATGCCCATCCGCTTCCTGCTCTACGTGGCGATCACGGCGTTGACCCGCCTGCTGATCGGCGACGTGTCCCACCACAATGCCCCGGACCTGGGCATCATTTACTTGTGTGGCGGGATTCTGTTGTTGGCGTTCGCCATCCTGGTGGTGCGTTTTGCTTCGTCGCGCTACCCATCGGTCAAGGAAAAGTCCGAATCCTGAGTCAGAGCCCGGCCGCGATGGGCGGCCGGTTGCTCGGCGGGCGCTGCAGCAGTTTGTGACTGTCGCCGTCGGTCATCACTGCCAAAATCTCCATGGCGCTGTGCCCTTGTTCAATGGCAATGCCGAATTGCACGCTTTGCACCAGGCGTTTGAGGCGTTGCGGGTCGTTGCGCTGTTCGGCGCTGATCATGCGTTTGGCGACCACGCCGCTGTCGTCGGAGAGGGTCAGCATGATGCTGCCGTCCAGGCGCTGGATGCTCAGGTTGACCCGGTATTGAGGGGCGAACGTGTCGGTGATCAGTTGAAAAGGATTGTCCATGGTGCGTTACCGCCTGATAAGAACATGCACTGATTGACGACCGGTATGGCGATTGGTTCGTGTTGCCTGACCACCGGTCGCAAGCTCCGTTTTCCTTCAGTGGGTGTACAGCAAGGGGCGTGCCGTACAGCTATCTTTCTGACGACGAACTGCCCCTGTGGGAGCGGGCTTGCCCGCGATTGCGGTGGATCAGCCAACCATTCAGTGACTGATGCAGCGCTATCGTGGGCAAGCCCGTTCCCACAGGTTGATCTGTGCAGTGAGCTGTTTCAGGGCACCAGCGAGAAAATGACCGCTGACAGCGCAATCAGCCCCACCAACACCACAAACACATTCGACACCTGGCCCGAATACTGGCGCAGCGATGGCACGCGGCGGATTGCGTACATCGGCATCAGGAACAGCAAGCACGCGATGATCGGCCCGCCGAGGGTTTCGATCATGCCCAGGATGCTTGGGTTGAACGTGGCCACGGCCCAGCAACTGAGGATCATGAACACCGCGGTGCAGCGTTCCAGCCAGCGCGCCGACAAGGTGCGGTTGCGCCCGCGCAGGGTTTTGACGATCAGGCCCTGGAAGCCTTCGCTGGCGCCGATGTAGTGGCCGAGGAAGGATTTGGTGATGGCCACCAGCGCGATCAACGGCGCCGCGTAGGCGATGACCGGGGTCTGGAAGTGGTTGGCCAGGTAGGACAGGATCGAAATGTTCTGCGCCTTGGCGGCGGCAAGATCAGCCGGTGACAGCGCCAGTACGCAACTGAAGCAGAAGAACATCACCGTCAGCACCATCATGCCGTGGGCCGTGGCCAGGATGCCGCTGCTCTTGCGTTCGGCTTGGGCGCCGTACACGCGTTTCTGGTCCACCGCAAAGGCCGAGATGATCGGCGAATGGTTAAACGAAAACACCATCACCGGAATCGCCAGCCACAGGGTCTTGAAGAACACCGGCAGGGGCATGCCCTCACTGGCGGAGGCGAAGAACGCGCCGTTCCAGTTGGGGATCAGGCTTACGGCCAACAGCAGCAAGGCGGCGACGAACGGGTAGACCAGCACGCTCATGGCCTTGACGATCACGCCCTGGCCGCATCGCACAATGGCCATCAGGCCGAGGATCAGCACCAGAGACAGGATCGCCCGTGGCGGCGCAGTCATGTGCAGTTGGTGTTCCATGAAACTGCCGAGGGTGTTGGTCAGCGCGACGCTGTACACCAGCAGGATCGGGAAGATGGCGAAGAAGTACAGCAGGGTGATCAGCTTGCCGGCGCCGACGCCGAAATGTTCTTCCACCACGTCAGTGATGTCGCCGGATTTGCCCGACAGCACAAAGCGCGTCAGCCCACGGTGGGCGAAGAAGGTCATGGGGAAGGCCAGCAGCGCCAGCACGATCAGCGGCCAGAAGCCGCCGACCCCGGCGTTGATCGGCAGAAACAGAGTGCCAGCACCGATGGCGGTACCGTAGAGGCCCAGCATCCAGGTGGTGTCGTGTTTGCTCCAGCCGGTCGTTACGGTTTGCGTGACAGCAGCGGGGTTTTCGGCAGCAGGTGTACGTACATCGGTCATCGTTATTGCCTCATTATTATTTTTGCGCGGGCTCACGTAGGGGGCAGGTAGCAGTGCTCCTCAGCACTCCACCCAGCTGACCGCCAGGCCGCCCCGTGAAGTTTCTTTGTATTTGTCATGCATATCGGCGCCGGTATCGCGCATGGTGCGGATCACCCGGTCGAGGGAAATGAAGTGTTTGCCGTCGCCGCGCAGGGCCATTTGCGTGGCGTTGATGGCTTTGACGGCGGCGATGGCGTTGCGCTCGATGCAGGGCACCTGGACCAGGCCGCCGACGGGGTCGCAGGTCAGGCCGAGGTTGTGCTCCAGGCCGATTTCGGCGGCGTTTTCCAGTTGCTCGGGGGTGGCGCCGAGAATATCCGCCAGGCCCGCAGCGGCCATGGCGCAGGCCGAACCGACTTCGCCCTGGCAGCCGACTTCAGCGCCGGAGATCGAGGCGTTTTTCTTGCACAGGATGCCGACGGCGGCTGCGGCCAGGAAGAAGTTGACTACATCATCGTCGGACGCGTCGGCATTGAACTTCATGTAGTAGTGCAGCACTGCCGGAATGATCCCGGCTGCACCATTGGTCGGTGCGGTGACCATGCGCCCACCGGCGGCGTTTTCTTCGTTGACGGCGAGGGCGAACAGGTTGACCCACTCCATGGCCGACAAGGTCGAGGTGATCACATTCGGTTTGCCGATTTCCAGCAGGCTGCGGTGCAGTTTTGCGGCGCGGCGCGGCACATCCAGGCCGCCGGGCAAGATGCCTTCATCACGCAGGCCTTGCTCGACGCACTCGCGCATTACCGACCAGATATGCAGCAGGCCACTACGGATTTCTTCATCGCTACGCCAGGCGCGTTCGTTGGCCATCATCAATTCAGAGACACGCAGGCCATGCTTGTTGCACAGGGCCAGCAGTTCGACGGCGCTGGAAAAGTCGTAGGGCAGTTCTACATCGCTGGTGGGAGCAATACCCGACTCGGCCTCGGCCGCCTCAATGATGAAACCACCGCCCACCGAGTAGTAGGTCTGTTCGCTCAACAGGCCGTTTGCCCCGTAGGCATGCAGGGACATGGCGTTGGGGTGGTAGGGCAGGCTTTCTTCCAGCAACAGGAGATCGTGCTGCCAGTTGAAGGCAATTTCTTTTTGGCCTGCAAGCATTAACCTGGAGGATTCGCGCAACTGCTGGATACGCGGCCCGATCGAGGTGGGGTCAACCCGATCTGGCCATTCGCCCATCAACCCCATCACACACGCGCGATCGGTGGCGTGGCCCACGCCGGTGGCAGACAGCGAGCCGTACAGGCGCACTTCCACGCGTTGGGTGTGCTCCAGCAATTGTTGGTCGGTGAGGGACTGGGCGAAAGTTGCCGCAGCCCGCATAGGGCCCACGGTATGGGAGCTGGATGGGCCGATGCCCACCTTGAATAGATCAAAAACGCTGATAGCCATGCTAAAGCCTTACAAGCTATGGAGTAGGAAATCGCTGCCATGTTTTGTAGGACAAGCGGAAGAAGCGCGATACTGAGCCTCTAGATCGGCACTGACCAACGAATTATCCTAAGACACCCTTTAGCAGGACTAAACTCTATGGCTCGCCCCCTGCATGCCCAGACCTATGTCTGGTTGCACGTATTTGCCTGCGCTGCACGGCATTTATCCTTTACCCGTTGCGCCGAAGAACTGCACATCACCCCTGGGGCGGTCAGCCAGCAGATTCGCCAACTGGAGGAGCGTCTGGGCTTTCGCCTGTTCCATCGCCGGGCGCGTGGCGTGGAGTTGAGTGCCGAAGGGCAGCGGCTGGCGACCACGGTAAGCGAGGCCTACGGCAGCATTGATGCCGAGTTGCAGCGCCTGGATGCGGGGATGATCAGCGGCACCCTGCGGCTGCGCTCGATTCCGTCCTTTCTGGGCAAATGGTTGACGCCGCGTTTGCCGCGTCTGCAGCAGCGTTTCCCGGATATCCAGTTACGGTTGGTGGCCGAGGACAGCAGCATTGCCCTGCACGAAGGCGACTTTGACCTGGCCATCGACCTCAACGACGGCAGTTATCCCGGTTTGTTATCCACAGCCTTGCTCGACGAGCAGATATTCCCGGTGTGCGCGCCAAGCCTGTTGCGCGGGCGGCCGCCGCTGCACGGTCCGGCCGACCTGGCCCACTTCCCGCTGTTGCACGACATCACGGCCTGGCGTGGGAGTTATGAATACGCCGAGTGGGAGTTTTACCTGAATGCGATCGGCTATCCCGACGCCGACGTGCGACGTGGGCACACCTTTAACCGCAACCACCTGACCATCGAGGCGGCGATTGCCGGCATGGGCGTGGCGATTGCCCGGCGCACCCTGCTCAATGACGAATTGGAGCGCGGCACCCTGATCGTGCCATTCGGCCTTGCGGTACCGAATCACAAGCGCTACGTGCTGCTGTATGCGCCAGGCGCACTGAACCATCCCGGCGTGCGTGCGGTGCATGATTGGCTGGTGGAAGAGGCGGGGATTTTTCGCGGATTGCACCCCTTGGGAGAGGGGCAATTGTGAGGAATTACGCAGGTAGGTGGGGATACCCAACTCCCGACGATAACAGCGCTTTGGGCGGCTGTCAGGCTTAATTTGTAATGTGGGATTTATCTTTGCATAGGGGTTGAATTGTTCCTTCAGGTGCTCAATTGTGTAGTTAAGAGGTCATGGTTTCACCGCATCGGTGTTGCAGTGGTGATCTCTGGCGAGCTAGCTGAAATAAGGGAAACACTATGCAAATCCAAGTCAACAGCGACAACCATATTGAAAGCAGCATCCGACTGGAGGAGTGGGTACGTACTACCATTGAGAGCACGCTCGAACGTTATGAAGAAGACCTGACCCGCGTCGAGGTCTACCTGCGGGATGAGAACGGCGACAAGCCGGGCCCCCATGATTTGAGTTGCCGCCTGGAAGCGCGGCCAAAGGGTCATCAACCGATTTCGGTCATCCATAAAGCCGACACCCTGGAACAAGCGATCGACGGGGCGGCCACCAAGCTGGATAACGCGCTGGAACATCTGTTCGGCAGACTGCAAGGCAAGCCGCGTGCAGAGAAACGCACGCCCAACAACCAAGTCGATGAAGCCGGGCTTGAAGAGGAATTCCTGGAAAACGAACAGGCTGCGCTTAACAGCTGATTGCTGACTGTTTTTCAACCCCATACAAAACGGGCCTGCAGATGCAGGCCCGTTTTTTTTGTGGCTGATAGGTATCAAATGTCGGAGCTGGCCAGCAGTGTATTCAGGATCTTTGCCGGCCCGTCAGAACGCGACTGAGGTCTGCACATACACGGTGCGCGGTTCTCCCACGTATTTGCCCTTGTTGTTATCGTCAAACGAACGGGTGAAGTACTGGGTGTTGAAGATGTTTTTCACCCCCACCGCCACATTCAGATCCGACAACTGCGGGCCGAAGTCGTATGCCGCGCGGCTGCTGAACAGCATGTAGCCGGGGATGCGCCCATTGCTGCCATCCACGCTTTCGGCCTGGGTGTTGGCGTTATCGGCGAATTGGCTGCTCTGGTAGGTGCTGTCCAGGTTCAACTTCCATTGGCCTTCGGTGTAGCCCACGCCCAGGGTGCCTTTGTGCTTGGACGAGAAGGGCACGCGGTTGCCTTTGTTCGGGCCGTCTTCGCGGATGGTTGCATCGACATAGGCGTAGCTGGCGTACACATCAAAGCCAGCTAGCGCCGGGCTCAAGCCGTCGAGGGCGTAATTGACGCTGGACTCGATACCCTGGTGCCGCGTTTCGCCCCGGGCGATCACCGAGTCGTTGGTCTGGTTGCTTTCGTACTGGTTGTCGAAGTTGATCAGGAACGCGCCGATTTCTGCGCGCAGCGCGCCATTGTCGTAGCGCGTGCCGACTTCCCAGGTGCGGGCCTTTTCTGGCTTGACCGCACCGCTGCTCACACGGTTGGGCATCTGGCTGTACTGCACGCTGCCGAAGGAACCTTCGGTGTTGGCGTACAGGTTCCAGTCGTCGGTCAGGTGATACAGCACGTTCAACGCCGGCAGGGCGGTGTTGTAGTCACCCTTGTATTTGACGTCGGTCAGGTTGTTGGTCTGCTGGGACTTGATCATCTCGTAGCGGATGCCCGGGGTCACGGTCCACTTGCCGATATCGATCCGGTCGTCGATAAAGAACGCGTTGGCTTCGGTGCCACCTCGGGTGTCGCGGTCGTTGCGGCTGTCGGTATTGGGCAGTTGCTGGTTGGCGCTGATCGGCGTGCGGTAGCGCAATTCATGCCCGGCCTCGTTGATGTAGCGGTAGCCCACACCCACCTCGTGGCTGCTCGGGCCGAGGTCGAAGCCTTGGGCCAGGCGGGTTTCCAGGCCGCGTACCCAATATTCGCGCGGCGACAGCGAAAGGAAGCTGCCCTGGTCCAGATAACCGCTGCGCAAGGTCTTGGTAAAGAAGCTGTTGACGGTGAATTCCCGGCGATCTTCCTGGTAGCGATAGCCTACGTTGAACATCGTACGGCGGCCCCAGAACTTGTCGTAGGGCCGGGTGGATTGATACGGGTCGGCCTTGTAGGCCGCCGTGCTCAAGCCACCGGGCATATCGGCCTGACCCTCGTAGTACTGGGCCATGGCATTGAAGCTGTTGGCTTCGTCCAGCTGGTAGTGGCCCTTGAGGATCAGGTCGTCGATTTGGGTGTCGCTGTGTTCACGCCAGTCACCGCCGCGGGTGCCGGAATACAGCAGCGCGCCGCCCAGGCCATTGTCGGCGGTGCCGCCGGCCAGCAGGTTGCCGGTGGTCTTGAAGCCATCGTGGCTGGAAGACGGGCTGGTCTCGGTCTGCAGGCCGCCCTTGACCATCGGTGCATCGGGAATTGCCCGGGTCACGAAGTTGACCACGCCGCCGACGTTCTGCGGCCCGTAGCGTACCGCGCCACCGCCGCGCACCACGTCCACGGCATCCATGTTGCCCATGCTGATGGGCGCGAACGACAGCTGCGGCTGGCCATACGGCGCGAAAGGCACCGGAATGCCGTCCATCAATACCGTCGAGCGCGACGCCAGGCGCGGGTTGAGCCCGCGAATGCCGAAGTTCAGCGCCATGTCGTGGCTGCCGGTGCCGTTGTTTTCCGGCGCGTTGACCCCGGGAATACGGTTGAGCACGTCACGGGCCTGGGTTGCGCCCTGGCGCTCGAATTCTTCACGACGGATCACATCACGGGCGCCGGGGTGTTCGAAGACATTGATCTGCGCCGCATCGCCGAGCCAGTCGCCCACCACATTGGAGGTGCCCAGCTCCAGCGGCGCCGGCGCGTTCAGGGGTTGCAGGCTATAGGCATTGTCACCTTCGGCGCGGGCTTGCAGGCCGGTGCCCTTGAGCAATGCGTTCAAACCTTGCTCGGTGGTGTAGTTGCCCCGCAGGCCCTGGCTTTGCGCGCCGGCAGTCACTTCGGAGCCAAACGAAATCAGCACGCCAGCCTCACGCCCAAATTGATTCAATGCCGCTTCCAGAGACGCCGGGGCGATGTGATAAGGCTTGGCCTCGGCCGCCAGGGCGTAAGGCAGGGCGCTGAAACTGAGGCTGGCGCCCAGCAGCAAGTGGCGCAGCGTACGGGCAAGTGGCGTCAGGCGAGTCGGTTGCTGGGGCATGAAGAACGTTCCTCAGAGGTGGGAAACAGGGTGGCTTTCCCTCTCTGTCACGCGAGGTACGGAAAACGGCTCACGGGTGTCGAAAATAATTCAGGCGCGGGCTTCGACGCTGACCCAATAGCGGGTAAACCGCCGCACTTTGACCGGCAGGCTGATTTGCAGCAGGTCGAGGATGCGTTCGCTGTCGTCCAGCGGGTAGCTGCCGGAGATCAGCAGGTTGGCCACCTGCGGATCACACTGCAATTGGCCGCGGCGATAACGGCTCAGTTCCTCGAGGAAATCTGCCAGGCGCATGTGCGATGCCACCAGCATGCCGTCG
This sequence comes from Pseudomonas sp. FP2294, assembly GCF_030687625.1. Taxonomy (NCBI): domain Bacteria; kingdom Pseudomonadati; phylum Pseudomonadota; class Gammaproteobacteria; order Pseudomonadales; family Pseudomonadaceae; genus Pseudomonas; species Pseudomonas sp. FP2294. The sequence goes on from NZ_CP117441.1 coordinate 1,053,227, forward strand.
GCCCAGGCACCCGTGTTGGCATCGGTGAGGCGCGGGGTATCCCAACCTTTGCGGGTGAGGTTGACCTGGTGGGATTTTTCCAAGGGCAGGGGCAGGCCGCTGTAGGACCTGGGTGCAATCTCCACCTGGCCATCCAGCACCGCGACCTGGGTGTGATCGTTGAACTGACGCACATTCACCTGTGCTGCCTGGGTGCTGACGACGCCCTGGCCGGTGATGATCTGCAACGGGGTGCTGGTGCGCAGCAATATCTCGCCTTCGAGCAGGCGGATCAGGCGCTGTGGGCCATCGAATTGCACATCCACCGCACTGGCAGTATTGAGTTGCAGCTGGCTGCCGTCGGCCAGTTGTACCTTGCGGCGCTGGCCGAGGGGGCTGCGGTAGTCGGCGGTCAACGGCGGGATCAAGTGCTGCTGGCGCAAGCCCCACGTAGCCGCCGAGCCGACGCCGAGGATCAGCAGCAGTTTCAGGGCCTGGCGCCGGCTGCTGGATTGCGGTGCGTTCAACGCCGCGTGGGCCAGGGGCGAGGGCATGCCGCGCAGGCGTTGGTTGACCCGCTGAATATGCTCCCACGCCCGTTGATGCTCGCTGTGGGCCTCCAGCCAGTGTTGCCATTTGGCCTGTTGGCGCGGGTTGAGCGGGCCTTGCTGCATTTGCATCAGCCACTGCACCGCCTGTTCGGCGACCTGGGTCGAGAAGTGTGTGGTGGGGTTCATAGGGCGAAATAGCAGCGCATGGCTGCTTTGTTCAGATGACGTTTGACGGTGGCGATGGAAATCCCCAGTTCGGCAGCGATTTGCGCGTAGGTCAGGCCATCGAGCTGGGCCAGCAGGAAGGCGCGTTTGACCAGCACGGGCAAACCGTCGAGCAGTTGGTCCAGCTCCATCAGGGTTTGCAGGATGATCGCCCGCGCTTCTTCCGATGGCGCAGCAAGTTCAGGCATTTGCGCCAGGGCGTCGAGGTAGGCGCGCTCCAGGTCCTGGCGGCGGTAGTGGTTGAACAGCACGCGCTTGGCGATGGTGGTGAGGAAGGCGCGGGGCTCGATCAACGTCGGGGTTTCGCGGGCGCTTAACACCCGGATGAACGTGTCCTGGGCCAGGTCGGCGGCGCTGTGCGGGCAGCCGAGCTTGCGTCGCAACCAGCCGGTCAGCCAGTGGTGATGGTCGTGATACAGGACTTCGACGGTATTGGACGGCCGCAACGCGAACACTCCGGCAGCATCTGCATGCTTTAGATAACGAGAATTGTTCGCATTGTAGAGTGGCCAGGTGGCATTCGGCAATCAGCACAGGACCGATAGCCGTTTTAAAGTCGCCACAAGACCCTGTGGGTGTTGGCTTCATCCGTTCTCTTTTGCTTATAAGAATAATTATCATTAAACTCCCGCCCCTGATAAACCAGGTGCCACTGGCATGAAAAGCAAAGCATCACTTCCTGTTTCCTATCGTCTCGGCGTGACGTCGCGGCTGCTGGCGGCTGTGGTCGGTGGCTATGTGCTGGCGTCCCTGGCCAGCGTGTGCCTGACCTTGTGGCTGCCAATCTCCCGCGCCGATGCGGTGGTCAGCGGCATGCTCAGTTCCTTTGTGTTCTACCTGCTGGCAGTGATCTGGTGTTTTGCCTGCCGCAGTGCCGCCCGCGCCTGGTTTGGCGTGCTGGTGCCCTGCGCGATACTGGCCACCCTGGCAGGCCTGGCCTATTGGATGGCGCGCCCATGAAAGAGGGTTTCCGTCAGGCCATGGCCTGGTTGCACACCTGGGCCGGGTTGATTTTCGGCTGGTTGCTGTTCGCGATTTTCCTCACCGGCACCCTGGCTTACTTCAAGGGCGAAATCACCCATTGGATGCAGCCGGAAGTGCCCGCCCATGCGGTGGACGATGCGCGCAGTGTGGCCGTGGCGCAAAGCTATCTGGAACAGCACGCCCCCACGGCGGCGCGTTGGTTTATCGGCCTGCCCAACAGCCGCGACCCCGGTTTGTCGGTGATGTGGCAAGACAAGGTCGACCCTGGCCGGCGCGGCAATTTCATTGAGAAAATGCTCGACCCGGTCTCCGGCGAGCAACTCCAGGCCCGGGAAACCATGGGCGGCGAGTTCTTCTACCGGTTCCACTTCCAGTTGCAGATGCCTCACCCGTGGGGTCGCTGGTTGTCGACCATTGCGGCGATGGTGATGTTCGTCGCGCTGATCACCGGGATCATCACCCACAAGAAAATCTTCAAGGACTTCTTCACCTTCCGCCCGCGCAAGGGCCAGCGCTCCTGGCTCGATGGGCACAACGCGGTGGGCGTGCTGGTGCTGCCGTTCCACCTGATGATCACCTACAGCAGCCTGGTGATCTTCATGACCATGGTCATGCCCGCCAGCATCCTTGCGTCCTATGACGGCGATACCCGCGCCTTCTTCAATGAACTGTTCCCGGCCACCAACAACGCACCGGCCCTCGGCCAGCCGGGCAAGCTGCTGCCCTTGGCGCCGCTGGTAGAACAGGCACGGGCGCAGTGGGACGGTGGGCACGTGGGGCGGCTGGCGGTGAACAACCCCGGCGATGTGAATGCCGCAGTCAATGTCTCCCGCGCCGGTTCTGACCGGGTGGTGCATGATTTCGGCAGCACCGTGTCCTTTAATGGCTCCACCGGCGAACTGCTGCGGGTCAGTGCCGAGCAGTCGCTGCCGATGGCAATCGGTGGCAGTTTCTACGGCCTGCACATGGGGCACTTCGCCGGCCCGCTGCTGCGCTGGTTGTACTTTATCTGCGGCCTGGCGGGCACGGCGATGATTGGCACCGGCCTGGTGATCTGGCTGGGCAAGCGTCAGCTCAAGCATGTAAAGACCGGGGTGATGCCGTTTGAATTGCGCCTGGTGGAAGTGCTGAATATTGCCAGCATGTCCGGGCTGGTCATCGCCATTGCCGCGTTTTTCTGGGCCAATCGCCTGCTGCCTGTGAGCTTCGCCGAACGCTCGGACTGGGAAGTGCAAAGTTTCTTTATCGCTTGGGGCCTGACCCTGCTCCATGCCATGTTGCGCCGTGGCCGCCGTGCCTGGATCGAGCAACTGGGCCTGGGCGCCGTACTGTTTATGGCGGTGCCGCTGCTCAATGTGCTGACCACCTCCGAGCACCTGGGCGTGTCAGTGGCCAAGGGTGATTGGGCCATGGCCGGCTTTGACCTGACCTGCCTGGGCAGCGGCCTGTTCCTGGCCTGGGCTGCCTGGAAAATGCAGCACCGCAGCGCCGCCCAGCCCCGGGCCGAGCGCGCCCGCCCACTGACCCTCAAAAGCGAGGTGCACTGATGTTGCTGGCCTTGTTGCTGTGCTATGCGGGCTTTGTTGCACTGTGCCTGTCCCTGGACCGTCACCATGGCGAGTTGCTGCACAGCAAACCTTCGCCACGACGGCGCCTGGGGTTGCGCGTGGGCGGTTGGTTGTTGCTGGGGCTGTCGATCTGGCCGGCGGTACACATGGCCGGCTGGAGCCGGGGCCTGGTGGACTGGTGCGCGGTGCTGATGCTCAGTGGGCTGTTGCTGGTGCTGCTGTTGCCGTATCGGCCAAGGCTGGCCCTGGTTCTCGCAGGCGTCGGCCTGCTGGTCAGCCCCGTTGCGGCTTTCGCGACCCTCTGAGCCCCTTTTGATGATCACCACGCCGCCCGAGTCCCAGGATCAGCCCCACGCAGAAGCGTCGGGCGGGCGCGCACATTTCCTGCAGGTATTTTTGTCCCAGCGTTCACAGATGGAGGCGTTGGTCAGCCGCCGCGTAGGCTGCCGGGCGACGGCAGCGGACCTGGTACAGGATCTGTTTCTGCGTTTCTGGCGCCGGCCCCTGGTGCAGGTCGAAGAACTCAGCACCTACCTGCTGCGCTGCGCCGGCAATATCGCCATCGACCACCTGCGCAGCGAAAACGCGCGGGTGCGCGGCACTGAAGGCTGGATGCCGGAGCAGCACGACCATCACAGTTCCGAGCCCCAGGCCGCGCTGGAAGCGGGCAACGATCTGCGCCATGTCGAAGCGGCGCTGCGCAGCTTGCCGGAGCGTACGCGGCAGATCTTTTTGCTCAACCGCATCCACGGGCGCAAATACGCAGAAATCGCCAAGGCCATGGGCCTGTCCCAAAGTGCCGTGGAAAAACATATGATGCGCGCCCTCGAGGCCTGCAAAGCCAGCCTTCGGCAAGCCCATCCGCCACGCTCGCCAGGGAAAGCACCGTGAACGTCACCCCGACACCCGCCCAGGAACAGGCCGCCCTGGCCTGGCTCAGCCTGCTGCACGATGCGCCGAGCAGTGGCGACCAGGCTACCTTCAGCCACTGGTTGCGTGCCGACCCGGCCCATGTCGAAGCGTATGCCCAGGCCCAGGTGCTGTGGGAACTGAGCGAAGTCCCGGCGAGCACTCTGGCTGACGAAGACGCGTTGGCCTTGCAGCGTTACCTCAAGGCCATGGACGGTGCGAAAGGCTCGCGCATGCGCCGCTGGTCTGCAGCGCTGGCAGTGGCGGCGTGCCTGGTGCTGATGGTGTCGCTGGGCGCGGGGTGGCAGCCGCAGCGCTGGGTCGATGACCTGGGCGCCGATTACGTCAGTGCGCCGGGTGAAGTCAAAACCGTGACCCTGGCTGATCAAAGCCAAGTCACCCTGGATGCCGACAGCGCGATTGCCGTGGATTTCAGTCACGGTGAGCGGCATATCCAATTGCGTCGCGGTGCCGGTTTCTTCAGCGTGGCCCACACCGGGCAAGCCTTTGTGGTGCACGCCGACAGCGGCGAAGTGCGGGTGCTGGGCACCCAATTTGAAGTGCGCCTGCAACCGGCGGGCGCCCAGGTGACGGTGCTGTCGGGGCGGGTAGGGGTTACGCCGTCGGCCCAGGGTCCTCAGCAAATACTGACGGCCGGCCAGCAAGTGGCCTACGCCGAGGGTGTGGCTGATGAGCGGCATGCGGTGGACAGTGAATCGCGCCTGGGCTGGCGCGATGGCTGGCTCAACTACTACAAGACCCCGCTGGCCGATGTGGTCAAGGACCTGGGCCGTTACTACCCCGGCCGCATCCTGCTGTTCAATGACGAACTCGGCGCCCGCCGGGTCAGCGGCAGCTTTCCGAGCAAAGACCCCGAGGCGGTGCTCAAGGCATTGCAAGCGGTGCTGGGCTTTGAGCAGCACAGTGTGTTGGGGCGGTTGATCGTGGTCCGCTAAAAACCAGCCCCACAGGAATCGTGAACGCCTGAAGAGAAAGTTGATAATTATTCTTATTTGCATTTATGATATGTTATTACATTCATGCAAAGGAGCCACCCTATGAAAGTCCTGTCCTCCCTCAAAGAAGCCAAGAACCGTCATCGCGACTGCCAGATCGTCAAGCGCCGGGGGCGGATCTATGTGATCTGCAAATCCAACCCCCGCTTCAAGGCCCGGCAGGGCGGGGCGAAAAACAAGAATAAAGGCTGATGTTGAAATTATTTTCAATTTCACCTGAGGTAAAACCCCACGCCATCCGTGTAGTGCTTGAAACTGCGATCAATTCGCATTAACAGCGTTTTCTACACGGGTTCTCAAGCATGAAGTCCAGGGCAAAAGCGGCGGTAGGCGGTTCGGTTAAACAGTGGCTGGGAGCCTCCCTTCTGGCCGCTTCAGGCCTGGCATTACAACCCCTGAGCCTGGCGCAAGCGGCGCAGGAGCAGAGCGCAGTCTTCAGCTTTGCGCTGCCGGCCAAGCCGTTGCCCCAGGCCCTGAGCGATTTCAGCCGGGTGACCGGCATCAGCGTGGTCTACACCGACGAAGCCCCCTACACCCTCAACGCCCCGGCCGTCAGTGGGCAGATGAGTGCCGCCCAGGCTCTGCAGCGCCTGCTGGGCAACTCCGGCTTGACCTTCCGCCAGATCGACGCCCGCACCCTGGCCCTGGAACCGCTGCCTAGCGAAGGCGCGGTCAACCTCGGCGCCACCACCATCAGCGGTGTCAACCAGCAGCAAACCACCAGCTACCAGCCACCGCCCACCAGCTCGGTCATGCGCTCCCAGGGCTTGCTGCTGGAAACCCCGCAAACCGTGAACATGGTGCCGGCCCAGGTGATGCGCGACCAGGTGCCGCGCAACCTCGACGATGCCTTGGCCAACATCAGCGGCATCACCCAGACCAACACCTTGGGCAGCACCCAGGATGCGGTGATGCTGCGTGGCTTTGGCGACAACCGCAATGGCTCGGTGATGCGCGATGGCATGCCGGTGGTGCAAGGCCGGGCGCTGAACGAAACCGCCGAGCGCGTCGAAGTGCTCAAGGGCCCGGCGTCGTTGCTGTATGGCATTCAGGACCCGGGCGGGGTGATCAACATTGTCAGCAAGAAACCCGAACTGACCCAATCCACCGCCTTGACCGTGCGTGGCTCGACCTATGGCAGCGGCAAGAACGGCAGCGGCGGCAACCTCGACACCACCGGCCCGTTGGGCGACAGCGGCCTGGCTTACCGCTTGATCGTCGACCATCAGGATGAGGACTACTGGCGCAACTTCGGCACCTATCGCGAAAGCCTGATCGCGCCGTCCCTAGCCTGGTACGGCGACACCACCCAGGTGCTGCTGGCCTACGAGCACCGCGAATTTCTCTCGCCGTTCGACCGTGGCACGGCCATCGACCCCAAGACCAATCACCCGCTTAACATCCCTGCCACGCGCCGCCTGGATGAGCCCTTCAACAATATGGAAGGCCGCTCGGACCTGTATCGCGTCCAAGTCGACCACGACCTGAACGACGACTGGACGGCCCACTTCGGCTACAGCTGGAACCGCGAAACCTACGACGCCAGCCAGGTGCGCGTGACTAAGGTCAATGCCAATGGCACCTTGACGCGCAACATGGACGGCACCCAAGGCGCGCTGACCACCGACCGCTTCACCACTGTGAGCCTTGAAGGCAAGGTGGACGTGGCCGGCATGCGCCATGACCTGGTATTCGGCCTGGATGACGAGTACCGCAAAATCTACCGCGCCGACCTGATCCGCCAGGCCAGCCGCAGCGTGTTCAACTACAACGACCCGGTGTACGGCCGCGAAGTGGCGGGCACCAACGTCAGCGCGCCGGACAGCAACCAGACCGACCTGCTGCGCAGCGATTCGGTGTTTTTCCAGGACGCCATTCACCTCACCGACCAGTGGATCCTGGTCGGCGGTGCGCGCTTCCAAGCATACGACCAATACGCCGGCAAGGGCCGCCCGTTCACGGCCAACACCAACAGCAACGGCCAGAAGTGGGTACCTCGTGCCGGCCTGGTGTATCGCTACACCGATGAGCTGTCGTTCTATGGCAGCTACACCGAATCGTTCAAACCCAACTCCACCATTGCGCCGCTGGACAACAAAATGGTGATCGACGGCAGCATCGCCCCGGAACAGTCCAAATCCTGGGAGCTGGGGGCCAAGCTCGATATGCCGGGGCGTATTACCGCTAACGTGGCCTTGTTTGATATCCAAAAACGCAACGTGCTGGTGTCGATCACCGAGGGCGCGACCTCGATCTACAGCGTCGCCGGCAAGGTGCGCTCCCGTGGCCTGGAAATGGACCTGAGTGGGCAGTTGACCGACCAGTGGAGCCTGATCGGCAGCTATGCCTACACCGATGCCGAGGTCACCGAACACCCGACCTTCAAAGGCAAGGGCCTGCAGAACGTGGCGAAAAATTCCGGCTCTGTTTCAGCCGTATATGACTTCGGCACCATCGTCGGCGGCGATCAACTGCGTGTCGGTGCCGGTGCGCGTTACGTGGGCGAGCGGGCTGGCGATGCCCTCAACAGCTTCGACCTGCCGGGCTACACCGTGGCCGATGCGTTTGCCACCTATGACACCAAGGTTGACGGGCAGAAGGTCAAGTTCCAGCTCAATGTGAAGAACCTGTTTGACCGTACCTACTACACCTCGGCCGTCAGCCGCTTGTTTGTGTCCATGGGCGATGCGCGCCAGGTGTCGTTGTCCAGCACCCTGGAGTTCTGACCGTCGGCGATGACGCTGGCGGCCTGAGCTGCTAGCGTTGCGCTCTTTGATGATTGCCGGGACGGTTTGATGCAGTTGGGACGATGGATACACACCAGCGCCATGCTGGTGGGCGTGAGCCTGTTATTGGGTGGCTGTGCCACGCCTTCGAAAACCGGCGAACAGGCGCTGGACCAATTGCTGGCTGATCCTGCCTTGGCGGGTGCCAGTGTTTCGCTGATGGTGCGTGATGCTCGCAGCGGCAACACGCTGTACCAGCACAACCCACGCACGCGGCTGGTGCCGGCCTCCAGCCTGAAACTGCTGACCACTGCGGCGGCCATGGATGTACTGGGCCCGCAGTATCGGTTTTCTACGCAGTTGCTGAGCAATGGCAGCCAACAGGGCACGCGCCTGCTGGGCAACCTGTACCTGCGGGGGCTGGGTGACCCGACGATCCAGTGGGCGGATTACCAGGCGCTGGCGGCGAGCCTCGCCGCCCAGGGCATCCGGCAGGTCCAGGGCGATATGGTGTTCGATGACAGCTGGTTCGACGCCGAGCGCTTGGGTGTGGATTGGGCCCATGACGACGAAGACAAGTATTACGGCGCGCAGATTTCCGCGCTGACCGTGTCACCCAATGCTGATTTTGATGCGGGCACCTTGATCGTCACGGCCAAGGCGCCCACAACGGTCGGCCAGTTGGTGAGTGTCACCCTGAGTCCGCCCACCGACTATGTACAGCTCAGCAACCTGGCCGTCAGCGGCCCAGGCAATAGCTATGGGCTCAATCGCCAGCATGGCAGCAACCTGCTGCGCCTGAGCGGCGCGTTACCGCCGGGCAAGCAAAGCCGCCAATGGGTCAGCGTGTGGGAGCCGACGCAACTGGTGGCCAATCTGTTTGCCCAGGCCTTGGCGGAGCAGGGGATCAGCGTGCAGGGGCGGCGGGTGATCGGTGGTGTGAGTCCGGCGACCGCCACTGTCCTGGCAACACACCAGTCGGCACCGTTGCAGGAGCTGATCAGGCCCTTGCTCAAACTGTCCAATAACAGCATGGCCGAAGCGCTGCTCAAGGCCATGGGGCGCCAGCAGGCGAGTGCCGGCACGGCGGCGGCCGGGGTTGCGGCGGTGGCCGACTTTATCAAGCGCCAGGGCCTGGACCCGGCAACATTAAGCCAGGTGGATGGCTCGGGTTTGTCGCGACGTAATCTGGTGTCGGCGCAGAACTTCACCGACCTGTTGCTGGCCATTAACAAGCAGCCGTGGTTCAACGCCTGGTACGACGCACTGCCCATCGCCGGCAACCCGGACCGGCTGGACGGCGGCAGCCTGCGTTACCGCCTGCGCGGGACAGCGGCGCAAAACAACCTGCAGGCCAAGACGGGGTCGATGGGTGGGGTGTCTTCGTTGACGGGCTACATCACCGATGCGGGTGGGCGGCGGTTGGTGTTTTCGATGCTGACCAACAACTATGTGGTCCAGGGGAGCCGGATCAAGGCGCTGGAAGATCGACTGGCCGTGGTCCTGGCACAAAGCCTCGATTGAAACCCACACACATTGGTTTTGTGTAAGGCCTCTAGGGCTGGAACGCCTGCCGGTATTCCCCCGGTGTCGCTCCCATTGCCTGGCGAAACCGGTTGGTAAAGTGGCTGGCGCTGGAAAACCCACACGCCAGGGCAATCTCCCCCAGCGGCAGTGAGCCGCTGCGCAACAGGGCCTGGGCCCGCGACAGGCGGCGGGCCAGTACATATTGATGGGGCGGCAGGCCAAAGCTTGCGCGAAACATCCGTGCGAAGTGGTATTCCGACAAGGCGCACAGCCCCGCCAGTTGCCCCAGGCTGATCGGTTCGGCCAGTTGCTGGTCGATGTACTCCACCAACTGCCGGCGCTGGTGCGCCGCCAGGCCGCCCTTGAGCCGCAATCCTTCACGCAGGCCGACCTGGCTGAGCAGGGTATGGTTGAGCATTTCAAAGGCCAGGCTGCTGGTCAGCAAGCGTTCTGCCGGTTCCTGCCAATTGAGGCGGATCAGTTGATGAAAACGCCGCGCTTGCTGTTCGTCTTCCAGAAAGGTGCTTTCGCGCAGTTGCAAGGCGCGGGGTTCACGGTCCAGCAAGGTGACGCAACCCAGGGCAAATTGCTCGGGGCTGAAGTACACATGGGCCAGGCGGATTTCACCATTGATCACCCAGGCCGACTGATGCTCGGCGGGCAGGATGCACAGCTTGTCGGGGCCGCCCTTGGTGCCGGGCTGGTTGCGCCGGAAAGTGCCGGTGCCGCCGGCCACATAGCAAGACAAGGTGTGATGGCTGGGCGCCTGGTAATCCTGGGCGTCGTGGTGGTTGCTCCACAAAGCTGCAGACAAGCCGTCCCCAAGCTCGGCAGACAGCTCCAGGCGAGCGTTGGGCGAGCTGTTCAGGGCTTTGAAGACTTGCAGGTTTTCCAGTGCAGACATGGGGCTCTCTCCGACGCCTTGCATCCTACTCCCGGCGGCTGGCGCTGTGATCCCTCGGCCCGACAAAAGCGCAAGAATCTGCAAGTGCCCAGCAGCAAGGCGGGGTGAAACTGTGGCTCAACCACCGGAGTGCGCCATGAACCTATCCCTGTATTTACTGACCGTTCTGATCTGGGGCACCACCTGGATTGCCCTCAAGTGGCAATTGGGCGTGGTGGAAATTCCGGTCTCGATCGTCTATCGCTTCGGCCTGGCGGCACTGGTGCTGTTTGGGCTGCTGTTGCTCAGCCGCAAATTGCAGGTGATGAACCGTCGGGGTCACCTGATCTGCCTGGCCCAGGGCTTGTGCCTGTTTTGTGTGAACTTCATGTGCTTCCTCACGGCCAGCCAGTGGATCCCCAGTGGCCTGGTGGCCGTGGTGTTCTCCACCGCGACACTGTGGAATGCGTTGAATGCGCGGTTGTTCTTTGGCCAGAAAGTTGCGCGCAATGTACTGCTGGGCGGCGGCCTTGGGTTGCTTGGGCTGGGGCTGCTGTTCTGGCCGGAACTGGTCGGGCATACCGCTAGCCCCGAAACACTGTTGGGCCTGGGCCTGGCGCTGCTGGGCACCCTGTGTTTCTCGGCAGGCAATATGTTGTCGAGCCTGCAACAGAAAGCCGGGCTCAGGCCGTTGACCACCAACGCCTGGGGCATGGCCTATGGCGCGTCGATGCTGGCGCTGTACTGCGTGGTCCAGGGCATTCCGTTTGAGATGGAGTGGAACACCCGCTATATCGGCTCGCTGCTGTACCTGGTGATCCCCGGTTCGGTGATTGGCTTTACCGCGTACCTGACCCTGGTCGGCCGCATGGGCCCGGAGCGGGCGGCGTATTGCACGGTGCTGTTCCCGGTGGTGGCATTGAACGTCTCGGCGCTGTTCGAGGGCTACCAATGGAGCGCCCCGGCGCTGGCCGGGTTGGTATTGGTGATGCTGGGGAATGTGCTGGTGTTTCGTAAGCCCAGGGCGGTCGCGCCTGTGAGCCCGCTTTTGCAACCGAAGCAAACCTAATGTGCAAGAAGATCTAATGTGGGAGCTGGCAGGCCAGCTCCCACAGTGTGATCCGCGTTACTTCAGGCCCAGGCGCTTGGCCATGCGCCCCAGGTTGGCGCGGTCCAGGCCCAGTTCGCGGGCGGCGCTGGCCCAGTTGTGCTGGTGGCGCTCCAGGCAGGCGCTGATCACTTGCCTTTGGTAGTGCTCGGTGGCCTGGCGCAGATCGCCAGTCACCACGGGGATTTCGCCAGGCTCCTCTATCAAGGGCGCAGAGTCATTGGGCAAGTCCAGGTCCTTGGCACTGAGGCTGAGGATCTTCGGTCGCTCGCGACAATTGCCCAGGGCCTTCAATGCGCTGCGGCCGATCAGGTGTTCCAGCTCGCGCACATTCCCGGGCCACCCATAAGCCAATAATGCCGCCTGGGCATCGCTGGTCAGGCGCAGGCTGCCCAGGCCCATGCGTGAACGGTTCTGTTCAAGGAAAAATCCGGCCAGCAACAACACGTCGCGCCCGCGTTCACGCAGGGCCGGCACTTGCAGGGGGTACACGCTCAAGCGGTGATAGAAGTCGGCGCGGTAGCGGCCGTTGCGCACCTCGGCGGCCAGGTCGCGGTTAGTGGCGGCGATCAGGCGCACGTCCACTTGATGCTCCTTATCCGAACCCAGCCGCTGCAACTGCCCGCTTTGCAGGACGCGTAACAGCTTGGCCTGGACCGTCAGTGACAACTCTCCCACTTCGTCGAGGAACAGGGTGCCACCGTTGGCCAATTCAAACTTGCCCCGACGCTCGTTCAGCGCGCCGGTAAACGCGCCGCGCACGTGGCCGAACAGCTCGCTTTCCACCAGGGTTTCCGGGAGGGCGGCGCAGTTGAGGCTGATCAGCGGCTTCTCCGCGCGGGGCGAGGCAGCGTGGATGGCCTGGGCCACCAGCTCCTTGCCGACCCCGGTTTCACCGGTGATTAACACGGTCAGGTCGCTGCCGCCCACCAGTTTGATTTCTTCCACCAGGCGCTTGTGGGTCTTGCTCTGGCCGATCATTTCCTTGTGCTGCTGGCCGCTGGCCTGGCGATAGATTTCCGCACGCTGGTGTTCGTCTTCGGCGCGCAGGGCCAGGTGCTCCATGCGTTCGGCCACATTGACCGTAGCGGCGGCGAGGCTGGCGAAGGCCTGCAAGGCGTCCAGTTCGACCCGGTCAAACCGCTCGGTGTCCAGGGCATCCAGGGTCAGCAGGCCCCAGGGATGGTCGTCGACAAACAGCGGGCAGCCCATGCAGTCGTGGACCTCCAGATGCCCGTGCAGGCCATCGACCAGGCCGTCGTAGGGGTCGGGCAGTTCGCTGTCACTGTCAAAGCGGGTCGGGCCGGGGCTGCTCAGCAGCACGGCAAAGCGCGGGTGTTCGCTGATCTTGAAGCGCCGGCCCAGGGTATCCGGGCTCAGGCCGTCCACGGCCAGGGGTACCAGCCATTCGCCGTCCAGGCGCAACAGCGCGGCGGCATCGCAGGGCAGCAGGGTGCGCATGGCTTGCAGCAGGCGTCGGTAACGCTCGCCTTCCGGCAGTTCACGGGACAGGTCAGCCACCAGTGGCAGCAGGGTGGTGAGCAGGGAGTGTGCAGTCATAATGACTCCTTGTAGTCCTAATGACTATAAGGTGTAGGAAGTCATATTGACTATGCTTAATTTAAATTGTTGATAAATAAGGGTTTGTTAGTTGGCATGAATACTGATTGCTACAGGGTAATCATTCAGAAGCCTTAAAGGCTCAGGAGTCTCCCCATGCTTAGCGTTCAAGACCGTGCCATCATCAAGTCCACTGTGCCGCTGCTCGAAAGCGGTGGCGAAGCCCTGATCACCCACTTCTACCGCATGATGCTCTCCGAGTACCCCGAAGTGCGCCCGCTGTTCAATCAGGCCCACCAGGCCAGCGGCGACCAGCCCCGCGCCCTGGCCAATGGCGTGCTGATGTACGCCCGGCATATCGACCAACTGGATCAGTTGGGCGACCTGGTGGCCAAGATCATCAACAAGCACGTGGCCCTGCAAATCCTCCCGGAGCACTACCCGATTGTCGGCAACTGCCTGCTGCGGGCGATTTCCGAGGTGCTGGGTGACGAAATCGCCACCCTAGAAGTGATGAGCGCGTGGGGCGCGGCTTATGGTCAGTTGGCCGACATTCTGATCGGCGCAGAAAGCGCCATCTACGACGAAAAAGCCCAGGCCGTTGGCGGCTGGCGCGGGGCGCGTGCGTTTCTGCTGGTCAAGCGTGTGGAGGAGAGCAGTGAAATCGTCTCCCTGTACTTTGCCCCGGTGGACAATGGCCCGATCCTCGCCGCCGAGCCCGGCCAATACATCGGCCTGAAGCTGATCCTCGATGGCGAAGAAGTGCGCCGCAACTATTCATTGTCGGCGCGCACCGATGCGGGCCTGTACCGCATCAGCGTCAAGCGTGAAGCGGGCGGGCGCGTGTCCAATTACCTGCATGACCAGATGCACGTGGGCGCGACCATCGACCTGTTCCCGCCATCGGGGGAGTTCACCCTGGTGCCCAGCGACAAACCCCTGGTGCTGATCAGCGGCGGGGTGGGCATCACCCCGACCTTGCCGATGCTGGAAGCGGCCCTGGCCACCGAGCGCCCGGTGCATTTTATCCACTGCGCACGCAATGGCGGCGTGCATGCGTTCCGCGATTGGGTCGATGCCCTGGCTGCGCGCCATCCGCAACTGCAGCGCTTTTACTGCTATGCCGAAGACGACGGCATCAGCCCGGCGGCGGACAAGCTCGGTTTGCTGACCCAGGAGCAACTGGCGGCGTGGTTGCCCGAAGAGCGTGATGTGGATGCCTACTTCCTGGGGCCGAAGGGTTTTATGAGCGCGATCAAGCGTCACCTCAAGGCGCTCGGTGTACCTGAGAAGCAGAGCCGGTATGAGTTCTTCGGGCCGGCGGCGGCGCTGGAATAAGCGGCCGCTCTTCAACACCGTATTGGCCTCTTCGCGAGCAAGCCCGCTCCCACATTTGATCTGTGAATACATTCAAATGTGGGAGATTCTATGGTTTTGGGGAAGCCCCCAAAACCGCTTTTGACTGGTATTCGCTCAGGTTTTTCATGAGCGAAAAGGCGATGCGCGCCAGCTTGCGGCCAATGATGACCAGGGCTTGAGTCGTTTTCAGGCCCCTGGCCAGATAACCCTCGTATAAAGGTTTCCAGGCTTCTGACCTGATACCTGCTGACGCCGCGTTATGCAGCAATCTGCGTATCTCTGAATCTCCCTTCTTGCTCAATGAGCGGCGTCCGCTCATTTGCCCAGAATCGGATACTCTCAAGTCCATTCCCAAGAACGCGATGTAAGCGTCAGCACTTTCAAATTCTCCTCGCTGAAACGCCATTACCAGGGCAACCGCTGTCAGAAAACCAATGCCCTCGACGGCTTGGCAGCGCTTGACCTGATGCAAAAGCCCCGCCTCAGTAACAGCATCTAATATCCTTTTCTCAATGAGCCCCTCATGCCTATCAAGACACGCTGAAATGCTCTTGGACGAGGCCTTGAGTGATGGCTCGCCCGCCCAGCTCTGATTCAGCGCAACACGCATTTTCACCAGCGCTGCGCGTCGACGCAGCAAGCTTTGAAGCTTGGTATAAATCTTCGGCGGCGGATTCCAGGCGCGTAAATCAGCCTGTTCATTCTTCAAGTAGCGAGCCAGCAACTGCGCATCACTGAAGTCTGTTTTAGCGCGACCACCTGTGCCTTTGCGGTAATGGCTAAGGCGATATCCATCAATCACGTAAACGATATGGCCCATCGAATGAGCCAAGTTGACGGTATCCACGTGATAGATATTGGTGGCTTCAATTGCGATGGCGCTGCCCGCAGGCAAAGACTTCAGCCATGCCTTCAGCTCGCTTTTCTTGTTCGATACGATCTTTGTTTCAGCAGTTTCACTTTGATAAACAACTACTTCGGCTTTAGCGACATCCACTCCAATGATTGATTGCGAGACAGTCATTGCCATGAGAAAAGCTCCGGGTTAGGGTTTACGGGCTTGTCGGGGCTTCACCGTTGCGCTGGCTTGCTTCTATCGTCGGTCATGGCCGATGCATTCCTTATCGGCGCTTTGGTGAAGGGGTGGGACGAAGTCTCCCACGGTCTGTACTGGCTAGAGTCAGATGCTGGCTTTTAGTCCCACCACCCCTACAAGTCTAACCATACAAGCGGGCTTGCTCGCGAAGAGGCCCGAAAGACCACCACATTAATGTGTCGTTAACCCGCCTGCGCCTAAGATTGCGACGCCTACTGCTAAATTTTCACCACCTGTGTGTAAACTTGCGGCCATTGGCACACCCATCATTAGGCAAAGGGAAACGGGGATGATTGACGAAATGCGGTTGGGCCGTGAGCGGCGCTTCCTGGTGTTGCTGGGCATCATCTGCCTGGCGCTGATCGGTGGCGCGCTTTATATGCAGATAGTGCTGGGCGAAGCGCCATGCCCTTTGTGCATCTTGCAACGCTATGCCTTGTTGCTGATTGCGCTCTTTGCCTTTATTGGCGCGGCCATGCGCACCCAGCGCAGTGTCACGGTCTTTGAAGTGCTGGTCGTGCTCAGCGCCCTCGGTGGTGTCGCTGCCGCCGGGCACCATGTGTATACCCAGTTCTATCCGACCATCAGTTGTGGCGTCGATGTGCTGCAGCCGATTGTCGATGACCTGCCCCTGGCGAAGATCTTCCCCCTGGGCTTCCAGGTCGATGGTTTCTGCAGTACCCCGTACCCGCCGGTCCTGGGCTTGTCCCTGGCCCAGTGGGCGCTGGTGGCGTTTGTGTTGACGGTGATCCTGGTGCCCCTGGGCATTTACCGTAATCGCAAGCACAACGCTTAAATCGTCCTACAAAGCGCCCCTGTCCTGCTGATGCAGGCAGGGGCGTTTTTGTGTGTGGGCATTTTGTGAAGGGGTCATGACGCTGGACAAGATTGGCTGCGCGCAACGTGCGACACGTTGTCACACTGAGGGCGCCGCAGGACATTTCATACCCCATGGCACAGCGCTTAATCGACCATGGGTTGGGCGCTTTTGCCTGTCACTTTCCACCCTGGCCGACCCCGCGCGCGGCGTGCTCTACAGAACATCCGATGATGGGCGAATGCCTTGTTTTTAGAGGGCTTGCCTGGGGTTTGGCGACCCTGGAAGAGGTCTCTGGGTGCGACAGAATGGGCAATAACACGGCTTTTTTTGGGGTTTTTGTTGAGAATCAAACGCGATACGATCCCGAACCTTTGCAACAATGGCGCAGGATTATTGCTGGAAACGATAAAAATTATTTCTTTATAGGTCATGGTTTATACATCGCCAGCTAACTACAATCGCCCGCACTGAGTGTCCGGTGCTGCTCAACCCTGAGCAAATAGGGCGGTCGAGAGGCGGAAACAATGCTTCATGCGACCCCAGGTGCCGGCAGCCTTTCAACTATCCGCACCAAATGGAATTGGTCTGTAACAAGGCCTTTGACCAACGAAATCGAATAAGAATTCACCGCCAGACCTGGACGTGTCGATCAGCGCATGAAGCGCCGGGCAGGCCCTTATTCAATCGAAGAGAAATGCCAACCCTTGGCAGGGTGAAGTGTTGGCGATCAAAACCCAACTGCATTGCGCAAGCTGCTTTAGAGGTCGTGAGATGAGTAAAAACAGGTACACCCGATTACTAGGCATAGTGCCGCTTTTCGGCATGTTATTGCTGGGAGGCTGCAACTGGACGCTGCTCGACCCTGTGGGTCAGGTCGGCGTAGAGCAACGTAACCTGATCATCACGGCCACCTTGCTGATGCTGTTGGTCGTGGTGCCGGTGATCGTGATGACCTTCGCGTTCGCCTGGAAATACCGCGCGTCCAACACCAAGGCGACCTACGCGCCGAAGTGGTCGCACTCCACCAAGATTGAAATCGCGGTGTGGCTGGTACCTGTACTGATCATTATCGCCCTGGGTTACATCACCTATAAGTCGACCCACGAGCTGGACCCTTACCGTCCGCTGGAATCCGACGTGCCGCCAATCACTATCGAAGTGGTCGCGCTGGACTGGAAGTGGCTGTTCATCTATCCCGAGCAAGGGATCGCCACCGTCAACAAGATCGTGTTCCCGGCCAACACCCCGATCAACTTCAAAGTGACCTCGGATGCGGTGATGAACTCGTTCTTCATCCCGGGCCTGGGTGGTCAGATCTACGCGATGGCGGGCATGCAGACCAAGCTGCACCTGATTGCCAACCAGAACGCCGAGCTCGACGGTATCTCCGCCAACTACAGTGGCGCGGGCTTTACCGGCATGAAATTCAAAGCAATCGCCACCACCCAGGAAGACTTCAACGCCTGGGTACAAGAAGCCAAGAGCTCACCAAAACAGCTTGAAAAAGCTGAATACGAAGCCCTTGCCAAGCCAAGCCAGAACAACCCTGTAGAGCTGTACTCCTCGTACACGCCGGACCTGTTTCAGAAAATCATCGACAAGTATGAAGGGATGAAACCAGGCAAGCCGGTCAAGCACGAGAAGAAAGAAGTGGCTGCTGTGGAAGGGACGGACGCAAATTCGCATTCAGCTGCCGGGGCAGAGGAGTAAACGATGTTTGGTAAATTAAGTTGGGAAGCGGTCCCATTCCACGAGCCGATCGTGATGGTGACCATCGCCATGATCGCGCTGGGTGGTCTGGCACTGTTTGCGGCAATCACCTACTTCAAGAAGTGGACCTACCTGTGGACCGAGTGGCTGACGTCGGTCGACCACAAGAAAATCGGCGTGATGTACATCATCGTCGCCATGGTCATGCTGCTGCGTGGTTTTGCCGACGCCATCATGATGCGTACCCAGTTGGCCATGGCCACCGAGGGTTCGCCTGGCTACCTGCCGCCTGAACACTATGACCAGATCTTCACCGCCCACGGTGTGATCATGATCATCTTCATGGCGATGCCTTTCTTCACCGGCCTGATGAACCTGGCAGTGCCGCTGCAGATCGGTGCGCGTGACGTTGCGTTCCCGTTCCTCAACTCCCTGAGCTTCTGGCTGCTGGTTTCCGGCGTGGTGCTGATCAACCTGTCCCTGGGCGTCGGCGAATTCGCCAAGACCGGTTGGGTTGCCTATCCGCCGTTGTCGGGGCTGCAATACAGTCCGGGCGTGGGGATGGATTACTACATCTGGGCGCTACAGCTATCCGGGTTAGGTACGACGCTGACGGGGGTCAACTTCCTGGCCACCGTGCTGAAAATGCGTACCCCAGGCATGAAACTGATGGACATGCCGATCTTCACCTGGACCTGCACCTGGGCCAACGTTCTGATCGTGGCTTCGTTCCCGATCCTGACCGCTACCCTGGCACTGTTGACGCTTGACCGTTACATGGATTTCCACATTTTCACCAATGAACTTGGTGGCAATCCAATGATGTACGTGAACCTGTTCTGGGCATGGGGTCACCCTGAGGTGTACATCCTGATCCTGCCAGCGTTCGGTATCTTCTCCGAAGTGATCTCGACCTTTACCGGCAAGCGCCTGTTCGGTCACCACTCGATGGTCTACGCCTCGGGCGCGATCTCCGTACTGGGCTTCATGGTCTGGCTGCACCACTTTTTCACCATGGGTTCGGGGGCCAGCGTCAACGCCTTCTTCGGCCTGGCGACGATGCTGATTTCGATCCCTACGGGGGTGAAGCTATTCAACTGGCTGTTCACCATCTACCACGGCCGCCTGCGCTTCACCAGCCAGGTTCTGTGGACCCTGGGCTTCATGGTGACGTTCGCCATCGGCGGCATGACCGGCGTACTGCTGGCCATCCCGGGTGCTGACTTCGTGCTGCACAACAGCCTGTTCGTGATCGCGCACTTCCACAACGTGATCATCGGTGGTGCGGTATTCGGCTACATCGCTGGTTTCAGCTTCTACTTCCCGAAAGCGTTCGGCTTCAAGCTGCACGAAGGCTGGGGCAAGGCTGCGTTCTGGTTCTGGATCACCGGCTTCTTCGTCGCGTTCATGCCGCTCTATGCACTGGGCTTCATGGGCATGACCCGTCGTCTGAACGCCACTACCAACCCTGAGTGGGTGCCGTACCTGTACGTCGCCATGTTCGGTGCGGTGATGATCGCTGTCGGCATCGCCTGCCAGCTGATCCAGCTGTACGTGAGTATCCGTGACCGCAAGCAAAACGCCTGCGACTCCGGCGACCCATGGAATGCACACACCCTGGAATGGTCGACCTCGTCGCCACCGCCGTTCTACAACTTCGCTGTACTGCCGAAGGCCGAGACCATCGACCCGTTCACCGAAGCCAAGGAAAACGGTACTGCGTACCAGCGACCTGTGCGCTACGAACCGATCCACATGCCGAACAACACCGCCACTGGCGTGGTGATGGGCGCGCTGTTGACGGTCTTCGGTTTCGCGATGATCTGGCACATCTGGTGGCTGGCCATCGCTAGCCTGGCTGGCACCGTGATCTACTTCGTGATCCACGCGGCGCGTGATGATCAAGGCTACATGGTGCCGGTCGACGTGATCGAGCGCATCGAAGCCGAGCAGCACGCTCGCCTGGTAGCCGAGAAGAAGATTCCGGCCAACCGTGTTGAAACCTCGTTGGAACAGGCTTAAACCATGTCGAACTTAGTGACCAATGCTGGACACGCCCATGTCGATGACCATGGGCACGATGACCATCACCACGACTCGGGCGAGATGACCGTATACGGTTTCTGGCTCTACCTGATGACCGACTGCATCCTGTTTGCGTCGATCTTCGCGGTGTACGCGGTACTGGTAAACAACGTAGCGGGTGGCCCGTCGGGCCACGACATCTTCGAACTGAATTACGTGCTGGGCGAAACCGCCTTGCTGCTGTTCAGTTCGATCACCTACGGCTTCGCCATGCTGGCGTTCTTCCGTGGCAACAAGGCAGGCGTGCTCAAGTGGCTGGGCCTGACCTTCCTGCTCGGCCTTGGCTTTATCGCCATGGAGATCAACGAGTTCCACCTGCTGATCTCCGAAGGCTACGGCCCTAGCCGTTCCGGCTTCCTGTCGGCGTTCTTCACCCTGGTCGGTACCCACGGTCTGCACGTAACCGCCGGTCTGATCTGGATGGCGATCATGATGTACCAGGTCAACAAGCATGGCCTGACGTCGACCAACAAGACCCGCCTGAGCTGCCTGAGCCTGTTCTGGCACTTCCTGGACGTGGTCTGGATCTGCGTCTTCACCGTTGTCTACTTGATGGGGACTCTGTAATGGCTAATGCACACTCCCATGACAGCCATGATGCGAGCCACGGCAGCGTAAAGTCTTACGCTATCGGCTTCATCCTGTCGGTGATCCTGACGATCATCCCATTCGGCCTGGTGATGTACCCAACCTTGCCGAAGGCCACGACACTGGCCATCGTGCTGTTGTTCGCGGTGATCCAGGTGGTTGTCCACCTGTATTACTTCCTGCACCTGGATCGCTCCCAGGCCCAGCGCAACAACGTGATTGCGTTTGTGTTCACGGCCATTGTGATCCTGCTGCTGGTTGGCCTGTCGTTGTGGATCATGTTCAGCATCCACACCTACATGATGGCGAAGTGAGGTAAGACCCGATGTCGCTTAAGCACTTTATCCAAATCACCAAACCGGGGATCATTTTCGGTAACGTGCTTTCTGTGGCAGGCGGTTTCTTCCTGGCCTCCAAGGGGCATGTCGATCTGGCCATCTTCCTGGCGGCAATGATCGGCACTTCCCTTGTTGTGGCGTCCGGTTGCGTGTTCAACAACTGCATCGACCGTGACATCGATATCAAGATGGAGCGCACCAAGAATCGCGTGCTGGTCCAGGGCCTTATCTCCCTGAAACTGGCACTGATCTTCGCGACCGTCCTCGGTGTTGCCGGCGTGGCATTGCTGTACACGGTGGCCAATCCGCTGGCGGCGTTGTTTGCCGTGATCGGTTTTGTCATCTACGTCGGCCTCTACAGCCTGTACCTCAAGCGCAAGTCGGTTCACGGCACGCTGGTGGGCAGCCTGTCGGGGGCGATGCCGCCGGTGATTGGTTATGTGGCTGTGACCAATAGCTTCGACATGGCTGCGCTGGTGCTGCTGGTGATGTTCAGCCTGTGGCAGATGCCGCACTCCTACGCCATTGCGATCTTCCGTTTCAACGACTACCTGGCGGCTTCGATTCCGGTATTGCCGGTCAAGCGTGGCATCCAGGTGGCGAAGAAACACATCCTGCTGTACATCCTGGCCTTCCTTGTGGCGACCTTGATGTTGACCTTCAGTGGGTATGCCGGCATGAGCTACCTCGCCGTCGCCGCGGCCATGGGCATGTACTGGTTGTACATGGCCTGGACCGGCTACAAGGCGGTGGATGACACTGTCTGGGCGCGTAAGTTGTTTGTCTTCTCGATCTTCACCATTACGGCTTTGAGCGTGATGATGTCCCTGGATTTCCAGGTGCCGAAAGAGTTGTTGCTGACTTACGCCCACTGAGTTGGGATGTCATGAAAAGCCCCGCCTTTGAGAGAAGAGCGGGGCTTTTTTGTGGGGGGGGGGTATGGGTACATATCCATTTCTGCGGTAACGGCGGCTATTGGTTCCGCCCTTACGGCGGCTCACTTTGGAAGAGCGCCAAAGTAAGCAAAGCGCTCATGCCCCACCACTCGGTGCCTCGCCTAGGCTCGGCATGCCCGCAGTCAGGCATTGCTCCGTGGGCCCGCCGCGATCGGCCATCCCTGGCCGTGTCGCGGCTACCCCGGCATCCATGCCGGGGTGCCCACTGCGCAATACCTGCCTGCGGCCATCGTGGTTTAACGGGGCGCCTAGGATCAAGATCAAAAGCCAGATGCAAAAGCAGAGCAACAGCAACAGCAACAGCAAAGCCGGGGTGCGAAGCTGCCTTCCCCTGTGGGAGCTGGCTTGCCTGCGATGGCGGCAGGTCAGTCAATAGATTTATCGACTGATACACCGTCATCACAGCGATGCGGCGGCCCCCCAAATCAATGTCGGATGAGGGGCATGCCGAGTCTAGGCGAGGCACCGAGTGGTGGGGCAAGAGTGTTTTGCTTACTTTCGCGCTCTACAAAAGTGAGCCGCTGTAAGAGCGGAACCAATAGCCGCCATTACAAAAAGCGGATATGTACTCAATCAAGACCTATTGCTGAGCAATGCTGTACCCAGCAAACGCCGTCTGCTGTTGCAGCGCCGTCACAATACTCTTGCGCGTCAAAGGCTGCTCGGCACCGGAGTTATCCACAAAGCTTTCACTCTCAAGCTCTGCCTCATCCCCTTCACCCACAAAACTAAAGCCCAAAAACTCCAGCGCCTCGCGGTCAACATTGAGCTTGGAACGCGGCGTGCGCATCGGCAGGGTCACGCTGATCCCGTCCTTGCTGATCACAAATACCTCAACTTCCTTCTTCGCCCGCGCAGCCTTGCCCTTGCCGGCGCTCGGGTTGCTGATGGCCTGGTGGGTCTGGTTCAACACCTTGAGCGCCAGGCCATACACCAGTTCCTGGAACTCGGGGTCGTCCTTGAAGCTGGAAAGGATTCGGCTGATCGAAAACTTGCTGCTCAGGTCTTCCAGGGCTGCGTTGTCGGCGGCTTCGGCGTCTTTGAGCTGCTTGAGCTGGCCCATCAAGTCATAGGCCTGGTCATCGTCAAAGGCATCGTGGGCCTGGCGGATGGCGACGCGCAATTCGCGGATCTGGTCGCTTTCCTTGGAGGTGTGGAACGCGTCCAGCACCATTTCACTGATGTTCTTGGCCGCTGGCACATGCTGTGAAAGATTGATGGCGTTTTCGTATTCAGCTTTGGACTGCAAAGTGACTACGGATTCTTCAGTACGGGAATCTGACATTGAAATTTCACTACTTCTGTAAGCGGGGAGACGGGAAAAACGTCGGGCATTTTCAAGGGCCGGGGTAGCAAGGTCAAGGCGGCACTCTGCCTTCATCGTCATCCGCGCTTACAGTTCCTGCATCTCCTGCAATTGCGCCTCCAGCGTTTCCCGCAGCCCGCTATCCCGTCGGGCGATAAACACCAGTTGCGCCGAGTCCTGCGCGTGCTCGCCGCTGGCCAGGCTGAACTGGCTGCGGTTGCCCACATGTTGCAACCAGAAGGGTTGCTCATTGCCCTGTAAATGCACCAGGCCTTTAAGGCGGAACAAGTCCTTGGGCAGTTGCCCCAGCCAATCGCGCAGGGCTTTGGCCGGCAGGGCCTGGGTGGCTTGCCAGGTCCAGCTTTCGAACAGTTCGTGGTGCGGCGTCGGCACGGGAGTGAAGCCGTTGCGCGGGGTGCGCTCGCCCAGCAGCAGGGCATCGGGGATCTGCGCCTGAACGGTGCTGATCACGCGTGTGCGGGCACCGATAGTTGCGCGCAGGCTTTGCAGTTCGGCGGCGCTGACCAGGTCGGCTTTGTTCAGCAGCACCAGGTCGGCACAGGCCACCTGAGCCCGGGACAAGCGTGCGAACTCACCTTCCAGGGCGCCATAGCTGCTGGCGTCCACCAGGGTGATCACCGTATCCAGATGCAGGTGCGCCTTGAGCTGTGGATAACCCAGGGTTTGCACAATGCGTTGCGGGTCGGACACACCGCTGCACTCGATGACGATACGGTCCAGGCGGGGGCGCAGTTGGCTCAGGCTCACCAGCTGCGCCAGCAGGTCCTCTTGCACGGTGCAGCAGATGCAGCCGTTCTGCAGGCTGAACACGGCGTCGGTGACTTCGGCGATGATCGCCGCATCGATGTTCAGCTCGCCGAAGTCATTGACGATCACCGCCATGCGCCCATGTTGCGGCTGCTGGGCGATGCGGTTGAGCAGGGTGGTCTTGCCTGCGCCGAGAAAGCCCGAAACTACCGTGACTGCAATGCTCTCGCTATTCATTCGATCACCGGCGGCAGGCCTTGCCACACGGCTTGCAGCGCCGTGCCTTCAAAGGTGTTGAGGCGGTCGTACACCGGCCGACCATCGACCAGGGTCAGCAGCACCTGGGTCTGGTGGATGTAGTTGCGCGCCGGCTGGGCGAACAGGTCACGGTCGATCACGATCAGGTCGGCGCACTTGCCCACCTCCAGGCTGCCGGTGGAGTGCTCCAGGCCCATGGCGTGGGCGCCGTTGAGGGTCGCCACTTGCAGTGCCTGTTCCAGGGTGATCGGCTCGCCGAAGCAGTCCGGTTCCTGGTTCCAGGGGTTCTGCCGGGTGACCATGGTTTCCAGGGCCAGCCACGGGTCAATCGAGGCCACCGGCCAGTCGGTGCCCATTACCGCCAGGCCGCCTTCGGCCAGCACGCCTTTGAAGTCGTAGATGCGCTTGAGGCGCTCGGCGCCATAACCGGAGCGGGCGCCGCTGGCAAACGGCGTCGGGTACCAGGCCGCCGGGGAGAATTCGGCGATCACATTCAGCGCCTTGAAGCGCTTGAGGTTGCCCGGATGCAGCAACGTGCTGTGGGCGCATTGGTGACGAATGCCGCTGTCACCGTTGACCCGCCGCGCTTCGGCGACCGCATCAAGGAATACATCGGAAGCGCCGTCGCCGGTGCAGTGAGCGATCACCCGCAGGCCACGGCGGTCCATGTCCACCACCATGTCGGTGATATGTTCCGGGGTCAGGTTGAGCTTGCCGCGCCAGGTGGAGTCGGCCGCCCAGGGGGTCATCAGGTACGAAGACTTGGGCTCCACGGTGCCGTCGAAGTGGAATTTCACCGCGTTGGCGTTCAGCCGCGCGCTGCGATAGTAGTGACGCTCGCCGCCGAGCAGTTCCCAGCGCCGGCGCACCGGGAAGATATCGTCCTGCCAACTGATCGCGGCTTCCACGCGCAGGCTCAATTCGCCCGCATCGTCCAGCTCCTTGAGGGCGTCCAGACGCCGCTCGCAGACGTGAACATACTTGGTCGCGGTAACGCCACGCGAGCTCTGGAAATGCACGCCGTCGCGATAGGCCCGGCGCAGCACCGCCACCGGGGTCGGCGGCATGGCCGCGTGGATCAGCGCGTAGGCACCGTCGATCATCAATCCGTTGGGTTCGCCGCTGAGTTCGTCGCGCTCCATATAGCCGTTGCGCGGGTCGGCGGTGTGGCGGTCGATGCCGGCCAGTTTCAAGGCGCAGGAGTTGACCATCATGGTCCCCCACATACGGTCCAGCAGCGCCACCGGGCGGTCCGGCATGATGCTGTCGAGCCATTCGCGCCCTGGGGTCAGCCCGGCTTCGCGGAAGGTGTAGCGCACCCAGTATTGGCCGTAGATCCAGCCATCGCCGGGGTGGGCATCGGCGTAGGCGTGGATCGCCGCCGCCAGTTGTTCGGGGGTGGGATCTTCGATGCCCACATCCAGGTCATCGCTGTAGCGTGGCGCCAGGGCGAGGTCGGGATGGGTGTGCATATCGTGCAGGCCGGGCATGCAGAATGCGCCCAGCAGGTCATGTTGGCGGGTCTGCGGGCCGATCAGGTGTTGCAGGTCGGCGAATGTACCGACTGCGATAAAACGTCCCCCGCGAATCGCCACCGCGTCGGCCCACGGCTGGGCCGGGTCGAGGGTGTAGAAGCGGCCGTGGTGCAGCACCAGGTCAGCGTGCTCGCCGACAACGGAGTGGGTGGAAGTGAATTGGTCGGAAGCGGTCACGGGGGAAACCTCAATATTCAGAAGCGGCGACGATCAAAGGGTGGGAGCTGGCTTGCCTGCGATGGCATCACCGCGTTGTGCCTGTGGGACCGAGTTGCCCGCATCGCGAGCACGCTCGCTCCCACATAAAGCTCAGCGGTTGGCGCGCAGGCCCTCGACAAACCCGGCAATCCGCTGGCAAGCGTCTTTGAGGGTGTCGTCGGCGACGGTAAAGGAGATGCGCACAAAGCCTTCGGCACTGGCGCCAAACGCCTGGGCATCGAGCACCGACACCCCGGTGGCGCGGAACAGCTGCCAGGCAAAGTCCATGCTCGACAGCCCGGTGCGGCGCACGTCCACCAGCATAAACATGCCGGCCTGTGGCACCCGGCAATCAAGGTCGGCGATGCCACCCAGGCCGGCCACCACCAGGTCGCGCCGGCGGCGATACACCGTGCGCGCGTCGCTCACCACCTCGTCATCCAGCTCCAGGGCCTTGATCGCCGCTTCCTGGATAAACCCGGGCAAGCCATAGAGCATGCACAGCAGCAGGTTATCCAGGTGGCCGACCAACGCGGTCGGCGCCACCACCCAGCCCACGCGCCAGCCGGTCATGGCGTGGGTTTTCGACAGGCTGTTGAGCACCACGGTGCGCTCGGCCATGCCTGGCAGCGAGGCAATGCTCAGGTGCGGCTGGTCGTAAGTGATCTGGCCGTAGACCTCATCGGAAATTACCCACAGGTCGTGCTCACGGGCGACTTCGGCCACCCACTCCAGCTCTTCACGGCTGTAGACGTTCCCGGTGGGGTTGCACGGCGTGGCCAGGGCAATGCCCCGGGTCTTGGCGGTAATGGCTTTTTCCAGGGCCGCGCGGGTCAGGCGAAAGCCGTTGGCTGCCGGTTGCTCGATGGTCGCGATGCGCGCCCCGGAAGCGTGGATGCACGCCTCATAGGTCAGGTACATCGGCTCCGGCACCAGCACTTCGTCGCCATGGCTGAACAGGCACAGCGAGGTGGCGAACAGGCCGTTTTGCGCACCGGCCACCAGGGCCACGTTATCGGCGTGTACGGCGATGCCTTGCAGACGGCTTTGCTTGGCCGCAATCGCCTCGCGCAGGGCCGGTCGGCCGAGGACATGGGTGTAGTGAGTGTCGCCGGCGCGCAGGGCGTCGACGGCGGTTTCGCAAATGGCACTGGCGGTGGCGAAGTCGGGATCGCCGACGCTCAACACAATCACATCTTCGCCACGGCCACGGGCTTCGACGGCCGCGTAGTGAATATCCCAGGCGCTAACGGACTCGCCACTAATGCGCTCGACAAACGGTGAATAACGCATCCTTGTTCTCCTAAAATTGATTCAAGCCTGGCGCTGCGGGACTTTGCCCCAGCGCGAGAAGACGTGTTCGATCACGAACGCCAGGACAATGTAGATCACCGCCACGGCCAACAGTGGCTCATACACCCGCAGCGTCTGCGCCCGCACCAGGTTGGCGGCGCCGAGCAGGTCGGTGACGGCCACGGTGGAGGCCAGCGCGGTCGCCTTGAGCAGCAACACGGTTTCGCCCACCAGGGTCGGCTTCACCAGCTCCAGGGCCCGTGGCAACCAGACCCGGCGCAGTACCATCAGGCGCTTCATGCCAAACGCCCGCGCCGCTTCCAGCTCGCCCCGTGGCACCGCACGCAGGGCGCCGCGCAGCACTTCGCCGACATACGCGCCGACACACAGAATCAGGGCCAGGGCCACGTACCAGAAGCCTTCACGCAAATACGGCCAGAGGAAGCTGCCGCGAATCAGCGGGTAGCTGGCAAACACGCTGCCCACGCCGTAATACAGGATGTAGATCTGCACCAGCAGCGGCGTGCCTCGGAACACCGCGGTATAGGCGCGCAACGGCCCACTGATCAGCGGGTTGGACGACAAGCGCCCCAAGGCCACCAGCACCGCCAGCAAAAAGCCAAACACCCCGGACAAGGCCAGCAACTTCAGGGTGATACCCAGGCCGTGCAGCAGATCGTTGCCAAAACTGTTGATCCATGAAAAGTCCATCGGCTGCGCTCCTTAGTGCTGCGGCATCCAGCGGTTGATCCGTCGCTCGAACACCCGGAAGGCGCCGTTGGAAATCAGGGTGATGATGAAATACACCGCCGCCACCGCCAGGTAGAACACCAGGTAATGCTTGGTGGAGCCGGCCGCCTGTTTGCCCACCGAGAGCAACTCGCTGTAGCCGACGATGCTGATCAGTGCGCTGTCCTTGACCAGCACCAGCCACAGGTTCGACAGACCGGCCATGGCAAACGGCAACATGCTCGGCAGCAACACCCGGCGCACCAGCAGCCAGCGCTCGATGCCAAAGGCCCGAGCCGCTTCCAGCTGGCCGACGGGAATGGCCTGGATCGCGCCGCGAATGATCTCCGCGGAGTACGCGCCCTGAACGATGCCCAGCACCAGCACGGCGGCGATAAAACCGTTGACCGTCACGCTGTCGCGGCCCATGGCGGCCATCGCCATATTCAGCAGGTCGGTGCCGGCGTAATACAGCAGCAAAATCAGCAGCAGCTCCGGCACCGCGCGGTACAGCGTGGTGTACAGGTTGGCCAGGCGCACCATCCAGCGTGGGCCCTTGAGCTTGATCATGGCCACCAGCAAACCGATGCCCAGGCCCAGCACAAAAGCCCCGGCGGAAATCTGCAAGGTCACCACCGCGCCCTGGAGCAGCGCGTTGAGCCAGCCGTCGGCGACGAACAACTGGGTGAGTTCGGACAAAGAAATCATGGCGCGTTCCGTTGGACGTTATTGCGCGGAAATATCGACGCTGAAATAGCGGCTGCGAATTTTGTCGTAGGTGCCGTCGGCCTTGATCGCCGCCAACGCGGTGTTGAGCTGCTCGCGCAGGCTGTCGTCGCCCTTGCGCACGGCGGCACCGATACCGGAACCGAACAACGGGTCTTTGGGCGCCAGGCCCTTGTCAGCCAGGCCACTGCCGGCATTGGACTTGAGCATCGGCTCGATGGTCAGCGCGTCGGCCAGCATCACGTCGATGCGCCCGCTTTGCAGGTCGGCGGTCATGTCGTCCTGGGTGTTGTAGTAGCGCAGGGTCGAGCCCTTGGCGTAGTAGGTCTTGAGGTAGGTGGCGTTGGAGGTCGAGCCCTGCACACCAATCAACTTGCCCTTTAGACCTTCGGGGGTGGTGACCAGGTCCAGGCTTTTGTCGGCGACCCACATGGCCGGGGTCTGGTAGTAGGGGGCGGTAAAGGCGATGACCTTTTCGCGCTCTTCGGTGATGCTTAGGGAGTTGAGGATCACGTCGATCTGGCTCGATTGCAGCGCCGGGATCAAACCGTCCCAGGACACTTCCTTGAGCGGGCATTGGGCTTGCAGGCGTTCGCACAGGGCCTTGATCAGGTCTGGTTCGAAACCGCTCCAGGCGCCATTGCCGGCTTTTTCGGAGAACGGCGGGTAGGGTTCCAGGGCGATGCCGAACACTATTTTTTCGGCGGCCACTGCGCTGTGGGAAAGCACGGCGAGCACGCAGCCGGCGGCGAGGGATTTCAGAGAGTTATGCATGGCTTGACCCTTTCGAAGTTATTGTTTTGAAGGATGGAAGCGGCAGTTCAAACGCGATTGTCCTGGGCCATGACGAACTGGCGACAACGCTCGCTGGTGGGGTTCTGGAAGACTTGCTGGGGCGTGCCTTCTTCTTCAACCAATCCCTGGTGCAAAAACATGACCTTGCTCGATACATCCCGGGCAAACGCCATTTCGTGGGTGACGAGGATCATGGTGCGGCCTTCTTCGGCGATGCCCTGGATCACCTTCAGCACTTCGCCGACCAACTCCGGGTCGAGGGCCGAGGTGGGTTCATCCATCAGCAATACGCGCGGGCGCATGGCCAGGGCGCGGGCGATGGCCACGCGCTGTTGCTGACCACCGGAGAGGAAGGCCGGGAAGGTATCGCGCTTGCTCGCCAGGCCGACTTTTTCCAGCAGGTGCTCGGCGTGGGCGATGGCGTCCTTGCGGTCTTCACCCAGCACATACACCGGTGCTTCGATGACATTTTCCAGCACGGTGCGGTGGGGCCACAGGTTGAAGCTCTGGAACACCATGCCCAGTTGCGTGCGCAGGCGTGCCACCTGGTCGGGATCGGCGATCAGCGGGTTGCCGGCGCGGTCCTTTTTCAGGCGCACTTCTTCGCCATTGATGCGCAGGCTGCCGCTGCACGGGATCTCCAGCAGGTTGATGCAACGCAGCAGGGTGCTTTTGCCCGAACCGCTGGAGCCGATCAGCGACACCACATCGCCTTCGTTGGCGCGCAGGGAAATGCCTTTGAGAACATGGTGCGCGGCATAGCTCTTGTGCAGAGCATCAATGGCGACCACCGGGGTGACTGGGTTCAAGGGTTATCCCTCTTTATTTTTGTAGATTAGGCAGTTTTCTGCAGGAGCCGGCTCCTGCGCAAAGCTGCACAGGCATGCAGTGATGAGGATCGAGAATAGCCACTGGCCACATGAGGTCAATCGAGCATTTTTCGCTCGATATTGAAATTTAATTCAACTGTCCCGTTCGCCGGTGGCTATGTCTGACGGCTGATTCCGGCTATGGTGCGGGTATCTTCGAGCAGGTGAACATCCATGCGTTACCCCTCCATGACCGCTTTGCGGGCGCTGGACGCGGTGGCCCGGCTGGGCAGCGTGTCCGAGGCAGCCGCCGAGCTGAACCTCACCCCCAGCGCCATCAGCCACCAGATCAAAAGCCTGGAACAGACCCTGGGGTTTGCCCTGACCGAGCGCACCGGGCGCAACATCCGCATCACCTGGCAGGGCGAGCGCTATGCTCGGGATATCCACGGGCTGCTGGCCAATATCCTTGAAGCCGGGCAGCGTTTCGATGGCCAGCAGGTCAGCGGGCGCCTGTGTATCAGCAGCCCGGCGGGGTTTGCCACCTATTGGCTGTGCACCCATATCGCCGACTTCCAGGCACTTTATCCACAGGTCGAACTGCACCTGATATCACCGCGCACCCCGGACGACACCAGCGACCACGGCGCCGACCTGTTTATCGCCTACGGCATGGGCGACTGGCCTAACCAGCATGTGCAGAAGATCGTCTCGCTGCGTTATTTCCCGGTGTGCAGCCCGCGCCTGGTCAACACCATGGGCGGCCTGAAGAACCCGGAACACCTGGCCGGCGCACCGCTGCTGCATATGATCGACTACTCCGACTGGCGCGTATGGCTGGCCGCCGCCGGGGCGCCGAATGTGGATGTGCAGCGTGGCATCGTGTTTGCCGATGCGCACTTTGTGCAGTCGGCGTGCATCGCCGGCCAGGGCATCGCCATGGGCGACAACCTGATCAGCGGCGAGGCCCTGGCCAGGGGCTTGCTGGTGCGGCCGTTCGAGACCGAGATCGAATCCAACCGTGGCTATTACCTGGTGGCCGATCACCAGAAAGTCGAGCGCCCGGTGGTGCAGGCGTTTGGCGAGTGGGTGAAGTCGCAGCTGGGTGGCGGGCTGTAGTGCGCGGCAATCCGTGAATTTTTTTTGCCAATGGCCGGCAAATTTTTTGCTTGTCCGCCCTCGGAGCGCCCCCTAAGGTCCGACCAATCGACACAGAACAATAAGAAGGAAATGAGCAATGACCACCTGTGCCCAGTCCCTGGTTCGCCTGCTGGAAGGTTATGGGGTAGATACCGTGTTCGGCATCCCCGGTGTGCACACCGTCGAGCTCTATCGCGGCCTGCATGGCAGCCGTCTGCGGCATGTCAGCCCGCGCCATGAGCAGGGCGCCGGGTTTATGGCCGACGGCTACGCCCGCGCCAGTGGCAAGCCGGGCGTGTGTTTCATCATTACCGGCCCCGGCATGACCAATATTCTGACCGCCATGGGCCAGGCCTATGCCGACTCGGTGCCGATGCTGGTGATATCCACCACCAACCGCCGCGAACATCTGCGCCTGGGCCACGGGCATCTGCACGAGCTGCCGGACCAGCGGGCGATGGTCGCCGGTGTGTGTGCCTTCAGCCATACCCTGCAATCACCGGAGCAATTGCCGGAACTGCTGGCCCGCGCCTTCGCCGTGTTCAAGTGCGCGCGCCCGCGCCCGGTGCATCTGGAAATCCCCCTGGATGTGCTGGAGATGCCGGCCATCGACCTCAACCTGATGCCCCGCAGCCTGCCCGGCGCCCCGGCTCCGGCGCCGGCCTCGCTGCGGGCGGCGCTGAGCCTGCTCAATGAAGCGCGGCGGCCGCTGATCCTCGCCGGCGGCGGCGCCCGTGATTGCGCTGAGGTGTTGCAGCAACTGGCCGAACGCCTGCAAGCGCCGGTGGCCCTGACCACCAATGCCCGTGGCCTGCTGCCCATGGGTCACCCGCTGTTGCTGGATGGTGTGCAGTCGTCCAGGCATGGCCGCTCGTTGTTTGACGAGGCCGATGTGATCCTCGCCGTGGGCACTGAATTGGGAGAAACCGACTACGACTTCTTCGGCCTTGGCCCACTGAAATTCAAGGCACCGCTGATCCGCCTGGATATCGACCCGATGCAAGTCATGGGCGTGCAACGCGCCCATGTCGGGCTGCTGGGCGATGCCCGCGAAGGCTTGCAGGCGTTGCTGGCTGCGGTCAGCCCGCCAGCGCCGAGCGGGCGTTGGGCACAGGACAGCGTGCAGCGCGTCAACCGTCTGGAACGCGAGAGCTGGAACGCCAAGCAACAGGGGCTGCAAGGCTTGCTGGACCTGCTGCGCGACAGCCTGGTCGACCCGCTGATCGTCGGCGACTCGACCCAGCCGGTGTACCAGGGTGCGGTGGGCTACCAAGCGCCGGCGGCCAACAGTTGGTTCAACGCCGGCACCGGCTACGGCACCCTCGGCTACGGATTGCCAGCGGCCATTGGTGCCAAGCTGGCCAAGCCCGAACGGCCAGTGGTGGCACTGGTCGGCGATGGCGGCCTGCAGTTTGCCAGCAACGAACTGATCGCGGCCCGCGAGGCCGGCATCGGTGTGATCCTGGTGGTGTGGAACAACCAGTGCTACGGCGAGATCCGGGACTATATGCAGGCCCGGGAAATCGCGCCGCTGGGGGTGGATATCCTGACCCCGGACTTTGCCGCGATGGCCCGCAGCTGCCACGTCGCCTATCACACGGCCGACACGCCACAGGCCTTGCACGGGTTGTTGCAAACCCTGGTCGACAGCCGTCAACCGGTGATGATCGAGCTCGACGCCGCGCACTACCTGCAAAACGCCTGAACCGCCCTCGGCCTGATCCATATCAACGGGCTCCCCTCGAAAATCCGCTACAACAAACCGGGGCTTACAAAGCCCCGGTTGTCCGCCTGATGACCTCATAAAAACGCAGACAAACCTGTACCCAGGGGCCAACCCCCCGGCCAGGTTATTAAAGGAATAATGCGATGGCCCTTTCTCTGTCACGTTTGGCCTGGATGGGGGCGACGCTGTGTCTTGCGCTTCCCCTGCACGCCAACGAACCCGCCAAACCCGATACCGAACTGATTGCCCAGGGCAAATACGTTGCCCAATTGGGTGACTGCATCGCCTGCCACACCGCCAAGCAAGGCCCCGAGATGGCGGGTGGCCTGGAGCTGAGCACGCCCATGGGCATCATCTACTCCAGCAACATTACCCCGGACCGCGAGACCGGGATTGGTGCCTATACCTTCGAACAGTTCGACCGTGTGATGCGCGAAGGCGTGACGCCGGCGGGTATGAACCTGTACCCGGCGATGCCGTATCCGTCCTACGCGAAGATGAGCGAAGAGGACATGCGTGCCTTGTTCGCCTACCTGATGCACGCCGTCGAGCCGGTGAAACAGGCCAACCTCGAAGCCGACATGGGCTTCCCGTTCAACCAGCGCTGGGGCCTGGCGTTGTGGAATTTCATGTTCCTCGACAAGCAACCGTTCCAGCCCGACCCGGCCCGGGATGCCGTGCTCAACCGGGGCGCCTATCTGGTCCAGGGCCTCGGCCACTGTGGCTCGTGCCACACCCCGCGCGGTATCGCCTTCCAGGAAAAAGCCATGAGCGACGCCGGCAGCAGCGGCGAGCATTACCTGGGCGGGGAAACCGTCGAGCATTGGCGCGCCTTGAGCCTGCGCAACCTATGGACGGTGCAAGACACCGTGCAACTGCTCAAGACCGGGCAGAACCGCTTTGCCACGGTATCGGGCAACATGGTGGACGTGATCCGGCACAGCACCCAGCACTTCACGGATGCTGACCTGACGGCCATTGCGACCTATCTCAAATCCCTGCCACCGGGCAAGGATGACCTGCCGATGCCGGCCGTCGCCAAAGGCCCGGCCGAACTGCCCAAGGACTTGTTCACCAGCCGTGGCGGCCTGGGCTATATGCAGTTCTGCAGCGATTGCCACCGCAGCGATGGCGCGGGCGTGAAGGGCCTGTTCCCGGCATTGGCCGGCAACACCGGCGTGGTTGCCAGCAACCCGACCTCGTTGCTGCACATCACCCTGACCGGTTGGGAAACCGCCGAGACCGCCGCCCATCCACGGGTCTACACCATGCCGGGCTTTGCCAGGCTTGCGAACAACGAAGTGGCGGAAATCCTCACCTTTGTGCGCACACGCTGGGGCAACGAAGGCACGCCGATCAGCACCGCCCAGGTGAAGAAAATGCGTGACCAACTCAACCCGGTGAGCACCGACTCCTCGGCGTTCGAGACGCCGCGCCTGGCCAACCTGCTGGCAGCATCCAATGCCGATCAAGTGGTCCGCGGCATGCGCCTGCACCTGCAAACCAAGGAACTGCTGCCAGACAATGTCGGCAACGCGCTGAACTGCACCAGTTGCCATCTCAACGCTGGCACCGTGGCAGATGGCTCGCCGTTTGTGGGCGTGTCGGCCTTCTTCCCCAGCTACGCCCCACGTGCCGGCAAGGTGGTGAGCCTGGAGGAGCGCATCAACGGCTGCTTCCGCCGCTCGATGAACGGCAAGCCAATACCGCCTCAATCGGCGGATATGCAGGCGATGGTGGCGTACTTCGACTGGATGAAAAACAACACCAAGCCCGAGGATAAAGTCCCTGGCCGTGGTGTCGGCAAGATCGACCCGGCCATCAAGCCCGACCTGGCCAATGGCGAGCAGGTCTACGCCAAGCAATGCGCGGTGTGCCACGGCAGCGACGGCGAGGGCCTGGCCCGTGCCGACGGCAGCCTGGTGTACCCACCGTTGTGGGGCGACCAGTCCTTCAACATCGGCGCTGGCATGGCCCGCACCTACACGGCGGCCGCGTTCGTCAAACGCAATATGCCGATCGGCTTCCACGAGAAATTCCCGTTGGGCCAGGGCGGCTTGTCGGACCAGGAAGCGGTAGACGTTGCCGCCTACTTCTCGCAAAAACCACGCCCGGACTTCCCGGACAAGGTGAAGGACTGGCCGAACGGCGGTAAGCCGGTGGACGCGCGTTACTGACCTCAACCCTGTAGGGGCCGACTTGTCGGCTCCTACAGCGCCAGCCTGAATTCCCGGCTCATCCGATCCTGTTCTTGACGAGATACGTCCATGGCGTTGGCCAATGTCGGCCATTGGCGATCCGCAGGTGGCCGTCGCATTGGACGTGCGCCGCCCAATGTTCTGCCTGGAGCAATCAGTATCCGTTGCCAATCGCCACCTTTGGCGGCGATATGGGCTATGTCCTGTCCCAAACCCAGTACCTGCAGCACAGACAGGCCGAGGGTGACAGCCGCATCGCCTCGCTCCAGAGCCCGCTGGGTCATCTGCGACATGCCGGCGCGTCGAGCTGTGCCAGGCATTTCTCCAGAATATCCAAGCCTTCCTCCAACACCGCCGGCTCGATGGTCAGCGGGGCCAGTAAGCGGATGATATGCCGGGCCTTGCCGCTGGGCATCAGCAGCAATCCTGCGTCGCGGGCCAGGTTCAGCAGTTGTTGGAGTTGGGCGCTGGCTGGGCTGCCGTCGGGGTTGACCAACTCGATACCGCGCATGGCGCCGACGCCGGTCAGGCGGCCGAGGTAGGGCGAGATTTTTTTCGCCTGCCAGGCGGCATGGCGCCCGCAGATCGCGGCTTCCTGTTGTTCGCCCCAGGCTTGCAGGTGTTCGTCGCTCATCACATCCAGGGTGGCCAGGGCGGCCGCGCAGGCGATCGGGTTGCCGGAATAGGTGCCGCCCAGGCCGCCTTTGGGCAGGTTGTCCAGCAAGGCCTTGCGTCCGACCACGGCGCCCAGGGGCACGCCGCCGGCGATGCTTTTGCCCAGCAGGATCAGGTCGGGTTCGATGCCCAGGCGTGAGAAGGCGAAACGCTGGCCAGTGCGGCCAAAGCCGGATTGGATTTCGTCGGCGATCAACAGAATGCCGTGTTCATCGCACAGGCGCCGCAGGGCTCTGGCGAAGGGAATGTCGAGGGCCAGGAAACCGGCTTCGCCCTGCACCGGTTCGAGGATGAAACAGGCCACGTCGGCGATGTCGATTTCGACGCTGAACAGGCGCTCCATGGCTTTGAGTGCATCGTCTGTGGTCACGCCATTGTCTGCGCTGGGGTAGGGCAGGTGATAAACCGGGCCGGGTAGCACGCCGACTTTTTGCTTGTAGGGCGCCACCTTGCCGTTGAGGTTGAGGGTGGCCAGGGTGCGCCCGTGGAAGCCGCCGTCAAAAGCAATCACGGCGGTGCGGCCGGTGGCGCCACGGACGATCTTCAGCGCGTTCTCGGCGGCTTCGGCGCCGCTGTTGGTCAGCATGCCGCTGACCGGGTAAGCCACCGGGATAAAGGCGCTGAGGCGCTCCATCAACTGGATATAGGGCGCGTGCGGCGCGGCATTGAAGGCGTAATGGGTGAGCCGGGTAGCCTGCTCGCGAATCGCCTCGACCACAGTCGGGTGGCAATGGCCGAGGTTGAGCACGCCAATGCCGCCGACAAAGTCGATATAGCGCTTGCCCTCGGTGTCCCAGACTTCGGCGTTGCGCCCGTGGCTCAGGCAGATGGGATGGACGATGGAAATCGACTGGCTGATGGTTTCGTGGCTCATGGATCACGGGCTCGCAAAAGGGCGGTTTGCGCCTATCTAAGCCGCGAGCGCGGTGGCCCGGCAAACGAAATAAAGTCGCCGGGTCATTCGCAAAAATCGGGATGTGGCAATGGCTTTGCTGTGGGAGTGGGCTTGCCCGCGATGGTGGTGTATCAGTCAGCAGATGGGTTGGTTGATTTGGTTGTTGGGGATGTGTACATATCCGTTGCTGCGGTCACGGCCACTTAGGGTTCCGCCCTTACGGCGGCTCACTTTGGAAGAGCGCCAAAGTAAGCAAAGCGCTCTTGCCCCACCACTCGGTGCCTCGCCTAGGCTCGGCATGCCCGCAGCCAGGCATTGCTCCGTGGGCCCGCCGCGATCGGCCATCCCTGGCCGTGTCGCGGCTACCCCGGCATCCATGCCGGGGTGCCCACTGCGCAATACCTGCCTGCGGCCATCGTGGTTTAACGGGGCGCCTGAGATCAAGATCAAAAGCCAGATCAAAAGCAGAGCAAAAGCAGAGCAACAGCAGAGCAACAGCAGAGCCAGAGCGCGAAGCTGCATTCCCCCTGTGGGAGCTGGCTTGCCTGCGATGGCGGTGTATCAGTCGATAAATGTATTGGCTGATACACCGCCATCGCAGGCAAGCCAGCTCCCACAGGTATATGCGTACATCTCGACGATCAGGTCGGCTCTAAGGCCGCCTCGCTTTGCTTGTGATTTTGATCTTAGGCGCCCCGTTAAACCACGCTGGCCGTCATCCGATATTGATTTGGGGGGTAACCCGGCAGGACGCCGGGTTAGCCGCGCTGGGCCAGGGATGGCCCATCGCGGCGGCCCCCCAAATCAATGTCGGATGACGGGCACACCGAGCCTAGGCGAGGTGCCGAGTGGTGGGGCAAGAGCCCTTTTGGTTACTTTTGGGGCTCTTTTCCAAAAGTGACCCGCTGTAAGAGCGGAACCAATAGCCGCCGTTACCGAAGCAACGGATATGTACACATACCCAGAAGAGAGTGTGTAGATACCTATGCCGCGATGGGGGAGCATCAGGCAGCCCATCAGTTGACTGATACACCACCATCGCAGGCAAGCCCGCCCCCACAGTGAGAGTGGGTGTACTCCACCATCCACTGCAAAAACGCCTTCACCTTGGGAATCTCCCCAGCATGCTCGGCATGGGCGATAAAGTGCGCGCCACTGCTGGGCATCGCATAGTCCCATGGCACCACCAGGCTGCCCTGGGCCAATTCGTCAGCCACCAGGTAGTGCGGCACCAGTGCCACGCCGTAACCCGATTGCGCCGCGCGTATGCACATGTAGAACGTGTCGAAGCGCGGCCCGTGGTAGCTGTTCTGTGAATGCAGGCCCTGTTCCAGGAACCACTCGTGCCAGGCCTCGGGCCGTGAGGTGCATTGCAGCAAGGTGTGTTGCGATGAAGCGTCGCTGCCCTGGGCGACAAACCCCGGTGCGCACACCGGCACTACCGCTTCGCGAAACAGCTCAATGCAGGTGGCCCCCGGCCATGACCCCTGGCCGAAGAAGAACGCGATATCGGCCTTGGCCTGCAGCACGTCGAAGGGTTCGAGCTCGTTGCGCACATCCAGGTGGATATTCGGATGACGGGCGGCAAAGTCCTTGAGCTTGGGCACCAGCCAGCGGTCGCCGAAGGTCGGTTGGGTGGCGATGCGCAGCACCTCGGTTTCACCACCGTAGGTGAGGATATAGCGACTGGAGATATCCACCTGGGTCAGGATCTTGTGCACTTCTGCCAGGTACAGCGAGCCCGCCGGCGACAGGTACAGACGCTGGCGCACGCGTTCGAAGAGCTTGTGGCAGAGCATTTCCTCCAGTTGCGCCACTTGCTTGCTCACCGCACTTTGGGTCAGGTGCAGTTCTTCGGCGGCACGGGTGAAGCTCAGGTGCCGGGCAGCGGCTTCGAAGCATTGCAGGGCAGTCATCGAAGGGGTCAAGCGTTTTGAGATCATGGGAGTTCATTCCAAACAGGAAGGAGCCTTTGCCTAAACGTCATTTGTGACCCAGGTGTAAAGCCGTTGATACTGACCGGCAACACTATAAATAAACTGGCCCGGGTTTGCGGCGCCAAATAATAAAATCCAACACGGAGAGCCTTGCATGCAGCATCTGAAATCCACCCTGGCAGCACTCACCGCCGCCACTGTCCTGGGCCTGGCCGGCACCGCTCACGCAGGCGCGACCCTGGACGCGATCCAGAAAAAGGGCTTTATCCAATGTGGGGTCAGCGACGGCTTGCCAGGCTTCGGCGTGCCGGACGCCCAGGGCAAGATGACCGGCATCGACGTTGATGTGTGCCATGCCGTTGCCGCCGCCGTGTTTGGCGATGCTTCGAAGGTCAAATTCACCCAACTGACCGCCAAGGAGCGCTTCACCGCGTTGCAATCCGGGGAAATCGACGTGATCTCGCGCAATACCACCTGGACCAGCTCCCGGGATTCCGGAATGGGCCTGGTGTTTACCGGCGTGACCTATTACGACGGTATCGGGTTTCTGGTGAATACCAAGCTGGGAGTGGCCCACGCCAAGGAGCTGGATGGCGCGACCATCTGTATCCAGGCCGGCACCACCACCGAGTTGAACGTCTCGGATTACTTCCGTGCCAATGGCATGAAATACACCCCGATCACCTTCGACACCGCCGATGAAAGTGCCAAGGGCCTGGAAGCCGGCCGTTGCGACGTGCTGACCACCGACCAGTCGGGCCTGTACGCCCAGCGGATCAAGATGGCGCACCCGGATGAGTTTATCGTGCTGCCGGAAGTGATCTCCAAGGAACCCCTGGGCCCGCTGGTGCGCAAGGGTGATGACGACTGGTTCAGCATCGTCAAGTGGACGCTGTTTGCCATGCTCAATGCCGAGGAAATGGGCATCACCTCGAAGAACGTCGAGGAACAGGCCAAGACCACCAAGAACCCCGACATCGCCCGCCTGCTGGGGGCCGATGGGGAGTACGGCAAGGATTTGAAGCTGCGCAAGGACTGGGTGGTGCAGATCGTCAAGCAAGTAGGCAACTATGGCGAGGTGTTCGAGCGCAACATTGGCCAGGGCAGCGTGCTGAAGATCCCGCGCGGCCTCAATGCGCTGTGGAACAACGGCGGCATCCAGTACGCGCCGCCGGTGCGCTAACGGTTATTGCGAAACCCGGTCCTTGCCCGCGGCCTTGGACCGGTACAGCGCCTGGTCCGCCCGGGCCATCAGGTCGGCGGGTGATTCGCCATCGAGGCGCTGTACCACCCCCAGGCTCAGGGTCACGTTGAAATCGCCCATGGGAGGCAGGTCGAGCACCGCCCGGCGAATGCGCTCGGCCAGTATCCGGGCGGTTTCCACGGTGCTCTTGGGCATAATCAGCATAAACTCGTCGCCCCCCCAACGTGCCAGCAGGTCGCCCTGACGCACGCAATGCTCCAGGCATTCGACTACCCGCAGCAGGGTGGCATCGCCCACGGCGTGTCCATGCTGGTCGTTGATCAACTTGAAGTCATCGACATCCATGGCAATCACCGCCAGCGGCAGACGAAACCGCTGAGCGCGCGCACACTCTTCGAGCAGGGCTTTTTCCAGGCGATAGCGGTTGGCGATGCGGGTCAAGGTATCGCGCTCGGCCAGGGAGCGGTTTTCCTCGAGCTGTAACTGCAGTTGCTGGTTGACCCGCGACAGTTCGCGGGTGCGTTCAGCCACCAGCGCTTCAAGGGATTGGTTGCGCCGCTCAAGCTGTTCCAGGGAGCGTTTGCGCTCATGAATGCTGCGGTGGGCGCCGACCATGCGCGACACCGAGCCATCGGCATTGCGGGCAATGATGTAGCCACGGTCTTCGATCCACAGCCAGGTACCGTCTTTTTTTCGACAGCGGTATTCGGCTTGATAGTGAGGGGTGCGGCTATTGATGTAGTCATCGAAGACTTTCATCACATGGGGGTAATCGTCGGGGTGGATCACGCTTTCCCAGGTGAAGACGGTGTTTTCCAGGGAATGGTGATCGTAACCGAGCATTTCGTACCAGCCGGGGTTGCGATAGACAAACCCGGTGTTGGCATTCCAGTCCCAGATTCCATCGCTGACCAGTTCCATGATGGCATGGACCAGGTCGGCGTTGACGTCGAAAAGCTCACTGTTCAACGGATCCAAATCGGATGTATCGCCCATCTGCGCGCTCCCTGCGAGGATGCCGGCTCATTGTGGCCAGTCAGGTGTTAACGCCGATACTCCGTGGCTGGGCGTACTGTACAGCGAGGTTTGCCTGGGTAAAATTGTGGCTAAACGCCATTATTGTTGATGGCCAAGCTAGAGCGGTTCCACCATGCGGGTAGGAGCCG
Organism: Pseudomonas sp. FP2294; assembly: GCF_030687625.1. NCBI lineage: Bacteria > Pseudomonadati > Pseudomonadota > Gammaproteobacteria > Pseudomonadales > Pseudomonadaceae > Pseudomonas > Pseudomonas sp. FP2294. Next base: position 1,094,573 of record NZ_CP117441.1, read on the forward strand.
AGCCGTTGGCGTTGTGCTGGTAAATCGCCTCCGGCTGCCCTTGCTCATTGAAAAACACCTGGCCGATGCCGGCACTGTTCCACAGACGCTCTCCCGCTTCGGCATGTTCCGGGATATACGGCACCACTTGCATGCGCCGGCGCCGGGTCAGCCAGTTCAGGGGCGAGCGTGGTGAGTAGAGCCAGCGGTTGAGGCGGTCGAACCATTCCAGCAGGCGCGGCGGGAATTGGTTCTTGATGCCGCTGCTGGTGATCTGCCAGATATTCGGCCCGCCGTTGCGATGGCGGATCAGCACCTGGTAGACGAACGAGTAGTGCACATCCCCCGACAGAATCACGTAGTTACCTGGGGTGCGCGAGTGGCGGAAGATATTCAGGATCACCTGCGCGGCGCCACGGTGGGCCATCCAGTTTTCGGCATCGACCAACAGTGGGTAACCGCACCAACTGAAGACTTTCTGTACCGTCTCGATCAGCTTGACGCCGAAGATCGGCGCGGGCGACACGATGATTGCCGAAGGGTGGTCGAGCAGTTCTTGTTGCAGCTCACTCAAGGCTTCCCAGTCCAGCAGGCCGGACGGTTGCTTGAGGGTGAATTCACTGCGCCAGCGACGCGTACGGGTGTCGATGACCACCAGCGCCGGGGTGGTGGGCAGCACGTAATGCCACTGTTGAAACTGCAGGAGTTCTTCGAGCAATTGGTCCTGGGCGGGCGCGGGTAAATGGTTGTCGTGCTGCTGGGCCGTCGCGCTCAGGGCCAGGGTTTTTTCCACAAGCGCGGCGAAGGCATCGGGGTTGTTGCCCCAGCCCTGGCAGAGCATATAGGCGAGCAAGGCGTTGCCGATGATGCGTTTGGAGAACGGATGGCCATAGGCGGTCTGTTCCCACTGGGCGCTGAGGTTCCAGTCATCGGTGATGTCGTGATCATCGAAAATCATCAGGCACGGCACATGGGCGAACACCCGGGCCACACCGCCCAGACCGTCGCGAAACTTATCCACAGGCACCTGTTCGCGGGCGTAGCGCGCCCGTTCCTCGGCAGTGAGCCGAGTGGGCGGCTGTGTGGCGATCAGGGTCCAGGGGGTGGGCGACCAGACCAGCAGGTACATGGCCATGACTTCAGCGAAGGTCACCAGGTGGTTGTCGGCGGTGCTGCTGGTGAAGATCGGCTTTTTCACCCCGCCAAAAAAGCGTTCGCGCAGGGTCTCGTTGCTCTCCAGGGCCGGCAACAGATCGGCGCGATGGTAATAGCTGGCAGGGTGGTCGTAGAGTTTGGCGCTGTCGTCCACCACGGCGCCATCGAGGTGCTCATCGAACAGGCCCAGGCGCGCAATCAGCCCATGGATGGCGCGCAGCATCGGCCCGGCCACATCGTCGGCGTACACCTGGTCGCCACTCATCATCAACAACGCCGGGCGCTGGGCCAGGCTGCGGTCGGCGGCCAACAGGCGATCAGCGCAGAGCAGGCCCTCGTCGGCGTAATGGTGGGGTTTGCGGCAAGAACCGTGCAGCAACTGGCGGATACGGCTGTGCAGGATGAAGTCCGGGGCCTGGGCGCCTGGGTACAACAGATGCGGGGCCCATTGGGCGATGCCGGCGCCACCCTCGATCAGCAGGTCATAACGGATGGGCACGTCCTGGGGCAGCGGCGTGGCCAGCGACACATCAATCAGGTGGATAAACGCCGCGCGGCCCACGGCAATGACCTGGCAGCGTGTGGCGTCGAGGTCGATATCCAGGGACTGTTCGCCTTCGTCCTGACAGAACTGCAGCCGCAAGGTCAATGCCAGCGCGCGACTGCCCACCAGCCACAACACCAGGCGGCCCGGCTCCAGGCGACGCAATAAGGGGCCGGCGAGGACGGCGGGCAATGTGTCGGGTTGCAGCATGAAAACACGGCTCTGTGCGGGATTGGACTGGGTAGGTTAACGCAGTGGATGTCGGTGTTTTGTCAAAGCAGGCTCACTGTGGCAAGCGGATACATGTGTTCACCAATCTTACGGTCATTGGCTGATATCCGCTGCTAGCCTCGACATGTACTTATTGTTCAAAGGCGCAAAGGAATGCTTCGTCAGCCAGACTCTCATTTGTTACGCCGTGGCCGGTACTCGGAGCCAGGCCGATCCTATCTGATAACCGCCGTCGTGTATGGGCGACGGCCATTGTTCCGTGATCTGCGCCTGGGCCGATTGTTGGTGGCCGAGCTTAAGCGTACCCATGACTCAGGCCAGGTCAACTCGCTGGCCTGGGTCATTATGCCGGATCACCTTCATTGGCTGTTTGAGCTGCAAGAGATGGGGTTGGCGCAAGTCATGGGGCGGACCAAGTCCCGGAGCACGCTGACGATAAACCGTGCTCGCGGTACCACGGGGCCGTTTTGGCAGCGTGGTTATCATGACCGTGCGGTGAGGGCTGAAGAGGACCACCGGAAAATCGCTCGCTATATTATTGCCAATCCGCTGAGGGCAGGGCTGGTGGAGCATATCGGTGACTACCCATTATGGGATGCGGTCTGGCTCTGAGTTTTGTGATGTGGTTGTGGCGAGCGGGCTTGCCCGCGCTGGGCTGCGCAGCAGCCCCAAAACCGGGCGCTATGGTATGCCTGACACACCGTAGAGGTCTGAAGGGGGCCGCTGCGCAGCCCAGCGCGGGCAAGCCCGCTCGCCACAGAGGTAGGCACAGTGGGCCGCGCGGTCAGCATGGGGGCTGCGTGACCTTGGGGACGGTAAAGCGGAATTCACTGCCACGCCCCAGCTCGCTTTCGGCTTCGATCCGCCCGCCGTGGGCCTTGACGATGCCCTGGGTGATGTACAGCCCAAGGCCGCTGCCCGTGGGGTTGTTTTCGGTCAGGGTCCAGTAGCGATCAAACACGTGGGGCAGTTGGTCAGGGGCAATGCCTTCGCCGGAGTCGCGCACCGCAAACACAATCTCCTCGCCATTGCTCATCGCCGAAATCCCGATCTTGCCCTGGCGCGGGGTGAACTTGATGGCGTTGCCGATCAGGTTCGACAGTACCTGGAACAAACGCTCCGGGTCGGCGTTGATCTGCAGGCCGGGTTCGGCGTTGAACGACAGGTCAACCCCCTTTTCCTGGGCCAGGGGCGCCAGCAGCGCATAGGCTTCTTCGAGGATCTGGCTGACGTCCAGGGGCACCGGCTTGACGGTATAGCGGCCCGCCTCGATCTTTGAGGTGTCTAGCAAATCCTCCAGCAACACATTCATGCGCGCGGCGGCCTGCTGCATGGTGTCGATGGCCGAGGAAATTCGCCGCGAGGTGTGGGCGCCATCAGAGCTGAACGCCTTTTGCATCATGCCGCACAGCATTGAAATCACGGTCATCGGGTTGCGCAGGTCATGGGACACCACCGCCACCAGTTCATCCCGGGCGCGCACCGCTTGTTGCTCGCGCAGGACCTGGCGGGCCAGGTCGTTTTCCAGGGCCGAACGGCGCAGGTCGTTGGCGGCGAAACGGTCGCCAGAGCTCCACTTGGTGGAGATGCCAGCCATTTCCACCTTCCAGATTTCAAACGAGGTGCGTGGGCGAAGGCGCAGGCCCGCGTCGGATTTTTCCAGGGCCAGCGGTTTCTGCGGGTCGCCGCTCCACTGGATGTTCTCTTTGACTTCCGGGCGGAACCACAGCACGCCGTTGTCCACCGGCTTGGGCAGGCTCATGGCCAGGACGCCACTGGCCACTGGCTGATAGTCGGCTGCGGGCGGGTAGACCGCTGACAGGTGGTGGCTGGCAAACACCGGTTGCCCGGTGTCCTGCAGCCATTTGTGTAAGGCGCGGATCTGCGCCGGTTCCGGGCAGTTGCCATAGCGATGCAGTTGCTGGCCCTCAATGATCGCCACGCCACCGGCCAGGACCAGGTCCATCAACACCTGCGGGCATTGGGCCAGGCCGTCGAACACCGTGTCCGCTGACGCGCTCATTGCCTGGTTGAGTGTGTCCAGGGCCTCGACTTTTTCTTCACGCTGGCGGCTGATATCCAGGGCCTCCATGGCGCTGATCTGCAACGACAGCACCTGGCCGATGGTCTGGCAGGTGGTGCGCAGGTCGTTGGGCACGTGCAGCGGCTCGCGGTTGCCGCAACTGATCAACCCCCACAATTTGTCGCCTTTCATCAGCGAGATGCTCATGGACGACAGCACGCCCATGTTCTTCATGTACTGGCAGTGGATCGGCGACACGCTGCGCAGGGTGGCGAAGCTCAAATCCAGCGGTTTCCCGGTGTCCGGGTGCAGCTTGGGTAGCAGCGGCACCGGCTCGTAGTCGGCATTGGGGATGATTCGCAGCCAGTTGGTGCGGTACAACTCGCGGGCCTGTTCCGGAATGTCGGACGCCGGGAAGAACAGGCCGTTGAACAGTTCCATGGACGGCGCGGACGCTTCGGCGATGACCTGGCCGTGGCCTTCCTCTTCGAAGCGATAAATCAGCACACGGTCATAGCCGGTCATGGCCTGGATTTCGCTCACGCTGATTTCGTACAAGGCTTGCAGGGTTTTCGCCGACTGCAAACGTTGCAACATCTTGCCCAGGTTGCTGGCGCGGCCGTTCACCGACTTGGGCTGGAAGTGCTCGTAGCGTGGCTCGAACTCCAGCACCAGCACGCCTTGATGGCGGTGCAGCAGGCCTTCGAACTCGCTCCCGTTGAGGGTGACATGCAGCGCCGGGGCGTCGATAAAGTTAAGTTGACTGGCGATCTGCTGCACCGTGCGCGCGTTGTCCGCGCCCAACAGCGTATCCAGTGGCTGGCCAAGCAAGGTCTCAGGCGGGTGATTGAACAGGCTGGCCACGTTGGCGCTGACTTGCACGATCTGCAGGTCCGGTTCGCGCAGGGTCAGCAGTGCGCCATGAGGCTGGATCGCGCCAGGGAAGCGGATCGGCTCGTCGGCACAGTTGGCCAGCAGTTCTTCAAAATCTTCGGGTTTCATAGCAGTACCTCCTGGCTGTCGAGCCATTGCTCAAAACAGCTGAATGTCGAGCAGGCCGCGTCCTCCGCCTGCTGCCGGCCGAGGTCGTCCAGCGGGACGTGGCCCAAGTAGTCGAGAAAGTCTTTCCAGCGCCGACCAGTCTCGGTGCCGTATATATCGAGAAAGGCGCCGCCATTGCTGGCGTCCAGCGCCAGGCGCCGGGCCATCTCCCGGCGCAGTACCTGGCCGCCGAGGGTCGCGCCTTCGAGCACATACAACACGCCCAGGCAGGCGGCCGGGGTGTCGAGGCGTGGCAGGCGAGGGCAGAGGGGCAGGGCGGCAATCGCCTGGCTGGTGAGGCCCAGGGCAATCAGGTCACTGTGTAGGGTAGGAGTTTTCACCCGCAGCGCCTGGTTGAATCCCACAGGAATCAAGGCGCAGTCGTACAGTCGTGATTCCAGCGGGTGGTAGAAACCGTAGTAAGCCTCAAACAAACGCCGATACCCGTCGGCATCCAGCTGCGGGGAAAAGAATGGCAAGCGTTTTTCCAGGGCCACATGGAGCAGGGCTGTGCCTGCGCGCAAGGCTTCAAGCAGGGAGGGCGCCGCGACGTCATGGGCCTGTGGATGCATGCAGTAAGCTCGGACTGGTCGGCCAGGGCAAACCATGGCTGACGCGTGGGTGAAGGGCGGGCAACGATTCTGTTTGTCCCGTCGTCTGTATCTGAAAAGTCAGGTAAAAAATCTGACGTTGTTGTCAGAAAAATAACCCAATATTCAAAAACAGACCCCACACCTTATCGCGAAGTTCGATTGCCGCCGTGTTGTGACGCTATCAGTGCAGGGAGGTACCCTGCACCAATGCCGACTGCACACAGTCAAGCAGGCGCTCGGTGCTCCATGGCTTGGGCAGGAATTTCACCGTATTGCCCAGTTGCGCCGCCATCACCGTATTGCCCGAGGTCAGCACCACCGGCAAGGACGGCCAGCGATGGGCCACGACCTTGCTCAGGTCATACCCGTTGAGCAGGCCGGGCATCTGGATATCGCTGACAATCAGGTCTACCGGATCACTGGTCCGCTCCAGAAAAATCATCCCTTCATCGGCCGATGGGAACGAGGTCACCACCGCGCCGAACTCCTCCAGCACATCCACCATCAACGAGCGAATGATCTCGTCGTCTTCCAGTACCAATATCGATGGCTGAGCCATGATCCTTACTCCACCATCTGGGTTGAGTAAGGTGGAGTGGCAGGCCACGGGATAGGTTCTACTGAATATTTTTTATTCGATGGGTGGTCACTTGGGCGTGTCGCCAGCGTGGATAAAACGGCCGCTGCTTGCGAGCCGCGGGTGGGATAAGCCAGGATGTGGGCCACGTAACTTCACAGCAAGGGATGCGAGTGTGAAAGAACTGATTGGGGCGTTGATCGTCGTTGCCACCGTGTTGTTCGGGTGTACCGGGGTATTGGTCGCCGTCGCGTTTACCACCCAGAAAAGCCGCCTGGAAATACTCAAGACCTTGGGCGGCATGAGCCTTGGCCGCGACCGCTTTATCGGGATCGCCCAGTTGTGGGCCAACCTCTTCCAACGGGTGTTCGGGCAAACGTACCTCGCCCGGCGCCAACTGATCAGTATCCCGCTGTACACCTTGCTCGTGTCGCTGGTGTTTTTTGTGGTGTGGCTGCTGGATCTCTACCTGTTTAAAAATCCCGAGCACGTGTTCAATGTGCCGCCGCCGCCGAATGTGCTGCAAGCCATCAAGGACTTCTACGGCAAGGGGCTGCTGGTGGCGATGGTGATCGACTGCGTGACCATCCAGTTGACCAAATGGAGCATCAACGTGGGAACGCGTCGCGGGTTTGGTTCGTGGCAGTTCCTGGGGTGCTTTTCGGCGACGATTGCCTTGGCCTACCTGTTGTTCAGTGTGGCGGTCTACTGGTTTCGCTGGTCGGACATGAACGAGCTGTACGCCATGTTGCCCGCTGACGAAGTGCGGCCGACGATCGCGTTCAACCCGTTGCGCAATGTGCTGTATTCGATCGCGCTGTTTCAGCCCGTGACGTTTATCTATGCCACCTCCGAAGGCTTTATCTCCAGTTACTTCATGCCTGAGCCGATCCTGTTTTACTGCGCTGCGACCGGAACCCTCTCGCTACTCACCATCGGCGTAGTCTATCAATTCGCCCGAGGCGCGGAGCTGTTGCGACGGCTGTGCATGGGCTTTGTCAGCCACGTCGGCACGCCCCGGACCAACGCCATGAGTGTGGTGTTCATGATGCTGCTGGGGCTGGTGTTGGTGCCGTTGTGCCTGATGGCGCTTTATCTGGCTGTCTGAAGATTCGGCCTGTTCCGTCAGAAGCGTTCGTCCAGCAGGGCCGGCAAAGTCAGCTCTTTGACAAAGCTGGCCGATGACAGGCTCAAGGCCATGCGCACCACTTGCACCACGTCGTGTACCGGGATCAACTGCCCGTCGCCACGCTGCTCGGCCTCAAGGCGGGAGGTGCTCAATGGATCCTCGGTATTCAGGTAGCCCAGGTTCAGGCAGGTCACGCCCAGGCGCTGGTGCCGATAACCTTCACGCAAGGCATCGGCCATGCCGCGCAAGGCGAACTTCGACGCGCCGAACGTCACCTCCGGGCGCCCACTCTGTGGCAGGCCTGAGGTAGAGCCGGTAAAGATGATGCGTGGGTTGGGGCTTTTTAACAGCACGGGCAGCAGGCGCTTGATCAGCAGCAAGGGGGCGGTGATGTTGCAGCTGACAATGGCCTCCAACTGCGTGTCTTCATCCTTGAGGAAGCTGTAGGCCTCATCGAACGCCTGTTCTTCCCAAATACCCAGGTTATAGATCAGCGTATCCAGGCCGTCCTGTGCCACCGCCTGCGAGATGACCTGCGCGGCTTGCGCCGGCTGGCCAAGGTCGGCTTCCACCCATGACACTTCGGCGCCGCTGCTGGATATCAAGCCTGTAGGACGGCTGCGCGAGACCCCGATCAAGGTATCCCCCACGCCGCCCAAGCCTTCCATAAATGCCCTGCCCAAACCTTTGCTTGCACCGACCACCATGGTTCTCATTGATCTCTCCTTGAACTCACGTGCTGATGGAAAGTGCGCATGCAAACAGAGGGCGGGAGTGATGGCAATTGAATGGCTGTGTCCAAATGTTTTGCGGGGGAGGGCGCGACTTTTCTTCGGCTGATTTAGAGTGATGGCTCTTTGCTATTTATTCAGTCAAAGTCAAGGAAGAAAATGAAACAGATCGAACGCGACTTCATCACCCTGTTCAATTGCCTGTGGTACCAGGATTTTCCGGTGGAGGTCGATGCTGTTACCAACCGTGCCGGCTGGACAATTCATGTGGGGCTGGTGATACGCGAGTGTGCCAAGTTGCTCGGCGCGCGCGCCTATTTCGAACAGAGCCGGCGCACTGATGCCGTATTGAGATTCCCTGACAAAAGCGTCCTGTCCCATGTCGAATGGGAGTGGGACGAGCCTCATAACGAAAAAGTGAAGGAAATCACCAAGCTGTTGGAGCAATCTGAACCTGCGGCGTTTTCCACGTTCATCTCCTACAGCACCATTAGCCATTTGCCCGCAGCTATCGAGAGGGTTTCCAACCTCTGGGCCGAAGCCAGCAAACCGCTGATCTTTTTTGTTGTGACGTTTGAACAGGTAGGGCGCGACCGGCACTTCCTGGAACTGCAAACGCACGTTTTCAGCCATGGCAAACACAAGCGAGAGCGCACACAGCCAGCCCTGCCTTGGCAGATCAACCGGGCACGCTTCAATAACGTGGACGAGAACAAGTAAACCGCAGGCATAATTGCCGCCTCTACCGCCTGAAGCCCGTGACCTGGAGCCCCTGATGAAACCCGCTGCCTTACTGACCCTGTTACTCACGGCCATGCTTTTCAACACGTCGGCGGTGGCAGCAGGCGATGCCGAGGCAGGCGGCCGGCTGTTCGCCAAGACCTGTGGCGGTTGCCACAGTGTCGGGTTGAACGCCCGTGGCGGCTTTGGGCCACAGCTCAACGGGGTGATCGGGCGGCTGGCGGGCACCACGGCGGACTATCAGTATTCCGCCGCGATGAAAAATTCGGGCGTGGTGTGGACGCGGGAAACCCTCGCGGCCTATATCGAGAACCCGAAAAAGGTGGTGAGTGGCACCCGCATGATTTTCTGGGGGATCAGTGATCAGCAGAAGATCGAGAATCTGCTGACCTATCTGGAGACCTTTCAGGCGCAATAGCGCGATACACCCAAATCCATTGCAGGAGCCGGCAAACCGGCTCCTGCAGGATTGGCAGCGATTTCAACTGCCTTGAGGTGTTTCCCCGCGTGCCAGTCGCGCATTGATATCGTCGATTACTGCCGGCAGGTCGACGATGGTGTCGATCAGGTAGTGCGGCCGTGACCCTTCAAACATCTGTGTAATACGCTCGCGTTCCTGCGCCAGTTCTTCGGCCGGCAGCGCCTTGTATTGCGCGTAGGTCCGTCCCAGTGCGTTGCCCGAGCAGGTCAGGGCGACTGTCCACATGCCGGCACTGCGTCCTTCCAGGATTCCCGGCCAGGTGTCATCGACCTTGACGCACGCCGCCACATCGCTGATGCCCAGGGCGATCACATTGGCCAGGGCCTGGGCCGGATGCGGGCGACCGTTGGGCACTTCGTCGGTGGCCACCACATGATCGGCCACATAGCCATTTTGCCGCGCCAACTCGACTACCTTGGCCATCACCACCGCCGGGTAGCCCGAGCACGAGCCGATCTTCAAACCCTTGGCACGCAGGGTTTCAATCGCCTCCAGTGCACCGGGAATCAGTGCCGAGTGCAGGGCGATTTTCTCGATCTGCAACGGCATGAAACGCTCGTACAGGGCGGTGACGTCTGCGTCGGTCGGCTGGCGGTTGAACACCGCACGATAGCGCTCGGCAATCTGCGGCTGATTGCACAGGGTGCGGATGTGATCCCACTTGCCCATGCCCATCGGCCCGCGGGCTTCCTCCAGGGACACGGCGACGCCGAACTCGGCAAAGGCCTCGACGAAAATCTGCGTGGGCGCAAACGAGCCGAAGTCGACGACGGTGCCGGCCCAGTCCAGGACCACGGCTTGCAACGTAGAAGGTTGTTGGTAATGCATGATCAATCTCCATTTTCGGGTATGAGCAGGCCGTCCCTCGATTCACGAGGTAAGCCGGTTGAGTGCAAAAGGGTGAAGCGAATCAGGTAGCCGGTATGGGGCTGGCCTCGAACAGTTCGGCGATCATCGGTCGGTTGCGCCGGATGCCCAGGCAACACAGGTGGTAGTCGATGGAAAACGGGTGGTCGACGAAGGTGATCGGTGTGGTACCCGGCGTTTCGGCGTATTCCACCGCCGATACAAAGCCAATGCCGATACCCTTGGCGATGGCATGCACGATGGCTTCGCGGCTGTTGAGCTGCATCACGCAGTTGAGGTTCACCCCCAGGCGCTTGCAGCTTTCTTCCACCAGTTGCCGGGTGCGCGAGCTGCGTTCGCGCATGACCCAACGCTCCTGGCTGATCTGCTCGACGTGTACCTCTTTCTGCGCAGCCCAGGGATGGTCGTCGCGCACCACCGCAATGATTGGGTAACGCCGGTACAGCTGCGTATCGAAGCGTTGGTCAAACTCCGAGAGGGCCAGGATTGCCACGTCGATATCAAAATTGAACAGGCGGTCGAGGGTCTCCTTCTCCGGGGAAAACGAGGTCTCCAGCGTGATATCCGGGTGGCGCTGCATCAACTCGTACGTCAGGTTCATGGCGATGGGCGGCGAAACAGCGCCCAGGCGCAACATCCCGGTCTTGCGCTGCTTGAAGCTGTGCAGCAGTTGCATGGCCTCATCCTCCTGGCCGAACAGGCCCTGGGTGATCCCGTAGAGCGCATGGCCGGCCGAGCTCATCTCGATAAAGCGCCCACGGCGGTGGAACAACTCCACCGAGAACTGCTTTTCCAGGCCGTTGACCTGTTCGCTGACAGTCGGCTGGCCGACGCTCAAGTACTCGGCGGCGAGGGTGAAACTGCCGGTCTTCGCCACCGCATGAAAGGACCGTAGCCACTTGTGGTACTGGTACATAACACATCCTGTTCCAGGGATCAGCCGAGCCGGGTCATCAACGGCGGATAAACAGGGCCACCACCGCGCTGCACAGGCAGGCCGAGGTGACGACGATGAAGATCAGCGACGTATTGCCGGTACTGTCGAGCATACTGCCGATCAGCGGTTCTGCCAGGCCGGCGAACAGATAAGACGAGAAGTTCATCACACCCGTGGCCGTGCCTGCGCGCTTGGCACCCACCAGGTCCGGGCACAAAGCCCAGAAGCTGGACGCCGGGCCGTAGACAAAGAACCCGCAGAGAAACAGCGCCACCAGGCCGACCGCGCTATGGGGCGGCAGGCTCCACATCCACAGGCTGGTCGCGGCGCCGAGGAACATATAGAGCATGATCGCCAGGTAGCGCTTGGAGCCGAACAGCTTGTCCGACACCCAGCCATTGCTCAGGGCGCCGACGGCCATGCCCACCGGCAGGGCGACGGTGATCCACTTTGGATCGATCATGCTGTCGCCGCTTTTCCAGTTGGCGCCGAGGAAATGCACTGGCACCCACACGATCAGGCCGTAGCGCGCAGCGTTCTGGAAACCCAGGGACACGGCGGCAATGATCAGGCGCGCGTTTTTCAGCACCGCCTTGTAGCGCTGGGCCGAGGTTTCCTCTTCACCGTGGGCCACTTCATGGCCCTTATCCTCGGCGTTGGCCACGCCGGTCTCGGCCAGGGGTTCGAAGCCCAGGTCCTGCGGGCGCTCACGGGCTACCAGGTAAAACAGGATGCCCCCGGCCAACATCAATAGGACCGGCAGGCGGAAGATCCAGCGCCACTCCAGTTGCAGCACCTCCAACACCACGATGGAGGTCACATAGGACAGCACCGACGCGCAGCCGGCGGCGAACACGTAGAAGCCATAGACCCGGCCGCGCTCGCTGGCGCTCCACCAGTTGGAGATCAAGCGACTGCCCGGCGCCCAGCCCAGGGCCTGGAAGTAACCGTTGATGCCCCACGGCAGGATCAATCCGGCAAAACCACTGGCAAAACTGGTGACCCAGTTGGCGCCACAGGACAGCACCGCGCCCAGGGTCATAATGCGCCGTCCGCCGAACTTATCGGCCAGGTTGCCGTTGATCGCCTGGCCGATGGCATAGGACCAGAGCATGACGGCCGAGATCCAGCCCAGCACCTCCTTGGTCAGGCCGAACTCGGCCTGGATTCCCGGGATGGCGAAGCCGAAGGTCTGGCGCCCGGTGTAGAAAAACAGGTAACAAAACATCGCCGCGAGCAGCATGCGCCACTGGGCAAAACGGAACGACGCCGAGCGAGCGGCAGGGACAGGCAGGGTTTGTGCACGATTCATGATGTTTTCCTTATTGTTATTCGCCCCCGAAGCCGCAGCGACGGGGTGGCACCCTTTACAGGTGCAAGAGGAAAGACTGAATTGCGTTGAGCCTAGGCGGCTTTCGAACCGATAAAGTTTTTGCCGCGTGCACCTTGCAGGGCGAAGCGGATCATCGCGGCGGCCTCGGTGGGCGTGACGCCGTAATCGGCAAACTCGGTTTTTACCTCCAGGCTATGCAGGAAGTTGCGCAACCGGGTCTGGGCTTTGTCCAGGTCATCACCGAACACCCGTTGCAGGGTGCGATCCCGCGCCGCGTCATGTCCCCACGCCAAGCCAAGGACCAGCGGCAAGGTAAAGGAGCAGGCGATGCCATGGGGCAGGCCGTGGTGCAGGGTCATCTCGTAGGAAATGGAGTGGGCCAGCGCAGTCTTGGTATTGGAAAACGCCAGGCCGGCCTTGAGCGCGGCCAAGGCCATGCGCGAGCGCAACTCCTGATTACCGAGGTCGCGCCGCAGCGGTGGCAGGCATTCCAGGATGTCCTCGATGGCCGATACCGCGAACGTGTCCGAAATCGGATTGGCATTGATGTTCCAGATCGCCTCCAGCGCGTGGGACAAGGCGTCCAGCCCCGTCGACACCGTGACCCCGGCCGGTACGGTCAGCATCAACTGTGGGTCGACAATCGCCACCTTCGGCCAGGTGCAATCCAGGTGCAGGGAATACTTCTTGTGGCTGGCCGAATCCCAGATCGTCGCCCAGGGCGTCACCTCACTGCCGGTGCCCGCCGTGGTCGGCGCAGCGATCAAGGTTTTGCAGTGCGCCGGCACAAACGGCTGGCCGGTCGCCAACAATCCCAGTAATTCATCGAACTGCCCGGACTCAGTGCCGACAATCAGCGCCTTGGCCGTATCAATCGCACTGCCGCCACCGACGGCCAGCACCACATCGCAATCCCCGGCTTGCAGCCAGAAGCGCTCGTAGGTTTCACGCAATTGCGCGACATCGGGATTGGGCTGCACATCCTCGACGACATACACCAGACGCTCGCCCAGCAATCCCTGGATCCGCTCGACCAAGCCCAGGCCACGGGCCTCCGGGAAGGTGACGAGGGCGACGGTCTGCTGCGCAGTGATACTGGCCAGGTCTTGCAGGCAGCCCCAGCCGAAGCGGGTGTCTACCGGGTTATGGAATCGGGCAGTCATGGCGTGTTCCTGGTTTTTGTTGTTGGAAGTGGCACCAATAGTCGGGGAGGGTGGGGGAGAGCTCAAATCGATAGATTGGGGGGATGGATTGGCTGGGCCGATATGAGATGTAGGACGGTCAAGGGCAAGTGCCTGCCTTGGCGTGGTTGGGTCTTTGCCACGACCGCGCCGATACGAGCTCTAAGCTTACCGCCGCTGCTTTTCTGTCCTAAACGTTGCGTGCTGGTAGGATCTTTCCTGTTTTCATGTAGCCCCGTCTTTGGCAGCACTGCGTTTGCTACTTTTGCGTGAAAAATACGCGATGGAGACGCGGAATGCTCACTTTCGATTCCCTATGGAAAAACCACCCGCAGATCTATGGAGACGCAGCGCCATGCCGGACCAACGGTGCCAAAAACTTCAGTGATCAATGCGCGATCAACCTTGGTGTTGCACTGCGCAGATCAGGCGCTGATCTGAGCAAATTAAGAGGCGTGCGCTATTGTTGGCAGCATCCCAAGGCTGAGGGCCATGTACTGGCAGCAGAAGAAATGGCCAGAGCATTAAGCGGTACGAACATTCCCGGCTTGCAACGAATGAGAAAGGTCACACCCGAAGGTTTCGAGGATGAGCTGCAAGGGCAGCGAGGCATCATTTTCTTCAAGGACTTTTGGCGCCGGGGGAGCGAGACATTTGGCAATCGCAGTGGTGATCACATTGATCTGTGGAATGGGCGGCGGTTGACGGATTGGTTGAGCTACCCGCGTATTCAACTTGGGTTTTCGATTGAGGGGACGTTCTCGGATTATCACGAGTCCAGGGAGATTTGGTTTTGGAAGGTTTTATGACGGTAGTTAAGGGCGTGTTATTTGTAGCGTTGGTGGTGGCTGTGACGGTTGCGGTGTTTAACGGGTTGGTTGTAGCGGCTTCGGCTTACTTTGGGCCGTTTTACGAGAATGATGCGGACCAGAGTCGGAATTTTGGGATTTGGTTGTTAGGGAATGGGGTGGTAGTTGGGGTTTCAATCTTAGTTGGAGTTGTTTGGTTCCGTCGGCGTTTGCTTCGGGGGTAGGAGCCCAGCTCTAGGAACCTCTTTTTTGGCTTGCTCCTGAATACTTCAGGCCCCGCTGGGAGTAAATGTATCCGTTGCTTGGCAGGCAATCCCGATCTGCAGTGCTGCATCCTGATCAGGAAAAGGGCACGGATTTATTTTCAAACAAGTCCGTCCCCTTTTTACTGCTGGGGCTTTTGGGCGCTAATCAGCGCAAATTCCTGCCACCTTCACCCCCTCTGTTCGAACCGCCGCCGCTTCAGGAACAACCCCACCCCCAGTGCAACGGCAAAGATCGACAGCAGCCCCAGGTCAAACCCAAACAAACGGATTTGGCTTGCAGCCACGCAGCCGACCGCTCCGATCGCTACCAGCAGCCCCCCTAGCCATTTGCGAAGTGGGTACGGCTTCAGAAACCGATCGAGCAGAAAGAACAGCACCAGGGCAATGACCAACTGGGTTATGTCAGACATGTGTTTCTCCCATCAGGTCTTGATGATCAGTGTCGAGGCGCTACGTTGTGGGCCGATGCCGCCATTCACCTGCGCCTCGATGCTGACCAGTATGTCGCCTGCATGATAGGTGGGCAGGGTTTCATTCACATACATGCGCACACCGGCGCCGACAGGGGCACCCACGTAGGGGGAGGCTATATAAGAGGTGGCGCCAGCGAAGGCCGAGGCCGCGAGGTTAGCGATCTTGGTGCGTTGGGCATTGAGAACATCGCCCTGCTGCCGGGTCAGCGGCTTGGAGATGCCGATCATCATCAGGCACGGCAGGTTCTTGGCCAGCATCTTGTCGTACACCTCGACGACCTTGCGGTTGACCTCATAGTGGGCGCTTTTCGCTTCACCAAAATGCAGCTCGCCCAGGCGTCCGCGCTCGCTGTCGGTGAGGGTGATCTGCGAGACGTTGAACACGATCCCGTGATTGCCCATGTATTGGAAAGTCCCTTCGAACTTCATTGCACGCATCCTTTCGAGCCAAAGGTGGGGATTGTCTAGAAGGCGCGCGCTGGATTCAAATCATTTCACCTGCCTGGCAAGGTGCGTTGCCCGCCGTAAGGTGCTGATTGCATGAGCAGGGGGGCATCTGTGATCCGGTGAAGCGGAACAAATCGGTATGGTTGACCGAGGAAGGACCTGGAGCGCTGGGTGAGAGAGTCGCTGCAGACGGGTAGTTCAATGGTGCCGGGGTGGGCGCTATCGCAGGCAAGCCAGCTCCCACACTTGATGGCGTACAGCCGCTGAATCACACGGCTTGCGGTAAAAAGACCTTGGTTTTTACCGGCCGATCAACCCAGCAGGTGTTTGGAAATCAGCCTGGAGATTTCCACCATCGAGGTCTTGCCCGTGAACTCGAACTTCACTTTGCCCAATGAAGAGAAGTAGATCTCCAACTCCGAATCCAGGTCGAACGTGCCGGAGGTTTCCACCGAGTACGCGACAATGTTTTTGTACGGCAGGGAAGTGAAGTCCTTCTTGCTGCCGGTGATGCCTTGCACGTTTACGGCGATGATGCGCTTGGTGGTAAACACTACGCCGTCGCGCATGGCTTTGTAGGCATCTACTACCTGTTCGTCATCGAGCAGCAGGGATGCAACGCGTTCGGCGTATTCATTGTTTTGCTTGAGCTTGAAGAAGCCTTTGTTGTTGAAGTCGATCATTGGGCGGTCCTTGTGGTGGGGCAGGGAGGGTGCGTTACAAGATGGCCTTGAGGTAGTCCATAAGTGCGTCGAGCGGGGTCTTTAGTTCCTCCAGCGTCGAGGCTTGCTGGACTTCAGCCGCCAGCTTTTGCAGCTCACGGCCCATGACCGTGTTGGCACCCCCCAACGTCTCCAGGGCCAACTTCATGCATTCATCCAACTTGCGTTGGATCGTTGTCAGGTCGCCAGTGCGCACCAACAACCCAAACACCTCCCGCTCATACCCATCCATGACCAGATCGTCGCGCAGGATCGGGCTGCCATCTTCCGTCTCATGCACCAGTTTGAGGGCGAACAGAGCAACGGCTTCGAGTGTCAATTCCATGGTCCTGGTACCTCTACTGTCTGGTGCGGTGGGCGATGATCACTTTTCTACAGGCGAAAAAAAAGACCTTGAATTTCAAGGTCTTTTTTTAAGATGGTGCCCCGAGGGAGACTCGAACTCCCACTCCTTTCGAAAACGGATTTTGAATCCGCCGCGTCTACCAATTCCGCCATCAGGGCTCAATGGCGGCGAAGTATAGAGAGGTGATTACCGTTGGTCAATCACGTTTCATGGTCTATTTTCACTATTTCCGCTAGACTTCCCGGCCCTGCTAGACGAACCCCATCATGCGCGTTGCTGACTTTACTTTTGAACTCCCGGATTCGCTGATCGCCCGCCACCCTTTGGCCGAGCGTCGCGCCAGCCGACTGTTGACCCTGGACGGGGTCAGCGGTGCCCTTGCACACCGTCAATTCACTGATTTGCTTGAGCATTTGCGCCCAGGCGATTTGATGGTCTTCAACAATACCCGGGTGATTCCGGCGCGGCTGTTTGGCCAGAAAGCTTCCGGCGGCAAGCTGGAAATTCTCGTCGAGCGGGTGCTGGACAGCCATCGTGTGCTGGCCCATGTGCGCTCCAGCAAGTCGCCGAAACCGGGGTCGAGCATTCTGATTGATGGCGGTGGCGAGGCCGAGATGGTCGCGCGCCATGACGCGCTGTTCGAGCTCAAGTTTGCCGAGGAAGTGTTGCCGCTGCTGGAGCGTGTCGGCCATATGCCGTTGCCTCCTTATATAGACCGTCCCGACGAAGACTCGGACCGCGAGCGCTATCAGACGGTTTACTCCGAACGCCTCGGCGCCGTCGCCGCGCCGACGGCCGGGTTGCATTTTGACCAGCCGCTGCTGGATGCGATTGCCGCCAAGGGTGTCGAGACTGCCTATGTGACCCTGCACGTGGGGGCCGGGACGTTTCAGCCGGTGCGTGTGGAGAACATCGAAGATCACCATATGCACAGCGAATGGCTGGAAGTCAGCCAGGCCGTGGTGGACGCGGTCAACGCCTGCAAGGCGCGCGGTGGGCGGGTGGTCGCAGTGGGCACCACCAGCGTGCGCTCCCTGGAGAGCGCGGCGCGCGATGGCGTGCTCAAGCCGTTCAGTGGCGACACCGACATCTTTATCTACCCAGGCCGGCCGTTTCATGTGGTCGACTGCCTGGTCACCAACTTCCATTTGCCGGAATCCACGCTGTTGATGCTGGTGTCGGCCTTCGCGGGTTATCCCGAAACAATGGCCGCGTATAACGCAGCCATTGACAATGGATACCGCTTTTTCAGCTACGGTGATGCGATGTTTATCACCCGTAATCCGGCGCCGCGCGGCCCAGAGGAACAACTATGAGTCGTATGTCGTTTGAATTATTGGCCACCGACGGCAAGGCCCGTCGCGGCCGCCTGACCTTCCCTCGCGGTACCGTGGAGACCCCGGCGTTCATGCCGGTCGGCACCTACGGCACGGTCAAAGGCATGCTGCCGCGTGACATCGTCGCCACCGGCGCCGAGATCATCCTTGGCAACACCTTCCACCTGTGGCTGCGCCCGGGCACGGAAGTGATCAAGAAGCACGGCGACCTGCATGACTTCATGAAGTGGCAAGGCCCGATCCTGACTGACTCCGGTGGTTTTCAGGTGTTCAGCCTGGGCGCCATGCGCAAGATCAAGGAGGAGGGCGTGACCTTCGCCTCGCCGGTGGACGGTTCCAAGGTGTTCATGGGCCCGGAAGAGTCGATGCAGGTCCAGCGCGACCTGGGCTCCGACATTGTGATGATTTTTGACGAGTGCACGCCGTACCCGGCCGATGAAGACGTGGCGCGGATCTCCATGGAGCTGTCGTTGCGCTGGGCCCAGCGCTCGAAGAATGCCCACGGCGAAAACACGGCGGCGTTGTTCGGTATCGTCCAGGGCGGTATGCACGAAAGCCTGCGCAAGCGCTCGCTGGAAGGCCTGGACAAGATCGGCTTTGATGGCCTGGCCATTGGCGGTCTGTCGGTGGGCGAGCCCAAGCATGAAATGATCAAGGTGCTGGACTACCTGCCAGGCCTGATGCCTTCTGACAAACCTCGTTACCTTATGGGCGTTGGCAAACCAGAAGATCTCGTAGAGGGTGTGCGCCGCGGTGTGGACATGTTCGATTGCGTGATGCCAACCCGTAATGCCCGCAATGGGCATCTGTTCATTGATACAGGCGTGCTGAAGATCCGTAACGCGTTCCATCGCCATGATGATTCGCCGCTGGATCCCACCTGTGATTGCTACACCTGCCAGAACTTCTCCCGTGCTTATCTGCACCATCTGGACAAATGCGGGGAAATGCTGGGTAGCATGTTGAATACCATCCACAATTTGCGTCACTACCAAGTCCTGATGGCTGGTTTGCGCGAGGCTATTCAACAGGGTACATTGGCCGCCTTTGTCGATGCCTTCTATGCCAAGCGCGGGCTGCCCGTGCCGCCCTTGGACTGAGTTTCCCGACCCTAAGATTCACTATTTGCAACTGGAGTGCTAAATGAGCTTTTTTATCTCTAACGCTATGGCTGACGCCGCTGCACCGGCCGCTGCCGGTCCTATGGGCGGTGGTTTCGAGTGGATTTTCCTGGTCGGCTTCCTGGTCATCTTCTACCTGATGATCTGGCGCCCACAGGCCAAGCGCGCCAAAGAGCAGAAAAACCTGCTGGGTAGCCTGCAAAAAGGCGACGAAGTGGTCACCACCGGCGGTATCGCTGGCAAGATCACCAAGGTTTCCGATGCTTTCGTGGTACTGGAAGTCTCCGACACCGTTGAAATGAAGTTCCAGAAAGGCGCCATTGCCGCCACGCTGCCAAAAGGCACGCTCAAAGCGATCTGAGTAACAACTTTTACCAATCGACGGGGCGCGCAAGGCGCCCCGCGTCATAAGCGGGCGGCGTGATGCTGAACAAATACCCTCTGTGGAAATACGTACTGATCCTGGCGGTGCTGGCGATCGGCTTTATTTATTCCGCTCCCAATCTCTATCCTGATGACCCGGCGATCC
The DNA here is from genome assembly GCF_030687625.1 of Pseudomonas sp. FP2294. Classification (NCBI taxonomy): domain Bacteria; kingdom Pseudomonadati; phylum Pseudomonadota; class Gammaproteobacteria; order Pseudomonadales; family Pseudomonadaceae; genus Pseudomonas; species Pseudomonas sp. FP2294. The sequence continues at coordinate 1,114,166 of NZ_CP117441.1, forward strand.
AGATCACCGGTGCCAGCACTTCGCTGCAGGTCAATCAGGCTGACCTGGACCGTGCGAGCAAGGCGCTCATCGACGCGGGTATCCAGGTTAAAGCGGCAACATTGGCAGTTGATGCGAAGGGCGGTTTGCTGCGCCTGACCAAGCAAGAAGACCAATTGCCGGCCAAGGATGTTGTACGCAAGGTCATGGGTGATGACTACGTCGTTGCACTGAACCTGGCTCAGACCACGCCAAAATGGCTGAGCAGCATTGGCGCGCATCCCATGAAGCTGGGTCTGGACTTGTCCGGTGGTGTGCACTTCCTGTTGGAAGTGGACATGGACAAAGCCCTCGACGCACGCATGAAAGTCTACGAAGGCGATGTGAAGAGCCTGTTGCGTAAAGAGCGCCTGCGTTATCGCAGCCTGCCGCAGCTCAATGGTGCCATCCAGCTGGGTTTTGCTGACGAAGCAAGCCGCGAACAGGCCCGTGCACTGATCCGCAAAAACTTCAACGATTTCGACATTGTTCCGGCCGACCTCAATGGTCAGGCGGTACTGCGTCTGGCGATGACCCCGGCCAAGCTGGCGGAAATCCGTGAATACTCCATCAAGCAGAACTTGACCACGGTACGTAACCGCGTCAACGAGCTGGGTGTGGCCGAGCCTCTGGTTCAGCGCCAGGGTGCCAATCGCATCGTGGTTGAGCTGCCGGGCGTGCAGGATACTGCTGAAGCCAAGCGCATCCTCGGCAAGACTGCCAACCTGGAGTTCCGCCTGGCGGCCGAGCCGGGTGCTTCCAGGGCCACTTCCGAAACCTTCGAGTTCCGCGAGGGCAACCGCCCAGCCGCGCAGATCGAGCGTAGCCTGATCATCACCGGTGACCAGGTGACGGATGCCAAGGCTGGTTTCGGCGAGCACGGCACGCCTGAAGTGAACATCCGTCTGGATGGTCATGGTGGCGAACTGATGAACCGCGCCACGCGCAGCAACGTCGGTCGCAGCATGGCGGTGATCTTCATCGAGCAACGCCCGGTGACCACCTACACCAAGCAAATGGTCAATGGCGTCGAGAAAGACGTGGCGGTACAGACCTTCAAGGAAGAGAAGAAGATCATCAGCCTGGCGACCATCCAGTCGCCTCTGGGTGCTCAATTCCGCATCACCGGCCTGAACGGCCAGGGTGAGTCTTCCGAGCTGGCGCTGCTGTTGCGTGCCGGTGGCCTGGCGGCACCGATGTACTTCGCCGAGGAGCGCACCATTGGTCCAAGCCTGGGTGCTGACAACATCACCAAGGGTGTCGATGCGGCGCTGTGGGGCATGCTGTTCGTTTCGCTGTTCATCATTGCCATCTACCGCTTCTTCGGCGTCATCGCCACCGTAGCCCTGGCGGGCAACATGGTGATGCTGCTGGCCCTGATGTCGCTGCTGGGGGCTACACTGACCCTGCCGGGTATCGCCGGTATCGTGCTGACCATGGGTATGGCGGTAGACGCCAACGTGCTGATCTTCTCGCGGATTCGTGAAGAGATTGCAGCGGGCATGAGCGTGCAGCGGGCAATCAACGAAGGCTTCGGCCGGGCATTTACCGCGATTCTCGACTCCAACCTGACCACATTGCTGGTCGGCGGGATTCTCTTTGCCATGGGCACCGGCCCGGTCAAGGGTTTTGCGGTGACCATGTCCCTCGGTATCTTTACCTCGATGTTCACGGCCATTTTGGTGACCCGCGCAATGGTCAACCTGACCTTTGGCGGGCGTGACTTCAAGAAGTTGTGGATTTAAGGGGCTGCCATGTTACGTACAATCAACTTCATGGGCGTTCGCAACGTTGCGTTCGGCGTCACTGTGCTCCTTACCGTCCTGGCGCTGTTCAGCTGGTTCCATAAGGGGTTGAACTACGGCCTGGACTTCACCGGCGGTACGCTCATCGAGCTGACCTACGAGAAACCGGCCGACGTCACCAAGGTGCGTGCCCAACTGAACGAGGCCGGGTATGACGAGGCGATCGTGCAGAGCTTTGGTGCGACCACCGACCTGCTGGTGCGGATGCCCGGTGAAGACCCGCAACTGGGTCACCAGGTAGCTGAGGCCTTGCTCAAGGTCGGTGGCGACAACCCGGCTTCGGTCAAGCGCGTCGAGTTCGTCGGCCCGCAGGTGGGTGAAGAGCTGCGCGACCAGGGCGGCCTCGGCATGCTGATGGCGCTGGCCGGCATCATGGTCTACCTGGCGTTCCGCTTTCAGTGGAAGTTCGGCGTCGGTGCCATTATCTCGCTGATCCACGACGTGATCGTGACCGTGGGTATCCTGGCGTACTTCCAGATCACCTTCGACCTGACGGTACTGGCGGCGGTGCTGGCGATCATTGGTTACTCTTTGAACGACACCATCGTGGTATTCGACCGGGTTCGCGAGAACTTCCGGGTGCTGCGCAAGGCGACGTTGATCGAGAACATCAACATCTCCACCACCCAGACCCTGCTGCGTACCATGGCGACGTCGATCTCCACCTTGCTGGCGATTGGCGCGCTGATGATCTTCGGTGGCGACAACCTGTGGGGCTTCTCCCTGGCGCTGTTCATCGGCGTCCTGGCAGGTACCTACTCGTCGATCTACATCGCCAACGTGGTGCTGATCTGGCTGAACCTCAACAGCGAAGACCTGATTCCTCCTGTTGCGACAGACAAGGAGGTCGACGAGCGCCCTTGATGGGTTTTTGTTGATCGGCTGTTACAAAGAAGGCGCGAGTATTGAACTCGCGCCTTTTTTTTTGCTCCAAGGCTGGGTATAGCGCGGACGTTTCAGTCCGCTTGTGATGGTCAGGAGGTTCACGTGAACAAGTCGTTACTGGTTGGTGCGGTATTGGGTGCTGTCGGTGTGACTGCCGGGGGTGCTGTCGCCACCTACAGCCTGGTAAAAAGCGGCCCTGAGTATGCGCAAGTGCTGGCAGTGCAGCCGGTCAAGACCCAGATCAAAACCCCGCGTGAGGTCTGCAAGGACGTCACCGTAACCCGGCAGCGTCCGGTGCAGGATCAGCATCAAATCGCTGGTACCGTGGTCGGCGCCCTGGCAGGTGGTCTGCTGGGTAACCAGATCGGTGGCGGTACAGGCAAGAAGATTGCCACCGTAGCTGGCGCAGTCGGTGGTGGTTATGCCGGTAACAAGGTTCAGGAAGGCATGCAGAACCGTGATACCTACACCACCACCCAGACGCGCTGTAATACCGTCAACGACATCAGCGACAAGGTTGTCGGGTATGACGTGCGTTACAACCTGGATGGCAAGGAAGGATCGGTGCGCATGGAGCGTGATCCGGGTAGCCAGATTCCAGTGGATAAAGAAGGGCGTTTGATCTTGGGCCAAAATCAACAGTAATCCCAGGCCTGGCGCAGCTCAAAATGTGGGAGCGGGCTTGCCCGCGATGGCGGTGAATCAGTCAAATGTGTCTAACCAGGCACTCCGCTATCGCGGGCAAGCCCGCTCCCATATTTGATTTGTGTTGTCGCTGAAAGCGAGGCATGGCCAAATCCCAGGCATAAAAAAAAGCACCCCGAGGGGTGCTTTTTTGTGCTCGCTCGCTTAACGCTTCAGCGAAGCCGGCAGGTGCGGCTGGATCGCCGTCAGGACTGCCTTGAAGCATTTGGTGTTGCCTGCTACCACGTGACCCTTCTCCAGGAAGTCGTGACCGCCGGTGAAGTCGCTCACCAGGCCGCCGGCTTCTTGAATCAGCAGGGCGCCTGCGGCCATGTCCCACTCGGACAGGCCCGACTCCCAGAACGCATCAAAACGACCGGCGGCAACGTATGCCAGGTCCAGGCTGGCGGCGCCGGCGCGGCGGATGCCGGCGGTCTGGCCAACCAGGGCGCGGAACATGCCCAGGTAGTTTTCCAGGTTGTCCATCTGGTCGTCACGGAACGGAAAGCCGGTGCCCAGCAGGGCGCCGTCCAGGCTGGTGCGACCGCTGACACGCAGGCGACGACCGTTCAACTGGGCGCCACGGCCACGGCTGGCGGTGAATTCTTCCTGGCGAACCGGGTCCAGCACGACGGCGTGTTCCAGGCGGCCACGGTATTTGCAGGCAATGCTCACGGCAAAGTGTGGGATGCCGCGCAGGAAGTTGGTGGTGCCATCCAGTGGGTCGATGATCCACAGGTAGTCTTCGCCTTCGCCGCTACCTTTGTGCAGGCCGGTTTCTTCACCGAGGATGCCGTGGGTAGGGTAGGCCTTGCGCAGGGCGTCGATGATTTTCTGTTCGGCGGCGCGATCCACCTCGGATACATAATCCTTGGCGTCTTTTTCGTCGACCTTGATGGTATCCAGGCGCTCGATGGAGCGGAAGATCAATTCACTGGCGCTGCGGGCGGCGCGCAGCGCGATATTCAGCATGGGCTGCATGGATGTGTCACCTAAGGTTGTTAAAGAAAGCCGGGCATTCTAGCAGAAACTTTCTTCAGGTGAAGGACGACGTTCGCTTTCATGGCATAACCTTAGGCTGTTCTGTAATATTTGCCCCCCTTTCCCATGTCCGAGAGCGCCTCCCTTGCTGCAAAACATTCGTGTCGTCCTCGTCAATACCAGTCACCCCGGCAATATCGGCGGGGTGGCGCGGGCCATGAAAAACATGGGGCTGACGCGCCTGGTGCTGGTGGAGCCACGGGTGTTCCCGCACCACGAAGCTGACGCTCGTGCCTCAGGCGCCAATGACATCCTGGAAAAAGCCCAGGTTGTCGCCACCCTGGAAGACGCCCTGGTCGGTTGCAACCTGGTGCTCGGCACCAGTGCTCGTGACCGGCGCATCCCCTGGCCGCTGCTCGATCCCCGCGAGTGCGGGGCCAAAGTGGTCGAAGAGGCTGCTGGCGGTGCTGAAATCGCTCTGGTATTTGGCCGTGAAGACTCCGGCCTGACCAATGACGAGCTGCAGCGATGTCATTATCACGTGCACATTCCATCAGACCCTGAATTCAGCTCGCTGAACCTCGGGGCAGCCGTGCAGGTGTTGAGTTATGAAGTGCGCATGGCCTGGCTGGCAGCACAAGGCCAGCCGAGCAAGATGGAGAAGGACGAGGTCGCATCCACCAAAAGTGGTGAATTGGCCACCATGGATGAACTGGAACGGTTCTATGAACACCTGGAGCAGACCCTGGTGGCCATTGAATTCCTTGATCCGGAAAAACCACGGCACTTGATGGCGCGCCTGCGCCGGCTGTATGGGCGCAGCTCGGTCAGCCGGGCAGAGATGAATATATTGCGTGGCATCCTCACGGAAACCCAGAAAGCGGCCCGTGGCGAGCTTCTTAAGCGGAAGGATTAAAAATGTTCGAGCGTTTGCGAGAAGATATCCAGAGTGTTTTCCATCGTGACCCGGCGGCGCGCAACGCCTTTGAAGTGCTGACCTGCTACCCGGGCATGCACGCGATCTGGATTCACCGCTTGTCCGGTGCCTTGTGGGGCATGGGCTGGAAGTGGCTGGCGCGGCTGGTGTCGAACTTTGGTCGCTGGCTGACCGGGATCGAGATTCATCCGGGGGCCAAGGTCGGTCGTCGCTTCTTCATCGATCACGGCATGGGCATCGTTATTGGTGAGACCGCCGAAATTGGTGATGACGTGACCTTGTATCAAGGCGTGACGCTGGGCGGTACCACCTGGAACAAGGGTAAACGTCACCCAACCCTGGAAAACGGTGTAGTGGTAGGGGCGGGCGCCAAGGTGTTGGGGCCGTTTACCGTGGGTGCCGGTGCCAAGGTTGGTTCCAATGCGGTGGTGACCAAGGCGGTGCCACCGGGCGCAACCGTGGTGGGCATTCCTGGGCGGATCATCGTCAAGCCGGAAGTCGGCGATGAGCAGGAGGCCAAGCGCAAGGCCATGGCCGAGAAGATCGGCTTCGACGCCTATGGCGTCAGCGAAGACATGCCGGACCCGGTGGCTCGCGCCATCGGCCAGTTGCTCGACCACCTGCAGGCGGTGGATGGCAAGCTGGACGGCATGTGCGGCGCGCTGAAGGATCTGGGTAGTCCTTACTGTGCGAAAGATCTCCCTGAGTTGCGCGAAGAGGACTTCGCTGAGATCAAGGATGAGGCCGGTGCCACCAAGGCTGGTTAGGTTTTAAGTCCGATAAAATGCCCTGTGGGAGCTGGCGTGCCTGCGATAGCAGTCTGCCAGTCACCCCTTGGGCTGCTGATCCACCCCTATCGCAGGCAAGCCAGCTCCCCCATTTGATCTCCATTGGTCTTGAGATTGAGCCCTGGCCCTGTTCCTGCTGTTCGATCCCACCCCATCCTGCTATGATTCGCGCGCCCTTTTTACGGGTATTCCTGACTAAAGTACTAGGTCTTATAGTTGACTTAAATACTCGGGAATCGCATACTTGCTCCCATTCTGAAACACCTTGGTACTTGTCCATGAGACTGACTACAAAAGGCCGATATGCGGTGACCGCCATGCTCGATCTGGCCCTGCACGCGCAAAACGGGCCGGTGTCCCTGGCCGATATCTCCGAGCGCCAAGGCATTTCCCTGTCTTACCTTGAGCAGCTGTTCGCCAAGCTGCGCCGCAGCAACCTGGTTTCTAGTGTGCGTGGCCCGGGTGGCGGTTATCAGTTGTCCCGCGATATGCAGGGCATCCAGGTGGCCCAGGTGATCGACGCGGTCAATGAGTCCGTCGATGCTACCAAGTGCCAGGGTCTGGGTGATTGCCATGCCGGCGACACCTGCCTGACACACCACTTGTGGTGTGACCTGAGCCTGCAGATCCATGAGTTTTTGAGTGGTATCAGCTTGGCTGATCTTGTGACTCGCCGTGAGGTGCAGGAAGTAGCCCAGCGTCAGGACCAGCGCCGATGCAACACCAAGGTGCCGCGTCTGGACAAGATTGAAGCGTCCGCCGTCGAGTGACAGCCGAAGAGCTAACGGCACGCCAGCCAGCCTGATTTAGGAGAAAGTCCATGAAATTGCCGATTTACCTTGATTACTCAGCGACCACCCCGGTTGATCCGCGTGTCGCGCAAAAGATGAGCGAATGCCTGCTGGTTGACGGAAACTTCGGCAACCCGGCCTCCCGTTCCCACGTTTTCGGCTGGAAGGCCGAGGAAGCGGTGGAAAACGCTCGTCGCCAGGTCGCCGACCTGGTCAATGCCGACCCGCGTGAAATCGTCTGGACCTCCGGTGCCACCGAGTCCGACAACCTGGCAATCAAGGGCGCCGCGCATTTCTACGCGACCAAGGGCAAGCACCTGATCACCACCAAGATTGAGCACAAGGCTGTCCTCGACACCATGCGCCAACTGGAGCGTGAAGGTTTCGAGGTTACTTACCTCGAGCCCACCACCGACGGTATCGTCACCCCGGCAATGATCGAAGCCGCGATGCGTGAAGACACCATCCTGGTTTCCGTGATCCACGTGAACAACGAAATCGGCACCATCAACGACATCGCCGCCATCGGCGAGCTGACCCGCTCCAAAGGCGTGTTGCTGCATGTCGATGCTGCCCAGTCCACCGGCAAGGTCGATATCGACCTGTCCAAGCTGAAAGTCGACCTGATGTCGTTCTCGGCCCACAAGACCTACGGCCCTAAAGGCATTGGCGCGCTGTACGTGAGCCGCAAGCCTCGCGTCCGTATCGAAGCCACCATGCACGGCGGCGGTCACGAGCGCGGCATGCGCTCGGGCACCCTGGCGACCCACCAGATCGTCGGCATGGGCGAAGCCTTCCGTGTAGCCAAAGAAGACATGGCTGCCGAAAATGTGCGCATCAAGGCTCTCAGCGATCGCTTCTACAAGCAGGTCGAGAACCTTGAAGAGCTGTACATCAACGGCAGCATGACCGCCCGTGTACCGCACAACCTGAATTTGAGCTTCAACTACGTCGAGGGCGAGTCGCTGATCATGGCGCTCAAGGATCTGGCGGTTTCGTCCGGTTCGGCCTGCACCTCGGCTTCCCTTGAGCCGTCCTACGTCCTGCGCGCCCTGGGCCGCAACGACGAGTTGGCGCACAGCTCGATCCGCTTTACGTTCGGCCGTTTCACCACCGAAGAAGAAGTCGACTACGCAGCGCAGAAAGTCTGCGAAGCGGTCACCAAGCTGCGCACTCTGTCGCCGCTGTGGGACATGTACAAAGACGGTGTCGATATTTCCAAGATCGAGTGGGCGGCACACTAAATATAGAAGCCGCCACCCAAGCTCTGTAGGAACGTGGCGGAAAACGCAGGCGTTTCTACAGGGTTCCAGAGCGGCCCTGATGAGTGAGGATTCAGTACCATGGCTTACAGCGAAAAGGTCATCGACCACTACGAAAACCCGCGCAACGTCGGCAAGATGGACGCGGAAGATCCTGATGTGGGCACCGGCATGGTCGGCGCTCCGGCGTGCGGCGACGTTATGCGCCTGCAGATCAAGGTCAATGACGCTGGCGTTATCGAAGACGCCAAGTTCAAGACCTACGGCTGCGGTTCAGCCATCGCCTCCAGTTCCCTGGCGACCGAATGGATGAAAGGCAAGACCCTGGATGAAGCTGTCACTATCAGCAACACCCAGTTGGCCGAAGAGCTGGCCCTGCCGCCCGTGAAAATTCACTGCTCGGTACTTGCAGAGGACGCCATCAAGGCGGCCGTTCGCGATTACAAGCAGAAGAAAGGCTTGATCTAAGCATTTGGCGACGAGTAAGGAGTCAACGATGGCTATCAGCATGACAGAAGCGGCTGCGCGGCACGTGCGACGCTCCCTGGATGGGCGCGGTAAAGGTGAGGGGATTCGTCTGGGTGTGCGCACCACAGGCTGTTCCGGCCTTGCCTACGTGCTGGAGTTCGTCGACGAGGTGGTTGCGGAAGATCAGGTGTTCGAAAGTCACGGCGAGAAAGTGATCATCGACCCGAAAAGCCTGACCTACCTGGACGGCACCGAACTCGATTTCGTCAAGGAAGGGTTGAACGAAGGCTTCAAGTTCAACAACCCCAACGTACGCGGTGAATGTGGCTGCGGCGAAAGCTTCAACATCTGAGGCTATTTGTGGGTACTCCTTGTCATTTCGCTTTATTCGAGCTGCAGCCGAGCTTTCGGCTGGACCTCGAGCAGCTTGCCACGCGCTACCGTGAATTGGCGCGTGGGGTGCATCCGGATCGCTTTGCCGACGCTTCCGAGCGTGAGCAGCGCCTGGCGCTGGAGCAGTCAGCCAGCCTCAACGAAGCCTATCAGACGCTCAAAAGCCCTCCCAAACGCGCGCGTTACCTGCTCGCCATGGGTGGTGGCGAAATGCCGCTGGAAGTCACGGTCCATGACCCTGATTTCCTGATGCAGCAGATGCAGTGGCGTGAAGAGCTTGAAGACTTGCAGGACGAGGCCGATCTGGCTGGCGTCGCAGTCTTCAAGCGGCGTCTGAAAGTGGCCCAGGATGAACTCAACGAAAGCTTCGCAGCCTGTTGGGACGATGCAGCGCAACGTGAACAGGCCGAACGCCTGATGCGGCGCATGCAGTTCCTCGACAAGCTCACTTACGAAGTGCGCCAGCTAGAAGAGCGCCTCGACGATTAACCCAGTGCTGCACAGATTGCACGCCTGATAGACAGATAAGACCTGATTACCATGGCTCTACTGCAGATCGCCGAACCCGGCCAAAGTCCTCAACCGCACCAGCGTCGCCTGGCGGTTGGCATCGACTTGGGTACTACCAATTCACTGGTCGCCGCACTGCGCAGCGGTCTCTCCGAGCCGCTGCCCGATGCTGATGGCCAGGTCATCCTGCCATCCGCCGTGCGCTATCACGCTGACCGCATCGAAGTGGGCGAGTCCGCTCGGCTGGCGGCGTCTGCCGACCCGCTGAACACCATACTGTCGGTCAAGCGCTTGATGGGTCGTGGGTTGTCCGACGTCAAGCAATTGGGCGACCAACTGCCGTACCGCTTTGTCGGCGGCGAATCCCATATGCCGTTCATCGACACCGTGCAGGGGCCGAAAAGCCCGGTGGAAGTGTCGGCCGATATCCTCAAGGTGCTGCGCCAGCGTGCAGAAACTACCTTGGGTGGCGAATTGGTCGGCGCGGTCATCACGGTCCCGGCTTATTTTGATGACGCCCAGCGCCAAGCCACCAAGGATGCGGCGAAACTCGCCGGTCTGAACGTGCTGCGCCTGCTCAACGAGCCGACGGCGGCAGCTGTGGCCTATGGCCTGGATCAGCACGCTGAAGGCCTGGTTGCTATCTATGACCTGGGCGGCGGCACCTTTGATATTTCGATTCTGCGCCTGACTGGCGGTGTGTTTGAAGTGCTGGCCACCGGTGGCGACAGTGCCCTGGGTGGGGATGACTTCGACCACGCCATTGCCGGTTGGATGATCACCAGTGCCGGTTTGTCCGCCGACCTGGATCCGGGCGAGCAGCGTAACCTGCTGCAAACCGCCTGCGCCGCCAAGGAAGCGCTGACTGACGCCGCATCTGTTGAAGTTTCCTACGGCTCCTGGTCGGCCCAACTGACCCGTGAAGCCTTTGATGCGCTGATCGAGCCAATGGTCGCCCGTAGTCTGAAGGCTTGCCGTCGCGCCGTACGTGATTCCGGCATCGAACTGGAAGAAGTTGGCGCGGTGGTCATGGTTGGCGGTTCGACCCGTGTGCCACGGGTTCGCGAAGCGGTAGCCGACGCCTTCGGTCGCCAGCCGCTGACCGAAATCGACCCGGATCAGGTGGTGGCCATCGGTGCCGCGATCCAGGCCGATACCCTGGCCGGCAACAAGCGCGATGGCGGCGAGTTGTTGCTGCTTGATGTGATTCCGTTGTCCCTGGGCCTGGAAACCATGGGCGGCCTGATGGAGAAGGTGATTCCGCGCAACACCACCATTCCCGTCGCCCGCGCCCAGGACTTCACCACTTATAAAGATGGCCAGACGGCCATGATGATTCATGTGCTGCAAGGCGAGCGCGAGCTGATCAGCGACTGCCGCTCCCTGGCGCGTTTTGAATTGCGCGGTATCCCGGCCATGGTCGCGGGTGCGGCGAAGATCCGCGTGACGTTCCAGGTTGACGCCGACGGCCTGCTCAGCGTGGCAGCACGCGAGCTGGGTTCGGGCGTTGAGGCGAGCATCCAGGTCAAGCCGTCCTACGGCCTGACTGACGGCGAAATCGCCAAGATGCTCAAGGATTCGTTCCAGTACGCCGGTGATGACAAGGTCGCCCGGGTGTTGCGTGAGCAGCAAGTCGATGCCCAGCGCCTGCTTGAAGCGGTGCAGGGCGCCCTTGAGGCCGACGGCGAGCGCCTGCTGGATGCTGAAGAGCGTCTGGTCATCGACCTGCAGATGCAGGAACTGGCCCAATTGATGAAAGGCACCGATGGCTATGCCATCGAACAACAGACCAAGCGCCTTTCACAAGTAACCGATGCCTTTGCTGCCCGTCGTATGAACCAGACGGTGAAAGCCGCCCTGGCGGGACGCAACCTGAATGAAATCGAGGAATAACTGATGCCACAGGTCATTTTTCTGCCACACGCCGAGCATTGCCCGGACGGTATGGTCGTGGAGGCTGAGACCGGCAAGTCCATTCTCGAAGTTGCCCATGACAACCATATCGAGATCGAGAGTGCGTGTGGTGGTGTTAACGCCTGCACCACCTGTCACTGCATTATCCGCGAAGGTTTCAACAGTCTCGAAGAGGCTGATGAGCTGGAAGAGGACTATCTTGATAGGGCGTGGGGCCTGGAACCGACTTCGCGCCTGAGCTGTCAGGCCAAGGTGGGGACAGAAGACCTCACCGTCGAAATTCCAAAGTATTCGCTCAACCATGCCGCCGAAGCGCCGCACTGATTCAAGGAAGTGTCATGAGTCTTAAATGGGTTGATGTGCAAGAAATCGCTATTCTGCTGGCCGACGGCCATCCGGATACGGATCCCTATTCGGTGAACTTTGTAGCTTTGCGTGACATGGTCATGGCGTTGCCAGGGTTCGAAGACGAGCGGGATCGTGGTGGTGAAAAGGTTCTCGAAGCGATCCAGACTGCCTGGAAAGAAGAACAGGACTGAAGCCTCCCTTACGCAGTTAGGCAATACCCAAGAACCCGCGTATAATTCGCGGGTTTAATTTTTCGCAAATTACCGTTTCTGGAGTTACACCATGGCTGTTCAACGTACTTTCTCCATCATCAAGCCTGACGCTGTTGCAAAAAACGTCATCGGCGAGATCACCACTCGTTTCGAAAAAGCCGGCCTGAAGGTTGTAGCTTCGAAACTCAAGCAACTGTCCAAGGCTGAAGCTGAAGGCTTCTACGCTGAGCACAGCGCTCGTGGTTTCTTCGGTGACCTGGTTGCCTTCATGATCTCCGGTCCTGTTGTTGTTCAGGTTCTGGAAGGCGAAAACGCTATCGCTCTGAACCGTGAGCTGATGGGCGCTACCAACCCTAAAGAAGCAGCTGCCGGCACTATCCGTGCTGACTTCGCTGATTCCATCGACGCCAACGCTGTACACGGTTCGGACTCCGAAGCCGCTGCTGCTCGCGAAATTTCGTACTTCTTCGCAGCTACTGAAGTAACCACTCGCTAAGCATTGGCTTAAGAGTGAAGGTGAATCCATGACTACATCGACTGTAAAAACCAACCTGCTGGGTCTGACTCAACAGGAAATGGAAAAATTCTTCGACTCAATCGGGGAGAAGCGTTTCCGTGCCGGTCAGGTAATGAAGTGGATTCACCACTTTGGCGTCGACGATTTCGACGCCATGACGAACGTCAGCAAGGCCCTGCGCGACAAGCTCAAGGCGATTGCTGAGGTCCGTGGTCCTGAAGTGGTCAGCGAGGACATCTCCAGCGACGGCACCCGTAAGTGGGTGGTGCGCGTGGCGTCCGGCAGCTGCGTCGAGACCGTCTACATTCCCCAGGGCAAACGTGGCACCTTGTGCGTTTCGTCCCAGGCAGGCTGTGCCTTGGATTGCAGTTTCTGCTCCACCGGCAAGCAAGGCTTCAATAGCAACCTCACCGCCGCCGAAGTCATTGGCCAGGTGTGGATTGCCAACAAATCCTTTGGCAGCGTCCCGGCGACCGTCGACCGTGCCATCACCAACGTGGTGATGATGGGCATGGGTGAGCCGCTGCTGAACTTCGACAACGTGGTTGCGGCCATGCACCTGATGATGGACGACCTGGGCTACGGCATCTCCAAGCGCCGTGTGACCCTGTCGACCTCCGGCGTGGTGCCGATGATTGATGAGCTGTCCAAGCACATCGACGTCTCCCTGGCGTTGTCGCTGCACGCACCCAATGACGCATTGCGTAACCAATTGGTGCCGATCAACAAGAAGTATCCGCTTAAGATGCTCCTCGAATCTTGCCAGCGTTATATGTCGTCCCTGGGCGAAAAGCGCGTCCTGACCATCGAGTACACCTTGCTCAAAGATATCAATGACAAGGTTGAACACGCGGTCGAGATGATCGAGTTGCTCAAGAACACCCCGTGCAAGATCAACCTGATTCCGTTCAACCCGTTTCCCCATTCTGGCTACGAGCGGCCGAGCAACAACGCCATCCGTCGTTTCCAGGATCAACTGCACCAGGCTGGCTTCAATGTGACTGTGCGCACCACCCGTGGTGAGGACATCGACGCCGCTTGTGGCCAATTGGTAGGACAGGTGCTGGATCGCACCCGTCGTAGCGAGCGTTACATCGCAGTGCGCGAATTGAGCGCCGACAGCGATCTGGCGCAGAACGCCGCGACACGAACCTGAGAGAGGATCTCTATGCCCTTGCGCCTTGCGCTGCTGTTGCTTGTTGCCAGCCTGTCGGTTGGCTGTGTTTCATCGGGCTCTGATAGTCCGTTGCAAACCGGCAAGGGCCGTGACGAAGCGCGTGCTGCCTATGTGCAGTTGGGGCTGGGATACCTGCGCCAGGGCCTGAGCGAGCAGGCCAAGGTGCCGCTGCAAATGGCCCTGGCCCTCGACAACCATGATGCCGACGCGAATGCGGCGTTGGCCCTGGTGTTCCAGGCCCAGGCCGAGCCCGAGCTGGCCGACCAGTATTACCGCAAGGCCCTGGCTGTTCGCCCCCATGATCCACGCCTGCTCAACAACTACGGCAGCTTCCTGTTTCAGCAGGAGCGTTATAAGCAAGCGTCCGGTTATTTCCAGCAAGCAGCCACTGATACCCTATATCCTGAACGTTCGCGGGTTTTCGAGAACCTGGGAGTGACCTCCGTGCGTCTCGGCCAGCGTGAAGATGCCCGCCAGCAACTGGAAAAAGCCCTGCACCTGAATCAGCGCCAGCCACGGGCATTGCTCGAAATGGCCCAGTTGTCGTTTGAAGACAGGCATTATGTGCCGGCACGTGACTATTACGAGCGTTTTAGCCTGCTCAGTGGGCAAAATGCACGTAGTCTATTGCTTGGTGTGCGCCTGGCCACGGTTCATGAAGAACGCGACAAGGCCGCACGTTTTGGTCAGCAATTAGAACGACTCTATCCCGGTACCCCGGAATATCAGCAATACCTGTCGGAGCAATGATGAAAGCCGCGCACCCGGAAGTTGTAGCCGCTAATCGCGTAAACCCAGGCGAGACCTTGCGTCAGGCCCGCGAAAGCAATGGTTGGTCGCTGGAAGAAGTGGCCCTCAAGCTCAATTTGACCACCACTTCCCTGGGTAACCTGGAAAACGGCGCGTTCGACAAACTGCCAGGGCATACCTTCGCCCGTGGTTACATCCGCGCCTATGCCAAGCTGCTGGGCACCGACCAGGCCATCCTGGTCCAGCAATTCGACCAGTTCACCGGTACGGATTCCCAGGGCAGTAACGTACACGGTCTCGGTCGTATTGAAGAGCCGGTGCGGGTTTCCCATACTATTTTGCGAATTGTCAGCCTGCTATTGCTGATTGCAGTGATCGGTGGTGGTTTTATCTGGTGGCAGGACCAGACCTCGCTGCGCAGCAAGGATCTGATCAGCAACGCCCTGGAACACGTCGAAGTCGAAAGCGCTGACGGTACCACCCAGATTCACCCCTTGGACGAGCCGGAAGACCAGGCTGTCGTCCAGGGCCAGGCTGCCCCTGAAACCAATCTTGAGCTGCAAGCGGGCCAGCAGCCTGCCGAAACCGGCGGTGAGCCAGCTCCGGCTGCCGTTGCACCGGCTCCAACGGCTCCCGTGACCCAGGCCCCGGCCGCCACGGTCCAGACGCCTGTTGTCCCGGCCCAGGCTCCGGCCGCGCCAGTCGCACCAACAGTCGCTGCACCTGCCGCCCAGACGCCTGCCGGCTTGCCGGGGGATGGCCGTCTCCACATTACCTACGTCGCTGACTGCTGGACACAAGTCACCGATGGCAATGGCAAAGTCCTGTTCAGTGCTTTGAAGCGTAAGGGAGATACGCTTGAGCAGGTCGGCAAGCCTCCTTTGACGCTGCGTCTGGGCTTTGCCCGTGGCGCGCAAGTGGCCTATAACGGCCAGCCTGTAGACGTGGCGCCGTTCACCAGTGGCGAGACCGCTCGCCTGAAGTTGGGACAATAGTCATGCACGGCGAATCTCCAATCAAACGTCGCGTATCGCGCAAGATCTGGGTCGGCTCCGTGCCGGTGGGTGGTGATGCCCCCATCGCCGTGCAGAGCATGACCAACAGCGACACCAATGACGTAGCGGCCACCGTGGCCCAGATCAACCGCCTGGAAGCCGCTGGCGTCGATATCGTGCGGGTTTCCGTGCCGGATATGGACGCTGCCGAAGCCTTCGGCCGCATCAAGCAATTGGTCAAGGTACCGTTGGTCGCCGATATCCACTTCGACTACAAGATCGCGTTGCGCGTGGCCGAACTGGGCGTCGACTGCCTGCGGATCAACCCGGGCAACATCGGTCGCGAAGACCGCGTGCGTGCCGTGGTCGACGCCGCCCGTGACCGCGGGATCCCGATCCGCATCGGTGTCAACGCTGGCTCCCTGGAAAAAGACCTGCAGAAGAAATACGGCGAGCCTACCCCGGCAGCCCTGGTCGAGTCGGCACTGCGCCATGTCGAGCACCTTGAACGCCTGAACTTCCAGGATTTCAAGGTCAGTGTAAAGGCTTCCGACGTGTTCATGGCGGTAGAAGCCTACCGCCTGCTGGCCAAGGAAATCGTGCAGCCATTGCACCTGGGCATCACCGAAGCCGGTGGTTTGCGTTCAGGCACAGTGAAATCTGCGGTGGGTCTCGGTATGCTGCTGGCCGACGGGATTGGCGATACCATTCGTATCTCCCTGGCGGCGGACCCGGTAGAGGAAGTGAAAGTCGGCTACGACATTCTCAAATCCCTGCATTTACGCTCCCGTGGCATCAATTTTATTGCCTGCCCGAGTTGCTCGCGGCAGAACTTCGACGTGGTGAAAACCATGAACGAGTTGGAAGTACGCCTGGAAGACCTGCTGGTACCGCTGGATGTTGCGGTGATCGGCTGTGTGGTCAACGGGCCGGGTGAGGCCAAGGAGGCGCACGTAGGCCTGACCGGCGGTACCCCGAACCTGATTTACATCGACGGCAAGCCGTCGCAGAAATTGACGAATGATAATCTGGTGGATCAGTTGGAACGGCTGATCCGCGAGAAAGCGGCCGAGAAGGTCGCCTCTGACGCAGCGCTGATCGCTCGCGGCTGATCGAACGAATTTAAGGATTTGATGTGAGCAAGTCTCTGCAAGCCATTCGTGGCATGAACGACATCCTGCCCGAACAGACGCCCCTGTGGCGCTATTTCGAGAGCACGGTCGCGCGCCTGCTGGATAACTACGGTTACAAGCAGATCCGCATGCCAATCGTCGAGTTCACCGAGCTGTTCAAGCGCTCCATCGGTGAAGTGACTGACATCGTCGAAAAAGAGATGTACACCTTCGAAGATCGCAACGGCGACTCCCTGACCTTGCGTCCGGAAGGTACCGCCGCGTGCGTGCGCGCTGTGCTCGAGCATGGCATCACCGGTGGTGGCCAGACCCAGAAACTGTGGTACATCGGCCCGATGTTCCGCCACGAGCGCCCACAAAAAGGCCGTTATCGCCAGTTTCACCAGATCGGTTGCGAAGTCTTTAACCTCGATGGCCCGGATATCGACGCCGAGCTGATCGTGCTGACCTGGCGCCTGTGGGGCCAACTGGGCATCCGCGACGCGGTCAAGCTCGAGCTCAACAGCCTGGGCACCAGCGAGTCCCGTGGCCGTTACCGTGAAGCCCTGGTCGAGTACCTGTCCGCTCACCTGGACAAGCTCGATGAAGACAGCCAGCGTCGCCTGAAGACCAACCCATTGCGCGTCCTTGATACCAAGAACGCCGAGACCCAGGCTGTGCTGGTCGACGCGCCGAAAATGGCCGATTACCTGGACGACGAGTCCCGCACGCACTTTGAGGGCCTCAAGGCACGCCTGGATGCGGCCGGGATTCCCTACGTGATCAACCCCAAGTTGGTGCGCGGCCTCGATTACTACAGCAAGACCGTGTTTGAGTGGGTCACTGACAAGCTCGGCGCCCAGGGCACCGTGTGTGCCGGTGGTCGTTACGACGGTCTGGTTGAGCAGATGGGTGGCAAGCCGACCACGGGCGTGGGTTTTGCCATGGGCATCGAGCGGCTGATCCTGCTGCTGGAAACCCTGGAGCAGATCCCTGAAGAAATTTCCCGTCAGGTGGACGTGTACCTGTGCGCCTTTGGCGAGGCAGCCGAACTGGCTGGCCTGGCCTTGAGCGAACAGTTGCGCGACCAACTGCCGAACCTGCGCCTGCAGGTCAATGCCGGCGCTGGCAGCTTCAAGAGCCAATTCAAGAAAGCCGACAAGAGCGGCGCGTTGTACGCGCTGATCCTGGGCGACGATGAACTGGCCCAGCAAGTGGTAAGTGTCAAACCCCTGCGTGGCCAGGGCGAACAACAAAGCATTGCCTTTGATGCGCTTGCCGCGCACTTGGCCACCTGCATCGTGCAGGGTTGAAGCTGTCAAACAGCCGAATTTAGCGATTAAGGAGTATTGGGGTGTCGAGTACTGAAGATGATCAGCTGGCCGAGTTCAAAGACTGGTGGCAGCGTAACGGCAAACCCCTGGTAACTGGCGGCCTGCTGGCGCTGGTGGTGGTGTTCGGTTGGCAGGCGTTCCAGAAGTATCAGGGCAATCAGTCGCAAGGCGCCTCGATGCTCTATCAGCAATTGCTGGAAACCACGCTGACGCCTACCGGCAAGCCTGATCCTGCCCAAGTGGCGGACCTGGCCGGCAAGCTGAAAAACGAATTTGGCGGTAGCACCTACGCCCAATACGGTAGCCTGTTCGTCGCGAAAGTCGCGGTCGATACCGGCAAGCTGGATGATGCAGCCTCCGAGCTCAAAGCCATCGCCGACAAGCCGAGCAACCCGACCCTGGGTGAAATCGCACGTCAGCGCCTGGCCCAGGTCCTGGCCGCACAAAACAAGGCCGACGAAGCACTGAAACTGCTCGACGGCGATGCTGACAAGGCATTTGTAGCCACTCGCGAAGAGCTCAAGGGCGACCTGCTGGTCCAATTGGGTCGTACCGACGAAGCCAATGCTGCGTACCAAAAAGCCAAGGCTGCGCTGTCTGATGAAGCAGCGGTCGGTGGCTTACAAATCAAGCTGGACGACTTGGCCAAAGGGGATGCGTGACGTGATCCGTTGGAAACATGCAGCATTGCTGGCTCTGGCCGTTTTGGCCGCGGGTTGCAGCAGCAACAGCAAAAAAGAACTGCCTCCCGCCGAGCTGACCAGCTTCAAGGAAGAAGTGGTCCTGCAAAAGCAGTGGAGCCGCTCTATCGGTGACGGCCAGGGCGACACCTACAACATGTTGGTACCGGCAATCGACGGTGACAACATTGTGGCCGCTGACGTGACCGGCGTGGTGATCTCCATGGATCGCATGAACGGCGACGTCAAGTGGAAGAAAGACCTCGAGTTGCCTGTTTCCGGCGCCGTCGGCGTGGGTTACGGCATGGTGATGATCGGCACGCTGAAAGGCGAAGTCGTGGCCCTGGATTCGAGCACCGGTGAAGAGAAATGGCGCGCTCGCGTGACCAGTGAAGTCCTCGCACCGCCTGCCACCAACGGCGATATCGTCGTGGTGCAGACCCAGGATGACCGTGTCATCGGTCTTGACGCCAACACCGGTGAGCAGCGCTGGCTGTACGACAGCACCCCTGCGGTGTTGACGTTGCGCGGTACCAGTGGTCCGGTTGTGACCAATAACCTGGCGCTGGCAGGTCTTTCGACCGGTAAAGTGGTCGCCCTGGATACCCAGAACGGCGTGCCAGCCTGGGAATCGCGGGTCGCCATTCCGCAAGGTCGTTCCGAGCTGGACCGTGTGGTGGACATCGACGGCGGCTTGCTGCTGTCGGGTGAAACCCTGTACGTCGCCACTTACCAGGGCCGTGTCGCGGCGCTGGACCTGCAAAGCGGCCGCGTCCTCTGGCAGCGTGATGCCTCCAGCTACGCCGGTGTCGCCCAAGGTTTTGGCAGCGTCTACGTGAGCCTGGCATCGGGCACCGTTGAAAGCGTCGATGAGCGTTCCACCACAGCCCTGTGGAGCAATGACTCGCTGGCTCGCCGTCAACTGTCGGCTCCGGAAGTGTTCTCCAGCTATGTAGCGGTAGGCGACCTGGAAGGTTACCTGCACCTGCTGAGCCAGGTAGATGGTCGCTTTGTCGGCCGTGAACGTATCGACAGCGACGGCCTGCGTGCGCGTCCGCTGGTAGTAGGCAACATGCTTTATGTGTTTGGTAACAGCGGCAAGCTGGAAGCCCTGACCATCAAGTAAGAACTATGCTTGGGGTAACCCCCAGGCGGCCCTGCTTCGGCAGGGCATGCGACACCTTCGGGTGTTGCCCCGAGCACCAGCCGCTGCCTTGCAGCGGCTTTTGTATTTTCTGAAATAACGCAGTGGAGAGCCGCATGGTTCCCGTAATCGCCCTGGTGGGCCGACCTAACGTCGGCAAGTCCACCTTGTTCAACCGCCTGACCAGGACTCGTGACGCCATCGTCGGCGACTTGTCCGGTCTGACCCGTGATCGCCAATACGGTGAGGCAAAGTGGCAAGGGCGCTCCTATATTATTGTCGACACCGGTGGTATCTCCGGTGACGAGCATGGCATGGACGAAAAGATGGCCGAGCAGTCGCTGCTGGCCATTGAAGAAGCCGATGTCGTGTTGTTTCTGGTGGACGCCCGTGCGGGCTACACCGCCGCCGACCAGATGATCGGCGAGCACTTGCGCAAACGTAACAAGCGCTCCTATTTGATCGCCAACAAGATCGACAACATCGATCCTGAAGCGGCCCGTGCCGAATTCAGCCCGATGGGCCTGGGTGACGCGATTCCTGTCGCCGGTGCCCACGGTCGCGGTATCACCCAGATGCTGGAAATCGCCCTGCGCGACTTCCCCAAGGATGACGCCGAAGAGGTTGAAGGCGAAGAAGAGATCGTCGCTGAAGGTGAGGAAGCCAAGCGCATTCCTGGCCCGAGTGAAAAAGACGGGATCAAGATCGCTATCATCGGCCGCCCCAACGTGGGCAAGTCGACCCTGGTCAACCGCATGCTCGGTGAAGACCGGGTAATCGTCTACGACCAGCCCGGCACCACCCGCGACAGCATCTACATCCCGTTCGAGCGTAACGACGAGAAGTACACGCTGATCGACACCGCCGGTGTGCGCAAGCGCGGCAAGATCCACGAGGAAGTTGAAAAGTTCTCGGTGGTCAAAACCCTGCAGGCGATCAAAGACGCCAACGTGGTGATCTTCGTGATGGACGCCCGCGAAGGCGTGGTCGACCACGACCTCAACCTGCTGGGCTTTGCCCTGGAGGCTGGTCGGGCGTTGGTGATCGCGATCAACAAATGGGACGGCATGACCCCAAGCGAGCGTGACTTCGTCAAGGTCGAGCTGCAACGCCGGTTGTTCTTCGTCGACTTCGCCGATATCCACTTTATCTCGGCGCTGCACGGTACTGGCGTGGGCAACCTCTACGCTTCGGTACAGAACTCGTTCAAGTCGGCGGTCACCCGCTGGCCGACCAACCGCCTGACCCAGATCCTTGAAGACGCGGTGGGCGAACACGCGCCACCGATGGTCAACAACCGCCGGATCAAGCTGCGTTACGCCCACTTGGGTGGTGCCAACCCGCCGATTATCGTGATCCACGGTAACCAGATCGAGAAGGTGCCCAAGTCCTACGTGCGTTACCTGGAAAACACTTACCGCCGTGTCTTGAAGCTGGTCGGCACACCGATCCGCATCGAGTTCAAAGGTGGCGAGAACCCGTACGAAGGTAACAAGAACAGCCTGACTGACCGCCAAGTGAACAAGAAACGTCGCTTGATGAGCCACAACAAAAAGGCTGACAAAAAGCGTAAAGACCGCCGCTGACAGTGGAGTGGGCTTGTGTGGGAGTGGGCTTGCCCGCGATAGCGATAGATCAGACACCAACCTGCTGACTGACCCAGCGCCATCCCAGGCAAGCCAATTCCTACAGACGTTAGGCGTTACCCAAAAAGGGCTCTGAATGAGCCCTTTTTTGTGCCTCACGATTGACCCCTCGGCGCATGCAGCTTACAACTTGTAACTCACCGCCAGGGGCCCACCGCATGATCACCAGCAAGTTGCCGAATGTCGGCACCACCATTTTCACCACCATGTCGCAACTCGCTGTCGAAACCGGCGCGTTGAACCTGTCCCAGGGTTTTCCTGATTTCAATGGTCCCCAGGCCTTGCTCGACGCGGTGGGCAAACACGTTGCCAGTGGTCATAACCAATACGCGCCGATGACCGGCCTGCCGGCCCTGCGCCAGCAAGTGGCAGCCAAGATCGCTCGCAGCTACGGCGTGTCGGTCAATCCCGACAGCGAAGTGACCATCACCCCCGGCGCCACCCAGGCAATCTTCTGTGCGATCCAGGCAGTGATCCGCAGCGGTGACGAGGTGATTGTCTTTGACCCGTGCTACGACAGCTACGAGCCTTCGGTGGAGCTGGCTGGAGGGCGTTGCGTGCATGTGCAACTGGGGCTGGCGGATTTCAGCCTGGATTTCGAACAGATCAAGGCCGCGCTGACCCCGCGTACACGCATGATCATCCTCAACACCCCGCACAATCCCAGTGGTGCCCTGATCACTCGCGCCGAGCTCGACCAATTGGCCGAGCTGATCCGCGATCGCGATATCTATCTGGTCAGCGATGAGGTCTACGAGCACCTGGTATTCGATGGCGTACCCCACGTCAGCGTCCTGGCCCACGAAGAGCTGTATCAGCGCGCGTTCGTGGTCAGCTCCTTTGGCAAGACCTACCACGTCACCGGCTGGAAGACCGGCTACGTGGTGGCGCCAGCGGCCTTGAGTGCGGAGCTGCGCAAGGTGCATCAATACGTCAGTTTCTGCGGTGTTACGCCATTGCAGTATGCCCTGGCCGACTTTATGGCCGAACACCCGGAGCATGTCGAGGAACTGCCCGCTTTCTACCAGGCCAAACGTGACCTGTTCTGCGATCTGCTGGCCCCCTCGCGTTTCAGTTTTACGCGGGTAGCCGGTACTTACTTTCAACTGGTGGATTACTCACAGATTCGCCCGGACCTGGATGACGTGGCCATGTCGCTGTGGATGACTCGCGAGCATGGCGTGGCGACAATTCCGGTCTCGGTGTTCTATCGGACCCCACCCCAAGGCCAGCGCCTGGTGCGCCTGTGCTTTGCCAAACGCGAGGAGACGCTGCGTCAAGCAGCCGAGAAACTATGCGTGATCTGAGTGCTTTACCCGACCTGAACATTGCACTGGTGCAGACCACCCTGGCCTGGCATGACCGCCAGGCCAACCTGGAGCATTTCGAGCTGCTGCTGGAGCAGGCCAGGGGCGCCGACCTGATCGTGCTGCCGGAAATGTTCACCACCGGCTTTTCCATGGAGTCCCAATTGCTGGCCGAAGCCGAAAACGGCCCGACCCATGAATGGCTCAAGACCCAGGCGCGGAAGTACAACGCGGTGATTACCGGCAGCGTGATCATCCAGGCCGCTGACGGCAGCCACCGCAACCGCCTGTTGTGGGCGCGGCCCGATGGCGAAGTGTTGCACTACGACAAGCGCCACCTGTTTCGCATGGCCGGTGAACACAATCACTACACCCCCGGCGAGCGCCAGGTGCAATTCGAACTCAAGGGTTGGCGGGTTCGCCCGCTGATCTGCTATGACCTGCGCTTCCCGGTGTGGAGCCGTGATGCCCAGGACACTGACCTGCTGCTGTATACCGCCAACTGGCCGGGTGCACGGCGCCAGCACTGGAACCGCCTGTTGCCGGCTCGGGCCATCGAAAACCTGTGTTATGTGGCGGCGGTGAACCGAGTGGGTACGGATGGCAAGGGCTTTGCCTACACCGGCGACAGCCAGGTCCTGGACTTTCAGGGCGAAAGCCTGCTGAGCGCAGGGGAGGCGGACGGGGTGTTCCAGGTGTGCCTGGAGGCGGCGCAATTGGCGGACTATCGCACGCGGTTTCCGGCAAATCTGGATGCCGATAGTTTTCAGTTTGTCTGACAGGGGCCTGTTGTCAGTGGGATAGCTATCGCGGGCAAGCCCGCTCCCACAGGGGAATGCATTCCAAATGTGGGAGCGGGCTTGCCCGCGATGAGGATAGGTATCTACAGATTTTTTTAGTGATTCTTAGGTTTGTGTACATATCCGTTGCTTCGGTCACGGCGGCTATTGGTTCCGCCCTTACGGCGGGTCACTTTTGGAAAAGAGCCCGGAGTGCCGGCCCAGCCAAAAGTAACCAAAAGGGCTCTTGCCCCACCACTCGGCACCTCGCCCAGGCTCGGTGTGCCCGTCATCCGACATTGATTTGGGGGGCCGCCGCGCTGGGCCATCCATGGCCCAGCGCGGCTAACCCGGCGTCCTGCCGGGTTACCCCCCAAATCAATATCGGATGACGGCCAGCGTGGTTTAACGGGGCGCCTAAGATCAAAAGCAAAGCGAGGCGGCCTGACAGCCGACCTGATCGTCGAGATGTACGCATATACCTGTGGGAGCTGGCTTGCCTGCGAAGGCGGTGTATCAGTCGATAAATGTATTGGCTGATACACCGCCTTCGCAGGCAAGCCAGCTCCCACAAGGGGGAATGCAGCTTCGCGCCCCGGCTTTGCTGTTGCTGTTGCTGTTGTTCTGCTTTTGATCTGGCTTTTGATCTTAGGCGCCCCGTTAAACCACGCTGGCCGTCAGGGCGGAACCCTAAGTGGCCATGACCGCAGCAACGGATATGTACACAAACCCAATAAGCACTAGAAAAAAAAGTTGTGTAGATACCTATGCCGCGATGAGGCCACCACCACAACCCCAAACTAAAAAGGCCCCTGGATTCGCATCCAGGGGCCTTTGGCTTTTCAGCGGTCAGTTACGCTGCTTTCGCTTCCAGCTGGCTCAACGAGCGGTTCAGGGCGCTGAACACCGCTTTGAAGCTGGCGGTGGTGATGTTTTCATCAATCCCCACGCCATGCACCGGGCGTTCGCCGTTCACGCGCAGCTCGATGTAAGCCGCGGCCTTGGCATTGGTCCCCGCGCCGATCGCATGTTCGTTGTAGTCCATGATCTCGACCCCAATCGGCAGGCCGGCCACCAGTGCTTCCAGTGCGCCATTGCCCTTGCCGTGCCAGCGCAGGTTGGTTTCGCCCTGGCCCTTGCCGGAAACTTCGACTTCTACCGAGCTGTTGCCGTTTTCTTCCTGCAGGCGATGGCTGACCAACGCGTACGGGGTGTTGGCTTGCAGGTATTCACGCTGCAACAACGCGTGGATCTGCGCGGCGGTCATTTCCAGGCCCACACGGTCGGTTTCGGCCTGTACCACCTGGCTGAACTCGATCTGCATGCGGCGTGGCAAGCTGATGCCGTATTCCTGCTCCAGCAGGTAGGCGATGCCGCCCTTGCCCGACTGGCTGTTGACGCGGATCACCGCCTCGTAGCTGCGGCCAATGTCGGCCGGGTCGATTGGCAGGTACGGCACTTCCCACAAGGTATCCGGTTTCTGCTGGGCAAAGCCCTTGCGGATCGCATCCTGGTGGGAGCCGGAGAATGCGGTGTGGACCAGGTCGCCGACATATGGGTGACGTGGGTGCACCGGGATCTGGTTGCACTCCTCGACCACTTTGCGCACGCCGTCGATGTCGGAGAAGTCCAGCTCAGGGTCCACACCCTGGGTGTAGAGGTTCAACGCCACAGTGACCAGGTCAACGTTACCGGTACGCTCGCCGTTGCCGAACAGGCAGCCTTCGACACGGTCGGCGCCAGCCATCAGGCCCAACTCGGTAGCCGCGACACCGGTGCCACGGTCGTTGTGGGTGTGCAGGCTGATGATCACGCTGTCACGACGGTTGATATGGCGACCGAACCACTCGATCTGGTCGGCATAGATATTCGGCGTGGCGCATTCCACGGTGGCCGGCAGGTTGAGGATCATCTTGTGCTCAGGCGTCGGGTTCCACACCTCGATCACCGCGTCACACACTTCCTTGGCGAATTCCAGTTCAGTAGCGCTGAAGGTCTCCGGGGAGTATTCGAAGGTCCACTGGGTTTCCGGCTGCTGGGCGGCGTACTTGACGAACAGCTTGGCCGCGTCGACCGCGATGGCCTTGATCCCGTCCTTGTCCTGGTTGAACACAATACGGCGGAAGGACGGCGAGGTGGCGTTGTACAAGTGCACGATGGCTTTCTTGGCGCCGCGCAGGGATTCGAAGGTGCGGGCGATCAAGTCTTCACGGCCCTGGGTCAGCACCTGGATGGTGGTGTCCTCGGGGATGTGGTTGTCTTCGATCAGGGTGCGCACGAAGTCAAAGTCGGTCTGCGAAGCGGCCGGGAACGAGGCTTCGATTTCCTTTACGCCCACCGCGACCAGGGTTTTCCAGAAGCGCAGTTTTTTCACCGCATCCATCGGTTCGATCAGCGACTGGTTGCCGTCGCGCAAGTCGGAGCTGCACCAGATCGGCGCGGTGGTGATGGTCTTCGACGGCCAGGTGCGGTCCGGGATATCAATGGTCGGGAATGCGCGGTATTTCGAAGACGGGTCTTTGAGCATGCTCATCAGAAGAATCCTTGTTGTAGGGCCGAGAAGAGGCGGCCTGCCAGAAAGCGTTTATTAGGGATGCAAACCGGGGACGAGGCAGATCGATTCAGCCTGGCAGTCGTGCGCTGACGAGGCACAGGCTGCGGTGCTGGCGGAGCTGAATGAGGGTGTGAGAGGTTTTCATAAGCTCAACCCTAACCGTCGGGGTGAAAGATGGCAAGCAGTCGAAAAAAATTGAGAGAAGTTCTGCTATTTCTGTGGGAAACGAGATTTTATGGTTGAGAAACGCTCAAGGCTTTGTTTTGTTTGCGTGAGGGTTTAAGGATGCGCAATCAGTGGAATTGAGCTGGCGTCATCGCGGGCACGTTGAATCGTTGCACCGCGATAACGCCCGTATGCCCAGCGATCACATCAAGGCTGGAACGCCCCAATAAAGATCGCCGGATCGACCCGCGCATCATTCAAGCTGATATTCCAGTGCATATGCGGCCCGGTCGCCCGGCCCGTCGCCCCGACCTTGCCCACCACCGTTCCACGCACCAATTGCTGGCCCACCTTCACGTCAATCTTCGACATATGGCAGAACATGCTGATAAAGCCCTGGCCATGGTCGACAAACACCGTATTGCCGTTGAAGAAATAATTGCCCACCAGAATCACCTTGCCATTGGCCGGGGTCTTGATCGGCGTGCCGGCAGGCACCGCGAAGTCCAGGCCCGAGTGCGGGTTGCGTTCTTCACCGTTGAAGAAGCGACGCACGCCGAACTTGCTCGACAGCGGGCCGTTCACCGGTTTGTCCAGTATCAGGTTGCTTGGCAGGTTCGGGCTGAAGCTGCGGTAAGCCTTGAGTTGCACGGCCAGTTCGCCTTCGATGCGCTTGAGCTGCGCCGGAGCGGGGTTGACCTGGCTTTTGTTCTTCAGGGTGATGCGCTGTTCCGGGTACTTCTTGAAACCGACGATAAACGGCAGGGTGCGCCCACCGCTGCTGATGCGCTCGTTACCGGGCTTTACCGTCAATGGGATGCCGACAATCGCCAGCCAGTTGTCCTGTTCCTTGACCACCAGCACCGGTTTGCCCTGGTAGGTGGCTTTCGGTGCGGCGGCGGCGGGGCCCAGGTCGACCACGGCCACACCGCCGGGTACCGGCTTGTTCAGGGTGCGGGTGATGTAGCTGTCGGCGTGGGCATTGAAGGCGAGGCACAGCAGCATCAGCAGGCTAAATAGACGAGGCATCAATCAATCCAGTAATGAAAGGGTGACGGGTGTCAGGTGGTTATCTTCCACCCGCACTTGCAATTGGCCTTCACCGAGGCGCGCGGTCAGGCGTTGGCCGGTGTGGGTTTGCGCGGCATTGCGAATCGCCTGGCCGCGCTCGTCCAGCAGGATGCTGTAGCCACGGCCCAGGGTCGCCAGCGGGCTGACCACCTGCAACGTCTGCACCTGGCTTTGCAGTTGCAGACGACGGGCCTTGAGCCCTTCGCGCATGGCCCGGGGCAGGCGCTCGGCGAGGCTGTCCAGGCGCTGGCGCAGCAGGGCCAGTTGCCGCCCCGGATGCTGGCCGGCCAGGCGCGTTTCCAGGCGGATCAGGCGTTCGCGGCGGGTGTTGAGGCTGCGCTCGAACGCGCGGCGCAGGCGCATATCCAGGTCATCCAGGCGCTGGGCCTGCTGGCGCAGGCGCTCACCGGGGTGACGCAGGCGGCGGGCCATGCCTTCCAGGCGCAGGCGGTCGTGGGTCAGGCGATTGCGCATCAGCATCACCAGGCGCCGGTGCAGGCTTTCGACCTGGCGCACCAGATTGCTCGCATCCGGCGCCAGCAACTCGGCCGCCGCCGACGGCGTAGGCGCACGCACATCGGCCACGAAGTCACTGATGGACACATCGGTCTCATGGCCGACCGCACTGACGATGGGCGTGATACAGGCATCAATGGCCCGCGCCACGGCTTCTTCGTTGAAGCACCAGAGGTCTTCCAGGGAGCCGCCGCCACGGGCCAGGATCAGCGCGTCGAAGCCACGGGCATCCGCCAGCTTGAGGGCGCGGACAATCTGCGCCACGGCTTCGCGGCCTTGCACGGCGGTGGGGATCAGGGTCAGTTGCACGTTCGGTGCACGGCGGCCGAACACGCTGATGATGTCGCGAATCACCGCGCCCGTGGGCGAGCTGATAATCCCGATGCGGCGTGGATGGGCCGGCAGCGCCACCTTGCGCTCGGCACTGAACAAGCCTTCGGCGCTGAGCTTTTCCTTCAAGGCGTCGAAGGCCAGGCGCAACGCGCCATCACCGGCCGGTTCCACGGTGTCGAGGATCAACTGATAGTCGCCACGGCCCTCGAACAGCGAGACCTTGCCCCGCACCTTGACCGCCAGGCCATCCTTCAGCGCCTGACGCACCCGTGCGGCATTGTTGCGAAACAGTGCACAACGCACCTGCGCGCCGCTGTCCTTGAGGGTGAAGTACACATGGCCGGAGGCGGGGCGGGCGAGGTTGGAGATCTCGCCTTCGACCCAGATATTGGTGAACACGTCCTCCAGCAACACCCGCGCGCGGCCGTTGAGCTGGCTGACAGTCAGGACTTCGCGGTCCAGGCCCAGGCGGGCAAACGGGTCTTTAATCATGGGAAGAGATCTTTAGTCATGGGCGGCAGTTTATAGGCATTCGCCCAAGGTTTGACAGAACTGCGCCACCAACGCGCTCGGCGCCTGCGCGCAGGCCAGGGCCACGGTGCTGTGGCAATCGGGGTCGGCCAGGGGCAGGAAGTGAATATTGGCTGGGGCAATATCGCGCATCGACTCGGGCAGCAGGGCAATGCCAAACCCGGCCTGGATCAGCTGCAACTGGGTGGTCTTGCGCGACATCACCCGTGCGGCCTTGGGGAAAAATCCGGCACGCATGCACAATTCGGCCGACAGATAACTCAGACCCCCGCGTTGCGGGTGGGGGATCGAGATAAACGCTTCGTCTTTCAGCTGTGCCAGTTCAATGGCCGATGTGTGCCGGGCCAAAGGGTGCGCCGGCGGCACGGCCAGCAACAGTGGCTCCTTATATAAAGGCACGATGCGCACCCCTTCGCGCTGACGCAGTACCGGCAGGCGCAGCAGGCCGACCTCCAGGCGACCATCGGCAATGTCTTCCAACTGCGCTTCGGAGGACAGTTTGACGATATCCATCGACACCCCTGGGCACTGTTCCAGCCAGGTGCTGATCCCGCGCAGTACCCGCCCACTCATCGGCACTGTGCTGGAGTGGCTCAGGCGCAGGGTGCCGAGCTGGCCGTGGCCGACCTGGGTCGCCAGTTCACTGGCCTTGTGCAACTCGCCCAGCAGGTTGCGCGCCCGTGGATAAAACGCTTCGCCGGCGGCGGTCAGTCTGGGTTGGCGGGCGGTGCGCTCGAACAGCGGGGTTTGCAGGATAATTTCCAGCTCCTTGATCTGCCGGCTAAGGGCCGATTGCGCGACAAACAGGCGCTCGGCGGCGGCGCTGAAGCTGCCGCTCTCGGCGATTTCGACGAAGTAACGCAGTTGCCGGGTGGAAATCACGAGCCATGCCTTTTCGAGATGGGTGGAGGGTCTGGAAGATATTAGTCGCAACCCATCCGCTTGGCTAAAGTGAGGGCCATCGCTGACAAGGAATATTGCATGAGCCTGGTTGAATGGATGGGGCAGTGGTCGTTCGGGACGCTGGACTGGTTGGTAATCGGCCTGGGGATTGCCCTGGCCTACATCGTGTTTGGCATCGCCGGCTTCGGCACGGCGCTGGTGGCCGGGCCGATCCTGATTATGTTTATGCCGCTGTCGAAGATCATCCCGCTGCTGGTGCTGCTGGATTTCGTCGCGGCCTTTGGCAACCTGCTGCAATCGCGGCGGGATGTGGTCAAGCCGGAGCTGTTGCGATTACTGCCGTGCATGGCGATTGGCTGCACCCTCGGCGTGATCTTCTTGCTCAACCTGCACTCGGACCTGCTGCTGCTGTTGATGGGCCTGTTTATCAGCACCTATGCCATCTACAGCCTGGCGGTAAGGGCCAAGCCCACGGCCCTGGCTGCCGGCTGGTCGGTCCCCATGGGCGTGGTGGGCGGATTGTTTGGTGCGTTGTTTGGCAGTGGCGGCTTTTTATATGCGATCTATCTGAACAGCCGCCTGCCCAAGGACGGCGCGCGGGCGACCCAAAGCGCGCTGATCAGCGCGAGCACGGTGGTGCGCCTGAGTCTGTTTTTGATCGCCGGGGTGTATGCCGAGTTGCCGTTGCTGATGTTGGCGGTGTGCCTGTTGCCGGCGATGGCCCTGGGGCTGTGGGCGGGGCGGCGATTGACCCTGCGCATGTCCCGTGAGGCGTTTGTGCGCTTGGTGACATGGTTGGTGCTGGCCAGTGGCATTGCCTTGATTGGGCGGTATTTGAGTACTTGACCTGTGGGTTTCAGGGATTAAGCTGCCGGGCTCTAGGGCCTCATCGCGGGCAAGCCTGCTCCCACATTGAAATGCAATCGAATGTGGGAACGGGCTTGCCCGCGATGGCGTCAGACGCCACACCGCAGGACTCCCATGAATTCCCAAAGCATCCTTGTCCCGAAAATCTCCACCTTGCCCGTCCACGAACCCCGCGCCCGGGCCATCGTGCGCTGGCTGGTGCGCAAGAACATCATCAAGGAAGAACTGACCACCTGCGGGCGCACCGGCAACCGCATGGGCTACGCCCTGGCCGACGGTGCCCGCGCCGTGGTGCTGCACCCCGAGGCGCTGCCGTTCAACGAGCCGGTCAATGGCCTGGAAATCATCTACAAACGCTGCATCTACACTCCGGCCAAGGGCTTTCTCGAAGAAGCCGGCTGCCCGGAATGCCTTAAAGAAGTCGGCGAGGCGCTGTTCGACAGCCTGGAAGACTGGATGCCCGGCCACACCGACAACTTCACCTGCCCGTTGTGTGGGCATGAAGATGACATCAACGGGTTTCTGTTCCTGCAGGAATGCGGCTTCTCCAACCTGGGCTTCATCTTCAACAACTGGGCGGAAGCGGGTTTCAAGCAGAGCTTTATCGACGAGTTTGCCGACTGGCTCGATCAGAAAATCAGCTGGGTCAAAGTCGAACTCTAGGAGCGCCCCGATCATTCCCACGCTCCGCCTGGGAACGATCAGGGCCTGGAAATTCCCCATCTATCAGTATTACCAAGTTTGTCAGAGTTTTACGTTGAGGCCCGAGGGGTGTCTGAGTATAATGACGCGCTTCCATTTTCCCGCTCGGGAGCCCCCGCGATGCTGCGTATCAGCCAAGAAGCTCTGACATTCGACGACATTCTCTTAGTGCCCGGTTATTCCGAGGTGCTTCCTAACGAAGTCAGTCTCAAGACCCGCCTAACCCGTGGCATCGAGCTGAATATTCCCCTGGTTTCCGCTGCCATGGACACCGTCACCGAAGCCCGTTTGGCAATCGCCATGGCTCAGGAAGGCGGCATCGGCATCATCCACAAGAACATGACCATCGAGCAGCAAGCTGCCGAAGTGCGCAAGGTCAAGCGTTACGAAGCCGGTGTGGTGAAAGATCCAATCACCATCGAAGCCGACGCCACCGTACGCGACCTGTTCGACCTGACCCGCCTGCACAACATCTCCGGTGTTCCCGTGCTGCATGATGGCGACCTGGTCGGCATCGTCACTTCCCGTGACGTGCGCTTCGAAAACCGTCTTGAAGTCACCGTCCGTGAAGTGATGACGCCTAAAGAGCGCCTCGTCACGGTCAAGGAAGGCGCCGACAAGAACGATGTGCGTGAACTGCTGCACAAGCACCGCATCGAGCGCGTGCTGATCGTCGACGACAAATTCGCCCTCAAAGGCATGATGACCGTCAACGACATCGAAAAAGCCAAGGCTTACCCGCTGGCCAGCAAGGATGACCAAGGTCGTCTGCGCGTTGGCGCCGCCGTGGGTACCGGTAAAGACACCGGCGACCGCGTTGCGGCCCTGGTCGCTGCCGGGGTTGACGTGGTGGTGGTCGACACCGCCCACGGTCACTCCAAAGGCGTGATCGACCGCGTGCGCTGGGTCAAGCAGAACTTCCCTGACGTACAGGTGATCGGCGGCAACATCGCCACCGGCGCAGCGGCCAAGGCCCTGGCCGAAGCGGGCGCTGACGCGGTCAAGGTCGGTATCGGCCCTGGCTCGATCTGCACCACGCGGATCGTCGCCGGTGTGGGCGTGCCGCAAATCAGCGCCATCGCCAATGTTGCCGCTGCCCTTGAAGGCACTGGCGTACCGTTGATCGCCGACGGCGGCATCCGTTTCTCCGGTGACCTGTCCAAGGCCATCGTAGCCGGTGCCTCCTGCGTGATGATGGGCTCGATGTTCGCCGGTACCGAAGAAGCACCAGGCGAGATCGAACTGTTCCAGGGCCGTTCCTACAAGGCTTACCGTGGCATGGGTTCGCTGGGCGCCATGTCCCAGGCGCAAGGTTCCTCCGATCGTTACTTCCAGGACTCCTCGGCAGGCGCCGAGAAGCTCGTACCGGAAGGCATCGAAGGCCGTGTGCCGTACAAGGGCACCCTGAGCGCCATCATCCATCAACTGATGGGCGGCCTGCGTTCCTCGATGGGCTACACCGGCAGCGCCGACATCGAAGAAATGCGCACCAAGCCAGAGTTCGTACGGATCACCGGCGCCGGCATGGCTGAATCCCATGTCCACGACGTGCAGATCACCAAGGAAGCGCCAAACTACCGCGTAGGTTGAGGCTTCCAGCAAAACGTTAAGTAACCGGGGCTGTTCTTTCAGCCCCGAGTTGTTTCTGATTCATTAGACGAGACTGACTTCATGGCCCTCGACATTCACGCCCACCGCATCCTGATCCTCGACTTCGGTTCCCAGTACACCCAACTGATCGCCCGCCGCGTGCGTGAAATCGGCGTGTACTGCGAACTGCACCCGTTCGACATGGATGACGAAGCGATCCGCGAATTCGCCCCTAAAGGCGTCATCCTGGCCGGTGGCCCCGAGTCCGTGCACGAAGCCAACAGCCCGCGTTGCCCGCAAGCGGTGTTTGACCTGGGCGTGCCGGTCTTCGGTATCTGCTACGGCATGCAGACCATGGCCGAGCAACTGGGCGGCAAGGTTGAAGGTTCCGAACTGCGTGAATTCGGTTATGCCCGTGTCGACGTGGTCGGCAAGAGCCGCCTGCTGGACGGCATCGAAGACCACATCGACGCCGACGGCCTGTTCGGCCTCGACGTCTGGATGAGCCACGGTGACAAGGTCACCAAGATGCCGGAAGACTTCCACATCCTGGCCAGCACGCCGAGCTGCCCGATTGCCGGCATGTTCAACGACGAGCGCGGCTACTACGGCGTGCAGTTCCACCCGGAAGTGACCCACACCAAGCAGGGCGGCCGCATCCTGTCGCGCTTCATCCTCGACATCTGCCAGTGCGAAGCCCTGTGGACCCCGTCGAAGATCGCTGAAGACGCCATCGCCAACGTGCGTGCCCAGGTCGGTACTGATAACGTCCTGCTCGGCCTGTCCGGCGGCGTTGACTCCTCCGTGGTTGCTGCGCTGCTGCACAAGGCCATCGGCGACCAACTGACTTGCGTATTCGTCGACAACGGCCTGCTGCGCCTGCACGAAGGCGAGCAAGTGATGGCCATGTTCGCCGAGAACATGGGCGTCAAGGTGATCCGTGCCAACGCCGAAGATCAGTTCCTCAACAACCTGGCCGGCGAGTCCGACCCAGAGAAGAAGCGCAAGATCATCGGCCGCACCTTCATCGACGTCTTCGATGCCCAGTCCAACAAACTGGACAACATCAAGTACCTCGCCCAGGGCACCATCTACCCCGACGTGATCGAGTCGGCCGGCGCCAAGAGCGGCAAGGCCCACGTGATCAAGTCCCACCACAACGTGGGTGGCCTGCCTGAGGAAATGAACCTCAAGCTGGTAGAACCGCTGCGCGAACTGTTCAAGGACGAAGTCCGCCGTCTGGGCCTGGAACTGGGCCTGCCGTACGACATGGTCTACCGCCACCCATTCCCAGGCCCGGGCCTGGGCGTGCGCATCCTCGGTGAAGTGAAAAAGGAATACGCCGACCTGCTGCGTCGTGCCGACCACATCTTCATCGAAGAACTGCGCAAGGCCGACTGGTACCACAAAGTCAGCCAGGCCTTCGTCGTGTTCCAGCCGGTGAAATCGGTTGGGGTGGTCGGCGATGGCCGTCGCTACGCCTGGGTCGTGGCCCTGCGTGCCGTAGAAACCATCGACTTCATGACCGCCCGCTGGGCACACCTGCCGTACGAACTGCTGGAGACTGTCAGCGGCCGTATCATCAATGAAATCGAAGGTATCTCGCGCGTGACGTATGACGTGTCGAGCAAGCCGCCGGCGACGATTGAGTGGGAATGATCAGGCGTCCGGCACTGACCGGCACCCTCTAGCAAAAAGTACCCTGAAGCCCGCTTAATTGCGGGCTTTTGGTAATGGGTTACCGGCGGCCTTCGCACACCGGTGATTCGCCGATGCGGCCTTCCTTGCACAGGTCGATGTTATCTGTGCGCTTGAAGCCGGCGTCTTTCATGCAATAAAACTGCGTGAGCACCTGGTCAATCGGCGTCCTGTCCCCTGTCCCTGTCAGGTTGGTATAGCCGCAGGCGGTCATAGCACTCTTGACGCCTTCTTCAGACACTCCGTTCTTCTTCCAATTGGTAAATTCCGGCGGCGGAGGTTGAAAGCCCCTGCCCGTGCAGCCAATCAATAACACAGCGCAAAAACTCAGCAACAGGCTCTTCGTGAGCATGGCGTTCTTCCTCATGGTTTGGCTCGGATATCGTATGCGTCGTATCAGCGAGCTTGTCGAGGTAGTGTCGAGGGCTGCTCAGGAGTAACTAGAAAAACTCATCCAACAGGCAGTAAAAAGCCATTCGCTGCTCATCAGGTTCCACACCATACCTCTCAAAGAACGGCCTGACCCATTCCTGCCCCAAGTTGCGCTCGACACTGCGGGCCGCCAGGGCCAGATCTTGATAACGGTCACTGACCCCCAGGCGGCCGCAGTCGATAAAACCACTGAAGTGACCGTCCGCTGCCATGAAGTTCGGCAGGCAGGCGTCGCCGTGGGTTACCACCAAGTCATGGGTGGTGGGCCGTGTCGACAGGAGTTCGGCGAACACATCGGTGGCGCTACGTCCCAATCGCTCATCGTCGAAGTCCGTTACATCAATCAGCCCGGCGTTGATATGTGCCTGGGCGACGGTGATGCGCAGTTCCAGGGTGTGATCGAAGGGGCATTGCGCCACGGGGATCTGGTGCAATGTACGCAGGGCGTTGGCCAGGATGTCGATGATCTGCGCGGCAGAAAGGTCACTGCTACTGGCCAGGTCCTGTCCCGGGATGGCGCTCATCAGCAGCCAGTGGTGAAGGTTTTCCTGCACCTCATCCAGCACCACCGGCGCCGGCAGGCCCTGCTGTTGCAGCCAGTGAAGGCGCTCGATTTCATCGGCAAGCTCGGCGTGTTCTACGAGGGGCTCGGCCTTCAGGAACAGGTCCGTGCCGTTGTCCCTGCGTAGCCGGAAGACGTCAGCCCGCGACTCGCCGATGGCCTGCTGCTCGATCAGCGCATGGGGGAACTGTTCACGCCATTTGTTTGGAATATTCACAGGGCTTTTCCTTTTTCCTGCTTCAGCGCCGTGCAATATCCGAGAAGTAAAACTTATCCAGCGTATGCCGCGACTCGGTGTATTCGAACTGCCGCCCGTCCTGCAAAAATGTCTGGTTGCTCACCACAATCACATGGCTCTGGCCGTCGAGGTCCAGGTGCGCCTGGTCGTCCTTGCTGCGGGGCAGGGCTTCGATGGTGCGCTGGGCGTAGCTGATCTGCAGATGCAGGGTCTGTTCGATGAAGGCGTAGATCGACTGCTCGGCAATCGCCTGGTCCAATCCGGGGATCAACTCGGCGACGAAGTGGTTGATGTCGAGGATCACCCGTTTGCCGCCGATGCGCCGCACCCGTTTGATGCGGGTAATCAGGGTGCCGGGCTCGGCCTCGATATGTTGCAGCAGCGAGCCTTCCAGCGGGAGTTGGGTGAACTCGACCACTTCGGTGCGTACATCATCGCCCAGGTCGGCGTGGGTTTCGTGGAAGCTGACGATGCCGCCCAGTTGAAACTCAATCGGGTTGGGCGACAGCACGAAGGTGCCCTTGCCATGGATTTTTTGCGCGAACCCACGCTCCTGCAATTGCTCGATGGCCCGGCGCACGGTGCCACGGCTGGCCTGGTAGGTGTCCATCAATTCGGTTTCGGAGGGCAGGCGCGTGCCGCGTTGCAGGCGTTCGGTGGTGATGCTGGCAAGCAGATCGGTGTAGATCTGGTTGTATTTACTCATGGAGAGGGCTCTGTGCCGCGTTTGCTTTCAAGGCAGGAACCTTAGTGGCAGAGGCGGGCTTTGTCCATTGGCCCCTTGGAAAGCGGTGGGCGACTATTTTTGTAACTCGTACAGACGAGTTGTTGCTTTAACTCGTCTGTACGAGTACTTTTGCCCTCGGCATGCTGCCAATAACAAGAATCTAAAGTGGAAGAACAAGCATGAGCCACGACTATTCCAACATCGCCCGCGAGATTCTCCAGAACCTCGGGGGCAGCGATAACCTTGAGCAGGCGGCCCACTGCGTGACGCGCCTGCGCCTGGCCCTCAAGGACCCGAGCCTGGTCAACGGCAGTGCGTTGAACCAGGTCGACCTGGTCAAGGGCTCGTTCTTCACCGGCGGTCTGTTCCAGATCGTCATCGGCCCCGGCGAAGTCGAAAAGGTCTACGCCGCCTTGCGCGAGCAGACTGGCCTGGCCGCCGCCACCATTGCCGATGTGAAGAAGAAGGGCGCCGACAAGACCAACGCCATGCAGCGCCTGGTGCGGGTGTTCTCCGATGTGTTCATGCCGATCCTGCCGGCGCTGATCATTGCCGGCCTGCTGATGGGCATCAACAACCTGATGGGCGCCAAGGGCATGTTCATTGAGGGCCAGACCTTGCTCGAGGCTTATCCGAACCTGGATGGCCTGTGGAGCCTGATCAACCTGATGGCCAACACCTCGTTTGTGTTCCTCCCGGCGCTGGTGGGCTGGTCGGCGGCCAAGCGCTTTGGCGGCAGTGAAATCCTCGGCATCGTGCTCGGCCTGATGCTGGTCCACCCGGACTTGCTCAACGCCTGGAACTACGGCAAGGCGGTGGCCGGGCTCGACGGCCAGAGCTTGCCGTACTTCGATATTCTGGGCTGGTTCCAGATCGAGAAGGTCGGCTATCAAGGCCAGATCCTGCCGATCCTGATGGCCGCCTACGTCATGAGCGTGATTGAAAAATGGCTGCGGGCGCGGGTGCCGAATGCCATCCAATTGCTCGTCGTGCCGATCACCACCATCGTCGTCACCGGCGTGCTGGCCCTGGCAATCATCGGCCCGGTGACCCGGCACCTCGGCATCCTGATCACCGAAGGCGTGGTCACTCTGTTTGACCTGGCGCCAATGGTGGGCGGGGCGATTTTCGGCCTGCTGTATGCGCCGCTGGTGATTACCGGCATGCACCACATGTTCCTTGCCGTGGACCTGCAGCTGATCTCGACCCAGGGCGGCACGTTTATCTGGCCGATGATTGTCATGTCCAACCTGGCCCAGGGCAGCGCGGCCCTCGGGGTGTTCTACATGAGCCGCAATGCGCGGGATAAAAGCATGGCCTCGACCTCGGCGATTTCCGCTTACTTCGGCATCACTGAGCCGGCGATGTTTGGGGTGAACCTGCGCTTCAAGTTCCCGTTCTATGCCGCCCTGCTGGGCTCGGCCCTGGGCAGCATTTTCCTCTCGCTGAACAAGGTGCAGGCCTCGGCCATCGGCGTGGGCGGCCTGCCCGGATTTATTTCGATCGTGCCGCAATCCATCGCGATGTTTGTGATCGGCATGGTCATCGCGATTGTCGTGCCGTTTGTTCTGACCTGTGGGTTGAGCATGAAAATTGTTCGGCCGGGTTATCGCGTCGCCTGATAGATCGCCATCGCAGGCAAGCCAGCTCCCACATCTGGAATGCGTTCCTCTGTGGGAGCCGGGCTTGCCCGCGATGAGGCCCGCAAGACCAGCACACCACTCTACTGAAGGAGCCCACCATGCAAGACTGGCAACACTCGGTGATCTACCAGATCTACCCCAAAAGCTTCCACAGCCATGCGGGTAACGCCACCGGTGACCTGCTGGGCATCGTGGACAAACTCGACTACCTCCAGTGGCTGGGCGTCGATTGCCTGTGGATCACCCCGTTCCTGCGCTCGCCCCAGCGCGACAATGGCTATGACATCAGCGACTACTACGCCATCGACCCCAGCTACGGGACCATGGCCGACTGCGACCTGCTGATCAGCGAAGCGGCCAAGCGCGGCATCAAGCTGATGCTCGATATCGTGGTCAACCACACCTCCATCGAGCACGAGTGGTTCCAGCAGGCGCGCAGCAGCCTCGACAACCCGTACCGCGACTTCTACATCTGGCGCGACCAGCCCAATAACTGGGAATCCAAGTTCGGCGGCTCGGCCTGGGAATACGAGGCGCAGACCGGCCAGTACTTTCTGCACCTGTTCGACCACACCCAGGCCGACCTCAATTGGGACAACCCCAAGGTGCGCGCCGAAGTCTACAAACTCATGCGCTTCTGGCGTGACAAGGGCGTGGGCGGCTTCCGTCTGGACGTGATCAACCTGATCTCCAAGCCGGCGGATTTTCCCGAAGACAACAGCGACGGCCGGCGCTTCTACACCGATGGGCCGAACGTGCATGCCTACCTGCAGGAAATGCACCGCGAAGTGTTCGAGGGCCACGCGCTGATCAACGTTGGCGAGATGTCCTCCACCAGCCTCGAACACTGCATTCGCTACTCGCGACCAGAGTCGAAAGAGCTGTCGATGACCTTCAACTTTCATCACCTGAAAGTCGATTACCCCAACCTGCAAAAGTGGGTGCGCGCCGACTTCGACTTCCAGCAACTCAAACGGATTTTCTCCGACTGGCAACTGGGCATGCAGGCCGGTGGCGGCTGGAACGCGTTGTTCTGGTGCAACCATGATCAGCCGCGGGTGGTCTCGCGCTTTGGTGATGACGGCGAGCACCGCGTGGTCTCGGCCAAGATGCTCGCCACGGCCTTGCACTTCCTCCAGGGCACGCCGTTTGTGTACCAGGGCGAAGAGCTGGGCATGACCAATCCGGGCTTCGACAGCATCGAGCAGTACCGTGATGTCGAGACCCTCAACATCTACCGCCTCAAGCGCGATGCCGGTGAGTCCGAGGCCTCGAGCATGGCTGCGATCATGCAGAAATCCCGCGATAACGGCCGTACCCCGATGCAGTGGGATAGCCAGGCCAATGCCGGTTTCAGCCGCGCTGAACCGTGGATCGGCATCCCGGCCAATGCGGCGCAGATCAATGTCCAGAGCCAGCTGGATGACCCGGATTCGGTACTGCATCACTACCGTGCGCTGATCGCCTTGCGGCGCCTTGAGCCGCTGATTCAAGAAGGCGTCTACCGCCAACTGCTGCAAGACCACGACAAGGTCTGGGCGTACCTGCGTGAAGGCCATGGCGAGCGTCTGTTGGTGCTGAACAACTTCTATGGCCAGCCCTGCGAAATCCAGTTGCCCAACAACCTGATCAGCGCGGCGAGTGAGCAACGCCTGCTGATCAGCAACTACCCCGACTGCCCGGTACCCACGGACACGGTCATCTTGCGTCCTTACGAGTCTTTTGTGCTGCACCTGACCGACTGAAACATCCCCTTTTCAGGCGCCGGCTTGCCGGCTCCGACAGGGAAAAAA
Source organism: Pseudomonas sp. FP2294 (assembly GCF_030687625.1). Classification (NCBI taxonomy): domain Bacteria; kingdom Pseudomonadati; phylum Pseudomonadota; class Gammaproteobacteria; order Pseudomonadales; family Pseudomonadaceae; genus Pseudomonas; species Pseudomonas sp. FP2294. Next base: position 1,153,928 of record NZ_CP117441.1, read on the forward strand.
TAAGAAAAAATAATGGAGCGCTTCATGAAAACAACAATAAAGCTGGGCCTCGTTGCATCCTGTCTGACCCTGCCCCTGGCGGCGCATGCCCTGGAATTTGCCGGCTACCTGCGCAGCGGCGCCGGCACCTCGACCGGCAGCGGCCCGCAGCAATGTTTCCAACTGCCGGGCGCCCAATCCAAATACCGCCTGGGCAACGAATGCGAACAATATGCCGAGCTGGAGTTGCGCCAGGACCTGTTCACCCTGGATGACGGCTCGGTGCTGAGCGTGGATGCCATGGCCTCGCTGTACAACAAGTACGACCGCGAGCTGAAGTTCCAGGGCGAAAACAACGGCTCGGCGCGCATGCCGCAGATGTATGCGCAGTGGTCGAATATGCCCAGCCTCAATGGCGGCTCATTGTGGGCCGGCCGGCGCTACTACAAACGTAATGACATCCATATTTCCGACTTCTACTACTGGAACCAGAGCGCCACCGGCGGCGGCATCGAGGACGTGCTGATCGGCGATCTGAAATACAGCTACGCCTTGTCGCGCAAGGACAACCTGTACCAGAAGGAATATGCCACCCGTCACGACTTCAACGTCGCAGGCTTCAAAACCAACCCCGGCGGCGAGCTGGAGCTGGGCCTGAGCTATATCGAACAGGCGGGCGGGCGCGACACCCACAGCGGCTGGGCCCTCACTGCGCAGCATGTGCAAGCCGCGTTCCTCGGTGGCAAGAACAAGTTCGCCCTGCAGTACGGCGAAGGGCCGGGCACTGGCCTTGGCTACACCGGCAACACGGCACTGGAGCGCAGCAGCAAAAGCTACCGCGCGGTGGAGTTTTTCGACTGGCAAGTGACCCCGCGTTTTGGCGGCCAGGTCGAGGCGGTGTACCAGAAAGACGTGCGCCCCGGCAGCCAGGACCAGACCTGGATGTCCATCGGTGTGCGCCCGGCGTATGCCATCAGCGAGCAGTTCAAGCTGGTCACCGAACTGGGACATGATCAGGTCGACGCCAGCGGCGGCACGCGCAAACTCAGCAAATTCACCTTCGCCCCGACCTGGTCGCCCAAAGGCCCGGATTTCTGGGCGCGGCCGGAGGTGCGTTTGTACTACACCTATGCCACCTGGAACGAAGCGGCCAAGCGTGCGGCCAACGAACTGGCGGCGGGTTCGGCGTTGTCCGACACCGGCTCCTATGGCACCGCGCGGCATGGCTCCAACTTCGGTGTGCAGGTCGAATACTGGTGGAAATAAACACCGGCTTTATGTGGGAGCCGGGCTTGCCCGCGATACCGGCGGCTCGGTGTTCCAGTGCAACCGTATTGATGCAATCGCAGGCAAGCCAGCTCCCACTGGGGCCCATTTCACCCCGGGATTTGTACTCGGCCGATGATTTTTACAGAACCAAACAGCAGGTGATGTCATGACCACAACTCAACCCCTGGAACTGCTGGCGCCCCTGGCGGGTGTGCTGTTGCCCCTGGACCAGGTGCCGGATCCGGTGTTCTCCAGTCGCCTGATCGGCGATGGCGTGTGTATCGACCCCACCTCGCAGACCCTCTGCGCGCCGCTGGCCGGGGTGATCAGCAATGTCCAGGACAGTGGGCATGCGGTCAGCGTCACCGACGACTACGGCGTGCAGGTGCTGATGCATATCGGCCTGGATACCGTGAACCTGGCGGGCAAGGGCTTCACCCGGCTGGTCGAGGAAGGCCAGCGGGTCGAGGCGGGTCAGCCGTTGATCGAGTTTGATGCCGACTTTATCGCGCTCAATGCTCGCAGCCTGCTGACCCTGATGCTGGTGGTCAGCGGCGAGCCATTTGTGCTGCTGGCGACGGACACCGGACTCGTCGCCGCCGGGCAACCGTTGCTGCGGGTGACCCCGGTAATCCGTGCGGCCAACGACGAGGAAGAGGAGGGCGACGCACTGTTTTCCAAACCCCTCACGTTGCCCAATGCCAACGGCCTGCATGCCCGCCCGGCGGCGGTGCTGGCCCAGGCGGCCAAGGGCTTCAATGCGAGCATCTGCCTGCACAAGCAAACCCAGAGCGCCAACGCCAAGTCCCTGGTGGCGATCATGGCGTTGCAGACGGTGCAGGGCGATACCTTGCAAGTCAGCGCCGCGGGGCAGGACGCCGAGGCGGCGATCCAGGCGCTGGTCGCGCTGTTGCTGGAGGGCTGTGGCGAAACCGTAGCGGTGCTGGCCGAGGAGGTTAAACCGGTCGCGCCGCTGTCGTCGGCGAGCGTGTTGCGCGGCGTCTGTGCGTCGCCCGGTTCGGCGTTTGGCCAAGTAGTGCAGGTGGCCGAGCCGCAGCTGAATGTGCCTGAAGAGGGGGCTGGCGAGGCGCTGGAACGGGCCGCCCTGGAACGTGGCTTGCGCGCTGCAACCCAGGCGCTGCAGGCGTTGCAGGACAAGCCCGGCGGCAGTGCCCAGGTAGAGATTTTCCGTGCCCATCAGGAATTGCTTGAAGACCCGACCCTGCTTGAACAAGCCCACGCCCTGCTCGCCAAAGGCAAGAGCGCCGCGTTTGCCTGGAACAGCGCCACACTCGCTACCGCCGAGCTATTCGAGCAATCAGGCAGCCCCCTGCTGGCCGAACGCGCCGCCGACATGGCGGATGTTGGCCAGCGCGTGCTCAAGCTGATTCTCGGGGTTCAAGACGGCGCCTGGGAGTTGCCGGAGCAGGCCATCCTGATTGCCGAGCAATTGACCCCTTCGCAAACCGCCAGCCTCGATCCGGGCAAGGTGCTGGGGTTTATCACCGTGGCCGGAGGGGCCACCAGCCACGTCGCCATTCTTGCTCGCGCCCTGGGCTTGCCGGCGATGTGCGGTGTGCCGGCCCAGGTCCTGGCGTTGCCCGATGGCAAGCCCGTGTTGCTGGACGCCGACAAAGGCGAACTGCACCTCGACCCGGACCTGGCGGTGATCGAGACGCTGCGGGCTGCGCGCGAGCAGCAGGTTGTGCGCCACCAGCGCGATCTGCAGCAGGCCGCCTTGGCCGCCATCACTCGCGATGGTCATCATATTGAGGTGACCGCCAACGTCGCTTCGCTGCAGGAGGTGCAGCAAGCCCTGGTCCTGGGGGCCGAGGGGGTCGGGCTGTTGCGCTCGGAGTTTCTCTACCTGGACCGCAACCGCGCGCCGAGCCCGCAGGAACAGGCCCAGACCTACAGCGCCATTGCCGGTGTCCTGGGCACCGAGCGCAATCTGGTGGTACGCACGCTGGATGTGGGCGGTGACAAACCCTTGGCCTATGTGCCGATGGACAGCGAGACCAACCCCTTTCTTGGCCTGCGCGGCATTCGCCTGTGCCTGGAGCGCCCGCAACTGCTGCGCGAGCAGTTCCGCGCAATCCTTGCCAGCGCGGGCCTGGCGCGGCTGCATATCATGTTGCCGATGGTCAGCCTGTTGTCGGAGCTGCACCAGGCCCGGCAGATCCTCGAAGAGGAAGCGCTGGCCCTGGGGCTTGCCGAGCTGCCGAAGCTGGGGATCATGATTGAGGTGCCGTCGGCGGCATTGATGGCGGATGTGTTTGCGCCCCATGTGGACTTTTTCTCGATCGGCACCAATGACCTGACCCAATACACCCTGGCCATGGACCGCGACCACCCGCGCCTGGCCAGCCAGGCCGACAGCTTTCACCCGGCGGTGCTGCGCCTGATCGCCACCACGGTCAAGGCCGCCCATGCCCATGGCAAGTGGGTGGGTGTGTGTGGCGCGCTGGCGTCCGAAACACTGGCGGTGCCGATGTTGATCGGGCTGGGGGTGGACGAGTTGTCTGTCAGTGTACCGTTGATCCCGAGTATCAAGGCCACCGTGCGTGACCTGGACCTGGCGGACTGCCAACTGATCGCCCACCAGGTGTTGAACCTGGAAGAGGCCGCCCAGGTGCGCGAGGCTCTGAGCCTGTACCACGCAGCGACCGTCGAAACCTCATTGGTTGTGGAGAACTGAATATGTTCGAGAAATTGCAGCAGGCATTCTGGAAAGCCCTGACCCCGGACCTGGTGGCGGAAACGGCGGTTGCCGAGCCGAAGGCTGACGGCATGTTGGCGCCGGCGGTGCTGAGTGCATTGGGTGGGGCGGCGAATCTCAAGACACAGCAGCGGGTGGCGTTGACGCGGACCCGCGTGCAGCTACAGGACCCGGCGCTAGTGGACGAGGCGGCGCTGAAGGCGGCGGGTATCACGGCGGTGATGGTGCTGGCGGGCGGGGTGGTGCATCTGATCACTGGCCTGTAGAACACCACAAAATAAATGTGGGAGCGGGCTTGCCCGCGATAGCGGTGGGTCAGTCAAATACTCATCAACTGACCCACCGCTATCGCGGGCAAGCCCGCTCCCACATTGGGTTTTGTGCTGTCTGATCGGACCCGGGGGTCAGAGTTGGGGGGTATCTTGCGGCGGCTTGGTCTTGTCCACGCCCGGCACATGCAGGTTGCCTTCCACCATCTGGTTGCCCTCCAGCTGCGGCTGGGTCACCCAGGTCAGGATGTCGTAGTAACGGCGGATGTTGGCCACGAAGTGCACCGGCTCGCCGCCCCGGGCGTAGCCGTAGCGGGTCTTGCTGTACCACTGCTTCTGCGACAGGCGCGGCAGCATTTTCTTCACGTCCAGCCACTTGTTCGGGTTCAGGCCTTCCTTTTGCGCCAGCTTGCGCGCGTCATCCAGGTGACCGCCGCCGACGTTATAGGCCGCCAGGGCAAACCAGGTGCGGTCAGGTTCGAGAATCTTGTCGTCCAGTTCGCTCTTGATCATCGCCAGGTACTTGGCGCCACCCTTGATGCTCTGCCGCGCGTCCAGGCGGTTGGACACGCCCATGGCCTGGGCGGTGTTCTGGGTCAGCATCATCAGGCCGCGCACGCCGGTCTTGGAAGTGACGGTCGGTTGCCACAGCGATTCCTGGTAACCAATGGCTGCCAGTAGCCGCCAATCGACCTTTTCTTCCTTGGCCGAGGTCTTGAAGAACTTCTCGTACTTGGGCAGGCGCTGCTGCAAGTGCTGGGCAAAGGTGTAGGCGCCGACGTACCCCAGTACATCGACATGCCCGTAATAACGATCCTTGAGGCGTTGCAGGGTGCCGTTCTTCTCGACCTTGTCGAGGTAGCTGTTGACCTCGTTGAGCAGGCTGTTGTCTTCACCGGCAGCCACGGCCCAGCTCTGGTTGCTGGCGTTGCCCAGATCGAAGGCCACCCGCACGTTGGGGAAGTACACCTGGTTCATCGCCACTTCATTGGAGTCGACCAGGGTCAGGTCGATCTGCCCTTCATCGACCATGCGCAGCAGGTCGACCACTTCAACGGCATCGGACTCTTCGTACTCAATCGCAGGATTCTGCTTTTTCAGCTCGGCCAGTTGCTCGGCATGGGTGCTGCCCTTGAGCACCATGATCTTTTTGCCCACCAGGTCGGCCGCGTTGGTGGGGCGGGACTGGCCGTTGCGATAGATGATCTGCGGGGTGACTTCCAGGTACGCATGGGAAAAGCGCACCTGTTGTTTACGCTGCTCGCTGCTGACCAGGCCAGCGGCGGCCAATACCGGACCGTCGGGTTTGCCCAACTGGTCGAACAGGTCGTCGAGGTTGTCGGCGGTCTCGATTTCAAGCTTGACCCCCAGGTCGTCGGCAAAGCGCTTGACCAGTTCGTATTCGAAACCGGTTTCGCCGTTGCGGTCCTGGAAATAGGTGGCCGGGCTGTTTCGGGTGACCACCCGCAATACGCCATCCTCCTTGATTCGCTCGAGCGTGCTGGGCTTATCAACACAGGCGCTGAGCATCAGGAAGAGTCCGGTGGCGAGGAGCCATTTGGCACATCGCGGGCGCAAAGCAGTTGGGGAGAACATCTGGGCAGTATACGCAAACGGCCCACGGCGCCATATCTCGACAGCATGGGAGTTGTCTGCTAGCGCCTGCGAAACTGTGCTGCAGCCCGCAGAAACGTGGCCTGGGGCGCAATGGTGAGGGTGAAAATAACTGCGTCGGCCACCCTGGAAAACGCCCCGATACCGTGCAATCTGTGCCAACTGACGTTCGGCAGCGGCCAGCGGCACCGTTTCGGGTGCCGTTGGCGCAGGTTTACGCTAGAATGCACGGCCTCAAAGCACACCCCCTTCCCGAGGCTGTCCCGAAGATGTTGATCCTGCGCGGCGCTCCTGCCCTTTCTGCCTTTCGCCACAGCAAACTCCTTGAGCAACTGAGCCAGAAGGTTCCAGCTGTCACTGGCTTGTATGCTGAATTTGCTCACTTCGCCGACGTTAACGGCGTTTTGACCGCCGACGAACAGCAAGTGCTGGCACGCCTTCTGAAGTACGGCCCCAGCGTTCCCGTTCAAGAGCCGACTGGCCGCTTGTTCCTGGTTCTGCCACGGTTCGGCACCATCTCGCCCTGGTCGAGCAAGGCCAGCGATATCGCCCGCAACTGTGGCCTGGAAAAAATCCAGCGCCTGGAACGCGGGATCGCCTTCTACGTGGCTGGCCAGTTCAGCGATGCCGAAGCCGAGCTGATTGCCAGCAGCCTGCACGACCGCATGACCCAGATCATCGTCAGCCAACTGGAACAGGCTGCCGGCCTGTTCAGCCATGCCGAGCCCAAGCCGCTGACCGCGATTGACGTGCTCGGCGGTGGCCGCGCCGCCCTCGAGAAGGCCAACACCGAGCTGGGCCTGGCCCTGGCCGAAGACGAGATCGACTACCTGGTCAACGCCTTCAACGGTTTGCAGCGCAACCCCCACGACATCGAACTGATGATGTTCGCCCAGGCCAACTCCGAGCACTGCCGCCACAAGATTTTCAACGCCAGTTGGGATATCGACGGCCAGAGCCAGGAAAAAAGCCTGTTCGGCATGATCAAGAACACCTACGTGATGCACAGCGAAGGCGTTCTGTCGGCTTATAAAGACAACGCCTCGGTGATCGTCGGCTCTGTCGCCGGCCGTTTCTTCCCGGACCCGGAAACCCGCCAGTACGGCGCGGTGCAGGAGCCGGTGCACATCCTGATGAAGGTTGAAACCCACAACCACCCGACCGCGATTGCCCCGTTCCCGGGCGCAGCCACCGGCTCGGGCGGCGAGATCCGCGACGAGGGCGCCACCGGCCGTGGCGCCAAGCCCAAGGCGGGCCTGACCGGTTTCACCGTGTCCAACCTGCAGATCCCAGGCTTCGAACAGCCGTGGGAAGTGCCATACGGCAAGCCTGAGCGCATCGTTACCGCACTCGACATCATGATCGAAGGCCCGCTGGGCGGCGCCGCGTTCAACAACGAATTCGGGCGTCCGGCCCTGACCGGTTATTTCCGTACCTTCGAGCAGTCCATCACCACCCCCCGTGGCGATGAAGTGCGCGGTTACCACAAGCCGATCATGTTGGCCGGCGGTATGGGCAACATCCGTGAAGACCACGTGCAGAAGGGCGAGATCCTCGTCGGCTCGAAGCTGATCGTGCTCGGCGGCCCGGCCATGTTGATCGGCCTGGGCGGCGGCGCGGCTTCCTCCATGGCCACCGGCACCAGCTCGGCGGACCTGGACTTTGCTTCTGTTCAGCGCGAAAACCCTGAGATGGAACGCCGTTGCCAGGAAGTCATCGACCGTTGCTGGCAGTTGGGTGACAAGAACCCCATCAGCTTTATCCACGACGTCGGCGCCGGCGGTTTGTCCAACGCCTTCCCGGAACTGGTCAATGACGGCGACCGTGGCGGCCGTTTCGAACTGCGCAATATTCCAAACGACGAGCCGGGCATGGCCCCGCACGAAATCTGGAGCAACGAATCCCAGGAACGTTACGTACTGGCGGTCGGCCCTGAAGACTTCGCGCGCTTCCAGGCCATCTGCGAACGCGAGCGTTGCCCGTTTGCCGTGGTCGGCGAAGCCACTGCCGAGCCGCAACTGACCGTGACCGACAGCCACTTCGGCAACAGCCCGGTGGACATGCCCCTCGAAGTGCTGCTGGGCAAGGCCCCGCGCATGCACCGTTCGGCGGTACGTGAAGCCGAACTGGGCGATGATTTCGACCCAAGCAGCCTGGACCTGACCGACAGCATCGAGCGCGTGCTGCACCACCCGGCCGTGGCGAGCAAAAGCTTCCTGATCACCATCGGCGACCGCACCATCACCGGTCTGGTTGCCCGTGACCAGATGGTCGGCCCTTGGCAGGTGCCGGTGGCTGACGTTGCCGTGACCGCCACCAGCTTTGATGTGTACACCGGTGAAGCCATGGCCATGGGCGAGCGTACCCCGCTGGCCCTGCTGGACGCCCCGGCGTCGGGCCGCATGGCCATTGGTGAAACCATCACCAACATCGCCGCATCGCGTATTGGCAAGCTGTCCGATATCAAGCTGTCGGCCAACTGGATGTCCGCTGCCGGCCACCCCGGTGAAGATGCGCGCCTGTACGACACCGTCAAGGCAGTCGGCATGGAGCTGTGCCCGGAACTGGGGATCACCATTCCGGTGGGCAAGGACTCCATGTCCATGGCCACCCGTTGGAACGATGAAGGCACCGACAAGAGCGTTACCTCGCCGCTGTCGCTGATCGTCACCGGCTTTGCGCCAGTCACCGATGTCCGCCAGACCCTGACCCCGCAACTGCGCATGGACAAGGGCACCACCGACCTGATCCTGATCGACCTCGGTCGTGGCCAGAACCGCATGGGCGCCTCGATCCTTGCCCAGACCCACGGCAAGCTCGGCAAGCAGGCGCCGGACGTCGATGACGCCGAAGACCTCAAAGCCTTCTTCGCCGTGATCCAGGGCCTGAATGCCGATGGCCACCTGCTGGCTTACCACGACCGTTCCGACGGTGGTTTGCTGACCAGCGTCGTGGAAATGGCTTTCGCCGGTCACTGCGGCCTGAGCCTGAACCTCGACGGCCTGGCGGAAACTTCCGCTGACATCGCTGCCATCCTGTTCAACGAAGAATTGGGCGCGGTCATCCAGGTGCGCCAGGACGCCACCCCGGACGTGCTTGCACAGTTCAGCGCCGCTGGCCTGGGCGACTGCGTGGCCGTGGTCGGCCAGCCGATCAACAACGGTGTGATCAACATCGTGTTCAACGGCGACACCGTGTTTGAAGGCCAGCGCCGCCTGCTGCAACGCCAGTGGGCCGAGACCAGCTACCAGATCCAGCGCCTGCGCGATAACGTCGCCTGTGCCGAGCAGGAATTCGACGTGATCCTGGAAGAAGACAACCCGGGCCTGAGCACCAAGCTCAGCTTCGACGTCAACCAGGACATTGCCGCGCCGTACATCAAGAAAGGCATCCGCCCACAGGTTGCCGTGCTGCGTGAGCAGGGCGTCAACGGCCAGGTGGAAATGGCGGCCGCGTTCGACCGTGCCGGCTTCAATGCGATTGACGTGCACATGAGCGATATCCTCGCCGGTCGTGTTGACCTCAATGAGTTCAAGGGCCTGGTGGCCTGCGGCGGTTTCTCCTACGGCGACGTGCTGGGTGCCGGTGAAGGCTGGGCCAAGTCGGCCCTGTTCAACAGCCGTGCCCGCGATGCGTTCCAGGGTTTCTTCGAGCGTAACGACAGCTTCACCCTGGGTGTGTGCAACGGTTGCCAGATGATGTCCAACCTCCACGAACTGATCCCGGGCAGCGAGTTCTGGCCGCACTTCGTGCGTAACCGTTCCGAGCAGTTCGAGGCCCGTGTGGCCATGGTGCAGGTGCAGGAATCGAACTCGATCTTCCTGCAAGGCATGGCCGGTTCGCGCATGCCAATCGCCATTGCCCACGGTGAAGGCCATGCCGAGTTCGCCAGCGAAGAAGCGCTGCTCGAAGCCGACCTGTCCGGCACCGTGGCCCTGCGCTTTGTCGACAACCACGGCAAGGTCACCGAAAACTACCCGGCCAACCCGAACGGCTCGCCGCGCGGGATCACCGGGCTGACCAGCCGCGACGGTCGTGTGACCATCATGATGCCGCACCCGGAGCGTGTGTTCCGCGCGGTGCAGAACTCGTGGCGCCCGGAAGAGTGGAACGAAGACGGTGCGTGGATGCGCATGTTCCGTAACGCTCGTGTGTGGGTGAACTAAGGCCGTGTACAAGCTCAGCTTCTTTGTGCCCGACAGCCATGTGGAGGCGGTGAAAAGCGCCGTCTTCGCGGCCGGTGGCGGGCGCATCGGCGACTACGACAGCTGTGCCTGGCAAGTGCTGGGCCAGGGCCAATTCCGCCCGATGGACGGCAGCCAGCCGTTTATCGGGCAGGTGGGCCAGGTCGAAGTGGTTGAAGAATGGAAGGTCGAGCTGGTGGTGGCTGATGAGTTGATCAAGGCAGTTGTCGCTGCGTTGAAGCTCAGCCACCCCTATGAAACACCGGCTTATGAGGTGTGGCAGCTGGCGGATTTCTGATCGGCCGGCTGTAGACAGAAAACCCGCTGGGCCGACTTGGCCAGCGGGTTTTTTTGTGGGCGATCATGCCGCCATGGGCAAGCCTCAATCACTCACGGTGCGGGCACCAGCCCCACTTCAGCCTTCAAGGCGCTGATCAACAGGTTTTCGTAGCCGAACCGCTTGCCCTGCATCGGCTCCCAGCGCTCGACATAAAATAGGCCGTTGTGGTCGACCTTGATCGGTGTCGAGACGATTTCCCCGCTGCGGGAACGATGCAGCAGGTTGCTCTGCGCCGGCGACGGGCGTTCGATCAGGAACAGGCCGGGACGGTTCAGGCGTGTCCTGTCCGCGGGGACGAAGGGGGAGGGGGCCTTGATGCCTTCTACGCCGGCGTCCAGGATGAAATCGCTGCGCAGGGCTCGGGTGTAAGGCGTCAGGCCTTCGGCAAACGTCTCCCAGGTGCCGGGGCGAATGTTCTGCGCCAGTGCCGGGGCCGTGTCCCGGATTTGCAGGCTGACGGCGCCTTGCAGCTCCGCCAGGCCGGGCACCCCCAGGTTGATGTTGGTGTGGGCGCTGCCGATGAAGGCCAGCCATTTATGCGGCCCGTGGGCCGCCTGGTCGGCCTTGATCACCTGCGATGCGAAGTAGCTGAACATCTGGTTGCGCGACTGCACCGTGTCCCGCAGCCCCTTGACGTGGTAACTGGCCGTGCAGTCCAGGGCCCGGATGCGCAGGCCATGCCTGGCCGCCACCTGGATGACTTCGGTGTAGGTATCGTCGCCGTTGTAGCCTGGCATATGGCCGCGATCCAGCCGTGTGAGGTAGCGCTTGAGTGTGTCCGGCAGCCGTTGCGTGCTGAGGAACATGTCCAGGTCCGCCTGATGCATATCGGTCAGCAGATGTTCGACGTACAGCGTCTTGAACTCCAGTTCCTTGAGTTTTTTCATGTGGTCGCGCAGCCAGCGCTTGCTGGATTGCTCCTGGTGCCCTTCACCAAGGATCAGTCCCGGGAACTCGCTTTGACGCAGTTTTTCCAGAAATGCCTCTGGGGTCGTGTGGGCGGCCAGTTCGGCCGGGTCTGGCCTTGCCGGCGGTACCTGGCTGGCCAGGTAGGCCTGGGCATCGCTACTCAGGCGATCCCTGGCGCTCTGGAAGGCCTGGAATGCTTCGCGCTCGTGCGGATTCAGCGCAAAGTAGCGGCTGTCCAACCCGCGGTGGGCGACGATCTGTTGCGCAAGGTTGTCCCTGAGCGGTAGGGGAATGTCGTAGTCGCTGTAATGCGTCACGACCGCGGCAGTCGCCGCGCTGGACGACGCTGCGGGTTCGGGTGCCTTGTACGCGGTCTGCAGGGCCAGGCGGTAATCGCCCTTGGCCAAGGGATCGCCCGCAATGGCACCGGCGGTGTCGAGCCAGATCCCCACGGGTTGGCCCGGGGCCACGTCGTCCACCCGCAGGGCAACGGCACCTTGCAAGTCGGCCAGGCCGGGGGTGTCATCGAAAGTGCGCAGGCGCGATGAATCCACCAGGGCCACCCAGCGCTCACCGGGTGTGTCGATGGCGTCGGTCTCGAGGGCTTTGTGGGAGTAGAAGTTCCTGATCCCGTTGTCCCGGGGCGTGGTGGTCGGGGTGTCGGCCATTTGCAGGACGTCATCCAGTAGATAGGAGGTGGATGCGTCCAGGGCCCTGATCTTCATGCCCTTTTCCTGGGCCTTGCGCACCAGGGCCACGTAGGAGTATTCGGCATTCTCGGCAAAACCCAAGGCGGTATCGATGGTTTTCAGGTGCCGTTGGATATGTTGCCAGGATTTCCCGCTGTTCAGCTTCTCCAGTTTCGCCCGGAATATATCGGCTGGCAGGTGCTCGATGTACAGGTGTTTGAAGCCTTGGTTGAGCAAGCTGTCCATCTGCGTGATCAGCAGTTGTTTAGCGGCAATGGAGCCGGGTATCGCGCCGATGACCAGGGGCTTGTTCCCGGCAAAGGCATTGCTGGCGATCCATTGCGAGAAGGACGTGTCGGCGCCGATGGCCGGCACATCGGTGCGGGCTGGTAGTGGGGCGAGATGTTTGAAAAAGTGGCGGGCGTCGGCTGTCAGTTGCTCGGCCTGTTGCAAGTAGGCGGCGCGCACCGCTTTCAAGTCTCGGGCAGCATTCTCCAGTGCGACGTCCCGGGAGCCGAACTCCCATTCGGTTCGCTGCACTATCCCGGCCCGTACATCCGGGTTCAGGGCCAGCTCCAGTTTGCCCGCGTACTTCGCCGGGATTTCATAGTTCTTCAATGGCTCGGGTGGCTCGGGCAGCTTTTCATATTTCGGCGCGCCGCCAGTCACCCCGGTACGCCGCCAGACGCCTTGCGCATCGGGGGCGGCGAGGCGGGTAGTGGAAACCAGTCTGCCGGTCGCCGGGTCCAGGCGGTACAGCAAATAACGGCCGATCGGGTCGGGGGTCTTTTTTGCCCACAGGCCTTCGCCACCGAACAGCACGGCTTGCATGTCCTCAAGCGCCAGCGGCTTGGGCTCTAGTGGCTGGATCAGCTTCAAGACCTCGTTCAGCGCCGCCGCAGCCTCGGTGGCCGGGCGCACGGCCGGTTTTACCAGTTGTTTGAGCGACACCAGGGCCGGGCGCAGATCGGTAAAGGCCGCCCCGGCGCTGTTGAGCACGTAACCGATCAAGTGTTCCACGGCCGCCCCCGTATCGCCCTGCTGATAGGCGTGCAGCGCCAGCATGCCGTCCTTGAATGCCAACAGCATGCCCAGGCTCAGGCTGAGGGTGGGGAACGGCGCGGTAGCGATACCGCTGACCCACTCCACGCAGGTCCACAGAATACTGCTGATCATCTGGCTGCGATTCGCCGTGGTGCCTTCAACGTCGTCAATCTTGCGCTGCTGCTTCATGTCGTACAGCGCCTGGCGCAGATCCAGTAATGGGGTTTGCCCGTGGGTCGAGTCGTAGCGCGGCGGACTCACGGAGGTTTTGTTCAAGTCCTCGGGTAATTGCGCCTTGGCCTCTTCCAGGAAGGTGCGTACGCGCGCCTGGGATTGAGCACCGACCCGCAGGGTGAAATAGCCGACCATGCCGGGAGTCTTTTTCAGCAGATAGTTGAACTGTCGCGCCTCACGAAAGCTGATGCCGTCGGGTGCGTTTGGGGTGTAAAGCAACGTCGGGAAACCGACGTGGCTGAAGAGGAAGTTATCGATCACCCATTCGCCGTCTACCAGCAAGCGGTGGAGGGCGTAGGTGCCACGGACCTCGGTGCGGGTATCGCCCATGCTGGCAATGCTGCGTTCCAGCCAGTCGCCATCGACCCCGGCGATATGCCCTTGCAGGCGGCATTCCAGGGCGGCGTTCTGCATCTGCCGTTGGGTAATGCTCAGGGTGGCATTGCGCCGCAAGGCATAGTCGGCACTGCCGGCGTTGAGCAGCCGGCGTTTGACTTCGTTGATGTAGTGTTGGCCAACCCAGGTGCCGGTGATCGAGCGGGCGACCTTTTCAGCGGTCAGCGGGCTCAGGTCAACACCGGGCGGGCCTTTGAAGCGAGCGGCGCGCGAAAATTTCGCGTCAAGAAAGCCTACGCCGTCGGCGTAGCCATCGCGGTACAGCTGGGTGTAGGTCAGGGGGGCAGGGGTCCATGAGGCGAGCAGCGCCGGGGGCGAGAAGGCCCAGACCGTATCGGGGTCGATGTCGTTCTGATGGCGTCCGAGCAGTTCGTTCAGGCGTTTTCTGGCCCGTTCGTGCACGTAGGTGGAGAAGCTGGGAACGTGTGCATCGGACAACGGGAAGTCGTTGTAGGCCTGCAGTGCGCCTTCGCTGTCTTGCGCCAGTTTCAGCAGTTTCTGGCGGTTGTCGACGCTGGTGGAGCGATACCAGTTCGGGGTGCCGAATTCATAGTCATCGACCCGGGTTGCCAGGACATGGGCCGACATGGCCTGGAGGCAGTCGGCATGCTTGCCGATATTGCCAAAGCGGATCTGTGTGTATTCCCGGGCGTGAAACTTGAAGCTCAGGCCCGTCAATACCTGTTTCATTGCATCGCGAAAACGCAGGGCAACCCGCTTGATCAGGTAGTCGGTGAGGCCGCCGCTGTCCTGGCTCCAGCCGAGGATATGGTTCTGGCACGCGATCTCACTGTCGAATGCCTGAAACTGCTGCTCGCGCGGTGCCTCGGGGGTGCATAACAGCACACGGATCACGCTGCCGTTGGCATCGGTCTGGCGCAGCACCCACATATCCTGCAACTGGGCTTCGTGCAGCGACAGGGTGGCGGCGCTCAGGCGCGGGTCGGTGCCTTGGCGCAGGCTCTGCACCAACTGGAAGTCCTCTTCAGTGAGGTGCCCCTGAAGCAAGGCGGTGTAGGCCAGCGCGTTGATCCGCTGGTCGAGCATCTGTTCGATTGCCCGGCTGACGGCGGGTTTGCCGTGCATCTGCTGCTGGGCGTCGGCAAAGTCGATACGTGGCTGCAGGGTGCTCAGCGTCTGCGCCAGCCAGGCGGGTGTCAGGTCCCGATAGGCCTTGGGCAACACGGCATCCCGGTAGGTGAGTGTGGTTTTGTTGAGAAAGTCCGAGCCCGCCAGTGCATCGCCGGTTTGCAGGCCGCGCAGGGCCAGGTCGATCAGGTTGCGGTCATGTTCGTACTCGCCGATGGGGTCCACGTAGCGCCGGGTGTTGATCACCAGGTGCTCGGGCATCAGGTCTTGGATGTCCAGCTCATCGCTCAGGCGTTCGAGCAGTTGGTAGCGGGCCAGTGCCTCGGGGCTGGTGACCGGACTCAGCAGGTCGAGCAGATGCTGGCGTGCCTCGTTGTAGCTCGCCAAGTGGGTGGCGAGTGTGGCCCGACGGTCTGCACTGGCGCTGCGGTACCAGTCCGGTGCGCTCTGGCGCAGGTAGCGCTCCAGCAAGCGGCGGGCGCGCCATGCCAGGCGTGGGCTGATGTCCGGCACAGAGGCGCTGATGGCGCGATCCAGGTCACTGATCAGTTGAGCGGCTGACGGCTGCGGATTGTCGACCAGGCTCAGCGCCCGCTCGATGTCCTGGGTGCGCTTGGCGATCAGGGCGGCGTCGGTGTGTTCAAACAGCGGGGTCTTGTCGATCGGCGTCAATTCCAGCGGCCAGATCGCGGCCGGTGTTATATCGCGATAACGCACGGGCAGCAGTTGCATGAAGTCGCGCCGTTGCTCGGCATCGTCCATGCCTTGGCGCAAGTGCGTATTCAATTGCGCCAGGGAGCCCAGGCACTCGATCCCGCGGGTGGGGGTAAACAGCATTACCTCACCCAGGGGCAGTGCAGAACTCAGATCGCTGGGCACCGGGCTGGACTTCTCGGTCACCACGAAGGCCCCCGCCAGCTCGACGCTCTGTTCCTGATAACGCAAGGTCAGCGCATACAGCCCCGGGCGCAGGGTTATGCCCTGCGCTATACGCCCAAGCAAGGCCTGCTGTTGCGGGTGCAACAGGCGGTCCTCGGCACTGAGGGTTGTTGCATGGGCCAGGGCGACGTACCCGGCTTCAAAGGTCATAAAGGATTTGCGTGGCTTGCCATCTATCTGCTCATAGCGGTCGAGGTGCTGCAGATGGGCGTTGAGCGTGGTCTTGAGCGTTGCCACGCGGCTGGCCAGGTTGCTCTGGGTAAGCCCTCGGTAGAGCGGCCGGCTCTTGTTCAGATACAGCTGCCGATAGGACATCAGCATGCCGTTGAGTTTTTCCAGATAGGCCAGTGCAGCAGAGGGTTTGTGTTCGGGCACTAGCGGCGCATCGACTTGAAGCAGGTGATGACCGATCTGATTGAGGTGGCCTTTGATGCCTTCAAAGGTTGGGGATGTGGTGCTCACAGGCACGCTCTCCATGCTGAGGATAAGAACCCTCAGCATGGGCAGCCGTGCCCTGGGCAGGGCGGTAGATAAGTAGCGGGCTCAGGCCCCGGTACGCACCGGGTCGCGGCTGGCAAGGGCCTTGAGGGCAGTGCTCAAGCCTTGGGCCGACTCGCCCACCAGCAGGTGCCAGATACCGCCGTCGAGCCGGCTGATGCCCTGGCAACCAAGGGTCTTGAGCTGGGATTCCGACAATGCCCGGTCATCGGCCAGGCGCAGGCGCAGACGGGTCATGGCCACGCAATCGAGCTGCAGCACATTGTCGCCGCCGCCCAGTGCGTTCAGCCATTGTTCGGCCTGGGGCGGGGCAACGTTGGCCACCGCGGGCTGAGGGCTGGGAGATGAGGGCGAGGGCTGGCCGGCTGTCGGCATGGCCAAGCGAATCTCATCGGCAATGCTGTCGGCCATCGGCCCCACCACCACCTGCAAGCTGCCGCCATTGCCGGGGCGCACCACGGCCATCGCCCCCAGGGCCTTGAGCTCGGCGTCCACGGCCTTGTTACGGTCGACCATGTCCAGGCGCAGACGGGTGGTGCAGGCGCCGACGCTGAGCAGGTTGTCGGCGCCGCCCAGGGCGCGGATATAGGCACTGGCCCGCTGGTTATCACTCATCGCTTCGGCCTGTACCACCTGGATGTCTTCACGGCCAGGGGTCTTCAGGTTGAAGCGACGGATGCAGTAGTTGAACACGCTGTAGTAGATCACCGCGTAGGCCAGGCCCACCGGGATCACCAGCCAGCCATTGGTGGACTTGCCCCAGCCCAAAACCATGTCGATGAACCCACCGGAGAAGGTAAAGCCCAGGTGAATATCCAGCAGGTTGGTGACCGCCATCGACAGGCCGGTGAGCAGCGCATGCAGCAGGTACAGGAACGGCGCGAGGAACATAAAGGCGAATTCGATCGGCTCGGTGACCCCGGTGAGGAATGAGGTCAGGGCCATCGACAGGAAGATCCCGCCCATGATCTTGCGCCGCTCCGGCAGGGCGTTGCGGTACATCGCCAGGCACGCGGCGGGCAGGCCGAAGAGCATCACCGGGAACATGCCGGTCATGAACTGGCCGCCTTTGGGGTCGCCGGCAAAGTAGCGGGTCAGGTCGCCGGTGACCACTGCGCCGGTGGCCGGATCAGTGAAGCTGCCAAACACAAACCAGGCCATGTTGTTGAGGATATGGTGCAGCCCGGTGACGATCAGCAAGCGGTTGAACACGCCGAACACAAAGGCGCCGAGGCTGCCGCTTTCCATCAGCAGCACGCCAAAACTGTTGATGCCGTGCTGCACCGGCGGCCAGATCAGGCCGAAGATCACCCCCAGGCCCACCGCCGAAAACCCGGTGACAATCGGCACAAAGCGTCGCCCGCCAAAGAACGCCAGGTACTCCGGCAGCTTGATGTCCTTGAAGCGGTTGTACAGGGCCCCGGCCATCAGCCCGCTGACGATCCCGGCGAGCATGCCCATGTTGATGGTGCTGTCCATGACCTTGAGGGTGGAGACCATCACCAGGTAGCCAATGGCTCCGGCCAGTCCGGCGGTGCCGTTGTTGTCGCGGGCAAAGCCCACGGCGATGCCGATGGCGAAGATCAGCGCCAGGTTGGCAAAGATCGCTTGCCCGGCGTCGTGCATCACCGCGATGTTCAACAGGTCGGTGTCACCCAGGCGCAGCAGCAGGCCGGCAATCGGCAGGATGGCGATGGGTAGCATCAGCGCACGGCCCAGGCGTTGCAGGCCTTCGATAAACAATTGGTACATGGCGAGTCTCCTTTTTCTTGTTGTTGTCAGCTCAACGGCCAATGGTGTTGGCAGGCTTGGCGCACGGCGCCGGCGCTGCTCAGGTTGAGCAGGGCCTGGCTCAGTTGCCGGCATTGCGCGGCGTCGAGGTGACGCACGCGGTCTTTGATGGCGGCAATCTGCGGCGGGCTGACGGACAGCTCCCGCACCCCCAGGCCCACCAGCACGGGGGTGGCCAGCGGGTCGGAAGCGAGGGCACCGCACACACCGACCCAGCGCCCGTGTTTAGCCGCGCCGCTGCAGGTCTGGGCGATCAGGCGCAGCAGCGCCGGGTGCAACGCATCGACCCGCGCGGCGAGGCCGGCGTGGTCGCGGTCCATGGCCAGGGTGTACTGGGACAGGTCATTGGTGCCGATCGACAAAAAGTCCGCGTGCTCGGCCAGTTGCTCAGCCATCAGCGCGGCGGCCGGGACTTCGATCATCACCCCCAGCTCCGGGCGCTGGGTCAGTTGCAGTTCGGCGCACAGTTCATCGAGGCGCTGGCGAATGTGCAGCAACTCGTCGACTTCACTGACCATCGGCAACAGGATCCGGCAACGTTGCAACGGGCTGACCTGCAGCAGGGCACGCAGTTGCTGGTCGAGCAGTTCCGGGCGCACCTGGGCCATGCGAATACCGCGCAGGCCCAGTACCGGATTGGCTTCGGCGGGCAAGGGCAGGTAGTCGAGTTGCTTGTCGCCGCCGATATCAATGGTGCGGATGATCACCGATTTGTCGCCCATGGCGTCCATTACCGCTTGATAGGCCTGGCGCTGTTCCTGTTCATCGGGCGCGGTGCGGCGGTCGACAAACAGAAACTCGGTGCGCAACAGACCCACGCCATCGGCGCCGTTGTCATAGGCGATCTGCGCCTCGCTGCTGGAGGCGACATTGGCGGCCACTTCAATGCCCACGCCATCCAGGGTGCTGGCGGCAGCATGGGCCTGGGCCTGTTGCAGCTGGCGCCGCTGTTTCTGCGCATCGCGGATCTGGTGGACCTGGGCGTGGCGGGCATCGTCCGGGTTGAGTTCCAAGCGCCCATTGACGGCGTCCAGCACCACCCGTTGCCCTTGGGTTATTGCCAATACTTCACTGCCCAGCGCCACCACGCAGGGCAAGTCTTTGCCCCTGGCCAGGATCGCCACATGGGACGTGGCGCCGCCTTCGGCCATGCAGATACCGGCCGCGTTTTGTGCGCTCAGTTGCAGCAGGTCCGAAGGCGTCAGCTCGTGGGCGACAACAATCGCGCCGGCGGGCAACTCGAACTGCCAGGCTTCGCCCAGCAGTGCGCGCAGCACCCGTTGCTGCAAGTCCCGCAGGTCGTTGGCACGTTCGGCAAACAACGGCTTGCCCAAGCCCAGCAACACCGCGCATTGGGCCTGGATCGCATCGCGCCAGGCATGGGTGGCGGCGCTGCCGTGCTCGATGGCAGCGGTGGCGGCCTCCAGCAGGGTCGGGTCTTCCAGCAGCGCCAGGTGGGCGGCGAAGATCTCTTCTTCCTCGACGGCCTGGCGCTGGCGGGCGTGCTCCAGGGTATTGCGGATTTCGCCGCGCACCTGTTCCAGGGCGCTGTCCAGGTGCTGCAACTGCTCATGGCGCGCATGGTTACGTGGGTCTTCTGGCAACTCGATGCTGTTGAGTCGGAACAACGGCCCGCAGACCAGGCCCGGCGCGGCGCACACCCCTTGCAATACGCCTGCTTCACGGTTGACTGGACGCGCAGCGGCTATCACCGGGGCCTGTACGGCTTCGGCAGTGGCTAGCGAAAGGGCGGCGACCAGTGCCTGCAACGCCGCGTCGCAATCCTGGCCACGGCACGTGACCTGCACTTCATCCTGTTCACCAATGCCCAGCCCCATCAAGCCGATCAGGCTGGCGCACGACGCCGATTTACCGGCGAAATGCAGCTGCGACAGGCTGCTGAAACCCTGGGCGGTCTTGCGGATCAGCGCTGCGGGCCGCGCATGCAGGCCGCCGCGATGGGTGATGCGCACGCTGGCACTGGCGTGCGCCTCGGCGGTGTCGGCCATCACGGGCTGCACGACGCCAGCCTGACGCGCAACGATGCGCAGCAGGGCTTCGCCGACCTTGACGGCGTTCACGGCCACGGGGCGCAGTTCGAACTGCTCGCCGTTAGTGAGGATGATCAGGCTGACCAGGCTTTTGCACTGGCGGGCGATGCGATCCAGGTCAAAGCGCACCAGGGGCTGCCCATTGCTGACCCGTGCGCCTTGCTGGACCAGCAAGGCAAAGCCTTCGCCTTGCAGTTCGACGGTGTCGATGCCCACATGCAGCAGCACCTCGGCGCCATTGTCGGCGCGGATAGTCAGGGCGTGGCCGGTACGGGCAACGTGGATCACGACCCCGGCACACGGCGCATGCAGGCAATCGTTGAGGGGGTCGATGGCAATCCCGTCGCCCATGGCGCCACTGGCGAACACGTCGTCAGGCACATTGCCCAGGGTCAGCACTGGCCCGCTGAGGGGGGCGCTGAGGGTGAGGTCATTATTATTGTCGGGCATGGGCACGGTACTCATCAGGAAACGACAGAAATCAACTCAGTGGGTGCGAGTGACTTTGCTCAGGTGGCGGGGCTGGTCCGGGTCCATGCCCCGGGCCTGCGCCAGGCCGGCGGCCATCACGTAGAAGCTCTGGATTGCCAGGATCGGGTCCAGGGCCGGGTGTTCGGCGCGGCTGAGGGTCAGGTCGCGTTCGGCGATATCGTCGGGCGCGGCCAGCAGCACCCGAGCCCCGCGCTGGCGCATTTCCGTGGCCAGGCTCAGCAGGCCCGGCTGTTCGGCGCCGCGCGGGGCGAACACCAGCAACGGGTAGTTATCGTCGATCAAGGCCATCGGCCCGTGGCGCACTTCGGCGCTGCTGAAGGCTTCGGCCTGGATCGCCGAGGTTTCCTTGAGCTTGAGCGCGGCTTCCTGAGCGATGGCAAACCCGGCGCCACGGCCGATGACCATCAGGCGCTGGCAGTCGCGCAGGGCGTCGATGGCCAGGCTCCAATCCTGGGTCGCCGCTTCGCGCAGGCCGGCAGGCAGGGCGTGGCAAGCTTCGAGCAGGCCGTCTTCCTGGTTCCAGTGCCCGACCAGTTGGGCGCTGGCGCTCAAGGTGGCGATAAAACTCTTGGTCGCGGCCACGCTACGCTCGGGGCCGGCGCACAGCGGCACATGGAATTCGCAGGCGGCTTCCAGGGGCGAGTCTTCAGCGTTGACCATCGACACACTCAAGGCCCCGCGCTTGCGCAGCAGGCGCAGGCTGTTGACCAGGTCCGGGCTCTGCCCCGACTGAGAGAAGCCGAAGGCCGCCTGGCCGCTGACTTTCAGCGGCGCCTGCGCCAGGGTCACCACCGACATCGGCAGCGACGCCACGGGAACGCCCACATGCTGCATGGTCAGGTAGGCGAAGTAACTGGCGGCGTGGTCCGAACTGCCACGGGCGACGGTCATCGCCACTTGCGGCGGCTGGCGGCGCAGGCGGCCGGCGACCTCGGCCAGCAGCGGGTCGAGGCATTGCAGTTGGGCCGCGACGGCCTCACAGGAGGACAGGGCCTCTTCAAGCATTTTTGAAGTCAATGGTTTTTCCTTCGACCATTACGTCGGTGAGGTGCAGGGAGCGGTCCAGGCGCACGCAGTCGGCAAAGCTGCCGGGTTGCAGGCGGCCGCGTTGTTCCAGGCCCAGGTAATCCGCAGGAAATTGCGACAGGCGCTGTGAGGCTTCGCTGATGGGCAGGCCGATCTTCACCAGGTTGCGCAGCGCCTGATCCATGGTCAGGGTGCTGCCGGCCAGGGTGCCGTCGGCCAGGCGTACGCCGCCCAGGCATTTGGTCACGGTGTGGCTGCCCAGCTTGTATTCGCCGTCGGGCATGCCGGCGGCGGCGGTGGAGTCGGTGACGCAGTACAGGCAGGGAATCGAGCGCAGGGCCACGCGCATGGCCCCGGGGTGTACGTGCAACAGGTCCGGGATCAGTTCGGCGTATTGCGCGTGGGCCAGTGCGGCACCGACGATGCCCGGCTCGCGGTGATGCAGCGGGCTCATGGCGTTGTACAGGTGGGTGAAGCTGGTGGCGCCGGCGGCCAGCGCTGCGACGCCTTCTTCATAGCTGCCCAGGGTATGGCCGATCTGCATGCGCACGCCGCGTTGGCTGAGGGTGCGGATCAGGCCGTCATGCCCGGCGATTTCCGGGGCAATGGTGATGACCCGGATCGGTGCCAGGCGCAGGTACTCCTCGACCTCGGCCATCAATGCCGTGTGGGCAAAGTTGGGCTGTGCGCCGAGCTTTCCTGGGTTGATGTAGGGGCCTTCCAGATGCACCCCCAGCACCCGGGCGCTGCCGCTTGGACGGTTTTCGCAGAACTGGCCGAGTTCGCCGAGCACGCGGGAGATTTCCTCGACCGGTGCAGTCATGGTGGTGGCCAGCAGCGAAGTGGTGCCGAAGCGCACATGGGTGCGGGTGATGGTCTCGAAGGCACTGCGGCCTTCCATGATGTCCTTGCCGCCGCCGCCGTGTACATGCAGGTCGATAAAACCCGGCAGCAGGTAGGGCAGGTCGTTGTCGGCCGGGTCGCAAGGCACACCTTCGACGGCGCTGACCTTGCCTTCGTGGTGCACCAGGCGGCCGCGCATCCAGCCGTGGGGCGTGAGGATATTGTCTTCGGACATGGCAGTTCTCTAAGGCCGCAGTTCGGCGGAAAAGTCGTACCTACGCAGCTCAGCGACAAAGTCGTAGTAGTCGTTGCGGCAGTAGGTGTCGGTGATTTCGATCGGCGTGTTGTCGGCGGTGTAGCCGACCCGGGTCATCAGCAGCATGGCGGTGCCGGGGGCGATGCCCACCAGGGCGGCGAACTCATCCGAGGCGTTGATGGCCTGGATATGTTGCAGGGCCCGCACCACCGGTTTGCCGATGCCTTCCAGGTATTCGTAGAGCGAGCTGCCGATGGCCTGGGGGGTGGGCACGATCGAGGCGGGCAGGGCGCTCATTTCAATGGCCATCACGGTGTCATCTGCCTTGCGCAGGCGCTTGAGCCGCGCCACTTTGTCGGTGGGCGACAGGCACAGGCGGATCAGCTCTTCGTGGGTCGGCGGGGTGATCTCGCGCACCAGCCACTGGGAGCTGGGGGCAAACCCCTTGAGCCGCAGCATTTCGCTGAACCCCGAGAGGCGTGACAGCGGCTGTTCCAGGCGTGGCGTAATAAACGTGCCAGAGCCCTGGCTGCGGCGGATCAGGCCTTGGGCAAACAACACTTCCAGCGCTTTACGGGCGGTGACCCGGGAAATACCCAACTGCTCGCTGAGCACACGCTCCGAGGGCAAGGCCTGCTCGGATTTCCACTGGCCAGCATGGATCGCCGCTTCGAGGTTGCGGGCCAGTTGCAGGTACAACGGCGTGGATTGTCGGTCGTCAGGACGCAGGGTCTGGATGGGATTCATCTGTAGGGTTTCCGATGCGTTATTGGAGTGTTGTCGCCCGGTAATGGCCGGAAATTAATACCACTTAAATACCATGTCAATGCCGCCAAAAGCGTGCGGAACCGGCTTGCAGGGCACTTTTTCAGGGGGTGGTATCAAGTGGTATTAGAGAGGTCTTTGTCGCGCGCAGAAACGCACAGCCCCCGCCGATGAAATGGTATTCACCGGCAGGGGCTGTGGCAGAGGCAGGTTTTTTTTGAATTATTTTACCAACGGTCGAAGTTACGGACGGATCTCGATCATCGTGCCGTCCTTGACCAGGTTCCACACTTCGCGCATGTCGACATTGCGCATGCCGATGCAGCCGTCGGTCCAGTCCAGGGTGTGGAACCACTGTTCCGGATACTCCTCACTGTCTGGCGTGCCGTGGATCATGATCATGCTGCCGGGCTTGACCCCTTCGCGGCGGGCGCGGGCGGCATCGCTGATATTGGGGTAGGAGATATGCATGGACAGGTTGAAACGGTCGCTGGTCTTGCGCCAGTCGATCCAGTAGAAGCCTTCCGGGGTGCGGCGGTCGCCTTCGATCAGCTTGTGGCCCTTGGGGTTCTTGCCCAGGGAGATGCGGTAGGTCTTCAGCGGTTTGCCGTCGTGGATCAGTTGCAACTGATGGGCGGACTTGAGCACCAGGATCTTATCGACGGTTTTACCGCCCAGGGTTTGCAGGGTGGTGGCTGACGACAGGGTGACGAACGACAGGCAGAGCAGAGCAAGCAACCAACGCATTGCAGCGGTATCCCTTTGACGGTGACCTTCGATTGTTATTGTGCAGGGTGAGTCAAGGGTGGCACCGATTCGCTGCGCACGGGAAACACCTGTTGCCGACGGTCGGCGAAAAAGCATTCTAGGGTACGCCGTACCGTGCGGAAAGCCAGGTCGGACCAAGGGATGTCCGCTTCATCGAACAGTTTGACTTCCAGGCTCTCGGGGCCGGCGGCAAAGTCCAGGTCGATCAGTTCGGCGCGGTAGAAGATATGCACCTGGCTGATGTGCGGTACGTCGATCAGCGTGTAGATCGTCAGGTTGCGCACCCTGGCGCAGGCTTCTTCGAGGGTTTCGCGCATTGCGCCCTGTTCCACGGTCTCGCCGTTTTCCATAAAACCTGCCGGCAGGGTCCAGTAGCCCAGGCGCGGCTCGATGGCGCGCCGGCACAGCAGCACTTGGTTGCCCCAGACGGGCAGGGTGCCGGCGACGATATTGGGATTCTGATAGTGAATGGTCTGACAGTGGTCACATACATAACGCAGGCGCGCGTCGCCTTCGGGAATGCGCTGGATGACCGGTTTACCGCACTGGCTGCAGAAATTCATGCTTGGGTTCCTGGGGACTGCGCCTATCTTGGCGTGCAGGGCAGTGGCCTGCAAGTTGTCGTTTAGCGACACCGCCGGGGTTTTGGGGTTGGGCACCTGTACGCTTTGGTGCATGATGCAAGGTAGCCAACAGATCGAGATGACTCATGCTGGACGAGCTACTTCGCCGGGTAACCAATCACACGCCACGCACGCTGGAAACTGACAGCCGTTTCCCCGAGGCCGCCGTGCTGGTGCCGATTACCCGCAGTGACGAACCCGAGCTGATCCTGACCCTGCGTGCCAGCGGCCTGTCGACCCATGGCGGCGAAGTGGCGTTTCCGGGTGGGCGCCGTGACCCCGAAGACCCGGACCTGGTGTTCACCGCGCTGCGCGAGGCCGAAGAGGAAATCGGCCTGCCACCGGGCCTGGTGGAAGTGATCGGGCCCTTGAGCCCCCTGATCTCCCTGCACGGCATCCGCGTGACCCCGTATGTGGGTGTGATCCCCGACTATGTCGAATACCTGGCCAACGATGCCGAGATTGCCGCCGTATTCAGCGTGCCCCTGGAGTTTTTCCGCCAGGACCCGCGTGAGCACACCCACCGTATCGACTACCAGGGCCGCAGTTGGTACGTGCCCAGCTATCGCTTTGGTGAATACAAGATCTGGGGCCTGACGGCGATCATGATCGTCGAGTTGATCAACCTGCTCTATGACGATGCCGACATCAGCCTGCACCGTCCGCCGAAAAGCTTTATCAATACTTAAGCCATCGTTTGAATGGCAAGCCGTGAGGGAAGACCATGAAATACCGCCTGGGCGATGCCCGCGTCGAGACACATCCACACAGCTGGGTAGCCCCCAATGCCACGCTGGTGGGTAAGGTCAAGCTGGAGGAGGGCGCCAACGTCTGGTTCAACGCGGTGTTGCGTGGCGACAACGAACTGATCCTGATCGGCAAGAACAGCAACGTGCAGGACGGCAGCGTGATGCACACAGACATGGGCTACCCGCTGACCCTGGGCACCGGTGTGACGGTGGGGCATAACGCCATGCTGCATGGCTGTACCGTCGGCGACTACAGCCTGATTGGCATCAATGCGGTGATCCTCAACGGCGCCAAGATTGGCCGGCACTGCATCATCGGCGCCAATTCGTTGATCGGCGAAGGCAAGGAAATCCCTGATGGCTCGCTGGTAATGGGCTCCCCCGGCAAGGTGGTGCGGGAATTGACCGAGCAACAGAAGAACATGCTGGAGGCCAGTGCTGCGCACTATGTGCATAACTCTCAGCGCTACGCCCGTGACCTGGTCGAGCAGCCGGAATGAACCCGGTTGAACGCCCCGTCGCCTCGCCCTGCGTGAGCATTTGTGCGCTGGATGACGACGATATCTGCACCGGTTGCCAGCGCAATGTCGACGAAATCACCCGTTGGAGCCGCATGGACAACGCCGAGCGCCGGGTGGTGCTGGGGTTATGTCATGAGCGGGCGAAAGCCAGTGGGGTGTTGTGGATGATTCCTGGGAAATCTGGCGCCTGACAGGGCGCTATCGCAGGCAAGCCAGCTCCCTCATTTTGAAATGCATTCCAATGTGGGAGCTGGCTTGCCTGCGATGAGGCCCCTCCAGACGACATCCCTTTAATTGTGTACCCTGTGCGCATTACCCACAGGTCCCTCGCCCCATGCTCTTCCTGATCGCCTATATCAGCAGCGTCGTGCTGATCAACTTCGCCTTTTCCACCGCCCCGCACCTGGATGTCATCTGGTCCGCCTGGGGTGGCCTGGTGTTTATCCTGCGGGACATGGTGCAAACGCGCTTCGGCCACGGGGCGATTATCGCCATGCTCGCGGCGCTGGTGCTGTCCTACATCACCTCCGATCCGTCCATCGCCCTGGCCAGCGCCACGGCGTTCGCGGTCTCCGAGTGCATCGACTGGCTGGTCTTCAGCATCACCAAGCGCCCGTTGCATGACCGGCTGTGGATCAGCTCGGCGCTGAGCATTCCCCTCGATACCTTTATCTTTTTTGGCCTGATCGGCGCGTTGACGCCGGCGGTGGTCGGTACCGCCCTGGCCTCGAAATTTGCCGGGGTCACCGTGGTGTGGCTGGCCATGGCCTGGCGTTTGCGGCGCCAGCGTGTCGCCAACTGAGGCCAATGCCCGCCGTTCATGTAAAATGCCGGCCTTTCTCCCCCTGATCCGCTCCCCTGAGGACCTGAGATGACCCGAATCGGAACTCCATTGTCGCCAACCGCGACCCGCGTATTGATGTGTGGCTGCGGTGAGCTGGGCAAGGAAGTGGTAATTGAGCTGCAGCGCCTGGGCGTTGAAGTGATTGCCGTGGATCGCTACGCCAACGCGCCGGCCATGCAGGTGGCGCATCGCAGCCACGTGATCAACATGCTCGACGGCGCAGCCCTGCGTGCGGTGATCGAGGCGGAAAAGCCGCACTTCATCGTCCCGGAAATCGAAGCCATTGCCACCGGCACCCTGGTGGAACTGGAGGCTGAAGGCTTTACCGTGATCCCCACCGCCCGTGCGGCGCTGTTGACCATGAACCGTGAAGGCATCCGCCGCCTGGCCGCTGAAGAGCTGGACCTGCCGACCTCGCCGTACCATTTTGCCGACACCGTGGAAGACTACCGCAAGGCCGTCGAAGACCTCGGCTTCCCCTGCGTGGTCAAGCCGGTGATGAGTTCGTCGGGCAAGGGCCAAAGCCTGTTGCGTAGCGCCGATGACGTGCAGAAAGCCTGGGACTACGCCCAGGAAGGCGGGCGTGCAGGTAAAGGTCGGGTGATCATCGAAGGGTTTATCGACTTCGACTACGAAATCACCCTGCTGACCGTGCGTCACGTCGGTGGCACCACCTTCTGCGCGCCTGTGGGTCATCGTCAGGAGAAGGGCGACTACCAGGAATCCTGGCAGCCCCAGGCCATGAGCCCGGCGGCCCTGGCCGAATCCGAGCGCGTCGCCAAAGCCGTGACCGAGGCCCTGGGTGGTCGTGGTCTGTTTGGGGTCGAGCTGTTTATCAAGGGCGACCAGGTGTGGTTCAGCGAAGTCTCGCCGCGCCCTCACGACACCGGGCTGGTGACCCTGATTTCCCAGGACTTGTCGCAGTTTGCCCTGCACGCGCGGGCGATTCTTGGCCTGCCGATCCCATTGATCCGCCAGTTCGGGCCTTCGGCTTCGGCGGTGATTCTGGTGGAGGGGCAATCGACCCGGACGGCGTTCGCCAACCTCGGCGCGGCCCTGAGCGAGCCGGATACCGCACTGCGTCTGTTCGGCAAGCCAGAAGTGAATGGTCAGCGCCGCATGGGCGTGGCGTTGGCGCGGGATGAGTCGATCGAGGCTGCCCGGGCCAAGGCGACCCGTGCTTCTCAAGCGGTGGTTGTAGAGCTGTAAAAGCATCGCGGGCAAGCCCGCTCCCACATGTGGAAGGCGTTCCAGTGTGGGGGCGGGGTTACCCGCGATAGCGGTCTATCAGGCGACCTTGTTCAAATCGTTATCCCGCGTCTCTTTCAGGCACAGCACCGCAATCAAACTGAGCAACGCTGCCGCCGACACATACCCGCCGACATAACTCAGCCCACCCATCGCCACCAGTTTGGTCGCGAAAAACGGTGCGGCCGAAGCCCCGACAATCCCGCCCAGGTTATACGCCGCCGACGCCCCGGTATAACGCACGCGTGTCGGAAACAGTTCCGGCAACAACGCCCCCATCGGCGCAAAGGTCACGCCCATCAGGAACAGTTCCAGGCACAGGAACAGCGCCACCGCCCAGGTCGAGCCGTGGGTCAGCAATGGTTCCATGGTGAAACCCGACAGAATCGCCAGCACCGCACCGACGATCAACACCGGCTTGCGCCCATAGCGGTCACTGGCCAGGGCTGCCAGCGGCGTGGCCGCGCCCATGAACAACACGGCAAAGCACAGCAGGGCGAGGAAGGTTTCGCGGCTGTAGCCCAGGGTGCTCACGCCATAGCTCAGGGAAAACGCCGTGGTGATATAGAACAGCGCATAGCACACCACCATCGCGGCCGCGCCCAGCAGCACTTGCAACCAATGCTGGCTGAACAGCTCCACCAGCGGCACTTTTACTGGTTTTTCCTTGGCCACGGCGTTGGCGAACACCGGGGTTTCATGCAGTTTGAGGCGCGCATACAGGCCCACCATCACCAGCGCGGCGCTGAGCAGGAACGGAATACGCCAGCCCCAACTACGGAATTGTTCATCGTCCAGGTTCATCGCCAGGATCAGGAACAGCCCATTGGCCGCCAAAAAGCCAATGGAAGGCCCCAGCTGCGGGAACATGCCGAACCAGGCACGCTTGCCCTTGGGCGCGTTCTCGGTGGCCAGCAGCGCGGCGCCGCCCCATTCCCCGCCCAGCCCCAGGCCTTGGCCGAAACGCAGCACGCACAACAGGATCGGGGCCCAGGCACCAATGGTGTCGTAACCCGGCAACAGGCCGATCAGGGTGGTGCACACGCCCATCAGCAGCAAGGAGGCCACCAGCGTCGACTTGCGCCCGATGCGGTCACCGAAGTGGCCGAACAGCGCCGAACCCAGTGGCCGCGCGATAAAGGCGATACCGAAGGTCAGGAACGCCGCCAGCATCTGCGCGGTGCCGGAACTCTGCGGGAAGAACACCGGGCCGATCACCAGCGCGGCGGCCGTGGCGTAGATATAGAAGTCGTAGAACTCGATGGCGGTGCCGATGATGCTCGCGGTGGCGACCCGGCTGGTCGAGTTGGTCGGGGCGGCGGGAGCGGCCTCGTTATAGGTGGTGCTCATTGAGGTATCCCTGATGGTCATTGCGCGCTTGGCGCGGATTATTATTGGTCTTGCACCCATGGATCAGGGCAGTGCGCGGCGTTGGCTCGGGATGGGAGCGGGTACCGGTCAGACACGGGGTTGCGGTGCCTGGACACGCTCAGTGCGGATAGCACGCGGTCGGGCAGGGCTTGGGTAAGCGCGATTGATTATAGGAAGGGGGTTGCGCTGCAAACAAGGGCTGGAGCGCGGTCTTAGGGGCTGAAAAGATCAAATGTGGGAGAAGCGGGCGCCTCGGGGTATCAGTGACACTGAGGTGAGGCTATCGCGGGCAAGCCCGCTTCCACACGGGCTTGTCCACCGTGAGTCAGGTGGCAATCGGCGCTGAGCCGATATGCCAGATCAACACCTTGCTCACCCGATTGTCTTCAGTTTCGAGGATTTCCAGGCGATAACGGCCGATCTTCACGCACACCGAGCAATCGGGAATGGTCTCCAGTGCTTCGGTCACCAGGCCGTTGAGGGTCTTGGGGCCGTCGCTGGGCAGGTGCCAGCCCAGGCACTTGTTCAGCTCGCGGATCGATACGGCACCGTCGATCACATAGCGGCCGTCAGGCTGGGGCTGGATCAGCGGGTTATCCAGGCTCTGCTCGCTTTCGAATTCGCCGACGATCTCTTCCAGAATGTCTTCCAGGGTGACGATGCCCAGCACTTCGCCGTATTCGTCCACCACCATGCCCAGGCGGCGTTGCTGCTTGTGGAAGTTGAGCAATTGCAGCTGCAGCGGCGTGCTTTCCGGGACGAAGTACGGCTCGTGGCAGGCTGCGAGCAGGGCTTCCTTGGTCAGGCTGGCATCGGGCAGCAGGTGCTGGATCTGCCGGGTGTTGAGCACCGCCTCGACCTGGTTGATATCGCTGTGGAACACCGGCAGCCGCGTGCGCTTGGAGCTGCGCAGTTGTTCGATGATCTCCTCGATAGGGTCGTCGAGGTTGATGCCATCGACTTCGCTGCGCGGCACCAGGATGTCATTGACGGTAATGTTGTCCAGGGCGTGGATACCCGGCATACCCGGCCGAGGGTCGTCGTTCGCGTCTGAGGCTTGCTCGTCGGACGGGTCGCTCTGTGGCTCGTCGCTTTTCTTGACGATCCCCGACTTGCGTTCGAAAGGGCGCAGCAACAGCAGGCTGAGGCCATTGAGCAGCCAGGCCAGGGGATAGAGGATTTTCAGCGGCACACCCAGCAGCGTATTGCCAAACCCCAGCACCGCGTGCGGATAGCGGGTGGCGAGGGTGCGCGGCAGGTAGTCGGCCAGCACCAGCAACAGCCCGCTGGAGACCAGCCAACCCAGCCAGGGACCGTTTTCGGCCCAGGCATAGATCGCCAGCAGGGTGCACAGAATCACCACCACCGCGCGGCACAGGGTGTTGCACAGGATCAGGCTGTTGCGCGGGAAGTTGAGGCGGGCGGCGGCCTTGTCGCCCTGCCGCGTACCGGGGCGCAGGGCCAGCAAATGGTGCTGGGCCGCCTCGATGGCGGTAAACAGCGCCGACCACAAGACCAGCAGCGCGACTACCGCGAGCATCGGCTCAAGGGGCAAGTTGTGCATGATTGCCGCCCGTCAGATATGCAGGATGAATTCGCGAACCAGCTTGCTGCCGAAATACGCCAGCATCAGCAGGCAGAAGCCGGCCAGGGTCCAGCGGATCGCCTTGTGCCCGCGCCAGCCCAGGCGATTGCGGCCCCACAGCAGCACGCTGAACACCACCCAGGCCAGGCACGCCAGCAGGGTTTTGTGCACCAGGTGCTGGGCGAACAGGTTCTCGACGAACAGCCAGCCGGAAATCAGCGACAGCGACAGCAGCGTCCAGCCGGCCCAGAGGAAACCGAACAGCAGGCTTTCCATGGTCTGCAGCGGCGGGAAGTTCTTGATCAGCCCGGAAGGGTGCTTGTGCTTGAGCTGGTGGTCCTGCAAGAGCAGCAGCAACGCCTGGAACACGGCGATGGTGAACATGCCGTAGGCGAGGATCGACAGCAGGATATGCGCGAGGATGCCCGGCTCCTCGTCGATCACCTGCACCGTGCCAGTGGGGGCAAATTGCGCCAGCAGCACTGTCAGCATCCCCAGGGGGAAGAGCAGCAACAGCAGGTTCTCCACCGGGATCCGCGCGCAGGCCAGTAGCGTCAAGGCAATGACCGCAGCGGCAATCAGGCTGGCGGCGCTGAAAAAATCCAGGCCCAGGCCCACTGGTGTCATCAGGTGGGTGAACAGGCTGGCAGCGTGGGCCAGCAAGGCGAACACGCCGAGGCCGGCCAGCAGGCGTTTGTCCGCCCTGGCGCGTTGGGCCAGACGGGTGCCCTGGTAGAGGGTCGCAGCGGCATACAAGAGTGCGGCGGCGAGACTGGGTAGCAAACTGGGTGACAAAGGGAGCATAAATCCTGTTAGGCAAGCCCGAAAGCCGATGAGTTTGGCACACACCTGCGTTCCACGAAAGACCAGCGGGCCAGACAGCGGGTGTGCATGACGGCAGTCTTCGCTATAATCCGCGACCTGCCCACGCCGCAGGCTCGCCAAGCGCTGTTTTTAATAGCGATTTACACAGCCTGGGCCGCCATTACCTCGGTCTACCGATGCACTTCGATGAATAGGGCCTGAAAGGATCGCGCATGTTTGAAAACTTGACTGACCGTCTCTCGCAGACGCTGCGCCATGTCACCGGCAAGGCCAAGCTGACCGAGGACAATATTAAAGACACCCTGCGCGAAGTGCGCATGGCGTTGCTCGAAGCCGACGTTGCCTTGCCTGTGGTCAAGGATTTCGTCAACTCGGTCAAGGAGCGTGCGGTCGGCACTGAAGTGTCCCGCAGCCTGACGCCGGGCCAGGCCTTTGTGAAGGTCGTCCAGGCCGAGCTCGAAAGCCTGATGGGGGCGGCCAACGAAGACCTGAACCTCAGCGCCGTGCCGCCGGCCGTGGTGTTGATGGCCGGTTTGCAGGGGGCGGGCAAGACCACAACCGCTGCCAAGCTGGCGCGCTTCCTTAAAGAGCGCAAGAAAAAATCCGTGATGGTGGTGTCGGCGGACGTGTACCGTCCGGCCGCGATCAAGCAGCTGGAAATGCTCGCCGGTGAAATCGGCGTGACCTTTTTCCCGTCCGACCTGAGCCAGAAGCCGGTCGACATCGCCAACGCTGCCATTAAAGAAGCCAAGCTCAAGTTCATCGACGTGGTGATCGTCGATACCGCCGGTCGCCTGCACATCGACGAAGAGATGATGGGCGAGATCAAGGCGCTGCATGCCGCGATCAACCCGGTAGAAACCCTGTTCGTGGTCGATGCCATGACCGGCCAGGACGCGGCGAACACCGCCAAGGCCTTTGGTGATGCCCTGCCGCTGACCGGCGTGATCCTGACCAAGGTCGACGGTGATGCCCGTGGCGGTGCCGCACTGTCGGTGCGCGCAATCACCGGTAAGCCGATCAAGTTCATCGGTATGGGCGAGAAGACCGAAGCGCTCGAGCCGTTCCACCCTGAGCGGATTGCCTCGCGGATCCTCGGCATGGGCGACGTGCTCAGCCTGATCGAGCAGGCCGAGCAGACCCTCGACAAGGACAAGGCCGACAAACTGGCCAAGAAGCTGAAAAAGGGCAAGGGCTTCGACCTCGAAGACTTCCGCGATCAGCTGCAACAGATGAAGAACATGGGCGGCCTCGGCGGCCTGATGGACAAGCTGCCGAACATCGGCGGTGTGAACCTGGCGCAAATGGGCAATGCCCAGGGTGCGGCAGAGAAGCAGTTCAAGCAGATGGAAGCCATCATCAACTCCATGACCCCGGCCGAGCGCCGCGACCCTGAGCTGATCAGTGGTTCGCGCAAACGTCGGATTGCCATGGGTTCCGGCACCCAGGTGCAGGACATCGGTCGCTTGATCAAGCAGCACAAGCAGATGCAAAAGATGATGAAGAAATTCTCCGCCAAAGGCGGCATGGCCAAAATGATGCGCGGCATGGGCGGTATGATGCCCGGCCGTGGCATGCCGAAGATGTAAAGAATTCGCGCAAGGGCTTGCTCTTGCGCAGACCCACAAGGATGTGGGATCTCCAGCAAACCCGCCGTTGGCGGGAGCTGACTCGCCGTTTTAACCGACGGCTCTATAGCAGATCTGAATGGCACGCGGTCAGGCGCCGGAAAAAGACATTTGCAAAAGTCCGGATATTCCTTAGAATATGCGGCCTTTCGGGCACCCATGCCCGCTGTGCATTTAGATTTGCAGCACCGACTACAGGAACGATGTTCACATGCTAACAATCCGTCTTGCCCTTGGCGGCTCCAAAAAGCGCCCGTTTTACCACTTGACCGTAACCGACAGCCGCAACCCGCGCGACGGTTCGCACAAGGAACAGGTTGGTTTCTTCAATCCTGTTGCTCGTGGTCAAGAAGTTCGTCTGTCCGTGAACCAAGAGCGCGTAGCCTACTGGCTGAGCGTTGGTGCACAGCCTTCCGAGCGTGTTGCCAAGTTGTTGAAGGACTCGGCTAAGGCCGCAGCCTGAGCAATATGAACGCGACGCCAGCTGTTGCTGATGATTTGATCGTTATCGGCAAGATTTACTCTGTTCATGGCGTTCGCGGCGAAGTGAAGGTGTATTCCTTTACTGATCCGACTGAAAACCTGTTGCAGTACAAGACCTGGACGCTCAAGCGCGAAGGTAGTGTGAAACAGGTCGAGCTGGTCAGTGGACGCGGGAACGATAAGTTCCTGGTCGCAAAGCTCAAGGGTCTCGATGATCGTGAAGAAGCGCGTCTTCTGGCCGGTTATGAGATCTGCGTGCCGCGCAACCTGTTCCCTGAATTGACCGACGGCGAGTACTACTGGTACCAGCTGGAAGGTCTGAAGGTTATTGATCAACTCGGGCAATTGCTCGGGAAAATCGACCATCTTCTGGAAACCGGCGCCAATGATGTAATGGTGGTCAAGCCTTGCGCTGGCAGCCTGGATGATCGCGAACGCCTGTTGCCCTATACCGAGCAATGCGTGTTGGCTGTCGACCTGGCAGCGGGCGAGATGAAGGTGGAATGGGACGCGGACTTCTAAGCGTGGCTAATTTGCGCATTGAAGTGATCAGTTTGTTTCCCGAGATGTTTTCTGCCATCAGCGAGTACGGCATCACCAGTCGGGCGGTGAAACAAGGGCTCTTGCAGCTCACTTGTTGGAACCCGCGAGACTACACGACGGATCGACATCACACTGTGGACGATCGCCCATTTGGCGGTGGCCCGGGCATGGTGATGAAGATCAAGCCCCTGGAAGACGCCCTGGTTCAGGCCAAGGCAGCAGCAGGGGAGAAGGCGAAGGTAATTTACCTGTCCCCTCAAGGCCGTCAGCTGAAACAGGCGGCGGTACGCGAACTGGCGAATGAGGAAGCACTGATCCTGATTGCCGGTCGCTATGAAGGCATTGACGAGCGTTTTATTGAAGCTCATGTCGATGAAGAGTGGTCGATTGGGGACTATGTCCTGTCTGGCGGTGAGCTGCCGGCGATGGTCCTGATAGATGCGGTTACACGACTGCTGCCTGGAGCTTTAGGGCATGCGGACTCCGCGGAGGAAGATTCCTTCACGGATGGTTTGCTGGATTGCCCGCACTACACCCGACCGGAGGTGTATGCGGATCAGCGTGTTCCCGACGTGTTGCTAAGTGGCAATCACGCACACATCCGGCGTTGGCGTTTACAGCAGTCCCTTGGTCGGACCTATGAACGACGCGCCGATCTTCTGGAAAGCCGCTCGCTTTCTGGAGAAGAGAAGAAGCTGCTCGAGGAATACATCCTCGCGCGGGACGATAGTTAACAACGTATCGATGGTAGATCCGACGATCTACCTTAGGAGCACAGCATGACTAACAAAATCATCCTTGCACTCGAAGCAGAGCAGATGACCAAAGAGATCCCTACCTTTGCCCCGGGCGACACTATTGTCGTTCAGGTGAAAGTGAAGGAAGGCGACCGTTCGCGTCTGCAAGCGTTCGAAGGCGTCGTAATCGCCAAGCGTAACCGTGGTGTGAACAGTGCTTTCACTGTTCGTAAAATCTCCAACGGTGTTGGCGTAGAGCGTACTTTCCAGACCTACAGCCCGCAAATCGACAGCATGGCCGTTAAACGTCGCGGTGACGTACGTAAAGCCAAGCTGTACTACCTGCGTGACCTGTCCGGTAAAGCAGCTCGCATCAAGGAAAAACTGGCTTAAGTCCAGCTTCCCGATGCAGAAAAAAGCAGCCTACGGGCTGCTTTTTTGTGCCTGAAATTTGCCCCTTGCCCGGAACCCGTTCATGACCACCCGCCTCGAAGAAATCCAGCGCCGCACCGACCTGTCCGTGACCCATGTAACCAAAGCCGTATTTCCGCCGACCACCAACCACCACAACACGCTGTTTGGCGGTACTGCATTGGCCTGGATGGATGAAGTGTCGTTCATCACCGCCACGCGGTTTTGCCGTTTGCCGCTGGTGACGGTGTCTACCGACCGTATCGACTTCAATCATGCGATCCCGGCCGGTTCCATCGTCGAGCTGATTGGCCGCGTGATCAAAGTCGGTAACACCAGCCTCAAGGTGGAAGTGGAGGTGTTTGTCGAGAGCATGAGTGCCGATGGCCGCGAGAAGGCGATCCAGGGTGTGTTCAGCTTTGTCGCAATTGATGACGATAAGCGCCCGGTGCCAGTGCTGCCTGGGTTTGTAGACTGATCCGAGACCGCGTCGCCGCTATCGCAGGCCAGCCAGCTCCCACATTAGCCATGCATTTCCCTGGGGGCGCGGGCTTGCCTGCGATAGGATCTACCAGACACTAAAGTACTCAGCCTGAGCCCCCATGCCCGCCATTGACCATCCCCTGATCGACCGCTTCCTCGACGCCCTCTGGCTGGAAAAAGGCCTGTCGGACAACACGCGCCAGTCCTACCGCAGCGACCTGGCCCTGTTCAATGGCTGGTTGCTGGAGAGAAACCTCGAGCTGAGCCACGCCGGGCGTGAGTTGATCCTCGATCACCTGGCCTGGCGCCTTGAGCAGAACTACAAGCCGCGCTCCACTGCGCGATTCCTCTCGGGAGTGCGTGGGTTTTATCGCTATTTGCTGCGGGAAAAGCTGATTGCTGTCGACCCGACCCTGCAAGTCGATATGCCGCAACTCGGCAGGCCGTTGCCCAAGTCCCTGTCAGAAGCCGACGTCGAAGCCCTGCTGGCCGCGCCCGACCTGAGCGAGGCCATCGGCCAGCGCGACCGCGCGATGCTGGAAGTCTTGTATGCCTGCGGCCTGCGCGTCACCGAGCTGATCAGCCTGACCCTGGAGCAGGTCAACCTGCGCCAGGGTGTGTTGCGGGTGATGGGCAAGGGCAGCAAGGAGCGCCTGGTGCCCATGGGCGAAGAGGCAATCGTGTGGGTCGAGCGCTATATGCGCGATGCCCGCAGCGAGCTGCTCGGCGGGCGCCCCAGTGACGTGCTGTTCCCCAGCCTGCGCGGCGAGCAGATGACCCGCCAGACCTTCTGGCATCGCATCAAGCACCAGGCCAAGGTCGCCGGGATCGGCAAGTCGCTGTCCCCCCACACCCTGCGCCATGCATTTGCCACCCATCTGCTCAACCATGGTGCGGATTTGCGCGTGGTGCAGATGTTGCTGGGTCATAGCGACCTGTCCACCACGCAGATTTATACCCATGTGGCGCGGGCAAGGTTGCAGGACCTGCATGCCAAACATCACCCAAGGGGCTGACAGGCCCCAATTTGGCCGCCAGCGTCTGCCCTGGCGCCCAATTGTGGTAGGCTTTGCCGGTTTACAAAGGGGACGGTCCCGAGCCGTGTTTCCAGATCGGCGTCCTGGCCTTCGTCCCTGCATCTGCCTTCAGGAGTTCCCATGCGCTTGACCCAGATTTTTGCCGCCGCAGCCATTGCGTTGGTTTCAACCTTTGCCGTCGCCGATGACGCCGCCGAGAAGACAATCCGTAAGAGTCTGGAAAGCCTCCAGCTCGAAACCCCGGTCGAAAGCATCAGCGCCAGCCCGATGGCCGGCCTGTATGAAGTCAAGCTCAAGGGCAGCCGCGTGCTGTATGCCAGCGCCGACGGTCAGTACATCGTTCAGGGCTACCTGTTCCAGTTGAAAGACGGCAAGCCGGTCAACCTCACCGAGAAGGCTGAGCGCGTTGGGATCTCCAAGCTGATCAACGGTATCCCGGTGGCCGAGACCGTGGTCTACCCCGCGATTGGCGAAACCAAGACCCACATCACTGTGTTCACCGACACCACTTGCCCGTACTGCCACAAGCTGCACGCCGAGATACCTGCGCTGAACAAGATGGGTGTCGAAGTGCGTTACGTAGCGTTCCCGCGCCAGGGCCTCGGTTCGCCGGGCGACGAGCAACTGCAAGCGGTATGGTGCGCAACCGACAAGAAAGCAGCCATGGACAAGATGGTCGATGGCAAAGAAATCAAGTCCGCCAAGTGTGCCAATCCGGTTTCCAAGCAGTACGCTCTGGGTCAGTCCATCGGGGTGAACGGTACGCCGGCCATCGTCTTGGCTGACGGCCAGGTGATTCCGGGCTACCAGCCTGCGCCACAAGTCGCCAAACTGGCACTGGGTGCCAAATAAACAGTATTGTCGAGCCTTTGACGATCAGGCCCGCCGACACGTCGACGGGTCATTAACAGAGAGCCGCAGTTGTGCGGCTGTTTTTCACGGCCGACCTTGAGTCGGCCGTTTCATGGGGAGTTCTTCAGTGAAACCGGTCAAAGTAGGCATCTGTGGGTTAGGGACCGTCGGTGGCGGCACCTTGAACGTACTTCAGCGTAACGCTGAGGAGATTTCCCGCCGTGCAGGGCGCGGGATTGAAGTGGCACAAATTGCCATGCGTACGCCAAAGCCTCAGTACCAAACGACCGGTATTGCGATTACCAACGATGTCTTCGATGTGGCCACGAACCCTGAAATCGACATCGTCATCGAGTTGGTCGGCGGCTACACCGTCGCCCGTGAGTTGGTGCTCAAGGCCATCGAAAACGGCAAGCACGTGGTTACCGCCAACAAGGCGCTGATTGCCGTGCACGGCAACGAAATCTTCGCCAAGGCCCGCGAGAAGGGCGTGATCGTGGCGTTCGAAGCCGCCGTCGCTGGCGGTATCCCGGTGATCAAGGCGATCCGCGAAGGCCTGTCGGCCAACCGTATCAACTGGGTTGCGGGCATCATCAACGGCACCGGTAACTTCATCCTTACCGAAATGCGCGAGAAGGGCCGTACCTTCGAAGACGTGCTGGCCGAGGCCCAGGCCCTGGGTTACGCCGAAGCCGACCCGACGTTTGACGTAGAAGGTATCGACGCGGCGCACAAGCTGACCATCCTGGCGTCCATCGCCTTTGGTATCCCGCTGCAGTTCGACAAGGCCTATACCGAAGGCATCACCAAGCTGACCACCGCCGACGTGAACTACGCCGAAGCCCTGGGCTACCGCATCAAGCACCTGGGCGTGGCGCGCAGCACCGCTGCCGGTATCGAATTGCGCGTACACCCGACCCTGATTCCGGCCGACCGCCTGATCGCCAACGTCAATGGCGTGATGAACGCGGTGATGGTCAATGGTGATGCGGCCGGTTCGACCCTGTTCTACGGCGCCGGTGCCGGCATGGAGCCGACGGCTTCGTCGGTGATCGCCGACCTGGTGGACGTGGTCCGCGCCATGACCAGCGACCCGGAAAACCGCGTGCCGCACCTGGCCTTCCAGCCGGATTCGCTGTCGGCCCACCCGATCCTGCCGATCGAAGCCTGCGAAAGCTCCTACTACCTGCGGATCCAGGCCAAGGACCACCCGGGCGTGTTGGCCCAGGTGGCCAGCATCCTCTCGGAGCGCGGCATCAACATTGAGTCGATCATGCAGAAGGAAGTCGAAGAACACGACGGCCTGGTGCCCATGATCCTGCTGACTCACCGTGTGCTGGAACAGCACATGAACGATGCCATTGCCGCGCTGGAAGCCCTGCAGGGCGTGGTCGGGCCGGTGGTGCGGATCCGCGTCGAACACCTGAACTAACGATAGGTTGCAGAGGCCCCGCAGGTTCGGCGGCCTCTGTTCAAGAATGTTGTAGAGGAGCCAGTCATGCGTTACATCAGCACCCGCGGCCAGGCACCGGCCCTGAATTTCGAAGACGTCCTGCTCGCAGGCCTCGCCACTGACGGTGGCCTGTACGTGCCGGAAAACCTGCCACGCTTCACCCAGGAAGAAATCGCCTCCTGGGCTGGCCTGCCGTACCACGAGCTGGCGTTCCGGGTCATGCGCCCGTTCGTTACCGGCAGCATCCCCGATGCCGATTTCAAGAAGATCCTCGAAGAAACCTACGGCGTGTTCTCGCACAACGCCATCGCCCCGCTGCGTCAGCTGAACGGCAACGAATGGGTGCTGGAGCTGTTCCACGGCCCGACCCTGGCGTTCAAGGATTTCGCCCTGCAACTGCTCGGTCGCCTGCTGGATTACGTGCTGGAGAAACGCGGCGAGCGCGTGGTGATCATCGGTGCCACCTCCGGTGATACCGGCTCGGCGGCCATCGAAGGCTGCAAGCACTGCGAAAACGTCGACATCTTCATCCTGCACCCGCACAACCGCGTATCGGAGGTGCAGCGCCGGCAGATGACGACCATCTTCGGCGAGAACATCCACAATATCGCGGTCGAAGGCAACTTCGACGACTGCCAGGAAATGGTCAAGGCCAGCTTTGCTGA
The DNA here is from genome assembly GCF_030687625.1 of Pseudomonas sp. FP2294. NCBI lineage: Bacteria > Pseudomonadati > Pseudomonadota > Gammaproteobacteria > Pseudomonadales > Pseudomonadaceae > Pseudomonas > Pseudomonas sp. FP2294. Next base: position 1,194,150 of record NZ_CP117441.1, read on the forward strand.
CCAGAGCTTCCTCAAAGGCACGCGTCTGGTTGCGGTGAACTCGATCAACTGGGCGCGGATCATGGCCCAGATCGTCTACTACTTCCACGCCTCGCTGCAGCTGGGCGGGCCGGCACGTTCGGTGTCGTTCTCGGTGCCGACCGGCAACTTTGGCGATATCTTCGCCGGTTACCTGGCACGCAACATGGGCCTGCCGATCAACCAGTTGATCGTCGCCACCAACCGCAACGACATCCTGCACCGCTTCATGAGCGGCAACCAGTACGTCAAGGAAACCCTGCACGCGACCCTGTCGCCGTCGATGGACATCATGGTCTCGTCGAACTTCGAACGCCTGCTGTTCGACATGCACGGTCGTAACGGCGCGGCCCTGGCCGGCCTGATGGACAGCTTCAAGCAGGGTGGTGGTTTCAGCGTCGATCAGGAGCGCTGGACCGAAACCCGCAAGCTGTTCGACTCCCTGGCCGTGGACGATGCCCAGACCTGCGAGACCATCGCTGAAGTCTATGCCCAGACCGGCGAGCTGCTGGACCCGCACACCGCCATTGGCGTCAAGGCCGCGCGCGAATGCCGGCGCAGCCTGGACATCCCGATGGTGATCCTCGGCACGGCCCACCCGGTGAAATTCCCTGAGGCGGTGCAGAAGGCCGGTGTCGGCAAGGCTCTGGAACTGCCGCCGCACCTGGCTGACCTGTTTGAGCGGGAAGAGCGTTGCACGGTATTGCCTAATGACCTGAAGGCTATTCAGGCGTTCGTCAGCCAGCATGGCAATCGTGGTAAGCCGCTCTGAGTTCTGAAAGGCTGCACGAATAAGGCAAACGGCGCTTGTCCAGAGATGGGGAAGCGCCGTTTTTCTTGGCGGGTATCGCACCCTGTTTTTGATCCGGGGCGCCCCGTTACCCCTGCAACGGATATGTCCACCGAACCAAAAATAACCCACAAGGAAACCCCTACGGTGCGGTTCACGACCCGATGGCACCTGTGCCTACTGAGCGCGCTGCTGCTCGGCCACCTGCCTGCAAGCCTGGCCGCCGTCAGCCTGCCGTTCAATCTGGTGCCGGCGTTTATCACCCTGGCGCCCATCCCCCTGGCACCCGCCGAGCGCCAGTGGCTGGCGCAACACCGAACCCTGAGGGTGGGGATTTCCATTGATGACTACCAACCCATCGACATCACCCGCGATCGCAATCGCTACCAGGGCATCAGTGCCGACTACTTGAGCCTGGTGGGGGCGCGACTCGGCGTGTCGATGCAGGTGATGGGCTTCGCCGAGCGGGCCCAGGCCGTGGAGGCGTTGCGCAGCGGGGCTATCGATATCCTCACCAGCGCCAACGGCTATGAACGTGACGTGCCCGGCCTGGCCTTTACGGCGGACTATATGCCCGACCGTTCGGTGGTGGTGACGCGCGGTGCCGACGCCACGCCAAACGACGCACTCCAGGACAAGAAGGTGGTGTTGCTCGATGGCTACGCCAACGTCAAGAACGTGCATGCCGCCTACCCGCAAAGCCACATCATGCTGGCGCCCAATCTCTATAGCGGCCTCGAAGCCCTGGAGCAGGGTGATGTGGATGCGTTTATCGGCAATGAAGTGATCGTGCGCGCCTACAAGTCCCTGCGTCCTTACCTGAGCATGCAGATCAAGGAGCAAAGCCGCCTGGCGCCGATTGGTTTTGCCTTCGCCACGCGCCAGGCCGATCCGTTGCTGGGCAAGATGATGGACCGGGCGTTGCAGAGCATTGATGACTCGGTGCGCCGTGAGATCCTGGCCCGTTGGACCACCGGGCTGGGGGTGGACGTCGTCGGTGAGCGTATTCCCCTGTCGGCCGCCGAGCAGGCCTGGGTGCTGCAGCATCCCCATGTGGTGGTGGCGTCCCAGCAATACTCGCCCTATGTGTTCAAAGACAAGGACGGGCGCTGGGTCGGGCTGAATGTCGATCTGCTCAATCGCCTGTCGCGCATGACCGGTTTGCAGTTCGTCATGGAGGAAGTGTTTTCCACCGCGCAGACCCTGGCTATCCTGGAAAAGGGCAGTGCGGATATGAGCACTACCCTGGTGGAAAGCACCGAACGCCGGCGGTTTCTGGATTTCAGCCACGGCTTTGGCGGTGCCGGCTGGGTGTTTGTCGAGCGTCTTGATACGCCACCGCTGACCAGCCTCAGCCAGCTTTCGGGCGAGGTGTTGGCGCTGCCGGCGCGGCATGTGCTCGAAGGCGACATCCGGCGTGAATACCCGCAGATCCGCCTGCGCTCGGTGGCCAACTACACCGAGGCCCGCGCTCTGGTAGCCCGGGGAGAAGCGGCTGCGACCATCCAGAGTGAAGTCGAGGTGCAGAGTTATCCGAACGATGAGTTGCGGGTCGGTCGCAGTGTCGATGGCAAGTGGTCCAGTGACAACCTGGCAGTGCGCAAGGACCATCCCGAGCTGCTGAGTATTTTGAACAAGGCCCTGGAAGCCTTGCCGGTAGCCGAACTGAGCGCGTTGCGCCTGCGCTGGATGGGCGCGGTGGCGGTCCCGGTGCCCGCCTGGCAGCGTGTGCCGCCATGGGCCTATTGGACGGTCGCCACGGCGTTGCTGTTTGTGCTGGTATCTCTGGTCTGGAACAGCCGGCTCAAGCGTCAGATTCGCCAGCGTGTGGAGGCCGAGCGACGGCTCAATGACCAACTGGCGTTCAAGCGCGCCCTGCTCGATGGCATGCCCAACCCGGTGTTTGTGCGTGACCTCGCTGGCCGTTTGGTCACCTGCAACAAAAGCTATGAACAGCAGTTGGCCACCCGGCTTGAACTGATCCAGGGCCTGACCCTGCCGGAGAGTGGAATTTTGCCGGCCGCCACCGCCTTGCGCCTGCATGTGGGGCACATGGAGCAACTGGAGACGCAGCAATCGTTGTTTATCGACCGCCAACTGGAGTTCAACGGCGGTATCGCCCATGTCTATCAATGGACCGTGCCGTTTTACGATGCCGAGGGCCAGTTGCGGGGTTTGCTCGGGGGCTGGGTCGATATCAACGAGCGCAAGGTCCTGGAAACCCAACTGATGGACGCGCGTCGCGCTGCCGATGAAGCGAACTACGCCAAGAGTGCCTTTGTGTCGAACCTCAGTCATGAGATTCGTACGCCGATGACGGCGATTATCGGCCTGCTGGAGCTGGAACAGGAGCGCGCCCTGGCCTCGGGCGCCCCTGTTTCCGAGGCGTTGCAGGTGGCCCATCGCTCGGCACGGGAGTTGATTGCCCTGATGGGAGATAGCCTTGATCTGGCGAAGATCGAAGCCGGCCATCTGCAATTGGCGCCACAGACCACTGACCTGAAAGGTTTCTTCGAAGGTATCCAGCGCCTGTTTGAAGCCACTGCGCAGAAAAAGGGCCTGCACCTGACCCTGGCGTTCGATCCCCAGGCCCAAGGCTTTTACTGGTTCGACCCGCTGCGCCTGCGCCAGGTCATGCATAACCTTTTGGGCAATGCGCTGAAGTTCACGCAAAGCGGAGATGTGCGTATGCGTGTCGCCTGCCAGGTGGATGGTGAGGGTCACGAATACTTGCACCTGTGCGTCGAAGATACTGGCCCCGGCATCAGCGTCGAACAGCAGGCACGAGTGTTCCGGCCGTTTATCCAGGGCAGCCCGCTGACGGCCGCCGAACATGGCGGCACCGGGCTGGGTTTGAGTATCTGCCAGCAACTGGTGGACCTGATGGGCGGGCAAATCACCCTGCGCAGCACCCTGGGCGAAGGCACCACCGTGTGTATCGACCTGCGCCTGGACCGGGTCGGCAGTGACGACCTGCCGGCGCCGGTGGCCGCCGCGCCGGTGCTGGCTGCGGGCCGGGTGCTGTCGGTGCTGATTGTCGACGACCTGCCGGCCAACCGCTTGGTGCTGGTCCAGCAGTTGCAATTCCTCGGGCACCAGGTGGTGGCCCTCAATAGTGCCGAGGCCGCATTGCAGCGTTGGCGCAGCGAGGCGTTCGACGTGCTGGTGACTGATTGTCATATGCCGGGCATGTCCGGTTATGCCCTGGCCGAGGCTATTCGCCAGATCGAAACCCAGGAGCAGCGCCCGCGCTGCGCGTTGATTGGCTGCACCGCTGCGGCCCAGGAGGACGAAAGCCAGCGCGACCAGCAGGCGGGTATGGATGTGCTGCTGGTCAAGCCGGTGACCCTGGAGCAGTGGGCGCGGGTGCTGGCCCGGGTCACGGCGGTGCCGGCCTTCGACCTGCAGGCCCTGCGCAAGATGACCCAGGCCGACGGGCCGATTCTGCAAAGCATGTTGCAGGAGTTGGCGAACAATTTGGAGCACGAGCACCATCTGTTGGGCAACGCCATGGCCGAGCACGACCTGGTGCAGGTGCGGGCCAGCCTGCATCGCCTCAAGGGCATTTGTTGCCTGGTGGATGCGCTGCCGCTGGCCAAGGCCTGCATCGCCCTTGAAAGCAGTGCGCGGGAACACCGCGACGCTGAGCTGCCAGTGCGCTGGCAAGCCTTGTCGCAGGCATTGCTGGCACTGCGAGAGGAGATTCAGCCTTATCTGGAGCAAGAATAGGACGCGTCCTATGTGGTCGCGTCCGGGTTTTGGCTAATGTGGGCCATCCTGCACGCAGCCCCAGAGTTTTCCATGCGCTCACTCAAAGTCCTGATTCTCGAAGATCACCCGTTCCAGCTGATGGCCCTGCACCAGATGCTCAACGCCAACGGCGTGTTCAACGTGCTTACGGCCGACAGCGTCGAGGTCGCCCGCCAGTCGCTGGCGAGCAAGGGGCCGGTGGATATCGCCATCTGCGATCTGTACCTGGAGCATGGCGACTCACTGGGGCTGATCCGCGAAATGGCTGAGCACAGCCAGGCCCAGGTCCTGGTCCTGTTGAGCGACGCCGAACCGGATGTACTGGAAGGCGTGGCGAGCATGGCGCGTCATGCGGGGTTGAACGTATTGGGGTGCATGCCCAAGCCGGCTTCCGCCACTTCCATCGGGCAGATGCTCGATGCCTGCCGGCAACGCTTGCGGCCGAGCCCGCAAGCGCTGTCCTGGGAGCGTGTGCACCAGATGCTGGGAGTGAGTGAATTCGCGACCGAGAAACTTTGCGCTGAGGTCGGCGAGGCCGCCTTTGAGCGTTACGCCCGTGTCTGCTACCAACCCATCGTCAGCCAGGCCGGTGATCTGCAAGGCGTGGAGGCGTTGGCGCGCTGGCAAGACCCGGAGCATGGCCAGTTGATGCCCAGCGAGTTTCTGCCGCTGCTGGAGTTGGCCGGCCTGGAGCAGGCCTTTACCTGGTACGTGCTGGACCAGGTGTTGCGCCTATGCGCCCAGGTGACCCGGGACACGGGCCTGGAACTGCCGGTGTCAGTCAACATTCCCGGGCGGTTGCTGGATCAGGAACACTTCGCGCTCACGCTGCAAGGCCTGCTGCAGCGCTTTGCCGTCCCGGCGCGCAACCTCACCCTGGAACTGGTGGAAACCTCGCGCCTGAAGACCGACAGCGCCCATGTCACCGGTTTGCTGCGCCTGCGGATGATCGGTTGCAAGTTGTCCATTGGCGATTTCGGCATCGGCGGTACCAGCCTGCAGCGGTTGCTGGAGCTGCCGTTCACCGAGCTGAAGATTCCCCCGGCGTTTGCCAGCGGGATGGCGGGTGACGAACGCAAGTGTGCGGTGGTCGCCGGGGCCATGAGCATGGCCCAGCACCTGGGGGTTGGCGTGGTCGTGACCGGAATTGAAACCCCCGCCGACCGTGACGCGGTGCGCGCGCTGGGGCCGGCCTGGCTGCAGGGTTGCCTGATCGCTCATCCGATGAGTGCCCAGGCGCTGCAACACTGGCTGGCGAAATCTACGGCGATTGCCTTGTAGGAGCCGGCAAGCCGGCCGCTGCACAAACCTAGGCCAACCCGTGTTCCTGCACATAGATGAACAACGCGGCATCGCTGATCAACCCCAGCTTGCGCATGGCACTGACTTTCTGCGCGCTGACGGTCTGCTTGCTGCGATTGAGGTGCGCGGCAATCTCGCCCACCGTCTTGCCACCTGCCAGCAGGCGGATCACCTCCAGTTCCCGGGGTGACAACTGGTGCTGCGAGTGCAGGCGATCAGCCCCCACTGCACCGGCCAGGGCGAGCGCTTGTTCAATGGTGCGGGCCACATAGGGCCGCTGCTGGCGCACCTTGTCGATGGCTTCGGGCAACTCGTCGGCCAGGCTGGCCTTGCTCAACAGACCCATGACCCCCAGTTCCAGGATCGAGTGGAACAGGCCGGCGTTGTTGAGCATGGTCACCACCACAATCGGCAGGTCCGGGTAATGCCGGCGCAGGTGTTCGATCAGGCGCAGGCCATCGGCCTGGGGCTCGGCGGGCATCATGAAATCGGTGACCAGTACATCGCAGGGGCAGCGTTGCAGCAGGGCGGCCAGGGCCTGGGGCGAGGTGGCCTCACCGACGATGCGCACCTGCTCGTCGCGCTCCAGCACTGCCCGCAAACCGATCAGGAAAATCGGATGATCGTCGGCGATGACAATACGCAAGGGCTGTTCAGACGCGTCTCTCACGGTGGACTCCGGCAATAATCAGGAGATTCTAGCCTGTCGGCGGCTGTTTTCTCTCTGTCATATTTGCCATGCATGCTCGATAAGCTCAGCTCAAAGGCGAACTTTGTGCTTTTGGCGTAGGTCACTTATCTGTAGGCGCGAGCTTGCTCGCGAAAAACGTCAACGATAATGTAGGGCATCCTGAACGAACGTGGCGCTCTCAGGTTTTTCGCAAGCAAGCTCGCGCCTACACTGGTTATTTATTTTTCTCATGATTGAGTGGTGATCGAGATGGAAAGTATCAGCCTATTGCTCGGTGAAGCGCTGAGCCCTTATCAGGTCACGCTGACTACCTCGGGTGTACACGGCGAGAGCCTGGTGACAGTGAAGAGCCCCACGGGCGCAATCGTGGTCGAACGCGAAGTGGATCGTGCGCAATTGACCGACAAGCGCGCCTTGGTGGACGTGGTGGACTGCCTGCTCCGCGACCTGAAAATCGCCGAAGGGCGCCTGGAACCTTCGGTAATCGCGGCTTTGCGCAACGCCGCCCAGACGCGCATCAGCGTCCAGGCGTGAAGAAATTTTTATCTTCGGAACCTTCCTATAGGAAGGCCAGTCAGACCATGTAACAGCAGGATCAAGCATTGTGCTCCGGTGCTTGTAGCTTGTTGTACTGGTCTTTGTAGGCCACGTTTAACCCCGAGTTGTCTCCCCACTGCTCGGGGTTTCTTTTTGCCCTGGATTTATCAGGGCAGCGGCGTTTCGCTGAAAAACCTCGGGTTGTCCTTGAGGTATTGCTCGCGCATCAGCGGGTCCAGCCCGTTGGCGTAGGTCTGGCGCAACGTCTCCTGGGGAATATTCTGCAACTCGCGATTGATATGGCTAATGGCCTCGCGCCCCATCGGGGTGTCCGAGCAACCGATATGAATCCGCTGATAGCGCGCCGTGCCCTTGATCGGATAGAACACCAGGTCTTGCGGATCAATACCCTGTTGCGCTGCCTGGTATCGGATTTCCGTCCAGTAGCCCAACACGGCTTCCAGCCGCCCCAGACGCTGCATCTGCAGCAAGCTGCCCAGTGCATCGTTACCGTAATGGGGGGTCAGCTTGAGCGGATCGGCGTGATTCAACTGGTCGTCAACCCCAGGTCCGTAGCTACGCTCGGCGACGATTCCAAGACGCATCTGCTGCACATCGAGGAACCTCACCAGATCGAACTGGCCATCCACCACATAGCTTGCCAGGGCGTCCTGCTGGTTGCGGCGAATCGCAATGCCATTGCTCAGTACGGCGAACGCCGGTGCGGAAAACACAATGTTCCTGGCCCGCACGGGGGTCCATACCAACGATGGATCGCAGGTGAAGGAGGGCGTGTTGAGCATTTGCAGGCCTCGGGCGCGATTGACGTGCAGGATCTGGTGGCGATACTGCGGCAGGCGCTCGATCAACAGCGGCAGCAGTTTATCGACGCTGCCCTGGCCCTTTTGCGGGCCATCGAAAATGGTCATCGGTGGCAGGTCACGCACCAGCCAGGTCAGGGTGTCCTGTGCCTGGCTCGAGAGTGGCAGCATCCCCAGCAGCGGGGCGATGAGCCATAGGCGCCGCAACGCCCTGATAAAACGGCCGGCCATTATCTTGAGAGTGCTCCACGGGGCATCAGATCGCGCCATCCTTGCGCAAACGGGCCACGGCGTCGCTGTCGTAGCCCAGGGATTGCAGAACCACGGCATTGTGTTCGCCCAGCTCTGGCCCGACCCACTCGCAACTGCCTGGGGTGTCCGAGAGCTTGGGCACGATGCCGGGCATCTTGAAATCCTTGCCGTCGGGCAACTGGGCCTTGAGGAACATTTCCCGGGCGAGGTATTGCGGGTCGCCCAGCATATCTTCGGCGCTGTAAATCCGGCTGGCAGGCACTTCGGCCTGGTTCAACTGCTCCACCACCTGGGCCAGTGGCAAGCTGTTGACCCAGCGGTCGATTACGCCGTACAGCTCGTCGCGCCGGCTATCGCGGCCATCATTGCTGGCCAGTTGTGGGTCATTGGCCAGGTCTTCACGGCCAATGGTCAGCATGAAGCGCTTGAAGATTGCATCGCCATTGGCGCCAATCTGCACATGCTTGCCATCGGCGGTGGTATGGATTGATGACGGGGTAATGCCCGGCATGATGTTGCCGGTGCGCTCGCGGATAAACCCGAACACATCGAACTCGGGGATCATGCTTTCCATCATCGCGAAGATCGCTTCATACAGCGCCACATCCACCACTTGACCGAGGCCGCCGTTGACCTCGCGATGGCGCAGGGCCATGAGCGCGCCAATCACCGCCCACAGCGCGGCGATGGAGTCGCCGATGGAAATCCCGGTGCGCACCGGCGGGCGGTCTTCGAAGCCGGTGATGTAGCGCAGGCCCCCCATGGATTCACCGACCGCGCCGAAGCCCGGTTGATCCTTCATCGGCCCGGTCTGGCCAAAGCCCGAGAGCCTTACCATTACCAGCTTGGGGTTCAGGGCGTGCAGGGTGTCCCAGCTCAGGCCGAGTTTTTCCAGAACGCCGGGGCGGAAATTCTCGATCAGGATGTCGGCGTCTGCCAGCAACTGCTTGAGGATCGCCAGCCCCTCGGGATGCTTGAGGTTGAGGGTCAGGGACTGTTTATTGCGTGCCTGGACAAACCACCACAGCGACGTGCCTTCATACAGCTTGCGCCATTTGCGCAGCGGGTCGCCGCCGTCGGGGGATTCGACCTTGATCACTTGGGCACCGAACTCGGCGCAGATGCGCGAGGCGAACGGGCCGGCGATCAGGGTGCCCAGTTCGATGACTTTCAGGCCGGCGAGCGGTTTGGCGGTAAACGACATGAGGATCCTTACTAACGCAGGAAGGTATGTATTGCGTTTTAACATAGGCGAGTGCTGCAGGGATAAGGATGATGCAGCGCAGGATTCGTTGAATGACCCCGCCATCGGTTAGACTGGCCGCCTTTCCCTGTCTCTAGAAGTCCGTTCATGGCCCAGCCGTCCACGACCTACAAGTTTGAACTCAACCTGACCGACCTCGATCGTTCGGTGTACGAGAGCGTCAAGCAAACCATCGCCCGTCACCCCTCGGAAACCGAAGAACGCATGACCGTGCGTTTGCTGGCCTACGCCCTTTGGTACAACGAGCAGTTGTCGTTTGGTCGCGGACTGTCAGATGTAGACGAACCAGCCCTGTGGGAAAAAAGCCTGGATGATCGGGTTTTGCACTGGATCGAAGTCGGCCAGCCCGATGCCGACCGCCTGACCTGGTGTTCGCGCCGTACCGAACGTACCAGCTTGCTGGCCTACGGCAGCCTGCGGGTGTGGGAAGGCAAGGTGGTGCCGGTGGCCAACAACCTGAAAAACGTGCATATCGCCGCCGTGCCCCAGGAAATTCTGGAAACCCTGGCCAAGGACATGCCCCGGGTGATCAAGTGGGATGTGATGATCAGCGAAGGCACGATTTTCGTCACCGATGACCGCGGCCAGCACGAAGTGCAACTGCAGTGGCTGGTCGGCGAACGCGGCTGATCCTGTCAGGACGGGTTTGTGTGGGAGCTGGCTTGCCCAGTTAAGCGAAGGCAATCTTCAAAGCAGCGAAGATCACATGTGGGAGCGGGCTTGCTCGCGAAGACGTCGGCCCAGCAAGCATTGATGTTGACTGACCCACTGCTTTCGCGAGCAAGCCCGCTCCCACACAAGCCCGCTCCCACATTTGATGTTTGTCGTTACTCATAGTGTTTTTTAACCGTTGTATTGCACAGAAGCCCCCATCACCCCATGCGCATCGATCCCCGCCCATTGCCCGCTGTCCTGCCGTTCCTCGGTGAATTGCCACCGTTGCTGACCCGTCTCTACGCCGCCCGTGGCGTGACCTCGCAGGATGAGCTGGATAAAAGCCTGGCGCGGCTGATTCCCTATCAGCAGCTCAAAGGGATTGAGGCTGCCGTGGATTTGCTGGTGACGGCCCTGGAGCAGCGCCAGCGCATCCTGATCGTCGGCGACTTCGACGCCGATGGCGCCACCGCCAGCACCGTGGGCACCCTCGGCCTGCGCCTGCTCGGGGCGGCCCATGTGGATTACCTGGTGCCCAACCGCTTCGAATACGGCTACGGCCTGACCCCGGAAATCGTCGCCGTGGCCTTGCAGCGCGAGCCGCACTTGCTGATTACCGTGGACAACGGCATCTCCAGTGTCGAGGGTGTGGCGGCGGCGAAGGCGGCGGGTCTCAAGGTGCTGGTCACCGACCACCACTTGCCCGGCGATGAACTGCCGGCAGCCGATGCCATCGTCAACCCGAACCAGCCCGGTTGCGGGTTCCCCAGCAAGGCCCTGGCGGGCGTCGGGGTGATTTTCTACGTGCTGATGGCCCTGCGCGCGCGCCTGCGCAGCCTGGGCTGGTACGACAAGCAGCCGCAGCCCAATATCGGCGAGTTGCTCGACCTAGTGGCCCTGGGCAGCGTGGCCGACGTGGTGCCGCTGGATGCCAACAACCGCATCCTGGTCCATCAAGGCCTGGAGCGGATCCGCGCCGGGCGTGCGCGGCCGGGGATCAAGGCGATCCTGGAAGTGGCCAAGCGCGACCACGCACGTATCACCTCAACCGACCTGGGTTTTATCCTCGGCCCACGGCTGAATGCGGCCGGGCGCCTGGATGACATGAGCCTGGGCATCGAATGCCTGCTCACCAGCGACTTCGCCCTGGCCCGGGAAATGGCCGCGCAGTTGGACGGCATGAACCAGGACCGCAAAGCCATCGAGCAGGGCATGCAGCGCGAGGCCCTGGCCCAGCTCAAGGACTTGCCGGTGGAGTCGATGCCATTTGGTCTGTGCCTGTTCGACCCGGAATGGCACCAGGGTGTGATCGGGATTCTCGCCTCGCGTATGAAAGAGCGCTATTTCCGCCCGACCATTGCCTTTGCCGATGCCGGTGATGGCCTGCTCAAGGGCTCCGGGCGTTCGGTGCCGGGCTTTCATATCCGTGATGCCCTGGCAGTGGTGGCCAGCCAGCACCCGAACCTGATCGCCAAGTACGGCGGCCACGCCATGGCGGCGGGCCTGACCTTGCCTGAAGCCAACTTCCCGTTGTTCGCCGAAGCCTTCGACGCCGAAGTGCGCCGGCAACTGCGTGAAGAAGACCTGACGGGACGCCTGTTGTCCGATGGCACCCTGGCGGTGGAAGAGTTCCACCTGGAACTGGCCCGTGCCCTGCGCAACGCCGGGCCCTGGGGCCAGCACTTTCCCGAGCCGTTGTTTCATGGGGTGTTTCAACTGGTGGAGCAGCGGGTGGTGGGCGAGCGGCACCTCAAGGTAGTGCTCAAGAGTGAGTGCGGCGCGGTGAAGCTCGATGGCATTGCCTTTGGCATCGACCGCGAGGTGTGGCCGAACCCGACCATTCGCTGGGTGGAGTTGGCCTACAAGCTCGACGTCAATGAGTTCCGCGGCCAGGAAACCGTGCAATTGATGATTGCCCACATCGAACCGCGCTGAACCCTGTGCAATCCCCGGTTGTCGACTAGTCTCTAAGCACTGTGTGATTGGTCTTGTGACCTTGTCTGTTTTTTAGCCCGAAGGGGACGGGCCTTTCATCTTCTCGTCACGCGTACCGGTCAGACAGAACCCTGGAGCCAATGCCCACCGGATACGAGAAGAGGTGCCCCATGAGTCTGTTGCTTGAACCCTATACCCTGCGCCAATTGACCCTGCTCAACCGCATTGCCGTATCGCCGATGTGCCAGTACTCCGCCGTCGATGGCCTGGCCAACGACTGGCACCTGGTGCACCTGGGCAGCCGCGCCGTTGGCGGCGCCGGGCTGATTTTCAGCGAAGCTACCGCCGTTACTGCCGATGGCCGCATCACCGCCCAGGACCTGGGCCTGTGGAACGATGCCCAGATTGAGCCGCTGCGTCGCATCACACGCTTTATCAGCGCCCAGGGCGCGGTGGCGGGCATTCAACTGGCCCACTCCGGGCGCAAGGCCAGCACCCATCGGCCGTGGATCGGCAAGCATGGCAGCGTCAAGCCCGAAGACGGTGGCTGGGTGCCTGTTGGCCCTTCGCCGATAGCCTTCGACCCTCAGCACACCGCCCCCCGGCAGCTCGATGAGGGGCAAATCCAGCAGGTGATCAGCGACTTTGTGGCGGCCGCCAAGCGTGCCCTGACCGCCGGTTTCGAAGTGGTGGAAATCCATGCGGCCCATGGTTATCTGCTGCATCAATTTCTTTCGCCTCTGAGCAATCAGCGCCAGGATCAATATGGCGGTTCCTTTGAAAACCGCATCCGCCTGGTGCTGCAAGTCACCGAAGCGGTGCGTGAGGTGTGGCCGCAAGAGCTGCCGCTGTTTGTGCGCGTCTCGGCCACCGACTGGGTGGAAGACGGCTGGAACCCGGACGAAACCGTGGAACTGGCGCGCCGCCTGAAAGACCTGGGCGTGGACCTGATCGACGTGTCCTCCGGTGGTACCGCCGCCAATGCCGAAATCCCTATCGGCCCCGGCTATCAAACGCGCTTTGCCGAGCGCGTGCGCAAGGAATCCGGTATGGCCACCGGCACGGTCGGGATGATTACCGAACCGGCCCAGGCCGAGCATATTCTGCGCACCTGCCAGGCCGATATCATCTTCCTGGCCCGGGAACTGCTGCGTGATCCGTACTGGCCGCTGCACGCCGATGACGACCTGGGCGGCCGCAAGGCGACCTGGCCGGCGCAGTACCAGCGGGCTACCCACCGCGACCAGCCGATCCATGAGTCGGATTTGCGCAACAAGTAACCCCTCCAGCCGCCGCTGACCCGCCGGGTCAGCGGGCCTCACGTCGCCACTGTGGCCAGGCCAGCAACGTCGCGGCCCGCAACAACCACTCGAATGGCCCATAGGGATGGCGGCGTAGCCAGTGCGCGCTCAACCCCATTTGCAGGATAAAAATCGCAGCCGCCATGGGGAGCAGCAACCAGGGCTCGACCTGATTGACCCAGCCCGCGCCGTAGCCGGTGAATAACAGCCCGAGGACCATGGATTGCATGAGGTAATTGCTCAAGGCCATCTTGCCCAGCGGCGCCAGGCACGCACACAGCCTTGCGCCAGTGGCGGTGTTGAACAGCGCCAGCATCACTAGGCAATAGGCGGCAGTCAGCAGCGGTGCTGTCAGTTGGCCGAGGCCGAAGGCAAAGGTTTCCAGGCCGCCGCCTGGTCTGTAAGCGGCGGTCAGGGCGTAGACCAGCGCACCGAGCAGGCCCAGTGGGGCGGTCGTTAGCAGCAGACGCCGGGTACGGGGTGCCCAGGCCTGTGAAGAGGCCAGCCACTGCTGGCGCCCGGCGGCGTAACCGAACAGGAACATCGCCAGGGCGCTGGGCCCTTGCAATAGCCATAACGCAGGCACCGTGGCCCATACTTCCCGGCTGTGAAATTGCACGGTCTGCAGGGCTCCGGCGGAAAATGCCGCGAGTTTTGCCTGGGCCTCGCCATGGCCAGTGCCGATCCATTGCCCTTCCAGGCCCTGTAAGACACCCAGCACCATCCACAATGAACAAGCGACCACCACCAGACCGATAGCCCACCGCCGGGCGCGGGCCGCTGACAGGTTGCGGGCGGCCAGCAGCACCAGGCCCAACAGGGCATAAGTCGAGAGAATCTCGCCGTAATACAAGAGCGCGCCATGGGCCAGGCCGAGTATCAACAGGGCCAGTTGCCGGCGCAGCATGCGTGGGACGAATGCTGCTTCGGCACGTTCGGCGGCGGCCATTTGCAGGGTGAAGCTGTAGCCAAACAGAAAGGAAAACAGCAGGTAGAACTTGGTCTCGAACAACCACGCCACCAGCAGCCGCACCCCGTGATCGAGCACGCTGGCGTAGGTCGGGTTGCTGGAGGTCGAAGCGTAGTAGGGATCGGCAAAGGCCCAGATATTGACGCTGAGAATGCCGAACAAGGCAAACCCGCGCAGCGCATCGACCTGGACCAAGCGCGCGTTGGCCGTGGCTGGCATGCTCAACGCCCCTGCAGTAGGTGAACCACCAGGCCCCGCAGGACCGTGGTCTGCTGCTCGGGGTGAAAGTCCGGGTCGGCCGCCACCCGGGCGAACATGCCATCGATCAAGGCCGCCAGCCAGTTGGCTGCTTCGGGCACGCTCAGCGCGGTGTGCAATTGCCCGGCCTGGTCAGCCGCCCGTACCAGGGCTTCCAGGCCGTCACGCAAGGTGCGGTCATTGGCCTTCACCAGGCGCGCCACGGCTTCGTCACGATGGCCCAGGGCCGAGATCTCCAGCGCCAGGCCGGCGTAGTGGCGGTCGCAGGCCAATTGGCAGACCTGATCGAGGAAAGCCAATAACTGCGCCATCGGATCAGCCGCCTTGGCCAACGGCGCCATGGCCTGTTGGATCTGTGCACCTTCACGGGCCACCAGCGCCAGCAGCACCTCGTGCTTGCTGGCGAAATAGTGGAACAAATTGCCCGCGCTCATACCGGCCCGGGCACAGATATCAGCGGTGCGCGTGGCGACAAAACCGGCCTCGGCAAAACACTGGGACGCGGCATCCAGCAGGGCCATGCGTTTGCTTTCGCGTTGCTGGGGGTCAGGGGTGCGCATGCCTGTCTCATTCATTAATTGAGTGGTCACTCAATTTATAAGGCGTAAGAATTATCTGCAAGCTTTTTGCTTCGAGATCATTATTTAAGTGAATACTCTAAAAAAATCTCACAAGCGCCAGGATAGTTTCTACGCTTGAAGTAAGACGGCTTCTGGCCCAGGAAGTCAGTCTGTTTACGCGCTGAGGCATTGCACTTCGCGGATAGGGTTATGGGCATCGGGAGTTGTTGTTTATCACACGGAGAAACAGTCCATGGTCAAGTCCATTGGTGTCGCAGGGGTTCTGGTGCTTTTTTTCAGCCGCAAGTTGTCGTTGCATGGCCGCCGGTTGAGCTCGGACGAGGCGCAGTTGCTAGAGCAGTACCGTGCCTTGACCGAAAACGATCAAATTGCAATGCGTTATTTGATTGGTGCGATGAGGAGTATTTCGCGTTTTTGAACCGGGTGGGGGCGTTCCCACGCCGCAATGAGCGTGGGAACGTTGGGCATCAGCTGTACTTGCGCTTGTCCGGTGCGGGCGGGAAGTACTGGTACAACCAGGTTTCACTCAAGGTCCGGTCATTGGTGCGGATGAACAGGCGCATCTCCACCGGCGCAACGCTGTCGCTGGTCGGGTACCAGTCGAAGAGAATGCGGTAGCCCTTGATGTCGTCGAGCACCAGCACGCTGAAGTCTTTCACTTCGCCATGGGAGCAGGTGACCACAGGCTCGATCCCGGTGCCTGCGGGCAGGCGGTCGAGGCCACCGCCCTTGAAGTCCACGGCAAAACGGCGGGCCCAGACCGGTGGGTAATGCTCACCCGGCGCCCAGCCTTCGGTGAAGCCGCCCATGCCGGAGCGGGTAGCGTTGACTTGTGCCAACGGTGTGCTGACCGGGGGCAGGGCGCTCCAGTAGAGCTTGTAGCCAAAGGTCAGGGAGTCGCCGGCGGCCACCGGTTTTTTCGGGGTCCAGAAGGCGACGATGTTGTCCATGGTCTCGCCGGTCGTAGGAATTTCCAGCAGATCGACAGAGCCTTCGCCCCACGCGGTGGTCGGCTCCACCCACAGGCTTGGGCGCTTGCTGTACCAGTCGACGGTGTCCTGGTAACTGGCGAACTCATGGTCGGTCTGCACCAGGCCGAAACCTTTCGGGTCTTTATCGGCGAAGGCATTGAACTGCAGAGTGGCCGGGTTGTTCAGCGGGCGGCAGATCCACTCGCCGTTGCCGCGCCACATCGCCAGGCGATCAGAGTCGTGGATCTGCGGGTGGATGGTGTCGCACATGCGCCGCTCATGGGTGCCGCAACTGAACATGCTGGTCATCGGCGCGATGCCCATCTGCTGGATTGCCGTGCGCGCATTGATATGGGCGTCGATGGCCATCACCACCTGGGTGGCCTGGCAGTCGATATCAAAACGATAGGCACCGGTGGCGCTCGGCGAGTCGAGCAGGGCGTAGACCACGAAACGGGTGCTGTCCTTGTCCGGCGTCTCGAACCAGAACTGGGTGAAATCGGGGAACTCTTCGCGTTTATTGGCGTAGGTGTCGATGGCCAGGCCGCGTGCCGAAAGACCGTACTGGCCGGTGTTATCCACCGCACGGAAATAGCTGGCGCCAAGGAAAGACACCACGTCGTGGCGGTCCAGTTCCGGGGCCTTGAACAGCTTGAAGCCGGAAAAACCCAAGTCGCCCTTGAGCTGCTTGGTATCGACCGTGGTTTTTTCATAATTGAACAGCGACGGACGGAAATGCACCTCCCGCGCCTGGCGGGTCTTGGGGTCGACACTGTGCATGCGCACCGGGGTCTTGAAACCCATGCCGACGTGGAAAAACTGCACGTCCAGCTGGCCTTTGAGGTCTTTCCACAGCGAATGATTACCGTCGTAGCCGATGGCATTGAAATTCTGCGGGGTCATGGTCGCCAGGGTCGGCGGCAGCACCTGGCGGGTGTCCTGATACTGCTTACCGGCCAGTTGCTTGGCCTGCAGCTTGAGCCAGTCGAAGTCGAACGCCTTGGCGTCGCCATCGGCTGCACGATTCCCGGCCCAGGCCTGGGCGGCCAGCAGGCCACTGGCTGACAGCCCGGTGTAGGCCGCGATGGCCATGGACGCTTTGAGCAAATTCCTGCGGTGCATAAATACAACCTGTGGTGAGCAATCCCGTGCCGTTCCTGGCGCGTGCTGGATCAGAAATTACGGTTCGGACATGCCTTCGGCCAAACGCAACGGACATTAAACAGATGCTGAATAGCTTAAGGGGTTCGGTGGGGAAGGAAAATTGATTGATAGCGGGATGATGGCGTTGCATATGAAACAAGACGTGTCAGCAGGGGGGATTTGCTGGGGATGGCTTTGGGTCGGTGTGTATATCCATTGCTGCGGTCACGGCGGCTATTGGTTCCGCTCTTACAGCGGGTTACTTTTGGAAAAGAGCCCGGAGTGCCGGCCCAGCCAAAAGTAACCAAAAGGGCTCCTGCCCCACCACTCGGTGCCTCGCCTAGGCTCGGCATGCCCGCAGTCAGGCATTGCTCCGTGGGCCCGCCGCGATCGGCCATCCATGGCCGTGTCGCGGCTACCCCGGCATCCATGCCGGGGTGCCCACTGCGCAATACCTGCCTGCGGCCAGCGTGGTTTAACGGGGCGCCTAAGATCAAAAGCCAAATCAAAAGCAGAGCAACAGCAGAGCAACAGCAGAGCAACAGCAAAGCCAGAGCGCGAAGCTGCCTTCCCCTGTGGGAGCGGGCTTGCCCGCGATGACGGTGTATCAGTCGATAAATCTATTGGCTGACCTGCCGCCATCGCGGGCAAGCCCGCTCCCACAGGGATACGCGCACGCCTCGAAGATCAGGTCGGCTGTCAGGCCGCCTCGCTTTGCTTTTGATCTGAGGCGCCCCGTTAAACCACGCTGGCCGTCATCCGATATTGATTTGGGGGGTAACCCGGCAGGACGCCGGGTTAGCCGCGCTGGGCCATGGATGGCCCATCGCGGCGGCCCCCCAAATCAATGTCGGATGACGGGCACACCGAGCCTGGGCGAGGTGCCGAGTGGTGGGGCAAGAGCCCTTTTGGTTACTTTTGGGGCTCTTTTCCAAAAGTGACCCGCTGTAAGAGCGGAACCAATAGCCGCCGTGACCGCAGCAATGGATATACACACCGACCCAAAACCATCGCAGTTGAGTTACATCTGGAAGCACTCTATATCCAGGATTATTGGCACTTAGTTTTACGCTGAAGGCCTATCAACCCTATGAACCCAAGTCTCTGGAGGCTATGAATGAATACCCGTGGATTGCTTGATCAGTTGCTCAAGTCTGGCCAGGACATGCTGCAAAACAAAGCTGGCGGTCAACGCAAAGGCGATGACAAAGGTGCCTTGGGCGGTCTGCTCGGCGGTGGCGGGCTCGGCAGCCTGCTCGGTGGCGCAGGTGGCGGGGCGTTGGCCGCCGGGGCCATGGGCCTGCTATTGGGCAACAAAAAGGCCCGCAACTTTGGTGGCAAAGCCCTCACCTATGGTGGTCTTGCCGCATTAGGCGTGATTGCCTACAAGGCCTACGGCAACTGGCAGGCACAACAGGCCGGCGCGCCCAAAGGCGAACCGCAGACCCTCGATCGCCTGCCACCGGCCCAGGTCGAACTGCATAGCCAGGCCATCCTCAAGGCCCTGGTGGCCGCTGCCAAGGCCGACGGCCATGTGGACGAGCGCGAGCGTGCGTTGATCGAAGGCGAATTCGTCAAGCTGGACAACGACCAGGAACTGCAACGCTGGCTGCATGCCGAACTCAACAAGCCCCTGGATCCCACCGATGTCGCCCGGGCTGCCAGCACCCCGGAGATGGCCGCCGAAATGTACATCGCCAGCGTCATGCTGGTGGACGAGGAGAACTTCATGGAGAAGTCCTACCTCGACGAATTGGCCCGCCAACTCAAGCTGGAGCCGGGCCTCAAGATCGAACTGGAAAAACAGGTACGCCAAGCCACGCTCTGACTCGCCCCGTACAGAAAACTACCCCGTCACCGTCCAGGTTGCGGGGTGTTTTTATATTTCGTGAGACTTGGCCCACAACCCATTGATAAATGATGGCACGGCCTCAGCTATACTCCCCGGCATTTGATCGGCCTTCGAGGAATTACTGTGAAGAACTGGACCTTGCGCCAACGCATCTTGGCGAGCTTTGCGGTGATTATCGCCATCATGCTGCTGATGGTTGTGGTCTCGTATTCACGGTTGCTGAAGATCGAAGCGAGCGAAAATGTGGTACGCGACGACGCCGTACCGGGGGTGTTTTTCAGCTCGATGATCCGTAGCGCCTGGGTCGACAGCTACCTGCAGACCCAGGAGTTGATCGGGTTGCGCGAGCACCAGGGCATTTCCGACGAGGATAGGCAGGATTACAAGACGTTCGAGGCGCAGCTGGAGCAGCATATGGCCAGTTACGCCAAGACGGTCAATATCGGCCAGGATCGTACTGAGTTCGACACCTTTGAAGCCCTGCACCAGAAGTACAACCAAGTACTTGCCCAGGTCCTGGAGCTGCATGCGGCCAACAAGGAAGCCGAAGCGGTCAAGATGTTCGACGAGCGACTGACCCCGGCCTGGATCGCCGGGCGCTTGAAGCTCAATGACATCATCAACGAGAACAAAGCAGTCGCGGACAACGCCACCGCGGCCATTGATGATGCCGTGGCTGCAGCGAAAATCGGTATGGGCGTGTCGCTGCTCCTGGCGATCCTCGCCGCCGGCCTGTGCGGGCTGCTGCTGATGCGCGCGATCATGGCGCCGATGAACCGCATCGTCGATATCCTCGAAACCATGCGCACCGGCGATCTGAGCAAGCGCCTGAACCTGGACCGCAAGGACGAGTTCGGTGCCGTGGAAACCGGCTTCAATGACATGATGACCGAGCTGACCGCTCTGGTATCCCAGGCCCAGCGTTCGTCGGTGCAGGTCACCACCTCGGTGACCGAGATTGCGGCCACCTCCAAGCAGCAACAGGCCACGGCTACCGAAACGGCCGCCACCACCACCGAAATCGGCGCCACCTCGCGGGAAATTGCCGCCACGTCCAAGGACCTGGTGCGCACCATGACCGAAGTGTCTACCGCCGCCGACCAGGCCTCGGTGGCCGCCGGTTCCGGCCAGCAAGGCCTGGCCCGAATGGAAGAAACCATGCACTCGGTGATGGGCGCCGCCGATCTGGTCAACGCCAAGCTGGCGATCCTCAACGAGAAGGCCGGCAACATCAACCAGGTGGTCGTGACCATCGTCAAGGTGGCCGACCAGACCAACCTGCTGTCCCTCAACGCTGCCATCGAGGCCGAAAAGGCCGGTGAATACGGGCGCGGCTTTGCCGTGGTCGCCACCGAAGTACGGCGTCTGGCCGACCAGACCGCCGTGGCCACCTACGATATCGAGCAGATGGTGCGCGAGATCCAATCGGCGGTATCGGCCGGCGTGATGGGCATGGACAAGTTCTCCGAAGAGGTCCGTCGCGGGATGTTCGAGGTGCAGCAGGTCGGCGAGCAACTCTCGCAGATCATCCATCAGGTCCAGGCCCTGGCGCCGCGGGTGCTGATGGTCAACGAGGGCATGCAGGCCCAGGCCACGGGGGCCGAGCAGATCAACCATGCCTTGGTGCAATTGGGCGATGCCAGCAGCCAGACCGTGGAGTCCCTGCGCCAGGCCAGTTTTGCCATTGATGAACTGAGCCAGGTTGCGGTGGGTCTGCGCAGCGGCGTGTCGCGTTTTAAAGTCTGATGAGCGATCCAGCGGCGAAACGCGGCGCGATGACAGCAGCCAAAAAAGCCTTGTTCCTGGTGTTTCATATCGGCAGCGAGCGCTACGCCCTCAAGGCCACGGAAGTGGCCGAGGTGCTGCCGCGCCTGCCACTCAAGCCGATTGCCCATGCGCCGGTGTGGGTCGCCGGGATCTTTGCCCATCGCGGCAACATGGTGCCGGTGATCGACCTCAGCGCCCTGACCTTTGGTACATCGGCCCAGGCCCGCACCAGTACGCGTCTGGTATTGGTCAACTATCGGCCAGAAACCTGGCTGGAGCCGCGCTGGCTGGGGCTGATCCTCGAACAGGCCACTGACACCCTGCGCTGCGACCCGGCGGACTTCCAGCCCTACGGCCTGGACAATCGCCAGGCGCCCTACCTGGGGCCGGTGCGCGAAGACGAGCGGGGGCTGATGCAGTGGATCGGCGTCGCCGACCTGCTGACCCCCGAGGTCTGCGCTTTGCTGTTTGCCCCCGACCTGACCGTTGGGGAGGCGTGATGAGCAATGATCAACGCTTCTTCGACTTCCTCAAGGAACGCATCGGCCTGGATGTCGCCTCGGTGGGCGAAGCCATCATCGAGCGCGCCGTGCGCCAGCGCAGCCAGGCGTTGCAGGGGCTGAGTGCCGATCAGTACTGGCAACGCCTGCAAACCAGCAGCGAGGAACAGCAGGCGCTGATCGAAGCGGTGATCGTCCCCGAAACCTGGTTTTTCCGTTATCCCGAATCCTTTGCCACCCTGGCGCGGCTGGCGGTGACACGGCTGGGCGAAATCAAGCATATGCGCGCCTTGCGCATTCTCAGCCTGCCGTGTTCCACCGGCGAGGAACCCTATTCCATCGCCATGGCCCTGCTCGATGCGGGCCTTTCGCCCCACCAGTTCAAGGTGCAAGGCATGGACGTCAGCCCATTGTCGGTGGAGCGCGCGCGGCGCGGGGTGTATGGCAAGAACTCCTTCCGTGGCCAGGACCTCGAGTTTCGTGAGCGGCATTTCAGCGCCGAGAGCGACGGCTATCGCGTCGCCGACCGGGTGCGTGAGCAAGTGCGCCTGCAAGTGGGCAACCTGCTGGACCCGCAGTTGCTGGCCAATGAGCCGACTTATGACTTTGTGTTCTGCCGCAACCTGCTGATCTACTTCGACCAGCCGACCCAGAAGCAGGTCTTTGAAGTGCTCAAGGGCCTGACCCATGTCGACGGCGTGCTGTTTATCGGCCCGGCCGAAGGCAGCCTGTTGGGGCGCCTGGGCATGCGCTCGATTGGTGTGCCGCAGTCGTTTGCCTTCAGTCGCCACGCCGAAGCCGCGCCGCCTGAGCCGGTCTTCACCACCATACCGGCGCCGCTGCCGCAACGCAGCGCAGCGCCGATTGCGAGTAAACCGCGAGCCTTCAGTGCATTCGCAGCGCCGGTGGCGCCGATCAAGCCTGCGCCAGTGCATTCGGATGCTGCCGATCTGCTCGGGCAGATCGCAACCCTGGCCAATGAAGGCAAGAGCCTTGAGGCCCGTGCTGCCTGTGAGCTGTACCTGCAGAGTCATCCGCCGGCGGCCCAGGTGTTTTACTGGCTGGGCCTGCTCAGCGATGTGGCGGGTAGCGCCCTGGAAGCCCAGGGGTATTATCGAAAAGCCTTGTACCTGGAACCCCAGCATCCGCAGGCCTTGATGCACCTGGCCGCACTGCTGGAATCCCAGGGCGATACGGCGGGGGCGCGGCGCTTGCAAGCCCGTGCTGCCCGTAGCGAGCGAGCCGCTGACAGTGAGCGTAAACGATGAGTAGCTCCGCATCCCCGGACACCGGCCTGAACCTGACGGTCGCCGATACCCAGGCCATTGACGATTGCTGGAACCGCATCGGGATCCACGGCGATAAATCCTGCCCGTTGCTGGCCGAGCATATCCACTGCCGCAATTGTGCGGTGTATTCGGCAGCGGCCACTCGCCTGCTGGATCGCTATGCATTGCAGCAAGAGGACCGTCACCCTGGCGCTGCGACACAGGCGGACGACGAGGTGGCCACCCGGTCCTTGCTGATGTTCCGCCTGGGCGAGGAATGGCTGGGCATCGCCACCCGCTGCCTGGTGGAAGTGGCGCCCCTGCAGCCGATCCATTCCTTGCCCCACCAGCGCTCGCGGGCCTTGCTCGGGGTCGCCAATGTGCGCGGTGCGCTGGTGGCCTGCCTGTCTCTGGTGGAGTTGCTCGGGCTCGACAGCAGCGGCGGCGGCGCCAGTGGCGGGCGGATCATGCCGCGCATGCTGATCATCGCCGCGCAGGATGGCCCGGTAGTGGTGCCGGTGGATGAAGTGGATGGCATCCATGCCATTGATGAGCGCACCCTGAAAGCCGCGTCTGCCTCCGGCACCCAGGCCAGTGCGCGCTACACCCAGGGTGTGTTGCCGTTCAAGGGCCGCAGCCTGCGCTGGCTGGACGAGACGCAACTGCTGTCTGCCGTGACCCGGAGCCTGTCATGACCCCCGACCAGATGCGCGACGCCTCGCTGCTGGAACTGTTCAGCCTGGAAGCCGATGCCCAGACCCAGGTCCTGAGTGCCGGCCTGTTGGCCCTGGAACGCAACCCGACCCAGGCCGACCAACTTGAGGCGTGCATGCGTGCGGCGCATTCGCTCAAAGGCGCGGCGCGGATTGTCGGGGTCGATGCCGGCGTCAGCGTGGCTCACGTGATGGAAGACTGCCTGGTCAGCGCCCAGGAAAGCCGGCTGTTTCTGCAACCCGAACATATCGACGCGTTGTTGCAGGGCACCGACCTGCTGATGCGCATCGCCACACCGGGTAACACCGTGGGCCCGGCCGATATCCAGGCGTATGTGGCGCTGATGGAACGCTTGCTGGACCCGTCGCAACCCATGGCCCAGGTGGTTGCACCGCCGCCCGTGGCTACGCCGCTCGCGCAGCCGCTGCCGTCTCTTGAAGAATCGCTGCTATTGCCCCCGGAGCCGGAGGCCGCGCCGCCGGTCAGCAGTGATGCGCCGCGCCACAACAAACGTATGACCGAAGGCGGCGAGCGGGTGTTGCGGGTCACCGCCGAACGCTTGAACAGCCTGTTGGACCTGTCCAGCAAATCCCTGGTGGAAACCCAGCGGCTCAAGCCTTACCTGTCCAGTCTGCAACGCCTCAAGCGCATCCAAAGCAATAGCGCCCGGGCCCTGGACAACCTTGATGGCCAGCTCAAGACCGTCGACCTGAACCTCGAAGCCCAGGAAGCCCTGGCCGATGCCCGCCGCCTGTTGAGCGAAGCGCAGTTGCTGCTGGCGGAAAAGACCGCTGAACTGGATGAGTTCGGCTGGCAGGCCGGGCAGCGCGCCCAGGTGTTGTATGACACCGCGCTGGCGTGCCGCATGCGCCCGTTTGCCGATGTGCTGGCGGGACAGGCGCGCATGGTGCGCGACCTGGGCCGCAGCCTGGGCAAGCAGGTGCGCCTGGAAATCGAAGGCGAGAAGACTCAGGTTGACCGTGATGTCCTGGAAAAACTCGAAGCGCCGCTGACCCATTTGTTGCGCAATGCCGTCGATCACGGCATTGAGATGCCCGAGCAGCGCTTGCTGGCGGGCAAGCCGGCCGAAGGCCTGATCCGCCTGCGTGCCTCGCACCAGGCTGGCCTGTTGGTACTGGAATTGAGTGATGACGGTAACGGCGTGGACCTTGCGCGCCTGCGCGACAGTATTGTCGAGCGCAATCTGTCGCCACTGGAAACCGCCTTGCGCCTGAGCGAAGAGGAATTGCTGACCTTCCTGTTCCTGCCGGGTTTCAGCCTGCGCGACAAGGTGACCGAAGTCTCCGGGCGCGGTGTCGGCCTGGATGCGGTGCAACACATGGTCCGCCAATTGCGCGGTGCGGTGGTGCTGGAGCAGACGGCAGGGCAGGGCAGCCGCTTCCATCTGGAAGTGCCGCTGACCTTGTCGGTGGTGCGCAGCCTGGTGGTGGAGGTTGGCGAAGAAGCCTACGCCTTCCCCCTGGCCCATATCGAGCGTATGTGCGACCTGGAACCCGACGAAATCGTGCAACTGGAAGGCCGCCAGCATTTCTGGCACGAAGGCCGGCATGTCGGCCTGGTCGCGGCCAGCCAGTTGTTGCAGCGCCCGCCCGGGCAGACCAGCCAGGATACCCTCAAGGTCGTGGTAATCCGCGAGCGCGATGCGGTGTACGGGATTGCCGTAGAGCGGTTTATCGGCGAGCGCACCCTGGTGGTGCTGCCGCTGGACGATCGCCTGGGCAAGGTGCAGGACATTTCTGCCGGTGCGCTGCTGGATGACGGCTCGGTGGTGTTGATCGTCGATGTCGAAGACATGCTGCGCTCGGTGGACAAGCTGCTCAACACCGGCCGCCTGGAACGCATTGCCCGCCGCGCGCAGCAAACCGTCGAGGCCACGCGCAAGCGCATCCTGGTGGTGGATGACTCGCTTACCGTGCGTGAACTGCAGCGCAAGCTATTACTTAATCGTGGATATGAGGTGGCGGTCGCCGTCGATGGCATGGATGGCTGGAATGCTCTGCGTTCCGAAGACTTCGACCTGCTGATTACTGACATTGATATGCCACGCATGGACGGTATCGAATTGGTCACACTTTTACGCCGTGACACTCGCCTGCAGTCGCTGCCGGTGATGGTGGTGTCCTACAAGGATCGTGAAGAAGACCGGCGGCGCGGCCTGGATGCCGGCGCCGACTATTACCTGGCCAAGGCCAGTTTCCATGATGACGCCCTGCTCGATGCGGTGGTGGAACTGATTGGAGGCGCCCGGGCATGAAGATCGCCATCGTCAATGACATGCCCCTGGCGGTCGAGGCCTTGCGCCGGGCCTTGAGCTTCGAACCGGCCCATCAAGTAGTGTGGGTTGCCACCAATGGCCTGGAAGCGGTGCAGCGCTGTGCCGAGCTGACCCCGGACCTGATCCTGATGGACCTGATCATGCCGGTGATGGATGGCGTCGAGGCCACCCGGCAGATCATGGCCGAGACGCCATGCGCTATCGTTATCGTTACGGTGGATCGCCAGCAGAATGTCAGCCGCGTGTTTGAAGCCATGGGCCATGGTGCCCTGGATGTGGTGGACACCCCGGCATTGGGGGTTGGCGATGCCAAGGAGGCGGCCGCGCCCCTGTTGCGCAAGATCCTCAATATTGGCTGGCTGATCGGCCAGCGGGGCAGCCGGGTGCGGGCCGAACCTGTGCATCCGCGGGGGACGGGCAAGCGCCAGAGCCTGGTCGCGATCGGCTCTTCGGCGGGCGGCCCGGCGGCGCTGGAAACCCTGCTCAAGGGCTTGCCTCGGAACTTTGCGGCAGCCATTGTGCTGGTGCAGCATGTGGACCAGGTGTTCGCCGCCGGCATGGCCGAGTGGCTGAGCAGCGCCTCGGGCCTGCCGGTGCGCCTGGCACGCGAAGGTGAGCCACCGCAAAGCGGCGTGGTATTGCTGGCCGGCACCAATCATCATATCCGGCTGCTGAAAAACGGCACGTTGGCCTACACGGCGGAACCCGTGAACGAGATTTATCGGCCGTCCATCGACGTGTTTTTCGAGAGCGTCGCCAGCCATTGGAACGGCGATGCCGTCGGCGTATTACTGACCGGCATGGGACGTGACGGAGCCCAGGGACTCAAATTGATGCGTCAGCAGGGCTATCTGACCATCGCTCAGGATCAGCAGAGCTGTGCGGTTTACGGCATGCCCAAAGCGGCGGCGGCGATTGATGCCGCTGTTGAGATTCGCCCGTTGGACAGAATTGCGCCACGATTGCTGGAGGTATTCGCAAAATGACCGATATAACTCGCTGTCCTGGCCTGCACGTAGTAATTCAGGTGACCGCAAATGAATGATTTACAGCTCGACGACTTCAAGACCGACGAAAACGCCGCCATGGTGTTGCTGGTGGACGACCAGGCGATGATCGGCGAAGCCGTGCGACGCGGTCTGGCCCATGAGGAGAATATCGACTTCCACTTCTGTGCCGACCCCCACCAGGCCATCTCCCAGGCGATCCGCATCAAGCCGACGGTGATTCTCCAGGACCTGGTCATGCCCGGGCTGGACGGCCTGACCCTGGTGCGCGAATACCGCAACCACCCGGCGACGCAGAACATCCCGATCATCGTGCTCTCGACCAAGGAAGACCCGCTGATCAAGAGCGCCGCGTTTGCCGCCGGGGCCAATGATTACCTGGTGAAACTGCCGGACAACATCGAACTGGTGGCGCGTATCCGCTACCACTCGCGCTCCTACATGACCCTGTTGCAGCGGGATGCGGCCTACCGTGCATTGCGGGTCAGCCAGCAACAACTGCTGGACACCAACCTGGTGCTGCAGCGGTTGATGAACTCCGACGGTTTGACCGGGCTGTCCAACCGCCGGCATTTCGACGAATACCTGGAGCTGGAATGGCGGCGCGCCATGCGGGACCAGACCCAGTTGTCGTTGTTGATGATCGACGTGGACTTCTTCAAGACCTACAACGACAGCTTTGGCCACCTGGAAGGAGACGAGGCGCTGCGTAAGGTGGCGGCGAGCATCCGTGACGCCAGCAGCCGTCCTTCGGACCTGCCGGCGCGCTACGGGGGCGAGGAGTTTGCCCTGGTGTTGCCCAACACCTCGCCGGGCGGTGCGCGGTTGGTGGCGGAGAAACTGCGCCAGGCTGTTGCCGCGTTGAAAATCCCGCATATCGCACCCTCTGAAGGGGCGAGCCTGACCATCAGCATTGGCCTGGCGACCATGACGCCGCTGCTGGGGACTGATTGCCGGCAATTGATCTCGGCGGCGGACAAGGGGTTGTATCTGGCCAAGCATAATGGGCGCAACCAGGTGGGGATCGAATAGCCTGCAGGACACCGCCAACCCAATGTGGGAGCCCGCTCCCAACTTTGATCGTTATCGGCCTGTAGATATCACACAAACCCGGCCTTTTCGGCCAAGCGGACTGCCGTTTCCAGCCTTTTGCCGTTATACTCGCCGGCTTTCAAAAGTTCGCCAACGAGTGCTGCCCGCCATGGAAATCAACCCGATCCTGAACACCATCAAGGACCTGTCCGAGCGCTCCGAAACTATTCGGGGGTATCTTTGACTACGATCAAAAGCATGAGCGTCTGACCGAAGTCAATCGCGAGCTTGAAGATCCGGCTGTCTGGAACAAACCTGAATACGCCCAGGAACTGGGCCGCGAGCGCGCTGCGCTGGCGCAGATCGTCGACACCCTCGACGAGTTGAACACCGGTCTGGGCGATTGCCGCGACCTGCTGGACATGGCCGTCGAAGAAAACGACGAAGGCGCAGTGGGCGATGTCGTCGCCGAGCTGGCCCGTCTCGAGGACAACCTCGCCAAGCTTGAATTCCGCCGCATGTTCAGCCACGAAATGGACCCGAACAACGCCTACCTGGATATCCAGGCCGGTTCCGGTGGCACCGAAGCCCAGGACTGGGCCAACATCCTGCTGCGCATGTACCTGCGCTGGGCTGACAAACGCGGTTTCGAAGCGACCATCATGGAGCTGTCCGCCGGTGAAGTCGCCGGTATCAAGGGCGCGACCGTGCATATCAAGGGTGAATACGCCTTTGGCTGGCTGCGGACCGAGATCGGCGTACACCGTCTGGTGCGCAAGAGTCCGTTCGACTCCGGCAACCGTCGCCACACTTCGTTCTCCGCCGTTTTCGTCTCCCCAGAGATCGACGACAAGGTGGAAATCGAGATCAACCCGGCCGACCTGCGGATCGACACCTACCGTTCCTCCGGTGCCGGTGGTCAGCACGTAAACACCACTGACTCGGCCGTACGTATCACCCACGTTCCGACCAATACCGTGGTCAGCTGCCAGAACGAACGTTCCCAGCACGCCAACAAGGACACCGCCATGAAAATGCTGCGGGCCAAGTTGTACGAGCAGGAAATGCAGAAGCGCAACGCCGCTTCCCAGGCGCTGGAAGACACCAAGTCGGATATCGGCTGGGGTCACCAGATCCGTTCGTATGTGCTTGATGCTTCGCGGATCAAGGATCTGCGCACTAACATCGAACGCAGCGACTGCGACAAGGTACTCGACGGCGATATCGACGAATACCTGGAAGCGAGCCTGAAGTCCGGCCTGTAACACCCTCTGTGGGAGCGGGCTTGCCCGCGATCCCCAGGCCGAAGGCCTGGGGGCAACGAACCTGTGATGGAAAATTTAAAGACATGAGCGACCAACAACTCGACCAGGCCCTGCAACAGGAAGAAAACTCCCTGATCGCCCTGCGCAAGGAAAAGCTTGCTGCCGAGCGCGCCAAGGGCAATGCCTTCCCCAATGACTTCCGCCGCGAAAACTACTGCGATGCCTTGCAGAAGCAGTACGCGGACAAGACCAAGGAAGAGCTGGCTGAAGCGGCGATCCCGGTCAAGGTGGCAGGTCGCATCATGCTCAACCGTGGCTCGTTCATGGTGATCCAGGACATGACCGGGCGCATCCAGGTCTACGTCAACCGCAAGACCCTCCCGGAAGAAACCCTGGCCTCGGTGAAAACCTGGGACATGGGCGACATCATTGCCGCCGAAGGCACCCTGGCCCGTTCCGGCAAGGGCGACCTGTACGTCGAAATGACCAACGTGCGCCTGCTGACCAAGTCGCTGCGCCCGCTGCCGGACAAGCACCACGGCCTGACCGACACCGAGCAGCGCTATCGCCAGCGCTACGTTGACCTGATCGTCAACGAAGAAGTGCGCCAGACCTTCCGCGTGCGTTCGCAAGTAATCGCGCACATCCGCAGCTTCCTGATGGCGCGTGACTTCCTCGAAGTCGAGACGCCGATGCTGCAGACCATCCCGGGCGGCGCCGCAGCCAAGCCGTTCGAAACCCACCACAATGCCCTGGACCTGGAAATGTTCCTGCGTATCGCGCCGGAGCTGTACCTCAAGCGCCTGGTGGTGGGTGGTTTTGAGAAGGTGTTCGAGATCAACCGCAACTTCCGTAACGAAGGTGTCTCGACCCGTCACAACCCGGAATTCACCATGTTGGAGTTCTACCAGGCCTACGCCGACTACGAAGACAACATGGACCTGACCGAAGAACTGTTCCGCGAGCTGGCGCAACTGGTCCTGGGCAGCACCGACGTGCCTTACGGCGACAAGGTGTTCCATTTCGGCGAGCCGTTCGTGCGCCTGTCGGTGTTCGACTCGATCCTCAAGTACAACCCTGAGCTGACCGCTGACGACCTGAACGACATCGACAAGGCTCGCGCCATCGCCAAGAAAGCCGGGGCCAAGGTCCTGGGCTTCGAAGGCCTGGGCAAGCTGCAGGTGATGATTTTCGAAGAGCTGGTGGAGCACAAGCTGGAGCAGCCGCACTTCATCACCCAGTACCCGTTCGAAGTGTCGCCGCTGGCCCGTCGCAACGACGACAACCCGAACGTCACCGACCGTTTCGAGCTGTTTATCGGTGGTCGCGAAATCGCCAACGCCTACTCCGAGCTTAACGACGCGGAAGACCAGGCCGAGCGTTTCATGGCCCAGGTGGCCGACAAGGACGCCGGTGACGACGAAGCCATGCACTACGACGCCGACTTCGTGCGCGCGCTGGAGTACGGCATGCCGCCAACGGCTGGTGAAGGGATCGGTATCGACCGTCTGGTGATGTTGCTCACCAACTCACCGTCGATCCGCGATGTCATCTTGTTCCCGCATATGCGGCCGCAAGCGTAACCGCAGTAAATCATCAAGCCGCCTTTTATAAGGCGGCTTTTTTGTGGGGCCTGAACTAACGTCAAGCAAACGGCGCCAGGCTTCTGTTGATAGGAGAGGACGATCTTTCGTGAAGCGCGTAATGGCTCAAGAAGGCGCCGCTGGCATTGCTGCCGCCGTGGCTGAAAGTGTTCAGTACCAAGGGCGCAAGGCCAGTCGCCAGGGCAGCGAGCAGCGTCGGCAAGACATCCTCGATGCAGCGATGCGCATTGTCGTGCGCGACGGCGTGCGCGCCGTGCGCCATCGGGCGGTAGCGGCGGAGGCGGGTGTGCCATTGTCGGCCACCACCTACTACTTCAAGGATATCGACGACCTGCTTACCGACACCTTTGCCCAGTACGTGGAGCGCAGTGCGGCGTTCATGGGCAAGTTGTGGGTGCGCAATGAGGGCTTGCTGCGCGAGATGGTGGCTTATGGTGATGGCAGCGCCGAGTCGCGCTCGCAACTGGCCGACGATATTGCGCGGCTGACCGCCGATTACGTCCTGCGCCAACTGCTTAACCGTCGCGAGTACCTGATGGCCGAGCAGGCGTTTCGCCAGGAGGCCTTGTTGAACCCGCGCCTGGCCGACCTGGTGCGCTCCCATCAGCAGATTCTGTTGCAGGGCACTTGCCAGTTTTTCCAGGTATTGGGCTCCCGCGAACCCCAGCAAGATGCCAAAGTGTTGACGGCGATTATCAGTCGGATGGAATATCAGGGCCTGCTGTTCGAGCCCGAGGCCCTGACTGGCGAAGAAATGCTCGAGATTCTCAAGCGTTACATGCACCTGGTACTGGCCTCGGTCTAGTCGTGTGGGAGCCGGGCCACCCAAAACAGCTGTGGAGTGATGGATGAAAACCTGGCGTGTGGTTGTGACCGCGATGGTGTTGCTGCTCCTGAGCGGCTGCCTGGTGACCTTCAAGGAACCCCTGCCGGCCAGCGAGGCCGCACCTGACGCGCTGCTGGGCAAGTGGGCCAGCAGGAACGCCTGGGGCGAACCGCTCGACCTGCAGATCAGTCGCGCTGGACAGCATCGCTACAAGGCGGTGAGCACTTCGCAAACCAAACCGGTCAAGCGCGACGAATATTTGTTCAGCGTGTCCCGCCACGGCAACCGCTGGTACCTGTCGGCGCCGCTGCCGGACAAGCTGGGTGGGCATTTTATCCTCGCCGGCTTTGAATTGAATGAGGCTCGCGAACTGGTGGTCTACAACCTCGACCCCGAGGCAATCAACCAGGCCATCGCGCAGAAAATCCTGATTGGCAGTCACGTGGAAACTGTCGAAGGTGACGGCATATTGATCGACAGCCCCATGAGCCAGATCCTGGCTTACCTGGATGATCCGGCCAACGCCGATGTGTTTGTCGAAGCCGTACGCTATAAGCGTGTGGGCAAATAACGTTTAAAGAGGGAGCACCGGGTGGACGATTACCAGCAGACGATACGCACCTTGTCCGATCGCATTGTGCTGGCGCAGACACCGATTCGCGTCCTCGACGCCGTGAAGTGGGACGACAACATTCGCAAGGGCTTCCTCCAGGGCAAGGGCAAGCACATGCCGGCGGTGGATCGCGACTATTACCTGAACCGGCCACTGTCGTTCGATTCCAGCAAGGTGAAGCTGGAGTTCCAGAACATCGAGCGCGATATCACCCGCCAACTGGGCCAGTTCAACCCGGTCGGGCAGATCATGCGGCGCATGTGCAAGGAGTACCGCATGGTGGTGCGCATGCTCGAAGCCCGTGGCACTGAGGATTTCGGCCTGATTTCCCAGGAGCTTTACGGCGCCGCCTCCGATGCATTCCATGCCGGCGACCCGACCCTGGCCGACCTGGGCCTGATGCTTTCCGACTACCTGAATAACATCGACGGTCGTGGCGACCTCAAGGACGAAGCCAAGACCCTGACCGCCAAGGACGCTGTGGGCCTGCTGCAAAGCCGCCTGAACAAAGTGTTTGGCGAAGCCGAAGAAACCATTCGTGTGTTTGAATCCGACGGCATCGTTGCCGACGCGGCGGCGGGCGCCGACTACATCAAGATCCGCGCCGATGCGATGTTCAACGAGCGGGATGTGCGGGCCCTGGAAGTGCACGAAGGGCTGGTCCATGTGGGCACCACCCTCAATGGCCAGAACCAGCCGATCTGCACCTTCCTGTCCAAGGGCCCACCGTCGTCGACCGTGACCCAGGAAGGCCTGGCAATCTTGATGGAGATCATCACCTTCGCCTCTTACCCCAGCCGCTTGCGCAAGTTGACCAACCGCACCCGCGCGATCCATATGGTGGAAGAGGGCGCCGATTTCCTGCAGGTGTTCGAATTCTTCCGCGAGCAAGGCTTTGAAATGGCCGAGAGCTACGGCAACGCCAGCCGGGTGTTCCGCGGCTCGACGCCGACGGGGCTGCCGTTTACCAAGGATCTGTCGTACCTCAAGGGCTTTATCATGGTCTACAACTATATCCAGCTGGCCGTGCGCAAGGGCAAGCTGGAGCAGGTGCCGCTGTTGTTCTGCGGCAAGACCACCCTGGAAGACATGCGTACTTTGCGCCAGTTGGTGGACGAAGGCCTGGTGGTGCCGCCCAAATACCTGCCGGATCAGTTCCGTGACATGAACGCGCTGTCGGCATGGATGTGCTTCTCCAACTTCCTCAACCACCTGAGCCTGGACCGGATCGAGGCGGATTACTCCAATATCCTCTGACCAAATCCCATCAACTGTGGGAGCAGGCTTGCCTGCGATCGCGGTCTGTCAGCCACCGGTGGAGTAACTGACAGCCAGCTCCCACAGTTAGTCTTCATTGATTATCAGGGTTGTGTCCCCACCCATTTGCGAGGTTTCAACGGATGAGACTCCTCGGCATTCTATGCCTGCTCCTCACCCTCAATGGCTGCAGCTCGCTGCTGTTCTACCCCGAGCCCGGCCTGCCGTTCAGTCCACAGCAGGCGCGCCTGGAATACCGTGACGTCACCCTGACCACCGCCGATGGCCTGAAGTTGCGGGCCTGGTGGCTGCCAGCCAAGGCCGGCGTGCCGCTCAAGGGCACGGTGCTGCACCTGCACGGTAATGGGGGCAACCTCTCCGGGCACCTGGGCGGCAGTTGGTGGTTGCCGGCCCAGGGCTATCAAGTGCTGATGCTGGACTATCGCGGCTATGGCGTGTCAGAAGGCAAACCTTCGTTGCCGGCCATTTACCAGGATCTGGATGCCGCCTTCCAGTGGCTCGACCAGGCCCCTGAAACCCAAGGGCAGCCGCTGGTGGTCCTCGGCCAGAGCCTGGGCGGGGCGTTGGCCGTGCATTACCTGGCCGCACACCCCGAGCGACAGCCCCGGCTCAAAGCGCTGGTGCTCGATGGCGTGCCCGCCAGTTATCGTGATGTAGGGCAATTCGCCCTGAGCACTTCCTGGCTAACATGGCCGTTCCAGGTGCCGTTGTCGTGGCTGGTGCCAGACGCCGACAGTGCGATCCATGGCATGCCACAGCTGACTGGCGTGCCGAAACTGCTGTTCCACAGTCTGGATGATCCGATCGTGCCGCTTTCCAACGGCATCCGTCTGTATCAAGCTGCGCCGCCGCCAAGGGTGTTGCAACTGACCCGGGGCGGTCACGTGCAGACCTTTGCCGACAAGACCTGGCAAACCGTAATGCTGCGCTATCTTGACGATCCGCAGCATTTCAACGGTTTGCGCCGCCTGGGGGAAATTCCCAATTATCCGGCGGCTGCCAATCCTAAAACCGAATCATCAGAGAGCCCGCAATGAGCGAAGAACGCAACATGATCCCCCTGATCCTCACCGGCATCGGCACCATCATCGGTACCGTTGGCTGCCTGTGGTACTACGGCTACCTGCACTTCGCCAAGCCTGAGGATGCGTTGCTGCTCAGCGACTACACCATGCTCAAGACCGTGCCCGGCGAGGACTACAAAGTTTCCCTGACCCCGGCCCCTCAAGTGGCGCAATGCGTCGACGGTGTGCTGGTGCTGTTCGATACCGAGCAAAAGGGGCTGACGGGCGTGCTGGTAAACAGCAAGAAGCAGGCGGTGCGTTGCATGGGCCAGGAAACCCCGCAACTGCAGGAGTGAGCCTGCCGGTAGTTTTTGGAACCATATTCCGTATGACACCACTGATTGGGTCGTCAGCAGCGCTGACGAGTAACCCTTAATTACGTGGAGTATCACTATGAGTATTAATGGAGTAGGCGGTGGTGGCAGCGGGTTCGGTAACTTCGGCGGCGCCGGCATGGGGGATTCCGGCAATATGGTTGGCAAGGGCGTCGAAGGCGGTCAGCAGCAGGGCGGTATGGATCCTGAAGCGCTGAAGAAACTCCTGGCGCAACTGTTGGGCGGTGCGGGAGGTGCAGGCGGCTCCCAGGGCAGTGGCGGCAGTGGCGGTGCTAACGAGGAAGAGGACCCGCTGCGCAAGCAGATGAGTGGCGATCAGCAGCAAGGCATGCAGATGCCTCAAGAGAACAACAGCCAAATCAATTTCGGCTGATCCGCAGAGTCTGCCCGCAGTTCTTATGCAAAAAAGCCCTGCCTGGAACACAGGCAGGGCTTTCAGACCAGTAGCTGTCAGTCGGTTATTGAACCGAAGAACGTGGCTTGACCGGCTGGTTGTCGTTGGAGATGGTCACTTCAACGCGGCGGTTCATGGCACGGCCCGAAACGCTGGCGTTATCGGCAACCGGGTATGCCTTGCCGTAGCCAGCAGTCACGATGCGGCTTGGGTTAACGCCCATCTTGATCAGTGCAACCTGCACCGAAGTAGCGCGGCGCTCGGACAGGGTCTGGTTGTAGGCATCGCTGCCGGTGCTG
Source organism: Pseudomonas sp. FP2294 (assembly GCF_030687625.1). Taxonomy (NCBI): domain Bacteria; kingdom Pseudomonadati; phylum Pseudomonadota; class Gammaproteobacteria; order Pseudomonadales; family Pseudomonadaceae; genus Pseudomonas; species Pseudomonas sp. FP2294. Next base: position 1,229,502 of record NZ_CP117441.1, read on the forward strand.
TCGGTGTAGCCTTCGACGATGACTTTACGATCCGGGTTTTCCTGGAGGAATTGCGCCAGTTTGTTGATGTTCACCAGGCCGCTGGATTTCAGATCAGCCTTGCTGGTAGCGAACAGCACATCACCAAAGGTCACCAGGGTCCCGCGTTCAGTCTGCTTGGCGTTCAAGCTGCTTTGCAGTTGCTTGATCTGCGCGTCACGGGCTTCGAGCAGGGCGCGGGCACGTTGGTCGCCAGCGTTTTTCAGCTTGGCTTCGGACTCGCGCAGGGCGATGGTGTCCTTGGCCACTTCAACGCGCTGGTTGGTCAGGTAGGCCAGTTGGTCGACCTTCTTCTCGTCTTCCTTGTCGCGGTACGCCTTGTCAGCCTTGTCCAGCCATTCGCTGGCGTCCTTGGTTTCCAGGGCGGCGATTTTGGTCGCTTGCGGGTTGGCTTGCAGGGCCGAGAAGTTGGTCCGTGCGTTTTCCAGGTTCGCGTTAGGCGGGGTGGAGCAAGCCGCCAGTGCAACGCTCATCGCCAGCAGGGCAGGGATCATCAATTGTTTACGCATAGTGGTGTCGTCCTTTCAATTCGATTTCGGGTGCGATGCAAACAATGGCGGTGCTTACTTCTGCTGGATCACAGCAGGGCGCATGCCTTCGTTACGCAGCTCCTCAATAGCCTTCTGAGAATCCTTCAGCGCCAGATCGGCCTTGGCAGCCTGGGCCTTGCGCTCTGCCACGCGAGCGTCCCACTCAGCCTGCTCGGCCAGACGACGGGCTTCGTCGTATTTCTTGTCATGCATGGCCAGCTCGGCTTGCTTGAGCTTGTCCTGTGCAGCTTTCATTTCCACGGCAGCGTATTCGGTACCGCCAGCGCTTACAGCGCTGTTCACGGCCGATTGGGTCACTGCGTACTGTTCGGTCGGCGGGTTGCCGGCGCAGCCCGCGAGGACGAAGCTGGTGCCGATTGCCAACGCGGCCAATTTGAGCCCGCGCAGGTGGTTAAACGAGGATTTGGCAGTGCTGGTCTTCATCGTCTTCAACTCCATTAGATAACTCCTGAAAAACATCAAATCCATCTACGGTGTTCAGCGTCTGCGTTTGGCGGTGAAGCTCAGTGTGCCTTTTCAAACGCCTGTTCCAAGTGATGGCTTACTGGCTGTGACCCGAGGCTTTTTTGAATAGTTCAGCCAAAGATGGCGATTTGCCCGAAAAAATATCTGAACAAATCTGACTGAGGGGGCGGCGATAAAAAATCGGAACTTTTGCCACCTGCAGCGGTATGCCGGGCCTATGAAAGGCCCGGTACGCTGGGGGATGGTTTTTATCAGCGAATGTGGATCAGTGTTTCTGATCGTCAGGCGTGGCTGACATGTCGTGCAGGTACCGCCGTGACAGCGACAGGAAGCGCGGCGTGGGGCCGACGTCTTCATACAGCGGGTCACCCTCTTCATCGGTGGCAACCACATGCTGGCCCCGGATATACGGAAAGCTGGCTTCCAGCTCTTCCAGGGCGGCGCCGATCAGCTCGCCGAGCAATTCCTCGGTGCTGCGCTTGGGGTACATCTCGCGGATGGCCGCCAGCCGGGCAGCGGCCTCTACATCCAGGTGGATGGCATATTCGGTCTTGGTCAGGCGACCCTTGGCGGTTTCTTCCCATTGCTGGGCCAGTTCTCGGATTTTCATGGCAACCTCAGTGATGCCCGGGGTAGCGGGCGGTGATGAGTGACCAGTCGTAGCGTGGATAACGCGACGACGTACCCTTGAGACTAGCTGCAACCGCCAAGGTTTAAAGTTCCTTGTCAGACCAAGGCTTGATCGGCACTCTTAAAGATCAAAGCATCACGGATTCCTGGCTGGAGATTGGCTGATGAGCGATATCGATGCACGTTTGCGTGAAGATGTTCACCTGTTGGGTGAATTGCTGGGCAACACGATTCGAGAACAGTACGGTGATGAGTTCCTCGCCAAGATCGAGCAGATTCGCAAGGGCGCCAAGGCCGATCGCCGGGGCGGGACCACGGATGCGGCGGCCGGTGAAGAACTCAGCGCCAGCCTCAACCAGTTGCAGGAAGACGAGCTGCTGCCGGTAGCACGGGCGTTCAACCAGTTCCTCAACCTGGCCAATATCGCCGAGCAGTACCAACTGATTCATCGGCGCGATGAGTCCCAGCCGGCCCCGTTCGAATCGCGGGTGTTGCCCGAGCTGCTGGCGCGGCTGCAGAGTGAGGGCCACAGCAGCGAATCCCTGGCCCGGCAGTTGGCGCGGCTGGAGATCGAGCTGGTACTCACTGCCCACCCGACCGAAGTCGCGCGCCGCACCCTGATCCAGAAATACGACGCCATCGCCGCACAACTGGCCTTGCAGGATCACCGTGACCTGACCAGCGCCGAGCGCGAGCAGATTCGCCAACGCCTGCAACGGCTGATCGCCGAAGCCTGGCACACCGAAGAAATCCGCCGTACCCGGCCCACCCCGGTGGACGAGGCCAAGTGGGGCTTTGCGGTGATCGAGCATTCGCTGTGGCACGCGATCCCCAACTACCTGCGCAAGGCCGATCAAGCCTTGCACGCCGCCACCGGCCTGCGCCTGCCCCTGGAGGCGGCGCCGATCCGCTTCGCCTCGTGGATGGGCGGCGACCGTGACGGCAACCCCAATGTGACGGCGCCGGTGACCCGTGAAGTGCTGCTGCTGGCGCGCTGGATGGCGGCAGATCTGTATTTACGGGATATCGACCACCTGGCCTCGGAACTGTCCATGCAGCAGGCCAGCCCTGAGTTGCAGGCCAAGGTCGGCGACAGCGTCGAACCTTATCGAGCCTTGCTCAAACAACTGCGCGAACGCCTGCGCGCCACCCGCAATTGGGCGCACGCGGCGTTGACCGGCAGCCTCCCGGCGCCAGCCGATGTGCTGCAAAACAATCGTGACCTGCTGGAGCCGCTGGAGCTGTGCTACCAGTCCCTGCACGCCTGCGGCATGGGCGTGATTGCCGACGGCCCGCTCCTCGATTGCCTGCGCCGTGCAGTGACATTCGGCCTGTTCCTGGTGCGCCTGGATGTACGCCAGGACTCCAGCCGGCATTCGGCGGCGATGACCGAAATCACCGATTACCTGGGTCTGGGTCGCTATGAGGACTGGGACGAAGACGCGCGCATCACCTTCCTGATGAAGGAGTTGGCCAATCGTCGCCCGTTGTTGCCGGGGTATTTCAAGCCTTCGGCCGATACCGCCGAAGTGCTCAATACCTGTAAGGAAATCGCCGCTGCGCCGGCGGCTTCCCTCGGTTCCTACGTCATCTCCATGGCGGGCGCGGCATCCGATGTGCTGGCAGTGCAGTTGCTGCTCAAGGAGTCCGGGGTGCAGCGGCCGATGCGTGTGGTGCCGTTGTTCGAGACCCTGGCCGACCTGGACAACGCCGGCCCGGTAATCGAGCGCCTGTTGCTGCTGCCCGGTTATCGCGCGCGGTTGCAAGGCCCGCAGGAAGTGATGATCGGCTATTCGGACTCGGCCAAGGACGCTGGCACCACGGCTGCGGCCTGGGCCCAGTACCGGGCGCAGGAACGTCTGGTGGATATCTGTCGCGAGCAGCAGGTGGAACTGTTGTTGTTCCATGGTCGCGGCGGCACCGTGGGCCGTGGCGGCGGCCCGGCCCATGCGGCGATTCTGTCGCAGCCACCGGGCTCGGTAGCCGGGCGTTTCCGCACCACCGAGCAGGGCGAGATGATTCGTTTCAAGTTCGGCTTGCCGGATATCGCTGAGCAGAACCTCAATCTGTACCTGGCCGCAGTGCTGGAGGCGACCTTATTGCCACCGCCACCACCGGAGCCGGCCTGGCGCCATTTGATGGATGAATTGGCGGCTGATGGTGTCAGCGCCTATCGCGCAGTGGTGCGGGAAAATCCGCAGTTCGTCGAGTATTTCCGCCAGTCCACCCCCGAGCAGGAACTGGGCCGCTTGCCCCTGGGCAGTCGCCCGGCCAAGCGCCGTGCCGGCGGCATCGAGAGCCTGCGTGCAATCCCGTGGATCTTCGGCTGGACCCAGACCCGCCTGATGCTGCCGGCCTGGCTCGGCTGGGAAGCGGCATTGAGCAAGGCCCTGGAGCGCGGCGAAGGTGAATTGCTGGGGCAGATGCGCGAACAATGGCCGTTCTTCCGCACCCGTATCGACATGCTGGAAATGGTCCTGGCCAAGGCTGACGCCGATATCGCCCGGCTCTATGACCAGCGTCTGGTGCAAGCCGACCTGTTGCCATTGGGTGCGCATTTACGCGACCTATTGTCGCAGGCCTGCGCCGTGGTGCTTGGCCTGACCGGCCAGTCGCAGCTGCTGGCCCATAGCCCCGACACCCTGGAGTTCATCCGCCTGCGCAACACCTACCTCGACCCGTTGCACCTGTTGCAGGCCGAACTGCTGGCCCGCTCCCGCCAGCAGGAGGCGACACAGGACAGCCCTCTGGAACAGGCGCTGCTGGTGTCCGTGGCCGGTATTGCCGCCGGGCTGCGTAACACCGGCTGACATTTCTGGCGTGTTCTCAAGGGCTTGCACACAAAACCGCCGGCTGACCCGAAAGGGCTGTGCCGGCGGTTTTGTGTCCGGGTTGCACCAAGGGATACCGCGACCAAAAGGCTTGTGTGGTGCGGGTTCTTCCGACTTTTGGCGGCTTGTGTGGTTAGGGCTCGCTGTGTATCTTGATCAGCCTTTGGCCGGTTGGGCGGCCTGGATTCGTATTTTTACGAGCATATTCTACGAGATTGGCCCCACGCGGCGAATCCGAGCGTCATCTCTATAAAAAATTGAGGAGCACATCGATGCGCGTCATTCTGCTGGGAGCTCCCGGGGCCGGTAAAGGTACTCAGGCAAAGTTCATCACTGAAAAGTTCGGCATTCCACAAATCTCCACTGGCGACATGCTGCGCGCTGCCGTCAAGGCCGGCACCGAGCTGGGCCTGATCGCCAAGAGCGTGATGGACAGCGGTGGCCTGGTCTCCGACGACCTGATCATCAACCTGGTCAAGGAACGCATCAGCCAGGACGACTGCAAGAACGGTTTCCTGTTCGACGGTTTCCCACGCACCATTCCCCAGGCCGAAGCCCTGGTGAAAGCCGGCGTCGAGCTGGACGCTGTGGTTGAAATCGCCGTTGAAGATGAAGAGATCGTCCAGCGTATCGCCGGTCGCCGCGTTCACGAAGCCTCGGGTCGCGTCTACCACATCGTCTACAACCCGCCAAAAGTGGCTGGCAAGGATGATGTAACCGGTGATGACCTGGTGCAGCGCAAAGACGACACCGAAGAAACCGTGCGTCATCGCCTGTCGGTCTACCACTCCCAGACCAAGCCGCTGGTAGAGTTCTACCAGAAGCTGTCGGCTGCCCAGGGCAAGCCGAAATACAGCCACATCCCGGGCGTTGGCTCGGTGGAAGCCATCACCGCCAAGGTGCTGGAAGCGCTGAACTGATCTGACGATTGGCTTGACGTTCAACGGCCCGCTTGCGGGCCGTTGTTGTTTATACTGGCGCACTTTTTTTCGATTTGGACACCCATACCGATGAGCACCCTGCTGGCCCTGGACACCGCGACTGAAGCTTGCTCCGTTGCCCTGCTGCATAACGGCAAGGTCACGAGCCACTATGAGGTGATCCCGCGCCTGCACGCGCAAAAGCTGCTGCCGATGATCAAGCAGCTATTGCTCGATGCCGGCACCACCCTGTCGGCGGTAGACGCCATCGCCTTTGGCCGCGGCCCGGGTGCATTCACCGGTGTGCGCATCGCCATCGGTGTGGTGCAGGGCCTGGCGTTTGCCCTGGAGCGGCCGGTACTGCCGGTGTCCAACCTCGCCGTGTTGGCCCAGCGCGCGTTGCGTGAACATGGCGCACGCCAGGTCGCGGCCGCCATTGATGCGCGGATGGATGAGGTCTATTGGGGCTGCTACCGCGAAACCGCTGGTGAGATGCGCCTGGTCGGCGTCGAGGCCGTGCAGCCGCCCGAGGCCGCCGCGTTGCCGGCCGATGCCAGTGGCGACTGGTTTGGCGCTGGTACGGGGTGGGGTTATGGCGAACGTATCGCCGTGGCCACGGCCGGCCAGGATGCCGGGATGTTGCCCCATGCCGAAGACCTGCTGAGCCTGGCGCGTTTTGCCTGGGAGCGCGGCGAGGCGATCCCGGCTGATCAGGCCGCTCCGGTGTACCTGCGCGATAAAGTGGCACAGACCAAGGCCGAGCGCGGGCTCTAGGCTTATTGCGCTCAGCCTCTAGTGTGGGAGCTGCCGAGCCCCACCGTTGATCGCAGGCAATTCGCGCCAATCGTCAGAATTTGTCCCTGGGTTTAAACCTTTGCCCGTTTATGTGTTCTAGTTATCACCAGAGCATTTGCGTGCCAAGGAAAGTGCCGCTAAATTGCCATCATTGATAGCGGATCTGCATGTATGCGTATAGACGGCTTTTCTACCCAGTCCTACCCCCTCAAGCGCAAGCCACGCAAGGCGAACGTGACGGTAGACGAGTCCGTCGAAGAATCCCCCGACTTTATTGAAGTCCAGCCCGAAACCTCCCAGGGCGCGGCAGTTTCCGCCCGTGCCCAAGGTGCCAGCGGTTCGCGTATCGGCGGCGTTCCGGCCCGCCAGCAAGACATGATCTTCCCGCGCTCCATGAGCAAAAACGTCGCTACGGCCCTGGCCAGCTACCTGACCACTGCCGGCTTTGTCGAATGGGATATGGAAGTGCTGGGTCTCGATATCCACATCTGATGCTGTTGCCTTATTTCCTCGGTTGCCCGTCCTGGAGCGAAAACGCCTGGCGCGAGTACCTGTATCCGCAAGACGCCCGCGCCACGGATTTTCTTGGGCTGTATTGCCAAGTATTCAATGCCTGCGAAGGCAACACCACCTTCTACGCGCGGCCCTCGGTGGCCACCGTGCAGCGCTGGGCCGAGATCATGCCCGCGCACTTTCGGTTTACCGCCAAATTTCCCGGTGATATCAGCCACAGTGCCGACCTGCGCGAACAGTTGCCCGCCGCCGAAAGCTTTCTTGGGTTGATGAGCCCGCTGGGCGAGCGGGTGTCGCCGTTGTGGCTGCAACTGCCGGCCAGCTTCACCCCGCAGCGGCTGGGGGAGCTGGCAGGGTTTATCGACGGTCTGGAGCGTCCGTTGGCGGTGGAGGTGCGTCATCGTGAGTTCTTCGCCAAGGGCGACGCCGAGCGCAGCCTCAACCGCCTGCTGCGTGATCGCGGGGTCGAGCGTATCTGCCTGGATCCACGAGCTTTGTTCAGTTGCACGTCGACTTCGGCAGCGGTGCTCCACGCCCAATCGAAAAAGCCCAAGGTACCGCCCCGGCCAGCGGCGTTGACCCAGTTTCCCCAGGTACGCTTTATCGGCCACCCGGACCTGGAAGCCAACGACCCGTTCCTCGTGCCGTGGCTTGAGAAAGTCGCAGGCTGGATTGAGGAGGGGCGCACGCCTTATGTGTTCCTGCACACCTCGGATAACCGCCTGGCGGCCCAACTGGCCATACGCTTTCATCAGCAATTGATGGAGCGGTTGCCGGGGTTGCCGGCGCTGGCGCAGTTGCATCGGGAACCCGCGGTGGAGCAACTGGGGTTACTCTAGGGTTTTTTTGTGCCTGGAGTCAGTCATGGATGCCCAAACCCTTCGCGCCGAATCCTTTCGAGCCCTGCACGAGCGTGATCGTGCATTCGTGATGCCCAACCCGTGGGACGCCGGTTCCGCCAAGATGCTCGCCAGCCTCGGTTTTGAAGCCCTGGCCACTACCAGCGCGGGTTTTGCCTTCAGTCTGGGGCGCCCGGATGCTGAAGGCGCGCTGTCGCTGGAGGATACTCTGGGCAACGCCGGGATGATCGTTCAGGCCACCGCGCTGCCGGTGGCGGCGGACCTGGAAAACGGCTTCAGCGATACGCCTCAAGGTTGTGCCCAAAGCCTGTTGCGGGCAGCCGCTACTGGCATCGTCGGCGGTTCTATCGAAGACGCTACCGGGATTGCGGTCGACCCGATCTACCCCTTTGATCTGTCTGTTGAACGCATCGAGGCTGCCGTCGCTGCGGCACGCAGTTTGCCATTTCCCTTCATGCTGACGGCCCGTGCGGAAAACCTCCTACATGGTCGCCTGGATTTTCCCGACACTATTCGCCGTTTGCAGGCCTACGCCGAAGCGGGTGCCGACGTGTTGTATGCCCCGGGCCTGCGCAGTGCTGAGGAAGTATTGGCGGTGGTGCGGGCGGTGGCGCCAAAACCGGTGAATGTGTTGATGTCAGGTGGCCTCAAGCTCTCGGTGGCGCAACTGAGCGAGATGGGCGTCAAGCGCATCAGCGTCGGCTCGGCCATGGCCCTGGCGGCCTATGGGGAGTTCTTCAGGGCCGCGCGGGAGGTTCAGGAGCTGGGAACCTTCACCTTTACCGAGCGCTCGATGCCGTTCAGCCAGGCAAATCAGTTGTGCAAGGGTTGAGACGTGGCTTTTTTCAAAGTGTTGGGTGTGTTGCTGCTCCTCGCCGGCGGCCTACTCGTAGGCATCTGGCGCGGCTGGGTGCCGCTGCCCGCCGAGTGGAACCCCTGGGCGCCCTTGGATGTGCAAGCTGCGCCTAACCTGCTGACCCGCTTCAAACTGGGGCGCTTGCAGGACGATCCCACCCTGTGCGACCAGGTGCTGAAAACCTCCGGGTTGCGGGTCAGCCATCAAGCGGACAGCCCGGCGGATGCGGCTTGCCCATTGCGCAACACGTTGCGGGTTCAGGGCGCGGAGGTGGGGTTGAGCAGCAGTTTTCTCGCCAGTTGCCCCTTGGCGGTGGCGTTTGCCCTGTTCGAGCGCCACAGCTTGCAGCCGGCTGCCCAGGCGGTGTTTGGCCAGGCGGTGACGCGGGTCGATCACCTCGGCAGTTTTGCCTGCCGCAATATGTATGGGCGGGCTGAAGGGCGACTCAGCCAGCATGCCTCGGCCAATGCCCTGGACATTGCCGGGTTTCGCCTGGCGGATGGACGCAGCATCAATGTGTTGAAGGATTGGCCAGGAGAGGGGGCCAGCGCGCGTTTTTTGCGGCAGGTGCGCGACAGTGCGTGCAATGATTTCAACGTGGTCTTGAGCCCGGATTACAACGCCGCCCATCGCAACCATTTCCATTTGGATATGGGGCGTTGGTGGGTGTGCCGCTAAGGGTCAGGCCGCCAGGCGCAGGTTGTTGAGGATCAATGGGCGGGCCCAGCCGCAATCGAAGTCCAGGGCCTTTTGCTGTTGCACCAGTTCCTCGTCGGGGTATGGCTCGGCCGCCGGTGGCAGCAGGTCCAGTTCGAATTCGGCAATCGGCAGGAACAGCGGCTTGGGTTGCGGCGCCGGGCCTGGCTCGGGCAATGGCTGGCCGGCGGTCAGGACGATCGGCCGTACCCAGCCACTCTCGAAGTTCTGCTGGCGTTGCTGGGCAACGATTTCATCCTCCGGGAACGGCACGGCCGCCGGTGGCAGCAACTCCAGTTCGAACTCGGCAATCGGCAGGAACAGTGGCTCAGGCGGGGCGATCTCGGTGTCCTGGACATCGCAATGACGCTGGGTGACGATTTGCGTCAGCAGGTCGCTGCCGGCGCTGGGTTCGACCGAGGCATCCACCGGCACCGGATCGGCGGCCAGCTGCGCACCTGGCTCCTGGCCAAGCTGCTCGGCCAACGCCCGGGCGAAGAAGTCCTGCCACACATGACTGACGCCGGCCAGCGCTTGGGTATTGCGCAGGCCGAAGTGGTTGTGGGTCGGCAGGACACCGGTGAATAGGGAATGAATGTCTGACATTTCTCTCGGTCGACGCTCAGGGTCTGGCAAAATGCCTGATCCTTTTTTATCGGCCGCTGTTTGCCGATCCTTAATATTTTTGAGCGTAGTAAACGATGAGCGAACAACCCGCGGCCAGCCGCATTCGGGTCGAGGCCTTGGCCGACGGTTTTCAGGCCCGTGCCCAGCACTGGGCCGAGCAGCTCGGCCTGCCGTTGCAACTGGCGGACGCCGATTTTGCCCTGCAAGTGGGTGAGCATGGCCTGCAGCTGCAACAGCTGGGCCCGGATGCGCCTGGCCCGGTGCGGGTGGATTTTGTCGAGGGCGGTGCTGCCCATCGGCGGCTCTATGGGGGGGGCAGCGGGCAGATGATTGCCAAGGCGGTGGGGGTCTCCCAAGGCGTGCGCCCGCGAGTGCTGGATGCCACGGCCGGCCTGGGTAAGGATGCCTTCGTGCTGGCCAGCCTGGGCTGCGAGATGAGCCTGATCGAACGTCAGCCGTTGATCGGTGCCTTGCTCGAAGATGGCCTGGCGCGTGGGGCGGAGGATTTTGAAGTGGCGCCGATTGTTGCGCGGATGACCCTGCTCAAGGGCAATTCCATCGAGGTGATGCGTAATTGGGAAGGTGAGCTGCCGCAGGTGATCTACCTCGACCCAATGTTTCCCCATCGGGAGAAAACCGCCCTGGTGAAGAAGGAAATGCGCCTGTTCCGCCCGCTGGTGGGTGACGATCCGGATGCCCCGGCATTGCTCGCGGCGGCCTTGGCCCTGGCCAGCCACCGGGTGGTGGTGAAGCGCCCACGCAAGGCGCCGTGCATTGAGGGGCCCAAGCCGAGCCATGCGCTGGATGGCAAATCCAGCCGGTACGATATTTATCCGAAGAAAGCGCTCAAGGCCGGTACGCCCGCATAAACAATCCCACCACTTCCTGCACATGCTCCTCGGCGGCCGCTTCGCTCAAGCGTTCGCCGCAGCCATACAGCAAGCAGAAGTTTGCCGTGCCCTTGAGCAGGCAAAAGAAGTGCTCGGCTGCGGTAAACGGCTTGTCGATGCGCAATGCGCCACTTTGATTGATCTTGCCCAGCAGGCGCTCCATGCCCTGCAACATCCGCATGGGGCCGGCTTCGAAGAAGATCTGCGACAGCTTCGGATCCTGATTGCCTGAGGTCATCATCAGGCGATGCAGGTTCACCGATTCCTCGCTGTTGATCAGCAGGTGAAAGCCTCGGGCGATGTTCAGCAGCACCTTCTCCACTGGCACGTCGTCCGGCAACTCGAAATACATCACCGGCAGTTGTGCTTCGCACTTGGCCTCAACGGCGGCGGTGAACAGCGTTTCCTTGTCGGTGAAGTGGCTGTAGACCGTCAGTTTCGACACGCCAGCCTCAACGGCCACGGCATCCATGCTGGTACTCGCGTAACCATTGCTCAAAAACAGGATTTTCGCCGCGTCGAGGATTGCCTGGCGTTTTGCCATGTCCTTGGGACGCCCGGGGCTATTGGTGTTTACAGGATTGTCGGACATTTTCACTTTAATACTGGACTGGTGAGTTTGGTATTAATAACATACTGGCCAGTATAATTACTCCAAGCACCATTTGCGAAAGGTCCTTCAGCATGCGCAGCATTTTTCTGCACCTCGCGTTGCCTGCCAGCCTTGCTCTTTTATTGGCTGCCTGCGGCCATGAAGAAGCGGCCCAAACCACCGTCCGCCCGGCCATGGTGGTGCAGCCACAGCCCTCGGCGCTGGCAATGGACAGTTATCCAGGCGAGGTTCGCGCCCGTTATGAGCCGGACCTGGCCTTTCGCATTGGTGGCAAAGTCAGTCGCCGGCTGGTGGAGGAGGGCGAGCGCGTCAAGGCCAACCAGCCGCTGGCAGAACTCGATCCCCAGGATGTACGCCTGCAACTGCAGGCCACCCGTGCCCAGGTCACGGCAGCCGAGGCCAACCTGAGCCTGGTGCGGGCCGAGCGTGATCGCTACAAGACCCTGATGGACCGTCAGATGGTCAGCCGTTCCCAGTACGACAATTCCGAAAACCTCTACCGTTCTGGTGTCGCACGCCTGCAGCAGATCAAGGCTGAATTCGACGTGGCCAATAACCAGGCCGGCTATGCCGTGCTGCGCGCCCCCCAGGATGGCGTGGTCGCCAAGCGTGCAGTGGAAGTCGGGCAAGTGGTGTCGGCCGGGCAGACCGTGTTCACCCTGGCCACCGATGGCGAGCGTGAAGTGTTGATCAGCTTCCCGGAGCAGAGCTTCGGTCGCTTCAAGGTCGGCCAGCCGGTCTCCGTGGAGCTGTGGAGCCAGCCCGACCAACGCTTCGAGGGGCGCATTCGCGAGCTGTCGCCGGCGGCCGATCCCAAGTCGCGCACCTTCGCCGCCCGTGTCGCCTTCAACGCCGGCAAAGTCCCGGCGGAGCTGGGGCAGAGCGCGAGGGTCTTTATCCAGGCCGACGGCGTGATTCCGTTGTCGGTGCCGCTGTCTGCCCTCAGCGCAGAGAACGGCGCGTCCTACGTCTGGCTGGTCAAGCCGGATAACACCCTCAAGCGCACGGCGGTGCGCATCGGCGCGTTCGGCGAAAAAAGCGTACCGGTGCTTGAAGGCCTGAGCCCCTCCGACTGGGTGATTGCCGCCGGTGTCCATGTGCTCCATGAGGGCCAGCAAGTACGCCCGGTGGATCGCTCCAACCGGGTGGTGAATCTGACGGCCAACAAGGAGTAGTCCCCGATGGGTTTCAATCTTTCCGAATGGGCGTTGCGCAATCGCCAGATCGTCCTGTTCCTGATGCTGCTGTTGGCCGTCGTCGGTACGTTGTCCTACACCAAGCTGGGGCAAAGTGAAGACCCGCCGTTCACCTTCAAAGCCATGGTCATCAAGACCAACTGGCCAGGGGCCACGGCCCAGGAAGTCTCGCGCCAGGTCACCGAGCGCATTGAAAAGAAACTGATGGAAACCGGCGAGTACGAGCGCATTGTCTCGTTCTCCCGCCCGGGCGAATCCCAGGTCACGTTTATGGCGCGGGACTCGATGCACTCGGCGCAGATTCCCGACCTGTGGTACCAGGTGCGCAAGAAGATCAGCGATATCCGCCAGACCCTGCCACCGGACATCCAGGGCCCGTTCTTCAACGACGAATTCGGCACCACCTTTGGCAATATCTACGCCCTGACCGGCGAGGGGTTTGACTACGCGGTGCTCAAGGACTACGCCGACCGTATCCAGATCCAGCTGCAACGGGTGCCGGATGTGGGCAAGGTCGAGCTGCTGGGGTTGCAGGACGAGAAGATCTGGATCGAGCTGTCCAACCTCAAGCTCGCCACCCTCGGCCTGCCCCTGGCAGCGGTGCAGCAGGCGTTGCAGGAGCAGAACGCGGTATCCACCGCCGGGTTCTTCGAGACCCCGAGCGAGCGCGTGCAACTGCGGGTGTCGGGTAACTTCAAGACGGTCGAAGAGATCCGCAATTTCCCGATCCGCGTCGGCGACCGTACCTTCCGCATCGGCGATGTGGCCGAGATTCACCGGGGCTTCAACGACCCACCGGCGCCGCGTATGCGCTATATGGGGGACGACGCAATCGGCCTGGCCGTGGCCATGCGCGATGGTGGCGATATCCTGATACTGGGCAAGGCCCTGGAGGGCGAGTTCGCACGCCTGCAGAAGAACCTTCCGGCAGGCATGGAACTGCGCAAGGTGTCGGACCAGCCGGCTGCGGTGAAGACCAGCGTGGGCGAATTCGTCCAGGTCTTGGCCGAGGCCTTGGCGATTGTATTGCTGGTGAGTTTCTTCTCCCTCGGTGTGCGCACCGGCATGGTGGTGGCATTGGCGATTCCGCTGGTGTTGGCGATGACGTTTGCCTGCATGTATTACCTGGGGATCGGCCTGCACAAGATTTCCCTGGGGGCGCTGGTCCTGGCCCTGGGCCTGTTGGTGGACGACGCGATCATCGCCGTGGAAATGATGGCGATCAAAATGGAGCAGGGCTACGACCGTCTCAAGGCAGCCAGTTTCGCCTGGACCAGTACGGCGTTTCCGATGCTCACCGGTACGCTGATCACCGCAGCCGGCTTCCTGCCGATTGCCACCGCGCAATCGAGTACCGGCGAATACACCCGCTCGATCTTTCAGGTGGTGACCATCGCGCTGCTGGCCTCGTGGGTCGCCGCTGTGGTGTTTGTGCCGTATCTGGGGGAAAAGCTTCTGCCGGACCTGGCGAAAATTCATGCGGCCAAGCACGGTACTGATGGGCCGGATCCGTACGGCACGCCGTTCTACCAGCGCGTAAGGCGCTGGGTGGAGTGGTGTGTGCGCCGCCGCAAAACCGTGATTGTGCTGACCGTGCTGCTGTTTATCGGCTCGGTGGCGCTGTTCCGTTTTGTCCCGCAACAATTCTTCCCGGCGTCCGGGCGCCTGGAACTGATGGTCGACCTGAAACTGGCGGAAGGCGCCTCCCTGAGCAGCACCGCCGAGCAGGTCAAGCGTCTCGAAGGCTTGCTCAAGGCGCATGAGGGGATCGAAAACTATGTGGCCTATGTCGGCACCGGCTCACCGCGCTTCTACCTGCCCCTGGACCAGCAACTGCCGGCGGCCAGCTTTGCCCAGTTTGTGGTGTTGGCCAAGACCATCGAGGAGCGCGAAACCCTGCGCACCTGGTTGATCGAAACCCTCAACGAGCAATTCCCCGACCTGCGTTCGCGGGTCACCCGCCTGGAGAACGGCCCGCCGGTTGGTTACCCGGTGCAGTTCCGCGTGACCGGCGAGCACATCGAAGAAGTGCGGGCCCTGGCGCGCAAGGTCGCGGCCAAGGTGCGTGAGAACAGCCACGTGGTCAACGTGCATCTGGACTGGGAAGAGCCGAGCAAGATCGTCTACCTCAATGTCGACCAGGACCGCGCCCGCGCCTTGGGCGTGAGCACCGCCAACCTGTCGAAATTCCTCCAGAGTTCCCTGACCGGCTCCAGCGTCAGCCAATACCGGGAAGACAACGAGTTGATCGAAATCCTCCTGCGCGGCACCGTGCATGAGCGCACCGAACTGTCGCTGCTGCCGAGCCTGGCGGTGCCGACCGACAACGGCACCAGCGTGGCGCTGTCGCAGATCGCCACCCTGGAATATGGCTTCGAGGAGGGCATTATCTGGCACCGCAACCGCCTGCCAACGGTGACTGTACGTGCTGATATCTACGGCAAGGAGCAACCGGCGACCCTGGTCCAGCAGATCCTGCCGACCCTGGCCGATGTACGTGCCGAATTGCCGGACGGTTACCTGTTGGACGTGGGCGGCACCGTGGAAGACTCCGCCCGAGGGCAGAACTCGGTGAAGGCCGGGGTGCCGCTGTTTATCGTGGTGGTGCTGACCTTGCTGATGCTACAACTGCGCAGCTTCTCGCGCACGGCCATGGTGTTCCTGACCGCGCCGCTGGGGCTGATCGGGGTGACGCTGTTCCTGCTGGTGTTCCGCCAGCCGTTTGGCTTCGTGGCCATGTTGGGGACCATCGCGTTGTCGGGGATGATCATGCGTAACTCGGTGATCCTGGTGGACCAGATCGAGCAGGACATCAAGGCAGGCCTGGAGCCTTGGCAGGCGATTATCGAAGCCACCGTGCGGCGCTTCCGGCCGATTGTGCTGACGGCCCTGGCGGCGGTGTTGGCGATGATCCCGCTGTCGCGCAGTGTGTTTTTCGGGCCGATGGCGGTGGCGATCATGGGCGGGTTGATTGTGGCGACGGCGTTGACGCTGCTGTTTTTGCCGGCGCTGTATGCGGCGTGGTTCCGGGTCAAGCCGCACTCGGCATAAGCCTGCGTGAATCGGCTACAGGGTTTAGGAACTTTTTCCTGCGTGTTTGCCACTTAGGGGTACCTGAGTTACAGGTACCTTCTTCTGGCAACGGGGTTGTTACAGAACAAGGCTTTATCAACCTGCGAGGAATTACCTATGGGTTTATTTGCAATGGGTGGTATAGGTATAGGTCTGGGCATGATGCCGATGATGGCCTTCAAAATGGGCAAGCGCGGTAAATCCAAATGCAAGCCTCCGCCCTGCCACCACCACCACCACGCTCAACCGCCGCAGTTCTCCAGTACCATCAAGTACGAGGGAAAAATCAGCTACAGCTGATGGTAGTAAGGGGCATGTCCGCTGGGCAATAACACCAACGCCCCAATTATTCGGGGCGTTGTTGTTTGTTACCGACGGTGTACCTAGAGGGCACCGAACACTTTCTTCGCCAGGCTGGTCGCGGCGGCTGCCGGGTTCTGGCGAATGCTTTCTTCCTGTTGGGCAATCATCTTGAACAAGCCGTCCAGCGCTTGCTCAGTCACGTAGTTTTCGACGCTGTCGCTCTTGCCACCCAGTAAACCCAGGGGCGCCTTTTTGGCGAGCGCGTTGTATTGCTGGGCTACACCGACCTTGTCCGTGGATTGCTTGACGATCGGCAGGAACTTGGCGCGGATCTGCTCACGGCTGCTTTTGTCCAGATACTGGGTCGCCGAATCCTGGCCACCGCTGAGGATGCCCTTGGCGTCGTTCACGCTCATGTTTTTCACGGCATTCACCAGAATCGGCTGGGCCTGGGTCACGGCGGATTCGGCAGCCTTGTTCATGCTGTCTTCAAGCTGGGTGATCTGATCGCCCATCCCGAGCATTTTCAGGGCGCCGGCGGCTTTCTCCAGCTTGCCCGGCAAACCGATCTTGACTTCGGGGTTGTTGCTGAAGCCACCGGGAGCCCCCAGTTGCTTGACGGCAATCTGTGCGCCTTGGGTCAGGGCGTCCTTGAGGCCGCCGGTAGCGTCGCCCTGGGACAGGTCACCGAGGGACAGGGCCATGGCGTTGGCACCGAGCAGCAGGCCGGCACACAAGGTGGTGAGGCGAAGAGAGTTACGGAGCATGGGCGCTTCCTTTTAATCGACTGGATCAGTGGGCAACGGCGTCAACGCGCAGGCGCAGCGGCTGGGAATCCTGGCCGTTCAACTGCACCGAATGGCGCTCGGTGGTGATAAACATTAGCTTGCCATCCAGCTCGATGCGAGCGCTGACCGAATAGCTGTGGCCAGGCTTGACCTGGGCCGGGTCGTAGCTCAGGTGGAAGGGCAGCGGCACCTGGCCGTTGACCGGGCCTTTCTGCTCGGCCAGGGTGACGGCGGGCGCATCGGCCAGGGACACATCCTGCAGGCTGACGCTCAAGGTCGCGGCAGGCGGCAGGGCGATGCGTTGCAGGTAGAACACCTCGCCATCAAGGCTGGCTTTGGGCGCAGGATTCATCGAGTGACAGGCTCCCAGCAGGGCGGTCAGGCCCAAGAGGATGATTTTTTTCATGGTACAGCTCCTTGTCAACGGCGCCAGAAACACCCTGGCGCCCTGGTAAATCTAGCGGGTTTCGTCCGCCTCGGCGTCCGGTGCGGGCGCTTCTTCATTGCGGTGCAACGCGACCTGGCGGATCGACAGGCGAATCTCCGCCGGCAACACCCGTTTGGCTGCGCCTTCGGCCAATTCGCCGAGCAGGTCGTGGTAACTCAACTTGCCGGCTTCATCGCGACGCAGCACATCTTGCTCGAGCAGCGTCTGAATAAAATGTCGGAAAAGGCTCTTATCGAAGAACTCCGGGGCATTCAGGCCATGCAGGATCGACAGGCGCTGGGCCATGACCGTGCACAAGTCTTCCAGCTCTTCGGCGCTGATGCTGTTCTGGCCGCTGTTGAGCAGCAGGGAAATGGCCATGTAGAAGCGTTGCAGGGTCTGGGCAATGCTCTTGGACAGCAGGGTCAGCAGCACAAAGTTGCGCGAGCTGGGCGCCGGGCGCAGGTAGATGTTGTTTTCAAAGCGCAGCAGACCTTGTTCTACCAAGGCTTCGAGCCACTGGTCGACCACTGCGTCAAGTTCGTCCAGGGTCCAGCGGATGAACAACTCCGATTGCAGGTACGGATAGAGCGCACGGGTGTAGCGCAGGATCTGTTCGCGGCTCATGCGCGAGCTGCTCTGGAAGAAGCTGGCCAACAGCGCCGGCAGGGCGAAGATATGCAGCACGTTGTTGCGGTAATAGGTCATCAGGACGGCGTTTTGCTCGTCCAGATAGAGGATCTTGCCCAGGGCATCACTCTGTTCCGACAGCAGGTTCATGTCCTTGACGTGCTTGATCAAGGCCTGGCCGTCACCTTCGGGCAGCGTGGTGTGGGGCGAGTAGGGCACCCGGCGCAGCAGCGCCAGGTACAGGTCCAGCACCCGGGCCATGGCCTGGTCGTCCAGGGCCAGGCGGCTAGTGGACAGTAGCGCCAACGCTACCAGGTTCACCGGGTTGATCGCGGCCGCCTCGTTGAGGTGCTGGGCCACGCGCTCGCCGAGGCGGTTGGTGGTCTCATTCAACCAGGCCGGCTTGTAGTTCGGTGCCAGATCCTGGGCGCGCCAGTCCGGTTGCTCCTGGTCGAGGAATTCCGCCAGCTTGATCGGCTCGCCGAAGTTGACCGCCACCTGGCCAAAGCGCTGCTTCAGCGCGCCAATGACCTTGAAGATATCGAAGATCGACTCTTTCTTTTTCGTCGCCCCGCGCAGTTCGCCCAGGTAGGTGCGGCCTTCCAGCACCCGTTCATAGCCGATATACACCGGCACAAACACGATGGGCATGCGCGAGGAGCGCAGGAAGCTGCGCAGGGTGATCGCCAGCATCCCGGTCTTGGGTTGCAGCATGCGCCCGGTGCGCGAGCGGCCGCCTTCGACGAAGTACTCCACCGGGAAGCCCTTGGTGAACAGGGTATGCAGGTATTCGTTGAACACCGAGGTGTACAGCGGGTTGCCCTTGAAGGTACGGCGCATGAAAAACGCCCCGCCGCGGCGCAACAGGCTGCCGATCACCGGCATATTGAGATTAATCCCGGCAGCAATGTGCGGCGGGGTCAGGCCGTTCTTGAATAGGAGGTAAGACAGCAGCAGGTAGTCGATATGGCTGCGGTGGCAGGGCACGTAGATCACTTCGTAGCCCTGGGCGACCTTTTGCACACCTTCGATATTGTTGACCTTGATGCCGTCGTAGATCTTGTTCCAGAACCAGCTCAGCACCACTTCGAGGAAGCGGATGGCGGTGTAGGTGTAGTCCGAGGCAATTTCGTTGCCATAGCGCAGGGCCTGGGCCTTGGCTTTTTCCGGGGTGATCTTTTCCCGCTCGGCCTCGTCGAGGATCGCCTGGCGCACCAGTGGCATATTCACCAGGCCTTTGACCAGGTTGCGCCGGTGGGACAGGTCGGGGCCGATCACCGCAGTCTTCAGGTTGCGAAAGTGTACCCGCAGGATGCGTTGGGCCATTCGTACGGTGCGTTCGTGACCTTTATTGTGCTCGATCAATTCACGCAGGTTGATTGGCGCAGAGAATTGCACTCGGGTCTTGCGCCCCAGGATCAGGATGCTCAACAGCCGGCGCAGGCGCCCGGTGACTGCCCAACTGTCGGCGAACAGCAGTTTCCAGGGGCTCGACTCGCTGGCGGGCGACTGGCCCCAGAACACGCTGACCGGAATGATCTGGGCGTTTTCTTCGGCATGCTCGGTCAGGGTGTTGACCAGGCGGGTCAGGGTCGGCGGCGCGCCGCGCTTGTCCTGGCGGCCGAGCCAGTCCGGGTCCGGGGTCAGGTAGAAGAACGCCGCCGGTTCCATCAACGGGCCAACGGACACCGGCAGCACCGGGCGCGGCAAGCCGGCCTTGGTGCACTCGGCATCCACCACGGCCAGTTCGGTCAGGGAGGGCGATTGCAGGACGTAGAACACCGGCCGGCTGCGGTCCAGGTTAAGGGTGAGGGACGACTGGTTGATCGTCTCCGAGCGAACCCAGAGGTACAACAGTCGGCGCAAGGTGCCAAATACCAGACGGCGGAACGGGGAGCGGGTCATAGGCGTGCTGCTTTGAGTGGAAAAAACCGAGCAGGCGCTCGGGCGGGTAGTGTGCCGTATTCGCCGAAAATCGGCAAAAAAGCAGCGATGTAAAGTTGAGTTGATCGTTTTTGAGCCTGTCTTATACTCGGCAGTTCAATGCGACTGACTCAACAATAAAAACCAGTGGGAGCAAACAGATGACAACGCGCGAAACCGGCAATGTGAAGTGGTTCAACGACGCCAAGGGCTATGGTTTTATCCAGCGGGAGGATGGCAAGGATGTGTTTGTGCACTACCGCGCTATCCGCGGTGAAGGCCACCGCTCCCTGGCCGAGGGCCAGCAGGTGGAATACGCCGTGGTGACCGGCGACAAGGGCTTGCAGGCTGAGGATGTAGTCGGTCTTTAAAGCAGATTTCTGCAACGCCGCTGAACCCATGTGGGAGCGGGCTTGCTCGCGAAAGCGCTGAATCAGTCACTGTAGAGGTTGACTGATTGACTGCTTTCGCGAGCAAGCCCGCTCCCACATCTGATTGGGTTCACAGTTCAGAATCAGGTGGTTTTCCAGGTGATCTGCTCTTCACCGTCGGTGCTGATCCGAATCCAGGTGTCGGCGCTTTCTTCACCTTCTTCCTCGACCCACGTCCCCGGCGCGCAGCGCACTTCAACGTTCAGCGCGGCAAAGGCCGCACGGGCGCAGGCGATGTCGTCTTCCCACGGGGTCTGGTCGCTTTCCAGGTACAGGCTGTTCCATTTGCCCACGGCCTTGGGCAGCCAGGTCACTGGCACATTGCCGGCCTTGCACTTGTAGGTCTGGCCCTTCTGTACCCAGTCGGTGCACGGCCCCAGGGCAGCGCCGAGCCAGGCGGCGATAGCCTTGTAGTCGACGTCGGCGTCCTTGAGGTAAATCTCGATATCGGGTTGGCGCATGGATGTTCCTCGTTGCGGGATTCGAAAATCCATTCGCGGATTCAGGGTGGGCGCAAAGGCCCGGAATAGTCGGTTATTGAAGCACGAAATAGTCGTAGCGCATCGACACGGTGACCAGCAGCGGTTCGGCCTGCTCGATCACCTGGGCGCGGCGCTCGGCGCTGGCACGCCAGCCATGGGGGGTCATCGCCAGCAGATTGGCGCGGTCCCCGGGGTCGGCCAGGCTGAGCTTGAACTCCAGCACTTCGCTGTGTTGCAGGCTCATGCCGTCTGGCACCAGGGCCAGGTGCTTGTCGTCGGTGTACTCGCGCACTTCGTCGTACAGGCGTTCGCGCAGTTCCATCAGGTGGCCGCTGGTCGGTCCGACCTTCATCAGGCCGCTGCCCGGGCTGAGCAGACGCTTGGCTTCCTGCCAGTCCAGGGGGCTGAACACGCTGGCGAGGAACTGGCAACTGCCGTCGGCCAGCGGCACGCGGGCCATGCTGGCGATCAGCCAAGTCAGCGTCGGGTTGCGTTTGCACGCGCGCTTGACTGCTTCCTTGGAAATATCCAGGGCATAACCATCGGCGCGCAGCAGGGCATCGGCGATTTGCGCGGTGTAGTAGCCTTCGCCGCAACCGATATCCAGCCAGCGCTGGGGTTTGCGTTCGGCTGCCAGGGCGGCCAGGCGCCTGGCCACAGGCGCGTAGTGCCCGGCATTGAGGAAGTCGCGGCGCGCTTGCACCATGGCCAGGTTATCGCCTGGGTCACGGCTGTTCTTGTGCTGCACCGGCAACAGGTTCAGGTAACCCTGGCGGGCCCGGTCGAACCGGTGCCCGGCCGGGCATACCACGCCACTATCCACCTCATTGAGGGGCGCACTGCAAATGGGGCAAGCAAGCATCAGGCGAGCAACTTGATCAGGGTCTGGTAGTAGATTTCGGTCAGCACATCGAGGTCGCTGGCCAGAATGCGCTCATTGACCTGATGGATCGTCGCGTTGACCGGGCCCAGTTCCACCACTTGAGTGCCGAGGGTCGCGATAAAGCGCCCGTCGGAGGTGCCGCCACTGGTGGACGCCTGGGTCTCGCGGCCGGTAATGGCCTTGATGCTGGCGGACACCGCATCGAGCAGCGCGCCCGGCTCGGTCAGGAACGGCAGGCCCGACAGCGCCCACTCCACATGCCAGTCCAGGCCATGCTTGTCGAGAATCGCCGCGACCCGCTGTTGCAGGCCTTCGACGGTGGACTCGGTGGAGAAACGGAAGTTGAACACCGCCGTCAGGTCACCCGGGATCACGTTGGTGGCGCCGGTGCCGGAATTGAGGTTGGAAATCTGGAAGCTGGTCGGCGGGAAGAAGGTATTGCCGTTGTCCCAATGCTCGGCGGCCAGTTCGGCCAGGGCCGGGGCGGCCAGGTGGATCGGGTTCTTTGCCAGGTGCGGGTAAGCCACGTGGCCTTGCACACCGCGCACGGTCAGGGTCGCACCGAGGGAGCCGCGACGGCCGTTCTTGACCACATCGCCCACCAGGGTGGTGCTCGACGGTTCACCGACGATGCACCAGTCCAGGCGCTCCTTGCGTGCTGCCAGGCGCTCGATCACTGCCTTGGTGCCGTGGTGCGCCGGGCCTTCTTCGTCGCTGGTGATCAGGAACGCCACCGAACCCTTGTGGTCCGGGTAGTCCTTCACAAAGCGCTCGGAGGCCACCAGCATCGCGGCCAGGCTGCCTTTCATGTCGGCCGCGCCACGCCCGCACAACATGCCGTGTTCGTCGATCAGTGCGTCGAACGGGTCATTCTGCCAGGCCTGCACCGGGCCGGTCGGGACCACGTCGGTGTGGCCGGCGAAGCACAGCACCGGGCCTTCATGCTTGCCGTGGGTGGCCCAGAAGTTGTCCACATCTTCGATGCGCATCGGCTCAAGCGCAAAGCCGGCGTCGCCCAGGCGCTGCATCATCAGCTTCTGGCAATCGGCGTCGATCGGCGTCACCGACGGGCGGCGGATCAAGTCGATAGCGAGTTGGAGGGTCGGCGAAAGGTCGGCGTGGGCCGTCATGGGAAAACTCCGAAGGTGTGTCAGGGCGCAAGACGAGAGTGAAATATATCCAATGTGGGAGCGGGCTTGCCCGCGCTGCAGGCGCCGCGGTGTAGCAGTTGCACCGCAGCGATGCCATCGCGGGCAAGCCCGCTCCCACAAGGGGGGCAGTGGCTGCCTGAACCCATAAAGGGCCGTTATCTTATAGCAAAACGGCGACCAGAGGCCGCCGTTTAGTGCATTGCGCAAGTTTTTACGCGGCCGTCGCGGGCTCCGCCACCGCTGCCGGTTTCGGCAGTGACGACAGGAACGCCATGATCAGCGCCGCCACATACGGCAGTGATTGCACCAGCAGCATCACCACCCAGAAGCGCATGTCATTGCTTGGCAGGCCCTGCACCAGGTAGATCCCCAGCGCCGCGCCCCACAGCAGCAACATAATGAACATCTCTTCGCGGGCTTCGGAAATCGCTACCCAGAAGCCGTGGTTATCCGCGTTTTTCGGTGTACGAAAGAACGGAATACTGGTGGTGAAGAAGCCATACAGCACTGCCTTGGCGATGGTATGGGACAACGCTAACCCGGCCAGGGCTGCGCAGAACGCATCCTTGAGGTTCACACCAACGGCGCGGCGGTAGAGGAAGATGATCTTGCCGACCTTGAACACAAACAGCGCCAACGGCGGGATTGCGAAGATCAGCAACGGCGGGTCGACCCGGGTCGGCACAATGATCATCGCCGCCGACCACAACAGGGCACCGACGGTGAAGAAGATGTTCATGCCGTCCGCTACCCACGGCAACCAGCCCGCGAGGAAGTGGTAGCGCTGGCCACGGGTCAGCTCGGTGTCCTTGCCGCGCAGCAGGCTGGCGGTGTGGCGCTTGATGATCTGGATCGCGCCATAGGCCCAGCGGAACCGCTGTTTCTTGAAGTCGATAAAGGTATCGGGCATCAGGCCCTTGCCGTAGCTGGTGTGGTAGTACGCAGCCGACAGACCTTTCTCGAATACCCGTAGGCCCAGTTCGGCGTCTTCACAGATACACCAGTCGGCCCAGCCCAGTTCTTCGAGCACCGAGCGGCGGGTCATGGTCATGGTGCCGTGCTGGATGATCGCGTCGCGGTCGTTGCGGGTGACCATGCCGATATGGAAGAAGCCTTTATATTCGGCGTAGCAGAGCTTCTTGAAGGTGCTTTCGTTCTGGTCGCGGTAATCCTGGGGCGATTGCACCACGGCGATTTTCGGGTCGGCGAAGTGCGGCACCATGTGCTTGAGCCAGTTGGGCGACACACAGTAGTCCGAGTCGATCACCGCGATCACTTCGGCATCCTTGGCGGTGTGCGGAATCAGGTAGTTCAGCGCGCCACCCTTGAAGCCAGCCAGGGGCGCGACGTGGAAGAACTTGAAGCGCGGGCCCAGGGTCAGGCAGTAGTCGCGTACCGGTTCCCACACCGCCGGGTCCTTGGTGTTGTTGTCGATGATCAGGACTTCGTAGTCCGGGTAATCGAGGGCGGCCAGGGCGTCGAGGGTCTGTTTGACCATTTCCGGCGGCTCGTTGTAGCACGGCACATGGATGGAGACTTTCGGGCGGTAGTGCGAATCCCCTTCAACCGGCAGGAATTCACGCCGGCGTTTGTGGGTCCAGACCGCTTCCGCCAGTTCATGGGCCTCGGTCAGCAACACGATAAACACGCCCATGGCACCTAGCGCGAGCAAGAAGCCCACGGTCAGGCTGAACCACGTGCTGTATTGCTGGCTGTAGTCATAGCCGATCCAGACCAGCACCGAGCCGCACAGGAACGCGATGAAGGTCAGGAAGGTACGGCCACGCTGGCGCAGGGACGAGCCGTCGATCATCAGCAAGGTCAGCGACAGCAGTGCCAACACCACCGAGCCGATGGCCAGCACCCGCCATTGCGGAATCGCCACGACCGGCCCTTCAAAGTTGAATTTCTGCTGGCGCGCAGCGTCGAACACGCCCCAGTAGGCGCCCACCGAGCCTTCGTCACTGGCTTTCCAGGGTTGGTCGAAGGCTTCGATCACGAAGTAGTTGTAGCCCTGGCGGTTAAGCTTGTTGACCAGAGTGCGCAGGTAAATGGCCTGGTCAGCCGGGGAGGCGTCCGCGCCACCGCGCATGCGGCCATTGCTCGGCCAGCCGACTTCCGACAGCAGCAGTGGCTTTTTCGGGAAGGTCTTCTTCAGGTCCTTGGCCCGGTCGAGGACGAATTGCCCGGCCTGGGCCATCGGCACATGTTCCCAGTACGGCAGAACGTGCGCGGCGATCAGGTCGACATGCTTGCCCAGTTGCGGGTTGTGTTCCCAGATGTGCCACTGCTCGGAGGTAGTCACTGGCACTTTGACGGCGGCGCGCACCCGGTCCAGCAGGACAATCAGCTCCTCGGGGGTGATCTCCTTGCGGAAGATGGCCTCGTTGCCGACCACCACACGCACCACGCTGCGCGAACTGTTGGCGATCTCGATGGCCCGCTGGATTTCGCGCTCGTTGCGCTCAAGGTCCGGGCTGATCCAGATCCCCAGGGTCACACGCAGGCCGAACTCTTCCGCCAGCTTGGGGATATTCCCCAGAGGACCGTCGACCGAATAGGTCCGAATGTTGTCCGTCAGCTTGCTCATGATCGCAAGGTCCTGACGCATTTGTTCGTCGGTCGGGTACTGGTCTTTTTGCGGGTACTGGCCCTGCTGGAACGGCGAGTAAGAAAACCCGGAAATCTGCTGAGGCCAGTTGGGGGTAGTGACCGGGCGGTTGATCAGCGCCCAGAAACCGGTGAACAGCGCGGCAATTGCCAGCACCACCACCAGGTTGAGTCCAAATTTACGCGATGACATAGCTGTTTCGGGTTCCAAAGGGTGTGGAACGAATAGACGTGTTGGTGTACGCCGAACGGCGCGCATCCTACCATCGGCCCTGCACTCTGCGTACAGCAAGCCAGGAAAAACCGGGCATTGGGCAGCCAAAGCGTCGGTAAGTTCTTTACTTATAGCTTGTAGCTTAGAACTTATCGCTGCGTAGCCCTATAATGCGCGCCGGTTTTTGGGGTAATGGTCATGAGTACAGAAGATCCACGGTTTGCCGGCGTCGCCCGCTTGTATGGCATAGAAGGCCTGGAACGCTTGAAAGCGGCCCATGTGGCCATCGTCGGCGTGGGCGGTGTCGGCTCTTGGGCCGCTGAAGCCATGGCCCGTTGCGGGGTGGGCGAGATTTCGCTGTTTGACCTGGACGACGTGTGCGTCAGCAACAGCAACCGTCAGTTGCACGCCCTGGACAGCACGGTGGGCAAGCCCAAGGTCGAAGTGATGGCCGAACGCCTGCGTGCGATCAACCCCGCTTGCACGGTGCACGCGGTGGCGGACTTCGTAACCCGCGACACCATGGCTGAGTACATCACGCCGACCATCGACTGTGTGATTGACTGCATCGACGCGGTCAACGCCAAGGCGGCGCTGATTGCCTGGTGCAAGCGCCGCAAGATCCAGATCATCACCACCGGCGGCGCCGGCGGGCAAATTGACCCGACGCTGATCCAGGTGTGCGACCTGAACCGCACCTTCAACGACCCGCTGGCCTCGAAAGTGCGCTCCACCTTGCGCCGCGACTACGGGTTCTCGCGCACCGTGACCCGGCACTACAGCGTGCCTTGCGTGTTCTCCACCGAACAACTGCGCTATCCCAAACCCGACGGCAGCATCTGTTTGCAAAAGAGTTTTGTCGGTGATGGGGTGAAGCTGGACTGCGCCGGCGGGTTTGGCGCGGTGATGATGGTGACGGCGACTTTTGGCATGGTCGCGGCGACCAAGGCGGTGGACAAGATTGTGGCTGGGGTGCGCAGGCCGTCCGAGCGGGTCAAGCCCGCCTGAATCTCACGGCTGGGCATCCATCACAGTGGGGGAGCAGGCAAGCCAGCTCCCACATTCAGTTTTGTGCTTGGCTCAATTGGCGCATGCGCTGCAGGACCGCATTCAGGCCATTACTGCGCGACGGCGACAATTGACGGGAAAGCCCCAGTTGGTTGAACCAGTCGGGCAGGTCGACCGCCTGTAACGCCTCCGCCGACAGCCCGTTGACCCGCGCCAGCAGCAACGCCACCAACCCTCGAATCAAGCGTGCATCACTGCTGGCGGCAAACTGCCAATGGCCATCGCGCAAGCATCCCACCAGCCACACCAGGCTTTCACAGCCCTGCACCAGGTTGGCTTCGACCTTGTCCTCAGCCGCCAACGCCGGCAGCCGCTCGCCCCATTGCATCAACAAGCGCGCGCGTTGCTCCCAACTGCCGACGGCCTGAAAGGCCTGCAACGCGACACGTGCATCTGCGGGCAGGCTCATCGCAGCATGTCCAGGGCCTGATCCAGCGCTTCAAAGAAACGCTCCAGGTCATCGGAGTCGTTGTACAACGCCAGGGAAACCCGGATCGCCCCCGACAGATGCAGGCTCTTGAGCAAAGGCATCGCACAGTGATGACCGGCGCGTACCGCGATGCCCTGCTCGGTCAGCAGGTGGGCGAGATCGGCGTTGTGCACACCCTCCACCACAAAGCTGGCCAGGGCGACTTGCGGCGAGCCCAGCAGATGGACGCCCTTGCGTGCCTGTAGACCGCGCAAGAGGTAGTCGTGCAGTGCCGCTTCGTGGGCGATCACCGCCTGTTGATCCAGGGAGTTGAGGTAATCCAGGGTCGCCCCCAGGCCAATCACCCCGGCAATCGGTGGCGTACCCGCCTCGAAACCCAGGGGCGCCGGGCGGAAGCTAGCGCTGTGGTAGTCCGCCTGCTGCACCATCTCGCCGCCAAACTGCCAGTGGCGCAGCCGATGCAGGGCTTCGGTGCGGCCGTAAAGCACGCCGACGCCGTCCGGACCATAAAGTTTGTGGCTGGAAAATACGTAGAAGTCGCAGCCCAGGGCCTGCACGTCATGGCGGCCGTGGACGATGCCCTGGGCGCCATCCACCACGGTCAAGGCGTCGTGGGCCTTGGCCAGTGCCAGCAACTGCGGCAACGGCTGCCAGACGCCCAGCACGTTGGACAACTGGCTCACCGCCAGCAGGCGGGTGCGTGGGCCGATCATCGTGGCGGCGGCTTGCAGGTCGATCAAACCCTCATCGTCGAGGGGCAGCACCACCAGCGTGAGCTCGCGGCGTTTGGCCAGTTGCTGCCAGGGCAGCAGGTTGGCGTGATGTTCCAGGGCGCTGATGACAAGCTCATCGCCCGGGTTGAAAAGGTGCTCCAGGCCATAGGCCAGGAGGTTCAGCGCAGACGTCGCGCCGTGGGTAAAGATGATCTGCCCGCTGTCACCGACGTTGAGCCATTGCGCCACTTTGCTGCGACTGTCCTCGAACGCCTGGGTCGCATGGGCGCCTGGCAAATGCTGGGCACGGTGCACATTGGCCGCGCCATTGGCGTAGTAATGGCCAAGGGCGTCCAGCAGGGCTTGAGGTTTTTGCGTGGTAGCGGCGTTGTCCAGATAGGTCTGGTCTTGCCGTTGCAAGGTGGCGATGGCCGGGAAATCGGCGCGCCAGGGCGAGGGCACAAGCATGGGTTCAAGACTCATATGAACCGGCCGTGCTGCAAGGCACGGCCGGCTCCGGTGGCATCGAGTCGCTGCTTAGTTGTGAGCGTGCAGCGCTGCGTTCAGTTCGATGGCCGACTTGTGGGTTTTGCACTCCACGGCACCGGTCTCGGAGTTACGGCGGAACAGCAGGTCCGGCTGGCCAGCCAGTTCACGGGCCTTGACCACCTTGACCAGTTGGTTCTGCTCATCGAGCAGCGCCACTTTAGTGCCGGCAGTCACGTACAGGCCCGATTCCACGGTGTTGCGGTCACCCAATGGGATACCGATACCGGCGTTGGCGCCGATCAGGCAGCCTTCGCCCACCTTGATCACGATGTTGCCGCCGCCCGACAGGGTGCCCATGGTGGAGCAACCGCCGCCCAGGTCCGACCCCTTGCCGACGAAGACGCCAGCCGATACACGGCCTTCAATCATGCCCGGGCCTTCGGTGCCCGCATTGAAGTTGATGAAGCCTTCGTGCATCACGGTGGTGCCTTCGCCCACATAGGCACCCAGGCGCAGACGTGCGGCATCGGCGATACGCACGCCGGCCGGGACCACGTAGTCGGTCATTTTCGGGAACT
This sequence comes from Pseudomonas sp. FP2294, assembly GCF_030687625.1. Taxonomy (NCBI): domain Bacteria; kingdom Pseudomonadati; phylum Pseudomonadota; class Gammaproteobacteria; order Pseudomonadales; family Pseudomonadaceae; genus Pseudomonas; species Pseudomonas sp. FP2294. Next base: position 1,258,176 of record NZ_CP117441.1, read on the forward strand.
TGTCCACCGAGAACACTTCCAGCAGCTCGCCACGCAGGCGCGCTTCCAGTTGGCGCTCGGCCAGTTCGCCGATGTCGATCGCACCCTGGCTGGTCCAGGCTACGTTCGGCAGTTGCGGGAACACACCCGCCAGGCTCAGGCCATGGGGCTTGACCAGGCGGTGGGAGAGCAGATGCAGCTTGAGGTAGGCCTCAGGGGTGGAGGTCAGTGCGGCATCTTCGGCCAACAACGTGGCGACCAGCGGCTTGTGGCTTTCGGCCAGGCGGGTCAGCAGGGCGGCCTGGGTGGCATCTACATTTTTCAGTGCATCAGCCAGTTGCGAGGCTTGGGCAATGGTGAAGGTGATCGCCTGGTTGCCTTCGGTGTAGCCAAGGATCGGCGCGATGGCAGCGACGATTTCGGCCGAAGGGTTGAGCAATGGCTGCGCGTAAAACACTTCCAGCCAAGCACCTTGGCGGTTCTGGGTGCCGACGCCGAAGCCCAGGCTGAACAGGGAATTGGACATGCTGTTACCTCTACAAAAATGAAGTGGCTGGCCTACTTGAGGGCCGCCGAATAACTATCTGGCTTGAAGCCAATCAGGGTTCTGTCACCGAGATCGAGCACTGGGCGCTTGATCATCGAGGGTTGTGCGAGCATCAGTTCAACGGCTTTCGCCTGGTCGAGATCGGCTTTGCGTTCGTCTTCGAGTTTGCGAAAGGTCGTGCCTGCACGGTTCAAAACCACCTGCCAACCGTGCTCATTGCACCATTGGGTCAAGTGTTCGCGGTCGATACCGGCCGTCTTGTAGTCATGAAACTCATAGCTGATGGCATTTTCATCGAGCCAGGTACGGGCCTTTTTCATGGTGTCGCAGGCTTTGATGCCAAAAAGGTGCAATGTTTTGCTTGAATCGGTCAAGGAACTGCCCCCTTTGGGCTGCTGGAAACAAACGATCACGGATTATGCCACGACAAAACAGTTTCGGTGCCGCTCGTCACTCCTTACGGTACGAGGTGCGACTTATGTGCAAAAGCCCGGCAACAGCATAGGCAGCTAATATGGCACTTCAAAGGCGCGTTGTTGCCTCAAGTGTGTCATTGCAAGTCGATTGTCCAGGAACCCCGCTTTATGCAAACCGCCTACACCGTTCTTATCCTGCTGATGCTGGTCAGCGTTTCGCGTCTGGTCGGGCGTGTGATCCCTTTGCCGTTGCCGTTGGTGCAGATTGCCGCTGGTGCCTTGCTGGCGTGGCCGACCCTGGGGCTGCATGTGGCGTTGGACCCTGAATTGTTTCTGTTTCTATTCCTGCCGCCGTTGCTGTTCTCCGATGGCTGGCGCATGCCCAAGCGTGAGCTGTGGCGCCTGCGTGGGCCGATCCTGACGTTGGCCGTGGGGCTGGTGCTGTTTACCGTGGTGGGCGCCGGGTACTTTATCCACTGGTTGTTGCCGAGCATTCCCTTGCCGGTGGCTTTCGCCCTGGCGGCAGTGTTGTCGCCGACGGATGCGGTGGCGGTGTCGGCGATTTCCCAGAACCGCTTGCCCACGCCTTTGATGCACATGCTTCAGGGCGAGGCCTTGATGAATGATGCGTCGGGCCTGGTGACCTTCAAGTTCGCCCTGGTGGCGGCGTTGACTGGGGTATTTTCCCTGGCCGATGCCAGCCTGACATTTGTGCTGGTGGCGGTCGGTGGCCTGGCCATTGGCGTAGCCTTGAGCTGGCTGGTGGGGCGCCTGCGGGCCTGGATGATTGCCCGGGGCTGGGATGATCCGGCGACCCATGTGGTGTTTATGTTGCTGCTGCCGTTTGCGGCGTATGTGTTGGCTGAACGCCTGGGCGCCTCGGGGATTCTCTCGGCCGTGGCGGCGGGCATGATGCAGAGCTGGCTGGACCTGCTGCCACGCCAGACCAGTACACGCTTGCTCAATCGCAGTGTCTGGTCGTTGCTGGAGTTTGCCTTCAACGGTTTGATCTTCCTGCTGCTGGGCCTGCAGTTGCCGGACATCATCAAGGCGGTGACCAGCCACGAAGCCACGCTGTGGCCGACCTTGTTCTATCGCTGCCTGGACGTGATCGCGATCTTCCTGGTGTTGTTGGTGTTGCGGTTTATCTGGGTACAGAGCATTTGGCGTCTGTCCGGTCTGCTGCGTCGCCTGCGCGGTAAAAGTGAGCTGACACTGGTGCCCACCGCGCGGTCCTGCTGGCTGTTGACGGTTGGCGGGGTGCGCGGGGCGGTGACCCTGGCCGGTGTGATGTCAGTACCGTTGCTGATGGCGCCTGGCCAGGCGTTTCCCGAGCGCGACCTGCTGATCTTCATTGCCGCCGGGGTAATCCTGTTGTCATTGGTCGCCGCCTGTATCGCCTTGCCCTTGTTGTTGCGGGGGATCGAGAAGAGCCCGGATGACAAGCGGCGCGGCGAGGTGCGTGATGCCTGGAAGAAAACCGCCGAAGCCGCGATTCATGCCCTGGAAGCAGAGGAGGCCGCCGACGCGGCGCCCCTGGATGCGGCCCAGGCTGCACTGGCGGCAGAGCTCAAGGCACGGATCATGTCGGAATATCGCCATCAACTGGAGGTGTTCAATGACTCGGCCGAAGCCCAGGCGCTGGCGCTGCAGATGGATCATCTGGAGCGCAAGTTACGGCTCAAGGCCCTGCGCGCGCAGCGATTGGAGCTGTATAGCCTGAGCCGTCACCACCAGATTGGCGATGACGTGCTGCGCGAAGTGCTGGCCGACCTGGATATGAGTGAGGCCAACCTGGGGACCCAGAAGTAGCCGTGTGGGCTGACTTACCCCTGTTGCCCTTGCGCGATCTCAACGCGCAGGCCGCTCCTGGGCGGGAGCGGCCCCTGTCATCAACGACGACGCTGGATGAAGTTGCGCATCCGTTCGGCGGCTTCAACACATTCGGTCAATGGCGCAACCAATGCCAGGCGCACCCGTCCGGCCCCTGGATTGAAGCCATCCACTTCCCGCGACAGGTACGAGCCCGGCACCACGGTCACATGTTCTTCCGCGAACAAATCGCGGCAGAACGCGGCATCGTCGCCCTCGACGTTCGGCCATAGGTAGAAGCCCCCATCGGGGTTTTGCACGTCGAGTACCGGCTTGAGAATCGCCAATACGGCGTCGAATTTTTCCCGATACAGGTCACGATTGGCCTGTACATGAGCCTCGTCCTGCCACGCGGCGATGCTTGCCAGCTGGGTTTGCACCGGCATCGCGCAGCCGTGGTAAGTGCGGTACAGCAGGAAGGCCTTGAGGATTTCCGCATCTCCGGCCACAAACCCCGAGCGCAGGCCCGGCAGGTTGGAGCGCTTGGACAGGCTATGGAACACCACGCAGCGCTTGAAGTCCTGGCGGCCCAGCTCGACGCAGGCGCTGAGCAGGCCTGGCGGCGGAGTTTGCTCGTCGAAGTACAGCTCGCTGTAGCACTCGTCGGCGGCGATCACGAAGTCGTACTGGTCGGCCAGGGCAATCAGTTTTTTCAGGGTGTCGACCGGGATCAGTGCGCCGGTCGGGTTGCCGGGGGAGCACAGGAACAGGATCTGGCAACGTTTCCAGATGTCGGCCGAGACCGCGTCGAAATCCGGGTTGAAGCCGTTTTCATCCAGGCACGGCAGGTAGTGCGGCTTGGCGCCGGCGAGGAACGCTGCGCCTTCGTAGATCTGGTAGAACGGGTTCGGGCTGACCACCAGGGCATCGTCGCCCCGGTTGACCACGGTCTGGGTGAAGGCGAACAGGGCTTCGCGGGTGCCATTGACCGGCAGGATATTGCGCGCCGGGTCCAGCCAGCCCTTGGGCACGTCGAAGCGCCGCTCGCACCAGGCCCCAATAGCCTCGCGCAACGCGGGGATCCCCAGGGTAGTGGGGTATACCGCCATCTGATCCAGATTGTTGGCCAGGGCCTGGGCTACAAAATCCGGGGACTTGTGCTTGGGTTCACCAATGGACAGGGCAATCGGGCGCTTGTCCGGGTTTGGTGTGACGCTGCCCAGCAGGGCACGCAATTTCTCGAACGGGTAGGGTTGCAGTTGGTTCAGAGCGTTGTTCATCGGGGCCTCTATCGTTGAGCGCGGCCCTGTGGGAGCTGGCTTGCCTGCGATGGCATCGCCTCGGTGCACCAGATACACCGCGCCGCCCGCATCGCAGGCAAGCCAGCCCCTACAAGGTCCGCGTCCACAGGGAAATTAAATTCAACTCAAATGGTTATTCTGGACAACTCCGCGCCAGGCTCCTGATTCACGCTCAATTGCGCGACGATGGCGTCCTGCAAGCGGCGGCACAGTTCAGGGTCGGACAGTGGCTGGTTGTCGGCATCGGTAATAAAAAACACGTCTTCGACCCGCTCGCCCAGGGTGGCAATCTTGGCGTTCTGCAACGACAGGTCAAACTCCAGGAAAATCCCGCCGATCCGCGCCAGCAGGCCAGGGCGATCGGGGGCGCTGAGCTCGAGTACCGTCACCGGGCGCTGGGCATCGTTGTGGATCGTCACCACGGGCGCAAAGGCGAAGTGCTTGAGCTGGCGCGGTACCCGGCGCTGGATGATGGTCGGGTAGTCGTCCGGGTTGCGCAGGGCCTCGGTCAGGCCCTCGCGGATCTTCTTCACGCGTTCGGGGTTGTCGCCGATGGACTCGCCTTCGGTGTCGAGCACGATATAGGTGTCGAGGGTGAACTGGCTGCTGGAGGTAATGACCCGCGCGTCATGGATGTTCAGGTTCAGCTGGTCCATCGCGGCCACGGTCACGGCGAAGAAGTCATGCTGGTCCGGCGCATAGATAAAGATCTGCGTGCCGCCTTCGAACTCGCGCTGGGTGGTTTCCTTGATCAGCACCAATGGGCCGCCGTCGGCCGGCTGCTGCAGGATCGCGTCGGTATGCCAGGCCACGTCGCCTGCGGTGTGGCGCAGGAAGTAATCATCCCCCAACTGCGACCAGAGCTGCTCGACATCGTCCGGGTCGTTGCCGCCGCGCACCAGGATATCCAGGGCCGCGTTCTGGGTGCGGCGGATCTGCTCTTCGCGGTCCACCGGGTTCTCCAGGCCACGGCGCAAGGCGCGCTTGGTCTCGGTGTAGAGCTGGCGCAACAGACTGGCGCGCCACGAGTTCCACAAGGTCGGGTTGGTGGCGTTGATGTCGGAGACGGTCAGCACGTACAGGTAGTCGAGACGGGTTTCGTCGCCGACGATCTGCGCAAAGTCATGGATCACCTGCGGGTCGGACAAGTCCTTGCGCTGGGCGGTGGTGGACATCACCAGGTGGTTCTGCACCAGCCAGACGATCAGGCGGCTGTCCCACTGCGGCAACTGGTGGCGCTGGCAGAAGGCTTCGGCATCCACTGCGCCGATTTCCGAGTGGTCGCCATGCCGGCCCTTGCCGATATCGTGATACAGGCCGGCCAGGTAGATCAGTTCAGGCTTGGGCAACTTGGCCATTAGCTTACTGGCCAGCGGGAATTTCTCTGACACCTGGGTGTATTGCAGCTTACGCAGGTGTTTGATCAGGTTCAGGGTGTGGGCGTCGACCGTATAGATATGGAACAGGTCGTGTTGCATCTGCCCGACAATAAAGCCGAACTCCGGCAGATAGCGCCCGAGGATGCCGTAGCGGTTCATGCGCCGCAGGTTGCGGTGAATGCCGACCTTGCACTTGAACAGCTCGATAAACAGGCTGGTGTTGCGGATGTCGTGGCGGAATTCGTCGTCGATCAGGTGACGGTTTTCCCGCAGCAAGCGGATGGTATCGGCGCGCACGCCCTTGATTTCCGGTTGCTGGGCCATCAGCACGAAGATTTCCAGCATGGCAAACGGCGTGCGTTTGAACACATTGTCGTTACGCGCCTCGATATAGCCATCGTGCAGTTGGAAGCGGGCGTTGATCGGTTGCGGCGGCGCTTCGTCTTCGGGGGCCAGGATTACTTCTTCGAAGTGCTGGATGATCAGGTCGCTGAGCTGGGCGATGCTCATGACCACCCGGTAGTACTGCTGCATGAAGCTTTCGATGCTGGTCTTCGCGTCTTCGCCCTCGAAGCCCAGCAGGGTGGCGATGGAGCGCTGATGGTCGAACAGCAGGCGGTCTTCGGAGCGTCCGGCCAGCATGTGCAGGGCGTAGCGCACCTTCCACAAGAACTCCTGGGACGAGGCCAGCAGGGCGTTTTCGCTCTCCACCAAAAAGCCTTCGCCGGCCAGGGCCCGCAGGTTGAGGGTGCCGTACTGGCGACGGGCGACCCACAAAATGGTCTGGATATCCCGCAGCCCGCCGGGCGAGCCCTTGACGTTGGGTTCCAGGTTGTATTCGGTGTCGTTGTACTTGTGATGCCGGGCTTTCTGCTCGGCGCGCTTGGCCAGGAAGAACTCCTTGCTCGGCCACATATGCGCGGTGCTGGTGACTTCCAGCATGCGCTGGCGCAGACGCTCGGGGCCGCAGATGGTGCGGCTTTCCATCAGGTTGGTGACCACGGTCAGGTCGGCGCGGGCCTCTTCGGCGCATTCAGCCACCGAACGCACGCTTTGGCCGACTTCCAGGCCGATATCCCACAACAGCGTCAGAAAACGCTCGATGGAGTCACGAAAGATCTCATGGTCGGCGCTGTCCAGCAGGATCAGCAGGTCGATATCGGAGTAGGGGTGCAGTTCGCCACGGCCGTAGCCGCCGACGGCCACCAGGGCGATGTCGGCGTCCTCGCTCCAATCAAACTGCTCCCAGGCCTTTTGCAGGATGTTATCGACGAACCAGGCACGATCCTCGATCAGCCGGCGAATCTCCCGGCCGCTGCGAAAGCGCTCGTCGAGCACCTCGCGGGCCTGGCGGATGGCCTTCTTGAAGGCTGCTATGGGGCTGGCCTTCAGCGCCAGTTCCGCCTGGAACTGGCCACGGTCGAAGAGTTCTGGATCCACCTGGGGCATTGATCGGCTTTCCTTTCTATCTAGGTGTAGGTCACAACATTGCTATCTGGAAAGCCCGCTGCAAGCATCAGGCCGAAACGCGGGGAATCGTGTCGTCGGCGCGCAGGGTGAAGATCTCATAGCCCGTCTCGGTGACCAGCAGGGTATGTTCCCACTGCGCCGAGAGCTTGCGGTCCTTGGTGATGGCCGTCCAGCCGTCGCCCAGCACCTTGGTGTCGGCCTTGCCCTGGTTGATCATCGGTTCGATGGTAAACGTCATGCCTGCCTTGAGTTCCATGCCGGTGCCGGCACGGCCGTAGTGCAGGATCTGTGGCTCTTCGTGGAACACTTTACCGATGCCGTGGCCGCAGAACTCACGGACTACCGAGAAGCCGTTCTTTTCTGCGTGCTTCTGGATCACTTCTCCGATATCGCCCAGGCGGCAGCCCGGCTTGACCAGCTCGATGGCCTTGTACATGCATTCCTGGGTGACCTGGGACAGGCGCTCGGCCCACACCGGCACGTTGCCGACATGGAACATACGGCTGGTGTCGCCGTGATAGCCGTCCTTGATCACGGTGACGTCGATGTTCAGCGTGTCACCGTCCTTGAGCGGCTTGTCGCCTGGGATGCCGTGGCAGACCACGTGGTTGATCGAGGTACAGATCGACTTGGGGAAGCCTTTGTAGTTCAGCGGCGCGGGGATGGCTTTCTGCACGTCGACAATATAGTCATGGCAGATGCGGTCCAGGGCTTCGGTGGTGACGCCGGGCTTGACGTGTTCGGCAATCATTTCCAGTACGTCGGCCGCCAGTTTGCCGGCAACGCGCATACCTGCGATGTCTTCGGCGGTTTTCAGGGTAACGGTCATACAGGCTCTCTCTAGCGCGACGCGCTGAAATCAATACGGTTTACGGGCGTGCGACAAAAAGGTGCAGCGTTCGCACAAGCCCAAAAAACGCGATTCTAACAGACGCAAGGTGTAAACCATGAGTGTCTGGCTATCGCTTCTCTCTATAAGGTGTGGGTATTTTCACCCGATTCAATGGCTTGGGTGGCGCTGGCGGCAAGCAAGTGCGATTGCGGGTTTCGTTTTTGCCGATGCTGTGGTATAAAATGCGCCGCTTTCCGGGGATACCCCGCAAAGCTTAAATCCACACACGTGTCGACACGATGACCTGGGTGCCGGAGGCCTTGAAGCCGCTGGTTGGTCATTGGGATACGTGGAGGCCAAACCCGACTTATTAAGGAACTATCATGTCCCAAGTCAACATGCGCGATATGCTGAAGGCCGGTGTGCACTTCGGTCACCAGACCCGTTACTGGAACCCGAAAATGGGTAAGTACATTTTCGGCGCGCGTAACAAGATCCACATTATCAACCTTGAAAAAACCCTGCCAATGTTCAACGAAGCTCTGACTTTCGTAGAGCGCCTGGCTCAGGGCAAAAACAAGATTCTGTTCGTCGGCACCAAGCGTTCCGCTGGCAAGATCGTTGCTGAAGAAGCAGCACGTTGCGGTTCGCCGTACGTCGATCACCGCTGGTTGGGCGGCATGCTGACCAACTTCAAAACCATCCGTGCTTCCATCAAGCGTCTGCGTGACCTTGAAGTGCAAGCCGAAGACGGTACTTTCGCCAAGCTGACCAAGAAAGAAGCGCTGATGCGCTCCCGTGACCTGGAAAAGCTCGATCGTTCCCTGGGTGGTATCAAGGACATGGGCGGTCTGCCTGACGCACTGTTCGTTATCGACGTTGATCACGAGCGCATCGCGATCACCGAAGCCAACAAGCTGGGTATCCCGGTTATCGGCGTAGTCGATACCAACAGCAGCCCGGAAGGCGTTGACTACATCATCCCAGGCAACGATGACGCAATCCGCGCTATCCAGCTGTACATGGGTTCGATGGCTGACGCTGTAATCCGTGGCCGCAACAATGTTGGCGGCGGCACCGTAGAGTTCGCTGCTGAAGAAGCACCGGTCGCTGCAGCTGAGTAATTGACGCCCTGGCGTTGACTCAGTAAGCAAAAAGGGGGCTTGGCCCCCTTTTTGCCACCTCGAAAACCATTTGTGAGCGGCACAGCTACAGCATCTGTAACGTGCAGCGGTTAACAAGGGTGGTTCGGGAAGAATTGAACGCCCGTACAAGTCGGGTGGAATGGTTGAAAACCTATCCAAGAGGAATTTGAAAATGGCAGCAATTACTGCAGCGTTGGTTAAAGAACTGCGTGAGCGTACTGGCGAAGGCATGATGGATTGCAAGAAAGCCCTGGAAAAGGCTGACGGCGACATCGAAAAAGCCATTGATGACATGCGTGCTTCGGGCGCGATCAAGGCTGCCAAGAAAGCAGGCAACGTCGCTGCTGAAGGCGCTATCGCTCTGAAGGAAGACGGTAAATCTGCCGTTCTGCTGGAAGTGAACTCGCAGACCGACTTCCTGGCTCTGCAGGACGACTTCAAGGCATTTGTTGCTGCTAGCGTTGAAAAAGCGTTCGCCGACAAACTGACTGACGCCGCTCCGCTGATCGCCGCTCAAGAAGCTGATCGTCTGGTACTGGTCGGCAAGGTTGGCGAAAACGTCAACATCCGTCGTCTGGTGCGCGTTGAAGGTGATGTTGTCGGTGGTTACCTGCACGGCAACAAGATCGGTGTTGCAGTTGTCCTCAAGGGCGGCAACGTTGAACTGGCCAAAGACATCGCTATGCACGTAGCGGCCAGCAACCCTGAGTTCCTGCTGCCTTCGGAAGTTTCTGCCGAAGCGATCGAGCGCGAAAAAGCTGTGTTCCTGCAGCTGAACGAAGAAAAAATCAAAGGCAAGCCAGAAAACATTGTTGAGAACATGGTCAAAGGCCGTATCAGCAAGTTCCTGGCCGAAGCAAGCCTGGTTGAGCAGGCGTTCGTCAAGAACCCTGAAATCAAGGTTGGCGAGCTGGCCAAGAAAGCCGGTGCTGAAATCGTTTCCTTCACCTACTTCAAAGTAGGCGACGGCATCGAGAAGCCGGTCGACAACTTCGCTGAAGAAGTTGCTGCCCAGCTGGCTGCCGCTAAGCAATAAGACAGTTTTCAACTGTCGCCCAAGAGAGGCTGCCCGCTCACGCGCGCAGCCTCTTTTCAAATGGGATGCTCAATTTTATTTGGCTTCCCTTTGGAACTGGCTTACAAAGCCGTGTTCCGATGGCGCTGTGACAGCGTCCAGCTAGAGTGAACGCAAGCCGTAAACGGCTCGCCAAGAATTTTTTAAAAATACGCCGCAGGAGAGATTCGCAATGGCTCAGCAGGGCAGTGGTTATCAGGCTCGCTATAAACGCATTCTACTCAAGCTTAGCGGCGAGGCCCTGATGGGCTCGGAAGAGTTCGGGATCGATCCCAAGGTGCTTGACCGCATGGCGCTGGAAGTCGGCCAACTGGTCGGTATCGGCGTCCAGGTCGGCTTGGTGATCGGTGGTGGCAACCTGTTCCGTGGCGCCGCGCTCAGTGCTGCTGGCATGGATCGGGTCACTGGCGACCACATGGGCATGCTGGCCACTGTGATGAACGCCCTGGCCATGCGCGACGCCCTGGAACGTGCCAACATCTCGGCCATCGTGATGTCGGCCATTTCCATGGTGGGTGTGACCGATCATTATGATCGGCGCAAAGCCATGCGCCACCTGAATGCCAAAGAGGTGGTGATTTTTGCCGCCGGTACCGGCAACCCGTTCTTCACCACCGACTCGGCTGCCTGCCTGCGTGCCATCGAAATTGATGCCGACGTAGTGCTCAAGGCCACCAAGGTCGATGGTGTCTACACTGCCGATCCATTCAAAGACCCGCATGCCGAGAAGTTCGATCATCTGACTTATGATGAAGTGCTGGATCGCAAGCTGGGTGTGATGGACCTGACGGCAATCTGCCTGTGCCGCGACCATAAGATGCCGCTGCGCGTATTTAACATGAACAAGCCCGGCGCCCTGCTGAATATCGTACACGGCGGCGCAGAAGGGACTCTGATCGAGGAAGGCCAACAATGATCAATGAAATCAAGAAAGACGCCCAAGCGCGTATGCAAAAATCCCTGGAGTCTCTGAACCACGCGTTTGGCCAGATTCGTACCGGCAAGGCCCACCCAAGCATCCTGGGCAGCGTGATGGTGCCTTACTACGGCTCCGACACCCCGCTGAGCGGCGTGGCCAACGTGACCGTAAAAGACTCGCGCACCCTGCAGGTCGTGGCCTTCGAGCGCAACATGCTCGCTGCTGTCGACAAGGCTATCCAGAGCGCTGGCCTGAACCTCAACCCGACCAACCTGGGTGAGTTGCTGCTGATCTCCATGCCGGCCCTGACCGAAGAAACCCGCAAGGGCTTCACCAAGCAGGCGCGCAGCGCAGCTGAAGATGCTCGCGTTGCCGTGCGCAACATCCGTCGCGATGCCTTGGGTGACCTGAAGAAACTGGTCAAGGACAAAGAAATCAGCGAAGACGAAGAACGTCGTGCCATCGCCGATATCGATAAGTTGACCAAGGAATCCGAGGCCCTGATCACCAAGGCCACGGAAGAGAAAGAAAAGGACCTGATGGCCGTATAAGGGGTCAGGACGCCTTCATGGAAAAGACCAAGCAGACTGTGCCCTCTGTGGTGCCGCGCCATGTCGCGATCATCATGGATGGGAATAATCGCTGGGCGAAAAAACGCTTTATGCCGGGTGTCGCCGGGCATAAAGCGGGTGTCGATGCGGTACGGGCCGTGATCGAGGTGTGTGCCGAGGCCAAGGTCGAGGTGTTGACCTTGTTTGCCTTCTCCAGTGAAAACTGGCAGCGCCCGGCCGAAGAGGTCAGCGCCTTGATGGACCTGTTCTTCAAGGCCTTGCGTCGTGAGGCCAAGCGCCTGAACGACAACAATATCAGCCTGCGTATCATCGGCGATCGCTCGCGGTTCCATCCGGAACTGCAGACGGCCATGCGTGAGGCCGAGGCTATCACTGCTGGCAGCAACCGCTTCGTCCTGCAAATCGCCGCCAACTATGGCGGACAGTGGGACATTGCTCAGGCTGCGCAGCGCCTGGCGCGTGAAGTGCAGGCCGGTCATCTGCGGCCGGAAGACATCACGCCCGAGTTGTTGCAAACCTGTCTGGTGACCGGCGACCTGCCGTTGCCGGACCTGTGCATCCGTACCGGTGGCGAGCACCGCATCAGCAACTTCCTGTTGTGGCAGTTGGCCTATACCGAATTGTACTTCTCCGACCTGTTCTGGCCGGACTTCAAACACGATGCCATGCGTAATGCGCTGGCCGATTTCGCTTCCCGTCAGCGTCGCTTCGGTAAAACGAGCGAGCAGATCGAAGCTGGAGCCCGGGTTTAATGCTTAAACAACGAATCATCACGGCACTGATCCTGCTGCCGATCGCCCTGTGCGGGTTTTTCCTGCTCGAAGGCGCAGGCTTTGCGCTGTTCATTGGTTTGGTCGTGACCCTGGGCGCCTGGGAATGGGCGCGCCTGGCAGGGTTTGCCGAACAACTGCCGCGGGTGGTGTACGCCGCCGTTGTCGCGTTGTTGCTGTTCCTGATGTACATCCTGCCGGATGTCGCACCCTGGGTGCTCGGGGCAGCGGTGCTGTGGTGGGCGTTGGCGACATTCCTCGTATTGACCTATCCGCGGACCAGCAGCAAGTGGTCCAGCGTCGCCTGCAAGCTGGTGATCGGCCTGCTGATCCTGCTGCCGGCCTGGCAGGGCCTGGTCTATATCAAGCATATGGCCCTGGGCAACTGGTTGATCATGGCGGTGATGGTCCTGGTCTGGGGCGCGGATATCGGTGCGTACTTCTCCGGCCGTGCCTTTGGCAAGCGTAAGCTGGCCCCGGCGGTCAGCCCCGGCAAGAGCTGGGAAGGGGTATACGGCGGGCTGGCCTTGACGTTGTTGATTACCCTGGTTGTTGGCGTTATGCGTGATTGGGGGGGCAAACAAATCCTCCTGGCCCTGATGGGCGCGGCGGTGGTCGTACTGATCTCGGTGGTCGGCGACCTGACCGAAAGCATGTTCAAGCGCCAGGCGGGCATCAAGGACAGCAGTAACCTGCTGCCGGGCCATGGCGGTGTGCTGGACCGCATCGACAGCCTGACGGCGGCGATCCCAGTGTTTGCCGTATTGTTGTGGATGGCCGCTTCGTGAGCCGCCTGCAGCAGGTCACCGTGCTGGGGGCAACCGGCTCGGTCGGATTGAGCACGCTGGATGTGATTGCCCGTCACCCTGAGCGCTACCAGGTATTTGCCCTGACCGGCTTCAGTCGCTTGAGCGAGCTGTTGGCGCTGTGCGTGCGGCACCGGCCGCAGTTCGCAGTGGTGCCGGACGGGACCGCTGCCCGTGGTTTGCAGGACGATCTGCGGGCTGCGGGCCTGTCGACCCAGGTGTTGGTCGGCGAGGAGGGCTTGTGCCAGGTGTCCGCTGCCTCTGAAGTGGATACCGTGGTCGCTGCTATTGTCGGCGCCGCGGGTTTGCGTCCAACCCTCGCAGCGGTGGATGCTGGCAAAAAGATCCTGTTGGCCAATAAAGAAGCGCTGGTCATGTCCGGCGCGCTGTTTATGCAGGCCGTGCGCAAGAGCGCAGCGGTACTGTTACCGCTGGACAGCGAACACAACGCGATTTTTCAGTGCATGCCGGGCGATTTTGCCCGCGGCCTGAGCCAGGTCGGCGTACGGCGTATCCTGCTGACAGCCTCTGGCGGCCCGTTCCGTCAGACGCCGCTGGCCGAGCTGGAGCACGTCTCTCCCGATCAGGCTTGCGCTCATCCCAATTGGTCGATGGGGCGCAAGATCTCGGTGGATTCGGCCAGCATGATGAACAAGGGCCTGGAACTGATCGAAGCCTGCTGGTTGTTTGATGCTCGCGCCGATCAGGTCGAAGTGGTGATTCATCCGCAAAGTGTGATTCATTCCCTGGTCGACTACGTGGATGGCTCGGTGCTGGCCCAGTTGGGCAACCCGGACATGCGCACGCCGATTGCCAATGCCCTGGCATGGCCAGAGCGGATTGACTCGGGTGTGGCGCCCCTGGACCTGTTTGCTATTGCCCGCCTGGATTTCGAAGCACCGGATGATCAGCGCTTCCCTTGCCTGCGCCTGGCACGTGAGGCGGCAGAGGCGGGCAACAGCGCTCCGGCGATGCTCAATGCGGCGAATGAGGTCGCGGTTGCTGCGTTTCTTGATCGGCGCATCCGCTTTCCACAGATCGCGAGTATCATCGAGGAAATTTTGAGCCTTGAGCCGGTGGTTGCCGTGAATGATTTGGGCGCCGTGTTCGAGGCGGATGCCAAGGCCCGGGTCTTGGCCGAGCAATGGTTGAAACGCCACGCAGGTTAGTCGGCAGGCGCGGGATTGGAATGCGGAGAGATTAGATGAGTGCGCTCTACATGATTATCGGCACCCTGGTTGCTCTGGGTGTGCTGGTCACTTTCCACGAATTCGGTCATTTCTGGGTGGCGCGCCGTTGTGGCGTCAAAGTCCTGCGCTTTTCCGTGGGTTTTGGCATGCCGCTGCTGCGCTGGCACGACCGCAAGGGCACCGAATTCGTGATTGCCGCTATTCCCCTGGGTGGCTACGTCAAGATGCTCGACGAGCGCGAAGGCGAAGTGCCGGCTGATCAGTTGGATCAATCTTTCAATCGCAAGACCGTTCGTCAGCGGATCGCTATCGTGGCTGCCGGCCCGATCGCCAACTTCCTGCTGGCCATGGTGTTCTTCTGGGTCCTGGCAATGCTGGGCAGCCAGCAAGTGCGGCCGGTCATCGGTGCGGTGGAGGCGGGCAGCATCGCCGCCAAGGCCGGTTTGAGCGCCGGGCAGGAAATTGTTGCTATTGATGGCGAGCCTACTACAGGCTGGGGGGCGGTCAATCTGCAGTTGGTTCGCCGCCTGGGTGAGAGCGGCACCGTACAACTGGTAGTGCGCGAGCAGGACTCCACGGCCGAGACACCGCGCGAGCTGGTCCTGGACAAGTGGCTCAAGGGCGCTGATGAGCCTGATCCGATCAAGTCCCTCGGCATTCGTCCATGGCGCCCGGCACTGCCGCCGGTGTTGGCTGAGCTCGATCCGAAGGGGCCGGCCCAGGCGGCCGGCCTGAAGACCGGTGATCGTTTGCTGGCCCTGGATGGTCAGGTGCTGGGTGACTGGCAGCAAGTGGTCGATCTGGTTCGTGTACGTCCTGATACGAAAATTGTGCTGAAAGTTGAGCGTGACGGTGCTCAAATCGACGTCCCTGTTACCCTCGCGGTGCGTGGAGAGGCCAAGGCAGCCGGCGGATACCTGGGTGCCGGGGTCAAAGGTGTCGAATGGCCGCCATCGATGGTGCGGGAGGTCAGCTTCGGGCCGTTGGCTGCAATTGGCGAAGGTGCAAGACGCACTTGGACCATGAGTGTGCTGACCCTCGATTCGCTGAAGAAAATGTTGTTCGGCGAGCTCTCGGTAAAAAACTTGAGTGGACCGATAACCATTGCTAAAGTGGCGGGCGCTTCTGCCCAGTCGGGCGTTGCTGATTTCCTGAATTTCCTGGCTTATCTGAGTATTAGCCTAGGAGTTCTGAATTTGTTGCCCATTCCAGTATTGGATGGGGGGCATCTGTTGTTTTATCTCGTCGAGTGGGTGCGTGGTCGCCCCTTGTCGGATCGGGTGCAGGGTTGGGGGATACAGATCGGTATCAGTTTGGTGGTCGGGGTGATGTTGTTAGCCTTGGTCAACGATCTGGGACGTCTGTAACGCTTCGCTGAATTGCGAATCTGCCGCATTTTGCGGCAGTTTGTTTATTGCCAGTTGGAATAAGAAAGGACTTCATGAAACGTCTGCTGCTAACTGCGGTTCTCACCGTATTGATGATCGCCGAAGTTCACGCCGAGTCCTTCACCATCTCCGATATTCGCGTCAACGGCCTCCAGCGGGTTTCCGCGGGTAGCGTCTTTGGCGCCTTGCCGTTGAACGTTGGGGAACAGGCTGACGACCGTCGCCTGGTGGAATCCACTCGTGCGCTGTTCAAAACCGGCTTCTTTCAAGATATCCAACTGGGTCGTGAAGGCAACGTCCTGGTCATCACTGTCGTCGAGCGGCCTTCTGTCGCCAGTATCGAGATCGAAGGCAACAAGGCGATCTCCACTGAAGACTTGATGAAGGGTCTCAAACAGTCCGGCCTGGCCGAAGGCGAGATCTTCCAGCGTGCCACCCTCGAAGGCGTGCGTAACGAGCTGCAACGTCAATACGTTGCCCAGGGCCGTTACTCCGCTTCCGTGGAAACCGAAGTGGTGCCGCAGCCGCGCAACCGTGTCGGCCTGAAGGTCAACATCAACGAAGGCACTGTGGCGGCGATCCAGCACATCAACGTGGTGGGTAACACCAAGTTCGCCGACGACGACCTGATCGACCTGTTCGAACTCAAGACCACTAACTGGCTGTCGTTCTTCAAGAACGACGACAAGTACGCCCGTGAAAAACTCTCCGGTGACCTGGAGCGCCTGCGTTCCTACTACCTGGACCGTGGCTATATCAACATGGATATCGCCTCGACCCAGGTGTCCATCACCCCGGACAAGAAACACGTGTACATCACCGTCAACGTCAACGAAGGCGAGAAGTACCGCGTTCGTGACGTGAAGCTCAGCGGCGACCTGAAAGTGCCTGAAGACCAGGTCAAGTCCCTGCTGCTGGTCCAGAAGGACCAGGTGTTCTCGCGCAAGCTGATGACCACGACTTCCGAGCTGATCACCCGTCGCCTGGGTAACGAAGGCTATACCTTCGCCAACGTCAACGGCGTGCCGACCCCCCACGATGATGACCACACTGTGGACATCACCTTTGTCGTCGATCCAGGCAAGCGTGCCTACGTCAACCGCATCAACTTCCGTGGCAACACCAAGTCCGAGGACGAAGTGCTGCGTCGTGAAATGCGTCAGATGGAAGGTGGCTGGGCTTCGACCTACCTGATCGACCAGTCCAAGACCCGTCTTGAGCGCCTGGGCTTCTTCAAGGAAGTCAACGTCGAAACCCCGGCCGTACCGGGTGTGGATGACCAGGTCGACGTGAACTACGCCGTGGAAGAACAAGCCTCCGGCTCGATCACCGCCAGTGTCGGTTTTGCACAGAGTGCAGGCCTGATCCTTGGTGGCTCGATCACCCAGAACAACTTCCTGGGTACTGGTAACAAGGTTTCCATCGGCCTGACCCGCAGTGAATACCAGAGCCGCTACAACTTCGGTTATGTGGACCCCTACTGGACTGCTGATGGTGTGAGCCTGGGCTACAACGCTTTCTACCGCACCACGGACTACAAAGACCTCGACGTCGACGTTGCAAGCTATGCGATCGACAGCCTGGGTGCCGGTGTCAACGTGGGCTACCCGATCAGTGAGACTTCGCGTCTGACCTTCGGCCTGACCGCGCAGCAGGATGAGATCAAGACCGGTGTCTACACCGTGGACGAAATCTTCGACTTCACCCGCCGCGAAGGTGACAAGTTCCTCAACTTCAAGGCCTCGGCCGGTTGGTCCGAGTCCACCCTGAACAAAGGCGTGCTGGCGACCCGTGGTCATTCCCAGAGCCTGACCCTGGAAGCCACCACCCCTGGTAGCGACCTGTCGTTCTTCAAACTCGACTACCGTGGCCAGTTGTTCACGCCGTTGAGCGATAACTACACCATGCGCCTGCACACGGAACTGGGCTATGGTGATGGCTACGGTTCGACCGATGGCCTGCCGTTCTACGAGAACTACTACGCCGGTGGTTTCAACTCGGTACGTGGCTTCAAGGACAGCACCCTGGGTCCACGTGGTACGCCAAGCCGTGGTGTTGCCGAAACCGGTAACGTCGGCACCGTGCGTGACTCGGACAATGATCCGCTGCCATTCGGTGGTAACGTGCTGATTCAAGGTGGTGCGGAAATTCTGTTCCCGCTGCCGTTCGTCAAGGACCAGCGTTCCCTGCGGACCTCGGTCTTCTGGGATGTGGGTAACGTATTCGACTCCAAGTGCGAGCAGATCCGTAACCCAAGCGGCTTGAAGTCCAACACCCAGTGCAACGACGTCAGCCTGAGCAATCTGGCCAGTTCCGTGGGTGTGGGTGTGACCTGGATTACTGCCCTGGGTCCTCTGAGCTTCGCCTTGGCGATGCCAGTCAAGAAACCGGATAACGCTGAAACCCAGATTTTCCAATTTTCCCTCGGCCAGACGTTCTAAGCGTCCGACCCAAGATAACGACAACGGATTCTGTAGGAGTGCATCGTGCGTAAGTTGACTCAATTGGTTCTTCTGGCAACTGTGCTGGTAGCGACCCCGGCGTTTGCCGAAATGAAAATCGCCGTCCTGAACTATCAGATGGCTCTGCTGGAATCCGATGCGGCCAAGAAGTACGCCGTGGATGCCGAGAAGAAATTTGGTCCGCAACTGACCAAGCTCAAGACCCTGGAAAGCAGCGCCAAGGGCATCCAGGATCGTCTGGTCGCCGGTGGCGATAAAATGCAGCAAGGCGAGCGTGAGCGTCTGGAGCTTGAATTCAAGCAAAAGGCCCGTGACTATCAGTTCCAGTCCAAGGAGCTGAACGAAGCCAAGGCTGTTGCTGACCGTGAAATGCTCAAGCAACTGAAGCCAAAACTCGACAGCGCCGTGGAAGCAGTCATCAAGAAAGGTGCCTTTGACCTGGTCTTCGAGCGTGGCGCCGTGATTGACGTCAAGCCTCAATACGACATCACCCGCCAGGTGATCGAGCGCATGAACCAGCTGAAGTAAGCCATGACCGCGACTATCAAACTCGGTCAATTGGCCGAGTTCCTGGGGGCTACCTTGAGTGGCTCCCCGGAGAAGGAAATCACTGGGCTAGCCACCTTGCAGGAGGCTGGCCCAGCTCAGTTGAGCTTCCTCGCAAATCCCCAATACCGTAAATACCTGGGCGACAGCCAGGCTGCAGCCGTATTGCTGAAGGCCGCTGACGCCGAGACGTTTGCCGGGGATGCGCTGGTGGTGGCTGACCCTTACGCGGCTTACGCGCGGGTGTCGCACCTGTTCGATCCGAAACCCAAAGCGGCTCCTGGTATCCATCCTTCTGCTGTCATCGCCGATGATGCTCAGGTAGATCCTGCGGCGAGCATCGGGGCTTTTGTGGTGATCGAGAGTGGTGCGCGCATTGGCGCCGGTGTGACCGTAGGCGCTCATTGCTTTATCGGTGCCCGCAGTGAAATCGCTGCAGGTGGCTGGCTCGCGCCGCGCGTGACCCTGTACCACGATGTGCGTATCGGGCAGCGAGTGGTGATTCAGTCGGGTGCCGTGATCGGCGGCGAAGGCTTTGGCTTCGCCAACGAGAAGGGCATCTGGCAGAAGATCGCCCAGGTCGGCGGTGTGCTGATCGGTGATGATGTGGAGATTGGCGTCAACACTGCCGTCGATCGCGGGGCCCTGGCCGATACCGTGATTGGCAATGGTGTGAAGCTGGACAACCAGATCCAGATCGCCCACAACGTACAGATTGGCGATCACACGGCCATGGCCGCGTGTGTCGGTATCTCTGGCAGCACCAAGATCGGCAAGCATTGCATGCTGGCCGGCGGTGTCGGCTTGGTGGGCCATATTGAAATCTGCGACAACGTATTCATTACCGGCATGACCATGGTGACCCACTCGATTACCGAGCCAGGGGCCTACTCTTCCGGTACAGCGATGCAACCCGCGGCCGAGTGGCGCAAGAGCGCGGCCCGTTTAAGGCAGCTCGACGACATGGCGCGGCGCCTGAAACATCTGGAAAAGCGTGTTGGGGACGTGACCCCTGGCAGTAATGTTTCATCAGATGGCTGATACCATTTCCATATCAAGTGTGCACAGCAGCTAGACTGCCTTCTTGATTTGCTAGAGGGGCGTGCCTTAGTCCGCGCGCTCCCAATCTTTATTACAGGCTTCCCCCCGAAATGATGGACATCAACGAGATTCGCGAATACCTGCCTCACCGTTACCCGTTCCTGCTGGTGGACCGTGTAGTGGAACTGAATGTTGAGGAAAAGCGCATTCGTGCCTACAAGAATGTCAGCATCAACGAACCATTCTTCAACGGTCACTTTCCCGCGCATCCGATCATGCCGGGCGTGCTGATCATTGAGGCAATGGCCCAGGCCGCTGGTATCCTCGGTTTTAAAATGCTCGACCTCAAGCCTGCCGATGGCACGCTTTACTATTTCGTGGGCTCCGACAAGCTGCGCTTCCGCAACCCGGTCACCCCAGGTGACCAGTTGATCCTGGAAGCCAAGTTCGTGAGCTGCAAGCGCCAGATCTGGAAATTCGAATGCCAGGCCTCCGTTGACGGCAAGCCTGTGTGTTCCGCCGAAATCATCTGTGCGGAACGCAAACTATGAGTTTGATTGACCCTCGCGCAATCATCGATCCGACGGCCGTGCTGGCCGCCGACGTTGAGGTCGGCCCCTGGTCGATCATCGGCGCAGGTGTGGAAATCGGCGAGGGGACTGTCATCGGGCCGCACGTGATCCTCAAGGGTCCGACCCGCATTGGCAAACACAACCGCATCTACCAGTTCTCCTCGGTAGGCGAAGATACGCCGGACATGAAGTACAAGGGTGAGGAAACCCGCCTGGTAATCGGTGATCACAACATCATTCGTGAAGGCGTGACCATTCATCGTGGCACAGTGCAGGATCGGGCGGAAACGACCCTGGGTGATCACAATCTGGTGATGGCCTACGCCCATATCGGTCACGACAGTGTGATCGGCAACCACTGCATCCTCGTCAATAACACTGCGCTGGCCGGCCATGTGCACGTTGACGACTGGGCGATTCTTTCCGGTTTCACCCTGGTGCATCAGTACTGTCATATTGGTGCCCATAGCTTTTCCGGCATGGGTACCGCTATTGGCAAGGATGTACCGGCGTTCGTCACGGTTTTTGGCAACCCTGCCGAAGCCCGCAGCATGAACTTCGAAGGCATGCGCCGACGTGGTTTCAGCGAAGATGCCATCCACGCCCTGCGCCGCGCTTACAAAGTGGTGTATCGCCAGGGGCTGACGGTTGACCAGGCGCTGGCCGAGCTGGCCGAGCCGGCGGCGCTGTTTCCAGAAGTTGCCATCTTCCGCGATTCGATCCAGGCATCGACTCGCGGCATCACCCGCTGATCATGGCCACGCTGCGTATTGCATTGGTGGCCGGAGAAGCTTCCGGCGATATCCTCGGCGCTGGCCTGATGCGCGCCATCAAGGCGCAGCATCCAGCCGTTGAATTCATTGGGGTCGGCGGCCCGCTGATGCAGGCCGAAGGCCTGACTTCCTACTTTCCCATGGAGCGTTTGTCGGTCATGGGGCTGGTGGAAGTGCTGGGGCGCCTGCGCGAGCTGCTGGCTCGGCGCAAACTGCTGATCCAGACCCTGATTGCAGAAAAACCGGACGTCTTTATCGGTATCGACGCACCGGACTTCACCCTCAATATCGAACTCAAACTGCGTCAGGCCGGGATCAAGACCGTGCATTACGTCAGCCCGTCCGTATGGGCGTGGCGGCAAAAGCGTGTGCTGAAGATCCGCGAAGGCTGCGACCTGATGCTGACCCTGCTGCCTTTCGAGGCGCGGTTCTACGAAGAGAAGGGCGTGCCGGTCAGGTTTGTCGGCCACACCCTTGCCGATACCATTCCGCTGCAGGCTGATCGCGCCGCCGCCCGCGCCGCGTTGGGCCTGCCCGACGGGCCGCTGGTGGCGTTGATGCCCGGTAGCCGTGGCGGTGAAGTCGGGCGCCTGGGCGCACTGTTTTTCGATGCGGCCGAGCGTCTGCTGGCCTTGAAGCCCGGGGTGCGGTTTGTACTGCCGTGCGCCAGCCCGCAACGGCGTGCACAGATCGAGGCCTTGCTGGTAGGACGTGACCTGCCGTTGACCCTGCTCGACGGTGGTTCGCACCTGGCCCTGGCGGCCTGTGATGCGGTGTTGATCGCCTCCGGTACCGCCACGCTGGAGGCTTTGCTCTACAAGCGGCCGATGGTTGTGGCCTATCGCCTTGCGCCGCTGACCTACTGGATTCTCAAGCGCATGGTCAAAAGCCCGTACATCTCCTTGCCCAACCTGCTGGCCCAGCGGTTGTTGGTGCCGGAGTTGCTGCAGGACGCTGCTACCCCCGAGGCCTTGGCCCAGAACATTCTGCCGTTGATCGACGGTGGCGAAGAGCAAACCCGCGGCTTTGACGAAATTCACCGTACCTTGCGCCGTGATGCGTCGAACCAGGCCGCAGACGCCGTGTTGACCTTGATCGGCCGCCAGCAGGAAACCCTATGAAGACGCAAATGGGCCTGGATTTCAGCCTGGTCGCCCAAACCCACGAACTGGTCGCCGGTGTCGATGAAGTAGGGCGCGGCCCGTTGTGCGGCGCGGTGGTCACGGCGGCGGTGATTCTTGATCCGAATCGTCCGATCCTCGGTCTCAACGACTCGAAGAAGCTCACCGAAGCCCGTCGTGAAAAGCTTTTTGATGAAATTTGCGAAAAAGCCCTCAGCTGGCATATCGCCCGGGCCGAAGTCGAAGAAATCGACGAACTGAACATCCTGCATGCCACGATGCTGGCCATGCAGCGCGCCGTCGAGGGCCTGCACATCACCCCCAAGCTGGCGATGATCGACGGCAATCGCTGCCCGAAGCTGGCGATGCCGGCCGAGGCGGTGGTCAAGGGTGATAGTAAGGTGCCGGCAATTGCCGCCGCCTCCATCCTGGCCAAGGTCAGTCGTGACCGTGAGATGGCGGCGTTCGAATTGATCTATCCGGGCTATGGCATAGGCGGCCATAAAGGCTACCCGACGCCCGTTCATCTGGAAGCCCTGGCTCGATTGGGCCCGACGCCGATCCACCGCCGCTCGTTTGCCCCGGTACGCCAGGCTTATGAGGTGCGCGAAAGCCTGGTCGAGCTTTAGGCGCAGGCTGATGTTTTACTCAAGGCCCGGTACAATCCGGGCCTTGTTGTTTTCACACGTATCTAGACAGGATCACTATGCCGGCTTCATTCGTTCACCTGCGCCTGCACACTGAATACTCCCTGGTCGACGGCCTGGTACGGATCAAACCGCTGGTCAAAACCCTGGTGGGCATGAATATGCCGGCCGTGGCGGTGACCGACCAGAACAACATGTGCTCCCTGGTCAAGTTCTACAAGAGCGCCATGGGCGCCGGCATCAAGCCGATCTGCGGCGCCGACTTGTGGCTGTCCAACAAAGACCCCGATAACGCCTTGAGTCGCATCAGCCTGTTGGCGATGAACGGCGTGGGTTATCGCAACCTGACTGAACTGATTTCCCGCGGTTTTATCGACGGCCAGCGCAACGGCTCGATCATCATCGAGCGCGAATGGGTAGCCGAGGCCAGCGAAGGGCTGATTATGCTGTCGGCTGCCAAGGAAGGGGAGGTCGGCCTCGCCTTGCTGGGCGGCAATCCCCAGGAGGCAGAAGTGCTCGCCCGGGAGTGGATGGCGGTGTTCCCTGACCGCTTCTACCTGGAAGTTCAGCGCACCAATCGCCCCAACGACGAAGAGCACCTGCACGCTGCCGTGGCCCTGGCCGAAAAGCTGGGTGCGCCGCTGGTCGCCACCAACGATGTGCGTTTTATCAAGAAGGAAGACTTCGAGGCCCACGAAACCCGCGTGTGTATCGGCGAAGGCCGGGCGCTGGACGATCCGCGTCGCTCGAAGAACTACAGCGAAGAGCAGTACCTCAAAAGCGCCGAGGAAATGGCTGAGCTGTTCAGCGACTTGCCCGAGGCCCTGGAAAACTCCGTCGAAATTGCCAAGCGCTGCAATATCGAAGTGAAGCTGGGCAAACACTTTTTGCCCAACTTCCCGATTCCCGATGGCATGACCATCGACGAGTATTTCCGCAAGGTGTCGTTCGATGGCCTGGAAGAGCGTCTTTCCGTCCTGCTGCCCAAGGACACCACCGAAGACTACGAGGCCAAGCGCCAGGTGTATGTCGACCGGCTGAACTTCGAGCTGGATATCATTATCCAGATGGGGTTCCCCGGTTACTTCCTGATCGTAATGGACTTTATCCAGTGGGCCAAAAGCAACGGCGTGCCGGTGGGCCCTGGCCGGGGGTCGGGTGCCGGCTCGCTGGTGGCTTATGTGCAGAAGATCACCGACCTCGACCCGCTGGAATATGACCTGCTGTTCGAACGGTTCCTGAACCCGGAACGGGTATCGATGCCCGACTTCGACGTCGACTTCTGCATGGATGGTCGCGACCGTGTCATCGAATATGTGGCCGAGAAATATGGCCGTAACGCTGTAAGCCAGATCATCACCTTTGGTTCCATGGCGGCCAAGGCGGTAATTCGTGACGTGGCGCGGGTGCAGGGCAAGTCCTACGGCCTGGCGGATCGTCTGTCGAAGATGATCCCCTTTGAAGTCGGCATGACCCTGGAAAAGGCCTACGAGCAGGAAGAAATCCTGCGCGACTTCATCAAGGTCGATGAAGAAGCCGCCGAAATCTGGGACATGGCGCGCAAGCTCGAAGGCGTGGTGCGTAACGTTGGTAAGCACGCCGGTGGCGTGGTAATCGCGCCGACCAAGCTGACAGACTTTTCGCCGATCTATTGCGACGAAGAAGGCGATGGCCTGGTAACCCAGTTCGACAAGGATGACGTGGAGGCGGCCGGCCTGGTGAAGTTCGACTTCCTCGGCCTGCGTACCCTGACGATCATCGACTGGGCGCTCAAGACCATCAACCGTGAACGCGCCAAGGTGGATGAAGCGCCGCTGGATATCGCTTTTATCCCACTGGACGACAAACCTACCTACGCGCTGCTGCAAAAAGCCGAAACCACTGCGGTGTTCCAGCTTGAATCCCGCGGCATGAAGGAGCTGATCAAAAAGCTCAAGCCCGACTGCCTGGAAGACTTGATCGCACTGGTGGCCCTGTTCCGTCCGGGCCCGCTGCAATCGGGCATGGTGGACGACTTTATCAACCGGAAGCACGGGCGCGCCGAACTGGCTTACCCGCACTCCGACTACCAGTACGAAGGCCTCAAGCCGGTACTGGCACCGACCTACGGCATCATCCTGTATCAGGAACAGGTGATGCAGATCGCCCAGGTCATGGCCGGCTACACCCTTGGTGGTGCGGACATGCTGCGCCGGGCCATGGGTAAGAAAAAACCCGAGGAAATGGCCAAGCAGCGCGGCGGCTTCATTGAGGGTTGTGCCACCAACAATATCGACGCCGACCTGGCCGGTAACATCTTTGACCTGGTGGAAAAATTCGCCGGTTATGGTTTCAACAAATCCCACTCCGCCGCCTACGGCCTGGTGTCGTACCAGACTGCCTGGCTGAAGGCCCACTACCCGGCGCCGTTCATGGCGGCGGTGCTGTCGGCGGATATGCACAACACCGACAAGGTCGTGACCTTGATCGAAGAAGTGCGGACCATGAAGCTGCGCCTCGACGCGCCGGACGTGAACGCCTCGGAGTTCAAGTTCACGGTGAACGACGAAGGCCGCATCATTTATGGCCTGGGGGCGATCAAGGGCGTGGGCGAAGGCCCGGTTGAGGCGATTACCGAGGCGCGCCAGGACGGTCCGTTCAAGGACCTGTTCGACTTCTGCGCCCGGGTCGACCTCAAGCGCATCAACAAACGTACCCTCGATGGCCTGATCCGCAGCGGCGCACTTGACCGTCTTGGTCCGTACTTCCATGACGAGTCGAAGGCCTACCAGGCCAATATCGACCGTAACCGCGCGGTACTGCTGACCGCCATGGAAGAAGCGATCAAGGCCGCTGAACAAACCGCCCGCACCCATGACAGTGGGCATGCCGACCTGTTTGGCGGGTTGTTCGTCGAAGAAGATGCCGATGTGTACGCTAACCACCGTAAGGCCAAGGAGCTGACCCTCAAGGAACGCCTCAAGGGTGAAAAAGACACCCTGGGCCTGTACCTCACCGGCCACCCGATTGACGAATATGAGGGCGAAATCCGGCGTTTTGCCCGCCAGCGCATCATCGACCTGAAACCGGCGCGCGATACCCAGACCGTCGCCGGGATGATCATTGCCCTGCGGGTAATGAAGAACAAAAAGGGCGACAAGATGGGTTTCATCACCCTCGACGACCGCTCCGGGCGTATCGAAGCGTCGCTGTTTGCCGATGCGTTCCATTCTGCGCAGTCGCTGTTGCAGACCGACGCGATGGTGGTGGTGGAGGGCGAGGTCAGCAACGATGACTTCTCCGGCGGCCTGCGCCTGCGGATCAAACGCGTAATGAGCATGGAAGATGCCCGCACCAACCTGGCCGAAAGCCTACGCCTGAAGGTGAAAACCGAAGCGCTCAAGGGCGATCAGCTACGCTGGCTGGGGGATCTGCTCAAACGTCACCGTGGTGCGTGCCCGGTGACCATGGAGTACACCGGCAGCGATGCCAAGGCGATGTTGCAGTTTGGCGAGACGTGGCGAATTGACCCGGCTGATGGCTTGATTCAAGCATTGCGTGACCAGTTCGGGCGTGACAACGTCTTCCTCCAATACCGTTGACGGTCAGGGCTGCCCTTGTACCCCTGACCTCGACTCGACATTTAATCTCGACCTTGACGCGCCTCTCCCTTAAGGTAGGGCGCGAATAGACAACCGGCTGGCCAGGCACTCCCTGGCCGTCGACCCAAGACGGACGCTTATGAACCCGAATTTTCTTGATTTCGAACAGCCGATCGCTGACCTGCAAGCCAAGATCGAAGAGCTGCGCCTGGTCGGCAATGACAATTCGCTGAATATCGGCGATGAAATCTCCCGCCTGCAAGACAAGAGCAAGACGCTCACCGAAGACATCTTCGGCAAGCTGACCAGTTGGCAGATCGCGCGCCTGGCCCGCCACCCGCGCCGTCCGTACACCCTGGACTACATCGACCACATCTTCACCGAATTCGACGAGCTGCATGGCGACCGCCACTTCTCCGATGACGCGGCGATTGTCGGCGGCATTGCTCGCCTGGATGACCAGCCAGTGATGGTGATCGGTCACCAGAAAGGCCGTGAAGTGCGTGAGAAAGTGCGTCGCAACTTCGGCATGCCGCGTCCGGAAGGCTACCGCAAGGCCTGCCGCCTGATGGAAATGGCTGAACGTTTCAAAATGCCGATCCTGACTTTTATCGACACCCCTGGCGCCTACCCAGGCATCGACGCTGAAGAGCGCAACCAGAGCGAAGCGATTGCCTGGAACCTGCGCGTGATGGCGCGTCTGAAAACCCCGATCATCGCTACCGTGATCGGTGAAGGCGGTTCCGGTGGTGCGCTGGCCATTGGCGTCTGCGACCAACTGAACATGCTGCAATACTCCACCTATGCGGTGATCTCGCCGGAAGGCTGCGCCTCGATCCTGTGGAAAACCGCAGAAAAGGCCCCGGATGCTGCCGAAGCCATGGGGATCACCGCTGATCGCCTGAAAGGCCTGGGTATCGTCGACAAAGTGATTGCCGAACCCCTGGGCGGCGCCCACCGCGACCCGGCGGCCGCATCGGCCACCATCCGCGCCGAACTCTGCGCGCAGTTGGACATGCTCAAGAAATTCGACAACGAGGCGCTGCTGGCCCGTCGTTACGAGCGCCTGATGAGCTACGGTCTCTAAGCTACTGCATTACCCTGTGGGAGCGGGCTTGCCCGCGATAGCAATGTGTCAGTGCCAGATGGGTTGACTGGTACACCGCTGTCGCGGGCAAGCCCGTTCCCACATTGGCGTTGTATATGCTTGGCTAACGTATTCCAGTTTTGCGGCGGTAACGTGCGATGAAACCAACTCTAACCGCCAAACTCCTGCAAACCCTGGCCCCCTGGCGCGACGCCCCGGCCTGGCAGATCGCCTACTCCGGCGGACTCGACTCCACGGTTCTGCTGCACCTCCTTGCCGATCTGGCAAAAACCCAATCCTTGCCGCCACTGCAGGCTATCCATGTTCACCACGGCCTCCAGGTTGCGGCCGACGCGTGGCCAGCCCATTGCCAGGCGGTCTGTGATGCCGCCGGTGTGCCGCTGCGGGTCATGCGTGTGCAGGTGCCATCGGGTGCAAGCCTGGAGCGTGCGGCCCGTGACGCGCGCTACCAGGCGTTCGCCGAGGCAATCGGCCCAGGTGAGTTGCTACTCACTGGCCAGCACCGTGACGATCAGGCCGAGACCTTGCTGTTTCGCCTGCTGCGGGGCGCGGGAGTGCGGGGCCTCACCGGCATGCCCGCCCAGCGATCTTTGGGTGGGGGGCACCTGATGCGGCCGCTGCTGGAGGTGTCGCGAGCCGAACTGGAAACTTACGCCCGCGAGCAGCAGTTGAGCTGGATCGAAGACCCCTCCAACGGCGACCCACGCTTTTCCCGGAATTACCTGCGCCATCATGTGTTTCCCGTACTTACGGCGCGCTGGCCCCGGGCCGTGAATAGCCTGGCCCGTACTGCCGGGCATCTGGCGCAGGCCCAGGAGCTGCTCGATGAGTTGGCGCAACTGGATATGCAGGCCGCTCAACTGCCGTCGGCGTTTCCCTGGCTGGCGCTGCCATCGTTGGCACTTGCGCCACTGCGCGATCTTTCCGACGCTCGGCAGCGCAACGTCCTGCGCTATTGGCTGGCGCCGTTGACGGCGATGCCTGACAGCGAACATTGGGTTGGCTGGAGCGCCTTGCGCGATGCCAAGGAGGACGCGCAGCCGGTGTGGCGTTTGGCTGACGGCCAATTGCAGCGTTGCAACGATCGTATCTGGTGGATACCTACCAATTGGTCAGAGTTTTCCGACAGTCCTTTGAGCTGGTCGCACCCGCAAAACCCACTACAGTTACCTGGCAACGGGCAGTTGTATTTCAGCGGGCATGCCCCTGAAGGCCCTTTGAGCATCCGCTACCGCCAGGGCGGTGAAGTCATGGACGTGCCCGGCCGTGGCCGGCGCGACCTCAAGCGTCTGCTCAACGAAACGGCTGTACCGGGCTTTATCCGTGGCAGATTGCCGCTGCTCTACCAGGGTAGCCGTCTGGTGGCCGTGGCCAACCTGGCAGGGGCCTCGACAGGGCAGGGGGATGACTGGCAATTACATTGGGCGCCACCAACCTGCGATCAAGGTTTGAGCTGATAGCGCCTTTCCGGTAGACTACGCTCCCTTCTTGATACAACTTCTGTGGATTCTCCTGAAACACAGTTGTTGCCGATTACCAAGCAGTCTTTGCTGGGCGATTCCAAAAAATGTGTAGCGATCAACGTACCGGTGTTCCATTGCTGGTCTGTCACAACGCGGCGGTTTTTTTGAAAGGTGCACTGTGATTAATGCAGGTGATCGGGGGCTTCGGCCTTCCTTCGCTTTCCCCGGCGGCTCCGACCGCTTTAACGCAGACTTCTAGGGTTTTTCATGACGCGCTACATATTCGTCACGGGCGGTGTTGTTTCTTCATTGGGGAAAGGCATTGCCTCCGCTTCGTTGGCGGCCATCCTGGAGGCGCGGGGACTTAAGGTCACCATGCTCAAGCTGGACCCGTACATCAACGTCGACCCGGGCACCATGAGCCCGTTCCAGCACGGTGAAGTGTTCGTCACCCACGACGGCGCCGAGACCGACCTGGACCTGGGCCACTACGAGCGGTTCATCCGCACGACCATGACCCAGAACAACAACTTCACCACCGGCCGTGTCTACGAGCACGTGCTGCGCAAGGAGCGCCGTGGTGACTACCTGGGTGCAACCATCCAGGTGATCCCGCACATCACCGACGAAATCAAGCGCCGCATCATCAAGGGTGCAGGCGATGCCGACGTGGCGATGGTCGAGATCGGTGGCACCGTGGGTGACATCGAATCCCAACCGTTCCTCGAAGCCATCCGCCAGTTGCGTTTCGAAGTCGGCGCCAAGCGCGCGATGCTGATGCACCTGACCCTGGTGCCGTACATCGCCACCGCTGGCGAAACCAAAACCAAGCCTACCCAGCACTCGGTCAAGGAACTGCGTTCCATCGGCCTGCAGCCGGACGTGCTGGTATGCCGCTCCGATCACCCGATCGACATTTCCTCGCGTCGCAAGATCGCCCAGTTCACCAACGTTGAAGAACGTGCGGTGATTGCCCTGGAAGACGCCGATACCATCTACAAGATCCCAGGCATCCTGCATTCCCAGGGCCTGGATGATTTTGTGGTCGAGCGTTTCGGCCTGCAGTGCAATGGCGCGGACCTGTCCGAGTGGGAAGCGGTGGTTGACGCCAAGCTCAACCCTGAGCACGAAGTCACCATCGCCATGGTTGGCAAGTACATGGAGCTGCTGGACGCGTACAAGTCGCTGATCGAAGCGATGAGCCACGCGGGCATCAGCAACCGTACCAAGGTCAACCTGCGCTACATCGACTCCGAAGACATCGAAAACCAGGGCACCGCGCTGCTCGAAGGTGTGGATGCGATCCTCGTGCCAGGCGGTTTCGGCCTGCGTGGCGTGGAAGGCAAGATCACTGCCGTGCAGTACGCTCGTGAGAACAAGGTGCCTTACCTGGGTATCTGCCTGGGCATGCAAGTGGCCGTTATCGAGTTCGCTCGTAACGTGCTGGGCTGGAAAGACGCCAACTCCACCGAGTTCGATCACACCAGCGGCCACCCGGTCGTGGGCCTGATCACCGAGTGGGAAGATGCCACCGGCGCTGTCGAAACCCGTACCGAAAGCTCCGACCTGGGCGGCACCATGCGCCTTGGCGCACAGGATTGCCTGCTGGAGTCCGGCTCGCTGGTGCACGACTGCTACGGCAAGGACGTGATCGTCGAGCGTCACCGTCACCGTTACGAAGTGAACAACAACCTGCTGCCGCAGATCAAAGCGGCTGGCCTGAAAATCTCCGGTCGCTCCGGTGATGGCAAGCTGGTTGAAGTGGTCGAAGCCCCGGATCATCCATGGTTCGTCGCTTGCCAGTTCCACCCTGAGTTCACTTCGACGCCGCGCGACGGTCACCCGTTGTTCAGCGGTTTCGTTAAAGCAGCACTGA
Source organism: Pseudomonas sp. FP2294 (assembly GCF_030687625.1). NCBI lineage: Bacteria > Pseudomonadati > Pseudomonadota > Gammaproteobacteria > Pseudomonadales > Pseudomonadaceae > Pseudomonas > Pseudomonas sp. FP2294. Next base: position 1,288,967 of record NZ_CP117441.1, read on the forward strand.
CGCAACATCAGAAGAAGGCGTAAACCTGATGGCCCAGAAGATCATTCGCGTAGGCGACATCGAAATTGCCAACGACAAGCCCATGGTGCTGTTTGGCGGCATGAACGTGCTGGAAAGCCGCGACATGGCGATGCAGGTCTGTGAAGAGTACGTAAAGGTTACCGAGAAATTGGGTATCCCTTATGTATTCAAGGCCAGCTTCGACAAGGCGAACCGTTCGTCCGTGACCTCCTATCGCGGCCCGGGCCTTGAAGAAGGCATGCGGATCTTCCAGGACATCAAGCAAGCCTTCGGCGTGCCGATCATCACCGACGTCCACGAGCCTGAACAGGCTGGTGTGGTCGCCGAGGTATGCGACATCATCCAGTTGCCGGCCTTCCTGTCGCGCCAGACCGACCTGGTCGTCGCGATGGCCAAGACCGGCGCTGTGATCAATATCAAGAAAGCCCAGTTCCTCGCGCCCCAGGAGATGAAACACATCCTGAACAAGTGCGTGGAAGCGGGTAATGACCAGTTGATCCTCTGCGAGCGTGGTTCGAGCTTCGGCTACAACAACCTCGTGGTGGACATGCTTGGTTTCGGCATCATGAAACAGTTCGAATACCCGGTGTTCTTCGACGTGACCCATGCGCTGCAAATGCCTGGTGGTCGAGCCGATTCCGCCGGTGGCCGACGTGCCCAGGTACTGGATCTGGCCAAGGCCGGTATCAGCCAGTCCCTGGCAGGCCTGTTCCTGGAAGCCCACCCGGATCCGGACAACGCCAAGTGCGACGGTCCTTGCGCTCTGCGCCTGGACAAGCTGGAGCCATTCCTGGCCCAACTCAAGCAATTGGACGAACTGGTCAAGAGTTTTCCGACGGTAGAGACCGCGTAACCCGCGTTTCTCCGGTAAACTTTCCGCGCTTTATGCTCAGGCCCCCGGGCCTGAGTCTTGTCGTCTGCAAGCCTGCCCCGTTGTTCCACCCTTGCGGTCGGTCAAAAGATTTCCTTCAGCTGCGTCGTTTTCGTCAACTTTGGAGTGTTTACAACAATGGCAAAAATCGTCGACATCAAAGGTCGTGAAGTTCTCGACTCCCGTGGCAACCCCACCGTCGAAGCCGACGTGCTTCTCGATAACGGCATCATCGGCAGCGCCTGCGCGCCGTCCGGTGCTTCCACCGGTTCGCGCGAAGCGCTGGAACTGCGTGATGGCGACAAGAGCCGTTACCTGGGCAAGGGTGTCCTCAAGGCAGTAGCCAACATCAACGGTCCGATCCGCGACCTGTTGCTGGGCAAGGACCCGCTGGACCAGAAAGCCCTCGATCACGCGATGATCAAGCTCGACGGCACTGAAAACAAAGGCAGCCTCGGCGCCAATGCGATCCTCGCTGTATCCCTGGCAGCTGCCAAGGCTGCCGCCCAGGACCAGGACCTGCCGCTGTACGCGCACATTGCCAATCTGAACGGCACTCCGGGCGTGTACTCGATGCCAGTCCCAATGATGAACATCATCAACGGTGGCGAGCACGCAGACAACAACGTCGATATCCAGGAATTCATGGTGCAGCCAGTGGGCGCCAAGACCTTCTCCGAAGGCCTGCGCATGGGTACCGAGATTTTCCATCACCTCAAAGCGGTACTGAAGGCCCGTGGCCTGAGCACAGCAGTGGGTGACGAAGGTGGTTTTGCACCGAACCTGGCGTCCAACGAAGATGCACTGAAAGTGATCTCCGAAGCCGTGGCCAACGCTGGCTACAAGCTGGGCACCGACGTGACCCTGGCCCTGGACTGCGCGGCCAGCGAGTTCTACGAAGATGGCAAGTACAACCTGTCCGGCGAAGGCCAGGTGTTCAACTCCGAAGGTTTCGCGGAATACCTGAAGGGCCTGACCCAGCGCTACCCGATCATCTCGATCGAAGACGGCCTGGACGAGTCTGACTGGGACGGTTGGAAAATCCTTACCGACAAGATCGGCGAGAAGATCCAACTGGTCGGTGACGACCTGTTCGTGACCAACACCAAGATCCTGAAAGAAGGCATCGACAAGAAGATCGCCAACTCGATCCTGATCAAGTTCAACCAGATCGGCACCCTGACCGAAACCCTGGAAGCCATCCAGATGGCCAAGGCTGCGGGCTACACCGCCGTGATCTCCCACCGCTCCGGCGAAACCGAAGATTCGACCATTGCCGACCTGGCTGTGGGCACCTCGGCGGGCCAGATCAAAACCGGTTCCCTGTGCCGTTCCGACCGCGTTTCCAAGTACAACCAATTGCTGCGTATCGAAGAGCAACTGGGCGGAAAAGCCAAATACAACGGTCGTGGCGAGTTTCGCGGCTGAGTAGTTGATGGTAAAAAGACAAAGGATTGTGTCGGATAACTCGCTGTAGAGTGAATTTGCGCACTAATCTGATGCCTATCAAGCACAAGCCTGGGTCTTCCAGGCTTCGTGCTATCAGTTGCTTCAAAAGTTTTGCATGGCTGTCTTTTTTCACTGGATACCCGATATTCGATGCGCAGTCCCAATTGGTTGTTCCTCGTCCTGCTCTTGCTGCTGGCTGGCCTGCAGTACCGCCTTTGGGTGGGCAATGGCAGTCTGGCGCAGGTGACCGACCTGACCCAGCAAATTGCCGCGCAGCACGCCGAGAACGAGGTGTTGCTGGAGCGCAACCGTGTGCTCGATGCCGAAGTGCTTGAGTTGAAAAAAGGCATGGAGACCGTTGAAGAGCGGGCTCGTCATGAATTGGGCATGGTCAAGGAGGGCGAAACCCTCTACCAGTTGGCCCAATGAGCGCCTGTTTGCCGGCCTTCTGGGCCGTGATTCCTGCCGCGGGCGTCGGTGCCCGTATGGCCGCGGACCGTCCCAAGCAGTATCTGCAGTTGGGCGGGCGCACTATTCTCGAACACAGCCTTGGCTGTTTTCTCGACCATCCGAGCCTCAAGGGGCTGGTGGTCAGTCTGGCGGTCGATGATCCTTACTGGCCCAACCTGGCGTGTGCTGCCGACCCGCGTATCCAGCGCGCGGACGGCGGGGCAGAGCGCTCAGGCTCGGTGCTCAATGCACTGCTGCAACTCAATGCCCTGGGCGCCAGCGATGACGACTGGGTGCTGGTGCACGATGCTGCGCGGCCGAACCTGAGCCGCGAAGACCTCGACACGTTATTGATGCAGTTGGCGGACGACCCAGTGGGTGGCTTGCTCGCCGTACCGGCCCGCGACACCCTCAAGCGTGTCGACAAGCACGGGCGGGTGGCGGAAACCATTGACCGTAGCCTGATCTGGCAAGCCTACACCCCGCAAATGTTCCGCCTCGGCGCCTTGCACCGCGCATTGGCCGATAGCCTGGTGGCTGATGCAGTCATCACCGATGAAGCCTCGGCCATGGAGTGGTCTGGCCAGGCGCCACGTTTGGTGGAAGGGCGTGCGGACAATATCAAGGTGACGCGGCCGGAGGATCTGGAGTGGCTTAGGTTGCGGTGGGCTAATCGCCGGTAGGCTGCTGGACCGAGGTGACTTCATCGCAGGCAATCCAGCTCCCATACCTGACCGCATTCCAACAGAGATACGCGGTCAGGTGTGGGAGCTGGCTTGCCTGCGATGAGGCCAGGCCAGGCACCCCAGATCACCCGCCATACTCCGGCCGCCCAGCCAACCCCTCCTTCAAGAACTCCACCAACTTGCGCACCTTTGGCGATAAATGCCGCTGTTGCGGATACAGCGCCCACACTGCCGTATTCGGCGGTTGATGGGCTTCAAGCAGTGAAACCAGCGCGCCGCTGTGCAAGTGCTCCAGCACGTAATAGTCCGGCAACTGGCACAACCCCACCCCTTGCAACGCCGCATCCAGCACCGCTTGCCCACTGTTGCAGCGCCAGTTTCCCTGCACGCGCTGGGAAAATTCGCGTCCGTCCTGCGCCAGCTGCCAAATATCCGAACTGCCGATCAGGCAGTTATGCCGGCTCAGTTCCGACAAGCTATGGGGGCGCCCGTACCGCTCCAGGTAGGACGGCGACGCACAGAGATACATGCGTCTCGGCGCCAGGCGGCTGGCGACCATTCGTGAATCCTGCAGGCGGCCCAGGCGAATCGCCAGGTCCAGGCCTTCATGCACCAGGTCGAGGGGGCGGTTGCTCAGTTCAATATCCACCCGCAATTGCGGATAAAGCCCCATGAAGCGTGTTACCAACGGCACGATAAAACGTTCGCCATAAGCCACGGCGCAGGTCATGCGCAACATACCCTTGGGTTCACTGGTCAGGTCGCCCACTGCGCGCAAGGCTTCTTCGCGTCCGTCTTGCAGGCGTTGGCAATGTTGCAGAAAGGTCTGCCCGGCCTCGGTCAGCGTGACGCGCCGGGTGCTGCGATAGAGCAGGCGGGTTTGCAGGCGTTCTTCCAGGCGTGCCACCTGGCGGCTGATATGGGACGAGGACACGCCCAGGCGTTCGGCGGCAGCGGTAAATTGGCTGCACTCGGCCACGGCGACGAACTCATCAATGCCTTCCCAGCGGTTTTCAAGCATGGTGATTATCCCAGTACAGCAATAATGTTTTGCTTTTGCCTGGATTATTAATCAATGAGCCATGTTTTACACTGCCCGTCTTACTTTTTAAGACCCAGGAGAAACCCGGATGATCAAGTCACGCGCCGCTGTCGCCTTTGAAGCCAAGAAACCACTGGAGATCGTGGAAGTGGATGTCGCCATGCCCAAGGCTGGTGAAGTCCTGCTGCGCGTGGTTGCCTCCGGGGTTTGCCATACCGATGCCTACACCCTGTCGGGCGCCGACCCGGAGGGTATTTTCCCGTCGATCCTCGGCCATGAAGGCGGTGCGGTAGTGGAAGCGATTGGCGAGGGTGTGACCTCGGTAGCCGTGGGTGACCACGTGATCCCGCTGTACACCCCGGAGTGCGGCAAGTGCAAGTTCTGCCTGTCGGGCAAGACCAACCTGTGCCAGGCCATCCGCGCAACCCAGGGCAAAGGCCTGATGCCGGACGGCACTACGCGCTTCTCCTACAAGGGCCAGCCGATTTTCCACTACATGGGTACTTCGACCTTTTCCGAATACACCGTGTTGCCGGAAATCTCCGTGGCCAAGATTCCTAAAGAAGCTCCGCTGGAAAAAGTCTGCCTGCTGGGCTGCGGCGTCACCACCGGTATTGGTGCGGTGATCAACACCGCCAAGGTCAAGCCGGGCGATACCGTGGCCATCTTCGGCCTCGGCGGGATTGGCTTGTCGGCTGTGATCGGTGCAGTGAAGGCCAAGGCCGGCCGTATCATCGCCATCGACATCAACCCGGCCAAGTTTGAAATCGCCAAGCAACTGGGCGCCACCGACTGCATCAACCCGAAAGACTACGACCGGCCGATCCAGGACGTTATCGTCGATTTGACCGACGGTGGCGTGGACTTTTCCTTCGAGTGCATCGGCAATGTCCAACTGATGCGCGCGGCCCTGGAGTGCTGCCACAAAGGTTGGGGCGAGTCGGTGATCATCGGTGTCGCCGGGGCCGGCCAGGAAATTTCCACCCGTCCCTTCCAGCTGGTGACCGGTCGCGTCTGGCGCGGTTCGGCCTTCGGTGGCGTGCGTGGCCGCAGCGAGTTGCCAAGCTACGTGGAAATGGCCCAGAGCGGCGAAATCCCGTTGGATACCTTCATCACCCACACCATGGGCCTGGAAGATATCAATAAGGCGTTCGACCTGATGCATGAAGGCAAGAGCATTCGTACCGTCATCCATTTCTGAGGTCGGCCATGAGTCTGCAAAACCTGTCATGCCAGAAGAGCTTCGGCGGCTGGCATAAGCGTTACAAACATCATTCCGATGTGCTGGACTGCGACATGACCTTCGCCGTCTACCTGCCACCCCAGGCGGAGCAGGGCGGCAAGTTGCCGGTGCTGTACTGGCTGTCGGGGCTGACCTGCACCGATGAGAACTTCATGCAAAAGGCCGGCGCGCAACGTATGGCGGCCGAACTGGGAATGATCATCGTCGCGCCGGACACCAGCCCCCGTGGGCCGGGTGTACCGGGCGACCCTGACAATGCCTGGGATTTTGGCCTGGGTGCCGGGTTTTACTTGAATGCCACGCAAGAGCCGTGGAGCAAGCACTATCGGATGCATGACTATGTAGTGCAGGAATTGCCGGCGTTGGTTGAAGCGCATTTCCCGGCTTCCGACAAGCGTGGCATCAGCGGGCACTCCATGGGCGGCCACGGTGCGCTGGTGTGTGCCTTGCGCAATCCTGGGCGCTACCAGTCGGTGTCGGCGTTCTCGCCGATCAACAATCCGATGGATTGCCCTTGGGGGCAGAAGGCTTTTTCCCGCTACCTGGGGGAAGAGCGTTCGAAGTGGCGCGAATGGGATGCCTGCGTGCTGATCAGCGAAGCCTCGGAAAAACTGCCGTTGCTGGTGGACCAGGGCGATCGCGACGACTTCCTCGCCACCCAGCTCAAGCCCGAGGCCTTGCAACAAGCCGCCAAGGCCGCCGGCCATCCGCTGGAGCTGCGCCTGCAGCCGGGTTATGACCACAGCTACTTCTTTATCGCCAGCTTCATCGAGGACCACTTGCGTCATCATGGACGTGCTTTGCTCGGTTAATGTCCGGCAAAAGTAGGTAGAATCACGCCCTGAATTAACTCGGGGCGTTTTTTTATGCGTATTGGCCACGGCTATGATGTGCACCGTTTCGCCGAAGGCGACTTCATCACCCTGGGCGGCGTGCGCATTGCGCACCACCATGGGTTGCTGGCTCATTCCGACGGCGACGTTGTGCTGCATGCCTTGAGCGATGCCTTGCTCGGTGCGGCGGCGTTGGGGGATATCGGTAAACACTTTCCGGACACCGATCCCACCTTCAAGGGCGCGGACAGTCGCGTGCTGCTGCGGCATGTGGTCGGCCTGATCCATGCCAAGGGCTGGAAGGTCGGCAATGTTGATAACACCATCGTCGCCCAGGCGCCCAAAATGGCCCCGCATATCGAGTCGATGCGCGCAGTGATTGCCGCCGATCTGCAAATAGAACTGGATCAAGTCAACGTGAAAGCCACCACCACCGAAAAACTCGGGTTTACCGGTCGAGAAGAGGGCATCGCCGTGCACTCCGTCGCCTTGTTGCTGCGCGCATGAACGACCTGCAACTGTTGGGGCCGCGGGCCTATGGTGAAGCACTGGGCAGCGCGGTACTCAAGGCGACGGCTGAGGACTTCCAGGTGGACGAGGTGCTGGATATCCCGCTGACCGGCGAGGGCGAGCACCTGTGGCTGTGGGTGGAAAAGCGTGGCCTGAACACCGAAGAGGCCGCGCGGCGCATTGCCAAGGCTGCCGGCGTGCCCTTGCGCACGGTCAGCTATGCCGGCCTCAAGGATCGCCAGGCGCTGACCCGCCAGTGGTTCAGCGTGCAACTGCCCGGCAAGGCCGATCCAGACCTGAGCGCGGCGGAAAACGACACCCTGAAGATCCTCAAGACCGCCCGCCACAAGCGCAAGTTGCAGCGTGGCGCCCATGCGGCCAACGGTTTTACCCTGCGCCTGACCCAACTGGTCGGTGACCACGCCGCGATCGATGCGCGCCTGCAACTGATCGCCCAACAGGGTATCCCCAACTATTTCGGCGCCCAGCGGTTTGGCCATAACGGCGGTAACGTCGTCGATGCCCGCGACTGGGCGACCCGCAAGGCCTTGCCGGAGCAGCGCAATGTGCGTTCGCGCCTGCTGTCGACCGCGCGCAGCTTTGTGTTCAATAAAGTGCTGGCGGCGCGGGTTGCCGATGGTTCATGGCAGCGCGCCCAGGTCGGTGACTTGCTGGCGTTCACCGACAGCCGCAGCTTTTTCCCGGCCGGGGAGGCGGAGTGCAGCGATCCGCGCCTGGCCATCCTCGACCTGCATCCCACCGGCCCGCAGTGGGGTGAAGGCGAATCGCCCGCCAGCGGCGCCACCCATGCGCTGGAGCAAACCGTCGCAGCGAGCGAAGCAGACCTGTGCGATTGGCTGGCCAAAGCCGGCATGAGTCAGGAGCGACGCATTCTGCGACTGCCCATTGGCGGGTTGACGTGGCATTATCCCGAGACTGACATTCTGCAATTGGAATTCGTCCTGCCGGCCGGATGCTTCGCCACTGTTTTGGTGCGCGAGCTTGTTGATCTGGTGCCGGTGGGGCAGACGGACAGCCCATGCGTATTCTGATATCTAACGACGACGGGGTCACCGCACCCGGCCTTGCCGCGCTTCATGCTGCGCTGGCCGATTACGCCGAGTGCGTGGTGGTTGCCCCGGACCAGGACAAAAGCGGCGCCAGCAGTTCGCTGACGCTCGACCGTCCTTTGCACCCGCAAACGTTGGCCAACGGCTTTATCAGCGTAAATGGCACGCCGACCGATTGCGTGCACCTGGCGATCAACAGTTTGCTGGTCGATGAGCCGGATTTAGTGGTTTCCGGGATCAACCTGGGCGCCAACCTGGGCGATGACGTGTTGTACTCCGGCACCGTGGCGGCGGCCCTTGAAGGGCGTTTCCTGGGACGCACGGCATTTGCCTTTTCGTTGGCGTCGCGCCAGGTGGATAACCTGGCGACCGCCGCGTACTTCGCGCGCAAACTGGTGGAGGCCCACGACACCCTGGTGCTGCCGCCACGTACAGTGCTCAACGTCAATATCCCCAACCTGCCCCTGGACCATATTCGCGGTATCCAGTTGACCCGCCTGGGCCATCGCGCCCGCGCCGCGGCACCGCTGAAAGTGGTCGATCCCCGTGGCAGGGAAGGCTACTGGATTGCTGCAGCGGGCGACGCCGAGGATGGCGGGCCGGGCACGGACTTTCATGCGGTGATGCAAGGTTATGTTTCGATTACCCCGTTACAACTTGATCGCACCTTCAATGATGCCTTCGGTGGTCTCGATCCCTGGCTGGAGGGGCTGCGCTGATGGCTCGTGAACAGGACGACCTGTTGCGCCGTGGCATCGGCATGACCTCCCAGCGCACCCGTGAGCGATTGATCCAGCGGCTCTACGAAGAGGGGCTGTCCAACGCCCAGGTGTTGGAAGTCATCCGTCGTACCCCGCGTCATCTGTTTGTCGATGAGGCCCTGGCCCATCGCGCCTATGAAGACACCGCGCTGCCCATTGGCCATAACCAGACCATCTCCCAGCCCTACATGGTGGCGCGCATGAGCGAGCTGCTGCTGGCGGCGGGTCCGCTGGACAAAGTGCTGGAAATCGGCACCGGCTCCGGCTACCAGACCGCCGTGCTCTCGCAGTTGGTGGAGCGGGTGTTTTCCGTCGAGCGGATCAAGGTCCTGCAGGACCGGGCCAAGGAGCGCCTGGTGGAATTGAACCTGCGCAATGTGGTGTTTCGCTGGGGGGACGGCTGGGAGGGCTGGCCGGCATTGGCGCCCTATAACGGCATCATCGTGACGGCCGTGGCCACGGATGTGCCTCAGGCGCTTCTCGACCAACTGGCCCCGGGTGGGCGCCTGGTGATTCCGGTCGGGTCGGGTGAAGTGCAGCAACTGATGTTGATTGTGCGCGAAGAAGAAGGTTTTTCGCGGCATGTCCTGGGGGCAGTGCGTTTTGTGCCGTTACTTAATGGGCCGCTGGCCTGATCATTTATGACGGCGCACTGAATTCTATTGCCGGGTATGTGTCTTACAGCGGGGTTCATTGAGTCAACATCAAGTTGGGTAGTTACTTAGCGAGATGAATTTTTCGTTTCTACCTTGTTGCCGGTTAAAGTCCGGCAGCCAGTTATACTGGCGACATATTTCAAGCCTGATACAGGCGTTCATGTTTCAGCCACCACAAAGGGAGCGGCGGGTGAGTCTCACAGTCATTGCGCAGCGTATGAGTAAAACGAGCTTTCAGCGACTGGTGATTGGCCTTGTCTTGAGTTCCTTGTTGGCTGCCTGTTCCAACACAGGCGGCGGGGCACGGGTCGTCGACCGCAATAGCGCGGCACCGCAGCGGCCTACGGTGACCACCGGGCAGTACGTGGTGCGCAAGGGCGATACTATGTTCTCGATCGCCTTCCGTTATGGTTGGGATTACAAGGCGCTGGCCGCGCGGAACAACATCCCGGTGCCCTATACGATACATCCGGGGCAAACGATACGTTTCGATGGGCGCACGGGTTCGGCACCCACGGCAGTTGTGACAAAATCCGGTTCCTCGGCTTCTTCTTCCAGCAAGACGACGGTCTTCACCCGGCCTGCAGGCACCGCTGCGCCGGCGGCTGCGAGGAAGCCGGCACCCGCGCCGTTGCCACCTGTGGGGCCTGCGCCGAAGGGTTGGGGATGGCCCTCAAATGGCATTCTTATTGGAAAATTCTCTTCAAACGGTAGTTTGAATAAAGGCATTGATATCGCCGGGGATTTGGGACAGCCTGTTTTAGCTGCGTCTGATGGGACTGTTGTATACGCCGGGAGTGGTTTACGGGGCTACGGCGAATTGGTCATCATCAAACACAGCGATACCTACGTCAGTGCCTACGGTCATAACCGCAGGTTGTTGGTTCGGGAGGGGCAGCAAGTCAAAGTCGGACAGACAATTGCCGAGATGGGGTCAACTGGTACAGACCGGGTGAAACTGCACTTTGAGATTCGCCGCCAAGGTAAGCCTGTAGATCCACTGCAATTCCTACCCCGGCGTTGATGTGTTGTCAGCCTGTTCCCTCACGTAGAAGGAACAGGCTCCAGCGTTGCCAAGGATAAAGGCGTCGCTTGAGCTTGAGGTCGAACTCACCAAAGGACTATAACAATGGCTCTCAGTAAAGAAGCGCCGGAGTTTGACATCGACGATGAGGTTCTCCTTATGGAGACCGGCATCGGTACGGATTCGATGTCGAATGAGGGACCCGCTGTACCTTCAGTTCGTACCAAGTCCAAAAACTCCACAGCGTTAAAACAGCATAAGTACATTGATTACACCCGGGCGCTCGATGCGACCCAGTTGTATCTCAATGAAATCGGCTTTTCCCCCTTGCTCACTCCCGAAGAAGAAGTCCATTTTGCGCGACTGTCGCAAAAGGGTGATCCTGCTGGGCGCAAGCGCATGATTGAAAGCAATCTGCGACTGGTGGTGAAAATCGCCCGACGCTATGTCAATCGTGGGCTGTCCCTGTTGGACTTGATCGAAGAGGGCAACCTCGGCCTGATCCGGGCAGTGGAGAAGTTTGACCCCGAGCGGGGTTTTCGCTTCTCGACCTACGCTACCTGGTGGATTCGCCAGACCATCGAACGGGCAATCATGAATCAGACCCGGACCATCCGGTTGCCGATTCATGTCGTCAAGGAGCTTAACGTGTACCTGCGGGCAGCACGTGAGCTCACTCAAAAGCTGGATCATGAACCATCGCCTGAAGAGATCGCCAACCTGCTGGAAAAACCGGTGGGAGAGGTCAAGCGCATGCTGGGTCTTAATGAGCGTGTGTCTTCGGTCGATGTCTCGCTGGGTCCGGATTCCGATAAAACCCTGCTGGACACCCTGACGGATGACCGACCAACGGATCCGTGTGAGCTGTTGCAGGACGATGACTTGTCGCAGAGCATCGACCAATGGCTTTCGGAGCTGACGGACAAGCAGCGCGAAGTGGTGATTCGCCGCTTCGGTCTACGTGGCCATGAGAGCAGTACCCTGGAGGATGTTGGCCTGGAGATCGGCTTGACCCGCGAGCGGGTGCGGCAGATCCAGGTTGAGGGTCTCAAGCGTTTGCGGGAGATCCTGGAGAAGAATGGCTTGTCGAGTGAGTCGTTGTTTCAGTAACGGCTTGTAAGGTAGCTATGAGAACGCCCGGTGCATGGGAATGCACCGGGCGTTTTGCGTTGTGGGAGCCCGGCTTGCCGACGATGGCGACCTTGAGGGCGGCTCTCGCTGGCAAGGGCAGCATCAAATTCCAGGCATAAAAAAACCCCGCTTTTAAGGGCGGGGTTCTTTCGACTAAGTCAGTACAAGTTAGATAACTTGAACTTCTTCAGCTTGCATGCCTTTCTGACCGCGGGTAGCGATGAAAGAAACCTGTTGGCCTTCTTTCAGGCTTTTGAAGCCGTCGGATTGGATAGCTTTGAAGTGAACGAACAGGTCGTCACCGGATTGTGGAGTGATGAAGCCGAAGCCTTTTTCATCGTTGAACCACTTAACGGTACCAGTTTGGCGATTAGACATGGTGTATCTCCTTGGACAAAGTTAACTGCGACTCAGGAAAAGCCCTGGCCGAGACTGAGTGCAAAGAGCAGGAAAAATTCTTGGAGATGGTTGGATCGAAATTCAACATATCGTGTAGAGATTCTCAGTGACACAAGCAGCACAGTGGCGCCACCTTAACCCTTTTTCCGGAACGTGCCAATGGTATTTCCGAAGGTTTCTCTATTTTCGTGACTGGCGGTGCCTTTTACAGGCCTGCGGCCCTTTAATTCAGGGGCAGGGCCCGCCCCATACGGCTGACAGTGATCGGGCGCAACTTAATCAAGAAAAACCCCCGCGTCCTTTGAACCGCGAGGCCAGCCCCGGTAAGATGCCCAACAGAATTTTCCACCTCGCTATTCAGGACACCCGCCATGAGCATCAAATCGGACAAGTGGATTCGCCGCATGGCGCAAGAGCACGGCATGATCGAACCCTTCGTCGAGCGCCAGATGCGCGGAGAGGGCGCCGAGCGCCTGATTTCGTTCGGGGTTTCCAGCTATGGCTACGATGTGCGTTGCGCCGATGAGTTCAAGGTGTTCACCAACATCAACTCGGCCACCGTCGATCCGAAAAATTTCGATGAAAAGAGTTTCGTCGATGTGAAGAGCGACGTGTGCATCATCCCGCCAAACTCCTTTGCCCTGGCGCGCACTGTCGAGTTCTTCCGTATTCCGCGCAATGTGCTGACCATCTGCCTGGGCAAGAGCACCTACGCGCGCTGCGGCATTATCGTCAACGTGACTCCGCTTGAGCCGGAATGGGAAGGCCACGTGACCCTGGAGTTTTCCAACACCACCACCTTGCCGGCCAAGATCTACGCCAATGAAGGCGTCGCACAGATGCTGTTCTTCGAATCCGACGAAGAGTGCGAAGTGTCCTATAAAGACCGTGGCGGCAAGTACCAGGGCCAGCGCGGCGTCACCCTGCCACGCACCTGATCGAAACGTCTTACAGGGCAAGGGAATTTGTCAGCGGGCAGGCACTCTATTGGGAGTACTGCCTCGGCGCGTGCACAGCGCGCCGAGCCACGCTTGAGGAGTACCCTATGAAGATCGACCCGCGAATCAGCGCCGAACTTGCCCGGCTTGAACCCAACCAGATTGGTGTTCTGGCCTGGTCCCTGATGGCCGACCCCGCCGCCGGCGGCATCCCTGGCCAGCCTGACCCCGATACCCCGGAACAACCTACCGAGCCTGGTGTGCCGACCCTGCCGGATGAGCCACCACCCGCGCCAGTGGCCTGACAGGCCTCCACAAACCGCTGGTAGCTTTTGTGGTGGCGAGCGGGCTTGCCCGCGTTGGGCTGCGCAGCAGCCCTGAAACCTGGCGCCGCGGTGTATCTGAAGACAGGCGGCAACGTTACAGGGGCTGCTACGCAGCCCGACGCGGGCAAGCCCGCTCGCCACAGTAAGGCCTCTTGCCTTGGCCTCTTACTTCAGATTGCCACTTAGAAACTGCCGCAAACGCTCGCTTTTCGGGTTGCCCAGCACGTCTTCCGGCGTGCCTTCCTCCTCCACCAGCCCGTGGTGCAAAAACAGCACCTGGCTGGAAACCTTGCGCGCAAAACTCATCTCGTGGGTCACCATGATCATGGTCCGCCCCTCTTCAGCCAGGCCCTGGATCACCTTCAGCACTTCGCCCACCAGTTCCGGGTCGAGGGCCGATGTCGGCTCGTCGAACAGCATCACCTCCGGCTCCATCGCCAGGGCGCGTGCGATCGCCACTCGCTGTTGCTGGCCCCCCGAGAGGAACGCCGGATACTGCTCGGCCACCCGTGCCGGCAGCCCTACCTTCTCCAGATAACGCCGGGCACGGTCCTCGGCGTCCTTTTTGCTGCAGCCCAGGACCCGGCGGGGGGCCATGCTGATGTTTTCCAGCACGCTCATATGGCTCCACAGGTTGAAGTGCTGGAACACCATCGCCAGGCGGGTGCGCAGGCGCTGTAGCTCGGCTTCGTCGGCCACGCGCATGCCGTGGCGGTCGCTGACCATACGGATCGGCTGGCCATCCAGGCTAATGGCGCCGTCATTGGGTTGTTCAAGAAAGTTGATGCAACGCAGGAAGGTACTTTTCCCCGAGCCGCTGGCGCCGATCAGGCTGATCACATCACCGCTTTTGGCCTTTAGCGAAACACCTTTGAGCACTTCATGGTCGCCATAGCTTTTATGCAGGCCTTCAACGGTCAGTTTGTACATGGGGCGTGCATCCTCAAGGCGATAGTAAATAGCCGCTGCGATAGGGCGTAAGGCCGGCGACATGGGCAATCACCATGCCGGCCGTGGCCATGCGCCGTAGCGAGCGGGCGTACATCAGGCCGGCATGGCGGCAGTGAACGGGGGTGACGCGGTCGTGAATGGGGTCAATGACCTCGGCGACCAACTGCCCGGCCTCCAGGTATTCTCCTGGCAGCGCGTGGAACACCAGCAAGCCACCTAGCGGGGTTGCCACCGGTTCGACGGCAGCCAGCGGCGTGGCGGGGTAGGGCAAGTCGGGCAGGGGTGCAGGTTCGCCGCTGATGGCGCCAAATCGGATCAGATAGTCGATGATCGCCTGGCAATCGAGACTGGCCAGGCCGTGATTGACATCGCCTTGGCCGCGCAACTCCAGGGTCACGGAAAAACTGCCCTGGGGAATCTCGAAGCGCTCGCCAAAACGTTGCTGCAATTGCCACCAGAGCAGGGTGAAACACTCATCGAAGGATTGCCCCCCGGAATCGGTGGCCAGCAGGCAGGCTTCGGCGCCGATGTAACGGGCCAGCGGCTCGACCTGCGGCCAGGCCTCGGGCGTGGTGTAAAGGTGGGCGACGGCTTCGAAGTCGCAATGCAGGTCCAGCACCATATCGGCATCACAGGCCAGGCGTTGCAGCACCAGGCGCTGGGATTGCAGCTGCGTGGCCGGTACATGGCGGTCGAGGGCCTGGCGCAGGCTGTCGCGGATCAGCGCGACGTTGCGCCTTGGATCATCCCCCAGCCGGCCCTCGACCTGATTGCCGACCTCGTCACTGAGGTCGACAAACAGGCGATTGAAATTCTGCCCGCTCTCCAGCTCGTAGCGGCCCAGGGGAATGTCCATCAGCACTTGCTCCAGGCCCACTGGATTGGCCACCGGCACCAGCACGATTTCGCTGCGCAGGCGGCCGGCTGCAGCCAGTTCCGCCAGGCGTACCTTCAAGTGCCAGGCCACCAGCATGCCGGGCAGTTCGTCGGCGTGCAGCGAGGATTGGATGTAGATTTTGCCTTCGGCCTGCTCTGGCCCGAAGTGAAAGCTGTGGATCTGCCGTGCCGTGCCTGGCACGGGGGCGAGGAGGGGATGAATCTGTTGCCGCATAGGGGCTCCTTAATGGCTCGGCCCGAGAAAGGCCAGCCAGCGCCGCTCCGCCAGACGAAACAGACCGACCAGGGCAAAGGTCACGGTCAGGTAGATCAGCGCAGCGATACCAAACGATTGGAAAGTCAGGAAGGTGGCCGAGTTGGCGTCCCGGGCGACTTTGAGGATGTCCGGGATCGTCGCGGTAAAGGCTACCGTCGTCGAGTGCAGCATCAGGATCACTTCATTACTGTAGTACGGCAATGAACGGCGCAGGGCCGACGGCATGATCACGTAGGCGTAGAGTTTCCAGCCGCTCAGGCCATAGGCTTTCGCCGCTTCGACCTCACCATGGGCCATGCTGCGGATGGCTCCGGCGAAGATTTCCGTGGTGTAGGCGCAGGTGTTGAGGGCAAAGGCCAGAAGGGTGCAGTTCATCGCGTCGCGAAAAAACGCATCCAGCAATGGTTGTGCGCGAACCGCAGCGAGGCTGTAGATACCGGTGTAGCAGATCAGCAGCTGGATATAGAGCGGTGTGCCGCGAAACAGGTAGGTGTAGAACTGCACCGGCCAACGGACCCAGCGCTTGGGTGAGACGCGGGCGATGGACAGTGGGATCGACACCACGAAACCCATGCAGATCGAGGCCGTGAGCAGCCACATCGTCATGGCCAGGCCGCTCATATGGTTGCCATCGCTGTAGAGGAAAGGCCGCCAGTACTCCTGCAACAGTTCGATCATCGCACGGCCTCCCGTGAGCCGGCGGCGTAACGGGCTTCCAGCCTGCGCAGGACGAAGTTTGATGCGCTGGTAATGGCCAGGTAGATCAAGGCCGCCACTACCAGGAAAAAGAACAGTTGGTAGGTACTTTTGCCTGCATCCTGGGCAGCCTTGACCACGTCGGCCAGGCCGATGATCGACACCAGCGCCGTAGCCTTGAGCATCACCATCCAGTTATTGCCAATGCCCGGCAAGGCGAAGCGCATCATTTGCGGGAAGGTCACGTAGCGAAAGCGCTGCCCGCGCTTGAGGCCATAGGCCGTGGCGGCCTCGAGCTGGCCGCGGGGCACGGCGAGGATCGCGCCGCGAAAAGTCTCGGTGAAATACGCACCGTAGATAAAGCCCAGGGTAATCACCCCGGCGCCGAACGGGTTGATCTCGATGTATTCCCATTCCATGTAGTCGGTGAAGCTGGTCAGCCAGGTTTGCAGGCTGTAGAAAATCAACAGCATCAGCACCAGGTCCGGCACGCCGCGAATCAAGGTGGTGTACAGCTGCGCGGGAATGCGCAACAGCGCCAGGCTCGACAACTTGGCGCTGGCGCCGATCAGTCCCAGCAGCACGCTGACGGCCAGGGACAGCACCGACAGCTTGATGGTCATCCAGGTGCCTTGCAGCAACAGCGGGCCAAACCCTTTCAAGCTGAACGCGCCAAGCCCGAGGGTCTGCAACAGGTCTTCAAACATGGGGTACGCCTTTGGCAATCGGTAGTGCGCCCACCCCTTGGAGCGGCGGGCGCCGCAGCGTTATTTGCCGCTGTACAGGTTCAGATCGCCGAAGTGTTTTTTCTGGATGGTGGCGTAGGTGCCATCATCGTGTAACGCTTTGATACCTTTATCCAGAAGGGCTTTGAGCTCTTTGTTACCTTTTGCGATGCCGACTGCGGTCTTGGAGGGCAGCAATTCGCTGTCTACGGGCTTGCTGACTTCATAGCCCGCCCCTTGTGGCGATTTCAGAAAGCCCAGTTCGGCCTGCAGCATGTCCTGGATCGACGCATCCAGGCGGCCCGAGGTCAGGTCGGCATAGACTTGGTCCTGGTTCTGGTAGGCCTGGGTTTTCACTCCGGCCTTGTCCAGCACAGCCTTGGCGTAGGCTTCCTGGATGGTGCCTTGTTCATAGCCGACGGTCTTGCCCTTGAGAGAGGCGATGTCTTCGCTCAGGCCCGAGCCTTTCTTGAATACATAGGAGGTCGGCCCGGAAAACAGCTCGCTGGAGAAGTCGATGACCTTCTCGCGGGCCGGGGTCACGGTCATGGACGAAATCACACCGTCGAACTTCTTGGCTTTCAGGCCCGGGATCATGCCGTCAAAGTCACTTTCCACCCACTTGCAGGTGACCTTCAGCTCCGCACAAATGGCATTGCCCAGGTCGATATCGAAGCCCACCAGGCTGCCGTCGGCGGCCTTGGATTCAAATGGCGCATAGGAAGGGTCCACACCAAAACGCAATTCTTTGTATTCCTTGGCCAAGGCGGTACCGGCGGCCATGCACAGTGCGAGTGCAGAAAGGGTCAGCAATGCTTTTTTCATTATGTAATCCCTGGGAACCAAGATAAGCGCTTGTGGCGCGATTAGGACTGTTACTGAACGGTGTCAGACGAATCGCAAGTAGCAATTTCTGCACCATAGTTCTGAACAGTCTTTTTAATTGGCGGGATTACACGAAGGGTAACGTAGGAAGCGCCCGATATCGGGCGCTAAAAATCTTCAGCACCATTGCAGTGCGGGCGGGGCGCCTACGTGGGATTACTTTCCCGGAACCAGGGTCAGACGAGTCTTGCCATACACCTTTTCAAAGTTCTGTGGCTGCATCGGGAAGCTCAGGTATTGCGCCTTGAGCCATGGATCAATGCCATTGGCATAGTTCGGGCTGGCAGGGTTGCCGGATTGGCCGATCCCGCCTTGACCCATCATCGGTTCCACCTGGCCGAAATCGACAATCATGCGCAGGGCCTGGACTTGGGTGGTGGCGAAATCCTGCCCCCAATTGTAAGGCGTTGCGTTCAACGTACTGTGATCGCCGCCGGCTGCCAATGGGCCGCGAATCGTCTGGCCGCCGGTGTTTTTCCAGGTGTAGCTGTGCAGTTTGCCCCATTGCCAGGCCTTGTGATCTGCGCCCAACTGGCTGTCGCCGGCGGTGATTGCAGCAGCCAGGCTGCGGGCGAGAATCGCCGGTTTGTCTTCTTTGCCAGGGGTGCGCAGGTCGTCCCAGAACGGGCTGTCTTCACGCCCCAGCAGATGGTCGGCCTGGGCCGCGTAGGACAGGTTGGCGTTGCTGACAAAGGCTTTCCAGGTGGCGCTGGATTCCGGGCCCAGCTCGTCGAGGAAAATCTGCCTGGCGCTTTCCTGCAGGAACAGTTGGTAGATCGCGGCGTCGGCCGAGGTGGCTGCCAGCCGCCCGTCGAACGCCATCAGGCGGCCCAGGGCCTGCTGCGCCTTGGCCCGCTCAGCGGCAGGCAGGGCATCAATCGCCTGCTTCAGTGGCTGGGCCATGCCCGGCGCCTGGAACATGCTTTTGAGTTTGGCGGCGAACAGCGTGGTCTGGTCGTACTGCATGGCGATCACGCTGCGGCTGTCGTGCTTGCCGTTGCCGGCCAGTTGCGCCAGGCGTTCGCTGCGCTCCGGCGCGGCCCAGGAGTTGGACAGTTGCATGCCGTAGCCGTGGGGCACCGTACGCTGGTTGGCCGTGCCGACCCAGCCCTGTGGCGGGTCCTGGTCATAGGGATGCAGCATCGCATCGGCGTAGCCGTCCCAGTCAAAGCGCCCGTCCCAGCCCGGCGAGGGCAGCAGGCCTTCACCTTCGCGGCGGTTGGGGAACCGCCCGGTGACCTGCCAGCCGATATTGCTGGCGTCGGCAAATACCATGTTCAGGGCGATGGCCCGAATCTCGCGGCTGGCGTCCGAGGCTTTTTCCACATTCTGCGCCCGGGACAGGTCGAAAAACGCATCCAGGCTCTTGTCGTCCTTGAAACTGGCGGTTTGCAGGGCCAGACCATAACCGCTGGTCAGCGACTGGGCGCTGTTGAGCAACGGTCCGTGGCGGGTTTCGTACACCGCCTCGCGAATCGGCCGCTGGCCCTTGGCGAAGAAGGTTTCGTTACGCACGATTGCCGGCAGCCATTTGCCATTGTGCTCGTAGTACAGCGCGCTGCCCTGGCGTTTGACCTTCTCTAGGAACAGGTCCTGGGAATCGCCGGACACCTGGCTCATGCTCCACGCCACCTTGCCGTTGAAACCGGACAGCAAGGTAGGAATCCCGGCAATCGACACCCCGACCGCCTGGTATTTCGGCGCGCGGATTTGTACGAAATTCCACAGGGACGGCGCCTGCATAGGCGTCGACAGGTCGTTGGCCAACAGGCTGCGACCACTGCGGCTGCGTTGCGGGGCGATGGCCCAGTTGCTGGAGGTGGAAACCCCAAGGGTGTTAAGGCTGCCCAGGTGTTCGTTGATGCTGTTGAGCGTGGCAAGGCCGGGAATCTGCCCGAGATTGACGCCCTTGAGCTTGTCGGACTCCGCCACAGGCAGCGGTTCGTCCGGGTAGCTTGGGGTCAGCCAGGCGAGTTTGTCGGCGCCGACTTTTTGCGCCAGTACCAGGGCGGACAACTCTTCCTGCAGGTTGGCCGACTCACTGAAATTCAGCAGGCAAAACAACAGCGCCGAGTCCTCCGGCTTCCAGTACTCGGGCTTGTAGCCAGTCTGGGCCAGGTCGGGCGGCAGTTTGTCGCGGTAGCGGAACAGGTAGGCGTTGACCCCGCGGGCATACACTTCAAAGAAGCGCTTGAGGCGCGGCGACGAGGCGTTGTACAGCTCGCTGGCGCTTTTCTTCAGGTTGACGGCGCGCATGAAGCGGTCGACATCCAGCACGTCCGCACCGGACATCTCCGCCAGTCGGCCCTGGGCCAACAGGCGCAGGGTAACCATCTGGTTGATTCGGTCGCTGGCGTGCACATAACCGAGGGTGAACAGCGCGTCGTGGAAGGTATTGCTTTCAATCAGCGGCATGCCCTGGCTGTTACGCCGTACGGAAACATTCTGCGCCAGGCCCTTGAGCGGCTGCACGCCGGAAACGGGGGGCAGGGTGTCCTGGCTGTTCAGGGACTGGCAACCGGCCAGGCCCAAGGCACTGGCCACTGCCGCGGCAACGCCGAACCGGGGAAGAAAACGTGAAAGGGCTGGCGAGGCCATGGCAAAGCTCCTGCGGGGGGTAGCGTCAGTAAAGGCGCTACGTTAGTGAGCGCGGCGAACCGACGCAAGCGGGAGGCGATGCTAATTTTCAGGATTTGATTGAGCACATGTGCGAGCTGTCGAGCTTTAGCCAGGCTGCGATAGGAGCATCGTGCTGTATCTGGCAGCCCCAGCGCCTGCATCGCAGCCTCGCCGGGGGCTCGACAGCTCCCACAGGGGGGAGCGTGCATCAGGGTTTCGGCGGGTTGACCTTCTGCACCAGGTCATAGGCTCGCACTGTCGCCGGGCGTTCCTTGATCAGGTTGAACCAGCGATGCAGGTGGGGGAAATCTTCCAAGCGCTGGCTCTGCCATTTGTGGGAAACGATCCACGGGTAGATCGCCATATCGGCAATGCTGTAGGTCTCGCCGGCAACGAAGCTGCGGTCCGCCAGGCGCCGGTCGAGCACGCCATAGAGGCGCGCGGTTTCATCGACGTAGCGTTTGATCGCGTAGGGGATTTTTTCCGGGGCGAACTGGCTGAAATGGTGATTCTGCCCGGCCATCGGGCCCAGGCCGCCCATTTGCCAGAACAACCATTGCAGCACTTCCTGGCGACCGCGCAGGTCCTTGGGCAGGAACTGGCCGGTTTTTTCCGCGAGGTACAGCAGGATGGCTCCGGATTCGAACAGCGAAATCGGCGCGCCACCGTCGCTCGGGTGCTGGTCGACAATGGCAGGAATACGGTTGTTGGGAGCGATCTTCAGGAAGTCTGGCTTGAACTGGTCGCCCTGGCCAATGTTGATCGGGTGCACCTCGTAGGGCAGGCCGGCTTCTTCCAGGAACAACGAAATCTTGTGACCGTTGGGGGTGGTCCAGTAATACAGGTCGATCATGAAGCTCTCCAGGATTGGTGATGCTTGAACGGGCAGGACGCCCGTTGATGTGCCTGTAGGTATAGGTAGTGCTCAGCTACCGAAAATTCAATGAAATATTTGCGTCTAACGATAGAACTGTAGGAGCCGGCTTGCCGGCTCCTGCGGGACGCGTATCAGGCGCCGTGGCACTTCTTGAACTTTTTCTCGCTGCCGCATGGGCATGGATCGTTGCGGCCAACGTCCTTCAGGGCGTTGCGCACCGGTTCCTGGTGGGCATGGCCGCAGTTCGGGCCGTGGACATGACCATGGTCGTGATCGTGGTGATCGTGATCGTGGTTGCAGTCAGGACCATGGACATGGGGTTGCTGAGTCATTGGTGTCGCTCCGGAATAAAATCGCCGGGGATTATCTCGCCATTGCGCATCACGTGCACGTCGTTACCGATGAATAATCCGGTTTTCAACTCACCTTCCAGGCGATAGGGGATGGGGCGGTGCGGATTTTTCAGCAGGTCGGCGATCTCCCGCACCTGTGGCCACAGGTTGGTGCGCACCGTGACCTTGAAAAATCCCCGGCCATGGGGCGGTATGGTCAGCCACTCGTTGGATTCGCCCTCGGTCAGCTCCACGTCAGCCAGGCTGATCTTATAGATCAGGCCGCGCACGGTGAGGTCCGAGTCGTCACGGTTATCCACGCGAAAGTGCAGCTTGAATTTCTGCTCCAGTAGCTTGGCCCGCACCAACTCGACCTTGACCAGGTGGATCTGTGGCGGCGGCGTGTCATCGGCGAACCAGGACGCACAGCCCGAGAGGCCAACGGTCAATACCATTAAACAGCTGTAGGTTCGTAATCGGCTGACCATGACGCAATCCCTTGTAGGAGCCGGCTTGCCGGCGATGGTCGTCAACGATGACGAGGGTTGTGTGGTTTAGCGCGGTGTCCGTGGTTTTACAGGTAACTGGAACAGCATTTCTTGAACTTCTGCCCACTGCCGCACAGGCAGGCATCATTACGCCCGGCCTTCACCTCCACCGTAGGATCAATAAAGTACCAACGCCCATCGTTCTGTACGAAAGACGACTGTTCGCGGTGGCTGTGTTCGCCGGTGCTGTCATGCCAGCGTGCGGTAAAAGTGACAAAGGCATGTTCCGGCTGCCCACCAAACACCTCGGAGCTTTCCACTTCCAGGCCGAGCCAGGTGCTTTGCGCGCTCCAGGCCCCGATGGCATCACGGTCGAGGCCGTTCTGTTGTGCCGGTAGCGTAGTGGCCACCAGATAATCCACCAGCCCCAGCACATAGGCGCTGTAGCGTGAGCGCATCAACGCGGTGGCGCACGGCGCGGGGTGGCCAGTGTGGTAATGGCCGCAACAGGCATCCAGCAGGTTGCCGCTGCCGCAAGGGCAAATGGATGTACTCATGGTTACCACCAATACTTTCCGAAATTTTCCGGGTTGGCCCAGAACCGGGCATTCAGCCAGTCCGGCACTTGTTTGTATTCAAGCAGATCGTAGGTAAACAGCGTCAGTACCTGATTGTCGCGGCAAAACTGCTCATTGGTCTGCAGGGCCAGGGAGAAAAAGTCGGTGTCCTTCCAGCCGCAGGCGGCAAGGTCGGCGAGAACGGCGATGCGGCTGGCATTGAGGTTGCGCACGCCGCCCAGCAGCTCCAGACCTGCACGTTTTGACAGGTGCTCCAGGCAATCGACCACCAGGGCCAGGTCAAATCGCTGGGCGGCCACCTCAGGTGGCAATGGCCCAGGCCCGGCGACGCAGACCACGGTGTCAGGGTGCGCCTGCTGGAATGCCTCCAGCGCCGGGAAGTGGCCGGCGCCCAACACCAGCAGGCGTTTGGGGGCTTGGCGATCAAGCAGGGCAGCGAGTGCTTGCTGCGGAGTACGGGAAGAATTGCCGGCGGTCATCGAAGATCCTCACATCAGAACCTTCAAGACTAGCCTGCTTGAGCGTGCGGGCCTAGAGCGGGCGCTCGCCTGTCGACCGGAAAAAGCGGCCTCGTCCAATGAATACGGGGGTGTGGCCGGCTGGCGCAGATGAAAAGAGCGGTCTTTACTCCACCCATCGGCTTGCGGCCGATCCCCTCAGGAGAAATCAAATGAGCATCATGCGGACAGCTCTACCCTTGGTTCTGCTAACCGGAGTATTGACAGGTTGCGCAGGCTTGCAAAAAACCGACTGGCCCACCTGTGCCGCCCTCGGCGGCGTAACCGGGGCCGCGCTGGGCGCTACCGAAAGTTCTTCATGGGCTGGCGGTGGCGCATTGTTGATTGGCGGCATGGCCGGCGCCTATTGCTGGGTGCATGGCGACGGTGACGAAGACGCGGATGGCGTCCCGGACAGTCGCGACAAGTGCCCGGGCACCCCGAAGGGTGTGCAGGTGGATGCCAACGGCTGCCCGCCGGTACCTGAGGCGGTCGTCGTCGAGGAAGTGGTCGTGGTCCAGGAAGAGACCATCGTGATTCGTGATGTGCACTTCGAGTTCGATTCGGCCCGGCTGACGGCCGCCGACAAAACCAAGCTCGACACGGTTGCCACACGCCTGAAACAGGAAGCGCCGACTGCGCAGTTGCGGGTCAGCGGGCACACCGACAGCGTCGGTAAAGATGCCTACAACCAGAAACTTTCGGAAAAACGCGCCCGTTCGGTGACCGAGTACCTGGTCAGCTCCGGCGTGCCCCGCAGTAACTTTGTGTCGGTGACGGGGGCCGGTGAGAGCCATCCGGTGGCCGACAACAAAACCGCCGATGGCCGCGCCCAGAACCGTCGCGTGGAAATTCAAATCAACCGCTAAGACATTTCTGATATGCCCCTGGGTGGTGTCAGGGGCATTTCTTACAGTTGTATCCGACGAATCTCGGCGATCTGGCCGCCAAGTTGCAGCCTTCTCAAGTTTTTTAATCCTTCACTGGCAAATCGCCTGTAGAACTCGTTACTGTGCGCCCAAAGAATAATGTGCAAGGGGGCGTAGGGCATGAAGCTGTTGCTAGGATTGGGGAAGTTGCTGGCGATGCTGTTCTGGACGGTGGTGCTGGTCAACCTGTTCAAACCGCTGACTAATCCATTTCATCTGTTGGTCAACCTGGTCGGCAGCCTGTTGTTGCTGGTCCACCTTCTGGAGTTGGTGTTATTCAACGCCAGCGTCAAACATCGTGCTCACCCCTGGCGTGACCGCCTGCTGATCCTGTTGCTGGGGATGTTCCATATAAAGAGCCTGCCTGCGCCTACGGCTAACCAAGACAACAAGGATGCCAATCATGCGTAAGGTTTTTCTCCTGGCCCTGCTGGTCAGCCCCATTGCCCTGGCCGAAAGCGTCAGTGTCGAGACCCACTCGCTGATGCGCTTGCCCAACAGCACCAGCGTGCTGCAGTTGGAGCGCCTGGAAGTGGCGGACTATGGCACCTTGTTGATTCCGGCCAATATCACCCAGGTCACTATCGACGAACTGCACCTGGGCCGCGAAGCGCGGATTGCCATCGTGCCCAGCGCCTCGGCCCTGCAGTTGCAGGTGCGGCATGCGCAGTTGGAGCATGGCAGCCAAATCACCTCCCGTGGCGCGCCCGGCACCCATGAAAAACCGGCCCGGCCGGGGCGTGACCTGACCCTGCGAATCAATGGGTTGATTGCAGAAGAGCTGTCCGTCGATGCCCGTGGTGGCACCGGTGCCCAGGGTTACAGCGGCCTGGATGGTGCCAATGGCGAAGACCCTGGTTGCACCTGGGGTTCGGCCGGACGTGGCGCCAATGGTGACAACGGCGGCGACGGGCTGCCGGGGGCGGCGGGGGCGGCGGTGCGCATCGAGTTGCCGCGGGATTATCCGAGTGAGCAGATCAAGGTCTGGGTCGAGGGTGGTGCGGGTGGTTTACCGGGTGTGGCCGGCAAGCCGGGCAAGGGCGGCGCGTCCAAGGGCTGCCTGGTGTACCGCGCCGACGGCGGCGAGAAAGGCCGGCCGGGTCTGGAAGGCCAGGCGGGGCCGGCGGGGCCTGCCGGTACGGTGACCATCCAGCGGCTTTGAGCTATCGGCACTGGCCCATCGCGGGCAAGCCCGCTCCCACATTTTTGGGTATTCACAAATCAAAGTGTGGGAGCGGGCTTGCCCGCGATGAGGCACTGAGGAACAACCTCAGAACATCGGCCGAGCCGAAGCCACGCCCACCACCACCAACCCGACAATCAGATTGATCCCTACCAGCTTTCGGATTCTTCCCAGCACCTGCGCGCCCGTCGCCCAGTCTTCGGCCGCCACAGCCGTGCGCAGTTCAGGCAGTTGCAACGCCTGGATGCGGATAAACAGCGCGGTCATTACCACATACAAACCCATCATCACTTGCACATAACGCGGCGCGGTTTCAAACCCGTTGAAGCGCAGTTGCAACAGGCCGACGCCACTGATCGGCAAGATCAGCACCGCGACCCAGACCCACACGAAAAAACGCTGAAACACATTCATCCACAATTTCAGCCGTGGAGGGCCGTCGAGCGCCGCCATTGCGGCCGGGCGCAGGATCATCCAGGCGAAAAACATACCGCCGACCCAGACCAGGGCGGCCAATACATGCAGGGTGTAGGCAAGGCTAAACATGGTCATTGAGGTACTCCGTTCTGCGCGGGATTAATTAGCGGGGTATGATAGCGGCCGATCCGAACCACTGAAAATTTATCCAGCGTTTTTTGCGCCCGACTATCCATGATCAGCACTGAACTCAAAACCACGATCCAGGGCGCCTACTCGCGTTTTCTCGAAGCCAAGAGCTTGAAACCGCGCTACGGCCAGCGCCTGATGATCGCCGAAGTGGCCAAGGTCCTCGGGGATATCGACACCGATGACGAAGGCCGGCGCAGTGGCGACCCTGCGGTCGTGGCCGTCGAGGCCGGCACCGGTACCGGCAAGACTGTGGCCTACAGCCTGGCGGCGATTCCCACTGCCAAGGCCGCCGGCAAGCGCCTGGTGATTGCCACCGCCACCGTGGCCCTGCAAGAGCAGATCGTCTACAAAGACCTGCCGGACCTGATGCGCAACAGTGGCCTGAGCTTCACCTTTGCCCTGGCCAAGGGCCGTGGCCGCTATATGTGCCTGTCCAAGCTGGATGTGCTGTTGCAGGAAGGCCACGCGCAAACCGCCACGGCCTCGCTGTTCGAAGAAGAAGGCTTCAAGATCGAAGTCGATGAGGCCAGCCAGAAGCTGTTTACCAGCATGATCGAGAAGCTGGCCGGCAATAAGTGGGACGGCGACCGCGACAGTTGGCCCAACGCCCTGGAAGATGCCGACTGGGCGCGCCTGACTACCGATCATAGCCAGTGCACCAACCGGCACTGCCCCAACTTCGGCCAGTGCGCCTTCTACAAGGCCCGCGAAGGCATGGGCAAGGTCGACGTGATTGTCACCAACCACGACATGGTCCTGGCTGACCTGGCCCTGGGCGGCGGCGCCGTGCTGCCCGACCCGCGCGACACCCTCTACGTGTTCGACGAAGGCCATCACCTGCCCGACAAGGCCATCGGCCACTTTGCCCACTACACACGCCTGCGTTCCACCGCTGACTGGCTGGAAACCACCGCCAAGAACCTCACCAAGCTGCTGGCCCAGCATCCGCTGCCGGGCGACCTGGGCAAGTTGATCGAACAGGTGCCGGAGTTGGCGCGGGAGATCAAGACCCAGCAACAGTTCATGTTCAGCGCCTGCGAACAGGTGGCGGACTTCAAGCCCGGCGAAGACGTTGAAGGTCGCGAGCGGCCACGCCATCGCTTTGTCGGCGGGCTGATCCCCGAGCATATGCGCGAGATGGGTGTGGAGTTGAAGAAGGGCTTCTCACGCCTGACCGACCTGTTCACCCGCCTCACCGACCTGCTCAAGGAAGGCATGGACGGCGAGGTCAATATCGGCATCGCCAGCAACCAGGCCGAAGAGTGGTATCCGTTGTTTGGCAGCCTGTTGTCCCGTGCCCAGGGCAACTGGGAATTGTGGACGGCCTTCACCGTTGAAGACCCGGAAGACAATCCTCCCATGGCCCGCTGGCTGACGCTGTCGGAGAGCGGTGCGCTGTTCGATATCGAGGTCAACGCCAGCCCGATCCTTGCCGCAGAAATGCTCCGGCGCAACCTGTGGAATGTGGCCTACGGCGCCCTGGTGACCTCGGCCACCCTGACGGCCCTGGGCACCTTCGACCGCTTCCGCATGCGCGCCGGCCTGCCGAAAAAAGCCGTCACTGCCGTGGTCCCCAGCCCGTTCCATCACGCCGACGCTGGCGTGCTGCGGGTGCCGGACCTCAAGGCCGACCCACGGGATGCGCCGGCCCACACCGCGGCAATCATTCGTGACCTGCCGTCGCTGGTGGAAGGCTCCAAGGGCACCCTGGTGCTGTTCTCGTCGCGTAAACAGATGCAGGACGTGTTCGACGGCCTCGACCGCGACTGGCGCAAACAGGTGTTTATCCAGGGCAACCTGTCGAAACAGGAAACCCTGAACAAGCACAAGGCGCGGGTTGATGGCGGGGACTCCAGCGTGCTGTTCGGCCTGGCGAGCTTTGCCGAAGGTGTCGACCTGCCCGGTGCCTACTGCGAGCACGTGGTGATCGCCAAGATCCCGTTCTCGGTGCCGGATGATCCGGTCGAAGCTGCGCTGGCCGAGTGGATCGAAGCCCGGGGCGGTAATCCGTTCATGGAGATCTCGGTACCGGATGCCTCGTTGAAGCTGGTCCAGGCCTGTGGTCGCTTGCTGCGTACCGAAGAAGACCGGGGCACCATCACCTTGCTCGACCGCCGTCTGGTCACCCAGCGCTATGGCAAGGCGATCCTGAATGCCTTGCCGCCTTTCCGGCGCGAAATTTCTTAAGCCGCAGTGGGCGAATTCGCCCACTTCGTGGTCTATCTCATGTATGTCATCAGGCCATTCACCGGCCAATTGGGAGAACCTTGTTCGTATGATCCGCACGCTGCCTGCTCTTTTTGCCTTGTTGTTCGCTGCGCCATTGCTGGCCGCGCCGGCCGGGCAACAGACGCTGTTCAACTTTGTCCGGCCGGCCGATGTGGTCAAGGTGGCGACCCAGGACGCCAGCCTGCCGCAATACAACGCCGAGCAGACCCCGGAAGGCGAGGTGTTGCGCCGCATCACCTTCAACCCGGCGGCGGAACCGAGCCTGGTGCTCAGCCCGCAGAGTGGCGTGTGGGACTGGTCGCAATCGAGTGCCATGAGCCTGCGTATCCAGAGTGCGATGGACTGGGCGCTGACCTTGTACGTCAAGGTGCAGAGCAGCGACGGCAAGACCCTGGTCAGCCGGATTGATTTGCCGGCGGGACCTGCGCAAACGCTGCTGGTGCCACTGCAAGCCAATTCGCCCTTGAGCCAGGGTATGAAAGCCGGGCCGCCGATGCCGATCACCGTGGACGGTCAGCGCGTGATGCTGGCCGGCAGCGCTGGCGAGCTCGACCGCAGCCAGGTGGTCTCGGTCACGCTGTCGATGATCCAGCCGGCTGCGCCGCAAAGTATCCTGCTGGAGCGCTTTGGCGTGCAGGACAGCGAGCCGGTGCTCAAGGCTGCCTACAGTGAGTTGGTGGATGCCTACGGGCAGTCCAACCGCGCGCGCTGGCCGGAAAAGGTCAGCAGCGACGAGCAGTTGAAAGCCGCGGCCGCCAAGGAGCAGCAACAGCTCAAGGGCTGGCTTGCGGAGCGTGACAAGGCGGGCCTGGACAAGTTTGGCGGCTGGACCAAGGGCCCGGCCTTTGACGCCAGCGGCTTCTTCCGTACCGAAAAGCGTGATGGGCGCTGGTACCTGGTGACACCCCTGGGGCATCCGTTCTACTCCCTGGGCGTCAATACGGTGACCCCGGACAACAGCCAGACCTATGTCGCCGGCCGCGAATGGATGTTTGGCGCGTTGCCCAAGGCGGGTGAGCCCTTCGACAAGTATTACGGCAGTGGCGACAACCGTGGCGGCAATGGCGCGGATGTAGGGCGTGGCTTCAATGTGGGGCGCTGGTATGACTTCTACGGCGCTAACCTGCAACGCACCTATGGCCAGGCGTGCGACCCGGCAGCCCAGGCCCAGCCCTGCACAGCCCAGGGGTTTGACCAGGCGCGCTGGGTTAGCCACACCCTGGACCGC
This sequence comes from Pseudomonas sp. FP2294, assembly GCF_030687625.1. Lineage (NCBI taxonomy): Bacteria > Pseudomonadati > Pseudomonadota > Gammaproteobacteria > Pseudomonadales > Pseudomonadaceae > Pseudomonas > Pseudomonas sp. FP2294. The sequence goes on from NZ_CP117441.1 coordinate 1,318,356, forward strand.
CTGCAGGCCTGGGGTTTCAACACCGTCGGCAACTGGAGCGCCCCGCAACTGGTTGGCGCGGATCGCGTGCCTTACACCTTGCCGCTGTCGATCATTGGCGACTACACCAGTATCAGCACCGGTATCGACTGGTGGGGCGGCATGCCCGATCCCTTCGACCCGCGCTTTGCCATGGCCACCGAGCGGGCGGTCGCGATTGCCACCCGTGACCATCGCGACGACCCCTGGTTGATCGGCTTCTTTGCCGATAACGAACTGGCGTGGGCCGGTCCTGGCAACGATGCGAAATCCCGCTATGCCCTGGCCTACGGCACCCTGCGCATGACCACCGATGTGCCGGCCAAGCGTGCGTTCCTCAAGCAGCTGCGCGATAAATACCGTAACGAAGATGGCCTGTCCAAAGCCTGGGGTATTCAATTGGCGGGCTGGGAGTTGATGGAAGATCCAGGCTTCGAGCCGCCCGTTCCCAACCCCGAGCACCCGGAAATCGAAGCTGATTTCCAGTACTTCCAGAAGACCTTCGCTGATGCCTACTTCAAGACCATCTCCGATGCGCTGAAATGGCATGCGCCCAACCAGTTGCTGCTGGGTGGGCGCTATGCGGTCAGCACCCCGGAAGCCGTGGCGTCCTGCGCCCAGTACTGTGATGTACTGAGCTTCAATATGTACACCCTCAAGCCCCAGGACGGTTATGACTTCGCCGCCCTGCGCGGGCTGGACAAGCCGGTCCTGATCAGCGAGTTCAACTTCGGCTCGACCGACCGTGGCCCGTTCTGGGGCGGCTTGACGCCCTTGGCCAGGGAGGAGGCGCGTGGCCCGGCTTACGCGACGTTCCTCAAGCAGGCCATGGCCGAGCCGTCGATTGTTGGCGTGCACTGGTTCCAGTACCTCGACCAGCCGGTGACCGGGCGATTGCTGGACGGTGAAAATGGCCATTTCGGCCTGGTGGGGATCACCGATGTGCCCTTCCAGGGTTTTGTCGACAGTGTGCGTAAAAGCAACCTGGCGGCGATCCAGCAATTGGGCCGCAAAGCTGAAAAAGCCAAGGTCGCCCAGGCTGCCACGGGTTCCCAAAGCCAGTAATGGCTGGAACAATGAACGCCATTTAACGCAGGACTTTTCCGAGGGGGATGCAGGTGCAGATTCAGGGTCATTACGAGCTTCAATTCGAAGCAGTGCGCGAAGCCTTCGCCGCGCTGTTTGACGACCCTCAGGAGCGTGGTGCGGCGCTGTGTGTACAGATTGGCGGGCAAACCGTCCTCGATCTGTGGGCCGGCACTGCCGACAAGGACGGTGCCGAGGCCTGGCACAGCGACACCATCGCCAACCTGTTCTCCTGCACCAAGACCTTCACCGCCGTCACCGCGCTGCAACTGGTAGCCGAGGGCAAATTGCAGTTGGACGCCCCGGTTGCCAACTACTGGCCGGAGTTCGCTGCGGCAGGTAAACACAACATCACCCTGCGCCAACTGCTTTGCCATAAGGCCGGGCTGCCCGCGTTGCGTGACATATTGCCTGCCGAGGCCCTGTATGACTGGCCTTTGATGACTACCGCCCTGGCCGCCGAAACCCCCTGGTGGACACCCGGCGAAGGCCATGGCTATGCGGCCATCACTTATGGCTGGCTGGTCGGTGAACTGCTGCGCCGCGCCGATGGGCGTGGGCCGGGGGAGTCGATTGTGGCGCGGGTTGCCCGGCCACTGGGCCTGGACTTCCATGTCGGGTTGGCGGACGAGGAATTTTATCGTGTCGCCCACATTGCCCGGAGCAAAGGCAATATGGGGGATGCGGCAGCCCAACGGTTGTTACAGGTCACCCTGCGTGAGCCCGAAGCAATGACTACCCGGGCGTTTACCAATCCGCCTTCTATACTAACCAGCACTAACAAGCCTGAATGGCGCCGCATGCAGCAGCCTGCGGCAAATGGTCATGGCAATGCGCGCAGTTTGGCCGGGTTTTATAGTGGTTTGTTGGACGGAAGTTTGTTGGAAGCCGATATGCTTGAACAACTGACCCGCGAGCACAGTGTTGGGCCGGATAAAACCTTATTGACGCAAACCCGCTTTGGCCTGGGTTGCATGTTGGACCAGCCAGACGTGCCCAACGCGACGTTCGGCCTTGGCCCACGTGCATTTGGGCATCCTGGGGCCGGTGGTTCCGTGGGCTTTGCCGATCCGGAACATGATGTAGCATTTGGTTTTGTGACCAATACACTGGGGCCGTATGTACTTATGGACCCGCGCGCGCAAAAGTTGGTAAGAATATTGGCCGGTTGTCTGTAAATAGCTTGCTGTCTGGCGTTTTTTTGTTAAAAAGGCACCTACAAAAGACGCTGGAAAAGTATTGTTACTTTAAACTTCGTGAAGCGTCCGTTTAACGGGTCATTCAGACCCCTGTGTTTTCTCATTTTGTGGATATCTCATGTTATCGAACAAGTCCTTGGCTCTGGCGCTCTGCCTCACTATTACTGGCTGTGCACAAAACCCACAAAATGATGCGTCTGGCGAGCATTGGTGGTCATTCGGGTCCGACAAGGCGGCGGCCAAGGACGTTACCGCCAAGGCCGATGCCAAGGCGGCTGACGCCAAGGCTGATCTCAAGGCCGATCTGAAGGCGGCAACACCTGCTCCCGCTGCGGCGCCGGTAGTGGCCAAGGCTGAAAGCGACACCAAATGGTGGTGGCCGTTTGAAAGCAAGCCAAAACCCCTGAACAAAGTCGATGTGACCAACATCCCGATGCCAGACCCGAAAATCACCCAGGCCTGGTTGGATGACTACGAGCCACGCCTGCGCGCCGCGATCAAGGACAGCAACCTGCAACTGGAACGTCGCGACAACGTACTGGTGGTGATTGCCCCGGTCGATGGTTCGTACAACCCGAAGCGCCCGGCGATGTTGTTGCCGGTGACCCTGGGTCCGTTTACCCGTGTCGCCAAGGCCGTTGAAAAGGATCCGAAGACTGCCGTGCTGGTCCTGGGCCACATCGACACCGTGCAGAACCAGGCCCTGACCAAGGAGCGTGCCCAGTCCATCGCTTCGATCTTCAGCCTCAGCGGCCTGAAGCAGGACCGCCTGATGTTGCGTGGCATGGGCGACCTGATGCCCCGCGCCGCCAACGACAGCACCCAGGGCCGCGCCCTGAACCGTCGCATGGAAATCATGTTCACCCAGCGCACCACCATGCTGGCACTGCTGAGCAAGTACAACTCGCCAAACCCGCCGAAGCCTGAACTGGTAGCGGTACAGGACGTCGTTGCTCCTGCGCCGGTGGCCAAGAAAGCCGTGGCCGCGAAGAAAACCCCGGCCAAGAAGACCGCCGCCAAGCCAGCCGCGAAAAAAGCCGCCGCCAAGCCGGCAGCCAAAAAGCCGGTGGCCGCCAAGGCAGCGGCACCTGCGAAAAAAGTAGCGGCAAACGACCAGGCGAAAAACTGAGCAGTTGAGCGAGAAGGATAAAGCCCCATGAACCAGGCATTGGCGGATATGCGCCGTGACTACACGCGGGACGGTTTGAGCGAGGCCCAGGCCCCGGACGAGCCGTTTGCCTTGTTCCACCAGTGGTTCAGCGATGCGGTCAAGACCGAGCAAGCGCCGGTGGAGGCCAACGCGATGACCCTGGCGACCGTGGACCAGGAGGGCCGGCCTCACTGCCGAGTCCTGCTGCTCAAGGGCCTGGATGCCCAGGGTTTTACCTTCTTTACCAACTACCAGAGCGCCAAGGGTCAGCAAATGGCAGCCCGCCCGTTTGCTGCCATGACCTTCTTCTGGCCGACCCTGGAGCGCCAGGTGCGCATCGAGGGGCGGGTGGTCAAGGTCACGCCTGAGGAATCGGATGCCTACTATCAGGTGCGACCCCTGGGCAGCCGCATCGGTGCCTGGGCTTCCCCGCAAAGCCAGGTGATCCGTGATCGCCAGCAATTGCAGGACTTGCTCACGCTGACCGAACAGCGCTTCAGCGATACCCAGCCGGCGTGCCCGGAGCACTGGGGGGGTTATCGCCTGCTGCCGGAACGCATCGAGTTCTGGCAGGGCCGGGCGAGCCGCTTGCATGACCGCTTGAACTATCGCTTGCAGGGTACCGACTGGACCCGCGAGCGCCTGGCGCCCTGAGTGCGCCTTTAAACACCTGTAATCCATATGGGCGCTGTGGCCTGGAGTCAGGTGTTCCTGCCGAAGTCTCTACTCCGGGGCTTGTGGTGTGTATTGCCGGGCTGCGTCCTGCAGCCATTGTGGTAAATCCTTACGCTTGACCTTCTCTGCCTTGGCGCGGTCCAACTGTTGCAGCATAAAGTTGCGCTTGCGCTGATCGTCTCCAGCCAGGGACAGCGCCAGGTCGCGATCTACCCAGCGCTTGATCCGCCGGTAGAGCCACCAGTGGAAGTACAGGCCGGCGGCGGTGGTCGCTACAATGATGAAGTAGTCCATGAAATTCCTTGTCTGGGTGTAGGTGCTACCGTTTGTCGGTTTTTGCGATACAGCCTGTCTGTACTGGGGCTGAATGAAAGCAATTTTCTCCGGGCCGTGCCGTGACAGGCGTCAAGCAGCGGAGTCTAATAAAGATATGTCCTTTGGAGTTGATGCTATGCGTAAGTCTGTTCTGCTGGTTGCCTGCTTTACCACCATGTCGTTGCTGCTGGGTGGCTGCGCCTCCAGTCTGACCGGCGACTCGTACTCCCGTGACGAAGCCCGTCGTGTGCAAAGCGTGCGCATGGGTACCATCGAATCCCTGCGTCCGGTCAAGATCGAAGGCACCAAGACCCCAATCGGCGGCGCAGCAGGCGCGGTCATCGGCGGTGTTGGCGGTAGCGCCATCGGTGGCGGTCGCGGCAGCATCGTGACTGCCGTTATCGGCGCAGTGGCGGGCGGCCTGCTGGGCTCGGCCACCGAAGAAGGCCTGACCCGTACCCAGGGCGTGGAAATCACCGTGCGCGAAGACGACGGCAGCATGCGCGCCTACGTCCAGGCGGTGCAGGAAAACGAAATCTTCCGCATCGGCGACCGTGTGCGCATCATGACTGTAGATGGGACCAGCCGCGTTACCCGCTAAGCGTCATACAGTAAAAGAAAAACCCCGACCGGGTGCCTGGTCGGGGTTTTTTTCGGTTCGGCTAAGGATTTTCTTAATGTGATTTTTGATTTCGACCGGGTGCGTTAAACGTTGCAGGTAAGTTGGAAGTGATGAGCAGAGTCATTTATTACTCTGCCGGCCAAGGTTTCTATAGCCGTTAGTTGAGCGGGGGCAGGTTGTAGACCTCCCAGCCATGTTGCTCGACTACAAACGCCTGAAGGTCAGTAGCCTTATCGAAGGCTGCAATCAGATATCTCATGGTGCGAATCTTCTTTGTTCTTTTGGATTTTCGTAGAGAGGATTTGGCGAACACGCCCCCGACAGCAGGGGGCTGTCCTGGTTGTTGGCCATCCTGCCCTCCTGGCCGTGACATCCGTTCTTGCAGACGGGTGTGCGACGTTAGGGGAGGCGCAGGAGAAAGAAGGTAGGAAGGTGCTGTGAGCGAGGGGGGAAGAGGCTGAAACAGTGCATGGGGGCAAGACAGGCCTGCCCCCACATGACGCGTTAAGCGTTGACTGTCACCTGCTTACGACTGGCCATCGCCGTCACGGCATAACCAATCAATGCCGCGAGGATCGAGCCGGTGAGAATGCCCATCCGGTCCATCCCGGCGTATTCGCTACTGCCCGGCAAGAACGCCAGTGAGCCGACAAACAGGCTCATGGTGAAGCCGATGCCACACAGGATGGCGACACCCATGACCTGGCCCCAATTGGCGCCGGTCGGTAGGGCGGCCAGCCCGGTTTTCACGGCGAGCCAGGTCAGGCCAAACACACCGACCGTCTTGCCCACCAGCAAACCTGCCGCGATACCCATCGGTACGTGGTGGGTGAAGCTTTCCAGATTGACCCCGGCCAGCGACACGCCAGCGTTGGCAAATGCGAACAGCGGCAGGATGCCGTATGCCACCCACGGGTGCAGGGCGTGTTCCAGGCCGAGCAGGGGCGAGGGCTCGGCGTTCTTGGTGCGCAGCGGAATGCAGAACGCCAGGGTGACGCCGGCCAGGGTGGCGTGAACACCGCTCTTGAGCACGCAGACCCACAGGATCAAGCCGATGATCAGGTACGGCCCGAGCTTGACCACGCCCAGGCGATTCATGGTGATCAACGCGACAAGGCAGGCGCCGGCGCCCGCCAGCGACGCAGTGGACAGTTCGCCGGAGTAGAAAATCGCAATGACGATGATGGCTCCCAGGTCATCAATGATCGCCAGGGTCATCAGGAACAGCTTCAGCGACACCGGTACACGCTTGCCCAGCAGTGCCAGCACGCCCAGGGCAAAGGCGATATCGGTGGCCATCGGGATGGCCCAGCCGCCGAGTGCCGCCGGGTTATCCTTGTTCAAGGCCCAGTAGATCAGCGCCGGCACCACCATGCCGCCGATGGCCGCAGCCCCTGGCAGCACAACCTGGGAAGGCTTGGACAAATGGCCGTCGAGCAGCTCGCGCTTGACCTCCAGGCCGATCAGCAGGAAGAACAGGGCCATCAGGCCGTCGTTGATCCACAGTAGCGATGGCTTCGCGATCTGCAGGGCGCCGATCTGTACGGCGACGGGCACTTCAAGAAAGCTGCTGTAGAACGACGACAGCGGCGAGTTGTTGATGATCAGGGCCAAGGCGGCTGCAGCGATCAGTAACAGACCGCTGGCCGCTTCGAGCTGGAAGAAACGGGTAAACGTGCTACGCAGAGGCAAGGGACGCTCTCCAATCAAGGTTCAATAGGGGCGTACCCTAACCCGTACTGTTAGTTGTTAAAACAAAAGTTATATTCTTTTTTGTTATATAAAAGTGCGGTGCTAGGGATTGGCTCAAAGCCTAGCAATTAGGGATCGAATTAAGTCATGACTGTATCTGTGTGCAGTTTGGGAAACACCCTAAGATCACGCCTGAAAACTTAATGGAACTTGAGCATGAGTGACCACCGTCCGTGGGCCCGAGAGGCCATTCGCATTATTGAAGCTGATTTCCAGCGCAGCGCCGACACCCACCTGATCCCACTGGCATTGCCGGGCTTGCCGGGGATCGAATTGTATTTCAAGGATGAGTCCAGCCACCCCACCGGTAGCCTTAAGCACCGCTTGGCCCGCTCCTTGTTCCTGTATGCCTTGTGCAACGGCTGGCTCAAGCCCGGCGCGCCGGTGATCGAGGCCTCCAGTGGCTCCACCGCGATTTCCGAAGCGTACTTCGCGCGCTTGCTGGGCCTGCCGTTTATTGCGGTGATGCCGGCCACCACGTCCCAGGAAAAAATTGCCCAGATCGCCTTCTATGGCGGCAAGAGCCACCTGGTGCAGGACCCCACGCAGATCTACGCCGAATCCGAGCGCCTGGCGCAGGAAAGCGGTGGGCACTTCATGGATCAGTTCACCTATGCCGAACGGGCTACCGACTGGCGGGCGAACAACAATATTGCCGAGTCGATCTTCCAGCAGTTGCGCTTCGAACGGCATCCAGAGCCGAGCTGGCTGATTTCCAGCCCGGGTACCGGCGGTACCACGGCGACTCTTGGGCGCTATGTGCGTTACCGCCAGCATTGCACCCGAGTGTTGTGTGCCGACGCCGAGCGTTCGGTGTTCTTCGATTATTACCAGAGCGGTGATGCCAGCTTGCGCCTGGACTGCGGCTCACGGATCGAAGGCATTGGTCGGCCACGGGTGGAAGCGTCGTTCCTGCCCAAGGTGATTGATGCAATGGTCAAGGTGCCGGATGCCTTGTCGCTGGCCGCCATGCATTACCTGGCGCAGCGCTTGGGACGGCGGGTCGGGGGATCCAGCGGCACCAACCTGATCGGCGCGTTGATTGCTGCGCAGCAGATGCAGGCGGCGGGGGAGTCGGGGTCTATCGTGGCGATTCTGTGTGACGGTGGCGAGCGTTATGCCACGACCTACTATGACGATGCGTGGCTGGTTGGGCAGGGGTATGCGCTGGAAGAGTTGATCGACGCGGTTGCCGCCAGTGTCGAGCGTGGCGAGCCGTTGCCGGACAGCGTATTGCGCGCCAATATCTAAACTGCCTGGCGCATGACGATCACTGTGGGAGGCGGGCTTGCCCGCTCCCACAATGGAGCGCGTTTACTCAGGCTTCGATCCCGAGGATGTTGCGCGCCACGGCTTCGGCAATCCGAATCCCGTCAACGCCTGCCGACAGGATCCCACCGGCATAACCTGCGCCTTCACCCGCCGGGAACAGACCTTTCACATTCAAGCTCTGCATCGACGCGTCGCGGGTGATCCGCAGTGGCGACGAAGTGCGGGTTTCGATCCCGGTCAGGACTGCGTCATGCAGCGAGTAGCCCTTGATCTGCTTCTCAAAGGCCGGCAACGCTTCGCGGATGGCCTCGATGGCGAAGTCTGGCAAGGCCAGGGCCAAGTCGCCGAGGGCAACGCCCGGCTTGTAGGAAGGTTCCACGCTACCAATAGCGGTGGACGGCTTGCCAGCGATGAAATCACCCACCAGTTGCGCCGGTGCTTCGTAGTTGCTGCCGCCGAGGATGAACGCATGGGATTCCAGGCGCTCCTGTAACTCGATCCCGGCCAGCGGGCCGCCCGGATAGTCCACTTCCGGGGTGATACCGACCACGATCCCGGAGTTGGCATTGCGCTCGTTACGCGAGTACTGGCTCATGCCGTTGGTCACGACCCGATTTGGCTCGGAAGTGGCCGCCACCACCGTACCGCCTGGGCACATGCAGAAGCTGTACACCGAACGGCCGTTCTTGGCGTGGTGCACCAGCTTGTAGTCGGCCGCCCCCAGTTTTGGGTGCCCGGCATACTTGCCCAGGCGCGCGGCGTCGATCAGCGACTGCGGGTGTTCGATACGGAAACCCACCGAAAACGGCTTGGCTTCCATGTATACGCCACGGCCGTGGAGCATGCGGAAGGTGTCGCGGGCACTGTGGCCGAGGGCGAGGATCACGTGCCTGGAGAGGATCTGCTCGCCACCATCGACGACCACACCATTTAACTGGCCGTCCTCGATCAGCACGTCGGTGACCCGCTGTTCGAAACGCACCTCACCGCCCAGGGCGATGATCTGCTGGCGCATGTTTTCTACCACGCCGGTCAGGCGGAAGGTGCCGATATGCGGTTTGCTGACGTAGAGGATTTCGTCTGGCGCGCCGGCCTTGACGAACTCGTGCAGCACCTTGCGCCCGTGGAACTTCGGATCCTTGATCTGACTGTAGAGCTTGCCGTCGGAAAAGGTCCCGGCGCCGCCCTCGCCGAACTGCACGTTGGACTCGGGGTTGAGTACGCTTTTGCGCCACAGGCCCCAGGTGTCCTTGGTGCGCTGGCGCACTTCGCGGCCACGCTCGAGGATGATCGGCTTGAAACCCATCTGCGCCAGCAACAGCCCGGCAAAAATCCCGCAAGGACCGAAACCGACCACAATCGGTCGCTCGCTCAGGTCGGCCGGCGCCTGGCCGACTACCTTGTAGCTGACATCCGGTGCGGCGTTGATATTGCGGTCGTCGGCGAACTTGAGCAGCAGGGCGGCTTCGCCCTTGACCTCAAGGTCGACGGTGTAGATGAAGCACAGCTCCGATGATTTTTTGCGTGCATCGTAGCTGCGTTTGAACAGGGTGAAATCGAGCAGATCATCACTGGCGATGCCCAGGCGCTGCACAATCGCAGGCCGCAGGTCTTCTTCGGGATGGTCGATGGGCAGCTTGAGTTCGGTGATTCGTAGCATGACAGGATCCGGTATGCGGCGTTTGGTAGGGCCGGCGGTTTTGCAAACCGGCGATTATAAGCCCCAACGGCGGTTTCCCGTCATGCTAAAACAGCGCAGGGCCGAATCAGTCGTCTCGCGAGCCGCCAAACGCCGCGCAGCCACGCTGCACTTGGCCGTTGATCCGAAGTTCGGCGCTCATGTGCTGCAGGCTGCCGCTGACGCTGTCGATGCAGCGCTGGGGCGCGACCCACAGTTCGATCTTCTGGCCGTTGGCTTCGGTGGTGAGGTTGAAACGGCCATCGCCCAGTTGCTCTTCCACATAAGGTACCGGCAGCGGTGGCTGGCCCTCGCGCTGCAGGACCATGCCCTTGTTGGTGACATTCAGCGCCCACGCGGGTTTGTGGCCGTTGGCGCGCAGGATCATGCGCTTGAAGTCCGGGTCGTCACAGGCCGAGGTCGAGCGTTCGACGCGGTACAGCTGCTGCAGCTCCACCTGGCCCTGGGTGCCGCTGGCGACCCCGGAGAACTTGCCGCGCAAGTCGGCAAACAAGGCCCCTTGCTGGCCGGCCAGGGACGCCGCTTCCTGGAGGATGCTGGTGCCGCCGGTATCGTTGACCACGTAGTTGCGCTGGTCATGGCAGGGCTGGAACAGCAGTTTATCGCCGATGGCGGTCAACTCGCCCTGCATGCGGGTCAGGCCCGCCGTGGACGGCTTGGCCGGGTCGCGCTCAAACACCTGGCAGGCGGCGAACAGGGGCAGTAGGGCAAACAGAGCAAGGATACGGGCGGCACGCATTATCGGGTCTCCTGACAAGTGCCGCCACGTTACGCAGGCTGGCGCTGCATCACAAGTCGGTGATGGGCGATTAGGTTGCAGCATTTTAACGGAGCCTGAAATTAAGCCTTTTTCCGTGGATGTTACGGAAGCCTTATGCCAAGTTTAAGTTTTTCGAAAGGCGCATTCATATGAACATTCGATGGACCCTTCTCGCCCTGGCCTGCGTGGCACCCCTGGCCTGGGCCGAGGTGCCGGCCAAGCTGTTCTATACCTCACAGACCGACTTCACCGATATCACCTTGACCCTGAAAAAAGCCCAAGCCCTCCACCCCGAGTTTATCGAGGTTGACGTGACGCTGACACCGCAGGCCCAGGAGCGCACGAAGGCGCTGTCCGAGGCGGCCATGCATAAACAGATGGCCCTGTACCTCAATGGCCGGCAGCTCAATACGGCGACGGTCCAGGGTGTGCTCGACGGTCCGGGCCTGAGGTTCTCCATCCCCCGCGATCAGTTGTTGGAGATGATGCCGTCGCTGATCAAGTGATCAGCCGACGATGTAAGTCTGCCCGGTCTGTAAGCCTTCCACACTCTTGGCGTAGGCCAAAGCTACATCTGCCGCAGGCACCGGCTTGAAGCCCCGGAAATAAGGCGCATAGCTGCCCATGGCCTCCAGCAGTACGTTGGGGCTGACCGAGTTGATCCGCAGGCCCCGTGGCAGTTCAATTGCCGCCGCTTTGACGAAAGCATCAATGGCGCCATTGACCAGCGCCGCCGAGGCGCCGGTGCGGATCGGGTCGCGGTTGAGGATGCCGCTGGTGAAGGTGAAGGACGCACCGTCGTTGGCAAATTCGCGGCCGATCAGCAGCAGGTTGACCTGGCCCATCAGTTTGTCTTGCAGGCCGAGGTCGAAGTGGCTGGCGTCCATTTCGCCCAGGGGCACAAAGTTGACGCTGCCGGCGGCGCACACCAGGGCGTCGAACTTGCCGGTTTGTGCAAACAGTCGGCGGATCGAAGCGCTGTCGCTGATATCGACGTGAAAGTCGCCGCTCGTGCGACCAATGCTGATCACTTCATGGCGCTGGGACAGTTCGGCCTTGACCGCCGAGCCCACCGTGCCGCTGGCGCCAATCAACAGGATTTTCATGTGTCGTTCCTCTAGAGGTTCAGGTGAGCCTTGAGTCTAGAGTGGTTTTTTCTGCGGATAAGCGCACTAATAGGCAACCTTTGGTTTTCAAATGGAAACAATCCATGAGCGAGATGGATGATCTGGCGGCGTTTGCGGTGTTGATCGAAGCCGGCAGTTTTACCCTGGCCGCCCAGCAACTGGGGTGCAGCAAGGGCCAGTTGTCCAAGCGCATCAGCCAGTTGGAGGCGCAGTTTTCGGTGGTGTTGCTGCATCGCACCACCCGTCGATTAAGCCTCACTGCCGCCGGCGCGGCGCTGTTACCCCAGGCCCAGGCATTGGTAATCCAGGTCGACCGCGCGCGTCAGGCATTGGCGCGGCTCAAGGACGATGTGGCAGGGCCGGTGCGTATGACCGTTCCGGTTTCCCTGGGTGAAACCTTCTTCGATGGTCTGTTGCTGGAGTTTTCCCGGCAGTACCCGCAAGTACAGATCGAGCTGGATCTGAACAACAATTATCGTGACCTGGCGCGGGACGGTTTTGATCTGGCAGTACGCTCGGCGGTGGCCACCGATGAAAGGCTGGTCGCCAGGCCGCTGTTGGCCTGGCATGAAATGACCTGCGCCAGCCCGGCCTATCTGGAGCAACACGGGGAACCGCTGACACCGGCGGAGCTGGTCGGCCACCTTTGCTTGCTCAACAGCCACTACAGTGGTCGCGAAGAGTGGCTGTATCACCAGCAACACGAATTGCTGCGGGTCCGGGTGGATGGCACGTTTGCCTCCAACCACTACAACCTGCTGAAAAAGGCTGCGTTGGTGGGTGCCGGCATCGCACGGCTGCCCTCCTATCTGTTGCAGATGGAATTGGCTGACGGCCGGCTGCGTTGGCTCCTGCGTGATTATCAGACTCGTAGCCAGCCGATGTACCTGGTCCACCCCTATCAGGGCGGGTTGCCACGCCGTACCCAAGTACTGGCCGATTACCTGGTGGGCTGGTTCAAACGCAATGGCGAGGCACTGGACCGGCTTTAGCGCCAGCGCCGGGCAATCCAGTGATCCATGGACACCCGTCCTGGCCCCTTGGCCATCAACAGCAGCAGCAAGGCGATCCAGGTGCCGTGGGTCGGGTAGGCGTCGGGGTAGACAAACAACTGGATCACCAGGGTCATACCCAACAAGGCCAGGGCCGAAAAGCGCGTGGCCAGACCCAGCAGAATCAGGACCGGGAAAAAATGCTCGGCGAACGTAGCCAGGTACGCCGCCACTTCTGCGGGTACAAACGGTACGTGGTATTCACTTTTAAACAACGGCACGGTGGAGTTGGCCAACTGCGGCACACCCAGTTCGAAGGTGCCGTCTATAAGGTCGACGGCAAAGCCCTGGACCTTGGTCTGGCCGGACTTCCAGAACACCGCCGCCATGGAAAAGCGTGCAATAAGGGCGATCAGGCTGTAGGGGATGTTCCCGAAGGTTTGGGTGGCGCGTGCAATCAGGCGCGTAGCGGCAGTGTTCATGGTTGTACCTTGATATGGGTGATGGCGCGGTGGTTGATCAGCAGTCCCAGGCAGTGGTGCAGGTCAAATTCGCTCGCTGCGTCGAGGGCGTACGCCACCGCCATTTCCAGGGGCCAATCGTTGGCCAGGCTGTTGATAAACGTCACGCAGCCGCTGTCGATGCCGAATACCTCGACCTCCAGGCCGTTGCGCAGGATCAACGCGCTTTGCTCCTGCCAGGGGTTGAGGCTGGCGACGGTGTCGGTGGTTTGATGCGCGGCCCATAACGCCACCACGGCATAGTTCGACTGCAGGGTGCTGACGCTGGGGTGCAGGTGCAGGCGTACGTTGCCCAGGCTGGGCAACTGTTGCAGTTGGTCGATGACGGCCTGGGGCTCGGCGACGGGTGTGTCGGCGGCGTGATAGGCGTTGATCCGCAAGTGCTCCAGTCGCGCGACGTCCGCCAGGTAAGGCACGCTGGCGGCGGGGGCGAAGCCCTGGATAAAGGCGGCGAGGTCGCTGCCGTACTCGTTGAGCAGCGGGCTGGTGGGTGGATAGGCCTGGACATACAACCCGGCCATGGCGCGGAAAAACCCATCGCCCACCAGTTGCCGGGTTACTGGGTAACTGTCGGCCAGGGCGCTGATTAACGAACTGTGGACGTTGTTGCGATACACCGCAAAACGGCTGGCGGGATCGGCGCCGTTGTGGCTGAACAAACCCTCCGGACATGGCTGGCCCGGCGCCAACAGGGCCTTTGCAAACTGTTCGAGCACATTCATGGGCGCACCGCCGCAGCTAGCAAGTGGCGCTCGGCTTGCCGGGCTTCGGCGTGCAATACGCTGAAGGCCGGTACATCGTTGTCGCGCTCGATCAGCGTCGCAACCGGCCCGGTGCGTTGCAAGGCCTGCTGATACAACTGCCAGACGGCGTTGTCGATGGGCGCGCCGTGATCATCAATCAGCAGGCGATCACCAAGGCTGTCGCTGTCTTCGGCAAAGCCTGCCAGATGAATCTCGCCCACCGCGTGCAAAGGCAACGCATCGAGGTAGGCCAACGGATCCTGCTGATGATTGATGCAGGACACATACACATTGTTCACGTCCAGCAACAAACCGCAGCCGGTGCGCCGGATGACCTCGCGGATAAAGTCGGTTTCATCCAGGGTGGAGCGTTGGAACTGCAGGTAGGTCGACGGGTTCTCCAGCAGCATGGGCCGCTTGAGGGTGGTTTGTACCTGGTCCACGTGTTCGCACACTCGCTTGAGAGTTGCGTCGTCATAGGCCAGGGGCAGCAGATCGTTGAGAAACACCGGGCCGTGGCTGGACCAGGCCAGGTGTTCGGAAAAGGACTGGGGTTGATAGCGCTCGATCAGTACCGCCAGGCGCGCCAGGTGGGCCTGGCTCAGCGGGCCTTCGCCGCCGATGGACAGGCCGACGCCATGCAGTGACAGCGGATACTGCTCGCGGATCAGGCCCAGGTAGTGATGAAAAGGCCCGCCGGCCACCATGTAGTTTTCGGCGTGGACTTCAAAAAAACCAATATCGGGCAGGGTGGCGAGCACTGTATGCCAGTGTTCGCTCTTGAGCCCCAGCCCGGCCCGGCACGCAAGGCCGGGTGCCTGAGCCTGGGCGACATCAGGCAGGGATGAAAGTGTCATCGTCAGTACTCAGGCAGGGGTAATTCAGGACTTGGCCTTGAAGGCTTCCAGTTGGCCAAAACCTGTCGGCGAGGTTTGGCTTTCCATCTTCACGCAGGTGCCTTCAGGGACCAGGTTCCAGGCGTTGGCCTGGTAGTCGGTTTTCGAGGTGCCCGCACAGGTAGTGCCGGGGCCTGCGGCGCAGTCATTCTTGCCTTTGAGGGCGACGCCGAAGCATTTTTCCATCTTCGCGTCGTCGGCATGGGCGACAGTGGTCAGGGTGCTCAGGCTCAAGGCCGACCCCAGGGCGAGGACGAGGGTGGCGGCGGACAGCGAACGGGTGGTCATGATGTTTCTCCAGCAGTGAGGTGGGTAAGCAAGCGTTTGTGCTTGCATACCCCACTAGAGAAAGGGGGGAGGGGATCGTTACAGGCGGCTCGAATAAAAGTTAAAACAATGCAAATTCTACGGTTCACACAAAGCAAATGTGGGAGCGGGTTTGCTCGCGATAGAGGTGTGTCAGCCAAACCATCCGGCACCGACACACCGCCTTCGCGGGCAAGCCCGCTCCCACATTCAGACCCTAGCCGCCGAGGTAAGCCTCGCGCACTTTCGGGTCGGTCAGCAGTTGTTCGCCGCTGCCCTGCATCACTACCCGGCCGTTTTCCAACACATAGGCGCGGTCGGCAATTTTCAGTGCCTGGTTGGCGTTCTGTTCCACCAGGAACACCGTCACACCGTCCTTGCGCAGTTGCTCGATGATGTCGAAGATCTGCTGGATGATGATCGGGGCCAGGCCCAGGGACGGCTCATCCAACAGCAGCAGCTTGGGCTTGCTCATCAGCGCACGGCCGATGGCAAGCATTTGCTGTTCGCCACCGGACATGGTGCCGCCGCGCTGGCTGAAGCGCTCCTTGAGCCGAGGGAACAGGTGCAGCACCTTGTCCATCTGCTCCTGGTAGTCGCCCTTGTCGGTAAAGAACCCGCCCATGGCCAGGTTCTCTTCCACGGTCAGGCGGGCAAACACCCGACGGCCTTCCGGGACCACGGCAATGCTCTTGCGCATGATCGCCGCAGAGTGCTGGCCCACCAGTTCCTCACCCATATAGCGGATGCTGCCGCTGTGAGCCTGGGGCGAGCCGCACAAGGTCATCAGCAAGGTGGATTTGCCGGCACCGTTGGCACCGATCAGGGTGACGATCTCGCCCTGGCGCACTTCCACGTTGACGTCGTGCAGGGCCTGGATCTTGCCGTAGAAAGTGGAAACGTTTTCGAATTGCAGCATTTACGCTTCCCCCAAATAGGCTTTGATCACTTCCGGGTTGTCGCGGATCTGCTCCGGCGTCCCGTTGGCCAATGGCGCGCCCTGGTTGATCACGACGATATGGTCGGAAATGCTCATGACCAGTTTCATGTCGTGTTCGATCAGCAGCACGGTGGCGTTGTTTTCTTCACGCAGCACACCGATCAACGCCTTGAGGTCTTCGGTTTCCTTGGGGTTGAGGCCGGCAGCCGGTTCGTCGAGCATCAGGATCCGCGGGCGGGTCATCATGCAGCGGGCGATTTCCAGGCGCCGTTGCTGACCGTAGGCCAGGGTGCCGGCCGGGCGGTTGGCAAACTCGGTCAGGTTGACCTTGTCCAGCCAGTACGCGGCGTACTCCATGGCCTCGCGCTCGCTCTTGCGGAACGCCGGGGTCTTGAACAGGCCCGCGAAGAAATTGGTGTTCAGGTGCCGGTGCTGGGCGATCAGCAGGTTTTCCACGGCGGTCATGTCCTTGAACAACCGCACGTTCTGGAAGGTCCGCACCACGCCCTTGCGGGCGATCTCGTGACCGGCCAGGCCCTGGATCGGCTGGCCGTCCAGCAGGATGCTGCCACCGGCCGGTTTGTAGAAACCAGTCAGGCAGTTGAACACCGTGGTCTTGCCGGCGCCGTTGGGGCCGATCAACGCGACCACTTGTTTCTCTTTGACGGTCAGGGCGACGCCATTGACCGCCAGCAAGCCGCCGAAGCGCATGCTCAGGTTTTCGACTTTCAGGATCTCGCGGCTCATTTGCGCAGCTCCATATGTGGACGTTGCATGGGCAGCAGGCCTTGAGGGCGCCAGATCATCATCAGCACCATCATGGCGCCGAACATCAACATGCGGTACTCGCTGAATTCACGCATCAGTTCCGGCAGCAGGATCATCACGATGGCCGCAAGGATCACGCCCAACTGCGAGCCCATGCCACCCAATACCACGATGGCGAGGATGATTGCCGACTCGATGAAGGTGAACGATTCCGGTGTCACCAAACCTTGGCGAGCGGCAAAGAAGCTACCGGCAAAACCGGCGAACGCGGCACCCAGGGTGAAGGCCGAGAGCTTGATGACGGTCGGGTTCAGGCCCAGCGCGCGGCAGGCGATTTCGTCTTCACGCAGCGCTTCCCAGGCACGCCCGATCGGCATGCGCAGCAGGCGGTTGATCACGAACAGCGCGGCCAGGGCCAGCAACAGGGCGACCAGGTACAGGAACACCACCTTGCTCACCGGGTTGTAGGCAATCCCGAAGTACTCGTGGAAGGTCTGCATGCCTTCGGCAGCGGAGCGATCAAACGACAAGCCGAAGAACGTTGGCTTGGGAATGCTGCTGATGCCGTTGGGGCCGCCGGTGATATCGGTGAGGTTACGCAGGAACAGACGGATGATTTCACCGAAGCCCAGGGTCACGATGGCCAGGTAGTCACCGCGCAGGCGCAACACCGGGAAGCCCAGCAGGAAGCCGAAGGTGGCCGCCGCCATGCCGGCCAGAGGCAGGCAGATCCAGAAGCTCCAGCCCAGGTAGTGCGAGAGCAGCGCGTAGGTGTAGGCACCTACTGCGTAGAAGCCCACATAACCCAGGTCGAGCAGGCCCGCGAGGCCCACCACGATGTTCAGGCCCAGGCCCAGCAGCACGTAGATCAGGATCAGGGTGGCGATATCCACCGCACCACGGGAGCCGAAGAATGGCCAGATCAACGCGGCCACGATCAGGCCGATGATGATGTAGCGCTGGGTGCGCGGCAGGGTCAGGAACTGGCTGACCTTGGGCGAGACCAGCGGGCCACGGTTGGACTTGAGCAGCGCACCGACCTGCTGGGTGAACAGCACCCGCAGGAACATCAGCACCGAGCACAGGGCAATGATGGTCAGGGTGACTGGCCCGGTGCCGTGTACTTCAAGGTTGATCCCGACAATGCTCAGCTTGAGCCCGAGTACCGGAAAGGCCACGGCCCATACCAGCAAGGCGCTGAAAAACGCCGATTTAAGATATCTGCTCATACTTTCTCAACCTCCGGACGGCCCAGGATGCCGGTCGGCCGGAATAACAGCACCAGAACCAATAGACCGAATGCCACCACGTCCTTGTACTGGTCGCCGAAGATATCGGCACCAAAGGCTTCGGCCACACCCAGCACCAGCCCGCCGAGCATCGCGCCCGGAATACTGCCGATGCCGCCGAGGACCGCCGCAGTGAAGGCTTTGAGCCCCACCAGGAAGCCGGCGTTGGGGTTGATCACGCCATACTGCATGCTCAGCAACACGGCAGCGACGGCGGCCAGTGCGGCGCCGATGACGAAGGTCAGGGCAATGATGTTGTTGGTGTTGATACCCAGCAGGTTGGCCATCTTGATGTCTTCGGCGCAGGCCCGGCAGGCGCGCCCCAGACGGGAGCGGGAGATGAACAGGGTCAGGCCCAGCATGGCCACCAGGGTGACGACGAAGACCAGGATCTGCATGTAGGAAATCAGCACTTCTTCTGCACCACCTGGACCGAAGGAAAAGCTCCCCGGGATCAGGTTGGGAATGGACTTGTCCTTGGAGTCCTGGGACAGCAATACGGTGTTCTGCAGGAAAATCGACATGCCGATGGCAGAAATCAACGGGATCAGGCGGTTGCTGCCACGCAAGGGGCGGTACGCAACACGTTCGATACTGTAGCCGTAGGCACTGGTTACGACGATTGACGCAAGGAACGCGGCAGTCATTAACAGCGGCAGGGAGTGGATACCCATCATGGCCAGCCCGGCAATGGCGATAAACGCCACGTAGGAGCCAATCATGTACACCTCGCCGTGGGCGAAGTTGATCATTCCAATGATGCCGTAAACCATTGTGTAGCCAATGGCTATCAAGGCATAGGTGCTGCCAATGGTCAGGCCATTAACCAGCTGTTGGAAAAAATGATAGATCTCAGGCATTACAGCGCTCCTAAAAACCCGATACGCATTTCACTGGTGGAGTCATCTTCCTGCTCGGTGCTGTGTTCTGTGAGCACATTTGCACAAAGCATTTGCCAGCGAACCGCTGGTGACGGTTTTAAGATTTTCAGGTGAACCAGCGCCCGGATCGCGGGTGCGTGGCCCATAAACCTCGTAAAACAAAACCCACTGCTTGCACAGTGGGCTTGTTATCCAGTAACGCCTGGCTTACTGAGGGGAAACTTCGGTTTTTGGTTGACCGAAGTGCCATTCGTAGACCACGAACTTGAAGTCTTTCAGGTCGCCGTTCTTATCGAAGCTCAGGTCGCCGGTCGGGGTCTTGAAGGTGCCCGCGTGGATGGCCTCTGCCACTTTGGTGGTGTCTTCGCTTTTGGCAGCTGCGATGCCGCCCGCGATGATTTCAACCGCCGAGTAGGCTGGGAACACGAACGGACCGCTTGGGTCTTTGCCGTCAGCCTTGAGTGCGTCGACGATGGCCTTGTTCGCAGGGTCGGCGTCGAAGGATTTCGGCAGGGTGACCAGCAGGCCTTCGGAGGCTTTCTGGGCGATTTGCGAGATGGAGTCGTTGCCCACGCCTTCCGGGCCCATGAACTTGGCTTTCAGGCCTTTTTCCTGGGATTGACGCAGGATCAGACCCAGTTCTGGGTGGTAGCCGCCGTAGTAGACGAAGTCGACGTTGGCTTGCTTGAGCTTCTGGATAATCGAGGAGAAGTCCTTGTCGCCGGCGTTCAGGCCTTCGAACACGGCAACCTTGGTGCCTTTGCTCTCGAGGGTCTGCTTAACGGCGGTGGCGATGCCTTCACCGTATTGTTGCTTGTCGTGCAGGACTGCCACGACCTTCGGCTTGACGTGGTCGGCGATGTAGTTGCCGGCCGCTGGGCCCTGGGCGCTGTCCAGGCCGATGGTACGGAAGATCAGCTTGTAGCCACGGGAGGTGATTTCCGGGCTGGTAGCCGCCGGAGTGATCATGATCACGCCTTCGTCTTCGTAGATGTCGGTTGCAGGTTGAGTGGAGCTGGAGCAGAGGTGGCCGACCACGAACTTGACGCCGTCGTTGACCACTTTGTTGGCGACGGCAACGGCTTGTTTAGGGTCGCAAGCGTCGTCGTATTCCTTGGCCTCAAGCATTTTGCCATCGACACCGCCCTTGGCGTTGATGTCCTTGATGGCTTGCTTGGCGCCCATGAACTGCATATCGCCGTATTGGGTCACAGGGCCGGTTTTAGGGCCGGCAATACCGATCTTGATGGTGTCAGCTGCGAACGAATGGCCGGCAACCCCAGCCAGGACCATAGCGGCAAACAGTTTGGAAATCTGCTTAGTAGCCTTATTCATAGTGCTCCACTCTTACTGTTGTATTTTTTATAGTTCTAGCGGCCTTGTGGGCTACAGAACCGGATCAGATATCTCGGATATCCCCCGGCAGCGGCCTGGCAACTGTACCGGTACAGTGTAGAGCGCCGGTTGATCGCTTGAAAAGCTGGCTGCTGGGGGCAAACGCCGGGTATGTCGCTTAAATGAAAGAAAAAGACAGAATAGCGGCGGGTGCTTGCCAGAGTCTCGGGCAATCCTTGGCGTTCCTGACACTTTCAATCGGTGCCTCAATTGCAACTGGGTTTTTCTGGGGAAGCCTCGACGGTATGATTGCGCCGATTTTTTCCTCAGGTGAGTTCCCATGACGCAAGAACCTAGCACCCTCTATGCCAAGCTGCTCGGCGAAACCGCGGAAATTTCCTGGAAGGAGCTCGAACCGTTCTTTGCCAAGGGTGCCCTATTGTGGGTCGACGCTGGCCTGGATTTGATCGAAGCGGCCGAGGGAATGGCCGAGGACAACCGTGACAAAGTGGCCGCCTGGCTGGCCTCCGGGAGCCTTGGCGAAGTGTCTGCGACGCGGGCATTGGACCTGGTGGAGCGTGATCCGAGCTTGTGGGCGGTGGTGGTTTCACCGTGGATTCTGATCCAGGAAAGGGCATCGAACTAAACGCGCGCACCGAAATAGTGCGAGTTGCGCGCCATTAAAAGTGTGTAGCGGAGTAACCGCTTTGCCCATGATGGCAACTGGCCGTGAAGAAAGGTCACAGGCGAGGGTGACGTAAACGTCAGGGGAACAGTTTTGCGGGGCGCGGATGGCCTGGGGAATTGTTTCTTGGTGTGGCAAGGTTAGGGGTATTTGTTGCCGGTTAGACCGCTATCGCAGGCAAGCCAGCTCCCACATCCAGCCGCATTCCAAGAGTGGAACTCGGACAACTGTGGGAGCGGGCTTGCTCGCGATGGGCGCACCTCGGTCTAGGCGGTCTTGCCCGTATGGTTGTTCAGCGAGATCACCTTGGTCTTGCCAATCCGGTGACGATAAATCTCACGCAGGTACTTGATCGCCTTCTTCACGCAATCGCGCGACAGGCGAATGTCGTTGATCGAGACAAACTTCTCTTTGTCGTTGATCAGCTCGCGGTACTTCTTCTCATACATCGGCTTGATCGCGTACCAGTTGGTATCGAGGATCTTCGCCGGGTTCTCGAATTCGTTGAGCAACTCGTCGATACGGTCCTCGTCGAAGTCTTCATGGATGATGAAGTCCAGGATCGAGTTGTCCAGGGTCTCGTCGAAACGGTACGGGTTGCGGGCAAAGCAGCGCTTGATAAAGGCCACGATCAACGTCAGGAAGTCATCCGACAGGCACGGGCTCTTGGCGATCAGGGTGGTCAACGACAGGTTGGCCGAAGCACCGATCACCAGGGCGTAGCGCTTGAGGGTGGTGTTGGGGAACAGGCTGTTGAGGTGGGTCTTGAGCCGGTTCAGGTCCATATAGGACAGTTTGTAGTCCTTGGGCAGGGAGACGATGGACACCACCGACGAGCAGTTCTTGAAGAAGTGCAGGTCATGCAGGGCCGCTGCGTCATAGCCGGAGTTCTTGTACTGCTCCAGGGAGGCCTTGTAGCGCTTGGATTCGATCGGCAACAGGCTGATGCCTTCGATGGCCTGGGTGACTTTATTGAAGTGGGGCAGGTCGATGGAGCGGAAGAACAAATCGTCGATGTTCAGGCGCTGCGGCTCTTTTTCAAACACCTTGAACTTGTCGTTGCTCGGCGCCGGGGTTTCCGGGACCACCGACTCGGCGTAGGCAATTGCCACCGGCCCGGCCAGGCTCATGAACAGGTCGTTGGCGTCCAGGCGAATGGTTTCACCGATGTCGATGCCGGCGCGGCGGAAATAGTTCTGGTCATAGTCGGTCGTCACCGCCTGAGCCGTCAGGATGTTGAAGATCTGCTGTGAGATGTACTGGTTGGCGTGTTTTTCCATGGCATTGACGTCAATGTTCTGGATGTTGCCGTCGTCGCTTTCTTCGGCGTAACGCATGATGTCGTTGGAGATCAGCATCATCGCGTTCCACGGGCGGATACGGCCTTTGACACTGGCCTCGCTGCTGTCTTCATTGTCGAAGTTGTACGAGAAATCCCATTCCTCCGACAGGTACTTGCACAGCAGCCGACCGGCGTTGATGTGCAGCGCCTCGGACATTTCGCTGCGGTGATCGGAGATGTTCGGCAGCACGCAGATCCCGCTGGTGAAAATCGGCTCGAACACAAAGGCATGGCCGCTCTTGCTGTCATGCTCGTCGGCAGGTTTGGTGTCGAAGGTCTTGTTCATGTACGAGTGTTGCTGGGCCAGGCCAAACTCCGAGGCCATGCCCGAGCCGGTGCCGCCGCCGGCGCTGAAGATCGAGAAGTACAGGCGCGACTGGTTGGCCTTGATCCCGCAGGAGTCGATCAGGTACGAATGGATCATCTTCCAGTCAGGGCTGGAAAAACGCTGGGTGTCTTTGTTGAGGATGATCTTGGCCAGGTACTGGCCGAGGATCGGTGCGTTACCGGCGCCACCGGCATGCACTTCCGACAGGTCCATGATTTTCATTTTGCTGTAGTCGCGCAAAAAGCCGCTTTTCTCGCCCTTGCGCGAGAAACGGATGCGTCCGGCGATGTCTTTGTCCAGGTCGCCGAGCATCACCAGGGGTTCTACCAGAAACACCGGCTTGCTGGCCTTGCTGGCGCCCAGGCGCAGGTTGTTACGGATCCACTGGGCCGGGCTGTAGCCTTTTTCAACGTAGGATTTGTCTTCGGTGCTGAACTCGTTCAGATAAAACTTGCGGGCGTTGTACACCAGTTCCGCCACATCCAGGGCGATGTTGGAACCACAGCGCCCCAGGCCGATCAGGCAGACCGAGGGAAACTCCTGCTCACTGTGCAGCTCGCTGTCACCGTCAAGGTGCGGCGGGCGCGGGAACACCATGTCGCGCAGGCCATCGAGGTTGTCGAGGATGCGGTCGGTGTTGGTTTCGGTGAAGTACAGGTATTGCTGGGTGCCCAGCGCACGTTGACTGGTCAATGACTTTGAACCTGAGGGTTTTTCCGCAGGCGCTGTCAGCAACACGTCGGATACCGCGGTAACAGGATTATTTTTAGAAGTCATTGTGCGCCATGTGCCTGGACGGATGGCCGGAAAACATCAAAGAGCCATCACCGAGTGAGAGTTCGCGACTTTACCCGATAGGGTTTAACCCTAGGTTTTCTAGGGAAAAGCTACGTTGGACTCTCATGAATCGGCCGTTCGTCGGCGTTCTTTAATCAAATACTGGCTATTTGCCCTGATGCTGGCGTTTCAGCGAATAGGGCGGACTACCGAAGAACCCGTCGATGAACCCTTGGCGCTGGTCGTGTCCTTGCTGCCCGCCAGGCCCGGCGGGTTGCGCTGGTCAAGTGCCGTGATCACGGCACTGATTTCACTGGCCGGCACCGCTGCACTGAGCAGGTAACCCTGCACGTAATCGCAGCCATGTTTGATCAACAGCTCCAGTTGCTGCTGGGTTTCCACGCCTTCGGTAATGACCTGTAGGTGCAGGGTGTGGGCCATGCCGATGATTGCCTGGACAATCTCCATATCGGAGGTGGACTTGGGAATGTCCTGGATAAAGGAGCGGTCGATCTTCAGCGTGTTGAGGGGCAGGCGCTTGAGGTAGGAGAGGGAGGAGTAGCCGGTGCCGAAGTCGTCGATGGACAGCGCCACACCCAGCGCACGGATTTGCCGCAGCAGGATCAGGGTGCTGCTGATGTTGCCCATCAAGGCATTCTCGGTCACTTCCAGCTCCAGGCGGCTGGCGGCGATGCCGCTGTTGCGCAAGGCGTATTCGATTTCATCTGCCAGTTCGTCCCGGGCCAGGTTCAGGGCCGAACAATTCACGGCCATGACCAGGTCCGGGTGCCCCTGGTCCGTCAGCCAACCCAGGTCGGCACAGGCCTGGCGCAGCACCCAGTTGTCCAGCTCGGCGATCAGGCCGTTGTTTTCGGCGATGCCGATAAACCGTTCGGGCGCCAGCAGCCCATGTTGCGGGTGTTGCCAGCGCACCAGGGCTTCGAGGCGGGTGACCTTGCCTTTGTGCAGGTCCAGAATCGGTTGGTAGTGCAGGACCAGTTCCTTTTGGTTGCGCAATGCATTGCGCAATTCCTCTTCCAGCTGCAGTTCGAGAAAGGCCCGGGTTTTCAGGTTGGAGCTGAAGAAGTTCAAGCTGTTGCGCCCGCCATCCTTGGATTGATACAGCGCCAGGTCGGCGGTTTTCAGCAGTTCCTCGCAGGTGGTCCCGTCCTCGGGAAACACGCTGATACCGATGCTGGTGGTCATCACCATGCGCCGGCCAGCCAGCTCGATGGGCTCTTTCATTTTCTGCATGATGCGCTGGGCCATGTGCCGCGCTTCGTCGCGATGACGGATGTTGATCAGGATGCAGAATTCATCACCGCCAAAGCGCGCCACTACATCATTGTGACTGCGTATCGAACTCTTGATATGGCCGGCCAGGACTGTCAGCAGCTCATCGCCGGCATCATGGCCGAGGCTGTCGTTGATCCGCTTGAAGTGGTCGATGTCGAGGAAGATCACCGCCAGCATGCCCTCGGCCTGGGCTTTCTGCGCGAGGCTTTCGGCGAAGATCTGGTTGAAGCCCCGGCGATTGAGCAGGCTGGTCAGGGCGTCGTAGTGGGCCACTTGCTGCAGGGATGCGCGCGCCTGGTCCAGCTCGGTCAGCAGGGCATTGACCCGACGCAGGTCGCGTTCCTTGTGCTGCAGTTTTTTGTCGGCGAGGGCCGCGCTGATGCTGCTGCCGATGACCAACAACGTGATGACGGCCACCGACAGGCCCAGTTGCGTCGGGTTGTTGTCGATGGGCAATGCCGGCAAGGCCCCGGTGGGCAGCAGCAATTGCATGGCAGCCATACCGGTGAAGTGCATGCTGATAATGCCGGCACCGAGCACCAGGCTGGCAGCGTACTTGAGCAGTTGGTGGAACATTCCATTGCCATTGCGCAGGTAGCGGGACAACAGCAAGGCGGCCAGGCTGGCGCCAATGGCAATGGCCACCGACAACCCAAACAGCCCGCTGGAAAAATACACCTGGGCCTCGGAGCGCATGGCGGCCATGCCCACGTAGTGCATCAGGGCGATGCCCAGGCCCATGCAGGTGGCCGCCGTCAGGTACTGATGAAAACGCATTCGGGCATGACTGAGGGTTTGCATGGCGAACAACGAAGCGATCAATGCGATCGCCAATGAAGCCAGCGTCAGGAACCATTCGTAATGGATAGTGATGGGCGCCTGGAGCGCCAGCATGCTGATGAAGTGCGTCGACCAGATCCCGCCGGCCAGGCAACCGGCACCGATCCAGCGCCAATGGCGTTTTGCCGTCAGGTTATCAACGTGGCCGACACGCTCCGCCATGTCCAGGGTGCCAAAGCTCGCGGCGCAGGCAACCAGGTACGCCAGTAGCACCAGGAAGGGGTTATGGGTGCAATTAAGTAATAAATACCCGCTCTCGGGAAGCGGGGTAAAAAAATGCAGACCCAGCCATTCCATAGCACGTCCCGTTGCAGAGTCATCTCGTGTCACTGCGCGTGGCGATGACCTATGGAATCGAGTATAGAAGGCTCAACGGAATCGCAAGCCGTAATGGCATTTTGATTGCTTTGATTTTGGCATGCTCCCCATAGCCAATGGTGCTAAGCACTGATGGGCAGCTCGAACTCGTAAGGCGGTTGCTCCAGCGGCGCCAAGCCGAATGCGGCGCGGGCGGCGTCGCAATCGACGTTCACTTCACCCTGGCTCCATGAGGCCTCGAACTCCCGGCACACGCTGGAACGCTGCTCGTAGATCGAACAACGGGTGGTGCTGCCCACTTCGCCTTCCAGGCTGCAGCAGCGTGCCGGTTTCTGGTCGGTGCCGATCATCGCCACCCGCGTGGGGTTGATCTGTACCACGCGGTCATCGGGTACGGTGCCGCCTGATGAGGCGCATTCGCCCCAAAAGAAAGACACGCGAAAGTGTGAACAGCAGGCACCGCAATTCAGACACGGACTGGCATCGGACATGGCACGTCATCAATAAGAGGTAAGGGGGAACTGCGGAAGGCTCGCTATTCTATGCCTGCCAAGGCGCTTGGGAAGGGGGGCGCATGCTTATTTTTTTAGCGGGAAAATCCGGCTGTCCTGGATGAAATTACGCCCTATCAGCTTTACGAATCATTACAGACAACCGCGCCGCGCCTGACTAGATTGCAGGTTCCGGGCAGGATGCGTCGGCATCGAGCCTCTATAACAATAAAAGAGACGGACCCATGCAGAACTCGACCCAAGCGGCGAATGCCTGGCGCATTCTGTTCCTGCTGTTCCTGGCCAACCTGTTCAACTTCTTTGATCGCACGATCCCGGCGATCATCATCGAGCCGATCCGCATGGAATGGCACCTCAGTGACTTCCAGCTCGGCATCATCGGCACCGCATTCACCATCGTCTATGCGATTGCCGGCTTGCCCCTGGGGCGCCTGGCCGATACCGGCTCGCGCAGCAAGCTGATGGGCTGGGGCCTGGCGAGTTGGAGCGCGCTGACGGCGGTCAACGGCATGGTTGGCAGCTTCTGGACCTTTCTGCTGGTGCGCATGGGCATCGGCATTGGTGAAGCCAGTTACGCGCCGGCCGCCAACTCGTTGATCGGCGACCTGTTCCCGGCCCACCGTCGCGCCCGGGCCATGGGGATTTTCATGCTTG
Organism: Pseudomonas sp. FP2294; assembly: GCF_030687625.1. Classification (NCBI taxonomy): domain Bacteria; kingdom Pseudomonadati; phylum Pseudomonadota; class Gammaproteobacteria; order Pseudomonadales; family Pseudomonadaceae; genus Pseudomonas; species Pseudomonas sp. FP2294. Next base: position 1,345,454 of record NZ_CP117441.1, read on the forward strand.
GCCTGCCCCTGGGCCTGTTGCTGGCGTTCTTCACCATCGGTGCGATGGTCGAGGCGTTCGACAGCTGGCGTGCGCCGTTCTTTATTGCGGCCGTCCCTGGGCTGATCCTTGCGGTGTTCATGTTCTACATCAAGGAGCCCAAGCGCGGCGCCGCCGAAACCGTGCAAGTCTCCCAGGAGAAAGTCGACCGGCCGATCCGGCGCGTGCTGGCGGTGCCGACCTTTCTGTGGCTGGTGCTGGCGGGGCTGTGCTTTAACTTTGCGACCTATGCCTGTAACTCGTTCCTGGTGCCGATGCTGCAGCGTTACTTCCTGATGCCTTTGCAGGAAGCGGCCGTGGCGACCGGGGTGATTGTCGGCGTGACCGGTCTGTTCGGCCTGACCTTGGGCGGCCTGGTGGCGGACAAGATTCACCAGCGCATTGCCAATGGCCGCTTACTGTTTGCCGCCTTCAGCCTGATTATCTCCACGGTATGCACTGCCTGGGCCCTGCATGCGGGGCGCATCGAGATCGGGGTGTTTGTCGCGGTGTTCAGTGTGGGCTGGTTGTTTGCCTATAACTTCTACACCTGCGTGTACACGGCGATCCAGGATGTGGTGGAGCCGCGTCTGCGGGCCACGGCCATGGCGCTGTTTTTCGCCGGCCTGTATCTGCTGGGGGGTGGCATGGGGCCGGTGGTGGTGGGCGCGCTGTCTGATCACTTTGCCCATGCGGCAATGTACGCGGCGGGTGCCGAGCAAATGACCGAGGCGTTCAAGGCGGTGGGGCTGCATGACGCCATGTACCTGATTCCGGTGGCGTTGTTCCTGACCATGCTGTTTCTGTTCCAGGCTTCGCGGTGTTTTGTGCGCGATGCCAAGCGGATGAAGGATGGGTTGGGGAGGGTTGAGGTGCCGGCGGCGGCTACTGCTTGAAACCGAGGTGACGCCAGCGCAGCATAGGTATCTACACAACTCTTTTATCTAGTGCTTATTGGGTTTGTGTACATATCCGTTACTGCGGTCACGGCGGCTATTGGTTCCGCCCTTACGGCGGGTCACTTTCGAAGAGCGCGAAAGTAACCAAAGCGCTTTTTCCCCACCACTCGGTGCCTCGCCTAGGCTCGGCATGCCCGCAGTCAGGCATTGCTCCGCGGGCCCGCCGCGATCGGCCATCCATGGCCGTGTCGCGGCTACCCCGGCATCCATGCCGGGGTGCCCACTGCGCAATGCCTGCCTGCGGCCATCGTGGTTTAACGGGGCGCCTCAGATCAAGATCAAAAGCAGAGCAACAGCAAAGCAAGAGCGTGAAGCTGCATTCCCCTGTGGGAGCGGGCTTGCCCGCGATGACGGTGTATCAGTCGATAAATCTATTGGCTGACCTGCCGCCATCGCAGGCAAGCCAGCTTGTATGGTTAGACTTGTAGGGGTGGTGGGACTAAAAGCCAGCATCTGACTCTAGCCAGTACAGACCGTGGGAGACTTCGCCCCACCCCTTCACCAAAGCGCCGATAAGGAATGCATCGGCCATGACCGACGATAGAAGCAAGCCAGCGCAACGGTGAAGCCCCGACAAGCCCGTAAACCCTAACCCGGAGCTTTTCTCATGGCAATGACTGTCTCGCAATCAATCATTGGAGTGGATGTCGCTAAAGCCGAAGTAGTTGTTTATCAAAGTGAAACTGCTGAAACAAAGATCGTATCGAACAAGAAAAGCGAGCTGAAGGCATGGCTGAAGTCTTTGCCTGCGGGCAGCGCCATCGCAATTGAAGCCACCAATATCTATCACGTGGATACCGTCAACTTGGCTCATTCGATGGGCCATATCGTTTACGTGATTGATGGATATCGCCTTAGCCATTACCGCAAAGGCACAGGTGGTCGCGCTAAAACAGACTTCAGTGATGCGCAGTTGCTGGCTCGCTACTTGAAGAATGAACAGGCTGATTTACGCGCCTGGAATCCGCCGCCGAAGATTTATACCAAGCTTCAAAGCTTGCTGCGTCGACGCGCAGCGCTGGTGAAAATGCGTGTTGCACTGAATCAGAGCTGGGCGGGCGAGCCATCACTCAAGGCCTCGTCCAAGAGCATTTCAGCGTGTCTTGATAGGCATGAGGGGCTCATTGAGAAAAGGATATTAGATGCTGTTACTGAGGCGGGGCTTTTGCATCAGGTCAAGCGCTGCCAAGCCGTCGAGGGCATTGGTTTTCTGACAGCGGTTGCCCTGGTAATGGCGTTTCAGCGAGGAGAATTTGAAAGTGCTGACGCTTACATCGCGTTCTTGGGAATGGACTTGAGAGTATCCGATTCCGGGCAAATGAGCGGACGCCGCTCATTGAGCAAGAAGGGAGATTCAGAGATACGCAGATTGCTGCATAACGCGGCGTCAGCAGGTATCAGGTCAGAAGCCTGGAAACCTTTATACGAGGGTTATCTAGCCAGGGGCCTGAAAACGACTCAAGCCCTGGTCATCATTGGCCGCAAGCTGGCGCGCATCGCCTTTTCGCTCATGAAAAACCTGAGCGAATACCAGTCAAAAGCGGTTTTGGGGGCTTCCCCAAAACCATAGAATCTCCCACAGAAGGACGCGCACGCCTCGAAGGTCAGGCCGCCTCGCTTTGCTTTTGATCTTGATCTGAGGCGCCCCGTTAAACCACGCTGGCCGTCATCCGATATTGATTTGGGGGGTAAACCGGCAGGACACCCCCCATAAAAAAGGCCCGCATTGCGCGGGCCTTTTTGTTCATCAGGGCAGGGCGCGGATCAACCGGCGACCAACACCCGAATCGCCTCCAACCGCAGCGCCGCCTTGTCGAGCATAGCCAGGCCTTGCTCGCGCTGTTGGCGCAGGGCAACCAGTTCGCTGTCGCGTACGGTCGGGTTGACGGCTTGCAGGGCGGTCAGGCGCGCCAGCTCTTCGTCGGTGTCTGCCGCCAGGCGACGTTGCGCCTCGGCCACACGTTCGGCGTGGCGCGGGGCGATTTTCTCTTCGCCGGCGTTGATCCGTGGCGTCAGCTGATCGCGCTGGGCCTGCACGAACTTGTTGGCGCTGGCCCGTGGCACGCTTTCCAGCTGGTCGTTGAGGGTGGTGAAGGACACCCGGCCCGACAAGTCATTGCCATTGGCATCCAGCAGGCAGCGCAGGGCCGCCGGGGGCAGGTAGCGACCCAGTTGCAGCGAACGCGGTGCCACCACTTCACTGACATAGAGCAGTTCCAGCAACACAGTGCCTGGCTTCAGCGCCTTGTTCTTGATCAGCGCCACTGCGGTGTTGCCCATGGAACCGGACAGCACCAGGTCCATGCCGCCCTGGACCATCGGGTGCTCCCAGGTAATGAACTGCATGTCTTCGCGAGACAGCGCCTGGTTGCGGTCGTAAGTGATGGTCACGCCTTCGTCATCGCCGAGGGGGAAGCTGGCGTCGAGCATTTTTTCGCTGGGCTTGAGGATCAGCGCGTTTTCCGAATGGTCTTCGCTGTCGATGCCGAACGCGTCGAACAGGGTTTCCATGTAGATCGGCAGGGTGAACTGATCGTCTTGCTCCAGGATGTCCTCGACCAGCGCATCACCTTCGCCAGCGCCGCCGGAGTTGAGCTCCAGCAAACGGTCGCGGCCGGTGTGCAGCTCGGCTTCAAGGCGCTCGCGCTCGGTGCGGGCTTCGTCGATCAGGGCTTGCCATTCGCCGTCGTCGGCATTTTCCAGCAGCGGCAGCAGGCGCGGGCCGAACTGGTGCTGCAAGGCGTTGCCGGTCGGGCAGGTGTTAAGGAAGGCATTCAAGGCTTCGTGGTACCACTGGAACAGCCGCTCTTGCGGGCTGGTTTCCAGGTATGGCACGTGGAGCTCGATCACATGCTTCTGGCCGATCCGGTCCAGACGCCCGATGCGCTGCTCCAGCAAGTCCGGGTGCGATGGCAGGTCGAACAGCACCAGATTGTGGGCGAACTGGAAGTTGCGGCCTTCACTGCCGATTTCCGAACAGATCAGCACCTGGGCGCCGAACTCTTCATCCGCGAAGTAGGCGGCGGCACGGTCCCGTTCGAGGATGTTCATGCCCTCGTGGAACACCGTGGCCGGGATGCCGGAACGCACGCGCAGGGCGTCTTCCAGGTCCATGGCGGTTTCGGCGTGGGCGCAGATCACCAGGACTTTGGTGCGCTTGAGCATTTTCAGCTGGTCGATCAGCCACTCGACGCGCGGGTCGAAGCGCCACCAGCGGTTTTCTTCTTCTATATCCGGTTGCGACTGGAAGCTGACTTCCGGGTACAGCTCGGCATGCTCGCCCAGCGGCAGCTCCAGGTATTCGTCCGGGCACGGCAGCGGGTAGGCGTGCAGCTTGCGCTCGGGGAAGCCTTGTACGGCGGCGCGGGTGTTACGGAACAGCACGCGGCCGGTGCCGTGGCGGTCCAGCAGCTCACGCACCAGGCGCGCACTGGCTTCGGTGTCGCCATCGTTGACGGCAGCCAGCAGTGCTTCGCCTTCGTTGCCGAGGAAGCCCTGGATAGTCTTGTGCGCGGCCGGCGAGAGGCGACCCTTGTCCATCAGTTCCTGGACGGCTTCGGCGACCGGGCGATAGTTCTCGCTCTCGGCGCGGAAGGCTTTGACGTCATGGAAACGGTTCGGGTCCAGCAGGCGCAGACGGGCGAAGTGGCTGTCCTGGCCCAGTTGTTCCGGGGTTGCGGTCAGCAGCAGCACGCCTGGAATGGTCTCGGCCAGTTGCTCGACCAGTTGGTATTCAGCGCTGGCCTTTTCTTCGTGCCAGACCAGGTGGTGGGCTTCGTCGACCACCATCAAGTCCCAGCCGGCGGCAAACAGTGCGTCCTGGGCTTTTTCGTCGTCCACCAGCCATTCCAGGGCCACCAGCGCGAGTTGGGTGTCTTCGAACGGGTTGCTGGCATCGCTTTCGATAAAACGTTCTTCGTCGAACAGCGCGACCTGCAGGTTGAAACGCCGGCGCATTTCCACCAGCCATTGGTGCTGGAGGTTTTCCGGGACCAGGATCAGTACGCGATTGGCGCGCCCGGACAGCAGTTGGCGATGGATCACCAGGCCGGCTTCGATGGTCTTGCCCAGGCCCACTTCGTCGGCCAGCAGCACCCGTGGCGCGATCCGGTCAGCCACTTCACGGGCGATGTGCAGTTGGTGCGCAATCGGCTGCGCACGCACGCCGCCCAGGCCCCAGAGCGAGGACTGCAACTGGCGGCTGGTGTGTTCCAGGGTGTGGTAGCGCAGGGAGAACCAGGCCAGCGGGTCGATCTGGCCGGCGAACAGACGGTCGCTGGCGAGGCGGAACTGGATGAAGTTCGACAGTTGGGTTTCCGGCAGGGTGACCTGCTCGTTCTGCCCATTGAGGCCGTGGTAGACCAGCAGGCCGTCGACATCGTCGACCTCGCGCACGGTCATCTTCCAACCTTCGAAGTGGGTGATGGTGTCACCCGGCGAGAACCTCACGCGAGTGAGGGGCGCATTCCGTAGCGCATACTGGCGGGTGTCGCCAGTGGCCGGATAGAGCACGGTCAACAAGCGGCCGTCCTGTGCCAGAACGGTGCCTAACCCCAGCTCTGCTTCGCTGTCACTAATCCAGCGTTGCCCCGGTTGATACTGCTGCGCCATGCTGCCTGACTCCCGCCGTGAAAAAGCCGACTATTCTAACGGAACAAGGCCCCCAGCCAAAGGACTCTGACAAAAACTACTCCGCTTGCCGGAGTGAAAGAGGACGATTCGACGGGTGGCAGGGCACTGGCGACTGACGACTGGGTCACAAGTTGGCGGCCCCAGGCTCAAGTCGCTGGTACAGCAGCCGACAGCCTGCTGACAGGAGACCAATAATTATGCTGCCACCGATCTTGCCCTTGAGTGTTGTGCCGGTCACGTCACAACTCGACCCCGTGCGCCCCAAACCCGATATCCCGCCGGTGGTGCCTGCGCAGGCGAGTTCCAGCGAAAGCACCATTGACCTCAAGAACCGCGACGCGGAGCAATCGACCCTGATGCTGCGCGAGGAACAACGACGCCAGCAGGAACAGCAAAAACGCCGGCGCGAGGCCGACGAAGATCCCGAGCAGCACCTGGCTATTCCTGGTGACGAACTGAATGCCGATAACACCGTGCCGGTCGCGCCGCTGATCGAGGATGCACCCCGCCAGGGGTTGTGGGTGGACGTCGAGGTTTGACCCCTGGGCGGGCCAGGACGCATTATTGAGTCAATCCAGCCACCACGTAAGCCATGCCATGAGTGACGACAAGCTGATCGACCTGACTGCCGAACGCGCCAAACGGGTCCACGATCTCAATGACAAGCGCCTGAATGACGTGCGCCAGGCGTTCGAGCAGGCCATGCCGCTGGGCAAGGCGAAGAAAAAGTCGAAAAACAAACCGAAAAAGCGCTGAAATGCCCTGAATCTATTGATTCAGGTCAGTTATCTCCCTTCTTTACGCCCCGTTGCGGGCGACATTGATCCCCGTCAATTTCTGCCTCCGACTTCTTGGTTAACTTAGCCCCATCGCAACAAGGCAAGAGCAGGAGGCCGGTCATGTTTTTCGATAATGTGGTTTTTGCCGGGGTGCTGACTGTCGGCCTCATGGTGCTGTTTTTTGTAGGGTTTGGATTTTTTATCTGGAAAGACGCGAACAAGCGTAAAAAACCATAGGTTTTTCCGGGTTACATGAGCACGCAAGGCATTTTGGGCGACTTCGGTCGCCCTTTTTTTTGCCCGATATTTAGCTCTCTAGCCACAAAGGCACAAAAAAAGGCGTGACCCTCGCAGGTCACGCCTTTTTAATTGCGTTGTCGGTTAACTGCCCAACGCCTTGGACGCCAGCCAGAACAACCCGGCCGACAGGCTCACTGTGGCTGGCAGGGTCAGGATCCAGGCCATCAGGATGGTCTTCACGGTGCCGCCTTGCAGCCCGCTCTTGTTCGCGACCATGGTCCCGGCCACGCCCGAAGACAGCACGTGGGTGGTGGACACCGGCAGGGCGAAGATATTGGCAAAGCCAATCATGGTGGCGGTGGTGATTTGCGCTGACATGCCCTGGGCATAGGTCATGCCCTGCTTGCCGATCTTCTCGCCAATCGTCAGTACCACGCGCTTCCAGCCCACCATGGTGCCCAGGCCAAGGGCCAGGGCCACGGCGAGGATTACCCAGAACGGTGCGTATTCGGTGGTGGCGGTCAGGTCTTTGCGCAGTTTTTCCAGGTCCGACTTCTCGCGGGAATCAAGGCCAGGCAGCTTGCCGACTTTCTTCGCGGTGTCGTCCAGGCACAGCAGGTAGCGACGGACTTCAATGCGCTGGTCGGAGGTCAAGGAATGGTAGTCAGAGACACCCTTCAATGTGCCGAGGAGGGCGTTGATGGTCGGCTCGGTCTGTTGCGGGTTGCAACGGAACTTGCCTGGCAGGTCGTCTCTGACACTTTTGCCCAGGGCAAGGAATTCGCCGAGGGTTTCGTGGTTGCGCTGGTAGAACTGGTTGAGGTGCAGGGTGGCGTCGCGGGTTCGCTCGATCTGGTAAGTGGTGCTGCCCAGATCGAGTACGAACTGCGCGGGCACGATACCGATCAGCACCAGCATGATCAGGCCAATACCTTTCTGGCCGTCGTTGGAGCCATGCACGAAACTCACGGCCATCGCGGAAATCACCAGTACCAGGCGGTTCCAGAACGGCGGGTGTTTCTTGTCGTCGAGCTTGCGGCGCTGGTCCGGTGTCTTGTGCATCTTGGACAGCGGACGCCACCATTTAAGGCCAATCAACACCAGGGCTGCGACCAGGAAGCCGGCCATGGGCGAGAACACCAGCGAGGCGCCGATATCAATGGCCTTCTGCCAGTTGACCCCGTCTGCCAGCGGAATATCGTTGATCAAGGCATTGGCCAGGCCGACACCGAGGATCGAACCGATCAGGGTGTGGGAGCTGGATGCCGGGATCCCGAAATACCAGGTGCCGAGATTCCAGGTGATGGCCGCTGCTAATAATGAAAACACCATGGCCAGACCATGGCCGGTGTTTACATTGATCAGCAACTCCACCGGCAGCAGGTGCACGATGGCATAGGCAACGCCCACCCCGCCGAGCAACACGCCGAGGAAGTTGAACACCCCGGAAAAGAATACGGCCAGGTGCGGCGGCATCGCTTTGGTATAGATGACTGTGGCCACCGCGTTAGCGGTGTCATGAAAGCCATTGATGAACTCGAAGGCGAGGACAAAGGCGAGGGCGAGCAACAGGCTCACAAGAACCCAAGCATCCAGTCCGCTGAATAAATCGATCATGAAGGTTTTATGACCCGGTCGTAAGGGGGCGCGATTATGCCAGAAAACCTCAGTAATCTATGCACTAGCTGCTCGCCGGTAACATTCTTCAACGAATTAATTTGGAGGAGGGGTGCGACTACCAGATATTTCGGTGGTTTGGCAACTCATTGATTTATAAAGAATAGAGGGGCCGTGGCAGGGTGCGACAATTAAGATGAAGGGTCTGAAACAGGTGTATGAAATTTCGTCAGAGCGGCGAAACTGACGATTGCAGGGCAAAACCCGGGCGCCCCTGCCAGGGGGGCTGGCAGGGCAATGACTTGCCAGGAAGGCTCAGTCCGAGAGGCTTATGGCTCTTCGGCCTTGAGGTCCTTTTCGATCTTTTGGATTTCCTGGGCAAATGCCTGGTCGAGCAGACTGGCTCGTTTGCGCCATGGTTTGCGCTCCGGCTCAGGTTGGGCGGCGTAGGTGGTGACTTCCCCGCCGTAAACATCCTTGTAACGTTGTTCCTGGCGCTCAAGTTCCGCGCGCAGTTCGTCTTTCGTCACTTTGTTACCTAATTGAGTTGAGTTTGATTCCGGTGATGCGCGATGACGCAAGTGATGGGCGTATTACACGATCAACCACTTCAGTTATTGCACGCGGCCACGGCACCGGGGAAGAACAGCTGTCGTAGCAACAGTTTTCTTTTTACATCACAAATATGGGCAGGCTGTGGAGCTGAGTACCCGGTATCTGCAACCCAGGCCAGGACAAGGAAAAGCTGAGGCTTGGTGGGGGCAGGCATGCCCTTGAGGCCAACTCGACCTTGTCACAGGGTGCATTATAGCGGCGCATTTGCATAAGACTATCGTCAACAAGTTAAAAAACGTCAACTTGGCGTAGCTGTATTGCTATTCACCTCATGTCGGGAACTTGACGCCGTACTTGCCTAACACTCTGTATGTGACAGTTGCACGGTCGTTAATTAAGTCAACATTGCCAGGCCGAACGCCGTCGGTTAAGTGAGTGCAACAAATTCAGTGCGGGGCCTGGCAGCGCCCAGCGGCGTAAATTGCGATTATCGAATGACCGTCCGATAATCGCCCAATGTTGGCGCCCTTGCCTTGTACATCCGTTGCCTGCCGGCTTGTAATGGCGCTTGAAAATAAGAGAAAGGACCTGAAATGAACGATCAATTGCGCAACTCCTTTGCCTCAGTGGCGCCGCCGATCGTTGCGTCACCGGCCAAGCGCATCCAGGCGTTTACCGGCGACCCGGATTTCATGACCTCCCTGGCCCGCGGGCTGGCCGTGGTACAGGCGTTCCAGGAGCGCAAGCGGCACCTGACCATCGCCCAGATCAGCCATCGCACGGAAATCCCCCGCGCTGCCGTCAGGCGTTGCCTGCATACCTTGATCAAACTCGGCTACGCCACCACCGACGGGCGCACGTACTCCCTGCTGCCCAAGGTCCTGACCCTCGGCCATGCCTATCTGTCGTCCACGCCCCTGGCGGTTTCTGCCCAGCCTTACCTGGACCGCATGAGTGAGCAGCTTCATGAAGCCTGCAACATGGCGACCCTGGAGGGCGACGACATCCTCTATATCGCCCGATCCGCCACCACCCAACGCCTGATTTCGGTGGATCTTTCGGTCGGTGGCCGACTGCCAGCTTATTGCACCTCCATGGGCCGAATCCTCCTGGCGGCCCTGGATGACGCGTCGCTGCAGGACTACCTGGACCATGCCGACCTGCAAACCAAGACCAGCCGCACCCTGACCACGCCGCAAGCCTTGCTTGAATGCCTGCAACAAGTGCGGCAACAGGGCTGGTGCATTGTCGACCAGGAACTGGAGCAGGGTCTGCGCTCCATCGCCGTGCCGGTGTATGACGCGTCCGGCCAGGTATTGGCTGCGCTGAATGTCAGCACCCACGCCGGGCGGGTCAGCCGCAGTGAGCTGGAACAACGTTTCCTGCCGAGCATGCTCTGCGCCAGCCAGGAGCTGAGTGCCCAGTTGTTTGCTTAAGCTGTTCGGTGACCGCACAGATCCCGGTTTGACGAATTGACGGTGTTTCCCCTGGCTCATTAATGTCGCGGCAGCGTGATTGACCGCGACAGCCTCTACCGCCGCGGTTTCGGTTTCGCCCCAATAATAATGACGACTCGCCGTCGTCCGCCCGCCATCGGTGTGGAAATAAAAATAATGAATCAGCCTTCGCCTTCTGTTGGTACATGTCTGGACGTGCAGTCCTTTATCAATGCGCAACCGCTGTCCCGCTATCAATGGCGGGTGGTGATCCTGTGCTTCCTGATTGTCTTTCTCGATGGCCTGGATACCGCGGCCATGGGCTTTATTGCGCCGGCACTGTCCCAGGATTGGGGGATCGACCGTGCCAGCCTCGGCCCGGTGATGAGTGCCGCGTTGATCGGCATGGTGTTTGGCGCCCTGGGTTCAGGCCCGTTGGCCGACCGTTTCGGACGCAAGGTGGTGTTGGTCGGCGCTGTGCTGGTGTTCGGTGCGTTCAGCCTGGCCTCGGCCTATAGCAGCAACGTTGATCAGTTGCTGGTATTGCGCTTCCTGACCGGCCTGGGCCTGGGCGCTGGCATGCCGAACGCCACGACGTTGCTGTCCGAATACACCCCGGAGCGCCACAAGTCGTTGCTGGTGACCAGCATGTTCTGCGGTTTCAACCTGGGCATGGCCGGTGGCGGGTTTATCTCGGCCAAGCTGATCCCGATGTTCGGCTGGCACAGCCTGCTGCTGATCGGCGGCATCCTGCCCTTGATCCTGGTGGGCGTGCTGGTGCTGTGGCTGCCGGAGTCGGCACGCTACCTGGTGGTGCGCAATCGCGGCACAGACAAGGTGCGCAAGGCCTTGTCACCCATCGACCCGGCCACCGTCGCCCAGGCTTCCAGCTTCAGCGTCCCGGAACAGAAAACCGTCAAGGCGCGCAATGTGTTCGCGGTGATCTTCTCTGGCACCTACAGCGCCGGCACCCTGTTGCTGTGGCTCACCTACTTTATGGGCCTGGTGATTGTGTACCTGCTGACCAGTTGGTTGCCGACCCTGATGCGTGACAGCGGCGCCAGCATGGAGCAGGCGGCTTTTATCGGCGCGTTGTTCCAGTTTGGTGGAGTACTCAGCGCCGTGGGCGTGGGCTGGGCCATGGACCGGTTCAATCCGCACAAGGTCATCGGCACTTTCTACCTGCTGGCTGGGGTCTTTGCCTACGCCGTGGGCCAGAGCCTGGGCAATATCACCCTCCTGGCCACCCTGGTGTTGATCGCCGGGATGTGCGTCAACGGTGCGCAATCGGCCATGCCTTCGTTGGCGGCGCGGTTTTACCCGACCCAGGGCCGGGCGACCGGGGTGTCCTGGATGCTGGGGATTGGCCGTTTTGGCGCGATCCTCGGTGCGTGGATGGGAGCCACGCTGTTGGGGCTGGGTTGGAACTTCGAGCAAGTGCTGACGGCACTGGTGATTCCGGCTGCATTGGCCACCACTGCGGTATTGATCAAGGGCTTGGTCAGCCACGCCGACGCCACCTGAGACTTAATGCAGGCACGGTTGAAAAATGTGGGAGCGGGCTTGCTCGCGAAGGCGGTGGCTCAGGACAAAAGTGTGTTGACTGACACACCGCCTTCGCGAGCAAGCCCGCTCCCACAGGGACGCTGTTCGCAAGGAAAGCAGAGGTGTTTGGACGACTGTTAGCCAGGCAACAATCTGTTCGATTATCGAACGGTTAGTCGATTATCGGATTGTTTGACCCCTGACCCCGGCTTACTCTTCAAGCACTTCGGCGCTGCCTCCAGCGCCTTTTTCGACCTACACCGGGAGCCCAACCCCATGGCTGAAATCCTTTCGCTGGCTGATGCGGTAAAGCAGTTCGTCAATGACGGCGATACCGTCGCGCTCGAAGGCTTTACCCACCTGATCCCTACAGCGGCAGGTCATGAAATCATCCGTCAGGGCAAGAAAGACCTGACGCTGGTGCGCATGACGCCCGACCTGATCTACGACCAACTGATCGGGGCCGGCTGTGCGCGCAAGTTGATTTTTTCCTGGGGCGGCAACCCGGGCGTAGGTTCCCTGCATCGCCTGCGGGATGCGGTGGAAAAGCAATGGCCGCAACCGTTGGAGATCGAAGAACACAGCCATGCGGACCTGGCCAACGCCTACGTGGCCGGCGCCTCCGGCCTGCCGTTCGCGGTGCTGCGGGCGTATGCCGGTTCTGACCTGCCCAAGGTCAACCCGCTGATCAAGACCGTGACCTGTCCCTTCACCGGCGAAGTGCTGGCGGCGGTGCCGTCGGTGCGCCCGGACATCACCGTGATCCATGCGCAAAAGGCCGACCGCAAGGGCAACGTGCTGTTGTGGGGGATTCTCGGGGTGCAGAAAGAGGCGGCATTGGCGGCCAAGCGTTGCATCGTCACTGTCGAAGAAATCGTCGACGACCTCAACGCCCCCATGAACGCCTGCGTGCTGCCGACCTGGGCCCTGACCGCCGTGTGCCATGTACCAGGGGGCGCGCACCCTTCCTACGCCCACGGTTACACCGAGCGTGACAATCGCTTTTATCAAGCCTGGGATCCGATCGCTCGGGACCGTGGGACGTTTACCGCATGGATCAATGAATACATCCATGGCACCGCTGACTTCAGTCAATTCCAGGCCAAACTGGCTGCCGCGCAGGAGGCCAAGTAATGACTTACTCGACCAATGAAATGATGACCGTCGCCGCCGCGCGCCGCCTGAAGAACGGTGCCGTGTGCTTCGTCGGCATCGGCCTGCCGTCCAAGGCCGCCAACCTGGCCCGCCTGACGTCGTCGCCGGATGTGGTGTTGATCTACGAGTCCGGCCCGATTGGCGCCAAGCCCTCGGTCCTGCCGCTGTCCATTGGCGACGGCGAGTTGGCGGAAACCGCCGACAGTGTCGTGCCCACGGGTGAGATTTTTCGCTACTGGCTGCAAGGCGGGCGCATTGACGTCGGTTTTCTCGGCGCAGCCCAGGTCGACCGCTTCGGCAATATCAACACCACGGTGGTCGGTGATTACCACCAACCCAAGGTGCGCCTGCCGGGTGCCGGTGGTGCGCCGGAGATTGCCGGCTCCGCCAAGAGCGTGTTGATCATCCTCAAACAGTCGTCCCGTTCGTTTGTCGACAAACTGGATTTCATCACCTCGGTCGGCCATGGCGAAGGCGGCGACTCGCGCAAGCGCCTCGGCCTGCCAGGCGCAGGCCCGGTCGGGATTATTACCGACCTGTGCATCATGGAGCCGGAGGAGGGCACCCACGAATTTGTGGTTACCGCCTTGCATCCCGGCGTGACCCGCGAGCAAGTGATTGCCGCCACCGGCTGGGCGATCCGCTTTGCCGAGCAGGTCAGCACCAGCGCCGAACCCACGCCAGTCGAACTGAACGCCTTGCGCGATCTTGAAGCCCGTACCGCCGCGGCCCATGGCCAAACCCCAGGAGAAGCCTGATGCGCGACGTGTTTATCTGTGATGCGATCCGCACCCCCATCGGCCGTTTCGGCGGTGGCCTGTCCACGGTGCGCGCCGATGACCTGGCGGCCCTGCCGATCAAGGCCCTGATGGCGCGCAACCCGTCGGTAGACTGGAGCGCGGTCGACGAAGTGTTCCTCGGCTGCGCCAACCAGTCCGGCGAAGACAACCGTAACGTGGCGCGCATGGCCGCGCTGCTGGCCGGCCTGCCGCCGAGCATTCCCGGAGTGACGGTCAACCGCTTGTGCGCCTCGGGCATGGACGCCATCGGCACCGCGTTCCGCGCCATTGCCAGTGGCGAAATGGAGCTGGCGATTGCCGGTGGTGTCGAGTCGATGTCCCGTGCACCGTTCGTGATGGGCAAGGCGGACGCCGCGTTCTCGCGCAACATGAAGCTGGAAGACACCACCATCGGCTGGCGCTTTATCAACCCGTTGATGAAGGCCCAGTACGGCGTGGATGCCATGCCGCAGACCGCTGATAACGTGGCAGATGACTACAACGTCTCGCGCGCCGACCAGGACGCCTTCGCCTTGCGTAGCCAGCAACGCACAGCCGTGGCCCAGGCCGCGGGGTTTTTCGCTGAAGAAATCGTCCCGGTACGGGTCGCCCATAAAAAAGGCGAGACCCTGGTGGAGCACGACGAACACCCGCGTGCCGACACCACCCTCGAAGCCCTGACCAAGCTCAAGCCGGTCAACGGCCCGGACAAGACCGTCACCGCCGGCAACGCTTCCGGGGTCAACGACGGCGCCGCCGCGTTGATTCTGGCCAGCGCGGACGCGGTGAAAAAGCACGGCCTGACCGCCCGCGCCCGGGTGTTGGGCATGGCCAGTGCCGGGGTCGAACCCCGGGTGATGGGCATCGGCCCGGTGCCAGCGGTGCGCAAGTTGGTAGAGCGCCTGGGCCTGGCGGTCAGCGACTTTGATGTGATCGAACTCAACGAAGCCTTCGCCAGCCAGGGTTTGGCGGTGCTGCGTGAGTTGGGCCTGGCGGACGACGCACCCCAGGTCAATCCCAACGGCGGCGCGATTGCCTTGGGTCATCCCCTGGGCATGAGCGGTGCGCGCCTGGTCTTGACGGCCCTGCATCAACTGGAAAAAACCGGCGGCAGCAAAGGCCTGGCGACCCTGTGTGTCGGCGTTGGCCAAGGCTTGGCGTTGGCCATCGAACGCGTTTGAGACCTACAAGAAAAAGAGGAATGCTCCATGAGTGACAAGCCCGGATACCGGCGCCCGCAAGCGGGTACTCAGCCTGATTACCTGCACCCGGCGTACCAGTCGACGAACCTGCGTTCGCCGTCCAAGCCGCTGGTGTTTTTGCCCCATTCGCTATCGGAAATCACCGGCCCGACCATCGGCGCCGAACGCATTGCCGAGCACGACAACGACCTGACCGCCCAGCACGAGGGCGAGCCCCAAGGCGAGCGCATCATCATTCACGGCCGGGTCCTGGATGAAAACGGCCTGCCTGTGCCGGGCATCCTGGTGGAGATCTGGCAGGCCAACGCCGCCGGTCGCTACAACCACAAGCGCGACCAGCACGACGCGCCCCTGGACCCGAACTTCACCGGCACCGGTCGCACCGTCACCGATGCCGATGGCTGGTACCAGTTCCAGACCATCAAGCCCGGCGCCTATCCGTGGGGCAATCACCACAACGCCTGGCGCCCGGCGCATATCCACTTCTCGCTGTTCGGCCCCAGTGTGCTGACGCGTCTGGTGACCCAGATGTACTTCCCCGGCGACCCGCTGCTGGCCTATGACCCGATCTACAACTGCGTGCCGGACACCTCGGCCAAGGAACGCCTGATCGCCCGTTTCGACCTGGAAAAGACCGTGCCGCACTATGCCCTCGGCTATCGCTGGGACATCGTCCTGCGCGGCCGCGACGCCACGCCGATGGAGAAATGACATGACCCTCAACGCAACCACGTCCCACACCGTCGGGCCGTACTACCACATCGGCCTGACCTGGTTGAACTGCGAAGACCTGGCGAATGCGGGCACCCTTGGCGAGCGTGTGGCCATCACCGGGCAGGTGGTGGATGGCAACGGCGAGGTGGTCAACGATGCCATGCTGGAAGTCTGGCAGGCCAACGCCGCCGGTAAATATGACCACCCCGAGGACGACCAGGACAAAGCCCTGGACCCCAATTTCGCAGGCTTTGGCCGGGTGCCGGTGGATGCGCAAGGGCGTTTCCGTTTCAGCACCATCAAGCCCGGTAGCGTGCCGGGCCTGAAGGGCACGACCCAGGCGCCGCATTTGGTGGTGCTGGTGTTTGCCCGTGGTTTGGTGAAGCACTTGCTGACGCGGATTTATTTCGACGGCGAAGCGGCCAATGGCGATGACCCGTTGCTGGCGTGTGTGCCGGCAGAGCGGCGCGGCACGTTGGTTGCCAAGGCGGATGCGTCGGGGGTGTATCAGTGGAATGTGGTGCTTCAGGGCACCGATGAAGAGACGGTGTTTTTCGATTATTGAGTTGCCTGTCAGGGTGCTGTCGCGGGCAAGCCCGCTCTCACAGTGGAATGCGATCACCTGTGGGAGCGGGCCTGCCTGCCATTCAAAGGTCTGCTTGCGGAACGAGGTTGTTGCAAAGTGTGTCTAGACTCTAACCCGTTCCCTACGAGTGAAAACAACATGACAACGTGTACCAGTCACTACACCGGAGAAGAACGCAGCAAACGGATTTTTGCGATTGTCGGGGCCTCTTCCGGCAACCTGGTCGAATGGTTCGACTTCTACGTCTATGCCTTCTGCGCGATCTATTTCGCTCCGGCGTTTTTCCCCTCCGACGACCCCACGGTGCAGCTGCTCAACACCGCTGGCGTGTTCGCCGCAGGCTTCTTGATGCGCCCCATCGGCGGGTGGCTGTTTGGCCGGGTCGCCGACAAGCACGGGCGCAAGAATTCGATGATGATTTCGGTGCTGATGATGTGCGCCGGTTCCTTGGTCATCGCCTTTCTACCGACCTACAAAGACATCGGCGCCTGGGCTCCGGCCCTGCTGCTGATGGCGCGGCTGTTCCAGGGCCTGTCGGTGGGTGGCGAGTACGGCACCACGGCGACCTACATGAGTGAAGTCGCGCTCAAGGGCCAGCGCGGCTTCTTCGCCTCGTTCCAGTACGTGACCCTGATTGGCGGGCAACTGCTGGCGGTGTCGGTGGTGGTGATCCTGCAACAACTGCTCACCGAGGACGAGCTGCGGGCCTGGGGCTGGCGCATTCCGTTTGTGATCGGGGCCGTGGCGGCGGTGATTTCGCTGTTGCTGCGCCGCTCCCTGAAAGAAACCACCAGCAAGGAAATGCGGGAAAACAAGGACGCCGGCAGTATTGCCGCGTTGTTCCGCGATCACAAGGCCGCGTTTATCACCGTGCTCGGCTACACCGCCGGCGGCTCGCTGATCTTCTACACCTTTACCACTTACATGCAGAAGTACCTGGTGAACACCGCCGGCATGCACGCCAAGACCGCCAGCTACATCATGACCGGCGCGCTGTTCCTCTATATGTGCATGCAGCCGCTGTTCGGCATGCTCTCGGACAAGATCGGCCGCCGTAACTCGATGCTCTGGTTTGGCGCGCTCGGGACCTTGTGCACAGTCCCGATCCTGCTGACCCTGAAAACCGTGACCAATCCGTTCCTGGCCTTTGTATTGATTACCCTGGCGCTGGCGATTGTGAGTTTCTACACCTCCATCAGTGGCCTGGTAAAAGCCGAAATGTTCCCGCCACAAGTGCGCGCCCTCGGTGTGGGCCTGGCCTATGCGGTGGCCAACGCGATCTTCGGTGGTTCGGCGGAATACGTGGCCCTGGGCCTGAAATCCATTGGCCTGGAAAACACCTTCTACTGGTACGTGACCGGCATGATGGCGATTGCGTTCCTGTTCAGCCTGCGCCTGCCGAAACAGGCTGAGTACTTGCACCACGACCTGTAAGGGATGACTTATGACACTGCGCACGAGCAACCAACTGTTCGATGCTTACTTCACCGCCGACAGCATGGCCGAAGTGTTCTGTGACCAGGGACGCTTGCAGGGCATGCTGGATGTCGAAGCCGCACTGGCCCGGGCGCAGGCGCGGGTCGGGTTGATTCCCCAGGCCGCCGTCGCGCCGATTGCCCAGGCATGCCTGGCCTCGTTGTACGACGTGGATGCCCTCGGCGCGGCGATTGCCACGGCGGGCAATTCGGCGATCCCGCTGGTCAAGGCCCTGGGCAAACTGATTGCCAGCGAGGACGCCGGCGCCGAGCGCTATGTGCATCTGGGCGCCACCAGCCAGGATGTGATGGACACCGGCCTGGTGCTGCAACTGCGGCGGGCGCTGGAACTGATCGACACGGACCTGGCCCGGCTGGGTGCGGTTCTCGCGGCCCAGGCGCAGCGCTATGCCGACGTGCCATTGGCCGGGCGTACCTGGTTGCAGCACGCAACGCCGGTCACCCTGGGGATGAAAATCGCCGGTTGGCTGGGGGCGGTGACGCGCAATCGCCAACGGTTGGTGGAGCTGCAGCCGCGCCTGCTGGTCCTGCAGTTCGGCGGCGCGTCCGGCACCTTGGCGGCACTGGGTGAACACGCCATGCCGGTGGCGCAAGCCCTGGCAGCGGAGTTGCAACTGACGCTGCCCGAACAACCCTGGCACACCCAGCGTGACCGTCTGGTGGAGTTCGCCAGCGTGCTGGGCCTGATCGCCGGCAGCCTGGGCAAGCTCGGGCGGGATATCAGCCTGCTGATGCAGACCGAAGCGGCGGAAGTGTTCGAGCCGTCAGCCCCAGGCAAGGGCGGCTCCTCGACCATGCCGCACAAGCGCAACCCGGTTGGCGCGGCGGTGTTGATCAGCGCTGCTACGCGGGTGCCGGGCTTGGTGGCGACGATGTTCAGCGCCATGCCCCAGGAGCACGAGCGCAGCCTGGGCCTGTGGCATGCCGAATGGGAAACCCTGCCCGAAATCTGCCGCCTGGTGTCCGGTGCCTTGCATCAGGCATTGCTGGTGAGTGAAGGCCTGGAAGTCGATGCACAACGCATGGGCCACAACCTCGACCTGACCCAGGGCCTGGTGCTGGCCGAGGCCGTCAGTAGCACATTGGCCCAGCGCCTGGGCCGTGAAACCGCCCATCACCTGCTGGAACAGTGTTGCAAACGCGCGGTCGCCGAGCAGCGCCATTTGCGCGCGGTATTGGCCGATGAGCCGCAAGTCACCGCCGAGCTGTCGGCGGTGGAATTGGATCGCCTGCTGGACCCGGCGCATTACCTGGGCCAGGCACAGACCTGGGTCAGCCGCGCCGTGGCTGAGCACTTTGCTTTTTCTGCCTGAGGAGGCTGCTGTGGGATTTGTACGACTCGCCGATGGCGAACTGAATTACCAACTGGAAGGCCCTGAAGGCGCGCCGGTACTGGTGTTGTCCAATTCACTGGGCACCGACCTGCATATGTGGGATACCCAGATGCCGGCCTTCACCGAGCATTTTCGGGTGCTGCGCCTGGACACCCGTGGCCACGGCAAATCCCTGGTCACCGAGGGCCCCTACAGCATTGAGCAACTGGGGCGTGACGTGCTGGCGTTGCTGGATGCGCTGGATATCCAGCGTGCGCATTTCTGCGGTTTGTCCATGGGCGGGTTGATTGGCCAGTGGCTGGGCATCAACGCCGGTGAGCGCTTGCTCAAGCTGGTGCTGTGCAACACGGCAGCCAAGATCGGCACTGCGGACATCTGGAACCCGCGGATCGAAATGGTCCTGCGCGAGGGCCAGGCGGCAATGGTCGGCTTGCGTGATGCGTCGGTTGCGCGTTGGTTTACTGCCGATTTTGCCCAGGCTCATCCCGCTCAGGCCAAGCGCATTACCGACATGCTCGCGGCCACATCGCCCCAAGGCTATGCCGCCAACTGTGGCGCGGTGCGCGATGCGGATCTGCGTGAGCAACTGGCGTCTATCAAGGTGCCGACGCTGGTGATTGCCGGTACTGAGGATGCCGTCACACCGCCGGCTGGCGGGCACTTTATTCAAGAGCGTGTCGCGGGCGCCGAGTATGCCGAGTTTTATGCGGCGCACTTGTCCAACGTACAGGCCGGGGCTGCGTTCAGCGAGCGGGTACTGGCGTTCTTGTTGGCGGGCTGATGGTCCAGGCGAGTAGCGCTTGTTGTGGCACAGTCATTAATGGTTGGTTTTAGGAGGTTTTGTGGACGAGAAACAACGTTACGCCGATGGGCTCAAGGTGCGGCGTGAAGTGCTGGGCGATGCCCATGTCGATCGCAGCCTCAATGCCTTGACCGAGTTCAACAGCGAGTTCCAGGAAATGATCACCCGCCATGCCTGGGGCGATATCTGGACCCGCCCGGGCTTGCCCCGGCACACCCGCAGCCTGATCACCATTGCCATGCTGATCGGTATGAACCGCAACGAAGAGCTCAAACTGCACCTGCGCGCCGCCGCCAGCAATGGCGTGACCCGTGCCGAGATCAAGGAAGTACTGATGCAGAGCGCGATCTACTGCGGGATCCCGGCGGCCAATGCGACGTTTCACCTGGCCGAGTCGGTGTGGGATGAGTTGGGGGTTGAGTCGCGGGATTGACGGCGATTTACCCCCGCCTGGAGCCGCTCACCCCTCGTCAGGCGGAAAGTAAGCATCCCGCCGCGCAGTACCCGTTTCTTCACGCAGTGCGTTTTCATTAAAGGGGTTGGGGTTGGTAGTCGTCGGGGGCGTCGACGGGTCGTTGTCAAAATCAAAGGCGGGGGCATTTGTCTCTACCCCGACGGCTTGGCGCTCCGGATTCGGTTCATCTGCGGTTTTGCCGGGTAAAAAGGTGCCATTGGCGCCGTTATAGGCGTGGGCCATTTCATGGTAGAGGCTGATGACCGGAGGCTCGCGGAAGATCAGGCCGGGATTGTTGTGTATCTTTGCCCCCGTGGCGACTGAGCCTTTGGTGTTGCCGTGTATGAATCCCAATTGGGGCGATTCTGCGAGCTCGTCATATTCTTTTAATTGTTTGTCGTGTTCTCTGGTGAAGTTGTTGGTGAATGTGTAGTTGGGGCGAACGGTAGTCTCTCGGATTGTTACGGGGGAACCGTTGCGCTCGGCGGCCCGGTCCAGTTCACTCAGCATTTTTTGTGCCGTTGGTGAGTTTCTGAAGAATTCAAGATCATCCTGGGTTTGTTGTTTGAATTTGCTTGAGCCCTCGATCTTGAACGCTTTATGACCCGCATTGCTGATGTTGACTTTTTTATATCGGGTGCCGGGGATACTGGTGACGAGGTCATATTTCTTGGCATAGATAGTATCGTTTGCATTGTATGAGTTGACACGATCCCGACCACGCCCTGTATAGAACACGGTCTGTGCATTTCCTGTCATCAAATCATCACCGGGGCCGCCATGCATGACATTCATCGGGCTTTCGCTGACCATCGTGTCGTTGCCGTTGCCGCCATCCATATAGCTGAATGTGCCTTCGCTGCCAGTCCCGGAGGACATAGTGTCGTTGCCGTTATTCCCATACATGACGGCTATTCCTGATCCGCCTTTCATTGTGTCATTGCCGTCATTCCCTTCGGCGTAGCCGTTGCCGCTGCCCAGCGTGATGTTGTCGTTCCCCGCTCCTCCGTAGACACGGGTATCACCACTGCCAAGGGCTTCAATCCGGTCTCGACCTTTACCGCCCTCGATCGTAATGGGGATCGTCACGCGCGGATCAACCCGAATGTGATCATCGCCGCCTTTTGACTTGATGTGCAGTTCTTCAGGGTAACTTTCGTGATTGTTGATTTTTAATGTGTAATGCCTGTCGTTGACTTGCAGCTGGACTTCATTGTTCGAAGATTGATTGACTTTTATAACGTCGGGCTTTTCACCTGTTTCGATTTTGATGACGTTGCTTCTGTTTGTGCGTTCATTGTCGTTGACCGTCTCCCAAGTGGTTTTGTGGGTGATTTTGATATGGTCGTCCTTATATAAAGGAGCAGAGTTTGTATAGGTTGGATATTTTTCTACGTAGTGTTGGTCTGGTGTTAGTTTTGATTTCGGTGTGAAAGTCGCATTTGAGTTTTGTAGCAGGGGAACTTCAATGGAAATGGGGTTTTGCAGGGCGTTAGCAGCCGGTGTTGGACTGAGTGCGGATGAGGAGAATACGTTTGGATACTGTGCAGGGGCTGAGATGGACATTGCATCGTCTCGCGATAGGGGGTTTGGAGATGAGTGGTTGGCCGCCTGAACAGGATTCCGCCGAACTTCAATACCGTTTTTTTCGGACCACACATGAACGCGTAGAACTTCGCGGTCGCGCACGGTTATGTATCATTGGCCTGCTTTAAAACAAGGAGTGTCAGGTATAGCGATCGCGCAGATTAAGTCCCATTTCTTTGCGTAAAGAGTTTTCCGTGAAGGGGGCGGGATTGGTGGCGGTCGGCGGGGTGAGCGGATCATGGTCAAAGTCGAATGGCTCGGCACCCGTCGGCAGACCGACAGCCTGTCGTTCAATATTGGGTGTGTCTTCGGGAGGTTCACCCGCGACCGGTTCCTCGGTCGTTCCGGGGAGGAAGGAACCCGTGGCGCCGTTATAGGCATGCACCATTTCATGGTAGAGATTTGTTATCGGAAAACCGCCTGATACAGGGGCGTCAAACGTACTGGAAGGGGAGTAGCGGACGACGCCATCGGTGATTGACGCGCCCTGTACCCCGTTGTGAACATAGCCTTTTACGGGGGCCTCAGGATCCAACTGATTCGGCTCTTGCTGGTTGAACGCGTAATCTGTCCTGTCTCTTTTTCCGCCATCCTGAAGGGTTACCGGTACTCCATTTCTGTCAGCGGCGGCGTCCATCTCGGCAAGCATTTTCTGGCCTGCCGGCGAGCTGCGTAAAAGCTCCAGGTCATCTTCGACGCGTTGTTTGAACTCTGCTGTGCCTTGGACGTTAAACCCTCTTTTACCGGCTTCACTGGGTGTGACTGCCCTTAACTTCGCGTGCGCAGAGTTCAGGAACCTGTCGCTGGGTTTTGCGTAGATAAGGTCGTCCCGATTGTTGGAGCGGATCGTGTCGTTACCTTTGCCGCTGTAAAAGGTGGTTCGATCGCGACCCAGCATCACATCGTCACCCCGACCGCCATTCATAATCGTGTGGCCGTTGCCGGCATACATTGTGTCTGAGCCGCTGCCGCCGTCCATGTGGCTTTTTTTGCTGGCTGCCCCAGGCCCCGCATACATCCAGTCGTTGCCGTTATTGCCGTACAGAATGGCGTTACCGGAGCCGCCTATCATCATGTCGCTACCCTCATTGCCTTCGGCATAGCCTGCACCGCTGCCCAACTGGAGAAAGTCGTTGCCGCTGCCTCCCAGCAGGCGGCTTGGACCACCTCCCGCCCTTACGTGATCATTGCCATCCCCCGCTTCAATCGTTACGTAAAGCATGACATCGGCATCGACCTTTATCTTGTCGTCGCCGCCGTTACTTTTAATCACGAGTTTTGTGGGGACTTCATCTTTCGCGTCTCTTGCGTCAAAGATGTATGACTTGCCATTGACCTCTACATTGAGTCGTCCGTCGGTGCGGTTACTGACATGAATAGTGTCTGAGGTATTACCTGTTTCAAGCGTCAGCTTATCGTCCAGCAGGGTGGGTTTATCCAGGTCATATTGCCGGGTGCGGATTGAATGCCGGGCAATCAGATTACCGTCATCGACCAGTATCGCTTCCTGTTCTTGCGATGGGCGAACGCGTCTAGCAGGCGGAGCAGGGCTTTCTCCAGTGTCCTGCGCCAAGGAGGGCGCTTGACGGCGCTCCCTCTTGGCGGGGGCGGGTGCCGAGTGTGTGGAAGGCTCAAGGGAAGGGAGGAGCAGACTGTGGTTCAGTGGCGCAATTGTGTTCATCAGAGAACCTTTCTATTCGAGATAGGGGGCTCTCTGTAGGTTGATGATTGGAATAAAAGGGTTCCGCCATACCGGCCGATGCTTTGTGTCCTGGCGTAATGAAATTTCCTCGCGCCCGCTGCACACGTCGCTAAATCGTCTGGGGTGTCGGTTAACGAAACACGGCTCTGTGGTCGGGTTGGATCATTGGGGGGCGGCGTCCCACACCCAGTCCCACATCCCCGGTAAGTGCACGGCTTGGCTGGCATCCTTCACCGTGCGCGCCAGGGCCCCGCGCTCCAGTGCCGAGCGGTCGGTGTAGAACGGTTCGGCAGCGGTCTTCAGGCCATTGGCCTGGGCGCTGTCCATCAGGATCTGCAGGTACTCCTGCAGATGCCGGGCGGTGTAGCGATTGATGTCGTGAAAGGTCACCACCACCGGGATCACCCCTTCTACAGTCGGCAGTTCGCCCAGGGCAATGCGTTCGCGCACCAGCGACAGCTGCCGCAGCAGGTTGGCCCGACGCCGTGGGCTGGCATTGAAGCCCCAGATCTTGCCGTCATTGGCGCTCAGGTCGGTCAGCAGAATCTGCATGCCGTGGCGCTGGTAGGCAGCGAAGGTGCGTTTGTCGTAATTCCAGAAGGGCGGGCGTATCAGGTTCGGCGCAGCGCCGGTGATCGAGGCGATAGTCGCGGCGCCCAGGCTCAAGGTCTGCGTCAGCTCTTCGTCGTTCAACAGCCGATGATTGCTATGCCAGCGCGTGGCGGTGTGAAACGCCAGGATATGGCCGGCGGCGTGCTCGCGCTCCATGGTCTTGCGCCCGCGCGGGCTGCCGCCAGAGCGCCAGGCCTCGGTCTGCAAAAAGAAGATCGCCTTGATCCCCGGTTGCACCGGGTTGTTGGCCAGGCTCTCGATGACCAAACGGCTAGGGTTGGCGTAGCCCGAGGCGCTGGGGCCGTCATCGAACGTCAGCAGGAAACGGATCGGGGCCTGGGCGTGCAGGCGCTGTTCGGTCTGGGGTGTCAATGCCACGGGCGCGCCGATGCAGGCGCTGAGGCTCAGTGCCAAAGCGAACACGGCGGCGGTGATGGCGAAGGATTTCATGGTATGGGCCGGGCTCTGACACAGATTGCGCCTAAGGAGAGGCCGCAACAGGCGGGCACCATACAGCAAGAATAACCGGGGTGATCATCTGGCTGACGAACTACAACGGCCGGCCATCTCTTCATTGAGGCTAAACGCTGGTGGGCCGGGGCGCTACTCGCGGCAAGTGGCCCCTTCAGCGCTGACACTGAAGGGGGGGCGGCAGCGGTCGGCAGGCCGACGGCCTGAAGTTTGCCGTTGGGCGTATCTCGCGCAGGTTTGTCGCCGGCCTGCTCCAGGGGGGGCCACCGCAGATATCCAGTGCTGGTACCCCTAGTCAGTGCGAGGCAGCCTACAGCAGGCTAAGGGGATAACTGACAATCAACCGATTCTCATCAAACTCATTGTTGTTGTAGTCGCGACGGATGCTGGAATTGCGCCAGCGCAGGGTCAGGCTTTTCAGGCTGCCGCTTTGCACGGTGTAGCCCACTTCGCTTTCCCGCCCCCATTCCTTGCCATCGCTGACGGTGGCGGTGTGCACGTTGCTGCCGCTGATGTAGCGGTTCATCAGGGTCAGGCCCGGCACGCCGAGTGCGGCGAAGTTGTAGTCGTGGCGCAGCTGCCAGGAGCGTTCTTCGGCGTTGTCATAGCTGGCATTGAAGCTGTCGTTGGCCAGGGTGCCGCCGCTGGTGCCATTGACCCGCATCCAGGCGCTGTTGCCATTGAGTTTTTGCAGGCCGACATAGAAGGTGTGGCCGCCGTACCTGGCCGAGAACAGGCCGGACCAGGTCCGGTTGTCCAGGTTGCCGGCACGGGCGCTGCCGTCGTCCTGGCCATAGAAGAAGCCGAGGTTGGCGCCCAGGGTCCAGTCGCCCACGGGCTGGCTGTGGGTCAGGTTGAGGTATTGCTGGCGGTAGATGTCCTTGAGCTGGGCATTCCACACGCCGACCTGGGTGCGCTTGTCGTTGAACGCATATTCGGCGCCCTGGAAGTTGAAGCGATCGGAGGTGAACGCGGTTTTACCGAACATCGACATGTCCGTCATGCTGCTGTCGTCCCGCGGGCTGTTGGCGCGGAACTGGCCGCCATACAGGGTCAGGCCGGCGATCTCTTTGGACGTGATCTGCCCGCCGCGCAGGGTTTGCGGCAGGGAGCGGCCATCGTCCGAACGCAGGATCGGCAGCACCGGCATCCACTCGCCGACTTTCAATTCGGTCTGGGAAATCCGTGCCTTGAACGCCACCCCCAGGCGGCCGAAGTTGTCGGCCGGTTTGCCATCGTGATCCAGGGGCAGCAATTGGGTGCCACCGGAGCCGCCGCCGCCATCGAGCTTTTGCGCGTACATGCCCAGCACATCCACCCCGAACCCCACGGTGCCCTGGGTGAAACCGGACTTGGCGTCGAGGATGAAACTCTGCGTCCACTCCTGCGCGCCGCCCTGGGCCTTGGTCGGGTTGGTGAAATTGCGGTTGAAGAAGAAATTGCGCAGGTTGAGGTTGGCGCTGGCATCTTCCAGAAAGCCGTGTTCCTCGGCGACGACTGGGAGGGCAAGGCTGGCGACAGCGGTAGCCAGCAATAGCCGGCGAGGGTGCAAGGTGCTCATGGCGTGGGACCTGTTGTTATTGGTGGTTTTCAGGTGCGGGCCATGGTGCGGGGCGTTGCCGGGGCGGTTCAATTGGGGGAGGGCGGGTTCTGGGCGGTGATCGAACGGAACTGTACGCCCATGAAAAAGCCCACCAAAAGGTGGGCTTCCTGTGTTGCTACGCCGATCAGAACAACTTGAGCTTCGGCGCTTCTTCTTTCACCGGCTCATTCTGCGCCGTCTGTTCGTTCCAACCGCCACCGAGGGCCTTGTACAAGGTCACTTCGCTGGTCAGTTGGGCCAGGCGGTCGGTGATCAGCGTTTGCTGGGCAGCGAATAGCTGGCGCTGGGCGTCGAGGAAGGTCAGGTTGCTATCAACCCCGATGCGGTAGCGACGCTCGGCCAGACGGTAGTAGTCCTGGTTGGCCGAGACGAAGTCACGCTGGGCCTGCAACTGTTGGTTGTAGGTCGCACGTGCCGCCAGGCCGTCGGAGACTTCCTGGAACGCGGTCTGGATCGACTTCTCGTAGGTCGCGACGTTGATCTCTTTCTGGATCTTCGAGTAGTCCAGGCTTGCGCGCAGGCTACCGGCGTTGAAGATCGGGATGTTGATCTGCGGTGCGAACGACCAGGTACCCGAGCCGCCCTTGAACAGGCCGCCGAGGTCCGGGCTCAAGGTCCCGGCATTGGCCGTCAGGCTGATGCTCGGGAAGAACGCAGCCCGTGCCGCGCCGATATTGGCGTTGGCAGCCTTGAGGTTGTGCTCGGCCTGGAGGATGTCGGGGCGACGTTGCAGCAGGTCTGAAGGCAGGCCGGCCGGTACTTCGCTCAACAGGTCGTCGGACAGCGGCTGAGTGACGAGATTCGCCGGCAGACCGGTGCCCAGCAGCAGGGTCAGGTTGTTTTCATCCTGGGCCACCTGGCGGGTGTAGCGGGCCAGTTGCACGCGGGCGCTTTCAACCGAGGTCCGCGCCTGGCTCAAGTCCAGGGCCGAGGCCACGCCGACTTCGTTGCTGCGCGAGGTGAGCTTGAAGCTCTGCTCGTAGGCGGCCAGGGTGTCCTGGGTCAGCTTCAGCAGTTCCTTGTCGGCCTGCCAGGTCAGGTAGGCATTGGCCACGCTGGCCACCAGGCTGATCTGCGTGCTGCGGCGTGCTTCTTCAGTGGCGAAGTACTTCTGCAACGCTTCTTCGCTCAGGCTGCGCACCCGGCCGAACAGGTCCAGTTCGTAGGCGTTGATCCCGAGGGTCGCCGAGTAGGAGCTGGTGATGTTCGATTCGCCGGTTTGCGAGGCCCGTGCCGGAACGCGCTGGCGGCTGCCGCTGCCATTGGCGCCGACGGCCGGGAACAGGTCGGCACGCTGGATGCGGTACTGCGCGGCAAAGGCGTCGATGTTCAGCGCGGCGACGCGCAGGTCACGGTTGTTGACCAACGCGACCTGAATCAGTTGCTGCAGGGCAGGGTCGTGGAAAAACTGCTTCCAGCCTTGCTCGGCCGCGGCCTGGCTCGGTGCCTGGGCCGACGAGTACGCCGGCCCCTGCGGGAACTGGGCGGCCACCGGCGCTTCAGGCTGCTGATAATCAGGGATCAGCGAGCAGCCACTGAGCACAAATGCCGTGACTGCCAGGGAGAGTAGCGACTTGCGCATTAGCCAGCCTCTTTAGGAGTATTCGGTGTATCGGACTTGTCAGTTTTTTTCCGGCTGCCAATGGCGGACACGGTCACGAAGAACAGTGGCACCCAGAAGATAGCCAGAACAGTGGCGGTGATCATACCGCCAATTACGCCGGTACCGATTGCGTGTTGGCTGCCCGAACCTGCACCCGAGGAGATCGCCAGCGGCAGTACGCCGAGGATGAACGCCATGGACGTCATGATGATCGGACGCAAACGCATGCGGGACGCCTCGATGGCCGCCTCGACGATGCCCTTGCCCTGTTCATGCAGCTCCTTGGCGAACTCGACGATCAGGATGGCGTTCTTCGAGGCCAGGCCCACGGTGACCAACAACCCCACCTGGAAGAACACGTCGTTGGACAGTCCTCGCAGGCTGGTGGCCATCAGTGCACCGATCACGCCCAGCGGTACTACCAGCACTACCGCAATCGGGATCGACCAGCTTTCGTACAACGCTGCCAGGCAAAGGAACACCACCAGCAACGACAGGGCATACAGCGCAGGTGCCTGGGAGCCGGACAAGCGTTCTTCATAGGACAGGCCGGTCCAGGCATAGCCCACACCTGCCGGCAATTGCTTGGCGATGCGTTCGACTTCCGCCATCGCATCACCGGTGCTGTAGCCAGGCGCCGGGGTACCGAGGACTTCCATCGCCGCTACACCGTTGTACCGCGACAGTTTCGGCGAACCGAAGATCCAGTTGCCAGAGGCAATTGCTGATAGTGGCACCATTTTTCCGTCGTTGGCTCGCACGAACCATTTGTTCAGGTCTTCAGGGGTCATCCGGCCAGCGGCCTCACCCTGGATGTAGACCTTCTTCACTCGACCGCGGTCGATGAAGTCATTGACGTAGCTGCCACCCAAGGCAATCGCCAGGGTCTGGTTGATGCTCGACAGGCTGATGCCCTGGGCACTGGCTTTCTCGTCGTCGATGGTCAGCTCGTACTGCGGCTCATCGTTGACGCCGTTGGGACGTACGCCGGCCAGGATCTTGCTCTGCGCGGCCATGCCGAGGAACTGGTTACGTGCGTTCATCAACGCTTCGTGACCCACACCGCCCTGGTCCTGCAGGAACACGTCGAAACCGGTGGCGTTACCCAACTCCAGTACCGATGGGGGCACGATGGCAAACACCATGGCGTCCTTGAAGGTCTGGAAGAAGTAGCCCTGGGCACGCTTGGCCACTTCGAACACCGACATGGATGCGTCGCGCTGGTCCCATGGCTTGAGCATGACGAATGCCAGGCCCGAGCTTTGGCCACGACCGGCAAAGTTGAAGCCGTTTACGGTAAATACCGATTGCACGGCCTTGCCTTCACCGGGCTCGCCTTCCTTGTCGTTCAACAGGAAAGCACGCATGTCGTCGATAACGGTCTGGGTGCGTTCGGCCGAAGAACCAACCGGCGTCTGTACCTGGGCGAAGATCACGCCCTGGTCTTCCTCGGGCAGGAACGCGCTTGGGATACGGGTGAACAGCCAGATCATGCCGGCGAAGATGATCAGGTACACCAGGAACGAAGGCGCCTTGTGCTTGATCATGTTGCCCACCCCGCGCTCGTAGCTCAGTACGCCACGGTCGAAGGTGCGGTTGAACCAGCCGAAGAAACCACGCTTGGGTTGGCCGTGTTTCTCGGGGTCGACCGGCTTGAGCATGGTGGCGCACAGGGCCGGGGTGAAGATCAGTGCAACCAGTACCGAAAGTGCCATCGCCGACACAATGGTGATGGAGAACTGTTTATAGATGACCCCCGTCGAGCCGCCAAAGAACGCCATCGGCAGCAGTACCGCCGAGAGTACCAGGGCAATACCTACCAGGGCGCCCTGGATCTGGTCCATGGACTTGACCGTTGCCTCTTTAGGCGACAGATGCTCCTCGGCCATCACCCGCTCGACGTTTTCCACTACCACGATCGCATCGTCCACCAGCAAGCCGATGGCCAGGATCATGCCGAACATGGTCAAGGTGTTGATAGTGAAGCCGAAGGCCGCGAGGATGCCGAACGTACCCAGCAATACCACCGGTACTGTCATGGTGGTGATGATGGTGGCGCGGAAGTTTTGCAGGAACAGGTACATCACCAGGAACACCAGGATGATCGCCTCGACCAGGGTATCGACTACCCCGGAAATCGACTCGGT
The DNA here is from genome assembly GCF_030687625.1 of Pseudomonas sp. FP2294. NCBI lineage: Bacteria > Pseudomonadati > Pseudomonadota > Gammaproteobacteria > Pseudomonadales > Pseudomonadaceae > Pseudomonas > Pseudomonas sp. FP2294. The sequence continues at coordinate 1,375,482 of NZ_CP117441.1, forward strand.
CACCACTGGGGTGGTGTCATACGGAACCACGGCTTTCATGCCTGGCGGGAAGAACGGCTCCAGGGACGCGACCGTGGCACGGATGGCCTTGGCGGTGTCCAGGGCGTTGGCGCCCGAGGCCAGTTTGATCGCCATGCCGGAAGCCGGCTTGCCGTTGAACTGGGCACTGATGCTGTAGTTCTGGCCACCCAACTCGACACGGGCGACATCGCCCAGGCGCACCTGGGAGCCATCGCTGTTCACGCGCAGCAGGATCTTTTCAAACTGCTCGGCGCTTTGCAGACGGGTCTTGCCGATGATGGTGGCGTTCAACTGGGTGCCGGGCAGGGCTGGCAGGCCGCCCAACTGGCCGGTGGCCACCTGGACGTTCTGCGCCGCAATGGCACTGCTGACATCCACCGGGGTCATCTGGAAGTTGTTCAACTTGGCCGGATCCAGCCAGATACGCATGGCGTACTGGGAACCGAAGACCTGGAAGTCACCCACGCCAGACGTCCGCGAAATCGGATCCTGGATGTTGGAAACGATGTAGTTGGACAGGTCATCCTTGCTCATGGTGCCGTCTTCGGACACCAGGCCGATCACCATCAGGAAGTTCTTCACCGACTTGGTTACGCGGATCCCTTGTTGCTGCACTTCTTGCGGCAGCAATGGGGTCGCCAGGTTCAGCTTGTTCTGCACCTGAACCTGGGCGATGTCCGGGTTGGTACCCTGGTTGAACGTCGCGGTGATGGTCATGCTGCCGTCGGAGTTACTGTCCGAGGCCACATAACGCAGGTTGTCGATACCGTTGAGCTGCTGCTCGATCACCTGTACCACGGTGTCCTGCACGGTTTGTGCGGACGCGCCTGGGTAGGTCACCTGGATATCAATGGCGGTTGGCGCGATGGCCGGGTATTGGTTGATGGGCAACTTCAGGATCGACAGTGCCCCGACCAGCATGATCACCAGGGCAATTACCCAGGCGAAAATGGGACGGTCGATAAAAAATTTCGACATGTATTACTCCCCTTTGCCAGCGGCGGCGGCAGGAGCAGTACCGGCAGGCTTGGCGTTGGTGGCTTCCTTCGCGTCAACCGTGATGCCCGGCTTGATGAACTGCAAGCCTTCGGTGATCACACGGTCACCGGCATTCAGGCCCTTTTCCACCAGCCAGTAGGCGCCAGCGGTACGGTTGGCCACCAGCACGCGCTGTTCGACCTTGTTGTCGGCGGTCACGACCAGCGCAGTCGGGATGCCCCGGATGTCGCGGGTCACGCCTTGTTGTGGGGCGAGGATCGCCTTGCTGTTCACGCCGGCCTGCAATTGGGCGTGGACAAACATGCCCGGCAACAGGGTGTGATCAGGGTTGGGGAACACGGCGCGCAGGGTTACCGAACCGGTGGTCTGGTCGACCGACACTTCAGAGAATTCCAGCTTGCCCTGTTGCGCGTACTCGCTGCCGTCTTCCAGGGTCAGCTTGACCATGGCCGCGTTTTCACCGGATTTCTGCAGTTGGCCGCTTTCCAGGTCGCGACGCAGCTTCAGCATCTCGGCGGAGGATTGCGTGACGTCGACGTAGATCGGGTCCAGTTGCTGGATCACGGCCATGGCATCGGCCTGGCCATTGCTGACCAGCGCGCCTTCGGTGACCGAGGAACGCCCGATACGCCCGGAGATCGGGGCAAACACCTTGGTGTAGCGCACGTTGATCTGGGCGGTCTGCAGGTTGGCTTCGGAAGTCATGCGGTTGGATACGGCGGTGTCGTATTCCTGGCGGCTGACGGCCTGCTCGTTGACCAGTTGTTTGTAGCGGTCGGCAATCGACTTGGTCTGTTGCAGGTTGGCCTGGGCGCTTTTCAGGGTCGCCTCATACACCGACGGGTCGATCTGATAGAGCTGCTGGCCTTCCTTGACGTCGCCGCCTTCCTTGAACAGACGCTTGAGAATGATGCCATTGACCTGCGGGCGGACTTCCGCGATGCGGAATGCAGTGGTGCGGCCCGGCAATTCGGAGGTCAGGGTATAGGCTTGAGGTTGAATAGTGACCACGCCGACCTGAGGGGTTTGAGCGGGCGGAGCCGCTTCTTCCTTTTTACATCCGCTGAGCAGCGATGCCAGGGCGACGGCAGTGACCAGAGCGGTAACAGCTGGCTTAAGTTGCATGAAGATCCTCGGGTCAGGCGCGCTCGATGCGCACAAGAAGTGTGGAAGGGTAAAAAACAGGCAGTGAGTAGATAAGTAGCTTGCTAGGCAATATACTTACGTTCATGGTTGTTTGTAAACTCTTGACAGGCTTCGCGGATTCCTTGCAAGGCAGCGCTGAAAGCCTCGATTCTATTACGTTCGGCGCCCTTGACGGTGTCGTCCCATAATTATTCAGAAGGTGGTTATCAACCACCGCTCGTGTCCTGATTGAGGTGTTACTGCCATGGTTCGTCGTACCAAAGAGGAAGCTCAGGAAACGCGCAGCCAGATTCTTGAAGCTGCCGAGCAAGCCTTTTATGAGCGTGGCGTTGCCCGTACTACGCTGGCGGATATCGCGGCGCGGGCGGGCGTGACGCGAGGCGCGATCTATTGGCACTTCAGCAACAAGTCGGACCTGCTGCAGGCGCTGCTGGACACGCTGCACGAGCCCCTGGACGAATTGGCCAGGGCCAGTGAAAGCGAGGATGAGGTAGATCCGCTGGGCTGCATGCGCAAGCTGCTGATCCATCTTTTTCATCAGGTGGCCCTGGACCCGAAAACCCGGCGCATTAATGAGATCTTGTTCCATAAGTGCGAATTTACCGATGAAATGTGTGACATGCGCCGTCAGCGCCAGACCCACAGCCTTGAGTGCAACCTGCGCATTGGCCTGACACTGCGCAATGCAGTCCACCGCGGGCAACTTCCGGAAAACCTCGACACCGCTCGCGGGGCGGTGTGCATTCATGCCTACATCAACGGGCTTATTGGCCAGTGGCTACTGGTGCCAGACAGCTTTGAGCTGTATCAGCAGGCCGAGCGCCTGGTGGATATCGGGCTGGACATGCTGCGCTTGAGTCCCAGCCTGCACAATTGATACAAAATGCGTAATTGCGTTCGTTGGTGTCAACAGTAAAGCCTAAGGATGATCAATCGTCCTTCCGACTTATTTGTGGGGTGACGTTATATACGCGCTGGCCCCAGGTTGAAAGGTAGCCGGCTAAGTATTTTGTAGCGATATTGTTTCATTGCTGTGAAGGATTGTTACCGAATCTGTGGGAGCGGGCGCGGTGTTTTCAAGATCCAATAAAAAGCCCCGGCTCTTGCGAGCCGGGGCTTTTGCATTGTTGCGGGTCAGAGCGCCAGGGTCGGGTAGTCGATATAGCCGACCGGGCCTGGGCTGTAGAAGGTTTGTGGGTTCGCTTCGTTTAATGAAGCATCGGCCTTGAGACGGGCCGGCAGGTCCGGGTTGGCGATAAACGGCACGCCAAACGCCACCGCATCGGCCTTGCCCGAGGCCAGCCAGGCATTGGCGCTGTCCTTGGTGAAGCGTTCGTTGGCAATGTACGGACCGCCGAACGCGGCTTTCAATTGCGGGCCCAGGCTGTCGCCGGCTTCTTTCTCGCGGGCGCAGATAAAGGCGATGCCACGCTTGCCCAGTTCACGGGCGACGTAGGTGAAGGTTTCTGCCAGGTTGGCATCGCCCATGTCATGCAGGTCGGCCCGTGGCGACAGATGCATCCCCACGCGGCCGGCGCCCCAGACTTCGATCACCGCGTCAGTCACTTCCAGCAACAGTCGCGCGCGGTTTTCCAGGGAACCGCCGTATTCGTCGGTGCGCTGGTTGGTGCTGCTTTGCAGGAACTGGTCGAGCAGGTAGCCATTGGCGCCGTGCACTTCCACCCCGTCAAAACCGGCAGCCTTGGCGTTCTCGGCACCCACGCGATAGGCATCGACGATATCGGCGATTTCTGCGGTTTCCAGGGCTCGTGGGGTTGGGTAGTCGGCCAGCGGGCGCACCAGGCTGACGTGGCCGGCGGGCTGGATGGCGCTCGGGGCTACCGGGCTCTCGCCGTTCAGGTACGACGGGTGGGAGATCCGCCCCACGTGCCACAGTTGCAGGAAGATCTTGCCGCCGGCGCCGTGCACGGCCTTGGTGATGTTGGTCCAGCCGCGCACCTGGTCGTTGGACCAGATGCCTGGGGTGTTCGGGTAGCCCACGCCCATCGGCGTCACCGAAGTGGCTTCGCTGAGGATCAGGCCGGCAGACGCCCGCTGCACGTAGTATTCAGCCATCAGCGCATTGGGCACGCGACCGGCGTCGGCACGGCAGCGGGTCAGCGGTGCCATGATGATGCGGTTCGACAGCTGCACATCACCCAGTTTGATCGGATCGAAAATAGTCGTCATCGCAAATACTCGTCTGTTCTAAGTGATTAATGGGTAGCAGGGGCCAGGTCAGCATCGGCGCTCTGGCGGAAGGTGATCAGCGTGACCACCAGCGCCAGGATCGCCAGGGCCGCAGCCGCCAGCGGCACGCTGGTCAGGCCGAAACCGTGGGCAATCACACTGCCGCCGACCCAGGCGCCCAGGGCGTTGCCGATATTGAAAGCGCCGATATTGAGGGTCGACACCAGGTTGGGCGCGGCCTTGCCGAAGGTCACCACGTTGATCTGCAGTGCCGGTACGGCGGCAAACGACGCGGTGGCCCAGAGGAACAGGGTGATTTCGGTGGGGATGATGGCGACGCTGGTCCAGGTCAATGCGGTGGATACCACGGCCATGCTGATAAACACGCCAATCAGGGTCGCCGCCAGGCGTTTGTCCGCCAGTTTGCCGCCGATGATATTGCCCACAGTCAGGCCCAGGCCGATCAGCAGCAGGGTCCAGGTCACGCCTTTGGGCGAGACGCCGGTGACATCACCGAGCAGCGGCGCGACGTAGGTGAAGAGGGTGAACATCGACGCGGCAAACAGCGCGGTCATGCTCAGCGACAACCAGATCCCGGCACCCTTGAGGGCCGCCAGTTCGGCGCGCATATCGAGTTTCTCTTCATCACGCTTGGCCGGCAGGAAGCGGATCAGGCCGATCAGCGCGATCACACCAATCACCGTCACCGCCCAGAAGGTCGAGCGCCAGCCGGCTTCCTGGCCCAGCGCGGTGCCCAGGGGCACGCCGAGCACGTTGGCCAGGGTCAGGCCGGTGAACATCAGGGCCACGGCTGATGCGCGTTTGTTGGCTGGCACCAGGTTGGCGGCCACCACCGAGCCGATCCCAAAGAAGGCACCGTGGCACAACGCGGTGACTACCCGGGCAAACATCAACACGTTGTAGTCACTGGCCAGGGCGCAAAGCAGATTGCCGACGATGAAAATGCCCATCAACGCTACCAGTGCAGCCTTGCGCGGCAGTTTGGCGGTGGCCAGTGCCATGAAGGGTGCACCAATGGCCACGCCCAGGGCGTAGCCAGTCACCAGCCAGCCGGCGCCAGGAATCGACACACCAAGGTCGGCCGCCACATCGGGCAACAGGCCCATGATGACGAATTCGGTGGTGCCGATGGCGAAGGCGCTTAAGGCCAGTATGAGGAGCGAGAGAGGCATGCGGGATCCTTTACAGCGGTGGGCTGAGTTCTTCGGTGATGGCTTGGATAAACGCTTGGATGACGTCTTCATTGCGGCGGAAAAAGTGCCACTGCCCGGCTTTCTGGCTACTGATCAGGCCTGCCCGTTGCAGGGTTGCCAGGTGCGCCGACACGGTGGACTGCGACAGGCCGCAGCGTTGGTCGATCTGCCCGGCGCAGATGCCGTACTCGTGGTTGTGGACTTGTTCGGGGAACTGCACTTTCGGGTCTTTCAGCCAGTTGAGAATGTCTCGCCGTACTGGGTGTGCCAGGGCTTTTATTATTTCGTCGAGGTCAATGGACATGGCAGGGCTCGGTGTGGGTAAAACGTTATATCGCGATGAGGCGAACTTTAAATCGCTATATCCCGATATACCAATACGATTTTGATCTTGTTACTTAATAAATCGGTATATCGGGTTATAACGATACGTTGGCAGCAGTGCTAAACTGCGCGCCATGAATTATCTCGCACATCTGCACCTCGGCGGCCAACTTCCTGCACAACTGCTGGGCAGCCTCTATGGCGATTTCGTCAAAGGCCGCCTGCAGGGCCAGTACAGCCCGCAAATCGAGGCGGCGATCCAGCTGCATCGCTCCATCGACCGTTTCACCGACAGCCACCCATTGGTCGGGCAGGCGTTGTCACGGTTTACCCTGACTCGGCGTCGTTATGCGGGGATCGTCCTCGACGTGTTCTTCGACCATTGCCTGGCGCGGGATTGGGCGTTGTATGCCGATCAGCCACTGGAGCGCTTTACCTCCCAGGTGTACCAGGTGCTGGCGGCCGAACCGCAATTGCCGGGGCGCCTGGCGCAGATTGCACCGTCTATGGCGACGGATGACTGGCTGGGCTCCTACCGCGAGTTTGCGGTGATGGAGCATGTGCTGCGGGGGATTTCCCGGCGCCTGAGCCAACCCCGGGAACTGGACCAGGCGATGCAGGAGTTGCGGGTGCTGTATGAGCCGTTGAGCGAGGATTTCCGGGTGTTCTATCCCCAGTTGCAGGCGTTCTCGAATAGCCACTTGGTAATACAAACCTGAATGTGGGAGTAAGCCCCCACATTGGGTACTGCGTTTGCTTCAGGCCGCATACGCCGGCCGAACCGGCACTGGCTGGTTTTGTGGCACCGGCCCGAACAAGGCCTTCTGCACCGCCTGCTGCGCCTGATACGCCAGCGCCGCACGTTCCTGGCCGGCGCAGGCAATGGGCTTGAGCAGATGAATCTCAACGTCGCCCTGATCATTGGCAAACAAACGCATCAGGTGCGAGAGCAAATCATCGTCACCAATAAACGGTGCGAGCGGATCAATCTGTCCATCGCGCAAATAACGGATCGCCACCGGTTGTAGCGCCACCTCGGCATCAATCGCGCTGGCCAGTAGCCGGCCATGGAAGGTGCGCAGGCTGCGGCCATCGGTGGTGGTGCCTTCGGGGAACATCAGCAGCGGGTGTTTTTGCTCGAGATGACGAGTCATCTGTTTGCGAATCAACTGACTGTCCCCCGAGCCACGGCGGATAAACAGGCTGCCGGCCTTCGCGGCCAGCCAACCGGCCACTGGCCAGGTGCGCACTTCGGCCTTGGACAGGAATGACAGCGGCGCCACCATCCCCAGCAGCGGGATGTCGGTCCAGGACACATGGTTGCTGACCCACAGCATCGGCTGTTGCGGCAGCTCACCGTGCACCGTCACGCGAAAGGGCAGGGCATTGCTCAGGCGCGCCATGAAAAACCGCGACCAGCGCTGGCGCCGCACCATGGAGTTGGCGATTCCCAGGCGCTCGAACACACCAAACACGCCGGCCATGCTCAAGCCCAGGGCCACCACCAGCAGCACGCGGGCGATCCGCCCGTAGACCCGCAGGCGGCCCATCACATGGCCGCCTTGAAGTGGCGGGCATACCGCGGGCACAACTCGTCGCGTTTGAGCAGGATGAACACGTCGGCCACCTGGAAATCCTCGTCCCAGCACGGCTCGCCGCAGATCTTCGCGCCCAGGCGCATATAGGCCTTGAGCAGCGGCGGCATTTCGGCGATGACGTTGGACGGCAAGTCCAGGCTCGGCAGAGGCTTTTTCGGTTCGGCGCGCAGGTGTTCGTTGCACAGATAGCGTTCGCGCAGGCGCTGCATGATCGCGTGGGCCTGGATGCCGCCGTCGTGCATCGGGATGCTCGCGCAGCCCATCAGGTAGCTGTAGCCGCCCTGGTTGAGCACCTCGGCCAACTCGCCCCACAGCACCGCGATGGTGCCGCCGTTACGGTAGGCCGGGTCGACACAGGTACGGCCGATCTCCAGGATCGGCCCCTGCAAATGCAGAAGGCCGTGGAGGCTGAACTCTTCTTCGCTGTAGAACCGGCCCAGGGTGCTGGCCGCCTGGTGATCCAGCAGGCGGGTGGTGGCCACCAGGCGCCCGGTGTTCAAGTCCCGTACGCCAATGTGGCTGCAGTGAACATCATAGTCATCCATGTCCAGGCCCAGCTCCGCGCCTTTCAGCTTGGCATTGAACTCGCCGCTGAAAACGCTGAAACGCAGGGCCTGGGCTTCCTGCAACGCCTGGGCGCCGATCAGGCGTTCGGCTTGCAGACGGCGTTCATTGCCGGTGTCACTGATGCGGGCGATCTGAGTCATGGCGAGTCTCCAGGTGCCGGCCAGGGTTGCGGCCAGTCGACTTTGTTGTGCAAAGTCAGGCTATGTACCCCCGGTGTCATCTCCATGAATCTACGGTGACGCTTAGATGACAGCCCCCAAGGAGCCTTCCATGCCCTGGCACGCGTTGCTCGACCGACCTGCCCGACTGCCCGTCCACGCCAACCTGGCCGAGGGCTACAGCGTTTTATTGCAACGCCTGGGGCCGCTCACGCCCTTCGAGCTGGCAACCCAGGGCGCCCGCCTGATGGCCACGCCCGGCCTGGCGTTCCTGGTGGGTTATCAAGCAGCATTGCGCGCGTTATGGCCCAGCGCGCCCCACAGCCTGGGCGCCCTGTGTGCGACCGAACAGCGCAGCCTGCGCCCGCTGGACATGCAAACGCGCCTGGACGACCTGCGCCTGAGCGGACGCAAGGATTTCGTCACCGCCGGCGATGCCGCCGACTGGCTGTTGATCGCCGCCCGCTGCGAGGCCCCCGGCGAAAAGCCGCGCCTGACCCTGGCCGTGGTGCTGGCCGGCGAGCCCGGCGTGCGTGTGGAGCCCTTGCCGGCGATCCCCTTGATGCCCGATATCAGCCATGGTCGCGTCCACCTCGACCACGCCGCCTGCGAGCGCTTGCCGGGGGATGGCTGGGACGATTACGTCAAACCCTTCCGCACCCTGGAGGACACCTATGTACTCAGCGCGATGACCGCCTGGCTGCATGGCATCGGCCAGGAATGCGACTGGCCCCAGGCCCTGCGTTTGCAGTTGTTGGCATTGCTGGCCGGCTGTGCCGAGGTTGTTCGCCAACCCAGCGCGTCGGCGGCGGGGCATGTGTTGTTGGGGGGATTGTTTGTGCAGTTCGAGGGGCTGAAGGCGCAGGTCAATCAGGCGATGGGGGCGGGACCGTGGGCCGCGATGTGGCAGCGCGACCAAGCCGTGCTGGACCTCGCCGCCAGCGCCCGGGCCAAACGTCTGGAAAAAGCCCTGAGTCCAGCCCCCCGCTGACTGTGGGATGAGCTTGTGTGGGAGCGGGCTTGCCCGCGATAGCAGGGGGGCAGGCAATACAGGCGGTGACTGATATACCGCCATCGGGGCATAGGTATCTACACACTCTCTTCTGGGTATGTGTACATATCCGTTTTTGCGGTAACGGCGGCTATTGGTTCCGCTCTTACAGCGGGTCACTTTTGGAAAAGAGCCCCAAAAGTAACCAAAAGGGCTCCTGCCCCACCACTCGGCACCTCGCCTAGGCTCGGTGTGCCCGTCATCCGACATTGATTTGGGGGGCCGCCGCGATGGGCCATCCATGGCCCAGCGCGGCTAACCCGGCGTCCTGCCGGGTTACCCCCCAAATCAATATCGGATGACGGCCAGCGTGGTTTAACGGGGCGCCTAAGATCAAAATCACAAGCAAAGCGAGTCGGCCTGACAGCCGACCTGATCGTCGAGATGTACGCATATACCTGTGGGAGCTGGCTTGCCTGCGAAGGCGGTGTATCAGCCAATACATTTATCGACTGATACACCGCCATCGCAGGCAAGCCAGCTCCCACAGGGGGGAATGCAGCTTCGCGCCCCGGCTTTGCTGTTGCTCTGCTTTTGATCTGGCTTTTGATCTTGATCTTGGGCGCCCCGTTAAACCACGATGGCCGCAGGCAGGTATTGCGCAGTGGGCACCCCGGCATGGATGCCGGGGTAGCCGCGACACGGCCAGGGATGGCCGATCGCGGCGGGCCCACGGAGCAATGCCTGACTGCGGGCATGCCGAGCCTAGGCGAGGCACCGAGGGGTGGGGCAAGAGCGTTTTGCTTACTTTGGCGCTTCTCCAAAGTGAGCCGCTGTAAGAGCGGAACCAATAGCCGCCGTAACCGCAAAAACGGATATGTACACCACCCCAAGAACCACGAAAGAGTTGTGTAGATACCTATGGCCATCGCGGGCAAGCCCGTTCCCACAGGCGCTATGTGGTGGTTCCCAGGCCTGTCGCCAAACCGTCATTTATCTGCATTAGGCTCGCGGGCTTGAATGCCCCCGAGTGCTTGTCCATGGTCAAAGGCCTGCTGTCCGTCGCCTTGCTGCTGTTCACCGCTACCGCCCATGCCCAGACCTGGCCGACGAAGGATTGGTCCCAGGGCCCGCAGTTGGCCGGTCCCGCCGTCAAGGCGCTGGAGGACTATGCCTTCCCGGCGCGCAATGACATCACCCGCGAAGGCATCCGCACCGACGCGCTGCTGGTGATCCGCGATGGCGCAGTCATTTATGAGCGCTATGCAGCACCGACCACCGTCACCACCCCGCACCTGACCTGGTCCATCAGTAAAAGCCTGATGGCCACCATCCTGGGCGTGGCGTACGGCGAAAACCGCTTCAAACTGAGCGACCCGGCCGCGCGCTTTTATCCGCCGATGAAGCAGCACCCGACCATTACCCTGGGGCACCTGCTCAATTGGGCCTCGGGCATGGACTGGCAGGAAGACTACGAATACGCGCCGCTGAAATCCTCGGTGGTGGCCATGCTCTACACCCGTGGCCGCGCTGATATGGCGGAGTTTGCCGCTGATACCAGCCCCTTCGCCGCACCTGGCCAGGCATTCCGCTACTCCAGCGGTGACAGCAATCTATTGTCTGCTGCCCTCAAGGGCATGCTTGGCCATAAGGCTTATGTCGATTACCCGTGGACCGCGCTGTTCACGCCCTTGGGCATTCGCAGTGCCAGCTGGGAAAGCGACGCCAATGAAACCTTTGTCGCCTCATCCTATGCCTATATGACTGCCCGCGATCTGGCACGGATTGGCTTGTTGATGGCGCGGGACGGGCGTTGGGGTGAGCGGCAATTGCTGCCCAAGGCCTGGGTCGATTTCAATCGCCAACCCCTGGCGCAGTACATCGCTGGCCAGGACGAGGCGGTACCCGGCGGCCACTGGTGGCTCAACCGCCACGTGCAGGGCGCTGCCCGGCCCTGGCCGGATGCGCCCGACGATGCCTTCGCGGCCCTGGGGCACTGGGGCCAGGCGTTGTATGTGTTGCCCGAGGCACAGCTGGTGATCGTGCGCTACGGCGATGACCGCGACGGCAGCTATCGCCACAACGAACTGCTCAAACGCGTGCTCGCGGCGGTGCAACCATGATCCGTCGTCGCCCGTTTATCAGCCTGTTTCTCCTGCTGTTGCTCGCCTTGCTGGGGTGGATCTGGCACGAGCGCGTCAACCTGCAAGCCTTCCCCGACATCATCGCGGCGTATACGGCCAAGGAGTATTGCTCGTGTCGGTATGTGGCGGGCAATCCTGCTGACTATTGCCTGGGGTATGTGAAGCAATACGTTCCCACCAGCGCCTTTGCCGATCATCCGCAAACGCGCCTGGTCACCGCCAGCGGCCTGGGCCGCAGCCACAGTGCCCAATGGCTGGGCGAACGCCAGGGTTGCCGCCTGCTGCCCTGAGGTTCCACAGGGTGGAACCACCTTTGATTGTCCTCGCACGCCCATCGCGGTTATCTGTGGCGGTGCCACAAAAAAGAACGGGAACACCCGCCTGCGAGGAGAGTCACCATGCGCCCACACCAGCACATCCTGGATTGGCTGAGCGATGTCGCCAGCGACCTGCACGCCGTGCGCCAGGACATCCACGCCCACCCTGAACTGGGGTTTGAAGAAAACCGCACCTCGGCCCTGGTCGCCCAATCCCTGAAGGACTGGGGCTTCGAGGTCCATACCGGCATCGGCCACACCGGCGTGGTCGGCGTGCTGCGCAATGGCAGCAGCCCACGCACCCTGGGGATCCGGGCCGATATGGATGCCTTGCCGATTATCGAAAACACCGGCGTCGCCTACAGCAGCCAGCACGCCGGCTGCATGCATGCCTGCGGTCACGACGGTCACACCGCCATGCTGCTGGGCGCCGCGCGCTACCTGGCGGCGACGCGTCAGTTCGACGGTACCCTCAACCTGATTTTCCAGCCGGCCGAAGAAGGCCAGGGCGGCGCCGAAGCGATGCTCGCCGATGGCTTACTGGAGCGCTTCCCCTGCGACGCGCTGTTCGGCATGCACAATATGCCCGGCCTGCCCGCCGGCCACCTGGGCTTGCGGACCGGGCCGATGATGGCTTCCCAGGACCTGCTCACCGTGACCCTCGAAGGCGTCGGCGGCCACGGTTCCATGCCGCACCTGACCGTGGACCCGCTGGTGGCCGCCGCCAGTACGGTGATGGCTTTGCAGACGGTGGTCGCGCGCAATATCAATGCCCAGGAAGCTGCGGTAGTCACGGTCGGCGCCCTGCAAGCGGGGCAGGCCGCCAACGTGATTCCTCAGCAGGCCATCCTGCGCCTGAGCCTGCGTGCCCTCAATGCGCCGGTACGCGAGCAGATGCTGGAGCGGGTCAAGGCAATCATCCAGACCCAGGCCGCCAGCTTTGGCTGTACCGCACAGATCGAACACCGCCCGGCCTACCCGGTGCTGGTCAACCATGTCGACGAAACCGAGTTCGCCCGCCAGGTCGGCATTGCCTTGCTCGGTGAAGCGGCGGTCGACGCCAATACGCCCAAGTTGATGGGCAGTGAAGACTTCGCCTGGATGCTCCAACGCTGCCCCGGCAGCTACCTGTTTATCGGCAACGGCGTGTCGCGGCCGATGGTCCACAACCCGGCCTATGACTTCAACGACGAGATCCTGCTGACCGGCGCCGCCTATTGGGGCGCCCTGGCCGAGAGCTGGCTCAAGCCGGCCTGACCACCTGCCTTTTTCCTGCCGCTGGACCTTTCCTCAACAGGTTGAATGGAGTGTTCTCATGCAGACTTCAATAAAAGGTGTGTCCCGCACCCGGCAAGTGGTAGCGGCGGTGGTCGGCAACGCGCTGGAGTGGTACGACTTCATCGTCTATGGCTTTCTGGCCAGCATCATCGCCCGGCAGTTCTTCCCCTCGGACGATGAGTACGCATCGCTGCTGATGGCCCTGGCCACCTTCGGCGTGGGCTTCTTTATGCGCCCGGTGGGCGGCATCCTGCTCGGCATGTACGCCGACCGCAAAGGCCGCAAGGCCGCCATGCAGTTGATTATCCGCTTGATGACCGTGTCCATCGCACTGATCGTGTTTGCGCCCAACTACGCCGCCATCGGCATGGGCGCACCGCTGCTGATCGTAGTGGCGCGGATGCTCCAGGGCTTTGCTACCGGCGGCGAATATGCCAGCGCCACGGCGTTCCTGGTGGAAAGCGCACCGGCTCATCGCAAAGGCCTTTACGGCTCCTGGCAATTGGTCGGGCAGTGCCTGGCGGTGTTTGGCGGCGCGGCGATGGTGGCATTGGTCACTCACTTCTTTTCCCCGCAGACCCTCGACCTGTGGGGCTGGCGCCTGCCGTTTGTATTCGGCTTGCTGATTGGCCCGGTGGGCTTGTGGATTCGTCGGCACATGGAAGACCCCGAGGAGTTTATCGAAGCGCGCAAACAGGCCACCGGCCCGGCGCCGAGCCTGATGACAGTGCTGCGTGAGCATCGGCGCAGCATCCTGGTGAGCATGGGCCTGGCGTGCGGTGCGACGGTGTCGTTTTACGTGGTGCTGGTGAATATGCCGACCTTCGCCCACAAGAACCTCGGCCTGCCCCTGGACCAGGTATTGATGGTGCAGATGTTTGCCGTGGCGCTGATGACCGTGGTCATCCCCTTGTCCGGCCTGCTCTCGGATCGCCTGGGCCGGCGACCGGTGTTGATGGGCTTTACCCTGGCGTTCTTTGTGATGGTTTACCCGCTGTATGTGTGGGTCGCGGCGGCGCCGTCCATCGAGCGTTTGTTGGTGATGCAAGTGATGCTGTGCACCGCCATCGGCGGCTTCTTCGGCCCGGCGCCGACCGCCCTGGCCGAGCAGTTTCCCATCGAGGTGCGTTCCACCGGTGTGTCGGTGGCCTATAACGTAGCGGTGATGGTGTTCGGCGGTTTTGCCCCGCTGATCGTCACCTGGTTGAGCAAAGAGTTGGGCACACCGGTGGCCCCGGCGTTTTATGTGCTGTTCGCTTGCGTCCTGACGCTGCTGGGCACTTACTGCATGCATGAAGCGCCGAGGGCTGCAGCGCCGGCGCGCTTTGCCAAGGGGGTGAAACCTTGAACATCGTTGAACTGGATGCGCTCGAGCTGTCCCGGGCGATCCATGCACGGCAGGTGTCCTGCCACGAAGTGATGCAGGCCTATCTGGCGCAGATCGCGCGCTTCAACCCCTCGGTCAATGCCCTGGTGTCGTTGCGCGACGAAGCCGATGTGCTGGCCGAAGCCCGTGCCTGTGACCTTGAGCTGGACCAGGGCCGCTCCCGTGGCTGGATGCACGGCATGCCCCAGGCCATCAAGGATCTGGCGGCGACCCAGGGCCTGCGCACCACCCTGGGCTCGCCCCTGTTCGCCGAGCAGATTCCCAGTGAAGACGCGATCGTCGTGGCGCGGGTGCGTGCCAGTGGCGCGATTATCATCGGCAAGAGCAACGTGCCGGAGTTCGGCCTGGGTTCGCAGACCTACAACAGCGTATTCGGCACCACCGGCAATGCCTATGACCCGACCTTGGTCGCGGGCGGCAGCAGCGGCGGGGCGGCGGTGGCCCTGGCGCTGCGCATGCTACCGGTGGCCGATGGCAGCGACATGATGGGTTCGCTGCGCAACCCGGCGGCGTTCAACAACGTGTTCGGCCTGCGTCCTTCCCAGGGCCGCGTACCCCATGGCCCGGCGCCGGAGGTGTTTGTCCAGCAACTGGCCACCGAAGGCCCGATGGGGCGCAGTGTGGCTGACGTGGCGCGGCTGTTAAGCGTCCAGGCCGGTTATGACCCGCGGGTGCCGTTGTCGCTCAAAGACGATCCCGGCGTGTTCGGCACATCGTTGGCCCGTGATTTCAACGGCGCACGCCTGGGTTGGCTGGGGGACTACAACGGCTATCTGCCGATGGACGACGGCGTGCTGGGCCTGTGTGAGTCAGCCCTCGGCGATTTCGGCGCGCTGGGGTGCGAGGTAGAAAGCTGCCAGCCGGACTTTTCCATGGCGCGCCTGTGGCAAACCTGGCTGGTCCATCGCCATTGGCTGGTGCAGGGCACGCTGGGGGCGGCCTATGCCGCCCCCCATAAACGTGCGCTGCTCAAGCCTGAAGCGCAGTGGGAAGTCGAGGGCGGCCTGGGCCTGAACGCGGCGGATGTGTATCAGGCGTCGCTGGCGCGCAGCGACTGGTATCGCGCCTTGGCCAGGTTGTTCGAACGTTACGATTTTCTGCTGCTGCCCAGCGCACAAGTGTTCCCTTTCGATGCACAACAGCCCTGGCCACGCGTCGTCGGGGGGCAAACCATGGACACTTATCATCGCTGGATGGAGGTGGTGATCGGCCCCACATTGGCCGGCCTGCCGAGCATGAGTGTGCCGGTGGGCTTCAACCACCGTGGCTTGCCCATGGGCTTGCAGATCATTGGCCCGGCCCAGGCGGATCGCGCCGTGCTGCAACTGGCGTATGCCCATGAACAACTGACACGCTGGGTGCAGCGTCGCCCTCCGCAATGCTTGCGGGCGAACGCCTGAGCTGGCAGCGGCCTGTATCTTGCTGTGAAATTCGATCATCCATCAGCAACCGGGAGATCAGCCATGGGCAGCAACGCCGACACAGGTACTGTGCGCTCAGTGGAGCGGGCACTGGCCATCATCGAGTTGCTCGGTGAGCACCAGGCCCTGGGGCTTGAGGAGCTGCATTACCTGACGCGCCTGCCCAAGGCCACGGTGTCGCGCATGCTGCTGACCTTGCAGGAGCAGGGCTGGATCTATCGCGGCCTGAGCGACCGGCGTTATCGCATCAGTGCCCAGCGTTTGTTTGGCGATACCCAGCAACGGTTCAAGCGCCGCCTGGTGGAGTGCGCGGCGCCCTGGCTGCTGGAACTCAGCGAACGCACCGGGCTGGTGGCGGATTTGTCGAACTTTGACGGCGAACGCCTGGAAGTCATGGAGAGCGCGATCCCCACGGTGCTGCGCAAGCTGTACCCGAACAACTGCCAGATCGTCGGCCAGCATGCCAGTTTGTTCCACTCGGCCATGGGCAAGGCGTGCCTGGCCGAGTTGGCTTCTGATGAAGTAGAGCGCCTGGCCAGCCGCGAACATGTGCCGGCCGACGACCAGTACCGCGCCTGTGAGCAATCCCAGCACCAGGGGTTTGGCCAGCGTACCGAGGGGTACTGGGAGTACCCGGTGCGCTTGCCGTTCCTGATCCGCGCGGTGGCCCTGCCGGTGCGGGCCAATGGCCGGTTGGTGGGGAGCATGGCGTTGCACTGGCCGATGCACCAGGCGCCGGTGGAGCGGGTGTTGAGTTTGCATCTGGCCAGCCTGGAGGCGACTGTGCGCGGGGTGCAGCATGCGTTGGGCTGAGGGGGATATACATTGCTGTCTCCCTTACATTGCGTGCAGCAAGCCGGCCAGTTAATGTTCAGGCAGGTTTTTCTCCGCGCGAGTGTTTAATGTTCAACACATCCCTCCTCAAACCCCTGGCTCTCTTGCTGCTGGCCACTGCCTCCCTGCCCGCACAGGCCGCCTGGTATCTGGATAACGAATCCTCACGGCTGTCGTTCGTCACCACCAAAAACACCGATGTTTCCGAAGTCCAGCGCTTCCTGGTGCTGCATGGCAAGGTCGACGAGAAAGGTGCCGCGCAGTTGGAAGTCGAGTTGGAGTCGATCAACAGTGGCATCCCGCTGCGTGACGAGCGCATGCGCAACGACCTGTTCCAGATCAAGACCCACCCTGATGCGCAGATCAACGCGCAAATCAATCTGCAGCCGATCAACGATCTGGCCACCGGCGCGCAACTGGAGTTGCGCCTGCCGCTGTCGGTCACCCTGCACGGCAAGACCCAGACCTACAACGCCGAACTGCTGGCCACGCGCCTGGATGACCGGCGTTTCCAGGTGGTGACCCTGGAGCCGCTGGTGCTGCACGCCAAGGATTTTGATTTGCTCACCGGTGTCGAGACCCTGCGCAAGGCTGCGGGCCTGGACGCGATCAGCCTGTCGGTGCCGGTAGGTGCGGTGCTGATTTTCACGGCGCGCTGACATGAGCGGCGCGGTGTTCCCCTGGCGCAGCGCCAACCGCTATGAATTGCTGATCGACGGCCCGAATTTTTTCCCGCAGATGCTCGTGGCGATTGCCCGTGCCGAGCACCAGGTGGAGCTTGAGCTGTATCTGGTGGAGGCGGGCGCCTGCGCCGAGGCGATGGTCCAGGCCCTGGTGCAGGCGGCCGAGCGTGGGGTGCAGGTGCGTTGCCTGTTCGATGACTACGGCAGCCTGGCGTTTACCCTCAGCCTGCGGCGCCGCCTGATCGAGGCCGGGGTGCAACTGCGATTCTACAATCCGCTACGCTGGCGCCGCGGGATGCGTAACCTCTACCGCGACCATCGCAAGCTGCTGTTGGTCGACCAGACCATTGCTGTGGTGGGCGGTACCGGGGTCACCGACGAGTTCTGGACCCCTGGCCAGGACACCTGCGACTGGCACGAAGTGATGGTGCAGATCAGCGGCCCGCTGGTGCAGGACTGGCAGGCCCTGTTCGACAGGCAATGGCGGGTCAACGACCACCGCCGGGCCTGGAAGCCGGCCACGCATTTTGGTTTGCCGCGCCTGCCCAAGGTGCCCGCGACCGGGCCGGGCCTGGGACGAGTGGCGTATGCCGACGCCGGGCAACACCGGGACATTTTGCAATCGCTGATCCGCGCCTTGAACAACGGCCAGCACCGTATCTGGCTGGCCACGCCGTACTTCTTGCCCACTTGGGGCGTGCGTCGGGCCCTGCGCCGTGCGGCAGGGCGTGGTGTGGACGTGCGCCTGCTGCTGACCGGGCCGCGCACCGACCACCCCTCGGTGCGTTACGCCGGGCACCGCTACTACCCGCGCCTGCTCAAGTCGGGGGTGAAAATCTTTGAGTACCAGCCGTGTTTCCTGCACCTGAAGATGGTCCTGGTGGACGACTGGGTGAGCATTGGCTCGTGCAATTTCGATCACTGGAACCTGCGTTTCAACCTGGAAGCCAATCTGGAAGCATTGGACCCAGCGTTGACGCTGGCGGTGGCGGGCAGTTTCGAGCGCGATTTTGCCCAGAGCCAGGCGGTCAGCCTTGAGGCGTGGAAGGCCCGGCCATTGTGGCGGCGGGTGAAGCAGCGGGTGTGGGGGTGGATCGACCGGTTGGTGGTCAATCTGCTGGATCGAAGAGGGTAGGGAACACACCGCAATCAACTGTAGGAGCTGGCTTGCCTGCGATGCAGGCACCTCGGTCTATCAGTTACACCGAGGTGCTGCCATCGCAGGCAAGCCAGCTCCTACATTGACCGTGTTTACAGCTTCAAGTCAGAGCAGTTCAAAGCTCTGCTGCTGCACATCCTGGGAGTCCAGGCCGATCTGCACATTGAACTGGCCAGGTTCGGCGGCGAACTTGAGCTGGGTGTTGTAGAACTTCAAGTCATCCTCGGTAATGCTGAAGTGCACCACCTTCGATTCGCCGGCCTTGAGCAGGATCTTCTGGAAGTTCTTCAGCTCCTTGATCGGGCGGATCATCGAGCCAGCCACGTCCTGAATGTACAACTGCACCACGGTTTCACCGTCAACTTTGCCGGTGTTTTTCAGGGTGACGCTGGCGTCGAGCTTGCCGGTCTTGTTCAGGGTGGTGGACGACAGCGCCATGTCCGACAGGCTGAAACTGGTGTAGCTCAGGCCATAACCGAACGGGTACAGGGGGCCTGTGGTGTCGTCGAAGTACTGTGAGGTGTAGTTGCCCGGTTTGCCCGGGGTGAACGGCCGGCCAATGGTCAGGTGGTTGTAGTAGGTCGGAATCTGCCCCACGGAGCGTGGGAAGGTGATCGGCAGCTTGCCCGACGGGTTGTAGTCACCAAACAGTACGTCGGCAATCGCGTTGCCGCCTTCGGTGCCGGCGAACCAGGTTTCCAGGATCGCGTCGGCTTGCTGGTGCTCTTCGAGGATCGACAGTGGTCGGCCGTTCATCAACACCAGCACCAGCGGCTTGCCCGTGGCTTTCAGGGCCTTGATCAGGTCGCGCTGGCTTTGCGGGATGTTCAGGTCGGTACGGCTCGATGATTCGTGGGACATGCCACGGGATTCACCCACGGCGGCTACCACCACATCGGCGTTTTTCGCGGCCTTGACCGCTTCGTCAATCAGCACCTGGGCCGAGCGCGGGTCATCCACCACTTCCGGGGCATCGAAGTTGAGGAAGTTCAGGTAGTCCACCACCGCCTTGTCGCTGGTGATGTTGGCGCCACGGGCGTAGATCAGCTTGCCCTTTTCGCCGATCACCGCGTTCATGCCGTCCAGCAGGGTTACCGATTGCGCGGGCTTACCGGCGGCGGCCCAACTGCCCATCATGTCGATGGGTGCCTTGGCCAGCGGGCCGACCAGGGCGATGGTCGCGGATTTCTTCAGCGGCAGGGTGTCGTTCTGGTTTTTCAGCAACACCAGGCTGCGCCGCGCGATATCGCGCGCTTCGCTGCGGTGCAGGCGGCTTTCGGCATAGGTGTCGGCCGGATCATCCTCGGCCTTGCCGATACGCAGGTACGGGTCGGCAAACAGGCCCATGTCGTACTTGGCACCGAGCACTTCACGTACGGCGTTGTCGATATCGCTCTGCTCGATCTCGCCGGACTTCAGCAGCCCTGGCAATTCCTTGCCGTAGAGCTGGTCGTTCATGCTCATGTCGATGCCGGCCTTGATCGCCAGCTTGGCCGCTTCGCGACCATCCTTGGCCACGCCGTGCTTGATCAGCTCGAAGATCGCGCCGTGGTCGCTCACCGTCAGGCCCTTGAAGCCCCACTCCTTGCGCAGCAGGTCGTTCATCAGCCAGGTGTTGGCGGTAGCAGGCACGCCGTTGATCGAGTTCAGCGCCACCATCACGCCGCCAGCGCCGGCCTTGATGGCGGCGTGGTAGGGCGGCAGGTAGTCCTGGTACATCTTGACCGGGCTCATGTCGACCACGTTGTAGTCGCGACCGCCTTCCACTGCGCCGTACAGGGCGAAGTGCTTGACGCTGGCCATGATGCTGTCGGCCTGGGCCGGGCTCGGGCCCTGGAAGGCCTTGACCATCACTTCGCTGATGCGCGACACCAGGTAGGTGTCTTCGCCAAAACCTTCGGAGGTCCGACCCCAGCGCGCGTCGCGGGAAATATCGACCATCGGCGCGAAGGTGATGTCGAGGCTGTCGGCGGCGGCTTCCTTGGCGGCAATGCGCCCGGAGCGGCCGATGGCGTCCATGTCCCAGCTCGAGGCCAGGGCCAGGCTGATCGGGAAAATGGTGCGGTGGCCGTGGATCACGTCATAGGCGAAGAACATCGGGATCTTCAAGCGGCTGCGCATGGCCGCGTCCTGCATCGGACGGTTTTCCGGGCGGGTGATGGAGTTGAACGTGCCACCAATACGCCCGGCGGCGATTTCCTTGCGGATCATCTCGCGGGGCATTTCCGGGCCGATGCTGATCAGGCGCAACTGGCCGATCTTTTCATCCAGGGTCATCTGCCGGAGCAGGTCGCTGACGAACGCGTCCTTGTCTTTAAGCGCAGCGGGCTTGGTCTCGGCAACGACGGAGTGACTGGCCAGAGTGGCAACAAGGCCCAGCAAACACAGCTTTTTCATGAATATCCTTTTTCGGCGTACTGCGCAGCGTTCAGGTAAAACACTGCTCGGCCAAAATGTGGGGAGCGACTATTGTTGTTCGGGTGTTGTGTGGATAAATACCGCACACTTCTCAGCTCTTTATGAACTATCCATAAAGAAGGGCATCTTTTAGCTGATTGGCTCGCTGTAATCCAGTAGTGGCGGATTATGCCCCAAGCGCGTGATGTATAGGGTCAGTCGTCAAATTCCATAAGGTTGGTCAGGAGACACACCATGCAAGCAGCACAGACTATTCGATGGGGCTGGAAAGCCGCCGCCCTGCTACTGATCAGCAGCGTGCTGAGCGGTTGCGGCATCAACAAGATCCCGACCCTGGACGAACAGGTCAAGGCGGCCTGGGCCCAGGTGCAGAACCAGTATCAGCGGCGTGCCGACCTGATCCCCAACCTGGTGGAAGTGGTCAAGGGCTATGCGGCCCATGAGCAGGACACCCTCACCGCCGTGATCGAAGCGCGGGCCAAGGCCACCTCGATCCAGGTCGATGCCAGCACCCTCGACAACCCGGAAAAACTCAAGCAATTCCAGCAGGCCCAGGAAGGCCTGAGCGGAGCCCTCAGCCGCCTGATGGTGGTGTCCGAGCGCTATCCGGACCTCAAGGCCAACCAGAACTTCCTGGCCCTGCAATCCCAGCTTGAAGGCACCGAAAACCGCATCAGCGTGGCCCGTCGTGACTTTATCGCCGCGGTGCAGGCCTTCAACACCGAGATCCGTACCTTCCCTGGCCGCCTGTGGCATAGCGTGATGTACAGCGACTTGCCAGTACGCGCCAACTTCGAGGCCACCAGTGCCGATGCCGATAAAGCGCCGCAAGTGAAATTCTGATGACCCGGCGTGCTTGGTGGCTGGCGGCGCTGCTGCTGGCCTTTAGCCTGACTGCCCAGGCGGCCCCGGACTTTCCGGCGCTGACCGGGCGGGTGGTCGACAACGCGCAGATGATTGACCCGGCGGTGCGCACGCAACTGAACCAGCAATTGCAGGCGCTGGAGCAAACCCGTGGCGACCAGATAGTGGTCGTCACGGTGCCCGACCTGCAAGGCCTGCCCATTGAAGACTTCGGTTATCAACTGGGCCGGCACTGGGGCATCGGCCAGAAGGGCAAGGACAACGGCGCGCTGTTGATCGTGGCCAGGGACGAGCGTCAGTTGCGCATCGAAGTGGGCTACGGCCTGGAAGGCGTGCTCACCGATGCGCAGTCGTGGGTGATCATCAACCAGGTGATCGCGCCCAAGTTCAAGGCGGGCAATTTCACCCAGGGCATCAGCGACGGCGTGGCCGCCATGATCCAGGTGGTTGGCGGTGAGCCGTTGGCCGTGCCGGCCCATGTGGCGGACCCCAATTTCGCCAAGGACAACCCGGTGTTTTCCATCGGCCTGTTCATCCTGTTGCTGGTGGTACTGTGGCTGTGCAACCGCATGGGGCTGCCGGTGGGCGCCATCCTGCTGGCGATTCTCAGCAGCAGCGGGCGTGGCGGTGGCGGTGGTGGAGGCGGCGGTTTCCGGGGCGGCGGCGGTGGTTTCGGCGGCGGCGGGGCTTCGGGTGGCTGGTAATGACAATAACTAAAGAGCATCTACAACCATGGCTTTACTGACAGAACACGAGCAGCGCCAGGTGGCCGAAGCGATTGCCAGGGTCGAGCAACAGACCGATGCCGAACTGGTGACCGTACTCGCCGCCCGCGCCGACGACTACGCCTATATCCCGCTGTTGTGGGCCAGTGTGGTGGCGTTGGTGGTGCCGGGGATCGTGCATTACCTGTCGGGCTGGCTGACCATGCACACCTTGTTGCTGGCGCAATGGGCGACCTTCATTGTGCTGTGCCTGGTGTTCCGCCTGCCGGCCATCACCACCCGCCTGATCCCGCGTTCGGTACGGCATTGGCGCGCGTCAAACCTGGCACGCCGGCAGTTCCTGGAGCAGAACCTGCACCACACCCTGGGTAGCACCGGGGTGTTGATTTTTGTCAGCGAGGCCGAGCGTTACGTGGAGATCCTGGTGGATGACGGCATTTCCAAACGGCTGGATGACAGCAGTTGGGATGCCATCGTCAAGACGTTTACCCAGCAGGTGAAACAGGGGCAGACGTTGAGCGGGTTTATCACGTGCATTGAGGCCTGTGGCGAACTGCTCAAGGTGCATGTGCCGCAGACGCACACGCGCAATGAACTGCCCAACCGCTTGGTCGTCCTGAAATAACCTGTGGGAGTTGGCTTGTGTGGGAGCTGGCTCCTACACAAGCGACATTTTGAATTGCGCTGACCGTTGGGCAAATAACTCCGTGCCCTGAGCCCCCATCCCCCCTAAAATGCCCGGCATTCCCAGCCCGAGGCGTTTTTGTTCATGTCTGTCACCGCTAAACCTGCCAGCCCCGCGCCGGACCATCACGCCCAGTTCATCGAACTGCTGCGCGCAAGCCTTGAGCAGAACGCCTTTATCAAGCTGGTGCTGGCCAAGTACGTGGGCGACGAGGCGGACCTGCAGCGCCTGATCATCAAGCCAGTGACGGTCAAGGAGCAGGCCTGCCTGTCCTTTGTCTATCGCTACAAGACCCGTGACATCACCAAGAACTTCGCCCTGGCCGATGGGGTCGCGATGATTGCCGAGCTGCTGCCGGCCTCGTTCAAGAACGCGCACCTGCTGGCGTTGACCGATGAGGCACAGCTGGAATACAGCAAGAAGAACAAAAGCTCGCTGTTCAAAAGCAAGCCCCAGCAGCTGCGTGAGGCGCCGTCGGCCGAGCACAACCGCGAGAAAAACCGCTTCCTTGACCTCAGCCGGCCATTTCTCGCCGACCTGGGCGTGACCAACGCCAAGCACGAGCTGATCCCGGCGATGTCGCGCAAGTGGAAGCAGATCAACAAGTTCATCGAAGTGTTCAGCCATGCGCTGACCTCATCCCCCTTGCAACTGGACCGGCCGGTACGTGTCGCGGACTTTGGTTCGGGCAAGGGCTACCTGACCTTCGCCATCCACGACTACCTGCGCAACACCCTCAAGGCCGAAGGCCAGGTGACGGGTGTGGAGTTGCGCGAAGACATGGTGACCCTGTGCAACAACGCCGCCGCCCGCCTGGACCACCCGGGGCTGGTGTTCAAGTGCGGTGACGTGCGCAGCGTGGCGCCCAGCGAGCTGGACGTGATGATCGCCCTGCATGCCTGCGACATCGCCACCGACTACGCAATCCACACCGGCATCCGCTCCGGGGCGTCGATCATCATGTGCTCGCCGTGCTGCCACAAACAGATCCGCTTGCAGATCCAGAGCCCGGCGCTGCTCAAACCGATGCTGCAATACGGCCTGCACCTGGGCCAGCAGGCAGAAATGGTCACCGACAGCTTGCGCGCCTTGTTCCTGGAAGCCTGTGGGTATGAGACCAAGGTCTTTGAGTTCATCTCCCTGGACCACACCAACAAGAACAAGATGATTTTGGCGGTCAAGCGTGCGGAGCCTGCGGATAACACGCAGTTGCTGGAGAAGATCCGGGAATTGAAGGCGTTTTATCAGATCAGTGAGCACTGCCTGGAAACCTTGCTGCGCGCTGACGGCTACCTATCCTGAAGAGTGCGCGGATCAAAATGTGGGAGCGGGCTTGCCCGCGATGACGGAGTGTCAGTCAACCTATCTGGCGCCTGATACACCGCTATCGCGGGCAAGCCTCCTCCCACATTAGATTGCATTTACCTTGGGAGAGGGCGCCGGCTGCACGGCGGTCTTGCGCCCCAGCATCACCGTCACGATTACCCCGCAGGCAAACAGCCAGGTAATCGGTTCGATGTGTTCGCCAAAAAACAGCGCGGAAAAGGCGATGGTGAAAAAGATCTGCAGCAGTTGGATCTGGCTGACCCGCGCAATGCCGCCCATGGCCAGCCCGGCGTACCAGGCAAAGAACCCCAGGAACTGCGAGAACAACGAGACGTAGCCAAACGCCCACCAGGTGCGCGCCGAGATTGCGCCGTCGTGTTGCAGCGCCAGGTACGTCACCGGCCCGATCAATAGCGGCGTCGACAGCACCAGCGCCCAGCAGATCACCTGCCAGCCGCCCATTTCCTTGGCCAGTCGGCCGCCTTCGGCATAACCCAGGCCACCCACGGCAATCGCCCCGAGCATCAACAAGTCGCCGGCCTGGATGCTGCCGGCACCGCTGATCAATGCATACCCGAGCACCAACGCACTGCCCAGCGCCGCGCAGGCCCAGAAGGCCTTGGACGGACGCTCATGGGACAACCACGCCGCATACAGCGCCACGCACAGCGGTTGCAGGCCGTTGACCAGGGCGCCATGGGAGGCCGGCAGGGTTTGCATGGCCCAGGCCGACAGCACTGGGAAACCAAGGATCACCCCGGCAATCACCAGCGTCAGGCCGCGCACCTGGCGCCAGGTCGGCCAGGCTTCGCGGCGCCACAGCAACAGCAAGGCCGCCGGCACCGCCGCGAACAGCGCGCGGCCCAGGCCGTTGAGCAGCGGATGGATTTCCTGCACCACGATGCGGGTGAAGGGCAGGGTCAGGCTGAAGATAACGACGCCGAGCAGGCCGAGGGCCATGCCGGTGTTTTCGCGGGAGTTCATGGGGCGCGACCGGATTCAAATGGGCTAGAGGTTGATGCCCATCTAGCCACAAAGCCCGCAGGACGCGGGCTTACAGCTGGCTGCAGATTGAACCGTACAGTTCCTGCAGGCGCTGGGGTTAGAAGAACCGCGTCACGCTGATCTTGGCGTTGCGCCCGACGCTGGTGGCGCTGTCGCCGCTCAAGGCTGGCATGTAGCTGCGGTTGAACAGGTTGTCGACCGTGAAGTTGACTTCGGTGCCCTTGAGGTACGCCTGTTGCGGCGTCCATTTGGCGAACAGGCCCTGGGTGTCGTAGCTGGCGTTGGGGTACTGGTCGTAGAAGCTGTCGCCGAAGCCGCTGTTCAGGCCGCCTGAGTATTTGTCGCTGGGCAGACGATCGGTCTTGCGCACGAACTGACCTTGCCAACCCACCTGAGCGTCCCAGGCCGGAATCTTGGTGCCCAGCACGGCAACCCACTTGGCCGGTGGAATATCCCGGGCCCAGACGTGGATGTCGGTCGCCCATGGGTTGGTGTAGGGGTTTTCGCGTTTGCCGGTGGCCCACGAGTAACTCAGGGAGCCGAACAGATAAGTCGAGTCGTAGTAGCCCTCAAGCTCGAAGCCCTTGATGGTCATGCTGCCGACGTTGCGGTAGTTGGTCTTCGACGCCATATCGGTGCAGACCTCGGCGATGGAACCTTTGATGGAGTTCTGTTGCGCGCAACCCAGGCCGGTGGCCTTGAAGATCTCGTCCTCGATCTTGTTGTGGAACAACGTGCTGCGCAGTTGCAGGCTGTCGCCGCTGGCGATCACGTTGGCGAAGCTGGTGACGTTACCCACGGTAATGGCGGTGATGCGTTCCGGGTCGAGGTTGCGGCTGGTGGAGGTGCGGCTGCCCAGGCCCTGGACTTCGTATTGCTCGTCGATCACCGGTGCGCGCCAGGTGCGGCTCCAGTTGGCGAACATCACCACGTCCGGGGTGACTTTCCAGAACACCGCCAGGCGCGGAGACCAGCCGGCATAGGTGCGGTCGCCGTAGTCATGGCCGTAGGCCGGATCGGGGTTGCTGTAGTACGGCGCATCGTTGGCTTTGCCACGGTTGAGCACGTGGTCATAACGCAGGGATGGGGTGATGGTCACGTCGCCCAGGGTGACCGCGTCCTGGATGTAGAACGCGTTGGTGTCGACTTTGCCGTGGGGCATGAACGCCGGCTGGAAATGCCCGTAGTTGTACTCAGGCGTGTCGTACTTGGCGCCGGGCATCCAGCTGTCGGTATCGCGGATGTGCTTGCGGATCTGCACCCCGGTGGTCAAGGCATGGTCCAGCGGGCCGGTGTTGAAGCGGCTGATGTTGCGCAGCTCCAGAATCTTGTCGGTGTAGGCGGTGTCCATCTTGCGCCCGCCGGTGGACAAGCCGACAACGGCCGTGGCGTCGCGCTCGTCGGTCTGGTCGGTGTTGGACTCCGAGTAGCTGAGCTTCATGTCGATCAGCGGGTTATCCAGGGGGTGGTATTCGTACTTGCCCGACCACGTGGTATCGACGGTGTGGCGGTTGGCCAGGTACCGTCTTACGGCAGCATCGTAGCCATAGAGATCGATATCTTTCTGCTGCGGTGGCGATGGGTAGCTTCTGGCCGAGAAGGGCGTCCAGCGTTCGCTGTTGGCCCGGGAGTAGGAGAAACCGAGGCTGTGCTCATCGGTGAGGTACATGTTCAGTTTGAACAGTTGACCGTCCACATCCTGGGCGCTGTTGGGCAGGCGCTGCGGGTTGATCGGGTAGCGCTTGCTGTCGTAGTCGCGCGCAGCGGCCAGCTTCAAATCGCCGCCGTCGCGCTGGGTCAGGTAGGCCAGGGCGTCGATGCGCCCGTCCTCGGTGCGGCCATACACTGCGCCGGTGTAGACCTGTTCGTGGTCGTTGCTGGCATACCCGTATTTGAGCATCGCACCGCTGTTGCGCCCGTCCTTGAGCAGGTCCGGTGCATCTTTGGTGACCATATTGACCGTGCCGCCAAACCCGCCGTTACCGGTGAAGGCCGAGTGCGGGCCTTTTTCCACCTCGACGTTCTTGATCATCTCGGGCTCGATAAAGATGGTGCCTTGCTGATAGCGCTCGAATCCGCTTTTGGTGGCGCCATCGACGGTCATCGGCACGTCTTCGGCCTCGCCCATGCCGCGAATGTTGATGATCTGCCCGCCCGGTTTCATCGAGCCGCCCATGGTCACCCCCGGCAGCGTCTGCACCAGGCTGGCGATGTTGTTAGGCTGCAGGCGGTCGATATCGGCCTGGGACAGGGTGGAGCGGCCGACGGTGCTGGCGTCGACCTGGTTACCGGTGCCGATCACGCTCAAGGCGTCCAGTTGTAAGCTGGCGCTGTTGGTGGTGCGGCTTTCTTCGGGGCGCACGACATAGGTGTTGCCCACTTTGATCAGGGTGAACGCGCCGGTATTGAGCAGGGTGCGGATTGCCACTTCGGGGGTGAAATCGCCGTTGAGCGCGGGCGCCTGGATATTTTTCAGCAGGTCTTCATCGAACAGCAGCTGGATTTTTGCTTGTTGCGCCACCTGGCTCAGGGACGTGGCCAAGGGTTGGGCCGGCAGTTGCAGGGTGAACGACTCGGCCTGGGCCGTGAGGCTGACGGCCAGGCAGGCGGCGATCAGTGTCGGTCGAACAAACAGGTGCTGGGCAAGGCAAGGCGCGCGAAACATGAAATCCCCCAAAGCGGCTAAATAGCCAAAAAAGGCATGCGTATCAAACGCAGACCGGAGGAAGACGCGGCAGGAAAAAAAATCCTCACATGCGAATGCAAAATATTCTCAAGTGGTGTTACTTGCGCGCTTCGATACGGATCTTGCCATCGCCCAGGGCCACGGTTTTCACCGGCAACAGGGCCGGCAGGGCACTGATCAGCGCGTCCGGGTCATTCACGTCGAGATTGCCAGAAACCTTCAACCGCGCCACCGCGCCATCGGCCAACACCACGGCCTTGGGCCGGTACAGACTCAACTCATCCAGCAGGCTGGCCAGTTCGCGGTTGCGAAAGGACAGGTGCCCGCTGCGCCAGTCGGCGACTTCGCCAGCGGCCACGGTTTGCTGCTGCACGGAGCCCTTGGCGTAGCTGTAGGTCGCCCGCTGCTGGGCGCCGAGCATAACGGCGCTGGCTTTCTGGTCGGGGGCGAAGGCGACCATCCCGTGGGCTACGCTGACCACCAGCTGCTGCTGGCCGCGGCGCACATCAAAAGCGGTGCCCACCACCCGCACATCGGCCTCGCCTGCGCGCACGAACAGCGGCCGCTCCTTGTCGGGTGCCACCTCCAGGTACAACTGGCCCCGGTCCAGATGGATCACACGGCGATGGGCATCGAAGTCCACCCGCAACTGCGTGCTGGCATTGACGTACAAGGTGCTGCCGTCCGGCAGGTCCAGGGTGCGCATGCCTTTGTCCTGCGCCGCGATGTCGGTGTGATACAGCCCGCGCGGGGCCCCGAGGTTGCTGGCGAGCAAGGCGCAGACCAGCGCGGCTGCCACCGCCAGGGCGGGGCGCCAGGGCGCGGGTTTGCGGGCGGGCAAGGGCACGGGTTTGTTCAGTTGCTGCAACTCGCCGAGGTCGGCCCACAGCTGTTCGAATTCGGCGTAGGCGCGCGCATGGGCTGGCACGGCATGCCAGGCGGCGAAGGCCTTGCGCTCCTGCGTGTTGCCTTCGTTGCGATTGCGCGCAAACCAACTGGCAGCCTGGGCATCGATGCAGTCGTGCTCATCAATGTTGTGGCTGTCGCGGTTACTCAAGCGGGTCATTCTGGCTGCTCCTTGCCCGGTCTTTTTGAAGTCGCTGCTTGCAGTGCAGCAGGGCAAAGGCGATGTGCTTTTCCACCATGCTGATCGAAATACCCATGCGTTCGGCGATCTGCGCCTGGCTCAGGCCTTCGAAGCGGTGCAGCATAAGGGCTTCTCGCCTGCGGGGCGAGAGTTCGGCGAGGACTTCTTTCAACTGTTCCAGGCGTTGGAGGCGTTGGGCGGCGGCCAGGGGATCGTTTTGCTCGTCGCTGACAGGTTCGGCATCCCGTTCGGCCTGCTCGTGATGTACGCCATGGCGCACCTTCTGTTTGCGCCAATGGTCGCGCAACAGGTTGCGCGCCATCTGAAACAGGAAGGCCCGTGGCTGCTCGACCTTGGCTCGGTCGCGGTAGTCCAGCCATTGGGTAAAGACATCCTGGGTCATGTCCGCCGCGTCGCTGGCGTTGTCCGTGCGTTTACGCAGGTAATGCAGGATATCTGCATAGAACCCGCGAAAGGCATCGGCCGACAGCGGGTCGGGCTTGAAACGAGGCATGGATATCCTTCTTGACGCAGCACGCTGCAGAAAAGTCGCGAATGATATCGAGAATTATTGCTATTTGTCTCCGTAAATTTAGCGATGCATGCATTCCCCTGTGGGAGCGGGCTTGCCCGCGATGGCGGTGTGTCTGGTCCACCGCTATCGCGGGCAAGCCCGCTCCTACAGGGGGATGTTTTAGCTCAATGAGGTCAGCAGCTTCTGCAACTGCGCCTGACCCGCCATGTCCAGTGGGAACACCGGTAACCGTGGATCACCCACCTCCAGCCCGGTCAGGCGTAAGCCGGCCTTGATCGTCGCTGGCAAGCCGCCCTTGAGGATGAAGTCCAGCACCGGCAACTGCCGATAGAACAGCTCCCGCGCCTGGTTCAGGTCATTGGCCAGTATCGCCTGGTACAGGTCCAGGTTGAGTTGCGGGATCAGGTTCGGTGCAGCCGTGCACCAACCCTTGGCACCGGCGGCGAACGCTTCCAGGGCCAGTGGGTTGCAGCCGTTGTAGAACGGCACCTGGCCTTCGCTCTGGCGGTACAGCTGGTGCATGCGCTGGATATCGCCGGTGCTCTCCTTGACCATCGTCACGTTGTCGACGCTGTGGACGATACGCAGGATCAGCTCCACCGACATATCCGTGCCGCTGGTGGCCGGGTTGTTGTAGAGCATGATCGGCACGCCGACGCTGTCGCCGATGGCCGCGTAGTGCGCAAGGATCTGCGCCTCACTGAGCTTCCAGTACGACGTCGGCAGCACCATCACCACATCGGCGCCTTCGGCTTCGGCAAAGCGTGCGCGGCGCACGGCCTTGGCGGTGGTCAGGTCGGATACGCTGACGATGGTCGGCACGCGCTTGGCGACCTTTTGAATGCTGTAGGCGCTGACGTCGTCCCACTCGGCGTCGCTCAGGTAAGCGCCTTCACCTGTGCTGCCTAACGGGGCAATGGCGTGGACGCCGCTGTCGATCAAGCGGTCGATGGATTGACCCAGGGCGTCGAGGTCAACGGTGCTGCCGTCGGCGCTGAACGGGGTGATGGTGTAGCCGATGATGCCGTGAATAGTAGGGCTGGACATGGAATATCTCCGGTCGAAAAAGGCTTCAGTTCAGGCAATCGGCGTGTTGACGCAGGTTCTGCCGAGCGTAGTAGTTGAACGCGGCGCCGTGGCGCTTGGGCTTGGAGATCCAGTCATGGGCCTCGCGTCCCAACTGCGGCAGGATCGGCTTGATGGTCCCGGCGGCCATGGCCAGCAATTGCAATTTGGCCGCCCGTTCGATCAATTGCGCGATTACGCAGGCCTCTTCGATGGTGCTTCCGGTGGACAGCTGCCCGTGGTGCGACAGCAGGATGGCGCGCTTGTCGCCCAGGGCTTGGGTGATGATTTCGCCTTCTTCGTTACCCACCGGCACACCCGGCCAGGCTTCGAGGAACGCGCAGTCTTCATACAGCGGGCACAGGTCCATGTGCGACACCTGCAGCGGTACTTCGAGCATCGACAGCGCGGCGATGTGGGTGGGGTGGGTGTGGATGATGCAGTTCACATCCGGCCGGCCACGGTACACCCAGCTGTGAAAACGGTTGGCCGGGTTGGGCATGCCGTGGCCTTCCAACACTTCCAGGTCTTCGTTGACCAGCAGCAGGTTGCTGGCGGTGATTTCATCGAAACCCAGGCCCAGTTGCTGGGTGTAGTAGGTGCCAGGCTGTGGGCCACGTGCAGTAATCTGCCCGGCCAGGCCCGAGTCGTGGCCGTTCTCGAACAGAATACGGCAGGTCAGGGCCAGCTTTTGCCGGTCGGTCCACGTATTATCCGCCAGGGTACTTTGCATCTGGGTCAGCGCTTGCTTGACCAGTTGTTCTTTCGGGAGTGCTAATGTCTTGGCCATATCGGTGTCCTTTGGGTGGTTCAATGGACGTCGATTTGCTGGTTCCCGCTGCTCGCAAGGTCGTTGGGTTCTGCAAATGACACTAAAGAGGCTATATGACACTTTGTGTCATTGGCAAGCAATAATCATCGCATTCTGCTTGGATTAATCGCTGCGCATGTCTATCCGTTTGAAACTATTGAGAAAAAAACTCGGCGTCACCCTGGAGGCATTGGCCGAAAAATCCGGGATGACCAAGAGTTATCTGTCCAAGGTCGAGCGCGGCTTGAACACCCCGTCGATTGCCGCCGCGCTGAAACTGGCCAAGGCGTTGAACGTCAAGGTCGAGGAACTGTTCAGCGAAGGCAGCGTCAGCCTCGACAGCTACAGCCTGGTGCGCAGCCACGAGCGGCCCGAGACCGCGCCGGGTTATGCAGTACTGGCCCATCAGGTCAGCGAGCGCAGCCTGCTGCCGTTCATCATTTATCCGCCGGCAGAATTCAGCGACAAGACCTTCAAGGAGCATTTGGGGGAAGAGTTTCTGTTTGTGCATGAAGGCCGGGTGGAAGTGGACTTCATGACCGAACGGGTGCTGTTGGAGCGTGGCGATGCATTGCACTTCAACGCGCAAAAGCCCCATCGGATTCGCTCGGTGGGCGAGGTGCAGGCGCAGTTGCTGGTGGTGGTGCACAGCGCCGAGGAATAACGCCAACGCTGTGTTGGAACTCGGTCAATGTGGGAACTGGCTTGCCTGCGATAGCGGTGTGGCTGATACACCGCCATCGCAGGCAAGCCGGCTCCCACATTTGATCGCCTTCGTTAACCCGATCAGTGTTCGACAGGCACCGCCAGGGCCGGGTTGCCGAGTGCATGGCTGCGTGCCGCAAAGAACCTGAGCTCCACTTCCATCTCCTCAAACAGTGCGGCAAACCGGCGTTTCTGCTGTTGGATAAACCCGTCGCTGCGGCCAAACACCGAGATCGCCAGGGTCTTGATCTTCGACCGGCGAATTGCCTCCACCAAGTGCCCATCCTGTTCGCTCAGGTGATGGCCGAACAGGCACAACGCACCTTCCTGTCCCAGCAATTGCTCATAGCAGAACGACAGGTAATCCGAGCTGCGAATGCTCTTGAGCTTTTCGCTGCTGGGGCCTTCGTTGATAAACAGCGGCACATCGTCGAGGGTCTTGATCGTGTTGTTGATCGCAAAGCTGCTCAGCAACGTGCTGTCGGTGGAGGCCAGCTTGCGCGCCGAACCATCCAGGTTGCGTACCAGGTGCAGGCCGCCGTGCAGGTACAGAATGCGCGTCGCGGTGGTTGCGGTATCGCGCAAGTCAAAGCGTGATTCGGCGCCGCGAAACAGGTCGTCGATACCCGGCGTATGCAGGATCGACCAGTAATTGAGCAGGTCGTAATTGCTGGTGAACACTGTCTTGTAGCTCGCCAGTTCCTGATTGATGGTCACCAGGGTCGACGGCTGTACCAGGCGCCACGGGATATGCACGGCGTGGACGGTATTGATCAGCGCTTCCTTGATCGCGTAGTAGCGATTGCGCGGCGCGGCGGAGCTGACGGCCAGGGCCTTGTTGACGCGGCTGGTGGTTTTCAGGGCGCCCAGCACCTGCTCGAAGCTGCGGGTCTGCATCGCGTCAAACACGCTCAGTTCGGAAGCGCTCAAGGGCTTTTCTTCCACGGTGCGTGCGTTTTCAAACAGCGAGTCGTAGGCAAAGTCTTCCCATACTGTGCGACTGGCGCCGTTGCCGATCAGGATGGCGTCGAAGGCGATGCTGTTGCGCAGTGCGTTCCAGTCTTCAAGGGTGGCGTCGATATCCTGGAAATCCTTCATTGCGGCGGGTCTACTCAAAAACGGCTGGGCGGTGACTTTATCACGGGCGGGCGTTGATCTTGGTCAAGATGCCGCAGGCGGGTGAGGTTGATGCTGTAGGAATCAACGCATCCCCGAGGATTCATCATGAGCAGCACGTTCTTCATTCCCGCCGTCAACATCATGGGCATCGACTGCCTCGACGAAGCCATGAACGCGATCCGCAACTACGGTTTTCGCAAGGCCCTGATTGTCACCGACGCCGGCCTGGCCAAGGCGGGCGTGGCCAGGATGATTGCCGAGAAACTGGCAATGCAGGACATCGACTCAGTGATTTACGACGGCGCCAAGCCCAACCCCAATGTGGAGAACGTCGAGAACGGCCTGGCGTTGTTGCAGCAAAGTGCCTGCGATTTCGTGGTGTCGCTGGGCGGCGGCTCGCCCCATGACTGCGCCAAGGGCATTGCCCTGTGTGCCACCAATGGCGGGCATATCGGCGACTACGAAGGTGTCGACCAATCGAGCAAGCCACAGCTGCCCCTGGTGGCGATCAACACCACCGCCGGCACCGCCAGCGAAATGACCCGTTTCTGCATCATCACCGACGAAACCCGCCACGTGAAAATGGCCATCGTCGACCGCAACGTCACACCGTTGCTGTCGGTCAACGATCCTGCACTGATGGTCGCCATGCCCAAGGGCCTGACCGCCGCCACCGGCATGGACGCGCTGACCCACGCCATCGAAGCCTATGTGTCCACGGCCGCCAACCCGATCACCGACGCGTGCGCGATCAAGGCTATCGAGCTGATCAGCGCCAACCTGCGCCTGGCCGTGCGCGACGGCAGCGATATGGCGGCCCGGGAAAACATGGCCTACGCGCAGTTTCTCGCCGGCATGGCCTTCAACAACGCCTCCCTGGGGTTTGTCCACGCCATGGCCCACCAGTTGGGCGGCCTCTACGACTTGCCCCACGGCGTATGCAACGCGGTGCTGTTGCCCCACGTGCAAAGCTTCAACGCCAGTGTCAGCGCAGCGCGCCTGAGCGACGTCGGCCGCGCCCTTGGGGTGGATAACAAACACGCCAGCCCGGAAGAGGGCGCCCAGGCGGCCATCGCGGCGATCCGCTGCCTGTCCCAGGACGTCGATATCCCGGCCGGCCTGCGTGAGCTCGGCGCCAAGCTGCAGGATATCCCGCTGCTGGCCACCAACGCCCTCAAGGATGCGTGCGGCCTGACCAACCCTCGGCGGGCGGACCAGCGCCAGATTGAGGAGATTTTCCGTAGCGCGTTTTAATCCGCCCTGGAACGGGCGACGCACCACAGTGCGCCGCCCGCCAGAGCTACACATAGCGCGGCCAATGGCCACACTTGCTGACTGACCAGCAAGCTGGCCACACCCCCTATCAGCGCCGCCAGCAACTGGTGCAGAAAGCCACTTAGGGCCATGGCGTACGAGCCGCTTATCGGAGAGTGATCGTTGGCCAAGGACAGACTGATGGGGTAACTCATCGACTGCCCGAACACCGCCACGCAATACGGCAGCCACAGCAGCCAGGCCCAATCGCTGGCGAACCAGCCTGCGAGCAACATCACCGAGCTGCCGCCCATCACCAATGTCACACCCCATGTCATCATCGGCAGGCGCCCGCTGCGGGCAACCCAGCGATTGACCATCAGTGCGCCCGCCAGATAGGCCGCGCTGATCGGCCAACCCAGCAGCCCGTACTGCGCAGCAGTCCACTCGAAGCGACCCTGCAGAATCAGCGGAGCGCAGGTGTTGAACGCGATGATCACGCCATACCCCAATCCGCCCGCCAACGCCGCTCGGAGAAACGCCGGGTGTTGCAAAATCATGCGGTAGATACGCCACGCAGAAACCTGTCCATCGGCTTTCATCCGCGCCGGGAACGCCACCCCTTGCAGTACGCCAATCAGCCCGATTGCCGCCAACGCCAGGCCATAGAAGATCGCCTCCCAACCAAACGCCACCTGCAATACCGAGCCAATGAACTGGCCGATGCCCAGGGCGATCACGAAGGTCATGCCCAGCCACGACAGCCCCTTGGCCAACAATGCACCGCTGAAACTGTCGCGCACCAACACCCGAGCCATCACCGAAACGCCACCGGCGCCCAGGCCCTGGGCAAACCGTAGCGACAGAAACGTCTCGATGTTGTGAGCCAAGGGGATGGCCGCACTGGCCACTGCATACAGGGCCAATGCCGCCAGCAATACCGGCTTCCTGCCCAGGCGCTCACCCAGGCTGCCCCATAGCAGCATGGGCAACGCCATGCCTACCAGATACACCGCCAAGGCGAGCGAAGCTTGAGCCTCCAGGGCCTGCAGCGCTTGGGAAATGGCCGGGACTGCGGGAAGGTAAATGCTGATGCCAACCTGGGACAGGAAGGCGGTGCAGCAGGCAATGGCGAGGGTTGTGGTGCTCTTCAAGGGGGCGAGTTCCTTTCTGAACGCTAAATTTCAGGCGCAAAGCTACAAGCTGTTAGTGTATTTGTCTTTAGCTTGAAACTTGCCACTGAGGCCTCCCTGATGAGAGTTCTGCTATTCGGCGCCACCGGCATGGTCGGCCAGGGCGTGTTGCGTGAGTGTCTGCTGGCCGCTGATGTGCAGGAAGTGGTGGCGGTGGGGCGCACGGCGTTGACCCAGGCACATGGCAAGCTGCACCAGGTGTTGCATGCCGATATGTTCGACTTCCAGCCCCTGGAGCATTTGCTGCAGGGCTTTGATGCCTGTCTGTTTTGCCTGGGGGTGTCGTCGGTGGGCGTGGATGAAGCCACCTACACCCGGCAGACCTACGACCTGACCCTGGTCGCCGCCAGTACCCTGGCGCGGCTCAATCCGCAGATGACGTTTGTGTACGTGTCCGGTGCCGGCACCGACAGTTCCGAGCAGGGCAAGGTGATGTGGGCGCGGGTCAAGGGCAAGACCGAGAACGCCTTGCTGCGCCTGCCATTCAAGGCGGTGTATCTATTCCGGCCGGGGATCATTCAGCCGCTGCATGGCGTGCGTTCGAAAACCGCGCTCTACCAGACGATCTACAACCTGATCGGGCCGCTGCTGTCCCTGGTCCGGCGCATGCGACCAGCCTGGGTGGTGAGTACCGAGACCGTGGGCCGGGCGATGCTCGCGGTGGTCCGGCATGGCGCTCCGCAAGCGGTGATTGAGCCTGCGCAGATCCATCGCCTGGCTGCCGAGCGTTTGTAATGCTCTCGAAAAGCCTGATCCGTCGCCTGGCGCCTGATGCCGTTGATCATGGTGTGTTATCTGTTTGCCTTTTTTGATCGCATCAATATCAGCTTCGCCAAGTTCCAGTTGCAGGCTGACCTGGGTTTGAGTAACACCGCCTACGGTTTGGGCGCAGGGCTGTTTGTGATCGGATATGTGATCTTCGAAGTCCCGAGCAACATGATGTTGTACAAGGTCGGCGCCCGGCGTTGGATTGCCCGGATCATGGTGTCCTGGGGGCTGGCGACGGCCGCGATGGTGTTTGTGACGGCCGAGTGGCAGTTCTATGCATTGCGCTGATCAATACGTTGGGCCAACTCGGTGGCATCGTCAGCCCGGTAATGGTCGGGCGCATCAAGGACATCACGGGCAGCACGACCCCGGCGCTGTATGTGATTGGCGTGTGTGCATTGATTGCGGCGGCGCTGCTGCTATGGGGCTTGCCGCATAAGTTGCGCACCTCCGACAAGCGCTGACGACTCAGCTCACGCCAGCCAATGCCTTGGCCGGCGCGCTGCTGAACTGAATCAACACCACCCCGCCAATCAACATCAGCACCCCAAGCAAGCGGGGGGCGGTC
The DNA here is from genome assembly GCF_030687625.1 of Pseudomonas sp. FP2294. Taxonomy (NCBI): domain Bacteria; kingdom Pseudomonadati; phylum Pseudomonadota; class Gammaproteobacteria; order Pseudomonadales; family Pseudomonadaceae; genus Pseudomonas; species Pseudomonas sp. FP2294. The sequence goes on from NZ_CP117441.1 coordinate 1,412,727, forward strand.
AGTTGCCGCTCCACCAGACCAAACAGGCCGAAGTGGTCGAGCAACAATGACGCGAGGATTTGCCCGGCCATGGCCAGGGCGATAAACCCCGAGGCCCCGAGCTTGGGCAGCAAGACCAGGGCCAGGGAGATAAAGCACACGCCGAATGCGCCGCCGGTCCACATCCATAGCGGCGCCTTAGTGATAAAGCCGAGGCTTGGCAGCGGCAGCCGTAACGCCAGGATCACCGGCAATAACACCAGAATACTCACCAGCAGCGAGGCCAGGGTCGCCCACAACGGATGCCCGAGGCCGCGCCCGAGGTTGGCGTTGATTGCGCTTTGAAACGGCACCACCGCCCCGGCAATCACCGCCAGCAGTAACAAGCCCAGCCAATGCAAAGTGGTCATGATCAATCTCCAAAAGGTTTTACTGGACTCTACGGTATTCGTCGCGCAGATTTAAATTCCAAGTTCTTATGCTAAACATGCATGCCATGAATGATCTGCGCCGTGTTGACCTTAACCTACTGGTGATCCTCGACGCGTTGCTCAGCGAGCAGCACGTCACCCGCGCTGCCGAGCGCCTGCACCTGAGCCAGCCGGCGGTCAGCCATGCGCTGGGGCGCTTGCGTGATCTGCTAGGCGACCCGTTGCTGGTGCGCCAAGGCGGCGGCCTGGTCGCCACCGCTCGCGCGCTGGAACTGGCGGCGCCGCTGGCTGATGCCTTGGTCCAGGTCCAGTCGTTGCTGGCGCCGAACCGTTTTGATCCGGCGTCGGCCAGGCGCACCTTTCGCCTGGCCATGTCCGATTACGGCGCGGCTCTCTTGTTGCCTGGGCTGGTGCGGGCGCTGCGCGAGCAGGCGCCGGGGATTGATCTGGCCATCACCCACGCCAGTCGCGAAGGCATGCAGGAAGGGGTGCTCAGTGGGGAGATCGACCTGGCCGCCGGCGTGTTTCCCGACCTGCCGGCCGAGTTGCGCAGCACGCCGTTATTCGAAGAGCACTACGCCTGCCTGGTGGACCGCGACAGCTTGCCCGCCGACGGTGGGCTCGACCTGCCGACCTACCTGGCACGGCCCCATGTGCTACTGGAAATGCGCGGCAGCGGCACCCCGGAAATCGAGCGGGCGCTGACCGCGATCCGCGAGCGACGGCACGTGGCGATCAGCCTGCCGCATTGGGGCATCGCGCCGCAGTTGATCCAGGGCACTGACCTGATCCTTACCGTGTCCTCCCAAGGGCTGCTGAACATCGACTCGCGGCACTTGCTGGTGGTGCCGCCGCCGTTTCATATCCCATCCTTCGGTTTTGTACTGGCCTGGCATAAACGCCGCGCGGGGGATGGCGCCTTGCAGTGGCTGATCACCCAAGTGCAAGACGTGTTGGCCAAACGTGCGGCCTAGCATTGCAGTGCCCGGTGGATTGTGCACAATCGACGCGCCCCCTCTTTTCTGAGCGTGTTACCCATGACTTCATCATTGCTGTTTGCCGTCATCGCCTCGGGCTTTATCTATGGCATCACGCCGGGCCCCGGGGTGCTGGCGGTATTTGGCATTGGTGCGGCACGCGGCCGTCGGGCCGGCGCGGGTTTTCTGTGTGGGCACCTGCTGGGCGATGTGGTGTGGTGCAGCACCGCGTTGGTGGCGATTGTCGGCGCCCGGGAGATCGGTAGCAGCGCGTTTGATGTGCTGGGTGTGCTCAGTGCCCTTTACCTGTTCTGGCTCGGCATCCGTGCCATTCGCACCCGCAACCGCAGCGGGGACGCGCCTCAGGGGGCGGCGCGCCAACCGTTCTGGCACGGCATTCTGTTTGGCCTGACCAACCCCAAGGCCTATCCGGTGGCCGTGGCCACGTTCACCGCACTCCTGTCGAGCCGGGCCGAGCTGCTGACCTGGAGCATGCTGCCGTGGTTGATTGTCCTGAGCTTTGTAGGCGGCCTGCTGGCTTACGGGATCCTCATCGGCGTCGTGGGCGCGCGGCAGGTGCGTACGGTGTATCAGCGTCATGAAGTGTTGATCACCAAGCTGTGCGGGGTGATGTTTATCGGCTTCGCGATCAATGCCCTGGCCCATGCGTTGCCGGGCTTGCTGGGCAGTAAAACGTCCTGAGTACCGACGACCGTTCGTCGCACCAGCAAGTTTTTTCTAAACCTTTGCCGCCCTGAAAATTCAGATTCAGGGCGGGGCTCGTTCCCCGGCATGTATTTATTACCTGGAGGAACCCATCATGAGCCGCATGGCTATCCGGTTACGCACCGCCACTTTCGCGATGCTGCTGGGCCTCGGCGCCAGCAATGCTTTTGCCCAAGGCCCCGCCGAATTTATCGAGCAAGCCTCGGCCAAGGGCATGGCCGATATCGAAACCAGCCGCATGGCCCACGCCAAGACCTCGTCTCAGGAAATCAAGGACTACACCATCGAGGTCATCAACGAACGCACCCTGGCCAATCAACATTTGGCGGCCATTGCGAAAAAACTCGACTTGCCGGTGGCGCCTCGCGACCAGATCGTCGACAAGGCTGAAACCCTGATGCCTGAGCTGACCGATGGCGACTCCTTTGACGCCGCCTACACGGCTCAGCAGGTCAAGGCCAACGAAGATGCAATCGCGTTGTTCAAGCAGGAAGGCGCTGCTTCGGATATCCCTGAGATAAAGGCATTGGTCGACGAAACCCTGCCCAAGCTGGAAACCCGCCTGGAAAAAGCCCGGGCGCTGGCTTCGTCCTACAGCAAGAGCCGCAACAGCGACGGTTGATCGCGGGCTTTGCCAGGAAACGGCGGTTGGAGCTGATCCAACCGCCGTTTTTTTACGCCTGGTTCAGGTCGGTCTTGCCTGGGTCCGCCGCCGTGCCGTCGCCGCCGAGGTTGACGGTATGGCGCTCGCCCAAGGTACGGTATTCGCTGCGCAGTTTTTCCAGGGCTTTGAAGTCCAGGCCATCGAGGCTTCATGGCGATGCTCCAGGTAAGTGCTGATGAAAGTACTGACCGTGGCGGCACGCTGAAATTTCTTTTTACAATTGTTGACCTACATGAATTCGGTCGGGCCGTGCAACCGTTGGGCAGGTGCGGGGTGCAGGCATCGAACCCTGCTTGTGCAGGCTGGTCACTGTTTCATCACCCCGTTGAATGGAAGCGCGATCATGAGCCTCTCTCGTACTCTCTGCCTGGCCTGCTGCCTGGTGCTGTTGCAAGGCTGTTTCGACAGCTCTGACAATGAAACCCAGGACAACACCGGCGGCAGCAAATCCTCGGTGCAAATGAAGGATTCCAAGGCTGATCAGCCCTAGCGCTACGTGGCTGTCAGAACAATGACCTTGTGACCCCGCCATCCTCGAGGGTCAGCAAGTACTGCTTGGCTTCAAGCCCGCCGGCAAACCCGGTGAGGCCGCCCGCAGCACCAATCACTCGATGGCAGGGCGCGACGATCGAAATAGGATTGCGCCCGTTCGCCGCCCCCACCGCGCGTACAGCCTTGGGGTTGCCGATCTGTTGGGCGATCTGGCTGTAGCTGCGGGTTTCACCGAAGGGAATAGTCAGCAGCGCACCCCAGACTTTTTTCTGGAACTCGGTGCCGTCAAAGTCCAGTTCCAGCTCGAAGCACTCGCGGGTGCCGGCAAAATACTCGTTCAACTGCCGCTCGGCCTCCAGCAGCACCGCGCTGTGGTTGACTTCCACCAGCTCGCCCAGGCGCACACGGTTGGCGCGCTCGGCCTCCCACAAGATGGCGGCGAGCTTGCCGTTGCGGGCAACCAGGGTCAGTTGGCCGACGGGGGAGGGCATGAGTTTGTATTCACGCGGCATGAGCGGGCTCCTTGTTGAGTGGATCGTTTATCGCCTGCACTTTAGCGCTCGTCGCGGGTGGCTGAACTACGTTTCTTGCGCTCAAATTCGGCGATGTTATCGCTCCTGTTGCAGCACCTTCAGCGCTGCCGATGCCAGGAACCCCGAACGACTTTTTTCTTCCGGGTGGTGCAGCACGTACTCATCAATGCGGTTGAGCAAGTAGCCAGGCAGCGTGATGTTGAGTTTTTGCGCCTTGCCCAGGTACTTGGTCACATCAATATCCACCACCGCCCAGGTACAGCCGGCGTACAGGGGGTTGGCTGCGTGCAGCGTGACCTTTTGTGCGCTGGGAATGGGCGCGCCCTCTTCGGCCAGCAGCTCAAAATGGCCTTCTATGGCTTCCCGTGCCATGGCCATGGCGTCGTCCAGGTCATCACCGGCAGAGAAGCAGCCAGGGATGTCGGGGACTTCTACGCCCCAGGCGTGGTCATCGTCGCCGGTTGAAATTGCAATCGGATACAGCATGTTCTTGTCCTCCAGGTACGCTTCAAGCGAGCAGAGCTTGTTTCAAGATGCTCTTGGCGGTCTTGTCCAACAGATGCTTCTTGGGGTGGGGAATGGTCACCAGCCCAGGCTTGGCAGGGTGTTTAAAATGATGATGACTGCCCCTGACGCGCACCAGGTACCAGCCATCAGCCACGATATGGCCTATCAAATATCGGCTATCCACATCACCTCCTTGTGGTGTGTTGGTGGTGACTATAACTACTAAATAAAAATTTTCAACACTCTACCCACCAACAAAAGAGGGCAGGCGGTGCAAGAAGTTTATGGGGGCGGGGCGAGGCTGCTGGACGAAGGTATTGCGGGGTTTTACTGATAAATCCCAGGCACAAAAAAACCGGCTTCAGGAGCCGGTTTTTTATTCATCCTCCATCAAGGACAAGCTGATGGGGGAGGACAATCTGAGTGGAGCGGGTAGAGGGAATCGAACCCTCAACTAAAGCTTGGGAAGCTTTCGTTTTGCCACTAAACTATACCCGCTCAGAGCGGCTGACTTTGTACCAGAAGTGCGCGGCGATTTGAAGTTTTTCTTTGAAAAATGTGCAAGTTGCGAGCGTCAGCGGATGCTTTGAGCCCACCCCAGGCAGAAACGCTGCACCGTCCCTGCCCAGGGCCTTGCTTTCAAATCGCAAACGCATGCAGGGCCTGGCCCTGGTGATGCCGCAGTCGACTCACCGACTGTTCCGGTTTCAAAAAGCCCATCAATGCCTGCCGACTGTCATTGCACGCGGCCTTGTGCTCCATGTCCAGAAAGTGCCCGGTGGCCTGGATGGTGCCGAAGCTGCTGTTCGCTACATGTTGCCCAAACAGCCGGGCATCCTCGGCACTGGTGTATTCGTCCCACTCGCCATTCAAGAACAGAACCGGAATGTCGATCTGCCGTGCGGCCTTGAGGTAACACTGGCGGTCGCTATTGAGCACCTGGCTGATGTGGTAGTGCATCTGCCCGTACTCGTGCTCGGCCAGGGTGCTGACGTGTCGATAGTTGAAGCGCTTGAACAGTGGCGGCAGGTGTTTGCCGATGGTGCTGTTGACCAGGTTGCCGACGCTGTGGCGGTCGAGGGTGCCGAGGTAGTCGACGCCACGTTCCAGATAGTCGCGCATCGGTGCGTTGATCACTGGGGAGAAGGAGCTGATCACGGCTTTCTCCACGCGCCGGGGACGCTGGGACAGGGCGACGAGCGTGGCGACACCGCCCCAGGAAAACGACAGCACATGCTCGGCGGCGAAGTGTTCGATGAGTTCCAGAAGGATCTGGCCCTCAATGTCCTTCGTCAGCATTTGCTCATGGCGGTTGTGGGCTTTGGAACGACCGGCGTAGGGCTGATCGTACAAAACCACATTGAATTGCGGATGCAGGCTTTTCACGGTCTGGGCGAACGACGCGGTGGTGGCCATGGAGCCGTTGACCAGGATGATGGTCTTTTGAGCAGCCTCCGCGCGATAGAACTCCGTGTAAACCCGATACTGACCCTGTATATCCAGCACAGCGATTTCTGGCCTCATGTCGTAAGACTCCTGGCAAGCGGGTGATGCGCGCAGATCACTCTGCACGAGCTTTGTGACAGGTAGGCATACGCCTGGAAGGGAGGCCCATGTCGGTCCGATGAGGCTGGCCGACGGGTGTTGTTATGGCGGGCAACTTGCTTGGGCCCCTACGTCAAGCGGTACGGGCCGGCAATGTGTTTCTTGGAGGTCGGGTGACTCGCCAGTCAGATTGCGGCTGGCGGTTTGATTTAAGCAGGAGGCGGGCCAGGTCGCACGTTTGACCCTGGGCTTTTGCCGATCACCGGCTGAACGGTCATATCTGGCGGATTTCAGCTTCTGTCAGCGGCCGATATTGGCCGGGGGCGAGTTGTTCATCCAGCACCAGCGGGCCCATGCGTTCGCGATGCAGGCGCGTCACCTTGTTGTCGAAGTGCCCGAACATGCGCTTGACCTGGTGATAACGCCCTTCAATGATGCTCAGGCGCGCGCTTTTGGGGCTCAACACTTGCAGGTCGGCCGGTTGGGTGGTCAGGTCTTCGAAGGCGAAGTACAGGCCGGCACTGAACGTTGCGGCGTACTGCGGGCCAATCGCCTGTTCGGTCTCCACGTAGTAGACCTTGGGCAGCTTGGTCCTGGGCTGGGTCAGGCGCCGGGACCACTGGCCATCATTGGTGATCAGCAGCAGGCCGGTGGTGTTGAAGTCCAGGCGGCCGGCGATATGCAGGTCGCCCTTGTCCGGCTCATCCAGCAGGTCGAGGACGGTGGGGTGTTGGGGGTCGACGGTGGCACTGACGCAGCCTGGCGGCTTGTGCAGCATGAAGTAGCGCGCGGGTTTCCCCACCTGCAGGATCTCGCCATCACATTCCACGCGGCTGAACTCGCGCACTTCATGGTGGGGGTCGGCAACCGGCAGCCCATCGACTTGAATCCGTCGCTCCGCCAGCAGTAAGCGCACTTGCTGGCGATTGAAGCGGGGCAGGTTACTGAGGAATCGGTCGATACGCATTACCGGGGCTCGGCTGCGCGCAGTTGTGCGTCGACCTGGGCACAGCGCGGGCACAGGCAGGCCTTGTTGCGCAGCTCCATCGGCAGGGCTTCGAGCACCTTGGGATCGATGGTGACGCTGTAGCACCAGCAGGCACGGTCAGCGGTGCGCGGGTCGGCCAGGGTGCAATCGTTGCGAGCGCCGCAGGCCGGGCAAAGTGTGGGAGTGTTCATCGGTCGGTTCAGGTGTCATGGCGTCGAGGTTCCGGCGAAACCGGTGTATTTGGCACGATACAGACCTGGGCGGTTTATTGCGCCATAGATGTATCAATCTATGTCCAAGTCGCACCAGATTTGCTTTTTGCGGTCTGATCTCTTGTCATTCAGTGAAAGCTGTCTGTCGCCCCCCAGCGTCGCTGGTGTGTGCTCTTCCGCGGTCCAGGAGGCCGCCATGTATCGTCGATTGCTCATCATAGCTGTGCTCGGTTTGACCCTTTCTGCTTGCGTGCCCTATTACGATGGAGGCTCCAGCTACTATCGATCCGAAGTCTATACCGCACCCGCGCCGGTCTATTACTACGGCGGCGGTCCGTCATACCAGTACCGGCGCGGTTATTACGCACCGCCACCACGCTATTACCCGGCGCCGCGTTATTACCAGCCGGCGCCCCGTTACTATCAGGCCGGGCCAAGGGCGGGCTACCGTCCCTATCCCAGTCAGGGATGGGGGGATCATCGGGGCTACAACGGCCATGGTCGCGGCGATGGACGTGGCGGTGATCATGGCCGGGGACGTGGCGGGCATCGGTAGTCAGACTTTTCTTTGAAACGGCGCGAAATGCGCCGTTTTTTTGTGGGCGACCATCTGTCTGGGCTGTCATATTTAACAGCTATCTTAAGTGCTCTTCTAGGACTTTACTGGGTGGCAAGACCTCAGTAGCTCAACGGAATGACACATGATCAGCCGGGCACTTATTCTTTTTTTACTCGGTTTTTTTTCCTTCGCTCACGCCAGCGCAGAATTCAGCTGCCCCTATCCCTCGTCGATCAAGCGCAAGGCGGGCCATTTCCAAAGTGACAATGGCCACTGGAGGAGCCCGGTAGGCGGGGCCGACAGTTTTTTGGAAAGATTTGTCGGGGCGGTTTTTATTCCGGCCAATGACCAGGAGCGCAAACAAGGCTACTTGGAGTATTGCACCTACAAGGCGGCCAACAACCAGTGGGTCAACCTCAGGTTCCAGGCGCCCGAGCCCCTGTCCGGCATGTCGCTGACCGACTCCACCCATTGGATGCCGGCCCGCGGGCCGTTTGACCAGGAAATTTTTGTGTGCACGGACAGCCAGCCCGACAACTGTTCGTTCACCCTCGATCGCCCAAAATACTAGCCCGTCGCTTGACTTGCGTCTGTCATAAATCAGACAGGTCTGCCAGGGGATGGCGGCCTTCCCAGGCCTTGTGAAAGTGCGCCTCGACCACCGCCTCGGGAATGCGCTTGATATCTGGCCAGTGCCAGTGTGGCTGCTGATCCTTGTCGATCAGGCGAGCGCGTACCCCTTCGCTGAACTCCGGATGCCGACAACAGTTGAGGCTCAAGGTGTATTCCATCTGGAACACCTGCGACAGAGAAAGGTGCCGCGCCCGTCGGATCTGCTCCCAGACCAGGTGTGCGGTCAGCGGGCAGCCCTCGCTCAAGGTCTTGCCGGCCCGGCTGAACAGCGGGTCGGCATGCTCGCGCAGTTGGCTCAAGGCGCGCCAGGCGCAGTGCACATCACCCACATCCAACCATGCGTCGATCTGCTGGCGGCGCGGCAGCCACTGTGGTTCGGGCTGCTGGCTGGCGGCCTCCTGGGCCAGGGCCTTGAACAGGCTGTTGAGCTGCATCGCCGTCTGTTCCTGCCAGTTCAGCTGTAACAGGCCCTCAAGCATTTCGTCCTGTTGCTCATCCAGCAGGAAGCGGTCGGCCAGGCCCAGGTCCAGGGCGTCGCGCCCGTTCATATGGGCGCCGGTGAGGCCCAGGAACAGGCCGAGCTTGCCGGGCAGGCGCGAGAGGAACCAACTGGCGCCGACGTCCGGGTACAGGCCGATGCTGATTTCCGGCATGGCCAGCCGGCTGCTCGGGGTGACGATGCGGATGGCGGCGCTTTGCAGCAACCCCATGCCACCGCCCAGAACATAGCCATGGCCCCAGCAAATCAGCGGCTTGGGGTAGGTGTGCAGGTGGTAGTCCAGACGATATTCGGCAGCAAAAAACTGCGCGGCCAGGGCGGGGACTTCGCCCGGGTGCTCGCGGCAGGCCTGGGCCAGGCTGCGCACTTCACCGCCGGCGCAAAACGCCTTGGCGCCGTTGCCGCGCAGCAGCACGCAGACGATTTGCGGGTCTTTGGCCCAACTGTCCAGGCGCTCGCTCAGGGCCAGGATCATCGGCAGGGAGAGGGCATTGAGGGACTTTTCTGCGTCCAGGCTGGCGATGCCGATACGGGCGCCGTCTGTGCCAGTGAGCTCTTCGAAGTGCAGATTCATCATGACCTCAATCGGTAAATTGAACGTTGAGTATGATCCCTTCGTGGGAAAGTGCCGGTTGCGCGTCAGATCAATTGACAAGTGGGGTGGGCTTTCCTAGGGTTCGCCCATTCTTTTTACATGATGCTTTTCTGATGACTGTCGACGACCGTATCAAACTTGAACCGAGCTGGAAACACGCCCTGCGTGAGGAATTCGAGCAGCCGTACATGAGCCAATTGCGCGAGTTCCTGCGCCAGGAGCATGCGGCGGGCAAGGAAATCTACCCGCCGGGCCCGTTGATCTTCAACGCGCTCAACTCCACGCCGCTGGACAAGGTCAAGGTGGTGATCCTCGGCCAGGACCCGTATCACGGCCCGGGCCAGGCCCACGGCCTGTGCTTCTCGGTGCAACCGGGCGTGCCGGCGCCGCCGTCCCTGGTCAATATCTACAAAGAGCTCAAGCGCGACCTCAATATCGACATCCCCAGCCACGGCTGCCTGCAAAGCTGGGCCGACCAGGGTGTGTTGATGCTCAATACCACCATGACCGTGGAGCGCGCCAATGCCAACGCCCATGCGGGCAAGGGCTGGCAGTTCTTCACCGACCGGGTGATCGAGATTGTCAGCGAGCATCAGCCGCACCTGGTGTTCCTGCTGTGGGGCGCCCATGCCCAGGGCAAGCAAAAGCTGATCGACGCGACCAAGCATCTGGTGCTGACCTCGGTGCATCCGTCGCCGTTGTCGGCGTATCGCGGGTTTTTGGGCTGCGGGCATTTCAGCCGGACGAATAAGTTTCTTGAGCAGAATGGCGAGACGCCGATCGAGTGGCGGTTGCCGCCGCTCTGAAGGTCAACACAAGGTAGAAGCTGCCTGCGATGACTGACAGTCTGCCGATATCTCTGTTGGCAGACACACCGCAATCGCAGGCAAGCCAACGCCTATATTTAAATGGTGTCCGGCTGGCGGTTCCAATGGCGGAATAACGGCTCCGCCAGGAACAGCACAAACAACAGCCGCATCACCTGCATCGCCGTTACCAACGGCACCGACAATTGCAGGGTCTCAGCCGTCAAACTCATCTCGGCAATCCCACCGGGCATCATCCCCAGCGTCAGCGAGCGCAGATCCAACTGCGTCAATGCACTCAAACCCACCGCCGCAAAGGTCGCGATCAGCATGCTCAGCAGTGTGCCAACCACCGTGCGGCCCATGAACGACGGTGCCCGTCGGAAGAACTGCCGGTTGAAGTGGCAACCCAGGCCACTGCCGATCAACCATTGGCCGATCTGGCTGCCACCCTCTGGCAGGCCGATGTGCAAATCCCAGGTGATACTGGCGACGGCACTGACCAGTAACGGCCCGAACAACCAGGGGTTGGGTTGGCGCAAGCGTTGCCAGCCCCAGGCCACCAGCGCGCCAATGGGAAACAGCAGGGCCAGCCAGGCCCAATCCACAGGCGCCGGGTGAAACTGTGGTGCGCCGCCGCCCAGTAAATACTTGAAGATTGCCGGCACACACAGCACCACCAGCAACACCCGTAGACTCTGGCCAGCTGCCACGCGACTGAGCACCGCGCCATTGCGTGCGCCCAGGTTGACCATCTCCCCGGAACCGCCCGGCATGCTTGAGAAAAACGCAGTGGCGCGATCTTCACCGCTGCGGCGCATCAACCACACGCCGACAATGCTCGACAGGCTGGTGACCAGCGCGCCGAAGAAGATCAGGCCAAAGTGGCTCATCACCTGTTCGATCACCACCGGGGTGAAGTGCAGGCCGATACCAATGCCCACCACCCACTGCCCGCATTTGCGCCCGCCGGGAATCTCGCCCAACTGCCAGGGCGTCAGGCAGCGCACCAGGATGATCGCCAGCAACGAGCCGACCATATACGGCAAAGGCCAGCCGACCAGGCTGGCCAGGTAACCGCCGGCCAGGCCGACCAGCGGTGTTCCCCACCATTGTCTAAGGGTGACCTCAGACATCGGCTACGGCACGACGCTGCAACGCGCGCTTGCGCCAGATACGCAGCAATGGCACGAGCAGCATGATGGCGGTCAGTACCCAGACGCCCAAAGTGATCGGGCTCGACCACAGAATTTCCAGGGTGCCATTGGAAATCGACAATGCACGCCGCAGGTTCTGCTCCATCAGGCCGCCGAGGATAAAGCCCAGCAGCAGTGGCGACAGTGGGAAGTCCAGCTTGCGCAGGATGTAGCCGAAGATGCCGATGGCGATCATCAGGAACAGATCGAAGGTGGTGGCGTGTACGGCATAGACGCCAATCGCGGTGATGATCGCGATCACCGGCACCAGTGCCCAGTTCGGCACGGCAAGGATGCGGGTGAAGATGCGGATCATCGGGATGTTGAGGACCACCAGCATGATGTTGGCGATAAACAACGAAGCGATCAGGCCCCAGACAATGTCCGGTTGCTGTTGGAACAGCAGCGGGCCTGGCGTGATGTTGTACAGCGACAGGGCGCCGATCATCACCGCCGTGGTGCCCGAGCCCGGAACGCCGAGGGTCAGCATTGGCACCATGGCACCGCAGACTGAAGCGCCGATGGCGGTTTCCGGGGCGGCCAGGCCGCGCATGTCGCCTTGGCCGAACTTGCCGCTGGCGCCCGCGATACGTTTTTCGGTCATGTAGGCCACGGCCGAGGCCATGGTCGCGCCAGCACCTGGCAATACGCCGATGATGAAGCCCGATACACCGCAGCGCAGGTTCACGGTCAACACCGACAAGGCTTCCTTGACGTTGAACATCATGCGCCCGGTGGCCTTCACCGCTTCCTGGCCACGGTGGGTTTTTTCCAGGAGCAGGAGGATCTCACTGATGGAGAACAGACCCAGGACCAGGACCACGAACTGGATACCATCGGTCAGATGGATGTTGTCACCGGTAAATCGGTAGACACCGCTATTGGCATCAATGCCGACGCAGGCAAGGAACAGGCCGATCAACGCCGAGACAAAGGTCTTCAGTGGCTTGTCACCGGCCATGCCGCCCAGGCAGACAATCGCAAACACCATCAGTACGAAGTATTCCGCAGGTCCGAAGGCAATCGCCCATTTGGCCAGCAGCGGGGCGAACAGCACCATGCCGCAGGTGGCGATAAACGCACCGATGAACGAGCTCCAGGCTGAGAGCGACAGCGCCACCCCAGCCATGCCTTTGCGGGCCATTGGGTAGCCGTCGAGGGTGGTCATCACGGTGGAGGCTTCGCCCGGGATGTTCAGCAGGATCGAGCTGATCCGGCCGCCGTATTCGCAGCCCAGGTACACGGCTGCCAACAGGATCAGTGCCGATTCGGGCGGCAGGCCCAAGGCAAATGCGATGGGGATCAACAACGCCACGCCGTTGATCGGGCCCAGGCCCGGCAACAGGCCGACGACGGTGCCGATCAGGGTGCCACACAGCGCGGTCACCAGGTTATAGGGGCTCAGCGCGACGCCGAAACCCTGGCCCAAATAGCCAAAAGTATCCATATCAGTTCTCCAGAACGTCGAGCAGACCGAGGGGCAGCGGTACGTCCATGGCTTTATCGAACAGCAGATAAAGACCGACGCTCATCAAGGTGATGATCACCACGCCGGGCAACCAGCGCCCTCCATACAGCCGTGCCATCGGAATACCAATCAGCATGCTGCTGAGAATGAAACCCAGAGATTCGAAAGTGCCGGCAAACACCAGCAGCAAGCTCACGCAGATCCCGATCTTAATCAGGGTCGGGCGGTCCAGCGGCGGTTCATCGTCAGTGTGTTGGGTCGGTTGCGGACGAATCAGCATGTAGGTCAGAGCCAGGCCCATCAGCCCGAGCAACAGCAGTGGGAAGGCCCGAGGCCCTACTGGCTCGTAGGAAAAGGCCGCCTGATAGGGCCAGGCCATAAGCGCCAGGCCGATACACACCAGTAACAGCACTGCGGCGAAAATGCGTTGTAAGAGCATGTAGAACTCCTGGGCCACGCCCCCGATTCAAAGGGGCGTGGCCGCGCGACAGGGGGGCGATTACTGGATCAGGCCGAACTCTTTGGCCAGCACTTTGTAGTCAGCCACCTGTTTCTTCACGTAGGTGTCCAGTTCCGGTCCGGTCAGGGCGAACGGGAACAGCTCGCGCTGGTCACGCAGCTTGGAGAACTCTTCGGAGGCCAGCAGCTTGTCGAACGCAGCCTTCCACCAGGCGTAGTCTTCATCGCTGACTTTTGGCCCGAGGTAGAAGCCCCGTACCACTGGCCAGACGATGTCGTAGCCTTGCTCTTTGGCAGTCGGAATATTCTTCATTTCCGGCTCGTCCAGGCGCTCTTCGGAGAACACCGCCAGCAGGCGCATATCGCCGCTGAGGATGTGTGGCATGGAGTCGGAGATATCGGTACTGCCTACCTGGATGTGACCACCGAGCAGGGCAGTGGCGATTTCACCGCCGCCTTCGAGGGCCACGTAACGCAGGTCACGCGGGTTGATCCCGGCAGCCTTGGCGATCAGTGCGGTCTGCATCCAGTCCTGGCTGCCGACTGTGCCGCCGGAACCAATTACCACTTTGCTCGGATCTTTCTTCAGGGCCTGTACCAGATCATCGAGGCTCTTGTAGGGCGAATCGGCTTTCACCGCAATCGCGCCATAGCTGGTGCCGACGGCGGCCAGCCATTTCACTGCGCTTTCATCAAATCGACCGAATTTGCCCTGGGCCAGGTTCAGCAGCGAACCGCTGGACCAGGCCACCAGCGTGCCGGCATCGGCGGGGCGCTGGGCGACGACGGCGTTGTAGGCCACCGCGCCCACGCCGCCGGGCATGTAGGTCACGCGCATCGGCTTGCTCAGTAGCTTTTCGTTGACCAGTGCGCTTTGCACCAGCTTGCAGGTCAGGTCAAAACCACCGCCGGGGGAGGCCGGTGCGATGCATTCCGGGCGCTTGGGTTCTTCGGCTGCCAGCAGTTGGCCGGCAAACAGCATGCAGCCGGCGGCCAGGGCAAATTTACGCAGGGATGAGGACATGGGGAACTCCGTCATTGTTGTTATTGGGGATATGACTTGCAGGGTTACCACAGCGCGACGCTGTAACTGACCAGCACGCGCACTTCGTCTGCGTCCCGTGCCGAATAGTTGGAGCGGTAAGTGGCGTTACGCAGGCGTACGGCCACATCCTTGAGGGTGCCGCTTTGCACCACGTATTTGATCTCGGTGTTGCGTTCCCACTCTTTGCCGGTGTCGCCGTTCTTGAGTTGGATATTGTCACCGGACAGGTAGCGGCTCATGAAGCTCAGGCCGGGAATCCCCAGCTTGGCGAAGTCGTAGTCGTAGCGAGCCTGCCAGGAGCGTTCTTCGGCGCCGGCAAAGTCGTTGATCTGCACAAAGTTGACCAGGTACGGGTCGCTGCCATCCACATACGGGAACGCGCTATCGCCGGACATGTGCTGGTAGCCGGCGCTCAGTTTATGGCCGTTGAGGGCGTAGCTGAAAAGGCCGTTGAGGGATTTGTTATCAATGCTGCCGCCGCGCGCGCTGCCGGTGTCATCACTGATGGCCAGGCGCAGGTCGGTACCGAAAGTGCCGGGACCCATCGGAGTGGAGGCGACCACACCGAGGAAGTGCTGGCGGTACACGTCGTCCAGTTGGGCGAAGTGATAGCTGCCGGTGACCTTCTCGGCAAACTTGTAGTCCACGCCACCAAAGTTGAAGTGCTTGCCGGTGGCTCCGCCGACGAAGCGGCCGTTCTTGTTGTTGAGGGCGATGTCCTCGTAGTTGCTGTCGTCGCGGTCCTTGGCCTTGTCCAGGCGGCCGCCGGTGAACGTCAGCTGCTTGAACTCCTTGGAGGTCAGCAGGCCGCCGTTGAACGTCTGCGGCAGGATGCGTCCGTCGTTGGCCTTGAGGATTGGCAACTCAGGAATCAGCGAGCCGATTTTCAGCTCGGTAGCCGAGATTTTCACTTTGCCGGTCAGCCCCAGTTTTGAGTACTCGTCAGCGGCGCGGCCATCATCGTGGGTGGGCAGCAGGCCGCTGCCGGTGCGGTCCGGGCTGGAGTCGAGCTTGACCCCGAGCATGCCCAGCGCATCCACGCCAAAACCGACGGTACCGTCGGTGTAGCCCGATTGCAGGTTGAGCATGAAGCCCTGGGCCCATTCGTCGCGTTTGGATTGCTGGGCGCTGGTACCGTCGCGAAAGTCGCGGTTGAAGTACATGTTGCGGGTTTCCAGGGTCGCGCTACTGTCTTCGAAGAAGGCAGCCTGGCTAAGCGGCGAAAAACCGGCAAGGGCAGCGGCACTGGCGAGGGCGGTCTGGGTCAGGCGGGAAAAACGAACAGGCGGGCAAGCCTGGGGCTGTGTCGACAGCATCGTAGAGCACTCCGTTTATTGTTCTTATAGGGCGAAAACGCTTCGAGGCGTTTTTCGGGCGCTATGGGTGAAATAGCTCGGAAGGTGTAACCGTCCGTTTCTGGATGCTAATGGGCGAACCTTTCACTAACCTTTCAACGGTCTTTCAATGTTTTCGGGCTTCACAGCACAGGCGGCGGCTGTAAACTGCGCCGCGAGTCGGTAAACAGAGGGCGGCATCGGCTGCCCCTTAACGAGGTACAAATCCATGCGTGTCCTGCTCGTCGAAGACCATTTGCAGCTCGCCGAAAGTGTCGCCCAGGCGCTCAAGAGCACGGGCTTGACGGTGGATGTGCTGCACGATGGCGTGGCTGCGGACCTGGCCTTGAGCAGCGAGGAATACGCGGCAGTGATTCTCGACGTGGGCCTGCCGCGCATGGATGGTTTCGAGGTGTTGGCACGCCTGCGGGCCCGTGGGAAAAATCTTCCGGTGCTGATGCTCACCGCCCGCAGTGATGTAAAGGATCGGGTGCATGGCCTTAACCTGGGCGCCGATGACTACCTGGCCAAGCCCTTTGAGCTGACCGAGCTGGAGGCCAGGGTCAAGGCGCTGTTGCGCCGCAGCGTGCTGGGTGGCGAGCGGCAGCAGACCTGTGGCGTGCTGGTGTATGACGTGGAAACCCGGCGCTTTACCCTCGGCGGTGAACTGCTGACCCTGACCTCTCGCGAGCAGGCGGTGCTCGAGGCGCTGATCGCCCGTCCCGGCCGGGTCATGAGCAAGGAGCAATTGGCGTCCCAGGTGTTTGGCCTGGATGAGGAGGCCAGCCCCGACGCCATCGAAATCTATGTGCACCGCTTGCGCAAGAAACTCGATGGCCAGCCGGTCGCCATCGTCACCTTCCGTGGCCTTGGCTACCTGCTGGAAGCCCGCGATGCGTAAGCACAGCAGCCTGCGTTGGCGCCTGCTGTGGAACCTGGCGCTGCTGTTGGTGGTGCTGATGCTGGCCAGCGGCCTGAGCGCCTACTGGAACGGTCGCGAGGCCGCAGACACTGCCTACGACCGCACCCTGCTGGCCTCGGCGCGGACCATCGCCGCCGGGCTGTCCCAGCGTGACGGCACCCTGAGTGCCGATGTGCCCTACGTGGCGCTGGACACTTTCGCCTATGACAGTGCCGGGCGGATTTACTACCAGGTCAATGATATTCACCAGAAGCTGATTTCCGGTTACGAACACCTGCCAGGCCCGCCGCCCGGGACGCCGCGCACCGACGATTACCCGGCCCTGGCGCGGTTCTATAACGCCAAGTACCAGGGGCAGAATGTGCGGGTGGTGAGCCTGCTCAAGGCGGTGTCGGAGCCGAACATGAATGGCATGGCAGAAATCCGCGTCGCAGAAACCGACGAAGCCCGGGTCAGCATGGCCCGCAGCCTGATGGCCGATACCCTGCTGCGCCTGGGCATGCTGGGCGTCGGGGCCCTGCTGCTGGTGTGGTTTACCGTGAGTGCGGCGCTGCGCCCGCTGGAGCGTTTGCGCACGGCGGTAGAGGAGCGCCAGCCGGATGATCTGCGGCCGCTGCCGCTGGTTGAAGTGCAGCACGAACTCGGGCCGCTGGTGCGGGCGTTGAACCACTTCACCGAACGCCTGCGCGGGCAGTTCGAGCGCCAGGCACAGTTTATTGCCGACGCGTCCCACGAATTACGCACCCCGCTGGCCGCGCTCAAAGCCCGCCTGGAGCTGGGGCTGCGTGCCGAGGAGCCGGCGATCTGGCGCAGCACCCTGGAAACGGCGGCGCAAGGCACGGATCGCTTGACCCACCTGGCCAACCAGTTGCTGTCCCTGGCACGCATCGAAAACGGGGCGCGGGCGATTGCAGAAGGCGGCGCGCAATTGCTCGACCTCAGCCAATTGGCCCGTGAGTTGGGTATGGCCATGGCGCCTCTGGCACATGCCCGTGGGGTGGCGCTGGCGTTGGAGGCGGATGAGCCGGTGTGGCTGCGGGGCGAGCCGACCTTGTTGAACGAGCTGCTGAGCAACCTGGTGGATAACGCCCTGGCCCACACGCCGTCAGGTGGCAATGTGATCTTGCGGGTGACGGCGCCGGCAGTGCTGGAAGTGGAGGATGATGGCCCTGGGATTCCGCAGGACGAACGGGATCGGGTGTTCGAGCGATTCTATCGACGTAACCAGCAGGGCGCGGGTTCGGGCCTGGGGTTGGCGATTGTCGGGGAGATCTGCCGCGCACACCTGGCCCAGATCAGCCTGCATGATGGCGAGCTGAAAGGGCTTAAGGTGCGGGTGAGTTTTATCGCTGGGTAGGGCCGTGCTTGCCACACCGACCGGTCAATAGAACATTGAGCGCGCTTCGTCCAGCTCGGTGCGCACCGCCTCGTTGAGCGGGTCGATGCGCAGCTTCCTGAATGCCGGCAAGCTCGACAGCGCAGCGTTGGCCAGCGGGTGATCGGTATTCTTGTGGCAGTACAGCACCGCCACTTGCACCAGGTCGACGTAGTCCAGGCTGGCCGAATCGCGCTCGAGGTCCTGGTAGTGTGCGGGCACATTTACCAGCATTTCCGGGAAGTCCCAGCCCCTCAGCAGCTTGTCCCCCAGCAGCGGGTGGATGCTGTCAATCACATGGTTGAGGCTGACCGGGTCGGAGAGCAGTTCATAGTGATCTTCGGCGTAGGTTAGGATCGGCAGCACACCGATCTGGTGCACCAGCCCGCCAAGTGCTGCCTGGTCCGGCTTGAGTTGGCTGTGGTTGCGGCACAGGGCGTAGCAGACGCCTGCGACTTCCAGGCTGCGGCGCCATACGTCACGCATCTTCTGTTCGACGACTTCTGAGCGGGCATGGAAGATTTGCTCCATCACCAGACCAATCGACAGGTTGCTGCTGTAGTTGGTGCCCAGGCGCGTGATGGCGGTGTGCAGGTCGGTGACCTCCTGGGTGGCGCGCAACAGTGGGCTGTTGACGACCTTGATCAGCCGCGCCGTCAGGGCGGTATCGCGGCTGATGACTTTGCTCAAATGACTGATGCTGACTTCGGGGTCTTCGGCGGCCTGACGAATTTTCAGGGCCACTTCCGGTAACGTGGGCAGAACCAGGTCATCGTTATCGATGGCCATCACCAACGCCTGTTGGACTTTTTCCGCCAGTTTATTCATTCATGCTCTCTAGGGTGCTGCAAAAGGGTACGGCGATTAGCGCTGGATCTCGCGATCACGGTCCAGTTGGTAAGGCAGGTCAAGTAACTTGAGGCCTGGGCCTTCCAGCGTGCCTAAATGCACGTTGCCACTGTCGGCTGCTTCGGCTTGCAGCACTGCCAGAAGTTCAATCCCTTCGTCGGCCCGGGCGGCGATGACTACCTCACCGATGGCGCTGTTATGGCTGGGGGCAAACAGTGGCGTGCCGGGCTCGGGCAGCGCATGGCTGTCGAGGCTCAGGCGATACAGGCGCCGCTTGAGTTTGCCCAGGTATTGCATGCGGGCGACGATTTCCTGGCCGGTGTAGCAGCCTTTCTTGAAGCTTACGCCGCCGACCGCTTGCAGGTTGAGCATCTGCGGGATGAACAGCTCGCGGGTCTGGGCCATGACCTGGCCGATGCCGGCACGAACCTGCCCCAGCAGCCAGGCATTGAGATCGCCTTCGGCAAGTGTGGCGGCCAGTTGGCTGCGCAGGGACTCGGCTTGCGCGGCGGGCGCCCAGAGTTCGGCGCGGCCCGGGGAGACGCGAATGGCCAGCAGTTCTTCATGGCGCGCCACACTGTCGGTCTCGGCCGGCAAATCCAGGCCCAGGCTGGCGAGAGCCTGATCGGCATTCACCAGACCGAAGCGGGCCCAGGTAGCACTTTCGTCCGTCAGCTTGGACTTGGAAAACACAGCGTATTTCTTCAGGTCCGCCAGTTGCGGTTCCAGCAGTTCGCTGGCCATGGCCAGCAGTACACCGTCACCTTGCAGCACGATCCGGAAGCTCGACTGCATGCGCCCCTTTTGGGTGCAGCGCGCGCCGAGGCTGGCGTGGGTGTCGTCGAGGTAATTGAGGTTGCAGGTCAGTTGCCCCTGGAGGAACTTGGCCGCGTCAGCGCCGCGAACGGCCAGGACACCTTCGTGGGACAGGGAGCAGAAGAAAGCAGAGTCAGCCATGGGTCATCGCAGTTGGAGAGTCATGAGTGCATCATAGAGGGGCGCCCGGCAAATGGGTAGTTTCATAAGCCCGACCAAAGCCGACTGTTCCGAGGGGCGTGGGCCTGTATACTTGCGCCCTATTTGAGGAGCGCTCCATGGTCGAAGATGTAGAAATCAATCGCCTGTACTGGCACAGCCGTCGCGGCATGCTGGAGTTGGATGTGTTGTTGGTACCGTTCACCAAAGAGGTGTACGCGACCCTCGATAAGGTAGACCGCGACCTCTACGTCAGGTTGCTGACCTGCGAAGACCAGGACATGTTCGGCTGGTTCATGGAACGTGCCGAATCAGAAGATCCGGAGCTGCAGCGCATGGTCCGGATGATCCTGGATCGTGTCCAGCCCAAGTAATAGCTTCGAATGCCGCTGGCAGGCCTGCGGGCTGTTGCTGGCGGCGTATCTCCTCGCACAGGTGCTTGCACTGGGTGCGCTGTGTCTGCTGGCTATACCTTTTTCGATCGCGGCACTGGGTGTGCTCGCGTGCCTGGGCCACGCCCTGTGGACGCTGCCACGCCATATTCGCTTGACCCACCGTTCGTCGGTTCGTGGCCTGCGGCGCAATGCTGACGGCTGGCAACTGTGGAGCGTAGCGCGGGGTTGGCATGCGGTGCAGTTGCGTCCCGACAGCCTGGCGTTGCCGCTGATCGTGGTGCTGCGCTACCGACTGCCGGGAGACTGGCGAGTACGCTCGGTGTGCGTACCGCGCGGTTCGCAGGCCGCCGATGTGCATCGGCGCCTGCGCGTGCGCTTGAAGTTCAGTCGCCGTAGGTGGTTGGCACCAGGATAGTGTCGAGGGCCTCTGGCAGCATCTCGGGATAATCCAGCGTGTAGTGCAGCCCCCGGCTTTCCTTGCGCGCCATGGCCGAGCGGATCATCAGTTCGGCGACCTGGGCCAGGTTGCGCAACTCGATCAGGTCGCGGCTGACCTTGTAGTTGCTGTAGAACTCGTCGATTTCATCCAGCAACAACCGCACCCTATGCTGCGCCCGCGCCAAGCGCTTGTTGGTGCGCACGATACCCACGTAGTCCCACATAAAGCGCCGCAGCTCGTCCCAGTTGTGGGCGATGATCACGTCTTCGTCCGAGTCGGTGACCTGGCTCGCATCCCAGCGGGGCAGGGCGGCCGGCACCGGGATGCGTGGCAGTTGTTCGAGGATATCGGCGGCGGCGGAACGGGCGTAGACGAAGCATTCGAGCAACGAGTTGCTGGCCATGCGGTTGGCGCCGTGCAGGCCGGTGAAACTGGTCTCGCCAATCGCGTACAGGCCGGGGACATCGGTGCGGCCTTGCTGGTCGACCATCACGCCGCCGCAGGTGTAGTGCGCCGCCGGCACCACCGGGATCGGCCCTTGGGTGATATCAATATTGAAGGCCAGGCAGCGCTCGTAGACCGTCGGGAAATGGGTCTTGATGAAGTCGGCGGGCTTGTGGCTGATGTCCAGGTAGACGCAGTCGATGCCCAGGCGCTTCATCTCGTGGTCGATGGCGCGAGCCACGATGTCCCGTGGCGCCAGTTCGGCCCGTGGGTCAAAGCGCTGCATGAAACGTTCGCCATTGGGCAGTTTGAGGTGCGCACCTTCCCCCCTGAGGGCTTCGGTGATGAGGAAGCTCTTGGCCTGGGGGTGATATAGGCAGGTGGGGTGGAACTGGTTGAATTCCAGGTTCGCCACCCGGCAGCCCGAGCGCCAGGCCATGGCGATGCCGTCCCCGCAGGCGCCATCGGGGTTGCTGGTGTAGAGGTAGACTTTGGCGGCGCCCCCTGAGGCCAGGATGGTGAAGCGCGCGCCGTAGGTATCCACTTCGCCGCTGGCGCGGTTGAGCACGTAGGCGCCGAGGCAGCGTTCACCCGCCAGGCCCAGGCGTTTCTCGGTGATCAGGTCGACGGCGACTCGTTGCTCGAGCAGTTCGATATTCGGCCGCTGCCGGGCCTGGGCGAGCAGGGTCTTGAAGATTGCGGCGCCAGTGGCGTCGGCGGCATGGATGATGCGCCGGTGGCTGTGGCCGCCTTCACGGGTCAGGTGAAACTCGAAACCGCCGTCGTCACTGCCGGCATGTTCATCGCGGGTAAAGGGTACGCCCTGGTCGATCAGCCACTGAATGGCTTCGCGACTGTGCTCGACGGTGAAGCGCACCGCGTCTTCATTGCACAGGCCGCCGCCGGCGTTGAGGGTGTCTTCAACGTGGGATTGCACCGTGTCGGTGTCATCCAGCACGGCGGCAACCCCGCCCTGGGCCCAGAATGTCGAACCGTTAGCCAGGTCGCCCTTGCTCAGGACGGCTATGCGCAGATGGCTCGGCAGAGTCAGAGCAAGGCTCAGGCCTGCGGCGCCGCTACCAATCACCAGGACATCGTGTTGAAACTGTTGGCTCATTTATGGGATTCCGCAAAAAGCGATCCGTAGGGGTGGCGCAAACAGGACGCCTGGATCGGCGAATCAAAGGGTCACACGGCCCACTAGTATATAGAGGGGGGGATCGGCACAATAGCCGGGCATTCGTGGCATTGTGAGACTACGGTGAACGAACTGCACGGTTTGATGAGGCGGTCCGGCGTCGAGGTGGGAACTTTTGTATCCACTCCGACTCCATAACAGGATGCCCGAAAGCTGGGAAAACGTTGGTTTTACTGATTGGCCTGGAGCATGGGAGCGTCAGAAAACCGGCGACAAGATTATTCACGCAGCCGGCTATGCCCGCGCTGCGTTTTTCGTGTGTGCCAAAACAGAGCCCACCGGAAACTTGCTTGAAGGGGGAGAACTTTTGCGAAAAGTCCTAGTCTATGTTTGCAAGCCTGATCGTTTAGTTATGCAAGCCTCCTTCAAGTACAACGAGGAGTGTTCATGCTAACCCAGGAAGAGGATCAGCAGCTGGTCGAGCGCGTTCAGCGCGGTGACAAGCGTGCATTTGATCTGCTAGTGCTGAAATACCAGCACAAAATTCTCGGGTTGATCGTGCGGTTTGTGCACGACACCCATGAAGCGCAGGACGTTGCACAGGAAGCCTTTATCAAGGCCTACCGTGCACTCGGTAATTTTCGCGGTGACAGTGCGTTCTACACGTGGCTGTACCGCATCGCCATCAACACGGCGAAGAACTATCTGGTGTCTCGCGGACGCCGCCCACCCGATAGTGATGTGAGTTCGGAAGATGCAGAATTTTACGATGGTGATCACGGCCTCAAGGATCTCGAGTCGCCGGAGCGTGCATTGCTGCGCGACGAGATCGAAGGCACTGTCCATCGCACTATTCAGCAACTGCCAGAAGATTTGCGTACGGCATTAACTTTACGTGAATTCGATGGTCTGAGTTACGAGGACATTGCGAGCGTCATGCAATGTCCGGTGGGGACCGTACGCTCCCGGATTTTCCGGGCTCGGGAAGCCATTGATAAAGCCTTGCAACCGTTGTTGCAGGAAAACTAAAGACAGCGGCGACAGCCAAGAGAGGAACCGCCATGAGTCGTGATGCCCTGCAGGAATCGCTGTCCGCAGTGATGGATAACGAAGCGGATGAACTGGAACTTCGTCGAGTGCTCAATGCATTTGATGATGCCGAAACCCGTGATACCTGGTCTCGTTACCAAGTCGCTCGGGCGGTGATGCACAAAGATCTGTTAATCCCTCGTCTGGATATTGCTGCGGCCGTTTCTGCTGCGCTGGCTGATGAAGCCGTTCCGGCAAAAGCTGCTCGTGGTCCTTGGCGTAGCCTGGGTCGCCTGGCAGTCGCTGCCTCCGTGACGGTGGCCGTACTGGCTGGTGTGCGCCTGTACAACCAGGACGAGATCGCCGGTGCCGAACTGGCCCAGCAAACCCAGCAGCCGGTCATGGCCGGTCCGCAGGTCAAGGGTCCAGCTGTTCTGGCTGGCTACAAGGAAAGCTCCGACGCAACGGGTCCGATGGCCAATGGCGTGCTTCAAGGGCAATCCGGCTGGCAGGATCAGCGTCTGCCAGGCTATCTGCGCCAGCACGCTCAGGAATCGGCTGTAAAAGGCACTGAAAGCGCGCTGCCATACGCTCGCGCTGCAAGCCTGGAAAACCGCTAAACCGTTAAGGAGCCTTATGCGTGCCATACCGCTCCTTGCGCTTTTGCTCAGTGGCTGGTTTGCAGTTCCCGCCCATGCCGATGAAGCCCAAGACTGGCTGAAGCGTCTTGGGCGGGCAGAGCAGCAGCAAAGCTACCAAGGTACATTTATCTACGAGCGTAACGGTAGTTTCTCTACCCATGACATCTGGCATCTAGTCCAGAATGGTCAGGTCCGCGAACGGATATTGCAGCTCGATGGATCAGCTCAGGAAGTCGTACGTGTCGATGGGCACACTCAATGTGTCAGCGGCAGCCTGGTAGCGGGTCTTGGTAACTCCCCGGGCGGTTCCGCCCATGTGCTTGATCCGCAAA
Source organism: Pseudomonas sp. FP2294 (assembly GCF_030687625.1). Classification (NCBI taxonomy): domain Bacteria; kingdom Pseudomonadati; phylum Pseudomonadota; class Gammaproteobacteria; order Pseudomonadales; family Pseudomonadaceae; genus Pseudomonas; species Pseudomonas sp. FP2294. Next base: position 1,436,914 of record NZ_CP117441.1, read on the forward strand.
AACTCAATTCTTTTTACACGCTTGCCACCATCGGCGAATCCCGTGTGGCTGGTCGTAAAGCGGTGATCGTCTCGTTGACGCCGCGCGACCAGCACCGCTACGGCTTTGAGATGCATCTGGATCGTGAAACCGCGCTGCCGCTCAAATCATTGTTGATCAATGAAAAGGGGCAGTTGCTGGAGCGTTTCCAGTTCACTCAATTGAGTACCAAAGCCCCGGATGAAAGCGCTTTGCAACCCGGCAGGGACTGCAAGCCATTGTCGGTCGCCAGCAGCAAGGCCGAGGACGTGGTCGCCCCCCAGGCTTGGCATCCGAGCTGGCTGCCGCCTGGCTTCCAGTTGGCCCGTAGCGCTTCGCGTAAGGACTCCCGGACCCATGTGGTGGTAAACAGCTTGATGTACGAGGATGGGTTGGCGCGTTTTTCGGTGTTCCTGGAGCCCGTCAGTGGCGAGGCTGCGACGGAGAGCCGGGTGCAACTGGGGCCAACGGTTGCCGTATCGCGCCGCATGAATACCCCTCAAGGCGAGATCATGGTGACGGTGGTCGGGGAGATCCCCCTCGGCACCGCCGAACGGATCGCGCTGTCGGTGCGCAGTGGCACGGCGCCCGAAAAACCGTGAGCTGTTAATCCTATGCTCATCCAGATTGTTCACAGTAATGCGGGAAGTGCCTGCCCTGCTGCACAGAACATGAAATGTCTGGAGAGTATTTTCACTTGCAAAATTTCCTTATGTTTTTTATAGGTCAGAACTTCTCGGTTCTGGCCTTGTGTTGTTCACGCAATGTTGACGTCGGTAGTAGTAGTCTCCGGCGTTTAAAGAACCTTGTCGCCCAACCCTGCTCGTCGTAACGGGAGCTGTATGTCGATACCACGTTTGAAGTCTTACCTTTCCATAGTCGCCACGGTGCTGGTGCTGGGTCAGGCCGTTACCGCGCAAGCGGCGGAACTGCCTGACTTCACCCAGCTGGTAGAGCAAGCCTCGCCTGCCGTGGTGAACATCAGTACCACGCAGAAGCTGCCGGAGCGTAAAGTCTCGAACCAGCAGATGCCTGACCTTGAAGGCCTGCCGCCGATGCTGCGGGAGTTCTTCGAGCGCGGTATGCCTCAGCCGCGTTCACCCCGTGGCGGCGGTGGCGGTCAGCGTGAAGCCCAGTCCCTGGGATCGGGTTTTATCATTTCGCCTGATGGCTACATCCTCACCAATAACCATGTGATCGCCGACGCCGACGAAATCCTCGTGCGCCTGGCAGATCGTAGTGAACTCAAGGCCAAGCTGGTCGGCACCGATCCACGCTCCGACGTGGCTTTGCTGAAGATCGAAGGCAAGGACCTGCCCGTGCTGAAACTGGGTAAGTCCCAGGATCTGAAAGCCGGGCAATGGGTGGTGGCCATCGGTTCGCCGTTTGGCTTTGACCACACCGTGACCCAGGGCATCGTCAGTGCCATCGGTCGTAGCCTGCCGAACGAGAACTACGTGCCGTTCATCCAGACCGACGTGCCGATCAACCCGGGTAACTCCGGTGGCCCGCTGTTCAACCTGGCGGGCGAAGTGGTGGGGATCAACTCGCAGATCTACACCCGTTCCGGCGGTTTCATGGGCGTCTCCTTCGCCATCCCGATTGATGTGGCCATGGATGTTTCCAACCAGCTCAAAGCCGGTGGCAAGGTCAGCCGTGGCTGGTTGGGCGTAGTGATCCAGGAAGTGAACAAAGACCTGGCCGAGTCCTTTGGCCTGGACAAGCCTGCTGGCGCCCTGGTCGCGCAGATTCAGGACGACGGCCCGGCGGCCAAAGGCGGCTTGCAGGTTGGCGATGTGATCCTGACCATGAACGGCCAGCCGATTGTCATGTCGGCCGACCTGCCGCACCTGGTCGGCGCACTCAAGGCGGGCAGCAAGGCCAAGCTGGAAGTGATCCGCGAAGGCAAGCGCCAGAACGTCGAGCTGACCGTGGGCGCGATCCCTGAAGAAGGTCAGGAGCTAGGCGCGCTGGGCGGTAAATCGGGTGCCGAGCGCAGCAGCAATCGCCTGGGCATCGCCGTGGTCGAGTTGACTGACGAGCAGAAGAAGAGCTTCGACCTCAAGAGTGGTGTGGTGATCAAGGAGGTCCAGGACGGCCCGGCCGCCCTGATCGGCCTGCAACCGGGTGATGTGATCACCCACTTGAACAACCAGGCGATCAACTCCACCAAGGAATTCACCGACATCGCCAAGGCGCTGCCGAAGAATCGCTCGGTGTCGATGCGCGTCCTGCGTCAAGGGCGTGCCAGCTTCATCACCTTCAAGCTGGCCGAGTAAGCCGCTAGCCGTAGGTCAATAAAAAGCCCCGCTCTCGATAGTCGAGAGCGGGGCTTTTTTGTGGGCGCTGGATTTAGCTCATCATGCCTTTGACGATGCGTTCCTGTTCGATCAACTCACGCTGGCGCGCATCAATGCGTGACGACAGCGGGAAGTTGCTGCCGGCCCGGCGCTTGGCAAAGTCCAGTTGCTGGATGGCCTGCTGGAAGTCGCCGACCAGCGCGAAGTACTCGGCGCGGGCTTGATGCAGGCCAATGATATTGCCGGACAGGCCGCGGGTCTCGGCCACCTGGTACCACACGTCCGGATCGTCGGAGCGCGACTTGAGCAGGCCTTCCAGGGCTTTTTCCGCGTCGGCGGTGCGGTTCTGCTTGAGCAGCAGGTCCACGCGCACCTGGTTCAGCGGGTAGTTGCTGGGGTACTGGGCCAGCATGCGGTCGGTACGTTGCTGCGCATCGGGCATGCGATTGTTGGTGATATCCAGCTCAATCTGCGCCAGGTTGTAGGTGATGTCGTTGGGTGCCTTGGCCAGCAAAGGCTTGAGGGTCTCGCGCGCCTCGTTGAGCTGGGTGCCCTTGATCTGGGCTATGGCCAATCCATAACGTGCTACATCGCTTTTCGGGTTCTCATCCAGTTGCGCACGGAAGCGCTTGGCGGCCAGCCCGGGCGTGTCTTCGTAATACAGCTGAACTCGGGCGCGAATCAGTTGATAGCGCAGGCTGTCTTCGGTGCCGCCGGTCTTGGCCTGTTCGGCGCGGTTGCGCGTATCGGCGATCCGCGATTCGGTGACCGGGTGCGTCAGCAGGAATTCCGGAGGTTTGGCATCGAAGCGGTACTGGCGCATCAAGCGTTCGAACATGGTCGGCATCGAGCGCGGGTCGTAACCGGCCTTGACCATGTTGAGGATGCCGATGCGGTCGGCCTCTTGTTCATTCTGCCGCGAGAAGCGCCGCTGCTCCTGAATCGCTGCAGCCTGGCTGCCGGCAATCGCGGCAATCCCGGCGTCACCGGCACCGGCGGCGGCCGCGATAATCCCGCCGAGCAGCGCGGCCATCATCGGGATCTGCATCCGTTGTTGGGCTTCCACGCCTCGGGCGAAGTGGCGCTGGGACAAGTGCGCCAATTCGTGGGCCATCACCGAGGCGTATTCGCCTTCGGTCTGGGCATTGAGAAACAGGCCGCCGTTGACCCCGACAATCCCACCCGGCGCGGCAAACGCGTTGAGTTGCGGGCTGTTGATCAGGATGAACTCCAGGCGCCGGTCATTGACCTGGCTGGTCTCTACCAGCTTGTAGACGCTGGTCTCGACGTAATCCTTGAGCTGCGGGTCATTGAGGACCGAGACCTGGCCGCGCAGGAACGCCAGCCATGCCCGGCCCAGTTGGTGTTCCTGTTGTGGCGAGACAATGGCAGAACTGGCGTCGCCAAGTGACGGCAGGTCGTCGGCGAAGCCTGGAGAGGCAAGCAGGCAAGCCAGCGTCAGCAGGGTAGGGCGCAAAAAAGTCATGCACAAAGCCTTTCGACAAAGACCTTACTGTAGCCGGACACTGAGCCTGGGACCAGATATTCTAAGCACCCCCTGATGCCATCCGGAGCAAAACCATGACCGCTGCTGTAAACCACGACGCTGAGCTCGATGCCAGTGGCCTCAATTGCCCGTTGCCACTGCTCAAGGCCAAGATGGAGCTCAATCGGCTGGCCAGTGGTGCGGTGCTCAAGGTGATTGCCACGGATGCCGGGTCGCAGCGGGACTTCCGCACGTTTGCCAAGCTGGCGGGGCATGTGCTGGTGCACGAAGAGGCCGACAATGGCGTCTATCGCTACTGGTTGCGCAAGGCCTGAGCCTGCGGGGAGGGGGGGCGGATTCGGCGCCCACACTGGCCGGGCTGTCTTGCCTGGCACCGATCCAATGTGGGAGCTGGCTTGCCTGCGATAGCTATCTAACTGCCACTCGCCCCATCAAGCCTTGTGCAGTGCCTGTGCCGCGGCCAATACCGCCTCCACATGCCCCGGCACTTTCACGCCGCGCCATTCCTGGCGCAGCACGCCTTCCTTGTCGATCAGGAAGGTGCTGCGATCAACGCCCAGGTATTCCTTGCCGTATAGCTTCTTCAGCTTGATCACATCAAACAGCTGGCAAACCGCCTCATCCTTGTCGCTGATCAGCTCGAAGGGGAAGGCTTGCTTGGCCTTGAAGTTTTCATGGGACTTCAGGCTGTCCCGGGACACCCCGAACACCTCGGTGTTGGCAGCCTGGAAGGCAGCATGCTGGTCGCGGAACCCCTGGCCTTCAGTAGTGCAGCCCGGGGTGCTGTCCTTCGGGTAGAAATACAGGACCACTTGCTTGCCCTTGAGCCCGGCGAGGCTGAACGTCTGCCCGCTGGTCGCCTGGGCTTCGAAATCGGCGACTGGTGTGTCGATGACTACCGCCATGAAAAACTTCCTTACATTGGATTCTGTGGGCGCCACGGTTCGATCAGTGCATCCAGGTTCAGCGCATCGGCGAAATCCAGGAACTGGTCGCGCAGCCAACTGATCTGCACGCCTGCCGGCAGGGTCACGGTAAAGGTGGCGTTGAGCATGGTGCCGCCGGTCTGGGGGGCCTGATAGGTGTCGAAGGTCAGGTTTTCCAGTTCGACGTTATGGTCGATAAAGAACTGGCACAGCTCATTGACGATGTCCGAACGGTAGGCCGAACTGACGTAGGCCACATACGGCAGCGCCTGGGGACGGTTCTCCAAGGCTGCACTGCGTACTACATTGACGGTGAAGTCGTGCTTCTTGGCCAGGGTCGGCAAGCCGGCTTCCAGGCGCGCCAGGGCGTCCCAGCTCCCGGAAATCTGCAGGACCAGCGCGCTGCACTCGCCATGGCGAGTCAGGCGTGAAGTCACAACGGCGCAGCGATTTTCATGGCTGGCGCGGCACAGGACGTTAGTCAGCTCCATGGGGTTGGCGCCAAGGGCACTGATAACAAGGAATTGTTCGCGGACTGTGGGGGTGGACATGCAGCATTCCTAAAGCGATGAGCGGTCGATACGAACGTGCGGTACCGATCAAAGGATCAAGGGTAGCGAAAAGCGCCGCCAAGGGCTAGGACGTGGCGTTTTCATTGCATATTCAGCGGCATCTGGCCGTGCTTTGGCCCAATGATGGCGTTGCTGGCAACTAAGTTGATCCAGAACGCGTCCTCAGAGGGTACTTCGCTTGTGCAAGCATCTTGGCGCCAGTACCATTACGGCTCTCTTTTTCCGGCAGGAGCGGTTGCATGATTGCGGGCAGTATGGTGGCACTGGTCACACCCATGGATGCACAAGGTAATCTCGACTGGGACAGCCTGGGCAAACTGGTGGACTTTCACCTGCAAGAAGGCACCAACGCCATTGTGGCCGTCGGCACCACAGGTGAATCGGCCACGCTTGATGTGGAAGAGCACATCAAGGTGATCGAGTTTGTGGTCAAGCGCGTGGCAGGGCGTATCACGGTGATTGCCGGTACGGGCGCCAACTCGACGCGCGAAGCGATCGAACTGACCAAGAACGCCAAGAAAGCCGGCGCCGATGCCTGCCTGCTGGTGACGCCGTACTACAACAAGCCGACCCAGGAAGGCTTGTACCAGCACTTCAAGACCATCGCCGAAGCCGTCGACATCCCGCAGATCCTGTACAACGTGCCCGGTCGCACAGCGTGCGACATGCAGGCCGCGACCGTGATCCGCCTGTCCACCGTGCCGAACATCATCGGTATCAAGGAAGCCACCGGCGACCTGCAGCGCGCCAAGGACATCCTGGCCGGTGTGAGCAGCGACTTCCTGCTGTACTCCGGTGACGACGCCACGGCTGTGGAACTGATGCTGCTGGGTGGCAAGGGCAACATCTCGGTGACCGCCAATGTGGCCCCGCGTGCCATGAGCGAACTGTGTGCCGCTGCAATCGCCGGTGATGCCGTCAAGGCCCGGGCGATTCATGAGCAACTGATGCCGCTCAACAAAACCCTGTTTATCGAATCCAATCCAATCCCCGTGAAATGGGCGCTGCATGAGATGGGCCTGATGCCGGACGGTATCCGTCTGCCGCTCACCCCCCTCAGCCCCGCCTGTCACGAACCGCTGCGACAGGCCCTGCGCCAGTCCGGCGTCCTGGTTTAATTGAGGAAGCACTACGCATGAAGCGATTGGCCGGACTTTCCGCACTTGCCTTGATTATCTCCAGCACCAGTGGCTGCGGTTGGATCTGGGGCCCGGAAGGCTACTTCCGTGACCGCGGCAGCGATTACCTGGAAGCACAACAAACCGCACCGATGCAATTGCCGTCGGACGTCAATGTCGCCAAGCGCCTTGACCCGCTGTTGCCGATCCCGCGCAACGTGGCCGACGACACCGTCAAGGGCGAGTACGAAGTGCCGCGTCCACAGCCGATTTCGGCCATGGCCGATGCCAGCGACTACAGCCTGCAGAAAAGCGGCGACTCGCGCTGGATCATGGCTCAGCGCCCACCTGCCGAAGTCTGGCCGGTGGCGGTGCAGTTCTTCCAGGACAATGGCTTCCGTATCGACGAACAACGCCCGCAAACCGGTGAGTTCACCACCGCGTGGCAGCAGTCGAACGAACTGTCGGCCAATATGGCCAAGCGCCTGCAGGCCGGTGGTGTTGCCGCTGATGGCGAAAGCCGGATCCGCGTGCGCATCGAGCCAGGCGTGCAGCGCAATACCAGTGAAGTCTACGTGGTCAGCGCCGCGCGTCCTGCCGGCAGCACCGCCAACGTCGAGTTCACCAACCGTTCGGTCAACAGCGGTGTTGATGCTGCGCTGGTCGACGAGATGCTTGCCAGCATGAGCCGCATCTCCGAGAAGGGTGGTTCCGTATCCCTGCTCGCTGCCCGTGATTACGACACACCTAGCCGTGTCAGCCTCACCGAAGATGGCAGCGGCAACGTCGTGCTCAACCTGGGTGAAGACCTGGATCGTGCCTGGGCCAGCGTCGGCCGTGCCCTGGAGCAAGGCCCATGGCGCGTCGAAGACATCAACCGCAGCCTGGGCCTGTACTACATCAACGTGGCTGAAAAGGCCGAGAAGAAAGACGAAGAGCGTGGTTTCTTCAGCAAGTTGTTCGGCAGCGAGCCGACCAAGGAAGAGATCGAGACCCGCGCCGAGCGTTATCAAGTGCGCTTGAGCAAGGTTGGCGACAACGTGCAAGTCACCGTCGAGAAGAACATCAACACCGTGGCGCCAGCAGAAACGGCGCGCAAAGTGTTGGGCGTGATTCAGGACAACCTGGGCTGATCTGATGCGTTTTGCTGTTCTCGGCAGCGGTAGCCAAGGGAACGGCACGCTTGTAGCCCACGACGACACGTACGTCCTGGTGGATTGTGGTTTCTCCCTGCGGGAAACCGAGCGACGCCTGCTGCGCCTGGGGGTTCACCCGGCGCAGTTGAGCGCGATTCTAGTGACCCACGAACATGCCGACCACGTGCATGGCGTGGGTTTGCTGTCTCGGCGCTACAATCTTCCGGTGTACCTGAGTCGCGGCACCTTGCGCGGGATGCGCAAACCCGTTGAACCCGCAGGTTTCCTGGCTGGTGGCGAGCAACTGCAGGTGGGTGCCTTGAGCATCGACGTGATTGCCGTGGCCCACGATGCCCATGAGCCTACGCAATATGTATTCAGTGACGGCGAGCGCCGCTTCGGCCTGCTTACCGACCTGGGTTCCTACTGTGCCAAGGTGCTGGAAGGCTATCGGGACCTCGATGCATTGATGATCGAGTCCAACCATTGCCGGGACCTGCTGGCGCGCGGTCACTACCCGTACTTTCTCAAGCAACGGGTTGGTGGCGAGTTGGGACATTTGAACAACCACCAGGCGGCGTACCTGGTGTATGAGCTGGGCTGGCAAGACCTGCAACACCTGGTCCTGGCCCACCTGAGCAGCAAGAACAACCTGCCGCAGCTTGCCCGGCAATGTTTTGTCGACACCCTCGGGTGCGACCCGGACTGGCTGCAACTGGCCGATCAAGATTCAGGGCTCGACTGGCGACATATCGCCTAGCCCACCTACTTACCAAGCGGAGCCCATCATGGAAAAACGTGAAGAACTCTACCGCGGCAAAGCCAAGTCGGTTTACAAGACCGACGACGCCAACCGCTTGATCCTGCTGTTTCGCAACGACACCTCGGCGTTCGACGGCAAGCGCATCGAACAGCTCGACCGCAAGGGCATGGTGAACAACAAGTTCAACGCCTTCATCATGCAGAAGCTCGAAGCGGCCGGCATTCCGACCCAATTCGACAAACTGCTGGGCGACAACGAATGCCTGGTGAAAAAGCTCGACATGATCCCGGTCGAGTGCGTCGTGCGTAACTACGCTGCCGGTAGCCTGGTCAAGCGCCTGGGCGTGGAAGAGGGCCTCAAGCTCAACCCTTACACGTTCGAACTGTTCCTCAAGGACGACGCCAAGGGCGACCCGTTCATCAACGAATCCCACGTCGTGGCATTCGGCTGGGGCACCGCTGAGCAACTGGCGCGCATGAAAGAGTTGTCCCTCAAGGTCAACGACGTCCTGAGCAAACTGTTCGACGACGCCGGCCTGCTGCTGGTGGACTTCAAACTGGAATTCGGCGTATTCCACGACGGCTCCATCGTCCTGGGCGACGAATTCAGCCCGGACGGCTGCCGCTTGTGGGACAAAGACACCCGCAAGAAGATGGACAAAGACCGCTTCCGCCAGGGCCTCGGTGACGTGATCGAAGCCTACGAAGAAGTCGCCAACCGTCTCGGCGTACCGCTGTAATCGACGCAAGCATCTGATAGCACGGAAAAAAATTGCTTCGGCGCTTTGCTTCCACGAAACAGACTGTTATGATGCGCGCCGTTGGAGAGATGCCAGAGTGGCCGAATGGGACGGATTCGAAATCCGTTGTACCTTCACCGGTACCTAGGGTTCGAATCCCTATCTCTCCGCCATTACACAGAAAAAGCCCCGTAGTTGAAAAACTACGGGGCTTTTTCGTTTCCGAAACTTGCTGAAAATACCGCCTCCTACGATTCACTCCCCGTACTACTCAACACTCCCACCTTTCATGCAGGCTTCCAAAACGTTACGCACAGCGCCTGCGTTGCGCGCCCCTCTGTAAGTCAATATCGTTTGCCGTGTGCGAGATAGTTCTCCCATCCCAACACTGCAAAGGAATGCCTGATGAGTAAAAACACGAAAAAGACCTCCGACAAGATGGCTACGTTAGCAGCCGAAACCCTGAATAATCCAAACGCCTCAGCTATCGCCAGAAGCCTGGCTGCCTCGGCGTTGGCTCAGAGTGGTACGGATAAGCAGACCAGTGCGCAGATGGAGGAGAAAGCTGGAAAGACGCTTCAGAGCGATAAGTACAGCGAGCAGACGAAAGCGCTTGCCGCCTCTGTGCTCTCCCAATCCAATAAAGAGCGAGGAAGCTGAGAGGCGACCCTTCTGAATAAGGCCGGTGGTTGTTTCCATAGGTTATGGGGGAATGGGTCGCCTTACCTGAGGCTGTCCATTTCTCACGAAAAGGCTTGGCTTGCCACCATCCATCAGAAAAGCTGCCCATGGCTATCTCCAGTTCTATGCTGGGTCATAAGACCAATTCTTATGGATGGGAGGTGGGTATGAATAACGAACCCAAGCCACGCGACGACTCGGCGCAGGAGCGGGCTCGGCGGCTTCACGAAGAAGAGAAACCGCAGACCTGGAAGCACCCGGATGATGGGACGGAATTGTCCGAGCGCGACCAGGAGCGCCCGCTTAAGCCCTGACGTCCGACGATGAGAGCGCCCCCAGCGCTTTCATCCGGCTATCGGCGTACACAGCTCTACCAGCGTGCCATCCGGGCAGCGCACGTAAGACACTACCTGGCCCCAGGGCTTGCTGCTCGGTGCCGAGAGTTCGCTGGCACCTGCGGCCAGCGCTTTGGCGTGGGCCGCCGGTACGTCTTCGGTTACAAACCCCAGCTCCATGCCCAGCGGTTGCTTCGAGGTATGGGCGGCGACGTGCCCACCCTTGAAGTTCATCTCCCCCAGCTCATGGGCGGCGAAGGACAACGTAGTGCCCCCGGTTTCCAACTCGCCATAGGTCCCTGATTCATGCAGGAAGCGTCGGCTGAAGCCAAAGGCCTTTTCGAAAAACTGCAGTGACGCGGCCACGTCCGGGACGTAGACGATGGTGTAGGCGAATTTCATGGCTAAGCGCTCCTTGCTTGAAGAAAGTGGCTAATTAGAGGGCGAGGCGCCGGGCTCGTCAATCTGCCTATACCAGCAGCGCCGTGGGAAACCCCGACGCCAGGACCAGATACGCAACGATGGCGGCCAGGCACAGCCCGACAAACACCCGCAGCAGCGTCCTGGCGGTTGGGTGGGCGATGAGTCTGATACTCCAGATACACAGCCCGGCCATAAGGATGGCCAGGGCAAGAATGACCAGCACGGGGATGTTCTCGGTTGTCATGGAAGCTGATTTATAGTCTCAAACACGTGGGTTGGATAGTCGACGCATAGACGCAGGCCCTGCAGTGTTCCTAAACTGCCGGCAGTCTTGGGCTGTAGGGCGTTTGCCATGAATCGCAATGAATTACGCAAGGCCGACATCAACCTGATGGTGGTCTTTGAAACGCTGATGCTTGAGCGCAACGTAACGCGTGTGGCAGAGAAGCTGTTTCTCGGCCAACCCACGGTCAGTTCGGCCCTCAACCGCTTGCGCACGTTGTTCAACGACCCGCTGTTTATCCGTGTCGGCCATCGTATGGAGCCCACGGCGCGGGCCGAGGAGCTTATCTTGCATCTGTCGCCGGCCCTGGACTCGCTGTCGGCGGCGTTGAGCCTTACCCATGATTTCGATCCGTCTGTCAGTACCATGACCTTTCGCATCGGCCTGTCCGATGACGTCGAGTTCGGCCTGTTGCCGCCGCTGTTGCGGGCCCTGCGCACCGAAGCGCCGCAGGTGGTGTTTGTGGTGCAGCATGTCGATTACTGGCGGATCCCGGACTTGCTGGCCTCTGGCGATATCACCGTCGGCATCACCCAGACCCGTGGCCTGCCGGCCAATGCCAAGCGCAAGTTGTTGCGCCATATCCGCCCCAGCGTGCTACGCGCAGATGCCTCGGATCAGCCGTTGACCCTCGATGAATATTGCTCACGACCCCATGTGCTGGTGTCCCACACCGCCAACGTCGCAGGGTTTGCCGATGAGTGGCTGGCGGAGATCGGTCGCAAGCGGCATGTGGTGTTATCTGTGCCGCAATACAGTTCCTTGCCGGCACTGCTGGCCGGCACCGATATGATCGCCAGCCTGCCGGATTACACGGCCCAGGCCATGGCCGCAGCGGGCAATCTGTTTTGTGAGCCGTTCCCGTTCGATACGCCGACCCTGGACTTGTCCATGGTCTGGCTCAGCCACGTTGACAGTGACCCCGCCGAACGCTGGATGCGCTCGCGGCTGGAAGCATTTATGGGGGGCTGAGAGCGCTAAGCGGCACGTCATCTCTGCGCTTCTCTTGCCGCATCCTGCTTGACGCTTGCCACTGCCTTGACCACCTGCTCGCGAAACCACGCGTTGGCAGTTTCCTGCTCGCTGACGTCGTTCCACTGCATATCCAGAGTGAACCCCGGCAGGCCGTTGGGGGCTTCGCAGTGGCCGAACTGCGGCTCCAGGGCCAGCAGCTGTTGCACACGCCGGGGCAGGGTGACGATAAAGTCGGTGCCGGCAATCATCTTCAGCGCCGCGCTGTAGCTGTTGGCCCGGGCGATAACCTGGCGCTTGTGGGCCTGGCGGGCGAGCCAGCCGTCGATCATGTTGGTGTCCGAGGTCCAGGGTGTCGGAAATACATGGCGCCGGGCCACAAAGGACTGCAGGCTGAACGCCGGCTCGCGCGGGGCGGCGCGTTTATCGAAGACGCAGACCAGGTCGTCCTCCAGCAGCATCTGCGTCCTGAGATCCTTGTGCTCACGGTGAAAGTGCGGGCCGAAGCAAATCACCAGGTCCAGGCGCCCGTCGCGCAGGGCCTCCACGGGAATCTCGGTTTCCAGTTTCTGCACATTGACGATCACTGGCAGGTCGGCGTGATCGAAGTGTTTCAGCAACCTGGGCAGGATCAGTTGCTCGAAGTATTCGGGCGCGCAAAGGTTGAAGGTGACGGCTTTTTGCGTGGGGTCGAACGTCTGGGCGCCCGCGTGGCAGAGGTTGATGCTTTCGAGGATTTTCTGCACATGCCCGTACATGCTGCTGGCTTTGTAGGTCGGGCGCATGCCCGCACGGGTGTTGATAAACAGATCGTCTTCGAAGCTGGTGCGCAGTTTCTTCAGGCTGTAACTGACCGTGGACTGGCTGACAAACAGGGTTTCGGACACATCGGTGACGCTGCTTTGCTCATACACAGCGACAAAAACCATCAGGTCCTGCATATCGAGCTTTCTAAGCAAGTTGCTGTTTAGCATTCGTTCCGTCCGTGAGCCTGTTGCGCGACCGCAGCGCAAACAAGGCAAAATGTTAACGGAACGCTCGTGCCAATAGAAAGGTCTGTCGGACCTTTCTATGTCTGTTGTGGGACAGATACTGTTTGGAACACGACGCCCTAGCGAATATGCCGTGCGTAGTGGCGCGGGTCGAAGCGCAGGACCATCAGCAGCATCACCCCCACCACCGCCGTGAGCGACCACCAGGCCCATTCGAAACTGCCCAGTTGGTCGCGAATCACCCCAGCGATCAGTGGCGACACGCCAGCAATCAGGTAGCCGATACCCTGCACGAAGGCTGTCAGGCCACCCGCACGGCGCGGGTTGTCCAGGTGGTCCAGGGACAGGATCAGGCTCATTGGGAACAGCCCGCCAATGCCCAGGCCCAGCAGGCATGGCCACAGGAGGGTGAGGTGCTGTGGGGAGAGGATCAGGCCACAGAAGCCGGCGATGATCAGCACCAGCAACACGGCCACCACAGCGCGCTTGTCCTGGCGCCGGTTGGCGATGGCCGGGGTGATCAGCCCGGAGACTACCTCCATGGCGGTCAGGAAACCCAGTAGCAAACCGGCACTCTGTTCGCTCCAGCCCTGCTCGACGTAGTACGGCGCCAGCCATGCCAGCACGCAGGTGTAGGAAGCGGTCCCGAGGCCGAAAAATATCGCCAGCAACCATGCGCGGCGATTACCGAAAAACGACGCCTGCGCACCGGTAGCGGCGTGGGGCAGGGGAGGCAATGCCGCGCGCTGGGCATACCAGAACAGCAGCGCCAGCACGGCGAGCACCGCCCAGATGGCCAGGCCGATCCGCCAACTGCCGGTCTGCACCTGGATAAACGGCGAGAATGACGCCGCCAATGCCGCGCCGCCCATGATCGCGGTGACGTATAGGCCCATGAACAGTGAAACATTGTCACGAAAGCGCGACTTGATCAGCGCCGGCATCAACGCCTGGATCAGCGCAATGCCCACGCCGGCGGCGATGGCGCTGAGGATCAATTCGGCGGCGGAGTCGAGAAATAGCCGTGACAGCGTGGCGAGGCCAATCACTACCAGCGACAGCACGATGCTGCGATGTTCGCCAAAGCGTTTGCCCAGGCCCATGCCGAAGAACATTGCCAAGCCCATCGCCATCACCGGCAGCATGGTCAACAACGACGCGGTGCTGAAACTCAGCGGCATATCACCACGGATCGACGATAACAAAGGACCGACTGCTGCCATGGACGGGCGCAGGTTGAGGGCCACCAGTACAACACTGATCATCAGCCAGAGGGCGGTGGTGGGTTTGGCGTGGACGTTTTCCATGGGCGGGCCTTGAATGGACAAGGCTGCTATTAGGCGGCTGCGCAGGGCAGTGGGCAAATCAGAAAGTCGCAGGGACTATTGAAAAAACCGGCACCGGCTTGTGTGGGAACCGGGTAAGACAGTTCCCACACAAGCCAGGGCGATTTCGTCGGCAGGGTGTGTCAGTAACCCACGGTAAAGCGTTGGCGCGAATGCTTCGGTGTTTCCACTTCGTCAATCAGGGCAATGGCGAAGTCGGCAAAGCTGATCCAACTACGGCCTGCGCTGCTCACCAACAGGTCGTCCTGACCCAGGCGGAAGGTGCCGGTGCGCTCGGTCTCGACAAACTCTGCCGAGGGCGAAAGGAAGGTCCAGTCCAGTTCCTTTTCCTGACGCAAGGTGTCGAGGAATGCCGCGCCAGCACTGGCCTCGGCCTTGTATTCGGCAGGGAAACCCTGGCTGTCGATGACCCGCCCGCCGTCCGGCAACAGCAGCGAGCCTGCGCCACCCACCACCAGCAGACGCTTCACGCCCGCCTGTTTTACCGGCCCGATCACCGCAGGGGCCGGCAGGGTGGCGAAGTGCGCAGCACTGATCACCACGTCGCTGCCGCTGATGGCCTGTTGCAGGGCTGCAGCGTCCAGGGCGTCGGCCTGTTTGACGGTCAAGCCCGGGCGCGCGGCGATAGCTCCAGTGTTGCGTGCGATGGCCGTGACCGTATGGCCGCGACGCAGGGCTTCTTCCAGCAGTTGGCTACCGGCACGGCCGGTGGCACCAATGATTGCGATCTTGCTCATGACGTTCTCCAGTGCGGTAAGAGTTGGATCAATTCACCACTGCATTTCGCCCTTGGCGACTTTGGCACTCAGCTCCAGGGAGCTTTCATCGGCCAGCTTCGGGTAGCGTTTTTTCATGGCTGCGATCAGGGCGGCGGAATCCTTGGCCTTGGCGGTTTCTACATCGAAAGCCTTGATGTAGTCGGCCGTGAAGGCGACGGATTTGACCGAAGGCGTGCCCAGGTAGTGGCCCGGTACCACGGTGACCGGCTTGAGTTTTTCGATACGTTGCAGGGTGCCCAGCCAATCGGCATGGGATTGCGCACCCTGGGTGTCGGCCATCCACAAGTGGATATTGTCCGAGACCACCACGCCGCCGATCACGGCCTTGATTGATGGGATCCAGACGAAACTGCGATCCGGCTGCGGGCCGTCCAGGCCGATGACTTCCAGCGGTTGCCCTTCGAGCGTCAGGCTATGGCCTTCGAGGACCTGAGGAATGATGGTCTTGGCGGGTTTGTCGGCACCCATTTTCGGGCCCCAGTAGGCGACTTTTCCGGCAACGGTGGCCTTGATATGGTCGACCACCGGCTGCGGTGCAAGGATCTTGGCCTGTGGGAAAGCGCTGGCCAGGGTGTCGAGGCCGAAGTAGTAATCCGGGTCGCCATGGCTGATATAGATGGTGGTCAGCTGTTTGCCACTGGCGCGGATCTTCTGCACCAGTTGCTCGGCCTGGCCCTTGCCGAACTGCGCGTCT
The DNA here is from genome assembly GCF_030687625.1 of Pseudomonas sp. FP2294. NCBI lineage: Bacteria > Pseudomonadati > Pseudomonadota > Gammaproteobacteria > Pseudomonadales > Pseudomonadaceae > Pseudomonas > Pseudomonas sp. FP2294. The sequence goes on from NZ_CP117441.1 coordinate 1,452,498, forward strand.
ACCAGGATCGCGTCTTTCTCGCCGCTGACCAGCACCGAGCTGACGGGGAAGATCGCCGATTCACCGGGGTTATACACGTCGAGAGTAAGGTCGGCGGCAGCTGCGTGAGCGGCAAAGCCGAGTACGGTGGTGGCCAATACAAAGCGCTTGAGGGTGGTGAGCATGTTCAGGTCCAGGTCAGAGGTGCCTTGGCAGGCGATGGACAGAGCTTAGTTGCACTTAACGCAGCAAAAAATGCGATGCTGGAACATAGTTTGTTTCTAAAACCGGGCAAATCATGGATCGTCTTCAAGCAATGCGCGTGTTTGTCACGGTGGTCGACTTGGGCAGCCAGTCTGCGGCCGCCGATCATCTGGACCTGTCGCGCCCAGTCGTGTCGCGCTACCTGGCAGAGCTGGAGGACTGGGTGGGCGCGCGCCTGATGCACCGCACCACGCGCAAGCTCAGCCTGACCGCCGCCGGCAGCGAAACCCTGCCGCGTTGCCGGCAGATGCTGGAATTGTCCTGCGACATGCAGGCCGCCGTCAGCGAACCGGACGACACCCCTCGTGGCCTGGTGCGCCTGAGTGTCAGCACCTCGTTTGGCCAGGCGCAACTGGCGGAGGCGATGGCCGAGTACGTCAAGCGCTACCCGCAGGTGACCATTGATCTGCAAATGCTCGACCGCACGGTGAACCTGGTGGATGAGCGCATCGACCTGGCGATTCGCACCAGCAACGACCTGGACCCCAACCTGATTGCGCGGCACCTGACGGTATGCCGCTCGGTGATCTGCGCGTCGCCGGCCTATCTGCTGGAACATCCGCAACCGCAGCGGGTAGAAGAGCTGGCGGGGCACAATTGCCTGACCCATTCCTACTTCGGCAAAAGCCTGTGGCATTTCGAGGAAGATGGCGAGCCGGTGTCGGTGCCGGTGCACGGCAACATCAGCGCCAATGAAGCCAGCACCTTGCTACGCGTGACCCTGGCCGGGGCGGGGGTGGCGATGCTGCCGACCTACCAGGCCGGCGACTACATCCGCAGCGGCCAGTTGATCCGCCTGCTGCCCCATGCCGAGCCACGGCAGATGAACATGTACGCGGTGTATGCCTCGCGCAAGCACATGCCCCAGGCGTTGCGCAGCCTTCTGGATTTCCTGGTGTTGAGGTTCCCGCCGCAGCCGCAATGGGATGCAGGGCTGGACGTGCGATAAGGCGCCTGAATACCCCTCAATACTGGCAACTCGCCCTGGCTGACCTATGCTTACCACAGCACCTTCTTGATTTGTCCGGAGGTCACCGCCATGACGATCAAAACCAGAAAGTACCTGATGATTTTTACCCTCTGCGCCCTGGCCACGGCCCTCTATGGCACCGCCGTCTACCGCGCCGAACAGGCCCGCATGCAACCCGGCATGGCCGCAACCTGCAACCACGGACAATGCACCTACTCGGCGACCCTGAGCGCGTTGCGCTAAGCCGGAGGGCTGTGGAGGCAATGGAGCTCCAGGGGCTTCTATGGCTCTTGTGGCGAGGGAGCTTGCTCCCGTTGGACTGCGCAGCAGTCCCATTTCAGGGCCGCTTCGCGCCCCAACGGGGGCAAGCCCCCTCGCCACAACAAGCCCCCTCAGCACAATAAACCTTCTCACCACAGTAAATCGGCCTACAGAATGTGGGCGGACGATCACTCTGCATTCAACTGTTCGCGAAACACCTTGGGTGAAAACCCGACGCGCCGGCGAAACAGTCGAGAAAAGTTCGTCGGATCAGAGAACCCCAGTACGTCGGACATTTCATTGATGGTCATGCTGGTGTAGGTCAGCAGGCGCTTGGCCTCCAGCAATTGGCGGTCGTGCATGATCTGCAAGGCCGGCTGCCCGCCCAGTTCGCGGCAGGTGCCGTTGAGGTGCGACACCGAGATCCCCAGCTTGTGCGCCAGGTCTTCGATCTTCGGGTGTTCGCGGTAGTGCTGCTCCACCAACTGGGTGAAGCGCCGAAAATACTCAAGGCTGCGTGGCACCCGGGTATGGCAGCGCTGGATGGCCTGGCGGCTGATCCACACCAGCAGCACGCTGACCAGGGCGTGCATCATCATGTCCCGGGCCGGGAAGTTGTCGTTGTATTCATCCTGCAACCGGGCAAACAGGCTATTGAGGTAGTCACTGTCCTGGCCCGCCGGATAACTGCCCAGGGCGCTCAAGCCATCTACCGCCGAGCCCAGTTGGCCTTGCAGATGCGCCACCAGCGGCGCAGCCAGCGTCACCACAAACCCTTGCACATCCTCGGCAAACCGAAACCCATGCACGCATAACGGCGGCAGCACTTGCAGGGTCGATTCCGTCAGCGTCGTGCGCTGGCCCTCGATCTCCAACTGCGCCTGGCCTTTGTACACGTAGAGCAACTGGCACAGGTCCGCATGTCGGTGGGGCTGGATCTCCCACTGGTACTCACGGCTGCGCCGGGAGATGGTTTCACAGTGCAACAAATCCGGGGTCGGCCACTGTTGGCTTTCCCCATAGAGTTTGAACACTGGAACGGCGGGACTGGCATTTTTGGTCATGGTTTCAATCCGATACTCAGGACAGTGGTTCGGTAATCGCCCCAATTGGCGAAAAGCGCAGGCTTTGGCTCAGTTTTCACCTTCTTATGGGGCTCACTCAAGGGAAAAATGCCAGCACCAAAACCAATGACAACGCTTTCACTGAATACGTTCGGGGGAAGCAGGCGGGCCATAAAAATAATGAAAACCCTGAAAACCCAAGTCGCCATTATCGGCGCCGGCCCTTCGGGGCTGCTGCTCGGCCAGTTGCTGCACAATGCGGGGATTGAAACCCTGATTCTTGAGCGCCAGGCCCCCGACTATGTCCTCGGACGTATTCGCGCCGGTGTGCTGGAGCAGGGCATGGTCGACCTGTTGCGCCAGGCCGGGGTCAGCCAGCGAATGGACGCCGAGGGCCTGGTACATGCAGGCTTCGAGCTGGCGCTGAACGGGCGCTTGCAACATATCGACCTGAAATCCCTGACCGGCGGCAAGACCGTGATGATCTACGGCCAGACCGAAGTCACCCGCGACCTGATGGCGGCCCGCGAGCAAGCCGGTGCGATCACCCTGTATGAAGCGCGCAATGTTCAGCCCCACGACCTCAAGGGCGAACGGCCCTGGCTGACCTTCGAGCACCAGGGCCAACACGTGCGCCTGGACTGCGACTACATCGCTGGCTGCGATGGCTTCCACGGCGTGGCACGCCAGTCGATCCCCGCCGATGTGCTCCAGACCTTCGAGCGGGTCTACCCGTTCGGCTGGCTGGGTATCCTTGCCGACACCCCGCCGGTCCACGCCGAACTGGTCTACGCCAAGCACCCACGCGGCTTTGCCCTGTGCAGCATGCGTTCGCCCAGCCGCAGCCGTTATTACCTGCAGGTGCCGGCCGAGGAGTCGCTTGAGGCATGGTCCGACCAGCGCTTCTGGGATGAACTCAAGGCGCGCCTGCCCGATGAGTTGGCCGCGCAATTGGTGACCGGGCCGTCGATCGAAAAGAGCATCGCCCCGCTGCGCAGTTTCGTGGTGGAGCCGATGCAGTACGGGCGCCTGTTCCTGCTGGGGGACGCCGCCCATATCGTGCCACCCACCGGCGCCAAGGGCCTGAACCTGGCGGCCAGCGATGTCAGCACCTTGTTCAGCATCTTGCGCAAGGTGTACCGGGAAGGGCGCGTGGAGTTGCTGGAGAAATATTCACAGATCTGCCTGCGGCGCATCTGGAAGGCTGAACGGTTTTCCTGGTGGATGACCTCGATGCTGCACCAGTTTCCCGAGGCGGATGGCTTCAGCCAACGTATTGCCCAGAGCGAGCTGGAGTACTTTGTCGAGTCGCAGGCGGGGCGCAAAACCATTGCAGAAAATTACGTCGGACTTCCTTACGAGGCTATCGAGTAGCCGGCTATCGAGTAAGCTATCGGGCATTGCCACGGGGCTCTTTTCCCGTGGGCCTTGCCTACAGGTTCTGTCGTGACCCCGCCCACTCCTTCTGTACGCAGTATCCTCGCCGCCCTGATGCTGGCGATTTTCCTCGGCGCGCTGGACCAGACCATCGTCGCCGTGTCGATGCCGGCCATTTCTGCGCAGTTCAACGACGTCAACCTGCTGGCCTGGGTCATCTCCGGCTATATGGTGGCGATGACTGTGGCCGTGCCGATCTACGGCAAGCTCGGCGACCTGTATGGGCGGCGGCCGATGATGCTGATCGGCATGGGCCTGTTTACCGTCGCCTCGCTGTTTTGTGGCATGGCGCAAAGCATGGAACAGCTGGTGCTGGCGCGCATCCTCCAGGGCATTGGCGCAGGCGGGATGATTTCCGTGAGCCAGGCGATCATCGGCGACATTATCCCGCCCCGTGAGCGTGGGCGTTACCAGGGTTACTTCAGCAGCATGTACGCGGTCGCCAGCGTGGCCGGGCCGGTGTTGGGCGGCTATATGACCGAGTACCTGTCGTGGCGCTGGGTGTTTTTGATCAACCTGCCATTGGGCGCGGGCGCCTGGTGGGTGGCCCATCGCACCCTGGTAGGGCTGCCGGTGCCGCAGCGCAAGCCGGTCATTGATTACCTCGGCACGCTGCTGATGATCATTGGCTTGACGGCGTTGTTGCTGGGCATCACCGAAATCGGCCAGGGCCATCATTGGCGTGATGATCAGGTGCTGGGCCTGCTGGCGTGTGCCTTGGTGGCGCTGAGCGTATTTGTCTGGCATGAGCGCCGGGCGCGGGAGCCCCTGTTGCCCATGCACCTGTTCGCCAACCGCAGCGCGGTGTTGTGCTGGTGCACGATTTTCTTCACCAGCTTCCAGGCCATCTCGCTGATCGTGCTGATGCCCCTGCGTTACCAGAGCGTCACCGGTGCCGGTGCCGACAGCGCCGCCTTGCATCTGCTGCCGCTGGCCATAGGCTTGCCGATGGGCGCGTTCTTTGCCGGGCGCATGACCTCGGTGACCGGTCGCTATAAACCGATGATCCTTGGCGGGGCGCTGCTCACGCCGATTGCGATCCTCGGCATGGCCTTCAGCGCACCCCAGTCGCTGATGCTCAGCAGCCTGTTCATGGTGCTCAGCGGCATTGCCTCGGGCATGCAGTTCCCGACTTCCCTGGTGGGCACGCAAAACTCGGTGGCGCAACACGACATTGGCGTCGCCACCAGCACCACCAACCTGTTCCGCTCACTGGGTGGCGCGGTTGGGGTGGCGTGCATGTCGGCCTTGCTGTTGGCGTTGTTGCAGGATTCGAGTTTTGCCCATCTGGCCAGTGGTTCGATGATGGCCGAAGGCAGCTCCGGCAATGTGCTGCTCGATGGCCTCAACGCGGCGCCTGGCCCGGCGCAGGATGCGTTGCGTGGAGAGTTGCTGAGCACCTTCCGGCATTTACTGATGGTCAGTGCGGCGGTGTCGTTGCTGGGGTTGGCGGCGGCGATTGCGATGCCAAACCACCTGTTGCGGGGGCGCGAAGACAAGGCGCGATAGCGTAGGCGCCGGCAAGCCGGCTCCTACATGCAATGCAGCTGTGCGCGTTGCCCGCTTACGGGCTGTAGTAACCCACCGCCACCAGAAAATGCCCGCTCTTACGCAGATAGGCATGCTTGTTTTCCACCTTGCCGGTCACCGGGTTTTTCCAGCGGTATTCATATTCCCCCTGATCCTGCTCCTTCATCAGTTGCAGGATCGGCTCGCCCACGGGCTTGCCGTCCGGGTCCTTGACCTTGGCGAAGTCGGTGTTGATCAGGCGCAGGTTTGTGCCGTGGGCCACATAGCGCCCGGTATCCAGGTCGACCACAAACACATACAGGTCGTCCTGCAAAAAGCCGCCTTGCAGCGCATTGATGGCTTTCAACGCGCCGGCTTCGTTTTTCTCCAGTTCCCTGACCGCCTTGTCCCGCAGGGCCTTGGCCTGTTCGGGTGTGGCCCGGGGCAGGTAATAGCCGACGGCGAGGATGCGCTGGCCGATGCGCTGGTAGAACACATGTTTGCGCTCCACCTTGCCGTCGTTCCAGTTCTGCCAGCGGTACTCGGCCTGCTGGATGCCATTGCCTTCCGGGATCTTCAGCGCCGCCTTGAACGACTGGCGCAGGTCCGGCCCGAGCACTTCGGACACGTCGCGCCCGATCAGCGCCGATGACGGACCGCCACTGGCCAGCAGCACGCCCTTGGTATCGACCACGAACACATAGCGGTCCTTTTCGACAAACTCGCCCTGGCGGCTGAAGGCGGCGAAGGCCTTGTCACCGTTGTCGTGGTAATAAGCCAGGGCCTTCTCCAGCAGCGCCTTGGCGGCCTGGGCGTCCTGTTCATTGGGGGTTGCGGCCTGGGCCTGGCTGAAACACAGCAACAGTAGCAGCCAGGTGGCGCGGAGCATTCCCTTCATTACCCGTCCCTCGTTCTTGTGAATGTCCCAAGAGCGTAGACGGTTGCCCGGGGATTAGAACGGCTGGGTCGGCAGGTATTTTCCGTCCAGGGTAATGACCGCGCGGGAGCCGCCGTCCGGGTCTTCGACCTTTTTGATGTCCAGCTTGAAGTTGATGGCGCTGATGATGCCATCGCCAAACTGCTCGTGGACCAGGGCTTTGAGGGTTGAACCATAGACCTGCAGCATTTCATAGAAACGGTACACGGTCGGGTCCGTCGGAATGCCACCGGGGATGCTGCCGCGCAGAGGCACGCTTTGCAGCAGACGGCTGGCGTCCGCGTCCAGGCCCAGTTTGGCGCACACCACATCGGCTGCGTCCTTGGGCAGCGGGTGTTGCCCGAGCAGGGCCGCGGTGACGAACGCCAGGCTCAGGCCGGTGCCGTCGCTGAGGTCCTGCCAGGACAGGTTTTTGCGGGCCTTGATATCAATCACGGTGTCGGCCAGGGCCAGGCGTGGGGTTTGGGACAATTGGGATTGCAGCATGATGACGTCCTCTTCGGTTAAATAAGGTTCAGGCGGCGTGTGCGCGGGTCTGTGGATTGTCCAGCAGGGATACAAAGCGAGCGGTGCGGCCATCCAGGGCGTTGATGCAGCCGCTTTCGATATCGTAGACCCAGCCATGCAGGCTCAGCCGGCCCTGTTCCAGCGCCAGGGCGACGCTGGGATGAGTCTTGAGGTTGGCCAATTGTGCGACCACGTTTTCCCGTACCAGAGCGCTCAGTCGCTCTGCATCCGAGGCATGGGTACGTGCGGCGTTGATCACCTTGGCCGACTCGGCATGGCGTAGCCAGTTGGCCACGGCGGGCAAGTGATCCAGGCATTTGCAGGTGGAAATGGCCGTCATGGCGCCGCAGTCGGAATGGCCGCAAATCACGATATCGCTGACCCCCAGCACGGCCACCGCATATTCGACCGTGGCCGAGACCCCGCCCGGCTCCGGGCCGTAGGACGGCACGATATTGCCGGCATTGCGGATCACAAACAGATCGCCTGGTTCCTGCTGGGTCAACAACTCCGGGACTACACGGCTGTCGGAGCAGGAAATAAACAGCGTGCTGGGGTGTTGCGTGGTTGCCAGTTGCTTGAACAGGTCACTGCGCTGGCTGAAGGCTTCGCTCTGGAACTTGCGCAAGCCGTCGATGAGATGCTGCATGGTGTTTCTCCTTGCGTCGCTGATGGGGCAAGGATGGAAGTTTTTGGTTATAGGGTCCAAGACCGGCTTATTATGGTTTCTATAAGTCATGCCTATAGCTGGAGTGTTTTGCATGCTGCTACGTCATATCCGCTACCTGCTGGCCGTCGCCGAACACCGTAACTTCACGCGGGCTGCCGAAGCGTTGCATGTGTCGCAGCCGACATTGTCGCAACAGATCAAGCAACTTGAAGAGAGCCTGGGGGCACCGCTGCTGGATCGTTCCGGGCGCAGTGTCAACCTGACCGACGCGGGCCAGGCCTATGTGCGGTTTGCCCGCCTGGCGCTGCAGGATCTGCAGGCGGGCACCCGGGCCATGCATGACGTGCAGGACCTGAGCCGCGGCAATTTACGCCTGGCCATGACCCCGACGTTCACCGCGTACCTGATCGGGCCGCTGCTGGCCCGGTTTTATCGGCAGTATCCGGGGATCACCGTCAGCGTCGAGGAAATGCCCCAGGACCGTCTTGAGCGCGCGCTGACCGAGGATCTGCTGGATATCGGCATTGGCTTCAGCGGCGAGCACATGCCAGACATCGAATGCCAAGGCGTGTTTGTCGAGGAGTTGAGCGTAGTGGCCAGCGCCAGTCATCCAACCTTGAAGCGCAAACAGTGGCTCAAGCTGGCTGACTTCAAGCAGCAACCCCTGGTGCTGTTGAACAGCGGATTTGCGACGCGACGTTACATTGATGACTATTGCCGGACGCTGGAGATAACGCCGCAGATTGCCATGCAGGCCAATTCGATCAGTGCGGTGATTGAAATTATTCGCCATACCCAACTGGCGACGATCCTGCCCCGCGAGGTGGCCATGGCCCAGCAGGGCTTGCACGCGGTGCAACTGCGCCCGCCGTTGCCGCAGCGCACGGTGGCCCTGCTCAGTCGCAAGGGCGCTTATCGCAGCGCGGCATGCCGGGCGTTTGTCGACGTGGTGAGTGGGTGGCGAATGTTTAGTCATCCTGAAAGTGAACTCCACCAAGACTGAATTTAAGGGCGTAACCCAGCGTGTGAGGCTGGCGCTCATCTCTTCACTGTGATCCCTGCATGGACGGTTCCCCCGACACTCACCCCGAGGCCTCGCCTGGCGCCACCGCGCCCAGCCGCCCGGTGTGTCGGCTGGGCGTTGATGCACTGCCTTCTGAACTGGCCTTTTGGGCACTGTGGCACTGCCGCCATGCCCGCCCGCCGGATACCGCTCCCTTACGCTGATTGCCCCCATCACGGGTGCGCCGTCGCGCGCGCCTGCCTGACGCAAACGTAAGAGAGTTGCCATGAGTACCGTCTTTGCCAGCCTGCACGAAGCCCAATCCTTTCTTGACCAAAACCCCGATATCGAGATGTTCGAGCTGTTCATCCTCGACAGCAACGGCGTGCCCCGCGGCAAGTTGCTGCACCGTGATGAACTGCTGGCGGTCTACGCCACCGGCCGGCCGCTGCCCAGTACCATCCTGGGCCTGACGCTCAATGGCGATGACGTGGAAAACTCCGGCCTGGTGTGGGAGGTGGGGGATATCGACTGCCGCGCCTACCCGATCAGCGGTAGTTTGCAGCGCATGCCGTGGCGGTTGATTCCCACGGCGGCGGTGCAGGTCAGCATGCACCCGGAGGAAGGCTTGCCGGCGACCGTGGCCGACCCCCGGCACCTGCTGGCCAAGGTCATCGACGGGCTCAAGGCCGATGGTTATTACCCGGTGATGGCGGCGGAACTGGAGTTCTACCTGCTGGACCAGAAGCCCGACAGTAACGGCCGCCCACAACCGGCGCGGGATATGGACGGCGGTCGCCCGCGCTCGACCCAGGTCTACGGCCTGCGCGAGCTGGAGCAGATCGAGCCGTTTCTGGCCGACCTGTACAGCGCCTGCAAGCTGCAAGGCATTCCCGCGCGCACGGCGATTTCCGAATACGCCCCCGGCCAGGTGGAGATCACCCTCGAGCATCGCAGCGATGCGTTGCAGGCGATGGACGAGGCGGTGCGTTACAAGCGCCTGGTCAAGGGCGTGGCCCACAAACACGGGATGACCGCCTGTTTCATGGCCAAGCCGTTCGACGACCTGGCCGGCACCGGCATGCACATGCACGTCAGCCTGGCGGACGCCGATGGCAACAATCTGTTTGCCAGCGAGGCAGCCGACGGTACGCCGCTGCTGCGCCAGGCGGTCGGCGGGATGCTCAGCACCTTGCTCGATTCCTTGCTGCTGTTCTGTCCCAACGCCAACTCTTACCGGCGTTTCCAGAGCAACAGTTATGCGCCGCTGGCGGCCACCTGGGGTGTCGACAACCGCACCGTCAGCCTGCGGGTGCCGGGTGGGCCGGCGTTTTCGCGGCATATCGAACACCGCATCTGTGGCGCCGATGCCAACCCGTACCTGGCGGCGGCGGCCATCCTTGCGGGGATCCACCGTGGCATTCGCGAGCAGCGCGATCCCGGCGCGCCGGTGACGGGCAACGGTTATGCCCAGGCCAAGGAGCTGCTGCCCACCGACTGGCTCACCACTTTGCGTGCCTTGGAAGGTTCGGCCTGGGCGCGTGAAGCGTTCGGCCAGGAATTTCTCGGCGTGTACCTGGCGGTCAAGCGGGCCGAGTACCGGCAGTTCATGGGCGAGGTGGGCGAGCAGGACTGGCGCTGGTACCTGCACCAGGCGTGATGATGAACCCTGAGTCTTTCGACCTTTTTTTCACGCGGGGGTGATTAAGCTGAAAGTCCAGTGTCCGTAGAGACCGGTTCATCTACATGAGTACCGTGATGTCGTCGCAACCCCCATCGTCCATCGAGGCTGAATTCGCCGCGCGCTGTGACCGTGACCACGCTCGCGTCTGTGCTGACCCACGGCCGCCAGGCTTGTTGCGGCGCCTGTGGTTATGGCGCGACGAGCGCCTGGTGCGCCAGGCTCTGAAAGTCGCGGGGGAGCCCGGCCTGTTGCTGGACCTGGCCTGTGGGGCGGGACGCTTCTGGCCGGTGCTGGCCGAGCACAGCAATCGCGTGATCCTGGCCTCGGACTTTTCCCAGACCATGCTTGATCATGCCCAGAGCCACTATGGCGCGGCCTTTCTGCGGCGGATCAAGACGTTCCAGGGTTCGGCATTTTCCATCGGCCTGTCGGCCAACGCGGTGGACTGTATTTTTTGCCTGGAACTGTTTCGCCACGTCTCCAGTGTCGAGGCGCGACTGACGCTGTTGCGCGAGTTTCACCGGGTCAGCCGCGACACGGTGATTGTCGCGGTGGACAGCGACAGCCGCCATCGTCAGCTCCACCCGCCGGGCACAGGGCAACCCTTGTTGTCCCATCGTGTGGAGGTGGAAGCGGAGTTTCGCCAGGCGGGCTTTACGGTGCTGAACCAGCAAGAGTTCATGCCCGGCTCGGCCCTGTGGCGGGTTTATGTGCTGCGCAAAAGAGGATAACCCTCAACTGTCGGGCTATTCTTCCTCTCCTGTCAGAGTTTTCATGATGGCTGGCACACTGCGGGTGCTCGAAAGTCCCGCGGGCGATATATACTGCGCGCCATTCTTCAAGGGAGAGCCGTGTGGCCATCGATATTCACTGGATCTGCGACAACGATAGCCTCGGCCAGCATTGCGCCGAATGGCAGCAGTTGCCATTCGTCGCCCTCGACACCGAATTCATGCGGGTCGACACCTTCTATCCCATCGCCGGGTTGATCCAGATCGGGGATGGTGTACGCGCTTATCTGATCGATCCCCTGACCATTGATAACTGGCAACCCCTGGCCGCCTTGCTGGAAAACCCGGCGGTGATCAAGGTGGTGCATGCCTGCAGTGAAGACCTGGAAGTGCTGCTGCGCCTGACCGGCAGCCTGCCGGTGCCATTGTTCGACACCCAACTGGCAGCCGCCTACTTGAACCTCGGTTTCTCCATGGGCTACTCGCGCCTGGTGCAAGCGGTGCTGGACATCGAGTTGCCCAAGGGCGAGACCCGTTCGGACTGGCTGCAGCGGCCATTGTCCGAGACCCAGGTCAGTTACGCCGCCGAAGACGCGGTGCACCTGGCGGAAGTCTATACACGCCTGCGTCCGCGACTGTCGGACGAAAAATACGCCTGGGTTCTGGAAGACGGCGCCGAGCTGGTGGCCAACCTGCGCCGGGAAATCGACCCTTACGAGGTGTACCGCGACGCCAAGCTGGCCTGGAAACTGTCCCGTGCCCAGCTCGCCGTCCTGCGCGAACTGTGCGCCTGGCGCGAGCAGCAAGCCCGTGCCCGCGACCTGCCACGCAACCGCATCGTCCGCGAACACTCGCTATGGCCCCTGGCCAAGTCGCAGCCGGATAACCTCGCGGCCTTGGGCAAAATCGAAGACATGCACCCGCGTACCGTGCGCCAGGACGGCGAATTCCTGCTGGGCCTGATCAAGCGTGCCGCCAGTGTGCCGATGGACCAATGGCCGCCGGCCGTGCCTGAGCCGTTGCCGGTGGATGCCGCTGTGCTGATCAAGCAACTGCGCGCCCTCGGCCAGACCTTCGCCGAACGCCTGGACATGGCCCCGGAGCTGATGCTGCGCAAGAAAACCCTCGAGGCACTGGTCAAGAGTGGCTACCCCGATGGGCCTTACCAATTGCCTGACTCGCTGCGTGGCTGGCGCCGCGAGTTGATGGGCCAGGCGCTGCTCGACAGCCTGGCCACTGCCGGAGAACAGCCTTGAAACATATTTGTTCCATCTACCGCAGCCCGAAACGCGCAGGCATGTACCTCTATGTGCTCAAAAGCGATGCCCTGGAACGCGTGCCCGAGGGCCTGCTGACCGTGTTCGGCAAGCCGGTACACGCGTTCAACCTGGTGCTGACGCCGGAACGCAAACTGCAGCAGGAAGATATCGTCGCGGTCCTGGACAACCTGCAAAAGCAGGGCTACCACCTGCAAATGCCACCGCCGGATGACGAGTACATCGAGCACTTGCCCGAAGAACTGCTGCGCCGTAACGACCCGATGTGATCGACCCGTGTCCCGCTCGGGACACGTTTGAATCGAATGACCTGGCGAGTCCCGAGCCCTGCAGTCAGTTTGCTGTCGGTGGCCGCCTGCACTGTTTTTGAAAGGTTTGAACCATGCGCGTTCTGATAGCAGAACAGGACCACCCGCTGTACGCCCGACTGCTGCGCGAAGCGGCGCCGGATCTTGAAGTCCTGACCAGTGGCGACTCGGCCCAATTGTCGCGCCATGCCGCCGATTGCCCGGTATGGCTGGGCCAGCCGGACCTGCTGGCAACCCTGCTGCGCCAGGGCCATCACCCGCAATGGCTGCAATCGACCTGGGCTGGCATCACGCCGCTGCTGGCCGATGGCTTGCCTCGGGATTATCGCCTGACCCGCGCGGTCGGCATTTTTGGCCAGGTGATGGCCGAGTACGTGCTCACCTACATGCTCGGTCACGAGCGTGAGGTGCTGGCGCGCCTGGTCAGCCAGGTCGAGCGCAAGTGGGACAACCGCATGGGCCAGAGCCTGGCGGGGCGCAAGGTGCTGATTGTCGGCACCGGTGATATCGGCCAGAGCGTGGCGCAATTCCTGCTGCCCTTTGGTGTGGAGTTGTACGGCATTGCCAGCCAAGCCCGGGAGCAGGCCCCGTTTATCGAGGTAGCCGGGCCGGATCAACTGGGCCGTCTGGTGGGCGAGGTGGACTATGTGGTCAACCTGCTGCCCAACACCCCCAATACCCACGATCTGTACGATGCGGCGCTGTTTAAGCAGTTCAAACCCACCGGCCTGTTTATCAACGTCGGCCGGGGTGTGGCGGTGGTGGATGCCGATCTGGTCGAGGCCCTGAAAGAAGGGCACCTGGCCGGCGCGGTCATCGACGTTTGTCGCCAGGAACCACTGCCACAGCGCCATCCGTTCTGGACCGCCTGGGGCTTGTTGCTGACCGGCCACAGCTCGGCGCCGACCTGCCCGCGACGCATGGTGGCACTGTTTGTCGAAAATCTGCGGGCGTACCAGGCCAAGGATTCGCTGCGTGGCGAGGTGAGTTTCGAGCGGGGATACTGAAACACCCCACATCGCGAGTAGCGCGCATCTGATTTTATCGCTGGCGGCAACGTGGGAGGCTCACTGACCTTAAGAAGGGAGGCCTCTCCATGCTTGAATCGCGCTCTGTTGCTTCGCAACCGTCTCTGGGGGCCATGCTGCCCGCATCGTTGGCTGATCCCGTCAGCACCCCACCGACGGAATCCAACCTGGCAACTGGCGGCGAAGAGGTCCGGATCAGCCTGGTCGAGGAGAAGCCAGGCCTTGAGGCTGCACTGGGCGACAGGCAGAACCTCAAGGTACTGGGGCAAAAGCTCTACGAAGTCGCCACCCGGCTGGGGGTAAACGCCACACCCCAGGCAGTGCAGGCCGCGTTGGCGCATACCCCCCTGGACATAGACGCCGGCTCCTCCTATCCCCTGGCAGACGGCAAGAGCGCCACTTTGGCGAGCGTCATCAGGCACCTCGGCCTGTTCCTGCCCCTCAGCCACTTTCATCTCATCAGCCTCGCCGATGCAGTCACTGCAAGAGCCCTGGAGCATCCGCTTGGCGATTTTGGCGGAGGGTTGTCGTGGCCGGTGCCCATGAGCCCGGATGAGCAACGCAGGCTGGGTGCGTTCGCCCAGAGCCACCTCGCAGAGCAGCCGCAGGGCGCACAAGGCCAGGGGCTGCTGGATTTTCTGGACCAGCGCCAGCCCGTTGCCACACCGGTATCGAGCAACCCCGTCAAGGCCCTGGAATCCCTGGTGAGTTCCGCTGAAGGGCAGCGGCTGGGAAAGCATCTGCAAGAGCAAATGGGCGGGATAGCCACCGACCGCAGCGTCAACGACTATCTGCTGGCCGCCATCGCGGTGCAGTTGGATCCGCAGTCCATCGCCGCGCCTCATCGCAACAAGGTGGCGGGTTTCGACCTGGCCAGCGATGCGCACTGGGGCAAACCTGCCTCCTTCGTGGTGGACAGGTTGAGCAGGCACCTGAGCAGCAGTGGCAAGACCAGCCCGCAGATGGCCGGGGTAGGCGCCTATGGGTTGCTGGCCCGCAAGGCGCCTGAATTTCTGGTCAAGGACATCCCGGACCGGGTGACCTATGGCAGCCCGGCCTGGGTCAGCCTGGCAATTGCTGCGGCGACCATCGAGGCCCAGTCGCCGGGGAAAGTGCCGAACATGACCTTCGCCCAGGTCATGCAGCAGGCAGAAAGTGCGGGCACGGCCGATCCTGGTCTTACCCGCGATGTGCAGCGGGCGGCCCTGGTGGGCTGGGGTGTGGTCAATGGCCTGCTCGAACGCAAGGAGGATGAGCGCTACACCGACGCAGAGCTGAACCTGCTGCAAACCACCTTCAACACCCGCCAGCGGCAAATGATCACTGCCAGCCAGTCCTTGGATAAGGACATTCCCAGTCGCAAAGCGATGGCCCTGAAGGCGCTCAAGCACCGGTTTGGCGAGCTGGGCGGGCTTTTTGAAGAGCCGTTGATCAACACCACCCATCATCCTCGTGGTGGCCCCGGAACACCGGCAACCACACTGGTCGGCCATCATTCGCTGTTGGATATCGCCATGATGGACCTGCCGTCGCCGGCGGTGTTCTATTCGGCGGACAGTCGCATTCCCCTGGCCGAATTGAATGCCAATCACCGATTTGGCATAACCGAGGCATTCAACCAGCAGTTCAATGACACGATCCGGAGTAAAAAGGCTGCGATCGCTGTCGCCATCAAACACTTGATCGCACAGCTTCCATTGGCGGATCGGAAGAAATTCGAATATGGAAAAATCACCTTCTATCAAAACCTGTCCCACACGCTAGGCCTTGGATTTGCGGATAAAACCGATCATCCCAAGGGGCAGGAACTGCTGTTGAAAATTGAAGGGGAGGGTGAGCCTGCAGCATACGAAATCAACTTTGCCCAAGGTGTTATTCGATCGACGGACCTCTGGCGAGCGGATGTGCGCACTTCAAGAAAGGCCAATCTTGTCCGCGAGACCCGAGAGTTCGTACCGCGCAATGACGCTGTGCAGCAGAAAAAACAAAGCGTTCCGGTAAGCAACGCGTTACTGGATAGCTTTGCTTCGGATCGCACTCGATACATCGCCGATGCATTTGTTGAACACCTTGATCTCGATGATCCCGACATAAAGGAACACGCGCGGGGGCAGACCACGTTGGACAAACAGCGGGGCAGGGCAGCAGTGGCTGAAGCGTATCTGTTGAGCCTTGTTCCGTTTTATTCGGCGATTGGCAATTTCCAGCAGGGTAATTATGGCGAAGGGGCTACTGACCTTGCGCTGGATATCTTTGGCTTGCTCAGCGCTGGCGCTGCAAACGCAGGGAAATTGGGCCGATTGGGTGGGACTGCGTTATCCGCAGCGGCGAAGGTTTTACAGGGCGCAAAGATCATTGGGGCTGCCACGATCAGTGCATTGAACCCCCTTGGCGGGTGGGGCGAGTTGGCGGTCGGCGGTGCCAGGTTGGTCGGCAAAGGCGTTTCCAAAGGGATTGAGGCGGTTAACCGGCTCAGGGGGGCTTCCGGCAGCTATGACTTGTTGAAGGCGGTCAGTAAGGACTATGGCACCGCGGCCACGGGCACGTTCAGGGTCGCAGGGCAGCGTGTCGAGGGCGGTGCGGTGCTCCAGGGCGGCAAATGGTATGCCTTCGACGCCGACAAGATGCGGCCTTATGGCGGGCCCCTTGAAGGGTTCACCGCAGAAACCAAGGCGATGGGCGGCACGCTCGCCGTGGCGCGTATTGCGCCGGGCAGTGAGCTGAGCAATCGGATGCTGCTCGAGTACAGCGTTGCACCCGCAAGCATTGCCGGGCTTTCGCGCAATAGTCAGGGGGTCTACGTCGCGGCTGATGGCCACCTGTCCCATATCCGCCACACCGACAGCGCTGGTAAGACTGCGGTCTATGAAGTCCGCCAAGTCACCCGTACCGAGGATGGGGTGGTGCAGGCTCGGATCTATCACAAAGGTCGGCAGACGCCGCTGCTGGTTCAGCATGTACAGGGCGATCAGTGGCAGCGCCTGCGTTTGCCCGGCGCCGCTCCGCAATCGGTGGCAGACGATCTGGGGGAGGTGATTGGACTTGGCGGCGAGGGGGTCATCTACGCAAGTCGCGACGGGAAAAGTGTCTACAAGGATCTTGGCCCTACCTCAATCAAACCTCCCGCTAAATACGTCAGCATGGAGGCGATATCGCTGAATAAATATTATGGTGAGGGGTTTGCAAGTGTGATCATCGAGGACGGTCGTAAATATATAAAGATGGGCAAAGTCGATGGCGTGGATCTCAGTAAGTTTGAAAGAAACAGTTTGCCGCCAGAAGCGCGATCATTAATGGATGATGTATTGGCGCAAATGGAGGCCAAGGATATCTATCACAATGATCTGCAATTAAAGAACTTTATGTATTCGGCCAAAGACCAGAAGATTTATCCGGTGGATATGGATTCGCAGGGCGCGGAGTTTATGGTGCCGGTGGTGATGGCGGCTTATAAGCGACAGAAGGAGGAACTGCGCAGGGCGTTTGCCAGCCTTGTCGCTAAAGCCCCTTGAGCAACTTGCGATGCCCCCTGCCGGTGTTTAACGGCAGGGGGGGGCGACTGCCCTGGCCACAGGCGGATCCCGTGCTTAAAGGTTGAAATCCCCTTCAGCCACCAACTCGGTCAAAGGCCGGCGCGGGCTGGGAGCCTCCCGGGCCTGCAGGTAGTCCGCCAGAGTCGATTTGTCACCGAGCTTGCCCACGGCGACGGCCGCGTGCAGCGCATAACCCTCGGGGATCTTCAGTTCCTTGCGGGTCAGCTCCTGATCGAAACCGGCCATGCCGTGGGTGTGCCAGCCGCTGAGGCTGGCCTGCAGCGCCAGGTGGCCCCAGGCCGAGCCGGTGTCAAAGGTGTGCCAGAGTGCCGGGGTTTCTTCACTGGCGCCGGGCACCGCAAAGTCGGTTTTCGAGATCACGATCACCAATGCCGACGCATGTTGTGCCCAGCCACGGTTGAACTCGTTCAGCAGGCCCAGATACCGTTGCCAATCCGGCGTATCGCGCCGCGCGTACAAAAAGCGCCAGGGCTGCGAGTTATAAGCCGAAGGTGCCCAGCGTGCGGCTTCGAAGAAACTCAGCAGGGTTTCCACCGCAATGCTCTCGCCGGTAAACGCACGCGGCGACCAACGTTCGGTGAACTGCGGATGAATCGGATAATCGGCAACGCGTGGCTCAGTGCTCATAAGCGCATCCTGATGAAAAAAACGGCCTTCAAAGCTACGTCGCCACTGCACGTCTGACAAGTCTCGCCTTACCGGCAGTCGTAAGCGCTTGGCCCCAGGGGGCTTGGGCACTAGACTGGCGACCTTTTCACCTACCGATACTGATGTAGAGCCATGGCCGCTAAAGTCGAACCTTTCTGGATACGCAAAACCCTTGAGCACCTCGACCAGGAGGAGTGGGAGTCGCTGTGCGACGGCTGTGGCCTGTGCTGCCTGCAAAAGCTTGAAGACGAAGACGACAACAGCGTCTATTACACGCGTATCGCCTGCAAACTGCTGGACCTGAAAACCTGCCAGTGCACCGACTACCCTAACCGCCGGGACTCGGTGCCCGATTGCATCCAGCTCACCCCGGGCCAGGCCGACCAGTTCAAGTGGCTGCCGCCGACCTGTGGCTATCGCCTGGTCAGTGAGCGCAAGGATTTGCCGCTCTGGCACCACCTGGTCTGCGGTGACCGCGATGCGGTGCACCACGAACGCATTTCCCAGTCCGGCCGCATGCTCAGCGAAGGCAGCGTGCCCGAGGACGATTGGGAGGACTACCTGATTTTCCGCGCAGGCTGAGGAGAGCGTATGACGGTCCAAGCCAAGCTGGCGGCGAGCCTGCTATTGCTGGGGTTGAGCGCGTCGGCGTGGTCGGCGAAAAAGGTCGACCTCGATTATCACGTCAAACTGTTGCCCCAGAGCGATCAGGCCGAGGTGCGCCTGAGCCTGTCCCAGGGTTCGGCTGTGCGCAGCCTGAATTTCGACCTGGGTCGCGACGGTGACTACAGCGACTTCAAGGCCGATGGCCAGTGGCAGGTCACGCCTGACGCGGGGGCCAGTCGCGGCCTGTGGCAGCCGGGCGCCGACAAGGCCAGCCTGACCTACCGCGTGCGCCTGAGCCATGCGCGCAAGGCCGGCATCTACGAGTCGCGCATGACCCCCAGTTGGGCGCTGTTTCGCGGCGAGGATCTGGTGCCGGCGGCTCGCCTGGACCAGCAGGACGGCGTGGAGTTGGTGTCCCGGCTGACCTTCGAGCTGCCGCCGGGCTGGAAAAGCGTCGAGACCGCCTGGCCACGGATTGGCAAGCACAAGTTCCGTATCGACAATGTCTCCCGGCTGTTCGACCGGCCCACCGGCTGGATGGTCGCCGGCAGCCTGGGCAGCCGCCGGGTGCGCCTGGGCGAAACCGAAATCACCGTGTCCTCGCCCAAGGGCCAGGCCATGCGCCGCATGGACGTGCTGACCTTGCTGACATTTGTCTGGCCCCAGGTACAAGCGGCGTTTCCCCGGCATCCGGCCAAGCTGCTGCTGGTGGGCGCCAGTGACCCGATGCGCCGCGGCGCGTTCGCCGGGCGCGATTCGGTGTACCTCAATAGCCGTACGCCGCTGGTCAGTGAAAACGGCAGTAGCCCGTTGATCCGCGAAGTGGTGCAGGCCATTGGCCGGTTCAATGACCATCAGGGCAGTGACTGGATCAGTGAGGGCCTCGCGGAGTATTACGCCATCGAACTGCTGCGTCGCGCAGGCGGTATCAGCGATGAGCGTTATGGGGCGATACAGGCGCGCTTGAGCAAGGACGGCAAGGGCGTAACGACGTTACGCGGTGAGCACGTCAACGGCGCCACAGTGGCGCGGGCAGTGGTGGTGTTGCAGGAGCTGGATCGTGAAATCCGCCTGAAAACCCACAACAAACGCTCCCTGGACGACCTGACCCAGGCACTGATGCGCCTGGACAGCTTCAGCACCAAGGAGTTTGTGCAGTTGGCCGAAAGCGTGATCGGCCAATCCTCGGAGGTGCTCGACAGCAAATTGCTGCGCTGAAGCTCAACGGTGGAAGCAGGTTTGTGTAGGAGTTGGGTCGCCGCATCGCTGCGATGGCGGTCTACCAGTGGCCAATGTGCTGACTGAGCTACCGTCATCGCAGGCAAGCCAGCTCCCACAGGAGTCTGCGCACGCCTCGACGATCAGGTCGCCTCGCTTTGCTTGTGATCTTGATCTTGATCTTAGGCGCCCCGTTAAACCACGCTGGCCGTCATCCGATTTTGATTTGGGGGGTAACCCGGCAGGACGCCGGGTTAGCCGCGCTGGGCCATGGATGGCCCATCGCGGCGGCCCCCCAAATCAATGTCGGATGACGGGCACACCGAGCCTAGGCGAGGTGCCGAGTGGTGGGGCAAGAGCCCTTTTGGTTACTTTTGGGGCTCTTTTCCAAAAGTGACCCGCTGTAAGAGCGGAACCAATAGCCGCCGTGACCCCAGCAACGGATATGCACACAACCCCAAGAACCACGAAAGAGTTGCGTAGATACCTATGCTGCGCCCCGACTAAACCAGCCCCCACCTTTGGCTTGTGCCTCAGGGCGCGGTTTTTTCGGCAGCCACTTCAGCCCGAGTCTTGAGGTTCTTCAGTTCCTCACCCGCGCGCTCGATGCGGGTGCGCACGCTATTCATATCCTGGCGGCTTTTTTCCAGCAGCGACTTGGCCGAACTATGGCCGCTGATCCCGCGCGCCAAGGCCACACCACCAATCGCCACCTGGATCAGGCCGAAAAAGCCACCGCGGCGAATGCCCTTGCCCATCATCACTACGCCACCGGCCAGTGAGCCAATGCGCTCCCAGCCCTGGACGTTCTGGGTCGGCTGGGTCTGGAACGGTGTCGATTCAATCATGGGTTTGAGGGTTTTGCTGTCGCTCATGGTCTGTCTCCAACAAAGGGCCATAGATATGTAACTGACTGCGGGCCAGAGGTGGATGTTCCCGCCAAATCAGTACTTGGGCCCCGAACGGGTGTTATTGCCCTTGGCCAGGCGATCGTAGAGCACCACGTTGACGGTGGCCGCGAGGTTCATGCAGCCGGTGGTCGGGATGTAGACCACATCTTCGCACCACTCGCGGATCTCTTTATCGAGGGAGCCATCTTCGGGGCCGAAGATATACAGCGCGCGATCAGGATGGGTGTATTCCGGCAGCGGCCGGGCACCGTCCACCAACTCCACGGCAACCGGAATGCAGCCCAGAGGCAGGATCTTTTTCAGGTCGTCGATGCCGATCAGCGGGATGTCGTGGTGGACTTTCTTGGTGTCGGTAATAAAGTCCCGGGCCCGCTCATAGCGTTTACCGGTGTAGAACACCGAAGCCACCCCATAGCAGCCGGCGGCGCGCATGACCGAACCGACGTTTTCGGGGGATTTGGGGTTATACAGACCGATGCAGCTGTAGCGTTTATTGCCCACGGGAGAGGGTGCCTTCGAGAAAAACCGCAATTATACGGGGATTGCTCGAGCAGCGGTCGCTATAGACATGGCCTGTTTGGGCGATTGTCATCGCGGGCAAGCCCGGCTCCCACAGGTGAACACATTTCAAATGTGGGAGCCGGGTTTGCCCGCGATGACGTCGCAACGTTCAGCGACGACCGTCAGTCGTCCTTCTTCATCAACCCCGCCAACGCCGCAAACGGGTTGTGCGTGGCCTTGGCGATGGTCGGGCTGCTGGTGGAGCCTTCGCCGAAATACTGTTGGTCGGTATAGCGCGAGTGCTCGTTGTCATGGCAGTACAAGCAGAGCAATTCCCAGTTGGAACCGTCCTGGGGGTTGTCGTCATGGTTGTGGTTACGGTGGTGCACAGTCAGCTCGCTGAGGCGCTTGCCGGCGAATTCACGGGCACAGCGGCCACACACATGGGGGTACATTTTCAGGGCTTTGTCGCGGTAGCCCATTTCCCGGTCGCGCTGGGCATCGGCGAGGATGCGGTCCAGCTTGGCGGTGTGGGAGGGCGGGTTGCTTGAGCTCATCATGGCTCCTGTTTTCTAGTGGATCACGGATGGCGTTGATTCTAGCTGCTCGCGGGGCAATAAGCCCTTGGCTTTTTCAGCCCGGGTGCCGGCCGGCGACGGGGTGCTGTGGAGCGGGGTAATAATGCCCGCCTATCTATTTAAAAACCGTTGGGAAGTTAATGAGCGCAAAAGTTAGTCTGGGGCGAGAAAGTGTTGGACTAACTTTGCCAAGTTCTTTAATGTGGCGCCTCTTGGCCCACCGCCGCTGTGGTGTCGAGTATTCAATAAGCCTGGTCTTTCCGGGCGACTGTTAGTTTCCCGTGCAATCGGGTTTTCCCATCACGATATCAGCCTCCGCGGCTGGCGTTGTGGCGTTTCAAATCAGAGGCGCTCGTCCAGAGCGTGCTGCTGCCTATCACCGAAGTCGGGTGGGTTGAAGAGTCTGATGATCGTCTTTCCAATAATAAAAAACGACGAATTACCCTGTGCTTATAAATTCATGACTCTGGAATTATATTCTGTGTGAGTTGTAAGTTTGTGGTGCGTGTTAATAAGTTTTGATGCTCATTTTGCTTATATTCAACGGCTCGGTCTTCAATTCAATACATGCAATTTGTTGTAGAGGCTGTTGTGTCTAAAGGTGTTGTTCTGGCGGTTTCCGCTTCCTTCCTGTTTGGCGTGCTGTATTTCTTTACCTCTCTTCTTGAGCCCTTGGATGGCCAGCAGATATTTGCCTGGCGAATCCTTATTTCGTTGCCCTTCATGACGCTGCTGCTCGCCCTGTCCGGGGATTGGCAATGGGTGCCGCTGATCTACAAGCGCTTGCGCGAGAAACCGGCCTTGCTGCCCTGCGTGGTGCTGACCAGCGCGCTGGTGGGCGTGCAGTTATGGATCTTTATGTGGGCGCCGCTCAATGGCCACGGCCTGGACGTTTCCTTGGGTTACTTCCTGTTGCCGCTGACCATGGTCATTACCGGGCGTATCGTTTATGGCGAACGCCTTTCCCATCTGCAAAAGATTGCCGCCGTGTTGGCTGCGGTGGGGGTGGGCAATGAGTTGTACCGCACGGGTGGGTTTTCCTGGACCACCCT
The DNA here is from genome assembly GCF_030687625.1 of Pseudomonas sp. FP2294. Classification (NCBI taxonomy): domain Bacteria; kingdom Pseudomonadati; phylum Pseudomonadota; class Gammaproteobacteria; order Pseudomonadales; family Pseudomonadaceae; genus Pseudomonas; species Pseudomonas sp. FP2294. Next base: position 1,475,195 of record NZ_CP117441.1, read on the forward strand.
GGTGGTCTGCGTCGGTTACCCGCTGTATTTCGTCCTGCGCCGGCGCTGTGGCACCGACAACCTGGGTGGTTTATGGCTGGACATGATGCTGATGATCCCGGTGGCGCTGTGGTTCATCCTCGGCGGCCACCCCATCGGCGAGACGCTGGCGCAGCGCCCGGCGTTGTACTGGCTGGTGCCAGTGATGGGCCTGGTCAGTGCGGCGGCAGGTTATTGCTACATCCTCGCCAGCCGCCTGTTGCCCTTCAGCCTGTTCGGTCTGCTCAGTTACGCTGAGCCGGTGCTGCTTGTGGCGGTGTCGCTGATGCTGGGCGACAGCCTCAAGCCGGGCCAGTGGATGACCTACCTGCCCATCTGGCTGGCGGTGGTGGTGCTGGTGCTGGAAGGTTTGCGGCATCTGAATCGCCTGCGCCGCTCGATCTGACCGGCGCGCCCTTCAGCCCTTGAGTTTCTCGGCAATCCAGATGGTATGCCGGGTGCCCTTGTTGCCATGGGCAAAGACTTGCACTTCCTCGGCCTTGAAGCCGGCCTTGCGCAATTTGTCGCTGAACTGCTTGTCGGCGCTGGCCGACCACACGGCCAGCACGCCCTTGGGGCGCAGGGCCTTGGCGCAGGCGCTGAGGCCGCCGGCGGAGTACAGCCAGCTGTTGGCTTTCTGCGTCAGGCCTTCGGGGCCGTTGTCGACGTCGAGCATGATTGCATCAAAGCCCTGGGGCTCGCCCTGCAGCACCTTGGCCACGTCTTCCAGGCGGATCACGGTGCGCGGGTCCTGCAGCGGGTTGCCGGATTTTTCCCCGAGCGGGCCGCGATTCCACTCCACCACGCCCGGCACCAATTCAGCCACCACCACTTCGGCCGTCTTGCCCAGGTGCTTGAGGGCCGAGGCCAGGGTGAAGCCCATGCCCAGGCCGCCAATCAATACCCGTGAACCGGGGCGTCCGGCGACCTTGCGGCAGGGAATCTCTGCCAGGGCATCTTCGGAACCGTGCATGCGCGTGTTCATCAATTGCCCGCCGTCACCGCCCTGGATCTTGATCACAAAATCCTCGCCGTATTCGAACAGGCACAGGGCGCCGCCGTTATCGGGGATCGGGGTGGTGTCGAGCAGCACGAAACGTTTCATGGAAATCTCATTGGGAAGGGCATTCTTGCGCGGTTGGGAGTAGCCTTGGGACTGGTTAACAGTCAGGCCATGGAGCCATCGATGAAGTGCAGCATTCTAGCGGTCATTGTAGGAAGTGTGCTCACATTGGGTGCCGCACATGCCCAGCAGTTGCAACCGGTGCCGAACACGCCGGCGACCACCACCGGCGCGCCGGGCACTGCAACGCCGACCCCCTATCCGCAAATCACCCCGCCAACCGCACCCAAGCCACAAGGGGCCGGGGTGCCGTTGCCACCGATTGAAATGCCCAAGCCGCCCAAGGACCAGACCTTGCCCGGCCTGCAGCAAAACGACAGCAAGCCGAAGGCGGCGGGTTCTTAAACCAGCCCCAGGGCCTTGAACACAAAGGCGTATTCCAGGGCCACATCACGCAAACCCTGGTAACGCCCGCTCATGCCGCCATGGCCGGCGCCCAGTTCGGTCTTGAGCAGCAGCAGGTTGTCGTCGGTCTTGGTGGCCCGCAGCTTGGCCACCCATTTGGCGGCTTCCCAGTACTGCACGCGGCTGTCGTTATAGCCGGCGATCACCAGCATCGCCGGGTAGGCCTGGGCGCTGACGTTTTCGTAGGGCGCATAGGCCTTGATCCGCTCATACACCTCGGGCTCCTGTGGGTTGCCCCATTCGTCATACTCGGTGACGGTCAGTGGCAGGTCCGGGTCGAGCATGGTGTTGAGCACATCGACAAAAGGCACTTCGGCAATCGCCGCCTGGAACAGCTCCGGGCGTTGGTTGAGCACGGCACCGATCAACAGCCCGCCGGCGCTGCCGCCGCTGATAGCCAGTTGTTTGGAGGTGGTCAGGCCCTCGGCGATCAGGTGTTCGGCGCAGGCGATAAAATCGCTGAACGTGTTTTGCTTGTGCTCCTGCTTGCCGGCGCGGTACCAGGCTTCGCCCAATTCGCCGCCACCGCGCACATGGGCAATGGCAAACGCTACGCCACGGTCCAGCAGGCTCAGGCGCGCATGGGAAAACCACGGGTCGAGGCTCGAACCGTAGGCGCCGTAGCCGTACAGGTACAGCGGCGTTGGCTGGCCCACCTGGTCGCGCTTGACCACCAGGCTGATCGGCACCTGGGTACCATCGGCAGAAGTGGCCCATAGCCGCTGGCTGACATAATCGTCGGCATTGAACACGCCCAATACCGGGGTTTCCTTGAGCACTTGCTGCGCGCCGCTGGCCAGTTCCAACTGGCGGACCTGGGCCGGACGATTGAGTGCTTCATAGCGCAGGCGGATCTTGTCGCTGTCGAATTCCAGGCTGTTTTGCACGTACAGGCTGTAGGCCGCGTCTGGTAATTCCACGCGGTAAGTCGGCAGGCCTTGTGGGTGCACGTCGATTACCGGCAAGCCGCCAATGCGCAGGCTCAGGGTCATGGCCCGGGCGTTGAGGGTCACGCCATCGAGCATCACTGCGTCATCGTGGGCAATCAGGTTGTGCCACTGGTCTTCAGTGGGCACGCTGCCGTTGTCAGCCGCCTGGAACAGCGCAAAGTTGATGCCATCGCGGTTACTGCGGATAAACCAGGTCCATTGGTCGTCCAGCTTGCCGTGGTCGACATCGTATTCATGGCCTTCAACCCGTGGCGCCAGGCAGGCAAATGCCTGTTGCGGCTGCTCGGCGTCCAGGGCCCAGACTTCGCTGGTGGTCTTGCTGCCCAGCGACAGCAGCAATTGGCGCTCGGAACTGGAGCGGTAGCAATGCAGGAAAAAGCGCCCGTCGGGCTCGTGAAACACTTCTTCGGCGGCGGTGCCGTCCAGCCGATAGCGATACAGCTTGTGCGGGCGATGGGTGTCGTCCAGTTCACCGAAGAACAGCGTCAGGCTGTCGTTGGCCCAGGTCATGCTGCCGTCGCAGTCTTCGAAGGCCAGTTCACTGACCTTGCCTGAAGACAATTCCTTCACGTACAGGGTGTAGATCTCTTCGCCGTTGGTATCCAGGCTGTAGGCCAGGCGCTTGTGGTCCGGGCTGATGCTGAAGGCACCGAGAGAGAAAAAACCACCATTGGCCAGCACATTCGGGTCCAGCAGCAATTCTTCGGCGCTTTCGTCGATCTGCTGGCTGTCGTCGGCCGGGCGTGGGCAACGGTAATGCCGCGCGTATTCGTCACCGGCAGTGGTGCGTGTGTAATACAGGTACGGGCCCCAGGGCGAGGGCAGTGACAGGTCGGTCTCGAGGATACGGCCCTTGATCTCCTGGAACAGGCTTTCGCGCAACGCGCTCTGCTCCTCAAGTTGCGCCTCTTGCCAGGCATTTTCGGCCTTGAGGTAGTCGAGCACCTCGCTGTTGTCGCGCTCCTGCAACCAGGCGTACGGGTCCTGGCCTGAATCCTGGCGGGCAATCGGGGCGGCAGCGGCGTGGGTCGATGAAGGCATGGATCACTCTCTGTCTGGGGGTGGGCCGACGGCGTTGCAGCCGTGGCACTCAAAAGCCGTTATCATACGGGCCTGTTTGCCTACCTTGCCATGGACACCATGACCGAGAACGACTATCTGACCGCTTGGGGCCTCTACGCCTTCGCCGCTTTGGGCTGCCTGCTGGTGTGGTTTCGCCTGACCCGCTGGATCTGGCGCTGGCTGCGCGAACCGCTGCGGTTGCTGATGGCGGTGCTGCTGTTGAGCCCGACCATTGTCGACCCGGTCAAGGAGCAATTCGCCCCGGCCGTGGCCATCACCGCCCTGGATCTGTTGCTCAAAGTGGGCAATAACGCCTGGCGGGCGGTGTCCGACTTGCTGATGTACGCCATGATCGCCTTTGGCCTGTACCTGGTCTTTGTGCTGATCCGCTGGCCCATCGAACGGGCCGCCAAGGCCCGGCGTGAGCAGAAAGCCGCCGCTGCGGCAGCGGTTGCGGCCGAGCCTGAGGACGACGAACCCTATGGCCGTGCGCCGGCCCCCGTCAGTGGTATGCGGGTCGAACCGCGTCTTTAACGTTGTTTGCCCAGCATCGAGAGTCCTGGCATGTGTGAATTATTGGGCATGAGTGCCAACGTACCGACCGACATCGTGTTCAGCTTCACCGGGCTGATGCAGCGCGGTGGGCGCACCGGGCCGCACCGCGATGGCTGGGGCATTGCCTTCTACGAGGGCCGTGGCTTACGGCTGTTCCAGGACCCGGCGGCCAGCAGCGAGTCGGAAGTGGCGCTGCTGGTGCAGCGTTATCCGATCAAGAGTGAAGTGGTGATTGGCCATATCCGCCAGGCCAACGTCGGCAAGGTGAGCCTGTCCAACACCCATCCGTTCGTCCGCGAGTTGTGGGGGCGCAATTGGTGTTTCGCCCATAACGGCCAACTCGCCGACTTCACGCCCCGGGCCACGTTCTACCGCCCGGTGGGCGATACCGACAGCGAAGCCGCCTTCTGCGACCTGCTCAACCGCATCCGTGAGGCGTTTCCCGAGCCCGTGGATATCGAGCAGGTGCTGCCGGACCTGATCGCCGCCTGCGCCGAATACCGCAGCAAGGGCGTGTTCAACTGCCTGCTCAGTGATGGTGATTGGCTGTTTTGCTACTGCTCGACCAAACTGGCGCAGATCACCCGCCGCGCACCCTTTGGCCCGGCGCGCCTCAAAGATGTCGACGTGATCGTCGATTTTCAGGCCGAAACCACGCCAAACGATGTGGTGACGGTGATTGCCACCGAACCCTTGACCGAAAACGAGACCTGGACCCGTTACGAACCGGGCCAGTGGAGCCTATGGCGGCGCGGCGAATGCGTCAGCCAGGGCACAACTGCATAAGGACGTTGATTATGTTGCTCAGCTATCTGCGCCTGGTGTTGTTTGCCATTGGCTTGTTGGTCGGGGTGCAAGTCCCGGGGTTTATCAACGACTACGCCAAGCGGGTCGAGGCCCATTTGATCGAGGCCCAGACCGGCCTGCGCGGTTTTGAAAGCACTGCGCAGCAGTTCTTCAAAGGCGATTTACAGGCCCTGGTCGCCCATTACCGCGCCAGCGATGACCCGGTATTCCGCAGCGATGCCAACAGCCTCGGCAGTTTGCTCGATCGCCAGGTAGCGTTGGACAAGCAGTTCCAGGCCATGCAGGGGCCGTGGTACATCCGCGCCTTGCAGGTGGCGGTGGCCGCCGACCCGGATATCCGCCGGGAAACCTGGAATGGCTACAGCTACCAGATCCTCCTGACCCCCGAGGCCATGGGCTGGGGTTTGGGCGGGGCGATGCTGCTGTCGTTCGGCCTGGAGTGCCTGTTCCGTTTGATTGACTGGGTGGTGCTGGGCGGCAAGCGTCTGCGCCAGAGCCGGCCGATTGAAGAGCGGGACCTCAAAGGCCTCTGAATACGCCACAGATCTCCCGGTTGGAGCCAGCTCCCACCGGGAGGAATGCAGCTTCACGCTCTGGCTCTGCTTTTGATCCGGCTTTTGATCTGGCTTTTGATCTGGCTTTTGATTTGGCTTTTGATCTTGATCTTAGGCGCCCCGTTAAACCACGATGGCCGCAGGCAGGTATTGCGCAGTGGGCACCCCGGCATGGATGCCGGGGTAGCCGCGACACGGCCATGGATGGCCGATCGCGGCGGGCCCACGGAGCAATGCCTGACTGCGGGCATGCCGAGCCTAGGCGAGGCACCGAGTGGTGGGGCATGTACGGGACAACCACATAGGTTACAAAAAAGTGCATTCACATAGGTGACACTTTGATTGAAACATACCCGTTCTTTGCGTCTCTAGCATCGACACGGCCTAGGATCACAGGCCCGAAGATCACCTCCCAGACATCATCTCGAATTAGCTCCATTCCAATGGTCTGATGCTTGAGCAGATTGCCTATGTAGATCCTAAGACCTGCTCGATTGATGATTCCATTACTATCAGCCAGGTAACACTCCACGTGGCTCGCATACCCCATTTCAGGCAGCTTTTCCGGGTAAGCGCGGGGTGAGGGCAAATAACATGAGGCTGGTGTTTTCTGGCCAAGCGCCTCGTGCCCTCGCTCATGATTATAGTGCTGCATAAAGCGATCAAAGTGTTTCTGCTGAGCTTCCCAAGCAATCGCCGCTGGTTGGGGCAAAGTGCTTTTCAGGGTTCGGTGCATCCTTTCATGGCGCCCATTCTGATCTGGGCGGCCGGGCTCAATTCGCTCAGGGATAATCCCCAACCGCAGCCACCAGATCGACAGCTGTGATAACCCTGCACGGCCCGTGCTGGCAAACGGTATGCCGTTGTCGGTCCGAATACGTTCAGGCAAGCCATACTCGCGAAAAACACGCTCGAAGGTTTGTTGGGTTTCTTTGAAGTTGGTATTGCGCATGCCCTGGCAGGCCAGTAGAAAGCGGCTGGCATGGTCCATGATCGTCAGCGGATAACACCACACTCCGGCCCCTGTCAGAAACTGCCCCTTGTAGTCAGCGCTAAAGAGCTGATTTGGGGTCTCTGCCTTGCACAGGGGCTTTGGATAGACAGCCACGCGCTGACGCACACGTCGAGGTGCAATCAGATCAGCGGCCTTGAGGATGTTGTAAATGGTGGTTTTCGAGGGTGGATCCTGCCCGGGAAAACGCTGGCGCAAGTCGTTCTGAATCTTCTTCGGCCCGGGAATAGTCTCCCCGATAGAACGAAGCTCGATAATTGCTTGCCTGATAGCAAGAGGCACAACATAGGTTTGATTGTGCCGGCACCGGCTACGTTCTTCGAGCCCTCTGGGTCCTTCAGCCTCGTACCGTTCGACCCATTTGTAGCCAGTCTTTCGACTGACCTGGTAGTCGCGGCACAGCTGGCTAAAGGTATCTCTTTCAGCCAAATAGGCGGCGATGAACATCACTTTGAGGTCCATAGGTTTCAGCTCTTCCCAGGGCATGGTCAGATCCTCACAAAATCGACCCTGCCAGTTAATAACTGTTACCTATGTGCGTGAACTGATTTGTAACCCATGTGGGTGAGTCATACCGGCAAGAGCGTTTTGCTTACTTTGGCGCTTCTCCAAAGTGAGCCGCCGTAAGGGCGGAACCCTAAGCGGCCGTGACCGCAGCAATGGATATGTACACATACCCAGAGAGTAGTTGTGTAGATACCCATGCTGCGATAGCGTCACCGCGATGCAACTGATGTACCGAGGTGCTTGCATCGCAGGCAAGCCAGCTCCCACACAAACCAGCTCTCACACAAGCCCGCGCCTGCTAGGTTTAATCGGGTTTCTTCTGGTTGAGCACCATGCGCTCTTCACCCACTTCCTCGGCATACCGCGCCGCTACGCTTTGGCACAGCGCGACGATTTCCTCCACCAACTCCACCCCCACCCGCCACGACACCACCACCTGCAGGTTCGGCAAGCGCTGCGCCATGGGCAGCAATATCAACTCACCCCGCGCCAACTCTTCGCTGACCAGCACCGGCGGCAACGCGCCGATACCGAAGCCGTCGCGCAGCAAGCGGGTGATGGCCGACACCGAGTTCACGCAGTTCATGCGCGGCGCCGCGACGCCATGGGCTTGCATCAGGCTCAGCACATCCTGGTGCGGATGGGAGTTTTTCGAGTAGGTGATGATCCGTTCCTGGGCCAGTTCGGCCAGGGAGGTGTAATCACGGTTGTAGATAGAATGGCTGGCGACGATCCAGCCCATGGGGTGGCTGGCCAGCTCCAGGCTGCGCACCGATTCCTGGCGCAGCAGGTCGGTTTGCAGGATCAGGTCGAGAAAGCCTTTTTGCAGCTGATCGCAGAGGTTCAGCGCGGTATCGGCGACCAGCTCGATTTCCACCAGGGGGAAATGGTTCATCAACTCGGTCACCAAGGGGCTGAGCCAGGTATGGATCACCGTGTCCATCACGCCGATACGGATGCGTCCGACCTTGCTGCTGGTGGTTTCCAGCGACTGCTTGAGCCCCTGCATGGTGATCATCATCTGCTCGGCATACTCGAGCACCTTCACCCCATCCGGGGTCAGGCTCACGCCACGCGAGTCACGCAGGAACAGTTTCACCCCCAACTCGCCTTCCAGCACCGCAATGCGGCTGGAGATCGAGGCCTGGGTGGTGAACAGCTTCTCTGCCGTGAGCCGGAAGCTCTTGAGTCGGGCCACCCAGACGAAGGTTTCGAGGAACTTCAAATTCATGGGATCAACTTTTTCTTATGCATGGATCGGTTTTTATTAGTTGGACGCAACAGGGGCTGCGCGCCAAAAATCGGGCTGTCTCACGATAAGCGTCGTCGGGGCTCAGGACAACATCGTTGCGAGATCTTGGTAAAAGATCCCACACTACAAAAAAATAAAGCCTACAGGAGTCTTCACCGTGAGCCGCCTGCTATTGAACTGCGACATCGGCGAAAGTTTTGGTGCCTGGACCATGGGTCTGGATGCCGAGGTCATGCCATTCATTGATTGCGCCAATATCGCCTGCGGCTTCCACGCCGGCGACCCGAGCATCATGCGCAAGACCGTCGCCCTGGCGTTGCAGCATGGCGTGCAGATCGGTGCGCACCCGGCGTATCAGGACCTGGCAGGTTTTGGCCGGCGCTCCATGGCCTATGCACCCCAGGAAATCCAGGACCTGCTGCATTACCAGATCGGTGCCCTCGATGGTATTTGCCGGGCCCAGGGTGGCCGGGTCAGCTACGTCAAACCCCATGGTGCGATGTACAACGACATGATGGCCAAGCCTGCGCAACTGCGTGCAGTGATCCAGGCCGTGGCGGCGTATGACGCCAGCCTGCCCTTGATGCTGATGGCCACCCGTGACAACAGCGCCGCCCAGGCCTTGGGGGATGAGTACGGCGTGACCCTGTGGTTCGAAGCTTTCGCCGACCGCGCCTATGACAACGCCGGGCATCTGGTCTCGCGGCAGTTGCCGGGCGCGGTGCATCACGATGCACAGGTCATTCTCGAGCAGGCCTTGACCATTGCCCGTGGCGATACCCTGGTTGCCAGCGACGGCAGCCCCTTGCTGCTGCAGGCCAACACCCTCTGCGTGCATGGCGATAACGCCAGCTCGGTGGCGGCGGTGCAGCGTATTCGCCAGGCGTTGACGCCAGCATGAACCCACGGATTGAAGTGGTAGCCATCGACTGCCTGATGGTGCGCCTGTTTGACGTGATCGCCGAAGACAACATGCCCTGGATGCTCGCTGCCACGCGCCGCCTGCGCGAGGGGTTTGGCGCGGCGCTGGTGGACCTGGTGCCTTCCTACACGACCCTGATGGTGCATTACGACCTGCTGGCGCTGAGTCCGGCACAGGCGCGGGAACTGATCAATCAGGCCCTCACGGGCTTGCAGCCCCAGGCCCAGGGCAGCGGGCAGTGTCATGTCTTGCCGGTGTGGTACGACCTCAGCGTCGGCCCTGAGCTGACCTTGCTCGCCCAGCGCAGCGGGCTTGCGGTCAACGAGGTGATTCGCCGCCACAGCCAGCATCAATACCAGGTCTTTGCCCTTGGTTTTGCCCCCGGTTTTGCCTTTATGGGGCTGGTGGAAGAGCAACTCGCGGCGCCGCGTCTGGGCACCCCACGCAAACGGGTGGCGCCGGGCAGCGTCGGCATCGCCGAGCGCCAGACCGCAGCCTATCCGGTGGAATCCCCGGGTGGCTGGAACCTGATCGGGCGCACCCCGGCCAAATTGTTCGACCGCGAGCGCGACGGCTACAGCCTGATGCAGCCGGGCGACAGTGTGCGTTTCGAAGCCATCGGGCGTGCTGAATTTATCAACCTGGGTGGCGATGACACGCCCTTGGAGGCCCAGGTATGAGCCGCTTGTTGATCGAGGCCAGCACCGCGCTGTGCTTGTTGCAGGATGCCGGGCGTTTTGGTGTGCGGCATCTGGGCGTGACCCAGGGCGGCGCGCTGGATTGGGTGTCGATGTCCTGGGCCAACTGGCTGCTGGGCAATCCGCTGGATGCGTCGGTGGTGGAAATCACCCTGGGCGGTTTTACCGTGCAGGCCGAGGAGCTTTGCGTGCTGGCGCTGGCCGGCGCGGACCTGGGCGCGTACATCGACGAGCGCGCCATCAGCCCAGGCCGCAGTTTCATTCTGCAAAAAGGCCAGCGCTTGCGCTTCACCCAACCCCACCGCGGTGCACGGGCTTACCTGGCGGCGCCAGGCGGGTTTGACGCGCCCAAGGTGCTGGGCAGTTGTGCCAGTGTCGGGCGCGAAGCCCTGGGCGGGCTGGACGGTTTTGGCCGGGCCCTGGCTGAAGGTGGGTCCCTGGTGTATTCCGGTACCGGCAGTGAGTTGCGTGAGTTGCCGGTTGAGCGGTTGCAATCCACCGCGCCCCTGGACGTGATCCTCGGCGCGCAGATCGGCCAGTTCAGTGGCCAGAGCCTGTTCGATGCCTTCAATACCGAATGGACCCTGGACAGCCGCGCCGACCGCATGGGCATGCGCCTGCTGGGCACGCCGTTGGCGTATCAGGGGCCGTCGCTGATCTCCGAAGGCATCCCGTTGGGTGCGATCCAGGTACCGCCGGATGGGCAGCCGATTGTATTGCTCAATGATCGCCAGACCATTGGCGGCTACCCGCGATTGGGGGCTTTGACGCCATTGGCGTTGGCGCGCCTAGCCCAGTGTCTGCCGGGGGAGAAGGTGAGGCTGGCGCCGGTGATGCAGGAGACGGCGCATCGCGAGCATCTGAGCTATTTGCAGCGATTTACGAATCGCTAAAGGCATCGCAGGCAAGCCAGCTCCCACATTCAGAATGCATTCACATATTTTGCTTTGTGAATGCAGTCCAAATGTGGGAGCTGGCTTGCCTGCGATAGCGGCGGTGAATCCACCCCCTACTTGGAGAGAAACCGCATCCCCTCTTCAAGCCCGCGCAAGGTCAACGGATACATCTGGTCCTCAATCAAATCCCGCACGATATTGGTCGACGAGGTATAGCCCCAGGTGTCTTTCGGGTACGGATTAATCCAGATCAGCTTCTTGTACTTCTCCATGAACCGCTGCATCCACACATACCCCGGCTCTTCGTTCCAGTGCTCCACGCTGCCACCGGCCTGGGTGATTTCGTAGGGGGCCATGGCCGCGTCGCCGATAAAGATCACCTTATAGTCGGCGCCGTACTTGTGCAGCAGGTCCTGGGTCGAGGTGCGCTCGGAAGTGCGGCGCATGTTGTTCTTCCACACCGATTCATAAATGAAGTTGTGGAAGTAGAAGTACTCCAGGTGCTTGAACTCGGTCTTGCAGGCCGAGAACAGCTCTTCGCAAGTCTTGACGTGGGCATCCATCGAGCCGCCGATGTCGAACAGCAACAGCAGCTTGACCGTGTTGCGCCGTTCCGGGCGCATCTGGATATTCAGCAGGCCGGCGTCACGGGCGGTGTGGTCGATGGTGCCGTCGATATCCAGCTCTTCGGCTGCACCCTGGCGCGCAAACTTACGCAGGCGGCGCAGGGCCACCTTGATATTGCGCGTGCCCAGCTCCACCGAGTCATCGAGGTTCTTGTACTCGCGCTGGTCCCAGACCTTGACCGCCTTGCCCTGGCGCTTGCCGGCATCGCCCACGCGAATGCCCTCGGGGTTGAAGCCGCCGGAACCGAACGGGCTGGTGCCGCCAGTACCGATCCACTTGTTGCCGCCGGCGTGGCGCTCCTTCTGTTCCTCCAGGCGTTTCTTGAACTCTTCGATCAGCTTGTCCAGGCCGCCCAGGGATTGAATCTGCGCGCGCTCTTCATCGCTCAGCGAACGCTCGAACTCCTTGCGCAACCAGTCTTCGGGAATCAATGCCTGCAAGTGGTCGTCGAGTTTCTCCAGGCCATTGAAGTAGGCGCCGAACGCCCGGTCGAACTTGTCGAAGTGGCGTTCGTCCTTCACCAGGATCGCCCGGGACAAGTAATAGAACTCGTCCATGTCAGCGAAGGTCACCCGTTGTTTCAGGGCGTTGATCAGGTCCAGCAGCTCACGTACCGAGACCGGCACCTTGGCTGCACGCATTTCATTGAACAGGTTGAGCAGCATGGCAAAAGCCCTTATCGAGTGCCGCGACGGCTCATGAACGCCAGGCGCTCAAGCAGTTGCACATCTTGCTCGTTTTTCACCAGGGCGCCGGCCAGGGGCGGGATGGCCTTGGTTGGATCACGCTCGCGCAGCACCGCCTCGCCGATGTTGTCGGCCATCAGCAGCTTGAGCCAGTCCACCAGCTCGGAGGTGGAGGGCTTTTTCTTCAGGCCGGGGACCTTGCGCACGTCGAAGAACACGTCCAGCGCTTCGCTGACCAGGTCTTTCTTGATGTCGGGGTAATGCACGTCGACGATTTTCTGCAGGGTGGTGCGGTCGGGGAAGGCGATGTAATGGAAGAAGCAGCGGCGCAGGAAGGCGTCCGGCAGCTCTTTCTCGTTGTTGGAGGTAATAATGATGATCGGGCGCTTCTTGGCCTTGATGGTCTCGTCGATTTCGTAGACGTAGAACTCCATCTTGTCGAGTTCTTGCAGCAGGTCGTTGGGGAACTCGATATCGGCCTTGTCGATCTCGTCGATCAGCAGGATCACCCGCTCCTCGGACTCGAAAGCCTCCCACAGCTTGCCTTTCTTCAGGTAGTTGCGTACGTCATGGACCTTGTCCACGCCCAGTTGCGAGTCGCGCAGGCGGCTGACCGCATCGTATTCATACAGGCCCTGGTGCGCCTTGGTGGTGGACTTGATGTGCCAGGTGATCAACCGCGCGCCAAACGATTCGGCCAGTTGTTCTGCAAGCATGGTCTTGCCGGTGCCCGGCTCGCCCTTGACCAGCAGCGGACGCTCCAGCGTGATGGCAGCGTTGACAGCCAGTTTCAGGTCATCGGTGGCAACGTAGGCCTGGGTGCCTTCGAACTTCATTTCTCAATCCTCGAACATGACGCCGGTAGTCAGCATGCCTGCGACTATAGCGCGCAGCCCCGGTGACTGTGAACGCAGACGGGTTATTCAGTCTCTGAATGACCAGTCACGCCAGGGTCACTCCGCACTGGGTTTGGGTTGTTCGTAGCGGGCGTTGAACGCCTGGACGAAACCATTGCGCAAAATCTGCAAAAACGCCTGGAACGCGCTGATATCTTGCTGGTGAACGCTGCCGCTGAGTTCCACCCGGGTGGCGAACTGGTTTTTGCTCTGGTTCTTCAGCACGGTTTCGCTGGCACCGACCACGGCTTCCCAGATCGAGCGGAAAATCCCCTTGTCCTGGTTCTCCACGTCCTGTTGCCAGTCAAACACCTCCACATCCCGCAGCAGCGGCTTGATATAGCCGGTCAATTGGGCTTTTTCAGCCTGGGCTTCAATCACCACGTCGCCGGTGCCGGCATTGAAGTCGAACTTGCCGTAGGCCGAGGCGAAGTCGTTCATGCGCTTGAGCTGGATATCACGGGCGCGCAAGCGGAACTCGAAGTCTTCAAAATTGCTCAGCGGGTCGAAGGTCGCGCTGGCTTCCAGCGGCGCATGCCCCAGCAACAGGGCCTTGCCGTCAAAGCGCGCATCGCGCTTGCCTTCGACGTCCACCACGTTGGTCAGGTTGTAGAAGCTGGCATTGACCTGGGTGGCGCCCATATTGACCGGCGGCTTGGAGCTGAAGTTGTGGAAGGCGATCTTGCCGTCGTCGATCCGCACTTCGTTGAGGGTAATGGGCAGCAGCTTGCCCAGTTGGGCGCGCCAATCGGTGCCGCGACCGGTCTGGGACGCCTGTTTGTTGGCGCCGCCGTCGACGAAGTTGAGTTCCGGCTTGACGAATTGCACTTCGGCCACCACCGCGTGGTCGTACCATAAGGAATGCCAACTGACCGACAAGTCGATCACTGGCGCCTTGACGAACGGCACGGGCACCTTGCCATCGACCTTGACGATCTGCAGGCCATTGATCCGGTACGCGCCGCGCCACAGGGCCAGGTCGACATCGGTCACCTGGCCACGGTAGTCGCCCATGTCGGCGAGTTTTTCATTGAGGTAGTTGCGCACCAGGTAGGGCAGGGCGATATCCAGTGCCACCAGCACGACCACCAGCCCGGCGACCGTCCATATCGGCCAACTGTAGCGACGCTTCATAGGTTGTTCCTCCCTGTGTATAGGCGATTGACTACACAGGCAGCGTCAACGTTCCTCGACTGGACGCCTTGGAGTACGAGGCATACCCTTGTTGCCTTCCTGAAAACCGCCTAAAGGACCCCGCCATGAGCCGCATTTTTGCAGACAACGCGCACTCCATCGGTAACACGCCCCTGGTTCAGATCAACCGTATCGCGCCCCGTGGCGTGACCATCCTGGCCAAGATCGAAGGGCGTAACCCTGGGTATTCGGTGAAGTGCCGGATCGGCGCGAACATGATCTGGGACGCGGAAAGCAGCGGCAAACTCAAGCCGGGCATGACCATCGTCGAGCCGACCTCAGGCAACACTGGGATTGGCCTGGCCTTTGTCGCCGCGGCCCGTGGCTACAAATTGTTGCTGACCATGCCCGCGTCCATGAGTATCGAACGGCGCAAGGTGCTCAAGGCCCTGGGTGCCGAACTGGTGCTGACCGAGCCGGCCAAGGGCATGAAAGGCGCCATCGAGAAAGCCAGTGAAATCCTTGCCAGCGACCCTGCGACCTATTTCATGCCGGCCCAGTTCGACAACCCGGCCAACCCGGCCATCCACGAAAAAACCACCGGCCCGGAAATCTGGAACGACACCGATGGCGCGGTGGATGTGCTGGTGGCAGGCGTTGGCACGGGCGGGACCCTCACGGGTGTATCGCGCTACATCAAGAACACTGCAGGCAAGCCGATCCTCTCGGTGGCGGTGGAGCCCATCAGCTCGCCGGTGATTACCCAGGCGTTGGCTGGCGAAGAGATCAAGCCCAGCCCCCACAAGATCCAGGGGATTGGCGCGGGTTTTGTGCCGAAGAACCTTGATCTGTCGATGGTGGACCGGGTGGAGCTGGTCAGTGACGATGAATCCAAGGCCATGGCCCTGCGGTTGATGCAGGAGGAAGGCATCCTGTGCGGGATTTCCTGTGGCGCGGCCATGGCGGTGGCGGTGCGTCTGGCCGAAAAACCGGAAATGCAGGGCAAGACCATCGTGGTGATCCTGCCGGACTCCGGTGAGCGCTACCTGTCGAGCATGCTGTTCAGCGATCTGTTCACCGATCAGGAAAACCAGGCCTGACGTTGCAGGTGTCGGTGTACCGAAATCGGGTTGATCCATATCAGCCCGGTTTTATGCCTCATATGCATAATTGATTGCTCGCCGCGGGCCCCTTAAAACGGATTGTTGGATAACGCGGGTTTTTCCTCCGGCCCGGAGTGTTTATCATGGCCGGCTGCTATGTCTGGTTTCCCGCTGCCGGGAGGCTATTTCCAGGAGTTGCTGCATGACCTTTTCTTTGGCCGCCAAGCTGTCGGTGCTGTTGCTGTTTATCGGCAGTACGCTGTACGTGCATTTGCGCGGCAAGGCACGTTTGCCGGTGCTGCGCCAGTTCGTCAACCATTCGGCGTTGTTCGCCCCGTACAACGCTTTGATGTACATCTTCTCGGCGGTGCCGTCCAAGCCCTACCTGGACCGCAGCAAGTTCCCCGAGCTGGATGTGCTCAAGGACAACTGGGAAGTGATTCGCGACGAGGCCATGCACCTGTTCGACGAAGGCTATATCCGCGCCGCCGAGAAGAACAACGATGCCGGTTTTGGCTCGTTCTTCAAGAAAGGCTGGAAGCGCTTCTACCTCAAGTGGTACGACAAACCGCTGCCGTCGGCCGAGCTGCTGTGCCCGAAAACCGTGGCCCTGGTCAGCAGCATCCCCAACGTCAAGGGCGCCATGTTTGCGCTGTTGCCCGGTGGCAGCCACCTCAACCCCCATCGCGATCCGTTCGCCGGCTCCCTGCGCTATCACTTGGGGTTGTCGACACCCAATTCCGACGACTGCCGCATTTTCGTCGATGGCCAGATCTACGCCTGGCGTGATGGCGAAGACGTGATGTTCGACGAAACCTACGTGCACTGGGTAAAGAACGAAACCGAGAAGACCCGGGTGATTCTGTTCTGTGATATCGAGCGACCACTGAGCAACCGGCTGATGACCCGCATCAACCGTTGGGTCAGTGCCCAGCTAGGCCGTGCAACCGCGCCACAGAACCTGGATGACGAGCGTGTGGGCGGGATCAACCAGGCCTACGCCTGGAGCAAGAGCTTCAGCGATCGCTTCAGTGGGGTGGTCAAGCAGTGGAAGCGCAAGCATCCCAAAGCCTATCGCATCATGCGGCCGGTGTTGGCGGCGGTGGTGGTTGTGGCGTTGGTGTATTGGTTATT
Source organism: Pseudomonas sp. FP2294 (assembly GCF_030687625.1). Taxonomy (NCBI): domain Bacteria; kingdom Pseudomonadati; phylum Pseudomonadota; class Gammaproteobacteria; order Pseudomonadales; family Pseudomonadaceae; genus Pseudomonas; species Pseudomonas sp. FP2294. Next base: position 1,491,536 of record NZ_CP117441.1, read on the forward strand.
TGGCTGATGGGTTCAAAAAAACCGCTCGTATGAGCGGTTTTTTTATACGTTCTCCCATGCAGCCTCCACAATTGATCATTAATTGAACATGTTTTCGAAGCTATTGGTTCTCTACCGCTATCACAAGCCTGCCCCGTGAATCGAAGTCAAAGCCCAGGTTTTGATAGAGGGGAGATGCGTCGATGCATTAGCAAGGCGTAAGGCTTTGGATCGGTAGAGCTGGTATCGCAAGGCGCCGCGTGTTTTTGGCATTGGCGGTCATGAGTCGAAAGTCTCCTTAAGTGGAGTGCGTTGGTTTTTCCCAAGGCTAGAGGTGGTTTCTCAACGTGTCCTTACTGGCCTTTTGGCAAAGCCATTGCAAAGCGTGTCGCCGGCTGGTTATAGTCGGCGCCAGGTGTTTCGCAGCACCTTTCATCCCTTCAAAAAAGATCAGCCCATGCCTGCATCCCCACGCATAGCGGTAGTCGATTCAGCGGTCAACGCTGCGGTCGTGCCGTGCGGGAATCAGCAGCCTGTGCAGATCAGTCATTACCCCCCACCTGTCAGTAGCACGCCGGTGTACGCAGTCGTATCACCGCCGGGCGTTGGCGTTTCGGGCTGATCAGCAAACTGCTGTTCCCCGTTGCCCGCCTGTACCGAACCTACTGAATTTCAGCCTTGGCTGAGTTGGCTTTTTGCCTGACTACAGGTGTTCTTATGTCTGTTATTTCGAAACAATCCGTGGCCGCGGCGGCCTCGACGAGCCTGTTTGTCCTGCTGTGGAGCAGCGGGGCGATTTTCTCCAAGTTGGGCCTGGCCCATGCGTCACCCTTTGCCTTCCTGTTGATTCGCTTTGCCATTGCCCTGGCGGGCCTGGTGCTGCTGGTGCCGATCCTCAAGCTGCAGTTGCCGCGCGCGGGCAAACCGCTGTGGTATGCGGCGGCCACCGGGCTGGTGCTACTGGGGGCCTATCAGATTTTTTATCTGCTGGCCCTGGACCTGAAGGTCACCCCCGGCGTGATGGCGACCATCATGGGTGTGCAACCGATCCTCACCGTGGTGCTGATGGAGCGCCAGCGTTCATGGCGCCGGATGTTCGGCCTGGCGTTGGGCCTGGCGGGCCTGATCATGGTGGTGTACCAGGGCATCGGTCTGGCCGGCATGTCCCTGGCCGGCATGCTGTTTGGTTTGCTGGCGCTGGCGAGCATGACCCTGGGCTCGATCATGCAGAAGCGCATCACCGATAACCCATTGGGCACCTTGCCGGTGCAGTACCTGGCGGGCTTGTTGCTGTGCGCAGTGTTCGTGCCGTTCCAGCCCTTTGCTTTCGAGCACAACAGCGGCTTCTACCTGCCGGTGCTGTGGATGGGGCTGGTGGTGTCTGTGTTGGCGACGCTGCTGCTATACCGCCTGATTGCACGGGGTAACCTGGTGAATGTCACCAGCCTGTTCTACCTGGTGCCGGCAGTCACTGCGGTGATGGACTACCTGATCTTCGGCAATCGGCTGGCAGTGCTGAGCGTGCTGGGGATGGGTTTGATCATCATTGGGTTGGTATTCGTCTTCCGTAAAGCGTGATACCCCTGTGTAGGAGCCGAAAGCCGGCTCCTACACAGCTTTGATCAATTTCCCCGGCCGCAGCACCAGCCACAATGCCCCCGCGATCAACATCCCGCCGTACAGGTGCGCCATGGACAATGGCTCATCCAGCAGCAACGCCCCCCACAACACGCCGAATGGCGGAATCATGAAGGTGACCGTCATCGACTTCACTGGCCCGATGGAGGTCAGCAAACGGAAGTACAAGATGTAGGCGAACGCCGTACACAGCAGTCCCAGGCCCAGCAACGACAACCACACATTCCAGCCGCCCCAGCTGGCCGGCGGATGGCTGATGGCGTTCCAGCCAAACCAGGGTAAGAGAAACAATGTGGCGCCGAGCATGCTGCCCAGTGCTGAAAGACGGCTGTCCAGGCCACCCTGTTGATCCAGCCAGCGGCGCGCCAGGAAGCCGGCGAAGCCGTAGCAGGTGGTGGCCAACAGGCAGGCGAGGGCGCCCATCAGCAGTTCCAGGTCAAATGCCACCGGCCCGGCCCGCGTCAGGATGCCTACGCCGAACAGCCCCAGGCACACCCCGGCGATCTTCGAGGGGGTCAGCCGTTCATGGAAAAACAGCCCGCCAATCAACACCCCCATCAACGGCGTCGTCGCATTGAAAATCGCCGAGTAACCCGCCGGCAAGACCTGGGCCGCCACCGAATACATCGTGGCGGGGATCCCCGAGTTGATCACCCCCAGCAACAGCACGGTCTTGAACTTGCCCTGGAAGTCCCAGCGCACCCGCAGCAGGGCCAGGATCACCAGCAGGCCGGCGGCGGCTATCGAAACGCGGAAAAACGCCGTGGGCAGCGTACCGATTTCCGGTGCGATGATTCGCATGAACAAAAAGCTCGCGCCCCAGATGGCGGCCAGTACCAGCAGGTACAGGGTGTCGACAGGTCTCACGGACAACTCCTTCTTAACCAGGGCGAGAGTGTTGCCCAGGGGCCTGCCTGACACAATCTTTTACGTATCCACTGCACAATAAAGCGCGTCACCCAGCCACTGAGGTGCACGGCCAGGGTTTGAAGCCCCTCTATCCGGGACACAGCTCCCAGCAAAAATTGTACTTCTCCTGGCTGCGGACACTGGCTAATCTCAGGTCTTCCGAATGCCCGCAGAGGTCTCCGACATGCCGCAGCAAACGTCTGCCATCGACACCGCGCAGTCCATCGCCCAGATGATCCTCGATGGCTTCGACGATTACCGCGAACACTTTCGCCAGATCACCGACGGCGCCCGTGAGCGTTTTGAAAAGGCCCAGTGGCAAGAGGCGCAAACGGCCTCGGCGGCGCGGATCAACCTGTATGAAGAGAAGGTCGGCGAAGTCACCACGCGTTTGCGGGCTACCTTCGACGAGGGCGCGCTGCTGGACATCCAGTCCTGGCCCCTGGTCAAGAGTGCCTATATCAGCCTGATCGACCTGCGGTTTGACGATGAGCTGTCCGAGACCTGGTACAACTCGATCTTTTGCGGGCTGTTCAGCCACGACCTGATCAGCGACGGCTGCATGTTCATCCATACCACCCGCCCGAGCCTGCGCCGCGCCCGTGCTGCGCAAACCCGTACCTACAAGCCCCAGGGCCAACTGGCGGGCATGCTCGAGCAGATCTTCAGCGACTACCGCTTTAGCGAGCCCTACGCCGACCTGCCTGCCGACCTGCAGCGCCTGGAAGCACAACTGCGCGAGAACCTGCCGGACTGGGTGTGCAAGGATCCGGACCTCAACGTCGAGCTGTTTTCCTCGGTGCTCTATCGCAACAAGGGCGCGTACCTGGTGGGCCGCCTCTACACCCGCGATGAACAGTGGCCGCTGGTGATTCCGCTGCTGCACCGCGAAGGGCAGGGTATCCGCATCGACGCGTTGATCACCGATGAAGCCGATGTGTCGATCATCTTCTCGTTCACCCGCTCCTATTTCATGGTGGATGTGCCGGTGCCGGCGGAATTCATCGGCTTTCTCAAACGCATCCTGCCGGGCAAGCACATCGCCGAGTTGTACACCTCCATCGGCTTCTACAAACACGGCAAGTCGGAGTTCTACCGGGCGCTGATCAACCACCTGGCCAGCACCGATGACCAGTTCATCATGGCCCCGGGCGTGCGCGGGATGGTCATGAGCGTGTTCACCCTGCCGGGTTTCAACACGGTGTTCAAAATCATCAAGGACCGTTTCTCGCCATCGAAAAACGTCAACCGCGCCACGGTGATCGAGAAGTACCGCCTGGTAAAAAGTGTCGACCGGGTCGGGCGCATGGCCGATACCCAGGAGTTTGCCGACTTCCGTTTCCCCTTGAGCAAATTCGAGCCTGAATGCCTGGCCGAATTGCTGGAAGTGGCTGCCGGCACAGTCGAGGTGGAAGGCGACACGGTACTGATTCGCCACTGCTGGACCGAGCGGCGCATGACCCCGCTCAACCTCTACCTGGAGAACGCCAACGAGGCCCAGGTGCGCGAAGCCCTCGAAGACTACGGCCTGGCCATCAAGCAATTGGCGGCGGCGAATATCTTTCCCGGCGACATGCTGCTGAAAAACTTTGGCGTCACCCGTCATGGTCGCGTGGTGTTCTACGACTACGACGAGATCTGCTTCCTCACCGAAGCCAACTTCCGCCATATCCCGGCACCGCGCACCCCGGAAGATGAAATGGCCTCCGAGCCCTGGTACTCCATCGGCCCGCTGGACGTGTTCCCCGAAGAGTTCCCGCCATTTCTGTTTGCCGATGCCGGGCAACGGCGTTTGTTCGATGAGCTGCACGGCGAGTTGTACAACGCCGACTACTGGAAAGGCCTGCAGGAGGCGATTCGGGCGGGGAAGGTGATTGATGTGTTCCCGTATCGGCGCAAGGGCCTGGATAACGAATAGGGGCTAAACCCTGTGGGAGCTGTCGAGCCCCGGCGAGGCTGCGATAGCGCTGGGCCTGGCAGCATTGATGTTGGCCGTGCCGCCGTCATCGCAGCCTCGCCGGGGCTCGACAGCTCCCACGCGTGATTTACGCGGCCTTTAACGTTGTGTGCGCTTTTCTGCCACAATTGCCGGCCGTGCATAAATAGACGACCTTCAAAGTACCTGATGACTGACCAAGCGCCCGCTATCGACCAACTCCTGAAAAACCTCGATCACGCCATGCTCGCCGACCGCCACCGCTTGCGTCGGCAGTTGCTTGAGCTGCGCAAGAAGCCCGATGAGGAGAAGCTGGCGCAGTGGGTGGCGCGCATGCAGGCGTCCTGTGCCCAGGTCACGGCGCGCGCGGCCAGCGTGCCGCAGGTCCGCTATGACGACAGCCTGCCCATCGCCGCCAAGCGCGACGAGATCAAGGCGGCGTTGCTCAAGCATCAGGTGCTGATCATCGCGGGCGAAACCGGCTCGGGTAAAACCACGCAGTTGCCGAAGATCTGCCTGGAAATCGGTCGCGGCCAGTACGGCTTGATCGGCCATACCCAGCCCCGGCGGATCGCCGCGCGCAGTGTGGCGAGCCGGGTCGCGGAAGAGTTGGCCACACCGCTGGGGGCGCTGGTGGGCTATCAGGTGCGGTTCGAGGACCAGAGCGACGCCAACACCCTGATCAAGCTGATGACTGACGGCATCCTGCTGGCCGAAACCCAGAACGACCGATACCTCGAGCGCTACGACACAATCATCGTCGACGAAGCCCACGAGCGCAGCCTGAACATCGACTTCCTGCTTGGTTACCTGAAGACCCTGCTGCCACGCCGCCCGGACCTGAAAGTCATCATCACCTCGGCGACCATCGACCTGGAGCGTTTTTCCAAGCACTTCGACGATGCGCCGATTGTCGAGGTCTCCGGGCGCACGTTCCCGGTGGAAACCTGGTATCGCCCGCTGACCCTGGAGCAGGACGAGGAAGGCAACCGCGTCGAAGACGACTTGACCGTGGACCAGGCGATCCTTGCCACCCTTGATGAAATCGCCGCCTTTGAACGCAGCGAGCGCAAGAGCCCAGGCGATGTGCTGGTGTTCCTGCCCGGTGAGCGCGAGATCCGCGATGCCGCCGATATGCTGCGCAAGGCCCAGCTCAAGCACACGGAAATCCTGCCGTTGTACGCGCGCCTGTCGCCGGCCGAGCAGCAGCGTATTTTCCAGTCCCATCCGGGGCGGCGCGTGGTGCTGGCAACCAACGTCGCGGAAACCTCGCTGACCGTGCCGGGCATCCGCTATGTGATCGACAGCGGCACCGCACGCATCAGCCGCTACAGCTACCGGGCCAAGGTCCAGCGCCTGCCGATCGAGGCGATTTCCCAGGCCAGCGCCAACCAGCGCAAGGGCCGCTGCGGTCGGGTCGAGCCGGGCATTTGCGTGCGCCTGTTCAGCGAAGAAGATTTTATCGGGCGCCCGGAATTTACCGACCCGGAGATCCTGCGCACTAACCTGGCGGCGGTGATCCTGCAGATGCTGCACCTGCGCCTGGGTGAAATTACCGACTTCCCGTTTATCGAGCCGCCGGATGGCAAGGCCATCAGCGATGGCTTCAACCTGCTGCAGGAACTCTCGGCGGTGGACCGTAACAGCCAGCTGACACCCCTGGGCCGGCAACTGGCGCGCCTGCCGGTGGACCCGCGCATGGGCCGCATGCTGTTGGAAGCGGCCAAGCTCGGCAGTTTGCAGGAAGTGCTGATCGTCGCCAGTGCCATGTCGATCCAGGACCCGCGCGAGCGCCCGCCGGAGCGCCAGCAAGCGGCCGACCAGGCCCACGCGCAATGGAAGGATCCCGATTCGGACTTCGCCGGGCTGGTCAATCTGTGGCGCGGCTTTGAAGAGCAGCGCCAGGAACTGACCGCCAGCCCGCTGCGCAACTGGTGCCGCAAGAACTTCCTCAATTACCTGCGCCTGCGTGAGTGGCGCGACTCCCATCGCCAGTTGAGCCTGATCTGCCGTGATATGCAGTTGACGGTCAACAAGGAACCGGCGGACTTCGCGAAACTGCACAAGGCGGTGCTGTCCGGCCTGTTGAGCCAGATCGGCCAGAAAACCGAAGACGGCGACTACCTCGGCGCCCGCCAGCGGCGCTTCTGGATTCATCCGTCATCGGGCATCGGCAAGAAGCGCCCGCAATGGTTGATGACCGCCGAACTGGTGGAGACCACCAAGCTGTATGCGCGCATGGTGGCCAAGATTGATGCCGACTGGATCGAGCCATTGGCCGGGCACCTGATCAAGAAAAACCACTTCGAACCCCACTGGGAGAAGAAGCGCGGCCAGGTCGTGGCCTTTGAACAGATCACCCTGTTCGGCCTGATTGTGGTGGGGCGCCGGCCCGTGCATTACGGGCCGGTGGACCCCGTGGTGTCCCGCGAGCTGTTTATCCGCGAAGGCCTGGTGCGTGGCGAGATCCAGTCCCGGGCCAAGTGCCTGACTGCCAATCAACAGCTGCTGGAGCAATTGGACGAACTGGAAGCCAAGGCCCGGCGCCGCGATATCCTGGCTGACGAAGAAACCCTGTACGCCTTCTACGACGCGCGCCTGCCGGCAGAGATCCACCAGACGGCGACCTTCGACAGTTGGTACAAGATCACCAGCCAGAAAGACCCGCAACTGCTGATCATGCGCGAAGAAGACGTGCTGGCCCGCGAAGCCAGTGAAGTCACCGCCGCCCATTACCCTGACACCTTGCACCTGGGCGACCTGGCCCTGGCCTTGAGTTATCACTTTGAACCCAACCACCCGCGCGACGGTGTGACCTTGCGCGTGCCCGCACCGCTGTTGCCGGCCTTGCCCGCCGAGCGCCTGGAGTGGCTGGTGCCCGGGCTGATCGAAGCCAAGTGCATTGCCCTGGTGCGCAACCTGCCCAAGGCCCTGCGCAAGAACTTCGTGCCGGTGCCGGACTTCGTCAAGGCCGCGCTGCAACGGATCGAATTTGCCCAGGGCTCGCTGCCCCAGGCGCTGGGGCGTGAGCTGTTGCGCATGACCGGCGCGCGGGTCAGCGACGAAGCCTGGAGCGAAGCCGCGCAGCAGGTGGAAAACCACCTGAAGATGAACCTGGAAGTGGTCGATGCCCAGGGCAAGTTCCTCGGTGAGGGCCGCGACCTGGCAGCGCTGACTGCGCGGTTTGTCGAAGCCAGCCAGGCCGCCCTGGCAGTGCCGCAAACTGCCAAAAGCCAGCAGCCGGTGGAGGCCAAGGTCTTCGCGGCGGTTGCCGAGACTACCCAGCAGAAGATTGCGGGCCTGTCGATGACGGTGTATCCGGCGCTGGTAGAAGAAAACGGCACGGTCAAGGAAGGACGTTTCTCCACGGCCGCCGAAGCCGAGTTCCAGCATCGCCGCGCCTTGCAGCGCTTGTTGATGCAGCAATTGGCCGAGCCGGCAAAATTCCTGCGCGGCAAGCTGCCGGGCCTTACCGAGCTGGGGCTGATGTACCGCGAGCTGGGACGTATCGACGCCCTGGTGGAAGACATTTTGCTGGCCAGCCTCGACACCTGCGTGCTGGAAGGCGAGGCCAGCCTGCCCCGGGATGGCGCGGGCCTGGCAGCCCTGGCCGAGCGCAAGCGTGGTAGCTGGACCGAGCACGCTGAACGCCTGGCGCGCCTGACCCTGGAAGTATTGAAGCTGTGGCATGGCCTGCAAAAACGTTTCAAGGGCAAGATCGACCTGGCCCAGGCCGTGGCACTCAACGATATCAAGCAGCAACTAAGCAACCTGGTGTACCCGGGCTTTGTGCGCGAGACCCCGGCGCAGTGGTTCAAGGAACTGCCGCGCTATCTCAAGGCCATCGAGCTACGCCTGGAAAAACTGCCCAGCCAAGTGCAGAAGGACCGGGTCTGGAGCAGCGAGTTGAGTGGTCTGTGGAGCCAGTACCAGACGCGCCTGAACAAGCACACCCAGGAAGGCAAGCGCGATCCGCAGCTGGCGCTTTACCGCTGGTGGCTGGAGGAATACCGGGTGTCGTTGTTTGCCCAGCAGTTGGGCACCAAGGCACCGATTTCCGATAAGCGCTTGAGCAAACAGTGGAGCCAGGTCGAACCTTGACCTGTAGTGCCGGTGGCGGGTGTGCGCGTGACAGGCGCCAAACCCCCCGGTTTATGGCAAACTTCGCCGCTATAAATGCCGGGATCGTCTAGATTGGCTGTATCAGCCTCGACGCGCCGGGACAAAGCGTTTCCCCGTTTGATGTCCGCGCGGCGGACTAGAGCGACTTACGGTTTGGTACGAAGGTACCAATCCCTTCTGCCTGAACAGATTTAGAGGAACGACCGTGCATAACGTCGTCATCAGCGGCACAGGCCTGTACACCCCGGCCAACAGCATCTCCAACGAAGAGCTGGTGCAGTCTTTCAATGCTTACGTTCAACAGTTCAATGCCGACAACGCCGTGGCCATCGAGCAGGGCGACGTTCAGGCGTTGACCGAATCCAGCGCCGCCTTTATCGAAAAGGCTTCGGGTATCAAGAGCCGTTTTGTCATGGACAAGGACGGCATCCTCGACCCCAAGCGCATGACCCCCCGCCTGCCGGAGCGCTCCAACGACGAGTGGTCGATCCTCTGCCAGATGGCCGTGGGCGCCGCCGAGCAAGCCCTGCAGCGTGCCGGCAAGACCGCCGCCGATATCGACGGGGTGATCGTCGCCTGCTCCAACCTGCAACGCGCCTATCCGGCCATTGCCATCGAAGTCCAGGAAGCCCTGGGCATCCAGGGTTTTGGTTTTGACATGAACGTGGCGTGTTCTTCGGCGACTTTCGGTATCCAGAACGCCTGCAACAGCATCCAGCTGGGCCAGGCCCGTGCGATCCTGATGGTCAACCCGGAGATCTGCACCGGCCACCTGAACTTCCGTGACCGTGACAGCCACTTCATCTTTGGCGACGCGGCGACTGCGGTGATTCTGGAGCGTGCCGACCTGGCGACGTCCGAGCACCAGTTCGACGTGGTGAGCACCAAGTTGCTGACCAAGTTTTCCAACACCATTCGCAACAATTTCGGCTTCCTCAACCGCGCGGCGGAAGAGGGGATTGGTGCACCAGACAAGCTTTTCGTGCAAGAAGGCCGCAAAGTCTTCCGTGATGTCTGCCCGATGGTTGCCGAATTGATCGGCCAGCACCTGACGGAAAACCAGTTGAGCGTTACCGATGTGAAACGCTTCTGGCTGCACCAGGCCAACCTGAGCATGAACCATCTGATCGTCAAGAAGCTGCTGGGCCGTGAAGCCGAGATCGAAGAAGCGCCGGTGATTCTCGATACCTACGCCAACACCAGTTCGGCAGGTTCGGTGATTGCGTTCCACACCTACCAGGACGACCTGCCCAAGGGCGCGCTGGCGGTACTCAGCTCGTTTGGCGCCGGGTATTCGATTGGCAGCGTGATCCTGCGCAAGCGCTAAGAACCAGGCAATTGCGGTCACGTCTTGCACAATGAGGTTTTGAATGGCAGCAGCCGACGACGCGCACCTGCTTGAACGCCTGCTCAAGGGTGAGCAGCAGGCCTACAAGGAGTTGGTCACCACCTACCAGAGTGCGATGCGTGCAGTGGCCTACGCCATCGTTGGCCAGCGCCATGCCGACGAGGTGGTGCAGGACGCCTGGCTCTCGGTGGTGCGCAGCCTTGCCCGGTTTGAGGGGCGTTCCAGCCTCAAGACCTGGCTGCTGACCATCACCGCCAACTCGGCCAAGGGGCGCTACAAGCAGAACCGTCGCGAGGTGTTGCTGGACGACCTGCCGTCGCCCCATGGCACCATCGGCGATGAGCGCTTTGCCGCCGGCGATGAGCATTGGCTGATCGCGCCCTTTGCCTGGCACCAGGACACTCCCGAGGCGCTGCTCACCGAAAACGAGCTGCGTGAGTGTCTGGAGCACACCTTACTGAGCCTTTCCGAGCTGCAAAGCAGCGTGCTGCTGTTGCGCGAGCGCCAGGGGCTGGAGCTGGAGGAGATTTGTAATCTTCTGCAGATCTCGCTCTCCAATGTGCGTGTACTGCTGCACCGGGCGCGGCTTAAAGTCTTCGCTACGGTGGAGCATTTCGAGGAAACCGGCGAATGTTGACCTGCAAAGAACAAGTGGCGCGCTCCAGCGATTTTCTCGATGGGCAACTGACCTTTCGTGAGCGCCTGTTGATGCGCCATCACTTGATGTTTTGTGCCAATTGCCGGCGCTTCATTCGCCAGATGCGCCTGATGCAGGCCACCTTGCGCCTCCTGCCCGAACCGCCGGTGAGCGATGCCGAGGCGTTGGCTGAACGCCTGGCTTCGGAGCGTAAACGCAACTCCTGACCCTAGAGCTGTCTGCGCTTCCCAAGGCCTGCGACGTCATTGTCGTGGGCTTTTTTACGTCGTTGAAAAGCCTTTCGGTGAAAAACATTGCAGGTTTGTAAGTTTTTTTCACCTTTTTTTCACCTGGCATTTCTCGTACTTTTTCTGCTCAAACCCACGCCGGCCGTAGCGTTGCGCTTATTCCCGGTGGTTGTAAGAAAGTTCCCCTGTAATAAAATATTTATCTTGCGGCAACTTGTCTGAAATATCCCCTCGCCAAGATCCCCTCCCAACACCAGCGGGCCAGAACCCGTGTGTTTTCCAACGCAAAAGACCACCAATTAGGGGAATTCTTCGATGATCCGTAAGCACTTCGCCGGTTTCGCGGCCAGCGCCCTGGCCCTGGCCGTTACCGCCCAGGCTTTCGCTGGTACTGTCACTACTGACGGCGCCGATATCGTTGTCAAAACCAAGGGCGGCCTTGAGGTTGCTACCACCGACCAGAACTTCAGCTTCAAGCTGGGTGGTCGCTTGCAAGCCGATTACGGCACATTTGACGGCTTCTACACCAAGAACGGTGACTCGGGCGACGCTGCTTACTTCCGTCGCGCCTTCCTGGAACTGGGTGGCACCGTCTACAAGGATTTCAAATACCAGCTCAACTACGACTTCTCCCACAACTCGGGTAACTCCGACGACGGTTACTTCGACGAAGCGTCCATGTCCTATGTGGGCTTCAAGCCGGTGACCATCCGCGTCGGTCGCTTTGACCCGGATTTCGGTCTGGAAAAAGCCACCAGCTCCAAGTGGATCACCGCCATGGAGCGTAACTCGGCTTACGAGGTTGCAGACTGGGTCAACACCCACGAAAACGGCATGGGCATCCAGGTCAGCGGCACTGCGGCTGATATGTTCTACGGCTCCGCCAGCCTGGCTTCCAAGGACATCAACGACGAAGACGGCAAGGGCGTGAAGCAATTCAACGGCCGTATCGTGTTGGCACCGATGAACAAAGGCGGCAACGTCCTGCACTTCGGCTTGAACCTGGCGGCACGTGACCTGAACGACGCCGCCTTCGACTCGCGGATCCGTCCGCGTCTCGGCGCCCGTGGTGTAGCAACTACCGGTGGTAACGATGCCGGCTCCAACGGCAACCGCGCGACTTTCGGCGGTGGTGTGGGCCTGAACGCCAGCAACCTGACGGCGGTTGGCGCCTACGATACCGACACGGTATTCGGGGGTGAATTTGCCTTCGCCAGCGGTCCATTCTCGGTGCAGGCTGAAGCCCTGAGCCGCAAGATGAAAGCTGACAGCAATGCCTACCAGGACGTGAAAACCAGCGGTTTCTACGGCCAACTGGCCTACACCCTGACCGGCGAATCCCGTGCCTACAAGCTCGACGGCGGCAAGTTCGACGCCATCAAGCCTGAGAACAAGCAGTACGGCGCCTGGGAAGTGTTCTACCGCTACGACAACATCAAGGTTGACGACAAAAACATCGTCGTCAGCAGCGCTACCCGCGAAACCGGCGATGCCAAGGCCAACGTCAACACCCTGGGTGTGAACTGGTACGCCAACGAAGCGGTCAAGCTGTCCCTGAACTACAGCAAGGTCAGCACCGACAAGATCACCAACGCCAATGGCGATGACAGCGGTGATTCCATCGTCGGTCGTGTGCAGTACGTGTTCTAAGCAACGGTCATACCGCTCCAACGCGCTCTTTCTTCATCCGTTAAAGCGCGATCCTCTTTTTTACCCCGCCGATTGGCGGGGTTTTTTTTTGCTGCCCGCGCGGGCGGCGGGTTCTGTCAGAATGGCCTGAATATTGTGAGCGAGCGTTTACCGTCGGGGAATGGCATGCCGTTGAAACGTTTGAATAGCCTGTCCGAAGTATCGCCTGATGAATGGAACGCGTTGGTCCCCGAGGATCAGCCGTTTCTGCGCCATGCCTTCCTCAGTGCGCTGGAAGACAGTGCCAGCCTTGGCCGGCATTCTGGCTGGCAGCCGGAGCACTTGCTGCATTACGAGGGAGAGCGGCTGGTGGCGGCGCTGCCCAGCTACCGCAAATGGCACTCTTATGGCGAATACGTGTTCGACCATGGCTGGGCTGACGCTTGCGCACGCGCGGGCATCGAGTACTACCCCAAACTGCTGACAGCAGTGCCTTTCAGCCCGGTCAGCGGGCCGCGCTTGCTGGTGGCCAATGGTGCGGACGGCCTGGAGTTGCTCCAGAGCCTGCCTGGTTACCTGGAAATCGAAGGCCTTTCCAGTGCCCATATCAACTTCACCGATGCCCTGGCCGATGCTGCCCTGGGCCAGCAACCCGGTTGGCTTGCGCGTCTGGGTTGCCAGTTCCACTGGCAGAACCGCAGTTATCGCAACTTCCAGGACTTCCTCGACGCCCTGAGTTCGCGCAAACGCAAACAGATGCGCAAGGAGCGCGAACAGGTCGCGGGGCAGGGCATCGAGTTCGAGTGGCTGCAAGGCCATGAGCTGAGCGAGGCCCAGTGGGATTTTGTCTACGCCTGCTACGCCAACACCTACGCCGTGCGCCGGCAGTCGCCGTACCTGACTCGCGCGTTTTTCAGCCTGCTGGCCGAGCGCATGCCGCAGGCGATACGGGTGGTGCTGGCCAAGCAAGGGGCGCGGCCGGTGGCCATGGCGTTCAGCCTGGTGGGGGGCGACAGCCTATATGGCCGCTATTGGGGCTGCCTGGGCGAATTTGACCGGCTGCATTTCGAGACCTGTTTCTATCAAGGCATGGACTACGCGATCGCCAATGGCCTGCAGCGTTTCGACGCCGGGGCCCAGGGCGAGCACAAGTTGATCCGTGGGTTTGAGCCGGTGATTACCCATTCCTGGCACTACTTGCGCCATCCAGGCTTGAAAACCGCCGTGGCGGATTTCCTGGAGCGCGAGCGGGTGGGGATTCTGGCGTATGCCGAGGAGGCGCGTTTGGCGTTGCCTTATCGACAGGTGTAGGAGCCAGCTTGCCGGCGATGACGGTGTATCTGCCCATGATGTGCTGGCAGGGAGTCCGTTATCGCCGGCAAGCCAGCGTCTACAAGGTGCATGCGGTTGGATCAGGCCTTTTCTTCCTTGCCCAACCAACGGTAGGTGATGCCACCGATCACCGCGCCAAGGATCGGCGCCAGCCAGAACAGCCACAGTTGCTGGATTGCCCACCCGCCGACAATCAGCGCAGGGCCGGTGCTGCGGGCCGGGTTGACCGAGGTGTTGGTGACCGGAATGGAGATCAGGTGGATCAGCGTCAGCCCCAGGCCAATGGCGATGGGCGCCAGGCCAGCAGGCGCACGACGGTCGGTGGCGCCGAGGATGATCAGCACGAACATCGCGGTCATCACCAGTTCAGTGACAAACCCCGCCGCCATTGAATAGCCCCCCGGCGAATGTTCACCGTAACCATTGGATGCCAGCCCCGCCGCCAGTTCGAAACCCGGTTTGCCGCTGGCAATGAAGTACAGCAAGGCCGCTGCCACCACGCCGCCAATGACTTGCGCGACGATATACGCAGGCATCTCCTTGGCCGCAAACCTGCCGCCGACCACCAAGCCCACGGTGACCGCCGGGTTGAGGTGACAGCCGCTGATATGGCCAATGGCAAATGCCATGGTCAACACAGTAAGCCCGAAGGCCAGCGATACACCCAACAGGCCGATTCCGACATCCGGGAAGGCTGCGGCCAGAACGGCACTCCCGCAGCCACCCAACACCAGCCAAAACGTACCCAACCCTTCCGTAACGGAACGTCTGAACAGAGACATGAACGCGTCCTTCTAAATCAACGGGTGTGATGCTTCCCTGCAGTCTGATGTCAGGGCCCTCCTGGACCCTGATTGCAGTACAGCAGGATTGTGATACACGGCCAGCAAGATAGAAAAAACTGTCAGAATTGTTCGGAATTGATAGCGCCGTTAGTAGTCCGAAATCAGTCGATACCTACGAAACCTCCGGTCTGGTGCTGCCACAATCGTGAGTACAGGCCGCCATGTGCCAGCAACTGGGCATGGCTGCCACTCTCGGCGATCTGGCCTTTTTCCAGGACCACCAACCTGTCCATTCGGGCAATCGTGGACAGGCGGTGAGCGATGGCGATCACCGTCTTGCCTTGCATCAGGGTTTCCAGGCTTTCCTGGATGGCCGCTTCCACTTCCGAGTCCAGGGCCGAGGTGGCTTCGTCCATGATCAGGATCGGTGCGTCCTTGAGCAGGACCCGGGCGATAGCGATGCGCTGGCGTTGCCCGCCGGAGAGTTTCACCCCGCGCTCACCGACGTGGGCATCCAGGCCAATCCGGCCCTCGGCGTCCGACAGCAGCGGGATAAATTCGTCGGCGCGGGCCTTGCGGATCGCGTCCCAGAGCTCTTGGTCAGTGGCATCGGGCTTGCCATACAGCAAGTTGTCGCGGATCGAGCGGTGCAGCAGCGAGGTGTCCTGGGTAATCATGCCGATGCGTTCGCGCAGGCTTTCCTGGGCCACTTCGGCAATGTTCTGGCCGTCGATCAGGATGCGTCCGCCTTGCAGGTCGTAGAGGCGCAGCAGCAGGTTGACCAGGGTCGATTTGCCGGCACCGGACGGGCCAATCAGGCCGATCTTCTCCCCCGGGTTGATGACCAGGTTCAGGCCACCGATGATGCCGCTGCTCTTGCCATAGTGGAAGTCGACCTGTTCGAAGCGCACTTCGCCGTGGGGCACGCTCAGGCGCGGGGCGTTTTCGCGGTCGATCACCGCCAGCGGTTGGGCGATGGTTTTCAGGCCGTCCTGGACCATGCCGATGTTCTCGAAAATGCCGTTGACCACCCACATGATCCAGCCGGACATGTTGACGATGCGGATCACCAGGCCGGTGGCCAGGGCAATGGCACCGACCGAGATCAGCGACTGCGTCCACAGCCACAGGGCCAGGCCGGTGGTGGTGACGATCAGCAGGCCGTTCATGGTGGTGATGACCACGTCCATGCTGGTGACCACGCGGCTGGCCAGCTGGGTTTTTTCGGTCTGCTCGATGATCGCTTCCTTGGCGTACTCCTGTTCGGACTGGGTGTGGGCGAACAGCTTCAAGGTGGTGATATTGGTGTAGCCATCAACGATGCGGCCCATCAATTTGGAGCGCGCCTCGGACGAGATGACCGAGCGTTCCTTGACCCGTGGCACGAAGTAGCGCAGCGCCAGGCTGTAGGCGATGATCCAGGTGACCAGCGGGATCATCAGGCGCCAGTCGGCTTCGGCGAACAGCACCAGGGAGCTGATGGCGTAGATTGCTACGTGCCAGATGGCATCGACGGCGGCCACGGCCGAGTCGCGCAGCGAGTTGCCGGTCTGCATGATGCGCTGGGCAATACGCCCGGCGAAGTCGTTCTGGAAGAAGTTCAGGCTCTGCTTGAGCACATAGCTGTGGTTCTGCCAGCGGATCAGGCTGGTCATGCCGGGGCTGATGGTCTGGTGCACCAGCAAATCGTGCAGGGCACCGAAGATCGGGCGCAGCAGCAAGGCAACCACGGCCATCCAGATCAACTCGGTGGCGTGGATCTGGAAGAAGTTGGCCGGCGGCGTGCCTTGGGCCAGGTCGATGATGCGGCTCAGGTAGCTGAACAGCGCCACTTCAATCAGCGCGCCGATCAGGCCCACCACCAACAGCGCGGCAAAACACGGCCACACCTGGCGCAGGTAATAGAGGTAGAAGGGTAGGACTTTATCCGGAGGTGCCGCGCTGGGAGCGTCGCGGAAGATGTCGATCAGTTGTTCAAAACGACGATAGAGCATTAGGTCTGACGCCCGCCGGGCGGGCTCTCCTTGTTAAAGACGCGCGCGGCCTTGTGGGCGGCGCGCGCAACTCCCTGTGAACCTTAGTCGATGCGCTTGGCCGACTTGATCAGGACAGGGTCGATAGGCACGTTTTGCATGCCTTGTTTGGTAGTGGTTTGCGAGTTGACGATGATATCGACCACGTCCATGCCCTTGACCACTTTGGCGAACACCGCGTAGCCCGCATCGCGGCCTGGGTCGAGGAAGGCGTTGTCGGCCACGTTGATAAAGAACTGGCTGGTGGCCGAGTTCGGATTGCTGGTGCGGGCCATGGACAAGGTGCCGCGCACGTTATGCAAGCCGTTGCTGGCTTCGTTCTTGATCGGCGCTTCAGTAGGCTTTTGCGACATCTGCTGGGTGAACCCGCCACCTTGCACCATAAAACCCGGGATCACCCGATGAAAAATGGTGTTGGTGTAGAAGCCCTTGTCGACGTAGGACAGGAAGTTCTCGGTACTGATCGGCGCCTTGACCGGATCCAGTTCGATTTCGATGTCGCCATTGGTGGTGGAGATCAATACGTGTGGTGCCTTGGCCGGCGTGGCCGCCATCAGGTTGGCAGCAAACAGAACAGAACCGGCAAAAACGGCGATTTTTTTCAGCATGGGTCAGTGATCCTGGGAAGTGGTTTCGACTGTCTTGAGAAAATCGAGCAGGGTTGTGTTGAAGGTTTCGGGTTGGTCCAGCGGTGTCGCGTGACGCGAATCCTCGATCACCACCAACCGCGCATCAGGCAGCAGTTTTACATAGATTTCTTTTTGCGCCACTGGGGTGTAGTCGTGGTCGGCGCTGATGACCAGGGTTGGACAGGCGATTCTGCAGAGTCGTTCCTGTACGCCCCAGCCCACAATGGCATCGAAGCTGGCGAGGTAAGCACGTTTGTCGTTTCTTGCCCAGCGTTCGCGCATTTTGCGCCGCAGGTCGGCCTGTGCGGGTTTGGGGAACAACCGGTCGCCGAGTGCCTTGCCGATGGTATTCAAGCTGAGCACGCGGGCCAGGCCCCAGCGCTTGGCCCATTGCCAATAGTCATTGGCGCTGCGCACCTTGACCTCGGGCGCGCTGTTGACGATACACAGGCTTTTGAGCAACTGCGGTTGGTCGACCGCCAGTTGAAAGGCGATCATCCCGCCCATCGACAGGCCGACCACATGGGCAGCGGGCAGTTGCAGGTGTTCGATCAACGCCACCAGGTCTGCGGTAAAGCCGGCGATGCTGTAGCGCTCCCGGGGTTTGTCGGAGCGCCCGTGACCGCGCACATCCAGCAGCACCAGGCGGTAATGCCGGGACAACACGGGGATTTGCAGTTCCCAATCCTGGCAACTGGAGCCCAGGCCGTGGATCAGGATCAGTGGCACGCCGTGGCCATATTCCTCGTAATGCAGGGTGCAACCTTCATGTTCGAAATAGGCCATGGGTGAACTCCGTGTCAGGCTTGCCGGGGAGCGGCAAAGGGTGCGTCCAGCGGTGCAGTGTCGAAGGTGCGCAGCAGCTCGACCAGAATCTGCGTGGCCGGGCCCAGGGGCTTGTCCTTGTTCGAGTACAGGTAGAACGTGGGGTGGCGGCTGCCGCCTTGCTCCAGGGGCAGTTGCTTGAGCAGGCCTTCCTTGAGCTCACGTTCGATCATGTGCCGGGGCAGCCAGGCAAACCCCAGGCCGCTGCCGACGAAGGCGGCGGCGGTGGCCAAGCTACCCACGGTCCAGCGCTGCTCGGCGCCGAGCCAGCCGACGTCCCGCGGTTGCTGGCGACCGGAGTCGCGGATCACCACCTGCATCTGGCTTTCCAGGTCCTGGAAGCTCAGTTCGCGGTTGAGCCGGTGCAACGGGTGTTCAGGGTGGGCCACGGCGACAAATTCCACGTCGCTCATTTCCGTGCCCAGGTAGCCGGGAATGCTGAAGCCGCTGATCGCCAGGTCGGCCACGCCTTCAATCAGCAGCTCCTCGACACCCGACAGCACTTCTTCGCGCAGGCGCACGCGGCAGCCCCGGCTTTGCGGCATAAAGGCGGTGAGGGCGCGCACCAGGCGGGCGTTGGGGTAGGCGGCATCGACCACCAGGCGTACTTCGGCCTCCCAGCCTTGTTCCATATGATGGGCCAGGTCTTCCAACTGGCTGGCGTTTTTGACCAGTTGCCGGGAGCGGCGCAACAGCACCTCGCCGGCCTCGGTGAGCACGGCCTTGCGCCCGTCGATGCGCAATAGAGGCACGCCCAACTGGTCTTGCATGCGGGCCACGGTGTAGCTCACCGAGGATTGCGAGCGGTGCAGCACTTCGGCTGCCTGGGCGAAGCCGCCATGGTCAACCACGGCTTGCAACGTGCGCCATTGATCAAGGGTCACGCGGGGCGCTTTCAAGATGAGCTCCTCTTGTCCTAAGCTGGCGGTCCTTATTGGAGACTGCCGAATGAGAAAATTCTGTTGTGTATTGCTGGCACTGTTGCCGTTGAGCGCGTTCGCCTATCCGATCGACGTGTCAAAGTCGATCAAGGGGGTCAGCATCGACTACAACGCTTCCGATGTTGACGGTGATATCAGCTCCATCCAGCTCAGTAACTACGGCAGCAACGACGCTGCGTGTACGGTCGCGTTTACCAATGGCCCGGAGCCAGCGCGGGTGCGCAAGGTCACGGTCCCTGCCGGGAAAAGCACCAACACTACGGTCAAGTTCAGCCGCGCGATTATCAAGATGCGGATCAAACTGACCTGCGAACCCAAATAATTCGCTGCGGGGCCTTGGCCATGCCCCGCTTATAAACAACTTTATAGATGGGTTATAGCAGTTTTTTGCGCTTTTTTATCGAATGGGCTCTGTTTAACCTTCACTCCATCGACTTACAGCAATTACCGATGGAGCTTACAAAGCCATGTCTAACGTTCTGATCATCGAAAGCAGCGCCCGCCAGCAGGATTCTATTTCCCGCCAACTGACCCAACAGTTCATCAGCCAATGGCAGGCGGCCCATCCGGCCGATCAGATCACCGTGCGCGACCTGGCCGTCAACCCAGTGCCGCACCTGGACGCCAACCTGTTGGGCGGCTGGATGAAGCCGGCCGAGCAGCGCAGCGTGGATGAGCAGGCGTCCCTGGAGCGCTCCAACCACCTGACCGACGAACTGCTGGCCGCCGATGTGCTGGTGATGGCCGCGCCGATGTACAACTTCGCCATCCCCAGCACCCTGAAGGCCTGGCTTGACCATGTGTTGCGGGCCGGGGTGACTTTCAAGTACACCGCCACCGGACCCCAGGGCCTGTTGACCGGCAAGCGCGCGTTTGTGCTGACCGCCCGTGGTGGCATCCACACCGGCGCGAGCAGCGATCACCAGGAACCGTATCTGCGCCAGGTCATGGGTTTTATCGGGATCCATGATGTGACCTTTATCCACGCCGAAGGGGTGAACCTGGGGGGCGACTTTCAGGAAAAGGGCTTGAACCACGCCAAGGCCCTGCTGGCACAGGTTGCCTGACGCGTTAATCGCCAGATAATCGCACGGTGTTTTTATAGCTCCACGCAACCCTTCAAGTACGCGTATCGAACCTCCCTTTGCACTTGTTGCTCCTGAGTGCTCCTGCCCGACTGCCGCTTTAGCGAGGTCGGGTTTTTTTTGCGCCGAGTTTCGCCCCGCCGTGAAAGACGCTAATGTCGCGCCCATTCGAATATGAGGCGCACATGGGCTACTTACTGATTGTCACGCTGATCCAGGCGTTTTCCTTCAGCCTGATCGGCGAATACCTGGCGGGTCATGTCGACAGCTATTTCGCCGTGCTGGTGCGCGTGCTGCTGGCCGGGCTGGTGTTTATCCCCCTGACCCGCTGGCGCTTGGTGGAGCCTGCGTTCATGCGCGGCATGCTGCTGATCGGCGCGTTGCAGTTCGGCGTGACGTACGTGTGTCTGTATTTGAGCTTCCGCGTGTTGACGGTGCCGGAGGTGTTGCTGTTCACCATCCTCACGCCGCTGCATGTGACCTTGATCGAAGACGCGTTGAACCGGCGCTTCAACCCCTGGGCGCTGATCGCCGCGCTGGTGGCGGTGGCGGGGGCGGCGGTGATCCGCTTTGACCAGATCAACCCGGACTTCTTCATGGGCTTTTTGTTGCTGCAACTGGCCAACTTCACCTACGCCGCCGGGCAGGTGCTGTACCGGCGCCTGGTGGCACGACACCCGAGCGACCTGCCGCACTACCGGCGCTTTGGCTATTTCTACCTGGGGGCATTGGCCGTGGTGTTGCCGGCGTTCCTGCTGTTCGGCAAGGCCAACTTCCTGCCTGAAGCCCCGTTGCAGTGGGGTGTGTTGCTGTTTCTGGGCCTGGTCAGCACAGCCTTGGGTCTGTACTGGTGGAACAAGGGCGCCTGCCTGGTCAACGGCGGCACCCTGGCGGTGATGAACAACCTGCATGTGCCGGTGGGGCTGCTGCTCAATCTGCTGATCTGGAACCAGCATGAGCCGCTGGGGCGCCTGTTCCTGGGCGGGGCGGTGATTGTGGCTGCGGTGTGGATCAGCCGGTTGGGGATTCGCCCGGCGCCACTCTGCCGGCAATGATCGTTCCCAAAGGTGGGAGCGGGCTTGCCCGCGATAGCGGACGATCAGTAACAGATGTGTTGACTGACCCACCGCTATCGCGGGCAAGCCCGCTCTAACCAGGCGCTGCTTCGCGCCTGGTTAGAGCGTAGCCTTCTCCGGCACCGGCAAATGACTGGCACCCAACACCGCCGGCAGCACTCCGGCCCGCAGGTCATTACCGCTCGGCTGCTGATACAGGCTCAAGCCAAACTCCGGCAGCACCGCCAGTAAGTAGTCAAAAATATCCCCCTGGATCCGCTCGTAATCCGCCCACGCCGTGGTGCGGGTAAAGCAGTAGATTTCCAGGGGCACACCCTGGGAGGTGGTCTGCATCTGGCGCACCATGCAGGTCATGTTCGGTTGGATATCCGGATGGCTCTTCAGATAAGCCAGGGCATAGGCGCGGAAGGTGCCCAGGTTGGTCATGCGCCGGCGGTTGGCCGACAACTGCGCGCTGTGGCCCTGGGCTTCGTTCCATGCCTTCAATTCTGCCTGTTTGCGGCTGATGTAGTCGGTCAGCAGGTGGACCTGGGTCATCCGCACTTCTTCATCATCACGCAGGAAACGCACGCCGGCCGCGTCGATAAACAGGCTGCGCTTGATCCGCCGCCCGCCCGAGGCCTGCATGCCGCGCCAGTTCTTGAACGATTCGGACATCAGGCGCCAGGTGGGGATCGAGACGATGGTCTTGTCGAAGTTCTGCACCTTGACCGTATGCAAGGTGATGTCCACCACATCGCCATCGGCGCCGACCTGGGGCATTTCGATCCAGTCGCCGACCCGCAGCATGTCGTTGCTGGTCAATTGCACACTGGCGACAAATGACAGCAGCGTGTCCTTGTACACCAACAGGATCACCGCCGACATCGCCCCCAGCCCCGACAGCAGCAACAGCGGCGAGCGGTCGATCAAGGTTGCAACGATGATGATCGCGCCAAACACGAACAGCACCATTTTCGCCAGTTGCACATAGCCTTTGATCGAGCGCGTGCGGGCATGTTCGGTGCGTGCGTAGATATCCAGCAGGGCGTTGAGCAGGGCGCTCATGGCCAATACCTGGAACAGAATGGTGAACGCCAGCGCCACGTTGCCGATAAACAGCGCGCTGGTCTTGCTCAATTCCGGCACCAGGTGCAGGCCGAACTGGATCACCAGCGACGGCGTCATCTGGGCCAGGCGGTGGAAGACTTTGTTATGGCGCAGGTCATTGAGCCAATGCAGGGCAGGTTGGCGGCCGAGCAACTTGACCGCATGCAGGATCAGGTAGCGTGCCACCCGTCCGACCAGCAGGGCCACCACCAGCAGCACCAGCAAAGCCAGGCTTGAATGCAGTAGCGGATGTTGGTCCAGGGCACCCCAGAGGTCCTGGACGTTGAGCCAGAGCTGTTTGATATCCATGGTTTAACGCGATTCTTCTGTAAGACATGACGGGGCGATTAGAGCATTTAAGTGCGGCAAAGTTGTGCAGGCAGACAAATCACCTGACAAAAAACCATCTGTTTGGCCCACTTCGCGTAAAGAAACTCGGCCTGAGCGCCCGAAACCGTTACCCTATGCAGCTGATTTTTTGTATTTCTTCGAGGTAGCACCCGTGTTTTCCCAATTCGCCCTGCACGAACGCCTGCTCAAAGCCGTGGCCGAGCTTAAATTTGTCGAGCCTACGCCTGTGCAAGCAGCGGCCATCCCGCTCGCGCTCGAAGGGCGTGACCTGCGGGTGACGGCTCAAACCGGGAGTGGCAAGACCGCCGCTTTCGTCCTGCCGATCCTCAACCGTCTGATCGGCCCGGCCAAGATCCGCGTCAGCATCAAGACCCTGATCCTGCTGCCTACCCGTGAGCTGGCCCAGCAGACCTTGAAGGAAGTGGAACGCTTCTCGCAGTTCACCTTCATCAAGTCCGGCCTGATCACCGGGGGCGAAGACTTCAAGGTCCAGGCCGCCATGCTGCGCAAGGTCCCGGATATCCTGATCGGCACCCCTGGGCGGATGATCGAGCAACTGAACGCCGGCAACCTGGACCTCAAGGAAGTCGAAGTGCTGGTGCTGGACGAAGCCGACCGCATGCTCGACATGGGCTTTGCCGACGACGTGCAGCGCCTCGTCGAAGAGTGCGTCAACCGCCAGCAGACCATGCTGTTCTCCGCTACCACCGGAGGCTCGACCCTGCGCGAGATGGTCGCCAAGGTCCTGAACAACCCTGAGCACCTGCAGGTCAATAACGTCAGCGACCTGAACTCCACCACCCGCCAGCAGATCGTCACCGCTGACCACAATGTGCATAAAGAGCAGATTCTCAACTGGCTGTTGGCCAACGAGACCTATCAGAAAGCCATCGTGTTCACCAACACCCGTGCCATGGCCGACCGGATCTACGGGCGCCTGGTGGCGCAGGAGTACAAGGCGTTTGTGTTGCACGGTGAGAAGGACCAGAAGGACCGCAAGCTGGCGATCGACCGCCTCAAGCAGGGCGGCGTGAAGATTCTGGTAGCCACCGACGTCGCCGCCCGCGGCCTGGACGTGGAAGGCCTGGACATGGTGATCAACTTCGATATGCCGCGCAGCGGCGACGAATATGTGCACCGTATCGGCCGTACCGGGCGTGCCGGCAACGATGGCCTGGCCATCTCGCTGATCTGCCATGGCGACTGGAACCTGATGTCGAGCATCGAGCGCTACCTCAAGCAGTCGTTCGAGCGCCGCACCATCAAGGAAGTCAAAGGCACCTACACCGGGCCGAAGAAGGTCAAGGCTTCGGGCAAGGCCGTGGGCGTGAAGAAGAAAAAGGTCGACGCCAAGGGCGACAAGAAGAAAACCGGCGCCAAGTCGCCGACCAAGCGCAAGATCGCCAACCGGCCGAAGACCGACAACCTGTCGTTGGTCAGCAAGGACGGCATGGCGCCGCTCAAGCGCCGCAAGCCAGAAGCACCGGCTGCCGAGTAATACGCCAGCGCACTAAAAAACCGGACAATGTCCGGTTTTTTTATGCCCTCAGTTTTTCGCCTTGGCCGCCGCTTCCTTCAACTCCTTGAGTCGCGCCTCGATCAACTGGCACTTGTCGGGAAATTTCGCACTTTCGGTGTCCAGGTCCATCTGCTGCAGCTCGTCGTTGATTTCCTTGGCCTTGGTCGGGTTCTGCTGGGTGAGGGTGCTGACTTCCTTGGCCAGTTGTTCGCGTTTTTCCGTGGCTTCTTCCGGGGTACAGGCCCAGGCGGGCAGGGCGCTCAACAGGGCGGCGGCGACAGCCAGTTGCATCAGGGTTTTCATGGGGTAGACCTCCTTGGCGGTGATACCCGGTTGAGGGGGCTGGCCTGTGAAAAGTTCAGTGCAATCACGCCCGTCTACCCGGCTGAACGCCCGCAGCCGCCACAGGTCACAACTTTTGAAGGCACCCAGTCGGTGTGCCTGCAGGAGGATTCAGGATGAGCACTTACAATTGGGATCTGATCGAACGTCTGTTGCATGAAGTACAGAACGGCGAGGGCAGCTTTGCCCCGCGCAAATATGCCGAACAGGAAGCGGCCGATAAGGCCACGGCCGGCGAGTTCACTGGCGATCTGGATGCGTTGAAAAAGACCGCCGCCGATTACGAAGCGCTGTTGTTCAAGCGCGGCTTTATCGAGTCCCGGCCTGAAGGCGAGGGCGGCAACGGCGAGAATTTCATTTTGACGCCCTTGGGCGCGCAGCTGCTGGCATTGATCGACAGCGCCATCCCGGGTAACGATCACCCGCGCCAAGTGCTCGACGAGCAGGCCGACGCGCTGGACCCGGCGACGTTCGAGATGGTGGCCTCCAAGGCACAGATCGCCTGAGCACGCGCAAACTGTCAAATTGGTAATCTGGCGCTAAGCCAACTGACAGGCGCCGATCCCTACTCTGCAGTCATTCAATTGACGGGAACGGTATCGGCATGCACTCCAACACTTCTCGACGAACCTTCGTCAAAGGCTTGGCTGCGGCCGGCCTGCTGGGCGGCGCAGGCCTGTGGCGGCCACCGGTCTGGGCCCTGGCCAGCACCGGGCAGCCGGGTGTGCTGGCGGGCAGCGAGTTCGAGCTGTCTATCGGCCAGACTGCGGTCAATTTCACCGGCCACGTGCGCACCGCGCTGACGATCAACGGCAGCCTGCCAGGCCCGCTGCTGCGCTGGCGTGAAGGCGATACCGTAACCTTGCGCGTGCACAATCGCCTGGCGCAGCCGACGTCGATCCACTGGCACGGGATTATCCTGCCGGCAAATATGGATGGCGTGCCGGGCCTGAGTTTCAAGGGGATCGAGCCGGGCGGGGTGTATGTCTACCAGTTCAAGGTCAACCAGCACGGCACCTACTGGTATCACAGCCACTCCGGGCTCCAGGAGCAACAAGGGGTCTACGGCCCGCTGGTGATCGACCCCAGGGAGCCCGAACCCTTCACTTACCAGCGTGACTACGTGGTGATGTTCAGCGACTGGACCGACGAAGATCCCGCCGCCCTGATGAAAACCCTGAAGAAACAGTCCGATTACTACAACCTGCATAAGCCCACCGTGGGCGACTTCATCAAGGATGTGGCCGACAAGGGCTGGTCGGCTACTGCCGCCGACCGCCTGATGTGGGCGAAAATGAAGATGAACCCCACGGATCTGGCGGACGTCAGCGGCACGACCTACACCTATTTGATGAACGGCCAGGTCCCAGCGCAAAACTGGACCGGGCTGTTTCGCGCCGGTGAGAAAATCCGCCTGCGCTTTATCAACGGCTCGGCCATGACCTACTTCGATGTGCGTATTCCAGGCCTGAAGATGACGGTGGTGGCTGCCGACGGCCAGCCGGTAAAACCGGTCAGCGTGGACGAGTTGCGCATCGCCGTGGCCGAGACGTATGACGTGATCGTCGAGCCAAGCGAGGCGGCCTACACCCTGTTTGCCCAAGCCATGGACCGTACCGGCTATGCACGCGGCACCCTCAGCCGCCAGCCGGGATTACTGGCGCCGGTTCCAGCGCTGGCCCCGCGTCCCTGGTTGACCATGGACGATGTGGGGATGGGCGGCATGGACCACGGCGCCATGGGCGATATGCCGGACATGGACCATGGACAGATGGCCGGGATGGACGGCGGGGTGATGCAAGGCATGTCCGGCATGGATGGGCAGAGCATGGCAGGCATGGACCACAGTGCGATGCCCGGCATGGAACACAGCGCGATGGCGGGGATGTCGATGCAAAGCCATCCGGCCAGCGAAAGCAACAACCCGCTGGTGGACATGCAGGCGATGAGCACCTCGCCCAAGCTCGACGACCCGGGGATTGGCCTGCGAAACAACGGACGCAAGGTCCTGACCTATGCCGACTTGCGCAGCACCTTTGCCGACCCCGATGGCCGCGAACCCGGCCGCACCATCGAGTTGCACCTGACCGGGCATATGGAGAAGTTCGTCTGGTCCTTCGACGGGGTGAAGTTCTCCGATGCCGAGCCGCTGCGGCTGACCTATGGCGAGCGCGTGCGGCTGGTGCTGGTCAACGACACCATGATGACCCACCCCATCCATCTGCATGGCATGTGGAGCGACCTGGAAGACGAAAACGGCCAGTTCATGGTGCGCAAACATACGATCGACATGCCGCCGGGCTCGCGTCGCAGCTACCGGGTGACGGCCGATGCCCTGGGGCGATGGGCCTTCCACTGCCATCTGCTGTACCACATGGAAATGGGCATGTTCCGTGAAGTCCGGGTGCAAGAGTGAGGAGCCGACCATGAACCCTTTATTTCGACCTGTTGCACTGCTGATCGCCACCTGCGCACCGGTGGCGCTGGCCACTGCCCAAACCATGGATCACAGCCAGATGCAGGGCATGGCGCCCGCCAAGCCGGCGGCCACCAGCCACAGTCGCACGCCGATCCCGGTGTTGACCGACGCAGACCGTGCAGCGGTCTACAACGCACCGGGTGGGCACAAGGTGCATGACAGCGGTCTCAACTCGTTGTTTGTCATCAATCAGTTGGAATGGCAGGGCTCCGACGATGGCAATGCCCTGGGGTGGGATGTCAACGGCTGGGTGGGCGGCGATATTGATCGCCTGTGGTTACGCACCGAGGGCGAGCGCGCCAAGGGCAAGACCGAAAAGGCCGAGGTCCAGGCGTTATGGGGGCACGCTATCAGCCCCTGGTGGGATGTGGTGGCCGGTATGCGCCAGGACTTCAAGCCAGGCGACAGTCAGACGTGGGCGGCCTTCGGCCTGCAAGGCATGGTCCTGTACAACTTTGAAGCC
Source organism: Pseudomonas sp. FP2294 (assembly GCF_030687625.1). Classification (NCBI taxonomy): domain Bacteria; kingdom Pseudomonadati; phylum Pseudomonadota; class Gammaproteobacteria; order Pseudomonadales; family Pseudomonadaceae; genus Pseudomonas; species Pseudomonas sp. FP2294. Next base: position 1,518,931 of record NZ_CP117441.1, read on the forward strand.
GAGGCCACGCTGTTTGTCGGCGACGGCGGCCAGAGCGCCGCGCGCCTGGAAGGTGACTACGACATTTTGCTGACCAACCAGCTGGTCTTGCAGCCCACCGCCGAGGCCAACTTCTATGGGAAAAACGACCCCGGGCGCGGGATTGGTTCCGGCCTGGCAGACACCGAACTCGGGGTGCGGCTGCGTTACGAAATCCGCCGCGAGTTTGCCCCTTATGTCGGCGTGACCTGGAATCGCGCCTATGGCCAGACGGCCGAATACGCCAGGGATGAGGGCGAGGACCGCAACGAGGTGCGCTGGGTCTTGGGTGTACGCCTGTGGTTCTGATGGAACACCACTTTACTAATAACCTGCCGTCATGAGCGGCCAGGAGCCTTGCATGTCTGTGTTTAAAGCGGTTGCGCTGTGTGCTGGACTGTTGATGAGTGTGCCGGTATTGGCACATCCGACGTTGTTGTCTTCATCGCCAGCCGATGGCGCCAAGGGCGCTGCCCCCGCAACCATCGAGCTGCATTTTTCGGAGAACCTGATAACGCAGTTCTCCGGGGCCAAACTGATCATGACCGCGATGCCCGGCATGGCCCATTCACCCATGCCGGTCAAGGCCAGCGTGTCGGGCGGCAGTGATCCCAAGGTGATGCTGATCAAGCCCACGGCGCCGCTGCCGGTCGGGACCTACAGGGTGGACTGGCGTGCGGTGTCGTCGGATACCCATCCCATCACCGGTAATCTGGTGTTCAGCGTCCAGCCATGAGTGACTTACTGGGTATCGCCTTACGGTTTGCGTTGTACCTGGACCTGATGCTGCTGTTTGGCTTGGGGTTGTTTGCTCTGTATGGCTTGAAGGCGTCGGAACGAGTGTCCGGTGTGGTCTTGAATATCAGGGGCTGGCTGGCCGGCACTGCCATCCTGGGCGTGCTGCTTTCAATGGCTTCGTTGCTGGTGATGACGCGGGCCATGAGCGGCGAGCAAGCGTGGCAGGCCCTTGGGCCGCATGTGCAGATGATGCTGTGGCAGACCGAGCTGGGCTTGACCTGGATACTGCGTATCGGGGCGTTGTGGTTCGCGGTGCTGGCTGTTATGGCCGGTGCGGCATGGCCCACCGGCAGTCTATGGCTGGCGACACTGGCCTGGGCCGGTCACGGCGCGATGAGTGACGGGGCGCTGCGCGCCTGGCACTTGATGGCCGACAGCGCACACCTGTTGGCGGCCGGCGCCTGGTTCGGGGCATTGGCGGCGTTTGGGCTGCTGTTGCTGCCTGGGAACACGCAGGACATTGCGCCAGTGAGGATCCTGGCCAGGGCGCTGACCGGCTTTGAGGTGGTCGGCGCGGTGCTGGTGGCGGTGTTGATAGTCACTGGCGTGGTGAATTACCTGTTGGTGGTCGGGGCGAAGCTGGACGGGATTATCCAGAGTACCTACGGCATTTTATTCAGCCTGAAACTGGCGTTGTTTGGGGTGATGTTGGCTATGGCGGCACTCAACCGCTTCCATCTGAGCCCGCTTCTGCTGCGGGCGGTGGAGACCGGCGAGCAGGCAATGGCCTGTCGTGCCCTGCGCCGCAGTTTGAGCCTGGAGTTTGGCGCGGTGCTGCTGATCCTGGGGTTGGTGGCAGGGCTGGGGACATTGGGCCCGATGTCGTCCGACTAGGCCGGGCTGTCCTTGAGGCACTTGAGTGCCTGGAAATCGCTGCGCACTTTAGCGATTCTCTGCACCAGCTTCTGGCGTTGCTGCACCGTGCTTTCGGCCATCACGTCCACCAGCAGACTGCGGGCTGCGGCTTCGGTCTGGGCATAGGCTTGGCGATAGTCCGCGGTCCACAGGCTTTCACGGTCCACCAGCAACTGCTCCATCTTGCGTGGGAAGTCGCTGCTGGCTCGTTGATTGACTGCGGCGATGAACTGCGCCTGCCAATGGGCGCGGTTGCCGATCCATTGCTGGTTCTGCGCGCCGAGGGCAGTGGACCAGGCCAGCACACGCTCTTGCTGGCTGGCGCTCAGTGGGCCTAGCCAGGCATCCAGGCGCTTGCTCATGCGCTCGCTACGCTCCTTGATCTGTTGCTCCAGGGGCGGCTTGAGGTATTCGTCCTGGCGTTTGCCCAGGTCCTTGGTCAGCGCGGCATCCATCTCGCGTACTTGCTGCTCATCCAGCCCGCGCAGCAACTCGATGGCTGATGGGGTGATTTGCCGGGCGACGTCGGCGATTGCTTGCTTGGCTTCAAGGGAGTGGGCTTGCAGGGCGGCGTCACTGACCTGGTGGCTGTCGACCATCTGCTGCAGGCGGTCGAGCCAGTCCAGGTAGCCAGGTAATTGGGTGGTGCAGTGCCAGGCCAGGTGTTCCTTGAGCGTGTCGTTGAACCAGCTTTTCTGCCCGGCGTTCATGTCCAGGTAGTCGTTGAGGGTCCAGGGGATGATCACGTCGAGATTGCGATAGGCCAGGCCCACGCGGTTGCAGCCGGCAAGCAGGGCGCTCAGGACCAGTAAAGCAGCCAGGATTCTTAACCGACGCAGCATGGGCGAGTCCTTGCGCAGACCAGGGATGTTCATCTGAACCCGCCGGGGGCGTGACAGTTCAGCCCATCAATAAAACGACCGCTCGGCCTTTAGGGTCAACAGGCCATCACATTGCGAATTGTGTCCGGAGTAGGCCGAGCAGTCGCTGCCGTTGAGGTTGGAGTCGCTGTAGATCAGGTCCAGGTCCATGCCCATCCACGGTCGGGAAAATTTCACCGACCAGTCGCTGAAACTGCGGATAGAGCCGCCCTCCACCGAGGCCGGGGCGCCCAACTGATGAGTGGTGTACTTCATGCTCACGCCAATGCCAAACGGCTGGGTGCCGCCCAGGTCGGCAAACAGGGTGCTGTCGCGGCGGTCGGGGTCGTTGCCCAGTGACACACCAAACCGATTGCCCAGCAGGTTCAGGCCGCCGTAGAACTCCTGGCTGTCGAGGGGGCTCAGCTTGGGGTAGCTGTAGTGAATCATCCCCAGTTCATAGCCCAGGGTCTGGTCGAACGGGCGCTTGAAGCCCATGTAGGAATCGACTTCCAGTTTGCTCGCGGGCGACAGGCCCATGCTCGGAGAGAACTGGCCGAAGTACAGGCCGCTGGCGTGGCTCAGGTCGAGGCCGCCGTGAAACGAGCTGCTGCCCGGTGTGGTGGGTTTGACCAGGCCCTGGGCCATGCTGCGGCCGGGCGTGGTGCCCAGTTTCAGGTCGAAGTCGCCCAGTTCGCGCTGGAAAACCTGCGCTTCGGCGAGGGGGCTGGCAAGCAGGGCGCTGACCAGAAAAATACAGGGTTTGAGCACGCTTCACTCCATGAAAAGCGAGGAGCAGTAACGGGAGAAATCGGGCAAATGCCCGTTCTAGACGTGTGCAAGCATACCGGCGAAAGTCAGGTATTGAGACCCGTTCGTCGATTGGCGTGGTTGAATGTGTGTCGGGGGGATGTTGCTGGCTCTAGTCCTAGCGCCTTGATAGGCAAGGCGCTTAGGGACCAGGTGGGCTGCGTAGGCGGCTTGCGCGCTTACTTCTTACCCAGGGTGATCTGCTTGGACGGGCCGAATGTCTGGCCGCTCACGCCCTTGGCGATCTGCTGGATTTCGCCACCGGACTTGAGGAACGCGGCGATTTGGTTGTTGATCGATTCGCTGGTTTCAACGGCGGGAGCTGGCTTTGCTTTGCTGTTGGATGCTTTTACGCGCATGGCGGCCACTAACCTGTAGAAAATTAACTTGGCCAGGCATCGTACATGAAATGCTTGACAATTGCTTGGTAAATATCTCCCAGGAATAAGCTGCGCTATTATAGAAGCCCGAAGTTGGTCTTTGGTCGAAGGCCCTAACTCGCTGTTTTAAATAGAAACCGTGGGTAAAAATAGCACCTGGCCATTGCTGCACGGCGGCAGCTTGACCTGACGAGCGGGGCAATTGTCGGCAAGTGCCCGGCAAACCCGCGATTTTTCAGGGTTGCGCGCCTGGACACGGGACCGCCGCCTTCAACTCGGGTAGAATGCCGCCCACGCAATGAGGGTATTGGAAATGGCTTTAGTCGGGCGCTACAACAGTTTGCAAGTGGTTAAACACACTAACTTTGGTTTGTATCTGGACGGTGAACAAGAGGGCGAAATCCTCTTGCCCAATCGTTATATTCCCAAAGATATTCCCAGTGAAGATGAAGACTGGCTTAACGTTTTTATTTATCTGGACAGCGATGACAAACTTATCGCGACCACTGAAAAACCAAAAGTGCAGGTGGGCGAGTTCGCCAGCCTGAAAGTGGTTGAAGTCAACAGCATCGGGGTGTTCCTCGACTGGGGCCTGCCCAAGGACCTGCTGCTGCCGTATTCCGAAGAAAAACGCCAGCTGACCGCCGGTGAATACTGTGTGGTGCACGTCTACCTCGACAAACACACCAAGCGCATCACCGCCACCGCGCGCCTGGACCGTTACCTGGACAAGACGCCGGCCAACTACACCGTGGGCCAGGAAGTCGACTTGCTGGTTGCCGAAGCCACTGATATGGGCTTCAAGGCAATCATCAATAACAAGCACTGGGGCCTGATCCACAAGAACGAAGTGTTCAAGTTCCTGCGTCCGGGCAAGGAAGAGAAGGGCTTCATCAAGGAAATCCGCGCCGACGGCAATATCAGCCTGAGCCTGCAGCCGGTCGGCGAGCAAGCGGCGTCCAGCCTGAACTCGAAGATCCTCGCCAAGTTGCGTGAAAACAACGGCAGCCTGCCGGTCAGCGACAAGAGTGACCCGACCGTGATCAGCAACTTGTTTGGCGTGAGCAAGGGCAACTTCAAGAAGGCCATTGGTGCGCTGTACAAGCAGGGGCAGATCGTAATTCACGCTGATCGTATTGAACTAAGCTGATTGCAACCTGCTCTTGTGTAGGCGTCGCTATCGCCGGTCAGCCGGCTCCTGCAGTGGGTCATCGCCATGAGCAAAAAAGTCGTGTTTGCTTACCTCGGTACGTTGTTGGCTTTTTTAGTGCTCGATGGCCTCTGGCTTGGGGTATTGATGGGGCCGACCTACAAGGGCCTGCTCGGGCCGCTGATGCTTGAGCAACCGCGATTGCTCCCGGCGGCGCTGTTCTACGGCCTTTATGTGTTCGGCTGCGTGGCCTTTGTAGTGTTGCCGGCGCTGGCCAGTGGCGGCTGGCAACGGGCTGCCCGCCTCGGTGCCTTGCTTGGGTTGGTCGCCTATGGCACCTACGACCTGAGCAACTGGGCGACCTTGCAAGGCTGGTCTGCGGGGCTGGCAGTGATGGACATGGCGTGGGGCACCTTTCTCACCGCGGCCTGCTGCTCGCTGGGATACTGGGCTGCGCGGCGCGTCAGCGGCTGACCGGCGCCCGGCAATCAACCTTTACCTGGGCGGGGCGTAGCAGTAGCGCTCCGGCCAGTATCAAGCCGCTGCCGGCTAACGTCAGTGCCGGCTGCAAGCCGCCGCTAAAATGGTTGCTCAACGACGCCAGCAGCGGGCCACTTAACTGGCCCAGGGCAAAACATGCCGTCAGCAGGCCGGTGCTCCGTTGTGCGCCGTGGGGCGCAACTTCCCGCGAACGTTGCATCACCAATTGCATGCAGGCCAGAAATGGCAGCCCACAGAGCAATACACCCAGCACCAATCCCACGCCATTGCCCCACAGGCAGGCGAAGACGCCAATCGCTTGCATCCCCAGGGTTGCCATCAACCAGTAGCGTGTGGTGTCGGGGTTGGGCTTGCGCAGACTGACCAGCAACACGCCCAGGGCCGCCGCCAAGCCAAAGCATGGCCAGAACAGGTCTGCCTGCCAGGCGCCCTTGAACTGCGCGCTGGCCATTTGCGACAGGAAGGTGGCCGGAATGATGTAGCCCAGGCCATACAGCAGGTAAATCCAGCCCAGATGCGCGATGCTGCCGTTGCGCCCGGCAGGGGCGCTGCTTTGCGGCGCCCCCCTGTCCGGCTTGGGCAGGAACGGCAGGATCACCAGCAACATGACCAGGGCGACCACGCCGTACACCAGCCACAGCGTTGCCGAATCCTCGCCCAACAGGTTGGAGGCCAGTGCCAACAATCCCGTCAGCAGGATCCCCAGTCCAGGCCCGGCAAACACCAGTGCCCCCAGCCGCGGGCGCCCTGCGGCAATCGCCAGCGGCTGGCTCAGGCCGGTAATCATCACCAGCACCCAGGCGCTGGCCACACCCGTGCCGAAGCGCAGCAACAGGTGCGACCAGAAGCCGTTGGCCCAGAACGACGCCAGGGTCAGCAGCACACACAACCACAACCCGCCGAGCAACCGTCCGCGTATGTGGTGATGACTGCGCGCGAACATCGAGTCCACGGCCCCCACGAAATAGCCCAGGTAGTTGGCCGCGGCAATCAGCCCGGCGGCGGTCAGGTCGATTTGCCCTTCGCTGAGCAAGTGCGGCATCTGCGGGGTGAGGGCAAAGCGGCCAATGCCCATGGCCATCATCAGGGCGATAAAACTGGCGAATAAACGAATCAGGGGAGACATGGGCCAAATTCCAGGAAGAAGCGATGACCTCAGGCTAAGGTGGATTAGTGTTCAGTAAAAATGAATAATACTGAGTAACTTGTTCAGTTTAGGAGAAAGGTCGTGGAGTTCAGCCAACTGCGTATTTTCCAGGCCGTGGCCGAAGAGGGCTCCATCACCCGTGCTGCAGAGCGTCTGCACCGGGTGCCATCGAACCTCTCGACCCGCCTCAAGCAAATGGAAGAGCAACTGGGCGTCGAGCTGTTCGTGCGCGAGCGCCAGCGCCTGCAACTGTCGCCTGCCGGCAAGGTGCTGCTCGACTACAGCACGCGCCTTTTGGCCCTGCATGATGAAGCGCACGGTGCCGTGCAGGGTGGCCAACCGGCCGGGGATTTTGTGCTGGGCAGCATGTACAGCACCGCCGCGATCCATTTGCCGAAACTGCTGGCGCAATATCACAAGGCTTACCCCATGGTGAACCTGCAAGTGCAGTCGGCGCCCAGTGGTGAACTGCTCGAAGGCCTGATCACCGGGCGCCTGGATGCGGCGCTGGTGGATGGCCCGTTGACCCTGGCGACCCTGGACGGCGTACCGCTGTGTGAGGAGCGCCTGCTGCTGATCTGCGAGGCGGACCACCCACCGGTACGCGGCCCGCAGGATGTGGCCGGGCGCGCGGTGTTCACCTTCCGACGCAGTTGTTCCTATCGGGCGCGCCTGGAGGCGTGGTTTTCCCACGACCGTGTGGCCATGGGTCGCGCCATCGAGATCGAGTCCTATCAAGGCATGCTTGCATGTGTGATTGCCGGTTCCGGGGTTGCGTTGATGTCCGAGTCGATGCTCGACAGCCTGCCCGGCAAGGACAGTGTGTCGATCCACCCCCTGGCCGAGCCATTTGCCCATGCCACCACCTGGCTGATGTGGCGCAAAGGCATGCTCGGGGCTAATCTCAATGCATGGATTGACCTGCAGCAAGAGGGCAAGACGCGGCCTGTACAAGAGTCCCGGGCGATTGCCTGACCGCCCCGTCAGGATTTGTATCAATTCAGTAATGGTTCGTTGCGGTTTCAGGCAAGCATTACGTGGGACTTAGTACTACTATCTGTAGGAAGCAGCCACAGAATTCCAGCTGCTCGGCACTACCCTCAAAGGGGGCACCATGAAAGAAAAACTGCAAAACTGGCTGCACGACCTCGGCGTCGCACTCGGCTTGATCGAGCCACCGCTGCAACCGGTGCCAATCCGCACCGATGACGAACAGCGCCGCCCGCGTCGCAGGTAAGTCCGGAAAAGCGCTCAGACATTGGTGTTTGGGCGCGATCACTTGTCACACTGTCCCTGAAGCACAGTAGATTGGGCGTGCGGTTGTATGCGATTGCTTTGTACCAGTCGAAGTCCGGACTCCTAAATTAAGTTGCGCTCACCTTGTCTGACCCTGGAAGTATTCTGGTCGGACGTTTCTTTTTGTCTGCTCCCTCGACCACTTCCGTGTTTGGACGCTTTATATTCCTGCTCTCTTCAAGGAAGGAAGACAGGGCTATGTCGTGTGTTAACAGTGATGGAATGCTGGTTTCCGCCAAGGTGATACTGCGTCGGTTTTACGCGATTGAGCATGGGGATCTGGACGGTATACATGCTTTAGTTGTCCACCAGACGGATGCACCTACTGCGCAACATACGTTCAACGGCTACCTTGCAAAAGGCAGTGGTGCGCACTTTCTGATTGATAAAAATGGCTTTGTTTACCAGACGGCCAGCTTGAAAAAGCGCTGCTACCACGTTGGAAAGCTCATACGCTCGAAGTGCCTGGCGATTGATAAAAAATCGTGTGACAGCGTCCAGATGGCCCGTATTCAAGCGTTATCATGGACTGCGCAGATCAAGGCGTTGGACGCACATGAGCGAGCAAAAAGCTATCCTGAACGCTATCCTGTGAACTCCGACTCTATTGGCATCGAATTGGTGGGCAAACACTTGGATACCTCGCGGTATGAGTCCGTTACCCCCTTGCAGAACCAATCCCTTCAATGGCTCGTCAACGAGTTATATGTTCATTTCAACCTGTCCTCGGGTGATGTCTACAGGCACCCGCAGATATCCTATAAAAACCCGGGTGAAGCCAGTAGTGCGGTGTGGGAATGATGCCGATCAAAGCATGGCCGATAGGCGCATTACTCGTTCTTGCGGGATGTACGGATCGGCACACGCCCGACCTTGAAGGCATTGTTGTCTCCAGCTTCCAATCCCAAGAACCTGAGAGTTGCCGGCCTTCTGATGTGCCCCTTGATCCAAATCGTGTGCAGGCGTTTTTCCAGCGCGCCTCGAAGATTGATAGCCGCACCCTGCATGACCGTTACGAGTGGGCCCCTTGTTATCTGGAGGGCAACCTGAAGTACAACGGGCACATCTGCACATGGCAGGTTAGGGCGGGAGCTACTGGGGTCATCTGGTGTTCGGCGAAAGAGCAGTACTTTGCCTGTGACGAATGTGGTGATCTGTTTGAAAGACCTGAACAGTAAATAAGAGGGTGGGTGCGACAACCGACATCGCACCCGCTCAAGCCAGCTTCACTCAGGCAGCGTCGGCCGTCGCCACCTCTGGCCGACGCGACAGCAGACTCACCAGCACAAAACTCACCACACTCACGCCCAGGCTGTAATAGATCGGCGTGTTTGCCTCCAAACCATCCTTGACCATAAACACCAGTGACGTGACAAACCCCAATGCCATGGCGCTGATCGCGCCCGCCGTCGTAGCGCGTTTCCAGTAAATCGCCCCGATCAATGGGATCAGCATGCCGCCGACCAGCAGGTTATAGGCCAGGGTCAGTGCGCTGATCACGTCGGTGACTATCAAGGCGATACCCAGCACGGCCACCCCAGTCAGCAGGGTGAACAGGCGGTTGATGTTCAGGCTCGACTGCTTGCCGCCGCGCAGGCGCGGCAGCAGGTCTTCGGTCAGCACGGTGGACGCGGCGAGCAGGCCGGCGCTGGCGGTGGACATCATCGCCGCCAGGGCCGCCGCGATCACCAGGCCGCGCAGGCCATCGGGCAACGACAGTTTGACGATGGCGGCGAAGGCGTTGTTGACGTTGTCCAGGTCCGGGATCAGCACATGGGCGGCCATGCCGATCAGGGCGCAGGCCAGGCCGTAGAGGATGCAGTAGAAGCCGGCGAAGGTTCCTGCGTACTGGGCGACTTTTGCGTCACGGGCGGTAAACACCCGTTGCCAGATGTCCTGGCCGATCAGGATGCCGAAAAAGTAGATCATGAAGTAGGTGATGATGGTGTCCCAGCCGATGCTGGTGAAGCTGAAACTGGCCGCCGGCAGTTTGGCCACCAGTTCATCCCAGCCGCCTACGCGGTACAGGCAGATCGGCAGCAGGATAAACATCAGGCCGACGGTCTTGATCACAAACTGCACGATATCGGTTAGCGTCAGCGACCACATGCCGCCAATGGTCGAATACACCAGCACCACGCCACCACCCAGCAGGATGGCGGCCCAGAACGGCAGGTCAAACATCACTTGCAATACGGTGCCGATCCCCAGGATCGAGGTCACCGCCAGCATCAGCGCATAGGCCAGCATGATCAGCCCGCTGGCCTGGCGGGCCGTGGGGTTGTAGCGCTGCTCCAGGACCTGGGTCACGGTGAAGATTTTCAGCTTGAGCAAGGGTTTGGCGAGAAACAGGTTCAGCGCAATGATCCCCGTGCCCAGCGCCGCGCAGAGCCAGAACCCGGAAATACCATGCACATAACCCAGGCGCACGCTGCCCACCGTGGACGCGCCGCCCAGCACCGTCGCGGCCATGGTGCCCATGTACAGGGTCGGCCCCAGGTTGCGCCCGGCGACCAGGTAATCTTCATGGGTCTTGGCCCGGCGCATGCCGAAATAGCCGAGCACGAGCATGCCGGCGGCGTAGATAAGTACGACGAATAGATCCAGAGCCATGGTGGCGCCTCTCCAGTTATTGTTTTTATGGACTAATCAGGTGACGCGCTACATCAACGGTGCGTGACTCCAGGCAGCACGCAGAGCATTTCGTACAGCAGGTTGGCGCCCAGCAACGAGGTGTTGCCGGTGGTGTCGTAGGGCGGCGAAACCTCCACCAGATCACAACCAATCAGGTCCAGGCCCTGGCAGCCCCGGATGATCTCGATCGCCTGGATGGTGGTCAGCCCGCCGATTTCCGGGGTGCCGGTGCCGGGCGCCCAGGCCGGGTCGATGCCGTCGATGTCGAAACTCAGGTACACCGGGCCGCCGCCGACCTTTTCCCGGACTTCGGCCATCAACGGCGCGAGGGAGTGGTGCCAGCATTCTTCGGCCTGGACCACGCGGAACCCCTGTTTGCGGCTCCAATTGAAGTCTTCGGCGGTATAGCCCTGGGCGCGCAGGCCGATTTGCACCACACGGTCGCAATCGAGCAGGCCCTCTTCGACGGCCCGGCGGAAGGTGGTGCCGTGGGCGATTTTCTCGCCGAACATATGGTCGTTGACGTCGGCGTGGGCATCGATATGCACCAGCCCGACCTTGCCGTGCTTCTTGTGGATCGCCCGCAGGATCGGCAGGGTGATGGTGTGGTCGCCGCCCAGGGTCAGCGGGATTACGTTATGGCCGAGGATCTCATCGTAGGCTTCTTCGATAATGCGCACGGCGTCCAGCAGGTTAAAGGTGTTGATCGCCACGTCGCCGATGTCGGCCACCGACAGCGAGTCGAACGGCGCAGCGCCGGTGGCCATGTTGTAGGGGCGGATCATCACCGACTCAGCGCGGATTTCACGCGGCCCGAAGCGGGTGCCGGCGCGCAGCGAGGTGCCGATATCCAGGGGCACGCCGACAAAGGCCGCATCCAGGCCGGCGGCGGTTTGCAGGTGGGGCAGGCGCATCATGGTAGCGATGCCGGCAAAGCGCGGCATTTCGTTGCCGCCCAGTGGTTGGTGAAAGATCTTGTCCACGGCAGTGCCTCATCGTTGTTGTGGTTATCAGAGGCCGATTCTGCGAAATGCCCGGCAACGGAAGAATCGCTGTGGGGAAATACTTAGTTCAGATTTTTCTAAACTAATGCCTGGGGTAGACTCCACCGGTTTGCGAAACCTGTTCCCTGTCCGCCGATTTTTTGCCTGGAGCGTCCATGGCCAATGCCTTGCCCGACCTGAAATTGCTGCGCATCTTCGTCAGCGTCGTGCGCCACCAGGGGTTTGCCAATGCCCAGCATGAGCTCAACCTGTCGACGTCGGCCATCAGCACCTATATGAGCCAACTGGAAGGCGCGTTGGGCCTGGTGCTGTGCCATCGCGGGCGTGGCGGGTTCAGCCTGACCAGCAAGGGCGAGTTGTTTCACCAGGAAACCTTGCGCCTGCTGGGCGAACTGGAGGGCTTCGAGCAATACGCGGCGGCGCTCAAGGGCGAACTGCGCGGCACGCTCAAACTGGGTGTGCTCGACTCCACGGTCAGCGACAAGGCCCTGCCATTTGCCGAAGTCATCGGCGCCTACAGCCTTGAGCACCCGGCGGTGCATCTGCACTTATCGGTGATGAGCCCCTACGAACTGCAACTGGGGGTGCAGGACAATCGCCTGGACCTGGCCATCGGCGCCTTCTCCAACCGCATGAGCGGCTTGGTCTACATGCCGCTGTACCGCGAACAACACTGGCTCTATTGCAGCTCGCGGCATCCGCTGTTCAGCGAGCGACGCATTCCGGAGCAGGTGATTACCCAGCAACGCATGGTCGGGCGCGGTTACTGGAGCCAGGCGGAACTGGCGCGCCATGGCTTCAAACACAGCGCCGCCACTGTAGAAAGTATGGAGGCGCAGTTGATCCTGGTGTTGTCCGGCGCCTACATCGGCTACTTGCCCGAGCACTACGCCCAGGCCTGGGCCGACAAGGGCGACTTGCGGGTGCTGCTGCCGGCGACCTTTGGCTACCAGGCGCCGTTTTCGCTGATCATGCGCCGTGGGCGCAGCCGCGAGCCGTTGATCCAGACCTTTCGCGATTTACTCAAAGCACAGCTCAATCAGGCCTGAACATGTCCAGACCCCAATGCCCCCGCTGCCTGCGGCCGACCACCCACTGCCTGTGCGCGCTGATCCCGAGCCTGCACAGCCGGACCCGGGTGTTGCTGTTGCAGCATCCCAGCGAGGTCAACCATGCGCTCAACACCGCGCGCCTCGCCGCGTTGGGCCTGGTGAATGCGCAGTTGGTAGTGGGCGAAGTATTTGAAGACTTGCAGACCTTGCTCAATCCTCCGGGGTATCAGGCACGGCTGCTGTTTCCTGGCGAAGAGGCGCAGTCGCTGCAGACCTATGGCCCATCCGATGAGCCGTTGCTGCTGGTGGTGCCCGACGGTACCTGGCGCAAGGCGCGCAAGTTGCTGCACCTCAACCCGCTGCTGGCGGCGTTGCCACGGGTGACGCTGGCGGCGGGCGCAGTGTCCCGCTACCGGTTGCGCAAGGCACCGGGGCCGGGGGCGTTGTCGACGGTGGAGGCGATCGTGCAGGCCTTGCAGGTGCTGGAGGCGCCGCAGTCATTTGATCCGTTGTTGCGGCCGTTTGAGGCGTTGATCGACGGGCAGATTGCAGCGATGGGGGAGGAGGTGTTTCAGCGCAATCATGGGGGTGATTAGCCGGTTCACCCAGGTCCAGCTCCCCCATTGACCGCGCCGCTCAAGACATACGCGGTCGATGTAGGAGCTGGCTTGCCGGCGATGGCGCCTGCCCAAACACCGCTAACGCTCGCGCATCGCCTCCGTGCGTGCCTTCAACACCGGCTTGAGCAAGTAATCCAGCACGCTTTTCTCCCCGGTAATAATGTCCACCGTTGCCACCATCCCCGGGATGATCAGCAACGGTTTTTTATCCCCGCCCAGATGGTTCTTATCGGTGCGCACCTGGATCAGGTAGAAGCTGTTGCCCTTGTCGTCGGTAATCGTATCGGCGCCGATCAGTTCCAGTTTCGCCGCCAGCCCGCCGTAGATCGTGTAGTCATAGGCACTGAACTTGACCATCGCCTTCTGCCCCGGATGCAAGAACGCCACGTCCTGAGGCCGTACTTTGGCCTCGATCAGCAGGTTGTCTTCCAGCGGGACGATTTCCACCATGTCGCTGCCCGGCTGGACGACACCGCCAATGGTGTTGACCTTCAGTTGCTTGATCACCCCATGCACCGGCGAGACCACGGTGGTGCGGCTGACGCGGTCATCAATGGCGATGCTGGTGGCGGTGATTTTTGACAGGTCGGTGCGTTTTTCGTTGAGTTCCTTGGCCGCCTCCGAGCGGAAGGTCTGTACCGATTCGTCGATCTTGCTCTTGATCTCATTGATCGCCGATTCCGCACGGGGGATTGCCAGGGTGGTGGCGTTCAACGAGCCACGGATCTCCACGGCGCTGCGTTTGAGGCGCAGGATTTCCACCGGTGACACCGCGCCGGTGCCCACCAGAGGGGCCGACATGTTCATCTCTTGTTGCAGCAGCGCCAGGCTGGAGCTGAATTGGCCCTGTTTGGAGCGAAACTCCGCCAGTTCCTGGGTTTTCTGCCGCAACTGTTCACTCAAGGTCCGTTGCTCGCTGCTCAAGCGCCGCTGGCGTTGTTCAAACAGCGAGCGTTCGTCTTCGGCCACTTGCGGGGCCTTGGCGATCACTTCATCGGACAATTTGAACGGCCGCCCCTCGGCCTCGGCCGACAGGCGTTCGACCTGGGCGGTGAGGGCATACCGGTCGACTTCGCTTTCGCCTTTGTTCGAGCGGAACCGCGTGTCGTCCAGTTGCAGCAGTTTGTCGCCCTTGTCCACCATCTGCCCTTCGCGCACGTAGATCTGGGTGACGATGCCGCCTTCCAGGTTCTGGATCACTTGCACCTTGCTCGACGGGATGGCCTTGCCTTCACCCATGGTCACTTCATCGAGAACGGCAAAGTTGGCCCACAGCAGGGCGCAGATGATCAGGCCGGCGGTCAGCCACACGATAATCCGTGAACGGCGCGGCGAGTCCTGCAGCGCAGCGCCTGCCAGTTCGGGCATGAATTCGCTGTCTGCGGTTTTGCCAAAGCTCTTGAAGTAGCCCGGTGGCGCGGGAGTGGCTGACATGGTGGGCTCCTAGACGGCGGCCGAGCCGACACGGCCCTTGCGCAGTGCATCAATCACACTTTCTTTGGGGCCGTCGGCAACGATGCGGCCGTTGTCCAGCACGATCAAGCGGTCGACCAGGCTGAGCATCGAGGTACGGTGCGTGACCAACAGCAGTGTCTTGCCCTTGACCCACAGCTCCAGGCGCTGGCGCAGGGTTTCTTCGCTGCTGTTGTCCATGGCGCTGGTGGGTTCGTCCAGCAGCAGGATCGGCGGGTCGAGCAGCAACGCGCGGGCCAGCAACACCGCCTGGCGCTGGCCGCCGGACAGCAGTTGCCCGCGCTCGCCCACTGGCCGGTCGAAGCCTTGTGGGTGCTGGCGGGCCAGTTCGCTGACGCCGGTCAGTTCGGCCACTTCGAGCATCCGCGCATCGCTGATATAGCGCGCGCCCAGGGTCAGGTTATCGCGCAGGCTACCGGCCAACAGCGGCAGGTCATGGGCCACATAGCCCACTTGTTGGCGCAGGTCGGCCACATCCAGCTGGCGCAGGTCGAGGCCATCGAGCAGTAACTGGCCTTCTTCTGGCGCGTAGAAGCCCATCACCAGGCGGCCCAGGGTGCTTTTGCCCGAGCCGCTGCGGCCGATAATGCCTACGCGCTCGCCGGCCTTGAGCTGGAAACTGACCTGGCTCAGGGCCGGGGTGTTCTGCCCGGCATAGCGGAAGGTGACCTGGCTGACTTCCAGGGCGCCACTCAGTTGCGTGCGCTCCAGTGGGCGCTGCTGCGGGTCGCGCTCCTGGGGCAGGGCCATCAGCGCGTCGGTGCTGCGCATGGTCAATTGCGCCTGCTGGTAGCGGGTGATCAACCCGGCGATCTGCCCCAGCGGCGCCAATACCCGGCTGCCGAGCATGTAGGTGGCCACCAGCGCGCCGACACTGAGGCTGCCGGCGATGATGCTGTAGACCCCGGCGACAATGGTCGCCATCCCGGAAAACTGCTGGATGAACAGCGTGCCATTGGTGGCCAGCGCCGAGAGGTTGCGCGCATGGCTGTCGAGGCGGGTGAGGGCGCCGTGGGTGCTTTCCCACTGGTGCTGGCGCTCGCTTTCGGCGCTGCAGGCCTTGAGGGTTTCCAGGCCGCTGAGGGTTTCGATCAACAGCGCCTGGCGTTCGGCGCCCAGGCTCAGGCTTTTTTGCACGGTGTCGCGCAGGCGTACCTGGATCAGCATTGCAAAGCCGATGGTCAGCGGGAACGCACACAAAGGGATGATCACCAGCCAGCCGCCGAGCAGGCCGATCACCACCAGCATCAGCACGGCGAAAGGCAGGTCGATCAGGCTGGTAAGGGTCACCGCGGTGAGGAATTCGCGCAGGCCCTGAAAGTCATGGATGCTTTGGGCAAAACCGCCGATGGTGGCGGGGCGCGCCTTCATCGACATGCCGGTGATGCGCTCGAACAGGGTCGCTGACAAAATCACATCGGTCTTCTTGCCGGCGGTGTCCAGCAGATGGGCGCGCACCACCCGCAGTACCAGCTCGAACGCCGTGCCGATCAGCAGGCCGATCACCAGTACCCACAAGGTCGAGGTGGCCTGGTTCGGCACCACGCGGTCGTAGGTCTGCATCACGAACAGCGGCACCATCAGGCCCAGCAGGTTGATCAGCAAACTGGCGAGAATTGCATCGCTGTACAGCCAGCGCGACAGCTTCAAGGTGTCGCGAAACCACGCCTCGACTCTTGGCACCAGCGGCGCGCGCAGGTCTTCGATTTCGTGCCGTGGCCGGGCAAACAGGGCCTGGCCGCTGTAGGCCGCGTCGAGCTCTTCGCGGCTGACCCACTGTTCGCCGCCTTCGGCTTCGCTGGGCAGGATCAGCGCCTGGCCATCCTCGCCCCAGCGCCGCAACACCGCGCAGCGGCCTTCGTTGAGCAGCAACAGCACTGGCAGGTTCAGCGCCGAGATGGCCTTCAAGTCCCGGCGCAATACCCGCGCCTGCAAGCTGGCCCGGGCCGCGGCCCGTGGCAGCAAGTCCAGGCTCAGGCGTTGTTGCGCCAAGGGCAGGCCGGCGCTCAGGCTGCTACGGCTGACGCTGCAGCCGTGCAGCTTGCAGAGGATCAGCAGGCCGTCGAGCAACGGGTCATCAAAGCTCTGGCGCGGGTCGACACCCGGGTTCAGCGGTTCCATCTGGCTCACGGCGATCTGCTCCACGTCTTTGGCTACTTCAGGTCGGGCAGGTGGGCTTCGCTTCTGACTTCCGACTGGGCAATGGCTTCGGCCGGCACCACCACGCGCTCCTTGTTCAGCAACTCGCCCATATTGGCCAGCACGCGGTACATGGAGAACTCTTCGGTGTAGCGCACTTCGGTGTAGCGCCGGTTGGCGTTGTACAGCTCGTTTTCACTGTCCAGCAGGTCCAGCAGGGTGCGCTGGCCCAGGCCGAACTGGTCCTGATAGGCCGCGCGTACGCGCTGGGTGGTTTCGGCATATTCGCGGGCGGTGGGGGTCTGGATGCGGGCGTTGTCCATGGCATGCCAGGCCAGGTTGAGGTTCTCGTTGAGCATGCGCAGGGCGTTGTTGCGGATGTCCATGGCCTGGTTGATCTTGTGCGAGTCCGACGCCAGGCGGGCCTTGTCGCTGCCGCCACGGAACAGGTTGTAGTTCATCACCACGCCCACCCGCCATTGGTTATCGTGACCCAGGTCGCCGCGCACATTGTTATTGGCGCCCACCGCCGCCTCGGCATCGAAGCGTGGATAGAACGGCGACTTGGCCACCTCGTACTGGCTCTCGGCGGCCATCACATCGGACTGGGCCGACTTCAGATAGGGGTTGTTCTCCAGCATGCTGCGCCGGGCGCCGAGTTGGTCGCTGGGCAGCTCGCCCTTGATCGACGCCGGGCTTTCCAATTCATCCGGCATGCGCCCGACCACGCTATAGAAGTTCGATTCGGCGTCTTGCAGGTCGACCAGTGCGGTCTGGTAGTTGTTGTCTGCCAGGGCCCGGCGGGCGGTGGACTGGTCGCGGTCGGCGGTGCTGCCGATGCCGCGCTCGGTGCGCAGGCCGATCTGGTCGGTGACGCGCAGGTGCGCCTGCAGGTTGTTCTTGGCCAATGTCAGCAGGTCGCGGCGCTTGAGTACTTCCAGGTACACCTCGACGGTGCGCAGGGCCAGGCTCTCGGCGGTGCCACGGGTGTAATAGGCGCGGGAGTTGACCACCGCCCCGGTGCGCTGCACTTCGTTGGAGGTGTTGAAACCGTCGAACAGCATCTGGCGCAGGCGCAGTTCCGACTGGGTGTAGTTGTCGGTCTCGGTGTGGTGATTGCCACCACGGGCGCGGGTGGTGCTGTTGTCGCTGTAGTCACGGCCGTAGGCGGCATTGAGGTCGAGACTGGGGTAGAAGCCGCCTCTGGCGACTTTCACATCTTCATCGGCCGAAAGCCGGCTGTTACGGCTGGCATTCAGTTCCGGGTGAGTGTCCAGCGTGCTTTGGATCGCTTGGGTCAGCGACATTGCTTGGGTGTTGGTGCAGGCCATGGCGATCAGAATCGCGCTGCAGAGGGGGGTAAAGGCGCGCATGGGTACATCTCCCGGTGTCAGTGTTACTGGTCTGTCGCCATTTATTTGACGAATTTAGGGGGCAAACCGTCTCAGGCTTGTAACAACACAGCTAAGAACATTTGCGGGGGGAGCTAAGAAGGATTTCTCATAATGTTTATGTCCAAAAAAACTTATGCGTTCTGCGCGAAGCAAGACATTGTTCAAAGCACAAGCCTTGAGTTATGTGCGCTGTGGCGTGTTTTTCGGCTCGGGGAAAGTTCAATCGCAAGTGCGAGCAGGTGATGGGGTAGCGAAAAAAAGGGCGTTTTTTGGTGACGGTTTTTTGTCACTCTCTCTCTTTTTGAAAGGCTCTCTGTAACGGGGTTGAAGCGCGGGTTGGCGGCTGATTTGAATCAGTTTTGTGCCACTTCCGCCCCCCCCCGATCCACTGCACTTGTGCACGTAACCGAGGTGCCGACTACTGGGGTCGGACAGGGAGATAAGCGCATGGCCAAGTTAATCGGTGTTGTCAGCAAGGTGGTTGGGGAAGTCTTTGCCGTGGCAGGAGATGGCAGTCGCCGAAGCCTGATCGAAGGCGACCGACTGTTTGCCGGCGAGCAACTGCAGACCGGTGCGGCCGGTGCAGTCGCGGTGCAACTGACCAACGGCCAGGAGCTGACCCTGGGGCGCGACAGCAGCCTGGGCCTTTCCCCGCAATTGCTGGCTGGCCAGGCGCCGCGGATTCACGCCTCGGAAGACCTTGCACCGAGCCAGGCACAGTTGACCGATGTGCAGCAACTGCAAAAAGCCATCGCCGCCGGTGACGACCCGACCCAGACCGCTGAAGCCACGGCCGCCGGCCAAACCGGCAGCACGGCGGCAGGTGAGCTGGGCGGTGGGCACTCCTTTGTGTTGTTGACCGAAGTCGCCGGGCGGGTGGAGCCGGTCATCGGCTTTCCCACGGCAGGGTTTGGCGGGATTCCTGAGTTTCCGTTGTTCCAGGTCGCCGGCCAGCCCGATACCGGCAACGACCAGCCCGTGGTGGTGCCTCCCGACAACCCAGTGAGCCTGGGTGGGCTGGAGGTCGAGGGCGGCGAGTTGACGCTCAACGAGGCCAATCTTGCACAAGGCTCGGCCAGCAATCCGGCGGCGCTGGTGCAGACCGGTACCTTCAACGTCTCGGCGCCCGATGGCCTGCAAAGCCTGACCGTGGGCGGCATCAGCGTGGTCAGCGGCGGGGTGGCCAGCAGCTTCCCGCAAACTATCACCACCGGGCTGGGCAACACCCTGAGCATCACCGGCTACAACGCAGCCACCGGGGTGATCAGCTACAGCTACACCTTGACCGGCAATGAGGCCCATCCGTCGGGCAACGGCAGCAACAGCCTGGGTGAGCAATTCGCGGTGGTCGCCACCGATAGCGATAACGACAGCGCCACCGGCTCGCTGGATATCACCCTCATCGACGACGTGCCCAAGGCGCTGGATGACAGCCATGAGGGTCGCGCTTCGGAAAGCCTGCTGACCCTCAGCGGCAACGTCCTGGATAACGACACCCAAGGTGCCGACCGCGTCGCCAGCGGCCCGATCACCGGCGGCACGTTCAGCGGTCAATACGGCACCCTGGTGCTGGCGGCTGACGGCAGCTACACCTACACGCTGAACACTGCCGACCCTGATTTTGTCGCGCTGCAGGGCGGCGGCAATGGCAGCGAAACCTTCACCTACACCCTGACCGACGCCGACGGCGACAGCAGCACCGCCAACCTGGTGCTGCAAGTGCACAACAATGATGACCCGGTGGTGATTGGCGGCATCAGCGTAAATGGCGCCGACCTGACCCTCTATGAAAAAAACCTGGTGGACGGCAGCAGCCCCGACGCTGGCGCGCTGACCCGCGCCGGCAGCCTGACCGTATCGGCCGTGGACGGCTTGCAGAACCTGTCGGTGGGCGGTATCAGCGTGGTGTCCGGCGGTGTCGCCGCCGGCTTCCCGCAATCCATCGCCACCGGCCTGGGCAATACCCTGACCATCACCGGGTTTGACCCGGCCACCGGGGTGATCAGCTACAGCTATACCCTGACGGGCACCGAGGCGCATCCGTCGGCGGGCGGGTTGAATGACCTGACCGAGAGCTTCAGCGTTATCGCCAACGACACCAACAACAGCACCGCCACCGGCACTCTGCACGTGAGTGTGGTGGACGATGTACCGACCGCTGCCGATGACGGCAATGCGCAAGTGGCCTCCGAAAGCCTGCTGACCCTGAGCGGCACGGTGTTGACCAATGACGCGCAAGGCGCCGATCGGGTCGTGTCCGGGCCGATTACGCCGGGCTCCTTCACGGGGCTTTACGGCACGTTGGAGTTGGCGGCGAATGGCACGTATGTGTACACGCTGAATACCGCCGATAGCGATTTTCTGGCATTGAATGGCGGCGGTAATGGGACTGAAACCTTTACCTATACCCTGACGGATGCCGATGGCGACACCAGCACCGCCAACCTTGTGTTGCAGGTGCATAACAATGACGACCCGGTGGTGTTGACGGGGCTTGAGGTGAATGGCGGGGAGGTTACGGTCTATGAGAAGAACCTGCCGTTGGGTAGCGCTAACGATGGGCCTGCGCTGACTCAATCCGGCACCTTCACGGTGACCGCCTTGGACGGCCTGAAAAACCTGACTGTGGGCGGGATTAGCGTCGTCACCAACGGCGTTGCCGCTACTTTTCCACAATCGGAACCTACCGGCTTCGGCAACACCCTGACCATCACTGGCTACAACGCCAGCACGGGTGTGATCAGTTACAGCTACACCCTCAACGGCACCGATAGCCACCCAACCGGCGCTGGTACTAACAGCATCAGTGAGTCGTTCGCGGTGGTTGCCACCGACAGTAACAACAGCAGTGCCAATGGTTCGCTGGACGTCAATGTGGTCGACGATGTGCCTACTGCAGTTGATGACGCCAATGTACAAGTGGCCTCGGAAAGTCTGCTGACCTTGAGCGGCAGTGTTTTGGGTAATGACGTACAAGGTGCTGACCGCATAGCGACCGGGCCTGTTACGCCAACTACCATCGTGGGTACCTACGGCACCCTGCAACTGTTTGCCGATGGCAGTTATGTCTACACCCTCGACAAGACTGACCCGCAGTTCGTGGCCCTGAATGGCGGCGGCAGCGGCACCGAAACCTTCACCTATCAGCTTAACGATCTCGACGGCGACACCAGCACCGCAAACCTGGTGTTGCAGGTGCATAACAACGACGATCCGGTGGTGTTGACCGGCCTGAACGTCAATGGTGGCGAAGTCACCGTCTACGAGAAAAACCTGCCGTTGGGCAGCGCTGACGATGGGCCGGCCTTGACTCAATCCGGCACCTTCACGGTGACCGCCTTGGACGGCCTGAAAGACCTGACTGTGGGCGGTATCAGCGTCGTCACCAACGGCGTCGCCGCGACCTTCCCACAATCGGAACCCACTGGCTTCGGAAACACCCTGACCATCACCGGTTACAACGCCAGCACCGGCGTGATCAGTTACAGCTACACCCTCAACGGCACCGATAGCCACCCAGCCGGCGCTGGTACTAACAGCATCAGTGAGTCGTTCGCGGTGGTCGCCACTGACACCAACAACAGCAGCGACAATGGTTCGCTGGACGTTAATGTGGTCGACGATGTGCCTACTGCAGTTGATGACGCCAATGCACAAGTGGCCTCGGAAAGTCTGCTGACCTTGAGCGGCAGTGTTTTGGGTAATGACGTACAAGGTGCTGACCGCATTGCCACCGGCCCGGTTACGCCCAACACTATCGTCGGTACCTACGGCACATTGCAGCTGTTCGCGGATGGCAGCTACACCTACACCCTCGACAAGACTGACCCGCAGTTCATGGCCCTGAATGGCGGCGGCAGTGGCACTGAAACCTTCACCTATCAGCTTAACGATCTCGACGGCGACACCAGCACCGCCAACCTGGTCTTGCAGGTGCATAACAACGACGACCCAGTGGTGCTGACTGGCCTGAACGTCAATGGTGGCGAAGTCACCGTCTACGAGAAAAACCTGCCGTTGGGCAGCGCTAACGATGGGCCTGCGCTGACCCAATCCGGCACTTTCACGGTGACGGCCTTGGACGGCCTGAAAAACCTGACTGTGGGCGGCATCAGCGTCGTCACCAACGGCGTCGCTGCGACCTTCCCACAATCGGAACCCACCGGCTTCGGCAACACCCTGACCATCACCGGTTACAACGCCAGCACCGGCGTGATCAGTTACAGCTACACCCTCAACGGCACCGATAGCCACCCAACCGGCGCGGGTGCCAATAGCATTAGCGAGTCGTTCACGGTGGTTGCCACTGACACCAACAACAGCAGCGACAATGGTTTACTGGACGTCAATGTGGTCGACGATGTGCCAAAAGCCGTCGACGACAACCCCGCAGGCATCGCCTCCGAGAGCCTGCTGACCCTGAGCGGTAGCGTGCTGGGCAACGACGTACAAGGCGCCGACCGCATCGCCACCGGCCCGGTTACGCCAACTACCATCGTGGGTACCTACGGCACATTGCAGTTGTTCGCCGATGGCAGCTATGTCTACACCCTGGACAAAACTGACCCACAATTTATCGCCCTGAATGGCGGCGGCAACGGCACCGAAACCTTCACCTATCAGCTTAACGATCTCGACGGCGACACCAGCACCGCCAACCTGGTGTTGCAGGTGCATAACAACGACGACCCAGTGGTGTTGACCGGCCTGAACGTCAATGGTGGCGAAGTCACCGTCTACGAGAAAAACCTGCCGTTGGGCAGCGCTAACGATGGGCCTGCGCTGACTCAATCCGGCACCTTCACGGTGACCGCCTTAGACGGCTTAAAAAACCTGACTGTGGGCGGCATCAGCGTCGTCACCAACGGCGTTGCCGCTACTTTTCCGCAATCGGAACCCACCGGCTTCGGCAACACCCTGACCATCACTGGCTACAACGCTAGCACCGGGGTGATCAGCTATAGCTACACCCTCAACGGCACTGACAGCCACCCAACCGGCGCGGACGCCAATAGCATCAGTGAGTCGTTCACGGTGGTCGCCACCGACAGCGACAACAGCAGTGCCAATGGTTCGCTGGACGTCAATGTGGTCGACGATGTGCCTACTGCAGTTGATGACGCCAATGTACAAGTGGCCTCGGAAAGTCTGCTGACTTTGAGCGGCAGTGTTTTGGGTAATGACGTACAAGGTGCTGACCGCATAGCGACCGGGCCGGTTACGCCAACTACCATCGTGGGTACCTACGGCACTCTGCAGCTGTTCGCGGATGGCAGCTACACCTACACCCTCGACAAGACTGACCCGCAGTTCATGGCCCTGAATGGCGGCGGCAACGGCACTGAAACCTTCACCTATCAGCTTAACGATCTCGACGGTGATACCAGCACCGCCAATCTGGTCTTACAGGTGCATAACAACGACGACCCAGTGGTGCTGACTGGCCTGAACGTCAATGGTGGCGAAGTCACCGTCTACGAGAAAAACCTGCCGTTGGGTAGCGCTAACGATGGGCCTGCGCTGACCCAATCCGGCACCTTCACGGTGACCGCCTTGGACGGCCTGAAAGACCTGACTGTGGGCGGTATCAGCGTCGTCACCAACGGCGTCGCCGCGACCTTCCCACAATCGGAACCCACTGGCTTCGGAAACACCCTGACCATCACCGGTTACAACGCCAGCACCGGCGTGATCAGTTACAGCTACACCCTCAACGGCACCGATAGCCACCCAGCCGGCGCTGGTACTAACAGCATCAGTGAGTCGTTCGCGGTGGTCGCCACTGACACCAACAACAGCAGCGACAATGGTTCGCTGGACGTTAATGTGGTCGACGATGTGCCTACTGCAGTTGATGACGCCAATGCACAAGTGGCCTCGGAAAGTCTGCTGACCTTGAGCGGCAGTGTTTTGGGTAATGACGTACAAGGTGCTGACCGCATTGCCACCGGCCCGGTTACGCCCAACACCATCGTCGGCACCTACGGCACTCTGCAGCTGTTCGCGGATGGCAGCTACACCTACACCCTGGACAAGACCGACCCGCAATTTGTCGCCCTGAATGGCGGTGGCAGCGGTACTGAAACCTTCACCTATCAGCTTAATGATCTCGACGGCGATACCAGCACCGCTAACCTAGTGTTGCAGGTGCATAACAACGATGACCCTGTGGTGTTGACGGGGCTTGAGGTGAATGGCGGGGAAGTTACGGTCTACGAGAAAAACCTGCCGTTGGGTAGCGCTAACGATGGGTCTGCTCTGACCCAATCCGGCACCTTCACGGTGACGGCATTGGATGGCCTGAAAAACTTGACTGTGGGCGGCATCAGCGTCGTCACCAACGGCGTCGCCGCGACCTTCCCACAATCGGAACCCACCGGCTTCGGTAACACCCTGACCATCACTGGCTACAACGCCAGCACCGGGGTGGTCAGCTACCGCTACACCCTCAACGGCACCGATAGCCACCCAACCGGCGCGGGTGCCAATAGCATTAGCGAGTCGTTCACGGTGGTTGCCACTGACACCAACAACAGCAGCGACAATGGTTTACTGGACGTCAATGTGGTCGACGATGTGCCAAAAGCCGTCGACGACAACCCCGCAGGCATCGCCTCCGAGAGCCTGCTGACCCTGAGCGGTAGCGTGCTGGGCAACGACGTACAAGGCGCCGACCGCATCGCCACCGGCCCGGTTACGCCAACTACCATCGTGGGTACCTACGGCACATTGCAGTTGTTCGCCGATGGCAGCTATGTCTACACCCTGGACAAAACTGACCCACAATTTATCGCCCTGAATGGCGGCGGCAACGGCACCGAAACCTTCACCTATCAGCTTAACGATCTCGACGGCGACACCAGCACCGCCAACCTGGTGTTGCAGGTGCATAACAACGACGACCCAGTGGTGTTGACCGGCCTGAACGTCAATGGTGGCGAAGTCACCGTCTACGAGAAAAACCTGCCGTTGGGTAGCGCTAACGATGGGCCTGCGCTGACTCAATCCGGCACCTTCACGGTGACGGCCTTGGACGGCCTGAAAAACCTGACAGTAGGGGGGATTAGCGTCGTCACTAACGGCGTCGCCGCGACCTTCCCACAATCAGAACCCACCAGCTTCGGCAACACCCTGACCATCACCGGCTACAACGCTAGCACCGGGGTGATCAGCTACAGCTACACCCTCAACGGCACCGATAGCCACCCAACCGGCGCGGGTACCAATAGCATCAGTGAGTCGTTCGCGGTGGTTGCCACTGACACCAACAACAGTAGCGACAATGGTTTACTGGACGTCAATGTGGTCGACGATGTGCCAAAAGCCGTCGACGACAATCCCGCAGGTATCGCCTCCGAGAGCCTGCTGACCCTGAGCGGTAGCGTGCTGGGCAACGACGTACAAGGCGCCGACCGCATCGCCACCGGCCCGGTTACGCCCAACACCATCGTCGGCACCTACGGCACTCTGCAGCTGTTCGCGGATGGCAGCTACACCTACACCCTGGACAAAACTGACCCGCAATTTATCGCCCTGAATGGCGGCGGCAACGGCACCGAAACCTTCACCTATCAGCTTAATGATCTCGACGGCGACACCAGCACCGCCAACCTGGTGCTACAGGTGCATAACAACAACGACCCGGTCGTGCTCACCGGCCTGGACGTCACTGGCGGCGAGTTGACCGTCTATGAGAAAAACCTGGTTGATGGTTCCAGCCCGAACATCCCGTTGTTGACCCAGACCGGTACCTTCACGGTGACCGCCTTGGACGGCCTGAAAAACCTGACTGTGGGCGGCATCAGCGTCGTCACCAACGGCGTAGCCGCGACCTTCCCACAATCGGAACCTACCGGCTTCGGCAACACCCTGACCATCACTGGCTACAACGCCAGCACCGGGGTGGTCAGCTACCGCTACACCTTGCTCGACAATGAAGCGCAACCCAATGCCAGCGGTGACAACAGTCTGTCGGAGCAGATCACGGTCACGGCCAGCGATAACGACACCAATACTGCGACGGGTACGATCGACATCAACATCATTGATGACCTGCCCACTGCCAACCCCGACGTGCGTTCGGTGATAGAAGGCGGTGTGGTCAGCGCCAATGTGTTGGGCAATGATGTCGGCGGCGCCGATAGCCCCACATTGGCTGGCGCGGTAGTCGGGGTGCGGGCGGGCAGCAACATCGGCACCCCGGCCTCTGGCGGCCTGGGCGCTAACATCAACGGCACCTATGGTTACCTGACTCTGGATGCCAACGGCAACGCCGTGTACCACAGCAACCCCAACGCGGTGAGCCCTCCGGGGGCGGTGGACACCTTCGTCTATACCGTGCGGGATGCCGACGGTGACCTAAGCACCACCACCCTGACGATTACAGTGACCGACAGCGGCCTCAAGGCGGTGGTTGACGGCGACGTCACGGTCTACGAGAAAGCCCTGGACCTGAACCTCGACGGCCAGGACCTGGCGCCTGGCACCGTGGTCGGCAGCGACCCGACGGCCACCACGGAAACCGCCAGCGGCAACCTCGCAGATTCGGTAACCGGCGGCAGTGGTCCGCTGAGTTTCAGCCTGGTCGGCAGCGCTACCGGCACTTATGGGCAGATCCTGCTCAACCCCAACGGCACCTACACCTACACCCTGACCTCGGCACCCAAGACCTTGCCCAACAGCAACGACGGGCCGAATGTATTGACCGAGACTTTCACTTATAAGGCCACCGACCAATTGGGCAACACCACCACCAGCAGCATTGTGGTGAGCATTGTCGATGATGTGCCCAAAGTGGTGTCCAGCGCGCGTGAAGTCACGGCGACGGAGGTGGACTCCAACCTGCTGCTGATCATTGATATTTCCGGCAGCATGAACGACGCCTCGGGGGCCGGCGGCACGCGGCTTGACCTGGCCAAGGCGTCCATCACCGAGTTGCTTAACCGCTACGATGAGATGGGCGATGTGAAGGTGCAGATCGTGACCTTCAACGACAGCTCCCAGCAATTGAGCAGCCAATGGGTCAGCGTCGCCACGGCCAAGACCCTGGTCAACAACCTTACGGCGTTCAACGGCACCAACTACGACTCGGCACTCGGCACCGCGCAGACCGCCTATGGCACTGCCGGCAAGCTGGAAGGTGCGCAGAACGTGGCGTATTTCTTTTCGGACGGTAACCCCACCACGTCCAACACCAATAATCCGAACAACCCCGGCAACGTGGTCAACCCGGAATACGGCGACGGGATCGACGCTACTGAAGAGGGCGTATGGCGAGCCTTCCTCGACGCCAACGGCATCAAGGCCTATGCCATAGGCCTGGGGGCGGGGGTCAACAGTATTTACCTGGACCCGGTGGCCTACGACGGCAGCACCCACACCAACAACAACGCGGTGGTGGTGGCCAACCTGGCGGGCCTGGATGCGGTGCTGGCCGGCACGGTACAGGGCGCGCCGGTCACCGGCAGCCTGCTGACGGACGGCTCGTTCGGCGCTGACGGTGGCTTCGTCAAAGCCCTCACGGTGGATGGCATCACCTACACCTACAACCCGGCGGCGGGGGGCTCGATGAGTGCCAACCTGCCAGGCGGCCAAGGTACGTTCGACACCGTCAGCAACAGTGTCACCATCACCACCAACCAGGGCGGCACGCTGGTGGTGGACATGGACAACGGCGAGTTCCGCTACACGCCGCCGAAGCTGACCGACTCGCTGGTCACCGAAACCTTTGGCGTGACCGTCAGCGACAACGACGGCGATCTCGCGACGTCCAGCCTGGTAGTCAAGGTCAACCCGAACGTGGCGCCGGTGGCGGGTGATGACCATGTGATCACCAATATCCTGTCGAGCAATATTGTGGTGCCTGCCGAGTTGCTGCTGGCCAATGACAGCGATGCCAACCATGACAACCTGACGGCTATCCCCACCAGTTTTCCAACCGGCTGGGTGGCCAAAGGCGCGGCCTTTACCGGGACGGGGACCAGAACGCTCACCGGTACAACTGTGGGGGATGTACGTACCTCGTTTGCCGGTGATGCGGCGAACCTCACTGCAGCACTTTTGATCACTGGCAGTCTCGGCAATGTCGGTGGCGCTACGGCCGACGATCGCTTAACGGTCACGCTCAAGGCGGGTGAGACCCTCAGCCTGGATCACAACCGGCCGGTCGGTAACATCATCATGGCCTATTCGATCAACGGTGGCAGCGAGCTCCCTCTTGCGGATGGCACGACGCTGACTGCGTTAGCGGACGGTAGCTATCAGATTCACATTACCAACACCTCCAATCCAACAGGCGGCAACCCCAATGGCACAGAAAGCTACCAGTTGGACATGAAGATCAACTACGCCGGCGCCCAGGACTACACACCGCAGTACCACGGCAACTACTCGGTCAGCGATAACCACGGCGGCAGCGACAGCGCCGCGGTAGACATCAGCTACCAGGCCGGTACGACCCTCACCGGTACCAACGGTGATGACATCATCATGGCCGGGCCCGGCAACAACATCCTCAATGGCGGCGATGGCAACGACGTGCTCACCGCCGGCACCGGCAACAACCAGATGCACGGCGGCAATGGCAATGACCTGCTGTTCAGCGGCATCGGCAATGACCTGCTCGATGGCGGGGCGGGCCTCGACACCGTCAGCTATGCCCATGCCACGGCAGGCGTGATCGTCAACCTTGGCCTGGCGACGGGGCAAATCACTGGCGGCGCCGGAACCGATACATTGATGGCCCTGGAGAACCTGGTGGGCTCCAACTTCAATGACTTCCTCACGGGCAACGGCAACAACAACCTGATCTCCGGCGGGCTGGGCAATGACACCCTCAAGGGCGAGGGGGGCGATGACATCCTGATCGGCGGCCTGGGTAACAACACCCTGACCGGTGGCCCTGGCGCCGATACCTTCCAGTACCTGACCGGCGGTAGCGGGCACGATGTCATCACCGACTTTGCGGTGGGCACCGACAAGCTCGACCTGTCGCAATTGCTGCAAGGCGAGAATGCGACGACGGCGTCCCTGGATGACTACCTGCACTTCAAGGTGGTGGGCGGTACGACCACCATCGACATCAGCGCCGTTGCAGGTGCCACGCCGAACCAGACCATCGACCTGGCCGGGGTCAACCTGGCGACCCAATACGGCGTCACGCCGGGCGCGGGCGGGTTGATTGCGGGCGGGGCGGATACGGCGACGATCATCAATGGGATGTTGAATGACCATTCGTTGAAGGTGGATACCGTGTAATCCCCTGTGGCGAGGGAGCTTGCTCCCGTTGGACTGCGTAGCAGTCCCATTCAGGGCCGCTTCGCGCCCCGACGGGAGCAAGCTCCCTCGCCACGTCTCTCGCCACAGACAGGTACTGGCCTGTGGCTTTAGCTCATTGAGTTATAAGCACCATACTTTGCGTGATATGGCCCGCCAGCGTTTGCCGGTATGATAGGCGCCCCCGCAGTCTGGATTGCGAATACGCCATGACCCTGCAATACCCAACCATCGCCGATTGCGTCGGCAACACACCTTTGGTCCGCTTGCAGCGCATGGCGGGTAACACCAGCAATACCTTGCTGCTCAAGCTCGAGGGGAATAACCCGGCGGGCTCGGTCAAGGACCGTCCGGCGCTGTCGATGATCGCCCGTGCCGAGCAGCGCGGGCAGATCAAGCCCGGCGACACCCTGATCGAAGCCACCTCCGGTAATACCGGGATTGCCCTGGCCATGGCCGCAGCGATCAAGGGCTACAAAATGATCCTGATCATGCCCGACAACGGCAGCGCCGAGCGCAAGGCCGCGATGACCGCCTATGGCGCCGAGCTGGTCCTGGTGACCCAGGAAGAGGGCATGGAAGGCGCGCGTGATCTCGCCGAGCGCATGGCCGCCGAAGGCCGTGGCCAGGTGTTGGACCAGTTCGCCAACGGTGACAACCCCGAGGCGCACTACACCAGCACCGGCCCGGAGATCTGGCGCCAGACCCAGGGCACCATCACCCATTTCGTCAGCTCCATGGGCACCACCGGCACCATCATGGGTAACTCGCGCTACCTCAAGGAGCAGAACCCGGCGATCCAGATCGTTGGCCTGCAACCGATGGAAGGCGCGGCGATCCCGGGGATCCGCCGTTGGCCCGAAGAGTACCTGCCCAAGATCTACAACGCTGCCCGCGTCGATCGCATCATCGACATGGCCCAGCGTGAAGCCGAAGACACCACCCGTCGCCTGGCCCGTGAAGAAGGCATCTTCTGCGGCGTGTCCTCCGGCGGTGCGGTGGCGGGGATGTTGCGTTTGTCTGCAGAACTGGAAAACGCGGTGATCGTCGCGATCATCTGTGACCGAGGCGACCGCTACCTGTCGACCGGCATTTTCGACGCGCCCAACTGATGGCCAAGCAAGAGCGAGGCCTGCGCTTCCAGCCCACGGGTGGCAGCCGGGCGCCCCAAGTACCGGTCGGCAAAAAGCAGCGCCTGACCATTGAGCGCCTGGCCAATGATGGCCGGGGGATCGTGTTTTTCGAAGGCCGCACCTGGTTTGTGGTGGGTGCCCTGGCCGGCGAGGAAGTCGAGGCGCGGGTGCTGGGCGCCCATGGCAAAGTGGTCGAGGCCCGCACCGAGCGGGTGTTCAAGGCCAGTGAACTGCGGCGCCCGGCGCCGTGCGTCCATGCCGGTCGTTGCGGCGGTTGCAGCCTGCAACATTTGCCCCATGGCGAACAGCTTGCCCTGAAACAGCGCATGCTCGCCGAGCAATTGTCCCGTGTCGCCGGGGTCGAGCCCCAGGAGTGGGCCGCGCCGTTGAGCGGGCCCGAGTTCGGCTATCGCCGCCGCGCCCGTGTCGCGGTGCGCTGGGACGCCAAGGCCAAGCGCCTGGACGTGGGTTTTCGCGCCGTGGCCAGCCAGGACATCGTGGCCATCGACGATTGCCCGGTGCTGGTACAGGCCTTGCAACCGATCATGCAGCGTCTGCCCAATATGTTGCGGCGCCTGAGCAAACCTCAGGCCCTGGGGCATGTCGAGTTGTTCAGCGGCTCGTCGATTGCCGTGTTGCTGCGGCATATGGCGCCGCTGTCCGACGCTGACCTGCTGGTGCTGCAGGAATTTTGCGCGTTCCATGATGCCCAGTTGTGGCTGCATGGAGAGGGCGAGCCGCAGCCGTTCGCGGCCGGGCAGGCCCTGGGCTATCGTCTGGAGCAGTGGGACCTGGAGCTGGCGTACCGGCCGGGGGATTTTGTCCAGGTCAACGCCGGGGTCAATGAAGCGATGGTGGCCCAGGCGCTGGACTGGCTGGCACCGCGCTCCGACGAACGGGTACTGGACCTGTTTTGTGGCCTGGGCAACTTTGCCTTGCCCCTGGCCCGCCAGGTGCGTGAAGTGGTGGCGGTAGAGGGCGTGCAGGCCATGGTGGACCGCGCGGCCCTCAACGCAGGCAGCAATAATTTGCATAATGTGCAGTTTTTTCAGGCCGATTTGTCCCAGCCTTTGAGTGACGCGCAATGGGCCAAAGCAGGCTTTTGTGCGGTACTCTTGGACCCACCCCGCGATGGTGCCCTGGAGGTTGTGCGCAAGCTCGCCACTCTGGGGGCTGATCGCCTGGTGTATGTGTCCTGCAATCCAGCCACGCTGGCGCGGGACACTGTCGAGTTGGTCAAGCAAGGCTACCGGCTAAAACGTGCCGGGATCCTCGATATGTTTCCGCAAACCGCGCATGTCGAGGCGATGGCGTTATTTGAAGCGAGCTAGGATGCTCGCTTAGTCCGACTGGCCTGCGTTCTCCTGGGCCTGTGACCTGCCAGGGAGTTCGCGTTACAAGGGTCAGCGATTTTGACGCGCTACAGGCGCGTCGTAGGGAAGGTAAGCAAGATGGTACAGGTGAGAGCACACCAGCCGATCAACACCGACGGCAGTATCAATCTCGAGGCATGGCTGGATCATGCCGTCAGTGTCGATCCGGCACTGGACCGTGAAGCCTTGAAAACCGCCTGCGAGTTCGCTCGCGAGGCCGAACAGCAAGACAATGCGGCCAAGAATCTGTGGGCCGAAGGAACCTCCAGTTTCCGTACCGGGCTTGAAATCGCCGAGATCCTCGCCGACCTCAAGCTGGATCAGGACTCGCTGATCGCTGCGGTGCTCTATCGCGGCGTACGCGAGGGGCATATTGCGTTGCCCTTGGTCAGCCAGCGTTTCGGCGCGGTGGTGGCCAAGCTGATCGACGGCGTGCTGCGCATGGCTGCGATCAGCGCCAGCCTCAGCCCGCGCCAGTCGATGGTGCTGGGCACCCAGGGCCAGGTGGAAAATCTGCGCAAGATGCTGGTGGCGATGGTCGACGACGTACGCGTGGCGCTGATCAAGCTGGCCGAACGTACCTGCGCGATCCGTGCGGTGAAAACCGCCGATGACGAAAAGCGCAACCGTGTCGCCCGCGAGGTCTTCGATATCTACGCGCCCCTGGCCCACCGCCTGGGGATCGGCCATATCAAGTGGGAGCTGGAGGACCTGTCCTTCCGCTACCTCGAACCCGATCAATACAAACAGATCGCCACCCTGCTGCATGAGCGGCGGCTGGACCGTGAGCGCTTTATCAGCGATGTGATGGGCCAGTTGCGCTCGGAGTTGCAGGCGACCGGCGTCGAAGCCGATATCAGCGGGCGCGCCAAACACATCTATTCGATCTGGCGCAAAATGCAGCGCAAGGGCCTGGCCTTCAGCCAGATCTACGACGTGCGCGCCGTACGCGTGCTGGTGCCGGAAATGCGCGATTGCTACACCGCGCTGGGCATCGTCCACACCCTGTGGCGGCATATTCCCAAGGAATTCGACGACTACATCGCCAACCCCAAGGAAAACGGCTACCGCTCGCTGCACACGGCGGTGATCGGCCCCGAGGGCAAGGTGCTGGAAGTGCAGATCCGTACCCATGCCATGCACGAAGAAGCCGAGCTGGGGGTTTGCGCGCACTGGCGCTACAAGGGTACCGACGTCAAGGCGGGCTCCAACCAGTACGAAGAGAAAATCTCCTGGCTACGCCAAGTGCTGGAGTGGCACGAAGAACTCGGCGATATCGGCGGCCTGGCCGAACAGTTGCGGGTGGATATCGAGCCAGACCGGGTCTATATCTTCACCCCCGACGGCCACGCCATCGACCTGCCCAAGGGCGCGACACCGCTGGACTTCGCCTACCGCGTGCACACCGAGATCGGCCACAACTGCCGTGGCGCCAAGATCAACGGGCGTATCGTGCCGCTCAACTACAGCCTGCAGACCGGTGAACAGGTCGAGATCATCACCAGCAAGCACGGCACCCCGAGCCGCGACTGGCTGAACCCGAACCTGGGCTACATCACCACGTCGCGGGCGCGGGCGAAGATTGTCCACTGGTTCAAGCTGCAGGCGCGGGACCAGAACGTCGCCGCCGGCAAGACTCTGCTCGAGCGCGAGCTGGGGCGCCTGGGCCTGCCCCAGGTGGATTTCGACAAGTTGGCCGAAAAAGCCAACATGAAGATTGCCGAAGACATGTTCGCCGCCCTCGGCGCCGGCGACCTGCGCCTGGCGCAACTGGTCAACCTGGCCCAGCAGTTGGTGGAGCCGGAGCGCGGCAGCGAACAACTGGAACTGATTCCCCGCAAGGCCACCGGCTACAAGCCGGGCAAGCGCGGCGATATCCAGATCCAGGGCGTGGGCAACCTGATGACCCAGATGGCCGGCTGCTGCCAGCCGTTGCCGGGCGACGCGATCGTCGGCTACATCACCCAGGGCCGTGGGGTGAGCATTCACCGCCAGGATTGTGCCTCGGTGTTGCAACTGGGCGGGCGCGAGCCGGAGCGGATCATCCAGGTCAGCTGGGGCCCGGTGCCGGTGCTCACCTACCCGGTGGACATCATCATCCGCGCCTACGACCGTTCGGGGTTGCTGCGTGACGTCTCGCAAGTGCTGCTCAACGAGCGGATCAACGTACTGGCGGTCAACACCCGCTCGAACAAGGAGGACAACACCGCGTTGATGTCCCTGACCATCGAGATTCCGGGTCTGGACGCGTTGGGGCGGCTGCTGGGGCGTATCTCCCAACTGCCGAACATCATCGAGACCCGGCGTAACCGCACGCCATGAACCACTGGATGAGTGCGGCCTGAAATGTGGGAGCGGGCTTGTGTGGGAGCTGGCTTGCCTGCGATGCACGCGCCTCGGTCTACCCGATACCGAGGTGCCTGCATCGCGGGCAAGCCCGACGCCCACATTTGCTCGGTGGTTTTCCCACTTGATCGGATAGAGAACGATGTATTCACTTGAAGACCTGCTACACCTGATGAACCGTCTGCGCGACCCGCAATACGGTTGCCCGTGGGACATCAGGCAAACCTACGCCAGTATCGTGCCTCACACCCTGGAAGAAGCCTACGAAGTCGCCGACGCCATCGAGCGTGGGGATTTTGATCATCTGCAAGGCGAGCTGGGCGACCTGTTGTTCCAGGTGGTCTATTACAGCCAACTGGCCCGGGAAGAAGGGCGCTTCGAGTTCACCGGCGTGGTCGACAGCATCACCCGCAAGCTGATTCGCCGGCATCCCCATGTGTTCCCCACCGGCGACCTGTATGCGCCGCTGGATATCCCTCAGTTAAGCGAAGAGCAGGTCAAGGCGCGCTGGGAGCAAATCAAGGCTGAGGAGCGCGCAGAAAAATCCGCTGCCCCACAGCAACTGTCCCTGCTCGATGATGTACCCCACGCCTTGCCGTCCCTGTCCCGCGCCGCCAAATTGCAAAAGCGCGCGAGCCAGGTCGGCTTCGACTGGCCAGCGGCGCTGCCGGTGGTGGATAACGTGCGTGAAGAGCTCGATGAAGTGCTCGAAGCCATGGCCGACAACGACCCGGCAGCGATTGCCGATGAAGTCGGTGACCTGCTGTTTGCAGCGGTCAACCTGGCCCGGCACCTCAAGGTGGACCCGGAAACCGCCCTGCGCGGTGCCAATGCCAAATTCGAAAGGCGATTCCGATTTATCGAACAGGCATTGCGCGACACCCACCGTCCCATGGAAGATTGCACCCTCGAAGAGTTGGACGCCCTCTGGGGCGAAGCCAAACGCCAGGAAAAGAATGTGTCCAACTGCGGTTGAGCAGTTGCCTAAGTGAGTAAGCACCATGAGCATTTCCCTTCGCGACCAGTTGCTCAAAGCAGGCCTGGTCAATCAGAAGCAGGCCAAGCAGGTCGGCAAAGACAAGCAGAAGCAGCAGCGCCTGGTTCACAAAGGCCAGGCCCAGGCCGATGACACCCAGCAGCGCCTGGCCCTGGAAGCGCAGGCCGAGAAGGTCAAGCGCGACCAGGAGCTCAACCGCCAGCAGCAGGAAAAGGTCGAGGCCAAGGCCCGTGCCGCGCAGGTCAAGCAATTGATCGAGACCTCGCGCCTGCCCAAGTTGACCACCGAGGACTACTACAACTTCGTGGACGACAAGAAGGTCAAGCGCCTGTCGGTCAACACCTTGATGCGCAACAAGCTGAGCAATGGCTCGTTGGCGATTGTCCATCACGGTGGCGGTTACGAAGTGATTCCACGGGAGGCCGCGCTGAAAATCCAGGAGCGCGCACCTGAGCGTATCGTCCAGATGAACATCCTCACCGAGACCCAGGTGCCGGATGAGGATGATCCGTACGCCGCCTATCAGATCCCTGACGACCTGATGTGGTAAGGCGTTAAAAACAACAAACCCCGCTCAAAAGGCGGGGTTTGTGTTTATAGGCACTGCGGCTGCGTGGGCCGGGTGGCTAGGGGATTTCAGCGCTTCAGGCGCTTGATGCCTGGCGTCTCATTTCGAGGGTTTCGAGCTCGTTTTTATAATTATGGGCGTCGCACTCGTTGTGAAACATACCGACCAGCAGGTCTTGTTGATGCACATCCCAGATATGAATCCCGTGGGCCAGGGCCTCGTGGGACATATGGGCATCGTCGCGTTCCGTTACTTTTACTGTCATCTGCTTGCTCCAGTCTCTGGTTGATCTGCGGCAAGGCGTCGCAGGCCTTTGTTATATATTTTGTTAGCTTGCTAAGTAAACTGACTTTGCACGCAACAATTCATTGCAGCAAACGCAACAATGCTCCAGGCCACGTAAACCGCGACATTGCGTCGCAGGGCCTGGGGTTTTATGACAAAAGCTTCATGTTCGAGTCAGGCTTTGTCCGGGTGCCAGGCCTTCCACCGCTATCCCAGGCGAGCCAGCTCCCACCTTGGAATGCACCACCTGTGGGAGCTGGCTTGCCTGCGATAACGCCAGTCGCCTCACTCCAAACGCCAGGCGAAAAAAAGCCCCGCATTTAGCGAGGCTCTTTTAAACACTCAACGATCAGCTGCCTTTCACAGCCTTGCCGTTGACCGTGCCGTCCAACAGCATGATGTTGTATTCCTTGCCGTCGGTTTCGACTTGTTGCAGGCGAACCAGCAGGTAATCCCAATCCTTGGCAAACCACATCACAGTAATGCGCTTGCTTTGCGTCGGGTCGCGCACGCGCTCAACCTTGATGGCGTCGATCTTGCCGGCCTTGGTCTCGACTTTCTCGGCACCCAGCACGCGGAAGTCATAGGTGTCGACCTCGCCGTCATCCACCACCTGGTAGCTCATGGTTTTCTTGCCGGCGGCCACGTCATGCTGCAGGGCCAACTGGTAAGTGGATTTGTCGACCATGCCACGGTTCAGCGGGATCTTCACCGCATCACCGCGATCGGTGCCGGTGACCATCTTGGCGGTCCAATCGAAGTCCAGGTCGGCTTTCTTGGCTTTACCCAGCCCACCCCGTTCAAAGTGGTAGGACTGTGGCAGCAAAGTATCCTTGTCCAGGGTCAAGGTGCTGGTTTCGGTCAGGCTGGCGATCATCATCGAGGCCTTGAAGCTGAGCTTCCAGGTACCGTCGGCGTTTTTTTCCAGGCTGCGTTCCGCAGTGCCGCTCATGGGCAACTGCTTCCAGTCGGCGGTATAGCTGGCGGAGAAAGGCTGAAGGTCTGCCGCGTGCACGGCAGGCAGGGCAAACAGAGCAAAAGCGAAGAGCAGGGCGCGACGCATAAAATCTCCTAGGTACGAATCAAGTGGCCGCTGGCCGCAAGTAACTGGCCATCCAACAATGCACCCTGTTCACCGAGAACCAAGCGGCCTTCGGCAAACCAGCGAACCGCCAGCGGGTAAATCCTGTGTTCCTGGGTGTGAACCCGTTGCGCAAGGCTCTGCGCTGAGTCCGCAGACTCTACCGGAACTACTGCCTGTACGACCAGAGGCCCGCCATCGAGTTCCTCGGTGACAAAGTGCACGCTGCAGCCGTGCTCCGTATCGCCGGCCTCAAGGGCCCGTTGGTGAGTGTGTAACCCTTTGTATTTAGGCAGCAGGGAAGGGTGGATATTCAGCAGGCGCCCCTGGTAATGGCGCACGAAATCAGCGCTGAGAATGCGCATGAAACCGGCGAGGACCACGAGCTTGGGGTTGAAGGCGTCGATCAATTCGATCAAGGCTGCATCGAAGGCCTCGCGACCGTCGAACGCCTTGTGATCCAGGGCGCGGGTGTCGATACCCGCGTCCTGGGCGCGTTGCAGGCCGTAGGCGTCGCTGCGGTTGGAAATCACCGCAGCGATGCGCACCGGGCTGTCGCCGGCGCGCGTGCTGTCGATCAGGGCCTGCAAGTTACTGCCGGTGCCGGAGAGCAGCACCACGACATCACAGGTTGCTGGCATCAGTGAGCCTTGAGGTTCTTCAGTTCAACCTGGGCAGCACCTTCGGCAGCCGTGGCGATCTGACCGATCACCCATGGCTGCTCGCCGGCTTCACGCAGAACGTTCAGCGCGGTTTCCACGTGCTCTTGAGCCACGCAGATGACCATGCCCACGCCGCAGTTCAGCACGCGGTGCATTTCGGTCTCGTTGACGTTGCCTTTCTCTTGCAGCCAGTCGAAGACCGCCGGGCGCTGCCAGCTGGCCACGTCGACGATGGCCTGGGCGCCTTTTGGCAGTACGCGCGGGATGTTGTCCAGCAGGCCGCCACCGGTGATGTGGGCCATGGCCTTGACCGCGCCGGTGTCCTTGATCAGCTTGAGCAATGGCTTGACGTAGATGCGGGTCGGGGCCATCAGCAGGTCGGTCAAAGGCTTGCCGTCGAGCTGGGTGTTCTCGATGTCGGCGCCGGACACTTCGATGATCTTGCGGATCAGCGAGTAGCCGTTGGAGTGCGGGCCGGACGATGGCAGAGCCAGCAGGGCGTCACCGGCAGCCACCTTGGAGCCGTCGATGATCTCGGCTTTTTCCACGACGCCGACGCAGAAGCCGGCCAGGTCGTAGTCTTCGCCTTCGTACATGCCTGGCATTTCAGCGGTTTCGCCGCCGACCAGGGAGCAACCCGACAGTTCGCAGCCAGCGCCGATACCGGTGACCACTTGTGCAGCGGTCTCCACGTTGAGCTTGCCGGTGGCGTAGTAGTCGAGGAAGAACAACGGCTCGGCGCCGCATACCACCAGGTCGTTGACGCACATGGCCACCAGGTCGATGCCGATGGTGTCGTGCTTGTTCAGGTTCAGGGCCAGGCGCAGCTTGGTGCCCACGCCGTCGGTGCCGGAGACCAGCACTGGCTGCTTGTAGCCGGCCGGGATCTCGCAGAGGGCGCCGAAACCGCCCAGGCCGCCCATGACTTCGGGGCGCGCAGTGCGCTTGGCGACGCTCTTGATGCGTTCGACCAATGCTTCACCGGCGTCGATGTCTACACCGGCGTCCTTGTAGCTCAGGGAGGGTTGCTTGCTCATGATCCAGGCCTTTAGGGGGGATTCAGGGGTAACGACCGATGCGGTGGGCACAGAAGCTGAACACTTCAGGACGCCCAGCCGTTGACGGTCTGCGAAGGCGCGCGATTTTATCAGGCTTGAGGGGCAGCGGCCATCCTCGGGCCGACGGGCAGGGGCATATGGTGCTAAAAAAACCTTAATAGGCGCCGCGATCGCCTGTATTAAGGTATAGCCTTTAACCCGCTATCGTTATGACAGTACGAAAACTTACCGGGGCCTTGTGAATGTTTTGCCGGTCGCTGTGGTCACAGCCTTGCTTAACCTTCTTCACGCGGCCTGTTCCAGCCGCTTTTTTGTCGTTCGGGAATCTTTTTTCATGGGTCTGAGTAGATACTTTTTTGTTGGCTGTTTGTCGTTGGTCAGCCTGGCCAGTCATGCCGAAACCGTTAATGGTCTTTATCAAGTGCTGGAGCCGGTCAGCAGCCAGGCGCCGGAGGAGCGCGAACAAGCTACCCAGCGCGCCCTGCAGACCCTGGTAGTCCGCCTCACCGGCGACGCCAAGGCCGCCCAGGGCCCTGGCCTGGCGGCGATCCGCAAGGATCCGCAACAGATCATCAGCCAGTACGGTTACGACGCCGGCCCGCCGGAAAGCCTGCAAGTGGATTTCGATCCGGTCAGCACCGACCGCGCCCTGCGCGATGCCGGTCTGGCGTTGTGGGGCAACAATCGGCCGTCGATCCTTGGCTGGTGGCTGAGCGATTCCACTGAAGGCAGCAGCCTGGTCGGTGATGGCCAGTCGGCTGCCGAGCCGCTGCGCCGTGCGGCCCAGCATCGCGGCCTGCCTTTGCGCCTGCCGCTGGGCGATCTCGATGAGCAGATCGTCGCCACCGCACCCACTCTTGAAAGTGCCGATCCGGCCCCTCTGCGTGCGGCCTCCGAGCGTTATGGCGCCGACGCCTTGCTGGCGGTGCATGCCCGTGAAGATGCGGGCCAATGGCAAGCCAAGTGGCGCCTGTGGCTGGGTGACAAAGCCGAGCAGGGCACGGTGCAGGGCGCCGACCCCGCGGCGTTGGCCGATGCCGTGCTGCTGGCAGTCAGCGAGCGCCTGGCGCCCCGTTTTGCGGTAAAAGCCGGGGTGTCCAGCGAGCAGTTGCTGCAAGTGCAGGGCATGACCCTGGAGCGCTACGCCGCCCTCGGTCATCTGCTGGAGC
Organism: Pseudomonas sp. FP2294; assembly: GCF_030687625.1. Taxonomy (NCBI): domain Bacteria; kingdom Pseudomonadati; phylum Pseudomonadota; class Gammaproteobacteria; order Pseudomonadales; family Pseudomonadaceae; genus Pseudomonas; species Pseudomonas sp. FP2294. Next base: position 1,559,008 of record NZ_CP117441.1, read on the forward strand.
CGTTCGGTGCTCAGTTGCAGCGGGTTGAGGGTGACCGGATCGTCTATCGCGTCAACGGCAGCAGCGAGCAGTTGCGCAGCCAATTGAGCCTGGCCAAGTTGCAGGAAGTGCCGGCCGGTGAGGCGCTCGCGCCACAACCTGTGCCGTCGCCCGTAGCCGAAGGCGCGCAGCCGGTGCCGCAAGCCGAGCCTGAACCGCAACTGCGTTTCCGTTGGTAAATGTTCTTCCTTATATAGAAGCAAATAACAGATGGAGTGGTTTATGGCGGATACGCGTCGTTGGGTGTGGCTTGGCGGGGTTGTCCTGCTGTGCGTCTTTGTATTCTTGCTGCATTCGATCCTGACGCCGTTCCTGGTCGCCTTGCTGCTGGCCTATCTGTTCGATCCTGTGGTGGATCGCCTGGAAAAGGCCGGGCTGTCGCGCACCTGGGGCGTGGTGGCGGTGTTTGCGCTGTTTACCCTGATCGTCATGGCGCTGTTGCTGGTGCTGGTGCCGATGCTGGCCAAGCAACTGTTGCGCCTGTACGAACTGGCGCCGCAAATGCTCGATTGGCTGCAGCACACGGCCATGCCCTGGGTGCAGTCCAAACTCGGCCTGGCCGATGGCTTCTGGAAGTTCGACAAGGTCAAGGCCGCGATCAGCGAGCATATGGGCCAGACCACCGATATCGTCGGGGTGATCCTCAGTCAGGCCACGGCCTCCAGCCTGGCGTTGATCGGCTGGCTGACCAACCTGGTATTGATCCCGGTGGTGGCGTTCTACCTGCTGCGTGACTGGGACATCATGATGGCCAAGATCCGCAGCCTGCTGCCCCGTGATCGCGAGGAGCGCATCGTGTCCCTGGCCGGGGAGTGCCATGAGGTGCTGGGCGCCTTTGTCCGTGGGCAGTTGCTGGTGATGGTGGCGCTGGGGATTATCTACGCTGGCGGGCTAATGGCGATCGGCCTGGAACTGGGCCTGTTGATCGGCATGATTGCCGGCCTGGCGGCGATTGTGCCGTACATGGGCTTTGTCATCGGGATTGGTGCGGCGCTGGTGGCTGGCCTGTTCCAGTTTGGCGGTGACTTGTACCCGATGCTGGGGATTGTCGCGGTGTTCATGGCCGGCCAGGCCCTGGAAGGCATGGTGCTGACGCCGTTGCTGGTGGGCGATCGCATCGGCCTGCACCCGGTGGCGGTGATCTTTGCGATCCTGGCGGGCGGCGAGCTGTTCGGCTTTACCGGCATCCTCCTGGCGCTGCCGGTAGCTGCGGTGATCATGGTGCTGGTGCGCCATGTGCACGATGTGTACAAGGATTCGGGCGCCTATACGGGCGCCGATGACCCTCAGTTGTAAGACTGATCACAAACCCGGCTCAAGGCCGGGTTTGTTGTCTGTGGGGCTTGGCATTTAGCCATCGCGCCAAACAATCTCCAAAAAATCCAATGAGTTAACGCAAACCTTTGATTTTGCTTGTGGTCTGTTGCATTGTGCGCCCGGCGTCACGGGTATAAACTTTGCAAACTTTTCACAGAGGCCACTAACGGTTCGATTGGGACCGTTCAGTCAGCATGAAACCGATTCAGCTGCCCCTAGGTGTGCGTCTGCGTGACGACGCTACCTTCATCAATTACTACCCAGGCGCCAATGCCGCTGCACTCGGCTATGTCGAGCGGCTCTGCGAAGCCGACGCCGGGTGGACGGAAAGCCTGATCTACCTCTGGGGCAAGGACGGCGTGGGGCGTACCCACCTGTTGCAGGCCGCCTGCCTGCGCTTTGAGCAGATGGGGGAGCCAGCGGTGTATTTGCCGTTGGCCGAACTGCTGGACCGTGGCATCGGCATCCTCGATAACCTCGAGCAATACGAACTGGTGTGCCTGGATGACCTGCAAGCCGTTGCCGGCCGGGCGGACTGGGAAGAAGCGCTGTTCCATCTGTTCAACCGCCTGCGCGACAGCGGCCGGCGTCTGTTGATTGCCGCCTCTACCTCGCCACGGGAATTGCCGGTCAAGCTGGCAGACCTCAAGTCGCGGCTGACCCTGGCGCTGATCTTCCAGATGCGCCCACTGTCCGACGAAGACAAGCTGCGTGCCCTGCAACTGCGCGCTTCGCGTCGTGGCCTGCACCTGACCGATGAAGTCGGGCATTTCATCCTCACCCGTGGCACCCGCAGCATGAGCGCGCTGTTCGACTTGCTCGAACAACTCGACCAGGCCTCGTTGCAGGCCCAGCGCAAGCTCACCATTCCCTTCCTCAAAGAAACCCTCGGCTGGTAGCCAGCCCTTTAAAACCGGGGCCCCTGGCAAATTACAGGCGTCAGAAAACCTGCGTTTGGGCCGCTCTGGCCACGCAAAAGGGTCTAAATGGGGTTCAAGGGCTTAGATGACATGGGTCAAACAAGAAGTCACATAGATCACGATTGAATTTGCAAATCGATGTCATAGAAGGCATAGTCTCGGCTTCTTTACATATCAGCCACGGTCGTGCCCATGCTAAATCGCTTCGCACCCCTCGTGCCTCTCGCACTCGTTACCCTGTTGTTTGGTTGCGCCACCCACCCCCAGCAGGTGGTCGAGCAGCAAAAGCCACAACAACAGCATCAAGCCAAATTCGTCGCAGCACAGTCTTCTTCTGTTTATGAAGAAGAGGTGGCGACCGAAAAAGAACTGGCTGAGTTCGCCGACAGCAAGCCTTATCAACTGCCACTGCTGGCCGACAGTATCCTCGAACGCGGCATGTCCCTGATCGGTACCCGTTACCGTTTCGGTGGTACCTCTGAAGCCGGTTTCGACTGCAGTGGCTTTATCGGCTACCTGTTTCGTGAAGAAGCCGGCATGAACCTGCCGCGCTCCACCCGCGAAATGATCAACGTGGATGCACCGTTGGTCGCACGAAACAACCTCAAGCCCGGCGATCTGCTTTTCTTCAGTACCAACGGCCGTGGTCGCGTCAGTCACGCCGGTATCTACCTGGGCGATGACCAGTTCATCCACTCCAGCAGCCGCCGTAGCGGTGGGGTGCGGGTCGATAAGCTGGGTGACAGCTACTGGAGCAAAACCTTCATCGAAGCCAAGCGCGCTTTGGCGATGGCCCCGACTACCGTTACCGCTCGCAAGTAAAGTTAAAGTGATACTTGAAGTTTGACGCGTAAGCGCTAGAATCCTGAGATATTGTTGCGAACCTGACCGCGCAAGCTTGCTTGCGCGGTCTAGTTTTCAGCGTTCGGCAGCGAAAGCCGCATCCAGATCAGGATTGTTCTGCCCATGTCGACCTCGGCCCGCCTAATTCTTGTTGTTTGCGCCGCACTGCTCAGTGCCTGCGCCAGCCGTCCTCCACCTGCGCCTGTGGCCGTCAAGCCCAAGCCGGTATTCAACTATTCCACCCAGAACTTTTCGCCAGTGGCCGAAGATGTGCTGTTTCGCGCCCTGGGCCTGGTGGGCACGCCTTACCGCTGGGGCGGCAACACCCCGGATTCGGGGTTTGATTGCAGTGGTTTGATTGGTTTTGTCTACCGCGACGCCGCGGGCATCTCGCTGCCGCGCACCACTCGCGAGCTGATTGTGATGCGGGCCCAGGACGTGCGCGAAGATGCGCTGCAGACCGGCGACCTGCTGTTCTTCGCCACGGGCGGTGGCTCGCAGGTCAGCCATGCCGGCATCTACGTGGGTGAAGGGCGTTTCGTGCATGCGCCGCAAACCGGCGGTACGGTGAAGCTTGATACCTTGTCCAAGGCCTACTGGCAGAATGCCTATTTGAGCGCCAAGCGCGTGTTGCCGGCGGGGCAATTGGCGCGTAATCCCTAAGCCAAATATAAAACCCAATGTGGGAGCGGGCTTGCCCGCGATGGCGGTGTGTCAGTGGATAGATTCCTGACTGATCCACAGCCATCGCGGGCAAGCCCGCTCCCACAGTTGTTTTGGGGTGCTCGCAAATCATTTATTTGGCTGAAGACACCCGCCACACCTTATTCCCCACATCGTCCGCCACCAGCAACCCGCCTTGCTGGTCGATCACCACGCCCACCGGCCGGCCCATAGCTTTCTCATCACTGTTGAGAAAGCCGGTCAGCACATCCACCGGCGCGCCGTTGGGCTTGCCCCCCGCAAATGGCACAAAGATCACCTTGTACCCGCTGTGCGGCTTGCGATTCCACGAACCGTGCTGGCCGATAAAAGCGCCTTGGGCAAATTGCGCCGGTAGGGTGTTGCCTTCGGCAAAGGTCAGGCCCAGCGACGCGGTGTGGGGGCCGACGGCATAGTCCGGCGCAATGGCCTTGGCCACCAGGTCCGGGTCCTGCGGCGTGACCCGTACATCCACATGCTGGCCGTAATAGCTGAACGGCCAGCCATAAAAGCCGCCATCCTTGACCGAGGTGATGTAGTCCGGCACCAGGTCGCTGCCGATTTCATCGCGCTCGTTGACTGCCGTCCACAGCTTGCCGCTTTGCGGCTCCCAGGCCATGCCATTGGGGTTGCGCAGCCCGGAGGCAAAAATCCGCTGCTTGCCGCTGGCCCGGTCGACTTCCCAGATCGCCGCACGCCCCTGTTCGGCTTCCAGGCCGTTTTCACCGACGTTGCTGTTGGAACCCACGCTCACATACAACGTGCTGCCGTCCTTGCTGGCCACCACGTTTTTCGTCCAGTGGTGGTTGAGCGGGCCGCCCGGCAGGTCGATGACCTTGGTGCCCTGGGCCTTGATCGCGGTTTCTCCCGGTTGATAGGGGAAGCGCAGCAGCTTGTCCGAGTCGGCCACATACAGGTCGTTGCCCACCAGGGTCATGCCAAACGGCGAGTTGAGGTTTTCCAGGAACACCGTGCGGGTTTCCGCCACGCCATCATGGTCGGCATCGCGTAGCAGGGTGATGCGGTTCGGGCTGGGTACGCCGGCACCGGCACGGCCCATGACCTTTTCCATGACCCAGCCGCGAATGCCCTTGGAGTCATCCGGCTTGGGCGGCGCGTTGGTCTCGGCCACCAGCACGTCGCCATTGGGCAATACATACAGCCAGCGCGGGTGATCCAGGCCTTCGGCGAAGGCGCCAACCTGGGTACCGGCGGCGGCCTTGGGCTTGGCGCCGGCGGGCCAGCCAATCGCCGGAGCGATGTTGACGGTGGGGATCAGGGTTTTATTCGGTTCCGGCAGCTTGGGCGACGGCCCGGTGCCATCGGATACCTGCAAGGTTGAGCTTTCGCCACAGGCAGCGAGTGCGCCTGCGGCCATGATCAGTAGGGCGAGTCGGGTCTTGTGCATGTTTTTCTCCTCAATGCCTGTAGTCATAGAGGTATGGCGCGCGGCGATGGTTCAAGTACGTGGCCGGCTTTAATTGACGCTGTACCCCCAACCCACTAACCTTCGCCGCTTGTTTCAGGTGCTCTGTGGCGTACGCGCCGACCGAGTGAAACAGGGAAGCCGGTGAGTGCGCGCACTTTTCTACAGTGTGGCCACGATCCCGGCGCTGCCCCCGCAACGGTAAATGAGTCAAGACGCTGCTTTTGCCACTGTATCGCCTGCGATATGGGAAGGCGCATCGTCGGCTTGCCCTGGTCAATCGGGCGCCACTCATGAGCCCGGAGACCGGCCTGATTCATCCAACAGCATCACGGTGGGCGATGCTTGGCTTCATTTAAGTTGTCTTTTCCTGCCCGCCGTTTTTGTCCAGCCCCAACGGAGAGCTGCCATGACTGATACCCCTGATCGTGACGAACGCCACCTGGCGCGCATGCTGCGCAAAAAAGCGGTGATTGACGAGCGCATTGCCAATTCACCGAATGAATGCGGTTTGCTGCTGGTGTTGACCGGCAACGGCAAAGGCAAGAGCAGCTCGGCGTTTGGCATGCTCGCCCGGGCCATGGGGCACGGTATGCAATGCGGTGTGGTGCAGTTCATCAAGGGCCGTAACAGCACCGGTGAAGAGCTGTTCTTCCGCCGCTTCCCCGAGCAGGTGCGCTTCCATGTGATGGGCGAGGGCTTTACCTGGGAGACCCAGGACCGCCAGCGCGATATCGCTGCCGCCGAAGCGGCCTGGAAGGTTTCCCGGGAAATGTTGCAGGATCCATCCATCGGCCTGGTGGTGCTGGATGAGCTGAACATCGCGCTCAAGCACGGCTATCTGGACCTGGACCAAGTGTTGAGCGACCTGCAAGCCCGGCCACCGATGCAGCACGTGCTGGTCACCGGCCGCGGGGCCAAACCGGAACTGATTGAAATGGCCGATACCGTCACCGAAATGGGCATGCTCAAGCACGCGTTCCAGGCGGGTATCAAGGCACAGAAAGGCATCGAACTTTGAACCAGCCGCGCCATTGCCCAGCAGTGCTGATCGCCGCGCCGGCGTCAGGCCAGGGCAAGACCACTGTCACCGCCGCGCTGGCCCGTTTGCATCGCAACCTGGGGCGCAAGGTCCGGGTGTTCAAGTGCGGCCCGGACTTTCTCGACCCGATGATCCATGAGCGCGCCAGTGGTGCGCCGGTCTATCAATTGGACATGTGGATGGTCGGCGAGCAGGAAAGCCGTCGCCTGTTGTGGGAAGCCGCGGGGGAGGCGGACCTGATCCTGATCGAGGGCGTGATGGGCCTGTTCGACGGCACACCGTCCAGCGCCGACCTGGCGCGCCACTTTGGCGTGCCGGTGCTGGCAGTGATCGACGGCACCGCCATGGCCCAAACCTTTGGCGCCCTGGCGCTGGGGTTGGCGCGTTACCAGGCGGACCTGCCGTTCGCCGGGGTCCTGGCCAACCGCGTCGGCACCGTGCGCCATGCGCAGTTGCTGGAAGGCAGCCTGACCGAAGGCCTGCGCTGGTACGGCGCGCTGTCCCGGGAAACCGGGATCGAGCTGCCCAGCCGCCACCTGGGCCTGGTGCAGGCCAGCGAGTTGAATGACCTCGATCTGCGCCTGGATGCCGCCGCCGCCGCCCTGGCCAGCAGTTGCGAGGTAGCGCTGCCACCGCCGGTGGAATTCGCTGCGCCGGAGGTGATCGAGGCCCAGCCGTTGCTGGCCGGGGTGCGGATTGCCGTGGCCCGTGACGAAGCCTTTGCCTTCACCTATGGCGCCAGCCTCGACTTACTGCGGGCGATGGGCGCGCAGTTGCACTTCTTCTCGCCGATCCATGACCGCGTGCTGCCCGACGCCGACAGCCTCTATCTGCCCGGTGGCTACCCGGAGTTGCATCATCAGGCGCTGTCGCAAAACACCGCGATGCTGCAGGCGATCCGCGCCCACCACAGCGCCGGCAAACCATTGCTGGCCGAATGCGGCGGCATGCTCTACCTGCTCGACTCCCTGACCGATGTCGAGGGCACGCGTGCCGAACTGCTGGGGCTGCTGCAAGGCGATGCGGTCATGCAGAAACGCCTGGCGGCCCTGGCCCTGCAAACGGTCGAATTGCCGGAAGGCGAATTGCGCGGCCACACCTACCATCATTCCCTGACCAGCACGCCGTGGCAGCCGATTGCCCGTGGCCTGAGCCCCAATGGCGGGCGCGGCGCCGAGGCGGTGTATCGCCAGGGGCGGATGACGGCCTCCTATGTGCACTTTTATTTCCCGTCGAACCCGGTTGCAGTGGCCGCGCTGTTTGCGCCGGATCGGGACGCCGCCAACGCAGGCGATTGCATTGCAACGGTAGGCGCGGGCTTGCCCGCGATAGGGTCATGACCGACAACGCCTTCCCCCAGGCCGAGCGCGACGCCATTTATCGCGCCATTGCCGAACGCCGCGACATGCGCCACTTCAGTGGCGGCACCGTCGCCCCCGAGTTGTTGCACCGCCTGCTGCACGCCGCGCACCAGGCCCCCAGCGTCGGCCTGATGCAGCCCTGGCGCTTTATCCGCATCAGCGACCGCAACCTGCGTGGGCAGATCCAGCAGTTGGTGGAAGCCGAACGCATCCGCACCGCGCAAGCCCTGGGCGAGCGCTCGGACGACTTTATGAGGCTCAAGGTCGAAGGCATCCACGACTGCGCCGAGGTGCTGGTGGCGGCGTTGATGGATGACCGTGAGCGGCATATTTTCGGGCGTCGGACCTTGCCGGAAATGGACCTGGCCTCGCTGTCCTGTGCAATCCAGAATCTATGGCTGGCGTCCCGCGCCGAAGGCCTGGGCATGGGCTGGGTGTCACTGTTCGAACCCCGGGACCTGGCCGACCTGCTGGGCCTGCCACCCGGTGCCAAGCCCCTGGCCGTGCTGTGCCTGGGCCCGGTGACGGAGTTCTATCCGGCACCGATGTTGCAACTCGAAGGCTGGACCGAACCGCGTCCGCTGAGTGACATGCTGTATGAGAATTATTGGGGAGTGAGTCAATGAGTGTGGCCTTGCTGAGTGTCGCTGCAGTGGCGCTGGATGCCCTGCTGGGCGAGCCCAGGCGCTGGCATCCGCTGGTGGCGTTCGGCAATTTTGCCGGGCGCATCGAGCAGCGTTTCAACTCCGCGGGGCGTGGCTGGCGCAGCCATGGCGTGAGCGCGTGGTTTATCACGGTGATACCGCTGACTTTGCTGGCCACGGCCTTGTCCTGGGCGCCTTACTTCGGCTGGGTGATCGAGATCCTCGCGTTGTACTTGGCCCTGGGCATGCGCAGCCTGGGTGAGCACGTGTTGCCGGTGGCCCAGGCCCTGCGCAGCGGCGACCTGGACGAAGCACGCACGCGCGTGAGTTACCTGGTCAGCCGCCAGACCAGTGAGCTGGACAGCACCGAAGTGGCCCGCGCAGCCACCGAGTCGGTGCTGGAAAACGGTAGCGACGCGGTGTTTGCCGCGCTGTTCTGGTTTGTCGTGGCCGGCGTGCCCGGCGTGGTGCTGTACCGCCTGAGCAATACCCTGGATGCCATGTGGGGCTATCGCAATGAACGTTTTGAACGTTTTGGCTGGGCGGCGGCGAAGATTGACGACCTGCTGAATTACATCCCTGCGCGGCTGGTCGCGTTGACCTACGCCGTGCTCGGCAAGACGCGCCTGGCGCTCACATGCTGGCGTCGCCAGGGGCCGACCTGGGACAGCCCGAATGCCGGGCCGGTGATGGCTGCGGGCGCTGGTGCCCTGGGCGTCGAGTTGGGCGGGGCAGCGATTTATCACGGTGAGTTGCACCAGCGTCCGATCCTCGGCGAAGGGCCGCCGGCCGATGCCGATTCCATCGAGCGTGGCTGGCAGTTGGTGCAGCGCGGCGTGTGGCTGTGGGTGTTGATCCTGTGTGCGGGGGCGCATTTCTATGCTTGAACACGGTGGACGGCTGCGCAAGGCGGCGCTGCAGTACGGCATTGCCCAGGAAGACTGGCTGGACCTGTCCAGTGGCCTCGCGCCCTGGCCCTGGCCCATCCCGCCCATCCCGCTGCGGGCCTGGGCCCGCTTGCCAGAGACCGATGATGGCCTTGAACAAGCAGCCTGTGATTACTACGGCGCGGCCCAGGTATTACCGGTGCCGGGCTCCCAGGCGGCCATCCAGTTGCTGCCGCGCCTGCGCCGGGCGGGCAAGGTCGGCGTGTTGTCGCCGTGCTATGCCGAGCATGCCGAAGCCTGGCGCCGCGCCGGTTACATCGTGCGCGAGGTGCTGGAGCAGGAAGTCGACTTCTTCCTCGACAGCCTCGACGTGTTGGTGGTGGTCAATCCCAACAACCCCACCGGCCTGAGCCTCACGCCCCAGCGCCTGCTGGATTGGCATGCGCGCCTGGCCGAGCGCGGTGGCTGGCTGGTGGTGGATGAGGCCTTTATGGACAACACCCCGCACTTGAGCCTGGCGAGCCAGGCCAATCAAGTCGGGCTGATTGTGTTGCGCTCGTTCGGCAAGTTTTTCGGCCTGGCCGGGGTGCGCCTGGGTTTTGTGCTGGCCGAACGCAAACTGCTCAAGCTGCTGGCCGAACAGGTCGGGCCTTGGGCAGTGAGCGGGCCGACCCGGGAGTTGGGCCAGGTCTGCCTGCGCGACAGCGCCGGCCATACCTACCAGCGCCAGCGCTGCGAAGACGCCAGCCAGCGCCTGTTCCGCCTGCTGGAGCAGTATGGCCTGCGCCCGCAAGGTGGCTGCGCGCTGTTCCAGTGGCTGATCAGCGATCACGCCGAGCAGTTGCATGAATTCATGGCCCAGCGCGGCATCCTGTTGCGCCTGTTTGTCCACGACAGCAGCCTGCGTTTTGGCCTGCCCGGGACTGATGCCGATTGGCTGCGCCTTGAACAGGCCCTGACTGCCTGGAAGCAAACCTCATGACCACCCTGATGGTGCAAGGCACCACCTCCGACGCGGGCAAAAGCACCCTGGTGACCGCACTGTGCCGTTGGGTCGTGCGCCAGGGCGTGCCGGTGGTGCCCTTCAAGCCGCAGAACATGGCGCTCAACAGCGCGGTGACAGCAGAAGGTGGCGAAATCGGCCGCGCCCAGGCTGTGCAGGCCCAGGCTGCCAACCTGGCGCCGCACACCGATATGAACCCGGTGCTGCTCAAGCCCAATAGCGACACCGGCTCCCAGGTCATCATCCATGGCCGCGCCGTGACCAGCATGAATGCCGTGGCCTATCACGACTACAAGGCCATCGCCATGCAGGCGGTGCTGGCCTCCCACGCGCGTTTGAGTGCGGCCTACCCGGTGGTGATGGTCGAAGGCGCAGGCTCGCCGGCCGAGATCAACCTGCGGGCCAATGACATTGCCAATATGGGCTTCGCCGAAGCGGTGGATTGCCCGGTGTTGCTGATTGCCGATATCAATCGCGGCGGGGTATTCGCCCATCTGGTGGGCACCCTGGAGCTGTTGTCGCCGTCGGAACAGGCGCGGGTCAAGGGCTTTATCATCAACCGCTTTCGCGGCGATATCGCCCTGCTGCAACCGGGCCTCGACTGGCTTGAGGCGCGCACCGGCAAGCCGGTGGTGGGGGTGCTGCCGTATGTGATGGACCTGCACCTGGAAGCCGAGGATGGCATCGACCAGCGCCAGATCGACAAGGCGGCGCAGGTGCTCAAGGTGGTGGTGCCTGTGCTGCCGCGCATCAGCAACCACACCGATTTTGACCCGCTGCGCCTGCATCCCCAGGTGGATTTGCAGTTTGTCGGCCCGGGCCAGGCAATCCCCGCAGCCGACCTGATCATCCTGCCCGGCTCGAAAAGCGTGCGCAGCGACCTGGCCTACCTGCGCGCCAATGGCTGGGACACCGCCATTGCCCGGCACCTGCGTTACGGCGGCAAGGTGCTGGGCATCTGCGGTGGCCTGCAGATGCTGGGCGAGCAGGTTCACGACCCACTGGGTCTGGAAGGGCCTGAGGGCTCCAGTGATGGCCTGGGCCTCCTGGCGTTCAGCACCACCCTGGAAGCCGAGAAACAATTGCGCAATGTGCACGGCCGCCTGGTGCTGGAAGAGGCGTCGGTCAGCGGGTATGAGATCCATGCGGGCGTGACCCGAGGTGCCGCCCTGGCGCAGCCAGCGGTACGCCTGGATGACGGCCGCAGCGACGGTGCCTGCAGCGATGACGGGCAAATCCTCGGCACGTATCTGCATGGCCTGTTCGAAACCCCGGCGGCCTGCAGCGCCGTGTTGCGCTGGGCCGGTTTGCAGGACGTGCAGGAAGTGGATTACCACGGCTTGCGCGAGCGCGATATCGAGCGCTTGGCGGACCTGGTGGAACAGCATCTGGATACCCGATTGCTGCGTCAGCTATGTGGGATTTGAGGGCTTGACCATGTTGCAACTGATCCTCGGCGGCGCCCGCTCTGGTAAAAGCCGCCTGGCGGAAAAACTCGCCAGCGACAGCGCCATGCCTGTCACTTATATCGCCACCAGCCAACCCCAGGACGGTGAGATGAACGCGCGCGTGGCCCTGCATCGCCAGCGCCGTCCCAGCCAGTGGGGGTTGATCGAGGAACCGCTGGAATTGGCGCGGGTTCTGCGTGAAAACGCGGCCCCTGGGCATTGCCTGCTGGTCGATTGCCTGACCCTGTGGCTCACCAACCTGTTACTGCTGGACGACCCGCAGCGCCTGGGCGTCGAGCGTGAATCCCTGCTGGACTGCCTGGCGTCGCTGCCGGGCGAAATCATTTTTGTCAGCAACGAGACCGGTCTGGGTGTCGTACCGCTGGGCGAGTTGACTCGCCGCTATGTGGATGAAGCCGGTTGGCTGCATCAAGCCTTGGCCGAGCGGTGTCAGCGTGTAGTGCTGACTGTTGCCGGCCTGCCCCTGACATTGAAAGGTACTGCGTTATGAGCCCATCCTGGTGGCTGGACCCGTGCAAGGCGCTGGACGCTGCGGCTTATGAACAAGCCCTGGCCCGCCAGCAACAACTGACCAAGCCCGCCGGGTCCCTGGGGCAACTGGAGGCGTTGGCGGTGCAACTGGCCGGTTTGCAGGGCCGGGTCAAACCGACGGTCGAGCAGGTGTGGATCGCCATCTTTGCTGGCGATCACGGGGTGGTCGCGGAAGGGGTCTCGGCCTATCCCCAGGAAGTCACCGGGCAGATGCTGCATAACTTTGTCAGCGGTGGCGCGGCGATCAGTGTGCTGGCCCGCCAACTGGATGCGCAGCTGGAAGTGGTGGATCTGGGTACCGTGACGCCGTCGCTCGACCTGCCGGGCGTGCGCCACCTGAATATCGCCCCGGGCACGGCTAATTTTGTGCTGGGCGCGGCCATGACCGAGGCCCAGGGCCAGTTGGCCCTGGCGGCGGGGCGTGACAGCGTGCAGCGCGCGATCAACGCCGGTGCGCAGCTGTTTATTGGGGGTGAGATGGGCATCGGCAACACCACTGCCGCCAGTGCGCTGGCCTGTGCCTTGCTCGATTGCCAGGTCAGCGACCTGACCGGTCCCGGCACCGGCCTGAATGCCCAGGGCGTGAGCCATAAAGTGGCGGTGATCGAGCGGGCCCTGGCATTGCATGCCGGGCAGCGGGGCGACCCGTTGCAGACCTTGTTCAATCTCGGTGGCCTGGAGATCGCCGGGTTGGTGGGGGCCTATCTGGCCTGCGCCCAGGCGGGGGTGGTGGTGCTGGTCGACGGGTTTATCTGCAGCGTCGCGGCGCTGGTCGCCACGCGCCTCAACCCGTCGTGCCGGCCATGGCTGTTGTTCGGCCATCGGGGCGCCGAGCCGGGCCATTGCCATGTGTTGCAAAACCTTGAAGCCCAGCCGCTGCTGGAGCTGGGCCTGCGCCTGGGCGAGGGCAGCGGCGCGGCGCTGGCGGTGCCGCTGTTGCGTCTGGCCTGTGCGTTACACGGGCAGATGGCGACATTTGCCGAAGCGGCCGTGGCGGACCGCCCGGCATGACCTTGCACCTGGACCTGCTACGCCATGGTGAGACCGAACTGGGCGGCGGGTTGCGCGGCAGCCTGGATGATGCCCTGACCGCCAAGGGCTGGGCGCAGATGCGTGAGGCGGTGCTGGCGCGCGGGCCGTGGGATCGTCTGGTCAGCTCGCCGCTGCAGCGCTGCGCGCGTTTTGCTGAGGAGTTGGGCGCACGCCTGAACCTGCCGGTGAGCCTGGAACAGGATCTGCAGGAACTGCACTTCGGCGCCTGGGAAGGGCAGAGCGCGGTGCAATTGATGGAAACCGATGCCGAGGCATTGGGGCTTTTCTGGGCCGATCCATATAGCTTTACGCCGCCGGATGGCGAGCCTGTCGAGGCGTTTTCCCAGCGTGTACGGGACGCTGTCCTACGTCTGCATCAGCTGTATGCCGGCCAACGGGTGCTGCTGATCAGCCATGGTGGCGTCATGCGTTTACTGCTGGCCCAGGCCCGCGGCTTGCCCCGTGAGCAGTTGCTGAATGTCGAGGTGGGCCACGGCGGCCTGTTCAGCCTGCGGGTCGAGGCCGACGGTGTGTTGAGCGAGGGCGCCTGAATGTTGCCATTCTGGATTGCCTTGCAGTTTCTCAGCAGCCTGCCGATTCGCCTGCCGGGCATGCCGCAACCCCAGGAGCTGGGGCGCTCGCTGCTGTTTTATCCGCTGGTGGGGCTGTTGTTCGGGTTGCTGCTGTGGGGCTTGAACATGCTGTTAATGGGCGCGCCCTTGCTGTTGCACGGGGCCTTGCTGCTGACGGCGTGGGTGTTGCTCAGTGGCGGCCTGCACCTGGATGGCCTGGCGGACAGCGCCGACGCCTGGCTGGGTGGCTTTGGCGACCGAGAACGCACCCTGAGCATCATGAAGGACCCGCGCAGCGGCCCGATTGCTGTCGTGACCCTGGGCTTGGTGCTGCTGCTTAAATTCACCGCGCTGGTGGCGCTGATCGAGCAACACAATGGCGCCGCCTTGATCCTCGCCCCATTGATCGGTCGCAGCTCGTTGCTGGCACTGTTTCTCACCACCCGCTATGTGCGTGCCGGGGGCCTGGGCCAGGCGCTGGCTGACCATTTGCCACGGATTGTCGGGCAGCAGGTGCTGATCCTCAGTGGCCTGGCGTGTGTGTTGATCGGCGGTTTCAGCGGCGGGATTGCGGTGTTGCTGGCGGCCATCTGCTTTGTGGGCTTGCGGCAGGTGATGATCAATCGACTGGGCGGCACCACCGGTGACACGGCCGGCGCCTTGCTGGAACTGCTCGAAGTGGCGGTGTTGATCGGCCTGGCTCTGTAACACTTTCTTGCATTTCCTTAATCGCGGGTATATACACGTTCCATGCTTGCCTCCCAATGTTTATGCACCAACCTGCGTCGTGCCGCCCGTGGCGTCAGCAGGCACTACGACGGCGCCCTCGATGGCTTCGGAATCAACGTCGCCCAGTATTCTTTGCTGTGTAACCTGCAGCGTCTGAATCAACCGAGTATTTCCAGTCTGGCCGATGCCATGGGCCTGGACCGCAGCACCCTGGGGCGTAACCTGCGGGTGCTGGAGGGCGAAGGCCTGGTACGGTTGGTCGAAGGCGATGACCTGCGCAACCGTCTGGTGGTGCTCACGGAGCAAGGCAAACAGCGCCTGGCGGCCGCATTGCCGGCCTGGGAAGCGGCGCAGCAGAAACTGATCGATAAATTGGGCGTGCAAAAACGCGAAACCCTGTTGGCCTTGCTGGATGAACTCGCTTAAACGCGGGCTTGTTCGAATACAAGCGGGTATATACCCGTAGCGGAGAATAATAATGACCTCGATGTGGCGTACCAGTGGCTGGATTCTTGTCGGGAGTGCGCTGATCCTGGCCCTTTCCCTGGGCGTGCGGCATGGCTTTGGTTTGTTTCTGGCGCCCATGAGCGCCGAGTTCGGCTGGGGTCGTGAAACCTTTGCCTTTGCTATCGCCTTGCAAAACCTGATCTGGGGCCTGGCGCAGCCGTTTACCGGAGCCCTGGCCGACCGCTTTGGCGCGGCCAAAGTGGTGATGATCGGTGGCGTGCTGTATGCCCTGGGCCTGGTGTTCATGGGCTTGTCCGATTCGGCGTGGTCGCTGTCCTTGAGTGCCGGCTTGTTGATCGGTATCGGCCTGTCCGGCACCTCATTCTCGGTGATCCTCGGCGTGGTCGGACGTGCCGTGGCCCCGGAAAAACGCAGCATGGCCATGGGCATTGCCAGCGCCGCCGGTTCCTTTGGCCAGTTCGCCATGTTGCCGGGCACCCTCGGCCTGATCGGTTGGCTGGGCTGGTCCGCCGCCTTGTTGGTGCTGGGTCTGCTGGTGGCGCTGATCGTGCCGTTGGTGACGATGATCAAGGACCGCCCGCTGCCGGTCATGGCTGGCCAGCAAACCCTGCGCGAGGCTTTGCATGAAGCCTGTTCCCATTCGGGTTTCTGGTTGTTGGCCTTTGGTTTTTTTGTCTGCGGATTCCAAGTGGTGTTTATCGGCGTGCACTTGCCGGCCTACCTGGTGGATCAGCACCTGCCGGCGACCGTCGGCACCACGGTGTTGGCGCTGATCGGCCTGTTCAATATCTTCGGCACCTACACGGCGGGCTGGCTCGGCGGGCGGATGTCCAAACCGCGTTTGCTCACCGCGCTGTACCTGCTGCGGGCGGTGGTGATCGTGTTGTTCCTGTGGGCGCCGGTGACGCAAATGAGTGCCTACCTGTTCGGCATGGCCATGGGCTTTTTATGGCTGTCGACCGTGCCGCTGACCAACGGTACGGTGGCGACCTTATTTGGTGTGAGAAACCTGTCGATGCTGGGTGGGATCGTGTTCCTGTTCCATCAGTTGGGCTCGTTCCTCGGCGGCTGGCTGGGGGGCGTGGTCTATGATCGAACCGGTAACTACGATTTGATCTGGCAGGTGGCGATCGTCTTGAGCCTGGTCGCGGCCGCCCTTAATTGGCCCGTGCGTGAGCGGCCTGTGGCCAGGTTGCAAGCGCAGATGGGGGTAGCATGAACTCGATCGGGTACTGGGTTGGCGCAGCCGGCCTGCTGACGCTATTGCTGCTGGCCTGGTGGGGCTGGCAGCGCAGCGGGCTGGCGTTGATGCAACTGGGTATGTCGATCTGTTAAGTTGTTTGCCTGACTTTGTCCAAGGACACCCGACATGTTAATGCGTTGGCTTGCAGTACCCGCCCTGATGATGGGCCTTGGTGGTGTCGCCATGGCCGCCGATTGCCCAACGTTGCTTGAGGGCCAGTTGCCCAAATTGCGCGCCAAGGAGTCCATCGACCTGTGCCAGCGCTTTGCCGGCAAGCCTCTGGTGATCGTCAATACCGCCAGCTTTTGTGGGTTCGCCCCGCAGTTCAAGGGGCTGGAGGCGTTGTATCAGCGCTACAAAGGCGACGGCCTGGAAGTGATTGGTGTGCCCTCCGATGACTTCAAGCAAGAAGCCAAGACAGGCGAGGAGACGGCCAAGGTCTGCTATGTGAACTACGGCGTGACGTTCACCATGACCGAGCCACAGAAGGTCAGGGGCCCCGATGCGGCGCATCTGTTCAAGGTCCTGGCCGAGCAGAGCAACGCGCCGAAATGGAATTTCTACAAGTACGTGGTGGATCGCCAGGGCAAGGTGATCGCCAGCTTCTCCAGCCTGACCAAACCGGATAGCCCGGATCTGATCAAGGCCGTGGAGCAGGCACTGGCTTCCAAACCCTGATTATCAGCCACTAAAAAGCCCCGCCTCCTTTGCAGGAGAGCGGGGCTTTTTTATGCAGCGTTGGATCAGAACTTGTATGTCATGCCCAGGCCGAAACCGTTGGCGCTGTTTTTGTACTTGGCGTTGTAGCTGGCCAACTGGTTGGAGCGGTTGACGCTGACTTCTTCTTCCTTGAGGTAGGAGTAGGCCAGGTCGATGGTCATGTTATCCATGACGGCGTAGCCCAGGCCAACGCTGAAGATGGTCCGGTCGCCGGTAGGGATACGTGGCGAACGATCAGTGCTGTTGGTTGGCGACTGGTCGAAGGTCAAGCCGGTACGCAGCACAACCTGCTTGGTCAACTGGTAAGAGGTACCCACGGCATAAGCCCAGGTGTCGTGCCAGTTCTGTTCTTCCTTGATGGTACCTACCAGCGTTGGGGCGAAGCCGCCGCCGGCGGTGGTCACGCCTTTGTTGTTGACGGTGATGTCCTTCAGACGGCTCCAGCGCGTCCAGGTGGCACCGGCATACAGCTTCCAGGCGTCGTTCATGTCCTGGGTAACCGATAGATCCCAGGATTCAGGGGTGTCGATTTTCAGCGAGGCGTCATAACGACCGGTCGCCAGGGCGCCGGAGGTGATGGCCGGGGCGTTCACTTCGGTGTGGCCTTCAAGTTTGTACTTGACCTTCGAGTGGTAGGTCAGGCCAACGCGGGTGCTATCGGTTGCCTGGACCAGCACGCCGGCGTTGAAGCCAATGGCAGTATCGTCGCCCTTGATCTTGATCCGGGTGTCAGGCGCAGCAGGGTTCAGTGTCAGTTCTGATTCCAGGGTGCCGGCAATGCGGTTGAAGGTTGGACCAAAACCGACGGAAACCCTGTCGTTGAAGGCATAGCTGACGGTTGGCTGGAAAGTGATGACTTGAACTTCACTTTTGCTGCCAAAGCCACGGCCCTGATATTTGCTCTCGTAGTCGGTAATCAGGCCGAACGGTGCATACACACCGAAGCCGACTGCCCACTGGTCATTGAGTTTGTTGGTGTAGAAGCCGAACGGTACCGCCGTGAAGGGGACCATGTCGCCTTTGTTGGTGCCGCTGGAGCGACCGCTGACATCTTTGATATCAGTGGAAGCATCAATTGCCGCAACACCGCCCGTGACTTGCTGGCCTTCAAGGCGAGCCATACCGGCAGGGTTGCCAAAAACAGTGCTTGCATCATCGGCAGAAGAAGAACGGCCCGCGAACCCGGTACCCATCCCGCTGACGCTTTGTTCGTTGAGGGCAAAGCCGCTTGCGAACAGTTGGGAGGAGGCCATGGCAACGGCGAGGCTAAGTGTGGTCTTGAGCATTACTTTTTTCATTATTAGAACTCCGGGGTGATCACCGCTGCGGAAAGTATCAATAAAATTAACTTAGCGCTATAGGCTGTAATGCCGGAGATAGAGCGGTTTTGTAGGACAATCCGACCAAAATTGCCGCTTTTTGCCGAATCTTGCAAAGCGCCCGATCAGCACGCGACCTGATTCATTGGGTTTACACAGGTTTGCCAGGCTTGGGTGTAATCCCGCAGCCGACCCTGAGGGTGAAATATTTCTTTCCAGATACGCGCCATTGCCAGCAGATCGTCGGGTTGGGGCAGTTCGGGGCGATGTTGTTCCACCAGCAACCAGGCGATGGCGGTGGCGTAGCGCAGGTTGACCGTCAGTTCCAGCTGCGGCCCGCTGAGGAAGGCATGCTGGCTGGCGAGGCCGCGCACCAGGCTGGCACGTTCCGGGTCGAGGGCCAGGTAGCTGTCCCATAAGGCCCTGTGGCGCGATTCGGTAATGCGGTACAGGCCGTGGCCGCGCCGGTCATGCAGGGCCGAGCCCAGTTCCGATTGGCTGGCGGCAACCCCCAGCAGCAGGGATTCTGCGGTTTGGCTGTGGCGACCCAGGTAAATCAGCGTGGGTCGGATCACATAACGACACAATTCGCTGGCGGCAATGCCCATAGAACCCTCGGAACCCTTGAAAATGGTCGGCGATGCCTGAGAAGAGGGGGCTTGGCAGCGGTGGATCGGATCTCAGGCTCGCCGGAGGCGGATCATGCCGCCTGAGTTGAAGTGTAGTGTCAGATTCACGACGTAAAGGTCTGTTTTTAAAATATTTCCGGTGGGTGGTTATAAGCGTTATATCTGTTTGACCTAAAGCCAACCGACAAAAAACCGAATTCCAGGCAATAAAAAACCCTGCTTTGCGGGCAGGGTTTTCGATGTTCAGCGTCGGGTCAATCAGGCAACCAGGGCCTGACGGGTACGCTCGATCACGGCCTGCAGCGGCTCTGCGCTGGAGTATTGATCGGGGTACAGGCGTTCGCTGTGACGAGCGATGCCGTGTTCGTTGACCAGGGTGAAGCTGAAGCAGCCTTTGCGAGCGGCCATGATCAGGCAGTTCATTGGAGCAAAAGCATTGGTGAGGGTGCGAATGGCATCCTGAGTATGGATTTGAGTGGACATATTATTGGTGTTCCTACAAATGACACGGATAAGAACCGTGCAACGTTAAAACGTTCCAGTGACGCTGATCACCATTGATCATGCGAAGAACCCGACTGGAACAAAGCAGCCAGTTTGAAGCGCTGAATAATTTGGCGCGCTTGGGCTGGCAGGTAGGTACTTAGGAGGGCAGGCAACACAACAGGGGCAAAGGTTCTGGGCCCAGGGTGAAGATCCTGATCAATTTGCAGGTTGGTTCGGTCAGAGTATGGAAACTTCGCGACACCCTTTGCATTGTTCAAAGGCAGTGTCGTCTCAAGTGATACCTGGAAACCATCGAGGTGGTCGATCCCATCAAGATTGACAAAACTTCTCTTTAGGGAAGCTACGTCGCGGGGATTTATTCGACCAGAATTGACTTTCAGCTTGGTACTAACGCTGCGGATAGTAATGGCTTGAAACCGGTAAAGCAAGTGTGTTAGCAAAAATACCTTACTTGGGCCCCTGGTACAGCCCACGCTTGTGTGTCACCCCTGTAACGTTTTGGGCCACAAAGCGGCGGCGATATAACCACCAGGCAGGTAGTTGTGCACATTGGTTGCGCAGTGTGTCACCAGGAAGGCGTGTGGTCGGATTAGCCCACGAATGCCTGCATCGAAAATTTAAGTCAATGAAAAATCTGGCTTTTTTTTATTGGTGAAAAAATCGTCAGTTTAAGCGCGGCCCCCGTTCCATGGGCCTTTGCGCGAGTTAAAGCACGGTTGTCCACTGAGTTATCCACAGCTTCTGTGGATTGTCCCAAGCGCTTGCTCTAGAACGGGCGTGCCGGGTTTTTTCAGCTTTACCCGTACGAAAAAAGGAGTAGAGTGGCGCGCCTTCCGTTCTGCCCTACAGTGCTTTATGAAGTTTCGCTCAGTATCACCCGCTGTTACCGACAACCCTCCGAGTGTTACCCCGCCCAAGCGTTTTTCTTTGAAAGTCGCGCTGTGGCTGCTGGATAACCCGCGCATTGGCGATAACCCCAATATCAAGCACTTCGCCGGGCGTTTGCTCAAGCAGCCCGCCCGTGAAGGGGTGGTCGTGGCGCAGAGTCGCCTGGGCCTGTTGATGTGCCGTGAGTGCGGCAATGCCCGGGACCGCCGCATCGGCCACGACCTGCTGCGCCAGGCCGCCCGTGCCGGCGACCCTGGCGCCCAGCGTGAACTGGGTCAGATCAAAGACTGAGCTGTCCACGAAGCGCCTGCTTGGTTAACCTTCCTCTTTTACCGTAATGGCAGGAATGGCTATGGCTTTTGACTGGACCAGTGTGGCACTGGGCCTCGCCGCTGCGGCGTTGCCTCTGATGGTCCTGTGCTGGCAGATCCAGCGTCGCCTGAACGCTCGCAGCGCCGGTTGGGAGCTGTTGGAGGAGCGCCTGGCTACCGCGCAGATGGCCCAGGAAGGGCTGGCCGCACAACTGGACGCCAGCCGTGACGAGATCAGCGACCTGAGCCAGGCCAATGCGGCCAAACAGGCCGACCTGGCGGCGGTACGCCGGGAAGTCGAGCTGCTGCAGATCGATCGCGACAACGCCCGCGATGCGGCCCACGCCTGGAACCTCGAGCGCTCCGCCAAGGAAGGCGAGCTGCGCCGCCTGGACGCCTTGTCGGCCTCCCTGCGTGCCGAACTGCGCGAGCAGCAGGACAGCCATCAACAACGCCTCAACGACCTGCAAGGCTCGCGGGATGAGCTGCGCGCGCAGTTCGCCGAGTTGGCCGGGAAGATCTTCGACGAGCGCGAGCAGCGATTTGCCGAAACCAGCCAGCAACGCCTCGGGCAATTGCTTGACCCGCTGAAGGAGCGCATCCAGTCGTTCGAAAAGCGCGTGGAAGAAAGCTATCAGAACGAGGCGCGGGAGCGATTTTCCCTGGGCAAGGAGCTGGAGCGCCTACAGCAATTGAACCTGCGCCTGTCGGACGAAGCCACCAACCTCACCCGCGCCCTCAAGGGGCAGAAGACCCAAGGCAACTGGGGTGAGTTGATTCTGGAGCGGGTGCTGGAACATGCCGGCCTGGAGAAGGGCCGCGAGTACCAGACCCAGGTCAGCCTCAAGGGCCCCGATGGCGAGCGTTTCCAGCCGGACGTGCTGATCATGTTGCCGGGCGACAGGCAGGTAGTGGTGGACTCCAAGGTCAGCCTCACTGCGTATCAGCAGTACGTGGCGGCCGATGACGAGGTGATCGGCCAAGCCGCCCTCAAGCAGCACGTGCTGTCACTGCGCAATCATGTCAAAGGCTTGGCCGGCAAGGACTACAAGCGTCTTGAAGGCTTGCACAGCCTGGATTTCGTGTTGTTGTTCGTGCCCATCGAGGCCGCGTTTTCGGCTGCGTTGCAGGCCGAGCCGAACCTGTTCCAGGAAGCCTTCGACCGCCATATCGTAATCGTCAGCCCTACCACCTTGCTGGCGACCCTGCGGGTGATCGACAGCCTGTGGAAGCAGGAGCGGCAAAGCCAGAACGCCCGGGAAATTGCCGAACGCGCCGGCTGGCTGTACGACAAGTTCGTATTGTTTATCCAGGACCTGGATGAAGTGGGTAATCGCCTACAACAGCTGGATAAGGCTTACAGTGCAGCGCGCAACAAGCTCACAGATGGTCGCGGCAATCTGGTCAGCCGGGTGGAACAATTGAAGCTGCTCGGCGCGCGCGCCAGTAAAGGTCTGCCTGCGGATCTGTTGGAAAAAGCGATGACCGACGAAGATGGCGTCGCCCAGCTACCTGACTAGACGCAGAACCGAAATGCGGGAGTGGGCTTTTGTGGGAGCCGGAGGACGCGCACGCTTCAATGATCAGGTCGGCTCTAAGGCCGCCTCGCTTTGCTTGTGATTTTGATCTCAGGTGCCCCGTTAAACCACGCTGGCCGTCATCCGATATTGATTTGGGGGGTAACCCGGCAGGACGCCGGGTTAGCCGCGCTGGGCCATGGATGGCCCATCGCGGCGGCCCCCCAAATCAATGTCGGATGACGGGCACACCGAGCCCAGGCGAGGTGCCGAGTGGTGGGGCAGGAGCCCTTTTGGTTACTTTTGGCTGGGCCGGCACTCCGGGCTCTTTTCCAAAAGTGACCCGCCGTAAGGGCGGAACCAATAGCCGCCGTGACCGTAGCAATGGATCTGTACACAACCCCAAGAACCACGAAAGAGTCGTGTAGATACCGTTGACCATCGCAGGCAAACCAACTCCCACACGTTACAACGGCAAATGCCGATTCAGCAGCGCCCGCAACGCCGCCGGTTTCACCGGTTTGGCCAGGTAATCCAACCCCGCCGCATGCACCTCGGCCACCATTTCCGGCCGGCCATCGGCGCTGATCACCACCCCCGGAATCGGTTCCGCCAGTTGTGCGCGCAGCCAACCCATCAATTCGGTACCTGTCTCGCCGTGATCCAGGTGGTAATCCACCAGGGCCAATTGCGGGCGCATGCCTTCTGCCAGCAACACGGCGCATTGCGCCTGATCGCGTGCGGTCCAGACCTGGCAGCCCCAGCGGCTCAACAGGCTGCGCATGCCAATCAGGATGCTGTCTTCGTTGTCCACGCACAGCACCTGGGCGCCGCTCAACGGCAGGCCCTTTTCCGGTGTGGCTTGTACCTGCACGCTGGTCTGCGCCTTGGCCAGCGGCACGCTGACGCTGAACACGCTGCCTTTGCCTGGCCATGAGCGCACGCGCAAGCGGTGGCCGAGCACTCGGCACAGGCCGTCAGCAATGGCCAGGCCAAGGCCCAGGCCTTTCTCGGCACGGGTCTGGTGGCTGTCCAGGCGCTTGAACTCTTCGAAGATGACTTTCTGTTTGTCCAGCGGAATGCCCGGGCCACGGTCCCACACTTCCAGGCGCAGTTCGCCACGCCGCCGTCGTACACCCAGCAGCACCGGGCCGTGGGCATAGCGGAAGGCGTTGGTCAGGAAATTCTGCAGGATCCGCCGCAGCAGTTTGATATCACTGTCGACGCGCAAGTGACTGCCGCGCAGGCGGAAACGCAAGCCTTGCTCCTGGGCCAGCACCTTGAACTCCGCGCCCAGGGCGTCGAACAGTTCACTCAAGGCAAATGGCTGACGCTGAGGGTTGATCTTGCCGTTTTCCAGGCGGGAGATATCCAGCAAGTCGCTGATCAGGTCTTCGGCCGAGCGCAACGAACTGTCCAGGTGTTGCACCAGTTGCCGGGCTTCTCCGGACAAACCTTCGCTCTGGTGGGAGAGGGCGGCCGAGAACAGTCGCGCAGCGTTCAACGGTTGCATCAGGTCATGACTGACCGCGGCGAGGAAGCGGGTTTTCGACTGGTTGGCCGACTCGGCCACACCTTTGGCATCGGTCAGGGCCACGTTCAGTTGCGACAGTTCATGGGTACGCTCGGTGACCCGCTGCTCCAGGCCCTCGTTGGCCTCGGTCAGGGCCTGCTCGGCCTCGCGGAAGGCAGTAATGTCAGTAAAACTCATGACGAACCCGCCACCCGGCATCGGGTTGCCGATCAGCTCGATCACCCGGCCATTGGGAAACAGCCGTTCCGAAGTATGGGCCCGGCCCTGGCGCATCCAGTGCAGGCGCCGTGCCACGTGGACTTCGGCCTCGCCCGGGCCGCACAGTCCGCGCTCGGCGTTGTAGCGAATAATGTCGGCAATCGGCCGGCCGACGCTGATCAGGCCCTCGGGGTAGTTGAACAGCTCCAGGTAACGACGGTTCCAGGCCACCAGCTTGAGGGACTGATCCACCACGCTGATGCCCTGGGTGATGTTCTCGATCGCGCCCTGCAACAGCGCCCGGTTGAACTGCAGCACTTCGGAGGCTTCGTCAGCGATACGGACTACGTCCTCCAGCTGCATTTCGCGGCCTTCAATCGCTGCTTTCACCACCGCCCGCGTCGACGATGCACCCAGTACGCCAGCCAGCAGCCGTTCAGTGTGGGCGATCCAGTCGTTGTCGGCATTCTGGTTGGGGTTAAAGCCCTTGCCTTGGCGGTAGGCGAAGCGGATGAAGCTCTGTTGCGCCCGTTCTTCGCCGACAAAACGCGCGGCCAGGCTCAACAGGTCATTGATCTGCACCGAGAGCATGGAGCGGGCGCTGGCGCGCTGGCTGGTTTCCTGGCCGATGAACCGCCCGGCCTGCCAATGCTCCGAGACCCGTGTGCGCGACAGCACCGAGACCCAGGCGAACAGGGTGAAGTTACCCGCCAAAGACAGCACCACGCCCTGGGTCAGTGGGGTGATCGGCAGCCCCAGTGGGTTGCCATGCAGCCAGGCCAGGCCCGGGAAGATATTCAGCGACCAGCCCAGGCTATGGGCGGCAATTGGCAGCACCAGGGTGTAGAACCACAGGAAAGTGCCAGCCGCCAGGCCGGCAAACACGCCGCGCCGGTTGGCTTGCTTCCAGTACAGCGCGCCGAGCATCGCCGGTGCCAGCTGGGTCACGGCGGCAAACGCAATCTGGCCGATGGTTGCCAGGCTGGCGGTGGAGCCGAGCAGGCGGTAGCTGACATAGGCCAGCAGCAGAATGATCACGATACTGACCCGGCGTACCGAGAGCATCCAGTGACGGAAGACTTC
Organism: Pseudomonas sp. FP2294; assembly: GCF_030687625.1. Lineage (NCBI taxonomy): Bacteria > Pseudomonadati > Pseudomonadota > Gammaproteobacteria > Pseudomonadales > Pseudomonadaceae > Pseudomonas > Pseudomonas sp. FP2294. The sequence goes on from NZ_CP117441.1 coordinate 1,583,942, forward strand.
GAACGGGCGCTCGGCGTTGGTCCGGCGCAGCAGCCACGGCAGCAACATATCGTTGGAGACCATGGTCGACAGCGCCACACTGGCCACGATGACCATGCCGGTCGCCGCCGACGCACCGCCGATAAACGCCAGCAGCGCCAGGGCCGGATGGGCTTCGGCCAGAGGCAGGCTGATCACGTAGGAGTCCGGCAGTACCGAGCTGGGTAGCAGCATCTTGCCGCCCAGGGCAATCGGCACTACAAACAGTGCGGCCAGCACCAGATACGCCGGGAACACCCACTTGGCCAGGCGCAGGTCCTGGGGCTCGATGTTCTCCACGACAGTGACGTGGAACTGGCGGGGTAGACAGATGATCGCCATCATCGCCACGCCGGTCTGCACCACCATCGAGGGCCAGTTGACGGTCTCTTTCCAGTATTCCTCCAGCCTCGGCGCAAGCATTGCCTGGCTGAACAGATCGTTGAAACCGTCGTACAGGCCGTAGGTCACAAACGCACCCACGGCGAGAAACGCGAACAGCTTGACCAGAGACTCGAAGGCAATCGCCAGCACCATGCCACGGTGGTGCTCCGTGGCGTCGAGGTTGCGCGTGCCGAACACGATGGTGAACAGCGCCAGCACCAGGGACACGATCAGGGCGGTGTCCTGGGCCCGCGTGCCGGTGGCATCGGCGCCGGCGCCAATCAGCAGGTTGACCCCCAGCACGATGCCTTTGAGTTGCAGGGCAATATAAGGCAGCACGCCCACCAGGCAGATCAGCGCCACGACCACGGCCAGGGACTGGGATTTGCCATAGCGCGCGGCGATAAAGTCGGCGATGGAGGTGATGTTTTCCTGCTTGCTGATCAGAATCATCTTTTGCAGGACCCAGGGCGCCAGCACCAGCAGCAGGACGGGGCCCAGGTAGATCGGTAAAAATGCCCACAACTGTTCGGCGGCCTGACCTACAGCGCCGAAGAAGGTCCAACTGGTGCAGTACACCGCCAGCGACAGGCTATACACCCACGCACGCACCCGTGGCGGCAGGGGCGCACGGCGGCGGTCACCGTAGAAGGCGATGGCAAACATAATGGCCATATAGGCCAGGGCAACGGCGGCGATCAGCCCGCTGGACAGCGTCATGAATACTCCGGACATAAGAACGCCCAGGCATTCCAGGCCCGGGACGACAGTCTCGCATGATGGCCGGGGTTAGTCAGTGCCGACGAAGGTCGGGTAGGGGGCAGTTCCTACGATCGTGGCGGCAGGGTCTTCTGGCGCAGAATGTAGATTGTCACCAACACCGCACTGGTCAACATAAAACCCCGTGCCCAGGGCAATGGCACCAGGTAGCAAGAGATGCCAATGCTCAGCCACATCAGGCCGATTGCATAGACTTTGCCCTTGAGTGGGATGCCGTTGCCATCGAGGTAATCCCGAATCCAAGGGCCCAGGCGCGGATGGTTGACCAGCCAGTCGTAGAAGCGCGGTGAACTACGGGCAAAGCAGCCGGCAGCCAATAGCAGGAAGGGGGTGGTCGGCAAGACCGGCAGGAAGATTCCGATCACCCCGAGCACTACGCTCAACCAGCCAATGGCCAGCAGCACGTAGCGCACAATCGGGGAGCGGTTGCCCATGGGCGCCACGGGCGGGGGACTCAGTGATGGCGAGGCTTGAGGATCGCCGGTTTTTCGTCGGGGGCGTTGCACAGCAGGTACAGGGCGGTCAGTGCTTCCGGGATCTGTACGATCATGTCGTCCATCAGGTTGGCATCGCTGGCGATGTCGGCGAACTCAGGCTGGTCGTCGAACAGGCCGGAACCGACCATGATCGGCAGCAGCATTTCGCTGACTTCTTCCTCGGCGGTTTCGAACCAGGCGGCTTCACGCAGAAACACACCTTCCATGAAACCAATGCACCAGCCGCGCAGGTCGGAGTCGTCCGGCTCTTCGCCGAGGTCGAGCTCACAGGGCAGCTCGAACTCTTCATCGGAGGCCAGTTGGCGGGAGATGTGGGCCTTGAGCTGGATCAGGGTTTCTTCGATCTCGCTGCGCTGGGCCTCATCCTTGTAGTGCGGCTCTTCGGCGAACAGGGCGTCGATCCATTCACGATCAGGAACCGGTTCGGAGCAGATCGACAGCGCAGTCAGGTAGCCATGGGCGGCCACGTAGTCCAGCGCCTCGTCATGCAGCTCATCGGCATCGAGGAAGGCTTGCAGGCGGTTTAGTTGCTCAGCGAAGGACATTGAAAGACTACCTTGGGAATATACGATGCTGAATTCTAGGCTTTCTTGAGCGTGCAGGCCAGCCGCACGGCATATTTGCAAGGTTTTCAGATGGGCCGCTATTCGTCAGCGGCGCCCTTTGCCGGGGAGTGCTCGGGTATACTGCCGCGTTTTGTGATGCCCCTGCAGGCCGGATGCGGTTGCGGGAAAAGTTCGCTTACGGATTATTTTCCGGCCAGGCGTGCTTTTTCAGCCAGCCTGTACAGAGGGATTTCGGTGGAATTTGGAGTTTTTCATGCTTGAACAGGCTCAACGCGTCCTCAAGGACATCTTCGGCTACGACAGCTTTCGTGGCCGCCAGGGTGCGATCATTGAGCGCGTGGCCAGCGGCGGTGATGCCCTGGTCCTGATGCCTACCGGCGGCGGTAAGTCGTTGTGCTTCCAAGTGCCGGCATTGTTGCGCGAAGGGCTGGCGGTGGTGGTCTCGCCGTTGATCGCGCTGATGGACGATCAAGTGGCCGCCCTGGAAGAACTGGGCGTCGCAGCCGCCGCGTTGAACTCTACCCTGAGCGCCGAGCAGCAGCGTGACCTGGCGGCGCGGATCCGCCGCGGCGAAGTGAAAATGCTCTACCTGGCGCCCGAGCGTCTGGTCCAGCCGCGGATGCTGGCGTTCCTGCAGAGCCTGGAAATCTCTCTGTTCGCAATCGACGAGGCCCACTGTGTATCCCAGTGGGGCCACGATTTCCGCCGTGAATACCTGCAATTGGGGCAACTGGCCGAACTGTTCCCCAACGTGCCGCGCATCGCCCTGACCGCCACGGCCGACAAGCGCACCCGCGAAGAGATCGTCGAGCGCCTGCACCTGCAGAACGCCGAGCGTTTTCTCTCCAGCTTCGACCGTCCGAATATCTTTTATCGCATCGTGCCCAAGGAACAGCCGCGCAAGCAGTTGCTGGCGTTCCTTTCGGAGCGGCGCAGCGATGCCGGGATTGTCTACTGCCTGTCGCGCAAGAAGGTCGATGAAGTGGCGGCGTTCCTGTGCGAGCAGGGCTACCCCGCGCTGCCTTACCACGCTGGCCTGCCCAACGAACTGCGGGCCTACCACCAGAAGCGCTTCCTCAACGAGGAAGGCCTGATCATGGTCGCGACCATTGCGTTTGGCATGGGCATCGACAAGTCCAACGTGCGCTTCGTGGCCCATATGGACTTGCCCAAATCCCTGGAAGCGTACTACCAGGAAACCGGGCGGGCCGGGCGTGATGGCCTGCCGGCGGATGCCTGGATGGTCTATGGCCTGCAGGATGTGGTGATGCTCAAGCAGATGCTGCAGAACTCCGAGGGCGATGAGCGCCACAAGCGCCTGGAGCAGCACAAGCTCGACGCCATGCTGTCGCTGTGCGAAGAAACCCGCTGCCGTCGCCAGACCTTGCTCGCCTATTTCGACGAAGACATGCCCCAGCCCTGCGGGCATTGCGACAACTGTGTAGATGGTGTGCAGACCTGGGATGCCACTGAGCCAGCACGTCAGGGCCTGTCGGCGATCTTCCGTACCGGCCAGCGTTATGGCGTCGGCCATCTGGTGGATGTGCTGCTGGGCAAGGACAACGAAAAAATCCGCAGCTTTGGCCACCAGCACCTGTCGGTGTATGGCGTGGGCAAGGCGCGGGCTGAAGGCGAATGGCGCTCGCTGTTCCGCCAGATGGTGGCCCGTGGCCTGGTGGATATCGACCTGGAAGGCTACGGCGGCCTGCGCTTGAACGACAGTTGCCGGCCACTGCTCAAAGGCGAGGTCAGCCTGGAGCTGCGCCGCGACCTCAAGCCGCAGACCACTGCCAAATCCAGCAGCACCAGCCAGGCCAGCCAACTGGTGCGTGGCGAAGAGCGCGAGCAGTGGGAAGCCCTGCGTGCCTTGCGCCGCAAGCTGGCGCAAGAGCACAGCGTGCCGCCCTACGTCATCTTCCCCGACTCCACCTTGCTGGAAATGTTGCGTGAGCAGCCCACCACCATGGCCGAAATGGCTCGGGTCAGTGGCGTCGGTGCGCGCAAGCTGGAGCGTTATGGCCAGGCCTTCCTGGAAGTCCTGGGCGGCCAGGCCGAGGCGCCGAAGGAAGTCGCCGATATCCGCCACGAACTGATCAGCCTGGCCCGCGCCGGCATGACCCCGATCCAGATCGCCGGGCAGTTGCAGTGCTCGGAAAAGAACGTCTACACCTTGCTGGCCGAGTCCATTGGCAAGCAACAGCTGTCACTGGAACAGGCCCTTGATCTGCCGGAAGACTTGCTGGGTGAAATCCAGGATGCGTTTCTCGATGGTGAAGGCGAGTTGCCACCTGTTTCCGATATAGCACCGCTGTTCACCGGGCGGGTGCCTGAGGGTGTTTTGTACTGTGTACGGGCCGCTTTGCAGTCGGAATTCGAGATTTGATGCGTCAATTACGACAATGTAACGAATCAGTACATTGCAAACCTTGCCTACTGTCATAGGTCATGCTTAGCTGACTAATAATTAGCCACACTTTATTTTCAGTCTAACCCATGAGTTTTTTATGCCGTTAACCGATCAACACCGTTTTGGCATGCAGTTGGCGCAAATGTCCCGTGGCTGGCGCGCCGAGTTGGATCGCCGTCTGGCAGGGCTTGGGCTGTCCCAGGCCCGATGGCTGGTGCTGCTGCATCTGGCCCGCTTTGAAGAAGCGCCGACCCAGCGTGAGCTGGCCCAGAGCGTCGGGGTAGAAGGGCCCACATTGGCGCGTCTGCTCGACAGCCTGGAAAGCCAGGGCCTGGTGCAACGCCAGGCTGTGGTAGAAGACCGGCGCGCCAAGCGCATTGTGTTGTGTGATCCGGCAAGGCCACTGATTGATCAGATCGAGACCATTGCCACGGCTTTGCGCCAGGAGCTTTTTGTGGGGGTCGATGAGGAGGATATGCGGGTGTGCATGCGGGTGCATGGGCATATCCTGGCGAACCTGGAAAAGACCTGATCCGATTACGCCGCTGATCAAAATGTGGGGGCGGGCTTGCTCGCGATGGCGTCGGGTCAGTTACTGGATATTTGGCTGACACTCCGTCATCGCGGGCAAGCCCGCTCCCACACAAGCCTGCTCCACCTCGGCTAAGTGTTTTTCTTAGAACGTCTGCCCAAGATTCAGATACACCGCTTTCTGATTGTCATCATTGAACCCATAACTGAAATTCAACGGCCCCAGTGGAGTATCAAACCCGAGGAAGATGCTCGCGGCATTGATATAGCCACTGTCGAATTCATTGTCGTTGTTCCACGCCCGCCCCCGTTCCAGGGAGGCGCCCAGGTACAGTGGGAAGTCCAGCGGCAGGTACGAGCGTGGGGTCAGGCGGCGGTAGTAGACGGCGCGCATCAGGCTGATGTTCTGCCCGGAAATCGCATCCTGGCGGAACCCTGACAGCTGCCGCGCACCGCCCAGCAGGAAGCTGGAAATCACCACGTCGGAATTATCCAGAGTGCGTCCGTAGCGACCGCCCAGTACCAGGGTGTCCGGGCCGTGGCTCATGGCCTTGTCCAGCTTGAACTCCCATTGCCGGTAGCGCTGGTCGGAGCCCAGGCCGGGTTCGAATTCGCGGTAGGCCAGGCCAATGTCTTCGCCGGTATGGGGGAAGTACACGTTATCCAGGGAGTCGAACGAGTACTTCAGTTCGTAGAAGCCCTCGCTGAAGCTCACGCTTGGCAAATCGCGGTCGCCAATGCGCACATCGGCCTTACCCCAGGCCTCGCCGACACCGAAGCGGATTTCGCCGCTGTTGCCGATCTGCCGCCCGAGGTTCAAGCCAAAGCCATAGCGCTCGAGGCGGTACTCAGAGATCGGGTCGTTATCCAGGATCAGTTCGACGTTCTGCGCCTGGGCGCTGATATAGGGGGCGACGAAATAGCGGGAGCCGGTATCCATCGGCTGATAGAACTCGCTGTACAGCTCCTGGCGATCACCGATCTGCACCCGGGTCAGCCATTCGGCACCGAGGCGGTTGATGCCGTTGATGCGGTAGCTGGCGCCGAGGTTGAAGGCGCTGTCGCCGCGCATGTCATCGGACAGGTTGAGCCCCAGGCGCAGGTAGTCGGTGCCGCTGCGTTTGCCGCGCGCGCTGATGACCAGGGTGTTGTCCGGGCCTTTTTTTACCACGCGGTATTGCACCTGATCGAAGTAATCCAGGCCGTACAGGGTGCCCATATCCGATTGCAGGCGCGCCAGGTTCAGGGGCTCGCCAATGGGTTGGCGGATGTAGTAGCGGATCACGTCGTCGCCGACTTTCGAGTCGTTCTCCACCTTGATTGCGGTAATCGTCGGGTTGCGCTGGCCCGGCGTGCGGGCGGCGGTCAGTTCGGCGTCCATGGGCCCGGTTGGGCGCAGGCGTGCCAGGCGGGTATCCAGCGCGCGGGTGGCGCGGTAGCCGGCGTCGATCATGTCCTTGGCGCGGCCAAAATCGGTCACGCCATACGCGGCCAATGGTGGCTGGATCAGCACATCGCCTGCGTGCAGGGCCTTGAGTTGTTCTTCGGAATTTCGGCGGGTCATCAGGGTGATGGACTGGTTGAGCACATCCACCACCGTCGTCAATTGCTTGCGGCTGCGCAAGGGCGTGCCGATATCCACCACAATGGCGATATCGACCCCCATCTCACGCGCTACATCCAGGGGGATGTTGTCGGTCATGCCGCCATCCACCAGCAGCCGGCCGTCCAGCTCCACCGGGGCGAACACCGCAGGGATCGACATGCTGGCGCGAATCACCTGGGGCAGATGGCCCTTGCGAAACACCACTTTTTCGCCGCTGGTGATATCGGTGGCCACGGCGCGGAATGGAATCGGCAGCTTGTCGAAGTCGCGGGTGTTGCTGCTGTGGGCGAACATGCTCTCCAGCAGCAGCGCCAGGTTCTGGCCCTGGATCACGCCCAGGGGCAGGCCCAGGCTGCCGTCATCGCGAAAACTCAGTTTCTGCTTGATCAGGAAGTCCCGGTCATCCTGTTTGCGCCGGAACGGCACATCTTCCCTGGGCGGGGCATCGGACAGCGCCAACTGCCAGTCGATGCTCAGGGCGAGCTTTTCCAGTTCATCGATCTTGTAGCCTGATGCGTACAGCCCGCCAATCACCGCGCCCATGCTGGTGCCGGCAATCGCGTCGATGTGGATGCCTTGCTCTTCCAGGGCCTTGAGCACACCGATGTGGGCCAGGCCGCGGGCAGCGCCGCCGGAGAGCACCAGGCCGATTTTCGGGCGCGGGGCTTCCACGGCGTGGACAAAGACAGGGAGTAGGCACAGCAACAGGCAGGACAACAGGCGGCGCATCATCAATCTCGGGGCTGGACGATAAAGGCCGGTATTATAGCCATCCGATTCACCTGTCCCGTCATGCAGGAGTCTGTCATTTCATGTCCACTGCCAAGCCTGAGATTGTCATCACCTATTGCACCCAATGCCAGTGGCTGCTGCGCGCTGCGTGGCTGGCCCAGGAACTGTTGAGCACCTTTGCCGATGACCTCGGCAAGGTGGCGCTGGAGCCGGCGACCGGCGGGGCATTTCGAATCACGTGCGACGGTGTACAGATCTGGGAGCGCAAGGCCGATGGCGGGTTCCCGGAGGCCAAGGTGCTCAAGCAGCGGGTGCGCGACCAGATTGATCCGCAGCGAGACCTGGGGCACAACGACCGCGCCTCGTAAACGGCACTGCCGGCGCTTGGCCGGCAGTGTCGGGTGCTTTACTTGGCGGCCATTTTATTCTTGATCCAGCCGACGACAAACGTCAGCACCAGGCCGCCCACACCACCGCCAACGATATTGCTGCCGACCGCCGCAACATCCAGGGCTCCGCCCGCCGGCATGCCGCTGATGGCCGAGACGATCTGCCCCAGCACCAGGCCGCCGACGCCGCCGACCACGGTGTTGAGCCCGGAGCCCAGGCCTTGCTTGCTCAGGCCGGCGATATTGCCGCCGACCGCGCCGCTGATGATCTGAATGATCAGGGTGATAAACATGTCCATGGTGAAACTCCTGCAGAGCGTTAGGGGAGTGACCACTCGCATGCAGCAACTTCAAGGACCACGGCTGTCGTCGAGGAGTCTGTATCCGTTGAACGACAGCTGACTGTTGCGGATACAAAAAGTATAGATCAGGTCGCGGCCGCCGGTTGTCTGGCCTTGACAGGGCGGCTCATCAAGCCTGAGACGACTATGGCGGCAATAATCAGCACACCGCCCAGCAGCATGCGCAGGGTCGGGGTTTCGCTGAACAGCAGCCAGGCCACGGTGATGCCATACACCGGCTCCATGGCGAATACCACAGCAGCGGTGCGCGCCTTGAGCACCTTGAGGCTGGCGACAAACAAACTGTGGGCCAGGCCGGTACAGAACACCCCCAACAGGCCGATCCACAACCAGTCCAGGGCGCGTACTTCTGCGAGGCCTGGTGCCGCGACGGGCAGCAGGCACAGGGCGACTACCACGTTCTGGCACAAGGCCGCCTGCACGGGGGGGATGCTGGCGCTGGCCCGGTTGTTCAATGACAGCAGCGAGAACAGCAGGCCCGAGACCACGGCCCAGACCAGGCCGCTGGTGGCCTGGCTGGCGAGGTCGAAGTCCGGGGTGACCAGCACCAGGCCGACGCTGACCAGCAGCACCAGCACCATTTCATTGGCGCGGATCCGCTCGCGAAAGATCAGCCCTTCGAGGATCACCGTAAACGCCGGGAACGTGGTGAAACCCAGCGTCGCAATCGCCACGCCGGCCACTTTTACCGCAATAAAGAAACTCACCCAGTGCCCGGCCAGCAGCAAGCCGCTGAGCAGCAGGCGCCGCAGGTCGGCGCTGTACAGCTTGTGCCAGGGGGTGTTGCTGGCGAAGCGGGCGAACAATGCCAGGGCTAGCACGGCGAAGGCGGCGCGGCCAAACACGATAATGCTCGGCGAGGCGGCGGCGAGCTTGCCGAAGACGCCGGTGAGGCCAAACATTAATGCACCGATGTGCAGGGCGCCGAGGGCAGTGCGCGGGGTCATGACAATCCTTAAAACAGTGGGCAGGCATCCAGTCTAGAGCGCCTGGCGCCTGGGTGTCTGTCGTGGGAATCGCCGGTTTTATCGCAGGACTAGCGCCGGTTGTCGAGTCGGCGCAAGGCTCCGGGCGAGCTGCCGAACTCGCGCAACACGGCGGCGGAAAACGCACTTTGCGAGGCATAGCCAACCCGCGCGGCGATCTCGCCAATCGGCAGGTGGCTGTCGCGCAGCAAGCCACGGGCCATGTGCAGGCGACGATTGCGGATGTAGTCCATGGGGGTCAACCCGCATTCGGCGACAAAGCGTGCGTGCAAGCGGGCGACGGACATATCCGCCAGCCGTGCCAGATCCGCGACCTGCAGCGGGTAGGCCGCATGCTGGTCGATATGGGCATTGAAGGCGCCATAGGGCAGGCGTCGTGCGCCGGTGTGGGCGGGTGGCTGGCCATTGAGCGTGGCCAGTAGCAGCACCGCACCTTGTTGGGCGATCAAGGGGTCATCCAGTGCGCCGCTCGCCAGCCAGTTGACCAACTGGCCCTGGCGGCTATCCAGGCTCACCCGCGCCGGCCGATCCAGCAGGCGGCGACTGGCATCCGCGTGCTCGCCCAAGGATTGCACCATCCACTGTTCGTCGGGCACATCCAGTACCAGGCAGTGGCTGCCCTGGGGGCTGCCGCAGGCGTGATGGGCGGAGAAGGGCAGGACCATCACCCCTTGCGGGCAAATTTCGCCGCCGATGCCTTCCACCTCGAAATCCAGGCGGCCGGCCAGGCCGAACACCAGTTGCGCATGGTCATGGCTATGGGCAATCAGGTCGTGGGTGTAATGGCGCAGCGTGAGGGTCGGTCTCATCGCAATCTCCCGGGCAGGCCGGCAGTTTACACCGCCCGACGGGCGGCGGGCGCTGTCATCTGCCTGACGCAAGACTGTCATGGGCTATTAATTGCCCGGGCGCAAGCTGGCGAAAACACCCCTGAGGTATGCCCATGACCAGCGCCGAGCTCGCCAAACCCAGCCGCAAGCAACGGGTTCGTACCCTGTGGATCTCCGACGTGCACCTGGGCACCCGGGACTGCCAGGCCGAACATCTGTCGCAGTTCCTCAAGGGCTACCACGCCGACAAGGTGTACCTGGTGGGCGATATCATCGACGGCTGGAAACTGCGCAGCGGCATGTACTGGCCCCAGGCCCACACCAACGTGATCCGCCGCCTGCTGACCATGAGCAAGCGTGGCACCGAGGTGATCTACGTCACCGGCAACCACGACGAGTTCCTGCGCCGCTATTCAAAGCTGATCCTGGGCAATATCCAACTGGTGGACGAAGCGGTGCATGTGACTGCCGATGGCCGGCATCTGCTGGTGATCCACGGCGACCAGTTCGACGTAATCACCCGTTACCACCGTTGGCTGGCGTTTCTTGGCGATTCGGCCTACGAGTTCACCCTGACCCTCAACCGCTGGCTGAACCACTGGCGGGCGCGTTATGGCTATGGCTACTGGTCACTGTCGGCGTACCTCAAGCATAAGGTGAAGACAGCGGTGAGCTTTATCAGCGATTTCGAGGAAGCCATCGCCCATGAAGTGACCAAGCGCGAGTTGCACGGCGTGGTGTGCGGGCATATCCACCATGCGGAGATTCGCAAGGTGGGCGAGGTGGACTACCTCAATTGCGGGGATTGGGTGGAGTCGTGCACGGCATTGATCGAGCACTGGGATGGGCATATCGAGTTGTATCGGTTGGCGGATGCCCAGGCCAAGGAGGCGCAGGTCAAGGCCGAGATGGTTGCTGGCTGAAGATCGCCTCGGTCAAAAAATGTGGGAGCGGGCGTGCTCCCACATTTGGATAGCGTTTTGTCTTAGGGTTTACATACGTGCGCAATGGCATCGGCAAGCAACCCCAGGCGCGTCTCATCAATCCCGGCCACGTTGGCCCGCCCGGAACTGACCATGTACACGCTGTGTTTTTCCCGCAGCTGTTTCACCTGTTCGGCGCTCAGGCCGGTATAGGAAAACATCCCGCGCTGCACGCCGACATGGGCAAAACGCTCAGACAGCCCATGGGGCGCCAGCGCTTCGACCAGGCCCGAACGCAATTGCGCGATACGCGAGCGCATGCCTTCGACTTCGCTGCTCCACAGCTGTTTGAGCTCCCTATCACCGAGGATGGTCGCGACCACGGCAGCGCCATGATCCGGCGGTGTCGACCACAGGTTGCGCGCGATAAACGCCAGTTGGCTGCGTACATCCAGCAGCTTCTCGGCATCGTTGGCACACACAATCAGCGCGCCGACGCGGTCGCTGTACAAGCCGAAATTCTTCGAGCAGGAGCTGGTGATCAGCACCTCAGGCAGTTCATCGGCAAACAAGCGCACCGCCCACGCGTCCTGCTCCAGGCCATCGCCAAAACCCTGATAGGCGAAGTCGATCAGCGGCAGCAGTTGGCGCTCGCGCACGATCTGCAGGACCTGGCGCCAGTCGTCCTGGGACAGGTCGAAACCGGTAGGGTTATGGCAGCAGGCATGCAGCAGCACCACGTCGCCCTCGGGCACGGTGGCCAGGGTGGCGAGCATGGCTGGTACGTCGAGGCGGTTGTCACTGCCCACATAGGGGTAGTGGCTGACCTTGAGCCCGGCCTTGGCGAAGATGGTTTCGTGGATCGGCCACGTCGGGTTGCTCAGCCACACGCCACGGCCTGGCAGGCTGTGGGCGATAAAATCGGCGCTCAGGCGCAGGGCGCCGGTGCCACCTGGGGTTTGCGTGGCGCCCGCGCGTTGTGCCTTGAGCAGCGCGGAACCGGCGCCCAGCACCAATTCACTGATCAGGCGGCCGAAAGCCGGGTCGCCATGCCCGCCGATGTAAGTCTTGGTGGTTTGCTGGTCGACCAGGCGCTGCTCGGCGCGTTTGACCGCCTGCAGGATCGGGGTCAGGCCCTGGGCATCTTTATAGACGCCTACGCCCAGGTCGAATTTTTGCGGGTTGGTGTCCTTGGCATAGGACTCCATCAGCCCCAGGATCGGATCACCGGGCACCCGGCCAATCGCGGCGAAATGCATTACTTGCGGCCCTCGGCGTCCTTGGCCACTTCGTCAGTGCGTGCGGCCATGATGAAGTCGTTGCGGTGCAGGCCCTTGATGGAGTGGCTCCACCAGGTCACGGTGACTTTGCCCCATTCGGTCAGCAGGCCAGGGTGATGACCTTCAGCCTCGGAGATTTCGCCCATGGCGTTGGTAAAGGCCAGGGCGAATTTGAAGTTCTTGAACAGGAATACTTTTTCCAGTTGCATCACGCCGTCGCGCACTTCGATGTTCCAGTCGGGGATCTGCTTGATCAGCGCTGGCAGTTCTTCGTCGCTGACTTGTGGGGCATCGGCGCGGCAGGCTTCGCAATGGGCTTGGTTCAAGGTGGTCATAACGGTGTTCCTGAAATCGAGTATGTGGAATTCGGTTGCCAGTCGCGTCACCCTAAAGCAACGCGCGGCCAGGGAACAGACTCACCTGGCCTTTAAAGCATCAGTTCAAGCCGCCTTGGGCTTGGGGGGGAACTTTGGCGCATGCAACCCCAGCTGCATGCCGCGCTCGACCATGCCCATGATGTCTTCCTGCGCCACTTCGAACAGGCGCTTGAGGTTGGGCAGGGCGAAATACAGCGGCTGCAGGATGTCGATACGATACGGCGTGCGCATGGCTTCCAGCGGGTCGAAGGCCTGATGCTCGGGCTCATCCGACAGGCAGTACACCGTCTCTTTCGGTGACGACAAAATACCGCCACCGTAGATGCGCCGGCCTTGGGGGGTGTCCACCAGGCCAAACTCGATGGTCATCCAGTACAGGCGCGCCAGGTACACGCGCTGCTCCTTGGTGGCCGCCAGGCCGAGCTTGCCGTAGGTGTGGGTGAATTCGGCGAACCAGGGGTTGGTCAGCAGTGGGCAGTGGCCGAAAATCTCGTGGAAAATATCCGGCTCTTGCAGGTAATCCAGCTCTTCGCGGGTACGAATAAAGGTCGCTACCGGAAACTGCTTGTTGGCGAGCAATTCAAAGAAGGTCTGGAAGGGGATCAGCGCCGGCACCCGCGCCACCTGCCAGCCAGTAGTTTCGGCCAGCACTTTGTTGATTTCGGCGAGTTGCGGAATACGGTCATGGGGCAGGCCGAGCTTGTCGATGCCGTCCAGGTATTCCTGGCAGGCGCGACCCTCGATCACTTTCAGTTGACGGGTGATCAGGGTGTTCCACACCGCGTGTTCTTCGGGCGGGTAGTGGATAAAACCTTGCGCATCGGGCTCGCGGGCCACGTAGTGCGTCTGTTTCATACGGCTCTCCTGCTAGGCATTCGTTCTTGTTATGTCCTGCTATGGGCTTATTGATACTCCGCCTGGCCGTGGATTCCACCCGTTGTTAAGGGAAGCCTGTAGGAAAAGTCGGCGTCTTTCGTAAAATATTCGTTACGATTTTGCCGTCGAGCACGCTGCATTGCGTTTTACTGGTTTGAAAAGGACGCTGGCTGTCACATAATCTTGACGACTATCTGCGTCCGGTGACAAAAAGACGCAGCCCGATCAGCCCTCCTACAACAAACCGGGCCTTTACATGCGTATCAAAGTGCATTGCCAGAACCGCATCGGCATCCTGCGGGACATCCTCAACCTGCTGGTGGAGTACGGGGTCAACGTGGCCAAGGGCGAGGTTGGCGGCGAACATGGCAATGCTATCTACCTGTACTGCCCGAACCTGGTGAATATGCAATTCCAGGCCCTGCGCCCGCAGTTCGAGGCGATTGCCGGGGTGTTTGGCGTCAAGCGGGTAGGGCTGATGCCCAGCGAGCGCCGGCACATGGAACTCAACGCCTTGCTGGGGGCGTTGGAATTCCCGGTGCTGTCCATCGACATGGGCGGCTCGATTGTCGCGGCCAACCGCGCGGCGGCGCAGTTGCTCGGGGTGCGGGTGGACGAAGTGCCGGGGATTCCCCTGTCACGCTACGCCGAGGACTTCGACCTGCCGGAGCTGGTGCGTGCCAGCAAGTCGCGGATCAATGGCCTGCGGGTCAAGGTCAAGGGCGACGTGTTTCTCGCCGACATCGCCCCGCTGCAATCCTCCGAACATGACGACAGCGAAGCCATGGCCGGCGCCGTACTGACTCTGCACCGCGCCGACCGGGTCGGTGAGCGCATCTACAATGTGCGCAAGCAGGAGCTGCGAGGCTTTGACAGCATTTTCCAGAGCTCTAAAGTGATGGCGGCGGTGGTGCGTGAAGCCCGGCGCATGGCGCCCCTCGATGCGCCCCTATTAATAGAAGGCGAAACCGGCACCGGTAAAGAATTGTTGGCGCGCGCCTGTCACCTGGCCAGCCCACGTGGGCAGTCGCCGTTGATGGCGCTCAATTGCGCGGGGTTGCCGGAGTCGATGGCCGAGACCGAGCTGTTCGGCTACGGCCCTGGCGCGTTTGAAGGGGCGCGGGCAGAGGGCAAGTTGGGGCTGTTGGAACTGACGGCGGGCGGTACGTTGTTTCTGGATGGCGTGGGTGAAATGAGCGCGCGATTGCAGGTGAAATTGCTGCGCTTTCTGCAGGACGGCTGCTTCCGGCGCGTGGGCAGTGATGAAGAGGTTTACCTGGATGTGCGAGTGATTTGCGCGACCCAGGTGGACTTATCGGAATTGTGTGCCCGTGGCGAGTTTCGCCAGGACCTGTATCACCGGCTCAATGTGTTGTCGTTGCATATCCCGCCGCTGCGCGAATGCCTCGACGGTTTACCGCCACTGGTCGAGCACTTTATCGACCAGGCCAGCCGTCTGATTGGCTGCCCGCTGCCCAAGCTGGCGCCGGCGGCCATGGAGCGCCTCAGCCACTACCATTGGCCGGGCAATGTGCGGCAGTTGGAAAACGTGCTGTTCCAGGCGGTGTCGCTGTGTGAGGGCGGCACGATCAAGGCTGAACATATTCGCTTGCCGGACTACGGCGTGCGTCAGCCGCTTGGCGACTTTTCCCTGGAGGGTGGCTTGGAGGAGATCGTCGGGCGGTTTGAAAAGGCCGTGCTCGAAAGCCTGTATGCCGAGCATCCCAGCAGTCGCTTGCTGGGTAAGCGCCTGGGCGTGTCCCACACCACTATCGCCAATAAATTGCGCGATTACGAAGTGCTCAAGGCCGACAAATAAGCCCCTGACACAGCGGGATAAAAATGTGGGAGCGGGCTTGCTCGCGAAGGGGGTGGATCAGTCAATACAGGTACCGACTGATCCACCCCCTTCGCGAGCAAGCCCGCTCCCACAATGGATCTGTGTTAATGCCAAGACCGGTGTTTGCCGCAACCGGCAGAACTCCGCCGTTTTTCCGA
This sequence comes from Pseudomonas sp. FP2294, assembly GCF_030687625.1. NCBI lineage: Bacteria > Pseudomonadati > Pseudomonadota > Gammaproteobacteria > Pseudomonadales > Pseudomonadaceae > Pseudomonas > Pseudomonas sp. FP2294. The sequence continues at coordinate 1,599,484 of NZ_CP117441.1, forward strand.
CTCGTCCTGCCCCTCCAATAATCCTTGATACGCCCCAACCCCTTGCCCCGCCTGCCTTTCCCCGACTTTTAAAAAGTTGGTGCGCAAATTGCTAAAGACTCCTCAGTACATCGGTGGGCGGCAAACGTCCGTCAGTAAGAGGAATGAGCGTGGACAAATACCTTTATGTGGCAATGACCGGCGCCAGCCAGAATGCTCTGGCGCAAAAGGCCCATGCCAACAACCTGGCGAACATTTCCACCAACGGTTTTCAGCGTGACCTGGAGCAGGCCCGTTCGATGCCGGTGTTTGGTGACAGCTTTCCGGCGCGGGCGTTTGCCCTGACCGAGCGTCCTGGTACCGATTTTTCTCCGGGTTCGATGGTCGAGACCGGCCGTGACCTGGACGTTGCCGTCGGCGGCGATGGCTGGATCGCCGTGCAAACCCCTGATGGCGGCGAAGCCTACGTGCGCACCGCGAGCATGAATATCGACGCACTGGGCGTGCTGCGGGCCGGCAACGGCATGCCGATCATGGGCAATGGCGGGCCGATTTCGGTGCCACCCGAGCAGAAGGTCGAAGTCGGTGAAGACGGCACCATCAGCATCCGCGCCATGGGCGAAGGCCCACGGGTGATGGCAGAGGTGGACCGCATCAAGCTGGTCAAGCCGGACCTGGCCAATATGACCAAGGGCCTGGATGGCGCGATCCACACCAAGGACGGCCAGCCGGCGGTGGCCGATGCCAGCGTCAAGGTGAATTCGGGCTTCCTGCAGTCGAGCAACGTCAATGCCGTCGAAGAAATGACGGCGGTGCTGGCCCTGTCCAAGCAGTTCGAATTGCACGTGAAAATGATGAACAGCGCCAAAGAAGACGACCAGGCCATGACTCGCGTCATGCAGATGAGCTGATTGCAGCGCCACTGACTACTAATTTTGTAACGCGGCGCCAACAAACAGGCGCACGAAGGAGAACAGCATGCTTCCGGCTCTATGGGTTGCCAAAACCGGTCTGTCCGCCCAGGACACCAACCTGACCGTTATTTCCAACAACCTGGCGAACGTTTCGACCACGGGCTTCAAACGTGATCGCGCCGAGTTCCAGGACCTGCTCTATCAGATCAAGCGCCAGCCGGGTGCGCAGTCGACCCAGGACAGCGAATTGCCGTCGGGCCTGCAAGTGGGTACCGGTGTGTCCATCGTCGGCACCCAGAAGAACTTCACCGCCGGCAACCTGCAGCAAACCGGGCAGCCGCTGGACATGGCGATCAATGGCCGTGGCTTCTTCCAGATCCTGCAGCCGGATGGCACTACCTCCTACACCCGTGACGGCACCTTCCACCTGGACTCCAACGGCCAGGTCGTGACCGCCAACGGTTTTGCCCTGGAGCCGGCGATTGTCGTGCCCAACGATGCCCAGACCTTCACGGTCGGTGCCGACGGCACCGTGTCTGTCACCATCGCCGGCAACCCGGCGTCGCAAGTGATCGGCAACCTGCAGACCGCCGACTTCATCAACCCGGCCGGCCTGCAAGCCACCGGTAACAACCTGTTCCTGGAAACCGCTGCCAGCGGCGCGCCGCAAGTCGGCACGCCGGGCCTCAACGGGTTTGGCACCACCCTGCAAAGCACCCTGGAAACCTCCAACGTCAGCACCGTGGAAGAGATGGTCAACATGATCACCACCCAGCGTGCCTACGAGATGAACTCCAAGGTGATTTCCACCGCCGACCAGATGCTTTCGTTCGTTACGCAGAATCTGTAATCCAGTCTATGGGGCGCTCATAAGGCGCCTGCAACACCGTGAGGTAAGGGTCATGAGTCGCTTTGTTTCTGTTCTGGCATTGAGTGGGATTGCCGTGCTCGCGGGCTGTGTCGCCCCGACGCCAAAACCCAATGACCCGTACTACGCGCCGGTGTTGCCGCGCACGCCACTGCCAGCCGCTGCCAACAATGGCTCGATCTACCAGGCCGGTTTTGAGCAGAACCTGTACAGCGACCGCAAGGCGTTCCGTGTTGGCGACATCATCACCATCACCCTCAACGAGCGCACCACGGCGAGCAAGAACGCCAACTCCCAGGTGGCCAAGAACAGCAAGACCGGCATCGGCCTGACCTCGCTGTTTGGCGGTGGCTTGAACACCAACAACCCCCTGGGCAGTGGTGACTTGAGCCTGGACGTGGGCTACAGCGGCGACCGCGCCACCAACGGCAGCAGCAAGGCCGGGCAGGGCAACAGCCTGGTGGGCTCGATCACCGTGACCGTGGCCGACGTGCTGCCCAACGGCATCATTGCCGTGCGCGGCGAGAAGTGGATGACCCTCAACACCGGTGACGAACTGGTGCGCATCGCCGGCATGGTGCGCGCGGACGATATCGCCACCGACAACACCGTGCCGTCCACACGGATTGCCGATGCACGCATTACCTATTCGGGTACGGGTTCGTTTGCCGACGCCAGTCAGCCGGGTTGGTTCGACCGTTTCTTCCTTAGCCCGCTGTTCCCTTTCTAGGTGATCACTTTGAATCTCAAACAGCTGATGGCAGCGGTGTTGTTGCTCTCCCTGAGCGTTGCTGTCCAGGCCGAACGCCTGAAGGACATCGCCAGTATTTCCGGGGTGCGCAGCAACCAGTTGATCGGCTACGGCCTGGTGGTGGGGCTCAACGGCACGGGCGACCAGACCACCCAGACCCCGTTCACCCTGCAGACCTTCAACAACATGCTCTCGCAGTTCGGGATCAAGGTGCCGCCAGGTTCGGGCAACGTGCAGTTGAAGAACGTCGCGGCGGTGTCGATCAGTGCCGATCTGCCGGCGTTCTCCAAGCCGGGGCAGGTGGTGGACATCACCGTATCCTCCATTGGTAACTCGAAAAGCCTGCGTGGCGGCACCTTGCTGATGACGCCGCTCAAAGGTATCGACGGCAACGTCTACGCCATCGCCCAGGGCAACCTGGTGGTGGGCGGGTTTGATGCCGAAGGGCGCGACGGTTCGAAGATCACCGTCAACGTGCCATCGGCCGGGCGGATTCCTGGCGGCGCCACGGTGGAACGTACCGTGCCCAGCGGTTTCAACCAGGGCAACAGCCTGACCCTGAACCTCAACCGTTCGGACTTCACCACCGCCAAGCGTGTGGTCGACAAAATCAACGACATGCTCGGCCCAGGCGTGGCCCAGGCCATCGACGGCGGCTCGATCCGCGTGACCGCGCCGCTGGACCCGAGCCAGCGTGTGGACTACCTGTCGATCCTGGAAAACCTTGAGGTCGATCCGGGCCAGGCGGTGGCCAAGGTCATCATCAACTCGCGTACCGGCACTATCGTGATCGGCCAGAACGTCAAGGTGTCGCCAGCGGCCGTGACCCATGGCAGCCTGACCGTGACCATTACCGAAGACCCGATTGTCAGCCAGCCCGGGCCGTTGTCCGGTGGCCAGACCGCCGTGGTCCCACGCTCCCGGGTCAATGCCCAGCAAGAAGCCAAGCCGATGTTCAAGTTCGGTCCCGGCACCACCCTGGACGAGATTGTCCGTGCGGTGAACCAGGTGGGCGCGGCGCCCGGCGACTTGATGGCAATCCTCGAAGCCCTGAAACAGGCCGGCGCCTTGCAAGCCGACCTGATCGTGATTTGAGGCCATGGCCATGGACATGCGCAAGAGCGGTATCGCCAGCACGGCAGACTCGGGGTCCTACTCCGACCTGAACCGGCTTAACCAGCTCAAGTTCGGTGACAAGAACAGCGACGGCAACATGCGCAAAGTGGCGCAGGAGTTCGAGTCGCTGTTTCTCAACGAGATGCTCAAATCCATGCGCTCGGCCACCGATGCCCTGGGCAAGGACAACCCGCTGAATACTCCGGCGGCCAAGCAGTATCAGGAAATGTACGACCAGCAACTGGCGGTCTCGCTGTCTCGCGAGGGCGGCGGTATCGGCCTGGCGGACGTTTTGCTGCGCCAGATGCAAAAGAACAAGCCGGTGGAAGGGCAGGCCTCGACCCTGCAGGGCCCGGACGCGGCAGAGAAGAAAGTCGACGTGCCGACCCCGATTGCCGCCGGCACCCAGGCGGATGGCCCGTTGGGTCGTTCCAATGGCCAGCGTGCGCTGTGGGCGGCGCGGGTCGAAGTGGCGCCGCGTGTCGATGAAGGCACCCTGCGCAATGACATGGCGCTGATGAATCAGCGCCGCATCGCCTTGCCGAGCAAACTCACCGATCGCCTGCTGGCCGGTATCGTGCCGGGCGTCGAGGCGGCGGGCGCCGCCAAGGCTGCGCCACTGCGCAACAGCGCCGCCGAAGATGGCGTGATCAACGGTGCTGCGCGCACCTTTGCCGCCCGCGATTCGCGCATGCAGATTTACGGCCGCGCCGTGGCCCAGCCACCGCTGGCCCCGGCGAAAAAAGCCTTCAGTTCGCAAGACGAGTTTGTCGCCACCATGCTGCCCATGGCCAAGCAGGCGGCCGAGCGCATCGGCATCGACCCGCGCTACCTGGTGGCCCAGGCTGCCCTGGAAACCGGCTGGGGCAAATCGGTAATGCGCCAGCAAGACGGCAGCAGCAGCCACAACCTGTTTGGCATCAAGGCCGGGCAGAGCTGGCAGGGCGCCCAGGCGCGGGCGATCACCAGCGAGTTTCGCAATGGCGAGATGGTCAAGGAGACGGCGCAGTTCCGTTCCTACGACTCGTACCAGGACAGCTTTCACGACCTCGTGACTTTGTTGCAAAGCAATGAAAGATATAAAGAAGTCTTGAAGTCGGCCGATAACCCGGAACAGTTTGTACGCGAGTTGCAAAAAGCCGGGTATGCAACGGACCCGGCGTACGCCAGCAAGATTTCGCAGATCGCCAAAGCCATGAACAGCTACCAAAACTACGCTGCCGCTGGCGCATCCACTCATTTATAAGGTTTGAACCATGGGTTTGCTCAATATCGGGATGTCAGGACTCAATGCGGCTCAGGGATCGCTTGCGACCTTGAGTAACAACATTGCCAACGCCAAGACCCCTGGATACTCGCGTCAGCAGACCATGCAGACCGCCAATGGCATGTCCGCGGCCGGTGGGGTGTTCGTCGGCACCGGCACTACGCTGTCGGATGTACGCCGGGTGTATAACCAGTTCCTCGATACCCAGTTGCAGACCACCACGTCGTTGAATTTTGATGCCAAGGCCTACCTGGACCAGATCGGTTCGGTGGACAAGCTGCTGTCCGACAAGTCCACCGGTGTCGGTGCGGCCTTGAACAGCTTCTTCGCCGCGTTGCAGACGTCTTCGGCCAACCCCAGCGACAACTCCGCGCGCCAGTTGGTCTTGACCATTGCCCAGACCCTGGGCAACCGCTTCAACTCGATTGCGACCGAACTGAACAAACAGAAAGAAGGCATCAACAGCCAGTTGGAGACCATCACCGGCCAGGTCAATCAGTTGACCTCCTCGATTGCCTCCCTCAACCAGCAAATCTTCCAGGCCAAAGGCCAGGGCAACGGCGAGCCGGCGAACCTGCTGGATGCACGCAACGAAGCGGTGCGTTCGCTCAACGAACTGGTAGGGGTCAAGGTCACTGAGTCGGACGGCCATTTCAATGTCTCCCTGGGTACCGGGCAGACCCTGGTCGCGGACGGTGTGTCGAACAAGCTGTCGGCGGTGCCGAGCAAGGACGACAAGAGCCAGTACTCGGTGGTGTTGACCACCAGCGGACAACCCATGGATGTCAGCTCGGTGATCAGCGGTGGCTCCATCGGCGGCTTGCTGCGTTATCGCCAGGACGTGCTGATGCCGGCCATCAACGACCTGGGGCGTACCGCCATGGTGGTCGGCGAGGCCATCAATACCCAGCTGGGGCAGGGCCTGGACGCCAACGGGCAGTTCGGCGCCGCGCTGTTCAATGACATCAACAGCGTATTTGCCATTGGCCAGCGCAGTGTTGGCGGCTCGAATAACAGTGCCGGCTCCGGCAACCTGAACGTCACGATCAAAGACACCAGCAAACTGAGCACCTTTGACTACAAGGTGACCTTCAGTGACGACAAGAATTACACCGTGCTGCGTTCGGACGGTAAGTCCATGGGCACCTTCGACATCACCCAAACGCCACCGGAAATCGACGGCTTCACCCTTGCCCTGGATGGCAAGGGCCCGGTGGCTGCTGGCGATACGTTCAAGGTCAGCCCGACCGCCGGTGGCGCGATGGACCTCAAGGTGGTGATGACCGATCCCAACAAGCTGGCGTTTTCTGCGCCGCTGTTGGCCGAGGGCAACAAGAACAACAGTGGTACTGGCGTGTTCGAACCGCCGACGCTGAGCTTGCCCCTGGATATCCATGGCGGTGCCGGCACCGCACAGCTGGAAGCGGCGATCAAGGGCGCGATGCCGGTCAAGATGACGTTTGGCGAGCGTGCCGCCGATGGCACCCAGAGCTATGTGATCAATAACGCCCAGGGCCAGCCCATTGGCACCGGCACCATCGTGCCGGGCCAGGACAACAAGCTGACGATCAACGTGCCGTACGTAGACGGTAATGGCGACCCACAGACATTCGGGGTCGACACGGTCATCCGTGGTGAGCCGAAGCCGAACGATAGCTACAGCGTGTCGTTCAACAGTGGCGGCAAACTGGACAACCGCAATGCCTTGCAACTGCTCGACCTGCAAACCCGCAAGACCGTGGGCGCCACCGATGGCAATGCCGGCGTGAGCATGAGCACCGCGTACAGCCAGCTGGTCTCGTCCGTGGGTGGCAAGGCCAGCCAGGCCAACGTCGATAACAATGCGACCGGGGCCATGCTCGCGGCCGCCACGTCCAATCGCAGCTCCGTGTCCCAGGTCAACCTGGACGAGGAGGCCGGCGATATGATCCGTTTCCAGCAGTACTACACCGCGTCGTCGCAGATCATTAAAGCTGCGCAAGAAACCTTCAGCACGCTGATCAACAGTCTTTAAGGGAGTTTGAGACGATGCGAATCTCGACAGAACAGTATTTCAATACCACGACTGCGCGTTATACCAACAACTTCTCCAACGTCACCAAGACCCAGCAGCAGATCGACTCCGGCGTGCGCATCCAGACGGCGGCAGATGATCCGGTGGGCGCGGCGCGTTTGCTGCTGCTGCAGCAGCAGCAGGATATGTTGGGGCAGTACGCGGGCAATATCAGCAGCATGAAGAACTCGCTTAACAGCGAGGAAAGCGTGCTTGCCAGTATCGACACCGCCCTGGCGCGCGCGGGTGAGTTGTCGCTCAAGGTGGCGGGCAAGGGCGGTGGCGGTATCAGTGATGACGACCGCAAGGCCGTTGCCGCCGAGATTGGTGAAATCGAAAAGCAGGTCCTGAGCTTGCTTAACAGCAAGGATTCGTCCGGTCATTACCTGTTTGCCGGCGGCAAGAGCGACACCCCGCCATACGCCCGCAACAGCGACGGCACCTACAGCTATCAGGGCGATGAAACGCCGCTGAGCCTGAAGGTTTCCGACACCTTGTCGATGGTGGTCAATGACACCGGCAAGTCGATCCTGGAAGGTACGGTCAATGCGGGGCGTACCCAGGCGACCGGTTCGGTCAACGATGGCAAGGTGCTGGTTTCGGGCGGCATCGTCACGTCGCCGTCGACTTATGACAGCAGCTTCACTGACGGCCAACCATACAAACTGACGTTCCTCAGCAGCACCGAATACACCGTGACGGATGCGGCAGGCAACGACATCACCGCGCAAACCCCGGGTAACGGCAAGTTCGATGCGACCAAGGAAGGCAGTGCTTCGGTCACCGTGCGCGGCGTGACTTTTGATGTCGATCAGAACCTGGGGGATGCCAAGCCCGGTGCTGAGGCTGACGCGGTGTACAAGGACCGTGAATTCACTCTGCAAAGCAAGCCGGACAGCTTCAGTGTCTCGCGTACGCCGAGCAACCAAACCTCGGCGCAGTTGTCGGGCGGCACCGTCACCAGCCAGGCGGACTACAGCAGCACCTTCCCGAACAAAGGCGCGGTGATCAAATTTACCTCGACCACAGAATATGAGGTGTATGCCCAGCCGATCACCGCCGATAGCAAGCCGGTTTCCAGCGGCACTGTGGTGCCTGGTACGCCAGCCCAGCCGGGTCCACCGCCTGTGCCCGCCACGCCAGACAGCATCACGGCAGCTGGCGTGAAGTTTGACATCACCGGCGCACCGGGCACCGGTGACCAGTTCGCCGTGGGCTCCAACACCCACAAGACGCAAAATGCCCTGGATACCCTCAGCCAACTGCGCCAGGCCCTGGAAACCCCTTCTGACGGCGACCCGATTGCCCAGGCCAAGCTGACCGATGTGGTCAATGCTGCCATTACCAATATCAAGGCCTCCCAGGCCCAGGTTGATGGGGTGCGGGGCTCCATTGGTGCGCGGTTGAATTCGCTGGCGATCCAGGAGACCGAGAACACCAGCATGGTGCTGGCCAACAAATCGACCACCGCCGCCATTGGTGATACCGATGTGGCTACCGCCTCGATTGACCTGGCGTTCCAGAAGGCAATGCTGGAGGCCTCGCAGCTGGCCTTTGTGAAAATCTCCCAGTTGAGCCTGTTCAGCCGGATGTAATCGGCCTGGCAAGACCCGACGGCCCACCCTGGAAACAGGGTGGGCCGTTGTCGTTTCTGGCGCAGGCTTTTAAGCAAAGCGCACAAAAATGAGTGACCTATGAGTCATAAAGCGCATCTTCACTGTATCGTGTGAAAAGGCCAAGCCATCTTTCAGGCTCAGGTCAAGGCGACTTCGATGGTTTTTTGCGGGGTTATCCCCTTTATTGTCAGCGCCCCTGAAGGATTTTCAGGGGTGTTCTCCAGCTATTTTGTATTGGGAAGCCACAATGATTGGCATAAAAAGCATCGCCAGCTACGTGCCGGCAGAAGGGCTGGACAACTACGCCCAGGGTGCCAAATTCGCCAAGGATGAAGAGTTCATCATTGGCAAGATCGGCTCGGCATTCCTGCCGCGCAAGGATGTTGCACAGGAAACCTCGGATTTGTGCGTCGAGGCGGTCAATGCCTTGTTTGCCAACAACCCCGGGCTCAAGCGTGAGTCGATCGACGCGCTGATCGTCGTGACCCAGAACGGCGACGAAGAAGGGCTGCCGCACACCGCCGCCATCGTCCAGGACAAACTGGGCCTGCCGACCCACGTCGCGGCTTTCGATATTTCCCTGGGCTGTTCCGGGTATGTCTACGGCATCTACGCGATGAAAGGTTTCATGGAAGCCGCCGGCCTGAAAAACGGCCTGCTGGTGACCGCCGACCCGTACTCGAAGATCGTCGATCCGGAAGACCGCAACACCACCATGCTGTTCGGCGACGCCGCCACCGCCACCTGGATGGGCGAAGACGCCCCCTGGCAGTTGGGCAAGGCCAAGTTCGGCACCGACGGCTCCGGCGCACCGCACTTGAAGGTCAGCGATGGCGTGTTCTTCATGAACGGCCGCCAGGTTTTCAACTTTGCCCTGCTGAAGGTGCCAGCGCACCTGCACGAGCTGCTCAAAGAGTCGAACCTTGTGGCCGATGATATCGACGCGTTCTGCATCCACCAGGGCAGCGCGGCGATTGTCGACGCCGTGGCGCGGCGTTTTGAAGATGCGCCGGTGGAGAAATTCATCAAGGACATGGTCGAGACCGGCAACACCGTGTCGTCGAGCATTCCGCTGCTGCTGGAAAAGCACGTGATGGACGCCGAGTGGAAGCGCGTCGCCCTGAGCGGGTTTGGCGTGGGCCTGTCGTGGGGCTCGGCGATTATCTATCGGCCGTGATGCTTTGATAGGCTGCATAAAAAACGCCCAGGGTCGAAAGATCATGGGCGTTTTTTTATGCGGGTGTCGAGGCGGGGTTCTGGCGCCAGTAACCCGTGATTGCTGGCATTTCGGCCATCTATAAGGCCTTGAAATACAAGGGGTGGCACAGGGCTAGCAAAAAAACTCAAAAAAATCCTCAAGCAACCTGCATTCACGACGATAACTATTACGAAGGTTCTCTAGGCCACACCCGGCGGTTGCCAGGGCCGGAAGCCGCAGTATCCAACTCACGAGGATTTCGTCATGGCAATGTCCGTAAACACCAACATCACTTCCCTGGGCGTCCAGAAGAACCTGAACAAAGCATCCGACGCTTTGAGCCAGTCGATGAACCGTCTGTCTTCCGGCCTGAAAATCAACAGCGCCAAAGACGACGCCGCTGGCATGCAGATCGCCAACCGTCTGAACAACCAGGTCAAAGGCCTGAACGTTGCCATCGCTAACGCCAACAACGGTGTTTCGATCGCCCAGACCGCTGAAGGCGCAATGCAAGAATCCACCAACACCCTGCAGCGTCTGCGTGAACTCGCCCTGCAAGCGGCGAACGGTGATAAAAGCGACGCTGACCGTGTTTCCCTGCAACAAGAATTCACCGCTAAAGTGGGCGAGCTGAACCGCATCGCTTCCACCACCACCTTTGGTGGTCGTAACCTGCTGGACGGCTCGTTCAACAACGTGGCGTTCCAGATCGGCGCCAACGCCAACGAAACCATTTCGTTCGGTATGACCGATATCAGCGCTACTGCTCTGAAAGGTAACTACAGCGAAGCCACCGCAGTTGGTGGTGCTATGAAAGGTTTGAGCGCAACTTCTACCGGTTCGGTACTGGCTGCTGGCACTGCCTCGGTTAAAGGTGGTGCAGTTTCGACTCTGACAACCGGTGGCGCGGCGTCTACCGTTCTGGCTGCTGACGTTATTACCATCAACGGTAATGCTGTCGTGCTGACGGACGCTGATAAGGGTGCGGCAGTTGCTACTGCAATTCAAACTGCAGACCCAACTGTAACTGCAACCTTTAACGACACCACTGGTGAGCTGACTCTTTCGTCCGCTGCTCCTATCGTCGTAGGCGGTGCTGATGCAGGTAAAATCGGCCTGACAGCAGGAACTACCCCGCTCACAGGTTCCACGCCTAAAACTGGCACCGCTGAGATGGGGGCTGTAGGTGGCATTTCGGTCAACGGCACTGATGTGGCCTGGACTGCAACCAGCACCATCCAAGATGTATTGGACGACATCAACGCAGTAACCGGTATCGCATCCGCTGCAATCGGTACTGATGGTCGCATCAAGGTTACGTCTGAAGATGGCAACGATGTCAAACTGACCAACACTGTCAGCGGCTCGCTGTCGCAACTGGGCTTGGCTGCAGGTACCTCCCAAGCCAAACTGACCGAAGACACCTCTATCAGCCTGAACGGTGTTGAAGTCAAGTTCAAGAAAGGCGATACCACTGACGCGATCGTAGCTTCGATCAACAGTGCAAGCACCGGTGTGATGGCTAGCAAAGCTGCTGACGGTACTCTGTCGCTGTTCGCTGACAAGAACATCGTTATCGCTGACGGTAGCGCAGGTACCGGTCTGGAGAAACTGGGTCTGACAGCTGGCACCACTACCGCTGTTACCCTGGAAACTACCGTTTCCGACCTGAACATCCTGTCCGCCGCTTCGTCCCAGCAAGCCATTCAGGCCCTGGACGACGCCATGCAGCAGATCGACAGCCAGCGTTCGCAGCTGGGTGCGGTGCAAAACCGTTTCGCCAGCACCGTGGCCAACCTGCAGAGCATTTCGCAGAACTCCTCGGCTGCCAAAGGCCGCGTAGAAGACGCTGACTTCGCTTCCGAAGCCGCTGAACTGACCAAGCAACAAACCCTGCAACAGGCTTCCACTGCGATCCTGTCCCAGGCCAACCAACTGCCATCCGCTGTACTGAAGCTGCTTCAGTAATATCGGCTAGCGGTTAATCAACGGGGGGGTGCTAACGTGCCCTTCCGTTTTTTCAGTTTGGAGGTGATGACATGGACATGAGCATCAAGCTGAACGCGTCATACCCGGCTGCTACCACCCAGGCTCCCGCCACGGCTGCGACCCAGGCCAAGCCTGTCCCGCAGGCCGAGACCGAACCCGCCGAGGAGCCACAGCGCGTGGCATTGGAAAAAGCTGTTACCGATATGCGTGAGTTTGTGCAGGCTTCACAGCGCAACCTGGATTTTTCCATCGATGACTCCACCGGCAAAGTAGTGGTCAAGGTGATCGCTACCGACAGTGGCGAAGTGATTCGACAAATTCCATCGGAGACTGCGCTGAAGCTGGCGCAGAACCTGAGCGATGCCAGCAGCCTGTTGTTTGATACAAGGGCTTGAGTTGGCACGAAACATGTTTCTGATTGCTGCTTGGGCGTTCGTACGCCAAAAAAGCGGCAACCGCAGGACAAGGAGAGTAGCAAATGGCTAGTTCAACGATTTCCGGCCCAGGTTCGGGCTACGACACCCAAGCCATCGTCAAGGCGTTGGTGGGGGCCGAACGCGCGCCCAAAGAGGCGCAGATCACCGCCCAGCAGAAAGACGCCACCGTCAAACTGTCGGCCGTGGGCTCTGTGAAAACGGCGCTGGAAGCCTACCAGGCGGCAATCACCAAGTTGAACAACCAGTCCGCCTTCAATGGTCTGGCCGCCACGACCTCCGAAGAAAAAAACGCCAAGGTCACCCTGGGTGACGGCGCGGCCCCTGGCAAATACGTCCTTAAGGTGGAGAATCTGGCGACCTCGTCCAAGGTCTCCAGCAAAGTCATCGAAGGTGGCGCCTCGGGCAAGGCCAACGCTAGCGATGAGACTCAGACGCTGACGATTACCCAGTCGGGTAAAAACTACGATGTATTGGTGCCTGGAGGCGCGACCTTGCAAGAGGTTCGCGAATCCATCAATACCCAGCTTTCTGCCCAGGGCATCAGTGCCAACGTTCTGAGTGACTCCAACGGCGGGCGCCTGATCTTGACCTCCAGCACTAGCGGTGTAGGCACCGACATCACCCTCAGTGGTGACTCGGAGCTGGCGGTCGGTTATGACAAGGGTGCGCCGCCGGTGAACGCCATATACTCCATCGATGATGTCGTGATGGAGTCCACCAGCAACAAGATCACTTCCGCGATCAGCGGCGTGACCCTGGAGCTGCTGGATGGTGACCTGGAAAAAAAGGTTACGCTGACCGTAGCCAGCAACACCGACACCCTGAAGACCTCGGTGCAGTCGTTCGTCACCGCCTACAACGCGCTGATGACTGCCATCAACACCCAGACCAAGGTCACCGCCACCGGCGATGCTTCCACCACTACAGCGGGGGCCTTGACCGGTGATGCGTCGATGCGTCAGTTGGTCTCCAGCCTGCGTTCCGAGCTGGTCAACGGCAAGGGTGTGGGCAGCATTAGCAGTCTGGCCCAGATGGGCATCACCACTGACCAGAAAACCGGCTTGTTGAGCCTGGAAGACAAGGCGTGGGACAAGGCTGTGGTCAAGGGCGCAGGCGATATCGCCAAGATGTTCACCGGCGACACCGGCCTGATCACGCGCATGAACAAGGCGACCAGCAGCTATGTCGGTACCACCGGCACCCTGGCGACCCGTGCGACAGATCTCAACAACAAGCTGACTGATCTGACCACTGAAAAGGTTGACCTGGACCGCCGCATGGAAGCCCTGCAGAAGTCCCTGTCGGCCAAGTACACCGCCATGGACACGATGATCGCGCAGATCAACTCCCGCAGTTCCAGCATCATGACCACCCTCAACGCGCTGAACAATCCTAAGTCGAACTGATGAATGGTGCGCCCGCAGGCCCTGAAAAAGGGCCCGGGCACTCGGTGAGGGATTAAAGTTTTTCTCGGTACAGTCGAAAAACTACTTAAGCAATCCTATTTGACTGTGGCCTGTAACGAGGTAGCAACATGAACCCTATGAGAGCCCTTCGCCAATACCAGAAGGTCAATTCCCACGCCCAGATCTCCGAAGCCAGCCCGCACCGTCTGGTGCAGATGCTGATGGAAGGCGGCCTCGATCGCATGGCTCAGGCCAAGGGCGCATTGAGCCGTGGTGATATCGCCCAGAAGGGCCTGATGCTGGGCAAGGCGATTGAAATCATCTCCGGCCTGCGTGATGGCCTGGAGCCGGAAAAAGCCGAAGATCCAGCGGCGGTGCAGCAACTGGATGCGTTGTACGAGTACATGAGTAACCGTCTGGTTGAGGCCAATGGCGTCAACGATGCCGACATGATCGACGAAGTCGCACGGTTGTTGATTACTGTCAAAAGTGGCTGGGATGCCATCGCGCCACAATAGGGCCGTCGGCCTTGAGGAACACAGCATGAGCCACGCACTGCAACGGATCGACGAAACCCGCGACGCCTTGGTTGGCGCGCTGGCAGAGCGCAATTGGGATGCGATCAGCGAATTGGACATGGGCTGCCGTGTCTGGATCGACGAGGTGCTCAGCGAAGCGCCGGTGGACGAGGACGCGCTGCGGGAGAAGCTGGAGAGCCTGTTAGCGGTCTACCAGCAGTTGCTGGAAGTGACGACCGGCGAGCGCCAGGCGATATTTGAAGAGATGTCGCAGATCAACCAAGCGAAAAATGCGTCAAAGGTTTACCATCTGTTCGGCTGATCTGGCTCAGTTAATCCGAACATGGTGCGTCATAAATTTGACTGTTCGCATAATTTTGACTTAACTAGTGCTATTTTCAGACGTCAGGTATCCGTAGCGCAGAAAACGCCTACAGCTATCTAGATTGCCCCGATTCGAGGGCATTTGAGTTTTACTAGGGAAGTTGCTATTGCATGTGGCGTGAAACCAAAATTCTGCTGATCGATGACGATAGCGTTCGCCGCCGCGACCTGGCGGTGATTTTGAATTTTCTTGGCGAAGAAAATTTGCCCTGCGGCAGCCATGATTGGCAGCAGGCTGTCAGCTCTTTGTCGTCGAGCCGTGAAGTCATCTGTGTGCTGATCGGGACGGTAAACGCTCCTGGCGCAGTTCTGGGCCTGTTAAAGACACTCTCAACCTGGGATGAGTTCCTTCCGGTGTTGCTGATGGGTGATATTTCTTCCGTGGATTTGCCGGAAGACCAGCGCCGCCGTGTCCTTTCCACCCTGGAAATGCCCCCCAGCTACAGCAAATTGCTCGACTCCCTGCACCGTGCCCAGGTCTATCGCGAGATGTACGACCAGGCCCGCGAGCGCGGACGTCACCGCGAACCCAACCTGTTTCGCAGCCTGGTCGGCACCAGCCGTGCGATTCAGCACGTGCGCCAGATGATGCAGCAAGTGGCCGATACCGACGCCAGCGTGCTGATCCTCGGCGAGTCAGGCACCGGCAAGGAAGTGGTCGCACGTAACCTGCATTACCACTCCAAGCGCCGCGACGGACCTTTTGTGCCGGTCAACTGCGGGGCGATCCCGGCAGAACTGCTCGAAAGCGAACTGTTCGGCCACGAGAAGGGCGCCTTTACCGGGGCGATCACCAGCCGTGCCGGGCGTTTTGAGCTGGCCAACGGTGGCACCCTGTTCCTCGACGAAATCGGCGATATGCCATTGCCGATGCAGGTCAAGCTGCTGCGCGTGTTGCAGGAGCGCACCTTCGAGCGCGTGGGCAGCAACAAGACCCAGAGTGTCGATGTGCGCATCATTGCCGCGACGCACAAGAACCTCGAGAGCATGATCGAGGTCGGCAGCTTCCGCGAAGACCTGTACTACCGCCTCAACGTATTCCCCATCGAGATGGCCCCGCTGCGCGAGCGTGTGGAAGACATCCCGTTGCTGATGAACGAACTGATCTCGCGCATGGAACACGAAAAGCGCGGCTCGATCCGTTTCAACTCCGCCGCGATCATGTCCCTGTGCCGCCACGGCTGGCCGGGCAACGTGCGCGAGCTGGCCAACCTGGTGGAGCGCATGGCAATCATGCATCCATACGGGGTGATCGGCGTGGTCGAGCTGCCCAAGAAGTTCCGCTATGTCGATGACGAAGACGAACAGCTGGTGGACAGCCTGCGCAGTGATCTCGAGGAGCGGGTGGCGATCAATGGCCATACCCCGAACTTCGGCGCCACCGCCATGCTGCCGCCCGAAGGCCTGGACCTGAAGGACTACCTCGGCAGCCTCGAACAAGGGCTGATCCAGCAAGCCTTGGACGACGCCAATGGCATCGTTGCCCGCGCCGCCGAGCGCCTGCGCATCCGCCGCACCACGCTGGTAGAGAAGATGCGCAAGTACGGCATGAGCCGTCGTGAAGGTGATGAACAGGCGGATGATTGACGCCTGTTTTTTAACCTACTGAAAAATAAGGATATTTTTTCCGGCACGGGTATTGCTATAGCACTCGCAACGTTCCGTTTAACTGACGGTCAGCCAAGCGAGAGAGCACGATGCCCCACGCCGCCCACCTTTCTTCAGTCCCTGACACCCAGGGACTTGTCCCGTCCGTAGAGCAGATCAGCCGGCAAGGGCTTGAGCAGGCGTTTTCGCTGTTCAGCCAGATGTCCAGCCAGTTGACGGACTCCTACAGCTTGCTGGAAGCCCGGGTTTCGGAGCTCAAGGGCGAGTTGGCGGTGGTCAGTGCCCAGCGCATGCAAGAGCTGGCCGAGAAAGAGCGCCTGGCCAACCGTCTGCAAAACCTTCTCGACCTGTTACCCGGTGGCGTGATCGTGATCGACGACCAGGGCCGCGTACGCGAAGCCAACCCCGCGGCCTGCGACCTGCTGGGCCTGCCGCTGGAAGGCGAGCTGTGGCGCCATGTCATCACGCGCTGCTTTGCCCCCCGTGAAGACGACGGCCACGAAATTTCCCTCAAGGATGGGCGCCGCCTGTCCATCGCCACCCGTTCCCTTGACGCTGAGCCCGGCCAGTTGGTGCTGCTCAACGACCTGACGGAAACCCGGCACCTCCAAGACCAATTGGCGCGCCATGAGCGCCTGTCGTCCCTGGGGCGGATGGTCGCTTCTTTGGCGCATCAGATTCGCACACCGCTGTCCGCCGCGTTGATCTACGCCAGTCATTTGACTGATGAGCAATTGCCGGCCGCCACCCATCAGCGGTTTGCCGGGCGGCTCAAGGAGCGCCTGCATGAGTTGGAGCACCAGGTACGCGACATGCTGGTCTTCGCCCGGGGCGAGTTGCCGCTGACCGACCGGGTCACGCCCGCCGCCTTGCTGCAGGCGCTGCAGGCTGCCGCTGCCACCCATGTCCAGGAAGCCTCGGTGCGCTGGCAGTGCGACAGTCATTGGGGCGAGTTGCTGTGCAACCGCGACACCCTGGTGGGTGCGCTGCTCAACCTGATCGAAAACGCCAGCCAGGCCAGCGGCCCGGGGGCGCGCCTCAAAGTGCACCTGTACAGCCGCGAGCAAACCCTGCGCCTGTGCATCAGCGACAGCGGCAGTGGGATTGATCCGGCGGTGTTGCAGCGCCTGGGTGAACCCTTTTTTACCACCAAGACCAATGGCACCGGCCTCGGGCTGACCGTGGTCAAGGCAGTGGCCCGTGCCCATCAGGGAGAATTGCACTTGCGTTCCCGTGTGGGGCGCGGCACCTGTGCATTGATAACGCTGCCGCTGTTTTCCGGCGCGGCCAGCGCGGAGTAAAGAACACGCATACGACCTGTGGCGAGGGGGCTTGCCCCCCTCACCACGGGGCACCAAATGCAGCTGCCTTTTCAAAAACCTTGAAAAGGATGGGAGTAAGGATAAATGGCTATCAAGGTTTTACTGGTTGAAGACGATCGCGCCCTGCGTGAAGCACTGGCTGACACGCTGCTGTTGGCGGGCCATGACTATCGGGCGGTCGGTTCGGCCGAGGAAGCCTTGCAGGCCGTGGAGCAAGAGTCCTTCAGCCTGGTGGTCAGCGACGTCAACATGCCCGGCATGGACGGCCACCAGTTGCTAGGCCTGCTGCGCGCACGCCAGCCGCAACTGCCGGTGCTGTTGATGACCGCCCACGGCGCGGTGGAGCGCGCCGTCGATGCCATGCGCCAGGGCGCGGCAGACTACCTGGTCAAGCCCTTCGAACCCAAGGCCCTGATTGAGCTGGTGGCGCGCCATGCGCTTGGCGTCGTGGGTGTTGCAGACGGCGAGGGCCCGATTGCTGTCGAGCCGGCCAGTGCGCAATTGCTGGAGCTGGCGGCCAAGGTCGCCCGCAGTGATTCCACGGTGCTGATCTCCGGCGAGTCCGGCACCGGCAAGGAGGTGTTGGCGCGCTACATCCACCAGCAATCTCACCGCGCCAGCCAGCCGTTTATCGCGATCAACTGCGCGGCGATCCCCGACAACATGCTCGAAGCCACCTTGTTCGGCCATGAAAAGGGCTCGTTCACCGGCGCCATCGCCGCCCAGGCCGGCAAGTTCGAGCAGGCCGATGGCGGCACCATCCTGCTCGACGAAATCTCCGAAATGCCCCTGGGCCTGCAAGCCAAGCTGCTGCGCGTGCTGCAAGAGCGCGAAGTGGAGCGGGTGGGCGCGCGCAAGCCGATCCAGCTGGATATCCGCGTGGTCGCCACCACCAACCGCGACCTTGCTGGCGAAGTGGCAGCAGGGCGCTTCCGCGAAGATCTGTTCTATCGGCTCTCGGTGTTCCCGTTGGCCTGGCGCCCGTTGCGTGAACGCCCGGCCGATATCGTGCCGCTGGCCGAGCGCCTGTTGAGCAAGCACGTCAATAAAATGAAGCACGCTCAGGCGCGCCTGTCGGCCGAAGCCCAGGCTTGCCTGATCAGTTACCCATGGCCCGGCAACGTGCGCGAGCTGGACAACGCGATCCAGCGCGCGCTGATTTTGCAGCAGGGCGGCCTGATCCAGCCCCAGGACTTCTGCCTGGCCGTCGGCGCCGGTAGCGCGCCAATGCCGAGCCTGGCCCCGGCCCCACAGGAAAGCGCCCCGGCCGAGGCCGCTGGCGGTCTTGGTGACGACCTGCGTCGCCGTGAATTCCAGATGATCATCGACACCCTGCGTGCCGAGCGTGGCCGCCGCAAAGAAGCGGCCGAGCGCCTGGGCATCAGCCCGCGCACCCTGCGCTACAAGCTGGCGCAAATGCGCGATGCCGGGATGGATGTGGAAGCATTCCTTTTCGCGAGCTGAGATACACATCAGCTGACAAGGTTTGTCGGCTTTTCTTACGAGTTGCCAAGGAGCTGGCACCCTTGTTGCTACTACCCGTACTAACCGCTGCGTAGTGTCAAAAAATTGCGGGTCGTCGGAGAGAGAAGTTCATGAGCCAAGGTGTTGAGTTCAATCGGTTGATGTTGGATATGCGATCCATGCAAATGGACGCCATGTCCCAGCCGAAATCCGTCGCACAAGCGCCGGAATTGGGCCAAAGCAGCTTTGCCGATATGCTCGGTCAAGCCATCAACAAAGTCAGCGATACCCAGCAGGCCTCCAGCCAACTGTCGACGGCCTTTGAAATCGGCAAGAGCGGCGTGGACCTCACCGACGTGATGATCGCTTCGCAGAAAGCCAGCGTTTCCTTCCAGGCCTTGACCCAGGTGCGTAACAAGCTGGTTCAGGCTTATCAAGACATCATGCAGATGCCGGTTTAAGGACGAGATTTAAGTCATGGCAGAAGCAGTCGTGGATAACGTACCCGCCAAGACAGACGGCAAACCGCCGCTGTTTGGCCTGTCGTTCCTGGAAAACCTCTCCGAAATGACCATGTTGCGTCAGGTGGGCCTGATGGTCGGTCTGGCTGCCAGCGTGGCAATTGGTTTTGCCGTGGTGTTGTGGTCCCAGCAGCCTGATTACCGGCCGCTCTATGGCAGTCTGGCGGGGATGGACGCCAAGCAGGTCATGGAAACCCTGGCCGCCTCCGATATTGCCTACACCGTCGAGCCCAACTCCGGCGCCTTGCTGGTCAAGGCCGACGACGTCGCCCGTGCCCGCTTGAAGCTGGCCGGCGCGGGCGTGGCGCCGACCGATGGCAACATCGGCTTTGAGATCCTCGACAAAGACCAGGGCCTGGGTACCAGCCAGTTCATGGAAGCCACCCGCTACCGTCGTGGCCTGGAAGGCGAACTGGCGCGCACCATCGCCAGCCTGAATAACGTCAAGGGTGCCCGTGTGCACCTGGCCATCCCGAAAAGCTCGGTATTCGTACGCGATGAGCGCAAGCCCAGCGCCTCGGTACTGGTCGAGCTGTTTGCCGGGCGCTCCCTGGAGCCGGGCCAGGTCCTGGCCATCGTCAATCTGGTGGCGACCAGCGTTCCCGAGTTGAGCAAATCACAGATCACCGTGGTCGACCAGAAAGGCAACCTGCTTTCCGACCAGGCGGAAAACTCCGCGCTGACCATGGCCGGCAAGCAGTTCGACTACAGCCGCCGCATGGAAAGCATGCTCACCCAGCGCGTGCACAACATCCTGCAGCCGGTACTGGGCAACGACCGCTACAAGGCCGAAGTGTCTGCCGACGTGGACTTCAGCGCTGTCGAGTCGACCTCCGAGCAGTTCAACCCCGACCAGCCGGCCCTGCGCAGCGAGCAATCGACCAGCGAACAGCGCACTGCCGCCAATGGTCCTCCGCAAGGCGTACCCGGCGCCCTGAGCAATCAGCCGCCAGCCCCGGCCAGTGCCCCGCAAACCACCGGCGGCGCCGCCGCGACCGCCAGCGCGATCCAGCCCGGCCAGCCGCTGTTGGACGCCAACGGCCAGCAAATCATGGACCCGGCCACCGGCCAGCCAATGCTCGCGCCATACCCGGCCGACAAGCGTCAGCAGTCCACCAAGAACTTCGAGCTGGACCGCTCCATCAGCCACACCAAGCAACAGCAAGGGCGCTTGAACCGCCTGTCGGTGTCGGTGGTGGTGGATGACCAGGTCAAGATCAACGCCGCCAACGGCGAAACCACCCGCGCGCCGTGGACCGCCGATGAATTGGCGCGCTTCACTCGCCTGGTGCAGGACGCCGTGGGCTTCGATGCCAGCCGTGGCGACAGTGTCAGCGTGATCAACATGCCGTTCTCCCTGGAGCGCGCTGAGGTGATCGCCGATATTCCGTTCTACTCTCAACCCTGGTTCTGGGACATCGTCAAACAAGTGCTGGGGGTGTTGTTCATCCTGGTGCTGGTGTTCGGCGTGCTGCGCCCTGTGCTCAACAACATCACCGGCCACGGCAAGAAGCAGCTGGCGCCGTTCGGCGATGTCGAGTTGGGTGGCATGGGCGGCCTGGATGGCGAACTGGCCAACGACCGCGTCAGCCTCGGCGGGCCGCAGAGCATTCTGCTGCCAAGCCCGAGTGAAGGGTATGACGCGCAGTTGAATGCAATCAAAAGTCTGGTGGCAGAAGACCCGGGTCGTGTGGCCCAGGTCGTGAAAGAGTGGATCAACGCAGATGAGTGATAATCGAGCCTCTGTTGCCAAGCTGACCCGGGTCGACAAAGCCGCCGTGCTGCTGCTGTCCCTGGGTGAGACCGACGCTGCCCAAGTGCTGCGCCATATGGGCCCCAAGGAAGTGCAACGGGTCGGTGTGGCCATGGCGCAGATGCGCAATGTGCACCGCGAGCAAGTCGAGCAGGTGATGAGCGAGTTCGTCGAGATCGTCGGCGACCAGACCAGCCTGGGTGTCGGCTCCGACAGCTACATCCGCAAGATGCTCACCTCGGCCCTGGGCGAAGACAAGGCCAACGGCCTGATCGACCGCATCCTGCTGGGCGGCAACACCAGCGGCCTCGACAGCCTCAAGTGGATGGAACCACGGGCGGTGGCGGACGTGATCCGTTACGAGCACCCGCAGATCCAGGCGATTGTCGTGGCCTACCTGGACCCGGACCAGGCCGGCGAAGTGCTCGGCCATTTCGATCACAAGGTGCGCCTGGACATCATCCTGCGCGTCTCGTCGTTGAATACCGTGCAACCGGCGGCCTTGAAAGAACTGAACACCATTCTGGAGAAGCAGTTCTCCGGCAACTCCAACGCGGCCCGTACCACCCTGGGTGGTATCAAGCGCGCGGCGGACATCATGAACTTCCTCGACAGCTCGGTGGAAGGCCAGTTGATGGACTCGATCCGCGAGATCGACGACACCCTGTCGGTGCAGATCGAAGACCTCATGTTCGTGTTCAACAACCTGTCCGATGTCGACGACCGTGGCATCCAGGCGTTGCTGCGTGAAGTGTCCTCCGATGTGCTGGTGCTGGCCCTCAAGGGCTCGGACGAGGGCGTCAAGGAAAAGATCTTCAAGAACATGTCCAAGCGTGCCTCGGAACTGTTGCGCGACGACCTCGAAGCCAAGGGCCCGGTGCGCGTCAGCGACGTGGAAACCGCACAGAAAGAAATCCTCACCATTGCCCGCCGTATGGCCGAAGCCGGAGAAATCGTTCTCGGCGGGAAGGGCGGCGAAGAAATGATTTAAGGCGCAGCGCATGTCGAACAATGATGAGACGCCCAGCGATCTGATTCGCGCCCGGGACGTCGGCGGGTTCGACGTCTGGTCGCTGCCCAGCTTCGACCCGCATAAGCCTGAGCCCGAGCCTGAGCCGGTCGAAGAAGTGCCGGTGGAGATGGAAGAAGTGCCCCTGGACGAAGTCCAGCCACTGACCCTTGAAGAGCTCGAAAGCATCCGCCAGGAGGCTTACAACGAAGGCTTTGCCACCGGCGAGAAAGAAGGGTTTCACAGCACCACGCTCAAGGTCCGCCAGGAAGCTGACGCGGCCCTGAGTGCCAAGCTGGCCAGCCTGGAACGCCTGATGGGCAGCCTGTTCGCGCCGATTGCCGAGCAGGATTCGCAGTTGGAAAAGTCCATGGTGGGCCTGGTGGAGCACATCTCCCGCCAGGTTATCCAGCGTGAGCTGGTGCTGGACTCCAGCCAGATTGAAAGCGTGATGCGCGAAGCCCTCAAGTTGCTGCCCCTGGGCGTTGGCAATGTGCGGCTGTACATCAACCCGCAGGATTTCGAGCAGGTCAAAGCCCTGCGCGAGCGCCATGAGGAGACTTGGCGGATTGTCGAGGATGCCGCGTTGCAGCCTGGCGGTTGCCGGGTCGAGACCGAGCACAGTCGTATCGACGCTACGGTCGAGACGCGCATTACGCAGATCATGGCCAAGCTGTTCGACCAGTTGCACGAGCAGGTGCTGCATCCGGCGGCGCCCGACCTGAGCATCGACCTGGACGCCCCGGATGCGCCTTGACCGCACCAGCTTCGCCAAACGCCTGGGCGCTTATGCCGAAGCCACCGAGTTGCCTGGCCAACCGATCCTAGAGGGCCGCCTGCTGCGCATGGTCGGCCTGACCCTCGAAGCCGAGGGCCTGCGCGCCGCCATGGGCAGCCGCTGCCTGGTGATCAACGATGACAGCTACCACCCGGTGCAGGTGGAAGCGGAAGTCATGGGCTTTTCCGGCAGCAAGATATTCCTGATGCCGGTGGGCAGTCTTGCCGGTATCGCACCGGGGGCGCGGGTCGTGCCACTGGCCGATACCGGGCGCCTGCCGATGGGCATGAGCATGCTCGGCCGGGTACTCGACGGCGCCGGCCGCGCCCTCGACGGCAAGGGCGGGATGAAGGCCGAAGACTGGGTGCCAATGGACGGCCCGACCATCAACCCGCTCAAGCGCAACCCCATCAGCCAGCCGCTGGACGTGGGTATTCGCTGTATCAACGGTTTATTGACGGTCGGTCGCGGCCAGCGCCTGGGCCTGTTCGCCGGTACCGGTGTGGGCAAGAGTGTGCTGCTGGGCATGATGACGCGCTTTACCGAGGCCGACATTATCGTGGTCGGCCTGATCGGCGAGCGGGGCCGTGAGGTCAAGGAGTTCATCGAGCATATCCTCGGTGAAGAGGGCCTCAAGCGCTCGGTCGTGGTGGCCTCGCCGGCGGACGATGCGCCGCTGATGCGTCTGCGCGCGGCTATGTATTGCACGCGGATTGCCGAATATTTTCGCGACAAGGGCAAGAATGTCCTGTTACTGATGGACTCCCTCACCCGTTTCGCCCAGGCCCAGCGGGAAATCGCCCTGGCCATTGGCGAGCCGCCGGCAACCAAGGGCTATCCGCCGTCGGTATTTGCCAAGTTGCCCAAGCTGGTGGAGCGGGCGGGTAATGCCGAGGCCGGTGGTGGTTCGATCACGGCGTTCTACACCGTACTCTCTGAAGGCGATGACCAGCAGGACCCGATTGCCGACTCGGCGCGGGGCGTGCTTGACGGGCATATCGTGCTGTCCCGGCGCCTGGCCGAGGAAGGGCACTACCCGGCCATTGATATCGAAGCGTCCATCAGCCGGGTGATGCCGTCGGTGGTCAGCGCCGAGCATATGACCCGCGCCCAGCAGTTCAAGCAGTTGTGGTCGCGCTACCAACAGAGCCGCGACCTGATCAGCGTGGGGGCCTATGTGGCCGGTGGCGACCGCGAGACCGACCTGGCGATTGCCCTGCAACCGCAACTGGTGACCTACCTGCGCCAGGGCCTGAACGACAATATCAGCATGGCCGAAAGCGAAGCGCACCTGGCGTCGGTGTTCGCCCCTGCGCCTGGCGGTTAACCGGCCATGGCAACCAGTCGCGCCGCACGCCTTGCTCCCGTGGTGGAGATGGCCGAAAGCGCCGAACGTACCGCCGCCCAGCGCCTGGGGCATTTCCAGGGCCAGGTGCGCCTGGCCGAGAGCAAGCTCGGTGACCTGGAGCTCTTTCGCGGCGAGTACCAACAGCAGTGGATTGATCGCGGCAGCAAGGGTGTTTCCGGGCAGTGGCTGATGAACTATCAGCACTTTCTCAACCAGTTGGAAAGCGCCGTCGGCCAGCAGCGCCAGAGCCTGGCCTGGCACCAGAACAACCTCGACAAAGCCCGCGAAGGCTGGCAACAGGCCTACGCCCGGGTCGAGGGCCTGCGCAAGCTGGTGCAGCGTTACATCGATGAGGCGCGGGCCCTGGAGGACAAGCGCGAGCAGAAGTTGCTCGATGAACTGTCCCAGCGCCTGCCGCGCCAGGATCAATACTAGCCGCGTCGGTAGGCAAAAATTGCGATAGCCATGAGTATCTACGCGACTTGCTCTTTTTGGGTTGTTGGGGGGGTGTACATATCCGTTGCTGCGGTTACGGCCACTTAGGGTTCCGCCCTTACGGCGGGTCACTTTCGAAGAGCGTGTACGGACCGGACACATGGTTGACGGGTGTGCGGGGACATGGTGGACACTTTTGGCGAGCCAACTTCGCCGGAAAGCCATCATGCCCTGGGACACGAGAGATACCATGAGCCTGAAAGAAGAGTTCATTGCCTTAGCACGGCAACCCGGCAGCAATAAACGAGAGCTGTGTCGACGGTTCGGCATCAGTCCGCAAACGGCCTATAAGTGGTTGAAACGCTATGAAATGCAGGGGCAGTCTGGACTGCAAGAGAAGTCCCGAAAACCTGCGACTAGCCCAAAGCTAACCGCGCCAGCTCTGGAAGCGGAAGTCATAGCGCTTAGGCGAGCACATCCCGCTTGGGGCGGACGTACAATCAGCAGCCTTTTGAAAAAGCAGATTGCTCCTAGCACTGTCACCAATGTTCTGCACCGATGCGGGCTGATTCAGCCTGTTCAGAAGGAACAAGAAGCAAAGCTGAGATTTGAACACGATGCACCTAACGATCTTTGGCAGATGGATTTCAAAGGGCACTTCCCGACGCAAGAAGGCCGATGCCATCCGCTGACGTTGTTGGACGATCACTCACGATTCAATTTGGCGATTCAAGCTTGTGATAACGAGCGTGGAATCACAGTGAAGGAAAAGATGATCGAGGTATTCCAGCGCTTTGGTTTACCGGCTCGCATCAACGTTGACAATGGGCCGCCATGGGGCTCGCCACGCAACCCTGGGGAAATCACAGAATTAAGTATCTGGTTGATTCGCTTGGGGATCAGGATCAGCTTCAGTCGTCCTTATCACCCTCAAACCAATGGAAAGATTGAGCGCTTCCATCGTTCACTCAAAGCCGAGGTGCTTGATGGGCGTCAATTCTCCACGATCAAGGATGCTCAAACAGCGTTTGATCAATGGCGTGAGGTCTATAACTTAAAACGCCCTCACCAAGCACTGGACTACAAGGTGCCTATGGACCGGTATCGAGCAAGCCCCTGGGCTTATCCGCAGCAGCTATCGGAGTTTGAATATGGGCCGGATGATGTGCTGGCCAAGGTTTATCACAGCCGATTTCGCTTTCAGAAACGTTACTTCAGCATTGCCAAGGGGCTGGTTGGGCAGCACATCGCTGTTCGGCCTAACCCTGAAAGTGACGGGCTCTTTGACGTCTACTTCTGCCACCATTTCCTACGAACGATCGACGTGAGCAAACCGGACTATGGTTCATAATGTGTCAACTATGTCCCCGCACATGTGTCCACTATGTGTCCGGTCCGTACAAAGAGCGCGAAAGTAACCAAAGCGCTTTTGCCCCACCACTCGGTGCCTCGCCTAGGCTCGGCATGCCCGCAGTCAGGCATTGCTCCGTGGGCCCGCCGCGATCGGCCATCCATGGCCGTGTCGCGGCTACCCCGGCATCCATGCCGGGGTGCCCACTGCGCAATACCTGCCTGCGGCCAGCGTGGTTTAACGGGGCGCCTGAGATCAAAAGCCAGATCAAAAGCAGAGCAACAGCAATGCCAGAGCGCGAAGCTGCCTTCCCCCCTGTGGGAGCTGGCTTGCCTGCGATGACGGTGTCTCAGCCAATACATTTATCGACTGATACACCGCCATCGCAGGCAAGCCAGCTCCCACAGGAATCCGCGTACGCCTCGACGATCAGGTCGGCTGTCAGGCCGCCTCGCTTTGCTTTTGATCTGAGGCGCCCCGTTAAACCACGCTGGCCGTCATCCGATATTGATTTGGGGGGTAAACCGGCAGGACGCCGGTTTAGCCGCGCTGGGCCATGGATGGCCCATCGCGGCGGCCCCCCAAATCAATGTCGGATGACGGGCACACCGAGCCTAGGCGAGGTGCCGAGTGGTGGGGCAGGAGCCCTTTTGGTCACTTTTGGGGCTCTTTTCCAAAAGTGACCCGCCGTAAGGGCGGAACCCTAAGTGGCCATGACCGCAGCAACGGATATGCACACACCCCCAACAACCCAAAAAAGAGCAAGTCGTGTAGTGCGATATCGGCGGATCCGTCGCTCATTTTTTCTGATAAGCCGCTATCGCAGGCAAGCCCACACCACACAAGCGCACCGCACATTTGATTGCGTTTGTTGCCCACTCTCCGATCACCTGCTAAACCTTGTTGCACATACCCACGACAAGGAAGCAGTCGTATGTCAGTCGAGTCAGAAGTATCCCTGGATGGGAAGAAATTGACGATCGCAATCAAGGGCCGGTTCGATTTCGGCAGTCATCAATCCTTTCGTGATTCCTATGAGCGGTTCTACAAGGTTCCCGAAACCTACGTCGTGGACTTGAAAGAGGCCACTTACCTCGACAGCTCGGCCCTGGGCATGTTGCTGCTGTTGCGTGATCACGCTGGTGATGACGCGGATGTGCGCGTGATCAACAGCAACTCCGATGTGCGCAAGATCCTCGCTATTTCCAACTTCGACAAACTGTTCGACATCAGTTGAGTGCCCAGGCTCTGGACATCCTCACGGTACTGATCGCCGAGGACAGCGCTGCCGACCGGCTGCTACTGTCGAGCATCGTGCGCCGCCAGGGGCATCGGGTGCTCAGTGCCAGTAATGGCCAGGAAGCGGTCGAGGTGTTCGCCCGTGAGCGTCCGCAACTGGTGTTGATGGATGCGCTGATGCCGGTGATGGACGGCTTCGAGGCGGCCCGGCAGATCAAGCAGTTGGCCGGCGAGGCGCTGGTGCCGATCATTTTTCTCACCTCCCTGCGTGAGAGCGAAGCCTTGGCGCGCTGCCTGGATGCCGGTGGCGATGACTTCCTGGCCAAGCCCTATAACCAGATCATCCTGGCCGCGAAGATCAACGCCATGGACCGCCTGCGTCGGTTGCAGGCCACCGTGCTTGAGCAGCGCGACCAGATCGCCCGTCACCATGACTACCTGCTGCATGAGCAACGGGTGGCCAAGGCGGTGTTCGACAAGGTCGCCCACTCTGGCTGCCTGAACGCGGCGCACAATATCCGTTACCTGCAATCGCCCTATGCGCTGTTCAATGGCGACCTGCTGCTGGCGGCCTATACGCCGTCGGGCGATATGCACGTGCTGCTGGGCGACTTCACCGGGCATGGCTTGCCGGCGGCGGTCGGCGCAATGCCTCTGGCCGAGGTGTTCTACGGCATGACCGCCAAGGGCTATGGCCTGGCGCAGACCCTGCGGGAGATGAACGCCAAGCTCAAACGCATCCTGCCGGTGGATATGTTCTGTTGTGCCACGCTGTTGTGTCTCAGTGACCAGCGGCGGGTGGTGGAGGTATGGAACGGCGGCATGCCTGATGGCTATGTGCATGAAGTGGTCACGGGGCGGCGTACGCCGCTGGTGTCGCGGCATTTACCCCTGGGCGTGCTGGCGCCCGAGGTCTTTGACGACCGCACCGAGGTCTGGCCCATGGCCTTGGGCGACCGGGTGTTCTTGCTGTCCGATGGGGTGATTGATACCGCCGATGCCAACGACCAGTTGTTTGGGGCCGAGCGCCTGCGACGGGTGTTTGCCGCCAACCGCGAGCCTGAGCAGCTGTTTGTTGAAATCGAACAGGCGCTTGCCGCATTCCGAGGGCAGGTGCGGGACGATATCAGCCTGGTCGAAATCACCCTGCTGGCCGAGCAATCGCTGTTGGCGCCACCTCTGCAGTACACCGACAGCGGCCAGTCCTGCCCGCTGGACTGGTCGGTGAGTTTCGAGTTTCGTGCCGAGACCCTCAAGCGTTACAACCCATTGCCATACCTGTTGCAGTTACTCCTGGAAATACATGGCCTGCGCGGCCAGAGCGGGGCGCTGTACAGTGTCATGGCCGAGTTGTACTCCAATGCCCTGGAGCATGGCGTGCTGGGCCTGGACTCCCGACTCAAGCGCGATGTGCAGGGCTTTGCCAGCTATTATCGCCAGCGCAATGAGCGGCTCGACCAGTTGAACAGCGGCCACGTGCGTGTGCATGTGAACGTGGTTCCAACCGAGGCGGGTGGTTGCCTGAGCCTGCGTATCGAAGACAGCGGCGCCGGGTTCGATGTCGAAACAGTCCTGGCGCGGCCGTTGGATATCGACCGTCTGTCCGGGCGCGGGCTGAACCTGGTCCGGCAACTGAGCAGCAATGTACGTTGGACGGATGGCGGGCGCAGTGTGTGCGTGGAGTTTTGCTGGGAGGCTCTGGCATAATCCGTCGATTCTTGATCAAGGAGCGAACAAGTGACGCAGATACATATGGACCCTGAAGTGTTGGTGGGTTTGCAGGAAGTGATGGAGGGTGAATACCCCCACTTGCTCGACACCTTCCTCGATGACTCGCAAAAGAGCGTTGAAGCGTTGCGCAAGGCGCGCGATGACGCCAAGGCCCTGGGGCGTATCGCCCACAGCTTCAAGGGCAGCAGCGGCAACCTCGGTGCGGTGCGCCTGGCGCTGTTGTGCCAGCGACTGGAGGCTGAGTCGGCCAAGGAAGAGGTTACCGACCTGGGCAAACTGGTCGACCAGATTGATCACGAGTTCGCGTTGGTCAAGCCGCTGTATGAGTCGGAGCGCCAGCGCTTCTAGGCTCGGCAGGCCCGCCCCGAAAATCTGGCCCGACTTTTGCTATCTATCTTCTGCCTGCGCCCTCGACCCTGCGCAGCGGAGACCCGACTTATGCCTCTAGCCCCCAACTCGCTCCTGCAAGCCGCTCCTGCGGTCAAGCCCCAGGCGTCCTCCGCGAATGCGCAGGCAACGGCCGCAGACACGCGGGCCAAAGCGCCAGGCTTTGCACAGGTGTTCGCCAAGGAGTCCAAGACGGCACCGGCCAGGGCTGTGGATATGGCACCCAAGCCGAGCCATGACAAGCCAGCCAGCACCAGCGCCAAGAAAGATGTTGGCAACGACAAGCCTGCCGCTGGCACTCCAGCGGTTGCCGATAGCGGCAAGACTTTGCCTGCCACGCCGCCCGCCAAGGCCGACGCGGCAGCCCCCGGCGATGACGACAAAGGTGCGGACAAGGATCTGGCGCAAACCCCGCCGCCAGCGGTCGATCCGGCTTCGGTCGCGGCGGTGACACCCGCTCCGGTAGCGGTCCAGGCCGCTGTAGCGGATGACGCCACCGCGCCGTTGCTGGTGACTACCCCTGCGGTCGCTGAAGAGGTCGTGCCTTTCGACCCCGAAGCCGATCCACTGGACTCATTGCCAGCCGTGCGCCTGGCGATGGAGCAGGGCGGTCATGTGTCTGCCAGCAGCCAGGCAGCGCAAAAGAACCTGCCGACCCAGGCTGAACCCACCGCCGCGCAGAACTTCAGCAACGGCCTGGCGGCCATGGTTGACCAGCAGGCGGCCAAGGACAGCACTGACCAGGGTGGCGAGAAGGCTTTCAGCGGCCTGATCGAAGATGGCCTCAAGGACTTGAAGGGCGCGAGCAGTGACACTCGCGTCGATGACTTCGCCAATCGTCTGGCCGCCTTGACCCAGGCTGCCACCCCCAAGACCACCAACGCCTTGCCCCTGAATAACCAGCCGCTGGCCATGCATCAGGGTGGCTGGACCGAGGAGGTGGTGAACCGGGTCATGTACCTGTCCAGCGCCAACCTCAAATCTGCCGATATCCAATTGCAGCCGGCCGAACTGGGACGCCTGGATATCCGCGTGAATATCACTGCCGACCAGCAGGCCCAAGTGAACTTCATGAGCGGCCATGCCGCCGTGCGCGAGGCCCTGGAGAGCCAGTCCGGGCGCCTGCGGGAAATGTTCGCCCAGCAGGGCATGGGCCAGGTCGACGTGAACGTGTCCGACCAGTCCCGTGGCTGGCAGGGCCAGGGTCAGGAGCAACAGCAGAACCAGGCGCGGGGTGTCAGTGGCAGTGGCGGACACAGCGATGGGCATGACGCAGGCCTTGCGGGCGAAGTCACTGAAGTGGCGGCACCGATAGCCCAATCCGTCATAGGCTCCAGCGCCGTGGACTACTACGCCTGACCTGAGGTCAACACCGATCAAAATGTGGGAGCGAGCTTGCTCGCGATATCGGTATGTCAGTTACCTAGTTGCTGACTGATCTACCGCTATCGCGAGCAAGCCCGCTCCCACATTGGTTTTGCGCTGTTGCTGAAATCCGTGACAACTCTGGCATAACACTTGCTCTTGCCTTCCCGTGGATCTATGAAACCCCGAATAGTGACGGATTATTGGCATGGCGAAGAGTGACGACGCAGCGACAGCAACAGTACCTGCAGCAGGCAAGGGCAAGCTCAAGATGATCCTGCTGATTGTCGTGGCCTTGTTATTGGCCATTGGCGTGTCGGTGGGGGCTACCTGGTACTTTATGCACAGTGCCCAGAGCAAGCCGGTACCTGTGGCCGAGACCGCCAGCAACGTCAAGCAACCGGCAATCTTCGAGCAGATGCTCCCGGCCTTTGTTGCCAACTACAACCAGAACGGTCGGCAACGCTACCTGCAGGTGAGCATTACCTTGCAGGCGCGCAACCAGGCGGACATGGATGCCCTCAAGGTGCATATGCCGGTGATCCGCAACAACCTGGTGATGCTGTTCTCCGGGCAGAGCTTCGACAGCCTGGCCACCCCCGTGGGCCAGGAAATGCTGCGCCAGAAAGTCACTGCCAGCGTGCAGGAAGTGGCCCAGAAAGAACTGGGCAAAGTCGTGGTCGAGCAGGCGCTCTTCACTAATTTCGTATTGCAGTAGGATCACGACATGGCCGTGCAAGACCTGCTGTCCCAGGATGAAATCGACGCGCTGTTGCATGGTGTCGACGATGGTCTGGTACAGACCGAAATGGCTGCCGAGCCCGGCAGCGTCAAAAGTTATGACCTGACCAGCCAGGATCGCATCGTCCGCGGACGCATGCCGACCCTGGAAATGATCAACGAACGTTTTGCCCGCTACACCCGTATCAGCATGTTCAACATGCTGCGCCGCTCGGCGGACGTGGCGGTGGGCGGTGTGCAGGTGATGAAGTTTGGCGAGTACGTGCATTCGCTGTACGTGCCCACCAGCCTCAACCTGGTCAAGATCAAGCCCCTGCGTGGCACCGCGCTGTTCATCCTCGACGCCAAGCTGGTGTTCAAGCTGGTGGACAACTTCTTCGGCGGTGACGGCCGTCACGCCAAGATTGAAGGCCGTGAATTCACGCCTACCGAGTTGCGTGTGGTGCGCATGGTGCTGGAACAGGCCTTTATCGACCTGAAGGAAGCCTGGCAGGCGATCATGGAAGTCAATTTCGAGTACATCAACTCGGAAGTGAACCCGGCCATGGCCAACATCGTCGGGCCCAGCGAAGCCATCGTGGTCTCCACCTTCCATATCGAACTCGATGGCGGCGGCGGCGACCTGCACGTGACCATGCCGTACTCGATGATCGAGCCGGTGCGCGAGATGCTCGATGCGGGCTTCCAGTCTGACCTGGACGACCAGGACGAGCGCTGGGTCAAGGCCCTGCGCGAAGACTTGCTGGACGTTGACGTACCGCTGAGCGCCACCGTAGCGCGCCGCCAGTTGCGCCTGCGGGACATTTTGCATATGCAGCCGGGGGATGTGATCCCCGTCGAACTGCCAGACGAATTGATTATGCGCGCCAATGGCGTGCCGTCGTTCAAGGTCAAGCTCGGCTCCCACAAAGGGAACCTGGCGTTGCAAGTGGTTGAGCCGATCAACCGTCGCTGATGCATCCCCTAATTGATGATTTTTGCTGCGCCGAGGACATGTAATGGCTACCGAACACGAAAACACTTCCGCCGAAGACCAGGCCCTGGCTGACGAATGGGCGGCTGCCCTGGAAGAAACCGGCGATGCCAGCCAGGACGATATCGACGCCTTGCTGGCGGCCGATGCCGCCACCCCGCCAGTGGGCAATCGCCTGCCTATGGAAGAGTTTGGCAGCGTGCCGAAGAACCATGAGCCGGTCTCGCTGGATGGGCCCAACCTGGACGTGATCCTCGATATCCCGGTATCGATCTCCATGGAAGTGGGCAGCACCGAAATCAATATCCGTAACCTGCTGCAACTCAACCAGGGGTCGGTGATCGAACTCGACCGCCTGGCCGGCGAGCCGCTGGATGTGCTGGTCAACGGCACGCTGATCGCCCATGGCGAAGTGGTGGTGGTCAACGAGAAGTTCGGCATCCGCCTGACGGACGTGATCAGCCCCAGCGAACGTATCAAGAAGCTGCGCTGAGATGAGTCGCCGGTGGTTGGGACTGTTGTGGGCGTTGCCGCTGGCCGTGATGGCGGCTGAACCGGTGGCCCAGGTCGCCGCGCCGGCCGCCGGCAGCAGCGTGACTGGGCAATTGACTCAGTTGGTGCTGGGCCTGTTGCTGGTGGTGGGGTTGATCTTTTTCCTCGCCTGGCTGTTGCGCCGGGTGCAGCGCATTGGTCCGGGCAATGCCCAGGTCATCGAACTGGTGGGATCGCGGGCCCTGGGGCCGCGTGATCGCCTGGTGCTGGTGCAGGTGGGCGAAGAGCAGATCCTGCTCGGTCTCACCCCCGGCCGGATTACCCCGTTGCACGTGCTCAAGCATCCCGTGAGCGTGGCCCAGACCGAGGCCGCCACACCGGAGTTCGCCCAGCGCCTGATGGAGCTGATGGGCAAGGACCAGAAGGATAAGAAGTAATGCGCGTTCTATTGGCGCTCATGCTGTTACTGGCAGCGCCCCTGGCGTTCGGCGCCGACCCGTTGTCGATCCCGGCGATCACCCTGGGCACCAATGCGGCCGGGGCCCAGGAGTATTCGGTCAGCCTGCAGATCCTGCTGATCATGACGGCGCTGAGTTTTATCCCGGCCTTCGTCATGCTCATGACCAGTTTCACCCGGATCATCATCGTGTTCTCGATCCTGCGCCAGGCCCTGGGCCTGCAGCAGACCCCATCGAACCAGATCCTTACCGGCATGGCGCTGTTTCTGACGCTGTTTATCATGGCGCCGGTATTCGACAAGGTGAACCAGCAAGCCCTGCAACCCTACCTGGCGGAGAAAATGACCGCCCAGGACGCGGTGGAAAAGGCCCAAGGCCCGATCAAGGACTTTATGCTGTCCCAGACCCGCTCCAGCGACCTGGAACTGTTTGTGCGCCTGTCCAAGCGCACCGATATCGCCAGCCCGGATCAGGCGCCCTTGACCATCCTGGTACCGGCGTTCGTCACCTCGGAGCTCAAGACGGCATTCCAGATCGGTTTCATGATCTTTATCCCGTTCCTGATCATCGACCTGGTGGTGGCCAGTGTGCTGATGGCCATGGGTATGATGATGCTGTCGCCGCTGATTATCTCGTTGCCGTTCAAGATCATGCTGTTTGTACTGGTGGATGGGTGGGCGCTGATTATCGGCACCCTGGCAGGCAGTTTTGGCGGGGTTTAGCGCATGACACCTGAAGTCGCAGTCGACCTGTTCCGTGAAGCCCTGTGGCTGACCACCGTGATGGTCGCCGTGCTGGTGGTGCCCAGCCTGTTGGTGGGCCTGCTGGTGGCGATGTTCCAGGCGGCGACCCAGATCAACGAACAGACCTTGAGCTTCCTTCCGCGCCTGTTGGTGATGCTGGTCACCCTGATCGTGGCCGGCCCCTGGCTGGTGCAGAGTTTCATGGAATACATCCTGCAGTTGTACGGCAGTATTCCGCAGTTGATTGGCTGACCCGATGCAGTCCTTGCTGGCGTTGACCGACACTCAGATCAGCACCTGGGTGGCCTCGTTTATCCTGCCGATGTTTCGCGTGGGCGCCTTGTTGATGACCATGCCGGTGTTCGGGACCACCCTGGTGCCCAAGCGCATACGGCTGTTTTTCACGGTGGCGATTACCGTGGTCATCGTGCCGGTACTGCCACCGATGCCGCCGGTCAATGCCCTGGACCTCAGTGCGCTGCTGCTGATCGCCGAACAGATTCTGATCGGCGCCTTGATGGGGTTCTCCCTGACCCTGTTTTTCCAGTCCTTCGTGATTGCCGGGCAAATCGTCTCGATCCAGATGGGCATGGGCTTTGCGTCCATGGTCGACCCTACCAACGGCGTGTCGGTGGCAGTGATCGGGCAGTTCCTGACCATGCTGGTGACCCTGCTGTTTTTGGCCATGAACGGCCATCTGGTGGCCTTTGAAATCCTTACCGAGAGTTTCACCACTTTACCGGTGGGCGAGGGCTTGATCGTCAACCACTTCTGGGAAGTGGTCGGGCGCCTCAGTTGGGTGCTGGGCGCGGCGTTGTTGCTGGTATTGCCGGCGATCACCGCGCTGCTGGTGGTCAACATCGCCTTTGGGGTGATGACCCGCGCCGCGCCGCAACTGAACATCTTCGCCATTGGTTTCCCGCTGACCCTGGTGTTGGGCATGGGGATTTTCTGGATCGGCCTGGCCGACATTCTCAATCAGTATCAACCGCTGGCCAGTGACGCCTTGCAGTTTTTACGTGATCTGGCACGGGCGCGCTGAGCCATGGCCGAGAGCGAGAGTGGTCAGGACAAAACAGAAGACCCCACGGAGAAACGTAAAAAAGACTCCAGGGAAAAGGGCGAGATCGCCCGTTCCAAAGAGCTCAATACCCTGGCGGTGATGCTCGCCGGGGCCGGTGGCCTGCTGATCTACGGCGGCGGCCTGGCCCAGGACCTGATGGAGATCATGAAGCACAATTTCTCCCTGCCCAGGGATGTGCTGCTGGACCCACGCGCCATGGGCATCTACCTGCTGCACTCGGGGAAAATCGCGATCCTGGCCGCGCAGCCGGTGCTGATCACGTTGTTGCTGGCGGCAATCATCGGGCCGATCTCCCTGGGGGGCTGGCTGTTTGCGGCTGGCAGCCTGGCGCCCAAATTCAGCCGGATGAACCCCGGGGCCGGGATCAAGCGTATGTTCTCCGCCAAGGCGCTGGTGGAGTTGCTCAAGGCCCTGGCGAAGTTCTTTATCATCCTGTTTGTGGCGCTGGTGGTGTTGGAGTCCGATATCGACGACTTGCTGCGCATCGCCCATGAGCCACTGGAACTGGCAATCATCCACAGCGTGCAACTGGTGGGCTGGAGTGCGTTGTGGATGGCGTGTGGCCTGATCCTGATTGCTGCAGTGGATGCGCCGATCCAGCTGTGGGAAAGCCACAAGAAACTGCTGATGACCAAGCAGGAAGTGCGCGACGAGCATAAGGATCAGGAAGGCAAACCGGAAGTGAAGCAGCGGATTCGCCAGCTGCAGCGCGAAATGTCCCAGCGCAAGATGATGGCCTCGGTGCCCGACGCCGACGTGGTCATCACCAACCCGACCCACTACGCCGTGGCGCTCAAGTACGACGCGGAGAAGGGCGGCGCGCCGCTGCTGCTGGCCAAGGGCAGCGACTTCACTGCCTTGAAAATCCGCGAAATCGCCCAGGCCAATGACATCTTGCTGCTGGAATCGCCGGCGCTGGCGCGTTCGATCTTCTACTCCACTGACCTCGACCACGAGATCCCGGCCGGGTTGTACCTGGCGGTGGCCCAGGTGTTGGCCTACGTGTATCAGATCCGCCAATACCGTGCCGGCAAGGGCAAACGTCCGGACCCGCTCAAGGACTTGCCGATTCCGCCGGATTTGCGTCGCGATTCTTGAGTCTTCTGCTGCCTCTTCCGGCGCCATCGCGGGCAAGCCCGGCTCCCACATTTGATCGCATTCCAGTGTGGGAGCCGGGCTTGCCCGCGATGGCGTCGGAACAGATGCTTGCCGTTCGTCCAACTCCCTTCCGACCTGTCAACTTTGACAGTAGCCAGCCCCCGTGCAGGGCGCTTTGATAGACCGGGAACATGCGGATTCGGGAGAAGGGCAATGGCAACTGGCACAGTGAAGTGGTTTACCGATTCAAAGGGCTTTGGATTCATCACGCAAGACGCCGGAGGAGAGGACCTGTTTGTGCACTTCTCGGACATTCAAAGCGGCGGCATCAAGTCGCTGGTGGAGGGCCAGAAGGTGGAATATGAAGTCGTAGAGGGTCCGAAAGGCAAGCAGGCATCAAACGTGCGTCCACTCTGATGATCGTTCCCACGCTCCTGCGTGGGAACGATCTCGTCCCTGAAGCAAAAGTTGGAAGGCTTCTTGCAATACCGCCTTCAGGACGCCTCTCGGCGTCAAAAGTTTGCTTCAAGGTGACGAGGAATACCGGTGGATCGCTCTAATATGCTCAGCACAGCCCGTGGCACCCTGACGGACCTCTCGCGAGGCAATCTGGGTGTGCCGCTGTTGCTGTTGGTCATGCTGGCAATGATGATGTTGCCGATACCGCCGTTCCTGCTGGACGTGTTCTTCACCTTCAACATTGCCTTGTCCATCGTCGTGCTGCTGGTTTGCGTGTACGCCCTGCGGCCTTTGGATTTTGCGGTCTTTCCCACCATTTTGCTGGTTGCCACGCTGCTGCGCCTGGCCCTTAACGTGGCCTCTACGCGGGTGGTGATGCTGAACGGCCAGGACGGCCACGCCGCCGCCGGTAAGGTGATCCAGGCTTTCGGCGAGGTGGTGATCGGCGGTAACTACGTGGTCGGTGTCGTGGTGTTTGCGATCCTGATGATCATCAACTTCGTGGTAGTGACCAAGGGCGCCGGGCGGATTTCCGAGGTGAGCGCGCGTTTTACCCTCGACGCCATGCCCGGCAAGCAAATGGCGATCGACGCCGATCTCAACGCCGGGCTGATCGACCAGAACCAGGCCAAGGCCCGCCGCTCGGAAGTGGCCCAGGAAGCCGAGTTCTATGGCTCCATGGACGGTGCCAGCAAGTTCGTGCGCGGCGACGCCATTGCCGGCCTGCTGATTCTGTTTATCAACCTGATCGGCGGCATCGCGGTCGGTATCTTCCAGCACGGCATGACCTTCGGCGATGCAGGTAAGGTGTACGCCTTGCTGACCATTGGTGACGGTTTGGTGGCGCAATTGCCATCACTGTTGTTATCTACAGCTGCGGCGATCATGGTGACCCGTGCGTCCGGCTCCGAAGACATGGGCAAGCAGATCAACCGCCAGATGTTCGCTTCGCCCAAGGCTCTGGCCGTGGCGGCCGGCATCATGGCGATCATGGGCATTGTGCCGGGCATGCCGCACTTCTCCTTCCTGACCATGGCCGCCCTGGCCGCCGGCGGGGCGTACCTGTTCTGGAAGAAGCAAAACATCATCAAGGTCCAGGCCTTGAAAGAGGTGGAGCGCCAGCAGGATCTGCTGCCGTCGCCGGCCCGCGCCCAGGAAACCAAGGAGTTGGGCTGGGATGACGTGACCCCCATCGACATGATCGGCCTGGAAGTCGGCTACCGTCTGATTCCCCTGGTGGACCGTAACCAGGGCGGCCAGTTGCTGGCGCGGATCAAGGGCGTGCGCAAGAAGCTGTCCCAGGACCTGGGTTTTTTGATGCCCACCGTGCATATCCGCGACAACCTCGACCTGGCCCCCAGCGCCTACCGCCTGACGCTGATGGGCGTGACCCTGGCCGAAGCCGAGATCTACCCCGACCGCGAACTGGCTATCAACCCCGGCCAGGTATTCGGCTCCCTCAGCGGCATAACCGCCAAAGATCCGGCTTTTGGCCTGGACGCGGTGTGGATCGAAGTCAGCCAGCGTAGCCAGGCACAGTCCCTGGGTTACACCGTGGTCGACGCCAGCACCGTGGTCGCCACGCACCTCAACCAGATTCTGTACAAGCACTCCCACGAGCTGATTGGTCACGAAGAAGTCCAGCAACTCATGCAATTGCTGGCCAAAGCCTCGCCTAAGCTGGCTGAAGAGCTGGTGCCGGGGGTATTGTCGCTGTCGCAACTGCTCAAGGTGTTGCAAGCGCTGTTGGCCGAACAGGTGCCGGTGCGGGACATTCGCAGCATTGCCGAGGCTGTCGCCAACAATGCCGCCAAGAGTCAAGATACTGCCGCGCTGGTAGCGGCGGTGCGCGTCGGATTGTCGCGTGCAATCGTCCAAAGCATTGTAGGGCTTGACTCTGAGCTGCCTGTAATCACCTTGGAGCCAAGGTTGGAACAAATATTGCTCAATAGTATCCAGAAGGCAGGGCAAGGCCAGGAAGAGGGCGTTCTGCTGGAGCCAAGCATGGCTGAAAAGCTGCAGCGTTCGTTGATCGACGCCGCACAGCGTCAGGAAATGCAGGGCCAACCGGTGATTCTGCTGGTGGCAGGCCCCGTCCGAGCGATGTTGTCGCGGTTTGGACGCCTGGCAGTACCGAATTTGCACGTTTTGGCTTACCAGGAAATTCCTGACAATAAGCAAGTGACTATCGTCGCGACAGTAGGGCCCAACGGCTGAGGTAGTGGGTTATGCAAGTAAAGCGTTTTTTCGCCGCCGATATGCGTCAGGCCATGAAGCTGGTTCGTGATGAGCTGGGCGCCGACGCGGCTATTATCGGTAACCGTCGCATTGCCGGCGGTGTCGAGCTGACGGCTGCCCTGGATTACAAACCCCAGGCCCTGGCGCCGCGTGTACCGAACATGGAACTCGAAGACGAGTTGCGCAAGACCGCCTCGCGCATTGTCTCGGCCCAGGCCGAGCTGAGCATGCGGGGCGACAGCGATGCGACCACTAATCGCCAATTGTTTGCCGGCCTGCCGCTGACGGCGGCCGAGCCACTGGTAGAGCCGACTTTTGTCGAGCCGCCACGTCCCGCCGCGCCAGCACCGGCCGCTGCGGTTGACCAGCGCGTGTTTGACTCGATGCGTTTTGAACTCAATGGCCTGCGCGAGCTTTTGGAAGTGCAGTTGGGCTCGCTGGCCTGGAACCAGTTGCAGGGCAGCAAGCCGCAACAGGCTAACCTCTGGCGCCGTCTGCAACGCATTGGCCTGTCCGGCCCGTTGTCCCGCGACCTGCTGGAGCTGACCACCGGCATTGAAGAACCTCGCCAAGCCTGGCGCATGTTGCTGGCGCACCTGGCGCGGATGATCCAGACCCCGGAAATCGAACCCCTTGAAGAAGGTGGCGTGATTGCCATGGTCGGCCCTGCCGGCATGGGCAAGACCACCACCC
Organism: Pseudomonas sp. FP2294; assembly: GCF_030687625.1. Lineage (NCBI taxonomy): Bacteria > Pseudomonadati > Pseudomonadota > Gammaproteobacteria > Pseudomonadales > Pseudomonadaceae > Pseudomonas > Pseudomonas sp. FP2294. The sequence continues at coordinate 1,639,270 of NZ_CP117441.1, forward strand.
TGGCCAAGCTGGCCGCCCGTTATGTTCTCAAGTACGGCGCCCACAACATTGCCCTGGTGAGCATGGACAGCTACCGCATCGGCGCGCAGGAACAGCTCAAGACCCTGGGCCGGATCCTCAATGTGCCGGTGACCCATGTCGACCCGGGCCAGTCCCTGGCCAACGCCCTCGACCCACTGCTGCGCAAGCGCGTGGTGCTGATTGATACCGCCGGCCTGCAAGCCAGCGACCCGGCATTGCGCATGCAACTGGAAAGCCTGGCCGGGCGCGGGATCAAGTCGAAAAATTACCTGGTACTTGCAACCACCAGCCAAAAACAGGTTCTGACTGCTGCGTACCACAGCTACAAGCGTTGCGGGCTGGCCGGTTGCATCCTGACTAAGCTGGATGAAACCGCAAGCCTGGGCGAAGTGTTGAGCCTTGCCATCAGCCATGAATTACCGGTCGCCTACCTGACCGACGGGCCGCGGATCCCGGATGACTTACATCTGCCGCGCCGTCATCAGTTGGTCAGCCGTGCGGTCAGTGTGCAAATGCAGGATGAACCCAGTGAAGAGGCGATGGCGGATATGTTCGCCGACCTCTATCACAACCCAGCCAAACGGGTCGGCTGAAAGGCAACATGAACACAGTGCAATGTACCTACATTGATGGTCTGCTACCGCGGCCACCCTATGTAGCCTGCGGCTAAGCAAGACAAGGTAAAGAAAGAACATGGGCAGCATGCATCCCGTACAGGTGATCGCGGTGACCGGCGGCAAAGGTGGCGTCGGGAAAACTAACGTGTCAGTGAATTTGTCCCTGGCCCTGGCAGAGCTTGGCCGCCGCGTCATGCTGCTGGATGCCGACCTGGGCCTGGCGAACGTTGACGTTCTGCTGGGACTGACGCCCAAACATACCCTGGCCGATGTCATTGAGGGCCGCTGTGAGCTGCGCGATGTGCTGTTACAGGGGCCCGGGGGGATTCGCATCGTCCCGGCCGCCTCCGGCACCCAGAGCATGGTGCATCTGAGCCCGGCGCAGCATGCCGGCCTGATCCAGGCCTTCAGTGATATCGGCGACAACCTCGACGTGCTGGTGATCGACACCGCCGCCGGGATTGGCGAGTCCGTGGTCAGCTTCGTGCGCGCCGCGCAGGAAGTCTTGCTGGTGGTCTGCGACGAGCCCACCTCGATCACCGACGCCTACGCCCTGATCAAACTGCTCAACCGCGACTACGGCATGAACCGCTTCCGCGTGCTGGCCAACATGGCCCAGAGCCCGCAAGAAGGGCGCAACCTGTTCGCCAAGTTGACCAAGGTCACGGATCGCTTCCTCGATGTCGCCTTACAATACGTCGGCGCAGTTCCCTATGACGAGTGTGTGCGCAAGGCTGTGCAAAAGCAGCGTGCAGTCTATGAAGCGTTCCCTCGTTCGAAATGCGCGTTGGCGTTCAAGGCAATTGCTCAGAAGGTCGATACCTGGCCACTGCCCGCCAATCCCCGGGGGCATCTGGAGTTTTTCGTCGAGCGATTGGTGCATCAGACGAGTGCAGGACCGGTGCTATGACAGCCAGCGGCTACAACCTTTACAAAAAGTCGGCGCGTGACAGCCAGGGCGAATTGATCGAGCGCTATGCGCCCCTGGTCAAGCGCATTGCCTACCACCTGCTGGCACGCCTGCCCGCCAGTGTCCAGGTCGAAGACCTGATCCAGGCGGGCATGATCGGCCTGCTCGAAGTGTCGACCAAGTACGACGCGAGCAAGGGTGCGAGTTTCGAGACGTATGCGGGTATCCGTATCCGTGGCGCGATGCTCGATGAGGTGCGTAAAGGTGATTGGGCGCCGCGTTCGGTCCACCGCAATACCCGGATGGTGAGTGACGCAATTCGCTCAATTGAAGCAAAAACCGGTCGCGACGCTAAAGATCACGAAGTTGCGGCCGAACTCCAATTGAGTCTCGACGATTACTACGGGATTTTGAACGATACCTTGGGCAGCCGCCTGTTCAGTTTCGACGACCTGCTACAGGACGGCGAACATGAAGGGCTGCATGAGGATGGCGCGAGTGCTCACCAGGAGCCTTCACGCGACCTGGAAGATGAACGCTTCCAGGGCGCCCTGGCAGAGGCGATTGCCAATCTGCCGGAACGTGAGCGGCTGGTGTTGGCGCTGTACTACGACGAAGAGCTGAACCTCAAGGAAATCGGTGAGGTCCTGGGGGTCAGCGAATCGCGGGTCAGCCAGCTTCATAGCCAATGCGCGGCCCGCTTGCGGGGGCGTTTGGGAGAGTGGCGAGCGCGCTGACAGGCAGTGTGGGGACACTGCGAACGATAACCGCCAGGGCGCAAGCCCGGCGGGAGCGGCCCGTGATGTGCCCAGCAGTCCTTTTTGTGTAATGCCTGTTGAATGATATGGCGCGCCCAGGTGCTGGACGCGTTTAAGACTGCTTGGAGGTCGAATTGGACAAGAACATGAAAATCCTCATCGTTGATGACTTCTCAACGATGCGGCGGATCATAAAAAACCTGTTGCGTGACCTTGGGTTCACTAACACGGTCGAGGCGGATGACGGCATTACGGCGATTCCGATCCTCAACAGCGGGAGCATCGACTTTCTGGTAACTGACTGGAACATGCCTGGCATGACCGGCATTGATCTACTGCGCCACGTGCGCGCTGATGAAAAGCTGCGCAGCCTGCCTGTGCTGATGGTGACCGCTGAAGCCAAGCGTGAACAGATCATCGAAGCCGCCCAGGCCGGGGTCAACGGCTACGTGGTCAAGCCATTCACTGCACTGGCCTTGAAAGAGAAGATTGAAAAAATCTTCGAACGCATCGGTCATTGATGCTGCCACGGGGGAGCTATGGAGCATAAAGAATCATCGCAGGCCGACTTTGAGTCGACCCTGAAAAAACATGCTCACCAACTCGTCGAAAGCCTGGAAAAAGGCCAGTTCGGCGACGCAGTGCAGTTGATCCATGAGCTCAACCAGACCCGCGACCGCGGCCTGTATCAGGAAGTGGGCAAGCTCACCCGTGAGTTGCACAGTGCGATCGTCAATTTCCAGATCGACCCGCACATGCCCCAGGCCGAGGAAATCTCGCAGATCACTGATGCCACCGAACGCCTGTCCTATGTGGTCAGGCTGACTGAGGCGGCAGCCAATCGCACCATGGACCTGGTGGAAAACGCCACGCCCCTGGTGAACGGCATGGCCAACGAGGCCAAGGCGTTGAGCACCGACTGGGGCCGCTTCATGCGGCGCGAAGTGGGCGCTGAAGAATTTCGTGACCTGGCGCGTCGGGTCGAAGGCTTCCTGTCACGCAGCGAGCAGGAAAACCGTACGGTTTCCAGCAACCTCAATGACATTCTGCTGGCCCAGGATTACCAGGACCTTACCGGTCAGGTGATCAAGCGCGTGACCCTGCTGGTCACCGAAGTGGAAAGCAACCTGCTCAAACTGGTGCTGATGGCTGGCCAAGTCGACCGTTTTGCCGGCATCGAACACGACCGCGAAGCGATCCTCTCGGAAAAAGATCCACAAAAACACCTCGCCAAGGGTGAAGGTCCGCAGATTCATGCCGATAAACGTGAAGACGTTATGTCAGGTCAAGATGACGTAGACGATTTGCTGTCCAGTTTAGGCTTCTAAGGAGCACGCAATATGAGCTTCGGCGCCGATGAAGAAATCCTTCAGGATTTCCTTGTAGAGGCCGGCGAAATTCTAGAGCAGTTGTCCGAGCAACTGGTCGAGCTGGAAAGCCGACCGGATGATGCGAACCTGCTCAATGCAATTTTTCGCGGTTTTCACACTGTAAAAGGGGGCGCCGGCTTCCTCCAGCTCCATGAGCTGGTGGAGTGCTGCCACATCGCCGAAAACGTGTTCGACATCCTGCGCAAGGGTGAGCGGCACGTTGATTCGGAATTGATGGACGTGATCCTCGAAGCCCTGGACGCGGTCAACGGCATGTTCAATGAAGTGCGCGAACGCGCACCCATTACGGCTGCCACCCCGGAACTGCTGGCCGCCCTGGCGCGCCTGGCAGAGCCTGGCGCGGTAGCTGCCGCCCCGGTGGTTGAGGCGGCGCCTGAGCCAGTGGCCGAACCCGACGTCACTGACAGCGAGTTCGAGCAACTGCTGGACTCCCTCAATGCGGTCAAGGCCGAGGCAGAAGCCCCGGCCGCAGCTGCGCCGCCGATGGTGCCGACCACCGAAGACATCACCGACGCCGAGTTCGAGTCATTGCTCGACCAGTTGCACGGCAAGGGCCAGTTCGCCCCGGACGCCGTGGCAGCCGCACCGACGCCGGTGGAGCCTGCTGCGCCAGCGGCCAGCACCGATATCACCGACGACGAATTTGAAGCACTGCTGGATCAGTTGCATGGCAAGGGCTCGTTTGCTGCCGAGGCGTTGCCGGCAGTCGCTGCGGCGGCTGCGGCTGCACCGGCTGCGGCGCCGGCTGCCGCACCGGCGGCGGATGGCCTGATCAGCGATCACGAATTCGAATCCCTGCTGGATGAGTTGCACGGCAAGGGCAAGTTTTCCGAGGTGGCACCTGCCGCCGCAGCCGCCGCGACCGCCACCGCAGCGGTGGCCAAGCCGGCACCCGTTGCTGCCAAGGCCGCCGCACCGGCTCCCGCCCGTGCCGCCGCCCCGGCGCCAGCCCGCGCTCCGGCACCTGCCGACAAAGCCCCGGCCAGTGAAGCCGAAACCACCGTGCGGGTCGATACCGCGCGCCTGGACGACATCATGAACATGGTCGGCGAACTGGTGCTGGTGCGTAACCGCCTGGTACGCCTGGGCTTGAGCAGTGGCGACGAAGCCATGCAAAAGGCCGTGTCGAACCTCGACGTGGTCACTGCCGACCTGCAGACCGCGGTGATGAAAACGCGCATGCAGCCGATCAAGAAAGTCTTCGGGCGCTTCCCGCGCCTGGTGCGTGACTTGGCCCGGCAGTTGAAAAAAGAGATCGCCCTGGAACTGGTGGGTGAAGAGACCGACCTCGACAAAAACCTGGTCGAGGCCCTGGCCGACCCGCTGGTCCACTTGGTGCGCAACGCGGTCGACCACGGTGTGGAAACTCCGGAGGAGCGCGAAGCCAGTGGCAAGCCGCGTCTGGGCAAAGTGATCCTGGCGGCCGAACAGGAAGGCGACCATATCCTGCTGTCGATCACCGATGACGGCAAAGGTATGGACTCCAATATCCTGCGCGGCATCGCGGTCAAACGCGGCGTCATGGACAAGGACGCCGCCGACCGCCTGACCGATACCGAGTGCTACAACCTGATTTTCGCCCCGGGCTTCTCGACCAAGACCGAGATTTCCGATGTGTCCGGCCGTGGCGTGGGCATGGACGTGGTGAAGACCAAGATCAGCCAGCTCAATGGCTCGATCAATATTTACTCGACCAAGGGCCAAGGTTCGAAGATCGTCATCAAGGTGCCGTTGACCCTGGCGATCATGCCGACCCTGATGGTGATGCTGGGCAACCAGGCGTTCGCCTTCCCGCTGGTCAACGTCAACGAAATCTTCCACCTCGACCTGTCGCGCACCAACGTGGTCGACGGCCAGGAAGTGGTGATTGTGCGGGACAAGGCCCTGCCTCTGTTCTACCTCAAGCGTTGGCTGGTGGCGTCTGCCGCTCATGAAGAGCAGCGCGAAGGCCACGTGGTGATCCTGTCCGTGGGCACCCAGCGTATCGGCTTTGTCGTCGATCAACTGGTTGGCCAGGAAGAAGTAGTCATCAAGCCATTGGGCAAGATGCTGCAAGGAACGCCAGGCATGTCGGGTGCGACCATTACCGGTGACGGTCGGATCGCGCTGATTCTCGATGTTCCGAGCATGCTCAAGCGTTACGCCGCACGGCGTATTTGATTCGGCCCGGGCAGGGCGGTTGTCCCTCGCCCGGCCTAACGGAGTGGTTATGGTAGTCAAGGTTCTGGTGGTGGACGATTCGGGTTTCTTCCGCCGCCGCGTCTCGGAAATTCTTTCAGCGGATTCCAACATCCAGGTGGTCGGTACGGCCACCAATGGCAAAGAGGCGATTGATCAGGCCCTGGCATTGAAGCCGGACGTGATCACCATGGACTACGAGATGCCGATGATGGATGGCATCACCGCCGTGCGCCACATCATGCAGCGTTGCCCGACCCCGGTCTTGATGTTCTCGTCGCTGACCCACGAAGGCGCCCGGGTGACCCTCGACGCGCTGGACGCTGGCGCCGTGGACTTTCTGCCGAAGAATTTCGAAGACATCTCGCGCAACCCGGAAAAGGTCAAGCAGATGCTCTGCGAGAAGGTGCACAGCATCTCGCGCAGCAACCGCAGCAGCTTCCGCGCGCCGGTGGCTCCCGCCCCGGTACCGGCGCCGGCACCGACCAGCAGCAGTTTCGGGCGCCCGGCTCCTGCCCCTGTGGCACGGCCTGCCGTGGCCCCGACGCGTGCGCCGGCGCCCAGTGCGTCGTCGCCCGCGCCCAAGCGCAAGGCCTACAAGCTGGTGGCCATTGGCACGTCCACTGGCGGCCCGGTGGCCTTGCAGCGCGTCTTGACCCAGTTGCCGGCCAACTTCCCTGCGCCGATCGTGTTGATCCAGCATATGCCCGCCGCGTTCACCAAGGCCTTTGCCGAGCGCCTGGACAAGCTGTGCCGCATCAGCGTCAAGGAAGCCGAAGACGGCGACATCCTGCGCCCGGGCCTGGCGTTGCTGGCCCCCGGTGGCAAGCAAATGATGGTCGACGGTCGCGGCGCGGTGAAAATCCTGCCGGGTGACGAGCGCCTGAACTACAAGCCGTGCGTGGATATCACCTTCGGTTCGGCGGCCAAGTCCTACGGTGACAAAGTTCTGGCGGTGGTCCTCACCGGCATGGGCGCCGACGGTCGTGAAGGCGCGCGCCTGCTCAAGCAGGGCGGTAGCTCGATCTGGGCCCAGGACGAAGCCAGTTGCGTGATCTATGGCATGCCCATGGCTATCGTCAAGGCCGACCTGGCCGACGCGGTCTACAGCCTGGATGACATCGGCAAGCACCTGGTGGAGGCCTGTCACTGATGGATGTGTTGAGCCTGGTTGGGATCCTTCTGGCGTTTGTCGCCATTATCGGTGGCAACTACCTGGAAGGCGGCCATCTTGGCGCGCTGGCCAACGGTCCGGCGGCGCTGATCGTGATCGGCGGCACCGTCGGCGCGGCGCTGTTGCAGTCGCCCCTGAGCTCATTCAAGCGGGCGATGCAGATCCTGGTGTGGATCATTTTCCCGCCACGCGTGGACCTGGCCGGCGGTATCGACCGCGTGGTCAACTGGAGCCTCACCGCGCGCAAGGAGGGCCTGCTGGGCCTGGAAGGCGTGGCCGATGCCGAACCCGACAGCTACGCACGCAAAGGCCTGCAACTGCTGGTGGACGGCGCCGAGCCGGAAGCCATCCGCAGCATCCTCGAAGTGGACTTCTACACCCAGGAAAGCCGCGATATCAACGCGGCCAAAGTCTTTGAAAGCATGGGCGGCTACGCGCCGACCATCGGCATCATCGGTGCGGTGATGGGCTTGATCCACGTGATGGGCAACCTGGCCGACCCCTCGCAACTGGGCAGCGGCATTGCCGTGGCGTTCGTCGCCACCATCTATGGCGTGGCCAGTGCCAACCTGTTGCTGCTGCCGATTGCCAGCAAGCTCAAATCCATTGCCATGCGCCAGTCCCGTTACCGGGAAATGCTGCTGGAGGGCATCCTGTCGATTGCCGAGGGTGAGAACCCGCGCTCCATTGAATTGAAGCTCCAGGGCTTCATGGATTGATGGGGGGTATTGCCTGTGAGCCGTCGCCGCCGCGAGCCTGAAGAGCACGTCAATCATGAACGCTGGCTGGTGTCCTACGCCGACTTCATCACCTTGCTGTTCGCCTTTTTTGTGGTGATGTACTCCATTTCCTCGATCAACGAAGGCAAGTACAAGGTTATCTCCGAAGCCCTGGTAGGCGTATTTACCGATTCGGACCGGGCCCTCAAACCGATTCCCATTGGCGACGAACGGCCCAAGACCACCACCCCGGCCAAACCGCTGGTCAAGGACAGCGACGAGACCGACGCCGGCATCAGTGGCGGCAGCGACCCGCTCAAGAGCATCGCCGACGATATCAGCGCGGCGTTTGGCGACCTGATCAGCTCCAACCAGATGACCATTCGTGGCAATGAGTTGTGGGTGGAGATCGAGCTTAACTCCAGCCTGCTGTTCGCCAGCGCCGATGCCATCCCCAGCGACATAGCCTTCAGCATCATCGACAAGGTGGCGGCCATCCTCAAACCCTTCGACAACCCGATCCACGTCGAAGGCTTTACCGATGACCAGCCGATCCATACCGCGCAATTTCCCACCAACTGGGAACTGTCGTCGGCGCGCTCGGCGAGCATCGTGCGCATGCTGGCTATGCAGGGTGTGAACCCCGGGCGCCTGGCGTCGGTGGGGTACGGCGAATTCCAGCCGGTGGCCAATAATGCGACGGCCGAAGGTCGCGCGCGCAACCGGCGGGTAGTGTTGGTGGTGTCGCGCAACCTCGATGTGCGGCGCAGCCTGACTGCTACCGGTGCGGCCAATGCACAACCTGATGCTGCAATGAAGCGGGCTGGCACACAAACTGCACCGACGCCCGTAAAGCCGCCGGTTCGTGAGAGTGCCGTCAATTCTCTGTCACCGGCTCTATAACCTCGTGCTATTTCTCGGTCGAGCCAGTGCCTGCCGGGAGGAACAATCCGAATGAGAGTCTGGGCAGTTGCCAATCAAAAAGGTGGGGTCGGCAAGACCACCACCTCCATCGCCTTAGCCGGCCTGCTGGCCGAGGCGGGCAAGCGCGTGGTCATTGTCGACCTGGATCCCCATGGCTCGATGACCAGCTATTTCGGCTACGACCCCGATGCCCTGGAACACAGCTGCTTTGACCTGTTCCTGCACAAGGGCAGCGTCCCCGCAGGCTTGCCCGGGCAACTGCTGCTGCCCACCAGCAACGAGAAGATTTCCCTGTTGCCCTCCAGCACCGCCCTGGCCACCCTCGAGCGCCAGTCGCCGGGGCAGAGCGGCCTGGGCCTGGTGATCGCCAAGAGCCTGGCGCAACTGTGGCAGGACTTCGACTACGCCATCATCGACAGCCCGCCATTGCTCGGCGTACTGATGGTCAATGCCCTGGCGGCCAGCCAGCAGCTGGTGATCCCGGTGCAGACCGAGCACTTGGCGGTCAAAGGCCTGGAGCGCATGGTCAATACCCTGGCGATGATCAACCGTTCGCGCAAACAGGCGTTGCCGTTCAGCATCGTGCCGACCCTGTTCGACCGTCGCACCCAGGCCTCCCTCGGCACCCTGCGCGTACTGCGCGATGCTTACCCCGAGACCATCTGGCAAGGCTATATCCCGGTGGACACGCGCTTGCGTGACGCCAGCCGCGCCGGCCTCGCGCCCTCGCAATTCGATGGCAAAAGCCGTGGCGTGCTGGCGTATCGCGCCTTGCTCAAGCATCTGCTGGCCCAGCAACTTGTGGCGCAGGTGGCGTGAAATGAACAACCCTGTAGGAGCGAGTCTTGCCCGCGATGGGTTTTGCCTGATGTCACGGACTTTTGATTCAAGTCCGAGCGCGGGCAGGCCGATAACCTTTGAATACACGGTTAACGGTGCGTGCGCGTGGGCATACAGATGAATCGTCCTGTCGATATCAAGACCCGGCCGCAACTGGCGCTGCAGTCCTACCTGGACGCACTGCTGCAGGATGCGACCGAGGAAGTGCTGCCCGAGCCGATCCTGGTGCTGGATGAAGTGCTGGCGGTGCCTGTGGTCGAGGCTGAGGCCAGCCTGGATGAGTTTCAACTGGCGGTCCTCGAAGAGCAGGCCCGTGATGCGTTGGCGGTGCCTGTCGCCGTCGCGGTCGTGGAAACGCCTGCACCTCTGGTGCTGGTGCCGCCGGTGGCCGAGGTGCATCGACCGCCGAGCATTACGCCGCCACCGGTGGAAACCGATGGTCGGCCAGCGTGGGCTGCCGAGTCGTTCGAATGCCTGCTGTTCGATGTGGCCGGGTTGACCCTGGCGGTGCCGCTGGTGTGCCTGGGGTCGATTTACTCCCTGGAAGGCCAGGAATTGACGCCGTTGTTTGGCCAGCCGGAGTGGTTCCTCGGGATCCTGCCGAGCCAGGCCGGCAACCTCAAGGTGCTGGATACTGCGCGCTGGGTGATGCCCGACCGCTATCGCGACGATTTCCGCCAGGGCCTGCAATACGTGATCTCGGTGCAGGGCTACGAATGGGGGCTGGCGGTGCATCAGGTCAGCCGTTCGCTGCGCCTGGACCCCAATGAAATCAAATGGCGCAGCCACCGTGGCCAGCGGCCATGGCTGGCGGGCACCGTGATCGAACATATGTGCGCGCTGCTGGATGTCGCCGAATTGGCGGAGCTGATAGCCAGCGGCGCGGTAAAAGATCTGCCAGGTAACAAACGTACTTGATAAGAGGCGCAGTACCACGGTGCTGCCAAAGAAGAACACACGCCGTTATCAACGGTATTTGAAGGGGTCAGGGGTATGAATAAGTCAGCGTCCGCACAGGGTTTGGATGATCCGATTCTGCAATGGGTAACCTTCAAGCTGGACAACGAGTCTTACGGCATCAACGTGATGCGCGTGCAGGAAGTGCTGCGCTACACCGAAATCGCGCCAGTGCCGGGTGCGCCGAGCTACGTGCTGGGCATCATCAACCTGCGCGGCAACGTGGTGACCGTGATCGACACGCGCCAGCGTTTTGGCCTGATGCCGACTGAAGTCAACGACAACACGCGTATCGTCATCATCGAAGCCGACAAGCAAGTGGTCGGGATCATGGTCGACAGCGTGGCCGAAGTGGTTTACCTGCGCCAATCGGAAGTCGAGACCGCGCCGAATGTCGGCAACGAAGAATCGGCCAAGTTCATCCAGGGTGTGTGCAACAAGAACGGCGAGCTGCTGATCCTGGTTGAGCTGGACAAGATGATGAGCGAAGAAGAGTGGTCGGACCTGGAGAACATCTGATTGATGCTTGAGGTAGCGGTAATCGTCCTGGCCCTGCTGTGGGTCGGGACTGTAGTGGTATTGCTGCGCCATATGCGCCAGCAACGCGAATTGGCCTTGCAACAGGCCGAGCGCGACGCCGTGCGCGACCAGCGCCTGCGCGAGATGGCCAAGCGCGTGGACAACTACCAGCAAAGCGCCGTGCGGGTAGGGGAGGACGTGCACGAACTGCGCGCCATCCTCGCCCCGTTGCCCGACAAACTGTCGGCACTGGAACAGCGCGACCCGGCCAACCTGTCTTTTGCCCAGGCGGCAAAACTGGTGGGCATGGGCGCTACGGTGGACGAACTGACCCAATCCTGCGGCCTGACCCAGGCCGAGGCACAGTTGATGAGCAAGTTGCACAAAAGCTGACACTGTACTGATTCAAATGTAGGAGCAGGCTTGCTCGCGAAAGCGGTGGGTCAGTCAATACATGTACCGACTGACCCACCGCCATCGCAGGCAAGCCAGCTCCCACACTTGTTTTTTGTCGCCCCCACTTCCAGCACTCGCCGCAGTTCCAATGTGGGAGTTGCACAAAAGCTGACACTCTACTGATTCAAATGTGGGAGCGGGCTTGCCCGCGATGGCGGTGTGTCAGCCAAGGCTGTACCGACTGACCCACCGCCATCGCAGGCAAGCCAGCTCCCACACTTGTTTTTTGTCGCCCCCACTTCCAGCACTCGCCGCAGTTCCAATGTGGGAGTTGCACAAAAGCTGACACGCTATTGATTCAAATGTGGGAGCAGGCAAGCCAGCCCACACTTATTTTTACCGCCCCCACTTCCAGCACCCGCCGCAATTCCCATGTGGGAGCGGGCTTGCTCGCGAAAGCGGTGGGTCAGTCAATACATGTACCGACTGACCCACCGCTTTCGCGAGCAAGCCCGCTCCCACATTTTTTGATCTGTGTGCATCCTCGAAACGTCAGTAATCATCCCCGCGCGCCGTCACATCCCGCTCCACTGGCTCGGCATTCGGGTCATACCCCGCGGGGAACTTGCCTTTGAGCGTCCAGGCAAACGCAATAATCTCGGCGATGGTGCGGTACAGCTCTTCGGGAATGCTGTCACCCAACTCCATGCGCGCCAGCAGTTTCACCAGCTCGGCATTTTCATAAATCGGGACTTCATGTTCGCGCGCCAACTTCAGGATGGCTTCGGCCAGGGCGTCGTCGCCTTTGGCGGTCAGGGCGGGAGCGGCTTTGCCGTCGTATTTGAGGGCGATGGCCTGGCGTGGTGGGTTGGGGTTTTTCATGCGGTTTCATCCACCCAGCGTTGTTCCAGCCCGGTCTTTGGCCCGCGGGGCGGGGTGCCGAGGTGGCAGTCGAGGTCGCCGACATTGAGGCCCGACGACACCAGACGCTCGCGCAGGCTGCCCAGGTGGCTTTCGATCAGGCTGGCGGTGTAGGGGCGGGTGGCCCATAGCTGGCTGGACAGTTTGCCCTGGCTCAATTGTGCCTGGACCTGCAAGGGGCCCAGGGGCTCCATGTCGAAGGCCAGTTCCACGCGCCACAGCATCTTCTTCGCGTCGCGTTCGATCTTGCGTTCCGGCTCGTCCTTGTCCGGCGCCGGCTCTTCGCGCTGGAACTTGACCTGCAGCGGCACGATGTCTTGCAAGGTGCGCATGGGGATTTCCAGTTGCCAGGTGGTTTGCAGGCGGCCATCGGCGGTGGTGCCACTCTGTTCCAGGCTCGACAGTTGATGGCTCTGCAAGCGCGAGATGGCGCCGGCGGCCAGGCGCAGCAGGGTTTCCAGGCTGTTTTCACCGTCCAGGCGCTGCAGCAGGCGCTCCGGCAATGGGAAGCCGCCCGGGGCGTTGCGGGCGCCCACCTGGCCGAGGGTACCCAGCGGGCTGCGGACAAAGCTGGGCAGCATCTGCGCCAGGGTATTGGCGGCCAGGATCGCGTTGAGGTTGGTGTTGGCGGGCAGGGCGGGTAGCAATTCGTTGACCAGGCGCAGCAGGCTGCCTTTCATATCCAGCGGCGGCACTTGCGGGTTTTGCCCGGCCAGCAGCTTGGCTTCAAGGAACACGCCGCTGTTGTGCAGCAGTTGCGCCAGCACCTTGGGGTTGCTGACCTGCGCCACATCCGGCAGCCCGGCCAGCAGGCGATCGACGGCGGCGCGCAATTGCGCGGAGGTGTCATCGGGCAGGTTTTTCAGGGCATTGAACACGCCCTCCAGTGAGGCCTGGCGGCTTTGCTGGGCGGCCAGTTGCTGGCTGACCGCCAGTTGATCGCGCAGCCCGCTCAGGGGCACGAAATCCAGGGTCTGCGCACCCTGCACCACGGCACTCAACAAGCTACCGACGCGCAGCGGCTGCGGGCTTTCCAGGGTCAGGGTGGTACCGCTCAGGGCGTTGTTGAGCACCGACACCAGCGAACGGTATAACGCCGGTTGCCCGGCGCCCTGGGGCAGCATCTGCGAGGTCAGCACCTTGGCCTGGAGCAAGGTGCCCACCGGCAACTGGTGGGTGTCGATGCGGGTCAGGGCGGCGACATTGGCGCTGAGGGCCTGCTGCAGGCTGATCGCCAGGTCGCCCGATGCCGTCTGGCTCACCGCCACATTGCTGCCCAGGGGCAGTGGCTGGCTGCTCGCGGCCTGCACCAGGGTTTGCCGGCCACCTTCAAGGGTCAGCTTGAGCAACAGCTGAAAGGCTTCACCGCCTTGCTTGAGCGCCAGGACCTCGGCGTTCACGGTTTTGCCGGCGTCGATCAACCCTGTCTGCGGCTCCAGCAGTTTCAGCAGTTCGCCCACCGCAGGCGCAGGCCTGGGCCCGGAAGCCGGGGCAGGGGGCAGGGTCGGAAGGTTGATGTCACCGGTCATCGTGGCCGCCGTCTCAAGGAAATTGCCCTCTTTAGAGTAGGGCATCACATGTATAATGCCGCCCGTCTTCAAAGAGCGGGTCAAAAACATCTCAACTGATTGATCCAGCTCTCTAAAACAGGCCGCCAATGCAGTTATTGTGCATCTCTTTAACGGCCGTTCCACCGCCGACTTGAACCGTAAAGGCCCGCGATCTTGTGACCAGCCCCCTACTTGAAGCCGTTGCGCTTGCCTGTGAGCGAGACCTGCGGATGCTGTTCGAACACCTCGAGTTGCGGCTGTCGGCGGGCGACATGGTGCAGATCAGCGGCCCCAACGGCAGTGGCAAGACCAGCCTGCTGCGCCTGCTGGCCGGTTTGATGCAGCCCACGGCAGGCCAGGTGCGCCTCAATGGCAAGCCGCTGCAAGAGCAACGCACGGAGCTGGCGCGCAATCTGGTGTGGATCGGCCACGCTGCGGGGATCAAGGATGTGCTGACGGCCGAAGAGAACCTCTGTTGGCTCAGCGCCCTGCATCATCCGGCCTCGCGCGCATCCATCTGGCACGCCCTGGCGGCCGTCGGGCTCAAGGGCTTCGAAGATGTGCCGTGCCATACCCTGTCGGCCGGCCAGCAGCGCCGGGTGGCCCTGGCCCGCCTGTACCTGGAGGGCCCGCCGTTGTGGATCCTCGACGAACCCTTCACCGCCCTCGACAAGCAGGGCGTGGCGCAGCTCGAAGAACACCTGGCCCGGCACTGCGAGCAAGGCGGCATGGTGGTCCTCACTACCCACCACACCTTGACCCGCATGCCTGCCGGTTACCGCGACCTGGACCTGGGACGGTGGTCGGTATGAGTGTATTTGCCCTGTTGGTCGCCCGCGAAGCCCGTTTGCTGTGTCGCCGCCCGGCTGAACTGGCCAACCCGCTGGTGTTCTTCGCGATTGTCATCGCGTTGTTCCCGTTGGCGGTCGGTCCCGAGACTAAACTGTTGCAAACCTTGTCTCCGGGACTGGTGTGGGTCGCGGCCCTTTTGTCCGTCCTGCTCTCGCTGGACGGGCTGTTTCGCAGTGATTTTGAAGATGGTTCCCTTGAACAGTGGGTCCTTTCGTCGCACCCTCTGCCTCTTCTGGTTCTGGCCAAGGTACTGGCACACTGGGCCTTCTCCGGCCTGGCGCTGGTCCTGCTCGCACCGCTGCTGGCGATGATGCTGGGCCTGCCCGCCGAATGCCTGCCCGTCTTGCTGGCCTCGTTGTTGCTAGGTACCCCGGTGCTGAGCCTGCTGGGGGCGGTGGGTGCAGCACTGACGGTGGGCCTGAAACGTGGGGGGCTGTTGCTGGCCTTGCTGATTCTGCCTTTGTATATCCCGGTATTGATCCTGGGCAGCGGCGCCTTGCAGGCCGCGCTCATGGGGATGCCGGCGACCGGTTACCTCTTGTGGCTTGGCAGCCTGACCGCCCTGGCGGTAACCCTGACACCCTTTGCTATAGCGGCCGGCCTGAAGATCAGCGTCGGCGAATAATGAGGTCTGACCCGGTATTTTCACTGCGTCAGTAAAGACCCTAAGCTTCTTGCAACGACAAGAAGCAACCGTGATGGAAACAGCAATGAACTGGACCTGGTTTCACAAGCTCGGCTCGCCCAAGTGGTTCTACGGGATCAGCGGCAAAATGCTGCCCTGGCTCGCCGTCGCCGCCTTCCTGCTGATCGGTATCGGCCTGGTCTGGGGCCTGGCCTTCGCACCACCGGACTACCAGCAGGGCAACAGCTTTCGCATCATCTATATCCACGTGCCCGCCGCGCTGCTGGCCCAGTCCTGCTACGTGATGCTCGCGGTGTGCGGCATTGTCGGGCTGGTGTGGAAGATGAAGCTGGCCGACGTCGCCCTGCAATGCGCGGCGCCCATCGGTGCGTGGATGACCGCGGTGGCGCTGCTCACCGGGGCAATCTGGGGCAAACCGACCTGGGGCTCGTGGTGGGTCTGGGATGCGCGACTAACGTCCATGTTGATTCTGCTGTTTCTGTACTTCGGTCTGATTGCCCTGGGCAACGCGATCAGCAATCGTGACAGCGCCGCCAAGGCCTGCGCGGTGCTGGCGATTGTCGGCGTGATCAATATCCCGATCATCAAGTACTCGGTGGAGTGGTGGAACACCCTGCACCAGGGCGCCACCTTCACCCTCACTGAAAAACCGGCGATGCCCGTGGAAATGTGGGCGCCGCTACTGCTGATGGTCCTGGGCTTCTACTGCTTCTTCGGCGCAGTGTTGCTGATGCGCATGCGCCTCGAAGTGCTCAAGCGTGAAGCCCGCGCCAGTTGGGTCAAGGTCGAAGTGCAAAACAGCCTGGGAGCCCGTGGATGAGTTTCGCCTCTTTCAGTGATTTTCTCGCCATGGGCCACCACGGCCTGTACGTCTGGACAGCCTATGGCATCAGCCTGGCAGTCCTGGCCCTCAACGTTGTTGCGCCGATCCTGGCCCGCAAGCGTTACCTGCAACAAGAGGCGCGTCGTCTGCGCCGGGAGACCGATAAGTGAATCCGCTGCGTAGAAAGCGTCTGTTGATCATCCTTGCCATCCTGGTGGGCGTCGGGTTAGCCGTAGGCCTGGCCTTGAGTGCCCTGCAGCAGAACATCAACCTGTTCTATACCCCGACCCAGATCGCCAATGGCGAAGCGCCGCAAGACACGCGGATCCGTGCCGGTGGCATGGTCGAGGCCGGCTCCCTGAAGCGTTCCGGCGACTCCCTGGACGTGACCTTCGTGGTTACCGACTTCAACAAATCCGTGACCATCACCTACCGCGGCATCCTCCCGGACCTGTTCCGCGAAGGGCAGGGCATCGTTGCCTTGGGCAAGATCAACGCCCAGGGCGTGGTGGTGGCCGATGAAGTGTTGGCCAAGCACGATGAAAAATACATGCCGCCGGAAGTGACCAAGGCCCTTAAAGACAGCGGCCAATCCGCGCCCACCCCAGCCAAGGAGGGTTAAGCAATGACCTCTACATTGTTTGTTCCCGAGTTGGGCCAATTGGCGATGATCCTCGCCCTGTGCTTTGCCATCGTCCAGGCCATCGTCCCGCTGCTGGGCGCCTGGCGCGGCGACCGGCTGTGGATGAGCCTGGCGCAGCCCGCCGCCTGGGGCCAGTTCGCGTTCCTGGCGTTCGCCTTCGGTTGCCTGACGTACGCGTTTATGACCGACGACTTTTCCGTCGCCTATGTGGCCAGCAACTCCAACAGCGCCTTGCCCTGGTACTACAAGTTCAGCGCCGTGTGGGGCGCCCACGAAGGCTCCCTGCTGTTGTGGGCCCTGATCCTCGGCGGCTGGACCTTTGCCGTGTCGGTGTTCTCCCGGCAGTTGCCGCAAGTCATGCTGGCGCGGGTGCTGGCGGTGATGGGCATGATCAGCATCGGCTTTTTGCTGTTCCTGATCATGACCTCCAACCCGTTCGAGCGGATCCTGCCGCAGATTCCCGTGGACGGTCGCGACCTCAACCCGTTGCTGCAGGATATCGGCCTGATCGTCCACCCGCCGATGCTGTACATGGGCTATGTGGGCTTCTCCGTGGCCTTCGCCTTTGCCATCGCCGCCTTGCTCGGCGGGCGTCTCGACGCCGCCTGGGCGCGCTGGTCGCGGCCATGGACCATCGTCGCCTGGGCCTTCCTCGGCATCGGCATCACCCTGGGCTCGTGGTGGGCCTATTACGAACTCGGCTGGGGCGGCTGGTGGTTCTGGGACCCGGTGGAAAACGCCTCCTTCATGCCCTGGCTGGTGGGCACGGCGCTGATCCACTCCCTGGCCGTCACCGAAAAACGCGGCGTGTTCAAGAGCTGGACTGTGTTGCTGGCCATTGCCGCCTTCTCCCTGAGCCTGCTGGGCACGTTCCTCGTGCGTTCCGGCGTGCTGACCTCGGTGCACGCGTTCGCCGCCGACCCTGAGCGTGGTGTGTTCATCCTGATCTTCCTGCTCTGTGTAGTCGGTAGTTCGCTGACTCTGTTTGCCCTGCGCGCGCCGGTGGTCAAGAGCCACGTCGGCTTCAACCTGTGGTCGCGGGAAACCCTGCTGCTGGGTAATAACCTGGTGCTGATCGTTGCGGCCTCGATGATCCTGCTGGGCACTTTGTATCCGCTGGTGCTCGATGCCCTGACCGGCGCCAAGCTGTCGGTCGGCCCGCCGTACTTCAACGCATTGTTCATCCCGTTGATGGGCCTGCTGATGGTGGTAATGGCCATCGGCGTGCTGGTGCGCTGGAAAGACACCCCGGTCAAATGGCTGCTGGGCATGTTGATCCCCGTGCTGCTGGGCAGTGCTGCACTGTCGGTGGTTGCCGGGATTGCCTACGGCGACTTCAACTGGGCAGTGCTCGCCACCTTTATGCTCGCGGCCTGGGTGTTGCTGGCCGGCGTGCGCGATATCTTCGACAAGACCCGGCACAAGGGCCTGATCAAAGGCCTGCCCACCCTGACGCGCAGCTACTGGGGCATGCAGATCGCGCACATTGGCATCGCCGTGTGCGCCCTGGGCGTGGTGCTGTCCAGCCAGAACAGCGCCGAGCGCGACCTGCGCCTAGCCCCTGGCGAGTCCATGGACCTGGCCGGCTACCAGTTCGTCTTTGAAGGCGCCAAGCACTTCGAAGGGCCGAACTTCACCTCCGACAAAGGCACCGTGCGTGTGCTGCGCAACGGCAAGCAAATCGCCGTGCTGCACCCGGAAAAACGCCTGTACACCGTACAGAGCTCGATGATGACCGAAGCCGGGATCGACGCCGGGTTCACCCGTGACCTGTATGTCGCCTTGGGCGAACCCCTGGGCGAGGGCGCCTGGGCCGTGCGGGTCCACGTCAAGCCGTTTGTGCGCTGGATCTGGTTCGGCGGCCTGCTGACCGGCTTCGGTGGTTTGCTGGCAGCGATGGACCGGCGTTACCGGGTCAAGGTCAAGAGCCGGGTGCGTGAAGCCCTCGGCATGCAGGGAGCTGCGGTATGAAGCGTTGGTTGATGGTATTGCCACTGGCGTTGTTTCTGCTGGTCGCGGTGTTTTTGTATCGCGGCCTGTACCTGGACCCGGCCGAGCTGCCGTCGGCGATGATCGGCAAGCCGTTCCCGGCGTTCTCGTTGCCTACGGTGCAGGGCGATAAAACCCTGACCCAGGCAGACCTGATCGGCAAGCCGGCTCTGGTCAACGTGTGGGCCACCTGGTGCATCTCTTGCCGCGTGGAACACCCGGTGCTGAACAAGCTGGCGGAGAAGGGCGTGGTGATCTACGGCATCAACTACAAGGACGACAATGCAGCGGCCTTGAAGTGGCTGGCGGAATTCCACAACCCGTACCAATTGGACGTGCGCGATGAAGACGGCAACCTGGGCCTGAACCTCGGCGTCTACGGTGCCCCGGAAACCTTCTTTATCGACGCCAAGGGCGTGATCCGCGACAAGTTCGTGGGGGTGATCGACGAAGTGGTCTGGCGCGAACAACTGGCGGCCAAGTACCAGGCCCTGGTGGATGAGGCCAAGCCATGAAGCGTTGGTTGACCGCCGCAGTACTGGCCCTGGGCCTGGTGGGCGTGGCCCATGCCGCCATCGACACCTACGAGTTTGCCCGCGATGGCGACCGTGAGCGTTTCCGCGAGCTGACCAAGGAACTGCGCTGCCCCAAGTGCCAGAACCAGGACATCGCCGACTCCAACGCACCGATTGCCGCCGACCTGCGCAAAGAGATCTTCCGCATGCTGGGCGAAGGCAAGGACAATCAGCAGATCATCGACTTCATGGTCGATCGCTATGGTGATTTTGTCCGCTACAAGCCGGCGCTGACCAGCAAGACCGCCTTGCTCTGGTTTGGCCCCGCCGCCCTGTTGCTGGGTGGCCTGGTGGTCATGGCCGTGATCGTCCGCCGTCGCCGTGCGGCGCCTACCGATGGTTCTGATGCGCTATCTGCCCAAGAGCGCCAACGCCTCGACCAACTGCTGGACAAAAAAACTGATGATTGATTTCTGGCTCGCAGCTGGCCTGCTGCTCCTGGTTGCCTTGAGTTTCCTGTTGATCCCGGTGTTGCGCGTACGTCGCGCCCAGCGTGAAGAAGACCGCACCGCGTTGAACGTCGCGCTGTATCAGGAACGTGTTGCTGAATTGCAAACCCAACAAAGCGAAGGCGTGCTCAACGCGGCGCAACTCGATACCGGCCGCGCCGAAGCCGCCCGTGAATTGCTGGCCGATACCGAAGGCGTGGAAAAGCCCCGCGAATCGCGCCTGGGCAAGCCGCTGCCACTGCTGGCCGCCGTGCTGGTGCCGGTGTTGGGCCTGGGGCTGTACCTGCATTACGGCGCCATCGACAAGGTTGAACTGACCCGCGAATTCGCCCAGCCGCCGGTCTCCCTTGCCGACATGACCCAGCGCCTGGAACGGGCTGCGGCGGCGCAACCGGATTCGGCCGAAGGCTTGTACTTCCTGGGTCGCGCCTACATGGCCCAGGATCGTTCGGCCGACGCGGCCAAGGTCTTCGAGCGCACCGTGGCCCTGGCCGGTCGCCAGCCCGAGTTGCTCGGGCAGTGGGCCCAGGCGCAGTACTTTGCCAACAACAAGCAGTGGTCGCCGCAGCTTCAGGCCCTGACTGACGAAGCGTTGAAACTCGACCCGAAGGAAGTCACCAGCCTTGGCCTGTTGGGCATCGCCGCCTTTGAAGGGCAGCGTTACCAGGAAGCCATCGACTACTGGAACCGTCTGTTGGCCTTGTTGCCGGAGAAAGACAACTCCCGCTCAGCGCTGCAAGGCGGCATCGACCGCGCGGCCGAGAAGTTGAAAGAGGGCGGCGGTGCCGTCGCGCCAATTGCCAAGACCGCCGTGATGAAAGTACGCGTGGACCTGGCGGCCGACGTCAAAGCCCGCGCTCTGCCGACTGACAGCGTATTCATCTTCGCCCGCGCCGTTTCCGGCCCGCCAGCGCCATTGGCCGCCAAGCGTGTCACCGTGGCCGACCTGCCGGTGACCGTCGAACTGGGCGATGCCGATGCGATGATGCCGCAGTTGAAACTGTCCAACTTTCCCGAAGTCCAACTGGTTGCGCGCATCTCACGGGCCGGTCAACCGACTGCCGGCGAGTGGATCGGCCGCAGTCAACCCCTGGCCAGCAGCACCACCGCGACCCAGCAGTTGACCATCGACAGTCCGGATCAATAATTTCGAGGAAATCCCCATGACCGCCATCGCTCGTATCACCCTGCTCAGCCTGGTCTTGGGCTTGAGCGCTTGCGCGGTCCATCGGCCACCTCCAGCCCCTACGGGCCCGACCATTCCACCGTCGGGCCCCTCGACCCAGCCGGCAACCAAACCTTCCGGCCCGGTCACCGCCCCCGCCAAGCCCTTGCCCAGCAAGTCCCCAACCTTCGCCCCACCCCCCGGCGCTGCCAGCCACTGGGACGGCAAGATGCAGGTGTACGTGCTGGACGAGCAACCGGACACCTTCTACCGCCAGCGCACCTACTACCGCTGGAGCAACGGCTGGAGCCGCTCCATCAGCCCGAATGGGCCATGGGAAGAGACGAATGTGCAGGGCGTACCGCCGGGGTTGAGCAAGCAGTACGCAAAATGAACTGTCTGTGAGTGATCGTTCCCACGCTGCGTGGGAATGAGTTCCTAAAGGCGACCTTTGAACGGTCGCCTTTTTTATGATTGTTTTTGGTGTTGCTTAATTTGTTGTAGGAATTACCCTTCGCTAAAATAGGAGTTTTCTTTGTTTGTCCTGCGAATAGTCTGTGGGAGTAGATTTATATATTAAACGGAATTGTAGTCTTGGATTTTTTTGTTTTGGAAAGAATGGCTCTGGTTCGCCTGTTTTAGCGGGATGAGAAATATTTCTTCGCTTGGTTGACATTTTTTCTACGTGGATAATAATTTTTATATGGAGGTAAGGGGGTAATGGATTTATAAACTTAGGGTGTGCAGAGGGAGTCAAGTATGAATCTTGAGTCTTCGTCCGAGTTTGGATCTGCCAAAAGAACTGACAAGAACGAAATATATAGAGTATGTGAGGCTGGATATAACGAAATTGCCAGTGCAATCATCAGGCACGGCGCACTTCGAGAGCTTGAAAGGTTTGGTGAGATCCTTTCTGCCCAACCCTTGAGCCATGAGGGACTGGCCACGTTCTTTGGAACCCTATGGGCGTTTTTCAAAGATGTCCCAGCCGGTATCGTGGCATTGGCTGCACGGGTTACAGATGAGTGGATCAAGGAAGATAGATGGAATGGAACTGCGAAAGCTGCTCATATTCTCTACGCATCTGTGGACGAGTATGGGTTACATCAACATAACAAACATATGCTGCCAACCCATCACCAGATGTTCAAGGCGCTGACGACCCACTTGGGTTTATCTGATGCTGAATTATTCAACCCTCACTACATTCTTCCGGAGGGTACCGCCATGGGAAATAACACCTATCGATCGTACCGCTCTGAACTTTTAGGCGAGGCATTGGGTTTTCATCTCGCATCGGAGATGACGTCGTCGCGGGAGTTTCAGTATTTTCCCAAAGGGTTTCAGAGGTACGCAGCCTCCTATGGTTTAAGGGGTGAAGATGACCCGGTCCTGGCCTTTTTTGCTATTCATTGTGAAGTCGAACCTATGCATGTAGCGACAGGGCGAGAAATAATAATTTCTTATTTGGAAAAAAATCCAAGTATTGCTCCGCAAGCGATGCGCGGGGCAATGGCCTTTATGGATGGATTTGAACATATGTTTGCTGCGTTGAATCAACGCCTGACGATTGTTTGAATTAATAAGTTCAAGGGTTTTCGCTATGTCAAAATCTTACGAGTGTCAAATTTGTCACTATGTTTATTCGGAGCTTACTGGGGAGCCCTTAGCTGATGTAGTGGCTGGGACAACTTGGGAGCAGATAGGTGAGGACTTTAAGTGCCCGCATTGCCATGCAAATAAAAAAATGTTCAGGGAGGCTTTGGAGTAGGTGCAAGAAATTCTGAGTTCTGCGGCGTTTGCCACAATTTTATCGCTAAGTTTTGGACCCGTAGCCTTCATTATTTTTAGGCAGTCCATCACCCATGGCCTACGTAGCGCAGTACCCGGAGCATCAGGTGCGGCGGTTGCAGATGCAGTGTTTGCAGCCGTCGCCTTTACAGGCTTGAAGACAGTCGAAGGGGTTTGGTTGGCAAACAGTCACCTATTAACGTGGTTGGCGATTGCTTATATTTTTTACCTGGGTGCGATGACTTTCAAAAGACACCTCTCACCAAAACAGGTGAAGAGCGCGGCGGGTTTTATCCCTGTTTTCTTGCTGACGTTGACCAGTCCTTTCACCATCGTTGCGATTTCTTCTTACGCCATTGCCAGTGGGATTACCCTTCAAGGGTATGGACTTTACTGGTGTTTAATCGGCTTTCTGGCTGGTTCATTTCTAGGCCAGATGGTTTATGCCGTGGGGGGCGGGCTTATCAAAAAGCGTTTGCCCGACCCTCCGAACCTAAGCTTGTTCAACCGGGTCAGCGGGGGCCTCCTGATGGGGTTTTCGGTATACCAGGGGGTTCGTATTTTGGTTGGATGACCGAACCTTTTCCTGTCGCCTTTTTTATGACTTGAACTCCAATCCAAATGTGGAAGACCGAACTCCAGGACCCCGGCGCACCCGAAGGTGCCCCGCGCACAGCCGCCATATAGCTGCGTGAAAAAGGGCGACGACCGAGGAATGGAGACCTGGCAGGGCTGGGCCCTCCTGCGTACAGCTCGCCCAGCATGATGTGTGCCTGTTAAATGATGAGCCGTAGGGAAAGTCCTGTTTTGATCATTCCCACATGGAGCATGGGAGCGATCCTCATCTGCATGGGAATTGTCCTTCAGTTGTTCCAACCTTTCATAAAACTTTCATCAAACCGCCCTCCTGCAGTCATGTGCAAGTCATAGCCCTGACACCTCCCGCGCCTACTGTCGTTTGAACTCAAACGCAGCCACGCAAGGCTGTTCAAACCAGACAGAGAAGCCCATGACTCCCGCTATCCATGTCGATCGCCTGAACAAGACCTTTGCGAAGAAAACCGCGCTGGTCGACCTCGAACTCACCATCGCCAGCGGCGAGATGGTCGCCCTGATCGGTGCATCCGGTTCCGGCAAGTCCACGTTGTTGCGCCACCTTGCGGGGCTGGCCTGTTGCGACAAGGGCAACGGCGGCAGCGTCAAGGTGCTGGGCCGAGAGGTGCAGGCCAGTGGGCGGTTGAATGGCAAGGTGCGGCGGTTGCGCGCGGATATTGGCTATATCTTCCAGCAGTTCAACCTGGTCAATCGCCTGAGTGTGATCGACAACGTGCTGCTTGGTTGCCTGGGCCGCATGCCGCGCTGGCGCGGCAACCTCGGGTTGTTCAATGCCGAGGAAAAGCAATGTGCCATGGAGTCCCTGGCGCGGGTTGGCCTGGCGGACCTGGCCCAGCAGCGGGCCTCGACCCTGTCCGGTGGCCAGCAGCAGCGCGTGGCGATTGCCCGGGCCTTGACCCAGCGTGCCGAAGTGATCCTGGCCGACGAGCCGATTGCCTCCCTGGACCCGGAGTCGGCGCGCAAGGTCATGGAGATCCTCGCCGATATCAACCGCCGCGACGGCAAGACCGTAGTCGTGACCCTGCATCAAGTCGATTACGCCATGCGTTATTGCCCACGGGCCGTGGCGCTCAAGGGCGGGCGCATTCATTTCGACGGGCAGGGCCGCGAGATGAGCAGCCAGTTCCTCAACGATCTGTACGGTGCCGACGTCGACACCAGCCTGATGTTTTCCGAGCCGCCGCGCCGTTCCGAACTTCCCCAGCGCCTGGCCCTGGCCCGCGCTTGAACCTCCATTCACGATCCCTAGGAGTCGCCTGTATGTTGAACCGTATCGGTCATGTTTTCCTGTCTGCCGTGTTGTTGGCCAGCGTCGCCTTGGGCAATGCCCAGGCCGCTGACAAGGCCATCAACTTCGGCATCATGTCCACCGAGTCTTCGCAGAACCTCAAGAGCATCTGGCAGCCGTTCCTCGATGACATGCACAAGAAGACCGGCCTGACCATCAACGCCACCTTCGCCTCCGACTACGCTGGCCTGATCCAGGGCATGCGCTTCAACAAGGTCGATGTGGCCTGGCTCGGCAACAAGGCAGCGATGGAGGCGGTGGACCGCTCCAACGGCGAGATCTTCGCCCAGACCGCTGCCGCCAATGGCGCCGCCGGCTACTGGAGCCTGCTGATCGTGCGCAAGGACAGCCCGCTCAACTCCGTCGAAGACATGCTCAAGAACGCCAAGAACCTGACCTTCGGCAATGGCGACCCAAACTCCACCTCCGGCTACCTGGTGCCGGGCTACTACGTGTTCGCCAAGAACAACGTGGATGCCGGCACCGCCTTCAAGCGCACCCTCAACTCCAGTCATGAAGTCAACGCACTGAGCGTGGCCAAGGGGCAGTTGGACGTGGCTACCTTCAACACCGAAAGCTGGGACCGCCTGGAAGTGACCCAGCCGGACAAGGCCGCGCAACTCAAGGTGATCTGGAAGTCGCCGCTGATTCCTGCCGACCCGATGGTGTGGAGCAAGGCCCTGACTGACAGTGAGAAGACCAAGATCCGCGATTTCTTTGCCAACTACGGTGACACCGAGGCAGAGAAAGCGGTGTTGAAGAACATGCAGTTGGGCAAGTTCCTCGCGTCCAACGACGACCAGTTGCTGCCGATCCGCCAGTTGGAGCTGTTCAAGCAGCGCACCACCGTTAGCGCCGACAGCAAGTTGGCCGAGGCGGATAAAGCCAAGAAGCTGGCGCAGATCGACGCCGACCTGGCCACGCTGCAACAGCGCCTGAGCGAGCTGGACAAGAAACCCGACGCCAACGGCTAACCCCCTGTTGGAGCTGGGCCTATGTGGGAGCGGGCTTGCCCTGATGCCGGTCAGTTAAGCGAACGCAATGCTCAAAGCAACGAAGATCAAATGTGGGAGCGGGCTTGCTCGCGAAGACGTCGGCCCAGCAAGCATTGATGTTGACTGACCCACCGCTTTCGCGAGCAAGCCCGCTCCCACACACACATAGCTCCCACACAAGCGGGTTCCCCCATAGGCCCCCGCTCCAGTAATTATCGAGAGTGATCCATGACGACCTTGCACGCTGAAGCCGTGGGTAAAAGAACCTGGCCGCAATACCTCGGCTGGGGCCTGTTCCTGGTGCTGCTGGCCTGGGCCTGGAAAGGCGCGGAAATGAACCCGCTGGCGCTGTACCGCGATTCGGGAAACATGGCGACCTTCGCCGCTGACTTCTTCCCGCCGGACTTCCACGAGTGGCGCTCCTACCTCAAGGAAATGATCGTCACCGTGCAAATCGCCCTCTGGGGCACGGTGCTGGCGATTGTCTGCTCGGTGCCCCTGGGCATCCTCTGCGCCGACAACATTACGCCCTGGTGGATTCACCAACCCCTGCGCCGGGTGATGGATGCCTTTCGCTCGATCAACGAAATGGTGTTCGCCATGTTGTTCGTGGTGGCGGTCGGCCTTGGTCCGTTTGCCGGGGTACTGGCCCTGTGGATCAGCACCACCGGGGTACTCGCCAAGCTGTTTGCCGAAGCCGTCGAGGCCATCGATCCCGGCCCCGTGGAAGGTGTACGCGCCACCGGTGCCAGCGCCTTGCAAGAGGTGATCTACGGCGTGATCCCGCAAGTCATGCCGCTGTGGGTGAGCTACGCGCTGTACCGCTTCGAGGCCAATGTACGCTCGGCGACGGTGGTGGGCATGGTCGGCGCTGGCGGCATCGGCGTGATCCTGTGGGAGAACATCCGCGCCTTCCAGTTCGTACAGACCTGCGCGGTGCTGCTGGTGATCATCGTGGTGGTGAGCCTGATCGACGTGCTGTCCCAACGCCTGCGCAAGCGGTTTATCTGACCTTGGAGGGGTGCCTGCGGGCGCTTTTTTTAAAGCATGCAGTTGTCTAGACAAGATGAGCCGGTGTACCGCGAACTCGCCGATATCCTGCGCCGTGAACTCAGCGGCTACCAGGCCGGGGAGTTCCTGCCGGGCGAAGTGCAGTTGGCCGAACGCTTTGGCGTCAACCGCCACACCCTGCGCCGCGCCATTGATGAGCTGGTGTTCGAAGGCAGTCTGCTGCGCCAGCAGGGCAAAGGCACGCAGGTGCTGGACCGGCCGCTGATTTACCCGATGGGCGCCGACACCGCCTACAGCCAATCGCTGTCGGCCCAGGGCCATGGCGTGCAGGCGCTGCTGCTCAAGCGCCGCTACTGCTACGCCAGCCGCGAAGAAGCGCAGCACCTGGGCATCGCCGAAATGGCGCCGATGATTGAGCTGCAAACCCTGCGCAAGCTCGACCAGCAGCCCGTCAGCCTGATCCGTCATCGCTACTGCGCCAGCCACGCGCCGTTGCTGGCGGATTACAACGGCGGCTCCCTGCGTCAGTACCTGCGCGAGCGCGACCTGCCGTTGACCCGCACCCAGAGCCTGATCGGTGCGCGCTTGCCCAACCGCGACGAAGCCGCGCTGCTGATGATGCCCCGGCATCTGCCTGCACTCACGGTATTCACCCTTTCCCGCGATCGCGATGGCCGCCCGGTGGAGCTGGCGCAGTCCACCAGCCGTTCGGATCGCTTCCAGTACCAGGTGGTGACTTGATGGAGACCCCGATGAATCTGTCCCCGCGTCAGCATTGGATTGGCGTACTTGCCCGCGCCCAGCTCAATGAACTGCAACCCCACGAAGCGGCATTGAAGGACGCCGAGTACCAACTGATCCGCGCCCCGGAAATCGGCATGACCCTGGTGCGCGGGCGCATGGGCGGCAATGGCGCGCCGTTCAACGTCGGTGAAATGACGGTGACCCGCTGTGTGGTGCGCCTGGCCGATGGCCGCACCGGCTACAGCTACCTGGCCGGGCGCGACAAGGTCCACGCCGAACTGGCGGCCCTGGCCGATGCCCATTTGCAAAACGCGCAACCGAGCCCGTGGCTCAGCGATTTGATCAGCGCACTGGCCCAGGCCCAAGCCCGGCGCCGCGCGCAAAAAGAAGCCGACACTGCGGCGACCAAGGTCGAGTTCTTCACCCTGGTGCGAGGAGAAAACTGATGCACGCTCAATTATTGCAGCCGGCGTTTGTCGACCCGGTGCTGGATGCCCAGCGCAGCTTTCGCGCGGCGCTCAAGGCCTTGGCCGAACCGGGTTTGATCCAGCACCTGCCGGCTGCCCCGCACCTCGATGGCCTGGCGCCCGCCACCTATGCCTTGTGCCTGGCGCTGCTGGATGTCGACACGCCGCTATGGCTGGCACCGGCGTTCGACACGCCACTGATCCGCGCCAACCTGGCCTTCCACTGCGGCTGCCCGTTGGTTGCGCGTCGGGAGGAGGCCGCGTTTGCCTTGCTCGGCGAGGCGGACCTGCTCGACCTCAGCGGCTTCGATCACGGCAATGATCGCTACCCCGACCAGTCCTGCACCTTGCTGGTCCAGCTTAGCGACCTGGAGGCCGGGCGCGCCTTGCTCTGGCGCGGCCCGGGCATCCAGGCCCAGCGCCGGGTGCAGGTGCCGGTGCCGTCGGCTTTCTGGTTGGAGCGCCAGCGCCGCGAGGCCTTTCCCCGTGGCCTGGACGTGTTGTTCAGCGCCGGCCATCACCTGCTCGGCCTGCCGCGCAGCAGCCGCATCACACAGGAGCACGCCTGATGTACGTAGCCGTCAAGGGTGGCGAACAGGCCATCGACAATGCCCACCGCCTGCTGGCGAAAAAACGCCGGGGCGATACGGCGGTTCCCGAACTGAGTGTCGAGCAGATCCGCCAGCAACTGCCCCTGGCTGTGGCGCGGGTGATGAGTGAAGGCTCGCTGTACGACGAAGAACTGGCGGCATTGGCGATCAAGCAGGCGGCGGGGGACCTGGTAGAAGCGATCTTCCTGCTGCGCGCCTACCGCACCACATTGCCGCGCTTCAGCCCGAGCCTGCCGATCGATACCGCGCAGATGTCGTTGAGCCGACGGTTGTCAGCCACCTTCAAGGACGTGCCCGGCGGCCAGTTGCTCGGCCCGACCTTCGATTACACCCATCGCCTGCTGGATTTCGCGCTGCTGGCCGAAGGTGAGTATCCAGGCCCGCAGACCACGGCGGATGCGCGCCTCGAACCGTGTCCACGGGTGCTGGGGTTGCTGGCCAAAGAGGGCTTGATCAAGCACGAAGCCGACGACCACGCCAGCGTCGCTGACATCACCCGCGACCCGCTGGAGTTCCCCGCCAGCCGTGCCGAGCGCCTGCAGGCCCTGGCTCGCGGCGATGAAGGGTTTTTGTTGGCGCTGGGCTATTCGACCCAGCGTGGCTATGGGCGCAATCACCCGTTTGCCGGGGAGATTCGCATCGGTGAAGTCGAGGTATGGGTCGATCCTGAAGAACTGGGCTTTGCCATCTGCCTGGGTAGCATCGAAGTCACCGAGTGCGAGATGGTCAACCAGTTTGTCGGCTCGGCCACCGAGTTGGCGCAGTTCACCCGCGGCTATGGCCTGGCGTTCGGGCATGCCGAGCGCAAGGCCATGGGCATGGCTCTGGTGGACCGCTCGCTGCGTGCCGAGGAGTACAGCGAAGAGATTGTCTCGCCGGCCCAGCGCGAAGAATTCGTGCTGGCCCACTGCGACAACGTTGAGGCCGCCGGTTTTGTCTCGCACCTCAAATTGCCTCACTACGTGGACTTCCAGGCCGAACTGGAACTGATCCGCAAACTGCGCCAACCGGCCGAGGGCACCCGCCATGAATGACGCCGCCTACAACTTCGCCTACCTCGACGAACAGACCAAACGCATGATCCGTCGCGCCTTGCTCAAGGCCGTGGCGATTCCCGGTTACCAAGTGCCGTTCGGTGGTCGCGAGATGCCGCTGCCCTATGGTTGGGGCACCGGCGGCATGCAATTGACGGCGGCGATCCTCGGTGCCGACGACGTGCTCAAGGTCATCGACCAGGGCGCCGACGACACCACCAACGCCGTGTCCATCCGGCGCTTTTTTGCGCGCACCGCCGGTATCGCCACCACCGAAGCCACCCCCGACGCCACAGTGATCCAGACCCGCCACCGCATCCCGGAAACCCCGCTGCAGGCCGGGCAGATCATGGTCTACCAAGTGCCGATCCCCGAGCCGCTGCGCTTTATCGAGCCCTCGGAAACCGAGACCCGCACCATGCACGCCCTCAACGACTATGGGGTGATGCACGTAAAACTCTACGAAGACATCGCCACCTTCGGCCATATCGCCACCGCTTATGCCTACCCGGTGATGGTCGACGAGCGCTATGTGATGGACCCTTCGCCGATCCCCAAATTCGACAACCCGAAACTCGACATGAGCCCGGCGCTGATGCTGTTCGGTGCCGGCCGCGAAAAGCGCCTGTACGCGGTGCCGCCGTACACCCAGGTCAGCAGCCTGGACTTCGAGGATCACCCCTTTGAAGTGCAGACGTGGGACCACCACTGCGCCATCTGCGGTAGCCATGACTCGTTCCTCGATGAACTGATCCTCGACGACGCCGGCACCCAGAGTTTTGTGTGTTCCGACACCTGGTACTGCGCCCAACGGGTCAAGGAGAACAACCAGTGAGCCAGCCCTTATTGCAAGTGCGCGACCTGTCCCTGCTGTACGGCCTGGAGAAGGGCTGTCAGGACGTGACTTTTGATCTGTACCCCGGTGAGGTGCTGGGGATTGTCGGCGAGTCCGGTTCGGGTAAATCCACCTTGCTCTCGCTGCTGAGCGGGCGCTTGCCGCCCCAGGCCGGCAGCGTCGGCTATCGCAGCAAGGACGGCGAATGGCTGGACCTCTACAGCGCCAGCGAAGCCGAACGCCGCACTTTGCTGCGCACCGAATGGGGCTTCGTTGAACAGAACCCCCGCGACGGCCTGCGCATGGGCGTGTCGGCCGGCGCCAACATTGGCGAGCGCCTGATGGCCCAGGGCGTGCGCAATTACCAGCAACTGCGTGGCGCCGGCCTGGACTGGCTGGGCCAGGTGGAGATCGACCCGCAGCGCATCGACGACCTGCCGCGCACCTTCTCTGGCGGCATGCAGCAGCGCCTGCAAATCGCCCGCAACCTCGTTTCCAGCCCGCGCCTGGTGTTTATGGATGAGCCCACCGGTGGCCTGGACGTGTCGGTGCAGGCGCGCCTGCTCGACCTGCTGCGCGGCCTGGTACGTGAGCTGGACCTGGCGGTGGTGATCGTCACCCATGACCTGGCGGTGGCGCGCCTGCTGGCCGATCGCCTGATCGTGATGCGCCGCTCGCGGGTGGTGGAAACCGGGCTGACGGATCAGATCCTCGACGATCCACAGCACCCTTACTCTCAACTGCTGGTGTCTTCGGTATTGCAGCCATGACGAATGCCTTGATCGAGGTCCGTGGCCTCTCGAAAACCTTCACCTTGCACCAGCAGAACGGCGTGGTGCTCAACGTGCTGCGCGGGGTGGCGTTCAGCGTGCAGGGCGGTGAATGCCTGGTGCTGCACGGCCAGTCCGGTGCGGGTAAAAGCACCTTGCTGCGCACCTTGTATGGCAACTACCTGCCGGCCGGGGGCAGCATCCGCGTGCGCCATGCCGGTCAGTGGCTGGAGCTGGTGGGCGCTGCCCCCCGGGAGGTTCTCGAGGTACGCCAGCAGACCCTGGGCTATGTCAGCCAGTTTTTGCGGGTGATCCCACGGGTCGCCTGCCTGGATGTGGTGATGGAGCCCGCGCTGGCCCGTGGCTGGACGAAGGCTGACGCCCAGGCCCGTGCCGAGCATTTGCTGGCGCGCCTGAATATCCCCCGGCGCCTGTGGCAACTGGCGCCGGGCACCTTCTCCGGGGGCGAGCAGCAGCGGGTCAATATCGCGCGCGGCTTCATGGTGGCCTGGCCGGTGATGTTGCTCGACGAGCCGACGGCCTCCCTGGATGACCGCAACCGTCAGGTTGTCCTGGAACTGATCAACGAAGCCAAGGCCGGCGGTGCCGCACTGATTGGCATCTTCCATGACCGTGCCGCCCGTGAGGCGGTGGCTGACCGCCATTTGGACATGACGCCCGCTGTGATTACCGACGAGGACTACGCCGATGCCCGCTGAACAGATCCTCAGCAATGCCCAACTGGTCACTGCTGATCGTGTATTTCTCGGCAGTGTGCTGCTGCGTGACGGGGTGATCGTTGACCTCGCCGAAGGCCGCAGCCAGTTACCCCACGCCCAGGACCTGGGCGGTGATTTCCTGCTGCCGGGGCTGGTGGAGTTGCACACCGACAACCTGGAAAAACACATGACCCCGCGCCCCGGCGTGGACTGGCCATCGACCTCGGCTGTGCTCAGCCATGATGCGCAGATCATCGCGGCCGGTATCACCACGGTGTTCGATGCGGTGTCCATCGGCGACGTGAACCCCAAGGGCAATCGCATGCAGAAGCTGCCGGCGATGCTCAATGCCATTGCCTCGACGCAGGAAGCCGGCCTGACCCGCGCCGAACACCGCCTGCACCTGCGTTGCGAGCTGTGCCACCCGGACACCTTGAGTGTGTTCCGCGATCTGGTGGAAAACCCGCTGGTGCAACTGGTGTCGGTGATGGACCACTCGCCGGGCCAGCGCCAGTTTGTGCTGGAGTCCAAGTACCGCGAGTACTACATGGGCAAATACCATTTGAATGATGAAACCATGGACGCGTTCGTGCTGTTGCAAATGGCCAACTCCAAGGCCTACAGCGACCGCTACCGCGCCGCGATCGTCGAGCATTGCCTGGCGCGTGGCCTGTCGGTGGCCAGCCATGACGACGCGACCCTGGCCCATGTCGAGGAGTCGGCGCGCTATGGCATGAACATCGCCGAGTTCCCCACCACCCTGGAAGCGGCGCGCGGTTGCCGGCAACTGGGGATGAAAGTGCTGATGGGCGCGCCGAACGTGGTGCGCGGCGGTTCCCACTCGGGTAATGTGGCCGCCGCCGGCCTGGCTGCTGAAGGATTGCTGGATATACTTTCCAGTGACTACTACCCGGCCAGCCTGTTGCCAGCGGCCTTTGCCCTGGCGGCCCAGGACAATGACTGCGATCTGCCCCAGGCGATCAAGATGATCAGCCTGGCCCCTGCACAGGCGGCGGGCATCAAGGATCGCGGGGAAATTGCCGTCGGCCTGCGTGCGGACCTGGTGCAAGCCAGGGCCCAGGGCGGGCTGCCGGTAGTCCAACAAGTCTGGCGACAAGCCAAGAGGGTGTTTTGATGGTGGGCAGGTTGATCTATCTCATCGGGCCATCGGGTTCGGGCAAGGACAGCCTGTTGGAAGCCGCGCGCGGGCCATTGGCCGAGCGCGGTTGCCGCATCGTGCGACGGGTCATCACCCGTTCGGCGGAAGCGGTGGGCGAGGCCGCCCAGGGTGTGAGCCCCGCGCAATTCGCCGCGCTGCAAGCCGAGGGCGGCTTTGCCCTCAGTTGGCATGCCAATGGCCTGTCTTATGGCATTCCACGGCAGATCGACGACTGGCTGGCGGCCGGCGACGATGTGCTGGTCAATGGCTCCCGTGGCCACCTGGCGCAGACCCGCGCACGTTATCCGACGCTGTTGGTGGTGCTGCTGACGGTGGACCAGGCGGTGTTGCGCCAGCGTTTGCTGGCGCGGGGCCGTGAGTCGGTGGCAGACATCGACGCGCGCCTGGCACGCAATGCGCAGTTCAGCGACAGCCTGCAGGCTGCGCCTGGGGTGTTCCTACTGGATAACTCCGGGCCGTTGGTGCATACCGTCGCCCGGTTGCTCGATTGCCTGGAGGAGGGGCACTCGGCATGCGCCTGACCCTGCTGGGCACCGGCGACGCCCGCCAAGTCCCGGTGTATGGCTGCGAATGCGCGGCCTGCACCCTGGCGCGCAGCGATGAACGCCTGCGCCGCCGCGAGTGCAGCGCGCTGATCGAGTGCGGTGAGCAACGCTGGTTGATCGACAGCGGGCTGACGGACCTCACCGAGCGTTTCCCGCCACGCAGCTTCAACGGCATTCTGCAGACCCACTACCATGCCGATCACGCCCAGGGCCTGCTGCACCTGCGCTGGGGCCAGGGCCTGATCATCCCGGTGCATGGCCCGGCAGACCCCGAGGGCCTGTCGGACCTCTACAAGCATCCCGGCATCCTCGATTTCAGCCAGCCCTTCGCCGAGTTCGAGACCCGCCAGTTTGGCGAACTGACGGTCACCGCGTTGCCCCTGCAGCACTCCAAGCCGACCTTGGGCTACCTGCTGCAAGGGCAGGGGCGGCGCCTGGCCTACCTGACCGACACCACGGGCCTGCCCCCGGCGACCCTCGACTGGTTGCGGCGCGAGCCTCTGGACGTACTGGTCATCGACTGCTCCATGCCACCGCAACCCCAGGCGCCGCGCAATCACAATGACCTGACCCTGGCCCTGCAATGCATCGACGCGTGCGGCGCCGAGCTTGGCGTGCTGACCCACGTCGGGCACACCCTGGATGCCTGGCTGTTGCAGCATCGCGGTGAACTGCCACCGCATGTGACGGTGGGCTGGGATGGGCGGGTGCTTTAGCTCCATGCCTGGGGCTTTTCAATATCCGGCAAAACAACCGTCAGTCTGCTCTGAAAAATCTGTGCTTGAGTAAAGGTAACTCTGGAGTTATTTTTATTCGGGCCGGAGCAAGGAGGCTGTGGTGCAAAGCAGGCTATTGATCAAGGAACTGCAAGAGGCGGGCTGGGTGTTGGATCGGGTCATGGGCAGCCATCACATTTTCACCCATCGCTATAACCCGTCCACGATACCGGTGCCCCATCCCAAGAAGGATCTGCCCTTGGGCACCGTGCGAAGTATCCGGCAGCGTGCCGGGTTGTTTTCGTTCTAGGTCGGTTTTTTCAGGAGAATATTCATGCAATACCCAATCTGTATCGAATGGGGCGATGACTTTACCGCCACCGGTATCCAGATCCCTGATATTCCAGGCGCGGTGACGGCCGGGGACAGTTTTGAAGAGGCTTACAACGCCGCCGTCGAAGTGGCTCACATCCTGTTGCAGGAGCTGGCTGGCGAAGGCCACGCGATTCCCATGCCGACCTCGGTGGCGACGCACCACGGCAATGAGGAGTACGCCGGGATGGGCTGGGGGATGCTCGAGCTCGATATCTCGCCTTACCTGGGCAAGACCGAGAAGGTCAATGTCACGTTGCCGGGGTATGTGATCCAGCGTATTGACCGTTATGTGCGCGAGCACAAGGTCAAAAGTCGCTCGTCATTCCTGGCGGATGCGGCGCTGGAGAAGTTGGTGCGTTCTTGAAATCGGTGAGTTCGGTGGTGGGGCGTCGAAGCTAAAATGTAGAGCGGATATTTCGTGGGACGGCGAGGATTTGGATTAAGAAACGTGTGTCTTTTTTGCGTTTTCCAAGGGCCATCAGCAAGTTGAATGGGCTTTTTCAAGACGGCATAACCCTTGGGGATTGTAAGGA
Source organism: Pseudomonas sp. FP2294 (assembly GCF_030687625.1). NCBI lineage: Bacteria > Pseudomonadati > Pseudomonadota > Gammaproteobacteria > Pseudomonadales > Pseudomonadaceae > Pseudomonas > Pseudomonas sp. FP2294. The sequence goes on from NZ_CP117441.1 coordinate 1,674,516, forward strand.
TCCATGTGTTTTGTCAGTAAACCGAACAAGCGGCCAAAGCGTTTCAATAAGACTCAAAGCCCCGGTGGCGGGGTGATTTCCTGCATGAAAGATTAGGCACGGATGACGGGGACCGAGACGGCTTTCTGCGATGAAAGGCGGCGCAGTTGGACCCTGATATCCCAGTTTTTAATCGAATCGGAGATCGCCATGAGTCAAATCAACAACACTGCTGCTCATCCTGGCTGCTGTCCTGAAGGTATGCACGGGCCGTCCAGGGAACCCATGTCTGCCCGTGGGAAACGCTCCCTCAGTACTGATCAGGTTGCCGGGCATCTTACGCGCAGCGGTACGCGTTTTAACGATCGGGACGGGGACGGCAAGACGCAGGTTTCCTACAAGCTCCAGGGTTTCACCGAGCAGCAGAAAACCTGTGCTCGCCGGGCCATGGAGGCTTGGCAAGACGTGGCCAACATCAGTTTTCATGAGAACGCCCGCAAGACGGATGGATCTATAGAGGTGTCCGGCTCCCATCGCATGGAAAGTGGCGTGGCATGGGGGCCGACACGGCACAATCCCGCGGCGAAAGCCACGATCGGTACACGGCGTGCCTCACATGCGCCCAAGGAGGGGAGTTACTTCCACACTACGATGGTTCACGAGATAGGCCATTGCCTGGGGCTGGCGCATCCCGGTGACTACAACGGTGGCGGATCGTACGAGCGGGATGCGAAGTTTGCGCAGGACACCCGGGCCGGTACGGTCATGAGTTATTGGGCAGAGCACAAGAACGCGGGTCATGACTTCAAGGGGCGGATGCCCTCGGCACCCATGATGTATGACATCGCGGCGGTTCAGCGTCTTTATGGTGCCAACCACACTACCCGCAACACAGACACGACCTATGGGTTCAACTCCAATACCGGGCGTGACGTACTGAGCATCAAGAGCGCTGCGGATTCAGCGGTTTTTTGTGTCTGGGACGGCGGCGGTAACGACACCCTGGATTTCTCCGGCTATTCCCAGGACCAAAACATCAACCTCAATGTGCAATCGTTCTCGGACGTCGGGGGAATGAAAGGTAATGTTTCCATCGCCAAGGGCGTGACCCTGGAAAATGCCGTCGGCGGTGCAGGCAATGATGTGCTGACCGGCAATGATGCAGACAATCGCCTCAAGGGGGGCAGGGGGGCAGACAAGCTGCGCGGAGGCGGCGGGGCGGACATCTTCGTCTACGACAAGGCCAGTGAATCCACGCCGCAGAACCCCGACCTGATCGAGGATTTCACCAGCGGCACCGACAAAGTCGATGTTTCTGGCGCCTTGAGAGAAGCCGGTATCAAACACCTCAACTTCTCCAGTCAATTCAATGGGCAGCCAGGCAATGCCGTGCTGGGTTATGACGCGCGTACGGGGCGTGGCAGTCTGGCGATTGATATGAACGGTAGCGGCAAACCTGACTTGCTGTTGACCACTGCCGGTAAAATCCAAGCCACCGATATCGTGACGGGAGGACCGACGCCAACCCCCGGGCCCGCCCCCTTACCCACCCCGGCGCCAACCCCTGTGCCGCCCCCGACTCCGACCCCACCGCCTATGCCGGCACCCGCTCCCGCTGAATCCCTACTCGCGATCTTGACGAGTGTGCTCCAGAGTACCCTCATGCTGTTGCAGGGGCTCATTCGGTTATTTGAGAAGGGCCAGGCAGGGCAAGGGCATCGGTAGGTGAGGGTTGGCACCTGATGGGTTCAGGCTCTTACGGTCGACGCGCCCCTGGACACACTCAAGAAGCGCAGCAAGGCCACCAACGGGAACGCGCTACCCACCAGGATCACCCCAAGCCAGCCGCCGTGTTCATACACACTGCTGGCAATCGCCGAGCCAAAGGCGCCACCGATGAAGATGCTGGTCATGTACAGCGCGTTCAAGCGGCTGCGGCTGTGGGCGTCGAGGGCATAGATGGTGCGCTGGCCGAGGACCATATTCATCTGCACGCAGAAGTCCAGGACCACGCCCGTGACCATCAAGCCGATGACGCTGTAGGCCGGATGTACCAGCGCCGGTAGAAAACTCAGGGCCGCCAGCAACATGGCCAGCAACGAAGCGCGGTGGGTGTGGCCGGCGTCTGCCAGGCGCCCACTGATCGGTGCTGCGATGGCGCCGAGGGCACCGACCAGGGCAAACAGGGCGATCTGGCTCTGGCTCAAGCCGTGGTTGCGTGAGAGTTCCAGGGGCACGGCGGTCCAGAACAGGCTGAAGGCAGCGAACAGGCAACCCTGGTAGAACGCCCGTTGGCGCAGCAACGGTTGCTCGCGCAGCAGGGTGGCCAACGAGCGCAACAACTGGCCATAGCTGGCACTGTGGTCCGGCTGGCGTTTGGGCACGGTCAACAACAGCACCACGCTGATAATGGCCATCATCGCGGCTGCGGCCATGAACATCGCCCGCCAGCCGAAGTGGTCCGCCACCAGGCTGGACACCGGCCGTGCCAGCAGGATGCCCAGCAACAGGCCACCCATGATGCTACCCACCACCCGGCCACGGGACTCGGCAGGTGCCAAGTGCGCGGCCAGGGGAATCAGGATCTGCACTGACACCGAGCTGAAGCCAATCAGCAACGACACCAACAGGAACAGGTTCGGTTCTTTGGTGAAAGCTGCACCCAACAGGCTGGCGATGGCGACCACGGTGGTGATGATCATCAGCCGACGGTTTTCCAGCAGGTCGCCCAGCGGCACCAGGAAGAACAGGCCCAGGGCATAGCCAATCTGGGTCAGGGACACGATCAGGCTGGCCATGGCGGGTGTCAGGCCGATGTCCGGGGCAATCAACTCAATGATCGGTTGTGCGTAGTAGATGTTGGCGACGATGGCGCCGCAGCAGAACGCAAACAGCAGCACCATGCCACGGGTCATGGTGGCGGTCGCGGGTGAGGTAGCGGTCATGGTGTTCTCGTTAAAACGGGGAAGGATGGCGTGAAGGTTAAAGGGTAGGCGAGGGAGGGGGTAAAGTGTTACTGATGATTTCAGTCATGCCTGGCATTAATGCCTTGCGCAGAACCTAATGTGGGAGCGGGCGTGCCCGCGATGGCGGCGTGTCAGGTTAGAAATACCTGGCTGATACACCGCTATCGCGGGCAAGCCCGCTCCCACATTTTTTGAACGAGGTTTGTCAGTTATTGACCGTTGTAGATCTGGTCGAAGACCCCGCCATCATTGAAGTGGGTTTTCTGCACGGTGCGCCAGTCGCCAAAAGTCTTCTCTACCGAGAGGAAGTCAACTTTCGGGAAACGGTCGGTGTATTTGGCCAGCACCGCTGGGTCACGTGGACGCAGGTAGTTGTTGGCGGCAATTTCCTGGCCTTCGGCCGACCACAGGTATTTCAGGTAGTCATCGGCCACCGCACGGGTGCCTTTCTTCTCGACCACTTTGTCGACCACCGACACCGGCGGCTCGGCTTCAGCGGAAACGCTTGGGTAAACCACTTCGAACTGATCGCGGCCGAACTCACGGGCAATCATTTCCGCTTCGTTTTCAAAGGTCACCAGCACGTCGCCGATCTGGTTGGTCATGAACGTGGTGGTCGCGGCACGGCCACCGGTATCGAGCACCGGTGCCTGCTTGAACAGCTTGCCGACAAAGTCCTTGGCCTTGTTTTCATCGCCGCCGTTCTTCAGCACATAGCCCCAGGCCGACAGGTAGGTGTAGCGCCCGTTACCGGAAGTCTTGGGGTTGGGCACGATCACCTGTACGCCATCCTTGAGCAGGTCCGGCCAGTCTTTCAGGGCCTTGGGGTTGCCCTTGCGTACGATAAATACGGTGGCGGAAGTGAATGGCGCGCTGTTGTTCGGCAGGCGGGTGACCCAGTTGTCGGGCACCAGTTTGCCGTTGTCCGCCAGGGCGTTGATGTCGGTGGCCATGTTCATGGTGATCACGTCAGCCGGCAGGCCGTCGATGACCGAGCGCGCCTGTTTGCTGGAACCGCCGAAGGACATCTGCAAGGTCAGCTTGTCGTTCGGGTGTTCGGCTTGCCAGTGCTTCTGGAACGCCGCGTTGTAGTCCTTGTAGAAGTCACGCATCACGTCATACGAGACGTTGAGCAGGGTGGTCGAGGCGGCCTGGGCGCCGATGGACAGTGCAAGGCCGGCGGCCAGGAGCGAAGCGCTAACGAGTTTTTTCACTGCTCATTCCTTGTTGTTCGCGAAGGTGGTGGCTTATAGCCCACGACTATAGCCGCGGTGGCATAGACGCTTAAAGATTAAAAAGAACTTTGCTTATTCCACTTTTTTATAGAGCCCGTTGCCGCAGCGCGAACAGAAGGCCGCGTTGGGTTCGTGGCTGCTTTTCTTGCACACCGGGCAGTCGTGTTGCAATTGCTCGCCGCGCATGGCGTTGGCCAGTTCGGCGGTAAAGATCCCGGTGGGCACGGCGATGATCGAGTAGCCGGTGATCATCACCAGCGACGAGATCACCTGGCCCAGCGGGGTCTTGGGCACGATGTCGCCAAAGCCCACGGTGGTCAGGGTCACGATGGCCCAGTAGATGCCCTTGGGTATGCTGGTAAAGCCATGCTCCGGGCCCTCGATCACGTACATCAGGGTGCCGAACACCGTCACCAGGGTGCAGACGCTGACCAGGAACACCACGATCTTTTGCTTGCTGCCGCGCAGCGCCGACATCAGGTAGTTGGCTTGCTTGAGGTACGGGCTGAGCTTGAGCACCCGGAAGATCCGCAACATGCGGATGATGCGGATAATCAGCAGGTACTGGGCGTCGCTGTAGTACAGGGCGAGGATGCCGGGGACGATGGCCAGTAAGTCCACCAACCCGTAGAAACTGAAGGCATAGCGCAATGGCTTGGGCGAGCAATACAGGCGCAGGCCGTACTCGATGGCGAAGATCAGCGTGAAGCCCCACTCGATATAGGCCAGCACATCGGCGTAGTTCTGGTGCACGACGTCGATGCTGTCGAGCATCACGATCACCAGGCTGGCGAGGATGATCAGCAACAGGATGCCGTCGAAGCGCCGCCCGGCCGCCGTGTCGCTCTGGAAAACCATGACGTAGAGCCGCTGGCGCCAGTCGTTGTTACTGTCCATGAAGTCCGCCTGAATCGAAGATCTGCGAAGCCTAGGGGGATTCGAACGGGCTGTCCATGTTGGACCGGTGCCGCAGACGCAGGGTGGCGCGCACCAGCCAGCAGGCGAGGATAAACGGCGCAGTCAGCGGTGCCAGGTGCAGGCCGGCGAAGCCTGGGGCAAGCAGGCATGCCAGGAGGATGCCGAGCAGGGGCAGCCAGGGTTGGCGTCGGTACTGGCTGAGGGCCAGGGCGGCAAGCGCCGGGTTATAGCTGTGCAGGCCGAGCAGGGCGCCAGCGCGGTCGTCGAGCAGCAGGCCGAGTGCCATGCCGCTGCAGGCGCCCACCACGGCCCACAGCGCTGCGCGAGGGCTGGCCAGCAGCAGGCCAAGGGCGATCAGCACGCCGGCCAGTGGTTGATCCAGCAGCACGATCTGCCCCAGGCCGATCAGCGGAGCGCTTAGCCAGTCCAGGGTGTCCGGCGTAGTGATAGGCAGCGCGGCAGGTGCGACCGTGCCGAGCAACAGCCAGCCTAACCCGACGAAGGGCACGGTATAGGCAGGCAAGTCATCGCCATGGCCCGTGCGCTTGACCCATTGCCGGGTCAGGATCGCACTCAGGCCGCCGCAGGCCAGGATCAGCGGCGGCAGCAAGGCCGACCAGGCGAAATGCTGGCTGATCAGTAATCCCAGCAACACGCCGTTGTAGCTATAGAGCCCGGCCTGGCGCTCGGCCTTGGGATAGTCGCGGCGCTGGGCCGTGAGCAGGCCGGCGACCCCGCCCAGCAGCGCACCGCCGAGCAGGGCCGGGGCGCAGGTGAGGATCGCCAGCAGGCAGAGCAGGCCACACAGCGGGTGGCGTTGCAGGAATATCTGGCTGAAGCCGTTGAGCAGGGCTTCGGCCCAGTCGGGGCAGGTTGGGTTGGGCATGGTGAGGGAGTCAGGGAGACCGAGTTGCCCTTATCGCAGGCAAGCCCGCTCCCCTATTTTGATTGGCGAACCCAATCAAATGTGGAAGCTGGCTTGCCCGTGATGAGGCCCGAACAGACGCTAGATCAACGTCTCAATGCGCAGCGAGTTGGTCGACCCCGGTTGCCCAAACGGCACCCCCGCCGTGATCAACAAGGTATCCCCACGCTGTGCCATGCCTTGGGCCTGGGCGATTTCCAGCGCGGTGGAACACACCTCGTCCACCTGCCTCAAGCGGTCATTGACCACCGAATGCACACCCCAGGCCACGCTCAAGCGGCGCGCAGTGGACAGGTTGGGCGTGAGGTTGAGGATCGGCACCGCCGGGCGCTCCCTTGCTGCACGCAGGCTGGAGCTGCCCGACTCGCTGTAGTTCACCAGCACCGCCACCGGCAGGATGCTGCTGATCCGACGGATCGCGCAGCTGATGGCGTCGGACACCGTGGCATCGGCCTTGGGTCGGCTTACATCCAGTTGGGTCTGGTAGTCCGGGCCGTTCTCCACCTGGCGGATGATCTTGCTCATCATCTGCACCGCTTCCAACGGGTATTCGCCGGACGCGGTTTCGGCCGACAGCATCACCGCATCGGCGCCTTCGGCCACGGCATTGGCCACGTCGGTGACTTCAGCGCGGGTGGGGGCCGGCGAGAAGCGCATGGACTCGAGCATCTGTGTGGCCACCACCACCGGTTTGCCCAGCTGGCGGCAGGTGCTGATGATGTCTTTCTGGATTTGCGGCACGCTTTCGGCCGGCACTTCCACGCCCAGGTCCCCTCTGGCGACCATGATCGCATCGCTCAGCTCGGCGATTTCCTGCAGGTAGCGCACCGCCGAGGGTTTTTCGATCTTCGCCATCAAGAACGCCTTGTCACCGATCAACTCGCGGGCTTCGCGGATATCTTCGGGGCGTTGCACAAACGACAGCGCCACCCAGTCCACGCCCAGCTCCAGGCCGAAGCTCAGGTCGCGGCGGTCCTTGGCGGTCAGTGGGCTGAGTTCCAACAAGGCTTGTGGGACGTTCACCCCTTTACGGTCGGACAGTTCGCCGCCATTCAACACTGTGGTGTCGATCGCGTCGGCATGCTTGGTAATCACCCGCAGGCGCAACTTGCCGTCATCGAGCAACAGGTCCATGCCCGGCTCCAGGGCCTTGATGATTTCCGGGTGGGGCAGGTTGACCCGGCGCTGATCGCCCGGTGTCGGGTCGAGGTCCAGGCGCAAGGCCTGGCCACGTACCAGTTGCACCTTGCCTTCGGCGAAACGCCCGACCCGCAGCTTGGGCCCTTGCAGGTCCATCAGGATCCCCAGGGGGTAATTGAGCTGGCGTTCTACCTGGCGGATCCATTGGTAGCGCTGGGCATGGTCGGCGTGCTCGCCATGGCTGAAGTTCAGGCGAAAGATGTTCACCCCGGCTTCCACCAGCTCGCGGATGTCATCAATACCGTCGGTGGCCGGCCCCAGGGTGGCGAGGATTTTGACCTTCTTGTCAGGCGTCATGGGCAGCAGTCTCAAGTATCAAAATGGCGCGGAAGTCGTTGACGTTGGTACGGGTCGGCTCGGTGACGATCAACGCGTCGAGTGCCGCGAAATAGCCGTAGCCATTGTTGTTGTCCAGCTCATCGCTGGCCGACAGGCCCAGGGCCTCGGCGCGGGCGTAGCTGGTGGGGGTCATGATTGCCCCGGCGTTGTCTTCGGAGCCGTCGATGCCGTCGGTGTCACCGGCCAGGGCGTAGACGCCGGGCAGGCCCTTGAGGCTGTCGGTCAGGCTCAGCAGGAATTCGGCGTTGCGTCCGCCACGGCCATTGCCGCGCACGGTCACGGTGGTTTCGCCGCCGGACAGGATCACGCAGGGCGCCGCCAGTGGCTGGCCGTGCTGCACGATCTGCCGGGCAATGCCGGCGTGGACCTTGGCCACGTCCCGCGCTTCGCCTTCCAGGTCGCCGAGGATCAGCGGGCTGAAACCGGCCTGACGCACTTTCACCGCCACCGCTTCGAGGGATTGCTGCGGCCGTGCGATCAATTGGAAATGGCTGCGCGCCAGGCACGGGTCGCCGGGTTTGACCGTCTCTGATTCCGGGTTCTGCAACCAGCTGCGCATCGAGGCCGGCACTTCGATCTGGTAACGCTTGAGAATCGCCAGCGCCTGTTGCGAGGTGCTCGGGTCGCCTACGGTCGGGCCGGAGGCGATCACCGTGGCCTGGTCGCCCGGCACATCGGAAATCGCGTAGGTGTAGACCGTGGCCGGCCAGGCGGCCTTGGCCAGGCGCCCACCTTTGATCGCCGAGAGGTGCTTGCGCACGCAATTCATCTCGCCGATGGTCGCGCCGGATTTGAGCAGGGCTTTGTTGATGGCTTGTTTGTCGGCCAGGCTGATACCCGCTGCCGGCAACGCCAACAGGGCCGAACCGCCGCCAGACAGCAGGAAGATCACCCGGTCGTCTTCGCCCAGGTTGCTGATCAGCGCCAGCACACGCTTGGCCACGGCCTGGCCGGCGGCATCCGGCACGGGGTGCGCTGCTTCGACCACTTCGATTTTCTGGCAGGGTGCGCCGTGGCCGTAGCGTGTGACCACCAGGCCCGAAACCTCGCCCTGCCAGCTGTTTTCCACGACCAGGGCCATGGCGGCTGCGGCTTTGCCTGCGCCGATCACGATCACCCGGCCGCTGCGGTCGGCGGGCAGATAAGGTTCGAGGACTTGCCGGGGGTGGGCAGCGTCGATGGCTGTGGCAAACAGCTCGCGAAGCAGGTGTTGCGGATCGACCGACATAAGCGGGCTCCCGGATTCTTGTTATTGGGTTTGAAGCGTGGAATGAGGGCCAAATGTGGGAGCAGGCAAACCAGCTCCCACCAGGGATTGCATTCCGAAAGGGGGGGTTACTTATCGCGAATCGAGAAATTCGCCATATGCTCCAGCCCCTTGATCAGCGCCGAATGGTCCCAGTTGCCGCCGCCAATCGCGGTGCAGGTACTGAACACTTGCTGGGTACCGGCGGTGTTGGGCAGGTTGATCCCCAGCTCCTTGGCGCCGGCCAGGGCCAGGTTCAGATCCTTCTGGTGCAGGTTGATACGGAAACCCGGATCGAAGGTGCCCTTGATCATCCGTTCGCCATGCACTTCGAGGATCTTCGACGAGGCGAAGCCACCCATCAGCGCTTCGCGCACCTTGGCCGGATCTGCACCGTTCTTTGCGGCGAACAGCAGCGCTTCGGCCACCGCCTGGATGTTCAGCGCCACGATGATTTGGTTTGCCACCTTGGCGGTCTGGCCATCGCCATTGCCGCCCACCAGGGTGATGTTCTTGCCCATGCTCTGGAACAGCGCCAGGGCGCGTTCGAACGTTTGCGGCTCGCCGCCGACCATGATGCTCAGGGTCGCGGCCTTGGCGCCGACTTCACCGCCCGACACTGGGGCGTCGAGGTACTGCGCGCCGGTGGCGTTGATCTTCGCGGCAAAGGCCTTGGTGGCGGTGGGTGAGATCGAACTCATGTCGATCACCACTTTGTTCGGCGACAGGCCTGCGGCAACACCGTCGGCGCGGAACAGCACGTCATCGACCTGGGGGGTATCGGGCACCATGACGATGATGAATTCCGCTTCCTGGGCCACTTGCTGCGGGTTGGCCAGGGCCACGGCACCGGCGGCGATCAACTCGGCGGGCGCCTTGCCGTGGTGCTCGGAGAGGAACAGTTGGTGACCTGCTTTCTGCAGGTTCGCGGCCATGGGTTGGCCCATGATGCCGGTGCCGATAAAGCCGATTTTAGCCATGATGAAATCCTCTTTTTATTAGTTGTGCAGGTCTGGCACTGCCCCCTGTGGGGTTGCTCAGATGGCGTTATGGCTCTTGAGCCAACCCAGGCCAGCCTCGGTAGTGGTCAACGGCTTGTACTCACAGCCGACCCACCCCTGATAGCCAATGCGATCCAGATGTTCGAACAGGAACCGGTAGTTGATCTCCCCGGTGCCCGGCTCGTTGCGTCCCGGGTTGTCCGCCAGCTGGATATGGTTGATCTGATCCAGGTGCGTGGCCATGGTGCGCGCCAGGTCGCCTTCCATGATTTGCATGTGATAGATGTCGTACTGCAGGAACAGGTTGGCACTGCCCACCTGTTCGCGAATCGCCAGGGCCTGCGCGGTGTTGTTCAGGTAGAAGCCTGGAATGTCGCGGGTGTTGATCGCTTCCATCACCAGCTTGATCCCCACCGCCTGCAGCTTGTCGGCTGCGTACTTGAGGTTGGCGACGAAGGTTTTTTCCAGGGTGGCGTCATCCACACCGGCGGGGCGAATCCCCGCCAGACAGTTGATCTGGGTATTGCCCAGCACCTGGGCGTAGGCGATGGCCAGGTTGACCCCGGCGCGGAACTCTTCGACCCGGTCCGGGTGGCAAGCCAGGCCGCGCTCGCCGTTGGCCCAGTCACCGGCCGGCAGGTTGAACAGCACTTGGGTCAAGCCGTGGGCGTCGAGTTGTGCCTTGATTTCGGCGGAGCTGAACTCGTAGGGGAACAGGTATTCCACCCCACTGAAGCCGGCATCGGCGGCGGCTTTGAAGCGGGCGAGAAAGTCCTGTTCGGTAAACAGCATGGACAGGTTGGCGGCAAAACGCGGCATGGGGTTCTCCTTAATCGAGCAATGAAATGGCAGTCGGTGCGTCGTTGCCCACCAGTGCCAGATCTTCGAATTCGTTGACGGCGTTGATCTCGGTGCCCATGGAAATATTGGTCACGCGCTCCAGAATAATCTCGACAATCACCGGCACCTTGAACTCTTCGATCATTTCCTGGGCCTTGCGCAGCGCGGGCTGGATCTGGCCCGGCTCGAACACACGCAGGGCCTTGCAACCCAGGCCTTCGGCGACGGCAACGTGGTCGACGCCATAACCGTTAAGTTCCGGGGCGTTGAGGTTGTCGAAAGACAACTGCACACAGTAGTCCATTTCAAACCCGCGCTGGGCCTGGCGGATCAGTCCCAGGTAGGAGTTGTTTACCACCACGTGGATGTACGGCAGTTTGAACTGCGCACCCACGGCCAGCTCTTCGATCATGAACTGGAAGTCATAGTCGCCGGACAGCGCCACCACCTTGCGGCTCGGGTCGGCCTTGACCACGCCCAGTGCCGCCGGAATGGTCCAGCCCAATGGGCCGGCCTGGCCGCAGTTGATCCAGTGGCGCGGCTTGTAGACGTGCAGGAACTGCGCACCGGCAATCTGCGACAGGCCGATGGTGCTGACGTAGCAGGTGTCTTTGCCGAACACCTGGTTCATCTCTTCGTACACCCGTTGCGGCTTGACCGGGACGTTGTCGAAGTGGGTCTTGCGGTGCAGGGTGGCTTTGCGCTGCTGGCAATCATGCAGCCAGGCGCTGCGGTCCTTGAGCTTGCCGGCGGCTTTCCACTCGCGGGCCACTTCGATAAACATCGTCAGCGCGGCACCGGCGTCGGACACGATGCCCAGGTCCGGGGTGAACACACGGCCGATTTGCGTCGGCTCGATGTCAACGTGAATGAACTTGCGACCTTCGGTATACACCTCCACCGAGCCGGTGTGACGGTTGGCCCAGCGGTTGCCGACGCCCAATACCACGTCGGACTTGAGCATCGTAGCGTTGCCATAACGGTGTGAGGTTTGCAGGCCGACCATGCCCACCATCAGCGGGTGATCGTCGGGGATGGTGCCCCAGCCCATCAGCGTCGGGATCACTGGGATACCGGTCAGTTCGGCAAATTCCACCAACAGCTCGCTGGCGTCGGCATTGATCACGCCGCCGCCGCTGACCAGCAGCGGGCGTTCAGCCTGGTCGAGCATGGCCAGGGCTTTCTCGACCTGGATGCGTGTGGCCAGTGGCTTGGCCAACGGCAGTGGCTGGTAGGCGTCGATGTCGAACTCGATCTCGGCCATCTGCACGTCGAACGGCAAGTCGATCAGCACCGGGCCGGGGCGCCCGGAGCGCATTTCATAGAAGGCTTTCTGGAACGCATACGGCACTTGGCCAGGTTCGAGCACGGTGGTCGCCCACTTGGTCACTGGCTTGACGATGCTGGTGATGTCCACGGCCTGGAAGTCTTCCTTGTGCATGCGGGCACGGGGCGCTTGCCCGGTGATGCACAGGATCGGGATCGAGTCGGCCGAGGCGCTGTACAGGCCGGTGACCATGTCAGTGCCCGCCGGGCCAGAAGTGCCGATGCACACGCCGATATTGCCGGCCTTGGTGCGGGTATACCCCTCGGCCATGTGCGAAGCGCCTTCCACGTGGCGAGCGAGGACGTGATCGATGCCGCCGACCTTTTGCAGGGCCGAATACAACGGGTTGATCGCGGCGCCTGGGATACCGAAGGCGGTGTCTACACCCTCACGGCGCATCACCAGAACGGCGGCTTCGATTGCTCTCATTTTGCTCATGGTTTTGGTGTCTCTTGCGTTTTGTAATTGTATACAAGTGGTGTTGCTTCAAAGTGTATTCACGGCGAGCGGCGCAGGTCAATCCATTTTATTCTCACGCCTGTGCATTCGTCGGAAGGCTTTTTAGCGGGATTATTTCGACGTATGGTGCGTATGTTTCGAAATATTGTATACAAAAAATTAATCTATTGTGTTCTATTTGTTGCATCCGGCTTCTGATCATTCAGAGCCCAAAGGCTTTCTCAATAACAAGATAAGGACGGCACCCATGAGCGCTCTAACCTTGAAAGTCGCAGTCAACCTGGTCAGCCAGGCCATCACCGCTGGCCGCACCATTGCCGCTGCACCGCTGACCATCGCGGTGCTCGACAGCGGCGGGCACCTGATCACCCTGCAACGCGAAGACGGCGCCAGCCTGCTGCGCCCGCAAATCGCTATCGGCAAGGCCTGGGGCGCGATTGCCCTGGGCAAGGGCTCGCGCCTGCTGGCCCTGGATGCCCAGCAACGCCCGGCATTTATCGCCGCGCTGAACAGCCTGGGGCAGGGCGGCGTGGTGCCGGCGCCGGGCGGCGTGTTGATCCGGGACCCGGCGGGGGTGGTGCTGGGGGCGATCGGGATCAGTGGGGATACGTCGGATATTGATGAGCAGTGCGCGATCAGCGCGATTGAAGGGGTGGGGTTGTTGGCGGATGCGGGGGTGAGTGCTTGATGTTGAGGTGACTGGGCGATAGCCATCGCAGGCAGGTCAGCTCCCACACCTGATGTGTACCGGGCGCACATTGTCCGACTTATGCTAATCCCTGTGGGAGCTGGCTTGCCTGCGATGCTGGCGACTCGGTATGCGCTCATAACCAGATCGCATCCCACAGCGGATAGTCGCCGCACGTCTTTACAAGGCCGGCCCTCAGAGGGTTGGCAACGATGTATCGAGCGATGCCTTCAAGGTTTTCTTCCTGGCGCACGGCATGATCATGAAAGCCGGGTTGCCATAGGCGTCCCTGTCGACCAGCTACCGCATTGACCACCCGGGTGCTTTTGGATTTCACCTGGCGCATCAAATCGGCCAGAGAGCCCTTATCCAGTGAGATCAGCCAATGGAAGTGATCAGGCATGACTACCCAGGCCAGCGAGGTCACTAGCCCTTGGCTTTGAGCGTTTCTAAATTGTTGAACCACCAATCGACCTAATTTGAAATCCTCGAATATCGGGGTGCGATCCAGTGTATTGGTGGTGAGGTGATAGATTCGATTAGGTTCGTTGTAGCGCCCGATGCGCTGGCGGTTTGATGCAGGTAGGTCAGGCATTCCATTGCCTCTCTCCAGAAGGTGTTCTGAGAGGCTAGATTCGGGAGGCTGGGTTTGGTGGGCAGGCTTTTGGCAGGATGTGTCTGAGCGATTGCTATCGCGGGCAAGCCCGCTCCCACAGTGGACTTTTGGTGTTCATACATTTTGTGTCTGGCACGGGACCTGTGGGAGCTGGCTTGCCTGCGATAGCCACACCACGGTCCCTCAGTCCGGCTCACACCCCTTCAACACCAGCCGAATAATCGTCTGCGCCGCCGCTTCATAATCGGCCTCATCCAGCTTGGCCTTGCCGGTCACCGCTGAGATCTGCCAGTCGAAGTCGGCATAGGTCTGGGTCGCTGCCCAGATGCTGAACATCAGGTGGTTGGGGTCGATGGCGGCGATCAGGCCGCGATCGACCCAGCTCTGGATGCAGTCGATGTTGTGCTTGGCCTGGGCGTTGAGCTGCTGCACCTGCTCGGGGCTCAGGTGTGGCGCGCCGTGCATGATTTCGCTGGCGAACACTTTCGAGGCAAAGGGCAGATCGCGGGAGATGCTGATCTTCGAGCGAATATAGCTGCTCAGCACTTGCTTGGGGTCACCGTCCGGGTTGAAGGGGGTGGAGGCGGCCAGGATCGGCTCGATGATGCTTTCGAGCACCTCGCGGTAGAGGTTGTCCTTGGACTTGAAGTAGTAATAGACGTTGGGTTTGGGTAGCCCGGCCTTGGCGGCGATGTCGCTGGTTTTGGTCGCGGCGAAGCCCTTGTCGGCAAACTCCTCGCTGGCTGCCCGCAGGATCAGTTCTTTGTTGCGCTCGCGAATGGTGCTCATAGACCAGATGATTCCTTGCCAGGACAGGCGGTTGCGCATGGTAGCACCGGCGATCCGCGGGCCTCAAGAATCTGCCCGCGACGCTTTGTACCACGCTATGCTGCGAAATATCCCACATTAAGGACGTCCGATTCATGGCAGGAAGCAGCTTGTTGGTATTGATTGATGACATCGCCGCCGTCCTCGACGACGTGGCCCTGATGACAAAAATGGCCGCCAAGAAAACCGCCGGGGTGCTGGGGGATGACTTGGCGCTCAATGCCCAGCAAGTTTCCGGCGTGCGCGCCGAGCGGGAAATCCCGGTGGTGTGGGCGGTTGCCAAGGGCTCGTTTATCAACAAGCTGATCCTGGTGCCCACCGCGCTGTTGATCAGCGCCTTCGCGCCCTGGGCGGTCACCCCACTGTTGATGCTCGGCGGCGCCTATCTGTGTTTCGAGGGCTTTGAAAAGCTCGCTCATAAATTCCTCCACAGCAAGGCCGAAGATCAGGCCGAACATGCCCAGTTGGTCGCAGCCGTGGCCGATCCGGCAACGGACCTGGTGGCCTTCGAAAAGGACAAGATCAAGGGCGCCATCCGCACCGACTTTATCCTCTCGGCCGAAATCATCGCGATCACCCTGGGCACCGTGGCGGATGCGCCGTTGATGCAGCAAGTGATCGTGCTGTCGGGCATCGCCCTGGTCATGACCATCGGCGTGTACGGCCTGGTGGCCGGTATCGTCAAGCTCGATGACCTGGGCCTGTGGATGTCGCAAAAGCCCGGCCAGTGGGTACGTGATATCGGCAACGGACTTCTGCGAACCGCACCGTACATGATGAAAGGCCTGTCGGTGATCGGCACGGCGGCAATGTTCATGGTCGGTGGCGGCATCCTCACCCACGGCGTGCCCGCGGTGCATCACTGGATTGAAAGCGTGAGCCAGAGTATCGGTGGCATCTCCTGGCTGGTGCCGACCCTGCTCAATGCCGTCGCGGGGATCATCGCCGGGGCGGTGGTGCTGGCGCTGGTGTCTGTAGCGAGCAAGGCGTGGCGCGCCTTGAGGGGCTAGGCGTTACCGCAGCGCGCTGTAGCCTTTTTCGCTGAACGCCTTGAACAGCTGCGCTTCCGAGCCTGCGGAAACACTGCCGAACTGGCCAAAACCCTGTACGTGCTGATCGTTTTGCTGGGCTGGGCCCTGACGCTCCAAGTCCTCGCGGCCATCAATATAGGTTGCCACTTTGGCCAGGTTATAGGCGGCATTGGCACGTGATTCGGGGTCGCGATTGGCTGCGCTCCAATCGCCGGTTTGCTGCTTAAGCTGATTGATGAAGTTGCTTGCAAAAGGACCATCTTGTTTGAGGATGTCCTTGAGGATCGGGGTGTCTTTGAAGATTTGCCCTGCGCTGCGATTATCGCCGCGCGGTCGGCCATAGGCGCCTCTGGGGGCGTCCAGATGAGGTTTTGTTGAGGCTTGGGATTCAGCCGTCGGGGGCGCGGCGAGGGTGGGTGCCGTGAGGGTGGGTTGGGAAACCGATATCGTCATGTTGAAGTTCCACTGGAAAGTTCGAGGTGGGCAGAGTGCGGTCAGCCTGTTTTGTGTCGGGCTTATCAGCATGGGGGCCTGGACTTTAAGTGGCAGGGGCGTACGAACTGGTTCCGAGGGGTGGGCTGCTGACAGCCGAAAAAAAAGGCCATCGAACGTTTCGATGGCCTTTTTGCACGCTGGGTAAAGTTATTCGGCAATCTGCAACTTGCGCGACTCGGTATATACATACCGCACTTTTTCATACTCGAACGGCGAGTTCATCTGGCCGTAGCGAAAGCTGGTCTGGTAGCGCTTGTCTACTGCGCGCAGGGCCCAGATTTCCGGGTGGTTGGAGCTGACCTCGGACACGTTGAGGTAGTTGATCTGCGATTCGGCGGTGTAGTCGACGAGCAGGCCACCGGTGTCGCGCAGGTTCGATGGGCCGAGGATCGGCAGGATCAGGTAGGCGCCGCCCGGTACGCCGTAGAAGCCCAGGGTCTGGCCGAAGTCTTCGCTCTGGCGCGGCAGGCCCATGGCGGTAGCCGGGTCCCACAGCCCGGCGATGCCGATAGTGGTGTTGACCAACAGGCGGCCGGTGGTTTCCAGGGAGCGGTGGCCCTTGAGTTGCAGCAGGCTGTTCATCAGGTTGGGCACATCGCCCAGGTTGTTGAAAAAGTTGCTCACCCCGGTGCGCAGGAAGCTGGGGGTGACGTAGCGATAGCCGTCGACCACGGGCAGGAATACCCATTGGTCGAAGCGGTAGTTGAAGTGGTACACCCGACGGTTCCACGACTCCAGCGGGTCATAGACGTTGAGGGCGTTGAGGGTCGAGCGCTCGAACTCGCGCTGATCCAGGCCAGGGTTGAACTTGAGCTTGCTCAAGGGCTCCTTGAAGCCATCCTGGTCGATCACGGTCGGTGCATGAGCCTTGCTGTTGTCCGCGTTGGCAACGCCTGCACAGAGTAAGGCGGCAAGAAGCAGGAGATGTTTAGCCACGGAAAAACTCCAGCATGGCGTCGGCGTTGACGCGGTAATTGAGGTTGCCGCAGTGGCCGCCCAGCGGGTAGACGGTCAAGCGATCGCCGAAGGTCTTGCGCAAGAAGCCCAGGTCGCCAGGGCCGAGGATCACGTCGTCGGCGTTGTGCATCACGGCGATTTTCGGGCTGTCACGCAGGTAATCCTCGAGGGCGTACAGGCTCACCTGGTCGATCAGTTGCAGCAGGCTGCCGCCGTCGGAGCGGGCGCGCCACATCGGGATCACTTGTTCGGTCAGGTAGCAGTCGAAATCACACTGCAGCGCACGCTTGAGGAACGGCGTGAGGCTGGTGCTTTCGGTGATTGGGTATTTGGGCGGGATGATCAGGCCGCGACGGTTGATCAGGTCCGAGGTAAAGGCGATATCGGCCGCCGAGAAGCGGAACGAGGTGCCGATCAGCATCGCCATCTGCTCGTTGGTCAGGTGCTCCTTGGAGTTCTGGAAGTCGTAGAGCAGGGCATCGTTCATGTCGATATAGCCCTTTTGCTGGAAGTAGCGGGTCAGCTTGTTCAACACCAGCTCATAGAAGGTGGTGCTGTTGTTGATGCCCTTGACCTCGGTCTGCACCAGCTTGTCGAGGTTGGTGATGGAGGTATAGAGGTTGACCGGCGGGTTCAGCAGCAGCACTTTCTTGAAGTTGAAGCTGCGTCGTGTCTCGTCCAGTTTGGCGACGAACGCCGCGTCCAGCGCCCCCAGGCTGTAGCCGGTGAGGTAGAAGTCGGTGACCGGCAGCGTGGCGTTTTGTGCGCGCACGGCCTGCATCACGCGGTACATGTCTTCGGCGTCTTCCTGGGTGATGCCGGGTGTGGCAAAGCGCGAGGCGGCGCTGATGAAGTCGAAGCTGGTGGGCGACGACAGTTGGACGACATGGTAGCCGGCCTTGTAGTACAGCTTTTTCAGGTATTCGTTGAGAGAGCTGTCAAAACGCGCGCCGGTGCCGGCGATCAGGAAGATCAGTGGCGCGGCGCGATCCTGTTTGGCAATGCGGTAGGTGAGCTTCTTCACCGCCCAGAAGTTGTCGGGCAGGCTGAATTCACGCTCCGGGCGCATGTTCAGGTTGTAGTCGGATTGGTTGATGTCATCAATGGATGGCAAATCCGGCCGCAAGTCCGGTGGCGTTGTGGCGATGGTCGCTTCGAACGGGTTGGTCAAAGGATAGCCATAGCTGGCCGGGTCGACGTCGACCGCCAGTGCTGACGCACTCAAAAAAAGGCCACCCAACAGGGCAGCGCAGCGCAAGGAACGGAGCATGACTAAATCCCTAAGAGGAAACGTGCTTAATGAAGTTCGCAGGCTATGACCACCGCGTTATCGCCGAAGTGCCAGCCATCGGCACTTAATATCGGAAAAAACATAGGAATCGAGGTAATAGTATGCAGACGATACACTTTGGCACGCTTTGATGAATAGTTATCTGTGCGCAACCCTTGCCAATGGCCCTGGGGAGATTAAGCTGGGCGCCGTTTTCGTCTATCGGAGTGCCCTTATGTCCCGTCGTTTGCCGCTGATCCTGCTGCTGTTGGCCTTGCCGTTATGGCTGGCTGCCAGTTATGGCGCCCGTTATGGGTTTATGGAGGACGGGCAGTGGGTGGGCATCTGCGTTGACGATGCCAGCCGCTGGGAGTGCCAGTTACGGGCGAACCTGGGTTTGATGATCCACTTCAAGGTCATGGGCTGGGCGGCGCTGGTCACCTCGGTGCTGGCGTTTGTACTGCCAGGCCGTGCCGGTTGGGGTTTGGCGGTGTTGGGGCTGGCGTTCGGGATTCCGGCATTGGCGTTGTACAACACCAATTTTGCGGTGTTTGCCTTGGTGATTGCCGGGTTGCGGTTGGTCAGGGCGCCTCGGGCTGCCTGATAGGGCCAATCGCAGCATAGGTATCTACACAACTCTTTAGCTTATTGGGTTTGTGTACATATCCGATGCTGGGGTCACGGCGGCTATTGGTTCCGCCCTTACGGCGGGTCACTTTGGAGAAGCCGACGGCCCGCGCGGTCTCCCTGTAGGAGCTGGCTTGTCGGGTCGCCGCATCGCTGCGATGGCGCTGTATCAGTCGATAAATGTATTGGCTGAGACACCGTCATCGCAGGCAAGCCAGCTCCCACAGGGAATGCAGCTTCGCGCTCTGGCTTTGTTGTTGCTCTACTTTTGATCTGGCTTTTGATCTTAGGCGCCCCGTTAAACCACGCTGGCCGCAGGCAGGTATTGCGCAGTGGGCACCCCGGCATGGATGCCGGGGTAGCCGCGACACGGCCATGGATGGCCGATCGCGGCGGGCCCACGGAGCAATGCCTGACTGCGGGCATGCCGAGCCTAGGCGAGGCACCGAGTGGTGGGGCATGTACGGGACAACCACATAGGTTACAAAAAAGTGCATTCACATAGGTGACACTTTGATTGAAACATACCCGTTCTTTGCGTCTCTAGCATCGACACGGCCTAGGATCACAGGCCCGAAGATCACCTCCCAGACATCATCTCGAATTAGCTCCATTCCAATGGTCTGATGCTTGAGCAGATTGCCTATGTAGATCCTAAGACCTGCTCGATTGATGATTCCATTACTATCAGCCAGGTAACACTCCACGTGGCTCGCATACCCCATTTCAGGCAGCTTTTCCGGGTAAGCGCGGGGTGAGGGCAAATAACATGAGGCTGGTGTTTTCTGGCCAAGCGCCTCGTGCCCTCGCTCATGATTATAGTGCTGCATAAAGCGATCAAAGTGTTTCTGCTGAGCTTCCCAAGCAATCGCCGCTGGTTGGGGCAAAGTGCTTTTCAGGGTTCGGTGCATCCTTTCATGGCGCCCATTCTGATCTGGGCGGCCGGGCTCAATTCGCTCAGGGATAATCCCCAACCGCAGCCACCAGATCGACAGCTGTGATAACCCTGCACGGCCCGTGCTGGCAAACGGTATGCCGTTGTCGGTCCGAATACGTTCAGGCAAGCCATACTCGCGAAAAACACGCTCGAAGGTTTGTTGGGTTTCTTTGAAGTTGGTATTGCGCATGCCCTGGCAGGCCAGTAGAAAGCGGCTGGCATGGTCCATGATCGTCAGCGGATAACACCACACTCCGGCCCCTGTCAGAAACTGCCCCTTGTAGTCAGCGCTAAAGAGCTGATTTGGGGTCTCTGCCTTGCACAGGGGCTTTGGATAGACAGCCACGCGCTGACGCACACGTCGAGGTGCAATCAGATCAGCGGCCTTGAGGATGTTGTAAATGGTGGTTTTCGAGGGTGGATCCTGCCCGGGAAAACGCTGGCGCAAGTCGTTCTGAATCTTCTTCGGCCCGGGAATAGTCTCCCCGATAGAACGAAGCTCGATAATTGCTTGCCTGATAGCAAGAGGCACAACATAGGTTTGATTGTGCCGGCACCGGCTACGTTCTTCGAGCCCTCTGGGTCCTTCAGCCTCGTACCGTTCGACCCATTTGTAGCCAGTCTTTCGACTGACCTGGTAGTCGCGGCACAGCTGGCTAAAGGTATCTCTTTCAGCCAAATAGGCGGCGATGAACATCACTTTGAGGTCCATAGGTTTCAGCTCTTCCCAGGGCATGGTCAGATCCTCACAAAATCGACCCTGCCAGTTAATAACTGTTACCTATGTGCGTGAACTGATTTGTAACCCATGTGGGTGAGTCATACCGGCAAGAGCGTTTTGCTTACTTTGGCGCTTCTCCAAAGTGAGCCGCCGTCAGGGCGGAACCCTAAGTGGCCGTGACCGCAGCAACGGATATGTACACAAACCCAATAAGCTAAAGAGTTGTGTAGATACCGATGCTCATCGCAGGCAAACCCGCTCCCACATTTGAATGTATTCACAAATCAAAATGTGGGAGCGGTGCGATAGCGATCTCAGGGATTGCGCACCCGCAGGCAGCGCCACAAGGCTGCAACCATCAACACACTGACCAGCGCCCAACCCAGGGCCTGCTGGTTCATCAAGCCTTCGCGGTACAGCTGCGGTGCAATGCCGGCGCCGATGATGAAGGTCAGCAGGGCTATTTCCCGGCGTGGCCCCCTGACCGGGCGCAGCAGGTAGACCAGCGCCGGCAGCAGCAGGGCGGCAGTGGGGAAGCTGCGGTAGCGTGGGTCGAACACCAGTGCCAGCATCATTACCGCCGTGGCGAACCCTGCGAATGCAATCAACCAGCCAGCGCGCTGCTCCAGCCAGGCGTAGGCCCGTGCGCGCCAACCCTGGCGAGCGCTCAAGGCCAGGGCCCCATGGGCCAGCACCAACAGGTTCAGGGCCAGCAACAGCCCAGCCCAGATCCATTCATCAGTGAAGCGCGCGGTCACTCGGGTCAGTTCGGCCCAACTGCCAATCGAGCCCGCCGCCACCGCGCCCAGCAACGGCAGCAACAACGCGGCGCGGGTACTGCGCACACGCCCGCCGAGCACCAGGGTGCCCAGTAGGATCAGCCCGCCAACGCCCAGCCACAGCGGCCAGTACGGCACATTGGTGACCGGGCCGGCCAGGATGCCCTTGTCCTGGCGTTCGGCATCAAACAGCCCCCAGTAACCGCCGACCGCCCCTTCGCTGGCGCGTTTCCACGGCTGGTCAAAGGCTTCGATCAGGTTGTAATGCCAGCCATTGGCTTCGGCCATGGCGACAAAACCGCGAATGAACTTGGCTTCGTTGACCCGGCTCGGCACTGCGGTTTCCCGCTGGCGGCCTTCGCTGGGCCAGCCGGTTTCGCCAATCATCACGTCCTTGGGGGCGAAGCGGTTGCCGAAGGTCTGGCGAATATCGCCGACATGGCGCAGGGCCTGGTCGATCCCCGCCGGGTCATCTTCCCAATACGGCAACAAGTGAATGGTCAGGAAATCCACCGCCGGGGCAATTTCCGGGTGTTGCAGCCAGAACTCCCAGACATCGGCATAGGTGACCGGCTGCTGGATCTGGCTTTTCACCTTTTCGATCAGCTTCACCAACTGCGTGGCGGTGATTTCCTTGCGCAACAGGGCTTCGTTGCCGACGATCACCGACGTGACCACGTCAGGGTTGGCGTTGGCCGAGGCGATCAGCAGGTCGACCTCCTTGGCGTTGTCCACCGGGTTGCTGTTGATCCAGGCACCGATCATCAACTTCAGGCCGTGTTTGCGCGCCAGGTCCGGCAGGGCTTCGAGGCCGGTCATGGAGTAGGTGCGGATGCACTCAAAGCGCGTGGCCAGCAATGCCAGGTCGGCGTCCATGCGCTCGGGGCGCAGTTTGAACGGCTGGTCGAACGGTGACTGGTCCTTGTCGAAGGGCGTGTAGGACGCGCATTGCAACTTGTGGCTGGCGCTGGCGACGTCCGGCAGCACTACTGGCTGGCCGAGGCCATACCAGTAGCCGCCCAGCGCGAACAGGCCGAGCAGCAAGGCAAATACATAAGGCATGAAGGGGAAGCGGGCAGTCGCGGTCATGGTCAGGCCGTGTGGGAACAAAGCCGCGCATCTTACCTGTATTTGCCGGTTTTCAGGGGGACCGCATAATTTTGACATGCAAAGTTCGGGCGGGATTTTGACGCTGCGTCCTAGGAATTTTCCTGCTGGCGTTGTGATGTCGTTTCTTGCTCCGCTGAGGTCGTAGTCAGAGCAGGTCCACAGGTTCAGCAGGTTGATGATCGAACGGCACCACATGACAACAGGTTGACGTCGCTCGGCATCCGTCGGGCGCAGCACTTTCGGGGAAGCACTATGAAGATGCGACGACTCTTGGGCGCAGCTGCCACCTTGGTAGTTGCGATGAGTTCCACACTGGCCAGCGCCGACAGCAAGACCCTGAGCCTCGGTTATGTGGACGGCTGGTCGGACAGTGTCGCCACCACCCACGTGGCGGCTGAAGTGATCAAGCAAAAACTGGGCTATGACGTGAAACTGCAGGCGGTTGCCACCGGGATCATGTGGCAGGGCGTGGCCACCGGCAAACTTGACGCCATGCTTTCGGCCTGGCTGCCGGTCACCCACGGCGAGTATTGGACCAAGAACAAGGACAAAGTGGTCGACTACGGCCCCAACTTCAAGGATGCGAAGATCGGTTTGATCGTGCCGGAGTACGTCAAGGCCAAGTCCATCGAGGACTTGAAGACCGACACCACCTTCAAGAACAAGATCGTTGGCATTGATGCCGGTTCAGGCGTGATGCTCAAGACTGACGAAGCCATCAAGCAATATGGCCTGGACTATAAGCTGCAGGCCAGTTCCGGGGCGGCAATGATCGCTGAGTTGACCCGTGCCGAAGACAAGCAGGATTCCATTGCGGTGACCGGCTGGGTGCCACACTGGATGTTCGCCAAGTGGAAGCTGCGTTTCCTTGACGATCCAAAAGGCATCTATGGCGCCGCCGAGACGGTCAATAGCATCGGCAGCAAGGGCCTGGAAAAGAAAGCCCCGGAAGTCGCGGCATTCCTGAAGAAATTCCAGTGGGCCTCCAAGGATGAAATCGGCGAAGTAATGCTCGCTATCCAGGAAGGTGCCAAGCCAGATGCGGCGGCCAAGGATTGGGTGGCCAAGCACCCTGAGCGTGTGGCTGAGTGGACCGCTCCTTGACCCCCTGAAAAGTATTGGTGATGGGCCTTGTGTGAGAGCTGGCCTGCCCGCGATGGCGGTGGATCAGTTGATGGATACCTGACTGATTCACCGCCATCGCGGGCAAGCCAGCTCTCCCATAAGCTCCCTCCCGCAATTGTTTCTGTCACCTCCCAAACCCTCGTTACACTGGTTCTAAGACTAAGGTCGTCTGGAACCTCTCCCGCAGCCGCATACAGTGGATATGTCCCAATAATAAAAAGCTGTGCTGCGAGGATAAAAACAATGAACGACAGCATTTACCTCTCGATTCAAAACAGCCCGCGCTTCAAGGAGCTGGTCAGAAAAAGGGAAAGGTTCGCCTGGATTCTCTCGGCGATCATGCTCGGGCTGTATTCCGGATTCATCCTGTTGATTGCTTATGGGCCACAAGTCTTGGGGGCCAAGATCAGCCCTGAGTCGTCCATCACCTGGGGGATCCCGATGGGGGTTGGGCTGATTGTCTCGGCCTTTGTGCTCACAGGCATCTACGTGCGACGCGCCAATGGCGAATTCGACGACCTGAACAATGCGATTCTCAAGGAGGCTGCGCAATGATCCGTCGTCTATTGGCTGTATTCGGCGCTTCGCTTTTTGCTCCTGCCGTTTGGGCGGCGGACGCATTGACCGGTGAAGTGCACAAGCAACCGTTGAACGTTGCGGCGATCCTGATGTTTGTCGCCTTTGTCGGCGCAACATTGTGCATCACCTACTGGGCGTCCAAGCGTAACAATTCGGCGGCTGACTACTATGCCGCTGGCGGCAAGATCACCGGTTTCCAGAACGGTCTGGCGATTGCCGGCGACTACATGTCGGCGGCGTCCTTCCTGGGGATTTCCGCACTGGTGTTCACCTCTGGCTACGATGGCCTGATCTACTCGATCGGCTTCCTGGTGGGCTGGCCGATCATTCTGTTCCTGATCGCCGAGCGCCTGCGTAACCTGGGCAAGTACACGTTTGCCGACGTAGCGTCCTATCGCCTCGGGCAAACCCAGATCCGCAGCCTGTCGGCTTGTGGTTCGCTGGTGGTGGTGGCGTTCTACCTGATTGCGCAGATGGTCGGCGCCGGCAAGCTGATCCAGCTGCTGTTCGGCCTTGATTACCATGTTGCGGTGATCCTGGTGGGTATCCTGATGTGCCTCTATGTGTTGTTCGGCGGCATGCTGGCGACCACCTGGGTACAGATCATCAAGGCAGTGCTGCTGCTGTCCGGTGCTTCGTTCATGGCACTGATGGTGATGAAGCACGTCAACTTCGACTTCAACCTGCTGTTCTCCGAGGCGATCAAGGTTCACCCTAAAGGTGAGGCGATCATGAGCCCTGGCGGCCTGGTAAAAGACCCGATCTCGGCGTTCTCCCTGGGCCTGGCCCTGATGTTCGGTACAGCTGGCCTGCCACACATCCTGATGCGCTTCTTCACCGTGAGTGACGCTAAAGAAGCCCGCAAGAGCGTGCTGTATGCCACTGGCTTTATCGGCTACTTCTACATCCTGACCTTTATCATCGGCTTCGGCGCGATTCTGCTGGTCAGCACCAACCCGGCGTTCAAGGATGCAGCAGGCGCTCTGTTGGGTGGTAACAACATGGCGGCGGTGCACCTGGCCAACGCGGTGGGCGGCAGTATCTTCCTGGGCTTCATCTCGGCCGTGGCGTTTGCCACCATCCTCGCGGTGGTTGCCGGTTTGACCCTGGCCGGTGCTTCGGCGGTGTCCCATGACCTGTATGCCAGCGTGATCAAGAAAGGCAAGGCCAACGAGAAGGATGAGATTCGCGTGTCGAAGATCACCACCATCGCCCTGGCAGTGCTGGCGATTGGTCTGGGTATCCTGTTTGAAAGCCAGAACATCGCGTTCATGGTCGGCCTGGCGTTCTCCATTGCCGCCAGCTGTAACTTCCCGGTGCTGCTGCTTTCCATGTACTGGAAAAACCTCACCACCCGTGGCGCGATGATTGGTGGCTGGCTGGGTCTGGTCAGTGCGGTTGGCCTGATGGTCCTGGGCCCGACCATCTGGGTCTCGATCCTGCACCATGAAAAAGCGATCTTCCCGTACGAGTACCCGGCGCTGTTCTCGATGATCATCGCGTTCGTGGGTATCTGGTTCTTCTCCATCACCGACAAGTCGGCGGCGGCAGTGAAAGAACGGGCGCTGTACTTCCCGCAGTTTGTGCGTTCGCAGACTGGCCTGGGGGCGAGCGGGGCGGTCAACCACTAAGGTTGTAGCTCAATAAGAAATGCCCCGGTCGAAAGGCCGGGGCATTTTTTTGGCTGGATGATTTGTAGTGTTTGGGTCGGCCTCATCGCGGGCAAGCCTGGCTCCCACAGTTGAATGATGTTCGCCCGGGCGATGCGGTCAGCTATGGGAGTACCCGGCGCTGTTCTGGATGATCACTGGCTCTTCTCCATCACCGATAAGTCGGTGGCGGCAGTGAAAGCGCTTCCCGCAGTTTGTGCGTTCGCAGACTGGCCTGGGGCGAGCGGGGCGGTCAACCACTTAGGTTGTAGCTCAGTAAGAAATGCCCTGGTCGAAAGGCCGGTTTTTTTTGCCTGGGGTTCTGTGTTGCCTGCGCTATTGCCTTCGCGAGCAAGCCCACAGTTGACCGCGTTCATCCTTTGAAATGCGGTCAACTGTGGGCTTGCTCGCGAAAGCGGTATGTCAGGCAGCACAAACAAAACGGCCTCCACTAAGGGAGGCCGTTCTCAATGCAGCTAAGCAGTTGAATGCTTACTTGCGGTCTTCCAGCTTGGTAATGTCACGCGACTCGTAGCCGGTGTACAGCTGGCGCGGGCGGCCAATCTTGTACGGGCTGGAGAGCATTTCTTTCCAGTGGGAGATCCAGCCCACGGTCCGCGCCAGGGCGAAGATCACGGTGAACATACTGGTTGGAATGCCGATCGCCTTGAGGATGATCCCCGAGTAGAAGTCGACGTTCGGGTACAGCGAGCGTTCGATGAAGTACGGGTCGGTCAGCGCGATCTCTTCCAGGCGCATGGCCAGTTCGAGTTGCGGATCGTTGTTGATGCCCAGTTCCTTCAACACTTCGTCGCAGGTCTGCTTCATGACGGTGGCGCGCGGGTCGCGGTTCTTGTAGACCCGGTGACCGAAGCCCATCAGCTTGAACGGATCGTTCTTGTCCTTGGCCTTGGCGATGAACTTGTCGATGTTGGACACATCGCCGATTTCATCGAGCATGGTCAATACGGCTTCGTTTGCACCGCCGTGGGCAGGGCCCCACAGTGCAGCGATGCCCGCGGCGATACAGGCGAACGGATTGGCACCCGAGGAGCCCGCCAGGCGCACGGTGGACGTCGAGGCGTTCTGTTCGTGGTCGGCATGGAGGATGAAGATCCGGTCCATGGCCTTAGCCAGTACCGGGCTGATCGGTTTGATCTCGCACGGGGTGTTGAACATCATGTGCAGGAAGTTTTCCGCGTACGTCAGGTCGTTGCGCGGGTACATCATGGGCTGGCCCATGGAGTACTTGTAAACCATTGCGGCCAGGGTGGGCATCTTGGCAACCAGGCGGATCGCGGAGATTTCGCGATGCTGCGGGTTATTGATGTCCAGGGAGTCGTGATAGAAGGCCGACAGGGCGCCGACTACACCGCACATGACGGCCATTGGGTGCGCGTCGCGACGGAAGCCGTTGAAGAAGGTCTTCAACTGCTCGTGAACCATGGTGTGGTTCTTCACGGTGCTGACAAACTGGGCCTTTTGCTCGGCTGTTGGCAATTCGCCATTTAGCAGCAGGTAGCAGGTTTCCAGGTAGTCCGATTTCTCGGCCAGTTGTTCGATCGGGTAGCCGCGATGTAGCAGAATGCCATTGTCGCCGTCGATATAGGTAATCTTCGACTCGCAAGAAGCGGTCGACATGAAGCCTGGGTCGAAAGTGAAACGGCCCGTGGCCGTCAGGCCCCGTACGTCGATAACATCGGGACCAACGGTGCCGGTTAAAATGGGCAGCTCGACGGGGGCTGCGCCCTCGATGATCAACTGCGCTTTTTTGTCAGCCATGTGGCCTCCTATTTATGCTTCAAATCATCAGACAGACCCCCCACGCAGGGCCCGCACCACTATATTGATATAAATCCAGATGTCAATTTGCCTAAAGTCTTGCTCCAGAAGGCTTTAACCGTACTTTTTCCTCGAAATTGCCTGCCGTTTACGCCTTTTATCCCGTCAGCGCAATCAGCTATTAGGGTGAGGAGTGCGCGTTGTCATTAGTAGCCTAACTGTCTATACTCGGCCACCGACCGCCAAGGGCTTTTGGGCTTGCTTTCATTGGGGGTCGCACTCCCTGGGTGGTGCTTACCTGACCAGTGCACTCCCCAACAACTTTGCCCTGATTGTTAGGGGCTCTTCAGTGTGAAAAAAAGCCGTGAATAGCCAACGACCTGTAAACCTAGACCTAAGGACCATCAAACTCCCCATCACCGGCGTTACGTCGTTCCTGCACCGTGTTTCCGGCATCATCCTGTTCCTGGGCTTGGGCATCATGCTTTATGCATTGAGCAAATCCCTGGGTTCCGAGGAAGGATACGCCGAGGTGAAGGCATGCTTGACCAGCCCGCTGGCCAAGTTCGTAGCATGGGGCCTCCTGTCCGCTCTGCTGTATCACCTGGTAGCCGGTGTGCGCCACTTGATCATGGATATGGGCATCGGTGAGACGCTGGAAGGCGGCCGCCTGGGCTCGAAAATCATCATCGCCATTTCCGTGGTGCTGATCGTTCTGGCAGGAGTTTGGATATGGTAACCAGCGTTACGAACCTATCGCGTTCAGGCCTCTATGACTGGATGGCGCAGCGTGTGTCTGCGGTCGTTCTCGCGGCTTATTTCATTTTCCTGATCGGGTACCTCGTTGCAAACCCTGGCATTGGCTACGCCCAATGGCACGGTCTGTTCTCCCACAACGGGATGCGTATCTTCAGTCTGCTCGCCCTTGTGGCCCTGGGTGCTCACGCCTGGGTCGGCATGTGGACCATCGCGACCGACTACCTGACGCCGATGGCGCTGGGCAAGTCCGCGACTGCAGTACGTTTCCTTTTCCAGGCAGTATGCGGCGTCGCGATGTTCGCTTACTTCGTCTGGGGTGTGCAGATTCTCTGGGGTATCTGATTCATGGCTAACATTCCAACGATTTCTTTTGACGCCATCATTATTGGTGGCGGCGGCGCCGGCATGCGCGCTGCACTGCAGCTGGCCCAGGGTGGTCACAAGACTGCCGTGATCACCAAGGTGTTCCCGACCCGTTCCCACACCGTATCGGCCCAGGGTGGCATCACCTGCGCCATCGCTTCTGCGGATCCGAACGATGACTGGCGCTGGCACATGTACGATACCGTCAAGGGTTCCGACTATATCGGCGACCAGGACGCTATCGAGTACATGTGTCAGGAAGGCCCTGCTGCGGTGTTCGAGCTGGACCACATGGGTCTGCCGTTCTCCCGTACCGAACAGGGTCGTATCTACCAGCGTCCATTCGGCGGCCAGTCGAAGGATTACGGTAAAGGCGGCCAGGCTGCCCGTACCTGCGCGGCATCCGACCGTACCGGTCACGCGCTGCTGCACACTCTTTATCAGGGCAACCTGAAAGCCGGCACCACGTTCCTGAACGAGTACTACGCGGTTGACCTGGTGAAGAACCAGGACGGCGCATTCGTCGGCGTGATCGCTATCTGCATCGAAACCGGTGAAACCACCTACATCCGCGCCAAGGCTACCGTGCTGGCGACGGGCGGTGCAGGTCGTATCTACGCTTCGACCACCAACGCCCTGATCAACACCGGTGACGGCGTTGGCATGGCCCTGCGTGCAGGCGTGCCGGTACAAGACATCGAAATGTGGCAGTTCCACCCAACCGGCATCGCCGGCGCCGGTGTACTGGTTACAGAAGGTTGCCGTGGTGAAGGCGGTTACCTGATCAACAAGCACGGCGAGCGTTTCATGGAGCGTTATGCTCCGAACGCCAAGGACCTTGCCGGTCGTGACGTGGTTGCCCGTTCGATGGTTAAAGAAATCATCGCCGGCAACGGTTGCGGCCCGAACGGCGACCACGTGATGCTGAAGCTCGATCACCTGGGCGAAGAGGTGCTGCACAGCCGCCTGCCAGGTATCTGCGAACTGTCCAAGACCTTCGCACACGTCGACCCGGTGGTTGCTCCAGTACCAGTAGTTCCAACTTGCCACTATATGATGGGCGGCGTGCCGACCAACATTCATGGCCAGGCGATCACCCAGAACGCCGAAGGCGTGGACGAGATCATTCATGGTCTGTTCGCGGTAGGCGAAGTGGCTTGCGTATCGGTTCACGGTGCCAACCGTCTGGGCGGCAACTCGCTGCTCGACCTGGTGGTATTCGGCCGCGCTGCCGGCCTGCACCTGGAAAAAGCCCTGACCGACGGCATCGAATACGATGACGCGACCGACGCCAACATCGAGGCTGCCCTGGCACGCCTGAATGCTCTGAACGAGCGTACTGATGGCGAAGACGTAGCAACCCTGCGTCGCGAGCTGCAAAGCTGCATGCAGAACTACTTCGGTGTATTCCGTACTGGCGAATACATGCAGAAGGGTATTACCCAGCTGGCAGACCTGCGCAAGCGGATTGCCAACGTCAAGATCAACGATAAGAGCCAGGCGTTCAACACCGCTCGTATCGAGGCCCTTGAACTGCAAAACCTGCTGGAAGTGGCTGAAGCGACTGCGATTGCCGCCGAGGTTCGTAAAGAATCCCGTGGTGCTCACGCTCGTGAAGACTTTGAAGATCGCGATGACGAAAACTGGTTGTGCCACACCCTGTACTTCCCGGGTGACAAGCGCGTAACCAAGCGTGCCGTGAACTTCTCGCCGAAGACGGTTCCGACGTTTGAACCGAAGATTCGGACTTACTAAGGGTGGCTGCCATGTTGAAAGTCAGTGTTTATCGCTACAACCCTGATCAGGACGCTGCGCCGTTCATGCAGGAATTTGAGGTCGATACCGGTGGTAAAGACCTGATGGTGCTGGATGTGCTGGCCCTGATCAAAGAGCAGGACGAGGGTTTCTCCTATCGTCGCTCTTGCCGTGAAGGTGTCTGCGGCTCCGACGGCATGAACATCAACGGCAAAAACGGCCTGGCTTGCGTCACGCCGCTGTCGGCCGTGGTCAAGAAGAACAAGCTTGTTGTACGTCCACTGCCAGGTTTGCCGGTTATCCGTGACCTGGTCGTCGATATGAGCATCTTCTACAAGCAATACGAAAAGGTTAAGCCATTCCTGCAGAACGACACGCCGGCTCCGGCCATCGAGCGTCTGCAGTCCCCGGAAGAGCGCGAAAAGCTCGACGGTCTGTACGAGTGCATCCTGTGCGCTTGCTGCTCGACCTCTTGCCCGTCCTTCTGGTGGAACCCGGACAAGTTCCTGGGTCCAGCTGCACTGCTGCAAGCCTATCGCTTCCTGGCAGACAGCCGTGACACCAAGACGGCCGAGCGTCTGGCTTCACTGGATGACCCGTTCAGCGTATTCCGCTGCCGCGGGATCATGAACTGCGTCAACGTATGTCCCAAAGGCCTGAACCCGACTAAGGCCATTGGTCACATCCGTAACATGCTGCTGCAAAGCGGCGTGTAAGACGTTGTAGTAAAAGCAGGACCGTTGTGCCCGTAAATGCTACGGCGCAGGCTTCAACCGGCGCCGTAGTTTTAACTTGAGCAGCGACTTACAAAGCCGCGGCTCTTATTTTGAAGAAATGAGACAAGCAGGGGCATTCGGGTTGGTACCCGAACTATCAGCGTGATCCTAAGTGGCTTGTTTTGGTCGCTGCACTTGGCCTTTTGCAAGCAAACTCGGTGTTTTCGCCGGTGGTGTCCCCAAATCGAGGGTGACCAAGCATGCAAGAAAGCGTGATGCAGCGCATGTGGAACAGCGGCTATCTTTCAGGTGGTAACGCTGCCTATGTGGAAGAGCTTTATGAGCTCTACCTGCACGACCCTAACGCTGTGCCAGAAGAATGGCGCACCAAATTTCAGACGTTGTCTTCAGACGGCAACGCTGCCACCGATGTATCGCATGCAACAATTCGCGATCAATTTGTGCTGCTGGCAAAGAACCAGCGCCGCGCCCAGCCGGTTTCCGCCGGAAGCGTGAGCAGTGAGCACGAGAAGAAGCAAGTTGAAGTACTGCGACTGATCCAGGCCTACCGTATGCGTGGCCACCAGGCAGCCCAGCTTGATCCGCTGGGGCTGTGGCAGCGTCCTGCACCTGCGGACCTGTCGATCAATCACTACGGCTTGACCAATGCCGATCTTGATACGACCTTCCGTGCCGGCGACCTGTTCATCGGCAAAGAGGAAGCGAGCCTACGCGAAATTCACGAAGCGTTGCAGCAGACATATTGCCGCACCATCGGCGCTGAATTTACGCACATCACCGATTCCGAGCAGCGCCACTGGTTCCAGCATCGCCTGGAAGGCGTGCGTGGCCGTCCGGTGCTGTCCGCCGATGTGCGCAGCCACCTGCTTGAGCGCGTCACCGCTGCCGAAGGCCTTGAAAAGTACCTGGGCACCAAATACCCAGGCACCAAGCGTTTCGGCCTGGAAGGCGGCGAGAGCCTGATTCCGATGCTTGACGAGATGATCCAGCGTTCCGGTTCCTACGGCACCAAGGAAATCGTGATCGGCATGGCTCACCGTGGTCGCCTGAACGTGTTGGTCAACACCTTCGGCAAGAACCCGCGCGAGCTGTTCGACGAGTTCGAAGGCAAGAAGAAGGTCGAGCTGGGTTCTGGTGACGTTAAATACCACCAGGGCTTCTCGTCCAACGTGATGACCACCGGCGGTGAAGTTCACCTGGCCATGGCGTTCAACCCGTCCCACCTGGAAATCGTTTCTCCAGTGGTCGAGGGTTCGGTGCGTGCTCGTCAGGATCGTCGCAACGACTCCACCGGTGAGAAGGTTCTGCCGATTTCCATCCACGGTGACGCGGCTTTCGCCGGTCAAGGCGTGGTCCTGGAAACGTTCCAGATGTCGCAGACTCGCGGCTTCAAGACCGGCGGCACGGTTCACATCGTTATCAACAACCAGGTTGGTTTCACCATCAGCAATCCGCTGGACGCACGCTCTACCGAGTACGCGACCGACGTTGCCAAGATGATCCAGGCGCCGATCCTCCATGTGAATGGGGATGATCCGGAAGCCGTATTGTTCGTGACCCAACTGGCCATTGACTACCGCATGCAGTTCAAGCGTGACGTGGTCATCGACCTGGTTTGCTACCGCCGTCGCGGTCACAACGAAGCGGATGAGCCTAGCGGCACCCAACCGTTGATGTACCAGCAGATCACCAAGCAGCGCACCACCCGTGAGCTGTACGCCGAAAGCCTGACCAAGGCCGGTGTATTGGATGACGCGCGTG
Organism: Pseudomonas sp. FP2294; assembly: GCF_030687625.1. Taxonomy (NCBI): domain Bacteria; kingdom Pseudomonadati; phylum Pseudomonadota; class Gammaproteobacteria; order Pseudomonadales; family Pseudomonadaceae; genus Pseudomonas; species Pseudomonas sp. FP2294. The sequence goes on from NZ_CP117441.1 coordinate 1,707,520, forward strand.
TTCAGGCGAAGATCGATGAATACCGCAACGCCCTGGACAATGGTCTGCATGTAGTAAAAAGCCTGGTCAAAGAGCCGAACAAAGAGCTGTTCGTTGACTGGCGTCCGTATCTGGGCCACGCCTGGACTGCACGTCATGACACCTCGTTCGATCTGAAAACCCTGCAGGAACTGTCCGCCAAGCTGCTGGAAATTCCAGAAGGCTTCGTCGTACAGCGCCAGGTTGCGAAGATCTACGAAGACCGTCAGAAGATGCAAGCCGGCGGCCTGCCGATCAACTGGGGTTACGCTGAAACCATGGCGTACGCGACCCTGGCGTTCGAAGGTCACCCGATCCGCATGACTGGCCAGGACATCGGCCGCGGTACGTTCTCGCACCGTCACGCGGTATTGCACAACCAGAAAGACGCGGGCACCTACATCCCGTTGCGGAACCTGTATGAAGGCCAGCCACGTTTCGATCTGTACGATTCGTTCCTGTCCGAGGAAGCGGTTCTGGCGTTCGAATACGGTTACTCGACCACCATGCCAAACGCGCTGGTGATCTGGGAAGCCCAGTTCGGCGACTTCGCCAACGGTGCCCAGGTGGTGATCGACCAGTTCATCACCAGCGGCGAGCACAAGTGGGGCCGTCTGTGCGGTCTGACCATGTTGCTGCCACACGGTTATGAAGGTCAGGGTCCGGAGCACTCCTCGGCCCGTCTGGAGCGTTACCTGCAATTGTGCGCTGAGCACAACATCCAGGTGTGCGTGCCGACTACCCCGGCCCAGATCTACCACTTGCTGCGTCGCCAGGTGATCCGCCCGCTGCGTAAGCCGTTGGTCGTGCTGACTCCGAAATCGCTGTTGCGTCACAAATTGGCCATCTCGACCCTGGAAGATCTCGCCGACGGTTCGTTCCAGACCGTTATTTCGGAAATCGACACCCTGGACGCAGCCAAGGTCACTCGCCTGATCCTGTGCAGCGGCAAGGTTTACTACGACTTGCTGGAAAAACGTCGTGCCGAAGGCCGCGAAGACATCGCCATCGTGCGTATCGAGCAGCTTTACCCGTTCCCGGAAGACGACCTGATGGAGGCCATCGCGCCTTACACCAACCTCACCCACGTGGTGTGGTGTCAGGAAGAACCGATGAACCAGGGCGCGTGGTACAGCAGCCAGCATCATCTGCGTCGCAGCATCGGTAACCACAACAAGGCCCTGAGCCTGGAGTATGCCGGCCGTGATGCTTCTGCTGCACCTGCGTGTGGTTATGCGTCGATGCACGCCGAGCAGCAGGAAAAACTGCTGCAAGATGCTTTCACTGTTTAACGCCTTCGCGCTGACTGAAACCGAATTTTAAGGACCCACAGATAATGGCTATCGAAATCAAAGCCCCGTCATTCCCGGAATCGGTTGCCGATGGCACCGTTGCCACCTGGCACAAGAAACCAGGCGAAGCCGTCAAGCGTGACGACCTGATCGTCGACATCGAGACCGACAAGGTTGTTCTGGAAGTGTTGGCCGAAGCCGACGGCGTCCTGGGCGCCATCGTTGCCGAAGAAGGCGCTACCGTCCTGTCCAACCAGGTACTGGGTTCGATCGAAGAGGGCAGTGCTGCTGCCGCTGCTCCAGCCGCCGCTGCTGCTCCGGCTGCCGCACCTGCTGCTGCCGCTCCGGCTGCGGGTAGTGAAGATCCAATCGCTGCACCGGCTGCGCGTCAGCTGGCTGAAGAAAACGGCATCAACCTGGCTTCCATCAAAGGCACCGGCAAAGACGGCCGTGTGACCAAGGAAGATGTGGTTGCTGCTGTCGAAGCCAAGAAAAACGCTCCGGCTGCCGCACCTGCCAAGGCTGCTGCTCCAGCTGCCGCTGCGCCTGTATTCGCTGCTGGCGACCGCACCGAGAAGCGCGTACCGATGACTCGCGTACGTGCCACCGTGGCCAAGCGCCTGGTTGAAGCACAGTCGAACATGGCCATGCTGACCACGTTCAACGAAGTCGACATGACTGAAGTCATGGCCCTGCGTTCGAAGTACAAGGACCTGTTCGAGAAGTCCCACAATGGCGTGCGCCTGGGCTTCATGTCGTTCTTCGTGAAAGCGGCCACCGAAGCCCTGAAACGCTTCCCGGCAGTCAACGCTTCCATCGACGGCGGCGACATCGTCTACCACGGCTATGCTGACATCGGCGTTGCCGTGTCCAGCGACCGTGGCCTGGTGGTACCGGTCCTGCGTAACGCCGAGCTGATGAGCCTGGCTGAAATCGAAGGCGGCATCGCCGGCTTCGGCAAGAAAGCCCGTGACGGCAAGCTGACCATCGACGAGATGACCGGCGGTACCTTCACCATCACCAACGGTGGTACCTTCGGTTCGATGATGTCGACCCCGATCGTCAACCCGCCACAAGCTGCGATCCTGGGCATGCACAACATCATCCAGCGTCCGATGGCCATCAACGGCCAGGTCGTGATCCGTCCGATGATGTACCTGGCACTGTCCTACGATCACCGCCTGATCGACGGTAAAGAAGCCGTGACGTTCCTGGTGACCATCAAGAATCTGCTGGAAGACCCGGCTCGCTTGCTCCTGGATATCTGATAGAAGCAGCTTCGGGTTGCGAGCTGCAAGCTGCCGGAATGAGCAGCTTGGCTCGCAACTTGAGGCTTGAAGCTTGTCGCTAAAATAGAGGATCTATTTTCATGTCTCAGAAATTTGACGTTGTAGTGATTGGTGCGGGCCCTGGCGGCTACGTGGCCGCCATCAAGGCCGCTCAACTGGGCCTCTCGACTGCTTGCATCGAAAAATACACCGACAAGGAAGGCAAACTGGCCCTGGGCGGTACCTGCCTGAACGTCGGTTGCATTCCTTCCAAGGCGCTGCTGGACAGCTCCTGGAAATTCCACGAAGCCCAGGACGGTTTTGCCATCCACGGCATCAACCACGCTGGCGTGACCATGGACGTGCCAGCAATGGTCGGCCGCAAGGCCAACATCGTCAAAGGCCTGACCTCTGGCGTTGCTACCCTGTTCAAGGCCAATGGCGTCACTTCCCTGCAAGGTCACGGCAAACTGCTGGCCGGCAAGAAAGTTGAAATCACCAAGCCAGACGGTTCGACTGAAATCATCGAAGCCGAAAACGTGATCCTGGCTCCAGGTTCGCGTCCAATCGACATTCCGCCTGCTCCTGTTGATCAGAACGTGATCGTCGATTCGACCGGCGCCCTGGAATTCCAAGCAGTACCAAAACGCCTGGGTGTGATCGGCGCTGGCGTGATCGGCCTGGAACTGGGTTCGGTGTGGTCCCGTCTGGGTTCGCAAGTGACCGTGCTGGAAGCCCTGGACACGTTCCTGCTGGCTGCCGACACCGCAGTGTCCAAAGAAGCGCTGAAAACCCTGACCAAACAAGGTCTGGACATCAAGCTGGGCGCTCGCGTGACCGGTTCGAAAGTCAACGGCGAAGAAGTTGTCGTGACCTACACCGACAAGGATGGCGAACAGACCATCACTTTCGACAAGCTGATCGTTGCCGTTGGTCGCCGTCCAGTGACCACTGATCTGCTGGCAGCTGACAGCGGCGTGACCATCGACGAGCGTGGCTTTGTCCATGTTGACGATCACTGCGCTACCACCGTACCTGGCGTCTACGCCATCGGCGACGTGGTTCGCGGCATGATGCTCGCGCACAAGGCTTCTGAAGAAGGCATCATGGTGGTTGAGCGCATCAAGGGTCACAAGACCCAGATGAACTACGACCTGATCCCTTCGGTCATCTACACCCACCCGGAAATTGCATGGGTTGGTAAGAACGAACAGCAGTTGAAAGCTGAAGGCGTTGAAGTTAACGTCGGCACCTTCCCGTTTGCCGCTTCTGGCCGTGCCATGGCAGCGAACGACACTGGCGGCTTTGTCAAAGTCATCGCTGATGCCAAGACTGACCGCGTACTGGGTGTCCACGTGATTGGCCCAGGCGCAGCAGAGCTGGTTCAGCAGGGCGCTATCGGTATGGAATTCGGCACCAGCGCCGAAGACATCGGCATGATGGTTTTCTCCCATCCGACCCTGTCTGAAGCGCTGCACGAAGCCGCGTTGGCAGTGAATGGCCATGCCATCCACATTGCCAACAAGAAGAAGCGCTAAGCGAGATAATAAGAAACCACGGCGGTTGCCCGTCGTGAGCCTTGCGCGCAAGACTCACCGCGGAATATCCGCTGGACGCAGTCTTGCGCAGCTTTGCCGGCCTTAGGGCGGTGGAGCTGGGCAAGCAGCAGTCACAGGTGGCGCGGCACTCATAATGAGCGCAGCGCCGAATGCGCAGTACCTAACGAAGACGGTAAAAAGCATGAATCTTCACGAGTATCAGGGTAAGCAGCTGTTCGCTGAGTACGGCCTGCCAGTTTCCAAGGGCTACGCAGTAGACACCCCGGAAGCAGCAGCAGAAGCTTGCGACAAAATCGGCGGTACTGAATGGGTTGTCAAAGCCCAGGTCCACGCTGGTGGTCGCGGTAAAGCGGGCGGCGTTAAGCTGGTTCGCAGCAAAGAAGACGCCAAGGCCTTCGCACAGCAGTGGCTGGGCAAGCGTCTGGTGACTTACCAGACTGACGCCAATGGCCAGCCAGTCACCAAGATCCTGGTTGAATCGTGCACTGATATCGCTAAAGAGCTGTACCTGGGCGCTGTCGTTGACCGTTCGAGCCGTCGCATCGTGTTCATGGCCTCCACCGAAGGTGGCGTGGACATTGAGAAGATCGCTCACGAAACCCCAGAAAAAATTCTGAAAGCCACTATCGATCCACTGGTTGGCGCTCAGCCATTCCAGGGTCGCGAGCTGGCTTTCCAGCTGGGTCTGGAAGGCAAGCAAGTTGCCCAGTTCGCCAAGATCTTCGTAGGTCTGGCCAAACTGTTCCAGGATCACGATCTGGCCCTGCTGGAAGTGAACCCGCTGGTGATCAAGGCTGACGGCGATCTGCATTGCCTCGACGCCAAGATCAACATCGACGCCAACGCCATGTACCGTCAGCCTAAGCTGAAGACTTTCCACGATCCGTCGCAAGACGATCCGCGCGAAGCGCACGCTGCCAAGTTCGAACTGAACTACGTAGCCCTGGAAGGTAACATCGGTTGCATGGTCAACGGTGCTGGCCTGGCCATGGGTACCATGGACATCGTCAACCTGCATGGCGGCAAACCAGCCAACTTCCTCGACGTAGGCGGCGGTGCTACCAAAGAACGCGTTACCGAAGCATTCAAGATCATCCTGTCCGACTCCAACGTCGCTGCAGTACTGGTCAACATCTTCGGCGGCATCGTTCGTTGCGACATGATTGCCGAAGGCATCATCGGTGCAGTGAAAGAAGTCGGCGTGAAAATCCCGGTTGTTGTACGCCTTGAAGGTAACAACGCTGAACTGGGCGCTAAAGTACTGGCAGAAAGCGGTTTGAACATCATCGCTGCAACCAGCCTGACCGACGCTGCTCAACAAGTTGTCAAAGCTGCGGAGGGCAAATAATGAGCGTCCTGATCAATAAAGACACCAAAGTTATCTGCCAGGGTATTACCGGTTCGCAAGGTAGCTTCCACACCCAGCAAGCCCTCGAATACGGCACCAAGATGGTTGGTGGCGTAACTCCGGGCAAAGGCGGCACCGAGCACCTGGGCCTGCCAGTGTTCAACACCGTGAAAGAAGCTGTAGCTCAAACTGGCGCCACCGCCAGCGTGATCTACGTTCCAGCTCCTTTCTGCAAAGACTCCATCCTGGAAGCGGCATTCGGCGGCATCAAGCTGATCGTTTGCATCACCGAAGGCATTCCTACCCTGGACATGCTGGACGCTAAAGTTAAGTGCGACGAGCTGGGTGTTACCCTGATCGGCCCTAACTGCCCAGGCGTGATCACTCCAGGCGAATGCAAGATCGGCATCATGCCAGGTCACATTCACTTGCCAGGCAAAGTCGGTATCGTTTCCCGTTCCGGCACCCTGACCTACGAAGCTGTGAAGCAGACCACTGACGCCGGTTTCGGTCAGTCGACTTGCGTCGGCATCGGCGGTGACCCGATCCCAGGCTCGAACTTCATCGACATCCTGAAACTGTTCCAGGAAGACCCGAAGACCGAAGCGATCGTGATGATCGGTGAGATCGGCGGTTCGGCTGAAGAAGAAGCGGCTGCCTACATCAAGGCACACGTGACCAAGCCAGTTGTTTCCTACATCGCTGGTGTGACTGCCCCTGCGGGCAAGCGCATGGGCCATGCTGGCGCAATCATCTCTGGCGGCAAGGGTACTGCAGACGAGAAGTTTGCTGCCCTGGAAGACGCAGGCGTGAAAACCGTGCGTTCGCTGGCAGACATCGGCAAGGCTTTGTCCGAGCTGACTGGCTGGGCGATCAAGTAAGCCTCGCGCTTAACTGACGCTTCACCACACAAAGGCCACCTTCGGGTGGCCTTTGTGCATTCTGCCATCCACTGTGGGAGCTGGCGTGCCTGCGATTGCATCACCTTGGCTTGCCTGTATCACCGCGCCGCTTGCATCGCAGGCAAGCCAGCTCCCACAGTGGACAGCATTGCCAAATTAAGTATGAAAACGCGACATCAAAGTGTCGCTTATCGGACAGCTCGCCCCGCAACAGTGCGTTTGTCAGACAAATTCGGTACTCTTGCCGCCTCTTTATGCGCCTGCATCCCAAAAGGAAGCCGCGTGCTAGACCGGTCGGTCCCCATAAGGGCCGGCAGTATTTCCCTCATCCATAGGGAATCCCCCTCTAAATTCCGATTCAGTAGTGTGGTATTTCCTCAAATGAAAGTGTTGAAAGGCCAGGATATCCTGGCGTTGGGCTTTATGACTTTTGCCCTGTTCGTGGGCGCCGGCAACATCATCTTCCCGCCTATCGTTGGTTTGCAGTCCGGGCCGCATGTCTGGATGGCGGCGCTGGGTTTCCTGATCACCGCAGTCGGTTTGCCGGTGGTTACGGTCATCGCCCTGGCCAAGGTCGGCGGTGGCATGGACGCGTTGAGCAGCCCTATCGGCAAGGTCGCCGGTGGCATCCTGGCTGCCGCGTGCTACCTGGCAGTCGGGCCATTGTTCGCCACCCCGCGTACCGCGACGGTGTCGTTTGAAGTCGGCCTGGCGCCATTGACCGGCGAAAGCCCGCTGGCACTGTTCCTCTACAGCTCGGTGTACTTCCTGCTGGTGTTCTTCATCTCCCTGTACCCAGGGCGCCTGTTGGATACCGTCGGCCGTTTTCTCGCGCCGCTGAAAATCATTGCGCTGGCGGTCCTGGGTATCGCGGCCTTTGCTCTGCCTGCGGGTGATATCGGCGTTGCTACGCCTGAGTACGTCGCCGCACCGTTCTCCCAGGGCTTTATCAATGGTTACCTGACCATGGATACCCTGGGCGCGCTGGTGTTTGGCATCGTGATCGTCAACGCTATCCGCTCCCGTGGTGTCGAGTCGCCGCAGTTGATCACCCGCTACGCGATCATTGCCGGGCTGATTGCCGGCCTGGGCCTGGCGCTGGTGTACATCAGCCTGTTCCGCCTCGGTTCGGGCAGCCACGAAGTGGCCGCCGGTGCAGCCAACGGCGCAGCCGTGTTGCACGCCTATGTTCAACACACCTTTGGCTCCCTGGGCAGCGGTTTCCTCGCGGTACTGATCTCCCTGGCGTGCCTGGTCACCGCCGTGGGCCTGACCTGTGCCTGCGCCGAGTACTTCAGCCGGGTATTGCCACTGTCCTACAAGACTCTGGTGGTGATCCTTGCTGCGTTTTCGCTGCTGGTGTCTAACCTGGGCCTGACCAAGCTGATCGCGTTCTCGATCCCGGTACTGACCGCCATCTACCCGCCGTGCATCGTGCTGGTGGCGCTGAGCTTCTGCAAAGACTTCTGGCATGAGCATGGCCGCATCCTGGGTCCGGTGATGTTGGTGTCGTTTATCTTTGGCACCATCGACGCCCTTAAGGGGGCGGGGCTGGCGGGTTGGATGCCTGCGCAAATGGCTAACCTGCCATTGAGCGAGCAAGGCCTGGCCTGGCTGGTGCCTTGTGTGATTACCCTGGTGGCTGCATTCGGGGTTGACCGTATGCTCGGCAAGCGCAGCGAAGCCATCGCCTAAAGCGCTCGTCACACGCTGACATCGAAATGCCCCGTATCAAACGATCCGGGGCATTTTTTATGGGCGGTGGGCAGTGTCTTTTTTTGTGGGCTAACGTCGAAAGGGTGATGAATTTTCCAGATCAGGAGCACGGTCAGTGTGGGGGCTGGCTTGCTCCCATACTGACCGAGTTAGCCAGCCCTATTGTTTAGAGGACCCGCATGTCATTTGTCGAAGCCAACCTGATTCACTTGCTTGCTGCACTGTGGTTCGTCATCTGCTGGGGCGGCTACACCCGCTACGCCAGCTGGAAAGCCCGGGACACGGCCTGCCTGGCCAGTGTGCTGCACCTGTATCGCGAAGACTGGATGCGCCGCATGCTCCTGCGCGACAACCGCATCGCCGATGCCAGCGTGATTGGCAACCTGGAACGCAACGCCTCGTTTTTCGCCTCCAGCACCCTGATCATCCTCGCCGGTATCCTTACCGTGCTGGGGGCTTCGGAGCGCGCGGTCTCGCTGCTGGCGGACATTCCCATGGTGCAGCAGGCGTCCCAGGGTATGTCGGAGATCAAGCTGCTGTGCCTGGCCCTGGTGTTTGTCTATGCGTTCTTTACTTTTAGTTGGTGCATGCGCCAGTACAACTTCGCGGCGATCCTGATTGGCTCGGCGCCGATGGTCGGTGAACGCCACGTCTCCGAGCAGGAGCGCAAGGCGTTTGCCTCACGGGCTGCGCGGGTGATTTCGATGGCCGCCAACCAGTTCAACTTCGGCCTGCGTTCCTATTACTTCGGCATGACCATGCTTGCCTGGTTTGTCAGCCCCTGGCTGTTCATGCTGATGAGCAGCGGGGTGGTGCTGGTGTTGTATCGCCGGGAATTTCATTCCGACGTTCTGGAGGTCATGGTCTATACCCCTACAGAGGCACCGATGCCTGAAGCGACCAAGGAGGCAACATCGTGAGTATTCCGTTCTGGTGTGTATTTATCAGTGCACTGCTGATTTTTGTGGCGCGCATGCCCGTGGGCAAGGCCATGAAAGAGCAGGGCGGGTATGACAACCACCTTCCCCGCAGCCAGCAAGCGCAATTGACCGGCTTCGGCGCACGGGCAGTGGCCGCTCATCAAAACAGTTTTGAAGCGTTTATCTTGTTTGCAGTGGGTGTATTGATGGCCCATACCACTCAGACCCAGGGCTACCTGATTGATTGGCTGGCGATCATCTTTGTGATTGCGCGGGTAGTCTATCTTGCGTGCTACTGGGCCGACTTGGCATGGCAGCGCAGCCTGGTGTGGGTGGTGGGGTTACTGTGTTCACTGTTGTTGATGCTTAGTCCGACATTTCGCACTTTGCTGATTTGATAAAAGCTCCGCACAAAGTAAAGCCCGCTATTAAGCGGGCTTTCTTTTGCAACGTGGTATTTAAACCGCGGTATCAGGAACCGGTTGCAGGTGTAGCTGGAGCAGCTTCTTTAGCGGCGGCGGCGTCAGATTCAGCTTGGGCTTTGGCGGCTTCGGCGTTTTCTTTTGCAGCGTCGTTCACTTTATCCTGAGCTTCGCTCATTTTTTCTTGAGCTTGTTCAGCATGCTGGTTGGCATCCTGAGCTTTGTCCTCGGATTTTTTATCGCAGGCAGCGAGGCCAAGGGCGGCAGCCAACATCAAGGAAACAGCGAAAGTCTTGCGCATGGGGTGTTTCTCCTTATTGAAGATATCTACTGGCCTTTCGAGCATGGGGTGCACGCATTAGTTCCTTTAATCCCACAGATATATAGGCTGTTTCGCTCAGGAACTTTCTTCCGGGGTATTTGTTTCGCCGGATCACTACTAATAAGAGTCTTTATCCAATGACCGATAGCCCCCTTTTAGAGCGTGCCGCACGTTTTGTTTCGGCCCTGCGTCACTGTCAGGTCCTGGGCATCCAAGTACATGATGCGAGCCCCCAGGGCATGACTTTGCTCTTGCCCTATAGCGCGCAGATTGTAGGTGACCCGCAAACCGGGATTATCCATGGCGGCGCCCTGACCTCCCTGATGGACACGGCCTGTGGCATGGCCACTCTGTGTGTGCTCCCGGAGTTTGAGGTCTGCCCGACCCTGGATTTGCGCATTGATTACATGCACCCGGCCGAGCCGCATAAGGCGGTGTTCGGCTTTGCCCAATGCTATCGGGTGACCACCGATGTGATTTTCACCCGTGGCTTCGCTTATCAGGATGACCCCCAGCAGCCGATTGCCCATGTGGTGGGCACGTTCATGCGCATGGGCAAACGCCTGAAAGGCACCAAAGGACTGGGCAGCAGCATCAAGGGAGAACAGGCATGACCCATCAATTCAAGACCCGCATGCAACAGGCCCATCACCGGGGCGACTATAAGGCGCTGCTCGAACTGATCCCCTACGCCAGGCTGATCGGTGTTGAATGCACGCGCCTGGGGGATGAGTTGCTGTTTCGCATGCCGGCCAACAAGGACAATATTGGTAACCCGATATTGCCGGCCATCCATGGCGGTGTGATCGCAGGCTTTATGGAGCTGTCGGCGGCCTTTCATTTATGGGTGGCCACGGGCACCCCAGGGGTTGAAAAAGGCTTGCCCAAGATCGTCGATTTTTCCCTGGATTACCTGCGGGCCGGGCAGTTTCGCGACACCTTTGCCACCTGCCAGGTTTGGCGCCAGGGACGGCGGGTGGCCAATGTGGCAATCACTGCCTGGCAAAGCACCCCGGCCGAACCTATCGCGACCGCTCGCGCGCATTTCAAGATTCAGGAGCAGGCCCGCCCTTGAAATCCTGGTCTTAGCCCCCAACTTTGATGACAACCCGCCGCTAACCCTTTCGGGTGCGGCCACTGCCATCCAATTGGAGTTTGATGACCATGAGTGTGGAAACTCAAAAGGAAACCCTGGGCTTCCAGACCGAGGTGAAGCAGCTGCTGCACCTCATGATCCATTCGCTGTATTCCAACAAGGAAATCTTCCTTCGCGAATTGATCTCGAACGCCTCTGACGCTGTCGACAAATTACGTTTCGAAGCCCTGTCCAAGCCTGAGTTGCTGGAAGGTGGCGCGGAACTGAAAATCCGTGTGAGCTTCGACAAGGACGCCAAGACCGTCACCCTCGAAGACAACGGCATCGGCATGAGCCGTGAAGATGCGATTACCCATTTGGGCACTATCGCCAAATCCGGCACCGCCGATTTCATGAAGAACCTGTCGGGCGACCAGAAGAAAGATTCGCACCTGATCGGCCAGTTCGGCGTGGGCTTCTACTCGGCCTTTATCGTCGCCGACAAAGTTGAAGTGTTCAGCCGCCGCGCCGGCCTCGACGCCAGCGAAGGCGTGCACTGGGCCTCCAAGGGCGAGGGCGAATTCGAAATCGCCACCGTCGACAAGGCCGACCGCGGTACCCGCATCGTGCTGCACCTCAAGTCCGGTGAAGACGAATTCGCCGATGGCTGGCGCCTGCGCAATATCATCAAGAAGTACTCCGACCATATCGCGCTGCCGATCGAACTGCCGAAAGAACAAGCGGCGGCCGAAGGCGAGGAGGCTCCAGCCCAGGAATGGGAAGTGGTCAACCGCGCCAGCGCCCTGTGGACCCGTCCGCGTACCGAGGTCAAGGACGAGGAATACCAGGAGTTCTACAAGCACATCGCCCACGACTACGAGAACCCACTGAGCTGGAGCCACAACAAGGTCGAAGGCAAGCTGGAATACAGCTCGCTGCTCTACGTCCCGGCCCGTGCTCCGTTCGACCTGTACCAGCGTGAAGCGCCCAAAGGCCTGAAGCTCTACGTGCAGCGCGTGTTCGTGATGGATCAGGCGGAATCCTTCCTGCCGCTGTACCTGCGCTTTATCAAGGGCGTGGTCGACTCCAACGACCTGTCGCTGAACGTGTCGCGGGAAATCCTGCAGAAAGACCCGATCATCGATTCCATGAAGTCGGCGCTGACCAAGCGTGTACTCGACATGCTGGAAAAACTGGCGAAGAACGAGCCTGAGCAGTACAAGGGCTTCTGGAAAAACTTCGGCCAGGTCATGAAAGAAGGCCCGGCTGAAGATTTCGCCAACAAGGAAAAAATCGCCGGCCTGCTGCGTTTTGCCTCGACTCAAGGCGAAGACGGCGAGCAGGTGGTGTCTCTGGCCGAGTACCTGGCTCGCGCCAAGGAAGGTCAGGACAAGATTTATTACCTGACCGGCGAAACCTACGCCCAGGTCAAGAACAGCCCGCACCTGGAAGTCTTCCGCAAGAAAGGCATCGAAGTGCTGCTGCTCACCGACCGTATCGACGAGTGGCTGATGAGCTACCTCAGCGACTTCGACGGCAAGAGCTTTGTCGACGTGGCCCGTGGTGACCTGGACCTGGGTAACCTGGATTCGGAAGAGGACAAAAAAGCCGCTGAAGAAGTGGCCAAGTCCAAAGAAGGCCTGGTTGAACGCATCAAGACCGCCCTGGGCGATGCTGTCAGCGAAGTGCGGGTTTCCCACCGTCTGACCGACTCCCCGGCGATCCTGGCCATTGGCGAGCAGGACCTGGGCATGCAAATGCGCCAGATCCTTGAAGCCAGCGGGCAGAAGGTGCCGGATTCCAAGCCGATCTTCGAATTCAACCCGGCTCACCCGCTGATCGAGAAACTCGACGGCGAGCAGAGTGAAGAGCGCTTTGGCGACCTGTCGCACATCCTCTTCGACCAGGCGGCCCTGGCCGCAGGGGACAGCTTGAAAGACCCGGCCGCCTACGTGCGCCGACTGAACAAGCTGTTGGTTGAACTGTCGGTTTAACAACGCTGCAAGAAAACCCCGCTTCGGCGGGGTTTTTCGTTTTCATGGATATCAACCGGAGAAAATGATGAGCCAAGTCACCGTGCGTTCCGTGGTCTATCAGATTGATGGCCAGTCTTATGAAAGCCGCCTGGCCTTCGATGCCAGCCACCAGGGCCCGCTGCCGGGCCTGTTGATGGCGCCGAACTGGATGGGGGTCAGCGCAGGCGCCGAAGAGATCGCCAAGGCCGTGGCCGGCAAGGGCTATGTGGTGTTGATCGCCGATCTATACGGGCAACAGGTGCGCCCGTCGAACGGTGATGAAGCCGGCGCGGCAATGATGCCGTTGAAGAATGACCGTGGGCTGCTCAACAAGCGCATGCAGGCGGCCCTTGAACAACTGCAAGGCCAGGCCGAAGCGGCTGTCGATACCTCGAAGCTGGCGACCTTTGGCTTCTGCTTTGGCGGTTGCTGCTCTCTGGAGCTGGCGCGTACCGGCGCGCCGCTGAAGGCGGCGGTGTCGTTCCATGGCACCCTCGACACGCCCAACCCGGCAGACGCGAAGAACATCAAGGGTTCGGTGCTGGTGCTGCATGGCGCTTCTGACCCGTTGGTGCCCAAAGAGCAGTTGCCTGCCTTTGAAGACGAGATGAACGCGGCCGGGGTGGATTGGCAATTGCTGAGCTACGGTGGCGCGGTGCATTCGTTCACTGACCCGCAGGCGAATGTGCCGGGCAAGATGATGTACGACGCCAAGACCGCTGGGCGAGCGTTCCAGGCGATGCATAATTTGTTGGATGAAGTGTTCAAGGGCTGAATATTTAGCGCCTGAGTTGGCCCCATCGCGGGCAAGCCCGCACATGTTGGAGGGCATTCCAAGTGTGAGGGCGGGCTTGCCCGCGATAGCTATCTCAGAGGCAGCTCAATTCTCCCTGCCTCGCCCGGCACTGTCGGCCAATCCCCGGCCGCCCAGCGCTGGCGAGCCTGTTCGATCAATGCCGGGTCACTGGCGACAAAATTCCAGTTGATCCGCCGTGGCCCATCCAGTGGCGCACCGCCGAAGACCACCAGATGGCAGTCGGTCTCGGCAAACAGCGCCATGCTCTGGCCCGCCGGCAGCACCACCAGGCTATGGGGTTCCACGGGTTCGCCCTCGAGCTGCGCATCACCTTCCAGCACATACACCGCCCGCTCCACATGCTCATCCGGAATCAGCAGGGTGGTGGCGGTTTGCATATGGACCTCGGCATACAGCGTCGGTGACAGCACTGGCACCGGTGATTCCAGGCAAAAGCCACTGCCGGCGATCATGCGGATCACCACCCCGAGGTTGTCACTGACCGGCAAACTGGCGGCAGGGTGATGGCTGTAATGCCCCGGCCCTTGCTCGTGTGCCTTGGGCGAGGCCAGCCACACTTGCAGGCCATGCAGATCGAACCCCTTGGCCTTGAGCGCGTCGGGTGTGCGTTCGACGTGGGCAATGGCGCTGCCGGCGGTCATCCAGCTGACGTCACCGGCCTGTACCACTTGATTGGAGCCAAGGCTGTCCTTGTGCAGGAGTTCGCCTTCAAACAGGTAGGTGAGGGTGGACAAGCCAATATGCGGATGCTGGCGGATATTCATGCCGCTGCCAGGGGCATAGCGGGTCTGGAGCATATGGTCGAAAAACACGAAGGGCCCGACGCTACGGCATTCCCGCGAGGGCAGCGGGCGCAGGATGGGCTGGCCTTCGACATCTTCGGCGCGCGGGCGGATCACAGTCACGGTGGTCATGGAGCATCCCTGTCTGAGCGGGTTTGTAGGGCTTGAGCATAACCCGCCAGGCAGGGAATCGGTGTTACTGGCTGAACGCACCTTCGGCGAGTTTGGTCTCGATGCTGATCTCGGCGGTGGTCATCAGTTTATGCACCGGGCATTTGTCGGCCACGCGATGCAGCTCAGTGCGTTGCTCATCGGTGAGCACACCCTTGAGGGTCAGCTTGACGTTGAGCTTGTACTTGCCCTTTTGCTCCTCGGTGCTGTCGTGGGTGACTTCCGCGGTCACGCCGGTCAGGGGGATGTCCTTTTTCTGCGCATACAGTTTGACGGTCAGGGCCTTGCATGAGGCCAGCGCGGCGTCGAAGTAATCGTGGGGCGAGGGCGCCGAGTCGTCGCCACCCAGGCTCTTGGGCAGGTCGGTAAACAGCTCATGGTTATTGATGTTGACGCTATGGCGAAAGTTCTCGGTGTTCAGCGTATTAACGATAACAGGCATGGTAAACCTCACAGGGTGGCAGGATGAAGATCATGCAGTTATAGAGCATGCTGGCACCTGAGTGTTCCGTGTTTTTATCGGCTGAACCCCGGCAGGCCGCCGCTGGTCTACCTGACTAATCCCTTATTGAGGTTGTATCGTGCCCTGGACCCGCCTGAGTCTTGCCCTGTTGCTCGCCGCCAGCAGCCTTACCGTACACGCCCGCGACTATGCCTACAGCGACGCGCACCTGCATTACGTCGACTTCTTCCAGGAGACGGCCGGCATGGACAAGCTGCTCAAGGCCATGGCCGATAATCGCATCGAGCATGTGATGATTTCCGGCGTCCCGGTTGCGAAGAAGTGGCACGAAGACGAACCCAAGCGCCCACGCTATTACGCCGGAGATGACGCGGGTGCCTACTGGTATAGCGCCACCGATGTAATCGTCGCGGCAGCCGTCAGCGAGCTGGCCCCCGAACAGCGCCAGCATTTCCACCCGTTCCTCAGCGGCTTCAACCCCAACGACAAGAACTCCGAGGCCCATATCCAGCGCATGCTCGACCTGTATCCGGGCCTGTGGCAGGGCATTGGCGAAGTCTTCACCCGCCATGATGACCTGACTGCGCTGACCTCCGGTGACACACCTCGGGCCAATAACGAGGCCATGACGCGGATCTATCACCTGGCCGCCGAAAATGACCTGCCGGTGCTGGTGCACTCCAACATCACCTCCAAGCGCGAGCGCAACCCCTTGTACCTGGCGGAGATCGAAGAGCCACTGCGTAATCATCCGCATACCCGGTTTATCTGGGCCCATGCCGGCACCAGCATGGAGATCCACCGGCACCAGACGCAGTTGGACTTCCTGTTGCCGACCTTGAGCCGCATGCTGGAGGCCTATCCCAACCTGTACATCGACCTGTCCTGGAGTGTGCTCACCCCGTATTTACTGGACGAGGCGGGAAAGCCCCGTCCGCAATGGCTGGCGCTGGTAGAGCGCTTCCCGGAGCGCTTTATGCTGGGGTCTGATGTAGTAGGGCGGTTCAACAAGTTGGGTAAGGAGATGCGCAGCTTTAATCCCTTCCTCGATGCCTTGCCTGAAGACGTTGCGCGAAAAGTCGCACGGGACAATTTCCTGGCGATTTTGCCCAAGGCGCGTTGATCGGGTTTGTCATCGTCCCGTCATACCGGTGTCATAAGCTCCCGCCATCTCACTCAAGGAGCCCACTATGCACCTCACCCGTTTAAGCGCCCTGGCGGCATTGATGATGATCAGCGGCCTGGCCAGTGCCGAAGTCCGTATCGAAGGCCCGGTGGAATTCGGCGTATTCGAAGGCCCGAAAGCCGAGCTGCAATCGGGCGAGCGCGTGTTGCGCCGTAGCAACGAGCAGATCCAGGCCACCACCGTAGTGCCGGCCAAGCTGGGGACCAAGTTTGGCCTGCGTTACCAGTTGCTCGGCAAGGTGGCCGAAGACACGCCGCTGACTTTGCTCTACTTCACTCCAGGCATCCGCACGGCCGATGGCCAGCGGCATGACAAGTTCGAAGTGACCCAGAAACTGGTGCCCGGTGCGCCTCAGGACGTGATGGCCTACGAGTTCACCGAAAGCCACGAAGTGGTGCCGGGCGAGTGGCGGTTCATGGTGTTCCAGGGTGATCGCCTGCTGACCCAGAAGAGCTTTACCGTGCGCTGAATCGCTACACTAATAGACTCAGTAGATAAAGGCGTTTTGATATCGCGTTTTCGTCTTACGCAAAAAGCCGAAGACGCCGATACCTTTCAAGAGCAACTCGCTGCAGGTGGATGCAGCGCTCTTGAAAGGAATCAGCGCAATGAGTATCAGAAGTCTCAATATCGCTCCGCGTGCAGGCCTGGGTTTTGGATTGGTGGCGTTGATGGTATTTGTGCTGGGCGGGTTCGCCTTGCTGCAAATGGCCAATATGCGCGAGCAGTCCGACCAGGTGGAAACCAACTGGCTGCCCAGTGTGATGGCGGCCGGTGAAATGAGTCAGGATCTGCTGCGCATACGCGCTTTGACCCTGCGCCTGCTGGTCAATCGCGACCCTCAGGCGGTGGCGCAGAATGAGCAAAAAATCCTCGAAATCAAAAAGCAGTTGCACACCGCGCAGTTGCTGTATGAAGCGTTGATTGTGCTGCCCGAAGACCAGGTACTGTTCGACCGCTTCAAGGTTGAGCAGCAACAGTACCTGCAACGCCAGGAGCAGGTCATGGCGTTGTCCCGGCAGAACCAGTTGGAAGATGCGATCGAGGTGGTCAATGGCGAGATGAATCATCTGGCCGATACCATGGCCGGTACCCTGGGCGAATTGGTCACTCTCAACAAGGTCAGCGCCAATCAGGCGGCGGCACTGGCCCAGCAAGTGTTCAGTCAATCCCGGATAGGGGTGATCGGCATGATTGCCCTGACTGCGCTGATTACCATCGGCCTGGCCGTGTTGTTGACCCGCAGCATCGTGTCGCCACTGGCGCAGTCGCTGAGGGTCGCCCAAGGGGTGGCCAGCGGCGACTTGACCGGCGAGATCACCGTCAGCGGCAAGGACGAGCCAGCGCGCCTGCAGCAGGCGCTCAAGGGCATGCAGGAAAACCTGCGCGAGACCATCCAGCGTATTTCCCAGTCCTCCAGCCAACTGGCTTCCGCTTCCGAGGAGCTCAGTTCGGTCACCGAAGACGCCACCCGTGGCCTGCACCAGCAAAGCCAGGAAATCGAACAGGCCGCCACGGCGGTCAACCAGATGACGGCGGCGGTGGAGGAGGTGGCCAGTAACGCGGTAGCTACCTCACAGGCCTCGCGCGAATCCGATCGCATTGCCCAGCACGGGCGCGAACAGGTACACCAGACGGTGCTGTCGATCGAGTCACTGGCCGACGATGTGACCGCCAATGCCACCCAGGTCGAGGATTTGGCGCAGAAGGTGTACGGCATCAGCAAGGTATTGGATGTGATCCGCTCCATTGCCGAGCAGACCAATCTGCTGGCGTTGAATGCGGCGATCGAGGCGGCGCGGGCCGGCGAGGCCGGGCGTGGTTTTGCGGTGGTCGCCGATGAAGTGCGGGCCTTGGCCCATCGCACCCAGCAATCGACCCAGGAAATCGAACAGATGATCGGCGGGATTCAGCAGGGCACCGATCAGGCGGTCAGTTCCATGCAACAAAGTAATGGCCGGGCGCGTGCGACCCTGGAGATTGCCAAGTCAGCGGGCACGGCGTTGGAGGAGATTGCCTCGGCGTTTACCCTGATCAACGAGCGCAACCTGGTGATTGCCAGCGCCTCGGAGCAGCAGGCAGCGGTGGCGCGGGAGGTGGATCGCAACCTGATGAATATCCGCGACCTGTCGATGCAGACGTCGGCAGGGGCGAATCAAACCAGTTCGGCGAGCCAGGAGTTATCGCGCTTGGCGGTGGATCTGAACACCATGGTGGCGAGGTTTTCGGTGTAGGGCTGAAGACCGCCATCGCAGGCAAGCCCACACTCGACCGAGTTGGAATGCGATCAATGTGGGAGCTGGCCTGCCTGCGATGAAGCCGACGCGGTCTAAAGTTAACCCCACCCCATAAAAAACGCCCCGAACCAGTCGGGGCGTTTTCATAAGCACAACCTGCGGGGTATTACTTACCCTGCCAGCGCTTGAGCACCAGGGTGGCATTGGTGCCACCGAAGCCGAAGCTGTTGCTCATGACCGTGTTGATGGTGGCATCTTCACGGGTCTTGGTCAGGATCGGCATATCGGCAACGGCTGGGTCCAGCTCGTCGATGTTGGCGGAGCCGGCCATGAAGTTGCCTTCCATCATCAGCAGGCAGTAGATCGCTTCGTGAACGCCTGCGGCGCCCAGGGAGTGACCCGACAGGCTCTTGGTGGAGCTGATGGCCGGAGCCTTGTCGCCGAATACCGCACGCACGCCTTCCATTTCCTTGGCATCGCCCACCGGAGTGGAGGTGCCATGGGTGTTCAGGTAGTCGATTGGGGTATCAACGGTGGCCATGGCCATCTGCATGCAGCGGATGGCACCTTCGCCGCTTGGCGCGACCATGTCGTAGCCGTCGGAAGTCGCGCCGTAGCCGACGATTTCCGCGTAGATTTTCGCGCCACGGGCCAGAGCGTGTTCCAGCTCCTCGACCACCACCATGCCGCCACCGCCGGCGATGACGAAACCGTCACGCTTGGCGTCGTAGGCACGGGAGGCTTTTTCCGGGGTTTCGTTGTACTGGGTGGACAATGCGCCCATGGCGTCGAACAGGAACGATTGGCTCCAGTGCTCTTCTTCACCGCCACCAGCGAACACGATGTCCTGCTTGCCCAACTGGATCTGCTCGACCGCAGTGCCAATGCAGTGAGCACTGGTGGCGCAGGCGGAGGAGATCGAGTAGTTCACGCCCTTGATCTGGAAGGGCGTGGCCAGGCACGCGGAAACGGTGCTGCCCATGGTCCGCGTGACGCGGTACGGGCCAACGCGCTTGACGCCTTTCTCGCGCAGGATGTCCAGCGCTTCCATCTGGTTCAAGGTCGACGCGCCGCCGGAGCCGGCGATCAGGCCGGTGCGGACGTTGGACACCTGGTCGTCGCTCAGGCCGGAGTCGGCAATCGCGTCTTTCATGGCCAGGTAGGCATAAGCTGCGGCATGGCCAACGAAGCGATAGATCTTGCGATCAATCAGTTCTTCGAGGGGAAGGTCGATGGAGCCGGAAACCTGGCTACGCAGACCCATTTCGGCATATTCCGGGTTGAAGCGGATGCCAGGGCGACTTGCACGCAGGTTAGCGGAGACGGTCTCTTTGTCATTGCCCAGGCACGAAACGATGCCCAGACCAGTGATAACGACGCGGCGCATGCGGATAACCCTTAAAAGTTGTCAGTGGAAGTGAACACGCCGACGCGAAGGCCTTCGGCGGTATAGATCTCGCGACCGTCGACGCTCACCGAACCATCGGCGATGGCCAGGTTCAGCTTGCCCTTGAGGACGCGCTTGATTTGAATGTTATAGGTGACTTTCTTGGCGGTCGGCAGGACCTGGCCAAAGAACTTCACTTCGCCCGAACCCAGGGCACGACCGCGACCTGGCAGGCCTTGCCAGCCGAGGAAAAAGCCGACCAGCTGCCACATGGCATCAAGGCCCAGGCAGCCCGGCATCACCGGATCGCCTTCGAAATGGCAGGCGAAGAACCACAGGTCCGGGGTGATATCCAGCTCGGCGACCAATTCACCTTTGCCGTACTTGCCACCCTCTTCGCTGATAAGGGTGATGCGATCCACCATCAGCATGTTGGGGGCGGGCAGTTGCGCGTTACCTGGGCCGAACAGCTCACCGCGACTGCAGCGCAGCAGGTCTTCCCGGGTAAAGGCGTTTTGTTTGGTCATGCGAGCTCCTCAATAATCCCATGCGGCAGGGCCGGGTAAATCTTCCCGACCGACTGAAGCGTGCTTGCCTCACGTCGGCAGCCTACAGGTAGACTATTGCGTTGTAGTGAAAGTCACAGCATCAAGGACATGAATGTACACTTGTGCACTGAAATTTTAAACCGGACTCATTTATAGGCCCGCTCGGGTGCCTAAGACTGCCGCACTTTCGTCTTTCACGCCAGTCGCAGTTGGCTGATGCTGCCCATCTAATGCACCCAGCGCTGTAGGATTTGCTGCAAATCCGTGCGTTTGAACGGCTTGGCCAGGTAATCGTTCATTCCGGCGGCCAGGCAGGCTTCGCGATCGCCCTGTAGCGCATTGGCCGTCAGGGCAATGATCGGCAGGTCGGCGCAGCCGGGCAATTGGCGGATCTGGCGGGTGGCGTCATAGCCGTCGATCACCGGCAGCCGGCAATCCATCAGGATCGCGGTGAAGATCAGGCTCTCGGCACTGCGGATCGCTTCGGCGCCGTCGGTGGCGACGCTCACCTCAAACCCCAGGCTACGCAGCATGGCTTGGACCACGGTGCGGTTGACCGGGTTGTCCTCCACCAGCAACACATGGCGGCCTTCACCGGCGCCGGCTTTGTGCTGCGCGTCCGGAGCAATCTGCGGCAGGCTCTGCTGGCAGATCGCCAGGGGGATTTCCAGGGTAAACACCGATCCCAGGCCTTCGTCGCTCTGGGCGCGCAAGGTGCCACCCATGCGCTCGGCCAGGGTCCGGGCAATCGGCAGGCCCAGGCCGGTGCCGCCGTAACGCCTGGAGATAGAGCTGTCCGCCTGTTGAAAGGCGTCGAACATCAGTTCCAGTCGCTCGGCCGAAATACCAATCCCGGTGTCGCGCACGGTGCAGGTGAACCACAGCAGTTCGTGGTCCAGGGTCTGCCAGTTCGGCTCGACGCTGACCGTGCCTTGCTCGGTGAATTTCAGCGCATTACCGATCAGGTTCACCAGGATCTGCCGGATCCGCGTCGGGTCGCCCTGCACGCGCAGCGCTTCCATGCCCGGCGGGATCGACAACTCCAGGACCAGCCCGCGCTGTATGGCGCTGTGCTGGAAGGCCTGGGCGCAGCTGTTGATCAGGTCCACCAGGTTGAACGGAATATGCTCAAGCTCCAGGGCCGAGCGTTCGATACGCGAGAAATCGAGGATATCGTTGATGACTTTGAGCAGGTGCTCGGTGGACTCCGAGGCCAGCGCGGCGTACTCGGTCTGCTCGTCGGTCATGGCGGTGGTTTCGAGCAGTTGCAGCATGCCCAGTACGCCATTCATCGGCGTGCGCAGTTCATGGCTCATCATCGCCAGGAAGTCGGATTTGGCGCTGTTGGCGCGCTCGGCTTCCTCCCGCGTCTGGATCAACTGGGCCATGGCCTGCTGCTGTTCGCGACTGGCATGGTGCAGGCCTTCGGCAAGGTTGTTGATATGCCGTGACAGGTCGCCCAGCTCGGAGTCGTCGACAATCGGTAGCGGGGTCTTGTAATCACCCTGCTGGATCGCGTTGACCGCATGGCCCATGGCGCTGATCGGTTGCGACAGGCTGGCGGCCAGGCGTCGCGCCAGGAGGAAGGTGAACAGTAGGGCGAATAGCGCGAGGATCCCAGCCTTGAAAAGGATTTCCTGTTGGCGCTGGCTGAAGGCGTCATTGGACATGCCGACAATCACCCGCCCCAGATAGTCGGCCTGTGGCGCCTTGGGCTGCGCGGTGCTGTCCTGGAAAAAATCGTTGCCCAACTGGATATGCTGCAGGCGAATCGGCGCCTGGAAAACTTTCACCGACAGCGAACGGTCGTGCTTTTCCGACGGCTGCTCGACATACACCAGGATGTTTTCCGCGCTGTCCTGGATTTCCAGGAAACGCACATGGGGCGTGGCCAGCGTCGCCCGCAGCAGGCTGTCGAGCACGTCATTGTTGCCGGAGATCACCCCGTACTCGGTGGCCGGGGCCAACTGGTTGGCGATCAGTTGGCCGGTGTGGTCCAGTTCCTGGCGCAAGTCCTGGATCCGTACGAAGGTAAAGAAGCTGATCAGTAGCAGCGTCAGTAACAGGGCCGGGCCCAGGGTGATGATCTGGGTGCGGGTGTTGATATCCCAGCGGCGAACCAAGGTCATGGGTGTTTTTCCCCTTCGGCCAATCGGGTTGCGACGGTGGTCTCGTCCACCACTTCGATCCCCAGCGAGCGCGCCACTTGCGGGTTGCCCACGACTTTAAAGTGTTCCGGGTACAGCGAGCGCGGCCAGCCGGCCGGCGCGTGATCAAGCAGGCGGTCAAGCACATTCAGCCAGTCGGCCTGATCGCTGTAGGTACTGGCCAGACTGCCCGCCCGCACGAAGCCGGCATTGGGGCCGATCAGTGGCAGTTGCCTGGCGTAGCTGCTCAACAGCAGGTTTTTCACGGTTTTCGGGTTGTACAGTTGGGGATCATCCAGCCCCAGCAACACATCGCTGTTTTTAAACAGGCTGAGCAGCGGGCGGCTGTCATTAATGTTGTCCCAGTGCTGGGCGACGATTTCCAGGTCCAGGGCTGCGGCATGCTGGCGCAGTTCCGGCAGCAGGAATTCGCTGTCGCTACCGTACAGCACGCCAATGCGCCGGGCCTGGGGCAGGATATTGGCGATCAGGCGCAGCTGCCGGTCCAGGGGCGGATCGCTCCACAGCAGGCTGATCTTGCCGGGCACATGGCTGCCCAGGCGCTCGCGGGCTTGCAGGCGACTGATGCGCAGCACCAGGGTGGCCGGGCCCTGGGGGTCCTGCAGGCGCCAGTCGAGGCTCGGCAGGTCCAGCAGGATCAGGCGGGTGCTGGTCGGTAATTGGCCGGGGGCGGGCATGTCTTGCAGGGCCTTGAAGGTGACGCTATCGGCGGGGCGCTGTTCGCGCAGGGCCTGGGTGAATGCCTGCACGCCGGGTCCATCCTCGGCGGCGGTCAGCAGGATTTCGGCGCTCCACGCGGGCACGGCCAATGCCAGGCTGACGAGCAGCAGGCAGCGGCGCCAGAACTTGGCGCGGAAGAGGGCGGTCATCCTTGACTGGGCAGGGTTCATGTCAGAACTCTAGCTCCGCGCTGAAGTAGAGGACATGGCGCTGGTCGTAGTTATTGTCGACATGGGTAGTGGGCTGGCGGTCAAGGCGTTGTTGCAGCATGCCGGCCAGCTCCAAGTTGGCCTTGCCCAGGGCGATGCGTTTGGCGACCCGCATATCGACCCGTTCAAAGCGATATTGGTTGAGTGCATCGTTGCCATAATAGAACAACGCGCTGGACCAGCCTTGCCCCCACTCGCGCATCCAGCCGGCCGAGCCGCTGTTGCGCGCGGTCTGTTGCCGGTCCAGCGCGTTGCTGGCGTGGGCATCCACGTAAGCATAGGTCAGGCGCAGGCGGTCGGCGGCGCTCAGGTGCCAGTCCAGCTGGGTTTCGGTGCCGGTAAACCGCGAGCTGTTACTGTTACTGGCGATGTACTGGTTATTGCGCAGGGGCTCGCTGATCATGCCGGTGATTTCGTCATAGAACAGTTTGACGTCAAGGTTCAGCCCGATATCCGCAAAAAAGCCGTTATAGCCCAGTTCCCGGGAGCGCATCAGTTCCCTGTCGAGGTCGCCCGGGCCCCGGGTCTTGACGAAATACTGGCCGGCGTTCTGCCCGTAGGTGGGGGAGCTGAGGTTCGTGACCTTATAGCTCCAATTGACGTTGTTCTCGAACATGTCCGGCGAACGGATGGCTTCGGAGTACACCGCCCGCAGCCCGTGGCGCGGGTTGATCAGATAGTTGATCGCGACCCTGGGCGTCAGCGAGCTATCGCTCAGTTGGGTGTTTTCATACATCGCCCCGCCCTGCAACAGCCAGTGTTCGCTGGCGCGCCATTCGAGGTGGCCGAACAGGCGCCAGGTGGTGTCGTCCAGCCGGCCATTGAAGTAGGTGTCGGAGTCGGCGCGGTCGTAGCGGTAATTCATGCCGCTGACCAGACGCAGGCTGTCGGACAGGCTCAGGGTGTCCTGCACTTCCAGGTCGTAGCGGCTTTCCTTGGTGCTTTGGTCGATATTGCCGCAGACACTTTCCTTGCCGCCTTCATTCCATTGTTTCAGGACTTCTTCGGCCAATGCCTGCTCGGCAGGGGAGCCGGGTGGTGGGCTGCCGTTTTCAAAATCCTTTATGTGCCGCGCCAACTTTTCAGCGTAGTTGGGGTTCATTTGCCACAGTTGCGTCAACTGCGGGCTGAACGAGACCTTGGCATCACAGGCCTTCCAGATCTGCCGGCGATCCCATTGCTGCGCCGAACCCTGGATATACAGGCTGTGGTCGGGATTGAAATCGAAGTTCCAGCGCAGGGAGGCGGCGTAGTCCTTGGCGCTGACGTCGGAATCGGTACCGCCATCGGTAATCCCGGCAAATACCGGCTTGTAGGTGTATGGCCGCTGGTTGGTCCCTTCCTTGGCGTTGATCTGCCAGTCGATGCTTTGCTGCTGGTCGAGGGTCTGGCTGACCTTCAGGCTGAAGCGGCTCAGGCGCCGGCTGTCGCGGTAGTCGGCACCCACGCGGTCGCTGTCAAAGCCGTCATCCTGCTGCCCGGACAGCGACAGCCGCAGGTTGCCGGTGTCCCAGCCCAGGCCCTGGCTGGCATACCAATCGTTGATCCCGCGCTCGCCCCGGATCATTTTCATCCGGGTGCCCTGGCTGTTGGCCGGCGAGCGGGTGAGGATATTGACCACCGCCATCAGCGCATTGGCGCCGTAGCTGACGGTATTGGGCCCACGGAACACCTCGATCCGCTCGATATCCTCCATGGCCACCGGAATATCGCTCCAGTCCACCGTGGCCAGGCCGGCGCGGTACACCGAGCGGCCGTCGATCAGCACCTGCATGCGCCGCGCTTCGCTGGCGTTGGTGCCGTGATAGTTGACGGCAGCCTGGTTGCCCGAGGTGTAGCCCACCATCATCCCCGGCACCAGGCGCAGCAACTCGGCGATATCCCGCGCGCCGCTGGCCTTGATCAGTTCGCTGTCGATCACCGTCATGCTGCCAGGTACGGCGGCGGCCGACTGCTTGAGTCGGGTCGCCGTCAGGACCTGGGGCAGTGGCTGGTTGTCGAGGAACAGATCGTCGGCCAGCAACGGCGTGCTGACCAACAGCGCCAGAAACAGAGATGAACGAGGAGGAGGGCCCAAATACACGGCACGGCCTTGATAATTGCGGATAGCCGCCCATGTTAACTGAGGCGGGCGCTTTTGCCAGTCGGCACCATCGCAATTACTGTGGTCTATTCGGCCATTTTCCGACAAATGCGGAAAACACAGAAGGGCTGGTCGCCGTCTGGCCGGCCCGTATAATGCCGCCATCGCCACTGCTTATGGATTAACGGATTGCATATGACTGAACAGCGCCCAATTGCGGTCCTGGGAGGCGGAAGTTTTGGTACCGCCGTGGCTAATCTGCTGGCCGAAAACGGCCATCAGGTGCGCCAGTGGATGCGCGATCCCGAACAGGCCGAGGCCATCCGGGTCAACCGCGAAAACCCCCGTTACCTCAAGGGCATCAAGATTCACGCTGCGGTCACGCCGGTCACGGACCTGCAGGCCACCCTGAATGACTGCGACCTGTGCTTCGTTGCGCTGCCCTCCAGTGCCCTGCGCTCGGTGCTGGCGCCCCACGCCGAGCGGCTGGCGGGCAAGATGCTGGTCAGCTTGACCAAAGGTATCGAGGCCCAGACCTTCAAGCTGATGAGCGAAATCCTCGAAGAAATCGCGCCCCAGGCGCGCATTGGTGTGCTCTCCGGGCCGAACCTGGCGCGGGAAGTGGCTGAACATGCCTTGACCGCGACGGTGGTCGCCAGTGAAGACGAGGCCCTGTGCGAACAGGTGCAGGCCGTGCTGCACGGCCGTACCTTCCGTGTCTATGCCAGTGCTGACCGCTTTGGCGTAGAACTGGGCGGCGCGTTGAAAAACGTCTACGCCATCATCGCCGGCATGGCGGTGGCCCTGGGCATGGGGGAAAACACCAAGAGCATGCTGATTACCCGCGCCCTGGCGGAAATGACCCGCTTTGCAGTCAACCAGGGCGCCAACCCCATGACCTTCCTTGGCCTGGCCGGGGTGGGCGACTTGATCGTCACCTGTTCGTCACCGAAAAGCCGCAACTATCAGGTCGGTTTCGCCCTGGGCCAGGGCCTGAGCCTGGAAGATGCCGTCACCCGCCTGGGTGAAGTGGCCGAAGGGGTCAATACTCTCAAAGTACTGAAGGCCAAGGCCCAGGAAACCGGGGTCTATATGCCGTTGGTCGCCGGCCTGCACGCGATCCTGTTCGAAGGGCGCACCTTGAACCAGGTCATCGAGTTGCTGATGCGTGCCGAGCCCAAGACTGATGTCGACTTTATTTCCACCAGTGGTTTCAACTGAGGAACCCGCGATGAACGATCCGAAAGCAGCACCCAAGTATGAATCCATTGCCCTGCGCATCCTGTGGATGCTGGTGTTTGCCCTGGTCTGGCAAGTAGCGCAGTTCATCCTCGGGGCGTTGGTGGTGGTGCAATTGATCTACCGCCTGATCTACGGCGCACCGAACCTGGGCCTGATGAACTTTGGCGACAGCCTCAGCCAGTTCCTCGCGCAGATTGGCCGTTTTGGCAGCTTCCACAGCGAGCAGAAACCCTGGCCCTTTGCCGATTGGCCAACCCCGCGTGCCCCGGAAGGCGAAGCCGCCCACAGCGTGCCGCCAGCCCCGCACCCGGTGCGCGATGAGGAGCCCAAGCTATGAAGCTGTGGGTGTTGCGTCACGGTGAAGCCGAGTCCCATGCACCCAGCGATGCCCAGCGCAACCTGACCGAGCGTGGCCGCGAAGAAGTGCTGCACAGCGCCGCGCACCTGATCGGCCAGCCCATCAGCGCGATCATCGCCAGCCCTTATGTGCGGGCGCAACAGACTGCCCAGTTGGTGCGCGAGGCGTTGGGGTTTGTGCCAGAAATCCGCACCGTGTCGTGGCTGACGCCGGACGGCAACCCCCTGCAAGTCCTGGAAAAACTCGACACCGATGACAATGTGCTGCTGGTCAGCCATCAGCCTTTGGTGGGCAATCTGATCAGCTTTTTGCAGCACGGGCACCAGCGCCAGCCGCAACCGATGCACACCGCCAGCCTGGCGGAGCTGGAAGGGGACTTCCCGCTGGCGGGGCTGATGAGCCTCAACAACGTGAAAAACCCCTGATTTTTAAGGCACAACACAATCAACTGTGGGAGCGGGCTTGCTCGCGAATGCGGTGCATCAGTCAATGAATGTATTGGCTGACACTCCGCATTCGCGAGTAAGCCCACCCCCACACAAGCCCTTTCCCACAGTTTGATTGCATTCTGCCTGCAAGCGACTTGCAGTGCTCCTGTGTGCATGGAATAGTCCACCAAGCAAGTGCTTGGTTGGCTACCATCGGAACACACAGGAGCGCGTCCCATGTCTGTCGCTTTTCGTTTGCCGCTGCAGGTCTTCTTTGAACGTGAGGCGCGCCATCCGCGCCAGCGCTTCCTGGTCCAGCCCACGGGTGGCGGCGAGGTGCAGACCCTCACCTGGGGCGAGGTCGGCCACCAGGCCCGTTGCGCCGCCCATTGGCTGCGGGCACGGGAGTTGCCCCAGGGCTCGCACATTGCCCTGATCTCGAAAAACTGCGCGCACTGGATTATCGCCGACCTGGCGATCTGGATGGCCGGGCATGTCTCGGTGCCGCTGTACCCCAACCTCACCGCCGACTCCGTGGCCCACGTGCTGGAGCACTCCGAGGCGGCGTTGGTGTTTATCGGCAAGCTCGACGACTGGCCGGCCATGGCCCCAGGCATCAAGGCCGGGCTTGCGACCATCAGCCTGCCGCTGTGCCCCGAGGGCCCGTTCGACTTCACTTGGGCCGACCTGCAGGCCTGCTCACCGATCCAGGATGACCCGGCGCCGGCTGCCACGGACCTGGCCACCATCATCTACACCTCCGGCACTACCGGCCTGCCCAAAGGCGTGATGCACACCTTCGGCGCCCTGGCGTTTGCGGCAACCCGAGGCACCGAGCTGTTCGGCCTGGGGGAGGGCGACCGGCTGCTGTCCTACCTGCCGCTGTGCCATGTGGCCGAGCGCATGTTTGTCGAGATGGCTGCGATCTACACCGGGCAAACGGTGTTTTTTGCCGAAAGCCTCGACACCTTCCTCACCGACCTGCAACGCGCCCGGCCCACGGCCTTGTTCGGCGTGCCGCGCATCTGGACCAAGTTCCAGATGGGGGTGTACGGCAAAATCCCGGAAAAACGCCTGGAGCTGCTATTGCGTCTGCCATTTATCGGCAAGCGCGTCGGGCGCAAGGTGCTCGCCGGGCTTGGCCTGGACGCGGTGCGGGTGGCCCTGTCCGGCGCGGCGCCGGTGCCCGAGGCGTTGCTGCGCTGGTACCTGCGCCTGGGCCTGGATGTGCTGGAGGTGTATGGCATGACCGAAAGCTGTGGTTATTCCCATGTCTGTCGCCCCGGCCAGCAGAAGATTGGCTGGATCGGCCTGCCGTGCCCGGACGTGGAGGTGCGCATTGACCCGGCCGGTGAAGTCCAGGTGCGCAGCGGCGCGACCATGCTCGGTTACTTCAAGGACCCGCAGAAGACTGCCGAGACCCTCACCGAAGACGGCTTCCTGCGTACCGGCGACAAGGGCGAGCAGGATGCCGAAGGCCGCCTGCGCCTGACCGGGCGGCTCAAGGAGATCTTCAAGACCAGCAAGGGCAAGTACGTCGCCCCGGCCCCCATCGAAAACCGCCTGGCGGAGCACGGGCGCATTGAGCAGGTGTGTGTGGTGGGTGATGGCCTGAGCGCGCCGATGGGTTTGTGCGTGCTGTCTGCAGTGGGCCAGCAGGAGGCCGCCGGCGAGGCCCGGCAATCTTTGCATGGCAGCCTGGAGCGCCTGCTGGAAGAGGTCAACCAGGTGCTGGATAAACATGAGCGCTTGCGTCAACTGGTGGTGGTGAAAGACAGTTGGGCCGTGGAAAACGGCTTTCTGACACCGACCCTGAAGATCAAGCGCAACGTGATCGAGTCAACCTACGGCCCACAGTTCCAGGCCTGGAGCGCACGTTCCGAGGCAGTGCTGTGGCAGGATTGAGCACCCAAATAAAATCAACAAGGACACTGCAATGAGCCTGTGGCGCACCCTCCCCAATATCGAACAACTCAATGCCATCCAGAAAAACACCATTGGTGAAGTGCTGGATATCCGTTTCGAGACCTTCGACGACCAGTCCCTGACCGCCAGCATGGTGATCGACCACCGCACCCATCAACCCTATGGCCTGCTGCACGGTGGGGCCTCGGTGGTGTTGGCCGAAACGGTTGGCTCCATGGCCAGCTACCTGTGTATCGACGCCAGCAAGTTCTATTGCGTGGGCCTGGAAATCAACGCCAACCACCTGCGCGGCCTGCGTTCCGGGCGGGTGACGGCGGTGGCCCGGGCGATCCACATCGGGCGCACCACCCATGTCTGGGACATCCGCCTGACCAGTGACGAGGGCAAGGCCAGTTGTGTGTCGCGTCTGACCATGGCCGTGGTGCCCCTGGGCGAGAACCCGCCGGCGCGATAGGTGTGGCGTGAGTGTCATCATTCCTGGCAGTTACAGTCATTGCTGTAGCGGCCAGGCGTGAGGACAATCGAATTCTGTTTTGGATGATGGGTTGGTTATGTCGCAACATGTGTTTTTCACTCATGCCAATGGCTTTCCTTCGGCGACCTACGGCAAATTGTTCGATGCCCTGGCCCCGGAGTACGCGGTGGCGCACCTGTCGCAGCACGGCCACGACCCGCGGTTTCCGGTGGATGACAATTGGCAGAACCTGGTGGACGAACTGATCCACCACCTGGAGCAGCAACCGGAGCCGGTGTGGGGCGTCGGCCACTCATTGGGCGGGGTGCTGCATTTGCACGCGGCCCTGCGTTGCCCGCAGTTGTATCGCGGGGTGGTGATGCTCGACTCGCCGGTGCTGACCCTGGCCGACCGCTGGGTGATCCGCGCGGCCAAGCGTTTTGGCCTGATCGACCGCCTGACCCCGGCTGGCCGCACCCTGGGCCGGCGCGAAGAGTTCAGCGACCTGGACGCCGCGCGTCAGTATTTTTCCGGCAAGACACTGTTTCGCGGGTTTGACCCGGACTGCCTGGAGGCCTACCTGCAACATGGTCTGCACCAGGTCGGCGATCGCCTGCGCCTGCGGTTCGACCCGGCCACGGAAATCAGCATTTATCGGGGCGTGCCACACACCAGCCCCGGCCAGACCCGCCAATTGAAAGTGCCACTGGCCGTAGTACGCGGCCGGCAGAGCCGGGTGGTGATGCGCCATCACGCCAGCGGCGTCGCACGCCTACCCATGGGCGAGATGCTGACCATGCCCGGCGGCCACATGTTTCCCCTGGAGCGGCCGCAGGACACGGCGACCCTGATCAAGAACCTGTTTACCCGTTGGGAAGCCCGCGAGCGCAGTTGCGCATGACCACGCCTGTCGAAGAAGTGCGCCTGAGCCTGCCGCACATTGAGCTGGCGGCCCATCTGTTCGGCCCGGAAGACGGCCTGCCGGTGATCGCCCTGCATGGCTGGCTGGACAACGCCAACAGCTTTGCGCGCCTGGCGCCCAAGCTGCAGGGTTTGCGCATTGTCGCCCTGGACATGGCCGGTCACGGCCACTCGGCCCACCGCCCGGCTGGGGCGGGGTACGCCTTGTGGGATTACGTGTTTGATGTGCTGCAAGTGGCCGAACAGCTGGGCTGGAAACGTTTTGCATTACTTGGTCACTCCCTGGGGGCAGTCGTTTCCACGGTGCTGGCCGGGGCCATGCCGGAGCGCGTGACGCACTTGGCATTGATCGACGGCGTGATCCCTCCGACCGCCACCGGCGAGGACCCCGCCGAGCGCCTGGGCATGGCCCTGCAGGCGCAAATCAACCTGCAGGACAAACGCAAACCGGTGTACGGCACCCTCGACCGGGCGGTGGAAGCGCGAATGAAAGGCGTGGTGGCCGTCAGCCGTGAAGCCGCGGAACTCCTGGCCCAGCGCGGCTTGATGCCAGTGCCGGGCGGCTACACCTGGCGCAGTGACAGCCGCCTGACCCTGGCCTCGCCAATACGCCTGACGGAAGAACAGGCCATGGCCTTCGTGCGTCGAGTGGCGTGCCCTGCACAGTTGGTGGTCGCGCAAGAAGGCATGCTGGCCAAACATCCCGAGCTGCTTGCGCAGGTGCCGTTCACTGTCACCACCCTTGCAGGTGGCCATCATTTGCACCTGAATGACGAGTCGGGAGCGGTTCTTGTTGCAGACTGTTTCAATCGGTTCTTCACCGCGCCTTGACTTGGCGGGGGCAACTGTCGAGGCTGGGCGGATTGAAAGGGAGTCAACCATGAACAATCCGAATACCGCGAAGGCATCCACCGGCCAAGGCGCACCGATCCGATGAGTAGTGCCAAGGGAATTATCCGTGTGCTTGGGCTGTGCTGCATCAGCCCGTTGGTCTTCGCTGCTGATCTACCGGGAAGCCAGGATCTGCCCAGCGTGGCCCGTCAGGTGGATGCGCAGATTGTCGACTACCGTCCCACCGAAGAAAAAGAACGCATCTACCCCATGGGCGCGATCCGCAAGATCAGTGGCAAGTTGCGCTACGACGGTCAGGCCACGGCCCGTGGCCAAGTAACCGCCATCACCTATGAACTGCCTGCCGAGCACAGTTCCAGCACGGCCTTCAAAGCCACGCGCGAGGCGTTGCAAGAACAGGGCGCGCAGTTGTTGTTCTGGTGCCAGGCCCGTGATTGTGGCGAAAGCAGCCTCTGGGCCAATGAAGTGTTGGGCAATGCCAAGCTGGTCGGCGCCGATGGCCAGCAGGAATTCCTCTTGCTGCGCCTGGCCGCCCCTCAGGACAACTCTCTGGTGGCGCTGTACGGCATCACCCGCGGCAATCGCCGGGCTTACCTGCATGTTGAGCAAATGGACGCCAGCGCGCCATTGGGGCAATTGCTGCCGACCTCTGCCACACTGCTGCGCGAACTGAAAAGCACCGGCGACCTGGATTTCCCTTTGCTGGGGGCTGAGCCCGACGCAACATGGTTGACCCTGATTTCCCGTGGATTGAACCTCGACACCACCTTGCGGGTCAGTTTGAGCGGACCCAACGCTGAAGCCTGGCGCCAGGGCCTGATCGACAAGGGCGTGCGTGCGGCGCGCCTGGAAACCGCTACTGGCGAGACCCAGGGCCTGCATCTGCAAGTGATCCGCTGATCGTTCCAGGGCGAACGGACCCGCGCCGTTCGCCTAAGCTCTCCCTCAACAGACTTCTTTTCGAGAAAGCACATGCTCAACAATGATCGCCTGCTGGTGCAGATCCTGCTCCTGGTGCTGTTTGGTGCCAGTTTCTGGGTGATGGCGCCGTTCTGGTCGGCGCTGTTCTGGGGCGCGGTGCTGGCGTTTGCCAGCTGGCCGCTGATGCGCCTGTTGACCCGCGCCCTGGGCGGCCGCGAGTCCCTGGCAGCGGGGATCCTGACCTTGGGCTGGATGTTGCTGGTGGCAGTGCCACTGGTGTGGTTGGGCTTCAACCTGGCCGACCATGTGCGCGATGCTGTGGCGCTGATCAAGGACCTCCAGGTCGACGGCCTGCCCGAAGCACCTAGCTGGCTGGGCTCGATCCCGTTTGTGGGAGAGCGGCTGGTGGCCATGTGGGACAGTATCGACCAGCAGGGCGCGGCTTTGATGGTCACGATCAAGCCCTACCTGGGGCAGGTCGGCAACTGGCTGCTGGCCCGCAGCGCGCAGATCGGCGGCGGCATCCTCGAACTGACCCTCAGCCTGGTGTTTGTATTCTTTTTCTACCGCGACGGGCCACGCCTGGCGATGTTCGTTCACCGGCTGCTGGAGCGTTTGATCGGTGATCGCGCCGGCTACTACATCGACCTGGTGGCCGGTACGGTGCAACGGGTGGTCAACGGCGTGATCGGCACCGCCGCCGCCCAGGCATTGCTGGCACTGATCGGCTTCCTGATTGCCGGCGTGCCCGGGGCACTGGTGCTGGGCATCGTCACCTTCCTGCTCAGCCTGATCCCCATGGGCCCGCCCCTGGTCTGGATCCCGGCCACGGCCTGGTTGGTATGGAAGGGCGATTACACCTACGCGGTGTTCCTCGGCGTCTGGGGCACATTCATCATCAGTGGCGTAGACAACGTGCTCAAGCCCTACCTGATCAGCCGCGGCGGTAACCTGCCACTGGTGATCGTGTTGCTGGGGGTATTTGGTGGCTTGATCGCGTTTGGCTTTATCGGCTTGTTTATCGGGCCGACCTTGTTGGCGGTGGCGTATAGCCTGTTGACGGATTGGAGCGCGACTCAGGCGCAGGTTCGTCGCGAGGACAAGGTGAGCTGATCCTTTGCAGGAGCCGGCAATGGCTAGGTCCCGGGTAGTCACGTTTTTGCCGTCACCTGCGGGCGAGGCTACTGTCGGGGCATGTTGCAGGCGTGTCGTGAATGTATCTACTTTGAAATATTAGTCGGTTCTCCCAGAAAAATAGGCGCTTGCCGAGGATTTACCGATCATCGGATCCCGCAAAGCCGCTGCTTGCGCTACAATCCGCGCCGATTTCGACTTGCCTGAGAGCCCATTCCAATGTCCGTCTGCCAGACTCCTATCATCGTCGCCCTGGATTACCCCACCCGTGACGCCGCACTGAAGCTGGCTGACCAGTTGGACCCCAAGCTCTGCCGGGTCAAGGTCGGCAAGGAGCTGTTCACCAGTTGTGCCGCAGAAATCGTCGGCACCCTGCGTGACAAGGGTTTTGAGGTGTTCCTCGACCTGAAATTCCACGATATCCCTAACACCACCGCGATGGCGGTCAAGGCCGCGGCCGAGATGGGCGTGTGGATGGTCAACGTCCACTGTTCCGGCGGCCTGCGCATGATGGCCGCGTGCCGTGAGGTGCTGGATCAGCGCAGCGGTCCCAAGCCGTTGCTGATCGGTGTGACCGTGCTGACCAGCATGGAGCGTGAGGACCTGGCCGGTATTGGCCTGGATATCGAGCCCCAGGAGCAAGTACTGCGTCTGGCGGCCCTGGCGCAGAAAGCCGGCCTCGATGGCCTGGTGTGTTCGGCGCTGGAGGCCCAGGCGTTGAAGACTGCCCATCCTACGCTGCAACTGGTGACCCCGGGGATTCGTCCGGCGGGCAGCGCCCAGGACGATCAGCGGCGGATTCTTACGCCGCGCCAGGCGCTGGATGCGGGTTCTGATTACTTGGTGATCGGTCGTCCGATCAGCCAGGCGGCCGATCCGGCCAAGGCCCTGGCGGCGGTGGTTGCCGAAATCGCCTGATGCCTTTGCGCTAAAAATCTGGGAGCTGGCTTGCCAGCGATGCAGGCACTTCGGTTTTTCAGTCAGTCCGAGGTGATGCTATCGCAGGCAAGCCAGCTCCCACAGTTGCTTACGGTGTGCCGCTTGGCACTCGATCCCACAAGGGCGCTGTGGGGTGTCAGTTGACCTTCAGCACCAACTTGCCAAAGTTCTCGCCGTTGAACAGCTTCATCAGCGTTTCAGGGAACGTCTCCAGTCCCGCGACAATATCTTCCTTGCTCTTGAGCTTGCCTTGCGCCATCCAACCGGCCATTTCCTGCCCGGCGGCGGCAAAGTTCGCCGCATGGTCCATCACCACAAACCCTTCCATGCGCGCCCGATTGACCAGCAGTGACAAGTAGTTGGCCGGCCCCTTCACGGCTTCCTTGTTGTTGTACTGGCTGATGGCCCCGCAGATCACCACCCGCGCCTTCAACGCGAGGCGGCTGAGCACGGCGTCGAGGATATCGCCGCCGACGTTATCGAAATACACGTCCACGCCTTTTGGGCATTCGCGCTTGAGGGCCGCCGGCACGTCTTCGTGTTTGTAGTCGATGGCCGCGTCGAACCCCAGTTCATCCAGCAAAAACTTGCACTTGTCGGCGCCGCCAGCAATCCCTACCACGCGGCAGCCTTTGATCTTGGCGATCTGCCCGGCAATGCTGCCCACCGCCCCGGCGGCGCCGGAAATCACTACGGTATCGCCGGCCTTGGGCGCGCCGGTGTCGAGCAGGGCAAAGTAGGCGGTCATGCCGGTCATGCCCAGCGCCGACAGATAGCGCGGCAGCGGCGCCAGTTTCGGATCGACCTTATAGAAACCGCGCGGCTCGCCGAGGAAGTAATCCTGTACACCCAGGGCGCCATTCACGTAGTCCCCGACCGCGAATTTCGGCGTGTTCGAGGCGATGACCTGGCCTACGCCCAAGGCGCGCATGACTTCGCCGATGGCAACCGGCGGGATGTAGGACTTGCCTTCATTCATCCAGCCACGCATGGCCGGGTCGAGGGACAGGTATTCGTTGCGCACCAGCACCTGGCCGTCCGCCAGGTTGCCCACCGGCACTTCCTGGTAGGTGAAGGTGTCCCGCGTGGCCGCACCGACCGGGCGTTTGGCAAGCAGGAATTGGCGGTTGGTCTGGGCAGTCATGGCAAGGACTCTGGATAAATGAACCTCAAGTGATAGACCTTCCAGGCGCCAGGAGCAAGGTCGGCCGATACCTGCGAATGCCCGGCGATAGGCTGGCTTGATAGTGGGCCCGGCAGGCTTATCACTGCCGTGCATGGGCGCTCAACCGGCCCTCTGATAGTGCTGACGCGTGGCGCCAGGCCCTGGCTATGCTGGGCCCACGGGCATTCATCCAAGGATATAAGCAATGAGCATGACGTTTTCCGGCCAGGTCGCCCTGGTCACCGGCGCTGCCAACGGTATCGGCCGCGCCACGGCGCTGGCATTCGCCAACGAAGGCTTGAAGGTCGTGGTCGCCGACCTGGATGTGGCGGGCGGTGAGGGCACCGTCGCGTTGATCCGCGAGGCGGGCGGCGAGGCGTTGTTCGTGCGCTGCAACGTCACCCTGGAGGCGGATGTGCAGCAACTGATGCAGCAAGTGCTGAACAGCTATGGTCGCCTGGACTATGCGTTCAACAATGCCGGCATCGAGATTGAACAGGGCAAGTTGGCCGATGGCACCCTGGATGAGTTCGACGCCATCATGGGGGTCAACGTCAAGGGCGTGTGGTTGTGCATGAAGTATCAGTTGCCGTTGCTGCTGGCCCAGGGCGGTGGGGCGATCGTCAATACCGCGTCGGTGGCGGGGTTGGGGGCTGCGCCGAAGATGAGTATTTATGCGGCGTCCAAGCATGCGGTGATTGGCCTGACTAAGTCGGCAGCCATCGAGTACGCGAAAAAGAAAATCCGCGTCAACGCCGTGTGCCCGGCGGTGATCGACACCGACATGTTCCGTCGTGCCTATGAAGCCGACCCGCGCAAGGCCGAGTTTGCCGCCGCCATGCACCCGGTCGGGCGCATTGGCACGGTCGGGGAAATCGCCAGCGCGGTGCTGTATCTGTGCAGCGATGGCGCGGCGTTCACCACTGGCCAGGCATTGGCCGTGGATGGCGGTGCGACGGCTATTTAGGGCGGGTCGTCGTGCACCACTGAGAAAGTGATTTCCAGTGCTGTGGGGCGTTTCCGCAGGTGGCAAAATGCCCTGGGTTATTGTGTTTCAATAGGTAAATAATCCAATAAAATCAATGATTTAATAAATTTATGAACAGGGTGATCCTGGCCTTCTGTGCTTAACTGTTTTGAGTTAAATGCCAAACAGTTGAAGGGGGGTGGCTCATGGATTTAGGGATCAATCGACAAGCCCTTGTACCGGTGGTTCAGCAAATTGTCAGCGCCATTGCCGCATGGATTCGGGAGAGCGGGGTCAGCCCCGGAACGCGCCTGCCTTCCATCCGGCAACTGGCCCAGGACAACCTGCTCAGTCAATCCAGTGTGATCGAGGCGCTGGAGCGCATGGTGGCCGAAGGGGTCTTGGCCTCAAGGGCCGGTTCGGGGTTTGTTATCGCCGAGCAACCGGTGGCCAGTAGCCCATTGGCGGAGTGCCAGTGGTATGAGGGGGCAGAGCGCAGGTGGGGGACCTTTACCGATAACCAGTTGGGAGAATTGAAGCTGGGGTGCGGCTGGCTGCCGGACTCCTGGCGTGAAAGTGATGACATCAGCTATGCGATTCGCGAAATCAGCCGTACCGATACCGCTGGGGTTTTCAATTACAGCACGCCCCTGGGGTTGCCAGCGCTACGTGAGCAATTGCACAAGCGCCTGACACAGATCCAGGTGGCCAGCACTGCCGAGCAGATCCTCACCACCCACGGCGCGAGCCATGCCCAGGACCTGCTGATCCGCACCTTGCTCAAGGCCGGCGACACGGTGGTGGTCGAGAGCCCTGGCTACGGCAACCTGTATCGTCAGTTGGCTTTCCACGGTGTCATGTTGCTGGAGGTGCCCAGAACCCGCAGCGGCCCGGATATCCAGGCCCTGGAAACGCTGCTGGCCCGCCACCGCCCCAAGTGCCTGTTCATCAACAGCCTCTACCACAACCCGACGGGCACCAGCCTGTCGCGGGTGGTCGCCGAGCGTCTGTTGCACCTGGCCCACACTCGGGACTTCCTGATTGTCGAGGAGGATGTCTACGGCGACCTGCAACATGCTTCCTGTACCCGTCTGGCGGCGTTGGCCCATGATGATCGGGTGATCTATGTCTCGAGCTTTTCCAAGACCCTGAGCAGCGCCCTGCGGGTTGGCTATCTCACCGCCAGCACGGCCCTCATCAGCCAATTGCTCAAGCTCAAGACCTTGACCGGTATGGGCACCTCACGCTTTGCCGAAGCGATGGTGGCCAGTCTCCTGACCAACGGTACCTACCGCAAATGGGTACAGCGCCTGCGCCGACGGCTGAGCGCGGAGATGGCGAAGACCTTGCAGGTGCTGGAGGATGAAGAGTGGGAGGTCTTTGCGGTGCCCGCAGGTGGCATGTTTGTGTGGGCGCGCCCGGGTTCAGGGGATGGCTCAAGGGTGCACGCAAGGGCCCGACAGCTTGGGGTCTTGCTGTCTTCCGGCGAGTTGTTCAGCCCGACCGGCGAGCACGCTGAATGGCTGCGGATCAATGTGGCCTATGCTTGCGATCATCGGGCCCTGGCATTGTTCAAAGCCATGGGCCCCACAGGATCGACCTCCACCATTCTGAAAACGACGGGGATGTAGCTTTTTGCCATTATTGTGGCGCCAACGTCTTGTGTTGCAGGGCCCGGGATTGCGAATCTCGTTGCATGGATACCGGGCTTGCTGGCGTTCGCCACCCCAAGAGGACTTTGCGCAATGATTTCGGCCGTGCAACGACGATTTGCCAACCTTGGGCTGGCCAGGAAGCTGGGGCTGGGGTTTGCCCTGGTATTGCTGTTGACGGCCCTGGTGGCGGCGATTGGCGTGTGGTCCCTGCAAACCGTTGGTCAGCGTTTTGTGGGGCTCAAGGGCATGTCTTCGCTCAATGAGGGGCTGCTGAATGTGCGTTTGATTGAGCAGGAGTATGCATTGCGCAGCGATGCCGACTCGGTCGAGGTCCTGCACCAACGGGTGGATAGCCTGGTGGCCGAAGCCCAGGCGCTCAACATGAGCGAGGTCGAGCAGGCGCTGGGCGCCTATCGCAAGGCATTTGACGAATTTGTCGAGCTGACCCAGGCCAAGGACCTGGCGCTGGAAATGGCCAGTTGGTCGGTGTCCAGTGTCGCCAACAACCTTGATGTTTTGCAGGCCGGCCTGGCCGACGATGGGGCCTATAACCTCAAGGAAAGCCAAGGCAAAGAGGGCGCCGAGTTTATCGAGCAGGCCGGGCAGGTGGGGCAGGTTTCGCGCCTCATGTTGCAGGCCATGAACGAAGCCCATGTGCGCCTGGATCAGAGCCGCAAGGGCGACGCGGACAGTGCCGGGCAAGGCCACATCGAGCAGGCCGATCAGGCCCTGGCCCAGGCCGGGCAACTGCAGGCCCTGGTCAAGGATCCTGGCTATCAGACCGTGCTCAATGAAGTGGTCGGGCATATCGGAGCCTTCAGCGAAAAACTCACCGAATACACCGGCCTGCTGGCCCAGGAAAAAATCGTCTACCAACAGTTGCATGAGCGGGCCGCGCAAGTGGTGGCGCAGGTCAATCAGGCCTATGCCGCGCAGGACCAGTCGATGCAGGCGCAGTTGGCCAAGAGCAGCTTGCTGATCATTGTGTCATCGGCCCTGGCCTTATTGGTCGGGGTGATTGCCGCGTGGCTGATTACCCGGCTGATCGTGATGCCGCTGCGCAGCGTGATTGCCGTGGCCCGGCAGATTGCGGCCGGGGATCTCAGCGGGCGCATGGAGGTGAGCCGACAGGACGAGATGGGCCAGTTGATGCAGGCGATGCAGCAGATGGGCGGGGGCCTGAGCAATATGGTCAGCGGGCTGCAGGCGGGGATTGAACAATTGGCCAGCTCGGCCCAGTCATTGTCCAGGGGGGCCGAGCAGACCAATCTCGAAGTCAGTAGCCAGAAAGAAGAAACCGAGCAAGTCGCCACTGCCATGAACCAGATGGCCGCCACGGTGCACGATGTGGCACGCAATGCCGAGCAGGCCGCGCAAGCGGCGCAGACCGCCGACGACAAGGTCGACACTGGCCAGCAGGTGGTACGCCAGAGCCTGCAGCGCATCGAGCTGCTGGCCAGTTCGGCGACCTCTGCCAGCACCAGCATCGAAAGCCTGAGCGCCGAAATCCAGAATATCGGTAGCGTGTTGGAGGTGATCAAAAGTGTTGCCGAGCAGACCAACCTGCTGGCGCTCAACGCCGCCATCGAGGCGGCACGCGCCGGCGAGCAAGGGCGCGGCTTTGCGGTGGTCGCCGATGAGGTGCGCGCCCTGGCCAGGCGCACCCAGCAATCGACGGAGGAAATCGAACGTCTGGTCAGCACCT
The DNA here is from genome assembly GCF_030687625.1 of Pseudomonas sp. FP2294. Lineage (NCBI taxonomy): Bacteria > Pseudomonadati > Pseudomonadota > Gammaproteobacteria > Pseudomonadales > Pseudomonadaceae > Pseudomonas > Pseudomonas sp. FP2294. Next base: position 1,747,815 of record NZ_CP117441.1, read on the forward strand.
TGCGCAGCGCGGCGCAGTCTTCAGTGCGGGATATCCAGCACAGCGGCGAGCTGGTGAAGCTGGCTGTCAGCGATGCCCTGGAAACCGAAAGTGCGTTGGGCAGCATTGCCGCGGCGGTGTCGCTGATCCAGCAGATGAACCAGCAGATCGCGGCCGCGGCCGAGCAGCAGAGCTCGGTGGCCGAAGAAATCAACCGCAGCGTCACCAGTATCCGCGCCAGCGCCGATCAATCGGCGCTGAGCATGCAGGGTAATGCGGCATCGAGTATCGAGTTGGCGCAACTGGGGGCGGAACTCAAGGGGATGGTGGGGCATTTCCGGCTGTGATCATATTCAGGGCCGGAACGAGTTCCCTGGGGGAGCTGACACCCTGAGGTGTACTCACGGGCGCCATCGCGGGCGAGCCCGCTCCCACAGGGGGAGTGTAGCTGCGCGCCTCGGCATCTCATCTACATTGGAGATACTCAAGGTGTGATCAGGCGTGATTGGCCAAAAAGGTCAGCAGTGCCTCATTGACGAAATCAGGATTTTCCCGGCTGGAGATATGCCCTGCGTCCGGGATCAATACCAGATCGCAGCCGATCAGATCGGCCATTTCCTGCGCTTCTGCGGGTGGGCGCGGCTGGTCCTCGTTGCCACACATCACCAGAGTCGTATCAGCATTCAGGCGGGATAAGCCTTCCAGCGCATCCCCACGACCGAAAATCAGGCGACCCAGGGGCACGATGCTTTGCAGCAGGCGATCCTTGGGGAAGTCGCGCAGGGACTGGCGGAAGTCCTGATACAGCGCAGAGTCGTGGTCGATGCCGGGGCGGAAGAAGATCGGCACGATGATATCCAGCAGGGCATCTGGAATAGCACCCGCGGCCTCGATTGCGCCGAGCAGTGCGAAATACTGTTCGCGGGTGGCCTCAGGCTCTGCGCCCAGATAGGTATCCATCAATACCAGGCTGTTGACCCGCTCGGGCGCCAGCAACGCCAGCGGCGCACCCCACATGCCGCCGACGGACAAACCCACCAGGTTGACCTGGGCAATCTCCAGATGGTCCAGCAAGGCCAGGGCCTGGCGTGCCAGGTCGTCCAGGGTGCGGGTCTGTGCCGGTAGCGGGCCAGACTCACCGTGACCCCACAGCTCTGGCACGATCACTCGGTACTGTTGCGACAGGGCGGCGATCTGCGGTGCCCACATGTGCTGGTCCCACAGGTAGCTCTGGCCGAGCAGGACAGCAGGGCCCGCGCCCTGGTCCACGTAGTGCAGGGGCTGACCATCAATGATGACACTTGGCATGAAGGCCTCTTTCGTTTACGGAATGAAGTGCACTTTTGTACGCGAGTTATTGCAGCGAGGGGTAGAGGCAGGATGATGGCTCCGGGTGCAAAGCATGCACCCGGCGAATCAAGGCAGGAGAGGATCAGTCGTAGATGACTTTCTTTTTCCACTCGGCATCAGCGTCATCGGCTTTCAAGCCTGCGGTCAGCTCATTGGTCTCTTCGGCGGTTTGCTGGCTGTTGGTCAGCACCATGGAGTTGGCACGCGCCAATTGTTTTTCCAGCAGTTGCAGGTGCTGGCTGTAGGTGGCCGGTTCAGGCTGCTTGCGCAGGTATTGCACGCCGCGCTCGAACGCCAGGCGCGCCTGGCCGGGCTGCGCCTGTTGCAGCGCGTGTTGGCCAAGATTGTTGAAGAACTCGATGTGCAGCAGCACCAGCAGGTGACGGATTTCGCGGATCCAGTGCTTGGCCTCGTTGGTGGGCAAAAAGCCGTCCTGGGCGGCGCGGGTGACCTGGCCGTGCAGGGCTTCGAGCAGGAAGCGTACATCCTTGGCCTTGGCTTCGGTCTGGATCGGCCCTGGAGGGTTGTTCACCGGGATCGACTCGCCCTGGCCCACCAGTGCTTCCAACTCGGCAATACGGGCCTTGATGGTGCTGCTGGATTTGTTGAGGTGGAGCATGCGTTGGTTGACGTTCAGTTCCAGGCGGGTCAGCAGCAGCTTGAGCTGCGGCGTCATCAGTTGGCCGGGGAACGTCTCGGTGATCTCGCCACAGCGGCGCAGCCGATCATTGAGCTCAATCTGGGCCCGGGCTTTTTCCAGTTTGTTGTTTTCCACCACGTGGTTCATGTAGCCAATGGCGATCAGTATTACGATCCCGGCTATTACCAGCAGGGTGATCATGAGTGGTGTCACCGGTGTGACCTCTTTGTAGGATGTGCGTTGAAGTGTAGTGATTGGCGCTTGCGGCGGATAGGACTCTTCGACGAGATGAGTCAGTGCTTTCATCTGTATATGTAGTAACTCTGAATAGATGCACATTGCCACCATTCGCGGGTCAGGACTATAACGTCTTGTCGGGCGCCAGAATATAGGCGCCAAAGCCTGGACGGCGAGAAACTCCGACAGTGGCGGTAAAGCGGGGCGAAGTCATTGATTTAAATAAATTTATCCTTGGGGGTTGACGACCTTTCAATCCATCCATAGAATGCGCGCCACTTACAGCGTAAAGCACACAGCGAAACGCGGTAGGGAGTGAATGTTGTACGTGTGTCCCCTTCGTCTAGTGGCCTAGGACACCGCCCTTTCACGGCGGTAACAGGGGTTCGAGTCCCCTAGGGGACGCCATTGCGGGAATAGCTCAGTTGGTAGAGCACGACCTTGCCAAGGTCGGGGTCGCGAGTTCGAGTCTCGTTTCCCGCTCCATTTTTAAACAGTGTGGCTTTCGGGCGGCACTGAGTGAAACCAGGACCAAGTCTTCGGACAAGGCCTCTGGGCACTGGAATACACACCATGTGTTTCAGTTAGCGTGTCCCCTTCGTCTAGTGGCCTAGGACACCGCCCTTTCACGGCGGTAACAGGGGTTCGAGTCCCCTAGGGGACGCCATTTGCGGGAATAGCTCAGTTGGTAGAGCACGACCTTGCCAAGGTCGGGGTCGCGAGTTCGAGTCTCGTTTCCCGCTCCATATTCAACAAAAACGCCGCTCAGTGATGAGCGGCGTTTTTGTTTGTCTGCAATTCAAGCCTGCGCAAATGGACCCGCCGCACAAGCGGGTCCAGGTGCTGGGTCAGAGTTTCGGCAACTGCCCGATACGGCCCATCATTTCCGTCACGATCTGCAGGTCCAGCAGGAACTGCTCGGTGGTCTTGAACTCGTTGTCGGTGTGCCCGGTGTATTTGACCTCGGGGCGGGCCAGGCCGAATTGCACGCCATTGGGCAGGTCATGCACCGAGGTTGCGCCAGCCGAAGTCCCGTACTCAGGCTTCATGCCCAGGTTTTCCGTGGCCACGGCCAGCAGCGCCTTGACCCATTCACCCTCGGGGTTACGGTACATCGGCGCGGCGACCGAGTAATCGAAGGCTGGCGCAATATGGGTCTTTTGGCTCCAGGCGCTCAGCTTGTCAGCGATCTCTTTCTTGAGCGTTTCTGGGGATTTACCTTTTGGCACCCGCAGGTTGACCGCCAGCTTGAAGGCTTTTTCGTCCATGCCGACAAAGGTCGGCGAGGTGGTCAGTGGCCCCATGAACGTATCGGCAAAGCCCACGCCCAATTTGCCGCCCAGGTAATCCAGGCCCCAGTTATCGGCGGCATAGCGGGCAGCGTCAGTAATCTCGTTGTGTTTGAACGCAACCTTGCCGTCCAGGCTGTTGATAAAGACCAGCATCCGCGCCACCGGGTTGATGCCCGATTCGGGTTCGGAAGAGTGCGCCGATACCCCGGTGACGGTCAGCTTGACGTCTTTGTCGACGACCTTGGCATCTACAGTGAAATCGCCACCATTGGCCTTGGCGAATGCACTCCCGGCCTGTTGCAGGCTGGCAGCCAGTTCGGCGGGGCTGTCGCTACGCAACGTGGCCACCGAGGCCGAAGGAATCTGGTTGGTCGCCAGGCCGCCGGTCATGGCAATGATTTCGGCGCCTTTGCCGTCGGCTTTGCGCTTGGCAAAGGTGGCCATGACCGTGCCATAACCCTTTTCGGCGATGACGACCGGGTAGCCGCCGTCCAGCGCGAGGTTGTAGTTGGGCGTCGGGTTGTGTTCGAAGTAGTAGGGAATGGCGTCGCCGGTGGTTTCTTCGGTGGTGTCCACCAGCAGCTTGAAGTTGCGTGCCAGGGGCAGGTTTTCTTCCTTGATCACTTTCATCGCATACAGCGTCACCACGATGCCGTTCTTGTCATCCTCGGTGCCGCGGCCGTACATGCGGTCGCCAATCAGCGTGACCTTGAACGGGTCGAGGCGGGTGCCATCGGCCAGTACCCAGTTTTCCGGGGTCACCGGCACCACGTCGGCGTGGGCGTGGATGCCCACAACTTCGTCGCCGGCACCTTCCAGGGAAATTTCGTAGACGCGGTTGTCGATATTGCGGAACTTCAGGTTGAACGCCTGGGCCAGGCTCTTGATCTTGTCGGCGATCTTGATGAATTCAGGGTTGTCGTGCTGGGCTACGCCTTCTACCTGGAAGGTCGGTATGGCCACCAGCTCGCGCAGGGTCTCGGTAGCCGCCGCGCCGTATTTCACCCGGGCGTAGAGGCCCAGCAGGCGATGAATTTCGTTTTGCTGTTCGGCGGACAGGCGTTTGTTATCGAGAAAAGCACTGATTGCCGGGCCCAAGTCGGCGGTTTTGCCCAGTTCACTTTTGGCCAGGCTGCCGAGGAAGGTGCGGAAGTCCTTGATCGAGGCGTCATTGAACGTCTTGAGGATGGTCGCGCTCTGTTGCGGGGTGATATTGGCGAACGCTGGTGCGGTAACGGCGGACAGGCTGGCGACCATCAGGGTGGCGGCGGCCAGGTGCTTGAGGGAGAAGTCCATTGCTGGGGGCATTCCTTTGCAGGTGGTGAGTAGGAGGTTTCCGATTTTTATGTCGGAAACATTTTCACACACTAGCATCACCCACAAGCTCCAGGGGAGCCCCTTGCGCGGTGATGTCCTATCTCAATAATAAAACGCCGCCTGCCATCAATCTGTCAGTCGAGGCTGTAGCGCACCGACAACGTGCCCTTCTTCTCCGACAGGCCGAGGATCGTGACCTGGCCGACTTGGGCGAGGGCCTGTACGTGAGTGCCGCCGCAGGCGTAGGGCGGCAGATCACCAAAACCTACTTCCCGGGAGCCGCTTTGCAGCGTCATTTGGCGCGGTAAATCTGCGGCGATCCATTGGTTGACCTGTTGTTGCAGGGCATCGGCCTCCATGTTCTGGGCGAATTCCCCACGGATAAAACTGATCTTGCCTTCGCCTGGCCAGTGGTGGGCCTTGATCGGCATCCAGCCCAGGGTCTCACCGGCGTTGCCAATCAGATGCCCTGCCGAATGCAGGCGTGTATGCAGGGCGCGGCGCTCGCCGTCGACCCGCGCTTGCTGGAGCCCGAGTGCGACGGGCTGGTCCACGTAGTGCACGATGCGCTCGGCTTCCTGCACCACTTTCAACACGTTGCTGTCTCCCAGCCACCCCGTATCAAAAGGCTGGCCGCCACCCTGGGGGTGGAAAATGGTGGAGTGCAGCACCACCGCAAACTGCTGCTCAAACGGCGTGCACTCCAGCACATCAACATCGGCAACCAGGTGGTCATGGGTAAAAAACAGGCGCTGGGTCATCGTCTACATCCGCATCAGGGTTCTAAACAGCAGTATAAGTAGTGCGCCAATGGGTGATAATCCGCTGAAATCTCAATGGACTTGTGCGTCATGAGCATCAATCTTCCTTTGCCGCTGCTGGGCGAAATGGCGATTTTCGTCAAGGTGGTGGAAACCGGCAGCTTCTCCGAGGCGGCGCGCCAACTGGGGGCGTCGCCATCGGCGGTGAGTCGCAGCATCTCGCGCCTGGAACAGGCCCTGGCCACGCGGCTGCTGCAGCGCACCACACGCAAATTGCGCTTGAGCGAAGGTGGCGAAGAGGTTTTCAAACGCTGCCAGGAAATGGTCAGCGCGGCGCGCTCGGTGATGGAAATCAGCGGCCAGTACACCCACGAAGCCGAAGGACTGGTGCGGGTCAGTGTGCCCAAGGCGGTCGGGCGGTTTGTGGTGCATCCGCATATGCCAGAGTTCTTGCGGCGTTATCCCAAGGTCGATGTGCAGTTGATCCTCGAAGATCGGCAGGTGGATTTGATTGATGACAATGTCGACCTGAGCATCCGCATCACCGATAGCCCGCCACCGGGGTTGGTAGGGCGCCAGTTATTACCGATTGAGCATTTGTTGTGTGCCACGCCGCAGTATCTGGCTGCCCACGGTACGCCGCTGCATCCCCATGATTTGCTGGGGCACAGTTGCATCTACCTGGGCGAAACGCCGGGGGATGCGCGCTGGAAATTCCGCCAGGCGGGCAAAACAGTGACGGTGGGGGTACGCGGGCGGTATGCGGCCAATCACACGGGGGTGCGGCTGGATGCGGTGTTGCAGGATGTAGGGATTGGCAGCTTGCCGTACTTCACCGCGCGGCATGCCTTGGAGGAGGGGCGGTTGGTGCAGGTCCTGGCGCAATGGGATTTCATTGCCTCGTACCATGGGGATGCCTGGTTGCTGCATTCGCCCACACGCTACCTGCCGCCGAAATTGCGGGTGTTTATTGATTATCTGGTGGAGTGCATGGCTAAGGAGCCTACATTGCATCGGCGGTAGGCGCGCGATCGAGAATGTGGAGCAGGTTAGTGTGGGAGCGGGCTTGCCCGCGATGGCTGAGTGTCAGTCGATACATTGGTTGACTGATACACCGCTATCGCGGGCAAGCCCGCTCCCACACAAGCCCGCTCCCACATTTGGATCTTTGGTGCTTTTGAGATCAGTGCTTGGGCTGGTCGTTGGACATGGCCAGCAATTGCTTTTCCTGGTTCCAGTCGAACGGTTCGTCGTTCTGTTCGGCTTCGAAACGACGTTCTTCCAGGGCCTGGTACAGGTCCAGTTCATCGTCGGGCATGAAGTGCAGGCAGTCACCGCCGAAGAACCACAACAGGTCGCGCGGTACCAGATGGGCAATCTGCGGGTAGCGCAGGATGACCTGGCTCATCATGTCCTGGCCCAGGTATTGGCTTTCGATCGGGTCGATGGGCAGCAGGGCCCGCAGTTCATCAAAGCGTTCCAGGAACAGCGCGTGACTTTCCTCGGGAACCTGTTCGGCTTCGCCGACGGCAACCAGGATGCTGCGCAGGTGGTCGAGCAAGACGAGATGATCGGCAACGACGTTGGACACGAGAGTAAGTCCTCAAAAGCAAAAACGGGCGCGAGAGTATATAGCCCTCGCGCCCGTTTTTATATGACGGTTGGTCTCAGCGGACTCTGCCGGGCGCCTGGGCCAGCTCCTCTTTGCTGAAGTCATCCACGTCGATCACCTTGCGCCGCGCCGCTTCCGCGTCGCGCAGGGTTTGCGCTTCAGCCGGTTGCAGCACGCCAGCTTCCAGTGCGGCGTCGATGGCATGTTCCCCTGCGCGCGGCTTGACCTGGCCACTTTTGAGGGCGCTGTGGAGTTTCTTTTGCAGCGGGTGGCTGGCACCCAGTAGGTCATAGGCGTGTTGCAACGCGCCGACCGGATCTTCCGCCGATTGCGGGCGATAGCAGCCAGCCAGCAGTTCTTCCAGGGTCGGGTCGCCCTTGGCTCGGCCAATCACTGCGGCGACTTCAGCGTCCAGTGCATCGGACGGGCCTTTATGGCGACGCCCGAATGGGAACACGATGACCCGCATCAGGCAGCCCAGCACTTTGTTGGGGAAGTTGCTAAGTAACTCATCCAGCGCGCGTTCCGATTGGCCAAGGCTTTCTTCCATGGCCCAGGCAAACAGCGGCTCCAGATGATCCGGGGAGTCGAGGTCGTGGTAGCGCTTGAGCGCCGCCGAGGCCAGGTACATATGGCTGAGTACATCCCCCAGCCGTGCCGACAGGCGTTCACGACGCTTCAGCTCACCACCCAGCAGCATCATGCTCAGGTCTGCCAGCAGGGCGAACGCGGCGGCCTGGCGGTTGAGGGCGCGGAAGTAACCCTGGCTCAAGCGGTTGCCCGGGGCTTTTTCGAAGTGGCCCAGGCCCAGGTTCAACACCAGGGTGCTGGCGGCGTTGCTCACCGCAAAACCGATATGTTGCAGCAACAGCCCATCGAACTCCTTGAGTGCCTGGTCGCGATCTTCACGACCGGCGAGGGCCATTTCCTTGAGGACGAATGGATGGCAGCGAATCGCCCCCTGGCCGAAGATCATCAGGTTGCGCGAAAGGATATTCGCCCCTTCCACGGTGATGAAGATCGGCGCCCCCTGCCAGCTGCGGCCCAGGTAGTTGTTGGGGCCCATGATGATGCCCTTGCCGCCGTGCACGTCCATGGCGTGGCTGATGCACTCGCGGCCGCGCTCGGTCAGGTGGTACTTGAGGATCGCCGAGAGCACCGAAGGTTTTTCCCCCAGGTCGACCGCATTGGCGGTGAGCATCCGCGCACTGTCCATCAACCAGGCATTCCCGCCGATACGGGCCAGGGCTTCCTGGATGCCCTCGAAGGCGGACAGCGGTACGTTGAACTGCTCGCGCACCTGGGCGTACTGGCCGGTCACCAGGCTGGTGAACTTGGCTGCACCGGTGCCCACCGCCGGCAGGGAGATCGAACGGCCGACCGACAGGCAGTTCATCAGCATCATCCAGCCCTTGCCGAGCATTTCCTGGCCACCGATCAGGAAGTCCAGGGGAATGAACACATCCTTGCCGGAGTTGGGGCCGTTCATGAATGCCGCGCCGAGGGGCAGATGACGGCGCCCGATTTCCACGCCGGGGGTGTCGGTGGGGATCAGCGCCAGGCTGATGCCCAGGTCTTCTTCCTCGCCCAGCAGATGGTCCGGGTCATAGGCCTTGAAGGCCAGGCCCAGCAGGGTCGCGACCGGGCCCAGGGTGATATAGCGTTTTTCCCAGTTCAGGCGCAGGCCAAGGGTTTCCTTGCCTTGCCATTCGCCCTTGCAGATCACCCCGGTGTCGGGCATCGCGCCGGCATCGGAGCCGGCCAGCGGGCCGGTCAGGGCAAAGCACGGGATGTCATCGCCACGGGCCAGGCGCGGCAGGTAGTGGTTGCGTTGCTCGTCGGTACCGTAGTGCAACAGCAGCTCGGCCGGGCCCAGGGAGTTGGGGACCATGACGGTGGAGGCGAGGTCGCCGCTGCGGGTCGCCAGTTTCATTGCCACCTGGGAGTGGGCGTAGGCGGAAAAGCCCTTGCCACCGAACTCCTTGGGGATGATCAGGGCGAAGAAACCGTGTTGCTTGATATGGTCCCAGGCCGCTGCCGGCAGGTCCATGGCCTGGCCGATTTCCCAATCGGTGACCATCGCGCACAGCTCCTCGGTGGGGCCGTCGATAAAAGCCTGTTCCTCTTCGGTCAACTGCACCTTGGGGTAGGCCAGCAGCTTGTCCCAGTCGGGACGGCCGCTGAACAGTTCGCCGTCCCACCACACGGTCCCGGCGTCGATGGCATCGCGCTCGGTCTCGGACATCGGCGGCAATACTTTCTGGAACCAGTTGAACAGCGGTGCGGTGAAATACTGGCGACGCAGGTCGGGCAGCAGCAGGGGGGCGGCGACTATCGCGAGCAGCACCCAGAACACCAGCAGCAACCAGCCCGGTGCATAGCTGAAGGCGCCCATCGCCAACAGGTAGACGGCGACCACGCCCAGGGCGGGCAGGGGCGCGGTACGACGGTGTGCCAGGTAGGCAATGCCGAGCACCAGAACCAGTATCCACAACAACAGCATATTCAATCCTCCGTGAAACCAGGGGCAGAAGCACCCTCAGAGCTTAGCCGGCATCCGGAAAAGCGGTGCCTGAGGGTGTTACGTGGTGTGGCGGGAAGTGCTCGACAGTCACAGGCAGCAGGCGCCGACATTTGGCCGAATCGTCGTTAACCTTCGGTCGGGCCTGTGGTTAGACTCCAGGCTCGCCTCGGAGAAAATCCCCATGAATGCGTACTTGAGTCCCAGCCGCTTCATCGATAGTGACCACCCCACGGTGGTGGAGTTCGCCGAAAAACATCGCGGTTCGAGCCGTGATCCCCGTGACCAGGCAGTCAGTCTGTATTACGCCGTGCGCGAAGCGGTACGCTACAACCCTTACACCTTCAGCCGCGATCCGCAAACCCTGCGTGGTAGCTACGCCCTGGCTGCCGGGCAGAGCTATTGCGTGCCCAAGGCCACCCTGCTGGCGGCGTGCGCCCGGCATTGCGGCATAGCGTCGCGCATTGGCCTGGCCGATGTGCGCAACCATCTGTCGACCCCGCGCCTGATCGAGTTGCTCAAGAGTGATGTGTTCGCCATGCATGGCTACACGGAGTTGTATCTGGATGGGCGCTGGGTCAAGGCGACCCCGGCGTTCAACCAGCAATTGTGCGAATTGTTCGATGTGCCGCCCTTGGATTTCGACGGAATCAACGACAGCGTTTTCCACCCGTTCAACCGCCAGGGCCAGCGCTCCATGGAGTATGTGGTGGACCATGGGCAATTTGCCGAGGTGCCCGAGGAATTCTTCTTTGCCCACCTGGAAAAGTGTTACCCGCACCTGTTTGGCGAGCATTCGCCGCAATTGTTAGGTGATATGCAGAGCGATTTGAGTCGCGGCTGAACCGGCGTATGCTGCTCCGGCATTCATCCACTGGGAGGCGGTCATGCTGAAGATCTGGGGTCGTAAAAATTCGTCAAACGTCAGGAAAGCACTGTGGTGCGCCGAGGAACTCGGCCTGGACTATGAGGCAATTGATGCGGGCGGGGCCTTTGGTGTGGTCGATACACCGCAGTACCGGGCATTGAATCCCAATGGCCGGGTGCCGATGATCGAGGACGGCGAGTTTGTGTTGTGGGAATCCAACACCATCGTGCGTTACCTCTGCGCCAAACAGGCTTCGAGCTGGTACCCCGCCGATCTGCAGGCGCGGGCCAATGCCGAGAAGTGGATGGACTGGACCACCTCGACCTTTGCCGAACCGTTCAAGACGGTGTTCTGGGGCATTTTGCGCACGCCGGCCGAGCGGCAGGACTGGGACAGCATCCATGCCGGGCGCAATGCCTGTATCGAGGTGTTGAAAACCGTGGACCAGGCCCTGGCTGAGCAGCCCTACCTGTCCGGCAACGAGATCGGCATGGGTGATATTCCCCTGGGCAGCTTTATTTATGCCTGGTTCGAGATGCCGATCGAACGCCCGGCGATGCCCCATCTGGAGGCGTGGTACCGGCGTTTGCAGCAACGTCCGGCCTATCAAAAAGCGGTAATGACCGCGTTGACTTAATACTGACTATTAATACAGGTGACTGTACTTGTGCGGCGCAGGCAAGCACCATGCTTGCCGTGCGCTGCGGTTGTATTAGGTGTGGCGCGCCCTTATCTATTTCTTCTATTCCCTTCCTTGGTGCGTAATCCGATATGAGTTCCGCTCTGTCCATCCGGCAGCTAACCAAAACCTACGGCAACGGTTTCCAGGCCCTGAGTGGTATTGATCTGGATGTCGCCGAAGGTGATTTCTTCGCATTGCTCGGCCCCAACGGTGCCGGCAAATCCACCACCATCGGTATTCTGTCGACCCTGGTCAACAAGACCAGTGGCACGGTGAATATCTTTGGCCATGACCTGGATAAATCCCCGGCCGCGCTCAAGCGCTGCATTGGTGTGGTGCCCCAGGAGTTCAATTTCAACCAGTTTGAAAAGACCTTCGATATCGTCGTGACCCAGGCCGGTTACTACGGCATCCCGCCGAAAATCGCCAAGGAGCGCGCCGAGCAGTACCTGACCCAGCTGGGGTTGTGGGACAAGCGCGACGTGCCATCACGTTCCTTGTCCGGCGGCATGAAGCGGCGCCTGATGATCGCCCGCGCCCTGGTGCATGAGCCGCGCCTGCTGATCCTCGACGAACCGACGGCCGGCGTGGACATCGAATTGCGCCGCTCAATGTGGACCTTCCTCACCGAGCTGAACCAGAAAGGCATCACCATCATCCTCACCACCCATTACCTGGAAGAGGCTGAACAGCTGTGCCGCAACATTGGCATCATCGACCACGGCACCATTGTCGAGAACACCAGCATGCGTAACTTGCTGGGCCAGTTGCATGTGGAGACGTTCCTGCTCGACCTGAAAAGCAATCTGTCCGCGCCCCCTGCGCTGATCGGCTACCCCAACCGCCTGGTGGACAGCCATACCCTGGAAGTGCAGGTCGATAAAACCGTGGGCATCACCGCGCTGTTCAGCCAACTGGCCTTGCAGAACATTGAAGTGCAGAGCCTGCGCAACAAAACCAATCGCCTGGAGGAGTTGTTCGTGTCCCTGGTGGAGAAGAATCTGGCGAAGGTGGCGGTATGAATTCCGAGTTCCAACCCAATCTGGTAGCGCTCAACACCATCGTCTACCGCGAAGTGAAGCGCTTTATGCGCATCTGGCCGCAGACTCTGCTACCGCCAGCGATCACCATGGTTCTGTACTTCGTGATCTTCGGGAACCTGATCGGCCGGCAGATTGGCGATATGGGTGGCTTCACCTATATGGAATACATCGTGCCGGGGCTGATCATGATGTCGGTGATCACCAACTCCTACGGCAACGTGGTGTCGAGTTTCTTTGGCAGCAAGTTCCAGCGTTCCATTGAGGAATTGATGGTTTCGCCGGTGTCGCCACACACCATCCTGATCGGCTACACCCTGGGCGGCGTGCTGCGTGGCTTGATGGTCGGGGCGATTGTGACGGTGCTGTCGATGTTCTTCACCGACCTGCAGGTGCATCACCTGGGGGTGACCATCCTGGTGGTGGTGCTCACGGCGACAATCTTCTCGCTGCTGGGCTTTATCAACGCCGTGTTTGCGCGCAACTTCGATGACATCTCGATCATCCCGACCTTTGTGCTGACCCCGCTGACCTACCTGGGCGGTGTGTTCTACTCGATTACCCTGCTGCCGCCGTTCTGGCAGACCGTGTCGCTGGCCAACCCGGTGCTGCATATGGTCAATGCCTTCCGCTACGGGATCCTGGGCGTGTCGGATATCAAGATCAGCGTGGCGATCACCTTTATGATCGTGGCGACGGTGGTGTTGTATCTGGGCTGTGCACGGCTGCTGGTGAGCGGGCGTGGGATGCGTACCTAAGCCAGGTCTAAAGATGTGTGGGCATATGTGGGAGCGGGCTTGCCCGCGATAGCGGCGGGTCAGTTAAAGAGGTATTGACTGACACCTTGCAATCGCGGGCAAGCCCGCTCCCACATAAGCCCGCATACACACAGTCGGGTCAGGTGTGCAGGGCAATCTCAATCAGCTCATGCAACTCCTCAACCCGCATCGGCGCCGCGTCAAACAGAATTCGAAACACCGTCGGCGCCGCCAGCAGATTGATCAGTCGATCCACGCTGGGCAATGCCTGGCCGCTGCCTTGGTAACGGTCCAGGATCACTTGCAGTTGCCCACCCAGAATCGTCACGCAGTACCCCGGCGTCTGGCTGCACTGCACATCGCGCATCATCGTGCGCCCCGGTTCCGAACTCATCTCGTCCAGGTACTGCTCGGCCCAGGCTCGCAGGTCGCCGCGCAGGCTGCCGGTGTTGGCGGGCTCGCTGTCGGGGCGCATGCGGGCCAGGGCGACGTCGGCGAGCAGGGCTGCGAGGTCGCCCCAGCGCCGGTAGATGGTCGACGGCGTGACCCCGGCGCGTGTGGCAATTTGCGGTACTGTCACGCTGGCGCGCTCTTGCTCTTGCAGTAGCTGGCGCACCGCCGAATGAACCGATTCTTGTACCCGGGCACTACGGCCCCCCGGGCGGAGGCCTTCTTTTATCGCCATGCCAAAACCTTAACACAAAGAATTTGCTTTAAGCGCGACCCAGTAGCACACTCCACAAAAGCAAAATATTAGCTTTAGCGGAGCGTGCCCATGTCCAGCGTCACTTCTCATCGTTCCAGCCTGGTGTTTCTAGCGAGCACCATGCTGACGTTTCTCGCCGCCTCCAGCGCGCCGACGCCGTTGTATCACCTTTACCAGGAGGGCCTGCACTTTTCTGCTGGCACCTTGACGCTGATCTTCGGCGTCTATGCCTTGAGCCTGCTGGCTGCGTTGTTGACCGTCGGTTCGCTGTCGGATTACCTGGGGCGCAAGCCAGTGATCTTCGCCGCGCTGGTGCTGAATATGCTGGCGATGCTGCTGTTTATCTACGCCGACAGTGTTGCCTGGCTGATCGCCGCCCGCACTTTGCAGGGGGTTGCCACAGGCATGGCCACCGCCGTGCTCGGCGCTGCGTTGCTCGACACTGACCGTCGGCAGGGCCCGCTGGTCAACAGTGTCGCGCCATTGCTGGGCATGGCCTGTGGCGCCATGGGCAGCAGTGTGCTGGTGGAGTTCGCGCCGCTGCCGACCCAGTTGATCTATTGGGCCTTGCTCGCGCTGATGCTGTTGCAGAGCCTGTATGTCTGGCGCTTGCCGGAAAGCGTCAGCCCCATCCCTGGCGCGCTCGCCTCGCTATGGCCGACCCTGCATGTGCCGGCCCAGGCGCGCCGGGCCTTGTGGCTGTCGCTGCCGGTGGATATCGCGGTGTGGGCCATGAGCGGTTTCTACTTGTCGCTGGCGCCGTCGCTGGTAAGGGCGGCGACCGGATCCACCTCCAACCTGATCGGTGGCGGCCTGGTCGCGGTGTTGACCTTGAGCGGTGCGGTGATGATTTTCAGCCTGCGCAATCGCCCGGCGGGCAAGGTGCTGCGCCTGGGAGCCGGCCTGTTGGCCGTGGGCGTCGCACTGATCCTCGGTGCGGTTCACAGCGCCAACCTGAGCTTGTTTTTCTTCGCCACGCTGGTGGCTGGCAGCGGATTTGGCGCAGGTTTTCTCGGCGCGTTGCGCAGCGTAGTCCCCCTGGCCTTGCCCCATGAGCGGGCCGGGTTGATGTCGGCGTTCTACGTCCTCAGTTACCTGGCGTTCTGCCTGCCGACCCTGTTGGCGGGCAACCTGACCCGCAGTTTTGGCCTGATCGCTACCACTTATGGCTACGGCGGGGTGTTGATCGTATTGGCCCTCGGCGCCTTGATTGGCTTGATGAGGCAAGCGCCGGCCAAGTCTGCATATAGGTGAAACAGATAACAGTTAGAGATATTACCCGTTATATAGATATTCCTTAGGCTTCTATCATGGGCTCAACCTCATACGAGGAAGAGGATTGAGCCATGACCTGCCCCAATAGCATCACCCCCAGTTACAAACCTTTCAGCCATTTGGCCGCCCCCAGGGAAGTGATTCGCCAGTTCACCCCCAACTGGTTCGCCGCCACCATGGGCACCGGCGTGCTGGCGTTGGCCCTGGCGCAATTGCCGGTGCAATTGCCGGGTGTCTATGCCATCGCCGAAGGGCTGTGGCTGCTGACGATCGTTTTGTTTGTGTTGTTCAGCGGTTTATACGCGGCGCGCTGGGTGATGTTTTTTCACGAGGCGCGGCGAATCTTCGGACACTCCACGGTCTCGATGTTCTTCGGCACCATCCCCATGGGCCTGGCGACCATTATCAATGGCCTGCTGCTGTTTGGCCTGCCGCGCTGGGGCGAGGGCGTGGTGCAACTGGCCGAGGCCCTGTGGTGGCTGGACGTCGCCATGGCCCTGGCGTGTGGGGTGTTGATCCCGTTCATGATGTTTACCCGCCAGGAACACAGCATCGACCAGATGACAGCGGTCTGGCTGTTGCCGGTGGTGGCTGCCGAAGTCGCCGCCGCCAGTGGTGGCCTGTTGGCGCCGCATCTGGTCGACGCCCATTCGCAACTGGTGATGCTGGTGACCAGCTACGTGCTCTGGGCGTTTTCTTTGCCGGTTGCGTTCAGCATTCTGACGATCCTGATGCTGCGCATGGCCCTGCATAAACTGCCCCACGCCAACATGGCCGCGTCGAGCTGGCTGGCCCTGGGCCCGATCGGCACCGGCGCCCTGGGCATGTTGCTGCTGGGCCAGGACGCGCCGGCGATCTTCGCCGCCAATGGCTTTGCCGGCATCGGCGAGATTGCCGCCGGCCTGGGGCTGGTTGCCGGCATCACCCTGTGGGGCCTGGGCCTGTGGTGGATGTTGATCGCGGTGCTGATCACCCTGCGTTACCTGCGTGCCGGGATTCCATTCAACCTGGGCTGGTGGGGGTTTACCTTCCCGCTGGGGGTGTATGCCCTGACCACGTTGAAACTGGGCAGTACTTTGCACCTGGCATTTTTCAGCGTGACCGGCAGCGTGCTGGTCGCCGCGCTGGCCCTGATGTGGCTGGTGGTCAGCAAGCGCACGGTGCAGGGTGCCTATAAAGGTGAGCTGTTTGTTTCACCGTGCATTGCAGGATTGGGGAATAAGTAAGCAGGATTAGGTAAAGTCGTGGCCTGAAAAATCAATAAAGCCTTCAGGCCACGCAGGAACACTGACGATGAGTCACCCCTCGCAATTTACTTTGCTGCGCAAACGGCGTTTTCTGCCGTTCTTCATTACCCAGTCCCTGGGGGCGTTCAACGACAATATTTTCAAGCAGTCGTTGATCCTCGCCATTCTCTACAAGCTGACCATCGAAGGTGACCGCTCGATCTGGGTCAACCTGTGCGCCTTGCTGTTTATCCTGCCGTTCTTCCTGTTCTCGGCCCTGGCCGGGCAGTTTGGCGAGAAATTCAACAAGGATGCGTTGATCCGCGCAATCAAGCTCGGCGAGATCGTGATCATGGTCGTGGGGGCCGTCGGCTTTATGACCAACCACCTGGAACTGATGCTGCTGGCGCTGTTTGCCATGGGCACCCACTCGGCGCTGTTTGGCCCGGTGAAGTACTCGATCATGCCGCAAGCCTTGCGCGAAGAGGAGTTGGTGGGCGGCAATGGCCTGGTGGAAATGGGCACATTCCTGGCGATCCTCGCCGGGACCATCGGGGCCGGGGTCATGATGTCCTCTGCGCAGTACGCGCCGGTGGTGTCGACTGCGATTGTCGCGATTGCCGTGCTGGGCTACCTGGCCAGCCGGGGTATCCCGCGCGCCGCGGCGTCCAGCCCCGAGATGCGCCTGGACTGGAACATCTTCAGCCAGTCCTGGGCCACCTTGCGCCTGGGCCTGGGGCAGACGCCCGCCGTGTCGCGCTCGATTGTCGGCAACTCGTGGTTCTGGTTTGTCGGGGCGATCTACCTCACGCAAATCCCGGCCTACGCCAAAGAGTGGCTGTATGGCGATGAGACCGTGGTGACCCTGATTCTCACGGTGTTCTCGGTCGGTATCGCGTTGGGCTCGATGCTCTGCGAAAAACTCTCCGGGCGTAAGGTGGAAATCGGTCTGGTGCCCTTTGGTTCATTCGGCCTGACGGTGTTTGGCCTGTTGCTCTGGTGGCATTCCGGTGGCTTCCCGCAAAACGTCCAGGCCAACGACTGGCTGGCGGTGTTGGGGTACGGCCAGGCCTGGTGGGTGCTGGCTGACATCCTCGGCCTGGGGGTGTTTGGCGGGTTCTATATCGTGCCGCTGTATGCCTTGATCCAGTCGCGTACCGCTGAAAACGAGCGGGCGCGGGTGATTGCCGCCAACAATATTCTCAATGCGCTGTTCATGGTGGTCTCGGCGATTGTCACCATCGTGCTGTTGAGTGTGGCCAAGCTGTCGATCCCCGAGCTGTTCCTGGTGGTGTCGCTGCTCAACATTGCGGTCAACACCTACATCTTCAGGATTGTTCCCGAGTTCACCATGCGCTTCATGATCTGGCTGCTCGGCCACTCCATGTACCGCGTGCAGCATCGCGACCTGCAACATATACCGGACGAAGGTGCGGCGCTGCTGGTGTGCAACCATGTGTCGTTTGTCGATGCATTGCTGATTGGCGGCGCGGTGCGTCGGCCGATTCGCTTTGTGATGTATTACAAGATCTACCGCTTACCGGTGCTCAACTTTATCTTCCGCACCGCTGGCACCATTCCGATTGCCGGACGCCATGAAGACCTGCAGATCTACGAAAAGGCTTTCCAGCGCATCAGCCAGTACCTGAAGGATGGCGAGTTGGTGTGCATTTTCCCCGAAGGCAAGTTGACTGCCGACGGTGAGATGAACGAGTTCAAGAGTGGTGTGACACGGATTCTCGAGGAAACCCCGGTACCCGTGATTCCCATGGCGTTGCAGGGGTTGTGGGGGAGCTTTTTCAGCCGTGACCCGAACAAGGGGATCTTTCACCGGATCTGGTCGCGGGTGACGTTGGTGGCGGGGCCGCCGTTGGCGGTGGAGCAGGCGACGCCACAGGCCTTGCAGGAACAGGTTGGGGCGTTGCGGGGGAGTGTCAGGTAGGTTTTCGGATTTAAGGGCCTCATCGCAGGCAAGTCGACGATTCGACTTGCCTGCGATAGCGTTAGTGGCTTACGCGCTAATCTTGAGCCCGATCAACCCGGCAATGATCAACGCCACACTGGCCAGTCGGAACAGCGCCATGGACTCCCCAAACAGGATAATCCCGGCAATCACCGTGCCCACTGCACCGACGCCGGTCCAGATGGCATAGGCGGTACCCAGCGGCAGCTCCTTCATGGCCAGCCCCAGCAGGCCGAGGCTGACGGCCATGGCGGCAATCGTCAGGGCGGTGGGCATTGGCTTGCTGAAACCGTCGGTGTATTTCAGGCCGACGGCCCAGCCAACTTCAAACAACCCGGCGAAAAACAGAATGACCCAGGACATAAAGACCTTCCTTTTAGAAGTGGGGTCGTCCCCTGGTAAGTGCTCAAACGAGTCGCGGGGTCGTCCCCGCGAAGGTTCGTAGAGTGCCGAAAAGCCCGCAGCCGATCAAGTTTCGGCGAGGGCCTTGCGATCTTCCTTCTCGCTCATCCGGCGGAAATACGTCGACAACAACGCCCCTGAAATATTGTGCCAGACACTGAACAACGCGCTGGGCACCGCCGCCAGTGGCGAGAAGTGCGCACTGGCCAATGCGGCGCCCAGCCCCGAGTTCTGCATGCCGACTTCCAGCGCCAATGACTTGCGTTGGGCCAGTGGCAGCCCGAATACGCGGGCGGTGAGGTAACCCAGCAGGTAGCCAAAGCTGTTGTGCAGCATCACCACCGCCATGATCAGCAGGCCCGACTCGGCAATCTTCGCCTGGCTTGCAGCCACCACGGCAGCGACGATGGTCACGATGCTGACCACTGAGACCAGCGGCAGCACCTCGACGGCATGACGCACGCGCTCACCCAGCAGACGCTGCGCCAAGACACCCAGCACGATAGGCAGCAACACCATTTGCAGGATCGACCAGAGCAGGTCCATGAACGACACCGGCAACCAGGCCGAGGCCAGCAGCCAGATCAAGGCCGGCGTCAGCAGCGGGGCGAGGAGGGTGGTGATGGAAGAGATGGCCACTGACAGCGCCAGGTCGCCACGGCCCAGCCACGTCATGACGTTGGAAGAGGTGCCACTAGGGCAGCAACCGACCAGAATCACGCCAACGGCGATTTCCGCTGGCAGGTTGAAGGTCTGGCACAGCAGCCAGGCCACGCTGGGCATGATCACAAATTGCGCGATCACGCCCAGGGCCACGCGCCACGGATGGCGCGCGACTTCGGCGAAATCTTCCAGTTTGAGGGTCAGGCCCATGCCGAACATCACCAGGCCCAGCAGCGGCACGATGGCGCTTTTCAGGTCGATAAACCAGTGGGGCTGAAGGAAGGCGAGCACAGCAAAAATCAGCACCCAGTAGGCGAAGGTAGTGCCGGCGAAACGGCTCAAGGCGGCGAGTGCGCGCATGGCGATGTCCTTATTATTAGAGTACTGGGAGTGGTAACCCCATCAATTGCGGGAGCTGGCTTGCCTGCGATAGCGGTGTGTCAGTCAGTGACTCTGTAACTGATACGCCGCCATCGCAGGCCAAGCTCCTACATTGAACGTGCGCGTTTAGATGCCTTGCGGGGTCTCTTCACCACCCAATGCTTCCACCAGCGCCGGCAGGAAGTCGCCGAAGGTCAGCATCATCAGGGTAAAGCTGGCATCCAGTTGGCCCAGGGCTTCGTCGCCGCCGTCCTGTTCGGCCTGGTCTTGCAGCAGGTCTTCAAACTTCAGGCGCTTGACGGTCATTTTGTCGTCGAGCATGAACGACAGCTTGTCCTGCCAGGCCAGGGACAGTTGGGTCACGACTTTGCCGGTGGTCAGGTGCAGCTGGATTTCTTCGCCGGTCAGGTCCTGGCGCTTGCAGCGCACGATGCCGCCGTCTTCGTGGGTGTCGCGCAGCTCGCATTCGTCGAGCACGAAGAAGTCATCGGCTGGCTTCTGGGTGGTGACCCAGTCGGTCATCACCGCAGTCGGCGCGGTTTTCACGGTCAGTGGGCGTACCGGCAGGGTGCCGATCACTTCACGCAGGGTCGACAGCAGGTCTTCGGCGCGCTTGGGGCTGGCCGAGTTCACCAGGATCAGGCCCTGTTTCGGCGCGATGGCAGCGAAGGTCGACGAGCGACGGATGAACGCACGAGGCAGGAAGGCCTGGATGATTTCATCCTTGATCTGGTCGCGTTCCTTTTTGTAGACCTTGCGCATTTGCTCGGCTTCGATCTCTTCGACCTTTTCCTTCACCGCATCACGCACCACGCTACCCGGCAGGATACGTTCTTCCTTGCGCGCAGCGATCAGCATGAAGTCACCGCTGACGTGCACCAGGGGCGCGTCTTCGCCTTTGCCAAAAGGCGCGACGAAACCGTAAGTGGTCAACTCCTGGCTTGCACAAGGGCGCGCCAGTTTGGTGGCCATTGCAGTTTCCAACGCCTCGGCATCAACAGGCAGATCTTGGGTCAGGCGATAGATAAGCAGGTTCTTGAACCACATGGGGTGAGTCTCTCCTTTATACAAAGTGGGGCATTATTCTCTTGATAAGGCCTGAGGCCAACCCTGCCTAAGCCATTGGAAGGGCTGAAAAAAAAGATTTAAGAAAGTGCTTGCCAGACCAGGGGACGCTCCGTAGAATGCGCGCCACACCGAAACGAAGGGTGATTAGCTCAGCTGGGAGAGCATCTGCCTTACAAGCAGAGGGTCGGCGGTTCGATCCCGTCATCACCCACCATTCGCTTCATGTGTTACGCGCAGCGGTAGTTCAGTCGGTTAGAATACCGGCCTGTCACGCCGGGGGTCGCGGGTTCGAGTCCCGTCCGCTGCGCCATATTCGGTAACCTGGAACACTGAACGCCAGGTCACCACAGAAAGCCCGCTCATCGAGCGGGCTTTTTGCTGTCTGGGGTTTGCCTTTCTGTGGGGACGGGCTTGCTCGCGAAGCACCTGAGAGCGCCGCGTCGTTCTTTTGTGGGGTTGGGGCGGGGTAACCAATAGACTCGCATCTACCCGCTACACGCGCCGGTTTTCCGGGGTGTAGGCTGCCGGCGAAAAGATATTTAAAATAAATTGCATTTAAATCAACACATTGCGGATTTTTCGTATATGATGCGCCCCGCACCGAACGTAAAGGGTGATTAGCTCAGCTGGGAGAGCATCTGCCTTACAAGCAGAGGGTCGGCGGTTCGATCCCGTCATCACCCACCATTACGTCCAACGCTACGCGCAGCGGTAGTTCAGTCGGTTAGAATACCGGCCTGTCACGCCGGGGGTCGCGGGTTCGAGTCCCGTCCGCTGCGCCATATTCGGTTACCTGGAACGCTGAACGCCAGGTCACCACGCAAAGCCCGCTCATTGAGCGGGCTTTTTTGTGCCTGGGATTTGCTGTCCTACAACCCCACCAGCCGGTAGCCCACCTGCAATTCGGTAATAAAGTACTGCGGCGGCGCCGGATCCACCTCCAGCTTTTGCCGTAGATGCGCAATATGACAGATTGGCCGGCGCGCTGCCGACGATTTCTTCCAGCGAGTGCCATTGGCGGTTCAGGCGCAAGGCGGTCCCGGCGACACCGAGCAGGGTGTTGCGCATTTTTTCGCCTTCCATCTGCACCAGGTTGCTTTGCGCCACTTCGACGAAATGCACACGCTCCAGGGCAATCGCCAGTTGGCTCATGCAGGCTTCCACCAGGCGGTGTTCCTGTGGGTCGTTCAGGCGATCGCGCTGGGCCAGTTCCAGCACGCCGCGTTCGATAACAACAGCGCCGAACCGAAGCGGGCCCAGCCCATTGTTTCCTGTGGGTCGATGCCCAGCAGGCGATAGGTATAACGTTCCGGCAAGGCATGGTGGGTTCCGGTGAAGCCCCGGGTCAGCCATTTGCCCATCAGTACGGCGAGCCCCGTCATTTAAACGCTGGGGTGCTGCTGAGGTTGACGACCCGCTTATTTGGTTTTCTTTTTCTTCTCGCTGCGGGTGGCGAGGTGTTCGAAGCAAAACGCGGCAGTGCCGAAGAGCGCAATCATCGACAGGACGACCATGCCTAAAGTTGAACTTTCCACGATAACTTCCTACGGGTGTTGGGGTAGGAGGTGACGGTAGAGGGTTTGGACTTAGTTACTCAATAGCGGCGACGTAAACGTTATGGCGAACAGGCAAACTATATGAACTCTTTACAGGGGGGCGGATAAAAACCCTAAAACCTGAGAATCAATTGTGGCGAGCGGGCTTATTGTGGCGAGCGGGCTTGCCCGCGTTGGGTCGCGCAGCGGCCCCAGTAGGGCCGCCACCGAGTGTTCCAGATAGACCCGGTGGGATGGTTTTGGGGCTGCTACGCAGCCCAACGCGGGCAAGCCCGCTCGCCACAGCAATCGCGGTTTTGCTCTTGCTCAGCCATGACCTGACGGAATACCCCCATACCCATTGGTCGATTGCACCGCGGCCGGCACCCACGCTTATCTATAGCCACGCGAAGACTTCAAGGCGGCACAGTGCCCGCTTCTAACAATGGCCTGCAAAGGCAATAAAAATAGTCTGTCTGGGGAAGCGCACGAGATGAAATACCCATTGCGTCCTTTGGTCTTCTGGCCAACCTTTCTGATCTTGCTGGCGGCGGTGATCGCCAGCTACGTCGACCTCACCGCATTCCTCGCCGTGAGCAAACAGCTCAATACGGTGATCCTGCAAAACTTTTCCTGGCTATTCAGTGCCGGTTCTTTCGCCATGCTGGTGCTCACGGCCATTGTGTATTTTTCGCCCCTGGGCCAGGTGCGTATCGGCGGGGAGGGCGCCACGCCGCTGTTGAGCAAATGGCGCTGGTTCATGGTCGCGCTGTGCACCACCCTGGCGGTGGGCGTGCTGTTCTGGACCACGGCCGAACCGCTCTACCATCTGTACTCGCCACCCTCCAGCCTGCCGATCGAGGCGGGCAGCGCGGCGGCCAAGAGCTTTGCCTTGTCGACGATGTTCCTGCACTGGACCCTCACGCCCTACGCGATTTACCTGGTGCCCTCCCTGGTGTTTGCCCTGGTGTTCTACAACCTGCGCAGCCACTTCTCGATTGGCGCCATGTTGCAACCCTTGCTCGGCGCCGAGCGGGTCAAGCGCTATGCGGGGTTGATCGACACCCTGGCGATGTTCGCCCTGGTCGCAGGCATGGCGTCGTCCCTGGGCACCGGGGCGCTGACCCTGTCCGGTGGCCTGAGCCAGTACATCGGCGGTGAGACCACGCCGTTGCGCCTGGGCCTGATCATCGCGGTGATCGTGTTCACCTTTGTCGCCTCGGCCGCCAGCGGCCTGCAGCGCGGCATCGTCATGCTGTCGTCGTTCAACACCTGGATCATGCTGGCCCTGGGCGCGTTCGTGTTGGTGTGTGGGCCAACCCTGTACATCTTCAGCCTGGGCGTCGAGTCCCTGGGGGTGTACCTCGACACCTTCTTCAGCCGCAGCCTGTCCACCGGTGCCGCCAGTGGCGACAGCTGGCCGCAGAGCTGGACGGTGTTCTACTGGTCGGTGTGGTTCGCCTGGGCCCCGGTCAGTGCGCTGTTCCTCGGCAAGATCGGCCGGGGCTACAGGGTGCGCGAATTTATCCAGATCAACATGCTGTACCCGGCGCTGTTTACCGCGCTGTGGATCTGCATTTTCTCCGGTAGCAGCCTGTACTTCGATGCCCTCGGCGATGGCAGTTTGAACCGCGTGCTCAACGAGCAAGGCGTGGAGCATGTGCTGTACCAGATGTTCCAGCAGTTGCCGGCCAGCGGCCTGATGATCGCGTTTTTGTTGTTTGTTGCCTTTATCTCCTTTGTCACCGCCGCCGACTCCAGCACCGACGTGATCGCCAACCTGTGCAGCAAAGGCGTCACCGCCGATTCGGACCTGGACGGCAACCCGCTGCTGAAGATTGTCTGGGGCGTGATCATCGGCACGGTGTCGTGGGTCATGGTGGCCTTTGTCGGCATCGACGGGGTGAAGATGCTCTCCAACCTCGGCGGCCTGCCGGGAATGATCCTGGTGCTGCTGGCCAGCACGTCGTTGCTCTACTGGTTGAAGAACCCCGCGCTGCTGGACGTAAAGGCCCCTGCGGTCCACGTCGAACCTGGCCTGCGTGATGCCAGCCCCGTGGCGGATTTTGCCCGCTGACTTGCCTCTTTGTTGCTGGAGTTACCGATGGAAATCGTCACCGAATTTGCCTACAAGGTCCTTGAAATCGAGCACTGCCTGATCCCCCTGAGCGACGGCACGCAACTGGCAGCGCGTATCTGGCTGCCTGACACCGCCAGTGTGCAGGCCTTCCCGGCGATCCTCGAATACCTGCCCTATCGCAAGCGTGATGGTACGGCGCTACGCGATGCGCTGACCCATCCGTGGATGGCGGGGCAGGGCTATGTCTGCGTGCGGGTCGATATGCGCGGTAATGGCGAATCCCAGGGCCTGATGGCCGATGAGTACCTGTTGCAGGAGCAGGATGACGCCCTCGAAGTGATCGACTGGCTGTGCCAGCAGCCCTGGTGCGACGGCAACCTGGGAATGATGGGCATCTCCTGGGGCGGCTTCAACAGCCTGCAAGTCGCCGCGCGCCAGCCCGAAGCATTGAAGGCGATCATCACCCTGTGCTCCACCGATGACCGCTATGCCGATGACATCCATTACAAGGGCGGCAACCTGCTGCTGGAGAACTTCGGCTGGGCCGCGACCATGCTCAACTTCAGCGCGGCGGCGCCCGACCCGCTGCTGGTCGGCGATGCCTGGAAAAGCCTGTGGCAACAACGCCTCGACGCCATGCCGCTGCTGGCCGAGACCTGGCTGCAGCACCAGACCCGCGATGCCTATTGGCGTCACGGTTCGGTCTGCGAGGACTACTCGGCGATCAAGGCGGCGGTGTATGCCGTGGGCGGTTGGGGCGATGCCTACAAGAATGCGGTGCCGCGCCTGATGCAACATCTGCCGGGACCGAAGAAAGCCATGATCGGCCCGTGGATTCACAAGTACCCGCACTTCGCCGTGCCCAACCCGGCCATTGGCTTCCTGCAGGAGGCCAGGCGCTGGTGGGACCACTGGCTTAAAGGTATCGACAATCGGGTGATGGACGACGCTGCCTGCACCTTTTACCTACAGGATGTGCTGGCACCCAAGGGCAGTTATGCCGAGCGCCCAGGGATCTGGGTGCAGACCTCGGGCTGGCCCGATCCCCAGGTGCAATGGACCGACTACAGCCTCAACGACCATGGCCTCAGCCCCGGCCAGCAGGCACTGGGCGGCCCGCGCAGTATCTGTTCGCCACTGACCACCGGTCTGCACCAGGGCGAGTACTGCGCCATCTGGTTCGGCCCCGATGGCCCCACCGATCAGCGTCGCGACGATGCGCAGTCGCTGTGTTTCGACTCGCCGCCGTTGGCTGAACCCCTGGCGCTGCTGGGGGATGTGCGCTTGCACCTGCGCCTGGCCAGCGATACCCCCTGCGGGCAACTGGTGGCACGTCTGAATGCGGTGGCGCCCGACGGCCAAGTCACGCAGATCACCTACGGCGTGCTTAACCTTGTCCTACGTGAAGATTTCTCCCGTCTGACGCCGCCTGTGCCGGGCGAGCCCATGGACGTGCAATTGAACCTGGATCACGTCGGCGTGCGCGTGCCGGCCGGCCACCGCCTGCGTCTGGCCCTGAGTACCGCGAGCTTCCCGTTGCTGTGGCCCAGTCGCGAGTTGACCACCCTGACTGTGCTGCCCGCCGTGCAGCGTGTGCAATTGCCGATCTTCAGCGGCGCGGCCGTGCCGTGCCCGTTCGAGGCCCCGCAAGCGGCTAGCCCGGTTGCGCTGGAGATGCTGCGGGCGGCAGCGCCTAAACGCACCTTGAGCGAGGATGTGGGCAGTGGCGAAGTCTGCGTCACCATCGAGGACGACCTGGGCGCCGTGCGTTTCACCGAGCATGGCCTGGCGGTGGACCAGCGCTGTACCGAGCAATATCGCACCTTGCCCTGGGACCCGTTGTCGACCCAGGCCGATATCCACTGGCAGTACCGCGTCGAGCGAGCGCCGTGGTCGGTGGCGGTCGACAGCCGCCTGCAGGTGCGCGCCGACGCCCAGTGGTTCTACATTGAGGCGCAGCAGCAGGCCCTGGAAAACGGGGTGCAGGTGCATCACCGCACCTGGAGCAAACGGGTCGCGCGGGTCGCGTTGTGAGCGGGCAAATGGCAGGATGCCTGCTCATCTGATCAGCCACGGATCCCTGCATGTCGCGCCGAAATGTCGACCTTCCACCGCTCAATTGTTTGCAGACGTTTGAAGCGGCCGCCCGTCATCTGAGCTTTACCCAGGCGGCCCACGAACTGAACCTGACCCAAAGCGCGGTGAGCCGGCAGATCAAGCGCCTCGAAGAGGACCTGGCACGGCCGCTGTTTTATCGGTTGGCGTTGGGGCTGAGCCTGACCCCGGCCGGGGTGCGTTACTTTCGCACCATCCAGCGCCTGCTGCGCGAGCTCGACCGTGAGTCGGCGGAGCTGCGCCGACGCGGTGCCGATCGCCAACTGACCCTGGCCAGCACGCCGACCATCAGCTCGATCTGGCTCGCCGCGCTGCTGCCGGCGTTCCAGCATGCGCACCCGGACCTGGATATCCGCATCCTGTGCAGTGAAAGCCCGAGCCACCTGGATGTCAGCGAATATGACCTGGGCCTGTTCTACCACCTCGACGAACTGCCGGCGCCCCTTGGCCTGGAACTGACCCCGGTGTTTGCCAGCGAGCAGGTCATCGCCGTGTGCAGCCCCGCCTACATCGAGCGTTATGGCGCGATACGCGACGCCCAACACCTGTTGCACAGCCATACCTTGTTGATCGTCGAGGACCACTATCACGATTGGTTGACCTGGACCGACTGGTTCGCCGATATCGGCGCGCAATACCACACGCCCCGGCACGCTTTGCGCACCAACAGCTATCAGTTGCTGATGCAGTCGGCGGTGATGGGGCATGGCGTGGCCCTGGGCTGGAAGCGCTTGCTCGAAGGCGAGCTGGCTGCCGGGCGCCTGCAACTGGCCTTGGCGCACCACATGCACAGCCGTGGCCGCCTGCAACTGATGCAACCACAGCATCGCAACCCGCCTTCGGCAGCGCGTAGTTTTCAGCAATGGTTGCTGACGGCGTCCGATACAACGCCGCAGGGGCTGTTCGGTGGGAGCGGGCTTGCCCGCGATGATCGTTAACGATGACGCGGTGAGGCGTTCTTGCTGACGTCAGCGCGGGCGTTGTTCACGGGGCGTTGCGGCTATGCCGATAATCACTCACCGCTTCATACACCGCCTTGCGCAGCCGATTGATCCCCCCAATCGGCCGGTGCTCTTCCACACCAAACCATGGGTTGAACGACTGGTTGTCGCAGGCCAGGTTCAAGGCTGGGGTATCAAAGTCCTGCGCCGGAATGCGGATTTTTGCCACGCTCTCGTAGGGCGCGTCGCTTTCCTTCCATTCGATGCTGGTGTCTTCGATGGGCATGTATTTCTGTGGGTTCTGGCGCTGGATCTGCAACACAAAACACGCGTCGACCCGGTCGGTGGACAACTGCTGGCTCAAGGCGCTGCGCAGGAAGTTCGGCAAGTCCTGGTTCTGCTTGGGCAAGCTGTACTCCGGGCAGCTTTGCGGGTCCGGGGCGACGCGGAACTTGGCGTTGGCCGTGCCAAATTTGTAGGGCGATACCGAAAAGTATGTCGCCTCGGTCGGGCTGGCGGGGGCCGGCGCCAACGTCGCCAGGGCGATGAACAGATGGCGCACCTGCCAACTGCGCGGGTCGAGGCTGGGGAAAAACGCCATGGCCTTCTTGCCATCGGCCTGGGCCCCGACGTTCTGCGCGTATTCCGCCACGTCGCTGACAAAGAAGTTGGGGTGGCTGAACATCACAAAGTCCTGCTCGGTGCGCGCCTGCTGATCGGACAGCAGTTGCTTGCCCGGCACGTCCAGCAGTTTGATCGCCAAGCCGCGGGCGTCGCGGATGCTATCGAACTGTGGATAAGCGTTGCCGTTGGACAGGCGCATCATCGCCTGCCAGGTCTTGCCCGGCTCGGCGAACACGCCCTGGCGCAGCGCCGGGTCGAGACCTGGCAGCACACTGACTTCGGCCTTCACGCAGCCATGGGCCTTGGCATGGGCATCACGCAGGTAGCGGGTGCCTTCGCGGTGCTGGTCGACGATACGCACGGCCGTCTGAATGATGCCTTGGGTCATGGCGGCTTCGCCGGGTGGAATCTGTTCATCGGCCGACACCGGGCCGCGGTGGTGCCAGGCAAACCACAGGGTCGCCAGCAACCAGCCGAGCAAGCCCAGGCCCACCAGCCATAACAGCGTCTTGCCGAGAAACGCGCCGAGGCGCAGCCACAGTCGAGCGAGCATGGAACGGTCCTTGTATCGAAATGGGGAAGTCATGGCAGTTGTTGCTCCAGGGGGCCGCCCAGTACTTTGAGGTATTCCAGCAGCGCCCAGCGCTCCTCAGGCTCCAGGCCCCGGCCAATTACCCCATTGCCACGCTTGCCGGCGCGGAATTCGTGGCCGCTGTTGTGGTTGCCGGTGATGCGGGTATCGAACAGGAACGCATTTTTAAAGGCTTCGGTGCGATAACCCAGGTGACGCGGGTTGTAATCGAAGGTGCCTTTATAGAAGGTGCGGCTGCGCTCGTACTGGGGCGAAAGCAACTGGTAGATCGTCGGCACCGAACCATTGTGCAGGAACGGCGGCGTGGCCCACACGCCAGCCAGGGGGCGGGCCTTGTAGGCGCGCAGTTCGCGCACGCCGATAGGCAGGCCGTAGCCGTCCAGGCGCGGGCGTTCGGCCGGGGTGATGCCGGCGGCGCGGTAGGCGTGCTCTTCGACAAACGCCGTGACATAGGCCAGGCCCTTGGCCACGGACAGGCTGCGCAAGTCCAGCGGTTCGGTCGGCGTCGGGTGCAACTCCACATTCAACTGCGCCAGTTCGGCCGGGTCCCATTGCAGGGCGCTGAGGTCGTAGCGCTGGTCGGCAATGTTGCTGGCGGTGCCTGGGTCGGTGCCGATGTAGTCCACTGGCAGCATCTTCAACTGCTGCACCGGGCGCCCGTTGACTTCGCTCACGCTGGGCACATGGCAAGCTGCGCAGTTCTCTGCGAACAGCGCGCGGCCACGGGCGGCCAGGGGTTTGTCGATGGTGCCGAACAGCGCTTCAGGCCAGGTCGGCGGCTTGAGCCGTTGCAGGGTTTCTTCGATGCGGTTCAGGTCACGCACGCGTACGCTGGAAGGGTAGCGTGCATCGCCCTTGAGCGGCTGGCCGGCGTTGTCGAAGAACGCCAGGGTCGCGCCTACGCCCAAGGCTTCGCCGATATTGCGCGC
This sequence comes from Pseudomonas sp. FP2294, assembly GCF_030687625.1. Classification (NCBI taxonomy): domain Bacteria; kingdom Pseudomonadati; phylum Pseudomonadota; class Gammaproteobacteria; order Pseudomonadales; family Pseudomonadaceae; genus Pseudomonas; species Pseudomonas sp. FP2294. Next base: position 1,777,372 of record NZ_CP117441.1, read on the forward strand.
CATGGGTTGCTGGGCCGAGCCGTTCCATTGCACCCAGTCGAAGGTCCACATGTCCCACAGTTGCGGGTAGTCCACCGGCGCGTTGGCGATGCGGTAGTTGTCCGGCGAAATCGCATCACCAAAGCTCGCGTTGGCGATGCGGCCGAACGCATCGGTGCGCCCCGGGCCTTCTTCGGTGGGGTAGAGACCACGGTGGGTATCGTTCCAGGCCACCTTGAGGAAGTTGTCCAGGGACTTTTTGAAGTCCTGGCGCAACTGATCGTACTGGGCGTCGTATTGATCCCCCAGCACGCTGTGGGCGAAGCGCCTGAACTTCAGCGGGTTGTAATAGGTGGAGGCGAGACTGGCCACCAACGCCTGGCCGAAGCTGCCACCGCGCAGGGTCGGCACGCTGGAGGGCAGCACATGCTGTGCAGCGCCGCCGTCGATGCGCAGGGCCTGGCCATTGAAGTGCAATTCGCCGGTGTGGCAGGCGGCACAAGTGATATCGAGAAACTCGTCGTCGCTGCCGGCATTCTTGTGCCGGGCGAAGCCGACGGGCAGGTTGCCAGGGTTCTGGGCTGTGGCCTGTTGTCGCGGGTCCACGAGGAAACCGAAACGCGCCAGGTTGGCCGGTTCGGCAAAACGCTGCTGGGAAAACGGCAGCTCCAGCGCGGTGAACCAGTTATAGCGCAGGCCCTTGACCTGGGTGCCCTGGGGCGTGAAGTAGTAGACCTGGCGGTCGGTGGCGGTCCATTGGTCCTGGTAGTGCACCTGCTGCACCGGCACGTAATCCGGCAGCTTGGGGTTGACCACGTAATAGAGGACCACGGCCAGGGCCAGTCCCATAAATGACAGGATCAGGAGTAAAACACGGGAAAAAATGCGCAAGATAACTATCCTTGTCGAGTTGTTGCGTCCTTATGCCACCGAGCGTAGCAGGCGGCAAGTAGCCATGATCGGTCTGTTGCGGCGGTTTTCGGCTTGCCTGCTGTCCTTCGCCGGGCTTTGGGGCAGATGAAAATGCTTTTAAACACGTGAACTTATCAGAAGTTTCCTGCTCACATGCCGGTAGCCATTGGTCGTGGCCGCCTGATAAGCTCGCGACTTTATTCGAATGCCCTTTTGGCGCATGAACAAGGAAATAGCATGAAACAGCATCGGTTGGCGGCGGCGGTGGCCCTGGTTAGCCTGGTACTTGCGGGTTGTGATTCGCAAACCAGCGTAGAGCTGAAAACCCCGGCGCAGAAAGCTTCCTACGGTATCGGCCTGAACATGGGCAAAAGCCTGGCTCAGGAAGGTATGGACGACCTGGACTCCAAGGCCGTGGCCCAAGGCATCGAAGATGCCGTCGGCAAGAAAGAACAGAAGCTGAAAGACGAAGAACTGGTGGAAGCGTTTTCCGCACTGCAGAAGCGTGCTGAAGAACGCATGACCAAGATGAGTGAAGAGTCGGCAGCTGCCGGCAAGAAATACCTCGAAGAAAATGCCAAGAAAGACGGTGTAGTCACCACCGCTTCCGGTCTGCAGTACAAGATCGTGAAGAAAGCCGAAGGCGCCCAGCCCAAGCCAACCGACGTAGTGACTGTTCACTACACCGGCAAGCTGACCAACGGCACCACCTTTGACAGCTCCGTGGATCGCGGTAGCCCGATTGACCTGCCGGTCAGCGGCGTGATCCCGGGTTGGGTCGAAGGCCTGCAACTGATGCACGTGGGTGAGAAGGTCGAGTTGTACATCCCGTCCGACCTGGCCTATGGCGCCCAGAGCCCGAGCCCGGCAATTCCAGCCAACTCCGTACTGGTCTTCGACCTGGAGCTGCTGGCAATCAAGGACCCGGCCAAGGCCGATGCGCCTGAGGCACCGGCTGCCAAGTAAGCCGCTGCAAAACACCCAACGCCCCGTTTTACGGGGCGTTGTTGTTTCTGGTGTGGGGCTTGATCCAATCCGTATGGAAGCTGTCGAGCGCTGGCGAGGCTGCGATAGCGGTGCAGGCAACACTCCTGTTGGCCATGCCGCCGCCATCGCAGCCTCGCTGGGGCTCGATAGCTCCCACAGTTGACCGTGGGGCAAATCAAAACGAACACCTGCGACTTAGAGCAGTCTGATGCAATACCTCGGCACGGCTAGCCGCAGGCGCGCTTCAAGTCAATGAATTCTTGGGTTTTTTTTATGTGCGCAAAAAACGCCCGATCTGACTCAGGGCCTTGTATTACGTGGCTTTCAGCCGCGAAAATGGGCTCTGTTCACAAGGTTATCCACAAGTTGTGTGGATAACCTTTTCTCTTGCCTGGAACTGGAGTGACGATGAAAGCACCCTGGAATTTCACCCGCTTCCTGCCGTTGGCCGCCCGCCTGATCGGGCGTGGGCGCCTGCCCACCCTGTTGTTCGCTGTGGCTGCCAAAGGCTCAAGCCAGGGCAATCGCCTGGGTAAGCTCAAGGACGACCTGAAGCTGCTTCAGGCGCTGTGCCTGGCCTACTGGCGTGGCGAGTACCGGGCTATTAGCCCCAAGGCGCTGATCTCGGTGGTGGCGGGGCTGATGTACTTCCTCAGCCCGATTGATGCGATCCCGGACTTCTTGCCCATGTTCGGCATGCTCGATGACATTGCGGTACTGGCCTGGGTCATGAAGAGCCTGGACGGCGAGTTGAGTGCCTTCCGCGCCTGGCGTGAACGCCAGCGCCCGGAGAAGCTGGTGGTGGTGGAGCGTCTGCCCGCAACGCCGCAGCTTCTGGAGCAGGAAAACCCGAAAAAAAACTGAAGGCGCGGATTATCCCCCTGCGCTCTTTGGGGCTGTTAGGATTACACTCCTAAGGAAAGTACTTACTTCGTAAGTGTTGTGATCCTACGGGGCAGTCATGGATATACAAATCATTTCACGGGATGGCGAACCCGAATACGCGGTTCTGCCATGGGCTCAGTACCAGGCGCTGCTAAAAGCCGCCGGTGTGCCGCAACCCGCCACTTCTTCCGCACAGACCCCTCCCGTCGCTACCGAGCAGGACTTGCGTCCCCTGGCACAATTGCGCAGCCTGCGCGAAGCCAAAGGCCTGGCCATCGAGACCTTGGCCCGCACCGTGGGCATCAGCCCGTCCTACCTGGGGTTGATTGAAAGTGGTGAGCGCCAGCCGGATGCTGCGATTCGTCGCAGCCTGGCCTGGGAGTTGGGGATTGCGGGTTGGAGGGATGAAGTGTGAGTGTGCGCATCAGTCGTCAACATTGGGATGGGTTGCTCAATGAACTCGATCAGGCCCGTCGCCAGCGACATCTTTTGACCTACCGTGCGTTGCTGGAGCGTCTGCAATTCCCCACGCCAGCCATGCAAACCCTGACCGCCGCCCTGGAGCACCTGGCGGCTCTGGATGCCAAGGCTGATCAACCGCTGCGCAGTTCACTGGTGATCAGCCAGGGCGCCAGCCGCTTGCCGCGCACCGGTTTTTTTGAATGTGTCGAGCGCCTCGGGCGCTTTTGCGGACCGTCCGATGGCGTTGCTGCGGCGTCGTGGCATGCCTCGGAAGTGGTGCGTGTGTTCGAGTACGAATATCCTGAGTCAGCGGAGGCCTGAGTGTTCTGGAAGCTTAAAGCGTACGCCAGCTATTGGTTGGCCCGCAGGTTGTTTCATTGGTCATGGTTTGTGCGTCAGCCCCGTGGCTGGCACTGGCTGGAGGGTCAGTTTGCGCGCATGGCCAACCTGGGTAATGTCGAGGCCCAAAGTTTCTATGGGCATATCCTGACCTTTCGCGGCCAAGGGCTTGGCGCGCGGGAAGAGGGCGTGCGCTTGCTGCGCCTGGCGGGCCAGGCCGGTGATGGCAAGGCCGCTTATCAGGTGGGGGTGTTGAGCCTGGCGGGCAGCCTGGGCAAGGCCCCAGACCCGGCCGAAGCCGCACGCTGGTGGACCATTGCCGCCAAGGCCGGGCATCCGCTGGCGCAGATACGCCTGGAGCAGTTGTAAGGGCCGGCCTTACAGAAGTTCGCGGCTGTCGAGGACGTGGATGCTGTAGCCGGCCACGTTCTTGGCGTGATGCTTGGCCTGCGAGGCCAGTTCCGCCAACTGGCTGGCATCCAGATATCCACAGCTCAGCGGATGCAGGTGCACCACGCCAATGGACAGCGACAGCAAGGCAAACTCCTGGCGCACCCCCTGGCGATTCAGGGCGATAAAACAGCCCGCGTCCAAATGCTCGCTGCGGTAGAAGCGCCGGCATTGGGTCTGGAAATCGTCCACCAATTGGTTGAGACGCTTGCGCCAGTCCTGGGCACCCAGTACCAGGAGAAAATCATCGCCGCCGATATGCCCGACAAAATCGCGGCTGGGGTCCACCCGGTCGTTCAGGCACTGTGCCAGGCACAGCAATACCTCATCGCCTCGGCCATAGCCGTAGATGTCATTGAACGGCTTGAAACTGTCGATATCCACATAGCAAATCACCGATTCGCGCTGCTGCTGCAACAGTCGCGTCAGGCACTGCTGGATCGGCACGTTGCCCGGTAGCAGGGTCAGTGGGTTGGCGTAGCGCGCCTGCTGGATTTTCAGTTCGGTAATCAGCTTGAGCACGTCGATCACTCGTCCCAGGCCCAGGTAGTTGCCGTTCTGGGTGATGATGAAATCTTCTTCGATGCGCTGCCGCGCGCGGCTGGTCAGCAGGCGGCTGACCTGTTGCAACGACTGGCTCAACTCCACGGCCAGGAAGTCGTCGCTCATCAGGCGGCTGATCGGCTTGCGCGCAAACAGGTCGGTGGCAAATGGCTTGAGCAGGACGTCGGACAACGAGTGCCGATGCACGATGCCGATGGGCTGGCCGCGCCCATCCAGGACCGCCAGGGAGTTGAGATTGGCCTGGCTGCGAAACGCTTCCAGGACTTTTGCTGTGGCGGTGTCCTGGGCCACGGCCGGTTGCTCGTTGAGCAGGGCGCTGAGGTCACTGGCGTCTTCATTGAGCGAGACGCTGGTGCTGTCAGGCTTGGCCAGCATCAACCTTGCTTCGATCGGCGGATGTTCCTGGGGACGGCACAGCAGGTAGCCCTGGATCAGGTCCACGCCCATTTCCGTGAGCACCGCCAGTTCCTCCGGCAACTCGATGCCTTCGGCAATCACCTGTGCGCGGGAGGCCTTGGCGATCTGTAGGATCGAGCCGACGAACTCGCGCTTGAGCGCATCCTGATGAATGCCGTCGATAAAGTGCCGGTCGATTTTCACGTAGTCCGGGCGTAACTCAGACCACAGGCGCAGGCTGGAGTAACCGGCGCCCAAGTCATCCAGGGCAATCGAAAAACCCATGTCGCGGTAGTGGTGCAGGGCGGTCTGCAGCAGTTGGAAGTCGTCGGTCGGCGCTTGCTCCGTGAGTTCGATCACGATCTGGCTGGGCGCGATTCCGTACTCGCGCAGCATCTGCAGGGTGCGCCCCGGTTGATGGGTGGTTTCCAGCAGGGACTCGGGTGAGACGTTGAGAAACAGCTTGCCTGGCAGCGCCTGCTCGCTGAAGCGCTTGCAGGCACTTTGCCTGCAGGCTATCTCCAGTTCATTCAGGCGTCCGGCCTGGCGCGCCACGCAAAACAACGCAAGGGGCGAGTGCAGCGGGCTGTTGGACGGGCCGCGGCTCAGGGCTTCGTAGCCAAGGATACGGCGTTCGCTGAGGCTGATAATCGGTTGGAACAGACTGTGCAGACTGCCTTGAGCCAGGATGGAGCCCAGGGCATGCAGCTGTTCGGTCATGGTCATGATGATCTCGGTCGAAAAAAAAGGACCGGGTGCCTGGGGCACCCGGTCCTTTATTTCACGACAGAATGATGTCTGTTTGATGACGCTCAGTGGAGCGGAGACATTAAATTGCCATCATCTACTGCTTGGCGACTGCCTTACTGGTTTTCAGGTAGTCCAGCAGAATCCGCCCGGTCTCGCTCAGGTAGGCGTCGTCTTCCGGCTTGGTCTTTTCAGGTTCGGTCGGCAGCGCGTCTTCGTCTTCTTTCTTCAGCTCCTTGAGCGGGTCTTCACCCTTGGCCTTGCGACGGATGTTTTCCAGGGCCAGTTGCTGGTTCTCGATCGCAGTGTGCTGCGCGCGACGGTCCACTTCATTGAGGCTGACGGTCTTCTCGGCCATCAGCTTCTTGGCCAGGGCCAGCTTGTCGCGGATAAACACAAACTCGGCATCCTTGGCGGAGCGCAGGTCATGTTCGGCCTTGAGCTGGGCCAGGTACGGCTTGAAGGGATCGGACGCCGGCTTGATAGCCGGGCGGATGGTGTCCCACGGCATGGCTTCAGGCAGGGCGCTTTCGCCGATTTCCTTGGTGTCGATGAGCGACGGGAAATCAATGTCCGGCAGTACGCCCTGGTGCTGGGTGCTCTGGCCGGAAACCCGGTAGAACTTGGCCAGGGTCAGCTTCAGTTCGCCATGGTTAAGCGGCTGGATTGTCTGCACTGTGCCTTTGCCGAAGGTCTGGCCACCGATGATCAGCGCGCGGTGGTAGTCCTGCATCGCGCCGGCAAAAATCTCCGAGGCCGAGGCCGAGAGACGGTTGACCAGCAGTGCCAGCGGGCCCTTGTAGAAGGCACCCGGGTTTTCGTCTTCGAGCACATCCACGCGGCCGTCAGCGTTGCGCACCAACACGGTCGGACCCTTGTCGATGAACAGGCTGGTCAGCTCGGTGGCTTCCTGCAACGAGCCGCCGCCGTTGTTGCGCAGGTCGATGACCACGCCGTCGACCTTCTCTTTGGTCAGCTCGGTGAGGATTTTTTTCACATCGCGGGTGGTGCTCTTGTAGTCCGGATCGCCGGCACGGAAGGCCTTGAAGTCCAGATAGAACGCCGGGATCTCAATGATGCCCAGCTTGTAGTCCTTGCCATCCTGCTTGAGGTTGAGGACTTTCTTCTGCACAGCCTGGTCTTCGAGCTTCACCGCTTCGCGGGTGATCGACACGATCTTGCTGGTCTGGTCATTTGGCGCATTGGTGTGGGGAATCACTTCCAGGCGCACCACGCTGCCCTTGGGCCCGCGGATCAGCTTGACCACTTCGTCCAGGCGCCAGCCGACCACGTCGACCATCTCTTTGTCAGCCTGGGCCACGCCGATGATCTTGTCGGCCGGGGCGACCTGCTTGGTCTTGTCCGCAGGGCCTGCCGGCACCAGGCGCACGATCTTCACCTGATCGTTGTCGCTCTGCAGCACGGCCCCGATGCCTTCGAGGGACAGACTCATGTTGATATCAAAATTTTCCGCGTTATCTGGCGACAGATAATTGGTGTGCGGATCGTAGGACATCGCGAAGGTGTTGATATACGCCTGGAAGATATCCTCGGCGCGGGTCTGGTCCAGGCGGCTCAATTGATTCTTGTAGCGCTTGGTCAGCAGCTCCTGGATCGCCTTGGGCTCTTTGCCGGCGATCTTCAGGCGCAGGACTTCATCTTTGACGCGCTTGCGCCACAGGTCATCCAGGGCGGCGGTGCTGGTCAGCCATGGGGCCTCCTTGCGATCCACCAGCAGGGTTTCCTTCTGGGTGAAGTCGAGCTTGTCGACGCCTTTGTTCAACTCACCCAGAGCGAAGTCCAGACGCGCTTTGACACGGTCCAGGTAACGCTTATAGATGGTGAAGCCAGGTTGCAGGTCGCCGCTCTTGAGGAAGTCGTCGAACTGGGTCTTCCATTTGTCGAACTCGGCCACATCGCTGGCCAGGAAGTAGCTGCGCGAGGGATCCAGCAGCTTGAGATAGCTGTCATAGATAATCACCGAGCGCGCATCGTCCAACGGCGGTTTGCTGTAATGGTGGCGCTTGAGCAACTCAACGACGTTAAGGCTGGCAATCACCTCATCGCGATCAGGCTGAAGTTTGTCCCAGCTGTTGGCTGCGAACGTATTGGTCGACAGCGGCAACAGGCCGAGACCAATGAAAAGAGCGAGGGCGGTACTGGGGAACAAATGCTTCATGCTGATTCGACGCGGGGGCAATTGATAACGCATATTAGGCCGTCTTTGAAGTCGCCGGTTCCATTTGGGCCGGTCGCATAATGCAAAAAGCCCGGCGCTACAGCAACGGGCTCAGTCCAGACTCACTATGGAGGCACTGTGAAAGCATTGCAAGGCGTTGAAGGTCATGTGGAGTGGGTTGAGACCCCGAGTCCTACGTGCGATGTAGGGCAAGTTCGCATTCAGGTGGCGGCAGCCGGCCTGAATCGGGCGGATTTATTACAGCGTGCAGGGCTCTATCCGCCACCGCCCGGGGCCAGCGAGGTGCTGGGCCTGGAGTGTTCCGGGGTAATCAGCGAGGTTGGCGCCGGCTCGTCCTGGCAAGTGGGGGACCGGGTCTGTGCGCTGCTGGCGGGCGGCGGCATGGCCCATGAAGTGGTGGTGGATGCGCGCCACGTGCTGCCGGTGCCGGAAGGTCTGTCCCTGGCCGAAGCCGCTGCGCTGCCCGAGGTGTACAGCACCGCCTGGCTCAACCTGTTCCAACTGGCGGCGCTCAAGCCCGGGGAAAAGGTGCTGTTGCACGCTGGTGCCAGTGGTGTTGGCTCGGCAGCGATCCAGCTGTGCAAGGCCTTTGGCAGCCCGTGTTGGGTCAGCGTCGGCTCGGCGGACCGCCTGGCCTATTGCGAAGACCTCGGCGCCCAGGGCGGTGTGGTACGTACCGACGGCATCGAGAGCCTGGGGGATTTTGGCCCGTTCGACGTGATTCTCGACCCGGTGGGCGGCAACTATGCGGCCATTAACCTCAAACTCCTGGCCCGCGATGGGCGTTGGGTATTGATCGGCTTGATGGGCGGGCGCGAGGCCCAGTTGGACCTGGCGCAGGTGCTGGCCAAGCGCGTGCAGGTGCTGGGCTCGACCTTGCGCAGCCGTGATGATCAATTCAAAGCGGATCTGTTGAGCGATCTGGGCCAGCAAGTGTGGCCGTTGTTTGGCGAAGGGCGGCTGAGCCCGCAGTTGGCCAAGACCTTCCCGATCAAGGACGCGGAAGCAGCGTTTGCGGAGCTGGCGACCAACCAGATTTCCGGGAAGCTGGTGCTGGTGATCGACGAGAGCCTGGTTTGAGGCCAGTCCAGGGTTGAAATGCAGCCCAAGGTGGGAGCGGGGCTGCTTGCGATAGCGGTGTGTCAGTAACAGACCTTAACTTGATACACCGCTATCGCAGGCAAGCCAGCTCCCACATTTGATTGGGTTTCAATGCCCAAAATGGGCCTTCAGGCCCACTGGTGGATCGGCCATCCGGCCTGTTCTGCGTGGGCCTGCAGCACCGGGTCCGGGTTCACCACCTGCGGGAAATCGACCTTGCTCAACAGCGGCAAGTCATTGCGCGAATCCGAATAGAAATACGCACCCTCCAGGCTTTCACCTTCCTGCTCCAGCCATTGCGTCAAGCGGGCGACCTTGCCTTCACGGTACGTCAGTACACCCACGGTCTTGCCGCTGTACACCCCGTGGGCTACGTCCAGTTCAATCCCCAGTACTTCATCAATGCCAATGCGTGCGGCAATCGGCGTGACCAGGTGCGTGCCCGAGGCCGAGATCACCAGGATCCGGTCCCCGTTCTGCCGGTGGCGGGCGATGGTCTTGGTGGCGTCGCTGTAGATCAGCGGCTCGATAATATCTTCCACCCACGGCTCGACCAGGTGCGCGACTTCTTCCGGGGTGCGCCCGATCATCGGTTCCAGGCTGAAGTCCATGAACTCTTCCATGGCCAGCTCGCCGCGGCTGTAGGCGGCCATCAGTTCGTTGTTCTTGCGCATGAACGAATCGGGGTCCACCCAGCCCAGGCGGCCCATTTGTTCGCTCCACAAGGTGGCGCAGTCGCCGTGGATCAGGGTGTCGTCCAGATCAAAAATTACCAAAGCCATCAGTCATGCTTCCTCAATAAACACTGCATCCTCAGGCTACCTCACACAGTGCGCTGGGATCGATGGAAAGTGCCAGGCGTTGCCCGTCTGGGTGAAGATCCTGGGCCGAGCGGTTGAGTACGTCCACCACCAATTCAACGCCCCGGGCTTCGACGCGATAGCGAATCACATTACCCAGCAGGCTGTGGCTGCGCACCAGAGCGTCCAGCTCACCGTTGCGGTTCAGTTCGATGGACTCGGGACGGATCGCAATACGGCTGCTGACCGGACGCTGCAATAGCTTGCTGGCCTGCTCGGCGTCCAGCAGGTTGTAGTTGCCGATAAAACCGGCGGCGAAGGCGTCCACGGGGGCGGTGTACAGGGTTTCAGCGTCGCCGCTTTGTACGATCTTGCCCTGGTTCATCAGGAAGATGCGGTCGGACATGACCAGGGCTTCTTCCTGGTCATGGGTCACAAAAATCGTGGTCAGCCCCAGTTCGCGCTGGATCTGACGGATCTGCTCGCGCAGGTGTTTGCGAATCCGCGCATCCAGTGCCGACAGCGGCTCATCGAGCAGCAGCAGGCGCGGGCGGGTGACCAGGGAGCGGGCGAGGGCGACGCGCTGGCACTGGCCGCCGGACATCTGGTGCGGATAGCGCCCGGCCAGGTCCTTGAGCTCGACCAGTTGCAGCACTTCCTGCACCCGCTGGTGGCTGTCATCGGCGTTGACCTTCTGCATACGCAGGCCGAAGGCGACGTTCTGTTCCACGGTCATGTTGGGGAACAGCGCGTAGCTCTGGAACACCATGCCGATATGGCGCTTCTGCGGGCTCAGCGGCACGATATCCTGGCCGTCCAGGAGGATCTGCCCACTGTCCACCGGCGTCAGCCCGGCGATGCAGCGCAGCAGCGTGGATTTGCCGCAACCGGACGGGCCAAGCAGGGTGACGAATTCGCCCTTGGCGATCTGGCAGTTGATATCACTGAACACCGGGGTGGCGGCGTAGCTTTTTTGCAGGTGCTGGACGCTGACGAAGCTCATTGGCTTTTGTCCTTGTTCAAGAAGTTGGCGGCCCAGGTGAGCAGCAGCACGAAAAGGAAATAGGAGATGACCACGGCGCTGGTGAAGTGGCCGCTGCTGTTACGCATGTTGTTGAGGTACACCTGCAAGGTCTCGTAGCGCGTGCCGACAAGGATGTTGGCGAACACAAACTCGCCGAACAGGAACGAGAACGACAGCAGCAACGCCACCATCAAGCCCTTGCGCAGGTTTGGCAGCACCACCAGGATCGCCGCCTGCCAGGTGCTGGCGCCGAGCAGTTGGGCGGCGTCCATCAGGTCACGCAGGTTGATCGCCTGCAGGTTGTTGGTGATCGCGCGGTACATGAACGGCAGTGCCACGGTGAAGTAGCAGCCAATCAGGATCCACGGTGTGCCGACCATCGCCAGCGGCCCCGAGCCATACAGCTGTAACAGGCCCACCGAGGACACCACCGGTGGCACCGCGAAAGGCAGCAGGATCAGGATATTCATCAGCGCGTCGAGCCTGGGGAAGTGGTAGTGCACCACGAACAGCAGCGGCAGGATCAGCACCACCGACAGGATCAGTGCGCCGACACACACCAGCAGCGATTGGCCAAAGGCATGCAAAAAGCGCGGGTCGCTCCACAGCTGTACATACCATTCAAAGGTAAAACCGGCGGGCAGGATGGTGGCCGACCAACTGCTGGCAAGGGAGTACACCAGGGTGCCAATCAGCGGCAGCACCAGGATCGCGAACAGCAGGTACACCACCACGCGATGATAGAGGGCGACGGGGCTGGCTTCAGCGCGAGACATGGTAGCTCCTCTTGAGCAGCAGTTGATGGACCACGGTGACCACGGTCATCAGCGCCACCAGGATGACGGCCAGGGCGCTGGCCATGTTCGGGTCCAGGGAAATATCGCCGGAGACCATCGCCGCAATGCGGATCGGCAGCACGTTGAAGTTGCCGGTGGTCAACGCATACACCGTGGCATAGGCGCCCAGGGCATTGGCCACCAGGATCACGAAGGTGCCCAGCAACGCCGGCGTCAGCACCGGCAGGCCGATATGCCGCCAGTACTGCCAGCCATTGGCGCCCAGGAGTGCTGCGGACTCGCGCCAGTCTTCACGCAGGGCATCGAAGGCCGGGTACAGCAGCAACACGCCCAGGGGGATCTGGAAATAGGTGTACAGGATGATCAGGCCGGTCTTGGAGTACAGGTTGAAGTCCTGAATGATCCCGGCCTGCTTGAGCATGATGGTGATGCTGCCGTTGAACCCCAGCAGGATGATGAAGGCAAAGGCCAGGGGCACGCCGGAGAAGTTGCTGGTCATGTTGGCGAAGGCAGTGACGAAGTTGCGCAGCGGCGAATCCACCTTGCGCAACGAGTAACTGCCGAGCACGGCAATGATGATGCCGAAGACGCTGGAGTAGAAACTCAGCTCCAGGCTGTACTGGATCGCCTGCAAGTAGAACTTCGAGCTGAAGATCTTGCTGAAGTTGGCCAGGCCCCAGCCGAATTCTTCCGATTGCAGGCTGTTGACCATCACCCAGAACAGCGGCGCGATCTGGAACACGATAAAAAACAGGGCGAAAGGCACCAGGCACAAGGCGGCCAGCCACTTACCACGGATCACTGAACTCACTTCAACAGCTCCTGGCAGACAGGTTTGTCGTGGGCAACGCCAAGCAGGGCGCAGACGGTGCCGCAGATATCGGTTTGCCTGGGTTGGGCCTCGGGCTCGAGGCTGAAGGCATCACCGAACACAAACAGCGGCACTTCGCGCTCTTCCGGCAGCAGGCCGTTGTGGGAGCGGTCGTTGTTCATGCCGTGGTCGGCGGTGACCAGCACCTGGTAGCCGGTGTCGAGCCAGCCTTGCAGGTAGTCGGCGAGGATGACGTCCGCCGAGCGGGCGCTGTTGCGGTATTGCGCGGTGTCGAGGCCGTGCCTGTGGCCGGCGTCGTCGATGTTCATCGGGTGTACCAGCAAAAAGTTCGGCGCGTGCTTGAGGCGCAGGCTCTCGGCATCGGCAAACAGGTGAGCGTCGGGGTAATGATCGCTCCAGTAGAAGTGCCCGTGCTGGATTGCCAGCGCCGGGTCGTCGGTATGCCGGTCGCGGGCGGCGATAAACGGCGAGCGGTTATACAGCTCGCTGACCCAATGGTAGGCCGCCGCCGCAGTGGTCAAGCCGGCGTCGGTGGCGTAATGGAAAATGCTGCGCTGGTTGGACAGGCGCGAGACGTTGTTGTGGACAATGCCACTGTCGATCGGCGTTACGCCGGTCAGGATGCATTCGTACAGCGGGCGCGACAGGGCGGGCAATTCGCATTCCAGCTTGTACAGCGCTGCGCGCCCGGCGCCGACGTAGGCCTGGAGATGCCCCATGGCATGCCGGGCAACCTCGTAATTGAGGCCGTCGAGCACCACAAGGATGACGTTGTGCTTCATAGGGGCAGGGGCTCCGCGACAAATTGGGCTTGATTCGGTGGATCTTCCGGAAACGGATCAACTGTGGGAGCTGGCTTGCCGGCGATAACGGTGCATCAGCCGATACACGTGCTGAATGTCATACCGCTATCGCCGGCAAGCCAGCTCCCACCCGGGGCTTATTGCATGTTGATGATGACTTCTTCCTGCCACTTCTGCGGCAGCGCCTTGGAGGTCTTCTCCCAGGCATCGGCGTCCTTGATCGGAGTCACGCCTTTGTATTGCTCGTCAGGCAGCAGCTTGGCTTTCACTTCAGGTGGCAGGGTCAGGTGTTCGGCACGGATCGGCCGCGCATTGCCCTTGGCCAGGTTGATTTGCCCGGCATCACTGAAGATGTATTCGCGGGTCAGCTTGGCCGCGTTGGGGTGCTTGGCGTATTTATTGATGATGGTGGTGTAGCCGGAAATCACCGAGCCATCCGAGGGGATCAGCACCACGTAGTCATCCGGGTTGGCCATCTTGGCCTTGTAGCTCAGGCCGTTGAAGTCCCAGACCACGCCCACTTCCACTTCGCCCTTTTCCATGGTGGCGATGGTCGGGTTGGCCAGGGAGATACGGCCCTGCTTGGCGATTTCGGCAAACATCAGCAGCGCCGGCTGGATGTTCTTCTCGTCGCCGCCAGTGGCCAGGGCGGCGGCCAGTACACCGTTGGCGGCCTGGGCGGCGGTGCTCACGTCACCAATCGAAACCTTGTATTTGCCGGTTTTCAGGTCAGACCATTTGGTCGGCACTTCGGAGCCGTGCAACAGCTTTTTGTTGACGATAAACGCAATGGTGCCGGTGTAGGCCAGGGCCCAGTTGCCGTCCTTGTCCTTGGCCCAGTCCGGGATCTGTTCCCAGGTGCTTGGCTTGTAGGGTTGGGTCACGCCCTGCTTGACCGCAATCGGCCCGAAGGCTGCGCCCACGTCGCCGATATCGGCGCTGGCATTGTCTTTTTCTGCGGCGAACTTGGCGATTTCCTGGGCCGAGCTCATATCGGTGTCCATGTGCTTGAGGCCGTACTTGGCCGCCAGGTCTTCCCAGGTGCCTTTCCAGTTGGCCCAGTTATCGGGCATGCCGACGCTGTTCACAGCGCCTTCTGCCTTGGCGGCAGCTTCCAGGGTTTTCAAATCGGTGTCAGCGGCCATGGCGGCGGTGCACATGGCAATGGTCGAGCCTAACAGTGATGCCAGGAAAAGCTGTTTCATCCGAAGCTCCTTTGGGCGTTTTCAACGCTGCGATTTTTTGATGGCGCGGTGGGTTTGGTCTAGGTCAGCAATACACGAGCCAATTTAGGCGCGATGGATGACAGTTTTATGTCGGTGTCGTTTTTAAAGCGCCTGGGCAGGTACTTGCCGGGTAAGCGTAGACCAAGGCCAGGCCCCCGTAATTCTTGGACTTGGCCGATGTATTGCAGGGCGTGTGGGGCAGTGTCACGAGGCGCTGTCATCTGTCGGTCATGTGTGATGCCTAGGCTGGCATGCAACAGCCGCCGCTCATTCCAGGGGCATTTGGCGCACCCAAACAGTGCTGGCCTAGTCCAGATAGGTAACGTTGATGCGTGATGAGGCAACCAAAGCGGTGACAGCCATTGGCCTGGCGCTGCAAGAGCAGATCAGCCACGGTTTGTTGAGCCCGACGAGCAAGCTGCCCGCCGAGCGCAAACTCAGTGAGTTGTTTAGTACCACCCGCATTACGGTGCGCGAGGCCTTGCTGCAACTGGAGGCTCAGGGCCAGATCTACCGCGAGGAGCGCCGTGGCTGGTTTGTCTCGCCGCCCCGGTTGGCCTACAACCTGATGCAGCGCAGCCACTTCCACGCCATGGTCAGCGCCCAGGGGCGAGTGCCTTCTACCGAAGTCATCTCGGCACGCCTGCAACCGGCTTCGGCCGCGGTCTGCGCGTGGCTGCAACTGCCGGCACTGTCCAGCGTGATCCAGATCTGCCGGCGGCGGCGTATTGATGGGCGGCTGGTGCTGTATGTGGAGCACTACCTCAACCCCCAGTATTTTCCGGGGATCCTGGCGTGTGACCTGAACGAGTCGATGACCGAGTTGTACGCCCGCAAGTACGACCTGCACTACGGGCGCGTGCGCTTTGAGATTGTGCCGACTTCTCTACAGGTAGAAGCGGCAGCCGCCTTGAAAGTCTCGGCGGGCAGCCCCGGGCTGCGGATCGCCCGGGTCAATTACGATCAGCATCAGCGCCTGATCGACTGCGATCTGGAGTTCTGGCGCCATGATGCGATTCATGTCGGGGTGGATGTGACCTGAGCTTCCTGCGGCCCACTCGCCGCCGTCACCACTTGCACGCTCAAGCGCGGCATCGCCAGGTCCATCCCGGCCTCATCGAGGTGGCGCTTGAGCGACAGGTTGAACGCCCGCGACACTTCCCACTGCTTGATCGGCGCGGTCTTGAAGCGCGCACGCAGGATGGCGTTGCCGGACTCGAAGCTTTCCACACCCTGGAACTCCAGGGGCGACCAGATATTGCGGCGTTGCAGCGGGTCGGCGCGCATTTTCTGGCCGACGTCGCGCATCAGCTTGATCGCGGTGTCGATGTCCATGCTGGCTGGCACCGCTACGCGGAAAATCGCGTAGCCGAATTCCCGCGAGTAGTTCTTGATGCTCTTGATCTCGCTGAACGGGATGGTGTGGACGATGCCGTCGATATCGCGCAGGCGCACGGTACGGATGGTCAGGCCCTCGACGGTGCCAAGGTGGCCGCCGACATCCACATAGTCATCAATGGCCAGGGAGTCTTCGATGATGATGAACAGGCCGGTGATCAAGTCCGCCACCAGTGACTGCGCACCAAAACCGATGGCCAGGCCGATCACACCGGCACCGGCCAGCAGGGGCGTGACGTTCATGCCCATGTTCGCCAGGGCGACAATGGCGGCGATGATGAAGATGGTCACGAACAGCACGTTGCGGATCAACGGCATCATGGTCTGCGCCCGCGCATTGGCCAGGCCTTTGCGCGAGCGGGTGAGGGCGTGGTGGATCGCGGTGTCGCTGAGGATCCAGATCAGCCAGGCAAACAGCAGGGTACCGGCAAGGCCGAACAGCTTGACGCTGATTTCATGTCCGTCGCCTTCGGTAAAGCGGATCAGCGACCAGCCCCAGACCCGCAGGCCGAGTTCGATAAACACCAGCCACACCATCAGATGGGCCAGGGTGTAGACAAAGCTTTTCAGGCGCTCGGAATACAGCGCATGGCGCTTGTGCCCGCGCTGGGGCTTGAGGGCGTGGCGGCGCACCAGGCCGTTGATCACCATGCACAGCACCAGCAACACCGTGCACAGCAATGATTGGCGCAAGGCGGTGCTGGTATCGCCGGCCGACACGAAGGTGGCAAACAGCGAAATGCCCACCAGCAGCAGCGCGGGCAGGTACCAGAAGGTGCCGACGATCTCGATCGTATCGCTCAATGCGCGGCGGGTCAGGCGCCGGGACAGTGGCTGGTTGCGGATCAGGTGGGCGATGGGCCGGCGGAAACGCAGGATAAACACGCCGGTGGACAGTGCCGCGAGGACATTGGCGACGGTCGCGGCGCTGTGGGCCAGGTGGGTACCCAGGGCTTCGGTCAGGCGCGGATCACTCAAGGCCTCGCCGAAAGCGGCGAAGCTGCCGATCAGCCACAGCGGGCGAAACGCCTGGTGGCGCAGGATATACAGCGCCCGGTGACGGTGCGGGCCGTCGAGCACGGAAAAGGCGATGACGCAGATCGCTGAAAAACACGTGCCGACCACCAGCGCGTACGCCAGCACCATCGCCAGGGATTTGCCCAGGGACGAGGGCAGGGCGTAGCTGAGGTAGACGGTGATCACCAGGGCAATCAGCCAGGGGCCGAGCTTGCGCAGGGCAAAGCGCAGCATGTCCCAGGTCTTGGGGTGTTGCGGCAATTCTTCACTGAGGCCAAAGCGCAGGCGCACCCGATGGCTGAGCCAGATCAGCGCGGCCGCGAGCAGGCTCCAGAGCATCAGCACCACGGCAAAGCCAAAGATAATCGGCAGCCATTCGCTGGCGGGCAGCATCAGCGCGCCCAGCTCGGTCCTGGCCTGGGCGAATTCGACGGACCAGCGATTGAGTGGGCTGTCGGCGCCGGACAGCTGTTGCTCCAGGCTGGCCAGGGTGCCGCCGATCAGGCTCAGCACCCCTTGCTCGGCAGCCGGCTGGGCTTTTTTCGTGGCTTCGCGCAGCTTTTTCAGGTCGGCCAGCAGCTTGGTGCGCTGCTGGTCGTTTTCCAGGGTCTTGATCACCTCGTCCAAAGACTGCCCCAGCGGCACGTCGGCCTGTGGCTGGGCTTTGGTGGTGCTGCCCAGCATGCCGGGCAGGCCGACCGCCTGGGCAGGGGCGATGGGCAACAGGATCAGCAGGCAAAGGAGCAGGCAGTGTGGCAGAGCAAACAGACGGGCAAGCACGAGGCGGTCAACCTTGAATACGATGGATCGCCCGAGTGTACGAGGGCGCTATGCCCAATGCGAGTGCATTTATTATTCGGCCAGTTTCGCCAGGATCCGGTAGACGATGGTGGCGAGGATCAGCAGCATGCCGATCCACATGCCAAATACACCGAGGTTTTTGTCGCGGAAGTTGAAGCCAACGGCCAGCAGGATCATGCCCGTGAGGATGGGGATGAGCATGGCGTGGAAGGCGGACATCGGGATCATGGTGGGGACGGCCTTGTCGTTGAGGGATGAGTGTCAGTCTAGGCGGGATTGGCGCGGGGTGCCTTGATGTGTGTCAGATAGCGCCGCAGTGCGGTGGGAATCGCCATCGCGGGCAAGTCCTAATGCCGTTCAGTTAAGCGCAGATCCCCGGTGGGAGCGGGCTTGCTCGCGAAAGCGGTGGGGCAGTCAACATCAATGTTTGCTGGGCGGACGTCTTCGCGAGCAAGCCCGCTCCCACATTTGATCTTCGCTGCTTTGAGTATTGCGTTCGCTTAACTGATCGGCTTGAGGGCAAGCGCCGCCCCTTTCAGGGCAGGTCGCGACTTGCGTAAAACGCACTCAGCACCTTTACCAGGTGCGCCAAATCGTGGCTGCCGCACAACTCGCGGATCGAGTGCATGGCGAATGTCGGCAAGCCGATATCCACGGTGCGCACGCCCAGGTGGCTGGCGGTAATCGGGCCGATGGTCGAGCCACAGCCCATGTCACTGCGCACCACGAAGCTCTGCACCGGCACTTCTTCAGCCATGCACAGGTGGCGGAAGAACCCGGCGGTTTCGCTGTTGGTGGCGTAGCGCTGGTTGCTGTTGACCTTGATTACCGGGCCGGCATTGAGTTTCGGGCCATGGTTGGCGTCATGCTTGTCGGCATAGTTGGGGTGGATGCCGTGGGCATTGTCGGCAGACACCAGCAGCGACTTCTGAATCGCCCGTACGAACTCATCACCTTCAGGCAGCAGGCGACGCAGGGTCTGTTCCAGCATCGGGCCGTCGGCACCGCAGGCCGAGCAGGAGCCGACTTCTTCGTGGTCGGTACATACCAGCACGCAGGTTTCGTCGGTCTCGCTGGTGAGCAGGGCTTGCAGGCCGGCATAGCACGACAGCAGGTTGTCCAGGCGGGCACCGGCGATAAAGTCGCCATGCAGGCCAATCACCGCTGCGCCCTGGGTGTCGTAGAAGCTCAACTCGTAGTCGAGCACCACATCAGCGTTCAGCCCATGTTCGCGGGCCAGTTGGTCGGTGAGCACGGCGCGGAAGTCCACGCGCTCATCACCGGCAAACTGCGCGAGGATCGGCGGCAGCTCGGTCTGGGCATTGATCGCCCAGCCCTGGTTGGCTTCACGGTTCAGGTGGATGGCCAGGTTGGGGATGATGGCAATCGGCAGTTTGAAGTCGATCAACTGGCTTTCGACCTTGCCGTCACGCCGGAACGTCACGCGGCCGGCGAGGGAAAGGTCGCGGTCGAACCACGGTGCCAGCAGCGCACCGCCATAGACTTCCACACCCAACTGCCAGAAGCCCTGGCGTTGCAGTTCAGGTTGCGGCTTGACCCGCAGGCACGGGCTGTCGGTATGGGCGCCGACCAGGCGGATGCCGTCGTGCAGGGGCGACTGGCGGCCCATCTTGAAGGCGATGATCGAGGAGTCGTTGCGGGTCACGTAGTAGCGACCGTTGGCCTCGGTGGTCCACGTTTCGCGCTCGTCGAGGCGCTGGAAACCGGCAGCTTCCAGGCGCTGGGCGAGGGCCGCAGTGGCATGAAAGGGAGTGGGAGAGGCCTTGAGGAAGTCGATCAGGCCTTGATTCAACGCTTCGCGCATAAGTAGCTCCAGACAGCAATGCGCGGAGTTTACCGTATTGGCTCAGGATTTGGCTTGAAGCTACTTTCTTAAGTGCAACACAAGACCTCTGTGGGAGCAGGCACGCCAGCTCCCACAGAGGATCGGGTTACCACTTCAAAAAGGCGCAGGGCACTCGAAGCGCAGGCGCTCGCCGCTTTGCGGGTGGGTAAAGCTCAACATGCTCGCGTGCAGGCACAGGCGCGGCCAGGCGGCCAGGGCCTGTTCATGGGCATACAGGCCATCACCGAGCAGCGGGTGCCCGATGGACAGCATGTGTACCCGCAGTTGGTGCGAACGCCCGGTAATCGGCGTCAGCTCGACCCGGCACCAATCCCCGCAACGCTCCAGGACTTTCCAGAAGGTCAGCGCATGCTTGCCGAACTCATGGTCCACCACATGCCGCGGCTTGGTCGGCGGGTCATAGCGCAGCGGCAGGTCGATGCTGCCGCTGTCCAGTTCCGGCTGGCCCCAGCACAAGGCGGTGTAGGCCTTTTCTGTTTCGCGGTCGTGAAACTGGCGGGACAGTTCGCGGTGGGTGTCGGCATCCCTGGCCAGCAGGATGATTCCCGACGTTTCCCAGTCCAGGCGATGAACGATACGCGCCTCTGGGTAACCGTTTTCCTGCAGGCGGGTGATCAGGCAGTCCTTGTTGTCGTCGGCGCGACCTGGCACCGACAGCAGCAGGGTAGGCTTGTTCACCACCAGGACAGCGTCATCCTGGTGAAGGATATGGATATTGGACAACGGCATTAAACAGCCTCGTAACAAACGCCAACGGCGGCTCGGCCACCCGGTTCCCCAAAGGGGATCAAGGTGACGGAGCCGCCGTGGCGACCGCCTGTTCGATCAACGATCAGGCAGGGTGATATTGAGTTCCAGAATCGAGCAGCTGCCGTCGTTTTCCAGGGCGACATGCACGTCATCGTTGCCGATATTGACGTACTTGCGGATCACCTCGACCAGTTCCTTCTGCAAGGCTGGCAGGTAGTCCGGCGTGCTGCGTTGGCCGCGTTCGTGCGCCACGATGATCTGTAGACGCTCTTTCGCTACCGATGCGGTGCTTGGCTTTTTGTTGGCGCGAAAGAAGTCGAGAAATTTCATTGTTTAGTTGCCTCCAAACAGGCGCTCGAAGAATCCCTTCTTCGCGACATCGAGGAAGCGGTGTTCCACGGTTTTTCCCAACAGGCGGTCAACGGCATCGCTGTACGCCTGGCCGGCGTCGCTCTGGTCGTCGAGGATGACCGGTACGCCCTGGTTGGATGCTTTCAGCACCGCCTGGGATTCCGGGATCACACCCAGCAGAGCCACGGCCAGGATTTCCTTGACGTCTTCAACGCCGAGCATTTCGCCCTTGCTGACACGGTCAGGGTTGTAGCGGGTCAGCAGCAGGTGTTCCTTGATCGGGTCTTCGCCCTTCTCGGCGCGCCGGGATTTGCTGGCCAGCAGGCCCAGCATACGGTCCGAGTCACGTACCGAGGACACTTCCGGGTTGGTCACGACGATGGCTTCATCGGCGAAATACATCGCCAGGTGAGCACCGGTCTCGATACCAGCCGGGGAGTCGCAGACCACGTACTCAAAGGTTTCCTTGAGTTCCATCAGGACTTTTTCCACGCCTTCTTTGGTCAGCGCGTCTTTGTCGCGGGTCTGGCTGGCGGCCAGTACATACAGGTTTTCAAGGCGCTTGTCCTTGATCAGGGCCTGTTGCAGGTTGGCTTCGCCGTTGACCACGTTGACGAAGTCATACACCACGCGGCGTTCGCAGCCCATGATCAGGTCGAGGTTACGCAAACCGACGTCGAAGTCGACGATGACTGTCTTGTGGCCGCGCAGAGCGAGACCGGTACCGATAGCGGCGCTGGTGGTGGTCTTACCCACACCACCCTTGCCGGATGTAACCACGAGAATCTTGGCCAAGGTGTTTCACCCCTAAGGAAAAAGGACCTCTCAGTCCCTGAAAAACATCTCTTGAAACTCGCTGCAGGCGGACAGCCTTCGTAGGAAAAAGATGTGCCTCCCGTAAGGGAAACGCCAGCTTTCAATTATTCCTACACAAGTCTTGCCGGTTTCGCTGTGCTATCAGAGTCCAGAGATGCTTGGAAAATGCGGCAGTATCCGTTAAAGACGGATGATGTTCAACACATCGCCCGACAGGCTGACTTGTACCCCGGCCCCCCACAGCGGATCACGGCGCAAATCTTCCGAAACCTTGTACTGGCCGGCGATCGACACCAGCTCAGCGCTCAATTGCTGGCAGAAAATCCGTGCCTTGGTATCGCCCTTGACCCCAGCCAGTGCCCGACCGCGCATTGGGCCGTATACATGGATGTTGCCATCGGCGAGAAGTTCCGCGCCGGGACTGACCGGAGCGACCACCACCAGGTCGCCGCCCTGGGCGTAAATCTGCTGCCCACCGCGTACGGGAGAGGTGATGATCCTTGTAGGCTTGACCGTCGGCTCTGCCGGTTTTTCCGGTTTTTTCTTCACTTCAGCTTCTACCGGGTCGAGCACACGCTCGCGGGCACCGGACGGTGGCAATACTGGCAATTCAATAGCGATGGCCGCCGCGATGTCTTCAATACGGTTGGCACGGATGGCCAGGGTGCGCAGGCCATGTTGGCGGCAAACGCGCATCAGCCCGGGCAGGTCAACCGCGCCCTGGCCGGCCGGCAATTTATCCAGGGCCAGCACCAGCGGCGCATTGTTGAAGAAATTCGGCGCCAGGGCGACCTTGGCGGCGAGCTGGCGGTCCAGGGCGTCAAGGTCGTTACGGGCCAGTTCCAGCACAGTAATGGCGAGCATGCTGCCCTTGAGCTGGAATACGGGATCTTGGTCTAGCGATTCAGTTTGGCTCATGGTCGGCAAAGCGGCTTGTCACGAAAAGTGTCGAGACTTATAACGAGAACAACCGCTAGCCGCAAGCCGGGTCGAACCGTTGTAGAATGCGCGGCCCTGTCTTTACCGGAATCTGTAATGGATCGCCCGCGTTTTCGAGCTGTATTTTTTCACCCGCGTTTCTGGCTGCTATGGCTGGGGCTCGGCCTGTTGTGGCTGATTACCCAACTGCCATACCGGGCGCTGCTGGGCATTGGTCGTGTACTGGGTGCGTTTATGTACCGGGTGGCCGGCGAACGTCGACGCATTGCCGCGCGAAACCTGGAACTGTGCTTCCCGCAGATGTCCGCGCAAGAGCGTAAACATTTGCTCAAGGAAAACTTTGCCTCCACCGGCATCGCCTTTTTCGAGATGGCCATGAGCTGGTGGTGGTCCAAACAGCGTCTGGCGCGCCTGGCCCATGTTGAAGGGCTGGAGCACCTCAAGCAGGCACAACTGGAAGGCAAGGGCGTGATCCTCATGGCCCTGCATTTCACCACCCTGGAGATCGGCGCGGCTTTGCTCGGCCAGAAGCACACCATCGACGGCATGTACCGCGAGCACGGCAACCCGTTGTTCGATTTTATCCAGCGCCGTGGCCGCGAGCGCCACAACCTCGACTCCCTGGCGGTAGAGCGTGAAGACGTGCGCGGCATGCTCAAGCTGCTGCGCGCCGGCCGGGCGATCTGGTACGCGCCGGACCAGGACTATGGCGCCAAGCAAAGCATTTTCGTGCCGTTGTTCGGCATCCAGGCCGCCACTGTCACCGCTACCAGCAAGTTTGCGCGCCTGGGCAAGGCGTTGGTGGTGCCCTTTACCCAGCAGCGCCTGGCCGATGGCAGCGGCTACCGCATGGTGATTCATCCGCCGTTGCGCGACTTCCCCGGTGAATCCGACGAAGTCGATTGCCTGCGCATCAACCAATGGGTGGAAACTGCGGTGCGCGAGTGCCCCGAGCAATACCTGTGGGCCCATCGCCGCTTCAAGAGCCGGCCACCGGGCGAACCCAAGTTGTACGAAAAGCGCCGCTGAACAAACGGATTGTCCCTCGCCCATGGAGTTATGCAATGCGCCCCACTGAACCGGTCACAGGCTTGATTCTTTCCGGCGGCGGGGCGCGTGCGGCGTATCAGGTCGGGGTGCTGGCGGCGATTGCCGAGTTGCTGCCTCCGGGGGCCGCCAATCCCTTCCCGGTGATTGTCGGCACCTCGGCCGGGGCGATCAACGCGGTGAGCCTGGCCAGTGGCGCCATGGACTTTACTGCCGCCATCGCGCGCCTCACCGCATTCTGGCAGGGCTTTCGCAGCCATCTGGTGCTGCGCAGCGACTGGCCGGGGGTGATTCACCAGGCCAGCCGTTTCCTCTCCCGCAGCCTGCTGGGCCTGGGCTCGCCGGTGCCAGTGGCGCTGCTCGACAGCTCGCCGTTGCGGGAGTTGCTGCAAGACAAGCTGCATTTTGAAGGTATCAATGAGGCGATCCGCCACAAGCACCTGCATGCCGTA
Source organism: Pseudomonas sp. FP2294 (assembly GCF_030687625.1). NCBI lineage: Bacteria > Pseudomonadati > Pseudomonadota > Gammaproteobacteria > Pseudomonadales > Pseudomonadaceae > Pseudomonas > Pseudomonas sp. FP2294. The sequence continues at coordinate 1,801,314 of NZ_CP117441.1, forward strand.
GCGGTGACGGCGTTCGGCTATGAGTCGGGGCAGGCGGTGACGTTCTATCAGGGCGGCGGCACCATCGACGCCTGGCTGCGCCACCGGCGCATCGGCCTGCCCACGCAGTTGACGGTGGAGCACCTGCTGGCCAGTTCGGCGATCCCATTGCTGTTTGCGCCGGTCAAACTGGACCAGGAATATTTTGGCGATGGTGCCGTCCGGCAATCAGCGCCCATCAGTCCTGCGCTGCACCTGGGGGCCACCCGGGTGCTGGTGGTGGGGGTCAGTGGCAACCCGCGTTCCCCTGACCCTTCGGTGCCGCAGGAGCGCAGCTACACCGGCCAGCAGCCCACCCTCGCGCAGATTGGTGGGCATATGCTCAACAGCACCTTTATTGACAGCCTCGAGAGTGACATCGAGTTGCTGGAGCGTCTTAACCAGTTCAGCCATCTGCAACCGGCCAACAGCGCCGCGCGGGGGCTTTCACCGGTCGATGTGTTGGTGATTGCGCCCAGCCAGCCGATCGACGAGATAGCGGCCCGCCATCGCCAGGAACTGCCGGCGGCATTGCGGTTGTTCTTGCGTGGGCCAGGGGCGACCAAGACCAGCGGGGCAGGGGTGCTCAGCTATCTGTTGTTCGAGGCAGGGTATTGCAGCGAGTTGATCGAGTTGGGGCGGCGCGATGCATTGGCCAAGCGCGAGGAGTTGCAGCGGTTCCTGGGCCTGACCCCGAACTGAATCGGGGCGCGGGCTTGTGTGGGAGCGGGCTTGCCCGCGATGGCGGTGAATCAGCCAATACTTGGGCTGGCTGACACTCCGCTATCGCGGGCAAGCCCGCTCCCACAGGGGAGGCCTTAGAAGTGGTACTTGACCAACAGGCTGGCCGTGTCCTGGTTGGTCTCGAACGCGCCGCTGTCCTGGATCCCGTACTTGTTCTTCCAGTAGTCGTATTCAAAACCGACATACAACTGCTTGGCGCCCCAGTTCATGGCTTTGCCCAGGTCATACTTGACCTGCGGGTTGAAGTGCAAGTTGGCGTGGTAAGTACCACGGGCGTTCTTGTCGTTATCCACCACCCAGTCCATGAAGCCGTCGATCAGTACGTCGGAGTTGCCCACGGGAATGGTGTAAGACCATACCGGCGTGATCTGCCAGACACCATCACCCGGGCGATTGCCTTCGGTCTGGCGCTGGTAGAAGTTCAACTGGAAGTAGTCGAAGCCGGGGATGTTCAGGTCGAATGCCGGGCCTACCAGGTAGGACTCGTTGTCGCCTTCGCCGAACTCGTAAGTGAACGCCAGCAATACATCTTTGATCGGGCCGAAGGACAAGTCCTTATCCAGGATCTTGCCAAACGACAGCCGTGGGCTGAACTCGCCGTAGTAAGTATTGGGGCCGACGTTGCCGTCTTCCTTGCCGTTGTAAAAGATACGGTCGAGGAAGAAGAAGTTGTCGCCGTACTTCCACGCATCGGCGTGTTCAAAGGTGACGGTTTGCTGGATCTCTGGGTTGACCTTGAAGTTCTTGCCCCACAGGTAAGTCAGGCTGTTGTTCTGCCACTGCAGCAAGTCACCCGCCATTGCCTGGCCCCCGGCCAGCAGGGATCCGGCCAACATCAGGCTGTTCACGGTACGTTTCATTCGGTTGCTCCCGAGCTAAAGTTTTGTGGTTTTTCTTCTACGCAGGCGCTCTGGTGTGGCGCCTTTTGGTTCGCTGCAAAAATCGTCTGTTCGGTCAGCTTTAATGCTTTTAGCAAGAGCTGCGCCAAAGTGTTTGAAAAGCCAAAAAATCCCCGCCGGCTACATGGGATGCAGTCGGATACAGAGGACTTTTGCGCACTTTGGCAGCCAACATAAGGCCGGGATAAGTTGGCCTTTAAGTCAGCTTTTACATTCGCTGTTTTTTTTTGAGTCGATTCGAGCGGGCGCGGAGAATACTGGCTCCAGAGCCTGTGCTCAAGTGCGCTGTAAAAGAGCGCGGGGGGCGAGAATGGGGCACGGCGTGTGGCCGGCCCCAGGTCTAGGGTGTGCATGTGGATGTTCCCTGTTCGTTGTTATTTTTGTCGTAACGAAGGAATCAATGCGTATGGGCAACTGCGGGGCGTTCTGAGCCGCCCAGGATGTTGAACAGCACGTTCAGCGACAACGCGCTAAGCGTGGCCATGGCAATGCCGCTATGGGTAATCGGGCTCATCCACAACGGTAACTGGGCAAAGAACTCCGGGCGTACCACCGGGATCAGGCCCATGCCGATGCTGACCGCCACCAGCAACTGGTTGCGCCGGTCGGCAATGTCGGCTTCCTGGAGGATCTTGATCCCGGTTGCGGCCACCATGCCGAACATCGCGATGGCCGCGCCGCCCAGCACCGCAGGAGGAATCGAAGCCACCAAAAACGCCGCCTTGGGCAGCAGGCTGAGGACAATCAAAAAGGCCCCGGCCATGATCGTCACCGAGCGGCAACGCACCCCGGTCATCTGCACCAGGCCGATGTTCTGGGCGAAAGAAGAATGGGTGAAGGTATTGAAGAACCCGGCAAAGAACGACGCGCCGGCATCGCACAGCAGGCCGCGTCGCAGCATTTTCGGGGTGACTTCCTGGCCGGTGATCTTGCCCAGCGCGAGGAACATGCCGGTGGATTCGACGAAGATAATCACCACCACCAGGCACATCGACAGGATCGGTGCCAATTCGAATGTGGGCATGCCGAAGTGCAAGGGCGTGACCACTTGCACCCACGGCGCCTGCTCCAGGCCGCCGAGGTCGACCATGCCGAGCAGTCCGCACAAGGCGTAGCCCAGGGCCATGCCGATCAGTACCGAGATATTGACCCAGAACCCACGCATGAAACGGTTGATCAACAGAATGGTGGCCAGCACCAGGCCGGCGATGGCCAGGTAGATCGGCGAGCCGAACTGCACGGCGGTAGCACCACCGCCAGCCCAGTTCACCGCCACTGGAAACAACGAAAGACCGATGGCCGTGATCACCGTGCCGGTCACCAGCGGTGGGAAGAAGCGCACCACCTTGGACATGAATGGCGCGATGAGCATGCCAAAGAACCCGGCGGCGATGGTTGCGCCGAAGATCCCTTGCAGGCCGATGCCCGGCATGCCCGCCATGGCGACCATGCTGCCGACAGCGGCGAAACTGGCGCCCATCATCACCGGCATACGGATGCCCAGCGGGCCTATCCCGAAGGATTGGACCATGGTCGCGATCCCCGCCACCAGCAGGTCGGCGTTGATCAAAAAGGCGATTTCTTCACGACTCAAGCCCGCGGCTTGTCCGATGATCAGCGGCACGGCCACTGCGCCGCCGTACATCAGCAGTACATGTTGCAGGCCTACCAGGATCAGTTGCAAAAGGGGCAGCCGCACCATGGCGGGTGCGGCAGGAATCTGCGGCTCGGCTAACTCGGACATGCAACACCTCGGATCTTTTTTATTTTTGTGTTGTTTGGCAGTCAATTGCCAGGTGAAACCCAATCTTCAAAACACAGCACCTCTCAACTGTAGGAGCGGGCTTGCCAGCTCCTACAGTGTGATCTGCGCTGATCAGTTAATTGGTGCGCGCTCCTTGATTGATCCAACTACCAATCAACTCCCGCTCCTGCTGGGTCATCTGGGTGATGTTGCCCAGTGGCATGATCTGGCTGGCAACCGCCTGCGCCTGGATACGCGCCGCCTGCTGCTGGATCTGCGCCGGGGTATCGAACATCACCCCGGCTGGCGCGGCACTGAACAGCGGGCTGGTGGGCTTGGCCGAATGGCACACGGTGCAGCGTTGTTCAATCACGCTGTGGACCTTGCCAAAGTCCGTCGAAGCCTGGGCTGGAGCCGGTTCGGCGGCCGGGGCGGGAGCGGCAGGGGCGGCTGGCTTGAGACCACCGCCCACTGCGGTTTCCGGCAACGGCTGATACTCGATGGCCGCTGGCGCCTTGGCCACATCCGGTGCAGTCGCCACAGGTTTTGGCCCGGTGACATAGGCCAGGCAGATCATCGCCAGGGCGCCGACCGGCAGGGTCCATGCGTATTTCTGGCTGTCATGACGGGTGTTGAAGTAGTGGCGCACCAACACCGCCGCCACCGCGATCCCGGCCAGGATCAACCAGTTGTACTGGCTGCCGTAGGTGCTCGGGAAGTGGTTGCTGATCATGATGAACAGCACGGGCAGGGTGAAGTAGTTGTTGTGTCGCGAACGCAGCAGGCCCTTGGCCGGCAGTGCCGGGTCTGGCGTGCGGTTTTCTGCAATCGCTGCCACCAGCGCACGCTGGGCCGGCATGATGATGCGGAACACGTTGCCGACCATGATGGTGCCGATGATCGCACCCACATGCAGGTATGCACCGCGACCGCTGAACACCTTGCTGAAGCCGTAGGCCGCGCCGATCAACAGGACGAACAGGATAAAACCGAGCAGGGCAGGGCGTTTGCCCAGGGCCGAGTCGCAAAGAAAGGAGTAGATGAACCAGCCAGCGAACAGTGAGCCAATGCCCAGCAACACGCCTTCGGTACCACTGAGGCTGCTGCCGGGGGCGAGCAGGTACAGCGTCGGGTTGAGGTAGAACACCACGCACAGCAGCGCGACGCCCGACATCCAGGTGAAATAGGCTTCCCATTTAAACCAGTGCAGGTTGTCCGGCATGGTCGGCGGGGCCAGTTTGTATTTTTCCAGGTGGTAGATACCGCCACCGTGGATCGCCCATAAATCGCCAGCCAGGCCGCTTTTTGGGTTGACGCGGTTAAGGTTGTTTTCCAGCCATACAAAATAGAAAGACGCACCGATCCAGGCCACGCCAGTGATCATATGAACCCAGCGCACGCTCAGGTTCAGCCATTCCAACAGATGTGCTTCCACAGTCTTTACCTCTCGCCCGTCACCCTTGTTGTCGGGTGATCGGACCTTCTCTTATTGGTGGGGGGCAAGGATCAACCGCTCATCCTCTTTGAAAAAATGCTCATCGCAGTTATTGCCTGTGCCACTGCGATCAACCACCAGGAAGTCATCCCGCTTTTCGATCGTCAGCACCGGGTGGTGCCAGACGCCGCGATGGTAATTAATGCCCTGCCTGCCGTTGGTGACGAAGGCGCGGGCCAAGCCTGATACAGGTGCATCGCCAATGGGCGCGACCACGATCAGAAAGGGGTTGCCGAGCAGCGGAATAAAGGCCTGGCTGCCCAGCGGGTGTCTTTCCAGCATGCACACGGTCAGCGGCATGTCCTGCGCGTCGGCGCGGAAGATGCTGATGATGGCGTGATCTTCTGGCGTGGCGGTTTCAACCGTCGCCAGTTTATGAAAGCGCATGGTCGAGCCGTTGTTGATCATGAAGTGATCGCTGCCATCGGTTTCGATAACGTCTCCGAAAGGGGCGAAGGCTTCTTTGGTCAAGGGTTCGATCATCAGTGTGCGCATGGCTGTCTTCTTATCCGAATGCTGTGTTGTTGGGGCTGTTGCTATCGCGGGCAAGCCCGCTCCCACATTTGGAATGCATTCCCCTGTGGGAGCGGGCTTGCCCGCGATTGGGTTCACTGCTTACTTAGCGACCTTGCCGAACACCCGCAGGCGGCTTACACCACCGTCCGGGAACACGTTGAGGCGGATGTGGGTGATCGGACCCAGCGCCTTGATCTGCTCGGCGAAGGTGTGTTCGGCGTGCATTTCCAGCTTCTGTGCTGGCAGCAGTTCACGCCAGAACAGCGATTGGGTTTCGATCTGGCTGTCGGTACCGCCCTTGACGAACGCGCCCTGGATCGAGCACGTGTCCGGGTAGTTGCCCTTGAAGTGCAGAGTGTCGACCACTACTTTGTCGATCTCGCCGGCATGCCCCAGCGCGACGATTACCCAGTCATTGCCTGGCGTGCGACGGCGCGCGGTTTCCCAGCCATCGCCCATGTTGATGCCACGGCCCGGGTTGAGGATGTTGCCCATGCGCCCGAAGTGCTCGTCGGAGCACGCCAGGGCACGCCCGCCATTGAGGGAGGAGGCCAGGTCCACTTGTTCGTTGTCGCCCACGGCCGACCAGTCGCGGAACGGAATGCCGTACACGCGCAGACGGGCAACGCCACCATCCGGGTAGATGTTGAAGCGCAGGTGGCTGAACGCCTGGTCGTTGTTGATCTCGTGGAAGTGATGGCTGTTGCCCTGCAACTCCACGGCAGACAGCACTTCGACCCACTGGGTGTTGTCATCGGGCTCGCCGGTAGTCAGGAAGCAGCCTTCCAGGGACGCCGATGGCGGGAAGTTGCCGGTGAAGAATGAAGTGTCGATGTCCACGCCCTTGATCGAACCCGGTACGCCCAGGCGGATCACTGCGCTGTCGAAGCCTTCGAAGCGCTTGCGGCGTGACTCCCAGCCGTCCATCCACTTGCCGTTATCATCGAAAACGCCCTCCTTCCATACGGCCGGGGTCGGCTGGAACAGTCGGTTGGCGTCGGCGAACCAGTCATCGGTCACCGAGATGATCTTGGTGCCCAGGCGGGCGTCGGCCAGGTTGACGAACTTTTCGAAAGGTACGGCGTAAGCTTTCATTCTTCTTGTCTGCCTTAGATAGAGTGGCTGGGGATGGTCGTTTAGAGGGTCAATAAACGGAACAACGCGATCTTGTTGATCTCTGCCAGCGCGCACTTGAACTCGGTGTCGACCGGGTTGTGGATGCGCGTTTCAAACGCGGCGAGGATCTGATGCCGGTTGCTGCCTTTTACCGCCATGATGAAGGGAAACTTGAACTTGGCCTTGTAGGCGTCGTTCAGCTCGGTGAAGCGAGAAAACTCTTCGGCCGTGCATTGGTGGATACCGGCGCCAGCTTGTTCATTCGTGCTGGCTTCGGTCAGTTGGCCCTGGACGGCAGCTTTGCCCGCCAGGTCCGGGTGAGCGTTGATCAGGGCCAGTTGCCTGGTGTGATCGGCGCTCAATAGGATATCGCTCATGCGCTGGTGCAGGGTTTCGATCTCGTCGATCGAGGCGTCCTGGCCCAGGTCGAAGGCCTTTTCGGCCACCCATGGCGAGTGTTCGTAGATATCGGCAAAAGCTGCGACGAATGCGTCGCGGCTGAGGGCCGATGGTTTCAAGGTCTGGAAAGCAGTCATTTGGCGGCTCCCTGGAAAGGGTGGACGTCATGCCAGTGGCGGGCAATATCGACGCGGCGGGCGAACCACACCTGATCATGGCCCTTGGCGTATTCGATAAAGCGCTTGAGTGCAGCCAGGCGCGCCGGGCGGCCGATCAGGCGGCAATGCAGGCCAATGGACAGCATCTTCGGCGCCTCTGCCCCTTCGGCATACAGCACGTCGAACGCGTCTTTGAGGTACTCGAAAAAGTCATCGCCCTTGTTGAACCCCTGGACCTGGGTAAAGCGCATGTCGTTGGTGTCCAGGGTGTAGGGGATCACCAGGTGCGGCTTGCCAGTGGGGTTGTTGGGTTCCCAGTAGGGCAGGTCGTCGTCATAGGTGTCGCAGTCATACAGAAAGCCACCTTCCTCCATCACCAGCCGCCGCGTATTGGGGCCGGTGCGCCCGGTGTACCAGCCCAGCGGGCGCTCGCCGGTCAGCTCGGTGAGGATGCGGATGGCCTCGAGCATGTGCTCACGCTCCTGGGCCTCGTCCATGTACTGGTAGTCGATCCAGCGGTAGCCGTGGCTGCAGATCTCGTGGCCGGCGGCGACCATCGCGCGGATCACCTCGGGGTGGCGCTGGGCGGCCATGGCCACGGCGAAGATGGTCAGCGGAATGTCGAATTCCTTGAACAGCTTGAGGATGCGCCACACGCCGGCACGGCTGCCGTATTCGTACAGCGACTCCATGCTCATGTTGCGCGCGCCTTGCAGCGGTTGGGCCGAGACCATTTCCGAGAGGAAGGCTTCGGACTCTTTGTCGCCATGCAGGATATTGCGCTCACCGCCTTCTTCGTAATTGAGTACGAACGACAGGGCGATACGCGCCTTGCCAGGCCAGTGTGGGTGCGCAGGGTTACTGCCGTAACCGATCAGGTCGCGTGGGTAGTCAGCGCTCACTGCAGTCTTCCTTCTTGTTCGTGATCAAGGGTGTGGCGGCTGTTGCGTCACAGCGATGGACTGATTGTATACAACTTAATGCTCACTTTGTAAGCCTGTATTTTTGCATTTTTTCCAGGCGGTCGCCTCGACCTATCCTTGCAAGAAACTTGCCCGACTGGTCAACTAAAATATGCAAACCTACGACGCAGCTTTACTGTAGGCCCTGGCTTGCCGACGATGGCCAGCGTCGAGTGACGGCATTGCTGAGGGATACACCGGCACGGTCGACAAGCCTGCTGCTGCAGGAGGGAAGGGGATTTGTTGAATTTATTGTGTACAATTTTTTTTAAAAGTGTCTTAATCAGCCATCGCCGGCTTTTCAGTGCCCCGCAAAGGTGCGGCCGCTTATTAACTGATGACTTGGGAGCTCCGATCCATGGGACGACTGACCACACACGTACTGGACGCCGCGCACGGCTGCCCAGGCAGCGCCATCAAGGTTGAACTGTATCGCGTCGAAGGCGCCCAGCTGGAACTGGTCGCCAGCACCCTGACCAACAGCGATGGCCGTTGCGACGCCCCGCTGCTGCAAGGTGATGACTACCGCAGTGGCGTCTACCAGTTGCAGTTCAGTGCCGGGGATTACTACCGCGCCCGTGGTGTGCAATTGCCCCAGCCGGCGTTTCTCGATGTGGTGGTGCTGCGCTTTGGCATCAGCGCCGAACAGGATCACTACCATGTGCCCCTGCTGATTTCGCCCTACAGCTACTCCACCTATCGCGGTAGCTGAGTCGTCACCTGGCTTCACACCCCCAAATGCTCTTCGTTGGTTTCGCCCGCGCACACTGCGGGCTTTTTTTTGCCCGCAAAAAGGCGGGTCATGAGCCAATGCCAGCGAACCAGAGGAACCCTTGTGGGAGCTGCCTCGCCGGGGCTCGACAGCTCCCACAGGGTTGTGTGTTAGCCCCTGAGCAGCGACGCCGCCCCAGCGCTGCCAAACAGTCCGGCACTGAAGCGATTGAACCAGCTCTGGCCCTTGCCGGTGCGCAGGTAGCGCGCGGCACCGTGGGCACCCAGGCCGTAGGCCAGCTTGCACAGCAGGTCCAGTACGGTCCAGGTGGCGATCATGATCAGCAGTTGTGGCAGGAACGGTTGCTGGCTGCTGAGAAACTGCGGCAGGAAGGCGGCGAAAAACAGAATGTCCTTGGGGTTGCTGGCGCCCAACACAAACGCCCGGCCAAACAGTGCACGAAAACGCGGCACAGGCGCTGCGTCCGGTACCACGGCGCCCTTGGACGGCAGGCGCGATTGTTGCCAGCTCTGCCAGGCGAGGTAGAACAAGTACAGCGCACCGACGATCTTCAGGGCGCTGAACAACTGCTCCGATGCCAGCAACAGCGCGCCCAGGCCCAGGGCCGAGGCGCTCAACAGGCAGATCGAGGCGAACACCCCGCCCAGAAACGCCGGATACGAACGGCGCAGGCCGTAGTTCAGGCTGTTGCTGATCATCAGCAGCGACAGCGGCCCTGGAATCAGGATCACGATCAAAGCAGCGCCGCTGAACAGCAGCCAGGTTTCCACGCTCATTACATTCCTCCATACATGCAAAAGCCCCACCCGGAGGTGAGGCGGTTTTCGCCAGCTTACGCGTTACAGGAACACAAACTTGGCGATGAAAATCGCGCACAGCACCCACAGGCTGATGGAAATCTGTTTGTACTTGCCCGTACCGGCCTTGAGCGCCACGTAGGTGATAAAGCCCAGAGCGATGCCGTCGGCGACCGAGAAGGTCAGGGGCATCATGATTGCCGTGACAATCGCCGGAATGCTGTCGGTGGCGTCGTCCCATTCGATATGGGCCATGCCGCTCATCATCAGCATCGCTACATAAATCAGCGCGCCGGCCGTGGCATACGCAGGAATCATGCCCGCCAGCGGGGCGAAAAACATCGCCGCCACAAACAGCACGCCCACGGTCACGGCCGTCAGCCCGGTGCGCCCACCGGCCGCCACACCCGCAGCGCTTTCCACGTAACTGGTGACCGGCGGCACACCGACCACCGCGCCAAACACGCTGGAGGCACTGTCGGCTTTCAAGGCCCGCGAGAGGTTTTCGATCTTGCCATCGGCCTTCACCAGGCCTGCACGCTGGGCGACGCCCATCAAGGTGCCGGCGGTGTCGAACATGTGTACAAACAGGAAGGCGAATACCACGCTGATCATGCTCACGTTGAACACGCCCATCACATCCATCGCCATCCAGGTGGGCGCCAGGCTCGGCGGTGCGGCAACGATACCCTGGTACTGCACCAGGCCCAGGCCCCAGCCGGCCAGGGTGACGGCGATGATGCTGATCAGGATCGCGCCGAACACCCGGTGATAGCTGAGGATCGCGATCAGCAGGAAGCACACGGCCGCCAGCAGCGGCGCCGGCTCATGCAGGGAACCGAGCTTGATCAGGGTGGCGGGGCTGGCCACGATGATGCCGGCGGTTTTCAGGCCGATCACCCCCAGGAACAGACCCACCCCGGCGCCCATGGCATGGCGCAGGCTCACCGGGATGCTGTTGAGCAGCCATTCGCGGATGCGCGACAGCGTCAGGATCATGAACAGCACGCCGGAGATAAACACCGCACCCAGCGCGGTCTCCCAGGTGTAGCCCATGGTGCCGACCACGGTGTAGGTAAAAAACGCATTCAAGCCCATGCCCGGCGCCAGGCCGACCGGCCAGTTGGCGTACAGGCCCATCAACAGGCAGCCTAGCGCGGCGGCGATACAGGTCGCGACAAAGGCGGCGCCGTGGTCGATGCCGGCGTCGGCCATGATGTTGGGGTTGACGAAAATGATGTAGGCCATGGTGATAAACGTGGTGAGGCCGGCGATCAGTTCGGTCTTCACTGTGGTGCCATGCAGGCTGAGTTTGAACAGGCGTTCCAGCCAACCCTGCTTTGTGGTCGCAAGATGCGGCGGACTGAGGTCCAGGGTCGGGGCGTCGGATTTATGGCTTTCCACAGCAAGTACTCCTCAAGAGTTTTATTGTTATTTCCAGCGCCGGACACATGAGTGGGGCAGCGGCGCTTTGAGGTACCAGCGGGCTTTGTTGACCAGTAGGTCAGGAACTCGCACGAAGCGAATTATGCTTTTGTATACAAATAAAGCAAATAATGTTTGCGATTATGTGTGCAAAAAAGATGAAAGGCCAATTTCAAGGCAGGGTCAGCGCCTTGTTCACCGCCAGCCAACCATTCACCGCGTCCTCGCCGGCTTCGGCAAAGGCGCGCTGCAGCAACTTGACTTGCTCGCGGCGCAGGGCGTGTTCGAAGCGCTGGCCTTCCTCGGTCAAGTGCAGCAGGCGCTTACGTTTGTCGGTGTCCGAGGCCACGCTGTCGACCAGGTGCATTTCCTGCAATTGGCGCAGCGGCATATTCAGCGCCTGCTTGCTCACCCCCAGCAGTTCCAGCAGTTGTTTGACGCTCAAGGCCGGGTAGCGTGCGATAAAAAACACAATGCGCTGATGCACCCGGCTCAAGCCTCGGCGCTCCAGCATTTCATCGGCCTTGGCGGTAAAGGCCTGGTAGCCGAAGAAGAACGCTTCCATGGCGGCTTGCTGCGAGGTCTGGTTTTTAAGGTCAAGCATATTGACGTATCTACCTGGGTCGTCGTAATTTTGGTCAACCAGTTTGACGTATTTTCCCCAGGCTTTGCTACCGGTGACCCTATGGCTTTCTCAGAACGTGTTTCGCGCCTTAAAAGCTCCTTGATCCGTGAAATCCTCGCGGCGGCCCAGCGCCCGCAGGTCATGTCATTTGCCGGTGGCCTGCCAGCCGAAGCCATGCTGCCGGCGCTGGATTGGCAAGCTATGCCACCGGCCATGGGCCAGTACGGCATGAGTGAAGGCGAGCCGCAATTGCGCGAGTTGCTGGCGGCCGAAGCGCGGGCGCTGGGGGTAGCCTGCAATGCCAGCCAGGTCCTGGTGGTCAGCGGCTCGCAGCAAACCCTGGACCTGGCGGCCAAGCTGTATATCGACCAAGGCACGCAGATCCTGCTGGAGGGCCCGACCTACCTGGCGGCCCTGCAGATCTTCCAACTGTTCGGCGCCGATTGCCTGACCGTGGAGCTGGAAGCCGATGGCCCGGACTTGACGGCACTGCGCAGCCGCCTGGAACGCCATCGCCCGGCGTTCATCTACCTGATCCCGACCTTCCAGAACCCCTCGGCGGTGCGCTACAGCGAAGCCAAGCGCGATGCGGTAGCGGCGCTGCTGGATGAGTTCGGCGTGACCCTGATCGAAGACGAGCCCTACCGTGAACTGACCTTCGACGGCGGCAGTGCGCGGCCGATTGTCAGCCGGTTACGCAAGGCCAGCTGGATCTACACCGGCACCGTATCCAAGACCTTGCTCCCCGGTTTACGGGTCGGCTACCTGATCGCCAGCCCCGACCTGTTTCCCTACCTGCTCAAGCTCAAGCAGTCGGCGGACCTGCACACCAACCGCGTCGGCCAGTGGCAGGCCATGCAGTGGATCGGCACCGAGCGCTACCAGCAACACCTGGGGCAATTGCGCAGTTTTTACCGTGAGCGGCGCGATGGATTCCAGCTGGCACTGACGCGACATTTCGAGGAACTGGCGGACTGGCAAGTGCCCCAGGGTGGATTATTCTTCTGGCTGACCTTGAAACAACCCCTCGATACCCGCACTTTATTGGCACCAGCGCTCGACCAGGACGTGGCGTTCATGCCCGGTGAACCGTTCTTTTCCGAGCCGGACCAGCACCACGGGCACCTGCGGCTCAATTTCAGCCACATCGACCCGACGCGCCTGGACGAAGGTCTCAAGCGTCTCGCGGCGGTGATCCGTCAAGCACAGCTCGCGCAAGCGGCATAAGGGGAGCTTCATGTACAAGGTTTATGGCGATTACCGCTCGGGCAACTGCTACAAGGTCAAGTTGATGCTCAACCTGCTCGGCATCGCATACGAGTGGGTGAATGTCGATATTTTGAACGGCGACACCCAGACCGCCGAGTTCCTGGCGAAGAACCCCAACGGCAAGATCCCGGTCCTGGAGCTCGAAGACGGCACCTGCCTGTGGGAATCCAACGCCATCCTCAACTTCCTCGCCGACGGCAGCGAGTTCCTGCCCAGCGAACCGCGCCTGCGCACCCAGGTGTTGCAGTGGCAGTTTTTCGAGCAGTACAGCCATGAACCGTACATTGCCGTGGCGCGGTTTATCCAGCTTTACCTGGGGCTGCCGGAGGATCGGCTGGAGGAGTACAAGACCACCCATAAAGGCGGCTACAAGGCGCTGAGGGTCATGGAAAAACAGCTGCAAGCCACGCCATACCTGGTGGGCGACCAGTATTCGATCGCCGACATTGCGCTGTATGCCTACACCCATGTGGCCCATGAGGGTGGTTTTGACCTGAGCCCTTATCCGGCCGTACAAGCCTGGCTTGCGCGCGTGGCCAGCCATCCCCGGCATGTGCCGATGCTCGACTGATAGGCGCGACCTAAATGTGGGAGCGGGCTTGCCCGCGATGGCGGAGGGTCAGTTGTCGAATAATTGACTGACACACTGCCATCGCGAGCACGCCCGTTCCCACATGTGCACTGCGTTTTCTGTCAGATCGCGGCGAAGCGCTTGTCCAGGTAGTCGATGATTACCTTGGAGTCATACATCCAGGTGGTCTGGCCATTTTCTTCGATGCGCAGGCACGGCACCTTGATCTTGCCGCCTTGGGTAAGCAATGTTTGGCGGTCTTGCTCGTTGTTCTTCGCATCCTTGAGCGCCACCGGCACATTCAGGCGGTGCAGGGTGCGGCGGGTTTTCACGCAGAACGGGCAGGCGTGGAATTGGTACAGGGTCAGGCCCTTGGCCGCTTCATTGACCTGTGCCTGTTGCTCGGCGGGGCGCTGCTTTTTACGCGGGCGGGTAAGTAAGTCGCCCGCGATGATGACGTGGCCGAGGCCCACTCGAAGTGCTTTGACGAACATGGCTGAAACCTCTTGCCCAGGACAGAAGGGGCCGCAGCTTACCTGATTTTTACAGGCGAAAAAAAACCGGCGATGAATGCCGGTTTTTTCTGACGCAGCCTGTTACTTGATCAGACTGAGGAACTCGCTGCGGGTCGCCGCGTTTTCGCGGAACTCACCCAGCATCACCGAGGTGATCATCGACGAATTCTGTTTCTCCACACCGCGCATCATCATGCACATGTGCTTGGCCTCGATCACCACGGCAACGCCCAGGGCACCGGTCACCTGCTGGACCGCTTCGGCGATCTGGCGGCTGAGGTTTTCCTGGATCTGCAGGCGACGGGCATACATATCGACAATCCGCGCGACCTTCGACAGGCCCAGGACCTTGCCGCTAGGGATATAGGCGACATGGGCCTTGCCGATGAACGGCAGCAGGTGGTGTTCGCACAGCGAGTACAACTCGATGTCCTTGACCAGCACCATTTCGCTGTTATCGGAGCTGAACAGGGCACCGTTGGTGACCTCTTCCAGGGTTTGCTCGTAGCCGCGGCAAAGGTACTGCATGGCCTTGGCGGCACGTTTTGGCGTGTCGAGCAGGCCCTCGCGGGAAACGTCCTCGCCGATTTGGCCGAGGATCGCTGTGTAATTCTGTTCCAGGGACATGAAACTACCTGTGGGATTTTCGCAAAGTGCAAGGGTACGGTGGCCGGCAGATCGCTGCAAGCGTGGGTTACTCGTCACGCCCTTCGAGCATCGTGCGCTTGAGCATCACATACACCGCCCCGGCACCGCCATGGCGCGGTTGGCAGGAGGTGAAACCGAGCACTTGGGTGTGCTGGCGCAACCAGGTGTTGACGTGGCTTTTGATCATCGGGCGCTTGCCGTCCAGGCGCACGGCCTTGCCGTGGGTCACGCGCACGCAGCGGATTTCGAACTTGGTGGCTTCGGCCAGGAAGGCCCAGAGGGTTTCCCGGGCCTTTTCCACAGTCATGCCGTGCAGGTCGAGGCTGCCTTCGAAGGGGATCTGTCCGGCCTTGAGCTTGCGCACCTGGCTTTCCTGGACCCCGTCGCGGGACCACATCAACTCGTCCTCGGGGCTGACGTCAATCACGAACTGGTCCGACAGACCGTCCACCGTGGTGGCATCCGTACGCACCGTGGCCGCCTGGCGCAGTTTGGCGATCTGTGCGCGGTCGGTCTTGGGTTTGCCGGTGTCGGCACGGTCGTGCTTGATCGGCTTGACACCGCGCAGCTCGTTTTTGAACAGGGAAAAATCGTCGTCTTGCATGTCAGCCTCCGCGAAGGGCGGGCAGTTTACCCAAATCGAGGCGGTTGATGCGGGACAAAACGCTATCAGTGTTCCCTCAATCGTGCTTTTTCATCAGGTGCGAGGCGATGTTCAGCGACAGCGGCTGGTGCATACGGCGCCGGCAACGGCGCCACCACCAAATTCCCAGCCACAGGATCAACAGCCCGCCGGCCAACAGCAGCGCCGCGCCGCCGGGGCTGGTATTGAGCTCGCCGAGCGCGGGCGAATGGCCCAGCAGCGCGGCTGCACCCGCCAACGAAAGCAGCAAGCCAAACAGCGCGAGCAACGCAGCAAACGCCACGCCCAGGCGCAGACGCCAGTTGCTCGGGCCCTTGGGGCGCAAGCGACGAGCGTCAAAACCATCGGATATCTTCATTCCGACCTTTCCTCCAGGGTATCGGCCCTTCGACCGGAAGATAAACAACTTGTTCCGGGCTGGGAGGCAATTGCGGTAAATGACAGGCTTTAGCGGATGAGCGGGGCCTGAGGTGGCCGCGCCGCTCATCAACAGGGCGATCAGATCAGATCTTGGGTCAAGGCGAGGGTGGCGAAGTTGTCGGCCATGATGGCCATTTCCGTTTGCTGCACATGTTCGGCGCTGAGGATGCCGCCCTTGTAAGGCAGGTCGCGGGTGGCGCAGGCGTCTTCCACCAGGGTGCAACGAAAGCCCAGGTTCTTCGCTGCGCGCACCGTGGTGCTGACGCTGGAGTGGCTCATGAAACCACAGACGATCAAGTCCAGAGAGCCCAGCTCCTGCAGGGTTTTTTCCAGCTGCGTGCCGTGGAAAGCGCTGGGCAGCAGCTTGCCGATGATGGTTTCGTCATCGTGCGGCTCCAGGCCGGGGATGAATTCGCCACGCTCGCCCTGGGGGTCGAACAGGCCGCCGACGGTGCCCAGGTGACGGACATGCACGATCGGGCGCCCGGCCTTGCGGGCGGCAGCACTCAGTTGCTTGATGTTTTCCACGGCGGCGTCCATGCCCGACAGGGCGAGCGGGCCGCTCAAATATTCTTTCTGGGCATCGATGATCACAAGGGTCGCGTGGCTCAAATTGGCCGGTGCGTAACCGCGACCGCTGAGTTGAAACATCGTCTTTGGAACGGACATTCTGGGGCTCCTGTGAGTGGGGCTTTTGCGACATTGTCCTCTGGCTGAGCGGTTCTGTGAATCGCTACTAACGTAAGGTGCGCCGTTGTTGGCCTACAGCCATGTCAAGAGGGACAGCGGTATAGCAGAAAAACCTTGAATCAGGTTGAGTCTGACCCGCCGTCGCAGTTTTTCATACATCGTCCGTACAGCTTAAGGCTGTTAGAATTGCCAGTCGTTTTTTCCTGGAGCTTGCCCCCGTGATCACTTCCCGCCTGCGCACCTTGCGCGACCATATCCGTTGGGCTGTCAGCCGTTTCCATGGGGAAGACCTGTTTTTTGGCCATGGTACGGACAATGCCTGGGACGAAGCCCGGCAATTGGTACTGGGTGCACTGCACCTGCCTTGGGAAATTGCCGACAGCTACCTGGACTGCAACCTCGAAGAAGAAGAGATTTCCCACGTACAGCGTCTGCTGCATCGCCGTATCCACGAGCGCGTGCCCACGGCCTACCTGTTGAAAGAAGCCTGGTTCTGCGGCATGTCGTTTATCGTCGACGAGCGCGTGCTGATCCCGCGCTCACCGATTGGCGAGTTGATCGAAAACCGCTTTGAACCCTGGCTGGCCCAGCCGCCGGCGCGCATCCTTGACCTGTGCACCGGCTCCGGTTGCATCGGCATCGCCTGTGCCTACGAGTTCCAGGAAGCCGAAGTGGTGCTGGGGGACTTGTCCTTCGAAGCGCTGGAAGTCGCCAACCAGAACATCGAGCGCCATGGCGCCGACGAGCGCGTGTACACCGTGCAGGGTGATGGCTTCGACGGTTTGCCCGGCCAGCGTTTTGACCTGATTGTGTCCAACCCGCCGTATGTCGATGCCGAAGACTTTGCCGACATGCCCGATGAATACCAGCACGAACCCGAATTGGGCCTGGCCTGCGGTGACGATGGCTTGAACCTGGTGCGCCGGATGTTGGCCGAGGCGGCCGATCATCTGACCGAGAAGGGCTTGCTGATTGTCGAGGTGGGCAACAGCCAGGTGCACGTTGAAGCGCTGTACCCGGAAGTGGATTTTGCCTGGCTGGAGTTCCAGAACGGCGGGCATGGCGTATTCATGCTGACGGCGGAGCAGTGCCGGGCCCATCAGGCGGTGTTTGCCTCTCGCGTCTGATCAGGCGGAACTGAATGTGGGAGCGGGCTTGCTCGCGAAAGCGATGGATCAGTCAATACATGTACCGACTGATCCGCCGCTTTCGCGAGCAAGCCCGCTCCCACATTTGATTTGTATTGTTCAGTGAAATCGAGTGGTCAGCGATGCGTCGCAATCCAGATCAATAATCCCGCCTGGAACACGGTAAACGCCACCAGGCAGGTGATGGTGAAGCGCAAGCCGCTGTCCTCGCGCTTGAACTTGATGACCTTTTCTTCCTCGTGGCGCAGCTTCACTTCCTGCTCGGCCAGGTTTTGTTCGGCCTGTTGCAGCATCTGCGCCGCTTCGAGGATTTCCACGAACTGCACCTTCTCGGTGTTCCAGCTGTCCAGCACTTCGCTGACCTTGCCCGGCTGCACATGGCCTTTCAGGTGCTGGACATCGGCATAGGCCACATCAAAACCCTGGATCCGCAAAAAGTGGTCGCGACGCAGGCGCGTGGCTTCGTTCAGCGCGTCCTTGTTCGCCAGGTCGACGCCGTCGACGCGATAGTGCGACCACTTCTTTTTTGCCCACGCAGCGCCCTGGGCTACCAGGAAGCGGCCAAGGCCTCGGTTCGCGGGTTCGATTTCCAGGCTGTTGTTTGGGCCGAAGTGCACGCGGTGGGTGGCATGATCGACCCACACATCCAGGTGATTCTGTTCGCGCCGCACCCGTTGGGCAGGCAACTGGATGACCATGCGCAGCAGGCTGTGGTCCTTGTTGTTGCGCTCGGCGTAGCCAAACTGCACAAAGCGCAAGGGCCGGGCGCCGGTTGCGCGATCGGTGGCCAAGGGCGCCAGGCGCAGCATTTTGAAGTGTTCGGCCTCAACCTCTGCCCACGGCAGCGCAGCCGCAGCCGCCGCTTCGGTGTCGGCGGTGGTTTCGGCGGGAGGTTGTGGTACTGCTTCGGTGTTCGTCATTCGGCGCGATCCTGTCCAAGCCCAGCTAGTCGACAGGCTTTTTGCTGTCGACCTTGTGCTTATCGGCCGTTCTTTCCAGGACTGGAGGGTAAATAGTGGGTTATCGGTGGCGAAGTCCGTCGATAAAGCCAACCAGACGCCTACCCAGCGCATCGGCGAGGGGCAATTGTGGATTGTTGTAGGAGCTCAACTGCTGCTTCACATCGTTGGGCACGATGCGCATGACGTGGTTCATGCCGGGAATCACCGCCAGTTCGGCGTCGGGTTTGGCCTGCTTGAGCTTCTGGGCATCGGCGACCCCTACTTGCAGGTCGGTGGTGCCCTGGACAATCAGGGCTGGCATCGTCAGGCGGGCGAACGCCGCTGCGGGGTCCGCACGAAACAGGCTGATCAGGTACGGCTGCACGCTGGGACGGAAAATACCCTGCAGCGGGCCCGGCACATCGGCATCCACCTGGCCGGCCTTGAGCCGGTCGAGGATCTGGTTGCTGCGCAGCAGCAGGGCCGGCGGCAGGTGATCCGCCAATTGCTGGCGAATCACCTGGTCCACCGGGCGGGCGCTGCCGGACAGGGAAATCACCCCGTCGGGGTTGAGTTCAGGGGCGGCGAGGGCAGCCACCAACGCGCCTTCACTGTGCCCCAACACCACCAGGCGCCCGAAGCGCGGATCGGCCTTGAGCGATTTGCCCCAGGCCACGGCGTCGGCCACATAGGCGTCCAGCGTCAGGTTGCGCTCGTCTGGCGTGGCCTTGAGGCTGGCGGCCACGCCGCGTTTGTCGTAGCGCACGCTGGCAATGTTATGGCGCGCCAGCACCCAGGCCAGGCGCTTGAGGCTGTCATTGCGCGCGCCTTCGGCACTGTTGCCGTTGCGGTCGGTGGGGCCGGAGCCCGCAATGATCAGCACTACAGGCACGGGTTTGTCGGATTGGGGCAGCAGTAATGAGCCAAACAGCTCGCCGCTGCCGGTGTCCAGGCTGATGGGCCGTTGCAGTACGACAGGGCTGGCGGCGTGGGCGACGCTACAGAACAGGGTGAGGGTAAACAGCAAAACTCGCAGCATCATCGCGCCATCATGAGGAAGGTGCCGGTTGGACCAACGTCTACCGGGAAGGTTTCGAGGATGAACTACTGGGTGAGCCTGCGTATACTGGCGCGCTTAGTTATCACGGTTGAGTTGATTCAACTGATTTCACGGAGCGCTCTGCATGTCCGGCAATACCTACGGCAAGCTGTTCACTGTCACCACCGCGGGCGAAAGCCATGGTCCGGCGTTGGTCGCCATTGTCGACGGCTGCCCGCCCGGCCTTGAGCTGTCCCTGGACGACCTGCAGCGCGACCTCGACCGCCGCAAGCCCGGCACTAGCCGCCACACCACCCAGCGCCAGGAGCCCGACGAAGTCGAGATCCTCTCCGGCGTGTTCGAGGGTCGCACTACCGGTTGCGCCATCGGCCTGCTGATCCGCAACACTGACCAGAAGTCCAAGGACTACTCGGCGATCAAGGATCTGTTCCGCCCGGCCCACGCCGACTACACCTACCACCATAAATACGGTGAGCGCGATTACCGTGGCGGTGGCCGCAGTTCGGCGCGGGAAACCGCGATGCGCGTGGCCGCCGGAGCCATTGCCAAGAAGTACCTGGCAACCCAGGGCATCCTGATTCGTGGCTATATGAGCCAACTGGGCCCGATCGAAATCCCGTTCAAGACCTGGGACAGCGTGCAAGACAATGCTTTCTTCAGCCCCGACCCGGACAAGGTGCCGGAACTGGAAGCCTATATGGACCAGTTGCGCCGCGACCAGGATTCGGTGGGCGCGAAGATCACCGTGGTCGCCGAAGGGGTGATGCCGGGCCTGGGCGAGCCGATTTTCGACCGCCTGGACGCCGAACTGGCCCACGCGCTGATGAGCATCAACGCGGTCAAGGGCGTGGAAATCGGCGCCGGCTTCGCCTGTGTCGCCCAGCGTGGCACCGAGCACCGCGATGAGCTGACCCCCGAAGGTTTTGTCAGCAACAATGCGGGCGGCATTCTCGGCGGTATCTCGTCCGGCCAGCCGATTGTGGCGCACCTGGCACTCAAGCCGACCTCGAGCATCACCACGCCGGGGCGTTCGATTGATGTGCATGGCAACCCGGTGGATGTGATTACCAAGGGCCGCCATGACCCGTGCGTCGGCATCCGCGCCACGCCGATTGCCGAAGCAATGATGGCCATTGTGCTGATGGACCATCTGCTGCGGCACCGTGGGCAGAATGCCGATGTGCGCGTGACTACTCCGGTGCTGGGCCAGCTGTGACGGTCTGACCGTGACAGCGCTCCCGTACTGGCGACTTTCCAGCTTCTATCTGTTCTATTTCGCCCTGCTGGGGGCGACGGCGCCGTTCCTGGCGCTGTACTTTCATCATCTGGGGTTCTCCAGCGCGCGCATTGGCGAGTTGGTCGCAATCCCGATGCTGATGCGCTGCGTGGCCCCCAATATCTGGGGCTGGCTGGGTGACTACACCGGGCGGCGCCTGGCCATCGTGCGGTTTGGCGCGGTGTGCACGCTGCTCAGTTTTTCGCTGATCTTTGTCAGCCAGAGCTATGCCTGGCTGGCGTTGGTGATGGCCCTGCACGCGTTCTTCTGGCATGCGGTGCTGCCGCAGTTCGAGGTCATCACCCTGGCGCACCTGCAAGGTCAGACCTCGCGCTACAGCCAGGTTCGCTTGTGGGGCTCCGTCGGGTTTATCCTCGCGGTCGTCGCCCTGGGGCGCCTGTTCGAGGCCCTGAGCCTGGATATCTACCCGGTGGCGATCGTGTTGATCATGGCCGGCATCATCGGGGCCAGCATGTGGGTGCCCAATGCCCAGCCGGTTGCCACCGGTGGTCGCGGTGCCGGCGACGGCTTCCTGCGGCAACTGCGCAGCCCTGGCGTGCTGGCGTTTTATGCCTGTGTCGCGTTGATGCAAATGAGTCACGGCCCGTACTACACCTTCCTCACCCTGCACCTGGAAAACCTCGGTTACAGCCGCGGTGTGATCGGCCTGCTGTGGGCCTTGGGTGTGGTGGCGGAAGTGTTGATGTTCATGGCCATGAGCCGGATTCTCACGCGCTTCTCGGTGCGCCGGGTGCTGGTGGCCAGTTTCCTGTTGGCCGCGTTACGCTGGCTGTTGCTGGGGTCGTTCGCCGAATTCCTGTGGGTACTGTTGCTCGCCCAGGTGCTGCATGCCGCGACCTTTGGCAGCTTTCATGCGGCGGCCATTCAATTTGTGCAGCGCAGCTTCGGTGCGCGCCAGCAAGGCCAGGGCCAGGCCCTGTATGCGGCGCTGGCCGGCACCGGCGGCGCGCTCGGCGCCTTGTATTCCGGGTACAGCTGGAACCAGTTGGGGCCGACCCTGACCTTCAGTATCGCCAGCCTCGCGGCCCTGGCCGCCGCGTTGATCATGGCGCTGCGCTTGCCCGAGGAGCAGCCGTGAGCCCGGCCCATCATCTGCAGACTCTTACCGCCCGAGGACCCCTTTTATGAGCATTCTTTGCGTTTATCACCTTTCTACCCCGGACACCCCGAACAAGGTCTTGACCCACGCTGACGATATTGCCTCGACCCTGGCCGAGCAGGGCGTGGGCTTCGAACGCTGGCAGGCCAGCACCCGTGTCGAGGCCGGCGCCAGTGCTGCCGAAGTGACGGCGGCGTACCAGGAGCAAATTGACAGCTGGATGACGGCACAGGGCTACGCGCAGGTGCAAGTGTTGAGCGTGAACCGCGAGCACCCGCAAAAGGTTGCCCTTGCCGCAGGTTTGCGCGATGAGCATTACCACGGGGCTGATGAGATCCGCTTGTTCGCCGCCGGCCGTGGTTTGCTCGGCCTGCATATCGGCGACTATGTCTACACGGTGCTCTGCGAAAAACACGACCTGCTGCGCATACCGGCCGGCATGCCACGCTGGTTTGACCTGGGGGAGGAGCCGCGTGTGGTCGCGATCAGTCTGTTCCAGACGGCGTCCGGGGCTGAGGCGCAAGTGACCGGCAGCGGGATCGCCCAAGGTTTCCCGGGGCTGGATGATTGACCTTAGTTCACTATCCGCAAACTTATTCAATATGCTCAAGTTGGATAAGTTTGTGGGAATGAACTCTATAGTTTGTAAGTTCCAGCTATTTGTCTGAGGGTCGATGTGTTAACCCTTGGCTTTATGTAACTCTCCCGTCGCTGTGTACCTATCTGTCAATAGGAGTTGTCCGAATATTGACAGTGCAAACCACTACGAAAGGGAGAGGCAGCATGAGCAGTCCAGAGGAGCCCACCCCATCCGTACCTGGGCCGGCGGTCAGTGTGGCAACAGATGTTTGTGAGCAGGCGTGCGACGACAGGGCAGGCGACGCACAGTCGTTGCCGGATAAGCCGCTGACGGCCAAGGAGTTGGAAATACTGCGCTGGGCCACGGAGGGCAAGACAGTGTGGGAGATCAGCCGGATCCGCTGTGTCTCACAGGCCACGGTGAAGTTTCACCTGCGCAATATCTACGGCAAGTTGCACGTCAATAACCGGGTCCAGGCGGTGAGTGAAGCGATCAGGCGCGGGTTGTGCGGATAAAAAAGGGCCGTGAAGCGCAATGGCTTCACGGCCCTGGGAAACGCAGTGGTACTTATGCCGAATGGTAGGTCGGCAGGGCAAAGCGGTGCTGGCTTTGCAACATCGAAATCTGCGGCAACTCGCTGGCTTGTTCTGCCAGGTCGCGGCGGATAGCGCTGATGACCCAGGTCAGTTGGTCGGCAGTGTGCAGCTGCTGGTACGAGATCGAGCGTTTGATCTGCTTGCCTTCGGTGTTGCGCAGGGTCAGCAGGATCCCACCGTCAGGGCGCGCCTGGGTGGTGACGTCGTAGTTGGAGAATACAGAAGCGAATTTATCTTGGATCAGGCTCATGTCTATCGGCTCCATTGGCTCGTGTTGTGCGGCATGGAGTGATAGGTGCAGTGATTGTGCCAGTATCGCGACTTATACAAAAACCTTATAAGTCAGTGACTTACAAAAAATAGAACTTTTCACTTTCGTGCAATATGCATGAATGGCCATCGTGCATCCTGCATTTTGCGCTATTGGGCGATGACGAACGGTATCGTGCGTCACCGGTGCCTGGGATACAAAACATTGCAAATCCCGCGTGTACAGCCAAGGAATGGCTGGCGTATTTTCCTGCAAGGCATTCAGGAATGGTCCTACACCGCATGAAGGCCCGTGGACCCTACGAATAATAAGAAAAAGGACTTCTGTGCATGAGCAATCCCCATAGCGAGATGATTACCCTCGGCATGATGTTGCGTAAGGTGCCGACCATTGTCCGGGCCCTGCCACGGTTGGTGCGCGGTATCCGTGTCGCCAATATCACTGACCCCGACCAGCCGTGCGGCCTGGGCTGGACCTTCGAACAGGCCACCCAGCGCAACCCCGAAGGCGCCGCGCTGTTGTTTGGCGACCAGGTGCTCAGCTACCGCCAGGCCAACCAGCACGCCAATCGCATCGCCCATCATCTGCAGGCCCAAGGCATTGGCAAGGGTGATGTGGTCGCGCTGTTTATTGAAAACCGTCCCGAACTGCTGTTGACCGTGCTGGCGGTGGCCAAGGTCGGCGGCATCTGCGCCATGCTCAATACCGCGCAGACCCAGGCGGTGCTGGTGCATAGCCTGACCCTGGTCAACCCGGTGGCAATTGTGGTCGGCGCCGAACTGGTCGACGCCTACGACGCGGTACGTGAGCAGGTGGCGATTGATCCGCAGCGCACCTGGTATGTCGCCGATCAACAGGTGGCGCCTGTGCCCCAGGGCTATATCGACCTGATGGCCGCCAGCGCAGACTGTTCCACGGATAACCCGGCCAGCAGCCAACAGATCTACTTCAACGACCCGTGCTTCTATATCTACACCTCCGGCACCACCGGTTTGCCCAAGGCAGGTATCTTCAAGCATGGGCGCTGGATGAAATCCTCGGCCAGCTTCGGCACCATCGCCCTGGATATGGGGCCGGAGGACGTCGTCTATTGCACTCTGCCGCTGTACCACGCCACCGGGCTCTGTGTGTGCTGGGGCTCGGCGATTGCCGGCGCGTCGGGGTTTGCCATCCGCCGCAAATTCAGCGCCAGCCAGTTCTGGGACGATGTGCGCAAATTCAACGCGACCACCCTGGGCTATGTCGGCGAATTATGCCGCTACCTGATGGACCAGCCGCCCAGCGAACGCGACCGCGACAACCGAGTGGTGAAGATGATCGGCAACGGCTTGCGTCCGGGAGTGTGGGGGCCGTTCAAGGAGCGTTTTGGTGTGGGGCATATCTGCGAGCTGTACGCCGCCAGTGACGGCAATATCGGCTTCACCAACGTGCTGAATTTCGACAACACCATCGGCTTTTCCCTGATGCACTGGGCGCTGGTGGACTACGCCCACGACACTTGCGAGCCGATCCGTGGCAGCAATGGTTTTATGCGTGAAGTGCAGAAGGGCGGCCAGGGCCTGCTGCTGGCCAGGATCGACGACAAGGCGCCGTTCGATGGCTACACCGACCCGGAAAAGAACCGCAAGGTGGTCTTGAGCGACGTGTTCGAAAAGGGCGACCGCTACTTCAACACCGGCGATCTGTTGCGCAGCATTGGCTTTGGCCATGCGCAGTTCGTGGACCGCCTGGGCGACACCTATCGCTGGAAGGGCGAGAACGTCTCCACCACCGAGGTGGAAAACATCTTTATGCAGCACCCGCAGATCACCGAGGCGGTGGCCTACGGCGTGGAAATCGCCAACACCAATGGCCGCGCCGGGATGGCGGCGATTACCCCGTCCGAATCCCTGGCCACCCTGGATATGCAGGCGTTGCTGCAATTCGCCCAGAGCCAGATGCCGGCCTATGCGGTGCCGCTGTTCCTGCGGGTCAAGGTGAAGATGGAAACCACCGGCACCTTTAAGTACCAGAAGGTCCGTCTTAAGGAAGAGGCCTTCGACCCGCACAAGGTGGGGGACGATCCGCTCTACGCCTGGTTACCGGGCAGCGATACCTATGTGCCCGTGACCGTGCAGGTGCTGGCGGATATCCAGAGCGGAAAATATCGCTACTAGGGCGGCTCGATAGAACCTGGCTATTGTGGCTTTCGGCAAAAAAGGGGTGACAGGCGCGGCGCTGCTCGGGAAACTGACGGCCTTACGCCACACCTCACAGGGAGCCGCAGATGTCTGATCAAGCCAAACAAATGACCGAAGAAGAAGCCGCCGAATTTGCCGAGCAGGTCTTCGACGTGGCCCGCCGCGGTGATGCCGCCATGCTGGCTGCGCTGCTGGCCAAGGGCTTGCCGGTGAATCTGCGCAATCACAATGGCGATACCTTGTTGATGTTGTCCGCCTATCACGGGCACGCCGAGGCGGTGAAAGTGCTGCTGGAGTTCAAGGCCGATCCGCAGATCGCCAACGACAAGAACCAACTGCCGATTGCCGGTGCAGCGTTCAAGGGCAACCTGGCGGTGGTCAAGGCGTTGATTGAAGGCGGCACCCCGGTTGACGGCGCCTCTGCCGATGGCCGCACGGCGCTGATGATGGCGGCGATGTTCAATCGCACCGAAATGGTCGAGTACCTGATCAGCGTAGGGGCCAACCCCAAGGCCACGGATGCCCAGGGGGTAACGGCCCTGGTGGCGGCCCAGACCATGGGGGCAGCGGATACGACGGCGCAGTTGCAAAAACTGGTGTAGGCTTTGCGCCCTCAAAATCAGCCTTGCCACAGGATTCGCCCATGAACACCGCGCTCGTCGAACTCATCACTAAAATCAGTTCCGGTTGCCTGGGCGACGCCGAGATCGTGCGGATCGCCGATGAGGCCAGCCAGGCCTACGCCGATGCCGATGGGTTCCTGGCGGCCAACCCTGATATCAACTACGACGACACCTTCCCCATCCCGCTGGGCGAGTGGATTGTGGTCGGCAGCCTGCCGGAAACGGTGCTGTTCCAGGCCGACACCTACCAGGATCTGTTCGCCCAGATCGTTGCTTCCTTTGGTCCCGACGTTGCGTTCAACCTCAAGCCCAAGCAGTTGGCCAAGACCGAGGCGCTGACGGCCCTTAATCGCATCCAGATCCAGCTCGGCGCCATGAACCCGGAAAACGGCGGCTACACCCTGATGAATTTCAGCCAGTTGCTCGATGACGAAATCCAGGCCGTGCTGGTCTATGGCAATGACGTGCCGCGGGTGCTGGAATTGTGTGCCGAAGTCGGGATCAAGGGCGAACCGTCCCTGGAAGCCCTGCGCATTGCCGTCCACGTCTGAAATAAAACGGAACCCTGGCCAGGGCTGGCTATCCTAAACAGGCAAGCCCTCACTTAGGAGCGACACCATGGGTTCCACATTTAATGGTCTGATCGGGTTGATCATCCTGGCACTGGATATCTGGGCGATCATCAACGTGTTCAAAAGCGGCGCCAGCACCGGGGCCAAAGTGTTGTGGATCCTGTTGATCCTGCTGTTGCCGGTATTGGGCCTGATTATCTGGGCCATCGCCGGGCCACGGGGCAACGTGCGGCTCTGATCCTCTGCGGGCACAAGCATGTAAATAATGTGGGAGCGCGCTTACCCGCGACAGCGGTGTATCAGTACCAGATTGATTGGCTGACACACCGCTGTCGCGAGCAAGCTCGCTCCCACATTTGTCTGCGGCGTGTCCTGTAGATTTTTGTGTCCATCTATTCGCTGCACAAAATTTTCACACTTCATCCAAGACAATTCCCCCGCTTTATTTTCCTGCCTCGGTCAGTCTGTGCCGACAGGAGCGCTGCGCGATGAGTAATCGATAGCGTTGACGACGTTGATCGGGCAGCATCTGCCCACTGCGTAATACCCTGGACCCCTGTGCCTTTACTGGCCGGGGCAGGACGCCGCTGCATTCTTTCGTCACTTAAACCTCCAATGGGTCCTCAAACAACATGGCAAACCCGGACGCCCTGAATCAGCAGCGAGCTTCTACTCGTCTGCTGCAACCGACCGTCAAGTCCCACCTGGCCTACACGCTGCTTTGCGCCCTGGTCATGATGGTGATGCTCTCCCTGCTGCGCCTGGGACTGTTGGTGTACAACAGCGACATGATGCTCGACACCCCGGCCTCGACCTTCCTTGAAGCGTTCGTCAATGGCCTGCGCCTGGACTTGCGCCTGGTGGTGTACCTGAGCATCCCGCTGATCCTGGCCCTGTTCAGCGTGCGCGCCATGGCCGCCCGTGGGTTCTTCCGGTTGTGGCTGACCGTGGTCTCCAGCAGCGCGCTGTTCCTTGGCCTGATGGAGATGGACTTCTACCGCGAGTTCCACCAGCGCCTTAACGGCCTGGTCTTCCAGTACGTCAAGGAAGACCCGAAAACCGTGATGAGCATGCTCTGGTACGGTTTCCCGGTGGTGCGCTACCTGCTGGGCTGGGCCGTCGGTACCTTTATCCTGAGCATCGCCTTCAAGGGCGCCGACCGTGCGACGCGCCCCCGTGGCCCGTTCAGCGGTGGCACCGTCGGCACCCGCCAGGTCGCGCCGTGGTACAGCCGCATCGCGGTGTTCGTGGTGTGCCTGCTGATTGCCGTGGTCGCCGCGCGTGGCACCCTGCGCCAGGGTCCGCCACTGCGTTGGGGTGACGTGTACACCACCGACTCGAACTTCGCCAACCACCTGGGCCTCAACGGTACGTTGTCGCTGATCGGTGCAGCCAAGGCGCGCTTCTCCGAGCATCGCGAGAACGTCTGGAAAGCCACCCTGGAGCAGCCGCTGGCGACCCAGACCGTGCGTGACATGCTGGTGCTGCCTGACGAAAAACTGGTGGATACCGACACCGCCGCCGTGCGCCGTGACTTCACGCCGCCGGCCGAGAAGACCCTGCCGATCAAGAACGTCGTGGTGATCCTGATGGAAAGCTTCGCCGGTCACTCGGTGGGCGCCCTGGGCAGTGGCGGCAAAATCACGCCGTACTTCGACGAGTTGACCAAGGAAGGCCTGCTGTTCGACCGTTTCTTCTCCAATGGCACCCATACCCACCAGGGCATGTTCGCCACCATGGCCTGCTTCCCGAACCTGCCAGGCTTCGAATACCTGATGCAGACCCCGGAAGGCAGCCACAAGCTGTCGGGCTTGCCGCAGTTGCTCAGCGCCCGTGATTTTGACGACGTGTATGTCTACAACGGCGACTTCGCCTGGGACAACCAGTCGGGCTTCTTCAGCAACCAGGGCATGACCAACTTCATTGGCCGCAAGGATTTCGTCGACCCGGTGTTCTCCGATCCGACCTGGGGCGTGTCCGACCAGGACATGTTCGACCGGGGCCTGCAGGAGCTGAAGGCGCGCGAAGGCGGCAAGCCGTTCTATGCCCTGCTGCAAACCCTGTCCAACCACACGCCGTATGCCTTGCCGACGCCGTTGCCGGTCGCGCCGGTGACTGATCGTGGCCGTCTCAACGAGCATTTGACGGCCATGCGCTACTCCGACTGGGCCCTGGGCCAGTTCTTCGAGAAGGCCCGTAAGGAGCCGTACTTCAAGGACACCCTGTTTGTGATCGTCGGCGACCATGGTTTCGGTAACGAGCAACAGATCACCGAAATGGACCTGGGGCGCTTCAACGTGCCGCTGCTGTTGATCGCACCGGGCGTGCAGGACAAGTTCGGCGTGCGTGACCACACCGTGGGAACGCAGATCGACATCGTGCCGACCATCATGGGCCGCCTGGGCGGTGAAACCCGCCACCAGTGCTGGGGCCGCGACCTGCTCAACTTGCCGGAAGGCGACAAGGGCTTTGGCGTGATCAAGCCCTCGGGCAGCGACCAGACCGTGGCGTTGCTCACTGCCGACCGTGTGTTGGTACTGCCCAAGGAAATGCCACCGAAACTGTGGCAATACGAACTGGGCGCCAACCCGACCGGCAAGGTGATTCCCGAGTCGGCGGATGAGGCGCAACTCAAGCAGAAACTTGAGTCGTTCCTGCAAACCGCGACCAAGAGCCTGCTGGATAACACCGCAGGCGTGGTAGACGGCAAGCCGGACTAATCGCCCGGCAATAAAAAAGAGGCCTTCTTCAAGGCCTCTTTTTTTTGCATCTTTTTTAACGCTGGGGGGTTATATCTTGCCCAGCAACAACAGAATCAACAGCACCACCAGCACCGTACCGAGAATACCCGACGGCCCATAACCCCAGTTACGCGAGTGCGGGAATACCGGCAGGCCGCCGACCAGCAGGAGGATCAGAACAATGATAAGAATGAGGCTCATAGTTTGTTTTCCTTATTCGTCTTCTGAAAAGACCTGATTGTTAATTGTCAGAGCCGCACCTTTAAAACGGCCGCCTTAATCAATCCGACTCCTGCACTTTGCAGAAAATTCCCTGTTTTTTTAATCCGATTTGGCCGCTGGCTTATTTCGTTTTTAATTGTTGTGTTGTTGCGCACTTAGTTTAAATAGATTGAACTTACCCCATGCCCCGGCATCCGACCGGGCCTTTGGTTTGCCCCGGGCATTCAGCAACTTGATGGTGCATGGGGCGGTGAATAACCTTCGCTACACTGGCGCGTACTTCTTCCCTGAATCACAAGGCTACTTCCTATGCAAAATCGCATGATGATCACCGGCGCCGGATCCGGCCTGGGTCGCGAAATCGCTCTGCGCTGGGCCCGCGAGGGCTGGCAGCTGGCCTTGTCGGATGTCAGCGAGCCGGGCTTGCAGGAAACCCTCGCGCGGGTGCGCCAGGCCGGTGGCGACGGGTTTATCCAGCGCTGTGACGTGCGTGACTACAGCCAGCTCACCGCCTTTGCCCAGGCCTGCGAGGTCAAGCTGGGCGGCATCGACGTGATCGTCAACAACGCCGGGGTCGCCTCCGGTGGGTTCTTCAGCGAGCTGTCCCTGGAGGATTGGGACTGGCAGATCGCAATCAACCTGATGGGGGTGGTCAAGGGCTGCAAGGCCTTCCTGCCGCTGCTGGAAAAGAGCAAGGGCCGGATCATCAACATCGCCTCCATGGCGGCCCTGATGCAAGGCCCGGCCATGAGTAACTACAACGTGGCCAAGGCCGGTGTGGTGGCGCTTTCGGAAAGCCTGCTGGTGGAGCTCAAGCAGCAGGAAGTCGGGGTGCACGTGGTGTGCCCGTCGTTCTTCCAGACCAACCTGCTGGACTCGTTCCGCGGCCCCACCCCGGCGATGAAGGCCCAGGTCGGCAAACTGCTGGAAAGCTCGCCGATCAGTGCGGCAGACATTGCCGATTACATCTACCAGCGGGTGGCCGCCGGTGAGTTCATGATCCTGCCCCACGAACAGGGACGCATGGCCTGGGCGCTGAAACAGAAAAACCCGCAATTGCTGTATGACGAGATGACCAGCATGTCGGAAAAAATGCGCGCCAAGGCTCAGTCGGTCAAAGGCTGAGGGATATAAACAATACGTTTATATTTTTGCGGTCCTACTGGGCTGTTTGATATTCGTCTGTCAGTAAATCCAACCCTGGGTTGTAGGGAGGATCTGTTTATCTGGCAGGTCATTGATGGCTCGTAGGGGAGGGCGCATGGTCGCGGTCCGGTAACTTTCCAAAGGACACACGCCATGCTGGTACTTAGCCGCGCGGTAGGCGAAATCATTTCCATCGGCGATCACATCACCCTGCGGATCCTGGAGGTCAACAGCCTCCAGGTGAAACTCGGTGTGCAAGCGCCCGCAGGGGTCAATGTGCACCGGGCGGAGGTCTACGAAAAGATCCGCCGCCTGCAGGGGCAGGCGGTGGCGGTGCCCAACCCTTAGTCGAACAGGTGCTTGGGCACGTCGTGCTTGAGCATCAACTGGCACTGCTCGCTTTCAGGGTCGAAAACAATCAGCGCCTGACCCTTGGTCAACGCCTGGCGCACGCGCAGTACGCGGGTTTCCAGGGGCGTGTCGTCGCCGTTGTCGGTGCCGTCGCGGGTCACGAAGTCTTCAATGAGGCGGGTCAGGGTGTCGACTTCAAGTGCATCGTAGGGAATCAGCATACAAGCCTCAAATGGTGGATCCCGGCGATCCTACTGTGCCGGGATCATAGTTGCCAGCCTCAGGATTTCTGCCCGATCAGGCTGTCCACCGAGGGCACGCGGGTGTCACTCTCCATTTGCGTTTCGTGTTCCAGTTGATGACTGAAGCGGTCCAGGGAACCCTGGGCCGGTTGCGCATCGCTGGCAAATACCGGCGGGCTGAGGATGTAGGCGCCCAGCAGGCGGCTCAAGGCCGCCAGGCTGTCGATATGGGTGCGCTCGTAACCATGGGTCGCATCGCAGCCAAAGGCCAGCAACGCGGTGCGGATATCGTGGCCGGCGGTGACCGCCGAGTGCGCGTCGCTGAAGTAGTAGCGAAACAGGTCACGGCGTACTGGCAGGTCGTTTTCCGCCGCCAGGTGCAGCAGGTGCCGGGACAGGTGATAGTCGTAAGGGCCGCCGGAATCCTGCATCGCCACGCTCACCGCATGTTCGCTGGAGTGCTGGCCGGGGGCGACCGGGGCAATGTCGATGCCGACGAACTCGCTGACATCCCAGGGTAGGGCCGCCGCCGCGCCGCTGCCGGTTTCTTCAGTGATAGTGAACAGCGGATGACAGTCGATCAGCAACGGTTCGCCGCTGTCGACGATGGCCTTGAGCGCCGCCAGCAAGGCTGCGACCCCGGCTTTGTCGTCCAGGTGGCGGGCGCTGATATGGCCGCTTTCGGTGAATTCCGGCAGCGGGTCGAACGCCACGAAGTCACCGACGCTGATCCCCAGGGAGTCGCAATCGGCGCGGGTGGCGCAGTAGGCGTCCAGGCGCAGTTCGATATGGTCCCAACTGATCGGCATTTCATCCACGGCGGTGTTGAAGGCATGCCCGGAGGCCATCAGCGGCAGCACGCTGCCACGGATCACGCCATTGTCGGTGAACAGGCTGACGCGGCTGCCTTCGGCAAAGCGGCTGGACCAGCAACCCACCGGGGCCAGGGTCAGGCGGCCATTGTCCTTGATCGCCCGTACGGCGGCGCCAATGGTGTCCAGGTGCGCGGAGACGGCACGGTCCGGGCTGTTTTTCTGGCCCTTGAGGGTGGCGCGGATCGTACCGCGCCGGGTCATTTCAAACGGGATGCCCAGTTCTTCCAGGCGTTCGGCGACGTAGCGCACGATGGTGTCGGTAAACCCGGTAGGGCTGGGGATGGCGAGCATTTCCAGCAGCACTTTTTGCAGGTAGTTGAGATCCGGTTCGGGGATGGCTCGGGTCATGGAAACTCCTGATGAGTTGAGGGCATCGATGGTTTCGATGAGGGGCTTGGGGATTTGTTGGCCGGGCTGGCCTCATCGCAGGCAAGCCAGCTCACACAGCAACCTGTGGGAGCGGGCTTGCCCGCGATGAGGCCCGTCCAGTCAGCTCATGTCTCAAGCCGTGGTTTGACTGTGGGGGAACAACAAATCCACAAACCGTTCTGCCGTGGGCTGTGGTTCATGGTTGGCCAGGCCGGCCCGTTCATTGGCTTCGATAAATACGTACTCCGGCTGGTCAGCGGCCGGCACCATCAAGTCGAGGCCGACCACCGGAATATCCAGGGCACGCGCCGCACGCACGGCAGCATCCGCCAGCGTCGGGTGCAGAATCGCCGTGACATCTTCCAGGCAGCCCCCAGTGTGCAGGTTGGCAGTGCGCCGTACCGCCAGCACTTCACCCGAAGGCAGGATGCTGTCGTAGTCATATCCTGCCGCCTTCAGGGTGCGCAGGGTTTCGTCATCCATCGGGATCTTGCTCTCGCCGTCTGTGGCCGCCTGGCGGCGTCGGCTCTGCACTTCGATCAAGGCGCCGACGCGGTGCTTGCCGTCGCCGATCACCTGCGCCGGGCGCCGGATCGCGGCAGCTACTACTTCAAAACCAATCACCAGGATGCGCAGGTCCAGGCCCTCGTGGAAACTCTCCAGCAAAACCCGGGAGTCGAACTGGCGCGCCGCTTCGATGGCGCCTTGCACTTCTTCGATGGTCTGCAAGTCCACGGCCACGCCCTGGCCCTGTTCTCCGTCCAGCGGCTTGACCACGATGCGCTGGTGTTCGTCGAGAAACTCCAGGTTGTCGTCGGCGTTGGCTGCCAGTTGTTGCGCTGGCAATTTCAAGCCGGCGGCGCTCAAGACCTTGTGGGTCAGGCTCTTGTCCTGGCACAGGCTCATGCTGATCGCACTGGTCAGGTCGCTCAATGACTCCCGGCAGCGCACCCGGCGCCCGCCATGGCTGAGGGTGAACAGCCCGGCTGCGGCATCGTCCACCTGCACATCAATACCGCGCCGGTGCGCCTCTTCGACAATGATCCGTGCATAGGGATTGAACCCCGCCTGCGGCCCCGGCCCAAGGAACAGCGGCTGGTTGATACCGTTCTTGCGCTTGATGGCAAAGGTGGTGAGGGCGCGAAAACCGAGCTTGGCGTACAGGCTCTTGGCCTGGCGATTGTCGTGCAGCACCGACAGGTCCAGGTAACTCAGGCCCCGGCTCATAAAGTGCTCGATCAGGTGGCGCACCAGCACTTCGCCGACGCCGGGCCGCGAGCATTGCGGGTCGACGGCCAGGCACCAGAGGCTGCTGCCGTGTTCCGGGTCATGGAAGGCTTTATGGTGATTGAGGCCCATGACGCTGCCGATTATCGCGCCGCTGTCTTCATCCTCGGCCAGCCAGTACACCGGGCCGCCTTGATGGCGCGGGGTCAACAGGTTGGCATCCACCGGCAACATGCCGCGCCCCTGGTACAGGCGATTGACTGCCTGCCAGTCGGCTTCGCTCTGTACCCGGCGAATGCGAAAGCCACGGAACACCCGGGTCGCCGGCCGGTAGTCGGTGAACCACAGGCGCAAGGTATCGGAGGGGTCGAGGAACAACTGTTGCGGATCAATCCCGAGGATCTGCTGGGGCGCGGCCACATACAGGGCGATATCCCGTTCCCCGGGCTGCTCGTTGAGCAGCTCCAGGGCCAGGCTCGCCGGGTCGGGGAAGGTATGGCCAATCAATAAGCGGCCCCATCCGCAATGCACGGCGATGGGCTGGGCGCTGGGTTCGCTGCCGTCTTCGGCCAGGCGCGCTTGCAGGCGCTCGTAGGACGGCGCCTGGCCGCGCAGCAGGCGTTGGCTGTAGGCCGTGGCGTGAGGTTTCATCAATCAGATTCCTTGTTCGCTGAGCCACAGGTTCAGCGCCGCCAATTGCCACAGCTTGGAGCCGCGCAGCGGGGTCAATTGCCCTTGTGGGTCAGTGAGCAGACGGTCGAGCATCGCCGGGTTGAACAGGCCACGATCCTGGCTCGGGTCCAGCAACAGGTCACGCACCCAGTTCAGGGTGTCGCCCTGCAAATGCTTGAGGCCGGGCACCGGGAAGTAGCCTTTCTTACGGTCGATCACCGCACTGGGGATCACCCGGCGCGCAGCTTCCTTGAGCACTTGCTTGCCACCGTCCGGCAGCTTGAATTGGCCCGGCACCCGCGCCGACAACTCCACCAGGCGGTAGTCGAGAAACGGCGTGCGCGCTTCCAGGCCCCAGGCCATGGTCATGTTATCCACACGCTTGACCGGGTCGTCCACCAGCATCACCGTGCTGTCCAGGCGCAGGGCCTTATCCACAGCCGCCTCGGCGCCGGGCTGGGCGAAATGCTCGCGCACAAAGTCGCCGGCGGCGTCATTGGCGGTCAGCCATTGCGGGGCGACGGTGGCCGCGTAGTCGTCGTAGCTGCGGTCGAAGAAGGCCTCGCGATAGGCCGCATACGGGTCGCTGGCGCCGTCCACTTGTGGGTACCAGTGGTAACCGGCGAACAGCTCATCGGCGCCCTGGCCGCTTTGCACCACCTTGCAATGCTTGGCCACTTCCCGCGACAGCAAATAGAAGGCAATGCAGTCATGGCTGACCATCGGCTCGCTCATGGCGCGGAACGCGGCCGGCAGTTGCTCGATGATTTCGCTTTCGGCGATACGCAGTTGGTGGTGCCGCGTGCCGTAGTGCTTGGCGATCAGGTCGGAGTACTGGAACTCATCGCCACGCTCGCCGCCGGCATCTTCGAAGCCGATGGAGAAGGTCGACAGATCCTGCACGCCGACTTCGCGCAACAGGCCCACCAGCATGCTCGAATCCACACCGCCCGACAGCAGCACGCCGACATCCACCGCCGCGCGTTGGCGAATCGCCACGGCTTCGCGGGTGCTGTCGAGCACGCGGTCGGTCCAGTCTTCCAGGGTCAGGTGTTTTTCATCGTCATGGGGGCCGTAGGGCAGGGTCCACCAGGTTTTCTGCTCGGTCTTGCCGTTGGCCTCGATCCGCATCCAGGTGGCCGGTGGCAGCTTTTCGATGCCCGCCAACAAGGTGCGCGGAGCCGGCACCACGGCGTGGAAATTCAGGTAGTGATTGAGCGCCACCGGGTCGAGGATCGGGTTGATATCGCCGCCCTTGAGCAACGCCGGCAACGCCGAGGCAAAGCGCAAGCGCTGGCCGGTGCGCGACAGGTACAACGGCTTGACGCCCAGGCGGTCGCGGGCGATGAACAGGCGCTGGCTGTCGCGCTCCCAGATGGCAAAGGCAAACATGCCGTTGAGCTTGGGCAGCAAGGCTTCGCCCCAGGCGTGGTAGCCCTTGAGCAGCACTTCGGTGTCGCCGCCGGAATAGAAGGCGTAGCCCAGGGCTTCAAGCTCGGTGCGCAGTTCCGGGAAGTTGTAGATCGCGCCGTTGAACGCCAGGGACAGGCCCAGTTGGGCGTCGACCATCGGTTGGGCCGAGCCGTCCGACAGGTCCATGATTTTCAGGCGGCGATGGCCCAGGGCAATCGGCCCTTGGGCATGGAAGCCCCACGCGTCAGGTCCGCGTGGTGCCAGGTGATGGGTGATTCGCTCCACCGCTGCCAGGTCGGCAGGTTGATGATCGAAACGCAGTTCTCCAGCTAATCCGCACATAAAGTCCTTACCGGTTTTTCCGTTGGGGAGGGGGCAAAAGGCACGCGCCAAAACGGCGGGTACCCAAGGACTGACCCGAGGCTATACCTGGAGTTTTAGATCAATAAGTTATATGGCAAACGGCCGCTCCCCCGCGCACGCCGTTCTGCGGCCCGTGGGGCGCGGGGCAAAGTGGAGGTAATTAGGTCTGGCTCGGATGCAAATAGTGGCGCGTTTCCAAGGGCAACCCCCCAGCTATTTGAACCCTTCTGCGGTGCAGGGGAGCTTATGGTGATGCGTCATGTTCAACGCGATTAAGGACCGTTGCGAATGACGCAAACAGCAAAGCTGAGCCAGGCTGTGCAGCCTGTGACCTCGGACGAATTGATGAAGGCGCTGCTGGACAGCACCGGCGACCTGGATAAAGCGCAGGTCTTGCATGACACGTTGCCCGCCTGGCTGGTCAAGGCCGATCCCCAGGCACTCCAGGCCATTGAGCAGGCGTATGCCGACAGCGAGCGGCCCAAGGCAAACCTGCAACGGCTGCTGAGCCGTCTGACCCCTCTGGACGCGTTCTGTACCGAACGCCTCACGGCGTTTCTGGCCGCCAAAGGCCACACTCAGCTGGATATCGAGAACGACTCGCTGGAGCTCCCCAGGCGTACCTTCAGGGGAGTCAATCCGGACCTGGGCGGCATGCTGGTGCAGACCGTTACCCTGGAGAAACACAGCCTGCTGCAAGCGGCGATGCAGAATTTTTCCCAGGCCGGGGCCGAACCGGGAGGCATACCGATCAATGCCGTGGTCCGCGTTGGGGCAAAGCGCAGGGTTGCGCAAGATATCAGCGCCCAGACATTTATCGGCTACTGCCGCGAGCTGAATCTGGGGGAGGCCTATCAAACCCATGTGCGCGAGGTGTTCAACCTGACGGACCCGGACGGCGGTTATAGCCCGGCGGTGAGGACGATGGGTCAGTCCCGGTGCATGGATATGCTGATCGACCTGCAGATAGCCTATGCCAAAGGCGATATTGATCAACCGACCCGTGAGCTGTTGCTGGGCCTGGTCAAGGCGGACATGCCCGCCAGCAGCACCCGGCAGCTGTGGTTCAACAACCAACCGCTGACCTGGCAAGGCTTGAACATCGACGGGGCGTGCCTGTGGGGCGTGCTGGTGTTTTCCGGCGCCTCCCCCGATGGGTTTTCCAACGGCCCGATCGTGGTGTACATGCCCAATGAGCCCGTGCGGCCGTGGTACCGCTACGTGTCCCTGGAGCAGTTCAAGCTTTACCTCAGCCTCAAGCTCCACGTGAGTCGTTATCGACACTTCTTCATGGGCTACCTGGACGAGTCCGAGCGTTTCGGTTTTTTTCAGCGGTTTGAGCAGTACAACCTCCTGGTGCGCGTAGAACCGCTACCTGTAACGGATAATTTTTCGACGTTCTTTTTTAATGCCGGTGTCGGCAAAATCCAGATTGATGCCCGTGTGCTCGCCGTTCCCAATGCCCAGGCCGATGACGACGCACGCCGCCAGCGCACCCAGGATTACCTGGATGCGGGCTTGACGGTACTCAACGTCGCCGCGTTTGTGGTGCCGGTACTGGGCCAGTTGATGACGGGCGTGGCGGTCGGGCAACTGCTTGGGGAAGTGTTCGAAGGGGTGGATGACTGGGTACACCAGGACAAACTCGGTGCCCTTCGGCACCTGACGAACATTGCTGAGAACCTCGCGGCCATGGCGTTGTTCGCGGCGGGTGCAAAAGTGGCCGGCCGGCTCTGGAGAACCACGCCGCCGGCTTCGGGGTTTTACGAACGGTTCGAGGCGGTGCGCATGCCGGATAGAACCACGCGCTTGTGGCGCAGCCGCACCGAGCCGTACCGCCACACCGTTTCGCTCGAAGGGACGGTTGCCAGTCCCCGTGGGGTCTACCAGGCTCACGGCCAGTCCTACGTCAATGTCGACGGTTCGACCTACTCGGTTGTCTTTGACTCCGGTACCGGCCGCTGGCGGGCCCGACATCCGCAGCGTGATTCAGCGTATCGACCGCCCCTGGTCCACAACTACCAGGGCGGTTGGCAGTTCTCGTTCGAACAACCGCAAGAATGGCAGAACCCGGACTATGTCCTGGGCCGACTGGACCCCAGCCTCGGTACCCTTCCAGCCGGGCATCTACGGGATATCGCCGCCATCACTGACGCGACCTTGCCCCGCCTGCAGCAAATAGCCAGGCAAAACCTGCCATTGCCGGAGCGCTTGCGCGAACGTGCGCTGCGCTTCAGGCAGAATCAGGAGGTTCGCGACCTGATCTGGCAGATGGAGCATTAGGCACCGCTCGACGCGGCGACCACGCGTGTGCAGATGCTGGCCCTGCCGCTGATGGAAGGCTGGCCCCAGGGGCGGTTTTTCGAACTGCTGGACGAGCAGGGGTACCTGCTGGAGCGTCATCCCGACACCGCGCCTTTCGACTACGAAGACCTGAGCATCCACATCACCACGGGGCATCTGAAACACGGGCAAGTCCTGTCCAGCCTACTGGAGGCCCTCGACCCCGAGGAGACCGCGCGCCTGCTCGGCGGCACCTTCCCTCCAGAAGAGGCGCAAGAGGTGCTGGCGCGGCGGCTGACCGCTTCACTCAAGGACAATCACCAGGCGGTTTACGAAAGGCTGCGTGCCGATGTCGACTTTCCCGACCAGACCGATCACGGCGTGCTCAAGCATCGCTATCCGCAACTGCCCATTCGGCTTGCCTGGGAAATCATGACCCAGGCCTCCACGGCCGAGCGTTGGCGGCTGCGCGATACCGGGCGGGTGCCTTTGCGGATCGCCCAATGGGTGCGGGAGACCTTGGAAATACTTAACGAAGACGATGCCCTGAGCGGTCTGTACCTGCCGGAACTGGCCACCGACGCCACTCGGCGTATAGCGCTGGGGTTACTGCCGCGGGTTCCGGGCTGGCCCGAAGATGTGTTGATGCAAATACGCCAGGAGAGCTTGGACGGCAGTGTCATGGGGCAGGTGGGCAACGCATCTGCCGCCACCACTCGCACGCTGGTCCAGTCGAACCTGGGGTGGCGCGCCTACAACGGACAAGGTGCGCCGCTGGGGCCGATGGCCGAGGGCCCGGAGGGGTTCTATGAGGCGTTGCTTAACAGTTTGCCCCCCGCTGAGCTCGACCAGCTGCAGTTGCCCGCGAGCGGCAGGGCCAGCCATTTGCGCAATAGCCTGATTGGCAAGGCCCAGGATGAGCGGCGCCGGATTAGCCGTTATCTATGGCCGGAACGGCCGGTGCCCGAAGATCCGCCTGTGTCGTGCGTGCAAGCAATGCCCGTGGAGCCGCCGCGACAACCCGCCGGCCTGGTGCGCAAGGTCCGCAAGCTCTACCCCTTGTTTGATGAGCGGCGCATAGCGACCTTTTTGCAGGAATTGGGTCACGATCCGCTGTCCCGGGCCAAAGCCGTGCGTGCTCTTGAGCAGCAATATGAAGCACTGCATCGAACGCTCAAGGTGTGGGCCAGGGAGGGGGGCGGGCAGGGGCGCTCGGACGTTGCCCTGCGGGACTACCGCCTGGCCCGTCACCAGGCCGTCCAGCTCATCGAGCGCAGTTGGCAATATGCCTCGCTGATCCCGGATGAGTCCCATCGGCAAGTCCCGAATCTTTCCCTCGATGGCATGGTGATCGGGGCATTGCCGACCTTGCCGCCCGAAGTCAAGTTCGAGCATGTTCGCCAGTTGTCGTTAAGGAACATGGGGCTCAACGATGATGTTGGTTACTTCCTCAAGCATTTCAAAGGCTTGAATACTCTGGAGTTGACGGACAACCAGGTGACACGACTGCCGGAAGTGCTGCAGCAGATGAAGCACCTTCGTCGGCTGTACCTGGCCAATAACCAACTGCAACTGACGGAATATACGCGGACCAAACTCGGTGACCTGCGAGGGTTGACGGTATTGGACCTGAGCAACAACCCCCTGGTAGACCCGCCGCTGGTCAGCAACATGTTTGAGTTGCGTCACCTAGTCTTGCGCAATTGCCGGCTTCAGCGCTTGCCCTCCGGCTTTATGCGTCTGCCTTATCTGGAGCACCTGGACCTGCGGGAAAATGATCTCGCCACCTTGCCGCAGTGGTTGTTCGAGGTGCCACGCCAGCACGCTGAAATCATCAACCTGCGCCATAACCCGCTGGACTCCCCCAGCCGCCTGCTGTTGCAGAACTACCGGGACACCCTTGGCGTGGGCATGGGCTTTATGGAGGACGATATCGCCCGGCTCAATGAGCAGACCGCCCGGGACTTATGGTTGGGGGATGAGCGCATGGCGCGCTACGCCGAGCGGGTCGAGACCTGGACCGGACTCAAGGATGAGCTGGGCTCCGACGCTCTGTTCAAGCTGCTGGCCGGCCTGGGCAGTGTCGCAGATACCTCCCACGTGCAGGAGGACATGGGCCGCCGTGTCTGGCGCGTGCTGGACGCCGCGGCGATGGATGCCCGGCTGCGCGAAGAGATCTTTGAACGGGCGGCCACGCCCCTGAACTGTGATGATGCTGCTGCAGTGAGTTTCAGTAACCTGGAAGTGCTGGTTGAAATCCACCAGGCTTCGCAGCGGGTGGTGGGCGGTCAGGTCACGGCCAAGCCGCTCTTGAGGCTGGCCAAGGGGTTGTTTCGCCTCGACCGACTGGAGCATATGGCCCGCAGCCATAGCGCCGAGCACCCGATGCTGGATCCGCTGGAGGTCAGCCTGGCTTATCGCACCGGGTTGGCCGGGCGCTTTCATCTGCCCGGGCAACCCCGCCATATGCGCTATGCCAGTCTCGGTGGGGTGACCGAGCATATGCTGACGCTCGCTGAAATGCAGTTGAAGATGGCTGAGCTTTCTCCGCAGTTGTTGAAGTATGTGGTGAAGCTGCCGTTTTGGAGCAGTTATCTGCGGCGCATCCATAGCGGTTCATTCGACACCCTGAACCGGCCCTTCGGTGAGCGCGTCGAGGCGGTGTGGGCGCAGCGAGAGACGCTGGCTGACGCCGACTACCGGAGTCAGATGAGCCAGATACAGGATGAGCAGGAAAAGGCGGAGCTCGCCGAGCTTGAACGCCTGACCCATGAGGCGTTGAAACTCGACGACCTGGGCACCTGCGAGCTAACGCCGGCCGTTTGAGGGAGTGCTCACTGAGGTTTTTTCGTCACGTTGCTGCGAATTAACGCGCGTAGGGCGAAGCGACTCGGATGACAGGCCTCGGCGACACTGCGGGGCAGGGGCAGCGGTTCGTTGTCCAGCCACGCGGCCAACAGTTCGGCGCACAGGGGGGCGGTGATCAGGCCCCGTGAGCCGTGGCCGCTGTTGACGTACAGGCCGTCCAGCCATGGGCAGGCGATGTCCGGCGTATGCCGGGCGTCCTTGCGCAGGGCGTCATAGGCCTGGGCAAACGCCTGGGGATCGACCAGCGGCCCGACAATCGGCAGATAGTCCGGGCTGGTGCAACGAAACGCGGCGCGCCCCTCCAGGGTGTGTGGGGGCAGGCTGTCGGCGCGCAGGCGCTGGGCCAGGTCCGGGGAAATCTCCTGCAGCAGCGCCAGGTTACCGGCATGCTCGGCAGCGGTCGGCGCCAGGTCATCACTCTTGAAATCAAAGCTGGCGCCCAGGGTGTGTTCGCCCAGGCGGACCGGCGCGACATAGCCTTCGGCACAGACCACCGTGGCCAGCGCCTGGCTGTCGGCGGTCTGCGGCAACCGGGTGATTTGCCCGCGAATACGTTTAAGGGGCAGCTCGGCACTGGCGGCAAAACGCTTGACCTCGGCCGCCCCGGCCAGCACCACCACGGGGGCGCTGGCCAGCAACCTGTCACCGTCCCAGGCCTGCCATTGCTCGTCTACCTTGCGCAGTTCCAGGGCTTCATGCAGCACGTGCACGGTGATGCCCGGCTGGCGTGCCTGCCACTGGCAGAGGGCGGGCGGATGCACCCAGCCACCCTCGGGGAAAAACAGCCCGCCATACGCCAGGCCGACCCCGGCTCGGGCCTGGGCCTGATCCCTGTCCAGCAGGTGCAGCAAGTCCGGAGCAAATGCCTGGGCCAATTGGGCCTGGCGTTCGGCCTCCTTGGCGTTGAACGCCAGTTGCAGCACGCCACAAGCGTCCCAATCCACCCCTCGTTGCAGGTGTTCCAGCAGGCGCCGGGTATGCCCGAAGCCGCTGACAATCATCTGCGACAAGGCGGTGCCGTGGGCTGACAGCTTGAGGTAGAGCACCCCTTGCGGATTACCCGAGGCCTCCTGGGCCAGGCCTTCATGGCGTTCCAGCAGGCTCACCTGCCAGCCCCGTGCGGCCAGGCTCGCAGCACTGGTACAGCCGGCCATGCCGCCGCC
Source organism: Pseudomonas sp. FP2294 (assembly GCF_030687625.1). NCBI lineage: Bacteria > Pseudomonadati > Pseudomonadota > Gammaproteobacteria > Pseudomonadales > Pseudomonadaceae > Pseudomonas > Pseudomonas sp. FP2294. The sequence goes on from NZ_CP117441.1 coordinate 1,844,003, forward strand.
GATCACCAGGGCGCGGCGCTCTCCCTTGAGGGCCGTCGGCCTGGCGAACCAGGGCTTGATCGGGGCCGGTAGCGGCGCGTCGGCCGGCCAACCGAGAAACTCGCCGCGCAGGATTTCCCACTTGTGACCAATGCCCGGTGTGCGCTTCATCTTGAACCCGGCGCTGTTGAGCAGGCGTCGCACCCAGCCGGTGCTGGTAAAGGTGCTGATGGTCGAGCCCGGGGCCGCCAGCCGTGCCAGCTCGGCGAACAGTTCGGCGGTCCACATGTCGGGGTTTTTCGCCGGGGCAAAACCGTCGAGAAACCAGGCGTCGATCTGCGCATCCAGTTGCGGCAGTTGCTCCAGGGCATCGCCGATCAGCAGGGTCAGCGTCACGCGCCCGTTCGCCAGGATCAGGCGCTGGAAGCCCTGATGAATGGCGACGTACTGCGCCAGCAATTGGTCAGCCAATGGCTTGAGCGCTGGCCAGAGGGCGAGGGCGCGTTGCAGGTCGGCGTGGCGCAGCGGGTACTTTTCCACGCTGACAAAATGCAGGCGCGCGCCCGGTACCGCGTGCTCCTCAAACAGCTGCCAGGCACACAGGAAGTTCAGCCCGGTGCCAAACCCCGTTTCCCCGATTACCAGGCGCCCGCCCACGGGCAGCGCGGCAAACCGCTCCTGCAGGCGGTTCTGCTCGAGGAACACGTAGCGGGTTTCATCCAGGCCCGACTTGTCGGAGAAATACACGTCGTCGAACACCCGCGAGCGTGGGCGTCCCTGGTCGTCCCAGTCGAGCTGGGCATTGGGCTGTACGGGGTTCATGGGCAACTCGGCAAAGACAAGGCGGCCATTCTAGTCGATCACGGGGGGCAGGGTTGAACCGGGTGTTAGCCGGCTACTTCATACATGGAAAAACTCCCGGCGATAGCCCCCGATTCGATCAACAATCAGCGTTAATCCGGCGGGTTGGCGCAGGGTATCGTTAGGCGTTCAACCCTAGGCAATAAGGGACATTGCTGATGTCGGTACAGGACGATTTAACCCACACATTCACGCAGCTGCCGGGGCAGCCCAAGTTTGCGCAGTATGTCTCGTTTGCCAATGTGACCCGTGAGGGGCTGGACGCCGCGCATTCCCAGGTGCGCACGGCAGAGTTGTCGCCGGCACTCTTGCGTTTCCTGACGCAGTTGTCGTTCTGGCAAGCTCACCTCAAGCAGCAATTTCCCGCGACATTCCTCGCGGCGACGCAACCCTTCGATGCGCGCCAGCAACAACTTTTCGAGAGCAGCCAGAGCCTCACCGACGGGGAATACCTCGCGCAGATGGAAGCCCTGCGCGCGCCGCGCCGGCAAGCCGTCGACGAGGTGGTGGAGCGATTGACCGAGGAAGTAATGAAGCACCATGACTTGGATATTTGTTACGTGCCCGAGGTCTGAGCCGCAGCCCGGTCAATTGATCCACGGCAAGTGGCGTGGAATTGCTTGCCCGCCGTGCTGCCCAATCCGCTAGTCTTGATCCATCTTGGAAGGGAGTCGCCCATGTTTGAATCCGCCGAAATTGGTCACGCCGTCGATAAGGACACTTACGACGCTGAAGTCCCGACCTTGCGTGAGGCCTTGCTGGAAGCGCAGTTCGAGTTGCACCAGCAGGGACGCTTCCCGGTGATCGTGCTGATCAATGGCATCGAAGGCGCCGGCAAGGGCGAAACCGTCAAGCTGCTCAATGAATGGATGGATCCGCGCCTGATCGAGGTGCGCACCTTTGACCAGCAGACCGACGAAGAACTGGCCCGCCCGCCGGCCTGGCGCTACTGGCGACAACTGCCGGCCAAGGGGCGCATGGGCGTGTTCTTCGGCAACTGGTACAGCCAGATGCTGCAGGCGCGGGTCCATGGCCAGATCAAGGACGCACGCCTGGACCAGGCCATTGCCGGGGCCGAGCGCCTGGAGCAAATGCTGTGCGATGAAGGGGCGCTGATCTTCAAGTTCTGGTTCCACCTCTCCAAGAAACAAATGAAGGCGCGGCTCAAGGCCCTGCAGGACGACCCGCTGCACAGCTGGCGTATCAGCCCGCTGGATTGGCAGCAGTCCGAGACCTACGACAAGTTTGTGCATTTCGGCGAGCGCGTGCTGCGCCGCACCAGCCGTGACTATGCACCCTGGCATGTGATCGAAGGCGTGGATGCCAACTACCGCGGGCTGACCGTGGCCAGGATCCTTCTGGAGGGCCTGCAAAATGCCCTGAAGCTGTCCAAGGCCAGGGCCAGCGGCATCCATCCGGCGCCCTTGCCATCCTCGGTGGACCAGATGAGCCTGCTGGACAGCCTGGACATGACCCAGCGCCTGGAAAAGGACGACTACGAAGAGCAACTGATTACCGAACAGGCGCGGCTCTCGGGCCTGATGCGCGACAAACGCATGCGCAAACACGCGCTGGTCACGGTTTTTGAAGGTAATGACGCGGCGGGCAAGGGCGGGGCGATCCGCCGCGTGGCGGCGGCACTGGACCCGCGCCAGTACCGCATCGTGCCGATTGCCGCGCCCACCGAAGACGAGCGCGCCCAGCCGTACTTGTGGCGGTTCTGGCGGCAGATCCCGGCGCGGGGCATGTTTACCGTGTTTGACCGCTCCTGGTATGGCCGGGTGCTGGTGGAGCGGGTCGAAGGCTTTTGCACCACGGCCGACTGGATGCGCGCCTACGCCGAGATCAATGATTTCGAGGAGCAATTGCGCGACGCCGGGGTGATCGTGGTCAAGTTCTGGCTGGCGATTGATAAACAGACCCAGCTGGAGCGTTTTCAGGCCCGGGAAGAGATCCCGTTCAAGCGCTTCAAAATCACCGAAGACGACTGGCGCAACCGCGACAAGTGGGATGTCTACCGGGCCGCGGTGGGCGACATGGTGGACCGCACCAGCACCGAGATCGCGCCCTGGACCCTGGTGGAGGCCAACGACAAGCGCTGGGCACGGGTCAAGGTATTGCGCACCATCAACCTGGCGCTGGAAGAGGCGTTCGCCAAGTCCGACAAGCACGACAAAAAGAAGAAGCACAAATAGCGCCATGCTTTTGCATACGCCAGGTGAATGATCGTCGCGATCGCCAGGCCCCGGATCTATCCTCGATCTGTCTCCCAATAACGACAAGATCGAGGTAGCCCATGCGTGAAGTAGTGATCGTCGACAGCGTGCGAACCGGCCTGGCCAAGTCCTTTCGCGGCAAGTTCAACCAGACCCGCCCTGATGACATGGCCGCGCATTGCGTCAACGCCTTGCTGGCACGCAGTGGCATCGACCCGGCCAGTGTCGAGGATTGCATTGTCGGCGCCGGCTCCAACGAAGGCGCCCAGGGCTACAACATCGGCCGCAACGTGGCAGTGCTGTCGCGCCTGGGCACCGGCACCGCCGGCATGACCCTCAACCGTTTCTGTTCATCGGGGCTGCAGGCGATTGCCATCGCGGCCAACCAGATCGCCTCGGGGTGCAGCGACATCATTGTCGCCGGTGGTGTCGAGTCCATCAGTCTGACCATGAAGAGCGTGAATACCGACAACCTGATCAACCCATTGCTCAAGGAGCAGGTGCCGGGCATCTACTTCCCCATGGGCCAGACCGCCGAAATAGTTGCCCGCCGCTATAACGTCAGCCGCGAAGAGCAGGACCTGTACGCCCTGCAAAGCCAGCAGCGCACCGCCCAGGCCCAGGCCGAGGGGCTGTTCGACGATGAAATCGTGGCCATGGCGGTCAAGTACAAGGTCGAGGACAAGCACACCGGCGAGGTGCAGATCCTCGACGGCGTGGTCGATCGCGACGACTGCAACCGCCCGGACACCACCCTGGCCAGCCTGAGTGGGCTCAAGCCGGTGTTTGCCGAGGATGGTTCGGTGACCGCGGGTAACTCATCGCAACTGTCCGACGGCGCGTCGATGACCCTGGTGATGAGCCTGGAAAAAGCCCTGGAACTGGGGCTCAAGCCCAAGGCGTTTTTCCGTGGCTTTACCGTGGCCGGCTGCGAGCCGGACGAGATGGGCATCGGCCCGGTGTTCTCGGTGCCCAAATTGCTCAAGGCCCGTGGCCTGCAAGTGGCGGACATCGACCTGTGGGAGCTCAACGAGGCGTTTGCGTCCCAGTGCCTGTATGCGCGCAATCGTCTGGAGATCGACAATGCCAGGTACAACGTCAACGGTGGTTCGATCTCCATTGGTCACCCGTTCGGCATGACCGGGTCACGGCAGGTCGGGCACCTGGTGCGGGAGCTGCAACGGCGCAATTTGCGTTATGGCATCGTCACCATGTGCGTGGGCGGCGGGATGGGGGCAACCGGGCTGTTTGAAGCTGTGCGCTGATCTGGCCCTGGGGGCCCAATTATTAAATGCAGCTTCGTGCTCTGGCTCTGCTTTTGATCTGGCTTTTGATCTTGATCTTAGGCGCCCCGTTAAACCACGATGGCCGCAGGCAGGCATTGCGCAGTGGGCACCCCGGCATGGATGCTGGGGTAGCCGCGACACGGCCATGGATGGCCGATCGCGGCGGGCCCACGGAGCAATGCCTGACTGCGGGCATGCCGAGCCTAGGCGAGGCACCGAGTGGTGGGGCAGGAGCCCTTTTGGTTACTTTTGGCTGGGCCGGCACTCCGGGCTCTTTTCCAAAAGTGACCCGCTGTAAGAGCGGAACCAATAGCGGCCGTGACCGCAGCAATGGATATGTACACATACCCAGAGGATAGCTGTGTAGATACCCATGCTGCGATAGCGTCACCGCGATGCAACTGATGTACCGAAGTGCTTGCATCGCAGGCAAGCCAGCTCCCACACAAGCCAGCTCCCACAGTTGATTTGCGGTATGCCTGATAAAAAACTTCGCCAAGGTCCACCCACATCCCCCTAGAATGCGGCTTCCTCTACCTCTGGCTCTTGGGGCACTCATGCACATCTCTTCCGGCCGCTGGGTCTACGGTTTATCCCTGACCCTGCTGACCGCGCTGCTCTGGGGCATTCTGCCGATCAAGCTCAAACAGGTGCTGCAGGTGATGGACCCGATCACAGTGACCTGGTTTCGCCTGATGGTGTCCGGCAGTTGCCTGTTCGTTTATCTGGCCGCCGTCAAGCGTCTGCCCAGCCCGAAAGTCTTGGGCAAGCGCGGTGGCTGGCTGGTGGCGATGGCGGTGTGTGGGCTGCTGGGCAACTACGTGCTCTATCTGGTGGGGCTGAAGATGTTGAGCCCCGGCACGGCGCAACTGGTGGTGCAGATGGGGCCGATCTTTTTGATGATCGCCAGTGTGTTTCTGTTCAAGGAGCGTTTCAGCCTGGGGCAGGGGGTAGGCCTGTTGGTGCTGATCATCGGCTTTGCACTGTTCTTCAACCAGCGCCTGGCGGAGCTGCTGACATCCCTGGGCACTTACACCGCCGGGGTGCTGACGATTCTGCTGGCGACCACCATCTGGGTGTTCTACGCCCTGGGCCAGAAGCAATTGCTGACGGTGTGGAATTCACTGCAGGTGATGATGGTGATTTACCTGTCTTGCGCATTTCTCCTGTTGCCCTGGGTACATCCCATGGAGGCGCTGCAACTGAGCCCATTGCAAGGCTGGCTGTTGCTGGCGTGCTGTTTCAATACGCTGATTGCCTATGGCGCCTTTGCCGAAGCCTTGGCTCACTGGGAAGCGTCGCGGGTCAGTGCGACGTTGGCGATTACACCGCTGGTGACCTTTGTGGCGGTGGCGATTGCCGCCTGGTTGTGGCCTGACTATGTGCATGCCGAGCAGATCAATGGCCTGGGTTACGGCGGTGCGGTGCTGGTGGTATTGGGGTCGGCGTCGGTGGCGTTGGCGCCGTCCTTGATCGCCGGGCTCAAGGCCCGGCGCGCAAGGTTGGCCCACCTTTAGGTCAATGCCCGGCTTCGAGCATATTCTCCGGGCGTACCCACTGGTCGAATTCGGCATCGGTGAGGTAGCCCAGCTCCAGCGCTGCTTCACGTAGCGTCAGCCCTTCGGCATAGGCTTTCTTGGCAATCTGCGCCGACTTGTCATAGCCGATATGCGGGTTCAGCGCGGTCACCAGCATCAAACCCCGTTCCAGGTGCGCGGCCATTTGCTCGGCGTCGGGCTCAAGGCCCGCGATGCAATGTTCCTGGAAGTTGCGGCAGCCATCGGCCAGCAAGCGGATCGACTCCAGCAGGTTGTGGATAATCACCGGCTTGTACACGTTCAACTGCAAATGCCCTTGGCTGGCGGCAATGCCGATGGTCACGTCGTTGCCCAGCACCTGGCACGCCAGCATCGACAGCGCCTCGCACTGGGTCGGGTTGACCTTGCCGGGCATGATCGAACTGCCCGGCTCATTGGCCGGCAGGCGCACTTCGGCCAGCCCAGCGCGTGGCCCCGAGCCCAGCAGGCGCAGGTCGTTGGCGATTTTCATCAAGGCCACGGCCAGGGTTTTCAGGGCGCCGGACAGGGTGGTCAGCGGCTCATGGCCCGACAATGCGGCGAACTTGTTGGGCGCAGTGACAAACGGCAGCCCGGACAACGCAGCGATTTCTGCGGCAATCGCCTCGCCAAAGCCGTGGGGCGAGTTCAGGCCGGTGCCTACCGCCGTGCCGCCCTGGGCCAGCTCGCACACGGCGGGCAGGGCGCTGCGAATGGCGCGCTCGGCATAGTCCAGTTGGGCGATGAACGCGGAGACTTCCTGGCCGAAGGTGATCGGCGTGGCGTCCATCATATGGGTGCGGCCGGTCTTGACCAGCTTCATATGGCGCGCCGACAACTCCGCCAGCCCGCCAGACAGTTCGCGCAACGCCGGCAGCAACTGCTCGTGCACCGCCTGTACCGTGGCGATGCTCATGGCGGTGGGGAAGCAGTCGTTGGAGCTCTGGGAGCGGTTGACGTGATCGTTGGGGTGTACCGGGCTCTTGCCGCCACGGGGCCCGCCCGACAGCTCGTTGGCGCGGCCGGCGAGCACTTCGTTGGCGTTCATATTGCTCTGGGTGCCACTGCCGGTCTGCCAGACCACCAAGGGGAACTGGTCATCGTGCTGGCCGTCGAGCACTTCGTCGGCGGCCTGTTCGATCAGCCGGGCAATATCGGCGGGCAGGTCGCCATTGCGGTCGTTGACCCGCGCCGCCGCTTTCTTGATCAGGACCAGGGCGTGCAGGACCGCCAGTGGCATGCGTTGTTCGCCGATGGCGAAATTGACCAGTGAACGCTGGGTCTGTGCGCCCCAGTAAGCGTCATCCGGGACTTGTACTTCGCCCAGGCTGTCGGTTTCGATACGGCTCATCGCAGGGACTCTCCTTGTAGTCGGTTTGCGCAGTTTAGGCCCTGGGGGGGCGATTGGGTTCCATAAAAGCCATTTCATCGGCCAACCCCCCGCAAAACCAGGCGCTATAAGGCGTGGGGTTGAGTGCCAGCGTTTTTTAGGCGCAGAATGGTCGCCCTTGGGGTATTACCTCGCCTGCTAGAAAGGAAACTCGATGACTCGTCTTCGTGCCATCTGTACCGCGGTTGCTCTGGTCTGTGCCAGCGGCCAGGTTTTTGCCGATACCGCCAGCCACAACGCCAGTGCCGAAGCCTTCCTGACCCTGGCTCACGCGGACAAGCTGGGCACCCCGGTGTACATGCAAGTGCAGCAAATGTTCGCCCAGCGTTTCGAGCAGACCAAGGCGCCTGCCGCCAAGCAAACCGTGCTCGACACCTACCAGGCCAAGGCCAACGCCGCCCTGGACCAGGCCATTGGCTGGAACAAGCTCAAGCCGGACATGGTCAAGCTCTACACCAGCAACTTCAGCGAGTCCGAACTCAAAGACCTGGTTGCCTTCTACAAATCGCCACTGGGCAAGAAAGTCCTGGAGAAAATGCCGCAACTGACCCAGCAATCGGCCCAGTTGACCCAGGCCAAGCTGGAAAGCGCGGTACCTGTCGTGAACAAGCTGTTGGAAGACATGACCAACGAGCTGACCCCCAAAGCCGCACCCGCCAAGAAGAAGTAAGCAATGACCATGCAGCAGCGTATCGAATCGGCACTTGCCGCCCTGAGCCCGGAACACATGAGTGTGCTGGACGAAAGCCACATGCACAGCCGTGGATTGCAGACGCATTTCAAGGCCGTGCTGGTCAGCCAGCAGTTCGAGGGGCTCAACCGCGTCAAGCGCCACCAGAAGGTCTACGCCACGTTGGGCGACCTGATGAGCGAGTTCCATGCGCTGGCGCTGCATACCTACACGCCTGAAGAATGGGCAAAAACCGACGCAGCCCCGGCCTCGCCGACCTGCGCTGGCGGTAGCAAACACTGATATCCGGCTGCTACAAGGGCCTATGTTTTGCTAGAATCCGCAACGCGCCGCTTAGTCGGCGCGTTTTTTTTGCATCCGGTTCACCCTTTACGAGGGTAGCCACCTGGAGAGAACACCCATGACACACCCCATCGTCGTGGCGGCACTGTATAAGTTCGTCACCCTCGAAGATTACGTCGCCCTGCGTGAGCCCCTGTTGCAGGCCATGGTCGACAATGGCATCAAGGGCACCTTGCTGATCGCCGAAGAAGGCATCAACGGCACCGTTTCCGGTAGCCGCGAAGGCATTGATGGCCTGATGGCCTGGTTGAAGAACGACCCACGCATGGTCGATATCGACCACAAAGAGTCGTACTGCGATGAGCAGCCGTTCTACCGCACCAAGGTCAAGCTGAAAAAAGAGATCGTGACCCTGGGTGTCGAAGGCGTCGACCCGAACAAGAAAGTCGGTACCTACGTTGATCCACAAGACTGGAACGCGTTGATCAGCGATCCAGAAGTGCTGTTGATCGACACCCGTAACGACTATGAAGTGTCGATCGGCACCTTTGAAGGCGCAATCGACCCGAAAACCACGAGTTTTCGCGAATTTCCCGACTATATCAAAGCCAACTTCGATCCGGCCAAGCACAAGAAGGTCGCGATGTTCTGCACCGGCGGGATTCGTTGTGAAAAGGCCTCGAGCTACATGCTCAGCGAAGGCTTTGACGAGGTGTATCACCTCAAGGGCGGCATCCTCAAATACCTCGAAGAGGTGCCCCAGGCAGAGACCAAATGGCAGGGCGACTGCTTTGTCTTCGATAACCGCGTGACCGTGCGCCACGATTTGAGCGAAGGTGACTACGATCAATGTCATGCCTGCCGTACACCGGTTAGCGTAGAGGACCGCGCATCCGAGCACTACGTGGCCGGCATCAGTTGCCCGCACTGCTGGGATAAGCTGTCCGAGAAGACCCGTCGCAGTGCGATCGACCGCCAGAAGCAGATCGAGCTGGCCAAGGCCCGCAATATGCCGCACCCGATTGGTTACAACTACAAGCAATCATCCACCGAGGCTTGAACCATGTCTGCGCGCCTGCTCTATGTAATGGACCCGATGTGTTCCTGGTGCTGGGGTTTTGCCCCGGTGGCCAAGGCCCTGGTTGAGCAGGCCCAGGCGGCTGGCGTGGAATTGCACCTGGTGGTGGGCGGCTTGCGTACCGGCAGTGGTGCGGCGCTGGAACCGACTACTCGGCGCTATATCCTGGAGCACTGGCAGGCGGTGACCGAGGCCACGGGCCAGCCGTTCCGCCTGGAGGGCGCCTTGCCTGAAGGGTTTGTGTATGACACCGAGCCGGCCTGCCGGGCCCTGGTCACTGCGCGTGGCCTGGCGCCGGATTGCGCCTGGACCTTGCTCGGGCTGATCCAGCAGGCCTTTTATGTCGAGGGTCGCGATGTGACCCGCGCCAGTGTGCTGGTGGAGCTGGCCGAGACCGCCGGGGTGCCGCGTATCGAGTTTGCCGAGGCCTTTGACCGCGCCGAACAACATGCCGCCACGGCCGCCGACTTCACTTGGGTCCAGGACCTGGGCATCGCCGGTTTCCCGACCTTGCTGGCCGAACGCAATGGCCAGTTGGCGTTGTTGACCAATGGCTACCAGCCGCTGTCCGAGCTGTCGCCGCTGCTCGGTCGCTGGCTGGAGCGAGCTGCCTGTGCATGATCAGCCAACACCACGGGTTGATCGGCTGACCTGGGCAGAAATCCGTCGCCTGGCCCTGCGCCATAAAAAATCCCTGTGGATTGCCAACGGTGTCGCCGTACTGGCGACCCTGTGCAGCGTACCGATTCCCTTGCTCCTGCCGTTGCTGGTGGACGAAGTGCTGCTGGGCAATGGCGATGCGGCGTTGCAGGTGATGAACCACGCGTTGCCGACGGCCTGGCAGCAGGCTGCCGGGTATATCGGCCTGATGCTGCTGATTACCCTGGTATTGCGCTGCGCGGCGTTGGTGTTCAACGTGGTCCAGGCCCGCCTGTTTGCGGGGCTGGCCAAGGACATTGTCTACCGCATCCGCGTGCGTCTGATCGAGCGGCTCAAGCGTATTTCCCTGAGTGAATACGAAAGCCTGGGCGGTGGCACCGTGACCACACACCTGGTCACCGACCTGGACACGGTGGACAAGTTTGTCGGGGAAACCTTGAGCCGGTTCCTGGTGGCCACCCTGACCCTGGTCGGCACCTCCGGGATCCTGATGTGGATGCACTGGAAGCTGGCCCTGTTGATCCTGCTGTTCAACCCCCTGGTGATCTACGCCACGGTGCAGTTGGGCAAGCGGGTCAAACACCTGAAAAAGCTCGAAAACGACAGTACCTCGCGGTTTACCCAGGCCCTGACAGAAACCCTGGATGCCATCCAGGAAGTGCGCGCCGGCAATCGCCAGGGGTTTTTCCTCGGGCGCCTGGGGCAGCGTGCCCAGGAAGTGCGCGACTTTGCCATCAACTCCCAGTGGAAAAGCGACGCCTCCAGCCGCGCCAGTGGCCTGCTGTTCCAGTTCGGCATTGATATCTTCCGCGCGGCGGCGATGCTCACGGTGCTGTTTTCCGACTTGTCCATCGGCCAGATGCTCGCGGTGTTCAGCTACCTGTGGTTCATGATCGGCCCGGTGGAGCAACTGCTGAACCTGCAATACGCCTACTACGCAGCCGGTGGCGCGCTGACGCGGATCAACGAACTGTTGGCCCGCGCCGACGAACCGCAATACGCAGGGGGCGAAGATCCGTTTACCGGGCGCGAAACCGTGGGTATCGAGGTGCAGGGCCTGGACTTTGGCTATGGCGAAGACCTGGTGCTCAATCAGTTGAACCTGGTCATCGCCCCCGGCGAGAAGGTGGCGATTGTCGGCGCCAGTGGCGGCGGTAAAAGTACCCTGGTGCAATTACTGCTGGGGCTCTACACCCCGCAGGCGGGCACGATCCGCTTCGGCGGCGCAACCCAGCAGGCGATTGGCCTGGAAACCATCCGCGAGCATGTCGCGGTGGTGCTGCAGCATCCGGCACTGTTCAACGACACGGTGCGCGCCAACCTGACCATGGGCCGCGAGCGCAGTGATCAAGCCTGCTGGCAGGCCCTTGAAATTGCCCAGTTGGATGCTACGGTCAAGGGGTTACCCCAGGGCCTGGACAGTATTGTCGGGCGCTCGGGCGTACGTTTGTCCGGCGGCCAGCGCCAACGCCTGGCGATTGCCCGGATGGTGCTGGCCGAGCCGAAAGTGGTGATCCTCGACGAAGCCACCTCGGCCCTGGATGCGGCCACCGAATACAACCTGCACCAGGCACTGGCGCGGTTTCTCAGTGGGCGTACTACACTGATCGTTGCTCACCGTTTGTCGGCGGTGAAGCAGGCTGATAGGGTATTGGTGTTTGACGGTGGGCATATAGCCGAAGACGGCGACCACCAGCAGCTGATAGCCGACGGCGGTTTGTACGCCAAGCTTTACGGACACTTGCAACAAGTTCGCTGAAACGATCCCGGTACCGATCCTGGAGGGATCGTGTTTGGCCTCGGCTGTGCTGTCAGGAGCAGTTTTTACTCGCCTGTGCTGATGCAAGGGATCTCATGAAGCAGAAGCGAACTTTCGGAACACCCCGTTTGCTGGGCATTGTCTGGCCTTTTATTGCGGTTGTACTGTTCCAGGCATTACTGGGCTGCGTCAGCCTCTATATGCTCTCGGCCGTGCGCGGTTATGTGGCGGGCGAAAGCCTGTGGTCCAAGGGCCAGAAAGATGCCATCTATTACCTGACCCTGTACGCCGATAACCGCGACCAGAAGACCTTTCTCAAATACCAGAACGCGATTGCCGTGCCCCAGGGCGGGCACGAGCTGCGCATCGCCCTGGACCGCCCCAACCCTGACCTGGCGGCCGCGCGCCAGGGGATCCTCAAGGGCGGCAACCATCCGGATGACGTGTCGAGCGTGATCTGGCTGTACCTTAATTTCCGCCATTTCAGTTACCTGGAAAAAGCCATCGAGCTGTGGACCGTGGGCGATGGCTACCTAGTGCAACTCGACGACCTGGCGCAGGAAATGCACCGGGACATCCTTGCCAACCAAGCCACCAGCGCCGACATCCATGCCTGGAAAGAACGCATCATCGCCATCAACGATAGCGTGACGCCGGCGGCCAAGGCTTTCAGCGATGCCCTGGGTGAAGGCTCAAGGATGATTCTGCGCCTGCTGCTGATCACTAACCTGGCCACCGCCCTCGGCCTGATTGCCCTGGCCTTGTTGCGCACCCGCAAGCTATTGGCCCAGCGCCATGCGTTTGCCGATGCCTTGCAAGTGGAGAAGGAGCGGGCGCAGATCACCCTGGAGTCCATCGGCGACGGAGTGATTACCACCGATGTCGACGGGGCTATCGCCTATATGAACCCGGCGGCGGAGTCCCTGACCCACTGGAAGGCTGCCCAGGCCCAGGGCCTGCCCCTGGCGGCGTTGTTCAATCTGCTGGATGAAAACGCCCAGGCCGAAGGGTTTGCCCTGATCGAGCATATTCTTGGCGGTCAACTCACCGGCGGCAGCGAACACTCCAAGCTGATCCAGCGTCTGGATGGCAGCACGGTCTCCGTGACCCTGGTAGGTGCCCCGATCCGCAGTGCCGGAAAGGTCAGCGGGGCAGTGTTGGTGTTGCACGACATGACCCAAGAGCGCCAATACATTGCCAACCTGTCTTGGCAGGCGACCCATGATGCCTTGACCGGGCTGGCCAACCGCCGTGAATTTGAATTCCGCCTGGAGCAGGTGTTGCATGGCATCGGGCGCCAGCAGTCGGGGCATGCCTTGATGTTCCTCGACCTGGACCAGTTCAAGCTGGTCAACGACACCTGTGGTCACGCGGCGGGCGATGAGTTGTTGCGGCATATCTGCGCGCTGCTGCAATCGGACCTGCGCGAAGGCGATACGCTGGCTCGCCTCGGGGGCGATGAGTTTGGCATTCTGCTCGAGAACTGTCCGCCACTGGTGGCCGAGAAAATCGCCGAAAGTCTGCGTCGCACCGTGCAAAACCTGCACTTTGTCTGGAAAGGCCGGCCGTTTGTCACCACGGTCAGTATCGGCCTGGTCCATATCTCGCACATCCCGACCACTCTTGAAACTTCTTTGCGCGCCGCGGATATGGCCTGCTACATGGCCAAGGAAAAGGGGCGTAACCGGGTGCAGGTCTATCACGCCGATGACTCCGAGTTGTCCTTGCGCTTTGGCGAGATGGCCTGGATCCAGCGCCTGCACATGGCTTTGGAGGAGAACCGCTTCTGCCTGTATGCCCAGGAAATCGCGGCCTTGGGCCATACCGAGGCGGGTGCCGGGCATATCGAGATCCTGTTGCGCCTGCACGACGAAGCGGGGCGGATCATTTTGCCCGACAGCTTTATCCCGGCTGCCGAGCGTTATGGGTTGATGACTTCGCTGGACCGCTGGGTGGTGGAGAACGTATTCAAGCTGATTGCCCGTTGCATGATCGAGCGACCGGGCAGGCCCATGGCGATGTGTGCGATCAACCTGTCGGGCATCACCATCGGCGATGACGACTTCCTGAGCTTCCTGCGGGAGAAATTCAACGCCTATGGCATTCCGCCGAGCATGATCTGTTTTGAAATCACCGAAACCAGCGCCATTTCCAACCTTGGCAGTGCGATTCGTTTTATCAATGAGCTCAAGGCCTTAGGCTGTTTCTTCTCCCTGGACGACTTTTGCGCCGGAATGTCCTCATTCGCCTACCTCAAACATTTACCTGTAGACTTCCTGAAGATCGATGGAAGTTTCGTAAAGGATATGCTGGACGACCCGATTAACCGCGCCATGGTCGAAGTGATCAACCACATCGGCCATGTCATGGGTAAACGCACTATTGCCGAGTTTGTCGAAACGCCGCACATCGAGCAGGCATTGCTTGAGATCGGCGTGGACTACGCTCAGGGCTACCTGATTGAGCGCCCGCAATTGTTTACCTTCGATAGTTTGCAGTGTCGACCTGCGCGCCCGCAGCCTCTGTTATTCCGGGCGCCCGGCACGTTCCGCTGAAACATCTGCTGGTCTGTACACATCACACATCAAAAGGAGCCCGACAGTGATCGACACATTCAGCAGAACCGGCCCGCTTATGGAAGCCTCAAGTTACCCCACCTGGGCTCAGCAATTGATCCAGGACTGTAGCGAGAGCAAGCGCCGAGTTGTCGAACACGAACTGTACCAGCGCATGCGCGATAACAAGCTCAGTGCCAAGACCATGCGCCAATACCTGATTGGTGGCTGGCCAGTGGTGGAACAGTTCGCGTTGTACATGGCACAAAACCTGACCAAGACCAAGTTTGCCCGTCATCCTGGCGAGGATATGGCGCGACGTTGGTTGATGCGCAATATTCGCGTGGAACTGAACCATGCCGACTATTGGATGCATTGGGCACGCGCCCATGGCGTGGGCCTGGAAGAACTGCAAGCGCAGAACGTGCCGCCCGAGTTGCACGCACTGAGTCATTGGTGCTGGCACACCAGTTCGGCCGATTCGTTGATTGTTGCGATTGCCGCTACCAACTACGCCATCGAGGGGGCCACTGGGGAGTGGTCTGCGCTGGTGTGTTCGACGGGCGTGTATGCCGCAGCGTTCCCCGAAGAAGATCGCAAGCGCGCCATGAAGTGGCTGAAGATGCATGCCCAGTACGACGACGCCCACCCGTGGGAAGCACTGGAAATCATCTGCACCCTGGCGGGGATGAACCCGAGCAAGGCGTTGCAAGTGGAGTTGCGCCAGGCCGTGTGCAAGAGCTACGACTACATGTACCTGTTCCTGGAGCGTTGCATGCAGTTGGAGAAAACCCCGGTGATCCGCGAACGCCAGGTACTGGCGGCCAGCGAAGCCTGACCCCGGCAGGGCGGGGTAGGGGTTACCCCGCCATTGCCAGGCGGTTGCGGCCTTCGCGCTTGGCCACGTACAAGGCGCTGTCGGCCCGGCGCAGCAAGCTTTCGGCCGACTCGCCTACCAGCAAGGTCGCGCAACCCAGGCTCACCGTCAATTCGATACGCGTGGTGTCCGCCCAGTAGTCCTGGGCCTGTGCTGCCTGGCGCAAGCGTTCGCCGACCATGGTGGCGGCATCGCGGCTGGTGTTGGAAAGCAGGATCAGGAACTCGTCCCCGCCAAACCGAAACACCATATCCACATTGCGCAACTGGCTTTTGATCGAGGCTGCGACGGCCTTGAGCACTTTGTCGCCGGTGGCGTGGCCGTGGCTGTCGTTGATGCGCTTGAAGTGATCGATGTCGAGCATCAGCAAGGACAGCGGATGCAGATGCCGCTTGGCCATCTCGATCTCCCGGCCCAGGGTCTGGTCCATGGCGACGCGGTTGCCGGTCTCGGTCAATGGATCGCGCAGGGCGCTGCGGGTCGCGGCGCGATACAGCAAGGCATTGCGCATGGGGTACAGCAGGCTGGCCAGCAGTGATTCCAGGTTGCCCTGTTCCTCTTCGCTGAAGCGCTGGTTGCGGCGAAACACCAACTCCCCCAGGTGCTCGCCCTGATGGCTGAGGCTGTAACTCACGGAGTGATGACCGCGCTGGCCATATTCCAGACGCAGGTCGCTGGTTTCATGGCGGTATTGCAGGGCGTCCAGGGGGACCAGGCGCTGCACTTCGCGAAAAAACAGGCCGAGGATCCGCTCCGCTTCCAGGCTGGTCTGCAATTGCAGATTCAGTTGCTGGCGCAGTTGCGCAAGGCTGATGGGGCGGCGGGCGACGATGGAAGGCTGGCCAAAGCCCAGGCGTTGCAATTTGGCACTGTCGAAGTCAATTGCGTTGGTCTGGGTCGGTGTTTTCATAAACGGGCAGGCCTCTAAGCACAGAATGCTGTCTTACAGGCTCGATGGGAGCGGTTACTGGCGGGCGCCTTACTGTTCCTTCAGTTCCGTAAAACTTGGGTAACAGTCTAGTCCGCTTTGCCGGGGGTTATAACCCCTGATCCCATGCCGCACGTCTTGATGTCGCGCTGCCTGCTTAAGCAAATTGGAGCGAAAAGCGTGCCATTTAGTGCAATTAGTTTTTTGTTCTTATAAAACAAGGGGATGGGGTTTATTGAGGAAAAGGCGTGGTGGAAATTTGGCGCAGGCCCATTTTGGCGGGTGGGCTTGCTTGCGATGGCGGTAGGTATCACACAACTTTTTTCTGGGTATGTGTACATATCCGTTGCTGCGGTCACGGCCACTTAGGGTTCCGCCCTTACGGCGGCTCACTTTGGAAGAGCGCCAAAGTAAGCAAAGCGCTCTTGCCCCACCACTCGGTGCCTCGCCTAGGCTCGGCATGCCCGCAGTCAGGCATTGCTCCGTGGGCCCGCCGCGATCGGCCATCCCTGGCCGTGTCGCGGCTACCCCGGCATCCATGCCGGGGTGCCCACTGCGCAATACCTGCCTGCGGCCATCGTGGTTTAACGGGGCGCCTAAGATCAAGATCAAAAGCCAGATCAAAAGCAGAGCAACAGCAACAGCAATGCCAGAGCGCGAAGCTGCATTCCCCCCCCTGTGGGAGCTGGCTTGCCTGCGATGGCGGTACATCAGCCAATACATTTATCGACTGATACAGCGCCATCGCAGGCAAGCCAGCTCCCACAGGGGTACGCGCACGCTTCGACGATCAGGTCGGCTGTCAGGCCGCCTCGCTTTGCTTTTGATCTGAGGCGCCCCGTTAAACCACGCTGGCCGTCATCCGATATTGATTTGGGGGGTAGCCCGGCAGGACGCCGGGTTAGCCGCGCTGGGCCATGGATGGCCCATCGCGGCGGCCCCCCAAATCAATGTCGGATGACGGGCACACCGAGCCTGGGCGAGGTGCCGAGTGGTGGGGCAGGAGCCCTTTTGGTTACTTTTGGGGCTCTTTTCCAAAAGTGACCCGCTGTAAGAGCGGAACCAATAGCCGCCATGACCGCAGCAACGGATATGTACACAACCCCAGAAAAGAGTTGTGTAGATCCCTGTACCTATGGCCATCGCGGGCAAGCCCACTCCCACACAAGCCCCACAATGGCGTAGTGTCATGTCCGAAGATTATTGCGCGTCGAACGCCTGCCCATTGATCCCCGAGCTATCCGGGCCCATCAGGTACAGGTACACCGGCATGATCTCTTCCGGCAGCGGGTTGTTGGCCGGGTTTTCCCCAGGGTAAGCCTGGGCACGCATGCTGGTCCGGGTAGCGCCGGGGTTGATGCTGTTGGCGCGCACTGCCGCCACGGTGTCGAGTTCGTCGGCCAGGGTCTGCATCAGGCCTTCGGTGGCGAACTTCGACACGCCATAGGCGCCCCAGTAGGCCCGGCCCTTGCGCCCGACGCTGCTGGAGGTGAACACCACCGAAGCATCCTGGGACAGCTTGAGCAGGGGCAGCAGGGTGGCGGTCAGCATAAACATGGCGTTGACGTTGATATGCATGACGCGCATGAAGTTCTCGCCCGACAGCTGTTCGATCGGCGTGCGCGGACCAATGATCGAGGCGTTGTGCAGCAGCCCGTCGAGATGGCCGAATTCTTTTTCGATCATCGCCGCCAGCTCGTCGTATTGATGGGGCAGGGCGGTTTCCAGGTTGAACGGGATCACCACCGGCTGCGGGTGGCCGGCGGCTTCTATTTCATCGTAGACCTGGGCCAGGTTGGCCTCGGTCTTGCCCAGCAACAGCACGGTGGCACCGTGGGCGGCGTAGGTCTTGGCCGCCGCTGCACCAATCCCGCGGCCGGCGCCGGTGACCAGGATGACCCGGTCCTTGAGCAATTCTGGGCGTGCGGAGTAATCAAACATAATCGACCTCAACAAAAATTCAGTCTGAATGTGGGGCGGGCTCGCTCGCGATAGCGCAGTGTCAGTCAATAAAGCGGCAGCTGACTCACCGCTATCGCTGGCAAGCCAGCTCCCACATTGATCTCAGTGTTTCAGTGTCAGCAGCTGCAGAGTGCGCTATCGAGCACCTTGCGCAGCTCCAGCGGGTGATCGACCACAACGTCGGCGCCCCAGTTGCGGGCGTTGTCGTCGGGGTGGATATAACCATAGGTGACGGCGGCGGTACGGGTCCCGGCGTCGCGGCCCGATTCGATATCCCGCAGGTCGTCACCCACGAACAGCACGCTGGCCGGGTCCAGGTCGAGCATCTTGCAGGCCAGGATCAGCGGCTCCGGGTCGGGTTTGCTGTTCTTTACGTGGTCCGGGCAGATCAGCAGCGCCGAGCGCTGGGCCAGGCCCAGTTGCTCCATGATCGGCTCGGCAAAGCGCAATGGCTTGTTGGTCACCACGCCCCAGATCAGCTTGGAGCGCTCGATGTCTTCCAGCAGTTCGGCCATGCCATCAAACAGCTTGCTATGGATCGCGCAGCCCTTGACGTAGCGTTCGAGGAACTCCAGGCGCAGCTCTTCAAAGCCTGGGGACTCCGGGTCCATGGAAAATGTCACGGCGACCATGGCCCGGGCGCCGCCGGAAATTTCATCGCGGATATGCTGGTCGTTGATCGGTGCAAGCCCGCGCTCGGTGCGCATGGCCTGGCAGATGGCGATAAAGTCCGGCGCGGTATCGAGCAGCGTACCGTCCATGTCGAAAAGAACCGCTTTCAACTTCACAGGCTTATTCCTCTCGCAGGGTCTGGATCATGTAGTTGACGTCGACGTCGCTGGCCAGCTTGTAGTGCTTGGTCAGGGGGTTGTAGGTCAGGCCGATGATGTCCTTGACGGTCAGCCCGGCCTGACGGCTCCAGGCACCCAGCTCGGAAGGACGGATAAACTTCTTGAAGTCATGGGTGCCGCGCGGCAGCAGCTTCATGATGTATTCGGCACCGATGATCGCGAACAGGTAGGCCTTCGGGTTGCGGTTGATGGTGGAGAAGAACACCTGGCCGCCGGGCTTGACCATTCGGAAGCAGGCACGGATCACCGACGATGGGTCGGGCACGTGCTCCAGCATCTCCAGGCAGGTCACCACGTCGAACTGCTCGGGCATTTCTTCGGCCAGGGCTTCGGCGGTGATCTGCCGGTATTCGACGCTCACGCCCGACTCCAATTGATGCAGTTGGGCCACGGCCAGGGGCGCTTCGCCCATGTCGATACCCATCACCGTGGCGCCGCGCTGGGCCATGGCTTCGCTGAGAATGCCGCCACCGCAGCCCACGTCGAGGACTTTCTTGCCGGCCAGGTTGACCCGCTCGTCGATCCAGTTGACCCGCAGCGGGTTGATGTCGTGCAGGGGCTTGAACTCGCTTTCGCGGTCCCACCAGCGATGGGCCAGGGCTTCGAATTTGGCGATTTCGGCGTGGTCGACGTTACTCATGGGTAGTCCTCTAAATCCGATAAAACGTTTTGCCTGGCCAGGAATTTCGATCCGGGGCCGGCGTTATTCGTGGTGTCCGCTGATGCGCCGGCCCCAGGCAATGGCCGTGGCGCTCAGCTGTTGTTCATCCATGCGCGTCAGTTGCCGGTCGTCGAGCAGTTGCTTGCCGCCGACCCAAAGGTGTTTCACACAATCGCGCCCAGTGGCATATATAAGCTGTGACACCGGATCGTAGATCGGTTGCTGGGCCAGGCCCGAGAGGTCGAAGGCCACGATATCTGCAGCCTTGCCCACTTCCAGCGAGCCGATTTCCGTTTCCAGGCCCATGGCCCGTGCGCCGTTGAGGGTGGCCATGCGCAGCGCGCGATGGGCATCCAGGGCGCTGGCCGAGCCGGCGACGGCCTTGGCCAGTAGCGCGGCGGTGCGGGTTTCGCCCAGCAGGTCGAGGTCATTGTTGCTTGCCGCGCCGTCGGTGCCTACTGCCACATTGACGCCGGCCTGCCACAGGCGTTCCACCGGGCAGAAGCCACTGGCCAGTTTCAGGTTGGATTCCGGGCAATGGATCACACTGCTGTTGCTTTCTACCAGCAACGCCAGGTCTTCTTCGCTGATTTGGGTCATATGAACGGCCTGCAAGCGCGGGCCGAGCAAGCCCAGGCGTGCAAGGCGGGCCAGGGGCCGCTCGCCGTACTGTTCGACGGACTGCTGCACTTCACCGGCGGTTTCGTGGACGTGCATATGAATCGCGGCGTCCAGCTCCTCGGCGATGACCCGGACTTTTTCCAGGTTTGCATCGCTGACGGTGTAGGGCGCATGGGGGCCAAAGGCGATTTTGATCCGCGGGTGATGCTTGAGGTCGCCAAACAGCTCCACGCCCTGGCGGATTGCCTCGTCGGCAGTGGCCGCGCCGGGGATCGGGAAGTCGAGGATCGGAATCGCAATCTGCGCACGCATGCCGCTGTTATGCACGCGCTCGCTGGCGACCTTGGGGAAGAAGTACATGTCCGAGAAGCAACTGATGCCGCCTTTGATTTGCTCGGCAATTGCCAGGTCGGTGCCGTCGCGCACGAAGGCCTCGTCGACCCACTTGGCTTCGGCCGGCCAGATATGCTGTTGCAGCCAGGTCATCAGCGGCAGGTCGTCGGCCAGGCCGCGAAACAGGCTCATGGCCGCGTGGCCGTGGGCATTCACCAGGCCCGGGCTGAGTAGCACCCCCGGCAGCTCGCGCACTTCATGGGCCGCCAGCTTCAGCGCCTGGTCGCGCGGGCCGATAAACGCGATGCGCCCATCGCGAATGCCCAGGCCATGTGCCTTGAGCACCACGCCCGCAGGTTCGACCGGTACCAGCCAGCTTGGCAGCAGCAATAAGTCGAGCGGGG
Organism: Pseudomonas sp. FP2294; assembly: GCF_030687625.1. Lineage (NCBI taxonomy): Bacteria > Pseudomonadati > Pseudomonadota > Gammaproteobacteria > Pseudomonadales > Pseudomonadaceae > Pseudomonas > Pseudomonas sp. FP2294. Next base: position 1,864,953 of record NZ_CP117441.1, read on the forward strand.
CGGCGGGTGGTGTCATAGCGAGCATCGTCCGGGGCGGTTATATAAAGAGGGCGAAGTATACCCGAGCGCCCTGGCGGGCGGATCGCTATAATCGGCGGCTTTTGTTGATGAGTACGGGGTGATGGATGCGCGATCGACTGTTGGCAGCAGAGAAAGTGAAGGCCATAGAGTGGCGTGATGGCGCACTGCACCTGCTCGATCAGCGTGCGCTGCCATCCCGGGAAAGCTGGGTGACATGCGCGACGGTCGACGAGGTGGCTGCAGCCATTCGCGCGATGGTGGTGCGTGGCGCGCCGGCGATCGGCATCAGTGCCGCCTACGGCCTGGTGCTCGCCGCCCGCGAGCGCATCGCCGAGGGCGGTGACTGGCAGGCGTCGTGGGAAGAAGACTACGCGCTGCTGGCCGACTCCCGGCCCACCGCGTCGAACCTGTTCTGGGCCCTCAAGCGCATGCGCGACCGCCTCGACCGCCTCAAGAACCACGCCGACCCATTGGCGGTGCTGGAGGCCGAAGCCATCGCGATCCATGAAAGTGACCGCGAAGCCAACCTGACCATGGCGCAACTGGGCGTCGAGTTGATCCGCAAGCACCAGGGCAATGCCCAGGCCATCCTGACCCATGGCAACGCGGGGGCATTGGCCACCGGCGGTGTTGGTACTGCGCTCGGGGTAATCCGTGCGGCGTTTCTGGAAGGCATGGTCGAGCAGGTCTATGCCAACGAAACCCGCCCCTGGCTGCAAGGCTCGCGGCTGACCGCCTGGGAATTGGCGGGCGAGGGTATCCCGGTCACGGTGAATGCCGACTCGGCCGGTGCGCATATCCTCAAGACCAAGGGCGTGACCTGGGTGATTGTCGGCGCCGACTGCATCGCGGCCAATGGCGACGTGATCAGCAAGATCGGCACCTACCAGTTGGCGGTGTGTGCCATGCACCACGGCGTGCGCTTTATGGTGGTGGCATCCAGCTCTACCCTGGACTTGATGATGGCTACTGGCGATGACGTCGCCCTCGAAGAGCGGGATGCCGGCGAGTTGCTGGAAGTCGCCGGGCAGCGCTTTGCCGCCGATGTAGCGGCTTTTAACCCGGTATTTGACGTGACCCCGGCCGACTTGATTGACGTGATCGTGACTGAAAAAGGTATCGTCGAGCGCCCGGATACGGCCAAATTGGCAAAGTTGATGTGCCGCAAGCGTCTGCATTGAGGCGGTCAGTAGTACAAGTGTAAGGCCGTCTGGGCGAGGGGTTCTCGCAGGATGGTGATCAATGTCACGGCATTTCTGAGTGTGGGCGTCAGCGCCCGCGAGCATGACGATGTGGCCGTGGCCCATGATCACCTTCGGGGCACCTATTCATGTCTACCGTTACATCTGCTTCCACGCCTGACCCGCTCATTGACGACCGTGAGTTGATGGGCGTCCTTCCAGTGCCCAGCCGGGCCTGGCATCTGCAACAGCTGCAAGCCGAGAGTGCATTCTGCGAACGCCTGGTGCGGCACCAGCCGTCGCTGGCGCGCATCAGTGGCGAAGCGTTCCAGCAGGCGCTTGATCGCCAATTTCCCGCGCTGGAAATCGACCCTGATACGGTGTGGCTGCTGGAGGAACTGCCATCCGGTGTCACGCCGCGTTCAATGACCCAGGCGATGCAGGAGGCCCTGGTGTCAGGCGCGGCCCCGCTCGACTCCTCCATAAACGGTTTTTCTGCGATCAACCCTGCAGCGGGCCATCAGAGCCTGCTCGATATTGATCCTGAAACGTTCGTCGAGGTGCTCAATCAGCATCTTAAGGGGCTGTTCGAGCATTTCCGCCAGCACCTGGACCGGTTCTGGTACAACCCTGTTCGCCAAGGCAATGAGTTGACCTCGCGTGACACCTGGCTGCGTTATCGCCAGGGTGAACTGGCGGCAGAAGCGGCGTTACGCAGGGCCGATAACCTGGCGGATCCGACGGTTGGGCTCACGGCCGATGGCTGGGCCCTGGCGCGCAGCCTGCTTGCCGAGCAGTCCCAACCCGCGAGCGACCCGCCCAAGGTGGCAATGTTTCGCCTGGTGCTCAGAGGCGCGGGCCAGGATATCAATCTGTCGGCTGCGTTTGTGTTGGCGTGGCGGGGAGGGCTGACCAAAAGTCGGCCGGTGCTGCTTTATACCCCGCAGCGCGGCCTGGAGGAGTTTGCCAGCGACTCTGCGATATTGGCCGCTCTCAGCTTGCGGCAGGCAATCGCGGGGGAGCGCGATGAAATCCTCGTAAACGTTGCGCAGCCTGAGCGCGAGCAAGTGCTTGCCTTGCGCCGGGAGCGGCGCGCGTATTGGGGGCTGGTGGGGATGCTCCCGGATGCCCGGGGTTCTCTGTTGGGGCAGGTCCTGGACGAGCAACTGGCCCAGCAACGGGTCAATGCGCGCGCCGCTTTTTTGCCCCTCCGGTCGGGGATTGATACCCGGGTTGCGCAGGTGCTGGCGCTGCCCACAGGCTTGCCGGGGGACCTGCTCCGGCGCCCGCTTCGCCCTGATACGTTGCCGGTGGTGCCCTCTGCTGGCATTGCCGTGGGCGACCAGCAACAGAACCTGATACGGCAGATAAACAAGCTAAACCGTTTGACGGGGCAATTGCTTGCGGGCGCGCCCGGGTTTGATGGGTTTTTCCAACAGCAGTTGAAAACACTGTTCCCCAGCTTCAGCGGGAAGATCAGCCCCCTGCAGATCTTTTTCACCCGTTCTCGACCCGATGGGCAGCCATATGCGTCCCAGACGCTGGAATCGCTGCTCGATACGCTATGGGAGGGCGGTGGTACTGAAGACTATGCGGACGGCGCGTTTTACGTAGAACCCAATACCCTGGATGAAGGTTACAGGCTGCAGCAGGTCGGCACGCCGAGCAGCCTGGTGACGACACTGAAACAACAATTTGCCGGGCTGCTGGGCGAATTTTGGAGTACGGCTCAGCGCGACCAGGGCGCGCCCGTCGATTTGCTGACGCGGGTGCGCAAGCAAATACTGGCGACCGAATCGGCCTTGCGCACGATGGATGGCACTTTGACCTCGTCCCATCGGCAACTGATCGACAAGGTATTGAAATACCCCACTGCTGTCGCCCGCGAGCTGGCGTTTCCCCTTGCGCAACGCCCCCGAATCTACAGTCTGACCTTGACCGGCGGGGAGCGATTTGCCACGGCGTTTATGCTTAGCCCGGACAGTGTCAGCCCGCCCAGCGGGCCGCTGGTGTTGTGGACGGTTGCCCAGGGATTTGAGGCATTTTCGAGCCTGGGCAGCCTTAATGCCGAGGTGGGGCGGCGCCTTGACGAGGGTGCACCTGAAGGTCTCCAGTTGGCCGGTGGCCTGCCAGCCGATGTGCGTGGCCAGCAAACCGGCCGTTGGACGGGGCGGCTTGCACTCGTCCCGGAGGTAATAGAAGGCGATTTTGTCGCCCACGGGGTTGAAGCCTTGCTGAGCAAACAGCAGCGAGATCTGCGCCTGGTGCTTGAGGCTGATAATCGCCTGCGCCCTGGAACGGTGGACAGAGTCATTGACCTGGCGCCCCAGTTGGATACGGCGCCAGCTTTTGTAGTGCGTAACCAGTTGTTGGAAGAACAGGCGGCGCCGGGTTGGCAAAAGGCGTTGGCGGCAACGGATCGGGAGCGCTTGCAGGAGGCGGCGCTGGTCGCGCAGGAAAAAAACCAGGCTCTGGCAGCGTTGCTTGAGGGCCTTGAGTCGTTGCACGGATATGCCAGGCAGAAGCTCAGAGGCAGGCTGCGAGATTTTTTGGAGGCGCGTGGTTTGCCCGGTTCTGCAGTGGAGCAGATCGATCCGGACAAGATCATCGTCGTGCGCACCGAGGCTGTTCGGGTTACCTATGTGTCCCAGCCGGGCGTGACGCCGCCTGTTGAAAGCGTGTACGTCGAACGTATGGGCTTGACTGAGCTGACCCTCAAGAACCTCAAACCGTGGGAAGGGAGCATCGCCTGGACGTCGAGGGTCAGTATCGAGGCGTCCCTGACGTATGCCGACGGGCGACGCGTGTTCGACGTGCGTGGCGAGGCGCTTAAGCTGTCGCGCGAGACGATTGAGCGCTGGGTAAAAGAAATCGATGCCGGTCATCATTATTGCGAGGATGTTCTAAAGAAAACATTCGCGCCGCCTGCCACCTCGGCGGCGGCCGAGCGGCTGGCACAGGCATGGATGGCGGGCCAGGCTGCCACGTTGGAGTATGCAGCCCAGTCGGCACGGCTCAATCCAGCCATCTATAAAACGGTATTAACGGCTGACCCTGCGAAAAAACGTGCGCAGCAATGGGTGGAGGCGGTGCTGGCGGCATGGGCACCCGCTGCTCGGCCTCGGGTGGAGGGGCGGGCGGTCGTGGCAAATATCCTGATGTTAGGGGTGCCTGACGCCGAGCCTGAGCGCGGGGGGAGCCAGTGGGTGCAGGGGTTGGTCGTGATCTCGACCGCAGAAGATGCCGAGCGGGTGCTTTATGCACCCAATGCGCCCGACGGCCTGGACTTGCGGGAGTTGGCCGGAGATAGCGAGCTGATAGCATTGATCGGCAGGCCGCAGTGGCGGGCCTATCTCCTGGAGCGACTGTGCGTAAAGTCCCAGCAAGTGATTGAAAGCCTGGTCTCGTCGGGTTTGAAATATCAGCTTTTCGCTGAGGGCCTGGCGACTTTTTTCCTCAGTGGCGTGAAGCCACTGGAGCGTCTGCCGCCCTTGAATGTGCAGTTGGTGCCTTGTCGATCGTCCCTGCTGCAAGCCCTGTACTACTTGCAGGTTTTTCGCTTGGTAGAGCTTGCGCAGCGCGGTGCCAATACGAATGCGCAAGTCAGTCGTCAATCGACCTTCAATAAGTTGATGTTTGGGGTAGAGGTGGCAGGGATGCTGCTGGATATGCTGCCCTGGGGGCTTCATTGGGGCTCTTCGATCCCGCGGCTCTGGAGCCGGTTGGCGCACTCTGCGGTGGGTAATTTTCGGGCGCGCGGTCAGGCTATTCCGGGGCTGGTTCTGCGTGATGGGCCTGGTGGATGGCGTCTGAGTATGGATGCTGTAATTGAGGGGGGCGAGGTGCTCGGTGTCAGGCCCCTGGCGATCCGCAGTCCGTTTTTCAGCCCGCCGGCAGTGCCTGCGCGGTCCCTTCTACAGGCGTCGCGCCCGCCAACGCCAGCCTCGCTCATCCCCGAGGCGTGGAAGGCCAGTGCCGTGCCTCGCGACGAAGCGGTCGTGTTGCTCCGAGGTTTGGAACCTAATGCCAAGGGTATTTACCGCACCCAGGCGGGTGAGTATTTGATTCGCCCGGTGGATAGGCAGGGCAATGCAGTGGTATTGCGCATAAAAAGCGATTTCAAGCTCTACGGCGAAGGCGGTTTGACCGTACAGGTCATTGATGCCCAGCGGCGCACCGAGGTGGGTTTTCTGCGCTCCGGCAGGTCTGGGCACTGGCACTCGATCGGGGTCAGGGGCGCGGGGAAATCCGGCTCGAAACTCTCGATGGAATTGCCTGTGGAGGAGTATCTGACAACAGATCAATACAGATTCAACAGCCACGGTTTCCACGGTTTACCTGCTTCAACGGTCGATTACTATGACGCCTGGTTTGTTCGGGATCGTCGGCGATTCTTCGAGACGGTGCAGATACCTCCTCGGCCCGAGGCGCTTTCTCTGGGGGCGTCGGCCACGGTGGATGATCTGATTCGCGGGTGGCCGGAATCGGTGCAAGGTTTGGTGCTGGGGGAAAACCATGCGGAAAAAGCCAGTGTCACGTTTCTGACCGATAAGATGCAGGCGCTTTATGATCGCGGCTTTCGCACGCTGTACATCGAGGGTAGCCATGCCACCGGGTCGCCCATGCTATTGGTTTCGCCCGGTTCGGTGAGTGCGCGCAGCGTGGTGTCAAGGAGGGCCCAGGCCTGTGGCCTGAGGGTGCGTGGGCTGGATGATGACTATTTGACGCTGCGCAGGGATCGCTACACCGGCAGGCCTTCGATTGATATGTCGAGCCGGATTGAAGACATGAATTACTTCGCTGTTCGTCAGATTCAGGCTTATCACCCAGAAGACGGCGGCAGATGGATCGCGTGGGTTGGAGCAGCCCACATGAATACCACCGACGGCGTGCCGGGAATTGCCGAGCTTACCGGGGGGATTGGCGTGCGCATCAGCGACGCCAGGGCCGGGCAGCCCACGGTTCTCAGGGCGCCGGGCAGGCGCGGATGGTTTTCAGGGGCGGCTGCGCCGGATGTGGAAATTGAGTTGGATGTCACCCATTCTCCTGCGCGTCGGCCTGAAGGGCCTGACAATTTATAGGCCTATTGGCGTTTGCGCGGCGAAATACAGCCAATTGCGGGCTCAATTGCGAGGCCGTTGGGTCTCTGAGCGCCTCTCGGCTCCATTCAGCCTGTCACTGGTCAACTAACTACACTCCATGCGCATCAGGGGGATAGGTGCGTGGCGGCGATTGTGATAACATTCGGCGGTTTCCAGGGTCGCCCCGAGGGGCTACCTATAACGTGCAGATCCGTGTCATAACTCGTTGATTTGTCGTAAGTCGTTGTCAGGCACTTTGCCGGCAGCGGCGAGCTTCGTTCGTCTCATATGGACGCGACGAGGTTTCACCCGAAAAAGGAATCAGGCTTCTCATGGGCGAACTGGCCAAAGAAATCCTCCCGGTCAATATCGAAGACGAGCTGAAACAGTCCTACCTCGACTACGCAATGAGCGTAATTGTCGGGCGGGCACTGCCTGATGCGCGCGATGGCTTGAAGCCCGTGCACCGGCGTGTGCTGTTCGCGATGAGCGAGCTGGGTAACGACTGGAACAAGCCGTACAAGAAATCTGCCCGTGTTGTCGGTGACGTGATCGGTAAGTATCACCCTCACGGCGACACTGCGGTGTACGACACCATCGTACGGATGGCCCAGCCATTCTCCCTGCGCTACCTGCTGGTAGACGGCCAGGGCAACTTCGGTTCGGTGGACGGCGACAACGCCGCAGCCATGCGATACACCGAAGTACGCATGACCAAGCTGGCGCACGAGCTGCTAGCCGACCTGCATAAAGAAACCGTGGACTGGGTGCCGAACTACGACGGCACCGAAATGATCCCGGCGGTCATGCCGACCCGTATTCCCAACCTGTTGGTCAACGGCTCCAGCGGTATCGCCGTGGGCATGGCCACCAACATCCCGCCACACAACCTCGGTGAAGTCATCGACGGTTGCCTGGCGCTTATCGACAACCCTGAGCTGACCGTCGATGAGCTGATGCAGTACATCCCCGGCCCGGACTTCCCGACCGCCGCAATCATCAACGGTCGCGCCGGCATCATCGAAGCCTATCGTACCGGTCGTGGCCGCATCTATATGCGCGCCCGTTCGATGATCGAAGACATCGACAAGGTCGGTGGCCGCCAGCAGATCGTCATCACCGAGCTGCCTTACCAGTTGAACAAGGCGCGTCTGATCGAGAAGATCGCCGAGCTGGTTAAAGAGAAGAAACTCGAAGGCATCACTGAACTGCGCGACGAGTCTGACAAAGACGGTATGCGCGTGGTGATCGAGCTGCGTCGTGGCGAAGTGCCTGAGGTGATCCTCAACAACCTCTACGCCCAGACCCAGCTGCAAAGCGTGTTTGGTATCAACGTCGTGGCCCTGATCGACGGTCGCCCGCGCATCCTGAACCTCAAGGATCTGCTGGAAGCCTTCGTCCGTCACCGTCGCGAAGTGGTTACTCGCCGTACCGTGTTCGAACTGCGCAAGGCCCGTGAACGTGGGCACATCCTGGAAGGCCAGGCGGTTGCACTGTCGAACATCGACCCGGTCATCGCCCTGATCAAGGCTTCGCCGACGCCGTCGGAAGCCAAGGAAGCACTGATCAAGATGCCATGGGAATCCAGCGCGGTAGTAGCGATGGTTGAACGTGCCGGTGCCGATTCGTGCCGTCCGGAGACCCTGGACCCGCAATACGGCCTGCGCGATGGCAAGTACTTCCTGTCGCCGGAACAGGCCCAGGCTATCCTGGAACTGCGCCTGCACCGCCTGACCGGCCTCGAGCACGAAAAGCTGCTGGCCGAGTACCAGGAAATCCTCAACCAGATCGGCGAGCTGATCCGCATCCTCAACAGCGCCGTGCGCCTGATGGAAGTGATCCGCGAAGAGCTGGAAGTGATCCGCGCCGAATACGGCGACGTGCGCCGCACTGAAATCCTTGATGCGCGCCTCGACCTGACCCTGGGTGACATGATCCCGGAAGAAGAGCGCGTGGTGACCATTTCCCACGGTGGCTACGCCAAGACCCAGCCGTTGGCTGCATACCAGGCCCAGCGTCGTGGTGGTAAAGGCAAGTCGGCGACGGGCGTCAAGGATGAGGACTACATCGCTCACCTGCTGGTAGCCAACAGCCACACCACGCTGCTGCTGTTCTCCAGCAAGGGCAAGGTGTACTGGCTCAAGACCTACGAGATCCCGGAAGCGTCCCGCGCCGCCCGTGGTCGTCCGCTGGTCAACCTGTTGCCGCTGGACACTGATGAATACATCACCACCATGCTGCCGGTCGAGGAATACACCGAAGGTCACTTCATCTTCATGGCCACCGCCAAGGGTACTGTGAAGAAGACCCCGCTGGAATCCTTCAGCCGCCAGCGCAGCGTGGGCCTGATCGCCCTGGAGCTGGACGAAGGCGACGTACTGATTTCCGCAGCCATTACCGATGGCGAGCGTGAAGTCATGCTGTTCTCCGACGGCGGCAAGGTGACACGCTTCAAGGAATCCGACGTGCGTGCCATGGGCCGTACCGCCCGTGGTGTGCGCGGCATGCGTCTGCCGGAAGGGCAGAAGCTGATTTCCATGCTGATCCCGGAAGAAGGCAGCCAGATCCTCACCGCTTCGGCCCGTGGTTATGGCAAGCGTACCGCCATCGGCGAGTTCCCCGAGTACAAGCGTGGCGGCCAGGGTGTTATCGCCATGGTCAGCAACGATCGCAACGGCCGTCTGGTCGGCGCGGTCCAGGTGCTCGATGGCGAGGAAATCATGCTGATTTCCGACCAGGGCACCCTGGTACGTACCCGTGTTGATGAAGTATCGAGCCTGGGCCGTAACACCCAGGGCGTGACCTTGATCAAGCTGGCCAGCGACGAGACCCTGGTGGGTCTGGAGCGTGTCCAGGAGCCATCGGAAGTCGAAGGCGAGGAGCTGGAAGGCGAGGAATTCGATGGCGAGGTGATCGCAGCCGGCGATGACAGCGTCGACGAGCCAACCCTCGATGCTGCCGCAGACGAAGAAGAACCGCAGGAATAAGCGGGCAACCAAGGGGGCGGATGAAGATTCGCCCCCTTGTTATTTGTCCCCTTTGAAAATTTGCAATACTGCGCATTCCCTTGTGGGAGCGGGCTTGCTCGCGAAGGCGGTGTATCAGTCAGCGCATGTGTGGCCTGACACGCCGCCTTCGCGAGCACGCCCGCTCCCACATGGGGTTATGTGTCGAACACGAATTATGTGACCACCAGATCAGAGCGAGATTGGATGTGAGCAAGAGAGCCTATAACTTCTGTGCTGGTCCCGCGGCACTTCCTGAAGCAGTCCTGCAGCGTGCGCAGGGTGAACTCCTCGACTGGCATGGCAAAGGCCTCTCGGTCATGGAAATGAGCCATCGCAGCGATGAGTTCGTGTCCATTGCCACCAAGGCCGAGCAGGATCTGCGTGACCTGCTGGGCATTCCGTCGGACTACAAGGTGCTGTTCCTGCAGGGCGGCGCCAGCCAGCAATTTGCCCAATTGCCGCTGAACCTGTTGCCCGAAGACGGGACTGCCGACTATATCGACACCGGTATCTGGTCGCAGAAGGCCATTGAAGAAGCCTCGCGCTACGGCAATATCAACGTGGCCGGTACGGCCAAGCCTTACGATTATTTTGCTATTCCAGGCCAGAACGAGTGGAAGCTGTCCAAGGACGCGTCCTACGTTCACTACGTGCAGAACGAAACCATCGGCGGCCTGGAATTCGACTGGGTGCCTGAAGTGGGTGATGTCCCGTTGGTGTGCGACATGTCCTCGGACATTCTCTCGCGCCCGATGGATGTGTCGCGCTACGGCATGATCTACGCCGGCGCACAGAAGAACATCGGTCCAAGCGGCATCCTGGTCAACATCATCCGTGAAGACCTGCTCGGGCGTGCCCGCTCGGTGTGCCCGACCATGCTCAACTACAAGGTCGCGGCCGACAATGGCTCGATGTACAACACCCCGCCGGCCTTTGCCTGGTACCTCTCGGGCCTGGTGTTCGAGTGGCTCAAGGAGCAGGGCGGTGTGGCTGCCATGGGCAAGCTCAACGAAGAGAAGAAGCGCACCCTGTACGACTTCATCGACGCCAGCGGCCTGTACAGCAACCCGATCAGCCTGAGCGCCCGCTCGTGGATGAACGTGCCGTTCCGCCTGGCCGACGACCGCCTGGACAAGCCATTTTTGGCCGGTGCCGACGAGCGTGGCCTGTTGAACCTCAAGGGCCATCGTTCGGTAGGCGGCATGCGCGCCTCGATCTACAACGCCGTCGACATCAATGCCATCAAGGCGCTGGTGGCCTACATGGCAGAGTTCGAAAAGGAACACGGCTAATGTCTGAGCAAGAACTCAAGGCCCTGCGTGTGCGCATTGACGCCCTGGACACCAAAGTCCTGGAGCTGATCAGTGAGCGGGCGCGGTGTGCCCAGGAAGTGGCGCGGGTCAAGATGGCCTCCCTGGCTGAAGGCGAAGTGCCGGTATTTTACCGTCCGGAGCGCGAAGCCCAGGTGCTCAAGCGCGTGATGGAGCGTAACCAGGGGCCGCTGGGCAATGAAGAAATGGCGCGCTTGTTTCGCGAGATCATGTCTTCGTGCCTGGCCCTTGAGCAGCCCTTGAAAGTGGCTTACCTCGGCCCCGAGGGGACCTTCACCCAGGCGGCGGCCATGAAGCACTTCGGTCACGCAGTGATCAGCAAGCCGATGGCCGCCATCGACGAAGTGTTCCGTGAAGTGGCCGCTGGCGCAGTGAATTTTGGTGTGGTGCCGGTGGAAAACTCCACCGAGGGCGCAGTCAACCACACCCTCGACAGCTTCCTTGAACACGACATGGTGATCTGTGGCGAAGTCGAGCTGCGTATTCACCATCATTTGCTGGTGGGTGAAAACACCAAGACCGACAGCATCAGCCGCATTTACTCCCACGCCCAGTCCCTGGCCCAGTGCCGCAAGTGGCTGGATGCCCATTACCCGAATGTCGAGCGCGTGGCGGTGTCCAGCAACGCCGAAGCGGCCAAGCGGGTCAAGGGTGAGTGGAACTCGGCGGCGATTGCCGGGGATATGGCGGCTGGCCTGTACGGCCTGACGCGCCTGGCCGAGAAAATCGAGGATCGCCCGGATAACTCCACGCGCTTTTTGATGATCGGCAACCAGGAAGTGCCTCCAACCGGCGACGACAAGACCTCGATCATTGTCTCCATGAGCAACAAGCCTGGCGCGCTGCATGAACTGCTGGTGCCGTTCCACGACAACGGGATAGACCTGACACGCATCGAGACGCGTCCTTCGCGCAGCGGTAAATGGACCTATGTGTTCTTTATCGACTTCGTCGGCCACCACCGTGATCCGCTGGTCAAGAGTGTGCTGGAGAAAATCAGTCAGGAAGCCGTGGCACTCAAGGTGCTGGGCTCTTACCCGAAAGCGGTTTTGTGAGGCTTTGACATGAGTGGCAACTTCCTCGCCCTGGCGCAGCCGGGCGTGCAACAACTCTCGCCTTACGTTCCGGGCAAGCCTGTGGACGAGTTGGCGCGCGAGTTGAATCTGGATCCGGCGAAGATCGTCAAGCTGGCGAGTAATGAAAACCCGTTGGGCCCAAGCCCCAAGGTGCTGGCGGCGATCCGTGAAGAACTGGCGGAGCTGACGCGTTACCCCGACGGTAACGGCTTTGCGCTCAAGTCCCTGTTGGCCGAGCGCTGCCGGGTCGAGTTGAGCCAGGTCACCCTGGGCAACGGTTCCAACGACATCCTGGAGCTGGTGGCGCGTGCCTATCTGGCCCCTGGCCTGAACGCGGTATTCAGTGAGCACGCGTTTGCGGTGTATCCGATTGTCACCCAGGCGGTCGGTGCCGAGGCGCGGGTGATTGCGGCCAAGGACTGGGGGCATGACCTGCCGGCCATGCTGGCGGCCATCGATGCCCAGACCCGCGTGGTGTTTATCGCCAACCCGAACAACCCGACCGGTACCTGGTTCGGTGCCGACGCGCTGAACGAGTTCCTGCAGGATGTGCCTGAGCATGTGCTGGTGGTGTTGGACGAGGCTTACATCGAGTATGCCGAGGGCGGCGACCTGCCCGACGGCCTGGACTTTCTTGCGGCCTACCCGAACCTGCTGGTATCGCGCACCTTCTCCAAGGCCTACGGCCTGGCGTCGCTGCGGGTCGGCTACGGGTTATCCACAGCCGTCGTCGCGGATGTGCTGAATCGCGTGCGCCAGCCGTTCAACGTCAACAGCCTGGCATTGGCGGCGGCTTGTGCGGCGCTCAAGGATGCCGAGTACCTGGAAGAGGGGCGACGGATCAACGAAAGCGGCATGCAGCAGCTGCAGCAAGGCTTCCGCGAACTGGGTCTGAGCTGGATTGCGTCCAAGGGCAACTTTGTCTGCGTGGATCTCGCCCAAGAGGCCGCCCCGGTCTTCCAGGGTCTGCTGCGCGAAGGCGTGATCGTGCGTCCGGTGGCCAATTACGGCATGCCGAACCACTTGCGCATCACCATCGGTTTGCCGGCTGAAAACAGTCGCTTCCTTGAGGCGTTGGCCAAGGTCCTGGCCCGTGGTTGATGTGATTGCAATGCAACCTGCTGTGCCTGTGATCGGTCGCCTGGTGGTGGTCGGTCTGGGATTGATTGGCGGCTCCTTTGCCAAGGGCCTGCGCGAAAGCGGCCTGTGTGGCGAAGTGGTCGGTGTGGACCTGGACCCGCAATCGCGCCAGTTGGCGGTAGAGCTGGGGGTGGTGGACCGCTGTGAGGCGGACTTGGCCGTTGCCTGCCAGGGCGCTGATGTCATTCAGTTGGCGGTGCCGATCCTGGCCATGGAAAAACTGTTGGCGTTGTTGGCCGGCATGGATCTGGGGCAGGCGATCCTCACGGATGTCGGCAGCGCCAAGGGCAATGTAGTGCGCGCGGCGCGCCTGGCGTTTGGCGGCATGCCGGCGCGGTTCGTGCCGGGGCATCCGATTGCCGGTTCCGAGCAGAGTGGGGTGGAAGCGTCCAACTCCCAGCTGTTCCGGCGGCACAAGGTGATCCTCACGCCGCTGGCAGAAACCGACCCGGCGGCCCTGGCCGTGGTGGATCGGCTGTGGCGCGAACTGGGCGCGGATGTCGAGCATATGCAGGTCGAGCGCCATGATGAAGTGCTGGCGGCGACCAGCCATCTGCCGCATCTGCTGGCTTTTGGCCTGGTGGATTCTCTGGCCAAGCGCAACGAGAACCTGGAGATTTTCCGTTACGCCGCCGGCGGTTTTCGCGATTTCACGCGAATTGCCGGGAGCGATCCGGTGATGTGGCACGACATCTTTCTCGCCAACCGCGAGGCCGTGTTGCGCACCCTGGACACCTTTCGCAGTGACCTCGACGCCTTGCGCGACGCGGTCGATGCGGGAGATGGGCACCAGTTGCTGGGCGTCTTTACCCGGGCGCGAGTGGCGCGGGAGCACTTCAGCAAGATTCTCGCGCGCCGGGCGTATATGGATGCTGCCGCCAATGCGGATGATGTGGTGTTTGTCGCCAATCCGGGCGGGCAGTTGAGCGGCAATATCCGGGTGCCGGGGGATAAATCCATTTCCCATCGCTCGATCATGCTCGGGTCGCTGGCGGAGGGTATTACCGAGGTCGAAGGGTTTCTCGAGGGTGAAGATGCCCTGGCGACCCTGCAGGCGTTCCGCGACATGGGCGTGGTGATCGAGGGCCCGCACCATGGGCGGGTGACTATCCATGGCGTTGGCCTGCACGGCTTGAAGCCTGCGCCGGGTCCGATTTATCTCGGTAACTCGGGTACGTCCATGCGTCTGTTGTCCGGTTTATTGGCGGCGCAGCGTTTTGACAGCGTCCTGACCGGTGATGCCTCGCTGTCCAGGCGCCCGATGAATCGTGTGGCCAAGCCGTTGCGAGAAATGGGTGCGGTGATCGAGACCGGGCCCCAGGGGCAGCCGCCGCTGACTATTCGTGGCGGGCAGGTGCTCAAGGGTATGAATTACACGCTGCCGATGGCCAGTGCCCAGGTCAAATCCAGCCTGTTGCTGGCGGGGCTATACGCCGAAGGCCGGACGGCGGTGACCGAGCCTGCGCCCACCCGCGATCATACTGAGCGCATGTTGCGCGGTTTTGGTTGCCCGGTGGAGGTTAAGGGGGCGACGGCAGCGGTTGAGTCAGGTCATGGGTTGGTGGCAACCCGCATTGAGGTGCCGGGCGATATTTCCTCTTCGGCGTTTTTCCTTGTGGCGGCTTCGATTGCCGAGGGTTCCGAGTTGTTGTTGGAGCATGTGGGGATCAATCCGACCCGCACCGGGGTGATCGATATCCTGCGCCTGATGGGGGCAGACATTACCCTGGAAAACCCCCGTGAAGTGGGCGGCGAGCCGGTTGCAGACCTGCGTGTGCGCGCCGCACGGCTCAAGGGTATCGAGATTCCCCTGGCCCTGGTGCCCCTGGCTATCGACGAGTTTCCGGTGTTGTTTGTCGCCGCTGCCTGCGCCGAAGGGCGCACGGTATTGCGTGGCGCCGAAGAGTTGCGGGTCAAGGAGTCCGATCGCATCCAGGTGATGGCCGACGGTCTGCTGGCGCTGGGGGTGAAGTGTGTGCCGACCCCTGATGGGATTATCATTGATGGCGGCGGCATGACCGGTGGTGAGGTGCATGCCCACGGCGATCATCGGATTGCCATGGCATTCAGCGTGGCATCCCTGCGCGCCACTGCGCCGATTCGTATCCATGACTGTGCCAACGTAGCTACATCTTTTCCGAATTTTCTTACACTGTCTGCCCAAGTCGGCATGCGTGTTGCCCAAGAGGCTCAATTGTGAATATCAAAGCACCGGTGATTACCATCGACGGGCCAAGCGGCTCTGGCAAAGGCACTGTCGCGGGCCTGTTGGCCAAGCGCCTGGGTTGGTGCCTGCTGGATTCCGGGGCGTTGTATCGCCTGCTGGCTTTCGCGGCGCGCAATCACGGCGTCGACCTGACCAACGAAGCCTCGTTGGTGCTGCTGGCGGCGCACCTGGATGTGCAGTTCGTCGGTGCGACCGAAGGTCACTCCCTGCGCATTATCCTGGAAGGGGATGATGTGACGGATGATCTGCGCAACGAGCAGGTCGGCTCCTGGGCGTCCCAGGTTGCTGCGTTGCCTGCCGTGCGTGATGCATTGCTCCAGCGCCAGCGGGCTTTCCAGGAGCCGCCGGGCCTGGTGGCCGATGGTCGCGACATGGGCACCGTGGTGTTTCCCGAGGCGCCGCTGAAGATTTTCCTGACGGCCAGCGCCGAGGAACGGGCACGCCGCCGTTACTTGCAGTTGAAGGGCAAGGTGGATGGTGTTAGTCTGTCGAGTCTGCTAGATGAGATTCGTGCGCGCGATGAGCGTGACACCCAGCGTGCGGTAGCCCCGCTCAAACCGGCGGCTGACGCCATACAGCTGGACTCCACGGAATTGTCCATCGAGCAGGTGCTGGAACGCATCTTGAGTGAAATCGCCCTGCGCGATATCGCCGGATGACTTAGAGGAAGTGCAGGGGACCAGTCCTAGACCTGCGCTTCTTCTCTTATATGAACGTAACCCACACCGTCTGGGGTGTGGCAGATGGGCGTATTCTTCGCCCTTATCAACAGGAATTAAAATGAGCGAAAGCTTTGCGGAACTCTTTGAAGAAAGCCTAAAAACCCTGAATCTTCAGGCTGGCTCCATCATCACCGGTGTTATCGTTGATATCGATTACCAAGCTCGCTGGGTAACCGTTCACGCTGGTCTGAAGTCTGAAGCACTCATCCCGCTTGAGCAGTTCTACAACGACGCTGGCGACCTGACTATCAATGTCGGTGACGAAGTTCACGTTGCTCTGGACTCGGTTGAAGACGGCTTCGGTGAAACCAAGCTCTCCCGTGAAAAAGCCAAGCGCGCTGAATGCTGGATTGTTCTGGAAGCAGCCTTCGCAGCTGAAGAAGTGGTCAAGGGCGTTATCAACGGTAAGGTTAAAGGCGGCTTCACAGTCGACGTTAACGGCATCCGTGCGTTCCTGCCAGGTTCTTTGGTTGACGTTCGTCCAGTGCGCGACACCACGCACCTGGAAGGCAAAGAGCTCGAATTCAAGGTCATCAAGCTCGACCAGAAGCGCAACAACGTTGTCGTTTCCCGTCGCAGCGTCCTGGAAGCAGAGAACTCCGCCGAGCGTGAAGCTCTGCTGGAATCCCTGCAGGAAGGCCAACAAGTCAAAGGTATCGTCAAGAACCTCACCGATTACGGCGCATTCGTCGATCTGGGTGGCGTCGATGGCCTGCTGCACATTACCGACATGGCTTGGAAGCGCATCAAGCATCCTTCCGAAATCGTCAACGTTGGCGACGAGATCGATGTCAAGGTTCTGAAATACGATCGCGAGCGCAACCGTGTTTCCCTGGGCCTGAAGCAACTGGGTGAAGATCCATGGGTTGCTATCAAAGCCCGTTACCCAGAAAGCACTCGCGTAACCGCGCGTGTTACCAACCTGACCGACTACGGCTGCTTCGCAGAGCTGGAAGAAGGCGTGGAAGGCCTGGTACACGTTTCCGAAATGGACTGGACCAACAAGAACATCCACCCTTCGAAAGTCGTACAAGTCGGCGACGAAGTGGAAGTTATGGTTCTGGACATCGACGAAGAGCGTCGTCGTATCTCCCTGGGCATCAAGCAGTGCAAATCTAACCCATGGGAAGATTTCTCTGGCCAGTTCAACAAGGGCGATAAAATCTCCGGCACCATCAAGTCGATCACCGATTTCGGTATCTTCATTGGTCTGGACGGCGGTATCGACGGCCTGGTTCACCTGTCCGACATCTCCTGGAACGAAGTTGGCGAAGAAGCTGTTCGTCGTTTCAAGAAGGGCGACGAGCTGGACACCGTTATCCTGTCGGTTGACCCAGAGCGCGAGCGCATCTCCCTGGGTATCAAGCAACTGGAAAGCGATCCGTTCTCCGAGTACGTTCAAGAGAACGACAAGGGTGCAATCGTTAAAGGCATCGTGAAGGAAGTTGACGCTAAAGGCGCCATCATCACTTTGGGTGACGATATCGAAGCGACTCTGAAAGCCTCCGAAATCAGCCGTGATCGCGTTGAAGACGCGCGTAACGTTCTGAAAGAAGGCCAGGAAGTAGAAGCCAAGATCATCAGCGTTGACCGCAAGAGCCGCGTAATCCAACTCTCCATCAAGTCGAAAGACGAGATCGAAGAGAAAGAAGCAATCCAGAGCCTGCGCGACAAGCCAGCTACCTCTGACATTGCTTCGGGTCCGACCACTCTGGGCGACCTGTTGCGTGCACAGATGGAAAAACAGAACTAAGTTCTGTCAGACCATAGAAAAAGGGCGACTTCGGTCGCCCTTTTTTGTGTCTGGAATTTGGGTTTTGCCCTTGGGTGCGATTGGTCTATGCAATGGGGGCGGGCTGAGGCTGCGTACGGGCTTAGGGTTGCTGATTCCGGCACTGACAGCGGTTTGTCGGTAAGACGTCTGCTGTGGCTTCCTGGGGGCTATCTGCTGTTATCGCGGATTCTGTGAGGGCTGCCATAGTTTACGCAAGATAAGTCAAGCCACAGGCTGTTCAAATTCATCTGGTCATGCTAAAACCTTCGGAGCGCTTTTCCTAGCTGCTTGAAAAAGAAGGGAAAAATATGACGAAGTCGGAGTTGATCGAACGAATTGTCACCCATCAAGGGCTGCTCTCATCCAAGGATGTGGAGTTGGCCATCAAGACCATGCTTGAACAAATGTCCCAGTGCCTGGCCACGGGTGACCGAATAGAGATCCGCGGCTTTGGTAGCTTTTCGCTGCACTACCGCGCACCACGCGTGGGCCGCAACCCAAAAACCGGCCAGTCGGTCAGCCTTGACGGCAAATTCGTGCCCCATTTCAAGCCGGGCAAGGAATTGCGTGATCGAGTGAACGAAGACGAAGAAGACGGCGTCTGAGCTTTTTTGGGGATAGGAGAAGTTTATGCGCGGTGTTAAGCGCGTCGCCCTGGTACTGATAGTGCTGATCGTCGCCTTGGCGATCCTGGCATTCGTACTGGAAAACCAGCAAGACGTCGCCCTGGCGTTCTTGGGGTGGTCTACGCCGGAGCTGCCGGTGTCGGTGTTTGTGACGTTGGCGTTGATTGTTGGGATGTTGGTGGGGCCGGTCCTCGGCTTGCTGATTCGACCCAGAAAACGTCAGACCCCAGCGTTGTAGGGTTGATCTCGTGGTGGAGACCGTCTGTCGCCTGTAGCGCGCTGGTGCTACGGGCTGCGATGCGTTGAGCGCTGCTGTGCCGTCGGGAAGTAATGGCTTTAGGGCTCCCTATAATCATTTATCGTGCAATTGAGTCGCGAAATAGGAATTGCCTGCAGGCATGTCTAGTTTTGCAATCTACGACGAGATTGCGGTCATTTTGTGTGGCATCTGCCTGGCAGCGAAGCTGGGCTATTTGGTCGCCCCTCATAAATATAAAAAACCACAAGGTCGTCTGCATAACGAGCCCGCAGTTTCTCTTTGAGGGTAGGGTTTTGTTGTGCGTAGGAGCTTCCGCGCGCCCCCGATTTTTTGGTCCGGAGAGATTGACCTTGTTGCACGTTCTCAGGCTATCTGGAAGCGGAAAGAGTGAGTCATGGTCTTGCTGCGCCTCCTCAATACGAAGTCAGTAGTATGTTGCGCCCGGCTGCAATTAACGGACTGAATGTTTTGAATCGCTCCGAGATTTATACGCTTCCTTCTGGTGACGCTCTCGTCAGAGTGGGGGCTTCATTGAAATCCTCCGATACTCACTTGGGGTTTTCCGCTCAAACCAGAAGCTGTTCGAGGCCTTTGAGCAGCCTGGCCGGACCTTGAGGCAGAGTTTCGAGGAGTTTAATCGTGACCCTATTGAGCTCATTTTGCCCGATCCCAAGAAGGTCGACTTCCTCAGTGCTTATATCAAGCTTGTGATGATTTATTCGAGAGGCGTTGATGGCGTCGCCATTCTGAATGGTTTCACCTATTACGCGATTGCCACGGAGCGTTCCGATCGTCGTGAAAACGCGGACCTGTTCCAGACGGGGGTGTAGCCGGCTCGTGCGAAGGAGCCCGGCTCGCCAACCCAGGTGGGTAGCGATGCAGGTTTGAACAAGCCGTCGATCCGCAATGTCTTCCCCAGGCAATGCAGGATTTTATTTTATAAGGAAACTAGCCTGCAACTTGTTGTCTATAGCCCAGCGGGATAAGCAGTTTTCGCCCTCACATCTCGGCTGATGTCCAGGGTCAGCCGTTGCTGCTGGCATCTGATTCATAAAAAAACGGCAGCCACCGGCAGTGGATGGATCATAATTACGCGATTCGATCAGCCTGGCTCATTCGGTCATTCTTGGCGCAGAGGGTTGTCTGCGGCGTGCAGGAAGCAGTTGCAGGTGAGAGTTCTCCCCCGAAGAGATTAAATTTTTATATTGGTGACTTCGAATTGCCGGCCACAGACATTGAAATTGCAGCTCAATACCGAGAAGCTACGCTCTATTTTTCACCTGCTCAAACATGTGTGGCTTGGTGTAATGCAGATATTTAAGGAAGTCTTACAAATATGACGGACATCAAGCGTAAAGGCATCATCCTCGCTGGCGGCTCCGGGACGCGTTTGCACCCGCTGACACTGGGTGTATCCAAGCAAATGTTGCCTATTTTCGACAAGCCGATGATTTTCTATCCGCTGTCCGTGTTGATGCTGGCTGGCATGCGCGAAATTTTGATCATCTCTACCCCGGAAGATCTGCCTTGCTTTAAAAAGCTCCTGGGAGACGGTAGCCAGTACGGCATCCAGCTCAGCTATGCCGAGCAACCCAGCCCTGACGGATTGGCCCAGGCCTTCCTGATTGGCGAGGAGTTTATTGGTGAGGATCCTTGCTGCCTGATCCTTGGCGACAATATTTTCTACGGCCAGCACTTTTCCGATAACTTGCGATCTGCCATGTCCCAGGCGTCTGGTGCGACAGTCTTTGGCTATCATGTATCAGATCCTGAGCGTTTTGGTGTTGTTGAGTTTGACGCCAACGGCCGGGCGCTGAGTATCGAAGAAAAACCTGCCAAGCCGAAGTCCAACTATGCAGTAACAGGCTTGTACTTCTACGACAACCGAGTCGTGGAAATTGCTAAAAGCATCAAGCCATCTCCCCGTGGCGAGCTTGAGATCACTGACGTCAACCGCGCCTATCTGGATGACAAGTCGTTAACCGTCGAGATGCTGGGCCGTGGTTTTGCCTGGCTGGACACGGGTACTCATGAGTCGCTCCTGGAGGCGAGTCATTTCGTCCATACCATTGAGCACCGCCAGGGGTTGAAAGTCGCCTGCCTTGAAGAAATTGCTTTCCATAAAGGCTGGATCACCCCAGAGCAACTGGGGGCTCAGGCGGAAAAGCTGAAAAAGACAGGCTATGGCCAGTACTTACAGAAACTTCTGGAAGAGGCTTCAAAGGCATGAAACTGATTCAGACTGCTATTCCTGACGTTGTAATCATTGAACCGAAGGTTTTTGGCGATGATCGCGGCTGGTTTATGGAAAGCTTTAACGAAGAGCGGTTTCATACAGCACTTAAAGAGTTAGGGCTGTCCGTTCCTCGAGCGTTTGTTCAGGATAATCACTCCTGCTCGGCGAAGGGTGTGCTGAGGGGGTTGCACTTCCAGCGTGCTCCCCATGCCCAAGGCAAGCTCGTACGTGTGGTGCGGGGGGCTGCATTTGATGTGGCGGTGGATATTCGGCCCGAGTCCGGCACGTATTTGAAATGGGTCGGTGTGCACCTGAATACGACCAACAACCATATGCTGTGGATCCCAGAAGGGTTCGCACATGGCTTTATCGCGCTAGAAGACGACACTCATTTTCTGTACAAAACCACTGATTACTACGCGAAGGAGTCGGAAGGCGCGCTTCATTGGAGTGACCCGGCACTGAGCATTAATTGGCCAGATGTGGGGGATTGCCTCGTCAGTGAAAAAGACGATAGTGCGCCTGGGTTGGATGCGTTTTTGGAGGCGCAGCAATGAGTTTGATCGAGATTTTGAACATCCAGGCGAAAGGGGATGAGCGAGGCCAGTTGATCGCTCTAGAGAATAACAAGAATATTCCTTTCGAAATCAAGCGAGTTTATTACCTTACCCAAACCCGGGAAGACGTAGCTCGTGGTTTTCATGCTCACAAAGAACTGATGCAAGTTGCGGTTTGCATATCGGGTCGATGCCTCATGAAATTGGATGATGGAATCAATCAAGAAGAGGTTTGGCTGGATTCTCCTGTCAAGGCGATTCTCATCAGGAAGATGATTTGGCGTGAAATGCATCATTTCAGCCCGGATTGTGTCCTGCTTGTGTTGGCGAGTGAGCTCTACGATGAACAAGATTACATTCGTAGTTATTCCGACTTTAAGTTGCTGGCCAAGTCATACTGATACTCTCTCGATTACAATAGAGCGCATCACGATTACGAGCTAATGCGTTGAGTCGATTTTTAGTTTGTTGTTTGGCCGGAATGATCAGGTAATTGCGATATGATAAAGTTTTTAGAGTTAAAAGATATAAACAGCCTTTGCCGTGATGAGTTGATCGCCGCGTGCGCTCGTGTTGTTGACTCTGGTTGGTATATCGGAGGAACTGAACTTCAGGTTTTTGAACGCGAATTTGCGGCCTATTGCGGTACTCGACACTGCATTGGTGTGGCTAACGGCCTTGACGCTTTGGTTTTGGTTATCAGAGCTTGGAAAGAACTCGGCGCCATGAGTGAAGGGGATGAAGTTATAGTTCCCTCCAATACCTATATCGCTAGTGTCCTGGCTATTTCCGAAAATGGATTGGTTCCTGTACTGGTCGAGCCGGATCCCGACACACGGAATCTCTGCCCGGTTAAAGTCGAATCAGCGATTACGAATAAGACCAAGGCGATTCTTCCTGTTCACCTTTATGGTCGAATGGCTGACATGCCCAAGATTATGGACGTTGCCAAACGACATGGCCTATTGGTGCTGGAGGATTCAGCGCAGGCTCATGGTGCCCATATTGATGGAAAAAAAGCTGGCAGTTGGGGGGATGCATCAGGGTTCAGCTTCTATCCAGGAAAAAATCTCGGCGCTTTAGGTGATGCTGGGGCCGTGACAACCAATGATGATAAGTTGGCCGCTACGATCCGAGCGTTAGGTAATTATGGGTCGTATGAGAAGTACAAGAATACCTATTGCGGTGTAAATAGTCGGCTTGATGAGATTCAAGCGGCCTGCCTCTCGGTCAAGCTTAAGTATCTGGATGCGCAAACCGCTTATCGTCGTGAAATTGCACAGTTGTATACTGCGACAATCGTGAATCCTCTGATTACTCTGCCTGTCGCGTTAACGTTTGATGCGTCAAGCAACTCCAGCCATGTGTGGCATGTTTATACGGTGTTGTGCGAGCAACGAGATGAGCTTCAAAAACATCTTGCGGAGCATGGCATACAAACATTGATCCACTACCCCATTCCCCCTCATAAACAACAAGCATATTCGGAACTTGCGGGCCATTCCTATCCTGTTGCGGAATGTATGCATCAACGTATATTAAGTTTGCCAATTGGCCCTACGCTGTCGATAGTGGAGGCGCAGACTATTGTCTCAGCATGTAATAGTTTTGGTCGAAATTGATGAATCTTGTTAAAACCAGCCTTTTAAATGGCATCGCCGTTGCCATAAAAATGTTGACACTACTGGGGCTGAACAAGTTACTGGCCGTTTACGTCGGGCCTGGTGGTTATGCCGCAATCGGTCAGTTTCAGAACGTCGTACAGATGCTGACCACATTTGCCAGCGGTGCCATCAATAATGGGGTGACTAAATATACAGCAGAGTATGCCGGGGACGAACCCCGACTACATGCTTTATGGAGGACGTCCGGCACTATTGTGCTGGTAGGTGCAACAATTTCTTCACTGTTGATAGCATTGTTTAGTAAAGACTTGGCGTTTTGGGTTCTTGGAGACGCTGAGTTCTCAGGCGTATTTATTTGTTTTGCTGCTACGTTGATATTTTTCAGTTTTAATACTTTGCTACTCGCAGTGTTGAATGGTCGGAAGGAAATTGTTCTTTATGTATTTGCGAATATAGGAGGAAGCCTTTTTTCATTGGTGGTTACCTCTGTAATGGCGATCAATTTTGGGCTTTTTGGCGCATTGGTCGCTCTTGCGGTATATCAATCATTAAGTTTTTTAGTTACCGTTACTCTCTGCCGAAAAACAGTCTGGTTTAAAGTTGGATTGTTTTTTGGTGCTGTAGACCGAGCGGTTGCATTGCGTTTGGCGAAATTCACTGCCATGGCATTGACCTCTGCTGTGTGTATGCCCATTAGCACGATACTTATTCGAAATGATATTGTTTCAATGCTTGGTTGGGAGGCAGCAGGTTATTGGGAAGCAATGCTTAGGCTCAGCGCTGCCTATCTTCTATTGGTTACCACAACGCTGGGTGTTTATTATTTGCCACGGCTGTCCGAACTCCGTACAGCCAGAGAGCTGATTTACGAAATTAAGCAAGGCTACAGGATTATTCTTCCGGTTGCTGTTTTAGCTGGTGTTGCGATGTACGTTGCTCGGGATTTGATAATATTTTTATTGTTTACCACGGACTTTTCTCCGGTACGGGAACTGTTTGCCTGGCAAATGGTGGGTGATGCACTGAAAATTGGTAGTTGGATTCTTGCCTATTTGCTTTTGGGCAAAGCGATGTACAAGACCTACATCGTTACGGAGATTGTTTTTTCCGCATCCTATGTACTGCTGGCGTGGTTTTTTGTTCGTCAAGTTGGCTTGGAAGGCGTGGTGATGGCCTATGCGCTAAACTATGCACTTTATTGGATCGTCATGATCGCGTGCGTGGCAGGGTATTTTAGAACGATGCGCAGAACTTCCTCCGCTGTAGTTGAGTAAGGTGTATTAGATGCTGACAATTGTTATCCCTGCCTATAACCACGAGCACTATGTTATTGAGGGGCTTGAGGCTGCATGTTCGGTTGATCTGCCGGGAACGGAAATAATCATTATTGATGATGGGTCTACTGACGCAACCAGACTGAAAATAGAACAATTTCTTCAAGAGAAAGCGCCTAGCAATGTCACTTTTTTGGTCAAGGAAAATGGCGGTGTTGTCTCGTCTTTGGCTCTTGGGCTTGAAAGGGCGAAAACCGAATTTATTTATTTTGTCGCATCGGACGATATTCTTTGTTTCAAGGGGATTGCAGCCTGTATTCAGCAACTGGAAAAGCATCCTGCTGCGATGTTTTGCATCGGTGGAGGAGTAAGCTTTAATAGCGATGATCCAGAAGTAAGTACCCCTATTTATGGTGAATTGCACGAACGTTTTTTTTCTATGAGCGCTTCTTCGCGAGCGAGTGCACTGTACTTGAACTATCCACAGCCCATTCTTCTGCAGTCGACGGTCTTTCGGCGTGCCGCCTTGAAAGAGGTGGGGGGGTGGGACTCACGGATTGTCTTAGACGACTATTCAATGTTTATCAAGATGTTCACTAAGTTTCCATCGCTGGGTCACGACTTTTTGTATGCGCCGGTGCAAATAGTGGTGAAGTATAGACAGCACGGCACCAATGCTTACAAAAATGTATCTCGACAATTTTTTATGATCAAGCAGATGCTGGATTTTCTGGCGCCTGCTGAGATTTATTCAAAAGCACTGGGGAAAGTGCTTGCGATGCATTTTTTAGGAGCTGTTCGATTAGGTCGTTTCAACGATGGTCTGAGCCTTTTTAAGGGTGTATCAATCGGTGCTAAGGCATACTTTGTATATTATCTTGTCTCCTATGTTTCCAGTTATGCTGGGCGAGTTTTAAATAATTTGGCACGGAGAGTATTCGGTTGAAGCCATCAATCAATCAACCTGTTCGTCGAATGTACTTTGATGGGGGGTGGAGGATAACAACTCCAGGCGCTATTGCGGCGTTTGTTTTTGTTGTAATAGCTTCATTATTGATTGCCTTGCGCCCCATGGGGTTGGATTACGATTATCAGACCTACTTGGAGTACTACAATAATATCCTTGCTGGTGATCCTCCTAAAGTTGAGATTGGTTATAAGCTGGGGACGCTTTTTTTTGAGCACGTAGGGATTGGTTTTCTGGGGGTGCTGTATACATATGCTTTTATCGCGTTGTATGCAAAGTTTAAATTTTTTCAGCGCGTAGAGAGTCATCGTAGTATTCGTGAAGGGATCTTTTTTGGTGTTGTCTATTTGCTTGTGTTTTTCCCGGTTTGGGAGTTGACGCAAATTCGTAATGCGGCTGCGGTAGCGGTGGTTGCGTTGGCTATTCTCGAAGAGCGCAAAATCAATTCGAGTTTTTATTTTTTATTTGCTGTGCTTTTGCATAATGTTAGTTTTTTGATTGTCGCCTTGTGGCTTGTTCAGCGATTTTTCGGGTCATTGAAGTACCCTATTGTTGTAGGCGTGGCTTTAGTGGTTTTTCTAGGACTTGAGTATGCGCCATACTATCAGCAGTATGCTGCTGATGTATATAAAGAAGATTTCAAGCCGTTATCTCTGAAGAATTTGTTTATATTATTTACATTTGTATATATCCAGTTTTGCAGTCAGCCGCTTGCGAAGAATCTTGCTTATTACTCGCTGGCTTTGCTGTTGTTTTATCTGGCGATGGGCAAAATGCCGGCTGCTGCCATTAGGGTCGCGGATATTTCACTTTTTTTTGGCTTGTTAGCTTTGTCCCTCGTACATATGCGCTTCAGTTGGCTCTATAAGTTGTTGACCATCTTTGTATTGGGTTACGTTTTTACGAATATCAGTTATTTGGGGGAGGCCCCTATAATTAATCTGGACGCAATTTCATGGGCTGGCTGAGGAGCCGACCTCCTATTTTAGCTGTAAATGAGTTTTCTGTTAGAGGTGTAAGTGGCTAAAGTTGCTGCGGTGGTAGTCGGCTATATGCCGGAAATAGACGTCCTGGACAGGCTTTTGCTTTCGCTTGGGTCACAGGTGGATGTGGTGATTTTTCTCGATAATGGAGGCTCGTCAGCGGTACTGATGGGCGCCCCTGTCGAGCGACAGTCTCTCGTTTATGTGGATATGGAGGGCAATAAGGGGCTCGGGGCTGCCTTGAATAAAGGTTTCGAATTGGCGGTCAATGCCGGTGTGGACTACGTAGTTACCTTCGACCAAGACAGTCATGCCGAACCTGAGTTAATTGCGAGCCTAAGTACGGCAATGACTCAAGCAAAATCAAAAGATCCACGTTGTATTGCCGTCAGTCCGACTTTTTTTGACCGTCGTGATGGGAAGAAAATCAACTTTCCATTTTACCAGTCGGTTAATGGTGTTATTAAACCCGTGTTTCACTCTGACGATGAGCATGGGTTAGTAAAGGTTGATATTTTGATTACATCTGGCATGTACATCAGTACACAAGCCTGGGTTGAAGGAAACCGATACGACGAGGGTTTGTTTGTCGACTTTACCGATTCTGAGTGGTGCTTCCGGGTTAGAGATCAAGGCTATACGCTTTACGGGTGTTTGAGTGTTGAGATGGGGCACGCTTTATCTGATGCGCCACCTGTCAAGGTTTTTGGGTTGAGTTTTCTTCGATATTCCCCGGTGCGCCGATATTTTTTCTTCCGCGCCACGGTTGCGGTGTGTCGGATGAACCATACTCCCGCATGCTGGAAAAAACGCCTATTGCTGGCATTGGTACTGCGTTTTTTTGCCAACCTATTGATCGACAAAAACAAATTCCAGTCCCTAAAAATGATGTTGCGTGGGACGATCCATGGCTGGCAAAAAAAATTGGGCCCATTGCGTTAATATTCAGCTGTGATTGAGTTCCCTCGTTCCAGTACGTGGGTTAGGTAATAAAGGTAGAAAGTTATGCAACCACGTATCTTGGTTTTACTTGCAGCTTATAACGGTATGCGTTGGATCTCGGAGCAGGTCGATTCGATCCTGGGGCAGGAGGCTGTCTCTGTTTCATTGCTGATCAGTGTGGATCGCTCTGATGATGGCACCGAGAGTTGGGTCGACCAGTTGTGCATTCGTGATTCGAGGGTCAAATGCCTGGCCCATGGGGAGAAATTTGGGGGCGCGGCCCGAAATTTCTTTCGTTTGATCAACGAAGCGCCCGTTGATGATTTTGACTATTTTTCATTAGCTGATCAGGATGATATTTGGCTGCCAAACAAGCTGATCAGCGCGACCAATTTCATGATTGAGAAAAAATCTGAGGGTTATTCCGGTAATGTCACCGCATTTTGGCCCGATGGTCGTGAGTCCATCATCGTAAAGTCTCAGCCGCAGGTTGCATTTGACCATTTGTTCGAGGCCGCCGGACCTGGATGCACGTATGTTTTTTCTCAATCTTTGTTTGCTGAGCTTCAACGAGATATCAATAGCCACTTTGCCCAAGTGCAGCATGTCACTTTGCATGACTGGTATTGTTACGCTTACAGTCGCTCACGAGGCTTTAAATGGGTGATTGATAGCCAGCCTTACATGCTCTATCGCCAGCATGGCGGTAATCAGGTTGGCGTCAATAGCGGTGCTAAGGCGTTCAAAAAACGTTTGTCTCAGGTTTTTGACGGCTGGTGGTTAAGTCAGGCTGCTCTGATTGCCACCATGGTGGGTATGGCGAATGACCCTTTTGTTCGGAGCTGGATCGGATTGGGGCGTTGGGATCTGCTGCGCTTGGCTGCCAGTGCCTCAAAGTGCCGTAGGCGCCTACGGGATAAGCTGGTTTTTAGCGGATTATGTTTGGTGTTGGTGGTGTTGAGGCAAAAGAAATGAAAACGCAGTTATTAGTCACTGGCAGCAGTGGTTTTGTCGGACGCCAACTGATTCAACAGTTACAGGGCCTGCCAGAATACAACGTACGTGCCCTTGTCCGCCGTTTGCCCAATGTTTTGGCGACAGGTGTTGATTACTCGGTGCTGCCCGATTTTTCCACGGTTACAGTGGGGCATCCGGCTCTGCAGGGTGTTGATGTTGTTGTTCACTTGGCGTCACGCGTGCACGTCATGAATGATACGGAATTTGATCCTCTCGAAGCGTTTCGTAGAGTAAATGTAGGCTATACGTTGCAATTGGCCCGTAGCGCTGTCGCAGCGGGGGTGAAGCGTTTTATCTTTGTCAGCTCTGTCAAGGTCAATGGTGAGCAGACAGCGCTCGGCAGACCATACAGCGAAGCGGATGTTCCTTCACCCGTTGATCCGTATGGCGTCTCTAAAATGGAAGCCGAGAATGCGCTTAGAGCGTTAGGGGCGGAAACTGGCCTTGAAGTGGTCATTGTTCGTCCCGTGCTGGTTTACGGGCCGGGCGTCAAGGCCAATTTTGCGAATATGATGAAGTGGTTGAAAAAGGGTGTTCCGCTGCCATTTGGTGCTATCGCTAATCAACGAAGCCTTGTGGCGCTAGAGAATCTAGTCAGTTTTATTTTGATCTGCGTGACCCATCCTGCCGCGGCTAACCAGACGTTTTTGATCAGTGATGGTGAGGATGTATCGACCACTCAATTGTTAATTCGATTAGGCAAGTCCATGGGCTCTCCTGCCAGACTCATCCCGGTTCCCGAATGGTTGTTGGTGTTAGGGGCCACTCTGCTGGGGCGCAAGGCACTATCGCAGCGACTATGTGGTTCGCTGCAAGTGGATATCACAAAAGGCCGGCAACTATTAGGCTGGGCGCCAGTCGTTACCCTTGATGAGGGGCTCGCTGCAACAGCGCAACATTACCTTAGTGAGCAAACTCAATGAAGTATTGGTACATCTTTCCCATTGTCGCGCTTGCTTCCCTGTTACTGACAGCTGTGCTGCGTCAATACGCGCTGCGTCGTAGCATTATTGATATTCCTAATGCACGTAGCTCCCATACGGTACCAACGCCCCGAGGAGGGGGGGTAGCAATTGTACTTACGTTCGCATTGTCGCTGTTGGTATTGGCACTCTTGCAACTGGTGTCGATTGCTGAAAGCGTCGCGCTCCTTGGATCTGGCCTGCTGATCGCAGTGATTGGCTTTATGGACGATCATGGCCATATAGCAGCACGTTGGAGGCTATTGGGGCATTTCATAGCGGCCGCCTGGGCACTTTTCTGGATGCAAGGGTTGCCGGCGATCACGTTTTTTGGCTTCTCTTTGAGTCTTGGGTGGCTTGGCCACTTACTTGGCGCATTTTACTTGGTTTGGATGTTGAACCTTTACAACTTCATGGACGGGATAGATGGCATCGCCAGTCTGGAAGCTATTTGTGCGTGTGGCGGATTGTCGCTTATTTATTTTCTTAGCGGTCACGAGGCGTTGATATGGGCGCCTCTTTTACTGGCCATGGCTGTTGTAGGTTTCTTGTATTGGAACTTCCCACCCGCTCGAATTTTCATGGGGGACGCGGGGAGTGGTTTTCTCGGCATTGTCTTAGGCGGGCTTTCTATACAGGCCGCCTGGGTTGGCAGTGAGTTTTTTTTCGCCTGGTTGATTATGTTGGGCGTCTTCGTAGTGGACGCCACCTTTACCTTGGGGCGGAGACTGGCTCGGGGAGACAAGGTCTATGAGGCTCATCGTAGCCATGCATACCAATTCGCCTCTCGCCAATTTGGAAAGCACCTTCCGGTAACGGTGTCTGTTGGTGTTATCAACGTTGTCTGGCTGTTCCCTCTGGCTCTGTGCGTTACCCTGTTGGGCCTGGATGGTGCTCTGGGCGTAGTAATCGCTTATGTGCCATTACTTTTGTTGGCAGTAAAATACAAGGCAGGTATGCGTGAATAGAGGCCTTGATAAGGGCGGCATTGACCGCTTTTCTCTTCCCATCTGGGTGTAACCTGTATGATCAGGGACTTCTTGGATGAAATGACAAGCTTTAGTTGCAACCTGGACGGCTTGTCCATCGCAGGAATACCGGAGAGATGCTGCCCGTTGAAAGTTTTAATTTAATTGTGAGTAGTAAGGTCGTCAGGAAAACATGGATAAATTACGAACACTCCTGCTGAAGCTCCCACGCAGGCAAAAGCGCATCCTCCAGGTCATGGCCGACATCGTGCTGGTCTGGATCGCCCTTTGGA
The DNA here is from genome assembly GCF_030687625.1 of Pseudomonas sp. FP2294. Taxonomy (NCBI): domain Bacteria; kingdom Pseudomonadati; phylum Pseudomonadota; class Gammaproteobacteria; order Pseudomonadales; family Pseudomonadaceae; genus Pseudomonas; species Pseudomonas sp. FP2294. The sequence goes on from NZ_CP117441.1 coordinate 1,895,223, forward strand.
TGGCGTTTGTTGTTCGTCTCGGGATCGATGATTTGGTCAACCCGATCGTCTTGCATTCATGGCTGTTCATCAGTGCGCCAATCGTTTCGATCCCGCTGTTTATCCGTTTTGGCATGTATCGCGCCGTAATGCGGTACTTTGGTAATGATGCGCTTATCGCGATTATCAAGGCGGTCAGCCTGTCGGCACTGATTCTTGGGGTTGTCGTCTATTGGTACAGTAACCACGAAAACGTCGTACCACGCTCTATCGTGTTCAACTACTGGTGGCTCAGTCTGATCATGATTGGCGGTTTGCGCTTGGCCATGCGCCAGTATTTTCTGGGTGATTGGTTTGCAGCAGCCCAGCATGTACCGTTTACCAGCCGTGATGATGGCTTGACCAAGGTTGCGATCTACGGCGCAGGTGCTGCCGGTAATCAACTGGTTGCTGCGCTTCGGATGGGGCGTGTCATGCGCCCGGTGGCGTTTATTGATGACGACAGCAGCATTTCGGATCGCGTCATTTCCGGCCTCCAGGTGTTCAAGCCTAAGCACATTCAACAGATGATCGACACGACGGGGGCCCAGGAAATCCTGCTGGCCATTCCGTCGTCCAATCGTGCGCGGCGTCGTGAAATTCTTGGCCTGTTGGAAGGGTTTCCCCTGCACGTACGCAGCGTCCCGGGTTTCATGGATCTTGCCAGTGGCCGGGTAAAGGTCGATGACATTCAGGAAGTAGACATTGCCGACTTGCTCGGGCGTGATGCCGTGCCAGCCCAGGGCGAGTTGCTGGAGCATTGCATAAAGGGGCAGAGCGTTCTGGTGACGGGGGCGGGAGGTTCCATTGGTTCAGAGCTATGCCGGCAGATCCTGGCACTGAGTCCTACTACTTTGTTGCTGTTCGAACACAGTGAATTCAATCTTTACAGCATCCTGTCCGAGCTTGAGCAGCGTATCTCCCGTGAGTCGCTGCCTGTTCGCGTGCTACCGATCCTCGGTTCAGTGCGTAACCAGGCAAAATTGCTCGACATCATGAAAACCTGGCGTGTTGATACGGTCTATCATGCGGCAGCTTACAAGCATGTACCGATGGTTGAGCACAACATTGCAGAGGGCGTTCTGAACAATGTCATTGGTACATTGAACACCGCCCAGGCGGCGCTGCAGGCGGGGGTCTCCAACTTTGTTCTGATTTCCACGGACAAGGCTGTGCGCCCGACCAATGTGATGGGCAGTACCAAGCGTTTGGCCGAATTGACGTTGCAGGCGTTGAGCCGTGAATTGGCACCGGTATTGTTTGACGACAAGGCTAATATTTCCCGCGTCAACAAGACCCGTTTCACGATGGTCCGCTTTGGCAATGTACTGGGTTCGTCCGGCTCGGTTATTCCGTTGTTTCACAAGCAGATCAAATCTGGTGGACCGCTCACGGTCACTCACCCGAAGATCACGCGTTACTTCATGACTATCCCTGAAGCGGCCCAGTTGGTGATCCAGGCAGGCTCAATGGGGCAGGGCGGGGATGTGTTCGTGCTCGATATGGGCGAGCCGGTGAGAATCGTCGAGCTGGCAGAGAAGATGATTCATCTGTCTGGCTTGAGTGTTCGCTCGGATAGAAACCCTCATGGTGATATTGCCATTGAGTTCACCGGGTTGCGTCCCGGTGAAAAACTCTACGAAGAACTGCTGATTGGCGACAACGTAGTGGCCACCCAGCATCCGATGATCATGAGTGCCAACGAGGATCATCTGGATTGGGAGATACTTAAAGGGAAGTTGACAGAGCTACTCGCGGCGGTCGACGCGGACGACTACAGCAGGGTCCGTCAACTGCTACGCGATACAGTCAGTGGATATGCTCCGGATGGCGAGATCGTGGACTGGATCTACCAGCAGCGTCGCCTGGAGCCTTAGTGCGCATAGTGTGCGTAAATGTTGCCAGGCATAATGCCTGGCAAGTTGGCTTTATATTTTGCTCGATAGACGGAGTCTGGTTTTATTGACTGCGTCTTTGGTGATTTCAAAGAGAAAATCGAGTTCGGTTTCACCTGTCTTGATTGCTCCCATTTTCTCATGAAAGGAAATGACTCGATCATTTCCTTTTCTAACATCAAAGTGTGATTTTTCAAATTCGAGATTTTCAAAGGCAAACTGATAAACCAGGAACGCACTTTCCAGGGCTGCATATCTGGTCTTGTCTTCGTTGAGAATCCAACTTCCCCAACAAAATGAATTTCCTTTGAAGTCATAAAGTCTGACTGTGCCGCAAGGTACGCCATCAAGGCGTTCAATAATGAAGTAATATTGAATGCCTTTCTGCTCATCGCCCTTGTACTTGTTGATCCACTCTCTTTGAGCCTCAATACTTGGGTTTACAGAAGAGAGGAACTGGTTGTAATTGTTATCGAGGCGCAGCTTCAGAACAAATTCGGCATCGCTCTCTTCGATGAGTCGCAGCCTTACAGTTTTTGATTCTAAGTTCATGTTTTTTCCGTTTAACTGGTCGCGTTAATATATGGTACATGTTTTTTTTGCAGGCGCTGGTTCGAATTTTTGCTTCGGGCTGACGATGCTTAGGGCCGGATAGACATGATACGTTCCTATGTCTTAGTCGAAAAGTTCTATCTATAGTCAAATCTGGAGATTATCGAAATCATTTGTCGATTTTTGAGCGCTAAATCGGGTATCGCTACATCTTGCAATAGCTCCATTTTTGACACCCTCCTCACATCGCCTAAGTTTGAAAAGCAGCTTCGGAAAGCTGCTTTTCCCATTGATGTCATGGAGCGTCTCTAATGCGTAGATCCGTTTTTTCCTCCCTGCTTTTTGCCTTCCTCACCAGCTTGTCCGCCGCGTCGATCGCTGCCCCATCGGCCAGGCCCGAGACGCCGCAGCCGCTCGCGGCCCAGTTGAGTGCAAGCGAACAACCCACCCCCAAGGTCAACCTCAACGCAGCAGACGCTGAAACCCTGCGCCGTGATCTGTTCGGCATTGGCGCCGCCAAGGCCAAGGCGATCATTGCTTATCGCGAGTCCAATGGATCGTTCACGGTGGTGGATGAGTTGCTGGAAGTGAAGGGGATTGGCAAGTCGCTGCTGGAGAAGAATCGCGACAGGCTGGAGGTTAAGTAATCAAGGCAGGAGGCCGGTCATTGACCGGCCTTTTTTATGTCTGCCGGGGCTGTATTGATCCCGGTTTTCAGGTTTTCTCGCACTACGTCGAGGATGCGTGTCGCCAGTTCCGGGTTTTCGACACTGCGCGCCAGGACCAATGCCCCCACCAGTGTCGACATCATCACCAGGCTTTGTTCATCGGCATTGGGGCTGCCCAATGCGGTTTCGATTTGCTTGAGCCGGGCGTCGAGGACTGTATCGGTGGTGGGGCTCTGTTGCCCGCGCTGTCCCAGCTCCGAGGACATGGTGGGCAACGGGCAGCCTTGGTCGGGGGAGGTGTGATGCCACTCTGACAGGTAACTGTCGATAAAGGCTTCCAGTGGTCGTTCCTGGTTGAAGAGCATCGCGCAATGCGCGTCCAGTTCGGCGGAGGCGGCTTGCAGGGCCTTTTCCACCAGTTCGTCCTTGGATTTGAAGTGGGCGTAGAACCCGCCATGGGTCAGGTTCAAGGCTTTCATCAGGGGTTGCAGGCCGGTTGCGCCAATGCCGTCGCGGCGAAAGCGCACGGATGCCTCTTTAATGATGCGCTGGTGGGTTTGAGCTTTGTGATTGTGCGAGTAGCGCATGAGAGGGCCCTCTGAAACATCGGGCCATATTAACCAAGGTTTGGTGCTGTTTCGCGGACCGATTACAAATTTGCCCTAATCTAGATCGACTCGCCTGGCGTGCTGCCGGTAACGGTCAGCACGGGGCGTTTGTTTCAGCGATCCTGCGCATCCTTGGCGTCGGCCTGAGCATTGCGCTCGGCGACGCGTTTGCGTTGTTCGTCGGTCAGTTCCACTTTGTTGGCGCTGTCACGCAGCATCAGCAAGCCACCAACGATCGAACCGATGGCGACCACCATGATCAACCAGGCATACCAGGGCATAGGGCTCTCCTTGAGGCCGACTGCCGTGGGGAAGATTCCCCACGGCACTATCAGCTTTGAGTGACGGCTTTCGTCAGTCGTTCCATTGTAGGCCCGTTCTGCCTCGCTGGTTTAGAGCCCGGTCAACATCGCATCCGCTGGCGCATCGGCGCGGTCTTGGGCGGTCAGTTGGAAGTAGATGAAACCTGCGGCCATGAACCCGAGGAAGATCAGGCCGCCTTTCTCGCCGAACGCCCAGCGGCTGTAGGCAAACGGCCCGCCTGCGTGGGGAATTGCGGTGGTCAGTTCGGTCAAGCTGAAGCTGAAACAGGTGCACAGGGCGGCGACCATCAATGACGTGACCAGAAAGCCCAGCGTCCCGGCCATAGCTCCAGCCAAAGTATCCGCCGGAGATCACCAGCCCCACGGTGATGCCCCACAGATGCAAGGTGCCCAAGGTGGCAAACACTTGCAAGCTTTGCCAAGCAGCATCTCTGCATCGCTATCATTCCACAGGCCCCAGTCTTGGGGAGCGTTGCTCGACACGGCGCCTACACGCCCGCGAGCTTCAGTCTCGTGGCTTCTAGCCAGTAGGTGGTCAGACGCTAGTCTCAGAGTCCGCAGTTTCAGGCGACGTGGTGTTTCCTGCTGGGCGCGTGGAACTACACCATGCCTGCCGCCGGCCAGCGTACTTGGGCGGTACCTGCGCAGAGGAGAGATAGAGTGTCGATGACACCCACTCGACGAGGTTTTTCTAGGACGCCCGTCAGGGCATCCTGGATTAGTCAGTTCGTTTGTTTACGAGTTTTCGGCCACGACCTACGCGTAGTAGTTTGGAGACCATATTGCGTAGGCGATTATCGAAGAATCCAATTAGCCGACGTCCTTTTTCTTCAGGGCGACCACTGAAGGAAGTGACATGGAAGTAGTCGGTTTCATCCGGCGACTGCGCTGAAAAGTAGTAGTTTGATACGCAGCATCTTACGGAATCTGCCACTACGCTGCTGACCGAGTGCCAAGAGTCTTTATTAGTTTCCATTACGACAAAGCGATTGAATTTGGAAACGATGGTTTTTTGTTTTTTGACTTCGTGATCCCAAAGCTCAAAATTTCCGCCGTTTTCGAGTTTCCAGTCGGGCGCGACGTAATAGAGCAGGTTGAGGCGACGATAGAGGTCGCGGCTTGCGCCGTGGCTATTGTCGATATGAGGGTTCAAAAAGTCCCCTTTGAACATCATTGATAGACCACCAGCGTAGAGGCTAGGGTCGGGAACGATATGCTGAAAACCCACCAGTTCTGCGACCTTTGCGACTACGGTGGGATCTTGCATTGCGTAGGTAACCGCAGTCAGGATCGATGGATGTTGCGACAGGTCCGTCAGCGTTTTCTTTTGCTCGCGGAAGGATGCACGGTCAAAAAAACCTTCGGCATTACGCGGAAAGGCATCATAGATGGCTTGAGCTGTTTCTGTAGGAAGAAGCTCGTCAATTACAAAATACCGAGTATGGGTGTCGACAGGGTTTGCCCATTCTTCTTTGATTTTTGGTGCTAGTTCATCGAGGCGTGCCACGATAATTTGAGCGATTTCAGAGGGAGACATGTCGTATCTATCCAATAGTTGTAAAGTCCTCGTGAAGTGTATAACAGCACGGTAAGCATGGCTATTTGCTCTGTCGCAGCATGCTTCAACATGAGCAGTAATCTTGGTTACACTGATATTTTCCCACGCTGAAGCTTTTGAACCCTTTATAACGCTCACATAAACCCACTCTTTACGCCATCTTTACGCCCCCTCCACCCCCTCGCCCTCGTTCCTTTACGCCCCTTCTGCGGACAATACCTCCATACGCGGCAGTCGCCGTCTGACGGAGAAACTTCCATGAGTGTTCTGGATGGGGTGTCACTGCTATTGGCCGTGGCGCTATTCATTTATCTGCTGGTCGCGCTGTTGCGCGCGGATCGGGGCTAGGAGCGGCTATGCACAGTTATGACTATTGGCTGATCATCGCCTTCTTTGCCGTGGTGCTGGTTCCAGCGCCATTTCTGGGGCGGTTCTACTACAAGGTGATGGAAGGGCAGCGCACTTGGCTTACGCCAGTGTTCGGGCCGGTCGAGCGCGTATGTTATCGCTTGGCCGGGGTCGATGCGCAACAAGAGCAAAGTTGGCAGAAGTACGCCCTGGCCCTGCTGGCTTTCAACCTGTCGGGCTTTTTGTTGTTGTTTACGATCCTGTTGTTTCAGGGCTACCTGCCGCTTAACCCGCAGCAGTTGCCTGGGCAGGAGTGGACGCAGGCGTTCAATACCGCCGTCAGTTTTATGACCAACACTAACTGGCAGTCCTACAGCGGTGAAGCCAGCCTCAGCTACCTGAGCCAGATGGCCGGCCTGACCGTGCAGAACTTTGTCAGTGCCGCCACCGGCCTGGCGGTGCTTGTCGCCCTTTGCCGTGGGATTGGTCGCAAGTCCGCCAGCACCCTGGGCAATTTCTGGGTGGATATGACCCGCGCCACCCTCTATGGCTTGCTGCCATTGTGCCTGGTGCTGGCGTTGTTTTTGGTCTGGCAGGGCGTGCCACAGACCTTCGCTCACTATGTTGATGCCCTGACGATGCAAGGCGTTGATCAGGTGATCCCACTCGGCCCGGCCGCCAGCCAGATTGCGATCAAGCAACTGGGGACCAACGGCGGTGGCTTCTTCGGGGTCAACTCGGCGCACCCGTTCGAAGATCCGACGGCCTGGGCCAACCTGTTTGAAGTGGCGGCGATCATCCTGATCCCGGCGGCTCTGGTGTTTACCTTCGGCCATTACGTCAAGGATCTGCGCCAGAGCCGGGCGATTCTCGGCTGCATGCTCGCGTTGTTCCTGATTGGCGGCTCGGTGTCGCTGTGGTCCGAGCACCAGCCCAATCCGACCCTGAACAACCCGGCCGTCGAGCAGACTGCACCGCTGGAAGGCAAGGAAGTGCGTTTCGGCACCACCGCCACCGTGTTGTGGTCGGTGACCACCACGGCAGCGTCCAACGGTTCGGTCAACGGCATGCAGGACAGCCTCAGCCCCCTGAGCGGGATGGTGGCGCTGGTCAATATGATGGTCGGCGAAGTGATCTTCGGCGGCGTCGGTGCCGGTATGTACGGCATGCTGCTCAACGTGCTGATCGCGGTGTTCCTCGCCGGCTTGATGATTGGCCGCACTCCGGAATACCTCGGCAAGAAACTCCAGGCCCGGGAAGTGCAACTGCTGGTGGTGACCCTGTTGGTGATGCCCGTTGGCGTACTGGTGCTCGGCGCGATTGCCACCAGCGTGCCGGCCACTGCTGCAACCATCAGCAACCCCGGCCCCCACGGCTTCAGCCAGTTGCTCTATGGCTACACCTCGGCCAGTGCCAACAACGGTTCGGCCTTTGGTGGCCTGGGCGCCAATACCCCGTTTCATAACCTGATGCTGGGCTTGGGCATGTTGATCGGGCGCTTCGGCTACATCCTCCCGATCCTGGCCCTCGCCGGCAGCCTGGCGATGAAGAAAAGCGCACCGATTGGCCAGGACAGTTTCCCGACCCACGGCCCGTTGTTCGTGACGTTGTTGACCGTGACCATTTTGCTGGTGGGCGGCCTGACCTTCCTGCCGGCGCTGGCACTGGGCCCTATCGCTGAACACCTGAGCATGGGCTTCTAAGGGGTATGAACATGAATATGCCTGTAAACAATGCTGCTCCGGTCAAGACTCAGGAGTCGGCCAAGACCGCGATCTCGGCCCTGTGGCGCCCGGCGCTGATCCAGGCGTTCGTCAAGCTGGACCCGCGCCAGTTGAAGCGTTCGCCGGTGATGCTGGTGGTCGAGCTGACCGCAATCCTCACCACGGTGCTGTGCCTGGTGCCGGACAGCAGCGTGCCGACTTTTGTCGCAGTGCAGATCGCCCTGTGGCTGTGGTTCACCGTGCTGTTCGCCAACTTCGCCGAAGCCCTGGCCGAGGGCCGTGGCAAGGCCCGTGCCGACAGCCTCAAGGCTGGCAGTGAAGGCCTGAGTGCACGACGCCAGGAGGCAGACGGCAGCTTTACGGTAGTGCCCGCCACCAGCCTGCGCAAAGGTGATGTGGTGCGGGTTGCGGCCGGGGAAATGATCCCTGGCGACGGCGAAGTCATCGAGGGTATTGCGGCGGTCAATGAAGCGGCGATTACCGGTGAATCCGCACCGGTGATCCGCGAATCCGGCGGCGACCGCTCGGCCGTCACCGGCAATACCCGGCTGGTCTCGGACTGGCTGGTGATTCGTATCACCGCCAACCCCGGTGAATCGACACTCGACCGCATGATCGCCCTGGTGGAAGGCGCCAAACGCCAGAAAACCCCCAACGAAGTGGCGCTGGATATCCTGCTGATCGGCTTGACCATGATCTTCCTGCTGGTGGTCGTGACCTTGCAACCCTTCGCCTATTTCGCCAATGGCAGCCTGCCCCTGGTGTTCCTGGTGGCGCTGCTGGTCACGCTGATTCCCACCACCATCGGTGGCCTGTTATCGGCCATCGGCATCGCCGGCATGGACCGCCTGGTGCGCCTCAACGTGATCGCCAAGTCCGGGCGCGCCGTGGAAGCGGCGGGGGACGTGCATGTGCTGTTGCTGGACAAGACCGGCACCATCACCTTCGGTAACCGGCGCTGTGCAGGCATCTATGCCGCGCCTGGCGTCAATGGCAAGGAATTGGCCGAAGGCGCGCTGCTGGCCTCGCTGGCGGACGATACGGCAGAAGGCAAATCCATCGTCGAATACCTGCGCGCCTTGCATCCTTACACCGAGCCCTCCGTGCAAGAGCTGACCGGCGTGCCGTTCAGCGCCGAAACGCGCTTGTCTGGGGTGGATTACCAGGGCCGCGTCTACCGTAAAGGCGCTGTCGATTCGCTGCTGGCGTTTATCGGTCAGCAACGCCAAGACCTGCTGCCCGCGCTGTCCCGGGAAGTCGACAAGATCGCCCAGAGCGGCGGCACTCCGTTGCTGGTGTGTGCCGACGGTAAATTGCTCGGCGCGATCCACCTCAAGGACGTGGTCAAGCCGGGTATCCGTGAGCGCTTTGCCGAGCTGCGCAAGCTGGGGATCCGCACGGTGATGGTGACCGGCGATAACCCATTGACCGCCGCCGCGATTGCCGCCGAAGCGGGTGTGGATGATGTGCTGGCGGAAGCCACGCCGGAGAAGAAACTGGCGCGCATCCGCCACGAGCAGAACGACGGGCGCCTGGTGGCCATGTGTGGCGACGGTGCCAACGACGCCCCGGCCCTGGCCCAGGCGGACGTGGGCATGGCCATGAATGACGGCACCCAGGCGGCGCGCGAAGCGGCGAACATGGTCGACCTCGACAGCGACCCGACCAAGCTGCTGGACGTGGTGCAGGTCGGCAAGGAATTGCTGGTGACCCGTGGTGCGCTGACCACCTTTTCGATTGCCAACGACGTCGCCAAGTACTTCGCCATCCTGCCGGCGCTGTTTGCCTCGATCTACCCGCAACTGGGGGTGCTTAACGTGATGCACCTGAACAGCCCGCAGAGCGCGATCCTTTCGGCGATTGTGTTCAACGCGCTGATCATCGTGGTGCTAATCCCCCTGGCCCTGCGCGGTGTGCGGGTGCAGGCGGCGAGTGCGGCGGCGCTGCTGCGACGCAACCTGTTGATCTATGGCGTGGGCGGGCTTGTGGTGCCGTTCGCCGGGATCAAGGCGATCGACATGCTGCTGACAGCGCTGCACCTGGTCTGACCCAACCCTGTAGGAGCTGGCTCCTACAGGTCACGAATCAATTGAGGAAGATGAAATGTCCAGCATGATCCGTCCGGCCTTGAGCCTGTTGGTATTGATGACCCTGATCACGGGCGTGGCCTATCCGTTGGTAGTGACCGGCGTCGCCCAGGTGGCCTTTCCCGACCAGGCCAATGGCAGCCTGGTGCGTGACGCCGAAGGCAAGGTGCGCGGTTCCAGCCTGATTGCCCAGGAATTTACCGGCGAGCGCTGGTTCCACTCGCGGCCTTCGGCGGGTGCGTTTGCCACCGTGTCCAGCAGTGCCAGCAACCTCGGCCCGAGCAACCCGGCGCTGGCAACGCGGGTGTTTGACGACGCCGCGAAAATCCAGGGCCCCGGCCAGGGCCCGGTGCCCCTGGCACTCTTGACTACCTCCGGCAGCGGTCTTGATCCACACTTGCCACCGCAGGCAATTGCCTATCAACTGGCGCGGGTGGCGGCGGCACGTCAGTTGCCGGTGTCGACCCTGGAGCGCTTGATGGACGAGCATATCGAACAGCCGCTGGTGGGGCCGCCGGTGGTGAATGTACTGGCGCTGAATATGGCGCTGGAAAAGTTGTAGACCGTTGCGCCGCCATCGCGGGCAAGCCCGCTCCCACACTTGGAATGCATTCCGGATGTGGGAGCGGGCTTGCCCGCGATGGCGGCTGCATGTACCCAACATCCCTAACTGAAAGAAGACTGCCCCATGAGTGACTCCGGCCGCGCCGACGCCCTCCTAGCCGACCTACCCAAGCACGGCCGTGGCCGGCTCAAGGTATTCCTCGGTGCCGCACCGGGCGTGGGCAAGACCTACGCCATGCTCCAGGCCGCCCACACCCAGTTGCGCCAGGGCGTCAAAGTGGTGGCCGGGGTGGTCGAGACCCATGGCCGTGCCGAGACCGAGGCCTTGCTCAGTGGCTTGCCCCAGCAGCCGCTGCTGCGCTCGGAATACCGTGGGGTGATGCTCGAAGAAATGGACCTCGACGGCTTGCTCGCCACCAAGCCCAAGCTGGTGCTGGTGGACGAACTGGCCCACAGCAACGCCCCCGGCAGCCGCCACGAAAAGCGCTGGCAGGACATTCAGGAGCTGCTCTCCGCCGGCATCAACGTATTCACCACGGTCAACGTCCAGCATCTGGAAAGCCTCAACGATCAGGTACGTGGCATCACCGGCGTGCAGGTGCGCGAAACCCTGCCGGACTGGGTCTTGCAGGAAGCCGATGAGTTACTGCTGATCGACCTGCCGTCCCGCGAGCTGCTGGAGCGCCTGCGCGACGGCAAGGTCTATGTGCCGGAGCAGGCGCGCGCGGCCATCGACGCATTCTTTACCCAGACCAACCTCATGGCCCTGCGCGAGTTGGCGATGCAGACTGCCGCCGCGCACGTCGATGACGATCTGGCCCAGGGCTACCGGCAATTGGGCCAGGCCGCGCCCGCGGTGCGCGGGCGCTTGCTGGTGGGGGTGGATGGCGACGCCGAGGCCGAACGCCTGGTGCGTCACGCCAGCCGTGTGGCCCAGCGCCGGCATCTGCCCTGGAGCCTGGTGCATGTGGACAACGGCCGGGTGCGTGACGAACAGTCTCGGTTGAGGCTGCAAAATGCCCAGCAACTGGCCGAGCGTCTGGGTGGCGAAGTGGTGTTGCTGCGTGCCGGCGAGGTGGCCAAGACCCTGATCCAGCATGCTGCCGAGCGCCGTGCCAGCCTGGTGCTGGTGGGGCAGTCGCGCCCGCGCTGGCGGCGCCGGCTGTTCGGTGGCGGCCTGGCGGCGCGTTTGTTGCGCAATGCCCGGGGCCTGGAAATCAATATCCTCGACAGCGATGGAACACCCGCCGCGCCGCGTTTGCCCGATGTGCGTGGCCTAGTGTGGTTCGATTACGCCCTGGCGCTGCTGGCAACGGTGCTGGCCAGTGCGTTGGCGTGGGCGGTGTCGAGTGTCCTGCCGCTGCCCAACATCTCTCTGGTGTTCCTCGCCGCAGTGCTGCTGGTGGCGGTGCGCAGCAGCCTGGGTCCGGCATTGGCCTGCGCTGCGCTGTCGTTCCTGACCTATGACTTTTTGTTTATTCCGCCGAATTTCTCCTTCGCTATCCAGCGTGAAGAAGATGTGCTGACCTTGCTGTTCTTCCTGCTGATGGCGGCGCTGACCGGCAACCTCGCCGCCCGCCAGCGTCGGCAATTGCAGGCCCTGCGCGACACCCAGGAAGAAACCAGCGAACTGCTCGACCTGTCGCGCAAACTCACCGCTGCCACTGATCGCCAGGCGGTGATCAGCGCAGCGGCTCATCATCTGCAGGGCTGGAGCGATTTGCAGTTGTGCCTGGTCAATCGCGACGGGCCCGGTGAGTGGAAGGTCGAGACCGGCGGGCCACTCATCTTTACCGAGGCCGAGCGCGCCGCCGCCGACTGGGCCTGGCAGCACGACCAGCCAGCGGGCATGGGCACCGGTACCTTGCCGTTTGGGCGTTGGTGGTGGTGGCCGTTGTCTGCTGAAAACGGTCCGCTGGGCCTGCTCGGCGTCAGCCCCAAAGCTGGCCTGGAGCTCAGTGGCCAACGTCGGCGCCTGCTCACGGCCTTGAGCCAGCCATTGGCCCAGGCCCTGGCCCGCGCCCAGTTGGCGCAGAACCTGGAGGCCGCCCGTTTGCATGGCGAGACCGAGCAACTGCGCAGTGCCTTGCTGGCCTCGGTGTCCCATGACTTGCGCACGCCGCTGACCTCCATGCGCGGCAGCATCGACAGCCTGCTGGCCCTGGGCGAAGCCATTCCCCTGGAAGATCGCCGCGAGTTGCTGGAAGGCACCCGCGACGAAGCCGAGCGCCTGGACCGCTATATCCAGAACCTGCTGGACATGACCCGCCTCGGCCATGGCGCCTTGAAGCTGGCGCGGGACTGGGTGTCGCCCGGCGATATCGTCGGCAGCTCCCTCGGCCGTTTGCGTGCAGTGCTGGCGCCGTTGCAGGTGAGTACCGATGTGCCGCCAGAGTTGCCATTGCTGTATGTGCATGCCGCCTTGATCGAGCAGGCGTTGGTCAATGTGCTGGAAAACGCCGCGCGTTTTTCACCGCCCCATGGCCGCTTGCAACTGCGTGCTGGCGTCGCCGAGCAGGCGGTGTTTTTTTCCGTCAGTGATGAAGGTCCGGGTATTCCCGAGGAAGAGCGGGCGAAGATTTTCGATATGTTCTACACCGCCGCACGGGGCGACCGGGGCGGGCAGGGCACCGGGCTCGGCCTGGCAATCTGCCAGGGTATGGTCGGCGCCCACGGCGGGCATATCAGCGTGACCGATGGCATCGACGGGCGGGGCACGTGCATCACCCTGTTCCTGCCGTTGCAGACCCAGCCGAGCCCGGACAGTGAAGCGTGAGACGCGGTGCGCTACTCTTAACTTTTTTCAGTGATTGTGATGGAACACCATGAACCAGACTGCGACGATTTTGGTCATTGATGACGAGCCGCAGATCCGCAAGTTCTTGCGCATCAGCCTGGCCTCCCAGGGCTACAAAGTAATCGAGGCCGGGACCGGCGCCGAAGGGCTGGCCCAGGCGGCCTTGAGCAAGCCGGACCTGCTGGTGCTGGACCTGGGCCTGCCGGACATGGACGGTCAACAGGTGCTGCGCGAGTTGCGCGAATGGTCGACGGCCCCGGTGCTGGTATTGTCGGTACGTGCCGGCGAAGGGCAGAAGGTCCAGGCGTTGGACGGTGGGGCCAACGATTACGTGACCAAGCCGTTTGGCATCCAGGAGTTTCTCGCCCGGGTACGTGCGCTGTTGCGCCAGGCGCCCACCGGCGAGGCGCAGCAGGCCGCCCTGCAGTTTGGCCCGCTGATGGTCGACCTGGCTTATCGGCGGGTGCTGCTGGAGGGTGTCGACGTGGCCCTGACCCGCAAGGAATACGCGGTGCTGGCGCAACTGGCGCGCCACCCTGGGCGGGTGATTACCCAGCAGCAGTTGCTCAAGGATATCTGGGGCCCGACTCATACCGAAGACAGCCACTACCTGCGGATTGTGGTGGGGCACTTGCGCCAGAAGCTGGCGGATGACCCGACCCAGCCGCGTTTTATCGTGACCGAGGCGGGGGTGGGGTATCGGTTGTTGGGGGCTGCTGAGGGCTGAGGGATTGTGGTTGCTGGGCCGGCGGCATCGCGGTATAGGTATCTACACAGCTCTTTCGTGGTTCTTGGGGTTGTGTCATATCCGTTTTTGCGGTTACGGCGGCTATTGGTTCCGCCCTTACGGCGGCTCACTTTGGAGAAGCGCCAAAGTAAGCAAAACGCTACATGCCCCACCACTCGGTGCCTCGCCTAGGCTCGGCATGCCCGCAGTCAGGCATTGCTCCGTGGGCCCGCCGCGATCGGCCATCCCTGGCCGTGTCGCGGCTACCCCGGCATCCATGCCGGGGTGCCCACTGCGCAATACCTGGCTGCGGCCATCGTGGTTTAACGGGGCGCCCAAGATCAAGATCAAAAGCCAGATCAAAAGCAGAGCAACAGCAACAGCAATGCCAAAGCCGGGGCGCGAAGCTCCATTCCCCCTGTGGGAGCTGGCTTGCCTGCGATGACGGTGTATCAGTCGATAAATGTATTGGCTGAGACACCGTCATCGCAGGCAAGCCAGCTCCCACAAGGGTACGCGCACGCTTCGGCGATCAGGTCGGCTGTCAGGCCGCCTCGCTTTGCTTGTGATTTTGATCTTAGGCGCCCCGTTAAACCACGCTGCCCCCCAAATCAATGTCGGATGACGGGCACACCGAGCCTAGGCGAGGTGCCGAGTGGTGGGGTAAGAGCCCTTTTGGTTACTTTTGGCTGGGCCGGCACTCCGGGCTCTTTTCCAAAAGTGAGCCGCCGTAAGGGCGGAACCAATAGCCGCCGTGACCGCAGCAACGGATATGTACACAACCCCAAGAACCACGAAAGAGCTGTGTAGATACCCATGCCGCGATAGGGCCTCAAGCCCCAGCGAAGATCTCAACTCTGCTCACTCTCATACCGATCCAGCGTATCGCTGGCAATCTCCCGCCCCAGCGCGATCAATTCCGGCGCCTTGTAGAACTCGAAGAACCGGCACACGCGCTTGGGTACGTTGATCAGCACATCCGGCGGGTAGCCGGCAATTTTGTACTGGGCCAACGACGTCTGCATCACCTCGAAACTCTGGTTGATCAAATCCAGCAGCGACGCCGGCCCGACGTTGTCGATGATGAACGAACCGGTTGCCGACTTGGGGGCGCCAGCGGTTTCCGGGGCTGCGGCCGGTTGCTGGGCTTCCGGCTCGGCGCCTTCGAGCCAGGGGTTGATATCGGCGGCCTGCGCCTGCAGCGCTTCCTGTTCCAGCAACAATAATTGTTCGGCCTGCTTGCGCCGAAACGGCAGATGGGAACCCAGTGAACGTACCAGGTTGTCGAAGCGGCTCTTGAACGCAGGCGGGCGCTGGATCACCGGCAGGCTGTAGTGTTTCTGGTTGGTGGCGTTGAGGTTGACCGCAATGATCAGGTCGCAATGACTCGACACCACCGGCACGATAGGCAGCGGGTTGAGCAGGCCGCCATCCACCAGCATGCGGTTGCCTTGCATCACCGGAGTGAACAGGCTGGGGATCGCTGCCGAGGCGCGCATCGCCTGGTGCAGGCAGCCTTCCTGGAACCAGATTTCCTGCTGGTTGGTCAGGTCGGTGGCGACCGCCGTGTAGGGAATGCGCAGGTCTTCGATATTGATCTCACCGACGATCTTGCGGATCTGCCCGAAGACTTTTTCGCCGCGTATCGCCCCCAGGCGAAAGCTCACATCCACCAGGCGCAGCACGTCCAGATAGTCCAGGCTTTCGATCCAGTTCCGGTAGTCCTGCAGTTTGCCCGCGGCATAGATCCCGCCCACCACTGCCCCCATGGAGCAGCCGGCGATACAGGCGATTTCATAGCCGCGTTTTTCGATCTCTTCGATCACCCCGATATGGGCGTAACCCCTTGCTCCGCCTGAGCCCAGGACCAATGCAACGCGTTTTTTCATGACTGGATCCTTCGTAAAACAGCTGTCCACAATGCACCCAAGCAGGGGGCTGCTTCAATCCTAGCGGAGCAGAACGATAATTTTCGTAAGCCGAGCTATTTGCTCGGGTATGCTTTGTCTATCGGCGCTGGGCATTTCAGGCTGTGTGATAAGGCACTTTTCGATGTAGGCAACGTCTACATCCCACGACTGTTTTCTTTTCTTGAGGTGTCATTGATGAAAGCCTGGATGTGTTTGCCTGTGATTGTGTTGGCCCTGGCCGGTTGTGCCGGCAAAACGGCCTATCGCGATAGCTGCGGCAGCCAGCTGGATGCCGCGTGGCACGAGCTGGACCTGGCCAAGGCCGAAGGTTTTGCCGGTACGGTCAGCTATTCCAAGGCCCTGTCGTTGCTGACTGGCGCCAAGACCCAGCAGCAATTCGAAGCGTTCGAAGGCTGTGCCAGCAAAGCGCAAAAAGCCCGTTTCTATATTCGTGAGTCGCGCGCGGGCCGTTGATCCGCGTCAGCGTAACGCGTTGTTGGAGTGGTTAAGGTGGTCCCAGGCGCCTGTTTTGTGCGGGTGTATGGCGGTTGTTTGACAGGGGAAACAGCATGTCGGCGTTGGTGGATCAGTTAGTCGCCCAGGTCATCGGCCTGGAAGTCGGATTGTTGAGTTGTCAGGCGCGCCTGGCGGCGGTGACCGATGACGAGGCGCTGCACGACCTGCGCACCACCGTGCGCCGCCTGCGCAGCCTGTTGCGCCCTTTGCGCGGGCTGCCCGGCGTCGAGCAATTGGAGGCCGCCGCCAGCGCGGTCGGCCAATTGACCACGCCACTGCGCGACCGCGAAGTGCTGGCGGCCTACCTGCAGCAACATGGCCATCACGAAGCGGCGGCCCGGCGTCTGCGCCAGCAGCCGCAGACTTATCGGCAGGTGGCCCAGAGCGCGGAATTGGCGCAGCTGTTGCAGATCATGGCCGCCTTTCCGCGATTTATCCGCGCCTCCCAGCATCAAAAACTACTCAAGCGCCTGCGCGCCCGTATCGAAAAACGCCTGGGCAAACAATGGCAGGCTCTCGAGGTGGCGTTGCACGATCCCGACCACGACCGCCATCGCCTGCGTTTGTTGATCAAGCGCGTGCGCTACGCGGCCGAGGCCTACCCGCAATTGGGCCAGGTACCGGCCAAGGCCATGTCCCGTCTCAAGTCCGCCCAAGGCGCCCTGGGCGATTGGCACGACTGCTGGCAATGGTTGGCGCAAGCCAGTCTCCAGGCAGACTTGCAACCTTGCGTTGCAGTCTGGCATCGGACCATGGCCGAAGCTGAAGGCAAAGCCGATCGGGTACTCGACAAGCTGGCGGCGGATTGTTTCTGAGCCTGCGGCTTATCTGTCTGGGTATTTGGCCGGAATAAGTGCTGTACCGGGCTGGCGCGCTGGTTAAGATCGCTCATCGGTTTTCTTGATGTGAGGTCGCCATGCGCTTTAGTGATTTGCTCGACGCTGCCCGTAACAACCCGTTGGACGTGTCTATTCCGGCCGAGTGGGCCCAGGGTCGCGCCACGTTTGGCGGGCTGGTTGCCGCCTTGCAATACGAAGCGTTGCGCGCCCAGGTGCCGGCTGATCGCCCATTGCGTTCGTTGGCCGTGACGTTTGTCGGGCCCGTGGCGCCCGACGTCTCCGCCCGTTATAAAGTCGAAGTACTGCGCGAAGGCAAGGCCGTCAGCCAGTTGCTGGGGCGGGTGGTGCAGGACGGTGAAGTGATGACCCTGGCCCAGGCCAGCTTCGGCGCATCGCGGCCTTCAGAGATCGACGTGCCGGCCTTGCCCGCGCCGACTTTCAAACATTGGGACGAGTGCCAGGAACTGCCCTATATCAAAGGCGTGACGCCTGAGTTCATGCGCCACTTGGCGATGCGCTGGAGCGTCGGTGGCTTGCCGTTCACCGGCAATAAATCCCGGGAAATGGGTGGCTGGGTGCGCTTGCGGGGGGATGTGAAAGAAGAGCCTTTGACCGAAGCCCATATCCTCGCGCTGGTGGATGCCTGGCCGCCGGCGCTCTTACCGCACCTGAAGAGGCCGGCACCCGGCAGCACGCTGACCTGGACCATCGAATTCATCCAGCCCCTGGCACAGTTGACGACCCTGGACTGGTGCCAGTACCACGTCCATATCGAGCATGCCCGTGACGGTTACGGTCATGCTGCCGCGATGTTGTGGGGGCCTGACGGCCAGTTGATCGCTATCAGCCGCCAGACGGTGGTGGTCTTCGCCTGACCCGGCCTCAGTGGCGGTGGCGCTGACGCCAGGCGTGCCACCAGCCACCGCTGAGGACAAAACGCGGAAAGGTCACGAACTGCTCGACCACCAGGCGCTGCACTGCATCTTTACGATCACTGAACGGCTCGCTGGCCTGGGCTTCCAGGCTATGACCGTGGCGTTGCAGCGCCAGGCCGGCGAGTACGCCGACCACACCGATGGCGAAACTGGCCAGGCTCAGGCTGAACACGCCGGACACAATCAGCAGAAACCCGACGATGAACAGCGGCACGGCAATCAGGTGCAGCACCAGGTTGGTCGGGTGCTGATGGTTCTGCGGGTAGGCGCGCCATTGCCAGGCAGGGAGATTGGGGTGACGTTTGCCCATGATGATAAATCCTCTGTCCATTGAAACTCGATGGACAGAGTTTAGGTCGGGCGGGCAGGGGCGGCGAATTGGGGTTGGCTATGGGGGTTATAGCGTTTTGATCGATCCGCCAGCGGCAGGCGCTGGCTGATCGGTCAAACGTCACAGTTTGAGTTGGCCGATGGCCTTGCTCAACTCGCCGGCCAGGGTTGCCAGTTCATTGCTGGTGGTCGCCGAATCCACGGTCTGTTGCACGGTGTTTTCCGTGACATCGCGAATACTCACCACCGCGCGGTTCATCTCCTCGGCCACATGGCTCTGCTGCTCGGCAGCCACCGCAATCTGCGTGTTGCTCTCGCGCATCTGCGCCACGGCGCTGGTGATTTCGGCCAGTGAAGCGCCGGCTTCCTGGGCCTGTTGCACACAGTCGTCAGCCTTGAACGAGCTTTCCTGCATAAAGTCCACCGCATCCCGGGTGCCGGCCTGCAGGGCCGAGACCATGCGGGTGATTTCATCGGTGGAGCTTTGCACGCGCTTGGCCAGGTTGCGCACTTCGTCGGCCACCACCGCAAAGCCGCGCCCCATTTCCCCGGCGCGGGCCGCTTCGATGGCGGCGTTGAGGGCCAGCAGGTTGGTCTGTTCGGCAATGCTGTGGATCACGCCGACCACGCCATTGATTTTCTGGCTGTCCTCGGCCAGCTTCTGGATCATTTCTGCGGTTTGCTGCACACCGGTGGACAACCCGGCAATCGAGCGCTGAACCCGGGTTACCACTTCCTGACCGCTGCCGGCCAAGGTGTCGGCGGTCTGGGACAAATCGCGAGTGGCACCGGCATGCTGGGCGATGTGATACACGGTGGCGGTCATTTCATTGATCGCGGTCGCCGCCTGATCGGTCTCGCTTTGCTGGCCGAGCATGCCGTGCTGCACCTCATTCATGCTGCTGGCCAGGCGTGCCGCGCCGTCATCCAACAGTTTGGCGGTGCGCGCTACCGTACTGACCACCCGCTGGTAGCCGGCCTGCATGGCGTTGAAGGCACTGGCCATCTGCCCGACCTCGTCCTTGCACGCCAGGGGCACGCGGGCCGAGAGGTCGCCGGTTTTCTCAACGTGCAGCATCACGTCTTTCAAGGTGTTGAGTTGGGCGAGCAAAAAGCGGATCAACAGTTGCGAGGCACAGAGCATGGCGAGCATCAGGATCAGCACCGCCACCGCGTAGTTGGTAAAGCGCTCGGTAAACACCTGGCTCAGGCTCGGCGCATAGGCCAGCACGGCGACTTGTTGGCCACCGGCGCGGGAGATGACTTCGGCGCCCAGCAACGGGTTTTCGCCGAACAGCGGCATATGATTGAACTCGACCCAACCGTTGGCTTCGCTCAGGGCTGACAGGTCCTGGTCCGCCAACTCGGGCGCCTGGCCCCGGGCAAACGCCAGCCAGTGCTCGCCCTGGGGCAGCGGCTGCCCGGCCGGCCAGGCGCTGAGCAAGCGGCCCTGGGCTTGTGCCGAGGCTTGGGCGGCATGGCTGCGGGCCTGTTGTTCAAGCTGCACGGCATACAGCACCAGCAGCAGCGTGGTGATGAAAGCGACCGCATTCACGGCCCAGAATTTGTACTTCAGCGAGATATTGCTAAGCCAGGCACCCATGGAAGGTTTTCTCTGATAGCGGAAACAGTATTGGCAAGGTGCCAGTATTGTGCCGCTATCCGGAAAAGGGGTGTTGATATGGGTCAATGCACCGCGTCAATCCGGCACAGGCAGGCCGAAAAACGCACGGGCGCAGGCGGTGCTGTGCTGGGCCAGGTCTTCCAGGCTTTCTTCTCGGTGCAGGGCCACTTCGCGCAAGACTTCCGGCAGATAGGCCGGCTCATTGCGCCCGTTCTTCGGTTTGGGGCGCAGGGTGCGTGGCAGCAGGTAGGGCGCATCGCTTTCCAGCATCAAGCGGCCCCGGGGGATTTCCCTGACCAGTGGGTGCAGGTGCGTGCCACGCCGTTCGTCACAGATCCAGCCGGTGATGCCGATATGCAGGTCCAGATCGAGATAACTGAACAGCGCGCGCTGTTCGCCGGTGAAGCAGTGCACCACGGCGGCGGGCAGTTGATCGCGGTAATCGCGCAGGATCTCCAGCAGGCGCTGGTTGGCGTCCCGTTCGTGGAGAAACACTGGCAGTTGCAATTCGACGGCCAGTGCCAGGTGGGCTTCGAGGACCTTTTCCTGCTGGGGGCGGGGCGAGAAGTCCCGGTTGAAGTCCAGCCCGCATTCACCCACGGCACGTACCCGCTCCTGGCTGAGCAGGTCACGCAGTTGCCGGGCGCTGTCGGCGTTCCAATCACTGGCGCTATGGGGGTGGATACCGGCGGTGGAGAACAGCCGTCGGGCGCTTTGGTCCCAACGCTGGCACAGCTCCAGGGCCTGTTCGCTGCCTTGCACACTGGTGCCGGTGACAACCAATTGGCCCACGCCGGCGGCATAGGCGCGGTCGAGCACAGCCTGGTGTTTGTCGTCGAAACTGGAGTTGGTCAGGTTGACGCCAATATCAATGAGTTGCATGGTGCTATCTCCGCCTGCGGCCGGAAAGTCTATCAGAGCTGTAGATTTATAAGAAAAACCAAGAACTACAACGAGTTATCGCTGTCTTTGAACGTCGCAAGTCACACCGTGGTTGGCCGAAGGCCTGCTGCTGTGCCACCCTTGCGCCCAAAGTCTGCGCCTCTGGCGCTCTGTTTCTGTCCCCCAATGCGGCGTTTTTCGCGGTGCATGGGGCCTTGTTCTTTCCGGAGAGCGGATGATCCGACCCTCGGCATTGCTTATGGTGTGCCTGACGCTGCTGCTGCCCACGGCGGCGGTTGCGCGCCTGGACGGGCCGCTGGAAGTGACCAAGTCGGGCAAAGTCCGTGACCTGGCAGAAATCCGCAGCAGCCGCACCTTGCGGGTGCTGGTCAACCAGAGCCGCAACAGTTCCGGTGAAGTCCAGGGCCAGTCGATTGGCGTTGAGTACCACCGCCTGCGCGCCTTCGAACACTACCTCAACGGCCGCGCCCGCGACGGCCAGGAAATCAACCTCAAGATCATTCCCAAAGCCAAGGATCAGTTGCTGGGGGCGTTGGCCCGTGGTGAGGGTGACCTGGTGGCGCCCGGCGAACTGCTGGATACGACGGGGGCGCACAAGATCAGCAGCAGTGATCCGATTGCCAGCGACGTGCCGCTGTGGCTGGTGGGCCTCAAGGGCGAGCGGCGGTTTACCCGGCTGGAGCAGTTGTCTGGGCGCACCCTGGCCCTGACCACGGGCAGCGCAGCGGGGGAGGCGGTCAACCAGATCAATCAGAAGCTGGCACTGCGCAAGCTGCCGCCGGTCAAGGTGGAATGGGTAGACCCCAGCCTGGCGGTGGAAGATGTGCTGGAGATGGTCCAGGCGGGGATCTTCCGCCTGACCATTGTCGAGCGGCCGATTGCCGAGCGCTGGTCAAAGATCCTGCCCAAGCTGCGTTTCGACAAGCAAGTGGCGATCAGCGAGCCGGGCGAAGAGTACTGGTTCGTGCGCCAGGATGCCTCGATGCTGCGGGCGAGCATCGACCGCTTCCTGAAAACCTACAAGACTCCGTCGGACCAGGACGTGGCCTTCCAGCGCATCTATCGTCGTCTCTATCAGGTGCGCTACCCCTTGGCGCGGGCTGATCGCCAGCGCCTGGAGAAACTGCGCCCGGTCCTGCAGAAACACGCCCGGGAACAAGGCATGGACTGGCTGAACCTGGCGGCCCTGGCCTTCAAGGAATCGTCCCTCAACCCCGCCGCGAAAAGCGGCAGCGGGCCGACGGGCTTGATGCAGATCACCCCTTCGGCGGCCCAAAGGGTGGGAGTCAACAATATCCAGACCCTGGACAGCAATGTGCAGGCGGGGGCGCGTTACCTGGCATTGATTCGCCGCAAGTTCTTCGCCAGCCCCAAGCTGAACGAGCGCGAGCGTATGGCGTTCGTCCTGGCGGCCTACAACATGGGGCCGGAGCGGGTGCAGGGCATGCGTGCCGAGGCGCGCCGCCGGGGTTTGAACCCTAATCAGTGGTTCTTCCAGGTCGAGCGCATCGCCATGGAGCAGGTCGGAATGGGCGGCGTCAGCTATGTTAATAGCGTGAACAAGTACTACTTGGCCTTTGATCGGGAACGGGACTCCCTGGAGCCGGTGACGTCCAAGATCGTCTCACGCAAATAATCTAATTATTAGATATTGATTAGCGCTTTTTTCGGCTTTTATCATTATCTAAACTGATTAATATAGCGGCCAACCAACCCCCTTCATCGAAAAGGATTAGCAATATGAGCCCAATGATCAAAAACCTCCTGTCCACCCGTGCCGGCTATGGCCTGACCGTCCTGCGGATTTTTGTCGGTATCATTTTTGCCGCCCACGGTTCGCAAAAACTCTTTGGCTGGTTTGGCGGCGGCGGCCTGGCGGGCACGGCGCAGTGGATGGAGAGCATCGGCCTGGCCCCGGGTACCCTGATGGCATTGTTGTCGGGCGGTACTGAGTTCTTCGCCGGCCTGGCGCTGATCATTGGCCTGCTGGCACGCCCGGCGGCGCTGGGGTTGACCATCGTCTCGCTGGTGGCGATTTTCTCGGTGCATATCAGCAACGGTTTGTTCATGGCCAACAACGGCTATGAGTTCGCCCTGGCGCTGCTGGGCGGCACAGTGGCGGTGCTGTTTGAAGGTGCTGGCAAGCTGTCTGCCGACCGCGCCATCGCCAACTGATCGCGCAGCTCACCTGTTAAAGGCCCGCCTCGCGCGGGCCTTTTTCGTTGTACGGGATTCTTGACACTGCCCCACCGGCTTCTCTAGGATGCTGCATGCGCCGATTTAAACAGCTAATTGCGGGGCGCCACAGGGACTCGCTGCAGTCCCGACAGAAGCCTGCTCCAGGTTTCGAAATACCGCTAAAGCGCTGGTTCGGTGTTGCCTCTCACCTGCCCGCAGACTTTTGAGGCAGAGACACGACACGATGAATGCACTACGACCTCTTGTACGCCTGGCCCCGATCACTGCGGGCCTGACTCAACGCAATCCGAAAATTCTCCTTGGCGGCAAGCACCAGCCGACGTTGCTGCGTTACCTGGATGGCTGGCCCCGGCGGACTGGCCGACCTTCGGCGTTCCTGATCCAGTTTGTCGAAGATGGCGAGTCCCTGGCGCGCTTTGCCACAAACGGCTTTGACCTGGCGGTAATCCAGGCGCCGAACGCTGAGGATGCCAACGAGTTTATTCACCACCTGACCCGCGTGGCGCGCCAGGGTTTGATTACCCGGCGTTAATCGAGGCTTAGAGAACCACGTTCAGTAGAACGCTGCGGCAGGTGGATGTTGGCGACGGCGACGCGAGATAAAGATCCCCAGGCCCAGCAGGCTCACTATCAGTGGCACGGTGATCGTCGTGAGCACCACCACAGCGAGTTCCAACCGGCGGACGCTCTTGTAGGCTTCTTTTTCCAGGGTGTGAAGCTCCATGCGTAATCGCAGGCGTTCTTTGTTTAGCGCTTGCAACAGCGTATTTGAAGAGATGGCCTGAGTCTCCAGCATGGAGGACGGCGTGTTCAGCAACCGCCATTCCTTTTCCGTCTGGGCCAGCCGTTGCTCCATCAGGGCAGCCTTTTTTCGGTAGGATTGCGCAGCCTCGTGGCGCAGCCTGTCCAGCAACCCGGGCTGTTGCCGGTCGCTTGCACGAGGGCTGATAGCACTCAGGGTGTCGGGCGCCGCCAGGTTATCCAATGTATTCAAGACAAACCGGGCATTGCCCGGGCGCCGCGCTTTCTGTCCGTTGGCATTGCGTGCGGCCAGCCAGACGCGGTCGCTGAGCATGTCAATATCGGCGACCACCACTACATGGATATTGGTCGCCTTTTGCAGTGTGGCCTTCTGGCCATTGCTGCCGTCAGGGAATGCGGAGTAGGCGGGCCCTTCGATACGGGCTGCGATCACATTCGGCCGGCCACGACTGACGGCCTCGCCAATCATGGAGGCGAATTCGTCCGGTTGAGTGAAGCGTACCCCATCGAACGTACTGGCCTGCCCGGAACTCTGGAGCAGCGGGGTGAATGTGGTGCGGCTTTTTTTCAGCGGCACGAGTGTGCCTGGATTCAACAGTGTCACGCTGTCAACGCCCCAGGTGCTGACGTCCTGTTGCGCCATCGCTTCTCGGGGCAGGGTGAGCGCCCCGGGATGACGCACGGGCGGCTGGCCGCTGGTCACGACCACCGGCGTTGCATAGAGGTTGTCCGCCAATACCTTATTCGCTGGCATCTGCACGCCCCAGGCGGCGAGCAGGGTTTGCAGGCCGGTGGTGTCGGCGGTTGAGTCCTGATCGTTCAAGGGGTCGACAAACATCATCAGCTTTCCCCCTGCCAGGACAAATTGGTCAATGGCAAAAAGTGCCTGTTCCGGCAGCCGAGAGGGCTGGACCACCATCAGGGTCTTGATGTGAGCGGGGATGCGCGAGGTGTCGCTGCCCAGGGTCATCAGATTGAACTGGCTGCGTATTTCCTTGAATAACTGCCACGGCGGCGTGGCTTCCTGGGTGCGTCCATTCAGGTTGCCGTCCATGGCTAATCCGTAGATCAGGCCGATGGTGGGTTGCTCCTCGCGGGCGACGTTGTGGATCAGGCGACTGATCTCATATTCCAGGAAACTCGCCTGGGCGGGGTCGAATCGTTCGATTTTCTGCGGCTCATGGTTGGCACGGGTGCCGATGAGTCCAAACAGTCCTTGCTGGCTATCCAGGCCCAGTAACTCAGCCTTGTACTCGTCCTCTGAAAAGGGGGCTGGATCAATCAGGTGCAGCGTAACATTGCCTTTCGACGCACTTTCATAGGCCTTGAGCAGCAGGGCAATGTACTCGCCATGGTTGTTCAGGGCGTCACTTTTGCGGGGATGGCTCCCATTGAAAAAATACAAATCCATGGGGGTTTCAAGTGCCGCGAGCAGGGCGTCGGTCGAAGGTGACAGGGTGTGGATTTTTTTCTCTGAAAGGTCCAGTCGATAGTTGGGCAGTTTCAGTACCCATACCAGATTGAAGGCGAGAAAAAGCAGGGCGATGACGCTCAACGTCACGCCGAAGTTTATAAGGTTCCTCATGGGGATTTCCTTTCTCAGCCTTTTCTGAAGTTTAAAGTTAGGGTGGTTGCGGTGAGGAAAGCGATGATCATGCTTATGAAGTACGACGTGTCATGCAGGGTCAGGAGGCCGCTGTCTATCGCGCTGAAACGTACCCGCGGGTTGAGTGAAATCAAGCTGTCGATCACCCAGATAGGGGCCTGATGGGTCAGCATGTCCAGCACTGACGATAAAGTGCTGGTGAGCAATAATAACGCGAGTGTGATGCCGAAAATAATCAGGCGATTATAGGCCACTACACAGACAAGGCAGGAGAATGAGAGATAAGCGCCTGCCAGTAACCAACTCCCTATGAATTGGCCGAGGATGGTTGAGTTGTCCGCCATGGCCAGATAGTTAATGATGATGACCAGTGGGAAGTCCAAGGCTAGTGTGAGTGCGCAAACGGTCCAAGCGGCCAGGAACTTGCCCAATGTCAGTTCGAGGGCTGAGACCGGCAAGGTATTTGTAAAGGAACGTGCATTTTCGTTGTGCTCATCCGACCAGAGCAGTGTGGAAATAAATGGAATGAAAAAAAGATAAAGCCAGGGGTGAAACTGGAAGAAGGCGTGAAGGTCTGTCGGATTTCCGTTTAAGAAGTTTCCTACATAAAAACCTAGTGTGGTGTTAGTAATCAGAAACATAGCGACGCCAAAATAGGTGGCCGGGCTCGACAAGTAGTTGTTGAGTTGCCGTTTGAATATCACGGGTAGACGTTTCAATTGGGTGCCTCCTGGCTCAAGTGGTGGATGACGTCGCTCAGGCGTCCCGGCTCAAGGCTCAAGGTATTGATCTTCCAGCGACGGTTGGCGACCAGGGCATTGATGTGGGGATAGATGACCTGCCCTGGCATCGCGAGTACCGTCACGCTGCCGTAGGCGTGCCGGTCTTCTTCGATGCCAGCCACCCCCGGAAGCACGGCCAGCGCCAATAGGTCCAGGGGGGTATCGGCGGCCAGGGTGATTGCCTGGTAATGGCGCGAGCTACGCTGCAGCTCGGTGACAGGGGCGTCGGCGAGCAATCGGCCCTCGGCCAGCACCAGCGCCCGTTGGCAGATGCAGGAGAATTCTTCGGGGTTGCGCGAGGCGACAATGACCGTCATGTCTTCGGTCAACGACTGGATGAGGGTGCCGACCTTCTGTTTTTGCAGGGTGTCCAGGCCCTCTGTGGGTTCATCGAGCAGCAGCAGCTTGGGGTCATGCAGGATGGCCTGGGCCAGCGCGACTTTGCGCCGGTGCCCTGGGGGGAGGGCTGCGACAGGTGAGTCAAGTACTCGCCAAAGTTCCAGGCGGGTGATGGCGCGATCAACCATCTTGCGCTTTTCCAGGCCACGGAGTCCGCGAACTTCGGCCATGAAACCCAGAAAGCTTTTTACCTTCATATTGCTGTGGCTGAGGGCGAATTCAGGCTGGTAGCCTATTATTTTTTTTGCCTGTATCGGATGGGTCGCGATATCTATGTCATGTATTTTTATATTGCCGGAAGTTGCGGGGGTTGCGCCTGAGAGCAATTTGAGTAGTGTGCTTTTGCCAGCGCCATCGTGTCCGAACAACCCCAGGCATTCCCTAGGGCGGACACTGAATGTCATATTGTCGATGGCAATCGCTCGTCCCGTTTTTTTTGTTAGATTGGTTATTTCGATCATTAGGCTTTTCTGCTTGGTTGTTTGCCGGGGCATGCTGAATATGCAGGGGGCTCAATAAGCCTGTGTGTTCAGGTTGAGAATTGCCGAGGGTGGAAAATGAAAAGTATTGATCAAGTGTTTCAGGTGCGGCTTTGTTAAAAAATGGTACGTTCAATAGGGGCGCTTGGAAACGCTAAAGCACTTGAATAAGGTAAGTCCTACATGTGCCTCAATCACTCGCTGAAACAATTGCGTTGTTTTTGCAGGATTGTTGATTTTGATTTGAAAAATGGCGTGTATATGAAGTACTACGGTAATGGAGTCCGACACTCATGATGCTTCTACGTACTCTTGTTCTTGAACACTCTGGTCATGATTCCCCCGTTAACGGTGCATTGCTCTGTTGTTTTGCGATACCGCAAATTGCTTCCAACTTTCTTGTCTACAGTCTGGACGAGGAGGTCGAACCCGGAAGCTCTCGGGTCTACATCGCCGCGTTGCGCAAAAAGTCCGAGCGGTATTTTCTTGGAAGCATCGAGTCCAAGGAGAGCCTGCAACTGGCAATGAGCGTCCTCAAGCAAATCATCACCCTTGCCACGGCATCTGGGGGCAATGCCGCCGGGCCCCAGGTGCCTTATCATTTCATTGACCTGAAGGGCAGCAAGCTACCGACGGCCCGACCGGAGGATCACCACTCGCTGATGATCAAGAAGGCATTGGTGATGAAGGTGATCACCCTGGGCACTTCAGTCATTGGTCTGCCCGCGATAGAGAGCACCGAGTTGATTGTGCCGTCTATTCGCTTCTCGTCAAAAATGGTATCGCCACCGGGTACGGCAAATCGTGAGGATATGACGCAGGAGCCCCATGAGGAGCCAGTGGTCGTCTTGCCTGAGCCATTGCCTCCACCGCCGAAGGAACCGGAGGCACAGGAGGTATCTGCACCGCAGGCCCCGGAGCCGCAGCC
This sequence comes from Pseudomonas sp. FP2294, assembly GCF_030687625.1. Lineage (NCBI taxonomy): Bacteria > Pseudomonadati > Pseudomonadota > Gammaproteobacteria > Pseudomonadales > Pseudomonadaceae > Pseudomonas > Pseudomonas sp. FP2294. The sequence continues at coordinate 1,923,304 of NZ_CP117441.1, forward strand.
GGTTGCACCGCCCGCAGTCGTCCCGCCAGTCGTGGCGGCGGATCAGTCGTCCCTGCATGAAGTAGACACCACGCTGACCAATCTTGCCCGTGTGGCGCATGAGTTGACGCAACAGAAACGCGCAGTGCTCCAGCAGCAGGAGGCGCTTGAACTGCAAAGGGACCAGCTACTACGGGAAAAGGCCACATTGGAGCAGGCCAATCAACAGTTGGCCGCGCAGGAGCTTGCTTTGCAGCAGCGAGCCGAAGCGTTGAATAGCCGGGAGGAGCACCTGGCCCGGGATGCGCAGTTGCAGCAGGCAGAACAACGCCGCCTGGAGGGCTGGGCTCAACAGATGGAAGATGAGTCGTTCAGGCTACAGGCGCAGGACCGGGCATCCCAGCAACAGGCTGAGCAACTGGCGACCGGGCTGGGGCAGTTGTCGGGCTTCAGGGGCGACTTGAAGGCACTGCTTTATCGCCTGGATGGCACCCTGTTTCCTGTGGAAAATGTTGAGCAGCAATCCAGTAAATTGCTTGGTGCCGATTGACCGGGGAATCAGGCCTGGCTACTTTCTGGCGTTCATTTATCATCAGACCCGGCCGATTGCCGTCAGGCAGCCAATGCATCCTTGGCTGATGCAGAGGGGGTTTGAACCAATGGATATTTCCTGGGGATGTGACGCTTTTGAGTACCAAGCTGATTACCAAAGAAGGTCATGAGGCACTGAAAAAAGAGCTCGATTACCTGTGGCGAGAGAAACGTCCTGATACAACGCGCAAGGTGACGTGGGCTGCTTCGCTGGGAGACCGCAGCGAGAACGCCGACTACCAGTACAACAAGAAGCTGCTGCGTGAAATCGATCGCCGGGTGCGTTACCTGCGCAAACGCCTGGAAGATATGCGGGTGGTGGAGTACATGCCCGAGCAGGAGGGCAAGGTGTTTTTCGGCGCCTGGGTGGATATCGAGAACGAGCAGGGCGAGACCAAGCGTTTTCGCATCGTGGGTTATGACGAGATTTATGAGCGCATGGACTACATCTCCATCGACTCCCCCATGGCCAGGGCCTTGCTGCGCAAAGAAGTGGATGATGAGGCCATTGTGCAGACGCCAAATGGCGAAATGTGCTGGTGGATCACAGGTATCGAATACATCAAGTAACTGTGAGTGGCCCGCTCCCCAAGGAGGAAGCGGGCCATTTTTGTTTCAGCCTTCGCGCAGTACCGCCAGTGGGCTGGCGTTCAACGCGCGGCGTGTACCGAACACTCCGGCACCACCGATCAGCACTGCACCGATCACTGGCAGCACCAGCAACCATGGGTGAGGGTGCCAGACCAGGTCGAATGCGTAGCGATACAGCACCAGGGTCACCAGCTCGGTACCCAGTGCCGCCAGCAACCCGCTGACCGCGCCCAGCAGCCCGAACTCGATACGCCGGGCCTTGACCAGCAACTTGCGCTCCGCGCCCAGGGCGCGCAACAAGGCGCCCTGGCGGATGCGTTCGTCCAGGGTGGCCTGCAGGCCGGAGAACAGCACCGCCATGCCAGCCGCGAGGACAAACAGCAGCACGTATTCCACGGCCAGCGTGACCTGGGCCAGGATGCTGCGCAGTTGGGCCAGCAGCGCCTCGACCTGCAGGATGGTCACGGCCGGGAAGGCCCGGGACAGGTCGACGATCTGCTGGTCATGGCCGGCGGCCAGATAGAAGCTGGTCAGGTACGTGGCCGGCAGGTCCTTCAGGGTGCCAGGCTGGAAGATCATGAAGAAGTTGGGTTGGAAATTGTCCCAGTTGATCTCCCGCAGGCTGGTGACCCGGGCTTCACGGTTTTCCCCGCCAACGGTAAAGATCAGGTGGTCGTTGAGCTTGAGCTTGAGGCTTTCGGCGACCTTGGTTTCGACCGAGACCCCCGGTATTTCATCGCTCGGCTGATCCGCCCACCAGGTGCCCGATGTCAGGGTATTGCCAGGGGGCAGGTTGGCCGCCCAGGTCAGGCTCAGGTCTCGCTGTATCGCCCGATCGCCACTGGAGTCCTTGCTGACAATTTCCTGCACCGGTTCGCCGTTGATGCTGATCAGGCGTCCCGGCACCACCGGATACAAGGGCGCGGCCTGTGCCTGCAGTTCAAGCAGGCGGGCACCGAAGGCGTCCTTGTCGGCCGGCAGGATGTTAAGCGCGAAATAGTTGGGGGCATCCTTGGGCAGTTGGTTCTGCCAGGTGTCCAGCAACTCGCCACGCAGCAGGGCGATCAAACCCATCGACAGCAGGATCAGGCCGAACGCCAGGGACTGGCCCGCCGCCGCCAGCGGGTGGCGCAACAGTTGGCCCAACCCCAGGCGCCAGGGCAGGGCAGCACGCGCCAGTAGGCGGCGCAGGCTTTGCAAGAGCAACAGCAGCAGGCCACCGAGGAGCAGCGCGGCGATCACCCCGCCGCCCAGCAGGGCGAAGGTCAGCACCAGGTCCAGGCTCAGGCGCCACATGATCAGGCCCAGGGCAAACAGCGCCGCGCCATACACCATCCAGGTGCTGGAGGGGATTGGCAGTAAGTCGCGTCGCAGCACCCGCAACGGCGGCACTCGGCCCAGGGCCGCCAGAGGGGGCAGGGCAAAGCCGGCCAGGGCCACCAGGCCGGTACCGATGCCGGCGACGGCCGGTAGCAATCCGCCGGGTGGCACGTCTGCCGGCAACAGGTCGTTCAACAGGTAAAACAGGCCCAGTTGGGCGAACCAGCCCAGAGCTGCACCGGCGAGGCTGGCCAGCAAGCCCAGGACGGTCAGTTGCAGGCTGAACAGCAGCATGGTTTCCCGTCGCGACAGACCCAGGCAGCGCAGCAGCGCACTGGCGTCGAAGCGGCGGCTGGCAAAGCGGTTGGCCGACAGGGCTACGGCGACGCCGGAGAGCAACACGGCGACCAGACTGGCCATGTTCAGGTAGCGCTCGGCCTTGCCCAGGGCACCACCGATCTGCTGGTTGCCGTCCCGCGCATCCTGCAGGCGCTGGTTGGCGGCCAGTCCCGGGGTGATCTGGTCGCGGTAGGTTTGCAGCGCGACACTGGCTGGCGGCGCACGCCACAACTCGCGGTAGCTGACCCGGCTTCCCGGCTGCACCACGCCGGTGGCCTCAAGGTCGGCCAGGTTGATCATCACCCGCGGGGTGAGGCTGTAGAGATTGCCGGCCCGATCCGGCTCATAGGTGAGTACGCGGGCCAGGCGCAGGGTCTTCAGGCCGACGTCGATACTGTCGCCGACTTTCAGATCCAGTGCGGTCAGCAGGCGGGCCTCGACCCAGGCTTCGCCGGATTTCGGCCCGCCGCCCGGGGTGTCTTCGGCGAACGGTTCGGCCGCGCTTTTCAACTGGCCGCGCAGCGGGTACTGCTCGTTGACCGCCTTGATGCTCGATAACTGAATACCGTTGTCGGTGGCGATGACGCTGGAAAACTCCACCACCCTGGCATGTGCCAAGCCCAGTTGCGTGCCACTGGTTATCTGCTCGGGCCGGGCCGGGGAACTGCCCTCCAGCACCAGGTCGGCGCCAAGGAACTCGGTGGCGCGCAACAGCATCGCGCCGTTGAGTCGTGCGCCGAAGTAGCCGATGGCCGTGCTGGCGGCTACGGCCACCAGCAGGGCGAAGAATAGGACGCGCAACTCACCGGCGCGGGCATCGCGCAGCAATTGGCGCAGGGCAAGGCTGAACAGGCGCAACAGCGGCAAACGTGCCATCAAGGCTCCAGGGGCTCGACCATCTGGCCGGCTTCAAGGCGGATCAGGCGTCGGCAGCGATGGGCCAGCCGCTCGTCGTGGGTCACCAGTACCAGGGTGGTGCCGTTCTCTTTGTTGAGCTCGAACAGCAGGTCGCTGATGCGCTCGCCGGTGTGGCTGTCGAGGTTGCCGGTGGGTTCATCGGCAAACAGTACGTCCGGCTCGGCGGCGAACGCACGGGCAATGGCCACTCGTTGTTGCTCGCCACCGGAGAGCTGGCGGGGCGAGTGAGTCAGGCGCTGGCCCAGGCCGACCCGTTCGAGCAAGTGCCGGGCGCGTTCGCGGGCGTCTTTGCGACCGTCCAGCTCCAGGGGCAGCATGACGTTTTCCAGGGCATTGAGGCTGTCGAGCAATTGGAATGACTGGAACACAAAGCCGACGTGTTCGGCGCGGATGCGCGCCCGTTGATCTTCGTCCAGGACACTCAGGGCCTGGCCGGCGAGGGTGACTTCACCGCTGCTGGGCAGGTCGAGCCCGGCCAGCAGGCCAAGGAGCGTGGATTTTCCCGAGCCGGAGCTGCCGACGATAGCCAGGCTATCGCCCTTGTTCAGTTCCAGGCTCAGTTCGTGCAGGATGGTCAGTTCACCTTCCGCGCTGGGAACCACTTTGCTAAGGTTCTGCGCGGTGAGAATGCATGCGCCCATGGAGAATCCGATGCGAATATGGTTTTTGAGTGCTGGCCTGGCCCTGATGTGCATGGCCCAGAACGCAGCGGCGGGTACTGTCCTGATCGTTGGCGATAGTATCAGTGCCGGTTTCGGCCTGGATACCAGCAAAGGGTGGGTGGCACTGCTGGAGCAACGGCTCAAGCAGGAGGGTTTCGACGATAAAGTGGTCAACGCCTCCATCAGCGGCGACACCAGTGCCGGAGGCTTGGCGCGGCTGCCGGCGGCGCTTGCAGAGCATAAGCCGGACGTGGTGGTGATCGAGTTGGGCGGCAACGACGGCTTGCGTGGACAGCCCCCGGCACAATTGCAACAAAATCTTGCGTCGATGATCGACCAGTCCAAGGCCGGTGGCGCCAAGGTGTTGCTGCTGGGGATGCAGTTGCCACCCAATTATGGCCCGCGCTACACCACGGCATTTGCCGAAGTCTATGGCGTGCTGGCCAAGGAAAAAAACGTTCCCCTGGTACCGTTTTTTCTTGAAGGGGTGGGGGGGCATCCGGAGATGATGCAGGCGGATCAACTGCACCCGGCAGTCGGCGCCCAGGCGAAGTTGCTGGAAAATGTCTGGCCGACGCTAAAACCGCTGTTATGACGCTTTTCTAGCAGCGGTCTTTCGGCTAAGGTGGCGCCCCCGATTTGGAGCCCCCGATGTCGTCGCGTCCTGCCTGGTCCCTATTTGCCTACCAACTGATCGAGCCTGACGAGCAGCTGGATCTGTTCGCCTGCCAGGAAGTGAAGGTGCACCTGGTCACGCGCCAGCTGGAGCTGGGCGGCACGATCGACCGTACGCTCTGCGGCACATTGCTGCCGGCCCAGCCACGCTGGTCATCGGTGGATCGCTCGATCTTCCAGGACCAGCGCCTGTGCCCCTTGTGCCGGGCGATTCTCGAATCGCAAAAGCGTGGCACACCGCCTATCTGGCCCGAACTGCGCTTCGAGCTTTAAGGGCAGCTACACGCTACAATCGCCATTTACCCCCGTCGATCTGCGAAGGATTTTCCGGATGTTGTCGCGTCTGCCTGTCGTCACCCGTTGCCTGTCTCTCGCTGCCTTATGTGCAGCTGGTCCTGTTGCGGCTCTGCAACTGCCCCTGCCACCGCCGGGTGAAGACATTGTCGGCGAGGTCCAGGTGATCAAGGCCAAGTACGAAGACACCTTTGCCGACCTGGGCGTGACTTACGACCTGGGCTATTCGGAGATGGTCGCGGCCAACCCCGGCGTGGATGCCTGGCTACCGGGCACCGGCGCGGAGATTGTGCTGCCGACCCGTTTCATCCTGCCGCCGGGGCCTCGCGAAGGCATCGTGATCAACCTCGCCGAGTACCGTCTGTACTACTACCCCAAGGGCCAGGACGTGGTGTACACCTTCCCGCTGGGGATCGGTCGCGAGGGTTGGGGTTCGCCGATTGCCCACACCAGCATCATTGCCAAGACACCCAACCCGACCTGGACTCCTCCTGCGTCGATCAAGGCCGAACACGCAGCAGACGGTGACCCGCTGCCCAACGTAGTGCCGGCAGGTCCGGACAATCCCCTGGGGCCATTCAAGTTTACCCTGGGCACGCCGGGCTACCTGATTCATGGCTCCAACAAGAAGTTTGGTATCGGTACCCGTACCAGCCATGGTTGCTTCCGCATGTTCAACAACAACGTGCTGGAGATGGCCAAGATGGTTCCGGTGGGCACGCCGGTGCGTATCATCAATGAAGCCTACAAATTCGGCATCAGCGGCGGCAAGGTCTATCTGGAGGCGCATGCGCCGTTGAACGACGATGGCACGCCGTCGGTGGTCGACAAGCACACGGCAGTCATCAATGCGATGCTCAAGCGCGAAGACCTGGCCAATAACCTGCGGGTCGATTGGGATCAAGTGCGTGATGTGGTGGCGGCCGAAGATGGTTTGCCGGCGCAAATTGGCGAACCGGGCGCGGCGCCGATGGTCAGCAGCATGCCGGTCGATCTGCAGCAGTAACGCCTGTCTCCCATCGAAGCCCGCCACGGATTGCCCCTGGCGGGTTTTTTATTGCCTGGGATCCGTAGCCGAATCCCAGGCAATAAAAAGCCGATCCAAAATGGATCGGCTAGATAACAACCCCGAAGGATTATTACTTGCGGCTAGCTTTTTCAAGCATGCGCAGAGCGCGCTCGTTAGCTTCGTCAGCAGTCTGTTGTGCTTTTTGAGCAGCAGCCAGAGCTTCATCAGCTTTACGGTAGGCTTCGTCTGCACGAGCCTGGGAGCGAGCTGCTGCGTCTTCAGTTGCAGTCAGACGGGCTTCGGTTTCTTTGGAGACGCTGCTGCAACCGGTAGCCAGAACTGCGGCCAGAGCCAGAGCAGAGAATTTCAGAACGTTGTTCATCGTGTTCCCCTTCAAGGACTTTCTAATTAATGGCTAATTTCTCAGAGTGAGCTAATAGCCGGCGTACATACTACCCATTACTTGTAGTAAGTAAACTGACGTAGCGCAAGAAGCAAAAAAAATTCTTGTGCTGAATCTATTTTGGCTAATCTTTAGAGGGTCTGTATAAAAAACATCCAGTTTTTGACGCTTGGTCAAAGACTGGGCCCGGGCTGAAAGCGCCGCCTGGCAAGTGTTAAACGTTGTAAGCCGATGTCAATTTATATATCTGCCCCATACTATTGTTCAGATTGTCCCGGGGTTGCCGGGCATCTTTCGCGCATGTAGAGGTGACTTTAAAAGCGCGGGTTCGTCTCACGCTTCAACTGCCGGCAATGTTCAGGCTATCGACCACAGGATGTTCGATCAGCCCTTTCTATGTTCGCGAGCCAAATGGATGACGAGTGTCCCTTGAGCAATGACAGGATTGGTGCCTACTATTCCTGCGTGCGGGGCGTGAGTGCTGTAGGGCTTTTCTCGTTGTCGAAACCGGCACGGGGTGGCGTAGATGTTCCTTCGCCGGAAAAACATCGGTAAGGTAGGGGTCAGAAACCAAGACCCGCGAGGAGTAGTGATGAGCGAGGCGTTGTCCATCCACCATGACCAGGCTGGTCATCAGTTCGAGACCAATGTGGACGGTCATCGTGCCTATCTGACCTACATGGACCTGGGGAAGCAGACCCTGGATATTTACCGCACGTTTGTGCCCAATGCCCTGCGTGGGCGCGGCATTGCCGCTGCGCTGACCGAAGAAGCGCTGCAATACGCCGAGAGCATGGGCTACACGGTGATTCCGTCCTGCTCCTACGTCGAGCGCTACATGGAGCGCCACCAGCGCCATGCCGCGAAGCTGTGAAAGCAAACAGGCAGGCATAAAAAAACGCCGGGCTTAGCCCGGCGTTTTTGTGTGCGTCAGGTACGTTTGCGCTTGGGCAATACGTCCTTGAGCTTGGCGTGCATGCTGCGCAGGGTGGTCTCGGTGGCGGACCAGTCGATGCAGGCGTCAGTGATCGACACACCGTATTGCAGGTCGGCCAGATCCTTTGGAATCGCCTGGCAACCCCAGTTCAGGTGGCTTTCGACCATCAGGCCGATAATCGACTGGTTGCCTTCCAGGATCTGGTTGGCCACGTTCTCCATCACCAGCGGTTGCAGGGCCGGATCCTTGTTGGAGTTGGCGTGACTGCAATCGACCATGATGTTCGGCTTGATCTTCGCCTTGGTCAGTGCCTGTTCGCACAGGGCCACGCTGACTGAATCATAGTTGGGCTTGCCATTGCCGCCACGCAGGACCACGTGACCATAGGCGTTGCCCTTGGTGGTGACGATGGACACGCCACCTTCCTGGTTGATCCCCAGGAAGCGGTGTGGGCTGGAAACCGACTGCAGGGCGTTGATCGCCACGGTCAGGCCGCCATCGGTGCCGTTCTTGAAACCCACGGCCGAGGACAGGCCAGAGGCCATTTCGCGGTGGGTTTGCGATTCGGTAGTGCGCGCGCCGATCGCCGACCAACTGATCAGGTCCTGCAGGTATTGCGGGGAAATCGGGTCCAGGGCTTCGGTGGCCGTTGGCAGGCCCATTTCAGCCAGGTCCAGCAGCAGCTTGCGGCCAATATGCAAACCATCCTGGATCTTGAACGAGTCGTCCAGGTACGGATCGTTGATCAGACCTTTCCAGCCCACGGTAGTGCGCGGCTTCTCGAAGTACACGCGCATCACCAGGTACAGGGTGTCGGATACTTCCGCAGCCAGCACTTTGAGGCGTTCGGCGTACTCGTGGGCGGCCTTGAGGTCGTGGATCGAGCAGGGCCCGATCACCACGAACAGGCGGTGGTCAGTGCCGTCGAGGATGTCACGAATGACTTCGCGGCCCTTGGTGACGGTCTGCAATGCAGCGTCGCTCAGAGGGATTTCGCGCTTGAGCTGATCGGGCGTGATCAGGGTCTCGTTGGATTCGACGTTTAGGTCGTTGATCGGTAAATCAGCCATCGTGTTACTCGTCAGGGTCACGGGTGCCGGCCGCCAGCGAACCCCGTGCGGCGGAGCACAGCATGATTTAAATGCAGCGGGGAGCCGAACCTTAGCGCGTACAAGCCGGCTCGACAATGGGCAATTGCGCGCGGTGTCGTGCGGCCTGATAGTGTGTTGCCTGGTTAAAGGGTGTGGTGCAGATCGAGTGAAAGCGTTTGAATTGACGGATTTGGATATCGACCAGCAGTTGCTGGCGTTGCCGGGTGCTTCGCTGCTGGTGTTTACCAGTGTCGGCTGTTCCAGTTGCCGCTGGGCGCGCCAGCAGTTGCCCGGCTGGGAGCTGCCGGTTGCGCGCATCTGCTGGATCGACGCCGGGCACAATGGCGGCGCGGTGCAGCGCTACGGGATCTTTCATTTGCCGGCGCTGTTTGTGGTGTGCGAGGGTCAGTTCCACGGCGCATTGCAGACGGGTCTGAATGCCGGCGACCTACGTGAGGCTATAGAAGAAGCGCTCAAACGAGAACCAGAGGAGTTGCCATGACGAGTGCAGTTGAGCCAGGGCCACGCATTGGGATTATCGGTACCGGTGCCATTGGTGGTTTTTACGGGTTGATGCTGGCGCGCGCCGGTTTCGATGTGCATTTCCTGCTGCGCAGCGAATTTGCGGCGGTCAGTGAGCGTGGCTTGCAGCTCAATAGTGCGGTGCATGGCGCCTTGCGCCTGCACCCGGTCCAGGCCTATGCCAGCGCGGCCGACATGCCGCCTTGCGATTGGCTGCTGGTGGGCACCAAGACCACTGGTAACGTTGAACTGGCGCCCACCATTGCCCAGGTCGCGGCGCCCGATGCCAAGGTTGTATTGCTGCAAAACGGCCTCGCCGTCGAGGACGGCCTGCGCGAGCATCTGCCCGAGTCCCTGCACCTGCTTGGCGGGCTTTGTTATATCTGCGTGCACCGTTCCGGGCCGGGGATCGTCGAGCACCAGGCCATGGGCCGGGTCAGCCTTGGCTATCACAGCGGCACTGCCATCGCTGATGCTGCACGCCGCCAGGCGATTGTCGAAGAGGGCGCCGGGCTGTTCCGCCACGCCGGGATCGACGCCCAGGCCATGCCCGACCTGGATCAGGCACGCTGGCATAAGTTGGTGTGGAATGTGCCGTACAACGGCCTGTCGGTGCTGCTCGGTGCCAATACCTCGCAGTTGATGGCCGACGAATCCAGCCGGGAATTGATCCAGGGCCTGATGGCCGAAGTGGTGCAGGGCGCCCAGGCGTGCGGCCATGAGATCGCGCCCGGCTACCCCGAGCAGATGTTCAGCATGACCGAGCGTTTGACGGATTACTGGCCCAGCATGTATCACGATCATCTGCACCGGCGACCCCTGGAACTGGCCGCGATCTACGCTCGCCCGCTGGCTGCTGCCAGGGCCGCGGGCTGCGAGTTGCCGCGGATGCAGGCGTTGTACCAGGCCTTGAGTTTTATTGATCGACGCAACGACTGAGGAGCACACATGGCCAAAGGGATGAGCGACAAACTGGTGCTGGCGATTTCCTCGCGCGCCCTGTTCGACCTGGGTGAAAGCCATAAGGTTTATCTGGCCCAGGGCGTCGAGGCCTACCGCAAATATCAGATCGACCACGAGGAAGAAATCCTCGAGCCGGGGGATGCCTTCCCCTTGGTCAAGAAACTCCTGACCCTGAATGCCAGCCTCGGCCGCGCGCGGGTCGAGGTGGTGCTGGTGTCGCGCAACAGCGCCGACACCGGGTTGCGTGTGTTCAATTCGATCCAGCACTACGGCCTGGATATTTCCCGCGCCGCCTTTGTCGGTGGGCGTAACCCCCACCCTTATCTGGCGGCGTTTGGCAGCCACCTGTTCCTCTCGACCCACGCCGAAGATGTGCGCAGCGCGCTGGATGCCGGTTTTGCGGCAGCGACCATTTTGTCCGGCGGCGCCCGTCGGGCTTCCAGCGCTGAGTTGCGGATTGCCTTCGACGGTGACGCGGTGCTGTTTTCCGACGAGTCAGAGCGCGTCTACCAAAGCGGCGGCCTGGAAGCGTTCCAGGCCAGCGAGCGGCAAGCGGCCCGCGAGCCGTTGCGCGGTGGGCCATTCAAGGGCTTCCTGGCGGCCCTCAATCTGCTGCAGCGCGAGTTCCCCGATGAGTCTTGCCCGATCCGCACCGCGCTGGTGACGGCGCGTTCGGCACCGTCCCATGAGCGAGTGATCCGCACCTTGCGTGAGTGGGATATCCGCCTGGACGAGTCGCTGTTTCTTGGCGGCCTGGAAAAATCGGCGTTCCTTGAAGCGTTTGCCGCCGACGTGTTTTTTGACGACCAGGCCGGCCATTGCGAGAAAGCCAGGGAGGTGGTGGCCACCGGGCATGTGCCCCATGGCGTGAGCAATGAGCCGAAAGTCCAGGTCGAGAGCTAAGTTCATCGCAGTCGCGGAGGCGCTGCTAAGCTGAAACAATCCCCGCCATCCTGGCAGTCCAGGAGGTTCTATGATTCGGTCGATGTTGTATGCCTCAGACCTGGGTGTATATGCGCCTTACGTGATGCAACATGCGCTGGCGATGGCGCGCACATTCAAGGCGGAGCTGTATGTGATTCATGTGGTGGAGCCGATCGGGCTGTTCGCAGAATCGGTGCTGCAAACCTATCTTGATGAACAGGCCCTGAGCGAATGGCAGAGCCAGGGCCTCAATACAGTGATGGCAAACATCGAACAGCGGGTGCTGGACAGTTTTCGTGAAGAGTTGCAGGACGGTGAGCAGGACTTGCAGGCGATTCGTTCGGTGCGGGTGATCCAGGGGGATCCCGCCCAAGTGATTCTCGACCAGGCGCAGAAACTCTCGGTGGATTTGTTGATCGTAGGGAGTCATAGCCAGGGCGAAGGAGCCTCGACCCCGTTGGGGCGTACGGCGGCGCGGGTGTTGCAGTTGTCCCAGGTGCCGGTCTATCTGGTGCCTTTGCTGCAACGTCGACGCAGTGATGATGTGTGATGGGGCTTAAACGATAAAAAAGTTCTAGATTTATCAATCCAACCTTTAATATAGTTATATACCGTCGCTGATATCCGTGGCGTCTATCTGCTTTGAGGGACACATATGAAGCTTCAACAACTGCGCTACATCTGGGAAGTGGCGCACCACGACCTCAACGTTTCCGCCACGGCTCAAAGCCTCTACACCTCACAACCGGGTATCAGTAAGCAAATCCGCCTGCTTGAAGACGAATTGGGCGTCGAAGTGTTCGCCCGCAGCGGCAAGCACCTGACCCGCGTCACGCCTGCCGGTGAGCGCATCATTACCACTGCCGGCGAAATCCTGCGCAAGGTAGAAAGCATCAAGCAGATCGCCCAGGAATTCTCCAACGAGAAAAAAGGCACCCTGTCGATCGCCACCACCCACACCCAGGCCCGTTATGCGCTGCCGCCGGTGATCAGCTCGTTCATCAAGCAGTACCCGGACGTGGCCTTGCACATGCACCAGGGTTCGCCGATGCAGATCGCTGAAATGGCAGCTGACGGCACCGTCGACTTCGCCATCGCCACCGAAGCCCTGGAGCTGTTCGGCGACCTGGTGATGATGCCGTGCTATCGCTGGAATCGCTGCGTCGTGGTACCCCAGGGCCACCCACTGGCCAAACTGCCGAAGCTGACCCTGGAAGCGCTGGCGGAATACCCGATTGTCACCTACGTGTTCGGCTTCACCGGCCGCTCCAAGCTCGACGAAGCCTTCAGCCATCGCGGCCTCACGCCCAAAGTGGTGTTTACCGCAGCTGACGCCGACGTGATCAAGACCTACGTGCGCCTGGGCCTGGGCGTCGGTATCGTGGCCAAGATGGCCGTCGATACCAAGCTCGACAGCGACCTGGTGGTACTGGATGCCAGCGAGTTGTTCGAGTCCAGCGTGACCAAGATCGGCTTCCGTCGTGGCACGTTCCTGCGTGGCTTCATGTGCGATTTCATCGAGAAGTTCGCCCCGCACCTGACCCGTGAAATCATGGCCAAGGCGATCCAGTGCCATAACAAGCAGGAGCTGGAAGAGCTGTTCGACGGCGTTGAACTGCCGGTTCACTGATCGGCCTAGCGGGCCTCGGTCACCACGAATTGTTGCCGGGCGCCCGCCACCGTAATCTCCACCTCATCTCCCTCGAACTTGCCCAGCAGGCTTTTGCCCAGCGGCGAGCGGGGGGTGATGACGGTCACCAACTGCCCCACCACATAGACTTTCAGGCCTGCCGCGTCCGGCGCCAGGAACAGCCATTGCTGGCGGCCGTCATCATCTTCCAGGCCGAGCAGGGCGCCCACCTCGATACCCCGTTGTTCATCGTAGGGGCGCAGGTTGAGGTTCTGGCACAGCGCCAGTGATTGCTTGATCTCCTCGACGCGTTTGGCTTGCCCGGCAGCCAGGTAAGACGCTTCCAGGCCCAGGGTGTCGTACTTGTTCTCGGCGATGTTTTCTTCGTGGGTTGCGGTTTCGTAGGCAGTTTGCGCGGCGCGTTGTGCCACATCCAGATCGGCGACGAGTTTTTCCAGGATCAGCTGGAGGACGGCGTGTTTATTCATGGGCGGTTTTCGGCTCAATCACAAAATTGCAGGACGTTGGCCCGGCTCTTGTCGCTGGGGGCGTTCTGGTCCTGCTGGAGCCAGAACTGGCATTTGGGGTTGGACAGGTTGCGCGGGTTGTCCCGGGCCTGATCCAGCGCCTGCTGCTGTTCCTGCTTGTGCAGGTTTTGTTGGTATTGCTCAAACATCCGGTTCGGCGGCTCGGGCGTCAGGGCAGGTGGTTTGCCCAGTTGCTGCACGGCCTGGGTGACGGCGGCCACGGGTTGTTCAAGCAGGTAGCGCGAGGCCAGCCAGCCGGTCAGGGCGATGGCGACAAAGCCCAGCCACAGGCCCAGGGCCACGGCAATACTGAGTTTGAACATCGACAACGGGCGATCGGACATGGTGGCCTCCTGGCGGGCGTTTGCGGCGAGCTGGGGATTGTCGCATAGCCGGCGTGCAGAATAATCGCGATCAACCCTTCTGCATGGCGGCAATTATGCGGACAATCGAGCCTTTGACTGATGGAGCCCGGAATGAAAGCCCGCTGGGATATTTTTTGCAGCGTCGTCGATAACTACGGCGACATCGGCGTGACCTGGCGCCTGGCCCGGCAATTGGTGGCGGAACAGGGCTGTGCGGTGCGGTTGTGGGTCGATGACCTGCGGGCGTTCGAGCGCATGTGCCCTGAGGTTGATGTGCAGGCGGCGCAGCAGTGGCAGGAGGGCGTGGACGTGCGCCACTGGCCGGCGCACTGGCCCACCACACCGGCGGCGGACGTGGTGATCGCCGCCTTTGCCTGCCAGTTGCCCCCGGACTATATGGAAGCCATGGCCGCTCGCGAGCGCACACCGCTGTGGATGAACCTGGATTACCTGAGCGCCGAGGAGTGGGTGGTCGGCTGCCATGGCTTGCCGTCGGTCAAGTTCAAGGGCGTGCAAAAGTACTTCTTCTTTCCGGGATTCCGTCCTGGCACCGGGGGCTTGCTGCGTGAGGCCGGGTTGATCGAGCAGCGTCAGGCGTTTCAGCGTGATTCCCAGGCTCAGCAACAATTCCTACAGGACTTGGGCGTTGTTCCTGTGGTGGGCGCACGATTGATCTCGCTGTTTGCCTACGAAAATGCCGGCCTGGCCAGTTGGCTGGAGGTGTTGGCGGCCGACGGGCAGCCCACCCATCTGCTGGTGCCGGAAGGGCGCATCCTTGGTGATGTGCAGCGCTGGCTGGGCGTCCAGGCGCTGGGCGTGGGGCAGGTACACCTGCGTGGCGCGCTGACGGTGCAGGTGCTGCCGTTCGTGCGCCAGGAGCAGTACGACCGCCTGTTGTGGTGCTGCGACTTCAATGCGGTGCGCGGCGAGGATTCCTTCGTCCGTGCGCAATGGGCCGGGCGCCCGCTGTTGTGGCATATCTACCGTCAGGATGAAGACATTCACCTGGACAAGCTCGATGCATTCCTTGAGCGCTACACCGAGGGCCTGTCACCCGCAGCCAAAGGTGCACTGATTGCCCTTTGGCAAGCCTGGAACACGGACGCTGACATGGCCGCCAACTGGAAAATGCTCCTTGAGCATTGGCCTGAGGTGACCGCACATGCCGAAAAATGGTGTCTGGAACAGGCCTTGCAGGCCGATCTTGCGACGGCGCTGGTACACTTTTATGAAAATTGGATATGATACGCGACCTTGATTTTTGTAAATCCCATCCAAATTTCGGATATTCGTAATGAAAACTGGTAAAGAACTGAAACCCGGTACAGTGATCCGTCTCGAAAACGACCCTTGGCTGGTTCAGAAAGCTGAGTTCACCAAGTCTGGTCGTAACAGCGCAATCATGAAGACCAAGCTGAAGAACCTGCTGACCGGTTACAAGACCGAGATCGTCTACAGCGCCGATGACAAACTGGATGACGTGATCCTCGACCGCAAAGAAGCGACCCTGTCGTTCATCAGCGGCGACACCTACACGTTCATGGACACTACCGACTACACCATGTACGAGCTGAACGCTGAAGATATCGAAGCTGTTCTGCCGTTCATCGAAGAAGGCATGGAAGACGTCTGCGAAGCCATTTTCTTCGAAGAGCGCCTGGTTTCCGTAGAGCTGCCGACCACCATCGTGCGTAAGGTTGCCTACACCGAAGGTTCCGCTCGCGGCGACACTTCGGGCAAAGTGATGAAGCCTGCCAAGCTGTCTAACGGTACCGAACTGCAAGTTGCTGATTTCATCGAAATCGACGACCTGATCGAAATCGACACCCGTGAAGGTGGTTCGTACAAAGGTCGCGCCAAGAAGTAATTCTGGTGTTACCAATAAAAAACCCGACCAAGAGTCGGGTTTTTTTATGCCTGTTTACCTGTCACACCGTGACATGCAAGCGCACATCCACATTGCCACGGGTAGCGTTGGAGTACGGGCAGACTTGATGTGCAGCGTCTACCAGGCTCTGTGCTTCATCTTGCGCCAGGCCGGGCAGGGATATGTGAAGGTCGATGTCCAGGCCAAAACCACCGGGAATCTGGCCGATGCCGACGTGGGCGGTGATCGAAGCATCATCGGGGATTTTGCGTTTGCTCTGGCTGGCGACGAATTTCAGGGCGCCGATAAAGCAGGCCGAATAGCCAGCAGCGAACAGTTGTTCCGGGTTGGTGGCCTGGCCGCCCGCGCCGCCCAGCTCTTTAGGGGTAGAGAGCTTGACATCGAGGATGCTGTCGCTGGAAACGGCACGACCATCTCGGCCGCCGGTGGTGGTGGCTACTGCGGTATAGAGGGTTTGCATCAGGGATTCCTCGCTGGTGTTTGCGCTAAAAGTTTGCGCGCAAAGTAAGTGGTGAGATGAATGTATCGCGCAAATGTTTAGCGCGCAATATAAATTTTTGAAGTGATCGTGATCACCTTTTGGGGGCGGCTAGACGCTGGCCTGCAGATTCCTGCGCAGCTCCAGCAAGTCGGCTTGCAGCTTCTGCAGTTGCTCCATCTGCAAGCCGCTGGCGCCAAGGATGCAGGGAGGAACATCCATGGCCTTGTCCCGCAGTGCTCGGCCAGCCTCGGTCAACTCCACCACGACCACACGCTCATCGGCGCGGCTGCGGGTGCGGCTTAACAGGCCTTCGGCTTCCAGGCGCTTGAGCAGTGGGGTCAGTGAGCCCGGATCGGTGAGCAGGCGATTGCTGATTTCACCCACGGTCAAACCATCTTGTTCCCACAACACCATCATGGCCAAGTACTGCGGGTAGGTCAGGCCAAGGGCCTGCAGCAGGGGTTTGTAGACCTTGGTCATCAACAACGAGGTGGAGTGCAGGGCGAAGCACAGTTGGTTGTCGAGGAGCAGGGCGTCGCAAGAGTGGGTCATGGCAGTGCCTTAAAGCGTATTTGATCTGGAATCTAGCGGCCAAATCTTTAACGCGCCAGACAATTCTGCAGCCGCAGTCAGCCCCAACCACTTTGCAACGCCAGATCCCACGGCGGGACGGGGCTGAAACGGCTCTTGAGGTACTCCAGCAGCAGACGGCTGCGAGCATTGGCTTGCTGTTCCAGGCGCAGGGCGTAGATGCCGGCGGTTTCTGCGGTCGGCAGGCCGTTTTCGCAGAATAACGGCACCAGTTCGCCGCGCACCAGGTACTCACTGGTCAGCCAGGTGGGCAGGTGAGCGATGCCCAGTCCGGCCAGAGCGCCCGATAGCAGGGCTTCGGCATTGTTGGCGCTCATGCGGATGCGCTGTGGGCGGTAGGTGTTCTTGCGACCATCCAGTTCAAAACGCCAGGCGAACATCGGCGCCAGACCTTCCCAGTCCAGGCCGTCGTGTTCGTTGAGTTGGCTGGGATGGGCCGGCGTGCCACGGTTTTTCAGGTAGGCCGGGCTGGCGCAGGCGATTCGCACGATGCTGGCCAAAGGCGTGGCGATCAGCCGTGTGTCGACGATATGTCCGGCCCGCAGCACCAGGTCGACCTTGCCCAGGTGCTCGCCCTGCATGTCGACAAAACTGTCGATCAGATGCAGGTGCACGTCCAGGCCCGGATAGACCGTCAGAAAGTCCGCGATTGCCGGCGCCAGGTGTCGCCGGCCAAACGCGGCGGGCGCATCCACGCGAATCAGGCCCTCGGGCGCATGGCTGAGTGATACCGCCTCGGCTCGCGCCAGTTGCAACTCCCGGACAATCCGCCGCGCCCGCTCGGCAAATGCCAGGCCGGCGGGGGTGGGCAGCACCGCATGGGTACTGCGCAGGAACAGCTGGCTGCCCAGGGCGCTTTCCAGGCTGTCGATCCGCCGGGCCACGGCCGAGGGCGTCAGCGGATGGCGCCGCGCCGCTGCGGAAAAGCTTCCGGTCTCCAGCACGTCGAGGAACAGGCCCAGTTGATCGGTCAAGGTCGTAGGGTTCATGGGGGGATTCGCTTGTGCGGATTTGGCATAGCCATTGTGCGTTGCTGTGCGTTTCCATGCCAGAGTGGACTGCGTAGCATGCAGGGCTTGAGACGGTGCAGGGGTACGGTTGTGGTGGATATGGCGATGTATGTGGTGCTGGGCATAGCCCTGGGTACCGTCGGCGGGCTGTTTGGCATTGGTGGCGGGCTGATCGCGATTCCGGTGCTGGGCGTCTTGTTTGGCCTGGATCAGCAAATCGCCCAAGGCACTGCGCTGGTGATGGTCGTGCCCAATGTGATGTTGGCGCTGTGGCGTTATCACCAGCGCAACCGCATTGAGCTGCGCCATGCCTTGCCGCTTGGCATCACGGGGTTTTGCTTTGCCTGGCTGGGTTCGATCTGGGCGGTAGGCATTGATGCGGGCGTGATGCGCATTGGTTTTATCGCATTTTTGGTGGCCCTGTCGGCGTACAACCTGGTGCGCATGGTCACCAGCAATGCGCCACCTTCGGCGCAGATGCGCTATTCCTGGCCGTGGCTGGGGGTATTGGGCGCGGCGTCGGGATCCATGGGGGGCCTGTTTGGTGTTGGCGGCGCGGTGGTTGCCACACCGGTGTTGACCAGCGTGTTCGGCACCACCCAGGTGGTTGCACAGGGCCTGTCCCTGGCACTGGCCTTGCCCAGCACCGGCGTCACCCTGGTGACTTATGCCTGGCACCAGGAAGTGGATTGGCTGATCGGCGTGCCCTTGGCGGTCGGCGGGCTGCTGAGTATCAGTTGGGGGGTGAAAATCGCCCACGCGTTGCCGGAGCGTCTGCTGCGCGGTTTGTTCTGCGGCTTCCTGGTGGTATGCGCGGTGATGTTGACCTTTAAAGTCTGAAGCCTTCGAGGATGTATTCGGCCAGGCACTCGGTGATGGGCGAGGTCATGTTCGGGTTGCGCAGCAGGCGCAAGTTGACCGTGTGCAGTGGGCCGAAACCTTCGTCACTGCCGAGTATCCGCAGATCGTCGGGGACCAGGCTTTCCATCATCACCGTCACCGCCAGCCCCGCACCCACCACGGCCTGGATCGCCGCACCGTTGGAGCTGTGGTAGGCCAGGCGATACTCGCGCCCCACGGCCTCCAGCGAGGCGCGCGCCCATTGCGTGCAAAAGCTGTCCAGGCCGGCGATCGCCAGGGGCAGGGTCTCGTGTTCATCCACGCAGAAGCACGGTGACGCCACCCAGACCATGCGCTCGTTGCGCAGCTGTTCGCCGATTTCATTCCCCGGTTCACGGCTGACCACGGTCAACGCCAGGTCGCGTCGCTGCATCAACACTGGCGTGCCTTCGCAGTGCATCTCAATCTGGATCAGCGGGTAGGCCTTGGAAAAGCGCTTGAGGATACCGGGCAGGTAGCGCATCACGTAGTCGTCCGGGGTGCCGATGCGCACCAGCCCGACCATATGCGGCTCGCGCAAGGTATTGAACACCTCGCTGTGCAGCTTCAGGATGCGCCGCGCATACCCCAGCAACACCTGCCCCTCGGGCGTAAGCCTGACCTGCCGGCCATCACGCTCGAACAACTTGCGCTGCAACACGTCCTCCTCCAGACGCTTCATTTGCATACTGACCGCCGATTGGGTGCGGTTGACCTTCTCGCCGGCGCGGGTGAAACCACCCTGGTCGGCGATGGCGACGAAGGTGCGCAGCACGTCGGTATCAATGCTCGGGTAGTTGTTCAATTGATCAATCTCTGAGATGTGTTGCATAAAAAACATTCGTTGGATTGATCATAGCCCCAGGCCCAGACTTTAGTCATCCCCACTGGAGGGCGAGATGATGAAGGGTCAAAGAGGTTATGTGTTGTTGGTGAAACGCCCGTTGGCCGGGGTGTTTCAAAGGGTTTGCCGTTGGTACGCCGTGCAGCGCGAGCGTCAGGTCCTGGCAGAAATGAGTGATGACTCACTCAAGGATATTGGCTTGACCCGGGCGGATGTCGAGCATGAACGCCATCGGCGTGTGTGGAATGACCCGTTGGGTAAATGACGGCCACCGCGCTACAGTCTGCGGGCGTAATCAGGAGATGCACATGCCCGCAGAACTGCGCTTTTCCCTCAAGCAAGCACGCCGCCTGGCACTGGCGGCCCAAGGCTTTTCCGGGCGCCAGCCGCCCGCACAGATCAAGGCAGCCCAGGTCAATCGTCTGATCGAGCGCCTGGGTGTGTTGCAGATCGACTCGGTCAATGCCGTGGTGCGCTCCCACTACCTGCCGCTGTTTTCCCGCCTGGGTCATTACTCGCCGTTGCTGCTGGAACAGGCGGCCTGGAGCCAGGGGCGCAAGCGTACGCTGTTCGAGTATTGGGGGCATGAGGCCTCGCTGCTGCCGATGGCGCTGTATCCGCTGATGCGCTGGCGCATGCAGCGGGCGTCCGAGGGGCAGGGGATCTATCAGCAGATGGCGCGTTTTGGGCGCGAGCAACAGGCAACCATCCGCCGCGTGCTGGCCATCGTCGAACAGCAGGGTGCGTTGGGGGCGGGCAGCCTGTCCACCCGTGAAGAGCGCGCCGGGCCGTGGTGGGACTGGAGTGATGAAAAGCAGGCCCTGGAATGGCTGTTTGCCGCAGGGCTGGTGACGGTGGCCGGGCGCCGTGGTTTCGAGCGGCTGTACGACCTGCCGGAGCGGGTTATCCCGGCAGCGATTCTGCAACAGGCACCCTTGAGCGAGCACAGTGCCCAGCGAGGCCTGTTGCTGCATGCCGCGACGGCGCTGGGTATCGCCACGGAAAAGGACCTGCGCGATTATTTTCGCCTGACCCCGGCAGAGGGTCGTGGGCGCCTCGCCGACTTGGTCGAGGATGGGCAATTGCAGGTCTGCCAGGTCCAGGGTTGGAAACAGCCGGCGTATTGCCTGCCCGAGCCAACGGTCCCGCGCAAGGTGACAGCCAGCGCCTTGCTGTCGCCCTTCGATTCATTGATCTGGGAGCGTAGCCGTACCGAGCGCCTGTTCGACTTTCGCTATCGGCTGGAGATCTACACCCCGCAGGACAAGCGGGTGTACGGCTATTACGTGCTGCCGTTCCTGCACAACGAACGCATCGCCGCACGGGTGGACCTGCGCGCCGAGCGTGCCAATGCGCGGTTGGCAGTGCATGCCGTGCATGAGGAAGAGCCGGGGTTGGATGAGGCGGGGATGTTGGCGCTGGCGTTGAGCCTGCGGCAGATGGCGGATTGGCTGGGGTTGGAGCAGGTGCAGATCAATTGTCAGCGGCACAGCGCAGCCCGGTTGCGGGTGGCAATGCTGGCAATGGAGGCTGGCAGATAGGACGCTATCGCGGGCAAGCCCTGCTCCCACATTGACCGTGGTGGGAGCCCGGCTTGCTCGCGATAGCGTTGGTTCAGGCCACACCTGCCTAGCGTTTGACCTGCTTCAACGTCTCGGCAATCAGGAACGCCAGCTCCAGCGACTGATCGGCATTCATTCGCGGGTCGCAATGGGTGTGGTACCGGTCCGACAAGCCATCTTCGGTAATCGGCCGCGCACCGCCGATGCACTCGGTGACATTCTGCCCGGTCATTTCAATATGAATCCCGCCAGCATAAGTGCCTTCGGCTTCATGGACCTGGAAGAATTCCTTCACTTCACTGAGGATCTGCGCGAAGTCCCGGGTCTTGTAGCCGCTGCTGGCCTTGATGGTGTTGCCATGCATCGGGTCGCTGCTCCACAACACCTGCTTGCCTTCGCGCTGCACGGCGCGGATCAGGTTGGGCAGGTGGTCGCCGACCTTGTTGGCGCCCATGCGTGCGATCAGGTTCAAGCGGCCGGGGTCGTTGTCCGGGTTGAGAATGTCGATCAGGCGAAGCAGATCCTCGGGGTTCATGCTCGGGCCGACCTTGACCCCGATCGGGTTGTTCACCCCGCGCAGGAACTCGACGTGGGCACCATCGAGCTGGCGTGTACGGTCGCCGATCCACAGCATATGGGCCGAACAGTCGTAGTAGTCGTTGGTCAGGCTGTCACGACGCACAAAGGCTTGCTCGTAGTTGAGCAGCAGCGCTTCGTGGGCGGTGAAGAAACTGGTCTCGCGCAATTGTGGCGAGCTGTCCATGCCGCAGGCGCGCATGAAGGCCAGGGTTTCGTCGATGCGGTTTGCCAGTTGGCTGTACTTGTCGGCCAGCGCAGAGTTGGCGATAAAGTCCAGGTTCCACTTGTGCACCTGGTGCAGGTCGGCAAAACCGCCCTGGGCGAAGGCTCGCAGCAGGTTCAGGGTCGCGGTGGACTGGTGGTAGGACTGCAACAGGCGGTCCGGATCCGGGACGCGGCTTTTCTCGTCGAAGCCAATACCGTTGACGATATCGCCACGGTAGGCGGGCAGGGTGATGCCGTCGATGGTTTCATCGTTGGCCGAGCGCGGCTTGGCGAACTGGCCGGCCATGCGCCCGACCTTGACCACCGGGCAGCCGGCGGCGAAGGTCATGACAATGGCCATCTGCAGCAGCACTTTGAAGGTGTCGCGGATTTTTGCAGCGGAGAACTCGGCAAAGCTCTCGGCGCAGTCGCCACCTTGCAGCAGGAATGCGCGACCCTGGGTCACTTCGGCAAACTGGCGGCGCAACTCCCGGGCTTCACCGGCGAACACCAGCGGCGGGTAACTGGCCAGGCTCTGCTCGACCTGCAGCAAGTGCGCGGCGTCAGGGTAGTGGGGTTGTTGCTGGATCGGCAGGGCGCGCCAGCTGTCGGGGCTCCAGGGTTGGCTCATCGTGAACTCGAATGAATGTCGGGAACGTGCATGTTATCAGCAATTAGTGCGTGACCTGCTGGCGCCGCTTGGCCGACAATCGCGCCTTTCCCGCTTGCTACCAGGCGGCTTGAACCCGTGCCCGGGCCCATTAGGAGATGAAATGACTGAGGAGCGCGTCGAGCGCCTGTTGGCTGAGGTCCACGATGACTTCGGCATGATCCGTGTGCTGGAAGTGGCCGATTACCGCTTTCTCGAGTTTGGCGATGCCATCGAGCAGAGCTGTGTGTTCACCGCCGATCCAAGCTGGCTGGAGTATGACTACACCCGTGCCATGTTGATTGGCGCCTTGTGCCACGAGCATCCCGAAAGTGCGCTGTTCCTTGGCCTGGGGGCGGGGACGCTGACCCAGGCCTGCCTCAAGTTCCTGCCCCTGGAAGATGTCGAAGCCATTGAACTGCGCCCGGATGTACCGCGCCTGGCCATCGAATACCTGGGGCTGGATGATGATCCGCGGCTGTACATCCGCGTGGGCGATGCGCTGGAGTTGCTGGAGACGGCGGAGCCGGCGGACCTGATTTTCGTCGACTTGTATACCGATGTGGGGCCGGGGGTTGGCCACCTGGCCTGGACCTTCCTGGAGAACTGCCAGAAGAAGCTCAACCCTGGTGGTTGGCTGGTGATCAATCAATGGGCCACCGATGATGGCAAGCCCCTGGGCGCTGCGTTGTTGCGTGGGCTTTATCATCGGCATTACTGGGAGCTGCCGGTGAAGGAGGGCAATGTGATCCTGATCGTGCCGGCGGACCTGGACCAGACGCTGGACCTGGCGGCGGTGTCTGCGCGGGCCGAGGCGCTGGCGCCGCGCCTGGGGTATTCGTTGCAGGCCTTGATCAAGGCGGTTCGGCCGGCGACTTAGTTGCCTGTACTGGCCGCATTGCGGCCTAGGTCTCTGCACATCTCTTTAGTGATTCTCAGGTTTGTGTACATATCTGTTGCTGCGGGCATGCCGAGCCTAGGCGAGGCACCGAGTGGTGGCAAAAGCGCTTTGGTTATTTTCGCGCTTTTCGAAAGTGAGCCGCCGTCAGGGCGGAACCAATAGCCGCCGTTACCGCAGCAATGGCTATGTACACATACCGAGAAGAGAGTTGTGTAGAGACCTATGCTCATCGCGGGCAAGCCCACAGGTGTACGCAGTCAAATGGGACGGTGCGCCGATTCGACTTACTCACGATGAGGCCATCACTGCCTGCTCACAGCCCCTTGAATACCCCCGGCCGCTTCTCCAGCATCGCCCGCACCCCTTCCTTGGCATCCTCGCTGTTAAGCAGTTTTTCGACCAGCACCGGCAACCCGGCCGCCGCAGCGCTCTCGCCTTCATCCCGCGCCTGGCGCGCCGATGTCAACGTCGCCTGCACGCCCAGCGGTGCCTGGCTGGCAATCCGGTTGGCCAGGGTCAGTGCTCGAGGCAGCAGGTCCTCGCTGGCCATGACCTCTTGCACCAGTCCCAGTCTTAAAGCTTCATGGGCATCGAACTCATCGCCCGTCAGCAGCCAGCGCATGGCGTTGCCCCAGCCGGCGATCTGGTGCAGGCGCAGGGTGGCACCACCAAAAGGAAAGATCCCGCGCTGCACTTCCATCTGCGCAAAGCGCGTATTGCTGGCACACAGGTTGATATCTGCCGCGAGCATCAATTCGATACCGATGGTCAGGCAATAGCCCTGTGCGGCAACGATCACCGGCTTGCTGACCCTGGGCCCGGCGAACACGCCCCACGGGTCGCAACCTCCCAGCGGCGGCTGCCAGCCTTGGGCCATGGTGTGGGCGACGTTGATCAGGTCCAGTCCGGCGGTGAAATGCTCGCCATGCCCGAACACCACGGCCACCCGCGCTTCTTCATTACGATCAAATTCGCCATAGGCCAGGCTCAGTTCGTTGAGCAGATCGAGGTCAAAGGCGTTGCGCTTGGCGACCCGATCGAGCCCCAGCAGCAGGACATGCCCTTGTAGTTCACGGCTGACGCGGCTGCTACTGGCTTGACTCATGGGGGCATCCTCGGGCGCGAAAGGCAGTTTCGGACCGAAGGGCCCACTGCAAAAGGTGAAGCGTTTAAGCGCAATGACCAACGGGGCCGGGCCTTTGAAAAATAGACGTTCCTGCGAAGATGCGCAAAGCCAGTGACACAGAGCAGTGGAATGGCCTTTTCCGATAAAAAAAGCTCCCTTTTTCAGGGATTTCCGGTATAGTGCGCGCCGGCCTTTAACCGGGCCGCGTTTAGGTAGCGCAATTCCCCGAAGTCAGCTTCGGCTGCACGTCCGCACAGCGGACTCTCCCTTGACGAATCTTTTTCATTCATTCGTTTTCGCAAATCCCCGCCGACAAAGCAGCCAGGGCGACTCTTGAGTCTCAACACGGCATGCGCAGCTTTGGAGCATGGGTCTTTGCGGATGCACTTAGAGGCAGACCCATGACCCAGGAAACCGGCGGCTTCGCCGCTTTTAATCTTAACCCGAACATTCTTGCTGCCGTCATTGCGACCGGCTACGAAGAACCTTCGGCTATTCAGCAGCAATCGATCCCGATCATCATGGCCGGCCAAGACATGATTGGCCAGGCGCAAACCGGTACCGGTAAAACCGCCGCGTTCGCCCTGCCAATCCTGCACTGCATCGATCCTGCCAAGCGCGAGCCGCAAGCCCTGATCCTGGCGCCAACCCGTGAGTTGGCGCTGCAAGTAGCAACCGCTTTCGAAACCTACGCCAAGCAAATGCCGGGCGTTACCGTTGTGGCCGTTTACGGCGGCGCGCCTATGGGCCCACAACTGAAAGCAATCCGTAATGGCGCACAGATTGTTGTCGCCACGCCGGGCCGTCTGTGCGACCACCTGCGTCGTGACGAAAAAGTCCTGTCGACCGTGAACCACCTGGTTCTCGACGAAGCTGACGAAATGTTGAAGCTGGGCTTTATGGATGACCTGGAAGTCATCTTCAAGGCGCTGCCACCGACCCGTCAGACCGTACTGTTCTCGGCTACCCTGCCACAGTCGATCCGTGCCATTGCCGAACGCCATCTGCGCGATCCGCAACACGTGAAGATCCAGACCAAGACCCAGACCGTTACCGCGATCGAACAGGCTCACCTGTTGGTTCACGCTGACCAGAAGACCTCGGCTGTATTGAGCCTGCTGGAAGTCGAAGATTTCGACGCCCTGATCATGTTCGTGCGCACCAAGCAAGCGACCCTGGACCTGGCCAGTGCCCTGGAAGCCAAAGGCTACAAAGCCGCTGCGCTGAACGGTGACATTGCCCAGAACCAACGTGAGCGCGTCATCGACTCTCTCAAGGATGGCCGTCTGGACATCGTTGTGGCGACCGACGTAGCTGCCCGTGGTCTCGACGTTCCACGTATCACCCACGTGTTCAACGTTGACATGCCGTACGACCCAGAGTCCTACGTTCACCGTATCGGCCGTACCGGCCGTGCCGGTCGCGAAGGTCGTGCACTGCTGCTGGTGACTCCGCGTGAGCGCCGCATGCTGCAAGTGATCGAGCGTGTAACCGGTCAGAAAGTTGCCGAAGTCCGCCTGCCGGATGCCCAGGCCGTTCTCGATGCCCGCATCAAGAAACTGACCAACAGCCTGTCGCCGCTGGTGGCTGACGCTGAATCGACCCACGGCGACCTGCTGGACCGCCTGACCGCCGATATCGGTTGCACCCCACGCGCCCTGGCTGCAGCCCTGCTGCGCAAGGCTACCAACGGTCAGGCACTGACCCTGGCGGCGATCGAGAAAGAACGTCCACTGGTGCCGAACAACGCCCCGCGCGGTGATCGTCCAGAGCGTACTGGCGACCGTCCGGACCGTGGTGATCGTGAGCGTCGTGCGCCGGTTCCATTGGCCGAAGGCCGTGCTCGTTGCCGTACCGCGCTGGGTGCGCGTGATGGCATCGCTGCCAAGAACCTGCTGGGCGCTATCCTCAACGAGGGTGGCCTGGCACGTGAAGCGATCGGTCGCATCCAGGTGCGTGACAGCTTCTCTCTGGTTGAGCTGCCGGAAGATGGCCTGGAGAAGTTGCTGGCCAAGCTGAAAGACACCCGCGTTGCCGGCAAGCAGCTCAAGCTGCGTCGCTATCGCGAAGATTGATCAGCCCTCGGGTTGATTGATCGAACATAAAAAATCCCCGACTGGTTCGGGGATTTTTTTTGCCTGGGTTTCCCCGGGGCCCTACAAAAAACCGTGGTTAAGCAAAACGATAGATATCCATCCCCAAGGCTCCCAGGGTGAACCCCTGGTGGACCACACTGAACTGCCCGCCCGCACCGCGCGCGAAATACAGTGGCAACAAGTGCTCATCGCTGGGATGGCTGCGCACTGCATGGGGTGCCTGGCGGCGGTAGTCGTGCAAGGCAGCTTCATCCTCGGCGCCGAGTTGGTCGACGACCCAGTCGCGGAACTCCCGTGCCCAGGGCTCGATGCTTTGCGGCCCGGCCTGCCAGTCCAGTTCGCCGAGGTTATGGGTGATGCTGCCCGAGCCGATCAACAGCACGCCCTGTTCGCGCAAGCCGCGCAGTGCCTGGCCGATGCGGGTTTGCAGGACGGGGCCCATATGGCTGGGCAGGGAGACCTGCACCACAGGGATGTCGGCCGCCGGGTACATCAGCGACAGCGGCACCCAGGTGCCATGGTCGAACGGGCGCTGGTGATCGAGGCGGGCTTGCAAGCCATCGGCGATGAGCAACTCGACGATCTGCTGGGCCAGTGCCGGATCACCCGGTGCCGGATATTGCACGGCAAACAGTTCGCGGGGGAAGCCGCCGAAGTCGTGCCAGGTCTCTGGGGCGGGGCTGGCGCTGACCAGCAGTTCACGGCTTTCCCAGTGTGCGGACATCACCACGATTGCCTTGGGGCGTGGCAAGTCCGCCGCCAGGCGTGCAAGGGCCGGCCCGCTGGCGCCGGGTTGCAGGGCAAGCATGGGCGAGCCGTGGGAAATAAACAGGCTGGGCAGCATGAGTGGGGTCCTCAAGGTTAAGATGGGACCATCTTCAATCAGATCATTGATCTAAATCTAATATAAGTTTTAGCGCTATTTGATCGAATTTTCAGGATTATTCATGAACTCCACCTTTTGGCATGACCGCTGGGCACGTAATCAGATCGGCTTTCACCTGCCCGAGGTCAATCCCTATTTGCAGCGACACTGGCCGGGCCTGGGGTTGGCCAGCGGGGTGGGGGTGCTGGTGCCGCTATGTGGCAAGAGCCTGGATCTGGTCTGGCTGGCGAACCAGGGGCATCGAGTCCTGGGGGTGGAGCTGTCGGAAAAGGCCATTGAAGAGTTTTTCCAGGAGCAGCGCCTGGTTGCGCAAGTCAGCCAACGGGGTAGCTTCAAGGTGTATCAGGCAGGCGCTATCGAGCTGTGGTGCGGTGACTTCTTCGAGTTGAGCCGCGAAGATGTGGCGGGCTGCACGGCCCTCTACGACCGGGCGGCGCTGATCGCCTTGCCGCCGTTGATGCGCGAGCGTTATGCCGCGCATTTGCAGGCGATTGCGCCGCAGGTGGACAGTGGCCTGCTGATCAGCCTGGACTATGAGCAGGCCCTGAAGGCAGGCCCGCCGTTTGCCGTGAGCGACGATGAAGTCCGTGGGCTGCTGGGAGTGCACTGGCGCCTGAGCGTCCTGGAGCAGCGGGATATCCTGGCCGAGAGCCCGAAGTTCGCCCAGGGCGGTGTCACGCGGCTGGAGGAGCGGGTTTACCGGTTGGCGCCGCTGTAAATCACGCGCCCACAAAAAAGGGGCGATTCAATCGCCCCTTTTTTTACCCGCTGGCTGTCAGCCGCGACGACGCAGTGCGTCGATCCGCTCTTCCAGTGGCGGGTGGCTCATGAACATCCGCGCCAGGCCTTGCTTGACGCCACCGTTGATGCCGAAGGCATTCAGGGTGTCCGGCATATGCACCGGCAGGCCCTGTTCGGAGCGCAGGCGTTGCAGGGCGCCGATCATGGCGGCAGTACCGGCCAGTTGCGCGCCGGCTTCGTCGGCGCGGAATTCGCGTTTGCGCGAGAACCACATCACGATGGAGCTGGCAAGGAAGCCCAGTACCAGTTCGGCAAAGATGGTCGCCACGTAGTAGGCGATACCCTGGCCGCCTTCGTTCTTGAAGATCACCTTGTCGACAAAGTTGCCGATGATCCGTGCAAAGAACATCACGAAGGTGTTCACCACGCCCTGGACCAATGCCAGGGTGACCATGTCACCGTTGGCGACGTGGCCGATCTCGTGGGCCAGCACGGCCTTCACTTCGTCGGGCGAGAAACGCTCCAGCAAACCCTGGCTGACGGCAACAAGAGCATCGTTCTTGTTCCAGCCAGTGGCGAAGGCGTTGGCCTCGTAGGCCGGGAAGATGCCGACTTCGGGCATCTTGATCCCGGCTTCGCGGGACAGTTGCTCGACGGTCTGCAGCAGCCATTGCTCATGCCGGGTGCGTGGCTGGGTGATGATCTGGGTGCTGGTGCTCATCTTCGCCATCCACTTGGAGATGAACAGCGAGAAGATCGAGCCGGCAAAACCAAAGACGGCACAGAAAACCAGCAGCTGATTGAGGTTCAGATCAACCCCGTTGGCCGCCATGAACCCGTTGAAGCCGAAAAGGCTCAGGGTGATGCTGGCAATCAGCACGACCGCCAGGTTAGTGGCCAAGAACAGCAGGATGCGCATCATGGTTGTAGAATTCTCCTCATGCTTAATATGTCGCGTACTGCGGGGTATATAAGGTGCGGCAGTGGGCTATTCAACCGGGCGACTATTTCAAACTGTGTCCTACAGCATGAATGTAGAGGCTTGCAGGGATTTTCCGAGGCTTGGGACCCGTGAAAATTGCCCTTGGCTGGCGTCTGCGCCCCACGATTGCGGGTAAGTACAGGGTAGAGGGGAAGCGGGCGGAGCAGAAGGTGTGTCTGGGTACAGAATGTGTTGCCAGATACTCGCTGTACGACCTTTTGCGGGCCGTACAGCGAAAGCCGGGTTACTGGCGATAGGACTTCAGGAAGTTGCCAATGCGCCCGATGGCCATGTCCAGGTCATCCACGCGCGGCAGGGTCACCACACGGAAGTGGTCGGGCCACGGCCAGTTGAACGCCGTGCCCTGGACCACCAGCAGCTTTTCCGACAGCAGCAGGTCGAGGACGAACTTCTCGTCGTTGTGGATCGGGCAGACCTTCGGGTCAATCCGTGGGAACGCATACAGGGCGCCCATGGGTTTGACGCAACTGACGCCGGGAATGTCGTTGAGCAGTTCCCAGGTACGGTTGCGCTGCTCCAGCAGGCGGCCGGCCGGCAGTACCAGGTCGTTGATGCTCTGGTAGCCACCCAGCGCGGTCTGGATCGCGTGCTGGCTCGGCACGTTGGCGCACAGGCGCATATTGGCCAGCATATCGATGCCTTCGATGTAGCTCTGGGCATTGTGCTTGGGCCCGGAGATGGCCACCCAGCCGGAACGGAAACCCGCCACCCGGTAGGACTTGGACAGGCCGTTGAAGGTCAGGCACAGCAGGTCCGGGGCCAGGGAGGCGGTACAGATGTGCACGGCGTCGTCGTAGAGGATCTTGTCGTAGATCTCGTCGGAGAACACCACCAGGTTGTGCTGGCGCGCCAGTTCCAGCATGCCCAGCAGCACTTCCTTGGAATACACTGCGCCCGTCGGGTTGTTCGGGTTGATGATCACCAGCGCCTTGGTATTGGGCGTGATCTTGGCCTTGATATCAGCCAGGTCCGGCCACCAGTTGGCTTGCTCGTCGCACAGGTAATGCACCGGATGGCCGCCCGCCAGGGTCACGGCCGCCGTCCACAGCGGGTAGTCAGGCGCCGGCACCAGCACTTCGTCGCCGTTGTTGAGCAGGGCTTGCATGGCCATCACGATCAGCTCGGAGACGCCGTTGCCCAGGTAGATATCTTCGATACCGACCCCTTCCACCTGCTTTTGCTGGTAGTACTGCATCACGGCCTTGCGCGCGCTGAACAAGCCTTTGGAGTCGCTATAGCCTTGGGCGGTGGGCAGGTTGCGGATCACGTCCTGGAGGATTTCGTCCGGTGCTTCGAAGCCAAAGGGCGCCGGGTTGCCAATGTTCAGCTTGAGGATGCGATGGCCTTCCTCTTCCAGGCGTTTGGCGTGCTTGAGCACTGGGCCGCGAATGTCGTAGCAGACGTTGGCGAGCTTATTCGATTTGCTGACCTGCATGGCGATGTGATCCCGAAAATGAACGATCCAGACGATGTGAAGACTACCGTGCTGGGAATCCTGCGTGTGGCCTGACCCATAAATACGTTTGAATGCCGATAACGCGGGTGCCAGACTGGCGCTTTGAAGAGGCGCAATCATACGTGCCGCCTGATCCATGGAAAAGACACAGATCAGGCTTTTTCAGTTGTCGAGGTGGATTGATGGAAAAGTTGGATAAGACCCTGGATGAATGGCGGGAAATGCTCGACCCGGCGCAGTATCAAGTGTGCCGTCTCAAGGGCACCGAGCGGCCGTTTTCCGGCATTTACAACGCGACTACGACCGATGGTGTGTATCACTGCATTTGCTGCAATGAGCCACTGTTCGATTCAAAGACCAAGTTCGATGCCGGTTGTGGCTGGCCCAGTTTTTATCAGCCGATTGCTGATAGCGCGATGATTGAGATTCGCGATGTCAGCCACGGGATGATCCGTACTGAAGTGACCTGTGCCAGGTGCGATGCGCACTTGGGGCATGTGTTCCCGGATGGTCCGCCGCCTACTGGCTTGCGTTACTGCATCAACTCGGTGTGCCTGGACCTGGTTCCCCGCTGAAATCCCCTGTAGCGAGGGGCTGTGGTGATGAGGGGGCAAGCCCCCCCTCGTCACACGCTGATGTCGGGTTATCAGTCTGGTCAATTAAATTGCATGCAATTTAATTGCTCGCTATGTTTTCACAACCTTCTCTGCATCCGAGGCGTTCTCATGAGCAACAACCTGCTGACCATCCCCTGCACCACCATCAAGGGCGAGCAAAAGACCCTGGCGGACTTCGCCGGCAAGGCGATCCTGGTGGTCAATACCGCCAGCAAGTGCGGTTTCACCCCGCAGTACAAAGGCCTTGAGCAGCTTTGGCAGCAGTACAAGGACCAGGGCCTGGTGGTGTTGGGCTTTCCGTGCAATCAGTTCGGCAAGCAGGAACCGGGTGACGAGGGGGCCATTTCGGAGTTTTGCGAGCTGAATTTCGGCGTCAGTTTCCCGTTGTTCAAGAAGGTCGATGTCAACGGCGGCGAGGCCCACCCGCTGTTTGTGCAATTGAAACAGCGCGCACCGGGTCTGCTGGGCTCCAAGGGCATCAAGTGGAACTTCACCAAGTTCCTGATCGGTCGCGACGGTCAGGTGGTCAAGCGTTTTGCCCCGACCACCAAACCTCAGGAACTGACCCAAGAGATCGAAGCGTTGCTCAAATGACCGACTTGCCTGCCGTATCCCTGGCCCTGGATGACCAGTTGTGCTTCAAGCTGTACGCCGCCTCCCGGGCGGTGACGCGGGCCTACAAACCGATGCTCGACGAGTTGGGCCTGACGTATCCGCAATACCTGGCCATGTTGGTGTTGTGGGAGTGGCACGCCGTTGCGCCGCCCCAGCCGACGGTCAAGGCGCTGGGAGAGCGCTTGTTGCTCGACTCCGGCACGTTGACGCCGTTGCTCAAGCGCCTCGAACAGCTGGCGTTGATCACGCGCCGGCGCAGTACCCGGGATGAGCGCGAAGTGCACTTGTGTCTTGCCGACGCGGGCCAGGCGCTGCGTGAGCGCGTCCAGCCGCTGAAGGCCCGCCTGTTGTGTGACAGTGGTGTGGACCTGAGCCAGGCGGATGCCTTGCGCCATGGCCTCGACCAGTTGCTCCGGCAGATCACAGACTTGTCGTAGTCGGCACCCAGAGGTCGAGCAGGGCGTTGAGTTCTTCGCGGCGGAAGGGTTTGGCCAGGTAGTCGTTCATACCGGCGGCCCGGCACCGTTCGCGCTCCTCGGCCAGGGCATTGGCGGTCAGCGCGACAATCGGCAGCTCCGGCCAGCGCCCGCTACGGCGAATCTGCCGGCTCGCCTCGTAGCCATCCATCACCGGCATGTTGCAGTCCATCAGCACCATATCGAAGCGCTGTTCTTCCAGTTGCTTCAGTGCCTCGCCGCCATGGGCCGCGACCACCACCTCGCAGCCCAGCTTGCCGAGCATGCCCTTGGCCACCAGTTGATTGACCGGGTTGTCCTCCACCAAAAGGATGCGCGCCCGATGCGCGACCGGGCCGGTTTCCAGTTGGGCCAGGTCGAGGACGATTTCGCTGTCGGCGCGCAGGGTGCGGTGCAGGACCTGATACAGCGCAGCGCGGCTCAGCGGGCGAGCCTGCTGTTGCAGGGGCGCCAGGGCAGCCACTTCTTCGCTGGGCATGAAGTTGCCGTAGGCGGTAATCAGCAGGATCGGTGCGCTGACGGTCGGGCGCAGGCGGAACAGGCACTCGGGGCAGTCGGTGATCAGGATGTCCGGCGCCAGGCCGGTCAAGTCGTCGTCGATGGTGTAGCAGTGTGGGGACAATCCCCAGTGCGGCAGCAGGCTGAGCAGCAGTTCTGCCAGGCCACTGCTGGCCCCGGTAATCACCGCGACCTCGCCGGTCAACGGCCCCAGCCGCGCCGCCGGTGTGTGGGCGGCCAGTGGCAGTTCGGCGCAGAACTGGCTGCCGAAGCCGGTTTCCGAGCTGATGGTCAGCCGCCCGCGCATGGCCTCGCAAAGGTTGTGGGTCAGCGCCAACCCCAGGCCAGTCCCGCCAAACTGGCGGGTAATGCCGGCGCCCGCTTGGGTGAAGGGTTTGAAAATCCGCGTCTGGGCCTCCTGGGCAATGCCGATGCCGGTGTCGCACACTTCGATGCGCACGCCATCGGGTTGTGCACTGAGGCGTACGTCGACGCGGCCGAAACGGGTGAACTTCAAGGCATTCGACAGCAGGTTACTGACGATCTGCCGCACCCGGGTCGGATCACCCACGACCTGGGCGGGAAACTGCGGGTCGATCAGGCAGGTCAATTCGACGCTGGGGGCGGCGTTCTGCGACAGCAGGTTGGCGGTGTCTTCCACCAGGGAGCCGAGATCGAAAGGGATGCTCTCCAGTTCCAGTTGCCCGGCATCGAACTTGGACAGGTCGAGAATATCGTTGAGCAGTTCTACCAGGACCTTGCCGGAGTCATGGGCAATCGACAATTGTTGGCGCTGCTCGGCATTCAGCGTGCTGTCCAGGGACAGCGCGATCATGCCGAGCAGGCCGTTGAGCGGGGTACGGATTTCATGGCTCATGTTGGCGAGGAAGGCCGCACGCGCCTGGGCCATGCCCAGGGCAGTCATTTTCGACGCTTCCAGTTCCTCGTTGGACTGGCTTAGCCGCTGGTTGATCGCCTTGAGCTCGGTGGTACGCGCCGAAACAATATCTTCCAGTTGGCCGAGGTACTCGGTCAGGCGGTCCTCGGCGTGGCGCCGTTGCTGGATTTCGGTCTCCATATTCTCGAACTGTTGGTTGGCGACATTGACCAGCACACCGATCTCATCGTGTTCGTGCCCCGACGGGCAGTCCAGGCGAGCCTGGGGCCCATTGCCGGGGCTGCGGGTGCTCAGCTCGCGGATGATCCGCACCAGGGGTTGGGTCAGCATCACGTAGAACAGGCCCAGAAGGATGCCGGTCAGGATCAGGCTGCGAGCAAAGCCATTGAGCAGGGTGATCTCCGCTCGGCGTAGGAATCGGCTGCCAAACGCGTACGTATCGACGTCAAGGCGCAATACGCCGAGGGATTCGCCGGGCATATGGGTAAGATACAACCGGTTTTCGAACTGGCGGTTGGCGCCGAACAAAAAATCGCTGATGGGGCGGTAGCTGCTCTCTTTGCGCGGCCGATCAACGTCAGCCAGCACCAGGCCATTATTGTCGACCAACTGAGCCCGCGTGATGGCGGGGGAGTGCAGCAGGCCCAGGGTCAGTTCCTGGGCCAGTTCGGCGTCGATGTTGTAGGCGATACGTGAGGCAGGGTTATGGCTGATTTCAATCAGCGCGTGTATTTCACGGTTGATGGACGCGTCTTCGCTGGCATAATCAATGCCGATTTGGATCAGGCTGAGCAAGGTTCCCAATACGAAACCGACCAGCACAGTCAGTCTGGCTTGTTTATAAGACAAGCGGTGGGCGAACTTGATATCCATTGGGTGCTGAGCCACTTTACGTTTCCCTTCGCCCGGCAAGCATAGCTGAACATCCTCAGCGTCGGCCTTGCCCGGTATGAATCGTTTTTTCAGGTGCAGCCGTCTGGCAACTGCGTCAGGGTTGCCAATACGCCATCTTTTACAAGAACTTGCCACAGGAATAGTCATGGATTCTCGATTGAATGCCTTTCTTGAGCGGGCCGATGCGGTGCTTGCTCGTCTGGAACCCCTGTTGCCAGCGCCTCGCGCGGTGATTGACTGGAACCACTGCCTGGCGGCCCGCTGGCAGCGTGAGGGGCGCAGCGGCTTTCTGCTGCCCCTGGAAGTCAGCCTGGATATGCGCCTGTCCGACCTGATTGGAGTCGACAAGCAGCGCGAGCAATTGGCCCGCAATACCCAGCAATTTCTCGACGGCCTGCCCGCCAACCATGCGTTGCTCTGGGGCTCGCGGGGCACAGGCAAATCGTCCATGGTCCGCGCCTTGCTGGCCCAGCATGCCAAAGCCGGCTTGCGCCTGATCGAAATCGAGCGTGACCACCTGGCCGACCTGCCGCGGGTGGTCGAGCAACTGCTCAAGCTGCCCCAGCGTTTTATCCTGTTCTGCGACGACCTGTCGTTCGAGGCCGGCGAAGGCGATTACCGTGTGCTCAAGAGCGTGCTCGACGGTTCGCTGGAGCAGGCCCCGGAAAACGTGCTGCTGTACGCCACCTCCAACCGTCGTCACCTGGTACCGGAAAACCAGAGCGACAACGACAATTGGAAACGCGTGGACGGTGAACTGCACCCCAGTGAAGCGGTGGAAGACAAGATCGCCTTGTCCGACCGTTTTGGTTTGTGGCTGTCGTTCTATCCTTTCACCCAGGAGCACTTCCTGGACGTGGTGGAGCACTGGATCGGCGAGTTGGCCAACAAAGCGGGTTTGCAGTGGCAGCGCGATGAAGCACTCGACATCCTTGCGGTGCGCTGGGCCACCGGCCGTGGCAATCGCAACGGTCGTTGCGCCTACCAGTTCGCCCGCTACTGGGTGGGGCTTAAATTGCTGGAGCGTCAGCCATGATTGATTTGCAACAGTCGGGCAGCGGCCTTGATGGGTACGCCATGCTCTGTGCGCAGCTGGAATCGCTGCTGGCCGATGAGCGCGACTTTATCGCCAACGCGGCGCAGTTTTCGGCGTTCCTGTTCAACCAACTCGATGACTTGAACTGGGCGGGCTTCTATCTCAATCGTGATGAGGAACTGGTGCTGGGGCCTTTCCAGGGGCAGATCGCCTGTGTGCGGATCCCGTTTGGTCGAGGGGTGTGTGGTGCGGCGGCGGCTTCACGGCAAACCCAGCGGGTGGAAGATGTGCATGCCTTTGCCGGGCATATTGCTTGCGACAGTGCTTCCAACAGTGAGCTGGTGGTGCCATTGATCAAGGATGGGCGGTTGATTGGGGTGCTGGATCTGGATAGCCCGAAACTGGCGCGTTTCAGGCTTGAGGATCAGATGGGGATTGAGCAACTGGCGGCAATCTTCCTGCGGTTGACTGACTGCTGAGTGAGCGCAGTTGCATTCCTTGTGGGAGCTGGCTTGCCTGCGATGGCGTCGGGTAGAACAGTGGGGGCGGGGCCCCACGTCTACGTTAACGACCATCGCCGCGATGCGGCGACCCGACAAGCCCGCCCCTACAATGGCGCCATATTGTCCAACTGCTCTTGCAGCACGTGCTCAAGGTCGAGCATGGCTTGTTCTATGGCTTTGATCCAAATCTCGACCTGCACCGGGTCGGCTGCCTCACCTGCCTGTTCCAGCACCTCACATTGCTTGGCCAGTGTGCGGGCCTGGACGATCCTGGCAGCGCCCTTGATCTTGTGGGCCTGGTCGATCAGGTCCTGAGGCGTGCCTTGTCCGAGCATTGCCATGAGTTCCTCGCGATCACGCCGGCTGCTGCTCAACAATTCTTCCAACAGACGCTGGCTTAACAGTGGATCACCACCGGTGAGGGTGTTCAGGCTATCGAGGTCAAAGATCCGCCCTGGCGACAGTGGGGTGATCTCGGCCAGATGGCGCTCCAGTGTGGTAAGGCTGATGGGTTTGAACAGGCAGTCGTTCATGCCTGCATCCCGGCAGCGCTGTTTTTCCTCCGGCTGAGCATTGGCGGTAAAGCCCAGGATGATGCAGGGCGTGATGTCCTCCCGTTGTTCATGTTCGCGGATCGACCGTGCCAGTTCATAGCCGTTCATGATCGGCATATTGCAGTCGGCAATGATCAGGTCGAAGTGCTCCTGGCGCCAGGCCTGGAACCCCGCCGCGCCATGCTGGACTGCAGTGAACCGGTGCCCGAGGAAACCCAGTTGCTGACACATGAGCAGGCGGTTGGCCGGATGGTCGTCCACCACCAGCACATTGAGCACCGCCGCAGCATCCTGGGTCGCAGGCTTGAGCTCGATCAGCGGGTAGGCAGGTGGCAGGCTGGTCATCTGCAGCGAGACAAACACCTGGGTGCCGACCCTGGGCACGCTGCTCAGGGTCAGTTGCCCTCCCATCATTTCGCATAGGCTACGACAGATGACCAGCCCAAGACCTGCGCCGCTCCTGGCCAGGTGCCCGGAATTGTCGGCCTGGGAAAACGGTTCGAACAGGCGCTGCTGATCGTCTCGGCTGATCCCGATGCCGGTGTCCTCGACCAACAGTTTCATCTCGATTTGCTGTGGCTCGCCGGTGGCCTGGATATCCACCCTGATCTTCACTTCGCCCTGCTCGGTGAACTTGATGGCATTGCTCACCAGGTTCGACAGGACCTGTTTGAAGCGCAGGGGGTCGATCTGCACATCACGTTCTTCAACGCCGGGATTGAACTCCAGTAGCAAATTGAGACTCTTCTGGCGTGCCAGCCCATCGAACACACGCACCACCGACTCGATCAGTTCCCGCAGGTTGACGCGTTCCGGCGCCAGGCTCAGGCGACCCGACTCGATGCGTGCGATGTCGAGGATGTCGCCAATCAACTCCAGCAAATCCTTGGCCGAGTTGTAGGCCACCTCGATGGCCGGACGATCCAGATGCCCATGATCGGCACGCTTGAGAGTCAACTCCAGCATGCCGATCACCGCGTTCATGGGGGTGCGGATCTCATGACTCATGGTCGCCAGGAATGTGCTTTTCGCGCGATTGGCCTCATCGGCACGGTCCTTGGCGCTGCGCAGGTCATCGAACAATTGGCGGCGTTCGCTGATATCAATCCAGCCGCCGATGATGCCCTGGACCTTACCGACCGAATCGCGGTACGGCAGGATCCAGTGATAGATCGTCAGGTGCTGCCCATGAATATGCAGGGCGCGATCCAGGATCAGCGGCTTGCCTTCGGCGACTACCCGCAGATAGTCGGCATGGTACTGACTGGCTTGTGCTTCGTTTTCCAGGTTGATCTGCATGACACTCTTGCCGATGACGTCCTCGCGCTTGACGCCGAAGACCTGCAAGTAACTGTCATTGCAGGTCTGTAGCAAACCATTGCGATCACGCACGTAGATCGGGTGAGGGGTCTCATTGACCAGGGCGCGCATGAATTCGTATTGATCGCTCAGGGCCCTTTCCGCCATCTGCCGCTGCTTGATCTGTCGGCGCATGTAGCCGTTCCAGGCCAGGGATGTAAGCAGCAGCAGCCCGGCGGCGCTGACGATCTGGATAATCAGACGGTGGTAGTTGCGCCAATAGCTGTCGGAGGCGGCCGTGTAGCCACGCCAGCGGTTGTTGATGACCCCAAGTTCGTCCGGCGCGATGCTGAGCAGGGCCTTGTCGAGAATGGAGGCCAGTTCGGTGGCGCTGCGTGACGTCGCCAGGGAAAAAGAAGCCAGTTGCGTGCCGATACTCGAACTGACCTGCAACCGACCCTGGAAGAAGTGGGATGAGAGGAAGTAGTTGGCAACCACCAACGAGTTGACGGCCCCATCCACTTGCCCCTGGGCCAGCATTTCCGAGGCCTTGAAGGTGTCGCTGGCCTCCACCAGGGTGATCTGTGCAAACTCGCGGCGCAGGTAGCCCACCAGGGGGTTGCCTTCGGTGATTGCCAGTTTTTTCCCCGCCATTTGCTCAAGGCTTGAGGGTGCCCCAGGTTCCTTGCGTGTCAGCAGGACATAGGAGTTCTGCAGGTACGGGCGGCTGAAATTGAGCTTGGTTTCGCGTTCGCGGCTGGGGCTGATGGCGGCAATGATGTCGGCATTGCCGTTTTCCACCTGCTCGATCATCTGTTTGACGTTGCGGGTGTTCAGGAACTCCAGGCGCAAGCCCGTACGTAGCCGGATCAACTCCAGCAGGTCGGCGGTCATGCCCCGCAGTTGACCATCTGAGTCGGCGAATGTCAGTGGCGCGAAGGTTTCGTTGATGACCACTTTCACCACTGGGTGATCCATGAGCCAGCGCTCTTCACGCTGGCTCAACTGCAACTTATGGTCGGTCAGCAGGATATCGCTGCCTGCACTCCAGCGTTTGGCGATGTTCTCCCGCTCGTAGGTCCCGACACCGGCGAGGACCGTATTGATGATGCCCAGCAGGGTCTGCTGGTCGCGGTGCACGGCAAAACTGAAGCCGTACGCTTCGTGCTTGCCGAAATTGGCCATGCGGATGTTCTTCAGGTAGCCCTTGTTGATCATGTAATGGGTGGAAATGGTATCGCCGAGAAACACATCGGCCTGGTCAAAGGCCACGGCATTCAGCGCATTCAAATAGGACGGATAGATCTGGATGATCGCATTGGGGTACAGCGCTTCGACTTCTTTCAAGGGCAGGTAGTGGTAGACAAGGCTCAAGCGCAGGCCCGCCAGCCCGTCATCGAGCGGGCGGGTTTCTGTGTCACGGGTGACCAGTACCGGCTGGTCGACCGCATAGGGTGTTGACAGGACGATGTCGGTGTTGCTCGCTTCAAATCCGTTGGCGCTGCCCAGCAGGTCGATTTTCCCCTCTTCCAGTGCCTGGATTGCCGCCTCCCGCGAGGGGTAGCGCACCACCGAGACGGGCAATGCCAGGGCTTTGGCGAGGATGCCCGCGTAATCGGCAGTAATACCTTCATAGTCACGACCGCTGGCGGTGATGTCGAAAGGTGGGTAGTCGGGTGTCGAGGCTCCCAGCAGCAGTTCCCGTTTGTTTTGTAGCCAATGGCGCTGCGTGGGGGTCAGTTGAGTGTCCAACTGAACGATGCCGGCACGACTCAGCAGTGCGTAGCGTTCTGGAGCGGTTTGAGTGGCTGGCACGGCTGTACTCAAGCACAGCCCGGTACTCAAAATGATTAGATAGTCCTTTAAACGCCTTGGCATCCTGTTTCTCACACTAACGCGTTGCGTTTTGCCATCTCGATAAGTTCTACCAAGGACTTGGCCTTAAGTTTTTGCATAAGTCGTTTTTTATAAGTGCTAACAGTTTTGTTGCTGAGGAACATGCCTTTGGCAATTTCCTTGTTTGTACGGCCTTGCGCGAAAAGTTGTAGGACCATAAGTTCCCGATCATTAACGGCTTTGAAAAGATTCAATTCTTCGTTTTCGCCCACATCGGTGCCGGTGCTGTTTAATGCCTGGCTTGGGAAATAGTTGTAACCTGAAAGTACAGCTCTGACAGCACTTAGCAGTTCACTTAGGTCGCCTTCTTTGCAAACATAGCCATCAGCACCGGAACGCATGCAGCGTGTCGCAAAAAGTGTCGGCGATTGGGCCGTCAAGATCAGGGTTTTCATTGGCGTGCTCATTGCATTGAACCTGCAGAGAACCTCCAGTCCGTCGAGTTTTGGAATACTGATGTCAAGAATTATGAGGTCTGGGAGGCATTCGCGGACCATTTGTATTGCATCACAACCGTTATCTGTTTCGCCGACTACTTTGTAACCTTCATGTTCCAGCAACATTCGGATTGCAAGTCGAATGACCGGGTGGTCGTCAATAATAAAAACTGTATTCATGAGCCAATTCCATACTAGTGCAAATAAGCGCGCACATTAGCTCAGAAGGTAGGGCAGGAGCATGAAGGGAAGGCTGAGTAGATATAAAACAGGAAAATTCCTACGGCCAAAAAGGTATTGGACTACGACACACTAAGGCTTTATTGGTCGTGTTGTAAGAGTTTCTTAGGTGAAGGATTGGAAAGTTGTGCGGTGTTATTTGCCGCTTTAATTAAGGTAATGTTTCAGTTTCAAGAGTGTTTAATGTCCTACGCCAAAATTTGAAAATTACTTTGGCCAGGCTCGGTGTATTGATGTAGTGGGGGAGCAGTTTGGTCAGATGGTTGCTGGGCAAGTGCAAGGTCGCACTCTTTAATCATCGGCAAGTCCCGACTGGCTGATCAATTCGATCCAGGCTTCTTTATTCAAGGGCTTAGCCAAATATCCAAGCAGGCGCAAGTCACGTTGTATTGCCAGGGTTTTCAAACATTCCAGTTCGAGGGCAGGCAGTCCACTTAGCAATACAGCACTTTTGACAAAGCCCGTATGGCAGGCTATCTCCACCAGCTCCAACCCGGTGAGGTCCGGCAGGCATTGATCGCATAACATGATATCGAAGGGGGCCTCGGTTGTTCTCATCAACTTGATCGCCTGCTCCGCACTCTCGGCAGGGGTCAGTTGGTGGAAGCCGAAACTCTTGAGCAGGCACTGAATGGCCAGGAGTTGAAAAGGGTGATCTTCCACCAACAGGATGCGCAATTTTCGTTCGGGCATAGGAGTTTCCGTGGAAGTAGCAGCAGCCGGAAACACGTCGGCCGATGCCTGTGTCTGTTTGCTCGGTGAGTCAGGCGCTGGGCTATCGTGGGTTTGCGTGAGTGTAGGAGCTGATCGTTGGAGCGGATAAGAGAGGGGTGATTATTCATCGGGTGTTGGGGTGAATTCGATCAGGCTGCTCTGGTGCCTGCGTAGGTGGATTCTTTGAGGCAAGCACCCAGGCAGGAAAACCTGCCCGGGGTGTGGGTCATTGAGGGTTTGAGTGGCCGGTCATCTCCCGGGCCATCTCGCTGGCGTAGCTATCGGTCATGCCGGCGATGAAGTCGATCATGCGCAGGAATGAACGATGCAGTGGCCAGTCAGGATGGGGGGCGCTGTTGCCGAGCAGATCCAGGACGCGTCGATTCTTGAAGGATGGCGTACGGCCGCCATGTTGCTCCAGGGCCGCGCCGCAGAAAGTGTTCAGGAGGATTTCCAGGGTGGTGTAGGCGCCGATCTCATGCAGGGTTTTGCGCTTGTCCTGGAAGATCTTCTTGCGGGCCATGTCCTTGGCATTCAGTACGCAGCGCTTGGCCGGGCCGTGCATGTGTTCCACCAGGTCGCCTTGCAGGGTCCCGGCCAGCAGCGCAGGCTGTTGTTCGACGAACGCCCGCGCGGCGGCGTTGGTCAGGTGCTCGATCGCCTTGCCCCGCAGGATCGCGAGTTTGCGTCGCCTGGAATCCTCGGGCCCCAGTTGCCGATAGGTTTCCGGCAGGTCATCACCGACCAGGTTCAACAGCAACGACTCGACCTCGGCGTATTCCAGCAACTCCATTTCCAGGCCATCTTCCAGGTCGATCAGGGCGTAGCAGATGTCGTCGGCCGCCTCCATCAGATAGACCAATGGGTGGCGCGCCCAGCGCTGTTCCTCGAGTTGTGGCAGGCCGAGCTTCTGGGCGATCTGTTCAAGGATCGGCAGCTCGCTCTGATAGCAGCCGAACTTATGTTTCTTGTAGCCCAGGGAGTCGGCGTGGCGGGCGGTCCATGGGTACTTCAGGTAGGTGCCCAGGGTGGCGTAGGTCAGGCGCGTGCCGCCGTCGAACTGGTGGTATTCCAGCTGTGTCAGCACGCGGAAGCCTTGCGCGTTGCCTTCGAAATTGAGGAAGTCATTGCGTTCGGCGCTGCTCATGTCATCCAGCCAGCCACGGCCGGCTGCCTGCTGGAACCAATGGCGAATGGCATCTTCGCCGGAATGACCGAACGGTGGGTTGCCGATGTCGTGGGCCAGGCAGGCCGACTGCACGATCATCCCCAGGTCGCTGGGGTCGCACCAGTCGGGTAGGGCGCTGCGAATGGTCTCGCCGACGCGCATGCCCAGGGAACGCCCCACACAACTGACTTCCAGCGAGTGGGTCAGCCGGGTATGGATATGATCGTTGCTGGTCACCGGGTGAACCTGCGTCTTGCGGCCCAGGCGGCGAAAGGCCCCGGAGAAGATAATCCGGTCATGGTCTTTGTGAAACGGGCTGCGGCCCAGTTCTTCCGGACTGTGCAGGGGTTTTCCAAGGCGTTCGCGGGTAAGCAGGGTAGGCCAATCCAAGGCGAGGGCTCTCCATAGGATGAATGTCGGCCCTCAGCTTCCCGGTTCGGCGCGCCCGGAGCAAGCGAAAAACTACAGTCCGGCGGCGTCAATATCGATTAACAGCAAGCGCTGACCGTTACTGAAGAATTGTCCTGCTGTCAGGCAGTGTTGATTGGTCGTGGCATCACGGTAGGTGTTGGAGAGAATCAGGCGCCGCTCTTCCCAGCCTTCGGCCAGCAGATGATAGAAGTAGGGGCGCCATGACCAGTTGTGGCCCAGGTAGCGGCTGTCGGCTTGCCAGGCATCCTGGCGCCATTCGAAGTTGGGGGTCAGTTGGGTGCCGTGGCTATCGCACTGATAAAACCGCAGTAACCGGGGAAAACCCGGCAGCCATGGCAGTTGGCTCAGGGGAGCCTGGGCCAGGGCCCAGCCTTGCAGGATCTGCATCAGTTCGATCAATTGCTGGCGCAATTGCATGATCCGTCCGCGCTCCATCAGTTTCTGCTGCACATAAGCCTGGCGCAGCACGGCAAAGCGCGGGACGAAGGCATCGGCGGCGAACCAGTCCCGTTGCGCCTGGGCAAACAGATAGCCCTGGACATAACGTGCGCCACACTCAAGGGCAAAGCTCAGTTGCGCTTCGGTTTCCACGCCTTCGGCGATGATCCAGCATCCGGTTTTTTCCGCCATTTGCGCCAGGGCGCGCACCACCTCGCCGCTCGGGCCACCCAGTGCCGCGGCCTGGAACAGGCGCATATCCAGCTTGAGGATATCCGGGCGCAGGGCCAGGACCCGATCCAGTTGCGAATACCCGGCGCCGAAATCATCAATGGCAATCCGTGCGCCCGCTTCACGATAGCGGGCGACGACTTCGGCCAGGCGCTGGCTGTCGCCTCCCAGCTCGGTGATCTCAAACACGATGCGTTTTGGATCGACGTCATGGGCCTGCAACTGCTTCAGGCTGGGCAGGGCTTGTCCGGGTCGCAGCAACGTGATCCAGCGGGGCGAGATATTGAGGCTCAGAAACCAGTCTTCAGGTGCTTCATGCAGGCGGCTCAGGGCATTGTCGCGGATCTTGCGGTCCAGGCGGCGTAACGCCGAGGTGGGCGTGCGTGCATCGGCGAACAGTGGGCCTACCGAGAGCAGTTGCCCATCTGCCTGGAGCAGGCGGCCCAGCGCTTCCACCCCGGCGATGCGTCCGGTGGCGGTGTCGATAAACGGTTGAAAACAGGCGAGCGGTTGCCCGTCAATCACAGAGCCTCCTTAGGTGCTTCGGCATGAAAAAGGCCCGGCCCCTGCAGAGAGGGCGCCGGGCCAGATCCGTTTGCAAGAATGCAGCCAGTTACGTCAGGACTTGCGGGACGCACCCTGCATGGCGAGCTTGATCAACGGGATCAGGCCCGCACCGAGCCGTACCAGACGGGTCATGGTGCCGATGCCGCCACCCTTGGCGCCTTTGCCGGTGAAGAATCCCAGCAGGGTCACAGCGGCGACGCCCCACAGCGGCGCATGCTTGATACCAAACCCGTCCTGCCAGCTTTGGCCCATGTTGCGCACCTTTTGCAAGGGCAGCAGCAATTGCTGGGACTCGTGGCGAATTTCCTGGCGGTGCATTTCCATGCGCAGGCGGATCAAGGCCTTGCGCATTTCTCGCCGGGAGTTGGTGTGCGGCAATTCAGTCAGGCTCATGGCAGCAGGCGCTCCCGATCGTTGGCCAACTCTTCGAGTGTGGCGTGGAAAGGCGTGGATTCATCGAATACCGCCGCCTTCAAGCGCAACCCGCAGAACCCTGCGGCCAGAACGTAAAATACGCAAAGGCTGATGATCCCGGTCAGGCGGTAGGTATCCCAGACCAGGATCATGACCAGCGCCGATAACCCCACCAGCAGCAACAGGGCGAACACCAGTGCCAGCCCGGCAAACAGCAACAGGCTGACGGTGCGTGCTTTCTGTTCCTGCAACTCGATGCCGAACAGCTCGA
Organism: Pseudomonas sp. FP2294; assembly: GCF_030687625.1. Classification (NCBI taxonomy): domain Bacteria; kingdom Pseudomonadati; phylum Pseudomonadota; class Gammaproteobacteria; order Pseudomonadales; family Pseudomonadaceae; genus Pseudomonas; species Pseudomonas sp. FP2294. The sequence goes on from NZ_CP117441.1 coordinate 1,968,138, forward strand.
CATGGCTGTGCAGCAAGCCCAGGACAGCCGCGCCGAGGCGCCGCGATGTGGAGCTTGGGCCCGCGGACGAGCCGGTTTCGCCGATAGACATGATTAGCGCCTTGTAGCCAGCAGACCGATCAGGAAGCCCACGCCGGCAGCGATGCCAACGGATTGCCAAGGGTTGGCCTGCACGTAGTCCTCGGTGGCGGTGACTGCTGCCTTGCCGCGTTCGCGCAGGGAGTCCTCAGTCAACTTCAGTGTTTCCCGGGCCTGCAGCAGGCTGTCATGGATCTTCGAGCGCAGCTCGTCAGCCTGGTCACCGGCCAGAATCGCGGTGTCGTCCAGCAGCTTTTCGGTATCGCTGACCAGGGTCTGGAAATCTTCCATCAATATTTCTTGAGCAGTCTTTGCCGATTTTCTGGCCATGGTTATCTCCGTGAGTGGCTGTCTGGTGCTTTTACAGGGTTTTGCTTGAGAGTCACCGGTATTGGTGAAGGTTCACTGCAATTGTCTGGTACAGCTTTTGCTTTGCCTTGGTGCGCCAGCCGCAAGGCTTGCGCGCATTGTGGGCGGTTTCGGCCAACGCCTTGAAAAACCTTACCCTAAATCCCTAAAACCCGTGGAAAAACCCGCAAGTCACTGCCTTATTCGATTGTCGTCGCGCCAAAGCGGTTCATTCCCTCTGAAGAAGGGTAGAACGCGCAGTGCCAATTTAGTGCGCGATTGTTGGGCAATGAACTGCTTTGGTGCTTTTTCCTGAACTGCAGGCCTGCCAATCCCCATGGAAAATGTGCAAAGCGCGGTGGACACTCTCGTCCATAGCTCCAATACGCTGTTTATTCTGATCGGCGCGGTGATGGTCCTGGCGATGCATGCCGGCTTCGCGTTTCTGGAAGTCGGTACGGTACGGCAGAAGAACCAAGTCAACGCGTTGTCGAAAATCCTCAGTGATTTTGCGGTCTCGACCCTGGCCTATTTCTTTATAGGCTATTGGATCTCCTACGGGGTCAGCTTTATGCAGCCGGCCGCCGTGCTCAGTGCCGACCATGGTTATGGCCTGGTGAAGTTCTTTTTCCTGCTGACCTTCGCAGCAGCCATCCCGGCGATCATCTCCGGGGGCATTGCCGAGCGTGCACGCTTTGTTCCACAACTGTGTGCCACGGCGCTGATCGTGGCATTCATCTACCCGTTTTTCGAGGGCATGGTGTGGAATGGCAACTTTGGCCTGCAAGCCTGGTTGTTGGCGACCTTCGGCGCATCCTTCCATGACTTTGCCGGTTCGGTGGTGGTACATGCCATGGGCGGTTGGCTGGCGCTGGCGGCGGTGTTGCTGCTGGGGCCGCGTCAGGGGCGTTACCGCGACGGGCGTCTGGTGGCGTTTGCGCCGTCGAGCATTCCGTTCCTGGCACTGGGCTCGTGGATATTGATCGTCGGCTGGTTCGGTTTCAACGTGATGAGTGCGCAGACCTTGTCCGGGGTGAGCGGGCTGGTGGCGGTCAACTCGTTGATGGCCATGGTAGGTGGGACCGTGGCGGCACTGGTGATCGGGCGTAACGACCCGGGCTTCTTGCACAATGGCCCGTTGGCCGGGCTGGTGGCGATCTGCGCGGGCTCCGACCTGATGCATCCGGTGGGCGCGCTGGTCACCGGCGTGGTGGCCGGTGGCCTGTTTGTGTGGTGCTTTATCGCCGCCCAGAATCTGTGGAAGATCGACGATGTGCTGGGTGTCTGGCCGTTGCATGGCTTGTGTGGTGTGTGGGGCGGGATTGCCTGCGGGATTTTCGGTCAGAGCGCCTTGGGTGGGCTGGGCGGCGTGAGCCTGATCAGCCAGTTGATCGGTACCGCCCTGGGGGTGGTAGTGGCCCTGGCGGGCGGGTTGCTGGTGTACGGCGTGCTCAAGCGCCTCTGCGGCCTGCGCTTGAGCCAGGAAGAGGAGTACTACGGCGCGGACTTGTCGATCCATAAGATTGGTGCAGTCAGTCAGGATTGATCGGGGCTTCACGGTTGGCGTCGGTATGCTGGTAGAAACCGTGGAGCAAGCGGTAGCGATTGCGCCGTACTTCGTCGACGCGGTCGCGCACCTGCTGGTCGGGCAGGCCGAGCATGATCATTGCGTGCGACGCGAGCATCAGGCTCGACTCCAGTAGTTCGGGCACCACCTCGCTGGCCCCGGCGGCCTTCAGTTCAGTCAACTGGCTGTCGTCGCGGGTGCGCACCAGGATCGGCACTTTGTGGTTGATCCGTCGCGCTTCCTTGAGCACCACCAGGGCCACGTCGCTATTGTCCACGGCAATCACCACCAGGCGTGCGCGCTCCAGGCCGACTGCGCTGAGCAGGGCGCCGCGCCGGCAATCGCCATAATGCACGCTGCTGTCCTCGGTGGCGGCTTCCTGCACCCGTTCGGGGTCATCGTCCAGGGCAATGAACGCCTGTTGTTCACGGCGCAGGAAACGCCCGATGGATTGGCCGACCCGGCCATAACCGCAGATCAGCACATGCCCGCGCAGCTCGGCGTTGAGCGCGGTGATTGCCTCCAGTTGCACTTGCTGGTTGGGCTTGCGATGCAGGCGCAGGGCGATAGAGGGCGCGGCCCGCAGCAGCAGGGGCGTCAGCAGCATGGAGCAGAACGTCGCGGCCAGCAGCAGGCTGCTGATTTCGCCGGGCAGCATATTGCTCAACTGCATTTGCGCCATCAGTGCAAAACAGAACTCACCGCCCTGGGCCAGGGCCAGGCCGCTGCGCCAGGCGGTCTCGCTGTCGCTGCCGCGCAGCTTGACCAGCGCGGCGACAATGCAGCCCTTGATCAACATCAGTGCCAGGGTCAGCCCGAGGATCTGCAGGCTGTGACTGACGAACAGTTGCAAGTCGATCAGCATGCCGATACTGACAAAAAACAACCCCAGCAGGATGTCGCGAAACGGTCGGATATCCGCTTCGATCTGGTGCCGGTAATGGCTTTCCCCCAGCAGCATGCCCGCCAGGAACGCGCCGAGGGCCGGCGACAGGCCCAGCAGGTGTGTGAGCCAGGCCGTAAGCAACACAATCACCAGGGCCAGCAGCACGAACAGTTCCGCCGAATGCGAGGCGGCTACTTCATGGAACAGGCGCGGCAGCACCCAGCGGCTGGCGAGCAGCAGACCGAAGAACAACACCACGGTCTTGCCCAGGGTCAGGGGCAGTGCCCAGTACCAGGCCTGCTCGCTACTGCCGGCGAACACCGGGACCAGGGTCAGCAACAGCACCGCGACCACGTCCTGGAACAACAGCACGCCAATCGCATTCTGCCCATGAGTGCTGAATATCTCCCCGAGGCTGGTCAGCTCCTTGCTCACAATGGCGGTGGATGACAGTGCCAGCCCGGCCCCCAGCAGCAAGGCGGCCACCGGCGACATGCCCATCAACAGCAGCAGGGCACCCAGCACTACCGCGCAGCACAGCACCTGCAGGCTGCCGAGGCCGAACACCACCCGGCGCAGGCTGAGCATCTTGGACAGGGAGAACTCCAGGCCCAGGGAAAACAGCAGGAATACCACCCCCAGTTCGGCGAGGTCTGGCAGGTCTTCGCTGTCATTGACCCAGTCCAGGGCTGTCGGCCCTACGGCCAGGCCCACGCAGAGGTAGCCGAGCACCGGAGGCAGTTGCAGCCGACGGAACAGCGCAATGACGACCAGGGATGAGGCAAGAATGATCAGCAGGTTGGCAAACACAGACATCTCCGTCGGGGTGTTGCAGGAAAAAAGCCGCGAGAATCGCTGAATCAGTTATAGGCCATGGTGATCTGGATCAGGTCTTTGGCATGACTCGACGAGGTTTTTCTCGCGGCCTAGAATGGGTACCTGTTTCTTATCGGGTCTTTACGCCATGCCTCCTGAATGCCAGTTGTTCGGCACCCTGGGCTGCCATCTGTGTGAGCTTGCGGAAGCTGAAATCATGCCGTTGGTCGAATGCGGGCTGTTGGTCGAGTTGGTGGATATCGCCGATTCACAAGCGCTGTTTGACGTCTATGGCCTAAGTATTCCGGTGCTGCGCCGGGTGGATACCGGGGCGGAACTGGGCTGGCCGTTCGAAACTGAACAGGTGGTCGCCTTTTTAAGTTAGCGCTAATCCCGTGGCAGGTTGCTGATTATTCGGTTACTGTATGTTTGTACAGCGATTTGAGTGAGAGGGAACGCCCGTGGTGAATGTCGAACAACTGAAAAGCAGCGTCAACCGCATGTCCGTCGATATCGTACGCGATGCGGTGAATGAACTGCGGCTCGATGGCCTGGTCACGGAAGGCAAGACGCCGTTCAACAAAGTGCATTTCAATACCTGTTTTGCCGAAATCGAAGCCTTGTTCCAGCGCGCCGGTTATCACAAGCAGTTGGATGTGGTGGGGTATCAGGGCTTGCTGTATGCACTGTACGATCCCGGCCGCTGGGAGGCGGTGGACGTCCTGCGTTGGCTCAAGGAGTTTACCGAGGCTGCCAGCGCCTCGCCGGTGCTGCGGGCCGAATTGGTCAGGGCTTGAGATTCTGGGGGATAATGCCCCCTTAGTATTTCCAGGCCCTTGAGTGTACGCATGTCCGATACCGGTTTTTCCGCTGCCCAGAACCAAGCCAGTACGCTGTACCTGCCGCCTGGGCCCTGGGCGACGGTGCTCGACTGCCTGTGCGAGCACTTTCGCGCCATCGGCCGCGAGCAGTGGCTGGACCGCATCGCCCGTGGCCGGGTGCTGGATGGCAATGGCCAGCCCGTCGCCGTGGATCTGGCCTACAAGGAAGGTTTGCGCATCCACTACTTTCGCGAAGTGCCGGATGAGAAGCCGATCCCGGTGCAGGAGACCATCCTGTATGCCGATGAGCATCTGGTGGTGGCCGACAAACCACACTTCCTGCCAGTGACGCCCGCCGGCGAATATGTCGAGCAGACTTTACTGCGCCGCCTGATCCGCCGCCTGGATAACCCGTCGCTGGTGCCGCTGCATCGCATTGATCGCCATACTGCCGGGCTGGTGCTGTTCTCTGCCAACCCGCAAAGCCGCTCGGCGTATCAACAACTGTTCCCCACCCGGCAGATTGATAAGTTCTACGAAGCCATTGCCCCGGCCTTGCCCGCGCTGACATTCCCACTGGTGCACAAGAGTCGCCTGGTGGAGGGCGAACCGTTCTTCCGCATGCAGGAAGGGCCTGGTGCAAGCAACACGGAAACGGCGGTGCAGGTGCGCGAGAAGAATGGTGACCTGTGGCGCTATGGCCTGTTTCCGGTGACGGGCAAGAAGCATCAACTGCGCGTGCATATGACGGCACTGGGGGCGAGCATCTGCAATGACCCGTTTTATCCCGAGGTCATCAAGGATGCCGTGGATGACTACGCCAACCCGCTCAAGTTGCTGGCCCAGGGCGTACGGTTTATCGACCCGGTGACCGGCGAGCAGCGCGACTTCAGCAGCCGGATCGTGCTTGAGTGGTGATGTTTCCCATGCGCCAGATACAACAAAGCCCGCTTAAGAGCGGGCTTTGTTGTATCTGGCGTTAAGACTTACAGGTCTTTAACGGTGCGAACCTGATCCTTGTTGATGCGGGTACGCTTGCCATCCAGTTGTTCGAATTCGTAGAAGCCCGAATCCTGATCGAATTTAGGGGTATCGACAGCCTGGATTTCGCGACCGTCATTCAGGGTGATCACTGTAGGCGAGGCGCAACCGGCGAGGGTAGCAAGGCCCAGTGCAAGCATGAGAGCGGCGATGGTCCGTTGGGTCATGAGTCTTCTCCGAGAGTAATACTGTGTTGAGTTCTGACCTTGTGACGTATGCAACGTCGGCAAAGTTCCTTGTCTAGCGCTCATTCTGACACGCCGGGGCGTGGGTGCAACAACTCTGGTGTATTGAGGTTGGCCAGGCGCGGGTCGTTCTCGGCGCAATCGAGCGCCTGGGCCCCTAGTTTCAGCAGGATCTGGCGCGGGCTGCGCTCTGCAGCCAGCCAGGCGTCCTCCACCGCGTCGCGCAGGCGCGTCGGTATGACGCAGAGCAAAGGCTCCCAGAACGCCCCATGGCGGATCATCACCGGTACCTGGGGGTGCTGCCGCGCGGTTTCGAGCAGGTCTGCCAACAGTTGCCCGTCGATATGCGGCACATCGCAGGGCAAGATCAATAGATGTTCATGGCGCGCGGCGGCCAGGCCGGCGCGGATACCGGCCAAGGGGCCCGGGAAGTCCGGACTGTCGTCGCTCACCAACTGGTCGCCGTACGGGGTGTACTGCGCCTGGTTGCGGTTGCAGGAGATGATCAGGTCGTCGGTCAACGGCCGCACCAGTTGGTGCAGGTGAGCAATCAGCGGCTGCCCGTGCCAGTCGAGCAGACCCTTGTCCAGGCCGCCCATGCGCTGGCCGCGACCGCCGGCCAGCAACAGGATCGAGCAGGGCAGGGGCGAAGAATTGAGTGGCATGACGGCTCCGCAGCGGCAGTGAAATAGGGGGCTGTGATATAACATCGGGCTGTTCCTTCGACAACCGGACCGAGCCATGAAAGCCAAGGCTGATGCGCCTTTCGTACCTCTTAATATCGCTGTACTGACCGTCAGCGACACCCGCACCCTGGAAACCGACACCTCCGGGCAGGTCTTTGTTGACCGCCTGCTCGCTGCTGGGCATCGCCTGGCCGAACGGGTATTGCTCAAAGATGACCTCTACAAAATCCGTGCGCAAGTCGCCCACTGGATTGCCGAGGATGTGGTGCAAGTGGTGCTGATTACCGGCGGCACCGGCTTCACTGGCCGTGACAGCACCCCCGAAGCGGTCAGTTGCTTGCTGGACAAGCAAGTGGACGGCTTTGGCGAGCTGTTCCGGCAGATTTCGGTCGCCGATATCGGCACCTCTACCGTGCAGTCCCGTGCCCTGGCCGGCCTGGCCAATGGCACCCTGGTGTGCTGCCTGCCGGGTTCCACCAATGCGGTGCGTACAGGTTGGGACGGGATTCTCGCCGAACAGCTGGATGCCCGCCATCGCCCATGCAATTTTGTGCCGCACCTCAAGCTGGCCGAGCCGTGTGAATCCCGTGGATAAGCCGGGCAAGACCGGCGCCCTGATGCCGGTGGAAGAAGCCCTGGAACGGCTGCTGAACATGGCCGAGGCCGCGCCGATCCGTGAGCAGGAACACCTGCCATTGGCCGCGTGCGATGGGCGTGTATTGGCCGAGGCATTGGTTTCCACCCTCGACCTGCCGCCGTGGCCCAACAGCGCCATGGACGGCTACGCCCTGCGCACTGCCGATTGGACCGGCGAGCCGCTGCGGGTGAGCCAGCGTATTTTCGCTGGCCAGGCCCCTGAGCCCTTGGCGGCGGGTACCTGTGCGCGGATCTTCACCGGCGCTCCGGTACCCGACGGGGCCGACTGTGTGGAAATGCAGGAAAACGCCGAGCTGCAACCCGATCAGCGCGTGAGCTTTACCCAGGCGCTGCGCGTAGGGCAAAACATCCGACCCAAGGGGCAGGAGACTACAGTCGGTGAGGAAGTCCTGGCTGCCGGTACACGGCTCGGCCCGATTGAACTGGGCCTGGCGGCGTCCCTGGGGCGCGACCGGTTGGCGGTGGTGCGCCGCGTGAGTGTGGCGGTGCTGTCTACGGGCGACGAGTTGATCGAACCGGGCCTGCCACTGGGGCCGGGACAGATCTACAACAGCAACCGGCGGGTTTTGTGCAGTTGGTTGCAACGCCTGGGCTGCGAGGTGATCGACGCCGGTATCTTGCCCGATGACCTGGAGTTGACCCGCACCCGCCTGGGCGCACTGGGTTCGGTGGACTTGATCCTGTCCACCGGCGGAGTCTCGGTGGGGGAAGCGGACTTCCTCGGTATCGCATTGCGCGAGGAGGGCGAACTGGCCTTGTGGAAGCTGGCGATCAAGCCTGGCAAGCCTTTGACATTCGGTCATTTCCGCGGCGTACCGGTGATCGGCCTGCCGGGGAATCCGGCGTCCACTCTGGTTACGTTCGCCTTGCTGGCGCGCCCGTATCTGTTGCGCCGTCAGGGTGTCGCGGTGGTGCAGCCGTTGCGTTTCGAGGTGCCGGCAGGGTTCGTGTGGGCCAAGCCGGGCAACCGTCGCGAATACCTGCGCGGGCGCCTGGAGCAGGGGCGGGCGGTGATCTACCCGAACCAGAGTTCCGGTGTGCTGCGCAGTGCCGCCTGGGCAGAGGGTTTGGTGGAAGTGGTGGAGGGCAGCACCTTGGCCATCGGTGATCGGGTGAATTTCATTCCCCTGAGTGAAGTGTTGGGCTGAAGAATTTATTTACAGCCCAATGGCTTTTTTCTGACTGCCGAAGGTCAACATCCCTCAGGTCCCCTCCAACAATAGGAGCTTCACCCCATGAGTAAACCCAAGGCACTGTTGATTCTGCACGGCAAGCAAGCCCTCAACGAAGACGTGCGGGCGGCAGTGCAAGGCAAGCGCGAGCAGGGGTGGGAGCTGGCGGTGCGCGTCACCTGGGAGGGCGGCGATGCCCAACGCCTGGTGGGTGAAGCCCTGGATGCCGGCTACACACGCCTGATCGCGGGCGGCGGCGACGGCACGCTGCGTGATGTGGCCGAGGCCATGGCCCGCGCCAAGACCGACGCCAGCCTGGTGCTGATGCCCCTGGGCACTGCCAATGACTTCGCCCGTGCGGCCGGCGTGCCGTTGGAGCCGCGTGAGGCCCTGGCGCTGTTGGACGTTGCGCCGCGCGCTATCGACCTGGGGGAGGTTGGCGGGCAGGTGTTTCTCAATATGGCCACTGGCGGTTTTGGCAGCCAGGTCACGGCCAACACTTCCGAGGATCTGAAAAAGGTGCTGGGCGGTGCGGCCTATCTGTTTACCGGCTTGTCGCGTTTCAGCGAGTTGCGGGCGGCTTATGGGGAGCTGGTGGGGCCGGACTTTCACTGGAGCGGCGAGTTACTGGCCCTGGGCATCGGCAACGGTCGCCAGGCCGGTGGCGGGCACGAGCTGTGCCCGGGGGCAATGGCCGATGATGGCTTGCTGGATATCAGCATCCTGCCGGCGCCTCAGGAAGTGGTCGGCACCTTGCGCAGCCTGATGACCGACGGCTGGGGCCTGGATAACCTGTTTGTGCGGGCACGCCTGCCGTGGGTGGAAATCAAGGTGGCCGAAGGACTGGATATCAACCTGGATGGCGAACCGCTCAAGGGCAGTGACCTGCGCTTCAGCGCCTTGCCCAAGGCCTTGCAGGTGCACTTGCCGGTGGATTCACCGTTGCTGGCTAATCGTCCAGGCTGATGATCTGTTCGCGCACGGCGAACAGCACCAGGCCGGCCACATCAAAAATCTGCAGGCGCTTCATGATCTGCGAGCGGTGAGCTTCCACAGTCTTGATGCTCAGGCCCAGGCCGTGGGCGATTTCCCGGGTGGATTTGCCGCGTACGATCAGGCGCAGGATTTCCAGCTGGCGCGCCGTCAGGTTGTGGCGCTGCACGGGCGCCTCCGGGTGGGACTGGCTGTGGATCAAGGCCTGGTTGATCACGGTGTGGGCGATGGCCGGGCTCAGGTAGCGCTCGTTGTTGCGCAGTGCCAGCAGCGCATGTTCCAGCTCGTTGGCGGTGGTGTCCTTGAGCAGGTAGCCGTGGGCGCCTGCCTCCAGGGCACGCATGATCAATTGCGGGTCGGTGTGCATCGACAGGATCAGCACTTTGCTCTTGGGGTAGGCGTGCTTGAGTTGCTGCAACGCATCCAGGCCGCTGGTGTGCTTCATCGACAGGTCCAGCAAGACGATATCGGGCAGCAAGGCGGTATATTGTGCGAGCAGTTGCGCGCCATCGGTGGCCTCGCCAATCACCGCATAGCCTGGGATATCCAGGATCAGCGCGCGCACACCCGCGCGGATCAGGGCGTGGTCATCTACCAGCAGTAAATTGCAGGTCACTCTAGAACCTCAGGGGAATTGGCCCGTTCGAGGGTACGGGGCGCCCAGGGGAACAGCGCTTCGATTCGCGTGCCAAAGCCGGGTTGGCTATTGACCGTCAGCATGCCGCCCAGTTGATCAATGCGTTCGCACATGCCTGACATGCCCCGTTGCCCCGCAAGGGCCGGGTCGGTGGCGGGGGAGAACCCCCGGCCGTCATCGCTGATAAACAGCGACAACCCCTGTGGCAAACGTTGCAGGCGCACCAGCAGGTTGCGCGCCTGGGCATGGCGCAACATGTTCGTCACGGCTTCCTGGGTGATACGAAAGGCCGCCACCGCCATCTCTTCGGGAATCCCGGTCAGGCGTTGCTGGCATTCCAGGCTCCAATGCACCGGGGTGTTTGCCAGGGTCTTGAGCAGGTGCGCGCGCAGGCTCGCCTCCAGGCCCAGGCTGGTCAGTTGCCGGGGATTGAGAATGGCCGAGACGTCCCGCACCTTGGCCAGGGTTTCGTTGAGGGTGTTGCACAGTACGCCGCACTGGTCCTGCAACTCTGCCGGCGAGCGGCGTTGCAGCCAGTCGCTTTGCAGTTTGGCAGCGGTCAGCAGTTGGCCGATATCGTCATGTAGCTCGCGGCTGAGACGATGGCGCTCGTTTTCCTGGACTTGCAGCAGGCGGTCGGCCAATTCCTGGGGCTGGAACTTGATCGACTTGCGCGAGCGCCAACGCTGCAGGCCGGCGGCGGTCAGGGCGGCGAGGTTGAGCAACAGCAAAAACAGCGGCAGCGGTGCTTTGTGGGCATAGACCCAGAGGCTGACCAGAGTCGCGCACAGGCAAAGACCCAGGGTGATCCAACGGGTATTGCCCGAGAGGACGAACCTGGCGATGAGTGACTTGAGGCTGGCGTACATAGCAGATGGAGCCGATGGGTGTTCGCTGCGGGTAGACCGGTCATGACCGCTGGCCGGGCTCTGTTTGGAAAGCGATTGGGTTTAGTCTTGGTTCGAGGCGCTTCTCAGATTTATTACGTATTCACGGTCGGCCACTTCGAGCGCGCTAATAGTACCACCAACAATTACCGTTGGTCGCCTGCTACAAGGCTTAGTTCAGCGGCGTCTAGTTGTACTATTAATTTGGTTTTGTATCGCTATTACCCATATTGGGTTAATGATAGTTGGCTGGCTAAATATTTGACGAGCATTAGTTGGGCGCCCGCCGGCGGCCTGGATTAACCGCACGGCAGGTTCAGGAGGCGTAGGGCATGGAGTGGCGATGGCGAGCGCCAACATCCTTCTGGGGGATCTGCTGAGCAACCGTCTCAATCAACGTGGTTTGCTCCGCGTCATCCAGGCTGAGTTTGCCGGTCTTGACGTCGATCAGTTCCAGTTGCCAGGCCAGCAGCGTCAGGCAGTCATGCAGGGCTGCAAGTGCCGTATCGTGGAGCTGCATCGGGCTTTGGGCGTTGCTGATCAGGTCCTGGATATGCCGGGAAAAGTTGCCAATGGCGTCCAGCGCCATGGCATCGGCCTTTTCTGCCAGTTTGACCAGGCTGTTTTTCATGCAGTCGATGGCATCGTTATCGTTGCGGATCAAATGCAGGTGGCTCAGGCATTCCTCAGACTTGGCCAGCAGCATTTCTGCCTCCAGGAGGAACTCGGGAAGTGCGTCTTGCCACTCTTTACCGTCGTTCATCATGAAAGTCTCCACAACGTACGGTCAGACAATGAGATGTAATACCGGAGCAACGGCTTAAAACTAGCGCCGAAATATGACCGAGATCTGTAGTTCATTTCTGAATTTTGAGTAGTACTTTTATTTGAATGACCAGCGTCGCGACTGCTGGCGCTGCTTGCAGTGGGAACAACCAGAGGCATTCGCATTACTTCGATTGCCCAGGCGTTAATGCCTGGAAGGCCCTTGGGCCGTGGGCTTGCGATAGCAAACAAAAGCCTGACTCCGTTCATGCAATGAGAATGGCGTCACATTAATGGCTATTGGATATCGCGAATATCAGGTTGGACCTGATTGCGACTAGGGGAATCCCTTACATGGCGGAACCTTATGTCCGTTTGAGGGTCGTGCGGCGTGGCTTGACGACCGGACGGCAAGGTGAGGCCAGTAAAGCATGATGTCAGTGTGACATCAATGCATTTGCGTGGCATTTTACCGGGGGGTCAAGGTTTGGCACTGTCTGCCGATATCTTTCTCCAGTAAGCAGCAAATCTTTCAGCACACCCCAGGAGTCTTCAATGGCTGGCATTCTCGACACGGTAGATCAACGCACGCAACTGGTGGGTGAGAATCGCCTGGAGATCCTTATGTTTCGCCTGGCAGGGCGCCAGTTGTTCGCAATCAACGTGTTCAAGGTGCAGGAAGTCCTGCAGTTGCCCAAGCTGACCCTGATGCCCCAGCGTCACCCGTTTGTCTGCGGCGTGGTCAACCTGCGCGGCCAGACCTTGCCGGTGATCGACCTGTCCCAGGCCATCGGCATGCGTCCGCTGGTACCGGGGCCCAACAGTACCATTATCGTTACCGAGTACAACCGCTCGGTACAGGCGTTCCTGGTGGGCGGCGTCGACCGCATCGTCAACATGACCTGGGAGTCGATCCTGCCACCGCCGGCGAGCGCCGGCCGCCAGCACTACCTCACGGCCATCAGCAAGGTGGATGAGCAGTTGGTGGAAATCATCGACGTGGAAAAAGTCCTCGCCGAGATCGTGCCCTACAACGCCAAGGTCTCCCGGGAAAAACTCGAGGATCCGGTGCTCGAACGTGCCCGTGGTCGCGAAGTGCTGTTGGTGGATGACTCCAACGTGGCCTTGTCGCAACTGCGCGACACTCTGGGGCAACTGGGGGTGAAGATGCATATCGCCAGTGACGGCCTCAAGGCCTTGAACATGCTCAAGGCATGGGCGGACAGCGGCCAGGTGATGACCGACAAACTGTTGATGATCTTCACCGACGCCGAAATGCCCGAGATGGACGGCTACCGCCTGACTACCGAAATCCGCAACGACCCGCGTCTGCGCGGCCTCTATGTGGTGCTGCACACATCCTTGTCGGGCAGCTTCAACGACTCGATGGTGAAGAAGGTCGGTTGCGACAACTTCCTCTCCAAATTCCAGCCCGACAAGTTGGTGGATGTGGTGCGCCAGCGCCTGATGCTGGACGAAGTGCCGGCCTGATTCCGGCCTGTGACGAGGGGGCCTCTAATTGCCGGCCGGGGGAAATTTTGATTCTGCCGGCGTGCTCGTATAGGGTGACGCTTTTGCTCACAGGAACCCACGCTCATGCTTCGTCTCAGCGCGTTGTATCGGTACCCCTTGAAGTCGGGCAAGGCAGAGACCTTGTCGCAGATCGGCCTGGATAAACTCGGGCTGGACGGGGATCGACGCTGGATGCTGGTGGACGAGGCCAGTGGGCGATTCCTGACCCAGCGTGCCGTGGCGCAGATGAGCCAGCTGTCGGCGTTGTGGAATGCCGCCGGTGGCCTGACCTTGAGCGCTGCAGGCCTGCCCACCCTGGATGTGGCGTTGCCCGGCGCCGATGCCGAGCTGCGTGGTGTCACCATCTGGCGCGACACCCTGCGGGTCCCGGACGCCGGTGCTGAGGCCGCCGATTGGGTCAGCCAGTTCATCGGCAAACCGACACGCTTGGTGCAAGTCCCGCTGGAGCGCGCGCGCACCACGGCGGCCGGCTACGGCAAGGACGATGACCAGGTGGCGTTCGCCGACGGTTTCCCCTTGTTGCTGATAGGCCAGGCGTCTCTCGACGACTTGTCGCAACGCGTCGGCCGGCCCATGGAAATGCTGCGCTTTCGCCCCAACCTGGTGATCGAAGGCAGCGAGGCTTTTGCCGAGGATGGCTGGAAGCGCGTGCGCATTGGTGAGGTGGAGTTCCGGGTGGTCAAGTCCTGCTCGCGGTGCATCCTCACCACCATCGACCCGGCGACCGGGGAGCGCAGTGCCGATCGCCAGCCGCTGGCGACCCTGGAAACCTACCGCAAACAGCCCGATGGCGTGATGTTCGGCCAGAACCTGGTCAATGACGGCGCGGGCCGCCTGGAAGTCGGCATGCCGGTGACGATCCTCGAATAACCGTCGCCCATGAAAAATGCCCGCCTCTTGGGAGGCGGGCATTTTTTTGCGCGGAAAAAGCTTAGCCGCGGTATTCGCAGAGGTAGGCAGTGTCCACGGCCACCTTGAGCTGGAACTTGCTGTCGGCAGGCACATTGAACTGGCTGCCGGCGGCGAAGGTTTCCCAGGCGTCGCTGCCTGGCAACTTGACGGTGAGCGCGCCCGAGACCACGTGCATGATTTCACGCTGGGCCGTGCCGAATTCGTATTCACCCGGAGCCATCACGCCGATGGTCGCCGGACCTTCAGGGGTGCCGAAGGCGATCGACTTGACGGTGCCGTCGAAGTACTCATTGACTTTGAACATGGGCGAATCCTCGAAAAAAGGGGCAAGAAAGGTCGGCCAGTATGCCTTCTACACGGGCAAAATCAACGGCAGCAAACGCGCGGTATTGCGCGCATCTTCCAGTGCCCGGTGTTGCTGGCCGTTGAACTGCATGCCCGCCAGTTGCAAGGCGCCATTGAGCCCCAACGGCTTGTCCAGGCGTCGGGCCTTGGCGAAGCGTTGCTTGAGGTTCACATGGGGTGTCTGGCTTAGCGCGCTGGCCAAGCCATGGCGCTGCCACTCCAACTCCAGTTGCTGGCGATCATAGTCGCCCCAGCTGGCCCAGCCTTCCAGGCGCGGATGATGCTGGCCCAGCCAGCGTTCGAACAGCGGCCAGACCTCGGTCAAGGGCGCTGCGCTGTCGATACTGGCCTGGCTGATGTGCGTCAGCTGGCGGCAGAACGGCGTCAACAACGGGCGGCGCAAGGGCCGCACGAAGCGCTGGAAATGGTCCAGCTCGCGGCCCTGACGGTTGACCAGGCTCACGCCGATTTCGATGATTTCCATCTCCGACACGGGCCAGCCGCCGTCATCCGTTGTGGCTTCAAGATCAATAATCAGCCAATGAGGCATCGCAGGTTCCCGTACTCATCCCTTTCTGATGGGGATAGAGCGTAGCCAAGCCTGGTAGTTCCGCCCAGGGCTACTCGATCTGCAGCAATACCTGGCGATTGCGCACTTGATCACCGGCGCTGACGTGAATGGCCTTGACCACCCCGTCGATGCCCGCTTTGAGCGGATGCTCCATTTTCATCGCTTCGAGCACCAGCAGCAGTTGGCCCTTGCTCACCACATCCCCTTCGCGCACCTGCAGCAGGGTAATGGCACCGTCCATCGGCGCCTTGACCGTGCCGCTGCTGACGGGCGCTTCACGACTGGCCACGGTTTGCGTCTGGTTGCTCACGCACAGGCTGGTGCCGGCATTCAACAGCCAGAGCTGGGAGCCTTGCAGGTGATAGGCAATCCGCCGCCGAATGCCGTTGATGACCAGGCTGGCCCAGCGTCCGTCGCTGTCGAGGAGGTGGATGTCGATGTTGCCGACTTGCAGATGATCCTCCGCCAGTAAGCGGGCGCTGACCTCATGGCGGTGCTCATCGACGCCCAGGCGGTAGGTCCAGGGCACGCTGGCATTGTTGCGCCAGCCTGCCAGGGCCGGGCCATGCACTGCCGCGCTGTGCCGATAAAACAGGGCGGCGGCCAGAGCCAGGTCTTCTTCGCTGACGGCAGGGCGGGCAATGTCACTGAAGTGTTCGGCAATAAATCCGGTGCTGAAATCCGCCGCGACAAATTGCGCATGCCCCAGCAGGTCCACCAGTAACCGCTGATTGCTGGGGATCCCCAGCAGCACGCAGTCCTGCACCGCCCGCAGCAGCTTGCGCCGGGCCTCTTCGCGGGTAGCGCCATGGGCGATGATCTTGCCCAGCATCGGATCATAGAACGGGCTGATGCGCTGCGGGGCTTGCAATCCATGATCGACCCGCACCCCGGCTGCCGGCTCCCAGCGCAACACCTCGCCAGTTTGTGGCAAGAAACCCTGGGCCGGGTCTTCGGCGTATAGGCGCACTTCCATGGCATGCCCGCTCAGCGTCACCTGGTCCTGGCGCAAGGGCAGGGGCTGGCCGGCGGCGATTTGCAGTTGCCAGTCCACCAGGTCCAGGCCGGTGATCAGTTCGGTGACCGGGTGCTCCACTTGCAGGCGGGTGTTCATTTCCAGGAAATAGAACCGCCCGCTCCGGTCCAGCAGGAACTCCACAGTGCCCGCGCCGACATACGCCACTGCGCGTCCGGCCTTGAGCGCCGCTTCGCCCATGGCCTGGCGCAGTTCGGCAGTCATGACCGGGCAGGGTGCTTCTTCGATGACCTTCTGATGGCGGCGCTGGACCGAGCAATCACGTTCGCCCAGGTAGATCAGGTTGCCGTGGGCATCGCCGAACAGCTGGATTTCCACATGGCGCGGTTCGATCAGCGCCTGCTCCAGAATCAGTTCGTCGCTGCCAAAGGCATTCAGGGCCTCGGAGCGTGCGGTGTGCAGTTGTTCGAGCAACTGCGCCGGCGCGTGCACCAGGCGCATGCCGCGTCCGCCGCCGCCGGCACTGGCCTTGATCATCAGCGGGTAGCCGATGCGCTCGGCTTCGCTCTGCAGGGTGGTGTCGTCCTGCGCGCTGCCTTGGTAGCCGGCAATGCACGGCACCCCGGCGTCGAGCATGGCGATTTTTGACAGGCGCTTGCTGCCCATCAACTCGATGGCGTCGGCGCTGGGGCCGATAAATACCAGGCCGGCGGCAATGCAGGCCTTGGCGAACTCGGGGTTCTCCGAGAGAAAGCCGTAGCCGGGGTGGATCGCATCGGCGCCGGTCAGGCGTGCGGCATTGAGGATCGCCGGGATGTTCAGGTAAGACTGCTGCACCGGGGCGGGGCCGATATCCACCGCTTCGTCGGCCATTTGTACGTGCAGGGCGTTGGCGTCGGCTGCGCTATAGATCGCCACGGTGCGGTAGCCCAGGGCCTGGGCGGTGCGCTGGATTCGGCAGGCGATTTCGCCGCGGTTGGCGATCAGTATTTTATTGAAACTGGGCATTTTGGGTCCCTGTTTGATTGGTTGCGCAGGCGCGGGCTTGTGTGGGCGCTGGCTTGCCTGCGATTGCATCACCTCGGTATCCCTGACAGATCCAGGTGCCCGCATCGCAGGCAAGCCAGCTCCTACAGGGGATGTGGCGTTTTCAAGATCAACTCACCCACCTGGCCTTGCGTTTCTCGACAAACGCCCGCGTCCCCTCAATGCCTTCTTCCCCGGTCACCGCCTCGGCAAACCAATCGGCAGCCTGATCCAGCAGCAGCTCCAACGGCTGATCCAGGCTCTGGAGCAACAACGCCTTGGTTCGCGCATTGGCGCGCGGTGCACAGCGCAATACCTGCCCCAACACCTCATCCAGGCGCTGCGCCAATCCTTGGGGGTCATGCTCGACAAAATGCACCACCCCCAGGCGCTGCGCCTCGACCCCGTCAAACCGCGCTGCGGTCAACGCCAGGCGCCGGGCCTGGGTCAGGCCGATGCGCCGCACCACAAACGGTGCGATCTGCGCCGGCAGCACGCCGAGGCTGGTTTCCGGCAAGCCGAACTGTGCCTGGTGGTCGGCAATGGCGATGTCGCTGACACACGCCAGGCCAAAACCGCCGCCCAGCACCGCGCCCTGCAACACCACAATCACCACTTGGGGCAGGGCTTCGACTTCTTGCAACAGCGCGCCAAACACCCGGTTCAAATCACGCAAGCCTTCGCGGCTGCCCGCGCGGCTCATGTCCTTAACATCGGCGCCCGCACAGAAGTGCCCGCCAGCGCCACTGATCACCAATGCCCGCACCTGCTCGTCACGGGCGACATCCGTCAGCACGGCGCGCAGTTCGCTGACCATCTGCACGCTCATGGCATTGCGGTTCTGCGGGCGGTTGAGGGTGATGTGCAACACGCCGTTGTGCGGCTCCAGCAGCAGGGTTTCACAGGCGTTCACGATTTTTTCCCCGGCAGCGTACCCATCAGTTTGCAGATGATCCCCAGCATGATCTCGTCGGCGCCGCCGCCAATCGACACCAGGCGCACATCACGATAGGCGCGGGCCACCGGGTTGTCCCACATAAAGCCCATGCCACCCCAGTACTGCAGGCAGCTGTCGCTGACTTCGCGGCCCAGGCGCCCGGCCTTGAGCTTGGCCATCGAGGCCAGCCGCGTCACGTCCTGGCCCTTGAGGTATTGCTCGGTGGCCTGGTAGACCAGGGCGCGTAGGCACTCGATCTCGGTGGACAGTTCGGCCAGGCGAAAGTGGATCACCTGGTTGTCGATCAGGGCCTTGCCGAAGGTCTGGCGCTCCTTGCAGTAGGCGATGGTGCTGTCGACGCAGGCCTCCAGGCCCTTGATCATATTGGCCGCACCAAACAGCCGTTCTTCCTGGAACTGCAGCATCTGCATCATGAAGCCCGCGCCTTCGTGGCCGATGCGGTTGCGCTGTGGAATACGCACATCATCGAAAAACACCTGGGCGGTTTCCGAGCTGTGCATGCCGAGCTTTTCCAGGGGAGGGCTGACGCTGATCCCAGGGGTGTTCATCGGCACCATGATCAGTGACTTGTTGATATGCGGCTTGCCGTCCGAAGTGTTGGCCAGCAGGCAGATAAAGTCGGCGCTGGGGGAGTTGGTGATCCACATCTTGCTGCCGTTGATCACGTAGTCGTCGCCGTCCTTGCGGGCGTGGGTTTTCAAGCCCGCCACGTCGGAGCCAGCGCCGGTCTCCGAGACGCCGATGCAGCCCACCTGTTCGCCGCTGATGGCCGGGCGCAGGAATTCGTCGCGCAGTTCATCGGAGCCAAAACGTGCGAGCGCCGGGGTGCACATATCAGTCTGTACGCCGATGGACATCGGGATGCCGCCGCAGCGGATGGTGCCGAATTCTTCGGCGGCGACAATCGAGTAGCTGTAGTCCAGACCCATGCCGCCGAACTTCTCTGGCTTGGAAATACCCAGCAGACCGAGATCGCCGGCCTTGCGGAAAATCTCGTGGATGGGAAAGCGCCCGGCTTTTTCCCATTCGTCGACGTGGGGGTTGATCTCGCGCTCGATAAAACCCCGTACGGTACGGCGCAGCTCTTCGTGTTCCTGGGTGAAGATCATTTTTATTGTTCTCCTGATCGTTAAAAGCGCGCGGCGCCAAAGCTGTTGGGTTGCAATTGGCGCACCTGGGCTTGCTGGCAGATATCCAACAGGTAGCCCAGCAGCGTGCGGGTGTCCCGCGGGTCAATCAGCCCGTCGTCCCACAGGTTGGCGCTGCCATACAGGGCCGTGGACTGGCTATCGAGTTTCTGCGCGGTGACGTGTTCGAGCATGTCGAGCACCTTGGGGTCGGGCACCAGGCCGTCTTTCAACTGCTTGGCCTCGGTGACAATGCGCAGCACCTTGCCGGCCTGGGCGCCGCCCATCACGGCGGTGCGGCTGTTGGGCCAGGCGAAGATAAAGCGTGGGTCCAGGCCACGGCCGCACATCGCATAGTTGCCGGCGCCGTAGGAACCGCCGACCACCACCGTGAGCTTGGGCACGCGGGCATTGGCCACCGCCTGGATCATCTTCGCGCCGTGCTTGATCACGCCTTGTTGCTCGGATTCGGTGCCCACCATAAAGCCGGTGGTGTTGTGGAAAAACAGCAGCGGTGTCTGGCTCTGGTCGCACAGCTGGATAAATTGCGCGGCCTTGCTCGCGCCCTTGGGCGTGATCGGGCCGTTGTTGCCGATAAACCCGCAGGCCCGGCCCTGGATGTGCAGGTGGCCGCAGACGGTGTGGGGATCGAACTCGCCCTTGAACTCCAGGAAGTTGGAGCCATCGGCGATACGCGCGATGATTTCCCTTACGTCATAGGGCTTTTTCGGGTCCGAGGGGATCAGGCCCAGCAGCTCTTCAATCGGATACAGCGGCTCGACATAGGCCCGCGCCGGCTGGGGTGGCAGCCGGTCGTCCCAGGGCAGCAGGCTGACAATCTCGCGCACGATGCGCACGCCGTCGGCGTCATTTTCCGCCAGGTATTCGGCGGTGCCGGCGGTTTGCGCATGCATCTGGGCGCCGCCCAGTTCCTCGTCCGTCGCCACTTCGCCGGTGGCGGCCTTGAGCAGCGGCGGGCCGGCCAGGAACAGCTTGGCCTTGCCGCGCACCACCACCACGTAATCCGAAAGCCCCGGCTGATAGGCACCGCCGGCGGTGGCCGAGCCGTGCACCACGGTGATCTGCGGCAGGCCCATGGCTGACATCCGCGCCTGGTTGGCGAAGCTGCGCGCGCCTTCGACGAAAATCTCCGCCGCGTAATTAAGATTGGCGCCGCCGCTTTCGGCCAGGGTCACCACCGGCAGTTTGTTCTCCATGGCGATCTGTTGCAGGCGCAGGGATTTTTTCAAGCCGCTGGGGGAAATCGTCCCGCCCTTGATTGCGCTGTTGTTGGCCACCACCAGCAGGCGCACGCCGCTGACATAGCCGATACCGGCAATCAGCCCGCCGCCGGCCGCGCTGCCATCCTTGTCGTCGTGCAGCTTGTAACCGGCCAGGCTTGCCAGTTCGAGGAAGGGCGCACCGGGGTCGAGCAACAGGTTGAGGCGCTCACGGGGCAGCAGTTGGCCGCGTTTGTCGAACTTGCCCTTGGCCTCGGCGGCCTTGTCCAACAGGTTCTGTTCCAGTTGGCGCAGATGATGGATGGCGGTGAGCATGGCCTCGCGGTTCTGTGCGAACTGCGGGCTGTGGGTGTCGAGTAGGGAGTCGATGACCGGCATGGTTTATTGGCCCTCCTTGAGCACATCCGGCAGGTAGGCGCGGTGAAAACCATTGAACGACGGGCTCGGCGGCTGCGCCTTGTGCAGCGGCCAGGCGCGGCTGCCCAGGCTGGCGGCGCCGTCGATGCGCAAGGTGCTGCCGCTGACGAATGCGGCGGCGGGGCTGAGCAGGAACACAATCGCCGCACTGACTTCCGATTCGGTGCCAATGCGCTTGAGGGGCACATGCTCGCGCAGGGTCGGGATCACCGCCTTGAACGCGCCTTCGTAGGTGTCCATGCCACTGGAGGCGATCCAGCCCGGCGCCACTGCGTTGACCCGCACCCCGGCGTAACCCCACTCGAACGCGGCGGTCTTGGTGAAGTTGTCCATCCCCGCGCGCGCTGCGCCCGAGTGGCCCATGCCGGGCATGCCGCCCCACATGTCGGCCAGCATGTTGACGATGGCACCGCCGTGCTTGCTCATTGACTGATTGAACACTTCCCGCGCCATCAGGAAACCGCCCACCAGGTTGGTGCGCAGCACGGTTTCAAAGCCTTTTTGATTGATCGACGCCAGGGGCGAGGGGTATTGGCCGCCGGCATTGTTCACCAGACCCTGGATCGGCCCGTGTGCCTCGATGATCTGGCTGACCAGCGCCTTCACCGCTTCTTCATCGCGGATATCACAGGCGTGCCAGCTGGCGTGGCCGCCGTCTTGGGTAATTTCCTGGGTGACCCGTTGCAGCTTTTCCGGCTTGCGCCCCACCAGCACCACATGGGCGCCGAGTGCCGCCAGTTCATGGGCGGTGCAACGGCCAATGCCGCTGCCGCCACCGGTGACGATAAGGGTCTGCCCCTGGAACAGGTCGGCTTTGAAGATCGAGTCGAAGGCCACGGCGAGAGTCCCTTAGGTGAGTTGATCGGCGATGTGGCGGGGCACGGCAATCGGGATTTCCAGCAGTTGCTGGGCGAAAGCCTTGCCTTGTGGGTCGATGCGCAGGCTGGCGATACCGCCGCCGCCCAGGGCGTTTTCGAGGAGGAAGTTGAGGCTGTGGCTGCCCGGCAGGTACCAGCGCTCGACGCGCCCGTGCAGTGGGTCGAGTACATGGCTCATCCAGTCGACGATCACCTCTGGGGTCAGTGCTTCGGCAATCCATGGCAGGTATTCGGGCTGGCGCGCGATTACGCCAATATTGCTGTGATTACCCTTGTCCCCGGAGCGCGCCACGGCCAGCTTGACCAGGGGCACGCTGGCCTCGGCGCGGCCTTCGGGTTTGGGCGGGTCGAGGGGCGCGTGGGGCGTGCTCAGGGCGGCCGTGGCAGGCAGTTCGCAAGGGTGGGATTGCCCCTGGAAGTCGACGCTCAGGCGGCACGCGCTTTTGTCGATCAGGAACGAAAACAGGCGGATCAGTGGATACACCGTGGGCCTGCCGCCGACAATGCCGGTCAGGCCCGGCGTCATGCCGGTGGCCGCCTGGGCGATTTCCCGGGCGAACAGCACCAGGGCCTGTTTGCTTGGGTGACGCACCGCCAGCTTGAGCACCACTTCGCGACAGGCCTGGCGCCGGGCATGGGCGCCGTAGGTGGCCTCACTGCCGAGCAACTCGATGCTGACCTCGGTATAGGGTGCCCAGCCGCGCTGGCTGAACAACTGCGAGGTCTTGTTGATGATCGCCTGGCCGACCCGTTCGGCCTTGGCCACCGCGTCGATGCCGGCCAGCAGGCAACTGGCGGTACAGCGGAAACCGTCGGGGTAGGTGGCACTGACTTTGTACTGGTCGGTGGGTGCCAGCCCTTTGGCACCGCGCAGACGCACGCGGTTTTCGCCTTGTTGCTCCAGCGTGACCTGGCTGAAGTCGCAGATCACATCCGGCAGCAGGTAGGCGCGTGGGTCGCCGATCTCATACAGCAGTTGTTCGGCGACGCTCAGTTCGCTGATCAGGCCGCCTGTGCCCGGCACTTTGCTGACGGTGAACTGGCCGTCGGCACTGACCTCGACAATCGGGAAACCGATGTGCTCGTAGTCCGGCACCTCGCGCCAATCGGTGAAGTTGCCGCCAGTGCACTGCGCGCCACATTCGATGATATGCCCGGCCAGTGCGGCCTGGGCCAGGTGGTCGTAGTCCTGCCACCCCCAGTTGAATTCATGCACCAGGGCCGCGCTGACCACTGCGCTGTCCACCACGCGCCCGGTAATAACGATATCGGCGCCCAGTTGCAGGGCCTGGACGATGCCCGGCGCGCCGAGGTAGGCATTGGTCGACACGCACATCGCCGGCAAAGGCGCGCCGCTGAACATATCGCTGATGCCCTGCAGTTGCTTGAACTGCGGTTGCAAGTCATCGCCCAGCACTACGGCGATTTTCAGCGGCACCCCGGCCTGGTCGCAGGCGGCCTGCAAGGCGGCGGCGCAGGCCTGGGGGTGGATGCCGCCGGCGTTGCTGATCACCCGGATGCCCTGGCGCTGGATATCACCGAGCAACGGCGCCAGGACTTCGACGAAATCCGGGGCGTAGCCGGCCTGGGGGTCTTTCATGCGCGCCCCGGCGAGGATCGACAGGGTGACTTCGGCCAGGTAGTCGAACACCAGGTAGTCCAGCGCGCCGCCTTGCACCAACTGCGCGGCGGCGGTGCAGGTGTCGCCCCAGAATGCACTGGCGCAGCCGATACGAACGGTCTTGTTCATGGGACGTCCTTCTCTGCAAAATCGCTGGGTCGAGACTACCAAGCAAGCGCTTGGTTTGTAAACTGCGTACACAACTTGTGCCCAAGCGCTTGCTTGGGTGGCTGCCACGGCCTAAATTGCCGGCCATGACGCAATCAAAGTAGTTGAGGAGAGCAGCATGGATGAGCAAAAAGCCCTGGAGGTGATGCGCACCATGGTGGACGGCGGGCAACTGACCGACCCCGACAGCGCCCGGGGCAAGCTGCTGCAGACCGCGGCTCACCTGTTTCGCAACAAGGGCTATGAACGCACTACCGTGCGCGACCTGGCCAGTGCGGTGGGGATCCAGTCCGGCAGCATCTTCCACCACTTCAAGAGCAAGGACGAAATCCTGCGGGCGGTGATGGAGGAAACCATCCATTACAACACCGCGCTGATGCGCGCCTCCCTGGCCGAGGCGAGCAGCGTGCGCGAACGGGTGCTGGCGCTGATTCGCTGTGAGTTGCAGTCGATCATGGGCGGCAGCGGCGAGGCCATGGCGGTGCTGGTGTATGAATGGCGTTCGCTGTCGGCAGAAGGGCAGGCCCAGGTGCTGGCATTGCGCGATGTCTACGAAGAGATCTGGTTGCAGGTATTGGGGGAGGCCAAGCAGGCTGGGTATATCAAGGGTGATGTATTTATCACTCGGCGTTTCCTGACCGGGGCGCTGTCGTGGACCACGACCTGGTTCCGCGCCCAGGGCAGCATGACCCTCGAGCAATTGGCCGATGAAGCATTGCTGCTGGTGCTGAAGGCGGATTAGGCGGGTAAAGCAAGCGATTTAATTGTCGGGCCGGAAGTTGTCTCCCCGGACAAAAACGCCTAGCTTAGCGAGATCCAGATTTTGAACGGTGCGTGCCTGATGTTTTCGCCATTGCGGCTGGCTGCAGGATTAACAGTATTGGCAATGGGCACCTTGTGGCAGGCGCAGGTTTCGGCGGCCCAATTGGTACGGGTCGGTGCTGCGCATTTTCCACCGTATACGGTGCGCCCGGAGCAGGGCGCCGACAGCGGGCTGCTCCCGCAATTGCTGGAAGCGCTGAACCGTGCGCAGCGCGAGTACCAGTTTGTGCTGGTACCCACCTCCATTCCCCGGCGTTTTCGTGATTTCCAGCAGGGCCGGATCGATATGGCCATCTTCGAGAACCCGCAGTGGGGTTGGCAGGATATCCCCCATGCCAGTGTCGACATGGGCCTGGAGGACGCCGAGATATTCGTTGCCCAGCGCCAGACCGATCGCGGCCAGGGCTATTTCACCGATCTGACGGGCAAGCGCCTGGCGGTGTTCAGCGGTTATCACTACGCCTTCGCCAACTTCAACCCCGACCCCAAGGCCATGGCCGCGCAGTTCAACGCCACCTTGACCTATTCCCATGACAGCAACTTGCTGATGGTGACCCGTGGCCGCGCGGATATCGCCCTGGTCACACGTTCTTACCTCAGTGACTTTATGGTGCGCAATGCCGACACCGCCGGGCAGTTCCTGGTGTCGGAGCGCATTGATCAGGTGTACCACCACTACGCCTTGCTGCGGCCCAAGGCGGCGATCAGCGGCCCGGCGTTTGCCGCATTGCTCAAGGATCTGCGCGACAGCGGCGAGCTGTTGAAGATCTTCGAACCGTACCGCATTGATGTGCTGCCGGTAGCTGACGCGCCCTGATCCGGGCAACGCCCGCTTAAATTTTTGCTGCTGGTTCACGTCACTTCGTCTAACTGTCGACGATTATCGTGAGCCCCCTCCATGCCCAATCCCCAAGACTTGTCAGTCCTGCCACTCCCGGCAGGGCCTGCCCTTAACGCAGACGAAAGCGATGGCCGCCTGACCCTGACTCTCGCAGGCCAGCCGCTGGTGCGCCTGCGCCTGGCGCGCGGCGAAGAGCTGCACCTGCAGTTGCAAAGCCCCGGTGAGGTGCCGTCGGTGCAGGCCTTGTGGGCCGCCTGTTACTGGCTGTTTGCCCGGGAGCCTGAGCGCCAGCAACTGGCCTGGCACCTCGAATACGCCCCTGACGAGGCCCTGCGCAGCGGCCTGCTGCTGGCCACGGATGTGGCAGGGCAGTTCCGTTGCGAGCGCACTCTGTTCTGGCAATTGCCACAGCCGTGGTTGGGCCAGCCGGTGAGTGGCGCTTATCCGCAGCAAATGATCCTCAGCAATGGCAAGCGCCATCCGGTGCGTGCGCCCAAACCGTGCGGCGAAGTCTACCGACGTTTCGACGCGCGCCTGGGCGCGTGGATTTCACTGCGTACGCTGGAGATCGACGTGGACCTGGCCCGCTTCAATCGCTGGCAGAACAGCGCGCGGGTCGCCAGTTTCTGGCAGGAAAGCGGCAGCCTGGAGCAGCATCGAGACTATCTGGAGAAGCTTGCAGCTGATCCACATGCCTTGACGCTGATCGGCTGTTTCGACGATGAGCCGTTTGCCTATTTCGAGGCGTATTGGGCCAGGGAGGATCGCATTGCGCCGTTCTATGAGGTGGACGATTACGATCGGGGCATCCATATGCTGGTGGGGGAGGAGCACCACCGCGGGCCGCACAAGGTGGCCAGTTGGCTGGCGACGTTGGTGCACTACCTGTTTCTCGACGACCCGCGCACCCAGCGGGTGGTGGCGGAGCCCAGGGCCGACAACGCGAAGATGATTGGGTATATGCAGAACCAGTGTTTCCACTGCGAGAAGGAGTTCGATTTCCCCCACAAGCGCGCGGCGCTGATGATGCTGGGGCGGGAGCGGTTTTTTGAGCGGTGTGGGTTGGCCTGAGACCTTGGGGGTAATGAAGATCAACTGTGGGGGCTTGTGTGGGAGCGGGCTTGCCCGCGATAGCGGTGTGTCAGCCACTGGATTGACTGGCTGATCCAATGCCATTGCGGGCAAGCCCGCTGCCATACAAGCTCATGCCTCATTGCAATGGCGTGGTGGTCAGACCCGTCGGGCAAACGTATCGCTATGGGTCCCCGAAACCTTACGGCAGTGCACCAACGCATCACGGATCATAAAGTTGACCAGCGTTGGCGACACCCCCAGTTCCTTGGCGATGTCCTTTTGTGGCACGCCATGCAGGCGGTACATCTCGAACGCGTAGCGCGTGCGCTGGGGCAACTCTGTCAGGGCGTCGGCGATGTTTTCCAGGGTGGAAAAATTGATGTGCGAGGTTTCCGGTGAAGCGCCATGAATAACCACATTCAAGCCTTCCTCTTCCGTCCCGGAGTACTTCAGTTCCAGGGCCTGTTTACGGTAGTGGTCGATAGCCAGGTTACGCACGATCTGGAACAGGTAGCTCAGTTGAGCCTTGAACGATGAGGTGATCTGCGGGGCCGATTGCAGTCTGAAGTAGGCGTCCTGCACCACGTCTTCGGCACGGGAACGGCAGCCGGTAATGCGCGCCGCGATCTTGACCAGGATCAGTCGATTATCGACAAACGCCTGGAGTAACGGTGAATCGCACCTGCTTGTGGATACTTGTTCCGTCATGGAAATCACCTTGCTGCAAATATGGTTAGTGGAGGGCATCCCTGCTGAGGCCTCCTACACATCGGGCAACAAATTATGCTTAATGATAATGATTGTCAAATGAGAAGTGGAACTAATCTTATACCGAAAGACAAACTGTGAGGCGCTTCTCTTTGTGTGCCAGCCCTGGCAGGCAGACTAATTATTTTGCCGGGCCATCCGTTCTCATTGGTGACAGGCCAGCCAACACGCCGGCCATGGATTTGCACCCGGAGGAGGACGACATGCGTTTCTATCGCGAGAACCCAGCGATCCAGGCAGGGGTGGTCTGAGATGAGCACGTCGACCCGCTTGCGCCTGTTTTGCCTGCCCTATTCGGGCGCCAGCGCCATGTTCTACAGCCGCTGGCGTCGGGCACTGCCGGAGTGGTTGCAAGTGCGCCCGCTGGAGTTGCCGGGGCGTGGCATGCGCATGGACGAGCCCTTGCAGCGCGATATCAAGGTGCTTGCCGCGCAGTTGGCGGATGAGATCAGCGCCGAACTCGACGGCCCTTACGCCCTGTTTGGCCATAGCCTGGGCGGTTTGCTGGCTTTCGAGCTGGCCCATGCCCTGCGTGAACGCGGGCTGCCTGAACCGCTGGCGCTGTTTGCTTCGGCCACCGCCGGCCCGGCGCGACGGGATGTCAGCGAATACGCCATTGAAAAAGACGACACCCAACTGATCGAGCGCCTGCGCAAGCTCAAGGGCACGCCCGAAGACGCGTTGACCAACCGCGAATTGATGCAATTGACGCTGCCGATCCTGCGCGCCGACTTCCTGTTGTGCGGCAGTTTCCAGTATGGCGAGCGCGAGCCGTTGTCGATGCCGATCCATGTGTTTGGCGGCAAGCAGGATGACGTGCGCGCCGACGAGTTACTCGACTGGCAGGAAGACACCGCCAGTGGTTTCTCCCTGGACATGTTCGAGGGGCACCATTTCTTTCTGGTGCAACAGGAAAGCTCACTGTTGCGCTGCCTGCGCCGCTACGCCGACGAACACTTGACCCGCTGGCGCCATAGCGCTGCACGGCGGGCGGCCCTGGCGACCGGCTGAACACGCCGCCGCGCGCCCATGCCCTCTATCCCCGATTTCCCCGTAAGCCGATTTCAGGCAGGAACCCCTCATGATGGACGCCTTCGAACTTCCCCGCACCCTGGTCCAGTCTCTCCAGCGCCGCGCCGCGCAGACCCCGGACCAGGTGGCCCTGCGCTTTCTGGCTGAGTCTGCCGCCGAGACCGTGGTGCTCAGCTACCGTGACCTGGACCTGCGCGCCCGCACCATCGCTGCCGCCTTGCAGGCCTCGGCCGGGCTAGGTGAGCGTGCGGTGCTGCTGTTCCCCAGCGGCCCGGATTATGTCGCGGCGTTCTTTGGCTGCCTGTACGCGGGGGTGATCGCGGTGCCGGCCTATCCGCCGGAGTCTACTCGCCGGCATCACCAGGAGCGGTTGCTGTCGATCATCGCCGATGCCGAGCCCAAGCTGTTGCTGACCAGCAGTGGTTTGCGCGACGCCCTGGGGCAGATCGAGCAAGCGCCGCCCTTGCTCTGTGTGGATGAACTGCACAGCGAAATCGCCGCCGGCTGGGTCGCGCCAAACCTGCAGGACGACGATATCGCCTTCCTGCAATACACCTCCGGCTCCACCGCCTTGCCCAAAGGTGTGCAAGTCAGCCACGGCAACCTGGTGGCTAACGAATTGCTGATCCGTCGCGGCTTTGGCATCGACCTCAACCCCGATGACGTGATTGTCAGCTGGCTGCCGCTGTACCACGACATGGGTTTGATCGGCGGCCTGTTGCAACCGATCTTCAGCGGCGTGCCCTGCGTGTTGATGTCGCCAGCGTACTTCCTTGGCCGCCCGTTGCGCTGGCTGGAAGCGATCAGCCAATACCGCGGAACCATCAGCGGTGGCCCGGACTTCGCCTACCGCCTGTGCAGCGAGCGGGTCAGCGACTCGGCCCTTGAGCGCCTGGACCTGAGCCATTGGCGCGTGGCCTATTCCGGTTCCGAGCCGATCCGTCTCGACACCCTGGAGCGCTTCGCCGAGAAGTTCGCCCCGTGCGGTTTTACCCCGAACAACTTCTTCGCCTCCTATGGCTTGGCCGAAGCGACCCTGTTTGTCGCCGGCGGCACCCGTGGCCAGGGCATCCCGGCGTTGCGCCTGGACGAACAGGCGCTGGCCGCCAACCGTGCCGAACCAGGGCAGGGCACCGCGATCATGAGCTGTGGCACGAGCCAGCCCGAGCACGCGGTGCTGATCGTCGAGCCGCAGACTCTCGCCGAGCTGGACGACAACTGCGTCGGCGAAATCTGGGCCACCGGCCCGAGTATTGCCCACGGCTACTGGCGCAACCCCGAAGCCACCGCCGAGACGTTTGTACAGCACGCCGGTCGCACCTGGTTGCGCACCGGTGACCTGGGCTTTATCCGCGACGGCGAGGTGTTTATCACCGGGCGCCTGAAAGACCTGCTGATCGTGCGCGGGCACAACCTGTACCCGCAGGACATCGAGCAAACCGTCGAACGCGAAGTGGAAGTGGTGCGCAAGGGGCGTGTCGCGGCATTTGCGGTGAATGACCAGGGCCTGGAAGGCATCGGCATCGCCGCAGAAATCAGCCGCAGCGTGCAGAAGATCCTGCCGCCGGAAGCCCTCATCAAAGCCATTCGCCAGGCAGTGGCCGAGGCCTATCAAGAAGCGCCCTGCGCGGTGGTGCTGCTCAACCCCGGCGCGTTGCCGAAAACCTCCAGTGGCAAGGTCCAGCGTTCGGCCTGCCGCACCCGCCTGGCCGATGGCAGCCTCGACAGCTACGCGCAGTTCCCCGATCAGCGCGCGCAGGCGGGCGATGGGGCACTGGCGTCAGACCTGCAACAGCAGATCGCCGCGATCTGGTGCGAACAGTTGCAGGTGGCGCAGGTGGCTGGCGATGATCACTTCTTCTTGCTCGGCGGCAACTCCATCAGCGCCACCCAAGTGGTTGCCCGCCTGCGCGAAACCCTGGGCCTGGAACTCAATCTGCGCCTGCTGTTCGAGGCGCCGGTGCTGGCCGAATTCGCCGCCAGTGTCGGCCAATTGCAGGCGGAGGGGGGCGTGGCCCAGGGCGCAATCAGCGCCTTGTCACGCCAGCAGGATATGCCGCAATCCCTGGCGCAAAATCGCCTGTGGATCACCTGGCAACTGGACCCGCAGAGCAGTGCCTACACCATCCCCGGTGCCCTGCGCCTGCGCGGCGAGCTGGATGAAGACGCGCTGCACGCAAGCTTCGCGCAACTGATCCAGCGCCACGAAGCGCTGCGTACGCGGTTCTATGAGCGCGACGGCCAGGGCTACCAGCGCGTGGATGCACAGCGTGAGTTTGCCGTGCAAGTCATCGACCTGCGCGACCTGCCGCTGGCCGAGCGTGAAGCCCGCGCCGCGCAGATCCGCGAGGACGAGGCACGCACCCAGTTCGATCTGGAGCAAGGCCCGTTGTTGTGGGTCACGCTGTTGCGCCTGGACGATGAAGATCACCAGTTGCTGGTGACCCTGCACCACATCATCGCCGATGGCTGGTCGCTGACTGTATTGATCGACGAGTTCTCGCGCCTCTACGCTGCTGCGTCCCAGGGCCAGCGCCTCGAGTTGCCGGCCCTGGCTGTACAGTACGCCGACTACGGCAGTTGGCAGCGCCAATGGCTGGCCGCAGGCGAGGGCCAGCGCCAGTTGGCCTACTGGCAGCAGCAACTGGGTGACGAACATCCCATCTTGAGCCTGGCCACCGACCACCCGCGCTCGGCCCAGCAACGGCGCAGCGCTTCACGCTACAGCGTGCGCCTGGACGCCAGCCTGGGCGAAGCGATCCGCCAGACCGCCCAAGCGCACCAGGCCACGCCGTTCATGCTGTTGCTGGCGGCGTTCCAGAGCCTGCTGTACCGCTACAGCGGCCAGCGCGATATCCGCATCGGTGTGCCCAACGCCAACCGTACACGCCACGAAACCCAGGGCCTGATCGGCTTCTTTATCAATACCCTGGTGATGCGCGCCGAGGTGGATGCGCGCCTGCCCTTCAGCGAGCTGCTGGCGGCGACGCGCCTGGCCGCCACCGAGGCCCAGGCCCATCAGGACTTACCCTTCGAACAGCTGCTGGAAGCCTTCCCCCAAGCCCGGGAACAAGGCCTGTTCCAGGTCATGTTCAACCACCAGCAGCGTGACCTGAGTGCCTTGCGCCGCCTGCCGGGCCTGCTGGCCGAAGAGCTGCCGTGGCACAGCCGCGAAGCCAAGTTCGACCTGCAACTGCACAGCGAAGAAGACCGCAACGGGCGCCTGAGCCTGTCATTCGACTACGCTGACGAGCTGTTCGACGCCAGCACCATCGCGCGCCTGGCCACGCATTTGATCAACCTGTTGCAAGCGGCCTGTGCGCAACCGCACCAAGCGGTGGGCGACCTTGCGCTGCTGCAGGCCGACGAGCACACCGAGCAATGCAACTGGAGCGAGGCCCCGTGCGCCCCGGCGCAGCGCCTGGTGCCGGAACGACTCAACCAACACAGCGACGAGCGCACCGCCCTGGTCTGGCAGGGCGCCAGCCTGACCTTCGGCCAACTGCACACCCAGGCCAACCGCCTGGCCCATTACCTGCGCGACAAAGGCGTCGGCCCGGACGTGTGCGTGGCGATTGCCGCCGAGCGTTCGCCGCAACTGCTGATCGGCTTACTGGCGATCCTCAAGGCCGGCGGCGCCTATGTGCCACTGGACCCGGACTATCCCGCCGACCGCCTGGCCTACATGCTGGCCGACAGTGGCGTGCAATTGTTGCTGACCCAGACCCATCTGCTGCAACAGCTGCCGGTGGCCGAGGGCGTTTCGGTGATCGCCATGGACAGCCTCAAGCTTGACAGCTGGCCGACCCAGGCGCCGGGCCTGCACTTGAATGCCGACAACCTCGCCTATGTGATTTACACCTCCGGCTCCACCGGCCAGCCCAAGGGCGTGGGTAATACCCATGGCGCCCTGGCCGAGCGCTTGCAGTGGATGCAGGCCACTTACCAGCTGGATGAAAGCGATGTGCTGATGCAAAAGGCACCGATCAGTTTTGACGTGTCGGTGTGGGAGTGTTTCTGGCCACTGATCAGCGGTTGCCGCCTGGTACTGGCCGGCCCCGGCGAGCATCGCGACCCCCATCGCATTGCACAGTTGGTGCAGGAGCATGGCGTGACCACCCTGCATTTTGTGCCGCCGCTACTGCAGCTGTTTGTCGATGAACCGCTGGCGGCCGAATGCATCAGCCTGCGCCGGGTGTTTTCCGGGGGCGAAGCCTTGCCCGCCGAGTTGCGCAATCGGCTCCTCGCGCAATTGCCGGCGGTGCAGTTGCACAACCGTTATGGCCCGACCGAAACGGCAATCAACGTCACCCATTGGCACTGTCAGCGCACCGACGGCGAGCGCTCGCCGATTGGCCGCCCATTGGGCAACGTGCTTTGCCGGGTGCTGGACGAGCAGTTCAACCTGCTGCCCGCAGGGGTGCCGGGTGAGCTGTGCATCGGCGGGATTGGCCTGGCCCGTGGTTATCTGGGGCGTGCCGGGCTGACCGCCGAACGTTTTGTCGCCGACCCACTGGGCGCGGCGGGCGCCCGTTTGTACCGCACCGGCGACCGCGTGCGCTGGACGGCTGATGGCGTGCTGGAGTACCTCGGGCGCCTGGATCAGCAGGTCAAGCTGCGCGGGTTTCGGGTCGAGCCGGAAGAAATCCAGGCGCGGCTGCTGGCCCAGGAGGGCATCGCCCAGGCGCTGGTGTTGATTCGCGAGACCGCCGGCGGTGCGCAGTTGATCGGTTACTACACGGCCAGCGGCGAGCTGGATGAGCTGGACGTGAAAGCCGCACTGGCCGCCGAGTTGCCGGAGTACATGGTGCCGGCGCAACTGATCCGCCTAGATGTCATGCCCCTGAGCCCCAGCGGCAAAGTCGACCGCCGCGCCTTGCCGGAGCCGGTGTGGCAGGTGCGTGAGCATGTCGAGCCGCACACCGCCCTGGAACAGCAGATCGCCGCGATCTGGCGCACAGTGCTGGGCCTGCCGCGTGTCGGCCTGCGCGACGACTTCTTCGCCCTTGGCGGCCATTCACTGCTGGCCACGCAAATTATCTCCCGCACACGCCAGGCCTGTGATGTGGAGCTGCCCCTGCGTACCTTGTTCGAAGCCAGTGAGCTGGGGGCGTTTGCCGAACAGGTGCGCCTGATCCAGGCCAGCGGCCAACGCAACCAACAGAGCGCGATCGGCAAGGTGGATCGCCGCCAGCCGGTGCCGCTGTCCTATTCCCAGCAGCGCATGTGGTTCCTCTGGCAAATGGAGCCGGACAGCCCGGCCTATAACGTCGGTGGCATGGCGCGCTTGCGCGGGGTGCTGGATGTGGGGCGTTTCGAGGCGGCGTTGCAAGTCTTGATCATGCGCCACGAAACCCTGCGCACCACCTTCCCGAGTGTCGATGGTGTGGCCCGGCAGAACGTCGCCGCGCAAAGCAGCGTGCGCATGAACTGGCAGGATTTCTCGGCGTTTACCGAAGCCGAGCGCCAACTGCGCGTGCAGCAATTGGCCGACCAGGAAGCCCACCGCCCGTTCAACCTGGAAACCGGACCGTTGCTGCGCGCCTGTCTGGTCAAGGCCGGCGAGCAGGAACACTACCTGGTGCTGACCCTGCACCACATCGTCACCGAAGGCTGGGCCATGGACATCTTTGCCCGTGAACTCAGCGCGCTGTACGAAGCCTTTATCGACGAGCGCGAATCGCCCCTGGAACCGTTGCCGGTGCAGTACCTGGACTACAGCGTGTGGCAGCGCCAATGGCTGGAGGCCGGTGAACGCCAGCGCCAGCTCGACTACTGGACCACGCAATTGGGCAACGAGCATCCGCTGCTGGAATTGCCCAGCGACCGGCCACGCCCGGCGGTGCAAAGTCATCAGGGCGAGCTGTACCGTTTTGACCTTGGCGATGAACTCGCCGCCAAGGTGCGCGCCTTCAATGCCGAACATGGCCTGACCCTGTTCATGACCATGACTGCGACCCTGGCGACGCTGCTCTACCGCTACAGCGGCCAGACCGACCTGCGCATCGGTGCGCCGGTGGCCAACCGCATCCGCCCGGAAAGCGAAGGGCTGATCGGCGCGTTCCTCAACACCCAGGTGCTGCGTTGCCAGCTCGACGGGCAGATGCGCGTTGCTGAGCTGTTTGAGCACGTGCGCCACACCGTAATCGAAGGCCAGTCCCATCAGGACCTGCCGTTCGACCACTTGGTGGAAGCCCTGCAGCCGCCGCGCAGTGCTGCGTATAACCCGCTGTTCCAGGTGATGTGCAACGTGCAGCGCTGGGAATTCCAGCAAAGCCGGCAACTGGCCGGGATGACCGTCGAGTACCTGGCCAACGATGCGCGTGCCACCAAGTTCGACCTCAACCTGGAAGTCACCGACCTCGATCATCGCCTGGGTTGCTGCCTGACCTACAGCACCGACTTGTTCGACGAGCCGCGCATTGCGCGCATGGCCACCCATTGGCGCAACCTGCTGGAGGCGCTGATCGCCGATCCGCAACAGCGCTTGAGCGAGTTGGCGATGCTCCAGGCACATGAGCAACGCGCCCTGCAAGACGGCCTCGGTATCGAGGCCGGCGAGCACCGTCTCGACCAGTGCATCCATTCGCTGTTCAGCGCCCAGGTGCAGGCCCGTGCGGATGCGCCCGCGCTGACCTTCGCCGGGCAAACCCTGAGTTACCGCGAGCTGGACAGCCGCGCCAACCGCCTGGCCTGGATGCTGCGCGAGCGTGGGGTGGGCCCACAGGTGCGGGTCGGCCTGGCGCTGCCACGCTCACTGGAAATGGTCATCGGCCTGCTGGCGATCCTCAAGGCCGGTGGCGCCTATGTGCCGTTGGACCCGGAATACCCGCTGGACCGTCTGCACTACATGATCGAAGACAGCGGCATCGGCCTGTTGCTCAGCGATGCGGCGATGTTCGACGCCCTTGGTGAGTTACCCGCCAGCGTCAGTTGCTGGTGCCTGGAAGATGACTTGCCGGTGCTCGCCAACTACCCGGCCAGTGACCTGCCGGCGATCAGCCTGGCGCAGCATCAGGCGTACCTGATCTACACCTCCGGCTCCACCGGCAAGCCCAAGGGGGTGGTGGTGTCCCACGGTGAAATCGCCATGCATTGCCAGGCGGTGATCGAGCGCTTTGGCATGCGCCCCGACGATTGCGAGCTGCACTTCTATTCGATCAATTTCGACGCCGCCACCGAGCGCCTGCTGGTGCCGCTGCTCAGTGGTGCGCAGGTGGTGTTGCGCGCCCAGGGGCAATGGGATGCCGAAGAAATCTGCGGGCTGATCCGTGAGCATCGGATCAATATCCTCGGCTTCACCCCTAGCTATGGCAGCCAGTTGGCGCAATGGCTGGCCACGCAAAACCAGACCCTGCCGGTGCGTATGTGCATCACTGGCGGCGAGGCGCTGACTGGCGAGCACCTGCAGCGCATCCGCGCAGCGTTCCAGCCGGCGCTGTTCTTCAATGCCTATGGGCCGACCGAAACGGTGGTCATGCCCCTGGCCAGCCTGGCCCCTGAGGTGTTGGAGGAGGGCGCCGGCAGCGTGCCGATCGGCAGCATCATCGGCGCGCGGGTCGCCTATATTCTGGATGCCGACCTGGCGCTGGTGCCCCAAGGCGCGACTGGCGAGCTGTACGTGGGCGGTGCCGGCCTGGCCCAGGGTTATCACCAGCGTGCGGGCATGACCGCCGAACGTTTTGTGGCCGACCCGTATGCCGATGGCGGGCGGCTCTATCGTACCGGCGACCTGGTGCGCCAGCGTGCCGATGGCCTGGTGGAGTACCTGGGGCGGATCGACCATCAGGTGAAAATCCGTGGTTTCCGTATCGAACTGGGCGAGATCGAAACCCGCCTGCTTGAGCATGAGGCGGTCCGCGAAGCGGTGGTCCTGGCCCTGGATGCGCCGAGTGGCAAGCAACTGGCGGCGTACCTGGTCAGCGATGCCCGCGATCACGCCGCCTTGCGCGAGGCGCTCAAGACCCACCTCAAGGCGCAACTGCCGGACTACATGGTGCCGGCGCACTTGATAGTGCTCGACAGCATGCCGCTGACCGCCAACGGCAAGCTCGACCGCCGCGCCTTGCCGCAACCGGACCCCGAGGCCAATCGGCAGCAGTACGTGGCGCCGAGCAATGCGCTGGAACTGAGCCTGGCCGCGATCTGGTGTGCGGTGCTCAATGTGCAGCAGGTCGGGCTGCACGATAACTTCTTCGAACTGGGTGGCGACTCGATCCTGTCGATCCAGGTGGTCAGCCGGGCGCGGCAGGCGGGGATTCACTTCAGCCCCCGCGACCTGTTCCAGCACCAGACCGTGCAGGCCCTGGCCGCAGTGGCCACGTGCAGTGAGCAGGTCACTGCCGAGCAAGGGCTGTTGACCGGCCCCTCGGGCATGACGCCGATCCAGCATTGGTTCTTCGACAGTGAGATCCCGGCGCGTCAGCACTGGAACCAGGCATTGGTGCTGGCGCCGGTGCAGGCCCTGGACCCGCACCGCCTGGAACAGGCGCTGCTGGCCGTACTGGAACACCACGACGCCTTGCGCCTGAGCTTCACCCAGCGCGACGCGCAATGGCACGCCGAGCATCTGGCCGTGCCGGAAGGTGGCGTGTTGTGGCTGGCCCAGGTGGCGGATATGGCGCAGTGCGAGGCGCTGTTCGCCGATGCCCAGAGCAGCCTCGACCTGGAGCGCGGCCCGCTGCTGCGCGCCTTGCTGGTGGACGGGCCGCTCGGCCAGCAACGCTTGCTGATCGCCATCCATCACCTGGTGGTGGATGGCGTGTCCTGGCGCGTATTGCTCGAAGACCTGCAAAACGTCTATCGCCAATTGAGCGACGGCCAGGCCGTCAGCCTGCCGGCCAAGACCAGCGCCCTGCGCGACTGGGCCGCGCGTTTGCAGGCCTATGCCACTAGCGAATCCCTGCGTGAAGAACTGAGCCTGTGGCAGCAACAGTTGGCTGGCCCGCCGGTTGAACTGCCGGTGGACCGGGCGGACGGCAGCCTGCGCAACCGCGACGCCGAGACTGTCAGTGTGCGCCTGGATGCCGAGCGCACCCGGCAGTTGCTGCAACAGGCACCGAGCGCCTACCGCACCCAGGTCAACGACCTGTTGCTGACTGCACTGGCCCGCGTGCTGTGCCGTTGGAGCGGCCACGCATCGACCCTGATCCAGCTGGAAGGCCACGGCCGCGAAAGCCTGTTTGATGAGATCGACCTGACCCGCAGTGTCGGTTGGTTCACCAGCGCTTACCCGCTGCGCCTGACCCCGTTGGATATCGAGGAGGCCAGCGGCCAGGGCGCGTCGATCAAGGCGATCAAGGAGCAACTGCGCGCGGTGCCGCACAAAGGCCTGGGCTATGGCGTGCTGCGCTACCTGACCGACAGTACCTGTCGCCAGGCCATGGCGGCGTTGCCGAACGCCTCGATTACCTTCAACTACCTCGGGCAGTTCGACCAGAGCTTCGACAGCCAGGCGCTGTTCCACCCGCTGGACGTGTCTGCCGGCCCGGCCCATGACCCGGATGCGCCACTGCCCAACGCCTTGAGTGTGGACAGCCAGGTGTACGGCGGCGAACTGCTGCTGCGCTGGACCTTCAGCCGCGAGCGCCACGACCACCAGACCATCAGCGAGCTGGCCGAGGCCTACCTGGGCGAGTTGCAGAGCCTGATCGCCCATTGCCTGCGCGATGATGCCGGCGGCCTGACACCGTCCGACTTCCCCCTGGCGCACCTGACCCAGGTGCAACTGGACGCGTTGCCGGTGCCGGCCAGCGCCATCGAGGATGTATATCCGCTGACGCCCATGCAGGAAGGCCTGCTGTTGCATACCCTGCTGGAGCCGGGCACCGGCCTCTATTACATGCAGGACCGCTACCGCATCAACAGCGAGCTCAACCCCGAGCGCTTTGCCCTGGCCTGGAAAGCCGTGATCGCCCGGCATGAAGCCTTGCGTGCGTCGTTCTGCTGGAACGTCGGCGAAGCGATGTTGCAGGTGATCCACAAGCCCGGCAGCACGCCGATCGAATACCTGGACTGGACCGGCACCCCGGCCGAGCAACAGGAGCCGCGCCTGCAAGCGCTGCTCAAAAGCGAGCGCGAGGCCGGTTTCGATCTGCTCAATCAGGCGCCGTTCCACCTGCGCCTGATCCGCGTCGGCGAGGCCCGCTACTGGTTCATGATGAGCAACCACCACATCCTGATTGATGCCTGGTGCCGTTCGTTGTTGATGAATGATTTTTTCGATATCTACACCGCCCTGGGTGAAGGTCGAGAAGCACAACTGGCCGCGCCGCCACGCTATCGCGATTACATCGCCTGGCTGCAACGTCAGAACCTGGCGGAGGCGCGGCAGTGGTGGCAGCAGAACCTGCAAGGGTTTGAGCGCACCACGCCGATCCCCAGCGACCGGCCATTCCTGCGTGAACACGCCGGCCACAGTGGCGGCATGGTGGTGGGGGATTGCTATACCCGTCTGGATGCCCGTGACGGTGCGCAATTGCGCGAGCTGGCCCAGGCTCATCAACTGACCGTCAATACCTTCGCCCAGGCGGCGTGGGCCTTGGTGCTGCGGCGCTTGAGCGGCGAGCGTGACGTGTTGTTCGGCGTCACGGTGGCCGGGCGCCCGGTGGACATGCCGCACATGCAGCGCACGGTCGGCCTGTTTATCAACAGCATCGCCCTGCGGGTCAAGTTGCCCGAGGACGATCAGCCGTGCAGCGTGCGCCACTGGTTGAGCGCCTTGCTCGACAGCAATATGCAGCTGCGCGAGTACGAATACCTGCCGCTGGTGACAATCCAGGAACACAGCGAACTGCCCAAGGGCCAGCCGCTGTTCGACAGCCTGTTTGTATTTGAAAACGCTCCGGTGGAAGTCTCGGTGCTGGACCGTGCGCAAAGCCTGAACGCCACCTCGGACTCGGGCCGTACCCACACCAACTTCCCGCTGACCGCCGTGTGTTACCCGGGGGATGACCTGGGCCTGCACCTGTCCTACGACCAGCGTTATTTCGATGAAAGCACCGTGCAGGGCATGCTTGCTGAGTTCAAGCGCCTGCTGCTGGCGCTGGTGCAGGGCTTCCATGGCGATATGGCCGACCTGCCGCTGATTGGCGAGCAGGAGCGTGAGTTCCTGGTGCACGCTTGCAACCAGAGCGCCCACGACTACCCGCTGCAAAGCAGCTACGTTGAACTGTTTGAAGCGCAGGTGGCGCAGCATGGGCAGCGCATTGCCGCCAGTTGCCTGGACCGGCAATGGAGCTATGCCGAGCTGAACCAGCACAGCAACCGCCTGGGCCATGCCCTGGTCGCGGCAGGTGTCGGCCTGGATCAGCCGGTGGCGCTGCTGGCCGAGCGCGGCCTGGAACTGCTGGGCATGATCATCGGCAGCTTCAAGGCCGGTGCCGGTTATTTGCCGCTGGATCCCGGCCTGCCGGCCCAGCGCCTGAGCCGGATCATCGACCTGAGCCGCACGCCGCTGCTGGTGTGCACGGCAGCCTGCCTTGAACAGGCGCAGGTGTTGCTCGAAGACTTTGCCTGCGGCGCGCGGCCGAAGCTGCTGGTGTGGGAGGAGTTGGCGGGCGCGGATAGCAATCCGGGGATCTACAGTGCCCCGGACAACCTCGCCTATGTGATCTACACCTCCGGCTCCACCGGGCTGCCCAAGGGCGTGATGGTCGAGCAGCGCGGCATGCTCAATAACCAGTTGAGCAAGGTGCCGTACCTGCAGTTGAGCGAGCAGGATGTGATCGCCCAGACCGCGTCGCAAAGCTTCGATATTTCGGTGTGGCAATTCCTCGCCGCGCCGTTGTTTGGCGCACGGGTGGACATTGTGCCCAACACCATTGCCCATGATCCGCAGGGCCTGCTGGCCCATGTCCAGGCCCAGGGCATCACGGTGCTGGAAAGCGTGCCGTCGCTGATCCAGGGCATGCTTGCCCAGGAGCGTATCAGCCTGCAGGGCCTGCGCTGGATGCTGCCGACGGGGGAGGCCATGCCGCCAGAGCTGGCGCACCAATGGCTGCTGCGTTACCCGGATATCGGCCTGGTCAACGCCTATGGCCCGGCGGAATGCTCGGATGACGTGGCGTTCTTTTGCGTCGACCTGGCCTCGACCCGTGGCACCTACCTGCCGATCGGCACGCCGACCGACAACAACCGTTTGTATCTGCTCGACGGCGCGCTGGAGTTGGTGCCGCAAGGGGCGGTGGGTGAGTTGTGTGTGGCGGGCACCGGGGTAGGGCGCGGGTACGTCAGCGACCCGCTGCGTACTGCGCAAGTGTTTGTGGCGGATCCATTTGGTGCGCCGGGAGAACGCCTGTATCGCACCGGCGACCTGGCGCGGCGGCGCAGCGATGGGGTGCTGGAGTACGTCGGGCGCATCGACCATCAGGTGAAGATCCGCGGTTACCGCATCGAACTCGGTGAAATCGAGGCGCGCCTGCACGAGCAGCCCGAGGTGCGCGACGCGGCGGTGGGTGTGCAGGAGGGCGTGAATGGCAAGCACTTGGTGGGTTACCTGGTGGCGAGCGATGCCAGCCTTAACCCTGGCGAACGCCTGGACCGCATCAAGCAGCGCCTGCGCAGCGAACTGCCGGAGTACATGGTGCCGTTGCACTGGCTGTGGCTGGAGCGCCTGCCGTTGAATGCCAACGGCAAGCTCGACCGCAAGGCCTTGCCGGCTCTGGAGATCGGTCAGTTGCACAGCCAGGATTACCTGGCGCCGCGCAGCGAGCTGGAGCAGACCCTGGCCACAATCTGGGCCGAGGTGCTGAAGGTCGAGCAGGTGGGCGTGCTGGATAACTTCTTCGAGCTGGGCGGGCATTCGTTGCTGGCCACGCAAATCGCCTCGCGGGTGCAAAAGAGCCTGCAACGGGATGTGCCGCTGCGGGCGATGTTCGAATGCAACACGGTAGCGGAGTTGGCGACGTACATCGAGGGCTTGGCGGCCAGTGACATCAGTGCCGGCACGGTGGACCGCCTGAGCGATTTGATGGCGGAGCTGGAGGGGCTTTGAGTCGGCGAACGGGCCGCCACACAGGCGGCACGCCATTGGTCGGTTTTGCACATTTTTGGGGTGCGAACTGTCAATTCTGACAGTAGGCAAACCTCCTGTTTCCGGGGCTAGATACCTGCAGATTTGGGCCTGCCCAGCAGGCTTGCTGGTTATCTTTCCCAGACAGGAGGTCGCATCATGGTCAAAAAAACCACCCCCCAAAGCCCACCGTTGGCGGCTACCCAGGCACCTGCCGAGGTTGCTGTCGAATTGCCCTATCCGCAGATTCGCTACGCCGTCAATAACAACACCCTGGACCCCATCAAGGCGAAAAACGGCACTGTCGCGACCGTCGCTTTTACGGGGATGGGCACGGGTCCTATCACCTTGTACTGGGCGATCAAGGGCCAGGACGAGCCGGTGTTTGAACCTGTTGTGCAACCGGGCAGTACCAGCGGCAGTATTGATATTCAGGTTCCCTGGCAATCGGTCAGCACCAGCATTGGGCATACGGTTTTGGTCTGGTACACCGCGCGGGTGGCAGGCCAGTTGAAGGAATCGCTGGTGCTGGAGTTGGAGGTCCAGCAGATCAGGGAGGCGGACCTCAAGGAGTCGCTGCCGAAGTTTGAGCATGCCCAGTATGTCCATAGCACCTGGCAACTGGATATGAAGACATTCAGGGGCGATGAGACCATCCGCCTTAACGCCTGGCCGATGATTCAGGCCGGGCAGCGCCTGTTTATCAATGTGGCCGGTGATCAGCACAAGCCGCCGTTCGCGTTTAACTGGGTGGCGCGGGACCATGTGGTCATGGAGGCCGAAGCCCATGACGATCATGTCTTTGAGTTCAAGCTGTCACGGGGCTGGATGGCGCGACGGGAAGACTATTCGGCACTGACCCTTCATATCGCCGTGATCTTTGATGGCACCGATCCCAAGCCGCCGGTACCGGTCGATCCGATCTACGAAACCCGACTGCCCGAAAACGCCCACGAGTTTCATCCTCGCAACACGGCGCTGTTGTTTGTCGATACCTCCCTGCATTTGCAAGCCCCGACATTGGTCGAGGCGCAAGGCCAGGGCCAGGTTGATCCCCTCAAGTTGTTGGAGGGGGCCACGGTACGTGTTTGTTACGAGGATATGCAGAGCACGGACCATATTGCCCTGTGCTGGGAATCCACCTTCGGTGATTGCGCGCCGATTGCACCGCAGTATGGCGTAGAGGAGGGGTGCATCGACTTCCATGTGCCGCCGGAATACGTGGGCATGCGCCTGGATAACTTCGCGCATTTCTCCTATACCGTGACCCGGGATGGGGAGCCGCACACGTCGCCTGAAGGTGTGGTCAGGATCCCACTGCCGGCCAACCTGCCCCAGCCGCAGATTTTCGAAGCGCCGTTCAACACCCTGGACCTTGGAGGGATGTGCTGTGATGACCCGGTGACTGTTCATGTCGCGCCTTGGCCGTTTATCGGCACCAGCCAGGTTATTCAGTTGTTTATCGGTGGTGTTTACCCGGATGGCTCGAAAGCCCGGCTGCTCCCTTTTGATGAGGCGCCGATTACTGAAGAAGACGTGCGTAGCGGTTGGACCAGAACCTTGTCTCGGGCCCAACTGGCGGCGCTCAAACATGACAGCCAGTTGTATGTTCTCTTTAGTGTCGAGTTTCTTCCGCGTAAGGATTCAAGGCCGGTCTACAGGTCTTTTCCTTCACTGCTGGTGAATCTGCTCACCGAGCCCCACTTGGAGTTGACGGCCCCCCATCTTGTCGAGTCCGTAGACTGCGGCGCCGACGGCTGGCTACTCAACCCGGTGAACACGGTGGAGGGCGCGCATCTTCAGGTGGCGTACGGGCATATGTGTCCGGGGGATTGGGTGTGCCCGACGTTTACCGGCACACCAGGGCTCGGTTCGCCGGCGTTGGAGTGTCGTACTGTCGGTGTAGATGAGCGAAACATGGTGTTCCCGATTCCGGCCTCTGCGATCAGCGCCAACCTGTGTCAGAAAATATCGGTTTCTTACAATGTGTCGCGTGCCTGCGGTGGCTTCTGGGAGTCGCCGGTGAAAGAGGTGCAGGTCCTGGATCTCAGCGGCCTGCCCGCGCCTGCGGTGGAACAGGCCACGGGCAGCACGTTGGACCTTAATACCTTCGGGGGCGATGCCACGGCGATGGTGGCTACCTGGTTCTATCTGGCCCTGGGCCAACCTTGCTGGCTGTGGGTGACGGGTGAGTTGGAGGATGGCAGCCCCTACCGTTTTGAGGTGCTGGAAGGTCAGGCGGTAACCGAGGAATGGCTGGCCGGTGGCGTCACCGCGGCACTGGCGCGCAACGAACTGCAAAAACTGGCGGATTGCAGTGCCTTTGAAGTGCATTTCGCGGTGAACTTCAATGGTGAGTCCGACAAGGCCAGCGCCAAGGAATTTGCATCGCTGACCCTCGAAATCGCCCAGGAGGACCTGGTACTCGAAGCGCCCACGGTGCGCGAAGCGGTAGGCTCGCAGCTCACGGTATACAACGGCCGCGATGGCGTGACGGTGCGAGTGGCCTATGACCTGATCAGCCCCGGCCATGCAATCAGCGTGTGCTGGAAACGCGCAGACGGTACCTGCCTGCCGCTGACCTCGAAGCCTGGCAGCAATGACCCGGATTACGTGGATTTCCATATCCCCCGGGAGGCGGTGATTCGTGGGATTGGCAAGACGGTGAAGATCAACTACACCGTTACCAGCCTGTGCAAAGTGGCGACTTCCCCGGACTTCGATCTGCAAATCAGTGTGCCGGTACGTTTGCCAGCGCCGGTGGTGCCGCAGGCAACCAACAATATTCTGGACTTGCGCACCTTTAATGGGAACCCGGATATCACCGTTGAACCCTGGTGGTTTATCTTGCCGGACCAGAAAGTATGGTTGCGGGGCGTCGGTACCCAAAAGAATGGCAACCCTTATACGATCAACGTTTACTTGGGGCAGGGGGTGACAGCAGGTGAAGCGAGTACAGGTTTGAAAAAGGTGCTACAGCGTTTCGAACTTGAGCTCTTGAAGGACCTCAGCCGCCTGATGTTTACCTGTAAGGTGACCGCCGATGGCAGTACCCATGAAAGTGAAGCGCTGGTGTTTCCGATTCTGGAGCTGATTATCCGGGCCAATTTCTTAACCGATTTTGATGATTTTGAGAGTTATCCGAGCCAGGAGTATCTGGGGGCAGGGACTATCATCAATACGCGCTTATTGGACTTTGAATTACCAGCCTCATCTCCCCCTGGAATTGGGCTTCATCCAGTCAGAACTGCCGGAGAACTGGTGCCGGGAATGATTGAGGGCAAGGCATTGGCAGTGCGCTGCGGTAGCGCTAATACAATGCAGCTATCACGTCTGAAGTTTAAGTTCAGATGCGCGCGGGTGAGATTCGGTTATGCAAATACCGGCACCGATATCGCGACGTTCAAGTTCTTTGGTGAGAATAATCAGCTACTTGGGACTCGTGAGGCAGCGACTAGGGCCTGGGTCGATTTCGAGGCTGAAAACGGAGCAAAAATAGTCCGTATTGACGTTTTGTGTCTGGTGCATGGGGCGATTGATTCGCTAACCATCTGGCATGGTGGCGAGACTTATCGTCATTGAGCTAATGCCCGCCCTGCAGAAAAGGGGTGAGCAAACGCTCGGGGTCGGCCGTTAGGTATTGGACCAACGAGATACAAGAATGCCCGCTTTGTGCGGGCATTC
This sequence comes from Pseudomonas sp. FP2294, assembly GCF_030687625.1. Taxonomy (NCBI): domain Bacteria; kingdom Pseudomonadati; phylum Pseudomonadota; class Gammaproteobacteria; order Pseudomonadales; family Pseudomonadaceae; genus Pseudomonas; species Pseudomonas sp. FP2294. Next base: position 2,012,683 of record NZ_CP117441.1, read on the forward strand.
TTGTAAGTGGCGTGGGGTTAATCCGAGTCACTTGGGCCCGAGGATTTTCCCCAACTTATCCGGCGACGGCGCCCCCTGCTGTTGCTGCAACTGGCCCTTGTCATCCAGATAGAAAATCGCCGGCGTGGCCGACAACTCCAGCTCTTCCATCAACTTCATATTGGCATCGAGCTTGGCCTGGATCTGGGCCGGAATCTTGGTCAGGGCCTTGAGCTTGCTGGCTTTGCCGGCAGACTCATGTTCTTCCAGGGCCTGGGCTGTGTCCTTGCTTGCCAGCAGCGCCGCCGATTTGCCCGGGCTGTCTTCGCGAATAATCCCGACCATGATGTGGCGCAACTGTACCTTGCCCGCCTTGACCCAGGGCCGTGCCTGTTCCCAGAACATGTTGCAGTACGGGCAGTTGGGGTCGCTGAACAGGTAGACGGTGCGCGGCGCGTTTTTATCGCCGTCCTGGATCCAGCTGCTCTGTTCCATCTTGGCCCAGATTTCCTTGGCCATTGGGGCGTAGACCAGTTTTTCCAGGGGCGCGGTGCTCAGGTCATTGCCCTTGGCGTCATACAGATTGCCGGCGATCACGTGTTGGCCGTCGGCGGTCAGGTACAGCGCCATGCCGCGGTTCTGGTATTGCGCGGCATAGCCCTTGAGCCCGCCCGGCGCGTCGAAGCTGCCGATGATCTTGGCGCCCTTGGCTTCGATCTGTTTGATCGGCGCCGGCCATTCTTCGGCGTGGGCGAGGCTGGCAGCCAGGGTCAGGGGCAGCAGGGTTAGCAGGTGGCGGAGGCGGGGCATAAGGGTTTCCTTGCAGGGGCCGTCTTGGCGGCAGTCTTGTCCATGGGGTCGAAATATTCCATGGCGCGGGCCAGGCTGGCCTGGGACAGTTCGCCCAGGTGGCTGTTGATCAGCCGGCCATCGGCTTGATAGAAGAGGGTGGTCGGCAGGGCCATGGACCCCACGGCCTGGCCCAGGCGGCCACTGGCGTCGAACAGCACGTTGTCCAGGTTCAGGCCCTGGGTAGCCAGGTAGGTGCTGACGCTTTGCATGCTTTCGGCCTGGTTGACGAACAGGAAGGTCACGTCCGGCCGCTGCTTCTGGGCGTTTTCCAGTACCGGCATTTCCCGCCGGCAGGGCGGGCACCAGGTGGCCCAGAGGTTGATCACCAGCGGGCCGCCCTGGTAGTCAGCCAGTTGCACGGTTTCGCCATCGGCATTGCGCAGGGCGATGTCCGGCAGGCGCGTACCTTTTTCGTAGATGTTCAACGAGAAACTGGCCAGTGCCCAGAAGGCCAGGCCGCTGACCACACCGGCGCTAAGCGGTTTGCGCAGGGCCGGGCGGCGCCAGCTCCACAGCAGGGCGGCGATGATCAGCACGATCACCCCAGGCCAGGCCAGGAAACCGCCGTCGCGCAGGTCGACGATCTGCAACGGGTCGTCGCGGTAGTACGACCAGTACATCAAGACAAAGCCGATACGCGCACTGAGCATGCCCAGCAGGAACAGGCTGAACAGCACCGATTCGGGGTTCTCGCCGCCCCGCTTGGCCACGCGCCAGCCCACGACTGTGGCGAGGATCAGCGCACTGATCAGCAGCAGATGGTTCAAGGCAATGGCAAAGGTGCCGATGGTCAAGGTCAGCATCAGAGTGCTTCCCGGGTCTGGGTCCAGCGTTGCAGGAAGGCTGCGGCATCCACTTCGCCGGTGATGCGTTGGGCGCGGCGCTCTGCACCGTCGGGGCCGATCCAGACGAAGCTCGGTGGGCCAGGGACTTTGTAGCGACCCAGCAACTCACGGCTGGCGGCGTTGTCGGCGGTGACGTCCAGGCGCAGCAGGCGCACGTCCTTCAGGGCGTCCATCACTTCGGGTTTGCCGAACACCTGTTTTTCCATGATTTTGCACGACACACACCAGTCGGCGTAGTAGTCCAGCAGCACCCATTGGCCCTGGGCCTTGGCGCTGTCGAGCTGGGCTTGCAGGGCTACCGGGTCGTTGAGGGTGATAAAGCTGTCATGGGCAGTCGGCGCGCCGGCCACCGTCGAGCCACCGAAGACCTTGAGCGGCTGCCACAGGTCGTCGCTGCCACCGGCGGCGCCGATCACCAGGATCGCGCCCCACAGCCCCAGGACCAGGGAGCCGGCACCCAGTGCCTTGGCGATCAGCCCGTACTCACGGGCCAGGCTCCAGCCGCAGTAGGCCATGACCAGCGCCAGTACACCCCACAGGCCGAGCCACAGGCTTTCGTCGACGACCGGGCGAATCATCAACACGGCGGTCGCGAGGAACAGGAAGCCAAACACGCCCTTCAGCACGTTCATCCAGGTGCCCGGCTTGGGCAGGAAGCGATTGCCCACGGTCACCAGCAATAGCAAGGGCACACCGATACCGATGCCCATGGCAAACAGGATCAGGCCGCCGTGCAGGGCATTGCCGCTTTGCGCGATATACAGCAGGGCGCCGGCCAGGGGCGCGGTCATGCACGGGCCCACCAGCAGGCCGGACAAGGCGCCGAGCACCCCGGCGCCGACCAGGCTGCCGCCGTTTTGCTGGCGGCTGGCGTTATCCAGGCGATCGCGCAGGAAGGCCGGCAGTTGCAGTTCAAAGAAGCCGAACATCGGCAGGGCGAGGATCACAAACAACCCGGCGAAACTGCCGAGGATCCACGGGGTTTGCAGCAGCGCGGCGAGGTTGCTGCCGGCCAGCGCGGCCAGCACGCCGAGGGCGGCATACACCAGGGCCATGCACACCACATAACTGCTGGCCAGGGCAAAACCACGGCGTGGGCTGGCACCGCTGCCTACCACCAGGCCAGCAAGGATTGGCAGCATCGGCAGCGAGCACGGGGCGAACGCCAGCAGCAGGCCCAGGCCGAAGAACACCAACAGGCTCCAGCCCAGGCTGCGTTGCTGCAGGCCACTGGCCAGGCTTTCATCCTGGGCCTCGGCGGTGGCGGCCACGGCGGGGTTACCACCCAGGTCCACGGTGAGCGATTGCGGTGGGTAGCACAGGCCGGCATCGGCACAGCCCTGCCAGCCCAGCTTGACCTTGCCGGTGGCACCGGCCGGAAGCTTCACTTCCAGACCCTGGCGGTACACCTGTTGCTCGCCGAAGAACTCGTCGCTATGGGCTTCGCCCTGGGGCAGCACGGGCTGTTCGGCCAGGCCTTCGAATTTCATGCGTTGCTGGTACAGGTAATAACCGTCGGCAATCTGCCAATACAGCTGGGTTTCACCGGAAGCCAGGCGCTCGGAGGTAAAGGTGAAGGCCTTGCCTACCGGGAGGAACTCGGCCTTGGTCTCGAACGGATTGTTGCCAGGCGCGGCCTGGGCCAATCCGCTGAACAACACCAACAGGAAGATAAACAGATGCCGCATGGTCAAGCCTTAGTTCGATGCAAGTGGGGCACACAATGTGGGGTGCTGATTAACCGATGATTAACCGGGCTATTCTAGAGTGTAGGGATTTTCGAGGCGCGCCTCTTTTGCCGGCATAATGCGCGCTTAATCCGCCCTCCTTTAAATCAGCATTTTTGCAAAGGGTTCAGCATGCACGTACTGGTCTGTGAAGACGATGACCTGATTGCCAGTGGCATCGTTGCCGGTCTCGGCGCCCAGGGCTTTACGGTCGAGCGCGTAGCCACGGCCGCAGCCGCGCGGGCGATGCTCAAGGCGGCGGAGTTTGACATCATGGTGCTCGACCTCGGCCTGCCGGATGAAGACGGCCTGAAACTGCTGCAACAACAGCGCAGTGCAGGCCTGGAGATTCCGGTGCTGATCCTCACCGCGCGGGATTCGGTGACCAATCGGGTCGACGGCCTGCAGGCCGGCGCCGACGATTACCTGCTCAAGCCCTTCGACTTGCGTGAACTGGCGGCCCGCCTGCAAACCCTGCTGCGCCGGGTGGCCGGGCGTAGCGTCAACCTGATCGAGCATGGCCGGCTGACCTACAACCCCAGCAGCCGGGAAACCCTGTTGGGCGGCCAATCGGTGGACTTGTCCCGCCGTGAACAGGCGTTGTTGCAGGCACTGCTGCACAACCGTGGCCGGGTGCTGTCCAGCGAGCAGCTCAAAGACAGCGTCTACGGCTTTAACGACGAGTTGGAAAGCAACGCCCTCAACGTGCATATCCACCACCTGCGCCGCAAATTGGGCAATGGCATTGTCGAGACCGTGCGTGGCCTGGGCTACCGCCTGGGCCCGGCGGACGGTGGAGAGGACGCTTCGTGATGAGTCTGCGTCTGCGCCTGACGTTCAAGCTGGGCGCCGCTTTTGTGCTGATCTGGGTGCTGGCAGCGACCTGGATGCTCAACGACCTGCGTAACCAGATGATGTTTTCCCTGGATCAGCGGCTGGTGGCGTCGGCGCGCATGGTGGCCGGGCTGATGGAGCAGATGCCCGGCCTGGCCAGTGTGGGCGAGGGCAAACGCTTTGGCGCCGAGCAATTGAATGTGCCGGGGGGCATGGCGTGCCAGGTCAGTTCGCTGCGTGGCGAAGTCCTGGCGCGCAGCCATACCACCCCGGATCAGGGCCTGGAATCCCGGCAGAGTGGCTTTCGCGACCAGATCATCGACGGCGCCGCCTGGCGCAGCTTTACCCTGGCCCGGGGCGATTTGTTTATCACCACCGCCGACCGCCAGGTGGAGCGCGAGGCGCTGAATATGTCGATCCTGCTGGCGGCCTCGGTGCCGGTGGGCGTGGCTCTGCTGGGCTGCCTGTGCCTGTTGTGGCTGGGGATCGGCCAGAGCCTGGTGCCACTCAACCGTATGCGCGATGCCTTGATGCGCCGCAGCGCCGACTCCCTCGAGCCCTTGCAGATTCACCCGTTGCCCAGCGAGCTCAAGCCGTTGCTCGACACTCAGAACCAGCTGTTGCAACGCATCGCCAAGGCCATTGAGCGCGAGCGCCGGCTGACGGGCGATGCCGCCCACGAACTGCGCAGCCCCCTTACGGCGATCAAGACCCACCTGCAAGTGGCACGCATGACCGACGGCGCGGCCCGCGACCAATCCCTGGCCCATGCCGAGGAGGGCGCCGACCGCCTGCATCGCACCCTTGAGCAATTGCTGCTGCTGGCGCGGGTCGAGGGCAGCCTGTCGTTTGATGACGGCTTGCAGTCCAGCGCCGAGCAGGTGGCGCGCCTGGCGATCCAGGACGCCAACGCCGGCGACAACCGGCGCATCGACCTGATCTTGCCGGACAACCTGCCCGATAATCCGGTGGAAATGCCCGTGGGCCTGGCGGTTGCCGCCTTGCGCAACCTGCTGGATAACGCCCTGAGCCATACCCCGGCCGATACGCGGGTGGAATTGAGTGTGTTTACCCAGGGCAATCAGGTGGTGTTCCGCGTGCGCGACCACGGCGCGCCGATCTCCAGCGAAGACCTGCAACATCTGACTCAACGTTTCTGGCGCAATGGCAACAGCGGTGGTTGTGGCCTGGGCCTGGCCATCGTGCAGGCGATTGTCCAGCGCTGTTCCTGTTCCCTGGCCTTCGACAGCCAGCCCGACGGCCTGCGGGTCGACCTGGGGATGCCGCTGCGACGCTGATCTTTCCTTGCACCCACATAACTACCGCCATCCTCAGGCCCGGTGCTTCAGGATGGCGTTAATTTTTGTGTTTGCAGGTTTGCCGGCTGAATGACTCAGCCTGTATTGAAAAGGACAGCGCCTATGTTGGTCATCGACTCCACTTATCCCGCCCAGGATTTTAATCAACGCAATGGCGAAGCCGTGCGCCAGTTGGTGGTGCATTACACCGCCGCGCCCTTCGCCTCTTCCCTGCGCACCCTGACGCAGCAGGGTGTCAGTGCCCATTACCTGCTGCCCGACCCCCTCGAGGCGGGTTATCGAGACGCCGGCTACGACGAGTTGCGGGTATTTCAACTGGTGGATGAACATCAGCGCGCCTGGCATGCGGGGGCCAGTCATTGGGCGGGCCGCGATAACGTCAACACGCGCTCCATCGGCATCGAGATCGTCAATCTGGCTCGCGACGATGGTGGGGTTTTTACCTTTCCTGCCTACGGGGCGGAGCAAATCGAGGTACTGATCGCGCTGATCCACGACATTTGCGCCCGTCATCCGCAGATCGGCGCCACCGATATCGTCGGCCATTCGGATGTGGCGTTCTGGCGCAAAAGTGACCCGGGTCCACGGCTGCCCTGGCACGGCTTGTTCGAGGCGGGCATTGGCGCCTGGTTCGATGAAGAGGTCAAAAACGCCTATGTGCGCCGCTTTCGCATGGGCTTGCCCCAGGAGGTGGAGATCGAACGGGCCTTTCAGCGCTACGGCTACGCCCCGGCACGAAACCGCCAGGCGTTCCAGCAACGGGTGCGTGCGTTCCAGATGCACTTCCGGCCAGCCGACTATCGTGGGCAACTGGATATCGACACCTGCGCGATTCTCTATGCGTTGAACGAAAGGTACAGCAGTGCCGGCGAGTGAGCCATTCGCCGTTTTTTCAACGACCCAGGTGTAAATCCTCACGCCGCTGAAGCGTTTCCAGAACAGGAAATCCGTGCGCATGCCCTTTGGGGGCCAGACGTCAACGGGTTGGCAGTTTGGTCACCATCATCCGCGTATTGAGGGATCTAGAGATGTCAGTCGCTACCAGTCGCATTGACGATTTGCAGGTGTCGGCCAGCCCGACGCCGGCGGAAACGCTTTACCAGTTCGATGAATCACCGCTGCTGGCCCGCCAGCGCCTGCAGGAGTCCAATGCCCGCAGTTACCCACGGCGTATCCCCCTGGCACTCAAGCGGGCCAAGGGCATTTATGTCGAGGACGTCGAGGGGCGCAGTTTTATCGACTGCCTGGCCGGGGCCGGTACGTTGGCACTGGGGCATAACCACCCGGTGGTGATCGAGGCGATCCAGCAGGTGCTGCAGGACGAGTTGCCTCTGCATACCCTGGACTTGACCACGCCGGTCAAGGATCAGTTTGTGCAGGATCTGTTCGGCCTGCTGCCTGCGGAACTGGCGCGGGAGGCGAAGATCCAGTTTTGCGGGCCCACCGGCACCGATGCAGTGGAAGCCGCGCTGAAGCTGGTACGCACCGCCACGGGGCGCAGCACGGTGTTGTCGTTCCAGGGCGGTTATCACGGCATGAGCCAGGGCGCGTTGAGCCTGATGGGCTGTCTGGGGCCGAAAAAGCCATTGGGTGCCTTGCTGGCCAACGGCGTGCAGTTCCTGCCATTCCCCTATGACTACCGGTGCCCGTTCGGCCTGGGTGGGGCAGAGGGGGTCAAGGTCAACCTGCATTACCTGGAAAACCTGCTCAACGACCCGGAGGCCGGCGTATTGCTACCGGCGGCGGTGATCGTCGAAGTGGTGCAGGGCGAGGGCGGCGTAATCCCGGCCGACCTCGACTGGCTGCGCGGCCTGCGGCGGATTACCGAGCAGGCCGGGGTGGCGCTGATCGTGGATGAGATCCAGAGCGGTTTCGGGCGCACCGGCAAGATGTTTGCCTTTGAACATGCCGGCATTGTTCCGGATGTGGTGGTGTTGTCCAAAGCCATTGGCGGCAGCCTGCCGCTGGCGGTGGTGGTCTATCGCGAGTGGCTCGACACCTGGCTGCCGGGCGCCCATGCCGGCACCTTCCGGGGCAATCAGATGGCCATGGCGGCGGGGTCGGCGGTGATGCGCTACCTCAAGGAGCACAACGTGGCCGACCACGCCGCCGCCATGGGTGAGCGCTTGAGTGAACATCTGCGCATCCTGCAGCGGGACTTTCCACAACTGGGGGATATCCGCGGGCGCGGCCTGATGCTGGGCGTGGAACTGGTGAACCCGAGCGGCACGCCGGATGTCCAGGGGCACCCGCCGGTCCATCGACAATTGGCGCCGCTGGTACAGCGCGAGTGCCTCAAGCGCGGGTTGATTCTGGAGCTGGGCGGGCGCCATGGCAGCGTGGTGCGTTTCCTGCCGCCGCTGGTCATCACCGCCGCAGAAATCGACCGCGTGGCAGAGATCTTCGGCCGGGCTTTGGCGGCGGCCGTAGCCAGCCTCTAATTTTCCTGCGCCGCTATACGTTCCTACATACATCAGCCACGCGCAGTGCGTGGCAGCCTTTGAGTGACGGAGAACCGCAATGACCTCAGTATTTGACCGCGAAGACATCCTGTTCCAGGTGGTGGTCAACCATGAAGAACAGTATTCCATCTGGCCCGACTACAAGGCCGTGCCAGAGGGCTGGCGCACCGTGGGTAAAAGCGGGATGAAGAAAGAGTGCCTGGCTTACATCGAAGAAGTCTGGACTGATATGCGCCCGCTGAGCTTGCGCCAGAAGATGGATGCGCAGGTTGTTGCTGGCTGAACACAAGCAAATGTGGGAGCGGGCTTGCCTGCGATGGGCATAGGTAGCTACACAATCTTCTGGGTTTGTGTACATATCCGTTGTTGCGGTTATGGCGGCTATTGGTTCCGCCCTTACGGCGGGTCACTTTTGGAAAAGAGCCCGGAGTGCCGGCCCAGCCAAAAGTAACCAAAAGGGCTCTTACCCCACCACTCGGCACCTCGCCCAGGCTCGGTGTGCCCGCCATCCGACATTGATTTGGGGGGCCGCCGCGATGGGCCATCCATGGCCCAGCGCGGCTAACCCGGCGTCCTGCCGGGTTACCCCCCAAATCAAAATCGGATGACGGCCAGCGTGGTTTAACGGGGCGCCTAAGATCAAAATCACAAGCAAAGCGAGGCGGCCTGACAGCCGACCTGATCGTCGAGGCGTGAGCGTGTACCTGTGGGAGCTGGCTTGCCTGCGATGGCGGTGTACCAGCCAATACATTTATCGACTGATACACCGCCATCGCAGGCAAGCCAGCTCCCACAGGGGAATGCAGCTTCGCACCCCGGCTTTGCTGTTGCTCCGCTTTTGATCTGGCTTTTGATCTTGATCTCAGGCGCCCCGTTAAACCACGATGGCCGCAGGCAGGTATTGCGCAGTGGGCACCCCGGCATGGATGCCGGGGTAGCCGCGACACGGCCATGGATGGCCGATCGCGGCGGGCCCACGGAGCAATGCCTGACTGCGGGCATGCCGAGCCTAGGCGAGGCACCGAGTGGTGGGGCAGGAGCCCTTTTGGTTACTTTTGGCTGGGCCGGCACTCCGGGCTCTTTTCCAAAAGTGACCCGCCGTAAGGGCGGAACCCTAAGTGGCCGTGACCGCAGCAACGGATATGTAAACAAACCCAATAAGCACTAGATAAAAGAGTTGTGTAGATACCTATGCCGCGATGGCTAAGTGTCAGTCGATACATTAGTTGACTGATACACCGCCATCGCGGGCAAGCCCGCTCCCACACAACCCCGCTCCCACATAAGCTCGCACACACACAGGGGTATTGCCTTGCTTTCAGGGCACCAAGGCCTTGATCACCTGATCCACATTCCCTTCCAATTCCGCTACCGGGTCCGCACCGTCAGTACCCAGCACCAGCAACTTCGACCCCCCTGCACTGATAGCCGCTTTCACCGCCTCAGCCGGTTGGCGATGGTGCAGCACTAACGCCACGTCGTTGTCCTTCAGGCTGGTCGTCAGCATTTGTAGCGCCTGCGCAGACCACTCGGCATCCGGCCGCGGATCGGTGCTGACCAACTCCAGATTCAATCCACTTATCAGATAAGCAAAATGATCACTCAGGCTGACCACACTCAGGTTATCGGCCTGGGCCAGGCGGGCCTCGCTGTCGGCAGTCAGCTTGAGCAGGCGTTGCTTGAGGCTGGCCAGGTTGCCGTCGATCTGGGCCTTGGCGCCGGGCGCCAGCCTGCTCAGGTCGGCAGCCATGACATCGGCCATGCGCCCCAGGTTGTTGCTCGACTGCCACGGCTGGCTATTGAGGCCATCCACAGTCCCCGGTTGCAGGGCCACGCCTGGCAGACCGCCGTCTACCGGGCGCGCCGCGTCCACTTCGACAATGCGGATATTGCTGCGCCGGGCCACTGGGTACAGCGGGTCATCCGGCCACAGCGAGCGCAGGCCGATCGCCGCATCGGCGTCCAGCGCCAGGCTATGCAAGGCTGGCGCGCCACGCCCGGTAAAGTACGAGGTCTGGCGCGAACCCGGCAGGTTGGCCGGTGCCGCACGCTCCAGCTTGACCGCAGTGCCCTTGAGCAGGGTGGCGGCCAGGCCGTAGGTCACGGGCAAGGCCGCGAGGACTTTGACCGGTTTGGCGGCGTGGGCGGCGACCGGCAGGGGTTTGGTCGTTTCGGCTGCCAGTAGCGGGGTGCTGATCAGGCAGGCGATGGCCAGGGCGAGGGGGCGTAGAACGGGGCGCATTATCCGAGATTCCCTTTCAGGCTGGGGACCGTGCCGCGCGCGATGGCGGCCAGGGCGAAGGCGATGCCGGCGACGAGGATGATCGCGGCACCGGACGGGATAGGCAGGTCGAAGATGATCGGCAACAGAATCCCGCATAGGGTGCTGAGCGTGGCAATCACCACCGAGATCCAGAATAAGCCCTTGAGTGACTGGCTCAACAGCCGAGCCGCGGCGGCCGGGATCACCAGCAGTGCGCCTACCAGGATCGCACCGATGACCTTGACCGCCGCCACCGTGATCAACGTCACCAGGATCACGAACAGGTAGTCCAGGGTCTTCACCGCCACGCCACGCACGGCAGCCAGTTGCGGGTTGAAGCTGGCGAGCATGATGCGGTTGTACAGCGGCAACGCCAGGGCCATCACCAGTGAGCCGACCACCGCCAGCACCGCCAGGTCATTGCCGTTGACGGTCAGGACCGAACCAAACAGCACGTTTTCCAGGATATGCACGTTGATCTTGCCCGCCAGGATCAGCAACAGGCTCGCGCCCAGGGCCAGGGACACCGAGAGGAACACGCCGATCAGCGTATCGGGGGCCAGGCCGGTGCGGTTGCGCAGGTAATTGAGCAGGATGCCGAACAACAGGCAGTAGCCGAACAGGCTGCCGTAAGGCCCGGTGTAGGGTTCCCCCAGCAGAATGCCCACGGCCACGCCGGTCAGTGCAGCATGGCCGACGGCTTCGGAGAAAAACGCAAAGCGCTTGACCACCACCAGCGTGCCCAGGCCACCGAGTACCGGGCCGATCAACAGGCCGGCGAGCAAGGCATTGACCACAAACCCATAGGCCAGGGCTTCCGGCAAGTAGCCGGAGGAAGCCCAGCCCTGGACCATCAAGCGAAAGGCTTCGTAGCTCATTGGGCTGCGCTCCGTGGGTGAGTGGAAAACAGCGTCAGCAGGCGTTCCGGGGTCAGTGCCTCCTTGGGCGTGGCATCAAACAGCAGGCGGCGGTTCAGGCCGGTGACGCGATCCGCCAGGCGGCCCACGGCCTCCAGGTCGTGTTCGATCCACAGCACGGTAATCCCGGCCTGGCGCCAGTCGCCCAGCAGGCGTTCGAACACCTGGATCCCGGCTTCGTCGAGGGCCGACATCGGTTCATCGAGTACCAGCAGTTGCGGCGCCGGGATCAAACCCTGGGCCAGCAGCACACGCTGGCGCTCGCCGCCGGACAGCGCACCCATGCGGCGCTTGCGCTTGTCTTGCATGCCCACGCGCTCCAGCGCCTCGCCAATCGCCCCGGCGTAATGCCGGGACAAGCCGAGAAACGCCGGGCGCCGCTGGCACATGGCAGCCATGAAGTCGTCGACGGTCATCGGCAGGCCACGGTCGAACTCCAGGGCCTGGGGCACGTAGCCGATGGTGCCGGGAGTGTTCGGCCAGTGCAGGCTCAATTGGCCCTGGTGTGGCGTCTGCCCCAGCAGGGTCTTGATCAGCGAGCTCTTGCCGCCGCCGTTGGGGCCGACCAGGGCGTGGATGCTGCCCGGTTGTACCTGGAAGCTGACGCTATCGAGGATCGCGGTACGGCCCAGGGTCAGCGAGACGTTATCGAACTCAATCGTCGGGCCGATGCTGGCCACATTCAGGTGTTCAGCCGCGGTCATGCCCCCGACTCCTGGATCGCCCGGACCACGGTATTGAGGTTGCCGGTCATTTCCACTTCGTACTTCTCGGCGCTGTATTCACCGTAGGAAATATGCGACAGCGGGTACAGTTTGACCCCCGACTCACGCTGGATGGTATCGACGTAGGAGGACGGGAAATCCATCTCCGAGAAGATCACCTTGACGTCCAGCTCGCGCAGTTGGTCGATGGTTTTCTTCAATTGGCTCGGGCTTGGCTCGATGCCGTGGGCCGGTTCGACCACGGCGGTCACTTCGAGGCCGAACTCGCGCAACAGGTAGTCGTAGGCGGCGTGCACCGTGGCCACCCGCAGATCGGCGTTGGGCGCGCTGGTGAGCTTGGCCAGGGCGTCGGCGCGCATCTGGCGCAGGCGCTTGCCGTAGGCACGGGCGTTCTGGGTATAGGCCTTGGCGTTGTCCGGGTCGAGCTTGCCCAGTTCCCGGGCGATGTTGTTGACCTGGGCGATGGACGCGCTGATGGACAGGAAGGTGTGCGGGTTGACCACCTTGCCGGCGCCGCGGGCCGCGTTGCCGGTGGCGGCCAGCAGCGGCACATTGGCGTTGGCCTCGATCACCGGGATGTCCGGACGCTCGCTGGTGGCGATCATGCGGTCGGCAAAATCGTCATGGCCGACGCCATTGAGCACGATCACGTCCAGGGTGCCAATGCGCTTGATGTCTTCGGCGCGCGGTTCGTAGGCATGGGGGTTGAAGCCGGCCGGAATCAGCGGCACCACTTCGGCCTTGTCGCCGACGATATTTGCCACGTAGCTGTAGTAAGGGTGCAGGGTGATACCGATACGCAGGCGCTTGGCCGCCTCGGCATTGGCCAGGGGGCTCAGCAACACGCTGAACAGGCCCACCAGCAGCAGGCGGAGCAAGGGAGATGACATAGACATGGGTAATCGATCTTCTCTCGGAGACAGCATGAATTCAGTGGCGATGCTGGCGGGTGACGCCAGCGTCGAATTGCGCAACGACCTGCTGCCAGCCTGCGGCGATCAGCCCCTGGTCGCTCAGGTCGGTGGGGGCGGCCAGGTTGGCGCTGCGGTTGAGCCAGATATCCGGCTCGGCGCCGTTGACGCGCATCAGCAGTGAACCGCTGGTGTCGTTGGCCTGGCTCAGGCCCAGGTACGCCGCTGGTGCCAGCAATTGCCAGTGGTGGTCGCCACGGCTGACCGAACTGGCGTCCTGGGCGAAGGGCGCGAAGCCTTCTTCGGCCAGTTGCGCCGGCGTCGGCAGGGTGCTTTGTTCCTGCGCCAGCAACTGGATTTCATCCAGGGTCACCCGCAGGTCGGCATAGATGCCTTGCTCGGCCGCGCTCAGGTCGCGGCGGGCGTCCAACTGGTGGCTGGCCACGGCCTCGACGGCCTGGGTTTCGCCGTGCAGGGACACCACCGTGCCGGCGACCGCCAGGATGATCAGGCACAGCAGCAGGACGTAGAGGGTTTCGTGCCCGGCACCGGCGGGCCGGACCACCTGGGTGCTGCCTGGGGTCATGGGGGTCATGGCGCCTGGATATCCGCTTGGTCGATCTCGACAACGTGGCCGGGACCGGCGTCAAACAGTACATAGAATTCAGCGGCAGGTTTTTTGAAGGTCAACGTCGAGTCGGGCCCCAGTTTGCCGGGCACCAGGATGGTCTCGTCGTAGCCGATCACATCCAGGGTCACGCCGGGCGCGCCGCTGCCGTCGGAAAAACCACCGGTGCACTGGATCTGTTCGCCGGGTATCTCCTTGCATTCGCACATCGGGTTGTGGGCCAGGGCGTAGTTGCTTGCACCCAGGCTGAGGATCAGCACGGCGCAGGCGCGGGTCAGGCGCAGTAAAGTCATGGTTTAACTCCTTGCTTGTTCAACCAGGCGACGGTGGCAGGCGAAGCCTGACTCAAGGGAATGGAGGCCTGCTGCATGCTGCCGTCCCAGCCTTCCATGGTGATCCACAGTTCGGCGTCGGGCGGGGTGCGTTCCGGGATCGGCAGCACAGCGCCCATGCGGTATGGGGTGCCGAAGAAAATCACCCCGGCGGCCCGCAGGCTGCGGGGCTTGCCGATGCGCAGGTAGGTGGCCTTGACCTGGTCGCCACAGGTGGCGCACAGGGCGGCGTTGAAGGATTTCATCGGGCCGGCCGGGTCGGGGCGGGGCGCTTCATTGCGCAACTCGGCGAGGGTAATGCTCCACGGGCCGACCTGCACTTCACCGACCTCGCGCTCGCCCAGGCCGGCGTCGCCGCGAAACAGTGCGACGTCGGCAAAGTACTTGGGCATAAAGCCCAGGGGCACCAGCAACAGCAGGATATTGATGTGAAAGCGCCATTTGAGCCAGAAGGCGCGCAGTGGCGAGGGCGCTTGAACGGTGGTGGCCTTGCTCATTATTTGCCCTCCGAGGTTTCAGCCTGCATGGCGCCGATGGGGTTGGCCGGCGCCGTATTGCGCGTGGCCTTGGTGCTGCGCTTGAGCGCGTGCAGCGTGGCCAGGGCCGTGCGCTTGCTCCAGATCAACAGACCGCTGAGGACCATCATGCTCAGCAACAGGCCGAAGAAGAACCAGACAAGCTTGATCCAGATCCCGCCAAAGTCGCCGGTGTGCAGCGGGCGCATGGACTCGGTGACGAACTCCAGGCCCGAGCGGTCGGACAGCAGGTGCGTGGCGGCGATTTCACCGTTGTAGGGGTTGATGTCGGCCGTCTGGAACATCAGCGGGTACCAGCCGCGGCCGCCGATGCTCAAGTGACTGTAGGCATTGCTTGGCAAGCCGACGAAGCTGACGTCGAAGCCGGGGATACGCTGGGTAGCAATGTTGATGGCATCGTCCAGGGCGATCATCGGTGCCGGTACACCGGGGGCCGACAGCGGCACCTTGTCCCGGGAGATCACCGGCACGATCGGCTGGCTGGAGATGGTGATCTGGTTGTCCGCGAGAAGCGCCTGGATCAAGAACCAGGTGCCGGTGATGGAAATCACCGCGATAAACCAGATCGACCAGATGCCGCTCAGGCGGTGGAAGTCGCCCCAGAAAATCCGCGCCCCATGCTTGAAGCGCAGGGTTGGCTTGAAGAACCCTTTCCAGAACCGTTTGTACACCACCAGGCCTGTGACCAGCGAGGCGAGCATCGGCAGCCCGAGGAACGACACCAGGTACCAGCCCCAACTGAAGCCATTGGTAAACGGCACCAGCCACCAGCCATGCAAGGCGCGGGTGAACTGGCGGAAGTTGAACGATGGGCTGATGCCCTGGATGACCCCCGTGTACGGGTTGACGTAGACCGCCACGGAGCGGCCGTCGGGGTAGCTGATGTCGACGTCGAGCGCAAAATGCGATTCGTCCGGACGGACGATGGACTCGACAATGGCCTTTGGCTCGGCCTGCTTGATCGCGGCGAGGATCTGGTCGTAAGTGAGCAGTTCGGCATCGTCCGATGGCTTGCTGGCGCGCATTTCCGGGTTGGCCAGCCAGACGATTTCCTGGCTGACCACCGCCAAGGTCCCGGTGACGCAGACGATCAGTACGAAGAACCAGATGGGCAATGCCAGCCAGCTGTGGACGAGAAACCAGAGTTTGGAGCGTGACTTCTTCGACATGTCTATGGGGGTCTTGATCGGAGGAGGGCAGAAAAGGCCCGGGAAAGGCCGGTCGTAGCTTTTGCTTACGCGACGGGCTGTATCTAAGTTAAGACGGATGAGAATCGCAAAACCCTAAGGCGCAAATGAAAGCAAATGTTTCAGGTGCGCGGGAACCCCCTGTTGGGGCTCATTGCTGTTCAGTTAGTCAGCACAAAAAAGTGTGGCGAGGGGGCTTGCCCGCGTTGGGCTGCGCAGCAGCCCCAAAACCTGGCTACTCGATGTTTCTGCAAGAGTCAGGTGGTCTTGCTGGTCGGGGCCGCTACGCAGCCCCGCGCGGGCTTTAGGGGATCGGGGCTTATGCAAACAGCTCTTTGGCGCGCTTGTGAATCTGTTCCTCGGTCAGCTCTTCTATATGAGTGGCGAGGAACCAGACGTGCCCGAAGGGATCCCTCAACGTGCCGGAGCGGTCGCCGTAGAGTTGATCCTTGGGTTCGGAAATCGCCGTGCCGCCTGCCGCGATCGCCTGTTTGTACTGCGCGTCGACGTCCTTCACATACAGATGCAGGCCAACGCTGGTGGGGTGCGCTCCAGGGCTGCCGAAGGCCATTTCATCACAGGGCGAGGCCAGCATAATCGGCGAATCGCCAATGCGCAGTTCGGCATGGCCGACCTTGCCGTCTGGCATGTCCAGGCGCATGAAAACGGTGGCATCGAAGGCTTTTTGGTAGAACTCGATGGCTTCAGCTGCCTTGTCGATGCCCAGGTAGGGCGTGATGCTGTGGTAGCCATCGGGA
Source organism: Pseudomonas sp. FP2294 (assembly GCF_030687625.1). NCBI lineage: Bacteria > Pseudomonadati > Pseudomonadota > Gammaproteobacteria > Pseudomonadales > Pseudomonadaceae > Pseudomonas > Pseudomonas sp. FP2294. The sequence goes on from NZ_CP117441.1 coordinate 2,028,958, forward strand.
ATGGGTTTAACGCTCATTTCGCTCTCCTTGAGGGGGGGAGGGGCCGGGTCTTCCGGTCTTTTCACTATAGGTCAGGCCATTCGTGGCCTGCGGGCAACCGACGACTGCCCTGTAAAGGTGCATTCAACAGTTTCTCAAACAGAGGCTTGACCTTAACTTAACTAGAGGTTTTACCCTGCGTGGCACCTACAGCTAAAGGGGATTTGTCATGCAAGCTTCAGTGAAAAGTCATGGTTTTACCCAAGTGATCGAGTTTCAGATCGAGCCCCGGCAGCAGTCCGCGCTGGTGTTGGCGCTGTCCGAGCAGAGCGAGCGCCTGGCCCAAGGCCATGAGGGGTTTCTGAGTGCCAGTGTGCTGGTCAGTGATGACGGGCGGCGGGTGCTCAACTACCTGCAATGGCAGGCCCGCGAAGACGGTGCCACGGCGTTCCAGCGGCTGGAGAGCGAGGGCGAGAACTTCTGGGCATTGATTCGTGCCCATCAGGCTACTGCCGTGACCTTCGGTTCATTCCAGGTGCTGCGCAGTATCGAGCGCAGCGCCGACAACGCGTTGGCGTGCAGCCTATATCGATAGATGCAGCATGCGCTCACCTTGCAGGCTTCCCTCTGGGCGGCGCTTGTTGACCGCCAGTTCGCCGATCTTGATCAGGCGCGTACGCGTGATATTGCGGCTCAGGCCCAGCAGGTTGGCGGTGTGTACCTGGTTGTAGTGGCTGAAGCGGTAGGCGGCGCGTAGCAATGCGTCCTCGACTTTCTCATGCAAGGCACCGGCCTGTTCGTCAAACAGTTTCTGGAAGGCACGCTCCAGCAAGGCTTCGGCACTGTGGTCGAGGCTGTGCTGGCTATCATCCTGGCGCTCGATGCGCATGTTCGACAGGCGCAGGTCATCGCGTTCAATCAGGCCATTGCGGCAAATCAGCAAGGTGTGATGAATGACGTTTTCCAGCTCGCGGATATTGCCCGGCCAACTGTAGCCCTTGAGCTTGTGCTCGGCTTCGGGGCTGAGGGTGATGGGGCCGTAGCCCAGGCGCTGGCTGTAGGTGTCGATAAAGTGCCGGGTCAGGGGCAGGATATCGCCGGGGCGTTCGCGCAAGGGGCTCAGTTCCAGGCTGACCACGTCCAGGCGGTAGTACAGGTCTTCACGGAAATGCCCGGCATTGATGGCTTTTTCCAGTTGCACATTGGTCGCCGCCAGCACCCGCACATCAATCGGAATGCTCTTGCGTGAGCCCAGGCGCACCACTTCGCGTTCTTGCAGGACGCGCAGCAGCTTGACCTGGATGGCCATGGGCAGATCACCGATCTCATCGAGGAAAAGGGTGCCGCCGTCGGCCTCCTCGAACCAGCCAGCCTTGGCGCCGAGAGCGCCGGTGAACGCGCCTTTTTCATGGCCGAACAACTCCGCTTCCACCAGGGATTCGGAAAACGCCCCACAATTCACCGCCACGAACGGTCGGTTGCGCCTGGCGCTGAGGTTATGGATATGGCGGGCCACCAGCTCTTTGCCGGTGCCGGTTTCGCCGATGATCAGCACGCTGGCTTCGCTGGGCGCCACTTGCTGGATATGCGCGAGCAAGGCCCGGGATTTGGGGTCTTCGAAGACTTGCGCGGTGGCGCGAATCGACGTGGCGAGTGCGGGCGAGGGCGCAAGGGTTAAAAGCTGCATGGGCACCTCAAGGAATAGGACGTGGATGTCGGCAGGGGCTGGCCCAACGCGGTGCGCCACCTCGTACCAGGCCTGCGCCGCTTGCAGGCGTTCAGTGGCGAGGCCGAGCGGCTCGTGGAGGCAGTTGCGACGCTGGGAGTCTGTTATAGAGGGTCTTTTTTATTCCGTAAACAAATGTGTTTGTATATTTATAGAACAAAAAGAAATATGAAGGATTGACTGATAGCGACTATCACAGAGGATGATTTTTCCCGATGAAAAGGCGGGAGTAGCCTGTGTCCATTGCCTCAACGCCCAATTCGCAGGACCTTCGTCATGAACCATTCACTTTCTGTTGCCTTGTTGCTGGTCGCCTCTTTTCTTGCTGGTTGTGCGAGCCATCCGGCGCCTGAATTGCGCCCGTACTCCGCCGAGGAGAGCCGGCAATTGGCAATGGAAGGGCTGAACCGGCGGGGTTTGTCGTTTGATGAATATCAACAGAAGAAAACTGAACTCGCAGCCCGGCCACAGGCGCCAATGGGCTTTGATCGCCAGGGTGCAATGAATGCCGAGCGCAACGTCACCCTGCATGACCGTCCGAGCTGAGACAAACTGCGGTGTCCCAGAGCCCGAGGTTCCGTACAGGAACTTCGGGCTTTTTGTTTTCCATCCTTTTCGTCGAGCCTGTTAAGCTCAATTTCAGGAGCGTTCCTACGCACTTTTAAATAAAGTGGTCTTTCTTTAACGGCATCCGATCAGGTTAACCTGACGAACTCTGTACTGGTCGCTGCCCCTGAGACGCTGATCTCGGGAACATGCTCTGCGGGTCTCTAAACGTCATGAATAAACGTCCTCTGTATTTTGACTACGCCGCCACCACCCCGGTGGATGAGCGGGTCATCCAGGTCATGGTCGAGTGCCTGGGTTTCAACGCCAATTTCGGTAACCCTGCGTCCAGCTCCCATGCGTTTGGCCAACAGGCCCGGCACACGGTCGAGCAAGCGCGCCGTCAGGTGGCGGAGTTGGTCGGCGCCCAGGCCGAGCAGATCGTCTGGACCTCGGGTGCTACCGAATCCAACAACCTTGCGCTCAAGGGTGTGACCCAGGCGCGGGGCGTGGCCGGTGGCCATATCATCACCAGTCAGATCGAGCACAAGGCAACGCTGGACGCCGCCCGCCAATTGCAGCAAGCCGGGATTGCCGTGACCTACCTGGTGCCGGATGCCGATGGCCTGATTACCGTCGAGGCGGTCAGCCAGGCGCTGCGCGAAGACACGTTTTTGGTGTCGTTGATGCTGGTCAACAATGAGTTGGGCACGCTCAACGACATCCCGGCCATTGGTGCGCGGGTGCGTGATCATGGTGCGCTGCTGCATGTGGACGCGGCGCAAGGGGCGGGCAAAGTCGAGATCGACCTGGCGCACTGGCCGGTGGACCTGATGTCGTTTTCGGCGCATAAACTGTATGGCCCCAAAGGCATCGGTGCGCTGTATGTCGGGCCGCGGGCGCAGCAGAACGTCACGGCGCAGATCCACGGCGGTGGTCACGAAGGCGGGCTGCGCTCGGGAACCCTGGCGACTCACCAGATTGCAGGCATGGGCAGTGCCTTCGCGTTGGCCGCGCAATCCTTTGCCGAAGAGTCGGCAGGTATTGTCGCCCTGCGCCAGCGTTTGCTTGAGCAATTGCTGGACATTCCCGGCGTGCGCCTGAACGGCAGCGCCACCCAGCGGATCCCCCACACCTTGAGCCTGACCTTCAGCGAAGGCGAGTTCAATTCGGCGGCCTTGAGCGCCGGGATCGCTTTTTCGGCGACCTCTGCCTGCAATTCAGCCAGCAATGCGCCCTCCCATGTACTGCTTGCCCTGGGGCATGATGCGCGCAGTGCCGGTCGCACCATTCGCTTGAGCCTGGGGCGGTTTACCACCGGGCAGGATATCGATCAGGCGGTGCAATTGATCAAGAACTCGTTGGCCAGCGCACCGGCCTTTTGGGCGGTTTGAAATACATAACAATTATGAGTGCTTAGCAGGAGAGATGATGAGTACGCAGCCTTTGCCCCATGGAACGGTTCCCCAGCGCCTGGCGCGCACCCGCGAGTTGATGAAGCGGGAGGGCATTGATGCCCTGCTGGTGCCATCGGCCGACCCGCACCTGTCCGAATACTTGCCGGGCTACTGGCAGGGCCGGCAATGGTTGTCGGGGTTTCATGGCTCGGTCGGCACGCTGATTGTCACGGCTGATTTCGCCGGCGTCTGGGCAGACAGCCGTTACTGGGAGCAGGCGACCAAGGAACTCAACGGCAGCGGCATTGAGTTGGTGAAGTTGCAACCGGGGCAGCCCGGTCCGCTGGAGTGGCTGGGGGAGCAAACCCCGGAAGGCGGAGTGGTGGCAGTGGATGGCGCGGTGATGGCTGTTGCGTCGGCCCGTACCCTGGGCGGCAAGTTGGCTGAGCGGGGCGCGCGCCTGCGTACCGATATTGATTTGTTGAGCGAGGTCTGGACCGACCGCCCAGCGCTGCCCAACCAGCCGATCTACCAGCACTTGCCGCCCCAGGCCACCGTCAGCCGAGGCGAAAAGCTCGCGGCACTGCGCGCCAGCCTGAAGGAAAAGGGCGCGGATTGGCATTTTATTGCCACCCTGGATGACATCGCCTGGCTGTTTAACCTGCGCGGCGCAGATGTTTCGTTCAACCCGGTGTTTGTCTCGTTCGCCCTGATCAACCAACAGCAGGCCACGCTGTTTGTTGCCCTCGGCAAGGTCGATGCCCAGTTGCGTGGGGTGCTGGAACAGGATGGCGTGACGCTGCGCGACTACAGTGAAGTGGCCGCGGCCCTGGCTGAAGTGCCGGACGGGGCCAGCCTGCAGGTGGACCCTGCACGCGTGACGGCGGGGCTGCTGGAGAATCTGGCCAGTGGCGTGAAGCTGGTCGAAGGCCTCAACCCGACCACATTGGCCAAGTCCCGTAAAAGCCTGGCGGATGCCGAGCATATCCGCCGGGCCATGGAGCAGGATGGCGCGGCGTTGTGCGAGTTTTTCGCCTGGCTGGACTCGGCCTTGGGCCGCGAGCGCATCACTGAGCTGACCATTGATGAACACCTGACGGCCGCGCGTACCCGTCGCCCGGATTATGTGTCGTTGAGCTTCAATACCATCGCCGCGTTCAATGGCAATGGCGCGATGCCCCATTACCATGCCACCGAAGAAGAACACGCGGTGATCGAAGGCGATGGCCTGCTGCTGATTGATTCGGGCGGCCAGTACCTGGGCGGCACCACAGATATCACGCGGATGGTGCCCATCGGCACGCCGAGCGAGGAACAAAAGCGCGATTGCACGCGGGTGCTCAAGGGCGTGATTGCCTTGTCGCGCGCGCAGTTTCCCAAGGGCATCCTCTCGCCATTGCTGGACGCCATCGCCCGCGCACCGATCTGGGCCGAAGGCGTGGATTATGGTCACGGCACCGGTCACGGGGTGGGCTACTTCCTTAATGTCCATGAAGGCCCGCAGGTGATTGCCTACCAGGCGGCGGCCGCGCCGCAAACTGCGATGCAGCCGGGCATGATCACCTCCATTGAACCGGGTACCTACCGCCCAGGGCGTTGGGGGGTGCGTATCGAGAACCTGGTGTTGAACCGGGAGGCGGGCAAGACCGAGTTCGGCGAGTTCCTCAAGTTCGAAACCCTGACACTGTGCCCGATTGATACCCGTTGCCTGGTACCGTCCCTGCTGACGATCGAGGAGCGACAGTGGTTCAACGACTACCATGCCGAGGTGCGTCAACGCTTGAGCCCGTTGCTCAGCGGCGCCGCGCTGGAATGGTTGCAGTTGCGCACGGCAGCTATATAAGGCCTGGCCGCTCGCAGGCGTGGGCCGGCGAGCGGCTTGCAGGCTTAACTCAAGGCTTCGCGGACAAAGTCAAGGCGATCCTGGCCGAAGAACAGTTGCTGGCCGACAAACATGGCAGGCGCCCCAAACATGCCACGGGCAATCGCCTCTTCGGTCTTGTGCTTGAGGGCGTCCTTGACCTCCTCATCCTGGGTCAGCTCCAGCACCTGGGCAGGGTCGAAGTGGTGTTGCGCCAGCACCGCCGCTACGACTGCCGGATCCCCCATGTTGCGCCCTTCCACCCATATCGCCCGGAACAGGCAGTCGATGAAGTCGATAAAGCGTTCTGGCTGGCGTAGTTGAATGCCGGTGACGGCGCGCATCAGGGTCAGGGTATTGATGGGGAAGTGCGGATTGAACTTGAGGGGGACCCCGTAACGCTTGGCGTAGCGTGCCAGGTCTTGCAGCAGGTAGCGGCCCTTGGCCGGGATGGTGACGGGCGAGGCATTGCCGGTGGCCTTGAAGATGCCGCCCAGCAGGATGGGCTGATACACCAGTTGGCTGCCGGTTTCGGCACAGATTCCGGGCAGTTGGGTGTAGGCCAGGTAGGTGGTGGGGCTGCCGAGGTCGAAGAAAAATTCCAGGGTTTTGCTCATGTTGGATGCTCGCTGCTTATTGTTATGTTGGCGTGCTTACCAGGTTTCGTTCCAGGGGCGCAGGTCCAGTTCGAAGGTCCAGGCATCCCGTGGCTGGCGGTGCAGGTGCCAATAGTTGTCGGCGATATGCTCGGGATCCAGAATGCCGTCCTGGTCCTTGAGCGCGTATTTGCTTGGGAAGTTGTCGCGGATGAAGTCCGTGTCGATGGCGCCATCCACGACCACGTGGGCCACATGGATGTTCATCGGGCCCAGCTCGCGGGCCATACTTTGGGCCAGGGCGCGAATACCGTGTTTGGCCCCGGCAAAGGCGGCAAAGCCTGCGGCACCGCGTAACCCGGCGGTGGCCCCGGTAAACAGAATCGTCCCGCGCTGGCGGGTCACCATGCGCTTGGCCACTTCACGGGCATTGAGGAAGCCTGAGAAGCAGGCCATCTCCCAGATCTTGAAATATTTGCGGGCGGTTTCTTCGAGGATGCTGCACGGCACGTTGGCGCCGATGTTAAACACGAATGCCTCAATCGGACCCAGCTCGCTTTCGATCTGCTCGATCAGCGCGATCACCTCGTCCTCCTTGCGTGCATCGCAGGCAAAGCCGTGAGCCTCGCCGCCCGCAGCCTGGATACTGTCCACCAGGGGTTGCAGCTTGTCGGCACTGCGTCGGGTGACGCAGGCCACATAACCTTCGCGGGCAAAACGCTTGGCAATGGCGCCGCCTGTAGCGTCGCCTGCGCCGACGACCAGTACGATTTTCTTATTCTCAGTCATGGCAAGTCCTTGGTTAAACGATCGTTAACTAAACGAACGTTATGCTACGATTCGGCAGGCGTCAAGGTGGTGTCTTCAAGGGGAGAGGCGATGCGCTATTCAGTCAGTCACAAGCAGCAAACCAGGGACAAGCTCCTGCACAGCAGTGCGGCCCTGGCGAAAAAAGAAGGGTTTGCCAGCGTTGGCGTAGATGGGCTGATGAAAGCCATTGGCCTGAGTGGCGGGGCTTTTTATAGCCACTTTTCGTCCAAGGACGCGCTGTTCAGCTCCATCGTCGAGCATGAGTTGAGCCAAAGCCTGGAGCGTTTGAGTGTGGGCGAGGTGCAGAGTCGGGAGCGCCTGCAGCGCTGCCTCAAGTTCTATCTGAGCATGGCCCATGTGGAGCAAGTGCAAGACGGTTGCGCCTTGCCGAGCATGGGCGCGGAAATTGCCCGTGCGGATATCGCGGTACGCCAACACGCCCAGGAGTGGATTTGCCGGCTGCAGGCCAATTGGGCGCGGACCTTGGAGAGCGAAAGCCTGGCCTGGGCGATCTTATCCCAGTGTGTGGGTGCACTGGTGGTGGCCAGGATGATGGTCGACCCGCAGGTTCAGGCGCAGGTACTTGCATCGAGCTATGAAGAGCTCAGTCAGAGAATTTCGCAGGAATGAGCGCTTACTTGCAGAGCACGATCATGCTACGGCTGGTATAGCCGGCCGGGTTGATGCCGAAGGGGTAGTCACCCGGCTCCTCGCTGTTGTCGCCGGATTTGGCGATCACTCTGTAGCCTTTCTTGCCGCACGAGTTGGCTGCGCTGGTGTAGCACTGGTCCCAAGAGGAGGACAGGCCAGAGCAGTTGATATGCAGCCCTTTCTTTCCGCGTTTGACTTCTGTCTTGGTGGTTGCGGCACACCCAGCCAAGGCGATGACGACAAGCAGTATCAAAATTCGCTTCATTACCATCCTTAATAGCCGCGCCGTTGGAATGCCCGATGCTGGCTTTGCTCGCTCTCAAGTGTAGGGTCGGTGGATGTCCTTATTCGAAAATCTCCATGACTGACACTGAGTTACAGCCTAAACATGGCCTAATTGAGCGGCAAATGCCAGAGCTTCGTTAAATCCTGTCTCAATCTGCCGCGATGATTGGCTTTGACTGGCTACGCATGGTCAGCGTTGCGCCCACGGAGGCCAGGATAATGCAGGCGATCGCCAGCCATTGCGCCAGGGACAGGTATTCCTGGAGGAAAAACAGCCCGGAAAGCGCACCGAACGCGGGCTCGATACTCATCAGCGTGCCGAAGGTGCGCGCGGGCAGGCGGGTCAGGGCGACCATCTCCAGGGTGTAGGGGAGGGCGGTGGAAAGAATCGCCACGCCAATGGCGATCGGAATCAGCGCGGGTGTCAGCAGCGCGCTACCGGCATGGACGATACCGATGGGGGCGACGAACAGTGCGGCGATCATTACGCCGAGAGCCGCGGTTTGCACGCCATTGTCCGCGCCAGCCTTCTGGCCGAACAGAATATAGAGGGCCCAGCAGATCCCCGCACCCAATGCGTAGGCGGCGCCGGTCAGGTCGATGCCTTGGCTTGCTTCACCGACGGGTATTAATAGCAGCAGGCCGATAATGGCCAGGGCTATCCACAGGAAGTCGACGGCACGCCGGGAAGCATAGATGGCAACGGCTAGTGGGCCGGTGAATTCCAGGGCTACCGCAATACCCAGGGGCACGGTGCGCAATGACATATAGAAGAGGAAGTTCATGCCGCCCAGCGCCATGCCGTACACGATGACGGTACGCAGTGACCTGGCGGTGAGTTTGGCGCGCCAGGGGCGCAGCAACAGCAGCATTATGATGCTGGCGAAAACCAGGCGCAGGGTGGTGGTGCCTTGGGCGCCCACAATCGGGAACATGCTTTTGGCCAGTGAAGCGCCCGACTGTATAGAGGCCATGGCAATCAGCAGTAGGCCGACAGGAAACAGCGCCGAGCCCAGGCTGCGGGATGAGGTGGTCATTGGGGGTGTTTGTCCAGGTTCATATAGAGGCAGAGGGCACTATGATGATCAACTGCTGGCAATTGAGCAATATATTGCTCAATTTCTTGGGCCTTCTATATAGAAGGCGAGGTTTTTGAGAGTTGCTGGGCTCTTCGATAGAAAAATGAAATTAAAGGTTGACGGCAGATTCTGGAAGTCTATAATTCGCCCCACTTCCGGCGCAGTCGAAACGGAAAACTCCTTGGTAAACAAAGAGTTACGCAGAATTCGACAGCGAGTTGCTTCAGTTCATCGAAGCCCAGAAGGAGTTGGTAGAGCAGTGTTGTTTGGCTCTATTAACGTTTCGATCCTCTCGGTCGAAAGCGGAGAAAAAGAGGTGTTGACAGCAGCGTGTAACGCTGTAGAATTCGCCTCCCGCTAACGAGAGATCGGAAGCGCAAGTGGTTGAAGTTGTTGAGGAAATCCTCGAAAACTTCTGAAAATAATCACTTGACAGCAAATGAGGCTGCTGTAGAATGCGCGCCTCGGTTGAGACGAAAGATCTTAACCAACCGCTCTTTAACAACTGAATCAAGCAATTCGTGTGGGTGCTTGTGGAGTCAGACTGATAGTCAACAAGATTATCAGCATCACAAGTTACTCCGCGAGAAATCAAAGATGTAGCCAACGATTGCTGAGCCAAGTTTAGGGTTTCTTAAAAGCCCAAAGATGTTTGAACTGAAGAGTTTGATCATGGCTCAGATTGAACGCTGGCGGCAGGCCTAACACATGCAAGTCGAGCGGTAGAGAGAAGCTTGCTTCTCTTGAGAGCGGCGGACGGGTGAGTAATGCCTAGGAATCTGCCTGGTAGTGGGGGATAACGTTCGGAAACGGACGCTAATACCGCATACGTCCTACGGGAGAAAGCAGGGGACCTTCGGGCCTTGCGCTATCAGATGAGCCTAGGTCGGATTAGCTAGTTGGTGGGGTAATGGCTCACCAAGGCGACGATCCGTAACTGGTCTGAGAGGATGATCAGTCACACTGGAACTGAGACACGGTCCAGACTCCTACGGGAGGCAGCAGTGGGGAATATTGGACAATGGGCGAAAGCCTGATCCAGCCATGCCGCGTGTGTGAAGAAGGTCTTCGGATTGTAAAGCACTTTAAGTTGGGAGGAAGGGTTGTAGATTAATACTCTGCAATTTTGACGTTACCGACAGAATAAGCACCGGCTAACTCTGTGCCAGCAGCCGCGGTAATACAGAGGGTGCAAGCGTTAATCGGAATTACTGGGCGTAAAGCGCGCGTAGGTGGTTAGTTAAGTTGGATGTGAAATCCCCGGGCTCAACCTGGGAACTGCATTCAAAACTGACTGACTAGAGTATGGTAGAGGGTGGTGGAATTTCCTGTGTAGCGGTGAAATGCGTAGATATAGGAAGGAACACCAGTGGCGAAGGCGACCACCTGGACTGATACTGACACTGAGGTGCGAAAGCGTGGGGAGCAAACAGGATTAGATACCCTGGTAGTCCACGCCGTAAACGATGTCAACTAGCCGTTGGGAGCCTTGAGCTCTTAGTGGCGCAGCTAACGCATTAAGTTGACCGCCTGGGGAGTACGGCCGCAAGGTTAAAACTCAAATGAATTGACGGGGGCCCGCACAAGCGGTGGAGCATGTGGTTTAATTCGAAGCAACGCGAAGAACCTTACCAGGCCTTGACATCCAATGAACTTTCTAGAGATAGATTGGTGCCTTCGGGAACATTGAGACAGGTGCTGCATGGCTGTCGTCAGCTCGTGTCGTGAGATGTTGGGTTAAGTCCCGTAACGAGCGCAACCCTTGTCCTTAGTTACCAGCACGTAATGGTGGGCACTCTAAGGAGACTGCCGGTGACAAACCGGAGGAAGGTGGGGATGACGTCAAGTCATCATGGCCCTTACGGCCTGGGCTACACACGTGCTACAATGGTCGGTACAGAGGGTTGCCAAGCCGCGAGGTGGAGCTAATCCCACAAAACCGATCGTAGTCCGGATCGCAGTCTGCAACTCGACTGCGTGAAGTCGGAATCGCTAGTAATCGCGAATCAGAATGTCGCGGTGAATACGTTCCCGGGCCTTGTACACACCGCCCGTCACACCATGGGAGTGGGTTGCACCAGAAGTAGCTAGTCTAACCTTCGGGGGGACGGTTACCACGGTGTGATTCATGACTGGGGTGAAGTCGTAACAAGGTAGCCGTAGGGGAACCTGCGGCTGGATCACCTCCTTAATCGACGACATCAGCTGCTCCATAAGTTCCCACACGAATTGCTTGATTCATTGAAGAAGACGAAAGAAGCAGCCCGAAATTGGGTCTGTAGCTCAGTTGGTTAGAGCGCACCCCTGATAAGGGTGAGGTCGGCAGTTCGAATCTGCCCAGACCCACCAATTTTGTGTGGGAAACGCCTGTAGAAATACGGGGCCATAGCTCAGCTGGGAGAGCGCCTGCCTTGCACGCAGGAGGTCAGCGGTTCGATCCCGCTTGGCTCCACCACTACTGCTTCTGTTTGTATAAAGCTTAGAAATGAGCATTCCATCCATGCGATGGTGAATGTTGATTTCTAGTCTTTGACTAGTTCGTTCTTTAAAAATTTGGGTATGTGATAGAAAGATAGACTGAACGTTACTTTCACTGGTAACGGATCAGGCTAAGGTAAAATTTGTGAGTTACTCAAATTGAGTATTATCGAATTTTCGGCGAATGTCGTCTTCACAGTATAACCAGATTGCTTGGGGTTATATGGTCAAGTGAAGAAGCGCATACGGTGGATGCCTTGGCAGTCAGAGGCGATGAAAGACGTGGTAGCCTGCGAAAAGCTTCGGGGAGTCGGCAAACAGACTTTGATCCGGAGATGTCTGAATGGGGGAACCCAGCCATCATAAGATGGTTATCTTAAGCTGAATACATAGGCTTAAGAGGCGAACCAGGGGAACTGAAACATCTAAGTACCCTGAGGAAAAGAAATCAACCGAGATTCCCTTAGTAGTGGCGAGCGAACGGGGACTAGCCCTTAAGTGGCTTTGAGATTAGCGGAACGCTCTGGAAAGTGCGGCCATAGTGGGTGATAGCCCTGTACGCGAAAATCTCTTAGTCATGAAATCGAGTAGGACGGAGCACGAGAAACTTTGTCTGAATATGGGGGGACCATCCTCCAAGGCTAAATACTACTGACTGACCGATAGTGAACTAGTACCGTGAGGGAAAGGCGAAAAGAACCCCGGAGAGGGGAGTGAAATAGATCCTGAAACCGTATGCGTACAAGCAGTGGGAGCCCACTTTGTTGGGTGACTGCGTACCTTTTGTATAATGGGTCAGCGACTTATTTTCAGTGGCGAGCTTAACCGAATAGGGGAGGCGTAGCGAAAGCGAGTCTTAATAGGGCGTCTAGTCGCTGGGAATAGACCCGAAACCGGGCGATCTATCCATGGGCAGGTTGAAGGTTGGGTAACACTAACTGGAGGACCGAACCGACTACCGTTGAAAAGTTAGCGGATGACCTGTGGATCGGAGTGAAAGGCTAATCAAGCTCGGAGATAGCTGGTTCTCCTCGAAAGCTATTTAGGTAGCGCCTCATGTATCACTGTAGGGGGTAGAGCACTGTTTCGGCTAGGGGGTCATCCCGACTTACCAAACCGATGCAAACTCCGAATACCTACAAGTGCCGAGCATGGGAGACACACGGCGGGTGCTAACGTCCGTCGTGAAAAGGGAAACAACCCAGACCGTCAGCTAAGGTCCCAAAGTTATGGTTAAGTGGGAAACGATGTGGGAAGGCTTAGACAGCTAGGAGGTTGGCTTAGAAGCAGCCACCCTTTAAAGAAAGCGTAATAGCTCACTAGTCGAGTCGGCCTGCGCGGAAGATGTAACGGGGCTCAAACCATACACCGAAGCTACGGGTATCATCTTCGGATGATGCGGTAGAGGAGCGTTCTGTAAGCCTGTGAAGGTGAGTTGAGAAGCTTGCTGGAGGTATCAGAAGTGCGAATGCTGACATGAGTAACGACAATGGGTGTGAAAAACACCCACGCCGAAAGACCAAGGTTTCCTGCGCAACGTTAATCGACGCAGGGTTAGTCGGTCCCTAAGGCGAGGCTGAAAAGCGTAGTCGATGGAAAACAGGTTAATATTCCTGTACTTCTGGTTATTGCGATGGAGGGACGGAGAAGGCTAGGCCAGCTTGGCGTTGGTTGTCCAAGTTTAAGGTGGTAGGCTGGAATCTTAGGTAAATCCGGGATTCTAAGGCCGAGAGCTGATGACGAGTCATCTTTTAGATGACGAAGTGGTTGATGCCATGCTTCCAAGAAAAGCTTCTAAGCTTCAGGTAACCAGGAACCGTACCCCAAACCGACACAGGTGGTTGGGTAGAGAATACCAAGGCGCTTGAGAGAACTCGGGTGAAGGAACTAGGCAAAATGGCACCGTAACTTCGGGAGAAGGTGCGCCGGTGAGGGTGAAGGACTTGCTCCGTAAGCTCATGCCGGTCGAAGATACCAGGCCGCTGCGACTGTTTATTAAAAACACAGCACTCTGCAAACACGAAAGTGGACGTATAGGGTGTGACGCCTGCCCGGTGCCGGAAGGTTAATTGATGGGGTTAGCTAACGCGAAGCTCTTGATCGAAGCCCCGGTAAACGGCGGCCGTAACTATAACGGTCCTAAGGTAGCGAAATTCCTTGTCGGGTAAGTTCCGACCTGCACGAATGGCGTAACGATGGCGGCGCTGTCTCCACCCGAGACTCAGTGAAATTGAAATCGCTGTGAAGATGCAGTGTATCCGCGGCTAGACGGAAAGACCCCGTGAACCTTTACTATAGCTTTGCACTGGACTTTGAATTTGCTTGTGTAGGATAGGTGGGAGGCTTTGAAGCGTGGACGCCAGTTCGCGTGGAGCCAACCTTGAAATACCACCCTGGCAACTTTGAGGTTCTAACTCAGGTCCGTTATCCGGATCGAGGACAGTGTATGGTGGGTAGTTTGACTGGGGCGGTCTCCTCCTAAAGAGTAACGGAGGAGTACGAAGGTGCGCTCAGACCGGTCGGAAATCGGTCGTAGAGTATAAAGGCAAAAGCGCGCTTGACTGCGAGACAGACACGTCGAGCAGGTACGAAAGTAGGTCTTAGTGATCCGGTGGTTCTGTATGGAAGGGCCATCGCTCAACGGATAAAAGGTACTCCGGGGATAACAGGCTGATACCGCCCAAGAGTTCATATCGACGGCGGTGTTTGGCACCTCGATGTCGGCTCATCACATCCTGGGGCTGAAGCCGGTCCCAAGGGTATGGCTGTTCGCCATTTAAAGTGGTACGCGAGCTGGGTTTAGAACGTCGTGAGACAGTTCGGTCCCTATCTGCCGTGGACGTTTGAGATTTGAGAGGGGCTGCTCCTAGTACGAGAGGACCGGAGTGGACGAACCTCTGGTGTTCCGGTTGTCACGCCAGTGGCATTGCCGGGTAGCTATGTTCGGAATAGATAACCGCTGAAAGCATCTAAGCGGGAAACTAGCCTCAAGATGAGATCTCACTGGAACCTTGAGTTCCCTAAAGGGCCGTCGAAGACTACGACGTTGATAGGTTGGGTGTGTAAGCGCTGTGAGGCGTTGAGCTAACCAATACTAATTGCCCGTGAGGCTTGACCATATAACACCCAAGCAATTTGACTACTCTTGACTTGGAAACAAGCAAAAGCATCAGATTGCGGTGTGTGAAGACGAAATGAACCGAAAGTTCGAATCTCACAAAACACCGAAAGCTATCACATACCCAATTTGCTGAAGCGAGGCCATCTGGTCACGACTCAGTACCCGAATTTCTTGACGACCATAGAGCATTGGAACCACCTGATCCCATCCCGAACTCAGCAGTGAAACGATGCATCGCCGATGGTAGTGTGGGGTTTCCCCATGTGAGAGTAGGTCATCGTCAAGATTAAATTCCAAAACCCCTGTTTGCTAACGCAAACAGGGGTTTTGTTTTGGGCGGTCGAAAAGGCGCGCGTAAAAACTAACCCGCAACTCTGCCGCTATCCACCTCAATTACCCTTCGGTCAATTCAATACAAAGTGTTTCGTCATATTTGGTATGGTGCAGCAGCTTTTCCCAGGGACCGACTTTTCTACCGCAGGATGCGGCATCGCCCTTATTCAACGAGATGCTGTAGAAATGCCCGAAGCCATACCCATCAAAGACCACGAAAAAGAGCACCGTCTGGTCAACAAGCGCCTGCTGGCCTGCGCAATATTGGTGCTTGCCATCACCTGCGCCCTGGTCGCCCGCATGTATTTCCTGCAAGTGGTGGAGTTCGACTATCACTCCACCATCTCCGAAAACAATCGTGTCCATGTTCTGCCCATCACTCCGACCCGCGGACTGATCTATGACCGTAACGGTGTGGTCCTGGCCGATAACCGTCCCAGTTACAACCTGACCATCACCCGCGAACGGGCTACTGACCTGAAAGGGGAGCTGGACTCGATTATCGCTCTGCTGCACCTGCCAGCCGAAGACCGCGCCGTCTTCGACAAGGCCCTGAAGCAAGCGCGCCACCCGTTCGTGCCCGTGACGTTGTTCTATGAGCTGACTGAAAAGCAGATTGCCATACTGGCCGTCAACGAATTCCGCCTGCCCGGCGTGGAGGTCGAGCCGCAATTCGTGCGGCACTACCCACTGGGTGCACATTTTGCGCATTCCATTGGTTACGTGGGGCGCATCAACGAGAAAGAGTCCAAGGAGCTGGATTCGGTCGAGTACCGTGGCACGCAGTCGATTGGTAAAACCGGCATCGAGCGCTTCTATGAGTCGCAGTTGCACGGCCATGTGGGTTATGAAGAGGTCGAGACCAATGCCCAGGGCCGAGTCCTGCGGGTGCTCAAGCATACCGACCCGGTCCCCGGCAAAAACATCGTCCTGAGCCTGGATATCAAGCTCCAGGAAGCCGCCGAAGAAGCCCTGGGTGATCGTCGCGGTTCAGTCGTGGCCCTCGACCCGCAAACCAGCGAAGTCCTGGCGATGGTCAGCAAACCCAGCTTCGATCCCAACTCGTTCGTCACCGGCATCAGTTTCAAGGAGTATGCCGCGTTGCATGATTCCCTCGACCGCCCCTTGTTCAACCGGGTGCTGCGCGGTTTGTATGCGCCGGGCTCGACGATCAAGCCGGAAGTGGCTATCGCCGGTCTCGACAGCGGCGTGGTCACCGCCCAGACCCGGGTCTTCGACCCTGGCTACTACCAACTGCCGGACTTTGATCACAAATACCGCAACTGGAACCACAGTGGTGATGGCTGGGTAGATATGGACGCCGCCATCATGCGTTCCAACGACACCTACTTCTACGACCTGGCCCACAAGCTGGGGATCGATCGCCTGCACGACTACATGGCCGAATTCGGTCTCGGGCAGAAAGTCTCCCTGGATATGTTCGAAGAATCCGCCGGCCTGATGCCGTCCCAGGCCTGGAAGCGTGCAACCCGTCGCCAGCCCTGGTTCCCGGGTGAAACCGTGATTCTCGGCATCGGCCAAGGCTACATGCAGGTCACTCCGTTGCAACTGGCCCAGGCCACGGCGCTGATCGCCAACAAGGGCGTGTGGAATCGCCCGCACTTGGCTAAAACCATCGATGGCGTGCCGCCAGCGGACGAAAACCCTATGCCCAATATCGTCCTCAAGAACCCGCGCGACTGGGATCAGGTCAACCACGGCATGCAAATGGTGATGCACGACCCGCGCGGGATTGCCCGGGCGTCGGCCGCCGGTGCGCAGTACCGGATCGCGGGCAAGAGTGGTACCGCGCAGGTGGTGGCAATCAAGCAGGGCGAGCGCTACAACCGCCTGAAGACCCGCGAGCGCAACCGCGACAACGCATTGTTCGTCGGTTTCGCCCCGGCCGAGCACCCCAGGATCGTGATTTCAGTGATGATTGAAAACGGCGAGGCGGGCGGCCGCGTGGCAGGCCCGGTGGTGCGCCAGATCATGGATGCCTGGTTGCTCGATCAACAAGGCCACCTGAAACCGCAGTACGCCACGCCGGCCAAGACATCGGGCGACCCTCGTGTCTAACGCCAGTATCGTCAAGCTGTCTTGGGCGAGGTTTCGCTGGGTAGATAAGCAATTGCATTTAGCCGCAGTCTGCGCAGATAATGAGATGAATTATCATTAACGTGCTTGGCTGCCCGCGTGTCTACTCCTACCGATCCCAAGGTCCTTCTGGCAACGCTTTATGACGACAACCATCGCTGGTTGCGCGCCTGGTTGTATCGTCAGCTCAAGTGCCCGCAAGATGCGGCGGACCTGACCCAGGACACGTTTATCCGCATTCTGGACGCGCGCCAGCTCCATCAACTCGATGAGCCCCGCGCGTTTCTCAGTACCGTGGCGCGCCGCTTGTTGTTCAGCTTCTGGCGGCGCAAGCGGTTGGAGCAGACCTACCTCGACAGCCTGGCGCAGTTGCCGCACGCCTATACCCCTTCGGAAGAAGACCTGGCCCTGGTGCGCGAAGCGTTGGAAAGCATCGACCGCCTGCTCAACGGCCTACCGCCGCGTGTCCGGCAAATCTTTATGCTCAATCGCCTCGAAGGCTTGTCGCAGCCCGTCATCGCCCAGCAGTTGAGCGTGTCGCTGGCCACGGTAGAGCGCGATCTGCGCCGGGCTTTCCTGCATTGCCTGGCCGAGTCGGCGGACCTGACATGAGTTACCCCAAGGTGGACGCCACCACTCGCGCCGCCGTGGATTGGCTGCTACGCCTTGAGGCTGGGGATGACGACCCTGTGCTGCGCCAAGCCTTCGAAACCTGGCTGCGGGCCAACCCCCAGCACACCGTTGCCTGGCAGCGTGTGGGCAGTTTGCTGCAGCAGCCGATTGCTGATTTGCAGCGCGTCGAAGCCCGCAGTCCCGGCCAATTGCGCGCCGTTACCCAGGCCCTGGCGACGCCGGATTCCGAATCGCGGCGCAAGGTGCTGCGCGGTGGCCTGGCCCTGGTGTTGTTCGGTGTCAGCGGTGCGGCGATCTTTGATCGCGCCCAGCCGCTCAATGGCCTGTGGGCCGACCGCCACACCGCCACCGGTGAGCGCAAGACTTTCGCTTTGGCCGATGGCAGCCGCCTGAGTCTCAATGCCCGCAGTTCGGTGGACATCCACTTCAGTGACAGCCGTCGCCTGGTGCGCCTGCGTGAGGGCCAAGTGTTCGTGGACGTCGCCGCCGACCCGCGCCGGCCGTTTGTGATCGCCACCGCCCAGGGCGAAGTCCAGGCCCTGGGCACGCAATTCATGGTGCGCCAGGAGGCCACCGGCAGCCTGACCTCGGTGCAATTGCACAGCGTCCAGGTCACCACGCTCGGCGGCAGCCAGCGCCGTGTAGAGGCGGGGGAGGCCGCGTGGTTCAGCGATGTCGATGTGCGCCCGGTACCGCTCTCGGTACGCAGCCGCACGGACTGGCGCGACGGTCGCGTGGATATCCGTGATGAACCCCTGGGCCTGCTGATCGACGCCCTGCGGCCGTATCGCCGGGGCGTGCTGCGGGTCAGTGAGCAAGCCGCAAAAGTACGCGTCTATGGCGTGTACCCACTGGATGATCCGGAGCAAACCCTGGAGTCGCTGGCCCAGACCTTCCCTCTGCGCATCAGTCACTACGGCCCCTGGTTGACCCTGATTGACGTGCGCTGAGCAGCCAATGGGAATTATTTTCACTCAGCGTGAGGGGGTCGCCGATCTCGCGAGTCAAGGTTAGGGAACGCCAACCTGACAATGAGCATCCTCACCCTATGGCACCCTCGATGATCCGTCCCTGCCTGTTGACCCTGGCCGTAACCCTGGCTGTGGTCGGCCACCCCGTGGCCGCCCTGGCCGATACGGCCGCCAGCACCCAGCAATATTTCAATCTGCCCGCTGCAGCCCTCGGCGATAGCCTGAGCCGGCTGTCGCGGGAAAGCGGACGCACGCTGTCGGTCAGCCCGGCCTTGCTGCAAGGCCGCCGCGCGCCGGCGTTGCAGGGCCAATACAGCCCCGAACAGGCCGCGCAACACTTGCTGACCGGCAGCGGCCTGGGCCTGACCGTCACCGACAATGGCACCTGGAGCCTGTACCTGCTGCCCGAAGGCGGCGCCTTGAACCTTGGCGCCACCACCGTCACCGGCCTGGTCGCGGAAGATGCCTGGGGCCAGGTGGATGGCTATGTGGCCACTCGCAGCGCCACGGCCACCAAGACCGATACACCGATCCTGGAGATCCCGCAGACCGTCAACGTGGTCACCGCCGACCAGGTCAAGGTCCAGGGCGCACGCAACCTGACCCAGTCCCTGCGCTACACCCCAGGCGTCGACACCAACGGCTACACCGATCGCAACACCATCGCCGACGAGCTGACCAGCCGTGGCTTCGCGCCCACCTTGTTGTATCTCGATGGCGCTTACCTGCCTTACGCCGGCAGCCTCGGTGGTGCGCCACAGATTGATCCCTACACCCTGGAACGCATTGAAGTGCTCAAGGGCCCGGCCTCAGTGCTGTTTGGGCAGAACCAGCCGGGCGGCATGATCAATCTGGTGTCCAAGCGGCCCACCACTGAAGCCCGGCACCAGGTCAAGTTTGGCGTGGGCAGTTACGACCGGGTCAATGGCGCCCTCGATTTCAGCGGCCCCCTCGATGAGGCAAAAACCTTGAGCTACCGTCTGATCGGCCTGGTCCGCGACGGTAACGAGATGGTCGACCATGCCACCGACAGCCGCACCTTGCTGGCCCCCAGCCTGACCTGGGCGCCCACGGATGACACTGCCCTGACGATCTATGCGCAGATCCAACGTGACAAATCCCTGGCCGACTACCAGGCGTTGCCGGCCATCGGCACCCTGTACCGCAACTCCAAAGGCCAGCATATCGACCGCGATACCTTCCTCGGCGACTCCGACTGGAACAACTATATTCGCGATCAGTATGTGCTGGGCTATGACTTCTCCCATGCCTTCAACGACAACCTGGAATACCGCCAGACCGCGCGATTTACCGACGTCAACGACCGCTACAAAGGTTTCTACCTGAACCGCTTCGTCGAGCTGCCCGATGGCAGCACCGACGACACCCGCGCCAGCCGCACCAAGCTCGACTGGCGCCAACACAACAGCGCCTACACCCTCGATAACAACCTGCAGGCCAAGTTCGCCACCGGTGCCCTGGAACACACCTTGCTGGTGGGCTTCGATCACCGCGAGTTCACCCGTAAATATCAGGGCTACAACCTTTACGGCGCAGAAATCATCGACCTCTACCAGCCGTCCAACTACCACACCTTTGGCCAGCCGCAACTGACCACCAAGTGGAACAACACGGTCAAGCAGACCGGCCTCTATGCCCAGGACCAGATCAAGTTCGACCGTTTCATCCTCACCATGGGCCTGCGTGAAGACTGGGCCGAAGTAATCAATCGCGACCTGCTGGACCACAGCACGGTGTCGCAGAAAGACAAGCAGCTCACGCGTCGCGTCGGCCTGACTTACCTCACCGACTTCGGCCTGGCGCCCTACGTCAGTTATGCCGAGTCGTTTCTGCCCAGCGTCGGCCGGCTGGCCCCGGCGCGTGGCGGCGGCGCCTATAAACCGGTGGAGGGCGAGCAGTATGAGGCAGGCCTCAAATACCAGCCCAACGACCAGTCGCTGCTGACCTTGTCGGTGTTCCAGATCAAACAGAAAAACGTCCTGACCGGCGATCTGATCTATCGCGAATACCAGTTGCAGGAAGGCGAAGTGCGCTCGCGGGGCGTGGAATTTGAAGGCAAGGCCCGGTTTGGCCAGGTGGAGTTGATCAGTGCGCTGTCGTACCTGGACGCGATCTATACCAAGAGCAACTACGGCGACGAGGGCAACCGCAGCGAGGCGCAGGCGCCGTGGAGCGCCAGTGCCTGGGCCGACTACCACTTTGCCAGCGATGCCCTGGCCGGCCTGACCGTAGGCGGTGGTGCGCGGTATACCGGGAAGAAGTACGGCGACTCGGCCAACACCTTCAAGACCCCGTCGTTCGTGGTCTTTGACGCCACCGTCAGCTACGACCTGAGCCGCGTCAGCCCCACATTCAAGGGGGCCGAAGCCAGCCTCAACGTGCAGAACCTGTTTGACCGCGAGTACGTTTCGTCCTGCAACTACTCCTTTGGTTGCTATTACGGCCAGGAGCGCACCGCGTCCCTGGCCGTGTCCTACGATTGGTGAGCTACTTGATCACCACCGGATTCACCGGCGCGCCGCTGCCACCGACAATCTTCAACGGCGCGGCGGTGTAGAGGAACTTCCACTGGCCGTCGTCGGCACAATCGGCGGCCAGATCCTCCAGCAGCACGATCTCGGTAAAGGCGATGCCGAGGTTGCGCATCAGCGCGCAATGCAATGGAATCTGCACCCCCGACACCGGATCGGTGATCACCTCATTGGCGATGGTGTCGGTCACCAGGTTGGGGATTTCCATGGCGTGGAACCACTCCACCAGTTCCCGGCTGTAGGTCAGGCCAGGTTCCACCAGGTCCTTGAAGAACTCGGTCTTGCCATACTCGTAGAACGCGCCCATGGAGCCGGTACGGATGATCAGGATGTCGCGTTTTTCGATGGTCACCCCCTGGGCCTTGGCGGCGGCCAGCAAGTCCAGGTGGTTGAAGGTTTCGCCACGGCCCAGGTATTTCTTGCCGCGATGGCGGGCCATGTCGATCAACACCGCACGCCCGACCACGCCGCGCTCGGCAATCGCCAGCACACTGGCCTTGGCCATGCCGCCGACGGTGCTCATGGCGTCGTAGCCGTTCCACAGTTGATTGTCGTACCAGGCATGCCCGAGGGCGTCGTACTGGGTCGAGCCTTGCAACTGCATGAAGATCACATCGTCGCAATACGCCGCGCCGCCGGTCATTTCGGGTTGCTTGCCGAAGTGATAGTGGCTGTGATCCAGGGTATTGAAGCGCATCGACGGGTTGCGCGCCG
This sequence comes from Pseudomonas sp. FP2294, assembly GCF_030687625.1. Taxonomy (NCBI): domain Bacteria; kingdom Pseudomonadati; phylum Pseudomonadota; class Gammaproteobacteria; order Pseudomonadales; family Pseudomonadaceae; genus Pseudomonas; species Pseudomonas sp. FP2294. The sequence goes on from NZ_CP117441.1 coordinate 2,050,787, forward strand.
GCCACATCGGGTCACCGCCCGGATGGCCGATCTGCACTTGCAGGGTGAAGGTCTTGCCCTGGCGCACCGAAGCGACACCGCGCAGTACTTCGGCTTCGGTCAGGTAGTTGAGGGCGCCGACTTCATCGTCCGGTCCCCATTTGCCCCAGTTCTTGGGCAGGCCTTCGAGTAATTGCCTGGTGTTCGGTTCGTTCTTGTTATGTAAGTCACACATATCGACTCCGATCCCTTTGGTCGTTGAGTTACACGCAGCGCCCACCGTCGACTTCAAGGCAGGTGCCGGTGATAAAGGCCGCTTCGTCCGAGGCCAGGTACAGGCAGGCATTGGCCACGTCCTGCGGGGTGGAAAAACGTCCCAGGGGGATGGTCGCCATGAACTTCTGGCGGTTTTCCGGGGTGTCCGGCACGCCCATGAACTCACTGAGCAACGCGGTTGCGCCGACCACCGGGTTCACGCAATTGACGCGGATATTGTCCGGCCCCAGCTCCGCCGCCATGGTTTTGCTCATGACCACCACCGCACCCTTGCTGCCGTTATACCAGACCAGTCCCGGGCGCGGGCGGATCGCTGCGGTCGAGGCAATATTGACGAACACGCCGCCGCCCTGGCCGCGAAAATGCGGCACAAAATGCCTGGCGCTGAGGAAGATGCTTTTGACGTTGACCGCGAACACTCGGTCGAACTCGGCCTCGTCCACTTCCAGCATCGGCCGGTTGCGGTGGGTGGTGCCGGCGTTGTTGATGACGATATCCAGCCCGCCGAATTGCTCCAGGGTGGCGCGCAGCAGCGCGCCCACACTTTCGTCGTTGGCCACATTGACCTCAACGAAATGGGCATGGCCGCCGCTGGCGGCGATCTCATTGACCACCCGCTGGCCGCCGGTTGCGTTCATGTCGGCGACGATAACCCGCGCACCCTGTTGGGCAAAGGTCTTGGCGATGCCTTCGCCAAACCCGGAGCCAGCGCCGGTGACGATGGCAACTTTGTTTGCTAGACGCATGGAGTGTGCTCCTTTCTTGTTGTTGTAATGGCTTAGCCGTGTTTGATCGCAATGGTCTTCAAGGTGGTAAAGCCCAGCAGGGCCTCGAAGCCTTTTTCCCGGCCATAACCGCTGGCCTTGACGCCGCCGAAGGGCAGTTCAACCCCGCCGCCGGCCCCGTAGTTATTGATGAATACCTGGCCGCAGCGCAGCTTGCGCGCCAGGCGCATCTGCCGGGCGCCATCGCGGGTCCACACGCCGGCGACCAGGCCGAATTCGGTGCCGTTGGCCAGGCGGATGGCCTCGGCTTCATCGTCAAAGGGCATCACGGCCAACACCGGGCCGAAGACTTCCTCCCGGGCCAGGCGGCTGTCGGGCGGCACATCGCGAAACAGCACTGCTTCCTGGAAGTAGCCGCCACTGCCGGCTTCGGCCACCACCTGGCCGCGGGCGGCTACGGTGATCCCGGCCTGTTCGGCCTCGCGCACGAACTCACGCACCTGGCGTTGCTGCTTCTGGTTGATCAGCGGGCCCATATCCAGGTCCAGCGCCGAAGGCCCGGTGCGCAGTTCGCGAAAGCGCTGGCTGAGTTGCTCCACCAGGGCCTCATAGATACTGCGTTCCACCAACAACCGGCTGCCCGCTGAACAGGTCTGCCCGCAGTTCTGCACAATGGCGTTGACCAGCACCGGCAAGGCTTCGTCCAGGTCGGCATCGGCGAATACCAGTTGCGGCGATTTCCCGCCCAGCTCCAGGGTCACCGGGCAGTGCCGCTCAGCAGCGGCCTTGGACACCGCCGTGCCGGTCATGGTGGAACCGGTAAACGAAATGTGATCAATCCCCGGATGGCTGCACAACGCCGCTCCGGCCTCGTAGCCGTAGCCAGTCACCACATTGATCGCGCCGGCCGGGAAGCCCACCTCGGCGGCAATCTGCGCCAGGCGCAGTAACGACAGGCTGGCATCCTCCGCCGGCTTGACCACACAGGCATTGCCTGCCGCCAGGGACGCACCGACGCTGCGCCCGAAGATCTGCATCGGGTAGTTCCACGGGATGATATGCCCGGTGACCCCATGGGGCTCGCGCACCGTCAGCACCGTGTAGCCGTTTTGATAGGGCAGGGTCTCGCCGTGCAACTTGTCGGCCGCGCCGGCGTAATACTCGAAGTAACGGGCGAGGGCGGTGGCATCGGCCCGTGCCACTTTCAGCGCCTTGCCAGTGTCCCGCGCTTCGATCTGCGCCAGCTCTTCGTGATGCGCTAACACCGCTGCGCCCAGCCTGGCCAGCAGGCGGCTACGCTCCAGTGCCGACAACGAGCCCCATGGCCCGTCGAAGGTCTCGCCCACGGCCAGGCGCGCGGCGCTGACGGCGGCGTCGATATCGGCAGCGGTGCCACGGGCGATGCTGGAGTAGCTTTCGCCACTGCTGGGGTCGATCACCGGGATGTCTTCCAGGGATGTCGAGGCTTGCCATTGGTTGGCGATGTAATGTGCGTTGATCATGTTCAGCTCCTGTTCCCGGCGATGCATTCGGCGATGGCCACGCCCACTTCAATCGTACTGGCGCTGCCGCCCATTTCCCGGGTGCGCGGGCCTTGCGCAAGCACCGTCTCGATGGCTGAGACAATGGCTGCTGCGGCCTCTTGGTAAAGCGGGTCGCCATTGCCCAGATGCTCGATCATCAATGCGGCCGACCAGATCTGTCCGATGGGGTTGGCCACGCCCAGCCCGGCAATGTCCGGTGCCGAACCGTGTACCGGCTCGAACAGCGACGGGTAGCGCCGCTCGGGGTTGAGGTTGGCCGACGGCGCAATGCCGATGGTGCCGGTGCAGGCCGGGCCGAGGTCGGAGAGGATGTCGCCAAACAGGTTGGAGGCCACCACCACGTCAAACCAGTCCGGGTGCTGCACAAAGTGTGCGCAGAGGATGTCGATGTGGAATTTGGCGGTCTTGACGTCCGGGTAGCGCTGGGCGATCAGGTTCACCCGCTCGTCCCAGAACGGCATGGTGATGGAGATACCGTTGGATTTGGTGGCGGTCACCAGGTGCTTGCGCGGTCGCTGCTGGGCCAGTTTGAAGGCATAGTCCACCACCCGGTCCACGCCTTCGCGGGAGAAGATCGACTCCTGCACTGCGATCTCACGCGGCGTGCCTTCCCACATCCGCCCGCCGACGCTGGAGTATTCGCCCTCGGTGTTTTCGCGCACCACGATAAAGTCGATATCCCCCGGCACACGGCCGGCGAGCGGGCAGGGCACGCCGGGCATCAGGCGCACCGGGCGAATGTTGACGTATTGGTCGAACTGACGGCGGATCTTCAGCAGCGACTCCCACACCGCCGTATGGTCGGCGATGATGTCCGGGGCGCCCACGGCGCCGAAGAAGATCGCGTCATGGCTACCGATCTGCTCGGCCCAATCGTCCGGCATCATGGTGCCGTGGGCCAAGTAGTGTTCGCTGCACCAGGCAAAGTGATCGAACTCAAAGGCAATGCCGAAGCGCCGACTGACCGCCTGCAGTACGCGCAGGCCTTCGGGCACTACCTCGCGGCCGATACCGTCGCCGGGAATCACGGCAATCCGATGGGGGGTGCTGGTCGTGGAATTGGACACGCCGTGTCTCCTGTTTTTGTTGTTGTCAGTGAGGCGGGGACATTCTTGGCACAGGTGCCACGGTGGTGGAATTGCTGATTATGGAAGTGGCCTTCGCAAAATTCGAAGGCTCGCGGTTAGGCGCAGTGGCGGGCAGCGAGGTAGTCGAATAATGCCAGGCTTGTAGGAGAAGGCTGTTCCTGGCGCATGCACAGGTACATCTGGCGGTCGGCCCACGGGTCGTCAATTTCGATAAAGCGCAAGGCCATTTCCTTGCGAAAGATCTGCACCGCGCCCTGGGGCAGCACGCCAACCCCTTGCCCGGCGGCAATCAGCCGGCACACGGCTTCAAAACTGCGCACCTGGATCCGCAGGCGCAACGGCATGCCAATCGCGGCGGCGGCTTCGGTGATCAGTGCGGTGATGGCGGCGTTGTCCTCCAGGCCGACGAAGTCATAGCCCAGCAAATCGGCAAAGCGCGCATGGCGCATCTTGAACGGATGATCATCGGGCACCAGCAGGCACAGGCGGTCCTGGCAGTAAGGGGCAAAGCGCAAGTCCTCGCCGCCCGGTTGGGTGGTGACGATGCCCACATCGGCCACGCCATCGCGCACCGCCTGCAGGATTTCACGGCTGCGCTCCTCGCGGATATCCAGGCGGATACCGGGATGTTGGGCGTTCCACTGGGTCAATTGGCTGGGCAGTTGCTGGCTCATCGCCGAACTGTTGGCATACAGGCACACGCGGCCGGTGGCGCCCTTGGCGTAGTCGGCGAGGTCAGCGTGCATCACATCCACTGCGCGCAAAATCGCCAACCCATGCTCGGCCAACACCTCGCCGGCCGCCGTGGGCGAGACGCCGGTGGAGGAGCGGTGCAACAGGGCGACCTTGAAGTGTTGCTCCAGCAACGACAGGCGCCGGCTGGCCGCAGACAGCGAGAGGTGCGACTGCTCGGCCGCCCGGGACAGGCTACCGAGCTTGACCGTCTTGAGGAACAGCTCGATGGAAGTGAGATCGGGGGCCATACCAGAGTCCTTGTGCGCGGTCTGTGAAAACTACGCAGTTGGGGCAGGACTGTCCAATCATCTGCCCCTCACACATTGGACATATGCTGTTGACTCAACTTTGGAGGCACCGCCGATCCTTTGTGGGAGCTGTCGAGCCCCGGCGAGGCTGCGATGGCGGCGGCACTGCCAGCATTGATGGTGACTGACCCACCGCCATCGCAGCCTCGCCGGGGCTCGACAGCTCCCACCTTTGACCTTTGCTGCCTTGAGTAAAGTGCCGGTTAGAACTCGATGCTCGCCGACAGCTTGGCCACCCGTGGATCGCCCTGGGTCAGCTCAATGGCGCTTTACAAACTAGTGCGTGAGGTACGACGTATCTGAAGGCCAGAAATTTCTATTAAGGCCTGATGGCGGATGCCGAGTAGAATCGCGCCCTGAAAGCGATTCCTGAGGTGCGGCAAGGTGGATTTACAGCAGGGTTTTGTCCTGACCCGGCATTGGCGCGACACCCCGGCGGGCACGGAGGTCAGCTTCTGGCTGGCGACCGACCAGGGGCCGCGGTATATCCGTCTACCGGTACAGCCTTCGGTGATGTTTATTCCGCTGGCCCACCGCGAGCACGCGCAACGGGTGCTCAAGGGCGAGCGCGACGTGGAACTGCGCCCGCTGCAACTGTGTGACTTCCACCACCGCCCGGTCCTGGGCCTTTATACCCGTCAGCATCGCCAGGCGATGGACCTGGAAAAACGCCTGCGCCAGGCCGGCGTGGATGTCTACGAAGGCGATGTGCGCCCGCCCGAGCGCTATATGATGGAGCGCTTCATCACCGCGCCGGTGGCATTTGACGGCACCCCCGGCGAGGGCGGGATGTTGCTGGAGGCGCAGATGAAGCCCGCGCCCGACTACCGCCCGGCATTGAAACTGGTGTCGCTGGATATCGAAACCACCGCGCGCGGCGAGCTGTACTCCATCGCCCTGGAAGGTTGTGGCGAGCGCCAGGTGTACATGCTCGGCCCGCCGAACAAAACCTGCGCGGTGGATTTCAAGCTCGAATACTGCGACAGCCGCGCCCAACTGCTGGAGCGCCTCAACCAGTGGCTGGCGCAACACGACCCCGACGCGATCATCGGCTGGAACCTGGTGCAGTTCGACCTGCGGGTCCTCCACGAGCATGCCCAACGGCTTAACGTGCCATTGCTGCTCGGCCGTGGCGGCGAGGCCATGGCCTGGCGCGAGCACGGCAGCCGCAACCATTACTTCGCCGCCGCTGCCGGCCGGCTGATCATTGATGGTATCGAGGCCCTGCGTTCGGCGACCTGGACCTTTGAGTCATTCAGCCTGGAAAATGTCGCCCAGACCCTGCTGGGGGAAGGCAAGTCGATCGCAACGCCCTACCAGCGCATGGACGAGATCAACCGCATGTTCGCCGAGGACAAGCCCGCCCTGGCGCGCTATAACCTCAAGGACTGCGAGCTGGTGACGCGGATTTTCGCAAAGACCGAGCTGCTCAAGTTCCTTCTGGAGCGGGCCAGCGTCACCGGCCTGCCGGCGGATCGCAACGGTGGTTCGGTGGCGGCGTTCACCCACTTGTACATGCCGCTGATGCATCGCCAGGGCTTTGTCGCGCCCAACCTGGGGGACAAGCCGCCCCAGGCCAGCCCCGGCGGTTTTGTCATGGACTCGCGGCCGGGGCTGTACGAGTCGGTGCTGGTGCTGGACTACAAAAGTCTGTATCCGTCGATCATCCGCAGCTTCCTGATCGACCCCGTGGGCCTCATCGAAGGCCTGCGCCACCCCGACGACAACGAGTCGGTGGAAGGCTTTCGCGGTGCGCGCTTTTCCCGCACCCGGCATTGCCTGCCGTCGATTGTGGCGCGGGTTTCCGAAGGCCGCGAGGTGGCCAAACGCGAGCATAACGCGCCGTTGTCCCAGGCCCTGAAGATCATCATGAATGCCTTCTACGGCGTGCTCGGTTCCAGCGGCTGTCGGTTTTTCGATACGCGGCTGGCGTCGTCGATCACCCTGCGCGGCCACCAGATCATGCGCCAGACCCGCGAACTGGTCGAAGCCCAGGGTTATGAAGTGATCTATGGCGATACCGACTCTACGTTTGTCTGGCTCGGCAGTGCCCATTCCCAGGAGGATGCCACGCGCATCGGCCAGGACCTGGTGCAACACGTCAACCAATGGTGGCGCGAACGCCTGCACAACGAATTCGGCCTGCAAAGCGCCCTTGAACTGCAATACGAAACCCACTTCAGCCGCTTCCTGATGCCGACCATTCGTGGGGCGGAGGAGGGCAGCAAGAAACGGTATGCCGGTTTGGTGACCCGTGCCGATGGCAGTGAAGAGATGATCTACAAAGGCCTGGAGACTGTGCGTAGCGACTGGTCGCCCCTGGCCCGCCAATTCCAGCAGGAGTTGTACCAGCGCATCTTCCACCGCCAGCCCCACCAGGATTATGTGCGTGACTATGTGCGCCGCACCCTCAGTGGCGAGTTCGATGAGCTGCTGATCTACCGCAAACGCCTGCGCCGGCAACTGGGCGACTACGAGCGCAACGTGCCGCCCCATGTGCGGGCCGCGCGCCTGGCGGATGAATACAACGACCGCCAGGGCCGCCCACGCCAGTATCAGAACGGTGGCTGGATTCGCTACGTGATCACCGTCAACGGCCCCGAGCCCCTGGAAGTGCGCCAGGCGCCAATTGACTACGACCACTACGTCACCCGGCAATTACAGCCGGTGGCCGATGCGATCCTGCCGTTTGTCGATGATGATTTCAGCACCCTGGTCGGTGGTCAGATGGGCTTGTTTTAACCCTGGGAAAACGTTTCACTCTGGACGCTGAATCTCCAGGAGCAATGCCCATGTACACGCTCTACGGCACGCAAAGTTCTGGTTCATGCATCATCGAAATCGCCCTGCAACGCTGCGGCGTGCCGTGGCAGCAGGTCGATGCCAGCCCCTGGGGTGACGGGGCGGGGATGGAGGCCCTTGGGCAGATCAACCCGCTGCGGCAGATCCCCACCCTGCAACTGCCCGACGGCAGCGTGTTGACGGAAAGCGCGGCGATCCTGATTCACCTGGGCCTGGCGTATCCGGCCAGCGATTTGCTGTCCGGTCACCGTGCGCAGATCATTCGCGGCCTGGTGTATATCGCCGCCAACTGCTACTCGGCGATCACCATCATCGACTACCCTCAACGCTTTCTCGCCGACGCCGACGAGACGGTGCAGGCGCAACTGATCGCGGGCACCCAGCAGAAACTGCACCGGACCTGGCAGGTATTTGCCGAGCAATTTGCCGGGCAACTCTTTACCCCGCAGGGGTTGCCCAATGCCCTGGGTATCATGGCGGCGGCGGTGTCCCGCTGGGAGGGTGTACGCGACGTCCTGCGACACTCCCACCCTGCATGCGCCCAGGCCCTGGCGCAGGTGGACGCCGACCCGCAGGTGGCCCCGGTGTTCGCCCGGCACTGGCCGGATTGGCCTGAGGAGTGAGCCTTGGCAATCAGAAGAAACAATGAGCCTCGAAGCACCTCGAGCCCTTGCGTCACGGGCGTCCTGGCCTACTCTTTCTGATAGTCGCGTAGGAATCATCCTTGAAATTGACTGTCGCAGACATGAAACTCAAAAACTCTGCATGGAATTGGAAGGAGGTACGCATGCTCGTCCGGTCGCTGACCCTGGCTACCTTGATGGCGTTTACGGGGCCGTTGTTGGCTGCGGATAACCGAGGCCCGCTGGAACAGGATCAAGGCAAATTCCGCCCGCTGATCGTGATTGCACCCAGCTCCATCGACCCGACTCAGGTCCAGCTCAAGAAAGATCTTGAACAGCCTGAGAACAAACAGAAGTTCACCGAGCGCAACATGGTGCTCTACACCGTGAACTACACGAGCATCGGCACCGTCGGCCAGCGTGACGGCAAGGACCTCGGCGCCCAGGACACCAACGCGTTGATCCGCGCCTTGAAGCTGGGGGCCAGTGTCGGCACCAAAGTGATCCTGGTGGGCAAGGACGGCGAGAAGAAAGTCGAAAAGACCGTGCCGCCCGATACCCTTGACCTTGCAGAGTTCTTTGCGGCTGTCGACAAGATGCCCATGGCAGAAAAAGAAGCCGCCGCCCCCGCCGAGCCTGAACCCGCCGCCCCGGCAGCGGGCAAGCCTGGCAAGCACGCGCCGCAACCGCTGGAAGATTGATGCTCCTCGCTGGCGCCTACAGGGGAGGGGCCAGCGAACCCTACAAGTCGTGTGGCACTTGCGGGCATTGCGTCATGAAGCATGTGATAACCGTTATCATTTGCGGCTTGCCCTCTGCGCGCGCCCTCCATGCCCCCGACCCCTGCGACAAGCCCTACTGACCTGGCCACGCTGTATCAGCAGCAACATCGCTGGCTGCAGCACTGGCTGTGGCGTCGCCTGAACTGTTCGCAGAGCGCCGCCGACCTGGCCCAGGACACGTTCCTGCGTTTGCTGGCCAAGAACCAACCCCTTGAAGTCCAGGCGCCCCGCAGCTTTCTGGCGAAAGTCGCACAAAGCGTGTTGTCCAATCACTTTCGTCGGCAAAAGCTGGAAAAGGCCTACCTGCAAGCCCTGGCGGGGCAATTGGAGTTGCAGGCGCCGGATGTCACCGAACAGACCCGCGCCCAGTGGCTGGCGTGGCGCCAATTGGATCCGCTCAACGAGCAGGTCTGGCAGCATTCCCAGCGATTTTTCCAGCGTATGCACGAGGTGCGCGACCCGGCACATCAGGCGCTGGTCAGCGCCACCCTGTTGCCGACGATATCCCGGCGTCGGGTGATTAAAAACCTAGCCCTGTTGCTGGCGGCCGGCAGTGTGGCGTGGACCGCCAGGGACGCCGGCCTGCTGCAACCCTGGACCAGCGATTTCAGCACCTCGGTCGGTGAGCAATGGCGCATCGAACTGGCGGACAACAGCGAAATCCAGCTCAATACCGACACCGCTGTCGATGTGAATTACAGCCCCGACCAGCGCCTGACCAACCTGTCGGATACCCTGGATGCCACCCCCGGCATCATCGTGTTGCGTGATGGCCTGGGGTCGGAAAGCGATAGCTATTTCTCCCGTGGTTTCCAGATCCAGAACTTCGAAATCGACGGTGTGCCTACCGTTGCGCGCATGGACAACTACACCCAGAGCATGGCGATGTACGACCGGTTGGAAGTGGTGCGCGGCGCCACCGGTTTGATCAGCGGCATGGGCAACCCCTCGGCCACCATCAACCTGATCCGCAAGCGCCCGACGGCCGAGGCGCGGGCCAGTGTCACCGCTGAAGCGGGCAACTGGGACCGCTACGGCAGTGGCCTCGACGTGTCCGGCCCGCTGACCGAAACCGGCAACGTGCGCGGGCGCCTGGTGGCCGACTACAAGACCGAACATGCCTGGGTCGACCGCTACAAGCAGCAGACCCAATTGCTGTAGGGCATCACTGAATTCGACCTGACCGAAGACACCTTGCTGACCCTGGGCTTCAGCTACCTGCGTACCGACGTCGATGCCCCGGCGCGCTCCGGTTTGCCTACGCGCTTTACCGACGGTTCGCGCAGCAACCTCAGCCGCTCCCTGAATACCGCGCCGGCCTGGTCCTATAACGACCATGAGCAGACCAGCTTCTTTACCTCCATCGAGCAGAAGTTCGACAGCGGCTGGAGCGCCAAGGCCGAGTTCACCCATTCGCAAAACAAGTTCGATGAGGTGTTCAACTACGTCAACGGCAGCCTCGACAGCGATGGCAGCGGCACCACGCAGTTGCCGGTGCGCTTCTCCGGTACGCCGCGCCAGGACAACCTCGACCTGTACGCCACCGGGCCGTTCGACCTGCTGGGCCGCGAGCACGAGTTGATCGCCGGCGTGACTCTGTCCAAATACAAGGAAAACGTGCCCAGCCATGGCGGCTGGAACTACGCGTATTCCGGCTCCCCGGCGGGCGCCATCGACAACCTGTTCAACTGGGACGGGCACTCGGCCAAGCCGGACTTCCCGGTGACCGGCAAATCCTCGGTGGATGAAAGCCAATACGCCGCTTACCTGAGCACCCGCCTGCGCATGACCGACGACCTGAGCGTGATCCTCGGCAGCCGTGTCATCGACTGGAAGCGCGAAACCGCAGACAGCCCCTACGGCGGCGTCGTCACCCGCACCGATGAGTCGGAAACCGGCGTGTACATTCCCTATGCCGGCGTGGTCTATGACCTGACCGACAACTGGTCGGCCTATGCCAGCTACACCAAGATCTTCAATCCCCAGGCCAGTTGGGTGCGCGATATCAACAACAAGGCCCTGGAGCCCATGGAAGGCAAGGGCTACGAGTTGGGATTGAAGGGCAGTTTCTTCGACGAAAAACTCAACACCAGCCTGGCGCTGTTCAAGCTGGAACAGGACAACCTCGCGATCTGGATCGACACCCCGGGCGGCAATACGTATCGCAACGAGAAGGGCACCACTACCGAGGGCGTCGAGCTGGAACTCAACGGTGAGTTGGCTGAAGGCTGGCAAGCCTCTGCGGGCTACGCCTATGCGGTCAGCACCGATGCCGACGACAAACGCATCGTCACCACCTTGCCGCGCCAGAGCCTGAAAACCTTCACCACTTACCGTCTGCCGGGGGCCTTGAACAAAGTGACGGTTGGCGGCGGGGTGAACTGGCAGAGCAAGGTTGGTGAGGACCTGCACACATTCAGCCAGGGCAGCTACGCCATCACCAACCTGCTGCTGCGCTACGACGTGACGCCGCAGTTGAGTACGTCGGTCAACCTCAACAACCTGTTTGACCGTGAGTATTTCAGCTATGCCGGTAACCATGGGATGTATGGTGCGCCGCGCAACCTGATGACCAGCGTCAAGTACGACTTCTAGACCTGCCCACTATCCCCGGTGGGAGCAAGCCAGCTCCCACATTCGCATTGTGGTATGGCCAAAACTCTATGCCCGGCAGAGCCCCTCCCTGTGGGAGCGGGCTTGCCCGCGATAGCGGTAGTTCAGGCACCATTTCTGCTAGCTCACACACCGCCATCGCAGGCAAGCCAGCTTGTATGGTTAGACTTGTAGGGGTGGTGGGACTAAAAGCCAGCATCTGACTCTAGCCAGTACAGACCGTGGGAGACTTCGTCCCACCCCTTCACCAAAGCGCCGATAAGGAATGCATCGGCCATGACCGACGATAGAAGCAAGCCAGCGCAACGGTGAAGCCCCGACAAGCCCGTAAACCCTAACCCGGAGCTTTTCTCATGGCAATGACTGTCTCGCAATCAATCATTGGAGTGGATGTCGCTAAAGCCGAAGTAGTTGTTTATCAAAGTGAAACTGCTGAAACAAAGATCGTATCGAACAAGAAAAACGAGCTGAAGGCATGGCTGAAGTCTTTGCCTGCGGGCAGCGCCATCGCAATTGAAGCCACCAATATCTATCACGTGGATACCGTCAATTTGGCTCATTCGATGGGCCATATCGTTTACGTGATTGATGGATATCGCCTTAGCCATTACCGCAAAGGCACAGGTGGTCGCGCTAAAACAGACTTCAGTGATGCGCAGTTGCTGGCTCGCTACTTGAAGAATGAACAGGCTGATTTACGCGCTTGGAATCCGCCGCCGAAGATTTATACCAAGCTTCAAAGCTTGCTGCGTCGACGCGCAGCACTGGTGAAAATGCGTGTTGCACTGAATCAGAGCTGGGCGGGCGAGCCATCACTCAAGGCCTCGTCCAAGAGCATTTCAGCGTGTCTTGATAGGCATGAGGGGCTCATTGAGAAAAGGATATTAGATGCTGTTACTGAGGCGGGGCTTTTGCATCAGGTCAAGCGCTGCCAAACCGTCGAGGGCATTGGTTTTCTGACAGCGGTTGCCCTGGTAATGGCGTTTCAGCGAGGAGAATTTGAAAGTGCTGACGCTTACATCGCGTTCTTGGGAATGGACTTGAGAGTATCCGATTCTGGGCAAATGAGCGGACGCCGCTCATTGAGCAAGAAGGGAGATTCAGAGATACGCAGATTGCTGCATAACGCGGCGTCAGCAGGTATCAGGTCAGAAGCCTGGAAACCTTTATACGAGGGTTATCTAGCCAGGGGCCTGAAAACGACTCAAGCCCTGGTCATCATTGGCCGCAAGCTGGCGCGCATCGCCTTTTCGCTCATGAAAAACCTGAGCGAATACCAGTCAAAAGCGGTTTTGGGGGCTTCCCCAAAACCATAGAATCTCCCACAGGGGAAAATAGTTCGGCCTTCAGCCCAGTCGCGCCGCCGCCCGTGCGGCAATTTCGCCCCGGGTCTTGCGTGATTCAGCGGTGCGCTTATTCGCCTCGTCCAGTACCTGCTGTGGTGCAGTGTCCGGGCGGCCGGCATTGAAAGGCGGGGCCGGCGCATATTCAAGCTGCAACTGCACCAACTGCGCCGCCACCTCGCTGTACAGCTCGGCGGCCAGGGTCAGGGCAAAGTCGATCCCCGCAGTGATGCCTCCCCCGGTAAACAGGTTGCCGTCGCGCACCACGCGCTCCTGCACCGGCGTGGCGCCGAGGGTGGCCAGCATGTCGTGGTAGGCCCAATGCGTGGTGGCCCGCCGCCCGCGCAGCAAACCCGCAGCGCCCAGCACCAGCGAGCCGGTACACACCGACGTCACATAACGTGCGGTCTGGGATTGCGCCCGCAGAAAGTCCAGGGTCGGCTCATCTTCCATCAATGGCCCAACCCCCGAGCCGCCCGGCACGCAGATCACATCCAGGGTAGGGCAGTCGTCGTAGGTGGTGGTCGGCGACAGCACCAACCCGCTGCTGGAAGTGATCGGCGCCAGGTCTTTGCAAATCAGATGCAGTCGCACCTCCGGCAACGACGCCAGCACGTCGTAAGGGCCGGTGAGGTCCAGTTGCTGAATACCGGGGAACAACACAAAGCCGATCTGCAAGGTCATGGTCAAACTCCAGGAAGAGGGATGGACGGCTTCACTCTAGTGGCCTAGGCTTTGGCGCATACGCCATTGAGCCCACTAATCACGCCAATCATGCCGAAAATCATCCATGTGCTCGCCTTCGCCAATGTGCAGGTGCTCGACGTCACCGGACCGTTGCAAGTGTTTGCCTCGGCCAACGACCTGGCGCGCCAGCAAGGCTTGCCGTTGCCCTATGCGGTCAACGTGATTGCCGCCCAGGCCGAGCCGGTGATGACCTCCGCCGGCCTGGCCCTGGTGGCCGAGCCGTTGCCTGGCGCCGACACGCCCTGCGACACCCTGGTGATTGCTGGCGGCTGGGGCGTGTATGGGGCGGCCGAGGATCCGCAACTGGTGGAGTGGGTCCGGCAAAAAGCCAGGCACTCGCGGCGCATGACTTCGGTGTGCACCGGCGCCTTTCTGCTGGCCGCCAGTGGCCTGCTCGATGGCTGTCGGGTCGCCACCCACTGGACGCGCTGCGAGGAACTGGCGCGCAAATACCCCAGGTTGCAGGTCGAGGCCAACCCGATCTTTATCCAGCAGGGCTCGCTCTGGACCTCGGCGGGCGTCACGGCCGGCATCGACTTGTGCCTGGCCCTGGTGGAACAGGACCTGGGCCGCGCGGTGGCCCTGGAAGTGGCGCGGCACCTGGTGGTGTTTCTCAAGCGCCCCGGTGGCCAGTCGCAGTTCAGCGTCACCCTGTCCCTGCAAAAGGGCGGCAGCCGCTTCAGCGAATTGCATGGGTGGATTGCCGAGCACCTGCACCTGGACTTGAACATCGCGACCCTGGCGGCCGCGTGCGGCATGAGCGAACGCAGCTTCGTACGCCATTACCGCGCCGAAACCGGCCAGACCCCGGCCCGGGCGGTGGAACTGATCCGCGTGGAAACCGCACGCCGGCAACTGGCCGACAGCGCCGTGGCAATCAAACGCATCGCCGCGCAATGTGGCTTTGGCAGCGAAGAAACCATGCGCCGCAGTTTTATCCGCGCCTTGTCGATCACCCCGCAGCTTTATCGCGAGCGGTTTTCGGCGCCGGCCTGAGTCTGTTCAAGCAGTTCAAACAGTGCATCGAGCGTGGCCTGCGGTGCTTCCTGGGGAATATTGTGGCCCACCCCGGCGAGCACCCGGCGCCGATAGAATCCGCTGAAATTACCCACGTCGTCATCCACCTCGGGAGCCGGGCCGACACCGTCGTCGGCACCGCACAGCGAAATGGTGGGCACCGAAATCGGCGGTGGTTGCACCAGCGCCTGTTCAATCACTTTCAGCGCCGGATCACCCTCGGCATACATGAAGCGATGGCGATAGGAGTGGATCACCACCTCCACAAAGTCCGGGTTATCAAACGAGGGTGCCGTCTGCGGGTAAAGGCTCGGCCCCGCAGCCCAGGAGGGCGACCAGAGCGACCACAACAGTTCGCACAACTCGCGGCGGTTGGCGGTCAGGCCATCGATACCCCGTTGGGTGTGGAAGTAGAACTGGTACCACAACCGATGCTCGGTGACTGGCGCGCGGGGCTGGATGGACTTTGCGATGTCCTGGATGTTGTAACCGTCGCCAGTGACCAGGCAGCGCACGCGCTCGGGCCAAAGCGCCGCGACAATGCACGCGGCGCGCCCACCCCAGTCATAACCGGCGAGGGCGGCCTGGTCGATGGCCAGGGCATCCATGAAGTCCAGCAGATCCTTGGCCAGCGCCGCCTGTTGGCCGGAGCGCATCACCTGGGCGTGCACAAACCGGGTCGGGCCGTAGCCGCGCAGGTAAGGCACCAGCACGCGATAACCAGCCTCGGCCAACACCGGCGCGATGGCATCGTAGCCGCGAGGGTCATAGGGAAAACCGTGCAGCAGAATCACCACTTCACCGTCGGCCGGGTCATGGGCTTCGTAGGCGATATCGAGCATGGGAGTGCGGATATACAGCAGCGCGATCGAGGGGCTCATTGGGACTCCGTTCGGGTCACAGCAGGGAGCCTGGACTTTAGCGCGAAACCTTTACGTGTTCATGGGCCAGCAGCGAAAACACGTGCAGATCCTGGTAGCCACCGGCCCAAAACCCGGCCTCGCGCAGCACGCCTTCGCGGGTAAAGCCCAGCCGGCCCAGCAGTGCCTGGGACGGCAGGTTACGCGGATGGACCAGCGCTTCGACACGGTGCAGTTGCATCTGCGCAAAGCCCCAGTCGAGCACGCTGCGCAAAGCCTCGCTCATCAATCCGCTGCCCCTGGCTGACGGCGCCAGTTCGCAGGCGAGGGCGCAGCTGTTCCACTGGCGATTCCATTTGAACAGCCCGCAGGTGCCCATCAACTCACCGGCGTATTCCAGGCCCCAGCGCGTGCCCGGATTGGCCTGGGTTCGCCAGTGGGCGAAGGTGGCGATCAGGGCGTGGGCCTGGGATATGTCGGTCATGGGGTCGATGCCAAACCAAGGCATGGCCTCGGCATCGCGATAGATCGCAAACAGCGCCGGGGCGTCGTGGGGGGGCAACTCCCGGAGCCGCAAGCGTTCGGTGTGCAGGGTGGGGAAAGTATCCACGTGGTGTGGTGCGGTTGGCATAGGTATCGACTGAACATTTTCGGGCGCCAGGGGCGGGTTCATATTCGTTCCTTGAATACAGGAGGAGGCAGACAGATAGCTCGCTCAAGGTCGCAAAGATCAAAGGTGGGAGCTGTCGAGCGTTAGCGAGGCTGCGATGACGTCAGTACAGCCAATGTTGAAGTTGCCTGATAGCGCCTACAAGGGTTTCACTTCGCTGCTCGATTCTCAAGGTTGCCACACGGTTTTCTCCCCGCTCAACTTGCGATCCAGAAACGTCGCCGCGCTGATCAAGGCCAAATGGCTCAATGCCTGCGGTGTATTCCCCAGATGTCGCGCCTGGCTGTCGAATTCCTCGGCATATAGCCCCAGCGGGTTGGCATAGCGCAGCAGTTGCTCGAATTCCAGATGGGCCTTTTCTACTTGCCCCGCGCGGGCCAGGCATTCGACGTACCAGAATGAACAGGCGGTAAACGCCCCCTCTGTGCCTTGCAAACCGTCAATTTGACTGTCGTCATTGCGGTAGCGGTAGACCATGCCATCGCGCACCAGGCTTTTCTGGATGGCGTCCAGGGTCGATAACCAGCGCGGGTCGGTGGCCGCCACAAAACGCACCAGCGGCATCAACAGCATCGAACCATCCAGGGCAGTGCTGCCGATGTGCTGCACGAAATGCCCGCGTTCTGCGTTCCAGAAGTTGCTCCAGATATCTTCATAAATCGCCTGGCGGGTCTGGTCCCAGCGGGCGAACGGTGCCGGCAGCGAGCGCTTGGAGGCCAGGCGGATCGCGCGGTCGAGTGCCACCCAGCACATCAGCCGCGAATGCAGGAAGTGATGTTGCTCGCCACGCATTTCCCAGATGCCGACGTCTTTCTGGTTCCAGGTTTCGCACACTTGGTCCACCACTTCCAGGGTGTGTTTCCAGCCCTCATGGGAGATGGCTTCGCCGTACTTGTTGACCAGGTACACCGCGTCCATCAGTTCGCCAAAAATATCCAGCTGCACCTGGTCAAAGGCCTCGTTGCCAATGCGCACCGGTTGCGCGCCGCCGTGGCCGCTGAGGTGGCTCAGCTCGGTTTCCGGCAATTGCTGGCGGCCGTCGATGCCATACAGGATGTTGATTTTCATCGGTTGCCCGCAACAGTCGCTGACGCGCCCGCGCAACCAGCGCATGTAGTCATTGGCTTCCTGGACAAAACCCAGGCGCATAAAGGCGTAGACGGTGAACGAGGCGTCGCGGATCCAGGTGTAGCGGTAATCCCAATTGCGTTCGCCGCCGGGGGCTTCCGGCAGGCCGAAGGTGGCCGCTGCGAGGATCGCGCCGTGTTTGCGCGAGGTCAGCAGCTTCAGGGCCAGGGCCGAGCGATTGACCATTTCCCGCCAGCGGCCGCGGTAGTTGGACTGGGCCAGCCAGCCGCGCCAGAATTTCAGGGTGTGCTGCAGGTGCAGGTCGGTAACGTCGCTGGCCACGCGTATATCGTCCCGGCCGCCGAGGACAAATTCGGCCCCCTGGTCCTGGTCCAGGGTAAAGCAGGCGACGGCGGCGTCATCTGCGATCTGCAACGGCACGCTGCTGGCCAGGCGCAACCCAGGCAGGCCCGGCGCCTCGAAGCACACATCAGCGTTATCGGCCGTGGCCCGAGTGGGAGCCCGGGCATAGTCATGGCGCACCGCGCAGCGCAGGTGCAGGGTGGCCTTGCCGCTCACCACGCGCACCCGGCGGATCAGCAGGGGCAGGTCATCAACGTCATCGCTGATGCTCAGCAGGTCGGTGATTTCCACCACGGCCTCATCACTCAGCCAGCGGGTTTGCAGGACATTGGTATCCGGCAGGTAGATCTGTTCCCGGCGCGCCTGGGGCAGGTCCGGGGTCAACTGGAAAATCCCGGCGGCGGGGGAGTCCAGGAGCGAGCAGAAGATCGACGGGCTGTCGAATTCCGGCCAGCAGAAAAAGTCGATGCTGCCCTGATCGTTGATCAGCGCCGCACTGCGCATGTCACCGATAATGCCGTGGGCGTCGATGGCGCTTTGCGCTTCGTTTTTCAGATCAACCATTGTCTTTGAACTCCGGGTAGAGACTCATGCCGCCGTCGATAAACAAGGTGCTGCCCACCACATAGTCGGAGGCATCACTGGCCAGCCAGACCACGGCGTTGGCCACATCTTCGACGTCGCCGACGCGCCCATAGGGGATCAATTTCAGCAACTGCTGTTCGGCATCGCCCTCGGTGGCAGCGCGGTTGATGGCGGTGCGGATCGCCCCCGGCGCGATGCCGTTGATGCGGATCCGTTGGTGGCTGACTTCCTGGGCGAGGCTGCGCATCAGCATCTCGACGCCGCCCTTGGAGGCCGCGTAATTGACGTGACCGGCCCAGGGGATCAACTGGTGCACCGAACTCATATGGATGATCTTGCCGGCGGCCCGGGATACGCCGGCTCGCACGCCCTGGCGGTTAAAAATACGCAGGGCGGCGCGGGCGCAGAGGAACTGGCCGGTGAGGTTGACGCCAATCACCGCGTTCCACTCCTCAAGGGTCATGTCGCTGATGGCGGCGTCTTTTTGCAGGCCCGAGTTGGCCACCAGGATGTCGAGGTGGCCGAAGGCGTCGAGGGTCTGCGCGAACAGGCGTTCGACATCGGCTTCCCTGGACACATCGGCGCCGATCGCCAGGGCCCGGCCACCGGCCTGGTTGATCTGCGCGGCCAGGGCCTGGGCGGGTTCTGCCTGGCTGTTGTAGTTCACCACGACTGCCGCGCCGGCCGCAGCCAGCGCCCTGGCGGCCCCCGCGCCAATGCCGGAGCTGGCGCCGGTGACTACGGCGACTTGTTGTTCCAACGAGATGCGCATTGTCCATCCAGCCTTTATTCCAGAAGTCCATTCAGCTGACTGACGGCGCGGGGCACAAGTTCAGTGGCCTGTCTGGAATGCGACGATGGCTGTCTATATCTATCGTTTTCGCCAACGGGCTTTTAGTTAGAATCAGTGGCTTAACGACGTGAGACGCAGCCCATGACAACTGTGCACCGGCCTTGGCTTGAGGCTTATGCCGACAACTACCGCAACGACGAAGTGGTCCATCCCCATTGTCATACCCAGGCGCAATTGATCCACGGCGTCACCGGGGTGATGGTGGTCAGTACGGCCCAGGGCAGTTGGCTGGTGCCCTCCGGGCATGCGTTGTGGGTACCCGCCGGGACGCCCCACGAGATTCGCATGGCCGGCGAAGTGCATATGCGCACCCTGTTCCTGATGCCCGAGGTCGAGCCGAGCCTGGGCCGCACCTGCCAGGTGATCGAGGTCTCGGCACTGCTGCGCGAGCTGATCGTGGCGGCGACGCTGATCGCCGGTGAAGTCAACAGCCCACGCTTGCAGGCCATGGTGGAAGTGATCCGTATGGAGCTGCTGGCCGCGCCGGTGGTGGCCATGCATGTGCCGGTGCCTGGCGAAGCCCGCCTGGCCAGGTTGTGTACCCGGTTTATCCGCAACCCGGCCGATGACAGCAGCCTGGAATCCTGGGCCGACACCCTGAACATGAGTGCGCGCACCCTGAGCCGGATTTTCCAGCGGGAACTGGGCATGAGCTTTGGCGAATGGCGCAAGCGTGCGCGTCTGGCCCTGAGCCTGAAGCTGCTGGCCCAGGGCGCCTCGATCCTGGAGGTGGCGCTGGAACATGGTTATCAGAGCCCGAGTGCATTCAGCGCGATGTTTCGCCGCTCGCTGGGTTATCCGCCGAGTCATTTTCGTCCCCAGGCCTGATGTTGCTTCATGTAACCCAATTGTCCGTTTGGCGACGATACATGGCCCTGGCGCGGGCGAATCCGCCAGGGCGCATGCCTAATCTGCAAAGCTCATTCCTCAGCGAGCTTTGTGATGCCCAGCCTTGTCGTTCATCCCTCCACCAGCAGTCGCCCCCCGGCAGTCCTGACCCTGCTTCTGCTGGGTGCGCTAGCCGGATGCCGTGGCCTGCCCGACGAGCCCGCAGCGCAGTTGACGGCCCGGGCGGCGCCGCAATTGTCCAGCGGGTCAGCGGCCCAACCGCTGCCCGAGCGCTGGTGGCAGCTTTACCGTGACCCGCAATTGGACCGGCTTGTAGCGCAGGCCCTGAACCATAACCAGGACCTTGCCGCCGCCGCCGCCCATGTCGACGCGCTATTGGCGCACCTGGAGCAGGTAGATGGTGAACGCCAACCCTCGACTCTTCTGACCTACGGCGTCGGTTACGGCCGCAGCCGAGACGACCAGACCCTGGCCCAGGCCCGCGATGAGCAGGTCGAGACCCAGTGGAGCCACGCCCCTGGATTTTCCCTGAGCTACACCCTCGACCTCTGGGGCGAGGTGCGTTATCGCCTGGCCGCCGCCCGTGCCGATGCAGATGCGGCGCGGGCGCTGGAAGACGAATGGCGGGTGACCGTGGCCGCGCAGACCACCCGGGCCTATGGCCAGGCCTGTGTCTATGCGTTCAGCCGCCAGGTGCAGCTTCATTCGGTGCAGGTGTTGGAGCGCAGTGTCGACGTCACTCGCAGACTGCAGAAGGCCGGCGCGGCGACGGCGCTGGACCTGGCGCGCCTCAATGGCCTGCTGGAAGAAACCCGTGCGCCGCTGCCGATGTTGACTGCGCGCTATCAGGCGGCGCTGTATGAGCTGGCGGTGCTCAGTGGCGTGCCGCCCCTGGAGGTGGCCCGGCAAACCTGTGCCCGGCGCCCACAATTGCAGGCGCCGCTGCCCGTGGGCGATGGCTGGGCGCTGGTGCAGCGGCGGGCCGATATCCGCCGTGCCGAGCGCCAGCTGCAAGCGGCCACGCTGGCCATTGGTGTCGCTCGCGCCGAGTTGTATCCACGGGTGACCTTCGGTGCCGCGCTGGAGTCCTCCGCGAGCAGCCTGGGCAAGCTGGGGACCAGTGAAGCGCTGGTGTACTCCGTGGGGCCGTTGCTGTCCTGGCGCTTTCCCCAGCGCGGCGTTGCCCAGGCCCAAGTGAGCCAGCGCCGGGCCCAGGCGCGCGAGGCCCAGGCGCGTTTCGACGGCACGGTACTGCGTGCCTTGAAACAAGTCGAACAAGCCCTGGCGCTGTACCAGGGCGAACAACAGCGCCGCCAAGCCCTGCAGGCCGCGCTGGACAACAGCCAGCAGGCCCATGAGCTGGCCACCCGCAGCTATCGGGCCGGAGCCCTTGATGCCCTGCAACTGCTGGACAGCGAGCGCAACCTGGTCAACCTCCAGGCCCGCGTGGCCCAGGCCGACCTGCGCTTGATCAACCGCCAGATCGACCTGTTCCAGGCGCTCGGTGGTGGCTGGCAACGCAATGATCAACCTCAACCCTTACCCCTTGCTGCCCTTGGAGCCAAGCCATGAACCAGGCTGTTGAACCCGCGATCCTGCCATCCACTCCCAGCTTGATGCAGCGCCATCGCCGCGCCCTGCTGACGGGCGCATCACTGGTGACGCTGTTGGGGGCGGGGCTGTTTGCCGCGTATTGGTGGCAGTTGGGGCGATTTCTGGAAGAGACCGACGACGCCTACGTGCGCGCCGATTGGGTCGCCGTCAGCCCGCGGATTGCCGGCTACGTGGCCCAGGTGCTGGTGGAGGACAACCAGCCGGTCAAGGCCGGGGATGTGCTGGTGCGCCTGGATGAGCGTGATTTTGTCGAGCAGCTGCGCAGCACCCAGGCGCGGTTGCAGCAAGCCCGGGCGGCGGCGAATGCCCGCCAGTCCAGCCTGACCACCCTCGACGCACGGCTCGACGAGCAGCAGCAACGTATCGCCCAGGCCCAGGCTGCCCTGCATAGCAGCGAGGCCGAGGCCCATCGTGCGCGCCTGGACTTCCAGCGCTACCGCGATCTGGTGGATCAACAGATCGCCACCCGCGAGCGCCTGGAAACCGCCAGCGCCGGGCGGGCCAAGGCATTGGCAGCGGTGACCGAAGCCCGTGCCCAAGTGGCCCGGCAGCAGGCCCAGTGCCAGGTGCTGCAGGCGCGCCGCCAGCAGGCGAAGGCGCGGATCGCCGAATCCCAGGCCCGGGTGGGCGAGGCCCAGGCCAATCTGGCCCTGGCCCAGAATGCCTTGAATGACACAGCGATCCGCGCGCCGTTCGACGGCGTAGTGGGCCAGCGCAAGGTCCGCCGCCAGCAGTATGTGATGCCGGGTCTGCCTTTGTTGGCGGTGGTGCCGGTGGCACAGGCCTATGTGATCGCCAATTACAAGGAAACCCAGTTGCAGCACATGGCGCCGGGGCAGGCGGTCGATATCGCGGTGGACAGTTTTTCCGGCCAGCACTGGCGCGGCCAGATCGAAAGCATCGCCCCCGGTTCCGGCGCGGTGTTCGCCTTGTTGCCCCCGGACAACGCCACCGGCAATTTCACCAAGATCGTGCAGCGCTTTGCGGTGAAGATCCGCCTGGTGGCCGACGAGACGAATGCGCCCGTGATCTTGCCGGGGATGTCCGTGATCGCCACGGTGGACACCCGCCCGGCCAGCCAGCAGGACGGTTCCCATGGAGGCTGATGGGCGCACCTCGAACGTTTCGTTTCGCGCCTGGGTCGCGGTGATCGGTGGTTTGTTCGGCTGCTTCATGGCCGGCATGAATGTGCATGTCACCAGCGCCGCCCTGCCGGAAATCGAAGGTGCGCTGGGGGCCACGTTCGAGGAGGGCTCGTGGATTTCCACGGCCTATCTGGTGGCGGAAATCATCATGATCCCGCTCACCGCGTGGCTGGTGCAGGTGTTCTCGTTGCGGCGGGTGATGCTGTGGGGCTCCGGGGTTTTCCTGGTGGCCTCGGTGGCCTGTTCGATGGCGCCGAACCTGCCGGTGATGATCATCATCCGGGTCATTCAGGGGGCGGCGGGGGCGGTGCTGATTCCGTTATCGTTTCAGTTGATCATCACCGAACTGCCCGCCAGCAAGATCCCCCTGGGCATGGCCCTGTTCAGCCTGGCCAACAGTGTGGCCCAGGCCGCAGGGCCGTCCATTGGTGGCTGGCTGACCGATGTGTATTCGTGGCGCTGGATCTTCTACCTGCAACTGTTTCCCGGTATCGCGCTGTTGGCGGCAGTGGCCTGGTCCATTGACCGCCAGCCGATGAACCTTGGGCTGTTGCGCCAGGGCGACTGGGTGGGCATCGCCTGCATGGTCCTGGGCCTGGGCGCGTTGCAGATCGTGCTGGAGGAGGGCGGGCGCAAGGATTGGTTCGGTTCGGCGTTTATCGGCTGGATGAGCCTGGCGGCGGCGGTGGGCCTGGTGGGCTTTGTCGGCCGACAATTGTGGGGCCGCAAAAGCTTTATCAACCTGCGGCTGTTGGCGCACTACAACTTTGGCGTGGCCAGTGTGGCGATGTTTATCTTCGGTGCCAGCACGTACGGCCTGGTATTCCTGGTGCCCAATTACCTGTCACAGATGCAGGGCTACAACGCCAGCGAAATTGGCGTCAGCCTGATTGCCTATGGCCTGGTGCAACTGGTGCTGGCGCCGTTCCTGCCACGACTGATGAAGTGGTTGAGCGCAAAAATTCTCGTGGCCTCCGGTTTTGCGATCATGGCCCTGGGCTGCTGGATGGGCGCGCACTTGTCGGCAGACAGCGCCAGCAACGTGATCATCCCCTCGATCGTGGTGCGCGGCATTGGCCAGCCGCTGATCATGGTGGCGCTGTCGGTGCTGGCGGTGCATGGGCTGGCCAAGGCACAGTCCGGCTCGGCCTCGGCAGTGTTCTCGATGTTGCGCAACCTGGGCGGCGCGGTGGGCACGGCCCTGCTGGCGCAACTGGTGGTGGTGCGCGAGCAGGTGCATTCGGCGCGCATCGGTGAATCGCTGAGCATTTTCGAACCGGCTTTGCAGCAACATTTGCCGGGCGGCGGCTTGTTGCAGGAGCAATGGCCGGAGCAGCAGCAAGTGCTGGGGTTGCTCGACCAGAGCGTGCGGCACCAGGCGTTTTTGATGGCTTACAGCGACGCGTTCTACCTGGCGTGTGTGGCGCTGACCTTGTGTGCGGTGGCGGCATTGCTGCTTCGTCGCACTTGATGGCTGTCGCGGGTTCGTGTTGTGGCGAGCAACTCAGCGATGGGGTTTCAGCCCCCGCAGCAGCAACTCCAGGCCTTGCAGCGCTTGCTCCAGGCATTCGTCCGGGCGTTCGGCATGGGCAATCCATTGCGCCGTATCCACCAGGCTGCCATTGATCAACCGGGCCAGTGCCAGGCTGGGGGCATGCTCGATAAGCCCGGCCTGCATCAATTCATCCAGCAGCCGACGCAATGATTCGATGCAGTGCTGCTGGGCCCCCAGGTCTGCACCCAGCACCGCCGGTGCATCTTGCAGCACGATCCGCTGGATCTCGGGGTCCTGGGCCATGTGCAGGTAGGCGCGACAGCGCTCGCAAAAACCGTCCCAGGGGTTGTCGGCCTGAGTGCTGATTTGTTGCAGACGGTCATCCATTTCGCTGTCGAGTTGCGCGACCACCGCGGCCAGCAGTCCTTTCTTGTCGCCAAAGTGATGGTACAACGCCCCACGGGTAAGGCCGGCGCGGGCGGTGAAATCATCCATCGAGGTATTGGCAAAGCCTTGGGTGGCAAAGGCATGGCGGGCGCTGGCCAACAGGCGGGCGCGGGTTTCTTCAATCATCTCGGCGCGGGCTCGGCTCATGGAAAACGCTCGCTAGTTGTGGGTGAGTGGTTGACATACGCCGCGTATGTTACTCATGATTTGTCACATACGCACCGTATATCTTTTCCCCGGATTGCATTGAATGGCAAGCTCCAGGGTTCCCAGCAAGAGGTCACGCACCATGGCAAACCCCTACGCCGAGCTGTTCCAGGCGCCAGGTTCCAGGGCTTTTGTATCGGCCGGCATGCTCGCTCGCATGCCGATATCCATGACCGGTATCGGGCTGATCACCATGTTGTCCCAACTGCGTGGCGGTTATGGGTTGGCGGGCGCGGTGGCGGCAACGTTTGCCCTGGCCACGGCCTTTTGCGCACCGCAGGTTTCGCGACTGGTAGACCGTTATGGCCAGGGCCGCGTCTTGCCGGTGGCAGCCATGATCGGCGGTGGGGCGTTGTTGCTGCTGTTGCTGTGTACCCGTTTGCAGGCGCCGGACTGGACCCTGTTTATCTTTGCCGCCCTGGCCGGTTGCATGCCCAACATGTCGGCCATGGTGCGGGCGCGCTGGACCGAGATCTACCGTGGCCAGCCACGTTTGCAAACAGCCTTTGCCCTGGAATCGGTGCTCGACGAGGTGTGCTTTATCCTCGGCCCGCCGCTGTCGGTGGGATTGTGTGTGCTGCTGTTTCCCGAGGCGGGGCCGCTGGTGGGGGCGATCCTGTTGGCGGTTGGCGTGACCGCCTTTGTCCTGCAAAAACAGACCGAGCCTGCCATTCACGCGCAACTTGAGCACCAGGGCAGTTGGTTGATCACCCAGCCGTCGGTGCTGGTGTTGATAATCCTACTGATGGCCATGGGCACCATTGTCGGGGTGGTAGACGTGGTCAGCGTGGCGTTCGCCCAGCACCAGGGCCAGCCGGCTGCCGCGAGTATCGTGCTGTCGGTGTATGCCATCGGCTCGTGCCTCGCGGGGCTGGCCTTCGGTGCGCTGAAGCTGAACATGCCCTTGCCCCGGCAGTTCCTGCTCTGTGGCCTGGCCACTGCCCTGACAACCCTGCCACTGCTGTGGGTGGGGGATATCCTCGGGCTGGCATTGGCGGTGTTTGTGTCCGGGCTGTTTTTTGCCCCGACCTTGATTGTGTCCATGGCGCTGGTGGAGCAGGTCGTGCCACCCAGCCGCCTGACCGAAGGCATGACCTGGCTGATCACCGGCTTGAGTATCGGCGTGGCCATCGGTGCCGCGAGTTCCGGCTGGATGATCGACCACTTTGGCGCCGCCAGCGGGTTCTGGGTGGCGCTGATGGCCGGGGCAGTGGTGCTGGTGTCCGCTTTATTGGGCTACCGCCGCCTGGGATGAGTCACCCCAGGGCGGGGTGGCTGTCTGTACGGTGATGGCGCAGGAACTCGTTCAGCGCCTGGCGTGTCAGGTCGTTGAGCGTGACCTTTTTCTGCGTCGCCGCCAGGGCCGCAGCCAGGTGCAGATCATGGCCGACCCGTACATTGAAGGAGCCTTTGCAGGGCTTTTCCGGTGCCTGGCCCAGGGTCTGGCAAGTAGCCAGATAATCCTCCACGGCCTCGCGAAAGGCGGCCTCCAACTGGGCCACGGTCTGCCCTTCGTAACTGACCAGGGCGCGGATAAACAGCAGCTTGCCGAACAGGCAATTGTCCTCGACGCTGGCTTCTATGGAGCCGATGTAACCTTTGTGTTTCAACTGGTTGCTCACTGAATCAAGCCTCCTGATTCCAACTGTTCAATGATCTGGCGCCGAATGTAGTACTTCAGTTCATTGCCAGGGTGGGGCTTGTGCAAGGTGATCATTGCACTCGGGTCGCCTATGTCGAACTTGACGCGGCTCCCAGCCCCTTCGATTTGTCGGTAACCCAGCCAGCCTAACAATGTCACGAGCTCGGGCCAGGTAAATGCCATCTGCAGGTTAAGCAGTTTGGCGAGCAGCTTTTCATTTTTGGACACGGCGTTCCCTGCGTGTAACTAAATGTAGTTGCAAATACAGTGCTCCGTCAATGATAGGGCCGCTTCGCGGACTTCTCCCGGGTTTGATGTAACGCCCGATGACTGCAATCGCCTGCGCTAATTTTTCCCGCCTGGATTCGTTTTATAGGGACGACGTGCCTTTGTGCTTCCTGCCTATTGCTCCGGATCCCAAGAAATGAACGCTGAAGACTCCTTGAAACTTGCTCGCCGGTTTATCGGGTTGCCCCTGGAAAAACGCCAGTTGTTCCTCCAGGCGCTGCAAAAGGAAGGGATCGACTTCTCGCGTTTTCCGATTCCGGCCCAGGTCGAGGCCGAGGATCGCCAGGCGTTGTCCTACGCCCAGCAGCGTATGTGGTTTCTCTGGCAACTGGATCCTGCCAGCGCAGCCTATAACCTGCCGGGAGCGGTGCGTCTAAAGGGCACCTTGAGCCTGCCGGCCATCGAGCAGGCGTTTGCCAGCCTGATCGCGCGGCATGAAACCCTGCGCACAGTGTTCCAGCGCCAGGCCGATGAGCGCCTGGTGCAAGTGCCCTGCCAGCCTGCGTTAGCGATTGAACCACTGGATCTTGGCAACTTGCCGCCGGCTGAGCGCGAACAGGCGGTGATGGCTGCCGCCACCGCGCAATCGCTGCAACCCTTCGACCTGGCCAATGGCCCCTTGCTGCGCGTGCAATTGCTCAAACTCGCCGAGCAAGAGCATGTGTTGCTGCTGACCCTGCATCACATCGTCTCGGACGGCTGGTCGATGAACGTGCTGATCGACGAGTTCATCCGATGCTATGACGCCTTTGAACGCAACCAGTCGCCACAACTGCCAGACCTGCCGATCCAGTACAGCGACTACGCCTTGTGGCAGCGCCGCTGGCTGGAGGCGGGGGAGCAGGCGCGGCAGCTGGATTACTGGCGCGAACAGTTGGGCGATGAACACCCGGTGCTGGAGTTGCCAACGGACTTTGCACGCCCAGTCGTGGCCAGCCATCAGGGCCAGCGCTATGAGTTCGCCTTGCCGGCAGCCTTGGCCGACGGTGCGCGGTTGTTGGCTCGCCAGCAGAACGTATCGTTGTTCACCGTGCTGCTGGCAGCGTTCAAGATCCTGCTGTTTCGCTACACCGGCCAGACTGACCTGCGGGTAGGCGTGCCGATTGCCAACCGGCATCGCGGTGAAACCGAGGGCCTGATCGGGCTGTTCGTCAACACTCAAGTCATGGCTGCCCACGTTGATGGGCAGGCGCGGGTCAGCGACCTGTTGCAGGGGCTCAAGGATGTGGTCAATGGCGCCCAGGCCCACCAGGACCTGCCGTTCGAGCGCCTGGTCGAGGCGCTCAAGCCGGAGCGCAGCCTGAGCCACACGCCACTGTTCCAGGTGCTCTACAACCACCAGCCACAAGTGGCAGACCTAGAAGCGCTGGTGCTGGAATCCGGACTCTCCCTGAGCCTGGTCGAGTGGCAGAGCCGCACCACTCAGTTCGACCTCAGCCTCGACACCTGGGAAAAGGGCGGCACCCTGCGCGCTGCATTGACCTTCGCCACCGACCTGTTCACGCCCGCCACCATCGAGCGTATGGCCCGCCACTGGAGCCACTTGCTCGGCGGCATGATCGACAACGTACAGCAGCGCGTGGCTGAGTTGCCGATGCTCGACGCCAGCGACTATCAGCAGCAAATTCATGGCTGGAACGCCACCGCCTCTGAGTACCCGCAAGCGCGCAGCATCCATCGACTGATCGCCGAGCAGGTGGAGCGCCAGCCCGACGCTCTGGCCCTGACCTTTGGCAGCAAGACTCTGAGTTATCGCCAATTGGACGGCCAGGCCAATCAACTGGCGCACAAGCTGATCGAGCTGGGCGTTGGCCCCGAAGTGCGCGTTGGCGTGGCCATGCAGCGCACCGACGCCTTGATCGTTGCCTTGCTTGGCGTGCTCAAGGCCGGCGGCGCCTATGTGCCGCTGGACCCGGATTACCCGGCTGACCGCGTCGCCTACATGCTGCAAGACAGTCGCGCTCAGGTGCTGCTGACCGAGGCCGAGCTGCTCGCCGACTTGCCTCAGACCCAGGCCCAGGTGTTGCAGATGGATCAACTGGCTGGCTACCCGTTGAGCGCACCGGTCACCCAGGTTGCGCCCAACAACCTGGCCTACGTGATCTACACCTCCGGCTCCACCGGCAAGCCCAAGGGCGTAGCCATTGCCCATGGCAACGTACTGGCACTGATCCACTGGTCGCAGCAGGTCTACAGTCGCGAAGATATCCAGGGTGTGCTGGCTTCCACTTCGGTGTGTTTCGACCTCTCGGTGTGGGAGATTTTCGTCACCCTGGCCAACGGCGGCTCGCTGATCCTTGCCCGCAATGCCCTGGAACTGCCCGAGCTGCCGGCCCGTGACCAGGTGCGCCTGATCAACACCGTACCCTCGGCCATCAATGCCTTGCAGCGTGCCGGGCAGATCCCCGAGAGTGTGCGCATCATCAACCTGGCCGGCGAGCCGCTCAAGCAATCCCTGGTGGACCGCCTCTATCAGCAACCGTCGATCAAGCAGGTCTTTGATCTGTACGGCCCGTCCGAAGACACCACCTATTCCACCTGGACCCCTCGCGAAGCCTTGGGCCAGCCGTCCATTGGCCGGCCGTTGAGCAACACCCAGGGTTATATCCTCGATGCCGACCTGCAACCGGTGCCTACCGGGGTCGCTGCCGAGCTGCACCTGGCCGGCGCCGGGCTCACCCGGGGCTATCTGGGCCGGGCCGCGATGACTGCCGAAAAATACGTACCCAACCCGTTCTCCAGTACTGGCGAACGGCTGTACCGCACTGGCGACCTGACCCGCTATCGCGCCGATGGCGTGATCGAGTACGTCGGGCGGATCGACCATCAAGTGAAGATCCGTGGTCTGCGGATTGAGCTGGGGGAGGTCGAAGCGCGCCTGCTCAGTCACCCGCAAATCAAGGAAGCACTGGTGATCGCCCAGGATGGACGCTTGCTGGTGGCTTACGTGGTGCCGACAGCAATGCCCCAGGATCACGAGGTATTCACGCAAACGTTGCATGCGTACCTGGCCGAAACTTTGCCTGAATACATGCTGCCAACGGTGACCATGGCCTTGGCACAGTTTCCCTCGACCCCCAATGGCAAGCTGGACCGCAAGGCGCTGCCGCGGGCCGGTGAGGCCAAGGTGCAGGCGTTCAGTGCGCCGCAGGATCCACGGCAACTGCTGCTTGCCGGGATCTGGCAAGACATTCTTGGGCAGTCGCAGATTGGCCTGGATGACAACTTTTTCGAACTGGGCGGCGACTCCATCGTGTCGATCCAGGTGGTCAGCCGTGCCCGCCAGGCCGGTTTGCAACTGGCGCCCAGCGACCTGTTCCGCCACCAGACCCTACGCAGCCTGGCCGCTGCCGCGCGTGAAGTGTCGGCGCTGGCCATCGAGCAAGGCCCGGTCCAGGGGCCGGTGCTGTTGACCCCGGTGCAGCAATGGTTCTTTGCCGAGGATATTCCCACACGCCAGCACTGGAACCAGTCGCTGCTGCTGACTCCGCGTCAGCCGGTAGACGTCACAGCACTGGCTGGCGCGTTGCAGGCGCTGGTGGCGCAACACGATGCCTTGCGTCTGCGCTTTGTCGAGCGCGGGGAGGGCTGGGAACAGACTCATGCCCCGTCGGCAACTGTGGAGTTGTGGCAGCGCCAGGCCGCCAGCGTCGAGGAATTGCGTGAGCACTGTGATCTCGCCCAGGCCAGCCTGGACCTGGAGCACGGCCCGTTGATGCGGGCCTTGCTCGTGGACATGGCCGACGGCAGCCAGCGCCTGTTGCTGGTGCTGCATCACCTCGTGGTGGATGGGGTGTCCTGGCGTGTGTTGCTGGAAGACTTGCAGCGCGGCTACGGCCAAGGCGTGGCCGGCCAACCGCTGACCACGGCGCACAAGACCAGCGCCTACCAGCAGTGGGCAGTACGCTTGGACGACTACAGCCGCAGCCCGGCGCTGCTGGCTGAGTTGGCGTACTGGCGCGAACAATTGCAGGGCGTGGCAAACGACTTGCCCCGGGATAACCCGCAGGGCCGGCAAACCCAGGCAGTGGCTGAGCATATCCGCTGGCGCCTGGACCGCGAGCAAACCCGTCAACTGCTGCAACAGGCGCCAGCGGCGTACCGTACTCAGGTCAACGACCTGTTGCTGGCGGCCCTGGCGCGCACGATTTGTCAATGGACCGGACACCCTTCGGCGCTGATCCAGCTGGAAGGCCACGGTCGTGAAGAGCTGTTCGATGACATCGACCTGACTCGCACCGTGGGCTGGTTCACCAGCCTCTACCCGTTGCGCCTGACGCCAAGCGTTGAGCTGGGTGCCACCCTCAAGGCGATCAAGGAACAGTTGCGCCAGGTGCCCAACAAGGGCATTGGCTACGGTGTGTTGCGCTACGGCGCGGCGGCCAATGAACTGGCGGTCCTGGCCCAGCCAAGGATTACCTTCAATTACCTGGGACAGTTCGACCAGCAATTTGGTGAGGATGCGTTGTTCGTACCGGCCAGCGAAGGCGGCGGCCAGGCCCAGAGCCTGGACACGCCCTTGGCCAACTGGCTGAGTGTGGAAGGGCGGGTCTACGCCGGTGAACTGGAACTGGACTGGAGCTTCAGTGGCGAAGTCTTTCGTCGGGACACCATCCAGGCCCTGGTGGACAGCTGCGCGCGCACCTTGCACGAACTGATTGAACACTGCCTCGATCCACAACAGGGCGGCGCGACGCCTTCGGACTTCCCGCTGGTCAGCCTCGACCAGGCACAACTGGAAGGCCTGGGCCTGCCATTGGCGCAGATCGAGGACCTCTATCCGCTGTCGCCGATGCAGCAGGGCATGCTGTTCCACAGCGCCTACGATGCCGAGCCCGGCGCCTACATCAATCAACTGCGCCTGACCATTGAAGGCCTGGACGTGGCGCGGTTTGCCCAGTGCTGGGAGGCGGTGCTGGAGCGCCATGAAGTGCTGCGCGCACGATGTATCTGGGAAGGCCAGGCGCAGGCGATGCAAGCGATCCAGCGCTCGGTGCAATTGCCGCTGACAGTGCTGGAGAGCGCTCCTGACGACCTCGATCGTTTGGCCCTTGAACAGCGCGAACAAGGCTTCGACCTGCATCAGGCGCCGTTGTTGCGCCTGGTGCTAGTACCGCTGGCGGCCCGGCGTTATGAGCTGATCTACACCAGCCACCACATCCTGATGGATGGCTGGAGCAATGCCCAACTGCTGGGGGAGGTCTTGCAGCGGTACGCCGGACAAGTGCCGCCACCGGCCACCGGGCGTTATGCCGACTATGTGGGCTGGCTGCTGGCGCAGGACGCCGACGCCAGCGAGCAATTCTGGCGCGTGCAACTGCAAGCGCTGCCCGCGCCGACCTTGCTTGGCAACGCCTTGCCGGCGCCGCGCGAGGGCAGTGGCCATGCCAGTCACCACGTACTGCTGGACGCAACCACCACCGCGCGCCTGGGTGAGTTTGCCCGGCACAACAAGGTCACCTTCAATACCCTGTTGCAAGCGGCATGGGCGGCTTTGCTGCAACGTTATTGCGGCCAGTCGAGCGTGGCCTTTGGCGCCACAGTGGCCGGGCGTCCGGCTCATTTAGCCGGGATCGAGCAGCAGGTCGGGTTGTTTATCAATACCTTGCCGATCATTTGCAGCCCGGATGCCACCCATAGCGTCGCCAACTGGCTGCAGCACGTGCAGGCGCACAGTGTGCTCCTGCGTGAGCATGAGCACACACCGTTGTACGACATTCAACGCTGGGCCGGGCAGCCTGGTAGTGCGCTGTTCGACACCTTACTGGTGTTTGAAAACTATCCGGTGTCCCAGGCGCTGCAAGCCGGTGCGCCGGCCGGCTTGAGCTTCAGCGGGCTGCACAACCATGAACAGACCAGCTATCCGCTGACCCTGGGCATCGAGTTGGGTGAAACCCTGAGCCTGGACTTCAGCTACGCCCGGGCCGATTTCAGCCCGCAGCAGATACGCGTTATCGGCACAAGCCTGCTGCAACTGCTTGCGCAGTTTGTTGAGGATAACCAGCAAGCACTGGGCAACCTGAGCCTGCGCGAGCCAACCCTGGAGCAAACCGCAGTACAGCCGGCACTCGACCCGCTGCTGGCGCACCAGCGTATCGAACGCCGCGCGGCAGCGACCCCGGATGCCCTGGCCTTGATCAGCGGTGACGAGCGCTGGACCTATGCCGAGCTCAACCAGCGCGCCAACCGTCTGGCCCATCGCTTGCGCGAGCAGGGCGTGATGCCCGGCCAGCGCGTCGGGCTGGCGGTGCGTCGCGGTGGGGCGATGATTGCCAGCCTGTTGGCGATCCTCAAGGCAGGCGCCGCCTACGTGCCACTGGACCCCGATTACCCAGCCCAGCGCCTGGCCTACATGATTGATGACAGCGCAATGGACCTGCTGCTGCGCCAACCCGGCGTACTCGACGACGTCCTGGCCGATGCACGCGTGCCGTGCCTGCTGCTCGACGGTTCGGAGCGCGACTACCCACGCACCAACCTGGCCAACCTGGCGCAGGCCGAGCATCTGGCCTATGTGATCTACACCTCCGGTTCCACCGGGCAGCCCAAGGGCGTGTCCATCGCCCATGGCGCGCTGCGCGAATTCTGCACGATAGCCGCCGAATACTCACAACTCACGTCCCAGGATCGGGTACTGCAATTTGCAACATTCAGCTTCGACGGTTTTGTCGAACAGTGCTTCCCGCCGCTGTGCGAAGGCGCCTGCCTGGTGCTGCGCGGCGATGAAACCTGGGACACGGCGACCTTGTACGAGCAGATCATCGAACACGGCGTGACCTTGGCCGACTTGCCGGCAGCCTATTGGTTCCTGCTGGCCCAGGACTGGGCGGCGGACCCGCAGCGCAGTCGCGGGCGACTGCGCCAGGTGCACGTGGGGGGTGAGGCGATGTCGGTGGAGGGGCTCAAGCTCTGGCACGCCGCAGGCCTTGGCGGCGTGCGCTTGCTCAATACCTACGGCCCGACCGAAGCCACGGTAGTGTCCAGCACCCACTTGTGCCAGCTCGAGGATGTCGATGAAGCCAATGGCGTACCGATTGGTCGTGCCTTACCGGGGCGAGCGCTGTATGTGCTCGACCGCGACGCCAACCCGGTGCCCGATGACGTGGTGGGTGAGTTGTGTCTCGCCGCCTGTGAAGGTTTGGCCCAGGGTTATCACCAGCGTCCGGCACTGACCGCCGAGCGTTTTATTCCCGATCCTTTAGCCGCCGTGG
The DNA here is from genome assembly GCF_030687625.1 of Pseudomonas sp. FP2294. NCBI lineage: Bacteria > Pseudomonadati > Pseudomonadota > Gammaproteobacteria > Pseudomonadales > Pseudomonadaceae > Pseudomonas > Pseudomonas sp. FP2294. The sequence continues at coordinate 2,084,666 of NZ_CP117441.1, forward strand.
CCGGCAGCCGCGTGTATCGCACTGGCGATCTTGCGCGCCGCGACGCGGCGGGCATGGTGCATTACTGCGGGCGGATCGACCATCAGGTGAAGATCCGTGGTTTTCGCATCGAACTGGGCGAAATCGAATCGCGCCTGTTGCAACAATCCGGTGTGCGTGACGCGGTGGTCCTGGCCCATCAAGGCGCAAGTACCCAGCAACTGGTGGCCTATATCGTGCCGGCGCAGGCCGAGCGCTCGTTGTGCGAGCGCCTCAAGGCCAGTCTCAAGGCGAGCATGCCGGACTACATGGTGCCGACCTATTGGATGGTGCTCGACCACTTGCCACTGACCTCCAACGGCAAACTCGACCGCAAGGCCCTGCCGGCACCGGACGCCAGCCTGTTGCAACAGGACTACGTGGCACCGGTCACGGCACTGCAACAGCAACTGGCCGATATCTGGCAAACAGTGTTGAACCTGCCGCGCGTGGGTTTGAACGACAACTTCTTCGAGCTGGGAGGCGATTCGATCCTGTCGATGCAGGTGGTCAGCCGCGCCCGTCAGGCGGGGCTGCATTTCACTGCCAAAGCGTTGTTCGAGCAGCAAACGATTCAAGGTTTGGCCAGCGTAACGCGCAGCGGTGAAGGCGTGCCGACCATCGACCAAGGGCCGGTGGCCGGCGTCATGCCGTTGCTGGCGGTGCAGCAGGCGTTCTTCGAGGAGGATGTTCCCCAGCGCCATCACTGGAACCAATCCGTGCTGCTTGCGCCCCAGCAACCCCTGGACGGCGCACGACTCGCCCAGGCCTTGCAGGCGCTGGTCGCCCATCACGATGCCTTGCGCCTGAATTTCTACCGCGACGGCGAGCAGTGGGTCGCCAGCCATGGCGAGGCGTCGAACCCTGAGCTGCTGTGGCAGCATCGGGTCAACGATGAAGCCCAGCTCCAGGCGGTGGCCGATCAGGCCCAGGCCAGCCTGGACCTGCAACAAGGCCCGCTGCTGCGCGCGGTGTTGTTTGAGCGTGCCGATGGCAGCCAGCGCTTACTGGTGGCGATTCACCACCTGGTAGTCGACGGCGTGTCATGGCGCATCCTCTTGCAAGATCTGCAGGACGCTTACCGTCAGCCCGCCCTGGGCTTACCGGCCAAGACCACCGCGTTCAAAACCTGGGCCGAGCAACTGCAAGGTCTTGCCCGCAGTCCCGCGCTGCAAGCCGAGATTTCGTTTTGGCAATCACTGGGCGCAACCGACAACCATCTGCCGGGCGCCAAGCCGGATGCCAGCTTGCGCAGTCGCGACGGCGTCACGCTTGATACACGCCTGAATGCCGAGCTGACCCGGCGCCTGTTGCAGGATGCGCCAGCGGCCTACCGCACCCAGGTCAACGATCTGCTGCTGACCGCGCTGGCGCGAGTCATCACGCGCTGGACGGGACGCAGCGAGGTGCTGATCCAGCTCGAAGGCCATGGCCGTGAAGAGCTGTTCGACAACCAGGACCTGACCCGCACCGTGGGTTGGTTCACCAGCCTGTTCCCGGTGCGTCTGGCGCCTGCCGAGGCGCTGGGAGATTCAATCAAGCAGGTCAAGGAACAACTGCGCGCCATTCCCAACCGGGGCGCAGGCTTTGGCGTCTTGCGTTACCTGGGTGACGCTGCCGTGCAGCAAACCCTGGCGGCACTGCCGGCGCCGCGTATCACCTTCAACTATCTGGGCCAATTCGACAGCACCGTTGAAGGCGAGCAAACGGCGTTGTTTTTGCCCAGTGGCGAGCATGCCGGGGTTGAGCAGCATCCGGACGCACCACTGGGTAACTGGTTGACCCTCAACGGCCAGGTATTTGAAGGCCAATTGTGCCTGGGCTGGACGTTCAGCCAGCAGATGTTCGACGCAGCGACCATCCAGCTACTGGCCGACGCCCTGGCTGTAGAGCTCAAGGCTGTGATTGAGCACTGCACCACAACCGGTCATCACGGCGTGACACCGTCCGACTTCCCGCTGGCGGCGTTGACACAGGCCCACGTGGATGTGCTTGCCGGCGCGCCTGAAGCCATCGAAGACATCTACCCGCTCTCGGCCATGCAGCAAGGCATGTTGTTCCACAGCTTGCTGGAGCAAAGCGGCGGCGATTACGTCAATCAGATGCAAGTATCGGTGGACGGCCTGGACCCAGAACGCTTTCGCGCAGCGTGGCAGGCGGTGGTCGATGGGCACGCCATTCTGCGCACGGCCTTTGCCTGGCAGGGCGGTTTGCCGCAGCCGATGCAGGTGGTGCACAAGCAGCTTGATGTGCCCTTTACCGTGCTCGACTGGCGCGCGCGCGACGATCAATCAGTTGCGCTGCAAGCGCTGGCTGCTGCCGAACTGGCCCAGGGTTTTGACTTGAACCGGCCTGGGCTATTACGCCTGGTACTGGTGCGCCTGGATGACCGTCGTTGCGAACTGCTTTACACCAACCATCACATCCTGATGGACGGCTGGAGCAACTCCCAACTCCTGGGTGAGGTGCTGCAGCGTTATGACGGCCAGGCGCCGGGGCCGTCCGTTGGGCGCTATCGCGATTACATCGCCTGGCTGCAACGCCAGGATCAACAGGCCAGTGAACAATTCTGGAGCGCCAATCTGACGGCACTGGAGGAGCCGACCCTGCTGGCACAGACGGTCAGTGGCCAGGGGCAGGCCGCCGCCGGTCACGGCGACCATCACTTGATGTTGGATGGGGAGCAAACCCGCCGCCTGAGCGAGTTTGCCCGCCAGCAAAAAGTCACCTCCAACACCTTGGTGCAGGCCGCGTGGCTGTTGCTGTTGCAGCGCTACACTGGGCAGGACTGCGTGGCGTTTGGTGCCACGGTCGCCGGTCGCCCGGCTGACTTGCCGGGTATCGAGCAGCAGGTTGGGCTGTTCATCAATACCTTGCCGGTGGTTGCCAGCCCGCGCGCCGAGCAAACCGTCAGCCAATGGTTACAGGTCGTGCAGGGGCAAAACCTGGCCCTGCGCGAGCATGAGCACACGCCGTTGTTCGATATCCAGCGTTGGGCCGGGCAGAGCGGTGACGCACTGTTCGACAGCCTGCTGGTATTTGAAAACTACCCGGTGGCCGAAACCCTCAAGCGCGGCGCGCCGCAAGGCTTGGTGTTCGGCGAAGTGCAGAGTCATGAACAGACCCATTATCCGTTGAGCCTGTCGGTCAGTCTGGGGCAGACCCTGAGTGTGCATTACCGCTATAGCCATGGGCACTTTAGCGCCGACACCATCAGCGAACTTAGCGGGCATTTCAGCCACCTGCTGCTGGGTATGCTCGATCAGCCCGAGCTGGCGCTGGGTGATTTGTCGATGCAAGGCGCTGCGCGGCAACAACAGATGGTCGCGCAATGGAACCCGGCGGCGGTCGATTACCCGCGCGGGCAATGCATCCACCAACTGTTCGAGGCCCAGGCTGAGCGCGCTCCCGATGCCGTCGCCCTGGTGTTCGGCCAGCAGTCGCTGACCTATCGCGAGCTCAACGAACAGGCCAACCAACTGGCGCATCGGTTGCTGGCCGAAGGTGTCGGGCCGGATCGTCTGGTGGGGATCGCGGTGGAGCGCGGCTTGCCGATGATCATCAGCCTGCTGGCGATCCTCAAGGCCGGTGGCGCCTATGTGCCGCTGGACCCGGCATACCCGGCTGATCGCCTGGCGTACATGATGCAAGACAGCGGCCTGAGGTTGCTGATTACCCAGGCGCCGCTGCTGGGGGCGCTGCCAATTCCAGGCGGTGTTGAGGCGCTGGTGCTGGACGGTGAGGCGGGCTGGTTCGCGGGCTATCCGAGCCACAACCCGCAGCCATCGGCCGGACCGGGCAACCTCGCCTATGCAATCTACACCTCCGGTTCAACCGGCAAGCCCAAAGGGGTAATGGTGCCCCATGGCGCCCTGGGCAACTTCATTGCGAGCATGGCCCGCCAGCCGGGGCTTGCGGTGGGAGAGCGGATCCTGTCTCTGACCACCTTCTCGTTCGATATCTTCGGCCTGGAGATTTACCTGCCGCTGACCGTTGGCGCCTGTGCGGTGTTGGTGGACAAAGACACCACCCTCGACCCGGACGCGATCCTCGCCACCGTGGCTACCCAGCGTGTCAACACCCTGCAAGCCACGCCCTCGACCTGGCGCATGTTGCTCGACAGCCCGCAGGTGGCGGCGTTGCAGGGCTGCACCTTGCTCTGCGGTGGCGAAGCCCTGGCCGATGAACTGGCGGCACGCATGCTCGCCCTCGGTGGAGCGGTATGGAACCTCTATGGGCCAACCGAAACCACCATTTGGTCAGCCGCCCATCGTCTCGACGGCCAGCCATGGCTGGGGCGGCCGATCGACAACACCGGCCTGTACATCGTCAGCCAGGACGGTGCCTTGGCCCCGGTCGGCGTGCCCGGCGAGCTGTTGATTGGCGGTGATGGCCTGGCGCGCGGCTACTTCCAGCGCCCAGGCCTGACTGCCGAACGTTTCCTGCCCGACCCGTTCGGTGCGCCCGGCCAGCGCTTGTACCGCACCGGCGACCTGGCGCGCTATCGCGCCGAAGGGGTGATCGAATACCTCGGGCGCTTGGACCACCAGGTGAAAATTCGCGGCTTCCGGATCGAACTGGGGGAAATCGAAGCGCGCATCCAGGCCCAGGATGCTGTGCGCGAAGCGGCCGTGGTGGCCCTCGATGGACCCAGCGGCCCGCAACTGGTGGGTTACGTAGTGCTCGCCGAATCGACGGACAGCACCGAGCAACATACGGCGTTGCGCGAGTCGATCAAGGCCGGGCTCAAGCAGCATCTGGCCGACTACATGATCCCTGCGCACCTGGTATTCGTCGCGCAGATGCCCTTGACCCCCAACGGCAAACTGGACCGCAAGGCCTTGCCGGCACCGGATGTCAGCCAGACGCAAAAAGCCTATGTGGCGCCGGTTTCGGAACTTGAGCAGCAACTGGCCGGGATCTGGCAAGAGGTGCTCAAGGTCGAGCGCGTGGGGCTTGGCGACAACTTCTTCGACCTGGGCGGGCACTCCCTGCAAGTGGTGGTGATGCTGTCCCGTGTGCGGGCAGTGCTTGGGGTAGACGTGGCCGTGAAGGACTTTTACGCGCAGGACAGCCTCGGGGCCTTGGCCCAATCGCTGGTCGATGCGACCCGGGACGATGGCCTGGATGATGACTTTGACCTGATCTTTGATGCCCTTGATGAACTGGAGCAGGAAAACCTGGAGGAAACCAATGCTTAAGCAAGGCGGGGCCAAAACCGCAGAACTGGTGGCGCGCATCAAGGACTTGAGCGCACCCAAGCGTGCGCAACTGTTCCGCAAGCTGGAGCAGCAGGGCGTCAACGTCGCGCGTTTCCCGATTGTGCCGGCTAGCGAAACCGGGCCCCAGCAACTGTCGTATGCCCAGCAGCGGCAATGGTTTCTCTGGCAGTTCGACCCAACGGGCAGTGCCTACAACATCTGTACGGCGCTGCATTTGAAGGGGGAGCTGGATGTCGAGGCGCTGCAACGCAGCCTGTCGCAGGTGCTGGCGCGCCATGAAGGGCTGCGCGCCGGATTTGTGCAGCAAGGCGAGCAGGTGCGATGCATCATGCGGCCCATCGAAGCCGTGGAGCTTGCGGTGCAGGCTGCCCCGGCAGGCGATCCCGAGTCCGTAATCAAGGCGTTTGTCCAGGTGCAGAGCAGCCAGCCGTTCGATCTGGAACACGATCTGCTGCTGCGCGCCGCAGTGTTGCGTCTGGCGGACGATGAGCACGTGTTGGTACTGACGTTGCACCACATCATCACCGATGGCTGGTCGATGCAGATCATGATCGATGAGCTGCTGGCGCTGTACATTGCCCAGGTCACGGGCACGCCTTGCGCGTTGCCGGCACCGATCATTCAATACGCTGACTATGCCGCCTGGCAACGGCAATGGCTGGAGGCCGGGGAAGGGCGCCGGCAACTGGATTACTGGCGCGGTAAATTGGGCAGCGAGCACGTCTTGCTTGAACTACCGGTGGATCGCCCACGCCTGGGGCCACCGGACCAGCGTGGGGCGACGCTGCCGCTGGCGTTGGATCGTGCCTTGAGCGACGGCCTCAAGGGCCTGGCGCAGCAGCAAGGGGTGAGCCCGTTCATGTTGTTGCTGGCGTCGTTCCAGGTGCTGTTGCACCGCTACAGCGGCCAGTCTGACATTCGCGTCGGCGTACCCACCGCCAACCGCAACCGGGCCGAGACCGAGCGGGTCATCGGCTTTTTCGTCAATACCCAGGTGATGCAGGCCACGCTCGACAGCCAGCAGCCCTTTGCGGACTTTGTGCAGACGGTCAAGGCGGCGGCCCACGAGGCCCAGACCTGGCAAGACCTGCCGTTCGAGCAGTTGGTGGAGGCGCTGCAGCCCGAGCGCAACAGCCTGCACACGCCGCTGTTCCAGGTGATGTTCAACCATCAGATGGAAACTGGCCGGTTTGCCGATGGCCAACCCCTGGGCGGATTGCTGTGCACGCCAGTCGACTCGGAGAACCTCAGTGCGCCGTTTGACCTGACCCTCAATACCTTCGACGGCCCTGATGGCCTGTCGGCGGTCCTCACCTATGCCACCGATATCTTTGACGCCTCGACCGTCGAACGCATGGCGCGGCATTGGCAGAGATTGTTGCAGGGCATGGTCGATGATCCACGGCAGCGCATCGGTCAACTGCCGATGCTCAACGCCACTGAACAGCGCCTGGCGTTGCAAACCTGGAACGCCAGCACTGCCGACTACCCTCGCGACAGCGCCATCCACCACCTGATCGAAGCCCAGGCCGCTCGCACCCCGGATGCCGTGGCGTTGGTCTTCCACACCCAGTCATTGACCTTTGCCCGACTCAACCAGCAGGCCAACCGCCTGGCCCATCGCCTGATCGCGGCCGGTGTCGGCCCTGATGTACTGGTGGGAATTGCGGTGCAACGCAGCGTTGACCTGGTGGTCGGGCTGCTGGCGATTCTCAAGGCCGGTGGCGCCTATGTGCCGCTGGACCCGGCGTACCCCGAGGATCGCCTAGCCTACATGATGCAAGACAGCGGCCTGGCCCTGCTGCTGACCCAGGCACCGTTGCTGGCGCGCTTGCCGATCCCGGCCGGGGTCAGTGCCCTGGCCCTGGACCAAACGGATGCGTGGTTCGATGGCTACAGCTGCGAAAACCCGCTGCCGCGCACCACGGCCGAACACCTGGCCTACGTGATCTACACCTCCGGCTCCACCGGCAAGCCCAAAGGCGTGATGGTGCGCCATGGCGCCCTGACCAACTTTGTGTGCAGCATGGCCCGCCAGCCGGGCCTGGATGCCAATGACCGGCTGCTGTCGCTGACCACCTTTTCGTTCGATATTTTCGGCCTGGAAATCTATGGGCCACTGTTGGCTGGCGCAACCCTGGTGCTGACCGGGCAGGACATCAACCTCGACCCGCAAGCCTTGCTTGCCCTGGTCAAACAGCAGCGCATCAGCGTGTTGCAGGCCACGCCCTCGACCTGGCGCATGCTGCTCGATCACCCGCAGGCCGATGAGCTCAAGGGCTGCAAACTGCTGTGCGGCGGTGAGGCGCTGCCCCTGGAACTGGCGACCCGCCTTTTGGCGCTTTCGCCCCAGGTGTGGAACCTCTACGGGCCGACCGAGACCACCATCTGGTCGGCGCAGTACCCGCTCACGCCAACTCAGCCGCAGCCGTGGCTGGGCGGGCCGATTGCCAATACCAGCCTGTATATCCTCGACGATAACCTGGCGCCGGTGCCGGTCGGGGTGGCGGGTGAATTGTTGATTGGCGGCGATGGCCTGGCGCGGGGTTATTTCCAGCGCCCGGCACTCACCGCCGAACGCTTCCTGCCCGATCCATTTGGCGCTCCCGGTACGCGCCTGTACCGCACCGGCGACCTGGCGCGCTACCGCGCGGACGGGGTGATCGAGTACATCGGTCGCGTGGATCACCAGGTAAAAATCCGTGGATTGCGGATCGAACTGGGGGAAATCGAGGCGCGGCTGTTGGAGCAACCGCAAGTGCGCGAAGCCGCCGTGGTGGTGCGGGACGTCGCTGGCCATCCGCAGTTGGTGGCGTATGTGGTCGCAGCGCAAGGGGTGAGCGATGAGCAAGTTCTACGTGATGCGTTTAAGCGTCAGCTCAAGGGCGACCTGCCGGAGTATATGGTGCCCAACCATTGGGTCTTCCTCGACAGCCTGCCGCTGACTCCCAACGGCAAGCTCGATCGCAAGGCGTTGCCGGCGCCGGATGCCAGTGCCTTGCAGCAGCACTACATCGCGCCGCGCAATGTCTTGGAGCAGCAGATTGCCGAGGTCTGGCAACAGGTGCTGGGTCTGGCGCAGGTGGGGGTGAGCGACAACTTCTTCGAACTGGGCGGGCACTCGCTGCTGGCCACCCAGGTGATTGCGCGGCTCAAGCAAACCCTGGCCAGCGACCCTGGCTTGCGGGACCTGTTCAATGCTCCGGTGTTGGAAGACTTTGCCGCCGTGTTGGCGGGCCGTTCGGCCGCGCAGCCGGCGCAGATCGCCTTGCGCGCCCATGGCCCGCGCAGCACTGCGCCCTTGTCCCTGGCCCAGCGCCGCTTGTGGGTGGCCGAACAGTTCTCGGCCGGCAACGGCGCGTACGGCATGCCGCTGGCGTTGCGCTTGCGTGGCGAAGTCTCGGTGCCGTTGCTGATCGAAAGCCTCAAGTGCGTGGTGCAGCGTCATGAAGTGCTGCGCACCGCCTATGTCGCAGACGATGACGGCGATCCATTGGCGGTGATTTCGCCAGAGGTGGCACTGGACTTCGCCCTGGTCGACCTGTCGCACCTGGACCGTATCGAACAGGAAGCCCAGGTCGCCCAGGCCACGCTGGACAACACCCGACACCCGATCAACCTGGCACAAGCGCCGCTGTTGCGTGGGCAGATCCTGCGCCTGGGTGCCCATGAGCATGTGCTGCTGTATTCGATGCACCACATCATTTCCGATGGTTGGTCGATGGCGGTGCTGGTGGGTGAACTGGTGCAACACTACGCCGCGCTCAAGCACGGCCGTGGCATCGACTTGCCGCCGCTGCCGGTGCAATACAGCGACTATGCCCAATGGCAACTGGCGCTGGAGCAGGCCGGGGTCTTGCAGCAACAGGCCCACTACTGGAAGGACGCCCTGGCCGGTCATCCCGGCCAACTCCTGTTACCCACTGATTTTCCACGGCCGCCAGTACCGTCTTTTGAAGGCTCCAGCGAGTCGTTCAGCGTGCCGCCGGCATTGGGCGAGGCACTCAAAGGCTTGTCCGGCCGCCACGGCGTTACGCCTTACACCACCTTGCTGGCGGCATTCCAGGTGTTGCTGCATCGCCTGGGCACCAGCGACGACTTGCTGGTGGGCGCTGATGTCGCGGGGCGCCAGCATGCCGAGCTGGAAGGCTTGATTGGTTTCTTCGTGAATATCCTGCCCCTGCGTTCGCGCTTCGACGCAAAGGCCCGGTTCAGTGATTTCCTCGCTGCTGCGCGGGAAACCTCCCTCACGGCATTCGAGCATCAGGACCTGCCCCTGGACATGATCGCCGAAGCCAGCAACGTGCCCCGGCACAGGGGCTTCAACCCCTTGGTGCAAGTGCTGTTTGTGATGAACAACCTGCCGGTGCACAGCGCTGGCCTGGCGGACATTGCCGTGGAGGTGGTGCCCAGCCTGGGCGGCTATTCCAAGTTCGACATGGCGTTGTTCATCGACGAAGAAGCCGGGCAGTGGCAAGGCACCTGGCAGTACGCCAATGACTTATTCAAACAAGAGCGCATTACCGAGCTTGTGAGCGCCTGGATGGGAATTCTTCAACAGATTGTCATGGATCCAGACATCCGATTAGGGGACATCATCATGCCGTCGAATACCGCTGTTGCTCCTGCCGCACCTGTTAGCCCGAAGGCCGACAAACTGGGCAAGTTCCTCAAGAAACCGTCGAGCCCGGTGGCCAAGGTCCCGCTGCCGGCGATGCGTGAATCGCTGTTGAACGCCGACCAGGTGTTCCCGTTGCTGATGGAGCCCAATGATCCGGGGCTCGACCTGGTGACGTGGGTCCAGGCCAATCGCGCCTTGGTCGAGGAGAAGTTGGCGCGGCATGCGGGGATCCTGTTCCGAGGCTTTGCCATGCGTGATATCCACGATTTCGAGGCCTTTGCCGAAGCAGTCCAGCCGGGCCTGTACGGCCAGTACGGCGACTTGCCGAAGAAAGAGGGCGGCAAGAACACCTACCGCTCTACGCCGTACCCGGAAAAGAAAATGATCCTGTTCCACAACGAGAGCTCGCATCAGGATCGCTGGCCGCGCAAGCAACTGTTCTTCTGCGAGCAACCGTCGCCCGTGGGCGGTGCCACGCCGGTGGTCGATTGCCGGCAGATGTACCTGCGTTTGCCGCAAGCGTTGCGCGATACATTCGAAAGCAAGGGCCTGCTGTATGTGCGCACCTTCGCCGATAAGCTCGACGTGTCCTGGCAGCATTTTTTCAAGACCGAAGACCGCGCCCAGGTCGAGCAGCGCTGCGCGCTGGCTGGCATTCAATGGACCTGGCTGGACAACGACGAACTGCAAATCCGCACCCCGTGCCCGGCGATCATCACCCACCCGACCACGGGCGAGAAAACCTTCTTCAACCAGGTGCAACTGCACCACATCTATTGCCTGGACCCTGACGTGCGCGACGACCTGCTGGGCCTGTTCGGTCCCGAGCGGATGCCGCGCCACGTGTACTACGGCGATGGCAGCCCGATTGAAGACGCGGTGATGCAACTCCTGGGCGAACTCTACGAGGCCTGTGCGGTGCGTTTTGATTGGCGCAAGGGCGATGTGATCCTGCTGGACAACATGCTTGCCGCCCACGCCCGCGACCCCTTTGAAGGCCCACGCAAAATCGTCGTGGCCATGGGTGAAATGATCGAGCGGCGCGACCTGGAAACGGTAACGCCCTATACACGTATGCAAACTGAAGGGACTGAGGCATGAGTACGCTTAACGATGCAGGCCTGGCGCTGCTCCCGGAACAACAACAGCGGGTGCTGGACGCACAGGACGGTGCGAGTTGGGGTGATATCGCGCACCTGTTGCATATCCAGATCAAGGGCACGCTCGACGTTTCACGCCTGCAAGCGGTTTTAAACGGTTTGAGCCAGCGTCACACCGCGCTGCTCGCCCGATTGGCGACGGCGCCCGGTTATCGTGGCCTGCGGCAGTTCTTTGAGGCCGGTGCGGCGAATGTGGCATTGGCGGTGGATGAGTCCAGCGACACCGCGCAGGTCTTGGTGCAGTGGTGCCAACGCCCGGTGAGCCTGGCGTCCGGGGTGTTTTTCGAGGGTCTGTTACAGCGTATCGACGCGCAACACTGGCAATTGACCCTGGGCTTGGCGGGTTTTGTGGGGGATCAGGCGAGCCTGGGGATTCTTTATCAAGACCTGTGTACGGCGTATGAGCAGGGCAGTTGCGCCGTGGATGAGGAGCTGGGGCAGTTTGCCCAGTACCTGGAGTGGCATGCCGAAGTAGTGCTCGACGAAGATGCCGATACTGCCAAGGCCTATTGGCAAGCCTGCCTGCCGAGCACTGGGGTGCTGGCACCGGAGTTGCCGGTGCGCTACGCGGACACTGCGCCGGGCAAGGCCGGTGGGCAGACACTGACTGCCGCCCTCGACCCACGTGTGCTGGAGCGCCTGAGCCAACTGGCAGCCCAGCACAACACGCCGGTGACCACGCTATTGCAAGCAGCCTGGTGGGTGCTGCTGGCGCGCGTCAGTGGGCGCGAAGGTTTTGTCGCGGGCCTGCGGCATGACGCGCGCCAGGACTATGAGTTCTTCGCACCCACCGTGGGCCTGCTGGAAAGAACCCTGCCGTTGAACCTGAACCTGGCGCCGACAGCATCGTTCACGCGTGTGTTGGCTGAGCTGACCGGTGTGCTGGAGACCCATGGCACTTGGCAAGAATATGCGCCGCTCGACGCCGGCCTGCCGCTGACCCATGGCTTTGGTGTGCGCCAGCAACCGGCAGCGCGCACAGTGGGGACATGCACCTGGAGCGGCGCCTACAGTGCTGATCTTCGGCCGCTGTTTGAACTGGCGCTGAATGTCGATATGGAGGAGGGCGGCGCTGTCACCGGTCTGTCGCTGGACTATGCCGCTGCCGTTTATAGCCAGGCCACGATGCAGACGCTGCTGGCGCAGTATCAAGTGCTATTGGGCAGTCTGCTGGAGCAGCCGGACGCGGCCATCGCAACCCTGAGCCTGTTGGGTGAGGCGGAACGCCAACGCCTGCTGGCGTTCAATCCCGCGCCGCAAGTGCTGGAAGAGCGGGTGCTGTTGCCTGAGCATATTCTCAATTGGGCCGAAATCACCCCGGACGCGTTGGCATTGGTCGCGGGGCAGCAGTCGCTGACCTACGCCGAGTTGGATGCCGGCGTGCGTCAATTATCCAGCCGTCTGCGTCAAAAGGGTGTAGCCCCGGGCAGCATCGTCGCCCTGGCCTTGCCGCGCGGCGTGGCCCAGGTGCTGACTATTCTTGCGACCTGGCGCACAGGCGCTGCCTATCTGCCGCTGGACCCGAACTGGCCAGTGGCGCGCCAGGCCCAACTGGTGGAACAGGCCGGCGCGCAACTACTGGTCACCCAGGGTATGGCTTTGGATGGAGTCGGTTGCGCAGTACTGGACCTCGATCAAAAGATGCAGCAACCGCTGGCGCAAGGACCTAGTGCAACCCTGCAAGGCCAGGACGCCGCTTATGTACTGTTTACCTCCGGCACCACCGGGGTGCCCAAGGGCGTGGTGGTCGAGCATCGGCAATTGCTCAATTACGTCGCGGGCGTCAGCAGTGAGCTGGAGCTGGCTGCTTGCCGGCACTTCGCCCAAGGCTCCACTGTCGCGGCGGACCTGGGTAACACCAGCCTGTTTGGTGCGCTGTACAACGGCGCCACCTTGCATATCGTTGACGAGGCGACGATGCAGGATCCCGAAGCCTTCGCAGCCTTCATCGACACCCAGGGCATTGATTGCCTGAAAATCGTGCCGTCCCATCTTGCCGCCTTGCTCGAAGCACCGCAGCCGAAGGTGCCGGCCACCCTGATCCTTGGCGGCGAAGCCATCGGCCAGGGGACGGTTGCGCGCATCTTCAACCTGCGCGCCGATTGCCGTCTGTTCAATCACTACGGGCCCACCGAAACCACCGTTGGCGTCGCCGTGCATACAATCAGCCCGGACGACTTGCAACACCTGGCCATTCCCCTGACTCGGGTATTGCCCAACAACCAGTTGTTCGTCCTCAACGAGGGCCTGCAACTGGTGGCCTGCGGCGAACTGGGTGAGCTGTATATCGGCGGCCAGCAATTGTGCCGTGGCTACCTGAACGACCCGGCGCAGACCGATGCAGCGTTTATCAACAGTCCGTTTAACCCTGGCGAACGGTTGTACCGCAGCGGCGACCTGGCCCGCTACCTGCCACAAGGCGGTATCGCGCTGTATGGCCGGCGTGACCATCAGGTTAAGGTGCGCGGGTTCCGTATCGAACTGGCAGAAATCGAACAACAACTGCTGCGCGTGCCAGGCGTGAGCGAAGCCGTGGTGCTGCTGGCGCACGATGAGCCGGTCGCCTTTGTACTGCCGAGCCAGGACGCGCCTGCGGATTGGCTGCAAAACCTCAAGCAGCAAATGGCTGAGCGCTTGCCGGCGGTGATGGTGCCGCACCAGTACCAGGTGGTGCAGCACATGCCGCGCCTGGGCAACGGCAAAGTCGACCGCCAGGCCTTGCAGAATCTGGAGTTGGTCGAAGAAGACGACACCTTCATCGAGCCCCTGGACGCCCTTGAAACCTTGCTGGCCAGTCGCATGGCCCAGTTGCTGGGGCGCGAACGCTTGAGCCGCGACCGCGACTTCTTCGCCGCCGGTGGCCATTCGCTGCTGGTGATCAAGCTGGTCGCCGGGATTCGCAAACTGCTGCACTGCGAAGTCCACCCCGGCATCGTGTTCGATCACCCAAGTCCCGGCGCACTGGCCCAGGCCTTGCGTGCCCAGGAAGATAGCCCTGGCCAGTTGGAGAAACTGGCCCAGGCACGTTTGCGGCTGGACGCAATGAGTCCAGAGGAAAAGGCCGCGCTGCTGGAGAAGGCGCGCCAACAGGCGGCGGTGCAGAGCTAAAACGGTTGCGGGCGCTGCCAGTCAGTCAGCGCTCGCAAGTTTTATGCTGTTGCGAACGATTCTCATAAATTGTAGTCTAGCGCCCCCTATGTGTGCCCTGCACACGGATGCTCATGGAGTGTGCGTTGGATAATCTGGACCGGTTGTTTCGCCTCTATCATCGCGAACTGCAGCAGATTGCCTACCGTCGCCTGGGCGACAGGGAGATGGCTGCCGATCTCGCTCAGGACGCATTCGTGCGTTACGTTGGCCTGGATCGACAGCAGCGCACCCATACGATCATCAACCCACGGTTTTTCCTGATTCGCGTGTTGCGCAACCTGATCATTGACCTTGGGCGCAGCCGTACGCGGCGCGGGCCGATGGACTCGCTGGAGGATGTGCAGCACGAACTGCTGGATCCGTGCCCGGGGCCTGCGGCACTGGTGGAAATGCGCCAGCAGTTGCAACTGTTGCATCAGGCGTTGAGTGAATTGTCCGAGAACAGCCGCCAGGCCTTGTTACTCAATCGCCTCGATGGATTGGGCCATGCCGCCATCGCCCAGCAGCTTGGGGTTTCCCCCAGCATGGTCAGCAAATACATCATGAGTGCCGTGCTGCACTGTGCCCGTCGCCTCGGGATGACCGAGTGACACGCGACCCTGCCCCGAGTAAACCTTCGCCGCTGCTGACCGAGCAAGCGTTGCAGTGGCTGGTCGACCTGCATTCGGGCGGTGCCGAGGCACCGTCTTGGGACGCCTACCTGCAGTGGTGCGAAACCTCCGCGGAGCACCAACGCGCCGCCCAGGCGGCGGAGCGGTTGTGGGAGAGCCTGGGCAGCGCACTGGAGCGTCCGCCCGCGTCGTCACGCCGCTTGCTGCAACTGGGACTTGTCGTGGCGTTGAGCCTGGCAGGCGGTTTGTCCTGGCAGGCGGAGCAACAAGGCTGGATGGCGGACCAGGTGACCGGCCTGGGTGAGCACCGCCGTGTGACACTGGCCGACGGCTCACACCTGGAACTGGCGCCACGCACGCGTGTGGATATCGCAATGCACGGTAATCGTCGTGTGCTGCATCTCTATACCGGGGAGCTCTTTGTCCAGGTCGCCCCCGATGCCCAGCGCCCATTCGAAGTACGCGCCGGCCGTGGCAGCCTGCGTGCGCTGGGCACCGGCTTCGACGTGCGGCGCGAAGGCGAGCAGGTGCGGATGGTCGTCACCGAACACACGGTGCGCGTGACATTGGACGACGATCCACAGACCACCGATGTCGAGGCCGGTCAGGCCGTGCAATACGGCCCGGAAGGTCTCTCGCGCACCCAGCCAGTCGACGTCGGCACCGCCACGGCCTGGCGCCGCGACAAACTGGTGTTCAACCGCCAGCCCCTGGGTGATGTGCTGGAGCAACTTGGCCGCTACCATCGCGGCGTAATCTGGGTCCGTGACAGCGGCCTGCGCGACCTGCCCGTGACCGGCATCATCGCCACCGACGACACCGACGCCCAATTGAAACTGCTGCAACGCACCTTGCCGCTGCGAGTGCGCTTGCTGCCGTGGCTGACCGTGATCGAGCGCGACGACTCGCCGCGACAGTAACTCAGCTTGCAAAAAATACACTTGCCGCCGCTGTCGGGTTTCAGAGGACTGACGTCTTTCCTGTTGAGATTGATTTTTATTTGGCTGATTTCAGCAAGGGGAGCGTTATGCAGCATCTGATCAGGCACACCGCCTTGAGCCTGGCACTTGCCACGGCCAGTGCCGTGGGTATGAGCCTGCCGGCACAGGCGGCGCAGCAGCAGAAGAGCGACAGCCGGACCTACGCTATCGAGGCCGGTCAACTTGACCAGGTATTGACGCGCTTTGCCGAGCAGTCCGGGTTGCGGTTGATGGTTGTCAGCGAATTGGTGGCTGGTCAGCAGTCGGACGGGTTGAGGGGGAACTACCCGCTGCAGCAGGGGCTTGATCGGTTGTTGCTGAACAGCGGCTTGGTCGCCCGATTGAGTGATGATGTGATTTTGATTGAGAAGGCACCGGTACAGGGTGGTGCGTTGGAGTTGGGGGCTACCACCATTCAGGGGCAGGGGATGGGGGAGATGACGGAGAATTCGGGGTCCTATACCACGGGGTTGACCAGTATCGGCTCGAAGACTCCGACCCGGTTACGGCAGACGCCGCAGTCGGTGTCGGTGGTGACAGCGCAGGTTATTGAAGAAAAGCGCATGACCGACCTGGCCGAAGCCATGAAAATGACGCCAGGCATTACGGTTACGAACAACAACTTCCGGTTGTCAGACTTCTCCTCTCGCGGCTTTAACATCGAGAACATTCAAATCGACGGTGCCGCTCCTATGGCCCTGGGCACCACGTCGGGCAGTTTCTATTCCAACAAGAGCTACGACCTGGTGGAGTACGACCACGTCGAAGTCTTGCGGGGTGCGTCCGGGTTATTTGGCGGCACAGGTGACCCTGGCGGCATGATCAACCTGGTGCGCAAGCGCCCGTTGGACGTTTACCAGTTAAAGGTCGATGTCTCGGCGGGGAGCTGGGACAACTACCGTACCCAGATGGATGTCACGGGGCCTTTGGGGTTCGACGGCAAGTTGCGTGGGCGAATGGTGGCGGCCTACACGGATCGTCAATACATGGCGGATGACCGAGGCCTGGAAAAGCCGATTTTCTACGGGGTGTTGGAAGCGGATATCACGGATGACACGCGCCTGACCCTGGGCGGGCGCTCTGAGCGTATCCACGAGACGGGTTCAGGCACGGGCTTGCCGCGTTACCTCGATGGCCGGGACTTGGGGCTCTCGCGAAGCGCCAGCCTGACGCAGAATTGGGCCTACCTGGATGGTCGATCCCAGGAAATCTTTGGCAAGATCGACCATGAGTTCAACGATAACTGGAAGGGTAACGTTTCTTACACCCAGACCCTGGATTCTGGCTTCTCGAAAAGCGCCTTTTCCTTTGGTGCAGTCGATCCTGAGTCCAGGACAGGGCCCAATACCGGGGGCTCCAACAACAAATACCGCAGCGATCAAAAGCTGTTTGATGTGAATCTTGCGGGTAAATTCGAGGCAATCGGGTTGCAGCATGAGCTCCTTATGGGGATGGATCACCAGAAAATCACCAGTTCATGGGCGGGGACTGCCCAGGCCACTGGATCGGGTGTACCAATCGATGTATTTAACCCTGCGCCCTGGCTACAGCCCGACACCAACAAAGATTTTTTCCACCGATTCAGTCCCAATACCCAGGTGCAGTACGGCCTGTATTCGACGCTGCGTCTGCAACTGGCCGAGCCGCTGCACTTGATCGTTGGCGCTCGGGCACAACGTTATAAATTTGATCAGCTCTATCGGTCCCGCGATAAGCAGGGCGTCTGGGGAACCGACTCGGATATATCGGTTCGTGAAGCCACCAAGGTTGTTCCTTACGGCGGTATCGTCTATGACCTCACGGATGAATGGTCGAGCTACGTCAGTTACTCCGAGATTTTCAAACCGCAGCAAACCAAACTGCAGGGTCCGTATCCCGGCAGCTCAATCGAACCCATGACCGGCAAGACCTACGAGACCGGGCTCAAGGGCGAGTTGTGGGGAGGGGCCGTCAATACATCGCTTGCGCTTTACTACACCGCCCGCAAAAACGAGGCGGTCCTGGATCCACGCTATGAACAGATGAGTGTGTTGCACGGTGGCAGTTGCTGCTATCTGCCTCAAGGGGAAGTGACCAGCAAAGGTGTTGATATGGAGTTCACCGGCGAAGTATTGCCGGACTGGAACGTACTGGCCGGTTACACCTATAACCACAACCGCAATCGCACTCAAGCCAAAGTGTTCAGCAGTGTGACACCCAAGCATCAGGTCAAACTCTGGTCTACCTACCGTCTGCCAGGTCTGTTCAGTGACCTGAACGTGGGCGGCGGCGTGAATCTACAAAGTGCTACTGATGTCAGTGGGACGACCTGGTTTGACCCTCATCAGCGGTATTACGATTTTAAATACAGCCAGTCCGGATACGCGGTTTGGGACGCCATGGCCGAGTATCAATTGGATGAGAACTGGAGTGTGCTCTACAACGTCAATAACCTGTTCGACAAGCACTACTACAGTAAACTTGGGACGCCTTCCTCGGGCAACTGGTACGGCGATGAGCGCAACCACATGCTGACCCTGCGCGGTACTTTCTGGTAAGTCGCAGATAAAAAATAAGCCCGCGTGATTGCGGGCTTTTTATATGTGCGGATGTTGTCTTGGCTGAATGTGACGATTCGCCGTGAAAGCGATTTATGGCAAAAATAAATGCATATAGCCACTGTCGGTGTTCAGAGGGCTGGCGTCTTTCTTGTTGAGATTGATTTTTATTTGGCTGATTTCAGCAAGGGGAGCGTTATGCAGCATCTGATCAGGCACACTGCCTTGAGCCTGGCACTTGCCACGGCCAGTGCCGTGGGTATGAGCCTGCCGGCACAGGCGGCGCAGCAGCAGAAGAGCGACAGCCGGACCTACGCTATCGAGGCCGGTCAACTTGACCAGGTATTGACGCGCTTTGCCGAGCAGTCCGGGTTGCGGTTGATGGTTGTCAGCGAATTGGTGGCCGGTCAGCAGTCGGACGGGTTGAGGGGGAACTACCCGGTGCAGCAGGGGCTTGATCGGTTGTTGCTGAACAGCGGCTTGGTCGCCCGATTGAGTGATGATGTGATTTTGATTGAGAAGGCACCGGTACAGGGTGGGGCGTTGGAGTTGGGGGCTACCACCATTCAGGGGCAGGGGATGGGGGAGATGACGGAGAATTCGGGGTCCTATACCACGGGGTTGACCAGTATCGGTTCGAAGACTCCGACCCGGTTACGGCAGACGCCGCAGTCGGTGTCGGTGGTGACAGCGCAGGCGATTCAGGATAGCAGGGGGGTGGACCTGACCGACGCGTTGAAGCTGACGCCTGGGATTACCTTGAAAAAAACCAGTGTTCGCACCACTGATTTTTACTCTCGCGGCTTCATGATCCAGAACATCCAGATTGACGGCGCCGCGCCCATGGCCTTGGGTAATTCGGCGGGAAGTTTTTACTCCAACAAAAATTACGACCTGGTGGAGTTCGACCACGTAGAGGTGCTGCGCGGAGCGTCAGGGTTGTTCGGCGGCACGGGGGATCCGGGGGGTATGATCAACCTGGTGCGCAAGCGTCCATTGGATGCCTACCAGTTGAAGATCGACACTTCGGCAGGCTCCTGGGACAACTATCGTACCCAGTTCGACGTAACCGGGCCTATGGGCTTTGACGGTAAGTTGCGTGGCAGGTTGGTGGCGGCCTACAGCAACAATGGATCTTTCCAGGATCATATAAGCGACGAGAAACCAACGGTGTATGGGGTGCTGGAAGCTGACATTCAGCCAGATACCCGGGTGACTTTTGGCGGCCGCTCCGAGCGAATCCATGTGAATGGCTCCGGCATTGGTTTACCGCGGTACATCACCGGCGATGACCTGGGTTTATCCAGGCGTACGAGTCTTACACAGGGTTGGGCCTATCAGGACGGCCGGTCACAAGAGCTGTTTGCCAAGATCGACCATGAGTTCAACAACGATTGGAAAGTAAACGCGACCTACACCAGGACTCTGGAGTCCGGGCTTTCGAAAAGCGCTTTTGCCAGCAATGGACTCAATCCGATCACGTTCAAAGGTACTCATTGGGGCGGTAATACCACTGCGTATCGCAGCGAACAGGGATCGGCAGATATCAACCTTGCCGGGAAGTTTGATGCGTTCGGTTTACGGCATGAATTTTTGCTCGGTATGGATCATCAGAGAATCACCAGTCGGTGGCGCGGAACGGGACAAAGCGAAGGGGCAGGTGGTGACCTGAATGTGTTTGATCCAGACTCCACACCTTGGCCTCAGCCGGCAACCCGTAAGGACTTTTTCCGTGATTACAACCCCAATGACCAAGTTCAGTACGGGTTGTATTCAACCTTGCGTTTGCAACTCGCCGAACCTCTGCATCTGATTGTTGGTGCCCGTGTCCAACGTGTTAAGTACAACCAGACCTATATGGCTGATTGGGATGGGAGCGGGTTTAAGCCGGAATCCGACGTGTCGTCCCGTGAGCCTACCAAGCTCACACCCTATGGCGGTCTGGTCTACGACCTGAATGATGAGTGGTCGACTTACGCAAGCTAT
Organism: Pseudomonas sp. FP2294; assembly: GCF_030687625.1. Classification (NCBI taxonomy): domain Bacteria; kingdom Pseudomonadati; phylum Pseudomonadota; class Gammaproteobacteria; order Pseudomonadales; family Pseudomonadaceae; genus Pseudomonas; species Pseudomonas sp. FP2294. Next base: position 2,104,951 of record NZ_CP117441.1, read on the forward strand.
TCCGAGCAGTACAGGCCTCAGCAGTTGAAATTACAGGGCCCCGCACCAGGTTCGCCACTTGAGGCAATGAAAGGCCGCGCCTATGAAGCTGGGTTGAAGAGCGAACTGCTTGGCGGGGCGGTGAACACCAATTTCTCCATTTACTACACCGAGCGGGAAAACGAAGCGGTACGTGACTCCCGTTACCCATCGACCGATGTCCAGTTCGGCGGCAACTGCTGTTATCTAGCAGAAGGCAAAGTAGTCAGTAAAGGCCTCGACATTGAGGTGTCGGGTGAAGTGATGCCTGACTGGATGCTGATTGCCGGCTATACCTATAACAACAATCAAGACCGAACGAAAAATGCTGCATTCAGCGCTATCACCCCCAAGCATATGGTCAAGTTTTGGTCCACTTACCGCCTGCCAGGTGCTTTCAATGATGTGAAGCTGGGAGGCGGGGTCAATCTGCAAAGCGCCACTTACGTCAGCGGATCTGCTGGTGTCCTGGATAAAATGGGGAATCCGGTCAAGGATGCCGATGATAAAGACCTATCCATTCCCTTTGATTACAAGCAGTCAGGCTATGCAGTCTGGAACGCGATGGCCGAGTATCGCCTGGACGAGAACTGGACGCTGGCCTACAACCTCAATAACGTATTCGACAAAACCTATTACACGGCTGTGGGGTCTTCCTACTCCGGTAACTGGTACGGCGACCCTCGCAACCACATGCTGACCCTGCGCGGTACCTTCTGGTAAGCACGGCTTTAAATGAAAAGGGACATCGTGAGATGTCCTTTTTTGTTTCTGTTACAAAGTGATTGAGAATCCGTCTAAATTATTTTTATCCCGAACGTTCATTAATGGCTCGATACCGATTCAAGTCAAAACCTTCCCTCTGCAACAGGGAGTGGAGTCCGGACGGTTTAACTATATTCAGGCCATTCCGCCCCAAGAGTGGAAGGCCTTCGACATTAATGACATATCTGGGGCTAAACCAAACAATGAAACGCGAGAGTAAAAGGTTCAGGCAAAAACTCTTCAATGCTCCCCTCTCTTCCTGCCGCAGTTGCGTGTCGATGGCGGTCCTGGGGTTGACTCTCAGTGTCTGCGGCGGGGCGTTTGCCCAACCCATACAGGTGAATGTACCAGCCCAGTCGCTGGACAAGGCGCTGACCGAACTGGGCAAGCAGACCGGCCTGCAAGTGCTTTTCGGGCCGGATATGGTCGCGGGCAAGAAGTCCACCGCCGTCAATGGCAGCCTCGAACCTGCAGTTGCGCTTGAGGCGCTGCTCAAAGGTGCAGGCCTGAGTTTTCGGATTGAAAACAATACGGTTATCCTCAGCCCTGAAAGTGGCGCGAGTTCAGCCCTGGAGTTGGGCGCCACCACCATCCAGGGCCAGGGTATGGGACAGATGACGGAAAACTCCGGCTCCTATACCACCGGCCTGGTCAGTGCGGGTTCAAAAACCCCTACCAGCCTGAAGGACACGCCACAGTCCGTTTCTGTTATCACCCAACAGCTTATTGAAGATCAGCGCATGGTTGACTTGTCCGATGCGATGAGACGCACGCCGGGCATTACCGTTAAAAGCGCCAACTACCGTCTGCCACAGTTCATCTCTCGTGGTTTTCGTATCGACAACATCCAGATTGATGGCGCCTCGCCGATGGACATCGGTTCTGGTATCGGTACCTTCTATGCCAACAAAACTTATGACTTGGCCGAGTTCGACCATATCGAAGTGTTGAAAGGGGCGTCCGGCTTGTTCGGAGGCACCGGTGACCCGGGCGGTATCATCAACGCCGTGCGTAAACGTCCGCTGGATTACTTCCAACTCAAGTTCAACACTTCGGCAGGGTCCTGGGATAACTACCGTACTGAAGTCGACGTGACGGGGCCGATGGCCTTTGACGGCAAGCTGCGCGGGCGCGTAGTAGTAGCCAATACCGACCGTCAGTACTTCATGGATAACCGCAGCACCCAGACGCCCTTTATCTATGGCGTGCTGGAGGCCGACGTGAGTGACACGGCCCGGATTACCGTCGGGGGGCGCTACGAAAAAATTCATGAAAATGGGACTGGCGACGGTTTGCCGCGTTATAGCACGGGGCAGGACTTGAAGCTCAAGCGCAGCACTTGGTACTCGCCGAACTGGGCCTACAGCGATAACAGCTCCCAGGAAGTCTTCGCCAAGTACGATCAGGAGTTAGCTGACGACTGGAAGCTCAACGTCTCCTTGACCAGCACCTTCGATAAATCCGAAACGAAGGGTGCGTTTCTTTATGGCTCTCCTGACCCGGTAACCCTTGAGGGCGCTACCTGGGGCGGCAGCTACATTAAAAGTCGCAGTGAGCAGACACTGTTCGATGCCAACGTGTCTGGAAAATTCACCGCATTTGATCGCGAGCATGAACTACTGATTGGTGCCGACGCCCAAAAAGTGACCAGCCGTTGGCGCTCGACGAAGGGCATGACCGCGTTCTACCCCATTGATATCTACAACCCGGACGCAACGCCTCTGCCTGCTGACAGTATTGGCAATAGGCTTGTACGTGATTACAGCCCCAATACCCGCAAGCAGTATGGTTTGTACTCCACCTTGCGTTTACAACTGACTGATCCGCTCAAGCTGATCATTGGTGCCAGGGCCCAGCGTTATAAGTTTGAACAGGTCTACACAACTGATGATGACGCGAAGGGTGTGTGGAAAGTTGAATCCGACACTGATCGTCGTGAGCCGACCAAGGTGGTGCCCTTTGGTGGCCTAGTGTACGCCCTTGATGACGAATGGTCTGTATACGCCAGTTATTCGGAAATCTTCAAGCCCCAGGCGCAGCAACTGGAAGGTCCAAGCAGTTCCGGCAAGGGGCTGGAACCCATGGTTGGCAAGACTTATGAGACCGGTATCAAAGGGGAACTGTATGACGGGACGCTGAATGTGTCGGCCGCAGTGTTCTACACCAAGCGGGAGAAAGAGGCGATCCAAGATCCCCGATATACACGTGAGTCAGTCCTGTATGGCGGCAGTTGCTGCTTCCTTGCCCAAGGCGAGATCATCAGCAAAGGTATCGAACTTGAAGCCAGTGGTGAGATTACGCCAGGATGGATGGTGATGGGGGGGTACACCCTAAACATCATAGACAATGGCACTAAAGACACTTTCCTCACCACGGTTACGCCCAAGCACCTGGCAAAGCTATGGACTGTCTACACGCTGCCAGATCGACTATCTGACTGGAAAATTGGCGGGGGTGTCAATGTGCAGAGTGCCAGCTATGCCAGTGGGACGGCCTATCGGGTTAGAAAGAACCCGACGGAAAATTACTACGATGTCTACGATGAACGGCCTTTTGATATGGTTCAGGGCGGCTACGCCGTATGGGATGCCATGGTTGAATACAAGGTCGATGAAAACTGGACTGTTGCCCTTAGCGGCAAAAACTTGTTTGATCGCAAGTACTTCGAAACGCTGAGAACTTCTGAGTACGGCAACTACTACGGTGAACCGCGTAACTACATGCTGACGGTGCGTGGCACGTTCTAGAGCTTCGTGATGCACAAAAAACCACCTCGATATGAGGTGGTTTTTTTTTGCACCGCTTATATCTGGATCAATGCAGGGCTAACCAACTGTCCACGGCGCTGTAAATATTTACGATATCCCCAGTAATTCCTGACATGCGCAGGAAATCATGGGTCAGGCCGTTCTGGGTGAGCAAGGTCACGCTGGTTCCGGTGTTCTTTAGCAGATCGGCGTATTCCAGGCCCTCGTCATAAAGCGGGTCATATTCGGCCAGGCTTATATAGGCCGGTGCCAAGGCGGTCAGTCCCTGGGTCAGCAATGGCGAGGTACGCCAGTCGCCACGTTGCTCAGCGTCAGGCGTGTAGTGTCGATAAAACCATTGCAGTGTCTTGCTCTCCAGTAGGAAACCTTCGGCATACCGCTGGTGGGAAGGGCGAGTACGCTGGGTATCAGCGACCGGGTAGAACAGCAACTGAGCCTGAGGTTTAAGCACCATCTCCTCAGGGTGTTGCACGGCACTGATAGCCAGAACAGTCGCCAGGGTTGCGCCTGCGCTGTCACCGGCGAGCGTCACTTTGAGCGGGTCCAGTTGAAGCACGGCACCCTCACGGGCGAGCCAATTCGCACTGTCCACGGCATCATTCACAGCCGCGGGAAATGGATGCTCGGGCGCCAGGCGATACGCCGGTGCCAGCACCGCATGGCGCCCGCTGGCGGCCAGGCGCCGGCAGATCGAGTCGTGGGAGTCGAGACTGCCGAGGACATAACCGCCGCCATGGAAATACAGGATCACCGGCAGCACGCTTTGCTCTGTACCGATCTTGCGGTAGAGACGGGCAGCCAGTAGCTGACCGTCGCGAGTGGGGACCTGTAATGCGCTGACATTGATCGCGCCGGGTGGGCTCGGGTCGAGAATCTGCGACGTCAGGTCGAACTCGGCTCGTGCGGCTTGTGGTGTGAGTTGGTGCATCGGCTGGCTTTTGCCGCTTAGGCGGCCCATCTCGGCCAGTTCCAGAAAACCTTCGAGGTCAGGGTCCAGAGGCATTGCGTGTTCCTTATCAGGTGGTTGCCCAACAAAAATGCCCCAGGCCACAGGCCTGGGGTGATGGCAGGATTAACGGGTGACCGCTTCGCGCTGCGGTAATTGCTGGAGCAGGCTGTGCAGAAGCTGGCTGTTGTTAAGCATCTGGTAATGCCCGGCGACGATTCGCTCGTCCAGAATGCTGCCCGCCACCGGATTGGTGAAGTCCGGTGAATTGGCGTCGCAGGCCCACCAGCAGCAGGCAGACGCTCGTGTCTGCGGCAGTGTTTTCAGATCCAGGGACAGGCCCTTGAGTTTCATCGCGACCATGAACGTATGGGCTAGCTCTTCGACACTGATGTTGCTGAACGCTGAAGTGCCGGCGACTTGTTGGCGGATATCCGTGATCGACCGTTCCAGCATCGCTTGGGGGCTGTCGGCTGGGAGTTCCACTACCGGTAGGTGCTCGCAGGCTTGAGCGAAGATCACGGCAAGGAAACCGCGCAAGTCATCGCCCCAATCCAGATCGCGAGCAGCGGGTACGGTGGACGGGATAAAGCTGTCTACCAATCCCAGGAACTCTACTTCCTGGCCCTGCTTTTCCAGTTCCTGAGCGACCAGTACTGCGAGGGTGCCCCCCAACGACCAACCAACTAGTTGATAAGGTCCCTGGGCCTGTTTCTGGCGAATGTACTGGGCATAGTCGATAGCCATGGACGCCAGAGATTCGTCCTGCCAGTCGCGGTCGAGCAGCATGCGACATTGCAGGCCATAGACGCTGCGCTGGCCTTCCAGGCGACGTGCGAGGGTGTCGTAGTCGAACACCGTGCCAAAGCCGGCATGCAGGCAGAACAGCGGCGGCACATGGGGCACGCGGCTATTGAGCAACAGCAAAGGGTCCAGGTCGGTGGCAGGGGCGAAGCCCGACAGTTCGGCAATGGTCGGTTTGCCGATCATGTCCCGCAGTTTCAGTTCCAACCCCAGCTCAGGCTGGTTACGGACCTTGGACAGCACTTTGAGGATGCGCAGCGAATCGCCGCCCAACTCGAAGAAATTGTCGGTCACACCCACGCTTTCCAGCTCCAAAACCTGTTGCCAAATGATTGCCAGGGCTTGTTCCACAGCATTGCGAGGGGCTACGAATTCACGGCCCTTGAAGTCGGGATCAGGTAGTGCCTTGCGGTCGATCTTACCGTTGGGATTAAGCGGCAATGCGGCCAGGCGAATGATCTGCGTGGGCACCATATAGTCAGGCAAGTCAGCCTGGAGCAAGGCGCGCAAGCGTTCTCCTGGCGCATCATCAGTTGGGGTGACGACATAGCCGATCAGCTGTTTGCTGACGCCCGCCTCACGAGCGACCACCACTGCATCCTGTACCCCCGGAATATCTCGCAACCTGGATTCGATTTCACCAAGCTCTATGCGGAATCCGCGAATCTTTACCTGGTTATCCAGGCGTCCCAGGTAATCGATTACGCCATTGGGACGTTGGCGTACCAGATCACCCGTGCGGTACAGGCGCGAGCCGTTGGCGGCAAATGGGTCGAGCACAAACCGTTCGGCCGTCAGCCCCGGACGCTGATGATAACCCCGAGCCACACCTTCACCGCCAATGTACAACTCGCCGGCCACACCCTCGGGTAACGGGTTGAGGTGTTCGTCGAGAACATACAGCGTGCGCTCGCCAACCCGCGTACCAATCGGTGCGTATACTGCGCCGCAGGTTTCACTGACGGGGACTTTCCATAGCAGTGGCGTGACCACGGTTTCGGTCGGGCCGTAGCCATTGGTCAAATAAACAGGTTTGAGTGTGTGCTTGACCAGCTCAAAGTTGGCCTCGGCCACCGCATCCCCACCAAAGCAGTAAATGCGCACAGCAGGCGGTGCCTTGCCGCAGTCCCGGGCGTACTCTGCCAACTGTTGCAGATAGGCCGGTGGGAAGCAGGCGATGCTGATCCGGTGGGCATGCAAGGCGTGCCAGGTTTCCTCGGGGGTCCACAGGCGGTTTTCGCGCACCACCAACTGGCCTCCGTGGGCCAAGGTACTCAGCCAGCGCTCTTGGGCCCCATCGAAAGCAAACGACATGAACAACAGTTCGCGGGTGCTGCTGTCCATTTCATAGCGCTGGCCGATCGCCTGGCAGTGCATGCGGATCTGCCCGTGGCTGACCGCCACGCCCTTGGGTTTGCCCGTGGAGCCGGAGGTGTAAATCAGGTAGGCGAGGTTGTCCGCATCCATCAGCGCTTGCGGGTGGCGATCGGACAGAGCTGTCAGGGGCAGAGTGTCCAGTTCGATCAGTGCAGGCGCCCATGGCTGGCTGAAACGCTCGCGCAACGAGCCCTGGGTGAGCATTACTGCCATCGCCGAGTCTTCGACGATCCACTTCACTCGGTCTTGCGGGTAGTCAATATCCAGCGGGACGTAAGCGCCGCCCGTCTTCATCACGGCGTAGAAGGCGACGACCACATCCACTGAGCGTTCCAGGGCGACACCAACGAAGATCTCTGGCCCAACGCCCTGTGCGATCAGGTAGTGGGCCAGGTGGTTGGCGCGCTGCTCCAGTTGGCCATAGGTCAGTTGCTCCTGGTCACAGATCACTGCCACGGCATCCGCGTTGGTCACGGCATGGTTGCGGATCTGTGTCACGAGCAAGGGCAGGTCATAAACCTCGGCTACCAGTTCGTTATCCTGCTGCAAGGCCCGTTGCTCACCGGCATTGAGCGTGGATAGGCTGCCGAGGGTGGCTGTCGGATTTTCGAGCATGGCCAGCAGCAGAGTTTCGAAGCTACGGCGCAGTTGCGCGGTGGCCTCGGCGGTGAAACAGTTGCGCAGGTACATGAACTCAACGGTGAGGCGATCGCCCAGGTTAACCGCAAGGTCCATGGCGAAGTTGGTAACACCCTGAGTCCTGGTTTCACCGAATTTGAGGTGATCCTGCTCGGCTTCTTGCAGGCGCTCATCCACCGGGTAGTTCTCGAACACGATGATGCTGTCGAACAGCGCTTGGCCGCCTTGTCCCGACCAGCGTTGTACGTCGGCCAGCGATGCATGTTCGTGATCGCGTACTTCCAGGTTGTAGGTTTGCAGTTTTCGCAACCAATCGGTCACGGTCTGCTGTGGCTGTGGGGTCTGAATGATCGGCAAGGTGTTGATAAACAATCCCAGCATTTCATCGGATGCCTCAAGGCTCAGTGGCCGTCCTGCGACGGTACTGCCAAAGCACACGCTGTCCTGTCCCGTATAGCGCTGCAACAGCAGTAGCCAGGTTGCTTGGATAAATGTGTTGGGTGTGACGCGCAACCGTTGCGCCTGATCTATTAGGTGTTGGGTTTGTTGCGCGTCCCAGTTGAGGTAAAGCGCCTCATGCCCGTCGCAACCAGGATCAGGTCGTGGCGATAGGCTATTGGCGAGAACGGTTGGCCCGTTCAGCCCTTGCAGCTTCTGTTTCCAGAACGTTTCCAGGGAGGACTGTGACTGGGTTTTCAACCAGGCGATGTAGTCTCGGTACTTACCACGTTTTGGCTCGGGAGTCTTGCCGTTGTACACCTCGAACACTTCGGCGAGCAGCCGTGAGCTGCTCCAGCCATCTAGTAAAATATGATGGTGGGTCCAGACCAGGTAGAGCTGTTCGGCCGGCAGTTTGACCAGGGTCAGGCGCATCAATGGTGCCGCCAGTAGGTCGAAGCCTTCGCGGTTATCTGCTTCGATCAGATCTTGCAGGTCGTTTGCGCAGGACTCACGGTTCTGCCAATCAAGAATACGCAGGGGGAGGTCAGTTTTTTTGAACACCATTTGCAGCGGTTCAGCCAGGTGGCTGGCGGTCCAGAAACCCGTACGCAGGATTTCATGGCGTTCGACGGCAGTATTCCAGGCATCGGTAAACCGCGCGATGTCCAGGCCGCTGACGGGTACTGCGGTTTGGTTGATGTAAGCTGCGGCCTCGGACGCCTCAAGGGTGTGGAACATCATCCCTTGTTGCATGGGGGACAAGGGATAGAGGTCTTCAATCTGCTGAATAGGGAGGCTCAGTGTGTCCAGTTGCGCCTGGCTCAAGCCAGCCAACGGAAAGTCAGAGGGTGTTGCACCTTGATGGTTGGTATCGCAGCAGTAGGCGACCAACTGCTCAAGTGCTTGTAGGTAGTTATTGGAGAGCTTCTGGATGACCTCGGCAGGGATTACTTCCTGGCTGAAGATCCAGGCCATGCTCAGCTGGCCGTCATCGATCTGGCTATTAATGGTTAGTCGGTTGCACAGCGCGGGATTGCTGTTTTTCTCTACGCCATATTTTTCTCTCACCGGGACAAACAGGGCACCTGCGGCGCTGTCGGTTTGATCTCGGTAGTTGAAGGCGATGCGCGGCATTGGTAGCGCGTCCAGGCTTGCCTGGACCTGTGTGTCACCCAGGTAGCGCAAGACACCAAACCCAATGCCTTTATCGGGAATGGCCCGCAGTTGTTCCTTGACCTGCTTGATCGCTTCGCCCCAGTCCTTATGGGCGGTCAACTTGACCGGGTACAGGCTGGTGAACCGGCCCACGGTGCGGGTCAGGTCGATATCATCGAACAGGGCTTCGCGGCCATGGCTTTCCAGTTGGACCAAAACGTTTTCGCACGAGGTCCATTGGCTGACTGTACGGGTCAGGGCAGTCAGGAGCAGATCGATAATTTGCGTGCGATAGGCCGCGGGTGCGACTTGCATCAGTTGCTGGGTCAGGGTTTTGCTGAGCTTGATATCGACAGTCGTCGCTTGGCCGTGCCGTTGGCAGCCCTCAGGGTTGGCCTGGGGCAGGTCGTGGCTTGAAGCGTCCAGTTGTTGGACCCAGTACGCCAGTTCTTGTTGCAGGGCGTCGCTGCGACCGTAGTCTTGCAACTTCTCGCCCCAGGTTTTGTAGGCGCTGGTTTTCTCCGGCAAGGCCAGCGCCTGACCCATTTGCAGTTGGTGGTAGGCCGTTTGCAAATCATCAAACAGGATGCCCCAAGACACGTCATCCGCCACCAAGTGATGGATCGCCAGCAACAGGCGCTGGCTGCCATCGTTCAGACTGACCAGCACTGCCCGCAACAGCGGTCCGTGTTGTAAGTTGAGGCTGCGCTGGGCTTCGTCGCCCAAGGATTGCAATTGCGTGACGCCATCAATGTACGTTTGCCACAGCACCGACGTAGGCGCCGGACGGTATTCAGCGCTCCAGCCAGAGTCAGTTTGAGTGAAACTCAGACGCAGTGCATCGTGGTGTTGGATCAGGGCGTTGAGGGCCTGCTCCAGCAGTTGCGGCTCCAGGGCCATGGCAGGCTTGAGCAGCACTGATCGGTTCCAGTGATTGCGCTCGGGGATGTTAGTGTCTAAGAACAGTTGCTGGATCGGCAACAGCGGGGCGCTGCCGATGACTGGGCCTTGATCGATCACGAGGCCCTGGCCGTGGGTTTTCGCCACATTGGCCAAGCCCTGGATGGTCTGGTGCTGGAACAGGTCCTTGGGGGTGAAGTGGATGCCGGCCTGACGGGCGCGACTCACTACCTGGATCGAGATGATCGAGTCGCCGCCCAGTTCGAAGAAGTTGTCGGTGACACCGACTTTTTCCAGTTTGAGCACTGTTTGCCAGATACCTACAATGGTGGTCTCCAGTGCTCCCTTGGGGGCAACATAGGTTTTTTGCACTTGGCTGGCATCGGGTTTTGGCAGTGCCTTACGTTCAAGCTTTCCGTTCGGGCTCAAGGGTAATTGGTCGAGAAACAACCAGTACACCGGGACCATATAGTCCGGCAGGTGTTCCTTGAGACGGATCTTGAGTCTGTCGCGCAAGTGTGTAGTGTCGATGTCTTTACGCGGTACGACGTACCCGACCAACTGCAAGCCAGTGGCAGTATCGACTGCCAGTACGGCCACCTCGTGTACTTCGCCTTGCTCCAGCAACCGCGCTTCGATCTCACCCAGTTCGATGCGCAAACCGCGAATTTTCACTTGATGGTCAATGCGCCCGACGTATTCGATGACCCCGTCAGGACGTTGGCGCGCCAGGTCGCCGGTGCGGTACAGGCGTTCACCTTGAGCGTAGGGGCTGGCAACGAAGCGCTCTGCGGTCAGGGCTGGGCGCTGGTGATAACCGCGGGCCAGGCCTTCGCCGCCTAGGTACAGCTCGCCGATCACCCCGGTTGGTACAGGTGCCAGGTCTGAATTGAGGACCCAGGTGGTCAGGTTAGCGATAGGCTGGCCGATTGGCACGCTGCTGCGGCTTTCCTCGCGACAGGTCCAGTGGGTCACATCAATGGCGGCTTCAGTTGGGCCGTAGAGGTTGTAGAGCGCTGCGTTTGGCAACTTGGCAAATACTTGTTGCTGGGCATCGGCCGACAGTGCTTCACCGCTGCACACGATGCGCTTTAAGCCATTGCAGCGGGATACTTGCTCATCGGCGAGGAACACCTGGAGCATCGACGGTACGAAGTGCAGGGTAGTTATATCGTGCTGGTTGATCAGTTCGACCAAGCGGGCTGGATCGCGATGGTCTCCAGGACCGGCAATCGCCAGGCGTGCACCGGTCATCAACGGCCAGAAAAACTCCCAGACTGAGACGTCAAAGCTGAACGGGGTTTTTTGCAGCACCGTGTCGGCTGTCGTGAGGTTGTAGGCCTGCTGCATCCAGCACAAACGGTTGACCAGTGCGCAATGCCGGTTGGCTGCACCTTTTGGCTTGCCGGTAGAGCCGGAGGTGTAAATCACGTAGGCCAGGTTTTCCGGATCCAAAGTAATACCGGGGTTGCTGCTGGGCCAGGCGCTGATAACTGGCTCGTCCAGACACAGCGTTTCCACACCGGCGGGAACCGGCAGCTTGTCGAGTAACGTCTGTTGGCTAAGCAACAAGGTGATGCCACTGTCCTGCATCATGTACGCAAGCCGATCACTCGGGTATTCAGGGTCTAGCGGAACATAGGCGCCGCCAGCCTTGAGGATGGCCAGCAGGCCGATCACCATATCCAGGCTGCGTTCGATGGCAATACCCACCAGTACATCGTGGCCGACGCCGCGTTCAATCAGGCGATGGGCCAATGAGTTGGCTTTCTGATTGAGTTGGTTATAGGTCAACTGGCTCTCACCAAAAATGAGCGCTACGGCGTCAGGGGTGCTTTCTACTTGCTGCTCGATCCACTGGTGGGTGCAACGCTCAAGCGGATACGTGATAGTGGTGTCGTTCCAGTCGTACAGGATCTGCTGTTGTTGTGCGTTGCTGAGTAACGACAAACTGGCAATTGCTTGCTGTGGTGCTGCGATGCAGCGATCGAGCAGGTTTAGCCAGTGTTGTCCGAGGCGTTCAATGGTGCTGGCTTCAAACAGGTCGGTGGCGTAGTTCAGAGTTGCTGACAAACCCTGCGTTGATTCGAAGGTGCTGAAAGTCAGGTCAAACTGTGCGGTGCGACTGCCCCATCTGATGCCCTCGACGTCCAGCGAGGATGCAGGCGCAAGTTGTACTGTTGTGGAGTCCTGATGCTCTTTAAGATGGTTATACATCACCTGGAATAATGGGCTGATGCTCAGGTTCCGTTCCGGCTGCAAGGCCTCGACCAGTTGTTCGAAAGGCAGGTCCTGATGCGCCTGGGCATCCAGTGCCGTTTGCTTGACCTGGGCCAGTAGTTCGCTGAAAGACAGCGATTCATCGAAGCGCGCCCTGAGTACTTGAGTATTGACGAAAAAACCCAGCAAGCGCTCGGTTTCAACCCGGTTACGGTTGGCCACGGGTACGCCCACCCGAATGTCGGACTGGCGGCTGTAATGGTGCAACAGCGCCTGGAACGAGGCGAGCAGCAACATAAACAGAGTCACATTGTGTTGCTGGGCAAGCTGCTTGAGGTTGTGTTCCAGGGAGGCTGGAACCGTGACTGCAATGTTCGCCCCTCGATAGCTCTGGACAGCTGGCCGTGGGTGATCGGTGGGTAACTCCAATACGGGTTGTTCACCACCCAATTGGGCTTGCCAATAAGCCAGTTGGCGTTCGCTTTCACCGGCCTCCATCCAATGACGTTGCCAGATGGCATAGTCGGCGTACTGGATTGTCAGCTCTGGCAAGACGTTTGGTTGGCCTTGCTGATAATCCGAGTACAGTGCAACCAGTTCATCGACCATCACCTGCATCGACCAGTCATCCGAGACGATGTGGTGCTGGGTCAGCACCAGTACATGGTCATCCTGGCCCAGCTGTAGCAAGGCTACACGCAACAGTGGGCCTTGCTGCAAATCAAATGGCTGGTAAGCCTGGGCTTGGATAAATGCCTTGATTCCTGCGTCATCGAGCCCCGAAACGCTGCTTTGCTGGATCTGCATCGGCATGTCGAGGTGAATAATTTGCAATGGTCGATCTTCGCCATGTGCAAACGTGGTGCGCAGCGTCTGGTGACGGGCGATTAAGGCGTTGAAGCTTTGCTCCAGCGCCACGACGTCCAGTTTACCCTTGAGTCGCAGGGCAGTTGGAATGTTGTAGGCTGCGCTGTCGGGGTCTAGTTGCCAGAGCACCCACTGCCGTTCTTGAGCGAAAGAAAGTGGGATGGATTCGAAGGCTGACTGCACTTCAGGGATTGGCAGGTTGGTGGGTGAAACCCCTTCAGCCAGCATTTTTTCCAGGTACAGCTTGCGCTTTTCCAGGGGCAGGGTGATGAAACGCCGGGCAATACGGGCGGCGACAGTCTTATCCATCAGAACTCCTCCATTTCATCGAGCAGGGCTTCAAGTTTGTCGAGTTTCTGCGCGGTGACAGGTCCTGCCTGCTGCTCAAGCTGGGCGGTAAACGCGCCCAGAGTCGGGTGTTGGAACATCAACTGCGGCGTCAACTGCATACCCAGCTCAAGTTGTAGGCGCGAGACCACGCTCACGACCAGTAGTGAGTGCCCACCCAGTTCAAAGAAATGGTCCTCCAGGCCGATAGGCTCGACTTTCAATACGTCTTGCCAAATCGCTGCGACCTGCTGTTGCAAAGGACTACAGGGCGCTACATAGGTTTTTTGCGCCAGACTGGCATCCGGCGCCGGCAACACCTTGCGATCGAGCTTGCCATTGGGGGTCAGCGGCAGGCTGGCGAGGAAGACCCAATGGATGGGCACCATGTACTCCGGCAGGTCGCCCTTGAGCTGACGCTTGCACGCCTCACGCAGCGCCTGTTCATCGCTGACCGCTTGCACGGCAACCACGTACGCCACCAACTGCGAATGGCCAGCGACGTCCCGCACCACCACGGCGGCTTCGCGCACTTGCGGTTGCTCCAACAGCCGCGCCTCGATTTCCCCCAGTTCGATCCGCAATCCACGGATTTTTACCTGGTGATCCACCCGACCGATGTACTCGATCACCCCGTCCGCGCGGTAGCGCGCCAGGTCGCCGGTGCGGTACAGGCGCGTACCGGGAGCGCCAAATGGATCGGGCAGGAAGCGTTCGGCGGTGAGTGCCGGGCGCTGGAAGTAACCCCGCGCCAGGCCATCGCCGCCAATCAACAATTCACCCGCCACCCCGACCGGCACCGGCGCCAGGTTATCGTCGAGGATATACAGGCTGGTATTGGCAATCGGCCCGCCCAGCCACGGCTGAGGCTGGGTTGGCGTGAGCGGGTACTGCGCCGACCAGATGGTGGTCTCGGTCGGCCCGTAGAGGTTCCACACCTGGGGCGAAAGCGCCAAAAGGCGGGTCGCCAGTTCCAGGGGCAGCGCCTCACCGCCGCACAGCAGTTTGCAGCCCTTGAGCTCATCGGCCTGCGGGTGATCGAGCAGCATGCGCCAGGTCGAGGGCGTGGCCTGCAACACGCTGATGCGCTGCTGTTTGACCAGGGCAAGCAAGGCTTGCGGGTCGAGGTTGATGTCCTGCCCGGTCAGCACCAGGGTTGCGCCAGCCAACAGTGGCCCATAGATTTCCAGGCCGAAAATATCGAACGAAAAGGTGGTCAGCGACAGCAGCCGGTCATTGGCATCCAGGCCCGGCTGGCGGGCCATGCTGCACACAAAGTTGGTCAGGGCGCCATGGCGCACCATCACGCCTTTGGGCTTGCCGGTGGAGCCGGAGGTGTAGATCACGTAGGCCAGGTGTTCGGCCGTGGTGCGCGGCAGCGGGTTTTCGCAGCTGTAGCCATCGAGCCACGCATCCGGTTGGTCCAGGGCCAGGGCACTGACCCCGGCCGGGATCGGCAAGCGCGCCAGCAACGGTGCCTGGGTCAGCAGCAGGGCCAGGCCGCTGTCTTGCATCATGTAGGCTAGGCGTTCCTCGGGGTACGCCGGGTCCAGTGGCACATAGGCGCCACCGGCCTTGAGAATCGCCAGCAGCCCGACCACCAGGTCAACGCTGCGTCGCACCGCAATTCCCACCAGTACATCCGGGCCGACACCGGCCGCGATCAGGCGATGGGCCAGGCGGTTGGCCTGCTGGTTGAGTCGGGCAAAGGTCAATGACTGGGTGTGGAAGACCAACGCCACGGCATCCGGGGTGCGGGCGGCCTGGGCTTCGATCAGGTGGTGGATGGCGCTGTCGCGAGGGTAGTCGGCAGTGCTGGCGTTCCAACCTCGTAGGATCTGCTGTCTTTCCATATCACTGAGCAGCGACATACTGTTGATTGGCTGCTGTGGCGCTGCAATGCAGTGTTCCAGCAAGTTCAGCCAATGTTTCCCAAAGCGCTCAATGGTGCTGGCGTCAAACAGGTCGGTGGCATAGTTCAGCGTTGCAGACAGACCCTGTGCTGATTCAAAGGTGTTGAGGGTCAGGTCGAATTGAGCGGTATGGTGTTCTCTGCTCAGACTCTCGACGTGCAAGGCGGAAGGTGATGACGGCTGGCCGGCTGAGGCGCCCTGGTGTTCGCTGAGGTGGTTGAACATCACCTGGAACAAAGGGTTGAGGCTCAGGTTACGTTCCGGCTGCAGGGCTTCGACCAGTTGCTCGAAGGGCAGGTCCTGGTGGGCTTGGGCTTGCAGCGCAGTTTGCTTGACCTGTGCCAACAGTTCGCTGAAGGACAGCGGTTCATCGAAGCGTGCCCTGAGCACTTGGGTGTTAACAAAAAAGCCCAGCAAACGCTCGGTTTCTACCCGGTTGCGATTGGCCACAGGCACGCCGACACGAATGTCGGCCTGACGGCTGTAATGGTGCAAAAGTGCCTGGAACGAGGCGAGCAGCAGCATGAACAGTGTCACATTGCTCTGCTGGGCAAGCTGCTTGAGTTTTTGTGCCAGCGCCGGGGGAACCGTGACCGTGATGTTCGCCCCACGATAGCTCTGCACGGCAGGTCGCGAACGATCTGTGGGCAACTCCAGGACCGGCTGTTCGCCGCCCAGTTGGCCCTTCCAGTAAGCCAGCTGGCGTTCACTTTCCCCTGCCTCCATCCAGCGGCGCTGCCAGATCGAATAATCGGTGTATTGAATCGGCAGTGCTTGCAGCTCGACGGATAGGCCCTGGGAATAGCCACCATATAGTTGAACCAGTTCCTGGACCATCATGTGCATTGACCAATCATCGGAGACAATATGATGCTGGACCAGCAGCAGGACATGATCCTCTTCAGAAATGCGTAGTAACTTCACCCGCAGTAACTGATCACGGCGCAGGTCGAAGGGTTGACGGCTCTGCTGTTCAACGAAGTCCTTGATAAAACTATCTGTGGCGCCGTTCTTGCTAATGACGTCGAGGAACAGGCCGCTCAGGGGGTCGATCACCTGTATCACGCCTTGAGGTTCTTCGACAAATCGGGTGCGCAAGCTTTGGTGGCGTTCGATCAGGGTATCGAAGCTGCGTTGCAATGCATCGACGTCCAGTGGTCCCCGCAACCGCAGTGCGGTTGGCAGGTTATAGGCGGCGCTGGCAGGATCGAGCAACCACAGAAACCACTGGCGCTCCTGGGCAAACGACAAGGGTATTTGCGCAAAGAAATGCCGGGTTTGTGGGATCGGCAAGCGCGACAAGCTCATGCCCTTGGCGCTCATTTGCTCATAGAGGGTTTTGCGCTGGGTAACTGGCAACTTGATAAAGCGGTCTATCAAGTCATTCAGGGCGTTGGCTTGCATTTATTGGGTCTCCAGCACATCGAGCAGATCAAACAGATCATTCAATGAGTCATCAGGGGCTTGTTCGCCAGCGGGCTCGATACGGGATGCATAGTCTTGCAGCGAGGCACTTTCGAAAATCGTGGCCAGTGGTACCTCAATACCCAGGTGCAGGTGCACGCGGGACGTCACCTGCGTGGCCAGCAGCGAATTGCCACCAAGGGCGAAGAAGTTGTCATCCAGGCCAATACGCTGGGTTTTCAGCACTGCTCGCCAGATATCGGCAATGTCGCTCTGCAACCCGCTTTGCGGTTCACGGTGTTCCTGGGCTTCGCTTTGCACGTCTACGCAGGCCAGAGCCTTGCGGTCGAGCTTGCCGTTGGGGTTGCGTGGCATCTGCTCCAGCACATGCACCTGGGCAGGAATCATGTAGGCCGGCAGGCGGGCCTTGAGGAAGGCCCGCAGCGCATCGATGCCTGAGTGAGTGTCACCTTCTTCCAGGGTCAGATAGGCAATCAACTGCTTGCCCAGCGGGTTCTCGCCGACCAGTACGGCCGCTTCGCGAACCCCGGGGAACAGCGCGATTTGCGCCTCGATCTCGCCCAGCTCTATACGGAATCCGTAGATTTTTACCTGCTGGTCCACACGCCCCAGGTACTCCAGGGCGCCGTCTTCCTTGCGTCGGCGCGCCAGGTCACCGCTCTTGTACAACCGCTCGCCCGGTATCAGGGCAAAGGGGTTGGGCACAAAGCTGGCGGCGGTGCGCACCGGGTCACCACAGTAGCCGCGCCCTACGCCGACGCCGGCAATGCAGATTTCACCCGTTGCCCCGGTGGGGATCGGCGACAGGTCGTCGTCCAGCACATACAGACGATTATTATCGGTTGGGTAACCGATCGGGATGTAGGTGCGTTGAGTCGAGGCCGGGTCGATGTTGTAGAACGCCACATCATCAGAACACTCAGCCGGCCCGTAGGCGTTGACCAGCTTGATGGCCGGGTAGCGTGCCAGCCAGTCGGCGGCAGTTTCTGCCGGCAGCGCTTCGCCCGTTGGTAGTAGCCAGCGCAGGTCGGGAAGGTCGCTGTGTTGTTCGATTAGCAGCGCCTGGATCAGCGCCGGGACAATTTCCAGCACGGTAATACGTTGTTCTTCAACGTGCTTGAGCAGAGCCTGAGGGTTCTTCGAAATGTCGTCAGCAAAAATACATACCTTGGCGCCGCACAGCAGTGCGGTGAGGAACTGCCAGACAGAAATGTCGAACGACTGGGAAGCGGTCTGCGCGATGATGTCCTGCTCGGTCAGTTGCAGGTAAGGCACTTTGCTCAACTGATTGTTGAGCATGCCGGCCTGTTCCACCATGACCCCCTTGGGCTGCCCGGTGGAGCCTGAAGTGAAAATCACATAAGCCAGGTTGTTCGGGCCGCTGTAGCGTCCTGGGCGTTGCCGGTTGGCCAAATCAGGCGGCAGATCTTCCCAGACCAGCAGGCCCACGCTATGTTCGGGGGCGCTGATGGCCAGTTCGCCAAGCAGCATCTGGGCCTGCTCGCGGTACTTGGCCGTGCAGACCAATAGTGGCGTCTTGCTAAGGCGCAGGACGCTCTTGATCCGTTCGCCAGGATGGCTTGGGTCCAACGGAAGATATCCTGCGCCGGCCTTGAAGGTGCCGACAATCATTGCCAGCAACTCCAGGTCGCGGTCGGCCAGCAGGGCCACGGGTTGGTCCAGGCCCACGCCGCGCTCGATCAAGCGATGGCCGAGGATGTTCGCCTCATGGTCGAGTTGCTCGTAGGTCCAGGCACGGTCCTGGCAAACCGCTGCCACGCGTTGCGGGCTGGCATCGACGTGCTGTTCGAACTGCTCGACAAATGAGCGCTGCAGATCGTGGGGCACCTGCGATTGATTGTGTTCAAGGGCCCACTCACTTAGACGTTCCGGAGCCACCAGAGTGATCTGGGCCAACGGTTGGTGCAGGTGATGACGCAGGGCGATCAGCCATTGCTTGAACTCTTCGAGCAAGCTGTCCATGGTCGACTGCTCGAAAAAGCGGGTGTCGTATGACAGATGCAGGCCAACCTTGTCGCTCGGGTAGACCACCACGGTCACCGGATAATTAGTGTGGGTCCGCGAAGAGTCGGAGATTACGCCCATGTCCTGAGCGTCCTGGCCGACGGAGTCTTCCATCGGCGCGTTTTCGTAGACGAAGAGGCTGTTGAACAGCGGCTGGCCTTTGAGGATCTGGCTACACTCCTGAATGTTGACCAGGGGCAGATAGTCATATTCACGCAGTGACACGTTCTTGTGCAGGATGGTTTGCAGCCAGGCGAGGGTGCTGAGTTGACTGTCCGGGGTGGGGATAGCGACCCGCAACGGTACGCTGTTGATAAACAGCCCTACGGTATTTTGCATCTCGGGAATATGCGCTGGGCGACCGGAAACCGTAACACCGAACACTACGTCCCGCGAGCGACTGTGGTTATGCAGGGTCAAGGCCCAGGCAGCCTGGACGAAGGTGTTGAGCGTGAGGTGGTGGCGCGTCGCGGCCTCTTGCAGTGCGGTGCTGTCTTGCTGGCTGAGCCAGGTGTAGTTGTCGCCAATCACCGACACCGAGTGCGCAGGCACTTGCGGATGATCCACCGGGAGTGACGTGGTGTGCTCCAGGCCTTCCAGTTGATCTTGCCAGAACGTCGTGGCGGCGGTGCGATCCTGTTGTTGCAACCACTGGATAAAGTCGCGGAAGCGGTAGGGCGTGGCGAGCTCACAGGGTTTACCCGCCAACATGGCGTGGTAGATCTCGAAGAAGTCCGACATCAGCAACGAGCGGCACCAGGCATCTAGCAGGATATGGTGGTTGCTCATGACAAACCGGTGGGAGTGGTCGGCCAGCAGGATCAGCTTGAAGCGGATCGGAGGCTGCAAGGCTAGATCGAAGCCGGCTTCCCGCTCTACCTTGAGCAAGTGTTCGATCTGTGCTTGTACCCGGTCCATCGGCACATGGCTCAAGTCCAGCCGTTCGACCTGCACGTTGCTGTTTTTGTGGATGACTTGCAGCAGCGTGCCGCCGGTATTCCACAGGAATGACGCCCGAATCGCTTCATAGCGTTTTACCACCTGCTGCCAGGCCGCCTCGAAGCGCGGATAGTCCAGCGTTTCCTTGATGGTGTAGCACTCTTGCATGAAGTAAATGCCGGAGTTTTTTTCCAGTAACGTGTGCACCAGCAAGCCTTCCTGCATCGGCGACAACGGGTAAATGTCTTCGATCTGCTGGACCGGGATGCTCAGTGTGTCCAGTTGTGCCTGGCTCAACCCAGCCAATGGGAAGTCAGAGGGTGTTGCACCTTGGTGATCGGTATCGCAGCAATAGCCGATCAGTTGCTCGAGCGCATGCAGGCAGTTGTTGGCGAGGTTCTGGATGACTTCAACAGGGAAGACGTCGTCGCTGAACGTCCAGCTCATGCTCAACTGGCTGCCATAGACCTGGCTATTGATGGTCAGCCAGTTGCCCAAAGGCGTTTCGCTGCTTTTTTCGGCACCACGCTCCTCGCCAGTAGGCACAAACAGCGCGCCTTCGGCACTGTCGAAGCTACCGTCGAACTGGCCCAGGTAGTTGAAGGTAATACGTGGCACGGGCAATGCGCTCAGGCGTTCCCGAGTCTGAGCGTCACCCAGATAGCGTAGAACGCCAAATCCAATGCCTTTGTCAGGAATGGCCCGCAGTTGTTCCTTGACCTGTTTGATTGCTTCGCCCAAATCCGGATGGGCGCTCAACTTGACCGGGTACAGGCTGGTGAACCAGCCGATGGTGCGGGTTAGGTCAATGTCATCGAACAGGGGTTCGCGGCCATGGCTTTCCAGTTGGATCAGCACGTTGTCGCGCGTGGTCCATTGGCTGACTGCACGGGTTAGGGCCGTCAGCAGCAGATCATTGATTTGTGTGCGATAGGCCGCGGGCGCGACTTGCAACAGTTGTTGGGTCAGGGTTTTGCTCAACAGGATATCGACAGTCGTTGACCGGCTATGCTGCTGGCTGCCGTCAGGATTGGATTGCGGCAGGTCGTGGCTGGCGGCGTCCAGTTGCTGTTCCCAGTACATCAGTTCCTGTTGCAACTCGGCACTCTGCCCATAGCCCCGCAACCTTTCGCCCCATGTCTTATACGCACTGGTCTTCTCCGGCAATTCAATCGCCTGGCCCGCCTGCACTTGCCGGTACACGGTTTGCAAATCATCAAACAAAATCCGCCACGACACGCCATCCACCACCAAGTGATGAATCGCCAGCAGCAAGCGCTGGCTACCGTCACCCAGGCTGACCAGCACCGCGCGCAGCAGCGGCCCGTCTTGCAGGTTGAGGCTGCGTTGGGCTTCGTCGCCCAAAGATTGCAGTTGCGTTGTGTCCTCAATCCGGGTCTGCCACAACACCGACGCCGTGGCCGGGCGGTATTCGGCGTTCCAGCCAGAATCAGCCTGAGTGAAGCTCAGGCGCAGGGCGTCGTGGTGTTGGATGAGGGCGTTGAGGGCCTGTTCCAGCAGGTGCGGGTCCAGGGCCGTGGCGGGCTTGAGCAGTACCGATTGATTCCAGTGGTGGCGCTCGGGGATCTCGGTATCGAAGAACAGGTGTTGGATCGGCAGCAGTGGTGCGCTGCCGGTGACCGGACCTTGATCGATCGCGAGGCCCTGGCCGTGGGTTTTCGCCACGCTGGCCAGGCTCTGGATGGTCTGGTGCTGGAACAGGTCCTTGGGGGTGAAGTGGATGCCGGCCTGGCGGGCGCGGCTGACCACCTGAATGGAGATGATCGAGTCGCCGCCCAGTTCGAAGAAGTTGTCGTTCAGGCCGATTTTTGCAAGTTTGAGCACGTCTTGCCAGATGGCTGCGATGCGTTGTTGCAGATCGTTTTGCGGGGCCACGTAGGCGTGCAGGGCCTGGCTCGCGTCGGGGGCGGGCAGGGCCTTGCGGTCGAGTTTGCCGTTGGGGGTCAGGGGCAGTTGCGCCAGGATCAGCAAATGACCTGGGACCATATAGTCTGGCAGCTGTTCGCCGAGCCAGGCTTTTAAGACCTCGCGCAAGGCGTCCTGGCGGTTAATGTCTGTTGCCGGTTCCGTCGGCACCACATAACCCACTAACTGCGCGCCGCCCGGGGTTGGGTGGGCGATGACCACGGCTTCGCGCGCCGCCTTGTGTTGCAGCAGTTGCGCTTCAATCTCTCCCAGTTCGATACGCAGGCCGCGGATTTTTACCTGATGGTCGATACGCCCGATGTAGTCGATGACCCCATCGGCACGGTAGCGCGTCAGGTCGCCGCTGCGATACAGGCGTGCGCCATTGCCTGCAAACGGATCGGGAATAAAGCGTTCGGCGGTCAGCCCCGGGCGCTGGTGGTAGCCCTGTGCCAGGGAGTCGCCGCCGATCAGCAGTTCGGCGCTGGTGCCCACCGGGCACAGCTGCAGGTCGTGGTCGAGCAGGTAGGTACGCACGTTGGCGAGGGGGCGGCCGATAGGGGCGATGGCGCCTTCGGGCAGGCTGGCGACATCAAAGAAGGTGGTGTCGATAGTGGCTTCGGTTGGGCCATAAAGGTTGCACAGGCGGCCGTTCCAGCGTTCGCGCAATTGTGCGACCAGCGGAGTACCCAAGGCTTCGCCGCCCAGCAGCAGCAAGCGCAGGGATTGCATCTGCGCGCCCTGTTCGTCGACGAGCAAGGCTTGCAGCAGGGAGGGGGCCATTTGCAGCACGCTGATGCGCTGGGCGGCTACTTCCGACCACAGCACTGACAAATCGTCGGACAACTCGCGGGAGGCGAGGACCAACTGCGCACCGTTGAGCAAGGGCAACCAGAACTCCCACACCGAGGCGTCGAAGCTGAAGGCGGTTTTTTGCAAGACCCGGTCCGCAGCGTTCAGGCCCAATTCGCCCTGCATCCACAGCATATGATTGGTCAGGGCGCCGTGGCGCACCTGCACGCCCTTGGGCTGCCCGGTGGAGCCGGAGGTGTAGATCATGTAGGCCAGATTATCGGCGCTGACTGTTAGCTGCGGGTTGGCGCTGTCATAGCCTTCCAGCCAGTCGCTGTCCTGATCCAGGCACAGGGACGGCAGGCTGTCCGGGGCGGGCAATGCCAGGCTGCTTTGGGTCAGCAGCAGGCCGATGCCGCTGTCGTTGATCATGTAGGCCAGGCGGTCAGCGGGGTAGGCCGGGTCCAGCGGTACATAGGCGCCGCCTGCCTTGAGCACGGCCAGCAGGGCGATGACCATTTCCAGGCTGCGCTCAAGGCCCAGGCCCACGCAGACGTTGGGGCCAACGCCCAGCTCCAGCAGCTTGTGAGCCAGTTGGTTGGCGCGACGGTTGAGCTGATCCAGGGTCAATTGCTGCTCGCCGAGCACCACAGCGACGGCATGTGGCAGGCGTTCGGCTTGCTCCGCGACCAACACATGCACAGGGGCTGCGTTCGGGTAGTGGACGGCCGTGGTATTCCACTGCCCCAACTGCCGCTCACGCTCCTCATCACTGAGCATCGCAAGCTCGCCGATCAGTGCCTGCGGTTGCTCAACCATGGCTTGCAACAGGTTCTGCCAGTGCCCGGCCAGAGTGGCGATGGTCGCCGGGGTGAAGCACCCGGCGTCATAGTCGAAATGCGCGGTGATCTGCTGCTGGCTGTACTCCACGTCCAGCGACAGGTCGAACTTGGCCTGCAACGGGTGGCTGTCCATAAACGTCAGTTGCAACGGGCCCAGGTGCAGGGGCGCGTCCTGCGCGGCGCCGGCGCGCCAGTTGAACAGGGTCTGGAACAGCGGGTTGGCCTGGGGGCTGCGTTGCAGGTGGAGATCTTCGAGGATCAGCTCGATGGGGTAGTCGGCATGTTCCAGGGCGGCCAGGGATTGCTGGCGCAGGGCCTGGAGGAACGTGCTGCACGATTGCTCGGGCGCCAGTCGCGCGCGATACACCTGGCTGCTGACGAAAAAACCCACCAGGTCCTGGATCTGTGCCTGGTTGCGTGTGGCGTTGGGCACGCCGACGGTGAAGTCGGTCTGGCCGCTGTAGCGTCCCAGCAGCAATTGCCAGGTGCCGAGCAGCACTACGAACGGGTTCAGGCCCTGTTGCTGGCAAAAGCTCTGGAGCTGCTCGTTCAAGTATGCAGGCAGGGTGTGGGCATGATGGCCGGCACCTGCGTGGTTTTCCAGGCGCTCGCGAGGCAATGTCAGGGCCGGGATATCATTGCCAAGGATGGCCTTCCAATACTGGGCGGCTGCGGCGTGTTGCGGTGTCAGCGGGTAGTCTTGGCGTTGCCACTGGGCGTAGTCGGCGTACTGGATGGACGGGCGCGGCAGGGCCCGGCCTGGTTGGCCAAGGGCGCTTGCCAGGTCGTGCATCAGGATCGGATTGGACCAGGCGTCCGAGACGATGTGATGCATATTGAGCAGCAGCACATAATCCTGCGTGGCGCGCTTGAGCAGGGTGCTACGAATCAGCGGCGCCTGGCTCAGGTCGAAGGGCTGGGTGGCATGCTGGCGGATGCGATCTTGCACTTGCTGTTCGCGCTGGACGCTGTCCAGGGCGCTCAGGTCCTCTTCGAGCAGGTTCAGCTGTGCGCCCTGGTCGATGACTTGTAGGGGCGTGCCGTCGGTGTTGCGAAAGGCGGTACGCAGGATATCGTGGCGATTGATCACCTGGTTAAGGGCCGCTTCCAGGGCGCACGCGTCCACCGGTCCCTTGATGGCAATCGCCCGTGGCAGGTTATAGGCATGGCTTTGCGGATCGAACTGTTGCAGGAACCACAGACGCTGCTGGGCGAACGACAGCGGCACCGGATCACGCCCGGCGAGGCTCTGGATGGACTGCCCGGCGCCGGCTTCATCGGCCAGCAACAAGGCCAGCAGGTCGTCATCGGGAAGTTGGTTCAATTGGTTCATGATCGATCTCGTCGCCGTCGGCAGAGGAAATAAGCTGTGTCAGGAAGACGAAGTTCGATCAATGAGATTTAGGTGCAATAGCAGGCGGGGAGCGTTGTAGTAGCCGGCAAGCCGGCTGCTACAGGGGAGGTCAGGCGCAGGCTTTTTCAGTGATGACTCGGCCGGCCTGCATGCGTACCAGTTGGTCGGCGACGTCGAAGTAACGGTCGTCGTGGGAGATGACGATGATGGTCTTGCCCAGGCGCTTGAGGTCCGGCAGCAGCTCGGTGTAGAAAATCCGCCGGAAGGTCGGGTCCTGGTCCGCCGCCCACTCGTCGAACACCAGCACCGGGCGCTCGTCGAGCCAGGCGTTGACCAGGGCCAGACGCTTGCGTTGCCCGGTGGACAGGTCGGTGGTGGTGAACGCGCCGTCGCGCACGCTGACCTTGTGGGCGATTTCCAGGCGCTCCAGGTATTGAGTGGCGTCGTCGGGCAAGACCTTGTCGTTCTGCACCAGGTCGTCGAACAGGAAGTAGTCGGCAAAAATCGTGGTGAACATCTGCCGGTAGTCATCCAGCCCCAGGGCGTCCACGGGCAGGCCGTTGAGACGGATTTCACCTTGCTGCGGGGTGTACAGGCCCAGTAGCAGCTTGATCAGGGTGGTCTTGCCGCAACCGTTTTCACCGACGATAAACAGAATTTCCCCAGGCTCGATGCTCAGGTTGACCGGCCCGAGCTTGAACGGCTCGCTGCCTTCGACCGTTGGGAAGGCGTACTGCACGTTGCGCAGTTCCAAGTGCTTCATCACGGGCACGGTTTTGTCGGCGTCATCGAGCAGCAGGTGTGGTTCCGGCGAGGAGAAACGCTCCGACAGGTCGGCAATGCGGCGGAAGGCAATTTGCGCGCGGCTGATGATCGGCAGGTTGCCGATCAGGTTTTCCAGCGGACCTTTCATGTACAGCAGCACCAGGACAAAGCCGCTCATCACCGCTGGGTCCGAACTGGGCCAGAATTGTTGCAGGGTCAGGGCCAGACCGATAACCACGAAAAACAGCATCGAGCCCAGGCTCTTGGCAATTACGAAGATATTGATCGAGCGGATGTGGGTGTCGCAGATTTTGTCGGCGGTGCCCTGGATATTACGGGTGTGCATGGCATGCCGACGTGGGCGGTGGATGCGCAGTTCCTTGGCACCCTCGGCAATCGCCGAATAGTGTTTTTGCAGGTTGTCTTCGGCGTCGCGTGCCGCGTAGAACCCTTTGATGCCTTTGCTTTGAGCCACGTACTGCACCGCCGAACCAATGCCGATGGCCAGCAGGGTCATCAGGAAGATCGGCCAGGACAGCACCGCCAGGTAGCCCAGGCAGCCCAGGATCACCGTGGTAGAAATCGCCAGCGGGGCGAAGGCGAAGGCGAAGTCGCTGATGGTGTCCACGTCGTGGGTCAGAACCGGGATCAGGCGGTGAGTGCGGTAGCGCTCGATCTGCTCGATGGGGGCGGCGAGCACTTTGGCGCCGAGGTCCTTGCGCAGTTTGGCAATCACCTTCTGACCGACGAAATTGGTGCCGATGTCGGCGCCGATACTGCTGAGCAGGGCCAGTAGGCACAGCCCGGCGAAGGCCAGCACCACACCGGTGCCCATGCCGTCGGCGCTGTGCAGGCCGCGGTTGACCGTGGCCAGCAGCGCCGTGACGCTAAGGCCGCCGATGATGCCCAGCGTGATGGAAGAAATAACAATCCGCCGATAGGGCTTGAGCAGGCTCAAGAGTTCTCGAATGGCGCTGCGCGGTGCTGCGGTCATGAAACTACCTCGATCGCGACGTGGCTACGTGCTGTGGGCAAGTGAAGGCCTGCGCGCGGAGGTTTACCGTTGGCAGGCCGATAGTAGGAGGACGAGTCGGGCGGGGCGCGATTTAGCCGCGTCCCGAGGTGCGTAGGCTCAGAGATCCCGTGCCACGCGAAAGCCCAGCCAGTCGCCGCGCACGTTGGAGTTGAGGCTGTTGCGGTTGCCGGAGCGGGAAAACACCGGCGCTTCGCCCCAGTCGTTGCCGCGAATCTGCCGCACTTCGCACTGCCCGGTCAGCCAGGCGCTGCCATCGCTGGGCGCACCGACATAGCTGTCGTTTTCACAGTCTTCGACCCATTCGTAGACGTTGCCATGCATGTCATACACGCCGAACGCATTGGGCGCATAGCTGCCGGCCGGGGCGGTATAGCTGTAGCCATCCGCCGGCCCGTAGGTATTGGCGTGCTTGGCGATGCTGTACTTCTTGTCTTCATCGAATGGAAATGGGAACGGGCCGGAGGTGCCGCCACGGGCGGCGTATTCACGCAGGGACTCGCTGACCATGCGGTACTGCTTGCCGGTTTTCTTCGACAGCCAGGCGACATAGGCATTGGCTTCTGCAAAGTCCATGCACACTGCCGGATGTTTGGGGCTTGTCTTGTAGGTGGGTTTGCCGGCCGTGCATTTGCGCCCTGGACGGTCGTCGCCGTCGGGCATCTTGTAGCCGGTTTCTTGTACGTAACGGTCCCATTCGCCGGCCAGCACCTGGAAGCGGCTGATGGCCACGGGTTTGGCGAAGGTCACGTCATGCATCGGCCCTTCATCGGGCTGGCGACCGACTTCATCATCCGGGGTGCCCATTTTGAACGTGCCGGTAGGCAGCACCACCATTTCCGGGCAGTTTTTGCAGTCCTTGAACACGGTGCCGGGCTTGGGCGGCGTCGCGGCTTGGGCGGACGGCAACAGGCAGGCCATCAATGCCGTCAGGGCCAGGGATTTGAGGAGCGTCGGGGTGAGCGGTTCATCGTTCATGAGTCGTCTCGTGGGCAAGAAAAAAGGGTGTCAGAGGGCTTTGTCGAGCAGGACCAGGAAGCGGTCGACTTCATCTTCGGTATTGAGCAAGCCGGGTGCGGTGCGCACCACCGGGCCGACGTCGCGGTTCACTGCGTCGCTGACCACACGGTTGCGCATCAGGTAGGCGGCCACCTTGTCACTGTCCTGGCCCTTGACCCGAAAGAAGCTGAAGCCGGCTGAGAGCTGCGGGTTGGACGGGGTGACCAGCTCGATGTTCGGTCGCGCTTGCAGGCGGTCCTTGAGGTAGGTGTTGAGGCTGTGGATACGCTGCTGAACCTGGGCCTTGCCCAGTTGCAGGTGCAGCTTGAAGGCCTCGTCCAGCGCCCAGCGGTGTTCATAGGCGTGATAGCCACCGGGGGAGAACGAGGTGGCGAAATCACTGTCTTCGGAGAAGGTCGGCACGCAGGGGGTGAGGGTGGTCACCTGCTCTGACGCGGCGCATACCAGGCCGGTGCCGCGTGGGCCGAACATCCATTTATGGGTGCCGGCGATAAAGAAATCGCAGTGCATGTCGGGGAAGGCCAGGTCTTCGACGCCAAAGCCATGCACGCCATCGACCACGTAGAGAATGCGGTCTTTTTCTTCGCGCCCCTGGTTATGGCGTTTGACCAGTTGGCCGATTTCGCCGATCGGCAGCTTCACGCCGCTGCCCGATTGCACCCAGGTCATACCCAGCACCCGAGTGTTGGGGCGGATATTGCGCTCGATGGCCGCCAGCACTTCATCGATCGACACTTGATTGGCGTTGGCGAACAGCTTGATCTTGCGCACCTGAGTGCCGTCGCGCCGGGTGCGGAACCCCAGGATGCTGTCGGTGGAAAAATGCTCGTGCTCGGTGGTGAGGATCTCCTGGTCGGGCCGCACATGGATACCGCCGTAGATCATCGCCAAGCCCTCGGTGGTGCTGCCGGTGAGGGCGATCTGGCCGGGTTTGGCTTGCAGGTAACGACCTGCCCATTCGCGCACCTGGCGTTCGCGTTTCCAGGGTTCCTGCAGGTCCCAGTCCATGGTCAGGCCGGGGTTGCGGTCAATGGCGGCGCGGTGCCGTTCGATGGCCTCGCGCACGGGCCTTGGGTGTGAGGTGATCAGGAAGTTGGAGAAGTGGATGTAGCTTGGGTCCTGGTCGAACAGGTGGCGCAGGCCCGTCCATTTGTCTGCGGGTGCCTGGATGGGGGCTGCCTGGGCCTCAAGGCCGGCCCCCAACGGCAGGCTGGCGGCGAGGATGCCGGCCTGCTTGAGAAAGGTACGGCGGTTGGTCATGGCGTCGGCTCGCTTGGCAAGACGCCAGGTTTGGCGGATTTTTGCGTCTGCTCCCACACCCGCAGGAAATTGCCGCCCCACAGCTTGGCGATATCGGCTTCGGAGTAACCGCGGGTGATCAGTTCGGCGGTCACGTTGCGTACTTCGCTGACATCGTTCCAGCCTTTGACGCCGCCGCCTTCGTTGAAGTCCGAGGCAATGCCGACGTGGTCGATGCCGATTTTGCGCACGGTGTAGTCGATGGCGTCCCCCAGGTCCTTGAGGCTGGCCTTGGGTTCCTCTTCGAGAATGGCGTAGAGCTCGCTGGCGTATTCACCGAACTTCTGTTCTGGCCAGGCGGCGATGATCGGATCCCCCGGCATCAATGCCATCGCCAGGTTGGGCAGTGGCGGTAGGTCGAAACGCGCGCGCAGTGCGTTGAGCTTGTCCTGGATCGGCTGGCTCAACGGTCGCAGGTAACCGCCGAAGGCCACCACTTGCACCACGCCGCCGCTGTTTTTGATCAGTTGCAGTTCTTTGTCGCTGAGGTTGCGTGGGATATCCACCGATGCGCGGGGCGCAGAGTGGGAAGCGACCATGGGGGTGCGGCTAAGCTGGGCGACTTGCTCGAGGGCGGTGGTCGACATTTGCGATACGTCGATGATCACGCCCAGGTCGTTCAGGCGCTGTACGGCTTGCTTGCCGATATCCGAAAGGCCGCCGAGGGCGTCCGGTGAATCGTTGAAAAACGGCAGTGGGCGCGAAGAGTCCGACCAGCTGTTGTTGCCGATGTAGCTGAAGCCGAACATGCGCATGCCGCGTGCGGTCCACATGTCCAGCAGGTTCAGGTCATTGCCCAGCGGGTAGGCGTTGAGCATGCTGATAAAAATCGCAAACTTGCCTTCGCCATGCAGGCGGCGAAAATCGGCGGGGGTATAGGCAATGCCGACCTGGTTGGGAAAGTCGCGGACCATACCGGCGATGATCTTGTAGCGCACCTCTTGCTGATGCCGGGCCTCGTCGACAAAGCCTGCAGTCGGTTTGTGGGGCGCGTTGGCGCCGTTCCACAGTTCGGGCCAGCCGAAAATCGTCAGCGCCGCCCCCGACAGGCGTCCGCGACTGGCCTTGGCCAGGTCGAACTGGCCGCTGCCGTCCTTGTCCGCTTCATGGCCTGCGGTGCCGAAGTCCAGGGGCACGGTGATATGGCTGTCGAACGAGATCAACCGATCTTGCAGTTCATTGGCTTGCTTGATCACTTCCAGCGGGTAGCCGGCATTGCCGCGAAACCAGTGATCCCAGGCAAAGCCTGCGCCGGCAGCAATGGCCAGGGCCAAGGGCAGGCCGATGTATAGAGCCTTTTTCGAACGTGGTTTTGTCATTGCCATCTCAGTCGGTTCGCCTTTGAGGTGCAGGCGCAAGGGGCCTTTGCTATCTGGGAAGAACGAGTGATGGGCAGGGAAATTTAAGCGCGCCAACGATCACCTGCAGGAGCCGGCTTGCCGGCGATAGCGGTGGGTCAGGCAGTGATGCATCGACAGGAAGACCGCCATCGCCGGGCAGCCGGCGCCTACAGTAAATTTGCCACCCGGCTAAACGTTCTAGCTTGGATAAAGCCTGCTCCAAGGCTGACACAGGTAGGAACATGACGATTTCTCGACGAGGGTTTATCGCAGGCCTGGCGCTGACCGGCGCCGCCGTACCTGCGGCCTTTTATGCCCATCGTGAGTTGACGCGTGAGGAATTCCCCATCACGCCCGAAGAGGCCACGGTGGACCTGGCGGACACCGCCGGCCAGCAATTGGCGGACAGCCTGCGGGGTGTCTGGAGCCTGCGCCTGGAAGGGGCTGATGCCGGGCTGCAAGGCTTGCCCCTCGACGGCCTGGAACTGTTTCTTGATATTGCGCCGCGTGGCCGAGGCCTGCGTGGCTACCTGGATACGGCCGGGCAACTGCGCGCAGAGGGTGAGCCGCGCTATCAGGTGCTCGGCGACCTGGCGCCAGGCAATGCGGCGCTGCTGTACTGGCGCCTGATTGACCGCGACTCGCCAGACGGCAGGCCGGCCTATGAATTCAAGATGCGCCTGGACGAAGTCTGGGGCAGCTTCGGCAATGCCGGTAGCGGCACCCTTAGCGGGCAGGTCCTCAGCCTCGATCGCCCGCTGGCGCTGCTGGAGCGGGACAACCGTTTTGTCGCTACCAAACAGCTTTTCCCCGAAGCCCGCGAGCGTATCGGCCTGAACCCGACGCTGCTGGCGTGGTTGGTTGCGCCCGAGCACCGCCTGTTTCATCAGCTCTGGCACGCCTCGCGGGACCAGTGGCACAAGCTCCCTGAAGACAAGCGTAATGCCCTGCGCGGTATCGGCTGGCAGCCCGGGCCACGAGATAAAGAGCGCGACGCCCGTGGCCCGCGCAAGGACCGCAACGGTTCGGGGATCGACTTTTTCTTTATGCATCGGCACATGCTCGGTACTGCGCGCTCCATGCAGGACTTGCCGTCATGGCCACGTTTCCCTGGGCCGCAGCCGGCACTTGAGGCTGATCGCCGGGGTTTTGCGCGCTACTTCGACAATCACGATGGCTTTGCGCTGCCACCCACTTGGATGGCCAGCGGTGACGAGCAGTACACCCAGTGGGTCAGTGAGATCAAGGCGGCCGAGACTTATCACAGCAACTTCCAGGTGTGGGAGTCGCAATACCGTGACCCGCGTTACCTGGCCAAGTTGACTCTGGGTCAGTTCGGCTCGGAGCTTGAGTTGGGGTTGCACGATTGGTTGCATATGCGCTGGGCTTCGGTGCCGCGCGATCCTTCCAATGGTGCGCCCGTGCCATTTGCGCGAGATCCGGCGGACTTCGCGGCGCGTTGGTATGAGCCTGAGAATGACTTTTTGGGCGATCCGTTTTCCTCCCATGTGAACCCGGTGTTCTGGCATTTTCATGGTTGGATCGATGATCGGCTCGAGGACTGGTTTCGCGCCCATGAGCGCTTTCACCCGGGTGAACTGAGCCGCCTGGAGGTCAACGGTGTGCCGTGGTTTGCGCCGGGGCGCTGGGTCGAGGTGGGTGATCCGTGGCTGGGGCCGGATACCCATGGTTGCAGTACCACCCCGGGATTGCAGATGGGGCGCACCGTGGAGATGGAT
Organism: Pseudomonas sp. FP2294; assembly: GCF_030687625.1. Taxonomy (NCBI): domain Bacteria; kingdom Pseudomonadati; phylum Pseudomonadota; class Gammaproteobacteria; order Pseudomonadales; family Pseudomonadaceae; genus Pseudomonas; species Pseudomonas sp. FP2294. Next base: position 2,136,590 of record NZ_CP117441.1, read on the forward strand.
CCGGAAACCATGAAGCTGGCCTTGCGCATCACCTTTGGCGCTGATGATGACAAGTTACAGGACTTGTTCCGCAAGGTGCCGAAACGGCCGTGGTATGCGCGGCATTTGAAGGTCAAGGAACGGATCATTTGACCGACGCGCCATCAAGCTGAATGCACACTAAACCATGTGGGAGCTGGCAAGCCAGTTCCCACATTAGATCTTCATCGTTGAAGGTCGGGTGCCTGCCAGCCTCCACCCAGCGCCTTGTACAGCGCCACACTGGCCTCCAGCCGCGCCTGGCGCAGTTGCACGTTCAGGTCCTGGGCGGCATACAGTGTGCGCTGGGTTTCCAGCACCGTCAGCAAGTCTTCCGCGCCGGCCTCATAACGGCTTTGGGCGATGCGGAAGGCGGTCTGTGCCTGGCTCAGCTCCTCACGCTGCCACTGGCGTTGTTCGTCGAGCTGGCGAATGCTGCTCAGGGCCTTTTCCACATCGGCAAAGCCATTGATGATCGCCCTGCGATAGGTGTGCAGCAATTCATCCTGGCGTGCCGTCGCTCTGTCGCGTTCGGCGCCGAGGCGACCGTTGTTGAAGATTGGCGTGACCAGCCCACCCGCGAGGTTATAGAACGGGTTGCGCAGCATATCGGCAGTGCGATTGGCGCCGGAGCCGAGGTTGGCGGTCAGGGTGACCGTGGGCAGCATGGCGGCGCGGGCGACGATGATATCGGCCTGGGCCGCCGCCAGTTGTGCTTCGGCGCTGGCGATGTCCGGGCGACGGCTGAGCAGGTCGCTGGGTACTCCGGCGGCAATGCTGGGCCAGCGCAGTTGGTCAAAGGATTGATCGGTAAATGGCAGGGTCTGTACCGGTTGGCCGAGCAGGGCGGCCAGGCTGATCCGGGCGGCTTCGGTGCGTTGACGGACTTCTGGCAACTGCCGTTGTTGCGCGGCGACCAGGCTCTTTTGCTGCGCAAGTTCCAGCTGGGTGGCAGAGCCGGCATCATGACGGGTCTGCACCAGTTTGAGGACGCTTTGCGCATTGGCCAGGTTCAGTTCGGCGATACGCTGTTGTTCATGCAGTGCCAGCAGTTGGGTGTAGGTCGTGGCCACGCCGCTGAGCAGGGTCAACTCCACCGTGGCGCGCTCGAATTCGCTGGCGCGCACGGCCAGTTCCGCGCTGTCGCGTGCAGCACGCTTGCCGCCCCAGAAGTCGATTTCGTAGGTGGCGGTGAGGTTTGTACTGAAGTAGTCCCCTGCGTCTTTGTTGCTGTTGCTCTGCGGTGGGTTGTTGCCCGTGCCACGCAGCTGTTTCTGCCGGCTGGCGTTGAGCCCGCCGGTGAGCGCGGGCAGCAAGGGCGCGCCGGCGACCACCGCGCTGGCCTGGGCCTGGCGTACCCGGGCCATGGCGCTGGCCAGGTCGTAACTGCCAGCGCGGGCCTGTTCGATCAATTGGTCGAGTTGCGGACTGGCAAATGCCTTCCACCATTGCTGGTTGACGTGCTGGGCCTGGGCCTTGCTCGCCGTGTGCCACGCGGGCGGTGGCTGCAAACCGCTCTCCGGGCGCGGCGCCGGGCTGCTGCACGCGGCCAGCAGCAGGCTGGCGGCAACGAGGGTCAAGTGCGCTTTCATAGGGCGATCATTCACTGGTAAGGGCCGTGACCGGGTCGAGCCGGGCTGCTTTGCGGGCTGGCATAAAGCCGAAGATGACGCCGGTGACCAGCGCGCAGACGAAGGCGCCAAGGGCGGCTGGCAGCGAAAAGGCGACGGCCACGCTGCTGAGGATCAGCGCGCCGCCGACCAGCAGGGCCAGGCCGATCCCCGCCACCCCGCCGACCACCGTGAGCATCACCGCTTCGGTGAGGAACTGGCGCAGGATGTCCCGCTGCCGGGCGCCGGTGGCCATGCGGATGCCGATTTCCCGGGTGCGTTCGCGCACGGTCATCAGCATGATATTCATCACGCCAATGCCGCCCACCAGCAGCGAGATGGCGGCAATCGAGCCGAGCATCAGCGACAGGGTGTTCTGGGTGCGGGCCTCGGCCTGGATCATCGCGGCGTTGTTGGTCAGTTCGAAATCCCGCTTGCCGTTGTGCAGGCGCAGCAGCAGTTGGTCGATGGCTTTTTCCGCTTCATGCACCTTGCGTGCGTCGGCGGCGGCAATCACTACATATTCGGGGTTGTAGGTGCCAAACAGGCGGATACTCGCGGCGGAGTAGGGGATGGCGATACGGTCGTCGCTGTCCTTGTCGCCGGAGCTGGCGCCTTTTTCGGCGAGGACGCCGATCACCTGGAACGGCACGTTTTCGATGAGGATGTATTGGCCGATGGGGCTCGGCAGGTCCTTGAACAGCTTGTCGCGCACCCGTTTGCCAATCACCGCGACGGTGGCGGCGCTGCGTTCGTCGGCTTCGGTGAAGTAGCTGCCCTCGACGACCGGCCAGTTGAAGATCGCCGGGAAGTTGGTGTCGTTGCCGCCGACATAGGCCATGTGGTCGACATTGCCGAAGCGCACCCCGGCTTCCGCGCCGTTGACCGGCATGATGCGCTTGACCTGGGGCAGGGCAGCCATGGCGCTGACGTCGTTCATGGTGATAATGCCGGGCGGCGTCCGCGGGTTGGGCGCCGAGCCACTGACATAGAGGATATTGGAGCCGAAGGCGCCCATCTGCGCCATGACCTGGCGCTTGCTGCCTTCGCCCACGGCCAGCATCACCACCACCGAGGCCACGCCAATAATGATCCCCAGCAGGGTCAGCGCGGTGCGGAAACGGTTGATCCACATGACCCGCCAGGCTGCTTGTACCGCGTCCAGCAGTTCGCCTTTCCACGCGCCATTGTGCTCGGCGCCATCGGCCAGGCGTTGGCGCAGGTCCACGGCCTGCAAGGCCTTGGGGTTGGCGTCGGTGTCTGCGTGGGAGTTGGGGGTGTCGCTGATGATCAGGCCGTCGCGGATCTCGATGATGCGCTTGGCCCTGGCCGCCACTTCGCGGTCGTGGGTGATCAGGATCACCACGTGCCCCTGGCTGGCCAGTTCGTCGAGCAGGGTCATGACCTCGGCGCCGCTATGGCTGTCGAGGGCGCCGGTGGGTTCGTCGGCGAGGATGATATGCCCGCCGTTCATCAAGGCTCGGGCAATCGACACCCGTTGTTGCTGGCCTCCGGACAACTGGTGCGGGCGGTTGCCGGTGCGCCCGGCCAGGCCCAGGCGGGTGAGCAGGGCGGCGGCGCGGGCATGGCGTTCGGCGGCCGGCGTGCCGGCATAGATCGCCGGCATCTCGACGTTTTCCTGGGCCGAGCCGGACGGGATCAGGTGGTAGCCCTGGAACACAAAACCAAAGGCTTCGCGGCGCAGCCAGGCCAGTTCGTCGGTGTCCAGTTGCGCGACGTTTTCCCCGGCGAACAGGTATTGGCCGACGGTGGGGCGGTCGAGGCAGCCGAGGATATTCATCAAGGTCGACTTGCCTGAGCCGGAGGCCCCGACAATCGCCACGAATTCCCCGGCATGGATCGACAGGTCGATCCCGCGCAATACGTCGACCTGGGGCGTATCACCGCCACCGTAGGATTTGCGGATATCCCGAAGTTCGATCAGCGGCGTCAACATTCAGCCTCCGCTGCTTTCGGCGGGGCCGATCAGCAGGTGATCGCCTTCGTTGAGGCCATCGAGGATCTGGATGCGCAGGCGGTCGCTGATCCCCACCCGTACTTCACGGTCTTCGATGCTGCCGTCCTTGGCCACCACTCGCGCCAGTTGCGTGTCGGGCCGGGTGCTGCCTTGCAGGGCCGCGACGGGCGCAGTCAGCGCATCGCTGACGCGGCTGGCGACGAAAAACACCTGGGCGGTCATTTCCGCCATCAGTGCGTTATCGGCGTTATCCACATCCAGCAGCACGGTGTACAGCACCACCCGGCCGCTGCCGCTTTTGCTCGAACTGCTGGGGCTGCCGCCGCCCTGGCTGGTTTCGTTGAGGGGCTTGGGCGGCACCGGCAGGATCTGGCGCACAGTGCTGGTCCAGCGCCGGTTGCCACCGCTCAGGGTGGTGAAATACGCCTGCATGCCCGGTTTGACATGGCCGATATCGGCTTCCGAAACTTCCGCCCAGACGGTCATGGGTGACAGGTTGGCGATGCGCAAAATCAGCGGCGTCTGCTGCTGGCTGTTGAGGGTCTGGCCTTCGCGGGCATCCACGGCGACTACCGTGCCGGAAATCGGTGCATAGATGCGCGTGTAGCCCAGCTCGGCCTGATCAACCCGCAGCGTGGCCTGGGCCTGGCTGATCTGCGCCTTGAACATGTTGATGCGCGCCTGGGTGGCGTCCAGTTCGGCCTGGGCGGTCTGCACGTCTTCATCGCGGGTCGCGCCACCGGCGGCCAGGCGTTGCTGGCGCTGGTATTTCTGCTGTGCCAGGCGGTTTTGCGCGTGCTGCTCCTGCAGTTGCGCCTGCAGATTGGCGATGGAATAACGGGTGGCGTCGAGCTTGGCCTGTTGGGTGGCCGGATCGATCTCTACCAGCAGATCGCCTTGCTTGACCTGGGCGCCGGCTTCAACGTGAATCTTGCGGATCTGCCCGGACGCCTGCGCGCCGACATCCACGTAACGCCGTGGTTGCAGGGTGCCGAGGGCGGTCACGCTGCTTTCGATATCGCCCCGGCGCACTTCCAGGGTGGCGAACTGATCGCGGCCGGGCGGGATCAGTTGCCAGGCGGCGAAGGCGACCACGGGGATCAGGCAAAGTGCTGCCAGCAGCGCGCGCCGGGTGTGTCGAGGACGGTTCATGCACGGGTTCCAGCCAGGAAAGTTCGGACCGCTGCTCAAACGCCCTTGAGGGCAGAGACAGAAGCGGGAAGCTGTCAGGTAAACGAGGTATTTGCCCTGAAATTTAAGTGCTTACATACGGCGTTACAGCTGGGCGAAACGCCAGTATTCGAGCGCGTTTACCAGTCTGTTTAAAGCCACATGAGAATAATTCTAAGTTAGATGACTTCAAACTGCCATTACTGCATTGCCACAGCCGTCGCCGCCACGCCTGCCCGGACGAATCCTGCACCGGGCTTAAATTTTTTTTCATTGTCCTCGTTTCCTATCAACACATGGCCTGTTGTTCAGCAGGTCGCCCAGGCTTTCCGCCCCACTGCCACGGGGCTTATCCAGAGGACACTGGAATGACACAGGCAATTGCATCGCCCGCGGTTCACGACCTGATCGGTATTGGTTTCGGTCCTTCGAACCTGGCGCTGGCCATCGCCCTGCAAGAGCGCGAGAAAGCCCAGGGCAAGCTCGATGTGCTGTTTCTCGACAAGCAGGCCGACTACCGCTGGCACGGCAATACCCTGGTGAGCCAGAGCGAACTGCAGATTTCCTTCCTCAAGGACCTGGTGACCCTGCGCAACCCCACCAGCCCTTATTCCTTCGTCAACTACCTCAAGGTCCATGGGCGTCTGGTGGACTTCATCAACCTGGGCACGTTCTACCCGTGCCGCATGGAGTACAACGACTACCTGCGCTGGGTCGCCGGGCAATTTACCGCGCAGAGCCGCTATGGCGAGGAAGTGCTGGCCATCGAGCCGATCCTGCATCAGCAGCAGGTCGAGGCGCTGCGGGTGATCTCCCGTGATGCCCAGGGCGAGCAACTGGTACGCACCGCGCGCTCGGTGGTGGTCAGCGCCGGTGGTACGCCACGGATTCCCGAGGCGTTCAAGGCGCTCAAGGACGATGGGCGGGTGTTCCACCATTCCCAGTACCTGGCGCGCATGGCCCAGCAGCCGTGTGTCGAGGGCAAGCCGATGCGCATTGCAATCATCGGTGGCGGGCAGAGCGCGGCCGAGGCGTTTATTGATCTGAATGACAGCTTCCCCTCGGTGCAGGTGGATATCATCCTGCGCGGTTCGGCCCTCAAGCCTGCCGACGACAGCCCGTTCGTCAATGAAGTGTTCTCCCCGGAGTTCACCGACCTGGTGTTCCAGCAGCCCAGCAGCGAGCGCGAGCGCCTGGTCAACGAGTACCACAACACCAACTATTCGGTGGTGGACCTGGACCTGATCGAGCGCATCTACGGGATTTTCTACCGCCAGAAAGTCTCCGGCATCGCCCGTCACGCCTTCCGCACCCTGACCACCGTGGAAAAAGCCAGCGCCGGGCCCCTGGGCATCGAGTTGCTGGTGCGCCATAACGCCACCGGTGAGACGGTGCTCAATCACTACGATGCGGTGGTCCTGGCCACCGGCTATGAGCGCCAGATGCATCGCCAGTTGCTGGCGCCGCTCGAGGCCTATATGGGTGACTTTGAAGTGAACCGCGACTACCGCGTGGTCACCGACGAGCGTTGCAAGGCGGGTATCTACATGCAGGGCTTCAGCCAGGCCAGCCATGGTTTGAGCGATACCTTGCTGTCGATCCTGCCGATTCGCGCCGACGAGATTGCCGCGTCGCTGCATGAACATGATCGCAGCCGCGGCCAGGACCGTTCGGTGCGTGACGTGCTGCTGGCCACCGCGAGCTGATACCGGCTGCCGGTCGCTCCCGCGCCTGCGGGGGCGACCCTGGCTGAACCCTTGCTGAAGAACCCGACGATTCGCCGCGCTGTCACTTTCCTCCTGCAGACTGCAGGCGTAAGCTGCGCCGGTTTTCAACCATAGCGCAGACCTTCGTGAACAGACTTTCGAGTGACAGTTGTCGACCAGGCTTGGCCAGCTGACGCGCATCTCCATGCCGTTGCCTCGCCGATCAAGCGAGAAGCGGCCTTTCGGTAGCGAACCGTCCTGGTTCCTGCCTGATCCCCCTTTTTTCGACGCTGATTCTGCGGGCAATCAAAGGGAGATTTACCATGCAAGCCCTCAACAATATCAATCTGGATTCCTTGATCGACACCGTGGTCAGCCTCAGTGCGGCCTTTATCCTGGGTGGGCTGATCGGCTTTGAGCGCCAGTTCCGCCAGCGCACGGCGGGGCTGCGCACCAATGTGCTGGTGGCGGTGGGGGCGGCGATCTTTGTCGACATGGCCAACCGCCTGGCCGGGGCCGAAGGGGCCGTGCGGGTAGTGGCGTATGTGGTGTCCGGGATTGGCTTTCTCGGCGCCGGGGTGATCATGCGCGAGGAGGGCAACGTACGCGGGCTCAATACCGCCGCGACGCTGTGGACTTCTGCCGCCGTGGGCGCCTGCGCCGGTGCCGACCTGATCCTCGAGGCGTTCCTGGGCACCTGTTTTGTGCTGGCGGCCAACACCTTGCTGCGGCCGATCGTCAACAACATCAACCGCCAGCCCCTGGACGTGGTGTCGGCGGAGGTCACCAACATCCTCTACGTGATTGCGCGGCGCGCCCAGCAGCAGGCGGTAATGGCTTTGCTGGAGTCGGAACTGGCGCGCTGTAACTACCCGGCCAGCGATGTCGATGTGCGGCCCTTTGGCAGTGAGGAAGTGGAGATCGAGGCCACCCTGGCGGCCAACTCGGTCGATGGTGACGAACTGGATGCCCTGGTGGCGCGGATCTCCCAGTCGACCCTGGTGGTGCAAGCCTTCTGGAGTCCCAGCACCACTGATTGACAATCCCTCTCTGTTCGGCTGGAAAAGCTGCCCCCCGTCATGGGGGGCGGTTTTTTTTCGGTGATTTTGACTACGCTTTAGTGAGGATTAATCCTACATATGCGCCGGATTTTCCCTTCGGGCGAAACATCATTCCGTTGTTAATGTTGAGCCGTTGCACCTAACCAAATTCCGTTGAAACGTTCTGTGTAGACAGTACCGCTGGTCGGAACTGGTACTTCTCACAGGTACAGGGGTTTCGTGTGATGTGTAAGGGTATTGGCGCCCTGAAATGAGTGGTCGCCAATGAAGCAACTAAACAGTCGTGGTGTTCTGCCAGGGAGTCGCATGAGCAAAGCGCTAATTGTGGATGATCATCCGTTCATTCGTGCAACCGTCAAGTACCTGTTGCGCCAGGAGGGCTTCGAGAAGATTTTCGAGGCTGCCAATGGTGCCGATGCATTACAGATTGCCAGGGAGGAACGGCCAGACCTGGTCATTCTCGACCTGGCCATGCCCAAGCTGGGCGGGCTGGAAGTGATCAGCCGGATCAAGGCCTTGGGCCTGCCCTGCAAGATACTGGTCCTGACCTCCTATCTGGCGGTGTTTTTTTCGACGCGTTGCATGCGGGCCGGGGCGATGGGGTTTGTCGCGAAAACCGGCGAGCTGGATGAGCTACAAAAAGCCATCAAGGCCGTCATGTCCAACTACAGCTGCTTCCCCAGCCTGCCCACCAGTTCCGTACGCAAGGACGACTTGCAAACCACGGAACAGCAACTGGTAGAAGCACTCTCTGACCGGGAGTTGATGGTGCTACAGAAGTTGGCCCTGGGTTTGGGCAACAATGAAATCGCCAAGGACATGCTGTTGAGTCACAAGACCATCAGTACTTATAAAACCCGGTTGAAGGAGAAACTGCGTATGTCGTCGGTGGTGCACTTATCCAAGTTCGCCCAGCGTAATCATCTGATCTGACATGTCGAGATCTCTGGGGAAATGGCTCACCGCACTCTGGCTGGTGGGTCTGGCGCTCACCGTCAGTGTGGCTCAGGGTGAGCCACACCCACTGCGTTTGCTGGGGCACTCCACCCTTGACACACTGCAAGTGAACCTGGATGAGGCCGACTGGCGCTGGCTGCGCGAGCGCCGCACATTGGTGATGGGGGTTTCCGCCCCCGATTATGTCCCCTTCGATGTGACGGGCAGCAACGGCGAACTGGAGGGGATCACCGCTGATTATGCGGCGCTGCTCGCTGAGCTACTCGGCATCCCGATCCAGGTGCAGTGTTACGAGCACCGGGATCGACTCATCGCAGCCCTTAAACGCGGCGAGGTGGACTTTGTAGGCACGGCCAATGGCTATGAGGCGGCGGACCCTCAGTTGGCACTTTCGCGCTCGTACGCCAACGACCAGCCAACCCTGGTGACGCGTATTGATGACAGTCAGGCGCTGAGTGCCGATCTCGACGGTAAACGCCTGGCCATGCTCTCCCACTACATGCAGCCCGAGGTGGTAGCGGCCTTTTATCCCAATGCCTCCTTGCAGACCTACCCGTCGACTTTCGAGGCGATTGGGGCCGTGGCCTTTAGCCAGGCGGATGTCTATCTGGGCGATGCAATCAGCACCAACTATCTGATTAACAAGAACAACCTCAACAACGTGCGGATGGCGGACTTTTCCAGCTTGGAGGTCAACCCTTTCGCGTTCGCGCTTGCCCGGGACAATATCCGGCTGCTGCATATCATCAATGCGGCACTGGCGGTGATTCCGGCCGATGAACAGATGGAGATCCTGCGCCGCTGGAGTGCCGGTAATCTGGGGATCGTTGGCCGTGAACGCCTGCGTCTGAGCGACAGTGAACAGCGCTGGCTGGACAAGCATCCAAGGGTCAGGGTGACGGCACTCGACAAGTTCCTGCCGTTGTCGTTTTTCAATGATCGAGGGCAATTCCGGGGCTTGAGTGCCGATGTCCTGGCCCAGATCAGCCTGCGTACGGGCTTGAAGTTCGATGTGGTGCGCGCAGGTTCGTTGCCCCGTCAAATCCAGCAGGTCAGCGATGGCGAGGCAGAGATGATCGCGTTCATCACACCGAGTGTGGCTCGCGAGGAAAAGGTCCGTTTTTCCCGGCCCTATTTGAGCAACCCATTCGTGCTGATCACGCGTGACGATGGCAGCACTCCGGTCACACTCGACGATATGGCGGGCAAGCGCCTGGCGGTCATTGGCAGTAGCGTGCAGCGGGAAATCATCAGCCGCGACTACCCCAACGTTCTGTTGGTGAACGTGGAGAATTCCGCGCAGGGCATGGCTTTGGTCGCCAGCGGGGGTGTCGATGCCACGGTCAACGCACTGATCATTGCGCGCTACATGATTGCCCATCAATACCGTGACCGCCTGCGCATTACCAGTACGGTAGGCTCGCAGCCGGCGCGAATCGCCTTTGGCGTGGGGCGCGGCCAATTGGAGTTGTATTCGATCCTGGACAAGGCGCTATTGAGCATCACCCCCCAGGAGATGGATGAGTTGACCAACCGCTGGCGCAGCGAGTTGTTGATCGATGACAGCTATTGGCTACGCCACCGCAACACGATTATCCAGGGCTTCTCCCTGGCCGCCGTGTTGTTGCTGATCACCCTGGGCTGGGCCATTTACCTGCGCAGCCTGATCCGCAAACGTGCCCAGGCCGAGCGCGCCCTGAGCGACCAGATGCGCTTTATGAGCGTGCTGATCGACGGTACGCCGCACCCGATCTACGTGCGTGATCGCCTGGGGCGGTTGATGGCCTGTAACAGCGCCTATCTCAATGTTTTCGGCTTCCGCCTTGAAGACGTGATCGGTAAGACCGTGATGGAGACCGATACGGGGAACCAACCCCAGGCCCAGTCCTACCATGAAGACTACTTGCGCTTGATGGAGCGCGGCGAACCGCAGATTCACGACCGGGTACTCAAGGTGCCCGGCGGCGCGACCCTGACCATTTATCACTGGATGCTGCCGTACCGCGACGGGGACGAAAGGGTCGTGGGCATGATTGCCGGCTGGGTCGATGTCAGCGAGCGCCAGCGTTTGCTGGGGCAGTTGCAGGAGGCCAAGGAGGGGGCCGACGCCGCCAACCGCGCCAAGACCACCTTCCTGGCGACCATGAGCCATGAGATCCGCACGCCGATGAATGCGGTGATCGGCATGATCGAACTGGCCTTGAAAAATGCCGAGCAAGGGCGTATCGACCATGACGCCCTGGCAGTGGCTTCCGACGCTTCGCGCGGCATGCTGGAATTGATCGGCGATATTCTCGATATCGCGCGGATTGAATCCGGCCACTTGTCCCTGACCCTGGAGCCGTCGAACCTGCGCGAGCTGCTGGTTTCGGTGGGGCGAATCTTCGAAGGGCTGGCGCGCACCAAGGGCCTGGTGTTGCAGGTGGAGCTGGACCCGCTGGTCGATCGCTACGTGTTGATTGATCCGCTGCGCTTCAAGCAAGTGGTCTCTAACCTGTTGAGCAATGCCATCAAGTTCACCGCCCAGGGCCATGTGCGCTTGAGTGCCAGTGGCTCGCCGGCAGTTGCCAATGGTTACCTGAGCCTGCGGCTGGTGATAGAGGACAGCGGCATCGGGATCAGCGTCGAGGACCAGATGCGCCTGTTCAACCCGTTTATTCAAGGGCGTAACACTGACCAGTCGGCGCGTAGTGGCTCAGGGCTTGGGTTGGTGATCAGCCGCAGCCTGTGTGAAATGATGGGGGGCCAGCTGAAATTGAGCAGCGTGCTGGGGCAGGGCACACGGGTCGAGGTCACACTGCCATTGGCGGTGGCCACCTCGGCCAGCGCACCGTCCGAACCGGTTGCTCTGGAGGCGCCGCCAGCCCATGCGTTGAATATCCTGGTGGTGGACGACTACCCCGCCAATCGTCAATTGCTGACCCGCCAACTGAGTTTCCTGGGGCACCGGATCACTACCGCCAACGATGGTGTGCAGGGCCTGGAGCGTTGGCAGACCGAGCGTTTTGACGGGGTGATCACCGACTGCAACATGCCGCTGAAAAATGGCTATGAGCTGGCCCGAGACATCCGTGCCGATGAGCGGGCCCGCGGCTTGGCCCCTTGCCTGTTGCTGGGGTTTACCGCCAATGCGCAGCCGGAGGAAACCGAGCGTTGCCTGGCGGCGGGGATGGACGGCTGCCTGTTCAAACCCACCGGGCTTGAGGACCTGCATGCCGCACTGGCTTCTCGCACGGCCATGCCTTCGGTCAATGAGCCGGTGCAGGCCGACCCGGTCAAGGCCCTCGACTTGAGCCGCTTGTTGAAGCTGACCGGCTCCGACACGGGGGCCGTCAAGGAGCTGCTGGCACAACTGCTCGACAGCCTTGCTGCAGACCGTACGCAACTTCAGGCATTGCTTGAAAAACACGACTACGCCCAGCTACATGACCTGGCCCACAGGACCAAGGGCGGGGCGCGTCTGGTCGAGGCGCAGACCTTGGTGAACCACTGCGAAGCCCTGGAAGCGGCTTGTGAACAGCGCGATCCCGAGGCACTGGTTTGTGCAGTGGCGGCTGTGCAAGAGGCCATTGATCAATTGCATCAAGCCCTGACGGATTACTGCAACCAGGCATAGAGGCAGGTCCGGCGCAGGGAATTTGGGAGAACTCCTACATGTAGAGGGAACTACGCTGATTTTTTCGTCGAAATATGTCTGGAAAAGTAGGCCGCTCCTTCCTTCCGCGAGCGATGCCTGCTCAGGGACTTGCGATGCCAACCAAAGCACTGACCATCCTGATTGCCGATGAACGGCACCTGCAACGGTTGCACATCGAAAAAATGCTCAACCAGCTGGGCTATTACCGGATCGTCCCGGTGCAGACCTTCGATGAAGTGCTGATCCTGACGGATATCCCGGCTGAGCCATTTGACGTGTTGATTATCCATGCCGGACTGGCTGCCGCCGCGGGCGGCGCATTGGCGTTCCAACAGCAACATCCGCAGGTGCGCCATGTGCTGGTGTATGACGACCAGGACCTGGGGCCGTCTGCTTGCGTGGTGCCCCTGGCCCTGGTGCGTTTGCCGGGAGCGCCCGACAGCATCACCCTGGAACACTTTATGGACATCGTCGACCCGCCGTCACCAGCCAGTGGCTTGCGGGTCTTGCCCTGGCTGCGGGAGCTGGCGCGCAACCCGGCGGTTTAGCTCAGTCCCACTGCGGCGCAATACCCTTGGGGCTGGTCAGGCGATGGCCGCGCTCGAGGCCCTCGATTTGCGCCATATCGGCTTGGCTCAACGTCAGTTGCACAGCCTTGAGGTTGCTCTGCAGGTTGGCGCGCTGGGTCGAGGACGGAATCACCGCATACCCCAGCTGCATGGCCCAGGCCAGGGCGACCTGTGCCGGTGTGGCCTGGTGGCGTGTGGCGATTGCCTGGATCACCGGGTCTTTCAGCACTTCGCCGTAGGCCAGGGTCATGTAGGACGTAATCTGGATACCGTGACGCGTGGCGAAATCCACCACCTTACGGTTTTGCAGGTAGGGGTGCAGCTCGATCTGGTGGGTGGCGATATTCTCGGCACCGACGGCGGCGATGGCTTCTTCCATCAGCGCTACGGTGAAGTTGGAGATGCCGATCTGCCGGGTCAGGCCCAGGCGCTTGGCTTCCAGCAACTGCCCCATGAACTCGGCGACGGGTACCTGGTTTTCTGGCGACGGCCAATGGATCAGGGTCAGGTCCAGGTAGTCGGTCTGGAGCTTGCGCAGGCTTTCATTGAGGCTGGGGATCAACTGGCCTTCGGCAAAATTGGCGATCCAGATCTTGCTGGTGATGAACAGTTCATCGCGGGGGATACCGCTGGCAGCGATGGCCTGGCCGACCTCGGCTTCATTGTCGTAGATCTGCGCGGTGTCGATGACCCGGTAGCCGAGATCGAGGCCGGTGCTGACGGAATCGATGACCACCTGGCCCTGCAGGCGGAAAGTGCCAAGGCCGAATGCGGGAATAGACATGTGTGACTCCTGTTGTGGCATGGACAATGGCGTTGAGTATCGGCTGCCGGCGCCAGGCGAAACACCCATGCTTGTTCAAATGACTCTTGACCAGAAGTCATGAGTGGCCCGCGCCTACAGGGTGTTGAGCTCGTGGGCCAACTCCAGCACCACTTTGCCGCTGCCGACAGTGGGCACCAGGTGCGTAAACGGGATATCGATCATGCGGTTTTCCCGCACCGCCCGCAGGCGCGACAGCACCGGGTCGCGGGTCAGCAACTGGCGTTTGCGGCTGGCAGGGGACCACACGGCGTCGGCCAGCAGGATCACATCCGGGTCGCTCATCAATAACGTCTCACTGCTGACCGTGACCCGGTACTGGTTGATCCCAGCCAATATATTGTGCGCTCCGGCAGCCGCCAGCAGGGTGGTGACGAAACCTTGCCGTCCTTCGCTGTCCAGGCCGTTGACTTCACTGTCGAGGTAAAACACCGACAGCGGCTTGGCGGGCTTGGCCAATGCCTGGGCGCTGGCCAGGTCGGCGTCCAGGGCGTCAATCAGCTCGCGGGCCCGCTGCGGTGTATGCAGCAGCTTGCCCAGGGTCAGCAGGTCATTGCGAATGTGCCCGAAGTAATCCAGGGAATGCCCGGCACACGCCGACTCCAGCAGATACGAAGCCACGCCATTACCCGCCAGCCCGGTGCGTGAAGTAATGCCGCTGCCAAAAGCCGTGGCAAAGCCGCCCACTACCAGGTCCGGCTGTTGCCCGTACAGCACCTCGCTGGCCGGGTAGCGCGGAGCAATCACCGGCACAGCGAAATATGTGCCCTGCTTATGCGCGGCGCCGTTGTCATCCAGGTACGCCACGCCCACCAGCGCCGGGCCGGCCTCCAGGGCCAGCAGCATATCGGCGGCGTGCTGGTTGAGGGCGACAATCCGCGCCGGCGGCGTATGGGGCAGGTGCCACTCCTGTTGGCAATTGCGATAACTGTCCGCCAGGGCCGAGGCGCTGCACACCAGGGCGATGGCAAATCCTCCCAAGCGTTTCATGGGCGCTCCCGGATCAATAACTCTTCGAGCACCTCGCCGCCCACCAGGTGCACATCCACCAGGCGTACGGCATCGGCCTTGCTGCGCACTCCGTACCAGCAGCGCTCCGGGTACACCGTGAGCACCGGCCCCAGGTTGCAGGGGAACTGGCAATGGGTGCGGGTCAGCAGCACGCCGCCGGGCACTTCGATGTGCTGGTGTTCCAGCAGCCGTCGGCGCAGGGTTTTCCAGAGCTGCAGGGCGCCGCGCTGGGTGCAGCGCGGGCCGGTGCACAGCAGCACATGGCGGGCATGCTCGGGGATATGGGACCAGTCGGGGTGGCTGTCCACCCCGTCGATTTGTGTGATTTCAGTCATCAGAAGCGATACGTGTAACGCACCTCCGTGGTGAACGGTCGGCCCAGGTTGTCGACATTGCTGGAGCGGCTGGTGACATAGTCGCGGTCGAACAGGTTCTCTACCAGCAGGCTCACGCGGTGTTGGTGGGCGTTGTCGAGGTAGCGGTAGGCGTCGGCGTCCACCACCGAATAGTGGCCGTATTCGACTCTTTTCGAGCTGATCACATCGTGGATATAGCGGATGGCCGCGCCGGCGCCCCACAGGCGATTCTGCGACTCGAAACCCACCCGTGAACGGGCGAAGAAGCTTGGCACATCATTGAGAGTGACGCCGGCGCGCGACTCGGTCAGGTTGCGGGTCATGTCCGCCTGCAGGCTCCACTGCTGGTTGAGCGCCAGCTTGGCGTCGGCCTCGAAGCCACGCACCTGGATCTGCCCCTGGCCGTTGACCCAGTGGCTATCGTCGAGGGTGATCAGGTCGGTGATCTTGCGCTTGAACAGGGTCACGCTGGCGCTGAACTCGCGGTCGGCCAGCAGGCCCTTGTAGTCCAGGCCCAGCTCGGCGTTGCGGCTTTTTTCCGGCTTGAGGTTACGGTTGCCGATCTCGTCGCCGGGTTCATTGACAAACAATTGCTCGGCATTCGGCAGCTTGTAGGCGCTGCCGTACTGGCCGCGCAGGGCCCAGTTGGCATTGAGGTCGTAGAGCGAGGTGAGCATGCCGACCGTGGCACTGTCGCCGCCGCTCATGGTTTCGTGGCGCAGGCCGATGCTCGGGTGCCAGTCGGGCAGGGCGTCGATCTGCGGGCGCAGTTGGCTGTACAGGGCGTGGGCTTCGGCCTTGTTGTTGTCGATGATCAGTACATCGTCCTGGCCCTTGAACCACTGGTTGTCGGAGCCGAACACCAGCACATGGCCGCCTTCAAGCTCAGCCTTGCCTTCGGCTTGCACGCCCCAGTCGGTGAACCCCCAGTAGTCATCGCGGTTACGCACCACGGTGCCACCGTCGGCGGTGTTGTTGACCCGCGAGTAACGCGTGTCCCAATCGTTGATATGGCCCTTGACGAAGTAACTCAGCCGTTCATTGAGGCGTTGCTCGAAGGTCGCCGTGGCGATCTGTTGCACGCGGTCGTTGGTGGTCTTGCGGTTGTTGGTGGCGCCGGCGAAGTCCAGGTTGGCGTCGGAGTACTGGTAGAACAGCTCCAGGCGCGAATCATCGCCCAGGGACTGGATGGCCTTGGCGCCGAAGGTGGTGACTTCGTAGGAGCGTTTCTTGTCGCTGACGTTGCTCATGTCACGGTTGCGAAACGGCTGGTAACCCTCGGACACGTTGTGGCTGACGTACGCCAGCAGGCCCAGGTCGCCCAGGCCGTTAGTGAAAATCCGCTCGGCCCGGGCATCGCCGGTGGTGCCGCCAAAGGTATCGACGCCCAGGTTGGTTTCGCCGGACACGTCACGGGTCTGCGGGCTGCGCGTGACGATATTGATCACACCCGCCACCGCCTGGGTACCGAACAACAGGCTCTGGCCGCCCTTGAGCACTTCGATGCGCTCCACGGCGTTGGCCGGCAGGGTGTCCAGGTACAGGCCGCCGTACAGGCGGTTGTTCAGGCGCACGCCATCGAGCAGGATCAGGGTGTCGTCATTGCGCCCGCCCAGCAGGGAATAGGTGCCGTAGTCGAAGGGGCCGTTTTTCGGCGCGACATAAAAGCCGGGAATAAACATCTGCATCGCCCGGGTGATATCGGCGCTGGGGCCGGCGCGTTCGATCTGTTCGCGGCTGACAATCTCGACTTTGCTGCCGTACTGGGCCATATCGGCCACGGTGGTGGATTCCACCGACGGCGCAGAGACGATCTGCTGGTTGAGCACCAGGGCTGTGTCATCGGCGAGCAGCAGCGGGCTGAACAGGCAACCCAGGAGCAGGGTCGGGCCAGAGGTAGAGGAACGTTGGAAAATCATAGTCTTCTCGAAAGTATCTTCGCAGAAGCACGCAGGAGAAGGCACCGGGCACACACCGATACCGGCCCATGCCCGCCCACCGCAGGATTATGCCAAACAGAAATTCCAGGCCGGTCTCCGGGCTCTCGCGTATCGAACCCTTCACCTTCCCATGGCGCTCTGGCCACAGTGGTGTGTCGAAGGGGTCACGCGAATACCGTTGCGGGGGCAGCACCGGACTTGCTCGAACGAGCGTACCGGTTTCCCGTTTCACCCTATGCACGGCGGCATAAGGCACCTGAAACAGGGCGGCATCTGAACATTCGCAGGCCCTTTCGTCAATCTGGCGCAGCGATTGTGCAGTGCCGCCAGTGTGCTGATGCTCAGCGGTTTGCCGCGGTGGCGCCGGTGCGGGGCGGGAAATACACGGGGTAGTAGGAGAAGAGCACATATTCGAGCGGGTTGCGGATCAGGGAAATACCCGTGCGGTCCTTGACCGTGTCCACGCTGTCGTATTGGGCGTAGGTGTCACTCACCAGTTTTGGGCCTTTCTGCGTCCCATGCATCTGGATGCCGGTCTTGAACTCGGCGGTGACCAGTTCGGGGCTTGGGGTCACGGTCACGGTGCCCACGAAGGCCTTTACCGGCTTGTTGATCAGCCGCTGGAACTCGGCGGCGAAGGAGTTCTCGGCGCCATTGCCGGAGTAGCAGACAAGCAAGCGAACGTTGTCGAACTGGCTGGGATCAATGCCTTTGGCGAGCAAGTGGGCATGCAGTTGCTCGGCGGTATGCTCAGCACCGTCATACAGGATGGTCGAGCTTTTACCGGACAGTTGTTCCCTGAAGCTGAGGTCGCGACCATGAGCGTTGATGTTGAGCCGAGGTTTGCCTTTGTATTCATCTTCAAAGCTGAACAGGTTGCCTTTGATCAGTTGCATCTTTTGCATGTTGCCCTTCATCACGATCAGGCGCCGGACCTTTTCGCCATTCGGCGCCTCGATGATGCTGTTGTGGCTGCCACTGCGCAGCGCTGCCTGGGTCACCTCCGGCGTCGGTGGGGGATCGACCGGCCTGCGTGAGGAGCGTGCTCGAGAGTGGGTCACCAGCATTGCAAAGTTGAGCAGCAAATCCGCCATGGCCGTTTCTTTGTCCGGCGTGGCGTTGTCCGCCAGCGTTTGCAGGTCGCTGAGAATGCCCTGGAACTGCAGCGCCGTGCCAATGGCAGCGCCGGGGCCGCGCAGGGCCGGCAGTACCGCGTTGAGCAACAGATAGCCGCCTTCCTTGAGCGTTGCCCAGCGGCTTTCGGCGTCGGAGACAGATTGTTGTTCGGCCATGCTGATCAGACCCTGGGCATTGGCGTCGTACAGGTGGTTCATCAATTGCCCGGTTTGTAGTTTGGCCTTCAGGGCATCGGCAGCGGCATAGCCGCCCACCGCCAGTGTGGGCGCAGCGGGAACGGTTTCTCCGTCGCCCACGCCAAACAGGCTGGTGGTCTGGGTGGAGGGCTCCTTGAAACTCCATGCCTTGTAGTAGTCGCGGGTCGCGTTGTCGGGAAACCAGGCCAGGATGTCGTTTTGCAGGCGCCCCGGTTGCTGGATGGCCTCCAGCAAGGCCTGGCGGGTGGGAAATTGCAGCAGCGGTGCGTCGGCGATCAATGGGCGGTAGAGAATATGCGGGCCGCCGCTGCTGTCCTCGGGTTCGATCAGGTACATGTTGTCGACCACCTCGGGTGTGGCGCCTGGCCCGGCAACGAACGCCAGCGGGCGGACGACGATCTCTTTGCCATCGACGGTCTGTGCACCGGGTTGCGGGTTGACGGCCGCCTGCACGTAGCGCAACCCTGTGGTATCGAACCCCGATTGTTTGTTAACCGCCAGCTCCAGGGCCTTGATCTGCAGTTCCACGGGGACTTGCTGGGCAAACAGGGACTGGCGTTGGGCTTTTTTGACGGGATCGTCCAGCAGTTCGCGTTTGAGCAGCTCGGGGTAGCTTTTACCCACGTCGACCTTCTCGATCAGTTTCTGCAGTTCGCCATCCTTTTCCAGCTCCGGAACCCGCGTGTTACCCGGTTTGAGATAAACCTCCACGTCGCGGCTGGGCAGCCCCGACAGGTTTTTCAGGAGCACATCGGTCATGCTCATGCGTTCGCGATGGAGACTGCCGCTGACCACCCCACCTGGCGAGTTGCCGCCGACGGGCACCTTGAACACCACCTCCAGGTTTTTCGCCGGGTGGCTCACCGCCTTCAGTTGATCGAAAGCCTGTTCGGCAAAGGGCCGGATATCCGGGATATCGCTGTTGTAGGTCCGCCCTTTATTGCGCTGGGTGATACTCGCCAGTTGCAGGCTCAGTTCACGCAAGACAACACGCTCGGCCTCGGTGGCGTTGCTGACCCAACTGGGCATCTTGCGTGAAGGCTGATCCAGTGTGTCCAGGTTCAGCCAGCTGGGGTCGGGAGCAAGGCTGTTATCCAGACGCTGAGTGATCACCGTCTCGGCCTGGGTCTGGAAAGCATTGCCGTCGACCTTACGCAAGGTGTTGAGAAGCCGTTGTTCAGGGGCCTGCGCTTTGAGCTGTCGCTCCCGTGCCGCGTTGAACGCCGCGTAGGAGTCATAGGGGGTGACTTTGCCGCTGGGTTCGCACAGCAGCAGAATCGTGCGCTCGCCGACATGGCGCTGAATCAGCAGGTTGGCTGAAGTGGACTCTATCGCGCCCTGGTTGGGCTCTGAAATGCTGCCGAGGTTGAATACCGTCACCTCGGCACTGTCGTTGGAGCTTGGGCGCGTCGATCCGTTGGGGTAGCGCACCACCAGGTCCAGGGTTTCGCGCTGCAGATCGTCCAGGCCCGGCTGCTTGAGTAGGGCCAGTCGCAGGTTGTCCCGTAACAGGTTACTGATCAGTGTCCGGCGACTGCCGGCAAACGGGCTGAGGCTTGCACGGGTGGGGGCGCCGAAGGCGGGCTGGTCCCAATAGTTGGATACGTCGGTTGTCAACGCCTGCGCCAGTTGGCCTGGCAGCGCACGGAATGCGCTTTGGATCGCGCCCATGTCAACGGCGAGTGGGGTGTCCGGGGTGTTGCCGGTATGGGTCAGGACGTCTGGGCGGGTGTCGACCAGTTTGCTGTTGGCGGGCAAGTCGGGGACCGCACCGTCTACCAGGTATTCCAGGGCCAGCGTCGTCAGCGGCTTGCGTTTGAACTGACCCGGGTTGTCCGGGTCGGGCTGGGCCAAGTCGACCTGATTGATGTCGAAGTCCAGCCCGGGTGATGCACTCTTTATGGCGTCCGTCAGCAGCCGTCCCACGACCGCTTGCAAACCGGGCTCGCCGGCAAACTGCTGTCTGGCAATCTCGGCGGTCGGGGAGCGGCGGGGAGGGATGGTGATGGGTTTATCGGCGGCAGCTTGCTGATCGAGTTGTTGTTTGACGGCCAGTTGGTTTTGCTTGACCTCCCGTGATCGCGGGTCGTGCGCAGCGTTGGTCAACGCGCTGAAGCCGTTGCGATTGAGGGCCGAGCTCTGCTTGAGCACGCCTTGCAGGCTGGGATCCGCTGGCGGCTCGCCATAGAAACTCAGAACCTGGCCCAGGCTTGCGGTTTCAACGTTGAAGCACGGTACGAGCGCCCCGGTTCCGGCACTCAGTTTTTTCGCCAGCGCCACTATGGCCGGGGCCACCTGCGCCCAGCCTGACGAGTCATCGTGCGTGAACATCTTGGGCGGCGCATCGGAGCCTTTGGGGCTGCGGACCAGCAGGTTGCCGGTGGTCGGGTCCACCCTGAGGTTGGCAACGACCAGGTTGTTTTTTTCGACGAAATCCAAAAAAGCCTCACTGGAGAGGGCTTCGTTAAATGCCTTGAATGTTTGGGCCAGTGTCGAAAGGGGCGGCAGTTCCAGAAACAGGCGCCTGGCAGGGGGCAGGGCAGCAGCGGGGCGCGTTTCTTTGCGCAGCGTCAGCAGGGCTGTCGCGGTGTTCTGCGCCAACTCCCGGTCAGCCTCATCAACCTGCGCGGACGGCGTTTGCTCAAGAGGCACTGAGGCGGGTTCTTTGGCGAGGACCTCTGCGGTTTGGCGTTGCTGTTCGACGATATGTGCAGCTTGCAGGCTATTGGTGTTTGCCGGCAGGAGGGAGGGAAACGATTGCTGGGTCAGCAACTGCTCGATTGAGGCTGACCGCTGGCTTTTGGTGCTGTAGGCGTCATGGCCGTAGAAGTCGCCGATCAGCGCCAGCGGAGCACTGTGTTCCCCGGTATGCACGAAGGAGTGCTCAGCGCTGGGTTCCAGTGCTCTTGCCGCAGCGGCAACGTCTGCGGATGCCGCTTCCCACCCGGGGGTGTATTTCGAGAAGTGGCCAGACGCACCGCGAATTTCGAAGTCCAGCGACGCTGAACTGGGGGTCCAGGTAAAGTTTTGCGTATTGATGGTGTTGTTTTTGGCAAACGTTGCAAAAGGCTCTGCTTTCAAGGCGTCGTTGAATTTTTTCCAGGCCCTGCCGAATGTGGAGTAGGGCGGGATGTTGTTAACGGTCATTTTGCTCGGGTCGAAGTCTGCAGCAGGCTCGTTGGATGTCTCGTGAAAGGCCAGGGTCAGGGCGTACTGTTTCGCCAGTTCGCGGTCACTGTCTTGCACAAGTTGCCGGGCATTCTCCAGTTCGTGGGCAGTCACATCCACGGCGTCGCGCCGGGATCGACTTGACGAGTGGGCTGCGCCCGATTCCGGCGGGGGTTCTGCGAAGGAGCGTGTGGCATTGGAAAAACTAGGTAGGCGTGATTCGATAGAATTCATGGACACGTCCTTGGAAAGAAGGGGGGAGATGATTCTTTGAACGCAGTGATTCAGCGGCCAGGGCAATGACTGGGTGATGAGCGACGAGCATCAGTTCCGCTGCAGGTTGTAAGCGCCTTCAAGCGCGATCCACAGGGGCTGGTTTACGGCGTGTGGGCGGCCTACAGTGGCGCGACTTGCCTGGATCGCTGTGACATCTAGAAATCACTTAACCCGTGGAGCTTTGTATGCCGGCCACTCGCTTGACCCTGATTGCCCACGCCAGCACCCAGGCCCGCAAACGCTCGCGTTTTGCCTTGGATGAACCGTTGGAGACGGAGGAGCAGCAGATGCCGTTGGCCCAGGCAAAGCGCTTCAAGCGCGCCCCCCGTTTGCTGTGCGGCCCCGAGCTGCGCGCCCGGCAGACGGCCCTGCTGTTTGGCGAGCACCCGCAGGTAGACGAGGCCCTGCGCGACTGTGATTTCGGGCGATGGCGAGGGCAGCGCCTGGATGAGATAGAGCAAGCCGAACCCGAGGCTTTGCAGGCCTGGTTGACGGACAGCACGGCCGCTCCCCATGGCGGCGAATCCGTTGCACAAGTGTGTGAACGGGTCGGGCAGTGGCTGCACACCCTGGAGCAGATCCCGGGCCATGTCGTGGCGGTGACCCACCCCTTTGTGATCCGCGCCGCGTTGCTCTACGTCATGCAAGGCCCGCTGGCTATGTTCAACCGGATAGATGTGGAGCCGTTGTCCTCCACCGAACTGCGTTTCAACGGTGTGTGGCGCCTGCGCCTGGAAACACGCGAGACCTGAGCCGCGCGAACATGGCAAAATCGCAGCCCCGCACTGAGAACCCCTTCATGAAAAAGATCCTGATCATCGGCATTGGCGCCGGCAACCCCGACTACATCACGATGCAGGCGGTGAAGGCGCTTAACCGCACCGACGTGTTTTTCCTGATGGACAAGGGCCAGAGCAAGGACAAGCTGATCGACCTGCGCCGGGAAATCTGCCAGACCTATATCGACGCCGACCGCACCTATCGCTTTGTCGAAGCCGACTGCCCCGAGCGTGTGCGTGGCGAGATCGACTACACCACGGCCGTGCAGGATCTGAATCGCGACAAGCAACAGACGTTCGAGCGCATGATCAACCAGGAAATGGCCGACGGCGAAGTGGGCGCTTTCCTGGCCTGGGGCGACCCGGCGTTGTACGACAGCACCATCCGCATCCTGCAGGCGATCCTGGCCAGTGGCGGCAGTGAGTTTGAGTTCGAGGTCATCCCCGGGATTACCAGCGTCCAGGCCCTGGCGGCCCAGCACAAAGTGCCGTTGAACCGCATTGGCCGGTCCATCGAGATCACCACCGGGCGCCGGCTCGCGGCGGGGCAGGCCAGCGATGCCGATACCCTGGTGGTGATGCTCGACGCCGAGGACTCCTACCGCAGCGTCGCGGACCAGGACCTGGAGATTTACTGGGGCGCGTACCTGGGCACGCCGGATGAAATCCTGATCAGCGGCAAGGTGGCCGAGGTGGCCGAGGAAATCGAGCGCGTGCGCAAGGCGGCGCGCCAGGCCAATGGCTGGATCATGGATACCTACCTGCTACGCAAGCCGTAGGGGGGAATGCAATAAACAAAGTGGGAGCGGGCTTGCCCGCGATGGCGGCGTGTCAGTCAGCCTATGTATTGGCTGATACACCGCGATCGCGGGCAAGCCCGCTCCCACATTGGATGTGTGGTTCCTAGGGGGATGTCACTTGCCGCTGGTGATCTGCCTGACCAGCAGTCCATGCCCGGTCACATCCTCGGCCCGGGAAATGGCCTGGATCACCAGCAACCGGTTGCCGGAGCCTGCGAGGAAGGTCGAGTTCAAGGTCTTGCCGCCGCCCATGGTGGCCGTGCCATCAATCTGGCGCAGGCCCACGCCTTTGATCAGCAGTTTTTTCTGCGTCAGTTTCTTGTAGTCCGGCAGGCTGGTGCCGACGTCCTTGAGGAAACCCTCGACCGCGCTGTCGAGAAACAGCGGTTCGTCGTCCTTCAAGTCGATCCCGTCATTGCGCAGGGTCTGGGCCACCACCACCACGCTTTTTGAGGCCTGGTTGATATACATCGTGCCGTTGGCGCCAGCGGTGCCCTGGGCTTGCGCGCCGGCAGGCAGGGCATCGGCGACATAGCCCTTGGGCAGGGTGAAGGTGAATTTGCCGTCCAGGGTCGAGACGATCTGGAAGTCGTCCGGCGGCGCGGCGGCCGGCTTGGCTGCCGCGAACAGCGGGCTGGCGCCCAGGCTGACGGTCAGCGCCAGGGCCAGGCGGGTGGCGATTTTGCTGAGGGTGAGCATGAGGTCTTCCAATGGATGAACGAAATTGCGCCATATTCTGTCAGAAAATTCGCAATTTCGTTCGGATCCATCCTCAGACCTTTGCGGATTCCTCTTCGAGGCGGTCCATTTCAAACAACCGCGCCAGTTCCGCACGGGCTTCCTGGGCCGACTGCATCACCTTGGCCGCGTCGTCGTACACCGCGTGCTGGGCCGCCAGCAATTGCAGGTCGTGGTGCTTGAAGCGGTTGATCCGTGCATCGGCCTGGGTCTCGCTCAGGCCCAGGCCGACCAGGGTGCGGCGGCTCATTTCCAGGCTGGAATAGAAGGTTTCGCGCACCGGTGACGCGTCCAGGTCCACCAGGCGGTGTACGTGCTGGCGGTTACGGGCGCGGGCGATGATCTTCATGTGCGGGTACAGATTGCGCACCAGCTCGGCGGTCTTGATGTTGATTTCCGGATCATCCATGGCAATCACGAAGTACTCGGCCTGGTCGACCTTGGCCGCGTGCAGGATCTCTGGGCGCTGGGGATCGCCGTAGAACACCGGCATGCCGCCGAAACTGCGGGTCAGATCGATGGTTTCCACCGAGGTGTCGAGGGCGATAAACGAAATGTTCTGCGCCCGCAGGATCCGCGCCACGATCTGCCCCATCCGGCCCATCCCGGCGATCACCACGCGCGGCGCATCGCTCTCGATCGCGCGGTATTCTTCCGGCACGTCCACCGGCTTGGTCTTGGGCCGGAACAGCTTCGGGCACAGCAGTAGCAGGAGCGGGGTGAGGGCCATGGACAGGGTGATGGTCAGCACCAGCACATCGTACAGGTGCGGGGCAAACAGGCCTTGGTCGCGGCCGATCTTGAACACCACAAAGGCAAACTCACCGCCGGCCGCCAGGACCACGCCCAGGCGCACCGCGCTCTCGCGGTTCAGCTCGCCGACCATCTGCCCGACTGCGTACAGCAGCGGCAACTTGATGGCGATCAGCAGCAGGGTCAGGCCCAGCACCACGAAGGGCGTGCTGAACAACAGGCCGATATTGGCGCCCATGCCCACGCTGATAAAGAACAACCCCAGCAGCAGGCCCTTGAACGGCTCGATCTGCGATTCCAGTTCGTGGCGGTATTCCGAGTCGGCCAGCAGCAGGCCGGCGAGGAATGCGCCGAGGGCCATGGACACGCCCACCAGCTCCATCAGCCAGGCGGTGCCGATCACCACCAGCAGCGCGGTGGCGGTGGACACTTCGCGCAGGCCGGTCTTGGCGACAATACGAAACACCGGCCGCAACAGGTAGCGACCGCCGATGATCACCACGGCGATGCTGCCCAGTACCTGCAAACCGTGGTTCAGGTCCTGGGCGGCAGTGGTGGTGTGGTCGCTGCCGGCCAGCAGCGGCACCATGGCGATCAATGGGATCGCCGCGATGTCCTGGAACAGCAGGATCGCAAAGGCCAGGCGCCCGTGGGGGCTGTTCAGTTCCTTGCGTTCGGCCAGGCTTTGCAGGCCGAAGGCGGTGGAGGACAGCGCCAGGCCCAGGCCCAGCACAATCGCGCTATTCCACGACTGACCAAAGGCCCAGAGCGCTACTGCACCTATCACCATCGCGGTCAGCAGCACCTGCGCCAGGCCCACGCCAAACACCGCCTTGCGCATCACCCACAGGCGTTTTGGCGACAGTTCCAGGCCGATGATGAACAGCAACAACACCACCCCCAGCTCGGAGAACTGCGCGACACTTTGCGGATTGCCCACCAGCCCCAGCACCGAGGGGCCGATGATCACACCGGCGAACAGATAGCCCAGCACCGCGCCCAATTGCAGGCGCTTGGCCAGAGGCACGGTCAGCACCGCCGCCAACAGGAAAACTACGGCCGCTTGTAACAGGTTGCCTTCATGGGGCATCGCTTACTCCAGAATCTTTGAGGCGAATCGACAGGGCGCTATTAGAGCGCGCTTTTACGCTGTTGAATCTGAATTTTTGCCAAGGCACGACGCATTGCGCCAGCGCCTGTTGAGCCAGGAAAGCCTGGCCAAGGCATTAGATATCAACCAGGCGGCGGTTTCCAAGATGGAGCGTCGTACCGACCTTGCGCAACTACATCCGGGCGACGTTCCCGGACGGGCAGGTCAAGATCGACAACTTCGCCACCTATTGTGCTGGATGCAGTCCTTTACAGGGCCAGGTCCTGCGCCAATTCTTGTTACTATCGCCATGCGTTTTCACCAGGAGCCAACGCCTCATGCAACACCAGTGGGATGAAATGCACCGCACCCGCAAGCCCTCGTTCGTGCTGTGCGGCGAGCCCCAGGGGCAGGTGCTCAATCTCTATGTCCATGGTTATTCTGCGTTTTTCAACCAGCAACAACTGGCCAGTTTCCAGGCGCAGCTGGCGGGGATCGAGGGTTCGACCAACCTGATGCTGTTCTGGCCGGCCGGGCATTTCCTGGAAAACCTCTTCGCCCCCTTCAAGGACATCATTGCCTCGATGCTCGGCGGCGGCAGCCTGGGCGCGGCGACCGTGGGTCTGGGCAAGGCGGTGGGTTATTTTCTCGATCACTACAAAAGTGTCGAGGCGCGGGTGGACGAGGTGGCCAGGACGCTGTTGGCGGAGCTGGCCAACTACCTGCACGCCGAGTCGATCGAGGTCCGTCAGATCAACCTGATCGGCCACTCCCTGGGCGCACGCCTGCTGGTCAAGAGCCTGTTGGCCAGCCCGGAGCTGGCCCGGGAACTGCCCCTCAATCACCTGTTGTTGATGGGCGGGGCGATTTGCACGTCCAGCCCCTGGGAGCAGGTGTCGGCACCGCTCAAGGGGCGCGTGATCAATTGCCACTCCAGCAAGGACTGGGCCCTGGCGCTCAAGCCGGATACCGAGCGCTGTATTGGCCGCTATGCCATCCCCCTGACGCCATCCCTCAAGGGCAAAGTGACCAATGTGCATCTGGTCACGTTCGACCACGCTGCCTACTGGCCGCAGTTGCAGACCGTGGTGCAGTACACCGACTTGCTGCAAGAGCGCCGAGGCATGATCCGTGCGGACCAGCGCAGTGCCGAGGTGCGCTTTGCCGAAGAGGATGTGGACCTGTATCCGGTGCTGCTCCAGGCCCGGGCGCCAGAGTTGCAGTTCCTCGCCGAGCTGATGGCCGCCAAGCGCAGTGCGACCATCGCTGCGGATGTGCGCGACCCACTGCAGTTGGCCATCGAGTTGCAGCGCATGGGCGGTGACAGCTTTATGAACCTGGCCCGTGGGCACGGCGTGAGTTACCGCCAATTGGCCCAGGACGTGGCCCTGCGCGTCGGTATCAAGTTTGACCAGCCGATCGACAGCGTGGCCCTGGTGAGCCTGGAAGAGCGGGTCGCCGAGACCCTGATCGAACAGTACAAGGACAAACTCAGCCAGGCCGACCGCCAGGTGTTCGAGGCCGAACTCCGGGCCGCCGCGCAAAAGGAACAGGGGTTTTTCCACCGTTTCGATGTCGGCCGCTCGGCCACCACCGCCTTGAGCGGAACGGCGCTGGCCGGGTTGACCGGGTTTATCCTGCGGCGCGGTGCGGCCACGGCGATTCCGGTGGTGGGGCAGGCGCTGGCGGCGGCCATGCTGCTGGTGAGCGGGGTACGGGCGTTTTCCGGGCCGGCGTATTCCATCACGACCCTGGCGGTGCTGGTGCTGGGGGTGATTCGCCAGCGCATGGAGCGCGAGGCGTTGAATCAGGAAATGGACCTGGTGGTGCAGGTGGTCGAGGCGTTCGACCTGCCTCGGGAAACGCTGATGCGCACGGTCTCGCCTGACTGCTAAGCTGCGTCCTTGTCTTGTGTGTCTGCCGGGTACCCCGCGTGAAATTCAGCCTGCCGAAAATTGCGACCGCCCCGTTTTGCCCTCCGGAAGTGGCGGGCACCATCCCCGTCGATCCCCGTGCGCCGTTTTTCAAACGGGTGCTGCAGTTTGCCGGTCCCGGCCTGCTGATTTCCATCGGCTACATGGACCCCGGCAACTGGGCCACGGCCATCGAGGCCGGGTCGCGCTATGGCTACAATCTGCTGTTTGTGGTGTTGCTCGCCAGCCTCGCGGGGATGGCGGTGCAGTGCCTGTGTTCGCGGCTGGGCATCGCCACCGGCAAGGACCTGGCGCAGCTGTGCCGCGAACGCTACAGCCGGCGTTCAGCGCGCACGCAATGGGTGCTGGCGGAAATCTCGATTATCGCCACCGACCTGGCCGAAGTCCTCGGCTGCGCCCTGGCGTTCCACCTGTTGCTGGGGGTATCGCTGACCACCGGTATTGTCATTACCGCGTTTGACACGCTGCTGATCCTGGCCCTGCAAAACCGCGGCTTCCGGCGCCTGGAAGCGATCATGCTGGCGCTGGTGGCGACCATCGGTGTGTGTTTCTTTGTCGAACTGGTGTTGATCAAACCCTATTGGCCGGATGTCATGCGTGGCTTCACGCCGTCGCTCTCGGCGATCAGCGATGCGGCGCCGTTGTACCTGGCCATTGGTATCCTCGGGGCCACCGTGATGCCACATAACCTGTATCTGCACACGTCCATCGTGCAAACCCGCCTGTTCGGCAAAGACCTGGCCAGCCGCCAGGACGCGGTCAAGCTGGCGCGTATCGACACCATCGGTTCCCTGGCCCTGGCCTTGCTGGTCAACTCGGCGATCCTGGTGCTGGCCGCCGCGGCATTCCACCAGAGCGGTCATACCGAGGTCGTGGAAATCCAGGACGCCTACCACCTGCTGGACCCGCTGGTGGGCGGCGCCTTTGCCAGTATCCTGTTCGGCATTGCCTTGCTGGCGTCCGGGCAAAGCTCGACCTTCACCGGCACCATCGCCGGCCAGGTGATCATGGAGGGTTACCTCAATCTGCGCATTCCTTGCTGGCAACGCCGCCTGATCACCCGTGGCCTGGCGCTGATCCCGGCGTTTCTCGGGGTGTGGTTGATGGGCGATGATGCCATTGGCAAGTTGCTGATCCTCAGCCAGGTGGTGCTCAGCCTGCAGTTGCCCTTTGCCCTGTACCCGTTGATCCGCATGACCGGCGACCGGCAACTGATGGGGCCGTTCGTCAATCGCCTGCCCACCAGGATCCTGGCCTGGAGCCTGTTTAGTGTGATCAGCGGCGCCAACGCCTGGCTGATCGGCCAGTGGCTGTTCTGAGTCAGCGGTCCCAGTAGGGCACGTTGCCGAAGCGTTCGACAAAGAAGTCGATGACCGTGCGCACCTTCACCGACAACCGCCGGCTGCCGGGCCACAGCGCGGCAATCTGCTGCGGCTCCAGGGTGGTAGCCACTTCATATTCGGTCAGCACCGCCTGCAAGCGTCCGGCGCGCAGGCTGTCGCCGATCAGCCACGAAGGGAACACCACGAACCCCAGGCCCTGTTCGGCGGCGCGCGCCAGGGTGTCTGCGTGGTTGCCGGTGATCTGGCCCTTGACTGTATAGGGCGTCCAGTCGTCCTGGGCGCGGCGGAAGAACCAACGCTGCTGGCCGTTCACGCCCTTGTACGCCAGGCACTGGTGATTGAGCAGTTCATCGGGATGGCGTGGGGTGCCAAAGCGCGCCAGGTAGTCGGGGCTGGCGGCGATCCGGTAGCGCTGGGGCGCGAAAATACGCGCCTGCATTCCGGAATCGTTGAGCACACCGATACGGAACAACAAGTCGGCGCCTTCCTGCAGGGGATCGACGTAGGTGTCGGTCTGCTGGATATCCAGTTGCAGCTTGGGGTATCGCTGGCACAACTCGGCCAGCCAGGGTGACAGGTGGCGCTGGCCGAACACCATGGGCGCATTGATGCGCACCAGGCCGCTGGGCTCGCTTTCCTGTTCCTGCAGGGCCTGCCCGGCTTCTTCCAGCTGTTGCAGCATCAAGCGCGCATGATGCCCGAGCAAGCGCCCGGCTTCCGTGGGGCTGACCGCACGGGTATGCCGATACAGCAATTGCTGGCTCAGGGCCTGTTCCATCAACTGGATCTGCCGGGAGATGGAAGAGGGCGCCAGGCCTTCGCGGCGTGCGACTTCAGAGAAGCTGCCGTGGTCCAGCACCGCGACAAACAGGCGTAGCGCCTTGAAGCTCAGCTCGTTGAAGCCCTGCATCGTCACTCCATGCTGTGCGTATTGCGCAAAGGTGTTGTCCGCATGCTCCCATTTATCGCACAGGTGTGCCACCGGATAATGCGCGTCATTGTTCTTCTGACCTGTAGGTGCTGTATGCAAAGTTCTTCTCTTGAGGCCGCGGCCCGGGCCCGACCGAAAAACCGCCTGGGGCTGCTGCTGTTGCCGCTGGTGATCCTGGCAGGCATGGGCCTGTCGGTGGAGGCCGGGTTGCTGGGGCCGTTGGGTGCCCAGGTGGGGCACTTGTGGGCGACCTTGAGCATCTTCGCGGTGGGCACGGCGATCCTCCTGTTGCTGCTGCTGTTCAGCGGCCCACAACAAGGTCCGGCCCTCAACGAACTGCCGCGCTGGCAGCTGATCGGTGGGTTTCTGGGGCCGATGTATGTGGTGGTGCTGACCCTGGCCACGCCCCATATCGGCATTGCCATGACCATGATCGCGATCCTCTCCGGGCAGGTCGGCAAGAGTGTGCTGATCGACCACTTTGGCTGGTTCGGCACTGCCCGCAAGCGGGTCAACGGTGAACGCTGGATTGCGCTGCTGTTGATTGTGGTGGCTCTTGTTTTGATTGCGCGGGGTTAAGGCGATGAATCTGCTTCTATTGTTGGTGCTGGTGGTTGCCGCCGGCGCGGTGTTGAGTGTGCAGGCGGCGATCAATGGGCGCCTGGGGCAAACCGTCGGTGTGTTGCGCAGCAGTCTGGTGACGTTCTCGGTGGGCACGCTGGTGACTGGCCTGCTGATCCTGTTCTTCGAACCGGCCCAGGCCGTCAGCCTGTTGGAGGTGCCCAAGTGGCAACTGACCGGGGCGTTGTTCGGTGTGGTGTACATGATGGTGATGGTCGGTGCGGTGCCGATCGTGGGCACGGCGGTGGCGACGGTCGCGGTGATCGTCGGCCAATTGGCCATGGGCATGCTGATCGACAACTTCGGCTGGCTGGGCAACACCGCCATCGAACTGTCCGGCAGCCGGGTGCTGGCGATGCTGTGCCTGGCGTTGGCACTGGTGTTCATGTACCGCAGCAGTGCACGCCAGGCTGATTAACGGCGCTGAACCTTGGGTGGCGGGCGGGAGTCACTGCTTAAGGTGCCAGCATTCGCTGCACCAGGACGACCATGAAAAAGGAGTCTTAACATGCCAGATCCAACCTGTGCTTGCCCGCATTGCAAATGTGTACTGGGGCCGAACGCTGTGATCAAAGACGGCAAGGGCTATTGCTGCCAGGGTTGTGCCGAGCACCATGCCCATGGCGAGCCGTGCGAATCGGCGACCGGCTGCGAGTGTGCCAAGTCGGCCCATGGCTGATCGGCCAATAGCGCCAACACCACCAGGCAGCGTAAGCTGCCTGGCTTTTTCCCCTGTCGTGGAGTTTTATCGTGGCCAAAGCAGCTGCTGTCATTGAAATCCCGGTCTCGGCCGATCAAGTCTGGCAATTGGTCGGCGGGTTCAACTCGTTGCCTGACTGGCTGCCATTGATTGCCAAGAGCGAGCCGGGTGAAGGCGGGCGCGTGCGTCACCTGCAAACGGCGGATGGCGCCGTGGTGGTCGAGCACTTGCAGACCTTTGACAACGTTGCGCGCACTTACAGCTACACCATCAGCGAATCGCCGTTTCCGGTCAGTGCCTATTTGGCGACATTGCAGGTTGAAGCGTTGGGTGAGCATTCGGCCAAAGTCACTTGGTCCGGTGTGTTCACTCCGATTGCCGGTGTGACGGATGCCGAGTTGGAAGAGCTGTTCAGCGGCGTCTACACCGGCGGCGTCGAGGCCCTGCGCAAAAACTTCCCGGCCTGATCCGCCACTATCGCCGGCAAGCCGGCTCCTACAGCGGCTGTTGTGTGCGGCACTCCAGGGTCAACCGCGCGCCCCCACGCTCGCTACTGCCGACTTCCAGGCCGAAGCCATGCAGGTTGACGATCGCCGCCACAATCGACAGGCCCAGGCCAAAGCTGCCCTGCTGACCACCGTCGACCCGGTAAAACCGCTGGAATACCACCGCGCGTTCCGTTTCCGGGATTCCCGGGCCGGAGTCCAGTACCTCGATGCGCGCACTGCCTGCCTGGTCGAGCCCGCGCAGAATCACTTCGCCGCCCGGCGGGGTGAACTTGATCGAATTGCTCAGCAGGTTGGCCAGGGCCTCGAACAACAGTGCGCGGTCACCGGTGATCGGCGGCAATGATTCGGGGACTTGCAGCAGCAGCTCCAACTGGCCTTCTTCCGCCAGTGGCAGGTAGAAATCATGCAGTTCCTGGAGCAAGGGCAGGGGATCGAAGACCAGGAAACCGGAGCGTCGTTGACGGTCTTCCAGCTCGGAGATGCGCAACAGGCCGCGAAAGCGCGCCATCAGGGTGTCGGTCTCGCTGATGACTTCATCAAGCTGCAGGGCCTGCGGCGAACCTTCATCGGTCTGCTGCTTGATCCGGTACAGCTGCGCACGCAAGCGGGTCAGTGGGGTGCGCAGGTCGTGGGCAATGTTGTCGCACACGCCCTTGACCTCGTTCATCAGCTTTTCAATACGCTCAAGCATGGCATTGACGATGGCCGCGAGCATGTCCAGTTCATCGCGGCGGTTGGACAGCGGCAGGCGGTGGGTCAGGTCGCCGGCGACGATGGCTTCGGCGCTGGCCTGGATCCCGCGAATCCGCCGCAGCGGGCGCCGGCGCAGCAGATGCCAGCTGGCGACGCCGGGGATGATGGTCAGGGAGATCGCCCAGAGCAGGGCTTGCAGGATGATCCGCGTCACGCCCAGCAACGAACCGTTGTCGCGCACCAGCACCAGCCAGCGGCCATCCTGGGTGTGGGTTGCCACGGCGTCGCAGCTGCCCCGGGGCAGTTTCGGGTCATCCGATTCGATGCAGTTGGCCAAGGCATGGATGCGCCCGTCCAGGGGCAAGCCTGCGGGGATCTGCTGGAGCGGGCCGCTGAGGGGGCGTTGTTGCCCATCGAACAGGCCATAGGCATCCATGCCCTTCATATCGAAGGTCATGCTGGTGGCCAGGGCTTCATCCAGTTGCGCGCCGTTGAAACGCTGGAACAGATGCTGGCGCTGCATCAGCGAGTGGCGCGACAGGTTGCCCAGATAACCCGAGACCTCGTAATACAGCACCCCCATGAGGATGCAGCTCCAGGCCACGAACAGCGAGCTGTACAGTGCCAGCAGACGGCTGCTGGACGAGCGCCAGCCGTTAGACGGGTTCAGCAATGACATAGCCCGAACCTCGTACCGTGCGGATCAGCGGCGTCAGGCCCGGCGGGTCGATTTTCTTGCGCAGGCGGCCAATGTGCACGTCGATCAGGTTGGTCCCCGGGTCGAAGTGATAACCCCAGACTTCCTCGAAGATCATCATCCGCGAGAGGATCTGCCCGGTGTTGCGCATCAGGAATTCCAGCAACTTGTACTCGGTCGGCAGCAGGCTCAGCGGCTGGTCGGCACGGCTGGCCTCGCGGCTGATCAGGTTCAGTTCCAGGTCGGCCACGCGCAGGGCGGTTTGCGCGGCCTTGACCGCGTTGTTGCGGCGCAGCAGCACCTCGACCCGCGCGGCCATCTCGTCGGAAGCAAAGGGTTTGGTCAGGTAGTCATCGCCACCGGCGCGCAGGCCGCGTACCCGTTCATCCACGTCGGAGAGGGCGCTGATCATCAGGATCGGCGTCGACACGCCGAGGGTGCGCAAGGTGGTGACAATGGCCAGGCCATCGAGCTCCGGGAGCATGCGATCGAGGGTGATCAGGTCGTAATCGCCACTGACTGCCCGCGTCAGACCTTCGCGGCCGTTGTCGACCCAGTCCACGTCCAGTCCATGACTGCTTAACTCAGCGACGATCTCGCGGGCCGTCACGGCGTCGTCTTCGATGGTCAAAATGCGGGTCATACAGGTTACCTGGTCACACGGGAGTGGGGCATTTTGCCAAGAAATGCCAGCGAGGTTTCTAAAAGAAAATTCATGTAGGCCATTCTCCAGGTCACCTCGGTCAAATGTGGGAGCCGGCGTGCTCGCGATAGCGGTAGATCAGCCCAAGCATTCGGTGACTGACACGCCGCCATCGCGGGCAAGCCCGCTCCCACAGGGGTTGGCGGTGCCGGTCCTGGGAGTGCATAACGCCCGCCCTCTATGCCTGGTTCTTGCAAGTTGCATGATTCTCGGAAGTTCAACTTGCTTATCTGATTGAAATTAATGGGTTTTTATTTTCAAGGCGACTGGCACGGCGTCTGCACTGTCCGTTTCGACAGATGTAACACCATTTTTCAATGCCTGGAGCACAACAACAATGATGACATCCTCATCCACTTTGCAAGAGTCGAGCACGCTCTCCGGGGTTTCCTGGGGGGCGATCTTTGCCGGGGCTGCGGCCGCCGCTGCGTTGTCCCTGGTCCTGGTGCTGCTGGGCTTCGGCCTGGGCTTTTCGGCGGTGTCGCCGTGGGCCGACAGTGGCATCAGCGCCAAGGGCCTGGGCATTTCCACGATTGTCTGGCTGGCCTTCACCCAGATTGTCGCGGCGGGACTGGGCGGTTACCTCGCCGGTCGGCTGCGGGTCAAGTGGGCCAATATGCATGGCGATGAGGTGTACTTTCGCGACACCGCCCATGGTTTTCTCGCCTGGGCCGTGGCCACGCTGGTGACCGCGACCCTGGTGGTCGGCTCGGTCAGCAGCATCGTCGGTGGTGGGGTGCAGGCCGGTGCGAGTGTGGCCTCGGGCGCAGCCAGCGGCTTGACCCAGGCCGCCGGCAATGCGGCCAATGGCGACGATTTCGGCTATTACGTTGACAGCCTGTTCCGCGATGATCGCCCGGCAGCCGCCAGTGATGACGCAGTGCATGGTGTGGTGGCGCGGATCTTCGCCCGCACCCTGGGCAATGACGGCCAGTTGGCCCCGCAGGACCGTGCCTACCTGGCGCAGTTGATCAGCCAGCGCACCAACCTCAGCCAGGCCGATGCCGAACGGCGCGTCGACCAGGTCTACGGTGACGCCCGCAAAGCCCTGGAAGAGGCCAAGTTGAAAGCCAGGCAGGCCGCCGACACCGCCAGCAAAATCGCCGCCGTGACCTCGCTGTGGACCTTTGTCGCACTGTTGCTCGGTGCTTTCTTCGCCAGTTTCGCCGCCACCTTCGGCGGTCGCCGCCGCGACGCCGTGGTGTATCTGGAAACCATTCGTTAACTCAAGGAGAACGTCATGCGCTCATTACTGCTGTGGTTCCTCGGTGTGCCGATCCCGGTCATTATCCTGATCGCGATCTTCATGCACTAACCCGCGTACCCGCTTGATCGAGGCCGCTCCTGCATGGCAGGGCGGCCTTTTTTAGTCGTCAAACCCTACCTGTTCGTGAATCTCATCAACCTTCAGTTCCAGCCGGTACGCCACCGCAATAAACAGCGCCTGGCACAGGCACAGCGTGGCACTCAGCGAGCGGAACGCGAACGACGACCCTTCATTGACCAGCAGCACCGTGTTGGCGCGCTTGGCCAGCGGTGACAGGTTGCTGTCGGTGATGATCAGCGTCTTGGCCTGGTGGTGCTGGGCGATACGCAGGCAGTGCTGGGTTTCCTTGCCGTAGGGCGTGAAGCTGATCGCGATCACCAAGTCATTGGCGCGCACGCTGCGCATCTGTTCGCGGTAGCTGCCGCCCAGGCCCGAGACCAGGTGGATACGCTTGTTGGTGTGCTGCAGGTTGTAGACCAGGTAGTCGGCCACCGCAAAGGAGCGGCGTACGCCGACCACATAGATATTGTCGGCGTTGACCACCAGGTCCACGGCTTTCTCGAAGGCCGCGTCGTCCAGCTCCAAGCCCAGGCGCTCGATGCCCGACAGCGTGGCATTCACGCATTCACGGGCCAGGTCGCCGCCGCTGGCTTTCTGCGACTTGTTGGCGATCATGCTGCGGATGCGCTGCTGGTAGTTCTGCACCGGCGTGGTCTTGTGGGTATACGCCTCGCGAAACAACGCCTGCATTTCGCTGAAGCCGCTGAAACCAAAGCGCTGGGAAAACCGCACGATGGCCGAAGGGTGAACTTCGCATTCCCGGGCGATATCGCTGATGCGGTCGACCATGATCCGATCGCTCTGCTGGCTCATATAGCTGGCGATGCGCTTGAGCTGGCGGGGCAGGCTTTCGTATTCATCGGTGATCAACTGCAACAGACGCTCGGCATTGATCGGAGGACTGGCGAGAACCTCGGTGACCTCGGTCTCGGCGGGAGCCTGCTGATCGGTGCGGGACATAGGCAATCCTTCTGGCTTGTTCTTACGGAGCATGCGGCTGGCACGTCGCCCCTGACAATAGGTCAATGGGCACAAGTCTACAGGGAAGGCGGCAAAAAATATCTTAATGGAAAATATATTCCACATAAAAAATTTATAGAATAAATATTGATTGATGGCGCCGGACGTCCTAGTCTGCATCCACCAAGAGCGTCGCCGTCACGATGGCAGGCGCGGGCTGATAAAAATAACAGGAGCCAGCATGGGCCAGACTCGTTTTGCCAGTGGTCGTCAATTGGATCTGATTTGTCTTGGACGCATGGGCGTCGATCTTTACGCGCAGCAAGTCGGGGCGCGGCTGGAAGATGTCACCAGTTTCGCCAAGTACCTGGGTGGATCGTCCGCCAATATTGCCTTCGGTACGGCGCGCCTGGGGCTTAAGTCGGCGATGCTGAGCCGGGTCGGCGACGATCATATGGGGCGCTTCCTCGTAGAGTCCCTGGCGCGCGAGGGCTGTGATGTCAGCGGTATCACGCTCGACCCGCAGCGCCTGACTGCCATGGTCCTGCTGGGCCTCAAGGACCGCGAAACCTTCCCCCTGGTGTTCTACCGCGAAAACTGTGCCGACATGGCCCTGCGTGCCGAGGACATTCGCGAAGCCTTTATCGCCAGCAGCAAGGCGCTGCTGATCACCGGCACCCATTTCTCCACCGACGGCGTGTACCAGGCCAGCCTCCAGGCCCTGGATTACGCCGAGCAGCACGGCGTCAAGCGTGTGCTGGATATCGACTACCGCCCAGTGCTCTGGGGCCTGGCAGGCAAGGCTGACGGCGAGACGCGTTTTGTCGCCGACCAGAACGTCAGCCAGCACCTGCAAGGCATCCTGCCGCGCTTTGACCTGATTGTCGGCACCGAAGAGGAATTTTTGATTGCCGGTGCCAGCCACGACCTGCTCAGCGCTTTGCGTAACGTGCGCCAACTGACGGCGGCGACCCTGGTGGTCAAGCTCGGCCCGCAAGGGTGCACGGTGATTCATGGGGATATACCGGCGCGCCTCGAAGACGGTGCGATCTATCCCGGCGTGCGCGTCGAAGTGCTGAATGTGCTGGGCGCCGGCGATGCGTTTATGTCGGGCTTCCTCAGTGGCTGGTTGAACGACGCCGGTGACGCGCGTTGCTGCCAACTGGCCAATGCCTGCGGCGGGTTGGTGGTGTCGCGCCATGCCTGCGCCCCGGCAATGCCGACTCCGGCGGAGCTTGAGTATCTGTTCAACAGCCCGGTGCCTATCACCCGGCCGGATCAGGATTTGGTACTGCAGCGTTTGCATCAGGTCAGTGTGCCGCGCAAAACCTGGAAGCAGCTGTTTGTGTTCGCTTTTGACCATCGCTGGCAATTGCTGGAACTGGCGCAAAAAGGCGGCCAGGACCCGGCGCGGGTCAGCGCGATCAAGCAGCTGTTTATCCAGGCAGTGGAGCGTGTGGAGAGCAAGCTGGGCGAGCAGGGGGTGGAGGCCGATGTGGGCATTTTGGCCGACCAGCGTTTCGGCCAGGATGCGCTGAACACCGCCACCGGCCGTGGTTGGTGGGTGGCGCGCCCGGTAGAGGTACAGGGTTCGCGGCCGCTGGCGTTCGAACATGGCCGCTCGATCGGCAGCAACCTGATTGCCTGGCCCCAGGAGCAGATCATCAAGTGCCTGGTGCAGTTTCACCCCGACGACGAGCCGCTGCTTCGCCTGGAGCAGGAGGCGCAGCTCAAGGCCCTGTATCAGGCCGCGCAAACCAGTGGCCATGAACTGCTGCTGGAAGTGGTGCCGCCCAAGGATCATCCCTCGACCTACCCGGATGTGCTCTATCGCAGCCTCAAGCGCCTGTACAACCTGGGCATCTACCCGGCCTGGTGGAAGATCGAGGCGCAGAGTGCCGAGCAGTGGCGGCAGCTTGATGAGCTGATCGAGGAGCGCGACCCTTATTGCCGGGGCGTGGTATTGCTGGGCCTGAATGCCTCGGCGCAAGCGTTGGCCGAGGGGTTCCAGCAGGCCAGCCAGAGCCGGACCTGCCGTGGGTTTGCCGTGGGCCGGACGATTTTCCAGGAGCCGAGCAGGGCGTGGATGGCGGGGGAGATTGATGATGAAACCCTGATCCAGCAGGTGCAGCAAACCTTCGAGCAACTGATCCAGGCTTGGCGCAGTTCCAGAATTTAAACACGCTCAAAGGTGGGAGCTGGCAAGCCAGCTCCCACAGAAGCAGATATCAGCAGCCTTAAGGTTAAAACAATAAAAGGTGCAGCCATGCCCGCAATCCGTATTGGCATCAACCCCATCTCCTGGAGTAACGACGACCTGCCGGCCCTGGGCGGCGAAACGCCCTTGAGCACTGCGCTAAGCGAAGGCAAGGCCATCGGCTACGAAGGTTTTGAACTCAACGGCAAGTTCCCCAAGGACGCCAAGGGCGTGGGCGATGTGTTACGCCCCTACGACCTGGCACTGGTCTCCGGCTGGTATTCCAGCCGCCTGGCCCGGCGCTCGGTGGCCGAGGAAATCGACGCCATCGCCAGCCATGTGCAACTGCTGCGCGAGAACGGCGCCACGGTGCTGGTCTACGGCGAAGTGGCCGACTCGATCCAGGGCTCGCCGATCCGCCTGATCGAACGCCCGCGTTTTCACAGCGAGCAGGCATGGCAAGCCTATGCCGACAAACTCACCGAATTGGCGCGTTTTACCCTGTCCCAGGGTGTGCGCCTGGCCTACCACCATCATATGGGCGCGTACGTCGAGTCCCCGGAGGACATCGACACCCTGATGCGCCTCACCGGCCCGGAGGTCGGCCTGCTGTTCGATTCGGGGCACTGCTATATGGGCGGTGGCGAGCCGGTCGAGGTGCTACGCAAGCATCTGGGGCGTGTGTGCCATGTGCACTTCAAGGATGTGCGCAAAGCGGTGGTGCAACTGGCGCGCAACCAGCTGTGGAGCTTCCCCGACTGCATCGTCAATGGCACCTTCACCGTGCCGGGCGATGGCGATATCGACTTCGCCGAGTTGCTGGATGTGCTGCTGGGCGCCGGCTATCGTGGCTGGCTGGTGGTGGAAGCCGAGCAGGATCCGGCCGTGGCACCCAGCTATATCTATGCGAAAAAAGGCTTCGATACCTTGCGCGCGCTGCTGGATGCGAGGGCTGCACAATGAGCCTGCTGGTCAAAAGCACCCCGCGCGGGCCAACCATGGTCGCACTGCCAGAGGGGCGCCTGGAGTATGTAGGGTTTGCCGCTTACCGCCTGAGCCTGGGGCAAACATTGCCGGTCAGCGCCGACGACAACGAGCTGTGCCTGGTGCTGCTCAGTGGCCGGGTCACGATCGAGGGCGAAGGGTTCAGTTGGCAGAACCTGGGTGATCGCCAATCGGTATTTGAAGACAAATCGCCGTTCGCCGCCTACCTGCCACCGGGCACCCTTGCCCAGGTGACCGCCCTGAGCGATGTGCAGATTGCCGTCTGCGCCGCGCCGGGCGCCACGGCCGGCGGTTTCACGCCCCGGCTGATCCGCCCTGAGCAGTGTCGGCGTAGCGTGCGTGGCAAGGGCGCCAACACGCGTTATGTCTGCGACATCCTGCCCGACAGCGAGCCGGCCCATTCGCTGCTGGTGGTGGAGGTGCGCACGCCGTCCGGACATTCGTCCAGCTACCCGCCGCACAAGCACGATACCGATGACTTGCCGCACCAGAGCTTTCTTGAAGAAACCTATTACCACCAGATCAACCCGTCCCAGGGCTTTGTGTTCCAGCGGGTGTACACCGACGACCGCAGCATCGACCAGGCCATGGCCGTGGAAAACCACGACCTGGTGGTGGTGCCCAAGGGCTATCACCCCGTCAGCGTGCCCTATGGCTACGAGTCCTATTACTTGAATGTGATGGCCGGCCCCAAGCGCGCCTGGCACTTTCACAATGACCCGCAGCACAGTTGGCTGCTGGACCTTTAACCCGTAGGCGCCGAGGGGACCCAACATGACCACCACCCGATTGACCATGGCCCAGGCCCTGGTGAAGTTCCTCGATAACCAGTACATCGAAGTCGATGGCGTGCAGAGCAAGTTTGTCGCCGGGGTGTTCACCATCTTCGGCCACGGCAATGTGCTGGGCCTGGGCCAGGCCCTGGAGCAAGACAGTGGCGACCTGGTGGTGCACCAGGGCCGCAACGAGCAGGGCATGGCCCATGCCGCGATTGGTTTTGCCAAGCAGCATTTGCGGCGCAAGGTCTACGCCTGCACCGCTTCGGTCGGCCCCGGCGCGGCGAATATGCTGACCGCCGCCGCCACCGCCACGGCCAACCGCATCCCTTTGTTACTGCTACCCGGCGATGTGTATGCCTGCCGCCAGCCGGACCCGGTGTTGCAGCAGATCGAACAATTCCATGACCTGAGCATCAGCACCAACGACGCGTTTCGTGCGGTGAGTAAGTACTGGGATCGCATCAACCGTCCCGAGCAGTTGATGAGTGCGGCGATCCACGCCATGCGTGTCTTGACCGACCCGGCCGAAACCGGCGCGGTGACCCTGGCCTTGCCCCAGGACGTGCAGGCCGAGGCCTGGGATTACCCCGATTATTTCCTGCAAAAGCGCGTGCACCGTCTGGAGCGCCGCCCGGCCACCGAAGCGATGTTGCGCGACGCTGTCACGCTGCTCAAGTCCAAGGGCAAACCGCTGATTATCTGCGGTGGCGGGGTCAAGTACTCCGGCGCGAATGCCGCGCTGCAGGCCTTTGCCGAGCGCTTTCAGATCCCCTTTGCCGAGACCCAGGCCGGCAAGAGCGCCATCGTCTCCAGCCACCCGCTGAATGTCGGCGGTATCGGCGAAACCGGCTGCCTGGCCGCCAACCTGCTGGCTCGGGACGCCGACCTGATCATCGGCATTGGCACGCGCTATACCGACTTCACCACCTCCTCCAAGTCGCTGTTCCAGCATCCCGAGGTGCAGTTTCTCAACCTCAATATCAGCCCCGGCGATGTACTGAAACTCGACGGGGTCCAGGTTCTGGCAGATGCCAAGGTCGGGCTGCAAGCATTGACCGACGCGCTGGGCGATTACGCCACGCAATGGGGCGAGCAGCCACGCCAGGCCCGTGCGCAGGGGGATGCCGAGGTGGACCGGGTCCATCAGGCGCGCTACACCGACGCCGACTTCACCCCAGAGGTCAACGACCATATGGATCCGGCGGTGCTGCGCGAATTCATCGAGCTGACCGGTTCCTGCCTGACCCAGAGCCAGGTGCTCGGCGTGCTCAACGCAACCCTGGCCGACGATGCGGTGATTGTCGCCGCCGCCGGCAGCCTGCCGGGGGATTTGCAGCGCAGCTGGCGCAGCAAGGGCGTCAACACTTACCACGTCGAGTACGGTTATTCGTGCATGGGCTACGAGATCAATGCGGCCCTGGGCGTGAAGCTGGCCGAGCCCGCGCGGGAGGTCTATGCCCTGGTCGGCGATGGCTCGTACATGATGCTGCATTCGGAGCTGGCGACCTCGATCCAGGAGCGGCGCAAGATCAATGTGGTGCTGCTGGACAACATGGCCTTCGGTTGCATCAACAACCTGCAGATGGGCAATGGCATGGACAGCTTCGGCACCGAGTTCCGCTTCCGCAACCCCGACAGCGGCAAGCTCGATGGCGGCCTGGTGCCGGTGGATTTCGCCATGAGCGCGGCGGCCTATGGCTGCAAGACCTACAAGGTCACGACCGTGGAACAACTGCACGCCGCGCTGGCCGATGCACGCGCGCAAAGCGTGTCGACGCTGATTGATATCAAGGTGCTGCCCAAAACCATGATTCACGGCTACCTGTCGTGGTGGCGGGTCGGTGTGGCGCAGGTCTCCACCAGCGAACGCACCAACGCCTGCGCCAAACAACTTAATGAACGCCTGGCCAAGGCCCGGCAGTACTGACAATAAGAGGAGTGTTGCCATGTCTTTGAAGCTGGGTGTGATCGGTACGGGCGCTATCGGCCGGGACCATATCCGCCGCTGCAGCCAGACCTTGCTCAACAGCCAGGTGGTGGCGGTCACCGATATCAACCTTGAGCAGGCGGCCCAGGTGGTGGCTGACCTGCAACTGAACGCCGAGGTGTACGCCGACGGTCATGCGCTGATCCATTCGGCGCAGGTCGAGGCGGTGCTGGTCACCTCCTGGGGGCCGAGCCATGAGGAATTTGTGCTGGCGGCTATCGCGGCCGGCAAACCGGTGTTCTGTGAAAAACCCCTGGCCGTCACCGCCGAGGGCTGTCGCAAGATCGTCGAGGCGGAAGTGGCCCACGGCAAACGCCTGGTCCAGGTCGGTTTTATGCGCCCGTATGACCAGGGCTACCAGGCCCTCAAGGCGGTGCTCGACAGCGGCCAGATCGGCGAACCGTTGATGCTGCATTGCGCCCATCGCAACCCGAGCGTGGGTGAGAACTACAACACCAGCATGGCCATCACCGACACCTTGATCCACGAGCTGGACGTGTTGCGCTGGCTGCTGGCCGATGACTATGTGTCGGTGCAGGTGGTGTTCCCGCGTAAAACCAGCAAGGCCCTGAGCCATTTGCGCGACCCGCAGATCGTGCTGCTGGAAACCGCCAGGGGCACGCGGATTGATGTGGAAGTGTTTGTGAACTGCCAGTACGGCTACGACATCCAGTGCGAGGTGGTGGGTGAGACCGGCATTGCCAAATTGCCAGAGCCGTCCCAGGTGCAATTGCGCAGCGGCGCCAAGCTGTCGAATGCGATTCTGATGGATTGGAAAGACCGCTTTATCGCGGCCTATGACGTCGAGTTGCAGGCCTTTATTGATGGCGTGCGGGCCGGCCAGGTAGGTGGGCCTTCGGCGTGGGATGGCTTTGCCGCAGCGGTGGCGGCGGACGCGTGTATCGAGGCCCAGGGCAGTGGGCAGATCGTTGCGGTCAGCCTGTCGCAGCGCCCGGCATTCTATGGCTAGCGCGGTCAGTGTAGGCGCTGGCTTGCCTGCGATAGCGGTGGATCAGCAACAGAGGTAGGGCCTGAAACACCGCTATCGCAGGCACGCCAGCTCCCACATTTTTTGACTGGGTTTCCATTCCAAGAAGGAGTTGGTTCATGCGAATCGGACTGGTTGGATACGGCCATGGCGGCCGTTTTTTTCATGCCCCGCTGATCGCCACATTGCCCGGGGCGACGTTTGTCGGCGTGGTGACCCGTTCCCCCGAGCGCCGCCAGCAACTGGCGACGGAGCATCCCGGGGTGCCGGCCTTCGACAGCATTGCGCAGATCGTCGAAGCCGGGGTGGAGGTGCTGGTGATTTCCACCACCCTCAAAGGGCGCCCGGCCCTGGTGCTGGAGGCCATTGAGTACGGTGTGGCGGTGGTCAGCGACAAACCCTTCGCCAGCAATGCCGAGCAGGCCCTGGCGCTGATTAGTGCCGCCGAACGCGAGGGGGTAGCACTCAGCGTCTACCAGAACCGGCGCTGGGACTCGGACTACCTGACCCTGCGCAAGCTGATCGACGCCGGCGCCCTGGGCAGCATCACCCGCTTTGAGTCCCGGGTGGAGCGCTACAGCCCACAGGCCCTGGGCAACGCCAGCGGTGGCGGGTTCCTGCGTGACCTGGGCAGTCACCTGGTGGACCAGGCCCTGCAACTGTTTGGCCCGGTGGAGCGGGTGTATGCACAATTGCAGTACAGCGCCGAGCACCCCACCCTCGATCATGGCTTTTTTGTCAGCCTGACCCACGCCAACGGGGTGATTTCCCACCTGTGGGGCAGCGCCCTGCAAAACTGCCAGGGCCCGCGTTTTCGGGTCAATGGCACGGCGGGCTGCTACACCGTCGACGGCCTGGACGGCCAGGAGCAAGCGCTGCTGGCCGGCAAAAGTCCGAAGACCGAAGGCGAGCACTGGGGCGCCGAAGAACATCGACGATGGGGCTGGTTCGAGCAAGGTGCGGAACGCGAGCGTATCCCCTCGGAAAAGGGCGCCTGGAACCAGTTCTATCGCCAGTTGCAAAGTGCAATCCAGGGCCAGGGCGCGCTGCCGGTGCAGGCCATGGATGCTTGGGAAACCACGCGCGTGCTGGATGCCGCCAGGCTCAGCGCCGAGCGTCGGCAAGTGGTGGAGATGGTGACGGTGGAGGGCGGAGAATGGAAATAGAATAAAATTCTAAAATGAGTTGATATGGAAATTATTTTCCAATAAAGTCATTTCCAGGTTGCCG
Organism: Pseudomonas sp. FP2294; assembly: GCF_030687625.1. Classification (NCBI taxonomy): domain Bacteria; kingdom Pseudomonadati; phylum Pseudomonadota; class Gammaproteobacteria; order Pseudomonadales; family Pseudomonadaceae; genus Pseudomonas; species Pseudomonas sp. FP2294. Next base: position 2,180,968 of record NZ_CP117441.1, read on the forward strand.
AAAGTCCATCTCGACCTTCCTTTATAAGGGGGCCGGGGGACTCAACAAAAACAAGATAAAACAACCAGGTACCGTCAGATGAAAATCTTCAGCGCTGTACTGCGAGTGTTACGTTCTGCCTTCCTGCCCCGCGCACGGCCCTTCTATTTCTCTTTTCTCAATGTCCTTTGCGTGGAAAGCAAGGGTGCCCTGGTGTGCTGCATTCCGGGAGCGCCGGTGGTCCGGCTGCCTGCCGCAGCCCCCTCGCTCTGATAAACGCTACGTCCAGAAAACCAACAAGAAAGTGGAGACAGACCGTTCATGAAGACCCAGATCCGTTTCGCCTCGCTGGCCTTGTCGATGATGCTCGGCAGTGGCGTGACTTCAGCCGCCGATATCAAGATTGGCGTCAGCATGTCGCAGTTCGACGACACCTTCCTCACCTACCTGCGTGAGGATATGGACAAGCAAGCCAAGTCCTACCCCAAGGGCGATGCTGTGCAACTGCAATTCGAGGACGCCCGTGCCGACGTGGTCAAGCAACTGAGCCAGGTCGAGAACTTTATCAGCCAGAAAGTCGATGCCATGGTGGTCAACCCGGTGGATACGGCCTCCACCGCGCGCATCACTAAAGCGGCGGTGGCGGCGGGTATCCCGCTGGTCTACGTCAACCGTCGTCCGGATCAGGCCGACTTGCCCAAAGGGGTGGTGACGGTGACGTCCAATGACGTCGAGGCCGGCAGACTGCAAATGCAGTACGTGGCCGAGAAGCTGGGCGGCAAAGGCAAAATCGTGATTCTGCTGGGTGACCTGGCCAACAACTCGACGACCAATCGCACCAAGGGCGTCAAGGAGATCCTCGACAAATACCCGGACATCAAGATTGAACAGGAACAGACCGGGATCTGGCTGCGGGACAAGGGCATGACCCTGGTGAACGATTGGCTGACCCAGGGCCGCGAGTTCAATGCGGTCGTGGCCAACAACGACGAAATGGCAATTGGCGCCGCCATGGCCTTGAAAACCGCAGGGGTGAAACCCGGCAGCGTGTTGATTGGCGGCGTCGATGGCACACCCGACGGGTTGAATGCGATCACCAAGGGCGAGATGGCGCTCTCGGTGTTCCAGGATGCCAAGGGGCAGGCGATCGGTTCGGTGGAGGCGGCCGTGAAAATGGCCAGGGGCGAGGCGGTCGAGCAAAACGTCGTGGTGCCTTTCCAGCTGATCACCCCGGACAACGTCGCGTCATTCAAGTAGCGTTCAATCACAACAATAAGCGGGCAGGGCGGCCACAGCCGCCCTGCCGATGGAGCCCCGATATGCTTGCTCAAGCGACTGCTGCGCAGCCCGCAGGTGTAGAACAACCCTACCTGTTGGAAATCGCCCATATCAGCAAAGGCTTTCCCGGCGTCGTGGCCCTGGCCGATGTGCAACTGCGGGTGCGCCCCGGCTCGGTCCTGGCACTGATGGGAGAGAACGGCGCCGGCAAGTCGACGCTGATGAAAATCATCGCCGGCATCTACCAGCCCGACGCCGGGGAAATCCGCCTGCGGGGCAAGCCGGTGGTGTTTGACACGCCTCTGGCGGCTTTGCAGGCGGGCATCGCGATGATCCACCAGGAGCTCAACCTGATGCCCCATATGAGCATCGCCGAGAACATCTGGATCGGCCGCGAACAGCTCAACGGCCTGCGCCTGGTCAATCACCGCGCCATGCATCGCCGCACTGCCGAGTTGCTGGCGCGCCTGCGGATCAACCTGGACCCAGAGGAGCAGGTCGGCAACCTGAGCATTGCCGAGCGGCAGATGGTGGAGATTGCCAAGGCGGTGTCCTACGACTCGGACATCCTGATCATGGATGAGCCGACGTCGGCGATTACCGACAAGGAAGTGGCCCACCTGTTTTCGATCATTGCCGACCTCAAGGCCCAGGGCAAAGGCATCATCTATATCACCCACAAAATGAATGAAGTGTTCGCCATCGCCGATGAAGTGGCAGTGTTTCGCGATGGCGCCTACATCGGTCTGCAACGGGCCGACAGCATGGACAGCGACAGCCTGATCTCGATGATGGTCGGGCGCGAATTGAGCCAGTTGTTCCCGGTGCGCGAGACGCCCATCGGCGAGTTGTTGCTGTCGGTGCGCGACCTGCGCCTGGACGGAGTGTTCCAGGGCGTGTCCTTTGATCTGCATGCCGGCGAAATCCTCGGTATTGCCGGGCTGATGGGCTCGGGCCGCACCAACGTGGCGGAAACGCTCTTCGGCATTACCCCCAGCGACGGCGGCGAGATCCGTCTCGACGGCCAGGCGTTGCGTATCAGCGACCCGCATATGGCCATCCAGCAGGGGTTTGCACTGTTGACCGAGGACCGCAAGCTCAGTGGCCTGTTCCCGTGCCTGTCGGTCCTGGAAAACATGGAAATGGCCGTGCTGCCCCATTACTCGGGCAATGGCTTTATCCAGCAAAAAGCCCTGCGCGCCTTGTGCGAAGACATGTGCAAGAAACTGCGGGTGAAAACCCCCTCCCTTGAGCAGTGCATCGACACCCTGTCTGGTGGCAATCAGCAGAAGGCCCTGCTGGCACGTTGGCTGATGACCAATCCACGGCTGTTGATCCTTGACGAACCGACCCGTGGTATCGACGTCGGCGCCAAGGCCGAGATCTACCGCTTGATTGCCTTCCTGGCCAGTGAAGGCATGGCGGTGATCATGATTTCTTCGGAACTGCCGGAGGTGCTGGGTATGAGCGACCGGGTGATGGTCATGCACGAAGGCGATTTGATGGGCACCCTGGATCGGGCCGAGGCCACCCAGGAAAAAGTCATGCAGTTGGCTTCCGGTATGACGGCAGTCCACTAACGAATAAAAAGGTGACGGGCAATGAACGCAATACTGGAAAGCAAACCCGAGGAAAAGAAGCCCGCCGCGGCACCGGTCAAGAGCCGGCGGCGGTTCCCTACCGAACTGAGCATTTTCCTGGTGCTGATCGGTATCGGCCTGGTGTTCGAACTGTTTGGCTGGATCGTACGGGACCAGAGCTTTTTGATGAACTCCCAGCGCCTGGTGCTGATGATCCTGCAAGTGTCGATCATCGGTTTGCTGGCGATTGGCGTGACCCAGGTGATCATCACCACGGGGATCGACCTGTCCTCGGGCTCGGTGCTGGCGTTGTCGGCGATGATCGCCGCGAGTCTGGCGCAGACCTCGGACTTTTCCCGGGCGGTGTTTCCATCGTTGACGGACTTGCCGGTGTGGATCCCGGTGGTCGCCGGCCTGGGCGTGGGCCTGCTGGCGGGGGCAATCAATGGCAGCATCATCGCCATAACCGGCATCCCGCCGTTTATTGCGACCCTCGGCATGATGGTCTCGGCCCGTGGCCTGGCACGTTATTACACCGAAGGCCAGCCAGTGAGCATGCTCTCGGATTCCTACACGGCCATCGGCCATGGCGCGATGCCGGTGATCATCTTTCTGGTGGTGGCGGTGATTTTCCACATTGCCCTGCGCTACACCAAGTACGGCAAGTACACCTACGCCATCGGCGGCAACATGCAGGCGGCGCGCACCTCGGGGATCAACGTCAAGCGCCACCTGATCATCGTCTACAGCATCGCCGGGCTGCTGGCCGGGCTGGCCGGTGTGGTTGCCTCGGCACGGGCGGCTACCGGGCAGGCGGGGATGGGCATGTCTTATGAGCTGGACGCGATCGCGGCTGCGGTCATCGGCGGCACCAGCCTGGCGGGCGGGGTGGGGCGTATCACCGGCACGGTGATTGGCGCGCTGATCCTCGGGGTGATGGCCAGTGGGTTTACCTTTGTCGGGGTGGATGCCTATATCCAGGACATCATCAAGGGCCTGATCATTGTGGTGGCGGTGGTGATCGACCAGTATCGCAACAAGCGCAAACTCAAGCGCTGAGCGAGATTTGAATCAAAAAGTGGGGCTTGTTTGTGTGGGAGCGGGCTTGCCCGCGATAGCGATGGGTCAGTCAAATTTCTATCAACTGACCCTCCGCTATCGCGGGCAAGCCCGCTCCCACATAACCGTTTGTCTTCTATATAGCTCCATGACACTGAATTTCTTGCTATAAACGCACTCCGATAACCGCCTGCCAAGCCCGTCCTGGTGCCTTTTAGGGGAATGTCGGACAAATTGCCTGTCATTTCAGTTGCTGCGCCCTCAAGTCGGCCGTAGACTGCCGCCCCTCGTAAATTGAGTGCCGGGTGGCGCTTGGAATGGACGGCGTCTTTCCCCGACCTCCAGAGGTTGGCCGGAACGCTCCCTTATTCGCCTTAATGCACGTATTTTTTATAGAGAAATCAATGACAAAGGAAAAGTTGCTGGCCATGCCGGCGGATGACTACATGAATGCCGAGCAGCACGCTTTTTTCGAGAAGTTGTTGCAAGACATGAAAGTCGAGCACCACGAGCGCATTGAGCAAAACCGCATCGCCATTGAAAGCCTGGACACCCCGGCTGACCCGGCTGACGCCGCCTCGGTTGAAGAAGAGCGCACCTGGTTGGTCAACGCCATCGACCGCGACCAGCGCATGCTGCCGCAACTTGAACAGGCCCTGGGCCGTATCAAGGAAGATTCCTTTGGCTGGTGTGACGACAGCGGCGAGCCTATCGGCCTCAAGCGCCTGCTGATCAGCCCGACCACCAAGTACTGCATCGAAGCGCAAGAGCGCCACGAGCAAATCGACAAGCATCAGCGCCAGGCCTGATCTGTTTGATGTTGTAGGCGCCGGCGAGCCGGCCCCTACAGATCCCCGCGTGTCATCCCCCCGTCTATTGATCTGCTGCAAGCCCTAACACCAAAGGCCCATAGATAATGGCCAGATAGTGGCGTTTAATGCAGACACAATAATGACAAGCAGTGGGGTGACAAACATGGCCGGGGATGGATCTCTGATGGGCGCCGTCGTGGTGCCGCACGCGGTGAACCGCCGGCTGCCTGGCTGGGTGACTCCGCTGCTGCAAAGCATCGCCCTGGTGCTGATACTGTCGGGCCTGGCGTTCGCCAACCTGTCGATCTACCTCTGCCTGCCCGTGGCCCTGTTGCTGATCTGGCTGCCGTGCCTGAAAAGGCCGGCCCGCAGCCCAGCGCCTGATGTTGGCGAGGATGCCATTGGCGCGTTGACTCGCGATCTGTCCTACACCACCAGCCATAATGCGCTGTCGGCCGCTGGCGTGGCCTATTCGGTCAAGCAACTGGCCGCCAGGTTGCAATCGCAATTGAGCGCGGCCCAGCAGATCGTCAGCAGTGCCGAAGTGATGATTGGTACCGAGCAAGTCACTTCCCAGCTCAGCCGCGAGGCCCTGGGGGCGGCCGGCCAGGCCCATCAGCGCAGCACCGAAGGGCGTGCGGTGCTGGGGGAATCCATCAGCCGCATGCATCAGCTCAGCCAGCGTGCCAGCGACAGCCGGCAATTGATCGAGGCCCTGAGCCAGCGCAGCGAAGAAATCCAGCGCGTGACCCTGGTGATTCAGTCGATTGCCAGCCAGACCAATCTGTTGGCCTTGAATGCCGCCATTGAAGCCGCCCGCGCCGGTGAGCATGGGCGTGGGTTTGCCGTGGTGGCCGACGAAGTGCGCGGCCTGGCGGGCCGTACGGCGACCGCCACCGATGAAGTGGGGGTGATGGTCGCGGACATCCAGCAGCGTACCGCCCAGGTGGTGGAGCAAATCCGCCAACTGTCCGTGGATTTGCAGGCCGGCGTCGAGCAAGTGGAGCATGCCGGCGAGCAACTGGAGAGCATTGCCACGTTGGCGGCGGGTGTGGAGGGCCAGGTCAGCGAGATTGCCCAGGGCACCGAGACCAACCGTGCGCAACTCGACAGCCTGTTCCATGCCGTGGAGCAGATGCGCAGCGACTTGACCGTCAGCGACCAACAGACCCAGCAATTGGCCCAGGCCGCCGTGCAAATGGAAGGGCAGGCCGAAACCATCAGCGAGCGCCTGGCCGAAGTCGGTCTGGATGATTATCACCAGCGTATCTACGACCTCGCCCGCGAAGGCGCCAGCCAGATCGCCGCGCAGTTCGAGGCGGATATCCAACAGAACCGCATCAGCCTCGATGACCTGTTCAATCGCAGCTACACGCCGATAGCCAACAGCCACCCGACCAAATATCACAGCCGCTTCGACGGCTACACCGATCAGGTCTTGCCCGCTATCCAGGAAGCCTTGCTGCCCCGTCATGAAGGGCTGGTGTTCGCGATTGCCTGCACACCACAGGGCTATGTGCCGACGCACAACAAGGCGTTTTCCCAGGCACTGACCGGGGATGCCCAGGTTGATGCCGTGAACAATCGCACCAAGCGCAAGTTTGAAGACCGCACCGGGATCCGCTGTGGCAGCCACCAGCAGGCTGTGTTGTTGCAAACCTATACCCGCGACACCGGGGAGTTGATGCACGATCTGTCCGTGCCGATCATGGTCAACGGCCGGCATTGGGGCGGTTTGCGCCTGGGCTATAAGCCTGAAGGGCAGGCTGGGGCGCGCTAGACCCTGGCCAGGATTGTTGCGTGTTATGCAAGGAAGCTTTTACGCCGGTCGCTTTTTCCGGTGAAAGGAACCGCTTAAGATGCGGCATATCGTTAGCTGGCTAACTAATCTGGCGGAGAGCTTCCATGCAAAACAAAGTCGATGTGGCGGTGATGATTGGCAGTGGGGTGCCACAGACCCTGCGTGCGCTGGGCCTGCGCGCCTGTTGGGTGGTGTTGCTCAACGGGGAACAGCGCGGCACGGCCTTCGCCAGTCGCGACGAAGCCCAGGAGTGCCGCGCCGCCTGGCAGGCCCTGATGGACCTCGAGCAATCAGACCGCCTGCACTGAGGGCCGGTCAGGCGCTCTGATGCAGACGCTGGTTCAGCTCATCCACGGCAATCGCCCAGTCCGCATCTTCGCGTAGCTCTTCCTTGAGGAACTGCGCCTGTTGTGGGGTCCAGAAAGGCGCGTCGATCAGCTTCACATCCTCTGGCAGGGGGTGTTCACCGATAAATTTGTCAATGGCTGCAGGCGAGGCTTCCAGGCCCAATTGTTCGAACAGGTCGTGTAGGGTGTGCGTTGGCGCGTCCATTTCATTCTCCAAAAGAGTGAGCTTCTACTCGTATGGGAGGTGTGCCAGCGCGCATAGTTCGATTTGGCTGTAGCCGCTCCTCAACGGGCAGGGGGGCAGAGGAGGGCTTCCAATTCCTTGGCCAGGGCGCAGGCCTTGTTGTGATCACTGCGAAAGCCTTTGATCCGGCCGCTGGGCACTTCCAGGATATGGAAAAAATTCCTTCCCGCGGGGACGACGCGGTACAAGGCGAAATCTGCGCACACGCCATTGGCATACACGCTGTAGAATAGCGCGCTATCCTTGCGTGATAAGGCACCGGAAGTCTGTGTCGGTTGGCGTTGAACTCGTTGCATGACCAGCTCCTTTCGATCTATTGACCTGCTTGCAGCATTTCGGGTGGTTTTGAGCTGTGTTGCTGTTCTAATATTGTTGTCGGCAGCTCACGTTCGGTTCCATCCAACGTTTTTCCTTGGTTTTTGGCTGTCGGAAAACCACCCTTTCAAGTGGGGTATTCTCTGAAGTGGGGCGTCCAGTATTCTCTGGCCGATAAACCTGTGATTTCCTGCAAAGCCTGACGACCTTGTACAAGGACTGTCATGCCCGGCTGCACGAGTCTGGCGGGAATCAACTTCAGTATGTTTTTTCAATGTGTCGAGCCGTATCGGCCTTTTTTGTGCTGCCTGCCTCGGGCGGGTAGCGCTTTTTTAGATGTGGGGGCGTTTCCTTGGCAGTCAGTAATCTGGATATGCACGCATTGTTCGTGCTGGGTGATTTGCGCGCGAAGTTGGTTAAACAATTTCAGTCGCGGTTTGTTTACATCACGGAACAAACCCCTGAAGGCATTTACATTGCCGAAATAGATACTGAAACAGCGCTGGTGGTAGATGACAAGCCTCGACTGGAACTCAAGGTCGGCGATCATTTTCGTGCGGCAGTCCTGCCCAGTCGTGAAGGTGGCAAGTTCGAACTGAAGTTTCGCGACATCAAGTTGACGGTCTATGGCCTGGGCGACTATGCATTTGTGTCCACCGCGCAGGGCGAGGGCATTGTGTTCAAGGAAGGTCACAGCGTAATGCTGGTGTTCGCCGCCAATGAACAATTGCAGGAAGGCCTGAGCAAGACCCTCAAGGCCGTGACCGGCAAAGCCGCCAAGTGGCGCAAAGGTGAGCTGGTGACGTTCAAGGCCAGCGAATAATGAGCGAAGGCCGGGCACAGTTTCACCAGCAACACCTGGCGGATGCCCAAGCCAAGGCTGCTGAACTGTTTGCCCGCAAAGATGATCTGCAAGGTGCCTGGTTGAACTGGGTGGCCAGCCAACTGTATGCCCTGCGGCCTGCCGAGTACGCCAGCATGGTGCGCCGGGAACTACAGCGTTTGCATCAGCAGCCCTGAATATCGGCAACCGTTTGAACCTCTACTACAGTTCAGTGGACTTAATTGTTCAGAGGCTTTCGCGGCGTGACAGCAAAGCCATCCACCCTGGCTATGCATACACGAGGTTCAAAGGCATGAAAGCAATTCGCGCGCTGTTGGCAGCGTCCATTACCACCCTGGGCCTGTCGATGGCGGCCGCACCGGTAGCGGCTGCCCAGGCGCCCATTCACTTTGCCGACCTGAATTGGGAAAGTGGCAGCCTGATCACCGAAGTTCTGCGGTTTATTGTCGAGAAAGGCTACGATTTACCCACCGACACCTTGCCCGGAACCACCATTACCCTGGAAACCGCCCTGGCGAAAAATGATATCCAGGTGATTGGCGAGGAGTGGGCGGGCCGCAGCCCGGTGTGGATCAAGGCGCAAGCCGAAGGCAAGGTGGTTGGCCTGGGAGATACCGTCAAGGGTGCGACCGAAGGCTGGTGGGTGCCGGAATACGTGGTCAAGGGCGACCCGGACAAGGGCATTGCGCCGCTGGCACCTGAGCTGCGTAGCGTAAAGGACCTGGTGCGCTACAAGGACGTGTTCGCGGACCCGGAAGCCCCGGGCAAGGGGCGGTTCCTCAACAGCCCCATCGGCTGGACCTCGGAAGTGGTCAATAAGCAAAAACTCAAGGCTTACGGCCTGGACGACAGCTACGTCAACTTTCGCAGCGGTTCAGGCGCGGCGCTGGATGCCGAGATTGCCTCGTCGATCCGCCGTGGCAAGCCGATCCTGTTCTACTACTGGTCGCCAACCCCCTTGATGGGGCGTTACAAGTTGGTCCAGCTGGAGGAGCCGGCGTTCGACGCCGAGGCCTGGAAGACCCTGACCGATGCCGACAACCCCAACCCCAAGCCCACGCGTTCGTTGGCGTCCAAGCTGAGCATTGGCGTGTCCACGCCGTTCCAGCAGCAGTATCCGCAGATTGCGCAGTTCTTTGAAAAAGTCGACTTTCCGATTGGCCCGCTCAATCAGGCCCTGGCGACGATGAGCGAGAAACACACTCCGCCCCGTGAAGTGGCGCAGGCGTTTCTCAAGGATCACCCGCAGGTGTGGAAGGCCTGGTTGACGGAGGAAGTGGCTGCAAAGGTCGAGGCCAGCCTCAAATAACCTTTCATATGAGGATCAAACTGTGGGCGCGGGCTTGTGTGGGAGCGGGCTTGCCCGCGATAGCGGTGGTTCGGCAGCCAATGTATTGACTGACACTCAGCCATCGCGGGCAAGCCCGCTCCCACAGTTTTAACTGCATTCCAGCCTTAGAACTGGGTCTGCACGGCCAATTCAAAGGTGCGCGGCGAGCCCAGGTAATACGCTGGCGACACATGGGCAAACTGCGCATACACCTCATTGGTCAGGTTGCGCACCCGGCCCGTCACCGAGGTGTGTTGATCGACCTTATAGGTCAGGAACGTGCCAAACAGGGTATACGCCGGCACCGTCAGGGTATTGGCATTGTCGGCATACACCTGCGCCACGTACCGCGCGTCTACGCCACCTTGCCAGGCGGGGGCGATGTCATAGGTCAGCCACAGGTTGCCCACCCGTTTCGGTACGTTGGTCGGTGTATTGCCCTTGCGCGACACCACTGCGCCGCTGGCGGTTTTCTCGTTGAAGTCATCGTATTGCGCGTCGACCCAGGCGAAGTTGCCTTCCGCCAATAGCTTGGGGGTGATGCGCAATGAGCTGGCCAGCTCGATGCCCTTGGACGACTGCGCACCCACCGCAATGCTGCGGGTGGGGTCTTGTGGATCGGTCACGGCAAAGTCTTTGCGCTCGATGTGGTAAGCGGCCACGGTGGCTGAACCACGCCCGTCCAGATAATCGAACTTGCTACCCACTTCCCATTGCTTGCCGGTGGAGACATCAAACACCTGGGTGGTGCTGGTGGGCTGTTCGGCGGCGGTGCTGTATTGCACGTAGACATTGGCCGACGGGATGAACTGGTAGGTCAGGCCCACCCGCCCGGTGACCGGCTCCCAACGGCGCTTGACGTTACCCAGGTTGTCGCGGTGGCTGGTCACGTCCAGATCGATGGCGTCATAACGCAGGCCGGTCAGCAGCGACAGCGTGTCGGTCAGGCCCAGGCGGTTTTCGACAAACAGCGCCTTGGTCGTCACGTCGGTGGTCTTGTCCTTGATAAAGCCGGGCCGGGTGCCGGGCAGGTCGTAGAAATGCCCCGGATCGTAGTGGTTGGGGTCCACCGCGTTCTTGGGGGATACGTTCAACGGGCTGTTGGTGGTGCTGTTGACCTTGTATTCGAAACCGCCGGACCAGGTAGTGGCCAGGCCGAACACACTGCTGTCATGGCGCAGCTCGAACTGGTTGCCGTTCTGTTCGCCCTGATGCCGTACCTGATAGGCCGTCGAACGGTTCACCACGCGGTTGTCTGGGCTGTACTGGTAGGTCTCCAGGTTGCGGTAGTCGCGCTGGCTGTCCAGGTGGTAGAGGGTGTTGCGCAGGGTGGTGCTGTCGTTGATCCGATAGTCGATGATCGAGCGGGCCCAGATCGTGCGTTGTTCGTAGCGGCCATCGGCGACGTTGTAGTTGTTGAAACGGTTGTGCTTGTCGATCTTCAGCTCGCCGGCCTTGGGGTTGAGCACCGGGGTGCCCCAGTACGGGCTGTCTTCGTGTTCGTCCTGGTATTCCAGGGCCAGAGTGTGGGACAGGTTGGGCGTCAGGTCGCTGAGCAGGGAAAACGCCACGCTCCAGGACTCCCGTTGCTGGCGGTCGATATGGGTGTGGTTGGTGTTGCGGCTGACATCCAGGCGCGCATAGTGCTGGACCTCGGCGCCGGGCTCGGTTAGGGCGTGGTTGAGGCCCAGGGCGATGCCGGTGGTGTCGTAGCTGCCGTAGTTGATCTGGCCTTCGACGGCCTGTTCTTCGCGGTTGGCCAGCTTGGTCACGTAGTTCAGCGAACCGCCCACGGAGCCGGCACCGTTGATCAGCGAGGAGGGGCCGCCCACCAGTTCCACCCGGTCATAAATCCAGGCATCCACCGGTCGCGCCAGGCCACTGGCGACGTTGATGCCGTTGAACATCTGGGTGATCTGGCTGCTGGTAAAGCCCCGGTAGGAGATAAACCCGCCAAACCCCGGCGGCGCACTGGCGTTGACCCCAGGCAGGGTGTTGGCCGCATCCTGGAAGGTTTTGGCGCCACGGCGTTCGATATCGTGGCGGTCGGCGATGCTGATCGAAGCCGGGGTTTCCCGCACGCTCAGGCCCAGGCGCGAGGCCATGCCGCTGGATTGGTCCAGGGCCAGGCCAGGCTCGTTGGTGGCGGCGCCGTCAATGGTGGTGGGGGCCAGCTCAAGGGCCCAGGCGCTGAAAGGCAGGCAGCCGAACAGGCCCGCCAGTAGAGGTAAATGTTTCATCGGTAAATCCTGAAAAGCAGGGCTTGGAAGCAGCGCACAGCCGTCCGCGCTTCCGGGGGGAAGCTGCGCGGTGTGCGGATCAAAAAGCGCAGGTATCAGGCGTAGGCGGGCGGGGCGCGCGGATTAGCCGCAGGCCAGGTAAAACGGGTGGGAATGTCAGCGGTGAGCACCACCGCCGGAGGTGGCGCATGGGGCTGGGGAAGGACCGCGACGTTAAGGCTGGAGTTCAGCGCCGGGCCCATGCCGCCGGTGGAACACAGCGGGCAACCGAAGGCCTTGGACAGCGTGGGCAGCGACTCATCGCCCGTATTGACGGGGGCTGGCGCCTGGGTGCGTGGGTCTACCGTACAGAACTGGCCGCCAATGCCGTTGAGCTGCATGCCGACCATTTGCCCATGACCAATACTGCAGGCGAACACGTTGAACAGGACGCAGCCATAGAGCATCCAGGCAATCAACGAGCGGTCGGCACGGGCGAGTTTCATGGCCGGCACTTTAGCATCAGACGACAAAATCCCTGCAAAAAATCTGAAAGGGACTATCCTCTTTCGCACTTTTCCAGGGGTGTCCAGCCATGAGCTTTGTTATTGCGAGGTGGGTCGTCGGGGTCTTTACGTTTATCAGCATGGTCCATGTGTACTGGGCCGCAGGCGGCAAGCTAGGCAGTACGGCGGCGATCCCGCAACTGCCCGGCGAGTTCGCCAGCGGGCCGCGACCGGCGTTCAAACCGTCAGCGCTGGGCACCTTCCTGGTGGCGGTGGGGTTGGTGCTGATTGCCTTGTTGGTAAGCCTGCGGGCGGGGCTGTTTTTCCAGCCAGTGGGGCATCAGGCCCTGCAGTGGGGGATCAGCGCGATTGCCTTGATCATGTTTGCGCGGGCGATTGGTGATTCGGAGCTGGTGGGGTTCTTCAAGAAAGTCGGCGGGTCGCGGTTTGCGCGGCTGGATACGTTTTTCTATTCGCCGCTGTGCCTGATGCTGGGGACTGGGCTGTTGGTCGTGGCCTGGGCCTGATTGACGGTATGCAGGGCCAAATGTGGGAGCGAGCAAGCCCGCTCCCACATTGTTTGGCGCGTATATTCAGAGGGATCAGCTACCGCTGTCAGTCCTGCGGCTGCTGACCTCGGCCGGTACATTTTCCCCCGCCATGCGCTTGCGGAACAGCGACGTGCGCGCCAGCAACAAGGTGGTCACCGGTACGGTGATCGACAGCAGGATCGGGATCAGCCAGCCATGCAGCACCGGCCCGGACTTGAGGGTCGAGAAGTAGATAATCGACGCCAGCGCCACGCACCAGGCGCCCAGGGTCGAGGCCAGTGCAGGCGGGTGCATGCGCTGGAAAAAATCCTTCATGCGCAACAGGCCTAGCGCGCCAATCAGCGCAAACAGGCTGCTGAGCACCAGCAGGATCGCCACGAGGATTTCTACCCACAGTGGCAGTTCACTGACATTGATCATTCGATCACCTCCCCACGCAGCAGGAATTTGGCCAAGGCAAACGAGCCGACAAAGCCGAATAGCGCAATCAACAGTGCCGCTTCGAAGTAGGTGTCACTGGCATAGCGTATGCCCAGCACCAACATCATCAACATGGCCAGGATATACAGGTAATCCAGGGCCAGGACCCGGTCCTGGGCCGAAGGACCCTTGAACAGGCGCACCAGGGTCAGGACCATGGCCAGGGAAAACAGGAACAGGCTGAGCAGGATCGCATTGGCGAGCAGGGCACTCATTCGAAGATCTCCATCAGGGGCCGCTCGTAGGCCTGCTTGAAGTGCTCGATAAACTGCGCGTCGTCATCCAGGTCGAACACGTGCAGCAACAGGATGCTACGGTCCAGGGCCAGTTCCGACCACACGGTACCGGGGGTCACGCTGGTGATCATCGACAGCACAGCCAGGCCGTTGGCGTCGCGCAGGTCCAGGGGGATTTTTACAAAGCGCGAGCGCGGCGGCCGCGAGCCGCAGGTCAAGACGCCCCAGGCCACGTGCAGGTTGGAGATGAAGACATCGCGGCCGACCAGGAAGAACAGGCGAATGATCACCCCTGGGCGACGGATCCGTACCGGCAGCGGGCGCAGCGGCGCCATCATCAGCGGTGCGAGGAAGCCAAGGATCGCCCCCAGCAGCAGGTTGCCGGGGCTGATCGACAGGTTCAGCACCAGCCACAGCACCCACAGTGCCAATGACAGCCACGGGGCAGGAAACAGGCGTTTCATGGCTGCACCTCCACGGCGGCGGCCTGGGCTTGCGGGCCCGGCACCGGGCGGGTGGCCATGACGGCCATCACGTAGTGCTCGGGGTTGTTCAGGCTGTTGGCGGTGTCCTGGGTAAAGCGCATGAGCATTTCTGCCTTGAAGGTCAGGCCAATCGCCAGGCCGAGCAAGACGAAGATCGGTATGCACTCAAAGCGGCGCAGCAGCGGCGAAGGCCGTTCTTCCGGGGTCCAGAAGCGCTGGATGCCCAGCCGCGCAAAGGCGATCAGCGAGGCCAGGCCCGAGAAGATCAGCAGCGCGAACAGGCCCCAGGCTGCCGGGCGGATCGGCTCCGTCACGGCATGGCCCAGGCCCAGGGGGTTGACCAGCGCACTGAGCAGGCTGAGCTTGCCGATAAAGCCTGACAGCGGCGGCATGCCGATGATCAGCAGGGCGCAGGCTATAAAGCTCAGGCCGAGGAAGGCCATGGTCCACGGGATGACCTGGCCGACTACGGCCTTTTGCTCATCGTCGAGGTTGGTGCCCCTGGGTGGATGCAGGGATTCCACCGGCGGTGGCAACACTTCGATTTCATCGTCCAGAGGTAGCTCATTGGCCGAGCGCGAGCGTTCGATCAGTTCCGCCAGCAGGAACAGCGCGCTCAGGGCCAGGGTCGAGCTGACCAGGTAAAACAGCGCGCCGGCGGTCAGGTTGGGCTGGGCAAAACCCACCGCCGACAGGAGGATGCCGGCCGAGACCAGGATACTCAGGCTGGCCATGCGCTCCAGGCGTTGGGCGGCAAGCATCGCCAGGGCGGCGCAGAGGATGGTGGCCATGCCGCCGTACACCAGCCAGTCACCGCCAAACAGCGCCGAGGCGCCGGCCTGCCCGGAAAACAGCAGGGTCCACAGGCGCAACACGGTGTACACGCCGACCTTGGTCATGATCGCAAACATCGCCGCCACCGGCGCACTGGCCGAGGAGTAAGCCGGCGCCAGCCAGAAATTCAGCGGCCACATCCCGGCCTTGGCCAGGAACGCCGTGGCGAGGATCGCCGCGCCGGCATGCAGCAGACCGCGATCGGCTTCTGGCACCAGCGGGATCTTCAGCGCCAGGTCAGCGAAATTCAGGGTGCCGGTGACCCCGTAGATCAGCGCCGCGCCAATCAGGAACAGCGATGAAGCCAGCAGGTTGATCGAGACGTAATGCAGCCCCGACGACACCCGCGCCCGGCCCGAACCGTGCAGCATCAGGCCGTAGGACGCAGCCAGCAGCACCTCGAAGAACACGAACAGGTTGAACAGGTCGGCGGTGAGGAAGGCCCCGTAGAGGCCCATCAACTGGATCTGGAACAACGCATGGAAGCTGGTGCCGGCGCGGTCCCAACGGGCCATGGCGAACAGCAGGGCGCTGACGCCGATGATCCCGGTGAGCACCAGCATCAGGGCCGACAACTGGTCCACCACCAGCACGATGCCAAACGGCACCTGCCAGTTGCCCGGCAGGTACACGCCAATGGAGGCAGGGCCGCCTTTTTGCGTCCAGTACAGCATCAACATCGCGATGCCCAGGCCGGTCATGCTCGACAGCAGGTTGATCTTGGCCTTGAGCGGGCGGTGTTTCTCGCCCAGCATCATCATCAGCGCAGCGGTCAGCAGCGGCAGCAGGATCGGCGCGATGATCAGTTGGTTCATCCAGCTCATTCCTTGGGCTCCCGGCCGTCCACATGGTCAGTGCCGGTCAGGCCTCGGGACGCCAGCAGCACCACCAGGAACAGCGCGGTCATGGCGAAGCTGATCACAATCGCCGTCAGCACCAGGGCCTGGGGCAGGGGATCGGTGTAATTGAGCAGGTCCTGGGGCACACCGTCCTTGATGATCGGCTCCTTGCCGATAAACAGGCTGCCCATGCTGAAGATGAACAGGTTGACCCCATAGGACAACAGGCACAGGCCCATCACCACCTGGAACGTCCGTGGCCGCAGCACCAGCCAGACGCCGGAGGCCGCCAGGACCCCAATGGCAATTGCGATGACTTCTTCCATCAGGCAGCAGCTCCTTGTGGTGGCGTGGCGGCGGCTTTCGCCTGGTTGCCGGGTTTATGGGCCCGTACCGATTGGTGGCCGAGGGCGGTGAGCATCAGCAGGGTCGAGCCGACCACCATGGCGTACACGCCGACGTCGAAGAACAGCGCGCTGGCGATATGGATGTCGCCCAGCACCGGCAAGCTCAAGTGCAGGGTGTGGGTGGTGAGGAACGGGTAGCCGAAGAACAGCGCCCCCAGTCCGGTCAGTGTCGCCGACAGCAAGCCAAAGCCCATCCAGCGCATCGGCCGCAGGTTCATCTGCGCCTCGACCCACTGGGTACCGGCGACCATGTATTGCAGGATAAACGCCACCGACATCACCAGCCCGGCGACAAAGCCGCCGCCCGGCTGGTTGTGGCCGCGCATAAACAGGTAGAACGACACCACCAGGGCAATCGGCAGCAGCAGGCGCACCAGCACCGCGGGCACCATCATAAAGCCCAGGGCGGTGTCGCTGGCCTGGCGTGGGTTGACCAGATCGGTGTCCACGTCCGGCGCCAACAGCCGCTGTTGCGCGGGCAGTTGCTCGCTTTCCTTGGGCGGACGGAAGCGGCGTAGCAGCGCATAGACGGTCAGGGCTACGGCGCCCAGCACAGTGATCTCGCCCAGGGTATCGAAGCCCCGGAAGTCGACGAGCATCACATTCACCACATTGCTGCCGCCGCCTTCAGGCAGGGCGCGGCTGAGGTAGAACGAGGAAATATCGTTGGGGGTCTGGCGCGTCAGCATCGCGTAAGACAGCAGCGCCATGCCGCCACCGACCACGGTCGACAGCAGCAAGTCGCGCAAGCGTCGGATGCGCGCCTTGCGCAACGAACTCGGGAGTGGCGAGACTTCTTCGATCCGCCGTGGCAGCCAGCGCAGGCCCAGCAGGATCAGGACCGTCGTCACCACCTCGACCACCAGTTGCGTCAATGCCAGGTCCGGTGCGGAGAACCAGACAAAAGTCACGCAGGTCATCAGGCCGCACACGCTGACCATGGTCAGGGCTGCCAGCCGGTGGTACTTGGCTTGCCAGGCGGCGCCCAGGGCGCAGGCGATCGCCAACAGCCACAGGGTGACGAACACGATGGAACCCGGGATTTTCGGCCGGTCGCCCCAGCTCAGGCTGCTGCCCAGCATGGGGATCATCCCGGCAATCACCGCCACCAGCACCAGTAGGAACAACTGGGTCTGCAGGCGCTTGGTGCTGATGTGTTTCTCGATCTTGCGCACGCCACGCATCATCACCACCAGGCAGCGCTCGAACATGCGCTTGCCGTTGAAGTAGCTGATGATCGGCGGGTACTTGAAGCGCCCGCGCTTGAGTTGCTTGCGCAGCAGCAGGTACAGGACCACACCGCCGGTCATGGCCACCAGGCTCATGATCATCGGCGCGTTCCAGCCGTGCCAGATCGCCAGGCTGTACTCGGGCAACACGCCGCCGACCACCGGCAGGGCAGCGGCGGCGAGGATCGAGCCCACCACCTGGGCCGGGAAGATCCCCACCAGCAGGCAGGTAAACACCAGCAGCTCGACCGGCGCACGCATCCAGCGTGGCGGTTCGTGGGGCGTGTGCGGCAGGTCGGTGGCGGCCGGGCCGAAGAATACATCCACGGTGAAGCGCAAGGCATAGGCCACGCTGAAGGTGCCGGCGATGGTCGCAATCACCGGCAGGGCGATTTCTACCCACTGGGTCGAGGAGATAAACACGGTTTCGGCGAAGAACATCTCTTTGGACAGGAAACCGTTGAGCAACGGCACCCCGGCCATGGAGGCGCTGGCAACCATGGCCAGGGTCGCGGTAAACGGGATCAGGCGCACCAGGCCGCTGAGCTTGCGGATATCACGGGTGCCGCTTTCGTGGTCGATGATGCCGGCGGCCATGAACAGCGAGGCCTTGAACGTGGCGTGGTTAAGGATATGGAACACGGCCGCGACGGCGGCCAACGGGCTGTTGAGGCCCAGTAGCAGGGTGATCAGGCCCAGGTGGCTGATGGTGGAGTAGGCCAACAGGCCCTTGAGGTCGTTCTGGAACATCGCGCAATACGCGCCGAGCAATAGGGTCAGGGCGCCGGCACCGCCGACCATCCAGAACCACTCTTCGCTACCCGACAGCGAGGGCCACAGGCGGGCCAGCAGGAACACGCCGGCTTTCACCATCGTGGCCGAATGCAGGTAGGCCGACACGGGGGTCGGTGCAGCCATGGCGTGGGGGAGCCAGAAGTGGAAGGGGAATTGCGCGCTTTTGCTCAGGGCGCCGATCAGGATCAGCGTCAACAGGACGGGGTAGAGGGAGTGGGCACGGATCTGGTCACCGGCGGCGAGCACCTGGTCCAGATCGTAACTGCCGACGACATGGCCGAGCAGCATGGCCCCCGCCAGCAGGCACAAACCACCCGCACCGGTGACCATCAGCGCCATGTAGGCACCCCGGCGCGCATCGGAACGGTGGTGCCAATAGCCGATCAGCAGGAACGAGAACAGGCTGGTCAGTTCCCAGAAAAACACAATCTGGATCAGGTTGCCGGAGATCACCAACCCGAGCATCGCGCCCATGAACGCCAGGAAAAACGCAAAGAAACGCGGCACCGGGTCATTCGGCGACATGTAATAACGGGCGTACAAAGACACCAGGCTACCGATGCCCAACACCAGCATCGAGAACAACCAGGCAAAGCCATCCATGCGCAACACGAAGTCCAGGCCCAGGCCGGGCACCCAGGAGAATTCTTCGCGGATCACGCCACCGTCGGCGATCTGGGGGTAGAGCAGGGCGACTTGTACAGTACCGACCAGGGCCACAAGGCCGGCCAGCAGGGATTCAGTATTACGTGCGTTGTGCGGCAGCAAGGCCGCCAGACAGCTGCCGATAAAAGGCAGAAGCAGTAGAACTATCAGGGACATAGGCTTCTAATCTGCGGTGGTTTGGGATGCATCATACGTGCCGGAAACCGGATTACCAAACGGCAACCTGTGGCAGGATCCTACAAGATGGACCGTAAATGCCTATCTGTCGTGGTGTAGGTGCGGGCTCCTACAGGGAGACGGGCTTTCGCTCTCGCGCCTTGATCTCACTGACAATCACCGCCGCCACAATCAACACCGCCCCCACCATGGCCATCGGCGGGAAGCGCTCACCGGCAATCCGTCCGATCACCCCGGCCCACACCGGCTCGCCGGCATAAATCAGGGTGGCACGGGTCGGCGAGACGCTTTTCTGCGCCCAGTTCATCGCCAATTGGATCACCGCACTGGTCAAGCCCAGGCCGACGGCGCTGAACAGCAACACCCAGGAAAAGCCCGGCAATGCCTCGCCGGTGGGCACTACCAGCAGGAACGACAGCAGCGAGGCGGTGGCCAGTTGCACCACGGTCACCCGGCGTACATCCACCTGGCCCGCATAAGCGCTGATCAGGATGATTTCGGCGGCAATCGCAATCGCGCCGATCAACGTGGCGATTTCCCCGGGGCTGAAATTCAGTGATGCGCCGGCCGGGCCGGTCAGCAGCATCAGGCCGGCGAAGGCCAGCATAATGCCGATGCTTGGCATCAACCCCGGGCGTCGCCCCAGCACCAGCCACTGCAGCAGCGGCACAAACGGCACGTAGAGCGCGGTGATAAACGCCGACTGGCTGCTGAGGATGGTCTGCAGACCAATGGTTTGCAGACCGTAGCCAAACATGATCGCCGTGCCGATAAAGGCGCCCGCCTTAAGCTCGAACAGGGTCAGGCTGCGCAGGTTGCGCCAGGAAAACAGGCCGACCACCAGCGCCGCTGCGGCAAAACGCAAGCCGACGAAGAACATCGGCCCGCTGACGGTCATGGCGTGTTGCACCAGGATAAACGTACCGCCCCAGATCATGGTGATCAGCACCAGCACGCATTCGGCTTTGCTGAAGCGGGAAAACAGCGGGGAGGCGGTCGAGGTGGTCATGGCGGCTCTGGTCTTGCACAGGAAGGGCGCGGAACGCACAATGCGCCGCAGCTGGGCAGTATACTGCGCAACCCCACCGAGTGAGCAATATAGTGCACAAAGAAAATCCGCAACGGGCCTCGGTCCTGCAGCACGTCAGCCAGAACGTTCGACGCCTGCGCCATGCGGCCGAACTGAGCCAGACAGCCCTGGCGGAAAAGTCCGGAGTCAGCCGGCGTATGCTGGTGGCCATCGAGGCCGGTGAAAAGAACGTCAGCCTGTCCACCCTGGACCGCGTGGCCGAAGCCCTGGACGTGGCCTTCAGCGACCTGATCCAGGCCCCTGATGCCCGTGACCACAGCCGCATCAACGAACTGGCCTGGGCCGGTGAAATAGATGGCAGCAAGGCCGTGTTACTGGCCAAGGCCAGCGCCCGGCGGGAGGTGGAACTGTGGGAGTGGCGCCTGGAGCCGGGCGACCACTATTGCCCGGATCCCGACCTGGAAGGCTGGAGCGAACAGTTGTTCGTGTTCGAGGGCAGCCTGACCCTGGTGGTGGGTGACGTCGAAACCACCATCGCCGCTGGCGAGTTCTTTATGTTCCCCAGCCATCAGCCCCATGCCTATCGCAATGACGGGCCAGTGGCGGTGCGCTTTATCCGCAACGTGGTGATCTAGATCCACACATCATTGCGCTGGGTCCGTTCGCCGCCCTGATCGCCAGTGTTCAACACGCCGCAGGGTTCGACCAGCAGCAGCTTTACCTCGCCCTCGGCATACGGTTTGTGCTCGATGCCCTTGGGCACCACGAACATCTCGCCAGCCCCGAGCTGTACCGCGCCATCGCGAAAATCAATGCGCAGCGCGCCCTCAAGGACGATAAAGGTCTCGTCGGTGTCCGCGTGGCTGTGCCAGACAAAATCCCCTTCGATCTTCACCACCTTGAATTGGTAGTCGTTCATCTGCGCGACGACCTTGGGTGTCCATTGCTCGCTGAACAGGCTGTATTTGTGCGCAAAGTTGACGGCGGTATAGGAGGGCATGTCCGTTATCTCTGTTGATCCGGGAAAGGCCAGACCTTAAATGCAGCGCGGCAGCAAGTATTGAATGATCGTGCGATTGTGAGTTTAAAAGAAACGTTATATTGTATCTCTTGATAACGATTCTCAGGCGTTGTCGCGCTTGAGATCGCCCCGCTTATTTTCGGCTCAAGGGATTGCAGATGAACCAGTTGCACGGGATAGCTCCGCGGTTTCCCACATTTTTGGCGGTGGGCTTGGTGTCGTCGCTCACCGGCCTACCTGCTGCTGCAGCGCAAGATCGCGAAGAATCGGTCACCGAGCTTGAAGCCATACGAGTCAGCGCGCCGCTGAACAAGGCCCTGGAAGTAAATGCCGGTGGCTTCGGCGCCAAGGACGCCATGGAAATCCCCCTGGCCATCCAGAGTTATTCCAACAAGACCATCGCCGACAGCTCCGCGCGCACCGCCGTGGATGTGCTGAGCCTCGACCCCTCGGTGCTCAGTTCGTCGGGCGGCAGCGGCTTTGACAACTTCCGCCTGCGCGGCTTTGCCATGGACAACTTCAACACCATCCGCCGCGATGGCCTGACCCTGGCCCCGCACCACGACGTACCCCTGGAAAACGTCGAGCGCATCGACGTGCTCAAGGGCCCATCGGGTTTCCTCTACGGTTTCAACTCGCCGGGCGGCACCATCAACTACATCCTCAAGCGCCCGACCCTGGAGCCGCTGCTCAATGTCAGCGTGCAAGGCTCGTCGTTGCTCGGCCGCTACGTGGCGATTGATACCAGCGATTCATTCAACGACGGCGCCTTTGGTTATCGCCTGAATGCCGGCTACGAGAAAAACGGCGACTTCGACCACGCCCGCGACATGGAACGCAAGTTTATCGGCCTGGCCACCGACTTCCGTCTGAGCGACCGCGCCCTGTTGCAGTTGAACGCCGACTGGTCGCGCAAGTCCACGGTCGCCGACCCATTGCTGCGTGCCGACCAGAGCGGCCGCGCCAACCCTCTGGACCCGTCCAGCTACGTGCTGCCACCCAAGGTCAATCGCCGCGATCTATTGACCGGCTCCTGGTTCCGTCACCAGACCGAAGGCGCCAACCTCGACGCCAAGTTCGAATACGAGCTGGATGACAACTGGACCTCCGTGACCCAGGGCAACTACTCGCGGGTCGAGCGCCACGGCGGCTATAACGACCTGTTCGGGATCAAGCCCAACGGCGATATCGGCTCGGCCGACTTTTACGTGTCCCGTGGTGAAGTGTTCAGCACCTGGTCGCTGCAGTCGTACCTGGCCGGCAAGTTCGCCACCGGCAACATCTATCACGACGTGTTCTTCGGCACCGGCTACAAGCAGTTCAAGGACGTCAGCCCGTTCTGGGATTTGGTCGACAGTGGCACTCCAGGCATCGGCATTGGCGATGTCTCGGTGGGTAATATCCGTCACCCGGTCAACCCGCCCAAGTGGCACTTCGGCTCGGAACAGCCCACGGACTTTGTGTCCTCCATCAAGGAAACCTCGGTTTTCGCCAGCGACCTGATTTCCCTCACCGAACAGTTCCAGGTGATGGTGGGCGGGCGTTACATCTGGTACCGCGCGGATAAACTCTCAGCCACCGCACCTTCGCAGAGCCACGACGTGTTCGTGCCCAGCGCTGCGCTGATCTACCGGCCCTGGGACAGCGTGATGACTTACGTCAGCTACTCCAAAGGCTTTGAAAAAGGCGACTACGCCCCCCAACACGCGACCAACGCCAACCAGCCCACCGACGCCATCGAGTCCCAGCAATACGAGGTGGGCCTGAAGCTGGACCTTAACGATCGCCTGAACCTGGGCCTGGCGGTATTCGATATCCGGCGCAAGGCCAGTTACCTGAACACCAGCAATACCTATGTGAGCAACGGCGAATACCACCACCGTGGCGCCGAGCTGACCCTGTCCGATCGCGTCACCGACGCCCTGACCCTCACCGCCAACGCCGCCTACCTGACCACGCGCATGGAAGATGTGGATGACGTCACCGTGGACGGCAAGCGCACTGAGAACGTGCCCAAGTGGAAAGGCGCGGTCGGTGCCCTGTACACCGTGGCCGCTGTGCCTGGCCTATCGTTGGACAGCACCCTCAGCTATGTCGGCAGCCGCCCGGTGGATGCGCAGAACAGCGGCTACATCCCAAGCTACACCTTGCTCGACGCCGGTATCAGCTACCGCTCGAAACTGGCGGACACCCCGGTGACCTACCGCCTGCACGGCAAGAACCTGACCAACAAGTACTACTACGCCAGCGCCTATTACCTGGGCGGGCTGGATGTGGGGCGCGAGCGCGAAGTGTTCCTGTCGGCCAAGTTCGAGTTCTAGAACCATGACGTATTCCAGTTCATTGCCCGGCCTGCGCCACCTGTGGGTCGAGCGCCTGCTTGAGCGGCACGCGGGCACGTTGACCGAGTTGGTCGATGGCCTCGGCTCGCCGCTGCATCTGGTGTGCCCACAGGTTTTTCACGCCAATGTCGAAGCCTTCCAGCACAGCTTTACCCAGGCCCAGGTGCGCGGCAGCGTGTTGTTTGCGAAAAAGGCCAACAAGGCCAACTGTTTTATCCAGGCCTGCGCGCAGTGTGCGATTGGCGTGGATGTGGCCAGCGTCGGTGAGTTGCAAAAGGCCTTGGCGGGTGGGGTGGCTGGCACTGATATCGGCGTGTCCGGGCCACGTAAGAGCGATCAGCTGCTTGGGCTGGGCCTGAGTCATCAATGCCTGCTGGCGGTGGACTCGTTGGAGGAGCTGCTGCGTATCCAGCAATTGGCGCTATCCCTGCGCCAACGTGCGCGTCTGTTGTTGCGCTATTGCCCCAGCAGCCAGGCCCATAGTCGTTTCGGCCTCAACCCACGGGAGTGCGACCAGGCCCTGGTGTTCTGCCGCCAGCACGCGGCGAATCTGGACTTGCAAGGCTTCTCGTTTCATCTGGGCGGCTACGACACCGCCCAGCGTGCACACGTCGCCAGCCACTTGGTCGACCTGTGCCGGGCCAGCGAGCTGGACAACTGCCGCACGGTCAACCTGGGCGGTGGCTTTGCCGTGCGCTATGTCGACCCGGAGCAGTGGCAGGCCTTTCTGGCCGAGGACTGCGCCGAGCGCTATCACAACGACAAGGGCTTCGCCGGCTTCTATCCCTACGGCGCGCTGCGCGCGGGGGCCGAGGCCCTTGACGATATCCTCGCCACGCCCGTCAGCCCCGGCCTGAGCCTGGCGCAAAAGGTCATCGAGCACGGCGTGCGGCTGATTATCGAACCCGGCCGCGCCTTGCTCGACCAGGCCGGTATCAGCGTGTTCCGCGTGCAGGGCGTCAAGGACCGCACGGCCAGTGATGGTTATGCCCAGGTCACTGTGCAGGGCAGCAGCTTCAACCTCTCCGAACAGTGGTTCAACAGCGAATTTCTACCCGACCCGCTGCTGTTGCCGGCCTCGCCACGGCCGCGGTCGCCGTTTGTCGCGTGTATTGGCGGGGCCACCTGCCTGGAGTCGGACATGCTGACCTGGCGCAAAGTCGCCTTTGATTACCCGATCCAGGCGGGTGACTTACTTATCTACCTCAATACCGCCGGCTATCAGATGGACTCCAACGAGTCGCCTTTTCACGAAGCGCCCTTGCCACACAAAGTGGTGCTGGAGCTGCGTAACCCACACCTGCGCTGGAAGCTGGACAGCCTGGCTTAATCGTAAAGCCACTCAACAAGGAGCCTCGAGTGAACAGTTTGAATAAACCCGCTGCCCCCGCCGACCTATGGGTGCTGCCCCAGGCGGCGCTCGAAGACCTGGGGGTGAGTTACCGTGAAGTGCTGCAGGTAGTCGAGCAGGCGTACAAGGCCTTGCGCAACGGCGACTCGCAGAACCCGCTCAAGACCATTGTCGAACCGATGGACCGCCATTCCATCAGCTACTCGATGGTTGGCCGGGATGGCGCCAGCCACACCGTGGGCTTCAAGGTGGTGTACGAGCATGACCCGCAGCGCACCCGCGATGCCTATCAATTCCACTCGTTTATCTTTCTGTGTGATGACCGCACCGGCCGCCCGATTGCCTTGATGGACGTGGTCAAGCTCGGCCCGTTGCGCACCTCGGCCACCTCGGCGTTGATGGCCAGGGCCGCCTGCCCGAATGCCCGCAGTGCCCTGGTCGTCGGTACCGGCGTGCAGGGGCAGGTGGCGTTGCCCATGTTGCTCGCGGCCATGCCGGACCTGGAACGTTTGTATGTCTACGGGCACTACGCTGAAGGCCTGCGCGCGGTGCAAGACACCCTGCACAAACACTACCCGCTGCGCGATGTGGTGGTGGTCGATGACCTGCCGGCGGCGGCTGGCGAGGCCGATATCATCCTTGGCGTCGCCGGGCTTTCGGCGCGCCAGCAAGTGCAGCGTGCCTGGCTCAAGCCCGGCGCCGTGGCGGTGCTGGTGGGCTATGGGATTGATGCCGACGTGTTGCATGGCGCCGACTACCGCATTGCTACCGACACCGCGCAGATGCAAGTCACCAGCGCCGACCTGGCGGCCGCCGACGGCAGCCTGCCCGCGGTGGACGCCGAGCTGCCGGACATCCTCCTGGGCCTGGCACCCGCACGCCGCCATCCCGACGATGTGGTGTTCGCCTACAACAGCGGCATGGTGGTGACCGACGTCGCCCTCGGGCGCCTGATGGCCGACCGCGCCCTGACGCAGAACCGTGGGCAGAGGGTCCAACTATGGTCGGCCTGACTGCCGCACAACCCGGCGCCTGGCGCGCCGACAGCCGGGCTCTGCTGTTGCTGGCGCTGCCCCTGATCCTCACCAACCTGGCCTACGTGGCCCTGACCACCATCGACATCGTGGTGCTCGGCATGCTGGGTGCCAAGGAGCTGGCAGCCGGTGGCCTGGCCATCGCGCTGTTCAACCAGTTGCGCACCACCGGCACCGGGCTGGTCACCGGCGTCAGCAACCTGGTGGCCCAGGCCAATGCCCGGGGCGATGACGCCCAGGTGCGGGCGTTGCTGGTGGCGGGGCTGTTCTGGGCGACCGTCAGCGGCCTGGTGTTTATGGCAGTGTTGCTGGGGTTGCGCCAGCCGCTGACCTGGCTGGGCCAGGATGCCAGCGTGGTGGCCAATGCCATGGACTTCCTGCTGATCATTGCTCCCGGCCTGCTGCCTTGCCTGTGGTTCCAGGCGCTGCGCCACTTCACCGTGGGCCTGAAATTCCCCGGGCCGTTGCTGGCGATCACCCTGGTGTCGATCTTCCTCACGGCGGCGCTCAACTACGTGCTGGTGTTCGGCAAGTTCGGCGTCCCGGCCTACGGGCTGGCGGGGGTGGCGATCACCAGCGCCGTGGTGTTCCTGCTGTCGTTCCTGATGTTCTTCGCGGTGGTACTGACCCATCGGCGCCTGGCCGGTTACTTCAAACTGGCGCACTTGCGCTTTTCGCCGGCGGCGATCAAGGCCGTGTGGAAGCTCGGGCTGCCGATTGCCGGGACCTATGCCAGCGAGGCCGGGTTCTTCAGCGTACTGACCCTGCTGATCGGCACCCTGGGCATGGAGGCGCTGGCGGCGCAGACCGTGCTTAACCAGATCATCTACATCGTGTTCATGTTCTCTGCGGGCATCTCCCATGCCGCCTCGATCCATATCAGCGAGGCCTGCGGCACCGGGCAGTATCAGCGCGCGCGGCAACTGGGACGCCTGGGCCTGGGCCTTGGGGTGCTGGTCATGTTGCTGTTCGCCATTCCTTACGCGTTGCTACCCGAACAGGTCATCGGCCTGTTTATCAGCACCGAGCACGCCAACAACCTGGATGCGGTGCGCCTGGCCACCACCGGTTTGTTGATTGCCATCGTCCTGCAGGTGTTCGACGCCAGCCAGAACATCGGCAACGGCATCCTGCGCGGCATCGGCGATACGGCGGGACCGCTGCGCATTTCCCTGTTCGGCTACTGGCTGGTGGGGCTGCCCGCTGCCTGGCTGCTGGGCATCGTCAGTCCTTACGGGATCTTCGGCGTGTGGGCCGGATTGGCGATAGGCCTGGCGGCTACCGCGTTGCTGCTGATTGTCTCGTTTGAACGGCAACTCAAGGCGCTGGACCGCGCGGGCGCCGTCGCACTGTCATAACAAGGAGGTGTTCCATGCATCAAGACGACCCTGCACACCGCGTCGAGGCGTTGGTGCGCCCCAGCGTGCGGCGTTTGCCTCTGTACGACCCGGGCGCCGATCCACACCAGCTCGGTACGCCGACGGTGATCAAGCTGTCCAACTGCGAAAACCCGCTGGGCATGTCGCCGGCTGCTGCGGCGATGCTGGCGCATCATGGCGGGGCAGGGCTGGAACGCTACCCCGACCCCAGTGGCCGGGCCCTGCGGCAGCTGATCGGTGGCCAGTTGGATGTGGACCCGGCGCGGGTCATCCTCGGCAACGGCTCGGAAAATATCCTCGAACTGTTGTGCCTGGCGCTGCTCGATCCCGAGGACCGGGTGGTGACCCAGCAGCCCTGTTTCAGCCTGCATGAAAGCCTGCCATTGATGATGGGCGCGACGGTGGACAAGGTGCCGCTCAACCCGGATTTCAGCGTTAACCTGCAGGCCTGGGCCACGGCCCTCGAGCAACCGGCGAAGCTGTTGATGCTGAGCACCCCCTGCAATCCGGTGGGCACGGCGCTGTCCAGCGCTGAACTGACGGCGCTGGTCGCCGCCGCTCACCCCGACACCTTGTTGGTGATCGACGAGGCGTATTTCGAATTCGTCGAGGACGCGGCTGACGCCCTGGCGATCCTCGACGCGCAGTCGCGGCCGTGGATCATCCTGCGCACGTTCTCCAAGGCGTATGGGCTGGCGGGGCTGCGGATCGGCTATGGCATCGCTTCGCACCGCAGCCTGATTGATGCGCTGCACCGGGTGCGCACGCCGTACAACGTCAATCAACCGGCCCAGGAGGCCGCCAAGGCCGCCTGGCTGGACCCGCAACACGTGATTCGCAGCCGCGAATTCGTCGCCATCGAACGCCAACGCCTGACCCAGGGGTTGCAGGCTGCGGGTTTTCGCGTGGCGCCGTCCCAGGCCAATTTCCTGTTTATCGACACCGCTTGCAACGCCTTGGAGGTGGTCGACGAATTGCTCAAGGACGGGATCATCGTCAAGGCCTGGCGCGAGCCGGGATACACCAGTTTTATCCGCGTGTCCCTGGGCCTGGCCCAGCAAAACCAGGCGTTTCTCGCCAGCCTGCAACGCGCCGTCGCGACCCTGGCCGGGTAAGCGCCGCGCCGGTTTTTCATACTGCCCAGAGGTTGTCATGATCAAGACTTGCCTGTCCGAACTGATCGGCGATACACCGCTGCTCAAATTGTGCGTCACTGAAAACGGCAGCTGCGTGCTGCTCAAGCTGGAACAATTCAACCCCACCGGCACCGCCAAGATCCGTATGGCCCGGCAGATGCTCGACGAGGCGCAGGCCTCGGGGCAGCTCAAGCCGGGTGGGCGGATTGTCGAGTCGACCTCGGGCAACACCGGATTGGGCCTGGCGCTGCTGGCCGCCGAGCGCGGCTACCGCTTCACTGCCGTGGTCGACGAACACGCCAGCCCCGACAAACTGCGGGCGATGCAAGCCTTTGGTGCGCAGTTGGTGCGGGTCGGCGACCCCGGTGGCGGGCTGTCCACCGCCGACCGCGATGCTACCGCCGAGCGTATTGCCACGGAGCAGGGCGCCTACTGGACCCGCCAGCACCACAACCCGGCCAATGCCAATGGCTACACGCAGCTGGCAGCGGAATTGCGCGCAGTGCTGGGCGATGAAATCCACTACCTGGTGGGCGCCGTGGGCACCGGCGGCTCGTTGTGCGGCACTGCGCGTGCCTTGAAACGCCATGCCCATGGCCTGCAGGTGATCGGCGTCGAACCCTGCGGCTCGGTGATCTTTGGCGGCCCCGGTGCGCCGTATCATCAGTCCGGAACCGGCACCCCGGAGGGCGCAGAAATCGGCGCCGTGGTCGACTACGCGTTGATCGACAAAGGCCTGACTGTCAGCGACGCCCAGGCCTTCGAAACCGCGCGCTACCTGGCGCGGCATTACGGTCTGCTGCTCGGCGGCTCGGCCGGCGGGGTGATCTACCAGGCCCTGCGCGAGGCCTGGCATGCCCCGGCCCACAGCGTGATCGTGGCACTGGTGTGCGATGGCGGCGAAAAATACCTCGACACGGTGTTCAACGACCAATGGATGGCGGATCGGCAACTGCTGGCGCCCCAGGTTCATCGTGAGCTTGAGCAATGGTTGAGCGCGCTGCCCCAGGTCAAACAGCAAGCCTAGCGGCTTGCCTGGGGCGCCGGCCTTCGCTACTGTGGCGCCCCGCCTGCGTGAGCCCCGCCATGAGTGACACCACTGTCGAACTGATCCAGACCGGCCCTGAACAGGCCGAACTGATCTGCAACCTCTACCAGTTTTATGCCTATGAATCCTCCGATTGGGAGCAGGAAGACGTCGAGCAGGACGGCCGTTTCTATATCCACGAGGAACACCTGGCGCGCTACTGGCAAGAGCCGCAATGGAGCGCCAATCTGCTGCTGGTGGACGGTTACATCGCCGGTTTCCTGTTGATCGAGCGCAGCGAGCTGCCGGGGATCAATGCCCTGGAACTGGCTGACCTGTTTATCTTGAAACGCTATCGGCGCAAGGGCATAGGCCGCGCCCTGGCCACCCAGGTGTTGACCAGCGGCGAGACGGACTGGCTGGTGCGGTTCTATGACCAGGACGAGGCGTCCCAGGCGTTCTGGCGCAGCGTATTGGACAACCTGCCGCGCCCAGTGCAGGCCATCGAGCTGGATGATGAGCCGCAGTTGCTGAGCTTTTTGGTGACCCGGGCGGTTGTTCACTGACGCAGTCCGTGCGGACTCGTGTGGGAGCGGGCTTGCCCGCGATAGCGGTGTATCAGTGGATGTGTTCGGTACTGACCCACCGCTATCGCGGGCAAGCCCGCTCCCACAGAGGGTATGTGTTTGTTTGAATTACCGCTGATTTACGTGGGTTGAACGGTTGGGCGGCTATGCTGGTCAACTGACCTTCAATGTCGACGCAAAGAGGTGACCGCAATGGCCAAGACTTACAGCTACGCCGCCCGTGACGCCAAGGACGCCCTCAAACCCTTTACCTTCGAGCGCCGCGCCCCCGGGGCCGACGATGTTCAAATCGACATCCTCTACTGCGGAGTGTGCCACTCCGACCTGCACACGGCGCGCAATGAGTGGAACAACACCCTCTACCCATCGGTGCCGGGCCATGAAATCGTCGGCCGGGTGACGGCGGTGGGGGCCAATGTCAGCCGCTTCAAGGTCGGTGACCTGGCCGGCGTCGGCTGCATGGTCGACAGCTGCCAGCACTGCGCATCCTGCGCCGAGGGCGAGGAGCAGTACTGCGAGAACGGCTTTACCGGCACTTACAACGGCCCGGTGTTTGGCGGTGAAAACACCTTTGGCGGCTATTCCGACAATATCGTGGTCAAGGAGAAGTTCGTCCTGCGCATTTCCCACGATGAGGCGCAATTGGCGGCCGTGGCGCCGCTGCTGTGTGCCGGGATCACCACCTACTCGCCGCTGCACCATTGGAAGGTCGGCCCTGGACAGAAGGTCGGCGTGGTCGGCCTCGGCGGCCTGGGCCATATGGCGGTGAAAATCGCCCATGCCATGGGCGCCCATGTGGTGTTGTTCACCACCTCGCCGAACAAACGCGAAGACGGCCTGCGCCTGGGGGCTGACGAGGTGGTGGTGTCGAAGAACCCGGACGAAATGGCCAAGGTCGCCAATAGCCTGGATTTCATCCTCAACACCGTGGCCGCGCCCCATGACCTGGACGCGTTCCTCAACCTGCTCAAGCGCGACGGCACCATGACCCTGGTGGGCGCGCCAGACAGCCCGCACCCGTCGCCTTCGGTGTTCAACCTGATCTTCAAACGCCGCAGCCTGGCGGGGTCATTGATTGGTGGCATCCAGGAGACCCAGGACATGCTGGACTTCTGCGCCCGGCACGGGATCGTCTCGGAGATCGAGATGATTGATATCCAGGGCATCAACGAATCCTACGAGCGCATGCTCAAGGGCGATGTGAAGTACCGTTTTGTGATCGACATGGACAGCCTCAAGCGCGAGATCCAGGCGGCCTGACCTTAATCTGGCGGTGGGCGCTGGGTTGTTTGTGATGGTCATGAGTCTTTACGCAGCGCTCTTTTTGGGTTGTTGGGGTTGTGTACATATCCGTTGTTGCGGTTATGGCGGCTATTGGTTCCGCCCTTACGGCGGCTCACTTTGGAAGAGCCCCAAAGTAAGCAAAGCGCTCTTGCCCCACCACTCGGCACCTCGCCTAGGCTCGGTGTGCCCGTCATCCGACATTGATTTGGGGGGCCGCCGCGCTGGGCCATCCATGGCCCAGCGCGGCTAAACCGGCGTCCTGCCGGTTTACCCCCCAAATCAAAATCGCATGACGGCCAGCGTGGTTTAACGGGGCGCCTCAGATCAAAAGCAAAGCGAGGCGGCCTGACAGCCGACCTGATCGTCGAGATGTACGCATATACCTGTGGGAGCTGGCTTGCCTGCGATGGCGGTGCATCAGCCAATACATTTATCGACTGATACACCGCCATCGCAGGCAAGCCAGCTCCCACAGGGGGGAATGCAGCTTCGCGCTCTGGCTCTGCTGTTGCTCTGCTTTTGATCTTAGGCGCCCCGTTAAACCACGATGGCCGCAGGCAGGTATTGCGCAGTGGGCACCCCGGCATGGATGCCGGGGTAGCCGCGACACGGCCATGGATGGCCGATCGCGGCGGGCCCACGGAGCAATGCCTGACTGCGGGCATGCCGAGCCTAGGCGAGGCACCGAGTGGTGGGGCAAGAGCGTTTTGCTTACTTTGGCGCTTCTCCAAAGTGAGCCGCCGTAAGGGCGGAACCCTAAGTGGCCGTAACCGCAGCAACGGATATGTACAAAACCCCAGAAAAGAGCTGTGTAGATACCTATGCCGCGATGGCGGTGTATCAGTCGCCGTATGTATCGGACAACCCAGCGCAATCGCCGGCAAACCAGCCCCTACAAGGTTTTTTGGCCCATCAGCGGGTGGTGTAGGGCAACAGAAACACCACGCCAAGCCCAGCCAGCGAAATCAAGCCGAACCACGCCACCGGCCCCATGGCCCAGCCCCACCCCAGTACGCTGACGGCAAAACTCGCCGCCAGCATCCCCCAGCCCAGCACTCGCAGGCCACGTCGTAGCACCGGCGAGGGCAGGCGCTGCATAAGTTGTTTGTAATGGCGCTCCAAGCCCAGGCACAACCCCGCCATCCCTGCGCAGGCCAGCAACAACGCGCCTATCAACGCCATCTCAATTGACCTCCGCTACAGCGTGCTTGGCCACGCGCCGGGTGCTGCGTTCCTTGGGCGCCTGGTACAGCTTCCAGCACGGCCAGGCCAGCAGCAGGCCGAGGGCGACGCTGGTCAATTCCAGGTAGACGTAATCCCCCAGGCTTTCCCCCAGCAGATTCAGGGCCGGCAGGCCGAGACACAGCACTGCCGCCAGGCCCAGTTGCTCGCGCCAGGCACTGCGCCAGGGGCGGACAATCGCGTGGCCCAGGCTCAACAGCCACACCAGGAAAAACACCCGCACTTCCCAGCCACCGCGCTGGGCCAGTTCCACCGGGAGCAAGCGGTTGGCCCACAACAAGGCCACGCATGCCACCGTCAGCCCGGCCACCACCGCCACATTCAGGCGTTCGGCGATGTGGTAGAGCAGGGCGCCCACAGCGCCTTCGCCATCATGGCGCCGGCGGCGTTTGACGGTAAACAGCACCACGCCGGTTGCCAGCATTGCGCAACTGGCCAGGCCGCAGACAAAGTACAACCAGCGCATGGAGTAGCCGCCGAACTGCGCAAAGTGCAGGCCGGCCATGACCTTCTGGGTCAACAGGCTGGGCCGACTGACCGCAGGCTGGCGCAGGACGGCACCGCTGACCCCGTCAAACAGCATGCTCTGGCCCTTGGTCAGCTCGATGCGGTTGCCCAGTACCGGCCGTACCTCGATGCGTGCGTCGCTGCGGCCGGGGTTGTGGATCGACAAGCTGGACACCGGCCCCATGGCCCGCTCGGCCTCGGCCAGCAGCGGTTCCAGTGCCGTCAGCTCGGCTGCTTCGCTGTGTTTGGGGCGTTCGCCGCGCACTTGTTGTTCGGCGGGCGCGCCACGCAGGGCGCGGAAGAGGTTGTCGCGGTCACCGTCAAACAGCGCGTCCACCGCCGCCGGCATGTAGATCAAATAGAAGATCACCAGCCCGGTATAGGTGATCATCAGGTGAAAGGGCAGCACCAGCACCGCTGTCGCGTTGTGCGCATCCAGCCATGAGCGCTGGCCCTTGGCGGGGCGGAAGGTGAAGAACTCCTTGAAGAATTTCTTGTGGATCACGATCCCGCTGACCAACGCGACCAGCATCGCCATGGCGGCCAGGCCGACCGTCCAGATCCCCAGGTCGCGCGGCAGGTTGAGGGTAAAGTGGAAGCGGAAGAAAAACCCGCCCCCGGCAGTTTCGCGCACGGCCAAGGGCTCGCCGGTGTGTGGGTCGAGCGCGGTGCCGCCGCCACGTCGTTGTTCGCCGGCCGATACCGTCAGGGTGTCGGAGCGTTCGCCGGGCAGGCCGATGTTCCAGGTCTTCGCCTCGGGGTGCTGGCGCGCCAGGTAGTCGAGGGCCTGCTGCGCGGCGGCGCTTTGCGACAGGGTCGCGGTGGGGATTTCCGGGCGCATCCAGCCGTCGATTTCCTTGTCGAACACCGCCAGGGTGCCGGTCAGGAAGATTGCAAACAGCAGCCAGCCGAACACCAGCCCGCTCCAGGTATGCAGCCAGGCCATGGCCTGTGTCAGAGTCTTGTGTTTCATCCCAGCACCTCGCGCCAGTGTGGCCAGAAACCGACGGCAGCCAGGGGCAGCGCCAGGGCCATCCCGGCCCACGCACGCCAGGCGTTGCGACAGGCAAAGGCCCAGAGGATCGCCAGGGTGTAGATCAAGAAGGACGGCAGGCTGGCGACCACCAGGGCATCCACCTTGTCCATGGGCAACAGGCGCGCCAGGGCGGCGGTAAACGCATAGGTAAACAGGTAGCCGCCGATCAGCGCGGCGACTACCCGCGAGAGGGTCGGCCAGGCAGGGGATTTGCTTTTCATGGAGGGCTCATCAGCATCAGACCAGGCAACACCATCGCCCTGGGGGGCAGGCTTGTGTGGGAGCTGGCTTGCCTGCGATGGCATCTCCTCGGAATGACCTGCTAGACCGAGGCGTCTGCATCGCAGGCAAGCCAGCTCCCACATAGACCGAGTGGGTCACAAGAAACGTATGGCTCGAATGCTAGTGATTCTCATATGGGAGTAAACGCAATTTACAACTTATACACTTTGAGCCGCAGGTGCAGGCACAGCCCGGGCGTGGTGTTCTGTGCCCACAACTGGCCGCCTTGCAACTGCACGATGCTGCGCGCAATCGACAACCCCAGGCCATAGCCATCACCGCCGGGGCGGGCGGCGTTGAGGCGGGTGAAGGGCAGGAAGATCTGCTCCAGCTTGTCCGGCTCGATCCCTGGGCCCTGGTCCTGGATGCACAAGTGCCAGAAATCGCCCTCCAATGCTCCGGTCAAGCGCACCACACCGTGTTCGGGGGAATGGCGGATGGCATTGCGCAGGATATTTTCCAGGGCCTGGGCCAGGCCATTGAGGTTGCCCAGCACCCAACAGTCGGCGGGCAGTTCGCAGGGCAGGCGCTCCCGCGGCCAGCCGCTTTCAAAGCAGGCGTCTTCGCGCAGCAAGTCCCACAACGGTTCCATCTCGACCGCTTCCACGGGCATCGCCGGGCGTTCGGTATCCAGCCAGACCAGCTCCAGAGTGCTGCCGATCAAGCGTTCCATGCCTTGCACTTCGCGCTCCAGGCGCTGGCGCAGGGCATTTGGATCGGGCTCGCGCTCCCCGGCCACCCGCAGCCGGCTCAAGGGCGTGCGCAGTTCGTGGGACAAGTCCCGCAGCAGGCGCCGTTGCAGGACCACGGTATTTTCCAGGCGCTCGGCCATGTGGTCGAAGGCCCGGGCCAATTCACCGAGTTCGTCACGGCGGTGCGTCACCTGGGGCCCGACCCGCGCCGCCAGGTCGCCGGCGCTCAGGGCATTGGCCTGGCGCCGCAAGATCACCAGCGGCGAAATCAGCACCCGGTACAACAGCACACCAAACAATAGCGCCAGGCACGTCGGCAGTACCTGGCGCAGCAAAATGTCCCACAGGCCACGGCCCTGGCGGGGGTCCAGGTGCAGTGGCAACTCCATGACCAGGCGTGCTGCACCGTCGCTGAACGGAATATAGAAAGTCGGCCGCCCGCCGGGGCGGCCCACTGGCCAGTCGATCTGGCGTACAAAATCCAGCTTGCGCCGCTCGATCGTGGTCAAAGCCTGGGAGGACAGCGACTGGTGGTCGTCCACTATCACCGCCCATACCTGCTCCTGGGCACGCAGATTCTTGAGGAACTCATCGACCCCCACTGCACCGCGTTCGCGCCAGGCAATTTCGGCCTGGCGTGAGTACTCGCTGAGGATGTAACGGGTGGGGGCGGGCAAGCGCGCGGTGGCTTCGTAGATGCGCCGGCTCACATCCACTTGCAGGCTGACCACCAGCAGGCACAGCACCGCCAGCAAGCCGATCAATTTCCACAACAGCGAGTGGCGGTTGGGCAGCCTCATGGCTCCAGCCGGGTCAGCATATAGCCTGTGCTCCTGACCGTTTCCACGCGCCCGGCGGTGTAGCCGATGGCCTGCAACTTGCGGCGGATACGGCTGACATGCATGTCCAGGCTGCGATCATGCCGCGAATAGGCGCGGTGCATGACCTGCTGATACAGGAATGCCTTGGTCAGCACCTCGTCGGCATGGGCCACCAGGGTTTCCAGGACGCGGTATTCGGTGGTAGTCAGGTCGGCCCACTGTTCATCCAGGTGCACATCCGTGCGCTGTTCGTCGAACGTCAGTTGCGGATCTTCATTGCGCGCCGTGCCAGGCACCTCATGTTCATAGGCCACCCGGCGCAGGATCGCGTCGATGCGCACATCCATCTCCAACATGCTGAACGGCTTGGGCAGGTAATCGTCGGCGCCCTGGCTGAAACCGGTGATGCGGTCCTGCTCGGCACCGAGGGCCGACATCAGGATCACCGGTACCCGTTGATGCCGCCGCAGTTGCGCGAGCACCTCCAGGCCGCTGCTGCCGGGCAGCATGATGTCCATCAGGATCAGGTCGAAATCCTGGGTACGCGCCAACTCGACAATCCCTCCACCATCCTGGCGCAACGTGACCTCGAAGCCACGCTGGCCCAGGTGGCTGTGCAGGTGGGCGGCGAGCAACGGGTCATCCTCGACGGCAAGGATGCGGCGCGCAGCGGGGAGCGGGTGGGGGGCGTGCATGGGAATTTCCTGCGAATGCGAATGTTTCTAAGTTGCGCATTCTGGCAAAAGTCCCGACATATTCCTATCCACTGCGCTTTATTGCCGCATTTTCGGTTTAAGCACTGAACACGTTTGCAGCTCGGGGGGGAGCTCCAGGATCCTGGCTTGTCAGGGCGTTGCGGTATTGCTAGTGTCGACGCATGACTGCCTATTGCCTCACCTCGACGACCACCACCACGACCGCTGCAAGCGGAGCGTGCGAGGTTTCGTGAGCCAATAGCAGACGAACTTCAAAGGCCCGCCAGCGATGGACAGGGCCTTTTTTCTTGTCCTTGTGTCGCTGGCTCAAACGCAAGGAGATGCACCCATGTACGCCCTGTTGATTCTCGATATGCAAGTCGGGCTAGTTCACGGCCCGGAAAAACCATGGCGCTGCGAAGCGTTGTTGGAAACACTCAATAGCCTGATGGATAAGGCCCGCCACGCCGGTGCGCCGATTTTTCTGGCGCGCCATATCGGGCCCGTGGGCTCGCCCATCGAACCCGGCAGCCCGCTGACGAAGGTGGTACCGCAACTGAAGTTGCTCGGTAGCGAAAAGGTGTTCGAAAAGCGCCGGCCCAACGCCTTTGAGTCGACCGACCTGGCTGACCAGTTGCGCGCATGCGGCGCTAGCGGTGTAGTGGTCACCGGGATGAAAACGCAATACTGCGTCGACAGCACCTGCCGCGCTGCCCGTGACCTTGGCTTCGATGCGGTACTTATCGCCGATGGCCATACCTGTTCGGACACTCCCGTGATGAAAGCCGAGCATATCGTCGCTCATCACAATGCCACGCTGGATGGGCCGTTCTGCCAACTGGTTAGGGCCGAGGAGTGGCGCTTCTAGCAGGCCCTCAGATCACGGCCGCTGCGGCTTTACCCCCGTACCGAACGTATTGCCCATCCGCACACTGGTCGCCGCCAGCGTCGACAAGCCAATCTGGTTCGGCGGCCGCTGGTGCACCGGTTTTTCCCGCGCCTCGCGGTTTTTCTGCGCTGCCTTAGCGCCCATCTGCTGGCTCAGGCATCCATAGTCAGGCGCTTTGTACCCATCCACCCTGGCCTCGACACAACCGCCTGGCGTTTCCTCGGCGTGCACGGTCGACGCCAGGCCCGCGCATAACAACAGCATCAGCAACCGCTTCATCAGAGCCTCCTGGCAGGCCCTGGGGAGTGGGCCGCTAGTGCCTGCCAGTCTAGCCCGGTGGCGCTGGCGAAACCGTGATGTTTTTTTTGCCATCACCGTAACATCAGGTTCATAAATTGGCCTCAGGATGACGCTTTTCCCAGGACACGGCAGCCGTGCAACAAGGCAGAGCAGGGGTCGAACGGTGGGCTTGGAGGCGCACGCACTGCTGCCTGGTCTTGCTGTTGGCCTGGATGTGGCTGCCACTGCCCAGGGTGCAAGCGGGGGAGCCGCCGTTGTTGCGCCTGGATCTGCCTGCGCAAGACCTGGCGCCCGCCCTGGAAGCTTTCAGCCGGGCCACCGGGATGGCTGTGCTGGTGGACCGCGAGTTGAGCGATGGACGACGTTCGATGAGTGTGCACGGGCACTACAGCGCCCAGCAGGCCCTGGGCCTGTTACTGACAGGGAGTGGCCTGATGGCACGTTACGCACGCAGTGATGCATTCACCCTGCAGGTGCCTGAAGTCAGCCAGCCGCTGGCCAGTCGCGGGGTGTCGCCACGTAACGCCGCACGGCTCAACCGCAGTTATGCCAGCGCCGTGCAGCAGGCCGTCGAAGCCAGCCTGTGCCGTTCACCCTTGACTCGCCCCGGCAGTTTTCGGGCGCTGGTGCAGGTCTGGGTCAACCGTGACGGATTGATTGAACACAGCCGCCTGGTCAGCTCCACTGGCGATGTACTGCGTGATGAAGCGCTGGTGCGCAGCCTCGGCAGCACATGGATAGAGCGCCCGGCACCCAGCTCGATGCGGTTGCCGTTGACCCTGCTTTTAATGCCCGATACCACAGGAAAACGCATGGAATGCACAGCACGGCAAGGAGCTTCCGGGGCATGAAGGATACCGGGCACACGCCAATGGTCAGGTTGTTCCTGGCCTCCTACGAGGACTTCAAGGTGCGTTTGCGCAAGCGCCTGGGGTCGGAGGATCTGGCCAATGACGTCCTGCATGAAACCTACCTGCGGGTCGACCGCATGGACATGCCGGCGAACCTGCAACAACCCAATGCCTATCTGTACCGCATGGCCCTGAACATTGCGGCCGACCGGCGCCAGGCCGATGCCCGCCTGCTGACCGGCAGCGAAGTCGAGGAGTTGCTCAATATCAGCGATGAAGCCCTGGACCCCTCGCGGGTGGTGGGTGGCCAGAAAGAAATCCAGTCCCTGCTCAAAGCCCTCTACGAACTGCCTGCCCGGCGGCGCAAGATCCTTATCGCCGCGCGCCTGGAGGAAGCGCCACACCTGGAAATCTCCCAGCGTTTCGGCATTTCCACACGCATGGTCGAGAAGGAAATCAAGGCCGCCCTGGGGCATTGCGCCCAGCGTCTGGAAAGAAAAGTCATCCAGCGGTTCGGTCCCGGCGCCGGAAAACCGTCTTAGTGTTGAGTCCCTGATAATCCGTGAGTACCTGCGCGCTTGAATATTTTTAGCTTTCCCACTGCCCGGGACACGCCCGACAGCCGATTGCACGGTGAAGCGCGCGACTGGCTGGTCCTCCTGACCTCGGGCCAGGCAACCGTGGCCGATGCCAAGGCCCTGCGCCAGTGGTGCGCCCAGAGCCCCGAGCATGCCCAGGCCTTCGAACAGGCCAAGCGACTGTGGCAACAATTGGCCCCGGCGCTGACCGAGGCCCAGGCCCCCCGGCACTTTGGCCGGCGGGCGTTCCTCGGCGGGGCGCTTGCGGCCTCGGCGGCCCTGGTGATGGTGCACATCAGCGTGCCCGGTGGTTTTGCCGGCTTGAGCGCCGACTACCACACCGCAGTGGGCGAGCAGCGGCGGGTGGACTTGCGCGAGGGCATCAGCCTGGAGCTCAACACCCAGACCCGCATCAGCCGGCGCGAGCAGGGCATCGAATTGCTTGAAGGCGAGGTCGAGGTGCAGCTGGCACAGCCGCTGACCGTACAGGCAGGGGCGGGCTGGCTGAGCGCGAGCCAGGCGCGCTTCAATGTGCGCAACACCGACCACAGTGTGTGTGTGACCTGCATTGAAGGCTGGCTGGCGGTTGAAGTGCAGGGGCGCAGCGTGCGCCTGGACAGCGGGCGCCAGTTGACCTACGACGCGGCCGGGCTGGGCCCCGTGGTGACGGTGGACACCGAAGCCGTGATCGCCTGGCGGGAACAGGTGCTGGTATTCAATAACGCCACACTGGATACGGTAATCGACGAGATCAACCGCTACCGCCCAGGGATGTTGGTATTGCTCAACCGCGAACTGGGCAAGCGCCGGGTCCAGGCGCGCTTCAGTCTCGAACAACTGCCAGGCGTGGCGCTGCTGATCCGCGATGCCTATGGGGCCAAATGCACGGAACTGCCGGGTGGGGTGGTGTTGCTCAGCTAGCCCTGGAGAAGGGAGCCAGCTCGCCACAGCTTCAGTCCAACGGCCCCAGCACCTGGCGATAGCGCTCCACCCCCTGGGGCGTCTGGCGCACCAGGGTGATTTCCATCCCCAATGGATTGTCCTGGCGATTGCCGCTCAACTGC
The DNA here is from genome assembly GCF_030687625.1 of Pseudomonas sp. FP2294. Classification (NCBI taxonomy): domain Bacteria; kingdom Pseudomonadati; phylum Pseudomonadota; class Gammaproteobacteria; order Pseudomonadales; family Pseudomonadaceae; genus Pseudomonas; species Pseudomonas sp. FP2294. The sequence goes on from NZ_CP117441.1 coordinate 2,221,129, forward strand.
CGCCAGCCTTTCTCGTTGTCCCACACCCGCACTTGCAGGTCGCTGACCTGGCTCAACACCGCCACCGCCTCCTTGGGCGCCGGCAGCGGATAGCGATCCCGCGCCGGTGCGGCAGCGCGGTACAAGGTGTCGCCCTTGAGCCACCACCGCACCCGTTGCAGGCCGTCGCCGGGGGTTGGCGCGCTGCGGATCAGCTCCAGACGAAAGCCCTGGCTGTCGGAGCTGCGCACGGTCACCGCCGGCAAGGCGTCGGCGGCGGGAGGCTGGTCCTCGGTGGGTGGCGCAGCCAGTTCCACCCCGGCGCGCAGGCTGACGTCCAGTTGCAGCTGGTTCAGGGCGCGCAGCAGGCCCTGGGTCTGTTCGGTGCTGGCCTGCAAGTGGGCGTCGGCGCGGGTCACGCTGTCCAGGCCGCGCCAGGCAATCAGGCTGACCACAGCCATCAGCATGATCGCCACCATCACTTCGATCAGGGTAAAGCCTTGCTGCTCGCGGTTCATGGCTGGCTCACCACGCGCAAGGTGCCGGCTGCATCACGTTGCAGGCTGAGGCCGTGTTGCCCGTCCGAGAGCCACACCTGCAGCGGCGGATTGATCCATTCGGCATTCAGCACCAGGGTCTGCCGGGGTTCGATCCGCACCAGCATCGGCGTGGTATCCCAGGCCCGTGGGCGCAGTTGTGGGTCATCCTTGAAGTCCTCCAGCCCCCGGCCATCGTCGCGGCGGCGGCTCAAATGGTAGCCCTTGGCATCGGCGCGCCAAGTGATCGTGCGGCCATCGGCACGGGCTTCGGCCTGGGCGATCTGCAGCACCTGGCTCAGGCGCTCGGCGTCCTTGCGCAAGCGGTGCAAGGGGTCGGGCTTGATGCTCAGGCTGATGGCCGCGCTGGCAATGCCGATGATCACCAGCACCACCATCAACTCGATCAAGGTGAACCCCTGTTGCCGGCGATTCGTCATGGGTGTGCCCTCAACGGGATCTGCCACTGAAATAAAACCGTGAGAATTGCCCTGTAGGCTGTCTGCACGGACAAACAGGAGGTCCCGCCCATGGCATTCATCCATCGCGTATCTGCCGCCCACGGCATCCAGGCCCTGGCCGTGCTGGCGACGCTGGCCGGGGTCGCTACATGGACACCGTTGTTGCTGACGTCTGCCGAGTCCCATACCCCGGCGCTTGCCCCCCAGGCATTGGCGGCGCGCAGTGATAACCCGGCGCTGCAATGGTTTGCCGACATGCCGGCGGCCCTGCAGATCAAGGTCTCCGGGGTGCTGGCCGGCGCCCAGGGCGCGGTGGCAATTCTCAGCCTCAACGACGGGCCGCCGCGCAGTTTTCTAGCGGGGGAGCGCCTCAGCCCCGGCGTGCGCCTGGCGGCCATCGAGGGCGACGGGGTGGTGATCGAGCGCGGCGCTGAAAAGGTCCGGGTCAACCTCGACAAGTTGCCCGATGCCCCGGCCTTGCCCCGGCTCACTCGGCCGTAACCTGCTTTAACGCCGGCGCGCGGCCCACCAGGGTCTCAAGGCGCGCCAGGGGCGGCGCCTCGCGTGTGGCGTCCAGCACTTGCACGCTGACTTTCCACAGGTCGCCAGCGCCTGCCACCACCTGTTCACAGCGCAGTTTCAAGCGGCCCTGGTCGCACTCGAACGTCTTGCGCCCGGGGCCGGCGCGGCCCTCCAGGCGCAGTTGCGCCAGGCGACTCTGGGCCGCCAGCATGGCGATGGACTTGTCGCGCAACAGGCCATTGCTCTGGGTCATCAACCCCGCCACCCGCACCGCCGCCGCCATGGCCACGGCGATAATCGCCAGGGCCACCAGCACCTCGATCAGGGTGAAACCTTGGTTCCTATTGCGGGCGCGCATGGCTTGCTCAATGCCGGGAAACAGGCCCGCAGACTAGCCCCTGCACTTGACCGATTGGCGACCAAAGCTCCCGAGGATTTTCAATACGCCTGACATGTTGTCTTGCAACACTGCGCGACGAAAAGCACTCAAGCCAAGGAATGTCGAGATGGATATCGCGCACTTCACATCCACCCCGCAAGGCGCTCGTGGCCAGCGTGGCTTTACCCTGATCGAGATCATGGTGGTGGTGGTCATTCTCGGGATCCTCGCCGCCATGGTGGTGCCCAAGGTGCTCGACCGCCCCGACCAGGCGCGAGCCACGGCCGCCCGGCAAGACATCGGTGGCCTGATGCAGGCGCTGAAACTCTATCGCCTGGACCACGGCAGCTATCCGAACCAGACCCAGGGCCTCAAGGTCCTGGTCGAGCGCCCGGCCGATGGGAAGAACAGCAACTGGCGCGCCTACCTCGAACGCTTGCCCAACGACCCCTGGGGCCGCCCGTACCAGTACCTCAACCCTGGCGCCAACGGTGAAGTCGATGTGTTCTCCCTGGGCGCCGACGGCCAACCGGACGGTGAGGGCGTGAATGCCGATATCGGCTCCTGGCAGTTGTAAGGCGCGCCATGAACAGCCATTTGCCCAGAGCGGCGAAGCAGCGCGGCATGGCGATTATCAGCGCGTTGCTGATCGCCGCCGTGGTGGCGGTGCTTGCCGGGGCCATGCTCACCCGCCAGAGCGTGTTCACCCGCAGCCTTGAGGCCGAACAACTGCGGGTCCAGGGCAGTTGGTTGTTGCAGGGCGCGCTGCAGGCCAGCCGGCAACAGTTGTGGGACGCGCGGCGCAAAGAGGTGCTGACCCGTCTCGACCAGCCCTGGGCGCGCCCCTTTGCCGGGGTGGTCGAAGGGCGCCTGGATGACGAGCAGGGCAAGTTCAACCTGCGCAATCTGGTCAGCCAGCAGCAGCCGGATGTGGCGCAGTTGCAGAGTTTCCAGCGTCTGTGCCAGTTGCTCGGCATCGACCCCAACACCAGCCAGCGCATCAGCCAACGGGTGCTTGCCTCTTATGCGCAGCGTGCGGGTGGCAGTGACGTGAGCAGCCTGCGCAGCACCTCGCCCGAGGCCGCGCAGACCTTGCTGCCGGCCAGGGCGCCGATGTTGCGAAGTCTTGACGACCTTGCCCTTGAGCCGGGTGTGCAGCAACGCCTGGCGGCCTATGTCAGTGTGTTGCCCGACAACACCTGGGTCAATGGCAATACGGCCAGCGCCGAAGTGCTCAGTGCGGTGGTGCCGGGGCTCAGCCTGTCCCAGGCCCAGGGGCTGGTGGCCGAGCGGGACAGCGGGCGCTGGTTTATCAACCGCGGGGATTTCGTCAACCGCCTGCGCATGCCGCAGTTGTTGGTGGACTCGGTGCAGGTGGGAATCACCAGTGAGTGGTTCCGCTGGCACGGCCGCGCGCGGCGCGAGCAGCGGCGGGTGGCAGTCGAAGCATTGTTGTATCGCCCTGAAGACCGGCAACCCCAAGTGATCTGGTGGCGGGTGGGCGCATGACGCGCTTGCGCATTGCCTTGCCGCCGCTGGCCCAACTGAGCGCCGAGAGCCTGGTGCACTACGCCTGGTTGGACCGCGCCGGGCAGGTCAGCCGGCAAGGTCAGGCCAGCCTTGGGCAGTTGGCGCAACCGCGCAAGAGCCTGGCGGCCGAGTGTTTCCTGCATCCCCGGGACAGTTTGCTGAGCAGCCTGGAGTTGCCGCAATTGCCGCCCGCTAAAGTGGCGGCAGCCGTGGCCTGCGCGGCCCAGGCGCTGATCCTCGGCCCGGTCGCGCAAATGCAGGTGGTCCACAGCCCACGGCAGAGCAACGGCCAGGTGCAAGTGGGCTGGCTGCCGACGGCTGGCCTGGAACAGTTGCAGCGGGTTCTGGCCCAGGTGCCTATCAGTTTGCGCGGCCTGTACCCGGCGCCCTATGCCTTGCCTGTGCCGCCGGCGGGGCATTTGAGCGTGGCCTGCGTCGACGGGCATCTGCTGCTGCGCCAGAGCCTGCACCAGAGCGCCTTGCACCCCCTGGGACCACAGGCCCTGGCGGAACTGGTGCAGGCTGGCGCGCAGTTGCATCAGGTCGATGAACACACGCCCGCGCGCTGGCAGGGTGTGGTCCCCGCCTGGGGCTTGCATGGCCACCTCAAGCGCGCCAGCAGCGGTGGCTGGGGCCGGGCGCTGGGGCTCAGTGCCCTGGCGGTGGTGGTCTGGACCCTGGGCCTGAACCTGTATGCCGCGCGCCAGGTGGACGAAGGGCAACAGCTCAAAGCGCGGATGATTGCCCAGGTCAAGCAGGCCTTCCCGCACTTGCCAGTGATCCTCAATCCGCTGCAACAGGCCCGGCAGCAACTGGCCGCCGGTCAAGGCGCCACCGCCGATCCCGGCCAGCGTTTCAGCAGCCTGTTGCAACTGGCGGGCAACCACCTGCCGTTTATGGTCGGCAGCGTCCAGGCGTTGGCATTTGATCAAGGCCGGTTGTACCTGGAGCTGTTGCCCGACAGTCGCAGCCCGGCCGCCCCAGGGGAGTGGCAGGCGGCGTTGACCGAGGCGGGTTTCGCTGCCACCCGCGATGAGCACGGCTGGACCCTCGGGCCGCTCGACAACACGGGAGGCGCCGATGAGTAAGTTCGGCTATCCGTACCTGCGCGGCCAGCTCCAGGGATTCTGGAGCGGCCTGGCCCTGCGCGAAAAGCGCCTGCTGGGCGGCAGCGGGGCGGTACTGGCGGGCTTTTTGGTGTGGTTGCTGCTGATTGAGCCGCCCTTGCAGCAGATTGATTTCTGGCAGGCCGAAACCCCCAAGCTGCGCACCCAGGCCGCCACCTTGCAGGTGCTGCTGCAGGGCGCCAGTGCCGGTGCGCGCGCCGGGCAAGACCTGGAAGGCGCGCTGCGCCAGGCGCTCGACGCTGCCGGACTTAAAGACCGCTATCAGTTGCAGGGCGTGGCGCACGCCGGTTGGCGCCTGACTTTTACCGACGCGCCGGCGGATGCGCTGGTCGGTTGGCTGCTGACCAGCCCGCGCGCATTTTCCCTGGAGGTGTCCCACGCGCGCTTGCAGCGTGTGGGCGATACCCCAGAAAACCCGGCCGGCAGCGTGTCCGGGACCGTTCGCATGGATCAGGCGCCTGGCGCTAAGGAAGCTTCATGAAGTGGTCACTTCCCCGTTCAGCGCCGTTTCGCCAGGTGGCGCCGCTGCTGTTGCTGGCGCTCAGTGCCTGCAGCCACACCCCGGCGCCCACACCTGCGCCCTTGCTGGTGGACAGCGAACTCGGCCAGCCCCTGGCCGACACCCGGCGCAATGGCGTGCCGTTGCCCGATCGCCAGCGCGAAATCAGCCCCCAGCCGCGGGTCCAGCACCCGCTGAGCAACCGCGCCCGTGGCCCGGTCGCCGCGCCGGCCAAGGTGCGCAACCCGCTGGGTGACCAGCCGGTGCAATTGAATTTCGTCGACGCCGAGATCCAGGCGGTGGTACGCGCCTTGTCCCGCGCCACCGGCCAGCAGTTCCTGGTAGACCCCCGGGTCAAGGGCAACCTGACCCTGGTCAGCGAAGGCCAGGTCCCGGCGCACCAGGCCTACGACATGCTGCTGGCGGCGCTGCGCATGCAGGGCTTCAGCGTGGTCGACGTGGGGGGCGTGGCCCAGGTGGTCCCGGAAGCCGACGCCAAACTGCTGGGCGGGCCGATCTACAACGCCGCCAGCCCCAGTGGCAACGGCATGCAGACCCGCACCTTCCGCCTGCAATACGAAAACGCGGTGAACCTGATCCCGGTGTTGCGCCCCATCGTTTCGCCGAACAACCCGATCAACGCCTACCCCGGCAACAACAGCATCGTCATCACCGACTACGCGGAAAACCTCGCACGGGTAGGGCAAATCATCGCCGGCATCGACACCCCAAGCGCCATCGACACCGACGTGGTGCCGGTGCAAAACGGCATCGCCGTGGATATCGCGGCAATGGTCGCCGAGTTGCTGGAAACCCAGGGCAACGACCAGACCCAGAAGATCTCCGTGATCGGCGACCCGCGTTCCAACTCGATCATCATCCGTGCCGGCAGCCCGGAGCGCACGGAGCTGGCGCGCAACCTGATCTACAAGCTCGACAATGCCCAGAGCAACCCCAGCAACATGCACGTGGTGTACCTGCGCAACGCCCAGGCCGGCAAGCTGGCCCAATCCCTGCGCGGCATGCTGACCGGTGAGAGCGAAAGTGGCGTCAGTGACGAGGCCCGCTCCAAGTTGAGTGCGATGGGCGGCGCGGGTAGCACCAGCCAGGGCAGCACCCAGAACAGCAGCGGCACGCCGACCGCCAGCGCGGCGCCATCCAGCGGTTATCCCAAGGACAGCACCGGCGCAAGCACTGCCGGCAGTGAGCAGAACACCGCCTTCAGTGCCGGCGGTGTGACGATCCAGGCCGATGCGACCACCAATACTCTGCTGATATCCGCCCCGGATCCGCTGTACCGCAACCTGCGCGAAGTCATCGACATGCTCGACCAGCGCCGCGCCCAGGTGGTGATCGAAAGCCTGATCGTCGAAGTCAACGAAGACGATGCCAGCGAATTCGGCGTGCAGTGGCAGGCCGGCAACCTGGGGGGCAAGGGTGGTTTTGGCGGGGTCAACCTGGGCGGCAGCGGGATCAACGGCACCCCCACCAGCAAGACCAGCATTGACGTGCTGCCCAAGGGCCTGAACATCGGCCTGGTGGACGGCACCGTGGATATTCCAGGGATCGGCCGGGTGCTGGACCTCAAAGTCCTGGCGCGGGCGTTGAAGAGCAAGGGCGGGACCAATGTGTTATCCACGCCGAACCTGCTGACCCTGGACAATGAGGCGGCGAGTATCTTCGTCGGCCAGACCATTCCCTTCATCACCGGCAGCTACGTGACCGGCGGGGGCGGCACCAGCAATAACCCGTTCCAGACCGTGCAGCGTGAGGAAGTGGGGCTCAAGTTGAACGTACGGCCACAGATTTCCGAGGGCGGTACGGTGAAGCTGGATATCTACCAGGAAGTCAGCAGCGTCGATACCCGGGCGTCGGGGGATGCGCGCACGGTGACCAACAAGCGCGCGATTGATACCAGCATCTTGCTGGATGACGGGCAGATCATGGTGCTGGGCGGGCTGTTGCAGGATGGCTATACCCAGAGCAACGACGCAGTGCCGTGGCTATCAGACATCCCGGGATTGGGCGCACTGTTTCGCAACGAGTCGCGCAGTGTGAACAAGACCAACCTGATGGTGTTCCTGCGGCCCTACATCATTCGCGACAGCGGCGCGGGGCGCAGCATTACGCGCAATCGCTACGACTTTATGCGCCGCGCCCAGGGAGGCTTGCAGCCGCAGCACAGCTGGGCACTGCCGGATGTGCAGGCGCCGCAGTTGCCGGCGGTGGAGAAGGCGATGCCGGGGAGTACACGCCCGTGAGTCGCACCCATTCCCCCTGTGGGGCTCGACAGCTCCCACAGGGGGATGCGGTCGCCTCGAGAATCGGGCTGCCGAGCATGGGCGCAGCCCTGGCTTACTGTGCGCTGAGCCGCCGCAAGGGAGGGTCCCTATGAGCCTGCTCCCCTACGCCTGGGCCAAATCCCAACGCATCCTCTTGCAGCCCACCCCCGAAGGCCCACGCCTGACCATCTGCCCCTCGACCCCCGGCTGGTCGATCAGCGAGGTCCACCGGCAATTCGGCGAGGCCGCCATCGAGCAGGTGCGCGACGATGAGCTCGACGGCCTGCTGGCCAGCGCCTACGCCGATACCGGCAGTGCCGCCGCCGTGGTCGGCGCCGCCGAAAACGAAGTCGACCTCGACCGCCTGATGCAGGACATCCCGGAAATCACCGACCTGCTCGACACCCAGGACGGCGCCCCGGTGATTCGCATGATCAACGCCTTGCTGACCCAGGCCGCCCGCGACGAGGCCAGTGACATCCATATCGAACCCTTCGAAACCCACTCCGTGGTGCGCTACCGCGTCGACGGCACCCTGCGCGATGTGGTGTCGCCGCGCAAAGCCCTGCATGGCGCGCTGGTGTCGCGGATCAAGATCATGGCCCAGCTCGATATCGCCGAAAAACGCCTGCCCCAGGATGGACGCATCGCCCTGCGGGTTGCCGGGCGGCCGATTGATATTCGGGTGTCAACGGTGCCCACCGGCCATGGCGAACGGGTGGTGATGCGCCTGCTCGACAAACAGGCCGGGCGCCTGCAGCTGGAAACCCTGGGCATGGACCCGCAGCTGTTGGCGCGTCTCGATGGCCTGATTCGCCAGCCCCACGGCATCGTGCTGGTCACCGGGCCCACTGGCAGCGGCAAGACCACCAGCCTCTACGCCGCCCTGGCGCGGCTGGATGCCAGCACGAGCAATATCCTCACCGTGGAAGACCCGGTGGAATACGACCTGCCGGGGATCAGCCAGATCCAGGTCAACGCCAAGATCGACATGACCTTTGCCCTGGCCCTGCGTGCGATCCTGCGCCAGGACCCGGACATCATCATGATCGGCGAAATCCGCGACCTGGAGACCGCGCAGATCGCCGTGCAGGCTTCCCTCACCGGGCACCTGGTGCTGGCCACGTTGCACACCAATGACGCGGTGTCGGCGGTCAATCGCCTGATCGACATGGGGGTCGAGCCGTTCCTGCTGGCCTCGTCGCTGCTCGGTGTATTGGCCCAGCGCCTGGTGCGCCGCCTGTGCCCGCACTGCAAACAGCCTGACCCGGCGGCCCCCGGCACCTGGCGCCCGGTGGGGTGTGGCCAGTGCAACCAGGTCGGTTACAGCGGCCGCACCGGCATCCATGAACTGTTCTGTGTCGATGACGCGGTACGCGGCCTGATCCACCAGGGGGCCGGCGAGCAGCAGATACGCGTCGCCGCGCGCCACGCCGGAATGTTCAGCATGCGTGAAGACGGCGAGCGTTGGGTGCGCAGCGGTGCCACTGCGCCGGAAGAAATCTTGCGTGTAACACGGGACGCCTGATGAATCGCTATCGCTATGAGGCCGCCGATGCCAGCGGCAAACTGGAAGCCGGGCACCTCGAGGCCGAGAGCCAGGGCGCGGCCTTTGCCAGCCTGCGCAGTCGTGGTCTGACCGCGTTGCTGGTGCAGCTCGAAGGCAACGCCAACGTGGCAGGCAGCAGCCTGTTCAGTGCCAAGCTGTCGGACAACGACCTGGCCTGGGCCACCCGCCAACTGGCCAGCCTGCTCGGTGCCAGCCTGCCCCTGGAGGCGGCGCTGAGTGCCACAGTGGAGCAGGCGGAAAAAAAGCATATCGCCCAGACCCTCAGCGCAGTGCGCGCCGATGTGCGCAGCGGCATGCGCCTGGCCGATGCATTGGCTGCGCGGCCACGGGACTTCCCGTCGATCTACCGGGCGTTGATTGCGGCGGGGGAGGAGTCCGGCGACCTGGCCCAGGTCATGGAGCGCCTGGCCGACTACATCGAAGAGCGCAACAACCTGCGGGGCAAGATTCTCACGGCCTTTATCTATCCAGGGGTGGTGGGGTTGGTGTCCATCGGCATTGTGATTTTCCTCCTGAGCTACGTGGTGCCGCAGGTGGTCAGCGCCTTTTCCCAGGCGCGCCAGGACCTGCCGGGGCTGACCCTGGCAATGCTCAATGCCAGTGACTTTATCCGCGCCTGGGGCTGGCTGTGTTTTACCGGGCTGGTCGCGGGCTTCTGGAGCTGGCGCCTGTACCTGCGCAACCCCGTGGCGCGCTTGAACTGGCACAGCCGGGTCTTGCGCCTGCCGCTGCTCGGGCGGTTTGTGCTGGGGCTCAACACCGCGCGTTTCGCCTCGACCCTGGCCATCCTCGGCGGTGCCGGCGTGCCCTTGCTGCGCGCCCTGGAAGCGGCGCGCCAGACCCTGTCCAACGACCGCCTGAGCCAGTGTGTCAGCGATGCCACGGCCAAGGTTCGCGAAGGGGTTAACCTGGCGCCGGCCCTGGCGGTGGAAAAGGTCTTCCCGCCGGTGCTGATCCACCTGATCGCCAGCGGCGAAAAAACCGGCGCCCTGCCGCCGATGCTGGAGCGGGCGGCGCAGACCCTGTCGCGGGATATCGAACGGCGGGCCATGGGCATGACTGCATTGCTGGAGCCGTTGATGATCGTGGTGATGGGCGCGGTGGTGCTGGTGATCGTGATGGCGGTGCTGTTGCCGATCATCGAGATCAACCAATTGGTTACCTGACCTGTGAAGATTGCGCCGGTGCAAATGTGGGAGCTGGCAAGCCACACACCCATTTGGATCGGTGGTGACTGGCTGCAAGTCAATTACCTGACCCGCCCATCACCCAGCCTCGGGTTCGTCATTGCGTCATCTTTGCCCCCCTGCGCACGGCCCGCCCGCCATCGTCGAAACACTCCCTGAAACCTCGCTGTCACCCACCCCGATAAAAGCCACAATCATTGCCAAAACACCCGAGAATCTTTTTAAAAATCAAGCTGTTCCTCCCGAGGTTTTTTCCCTTATCTGTCATCGGAAACTGCGACCTTCGTGTCCATGGCCTCGCCCCGCAAGCCCGCTGGATCATGGCGTGTGAACCGAGTGCCATGGCGTCATGCAAGAGCCATCTACCTCAACGTATGAATACGACGAAAGGAGCTTCTTCATGTTTAAGCGCAACGTTCTCGCGGCATCCATGACCCTCGCGGCCCTCTGCTCGGCCCAGGCTGCATTCGCTGATGTCAACGGCGGTGGCGCAACCCTGCCACAGCCGCTGTACCAGACGCCCGGCGTACTGACTGCCGGTTTCGCCGCCTACATCGGTGTCGGCAGCGGCAACGGCAAGGCCGCGTTCCTGGAAAACAAATACGACAAGCTCGTACCCGGCGTGACCACCAAGAACGTGCACTGGGCCGGCAGCGACTCCAAGCTCAGCGCCACTGAATTGTCCACCTATGCCTCTGCCAAGCAGCCAGGCTGGGGCAAGCTGATCCAGGTGCCGTCGGTGGCCACTTCGGTGGCCATTCCTTTCCGCAAGAGCGGTGCCAATGCGGTTGACCTGAGCGTCAACGAGCTGTGCGGTGTGTTCTCCGGGCGTATCAACAACTGGAGCCAGATCACCGGCGCTGGCCGTAGCGGTGCAATCACCGTGGTTTACCGCAGCGAAAGCAGCGGCACCACCGAACTGTTCACGCGCTTCCTGAACGCCAAGTGCGCTGAAACCGGCAGCTTCGCCGTTACCACCACCTTTGCCAACAGCTACAGCGGTGGCCTGCCGGCCGGTGCCGTTGCGGCTGCCGGCAGCCAGGGCGTGATGAATGCCTTGAACGATACGACTGTCGCCGAAGGCCGTATCACCTACATGAGCCCTGACTACGCGGCCACCACCCTGGAAGGCCTGGACGACGCGACCAAGGTCGCTCGCGTCGGCAAGGACGTGGCAAGCAACACCGAAGGTGTATCGCCTGCTCCGGATAACGTTTCCGAGGCGATTGATAACGTTTCGGTGCCCGCCGTGGCTGACCGTGGCAACCCGGACAAGTGGGTACCTGTGTTCGGTAAAAACGGCGTGGCCGGCGTGGTGCCTTACCCAACGTCGGGCTACCCGATCCTGGGCTTCACCAACCTGATCTTCAGCCAGTGCTATATCAACGGCACCCAGTCCAACCAGGTCCGTGACTTCTTTGCCCAGCACTACGGCGAGACCGTGAACAACGATGACGCCATCCGCGCCAACCGTTTCGTGCCACTGCCTGACTCCTGGAAAAGCGCGATCCGCAGCAGCTTCCTGACCGCCAGCAACCCGCTGAGCATCGGTAAGACCGACGTCTGCAACGGTATCGGTCGTCCGCTGTAACGCCCGCGTTCCTCGACCTGCAACCCCTGATCAGCAACGGCCTGTGCCGTTGCTGATTTTTTATTGGCTCACCCCGTAGCCGCTGCCGAGCCCAGATGAATTTTCCATGACAGAAGTTCAGTGCTGCCCCTCGCCAACCGCCTACCTCCCATACGTGATGTGCATCTCCACACAGAAGGATGATTCCAGATGGTCCGCTGCAAACCACCGGTAAACCTGAATGCCCGCGGCCCGAGCGGCCAGACTGTCTTGCGCCTCAAGCCGCTGGCCCATGCCATTGCCTTGTTGCTGGTGGCGGGCAGTGCCCAGGGGGCTACGGCGTTCAGTTCCGGCTGGTTTGCCGCCAAGGGCGCGTCCCAGGCAGCCACGGCGGCGCGGCCGGGGGCGCAGGTGCCGGGGATGCCGCCGCCGTTGTCCCAGCAGGCGCGGGTCAACCAGCAGATGCAGCGCTCACTGAGCACCCTCAACAACAGCGTAGCGGCGATTGCCGCCCAGCAGGCTGCCCAGGCGGCCGGGCGCCAGGCCGCGTTGGGCCAGGTCTCGACGATTCCCGACGGCTTGGGCAAGGGCGGTTTGCAGGTCGATAACAGCCTGACCCAAGGCTGGATCAACGCCAAGGGCCCGACCCAAAGCCAGGCCGGTGGCCAGACCACGGTGAGCATCGAACAGACCGCCGACAAGGCCATCCTCAACTGGGAAACCTTTAACGTCGGGCGCAACACCACCGTCGACTTCCAGCAGCAGTCCAACTGGGCCTTGCTCAACCGCGTCAATGACCCCAACGCGCGCCCCAGTGAAATCCAGGGCCAGATCAAGGGCGCTGGCACCGTGATGATCATCAACCGCAATGGCGTGGTGTTCAGCGGCAGCAGCCAGGTCAACGTGCGCAACCTGGTGGCGGCGGCGGCGGCGATCACCGACGAGCAATTCACCCAGCGCGGGATCTACTTCGACGCCACTGGCACCCAGCCAACGTTCACCGATGCCGCGGGCAAGGTCCAGGTGCAGCGGGGGGCGCTGATCCAGACCCATGACGCGGCGACGTCCACCGATGCCGGTGGCTACGCCTTGCTGTTGGGTACGGAAGTGGAAAACGCCGGCACCCTCATCACCGCCAAAGGCCAGACGACCCTGGCCGCCGGCGACAGTTTTTATATCCGCAAGGGCGTGGGTACCGCCGGCAATGCCCGTTCCACCACTCGCGGCAATGAAGTCGCCAGCAGCCTCAAGGCCGGCAGCAGCGCGGGCAGCGTGACCAATAGCGGGCTGATCATGGCCGCTACCGGCGACATCACCCTGACCGGGCACACCGTGCAGCAAAACGGCGTAGCCCTGGCCAGCACGTCGGTGGACACCCGTGGCACCCTTCACTTACTCAACTCGGCCAGCGACACCACCGGCAGCGTCAGCCTGGGCGAAGGCAGCACCACTGCGATCCTGCTCGACAGCAGCGGCACCACCGCGCTCAACAACCAGCGCGAAAATGGCCTGGTCAATCTCGACGGTCTGGTGAACCCCCAGGCCAGCGGGCAGTTCAATAACCTGGGCAGGGTGGCCGACCGTACCGATCAGTCGCGCATCGAGATCGTCAGCGGCGGCACCGTGGACTTCCAGAAAGGCTCGATAACCCTCGCCACCGGTGGCCAGGTCGCGGTCAGCGCCGGCCAGCGCAGCCTGATGCGCGAGGGGGCGATGATCGACGTGTCCGGCGCCATCGGCGTCAAGGTGGCGATGCAAGCCAACAACATCAAGATCAACGTGCAGGGCAACGAGCAGCGCGATGCGCCGGTCAACCGCGATGGCGGGCAATTGATCAACAACGATGTGTGGGTCGATCTGCGCGAGTTGGTGTTTGTGCCGGCGGGTACCAACGGCTACGCGACGGACCGCTGGTACACCGCCGGCGGCCTGCTGGAAGTCGGTGGCTATCTGGGCACGCAAGGGCACTCGGTGGGCGAGTGGATGGCCCAGGGCGGTACCGTGACGTTCACGGGGGATGACGTGGTAACCCAGCAGGGCGCGCAGATCAATCTGTCGGGCGGCACCGTGGATGTGCAGGGCGGTTATGTCCAGCAAACCTGGCTCAAGGGCCCGGACGGGCGCTTGTATGAGCTGTCGAAGGCACCGGGCGATATTCTCTACACCGGGCTTTACAAAGGCTTTGCAGACACCAGCGAACGCTGGGGCCGTACCGACCTGTACTACAACCCGCTGATCGCCCCCCAGCGACGTTTCGAGGCCGGTTATACCGTGGGCCGCGATGCCGGCAAGCTGGTGATCGGTACCGGCAATGCGGTGCTTGAAGGGCAGTTGATCAGTGATGTGTTCCAGGGTGAGCGCCAGACCCAGGCGCCGAACATCAACCTCGACGGTTACCAACAGTCGCAGAAGGCCCAGGCCCAACGTGCGCAACTGATCATTGGCCAGTACACGCCGATCTTCAACAAAAGCACCGGCACCCTGCGTTACGCCCTGACGCCGGGTATGGAGCAGGTGCTGATCGAAGGCGGAACACAAAAAATCGCCGCCGGCCTCGACCTGGGCACCGCGCTGCCGGCCGGGCGCCAGGGCACGCTGGTGCTCGACAGCGAGCAACTCAATGGCTTTCAGTTGGGGGCGATCAAGGTCGGCGCCAAGCAGCAGATTACGGTCAATGGTGGGTTGTCGGTGGCCGACGGTGGCGATATCACCCTGTACGGGCCCCAGGTGGCGGTCAACGCCAATCTGACCGCCCACGGTGGCAGCCTCCACGCCGGCAACGTGCTCAGTCAGGTCAACCTCGATCGGCAGAATGCCGTTGAAGAGGTGATTCTGGCGGGCAGCGGGCACGTCGCGGTGGCCGCCGGGGTGGTGCTGGATGCGTCCGGGCGTTGGAACAACCTGGCCCTGCAGCCGTCGCTCACCGAGGGTGTGGCTTACGCCAATGGCGGCAAGGTGGCGCTGCGTGGCACCGGCGATGTGAGCCTGGGGGCACAGAGCCTGGTGCAGGTGTCTTCGGGCGCTACGGTCGGCCAGGATGGCAAGGTCAGCGGTGGCAAGGGCGGCAGCGTGACGTTGGGCGCGCAGGGCGCCCTGGTGTTGGGCGGTGAGATTCGCGGTTATGGCGTCAGCGGTGGCGGCACTCTGGCGTTGCAGTCGCGCCAGGTACTGATCGGCGATGCAGGCAGCCTGGACGCGGGCACCCTGCACCTGGCGGGGGACTTTTTCAAGAAAGGGTTCTCGGCGTATGACATCACCGGCAACGAAGGGTTGATTGTTGCTGACGGCACCCAGGTCGGGGTCGAGGTGCCGGTGTACCGGGTTGGCGAGCAGGTGCAGACGCTGCCGAGCGGCACTGATCCGGCGAGTCTGATGCAGGTGTGGACACCTGAGTTGTATCAGCAGGACGCGCTCAAGAGCGTGCTGAGCCAGCGGCGCGGTGCCAGCTTGAGCCTCACGGCCGGGCACCTCGACTCCAGCGCTGCGCAATTGGCCAGCACCGCGCTGAGCGTCGGCCAGGGCGCGGTTATCACGGTCGATCCGGGCCAGGCCATCAATTTGCGCAGCGTCGGCCAGTTGACCGTCAACGGTACGCTCAACGCCTGGGGCGGTAGCGTCAGCCTGGGCGGGCTGAACGTGGCCAGTTCCGAGGCGGTGAATGCCGCAGGTCATGGGCGTTCGATCTGGGTCGGCGAGCAGGCGCTGATCGACGTGGCGGCGCGGGCGGTGAGCGCCGTGGACAATCGTGGCCGCCACTATGGCCTGGTGCGCAACGGCGGCAATATCAGCCTCGGTGGCACGATCAACCTCGCCACTGGCATTGCCCAGGCCAGTGATGTGTTTGTGGTGGTGCGTGACGGTGCGCGCCTGGAGGCGTCCGGGGCCCAGGCGGACCTGGACCTGCCGGGCCAGGGCCGGGTACCGGTGGCCAGCAATGGCGGCAGTATCAGCCTTGCCTCCAACAATGGCCTGTACCTGGACGGGCGCTTTGTGGCCCGGGCCGGTGGTGCCGGAGCGTCGGGCGGTAGCCTGGTCGTGGCCCTGGAAAGCCCTTACTACCTCAAGAGCGCGGTCAGCGACCGCGTGCTCAAGGCGCGGGAACTGTTACTCAGCCAGACCCACCAGCCCAGCACGCTGGCGGGCACTGCGGAGGCTGCGACCGCGGAACTGGAGTACGGGCATGCTCGCCTGGGCGTGGACCAGGTCAGCGCCGGCGGGTTCGACAACCTGGCCTTGCTGAGCAATGGCCTGCTGAGTGTTGACGGTGATCTGTCGCTGCACATGGGCCAGAGCCTGCGTCTGTACAGTGGCGCTCTGGGGCTGAGTGAGCAGGCTGCGCAGAATGCCCGGGTCAATCTGTCGGCACCGCACCTGCTGCTGGCGGGCATCCTTGCGCCCTTGGAGGCCAAGGACCAATACCAGCATCCGGTGTTGACCAGCGCCATGTCGCAACGCGCCAGTCAGGCGCAGTTCACTGCCAGTGCCAATCTGTTGGAGGTGCGCGGCAATGTGTTGTTCGGCAACAAGAGCAACCTGACCCAGGCCGACAACAGCCAGTTGAGCGTCGACCGCCGTGGTTTCGATGACGTGCAGCTGAGCAGCCAGGGCGACCTGCGTTTTCTCGCGGGGGCCAGCGCCGATGCGGTCGCCCAGGGGATCAGTACCCAAATCATGACCCGGGGCGACATGACCCTGCAGGCCGCGCAGTTGTACCCGGCCACCGAAGTCGGCGCGCGGGTGCTGGCCGGTTACCTGGATGGGGTTGACGGTTACGACCCGACGCGCACCCTGACCATCGCCCGTGCCGGCAACGAGACGGGCGCGGTGCCTTACTCGGCCTTCGGTCGCCTGCAACTGGGCGGCCCGAGCATCAGGCAGGGCGGGGTGGTGCGTGCGCCCCTGGGGTTGATCGAGGTCGGCATCCTGGGCACCCACAAGGTCGAACTGCTGCCCGGCAGCCTGACTTCGGTGAGCGGCAAGGGCCTGGTGCTGCCCTACGGCGGCACGGTGGATGGCCAGGTTTACCAGTACAACGGCAAGACGGTGTCGTTCCTCGGCCAGGGGGCGATTGCCAACCTCAATGGCGATCTCAGCGTGGGGGTAATCCTCGGTGGGCAATCGGTGGCGGTGCTGCCAGAGGCCACGCTGGACCTGTCCGGCGGCGGCGAACTGCTCGGTGCCGGGTTTATTTCCGGCCGTGGCGGCTCCACCGATGCGCGTTATAACCCACTGATGCAGGTCGGCACCCACGGCGGCTTTGTCCTGCCGGGCCTGGGCAGTAACCCGGTGTACGCCATCGTGCCCGGCGCGCAACCGGGTTATGCCCCGGTGGCCCCGGAGGGGGGCGCAGTCGATCCGTTGCTCGGCCAGCAAATCACCCTGGACGCTGGCGTCCCGGGGCTGGCCGCAGGCACCTATACCCTGATGCCCTCCACCTATGCGCTGATGCCGGGGGCGTTCCGTGTCGAAATCAACGGCCTCGCGGGGCGCGGCACCGAAGAGGTGCCACAGGCGCTGCGCAATGGCTCCTGGTCGGCTGCCGGGCGCTTGTCCATCGTCAACACCGGGATCAGTAACCGGGTCGCCAGCCAGGTAATCCTGACCTCGGCCGACACCCTGCGCCGCTACTCCCAGTACAACGAAACCGGCTATGCGCAGTTCGCCGTGGCTGATGCGGCCAAGCTCGGCGTGCCACGGGCGTTGCTGCCGGTGGATGCCAAGACCCTGAAACTGGCGTTGCACCCCGGTGGTGGGGCGAACGCCTTTTCGTTCGCCGGTATCGGCCGCTTTGAGGCGGCCACCGACGGTTTTGCCGGCACTGTTGCAGTGATGAACATGGGAACCGGCGGGATCGAAGTAATGGCGCCAGGCAAGGCCGCCACGGAGGGGTTCGAGGGCGTCAGCGTGGGGGCGGCCAGCCTCAATGCGCTGGGCGCGGCACGCCTGATGATTGGCGGGATGACCCAGGTTTCGTATGGCCAGAGCGGCAACTACATCAACGTGGTCGGTGCCAACAGTAGCTCTATTACCTTGCGTGAAGGGGCGAGCCTGGCCGCACCGGAAGTGTTCCTGGTGAGCTCCACCGGCGAGATCGTCATGGAGCAGGGCGCCTCGATCAATACCCTTGGCCGGGGCAAGGCCAGTTATGACGCACGAGACGGTTTCGTCTACCAGGTGGCGAATATGCTGGCGGTCTCCAACGGTTTGCTCAACGTGGTCAACGCCGTGCAAGCCGGCGGCGCAGCCAGTGGCGGGATCAATCTGGGGGCGTGCAACAGCGCGCCCTGTAGCGGCCAGACTGCCCTGTATTCCGAGGGCAGTATCGTCGCCCTGACCGACAAGACGTTGCAGATGGGGGATGAGGTGCGCTACGGCACCCGTCACCTCAACCTGGGGCTGGCGAGCATTAACGTCGGCAGCCCTGAAGCCCTGGCTGCAGCGGCGGCCGGCAATCGCCTGCCGGCCGGCATGACCCTGACCCAGCAGGTGCTGGACCGCTTGTTGCGTGGTGACACGCAGTTCGGCGCGCCGGCCCTGGAAACCCTGCAACTCTCGGCCCGCGACAGCTTCAACTTCTATGGCTCCAGTGCCCTCGACACCTATGACGCGGTGACCGGCAAGTCGTTGCTCAGCCGCCTGATGCTGTCTGCCCCGGCGATCTACGGCGCCGGCAGCGCCAGTGATGTGGCGAGCATCCACACTGCCAACCTGATCTGGCTCGGTGCTGAAACGCCGGCCGTTGCCGCCATCGACGGCGGCGCCGGCAGCGGTAATGGGCGCCTGGATATCCAGGCCGAACGCATCGAGTTCGGCTATGGCGACTTTGCCCAGCCGAGCACGACCAAGCGCTTCGATCGCCTGGCGCTGGGGTTTGCCCAGGTCAACCTCAGTGCCAGCGAGCGCATCACCGCCAACCACAAGGGCAGCCTGTCGGTCTATCAGCGCCAGGGGGCCTATGATCCGCTCAAGGGCTTTGCCTATACCGGGGGCGACTTGAGCATTCTCACGCCACTGCTGACCGGCGAGGCGGGCTCGGTAAACCGCATCACCGCCGGCGGCACCCTGGATATCGGCGCCTCGGCGGGGGCCCGGGGCAAGGTCGAGGGCCTGGGCGGCGAGCTGTCGCTGCAGGGCGACAGCATTCGCCTGGCCAGCGCGGTGGTGCTGCCCAGCGGCAAGGTCACCCTCGACGCCCGTGGCGACGTGGTGTTGACCGATGACTCACTGATTGATGTGGCCGGTCGCGCCATCGTCTTCAACGACCTGACCAAATATGGCGCGGGGGGTGAGGTATCGCTGCAAAGCCGCGAAGGCAATGTGCTGCAGGCCACCGGCTCAACCATCGACCTGTCGGCGCAGCATAACCAGGCGGGCACGCTGCGGGCAGTGGCCGTGGGGGACACAGGCGGTGTGGTTGACCTGGCAGGCAAGCTTCTGGCCGGCAGCAGCGGTTATTACGATGCCGGTGGCACTCGGGTGCCGTACCTGGCCGGTGCGGTGGAGATCCAGGCCCAGCGCCTGGGCACCAGCGGCATCCTGGACGAACAGTTTGCCGCCCTCAACCAACGGCTCAACCAGGGCCAGGTGTTTGGGGCGCGCAGCTTCCAGCTCAAGCAGGGCGACCTGAGCATCGGCAATGAGGTCAAGGCCAACAGCGTCAGTGTCTCGCTGGACAACGGCAGCCTGCGCGTCACCGGGCGGGTGGATGCCAGTGGCGAGCGGGTGGGCAGCATCAACCTGACGGCCAAGACCGGCCTGACCCTGGACGGCAGCGCCGTGCTCGATGCCCATGGCAGCCAGTTGCGGGTGGACAGCCATGGCCAGATCATCGACGCGCCGAACCGCGCCATGGTGGTGCTGGGTTCGGGCCAGGGCCAGTTGACCCTGGCCGATGGCGCGCGTATCGACCTGCGTCACGGGACCGATGGGGGCGTGGGCCATGACGGTCGCAGCCGTGGCACCCTGGAGCTCAATGCTCCGCGCCTGAACAGTGATGACATTGCCATTGATGCCCGTGGCCGCCTGGATATCCAGGGCGCGCGCTCGATTGCCCTCAACGGCATGATCAGCTACGACGATGCGCCGACCAAGACCGATGCCACGGCCAGTGGGCGTCCGTACCAGGTGATCGACCAGAAGTACCTGGACAAAAAACATGAGCTGAGCGTGCTGTTTATCAACGCAGCCCTCAGCAACCACGACCTACTGAATAACAAGCTCGCGGGCCTGAATAACGCCACGTACGCCGACGCCTTGCATCTGCGGCCGGGGGTAGAGATTGTCAGCAAGACGCCCCAGGGTGACCTGGTGGTGCAGGGCGACCTGGACCTGTCCGGTTATCGCTACGCCAGCCTCAACCCACATACCCAGAAAAACCCGGATGTGTATGGTTCCGGCGAAGTCGGCCGCCTGACCCTGCGCGCCGGCGGCGACTTGAATATCTACGGCAGCATCAACGACGGCTTTACCCCGCCACCGCCGAGCGACGATGACAACGGCTGGGTGCTGCTCCCCGGGATCAATTACACCGGCGGCACCCAAGTAGTGCCGGGCACGGGCGTGACCCTGGCCGACGGCACCAGGTTTCCGGCGGGCGCGATCCTCAACTTCGATGTGTCGATCAAGGCCCTGAGCCTGGCGAACGGTACGCGGTTGCCGGTGCCGGTGACCCTCAGCCAGCCCCTGGTACTGCCTGCCGGTACGGTACTGGCGGCGGCGATACTCGACGGCTCGGGCACGCAGCTGTTCGCGGCAGGGACGCTGCTGAGCCAGAGCCAGACCCTGGAGGCCGGCACGGTTCTGGGGGCCGGTACCCTGTTGACCAGCAACACCAGTGTCAGGGCGATGATCTGGCCCAAGGGCGTGCCATTGCCCGGGCGTCTGGGCAGCACTGCGTTCGTGACCCTCAATGGCAGCAAGGCACTGCCCCGTGGCGCCTTGTTGCCGGCCGGCACCAATGTGAAGTTGGCAGGCAATGCGAAGTCGGTGAAATTGCGGGTCGAGGAGGCCGGCCGCCAGGGCAAGAACTGGGGCGTTGCGCCGATGCTGACGGAAGGCTCCCAGGCGTGGGCGATCCGCCTGGTGGCCGGGGCCGACACCCAGGCGGCCGACAGTAGCAGGCTGCAAGTTTCTCCAGTGACCGGCAACCTGCGTCTGGCCGACAGCCATTACGGCATGTTCGCCCAGGGCGTGCTGGTCTGGACCGAGCAGGGCTCCATCGACAATTACGGCGACACCAGCATGGTCGGCGAGCCCGTGAGCCCTGGCAACCTTGGAACCTGCACGGACTACCCCGGTTCCTGTGAGTCGGGCGGCGATGCCTACAGCCTGGTGGCGGGGGGCAGTAGCCGTTTCAGTGTGGTGCGCACCGGGGCCGCTGACCTGGACTTGTTGGCCGCTGGCAATCTGAGCATGGAGTCGCTGTACGGGGTCTACACCGCTGGCAGTTCTTCCACGGGTACCTCGGCCAACGACCCCTACAACCTGCCGCGGGCGCTTGGCGAAAACGCCAAGGTGCTGGGCAATAGCGTGGGTGGCAACGAGAAACTGGTCAATGGCGGCGCAGACAGTGTGTACCGCGCCTGGTATCCGGAGGCGGGCGGCAACCTGTTGTTGAAAGTGGGTGGGAACCTGACCGGTGACATCACCAGCCCGTCACTCAGTGCCTCGGGGCGTCCGGTCCGCAACGATCTTGGCCAGGATTCGGCGAATGTCGGCAACTGGTTATGGCGCCAGGGCAATGGTTTGAGTGGCTCGGCGGCACAAGCGACGGCCTGGTGGATCAATTTTGGTACCTACGCCAGCAACCTCGCCCTGGCGGGGGGCGCCGACCAGATGGTCGGCTTCACCGGCTTCGGTACGTTGGGCGGGGGCAACCTGAATGTCGACGTGGGCGGCGATGCCGGGATCATCCGGCCATTGGCTGCCGGTTATGTGCCCCAGGCGGTGAACTTGCGCAGCCAGGGGTTGGTGTTGGCGGTGGGCAGCACCGGGCGCGTGGCGGCTGACGGCAGCCTGCAACTGACCGGCGGTGGCGACTTGAACCTGCGGGTCGGCGGTGCCGTGAATCCAGGTAGTCAGATTACCCAGGACCACCTCAACGGCACGCTGGTGAACCTGCGTGGGCACGTGCAACTGACCGGCGGCGCCCTGGGCAGCCTGACCTTGCGTTATGGCAGCCGGGTGATCGACCAGAGCCCCGGCGAAGTCCGCGCCTATGATCCACTGCGCGCCACGTCAGCCGCGGCGGCCGGTGGCTTGAGCCTGTTACCCGGTGATGCCACCTTCAACCTGGCCACCCGTGGCGACCTGGTGCTGCAGGATGTGGCCGATCCAGGGCGCGTCGCACAGACAAATGCCTTGGCCTACGTTAACGACGGGGTCAACGGCGTCGGGCAGAGCTGGTTCAGCCTGTGGACCCGCAACACGGCAGTGGACCTGTTTTCGGCCGGTGGCAACCTTACGCCGCTGACGCAAACGCTGGAGACGGATATGGCGGCGGTCTATCCCGCCACATTGCGTGCGGTGGCCGCCAGCGGCAGCCTGTATTACGGGCGTGCCGCGACCGCCAACCCTGGCTCGCTGCCACCGCTGGCGGCACTGGTGCTGGCGCCATCGGCCAACGGTCAATTGCAATTGCTGGCTGGGGATTCGATCTATGGCGGCGACCTCACCGTCAGCCGTTCCAGCGCCGCGCCGGACAGCATGGCGACGATCCTCAACCCGGCGTTCCTGGGCTTCGTCAACTCCCTGCCCATCGCGGGCAGCGGCAACCTTTCCGGCGATAGCAACATTGCACGCCTGGGGCTTTCCCCGCTGTTCACCTTCGGTGCCAACACGGCCAGCACGTCGTGGGGCGATACCCTGGAACCTGCGCGTTTTTATGCGTTGAGCGGTGACCTGCTGGGCGTCAACAGTGGGCGTGCCCTGACCATCACCAGCGCCGGAGACCCGCGTGTGGGGCAAACGTTTTATGAGGGCGCAGGCCCGGTCTGGATGCGGGCGGGGCGTGACATCGTCAGCAGCGGCACGCGCCTGGGGGGCGCCAGCGGTGGCGAAGTGGATACCGGTGAATATGCCTTCGACGCCAACCTGTTCGTGCATAACGGCCTGACTGACATCTCCATTGTCAGTGCCGGGCGCGACATGCTCTACAGCAGCTTCAATGTCGCAGGGCCCGGCACCCTGGAGTTGACGGCAGGGCGCAACCTCCTTATGGAGGACAAGGTCAGCGTCAACAGCCTTGGCGCCGTGGCCGCAGGTGACAGCCGTCCCGGCGCGAGCATCGTCATGCTGGCGGGTGTTGGCCCCAACGGTCCGGACTACCGGCGCTTTGTCGAGACTTACCTGAATCCTGAGAACCAACTGCAGACGGGCGAGCCTTTGACGCTGCTGGGAGGCAAAGTCGCCAAGACCTACGAACGCGAACTGGCCGGGTGGCTGGCCGAGCGCTTCGGGTTTGTCGGTGACAGTGAACAGGCCCGCGCCTACTACGCGGCGCTGTCGGCGCAGCAGCAGCGGGTGTTTGCCCGTGAGGTGTACTTTGCCGAACTCAAGGCCGCCGGTCGCGAATACAACCAGGCTGGCGGCGTGCGCGAGGGCAGCTATGTGCGGGGGCGGGCGGCGATTGCCGGGTTGTTCCCGGACAAGGACGTGGCCGGCAATGCCATCGCCTACAAGGGCGATATCACCCTGTTCGGCGGTGCCGGGGTGCACACCAATTTCGGTGGCTCGATCCAGATGCTCACCCCGGGTGGTGGCCAGACATTCGGCATCGAGGGGGCGGCACCGCCGTCCACCGCCGGGGTCATTACCCAGGGCGCGGGGGATATCCAGCTGTATTCCCTGGACAGCATCCTGCTGGGCCAGAGCCGGATCATGACCACCTTTGGCGGCTCGATCATGGGCTGGTCCGCCGCAGGCGATATCAACGCCGGGCGGGGTTCCAAGACCACCGTGGTCTACACCCCGCCACGGCGTGTGTATGACAACTGGGGCAACGTCAGCCTGTCGCCGTCGGTGCCGAGTACCGGTGCGGGGATCGCCACGCTAAACCCGATCCCGGAAGTGCCGGCAGGGGATATCGACCTGATTGCGCCGTTGGGTACCATCGACGCCGGTGAAGCGGGGATTCGTGTGTCGGGCAATATCAACATTGCCGCGCTGCGGGTGGTCAACGCGGCGAATATCCAGACCCAGGGTAAATCGTCGGGGGTGCCGGTGTCGGCGGCGGTCAACACCGCGGCCATGAGCTCAGCCAGCGCGGCGGGGGCAGCGGCATCCCAGGCCGCCGAAGACGCGGCCCGCAACCAACAGGCTGCAGCGCGCCAGGGCCGGGCGTCGATCGTCACGGTGGAAGTGCTGGGGTTTGGCACCGAGCCGGTGCAACGCCGGGAGGAAGAAGCACGCCGGGCGCCGACCTACAACCCCGACAGCCCGGTGCAGGTGCTGGGGGCGGGGCCGTTGAGCGAACAGGCCAAGGCACGGTTGACGGATGAGGAGCGGGGGCAGATCAGTTTGTAAGGTTCACACGGTGGGCTTGTCTGCGATGGGCATAGGTAGCTACACAACCTTCTAGGTTTGTGTACATATCCGTTGCTGCGGTAACGGCGGCTATTGGTTCCGCTCTTACAGCGGGTCACTTTTGGAAAAGAGCCCGGAGTGCCGGCCCAGCCAAAAGTAACCAAAAGGGCTCTTGCCCCACCACTCGGCACCTCGCCCAGGCTCGGTGTGCCCGTCATCCGACATTGATTTGGGGGGCCGCCGCGATGGGCCATCCATGGCCCAGCGCGGCTAAACCGGCGTCCTGCCGGTTTACCCCCCAAATCAATATCGGATGACGGCCAGCGTGGTTTAACGGGGCGCCTCAGATCAAAAGCAAAGCGAGGCGGCCTGACAGCCGACCTGATCGTCGAAGCGTGTGCGTACCCCTGTGGGAGCTGGCTTGCCTGCGATGACGGTGCATCAGCCAATACATTTATCGACTGATACACCGCCATCGCAGGCAAGCCAGCTCCCACAGGGGGGAATGCAGCTTCGCGCCCCGGCTTTGCTGTTGCTGTTGCTCTGCTTTTGATCTGGCTTTTGATCTTGATCTCAGGCGCCCCGTTAAACCACGCTGGCCGCAGGCAGGTATTGCGCAGTGGGCACCCCGGCATGGATGCCGGGGTAGCCGCGACACGGCCATGGATGGCCGATCGCGGCGGGCCCACGGAGCAATGCCTGACTGCGGGCATGCCGAGCCTAGGCGAGGCACCGAGTGGTGGGGCAAGAGCGCTTTGCTTACTTTGGCGCTCTTCCAAAGTGAGCCGCCGTAAGGGCGGAACCCTAAGTGGCCGTGACCGCAGCAACGGATATGTACACAACCCCAGAAAAGAGCTGTGTAGATACCTATGCCGCGATGCCGCTGACCCACCGCCATCGCGGGCAAGCCCGCTCCCACCGCGACCCGGGCGAAGCAGAAAAACCCCTGCCACATCACACATCAAATGTGGAAGCTGCCTTATACCCACTCAAGGCTGGCAAGGATCGGTCCTGTTCAACAAATTCCCCGTCGAATACCACACACGCTGCGCCGCCGGCCCCAGGTCCAGCGCCACTGGCGCATCCGCACGCCCCTCCAGCAAGGTCGGATAGACCCCAGGTTTGAGCGGCGACTGACACACAATCGGCAACGACTGCACCGTGGTGAAATTCAAATCCACCGTAGACACCAATTGCGCCGCCGAAAACGGCGCCGGTGGCCCAGGCAGGGTGATGATTTCCTGGAAGTCCGGATCCTGGGCGATGTAGTGCGTCAGGTGCGCCTCATTACCCCGGCCAAACAGGGTGTACACCATCTGTTTGGGCCGCTCGATCCCCAGGTTGAACGGCCGGTAGATCACCACCGCCTCGACCGTCACCGGCACGTTGTCAAACAGCACCGGCCCCGGGGTGCCGCCGCCATCATTGGAGTAGCCGTCATAGATCGTCGCCTTGAACGCGGTCACTTCGCCGGCCTTGAGTTGGGGCAGGGTGAAGGTGTCGTTATCGACGTTGATCAGGTTATACGGCTTGCTCGGGTTGGCCGCGCGCAGGGCCTGGTACTTGGCCATTACGTCAGCCGGCAGGCTGGCCTGCAGGACGATCTGGTACATGTGCTTTTCCGTGGTGAACATCGGCATGTGCACCAGGAACAGGGTCTGCGATCCGACCATGAACATGCCGTGGTTGCCCGGTGCATCGGCATCGGCGCCGTTGTTCAGGGCGTGCAGTTCATGGGCCGAATGGGCAAAGGCCTGGGGGGCGAGGGCCATTGACAGGGTGAGCAGCAGGGTGGCGAGGGAGCGTTTCATGGTTGGCCGTCCTTGAGGGTTTCGAAGGCATGTACGCGTTTGATCAGGCTCGTTTGCCTGGCCGAATCGGCGTTGTTGAACAGGAACGAGAAGTCCGAGGCCAGGGTGGCGCTGCCGGCAATGGTCGCTTGCTGATGGCAGTCATTGCAGTTCATGCCCTGGACGTAGGTCTCCAGGGTGGTGTTGGCCACGGGTACGTTGCTGTCGCTGATAAAAGCACCGTAGGACAGGGGAACCTTCGCATTCGGGCCCGGCTCGGGGTCGGGCGGCGTCGGGGCGGTGATCCACAGTACATTGATCAGCTTGTAGTACTGGAACACCGACTGGCCGTTGGTCTGTTGGGCGAAGCTGGCCTGCACTGCGCCGTTGAGCGCCTGCATGTCCGACGACAGTGGGTGTTCGCGGGTGGTCTGCACCGGTTGGTCCCGTGGATAGGGTTCGGTGCATTCGCGATCCGGGTGGTGCTGTTTGCACTGGATGCGCGCCACGTTCGGCGTACACACATCGGGGCCGCCGGTGCAGTTGGGATTGTTGAAGGTGTAGCCGTCCGGGGGCAGCTGTTGCGCGGGCACCTGGCCCGGTTCCGGTACGTTGTCCACGTGCTCGAAGGTAGTCCAGATAAAGTTCGGTGAGCTCTGGGTCTTGTTGATGATATGCAGGCCCACCAGGCCCACCACCTGTTGGGTGCATTGCAGGGTGGCGGGGTTCTTGAGCCAGGCCACAGTGGTCAGGTAGCGCCCGTAGAGCTGGGGCTGGCCGGTGAGGATGCGCCAGGCGGCCTTGAGTTCCAGGGCGCCCAGTTGTTCCTGGGGTAGCGGGGTGGTGGGCATCGAGCGCATCAGCTCACCGGCGGGCAGCGACAGGCCGGCTGGGTGTTTGCCATCGCTGTTTTGCGCGACGATCAGTTGATTGGCGGCATCGTACAGACCGTTGTCGACGATGTAGTCGAACTCGGCCTTGCCGACCTTGCGTTCGAAATACACCAGGTTGCCGGTCTGGTCCGTGAGCCAGCCACCGGCGGCTTCCATGATCGGGTCGGGAATCGACGCCAGGGTGCCGCTGGACAAGTGGAAGCGATGCCTGGCGTTGGTCGCGCTTTCCGAGGTGGCATTCATGAATTTACGCGCCCCTACCGACAGGGCCTGGAGGCTGTCCTGGCTGCTGCAATTGGGCGGCACCAGGGTTTGCACCCCCCAACCGCTGGGCTTGGGTGCGCCGGGCAGGAAAATCTCATTGGCGTCTTTGTAGCTGGCCCATACCGGCGCCACGCTCATGGGCTGTCCGGCGGTGGTGGGCACGCCGAATTGCGCGACGGTGATGGTTCTGTCCGGCTCGCCCGCCAGGCTGGCATTGGCCGGCCAGCCGGGGTCCACCGGCCAGTTCAGGGCGATGAACAATTGCCAGCCAAAGCAATTCATAAAGCTCTGGCCGGTGGTGTTGAAGTTGTTGACCGGCATAAACCCGCCGCTCTTGGGGTTGAACACCAGTTGCTGCTGGACGCAGTTATCGGCATCGGACGCGTGGGCCAAGGGCAGGATAAACAGTGACAGCAGGGTGCTGACCAGCAGCAGACGACTCAAGCGAAACCTGGACATCATCGCGCTCCTTGCAGAAATGAGGGGGGCTTGTTGTGGCGAGGGGCTTGCACCCTCGCCACAGGGGGGGCTTAGGTGGATGGCACCAGCGCCAGCCCGGATTCCCACGGGTGGTCCGCCGCGCTGACGTTATCCGCCTCGCCCGGGTTGAGCGCGCGTACCGTCACCAGCCCCGGCGCCGCGTTCGCCGCGACGCTGATGGTCATGATGTAACCCTGGGTGCCGCCCGCGTTGGTCTGGCCGGGAATGGCCGAGGCGTCGGGCATGAACTTCGTGACCTGTGCCGTCACCCCGGGATTGCTGAACTGGATCCTCGCCGTGGCGGCGGTGGTCTGCAGATCGGCGCCTTGCACCACCAGGACAAACTGCCCGCTGCTGCCAGGGGCCAGCCAGGCCGGCAGGTCGGTAGGCGACTGGCCGTAGAACAGGTCCAGCGGCAATAACTGCACCGGCCAGGGTTGCAGGCCATTGACCCGGTCTTGTACGCAAGGAGACGGCGCCGCCGTGGTGCTCGGCATGACGGTCACACTCAGGCCCACCAGCAGTTGCTGGGCAATCACCCACACATAGTCCACGGCCTGGCCGTTGATGGTGATGTCATTGATCGAGAACCCCGCGCTTTGCGGCACCTCGAACACCGCCTGGAGGATCTGGTCGGAGCCGTTGATCGCCGATTTGGCGGTGCCGCGGGTAATGCGCCAGTACTGACTCACATCCTGGCCCTGCGGGCCTTTCCACGCGCTGAAGTTGGTCGGTTGCTGCAGGTACAGGGCGATGGGATTGGTCAGGGAGATACGGTTGCTGATGGCCGCCTCATTGGCCGCAAAACCGATATGCGGGTCGGAGTTGCGATAGTTCTGCCCATATTGCGCGCAGCAGATCAGCGACTGAGGGTTCTGGCTGCTTTTCAGGGGCCGCATGATCGTGGCCGCCGCCGCCAGGTACACCTCGGCGCTGAGGGTGTTGGGGCCGGACGTCAGGTGCATCGCGCCACCGAACTGGCCGGGCGTACAGGCGGTGCCGGCGTTCCATTTGTTGACAGTGTCGTAGGCGGGCAGGCCCGTGGTCGGGTCAATCACCGGATCCCCGGCATTGCCGGTCGGGCAGTTGGTGGCGTAGCGCAGGTAGAGGTCTTCGAGTTGGACGTTCGGGTCGATGTAGTCGCGATACAGCCCCAGCACGGCATTCGGGTCGATGCGCCACATGGCCAGGAAGTACGCCGGGTTTTCGCTGGTGAAGGTGATTTTGCGCATGTCGCCATTGGCATCGCGGACAATCGACCACTCGCAATACTCGTCCAGCCAGCCCCGTGGGCCCGAGGGTGAGAAGTCCTTGTACTTGCCGTTCCAGTCGATACTCGGGCAACGGGTCACCGGCAGTTGCAGCAGGGTGCCTTTTTTGTCCGGGTCGTACAGGGTGTACAGGGTGTCGTTGATGGTGATCTGGCCATTGTCGGTCAGTTCCATGACCTGTTGCAGGGTCATGGCCTTGCCGCCCAGTTGCGGAATCACCGCCGTGCCGTTGCTATAAAAAAACGTCCACAGCCGGTTGGGAAAGGGTTGCCAGGTAATCGCCGGCGGGGTGGTGTCGCCATAGCCCTCGACCAGCGGGTTGTAATAGCCCGAGCGTGGCGCGTCGTACAGGCCCGACCATGGGTTGCCGATGATCGCCGCTTCGGTCCAGCCGGTGACGTCGTTGTTCCAGTCGGTTTCAAATTGCGGCAACTGGTCTTCCAGGCCCAGCTTGTTGTAGTCCTTTGGCGCTTGCCCGGCGGGGGAGGTGAATTGCTTGAAGGGCGTGCTCATGTCAGATCTCCATGGGGGGTAGAAACGGAGCAGCAACCGGCACTCGGGGGAGGGTCGGCAACGGTCTGGCGCGGGTCGTCCCACACCAGTTGGGCGATAAAGCCAGGCAGCGGCGCATACTCTTGCGGCGCCAATACCCGGCCACTATCGAGATGGGTGACCAGCAGGCTCAACTGCAGCTCGTCCGTGGGGCCAAGGTGCAATGCCGTGACACTGCGCGCGGCATTCAGCGCGCGGCACACGCCATGGGGGATGCAGCGCCCCTTGTCATCCACCAGGCCCATGCCGATCCTGCTGAAGCGCCCGACGTAGTGCGGGTTCTCAGCGCTGACCTGCTGGGGCGTGGCGTCGGCCTGGTTGAGGAAAGCGTCGATCAGGTAGGTGTCGTGGGTGCAGCGCACATGGTCGAACACTACCCACGGGCCGCTGGCCTGGGCCTGCTCCTGGGCAGGCGCGGCACTGTGCGGGCAGCACGCTTTTGCGCTGGCGCGTCGTGCACCGAACGGCGGCGCCACCGGGGTGCCGTAGTCGTAGCCGATGTGCCGGCTGTCCTGGGCCATATCGCCCAGGGTGGTGTAGCGCCAGGCATCGGCACTGGTGAACGTGACCGTCTCGGCCTGGTTGCCGGCAAACGGCTGGAGCAGGCACTGGGTGGTGTACTGCGCCGCCGGGTTGGCGCGGATCCAGATCTCCAGCACGCGGTCGATATTGGCGTGGTAAGAGCAGAACAGTGGGTCAAACGCGGTGTAGGCGTTATCGGCCATATCGCCGCCGATCCAGCCGTGATAGTTGTCGTGGGGCTGCTCGTACAGGCCATCGAAATTCAGTGTGCGATTGGGATACAACTCGTCTTTTTGCGGCGGATCGAACTCGGTGATATTGGCCCAGGGATACCCCGGCACGCCCTGGGGCTGGCTGAAGGTCTTGAACGTCAAGGCATCCACCACCTGCTGCTGGAAAATCCGGCTCATGCCATACAACTGGGTGCGTTTGACGCGTTGTGAGTCGCCCTGGGTGTAGAACAGCGGGTTGCGTTGCACAAAGCGGCAATCCACGCCCTCGACATTGCCCGAGGCACACACCTTCGAGCGCCCATCCTTGGCCGCCGCATAGCGCAATGGGTTGGGCCGTACTTCGCCGCTGCGGGGATGCACATAGGTTTCATCGAGAAACGCCTGGGGCAAACCGGCCTGGGGGCTGCCATCGACACTGGCGTCTTCGGCCATCCAGTCCCAGTACGGGATCGGGTAGTCAATCAAGGCTTCCAGGTACAGCAGGTAAGCGCGATGCCACAGGGCAAAGGCCTCCTGATAATGCAGGCACCAGTTGCTGTGGATATAGGCATAGCGCTGCCACGGCGAGCCACTGTCCGGGTTGCCGATCTGCATCACGTCATCGAGCCGCGCGCGGTACAGGTCCAGTTGTTCCTGACTCAGCGCGCGGATGTCCTGGCGCACGCGCCTGACCGGGTGCGGCAGGTCTGGCGGTGGGATGCGCTCGGCGATATCGAACGGCGAAAAACTGTTCAGGCGCCAGCCCTGGTTGACCCACAACCGGAAGGTTTCCAGGGCGTCGATCGGCCAGAACTGCCGGTCATCCAGGGTCAGCGGCATGTTGCGTGAGGCTAGGTGCTGGTAGATGGTTTCGGACCAGGTCTTGACCGAATCGGGGTCTTCCAGGAACACGTCGTAGGCATTCATGCAACGCACCCACGAGCCTGCGACCTGGCCGCGCTCGGCGGGCGGTATCCAGTAAGGCGCGGTGAAAAGCCCTTGGATATCAGCGGTCCATGTCGGTTTCGCAACTATCATAAGATCCCTCTCACGCCGCCCCATGCTGGATCTTTCGGGGCTGCTAAGCTGGAATTGATAGTAACGGGCCACTGTGCAGTGATTTGTGCAAATTGGCCGCCCGTTACGGCGGATTCATTGCAGTTTTCTCAAGGAAGAAGTGGAAATAATGACAGACGCCATGGATTTGAAAATTCTCGGCAAATTGCAGAAGGATTGTACCCAGAGCCTGGACCTGCTCAGCGACAGCGTGGGGCTGTCCTCGACCAGTTGTTACCGGCGCATCCGGCGCCTGGAGAGCGCGGGGATCATCAAGGCGAAAGTCGCAGTGCTGGATGAAAAAAAGCTGGGGATCCAGGTCACGGCGTTCTTTTTGATCAAGCTCGACAAGGACAGCAACGACATTGATCGCAAGATGCAACACATCCTGGCCACCCGCCCGGAGATTCAGGACTGCTACCTGATGACCGGGGAGTTCGATTTTGTGATGGTGGCCAAGTTTCGCGATGCCACGGAGTACACCGAATATATCTATCGGTTTCTCGACACTTACCGCGATATTCCGATTCGCACTTATTCGTCGACGCTGGTGGTGCGTACGGTGAAGAAGTCTTATGAACTGCCGCTGCAGGGTGTGCAGCATTTGCCTCCGGATCTGTAGACGCGCGGTTTGTGGCATAGGTATCTACACAACTCTTTCGTGGTTCTTTGGGGTTGTGTACATATCCGTTGCTGCGGTTACGGCCACTTAGGGTTCCGCCCTTACGGCGGCTCACTTTGAAGAGCGCCAAAGTAAGCAAAACGCTCTTGCCCCACCACTCGGTGCCTCGCCTAGGCTCGGCATGCCCGCAGTCAGGCATTGCTCCGTGGGCCCGCCGCGATCGGCCATCCCTGGCCGTGTCGCGGCTACCCCGGCATCCATGCCGGGGTGCCCACTGCGCAATGCCTGCCTGCGGCCAGCGTGGTTTAACGGGGCGCCTGAGATCAAGATCAAAAGCAGAGCAACAGCAAAGCCAGAGCGCGAAGCTGCATTCCCCTGTGGGAGCTGGCTTGTCGGGTCGCCGCATCGCTGCGATGGCGGTTCATCAGCCAATACATTTATCGACTGATACACCGTCATCGCAGGCAAGCCAGCTCCCACAGGGGTACGCGTACGCTTCGACGATCAGGTCGGCTGTCAGGCCGCCTCGCTTTGCTTGTGATTTTGATCTTAGGCGCCCCGTTAAACCACGCTGGCCGTCATCCGATATTGATTTGGGGGGTAACCCGGCAGGACGCCGGGTTAGCCGCGCTGGGCCATGGATGGCCCATCGCGGCGGCCCCCCAAATCAATGTCGGATGACGGGCACACCGAGCCTGGGCGAGGTGCCGAGTGGTGGGGCAAGAGCCCTTTTGGTTACTTTTGGCTGGGCCGGCACTCCGGGCTCTTTTCCAAAAGTGACCCGCTGTAAGAGCGGAACCAATAGCCGCCATGACCGCAGCAACGGATATGTACACAACCCCAAAGAACCACCAAAGAGCTGTGTAGCGACCTACGCCCATCGCGAACAAGCCCTCTCCCACATTGGGTTGCTGACGACGCCCGACAATCAGCCCTGCGGAATGAAGCTTTTATGACAAAAGTTCGGTAGTCCCCCCGTCCCTCCGTCTTGCCTATGTAACGCGCTCAAGCACGCGAAACAGGCCAGGAGTGGGGCGGATGGGAACTATGGAACGCTACTCGAAAGTAGGCATGCAAGAACTCGATCAGCGCCTGTCGAAGATCGTCGAAGCCGCCCGCAAGAAGCCGGTGTCGGTCTATCGCTATGGCGCGCCCTGGGTCTGGATCGTGTCCCAGGAGGACTGGCAAGGCGC
This sequence comes from Pseudomonas sp. FP2294, assembly GCF_030687625.1. Taxonomy (NCBI): domain Bacteria; kingdom Pseudomonadati; phylum Pseudomonadota; class Gammaproteobacteria; order Pseudomonadales; family Pseudomonadaceae; genus Pseudomonas; species Pseudomonas sp. FP2294. The sequence continues at coordinate 2,254,148 of NZ_CP117441.1, forward strand.
TTTGAAAGAGGTGTCCAGCTATATACCTGCCGGTCACTCCCTGGTGTTGCTGCGCCCGCAGATCGACGAGGTGCTGGAGCAGCACCACGACTTGCTGCAGGCCCTGAATGCCGAGCCTGGCATGCTTATCGCCCCGCGCACGGTGCTGCAGATTCTGCTGCTGCAACTGCTCTATTCGGTGCCCAGCGAACAGCAACTGCACGAGCAACTCAACTACAACCTGCTGTTCCGCTGGTTCGTCGGCCTCGACCTGACCCAGCGGGTGTGGGGCATCCACGTTCTGCAGCGCGATATCGCCACGCTCCTGGGCAACCCACGGGCGGTGCAGTTGATCCAGAAAATCATCGGTGAAGTGTTCTGTGGCGCCTTGCTGCACATGCCGGAGTTCTCCTTGAACTTCGCGCTGCTGCATACCTGGCTGGCACGGCATGCCAATACCTCGACATCCAGCAATTGAGTCGGCCGAACGTGGTGCCAACAACCGTGAAGGCCAGCCATTCGAGTAATCCAGGGGGCGGTGTGACGCATCTGTTCAAATCAACGCTGGCGCTGTGCTGGCTGACACTGGCGCTGCCGGTGTCAGCCGATGAGCCAGGTGGCGCGTCCGAGGCCGCGGTGCGGCGGGTGGACGTCAATGAGTACTTTGTGCGCGGCAATACGGTGCTCGACGCTCGGGCGATCGAAGAGGCGGTGTACCCGTTCCTGGGCCCGCAAAAAACCTTGAGCGATATCGAAGGCGCCCGCGATGCCTTGCAGAAGATCTACCAGGCGCGCGGTTATCAGTCGGTGTTTGTCGAGTTGCCCGAGCAGAAGGTCGATGACGGCATCGTCTACCTGCAAGTCAGCGAGACCAAGGTCGGCCGAGTGCGGGTGGTGGGGGCCAAGCACTATTCGCCGGTAGAGATCCGCGAAGAAGTTTCGGCGCTGAAGGAGGGGGCGGTGCCGGATTTTGCCACGGTGCAGACCCAGCTCGCCGGCCTCAATCGCGGGGCAGGGCGCCAGGTCACGCCGCTGGTGCGCGAGGGCCAGCGCCCCGGCACCATGGATGTGGACCTGCAAGTGGAGGACCAGAACCCTTGGCACGCCAGCCTCGGCCTGAACAACGACTACAGCGCCGACACCGAGAAGCTGCGCAGTGTCGCGACCCTGGGCTACGACAACCTCTGGCAACTGGGCCACAGCGTGTCCTTGACCTTCTTTACTGCGCCCCAGGACAGCGAAAACGCCAAGGTCTGGTCCGGCGCCTACAGCGCGCCGCTCAACGAGCGCTGGACCGTGCAGTTCTCCGGTTATCAGTCCGACAGCAATATCGCCACCATCGGCGGCAGCAACGTGCTGGGCAAGGGTCACTCCTACGGCGTCTCGGCGATCTACAACCTGCCGGCCAGTGGTGTCTGGGCCAACTCGTTATCGGTGGGGGTGGACTTCAAGGACTTCGAGGAGCAGATGCAGTTCGGCGCCAGCCGCGACCAGATCCCGCTCAAGTACGCGCCGCTGACCTTCGGCTACAACGGCTACCGCTACACCGAGCAGGCGCAGCTGGGCCTGGGCCTGAACCTGGTGGTCGGCACCCGTGCGTTTTTTGGCTACGGCAGCGACGCCGAAGAATTCCAGTACAAACGCGACCAGGCCAGCCCCAGCTTTGCCGTGCTCAAGGGCGACCTGAATTACACCTACACCTTCACCGGCGACTGGCAGTCGGCGACCAAGACCGCGTTCCAACTGGCGTCTGGCCCGCTGGTCTCCAACGAGCAGTATTCGGCCGGTGGCGCCACGTCGATCCGTGGCTACCTGGCCGCTGAACGCACCGGGGATGAGGGCTACTTGCTCTCCCAGGAATTGCGTACGCCATCCCTGGCCAAGTTCCTCGGCAGCTATGTGCAGGAGTGGCGCTTCTACGCGTTTGCCGAAGGCGCGCGCCTGCGCCTGCATGACCCGCTGCCCGAGCAGGAAGACGAATACAGCCTGGCCAGCGTCGGCCTCGGCACCCGTGCCAGTTTGAGCAAGTGGTTGTCCGGCAGCCTGGATTGGGGCTACCCGCTGCTCGATGGACCGAACACCCAGAAACAGGACTCGCGACTGCACTTCAGTGTGCAGGCGACTTTCTGACCCTTTTTTCCGGAGAACCCTTCACATGCAACGCCTATTTCTGAGCCTGTTGATCTGCCTGGGCTTCGTGCTCCCGGCCACCGCCCAAGCCTGGTGGCAGGACGACTGGCACTACCGTAAACAGATCTCGCTGGACACCACCCCCCAAGGCGCCGCGATCAATCAGGCGCTGGGCCGTACTGCCTTGCTGGTGCGCTTGCACACCGGCAACTTCACCTTCGACGGGGTCAAGGAAGACGGCGCCGACCTGCGTTTTGTCAGCGCCGACGACAAGACCGTGTTCAATCACCAGATCGAGAGCTTCGACCCGCTGATGGGCATGGCGTTGATCTGGGTCGATGTGCCCAAGATCGAGGGCGGCCAGCGTCAGGACCTGTGGATGTACTACGGCAACGACAAGGCCCCGGCGACCGGCAACGGCCAACTGACGTTCGATCCGAGCTACACCGCGCTCTACCATTTCGAGGGCGCCAACGGCACGCCGGCCCGTGACACCACGGCCTATGGCAACACCGCGCTGAACGCCACCGGTGCGAGCATCGACGGCGTGATCGGGCGGGCCTTGCAGTTCAGCGGCCAGCCGTTGCTGTTGCCGGCCAGTCCGTCGTTGCAACACACCGCCAGCGGCGCCTTTACTTTCAGTGCCTGGCTGCGCCTGGACCAGGCCGCCGGTGAGCAAGTGGTGCTGGCCCGCCGTGAAGGCAGCAGCAGCCTGGTGCTGGGCCTGAACCAGGGCATGCCGTTTGTCGAGATCGACGGCCAGCGTGCGGTATCGACCCAGCCGCTGAACCCCGGCCAATGGCAACACCTGGCCTTTACGGCCGCTGGCAACGCCGTGACCCTGTATGTCAACGGCCGCGAAACCGCGACCCTGGCGCTGGCGATGCCGGCGTTCAATTCCCAGCTGGCCATTGGCGCCGACCTGCCGGAGTCCACCGGCGGCCTGCTGCCCTTTGCCGGGGCGATGGATGAGCTGCGCCTGTCCAAAGTCGCACGCCCGGCGGGGGCGTTGTTGGCCGATGCCAGCGCCCAGGGTTCTGAGTCGAAACTGCTGGCCTATGGCGTGGATGAAGAACAGTCGGGCTTTGGTTTCGGCAGCCTGGGCTTTTTGCTCAAGGCCGTGCCTATCGACGCCTGGGTGATCATCCTGGTGCTGGTGGCGATGATGGTCCAGTCGTGGGTCATCATGCTCCGCAAGAACCGCATGGTCAGCCGCGTCAGCAGTGCCAACGAGATCTTCCGCGAGCAGTTCGCGCAGATCGGCACCCGCCTGGAGATGTACTACGACGACCAGATCCTGGCCGAGCGCCTCAGCCACTCGTCGTTATGGCGCCTGTACCGCGTCGCCGTCCAGGAAATCCGCACCCGCCGCGCCCAGGGCGCCGACACCAGCTCGGTCTCGGCAGCCACCATCGAAGCCATCCGTTGCTCCATGGACGGCGTGCGCACCCGGGAAAACCAGCAGCTCAGCGCCAAGCTCTCGACCCTGTCCAACGCCATTGCCGGCGGCCCGTATATCGGCCTGCTCGGTACGGTGCTGGGGATCATGGTGGTGTTCCTCGGCACGGCCATGGCCGGCGACGTGAACATCAATGCGATCGCCCCGGGCATGGCTGCTGCGTTGCTGGCCACCGCCATGGGCCTGTTTGTCGCGATCCCCGCACTGTTTGGCTACAACCGCCTGATCACCCGCAACAAGGAGGTCAGTGCCGACATGCGGGTGTTCGTCGATGAGTTCATCACCCGCCTGGCCGAGATGCACGGCGAGAGCCAGTCCAGCGAAGCCGCGCATCGGCGCGCCCAGCCAGCCCACGTACCGGCCTGAGGAGAATCAGCATGGCTTCTGTGAATGCCTCCCACGACGATGACGAAGACGCCGCCGTCGACAGCATCAACATCACGCCCCTGGTGGACGTGCTGATGGTGGTGCTGGTGATGTTTATCCTCACCGCCACGGCCCAGGTCTCGGGGATCCAGATCCACTTGCCCAAGGCCAGCGCCTCGGTGTCGTTGTCCGAGGCCAAGACCAAGGCGATTTCGGTGAATGACGGCGGCCAGGTATTCCTCGACGCCTACCCGGTAACCCTGGGGGAACTGGAAGAACGCCTGCGCATCGAGAAGGCCCTGAACCCGGAGTTTCCGGTGATTGTGCGCGGCGATGCCACGGTGCAGTACCAGAAGGTCATCGAGGTGCTTGATTTGCTGCGCCGCCTGGAGCTGTCCCAGGTCGGCCTGGTCACTGGCAAACCATCATGACCGCACAGATGCCGATCCCACCCACGCCCGTGAAGAAGTCGCCGCTGCGCCCGCTGAAGTGGGGCGCCGGCCTGCTGGTGGGCGCCGTGGCCGCGTGGTTCCTGTGGCAGTGGGCCAATGACATGAGCGGCGTGCGCCGCGAAGCGCCCAAGGTGCCGATGATTATCCCGTTGCCGCCACCACCGCCGCCGCCCCCGGAACCGCCCAAGGAGCCCGAGCCCCAGGTCGAGGAAAAGATCCCCGAGCCTGAGCCCACACCTGCGCCGGAGGAGATCAAGCCGGAGCAAGAGGCACCCCCGAGTCCCGCCGACGACCTGGCCAACCCGATGCAGATCGACGGTGATGCCCAGGCCGGTAACGACGGTTTCAACGTGGGGGCCGGCAAGGGCGGCGGCATGGCCGGCTCCGGTGGGGGCGGCCTGGGCACGGGCACGTTCAAGCAGTACCTGGCCGGGGTGTTCCAGCGCCTGCTGCGCGAAGACCCGGAGTTGCGCAAGAAGGCCTATGCGGTGCAGGCCGACCTGTGGCTGAGCGGCGATGGCGAGGTCACGCGTGTAGAGCTGGCCCAGTCCAGCGGCGATGCCGACACCGACGCCCAGGTACTGGCGGCACTGCGGGCCACGCCCCGTTTGAAAGAACGCACACCGGCCTCCCTGACGTTGCCGGTGCGCCTGTCCCTCAAGGGCCGACGCCCGGAGTGAGCCAACCTTTTTTGCAGTTTTCTACAGGAGTTGTGTGCAGATGATTTCCCACGTGAATCGAGTGACCCTGGCGGTCGGCATGGTCATCGCGACCCTGGTTGGCCAGGCAACGGCCGCCCCGGCCGGGCCTTCGGAAAACGCCACGATCAACCTGATCCGCCTGCTGGTGCAGCAAGGTGTGCTCAAGCAGGAACAGGCCGAGGGGCTGATCGCCCAGGCCGAGAAAGAGGCGGTGCAGGCGCGCCAGACCGCAGTGGCCGCCACCGGGCCTGCGGCGGCCCCTGGGGATGTGCGGGTGCAGTACGTGCCGGCCGCCGTGCGTGATCAGATCCGCGACCAGGTCAAGGCCGAAGTCATGGCCACTGCCAAGCAGGAAAACTGGGCCCAGCCCAACACCTTCCCGGATTGGGTCTCGCGTATCAGCTTCGATGGCGATATCCGCCTGCGTGACGAGTCGCGGTTCTTCTCTGGCAACAACAGCAACGAAATCGTCGATTACGCCAAGCTCAACGAGAACGGTCCCTACGACGTCAACAAAGACACCAACACCCGCCTGCCGCCATTGCTCAACACCCGTGAAGACCGCGAGAACCTGTTCCGCCTACGCGCACGCCTGGGGATGAAGGCGATCATTTCGCCGGAATGGACCGCAGGCATCCGCATCGGCACCGGCTCCGACAACAACCCGGTGTCCACCACCCAGACCCTGGGCGGCGGCTTTGGCAAGAAAGATATCTGGCTCGACCAGGGCTACCTGACCTGGAAGGCCACCCAGGACCTGACCCTGACGGGCGGGCGGATCGCCAACCCGTTCTATTCCACCGACCTGATGTACTCCAGCGACCTCAACTTTGACGGCGTGGCGGCGATCTTCAACCACAGCCTCAACAACGAATGGGGCCTGTTCGGCACGCTGGGCGCGTTCCCGGTGGAGTACACCTCCGACACCGCCAGCAGCAACGGTTTCGACAAGGAAGACAGCGACACCAAATGGCTGTTCGGCGGGCAGATCGGCGCCAACTGGAAGATCAACCGCAGCAACAGCCTCAAGGGCGCATTGGCCTACTACCGCTTCGACGACATCGAAGGCCAGCGCTCCAGCCCTTGCTCGCCATGGGCCGGCGCGCCGGGCTGCGACACCGACGGCTCGCGCGTGGCCTTTATGCAAAAGGGCAACAGCGTGTTCCTGCTGCGCAATATCAACGCCAACCCGGCAACCCCGGGCCAGACCCCGCAACCGCAATACGTGGGCCTGGCCTCCAAGTTCGATGTGCTGGACCTGAACCTGGTGTGGGACAGCGAACTGCCTCAAGACTTCAGGCTGCGCAGCCAGGCCAACTTCATTCACAACCTAGCCTACGACAAGGGCGAAATGCTCAAGCGCAGCGAAGGCGAGATCGTCAACAACATCAACAGCAAGGGCCAGTTTGAAAGTGGCGGCAATGCGCTGATGGTGCAGTTCACCCTCGGCAGCGCCCTGGAGATGAAAAAGGCCGGCGACTGGAACCTGTTGGCTGGCTACAAGTACATCCAGCCGGATGCCTTGCCGGACGGCTTCAACGACTCGTCCTTCCACCTCGGCGGCACCAACGCCAAGGGCTACTTCATTGGCGGCAACTACGGCATCGACAAGAACATCTACGCCAGCGCCCGTTGGCTGAGCGCCTCAGAGGTGTATGGCGCGCCGTTTGAAGTCGATGTGATGCAACTGGAACTGAATACGCGCTTCTGACGCGCCGGGAGATACCCATGAACATGCGAATTTGCGGACTGGTCCTGGCCCTGGTCGCCACCGGCGCCTCGGCCGAAGGCATGGAGGAGCGCCTGCGCACCCAGTTGCGCAGCACCACCGCGCAGCTGCAGGCACTGCAAAGCGAACAGGCCCAGGCCGCCGCTGCACGGATTGCCGCCGAAAACCAGGCCAAGCAGGCCCAGGTGCAGATCAAGCAGTTGAGCCTGGAGCTGGACAAGGCCCGAGGCGTGGCCGAGCAACTGGCCGGCCAGCAGCAGAGCCTGCACAGCCAGGCCCAGGCGCAAGTGGCGGCGAGTGCCGAGCAGAGCGGCAAGTTCAAGAAGGCGTATGACGACCTGCTGGTGCTGGCCCGTGGCAAAGAAACCGAGCGCGCGCGCCTGCAGGCGCAACTGGCTGAACGTGACACACAAGTGCAGCAATGTTCAGCCAAGAATCAACAGATGTATGGCGTGGCCCAAGCGTTGCTCGCGGCCTACGAAAAAATCGACGTGGCCGAGGTCATGAGCATTCGCCAACCGTTCGCCAGCGGCGCGCGGGTCAAGTTCGAAGAACTGGCCCAGGGTTTTGGCGATGGCCTGTACAACAGCCGTTTCGATGCGCCCCAGGCGGCGCTTAATCACTGATCAACCAAGGAAGAAGTTAACCATGAGCGAATTGATGAGCAGCGTGACCCCCCAGCGCCTGACCGAGTTGCTGCAAGAGGCCGGCTACCGGGTCAACCAGAGCGAGCAGAACGGCATCGTGCAACTGCTCAGCGCCAGCCAGGGCATCGGTTTTGCCGTGCGCTTCGGCAACCCGGCGGCGGAGCAGGGCGCCTATGTGGATTTCACCTACAGTTGCGCGCTGCGGGTCCAGGGCGAGTTGCCCGCAGGCCTGGCCCCGGTCTGGAACACCTCGCGGCGCTTTGCCCGGCTGTCCGTGCAGGGGGAGTTCCTGCTGATGGAGATGGACGTGATGGTGGCTGGCGTCGGTGCCCTGTACCTGCGCAGCCAATTGGAGTTGTGGGATCGGCTGTTGCAGGAATTTATCGTCTACCTGCGTGAATACAGCCAGACCGCCGCTCACCTGCATGCCCAGGGTGTACCTGAGGTTGAAACCCGCGAAGAGGCGTCGGCGCTGTGAAAAAACCAACCCTGGTGGTAGCTGCGCTGGCCCTGTTGGGGGTGGCGGTGGGCTTGGGCCTGCGCTCGGGCAGCGACCCGGTCGCGGCCCAGCAACCGGCCCCGGTGATCGGCGCAGAGGGCCCGGCGGTGGCACGCCTGGGCAATCAACAGGTGGCCGTGCCGGAACTGCAGGCATTGCTGGCCACCTTACCGGCCGAATCGCGCGAGCAGTTGCGCGCCAATCGGGGTGCCCTGGAAACCTGGATCCGCTCGCGCCTGGCGCAAAAGGCCGTGCTCGAACAGGCCGATGCCCAGGGTTGGCGGCAACGCCCGGACGTCGAGCAACAGACCCGCGCCGCCACCGAGCAGATCGTGTTTCGCGACTACCTGCTGTCGGTCAGCCAGGTGCCGGCCGACTACCCCAGCGCCGCCGAGTTGCAGCAGGCCTATGACAGCGGCAAGGCCCAGTGGATGACACCGCCGCTGTACCGGGTCAGCCAGATCTTCCTCGCCGTGGACGACCCGCAAAATGCCGAGGCCGTGCGGCGCCAGGCCCAGGAACTGAGCCGCCGGGCCCAGGCGGCCCCGGCGGAGTTTGCCGGGCTGGCCAGCCAGTACTCCCAGGACGCCGGCAGCGCCGGGCGCGGCGGTGATTCGGGCCTGCAACCCTTGCAGCAACTGGTACCAGAGGTGCGCAACGTGGTCGCGCGGCTCAAGCCGGGTGCGGTATCGGATGCGGTGCACAGCGCGGCGGGGTTCCATGTGCTCAAGTTGACCGAGCACCAACCGGCGCGCACCGCCAGCCTCGAAGAACTGCGCCCACGCCTGACCGAGGCCCTGCGCGCCCAGCGCCAGGAGCAGATCGCCAAGGCCTATCTGGAGGGCATGCTCAACACCGCGACCTTGAGCATCGACGGGGCGCAACTGAACAAAGTACTGGAATAAACAGGCTGTACGCATGGATGCACAGACCCAATAAGACAGGGAGTTCCCCCCATGGACTATCTAGAACCTGCAGCACCCCACGGCATGACGCCTTACCGCGCGCCCGGCGAACCCCGGGAAGCCTGGCTGGCCCTGGCTGCGGGCATCGACCCGGAGGTGGCGCGCTACTTCCTGATCAGCGCCCGCTGCGGCTGTTTCATGCAGGCGGCCCGCAGCCTGAACATCAAGGCCACATTGCTGCGCAAACGCCTGGCGTTACTGGAAGCACAGATGCGCCGTTCACTGTTCAGCTACCAGGGCAATGTCCTGGCGCTGAGCCGTGACGGCCTGCAGCTCCAGGCGCGGCTGGTGACCCTGGCCAATGAACGGCGGGTGCCGGTGCAGGAACAACCGTTGATTCGGCTGGCAGTGGCCGAGACCATCCTGCATGACATCCTCGGGCGCGACCTGATCTCCCTGCTGCGCCGCAATGCCAGTGTGCGCCTGGAGATTGTCTGTATCGACAGTCCGCAGGCCGTGCAGACAGTGGAAGCCGACGTGGTGCTGTGGCTGGCGGGCGTCGACTCGCCGCAGCCGGGGCCGGGCTTTGCGACCCACCCGCCGCAGGCACTGGCCTGCCTGGATTACCTGCCGCATATCGCCAAACGCTACTCACGCCTGGCCGCACGCCCGGACAGTGTGGATGACTTGGCGGACTACATGCTGGTGCAATGGCAGCCTGACGGCTTGGTCGAGGCATTGGCGCCGTGGAACCGGGTGGTGCAACAGCGCTTGGCGGGGGTGGTGCAGGTGCAGGCGTATCCGCTGATGCTGGAGATGATCCGCTGCAGCGCGTGCATTGGCTTGCTGCCGCGTTACATGAGTTGTTTCGACCGGGGCTTGATGGCGTTGCCGGGCTTGTTTGCCCAGGATATGCAGCGCCAGGTGTGGATGGCGGTCAATGCCGCGGCGGCGCACCCACAGGAGGTGCAGATGATTGTGGCAATGGTGGTCAACACCTTTGAGGAGCGGCGGGAGTGGTTTGGCTGACGCCGCTCAATGGCGCGAACAATAAAAAGGGCAAGCGTTAATAAGCGCAGCCCTTTTTACAAATGGGATATTCCAGCGATAGACAGACTTGGGCGCTCATAGTGTTATTGAGTCTTGTATTGCACCGTACCTTGTTGCGAGGCGCCTTCGAACTTCGCGACGCCGATAATTCTTTTACGCTGTTGCGTGTCCGCAGAATTGACCGCAAAAAACTTGAAAGAAATTTCTAATGAAGGCTCGGCTGTCAATGAAACAGAGATAACCTCCATCTTGTCCTCATCGTTGTTGTCAGCGTACCAGCTATTCTGATTCTGCCCTGGGTTGTACCAGGCACCTACAAGGGTATCCCTGTTCATTTCGTATGTGCCCGGCTTGATGTGGTCCGGGAAAGTAAAGAAAATCCCCTCTTTCAAGATACCTTCAACCGGACCGCCGGCAATAATGGATGAACTATAAAGGTTAAGTGAAACAGACTCGGCGGTGTAGGCGCGGCCATCAATGTCCGCTGTTAAATGGCCGGTTGTATTGTGCGGTTGGGGGGTTGGCATTAGTGAATCCTCAGAGTTGATTTAAACCGTTCGTAGAGGCTTTACGGTTAATTAATAACTTGAGGAGTACCAGGGATCTACTGTCACTATTAACAGTAAATCGTTTCAGTGGTCTGGTGTCGTTCCGGGCGCGTGTATCCCGGGTCGGTCCCTAGGCGACTACAGGCTGAATGTGCAACCCACCCTCGACATCCTTGACCAACCCGCTGGCCAGCAACAACGGCAGCAGACGCTTGTGCAACTGCGGTTCGACAAACTCCTTTACCGTGTCCAACGCCAGCTCGCCGTGACCCGGCAGTTCCGCCTTGGTGTACGACAGCCAGGCTTTCTTCAGCATCTGCAACACATCGCTGCCAGCGGTCAGCGCAAAGCGGCGGTGGGTTACCTGGCCCTGGAAGTCGAAGCTGTGCTGATACTCGTAGCCTTTCTCGTCACCCGCGCTGGCCACGCAGCGCGTGCAGGTGCAAGGGCCATCACCAAAAGCCGCCTGCAGGTAGCTATTGAAGTCCACCACGGGTTTGAGCGACAGGCGCTTGTCCACTTCGAACAGGTCGCCGGTCATTTTTGCGTCGTTACTCAAGGTGCATTTCCTCGCAGGTCTACAGCTGGTTTTTCAAAGCGCGGCATCATACCAGCACGATCCGTACTCATCGCGGGGTTTTCAAGAAGCGTTGCGCATGATCAGGATCGGGCAGCAGGCAGCTGTCGTACCGGCCAAAAAGCCGATAGCGGTTACGTGCGATGCGGTCATAGGCCCAGTCACGAAGTACCCGTGGCAGTACCCGCAGCAACTGTAGCGGCCGCCAGGCCATGGGCAGCAGGGCGATGATCTGCAGGACTGCGTTGGAGCGGACCCAGTAGTGCTGGTCGCGAATCACCGCCAGGGTGTCGAATTGATCCAGGGGCAAGCCGGCCCAGGCGAGCAGTGCCTGGCCTTCGGGCGACTGGACGGCCGCCAGGCGAATACGCCGGTGGCGGTCATGGCGGATCAGGAACCTGACCCAGCCATTGCACAGTTTGCAGACCCCGTCGAACAGCACCACCGTCTCGCCCTGGCTGAGCAAGGGGGCGGGAGTGGGGCGGGTAAAGGCGCCGGGCATAAGGGTGGGTCCAATGAGGCTCTGGAGCCTCGGATCATACCGGCGAGCCCGCACTGATGATACACGGGCCGGAAAACGCGATGCTGTTCAGTTGGTAAGCACAAATAAAGTGTGGCGAGCGGGCTTGCCCGCGTTGGACTGCGCAGCAGTCCCATTTTTAGGGCCGCTACGCGACCCAGCGCGAGCAAGCCCGCTCGCCACAGGGATGCCGTTCGTGCATGAGGTGCTCCTACACGGGGCTATGGCCCAAGCGGTCCTTGATCCAGTCATACAGGTTATTGCCCTCGCTCGACAGCTCGCTGGTGGCTCGGCGGCACAGGTAATACTGGCGACCGTCATCCACCTGCAGGTCAAACAATTGCACCAGCTCACCCGTAGCCACCAGTGGCGCCACCAACGGCGCGCGCAGCAGCGAGCAGCCCAGGCCGGTGCGGGTGGCGACCAGGGTCAACTGGCCGTCCTCCAGCAGCAGGCCGTTGTGTGTGTTGCTGTGGCTGATCGCGGCGGCATCGAACCATTGGCCCCAGGTACCACGCTCTTCGTCGTGCAGCAGGGGCAGTTCGCTGAGGGCCTGGGGGCTGTCGATAGGGCCGTGGCGCTGGAGGAATTCGCGGCTGCAGAACGGCGTGACCGCGCCGCTGATCAGGGGCTCGCTGTGATAACCCGGCCAGTGCCCGGTGCCGAAGCGGATCGACAGGTCGGCGGCATCGCTGGGGTAGCTGCGGTGGTTGGCGTAGGTGATGTTGATATCCAGCGCCGGGTTGGCGCTCAAAAACTGCGCCAGGCTCGGGATGAACAGGTTGGTCGCGAACATCGGGATCAGGCTGATGGTGACCTGGCGTGTCGCGCTTTTCTCGCGCACGTGTTCGGTGGCGCTGCGCAGTACCGCGAATGCCGAGCGAATCGCCCGGTAGTACTCGCGGCCTTCTTCGGTCAGGCCCAGGTTGCGGCCTTGGCGCATCGTCAGCGGCTGTTGCAGGAAGCTCTCGAGCAAGTGCAACTGATGGCTGACAGCCGAGGGCGACACCCCCAGCTCGCGGGCGGCGGCATTGACACCACCGTGGCGGGCAAAGGCCTCGAAAGTACGCACGGCCCGTAGAGGCGGATCGTTGGCTAACTGTTCTAAATTATTCATGTATTGAATTAAATACTAAGTAAAAAGATAAATAAAGCGCAAAAAGGTCCCGTGTATAGGGGCTTTTGTAGTTGGTATAACCATATTCCCTTCAGATATTTGATAAAAACAGAATAAATAACTAGTGTTCCGCGCTCGGGCTTTTTAGTCGGCGCGCCTTGGCCACGACGTTTTTTGTAAAGGGAGTTGATGGTTCTCATGGATGCGTTTATCCAGCAACTGCTTAACGGCTTGCTGTCGGGCAGTCTCTACGCGTTGGTCGCCTTGGGTTACACCATGGTCTACGGCATTTTGCGCATCATCAACTTTGCCCATGGCGATGTGTTGATGATCGGCGCACTGGTGGGCCTGTCGGTGATCCGCGTGCTGCAGGCAGCCTGGCCGGATATGCCGCCGGTGCTGTTGCTGCTGACGGCGGCGATGATCGCCATGGCCTTTTGTGCGGTGCTGGCGGTGGTGATCGAGCGTGTTGCCTATCGGCGCTTGCGCAACGCGCCGCGCCTGGCACCGTTGATCAGTGGTATCGGCGTGTCGCTGTTGTTGCAGACCGTGGCGATGCTGGTCTGGACCCGTAACCCGCAGATGTTCCCGCAATTGCTGCCCCTGGAACCTATCGAAGTACTCGCTGGCGATGCCACCCACGCTGCCGTGACCAATGCCACCGCATTGACCACCATTGGCGTGGCGTTAAGCCTGATGCTCGGGTTGTTGCTGTTGGTAGAGCGCACGCGCTTTGGCCGGGCCATGCGCGCCGTGGCCGAGAACCCGCAAGTGGCGAGCCTGATGGGCATCAACCCGAACCGCATCATCGTCATGACCTTCGCCATCGGCGGCGCCCTGGCCGCGCTGGCGGGCATCATGATGGCCAGCAACTATGGCAGCGCGCATTTCTACATGGGCTTTTTGCCCGGGATCAAAGCGTTTACCGCGGCGGTGCTGGGCGGCATCGGCAACCTCAAGGGCGCGATGCTCGGCGGCCTGCTGCTGGGGCTGATCGAAGCCCTCGGCACCGGCTACCTGGGGGCTGCCACCAACGGTGTGTTCGGCAGCAACTACCAGGACGTGTTCGCGTTTATCGTGTTGATCGCGGTGCTGGTGTTGCGGCCCCAGGGGTTGTTGGGCGAACGATTGGCGACCCGCGCATGAGCCTGGCAACCGCTGTGAGCCCTTCGAGCAAACGCGCCAGCCTGGGGCTGCTGCTGTTCGCCCTGGCCCTGGTCTTGGCCCCCTGGATTGTCGGGCATGCCGGCGGCAATACCTGGGTGCGCACCCTGGACTTTGCCCTGCTGTACATCATGTTGGCCCTGGGCCTGAATATCGTGGTGGGTTATGCCGGTTTGCTGGACATGGGCTTTATCGCCTTCTACGCGGTGGGCGCCTACCTGGCGGCCTTGCTGTCATCGCCCCATCTGGTGCAACAGTTCCCGGCCTTGCTGGCGCTGCTGCCGGAGGGCATGCACACCTCGATCTGGCTGATCTTGCCGCTGGCCGCGCTGCTGGCGGCCGGGTTCGGCGTGATTCTGGGGGCGCCGACCCTGCGCCTGCGCGGCGACTACCTGGCCATCGTCACCCTGGGGTTTGGCGAAATCATCCGCATCCTGCTGCGCAACCTCGACCGCCCGGTGAACCTCACCAATGGCCCCAAGGGCATCGCCCAGGTCGACCCGGTGACGCTACTGGGGGTCAACCTGGGGCGTACCCAGGAACTGTTCGGCCTGCGCTTGCCCTCGGTCTACCTCTATTACTACCTGTTCGCCGCGCTGGTGGTGCTGATCCTGTTTGCCTGCATTCGCCTTGAGCGCTCGCGCATCGGCCGCGCCTGGATGGCGATCCGCGAGGATGAAGAGGCGGCCCAGGCCATGGGCCTCAATACCTTGCGCCTGAAGCTGCTGGCATTTGCCATCGGCGCGGCGTTCGGCGGTATCAGCGGGGCGCTGTTTGCCTCGTTCCAGGGCTTTGTTTCACCGGAATCCTTCACCCTCAACGAGTCCATCGCCGTGCTGGCCATGGTGGTGCTCGGCGGCATGGGGCATATCCCCGGGGTGATTCTGGGCTGCGTGTTGCTCGCAGCCCTGCCCGAAGCGTTACGCGCCAGCATGGGCCCCTTGCAGCAGGCGCTGTTTGGCCAGGTGCTGGTGGACCCGGAGATTATCCGCCAGCTGTTTTACGGCCTGGCGCTGATTCTGGCGATGCTGTATCGACCCGCCGGCCTCTGGCCGAGCCGCACAGGAGGTGCACCTTGAATCATCCGTTATTGCAGATCGAGAAGGTCAATAAACAGTTTGGCGGCGTGGCTGCGCTCGATGACGTGAGCCTGAGTATCGAGGCCGGGGAAATCTACGGCCTGATCGGGCCCAATGGCGCCGGCAAGACCACCTTCTTTAATGTGATGACGGGGCTGTACACCCCGGATTCCGGGCGCTTTCAACTCGACGGCCAGGAGTACCAGCCCACGGCGGTGCACCAGGTGGCCCGCGCCGGCATTGCGCGTACGTTCCAGAATATCCGCCTGTTCAACGCCATGAGCGCCTTGGAAAACGTCATGGTCGGGCGCCATGTGCGCACCCATAACGGCGTGTGGGCGGCCTTGAGCGGGCACTCGCGTGGGCGCGAGGAAGAGGCGCAGACCCGCGCCCATGCCCATCGCCTGCTGGCTTATGTCGGCCTCGCCGGGTTTGCCCACTACCGCGCCGACAGCCTGTCCTACGGCCATCAGCGGCGCCTGGAAATTGCCCGCGCCCTGGCCACCGAGCCGCGCCTGCTGGCCCTCGACGAGCCGGCTGCCGGGATGAATGCCAGCGAGAAAGTGCAGCTGCGCAGCCTGCTGGAAAAGATCCGCGACGACGGCCACACCCTGCTGCTGATTGAGCATGACGTGAAGCTGGTAATGGGCGTGTGCGACCGCATCAGCGTGCTGGACTACGGCCGCGTGATCGCCGTGGGCGCGCCTGCCGAAGTGCGCCGCCACCCGCAAGTGATCCAGGCTTACCTGGGAGCCGGCGCCCATGTCTGAAGCGTTGTTGCAGATTGACGGCCTGAAGGTGCGCTACGGCGCCATCGAGGCGGTCAAGTCCCTGGACCTGCATATCAATGAAGGCGAACGGGTGACGCTGATCGGTGCCAATGGCGCCGGCAAAAGCTCCAGCCTCAAGGCCCTGACCGGGTTGCTGCCGGCCGCTGCGGGGCAGATCCGCTTTGCCGGGCGCTCGATCCTCAGCCTGGCGCCCCATGAGCGCCTGACCCTGGGCATCGCCATGGTGCCCGAAGGGCGCGGCATTTTTGCGCGCATGAGCGTGCTGGAAAACCTCCAGGCCGGGGCGTTCCTGCGCCGCGACCCGCACCAGGTGAACCTGGAAATCCGCCAGTTGTTCGAGCACTTCCCGCGTCTGGAAGAACGCTTGCAGCAATCGGCCGGCTTGCTCTCCGGGGGCGAGCAGCAGATGCTCGCCCTGGCCCGTGCGCTGCTGTCCAAGCCGCGGTTGCTGGTGCTCGACGAGCCATCCATGGGCCTGGCGCCGATCATGGTCGAAAAGCTGTTCCAGGTGATTGATGATGTCTGCCGCCAGGGCATGACCCTGCTGCTGGTAGAGCAGAATGCGCGCCTTGCGCTGCAAGTGACTGACCGCGCCTACGTGATGGACACCGGGCGCATCAGCCTCAGTGGCGCCAGCGCGCAATTGCTCGACCACCCCGAGGTGCGCAGTGCCTACCTCGGTGAATAACCCCATAACAAACGCCACCGGACGCCCGGCGTGTTTCGCCCACCCCACAGGCCATGAGGGCCTGATGAGAAACAGGAAAAACTGATGAACAAGACTGCCCCCTTCAAACGCGTACTGTTGTTGAGCCTGGCCCTGAGCGGTGTGGCCCAGGCCGACCAGACGGTCCTGATCGGCCTGGCCGGGCCCTTGACCGGCCCGTCGGCGCGGATCGGCAAAGACCTGGAAAACGGTGCGCAACTGGCCATTGACCAGGCCAACGCCAAGCATCCGAAAATCAACGGCGAAGCGGTCACGTACAAACTGGTCTCCGAAGACGACCAGTCCGACCCACGCACCGCCGTCACCGTGGCCCAGCGCCTGGTGGACGAAGGCGTAGTCGGCGTGGTCGGTCACTGGAACACCGGCACCAGCATCCCGGCCGCGCGGGTCTACCATGACGCCGGGATTGCCCAAGTCGCGCCAGTGGCCACCGGTCACGCCTATACCCAGCAAGGTTTCGACACCAGTTTCCGGATCATGGGCCATGACGATGACGGCGGCCAGGTCGCCGGCGACTACGCGCTCAAGACCCTCAAGGCGCAGCGTATCGCCGTGATCGACGACCGCACCGCATTCGGCCAGGGCCTGGCGGACCAGTTCGTCAAATCCATCGAGGCCGGTGGCGCCAAGGTGGTTGCCCGTGAATACGTGGACGACAAGACCATCGACTTCAGTGCGGTGCTGACCAATATCCGTGGGCAAAACCCCGACCTGATCTTCTTTGGCGGCGTCGACTCCCAGGCTGCACCGCTGGCCCGACGCATCAAGCAGTTGGGGATCAAGGCTCCGTTGATGGGCGCGGGCGGCTTTGTCAGCCAGACCTTCCTGCAACTGGCGCAGAACGAAGGCGAGGGCGTAATCGCCCTGGAGCCGGGCCTGGCCGTGGCACAGATGCCGGGTGGCAAGGCCTTTGAAGACGCCTACAAGGCGCGTTTCAAGAGCAATATCGAGCTGCATGCGCCGTTTGCCTATGACGGTGTCGGCGTGCTGATCGCCGCCATCGAACAGGCCAACTCCACCGACTCGCAGAAGTACCTGCCGGTCCTACGCGCCATCAGCTATCCGGGCGTGACCGGGACCCTCGCGTTCGATGCCCAGGGCAATCTACAGAACCCGTCGTTCACCGTTTACCAGGTCAAGGCCAATCAATGGCAGCCGGTAAGCGTGGCTGGCGGCAAAAAGTAACGCGCTGGATCTAAGCGTAGGAGCGTCCCAAGTGGGAGCTGTCTCACCCGGCGAGACAGCTCCCCCATGTGGAGCACCAACATTGGATCTTCGTAGCCATTTGAATGAGGCACGCAATGAGCAAACTCGAAGGTGAACTGGGCATCCTGGCCCGCCGGCGCATCGAAGCCGAGATCATCAAGCCGATCTACGAAATCCTCGTGCGCGAGCAGGGCAAGGCCTTTGCCGCAGCGGTGATTGGCGAAGCGGTGGGCAACGCCGCGATCCAGGCCGGCAAGCATTTTGCCGCCCAGGAAGAGCAGGGCGCCGACCTCAAGAGCTTCGTTGAGCTGCAAGTGCTGTGGGAAAAGGACGACGCGCTGAAAGTCGAGATCATCGCCAGCGACGCCGAGCATTACGACTATGACGTCAAGCGCTGCCGCTATGCCGAGATGTACCATGAGATGGGCCTGGGCGAGATCGGCCACCTGTTGTCGTGCAACCGCGACGAGCTGTTTATCGTCGGCTACAACCCCAATATTGAATTGACGCGCACCCAGACCATCATGGGCGGCGCGCCAAGCTGTGACTTCCGCTACCACGCCAAGCCCCGGGAGCCGCGCTCGTGAGCGCCCTGGCCCGGGTCAACGGCGAGCGCCTGTGGGACTCGCTGATGGAAATGGCGCAGATCGGCGGCACGCCCAAGGGCGGCGTCTCGCGCCTGGCCCTGACCGACGAAGACCGGCGCGGCCGCGACCTGTTCGTGGCCTGGTGCACGGCGGCCGGGTGCAGCATCCGTGTGGACGCCATGGGCAATATCTTCGCCCGCCGCGCCGGCCGGCATGAGCACCTGGCCCCGGTGCTGACCGGCTCCCACGGTGACTCACAACCGGCGGGCGGCAAGTTCGATGGCATCTACGGCGTACTCGCCGGCCTGGAAGTGCTGCGCACCTTGAACGACCTGGGCATCGAGACCGACCGGCCGATCGAGGTGGTCAACTGGACCAACGAAGAAGGCTCGCGTTTTGCCCCGGCGATGATTGCTTCGGGGGTGTATGCCGGGGTGTTCGACCTGGAGTACGGCTTGTCCCGCGAAGACAAGGCCGGTGTAAGCATCGGCCAGGCACTGCAACAGATCGGCTACGCCGGCCCGCACCCCGTGGGCGGCCAGGCGGTGCATGCGGCGTATGAACTGCATATCGAGCAAGGCCCGATCCTTGAGGCCCAGGACCTGACCATCGGTGTGGTCACCGGCGCCCAGGGCCAGCGTTGGTATGAAGTCGAGCTGAGCGGGCGCAGTGCCCATGCCGGCACCACGCCCATGGATCACCGCCTGGATGCACTGCTGGGTTTTGCCCGGGTGGTGGAGGCGGTCAACCAGATCGGCCTGGCCCAAGGCGCCGAAGGGCGGGCAACGGTGGGCATGGCCAATATCTTCCCCAACTCGCGCAACGTGGTGCCGGGGCGGGTGTTTTTCAGCGTCGAGTTCCGCCATCCCGATGAAGCGGTGCTGGCCGTGCAGGATCAGCAACTGCACGCAGCAGTGGCGCGCATCGCCGAAGGGATTGGCTTGCAGGCCAGCGTCAAGCAGATCTTCCAGTACGCACCGATTGCCTTCGACAAAGACTGCGTGGACGTGGTGCAGGCTGCGGCCGAGGCCTTGGGCTATAGCCATCGGCGCATGATTTCCGGAGCCGGGCATGATGCCTGCTACCTGAACCAGGTCGCGCCGACGGCGATGATTTTTGTGCCGTGTGTGGATGGCTTGAGCCATAACGAGGCGGAAGAGATCCACCCGCACTGGTCCACAGCGGGGGCGGATGTGTTGTTGCAGGCGATTCTGGCTTCGTCAGGCGAATAGGCTGAAGACCTGATCCCACATTCAACCTGTGGGGTCTTGCCCTTACTCCCGCACAAACAGCCTGCTCATCAGTTGCAACAGGCGATCATCCGCGCCAGCGGCGCCAATCACCTGCAACCCCACCGGCATGCCCCTCACGTGCCCCACCGGCAGGCTGAGCGCGGGGAGGCCGGTGAGGTTCCAGGCACTGGTATAGCTGAGCACGGCGGCGCGTACATCAATGTCCCGTTCGCCCACCCGCACCTCGCGTGCATTCACCTCAGTCGCGGTAATCGGCACGCTGGGCGAAACCAGCAAGTCATAGTGCTCGAACAGACGCGCCATCGCCGCTTTGTACTGCGCCTGGCTGGCCTGTGCGCGAATGTATTGCCAGCCTCTGACTTCCTCCGATACCTCAAGACGCTCGCGTACCTCCTGTTCAAACTTATGCGGCGCATCCCGCATGCGTTCGGCATGCACCTCGAAGGCCTCGGCACGTTGCAGTATCAGCAGGGTGTCTTTCATGCCCGCCGCCAGGTGGTGCAGTTCGTCGGTCTCCTGCAGTGCGTCGCCAAACAGCTGCTGCGCCGCCCCATAGACCTGCTGATGCACGTCGGCGTCGACCGGGCCGAAGCTGGGGCAAGTCATCCAGCCAACCCGCAGCGGCTGCGGGTGGGTTGCAGGCGTACCGGCGCGTCCGGCCAACACCTCGAACAACAGGCGCGCATCTTCGACATGGTTGGCGATGGGGCCTACGTGGTCGAGGCTCGATGACAGCGGGAACACCCCGTCCACCGGCACGCAGGCAAACGAGGGCTTGAAGCCGACCGTGCCGCACAAGGCCGAAGGGATCCGGATCGAGCCGCCGGTGTCGGTACCCAGGGCCAGCGGTACCATGCCGCTGGCCACCGCCGCGGCACTGCCGGCGCTGGAGCCGCCAGTGATGCAACGGGCATCCCACGGGTTGCGTGCAGCACCTTGCAACGAGCGGTCGCCGGTCGGGCCGTAGGCGAATTCGTGGGTCAGGGTCTTGCCGATAATCACCGCCCCGGCTTCGCGCACCCGCTGTACGCACAGGGCATCGCGGTCCGGCTGGAAACCCTCGAAATGCGCGGAGCCGTAGGTGGTGATGTAGTCAAACGTGTCGATGTTGTCTTTGACCGCGACCGGTATGCCGTGCAGTGGGCCCAGGTCCAGGCCTTGGGCCAACAGCGCGTCGGCCTTGCGCGCCTGGGCCAGGGCGACGCAGGCATCGACTTGAACGAACGCATTTAATCGCGGATTCAAGCGCTCGATGCTGTCCAGGGCGGCTTGCGTCAGCTCGACACTGGTCACGCTGCCAGCCCGCAGGCGCTCGGCCAGCGTGATGATCGACTGACCGCAAAAATATCCAGCGTGGGTAGGCTTCACCAGGCTCATATAAACAACTCCATCAAACAGCTGCGGGTACAGAGGGTGGGGCGACCTGGCGACCGCCTGGGCGCACCATCAGCATTGCGCTCATGCCCAGCGCCGTGGCCACTGCGGCGGCCACGAACATCGACGAATAGCCGTAATGCACGGTCAGGTAGCCCGTGAGCATCGGGGCGATAAACGAAGCGGTGTTGGCGATAAAGTGCGTCATGCCGCTGTAGGCGCCAACCCGATTGGACGGCGCAGTGTCGATCACCACGGCCCAGTAGACGGAGTTGGGCAGGGCGTTTAAGGCGTTGGCCAACGTCATCAAGGCAATCACGCCCCAGACGGTCTGGGCCTGGGACACCATGATGAAACACAGGGTTGTCAGCAGCAGGCAGGTCGCGGCCAGCCAACTGCGGGCGACTTTCAGGTTGCCGGTGCGGCGCAGCAGCCAGTCCGATATTTTGCCGCCCTGCAGCACGGTGAAGCAGGCGCCGGTCCAGGGGATCATGCCCATGTACCACAGCGACGACAGGTTGTAGTGGAACTCATCCTGCAGGTACTTGGGGGTCCAGGTCAGCAGCAGGAACGTCACGTACACAAACGAGAAGTAACCGATGGCATTGAGCAGCAGGTCCTTGTTCTTGAAGAAGTGCCAGACCGGCGCGACGCTGGTGGTGGGGGTCGAGGCATTGGCGGCTTCGGCGCGCTCTTTACGCAGGAAGTCGAGTTCGGCCTTGGATACCCGCGGGTTTTCATCCGGGGTGTTGGTGAAACGGGTCATGAAATAGATCAGCAGCGCCAGACTGGCCACGCCCAGCACCACGAACATGCTGCGCCAGCTGCCGGTCAGGGTTTGCAGGCCCACGGCCACTGGTGCGGTGAGCAGTGCCCCCAAGGGGGTGCTGAGCAGGCCGACCGAAACCACAAAACCGCGCTCCTTGGGCGTGGCCCAATTGGCCACGCTCTTGTTGATCACCGAGTACGCCGGACCTTCGGCAAACCCGAACATCACGCGGATCGTGGCGAAACCGGCCATGGCCGAGCCGCCGAGGAACGCCAGCCCGAAGTCACCGGCAAAGGCCGTGGCAATTTCAAAGATCGACCACGTGGCGCCGGCGATCAGCCAGATGCGCTTGGCACCAAAACGGTCGGCCAGAATGCCACCGACCAATGCCCCCAGGATGTAGCCGTAGCCGAAGTATCCCAGCACGTTGCCCCAGTCGGCCTTGTCGAAACCGTACTCGGGCAGAATGCTCGCCGACGCATAGGCAATCGCGCCGCGGTCGATGTAGTTGAGCAGTGCCATCAGCATGATCAGGAAGAAAATCTGGTAGCGGAAAGACGGGATAGCGGGGCTGTTCATAAGGATCTGACTCTTCAAAATGATGGCAGAAGTCAAAAAGTCGGCCGCGTCCGGCGTATTTTTTATTGTTTGCCCAAACGTTTGGGTTGGCGAAATGTAAGGCTCGTAAAAATTTTAGTCAAACGTTTGGGTAAAAATTTACCTGCGGCTGCGACACGCCCGTTCGGGTAGAATCTGCGCGCTAAATATCAGACAGTTGGAAGCCTCTCCACCATGCCGAGCCCATCTCGCCCTGCCACCCTGAAATCCATGGCGACCGCACTGGGTGTGCATGTGTCCACGGTGTCCCGGGTACTCAATGGCGACCCGGCCGGGGTCGAGCGAGCGGCCTCGGCCGAAGTGGTGGCGCGCATTCGTGCATTGGCCAAAGAGCTGGATTACCGGCCGAACACCCAGGCATCGAGCCTGAAGTTGCGCAAAAGCCAGGAAATCTGTGTGCTCATGCCCAGGCTCACCGACCTGGTGATGGCGACCATTTATGACAGCATCGACAGTGCCGCCGAACAGGCCGGCTACCTCACCTTCGTTTCCAATACCGACGACCAGCAGCCACGCCAGATGGCGCGTGCCGAGCACGCCTTGCGCCGCTCGGTGGCCGGGCTGATCGTCGGCGACTCCCATGTGGGCGAAAGCCAGCCGCTGCTCGACCTGTTGGCGCGCAAGCACATCCCCTACGTGTTGGTCAGCCGGCAGATTGCCGGGCATCTGGCGGCGTGCAGTGACGATGAGTTGGGCGGTTGGTTGGCGGCCGAGCACTTGTACCAATTGGGCTGTCGCGATGTGGCCATTCTGGCGGGTGAGCGGCACGCCTCGACCGGGGCGGATCGCACCCGTGGGTTTACCCGCTACTTTCGTGAGCAAGGCATCACGCTACGCCCGGAGTGGACGCTCAATGGTCCTTTTGACAGCCTGACCGGGCATCGCCAGGGCGAGTATCTGCTGAGCCTGAACCCACGGCCCCAGGCGTTTTTTGCGGTCAATGACTTCCTGGCCATCGGCCTGATGGGTGCTGCGCGTGACAAGGGCTTGATGCCGGGCAAGGACATTGCCGTGGTGGGCTTCAATGACATACCGCTGGCCAACGAACTGATGGTTCCCCTGACCAGCGTGCGCCTGCCCTTGGCAGAGATGGGCCGCCATGCGGTTGAACTGCTGCTCAAGCGCATCGAGGGCGAGGCTGTCGAGTCGATCAAGGTGGCGCCGCAGCTGCAGGTGCGTGCGAGTTCGTCTTTGTTGCGCTGACGTCAAAAATGTGGGAGCGGGCTTGCCCGCGATAGCGGTGGTCCAGTCTCTCTCATTGATGACAGGTACACCGCCATCGCAGGCAAGCCAGCTCCCACATTTGATGGGTGGTGTGGCCAAAACGCTGTGCCCGGCCAAGATCCCCTGTGGGAGCGGGCTTGCTCGCGAAGGCGGTGGTTCAGTCACTGAATTTATCGACTGACACACTGCCTTCGCGAGCAAGCCCGCTCCCACAGGGGGATTGTGGACGGTCAAAAGCCGCGGTATTCAATCAGCGAAAAAACTCCCCTGGCGTCGCATCAAACTGCTGGCGAAACGCTGCGATAAACGCCGAAACCGATTCATACCCACAGCCCAGCGCTACATCCGTCACCCGTTCCCCGCGTTCCAGGTCGGGCAGGGCGCTGAGCAGTCGCAGCCGTTGGCGCCAGGCGCGATAGGTCAGGCCGGTATCGCGCAAGAACAACCGGCTCAAGGTTTTCTCACTGACCCCCAACTTCTGGCTCCACTGCCCCAGGGTGGTTGCCTGTTCCGGGTGCAGGCTCAAGCTGCGATAGATCTGTCGCAGCCGGCTGTCCACAGGCAGGGGCAGCATCAGGTCAACCTGCGGCGCGGCGGCCAACTGGTCCAGCAGCACCAGGGCCAGGCGCCCGTCCGGGCCGTCTTCGGCATATTCCACCGGCAGTTCGCTGAAACGGCGGATCAACTCGCGCAGCAGGTCGCTTACCGCCAGGACCTGGCAACGTTCCACGGCCCAGCTCGTCACGCTGCAGTCCAGGTACAGGCTGCGCATTTCGGTGTGGGGCGAGCTGAACACGCGGTGGGGCACCCCCGCCGGGATCCACACCGCGCGCTGCGGCGGGGCGACAAAGCGCCCGGCACTGGTGTGGATCTCCAGCACCCCGCAAATCGCATACGACAACTGCACCCACGGGTGGCTATGGCGACGGGTCAGGGCGCGGTTGGGCAGGGATTCGGTGCGGCCATACACCGGGCGCGGCAGGCTGGCGAGCCCGGGGATGCTGCGGCGAACGGCCTTTTCATGTCCTTTAGGCGGCATTTACTGGCTCATTGGCGTTAGTCGGTAGGCAGCCGTTACGTTAGAGTCGCCACGACGCCCTGGCAACCCCTGGAAGAACAGCTAATGAAACGCCCCCGGTTTTTACCTGATAACTTCACCCTGATCCTGATTGCCACGGTGGTCCTCGCCTCCTTGTTGCCGGTCAGCGGCCAGGCCGCCGTGGCGTTTGGCTGGGTGACTAACCTGGCCATCGCGCTGCTGTTTTTCCTGCATGGCGCCAAGCTGTCGCGCCAGGCCATCGTCGCCGGTGCCGGGCACTGGCGATTGCATTTGCTGGTGTTCAGCCTGACCTTCGTGCTGTTCCCGCTGCTGGGCCTGGCGCTCAAGCCGCTGTTGTCGCCGATGATCGGCAAAGACCTGTACATGGGCATGCTCTACTTATGCGCGCTACCGGCCACGGTGCAGTCCGCGATTGCCTTCACTTCCCTGGCGCGGGGCAATATCCCGGCGGCGATTTGCAGCGCGGCGGCGTCCAGCCTGTTCGGTATTTTCCTTACGCCGTTGCTGGTGGCCTTGTTGCTCAATGTGCATGGCGACGGCGGCTCCACGGTGGATGCGATTCTCAAGATCAGCGTGCAATTGCTGCTGCCGTTTATTGCCGGGCAGATCGCCCGACGCTGGATCGGTGCGTGGGTGGGGCGCAATAAAAACTGGCTGAAATTCGTCGATCAGGGTTCGATCCTGCTGGTGGTCTACGGCGCCTTCAGCGAGGCGGTCAACGAAGGCATCTGGCACCAGATCCCCCTGTGGGAGCTGGGCGGCCTGGTGGTGGCCTGCTGCATCCTGCTGGCGCTGGTGCTGATGGCTTCCGCGCTCTTGGGCAAGGCGTTCGGTTTTAACCAGGAAGACCGCATCACCATCCTGTTCTGCGGCTCGAAAAAAAGCCTGGCCACCGGGGTGCCAATGGCCCAGGTGTTGTTTGCCGGCAGCACCATGGGCGTGCTGATCCTGCCGCTGATGCTGTTCCACCAGATCCAGTTGATGGTCTGCGCGGTACTGGCCCAGCGCTATGCCAAGCGCCCGGAGTCGATTCCCGAGATCATGGCGCAAGTCGATCCCTGAGCCATCGTGTTACTATTTTTCGGCGCCGCTCAAGGGCAGGCATCGGGCCGTCAGGATCGGCGCGCAACTGAGTAAAACGACCTGTCGATGAGTACTTCCACCGCCACACCTCAAGCCAACTGGCAGCCGGTCATCGCCCTTGCGCTGGCGGCCTTTGTGTTCAACACCACTGAGTTCGTCCCGGTCGGCCTGCTCAGTGCCATCGGCGCCAGCTTCGACATGCCGATCGCCCGGGTCGGCCTGATGCTCACCATCTATGCCTGGGTGGTGTCATTGACGTCGCTGCCGGTGATGTTGCTGACCCGCAACGTCGAGCGGCGCAAGTTGCTGATTGTGCTGTTCGGCATGTTTATCGCCAGCCATATCCTCTCCAGCGTGGCCAACAGTTTTGGCTTGTTGATGGTCAGTCGCATCGGCATTGCCTTGTCCCATGCGCTGTTCTGGTCGATCACCGCCTCCCTGGCGGTACGCCTGGCGCCGCCGGGCAAGCAGGTGCAGGCGCTGGGCTTATTGGCCACGGGCACCTCACTGGCGATGGTCCTGGGCATTCCTTTGGGCCGTCTGCTGGGCGAGGCCATGGGCTGGCGCACCACCTTTATTGTGATCGCCGGATTCGCCGCTGTGCTGGTGTTCTGGCTGGCGCGCACCTTGCCGCTGTTGCCGAGCCAGAACTCCGGCTCGCTGCGCAGCCTGCCGATGCTGTTCAAGCGCCCGGCGCTGGTGGCGCTGTACGTGTTGACGGCCATGGTGGTCACGGCCCAGTTCACCGCCTATAGCTATATCGAACCCTTCGTCGAACGCGTCGCGGGCCTGGGGGGCAATGCGGTGACCCTGGTGCTGCTGGTGTTTGGCGGGGCGGGGATCATGGGGTCGTTACTGTTCAGCTTGCTGCACCGTTTCAACCCTTACCGCTTTTTGCTGGTGGCCGTGTCGGTGCTGGCGCTGTGCCTGGGGCTGTTGTTGCCGTTGAGTGGTGACGTTTCGTACCTGGTGGTGCTGAGCGTGTTCTGGGGCATGGCGATCATGGCTTTTGGCTTGGCGCTGCAGTCCAAGGTCCTGGTGCTGGCACCGGACGCGACCGATGTGGCGATGGCGATGTTTTCCGGGATCTACAACATCGGCATCGGCGGCGGCGCGCTGCTGGGCAGTTGGGTCGGCGGGCATTTTGGCTTTGCCTGGATCGGCGCGGCGGGGGGCTTGCTGGCGGTGGCGGCGCTGGGGTTGTACTGCCTGTCGATTTATCGGTTTGGGCAGGGCGGACCACGGGAATAAGGTGAACGGCGTTCGCAGCAGCGGCCAGCTCGCCAGCGATGGCGTCCACAGGAACGCCATCGCTGTGTCAGCCCATCAGAACTGCGGCGTGTACTTCACACTGAACATCACATTGCGCGGATCGCCGTAGAAGTTGTTGCCATTCAACTGGTTGTACCCGGAGGCGTAGTAGGTCTTGTCGAACAGGTTGTTGGCATTGACCGCCAAGCCCACCTCCGGCGTCATCTGATACGCCAGCCGCGCGTTCCAGACCGTGTAGCCCGCCACGTCATAGTTGTACTCATACCCCAGGGTATGGCTCTGGGTGGTAAAGCCCAACCCGGCGCTGACCTTGCTCCAGTCGCCACTGAACTGGTAGTCGCCCCACACCCGCAACATATGCTTGGGCGTCCACTGGCTGAATACCTTGCCCTTGTTATCCCGGTCCTCAAGGTACTTGGTGGTGTTGTAGGTATAGCCGGCAAACAGTTGCAGGCCGCTCAACACTTCACCGCTGATTTCAGCTTCCAGGCCCTGGCTGCGGACTTTGCCTGAGCTGGTGGCGCAGTAACTGTTGCCGCAGGCAGGGACTTCGCCCAGCGCGAAGTCGGTGATCGCACGGTTTTCCTGGTCGTAGCGGAACAGCGCCAGGGAGGTATTGACCCGCCCGTCCAGCAGTTCGCCCTTGAGCCCGACTTCGTAGTTGCTGCCAATCACCGGCTTGACCACCGCACCGCTGAGGTTACGCTGGGTCTGTGGCTCGAACACGTCGGTGTAGCTGGCGTACACCGCCCACTCGCGGCTCAGGTCGTAGACGATCCCGGCGTAGGGCGTGACTTCGCCGGTTTCGTTGGTGGTGCTGGGGTCGTTGACGGTGGTGGCGTGGGTCACCGCCGCGATGCCCGAGGAGGTATAGCTGTAGTCATACCAACTGACACGGGCGCCGAGTACCAGGGTCAACGGGTCGATGGGCTTGACGCGCCAACTGCCATACAGGCCTTTTTGGCGGATGTCGTATTTGCTCGGTGTTGCACTGCCGCCGGGGGTGTTCATCAGACCCTCGTAGCTGATTTCGGGGCGGTTGTTGTCGATGTCGAAGATGTTGTCGGTGCTTTTATTGAAGGTCCGGGCAATGATGTCGTTGGACGTGTATTTGGAATAGTTGCCGCCCAGCGTAATTTCCTGGGCCATGGACAGTGCTTCGAAACGCCCGGTGAGGTGGGTGTCCAGGCCGATCTTGGTGCCGTCGAAATCGGTGTACCAATCGGCATAGGTCAACCCGGTGCCGTCGGCGTTGATGCCGTTGCCGGTACTCTGCACGCGCTGGTGGGTGGAGGTGTTTTCTTCGCTCATGCGCACCGCGCCGACCTTGAACTTCCAGTCGTCGTTGAAGCGATGCTCCAGGTCGGCATACAGGGTGGTGACGTCGATCTGCGAGTGGTTCCAGCGCGAGCCGCTGAAGGTGGAGCGTGACAGGTCAATCGACTTGCCCGTGCTGTAGCGCGGCAGGCCCCGCAGCATCGGCCGGGATTCGGCATTGGTGCGGCTGACGGCCAGGCCCAGGGTGGTGTCTTCCTGCAGGTCGAAGTCCAGGGCGCCGTACAGCGAGTGGGTCTTGCTCCATTCGTAGTCGATGAACGAATCGCTCTGGTCTTCGTCGGCCACCATCCGCCCACGGATCGTGCCGCTCTGGTTCAGCGGGCCGCCGGCGTCCAGTTGCAGGCCGTAGTGGTCCCAACTGCCGGCCTTGGCGGTAAGGGCCACGGTGGGTGCCGTCTGCCCGCGCTTGCGTACCAGGTTGATTGCGCCACCGGGGCTGCCGGTGCCCTGCAGCAGGCCGGAGGCGCCGCGCAGTACTTCCAGGCGGTCGAAGAAAATCATGTCCTGGGTCGCCCAGTTGCCCAGGGCGTAGGTATTGCGCGGGATCGGCACGCCGTCGTACTGCCAGTCGTCGATCTGGAAGCCGCGGGAGGTGATGATCATGCCTTTGCCCACGCCTTGCACGCCCACCAGGCCGGTGGTGTGGTTGACGGCGTCCTTGAGGTCGACCAGGTCCTGGTCATCCATTTGCTTGCGGGTCATCACCGTGATCGACTGGGGGATTTCCTTGAGGGTGTGGGTGCCCTTGCCGATTGTCACCGCGCGTGCGGCGTAGGAACCGCTGCCTTCGGTGGTGGTGGGGTCGATGCTGTGCTCGACAATCGAGGTCACGCCCAATTGCAGCGCGCTGCCCGTGTCGGTGGCAGGCTCGACGCTGAAATTACCTTGCTCGGTGATGCGCAACTGCAAGCCGCTGCCCGACAACGCACGGTCCATGGCCTGTTCGGCCGGCATCTGGCCAATCACGGCATTGGCCTGCTTGCCCTGCACCAGCACCGGGTCCAGGGACACAATGCGCCCGCTCTGGCTGGCAATGGCGTTCAGCGTTTGCGCCAGCGGGCCGGCCGGCAGGTTGAAAGACAGGCTTTGCGCCTGCACCAGGGCAGGGCTCGCCAGGGTTGCCAGGGCAACGGCGACAGAAAGGGCGTGGGGCCAAGGGTTGAGCACAGCATTCTCCTGAAGGTGTGGACGTGTCAGGAGATAGGTGGGACGAAAAATGAAAACCGGACACAAATAAGAGTTATTTGCATAAAAAATGTTGCCCGGGTTATTTGGCGCGAATCAGGGTCAGCCACGGGCTGTAGTGATCGACCCGGATCGGCAGGGTTTCGGCCAGGGCGCCGAAGGCGCGGTGCGGGTCGTTGAGGGGGAACACCCCCTGCACGCGCAAGTCGCGCACCTGAGGATCGACGCGCACAAAACCACGGCTGTACGGGCGCAGGGCGTTGACCACCTGTTCCAGGGAGTCGTCCAGCACACTCAGGTGCCCGGCGAGCCAGTCGGCCCGGAAGCCTTGGTTGCCGGCCAGCGGCTCGATCCGATCGGCCTGCAGCATTACGGCTTGGCCCTCCAGCACGGTGCGCTGCACGCCGTTGCGCAGGGTCGCCTGCACCGAGTGTTCCAGCACCACCAGCCGTGTAGCCTGCGGCTCCTGGCTCACCAGGAAGCGCGTGCCGAGGGCCTGGATGCTGCCCTGGGCAGTGCGCACGCGCAGCGGCCGTTGCGCATCGGCTGCCACCTGAATCACCAGTTCGCCGTGGCGCAGGATGATCAGGCGCTGGTGTTGGTCGAATTGCACATCCACCGCGCTCTGCGCATTCAGGCTCAGGCGGCTGCCATCGGCCAGGGTGAATGTCTGGCGCTGGCCGCGCGCGGTGTGCAGGTCTGCCAACAGGTTGTCGCCCAGCGGGCTGCGCGCCGCCAGCCATAGGCCGCCGCCCAGCAGTCCCAGGCCGCCGATGGCGCGCAGCACGTCACGCCGCGAACCATGGGGCTGCAACAGCACTTGCCGCGCTTCACCGGGCAGGCGTTTTTCGAGGGTGCGCAGGGTGTTCCACGAGCCGCCCAGGCGCTCCTGCAAACGGGCCCAGGCCTGGGCGTGAGCCGGGTCCAGGGCCAGCCAGGCATTGAAGCGTTCCTGCATCCGCGCATCCGGTTTGCCGGCGCGCAGGCGCACCATCCAGTCGATGGCCTGCTCGCTGACCGGGTCCAGGCGCGCCTTGCTCACGGGGCCAGCTCGGCCAGGTAGCACTGGCGCAGGGCCTGTTTCATGTAGCGGCTGACGGTGCGCTCGGACAACTGCAACTTGCGCGCAATCGCCACGTAGCTCATGCCGTCCAGCTGGCTATAAAGGAACGTGGCCTTGACGATCAGCGGCAAGCCGTCGAGGGCACGGTCAATCGCCACCAGGGCCTGGATCAGTTGCAATTGGTCTTCGGGGGAGGGCGCCAAGGCTTCGGGGGCAGCGGCCAGGCGCTCCAGGTAGGCGGTTTCCAGACGGCTGCGGCGGTAACGATCAAAAATCAGCCGGCGTGCAATGGTCGAGAGATAGGCCCGGGGTTGCTCGATGCTGTCGGGGTCGACCCGGGCGGCGAGCATCTGGCAGAAGGTATCGGCGGCGGTGTCTTCGGCATCGGCATGGTTACGCACGCGATGCTGGATATGTTGCAGCAGCCAACGGTGATGGTCGTTGAAAAAGAAGCCCAGCTTGCGGATTGGAGGTGACTGCACGGGTCGACTTTCTCAGGGTGGTATTGTGAATCGTTCTCAATACTACCTTTTGTGCGAGGGGGGGTGCAACAACCGGTAATTGTAGGAGCGAGCTCGCTCCTACATAAAACGGCATTCCAGCTCTACAGGGCCGGTTGTGCGCAGCCATCCAGCGCCTGGTCGACCAGCAGCTGCACGCCTTCGAGCATCCGGCAAAGGCCCAGCGCCACGCTGCGGTGCGTACCGTCGACTTCAAAGGCCAGGTGCGTGGCGATCACGTTGATCGACGCCAGGTCTTGCGAGGCATTGATCAGCAGGGTTTCGGCGTCCAGGTCGGTGCGCACGGTAAATAATGCTGCTGACGCCGGGTCGCTGGGTTGAGCGGTTGGGGTGGGGGGCTCGGGGTGCAGATAGTGGTTGATCGCACGATACGCCGCATCGCGCAGAAGACTGGCATCGTAGCTGGGTGGGGGGTTGGGGCTGTGTTTGATCATGGTGAAGCTCCTGGTAGGTGGAGCTGCCACCGTTCGCGGTCAAACGAGTAGGGTGGCAGCTGTACGCGGGTTGACCGACCGGAAACCAGTGATTCCGGCATACCCGAAGGTATCCCGCGCACAGCTGCCGCGACACGATACATCAGACATAAGAAAAACGCCTGAAATAGGTCTGGGGTGCTGTAGCGTACTGGTTTGGTCGGACGGTCAAATCCGGTCGCTGATTTGGCAGCGGCAACGGGAAGGTTAGTCAGCACCTTTCCGAGGGACAACCTGAAACGGATGTAGGAAGCATCTGGTGCGCCAGCGTTAAGGCACGCAGATCCCGCAAACACCGATAAACCCTGTGGGAGTTGTCGAGCTTTAGCGAGGCTACGATAGCGGTGGGTCAGCCAGCATCAATACCAGCAATCCCGCCGCCATCGCAGCCTCGCTGGGGCTCGACAGCTCCCACATTAATTTGGGCCAGTTGGCATTGCGTGTTCGCTGTAGGACGCCAGCATTAAGGTGTGCAGATCCCACAAACACCGACAAACCTTGTGGGAGTTGTCGAGCTTTAGCGAGGCTACGATAGCGGTGGGTCAGCCAACATCAATGCCAGCAATACTGCCGCCATCGCAGCCTCGCTGGGGCTCGACAGCTCCCACATTAATTTGGGCCAGCTGGCATAACGAGTTCGCTGTAGGACGCCCACGTTAAGGTGCGCAGATCCTGCAAACACCGATAAACCCTGTGGGAGGTGTCGAGCTTTAGCGAGGCTACGATAGCGGTTGGTCAGCCAATATCAATGCCAGCAGTACCGCCGCCATCGCAGCCTCGCTGGGGCTCGACAGCTCCCACATTAATTTGTGCCAGATTGCATTGCGTGTTCGCTGTAGGACGCCCGCGTTAAGGTGCGAAGATCCTGTAAACACCGATAAACCCTGTGGGAGTTGTCGAGCTTTAGCGAGGCTACGATAGCGGTGGGTCAGCCAACATCAATGCCAGCAATACTGCCGCCATCGCAGCCTCGCTGGGGCTCGACAGCTCCCACATTGTTTTGGGCCAGATGGCATTGCGTGTTCGCTGTAGGACGCCCACGTTAAGGTGCGCAGATCCCGCAAACACTGATAACCCCTGTGGGAGCTGGCTTGCCTGCGATAGCTTAGGCACTGGCAACATTGATATCCGCCCATGCAACGATCCGGGCAATGTTTTTGATCGCTCCCACAGGACGTGGGAGCGATCCGTCGATCAAGACGCTATCAGGCGATAGCATCCCAGGCGCGGTCGCCTTTTTCGTCCTTGATACGGGTCGGCAGGCCCATCACGTCCAGTGCCTTGAGGAACGGCTCGGCTGGCAGTTCTTCAACGTTGGCCATGCGTTGCACGTCCCACTCGCCACGGGCCACCAGCAGCGCAGCGGCTACCGGTGGTACGCCGGCGGTGTAGGAGATGCCCTGGCTTTCGGTTTCGGCAAAGGCGTCTTCGTGGTCGGCCACGTTGTAGATGAACAGCTCGCGTGGCTGGCCATCCTTGGTGCCCTTGACCAGGTCGCCGATGCAGGTCTTGCCGGTGTAGCCCGGTGCCAGCGAGGACGGGTCAGGCAGCACGGCCTTGACCAGTTTCAAAGGCACCACTTCCAGGCCTTCGGCGGTGGTGACCGGTTTCTCGGAGAGCAGGCCGAGGTTGTTCAGTACGGTGAACACATTGATGTAGTGTTCGCCAAAGCTCATCCAGAACCGCACGTTGGGCACGTCGAGGTTTTTCGACAACGAGTGCACTTCATCGTGGCCGGTCAGGTACAGGTTCTGTGAACCCACTACCGGCAGGTCGTCGGTACGTTTTACTTCGAACATGGTGTTGCTGGTCCACTGGCTGTTCTGCCAGCTCCACACCTGCCCGGTGAATTCGCGGAAGTTGATTTCCGGGTCGAAATTGGTGGCGAAATATTTGCCGTGGCTGCCGGCATTGACGTCGAGAATGTCGATCGAATCAATGCGGTCAAAATGCTGTTGTTGCGCCAGCGCCGCATAGGCGTTGACCACTCCTGGGTCAAAACCCACACCGAGGATCGCAGTGATGTTCTTCTGCTTGCATTCCTCCAGGTGGTTCCACTCGTAGTTGCCGTACCACGGCGGGGTCTCGCAGACCTTGCCCGGCTCTTCGTGGATGGCGGTGTCGAGGTAAGCCACGCCGGTATCGATGCAGGCACGCAGTACCGACATGTTGAGGAAGGCGGAGCCGACGTTGATGACGATCTGCGATTCGGTTTCGCGGATCAGTGCCTTGGTCGCTTCCACGTCCAGGGCGTTCAGGGCAAAGGCCTGGATCTGCGCGGGTACCTTGAGGCTACCCTTGGCCTTGACGCTGTCGATGATGGCCTGGCATTTGGAGATGTTGCGCGACGCGATAGCAATACGACCGAGTTCGTCGTTGTGCTGCGCGCACTTGTGGGCCACCACCTTGGCGACACCTCCTGCACCAATGATAAGAACGTTCTTTTTCAATTGCTTTATCTCTCCTTTATCTGTCCGCTTTACGAAAGGCTGGACAGGTAGTCGTCGTAACCAAATTCACGAACCACTTCGACTGTACCGTCGAGTTGTTTCACTACGATGGACGGCATTTTCAGGCCGTTGAACCAGTTTTTCTTGACCATGGTGTAGCCTGCCGTGTCGATGAACGACAGTCGATCGCCGATGGCCAGCGGCTGATCAAATTGATATTCGCCGAAGATATCACCGGCCAGGCACGACTTGCCGCACACCATGTAGGTGTGTTCGCCATCGCTCGGCGCCAGTTTGGCATTGAGGCGATAGATCAGCAGGTCCAGCAGGTGGGCTTCGATGGAGCTGTCGACCACGGCGAGGTTTTTGCCGTTGTACAGGGTGTCGAGTACGGTCACTTCCAGGGAGGCGCTGTTGGTGATCGCTGCTTCGCCGGGTTCCAGGTATACCTGCACGTCGTACTTCTGCGAGAACGCCTTGAGGCGCTGGCAGAACGCGTCGATGGCATAGCCTTCGCCGGTAAAGTGGATGCCGCCGCCGAGGCTGACCCAGTTGACCTTGTGCAGCAGTGCGCCGAAACGTTCTTCGATGGTGTTCAGCATCTGGTCGAACAGGTTGAAGTCACCGTTCTCGCAGTTGTTGTGGAACATGAAGCCGGAGATCTGCTCGATCACGCCTTCGATCTTCACCGGATCCCACTCGCCCAGACGGCTGAAGGGGCGCGCCGGGTCAGCCAGCAGGTAATCGGAGCTGCTCACTTGCGGGTTGACGCGCAGGCCGCGGGTCTTGCCCTCGCTGCGCTCGGCAAAGCGCTGCAGCTGGCTGATGGAGTTGAAGATGATCTTGTCGCAGTTGTCGAGCATCTCCTCGATCTCATCGTCGGCCCAGGCCACGCTATAGGCGTGGGCTTCACCTTCGAACTTCTGGCGACCGAGCTTGAGCTCGTACAGCGACGAGGACGTGGTGCCGTCCATGTATTCCTGCATCAGGTCGAACACCGACCAGGTGGCAAAGCACTTGAGCGCCAGCAGCGCCTTGGCGCCGGACTGCTCGCGCACGTAGGCGATCTTCTGCATGTTGACCAGAAGCTTCTGTTTGTCGATGAGGTAATACGGGGTTTTGATCATTTTTCAGAGCCTGCGGCGGAGCCTGCCAAAAAAGGACAGGCATTGTGCCCGCACTTGCTCAGGATCGAAAGGTTAGTCAGCGGAATTTGCAGGCTTGGGCCTACAGGCCACTCAGGTATTGGTCAGCAAATGGGTCCATAACCCTGTGGCCAGGCGGTCAGGCAGTGGTTTAGTCGCCAGGCGCACGCTTGATCGTCACGCGTAAACTCTTGTCATGGCCCCAGTGGAACCTATAGCGCCGAATTACGACGTAATGGGAAATACATCGCTGCTGGAGCTACGACTTTGACTGTCCAACTGAACGCTCACTTATCTGTCTATCCACCGGACTACCTGCCCAACGAGAACGCCGATCAAACTGCCAAGGGGGAGGTTGCTGCGTCTTCCAGGCAAAAGCGTGGGGTGGCGTCAGCTTCGGCGTTATGGCCACAACACTCAGTCATAAGAATTTCCCTGATGGGCATGAGTAAAGCGCAAGAAGAGTTTACCAAAGCCAACATCAACAAATGGGCGCCTCACGTCAAT
This sequence comes from Pseudomonas sp. FP2294, assembly GCF_030687625.1. Taxonomy (NCBI): domain Bacteria; kingdom Pseudomonadati; phylum Pseudomonadota; class Gammaproteobacteria; order Pseudomonadales; family Pseudomonadaceae; genus Pseudomonas; species Pseudomonas sp. FP2294. The sequence continues at coordinate 2,289,716 of NZ_CP117441.1, forward strand.
CTGCACTTTGAGTTCACTGACGCCGCCGACGGGGATATCCGGATTGCCGCAGACAACGATATTTCCGGTGGGCATTCGTACTTGGGTACCCGCTCGCTCTATGTACCGCCCGACAAACCTACAATGGTCATCGGCCTCAAGGGTGGGCCGAATGCTTATAACGCCGGTACGATCCAGCATGAGTTCGGTCATGTTTTGGGGTTGCAACATGAACATCAGCACGAAAACAATGATTTGGATATCAATTGGTCCGAAGTCAAGAAAACCTACATGGATAAAGGTGGGGAGAAAGAACTAAAAGCGAATTTTGGGCCGTTGGTTTCCGATGTTGTGTCATCTGACTATGATCGTAAATCCATCATGCATTATGGTTTCAATTCATCCTGGCTCAACAGTGGAGATGCTATTGGGGACAACAATGAGCTCTCCGAGGGTGATATCAACTTTGTCCGCTCGCTCTATCCACCCGAGGTCAAGAAAAAACCAGTTTCTGCCAGTTGGTGGGACTTCCGTCACGTTCAGCCGTCTCCATAAAACGCCTGGGGCAGGTCGATCATGAGCGATATTCGTGATCATCTACAGTAAAATGAGTTTGTCTCATTATGACCCGCTGCCGACAATAGCTCCCATACCAACACATTGGAGTTTTTGTCATGGCTGTCGCTCATTCCCTTGGATTTCCGCGCATTGGACGCGATCGTGAACTGAAAAAAGCGCAGGAAGCGTTTTGGAAGGGTGAGCTGGACGAAGCCGGTCTGCGCGCCGTCGGCCGTGAATTGCGGAAGACCCACTGGGACTTGCAGAAACAGGCCGGCATCGAGTTGCTGCCGGCTGGGGATTTTGCCTGGTACGACCAGGTGCTGACCCACTCGCTGATGTTTGGTGTGATCCCCGAGCGTTTCCGCCCGGCTGACGGGCATGCCACCCTCAAGACCCTGTTTGCCATGGCCCGTGGCGTCAGCGACAGCTGCTGCGGCGGTGCCCACGCCCAGGAAATGACCAAGTGGTTCGACACCAACTACCACTACCTGGTGCCTGAATTCAGCGCGGACCAGCAGTTCCACCTGGGCTGGGACCAATTGTTCGAAGAAGTCCAGGAGGCCCGCGACCTGGGGCACACCGTCAAGCCGGTGGTGATCGGGCCGCTGACGTACCTGTGGCTGGGCAAGGCCAAGGGCGGTGACTTCGACAAGCTCGACCTGCTCGACCGCCTGCTGCCGCTGTACGGGCAGATCTTCCAGCGCCTGGCGGACCTGGGCGTGGAATGGGTGCAGATCGACGAGCCGATCCTGGTGCTGGATCTGCCCCAGGACTGGAAAAACGCGTTTGAACGCGCCTACAACCTGATCCAGCGTGACCCGCTGAAAAAACTGGTCGCCACTTACTTTGGCGGGCTCGAAGAAAACCTCGGCCTGGCGGCCAACTTGCCGGTCGATGGCCTGCACATTGACCTGGTGCGTGCACCTGACCAGTACCCGACGATTCTCGACCGTCTGCCGGCCTATAAGGTGCTGTCCTTGGGGGTGGTCAACGGGCGGAACGTCTGGCGCTGCGACCTGGAAAATGCCCTGGCTACCTTGCAGCACGCCCATGAACGCCTGGGTGATCGCCTGTGGGTGGCGCCGTCCTGTTCGCTGCTGCACAGCCCGGTGGATCTGGGGCGTGAAGACAAGCTCGACGCCGAGCTGAAAAGCTGGCTGGCCTTCGCCGTACAAAAGTGTGAAGAAGTCGCGGTGCTGACCCAGGCCATCAACCAGCCCGAAGCGCCGAAGGTGCTTGCTGCCTTGGCCCAAAGCCGCGCCGTGCAAGCGGCCCGCGGGGCCTCGCCGCGTATCCACAAGCCGGCGGTCCAGGCCCGCGTGGCGGCTATCACCGCCAAGGACAGCCAGCGCCAGTCGCGGTTTGCCCAGCGCATCGCCCAGCAGCGCGCCGGCCTCGACTTGCCGCTGTTCCCGACCACCACCATAGGTTCGTTCCCGCAGACCGCGTCGATCCGCCTGGCGCGCCAGTCGTTCAAGGCCGGCAAGTTAAGCGAAGCCGAATATGTCGAGGCGATGCACAGCGAGATCAAGCACGCCGTTGAAGTGCAGGAAAACCTTGGCCTGGACGTGCTGGTGCACGGTGAAGCCGAACGTAACGACATGGTCGAGTACTTTGCCGAACAGTTGGACGGCTATGTATTTACCCGCTTTGGCTGGGTGCAGAGCTATGGCTCTCGCTGCGTGAAACCGGCGGTGATCTTCGGCGACCTGAGCCGCCCGAAAGCCATGACCGTGGAGTGGATCCGCTACGCCCAAGGCCTGACCGACAAGGTCATGAAGGGCATGCTGACCGGCCCGGTGACCATGCTGATGTGGTCATTCCCCCGCGAAGACGTGAGCCGCGAAGTGCAGGCCCGGCAACTGGCGCTGGCGATCCGTGACGAAGTGGTGGACCTGGAAGCGGCGGGCATCAAGATCGTACAGATTGATGAAGCGGCGTTCCGTGAAGGCCTTCCCCTGCGCCGGGCCCAGTGGCAGCACTACCTGGACTGGGCCACCGAAGTGTTCCGCCTGTGCGCCTCGGGTGTGCGTGACGCAACCCAGATCCATACCCATATGTGCTACAGCGAATTCAACGACGTGATCGAGTCCATCGCGGCGATGGATGCCGACGTGATCACCATCGAGACTTCCCGTTCGGACATGGAACTGCTGGATGCGTTCGAAGCCTTCGCTTACCCGAACGACATCGGCCCGGGGGTCTACGACATCCACTCACCCCGGGTGCCCGACGCCTCGGAAATGGCCAACCTGCTGCGCAAAGCCGCCCAGCGCATCCCGGCCGAGCGCCTATGGGTCAACCCCGACTGCGGCCTGAAGACCCGCGCCTGGCCGGAGACGGAAGCGGCGTTGATTCACATGGTTACAGCTGCCCGGCAATTGCGCGCTGAATGGGCGTAACTGCGGCTGACACAAATCCCATTGTGGGAGCGGGCTTGCCCGCGATAGCGGCAGTTCAGTCACTACTTCTGACAACTGACCCACCGCCATCGCAGGCAAGCCAGCTCCCACATTTGAATTGTGGCGGTACTCAAATTCTCTACCACACGCAGACCCCCCTGTGGGAGCGGGCTTGCCCGCGATAGCGGCAGTCCAGTCACTACTTCTGACAACTGACCCACCGCCATCGCAGGCAAGCCAGCTCCCACATTTGATTTGTGGCGGCACCAAAACTCTCTGCCACGCGCAGACCCCCCTGTGGGAGCGGGCTTGCCCGCGATAGTGGCAGCCCAGTCACCACTTCTGGCAACTGACCCACCGCCATCGCAGGCAAGCCAGCTCCCACATTTGATTTGTGGCGATACCCAAATTCTCTACCACGCGCGGATCCCCTGTGGGAGCGGGCTTGCCCGCGATAGCGGCAGCCCAGTCACCACTTCTGACAACTGACCCACCGCCATCCCAGGCAAACCAGTTCCCACATGTGGATCTTTGTGCTCAGAGGTATTTGAGCCACGCTATATCCCGCCGCCGGGCCTTCAACCGGGCAAACCAGCGGACGGGCAGGTACAACGCCAGCGGCAGTAACAACGCCACCAGCCACACCGCCCCCACGCTGTCGAACCCAAAGTGCGTCCCCTGATTCAGGCCAAACAGCGCCACACCCATCACGTACAACACCTTCAGCACATACAGGTGCAGCAGGTAGAAGAACATCGGCGCCGCGCCGAACACCGCCAGTATGTCGATCCAGCGCCGCTGCCCGGCGCGTTCAAAGGCCAGCAGCAACACCAGCCCCACGCCCAGGGTCAGCGCCAGGAACAGCAATGACGGCGGATACTTGGTGATGTTGAAGAAGCTCATCCAGGTCTGCACCGGACTGTCATAGTTGTGCCACGGCGCCTCACCGTAACCATTGATCGCGCGCAGCACCCCAAAGCCCACCAGCGCGCAAATGCCCGCCAGCAACAGATACCGCTGACGCCGCGCCGCCGGCATCGCCCCGGAAAACCACGGGCCGAGGCTGTAACCCAGGGCAATCACCCCGATCCACGGCAACACCGGGTAGGTCGTGCGCAGGCGCAGGGTGTCGCTCACCTCGATCCAGCTGCGCTCATGCAGGATCGTCCAGGAAATATGCCACGCCGACCCCGCCGCGAAATGCACGCCATCGAGCAGGTTATGCCCGCCAATGATCACCAGCGCCAGGCCGATCAGCAGCGGGCGGGGCAGCCACACCAGCGCGGCGAGGGCGATCATGCTCACGCCGATGGCCCAGATCACCTGCATATAGATCACGCTGGGGGGCAGTTGGAAGGTCCAGGCGAAGTTCACCAGGGTAAATTCCAGCACCACCAGGAACAGCCCGCGCTTGAACAGAAACGCCGCAACATCGCCACGGCCTTGGTACTTTTCGCCGTACAGATACGCCGACAAGCCGGTCAGCAACACAAACACCGGCGCACACAAGTGGGCCAGGGTGCGGCTGATAAACAGCGCCGGCTCCGTGCTGTCGATGTTCATCGGGTCACTGACCTGGCGGTGCAGCAGGAACGTCTCGCGCACGTGGTCGAGCAACATGAACAGGATCACCAGGCCGCGCAGGGCGTCGATGGAGAGCAGACGTTGGCGTAAACGGGCAGCGGGAACAGCGTCGGTCATGGTGCAGGGTCGCCGGCGGGAATGTAGGGGCGGTTATCTTATAACATTGGTCGGCAGCTGTGGATTTCTCAGTCGGAATCGGGCCCTGCAAGTGCTAGGGTAGGGCGCAGACTTTGACCACCCTGGAGTGACTTATGAGCGTCCCCGTTGATATCAAGGCTGTCGTGCAATTCTGGACGGCGGCGGGCCCATCACGCTGGTTCAAGAAAGATCCACAGTTCGATGCCGAGTTTGGCGCCCGCTTCCACGAGGCGCACTTCCAGGCAGCCAGGGGCGAACTGGAACACTGGATGGACGAGCCCGAAGGCGCGCTGGCGCTGCTGATCCTGCTCGATCAATACCCGCGCAATACCTTCCGGGGTACCGCCCATATGTTCGCGACCGATCCACTGGCCAGGGCTTATGCCGCACGTATGATCGACGCCGGGATGGATCGGCTGATTGATCCGGCATTGCGGGCGTTTTGCTATTTGCCTTTCGAACATTCCGAAAGCCCTGAGGACCAACAACGGTCTTTGGCCTTGAACAAGCAGCTCGACGCCAGTACCTATCACTGGGCCAAGGAACACGCCGAGATCATCGAGCGATTCGGTCGCTTTCCGCACCGCAACGCGGCGTTGGGCCGGGTGACGACTGAGCAGGAGCAGGCGTTCCTCACGGGCGGCGGATTTTCTGGCTAGTATTCCTCGCGGGAATGGGCCGATAAAAAAGCGACATTGTATTTATCGCCGCACATCTCGTAGCGTGGCTGCTCACCCAAGGAGATGCCACCGTGACTGACCTGCCGATGCGCTTATACGTCGATGCCCTGTTCACCAGCCCGTATGCAATGTCGGTGTTTGTGACCCTGCGGGAAAAAGGCCTACCGTTCGAGGTGCGCCCCCTCGACCTTGACGCGCTGGAGCAGCAGTCTCCGGTCTTTACCGGGCTGTCCGTGACCCAGCGGGTGCCGACCCTGGAGCAGGCTGGGTTTGCCTTGTCCGAGTCGTCGGCGATTACCGAGTACCTGGAGGATGTGTTCCCGCAGGTGCCGGTGTACCCCAGGGAGCCGCGCCAACGTGCGCGGGCACGGCAGATTCAGGCATGGTTGCGCAGCGACCTGCTGGCGATCCGCCAGGAACGCTCCACACTGGTGGTGTTTTGCGGGGTCCAGTATGGCCCGTTATCAACCCAGGCCCAGATGGCGGCCGACAAGCTGATTGCGGCGGCGCAGCAATGGTTGGCCGAGGGCGACGACTACCTGTTTGGCCAATGGTCGATTGCCGATGTGGACCTGGCCGTGATGCTCAACCGGCTGATCCTCAATGGCGATCCGGTGCCCGCGCGGTTGGTGGCATATGCCCAGCGTCAGTGGCAGCGGCCATCGGTACAGGCCTGGGTCAACCAGGCACGTCCGGCGTTGTAGCGCCCAGCGGCCATTCCTGCGCGACTCGGCGGTCGAGGTCTTCCCAGTCTTCCATGCCGAGCACCCGGGTGGTGTTCAGGCCGCGTATGTAGCCGCGCAACTGCTGGGCGGCGGCGCTGGCCTGATCGGCATCGGCAGTCGGGTCCTGCAGGACGTTTTCGTACTCGATCAAATAGTCGGCAACGCGCTCGCGATACTCTGGCAGGACGGCGTTGCGGATGCGATCAAAGGTCTTCTGATGGGGTTTCATGGAGAGGTCCTTCTTATAGATTTTATTGTGTGCCGGTGTCGCAACCGTCAGTGTGGCATGGCTTCGCGGCTGAAAGCCTCCACTGCGGACACCAGGCCCTTGGCGGCCAGCACCACCAGTTCAGCACCTTTCTCAGGCGTTGCCAGGGCCGGGTCGGAACCCATCCGACCATCCGGGTGGCGGGCGCGGAAATCCTGGGCCTCGCGGATCGGGCCGGAAGACGCGATCTGTGGTGAATAGTCGGCGGTCTTGATCAAGTCCGGATAAGCCCATTGGGTAATCGCAATCTCGGAAGGGGTGGCATGGGTGCCATGCCCCGTCGGGAACTGCGCGCGCGCCAGTTCGCCAACACCTTCCAGGTCCCACCAGTTGCACAGCTTCAAGGCAAAGCCGGCAGGGCGACGGGCGAAGCTGGCCTCGGCGTACAGTTCGGAAAAGGCGGCTTCGATGGTGGCGATATTGCCGCCGTGGCCATTGAGAAACAGGATTTTCTCGAAGCCGTGGGCCGCCAGGGAGCGGGTCCAGTCACCGATGGCGGCGATAAACGTCGACGGGCGCAGGGAGATGGTGCCGGGGAACCCAAGGTGATGCTGGGCCATGCCGATATTGAAGGTCGGGCCGACCAGGATATCGGCGTCTTTTTGCGCGTGATGGGCAATGATTTCCGGGCACATCCAATCGGTGCCCAACAGGCCGGTAGGGCCATGTTGTTCATTGGAACCGATAGGAATCACCACGGTGCGGCTACGGTCGAGAAATTGGCTTATCTCGATCCACGTTGACTGGTGCAAAAGCATTGGAGGTTCTCTCTCTGGTCAGGCTCGGCCTTCCAGATACTACCTCAACCGGCGCTGGCGATCTGGCGCGGCTTGCAATTGAGGTAGGGCGAGGATTTCAGCCAGCGCTGGTCGGGGTACCAGGAAAACATGAACTGGCCATCCTTGAGTTTGTCCACCACCTGGCGCGCCACCTGCGGACGCACGGCGGGGCAGCCCTGGCTGCGGCCGATGCGGCCTTCACGCTTGCTCCACAAGGGGCTGACGTAGTCGGCGGCGTGGATCACGATGGCACGGTCGCGGGCCTGGTCATTGAACCCCGGCTCCAGGCCGTCCATGCGCAGCGAGTAGCCATGGGTGCCCTGGTAGCTCTCCTGGGTGCGGAACAACCCGAGGCTGGATTGATGGCTGCCTTCGCTGTTGGAGAACTGGGTGGCGAAGTTTTCCCCGGATTTTTGCCCGTGGGCTACCAGGTCGCGTAGCACCAGTTTTTTTTGCCGCAGATCGAAAATCCACAGGCGACGGGCGGTCGAAGGTTGCGAGTAGTCGATCACGGCCAGGCGTTCAGAGCGTTCCTGGCCGTTATTGACAGCACACTGCATCGCGCTGAGGGCACTTTTAAGTACAGTGGGATTGAGTTCTGGAGCCGAGCGCGCCAGGCTGTTATACAAGGTATGAGGTTTGGCATTCTCTGCGAAGGCACCCGTACAGAACGCGCCCAGGGTGGCGGCGATCAGGCCGAGTCGGCAGTAAATATTCAGCATTTATCAAGCATCTCCGCCGTAGATTGGAGCTAAGCCATTGTTCAAAAAACACGCATGTTACTTGAGCCTTTGCTTGCTCGTAGCACCATTGGTCGCCATGGCCGATGAACTGCCAGTCGAGCCGCCAAACCCAGTACAGCTGGCACTTGGGCAGTTGTCGAGTGTTTGCCCCGATTTGGCGACCCAACTGGATACACCGGCCGAGCTGCGGCTGCAGGCTTTTTACCAGCAACAAGGCAATGCTGCCCTGTGGTCGGTGGACGATCGCCGAACGGCCCTGCAGGGCCAGTTGCTGTTGCTGGCCGACGACGGCCTCGATCCGGCGCACTACCGGCTGCCCGACGTGGCAACCACCAGCAATGTGCTGTGTACCGACTTCGCAACCAGCCAGCACTACCTGCAGGCCCTGCATGACTTGCACTATGGCCGTTTGCAGCAGGCCCATTACGAGCCGCTGTGGCATTCCCAGCCGCCAACTGAGGATCCGGCCGTTGCGGTGCTGGCCCTGGCCAACGCGGGGCTTGCGGATATGCCGGCGGCGTTCGACCAGGCCCGGCCCGCAGCCGATCTGTATCGTAGCCTGCGCGCGGCCTATGCCACCCAACGCCTGCAACCCTTGCCGCAGTGGGGTGTGATTGCCGACGGCCCATTGCTGCGTCCCGGCGGCGAAGACCCACGGGTACCGGCCCTGGCCCGACGCCTGGTCAGTGGCGGCCAGTTGGCGAGCGTGCCCAAGGGCAATCAATACGGCAATGAGCTGGTGGCGGCGGTGAAGCGCTTCCAGGCCAGCCATTCGCTGCAAGCCGACGGGGTGATCGGCCCGGGCACGGTGGCCGAGCTTAACGTCAGCCCGGCGGTGCGCCGCGAGCAACTGCGGGTCAACCTCGAACGTTTTCGCTGGCTGGCCCAGGACCTGGAGCCGGATGGCATTCTGGTCAACGTCGCGGCGGCCCAGTTGAGTGTCTACCAGGGTGGTGTGCCCGTGTGGCAGACCCGCCTGCAGGTGGGCCGCGCCGAACGGCAGACGCCGCTGCTCAAGTCGCGCATCACACGCCTGACCCTCAACCCCACCTGGACCATCCCGCCGACCATCATGCGCGAGGACAAACTGCCGGCCATCCGCCTGAACCCGGAGTACCTGCGCCAACAGAACCTCAAAGTGCTCGACAGTGAAGGCCGCGCCCTGTCGCCCGAGCAGGTGGACTGGTCGCACCCCGGCAACATCCTCCTGCGCCAGGACGCCGGCCCGCGCAACCCGCTGGGCAAGATCGTCATGCGCTTCCCCAATCCATTCTCCGTGTACCTGCACGATACGCCCAGCCAACCGTTGTTCAGCAAGGGGCCACGGGCGTTCAGCTCGGGGTGTGTGCGGGTGGAGCAGCCGATGCTGCTGCGCGATCTGCTGGTGAACCCGGCAGAAAAAGCGCGGACCGAGGAATTGCTGGCGACCGGGCTGACCCATGAGTTCCGCCTGGCTACGCCGGTCCCGGTGTTGCTGGGGTACTGGACGGTGCAGGTGGATAGCCAGGGGGCGTTGCTGTACGCGCCGGATATCTATGGCCGCGATGGCGTGCTGTTGAAGGCTCTGGGCGCGGTCCTGTAGGTGCGCAGCGAGGCGCAATATGAGACCCGGTTGGCATCCTTGAAAAATTAACCATCAGGCATTTCTCAAACACTCAAGAAACCGACCAAGCTTGCCGACGTGATGGGTACATACCCAGGAGCGTTCAATATGAGCAGTCAACGTTTGGCAGTCGGTATCAGCCTGTTTTTCGCGCTCGTCAGTGGCACTGCCCAGGCGGCGCCCGTGAGCCACGGTGTTATCCATTTCCGCGGCAGCATCGTCGAGGCAACATGCACTACGGGCGATGGGGCGGGGGCGACATTGGCCCTGAGTGGTTGCCCGCAGTTTGTACCCGCAAGCAACGTCAGCGCCCAGGGTGTCGAGCCGGTGCGTACCGTCAGTGCCTTGGACCACTCGGTGGTCAAGGTCAAGATGGTGACTGAAACGCGCGATGGTCGTTACTTCGATCGGCAATACAACTTGAGCGATGCGGCAGGCAAACCGTTGCGTTCAGGGGCTTACCTGGTGACGCTGAGTTATCCCTGATTGTCGCGATGTCGAAGGTCCGGCTCGCAGGGGCGTGTTGCCACGAACTTTTCGCGTCAGCCTGGAGATTCAACGCGGGTTGATCAGGTAAAGTCGGCGTCTTCAGGATGAAACGTCAGGTAACAAACGATGGGGCAGTTTATACGGCAATCGGTCTTGGTCCTGCTGGTCATGGTGTTCACCACGCTGGCCGTGGCGCAAACGGCGCCTCCGGCATTGGAGAATGTGCCGCTGAACCAGCGGGTGATCGACCTGACCCATACCCTGGATACCTCGACCCAGCAGCGTCTGACTGAGCAACTGGCAGACCTCGAACAACGCAAAGGCGCGCAAATCGCCGTGATGCTGCTGCCGAGTACGGGCGACGCTGACCTCGAAACATTCACCACCCAACTGTTTCGCGCCTGGAAATTGGGGCGCAAGGGCATCGACGACGGTATTTTGCTGCTGGTGGTCAAGGACGACCGCACTGTGCGGATCGAAGTCGGTTACGGCCTGGAGGGGGTGGTCACGGACCTGTTGAGCCACCGGATTATCGAGGAGCAACTGAACCCGGCGTTTCGCCAGGGCGATTACGCTGGCGGTGTGCAGCGCGCCGTGGACGCCCTGACCGTGCTGGTCGAGGGGGGTGACTTGCCGGCAGTAGACCAGACCCGCGAAACAGTGGATGAAACTGCGGTGTTGCTGGCGCTGATTCTGGGGGCTGTCGGCGGGGTGCTGCTGGCCTCGGGCAAGCTGCATTGGCGCCGCGGCCTGATTGCCGGCCTGGTGCTGACCGTGTTGCTGACGGCACTGGCCGCGATCAATGGCAAGGCCTGGCCGATCTATGTGCTGGCGCTGCCGTTTTGTATGTCGATCAGCGCGGCTCTGTTTGGCGCGTTATGGCAGGCCAAGGCGGTGTTTTATTGCGTAGTGGGGCTGATGACCTACAGCATCGGCCTGGGGTTGGTGGATCACTACCTGACTGAAGTGTCCTTTATGAACTGGCTGGCATGGCCGCTGGCCGCGCTGGCGGTGCTGGGCCTGTACCTGATCCTGTTCGCGGTGATGAAAGCCGCCTGGAAACACAGCCGGCTGGGTTTTTGCGTGCAATCGGTGATGGTGCTGGGGGTCTATGGCGCGGCGGGGTACATGCTGGAGATGGGGCTTGATGGCTGGTTGTTCGCCTGGCCTATCAGCTCGTTCGCGGCGTTGTTCATTTATGGTCAGGGCACGGGCGGGTCGAGCTCCGGTTCCAGTGACCGTTCAAGCTCCAGCTCCAGCTCAAGTTCAAGCTCCGGTGGCGGGTTTTCCGGTGGCGGCGGTTCCAGCGGCGGCGGTGGGGCCTCAGGGAGCTGGTGAGGCCCCGTGCCGGCTCAGAGCGTCATCACCATTTCATGCCAAGCCATCCCGCCGTGGTCTGACGCCGAGGGCTGCACATACTGGTAACCCATGCGTGTGTACAGCGGCACATGCTGCTCCTTGCACATCAAGTGGATGGTCTGTTTGCCCATCCCGCGCATGCGCTGCACAAAGGCTGTCATCAATTGCGTGGCGTAGCCCTTGCCCTGGTGCGCCGGGTCCACCACCACCGACATGATCACTACATTCGGCGCATCCGCTGAGTGCCCCACCAACTCCTTGAAGGCCTCATCCGACATCACCACATCATGGGCGCAACCGCCGTTGATAAAGCCCACTACCTGACCGTCCGCTTCCAGAATCAGGAAGCCTTGCGGGTACAGGGCGATACGCGTGGCGATCTTCTCCAGGGTCGCGGCTTCATCGCCCTCATAGGCGCTGATTTCGATCTCGTAGCAGCGGGCGGCGTCTGCCGGCGTGGCGTTGCGCAAGGTGAGGGCGGGCATGGGGATTCCTGGGCTGGGCGATTGAACGAGGGGCTGCATGATAGCGGGGTCGGTGCGCTGGCGAAAATCCCAGCGGCAGGCTTATTGCCGGTGCTTCTCCATCCGAATATCCCCGTCCGCCAATTGCTCAACCTCCACCCAGCCCAGGCGCTGGTAAAACCCACTGGCCCGGCTCGCTTGGGCGGTTTCCAGCCAGATCTGTCGATGGTGCTGGAACAACAAGGCTTCGGCCTGCTCCATCAGTTTGCGGCCCAGCCCGCGGCCTTCGAATTCGGGGCGGATGAAGGCGGCAAATACACAGCCGTCGTCGATATCGGCCATGGCAAACCCGACCGCTACACCTTGCACCTCGGCGACCCAGACGCAGGGCGCTTGCTGCATGGCTAGTTGGATGGCATCGGGGGTGATGCCCATTTCTGCCAACTGCTCGTGGGACAGGTGGTTTTCCCTGACGCTGGTGCGAATGTCGAAGATGGCGTCGATATCTGCCGGGGTGGCGACTCTGATAGGGCTGTTCATGCAGTTCTCGCCGTTATCCATGAATTCAACGTCGTAGATCCCGCGTGCCGCCAGGGCGGTGAAGGGGCGGGTGAGCGGCCGTACATCACTCAGTTCCCAGGCGAGCCAGCCTTCCTCGAAATAGCTGGCGCAGGCCGCTGGCACGTCCTCGGGGGTGAACGCACGCACTGCTTTTACCCGTACGATGGCGACGGCCACGCCGGTTTCATCTTCATCGCCATCGGTATGCAGGAAGCGCCCGTTCTCGACAATCAGCAGGTCCTGGGAAGGCTCCAGTTGTGGCTGCCAGCGGCGGATTTCCAGGGTTTTTTCGCCTGCGGCGATGCGGCTGCCGCTGGGGCGCACGATGGAGAGGGCTTTGATGGTGCTGCTCCTAAAGAGGGGTGTTGTACTTCACTGCCGCCGCTGCCCGCGATGGCACGTTCAGACTTCTCAACAACCCCGACACATGGATGCGTACGGTAAACGGCGAAATATCCAGGGCCTTGGCGATTTCCTTGTTGGTCTTGCCTTGGGCGATCAGTCGCAACACCTCCTGCTGGCGCGCGGTCAGGGTGTTGGTGTCCAGGGGCAACAGCCCCGAGGGGGCGAACTTGACCAGCACCTCGCCCTGGCGGATGGCGAGCAGGGCCTGGCCGATTTCTTCGGGGGCGATGTTCTTGCCGATAAAACCATCGGCGCCCAGCGCCATCACCTGTTCGATCAACCCCGGGTCATCGACCATCGACACCACGATTAGCGTGGTGCGCCGCAGTTGCTGGCGCAGCTCGCCCAACTGGCTGATACAGGTCAGGCCGGGGAAGCGCAAATCGAGGATCAGGGTGTCGACTTCGCTGCCGCTCTTGAGCAGGTGCAGCACTGTATCCAGATCGCCGGCCTGTTCCACGCGGGCCTCGGGCAGCAGGCGTTGCACGGTGCGCAGCATGCCTTCGCGAAACATGGGATGGTCGTCGGCGATGATGATCCGGCATGTCATGGTGTGCTCCTCCCTGGGGCCAGGTTGTGTGGCGTGCTACTTTACCACTCTGCTCAGCGCCTGCCTGCTGGGGGCACAGTTTAGACGATGACCGTACAAGGACGTTGCCCATGAAGTTCGTGAAAGACGCCGAACTGGACCAAGCCAACCTGCGTATTGTGGTGGCCGTCTGCGCCATTGTGTACATCAGCCTGCTGGGCTTTTTGCCGGGGCAGTCGATGGACCGCTATGTGCCGGTGATTATTTATATTTGCCTGTTTCTGCTGGTCTCGGTTGTGCTGCGTCAGGTGATTGCACGCTGGCCCGGGCATTACCCGGCGCGACGGGTTTTCGGGATGATCCACGACTACACCGGCACCTCGTTCGGCCTGGTAGTCGGCGGCGAGGCGGCATTGCCGCTGTATGCGGTGATGGTCTGGGTCAACCTGGGCAATGGCATGCGCTATGGCTCGCGCTACCTGGCGATTGCCACGGGCCTGGCGTTGCTGGCGCTGCTGATTGTGTATCGGCTGACCCCGTTGTGGCAGGCGCAGCCCTTTATGGTGCTGATGCTGATGATTACCAGCACGGTGATCCCGGTCTACGCCCACCTGCTGCTGGAGCGCACGCGCAAGGCGTCTGAAGAGGCCACCGCCGCCAACCTGGAAAAGTCGCGCTTCCTCGCCCAGGCCAGCCATGATCTGCGCCAGCCCATCCACTCCATCGGCCTGTTTACGGCGTGCCTGCGTGAAGCGCGGTTGGGCGATGAGGAGCGGCGGCTGGTGGACAATATCGACCGTTCGCTGCTCAACGTCTCGCAGTTGTTCCGCTCCATTCTCGATCTCTACACCCTGGATAACGGCCGGCTGCTGCCCAAATACCAGGTGGTGCACCTGGGTGAGTGGCTGGCCGACCTGCTGCGGCAAAACGCCGAAGCCGCACGCTGGGCCGGCGTAGAACTGCGCCTGCGCCCCTGCGCCCACTGGGTGCGGGTGGATCCGGCGCTGTTGGCAACGATGGTGCAGAACGTGCTCTCCAATTGCTTCAAGTACGGCGGCCAGCGCCCGGTACTGATCGGCGTGCGCCAGCGCGGCGGCGAGGTGCGGGTGGAGATTCACGACCAGGGCCGGGGGATTGCCGAGGAGCATCTGCCGCGGGTCTTCGAGGAGTTCTATCGCGTCCGCCACCTGCGCGACAAGGACGTCGAAGGGGTCGGCCTGGGCTTGTCCATCGTCAAGCGTCTGGGGCAGTTGATGGACATGGACGTGGTGCTGCGCTCCCGGGTGGGCCATGGCACGTCCGTCAGCCTGCGCGGGTTGCACCTGGCGACCGCGCCCCATCAACCCCCGGTGCGCGACGATGCACGCCAGGCGGGGCTGTTGACCGGCCTGAAAGTGTGCCTGGTGGAAGATGACCACAACGTGCTGCTGGCCACCCAGGCATTGCTGGAGCGTTGGGGCTGCCAGGTGCAGGCGGAGTCGAGCGGGCATAACCTGGTCAGCGATTGCGACATCATCGTCGCCGACTATGACCTGGGCAACCACGCCACCGGTATCGAGTGCATCGACCGGTTGCGTGCACAGCGTGGCGTGGCGGTGCCGGCGCTGATTCTGACCGGGCATGAGGTGGAGAAGATCCAGGCGGCGCTGCACGACCGGCAGATCGCCATTTTGTCCAAGCCAGTGCGCCCCGCTGAACTACGGGGCACCCTGCGCGACCTCAGCCAGGGGCCGGTTACTAGTTAAACGGCGTCAACCCGTTACCCCGGGCGCCCTTGGGTTGGCAGTAGGCGGCGGGTTTCATCATGCCAAAGCTGGCCACTGCAAACATCCCGCCGCTGGCACCGCTGGGCACGGAGCAGTTGTAGTCACCGGAGGCGGTGCTGGCGATGTAATAGGTGGTCATGGAGTCGCTGCGGACATTGGAGACACGCTTGACCGGCTCGCCGAGGTTGGTTTCCGAGAGGGTCTTGAGGTGGTCTTCGGTGGGCTTGATATTGCTGCAACCGGCAACACCGAGCATCAGGGCGCCCAACAGGGCAAGGCGGGCGACAGGGGAGTGCAGTTTCATGGCGTGTCTTCCTTGGGGTTGTTTTAGTGTTTTCAACGCACAACGATCCCTTGCACGGCGGGTTCGACGTGCTGGCGGGGAGCATTGGAGTACCGGGGAATATAGCGCCGGGGGCCTGCGGGGTCGATTAGCACAAGTGTGCTAATGGCACCTTGAGGTCACGGCAAACAGAGTTAATTCAGGGAGATTCGCATGCTGCAAATCAGACGCGCCACCGACGACGATGGCCCCATCGCCTTCGACATTCGCCGTCAGGCGATCCGCGGCCAATGCATCGGCGCCTACACCGCCGAACAGATGCTGACCTGGACCCGTGGCGCGGCCGAGGACGGCTATACCGCGCTAATGGCCAAGCCGTTTTACCTGGGCTGCGTCGATGGCGAGCCGGTCGCCACGGGCATGCTTGACCCGGCGCACCGGGAAGTGGGAGCGCTGTTTGTGCTGCCCGGTTCTATCGGGCGCGGTTTTGGCCGGCAGATGCTTGAGCACCTGGAGCAAGTGGCGCTGGAGTTGGGGATTGAGGAGGTGGTGCTGGACGCGACGTTGAATGCCGCGCAGTTCTATCGCAGGCGTGGTTATGAAGGCTGCGAACAGTCCATCTATCATTCGCCTTCGGGGCTGGAGCTGGCGTGTATCCCGATGGTCAAGCGCCTGACTGTTTGAACGCCGCCCGCAGCCGCTCGATCACGTCCGGCACCGTGAGCCCGGCCGTCGCGGGTGGCGTCGGGTTCTCACCGAACTCGCGCCAGATAAACAGGGTGAGTTCGGCCCCATCCGTCGCCGCTTGCCCGTCGCTGCCAGTGCCGAAGTCTTGCAGCACCCGGTAGCGCTCATCCTCCCAGAACAGCGTTTCGACCCAGTCATAGACCGGGATCAAATGAAAATGCAGCGGGAAACCGGGCATATGCCCAAAGCGGCTGATGTATAGCCACTTGGGTTGGAGCTGTACTTCCATCACCCGCTGGGTTTTCGCCAGTAGGCCACCCATTTCCGCCAGGGCCGCGTCGGGCAGGTCAGCCAGCGAGCTGATTGGCGTCTTGGCCCCCAGCATCAAATAACCGGGCAGGGCCGAGGCCAGGTGATGGTTGAGCAGCCAGTGTTCGGTTTCGTGGAGGATATGGGACGGAGCAATGTGCATGGCCGGGCACCTAGGTCGGGCCGGCAGGATACCAAAGGCAACCCCCTGTATCCCAGAAATGGGCGCGATCTGTGTCTTTCGACGGGCGGGTCTTGTGGGTACTGTCCTGCTCTTTGCTTTAACGCTGAGGCAATCATGGATCTACTGGCTACCCCTTTTGGCACCACCGACTGGTCGACCATCGAACCAGAGTTGCACCCTGGCGAAACCGGCAGCGCCCTATGGCGCACCTGCCATTTCGGCACCACCCGCGTGCGCATGGTCGAATACAGCCCTGGCTACCTGGCTGACCACTGGTGTTGGCGCGGTCATGTGTTGTTGTGCCTGGAGGGGGAGTTGCAGACTGAACTGGAGGATGGCCGCCAGTTCACCCTGACGGCGGGGATGAGTTATCAGGTGGGCAACGACAGGGACGGGCACCGGTCGAGCACAGCCACCGGGGCCAGGCTGTTTATTGTGGATTGATTAGTCGTCCATCGGCTGAGATGGATCCATCGTGGGGTTTTCAGAGTTTGGTGTCTCGGCACAACTCCCGTATTTGATGGGCGGTGTGGCACAAAGCTCTGCACTCGGCAAAGATCCCCTGTGGGAGTTGGCTTGTTCGCGGTGGCCATCGGTATCCTTTTCTGGGTATGTGTACATATCCGTTGCTGCGGTTATGGCCACTTAGGGTTCCGCCCTTACGGCGGGTCACTTTGGAAGAGCGCCAAAGTAAGCAAAGCGCTCTTGCCCCACCACTCGGTGCCTCGCCTAGGCTCGGCATGCCCGCAGTCAGGCATTGCTCCGTGGGCCCGCCGCGATCGGCCATCCCTGGCCGTGTCGCGGCTACCCCGGCATCCATGCCGGGGTGCCCACTGCGCAATACCTGCCTGCGGCCAGCGTGGTTTAACGGGGCGCCTGAGATCAAGATCAAAAGCCAGATCAAAAGCAGAGCAACAGCAACAGCAAAGCCGGGGCGCGAAGCTGCATTCCCCCCTGTGGGAGCTGGCTTGCCTGCGATGGCGGTGTATCAGTCGATAAATGTATTGGCTGATGCACCGTCATCGCAGGCAAGCCAGCTCCCACAGGGGTACGCACACGCTTCGACGATCAGGTCGGCTGTCAGGCCGCCTCGCTTTGCTTTTGATCTGAGGCGCCCCGTTAAACCACGCTGGCCGTCATCCGATATTGATTTGGGGGGTAAACCGGCAGGACGCCGGGTTAGCCGCGCTGGGCCATGGATGGCCCATCGCGGCGGCCCCCCAAATCAATGTCGGATGACGGGCACACCGAGCCTGGGCGAGGTGCCGAGTGGTGGGGCAAGAGCCCTTTTGGTTACTTTTGGGGCTCTTTTCCAAAAGTGAGCCGCCGTTGGGCGGAACCAATAGCCGCCATAACCGCAGCAACGGATATGTACACATACCCAGAAGAGGATACCGATGGCCACCGCGAGCAAGCCAGCTCCCACCCTCAGGATCAATGGTTCATATGATGACCACCAGCACTACCCAGGCTGCGGGCCGGGGCCTGGATTTCGAGGGTCTGCTTGTCACCCTTGGCATCTTCCACCGTCAGGGTCAGCGGCACCTGGTCGCCTTCCTTGATCTGGCCCGTCAGGCCCATCAGCATCACGTGATAACCCTCGGGATCAAGCTTCACCGCCTGGCCGGCCGGCAGTGCCACGGCATCCACCGGGCCCATGCGCATGACGTCGTCTTTCATGCTCATCTCATGAATCTGCACTTCCTTGGCCACCGGCGACTTGACGCTCAGCAGCTTGCTGTCGCTGTCGGCGGTGAGGGTCATGAATGCCCCGCTCGAATGCTGCCCCGGTACGGTGGCGCGGGCCCAGGCATCGCTGACCTGGACCTGGGCGCTGGCGTGGGCGGCGAGGCCCAGCAGGGAAAGGCCGAGGGCGATGCGCTTGAGGGTGTGGACAGCAGTCATTAGCAGACCTCCATGACGGTGAGCAGGTCTTCTGCGCACTCTTTGGCGTTAAGGGATGCCGACAGGCCCAGGCGCAGGTTGCTGCGGGTGTCGAACACAAAACTGGTGGCGGTGTGGGACAGGGTGTAGGTGTCGCCTGCGGGGATCTTTTCATAAAAGATCCCGAACTCCTTGGCGGCCACGGCGATTTCTTCCGGCGTGCCGTAGAGCGCTTCGAAGCTGGGGTCGAAGGCCTTGACGTAGGCGTCGAGCACTTCGGGCGTATCGCGTTCCGGGTCCAGGGTGATAAAGATCACCTGCATGATTTCGCCGTCGCGGCCCATCAGCTTCTTGGCCTGGGCCATGCGCGCCAGGGTGGTGGGGCACACGGCCGGGCACTGGGTGAACCCGAAGAACACCACCGGCATCAAGCCGCGAAACGAAGTCAGGGTCACGGTTTCGCCGGCGGTATTCTTGAGCTTGAACGTGCGGCCCATGATCTTGTTGCTCAGATCCTTGCCGTACTTGAAATTCAGCTTGGGGCCGGTGTCACAGCCGCTCAGCAGGCCCAGGCCCAGCAGGCCCATACCGGTGAGGACCTTGCGGCGGGTGAGTAACGTATTCATGAAGTGGGCGTCCCGTGAAGCGCCTGACGGCTGCGCATAACAGGTCAGTCAGGCTTTGAAAAGCGGTGAACAAGCAGGGTGGGTAGTCTACCGGTGTTGATCACGCTTGATAATCTGCGACGTTCTGCCACAGGGGCGGTCGCCACCTTACCAGCCGAGGGGGCGATTGCGTCTGTGGCACACTGTCGCAGACGCCTTGAAACGCCCGGCGTACAAGGCTTTGGGCAAATGTTTCAACGATTATCAGGGCTCTTGACCCGCATCAAGGCAGCGTCCCCCCGGCCTGGGGCACAGTCACGCCATACGGACCGGCCCACTGTGAGGCGCTGATGCTCTATCTCCTGTTTCTGCTGGCCCATCTGTTCGCGGCGCTGATGTTTATCGGCACGGTGTTCTTTGAAGTACTGATCCTCGCCAGCGTGCACAAGCAACTGCCGGCCCGCGTCATGCTGCTGGTGGAGCAGGGCATCGGCAACCGTGCCAGGGCCTTGATGCCGTGGGTGCTGCTGGTGCTTTTCGGCGCGGGTATCGGCATGGTCTGGTTGCGCTATCTGCCGGTGCTGGCGGCGCCATCGAGTTCGGCATTCGGCGCCTTGCTGACCCTCAAGTTGATCCTCGCCGCCAGTGTGCTGATGCATTTTTTGCTGACGGTGTGGCTGATGCGTCGTGGGCGGGTCAGCGCGGCCTATTTGCGCTTCGTTCATCTGAGCCTGTTCTGCCATATGGTCGCCATTGTGTTGCTGGCCAAAAGCATGTTTTACATCACCTGGTAACCCCCCTCGTATTCCCTGGCCTTGATGCATATCAAGGTGCGCTGTCCGGTCGCACCGCACAATGATCCACCGTAGCCAGACCCGGAGGCCGTCATGCTCACTGTCATTCATCCCGCCCGCGAGTGGCGCCTGCGCCGTGACCAAAGCGTGCTGGACCAGGGCCAGGTCGACATCGGCAAATTTCATACGGGGATCGGCTCCCTCGACCTGTTGCGCGCCATGCGCAGCAGTCGCCAGCGCCAACGCCCCTTGGCGCTGAACCTGCAATGGCCGGCGGGCCTGGTGGCCGATGACTACCTGGACGCGTTGGAGCAGGAAATCCACCTGGTCGGTTGCCACGTGGGCGGGCGCCAGCCGGTGGATCAATTCCATCTGGGCGGCGCTACCCCGGCGATGGCCGACCTGCAGCGGTTGATGGCGCACCTGCGCAGTCGCCTGCATTTTCTCGAGCATGACCAGGGTGACTACAGCCTCGACCTCGACCCGCTGCACACCGACTGGGCGACCATGGGCCGCCTGCGTGAACTGGGCTTCAATCACATCAATATCGGCGTGTCGGATGCCAGTAGCGACGTCACACCTTCGGTGGCCGGCTATCAAGACCCGGCGCCCATCCAGTCGCTGATCGACGCGGCGCGCACCCTGGGCTTTCGCTCGGTGAATGTCGACCTCGGGTATGGCCACGCCTGGCAGACCTGCAACAGCTTTGCAGCCAAGCTGGCCAGCCTGATCGCCCTCGAGCCGGACCGCCTGCAAGTGTTCGACTATGCCCAGGCCCCCCGGCGCTACCAGCAGCAACGGGCGCGGGCGCTGTCGTCGAATGCCGACAAGTGCGCGATGCGCGCGATCGCCTTCCAGCACCTGGAAGCTGCCGGTTATCACTACATTGGCCTGGGCCAGTTCGTACGCCCTGACGATGACCTGGCGCTGGCCCAGGAACACGGACGCCTGAGCCGCAATTGCCAGGGCTTTACCCGTCATGGTTACTGCGACCATATCGGCTTTGGCCTGGGCGCCATCAGCCAGCTCGACAACCTGTATGCGCAAAACACCGACGACCTGGCGCGCTATCGTCAGCAGTTGGACAGCGACCTGTTGCCCACCGCCCGCGGCTGGCGCTGCGAGGCGGGCGATCAGATCCGTCAGCATGTCATGGAGCGCCTGGCCTGTGACCTGGAGTTGGATATCCAGGCGCTGGAGCGCCGTTATGGTGTGATTTTTTCCCGCTATTTTTCGGCGATCTGGCCGCTGCTGGAGCACCTGCACCAGGACGGCCTGATCGACTTGTCCGAGCGCTTCCTCTGTGTGCTGCCTGCGGGCCGGCAGCGGGTCGAAGCCCTCTGCGCGCTGTTTGACCGGGCAGGCAGCGCGGTTCCCCCTTGCTCCAACGATGAGACCATCGACCATGAAAGCGTTTGAGTTCAACCGGGCCCTGGTGCAGAAATACGACCGCCCGGGGCCGCGCTACACCTCGTACCCGACGGCGCCGCAGTTTCATTCGGCGTTTGCCCTGGATGACTATCAGCAGGCAGTAGCGGCCAGCAACCATGGGGTGGCCCCCAAGGCGTTGTCGGTATACATCCATATACCGTTCTGCCAGAGCCTTTGTTATTACTGCGGTTGCCACAAGATCATCACGCGCAAGACCCATCGCGCCGTGGAGTACCTGAGCTACCTCAAGCGCGAAATCCAGATGCAGGCCGCGCTGTTCGACCGCACGCGGCCCCTGACCCAGTTGCACCTGGGGGGCGGTACGCCGACCTACCTGGACGATGCGCAACTGGCCGAGTTGATGGCAAGCCTGGCGCAGGGCTTCAGCCTGGATACCAGCGACAACCATGAGTTTTCCATTGAGGTCGACCCGCGCACCATCAGCGTGGAACGCATCCATAACCTGCGCGGGCTGGGCTTCAATCGCCTGAGTTTTGGCGTGCAGGACTTTGATGCCGATGTGCAGGCGGCGGTCAATCGCGTGCAGAGCGAAGAGCAGATTGTGCAGTTGGTCACGGCCGCCCGGCAGGCACGCTTCAAGTCCATCAGCGTGGACCTGATCTACGGCCTGCCATTGCAGACCGTGGCCAGTTTCGACGTGACCCTGGGCAAGCTGATTGCCCTGCGCCCGGACCGTGTGGCGGCCTACAGCTACGCGCATTTGCCCACGCAAATCCGCGCCCAGCGCATGATCCGCCCCGAAGACATGCCACCGCCGGAGCGCAAGCTGGAGCTGCTGGAGTTGACCATTCGCCGGCTGACCGAAGCGGGTTATGTGTACATCGGCATGGACCACTTTGCCTTGCCCGACGACGAACTGGCCCTGGCCCGGGCCAATGGCACCTTGCAGCGCAATTTCCAGGGCTACTCGACCCATGCCGATTGCGACCTGATCGGGCTGGGCGTGTCGGCCATCGGCAAGGTGGGCGACAGCTACAGCCAGAGCGTCAAGGAGTTGTCCCAGTACTACGCGCGGATCGACGCCGGGTTGTTGCCGGTGCAGCGCGGCTACCGCCTGAACGCCGATGACGTGTTGCGCCGGGACGTGATCAACGGCCTGATGTGCCATGGGCGCATTGACTTTGCCGGGGTCGAGGCGGGGCATGCGATCCGCTTTACCGAATACTTTGCCCAGGCGTTGTCACAGTTGGATGAGCAAGTGGCGGATGGTTTGCTGCATGTCGAGGACGATGGGGTGCAGTTGCTGCCCCAGGGGCAACTGATGGTGCGCAGCGTGGCGATGGCGTTTGATGCGTACCTGGGTGGGCAGCAGAAGGGGCAGTTTTCCCGCACGGTCTGACTACCGAATCCACCCTTGTGGCGAGGGGACAAGGCCCCTTGCCACAGCCCCCCTCACCACGGCTCAGGTATAGGCGCCTGCCGCGCCGTTGGTGCGCTCAATCTCTTCCACCAGCTTATCAATCCCCTCCAACCGTGCCCGGTTGTCGTGATCCCACGGATGAAACCCCGG
This sequence comes from Pseudomonas sp. FP2294, assembly GCF_030687625.1. Lineage (NCBI taxonomy): Bacteria > Pseudomonadati > Pseudomonadota > Gammaproteobacteria > Pseudomonadales > Pseudomonadaceae > Pseudomonas > Pseudomonas sp. FP2294. Next base: position 2,312,459 of record NZ_CP117441.1, read on the forward strand.
CTTGAAATAATGCAGCCACGGCCGCGCCATGCGCGGGAACACGCCCTTGGGCCCGTAGAGAAACTTCAGCATCCGCCAGAAACCCTTCAGATGCCCGCCCGCGCGGCGATCGGCGATCAGCAGGCGCAGGTGGAAATCAAACACCACCAGCCAGAAAAACACCGTGGTGAACAGCATGGTCCCGGTGCGCAGCAGATAGCGCTTGGGCCCTGGTTTGATCACGCTGTTCCACACATCAAAGGCCACGGCCTTGTGCTCGGTTTCTTCGAGGGCGTGCCAGTACCACATCTGTTGGTAGCCTTTGAGCGAATCACCAAAACGCGTGGGGTCGCTGAGCAGGATTTCCGCGAGCATCGCCGTGTAGTGTTCCAGGGCGATGGTCACCGCCAGGTTGAAGGACGGCGACAAGTGCTTCTTTTGCAGGTCGAGCATAAATTTCAAGCGGCGGTCCAGCAGGTGGGCCGGCAGCCCGGCGGCTTGCAGCAGCTCGTTGTAGGCCACGTGCTCGCGGCTGTGCATGGCCTCCTGGCCGATAAAACCCTGGATCTCCTTTTTCAACGCCGGGTCGTCGATGCGCTGGCGATAGTGGCGCACGCTGTCCATGAAGAACAATTCGCCCTGGGGAAACAGCAACGACAGGGCATTGAAAAAGTGCGTGATGAACGGGCCTTGCTCGTGCCAGTCCTTGATGCGTTCGGCAGGCAGGGTAAAACGCAGGTCGCGGCGAATGGGCAGCATTATGGCGACTCCTGTTCAGAGAGGGGGGAGGGTGGCAGGGCCTTGCGCTGTTTCGGTGCCATGCGCCGGCTGGCGAACACCACCAGCCCTTGATAGGCCGCCGGCAGCCAGCGCGCGAGCAGATCCAGGGCGTAGGCGTCGCGGCCGATCAGCACGCGGCGCTTGTTCTTGCGCACGCCCTGCAGGATGACCTTGGCGGCCTGGTCGGCATCGGTGATAAACAGTTTTTCGAAGTCGGCGCGGGCCTGTTGTTCGCTGTGGATCAGGAACCCGGTCATGTTCGCGTCGATCCGGCTGCTGCGGCAGATGTCGGTGCGGATCCCACCGGGATGCACGCAGGTGGCCGAGACGCCGCTGCGTTGCAAATCCAGTTCCTGGCGCAGGGACTCGGTAAAGCCGCGCACCGCGAACTTGGTGGCGTTGTAGCCGCTCATGCCGGGCTGGGCGAACAGGCCGAACACGCTGGAGGTGTTGACCACATGCCCCTCGCCGCTGGCCTTGAGGTAGGGCAGAAAGGCCTTGGTGCCGTACACCACGCCCCAGAAATTAATGCCGACGATCCACTCCAGGTCGGCGTAGTCCACACCTTCCACGGTGCTCGACAGGGCCACCCCGGCATTGTTGAAAATCAAATTCACCTGGCCGTGTTCTGCCGCGCAACTGGCGGCCCAATCCTCCATGGCCTGGCGGTCGGCAACATCCACCTTCCTTGACGTCACGCGGATCGGCGCCAGGCTGCTGCGCTGGATCAGCTCCACGGTTTGTTGCAGGCCGGCCTGGTTCTTGTCCGCCAGGGCCAGGTGACAACCCTCGCGCGCCAGGGCCAGGGCCAAGGCGCGGCCCATGCCGGACGCGGCACCGGTGATGGCCGCCACGCGGCCATTGAATGACTTCATGACAGGCTTCCTTCTGCGGTGGCATGGGGTGGCGCGACGGGACGCGGTGTGGCGCCGGTCAATAGTGGCGTGACCTGATAATCGCGCAGGGCGAACTGGCGGGTGACCTGTTTGAAGCGCCAGGTCGAGCCGGGCCACAACGTCGTATTTTTGCCGGTGCGCGGGTCAAGGTACCAACTGCGGCAGCCGCCGGTGTTCCAGATGGTGCGCTGAAGTTTTGCCTGGATTTGCTGGTTGTAGGCGCTTTCCACGGCTGGCTTGACCTCGACCGTGGCGATTTGCTGGCGGCGCATCTGTTGCAGGGCATCGAGGATGTAGGTGACCTGCGCCTCGATCATCAGAATCATCGAGTTGTGGCCCAGCCCGGTGTTGGGCCCGACGATCAGGAACAGGTTCGGATAGCCCGGTACGGTGGTGCCCTTGTACGCATGGGCGCCATCGCTCCAGGCCTCCATCAGGTCAATGCCGCCGCGCCCGATGATGCAGTCGCGGGGCAGGGGATCGGTAGCCTGGAACCCGGTGCCGAAGATCAGGCAATCAGCCGGGTGCTTGATGCCATCGGCGGTGACGACCCCGTCGGCCTCGATTCGCAGTACAGCGTCGGTGACCACTTCAACATTGCTGCGTGAGAGCGCTGGGTAGTAGTCGTTGGAGATCAGTACGCGCTTGCAGCCGATGGTGTAGTCCGGCCGCAGGACTTTGCGCAGGGAAGGGCGCGCCACTTGTTTGTGCAGATGGCGCACGGCGATTTTCTGCACCACTTTCATCAGGCGCGGGTGCAGCGCAAAGCCCACCACCCGACCTTCCAGAGCCCAGTAGAAAGCCCCGCGCACCAGGCGCTGGGTGAACGGCAGATGCTTGAACACCCAGCGCTCAAAACTTGAAATGGGGCGGTCCGGCTTGGGCATGATCCACGGCGGGGTGCGCTGGAACAGGTCCAGGTGCGCCACTTGGGGGGCGATACGCGGCACGAACTGGATCGCACTGGCGCCGGTGCCAATCACCGCCACACGCTTGCCCTTGAGTGAATAGTCGTGGTCCCAGTGCTGGGAGTGAAAGCGCTTGCCCTTGAAACTGTCCAACCCCGGAATTTCCGGCAGTGCCGGGCGGGACAGTCCCCCCATCCCCGACACCAGTACCCGTGCACTGACGCGGCGGCCATTGCTGAACTGCAATTGCCAGCGTTGCAGTTGCTCGTCGAACACCGCCTGTTGCAGGCCCATGCCAAAACGCAGGTACGGCGCCAACTCAAAGCGCTGTGCGCAATGTTCCAGGTAGGCACGGATTTCCGCCTGGGGGGCGAACTGGCGGGTCCAGTCGGGGTTGGGCGCAAAGGAAAACGAATAGACGTGGGATTGCACATCACAGGCGCAGCCCGGGTAGTGGTTGTCGCGCCAGGTGCCGCCCAGGGAGTCGGCCTGTTCGGCAATAAAGAAGTCGTCGAGCCCGGCTTGCTTGAGTTTGATCGCCATGCACAGGCCGGCGAAGCCTGAGCCAATGATTGCGATATCGACGCAATCTGCCGGGCCGCTTGGCTGGGTAGAGGCATTCATAGGGTGTCCCTCGTGGGCTGTGGGCGCCTTACGGGTGTTGACATCGGATGTGCTCCTTTTTTGTTTTGGCTTTTAGATAGAACACCATTGCAAAGAAAAATTGTATTTATTATTTTAAAAAAGATTTTAAATAATCTACCTGAAAATGTCGTCTACGCTAGACCCTTGTCCTTTATGTGCGATTTGTCCGACGGACGAACGCTTGACGCGCGCAGTTGAAGTCCAGGGTGTGGACGATGGCTGAGGTCTTGACCAATACCGGTCAGATCGCCAGCAGCAGGGAAGCAGAGGACCGAGCTATGGCTGTCGAATGGGTTGTCGCTGCGGGTGTGTTTATGGCTGCCAGTGCGGCGTTATGGGGCTTGAGTGCCTGGATGACGCGCCGTATCGAAGTGGCTGTTCCAAGCAACGGGCGCTTTCTGGAGGTGGATGGCGAGCGCTTTCATTATGTAGACGAGGGTAAGGGCCCGCCGCTGGTGATGATCCACGGCCTGATGGGCAGCAGTCGTAACCTGACCTATGCCTTGGCCGCACAATTGCGCGAGCACTTTCGGGTGATCACCCTGGACCGACCCGGCTCAGGCTATTCCACCCGCCGCAAAGGCACCGGTGCCGACCTGCCAAGCCAGGCCCGGCAAGTGGCGACCTTTATCCAGACCCTGGACCTGGGCCAGCCCCTGGTGCTGGGGCATTCCCTGGGCGGGGCGATCTCCCTGGCCCTGGCCCTGGACCATCCCCATGCGGTGTCCGGGTTGGTGCTGGTGGCACCCCTGACCCATCCCCAGCGCATGCTCCCCCTGGTGTTTCTGTCGTTGGCGGTGCGCCCGGCCTGGCTGCGGCGCTGGGTGTCGCGCACGCTGACGGTGCCCATCGGCATGCTCACCAGTGGTGCGGTGGTCAAGGGCGTGTTCGCTCCCGACCCGGCGCCGGCCGACTTCGCCACCCGTGGCGGCGGCCTGCTGGGGATGCGCCCCGATAACTTCTATGCCGCTTCCACCGAAATCAGTCTGGTCAACGATTACCTGCCCGAGATGGTCAAACGCTACCCGCAACTGCGCCTGCCCATCGGCCTGATCTATGGCTCGCGGGACAAGGTGCTGGACTTTCGCAAGCACGGCCAGGCCCTGGCAGACAAGGTGCCAGGGCTGAAGCTGCAGCTGGTCGAAGGCCGTGGCCATATGCTGCCAATCACCGCCACCGAGCGCGTGGCGGCACTGGTCGAGCAGGTGGCCAAGCGCAGCAAGCCGGTGGCAAGCGCCACGGTGTTGCACCCGCCGTTTGCGCTGGCGAGTAAATAATCGTGAACCCCACGGCGTGGTCGAAAGTCGCTGACGCTTGCCCTAGACACCTGACCGAACGGATGAAAAAGAGACTGGCCGGTCACGTAAAAAAGGCCCCGAAAAAGTAGTTGACGACCTATCGATTCCGCGCTATTTATTTAAAAAAATATTTCAATATTTATTTTGAAATGATTTTTGAAATGCCTAAGAGCGAATAAAATAATGAAAAAAACGCCTTTTATCGCATGGTTTGTTTCAAGTGGCCGTCAGTGCCGCCTGAACCGCTTTTCTGCCTCTTTTGCTTCGCTCTCACTCTCTGCCGCGCAGTGCGCCCGGAGGTTGCCATGAATCAGACCCTGGCCGCCCCCCACGTCTGGACCGACGGCAAGCGCCACCTGTGGTGGCTCGGCATCATGCCTCTGGCGACCCCGCTGCTGTCCGGCGCCCTGGCTATCACTACCGGCGTACAACAACTGTGGTGGGTCGGTGTACTGGTGATTTTCGGCCTGATCCCGCTGATCGACGGCCTGCTCGGCGAAGACGTCAGCAACCCGCCGGAATCCGCTGTCAGCGGCCTTGAATCGCAGAAGTACTACCGCTGGATCGTCTACACCGGGGTGTTGTTCGTTATTTCCTCGGTGGTGATCACCGGTTGGCTGGCCGTCAGCGGCATCGACTGGATGATCAGCGGCGGGCTGCTGCAACTTACCGCCTCCCTCGATCCTTCGAGCTGGATGGCGCAAACCGCCAGCTTCCTGACGGCCCGGGTGCAGTTGCACGGTGAGGTCAGTGGGTTTACCTACCTGGGCATGGCCATGTCCACCGGCGCTGCCACCGGCATCGCGATCAACACCGCCCATGAACTGGGGCACAAGCCGCGCCTGCTGGAGATTGTGCTGGCGAAGATCACCCTGGCGCCGACCTTCTACGGGCACTTCTACACCGAACACAACCGTGGCCATCACGTACGCGTTGCCACCCCGGAAGATCCGGCCAGCTCGCGACTGGGGGAGAGCTTCTGGGCCTTCCTGCCGCGCTCGGTGTGGTTCAGTGCGCGCTCGGCCTGGAACCTGGAACGCGAACGCCTGCGCAAGCTCGGCCTGCCGGCGTGGCACTGGAAGAACGGCGTACTCAGCGCCTGGATGTACAGCGTGGTGTTGTGGGGCGCGATGATCGCCTGGCTGGGCATGGCGGTGATTCCCTTCCTGTTGATCCAGGGCATCTACGGCTTCTCGTTGCTGGAAGTGGTGAACTATGTCGAGCACTACGGGCTTAAACGCCAGAAGTTGCCTAACGGCCGTTATGAACGGTGTTCGCCGCGCCACTCGTGGAACAGTAACCGTATTGTCACCAATATCTTTCTGTTCCAGTTGCAGCGCCACTCTGATCATCACGCCAACCCGACTCGCAGTTATCAGTCGTTGCGCCACTTTGATGAATCGCCGCAACTGCCGTATGGCTACGCCAGCATGATTGTCTGGGCCTATATCCCTTACTTATGGCGCCGGCGTATGGATCACCGGGTACTACGGCATTATTCGGGGGATGTCACCCTGGCCAATATCCAGCCATCCAAACGCTTGAAGATACTGGAGAAGTACGGCAAGACCAGCACCTTCTAATGTGAATTAACTGTTGTAGGGCGCACTCGGGATCTGTGTATCGCGCAGGTTTTCATCGCCCACGGTTTGCCGGTTTCGAGTGCTGCTTAGTTGCAAGAAAGTTGTTTGACCCTAACAAAAATAAAATCAAGGGAAGGACGTACACCATGCAAACACCTGCCAAGTTCACTGCGCATATCGTGCTCGCTGCACTGGGGCTTATTGCCTATCACCAGGCCCAGGCCGCCCGTATCGAACCCGCCGGCAGCGCCTTCACTGCCCAGGGCCCCATCAGCTTTTCCAAGGGCGCGCTGATCAGCGCCGACTGCACCATCAAGGTGGCCGGCAAGGTCGCGGCCGATGGTTCGCAAGTCAATGTCGACAAGGTCGAGTTTGACGGTGGCCTCAAGTGCAGCCGCGTCGAAGCCATCAACCTGCCGTGGATATTAGTGGCCAGGGATGCCAGGAGCGGCTCCATGTCGAAGATCAGCGTCGATGTGCACGCCTTTGGCCTGGGCGGCAAGTGTGGCCCGTCCACTGCCGAAGGCACCTGGGATAACGCCACCGGCAAGTTGGAAGCGGTCAATGTGCCGATTGGCGAAGACTGCAAGATCAAAACCGTGTCGATCAAGATGCCGCCGACGTTCAAAGTCGTCGAGTAAACCCCCGAATTTGTAGCGGTAAATGAATTGAAATTTGGCTGGAAAGGGAAGTTCTGCTGTTTCTCCGTGACCTCTCGATCATGGCCATTACCCCGGCGAAATGACTCGCCATACATGTGAGGAAAAATAATGAAAAGTTTGAAAACCCTCGTTTGTGTAAGTTCGTTTGCTCTGTGCTTTGGCGCGGCTTCGATGGCCAGTGCGGCGTCTTTTAGTCCAATTGGAGCGACGTTTACTACAGGGGCGACTGGGAGCATTGTTGTTAAATCACCTTCGTCGTTTCAGCAGCCCGTAACATGTAAGGCTGTATTCGAAGGCAAGGTGCGCCCTGATGGTAAGGCAGATATCACCAAAGTAACTATCTCTCCAGGATCAAGCGTGCTGTGCAACCTACCCAATATCACTGGTTTGCCTTGGTTGCTGGAAGCCACCAGCACAAGTGCCGGTAAAGCTTACAACGTTGGTTACACGATCACTTCGTTCCCTCCAACCAACTGCGGCCCTACGGCTATCGATGTAGCGCTGGCCTCAACCCCAGCTCCGTCTCCAAGTATCACTCTTGCTGCGACCAACCAGCCGCTTAGCGGCAGTTGCACGGTGGTGACACTGAACGTAGGCGCTACCGGCGTCACCATTGTTCCTTGATGCCGGCACTTCGGAAATAGGCTTGATCACCCGGTGAAAAACAGGTGCCTCGTCAGAGGCATCTGTTGAGGTAAAGCCGTTCGGTCCAACCGGCTGTGACAAATAAAAACAATAAGGAGTGACGCATGAATAATATGAAGCAGCAGGCCCAGGCGTTGTTAGGCCTGGCATTGTTGGGCGGGCTGATCGCCTCAGCGGGAACCGTTCAGGCGGGTGGTTTCATGACGCCAACCGCAAACACTGCTGGTTGGGGCCGGGCGTTTGGTGGGGGGTCGATGTTCAAGAACGACCCGTCATCGGCGTACAACAACCCTGCTGCCATGGCTTTCATTGACAAGACCATTTCGCAGTTCACCATCAACTACGCAAACATCGACATCAAATACAAAGGGTCGGCGTATGACTACGCTGGCAATCCGACGTCCAACACGGTCTATGATCCCAATACTGGCGAGTTAACATCGACACCTCGCACCGGTAATGGCGGTCAAGGCGGCTTCGAAGCGTGGGTACCCACTGGCTTCATGGTGATCCCGATCAACGATCGTTTTGCCTTTGGTTTGAGCCAAGTGGTGCCGATGGGCGCGCGCACAACCTGGGATGAGGATTGGAAAGGTCGCGACTTCGCGGTGGACACCCGCATCGAAACCGTGGGCCTGACCGGCTCCCTGTCGTTCAAGGTCAATGATGAGTTTTCCATCGGTGGTGGTGCGATTCTCCAGCACACCAAAGGCTTTGTGAGCCAGAACGTCGATCTGTATGCCGCTGCTGCGCAGTCGCCGGACTTCGGGATGATTCCGTTCCCGGCCGGCCAGGGCTTCGCCTTGATGCGGGTCAAAGTCGACAATAACTCCCTGGGTTGGTTTGCGGGGATGACCTGGAAACCCACGGCGCAGGACACCCTGGGCTTGAACTATCACGCCAAGATCAAGAACAAGCTGGAGGGCAAGTACAACATGTACGCCGATCCAGGCTCGGAAGGGCTGATGACCACCCCGGTGGTCGACGGTAAAACCCTGGTCGAGTTGGCTTACCCTGGGCTGAAACTGTATCCGGGCGGTGCCAATGCCTCCACGCAACTGGATATCCCTGCCAACGCGTCCCTGGACTGGGTACACGACTTCTCTGACCGCCTGACCCTGGGCGCCAGTGTGACCTGGACCCAATGGTCCTCCTTCGAGGCGCTGACCTTGAAGTCCAATGGCAGCACCATCGTGTCGATCCCGTACAAGTACAAGAACACCTGGATGTATTCGTTCGGCGGTGACTACAAACTCACGGATGACTTTACCGTGCGTGCCGGTGTGGCCTTCGACCAGACCCCAACCCGCAACTCCACCCGTGACCCGCGTATCCCGGATGGGGATCGCACCTTCGCTTCCCTGGGCTTTGGCTACAACATCCGCGCCATTCCGGGCCTGAGCATCGACGGCGCGTATTCCCGCCAGTTTGTGGAGACCGTCAAGCTCAAGACCAAGAACGTTGACCGTCTTGGCGCAGCGTCGCTGGATGGCAAATCCGAGGCCAAGGGCGAAGTGGTCAGCCTGTCGGCTACCTACGCCTTCTGACCTGGGGTTGTATCTGCGTAGTGCCTGGGTAAACGCGTAGTCAGCGCATCTTTCTACTGCGTTTACCCGGTGCTCCACCTGTGGGGCGCCCACGCGACCCCTGGTGATTTCCTTCTCCCTTTAACACTTCGGCTGACGCGTTCGGCCGAGAATTATTTCGCAAAGACATTAAATAAAAATTTCAAAACAAAATTTGAATTTGGCTTTTCAAGTTTGTAGTGTGGTGATCAGTCGCAGGCCGTACCGACCTGCTGCTGTGCGTGCCGTGCCCTGAATAATAAGTAGAGGTATCTCCATGGTTATCTGGTTATTGGCGGGACTCGCTGTGGCGACTGCCCTGGCGTATCGACAAGCGGCAGCCACCCTGTGGCTGGGTGCTGGCCTGGCCTGGTTGGCGGGCGGCTATCTGTTCAATGTGGTTGCAGGGCTGGGCCTGAGCGTTGCGACGTTGCTGGTGGTGGTGCCGGCGCTGCTGATGAGTATCAAGCCCCTGCGTCGCACACTGTTGACCAGCAGGGCCCTGGGCCTGTTTCGCACGATCATGCCGGCCATGTCCGACACTGAACGCGCGGCTATCGAGTCCGGCACCGTGTGGTGGGACGCCGAGTTGTTCAGCGGCAAACCCAATTGGCCGCGCCTGCTGCAAGCCGCGCCGGCACGCTTGAGCGCCGAAGAACAGGCCTTTCTCGACAACGAAGTAGAAACCCTCTGCGACATGGCCAACGACTGGGAAACCACCCAGGTCTGGCAGGACCTGTCGCCCGAAGGCTGGCAGTACACCAAGGACGCCGGCTTCCTCGGCATGATCATTCCCAAGCAATATGGCGGCAAAGGCTTCTCCCACTATGCCCATTCGCAAGTGGTGATGAAGCTGTCGACCCGTTGCTCGGCGGCAGCGATTTCGGTGATGGTCCCCAACTCCCTGGGCCCCGCCGAACTGTTGCTGCATTACGGCACCGACGCCCAGCGCAATTACTACCTGCCGCGCCTGGCCCGTGGCGAAGACATCCCGTGCTTTGCCCTGACCAGCCCCTATGCCGGCTCCGACGCCGGGGCGATTCCCGACCTGGGCATCGTCTGCAAGGGCATGCATGAAGGCCAGGAAGTGCTGGGCTTCAGCGTGACCTGGGACAAGCGCTATATCACCCTCGGCCCCATCGCCACGGTGCTCGGCCTGGCCTTTCGCGCCGAAGACCCTGACGGCCTGCTGGGCCAGCCCGGCTCGCTGGGCATCACCTGCGCGTTGATCCCCACTTCCCATCCCGGGGTGAACAGTGGTCGCCGCCATTGGCCCCTCAATGCGGTGTTCCAGAACGGCCCGACCACCGGCAAGGACGTGTTTATCCCCCTGGAGTGGGTGATCGGCGGCCGCGAGCAAGTGGGCAACGGTTGGCGCATGCTGATGGAATGCCTGGCCGCTGGGCGCGCGATTTCCCTGCCGTCGGCCAACGTCGGCCTGGGCAAGGTGGCGGTACGCGGTACCACGGCCTACGCGGCGATGCGCAAGCAGTTCGGCCTGCCGATTGGCAAGTTTGAAGGGGTGCAGGCGCCCCTGGCACGTATGGCCGGGCACCTGTATGCCTGCGATGCGGTACGTAAAGTGTCGGTGGCGTCGTTGGATGCCGGCGAGAAACCCTCGGTTATCTCGGCAATTGCCAAATACCACGTCACCGAGCGTGCGCGGATCATCGTCAACGATGGCATGGACATCGTCGCCGGCAAGGGCATCTGCATGGGGCCCAACAACTTCCTGGCCCGTGCCTATCAACAAAGCCCCATCGCGATCACGGTGGAAGGCGCGAATATCATGACCCGCTGCCTGATCATCTACGGTCAGGGCCTGATCCGTTGCCACCCCTACGTGTTCCGAGAAATGGAAGCGGCGCGCAACACTGATAATCGCCAGGCGTTGCTCGAGTTCGACAGCGCCATGTTCGGTCACCTGAGTTTTGTGCTGGCCAACACCGTACGTGCGGCAGTGCATTCCCTGACAGGCGGACGGCTGATTGGCGTACCGGCCAAGACGGATCCGGCGCTGGCGTCCTACTACCGCCAGGCCAATCGGCTGTCGGTGGTGCTGGCGTTGATTTCCGATATTTCCATGGGCGTGCTGGGCGGCGCGCTCAAGCGCAAGGAAAGCATCACCGGGCGCCTGGGCGATATTCTGTCCCAGCTCTACATCCTGTCCTGCGTGCTCAAACGCTTTGAGGACGATGGCCGGCCCCAGGCCGACCTGCCGTTGGTGCATTGGTCGGCCCAGGATGCCTTGTTGCGGGCCCATGAAGCCCTGGCCGAGGTGCTCGACAATTATCCTTCGACGCCGGCTGCGGCAGTGATGCGTGGCTTGAGCTTCCCGTTCGGCATTCCCCGGCGCAAACCCTCCGACCGCCTGCTGGCCCAAGTGGCCGAGCTGGTGCAGACCCCGGGCGAAAGCCGCGACCGTTTGCTGGCCAATTCCTACATCCCGCGTCCGGAAGTCGACAAGCTGGCCTATGGCGAACTGGCGTTCCGCCTGCTACCCCAGGTGGAGTTGATCGAAGGGCGGCTCAAGGCGGCGGTCAAGCAAGGCACCCTCGGCCCGATGCCGATCAGCAGCACGGCCTTTACCGCCTGGCGCATCAAGGCCCGCGCCCTGGATTTGATCAGCGCCGACGAAGACGCCTTGCTGGCGCGCTATGTGGAATACGCCGATCACGGCATCCAGGTGGACGACTTCCCACAGGACTTCGGGTTGCTGGAGGCCTTGCAAAAGCGCCAGCAAACGTTGGAACAAGCGGCCAAACCCAGCAGCAAAAAACGTGAAAACGCCCCGGTGAACTAGAAACGAGCGCGCTCAATGGGGGAGCGGGCTTGCCTGTGATAGCGGTGTATCTGCGCCACAGATGCAATCGGATCCACCGCCATCGCAGGCAAGCCAGCTCCCAAAAGGGGTTGGATTTGCAGGTCAGGAAAACGGATTGATTTATGAGCGACAGCTACCTTTCTTTTGTTAATTCTGCCTGGGGCCGTCGTCTGGCCCAGGCTATCGGCTTGCCGCAACCCTTGGCCCTGCAACGTCACCGCAGCGGCCAGCAGGGCCTGGCCAACCCGGTGATTATCGCTGGGGCAGGGCGCCTGGCGGACGAAGTGCGGCGCCTCTTCAAGGCCACCGACACCGTGCCGGCCCAGGCCGCCACGCTCAAGGCGCCGTCCACGGTCAAGGTCCAGGGCGCGGTGTTCGATGCCAGCGCCGTGGTCGACCTCAAGCAACTGGACGAACTCTACGAATTTTTCCATGCCAACGCCCGGCGCCTGGGGCCGCACGCGCGGGTGGTGGTGCTGGGCACCGCGCCCGAACACTGCCAGGACTTGCCCCAGGCCATCGCCCAGCGAGCTCTGGAGGGCTTGGTGCGATCCTTGGCCAAGGAGCTGCGGCGGGCGATCACCGTGCAGTTGATCTATGTCGCGCCGGGTGCCGAGCAGGCCCTGGACAGCAGCTTGCGCTTCTTCCTGTCGCGGCGTTCGGCCTATGTCTCGGGGCAGGTGGTGCGCCTGGAAAAACCGGTCGATGCCGCCCCCGCCATCAACTGGGACAAACCCTTCAGCGGCCGCCGCGCCCTGGTCACTGGGGCCTCCCGTGGCATCGGCCTGGCCATCGCCCAGGTGCTGGCCCGTGACGGCGCGCACGTGGTGTGCGTGGATGTGCCGCAAGCGCTGCCCTCCCTGGAGCAGGCGGCCAGCAGCGTCGGCGGCCAGGCCTGGGCGCTGGACATCACCGGCGCCGATGCGCAGCAGCAGTTGCAGGCCTATGTGGCCGAGCATGGCGCGTTTGATGTGGTGGTGCACAACGCCGGGATCACCCGCGACAAGACCATCGCCAAGATGACCGAAACCGCCTGGCGCAGTGTGCTGGCAGTCAACCTCGAAGCGCCGTTGCAGTTGAGTGAAGCCTTGTTGCAAGGGCAGGGGCTCAAGGCCGGTGGGCGGATTGTGTGCGTGTCGTCGATCTCCGGGATCGCCGGCAACCTGGGGCAAAGCAACTACGCCACCTCCAAGGCCGGGGTGATTGGCCTGGTGCAGGGCCTGGCGCCAGTGGCGGCGGCGCAGCAGGTCACGGTCAACGGCGTGGCGCCGGGGTTTATCGAGACCCAGATGACCGCGAAAATCCCGCTGATGATTCGCGAAGCGGGGCGGCGCATGAACTCCCTGTCCCAGGGCGGGCAACCCATCGACGTCGCCGAAACCATCGCCTGGCTGGCGCACCCGGCTTCGGGCGGGGTCAACGGCCAGGTGGTGCGCGTATGTGGCCAAAGCCTGTTGGGAGCCTGAGCATGGACGACGTGACGCAGATTATCGACCCGCCACCGTCGCGCAATCGCCTGCTGCTGGACGGCCTGTTGGCGATGCGCAAACCCAGGCTGGAAGGCGCCCCCACGTTGCCCCGGGAGCGCCTGGTGCGCTCGGCGGTGGAGTTGAGCGCCCATGCTATTGCGGCTTATGGCCGGGCCTGTGGCTTTCGGCGCGAGCAAGGGGTGCCGCTGTCCTACCCCCATGTGCTGGCGTTCCCCTTGCACTTGATGTTGCTGACGCGCCCGAGCTTTCCGTACCCGGCCAGCGGCATGGTGCATCTGGCCAATCGCATTCGCCAACATCGACGCCTGCAGGAAGGTCAGGCCCTGCGCCTGGAAGTGTTTGCCGAGCGCTGGGTGGCCCATGCCAAGGGCCAGGCCTTGAGTATTGCCACCCACGCTTACAGCGCGGGCGAGTTGGTGTGGCAAAGCGAAAGCCTGTACCTGCGTCGCGATGTCGCCAACCCGGTGGGCGAGCCATGGGGCGACAGCCTGGCATTGCCCGAAGAGGGCGTGCGGCGCACTCAGCGTTGGGTGTTGCCAGCGGACCTGGGGCGGCGTTTTGCCAAGGTGTCGGGGGATTTCAACCCGATCCATACCTCGTTGATCGGCGCGCGGCTGTTCGGTTTTCGCCGGGCCATCGCCCATGGCATGTGGACCCTGGGCCGCGCCCTGGCCGCCCAGCAACCCCCAGGCGGGCTGGACGTGGCCGAGGCCCATTGCGATTTCAAGTTGCCGATCTTCCTGCCCGGCCAGGTCGCCCTGTGGAATGCCCCGGCAGACGGCCCGCGCCGTGCATTCGAGGTGCGCAATCCGGCCGGGGACAAACCCCACATGCGTGGCCTGTTTATCTGGACCTCGCGTTTTGATGAGAGTCGTTCATGAGTGACTACAGCTTCAGCCCCGCCCCGACGCGCCGCGTGGCGATTGTCGGCGGCAACCGCATTCCGTTTGCCCGCTCCAACACGGTGTACGCCCACGACAGCAACCAGGATTTGCTGGTGGCTGCGCTGCAAGGCCTGGTGGACCGCTACAACCTCCACGGCCTGCGCCTGGGCGAGTTCGCCGCCGGCGCGGTGATCAAACACTCGCGGGACTTCAACCTGGCCCGCGAGTCGCTGCTGTCCACCACCCTGTCCGCCGAGACCCCGGCCTACGACCTGCAGCAAGCGTGCGGCACCGGCTTGGAGGCGGCGTTGCTGGTGGCCAATAAAATCGCCCTCGGCCAGATTGACGTGGGGGTTGCCGGGGGCGCCGATACCACCTCCGACGCGCCCATCGGCATCAACGAATCCCTGCGCCGCACGCTGCTGGCGGCCAACCGCGCCAAGGGCAGCGGCAACAAGTTGCGCAGCCTGTTGCAGGTGCGCCCCTCGATGTTTTTCAAGCCGCTGCTGCCGCGCAATGGCGAGCCGCGTACCGGCTTGTCCATGGGCGAGCACTGCGAAGAAATGGCCAAGCGCTGGCAGATCAAGCGCCTGGCCCAGGACGAACTGACCCTGACCAGCCACCAGCGCCTCGACGCGGCCTATAAAAATGGCTTCTTCGACGACCTGATCAGCCCTTATCGCGGCCTGTCCCGCGACAACAACCTGCGCGCCGATGCCAGCCTGGAGAAGCTCGCCAGCCTGTCTCCGGCCTACGATCGGCAGAACGGCACCCTCACGGCCGGTAACTCCACGCCGCTGACCGATGGCGCCTCGGTGGTGCTGCTGGCCAGCGAGGAGTGGGCCGCGGCTCGTGGCCTGCCGGTGCTGGCCTACCTGCGTACCGGCGAAACCGCCGCGGTGAACTTCGTCGACGGCAGCGAAGGCTTGCTGATGGCCCCGGCCTATGCCGTGCCCCGCATGCTCGCACGCGAAAACCTGAGTTTTGCCGATTTCGATTTCTTCGAGATCCACGAAGCCTTCGCCGCCCAGGTGCTGTGCACCCTCAAGGCCTGGGAAGATGCCGATTACTGCCGTGAGCGCTTGGGGCTGGAGGCGCCACTGGGGGCCATCGACCGCGCCAGGATGAACGTCAATGGCGGCTCGCTCGGTTGCGGTCATCCCTTTGCCGCCACCGGTGGCCGCCAGTTGGCGGCGCTGGCCAAGGCCATTCACCTGCGCGGTGGCGGGCGCGGTTTGATTTCTATCTGTGCCGCCGGCGGCCTGGGCATTACCGCCATCGTTGAAAAGTAGCCGTACAACAACAATAAGGAGACTGCGATGAACGCTGTAAGCCTGGACCAAACCGAACGTATCTGGCTGAACGCTTATCTGCCTGGGGTGCCCAGCGACATCGACGCCGGCATCGAGGACTACCCGTCGTTGCGCGAGGTGTTTCTCGAACATTTGCACAAATACCGCGACCGCGTGGCCTACGTCAGCATCGGCACCGAAATGACCTACGCCACCTGGCAGGCCCAGGGCATCGCCTTTGCCGCCTGGCTGCAGGCCCAGGGCGTGCGCAAGGGCGATCGCGTGGCGTTGATGATGCCCAACTGCTTGCAGTATCCGATCTGCCTGTTGGGCACCATCCTTGCCGGAGCGGTGGTGGTCAACGTCAACCCGTTGTACACCTCCCACGAACTCAAGCACCTGCTCAAGGACAGCGGCGCCGAGACCGTGGTGATCTTCGAGAACTTCGCGCATACCCTGGAAAAAGTCGTGGCCGGCAGCACGGTCAAGCGCGTGGTCATTGCGGCCATCGGCGACCTGCTCGGCACCTTCAAGGGCGCGGCGATGAACTTCATCCTGCGCCGGGTGCAGAAGCAGGTGCCGGCCTACAACCTGCCGGGTGCACTGCGTTTCAACCAGACGCTCAAGCAGGGCCGGGGCCTGACCCATACGCCGGTGCCGCTGGCGCGTGAAGAACTGGCGTTCCTGCAATACACCGGCGGCACCACCGGCGATGCCAAGGGCGTGATGCTCAGCCACCGCAATATCATCGCCAACCTGTTGCAGGCCAAGGCGTGGGTGGGTGATCAACTGGACCAGAACCAGCAGGAAACCAACGTCACCTTGTTGCCGCTGTACCACATCTTTTCCCTGACCGTGAATTGCCTGATGTTCATGTGCCTGGGCGGGCGCAATATCCTGATCGCCAACCCACGGGACGTGAAGCGGGTGCAGATGATCCTGCGCAAGGAGCGTTTCAACGGCATTGCCGGGGTCAACACGTTGTTCAACGGCTTGCTGGAGAACGCAGAGTTCCGTGCCCGGGACTTTTCCGACCTGCGCCTGGTCATCGCCGGCGGCATGGCCACGCACACCGCGGTGGCCAAGCGCTGGAAGGAAGTCACCGGGCTGCCGATCATCGAGGGTTACGGCCTGACGGAGTGCTCGCCGGTGGTGAGCATCAGCCCTATCGACATCTCGCGCATGCGCGAGATGGAATTTACCGGCAGCATCGGCGTGCCACTGCCGTCGACCTGGGTGCGCTTTATTCGCGAGGACGGTGAACTCGCCGACATCGGTGAACCGGGTGAACTGCAGGTGCGCGGCCCGCAGGTGATGCAGGGCTACTGGCAGCGCCCCAAGGAAACCGCCGAAGTGCTGGATGCCGAGGGCTGGCTGTCCACCGGGGATATCGGGGTGATGAATGAACAGGGCTTCATCCGCCTGGTGGATCGCAAGAAGGACATGATCCTGGTGTCGGGTTTCAACGTGTACCCCAATGAAATCGAAGACGTGGTGGCGTTGCACCCGGGCGTTGCGGAAGTGGCGGCGATTGGCGTGGAGGATGGGGTGACCGGAGAGAAGGTGAAGATTGTCGTGGTGCGTCGCGACCCCAGCCTGACCCAGGAGCAGCTGTTGGCGCATTGCCGGGAATACCTGACGGGGTACAAAGTGCCGAAGTTTGTCGAGTTTCGCGTCGAGGAATTGCCCAAGACTACGGTGGGCAAGGTCCTGCGCCGCGCATTGCGCTGACTTGATGCGGTTTAATGTGGGAGCGGGCTTGCCCGCGATGACGGAGTGCTAGTCAGTACATTTGCTGACTGACAGTCTGCCATTGCGGCATGATTAGCTACACAACTCTCTTTTCGGTATGTGTACATATCCGTTGCTGCGGTTACGGCCACTTAGGGTTCCGCCCTTACGGCGGCTCACTTTGGAAGAGCGCCAAAGTAAGCAAAGCGCTCTTGCCCCACCACTCGGTGCCTCGCCTAGGCTCGGCATGCCCGCAGTCAGGCATTGCTCCGTGGGCCCGCCGCGATCGGCCATCCATGGCCGTGTCGCGGCTACCCCGGCATCCATGCCGGGGTGCCCACTGCGCAATACCTGCCTGCGGCCATCGTGGTTTAACGGGGCGCCTAAGATCAAAATCAAAAGCCAGATCAAAAGCAGAGCAACAGCAAAGCCAGAGCGCGAAGCTGCCTTCCCCTGTGGGAGCGGGCTTGCCCGCGATGGCGGTGTATCAGTCGATAAATCTATTGGCTGGTACACCGCCATCGCAGGCAAGCCAGCTCCCACAGGTACACGCGCACGCCTCGACGATCAGGTCGGCTGTCAGGCCGCCTCGCTTTGCTTGTGATTTTGATCTTAGGCGCCCCGTTAAACCACGCTGGCCGTCATCCGATATTGATTTGGGGGGTAACCCGGCAGGACGCCGGGTTAGCCGCGCTGGGCCATGGATGGCCCATCGCGGCGGCCCCCCAAATCAATGTCGGATGACGGGCACACCGAGCCTGGGCGAGGTGCCGAGTGGTGGGGCAAGAGCGCTTTGCTTACTTTGGCGCTCTTTTCCAAAGTGAGCCGCCGTAAGGGCGGAACCAATAGCCGCCGTAACCGCAGCAACGGATATGTACACAACCCCAGAAGAGAGTTGTATAGCTACCTATGCCCATCGCGAACAAGCCCACATCAATCGGTGCAGGTCTTTAAATTTCGCTCACGTTGACCCACCGCTCCTCCCGCGCCGCCAGCCGAAGCGCTGTCGCCAACCGCTCCACCTCCCACGCCGCTTCAAAATCAGTACCCGCGGCACCTTGCCCGGCCAGGGCCATGATCAACTCCTGCACTTCCAGGGTTTTCAGTTCGTTGTACCCCAACTGATGCCCCGCCGCCGGGCTGAACGCGGCATAGCCGGGCAGGGCGGGGCCCGCCAGTAAACGCTGGAACCCCTGTTCACCGGCGCGAAACAGGCGCAACTCATTCAATCGCTCCTGATCGAACGCCAGGGTGCCGTGTGTGCCGCTGATCTCGAAGCTCAAGTGATTCTTGTAGCCGTGCTTGAGCCAACTGCTGCTGACGGTGCCGCGTGCGCCATTGGCAAAACGCAGCAAGGCATGTACCTGATCATCCACCGCAATCGAACGCCACTCGGTACTGCCAGGGCTGGCCGGGCGTTGGGCGTGGACGGTCTGGCTGTCGGCGCACACCTTGCTCACATCGCCCACCAGATAACGCGCCATCGCCAGCAGATGACTGCCCAGGTCCGCCAGGGCGCCGCCGGCATGCTCCACCTCACAGCGCCAGGACCAGGGCGACGCCGGGTCGGCCATAAAGTCTTCACTGAACTCGCCCTGGAAACTGATGATCTGCCCCAGCTCGCCCGCGTCGATCATCTGTCGCGCCAGGGCGATCATCGGGTTGTGCTGGTAGTTGTAGCCGACCCGCGTCACCACTCCAGCCTCGTAGGCGGCGAGGCGCATGGCGTCGGCTTGCTGCAGGCTGGTCGCCAGGGGTTTTTCGCAATACACCGCCTTGCCCGCCGCCAGTGCGGCCATGGCCATGGGGTAGTGCAGGTGGTTGGGGGTGGTGATAGCGACCAGGTCCACGTGCGGGTTATCAATCAATTGTTGCCAGTCGCCATGGGCCTGGGCAAAGCCCCAGGCGCTGGCGCAACGTTGCGCGCGCTTGGTATCGGCATCGGCCAGGGCCGCCAGCGTCAGGTTGAAGGGAAGCTCAAACACCGCACGGGCGTTATTGAACGCCAGTGCGTGGGCACGGCCCATGAAGCCTGTACCGATCAGGCCGATTCCGAGTGAGCGCATGGCGGTGGTCCTTTTGAATTATTGTTTCAGGAGCGCAATTAATAGAATAAAAATTCCCAATTATCAATATATGGAATAAAAATATCGCCCAGAGGACGCGGGCAACTCATCATTTCAGCGAATGCAGCTATATTCAGCGCGAGGGCAAAAGGCCTTTAGTTAACAAAAGATAACGTAGCGCCGATTGTCAGACGATTCGAAAGCCCGATAGGATGGCCCCTGCTTCCTCAAGGGGCTCTAGATTGCAGGTTTGCGCACTGCGAACACCCTGGAAGGTGTTACGACCTAACAATAATAAATGGGAGAAAGGTCTATGAGTGAGCCTGTCATGGGTGTGGGTTTTTGCCGCCCGCTCGCGTCGCGCAAGGTCGCGGTGCTGGCTACAGCGCTCTCGCTGCTGGGGGTTGTCGCGTTGTCGACGGCTGCCCAGGCTGCAACCGACGCCGCAGAACCTGCGGCATTTGCCATTGAATCGCCAAGGGCCGAAAAAGGCCTGATGATCGACGTCGTGCAGGCCGGCAAGCGCCTGGTGGCGGTCGGTGATCGCGGGCATATCCTCTATTCCGATGATCAGGGCGCCACCTGGGTGCAGGCCAAGGTGCCGACCCGGCAATTGCTCACGGCGGTGTTTTTTATCGACGACCAGCATGGCTGGGCGGTCGGGCATGACGCCAAGATCCTCGCCAGCAGCGATGCCGGGGCCACCTGGAGCGAGCAGTTCAAGGACCTCAGCCGCGAAGCACCGCTGCTGGACGTGTTGTTCAACGACCCCAACCACGGCTTTGCCGTGGGCGCCTACGGTGCGCTGATCGAGACCACCGACGCCGGCAAGACCTGGGAGGATGTCAGCGACCGCCTCGACAACGAAGACCAGTACCATCTCAACGCCATTGCCCGGGTCAAGGATGCCGGCCTGTTTATTGTCGGCGAGCAGGGCAGCATGTTCCGCTCCAGCGACGAGGGGCAGACCTGGGAAAAACTCGAAGGCCCTTACGAGGGCTCGCTGTTTGGCGTGATCGGCACCGCCCAGCCCAAGACCCTGCTGGCCTACGGTTTGCGCGGCAATCTGTTCCGTTCCACCGATTTTGGCGACACCTGGGAGCCGGTGGCGCTCAAGGCCGCCCGTGGCGCCCTGGAGTTCGGCCTGTCGGGCGCGACCTTGCTCGACGACGGCACCCTGGTGGTGGTGGGTAACGGCGGCAGCGTGGTGGTCAGCCACGACGATGGCCTGACGTTCAGCGTATTCAATCGCCCGGACCGCATTTCACTCTCGGCAGTGACGGCGGCGGGCAATGGCGACTTGATTCTGGTGGGGCAGGGTGGCGTGCGCGTCGCCGAGCCAACCGGCGCCGAACGCAAAAAACAATAAGAAGGCGGGGACAGAATGAGCAGTCATCACAACGATAAAGCGACCTTTCTTGAGCGCCTGATCTTCAATAACCGCCCGGCAGTGATCGTCATCTGCCTGCTGGTGAGCATTTTCCTGTTCTGGCAGGCGACGTTGATTCGCCCGTCCACCAGCTTCGAAAAAATGATCCCCCTGCAACACCCCTTCATCGAAAAGATGATGGAGCACCGCAACGACCTGGCGAACCTGGGCAACACCGTGCGCATCTCGGTGGAGGCCAAGGACGGTGACATCTTCTCCAAGGAGTACATGGAGACCCTGCGCCAGATCAACGACGAAGTGTTCTATATCTCCGGTGTCGACCGCTCCGGCCTCAAGTCCCTGTGGAGCCCCAGCGTACGCTGGACCGAAGTGACCGAGGAGGGCTTTGCCGGCGGCGAAGTGATCCCGCAGAGCTACAACGGCTCGCCGGAAAGCCTCGACCAGTTGCGCAACAACGTGCTCAAGTCCGGCCAGGTCGGGCGCCTGGTGGCCAACGACTTCAAGTCGAGCATCGTCGATATCCCGCTGCTGGAGTCCTACCCGGACCCGCAGGACCAGGGCAAGTTGCTGGCCCTGGACTACCAGAAGTTTTCCCACGAACTGGAAGACAAGATCCGCACCAAGTTCCAGGAGCAGAACCCCAACGTCCAGATCCATATCGTCGGGTTCGCCAAGAAGGTCGGCGACCTGATCGACGGCTTGATCATGGTGGTGCTGTTCTTCGGTGTCGCGTTCGTGATCACCCTGGTGCTGCTGCTGTGGTTCACCAACTGCGTACGCAGCACCATCGCAGTGTTGATTACCACGCTGGTGGCAGTGGTCTGGCAACTGGGCTTGATGCACTTTTTCGGGTTCGGCCTGGATCCGTACTCGATGCTGGTGCCGTTCCTGATCTTCGCCATCGGCATTTCCCACGGCGTGCAGAAGATCAACGGCATCGCCCTGCAATCCAGTGAGGCCGACAACGCCCTGACGGCAGCCCGCCGCACGTTCCGGCAACTGTTCCTGCCGGGGATGATCGCGATCCTCGCGGATGCGGTCGGCTTTATCACCCTGCTGATCATCGACATCGGCGTGATCCGTGAACTGGCCTTCGGCGCTTCCATCGGTGTGGCGGTGATCGTGTTCACCAACCTGATCCTGCTGCCGGTCGCGATCTCCTATGTGGGCATCAGCAAACGCGCGATTGCCAAGAGCAAAAAGGACGCCAACCGCGACCATCCGTTCTGGCGCCTGTTGTCGAACTTCGCCAGCCCGAAAGTCGCGCCGATCTCCGTCGCCCTGGCCGTGATCGCCTTTGGTGGCGGCCTGTGGTACAGCCAGAACCTGAAGATCGGCGACCTCGACCAGGGCGCCCCGGAACTGCGCCCGGATTCGCGCTACAACAAAGACAACAACTTCATCATCAGCAACTACTCCACCAGCTCCGATGTACTGGTGGTGATGGTCAAGACCAAGGCAGAAGGCTGCTCGCGCTACGAAGCCATGGCGCCCATCGACCAGTTGATGTGGAAGATGCAGAACACCGAGGGGGTGCAGTCGGCGATCTCCCTGGTGACCGTGTCCAAGCAGATGATCAAGGGTATGAACGAGGGCAACCTGAAATGGGAAACCCTGTCGCGTAACCCGGATGTGTTGAACAACTCCATCGCCCGTGCCGATGGCCTGTACAACAACAATTGTTCCCTGGCGCCGGTGCTGGTGTTCCTCAACGACCACAAGGCCGAGACCCTCGACCGTGCGGTGCATGCGGTGCAGGACTTCGCCAAGGAAAACAACAAGGAAGGCCTGGAGTTCATCCTCGCCGCCGGCAACGCCGGGATCGAAGCGGCCACCAACGAAGTGATCAAGGAAGCCGAGCTGACCATCCTGATCCTGGTCTACCTGTGCGTGGCGACCATGTGCATGATCACCTTCCGCTCCTGGGCGGCGACCCTGTGCATCGTGCTGCCGCTGGTACTGACCTCGGTGCTGGGCAACGCGCTGATGGCGTTCATGGGTATCGGCGTCAAGGTCGCGACCCTGCCGGTGGTGGCGCTGGGGGTGGGGATTGGCGTGGACTACGGCATCTACATCTACAGCCGCCTGGAAAGCTTCCTGCGCGCCGGTCTGCCGTTGCAGGAAGCCTATTACCAGACCCTCAAATCCACCGGTAAAGCCGTACTGTTCACCGGCCTGTGCCTGGCGATCGGCGTGTGCACCTGGATCTTTTCGGCCATCAAGTTCCAGGCCGATATGGGCCTGATGCTGACCTTCATGCTGCTGTGGAACATGTTCGGTGCACTGTGGCTGCTGCCGGCACTGGCGCGGTTCCTGATCAAACCGGAGAAACTGGCGGGGCAGAAGGGCAACTCCTTGTTCGCCCACTGACCCAAGACCCCCCCCCTGTGGCGAGCGGGCAATTCCGCTCGCCACAGCCGGTCAGGGAGCCAGCGGCAGGAACCAGCGCTGCACCAACGCCTTGCCGATCAACCCGCGATGGACATCCACGACTGCCTGGGGGCTTTGCGCCCTGGCCAGTTGCGAGTAGTAGCTCTGCTTGCGCTGCTCCCGGGTTTTCAGGTGGGCCGCGGTATACAGTTCCTTGGGCGTATCGGCCGCCGGGTAGTGCAAGTGCGCATACCACAACGGATAGCCGCCCTGGTCGTTCACCGCATACTCCTGGACAAAATCCCGACGCTCGCCACTCAGTTGGATACGCTCCCCCAGCAACCCTATGTTGGCGCGCTTCTGTTCGATCAGGTACTCGAGGTTGCCGTGGGTCGGGGGCAGGTCCAGGCACAGCTGGGTACGCAGCGCCAGGCCTTGCTCACTCAAGCGCACCGCCGCCTGGCGCATGTTGTTAACCAGGGTTTGATCCGCTGACGTACGCGCCTCGGCGGGTTGGGCCTGAATCGCCAGATGCAGTTCGTTGGCCAGTCTGTCGTAACGCACCGCTTCAAATTGCAGCACTTCCTGCACTTCTTGCGGGTGCCGGGAGATTCTCCGGTATTGCTCGCCACGGCGCAGGTGTTCTTCGAGCATGGCCAGCAGCTTGCGGGCTTCACCCTTGACCAGGCTCAGACTGCGCGGTGCTGGCGCAGAGGCCGGTGGTCGCGACTCCTTGTATTCGATCCACTGGTCCCCCCGTTGTGAATACATGGCCAGCAGTTGGTCACTGACCTGGGAGCGAACCTCCACCGTTTCCACCGAGCCCACTGGCTTGACCTCACCGATAAAGGTGCCCTTTTTCGGGGTACGGATCACTTTTTTCAGAGGCTTGCCGATCATTGCCGGGTTGCGTCGGCTCGGGCGCCTGGGGGGCTGGGCGACGGGCTTGATTTCGCCGGCCAGTTGCTTGGCGGCGTCCTGGTACAGTCCCTCTACCAGCGTGACCAGCTTGGCAAAATATTCGCTGTCCAGCTCATCGGCATTGACGATACCCAGCCCCTGCAACGAATCCAGGCCCCGGCCATAGTGTTCCACCAGGCTTTCCAGCACGCTGACGCGGTCCTCGGCCGTCAGTTCCAGGTCGTTCAGCTCACTGTGGGTACGCAAGTGTTCCTGCAGGGGTTCAAGGATGTCGATCAGTACATCGACCAGTGGATGATCCGGGTACTTGTGGGTCATCAGTTCGTAGTTGCGCATCAGCAAATCCTTGACGGCCAGGGCGCTGATTTCCTGCGGACGGTCCCAGGTCAGACGGTTGTAGTATTCGCTGCCGGCGGTGCCCAGGTTGAACAGTTGGTCCAGGTAGCGGTCGCGCAGCTCCAGCCAGTGGATCGAACGCTCATTGATGGCAATCATTTCGCGGATGAACCGCTGGTAAGCCGCAAAGTCACTGAGCACAGCCTCGGCCAGGCGTGTGCTTCGGGACGTGAAGTGACTGTTGTTGCGGTACAGCGCACCGCGATCTTTCTCGGCCACCACCACATGCTTGCGCGTATTGTTGACGATGTTTTCCAGCAAGCTCGCCACCGATTCGGGTGGCAAGGCAATCCCCAGCTCGCTGCGTTCTTTCAGGCTGTCCAACTGCTGCTGGTATTCCAATGTCTGTTCCTGCAGGGCCGTATCGAAGCGCTGGCGACTGTCAGCCTGTTGCGCTTCGCTGAAGCGTGGGTCTTCGGCGGTCCTGGTCATCACCCCCAGGATAATCTCGATCCGGTTTTGCCGGGCCACCTGACCCTGGATGAACTGTTCGTAAGAACGCTTCAGTTGGCTGACCCGTTCAGCCCGTCGCTGACGTTCGGCGGCGATTCGCCTGGGGGGCATGCCACCGCGCAGGCGCAGGCGGGTGTCTACCGACCACACGCCGTTGGCATCGCTGCGCAGGTAAGGGCCGCTGCGGTTGGGGTCGCCAGGGGCGACGACCCTGATGTCGCCCTCCGGCTCCAGGCTCACTTGCAACCACTCGCCGTTCGCCTCGGCGTGCCAAATGTTTTCAACCAGGTACAGCCCCCTGCGTGGCCCATTCAGCACGGGGCGGGGCAGGGGCGTCGGCCGGATGGCCTTGAAGCTGCTCAGCCGCACGCGCTGGGCTGGCGTCAGGCGTTGACGGGTCTGGGCAAAGCTGAAGTCCAGCACATTGCGGCGGGTGTCCGGCAACACACCTGGCAGGGCCACGGCTCCCTCGCGAACCGTCGGCGCCGCGGGCACCGGCCATTGTTCGGCAATACGCGGCGCGAGGGCCGAAGGCAGTGCACGCGCCTTGAGCCCGGCAGCCAGGGGCGGGTAAGACGCGGTCACCTCGGGCGTCGCCTCGAACAGCAGCAGGCCGAGGTTGAGCAGCAGATCGACGGCAGCCAGTTCCCGGGTCTGGCGGTCGGGCGCATCCAGCGCCGGTATGTCCTGGTCCAGGCTGGCCATCAGGGCCATCAACCAGCCGGTGAGCATCGCCCGACCACGCAGCAACGGCAGCAGCAGGTTGCCGAACAACAGGCTGCTGCCTTCCAGCAGTACCCGCCAGCGGCTCTCGCTGTTGGACACCGACTCGCGGTTGGCCTGTTGCACCAAGCCACGGGCGTGGTCGCTGAACAGGTAGCTCATCAGGCGCCCGGTCACCAGGCATTGTTGTAATTCATCGTTGATGCCATCGCTGGACAGGCGCGCCGGCACCGGCTTATTCAGGGGGGCAAATTCATCGCCCTGGCCGAAGCGCAGGTAATGCGGTTCGCGCAAGCCACCGTGGGCATAGATCGGCCGGGCGCTGTCGCTCAGCCAGGTCAGCACACTGTCTTGTAGCTCGCCGGGCTGGGCGATGGCCTCGAACAGCGCCTCGCGGCTGGCGAATTCCAGAAGCGCTTGGGCATACAACGGGCGGTACAGCAGATGAGGGCCGACCTCGGCGTCCCGCGTTTCGATCAAGTACATGTTGCTGACGCTGTCGGGAGAGGCGCCAGGGGCTCGCACCAACGCCAGATGACGGATCACCACCTGGCGGTTATCAACCTGCTGCTCGGCAACATTGCCCTGCATCAGCGCGGCCACCAGGCGCGTGCCCTGGCGGCTTACGCCGGCCTGTTGTTTGAGGCACAACTCCAGCGCCAGCAACGGCAGTTGCGCGGCCTGCTGATCGGCAAACAACGTTTCACGCTGCTGCGCCTCGGGACTGTCGCCCAGCAGGTGCTGCTCCAGCAGGCGGGGGTAGTGCTGGCCGATATCGACCTTTTCAATGAGGCCACCGGCGCCCATCAAATAGTCGGCGGTCAGCCACGACGGCAGCGCCAGGCCGTGGCGATGGGTCAGGGTCACGGTGCCGCTGGGGCGGCTGGCCAGGTTGTCGATGGCCATGTCCGTGAGGCTCATGCGCTCGTGGCGGATAATTCCGACGGTGCCCGGATAGCCAGCGGTGACGGCGAAGGTCAGTTGCAGGTCGTCGGGGTGCAGCGCGGCGACAGACGGCGGCGTCGGCATCAGGGAATCGAAGTTCACGGCGTCGTGTTGCAGCGTTTGCAGCAGGGTCTTGACGGTGTAGGTGCGGATATCGTCCAGATCACTGAGGAAGTGGCGCCCGCCGCCGCGCTGTTTGGCGCTGGCCAGCGCCAGGGCATAACGCCGGTAAGTCGCGCGGTCGTCGGCGCTGGCCTGTTGCAGCCAGCTCGGCAGGTGTGGGCGCAGGGTGTCCAGGGCCTGGGGTGGGGCGGCCGGCGAGTCGCGGAAAAACCGGCCGGGATCGGTGAGTTGAGCATACAGCGCCTGCCAGGCGCTGAAGGGCTGGGCCGTGGGCAGGCGCAGGTTGCCCAGGTCTGCCAACTGGCGATTGAGGATCATCGCCGCCTGGTGTTCGAAGATATCGCCGTCGGGCTCGTAGCGCTGGATGAGGATATCGTCGACCTGATATTGGCTGCCCAGGCGCTGGCCGTAGGCCTGGACCAACCCATCCATGGAGGCGAACACTTCAATGCCGCCGCCGGGGCTGCACAGCAGCACCGGCATCTTGCCGTTCACGGCGCGGACCAGCACCAGTTCCGGACTCAGCAGGTGGCTGCTCTGTTCCCCGCTCTTGAGGGTGACTTCCAGGCCATAGGCGAACACCACACCCTGGCCATGGCGGGCGATTCGCGCTTCACGGTCGGGGATGGCCACCAGTTGGTCGATCGCCTCCTGCGCCTGGGCATCCAGGCCTGTGTGGCGAAGGGCGGATACGCG
This sequence comes from Pseudomonas sp. FP2294, assembly GCF_030687625.1. Lineage (NCBI taxonomy): Bacteria > Pseudomonadati > Pseudomonadota > Gammaproteobacteria > Pseudomonadales > Pseudomonadaceae > Pseudomonas > Pseudomonas sp. FP2294. The sequence goes on from NZ_CP117441.1 coordinate 2,339,724, forward strand.
CAAGGTGTCCATCAGCACGTGCGCAAGCCAGCGCCAATGCCCGGCGTCCCAATACTCGGCCAAGGCATTTTGCAGGGCGATGGGCAGGGTCTGGGGCAGTTCGCCAACCAGGCGTGCGATGACCTGCATATTGAGTTGTTCCCCGGTCAAACCGGGCAGTTTCAGACGTTTTGGCGGCTCGTCGGAGAGGTACCAGGGCACGTTGTCCACATCGCTGAAGTCCAGCGCTATGCCACTGGCCAGCGCATCCTGTACCACTGGCATAAATGGCTGTAACAGCCAGCTGCGGCGTTGCGGCCGGGCCAGGCGCGTGCGACTCAGGTCTATCGTCAGCGTTGGGTATTGGGCGCCGATGGCCGCGGCGAGTTGTTGGCGGATCACCGTTTCCAGCGCGGGGCGATCAGCAAATCGAGCGCTCACGGCATGGGCGATGGAGGAGGGGGTGAGGTTTTGCATAAACATCCTTTTTATTGGCAGTAGATGCCTTCATGGCGGGGTTCTAGGCGGGCAACAGGCTGAGGAACAGGCGTTGGTCAAACGGCGCGGTGATCGGGTGGTACAGGTCTCGCACGATGGCCTGGCTGTCTGCACCGGCCTGGGCGATCAAGTCCCGCAGGGTCACAAAGCGCTGTTCGGGGCGCTTGAGATGGGCGGCGGTGTAGGCACTGGGCAAACTGTCGGCCTGGCTGTAGTGGAAGTGGGCGTACCACAGCACCGTGAGGCTGTTTTTCTCGCGCACGGCGAACTCCAACACGTAGTCCCTGGACGCGGTACGTTGGGCGCCGTGGACCAGGCCGATATCAATCGCGCCGTGGCTACGCAGGAACTCGATGTGTTCCTGGCGCGGGCGCTGGGCCTTGTAGCCCTCGATGCACTGCTGCGTGCCTTGGCTGCGCAAGTCGCTGGCGCGCCGGCGCAAGCGTTCCACGGTCTGCGGCATGTCCGGCTTGTCCCCATGGTGGTTGGTCAACTCGGTCGCGACCGCTTCGAGGCGCTCGGCCTGGTGCGCGAGCATGTCGCGCCAGTCTTGCGGGTTGAGTTCATCGCGGCGTGTCGGGTCGCTGAGCTTCTTTTTCTGGAACTCGATAGAGCGCTCGATACCGGGCACTTCTTCCAGCAGCCGTTGTGCCTGGGTGCGCAAGGTCGCCAGGGACGGCGCCGGAGATGGCTCGACCGGCGCGGTGGGCTGGGCGTCGACAATCTCTACCCAGCCCTCATTGGGATGCTCCATAAAGCGCCCGCTGACCTGCTGGGTAATCGGGTTGCGGGTCACGATGGTGGGGAAGGGGATGTCGCTTTGCGCGGGTTCCAACTCGCCGACCAGGGCTCCCTTGTCCCGTGATTTGAATACGCGTTTGGTTCGCGACGTCGTGCGTACCGGTTTAAACGGCGTCGGTTGTGGCGGCAGGAATTCATCCTCGCGCAACAGGGCCGCCAGATCCGTCTCGGCGCTGTCACGGGCGGTGTGCAGGCGCTCGATCAGCAGCGGCATATACCGTGGGTGTGCCAGGGGCGAGTCCAGTTCCAGCAGGCTCTGGTAAATTTGCAGTCGGCGGCGGTAATGCTTGATCAGGTTGCTCAGCACGGCCTTGCGCTCGGCTGGGGTGAAGCCTTCGGTGGTCAGTAGCTCCAGGTGTGAGTCTTCCAGAGGCGACAGCGAGGATTGCAGGTGGTCATGGCGCGCCAGGAAGTAGTGTTCCTGGGGCGTGGTGGCCGGGATCGTCTGGTCGATGCTCAACTCGGTCAGCACATCCAGGGATTCGAGGGTGGCGTTGAGGCGGTTGTAGAACCGGCGCTTGGGGTGACCATTGAGGTACTTGAGGCGTTGCGCGGGGCCGGTCTTCAAGCGTGCGGCCATTTCCTCCAGGGTGTTCTCAATGGCAGTCATCGCCTGGGCGTGGCGCTCGGAAACCGCAAAGTTGGTCTCCAGCAGATCCTTGACATAGCGCATCGCCCCGACATCGTGGGCTGCGCCTTGCAGTTCGATCAGCGACTCGCCCTGTTCGGAAATGAATGTTGCCAGGTAGAGGGATGACAACTGGCTGACGCGGATTTCATCGGTGGCCAGAATCGACTGATATTGCTCGACGCACTGCCCTTCGTAGTCGAAGCGACTGTCCACTTCTTTCATTTGGCCATAGGCCGTGATCAGCTCGCGCCGCTGTTGCAGCAATTCGGCGGCGGCCTGATCGAAGCGCTCCTGAAAAAGCTGGAAGGCGGTCCTGGTCCGGGAGCGTTGGGCGACTTTGTCGCGGTGCTCGGCTATCAGCGCCGGGTCGTCCGGTTTGCTGCGCAAGCTTAGGCGCGTTTTGCCCAAGGCGTTATGCGCTTGCTCGAACTTCAAGCGGGCGGCATCCAGCACCTGGTCGATCGGTTGCAGGCGCTTGATCAGGACGCTGATCTGATCACCGATGCGATTAATTTCCTCCGACACCTGGCTGCGTTGCTGATCGATTTGCGCCAGCTTGGCCTTGAGCCGGTTCTTCGGCCCGCCACCGCGCAGTTTCAGGCCCAGGTCCAGGCTCCAGCGACCCTGGGCATTGCGTGTCAGCTGGAAGCCGGGGTGCTGCGGTTTGTGCGGATGAACCAGGAACACTTGGCCCAGGTCCGGCAGGACATTCACGCGAAACAGCAGGCCGGCCACCGAGGCATGCCACTGCTGATCAATGCGGTACAGGCCCTTGAAGGCGCCGATGCTCACCGGTAAGGGCGGCGGCACCGGCCAGGGTACATGCAGTTCGTGCAGGGCCTCCAGCAGGCGTCGGCGACTGCTGTCCCGCGCGTTGGAGTGGATAAAGTCCACCAGGGTCTGGTCGCCGGCCGGTGGCTCGGCGGGCAGGCCCACCGTGCCTTGTTCGATCACTGTCGGCGGGTGGGCCGTCGTCGCCGGGCGGCGCAGTGCCGCGAGGGTCAGCGCCAAGGCCGGCTCGGTGGTGTGCGCCGCCTGCTCAAGGGTAGGGGTGGGCCGGGAGGCCACGTGCAACAGAATCAGGCCGATGTTGAGCAGCACATCGACCCAGGCCAGTTCCCGCGCAGCGGCGTCATTGCCTTGCAGGGCGAGAATATCGTGGCGCAGGCTGACCGCCAGTTGTGCCATCCAGCCCGCCGCCATTGCCGGCCCGCGCAGCAGCGGCAGCAGCAGAGCGTTGAACAGCAGCCAGCCACCTTCCAGCAGCACTTTCCAGCGGCTTTCGGCATTGGACACCGAGTCCCGGTCTGCCAGGTCCACCAGTGCCCGGGCATTGCTGCCGTACAGGTATTGGGTCAGGTTGCCCGTGGCCAGTGCCTGCGCCAGGGAACCGGGGATTTCGCCGCCATGGCTGTCCTGCGCCAACTGGGCGGGCGGTGGGGCAGGCCATTGCACGCTGTCGTCACCCTGGCCGAAGCGCAGGATATGTGGGCTGTGAAAGCCATTATGGCTGTAGATCGGCCGGGCCTTGTCCGTCATCCAGGACAATACGCTGTCTTGTAGCGCGCCGGGTTGTGCGATGGCGTCGAACAGGGCCGCACGGCTGCTGAATTGCTGCAGCGCGTCCTGGTACAACGGGCGGTAGAGAATCGGCGGCCCGGCGTCGCTAGCGCGCGGTTCGATGATAAACATGTTGCTGACGATATCCGGCACGGCACCGGGCTTATGGGCGAAGGCCAGAGGGCGGATCACGATGTCCTGGGCATCCACCACCCGCCCCGACAGGTTGCTGTGCAGTACCGCCTTGACGTAGCGATAACCCAGGAAGGTAAACCCCTGTTGCCCGCGAATCGCCAACTCCAGGGCTTGGCGCGGCAACTGTACCGCCAGCTCCTGGCCGAACAGCGCTTCACGCCGACGGGCTTGGGCGGTGTCCCCCAACAGCTGTTCGCGGATTGTCTGCGGGTAGTGCCGGCCGACGTCCACCTGGCGGATCAGCCCTGGGGTGCTATGGAGCAGGCCCTTTTCCCCCAGGACGTAGTCTTCGGTCAGCCACTGCGGAACGTCCGCCCCCGAGGTGTCGCGCAGGGTCAGGCGACCCTGGGGCGCGGCGGCGAGGTTGTTGATCGCCAGTTCGCTCAGGCTCATGGTCTGCTGTGCCAGATAGCCGCTGCGCAGGTCTCCCACCGGGACATGGAAGGTCAGCGCCAGGTTGTCTGGCTCCACGCTGGACTCGGGGTGGTCGCGGCGCATCTGCTCGCGCAGGGTGCGGGTGGTGAAGGCTTGCAGGTTTTCGACGCCGCTCAGAAAGGATGCACCGCCGGTTTGCCGTTGCAGGCGCGCCTGGTCCAACAGCCCTTGGCGATAGGCAAAGCGCTGCTCGGCATCGGCTGCCAGCAGCCAGGGGGGCAGCGCCGCCTGCAGGACAGGTTGCAGCGTAGGGTCCGGCGCGGGGGCGGCGATAAGCAAGGGCACAGGGTCGCTGGCGTCGGTGACCTGCTGCTCCAGGGCGCGTACCCCTTCGGTAGCCGGCAAACGGATGGCTTGAAGGTCGTCCAGTTGCTGGTTGAGCAGTAAGGCGGCCTGGGTATCGAAGAGATTGCCATCGGGCTCGTAACGCTTGACCACCAGCGTGTCCGCTTGCAAGCGGCTGGCCAGGCGTTGGCCCCAGGTGTGGGTGAAGGCCTCGATTGAGGCAAAGGGCTCGACATTGCCCGACGCCTGGCACAGCAGGATCTGGGTGCCCTGCACCAACAGCAGGTCGGTGCTTAGCAGGCGCGCTTCGCGGTCCTGGTTGCTCACGCAGGCTTGCAGGCAGTAGGCATGCACGAAACCTGCGGGCGCGGCCTGGCGCTCGCGGCGATCGGGCTCGCCGGTCACGCTATCGAGCATGTTCCGGGCGGGGCCGCTCGGCAGCAGGCTTGCGGTGTTTTTCAGGGTGTCGCACAGCAGGTCGCCAAGCCATTGCCAGCGGCTGACGCCGGTATCTGCGTCGAGGTTCCAGTAGCTCGTCAGGGCGTGTTGCAAAGCGATAGGCAGGGTAAAGGCGAGGTCCAGAATCACCCGTTCAATGACGGTCATATCCGGCTCGCGGGGGCCATTGGCCTCATAGGTCAGGCGCGACGGCGGTCGTTGGGACAGGAAGCAGCGACGTTCGTCGATGACCAGGGTCAGGTTCAGGGCCGTGCCCTTGCCCAGGTGATCGAGGACGACGTCGATCAGGCGCTTGAGATCCCAGCCGCGCCGTTGGTTGGGGGTGGCCAGCCTGACCGTAGACACATCCAGGCGCAGCACCGGGAAGTGTTCCAGCAGGCGTTCCTGCAGGTGTTGCTCAAGCACCTGGCGCAAGCCCGGGCGATCGGCGAATTGGCGGGCGACGGCCAGGGCCGGGGTGTTGCTGCGGTGAGTGAACAGCGATGGGCCAGGGGGTGGGGCGGGTAAAGTGTCCGGCATAAAAGATTCCGTTCTGCGCGATGGGGTTCCTCCGCAGAATGGCAAGCCGCTGGGGCCGCAGTGTGGTAGCCGGTTATCGCGACACGACGGCGAACACGGTTTGGCCTATCATCAACGTTTTTCCACTGATGAATGATCCTGATGACTGCTGCCACTCTGCCTACTGCACTCCACACCAGCGACATGCTCGAAATCGATGGCCTGCATGCTTTTGATTTCACCTTCGATGACCGGCAGTTGCTGATCAAGAGCATGGACGGTCGGGCCGAGAAACGTTGGACGTTCAGCATCGCCCAGGTGCAGGCCGCGACGTTTGATGAAGCCTTGCAAAGCTGGACGCTCACCGGTGACTCGGGCGAGCACCGCCTGGTGTGCCTGAGCGCCATCACCGGCAGCAACGAAGACGAGGACGACGAACATGCTGATGCGTAAATTCTGGCCCCTGCTGATGGCCGGCAGTGTCGGTGCGATGTCGGTCCAGGCCGCCACGGCCGATACCTTTGATCTGCTGGTGGGCAGCTACACCGCCGGCACCAGCGAAGGCATCTATCGCCTGCAGTTCGACAGCCGTACCGGCCAGTTCAGCGGCCCGCCGGTGCTGGCGGCCAAGGCGCAGAACCCGTCCTGGCTGACCTTGTCCCCGGACCAGAAACGCCTGTTCGTGGTCAATGAAAACGGCCCGGGCCAGCAGGACGAAGTCGGGCGTGTCAGCAGCTATCGCATTGACCCGGCCAACCACCAACTGACCCTGATCAACCAGGTGCAGAGCCTGGGCAACGAACCCACCCACTCAAGCCTGGCCGCCGATGGGCGTTACCTGTTTGTTGCCAACTACTCGGTGCTGCAAGATCCGGGCGGCAGCCTGGCGGCCCTGCCGGTCGATGCCGAGGGCAGGCTGGCGCCACCGGTGCAACTGAGCGGGCACCCGGCCAGCGGCGTCAACCCCGAGCGCCAGGCGTCCAACCATGTGCATTCGGTGGTGTCGTCGCCGGATGGCAAGTACGTGTTTGTACAGGACCTGGGGGCGGACCGGATTTTTGCCTACCGCTACGACCCCAAGGCCAACCCTGAGCGGCCGCTGACCCCCGCCGATCCGGATTCCGTGCAGTTGCCGCCGGGCAGTGGCCCGCGTCACCTGCTGTTCAGTGCCGATGGCAAGCATGCCTGGCTGACCACCGAGATGAGCGCGCAGGTCGCGGTGTACGACTACCAGGACGGCAAACTGAGCGAACGCCAACGGGTGGACTTTGCCGCCGGGCAACCGCTGTCGGACAAGGCCGGCGCGGCATTGCACGCCTCCAGCGACGGCAGGTTCCTCTACGTCAGTAACCGTGGCACCGCCAATCAGATCGTGGTGTTCGCCATTGATCCGGCCAACGCACAGCTGAAAGAGATCCAGCGCCGCGCCGTGGACGGCGATCATCCCCGTGAGTTCAGCCTGGATCCGAGCGGCAGGTTCCTGTTGATTGCCAACCAGAAGAGCAACCAGATCGTGGTGATCGAGCGCGATAGCCAGACCGGCCAACTGGGCAAAACGGTACAAAAACTGCCGATTGATGCTCCCAGCGATCTCAAGTTTCTGGTGCGTCAATAAGCCACAGGCCCCGGTGTACGGGGCCTGACTCCTTGTATTAATCCCAGTGATAACGGCTACTGTTTCAAAGCATTTCAGCGAGCCGGAACCCAGGCGTAAGTTTGCTCCAAGGCCTTCACAAGCCATCCAGCCAACTGAACACAAGGGTTACCGCCATGAACTTCAATCTCTTCTCGATCATTGCCGCTTCCGCTGTTTCCGCCACCGTCGCCTTGCCAGCCAGCGCCAGCGTGGAGATCAGCAGCAAAAAATCCAGCACCAGCGCCTACACCCAGAAATACCTGCAACAGAGCGCCAACTTCTACGCCGCCCTGGATCACAAGACCCCGCAGTGAGCAGCACTCGGCTTCAGGTTTTTGCCATCACTGCGGTAAACAACGGCGCCGCCAGAAAACGCTGCAGCCACTGCTGCAAACGCGGATACGGCGTTGTTGCAAACCACTCCCGATCCACATGGGCAAACTGGCGAATGAACGGCATCAGCGCCACGTCCGCCAGGCTCAGGTGATCGGCCAGTAGGTAATCACGTTGCGCCAGCAATCCCTCCAGCTGGCGCAAAAACACCTCGCCCTCGGCGCGATAGTGTTCCATCGGCTGCTCCGGGTAGCGCTCGGCGTATTTGTAGCGATTCAAATACACCTTGAAGGCCTGGTCATTCTCGCCAATCAATTGCGCCATCAACCTCTGCGCCGCCGGATCAGCCTCGAGCAGCCAGTCCTCGGGGTCGTTCTGCGCCAACGCCCAGTGCATGATCGCCAGGCTCTCGTCGATCACCTGGCCACCCACACACAACACCGGCACCGTGCCCTTGGGTGACAGCGCCAACATCTCGGCCGGCTTGGCCTTGAGGCTGACCTCGACAATCCGCAGCGCCACCCCTGAATACCGCAGGGCCATTCGCGCGCGCATGGCGTAGGGGCAACGACGGAACGAAAACAGCAGCGTCTCGCTCACTTGACCTCCAGGGTGCTCAGGCCATTGCCCTGGCGCTTGACCTGGATCTGCACCGGTATCCGCTCGTGCATTTCCTGCACATGGGAAATCACCGCCACCTTGCGCCCCTGGGCCTGCAGGCCGTCGAGGGCATCCATCGCCAGTTGCAGGGATTCGGGGTCCAGGCTGCCGAAGCCTTCGTCGATAAACAACGACTCGATCTTCAAGGTGCTGGAGGCCATCGACGCCAGCCCCAGGGCCAGCGCCAGGGAGACCAGGAACGTCTCGCCGCCGGACAGCGAGTGCACCGAGCGCAGTTCATCGCCCATTTCCGTGTCCAGCACCAGCAGGCCGAGCATGCTGCCGCCGCGCTTGAGGCGATAACGGCGTACCAGTTGGCGCAGTTGCACGTTGGCGTGGTGCACCAGCAGGTCGAGGTTGTAGGCCTGGGCGAACTTGCGGAACTTGTCGCCGGTGGCCGAGCCGATCAGCGCATCCAGCCGCGCCCAGCGCTGCCACTCTTCATAGGCCTTGGCGGTGGTGAGTGCCAGGCTCTGGTTGGCGTCCTGGCGTCGCTGGTCTTCGGCTTGTTGGGCGCGCAGTTCGGCGCAGTGTTTCTCGGCGTTGTGCAATTGCTGATTAAGGTCGGCCAGGGCCGCGTCCAGCTGTTCGGCGTCGAGGTTGCCGTTGTGCAGGGCCTGGTGGTCCTTGAGGCGTTGCTCGCGCTCTTGCAGCAGAACTTTGGCTTGCTCAATGGCTTTTTCGCTGTGCTGCACCTGCTGGCGCAGTGCGCTGACAGCCGCCTCGTCGAAGGCCAGCAGGTGCGCCAGGCCGGCGTCGTCAAGCTGCGGATGTTGGGCGCGCCACTCGCTGATACGGCTGTGCAACGCCTGGAGTTCGCTGTCCAGGGCTTGCTGGCGCTCCTGGCGGGCCTTGAGGTCGGCGGCCAATTGGATCAGTTCGCTGCGGGTGTCCTGCAACTGCTGATTGGCCTGGGTCTCACTCTGGCGCGCCTGTTCCACCGCCTGCTCAAGGTGCTGCTGCCAGTGCTCGGCACTGCTGTGCTCACCCACCAGGGCGCTGAGTTGTGCCTGGGCGGCCTGCTGTTGGGCGCTCAGCTCAGCCAATTGTTGCTGCAACACGGCCAGCTGTTGTTGGCGATGTTGCTGGCGGTCCTGTTCTTTTTCGAGGGTTTGCTGGCGCTGTTGCTGCTCGGCCAGTTCATCCTTCTGGTAGCCGAGCTGCTCCAGGCGCTGGCTGATCTGTTGGTCCAACAGCATGAACGTGGTCGCGGGCTCCGTGCGCAGGCCTTCGAGGGTCTCGGCCGGTAGCAGGCTGGCGAAAGCATTGAGCTCTTCGTCCAGGCGCTCGCGGTCGCTGGCCAGCTCCCGTTGCTGGTCGATCAACTGCTGGCGGGCCTGTTGGCTGGCATCCTGGGCGGCTTGCAACTGTTGCTGCAGGCGCCCGGCATTTTGTTGCAGGTTGAGCAGGGCGCCCTGGCGCTGTTCGTCCTGGGTGATGCTCTGGCTGAGCTGGCCCAGTTGCTGCGCCAGCCAGGCGCTGCGTTTGTCGCTGTCCTGGTTGAACAGGGTGGCGCTTAACGGATGGGCCTCGAGGCTCGGCGCCAGGGCCTGGCGCTGGGTCGCCAACTGCTCCTGCTGTTGCAGGAACTCCTTCTGCTGGGCGATCAAGCCGCCAACTTCGCCGCGCAGGTCGGTGAGCTTTTCCTTGAGGGTCTCGACGGCGAGCTGTGCAGTGGCCTCTTCGTTTTCATCGTGGCGCGTGAGGCTGTGCAACAAGGCTTCGGGCTGATGGTAAGGATGCTCGACGCTGCCGCACACCGGGCAGGGCTGATCATCCTGCAATTGCCCGCGCAACTCCTCGACACTGGCACTGCGTGCCAGCCGCTGACGCTCCAATAACTGCTTGGTCACGCTCAGGGTCTGCTCGGCCACTGTCAGCTCGGCCTTGGCTTGCAGGCCGGTCTGGTTCAACTGCTCGCGCTGTTGCTGGGCGGTGGCCTGCTTGAGGGCCAACTCCTGTTGTTGCTGGTCCAGCTGCTGCTGGCTGTCCCAGAGCCGCGTCAGGTCTTCGAAGGCCCGTTGCTGCTTGCGATTGTCCTTGAGCAGGCTGTCGAGCAACTGGATCTGCTCGGCCACGGCATGGGGTTCGGCACCGGCTTCCTGATACAGCAGGTCCAGGGCCGCGCGCTGCTGAGTCCATTGCTCGCTGACGCGGTTGGCGCGTTCTTCCAGTTGCGGCAGTTCGGCCTGGCCCTTGTTCAGGCGATTGCCGATCAGCATCAGCTGTTGCAGGCGGTCACGGTAGGCGTTCCAGGCGTCGCTCAAGGGCGCCAGCCCGGCGCTGCGCTCAAGCTGTGCCGCCAGTTGTTGCAGGCGGCTGGTGACCTGCTGTTGCTGGGCGTGCAAGGCATCGAGCGCGGCCTGGCCCTCGGTGCAGGCGGTTTGCCCCAGTTGCAGCTGTTCGTTGCTTTGGGCCAGCTCGCGGGTCAGGCGGGCGAGGCTGCTTTGTTCCTCGAAGGCCTGGCGCAGCAGCGGCACCGCGTCGGTCTGTTGTTGCAGGGCTGCGGCCAAGGCGCTGTGTGCGCTGGCTTGCTGCTGTTGCAGCTGCTCCTGGCGCGTGTGCAGGGCGCTTTGTTGTTCAAGGTGCTGGCGGATCTGCGCGGCCAGGGGTTCCAGTTGGCCGGTCAATTCGCTGTGCCGCGCGAAATGATGACGCTGCGGTGCCAGTTGCTCCAAGTAGTTCAGGTCCTGGCGCTGCTGGCCTTGGCTGTCCCATTGCTGTTGGGCTTGCTGCAACTGTTCGGCTGCACTGTGCTGGCGCTCTTGCCACTCGCGCAGTTCCTTGAGCCAGGTGTGCTGCAGTTCCAGTTGCTTGAGCTGGGCCTGCTGGGTCTTGAGCTGGTGCTGGGCTGCGCTCAACTGTTGATCCAGCTCGGCGCGGGCCTCGGCCGGCAACGGCGTGACGCCGGTCGCCTGGTCTTGCAGCAGCTTGTGGGCTTCCTTGGCCTCCCGTGCCTTGACGAACGCACGCTGGCCCAACTGGGTGTAGAGCGCGGTGTCGGTGAGCTTTTCCAGCAGTTCGCTGCGCTCATTGTCGTTGGCCTTGAGAAAGGCGCTGAACTCACTTTGCGCCAGCAGCACGGCGCGGGTGAACTGTTCGAAGTTCAGGCCCAGGGCCAGTTCCAGCTGGGTCTTGTATTCGGTTTTCTGGCTGGCCAGCAGTTGCTCGCTGTCCAGGTCGATCAGGCTTTGCCGGCTGTTCTGCAGCTTGCCGCTGGCCTTGTCGCGGGCACGGTTGGCTTCCCAGCGCGCGCGGTAGCGCCGGCCGCTGACGCCGATAAAGTCCACCTCGGCATACCCGCCGCCGGTACCGCGGCGGATCAGGGTGCGCGGGTCGCCGATGGAGATATCGGTATCGGCATCGGGCATTTTCGCCTGGCCGGTATCGCCCAGGCGTGGCACGGCGCCAAACAGCGCCAGGCACAGGGCGTCGAGCAAGGTACTTTTGCCGGCGCCGGTGGGCCCGGTGATCGCAAACAGGCCGGCACTGGCCAGGGGCTCGGCGGTAAAGTCGATCTCGAATGGCCCGGCCAGGGACGCAAGGTTTTTCAGGCGGATGGCGAGGATCTTCATGGCAGTTGCTCCTCCTGTTGCACTTCCTGGAGCAGCACGGCGAAATCCTTGAGGGTCTGTTCGTCCACGTCATTGCCGTAGCTTTCCTGCCAGGCACGGCTGAACAGTTCCTGGGGCGTGAGCTGGTCGAGTTCGATCAACTGCTCTTGGCCATGGTCCTGGCGTGCGCCGCTGCCGGCGTACTCGGCGGCGATGCGCACCAGGCGCACGGCCTTGCCCAGCAGGGCGTTTTCCACTTGCTGGCGCAGGTCGGGCTGGGGTTCGTCGAGGCGCACCCGCACCTCCAGCCACGGCTGGCGCTGGGTTTCGGCCAGCAGGTCGACATCGGGCAGCTCCGCCAGTTGCTTGAGGATCTCGGCCAGGGGTGCGGCTTCCAGGCGTTGCAGATGCACGGCGCGGGGGATCAGGCGCGATTCGACGCTGACCAGGGTGTCACCGTCCAGTTGCACGTCGAGAATCTGGTGTTGATAGCCGATTTCGGAGAACGACAGCGGGATCGGCGAGCCGCAATAACGGATGCGCTCCTCACCATTGACCCGCTGCGGCTTGTGCAAATGGCCGAGGGCGACATAGCTGACACTGGCATCGAACAGACTGGCCGGCAGCGCTTCGGCGTTGCCGATGATCAGGCTGCGCTCGGAGTCTTCCGACACCGAGCCGCCGGCCATATGCGCGTGGCTGATGGCAACCAGCGCCTGGCCCGGCTGGCGCTTGGCGTTGGCCGCCGCGATCAGGCGCTCATGCACCTGGCCGATACCCTTGAGGTAATCGTCGCCCAGCAGTGCGCCAGTGACCTCGGCCGGGCGCAGGAACGGCAGCGCCAGGCACCAGCCGGCCACAGCCCCGGTTTTGTCCGGTAGAGCAATCAGCAAGCGCTCCACATCCAGTTGCCCGTCATCCAGCCACAGCACCCGGCCCAGGGCATGGGTGCGCAAACGCCGCATCAACGGCGCCGGCAGCTCAATGCGCGAGCCGGAGTCGTGGTTGCCGGCGATCATCACAATCGTCAGGTCGGGGTTTTGTTCATGGGCGTTGATGATGAAGTCATACAGACGCTCCTGGGCTTTGAGCGGCGGGTTGACCGTGTCGAAGATATCGCCGGCAATCAACAGCACATCGGGGCAGTGCAGCTTGATCTGGCCCAGCAGCCACTCGAGAAAACAGGCGTGCTCGAAGTCGCGTTCCTGGCCGTGGAGGTTTTGGCCCAGGTGCCAGTCGGAGGTGTGAAACAGACGCAAGGCGAACTCCGTGGGGAATAGGGAAAGGAGGGGAGTTTACCTGTAAATGGTAATGGGGCGCCCAAGATCAACAGCAAAGCCAGAGCGCAAAGCTACGGGGCTTTGTGGGAGCTGGCTTGTCGGTGATGGCGGGGTTGTGTACATATCCGTTGCTGCGGTCACGGCGGCTATTGGTTCCGCCCTTACGGCGGGTCACTTTTGGAAAAGAGCCCGGAGTGCCGGCCCAGCCAAAAGTAACCAAAAGGGCTCTTGCCCCACCACTCGGTGCCTCGCCTAGGCTCGGCATGCCCGCAGTCAGGCATTGCTCCGTGGGCCCGCCGCGATCGGCCATCCCTGGCCGTGTCGCGGCTACCCCGGCATCCATGCCGGGGTACCCACTGCGCAATACCTGCCTGCGGCCATCGTGGTTTAACGGGGCGCCTGAGATCAAGATCAAAAGCCAGATCAAAAACAGAGCAACAGCAAAGCCAGAGCGCGAAGCTGCATTCCCCTGTGGGAGCTGGCTTGTCGGGTCGGCTGTCAGGCCGCCTCGCTTTGCTTTTGATCTGAGGCGCCCCGTTAAACCACGCTGGCCGTCATCCGATTTTGATTTGGGGGGTAACCCGGCAGGACGCCGGGTTAGCCGCGCTGGGCCATGGATGGCCCATCGCGGCGGCCCCCCAAATCAATGTCGGATGACGGGCACACCGAGCCTAGGCGAGGTGCCGAGTGGTGGGGCAAGAGCGCTTTGCTTACTTTGGCGCTCTTCCAAAGTGAGCCGCCGTAAGGGCGGAACCAATAGCCGCCGTGACCGCAGCAACGGATATGTACACAACCCCGCCATCACCAACAAGCCAGCTCCCACAGCAGTCCACGCATGCCCCAACGAATATGCCTGCGCCGAGCCCAATGTCGCTACAGCATGGGCAGTTACTTGGGATACAGCGGCGGCAAGCTGGTGCTGTCGGCCACCGGCGCCTGTTCGCGCTCGGCCATGGGAATGGCCTTGATCGCCCGCCACAGCTCCTCACCCTGCCAATACTGGCCGGTTTCGCTATAGAGCGCGCCGTTCAGCCCATCCAGGGCATCGGACAAGGGCACAAACCGCGCCGCCATGTCCGCCAGGGTTTCCGGTTGTTGGCGTGCCCAGGCATCCAGCGCCTGGCGTGTGGCCTGGGGGTCATTGGCCTGGCTCGCGCGCTTGAGGTCGTCGAGCAAGGTACGGGGGCTGGGCCCTGTCTGGGCGGCGCGCTGGATTGCCGGGCGGGAGCGGGCCCGCCACCACAGGCCGAAGCCGAGCAGGGTGGTGCCGGCGAGGAGCAGGCTGGTAAGTTGCCAGATCCACAGGCGGCCATCGTCCGGTGCGGTGATTACGGTGGGGGTGGCCGGGGTGTCGACCACCAGGCTCGGGTTGACCGCCACTTGCAGGGTGCGGGCCGGCAGGCTGGTGCGTTCCAGATGGTCTTCATGGGTATTCCACCACACCACCTCCACCGCCGGCAGCTCCAGGGCGCCGGCGCGGTTGGGCACCAGGGCCTCGCGGTCTTCGCGGCTGCCGATCACCCCGCGCTCGCTGCTCTGGTTGCTCAACACCGGCTGGTCGGGGTAACGCCGCAGGCCGGCGATTTCGGTGCTCGGCAGCGCCGGTAACTGGGCACTGGCCAAGCCTTCGGCCTTGAGGGTGAGGATGCGGGTCAGGGAGTCGCCGACCTGCACGTTCGTAGGTTCCGGGTTCCAGCTTTCACCCAGGCTCAGACTGCGCGCCGGCAGCCAGGGGGCGTCTGCGGGGTACAGGGCCGGCTTGGGCTTGACCGTCAGGGGGATTTCGGTGGAATTGACATGCAACAGCTTGCCGGGCCTGGGTGCCTGGGGCGTGGTGCCCTGGGCCGGGCGCGGTTCGACTTGGGTGGCACTGAATATTTGCGCCGGGATCAGCAGTTGCCCGCTGTGTTGCGGGTAGATCCCATAGCGCATTTCGATCACGCCGTGGCGCACGCCGTTGATGACTTTTTCATAGGTGCGCGAATCGCCCACCTGCTCGACCCGCGCGTCAGACAACTGCAACGGCGTCAGGCTGCTGTCGTCATACAGCGCCACCGAGTGGTAGATGCGCACCGTCAGCAGGGCCTGGGCCTGCACATAGACGCTGCCCTCATCGAGGCTGGCTTCGATGAATACCGGTTCCAGTTGATTATCACTGTCCTGGCCCAGGGTTTCGTCCACTTGCAGGCTGATCGCCTGGGTCTTGAGTTCGCCCAGTTGCAGCGGCGGGATCACCACGGTGCCGGTGGTCTTGGGCTGCAAGGTGATGATCCAGCGAGTGGTGGCGTGGTTGCTGCCGTCAAGGGTGGTGAGTTGGTTGATCTGGCGGGTGCCACGCACGTCGAACAGCGGGTCCAGGGGCGCTAGGTCCGGCTTGCCGAACTGGGTGACGTCGTTGGACTCGATTGTCAGCTCCACCGTTTCCCCGGAATTGACGCGGCTGCGGTCGATACTGGCGGCCAGGTCGGCCGCCTGGGCGTGACCGGCCCACAGCGCTAGCAATAAGACAAAGGGGGTGCAGCGGCTCATCGAGTCTTGTCCTGATGTTGTTGCTGTTCGTACCAGAATTTGCGTCGCAACAACTCGCCGGGGTTGTCCGGGATCTGTCGCAGCCACTGTTCCAGGGCCTGGCGGTGCTCCTCGTCGAGGTGGCTCTCGGTGGGGCGCAAGGGCGGCGTCGTGGTTTGTTCGTCGCCCAGTTCGCTGCCGGGTACTTCGTTGTTGCCGGCAACGGGCGGGGTGCCGGTTTGTGTGTCAGCCGTGCCTGCCTGGCCCGCGCCCTGGGGCGATTGCTCGCCGCCGTTGGCCTGCTGGCCGCTGTCGCCCGGTTGTGCAGTTTGGCCGGGTTGGGTGGATTCGTCATCCTCGTTTTTTTCCGGTGCGGGCGGCTCAGGTTCCGGTTCTTCCAGCAGCAGGCTCTCGACAAGGGCTTTGTTTTTCAGGGCGGGCTGCAAGTCCGGCTGGGCTTCCAGGGCTTGCTCATAGGCGTCTATCGCGGCTTCCAGCTCACCGGTGCGGGCCAGGGCATTGCCACGATTGTAGTGGGAATAGGCATCACTGCCTTCGGCAAAACGTCGGGCCGCCTCCGCATAGTTGCCCGCCTCGTACAGGGCGACACCCTGCCATTGCGGGTTTTCAAAGTGTTCGGCGGCTTCGGCCGGGCGTTTGTGCTTGAGCAGGTACTGGCCCTGTTGATCGGGGCGCAGCCACAGGTCGTCAAAGCTGAACGCGTAGCTCGGCTGCGGCGCGGCCAGGAGCAGCAACGGCAGGCAGAACAGCCAGCCACGGCGCCCGGCGCAGGCGGCAAGCAGCAGCAAGGGCAGCAATAGCCAGTAACCCTGGTCGGCCCAGGTGTCCAGTTGCAGGCGCTGACCGTCGTCGCGCAGGTTTTGCGGGCCGTCCAGCAGGCCCAGTCCGCGCAGGTCCTTGTCGTCCAGGCGGGCCTGGCGATAGCGGCCGCCCATTTCGCTGGCAAAGGCCTTGAGCGTCGGGCTGTCCAGGCGCGGGATCAGGATCGCGCCTTGTTCGTCCTTGAGGAACTCGCCACTTTCCTGGGTCACTGGCGTGCCTTCGCGGCTGCCGATGCCGAGGATCGACAGGCTCGGCGCCTGGCCTTGCAGCAGCAGGCGAATGCCCTGGCGTTCCTGCTTGGACAGCGACGAGCCAATCAACAACAGGCGACCCTGGCCCAGGCCGCCGTGCTTGAGCAGGCCCAGGGCTTTTTCCACTGCCAGGTCGGCACGATGGCCGGCCTCGGGCATGATCGACGGGCGCAGGGCTTCCAGCAGGTTGCGGCTGGTGGCCAGGTCGTCGGACAGTGGCACCAGCGTGTGGGCGCTGCCGGCATACACGACGATGGCGGTCTGCGCATCGCTGCGCGCCTGCAGCAGATCCACCAGCTTGCGCCGCGCCTGCTCCAGGCGATTGGGCGGGCTGTCGGTGGCAAGCATCTCTGGGGTCAGCTCCAGCACCACCACCAGCGGGTCGGCGGGCTTCTGGCTGATCTGTTCGACCCGTTGCCAGCCGGGGCCGAGCAAGGCCAGCACCGCCAGCAGCCAGGCCAGGCCCAGCAACAGCCATGGTGACTTGCTTTCCCGGCCATTGCCGCCACTGAGCAGGGCGGCGTGGAAGGCCGGCGGCAGGATCATCTGCCAGCGCCCGGCGCGTTTTTGCCGATGCCACAGTTGCCACAGCAACCAGCCGAGGACGGGCAGCAGCAACAGCCACCAGGGGCGGAACCAGTGCGGCCATAAAGCGATCATCGACGCCTCCGCAAGCGCAGGCGTTTAAGGCGTTGCCGCCATTGCGGGTGCTGTTGCAGGAAATGGCCCTTGGTCGAGAGTTTATTGAGCAGCCGTTGCAGGGCGTTGTCCGGCCAGCGTTCCTGGATCACCAGCAGCAGGCTGAGAAACAGCGCCAGGGCCAGCGGCCCGCTATACAGCGCCTGGGTCGGGCGGGCCTGGGTTGGTTGTTGCGCCACCGGCTCCAGCTGGTCGAGGGTTTGTTTGATCGCTTGCAACTCGGCGCCGTCATGGGCGCGGAAATACTGCCCGCCGGTGGTCTGGGCGATGGCCTTGAGCGCCGGCTCGTCGAGGTCCAGGCTGGGGTTGAGGCCGAGCATGCCCAGGCTGCCGGTCTGTTCGGGGCTGGCGCCAATGCCGATGGGGTAGATTTTCACGCCTTCTTCGGCGGCCAGGCGGGCGGCGGTCAATGGGTCGATTTCGCCGCCATTGTTGGCCCCGTCGGTGACCAGGATCAGCACCCGGCTTTGTGCCGGGCGTTGCCGCAGGCGTTTGAGGGCCAGGCCAATGGCGTCGCCAATCGCGGTGTTTTTCCCGGCGATGCCGATGCGTGCCTCATCCAGCCAAGTGCGCACGGTGCGCCGGTCGAAGGTCAGCGGTGCCTGCAGGTAGGCCTGGCTGCCAAATAGGATCAGGCCAACGCGGTCGCCCTCGCGGCTTTCGAGAAAGTCGCCAAGCAGGTGCTTGACCAGGCTCAGGCGGCTGACGTCTTCGTCCTGCCATTGCATATCGGGGAAGTCCATGGAGCCGGACACGTCCACCGCCACCAACAGGTCGCGGCCGCTGGCGGCAATCGGCAACGGTTCGCCGAGCCATTCCGGGCGGGCGGCGGCGGTCAGCAGCAACAACCACAGCACCACGAACGGCGCTTGTTGGCGCCAGCCTGGCAGGTTGATGCGCGCGCGGCGCCGGGCCAGGCCTTCGAGGTCGCCCAGAAAGCTGACTTTCAAGGCCGGCTCGCCGCTGTCGGCCACCGGCAGGATCAGCCGCATCAGCCAGGGCAGGGGCAGCAGGGCAAAGACCCACGGCCAGGCGAACTCAAACATGTTTGCGAATCCAGGTGTCGACCGCTTGCGTCAGGCCGGCGATGGCCTTGTCGTCGAGCTTGCATTCGGGTTTGTAGGCGCCCTCGACGAGGACCATCCAGCGCGTGAGGCCGGCGGCCGGGCAGCGGTTGTCGAGAAAGGCCAGCCATTTGCGCCCGTTGAGGGTGTGGCTCTGGCTGTAGGGGTAGTCGTTGCGGCACAGGCGCTTGAGCAGGCCGTTGAGCTGCTGCAGCCAGGCGCCGGCCGGTGCGCCGTCGTAGGGCTTGGGCATCAGCGCCAGTTCCGCGAGGGCGGCAATACGCAGCGGGTCCAGGGGCTGTTCGGCCCGGGCCAGGGGGCGTTTGCTCGGCAGGAAGCGCCGCAGCCGCCACAAGCCCCAGCCCGCCAGGGGGATCAGCGCCAGCAACAGCCACCAGCCCGGCGCCGGCGGCCAGAAACCAATGGCCGGTGGGGCGATCAGCGGTTGCAACTGGTCCAGGCTGCTCATGGCTTTTTCACCGGGCGTTGCGGGTTGAGGTATTCGCGCAGTTGCTCGACCATTTCGCTCTGGGTGCTCAATGGCATCAGCAGTACCCGCAGTTTTTGCGCGAGCAATTCCCAGCGGGCGATGCGTGCTTCGGCCTGGGCCTTGTAGGCCTGGCGCAGCTCGAAGTTCAAGGTGTCGATTTCCAATTGCGCGCCGCGCTCGGCGAAACGCAGCAGCCCGGCGGCGGGCAGTGCGTGGTCCAGCGGGTCTGAGACCGGCAGCAGCAACAGGTCGCAATGGCGCGACAACAGGCTCAGTTGCTGCTCCGCGCCCTCGGTCAGGGCGCGCTCGTCGCAAATCACAATCACCAGGCTGCCGGGGCGCAGCACTTCGCGGCCTCGGCGCAGGGCCATGCCCAGGGCGTCGGCTTCGGGGCGGCTCTCGGTGTTGAGGCTCTGGTTGACCCGTACCAGGCGGTTGAGCAGTTGCAGCAGGCTTTGCTTGCTGCGCCGGGGCTTGATTTCGTAGTGCTCGTTATCGCCGAACACCAGGCCGCCGACCCGGTCGTTGTGGCCCAGCGCGGCCCAGCCGATGAGGCTGGCGGCCTGGGCGGCGAGGAC
This sequence comes from Pseudomonas sp. FP2294, assembly GCF_030687625.1. NCBI lineage: Bacteria > Pseudomonadati > Pseudomonadota > Gammaproteobacteria > Pseudomonadales > Pseudomonadaceae > Pseudomonas > Pseudomonas sp. FP2294. Next base: position 2,358,961 of record NZ_CP117441.1, read on the forward strand.
CGACTTGAACATCAGCCCGGAGCCGAAAAACAGCCGGCAGCTTTGCTCCACCATGATAAAGATCGGCCGTTCGCGCTCTTCGTGGAACAGCTTGGTGTGGGGCTCCTGGGTGCGGGCGGTGACGCGCCAGTCGATGGTGCGCACATCGTCGCCGGCCTGGTACACCCGCACCTGATCGAAGTCCACGCCGCGCCCGCGCAGTTTGGAGTGGTGCAGGCCGATCAACGGGCTGCGCTGGCTGGGCGTGGAAAACAGCTGTACTTCGCGCACGCGATGGCGCATCTCGATCAATTCGCTGAGGCTGACATGGATCCCGTCGCCGGCATTCATGGAGATCAAGCGACGGCTACGACGTCGAGAATACGCTGCACCACGCGGTCCTGGTCGATGCCGGCCGCTTCGGCCTCGAACGACAGAATGATGCGGTGGCGCAGTACATCGAACAGCACCGCCTGGATATCTTCCGGGCTGACAAAGTCACGCCCGGCCAGCCAGGCGTGGGCGCGGGCGCAGCGATCAAGGGCAATCGAGCCCCGGGGGCTGGCGCCATAGGCAATCCACTCGGCCATTTCCGCGTCGAACTTGGCCGGGGTGCGCGTGGCCATGACCAGTTGCACCAGGTATTCCTCCACGGCGTCGGCCATGTACAGGCCGAGGATTTCCTTGCGCGCGGCGAAAATCGCCTGCTGGCTGACCCGCCGCTCGGGCTTTGTCTCGCCATTCAGCGCTTCGCCACGGGCCTGTTGCAGGATGCGCCGCTCCACGGCGGCATCGGGGAAGCCGATCTTGACGTGCATCAGGAAGCGGTCGAGCTGGGCTTCGGGCAGGGGATAGGTGCCTTCCTGCTCGATGGGGTTCTGCGTGGCCATTACCAAAAACAGCGGCGACAGCTCGTAGGTGCTGCGCCCGACGCTGACCTGGCGCTCGGCCATGGCTTCGAGCAGGGCCGACTGGACCTTGGCCGGAGCACGGTTGATCTCGTCCGCCAGCACCAGGTTGTGGAAGATCGGCCCTTGCTGGAACACGAAACTGCCGGTTTCCGGACGATAGATCTCGGTGCCGGTGATGTCGGCGGGCAACAGGTCGGGGGTGAACTGGATACGATGGAACTGTGCTTCGATCCCTTCGGCAAGCTCCTTGATGGCCTTGGTCTTGGCCAGGCCGGGAGCGCCCTCTACCAGCATATGGCCGTCGGCGAGCAGGGCAATGAGCAAACGCTCGATGAGTTTTTCCTGGCCGAGAATCTGCGTAGAAAGAAAGGTTCGCAGCGCGAGCAGCGCTTCACGATGTTCCATCAAGGACGGTTCCTGGAAAGATGAGCCTGGGGATTGGGAAAAATGCCAAGGCCTGGGGGGCCTACTTTAATGCATTGGAGGGGCTGGCGACTAATGAACCAGGGGGTATTTTTTTGCGATCTGTAGGAAAGGTCTGAGGTTTTTGGCGTTTATAAGGGTCTCATCGCGGCGATGCGGCGACCCGACAAGCCCGGCCTCCCACAGGTGGGGGCGGGCTTGTCGGGTCGCCGCATTGCCGCGATGGCGATTTAGCAGGTGCCCATCAAGGCGTGCGGATATAAGTGCCAGTGCCCTTGAGAATGTTCTGCAGGGTTTCTTCTACCTCGGCCAAGTCCGCCTCAGCGGTACCGTGATTGATCTGCAGGTGGTCGCTGCCGCCCAATGCGTCCTTGTCCGCCGCACCGATTTCCACCAGGAGGGTGGTCGCGCTCAGGGTGATCTTCAAGCCTTCCAGGGTCGAAGGCTCGTAGTCCCAGGTCAGTTCAACCTCGTCCTCATCTGGATAACGCGACAGCATGAACATCTCGCCATGGGTACCGTGGCAGCAGAGCATGGCCATGTTGTCTTCTTCGTCGTCGCAGGGGGTGGCGAGCAGGTGGGTGGTGGTCAGTTGCATGTAGAGTCCTGTCTGGAAAGGCGGCTTCAAGGCCGGCAGGCCTTGATTCTGCCATTGCATCGGGCTTTGTGTCGGCTTTTGTATCAAGCGGGCATCAGGTTTTGGAGGCCCAGGCACTGATTGCGCTGCTTAACGGTTTAAAGGCATTCCCCAAACCACTGGTGAACACAGGAAGAAGGGTTTTCACGGAACCTTCGCCAATGAGCTTGTCTGCCCCAGGGCGCCTGTGGATATAGCTGTCTATGCCAATGCCGAGTTGCGCGGTGCCCACCGCTGTGCTTGTGGCCGTCAGGGCAATGCCCAGCGGCGGGAAAGCGATTCCGAGTGGGGCTAAAAGAAGTAGCCCATATTTTGCCCAGTTCAAGTACTTGAACGCAGTCTTTGCGTTGACGTCGCGATTGAGGACGAATTGAAAACGAGTGGCGCTTTTCAGGTCTACCTCGGTGCGATGCTGGAGTTCCTCGAATGGACTTCCCTGGACAACCTGGCCATCGAATAGGCCACCCTCGTCAAAATAACCGAGCTTTTCTTGCGTGGAGGCAGGAAGGTCACCGTTAAGTACATTGCGGGTGTTGTCTACGAGTGCATCAATGCCTTTGGACAGGAATTCATTACCGAGGTCTTCGGGGCGGAAGTAAAGTTTGAAACTCTCGACGAATTGCGGATCTTTCATTTGCTCGGCCAGCCATTTATTCATTTCTTTCTTGGAGTCGAAGCCTTTCAACGGAGACGCCTGGCCAGGTAGATACAACAAGACCCTGCCCGTGGTCTTATCCTGGGTGTAAAAAGCGCGCATGGGGAAACCTTTGAATGTGAGGAATTTGGTTTCCAGATTCGGGTCAGCCTTGTAGGGCTGTGTCAGGTCATTTTGATTAAGGGATAGGTAACTTTTGTCGGCCGGCATGCCCGCGACACCCATGGCAATCTGGCGATCGTTTTCGGTAAGAGACTTGTCATGGTGTTGAACGTGTGACGCTTTCAAAAACGCGCCTCTCGCCGCTTCGGAGTAGGCATGGCGGGAGTTGCCGTTCCAGTAATTGTTAAGGTACTGGTCATAAGGGGATTTATAACTGTTATCCCATACCATCTGTTTGAACTCAGTTGCCGGGATATCGACCCTGTTGCTCGCATCATAGGTATTCGCAGACCCCTGCTGCGGCTCCGTGTAAATCCCTTGAAAGTGGCTGGTGAACCCTGTCTCATTTGGGCGCGGGAACCTACCAAAGGCGTCAGGCTTATCTGTATGTTTTGAACTTTTCCTTATTTCAAAAGGGCCGTCCTCTTTTGAACGTATCGCCCCGTGGAAGTCAGGCTCTTCCTGCTGGTTGAGCCTCGCTGCCTGGGTCAGGGATATTTTTTGAACAATGACCCCGCTGTAAGGTGGGGTATTGGTGCGGTGATCATACTGAATGCTCACTAAGTAGGTGTTATCGGGGTCAATATCTTTACCGAACTTTTCCTTTATCTGACGCTTTACTTCCATGGATGTAATTTCATCTGCCGTCTTGGGCTGCTTGTACTGGCTGATGAGTTGTTCGACGGCCTTGTTGCTGGATAGGGGCGCTTTGAAATAGGGCACCGGAAAGTGCGGCGTGGAGGCAACGGGGGCATTGTCCGAACTTGATCGTGCAGTGGGCTGGAAGAAAGAGCCACGGTTCCCACCGGGTGGGACGTTAAGGGCGGAAGAGTGTACGTTCAATTGAGCCTCGTTGAGTGGTAATAGGGCCTTTATGGGTATGACTGCCTACGCACACTAAGTGACTGAATTTTGAAATACGGTTCCTGCGTGGAGCTGGGAATTAGATTGTACGAGTGTATGAATATTTACCTGTCAGCACTCTCGCCGTGCCTGCATGGCCACCCACTTTCAATCGCTAGCCACCCCTTTACTGGCGGGAGGGGTTGCTCTTGGTGCAACCGCCCATTGCCGGGTGTTGACCGAATATGTCGCAGTGCAGTAAGCAGCCTGCTCGCCGCACTCGTTAAGCTGCGCAACGGGTGTACCTTCTGCGTGACTCTGGCCTGCCCGTCGTGTCGTCATCCGCCGGTGGTGCATCCAGTGGACGTCGAATGTGACCTCAGGGTCTTGTCCAGCTTCACCCACCTGTCACCCTGATTCGTCTATGGTGCTTATCATCAGCACCTGCGAACAGACATGACGGCCTCCCCATCAGGGGACAACACGCGACGCTTCCATCAATAACAAGCCCAAGCGGAGTACCACAGATGGCGTTCTTCACCGCAGCCAGCAAAGCCGACTTCCAGCATCAACTGCAAGCGGCACTGGCGCAGCACATCAGTGAACAGGCACTGCCACAAGTGGCGCTGTTCGCTGAACAATTCTTCGGCATCATTTCCCTGGACGAGCTGACCCAGCGTCGCATGTCCGACCTGGCCGGTTGCACCCTGTCTGCCTGGCGCCTGCTTGAGCGCTTTGATCACACCCAGCCGCAAGTGCGGGTCTACAACCCCGACTACGAACGCCACGGCTGGCAGTCGACCCACACTGCGGTCGAGGTCTTGCACCATGACCTGCCGTTCCTCGTGGATTCGGTGCGCACTGAGCTGAACCGTCGCGGCTACAGCATCCATACCCTGCAAACCACCGTACTCAGCGTGCGCCGTGGCAAGAAGGGCGAGTTGCTGGAAATCCTGCCCAAGGGCACCCAGGGCGAAGACGTCCTGCAAGAATCCCTGATGTACCTGGAGATCGACCGCTGCGCCAACGCCGCCGAGCTGAACGTCCTGAGCAAGGAACTTGAGCAGGTACTGGGCGAAGTGCGGGTGGCCGTGGCTGATTTCGAGCCGATGAAAGCCAAGGTCCAGGAGTTGCTGGACAGCATCGATAACAGCCCGTTGACCATCGACGGTGAAGAAAAGGCCGAGATCAAAAGTTTCCTGGAATGGCTGGTGGGCAACCACTTCACCTTCCTCGGCTACGAAGAATTTGTGGTACGTGACGAGAAGGACGGCGGTCATCTGGAATATGACGCCAACTCCTTCCTCGGCCTGACCAAACTGCTGCGCGCCGGCCTCACCGCTGAAGACCTGCGCATCGAAGATTACGCCGTGGCCTACCTGCGCGAGCCGACCGTGTTGTCGTTCGCCAAGGCCGCGCACCCAAGCCGTGTACACCGTCCGGCTTACCCTGACTACGTGTCGATCCGCCAGATCGATGCTGACGGCAAGGTCGTCAAGGAATGCCGCTTCATGGGCCTCTACACCTCCTCGGTGTACGGCGAAAGCGTGCGGGTGATTCCTTATATCCGCCGCAAGGTCGCGGAAATCGAGCGCCGCTCGGGCTTCCAGGCCAAGGCGCACCTGGGCAAGGAGCTGGCCCAGGTGGTTGAAGTGCTGCCCCGCGACGACCTGTTCCAGACCCCGGTGGACGAGCTGTTCAGCACCGTGATGTCGATCGTGCAGATCCAGGAGCGCAACAAGATCCGCGTGTTCCTGCGCAAAGACCCGTACGGCCGTTTCTGCTACTGCCTGGCCTACGTGCCGCGCGATATCTACTCCACCGAAGTGCGCCAGAAGATCCAGCAAGTGCTGATGGATCGCCTGAAAGCCTCGGATTGCGAATTCTGGACGTTCTTCTCCGAGTCCGTACTGGCCCGTGTCCAGCTGATTCTGCGGGTCGATCCGAAGAACCGCCTGGATATCGACCCGCTGCTCCTGGAAAAAGAAGTGGTGCAGGCCTGCCGCAGCTGGCAGGACGACTACGCGAGCCTGGTGGTCGAGAGCTTCGGCGAAGCCCACGGCACCAACGTGCTGGCGGATTTTCCGAAAGGCTTCCCGGCAGGCTACCGCGAGCGCTTTGCCGCGCACTCGGCCGTGGTCGACATGCAGCACCTGTTGAACCTGACCGAAGCCAAGCCACTGGTGATGAGCTTCTATCAGCCTTTGGGCCACGTGACCGGCCAGCAGGAATTGCACTGCAAGCTGTACCACGCTGACACTCCGCTGGCGTTGTCGGATGTACTGCCGATCCTCGAGAACCTCGGCCTGCGCGTGCTCGGTGAGTTCCCGTACCGCCTGCGCCACGCCAATGGCCGCGAGTTCTGGATCCATGACTTTGCGTTCACCGCCGCCGAAGGCCTGAACCTCGATATCCAGCAGCTCAACGACACCCTGCAGGATGCGTTCGTGCACATCGTCAATGGCGATGCCGAGAACGATGCATTCAACCGCCTGGTACTGACTGCCGGCTTGCCATGGCGTGACGTGGCGCTGCTGCGTGCTTATGCCCGTTACCTGAAGCAGATCCGCCTGGGCTTCGACCTGGGTTACATCGCCAGCACCCTGAACAACCACACCGACATCGCCCGCGAGTTGACCCGGTTGTTCAAGACGCGCTTCTACCTGGCGCGCAAGCTCACTGCCGACGACCTGGAAGACAAGCAGCAGCGCCTGGAGCAAGCGATCCTCAACGCCCTGGACGATGTGCAGGTGCTTAACGAAGACCGGATCCTGCGGCGCTACCTGGACCTGATCAAGGCCACCCTGCGCACCAACTTCTACCAGGCGGATGCCAACGGCCAGAACAAGTCGTACTTCAGCTTCAAGTTCAACCCCCACGCTATTCCCGAGTTGCCCAAGCCAGTGCCGAAGTTTGAAATCTTCGTCTACTCGCCGCGGGTCGAAGGCGTGCACCTGCGCTTTGGTAACGTTGCCCGTGGCGGCCTGCGCTGGTCCGACCGTGAAGAAGACTTCCGCACCGAAGTGCTGGGCCTGGTAAAAGCCCAGCAGGTGAAGAACTCGGTGATCGTGCCGGTCGGCGCCAAGGGCGGCTTCCTGCCGCGTCGCCTGCCATTGGGCGGCAGCCGGGACGAGATCGCGGCCGAGGGCATCGCCTGCTACCGCATCTTCATTTCCGGTCTGTTGGACATTACCGACAACCTGAAAGACGGTGCCCTGGTGCCGCCGTTGAACGTGGTCCGCCACGACAACGACGACCCGTACCTGGTAGTGGCGGCCGACAAAGGCACCGCGACCTTCTCCGATATCGCCAACGGCATCGCCATCGACTACGGCTTCTGGCTGGGCGATGCGTTTGCCTCCGGTGGTTCGGCCGGTTACGACCACAAGAAAATGGGCATCACCGCCAAGGGCGCGTGGGTCGGTGTGCAGCGTCACTTCCGTGAGCGCGGCATCAATGTGCAGAAAGACAGCATTACCGTGGTCGGCGTCGGCGACATGGCCGGTGACGTGTTCGGCAACGGCTTATTGATGTCCGACAAGCTGCAACTGGTCGCGGCCTTCAACCACCTGCACATCTTTATTGATCCAAACCCGAACCCGGAAACCAGCTTCATCGAGCGCCAGCGTATGTTTGAGCTGCCGCGTTCGGCCTGGTCGGACTACGACACCAGCATCATGTCCGAAGGTGGCGGGATCTTCTCGCGCAGCGCCAAAAGCATTGCCATCTCGCCCCAGATGAAAGAACGCTTCGACATCCAGGCCGACAAGCTGACCCCGACCGAGCTGCTGAACGCCTTGCTCAAGGCGCCGGTGGACCTGTTGTGGAACGGCGGTATCGGCACCTACGTCAAGGCCAGCACCGAAAGCCACGCCGATGTCGGCGACAAGGCCAACGACGCGCTGCGCGTCAACGGCAACGAGCTGCGCTGCAAAGTAGTGGGCGAGGGCGGTAACCTGGGCATGACCCAGCTGGGTCGCGTGGAATTCGGCCTCAATGGCGGCGGTTCCAACACCGACTTTATCGACAACGCCGGTGGTGTGGACTGCTCCGACCACGAAGTGAACATCAAGATCCTGCTCAACGAAGTGGTGCAGGCTGGCGACATGACCGACAAGCAACGCAACCAGTTGCTGGCGAGCATGACCGACGAAGTCGGCAGCCTGGTATTGGGCAACAACTACAAGCAGACCCAGGCCCTGTCCCTGGCGGCGCGCAAAGCCTACGAGCGTGCGGCCGAGTACAAGCGTCTGATGAGCGACCTGGAAGGCCGCGGCAAGCTGGACCGCGCCATCGAGTACCTGCCGACCGAGGAGCAGCTCGTCGAGCGCGCCGCGACCGGCAAGGGCCTGACCCGTCCGGAACTGTCGGTGCTGATTTCCTACAGTAAGATCGACCTCAAGGAAGCGCTGCTCAAGTCCCTGGTACCGGATGACGACTACCTGACCCGCGACATGGAGACCGCGTTCCCGCCGAGCCTGGTGGCCAAGTTCGGCGAGGCCATGCGTCGCCACCGCCTCAAGCGCGAGATCGTCAGCACCCAGATCGCCAACGACCTGGTCAACCACATGGGCATCACCTTCGTGCAACGCCTCAAAGAGTCGACCGGCATGAGCCCGGCGAACGTGGCGGGCGCCTATGTGATCGTGCGCGACATCTTCCACCTCCCGCACTGGTTCCGTCAGATCGAAGCCCTGGATCACCAGGTCTCGGCTGAAGTGCAACTGGCGCTGATGGACGAACTGATGCGCCTGGGCCGTCGGGCTACCCGCTGGTTCCTGCGCAGCCGTCGCAACGAGCAGGATGCCGCGCGTGATGTGGCGCACTTCGGTCCGCACCTGGCGGCGTTGGGCCTCAAGCTCGACGAACTGCTGGAAGGCCCGACCCGCGAAGGCTGGCAGAACCGTTACCAGGCCTATGTCGAAGCCGGTGTGCCTGAGCTGTTGGCGCGCATGGTTGCCGGCACCACGCACCTGTACACCTTGCTGCCGATCATCGAGGCTGCTGACGTTACCGGTCAGAGCGCTGCCGATGTGGCCAAGGCCTACTTCGCCGTGGGCAGCGCCCTGGACTTGCCGTGGTACCTGCAGCAGATCAGCGATCTGCCGGTGGGCAACAACTGGCAGGCCCAGGCCCGCGAAGCCTTCCGCGATGACGTGGACTGGCAGCAACGGGCGATCACCATCAAGGTTCTGCAAATGGCCGATGCGCCAGAAGACATGGAAGCCCGCGTGGCCCTGTGGCTTGAGCAGAACGCGAGCATGGTCGAACGCTGGCGCGCGATGATGGTGGAAATTCGGGCTGCGGTCGGCACGGACTACGCCATGTACGCGGTGGCCAACCGGGAACTGCTGGACCTGGCCATGAGTGGTCAAGCGGTGCTGTAATCGGCTGCTAGCGCGTTAAAACAAAGCCCCGTCTCGCGAGAGACGGGGCTTTTTGTTTTCACTCGATTCAATGTGGGGTGTATGCGAAATTTGCTGCCCCTGGTGCCCCTTGTGGGAGCTGGCTTGCCCGCGATAGCGGCAGTCCAGTCACTACTTCTGGCAACTGACCCACCGCCATCGCAGGCAAGCCAGCTCCCACATTTGATTTGTGGTGGTGCCAACATTCTCTGCCCCGCGCAGATCCCCTGTGGGAGCGGGCTTGCTCGCGATAGTGGCAGTCCAGTCACTACTTCTGGCAACTGATCGACCGCCATCGCAGGCAAGCCAGCTCCCACATTTGATTTGTGGTGGTACCAACATTCTCTTCGCCAGTGAGATCCCCTGTGGGAGCGGGCTTGCCCGCGATAGCGGCAGTCCAGTCACTACTTCTGGCAACTGATCTACCGCCATCGCAGGCAAGCCAGCTCCCACATTTGATTTGTGGTGGGGCCAAAATTCTCTGCCCCGCGCAGATCCCCTGTGGGAGCGGGCTTGCTCGCGAAAGCGGCAGTCCAGTCACTACTTCTGGCAACTGACCCACCGCCATCGCAGGCAAGCCAGCTCCCACATTTGATTTGTGGTGGGGCCAAAATTCTCTGCCACACGAAGATCCCCTGTGGGAGCGGGCTTGCTCGCGAAAGCGGCAGTCCAGTCACTGTTTCTGGCGGCTGATCCACCGCCATCGCAGGCAAGCCAGCTCCCACATTTGATTTGTGGTGGGGCCAAAATTCTCTGCGCCGCGCAGATCCCCTGTGGGAGCGGGCTTGCTCGCGAAAGCGGCAGTCCAGTCACTGTTTCTGGCGGCTGATACACCGCCATCGCAGGCAAGCCAGCTCCCACATTTGATTTGTGGTGGGGCCAAAATTCTCTGCCCCGCGCAGATCCCCTGTGGGAGCGGGCTTGCTCGCGAAAGCGGCAGTCCAGTCACTGTTTCTGGCGGCTGATACACCGCCATCGCAGGCAAGCCAGCTTGTATGGTTAGACTTGTAGGGGTGGTGGGACTAAAAGCCAGCATCTGACTCTAGCCAGTACAGACCGTGGGAGACTTCGTCCCACCCCTTCACCAAAGCGCCGATAAGGAATGCATCGGCCATGACCGACGATAGAAGCAAGCCAGCGCAACGGTGAAGCCCCGACAAGCCCGTAAACCCTAACCCGGAGCTTTTCTCATGGCAATGACTGTCTCGCAATCAATCATTGGAGTGGATGTCGCTAAAGCCGAAGTAGTTGTTTATCAAAGTGAAACTGCTGAAACAAAGATCGTATCGAACAAGAAAAGCGAGCTGAAGGCATGGCTGAAGTCTTTGCCTGCGGGCAGCGCCATCGCAATTGAAGCCACCAATATCTATCACGTGGATACCGTCAACTTGGCTCATTCGATGGGCCATATCGTTTACGTGATTGATGGATATCGCCTTAGCCATTACCGCAAAGGCACAGGTGGTCGCGCTAAAACAGACTTCAGTGATGCGCAGTTGCTGGCTCGCTACTTGAAGAATGAACAGGCTGATTTACGCGCCTGGAATCCGCCGCCGAAGATTTATACCAAGCTTCAAAGCTTGCTGCGTCGACGCGCAGCGCTGGTGAAAATGCGTGTTGCGCTGAATCAGAGCTGGGCGGGCGAGCCATCACTCAAGGCCTCGTCCAAGAGCATTTCAGCGTGTCTTGATAGGCATGAGGGGCTCATTGAGAAAAGGATATTAGATGCTGTTACTGAGGCGGGGCTTTTGCATCAGGTCAAGCGCTGCCAAGCCGTCGAGGGCATTGGTTTTCTGACAGCGGTTGCCCTGGTAATGGCGTTTCAGCGAGGAGAATTTGAAAGTGCTGACGCTTACATCGCGTTCTTGGGAATGGACTTGAGAGTATCCGATTCTGGGCAAATGAGCGGACGCCGCTCATTGAGCAAGAAGGGAGATTCAGAGATACGCAGATTGCTGCATAACGCGGCGTCAGCAGGTATCAGGTCAGAAGCCTGGAAACCTTTATACGAGGGTTATCTGGCCAGGGGCCTGAAAACGACTCAAGCCCTGGTCATCATTGGCCGCAAGCTGGCGCGCATCGCCTTTTCGCTCATGAAAAACCTGAGCGAATACCAGTCAAAAGCGGTTTTGGGGGCTTCCCCAAAACCATAGAATCTCCCACATTTGATTTGTGGTTGTACCAACATTCTCTGCGCCAGTGAGGTCCCCTGTGGGAGCGGGCTTGCTCGCGAAAGCGGCAGTCCAGTCACTGTTGCTGGCGGCTGACCCACCGCGATCGCAGGCAAGCCAGCTCCCACATTTGATTTGTGGTGGTACCAACATTCTCTGCGCCGCGCAGATCCCCTGTGGGAGCGGGCTTGCCCGCGATAGAGGCAGTCCAGTCACTGTTGCTGGCAGCTGACCCACCGCCATCGCAAGCAAGCCAGCTCCCACAGTTGAATCTCCATTGGCTTACGAGAGTTGTGCTTGCAGATGATCCAGATGTTGGGTCATCAGGCTTACGGCCGTGCCCCCATCCCTGCGCTCCAGTGCCTCGATCATCTCCGACTGCTCACGCCAGGTCCCGGCGAACGCTCCCTGTTGCGCAATGACCAGCGAGGTCAACGGCACCAGGCTATTGAGAAACTGCGCCAGTGGCCGATTCCCCGCAATGCTCGCCAGCAATAGGTGAAACTCGCCACACAGGCGGATGGCCGGGCCTTGCTGGCCCTGTTCGACGCACGCCCGTTGGCGCGCCACCAGTTCGCGCAAGCGCCGCATCTGGCCGGGGCTGGCCTGTGCGCATGCCAATTGCACCACGGTCACTTCCATCAAGCGCCGCGCCTCGAGAATGTGTTGCACCTGCTGCGCATCGGGCGCCGCCACCTGGGCACGCAGGTTGGGGCGCAGGATGATCACTTGCTGCTCGGCCAGGCGCGCCAGGACCCGGCGCAGTACGCTGCGGCTGACGCCAAATTGTTCGGCCAGGCCTTCTTCGGTAAAGCGGCTGGTGGGCACGATGCGCTGTTCGAGGATGGCATCGAACAGCCGTGGGTAGAGGTCATCCACCGAGGGCCGTTTACCGGGCACCAGGCGCATGGGGGGCGGGGCGGTGACAACGTTAGTGCGTTGCAGGGCATGAGCGCTCATGGCCAGCCTCCAGAGTCAGTTGCCGAGATGGTCGTCGGGAATGTTCAGGGCGGTCCCCATGCGCTGGCCTTCGTTGAGGATATGGCGGCGCATTTCGGCGCTGGCCTGGGCGCTGTTCTTGCTGCGGATCGCGCGCACCACCGCTTCGTTTTCCTGCAGGCGCTCGGCCAGGTGTTCGGGGGAGTTGCGCAACACCTGGGCGCTTTGCTTGAGGGCGTTGCTAGTCTGCTGCACCACGTTCTGGAAGATCGGGTTGGAAGTCAGGGCGAACAGTTCTTCGTGGAAGGCGATGTAGGCGTTCATCCCCGCTTCACTGTCGTTGGCGTCCAGGGCTTCGCGCATGTCCATCAGGGTCAGGCGCAGTTGGCCGATTTCCTTGCTGGTGATGGACTGGGCCACCAGGCCGACGATAAACGGCTCCAGGGTGTAGCGCAGTTGCAGGATGTCGGCGAGGCTGGCGTCGGCCACGGCATCATGGGCTTGGGGCTCGTTGACGCTGGTTTCCAGCACGACCACACCTTTGCCGGGCATCGAGCGCACCAGGCCGAGGGTTTCCAGGACGATCACGGCTTCGCGCAGGCTCGGGCGGCTGATGCCCAATTGTTCGGCCAGTTCGCGCTGGCCGGGGAGCATTTCCCCACGCCGCCATTGGCCTCGGGCCAGGGCGGCGCGTAGTTTTTCTACGACTGAATTGACGACGGTTGAGGTGCTGATCACGCCGGGCTCCTTATGTTGCAAACACAAACGGTAAAAATGGCGACGATTAACGGTGGGAGCGAGCAAGCCTGCTCCCACATTCGATCTGCGCTAGAACTCCTGGTGAGCCGGCAACACCGGCTTCTTGGCCTGGAACGCATACCCTTGCTGCCCCTCCAGTACCTTGTTGGCCCGTTGCAGATCAATGTCCTTTTCCCAGCGGGCAATGGCCACGGTGGCCACGCAGTTGCCGATCAGGTTGGTCAGTGCACGGCCAATCCCCATAAACCAGTCCACGGCCAACACCAGCACCAGGCCCACCACCGGGATGGCGGGAATGGCGGTGAGGGTCGCGGCCAGAATCACCAGGGCTGAACCCGGTATGCCGTGGGCCCCCTTGGAGGTGATCAGCGACACCAGCAGGATGGTCAGCAGATCGGTCATCGACAACGGCGTACCGGTGGCGTTGGCGATAAACACAATGGCCAGGGTCAGGTAGATCGAGAAACCATCGAGGTTGAACGAGTAACCGGTGGGGATCACCAGGCCGACGGTGGAACTGCCGATGCCCAGGTGCTCCAGTTTACGCATGATCTGTGGCAACACTGCATCGGATGACGCGGTGCCCATCACGATCAGCAGCTCTTCGCGCAGGTATTTGAGCAGCGGCAGCATGCGCAGGCCCGACAGGCGCATCACCGCGCCCAGGATCAGCGCGACAAACGCGATGCAGGTCAGGTAGAACAGACCCACCAGGCTGCCCAGGTGCTGTAGCGAATCCAGGCCATAGGTGCTGGTGGTAAAGGCGATGGCACCGAATACGCCGATGGGCGCCAGGCGCACGATCATGCCCATGATGCGGAAGATCACATGGCTCAGTTCGTTGATCAGTCGTGAAATGCCCGACGCCGCTTCCCCTACCAGGTTCAGCGCACTGCCGAACAGCACCGAGAACAACAGCACTTGCAGTACGTTGTTGTCGGCAAAGGCGCCGATCACCGAGTTGGGGATCAGGTCCATCAGGAACTGACTAGTGCCCTTGATATGTTGGCCACGATCCGCCAATTCATTGAGGCCGGCGGAAGACAGCTGTTCCAGATGGATATTGGCCCCGCTACCGATCCCGGTACTGAAGGCCAGCACCAGGCCCAGTACCAGGGCGATGGTGGTGAGGATTTCGAAATAGATCACCGACTTGAGGCCGATGCGCCCGACTTTTTTCAGGTCGCCAGCACCGGAAATGCCGCTGACCACCACGCAGAACACGATCAGGCCGATCAGCATCTTGATCAGCTTGATAAAGCCGTCACCCAGGGGTTTGAGTTGTGAGGAGAATTCGGGAAGGGCCAAGCCGCACGCGATGCCGAGCATCAGGCCTATGACGACTTGCAGGAAAATCGAACGCGAGCACCATCTGAGCATGGGAAGGATCTCTATTCGGTGCCCTGGTGGGTCCAGGGCTTAATTGTTGTGGTCTTACCGGTAAGTCCAGTGCGCGGCCAGTCTACGCTCGGTTTTTTGCAAACTACAAGGGGGGGAGGGGCTGTTTAGGTTGTCCGGTCTTACCAGTTGCTCGGTAACCGTGATGCTTGAGCGGTTGGCGGTCTGGAAAATTTTTCGCTTATCATCCCCGGCTTGGCTGCTGAGGTGATGCATGGACAAGCCTGGACTGACAACCGATGAAACGGGACTGACCCGTTGTACATGGCGAACGGCCGCTGCCGAGTACCCTGATTACCACGATCACGAATGGGGTGTACCGGTTGCCGATGATAGGGCGCTGTACGAGAAAATCTGCCTGGAAGGCTTCCAGGCCGGCATGGCGTGGATCACCATTCTGCGCAAGCGCGAGCATTTTCGCCGGGCGTTCGAGGGTTTTGATTTTCGCCGGGTGGCGCAGTACACCGAGCAGGATATCCAGCGCTTGATGGCCGACCCTGGCATTGTGCGCAACCGGGCGAAAATCCTCTCGACCCTCAACAATGCGCGCAGGGCCTGCGAGCTGGTGGATGAATACGGCTCGCTGGCGGCCTGGTTGTGGGCATTCGAGCCGGCGGCCGACGAGCGCCCGGCGGTGGTGGACATGGCCTATTGGACGGGCAACCCGACGTCGCCGGCGTCGGTACGCTTGTCCAAGGCCTTGAAGAAGCGCGGCTGGACATTCGTCGGGCCGACGACGATGTATGCATTCATGCAGGCGATGGGGATGGTCAATGACCACCTGGAAGGCTGCGCCTGTCGGCAGCCAATTGAAGACCTGCGCCGCCAGTTCAGGCGCCCCTGAGTCCTGAACTGGCAGGGCCTCCTTACTCCTCAGCCAATCTGCAACAGGATATCGCGCACCTTGTCCAGGGATGGGTCGATATCCAGGGTCTCGATGGCGCCGAAGCCGAAGATCAAGCCACTACGCACCGGCGCCTGATGGAAAAACACGTCCAGTGGATACAGGCCGACTTCCACCTGGCGCGCCCGTTCGATCAGCAGGGGGATGTTCACGGGCACTTTGCACAGTGCGGCCAAGTGGAACCCGGCCACGCTGGGCACGGCTTCGAACCAGGGCGACAGGTCGCCGGCCAGGCGGCTGAGGATGCGTTCGCGGCGGGTGGTGTAGACCGCGTGACAACGCCGGATGTGCTTGAGCAGATAGCCTTCGCTGATGAACTTGGCCAGGGCCCATTGCGGCAGTGTCGAGCTGTGCTGGTCGCTCAGTTGCTTGGCCTTGAGTACCGCGCCGCGGATGGCCGGTGGCAGCACCGTGTAGCCCAGGCGCAGCTCTGGGAGCAGGGTCTTGGAGAAGGTTCCGACATAGGCGACGATGCCTCGTGTATCCATGCTTTGCAGGGCGTCAGTGGGGCGGCCTTCGTAGCGGAACTCACTGTCGTAGTCGTCCTCGATGACAATTGCGCCCAGCGCCAGCGCCCGTTTCAGCAGCGCTTCGCGGCGCTGCAGGCTCATGGGGATACCCAATGGAAACTGGTGGGACGGGGTGACGTAGATCAGTCGGGTGCCTTCGGGAATCAACTCGACCTGGATCCCTTGCGCGTCCAGCGGCACGCCGGCCACCGTGGCGCCCATGGCTTCGAAAAGCAGGCGCGCCGGGGCGTAGCCGGGGTCTTCCATGGCGACGATGCTGCCCGGTTCCAGCACCACGCGGGCGATAAGGTCCAGTGCCTGCTGGGCACCGTTGCACACCACAATGTCGTCGTCGCGGCAGTTGACCCCACGGGAAAAGGCGATATGCCCGGCAATCGCATTGCGCAAGGCCGGCAAGCCCTCGGGCTGGCCGTAGAAACCACTGTTTTTGGCAATGCGGCGCAGAGCGTCCTGGGTGCAACGTCGCCATTCGTCCTGGGGGAACAGGCTGCGGGTGGTGGCGCCACCGATGAACTCGCAGCGCAACGTGCTTTCGCGTGTCGGATGGCGCATGGGCGAGGGCAGGGCCTGCCACTTGGCCAGGTTGGCGGCGCAGGCCAGGTCGGCCGCACTTTGCAGGCCCTTTGGCCGCAGCGCATGGGGAGTGACGAAGGTGCCACGGCCGATCTTGCCGATCAGCAGGCCTTCGTAGGTCAGGGTGGTGTAGGTGTCGGACACGGTCTTGCGCGACACCCCCAACTGCTCGGCCAGCAAGCGGCTGGGGGGCAACTGCGCGCCAGCGGCCAGGCGTCCTGATTCAATCGCGTCGCGCAGTTGCTGGTAAAGCTGTTCGGCCAGGTCCTTGCGGCCCTGGATGACGACGTGCAGTTCCATGTTTCATTCCGAGGCGGCCAATTCTGCCAAGGTTACTCGTATGTACAGGCCGCGCCGATCAAAAATGTGGGAACGGGCTTGCTCGCGAAAGCAGTGGGTCAGTCAACATCAATGTTTGCTAGGCCGACGTCTTCGCGAGCAAGCCCGCTCCCACACAAGCGTGGGTCAGGAGAGGAAGCCACCGTCCACATTCAGCGAAACGCCCGTGGTGTAGGTCGAGGCATCGCTGGCCAGGTACAGCACCGCGCCGGCCATTTCGCTGGGGTCGGCCACGCGCTTGAGTGGGATCTGGGCCAGGGCCATGTTCAGGATCGACTCGTTCTTCACCAGGGCCGAGGCAAACTTGGTGTCGGTCAGGCCCGGCAGCAGGGCGTTGCAGCGGATGCCGAACGGCGCACATTCCTTGGCAAACACCTTGGTCATATTGATCACGGCGGCCTTGGTCACCGAGTAGATGCCCTGGAAGTGCCCCGGGGAAATGCCGTTGATCGAGGCCACGTTGATGATGCTGCCGCCACCGTTGTCACGCATCAGCTTGCCGGCTTCCACTGACATGAAGAAGTAGCCACGGATGTTCACGTCGACGGTTTTCTGGAACGCGCCGAGGTCGGTGTCCAGCACGTTGCAGAACTGGGGGTTGGTCGCGGCGTTGTTGACCAGGATGTCCAGGCGCCCGAACTGCTGGCGAATGCCCGCAAACACCTCGCTGATCTGCTCCATCTCGCCGATGTGGCAGGCAATGGCCGTGGCCTTGCCGCCGGCGGCGATGATTGCATCGGCCACGTGCTGGCAGCCGTCGATCTTGCGGCTCGAGACAATCACGTGGGCACCTTGCTGGGCCAGCAGCTTGGCGATGGCCTCACCAATGCCACGGCTGGCCCCGGAAACAAACGCGATCTTGCCATCGAGGTCGAACAGATGAGTCTTGGACATGGGGGTTCCTTGTCGGGTCAGAGGGTGGATTTGTGGATGACGTTCAGACTCATCTGTTCCAGCAGCGTGTTCATGTGGATGAACTGCGCGAAACGTTTGTCCTGGGTCTGGCCATGGAAGAAGCGGTAGTAGATCTGCTGCACGATGCCGGCCAGACGGAACAGGCCGTAGGTGTAGTAGAAGTCGAAATTGTCGATCTGGATGCCGGAGCGCTCGGCGTAGTAATCGACAAACTGGCGGCGGGTCAGCATGCCGGGGGCGTTGCTCGGTTGGCGGCGCATCAGTTGCACGGGCGCCGGGTCGGCGGCTTCGATCCAGTAGGCGAGGCTGTTGCCCAGGTCCATCAGCGGGTCGCCCAGGGTGGTCAGCTCCCAATCCAGCACGCCAATGATTTGCATCGGGTTGTTGGGGTCGAGGATCACATTGTCGAAGCGATAGTCGTTGTGCACGATGCTCGAGGTCGGATGATCGGCGGGCATCTTGTCGTTGAGCCAGGCACGCACGGCTTCCCATTTCGGGGCGTCGGGGGTCAGGGCTTTTTCGTAGCGCTCGCTCCAGCCGCGAATCTGGCGTTGCACATAACCTTCAGGCTTGCCCAGGTCGGCCAGGCCGCACGCGCTGTAGTCGACCTGGTGCAGTTCGACGAACTTGTCGATAAAGCTCTTGCACAAGGCTTCGGTGCGCGCCGCGTCCAGGCCCAGCTCCGGCGGCAGGTCCGAGCGCAGGATGATGCCCTTGACCCGTTCCATCACGTAAAACTCGGCGCCGATCACCGATTCGTCGGTGCAGTGCACGTAGGCTTTGGGGCAATAGGGGAAGCCATCCTTGAGCTGGTTGAGGATGCGGAACTCACGGCCCATGTCATGGGCCGACTTGGCCTTGTGGCCAAACGGTGGGCGGCGCAGGACGAATTCCTGTTCGGGGTATTCCAGCAGGTAGGTCAGGTTGGAGGCGCCGCCTGGAAACTGGCTGATTCTGGCGCTGCCACTCAGGCCTGGGATATGGGCCTTGAGGTAGGGGTCGATGAGGCTGGCATCCAGTTCTTCGCCTGGGCGAATCTGGGTGGATTGGTCATTGAGCGCCATGCTTATCCCTTTTGCTTATTCTTGAGGCCTTGGACTATTGGCTAATCTAATGCGCACAGCCAACCTGCCACAAGGCTGTGGTGGCTTAATAGGCTAGCGTGTTGGACGACAATCAGCGTGCCTGATCGGTCATTTTTCGGGCGGGGGCAAGGCAACCGGTGTGAGTACCTGGCGCCCGGCGAAGTGTTCCACGAGGTTTTCGGCGACCCTTTGCACGGTGTCATGGGCCGCTTCGGGCGACAGGCCAGCGACATGGGAGGTGAGCACCGTATTGCCCAGGCGCTTGAGGGCGTCGGGCACCTGGGGCTCGTCGTCGAACACATCCAGGGCCGCGCCGCCGATACGGCGTTGCTCAAGGGCGGCGACGAGGTCGGCGGTCACCACCACGCTGCCGCGGCCGATGTTCACCAGGTAGCCGTGGGGTCCCAAGGCGTCCAGGGCCTGGCGGTCGATCAGGTGGTACGTGCCGACGCCGCCGGGGGTGGCCAGCACCAGGAAGTCCGAGTTACGCGCCAGTTCCACGGCGCTGGCGCAGTAGGTGTAGTCCACGTCATCGCGGGGCTGGCGGTTGTGATAACTGACTTCCATGCCAAACCCGAGGGCGGCGCGCCTGGCGATCTCCAGGCCTACCGCGCCGAGGCCGAGGATGCCCAGCTGTTTGCCGGCGAGGGACGGGCGCATCACCTTGGGCCATTCGCCACGTCGCACGGCCGCGTCTGTCTGGGGAATGCCGCGTACCAGCGCCAGCAACAAGGCCATGGCGTGGTCGGCCACTGAGGGCGCGTTTACCCCGGCACCGTTGGTGACCACAATCTTGCGATTGCTCGCCGCCTGCAGATCGACATGCTCATAGCCGGCACCGATCACGCAGATGATTTCCAGCAGTGGCAGGGCGGCGATCTCCTCGGCATACAACCCCAGTGGGCCACGGGTCAGCACGGCACGGATCTGCCCGCCATGGGTCTTGATCGCCTGGGCGCGTTCTGCGGGGGTTGGCGCCAGAATCACATGAAAGTCGTTGCTCTCGATGATGGGCAGGTATTCATTGATGGTTTCAACCAGGACCAGAACAGTGGCGGGCATGGGGCAGCTCTTGTTGTGGGGTTTGATCTCTGGAGTATGCGGTATTTTTTGTAGTACGAATGCCCGCAGATGAAAGATGCTTCCTCGATGGGAGGCCTTGGCATGGGGATGCCAGCGTCGGCGCAGGCTGCAGACGCTGGGCATTCGTGGGGGGCGTTACTGGGTTTGTCTTACCTTGTTCTGTTCTGCCTGGGCGATTTCCCGGAAATCATAGGTGGGGAAAAACTCGGTCCGGTAGGTGCCCCATGCAGCATTTTCCAGTGCCAGATTGACCGCTGACAACCGAGAGGCGGGTAGGCGCAGGACGATGACTTGGCCGATTCCCATGGTGATGTTCCAACTGACGACTTCTACTCCCTCCGGTGGAAATACTTTGTAGAAATCCTGCTTGGCGAGTTGCGCCCTTAGTTCGCTTAATGGGCGGGATTGATCATGTTTGAGAAATACCGTCAACATAATTGCATTTTCGGGTGTGGCGTGCGGTATTTTTGCTGTCGCGGGGGCTGAGGGTTGCGCATTGGCGCCGCTGGAAAGAAGGGCGGACAACCATACGGTGGATATTAATAACGACTTGAGTTGAGTTTTCATAAGAGGCGTCTTTTTATTGTTTTATGGATTTTTGAAGTAAGTAGTCAAAGCCTGATGGTATCTGGCAGGTCAAGAATACTCAGTGGGAGGTGGAGGTTTTGATCGGCCCGTTGTAAGGCGCATGGACCACGTAGATACGAACTTTCTCGTTGGTCTCGACCATGTCCCGGGGCACTTCCCGCGAATAGGTGAACTCTTGGTTGTTGAGGACCTCAAGCCGCCTGACCACTGTTCTGGCAGGGCCCTTGTCTGGTACCAGGATATGGGTGGTTTTGTCGCCTGTGACCAGAAAGTAACCGCCACCGCCATTGTCATACTTTGACAGCCCGGTGTCGGCATAGAAAAACTCATAGCGATTACGCTCGGGGTCCCACATGGAGATGCCAACCACGCCCGGATACTTGTCCTTGACGTCAATTTGCGGGGCGCCTTCTATATAGACTTTGGTGGTCAGCCACTGGGGCGAAGAAGCGAGTGCGCGGATGTCGGAGTTTGTCGATTGTGCCTGGCTGGAAAGTGGAGCGAGCAGTCCAGCGAGAAGTAGACCTGTAAAAACGGCATGGCATTTTCGCATTAGATAATTCCTACATGGGGCATGGGTTTTTATTCTTGTATTTGGTTGGGTATTGCTTGGGCCCGGCAGTGACGGAATATAAATGTGCTGGCAGGTGCTATCAATGCCTGGGTATATGTTTGTAACAAATCCATGGGCAATCATTTAAAAAATATTCAAATGCTCGCTGTGAAGTAGGGGGATTCCTACAAATAAGCTGGTGAGATATAGATTGCGATAGGTATATAAATTTTATGTTTAAAGGGGCGGCTATCTATATAGTTGTTGCCTGATTAAACGCATTTGCGCCACCCCCATTCCTCAGTTTCGCCAATCTTTAGCCGATTCGCGGGGTGGGTATCAGTGTGTTGCGAGGCTTGGGCGCGGCGGCGTATTCAATGCCGTTGAATGTGAAGGTGTCAGACTGTTGTTGCTTGGGCTTGTCTTGGGCGGCGATTTGATCGGCGATGTGGGTCGATACGCTATCGACCAACTGGCCAGCGTTGAAAATGTTCAGGCTTGAAGTCGTCATGCTTGAATCTCCAGGTTTTGTAGTAGAGCTTGCATTGAGTGGGCGATGGGGGCGTAACGTTCCTGATTCCAACAATTTGTGGTCAATCGACTGGCTCTGCTCCGTACAACCATTCCTCAGCTAAGTCTTTGCTTATTCAAGTGAATCCCGGACAATCGCGCCCCTGTTACGGTCGTGGCGCTGCCTGTCAGGTTTTTCTGACTCGCCGCGATCGTATGAAAGTGGAGAACCGAGCGGATGAATGATCAGGCCAATAGCGTCGATGAACGCTACGCAACGACACCTGTAACCCTCACGGGCTGGAGCCGCCAGGACACGACCTGGATGCTTGGCCTGTTCGGCACGGCGATTGGCGCCGGCACCTTGTTTCTGCCCATCAACGCAGGCCTGGGCGGCTTCTGGCCGTTGCTGATCCTCGCGCTGTTGGCGTTCCCCATGACCTACTACGCACACCGTGGCCTGACCCGCTTTGTGCTGTCGGGGCGTGCGGGCTCAGACATCACTGAGGTGGTTGAAGAGCATTTCGGCATCAAGGCCGGTGCTTTGATCACCTTGCTGTACTTCTTTGCGATCTTCCCGATCCTGCTGATCTACAGCGTGGCGCTGACCAACACCGTCGCAAGCTTTATGTCGCACCAACTGCACATCGAGCCACCGCCACGGGCGCTGCTGTCGTTTGTGCTGATCCTGGGCCTGCTGGCCGTGGTGCGTTGCGGCGAGCAGGTGATCGTCAAGGCCATGAGCCTGATGGTCTATCCGTTTATTGTTGCCTTGCTGTTTCTGGCGGTGTACCTGGTTCCGCACTGGAATGGCGGCATCCTCAGCACGGCCAGCACCGTTCCGGCACCGTCGGCGCTGCTGCACACCCTGTGGCTGGCGATTCCGGTGATGGTGTTCTCGTTCAACCACTCGCCGATCATCTCGGCCTTCGCCGTTGACCAGAAACGCCAGTACGGCGCCCACGCCGAAGAGCGCAGCTCGCAGATCCTGTCCCGTGCCCACTTGTTGATGGTGGCGATGGTGATGTTCTTCGTGTTCAGCTGTGTGCTGACCCTGTCACCGGCCCAACTGGCCGAAGCCAAGGCGCAGAACCTGTCGATCCTGTCTTACCTGGCCAACCACTTCGATAACCCGACCATCGCCTTTGCCGCGCCATTGATTGCGTTTGTGGCGATTGCCAAGTCCTTCCTGGGCCACTACATCGGCGCCAGCGAAGGCCTCAAGGGCCTGATCGTCAAGAGCGGCCGCCGCCCGGGCGCCAAGGCCCTGGACCGCATGACTGCTGGCTTTATGCTGGTGGTGTGCTGGATCATCGCCACCCTGAACCCGAGCATCCTGGGGATGATCGAGACCCTGGGTGGGCCGATCATTGCTTCGATCCTGTTCCTGATGCCGATGTACGCAATCCGCAAGGTGCCGGCCATGGCCAAGTACCGTGGGCAGATGTCCAATGTGTTCGTGACCCTGGTCGGCCTGGTCGCCATCTCCTCGCTGATTTACTCGCTGATCCCTTGATGTGATCAGCGCCGGCGACCTCGGCGTTACTCATATCTCTAGCTAGGCAACGGCCGAATCAGCGTGCAGCGCGATTCGGCCGTTTTTCTGCCAGGCCGGAAAACTCAGTGCTACCACATGGTCGTTGTTCACGCGTTGCGGGGCGCCGAGGCGACTCAATTGCACGCCATTTTTCAGGAAATAACGCTCCAGCGCTGGAGTGGTCACTGCCACCACCTGATTAGCGCCGTGGCTCCAGGCATGGTGCAGGCTGTTCCACCAGACGCGCATCGGTAGGGTTCCTTTCTCCAGGGCGCGGGCGGCAAAACGCGACACTTCCCAGGTGTCACGGCTGCGCGGGCTTGGCTGGTCGCACAGAAACCCGAAGACTTCCGACAGTAGATAAGGTTGGGTGGTCGGCAACAGCCGTGCGCAACCGCAGACCTGGCCTTTTGTGTCCAGGGCGAGGATATGGCGCGTGTCGGCCTGGTCGAACTGATCGAATTCGCGTTGGGGCCGGGCGTGGGTGGAGTCCAGCTGCCAACCCAGTTGCTCGATGAACACTTCGTGTCGATAGCGGCCCAGGTCGTCCTCAAGGGCTGCAGACAGTTCATGGTGATGGCGGGTGATGATGCTGATCATTGGATGTCCTTATCGTGATCGTCGGGCCTAGATCAGGCCCAGTGCGGCGGCATAGGCAGCCGCCAGTGTCTTGTTGGCTGCGCCGAATTTCTTCTGGATGGTCTTGAGGTGAAAGTTCACCGTGTTGATGGAGATGGTCAGGATCAGCGCGATCTCGCCTGAACTCTTGCCGTCGGCGGTCCATTGCAAAATTTCCCGCTCACGCAGGCTGAGGCAGACCGACGGGTGGGCGCGTTCGTTATGGCCCAGATCTGTCAGGCGCAGCGTCACCTGTTCGAGGATGCAGCGCAGGCGCAATTGAATTTCGTCGCTTTCAGCCCGCGAAATAGGATCCTGGCGCCGGGCCACGGACAGTACCCGCAGCGAATGATCGTGGCTGCGAATCGGCAGCGTGGCGCCGATGCACAGACCCCAGTCCCGAGCTTCCAGCCATAGCTTGCGGCTGTTTTCAAACAGTGCGTCGTTCCACAGCACCATCTCGGTGGAACGCAAGCCACTGAGGATCGACGGATCGACAGCCGCGTAGTTTTGCTCCTGGTAATGTTCCAGCCACCTTTCGGGGTAAGAGCCGTGAATCTCGGTTTTTGGTCGGGTAAAAGGGGTCAGGTGGCGTACGGCATAGGCGTAATACTCGAACCCCAATTGCAACACTTCCCGCTCCAGCAGCGCGAACACTTGTGCTCCTCCCTGTTGCTTGAGCATCTCTATCCGCAAGCGATTCCACCAGCGGATGAGGTCGTTTTCCTTCTCCATGGACAGTCGCCTCGATTCCTGGAACCTTTGGCAATCTAGCCCACGTGATCTTTCTGTCAAACTTTTCCGGTGCTTTGCCGACGGCTCTGGCACGGCACTTTTGCCCAAGAGGCCGGTGTTTATGACGCTTGGCGCAGGCGAGGTATTGAATGGTGCGCGTGGCACTGTTCAATGGCCTTGACCGCTGTTTCACAGGCCGCCGCATCGGCGGGCATCAGGCTGCTCGCCCGAGCACAGGCCTGTTGCAACCGGGTGTCGTGTAGCAGCGCTGTGATCGCCCCTTGCAGGTCTTGTCTGTCCAAGGGCAGGGCAAGACGCATCCCGCACCCCATGCGCACCAGTCGTTCGGCGTTATCGAACTGGTCATGGGCGATCGGCAGGACAATCTGTGGGATGCCGGCAGCCAGCGCCAGGCTCATGGCGCCAATGCCGCCGGGGTGGACCAGCCCGGCTGCGCGGGGCAGCAGCGAACTCATCGGCAAAAACGGACGTTGCATCACCGTGGGCGGCAAATCGCTGGTCACCGGCCGATCACCGGTCAGAAAAATACCGCGTGCGCCGACCCTGTGCAGCGCTTCCAGGGCGAAGTGATAAAACTGCTGGTCAAAGTGCTCAGTGGAGCCTTGGGTGAAAACCACGGGGGGCGGTCCGGCATCGAGGAAGGCCCGGGTCTGTTCATCGAGCCCCAGGGTGCCACCATCGAACAGTGGGAAGCCAGCCATGTACAGGGGCTGCGGCCAGTCTTGCTGGACGGGGGCGAACCATTCGGGGAACAGGCAAATCACGCCTTGGGGGGCATGCATCCATTGGCTGAAGATGTTCTTCACCGCGCCCGGCAATCCGTGTTTGCGGCGCAGGGCATTGATTTGTGGGGCACAGGTCCGGTCCAGGCTCAGGTATTCGATCCCGCGCCAGAGCAATTTGCGCACCGTCAAGGGCAGGCGACGTGACACATTGAAAGTGGGGTGTACAGGCGGTAAATGTGCCGACAGTAGGGTTGAAGGGGACACTTGGACCGAGAGGTAAGGGAAACCGTATTTTTCATGGGCAATACGTGCACCCAGGGCCCACAGCGAGCCGACCACTACCCTATCGTCAGTGTTATGCGCGGTTACATAATCGTAGACCGGCTCTAATAGGCCTGCGATGGCTTGCCACAACACGCTGAAGGAAGTCTTCGGATCCCACAGGCGGGGATCGCCCATGGCA
Organism: Pseudomonas sp. FP2294; assembly: GCF_030687625.1. Classification (NCBI taxonomy): domain Bacteria; kingdom Pseudomonadati; phylum Pseudomonadota; class Gammaproteobacteria; order Pseudomonadales; family Pseudomonadaceae; genus Pseudomonas; species Pseudomonas sp. FP2294. Next base: position 2,384,422 of record NZ_CP117441.1, read on the forward strand.
GCGTTATAGGTCGCCTCATCGCATAACGGCACGAAGTCCAGGCCCCGGGCCTCGATGGTGTGTTGAAACGCCGGCATGCTGCACAAGGTCACCTTATGACCGCGCAGGGTCAGTGCTGCGCCCAGGCCGATAAAGGGAAAAACGTCACCGGCCGAACCGATGGCAATCATGATTACTCGCATCATCCACATCCTTGTTCAAAAGTGCTCAGGCGAAGCTCAACTGCGCTCGGTGAGGGGGCGCCATGCAAAACGCCTCTGGCCGGGCGTCGCGATGCGTCAGCAAATGGCCGAGCAACGCGCGGTGCACGCCGTTGGCCGCAGCCCTGGATTCCAGATCCAGAAAGTGCCCGCTGCTCTCGGCCGTGGAGAAGCTGCAGTCGCGGATGTACTGCTTGAAGCGCTGCACGTCCATGGCGCTGGTGTATTCGTCCCAGGCACCGTTCAAAAAGTGCACGTGGCTGTCGATGTTCGAAAGCTGGGGCAGGTACGCCCCTTCATTGAGCTTGAGGGCCTGGTCGATATGGAATCGCGCCTGATGCTGCTCGGCGTTGATCAACTGCGCCATGTGCTGTTGATTGGCACTCTTGAGGCGGGGCGGCAGGTGCTTGCCCAGCGTCTGGTTGAGCAAGTGCCCGATGCCTGCGTTGTCATCCCGAGCCATGAGTGCCTGGGCGCCGCTGACGTAGTCGAGCATCGGGCCATTGAGGCCGGGAGCGAATGACATCACCACCGAGCTTTCGACGTTGTCCGGCTTCTGGGCGAGGGCCAGCAAGGTCGACAGGCCGCCCCAGGATGCGGAAACCAGATGGTGAATATTGAAGCCTTCGATCAAGGCCAGCAGGATCTGGACTTCATCGTCCTTGGTCACCAGGCACCGATTCGGGTTGTGAGCCCGGGAGTTTCCGGCGAATGGCAAGTCAAACAGCACCACGTTGAAGTGTTCGGCCAGGCACTTGCTGGTACGGGCAAAGGCCGAGGTTGTGGCCATGGCGCCATTGACCAGCAGCACATTCTTTTTATCGGGGGCATCGCCGATTTGTTCCACCGACACCGCATAGTCCTTGAAGACGTTCTTGATCACATATTGATTGCGCCACATAACACACCTCCATTAAGCACTTAAAAACGGGTGAGAGCGCCCCTGCCACCGGGTACGGGCATCGACGACGAGGCTTGGCTGTTTTTATTAGAAGTCGTACGGCATACAGCGCGAGTACATCCAAAGCAGGCGGATCCCATGACGCGGGCATCAGGGTGTAGAGAGTTTCGGCCTTCAAGGCGCGGCGGGACAACTACCTGATCTGGTAGGTCGTTGGAGAAAGGCCGTCGACAGCCAGTGCCCGGCAGATTTTCCCAGGCATAAAAAAACGCCGCGTATCTTGCGATACGCGGCGTTCTTCACATCAACACACCGTTAGGCTTGAACCACCGGAATGTTGGCGCTTGCTGCGATTTTACGGAACTCGGCGATCTGGTCGAAGTTCAGGTAGCGGTAGACGTCACTGGCCATGGTGTCCAGTTTCGCTGCGTAGCCCATGTACTCTTCGACGGTCGGCAGGCGACCCAGGGTGGAGGCGACTGCCGCCAGCTCGGCCGATGCCAGGTAGACGTTCGCGCCATCACCCAGACGGTTCGGGAAGTTACGGGTCGAAGTCGACACTACGGTCGAATTCGGCTCAACACGTGCCTGGTTACCCATGCACAGCGAGCAGCCCGGCATTTCCATGCGCGCGCCAGCCTTGCCGTAGATGCCGTAGTAGCCTTCTTCGGTCAGTTGGTGAGCGTCCATCTTGGTCGGCGGCGACAGCCACAGACGGGTTGGCAGCTGACCCTTGACCTGTTCCAGCAACTTGCCGGCAGCGCGGAAGTGACCGATGTTGGTCATGCACGAACCGATAAACACTTCGTCGATCTTCTCGCCAGCGACGCTGGACAGCAGACGGGCGTCGTCCGGGTCGTTTGGCGCGCAGAGGATTGGCTCGTTGATTTCGGCCAGGTCGATCTCGATGACTTCGGCGTATTCTGCGTCGGCATCGGCTTCCATCAGCTCAGGGTTGGCAACCCAGGCTTCCATCGCTTGGGCACGACGTTCCAGGGTACGCGCATCACCGTAGCCTTCACCGATCATCCAGCGCAGCAGGGTGATGTTGGAGTTCAGGTACTCGGTGACGGAGTCTTTCGACAGCTTGATGGTGCAACCGGCAGCCGAACGTTCGGCCGAGGCGTCGGACAGCTCGAAAGCCTGCTCCAGCGTCAGGTCGTTCAGGCCTTCGATTTCCAGGATGCGGCCGGAGAAGGCGTTTTTCTTGCCTTTCTTCTCAACGGTCAGCAGGCCGGACTGGATTGCGTAGTAAGGAATGGCATGAACCAGGTCACGCAGGGTGATGCCAGGTTTCATCTTGCCTTTGAAACGCACCAGGATCGACTCAGGCATGTCCAGTGGCATTACGCCAGTGGCTGCGGCGAACGCTACCAGGCCAGAACCGGCCGGGAACGAAATGCCCATCGGGAAACGGGTGTGGGAGTCACCACCGGTACCCACGGTGTCCGGCAGCAGCATGCGGTTCAGCCAGCTGTGGATGATGCCGTCGCCTGGACGCAGCGATACACCGCCACGGGTCATGATGAAGTCAGGCAGGGTGTGGTGGGTGGTCACGTCGATCGGCTTTGGATAGGCCGCGGTGTGGCAGAAGGACTGCATCACCAGATCGGTGGAGAAGCCCAGGCACGCCAGGTCTTTCAGTTCGTCACGGGTCATTGGACCGGTGGTGTCCTGGGAACCCACGGTGGTCATCTTCGGTTCGCAGTAGGTACCTGGACGAACGCCTTTGCCTTCCGGCAGGCCGCAGGCCTTGCCGACCATTTTCTGGGCCAGGGTGAAACCCTTGCCAGTGTCGACCGGTGCTTCAGGCAGCTTGAACAGGTCGGTAGGGCCAAGACCCAGCTCAGCGCGAGCCTTGTCGGTCAGGCCACGGCCGATGATCAGCGGGATACGGCCGCCGGCACGGACTTCGTCCAACAGGACCGGGGTCTTCATTTCGAAGGTGGTCAGGACTTCGTCGGTGCCGTGTTTGCAGACTTTGCCAGCATGCGGGTACAGGTCGATCACGTCGCCCATGTGCATGTTGGTGACGTCGAATTCGATTGGCAGTGCGCCAGCATCTTCCATGGTGTTGTAGAAGATGGGAGCGATCTTGCTGCCGAAGCAGAAGCCACCAGCGCGCTTGTTAGGCACGTACGGGACGTCGTCGCCGAAGAACCACAGCACCGAGTTGGTTGCCGACTTACGGGACGAACCGGTACCGACCACGTCACCGACGTAAGCGATCGGGAAGCCCTGGCCGCGCATTTCTTCGATCTGCTTCATCGGGCCGGTCTTGCCTTGCTCGTCCGGCACGATGCCTTCACGGGCCATTTTCAGCATGGCCAGGGCGTGCAGCGGGATGTCAGGACGGGACCAGGCATCGGGAGCAGGGGACAGGTCGTCGGTGTTGGTTTCGCCGGTGACCTTGAACACGCGCAGGCTGATCTTGTCGGCCAGGGTCGGGCGGTTCTTGAACCACTCGCCGTCGGCCCAGGACTGGATCACTTCCTTGGCGTGCGTGTTGCCGTTCTTGGCTTTTTCCGCGACGTCGTGGAATGCATCGAACATCAGCAGGGTGTGCTTGAGCTGGGCAGCAGCAACGGCGGCCAGTTCAGCGTCGTCCAGCAGCTCGACCAGGGTCACGATGTTGTAGCCGCCTTGCATGGTGCCAAGCAGTTCAACCGCGCGCTTTTTGTCGATCAGGGGGGAAGACACTTCGCCCTTGGCCAGGGCAGACAGGAAACCGGCCTTGACGTAGGCAGCTTCGTCAACGCCTGGTGGAATGCGGTTGGTGATCAGGTCAACGAGAAACTCTTCTTCGCCAGCCGGGGGATTTTTCAGCAGCTCGACCAGGCCTGCGGTTTGTTCGGCGTTTAGCGGCTGGGGAACGATACCCAGGGCTGCACGCTCTTCGATATGTTTGCGGTAGGCTTCAAGCACAGTTATTACCCTCATCAGTGGTCCCACGGGACGCTCATCCAGACATGCACGGCACGCATGCGCTCGGGGGCTTTTTGGGCCGTAGAGCCAGCGCTGCCGGCATTTCTCACAGAAGCTGCTTTCAAAGTTTTACGCCTGCAGAACGGAGCTGATGAGGGTTGGTGCTGGTCATTTGGAGGGTAAATAACCAGCGCCAACACCGTTCTGAAGGAACGACTGTGCTCGTGACGCTTTGAAAACAGCTTCCAACGGATTATTTGGCGCCTTACAAGGCCGGATGATTCTACGGCAAAAAATTTCTAAAGGTAAGTTGCCGCAGCAAGTTTGCAGGGTGATGAACCTTAGACAAAGGGCTAACATGGGCCACTGTTTCGCTGATTTGTGCGTTGTCACCCATGCCCAACCAAACCATCAAGACCCCCTGCATCGGCCTGTGCTCCACGGTTTACGGCGATCTCGTGTGCCGCGGCTGCAAGCGTTTCCACCATGAAGTGATCCAGTGGAACGGCTATGGCGAGGAAGAAAAACGCGCAGTATGGCTGCGGCTTGAGCAACTGCTGGTGCAGGTCATGGCGGGCAAGCTGGAAGTATTCGACCCCAAACGGCTGCGCTGGCAACTCGAACAGCGAAAAATCCGCTTTGTGCCGCACCAGTCCGAATACTGCTGGGCCTACCAGTTGATCGCCCGGGGCGCGCGGGTGATCAACAACCTGGAAGCCTATGGCATGGTGCTGATGCCGGAGTTTCGCGACTGGAACCTGCCGGAACTGCGTGATGCCATTGATCGGGAGTTTTTTATCCTGTCCGAGGCGCATTACCAGCGCTATATCGCCCCTGGCTTCCTCAAGGATGCACTAGGTCACTGACTGTCGCCGATCAACATGTGGGAGCGGGCTTGCCCGCGATGGCGGCGTGTCAGTCAGGCATCTATCAACTGACCCACCGCTATCGCAGGCAAGCCAGCTCCCACTTTTGTTCTGGGGTGTGGCCAAAATATCCTGCCCTGCCAAGATCCCTTGTGGGAGCGGGCTTGCCCGCGATAGCGCCAGTTCAGTCAGGGATGTATCAACTGACTCACCGCTATCGCGAGCAAGCCCGCTCGCACATGTCTGATCTTCACTGTGCCTTGCTGGCCAGTTCCTCCAGGTGGTCGATGATGCTCTGGGGCTTGAGCACCAGCACATCGCTCTCCAGCGCATCCAGCACCACTTCCGCCGTATTGCCGATCAGCGCCCCGGAAATCCCGGTGCGTGCCACGGTGCCAATGATCGTGACGGCCGCCCTCAACTTATAGGCGGTATGAGGGATCAGCACATCCGCCGGGCCTTCTTCGATATGCAGGCGGCTGTCGTCAATGTCGAATTCGGCCTGGAACGCCTTGCACTGCTCGCGATAGCGCGCCTCGATGGTTTCCTTGAGCTGGAACACCGGATCGGCTGCCGACAGCATGGGCGAGGGATGGGCGCTGATGACATGCAACTGGCCCTTGGCCAGGCTGGCGATGTCAAAGCCATGGTCGATGATGGCCGCGTGCAGGTCTTTATGTTCGTTATCCAGGTTGCCCACGTCGATGGCCGCCAGGATCACCCCGTCGGTCCATGGGGTCGCGGTCTTGACCAACAGCACAGCGGCCGGGCACAAGCGCAGCAGTTTCCAGTCCGCCGGCGTCAGCAGGGCCTTTTTCAGCGGGCTGTCGGGGTAGTGCTGCTTGATCACCAGTGCGCAACCTTCGGCCTGCTGCACACCGATGATGGTTTCGTGCAGGTTGTTGTTCCAGGCCAGTTCGGTTGTGACGTTGTAGCCATCGGCCGACAATTGCTCTTTGAGCAAGGCCAATAGCGCCGAATGCTCATGCTTTTTATCGCACACCAGCAGATGCAAATGAGCGCCTGTCACCCCGGCGATCAGCTTGGCGCGCTTGAGGGCCAGGCTTTCCGAGTGTTCGGGCTCAATGATCACCAGGATTTTGCCAATTTCGTTCATGAGCGAGATCTCCAAGGGTGGGAAGGGCAAGGCTTCGAACAACTATAGTTGTTGCCCGCCGTACAGCATGTTGATGCACATCAAGCCCCGTGACTGGTGGTCTGCGGCGGGGTCGGTATAATCGGCGGCCTTTTGTGACCCTTTGCCCGTGAGCCCGATGAACCTGCCCGAAATCCATGACTTCCTCGGTTGCCGCACCCCTGATACCTGGGTCCAGGCCGCACTGGCCGACCAGGAAACCCTGCTGATCGACCATAAAAACTGCGAATTCAAGGCCGCCAGCACGGCCTTGAGCCTGATTGCCAAGTACCACTCCCATGTCGACCTGATCAACATGATGTCGCGCCTGGCCCGCGAAGAGCTGGTGCACCATGAGCAAGTCATGCGCCTGATGAAAAAGCGCAAGATCGAGCTGCGCCAGCTGCATGCCAGCCGCTATGCCTCGGGTTTGCGCAAGGTGGTACGCAGCCACGAACCGGTGAAGCTGGTGGACACCCTGGTGGTCGGGGCGTTTATCGAAGCGCGCAGTTGCGAGCGTTTCGAAGCACTGGTGCCGCATTTGGACGAAGAACTCGGCAAGTTCTACTTTGGTCTGCTGAAAAGCGAGGCACGGCATTTCCAGGGCTATCTGAAGCTGGCCTATCAATACGGTGATGCCAAGGATGTTGCCCAGGTCATCGAGCGGGTGAGGGCGGCCGAGCAGGAATTGATCGAATCACCCGATATCGAGTTCCGCTTTCACAGTGGCGTGCCAGCCTGAGGCCACGGCCACGCCGATCAGCGCGGTGATCCCGGTCAGCAGCAGGATCACCGTTTGCGTGCCAAAAGGTGCCGCCAGCACGGCAATTGCCAGGCCCGCCAATGGCTGCGCGAGGTTATTGAGCAAGGTGATCACGCCCACCGTCTTGCCGAAATCCTGCACGGGAATGACCCGCTGACGGGTGCTGCGCATGTACACGTTGAACATCTTGTCGAAACCGGTGACCAGCAGAAAACCCGGGGTGTACAGCCAGAGGTTGGGACTGATCGCCATGATCAATGCCCCGAGCGCAATCACCGAATACGACAGCCCGCCCAGCACTTTCAACGCCAGGCTCGAGCGCGCCAGGTAAAACAGGATGACGATGGTCACCACCGCACCGGCGGCCTGCAGCAGTGCATAGGCATCCTTGTCGGCCGCGTAGAGGCCGGTCACCATGGCGGCGGAGGTGGCCAGCGTCACGCCAATGATCAAATTCACGCCGACTGCCAGGGCGATAATGCGCTTGAGCTCCGCCAGGTTACGGATATGCCCGAGCGCGATGCGTAGCGGTTGCAGCCAGATATCCCGGTGTTGCGCGTGGTTTTCGAGATTCACCGTGGTAGTGCGCTGCCAGACCAGCATTGCCAGGTCTGCCAGCACAAACAGCCCGGCAATCCCCAGCACCACCCAATGCCAGGCCCACACCTCCAGCATCAGTGCAGCAATCAGTGGCCCTAGCACCAGGCCGCTCTGGTCGGCGATTTGCGAGTAGGAGAGGGTCTTGGCGTAGGTGTAATGCTTGAAAATATGCGGCATGACGACTTCTCGCGCCATGATGCCCTGGGTCGTCAGCACTCCACACAGCGCCGACAGGATCACCAGCCAATGGATGCCGCCGAACATCGCGTACAGCGCCACGGCCACCAGGCATGCCAGCGCCCGGTAGGCCTGGCTGATATGCAGGATGCGCACGGGCGAAAACTTGTCGCACAATGCCCCGCACACCGGGAACGCCAGGTATCGCGGCAGCGACTCGATAAAGAACGCCAGCCCGGCCCACGCTACGCTGTTGGTGGTCTGAAATACGATCAGCGGCACGATAAACAGCAGAATCTGGTCCGCCAGCCGGGACAGGAACAGCGAAACAAAGAACGCCAGGTAATCCTTGCGCATACAACTCCCTGTGGGTGGCGTTAAACATTGCAGGCTAATTGTTAAAAACTCTTAAAAACATGAAGCTTCGTCAGCCGCTGCTGGCCAGGCGCTTTTGCCGGACAGCTTGCCACCTATAATGCTCGCTCTTCAATCCGCTTTTGCACACTGAGAACGTATGGAAAACCTGGGTCTGGGCAAGGTCCTACTCGTTGAGGACGATGAGAAGCTGGCAGGGCTGATCGCGCATTTTCTGTCACAGCATGGCTTTGAAGTGCGCGTGGTGCACCGGGGCGATGAGGCGTTGGCGGTGTTCCTGGCGTTCAAACCGAAGATTGTCGTGCTCGACCTGATGCTGCCGGGCCAGAGCGGCCTGCATGTGTGTCGCGAGATCCGCAATGTGTCCGACACCCCCATCGTGATCCTCACCGCCAAGGAAGACGACCTGGACCATATCCTCGGCCTGGAATCCGGCGCCGATGACTATGTGATCAAACCGATCAAGCCGCCGGTGTTGCTGGCACGCCTGCGCGCCTTGCAGCGCCGCCATCTGCCCGAGCCGACGGTGCGTGGTTCCCTGGCGTTCGGCCAACTGGCGATTGACCGCAGTTGTCGGGGGGTAAGCCTGGGTGACGAGAAGATCGACCTGACCACCATGGAGTTCGAGCTGCTGTGGCTGCTGGCCAGCAGCGCGGGCAAGATCCTCTCGCGGGACGATATCCTCAACCGCATGCGCGGGATCGCCTTCGATGGGCTCAACCGCAGTGTCGATGTGTATATCAGCAAGCTGCGCAACAAGCTCAATGACAACCCCCGCGAGCCGGTGTGCATCAAGACCATCTGGGGCAAGGGCTACCTGTTCAACCCGTTTGCCTGGGAGGCCTAGCCCGATGCTGCGCCTGTTTCTGCGTCTGTACATCATCCTGGCCCTGGGCCTGGCCGGGGCAATCTGGCTGGTGAACTACACCTTCGACGAATTGCTGCCCGAAGCCAACGAAACCTACAACCGCGAAGCCATGCGCGGCCCGGCCTACGGCCTGGTGGAGCAGTTGCGCCCGCTGCCCGCTGGCGCGGCCCGCGAAGCACGCCTGGCCGAGCTGCAGCAGCACTATGGCCTGCGCCTGGCCTTGATTGCCCGGGACGCTGCGGCACTCACCTCCCGCGAGCAACAATTGCTGACTGACGGCAAGTTGGTGGTGCGCGGCGACTTTATGGAGTTCATCACCGAAATCGACGGTGGCGCGCAGCTGCTTCAGATCAAGCTGCCGGTGGAGCCGCGCTGGCTGTACCTGTGGGCCTATAGCTTGTTGGGCCTGTGCCTGGCGATTGTCCTGTATTTCTGGGTGCGCCCGCACTGGCGCGACTTGGAGCATATTCGCCTGGCGGCCCAGCGATTTGGTGACAATGACCTGGGTTCGCGCATCCTCCTGCCACGGCGCTCGAGCGTGCGCGAGTTGGCCGGGCACTTCAACCAGATGGCCGAGCGCATCGAACACCTGATCGCCAACCAGCGCGAGCTGACCAATGCGGTGTCCCATGAACTGCGCACGCCGATTGCACGCTTGTCGTTTGAACTCGACCAACTCAAACAGGAGGCCGATCCGCGCCAGAGCCGCGCGTTGATCGGCGATATGTACGCCGACCTAGGCGAACTGGAGGACATGGTTTCCGAACTGTTGACCTACGCCAGCCTTGAACGTGGCGCGACACAGGTCACCCGCGAGAACATCGAGGCCCACAGCTGGCTCGACAGTGTGATCGGCAGTGTGGCCCTGGAAGCCGAGGCCGAAGGCGTGCAACTGTCCCTGGGTGCCTGTGAAGTCGACTTCATCCAGATCGAACCGCGGTTTATGGCACGCGCGGTGATCAACCTGCTGCGCAATGCCATTCGTTACGCCGAGCATCGGGTCGAGGTGTCGCTGGTCAAGTTCGGCAGTGGTTATGAAGTACGCGTCTGCGACGACGGTCCCGGCGTACCCGAGGACGGCCGGGAGAAAATCTTCCAACCCTTTATGCGCCTGGACGCCAGCCGCGACCGCCGCACCGGCGGCTTTGGCCTGGGCCTGGCGCTGGTGCAGCGGGTCAGCCAGTGGCATGGCGGGCAGGTGCAGGTGCTGGACTCGCAGTGGGGCGGGGCGTCGTTCCGGATGACTTGGGCGTACGCCGACTAACCTTTTGCAAACTCATAAAGGTTGTAAATGTGGGGGCTGGCGGGTGTGGAAGCTGGCTAGTCGGGTCGCCGCCTCGCTGCGATGGTCGTAAACGATGACGTTGGGTACCTGACACTCTGTGGCGATCTATTGGGCCGCCATCGCAGGCAAGCCAGCTCCCACAGGGGAATGCAGCTTCGCGCTCTGGCTTTGCTGTTGCTCTGCTTTTGATCTTGATCTCAGGCGCCCCGTTAAACCACGATGGCCGCAGGCAGGTATTGCGCAGTGGGCACCCCGGCATGGATGCCGGGTAGCCGCGACACGGCCATGGATGGCCGATCGCGGCGGGCCCACGGAGCAATGCCTGACTGCGGGCATGCCGAGCCTAGGCGAGGCACCGAGTGGTGGGGCAAAAGCGTTTTGCTTACTTTGGCGCTTCTCCAAAGTGAGCCGCCGTAAGGGCGGAACCAATAGCCGCCGTGACCGCAGCAACGGATATGTACACCCCCCCCCCCCCAACAACCCAAAAAGAGCGAATGACCATCGCAGTAATGGAGCGACCGGCAAGCCAGCCCCCCCCTGTCTGATCGGGTTTGCAAATCAAAAGCTGTAGTTCAGCACACCCATCACCGAGGTTTGCATCCGGCGTTCCACAATCGGGCTTTTGCCGGCATCCCCCGACAAATACTGCACATCCAGCAAGGTAGAGAAGGTTGTGTGGTCGCCCAGCGGCACGCTCCAATCGAGGTTCAAGCCCCGGCTGACCATCCCACCCTTGGCGTCATACGCGCGAAAGCGGCTGTGCTGGGCCTGGCCGGGGGTGACGCCGTACCAGGTGCGCACATAGTTGCCATCGCCAAAGAGGCTATTGAGGCTGGCGTCCACGGTGCCGTAGTCACCGTCATACAGGTTGGTGCCAATGCTCAGCTCCAGGGAGGTAAACGCCTTGCCGCTGTCTTTTTTATCGTCTTGCTCCAGCGCATGCTCCAGGGTCGCGCCCAGCACGGCCGTGCCCAAGGTGTAGCTGGCACTCACACCGAACTGCGGTCGCGACTTGATTTGGCCCATGCCCTTGAGCCGGTCGGAGCCCAGGCTGGTGCTTTTCTTCTGGTCCTTGCGCGCAGTGCTGGCGCCGACATAGGCACTGAAACTGAGGTTGTCATCCTCATAACCCCAGCCCAGCCCTTTGTTGGTATCGAGAAAAATCCCCCATGGGCTGACGACGTTTGCGCCCAGCAATGGCGCGGTCATACGCTCATTGCTGCCGCTGTAACGCGGCAGGCTGGCCGCCCCGGCTTGCAGGCTGTATTGCCAGTCGGCGGCGGCTGACAGTTGGGTGCAGGTGATCAGGCACACAGAAGTGGCAGCGAGGTAAATCGTTTTTGAACGCATGATGGCCTTCGTCATTCCAAGGAAGGCTCAAATCCTAGGGACGGCGTGGGCAGGGGTCTTTGACAGCTTTGTCGGGAAACTGTCAAAGACTGTTAAGTGGGGGCGCAACGCCCAGCGCCCAAACGCCGCACCGCCCCCAGACTTGATTTCAATCAAGGGCTCACTGGCCAGCTGCCACCTACCATCGACTTCATATTCCGGCCGTTGAAGTCAGTGAGCCCATGAACCGCACCAAGCCCTCGACCCTCGCTACACTGGCCGCAAGTCCCGTCACCTGGTTGGTTGTCCTGGTGCTGCTGTTCAGCCTGGCCGGCCCGGCCCAGGCCAAGTCCTACGGCGCGATTGAACAACAGCGCATCGACAAGATCTTCCCGCAGACCGACGCCATTTCCGCCGCCGAAGGCAAGTTCAAGGTGCGCACGCTGTCGGCCAACGGCGCGGTCATCGGCTATGTGTTCCAGAGCCTGGACGTGGTGGATATCCCGGCGTACTCCGGCAAACCGATCAACACCCAGGTGATCCTCGACCCGGCCGGGGTGATCCGTGATGCCTATGTGCTGGAGCACCACGAGCCGATTCTGTTGATCGGCATTCCCGAGGCCAAGTTGCATGACTTCACCGCCCGCTACAGCGGGATCAACGTCAAGCAACGGGTGGTGGTGGGGCACTCCAGCGACAGCCAGGCGGTGACTGTGGATGCGGTGGCCGGCGCTACTGTCACGGCCATGGTGGTCAATGAGGTGATCATGCGCGCCGCCCACGAGGTGGCGGTGTCGCTCAAGCTGATCGAGGACAAGGCCAGTACCGCGCAGAAAGTCGCGCTGGTGCGCGCTGACCTGTTCGAGCCGGCCAACTGGGCGCAGTTGACCGGCAACGGCGCGGTGCGCCGCCTGCACCTGACGCGCGGGCAAGTAGACGCGGCCTTCAAGGGCACCGAGGCCGAAGGCGTGGAAGTGGCGGGGCCGGGGCAGGTCGACGAGACCTTTATTGACCTGTATGTGGCCGATCTCAACGCGCCGACCATCGGCCGCAACCTGTTGGGCGACGCGCAATACCGGGTGCTGATGCAGGGCCTCAAGCCCGGCGAGCAGGCCATTGCGGTGCTGGGGCGTGGGTTGTTTTCGTTCAAGGGCTCGGGCTACGTGCGCGGCGGGATTTTTGATCGGGTGCAATTGCGCCAGTTCGGCAATGTCATCAGCTTCCGCGATATGGACCACCAGCGCCTGTATGACGTGTTCGCCGAGGGCATGCCCGAGTTCGACGAGATGTCGGTGTTTATCGTGCGCCCCCAGGCCGGGTTCGACCCTGGCTCGGCCTGGACCCTGGAACTGCTGGTACGGCGCCAGACCGGCCCGGTCAGCGGCACCTTCAGCAGTTTTGAATTGCCCTACCAGATGCCCGAGGCGTATCTGGAGCGCCCGTTGCCGACTGCCGCCGAGCAGGCTGCCATCGACGAAGCGAATCGGCCGATGTGGCTGACGATCTGGTACCAGAAACACGTGCAGATCCTGATCCTGGGCGCAGCCCTGGTACTGCTGACGGTGATTCTGTTTTTGCAGGACAGCCTGGCCCGGCGCCCGCGCCTGTTGCATTGGGTACGCCGTGGCTACCTGCTGTTTACCGTGGTGTTTATCGGCTGGTACGCCCTGGGGCAGCTGTCGGTGGTCAATGTGCTGACCTTTGTGCATGCGCTGTTCCAGCAGTTCCGCTGGGAGCTGTTCCTCACCGACCCGCTGATCTTCATGCTCTGGGTATTCACCGCCGCCAGCATCCTGCTGTGGGGCCGAGGTGTGTTCTGCGGCTGGTTGTGCCCGTTCGGGGCGCTGCAGGAGCTGATCAATGAGGCGGCGCGCAGGCTCAAAGTGCGCCAGTTCGAGCTGCCGTTTGCCGTGCATGAGCGGCTGTGGGCGATCAAGTATTTGATCCTGCTGGGGCTGTTTGGCTTGTCGCTGGAGTCGATGGCCACCGCCGAGCGGTTTGCCGAAGTGGAGCCGTTCAAGACCGCCATCACCCTGCATTTCGACCGCCAGTGGTGGTTCGTGCTGTACGCGGTGGCGCTGCTGGTGATCAACCTGTTCACGCGCAAAGTCTACTGCCGCTACATCTGCCCGCTGGGCGCCGCGCTGGCGATCCCCAGCAAGTTCAGGCTGTTCGACTGGCTCAAACGGCGCAAAGAGTGTGGCGATCCGTGCCAGTTGTGCGCCAAGGAATGCGAAATCCAGGCGATTCACCCTGACGGCCATATCAACGCCAATGAATGCCACTACTGCCTGGATTGCCAGATGACTTGGCACAACGACCACAAATGCCCGCCACTGATCAACAAGCGCAAGAAACGCAACAAGGCCGCACCCGCCACTGGGCAATTGATCCCGGTGGTGCAGGTGGCGGTGCCTGAATGACGGCCTTGGGCACTCACTTTTCCCATCTGGAGCACATCATGAACGACAGTGAATCGAAAAAAGCCGGGGCCACCCCGGAACCTGAAGGCATGAGCCGGCGTGGCTTCCTTGGCACCGGCGCAGTCACCGGCGCGGTGCTGGCAGGGGCCTCGGCCCTCGGTGGTACGGTGTTTACCCGCGAGTCCTTTGCGGCGGCGGCCAAAGAAGCCAAGTCGAAGATCCATGTGGGCCCAGGGGAGCTGGATCAGTACTACGGTTTCTGGAGCGGCGGCCACCAGGGTGAGGTGCGGGTACTCGGTGTGCCGTCGATGCGTGAACTGATGCGTATCCCGGTGTTCAACGTCGATTCCGCCACCGGCTGGGGCCTGACCAACGAGAGCAAGCGCATCCTGGGCGAGGGCGCCAAGTACCAGAACGGCGATTGCCATCACCCGCACCTGTCCACCACCGATGGCCGCTACGACGGCAAATACCTGTTCATCAACGACAAGGCCAACACCCGCGTGGCGCGGATCCGCCTGGACATCATGAAGTGCGACAAGATCGTCACCGTGCCCAACGCCCAGGCGATCCACGGCCTGCGCCTGCAAAAGGTGCCGTACACCAAGTACGTGTTCTGCAACGCCGAGTTCATCATCCCGCACCCCAATGACGGCCACACCTTCGACCTGCAGGACAAGAACAGCTTCACCATGTTCAACGCGATCGACGCCGAGAAGATGGAAATGGCCTTCCAGGTCATCGTTGACGGCAACCTCGACAACGCCGACATGGACTACACCGGCAAATACGCGGCGGCCACCTGCTACAACTCGGAGAAAGCCTCCGACCTGGGCGGCATGATGCGCAACGAGCGCGACTGGGTGGTGGTGTTCAACATCCCGCGCATCGAGGCGGCTATCAAGGCCGGCAAGTTCATCAACCTCGACGGCGTCAAGGTGCCGGTGGTGGACGGGCGCAAGGGCGATGATGGCAAGGACAGCGAATTCACCCGCTATATCCCGGTGCCGAAGAACCCCCACGGCTGCAACACCTCGCCGGACGGCAAGTACTTTATCGCCAACGGCAAGCTGTCGCCGACCTGCACCATCATTGCCATCGACAAGCTCGACGACCTGTTCAGCGACAAGATCAAAGACCCGCGCGGCGTGGTGGTCGGCGAGCCGGAACTGGGCCTGGGCCCGCTGCACACCACTTACGATGGCCGGGGCTTTGCCTACACCACGCTGTTTATCGACAGCCAGGTGGTCAAGTGGAACATCGCCGAAGCCATCCGCGCCTACGGCGGCGAGAAGGTCAACTACATCAAGCAGAAGCTCGATGTGCACTACCAACCCGGCCACAACCATGCCTCGCTCACCGAGACCCGGGATGCCGACGGCCAATGGCTGGTGGTCCTGAGCAAATTCTCCAAGGACCGCTTCCTGCCGACCGGCCCGCTGCACCCGGAAAACGACCAGTTGATCGACATCTCGGGCGATGAAATGAAACTGGTCCACGACGGCCCGACCTTCGCCGAACCCCATGACTGTGTGATGGCGCGGCGCGACCAGATCAAGACCAAGAAAATCTGGGAACGCAACGACCCCTTCTTCGCCGAAACCGTGGCCATTGCGGCCAAGGACGGGATCAAGCTGGAGACCGATAACAAGGTGATCCGCGACGGCAAGAAAGTGCGGGTGTACATGACGTCCATGGCGCCGACCTATGGCCTGACGGAGTTCACCGTCAAGCATGGCGATGAGGTCACTGTGACCATCACCAACATCGACCAGATCGAGGACGTGACCCACGGCTTTGTCATGACCAACCATGGCGTGAGCATGGAAATCAGCCCGCAGCAGACCTCTTCCATCACCTTCATTGCCGATAAACCGGGGCTGCATTGGTACTACTGCAGCTGGTTCTGCCATGCGCTGCATATGGAGATGGTGGGGCGGATGTTGGTCGAGCGCACTTAACGGCGAGCACCAACCAATGTGGGAGCGGGCTTGCCCGCGATAGCGGCGGTTCAGCCACTGTTTTTGGTGGCTGGTACACCGCCATCGCAGGCAAGCCAGCTCTCACACCAGATCTGTGTCGCTCCACAGATTGGGCTTTGATCAAAAGGAAGACTCCGTGGCTCGACCCCGCACGTTATGGACCGGGTGTGTGTGGCTGCTATTTTCGGCCGCCGCCGGCGCTGCTGTACTGCCCATTACCGACCTGCCTTTGGTCGCCGCAGGCCCGCAGCACTGGCGCCTGCCTGCCGGTGACTACCAGGGCTCCTTCAGCATCGACCAACCCCTGCAACTGACTTGCGAACCCGGTGCGGTGATCCACAGCCAAGGCCTGGGCAATGGCTTGCTGATCAACGCTGCCGACGTCACCGTCGAGGGCTGCACCTTCCTCGACTGGGGCCATGACCTCACCGCGATGAACGCGGCCATCTTCATCCAGCCCAAGGCCCACGGCGCCCTGATCAAGAACAACCGCCTG
Source organism: Pseudomonas sp. FP2294 (assembly GCF_030687625.1). Classification (NCBI taxonomy): domain Bacteria; kingdom Pseudomonadati; phylum Pseudomonadota; class Gammaproteobacteria; order Pseudomonadales; family Pseudomonadaceae; genus Pseudomonas; species Pseudomonas sp. FP2294. The sequence goes on from NZ_CP117441.1 coordinate 2,400,747, forward strand.
CGCGGCCAGGGTTTTGGCGTGTGGGTCGATGGCACGGCGGATGTGAGCGTGATCGACAACCAGATCCAGGGCGACCCGACCATGCGCTCCCAGGACCGGGGCAATGGCATCCACCTCTACGCAGTCAAAGGCGCGCGGGTGATCGGCAACCAGGTGCGCGATGCCCGCGATGGCATCTACATCGACACCTCCAACGGCAACCTGCTGCAAGGCAACACCCTGGAAGACCTGCGCTACGGCATCCACTACATGTTCGCCAATGACAACCAGGTACTCGGCAATATCACCCGCCGCACCCGCACCGGCTATGCGCTGATGCAAAGCCGCAAGCTGACGGTAATCGGCAATCGCTCCGAGGAGGATCAGAACTACGGGATCCTGATGAACTACATCACCTATTCCACCTTGCGCGACAACGTGGTCAACGACGTGCGCGACGGCACAACCGGCGACACCATGATCACCGGGGCCGAAGGCAAGGCGTTGTTTATCTACAACTCGCTGTTCAACAGCATCGAACACAACCACTTCGGGCGCAGCGCGGTGGGCATTCACCTCACAGCTGGTTCCGAGGACAACCGGATTGCCAACAATGCCTTTGTCGGCAACCAGCGCCAGGTCAAGTACGTGGCCACCCGCTTGCAGGAATGGTCGGCAGAAGGCCGCGGCAATTACTGGAGCGACTACCTGGGCTGGGACCGCAATAACGACGGCCTCGGGGATGTGGCCTACGAGCCCAACGATAACGTCGACCGCCTGCTGTGGTTGTATCCCCAGGTGCGCCTGTTGATGAACAGCCCCGGCATCGAGTTGCTGCGCTGGGTGCAGCGGGCGTTTCCGGTGATCAAGTCGCCGGGGGTGATGGACAGCCATCCGCTGATGCAAGACCCCACGCTTTCCCTGCTCAAGGAGCCTGCATGATGCCCGTTGTCGAAATCGAAGGCGTGACCCAGCGTTATGGGCACGCCACTGTGCTGCACGACTTGAGCCTGAGCCTGGCGCCCGGGGAAGTGCTGGGCCTGTTCGGCCATAACGGCGCGGGCAAGACCACCAGCATGAAACTGATCCTCGGCTTGTTGCAGGCAAGCAGTGGTCAGGTGCGGGTGTTCGGTCGCGCGCCCAGCGACCCTCATGTGCGGCAGATGCTCGGCTACTTGCCGGAAAACGTCACGTTCTACCCGCAACTCAGCGGCCTGGAAACCTTGCAGCATTTCGCCCGGCTCAAGGGCGCGCCGATGAGCCAGGTCCAGACCCTGCTCGAAGACGTCGGCCTGACGGTGGCGGCACGGCGGCGGGTCAAGACCTATTCCAAGGGCATGCGCCAGCGCCTCGGCCTGGCCCAGGCCCTGCTTGGCGAGCCGCGCCTGCTGCTGCTCGACGAGCCCACCGTGGGCCTCGACCCGATTGCCACCCAGGACCTGTATCGCTTGCTCGACCGCCTGCGCGGGCAGGGCACCAGCATCATTCTCTGCTCCCATGTGTTGCCCGGTGTGGAGGCCCATATCAACCGCGCCGCCATCTTGACCCAGGGCCGTCTGCTGGCCCTCGGCACCCTGGCGGCGTTGCGCGAAGAGGCCGGGCTGCCCACCCTGATCCGCAGCAGCGGCCTGCAACGTGCGGCGCACTTGCAAAAACGCTGGAGCGAGGCTGGCCACGTGACCCAGCGCTGGGGCGCGGAAGGGCTGCAAGTGGCGGCGTTGAATGGCAATAAATTGGACCTGCTGCGCCAGTTGCTCGACCAGGACAGCCCCAGCGATGTGGAAATTGTCGTGCCGTCCCTGGAAGACCTGTATCGCCATTACATGGACAGCCCTGTGGAGCGTGCCCAATGACGCCAATCTGGAACATGGCCCGCAAAGAATTCAGCGATGGCCTGCGCAACCGTTGGTTATTGGCCATCAGCCTGCTGTTTGCGGTGCTGGCCATCGGCATTGCCTGGCTCGGGGCCGCGGCGTCCGGGCAACTGGGCTTTACCTCTATCCCGGCAACCATCGCCAGCCTGGCCAGCCTGGCGACCTTCCTGATGCCGTTGATTGCGCTGCTGCTGGCCTATGACGCGATTGTCGGCGAGGACGAAAGCGGGACCTTGCTGCTATTGCTCACCTATCCCCTGGGGCGCGGGCAGATCCTGCTCGGCAAGTTTGTCGGGCACGGGTTGATCCTGGCGCTGGCGACCTTTATCGGATTCGGCTGCGCCATGCTCGCCATTGCGCTGCTGGTGGATGACGTCGAGTTCAGCCTACTGCTCTGGGCCTTTGGCCGGTTCATGCTGACCTCGACCTTGCTTGGCTGGGGCTTTTTGGGGCTGGCGTATGTGTTGAGCAGCGTCTCGGCGGAGAAATCCACGGCGGCTGGGTTGGCCCTGGGGGTGTGGTTCTTTTTTGTGTTGGTCTTCGACCTGGCGTTGCTGGCGCTGCTGGTGCTCAGCGAAGGCCAGTTCAGCCCGACGCTGCTGCCCTGGCTGTTGCTGTTCAACCCGGCGGATGTGTACCGCCTGATCAACCTGTCGGGTTTCGATGCCGGCCCCGCGTCCATGGGCGTGATGGCCCTGGGCGCAGACCTGGCGGTGCCGGAGGCGGCGTTGTGGCTGTGCTTGGCCGCGTGGGTCGCCGGGCCATTGGCCTGGGCCTACTGGCTGTTCGGCCGGCGCGCGGCATGAATTTTTTATCGGTGGAGCATGTAAACATGAAGATGGGGTTGGTTTTACTGTTGAGCCTGCTGTTGGTCGGTTGTGACAAACCGGTGGCGGCGGGGGTAGGTGACGGGCCGGTGGCGTTCCATCCGGCTGATGAGTGCCATGTGTGTGGCATGGTGATCAGCGAGTTCCCGGGGCCCAAGGGCGAGGTGGTGGAGCAGGGCGCGGCGAAGAAGTTTTGCTCTACGGCAGAAATGCTCGGCTGGTGGTTGCAGCCGGAAAACCATCATGCCCAGTCCAAGCTGTATGTGCATGACATGGGGCGCAGCCATTGGGATACCCCGGACGATGCCCATCTGATCGACGCCAAGACCGCCTACTACGTGCTCGGCACCGGGCTCAAGGGCGCCATGGGCGTGGTGCTGGCCTCGTTTGCCGAGCAGGCGGAGGCGCAGAAAATCGCGGCCGATACCGGCGGGCGGGTGCTGCGTTTCGAGGAGATTGACCTGGCACTGTTGCAGCAGCCGAGTGGCATGGGCCATAGCAGTCATTGAGCCCCCCTGTGGGAGCGGGTTTGCCCTAATGCCGATCAGTTAAGCGAACGCAACGCTCAAAGCAGTGAAGATCAAATGTGGGAGCGGGCTTGTCGGATCGCCGCATCGCCGCGAAGACGTCGGCCCAGCAAGCATTGATGTTGACTGACCCACTGCTTTCGCGAGCAAGCCCGCTCCCACAGGGGTATGTAGCTTCGCACTCGCTCCTAGCGGTTGACCAATTTCGCCGGCAACGCAATCACCAGCAAGCAACTGAGCAGCAAGCTGGCGGCAAAGAACCACATGGCTCCAGCGCTGCTGCCGGTGATATCTATCGCCAGGCCCATCAACGAGTTACTGACCAGCCCGGCGATATTTGCCAGGGAGCAGGCCAGGGCAAAGCCGGTGGCCGCCGCGGTGCCGGTGAGGAAGGTCGCCGGCAGGCTGAAAAACACCGGTACGGCGCCGAGGATTGCTGCCGAGGCCACGGCAAACAGGGCCACGGTGGCGACCACGTTATGGGTGAAGAACGTGCTGCCGGCCATGGCCACGGCGCCCACCACAAACGGCACGATAATGTGCCAACGGCGCTCGCGGTGTTTGTCGGAGCTGGCGCCGATCAGCAGCATGCCGGCCAGCGCGGCCACACTGGGCAGGGCGGTGAGCAGGCCGATATGGAAGGTGTCGCTGATCCCCGCGTTGCGGATCAGAGTCGGCATCCAGAAACCCATGGCGTAGGCACTGAGCAGGATCGAAAAGTCGATCCCGCCAAGCATCCACACCTTGAGGTTGAAGAACCCTTCGCGAAAACGCCGTGGGCTTTGACTGGCCTGGCTGTCATCGGCCTGCAACTGCTGTTGCAGCAGGGTCTTTTCGGCGGCTGACAACCATTTGGCCTGGTGATAGGTATTGGGCAACGCCCAGAACGCCAATACCCCCAACAGCACGCTGGGCAGGGCTTCAAGCAGGAACAGCCACTGCCAGCCGCGCAGGCCACCGATCTGGTCGAAGTGGCCCATGATCCAGCCGGACAACGGCCCGCCAATCACACTGGACAGCGGCAGGCCGATCATGAACAGCGCAATCACCCGGCCCCGGCGATGGGTGGGGAACCAGGTGGTCAGGTAATACAACACCCCCGGCAGGAACCCGGCTTCGGCGACGCCCAGCAAAAACCGCAGCACATAGAACTGCGTGGTGGAGGTGACCAGCAACGTGCAAGCCGACAGCAGGCCCCAGGTGATCATGATGCGCGCAATCCAGATCCGCGCGCCGACGCGCTCCAGGATCAGGTTGCTGGGTACTTCAAACAGGATATAGCCGACAAAAAACAGGCCGGCGCCCAGGCCGAACGCGGTTTCGCTGAACTGCAGCTGGTCTTGCATCTGCAACTTGGCAAAACCGATGTTGATGCGGTCCAGGTAGGCAGCCAGGTAGCAGAAGCACAGGAACGGGATCAGCTTCCAGGTGATCTTGTGGTACAGCGCGTGAATCGGGTCGGCGACCGTGGGCATCGGTGTGTCTCAGGGCAATGAGGAGGGCGGGGCGAATATAGCATTCCGTCACCGACACGCTCTGTCTGAAACGCGCCACCTGACTGGGGTTGCCGTGCGAAAGAAGCTACGTTTAATGCTTCTAATAAACAGAGTATCCACGGATGAACTACCAACCCCTTACCCGAACCTTGATAGCGACGGCCCTGGTCCTGACATTCAGTGGCGTGCAGGCCGCCTCCCAGGCCCCGGTGGCCGGCGAAAACGGCATGGTGGTGACGGCCCAGCATCTGGCCACCCATGTGGGTGTGGACGTGCTGAAGGCTGGCGGTAACGCCGTGGATGCGGCAGTGGCGGTGGGGTACGCCCTGGCGGTGGTCTACCCGGCTGCGGGCAACCTCGGCGGCGGTGGTTTCATGACCGTGCAACTGGCGGACGGGCGCAAGACCTTCCTCGACTTCCGTGAAAAAGCGCCGCTGGCGGCCACTGCCGACATGTACCTGGACAAGGACGGCAATGTCGTCCCCGGCCTCAGCGCCAAGGGCCACCTGGCGGTCGGCGTTCCCGGCACCGTCTCCGGGATGGAACTGGCCCTGAGCAAATACGGCACCCTCAAACGTGCCCAAGTGATCGCACCGGCGATCAAGCTCGCGGAAGACGGCTTTGCCCTCGACCAGGGCGATATCGACATGCTGCACAGCGCCACCGAAGAGTTCAAAAAAGACCAGGACCTGCGTGGCATCTTTCTCAATAAAGGCGAGCCGCTGCAGGTCGGGCAGAAGCTGGTGCAAAAAGACCTGGCCCGTACCCTGCGGGAAATTTCCGCCAAGGGCACCGATGGCTTCTACAAAGGCTGGGTGGCCAAGGCCATCGTCGACTCCAGCCAGGCCGGCAAGGGCATCATCGCCCAGGCCGACCTGGACAAATACCAGACCCGCGAGCTGGCGCCCATCGAGTGCGACTACCGTGGCTACCACGTGGTCTCGGCACCACCACCGAGCTCGGGCGGCCTGGTGATCTGCCAGATCATGAATATCCTCGAAGGCTACCCCATGGCCGAACTGGGCTACGGCTCGGCCCAGGGCACCCATTACCAGATCGAAGCCATGCGCCACGCCTACGTCGACCGCAACAGTTACTTGGGCGACCCGGACTTCGTGCAGAACCCGGTGGAACACCTGTTGGACAAGGACTACGCGGCCAAACTGCGCGCCGCCATCGACCCGCAAAAAGCCGGCGACTCCATGACCATCAAACCCGGCGTTGCGCCCCATGAAGGCAGCAACACCACCCATTACTCCATCGTCGACAAATGGGGCAACGCGGTGTCGGTGACCTACACCCTCAACGACTGGTTCGGCGCCGGCGTCATGGCCAGCAAGACCGGGGTCATCCTCAACGACGAAATGGACGACTTCACCGTCAAAGTCGGCGTGCCCAATATGTACGGGCTGGTCCAGGGCGAAGCCAACGCCATCGCCCCGGGCAAGGCGCCCCTGTCGTCCATGAGCCCGACCATCGTGACCAAGGACGGCAAGGCCGTGATGGTCATCGGCACACCCGGCGGCAGCCGCATCATCACCGCCACCTTGCTGACCATCCTCAACGTCATCGACTACAAGATGAACATCCAGGAAGCCGTCAACGCCCCACGTTTCCACCAACAATGGATGCCCGACACCACCAACCTCGAAACCTTCGCCCTGAGCCCCGACACCCAGAAAATCCTCGAAAGCTGGGGCCATAAATTCGCCGGCCCCCAAGACGCCAACCACCTGGCCGCCATCCTCGTCGGCGCCCCGTCCCTGGACGGCAAGCCCGTGGGCAACAACCGCTTCTACGGCGCCAACGACCCACGGCGCAATACCGGACTGTCCCTGGGCTACTAAGCCCAGGCAGAGCAGGGGCCAACCGCCCCTGTTCTGCTCCACGGAAGAATATTTTTTGAAATCAAGGGCTTGCCAGCCCCGGCAAATCAGTACATAATTGCCGCCATCGAACGCACTGAGGCATAAAAAACTTCAATGTTTTCAATGAGATAGAGTAGAGGCAGGCTTCACATAGCCCACTCAAGTTTATATGCGGTGAATGTCAGTGGTTTGGGCATTGATCGTTTGAGGCCGAGTAGCAAAATGGTTATGCAGCGGATTGCAAATCCGCCTACGCCGGTTCGATTCCGACCTCGGCCTCCACTCTTAAAACCCCGTAGATCAATGATTTACGGGGTTTTTTATTGCCTGTGATTTGAGAAGTGTTCCGCAACTTTTGGGATGTGTTCCGCAACCTCACGCGTTTTTGATAGCAATGAGGGTGCAGAACAGCGCAGGGGGAGGGTGTTGTTGGTCGGCTACTTGGTGGGGTTAACGATCTCACCGACTCGCCGATAGACCTTCTTTGTCATCTCCTCAGTTGAGTGGCCGAGCAGTCGACTTGCATGCGCCAGTTCTATCTCGCTGGCGGCTTTGGGGCGGATGTCCTTGAATTGAAACTGACGGATGAGTACAGCAAGGGCAGGATCGCCATCGGCACCGGCCTTGATTGCTGCTTTATCCCGGGCTTCATCCCAGCGATTGCGCAGCATCTGCTGGCTCATCCTAAGGCCGGACGCGTTCGTGATCAGAGTTGAGGTCTTAATCCCATTCAACGATCTGCGTTCGAGCAGATTGTCTAGGAATAGGCTATCCGACTGCGTGCGTATTGATTTGGTCGGGATGATCTTCTTCTCGTACCTGTCGAACAGTGCACCCAGGAGATGATTGGGCTTTGGTGGTTCACGGCGTTCCAGCCGTGCCCACTCCACCTTTGCCGCGTCGAGATCGTTGCCCAGCGGTATTTCCTTTCGTTGGCCTTCGGCGTCCCTGCCGTTGTAGTAGTAAGCAGTCCAGGTTTTACCGCTTTACCGCTTTTTCGCTTGCGAGTTCGCCTGATCATCCGGGGTGGAAGATCCCGGTTTTCTGTATTTTTATGGCGCATCGGTCAGCTCACATTGGCCAAATTCAGTGTCCAAATTTCAGCCACTGCGTTGGCGGGCGATGGGTTCACTCCGGCCAATTTCATCCTTGCATATACACGCCCGACGATTGGGCGCCTGGCCCCAGTTAAGACAAACTCCCAGTGGTTTTGAGTCAGCCACTGAATTTGCTTCGACGGGATCTGATAACCCGTGATCAGCGCGAGCTCATCGTCGGCAAGAGTTTCGCTTGAGAGTGATATCGCGCTATTCGAGTTTATTCTCATGCTGCCGCCTCACTTGACAAGGTCATAAAATGCAGCTGCTGCCACTGCCGGAACTTGGCCATTTCCAAGGGCTTTAAGTCTGTCCACCCTATGGGCCACCCCATCAGCCACTCGACCCATTCCGGGTTCAGGTGCCCACCATCGAGCGCCATGACGGCATGATCTGGCGGGCGTACTCCCTAGGCCACGTCACGGTTGTCTACCGGGATCGCTGGTAGTTCGAGCCCCAGTTGCTCGGCCAGCCAGCGCATGCCGGCCTGACGGACCCTGGTCGACTGGCTGTACTGCATGCCTGCCTTCTCGTGGTACCAGTTGCTGTCCTTGATCCGCAGGTATTCGCGATCACGGACGGGAAAGGCCGGCAGGTTACGGTCGTTGAGTAAGCCCTTGTGACGCATGAGCGTGATGAGCTTGGGGCGGGTGAGGCCGAAGTACTTGGCAGCTTTTTCCAGGCTACGTTCCATCTCGGCCTCCTAGGCTGCATGCGCGGCGGGTGTCGCTACGGCGGCCAGGTGGGAGATGGATTCAGCGACCATGGAGTAGATCTCCACGTCGCTTCCGTAAACCGTGAAGCACTTGGTACGCGGCTTTCTGACGCCGATGCTCATGATCGTGGTGATGCCTGAGCGGGTTTTGTTGCGATGGATTGCTAGGTTGATCGGTTGCTCAAAGCCCATGTCGAGACTGATGATACCGCCGGCTTGCACAAGGTCGAACACCTGCTGCTTGTGTTCACTCTCAAACACGCCATAGCGGCGGTCTGCGTGCGGCAGGGACGATTGGTCGGCAGAGGTGGCTGGCCCGTTGACGATCTCTTCAATGAAGTCCGCGAGCTTGAGGTGCATCTTCTTGCTGTTGGTCAGGGTCAGCGTGTGGCGTTCGCTTCCCAGTTCAATGGTGAAGTGCGTGTCGGCTTTGTGGCGCTCGACTTTCAGGCGAAAGGCTAGGGACTCTCGCTGAGTCTCGGCGCGCAGCAGGTGGTTGAAGGTTTCGGTCAGATTGACCTGGGCCTTGAGCAGGGTCAGCGTGCGGTTGTCGAGTTTGTACTTGCTCATGCCGCGTTCCCTCCGCCATTTGGATCAAAGGGTTCGGGTGCGGAGCGGTGTTTCAGCTTAGGTTTGGACGCTATGAAAGCGCAGCCGCAGTCTTGCGCCAGACGGCGGATTTCGAAGATGCGGCAGGGGCTAGCAGCGGCTGGGTGGACATGCAGGGTAGCTGTGGTGTGCATGGTATTGCCTCGCTCTGTGGTGGGAGAGTGAGACAAATATTAACCTAAAAGGTTATTTTGTTCATGGTAGTAAACCTAAAAGGTTGTTTTGGTGGTCGCTCACGAGCTCACGAGCTCACAGGTACGAGGGAAGGTGGAGTTTTGTAGACGTGCTTCTTGAATTTGAGGTCGGGTAGGATGAAGAAAAGCATTTGAGCGTAGATTTATAGGGGAAGCCTATCTCCATATCTACGAAAATTAAACTTTCTAAAAGGCTTTCACCAGAGTTTGCAAGTTATGTTGCTCTGGCTTCTTGAGTAATAGTGACAGTGCATGCAGTCAGTGCATTTAAATGTCGGATTTACAAGGAAGTTTGGGTTGGCTATAAAATCTCTGCAAAATCCCAAGCTAATGTTTGATGGTAAGAGAGTGTCAGGCAGGGTGTTTGCTTTTCCAGAAATAATAAAATTTTTTGTTGGGTTGCGCAGTGAAAGTTTTATAGACGCGTTATGTCGAGCATTTATATGTTTTGTTGTTGTTGGGTAAATTTGTCTTTTGTCTATATTGTAGAAGCCGTCCGATAAATCAAAGTAGTTTAAATCTAATTTGGTTATTGTGTTTAAAAAAATTTTTCTCGTTGAATCTATATTTTTAATTCCAGTGGTTAGAGATACGCGCAGCGAAAGCTCAATATCTGGAGATCGGAACCGGGCAATCCAATCCTCAATTAACTTTATTCCAAGCTCGCTTTTCGAGGAAAAGCTACTGTCAATAATTAAGCTGAAAAAATACCCGTGAGCGGCGTGAAGCTGTATGTGCTCAAAATTTGCTTTAAGCGCAAGTTCAGTTCCGTAATCTAAAGCTTTGAATATTTCTAGTATTTGAGTTGTACATAATTGAGATGTCGCGAGCCTATATTTTTCGATGGATGTTTCTTGCGAAGGCGGTTTGAAAGATTTAACGCCCGTATAAGATTCCCATGTCGTACTTAATTGTATCCCCGGGCGTGCACCCTGAGCTTTTATAGCGCTCGATAGATGAGTCCATCGTTCATCCCCAGAGATTTGTAAACAGGAGCTATTCGTACCGTGCCCGTTAGGTATGACTACATTGCCGACAATTGTGCAATGTAAGCCGTTTCCGCTTCTTGATTTGTAGAAGTCAATGCACCTGTCGTCTGGATGGGAGTCTTTCATAAAGCCAGTATTTACTGGCAGAAAGAACACTTTACGGTTTTGGTGTAAGGGAAGCATAGCGCACTTGATTTTTGGCAATCTTTTTAAGTAATTCGTATTCAATGTCGATGTCAAGAATCGCACCGATTCTTATGATATAAATCAAGCTGTCTATAAGTTCCTCCTTAAGGGCACTCTCAGTTTTTTTCATATCCAGCTTGTAGTTTTCAGTATGCTCCATTTTCAAATTGATTTTTTTTACTAGGTTTGAGAACTCACCAATCTCGCCAAATAAGCCAACTAGGTCCTTTGTTATTTGGTCGTAGCGCGTCTTCTCGTCGGAAAACTTCACTGGAAAACCATGTTTTTCATCTAGCGCTATCTGTAAGTTAGATATCTCTTTGAGTTCCATGACTTACTCCTTCCGATCAATTATGTACATGAATACCCCAAGTATAACTGTGGATATAATGTTTAGTATAATTGAATTGATTGGCTCAAGCAGCTTGCTTGAAAGAGAGGCGATTGCGACTGTGTTTATAACTAATGCGGCAAAAATGCTCCAGTGAATTAATTTTTGTTTTTTTCGCAGCTCTTTTATGATTTTTGTCGTTGCAGCCGGTAAAATTTTATAAGCTTCCTCTAGCTCGCTACCAACTCTAGGGTCTTGAGATATTTCATCATAGGTTTTTTGTAATTGATGTTTGATTGGCCAGATTTTTGTTTGATATCCGTGCTGGCCTTTGTACGGTGTTTCAGATTTTTCTGAAAGAGTGGAAAAGTCAATTTTAGCAATTGACTCTCCCATAGGAATTATTATGTATTTGTCGCTCATGTTCTGAGTGACGATTCCTAAGTTTCCAGCAAAACCCGGATCAGCATAAGTGCTTACTGGGCTTAGTCCTATGCTGAAAAGAGAACCTTTGCTTGTAACTCGCGCTATAACATCTTCTGGAATTAAAAGAGATTCTTTTGTGATTAACACAACGCGATGACCAGGTTTGATTAAAACTCCTGAGCTTTTAGTGACTTTCAGTTGCATGTCACCCTCAGTGAGGTCGTAATAAACATTTCCCATTCGTAATTCGTAACACGCTGGTCCGATTTGTGATAGATCACCATCTTGAATTAGTTTGTCACTGTCCATGCTTTCTTTTATTTTGGTGTCTGAGTAGGTCGACATATCGCTTCCATTGCGTTAGTTAAGTTTGATAGGATTTAGATAGTGTTAAAGGTCGGATATTTTCCACCTGGCTCTACCGCATATGCTCCATTCTTCAGAAAGCCTAATTATACGTTCAGGCCAGTCTGGATTAAGCGCATACAAGTATAGCTCGTTACCTTCTTGCTTTAGCTGTTTCAGTGTTGCGGCTTGGTCAATAGTTCTTTTTGCAGCAACAAAGTGTCCAGGTAGAGCTTCTAGGGATGGGTCGACAACAATTTTGTCGCCTTCGACGAATTTTGGCTCCATGCTGATTCCTTCCACCCTCAAAATGAACGCTCGAGGCCCCACTGGACCGGGTGCCTCTATCCATTCTTCAGCATCACGAGGATCAAAGCTTCCCTCAATCTCACACCAAGCACCAGCAGCAATAGAGCCTATTACAGGGAGCTTTCTACCTGTGTTACTTAGTAACGTAGCGTTGCTAAACTCCCCTTGTCCATAAGGCATATCCAGATAGCCACTGTGCAGGCCGAGAGCTTTTTCAATCTCTCGAGCGATTCGGTCACCAATTCCTTTTGTTGGATTTTTGCCACCAAAAGCACTGACTTGGGCTGGAGCTTTCCCCAAGAGATCTGCGATATCCGTTAAGCGAAGCTTACGCTCCGCTAGGACACGTCTGAAATTTTGCAAGCGGGTGTCAGATATTTTCATTAGGCAATTCTGAATTGATTAACCTTTGAGGTGAATATCCCTATAGGTATTGCTAAAAATAACCTCAAGGGTTAAATTTGCATCCGGAGGAGCCACCATGAAATTACGTAGCTACATCGACTCACTCGGCGCTCAAGGTGTCATTGAATACGCTGCACGGTGTCAAATTGCCGTGAATTATCTTCGGTTGCACGTGAAGTATGCGAATAAGAATCCCAGCGTTTCGTTGATCAAGGCATTGGCACGAGAAAGCGAAGGGCATGTCCGACTAATGGAAGTGTTAGCACATTTCGGCTTGGTCGATACCTCGCGTGAAAGTGAGGCTGCTGAGCAAGAAAAAAGGCGACCCAAGGGCCGCCCAGTTCCTCCCGGCACACAACACCACAGTGCTGTCGGGTCGCGACAAAGGTAGGCGGGCACACCACATGCTAAACCACCTCCCTTTACCGCGCTTTCAAGGCACGGATGCCTTGGGTTGCTGCCTTTTCCACCACAGATTAGGCAGCTGTTGCGCCAGAGGTGAGCAACGGATTGTTCGCCTCGGCACGGTGCCGGTTTCGATCCCTAAGATCTGGCCGGCGTTTGGGCCCTTTCAAGCCACGCGGCAAATGTATCACCACTGCACGCCGCGCGGCACTGGCAACTTATTAGGATTAATGCCATGAGCCGAATTGTTCTGAGTTGCGTTGATCGAGCAAACAGGGAAGTCCTGACGCTCGAATTGGCGCTTTACCACGCCGCACGGGACTATCCCGGCGGCGCCGCTGCAATCGCCGCCACCACCGGCCGCAACCCCACCACTTTGCAACACAAGTTGTCTCCCACCCATCCCAGCCATACGGTCAACGTTCAGGAGTTCGGCGAGATTTTGGAACTGACCAAGGACCGTCGCATTCTTGATGCGGTGCATGAGGCATTGGATCTACAACCGTTATCCATTCGAGTCTGGTCCAGGTGCATTGCACTTTGCCAAAGATTTGCCTGATGACTTTTTCGCGCAATGCGTGGCAGAGCGCAGGATCACCCGCTATGTGAAAAACAAACCGGTGACTGAATGGATCAAAGGTAAATCGGAGCGTAACGAAGCCTTAGACCTGATGGTGTATTGCTTGGCGATGGCGCATTACCTCGGTCTAGATCGATACAAGGAAAGGGATTGGGATCGCGTTGCTCAGGCACTCGCGCAATCTGAGCTGTTCGCGGAGAAACCCGCTTCCAATGTTCCGGATGAAGCGCGGGACGTTGAAGGCCCAGCGCCGGTTCCAAGATCACAACCGATACAACAATCCGTCGCCCCGGTCGCCCAGTCGCAATCCGCTGCACCCCCACAACGCCGCAGTTCCACCAGTGGCTACCTGAAGAGACGCTGATATGTCGTTTACCCCAAAGCACCTCGAAGCCATCGAGCGCGCCATCGCACGCGGTGAGCTGATGGCGATGGTCAGCGCTATCGTGGTCGCGGACTGATCCAGGTCACCGGGCACAACAACTACTTGCGCTGCAGCCTGGCGCTATTTGGTGATGAACGCTTGCTACGCACGCCGGAACTGTTGGAGCTGCCGCAATGGGCGGCAGAGTCAGCGGCCTGGTTCTGGTGGGTGAATGGGCTGAACCTGCTGGCCGACAAAGAGCAGTTCAACACCATCACTCGCAGGATCAACGGTGGCCTCAATGGCCTGGAGGATCGGCTGCAGCTTTGGGGTAGGGCGAGGGCGGTGTTATGCGTCTCTTCGACCTGATCCCCGTTCAGTACCGAATCGCCGCCGTCTTCTTGCTGTTGGTGATACTGGCCGGCGGATCTGCTGCATTGGCCTGGACCGTTCAAGGCTGGCGGTATGGTCAGCAGTTGGAGCGCCAAGCGCGCCTCCAGGCTGACACCTTCAATGAGATGGCCCAGGTATCTGCCAGCCTGCAGCGCGCTGAGCAGGACAAGCGCCTGGCACTGGAGCGGCGCCTGCAGAGCAAAGATGAAACCTACCACAAGGAATTGACCAATGAGCAAACGAAGCAGGCACGCCTGCGTGATCGCTTGGCTACTGCTGATCTGCGGTTGTCAGTCGTACTCGCTGCCACCGAAACCACCGGTAGCTGTGCAATGCCAAGCGCCACCGCCACCGGCCGCGTGGTTCATGGAGCCACAAGAGCCAAACTTGACCCAGCGCATGCTCAACGAATTATCGGAATCACCGACGCTGGCGACCGGGGGTTGATAGCATTGGCAGCATGCCAGGCATATGCAAGGGAAGTCACTAGATAGGACTATTCGTAGCTAGTGCGAATGATCATGCTTGAGGGCATGGTCACCCTGCTTTTAAAGTTTAGCTTTTTTCAAGTTCGATTAATTTGACCCGAAGTTTTTCTGCCAGTGAAGCAATTTTTAGATCCACCGGTTCGCCACTTTTAACTTTGCCAAGCAAATATTTAAAGAGGCTTGCCTGCGCGCTACTGTCGCGATCGTTGCTTTGTGATTTTAGCTCGCCACGCACGGCATCTTTGAACTTTTTATTTGTTGCGTTCAGATCTTTGAGTAAAGGATGGTCCTTGTTAATAAGCTCTAAAAGCAATTGCTCGGGGCATGTGTCATCAATAAGTATGACGCGCTTTTTACACCAATTAATCCATAGTTCTAAGTTTAGTTCTTGGTCGCTTCCGACAATAGAAACATTGTTGTCTTTCAGAAACTTAATATGTTTTTCGGTTGACGATGTCGAAAGGTCTTTAGGGTCGACGTCAAATATTTGTGTGATCGCTGACTGATCTCCGTCTAGTACCATTATCACATTGGCGCCAGTTTGAGAGTAAGCTCTCACTTGGTTTGAAAGCATCTCGGATGCACCTACGTCGGCAGGAAAAACAACAGTTTTTCGCGAGAGTTCAGGTGGTACCCGCTCAAGTGCTCTTTTTACCAAGGTTTCAAGTAGTTTGTCTTCTGTAACTATGGTTATTTTGTTTTTCTCAAGATGGCCCAGTCTTCGGAATGCAGATGCCTTCGTTGATTCTGTTCGAACGACTATCCCTTCGGAGCTTTCATCTAAAACTATAAGTGCGTTTGTTGGAAGCAATTCGACAAATGTAGGTGAGTGCGTGGATATAATAACCTGAATCAATTTGCTCTTAACAATGCCCAGTATGTACTCTAGTAGGCTGGTTTGTGCCCCAGGGTGAAGCGAGGTTTCTGGCTCGTCCAGTAGAAGCAAATCAAATTTTTCAACTTTCTCTAGTGCGAGTACGCAGTTAACTACTGCTAGCTCGCCGCTACCAGCGAAACACTCAGAATAGCGCCGCTGTTCTGTTTCAAAAATCACGCTTGGAGAAAAATTTTTGTCATAAAGAGCGTGACTTATGTATCTTGCGGATTTGTAGCTCTTCTTTAAGATGTTGTTTATAATGTCGAGTTGGGGTTTTGGTATTACGAAGTTTTCTTTAATTCTTTCGACGCCGTAATATTCTAGGCTTTTTAGTTCTTTGTCGATCGCCGACTTGAGTTGGCGAGAGTATTTTACGAAATAGTCTTGTCTGGCTTCAAGAGTGGTGTTGCCACTGGAATAAAAGAACCGTTCGAATGCACTGGATTCTGTTTTTGAATTGATGTAATACGGAGTTCTTTTTACTTGGTTCCACCGATCCCCGCTTGGGCTCATAAATTCAGAGGTTCGTGGCGATGCTGGAGGCATCACCTTCATTCCCTCTTGCTGTGATGGGCGGGTAGGTTCCCAGTATCCATGCCGCTTGTTACCGCACATTTTGCGGCACTCCACGACTTGGTTTATTTTTTTTACGTAGTGTGCATACCAATAACGGTTTTGGTTTATGGAGTCGAAATCCATAGGGTCAACCGGAGTCGAAAACCAGAATCTTGAGGTGCTATGTTTTAAGGGCATGCCCCACGCAGCTTGAAGAATTGAGCTTTTGCCTCCACCGTTTGGTCCTACCAAAACAGTGACAGGGAAATCCAACGAAATTTTAGTGTTGGGGGCAAAACTTTTAAACTTTGGAAAATTTATTTCGTGAATAAATTTATCGAACTCGTTGTCGTTAAATTTTTTTGTAATTGCCTCAATGAGGGAGTTTATTTGACTCATTGATTGAGCGCCTCCGCCATTGCTTTGCCGTGTGCAGCGATGAAGGGCGGAGGGAGTGCGTTTCCTATCATTAATCCAATCGCCTCTTTTCCATGAGAAACATCAAATTTGTAATTGGCCGGAAAACCTTGCAGTAACGCTGCTTCTCTCAAGGTGATTGGGCGATCTTCTTCTGGATGAAGGAATCGTCCTTTCGACGGGTTCGAACAGCCGCTTGTAATAGTAGGTGAAACCTCATCCCAGCTCATGCGACCATATACATCGTTGAATCCATTTGTTCTAGAATGGCATGCAAGCTGCATTTCGGGAGGGAGGCTATGACGACTTCCCCCATTTTTTGGGATCGCGGCAATCATTGCCTGTACTCGGTCACTTCTTCTGGTCGTCGGGATATCATGGAGTGCGTCACCGCTAAAACCAGCTTTTGGTAACCCCTCGATAGTTTTACGAACGCTTATTATCGTCGGTTCTGCATTGGCTAACGCAGGAATTCCAACTCGACTAGCAGAAAGTATTAGTCGTTTGCGCCGCTGTGCAACACCAAAGTTAGAAACATCCAAAACTTGATATTTTACTATGTACCCAGCACTTTCAAGCTGTTCTACAAAATCAAGGAATTTTCCAAAGCGAGCGAGCGCGGGAACATTTTCCATCATTATCATTTTAGGTCGTACAGCGAGAGCAAGACGAGCAAACTCATCAATTAAAGCGTTTCGATCGTCCGACGCTGGTTTTGGGCCATTCCGTGAGCGGAGCGTTGAAAATCCTTGGCACGGCGGGCATCCAGCGAGTAGATCGAGTTGGCCAGCGTTTAATCCCAATTCTTGTAGTAAGACAGCTGCGTCTAGCTCCCGAATATCCTCACCGATTAATGGAATATCGGGATGATTTAATGAATAGGTTTTGCGTGCTTTTGGATCAATCTCAACGGCAGCTTTCACCAGGTAACCGGCGTCCTTCAGGCCTTGAGTTAAGCCTCCGCACCCCGAAAAAAGATCAATTGCCGTCAAATTTAGAGCCATTTCACTGCCGCCGGAATTCACAATACATAATTAAATTTAAATCGAGCCAGTAGACTTCCTGCCTCGCCTAGTGGCGTGCAGTATTCACGCCTTCTTCTCGTGGGCGCTTTGAACGCGGAGACAAGGATGAAGGGGTACCGGAAAAAAGTCGAACAAAAACCTTACAAATGCGCGTTTTTGTGCGGGTGTAAAGGTAAAAATCGCTGAGTGAGAGGCGTATAGCTGGGAGCAGGTCTCGATCAAGGTAAGCAAGAAGGGGAGAGACTTGCTTACGTCTATGAGTGGCCGCAGCGTCTCGGCCGCAAGTGAATCTTGAAATTTCAGCCCTCAAAGCTTTGGCGTTGCCGGTCCGCTGAGTACGCACAAACCCTGTGAGTAGCAGCCTGAAATTTTTCAATCCGGCCATCAGCTCGGTCGTGTGAGTAATGTTAGTGCAAAATTAGAGCGCCACTCGGGCCGTTATAGACCGCAATGCGCCACAGACAACGCACGAAAATGCCGTTTTTATGGTCTGTAGCGATTCTGAGGAAATGCAGAAAGGGCTTGAATCCCTATCGTTGAATTGGTTTTCCTATGACCGCATTCGACTCAAACCTTACGGTGTCGACAGACAGAGATCGGCCAGAGGCGGATTATGGCGTCGGTCTGCCGAACTCGAGTTCAAGCTATTTCGCTGTAAGAACCCAGTTAAGTCACACTTCGGTATTAACGCTACAACTCGCTCCTGCATGCAAGGGAAGGAAGATTAGTATCAGCGCGTGCATATCAGCGCTAATAGATTTTTCCAGCTTTTTGGCAAGATGTGTGGTAATGCTGCAATTTAGGATATTTCGTCAGGAGGACATGTGGTCTGTCATTTTTTGCGCGGCATCAGCAATCGTGTTCGGGGTGTCTTCTGTTCTGAGCAGGGGCCTGCCAAAGAATCGTGGAAGCTGCTCCCGCTTACCCCTGAGTACCTGGCAGAGGAGCATGGCTGCTATGTCACCGCTATCGAGGCTGCCCTCGCGAAGGATCAGATCCGCAACATAGCGTTGTCCGGCAACTACGGGGTCGGTAAGAGCAGTATCATGTGGGAAGTCGCTCGGCGGCAGGATAATCGTATCGTAGAGTTATCGCTCTCGACGCTTGCACCTATCGAAGCTTCCCAGATTGATAATTCAGTGCCCATCCAGGCCACAACCCCGACCAACCGCATCCAGCAGGAAATTGTCAAGCAACTGCTCTATCGAGAATATCCGAGCAGAACCCCTGGCTCACGGTTTCGGCGTATTGAGCGTTTCCGATGGTGGCGGACGATCGGAACGTCTGTACTGCTGGGGTTTGTCGTTGCAGTCATTTTTCTGCTGACTGGATGGACGGCAAAGATTGCTTCTGTGTTCACGCCATATTTGGATCTTGGTGTTTGGGCTCACCCTGTCATTTGGAGCGCTGCGGCGCTGATTACCCTGCTGGTGAGTTGGTTGTTCTATGGAAAACTGCATATCCAGCAGTTCTCCGCAGGGTCTGCAACCGTCACGCTTAACGAAAGCTCCGTTTCGTACTTTGACCAATACCTCGACGAGATCGTCTACTTCTTTGAGGTCTCAGGCCGCGATGTTGTTCTCTTTGAGGACATCGACCGTTTCAACGACTCTCATATCTTCGAGACGCTCCGAGCGCTGAACACTTTGCTCAACGCCTCGCCCCAGATCAAGAAGCCGATCCGATTCATCTATGCCATCAAAGACAGCATCTTCGATCGCATTGGCCTGGAGATAGAGGGGCGCAGGCATAATACAGAATTGCTCACGACGGACGATCCGGCACAGGTCGAGGCTATACGTGCCAATCGCACGAAGTTCTTCGATCTGGTCATTCCGGTGGTTCCCTTTATTACGCACCGGAGCGCTCGCAACTTAGCGCTACAGCTACTTGATCAAGTCGAGCACCAAGTAGCTCCAGAGCTACTCGACTTAGCGACGCAGTACGTACCGGATATGCGGCTGCTCAAGAACGTTCGTAACGAATTTATCGTCTTCCGCGACCGAATCTTCTCCGGCGACGGCAAGCAGCTCAGCCTGAGTGAGACTGACCTGTTTGCGATGATGCTCTACAAGAGCACGCACTTAGCAGACTTCGAGACTATCCGGCTTGGCCATAGCAAGCTGGACATACTCTACAAGCTTAGCCGTGAACTGGTAGCTGAGAATATAAAGCGAATCGAGGGCGAGCTTCGTGTGCTTCGCCAGCAGATCACACGGATCAACGGGGCTGCCACCCGCAGTACTCAGTTGGGCGAGCGTCTGCTTGCGCACGTGCGGCGGACAGCTGAAGCTGTTGGCTTCCGGACCCAGAATGCAACGTACTCGCTCGCGGGTACTGCGAAGTCTTCGAATGACCTCAAGGGAGGGCAGTTCTGGACAAACTTCGTATCTCCAGACGGAGACTCGACACTTGAATATTACGACAACTTCCGCGGTCATAAACTGTCGTTCACTCGCGACAGTCTTGTGGCTGCGCTTGGTGATCCGCTGGACGCCGAGAGCTGGAACGAAGCGGATCGTGAGGCGCTCACTGAGCAGATCGATGAGAAGATGGAGGAGGTCAAGTTCTTGCGGAGCGCTGATCTTGGTGATCTCGTCAAACGACCGGAATTCCTCGTCCTCTATAAGGAGAGCAAGCAGTCCTTCGAGGCAATCGCGAAGATCATCCTAACGCCGGGCTTGGCGTACCAAATCGTCCGTGCCGGGTATATCAACCGCAACTTCACGCTTTACACGTCAACGTTCCACGGGGATCGCGTGGGGTCCGCTGCCACGAATTTCATTATCCATCACGTCGAGCGAGACCTGATGGACCAGCACTTCGAGCTTGGGCCGGAGGACGTGGACGCTGTTGTCCGCGAGCGCGGCAAGAGCGCGCTGAAGGAGCCTTCGCTTTACAACATCGCTATCCTCGACCACCTTCTGGCCAAACATATAGACGCGGCGGACATCATGATTCACTCCCTAGTAGGGCTCGGGGAGCGTCAGGCTAGTTTTTTGCAGGCGTACCTCACCGCAGGTAACGAGTGCCTAAGGCTCATTGAACGGTTCACGGTCGCGTCCACACAAGTGCTCACCTATCTCGTAAGTCAGGCTGGCCTAGACGACTCTTCACGACTAGCGCTTGTGAATGCAGCTCTAGCACACCTAACACCTTCAAAGCAGAGGATAGATTCTGCGGTGTCGTTATATCTGTCGGCGCACTACGCTGAGTTCACGGCGCTAACGTCCGGCGCGACCGACCCGGTCCAGGCCGAACGTATCAGCGTACTCTTCGCAGATGCCAGTATTGCCGTGCCTCGTCTGGAACTGTTGGGCAGCCAAACTCGTGCATCGTTCGTGTCACGCAATTTGTATGAGATCACTTGCCAGAACCTCGCGATCGCCATCGACAATGCACCAACCGTGGCGCTCGACGTCATTCGGGATCGGAGCGGGACTGTGTACGACTATGTGCTTAAGAATTTAAGCAAGTACTTGGAGGCTATCGATGGCACTTCCATGACGATAGATGCTAACCAGGACTTCATCGCAGTAATCGAAGATGTGCTCTCGCTAAATGCACCCCATCTTGGTGATGTGATCGAGCGTGCTGCTCCAGATTGTGAAGTTGCAGATCTCGCAGAGGTGTCTGAGGGCACGTGGCCAGCGTTAGCAGAACATAGGCGTGCCCCAGCAACGTTTAACAACGTTAGCCGCTACATCGTGGCTCTTGGTGCGGTCGATGCGCAACTGGCGAAAACCCTGACGGCCTCTGCCGAGATCACCGACACCAACAGCGCTGACGAGGAGTCGAAGACTGCGTTGGCAGCAGCAATCCTGGCGGCAAAGGATCAGCTCCCATCAGCAGTGCTCCGTGCAAAGCTGGTCGCGAGCTTAAGCCTGAGCCTCTACCTCGAGGTTGGCGAAATCGCGTCGGAAGTTGGCGACCTCTTCGCGCAGTTACTTAAGCACGACATCATTGCGGATGAAGCAGCATCCTATGAGCACCTTGCAGCCACTGATTGGCCGACGCGCAAAGGTTTTATCCGAGAGTCGCGGAAGTTTTCGGGCTACATGACCCCGGCGTTGGTCACGGCAGATCTTGCAGAACTTCTGAAAAGCGATGAGATCGATTCGGCAATCAAGGGTGTGGTTGTTGATCAAGCCGTAAAGTATGCGGAGGTAGCGGGCCGTCGGGGGCTGAATGAACTGGCACAATTCGCTACCCGAGGCGGAATGGAACTATCGCCCGATGTTGTGCAGAAGATGGCGCAAGAAAATGTCTCAGCGCAGGAAATCTTGATGCTACTAAGGCCACACCTAGGTGTGATCAGTCGTGCCCAGCTCTTCACTATCCTACAATCACTCGACGGTGATTACCCTAAACTCACTGAGGTGGGCCGCAGTAGATTGCGAGTGCCGGATACGCTTGCTGATCGTGAGCTCTTGGAGCGTCTTAAACGGGAGACTGTAAGTAGCTACCACCTTAATAAGGGAATGATTGAGGTGAATAGGAAGCGTAAGTGAGACTGGACTATCTGAATTGTCCCAGTGCATACATTTTCGCCCTCGCGTCATCCGGATTTGCAGGTTGTGAGATTTGGGCAACGGGCTGTAGATGCCTGCGCGATCAATCAGGGGGTATTGAGAACTGCCCGCGATAGCTTGATGAGTTCTTCGTTCCGGTCGAGTGTGTCCAGAGCTCCTCGCACGTTTTCAGCGATTTCCGTACCGCCTCGCTGCTCAACCCACCTCGTCAGTTCCATGATAGCCGCTTCAAGGGTGAGTTGGTTTTCGCTGATTTTGGACAGCAAGGAAGGGAGCAGGTCTGAATTCGGCATGGCTGTTCCTCTGTAGAGTAGAAAGAGTAGCAGCAGGTTTATATTGGGGGATGTTCGGTCGGCAGGAAGCCGGGGAAGGGGGTGAATACAGTTCCAAAACTAAAAACGCACCCTTTGTGGAGTGGGGCCTCCAGCCTAGTCGCTACTGCTGAATAATGGAGCTCCGCGAGCCCTCAAGATCGCAGCCCGCTGGAGTTTGCATACCGGTCTTGAAAGACGGTGAATGCGGGCGCGCGTCAAAGGATGGCTCCATGTTTTAGGCAAATCGATCTGTACTTGAGGGCAAATTGTAGGGGCGGAGGGGGATCAACGAGGCGCTAAAAAGTAGTTCCGCAACTCAAAACGGCAAGCTTGGCCTGCCTGCGTTACAGTCTCCTAAAAATAGCGGAGGTGCGGAATTTTTACCGTTTTAAGTTACTGATTTATAGATAAAATATTGTGGATTGCAAATCCGCCTACGCCGGTTCGATTCCGACCTCGGTCTCCACTCTTAGAAACCCCGTAGATTAACGTCTACGGGGTTTTTTATTGTCTGCCATTTGGTCATCGCTTCCGCAATTTTTCGGATCGCTTTCGCAACCCTGCCGTCTTTCGAGAAATTTAAGACGCCGTTATCGCTATGCCTCTCCTAGATTGGACATGGGGTTGTGCTCGAGACTAAGGAGACTAAACATCCACTAACCGCCAAAAACTGGACTACCCCCGCTTCCGTAGACATTTTCCAGCCTCAAAGTGAGGCACTTTCAAAGGCCTCAGGACTGACGCCGCCCAGGTGACTGTGACGACGCGTTCGGTTGTAAAACGCCTCAATGTAATCGAATACGTCGGCACGGGCCATGTCCCGGGTTTTGTAGATCCTCTTGCGGATGCGTTCTTTTTTCAGGCTACTGAAAAAAGACTCAGCCACGGCATTGTCCCAGCAGTTTCCTCGGCGGCTCATACTCGGCTCGAGGTGGTTGGCCAGACAAAAACGTTTCCAGTCATCGCTACCATATTGGCTACCCTGGTCCGAATGCACGATGACTCTGGTTTTGGGTTTACGGCGCCATACCGCCATGAGCAGCGCGTCCAGCGCCAGCTCCTTGCCTAGCGTTGGCTTCATTGACCAGCCGACCACCTTGCGAGCGTAGAGATCCAGTACGACAGCCAGATATAGCCATCCCTGCCACGTTCGGATGTAAGTGATATCGGTCACCCAAGCCTTATTAGGGGCATCGACAGTGAAGGCCCGGTTAAGTCGATTGGGGGCAATGATCGATGGTCTGCCTTTGATTGCGCGCGGGGCTTTATATCCTCTGAGCGCCTTGATTTTATTGGTGCGCATCAGTGCCGCGACACGGTGCTTGCCGCAACTTTCTCCAGCCTCGCGCAAGTCAGCAAACACCCGCCGTGCGCCATACACACCTCGACTGGCCGCATAGGAGTCGCGGATCAGCCCTAACAGCCGACCATTCTCTTTTTCGCGGTCAGAAACAGGCTTGTGTAGCCATTGATAGAACCCGGCACGAGCAACTTGCAAAACCCGGCACAGCGTAGTGATCGCGTATTGATGCCGATGCTCGTTCATAAAGCGGTATTTCACTCGGGTTCCCTGGCGAAGTACCGCGCTGCTTTTTTTAATATGTCGCGCTCTTCTTCCAAGCGTCGCATTTGGGCTCGCAGCCGCAAAATCTCACTTTTGGCTTCGAGCAACTCGCTGGCCTGTTTCTCGGTTTTGTCAGGCGTCACGGCTTTGACCCATTTGTAGAGGCTGTGGGTCGAAACGCCGAGGCGCTCGGCTGTTTCCGCAACGGAGTATCCGCGTTCAATAACTTGCCTCACGGCTTCTGCCTTGAATTCCGGCGTGAATCGTTGGGTGCTCATAAACTTCCTCCTATGCTCAAAGCATAGGCTGGAGATGTCTACGATGCCGGGGGCAGTCCAAACGGACACCAAGGGCGTCTACGAAACCCGGGGCGATTCAAAGCGTTAATTTTTAGTGTTCTTCGTCTTAGATGGAACCCACACCCGATTGATACAAGGGCGGTTCGCTTCTGCTACGCCGCGCGTACTACATCAGCGTGCCCTTTATTACGTTGCGCCACACCGGCTATTGAGGTTTGTCAGTTTCCAAGGTCGGCGACCTGGGAATTTACGTTACACACCCATTCATAAAGCGGGCAGTGTTCCCGTCAAAAACCTCACATTTGATGTGCACCTCTTAGGTGCAAAATACAGTGCTACGGCTCAGACCGGTGCGCTGGCTGTCATGAGCATTGCGGATAAGGCCGATTTTCAGCAAAAAACCAATTTGGCACACTTTTTCCATAGAGAAATAAACGAGTAAGCCAGGCCCCGGCCTTTAAGTCTTGCCTACATCATGCGCCCAAGCGCCAGGTAATGAAGCCTGATCGACCAGTCCACTGGTCTATCAGGTTTTTTTTTGGAGTGAATAAATGCGCCACACAATCGATGTCGGACTCTTGCTCTCTATCGATGGGACTTACCAGTGCATAGGCCGGAATGCTCTGGCAGGGGCCACACACGCACTGCAGGAAATCAATGCCAATCCCGATTACCCATTTACCTTACAAGTTACCCATATCAATCCGCAGGGCTTCTTGCACAGTTACAGCGAAGGTGCTGTTCAATTGATGCAGGCCGGGGTTCGGCATATTTTTGGTGCGACGACCTCGGCCAGCCGCAAGGAAATCATTCCGGACCTCGAGCAGAACGGGAGCCTGTTGTGGTACGCCTGTCCGTATGAAGGTTTTGAAAGCAGTGAGAACGTCCTTTATCTGGGCGGGTGTCCGAATCAGACGTTGATCCCGTTGTTGAGGTATGCCTTGCAGGCGTTTGGTTCTTGCGCTGCGTTGATCGGTTCGAATTACATCTGGGGTTGGGAAAGTAACCGCGTCGCACGGGAAGTGCTCGATGTCGCAGGCGGCACTGTGCTTCTGGAAAAGTACGTGCATTTGGGCACGACTCGCTTCAGTGAGCTTATCCAGACCCTGATAACTGAAAAACCGGCGTTTGTGCTCAATAATCTAGTCGGTGAGTCCTCCTACGTCTTCTTGCAGCAATTGGACGCGGCGTGTCTTGCCGTCGGCTTGAATCTACCGGTGTTGAGCTGCAACCTGACGGAAGCCGAGCTGCCTGAAGTCGGCGTCATGCGGAGCCTGCGCCTGTTGTCGTGCGGCCCATTTTTTGAGGATGTAGACCGGGCTTTCAGCCAGCAGCAACGCCGCCAACATGGACTGTACCCGTTGTCGCATTTTTACACCGGGATGTACGTCGCCTTGCACTTGTTTGCAAAGGCCTTGGACCAGTGTGGCAGCGACGATCCCGAGCTCATTTGCAACTACCTCTACGAACACCCCCAGCACAGTGTGCTCGGCACGTTAAACATTTCTGCGCACAACAATCACTGCAGCCAGCCTTGCCATATCGCCGAATTGCGCGAAGGGCGCTTTGTCGTACTGCACAGTGAAGCGCAATCGTTGCCAGCCGATCCTTACCTGACTGCCACTGACCTGAGTGAATTCCAACGCCTGCGCACGATTGCGCCAGCGCCCCGCCTGAGGATCGTCAAATGAGCCTGCTCAAACGCCCGGACTTCGAAAGTGGTCGGTTGCTGTTGGTTGACTGCGAACCGCGTACGTTGGCCAGTCTGCAGAAAAGCCTGCAACGCCTGGGCATCACGCCGCAGGCGCTGTTTGAAGACGCGCTGGATTCGCTTGAAGGCTGCTTTGCCGCCGTGGTCGATCTGGAGCACTTCGCCAGTCCCGCCACCCTGCAACGGCTTAATAGCACCGGTGTGCCAATCGTGGCGTTGACGCCCCACGAAACCCTGTCGCAGATCCAGCGCGCCATCGAACTGGGGGCGACCGCCTTGTTGAACAAACCGATTACCCAGGGCTCTGTCTACACCACGCTGATGATGGCGATCAGTTTGCGTGAGCGATTGGACAGTGATGCGCGAACCCTCGAAGCGCTGCGCCAGCGCCTCGATGCGCGACCTCTGCTGGCCCAGGCATTGGCGCGGTTGATGGTTGAGCACAAGATTGACGAGCGCGAGGCTTATGAGCGCCTGCGCAGCCTGTCGATGCACCTTAATCGCAGCCTGGATGACCTGTGTGCGGACATGGCCGCCGATTATCTTCAGCAAGGCGGGGCGTGCCAATGAAAGTGTTGCGCGCCTTGATTCGCCGGCCCGCGGTGGCGTTGTCGTTGTTGTACATCGTCATCGTGGTGCTGTTGGCGCTGTTTGCACCGTGGATGAGCCCTCACGATCCGTCCGAACAATTTGTCGAAGGCCTGTCAATGGAGGGCGCGCCGCTACCGCCAGATATGCCGTATTGGCTGGGCACTGACCTGCTGGGTCGTGACTTGCTGTCGCGCCTGATCTACGGCGCACGTACCTCACTGTTCATCGGCCTGCTTGCCAACGGCCTGGCCGTGCTGATCGGCACCTTGGTGGGCTTGAGCGCAGGTTTTCTGCGGGGCTGGATCGGCAGCACGCTGATGCGCTTTACCGACTTGATGATGGCGTTCCCGGCGCTGCTGTTGGCGATTGCGTTGTCGGCGATTTTCCAACCCAGCGTGTGGATCGTTGCGTTGGTCATCGCCATGGTCAACTGGGTGCAGATTGCCCGGGTGATCTACTCCGAGACCATCGCCTTGAGTGCCCGTGACTTCGTGGCGGTGGAGAGGACCTTGGGCGCGAGCTCGCTGCGCATCCTGTTTTCGCACCTGCTGCCCCATTTGCTGCCGACGATTCTGGTATGGGCGACCCTGGGTATTTCGACCACGGTGCTGCTCGAAGCCACCCTGTCGTACCTGGGAGTGGGGGTCCAGCCGCCAACGCCAAGTTGGGGCAACATCATTTTTGAAAGCCAGACCTATTTCACCTCCGCGCCATGGTTGGTGTTCTTCCCCGGTATCGCGATTGTCCTGCTGTCGCTGGCTTTCAACCTGGTCGGTGATGCCCTGCGCGATGAACTCGATCCTACCCTGCAAGGGAGAAGCTGAATGTTCGCCTTCATCACTCGTCGCATCGGCTATTCGTTGCTGATTTTGCTCGGCGTGACCTTCATCACCTATCTGTTGCTGTTCATGTTGCCTGCCGACCCTGCGCGCCAGATTGCCGGGCGCAGTGCCACACCGGAAGTGGTGGCGGGGATTCGTACGCAGTTGGGCCTGGATTTGCCGTTCTATCGGCAGTACGCCAACTACCTGGGCAACCTGGTGCAAGGTGATCTGGGGCGCTCCTATATCCAGCGCAGCCCGGTGACCGAGTTGATCGGCTCGCGCCTGCGGCCATCGCTTGAGTTGATGGCTGCCGGTATTGGTTTCGAATTGCTGATCGGCATCAGCCTGGGTGTGATCGCGGCGTTGCGGCGCGACAGTTGGGCCGACAAGGCGCTTATGGCGCTCTCGTTCATCGGCGTGTCAGCCCCGCAATTCATCGCTGCGATGCTCTTCCTGTACTTCTTCGCCGTAAAACTGGGCTGGTTTCCACTAGGGGGCTATGGCGGGTTCGAGCATCTGCTGCTGCCGGCGCTGACCCTGGGGATTCTCGGCAGCGGCTGGTACTCGCGCATGGTGCGCTCCTCGATGATCGAGGTGTTGCATCAGGACTTCATTCGCACCGCCCGGGCCAAGGGCCTGAGCCGGGTGCGCGTGGTTCTGCGGCATGTACTCCCCAACGCCATTGTGCCGGTGATCCCGATGATCGGCATCGATATCGGCATCTTCATGGGTGGGCTGGTGGTGGTCGAGTCGGTCTTTGGCTGGCCGGGAATCGGCCAGTTGACGTGGCAAGCCATTCAGCAGGTGGACATTCCGGTGATTGTCGGCGTGACCACGGTTTCAGCGGTCGCCATCGTGCTGGGCAATCTGGTCGCAGACCTGGTGATCCCATGGGTCGATCCGCGCATCGACATCCAAAAACACTAAAAAACACATCATAGGTAAGGGGCTGGAGCATGAATCGCAAAGCATTATCCTTGGCCATCGCGGCTGCATTGTTCGCCGGGAATCTTCTGGCCGATGACTTCGATCCAAACGCAAAAGACGGTGGCGCCGCAGTCATTACCTATCAGAACGACGTGGCCACACTTGACCCCGCCATTGGCTACGACTGGCAGAA
This sequence comes from Pseudomonas sp. FP2294, assembly GCF_030687625.1. NCBI lineage: Bacteria > Pseudomonadati > Pseudomonadota > Gammaproteobacteria > Pseudomonadales > Pseudomonadaceae > Pseudomonas > Pseudomonas sp. FP2294. The sequence continues at coordinate 2,428,983 of NZ_CP117441.1, forward strand.
CTGGTCGATGATCAAAAGCCTGTTCGATAGCCTGATGGACTACAAGCCCGGAACCACGGAGCTGGTCAAGGACCTGGCATCGGACTACACCATCTCCGATGACGGCACGGTCTACACCTTCACCTTGCGTAAAGGCGTGAAGTTCCAGAACGGTCGCGAGCTCAAGGCCAGCGACGTCAAGTACTCCCTGGAGCGCACCGTCAACCCGAAAACCCAGAGCCCGGGCGCCGGCTTCTTCAGCCCGATCGTGGGCTATGACGAAATGAGCACCCAAAAGGCCGAACACTTGTCGGGCATTGAAGTGGTGGACGACTACACCGTCAAGATCACCCTCAAGGAGGCGAGTGCGACGTTCCTGCATGTGATGGCGATCAACTTCTCCTCTGTGGTGCCCAAGGAAGAAGTCGAGAAGTGGGGCGCCGATTTCGGCAAGCATCCGGTCGGTACGGGTGCCTACAGCCTGGAGCAGTGGAAGCTTGGACAACAGATTGTCTTCAAGAAAAACCCCAACTATTTCAAGGCTGGCCTGCCGCACCTGGACAGCATCACCTTTGAAGTGGGCCAGGACCCGATGGTCGCCCTGCTGCGCTTGCAAAAGGGTGAAGTCGACATCGCCGGTGACGGTGTGCCGCCCGCCAAGTTCCTGGAATTCAAGAACGATCCAAAGTTCAAGCACCTGGTGGTGACCGGTGACCAGTTGCAAACCGGCTACCTGACCCTGAAAACCACGATGCCGCCGTTCGACAACCTCAAGGTACGCCAGGCAGTGAACATGGCGATCAGCAAGGATCGTATCGTGCGCATCATCAATGGTCGTGCGGTCCCGGCCAACCAGCCGCTGCCGCCGGCCATGCCGGGCTACGACAAGGACTATAAAGGCTATGCCTACGACGTCGAGGCGGCGAAAAAACTGCTGGCAGACGCCGGTTTCGCCAAGGGCTTTGACACCGAACTGTACGTGATGAACACCGATCCGCAACCGCGTATCGCCCAAGCCATCCAGCAAGACCTGGCCAAGGTCGGTATCCGGGCGCAGATCAAATCCCTGGCACAAGCCAACGTGATTGCAGCCGGCAGTTCCAAGGATCAGGCACCGATGGTGTGGTCAGGTGGCATGGCCTGGATTGCCGACTTCCCGGACCCGTCGAACTTCTACGGGCCGATCCTGGGCTGCGGCGGTGCGATTGACGGCGGCTGGAACTGGGCACTGTATTGCAACAAGACGCTGGATGCACTGGCGGCCAAAGCCGACAGCATGGCCAAGCCGGAGCAACAAGCCGAGCGCATCGCGCTGTGGAAGAAAATCTTCATCGACGTGATGGCTGACGCGCCGTGGGTGCCAATCTTCAACGAGCAGCGCTTCACCGTGCGTTCTGCGCGCATGGGCGGCTCCGATTCGCTGTACGTCGACCCGGTTCACGTGCCGGTCAACTACGACTACATCTACCTCAAGTAACGCGCGGTCGACCTGACGATCAGCCTTTGCCACGCCTGCCAAAAGGTGTGGCCTTCAACGCGGAGACCTTCCCTTATGTGCCAGAACTGCCTGGTCAAGACCATTCATAGTGTCAACAGCCATTTTGGCTGGGACAACCGCTTCGAACCAACCGCACAGGTAACGCCGGGCTCTATGCTTGAATTCTGCTGCCTTGATTCGTCCAACGGGTTCTTTACGCCCAACTCGGTGGTGAGTGACGTGGGCAAGGTACCGTTCGACAAAATCAACCCGGTTACCGGGCCTATTTTCGTCGAAGGGGCTGAACCAGGAGATGTGCTCAAAATTACCCTCGACAGTTTCAAGCCCAGCGGCTTTGGCTGGACGGCGAATATTCCGGGCTTCGGCCTGCTGGCCGACCAGTTCAAGGACCCGGCCCTGGCCCTGTGGCATTACGACAAGGTCAACCTGGCCCCTGCGGCGTTCAGTGATTTTGCCCGTGTGCCGCTCAAACCTTTCGCTGGCACCATCGGCCTGGCCCCAGCGCAGGCAGGGTTACATTCGGTGGTTCCACCACGCCGGGTCGGCGGCAATCTGGACATTCGGGACCTGTCCGCTGGCACCACGTTGTACTTGCCGGTGGAGGTCAGTGGCGCATTGCTGTCGATCGGTGATACCCACGCGGCACAAGGTGATGGAGAGGTGTGTGGCACCGCGATTGAAAGCGCCATGGACGTGGTGGTGAAAATCGACCTGATCAAGGATACCCCGCTGGCAACCCCGCGCTTCAGCACACCTGGCCCGGTCACACGCCACCTCGATTCTGCCGGCTACGAAGCGTTCACCGGGATCGGCCCGGACCTGATGCAAGCGGCGCGTCAAGCCGTGAGCAATACCATCGACTGGCTGTGCCGTGAACACGCTATGCCGGCAGAGCAGGCCTATATGTTGTGTTCGGTATGCGGCGATCTGCGTATCAGTGAAGTTGTCGACCTGCCCAACTGGGTGGTGTCGTTCTACTTCCCGAAAGTCGTGTTTGCCTGATGCGTTTTCATTGCGAGCGGCTTGATGTATGCCGCTTCAATCGCGAGGAGCTTTGATGAGTAACGGGATCTCCAAGCCGATTCTGTCGGTGCAGCATTTATCCATTGATGTCGGCCTGGGGGCCACGCCCCGGCGGGTGGTCGATAACCTTAATTTCGACCTGTATCCGGGACAGACGCTGTGTATCGCCGGAGAGTCCGGTAGCGGAAAATCACTGTCGTCGTTGGCGATCATGGGGCTGTTGCCTAAGGCCGTGCGGGTGGCGGAGGGTGCTATCAGGTTTGCCGAGCGCAACCTGATCGGGATGCCTGAGCGCGAACTTCAGCAGTTGCGTGGCAAAGAGATTGGCATGATTTTCCAGGAACCGATGACCTCGCTGAATCCGCTGATGACCGTTGGTCAGCAGTTGGAGGAAACGCTGCTGCGCCACGAACCGCTGGGGCGTCAGGCCCTACGCCTGCGAGTCAAGGAAATGCTGGCGTCGGTACGCATGCCGCAGGTCGAAAAACGTCTACAGCAGTACCCCCATGAACTCTCCGGTGGCATGCGCCAGCGTGTGATGATCGCGATGGCCATGCTTTGCCGGCCCAAGGTGTTGATTGCTGATGAACCGACCACAGCGCTCGACGTCACTATTCAGGCGCAGATTCTGGAATTGATGCGCGAGTTGCAGCAGGTGTACGGCACCAGCTTGCTGATGATCACTCACGACATGGGCGTGGTCGCGGAAATGGCCGACCAAGTGGTCGTCATGAATCATGGCCGTACCGAAGAACAGGCACCGGTGCGTCAACTGTTTACACAGCCGCAGGCAGACTACACGCGTAAATTGCTCGCAGCCGTTCCGGTGTTGGGCACCGTGGGTCAACCGGAGAACATCAGCCAGCAGCCGGTGATTTTGCAGGTTCGCGATTTGTCCGTACGTTTTCCCGTGCGTACCGGCTGGTTTGAGGAGAACCGGCAAGTGCATGCGGTCGAGGGCGTCAACTTCGAGTTGCGCCAGGGCGAAACGCTGGGGCTGGTGGGGGAGAGCGGTTGCGGCAAGTCCAGTACGGGCAAGGCCCTGATGAACATGCAGGCTTACCAGGGCAGCGTGAAGTTGTTCGGCAAAGAGCTCAACGGCCTGCAAGGCGCCGACCTTCATGCGGTGCGGCGGGATATCCAGATGGTGTTTCAGGACCCCTATGCGGCCTTGAACCCACGCAAGAACATCCTGGAACTGGTGGGCGAGCCTTTGTTGATTCACCACCAGTTGCCCCTGGCGCAACGCCAGGAACGGGTCGCTGAACTGCTTCGCCAAGTCGACATGCCAGTCGACACGATGTATCGCTACCCCCACCAGTTCTCCGGTGGCCAGCGCCAGCGCATCTGTATCGCACGGGCGCTGGCGCTCAACCCGAAAGTCATCATCGCCGACGAATCCGTTTCGGCCCTTGATGTTTCGGTTCAGGCTCAGGTGCTGGAATTGCTTGAGCATTTGCGTGAGGTGCATCGGCTCAGTTACTTGTTCATTTCCCATGACATGGCGGTGGTCGAGCGCATTTGTCATCGTGTGGCCGTCATGTACGGCGGTCAGATCGTCGAGATTGGCCGCCGCGATCAGGTCCTGGGCAACCCTCAACACCCTTACACCAAGCGCCTGCTCAGCGCCGTCCCAATGCCGGACGTTGACCGTAAGCGCGATTTCAAGGCGCTCTTGCATGAGTTCGAGCAACCAAGCCCGATCAAGTCAAAAGGCTTTGAAGCGCCGGCGCAGAAGTTTCAGGACTTGGGGAACGAGCATTGGGTAGCGGTAGGCTAACCAGCTGTAGGGAGAGGTGAGCAATAACGACCTGACAGCGGAGCAGAGGCAAACGATCTTTGCGTTATCGGCAGGAATGGCGCGCGCTGCTGTGGCGCACACCTCCGGCTTTGTGATGGGGGCGGTTGTTGCGCCCCGGCAGTTCTGGCCCCTCAGTGGATTCTGGTCTGGAATAAAAATCAGCCCTTCGATTTCCAGGTTCAATGACGAGGCTTGCATCGTTACGCGGTGTAGCTTGGGGAGCCCAAGCTCAAGCTCTCTGATCGCTTTAGTCGACTGACCGCTCCACATGGACAGAATGCCCAGCAGCATGCATGACACACCGCCTATGTGGCGAAATCTCGCACTGGGATCTGCCAGAATAGTCCCACTCCCGTGGTTTGCACGGGAGTGTTTCACTCATTTATCAGCGCACCTTGAAGCGGCTCATCAACGTAATCACCCGGCCATTGGCATCCAGCAGGCTTTGCGTATTGGTTTCAGTGGCATGGCCACTTTCCACCAGCTCTTCGACCATATGTCGGATCTGCACCATGCTGCGGTTGATCTCTTCGGTCACCGCACTTTGCTGCTCGGCGGCGGTAGCGATCTGCGTGCTGAGGTTGTTGATATGGCTGACCGAGCCGGCCATTTCGTCCAACCCAGTGTTGACGCGTGCCGTGGCATCCGCCGCTGACTGGCAGCTGGCCTGGGTGTTTTCCATTGCCGTCACCGACGAACTCACGCCAGTGGTCAGGCGCGCCAACATCTCGTTGATCTGCGAGGTGCTGGCCTGGGTGCGTGCGGCCAACGCCCGGACTTCGTCGGCGACCACCGCAAACCCACGGCCTTGTTCGCCAGCGCGCGCCGCTTCAATGGCCGCGTTGAGTGCCAACAGGTTGGTCTGGCCGGCAATCGCGCCGATCACGCCGAGGGTTTCGGTGATACGTGCGGCGTCCTGGCGCATGTTTTCCACGGTGTGGGTGGCGCTGGCCACTTCGCCGATCAGCGCGCTGACGCTGGTCGAGGCTTCGCCCACCACCACGCGGGAGCGGTCGGCGTGTTCGTTGGCGCGCTGGGTGAACGAGGCGGTTTCAGCGGCGTTTTGCGCGACGGTGTCGGCGGTGGAGCTCATTTCGGTGATGGCCGTGACCGTCTGATCGGTTTCCGAGGCGTGCCGCACCAGAATCCGGTTGGTCTGCGCCGAGGTCTGCTGCAATTGCTCAAGCCCCGAGGCCATGGCGCCCGTGGCCTGGGTCACTTCGCCGATCATGTTCTGCAGGTAGATGATAAAGCGGTTTACCGAGTGGCCGATGGCGCCCATTTCATCCTCAGCACGGATGGTGATGCGCTTGGTCAGGTCGGCATCTCCGGCAGACAGCGAGTCGATATTGGTGCGCAGCGACTTCATGCGTTGCACCAGATTGCGAATCGCATAGAACGCCAGCAGCACCAGCAGCAGTACCATCGGGATTTGCAGCAGCGCCAGGCTGCCGAGCACATCGTCACGCTGGGCGGTGATCAGCGAGGTGGGCAGGGCAGTGGCGAGGAACCACGGGGTGCCCTCGATTGGGCGCATGTAAAAGGTGCTGGCCACTCCCTGGTTGTCGAATTCACCGCGCTGCAGGGCCTGGTCGCGATGGGCAAGGGCCTTGCTGACCTGGGCGGCAAACGCCGAGGTGCCGGTCAGTTCGCTGATGTTCTTGAGCACCACCGGGCTACTGATGCGCGTGCTGTTGCTGATGATCTTGCCGTCGCCTTCGACGATCAGCATCTGGCCGCCGATGTCTTTTTCCTTGCTGGCCACCAGCTCATTGAAAAAGCCCAGGGTCACGTCGATGGTGGCGACGCCGTAGGCCGCGCCGTCCCGCTGGATGGCCATGGCGCAGTTGGTGCGCGGCTCCTGGCTGGCGTCGTCCTTGTAGGCGGCGGCCCAGGCGCATTGGCCACGGGGCGAGGCGAGGCCGCCTTTGTACCAGCTCTGGTCGTAATAATTGGGTGCGGCGTCGCTGTTCCAGAACGTATTCACCGCCAGCTTGCCCGAGGCATCGCGGTGCCAGAACGTGCTGTGCTTGTTGCGCCCCGGCGTGCGCTGGTTGGGCAGCGGCCAGATACCGCCGCCGAAGACTTTCAGCTCGCCATACTGATCCACCAGGCCGGGCAGCACCTTGTCGATGGCGTCACTGTCGAGCAGCGGGATGGTTTGGGTGATGCTGCGTTGCTGGGCTTGAACCTTGTTGAGTTCGCCCTGGATCTGCACAGCTACCTCGGCGATGCGGTTGAGCACCACCTGTTCTTCAGTGTGTTTTAACGTGGGGGCGACCAATTGGCCGATGCCGACGACGGTTAGTACCGATAACACCAGGACGAACAGCACCAGGAACAGGGTGTAGCGGGTCTGGATGGAGCGCAGTGTGGGCATGGAGGTCGTCCTTACGAAGCGTTTATTATCGACGCGGCTTTATTAGAGCTTCGTCGGGCTATCGGCTTGGCAAGGAAGAGCTTTAGGTACGACGGTGCTGAGTTAATCGGCTTGACCGTGACCTTGCGCGCATCAGCTGCGAGGTTACCCATTGGAGGGTGGCTTAATCGCCGGTTTTACCTCCGTGAAGGCCGAGCCTTGGGTGCGGTCGAAATGATCATTGGCACCTGTAAAAATGCAGTCCGTGGTCTTGTTTTTCCTGAGGGTGTCGTTAGCGTCGCTGGTACTGCGGAAGGCATGCTGTACCGCACGCGCACCCATGTGAAACGGCCAACTTATCCAAGATGCTTGTGTGGGTACATGCACGATACTTAATAACGTTGAGCATCATAAAGGGACGGTCGATATGAAGGGAAGTTTTACGTTAGGTCTATGGGTGGCATGTTTCGTGAGCAGTGTTACGGCGCAGGCAGATGAACTACCGCGTAGCGAGCAGATAAAAGCATTCCACGCTGCTGGATTTAACCAAGAGACGTCGGAGTGTGAAATTCAGGAAACTGGTAGCTACAGGCCGGTAACCATGGAATTGGTTGAGGACCTGAACGGTGACGGCCGACCGGATGCGTTGATTACCGAAGGCAGCACTTACTGTTATGGGCAAGCAGGTACTGGATTTTATCTGGTAAGTCAGCAGCCTGACGGCCACTGGAAACTCATGCTCAAAGAAAGCGGTGTCGCTGAGTTTCTCGCTAGCAAAGGCAGTAATGGTTGGCCTGATGTTGAGGTCGGTGGCCCGGGCTTGTGTTTTCCAGTGCTGCGTTACGACGGGCAAAGTTATCGAGTTCACCATAGTGTTGGTGAACGGTGTGCTGACTAGCCGTAAAAGTCCGATGGCCCAAAGGCCAAACGAAGGCCGGTCAGCCGAGGACTACGGTGGCTGCTTTTGAATCTGGCGCGCGGTGTTCCAGGTCGCTATCGGTGTTAAGCATAATGTCTGTGACGTTATGGTCGCTATGCCGTCGGAATCGAGGCATTTAGCGCTGGGATAATAGCGAAGTATCGGCGCTGAATTTAGCCATAACGTCCATTATGCGAGGCGCTTTTGCACCGAGAAACAGATGTCCTTCGCCGATGCCGAGTATGCCGGCAAACGTATGTGTGCGGCGATGCGGGTTGTACCGGTGAGGAGAAGCGTGCCGAGCATCAGAACCGCGCGATGATGTGGGCGATCGCCGCGCGTCCTAGCAGCTATAGAAGGCGCGGAAAAAAGAGCTTGATCGGGCTGTATGCGACGCAAGATTGAATACGCCAAAGCGTAGGTGCGGGCCAAGGTTGAACATGCCTTTCGTGTGATCAAGCGCCAGTTTGGCTACACGAAAGAACGCGTACGCTCGCGAACGTTTACAACCATAGGGGTCATGCAGCAACGTAGACAAGAACCGGCTGGAGGCAAGTGAGTGGCGGTGCCGAATCGAGCATGTCGGCAGGTTCACACCATGGATAGCTGCGACCTTGAAGCCAATCCATTATTTTCTGCATATGCTGGGAAGGGCACTCCAACATGTGTTCGATAGTAATGGACAGTTGCATGGCCAGGCCGCTTTGCGGTGAAAAGACCCAATGATATTCCCCACAGCCTACGCGCAACTCTCCAGTTGCTTTTGTTGACATGCCAACCAGCCATTTGCACCTATGAGCATGTGCTTCGGGCTTTGGAGGGGCACCGAAGCAGAATGTATAAACGTTCTCATATTGCAGGCTAAAGCTGCGTACCAGTACTTCAGCAATATCTTCGCGCCCCTGGACGTTGGGGGGAAATTGGATGGTGCTTGTCTGCACCAGCATGGTAAGAGTTGCGTCTGGACTGAAAGCATGCCGCAACAAGTCAGGCCGATTTCCGTCCTTGCCGAAGATGTAGTTCTCAATCGCTTTGGTGGCGTTTTTCATGCACAAATCCTAGTGCTGCTACAGGTGGGCCAATCGGGATTCCGGGCGGATTACGGGTTAACCGAAACCTGCTCCTTCGCGGACTCTGGTACATCAAACACCCTATCAAAGACCCACTGAAACGCCAGCGCGTAAAAGAAGAAGAACACGAACAGCCCCAGATCGGTGACCAGTGCAGCCCACCAGGAAATTTCCAGCCACCATGCCACCAGTGGCACCCACAGTAGAACTAGCCCACCCTCAAAACCCAGTGAGCGCTGCGATCACCGGTCATGGGCTGCTGCTGGCAAACAATGTACTGGTAGCCGACAGCCTCAGGCATGGAAAGTTAGTGGCCATGGTGGTGTCAACCAGCACGGACTAAGGTTGAATGAACCTGTCAGGGCGGCAAGGGCCGAGGGCAGGGGCCAGAGTGGCGTCCATTATCTCTTCGCTGGCCAGACGGCCTACTATCGGGGCAAGGATAACGCCAGGGTGCATTGTGCAAACATATACACCGCTGACTGTGGGCAAGTAACCGACAATGGGAATGCCATCAGCGGGAAATGGTCTTAGCCCGACACATGCCAATTCCGGCTCAATGGAATCAGCCCCATGAAGTTCGTCCCGGATGGCCTGGGCTGTTCGTAGCGCAATCGCTTCTGCCTGGTTGTCCAGGGCATCACCCAGATAATCCTCTGCGGCTAGCAACGTCCCATCCTCTTCTTGTCTGACTTCCATTGCGGGGCTGGAAATTATGGTCTGCACCAGGTTGGCGGGTGCCTTGTAACGAATAAAAATGGCTGGAGATTCTTCTATAGGAAGAGAAACGTTAAGCATGTCGGTGAGTTTCCTGGTGCCAATCCCCGCTGCGGTTACAACGATATCAGCGTCAATTATTCCCGCTGTGGTTTCGAGTCCCGTAACTCGAGTATTCAGCATTCTAAATCCGAGAACCCGTGTATGGGTTAATACATTGGCCCCATGCTCTTTCGCGCCTGCAATCAAGGCGTGCGTTGCTCGTACCGCATCCAAGGCACCTGCTTGGGTTTCGTATAAGGCCTGTTCAGGGGGATGCTTGAGATTGGGTTCAATATCGACAATCTGGGGGCGGGACACTAAATGTTCTGCAGTTGTATTGCCTGCCCTTTGCAGCGTTTCATCCAGGTTCGTGCCGTAAGTTAGGGCACCTGTCCATCGAACGTTCAGGTCGGGTAATTCCATGTCGAGTCGACGGAACTCATTGATGACCAAGCCGCGCAGTTGCGCAATAGGGTCGAACCCGCTGTGAGAAACGTTGATCCATGCAAATGAGGTCCCCGTCACGCCGCACGCAATATCTCCGGCGTCTACCAACGTAACATCTGCACCTTTGCCTGCCAGGTGATAAGCCAGGGACGCGCCCACTATGCCCGCGCCTATGACGACGACTCGGCTTTGCTTGCGATCCTCCACATCAACCTCCATTTTGTCGATCTGATTGCGAGAGCGTTGGGGGATATGTGAGTGAAAAGGGGCAGATTTACCTTTAAAAATACATCTGCCCCGATTTTCGCTCGCTACCGCCAACTCAAGGTCGAAGGCAGCTTATTCCCCTACTGCAGTGGAACATAAATATCTGTTTGCCATTGATCCATCGGTGTCTGGGGGTAGGCGCTCAGGTAATTGAAGAACAGCGGCTGGTCACGAAGTTCCTCTCCACTGGTGGGAAGCCAGTCGCGGTAAATCGGATAGATCGTTTCGCCAATATGATCCGGTGAACCCGTATGGCGCACCACGACGCAGCGGCCGCCAGGAATGACGAGCGCGTGCACGCCAAACTCATTTGGCGCCACAGCCTCATGAATCTCGCCGCAGATCGCAAAGCGGAACGCTTGTGGAGGTGTCGTATCGGGGTTGTTATAGGGAATGCCAAAGGTGCGACTCGATGCCTGCGGCGACTGTCCGCTGTGCATACGCCACTCGATGAACTTGCGCACGCTCTCGCTGACGAGCCCCGCTGGCCCGCGGTGCTCAAGCGCTGCTACCTTGACCTCAGGGAAATCTACGATCCTTACTTGCATGATGATAGTCCTGGAAAAGTGAGGGATTGCGAACACCGTATTCCAGACTTGCCAGTTCGGTTCCTTGCTGAACGCACTCGGCGTCATACCGATCGCCCGCTTGAACGCCCTGCAGAATGCCTCGGGACTTTCAAAGCCGGCGTCGAGTGCGGCGTCCAGTACCGAATGATCAGCGACGGCCGCCAGGCGATGTGCCGCACGGCGTAGGCGCATCAGTTGCACATATCGTGAGACCGGCACGCCAACGAACGCGGTGAACTGTCGGTGGAAGTGAAATGCCGAAAAGTTTGCTACACCGCTTAACGTCTTCACCGACAGGTCGCCTTCGAGATTGGCATCAATGTAGGCGAGCACGGCGTTGAAGCGTTGTGTGTAAGCAAAATGGGTCGGCATGTCAGACACTGGAAAAGCTCCTGGAAGTACGGTCGCCAGTAGAGTCCGCTATACCGACGTGAACGCGCCTAGCCGAGTTTGCTCAAGGGCGACGCCCTGAGAGGCTTGAGAAAAGGGGAAAGGTTTATTTATTGAGTCTCCCTGAGAATAGATCTGTCCCGGCTTGGCAGTTAACGCAGTTGCCGTGGTGTTACGTTCAGCATTTTTTTCATCAGTCGTCGCAGGGAGGTGGCATCTCTGTATCCAACGTGTTCGGCAATGGTGTCGATCGAGTATTTACTGTTTGCCAGCAGTTCCCGTGCTTTATGAGCCTGGACACGCTGGATCAGCCGTAACGGGCTATATCCGGTGGCCTTGTGGACATGCCGAGACAGGGTCCGCTCTGACAATCCAAAGTCGGATGCGAGCGTACTGACGCTGATAATTGTCGGTAGCGAAGCTTCAATATGAGCCGTCAATTGTGCGATCAATTCGTTCCCCTGGGCCATCATTGCCGGAACCATAAACGGCGACTGCAGTTGCCGACCATCAATAAGTAGCACCTGAGCAACGTCATCTGCCAAAGCAGGGGAGAAATGGCTGCGCAGAAGATGCAGCATCAGATCGGTATGACCTAGCGCGGCGCCCGCCGTCATCAACGGCGGGTCGTGGATCACCATGCGTTCGGCATCTACCTGGCACTCTGGTGCCCGCTGCTGGAGTAAGGGAGCCAACCACCAAGAGGTGGTCACACAGTGTCCTGCCAGCAGGTTGGCAGCCTGTAGCACGAACACCGCAGAGCATGATGCGGCGACATGCCCCCCGGCCTGCACATGCGCGCGCAATGCCGTCGTCAGCAGCGCAATATCCGCCTGTTGCAATCGATGCTCAATCATGAGGGCGTCAGCCACCCCGATGCCGGGGATGATCCAGCAAGAACGGTCGTGCGGGCTGATCGCCAAGGGCTGAACCGCAATCTGCATACCGTGGCCGAGCGTCACGCAATCTGTGTTCAGCCCACAGACTTGCCAGCGAGGTACAGCGGTGCCCAAGCGCTGGGCGCGCAAGGCCGCCGTTGAGAGGATATCCAGAGTCAGTGCGACACTGGAGGCAAAGGCGCCGGCAGTTATCAGGATTGTGAAGTCGTTCATTGGCCGATTATGCACGAAAGATGTCAAATCGGTCGCTGGTTGCGGTGCTCGAGGGTTGGCTTAATAACGCCTCCATTTCATCGAGTGCTAACCCCTATGCCAAATATACTGATCAAGGTGCCTCAAGGTTCTTTTTCTCGCGAACAACGAGTACTGCTGTGCGAAGAGGTGACGAAAGTGGCCAGCGAGGTCGAGCAAGTCGGCGACGATCCCCGTCAACAAAGTCTGTGCTGGGTGCTCATTGATGAAGTGGCCTCTGGCTACTGGACATGTGGTTCAGTGGATATCAGCGCTCACGCCATCCCCTGTATCGTGCAGGTCAGGGTCCCCGGGGGTGTGCTGAATGCGGCCATGCGAAGTGACTATGTGCAGCGTTTGCATCAAGCCGTCACCCGGTCGCAAGCAGCGGACGACCATCGAATCATCATGACCTCGATCATCCTTGATGAAGTCACAGATGGCTTCTGGGCAGCCAACGGAGCGATTTGGCATTTGGCCGATTTCATTCAAGCGGCTGGGTACCGGCATCTGCTGGGGCAGTTGGAGCAGTAAGCCTAACGGGGGCAGATTTATTTCTCGTAGTGGGCTCTGCGAAAATAAATCTGTCCTGTTTTTTGTTCTCGTTAACAGTGTAGGCCGAGTTGCATCAGATGCCCCAATCGCGTGAGCCACGGTGCCTATTTGCTGGCCAGGCCTGTTCATCAGGGCCTGGCCGTTGGTGACTGGGGCTTTTGCATGAGACACTAACCATTGACGTTGCACCATTTAAGATCCTGCAGGTGTTGTCCAATAGCTAGAAGCACTCGGACGTGCATTCTCTACCCGATGGCTGAGACTTCAGCAAATTACACCTGCATATCCTTGGAACACCGAATGCCTTCTCAGCCGAAACCCAGACTGAACCTACGCATCGTACTGCTCACCTTTGCGCTGTTCAGTGCCGCAGTCACTCTTGCCAATACATTCTGGGTAATGTTCAAGATCCAAAAGCGAGAGCTCATTGAAAACGCGCTGGAAGGCAACCGAGCTTACGCTGCTCGTATCGCAGCAGCGGTAGAAGGGGTGTTGAGTTCTGATCTAGACCGCCTTGAATATGGCTCGGCCATCCTTTCAAAGAACTTCTCTGACCGCCAGCTGCTGGCTGTCGAGGCTCGACGGCTGCTTGAGCAAGACAACAGCTTCAACTCAGTGCTGATTGCCAACGCCGACGGCACTATCGTCGCATCTGCGCCAGAGCGGTTGCAGCTAAACGGCCAATCTCTTCAACGCCGTGAACCGCTCGAGCGGCGTAAGCCAATGGTCAGTAATGCATTTCACTCTATCACTGGCAATCTGGTGGTTTTCGTATCCCAGCCGGTCTTCGATGCAAGTGGGCAGTACCTCGGGCTGGTGGGCGGGACTCTCAGGTTGGAGCAGCAGAATACGCTTCAAGCGCTGATGGATTTGAACCGTCGACAAAATGGGGCATATGTCTATCTCGTAGACAGTCAGCGACGTGTGCTCTACCACCCTGACCCGCAACAAATCGGCAGGCTCATTGACCATGATCGGATTGTAGATGCTGCACTGAGTCAGGCTAATGGTTCACTCCAGGCGGTCGACCGGGATGGGAATGAAATGCTTGCGGGTTACGCGGGCATACCCAGCAGCCGTTGGGGCATTGTCTCGCAACAGCCAATGGCCGTTGTTCAGGAAACTTTGAGCGTTACCGCGCTGAAGGTGGCTAAAGGGATCGTGCCACTGGGCCTGCTGGGTTTGCTACTAATATGGTGGGCGGGGTCGAGAATCTCCAACCCGTTGTCCCGCTTGGCGGACAGCGCCGGACGCCTGGACGTGCCGGAAAGCTATGAGCGCATCAGCGCCATCCCTGTGGACTACCTGGAAAGCTGGCAGTTACGTCGGGCACTTTTGCTTAGCGTGAGCCTACTGCAGGAAAAAATCGGCAGGCTCAACCACCAGGCTCAAAGTGATCCACTCACCGGGCTGGCAAACCGTCGCGCAATGCAAGACGCGCTCACGGTGTGGTTGGAGTCGAAGAAGACGATTGCTGTGATTTCCGTGGATATTGATCATTTCAAACGAGTGAACGATACCTTTGGCCACGACGTAGGTGACGAGACGCTCAGATCGGTAGCAGGACTGATGAAACAGAACTCTCGGCCGAGCGATCTGCTTTGCCGTGTAGGGGGGGAGGAGTTCGTTTTGCTGCTTCCCGATAGCTCAATCGCTGCCGCTGTAGACATCGCAGAGCGTTTGCGACTCTCGATCGCATCCACCGCCCTGGAGACTGTTGGTCACATTACTGTCTCGCTGGGGGTTGCGCTCTGGCGATCCGGCGACTCGATGGAGGATGTGTTCCATAAGGCAGATCAATTGCTGTACCGCGCCAAGCAACAGGGGCGTAACCAGGTTGTGGCAGAGCAAGAATCCAGTGCCACCGGGCCAGCGTCCTGACACAGGCCTCGCCCGAGTGTGCGACACACAATGCGTCCGGGGCACTGGTGCAGCTGCTTCGAAAATAAAACGCTCCTGTTTTTAGGATCAGGTACGCCGCGCCATCAATAGAGCCGAGGCAGCCGCAGACAACAAACCGGCACAGCAACGATTAAAAAATTTCTTGCCGCGAGGCTGCGTAAACCAGCGGCGCATATGCAGCCCGATATAGGCATAGGCGCCAATGGCGATCCACTCCAGTATCAGAAACAGCAATCCGAGCAATAGGAACTGAGCGCCAACGTCTGCCGTTGGGTCAACGAATTGAGGTAGGAACGCGGTAAAGATCAGGATGGCTTTGGGGTTGCCGGCAGCGACGAGGAACTCCTGCCTGGCCAGCCCCCACAACCCCGTCCCAGAGGTTTCTGATTCGGCTGCTGCTTGCGGTGCGGCGTTCCACAGCTGATACGCCAGGTAGAAAAGGTACGCCGCGCCGACTATTTTGATCCCGTAGAAGATCAGCTCTGACGTTTGCAACACCACCGCCAGGCCCGCCGAAGCAAGTGCGATCATGATGGCGAATGCCAGCAAGCGCCCCACGCCTGCGATGCAGGCTGTGCGATATCCGTAGCGCGTTGCATTGCTGATGGACAGCAGGTTGTTGGGCCCCGGCGCCATATTCAGTGCAAAGCAGGCGGGCAGGAATAATGCGAGTGTTGCAACGTCCATATGCCTCTCCAGACCATTTTGCATAAATCCTACATTTGCAGCCCTGTCGATGTCATTGCTCGCTAATCACACCTTCTCCCCTGGGCAGGAATTGGTTCGTGATCATCGACACCGCTTGCGCCGGTGAAGCCAGGGCAGTGTCTATGCAAAACGGGGCGGGGTCCCACGCTTCATATTCATGATTGAGTACCGACTGCCAGGTGGGTGGCGTCAGCCCCGGAATATCCACCCTCCGTGTTTCTACCCGTCGCTGATGTTCATTTTTATCAGAGCAAATCACTTGGATATTGACTAGCCGAACACCGGCCTTTGAGGCGGTTTCGCTCCAGGCTACTCGACTTTCGCTTACCGGGTTTACACAGTCGGCGATGACGGTGCGGCCTAGCAGGAGATTGCTCAGTGCAAGCTCATTAGCGACCACGTAACCACTGCGTCCCACGTCTTGGGCAAGCGTTCCGGAGTTTCGGATTGCTTGCTCAATGGTATCGATGCGCAGGTAGACGGCGCCTGTCGTCGCGGCGAGGTCCTTGGCGAGAGTGGTTTTTCCGGTGCCGGGAAGGCCGCTGAATACGATAAGCACTGTCTGTCCTTCGCTGGGTGAATGTTGCCTGGCATTTAGGATCGCTCCTGCAACCAGTTAAGTAACGCCATTTCCATGCTGCCTGGCTTGGGGGCTGCCGGCGATAGCAGGCAGTACCGCGAGCCATCTTCAACAAACCCCAATGGCGCGGCTAATACACCGCTTTCGATATCGTCGCGCACCAGGTGCCACGGACCAATGGCTACTCCAAGGCCTGCAACCGCTGCCTGGATGCTGAAGTAAAAGTGCTCAAAGGATTGCATTTCCATGGTCGGAGTGGGCAGGCCTTTTGCGTTGGCCCACTCTTGCCAAGCCGTAGGCCGGCTAGTCGTCTGTAGGCGCGGGGCCGAGGCGAGCAGGGATTTGCCGTTTTTACCAAACCACTCAGCTACTTTGTCTGGCCGGCATACAGGGCCGACCCTCTCTGGGAATAGTGTCTCGGCATGGTAGCCGGGAGGCCGTGGGAAATCGTCCCGCCGTATGGCCAGGTCGATGCCCTGGTTGAATGAGAAGGGGCCACCGCCGGCAACCAGGTGAATGTCCAGCCCTTGATGATGTGTTTGGAAGTCGCTCCAGCGAGGGATCAACCAACGCATCAGCAGCGTTGGCTCGCAGGATAAGACAAGCCGGCGCGCTCGACGGGCGTCGCTGCGTATCGCGCGCACGGCCTGGTTCATCAACCCGAGCCCTTCACTGACGGCTTTTGCCAGGCGTCTTCCGGGCTCCGTTAAAAACACCCTTCGGCTGCGTCGCTCGAACAGGTCAACGCCCAAATCCTCTTCCAGCAGGCGCACTGAGCGGCTAATGGCGCCGGGTGTCAGGTGCAGTTCGTCAGCCGCACGGGCGAAGTTTTCCAGGCGTGCGGCGGATTCGAAGCAGCGCAATGCAAGCAGGGAGGGCATGCGCGTCTCAGAAATCAGTGAGTTGTAGTCACTATTTTCTTCAGAAATCATCGTTATTACCCAAGCAGAGGATCTGCAAATATTGCCTTACACAACCAATAATTCAAAGGCTACAACATGGGCGAATGGATAGCAGTAATCACCATCACACTCCTTGCATGCATCAGTCCAGGGCCGGACTTCGCCATGGTGTCTCGTAACGGCTTGCTCCTGTCCCGGCGGGCAGGTGTGCTCACCGCTGTGGGAATCGGCCTGGGGGTGCTGGTTCATGTGGGCTACACGCTGCTCGGATTAGGGTTGGTGCTGCAACAGACTCCTTGGTTGTTCAATGCGTTGAAGCTGGCTGGAGCGGCATATCTGGTCTACTTGGGGATCAAGATGCTGCGTTCCCGGCCTGCGACTGAACAGCTGGACGCGCCACCTGCCGCGATGTCTGACCTGGAAGCGTTGCGTACCGGGTTTCTCACGAATGCGTTGAACCCCAAGACATCGATTTTTATCGTCAGTCTGTTTATGGGGGTAGTACGACCGGACACCGCGTTGACCGTGCAAATGGCCTATGGGCTATTTATCGCGGGGGCGCATGTGCTGTGGTTCAGCCTTATTGCGCTGTGCTTTTCCGCTGGGAGGGTGCGCGAAAAACTGATGGCTGCACGACAATGGATTGACCGGGCTTTTGGCGCCTTGCTGGTGAGCTTCGGGATACTGCTGGTAATCACTCAGTATTCAGCTTGAGTGTGTCGGTGGGGGCTTATATGGACTGAGGTTGAATTCGACTTTTCGGCAACTTGATAGGGTGTGGTTAACTAATGCCCAGTAAATTTTAACAAAGGTTTACAGCTGTTATTTAGTTCGTCCGGTAAGGTTTTTGCAACTAGCGCAACTTGGTCAGCATCGCAATGCACTCCAGTAATAACCCGCTAAACCCTGAACTGATAAACATCAGACGGCTGTTTGCAACTCCCCTGGCCAGTCTCCAGTACCCCGATGCAGAAAAACTCAATACAGAGCTGAAAACCCTGATCACTTGTCGCATGGCGGACGATCTGGGCGGCACGCAGCGCAGTAATGACGGCGGCTGGCAGTCGGCGAGCGACTTCCCGGAATGGGGCGGGCAGGCCTGCGATGCGTTGGTTGGCTTTGCCACCGAGTTCGCCACTCAACTGACGGCGGTGCATAGCGAGCAGTACGGCTTAACTGAGCCGAGTTTTGCATGGAAACTCAATGCCTGGGCAAACGTTAACCAGGCAGGGCACAGCAATGCGTTGCATGGCCACCCGGGGGCATTCTGGTCGGGGGTTTATTGGGTGGATGCCGGCGGGCGAGAGGAAGATCCGGCTGTTGGCGGTGACCTTGAGTTTATCGACCCCCGCGGGATGGTTGCATCGATCTACAATCCTGCGCTGCGCATGAGGGTGGAAGATTGTGTTACTGCTGGCTTTAGTACGACTTATGCCGCTACCAGTGGAACGTTCATTATGTTTCCGTCGTGGCTGATGCATTCCGTAAGACGTTTTGAAGGCGCGCGTCCGCGCATTTCTATTGCCTTTAATTTTGGCGCCTGAGTTGCCGACCGTCTTTTGATCATGCGGGCTTTGCGTCTGCCTACCATCGCATTATCCGGATTAACCGGAATATGTTTCCCGAACTGAGTCGATTATCAAGAAATCCCCTCGCAGATACGCTGTGGTCATTGGCACCACCGACTATCTACGAGGAGACACCGATGTCCACACTCTTTACCCCAGGCGTTGTTGGTCAACTGAGCACGCCCAACCGTGTCGTCATGGCGCCCATGACTCGCTCGCGCAGCACCCAGCCTGGCGATGTGCCGAACGCTATGAACGCGGTGTACTACGCGCAGCGGGCGTCGGCTGCGTTCATTGTGACTGAAGCCACGCAGATCTCGCCCCAGGGCAAGGGTTATTCATTCACCCCAGGGATTTACAGTGACGAACAGGTCGCCGGCTGGCGCCTGGTGACCGATGCGGTGCATGCCGCTGGCGGACGAATTTTCCTGCAGTTGTGGCATGTAGGGCGCATGTCGCACCCCGACTTCCACAATGGCGAATTACCGGTCGCGCCGTCTGCAATTGCGTTTGATGGCAGCATCTGGAAAGTAGATTCTGCGTCGGGTGTCGGCAGTATGGCCCCGTGCCCGACACCACGGGCACTGGAGCGCGCCGAAATCCACGCCATCGTCGACGATTATCGTAAGGCTGCGCGTAATGCCATGACGGCAGGTTTCGACGGTGTCGAAGTGCATGGGGCCAACGGCTACCTGATCGACCAGTTCCTGCGCACCACGTCGAACACGCGTACGGATGAGTACGGCGGATCGCGCGAGAACCGTCTGCGCTTTCTCAGGGAAGTCATGGATGCGGTAATTGATGAAGTGGGGGCCGATCGCACAGCCATCCGGGTTGCGCCGTTTCTTACGGCGCGTGGCATGGCTTGCCCGGACATTCTGCCGACGTTGCTGGAAGCGACCCGCTATTTGCAGGGCAAAAATATTGCGTATCTGCACCTGGTCGAAGCGGACTGGGATGATGCCCCCAAGTTTCCCGAAGACTTCCGCCAGGCCGTGCGCGAGCGCTTTCGTAATGCGATTGTGGTGGCCGGTAAGTACGACCTGGAACTTGCTGAGTGGGTCCTGGAAAAAGGCTACGCAGACTTTATCGCCTTTGGACGCAAGTTTGTGGCCAACCCGGATCTGCCACTGCGGCTGGAGAAGGGTTACCCGTTAGCCGGTCTGGAAGGCGCTGAGTTGTTTGGCGGTACCGAACGTGGTTACTCGGACTTTGCCGCCTGGGCTCAGTAGGGCTGAAAGCGGTAGGTCAGGTCCAAAGAATCTCCTTGGGGCGCGCTCAGGTCGCCAGCTTCAAGGAGATTTCGTCCATCAGCAGTTTGACCCGGCGCGGCATTGCGTGGCCGGAAGGGTAGACAATCTGCAAGTCCACGCCCGGCAGGGAGTAGGTCTCCAGCACCTCGACCAGTCGGCCGGCGTCCAAGTCATCACGTACATCGATGTAGGACTTGATACAGATGCCGTGGCCGGCCAGGCACCACTGGCGCACCTGATCGCCATCATTGGCAATACGCCTGCCCGACACCAGCACCTTGAACGTACGGCCAGCGGCGCGGAACTGCCATTCACGGTGGATGCTGCTGCCAAAGCGCATCAGGATGCACTGTTGCTGCGCCAGGTCCGATGGGTGTTGGGGCGTGCCATGGGCCTTGAGATAGGCGGGGGATGCACACACGACCCTACGGCCCTCGCTGAGTTTTCTGACGCGCAGGGTGCTGTCGGACAGGGCGCCATATCGAATGGCGAAATCAACCCCTTGCCCCGCGAGATCCAGGTAGCCATCGGTCAGGTTCAGGTCGAGGCTGACGTTGGGATGCTTCTGCAGAAAATCATCGAGGATGGGCACGATGCGGTTGCGGCCCAGGTCGACGGGAGCGCTCAGGCGTATCAGCCCCGAGATTCGTTCGGTGCCCAGTTTGATAGTGCTCTCGATGTCTTCAGCTTCTGCGAGCAGGCGCCGGGCGCCCTCCATCAGCGTCCGCCCTTCGTCCGTCAGGCTGATTGAGCGGGTCGTACGGGTCAGTAGTGTCGCGCCGTAGTGCCTTTCCAAGGCCCCGAGCCGCTCCGACACAGACGTGGGCGAAAGCCCGACCTCGCGGCCTGCCGCCGACAATCCGCCTTTCTCGACAATCAACAAAAACAGCGCGAGGTTCTCGAAGAGCATTATCCGGATTTCCCTGAATATGATTGTGCTTTGGGCTGGATTCTACGCCAGCACTCAACAGTGCTCATGTCATTTGTTGGGGGGCAAAACTTCCTTCAGTTCAGAAGTCCATGCCTGACGAATCGCGCAGTTTTCTCCAGCGTTAATGCCAAATCAGCATGCTTGAGCTGATATCGGCTTTCCAGCTTGCGGCTATGAGTCATGTCGAATCGCTCGGTGCGGATGAAGTTCAGGGATTCCGGGCTAGTGCCAAAGTGCTTAGCCACGCCCGGTATTTTCAGCAGCCATCTGAGTGGGCCCAGTGGTAGGTGGCGGCGGGGAGTCTGCACTTCCAGGGTGTGGGCGATGTGTGTAACCAGTCCTTGCAGATTGGGGCTGAGCTCGTCCAGTGCCAGGGCCTGCTGATTTGCCATTGCCGGGTCGAATGCCGCCGCGACCATCAACGCCACCAGGTAATCGACACTGACCAATGGCAGCCAGTGGCGGGTTGATCCAGGAATCGCCGTCAACTTGCCCGTCGCCAGGTTGCGAATCAGCTCTGCTACCGGCTGACCAGCCAGGATATGCCCGCTCTCGCTATGCCCGCAGACCGTTGCCGGGTGCACGATGGTGTAGTCGGCCCGTTGCGCCTGCATGTAGCGAATGACCGCAAAATGCGCCTCCAGCTTACTTGCCTCGTACCCACCCACACGCCTGTACACGGCGGGCCAATCGGTGTGTTCGGGGCATTGCTGATCAATGCCAATGCTGGTCAAGTGCGCGGTGTTTTGCAGCATGTAGCCACCCACCATCAGCAGCCGACTGTGCTGGCTTGCGGATAACCGGGCAACCTCCAGAGCACCTTTGACGTTGACCGCACGGGCTTGCTCCATAGACAGGCCCCAGGCGAACTGGGCGGCGACGTGGAATACCACGCGGGCTGAGGCAATACGCTGGCGGTCAGTCGCGCTCAGCCCCAGGTTCGGGTGATTGAGGTCGCCTTGAACGGCCTGAATGCGCGAGGGGTCTCCCCCCAGTAGGCGCACCTGCTCCCTGAGCGTTTCAAGATTTGCGGCGTGGCGCATCAGCACCCAGGCCTCGTGCCCTGTAGCGCTCAGGTGGGCCAGCAAATGCTGCCCGATAAATCCGCTGCCGCCGGTGACAAAACATTGAGTACTCATGGCGCATTCCTTGGTTGGATAAGGTGCGCAGGCTAAACTGTGGAGCTACCTCTACAGTCAAGGAAAATTTACCGTGAAAGTCGCAGAGCTTGAGCGTAGGAGCGGCCTTGGGCGCCATACCTTGCGGTATTACGAGGCGCTGGGGCTGATCACCGTGCAGCGGGGAGCCAATAACTACCGCGTTTACAGTGAGCAGACGGCACTGGACCTGGCGTTTATTCAGATGGCGCAGAAGATGGGGTTTTCCCTGGCTGAAGTCGGCGAAATCCTCGAAGCCAAGCGGCAAAGTACGATTGACTGTGCCCAGGGCGCTGCGTTGGTGGCCGACAAAATGGCTGAGATTCAACTCAAGATCGGTCATCTCAAAACGTTGCATGGCTTTCTTGACGCCGAGCGTCTGCGGCTTGAGGCCAGTGCCATCGCGCTGGGGCAAACAGTCACCTATCGGCAAGTGCCAAGTCCGGTTTAAGCGTCAATTGTTTCGTATTTGCTGTCAGGCTTTGGCGAAGTTGTCATCGTGCTGGGGGCTGTGCCGCCATCGCAGCCTCGCCGGGCTCGACAGCTCCCACCCTTGATGAATTGTATCTCTCGATCTGCCCCTAGCTGTACGGGGCGAGGCGCGGCATAACCCTCTACTGTCAAGGCGACAATAATTCGCCGGATGACGCACCATGTTCATGTCCACCAGCTTGCTATCGGCCTTCGCGCTGTTTGCCTTCGTGTCTTCGATCACCCCTGGCCCCAATAACACCATGCTGTTGGCGTCGGGGGTGAACTTCGGTTTTCGCCGCTCGATTCCCCATGCCCTGGGGATCAGCGTGGGCTTTATGTTGTTGGTGATTTCGGTCGGCCTGGGCCTGGGGGAGGTGTTCAAGGCGTTGCCATGGGCGTACACCGCGTTGCGCTATATCGGGGCGGCGTACTTGCTGTACCTGGCGTGGAAGATAGCGACCTCCAGCGCAATGTCGGACGACACCGACGGCAAGCGCAAACCCATGACCTTTCTCGCCGCTGCGGTGTTCCAGTGGGTCAACCCCAAGGCCTGGGTCATGGCATTGGGCGCGATCACCACCTATACGCCGGCTGAAGGCTACTTCACTAACGTGCTGGTCATCGCCGTGGTGTTTGCCGTGGTCAACCTGCCGAGTGTGTGCGTGTGGGCGGGGTGTGGCACCGGCTTGCGCAATGTCCTGCGTGAGCCCCGCTGGTTGAAGCTGTTCAACGGGTCGATGGCGGGGCTGTTGGTGCTGTCGTTGTACCCGATGTTTTTTGCCGGCTAAAGAGTCCAGGCCTTTACGGGCCGGGGCTCAGACCGGTGAGATCGTGGCCAGCAGGCCAATGCCAACGGTCAGTGCCAGAAACCCTAAAAGAAAAAATGCCATCTTAGCCATGGGGCCTCCAAAAGGAAGAAGGGCGGCCGGGGAGTTCCTGCCGATGAGCCATTGTCCGGGTTGTGCACTGTTCGGTACAGATGCAGGTGTTAAAGAAAAAAGCATATCAGATGTGCCTGGCAGGCTGGCGTGCCGGGGTTTCGGCTGGGGCATGGAGGTGCT
This sequence comes from Pseudomonas sp. FP2294, assembly GCF_030687625.1. Classification (NCBI taxonomy): domain Bacteria; kingdom Pseudomonadati; phylum Pseudomonadota; class Gammaproteobacteria; order Pseudomonadales; family Pseudomonadaceae; genus Pseudomonas; species Pseudomonas sp. FP2294. The sequence goes on from NZ_CP117441.1 coordinate 2,452,285, forward strand.
GATCAGACTGTTGGAGGTCATTCTGCGCAGGCCTTCAACGGCAGGCAGGATGTATTTGAGCCATTGCTCGCGGGGTGTGCCTGGTACGTCCTGCGGCTGATCAGTGCTCGTCGATTCAAGGTCATCGGCGGGGTAGCAGTCATCACTGCTGCGCCTGCCGTCGGGGTACACAATAAACCCCCCGCGCCCGTTGCCACATTGGTGCAGATACACCGGCGACAGTTCTCGCTGCTTGTCAATGCGCGCATTCAAATGAACGATGTAGCTACCCATCGCAATCGACACACCCACAATCAGCCCCAGGCATATCAGCACCTGCCAGCTGTAACTGGCGCCTACGTTATCGGAACGCACTGGCGACACAGCACGCAGCTGCCTGCTCGAGATGCTCGCCCACCAGAAACCGGCTGCCGCCTCCCAGGTTGACCAATTGCCCGCGAGACGGCAGGACGCTGGCCATCAGGCCGAATAGAATCAAAGCCAACAGGACTCTTTTAACCATCGAGTAAAGGTTCATGACGGTGATGAGCTCAGGATAGGAAGAGCCCCAGCTTAGAGAGTGCCGGGTTAACGCGAGGTAAACATCCACGGGAAATCGCCCGACTTCCGTTATCCTTCAACCCTCTGCGCAACACCTGTCCGAGGGGACTTTTCCGTGCATATTCACCTGCTGCTGGTCGAGGACAACCTTGACCTGGCCACGACCATCATCGAGTACCTGGAAATCAGCGGCATGGTCTGCGACCACGTCACTAACGGCCAGGCCGGCCTTAACCTGGCACTCGACCAGCATTACGACGTGATTCTCCTGGACATCATGTTGCCGCGCCTGGACGGCCAGCAAGTGTGCGAACGGCTACGCCAGCAAGGCAGCCAGACGCCGATCCTGATGCTCACTTCACTGGACGCGCTCCCTGACAAGCTCGCCAGCTTTGCGGCGGGGGCCGACGACTATCTGGTCAAACCCTTCGAGCTGGCCGAACTGGTCGCCAGGATTCGCGCCCTGAGCGTGCGCCGCAGTGGCCAGACCAGCCGCCTGCAGGTGGACGACCTGGTCATGGAGCTGACCACCCGCAAAGTCAGCCGCGCCGGGCAGGAGCTGCATTTGTCACCCATTTGCTGGACCCTGCTGGAGTACCTGATGCGCGCCAGCCCTGAGCTCGTGCCCCGGGAGCGCCTGGAAACCACGATCTGGGGCGATGAACCACCGGACAGCAACACGCTTAAAGTCCATATGCACCGGCTGCGCAAGGCGGTAGACAAACCCTTTGACCGACCGCTGATCCACACCCTGCCTGGGGTCGGTGTTCAGGTGAAGCCCCATGCGTAACCGCCTGAGTCTGAAGTGGGTGATCAGTGGCAGCTTCCTGTTCCTGATTGCTGTGGTGTTACTGATCTACAGCCAACTGCTGCCGGTATACACCGTGCGTGGCCTGCTCTACACCGCCAGCGCGATGATGGAAGAAGAGGCTCAGTATTTCGTCAGGCATTACAAGAAGGATCCGACCACGCCACCGCCGCGCAACTACTTCTTCGAAGCCGTTATCGGCAAGGAAGCCTTGCCGGCGAGCGTGCGCCAACTGCTCGAGGCTCCGCCGAGCATGTCCTTCGGTGCCGTTCAGGTCTTCGGTGATACAGACTCCGATGATGACGATGCTGAGATCCGGGCAGTCCTCACCCAGCCCCTGGGTGACGGCAAGACCCTTTATATGTATGACATTGACCATGATCACGAAGAGGGCGGTGAGGTCGAGACGCCGCTGTCCGATGCCTACTTTGATCAGGTACTGCAGGGCGTCGTGTTTGTCAGCCTGGCGGTGTTCGTGCCGGCGCTGATCATTATCGCCCTGTTGGTCTGGTGGCTGGTGCGGCCGCTCGGACGCCTGGCCCAATGGTCCAGTACCCTGAACAACCCGGATGCCCGGGCCGGCGAGCGCCCGGATTTCAGCTTCAAGGAGTTCAATACCCTGGCCGATGCGCTGGCCCAGAGTGTTGAGCAAGTACAAGCCGCCAGCCAGCGTGAAGGCCGCCTGTTGCGCTACACCAGCCATGAACTGCGAACCCCATTGGCGGTGCTCAAGGCCAATATAGAACTGTTGACCCTGCAGGCCGGCGGTGTCTTGCCATCTTCCCTGCAGCGCATTGAGCGCTCGGTGTTGAACATGCAACTTATCGCCGAGACCTTACTGTGGATGAGCCGCGAACGCCCAGAACCATTGCCTGAGGAAGATATAGACCTGAGCGCGTTGGTCGGCGAGCTGATTGACAAACATCGCTACCTGATCGGCAATCGGGATATCGAGCTGCTTGTCGACATCCACAGCGAACCCTGCCGACTCCCCCCCACCGCGTGCCGCATCGTGATCGGTAACTTCCTGCGCAACGCCCTGCAATACGCGGAAGAGGGCCAGGTAGAAATCAGCTTCAACTACCCGCGCCTGGTAATTGCCAACCACATCAGGGAGGCCAAGCCGAGGGAGGAGTCCAGCGATTACGGCTACGGCCTGGGGCTGCAGTTGATGCGTCAGTTATGTGCAAAATTGGGCTGGCAGATTGATGTAATTCTGGAGCAGCAGCGTTTTACCGTCGCTCTGGAGTTCACCAGCTTGCAGGGTGTTGGGGTGCCGGGGGGAAGAGGGTGAACAGTATTGGGTCGACAGGTGGCGTTTTGCGCAAACTGATTGTTGTACCCAAGCTCGGTTTTTCGTGCAGTTTTCCTGTCATTGCGGGTGATGGCAGGCCGGTCAAAGTCTCGGCCTTTGGAGCTGCGTTTCATCTGCAACCTGAACCTGCAGAACAAGGCTGATGCCTGGTCGCTGCTGCGTGACATCTCGGCGATCTACCGGGGCATGACTGACTGGGCCCAGGGTCAGGTGTTCACCCTGTCGGATAGGGGAGGGGATAGTTTACAGCTCCCTAAAATATGAACCCTCTGCCTAAGAACGCCATTAAATTTTTGTGCCTATTATGACTATGCCGTTATGAGTGCTGGTTTTGTAAACGCTTACCTGTCCAGTATTGTCGATAACGTTTGATCGGCATATTTTGATTTCCTTATTTAGTTCTGGCTCGAAGAATTCAATCCCACTACAGCTTCTTCTGCCGCCTGAGGTTTTTTTATAGGCAGTCGTGTAGCTGCTTTGAGTTCCAGTGGAAAGGTAGATTGAAAGTGAAAATGGAATGACCAGTATAAGCATGCATACTATAAGTGCGGCTATTGGGGTGCAGATAATGATTTTTATATTTTTGAGAGTGTTGCCTGGTGTGATGTTTGATTTAAATAATAACATGCCCAGCGAAGTGATGATTGCTAGTACTGATGAGGCGATAAGGAAGCTTTGTTGTAGATCTGGCTTGAAGAAGGTTCTGGAGTAAATATGGCTATGCCATGTAACAAGCAAGGAAGCAGAGAGCAGCGTTCCAAAAATCAAAGGCACCAGATAACGATACGAGTTCTTGTTCAAATTTGCTCCTTTGTCTTTATCTTGAGGTCGCCGAGTATAGGCAATATCAACACCTACGACCAAGGATTGATCGCGCTGCGGGCGTGCCAGGCGTATGTCAGGGCTTCAGAACCGGCCCTTTGTTCCTGACGTTGCCCACGACCTGCTTACCCTGGCGCAACACCCTCTGCTCGGCACGCTTCTTGAGCGTGACCGGGTCTAGCCTTTCCCGTGCGCCGGATACCGAGAAAATCAAATGAGCCGGCACGAGGACAGCCTGCCTCAATGACTGAGGCCAGTACACTGAAGATTTGTTTGCAGTGTCGCAACCTGTAAACGTGTCCAGGGTGATGAGCGTGCTGGATCAGATTAATGGTTGTTGGGGCCGGGGCTCGTTGCGTTCAGCCAGAGTGCCGGCGAATCCTGACGGGGCGATGCGGCGGGAGCTTATGAGTCAGAGCTATACGACAAGACTTGATCAGCTTTGGTCGGTGTCTTGTAGGTAGTTGAAGGTACCCGACGATCAGTAATTGCCTGCCAGTCAGTAACTGTTACCTATGTGCGTGAACTGATTTGTAACCCATGTGAGTGAGTCATACCCCTCCTACAAGTACGGAGCGGGTTCCGAATGTTAATCAGTTTGTTTGTAGGATAATTCCTAATTTTTGTTCTGAATGATCCCTGGCGCGCTGTGAAGGCTAGTAATCACCATTTGAAATTATTCACCATGGTCTTGGCCGGGCAAAAGCGAGCAACGTGTAAGCGCTTTATGCTCTCTTTAGGAATGGAACTTATGTGTTATGGCGGGTGTGCTATTTGACGCGTCGGCTATATGCACTGGTTTCAGTATTGGTTTCGCTTCAGCACTTGCTGCTGCAAAAAAGCCTGGAGGGGAGGGGGGTATGGCTTCAAATAGTTTCCAAAATGAAGTGCCAAAGACTCGGATCAATATAACGCTAGACCTGCACGCCGGTAGTGCTCAGAAGAAAGTCGAATTGCCACTGAAACTAATGGTCATGGGTGATTAATGGTGAGGAATAGCGAAAAGTTAATCCTCACAAAACCAACTTTGACAGCGTCCTCCGTGGTGCGTGCCCCGCAGCACATCCAGGCAATCAACGCCTCAGATGAGTCCGCCAAGCTGGTGGGCTTCGCTCCCGGCACCGCCAGCATGCCCGACGGCGAATACAAGCTGGGCAGCCACACCGTGTCCAAATGCCTGGGCGGCGTGCGCCTGGACCGCTCCCTGCACCTCACCGACGTAATGGTCGAAGGAGAAACCATTGACTTCAAAAATGCTTGAAGAGGCCCTGTCCTCCTGTGAGGCCGTCGCGGCCCAACTGCAATGCCTCGACCCGCTGCTGGCCGAGGTCGCCGGCCGCCTGCGCCGCCAGCCGCCGCAAGTGGCGATGACCGTCGCCCGTGGCAGTTCGGACCACGCCGCCAGTTACTTCGCCTACCTGACCATGCAGCATGTGGGCGTTCCCGTGGCGTCGCTGCCGATGTCGGTGGTGACCCTGGCGCAGGCGCCGCTGAAAGTCAGCGGCCAGGCGGCCTTCGGCTTCTCTCAGTCGGGGCAGAGCCCGGACCTGGTCAACAGCCTGCGCCTGCTGCGCAAGCGCGGGGCCTTGAGTGTGTCGATGGTCAACGCTGAAGACTCGCCCCTGGAAGCCGCCTGCGAATTCCATGTGCCGCTGTGCGCCGGCCCCGAGCGTAGCGTGGCCGCGACCAAGAGTTTTATCGCCACCTTGAGCGCCAGCGCCCAACTGGTCGGGCACTGGAACCAGGAAGACGGCCTGCTCGAAGCTTGCCACGCCCTGCCTGCCGGCCTGCGCGAAGCGGCGACCCAGGATTGGAGCCTGGCCATCGACGCCCTGCGCGACTGCCAGCGCCTGATGGTCATCGGCCGTGGCGCCGGGTTTGCCATCGCTCAGGAAGCCGCGCTCAAGCTCAAGGAAACCTCGGCGATCCAGGCCGAAGCCTTCAGCAGCGCCGAAGTGCGCCACGGGCCGATGGCCTTGATCGACGATAACTACCCGTTGCTGGTGTTCGCCCCGCGCGGCGCCGAACAGCCGGGCCTGCTGAGCCTGGCCACGGAAATGCGCCAGCGCGGGGCTCGGGTGCTGCTGGCCGCGCCCGACGATATCGCCGAACGCGACCTGACCCTCAGCCGCGCCGAACACCCGGCCCTGGACCCGATCCTGGCAATCCAGAGCTTCTACGTGATGGCCGCCGGCCTGGCGCAGGCCCGGGGCATGGACCCGGACCAGCCCCGCCACCTGAGCAAAGTCACTCGCACCCACTGAGTTGATTTCTGTCGTTTCCTGATGAGTACCGTGCCCATGCCCGACAATAATAATGACCTCACCCTCAGCGCCCCCCTCAGCGGGCCAGTGCTGACCCTGGGCAATGTGCCTGACGACGTGTTCGCCAGTGGCGCCATGGGCGACGGGATTGCCATCGACCCCCACAACGATTGCCTGCATGCGCCGTGCGCCGGGGTCGTGATCCACGTTGCCCGTACCGGCCACGCCCTGACCATCCGCGCCGACAATGGCGCCGAGGTGCTGCTGCATGTGGGCATCGACACCGTCGAACTGCAAGGCGAAGGCTTTGCCTTGCTGGTCCAGCAAGGCGCGCGGGTCAGCAATGGGCAGCCCCTGGTGCGCTTTGACCTGGATCGCATCGCCCGCCAGTGCAAAAGCCTGGTCAGCCTGATCATCCTCACTAACGGCGAGCAGTTCGAACTGCGCCCCGTGGCCGTGAACGCCGTCAAGGTCGGCGAAGCCCTGCTGCGCATCGTTGCGCGTCAGGCTGGCGTCGTGCAGCCTGTGATGGCCGACACCGCCGAGGCGCACGCCAGTGCCAGCGTGCGCATCACCCATCGCGGCGGCCTGCATGCGCGGCCCGCAGCGCTGATCCGCAAGACCGCCCAGGGTTTCAGCAGCCTGTCGCAGCTGCATTTCGCCGGCAAATCGGCGTCGTGCGCCAGCCTGATCGGCTTGATGGGGCTGGGCATTGGCGAAGGTGATGAAGTCCGTGTGAACTGTGTCGGAAAGGATGCCGACGCGGCGCTGCAGGCGTTGGTCGCGGCCTTATCCGTCGTCATTAAAGAAGAACACCACGCCCCGGCCATCGTCGCTCCACGCCGGGCAAACAGTGAAGCCGGTGTGCTGCAAGGTGTGTGTGCTGCGCCGGGACTGGTCTACGGGCCGTTGTTTCACCTGACCGGTATCGAACTGCCGGCCGACACCGGCAACCATTCCGCCGACGAACAACTGCAACGCCTGGACGCAGCGTTGGAGCAAGTGCGCAGCGAAATCCGCACGACACTGAAGCATGCCCGCCAGCGTAAGAGCGTCCAGGAAGAGGATATCTTCGCGGCGCATCTCGCCTTGCTGGAAGACCCAACACTGCTGGAGGCGGCTACCGGCGCCATCGAAAACGGCAGCGCCGCTACCCACGCCTGGCACGATGCGATCCAGGCGCAATGCGGGGTATTGCTGGCCTTGGGCAAGCCACTGTTCGCCGAGCGTTCAAATGATCTAAGGGATCTGCAACAACGCGTATTGCGAGCTTTGCAAGGTGAAGCCTGGCACTTCGGATTGCCTGCCGGCGCGATCGTCAGCGCCCACGAGTTGACGCCGTCTGACCTGCTGCAATTGAGTGCCCAGCAGGCTGCCGGCCTCTGCATGGCCGAAGGCGGTGCGACTTCCCATGTGGCGATTCTGGCTCGTGGCAAAGGCTTGCCGTGTGTGGTAGCGCTGGGCGCCGAAGTACTCGATGTTCCCCAAGGCCAATGGGTGGTACTCGACGCCGTCAACGGTCGCCTGGAACTGGAACCCACCGAAGCGCGCCGCGCCGAAGTGCACCAGATTCGCGACGCACAGAAGCTGCGTCGCCAACAGCAACAGGCCCAGGCCCAACAGCCGGCGAACACCATTGATGGCACGACCATCGAAGTGGCCGCCAACGTCGCCTCCAGCGCCGAAGCCCAGGTTGCTTTTGAAAGCGGCGCCGATGGTGTCGGCCTGCTGCGCACCGAATTCCTCTTCGTCGACCGCCGCACCGCGCCGGATGAGCAGGAACAGCGCCAGGCCTACCAAGCCGTGCTGGATGCCATGGGCGACAAGTCCGTGATTATCCGCACCATCGATGTGGGCGGCGATAAGCAGCTTGATTATCTGCCGCTGCCGGTCGAAACCAACCCGGTGCTGGGCTTGCGCGGTATTCGCCTGGCTCAGGTCCGCCCTGAGGTGCTCGACCAGCAATTGCGTGCTCTGCTGCAGGTAAGCCCGCTGGCGCGTTGCCGCATCCTGCTGCCGATGGTCAGCGAAGTCGACGAGCTGCTGCACATCCGCCAGCGCTTCGATGAGCTGTGCGCAGAGCTGGAACTGACCCAGCGCCCCGAACTGGGAGTGATGATCGAAGTGCCCGCCGCTGCGTTGATGGCCGAGCAACTGGCCAGGCACGCGGACTTCCTGTCCATTGGCTCCAATGACCTGTCCCAGTACACCCTGGCCATGGACCGCGACCACGCCGGCCTCGCCGCGCGGGTCGATGCGTTGCACCCGGCGCTGCTGCGCCTGATCGCCCAGACCTGCAGCGGCGCGGCTAAACACGGGCGTTGGGTCGGTGTGTGCGGTGCCCTCGCTTCCGACCCGCTGGCTACGCCGGTGCTGGTCGGTCTGGGCGTCAGCGAGCTGTCGGTGAGCCCGCCGCAGATCGGTGAAATCAAGGACCGCGTCCGCCACCTGGACGCGGCGCAATGCCGGCAACTGAGCCAAGGCCTGCTCGACCTGAGCAGTGCCAAAGCCGTCCGCCAAGCCTGTCAACACCACTGGCCGCTGAGCTGATAACAACAACAAAAGGAGACATGCCATGTATCAACATTTTATCGAAGGCCTGCAACGCCTGGGCCGCGCACTCATGCTGCCGATCGCGATCCTGCCGATCGCCGGCCTGCTGCTACGCCTGGGCGACACCGACCTGCTGAACATCGCGGTGATGCACGACGCCGGGCAGGCAATTTTCGCCAACCTCGCGCTGATCTTCGCCATCGGCATCGCCGTGGGGTTCGCCCGTGACAACAACGGCACGGCGGGTTTGGCCGGTGCGATTGGTTACCTGGTGATGGTCTCCACGCTCAAGGGGATGGACACCTCTATCAACATGGGCATGCTTGCGGGTATCGCCAGTGGCTTGATGGCAGGCGCGCTGTATAACCGCTTCAAGGACATCAAGTTGCCGGAGTACCTGGCGTTCTTTGGCGGGCGGCGGTTTGTGCCGATTATCACGGGGTTCAGCGCGGTTGGACTGGGGGTGATCTTTGGTTTGATCTGGGCGCCGATCCAGCACGGTATCGACAGTTTCGGCGTGCTGCTGATGGAAAGCGGCAGCCTCGGCGCGTTTGTGTTTGGGGTGGTCAACCGCCTGCTGATCGTCACTGGCCTGCACCACATCCTCAACAATATGGCGTGGTTTGTGTTCGGCACCTTTACCGATCCGGTGACCGGCGCCGTGGTCACTGGCGACCTCGCTCGCTACTTCGCGGGCGACCCCAAAGGCGGCCAATTCATGACCGGCATGTTCCCGGTGATGCTCTTCGGCCTGCCCGCTGCGTGCTTGGCGATGTATCGGAATGCGCTGCCTGAACGCCGCAAAGTGATGGGCGGGATTTTCCTGTCGATGGCGCTGACCTCGTTCTTGACCGGAGTGACTGAGCCGGTTGAATTCGCGTTTATGTTCCTGGCGCCATTCCTGTATCTGATCCATGCGGTGCTGACTGGCCTGTCGATGGCTGTCACCAATATGCTGGATATCCACCTGGGCTTTACCTTCGCCGCAGGGGTTATCGACATGGTGCTGGGTTGGGGCAAGTCCAGCAATGGTTGGTTGGTGTTTCCTGTGGGGTTGGCTTACGCGGTGATCTACTACAGCGTGTTCAACTACTGCATTCGTCGGTTCAACCTGAAGACCCCTGGCCGTGAAGATATCCAGGTGGTACAGGCCCAAGCAATGAGTGATAGCCAGCGGGCCAGTGCCTATATCCGCGCCCTGGGCGGCGCCGACAACCTGCTCAGTGTCGGCGCCTGCACCACCCGTCTGCGCCTGGACATGGTCGACCGCAACAAGGCGGTGGACGCGGAGCTGAAAGCACTCGGCGCGATAGCTGTTGTGCGGCCAGGGAGCGGCGGGAGTTTGCAGGTGGTGGTCGGGCCGATGGCGGATTGCATTGCTGATGAAATTCGGTTGGCCATGCCTTCGTTTGTTGTCAGAGCACCTGTGACGGGTGCGCCCTTGGATAAGCCGATGGCGGTGGATGTGCAGGAAGCCGAGAAATGGCTGAGCGCGTTGGGTGGCAGGGGGAATGTGCGGCAGTTGGAAGCGGTGGCGATGACGCGGTTGCGGGTGGAGTTGGGGGATGAGTCGGGGTTGTCCGAAGCTGATCTCACTGCGCTGGGTTGCCAAGGTCTCAGCCAGCTGGAAAGCGGTGTTTGGCACTTGTTGATTGGTGACAAGGCCACAGGCTTGGGTGAGGCGCTTGAGTGCTTGGTCGGTGCTCAACAGACCGGGGCGGGCGCTTAAAGGGGTGGTATGCCCAAACCGCCGAAATTTCCGTCGGGCCTATAAATGCGTGTTTTGAGACCGGATGGCGTTGCAGCGTTTTTTTGACCCCAATCAACGACGGCATCAAAAACGCTGGCTACTTCAGATCTCCCCTAGGCTCCGCTTCTCTGCTTTAGCCCGCTATTCAGAGGAGTATTGAACATGACGAGAGGAGCAAAATGAAAAAAATCTTAATTGTTAATGCCGATGACTTTGGCATGAGCAAAGGCCAGAACTACGGGATAGTTGAGTCCTACAATAACGGCATCGTCACGTCGACAACCGCCATGGTTACCTCTCCTTATGCGTTACACGCAGCTGAACTGAGTCAGAAAAACCCAGGTTTAGGTGTCGGGCTTCACCTTGTTTTGACCTATGGACGTCCGTTAACGGCTATGAAAAGTCTGGTTAATGAAACCGGGGAGCTAGGTAAATGGTTGTGGGGATATGCAGAAAAGGGAATGCTGGAGCCCGCAGAGATAGCAGTCGAATTAAATGCGCAATTTGAGAAGTTTATAGAGGTTTTTGGGAGGGTCCCTACACATTTGGACAGCCATCATTTTGTGCATATGCTGCCAGAAATTTATCCCGTGGTTGAGAGCTTCGCAAGCAGTAAATCATTGCCTTTGCGGATAGACCGCACTGAAGCTAAAAAATTTAATATTCAAGTAAATACTTCCCGTGCCACCAATTATTTCGATTCCAGTTTTTATGGAGAGGCCGTTTCAGAGGCGCTTATCCTGCAAATACTAGAGAATGCCGATAAGCGAGGTTGTATGAGTCTTGAGATAATGTGTCATCCCGCATTTTTAGATGATGTCATTCTAAGGAGTTCATATTGCTACCCTCGGGTTAAAGAGATTGATGTTTTGACCTCCCTGGCGCTCAGGAACGAAATAATATCCCGCGGATATAGCTTGGAAAACTACTCTTCGATCTGATAATTCAATTCGGTCTAAAAATATCCGGAGGATCAGGTGACCTTGACGAATAAACCTTATTTAACTGAGATAACATTTTATCCTGTTAAATCGACGGGTGGAATCAGCCAGTCACAAGTGTGGGTTGAGAAGCAGGGGATTGCGTTCGATCGCCGCTTTATGGTGGCGCGTGAAGATGGCGAGATGATAACGGCCCGTGAGTTCCCGCAGTTACTTAATATAACCGCTGCGCTATTTGCGGAGGGATTATATTTAACCTATGCGCAATGCAAACGTCTCGTATTAAAGTATTCGGATTTTATGATGCTTGAGGCTGGCACCAATGTGTTCAAGGATAACTTTATTGCCTTTACTACCACCGATGAGGCGAATCAATGGTTTTCGGCTATTTTGAGTGCCCCGGTGCAACTGCTTTATACCGGTGAACAATCAAATAGAACGCGTGAGGCTATTCCATTTAACATCAGTTTCGCTGACGGTTACCCTTTGCTTATTATCAGTGAGGCCTCTCTGGCCGCGCTGAATGAGCGCAGCATCGAGAATGTCTCAATGACCCATTTTAGACCTAATCTAGTGGTCAGTGGAACGAATGCTTTCGATGAGGATAGCTGGAAGCGAATTCGTATTGGTGACGTTATCTTTGAGGGAGTTAAACCCTGCACGCGATGTGTTCTCACAACGATTGATCCGAAAAGCACAATCTTCGATGCAAAAAAAGAGCCGTTAAAAACACTGTCTGAATTCAGAAGCGATGAACAAGGAAATATTAAATTCGGGCATAATCTTGTTGCCCTCAACGAAGGAGTGATTAGAGTAGGGGATTTTATCGAGGTTTTAGAAGAGAAGCCCCGGGAGGTATTTAACGTCAGTGCCACTCAACGCCTAAGTCTGATTTGTGCTAAGCGGGAGAACGTCTCTCACGATATTTGTACTTTCTGGTTTGAATCTGGAAACGGCAATTTACTTCCCTCATACCTTCCAGGGCAACATCTTCCTATAACGCTTAAAATAGACGGTCAGTATTTCACGCGTCGCTATACGCTATCGTCAACGCCTTCGCGCGCGGGGCTATATGCAATATCGGTAAAACGAGCACCCGGTGGGCGTGTCTCGAACTGGTTACATGATCGCTTGCAGGTGGGGCACAAGTTAGCTATGGAATCACCTGCCGGTGAATTTTATCTCGATATTACTGCTGATAAGCTTCTATTGCTTGCTGCGGGCAGCGGTATCACACCAATGATTTCTATGCTGCGTTACCTCTATGATAATAAAAGGCATATTGATATTTATCTCTACTATCAATGCCGCACTCGGGAAGACATAGCTTTTAAGTCAGAGATTGATTATCTTAAGAGCGTTAACCCTAATCTGAAAGTTATTGTCGCATTAACTCGGCCTGATGAATTATGGGGCGGGCCAAAGCGACGCTTAGATACTCAGTTGCTCAAGGGGATTCCTAAGGTAAGCGAACGGCAGGTATTTGCCTGTGGTCCTGATGAGTTCATGAAATATGCTCGGTGTGAGTTATTGAAGCTCGGTGTGCCTAAGTCACATTATCATCAAGAAACCTTCAATGTTGCTATTATCCCTCAGGCTGAGTTTAGGCCTGTTAACCTGATAGTCAATGGAGTCGCCTTCTTAGGCGATAATCAGCAGCCTTTATTGCGTCAGGCTGAGCAAGCGGGTGTGCAATTACCTTATGGATGTCGTGCAGGGTTTTGTGGTCGATGTAAAGTGAGAGTCGTTTCTGGGTGCGTTGACCAACAAAGTGCATCAGCGGTATCTGCAGAAGAGCAAATGAGCAATCATGTCTTGACCTGCTGTGCGGTTCCATTAACAGACTTGGTAGTGGAATCTGCGTGACTTGAGGTATAGAGGTTTCAAACTTCCAGCTTATGGAAAAAATGCTGCTCTCTGCGCACATCGAGGTTCGACTGCCGGGAAACACCCCGTGCGGCTCAGCAGAAAGGACGCTGTTTTTGCTGGGGGTGATGAATGCCCGTAGCTACACGCGAGTCGTCCTTGTCCAGTTTGATGAGCCGCTTACTGAACATTCATGTGATTGGTAAAACACGACTAGGGGCCGAGCTTTTGCGCAGTCCTATAAGTGCTACAGTCCCGCCAAACCACAGAGGGAACGACATGCGGATTTTTATAGCGGCGGTAGCGGTGGTGCTGCTGGCGGGGTGCGCTTCGAGTCACGTTGATATTCCAAAGCCCCATGAAACTCAAGAGTGCATGACCTACAGGTCAATGATGACCGCGCCTATGGCGCCGGATGCGATGCAACGACTGAAGGCAGCGTGCGAGCATTCGAGATATCAGTAGCTTTCGAGTTGCTCTGTGGTAGCCAACCGCCCAACCAGCGCTGGGCTTTTTGCATCTGGCGCTAGCGACTGTTATCGCATCAATAGGTGCCTTCATACTGAGGCAGGGCGGTTGAGGAAGCCTCTTAGCCTTACGTGAACTGTGCGATCACTTCGTCCGATGACATAACATCGGCATATTCATCACCAAGTATTGCCAAGGTCAGGTCGTAAACAGTTTTGGCGTCCCAGGTCTTTCCATTCGCCCCGACGACGGGCACAGCAGTTGTGGCGTCTGAGGGAAGAATGATGCTGTATCCGAGTGCTTTCCCCGCACGGACCGTGGCGTCCATGCTGTTATGAATGACGACCCCCGTTAGCACCAACTGCTTTGCTTTCATCCCTTTGAGAGTGGCGTCCAACTCGGTGCCAATGAAGGCGCAGTTTTCATGTTTGATGATGACGACTTCTCCCTTTATCGGGGCAACGACTTCCTTGATGCCATTCCACGGGCCATGGACGTAATAACTAGATGTAGGAGTTCGTTCATCGTGCTTCACGTGCAGAACTGGCCAGTCGTTTGATCGCCATAGATCAAGAAGGCGTTGGATTACCGCCACGTACCCAGGATTATTTTTTCCGTCCCAGTTCGGGCGATCAATGGCGTCCTGAACGTCAAGGATAACCAGGGGGATAGGGCTGGGTTGATCCTTCATGTGATTTCAGTTCCTTTAGGTGGGGCGAGCGGATTGAGTTTGCTGTAACAATCTGCTCCCAGCAACTGGTCGAACATGAATCCAACGCGCCGCGAACGTTGTCGGCTATTTCTGTGCCGCCTTGCTGCTCAACCCAGTTCGTAAGCCCCGTGATGGTTGATGGTTTTACCCTGCTTGACGGCCAGCCGGTTGTCCCGGATGTTCACCTGTATTCGTCAACACTCATGCCTCCCTCAATGCCTGCCTCCCGGGCGATCTCTTTCGAGGTGAATCCCTGGGCAAAAGGCCCTTACAAAATGCACGCTACAGCTCTGAATGCCCTGGTTGAGTGGGGCAGGGTGCATGAGGTCCGGTGTTCCCAGCCGAGGCTATCGGGACCGCTAATTCTGTTCAGTTGAATCTCCCTTCTTCCGCTGGGATTCGCGGGGCGCATTGCTTGCCAGGTCATTCGCACGGTTCGAGCGTTTCGCTCTCGATCAGCCACATATCAATAGCGCTAGGCGCTGAGGCAGTTGAGTGGTTGGAGGGACCTCATGAGGCCAAGAAGTACACGGTCGAAAAGTTAAAGGCGATGACCGCCGACTACCGAGCGAAGACTAGAGAGCTGAAGAGGGCTGTCGCATGAAGATTAATTCAGCGCGCCAGGCATGGCATGACTGCAACGACAACCCAGCGCCTGGCCAATCCTCAGATGCCGCAGAGCTTGGAGTAGTGGTGCAGAGTACCCAGCGAGGACCTACTGCAAATCACGCGGTGCACGGAGCGCTTGCTGGTCACATCCAGTCGGCGATAGCGCGTCTCCATTACCTGCTACGCGCCTTTGGCAATGCTATGTACGCGGCAGAGCCGACCGATGATGATCGGGAGGATGCGGAAGAGGCAGTTTTCAACCAGGCTTGCTCCCGAGTAGAGCGCATGACTGCCAGCAAGCGTGATCGTGCTGCGTACGTCGCTAAGGGTGTATTTCGCCGCTATCGATACATGCACCAGGGCGGGCAGTCTTCGAACCCTGATCCATTCATCAAGCCAGAGATCTTTCGTGCCTGGTTGGAAGGGGAGTACGGCATCAAGCTCCCACCGGCAGCTTGGGGGAGGGACTGGGAGCCTTTTGTGCAGCTCTGCTTCGATGCCTGCTATGACATTGACGCCAAGGCATTACGCCCAATTGGTGGGATAACTTACAAGATGAATGAGGCCGCTTGAATTCCCGCACGGCTGAGAACATTATTTCCCCATAGTTAATATTTTGCCTACGGCGAGTTTGATAGAGGCCCGACCACATAGTCGGTTTTTTTATTTGCGAAATTATTTTGCGAAGCAAATTAATCAGGGATGACTATTTTTGCATTGATCCGAAGCCATGATTTTTTTTGCTCGATCAATCTGAGCAGGCATTGGCAACTCCGGATTTCCTGTTATTTCTATTCGTGCTTTTTCTGCGAGATCTTTAATTTCTTCGTAGTTCATATCTAGGCCATGGTCCTTCTGATATTGAGCAACCGCCTGCCCGGTTTTGATCCCCACTTCACCAGGGGCGCCGCCGGCCACAGTCTCTGTTGCCATAACGCAACGGACGACCTGATAAATCTGATCTTTCTTCGTGTCACACGCTGTTAAGAGAAGACAGCTCATAGCGATCAGTATTGGGTAGTGTTTTCTAAATTGCATATTTCGCCTCTCATTTTGCAGCTCATTAGATCGTGTACCAGGTTCCCCTGGGGGACATATCCGTTTAACGCAGCCGATCGTAACACGTGGCCATATGCTCTTCTCCGAGCCTGAACTTTATCAGCGACTTACCTTTAATCAGCGCAGCTACGACGCCCAACATGCCAGACAAACCAGACACCTGGCTCATCGTGCTTGCATGGCTGAGTCAGCATTCGCCAACGCTTTATGCTGCCGGGCTATCTGCCTTGATGGCTGGTATCAGGATCATCTATGGCGGCGGTAATCGAGGCCGCCACTCTTTGGAAGAGCATTCTGCACCATGGTGACTAGGAGTTATATTGAGTGTTCGCTTCTGGCCGGTTCAGGTCTTTCGCGACCGGCTACAATCGACCCTTTTCGGACGTCCGGTGCAACGTCGGATAGATTCGTGTTTTGCCCTTCGATTCACCAGACGCTCAGCTCACCGCTCTCGTCGACACTTTACGTGCCACCGCGCGCGCTTCTGTCGACCATTGCGATGATCGTTTCGAAGAGTTCGTCCTGCGCTTGCTCGGGTGTGATTTCTCCGGTTGCGGCGGCATGGGATAGGGCCTCGGCCGCACCGAGCATCGCCCGAAGACTCGCGGGCGCGATAGAACCCTCTCTGGTAAATGGGGAGAGGGCCATCCGGCACTTGTTCATGAAGATCGCTTCGTATTCGCGCTTGATCTTTTCGAGCTCTGGTGAGCTGGCCAACGCCGCGATCACACCGGGTATCTCGTTGCCCTGAAGAAGCACGCAGTTGACGTAAGACGATGCGATGACCGTCGCCGTGTCCTGCAAGGTGGGTTCGCTCGTCTGAAGCGCGGCGTCCATGAGTGCGGTCTGGCGAGCATCGAACTCCTGATAGAGCGCCGCCAGCAACCCGGGCCGCGTGCTGAAATGATCGTAAACCACGGGTTTTGTCACGCCAGCTTGTTCGGCGAGCCGTCCAAGCGTCAAGGCTTCCGTGCCTTCCTCCCGGACTAGCCGCCAGGCGACGTCCAGCAACTGTCGTTGCCTTTCTTCCCTTGACATGCGCCGACGCGGCTGCGGTCTGGAACCCTGCTCTCTTGTCTCGATGCTTGACATGGCTATATACCAAAAGTAACTTACTGTGCGTAACTTACCAATAGTATATAGGGTTCGCCCTTTCGCCCTCAATCAGTAGCAGGAGTTTTCGACATGCACGCGCTTATCGTTGTTGCCCATCACGATCCCCAGTCCCTCACCCATAGCCTCGCTTCGCAAATCGCCGAAGGCGTATCCCTGGCAGATCCCGGCAACTCCTTCGAAATCGCGGACCTCTCGGCGCAAGCGTTCGATCCAAGGTTCACTGCGGCTGATCTCGCTGTCCATCACAGGGAGGAACCGCCTCCCGCTGATGTTGCCGCCGAGCAGGCGCGGATCGATCGCGCCGATGCCCTTGTGCTGGTCTATCCCATCTACTGGTGGTCGATGCCGGCGCTTCTCAAGGGGTGGATCGATCGCGTGTTCGCCAATGGCTGGGCGTTTGATTACAGTTCGGATGCCAAGCTGGTGAAGAAGCTTCGTCACCTGCGCGTTCATCTTGTCGGTGTCGGCGGTGCCGATGGGGGAACCTATGAGCGGCACGGCTATGCCGACGCCATGAAGACGCAGATTGACCATGGGATCTTCGACTATTGCGGCGCATGCGTAGTGACGTCCGAACTCCTACTCGAGTCAGAAATGCAGGATCCGAAGGTTCATATGGACACTGCACGAGCTCTCGGTCGCGAACTTTTCACTGTATCTAAGCGATGCAGTAATAACGGAACCAGTCATAACGGGACAGATTTATTTTCCATGACCTGAATTCTCGCTTCTGGCCGAACGCGGCCATACGACAAGCACCACGAGTCGTGGGAAATTTGGTAGTTCGTGTTCGGTCGGCAGGACGCCGAGGGAGGGATAATTGCGGAGCAGAGTCTAAAATTGCGGAGCAGAAAAGATAAGGGCCTGCACGAAGTTCATCATGCAAGCCCTTGATATCTATGGTGCCCGAACCCGGAATCGAACCGGGACGCCCTTACGAGCGGGGGATTTTAAGTCCCATGCGTCTACCAGTTTCGCCATTCGGGCGGCAGCGCGATGAAGCTGCTCAAGGGGGCGTTGTCGAACAAAGCGCTTGAGCGGTGCAGCAGGCTAGGGAATATATAGATCCAGGCACCTTGGCGCAAGTTTGCATGCGCTCTTTTTCTGCTGGAATGCGTGCGCCAGCTTTGAAAAAAAGCCCGCCATATCAGTGATCTACATTTTCCTGGGCGGGCATGCGACTCGGCGGCACGTCACCACGGCGGGCACTCCACCGGCCTTGTAGTCGCTGTTTAACACATGGCATTGCGATCACCTATGTTTAGAACATTCGATTCGGGAAGTGGCCTGGGCGTCATTCCGATGAGAACCAAAACGGAACTTGAATCTGCCAAGGCCGTTCAGGTATTTACCCCCGTAACCGAAGAATAATCTCATCGTAACCCACCGCCCGCGACAACCGTTGCAGCGCCTCCAGACGGCGTGCGTAGGCCGGCGCATCACCGTAGGTCAGTTCTACATGCAGGCTGTCGATCATCACCAGGTAAGCCTCTGCCAACACTTGCATGGCCTGTTCGTCTACGTCCGGATAGGCCTTAAGCAGCGCCTGTTGGAAATGGCCGCGGATCGTCGCCATATAGTCATTGAACCCGGACATGACCACGTCCCTCAGCGGCGTCGGCGGGTAGAACGCGGCCCGTAACAAGAACCGCAGGGATTGATTGGCGCTGTGGCGGCGTTGCAGGTTGTTGATATAGACCTCGCCGGGGGCCTTGATCGACCGCGAGTTCCTGGCAAATTGGCTTTGCACGTAATCGAGCTCGGCCCGTAGGGCGAGTTCGAGTGCGACCACGTAGAGCGCGTCCTTGCTCGCAAAGTGGGCGTATAGCGAAGCCTTCTTGATGCCTGCGCGAACGGCGATGTCATTCAGTGAGGCGGCGTCGTAACCATGCTCGGCAAATTGCTCCACGGCCAGTTGTGCGATGCGTTCGGCGGCCGAGGTCAGGATGGTGGATGTCATGGTGCTGCTCCTTGATCAGTGCCCGGTCAGGTCATAGGTTTGCCCAGCACCCCGGGGGAGGCTGGTGGTGGTCAGCAGGCAAGTCAGCAACGCGCTGGCCAGCAGCAACGCGGCCCAAGCTACTGGTCCATAGGTCAGCGCCAAGGCCGAGATCGGCGTCGCACTGGCGGAGATCGACAGTTGAAATGCCCCCAACAGTGCGGCGGTGGAGCCCAGCGCGCGTTTTTGCGAGGACATTACCAGCGACATTAGCGTGGACTCCGCGATGCCCAGGCCAAACAGGGCAACCGCCATGCCCGCCACTATACCGGGCAGGCTCAGGAGGGTAACGCTGGAAACCAGGGCGATTGCCGAGCCACCCGCCATGCACGACACGCCAATCAAGGAAAGACGGTTCAAGCCAAGGCGGCTGACCAGTTTCCCGGCGCTCATGGCCCCGATCAGGATGGCCACGCCCGTGACGCCGAACAGCATGCCAAACGCTTGCGGGCTCAGGCCATAGGTTTGCTGATACACCAGGGTTGCACCGCCGATGTAGGCAAACAGAAAGAAGAACACCGCGGCCACGGCGAGGGTCGGGCGCAGGAAGTGCGGGTCCCTGGCGATGGTCAGGTAAGTCCGGCACGCCGCGCCCAGGCGCAGCGGTTCCCGTTGGCTGGGGGCCAGGGTTTCCGGCAGCGACAGCCAACTGTTGCCGAGCACGGCCAGGCCAAACCCGGCGAGGACCAGCATCACCGCGCGCCATCCGTAATGGGTGTCGATAATCCCACCCAGTGCCGGGGCGAAGATGGGCGCAACCCCTTCGATGGTCATCAGCAACGCAAAGAGCTTGGTTGCGGCCACGCCTTCGCTGACATCCCGGACCATGCTCATGATCACCACCAGCGTCAGTGCGCTGCCAAGTCCCTGGACGAAACGCAGAGCGATCAATGTCTCAAGGGTCGGTGCCCACGCCGCGCCTAATGAGCACAGGGTAAACAACAGCAGGCCGGCCAGCAGGGGGCGGCGCCGGCCATAGGCATCGACGATGGGCCCGAAGATCAACTGGCCTGCACCCATGGCCAGGAGGAAGAACGTCAAGGTCAACTGCACGCTGGCGAAGCTGCTCTGATACTCGTGGGCAATCTGCGGGAGGCTCGACAAGTACATATCGACCGCCGACGGGCCGAGGGCGCCGATCAGTCCCAGACCAATAGCCAGCCTCAGGGGAACCCTGTGGGTGGGTTGCGAATTCATACAGCCTCCAACGTAAAAAAACTGCCTACCGGTCGGTAGGTTTTCGAATAATAACCACTGCTCCAGAAATGGTCAACGTACGGCAAACGTTCGGGGATATCAGCATCGTTACATGACACTAAATTCCACGAATGAGATGTGTTATCAATTGTATTTCTTTAACATCAAGATTGAATTAGACTCCCGCCGGCTGGGCACAAACAGCGTTCCGGGCACGAGAAAAAACAAAAAACAGGCGTAGGGGAGCAGGGCGTGAATTTAAAGAAAACGACAATGGCGGTGGGTTCGGCTATCTGCCTGTGCAACGGTGCGTGGGCCGCGGAACCGGCAAGCGCTCTGGAGATCGCGCCGATCACCGTCACCGGTGAAAAGATCAACCGCAGCTTGGAACAGACCCAGTCGAGCGTGGTGGTGGTGACCGACCAGCAACTGCGTGAAAAGCAGGACCGTGATCTGGTGGACGTATTTGCGCGTACGCCAGGTGTGTACAACCAGTCCGGCAATGAAAACTGGGGGATTCGCGGCGTGCCCGTATCCGGTTTCGATGATCAGGGCCCTGCCACGCTCAACGGTGCGGTGTCGGTCTTCGTCGATGGCGCCGTGCAACCGAATCGTGCCCTGACCCTCAGCCCGATGCCGCTGTGGGACGTCGACCAGGTCGAAGTGTTCCTCGGCCCGCAATCCACCACCCAGGGCCGCAACTCGCTGGCCGGCGCAGTGGTGATCCAGACCCGCAACCCAACGTTCGAGCCGAGTTTTTCCGCGCGCACCAACATGGGCACTTATGGCGAGCGCGGTGCAGCGGTGGCCGGTGGGGGCGCGTTGGTCGATGACAAGATCGCCGCGCGTATCGCCGTGGATTACCAGGACGGCGACGGCTACATCGACAACGTTGCCCTGCATGACGACGCCAACCCGACCCGTACCGGCAATGCCCGGGGCAAGCTACTGATCCTGCCCAACGACGATCTGGATGTGTTGCTGACCTACGCCCATGGCGAAAGCCGCAAGGGCGACAACGCTGCCATGCGCCAGAACGACAAGATCCGTTATTACAAGATCACGTCCAACACCAGGGCCTACGACAAGCTTGAGCAGGACACGCTCAGCGCCAAGGTGGACTATCGCCTGGACGACAACTGGTCGCTGACCAGCCTGACTGCCAATACTCGCTCCGATTACGACGCACGCCTGGATTTCGACCAGTCAGCCGACGCCAACGAGGTAGTGTTGCGCACCCAGGACGGCGACCTGTTCAGCCAGGAACTGCGCCTGAACTACAGTGGCGACACGCTGAAGAGTTTTGTCGGCGCCTACTACGGCCACAACACCAACAACTTCCACGACCGCCTGTTGTTCGACAACGTCCTGTTTGGTACCGCCAAGGGCGATACCACCGTTGAAAGCAAGGCCGTGTTCGGTGAAATCAACTGGACATTCGCCCCGCAGTGGACCTTGATCACCGGGCTGCGCTACGACCACGAAACCAACGACACCAACATCAAGCAGGACGATTTCTCCAGCCCTGGAAAAGTCAGCAAATCGTTTGATGCGCTCCTGCCGAAACTGGGCCTCGACTATGAGTTGGCTGCCAACCAATACCTTGGCGTGATGGTGCAGAAGGGCTATCGCGGTGGCGGCGTCAACGTCCGCGCCGGTGGCGGCCACGAGGGCTACGACCCGGAATACACCACCAATTACGAGCTGTCCTACCGTGGCTCGTTCTTCGACAAGACTCTGCGTACCCGCGCCAACCTGTACTACACCGACTGGAAAGACCAGCAGGTCAGTGTGCTGGAGCGCCACACCGATTTCGTCCAGGTGTTCAACGCCGGTAGCAGCGATATCAAGGGCTTGGAAGTGTTTGTCGAGAAAGACCTCGGCCAACAACTGACCCTGACGGCAGGCGGCTCGATCACTGCGGGCAAGTACAAGGACTTCGTGACCGGCGACGGCCGCAATATGAGCGGCGAGAGCTTCCTCAACTCGCCCAAGTACAAACTGTCCTTGGGCGGTACCTACCGCTGGAATGATCGCCTGACCCTGAACACCGACCTGGTGTATCAAAGCACCGCGCCCTCGGAATACAGGTTTGATACCGCAGGCAACGTCACGGGCGAGCGCCGGAGCGACAACTACTGGCTGATGAACTTCAACACCGAGTACAAAGTCAGCAAAAATATCGCGGTCTCCGGCTTCGTGAAAAACGCTTTTGACAAGGAATACATCACCAACAACCGCAGTGGCGATATCGTCGATGTAGGCGCACCGCGCACGGTGGGCCTGGCGTTGCGTTACGAGATGTAGGGCAGTGATGCGCAAATCAACTGAGGGAGCAGGTAAGCCAGCGCTCTCAGTTGATTTGCGACGTATTCAAACCATGGAGTTTTCGTTTTCCATTTAAGACTTTTCCTAAATACGCCGGTAGGAAGCGTGACGAGAATGGCCGTACTTCCCTGTCGTCTGTGATTTGTCATGTCCTTTCTACCAATTCGTGTTCTGGTCGTCGAAGAGCACCCCTTCAAGCAGCTCGTTGCCACTCAGGTCTTCAAGGACTCGGGGTGTGAGTGGGTGATGGGCGTGGCCGACGTGGCCGCGGCCCTGGAACTGCTCGACCGCACAGGGCCGGTGGATATCGTGCTGTGCACCCTTAAGGAGGAAGGACTGCAAGGGCTGACGACCCTCGAAGCACTCAGCCGCACTCGGTGGGTCAGGTCCATGATCATTTGCAGTAGCCATGCCCAGGATCTGCATGACGCCATCGAACGGATGCTCGGCCTGCTGGGGGTGAGTTTCCTGGGGTATGTCGATGCTCCGGTGCGAGCGGTGGCGATTGCGGCGCTGTTGACCCGATACCTGGAAACCACGGTCGCTGCCGGGCACCCCGTCTCTCGGCAGGCGCGCCATACCCGCGCGAGCAAAGCACGTTTGGAGCACGCTATTGCACGGGATGAGCTCAAGGCCTTTTTCCAGCCCAAGTTCAATCTGATGACCGGTAAAAGCGACAGTCTTGAAGTGCTGGCGCGCTGGGAACACCCTCAGTTTGGCGTGTTACCCCCGGCTGATTTCCTCGCCCCGGCAGGGCGTTTCGGTTTGATGGATGAACTGTTTTTCAGCCTGCTGGAACAGGCGTTGGCGTTCCAGCAGACGGCTCAGGAACAGGGGCATGTGCTCTCTCTGGCGTTTAATCTGGAGGCCGGGCAACTGGCTTGTAAGTCCTTGCTCCCGCGTCTGTGCGCAGCGCTGGAGCGCTACGCCATCCATCCTTCGCGCCTGACCTTCGAAATCACTGAAAGCGGATTACTGCAGGTCTCGCCCGGGGTGCTGCAAACCTTGATTCGCTTGCGGATGATGGGCGCCGGCCTGTCCATTGATGATTTTGGTATCGGCTATTCGTCGTTGGAGCGCCTGTGCCAACTGCCTTTTACCGAAATCAAACTCGATGCCCGTTTCGCCCGCGACCTTGAAACCAGCAGCCGTAACCGTGCAGTGATCAGCAGCACCCTGGCATTGGCTCAAGCGCTGGATATGGCGGTGGTGGTCGAGGGCGTCGAGCACGAAAGCCAGCGCCAGGGCTTGCTCAAGCTCGGTTGCGAGCTGGGCCAGGGCTACCTCTGCGCGCGGCCCATGAGTGCCACGCGTGCGCTGGCCTGGCTGGGCATGAAGTCGGTGTCGTGCGGTACGCTTTGATTGCTCGTCACTGGGCCCGCTCACGGTAGGGCTAGACTGTAGCGGTCAATGGCCTTTTTTGGAGTATCCAGATGACCCACAAAAACACCATCTGCCTCTGGTTCGACGGCGCCGCCCTGGACGCTGCCAGGTTCTATGCCGCGACATTCCCGGACAGCAGCGTAGAGGCCGTACATACAGCCCCGGGTGACTATCCGGCGGGTAAGCAGGGCGATGTCCTGACCGTGGAATTCACCGTCATGGGCATCCCGTGCCTGGGCCTCAATGGCGGGCCGGGTATCCAGCACAACCAGGCGTTTTCATTCCAGGTCGCCACTGACGACCAAGCCGAGACGGATCGCCTGTGGCAGGCGATTGTCGGCAATGGTGGCGAGGAGGTTGCGTGCGGTTGGTGCCGGGATAAGTGGGGGCTTTCCTGGCAAATCACCCCGCGGGTGCTCACAGCGGCGATCACCGACCCCGATCCGGCCGCAGCCAAGCGTGCGTTCGAGGCGATGATGGGCATGGTGAAAATCGACATCGCGGCCATCGAGGCTGCGTTCAAGGGGTAACGAAACCCTGGTATAACCTTTGCCCTCAACACGAGCAATGGCAACGGACTGCACATGAGACTGACGACCCAGAGGCTGGTTGAGTTGGCGATGACCAACCCCATCAATGCTGAAATGACCGCGCGCCTGCCAGCCCTTGGCCTGGATCAATGCCTGCTGACGGCCGGTTGCCTGTTCCAGGCGGTGTGGAATCATCAGGCCGGTTTGAGCGCCGATTGGGGCGTGAAGGATTACGACGTGTTCTACTTCGATCCCGATCTGTCCTGGGAAGCCGAGAATGCGGTGATTGAGCGCGCCGCCGAACTTTTCCGCGACCTGCATGCGAACATTGAAGTGAAGAACCAGGCGCGTGTGCATCTCTGGTACCCGCAGCGGTTCGGCATGCCTTATCCCCAGTTGCACTCGGCCATGGATGGGGTGGATCGCTATTTGGTGGCGGGCACCTGCATCGCCTTGGCCGTAGACACGGGCGAAATTTATGCACCTTTCGGTTTGGCCGACATCGAACAGGGAATACTCCGGCTCAACCCCATCACCCCGCAGCCGGATCTGTTTCAGCAGAAGGCCAGAAGCTATCAGGCCCGCTGGTCGTGGCTCAGGATTGAAAACCCGCAGTAGCTGTCGACGCTGGGCGACGTGGCGTTGCAGCTCACAGTCATATCGCCATTGCCAGCAAGCTAGCTCCTACAGAGGCGCGATGGCTTTAACATGGGCGTTTACGCGGTATCTACAGCGGATTTCGCTGTTCTGGATACTGGCAGGGTGCCACAATGCCATTTTGTCGCGGCACTACTGATCAGGCGAATCAAATGAATGGCCTTGGGCGTGAGCAGGACCAGGATTTTTTCATCGAAGCGCAGGTGCGGACTGATTGCCTGCATCAGTTGTTTCGCCAATCCTTTTCTGCGGTTTTCGGCAGCTATCTGGCCGCCGGCATGTTGTGCTGGTTGTGTTGGGACCGCCTTGATCGCGACCTGATGATCGGCTGGCTGATCTTGCTGTCCGGCTCGTCGCTCCTGCGCTTTTTGATGTTTTTCCAGTATTTTCGCAGCCCCAGAAGTGAGCGCACGCCGCGCCGCTGGGAGCTCCATTATTGGCTTACGCTGGTGCTTTCTGCGGGGATCTGGGGCGCCGGTGCCCTTGCCATAATGCCCACCGATGACCGCTTGACCCAGGCGCTGGTCATCCTCTTTACCGTGGGGATGTCCGTCAGCGCGGTGTCGTGTTACTCGGCCTACCGCTACATGACCATGGTGTCCATGGCCCTGGTGCTGTTGCCGTGCACCCTGTGGTTGCTGTTTCAACCTTCCAAGATGCAAATGGGCATGGCTATCGCAGTGCTGGTGTTCTCATCCTTTGTCGTAGGCGCCTCACGGAAATTGTCCGAGGCCCTGGAGAAGGCCTTTCGCCTGACCCGCGAAATAGAGCGGGCCCACAGTATTTCCACGCGCGCTGCCGAGACCGACGA
Source organism: Pseudomonas sp. FP2294 (assembly GCF_030687625.1). Classification (NCBI taxonomy): domain Bacteria; kingdom Pseudomonadati; phylum Pseudomonadota; class Gammaproteobacteria; order Pseudomonadales; family Pseudomonadaceae; genus Pseudomonas; species Pseudomonas sp. FP2294. The sequence goes on from NZ_CP117441.1 coordinate 2,478,013, forward strand.
ACTCACCGGGCTGATGAACCGCCGGGCGTTTTTCGAAAAGGCCCAGGTGCTGTATGACCAATGCAAACGCACTCGCCAGCCCCTGTGTGCGCTGATGCTGGACATGGATCACTTCAAGGCCATCAACGACACCTACGGCCACCAGACGGGTGACCGGGTGTTGCAGCAGATTGGCCAGGTGATCAGCGCCTCCTTTCGCCAGACGGATATCTATGGCCGCCTGGGGGGCGAGGAGTTTGCGGTGTTGTTGCCCGACACCACGCTTGAGGTAGCACGGGACATCGGCGAACAACTGATCCGCGCCATTGCCGATTTGACCATTGACCCGGTGCAGGTGTTGAGTGCGAGCCTGGGGGTGGCCTCGACGCTTGCCGTGGGCGACGACTTGCAGCACTTGATGAACACGGCCGACAAAGCCCTGTACCGCGCCAAGGCCTTGGGGCGCAACCAGGTGGTGGTCGCGTCCTAGGCTTCAGTCCTTGCCCATAGCCTTGGCCAGCACCCGTGAGACCTGGTCGGCGGAGTAGGGTTTGGCGAGAAACTCAAAGCCGTCATAACCGGACTTGGCCAGTTCCTCGCTGTAGCCGGAGGTGAGGATCACCGGCAGATCGGGCCGGCGCCGGCGCAACTCCCGGGCCAGCGCCACGCCACCGATGCCGGGCATCACCACGTCGGAGAACACCCCATCGAATGCCCGGGCATCCGGGCCGATCATTTCCAGGGCTTCTTCGGCATGGGTGGCCCACACTGTCTGGTAGCCCAGGTCCTGCAGAATCTGGTTGGCGAAGCGGCCCACTTCGAGGTTGTCCTCCACGATCAAGATGCGCCGTCGCCCGGCGTCCGGGGCCAGTTCAAGCGGCGTCTCGACCACGTTGTCGAGGATCGTCTCCGGCTCCACTTGCGGCAGGTACAGGGTAAACACGGTGCCCTGGCCGAGCACACTGGCGACATCGACATTGCCTCCCGACTGCTTGGCGAACCCGAATACCTGCGACAGCCCAAGCCCGGTGCCTTTGCCGACTTCCTTGGTGGTGAAGAACGGTTCGAAGATGCGTTCAAAGGTACTCGAGGCAATCCCGCTGCCGGTGTCCGCCAGGGAGATCGCGACGAAGGGTTTGCCGGAGCCGCCATGCCCGCGAATGCATGGCAACGGCTGGTCCCGGTCCAGGCGTAACACCAGCGTACCCTGGCCATTCATTGCATCCCGCGCGTTGAGGGCGATGTTGATCAGCGCGGTTTCAAACTGGCTGGAATCCGCGCAGACGTAACACGCCTGTTCCGGCAATTGGACGCGGACGTGAATCCGCGCACCGGTAAGCGTCTCCAGCATGTCGCCGATGTTTTGCACGCGCTGGCCCACATTGAACACTTGTGGGTTGAGCGGCTGGCGCCGGGCGAAGGCGAGCAATTGGCTGGTCAGCTTGCTGGCGCGTTCTACGGTATCGGTCACCGCACTCATGTATCGCTCGCGGCGCTCTTCGGGCAGGTTGGGCATGCGCAGGAAGTCCACCGACGAGCGGATGATTGTCAGCAGGTTGTTGAAGTCGTGGGCAACGCCGCCGGTCAACTGGCCAATGGCTTCGAGCTTCTGCGACTGGCGCAACGCCGCTTCAGTCTGGTTGAGCAGGGTGGTGCGCTCCATGACCCGTTGCTCCAGGGTCGCATTCAAATCGGCCAGCGCCGACAGGCCCTCACGCACAATGGCATCGGCCCGCACCCGTTCGATATGGGCCCAGGAGCGCTCCGTGACCTCACCCAGCAGCGCCAGGTCGTAGGAAGACCAGCGCCGCGGGACGCGGTCGTGAATGGCCATCAGCGCGGTCAGACGCCCGGACTTGATCAGCGGCATGCAAATCGTCGCCGTCACGCCAATGGCCTGGAAGGTCGCGGCCTCCTCGGGCGTCAGCTCCGTCAGGTTGTCATTGATGATCAACGGCTCGCCGGCCTGCAGGCGCTCGACCGCCAATTGGCCGAAGTCCGTCAGGCGATAATGCCCGACGATGCTGGGCGAGCCTTCTGCGGCCCAGTTGCCGCGGATGGTAAAACCGTCTTCGTCGGCCTCCATGTCGGCATAGGCGCAGTTGGACAGGTTCAGGTGGGTCGCCAGCACCCGCGTGGTGGCCGCCATGATCGCCGCCGGATCGGTGGCGTTGGCCACACCGAGGCTGATGGCATCCAGCACGGCCAGGCGGCGCGTCATAAACACCGTATTGGTGGTCTCGGTCACGGTGTCGAGCATCCCCACCACCTTGCCTGTGGAGTCGCGGATCGGGCTATAGCAGAACGTGAAATAAGCCTGTTCCGGCGCCGCGCCACGCTCGACGATCAGTGGGAAGTCTTCGATAAACGTTGCCTGGCCGTCGAATGCAGCATCGGCGATCGGGCGGATCTGGCTCCAGGCTTCCTGCCAGATCGTGCTGAAGGGTTGGCCCAGTGCCTCTGGTTTGTTGCCCAGCACCGGAATGAACGCGTCGTTATACAGCGTGATCAATTCGGGCCCCCACACCACCGCCTGAGGGAAACGGGAAGCAAGGCTCAGGGACACCGTGGTCTTGAGCACGTCCGGCCATTGCTCTATTGGCCCCAGGGGCGAGTTGGCCCAGTCATGGCGGCGAACCCGTTCGGCCATCTCACCGCCGCCTTGCAGCCAGTCTGTCATCGACTCAATACCTTGTTCGTTTCGACGCTATTGCGTGCCCAACAATGCCGTCCAGTAAATCCCCGCATCGCTTTTCGGATCCAGCCCATAGGCGGCGCCCAATTCGCGAAATTGTGGGTTCATCAGGTTGGCGCAATGCCCGGGGCTGGCGAGCCAGCCGTCAACCACCTTGCGCGGCGTGTCCAGGCCGGCCGCGATGTTCTCGCCGATCTGTTGCGCCACATAACCGGCCAGTTCCGCGCGGTCGCCCGGGGTCCGACCGTCGCGGTCCAGGTGGTCGAAGAAGTTGTGGTTGGCCATATTGCGTGCATGACTGTCGGCGGCGCTGGCCAACTGGGCGTTCCAGGCCAGCGGCGTGGTGGCCGCGAAGGCTTGCTCGCCACACTGGCGCGGTTGTTTGCGGGCGGCGTTGACCATCTCCAGCAACTGCGGGCCGGCGTCCTGGGAGCTGGCCAAGCCACGGCTCAACAGTGGGCGGGCGAGGACAATGCGCCAGTCCTGGCCATTGTTGCTGACGCCGATGTCGACGAATTGCGGGTCGAGCACCACCCGGCAGAAGCTCTCGCGTACCGCTTTCATCGCCGATTGCGAGTCGCGAGGCCCGGACAGGCTGATCGCCTGCACGTTGACCATCGGGTAGGCCACCTGGGCCAGGGCCTGCTGCAAATCGCCGACATTATTGACCGGCAACACCAGGCGTGGGTCGACCGCCAGCGGCGGCAACTCCTGGGAGCCCTGGTCGCCACAGCGCTGCACCTGGCTGCGGTACTGGTTGATCGAGTCGATCAATTGACTCTCTTCGCTCGCCGACGCGGTGGCGCAAAACACCAGACTGGCGGCCAGCGTGGTAACACCCATCATCAATGACAGAACGCGCATGGACGTTTCCCTTGAGCATGAAAGTGCCCATGATGCGCGATCAAGGGGCGCAGATGCACCCCTTGGGCAATATTTTGCCCTTAGTTCTTGAATGCCGAGTGCTTGCGACCCTGGTCACACAGGGCAAACACCACCACCAGCACTGACGCGATGGCCAGAATGATCACCACGCCGTCTGTCGAGTGAGTGGCCGAGGCAGCCACCATCGACAAGGCCCCCAAAGGCGCCAGGCCACCGGCGATAGCCGTGCCGATTTCACGGCCGGTACCGAAACCCGAAGAACGGGTCTGGGTCGGGAACTGACGGCTGAGGAACGAGCCCTGTGGCGCGAACATCATCGGCGCGAGGATCCCGGTGCCGATCCCGATGGCCAGGTAGATCATCAGGCTTTCGCCGGTGTTCAACAGCGCCAGGAACGGGTAGGCGAACATCAGCGACAGCACGCCGCCCAGCACCAGCACCGACTTGCTGCTCCACTTGTCACACAGCCAACCGAAGCATGGCACGGCGACAATCGCCACCAGGCTGGCGATGGTCACCGACAGCGAAGTGACGTGCACATCAACGCCCTTGAACTGCGTCAGATAGGCCAGGGAGAAGGTCTTGAAGATGTAGCTCAGGGCGTTGTAGCCAATGGCCACGAAGAACACCACCGCCAGGCCCTTGAGGTCATTCTTGAACAGGGCCTTGAGCGGCGAGACCTTGGCCTTGGCCGGCTCCTGGCTCAGTTCTTTGAACTCGGGGGTTTCCGGGATGCTGTTACGCACCCACAGGCCCACACCCACCAGGGCGATACTGCAGATAAACGGGATGCGCCAGCCGCCGGCCAACAGGAACTCATTGCCATTGATGGTCAGCAGGTACACGGTCAGCGACGACAGCAGCAGGCCCAGGTTCAAGCCCAGCGCCGGCCAGGCCCCCTGGCTGCCGCGCTTGCCTTCTGAAGCATGCTCGTAGGAAGTGACCGCCGCGCCCGACAGCTCGGCACCGGCGCCCAGGCCCTGGATGATGCGGATAAACACCAGAATGATCGGCGCCCAGATGCCAATCGAGGCATAGCTGGGGATCAGGCCGATCAGCGTGGTGCACACGCCCATCATGCAGAAGGTCAACACCAGCACATGTTTGCGGCCGAACTTGTCGCCCAGGTAGCCGAACAGGATGCCGCCGAAGGGGCGGGCGATAAAGCCGATGGCAAAGGTGGAGAACGCCATCAGGGTCGCGGTTTTCGGGTCACTGTTATCAAAGAAGATCTTCGAAAAGACAATCGCCGCCATGGTTGCGTAGAGGTAGAAGTCATACCACTCCAGCATCGAACCGAAGATGGTGGCAGCAGCCACCTTGCGCAGGCGCTTCTTGGTTTGTGCCGGGGTTTCCACCGTGGCCGGGGTGTGGGCTTTTGCCGTCATGCTGTACTTCCTTCTCAGTCATTATATTTATTAGGGTGTTGCGAACGCGATCAAATGTGGGAGCTGTCGAGCCTTGGCGAGGCTGCGATAGCGCCGGGTCAGGCGATACATTGGTTGCCTGCGCCGCCGTCATCGCAGCCTCGCGGGGCGAGACAGCTCCTACAGGGGGTGTTTAGTTGGGGGTGAACATGCGGTCGGCGATCATTTCGCCAATCGGAATCGCCGAGGTGGCCGCCGGTGACGGCGCGTTACACACGTGCAACATGCGCGGCGTCTGGGCGAACAGGAAATCGTGCACCAGGCTGCCGTCGCGCATCACCGCCTGGGCGCGGATCCCGGCTTCGTAGGGCTGCAGGTCGTCGAGTTCCAGGGATGGGCAATACTTGCGGCATTGCTCCAGGTAGCCGGACTTGAACAACGAATTCTTCATTTCCACGCTGCCGGAGCCGAGGTTCTGCCAGATGGTTTTCCAGAAGCCGGGGAAGCGCGCGTACTCGGCCACATCCTTCCAGTTGACGGAAAACTTCTTGTAGTTCTCCCGGCCCAGGCCCAGCACCGCATTGGGGCCGACGGTGACGCTGCCATCAATCATGCGGGTCAGGTGCACCCCCAGAAACGGCAGCTCCGGATCCGGGATCGGGTAGATCAAGTGGTTGACGATGTTGTTCTTCGACGCGGGCAAGCGGAAATACTCGCCACGGAAGGGGATGATCTGGTGGTCGATATCAATCCCGGCCAGGGTCGCCAGGCGGTCCGATTGCAGGCCCGCGCACACCACCAGGTGCCGCGCTTGCCAGGCGCCGTCGTGGGTGCTGACGGTGACTTTGTCGGTGTCTTCGGCAATCGCCGTGACGGTTTTTTCCAGGCAGATCTCACCCCCGTTGCGGCGAATCACTGCAGCCATGGTTTCGCAGACCTGGCGGTAGTCGACTATCCCGGTGGCATCGAGGAACAACCCGCCCAGGCCGACAATGTTCGGCTCGCGGGCACGCAGTTGCTCGGCGTCCAGGCGCTCGACCTTCATCCCGTTGAGCTGCGAGCGCACATACAGCGCTTCCATGCGCTGCACTTCCAGGGCCGTGGAGGCCACCAGCAATTTGCCGCACACCTCGAACTTGATCCCATGCTCGCTGCAGAACTGTTTGGTGGCCTCGGCGCCACGCTTGCACAACTCGGCCTTGAGGCTGCCGGGTGCGTAGTAGATGCCGGCATGGATCACGCCGCTGTTGTGGCCGGTCTGGTGCTTGGCCAGCACTGGTTCCTTTTCCAGGATCACCAGGGACGCGTTGGGCTGGCGCTTGAGCAACTCCATCGCGGTGGCCAGGCCGACAATGCCGCCACCGATGATGCAAAAGTCATAAATCATGTGGGCTACCTAAATCAGTACATTTCAGTCTGCTTATCAGGTTGTCAGACTAATGTTTTTGTTAAAAAAACAGCGTGCCCGCGGGCACGCTTTATAGGTGTTCGATGGATCAATGGGTGGCCGGCAGCTCCAGTTGCAAGCGTTTGGCGGCGGCACGCAAATGCGCCTCGGCGGCGGCGGCGGCACCCTGGGGGTCGGCGTCGACGATGGCCTGGTACAGCGCCTGGTGTTCCTGGGTGGCGTCCGCCGAGCCGCTGGCAAAGCGCGACGCCGAGTTTTCCCAGGCGGTCTTGCGTGCGCTGGCCAACTGGCTGCGCAGAAAGTCGTGGAAGGCGACGAAATACTCGTTTTTGCTGGCGTCGGCGATGGCCCGGTGAAACTCCACGTCGGCCAGTGCAGCGGCCTCAAAGTCGGCGCGCTTATCGTGCATTTCCTGCAGGGCACGTTTCATGCGTTGCAGGTCGTCGGCGTCGCGGCGTTGGGCGGCAATGGAGGCCGCCTGGGTTTCGATCCACAGGCGCACTTCGAACATTTGCGCGAGGTCAGGGCGTCGGCCATTTTTTTCCGGAAAGCGGAACACCGTACCGGCCGGGGTCTGCGAAATAAACGAGCCCAGGCCACGGCGGGCGGTCAGCACGCCATCGGCCTTGAGCTGGGCAATCGCCTCGCGCACCACCGAACGGCTGACATTCAACTGTTCCGCCAATTGCTGCTCGGTGGGCAGGCGCGACTCGGGCGCCAGTTGTCCGGAGTCAATCTCGGCCCGTATGGCGCTGACAACACGCACAACGAGGGAATCTGGACGCTGAAGCTCAAGCATGGCAAAACCTAGGTGATCAGGTTGTCAGACAATAGCTGTTACGATTTTCCCTTGTCAAGGCGCCGCTGTGGCTTGCAGCGTTTTTACCTGGCGCCCCAAGGCCAGCAGCAGCGCCAGCACAACCAGCCCTGCGGCCACCGCAAAGGTCACGCGCAAGCCTTGGCCGACTGCTGCGGGGAGGGCTGACTGGAGATCGCCAGTGCCCCAGGCAAACACCGCGCCCAGGGCCCAGGCGCCGATAATCAGGCCCAGATTGCGCGACAGGTTCAGCCAGCCCGCGATCACGCCGCGTCGGTCCGCCGACAGATTGCTCATCACCGCTGTGTTGTTGGCCGCCTGAAAGTGCGCGTAGCCCAGGGTGAGGATCACCAGCGCGCCGATATAACCTGCAGCGCCCAAGGGCAGCAACACCAACATCAAGCAGCCGGCGAGCATGCACAACAGGCCGCCAAGCGTCGTGGCATAGCTGCCCCAGCGGTCGGTCAGGCGCCCGGCCGGTATGCCCGCGAGCGCCGCGACGCAAGGGCCGACAGCCATGGCCAGGCCCATTGGCGTGGGATCCAGCCCTAGGCCATGGCTCAGGTAAAACGGCCCGGCGACCAGGGTGGTCATCATCACGGCCGCCACCAGCGTACTCATGCCAAGCCCGGCGCCCAGGGCTCGGTCATGGAGTGCCGAGAAGACACTGACGCGGCCGCCAGCGGGTGGTGGCGGATCTCTGTCGGCCTGTGTGCGCTGCACCAGCACGAACGCCAGGGCGGCCAACGGCAGCATCACCAGGAACAGCGCGCGCCAGCCCGACGCCGCAATCAGTGCGCCACCGATGGCCGGCCCCAAGCCGGTACCCACCGCCGACATCGTTCCCAGCAAACCCATGACGCGCCCGGTCTGCTCCTTGGGCACGGTGGCGGTGACCAGCGCCATGGTCATTGCCATCATGGTCGCTGCGCCGAGCCCTTGCAGCGCCCGCGCCGCGACCAAGGCACCGAGGGAGGGCGCGGCGCTGCACAGGGCGCATGCCACGGCGAAGACCGCCACACCCGCCAGCAGCAGGCGTCGATGGCCGAACCGATCCCCCAGGCGGCCCACACCCACCAGCACGGCCGTGATCGCCAGCAGATAACTCAGCACCACCCATTGCACCGCTGCAAAGGCTGCCGTAAAGCCCTCGGCCATCTGCGGCAGGCCGACATTGGCAATGCTGGTGCCCAGTGCAGCCAGGAGCATGCACAACGATAAACCGGCGAGCGCGCCGCGTGGGGTAGGGGACGTCATGGGATTTTCCTTGTGCTGCACCTAGTCGTTGCCTGCACTCTATGGTCTCGCCTAGCATGGCGGAAGACGCAGCAGTTGCACTCTATACCTGCGTCAAACGCCTGATGAGGATTGCTGCCGTGTCGCTTCCCGATTTCAATCTGCTGGTCACCCTGGACGTGCTGCTCGCCGAAGGCAGCGTCGCCCGTGCCGCCCAGCGCCTGGGCCTGAGCCCCTCGGCCATGAGCCGGGCGTTGGCGCGGCTGCGTGAAACCACCGGTGACCCGTTGCTGGTGCGCGCCGGCCGAGGCCTGGTGCCGACGCCACGCGCCCTGGAACTGCGCGAACGGGTCAGCCAACTGGTACAGGACGCCGAAGCACTGCTGCGTCCGCTGCAGGTCCTGGACCTCAAGAGCCTGCAGCGAACCTTTGTGCTGCGCACCAGCGAAGGGTTTGTCGAGAGTTTTGGCCCGGCGCTGCTGGCCCATATCGCCGCGCAGGCGCCCGGCGTACGCCTGCACTTTGTGCATAAGCCCGGCACACCGCTGCGCGACAGCGGCGTGGACCTGGAAACCGGCGTGGTCGATAGCACGGCCAACCCCGAAGTGCTGACCCAGTTACTGTTTCGCGACCGTTTTATCGGCGTGGTCCGCGCCGGCCATCCACTGAGCCAGGGGCCCATCACCCCTGCGCGCTACGCCGCCGGCCGGCATATCTACGTGTCCCGGCGCGGGCGCGAGCGCGGGCAGATCGACGATGCCCTTGAGGCCTTGCACCTCAAGCGTGACGTGGCGACTATCGTCACCGGGTTCTCCACCGCCGTGGCACTGGCGCAAAGGACCGACCTGATCGCCAGCGTCCCAGAGCGTTATACCCATGGCCTGCGCGATGGTCTGTTCAGCTTTGCCCTGCCGGTCGACGTCCCGGAGTTCAGCGTGGCGATGCTCTGGCATCCACGCCTGGATGCCGACCTCGCGCATCGTTGGTTGCGTGGCTGTTTGCGCGAGGTGTGTGGCGCAGAACGGGTACAATCCCGCCAGCCTTGATGCGAAATACCAGGAAACAGGAATTCGATGTTCACCCTTACCCACTACGCAAGCCCATGCCCCGAGCCGGTCAACAGCCAGATTCTGCAGATGGTGGTCGACTACCTGACCGATATCAGCATGGTCGCCATCCCGCCGAGCAACCTGCTGTACAACATCTACCAATATGCAATCGGCTACGAAGTGCACCTGTACCTGGAAGCGCTGGGCGGGGGCAAGGGCATTGCGGTTGAGCTGATTGTCGCGATGGATGAGCAGGATCCGGCCAAGGTCATTGGCTTCCTGCTGTACCTGCCGGTCAAGGATGACCCCGAGGCCTGTGGCGCGACCTATATGGCCGTGCATGCCAGCCACCGCCGCCAGGGCGTGGCGCGGGCGATGATGGATGACATGCTCGGCCGTTACCCCCACGGCGAACTGACCTGCGCGGTGGAAAAAGTCCCGGCGTTCGAAGCCATGGGCTTTCAGGTGCGCGGCGTGCGTGGCACTCAGGTATTGATGAATACCCGTGACTACAGCACCGATGGCCTGATGGGCGTGTTGGATGTGGCGTCGATCTACAGCTCCCTGGAAGTGCGGCAGATTCACACCTATTTGCTAAACAAACACGGCAAGCGCGCGATGATCGACGCCGAGAAACAGCGGGACCGGCATTTCGATCAGATGGCGCGCAAGGCCCAGGTGTTTGTGCAAAACCGCTTGGCCTGACCGGCGGCTGTTGTGGCAACGGGTCTGATCAAGCCCGTTGCTCACAACAACGGCGGGCTGTCGCGAAACAGGTCATGGGCATCCAGCAACCGATAAGCAATCTCCGGCCGTTTCTCCATCCCTTTGCGAATGGCTGCCGGAATCGACTGCCGCGTCTTGCGACACAGCCCCGGCAGGTCGTCGATGACGATCTGGATCCCGCGCATGCTTTTGACTTCGGTATGCCCCGGGGCGATATGCACGCGGATGCCCAGTTGCTGGTGCATCAGGTGTTGCATGCGTTCCAGGTCGGCCAGGCTTTGCAGGTTTTCCAGGCGTTCGAGCAGCTTTTTTTCTTCCTGGCGGGTCAGTTGCAGGATGCGCTGGTCGGCACCGGGGGCCTCGAGCAGTTGCTCGCGCTCGCAGTCACACACAGCCGGTGGGCAGGGTTGGCGAATTGTCATGATCACTCCCTCCCCACGCTGGTGCTGACGGCTTAGTAGGTCAGTTGCACGCCCAGGCTGCCCAGGGCGTTCCAGTACTCAGGATAGGTCTTGCCCACGCAGTCCGGGTCCTGAATCTTGATGCCCGAGACTTTCAGGCCCGCCAGCGCAAAGCACATGGCGATGCGGTGGTCGGCGTGGGTGTCGATCAGTGCGGTGCACGCAGTGCCCGCCAACGCCGGATCGCTGGCCACCAGCAAGTCGTCACCGATGATGGTCGCCAGCCCCGGGCGGATCTCGTTGAGGCCGTCATGCAGGGCCTGGACGCGGTCGCATTCCTTGACCCGCAGGTTGGCCAGTTCGGTGAAACGCACCGGGGTGTTGTTGAACGCCGCCAGCACTGCGAGGGTCGGGATGGCGTCCTGCATCTGCGAGCCGACCACTGTGGCCGGCATCTGCGGGAATTGCGCGATCACGGCCTGGGCCTTGGCGTCGGGCTGGGTGAAGTCCTGGGCCGCGACGCCCAGGTCGATGCTGCCGCCCGTGAGTACTTCAGCCGCCCACAGGTAGGTGGCCGCCGAAGCGTCGGGTTCGATCAGATAATCGTTGGCGGTGTAGCCGGTGGGGGCCACGCGCCAGGTGCTGTCGTCGACCACGTCCACCTGGGCGCCGAACGCGCGCATGCAATCCAGGGTCAGGTCGACATAGCCACGGGCGCCGATGTCCTTGCCGGTCAGGGCCACCTCGATAGGGGCCTCGCCGCACGCCGCGAGCATCAACAGCGCCGACACGTACTGGCTGGACAGGCCGCCGTCGATCTCGAAGCGCTTGGCCTGCACCTTGCTGCGCCCATGCACGGTCACGGGCGGGCAGCCGGTGGGGCTTTCAACCTGGATGCCGTTCTGGTTCAGGGTCGCCAGCAGCGGGCCGATCGGGCGCTTTTGCATGTACGCGTCGCCATCCAGTACCACGCTGCCTTCCACGGTCGCCACGGCGGCCGTAAGAAAGCGCATTGCGGTGCCGGCGTTGCCCAGGAACAGGGGTTGCGCCGGCAGTTGCAGCTTGCCGTGGCCGGTGACGACAAAGGTCACGTCATCCGGCTCGTCAATGGTCACGCCCATCTGGCGCAAGGCCACGGACATATGCCGGGTGTCGTCGCTTTTCAGCGCGCCGCTCAGGCGGCTGGTGCCCTTGGCCAGGGCCGCCAGCAACAGAGCGCGGTTGGTAATGGATTTGGAGCCGGGAGGCGCTACCTTGCCGTGCAATGGAAAGTTGGGCGGTGTCACGGTCACGGTTTTCTGCGAACTCAAGGTACAAGGCTCCTGATTCAAGGCGCGGTGGCTGGGAGTGGCCGGCTGGCGGAGACGAATAATCGACCATCCGGCACGGCAGGGTCAAATCGTGGCGCAGGTTTAACCGCGCTGGCTCAGCCAATAGGCATGCAAGGCCCTGGCGGCTGGTTCGATGCGCGCCACCTGCTGCTGATGGGCGGCGACATCCAGGTCGGCCGGCAATTCGAAGTTGTCCTGCTCGGCGCACCAGGAGATGGCTTCCAACTGTGCCGCCTGTTCGCTCGGCAGGGGCGGCCATTCGCTGATCGCGGCGCCACGGATATAGCCAAAGCACCATTCCTCGGCGAGGGTCAGCGGCTGGTCCTGGTGTTCGGTTTGTTCAAAGCGTGCCTCAAAACCCTGGGCATCGCTGGCCAACTGCAGGGCAAGGCTGTTGAGATGGCGCGTGCACAGGTCGATAAACTGCCCGAGTTCTTCCTTGCTTTCCCAGGCCGGGACCTGCCCACCCCAGATGGCCGGGAACCAGATGGCAACGTCCACCGGCGCCGGGCCGGACACCAGGGCCGTGAAGTAGCCGTCGAGCTCGGCCAGGTTCAACACCGAGTTGTCGTCGCCGTATTTGAGCAGAATGTCTTCGATGAACTCGAAATCGGCAGGGGCGAGGGCGTGGTCGTGCATGAACATATCCTTTGAGCGTCAAGCGCCGCAGATAAGGCGGCGTAAAACGCGGAGGATGGCGCGAGTCAGCGTTTTAATCCAGTGCTAGATCACCTTTACCGCACGGCCAATCGCCTGGATCGGCCCGGTCGGCTTGCCGGTCGGCGAGCCATTGGGGCCTTCCAGGGTCAGCTCGAACAGTTGGTTGGGCGCCAGCGGCGGCAGTTTATCCAGGGGGATCGACAGGCTTTGCCCCGGCTTGACCAACCCAAGCGAAACCGGGCCTTGCCAGTCATCACCCTTGGTCCAGAATTCCAGCGCCTTGTCTGCCGGTATCTGCACCACGCCCAGGGGGATCAGCTGGATTTGCTGATCGTTGCTGGCCTGGATCACCCAGCCCGGCGCCTGGCTCTGTGGCGCCATCAGCACCACCACGTAGGCGGTCGGGTTGACGGCGGCGGGGCGGGTCAGCAGCAGTGTGGCCAGCACCAGACTGGCCAACAAGCCTGCACCGGCCAGGCCACGCCACAGGGCGAGCAGGTTCCACCACGGCACTGACCGCGCATCGCCCAGGGTGTGATGGCCCAGGCTGCGTTCAATGCGTCGCCACAGGTAGGGCGACGGCGCCAGCGGCTCGGCCAGTTCGGTCAGGGGCAGCAGGCGCTGTTCCCAGGCATCCACCGCCGCGCGCAAGGGCGCGTCGTGTTCCAGGCGTTGCTGCACCTGCAAACGTTGATCTGCGGCCAAGGTCCCCAGCACGTATTCGCTGGCCAGTTCGTCCAATTCGTCGGGTGTCATGCCATGCACTCACGCAAGGCCGCGAGGCTGCGTTTGATCCAGGCTTTGACAGTCCCCAGCGGGGTGTCCAGTTTCTGTGCGATTTCACTGTGGGACAGGCCATCGACATACGCATGCAACAGGCAACTGCGGCGCGACGGTTCCAGATGCTCCAGGCACTGATAAACCTTGCCGCTGCGGGCGCGGTACTCGAAGTGCTCGGCCGTGGGCTCAGCCACCAGTGTGCGTTCGTGCTCATCACTGAGCGCGACCTCACGCTGACTTTTACGCATAACGTTGAGCGCCATATGCCGGGTCACGCTGTACACCCAGCCACGGGCCGAACCCCGGCGCGGGTCGAACCCGCTGGCGCCGTTCCAGATGTTGATAAATGCCTCATGCACGATGTCCTCTGCCAGGGCCGTGTTCCGTGCGATGCGCTTGGCCACGCCGAGCAGACGGGCGCAATCGTGTTCATACAACTGACGCAAGGCTTGCTGTTCGCCACGGGCGCAGGCCAACAGGCAGGCTTCATAGTCAAAGAGAAGTTCGGGCAAGGACTGGGGCCGCCATTTCAGGGTCAACCCCCGGCCCAGAGTGGCCGGGGTGCTATCGCAGCAGCTTAGACGAGTTTTCTGGCCGGGCGGATCATTTGGCCGCCCAGAAGAGGTAGTCCGCCTGGTACTTCACCACTTGCTGCTGGCCCTTGGTGGCGGTGCTGCATTCGGCACTCGGCGCCACGCCACCCTTGAGCGCCACGCGCTGGATATAGCTGACGCCGGTCATGGCACCCTGGCCTTCAGCCGGATTGGCCTTGACCAACTGATAGGGCAGGTTGCCGGCGCTGGACGGCGCCACGGCCAGTTGGGTGCCGGTGACTTTCGAACCGTCCTTGGCCTGCCAGGTGGCAGGCGGGCCGAAGTAGGTACCCACTTGCTTACCGCTACGATCGTTGAGCACCGCCTTGGGGCCGACAAAGACCCACTCGGTCTGGCCGGCAGCGTTGGCCTTGTCGCGGCATTCGTAGGTGATTTCGCCGACACCGGTGGTTTCCAGGATCAGCTTGTGCCCGTCCGGCACCTTGATGCTGTCGGGCAGGCTGGTCTGGGCAAAGGCCGCCGGTGCGGCAATCAGCAGGCAGGTCAGGCAGAGCAGGGGTTTAGCGTTCATCGGTGTCTCTCCGTAAGGGTGAACAGCTGAGCAGCGCTGCGGCTGCTTCCTGTACTACTCACGGCGTGGCCGATTGGATGCACGGTGCGGCAAATAAATCTGCAAAACACAAAAGGAATAAAGTCAGATCGTATTGATATAAGTAGTTATAAGAAAAATCGCTATGCTGCCGCCAGAATTTTATAAGGCCGCAGGTAGCTGTAATGGATGTGGGTAATTTTGGTTTTGTGGTGGCGGGCCTGATTGTTGGTTTTATCGTCGGCATGACCGGCGTCGGTGGAGGGTCGTTGATGACCCCGATCCTGCTGTGGTTCGGCATCAACCCGGCGACCGCCGTGGGTACCGACCTGCTGTATGCCGCCATCACCAAATCCGGTGGGGTGCTGGTGCATGGCAAGAACAAGAACATCGACTGGACCATCACCGGCTGGCTGACCCTGGGCAGTGTGCCGGCGGTGTTGCTGACGCTGTGGTTCCTCAAGAGCCTGCATACCGATCCCAGCGCGATGAACGAAGTGATCAAGCAAGCCCTGGGTGTGGTGCTGTTGCTCACGGCCCTGGCGATTCTGTTCAAGAAGCGATTGTTGGCTTTTGCCCAGCGCCATGCGGGCGACAACTACCATATGAGCCCGCGCAACCTGAATGGGTTGACGGTATTCACTGGGGCGATCCTCGGCACCATGGTTGCCCTGACCTCCATCGGTGCCGGCGCCCTGGGCACCGTGGCGCTGTTTATCCTGTACCCGTTTTTGGCCACCAAGCGCCTGGTGGGCACCGAAATCGCCCACGCAGTCCCCCTGACCCTGGTCGCGGGCCTTGGGCATGCGAGCATGGGTAATATGGACTGGCATTTGCTGGGGTTCTTGCTGATGGGCTCGCTGCCGGGTATCTACTTCGGCAGCCATATGTCCGGCCGGGTGCCGGATGAGCTGCTGCGTCCGTGCCTGGCGGTGATGCTGGGGTTGATTGGTTTCAAGCTGGCGTTCTGACTGCCGGTCTTGCGCTGGGTTGCTGTGGCGAGGGCGGCTCGCCACAACACTTCACGGGTTATGCCTTGCGCGATTTATCCAACCACTCCATCGCCGTACGCCAGATACAAATCCCCAGGAAATACGCCGACATCAACAACCACAAGCCCATGGTCAGCTTGTTGGTGTACGGCTGGTCGATCACCAGCAACAGGCTGCACAGCAGCCACACCGTGGTCACCGCAATATTGATCGGCATAAAGCGCTTGACCCGGAACGGGTGCAGGAACTTCATCGGCGTCACCGTCAGCAGCGCCAGGCCGATCACTGTGGCCAAGGTTATCCAGGCGTCCGGGTCGATAATGTAGACACACAGCGCCACCACATTCCAGGCTGCGGGGAAGCCCTGGAAGTAGTTGTCCTTGCTCTTCATATTGACGTTGCAGAAGCAGAACAACGACGACACCAGGATCACCGAGACGGTGAACAGGTGGGTGAAGTCCGGCAGGTCGATATAGCGGTAGATAAACAGCGCCGGGATAAACACATACGTCAGGTAGTCAATCACCAGGTCCAGTACCGAGCCATCGAAGCTTGGCAGCACGGTCTGCACATTGACCCGCCGCGCCAGCGACCCGTCCACGCCATCCACAATCAACGCCAGGCCCAGCCACAGCAGGCAGGCCTTGGGTTGGTTCTCCAGCAGCGCCAGCGTCGCAAGGAAGGCCAGCACCACGCCGGTGGCGGTAAAGCCATGGGCGCCCCAGGCTTTGAGTCTGGCTACATGCAGGGTCGATATCACAGGGGCGTTCTCCAAAAGGTGAAACGGGGCAGCCGACGGCGGTTGAGCGTCGAATCTGGCCAAGGGATGCAGGTATCGACCGGGAAGGAGGGGATAAGGTTCACCACCAAGGCCTTAGGTTGAGCGTAGCAAGCGCAGAAGGATTCGGCATCAGCCCTGACGGAACACCAGGGCCTTCAGACCACTTTGCGGATCAATGTCGGGAAATTCCGGCGGGTTTGCCAGGCGCTGCTCAAAACGCAGCCCCGGCGCTTCGCGGGTGACGCCCTCGATCAGGAAGTCTTCGCCCAGCGCCGGGTCATTCATGCAGGCCAAGACCGTGCCTTGGGGTGTCAGCAGGTCGGGCAGGCGACGCAGCACGCGCTGGTAGTCCTTGGTCAGCAGGAAGCTGCCTTTCTGAAACGACGGCGGGTCGATGATCACCAGGTCATAGGGGCCGCTGCTGGTGACTTTCGCCCAGGACTTGAACAAGTCATGCCCCAGGAAGCTCACCTTGCCCAGGTCATGGCCATTGAGCCGGTGATTGTCGCGACCCCGGCTCAGGGCGCCACGGGCCATATCCAGGTTGACCACATGCTCGGCCCCGCCCTCGATGGCGGCCACGGAAAACCCGCAGGTATAGGCAAACAGGTTCAGCACTCGCAAGCCACGGGCGTGTTCGCGCACCCAGTTGCGGCCGTAGCGCATATCCAGAAACAGCCCACTGTTCTGCTTTTTGCCCAGGTCGATGCGATAACGCAGGCCGCCTTCGGTGATGGTCAATTCCTCGACCCTCTCGCCCCACAGCCATTCGGTGGTGCTTTGCGGCAAGTAGCGATGTTGCAGGGCCAGAGTGTGGGCGCCGGCCTGTTGCCATTCGCGGCTTTCGCAGAGCTCGCGCAGTTGGTGTTGCAAGGCTTGCAGTTGCGCGGGCTCAGGCTCCTTGAACAACGAAACCAGCACCACGCCTTGCAGCCAATCCACGGTCAACTGCTCCAGTCCCGGCCAGCAACGACCCCGGCCGTGGAACAGGCGACGGGTTTCCACGGGCACGTCACGCAGGGCGGTCAGCAAGTGAGTGTGGAGCAGGGCGAGGGCGTCTGGGGTCATCGGGCAGCGTCGATCATTAAACGGGCGGCATTTTAAACACAATTGCGTTGACTCAGGTGAAGGAAGCACAACGTGCTTTTAATCAGCCATGTTTAAGCGTTTTGTGCTGCAAATCGCCCTTTGACCTACCCAGAACAGTCAAAAAATCCTTTTGGGCAGACATAAACTGGAAAAAACAGCTCGGAGGTGCCCATGAACGGTTTCGTAAAGACAGTCAATCAAACAGCCATTGACCAGCAGGAGCTCACCGAGTGGCGCGACGCCCTGGACTCCCTGGTACGGCATGCCGGCTCGGAGCGCGCGCGGGAGATCCTCGATATGCTGGCCGATGCCGGCAATACGCCAGCCATCGGTTGGAAACCGCGCCACGGCACGCCCTACATCAACAGCATCGCCGTAGACCAGCAGCCACACTTTCCCGGCGACCTGGCGACCGAAGAGCGCCTGGCCTCGCTGGTGCGCTGGAACGCCCTGGCCATGGTGGTGCGTGCCAACCAGGCCTATGGCGAACTTGGCGGCCATATCGCCAGCTATGCCAGCGCGGCGGACCTGTTCGAGGTGGGTTTCAACCATTTTTTCCGTGCCCGTCACGACAACGTCGGCGGCGACCTGGTGTTCTACCAGCCGCATTCCGCGCCCGGTATTTACGCGCGGGCCTTTCTTGAGGGGCGCCTGAGCGAGCAGGACCTGGCCCACTATCGCCAGGAGCTGGGCGCGGTCAAGGCCGGCGCCCGTGGCCTGTCGAGCTATCCGCACCCGTGGTTGATGCCGGACTTCTGGCAGTTCCCCACCGGCTCCATGGGCATAGGCCCGATCAGCTCGATTTTCCAGGCGCGCTTTATGCGTTACCTGCACCATCGCGGCTTGCAGGACACCACCGACCGGCACGTCTGGGGTGTGTTCGGCGATGGCGAGATGGACGAGCCGGAAAGCATGTCAGCCCTGACCCTGGCCGCCCGCGAAGGCCTGGACAACCTGACCTGGGTGGTCAACTGCAACCTGCAACGCCTCGATGGCCCGGTGCGCGGTAATGGGCGGATCATCGACGAGCTGGAGGCACTGTTTGCCGGTGCCGGTTGGAACGTGATCAAGCTGGTGTGGGGGTCGGACTGGGACGCCTTGCTGGCCAAGGATGAGGACGGCGCGTTGGTGCGCACCTTGTCCCAGACCGTGGACGGGCAGTTCCAGACCTTTGCCGCCAAGGACGGTGCCTATAACCGCGAGCACTTCTTTGGCCAAAATGAATCCCTGGCCAAGCTGGCGGCCGGCTTGAGCGATGAGCAGATCGACCGTCTCAAGCGCGGCGGCCACGACATGCTGAAAATCCATGCTGCCTATCACGCCGCGCGGCGGGTCAAGGGGCGCCCTACGGTAATCCTGGCCCAGACCAAGAAAGGCTTTGGCATGGGCGAGGCCGGGCAGGGCAAGATGACCACCCACCAGCAGAAAAAACTCGATCGCGACGCGCTGATCGGCTTTCGCAACCGCTTCCAGTTGCCCCTGAGCGACGAGCAGACCGAATCCCTGAGCTTCTACAAACCCGCCGCCGACAGCGCCGAAATGCGCTACCTGCACCAGCGCCGCGCAGCCTTGGGCGGTTATGTGCCCAGCCGCAGCCAGAGCGCTGAACCGGTGCCTGTGCCGCCAGTGAGTGGCTACGGCGGTTTTGCGACCCAGGCCGAAGGCAAGGAAATGTCCACCACCATGGCCTTTGTGCGCATGCTCAGCAACCTGCTCAAAGACAAGGCCCTGGGCCCGCGCATCGTGCCGATTGTCGCCGACGAGGCACGCACCTTCGGCATGGCCAACCTGTTCAAGCAGATCGGCATTTATTCCAGCGTCGGTCAGCGCTACGAGCCGGAAGATATCGGTTCGATCCTCAGCTATCGCGAAGCCACCGACGGGCAGATCCTTGAGGAAGGCATCAGTGAAGCCAGCGCTATCAGTTCCTGGGTCGCGGCGGCCACCAGCTACTCGGTGCATGGCTTGCGCATGCTGCCGTTCTACATCTACTACTCGATGTTCGGTTTCCAGCGCGTGGGCGACCTGATCTGGGCCGCCGCCGACCAGCGCGCCCGGGGCTTTTTGCTCGGAGCCACGGCGGGGCGTACCACCTTGGGCGGCGAGGGCCTGCAGCACCAGGACGGCAGCAGCCACCTGATGGCCGCGACCGTGCCCAACTGCCGTGCTTACGACCCGGCGTTTGCCGGCGAATTTGCGGTGATTCTCGACCACGGCATGCGCCAGATGCTTGAGCACGATGTGGACGAGTTCTACTACGTGACCCTGATGAACGAAAACTACCCGCAACCGACCCTGCCCGAAGGCGTCGAGGCGGCGATTATCAAGGGCATGTACCGCCTTGAGGGCAGTGCCGGGGCCAAGGTGCGCCTGCTCGGCTCCGGCACCCTGGTGCGCGAGGCCCAGGCCGCCGCGCAGTTACTGGCGGACGATTGGCAGATCGACAGCGAGGTATTCAGCGTGACCAGCTTCAGCGAACTGGCCCGCGATGCGCGTGAGGTGGAGCGCTGGAACCGCCTGCATCCACTGCAAATCCCGCAGCGCAGCCACCTGGCGACCTGCCTGCCCGACGGCGCGCCGGTGATTGCCGTCTCGGACTACGTGCGGGCGGTGCCGCAGATGATCGGTTCCTACCTGGGGGCCCACTACACCGTGCTCGGCACCGATGGCTTCGGGCGCAGCGACACCCGTGCGGCGTTGCGCGATTTCTTCGAGGTGGACCGCCACCACATCGTGCTCGCCGCGCTGGCCGCCCTGGTGGAACAGGGCAGCCTGGAGGCGCAGGTGTGTCAGCGGGCGATTGAGCGATACGGCCTGCACACCGAGCGTGCGGCGTCGTGGACTCACTGACACCTCAAGGTAAATGAGGACCAAATGTGGGAGCGGGCTTGCTCCCACAGGGGGTTTTGGGTGTGCTTTAGAGGGTAGCAATCAACGCCGGCCCAAACGCCTCGCGCAAAAAATCCGGCGCGATGTAGCGCTGGTAATGCGCCTGCGACAGCAGGAAAAACTCCCGATCAATCGCATCACGCAAATCCGCCAGGTGCCGCTCGCGAAACTCCGGCAGCAACGCCAAGCCATACGCATCCAGCCTGGAAATCACCCGCGCGCCCCGGGCAATCAGTTGATAGGCCCAGCAATAAGGCGACTGGTGCGGCATAAAACGGATCTTGCGCTTCTCCAGTTGCTGGCGCAGGCGCGCCGGGTCAAACACCTCCAGCTTGCTGGTCATGACCTGCACCAGCAACTGCTCAAGGCGCAGCCAGACCGCTTGTTTTTCCTCGGCGCTGTAGCCATTCCACTGAATGACTTCATGGTGATAGCGCTTGCAGCCACGGCACACCAGGTCGCCATACACGGTGGAACACAGGCCGACGCACGGCGTCTTGATGGTTTGATTGGGCATAAAAACCGCGTCTTTCCTAATCCACTACAAAAGGGTTCAAAGGCGCTGCAGAGCGCTGAACTGCTGGTTCAACCACTGATACAACTGGGTGACCGCCCGCGACATCTGCCCGCGATGGGGGCAGGCGAAGCTCAAGGGGTACACATCCCCGGGAATCTCCGGCAACAGCACCACCAGGCGCTGGGCCTGCACATCGGCATACACATCCAGCCAGGTCTTGTAGGCGATGCCTTCACCGGCGACGGCCCAGCGCCGCACCACATCGGCGTCGTCACTGAACAGGGGGCCGGTGACTTGCACGGTCTGTTCGCCTAGCTCCCAGCGGTCATGCAGGCGGCCGTTTTGCAGGTAGAGCAGGCACGGGTGGCGGCTCAGGTCGTCGACGGATGTCGGTGTGCCGTGGCGCGCCACGTAGTCCGGTGATGCCACCAGCACCCGGCGGTTCCAGGGCGCCAGGGGCAGGGCGATGTAATTGGCGTCCTCGTTCCAGCCATAACGCAGGGCTACGTCCACCGGGTCGCGAAACAGGTTGGTGACCTGGTCCGACACCAGAAAGCGCAAGCTCAACTCAGGGTGCTGGCGGCGAAACTCGGTGAGCATCGGCAGCAGGATATTGCGCCCCAGGTCCGACGGCGCGGCGATCTGCAAGGTGCCACGCAGTGGCGCGTCATCGCCGCGCAAGCGTTCGCGGCCCAGCTCCAATTGCTCCAGCACGCCACGGGCGGTGGGCAGGTACTGTTCGCCCTCGGCGCTCAGGCGCAGGCTGCGGGTGGTGCGGGTAAACAGGCGCACCTCCAGCTCCCGCTCCAGGCGCTTGATCGCCGCCGCGACCTGGCCCGGCAACAGGTTGGCCTCCACGGCCGCGGCGGTGAAACTGCCCAGGGCGGCGCTGCGCAGAAACAGCCCGAGATCATCGATGCGGATCATTTTCACTCCAGCAATGAAAGTGTTGCTGCATTTTGTCGATTTTTCTTCTCCCTGGGAACGGTAAAGATGCAAGCCATCGAGGGCCATCGCCCCTCATCACTCGTGAGTTCCCATGAAAGCAATTACCTTTACCGAGCATGGCCTGCCCATCGACGACCCGCGCTCGCTGATTGATGTGAATATCGAAGCCCCCCAGCCGGGCCCTCGGGACCTGCTGGTGGAAGTGCAGGCCGTGGCGGTCAACCCGGTCGATACCAAGGTGCGTTCCGGCACCTTTGCCAAGGAGCCGAGAATCCTCGGCTGGGACGCGGCGGGCATCGTGCGCCAGGTGGGCGCCGACGTGACCCTGTTCAAACCGGGCGACGCGGTGTACTACGCCGGCTCCCTGATCCGCTCCGGCAGCTACAGCGAGTTCCAGGTGGTTGATGAGCGCATCGTCGGCCATCGTCCGCGCACACTGGATGCGGCGCACGCCGCCGCCTTGCCGCTGACCTCGATCACCGCCTGGGAGCTGCTGTTCGACCGCCTGGGCGTGACCGAAGGCGGCGGCGAGGGCGATGTGCTGCTGGTGGTGGGGGCTGGCGGCGGCGTGGGTTCGATCCTGGTGCAACTGGCCCGTCAACTCACCAACATGACGGTGATCGGCACGGCTTCGCGCCCGGAAACCATTGGGTGGGTCCAGCGCATGGGGGCCCATCATGTGATCGACCATCGCCGGCCGATGCTGGCCCAGCTCCAAGCGTTGGGCATTGACGCGGTCAGCCATGTCGCCAGCCTCACGCATACCGAGGAGTACCTGCCGCAACTGGTCGAAGTGCTTCGCCCACAAGGGCGGCTGGGGTTGATCGACGATCCCGCCAGCCTGGATGTGATGCCGCTCAAGCTCAAATCCTTGTCCTTGCACTGGGAACTGATGTTCACCCGCTCGTTGTTTGAAACGGTGGATATGATCCAGCAACACCACCTGCTCAACCGGGTTGCACAACTGATCGACCAGGGCGTGTTGCACACCACCCTGGGCGCACATTTCGGTGCGATCAACGCGGCCAATATGCGCAGCGCCCATGCCCTGGTCGAAAGCGGCAAGGCGCGGGGCAAGATTGTGCTTGAGGATTTCCAATGAACACCCTGATCAAAGCCATGGGCTTATCGCTGTGTATGATGCTCGCTGCATGTGCCAGCCAACCTACCAACGGAGTCGCCAGCATGACCAAACCTTTGATATCCATCGCCGTACTCAAGGCCAAGCCAGGCCAGGAACAAGCACTCAAGGCAGGCCTGCTGGCCTTGGTCGAGCCAACCCGCACCGAGCCTGGCAACCTGGATTACGTGTTGTTCGAACTGCGTGATGAGCCGGGCACGTTCTATATGCGTGAAGCGTTCAAAAACCAGGCGGCCCTCGATGCGCATTTCGCAATGCCGTACTTCCAGCGCTTTGCCGCCACGGCGGATGACTTGCTCCAGGAACCCCTGAAACTGATCTTTCTTGAGCAAGTCTCGAACTGATGCGTGGCGCCTGATAGATCGCTATCGCCGGCAAACCGGCGATAGCATTGGATCAATCCCAGCTCAACGCCCCACCAGTCTGATACTCGATCACGCGGGTCTCAAAGAAGTTCTTCTCTTTCTTCAAGTCCATGATCTCGCTCATCCACGGGAACGGGTTAGTGGTCCCTGGGTATTCTTCCTTCAAGCCGATCTGCGACAGGCGACGGTTGGCGATGAACTTGAGGTAGTCCTCCATCATCGCCGCGTTCATGCCCAACACGCCGCGCGGCATGGTGTCGCGTGCGTATTCGATCTCCAGCTGGGTCCCTTGCAGGATCATCTGGGTCGCTTCTTCCTTCATGTCGGCATCCCACAGGTGTGGGTTTTCGATTTTGATCTGGTTGATCACGTCGATGCCGAAGTTCAGGTGCATCGACTCATCGCGCAGGATGTACTGGAACTGCTCGGCCACGCCGGTCATTTTGTTGCGGCGGCCCATGGACAGGATCTGGGTGAAACCGCAGTAGAAGAAGATGCCTTCCAGCACGCAGTAGTAAGCGACCAGGTTGCGCAGCAGTTCTTTGTCGGTGTCGACGGTGCCGGTTTCGAACTTCGGATCGGAGATCGAACGGGTGTACTTCAGGCCCCAGGCTGCCTTTTTGGCGACCGATGGGATCTCGTGGTACATGTTGAAGATCTCGCCTTCATCCATGGCCAGCGATTCGATGCAGTACTGGTAGGCGTGGGTGTGGATCGCCTCTTCGAAGGCCTGGCGCAGGATGTACTGGCGGCACTCCGGGTTGGTGATCAGGCGGTACACGGCCAGCACCAGGTTGTTCGCGACCAGGGAATCGGCGGTGGAGAAGAAGCCCAGGTTGCGCATGACGATGCGACGTTCGTCGTCGGTCAGGCCTTCGGGGTTTTTCCACAGGGCGATGTCGGCGGTCATGTTGACCTCTTGCGGCATCCAGTGGTTGGCGCAGCCGTCGAGGTATTTTTGCCAGGCCCAGTCGTACTTGAAGGGTACGAGTTGGTTGAGGTCGGCGCGGCAGTTGATCATGCGCTTTTCGTCAACGGCGACACGGGCGGAAGCGCCTTCGAGTTCAGCGAGGCCTTCGGCGACGTCGAGTTTGTCCAGGGCAGCCTTGGCGCGCACGATGGCGGCGGAGTCGTTGGCGGTGACGGCGCGGGCTTCGATGGCAGCGGCAGCGCCGGCACCGTCGAGGCGGTCCATGTTGGCTTCGGTGGCGTGGCCGGCGTTGGTGCCACGGATGACCGCTGCACCGGTGTCTTCGTTGTCGACTTCGTCCCAACTCAGCATGAAATACTCCTTCCTGGTCTGTTCTGGCGGCGTATGAAACCGTCCAGAAAACTCGATAATTACCGGCTTCGCACACTATGTAGTGGTCGGCTGCCTGGGTTGGCACACTATATGGTGTGTCGGAAAGTTGGTCAACGCACAAGATGTGCGGTCTTCGGTCGCTGCCCGGCGCAAGATCGGCTATAACGCCTGGGTTTACTGGCCACACTCGGAATCTCAAGGGAATGAAAAATCTACTGATCCGCCCAGCGACCCCAGAAGACGCCGAGAGCATCTTCCTGGTGCATAAAAACTCCGTCGAAAACCTGTGCAATGCCGACTACGGTCCCGAGCAGATTGCCATGTGGCTCGACGGTCGCTCACCTGAGACCTACCGCTCGGCCATCGACGCGGGCAACCTGTGGTTGGCTTGCAACGACAGGCTCCAGGGCTTCGTGGAGATCGACGGCCATGAAGTCAGCAAGTTGTTTATTCGTGGGGAGGCAGCCGGGCAGGGGCTTGGTGCGCGTCTGCTGGCCGAAGCTTTGCAGCGCATCGCCGCAGCTGGGCATGACAGGGCCTATCTGGAGGCGACCCTGACCGCCGAAAAATTCTATGCCTCGCATGGCTTCCGCAAGATTGGCGAGGGAACATTCAGCCGGGGCAATAGCCCGGTGTCCATTGAGATCATCAAGATGGAGCGGGCTTTGTAGTTCGGTGCTCTACCAGTTGCTTCTTGCTGGTCCTGCAAGACTGCCTGCGTCTGCTCTGGAAGACGGGAGTTGTGATCCAGGCAAAGGCCAGTGTGTGCAAAACGCTGTCACGTTCGCTATCAGTAATGTGGGGTTCTTCAGGGGTGGGGTTGGGTGCATATCCATTGCTGCGGTAACGGCGGCTATTGGTTCCGCTCTTACAGCGGGTCACTTTTGGAAAAGAGCCCCAAAAGTAACCAAAAGGGCTCTTGCCCCACCACTCGGTGCCTCGCCTAGGCTCGGCATGCCCGCAGTCAGGCATTGCTCCGTGGGCCCGCCGCGATCGGCCATCCCTGGCCGTGTCGCGGCTACCCCGGCATCCATGCCGGGGTGCCCACTGCGCAATACCTGCCTGCGGCCATCGTGGTTTAACGGGGCGCCTAAGATCAAAAGCCAGATCAAAAGCAGAGCAACAGCAAAGCCGGGGTGCGAAGCTGCCTTCCCCTGTGGGAGCTGGCTTGCCTGCGATGGCGGTTCATCAGCCAATACATTTATCGACTGATACATCGCCATCGCAGGCAAGCCCGCTCCCACAGGGGTACGCGCACGCCTCGACGATCAGGTCGGCTGTCAGGCCGCCTCGCTTTGCTTGTGATGTTGATCTTAGGCGCCCCGTTAAACCACGCTGGCCGTCATCCGATATTGATTTGGGGGGTAACCCGGCAGGACGCCGGGTTAGCCGCGCTGGGCCATGGATGGCCCATCGCGGCGGCCCCCCAAATCAATGTCGGATGACGGGCACACCGAGCCAAGGCGAGGTGCCGAGTGGTGGGGCAAGAGCCCTTTTGGTTACTTTTGGGGCTCTTTTCCAAAAGTGACCCGCTGTAAGAGCGGAACCAATAGCCGCCGTGACCGCAGCAACGGATATGTACCCAACCCCAACCCCAACCCCAACCAATACCCAATACCCGACCAAAACCATCAGCATTTCTTGATCGCCATCAAGCAGCTTTTACCCCCTCACTTCCTATCATGGTCCCTGCCAAGCAATGAGGAAGCGACCATGTCAGAGACCTTCACCAAGGGCATGGCCAGGAATATCTACTTCGGAGGAAGCGTGTTCTTCTTCCTGATATTCCTGGCCCTGACCTACCACACCGAACAAACCTTTCCCTCTCGCAGTAATCAGGAGCTACTCACCGAATCCGTGGTCCGCGGCAAGGGCGTCTGGGAGCGCAACAACTGCGTCGGCTGCCACACCTTGCTGGGCGAGGGCGCGTACTTTGCGCCGGAACTGGGCAATGTGTTCAACCGCCGTGGCGGCGATGAAGCGTTCAAGCCATTCCTGCACGCCTGGATGAAGATGCAACCCTTGGGCGTTCCGGGCCGGCGCGCGATGCCGCAATTCAACCTCAGCGATCAGGAGGTGGACGATATGGCCGAGTTCCTCAAATGGAGCTCGAAGATCAACACCAATGGCTGGCCGCCAAACAAGGAGGGCTGAGGGATGCGTACCGTCAATCCATATCTGAAATTCCAATCCCAGGCCGTCGCCAAACCCTACTTTGTATTCGCGCTGATCCTGTTCCTGGGCCAGGTGCTGTTCGGTTTGATCATGGGCCTGCAATACGTGATCGGCGACTTCCTGTTCCCGCTGATCCCGTTCAACGTGGCCCGCATGGTCCACACCAACCTGCTGATTGTCTGGCTGCTGTTCGGGTTTATGGGCGCCGCCTACTACCTGGTGCCGGAAGAGGCCGACCGCGAGTTGCACAGTCCCAAGCTGGCGATCCTGTTGTTCTGGGTGTTTGCCGCCGCCGGCGTGTTGACCATTCTCGGTTACTTGCTGGTGCCCTATGCGGCCCTGGCCAAGTTGACCCATAACGAACTGCTGCCGACCATGGGCCGTGAGTTCCTGGAACAGCCGACCATCACCAAAATGGGCATCGTGGTTGTCTGCCTGGGCTTTCTCTACAACATCGGCATGACCCTGCTCAAGGGCCGCAAGACCACCGTGAGCATGGTGATGATGACCGGGCTGATCGGCCTGGCGGTGTTCTTCCTGTTCTCGTTCTACAACCCGGGCAACCTGGCGCGGGACAAGTTCTACTGGTGGTGGGTGGTGCATCTTTGGGTGGAAGGCGTGTGGGAGCTGATCATGGGCTCGATGCTCGCCTTTGTGCTGATCAAGGTCACCGGCGTCGACCGTGAGGTCGTGGAAAAATGGCTGTACGTGATCATCGCCATGGCCCTGATCACCGGGATCATCGGCACCGGTCACCACTTCTTCTGGATCGGCGCGCCTGAGGTGTGGCTGTGGGTCGGCTCGATCTTCTCGGCCCTGGAGCCCCTGCCTTTCCTGGCGATGGTGATGTTTGCCTTCACCATGGTCAAACAGCGTCGCCGCCAGCACCCGAACCGGGCAGCCACGTTGTGGGCCAAGGGCACCACGGTCACGGCGTTCTTCGGCGCCGGGGTCTGGGGGTTCCTGCACACCCTGGCACCGGTCAACTTCTACACCCACGGCACCCAACTGACCGCCGCCCACGGCCACCTGGCGTTCTTCGGTGCCTACGCGATGATCGTCATGACCCTGATCAGCTACGCCATGCCCCGCCTGCGCGGTATTGGTGAAGCACCGGATGCACGCTCGCAGACCCTGGAGATCTGGGGCTTCTGGATGATGGTCCTGTCGATGGTGATGATCACCCTGTTCCTCACCGCTGCCGGTGCCGTGCAGGTCTGGCTGCAACGCTGGCAAGTGGACGGTGTGGCGCTGCCGTTCATGGCCACCATGGACCACCTGACGGTGCTGTTCTGGGCACGCCTGGCCAGTGGCGTGGTGTTCCTGCTCGGCCTGCTCTGCTACCTGTGGAGCTTCCGGCAGCGGGGCAAGGGCTTGAACTCTGCCGCTCCCGTGACGGCTTAACCGGTAAACGTCAATCCCCAAGAGGGCGGCCCGGCAGGTTCTGCGGGCCGTTTTACGTCTGGAGCACTTCACATGGCCTTTACCCTTGAGTTGGAAGAGTGGGTCGGCAGTGTCTGGCACCGCTTTATCACCCGCCGCGCCAGTGCCGACTTCCCCGAGGCGCGGGTCGATCTGGTCGACCGCCAGCGCAGCCTGGCCCTGTTGTTCCGCGCCCTGGGCGGCGCCCATGGGATAGCCGTGGAAGCCGCCAGCGAGCGCGATCTGCTGCTGCGGCGCAACCTGTTGATGCGCATCGCCGGCACCTGCCGGCAGGCGCCCCTGGCCTCGTGCGATGGTCATCGCCTGCGCCTGCCGGCAAGCCTGGCGGTGTTTCCCTCGGCCGCCCTGAACCTGGAACTGTACCGCTGGCTGGCGCTGCTGGCCGCGCACGCCGGGCCGATGACCCACTGGGCCCGGGACAATCAGCGCTGGACCTGGCTGCTGTTGCAGCGCTACCCGGCCATGCTCCCCAGTTATCAGCGCCTGGTGGACGCCCACCTGCAATTGCGCCCCGATCCCGCCACCCTCAACCCCGCCGAAGCTGCCGTAGAAAAAGCCTTGCGCAAGGCCCTGCGCGAACCCGGCAGCATCCGCCAGTTACCCCGCAGCGAGCGCGCCGCCTGGCCGTTGCCGCTGTGGCTGTATCCACCCTTGCACCTGCACAGCCCGCAGGCCGCAGATCAGGACGAAGAGGGCGACGACCTGGCAACCCGGCCCGGCGAACAGCAGGGTGCGCCTAAACAGGCCAACCGGGTCGACGACAACAGCCGCGACGGCGGCCTGTTGGTGGTGCGCCTGGAAAACCTGTTCAGTTGGACCGAGCATGTCGATCTGGACCGCTGGGCCGACGATTCCGAGGACGAAGATGCCGCGCGGGTCGCCGAAGACCTCGACCAGTTGAGCCTGTCGCGCCAGCGCGTGCGCAAGAGCGGCGGGCTCAAGTTGCACCTGGATCTGCCCCCGGCCGACGTCGACGATATCCCCCTGGGCGAAGGCATCAAGCTGCCCGAGTGGGACTACCGCCAACAGTGCCTGCAAGCGAATTTCGTCAACCTGCAACTGATGCAACCCCGGGACAGTGCGCCCCAGCCGTTGCCGGCGCGCCTGTTGCCCCAGGCCGCGCGCTTGCGCCGCCAGTTCCAGCTACTGCGCACCGACCGCCAATGGCTGCGCCAACAGCCCCAGGGCGCAGAACTGGACCTGCAGGCGTGGTTGGACTTCCATGTCGAACGCCAACACGGAGCGTGCGCCGAACGTGGCCTGTTCAAGGAGCAGCGCCGCACCCGGCGGGACTTGGCCTGTTTGCTGCTGGCCGATTTGTCGATGTCCACCGACGCCCATTTGAACGATACGCAAAAGGTCATCGATGTGATCCGCGACAGCCTGTTGCTGTTTGGCGAAAGCCTGGCGGGCCTGGGCGATGCGTTTGCCTTGTATGGCTTCTCGTCTTTGCGTCGCCAGCAGGTGCGCCTGCAGCAGCTCAAGTCATTCCAGCAACCCTACGACGACCATACCCGTGGCTGCATTCAGGGCCTGAAACCGGGTTACTACACGCGCATGGGCGCAGCCATCCGCCACGCCACCCAAACCCTGGGGGCCTGCAAGCAACGGCGCAAACTGCTGTTGATTGTGACCGATGGCAAGCCCAACGACCTGGACTTGTATGAGGGGCGCTATGGCGTGGAGGATACCCGCCAGGCCGTGATGGAAGCGCGGCGTCAGGGCCTGGTGCCGTTCTGCATCACCATCGACAAACAGGCCGGGGATTACCTGCCGTACATGTTCGGCGCCCACGGCTACACCCTGATCCGTCAGCCGGAGCAACTGCCGTTACGCTTGCCGCAGCTCTACCGGCAGTTGACCGAAGATCAGTAGAAGTCCCGGGGCAGCCAGAAAAACATCACGATGCAGAACACGGCCAGCCCCAGGCAGAACCATTGGAAGCGCTTGAGCCGTCGCGCCTCAAGGTGTGCGGTGGAGGCGGGCAGGGGCATGGCGCAGCGTTCGCAGGCCGTCTGCGCCGGCGGGTTGGCATGTTGGCAATACAGGCAGGCCCGCACGGCGTTCATTCGAATTGCTCCAGGCGCAGGCGGTCAAGAATGGCGATCTGGCGCCCGTCCTGGGTGATGATTTTTTCGTCGATCAAGCGGCGAATGATCCGCGAAAACGTCTCCGGTTGGATCGACAGGTGCCCGGCGATCAACTGCTTGGCCATGGGCAGTTCGAACGAACTGTCGACGCTGTGCAGGCGCACCAATTGCGTCATCAGGTAGCGCACCACCCGGTGGGTGGCGTTTTTCAGCGACAGGGTCTCGATCTCGTTGACCCGTTGGTGCAGGCGCACACACAACTTGCCCAGCAGGGCGAAAGTCAGGCGGCTGTTGCTGTGAAGTAGGCGCATATAGGTGGCGTTGGACAGGCGATACAACTGCGTGGGGCACACCGCTTCGGCGCAGGCCACGTAGTTGGGGGTGTCCATCAGCATCATCGCCTCGGCGAAGGTCTGTCGTTCGCCGATCACCTCAAAGACTTTTTCCTGGCCGTCCGGGGTCAGGCGGTAGATCTTCACCGCGCCGGCAATCACGAAGTAAAACGCATCGGCCGGTTCGCCCTGGCGGAACAACGGCTCGCCCTTGTCGACACTCAGCAGTTGACTGCTGGCCATCAACTCATCCATCTGCTCTTCGTTGAGCGGCTCGAACAGGTGATGGCTGCGCAGGATCTGATGATGCACGCGGTGCAAAACCCGGGGTGCATCCTTGGAACAGCTCAGGGACGGGATCATACAAGCCACAACGACAGGCCGCTGGCCGCCGCCATCATCGAACCGAGGATCACGAACCAGGCGAGGGGCTGGATGACTTTTTTCATGGTGACTCCGTGGGGGCGGTAATAAGGGATAACCGAGTAGAGCAAGAGCTGGGCCAAGGCACGGGCCTTGTAAAACCTGGGCTGTAGCGCCTTGAGGGTCAAAATGACCTGGCCTATAAGGGTTCTTTTAACCCTCTAATGGTTATTTAAACCCTCATATACAACACCGCCCCCCTGTGGGAGCTGGCTTGCCTGCGATGGCATCGCTGCGGTGTAACCGCCAGACCGAGGTGTTTGCATCCCAGGCAAGCCAGCTCCCACAGGGGTGGGGCGGCGCACCGGGGAATTCGGCCCGGCCCTTGCAACACTGATTGCGCGACGGCCCCAAGGATAGTGCGCCGCCTCTGGACCCCGCTTGATCTGCGACAAGGGCCAGGGGCGGGCAATCCCGGATGATCGGGCCGGCAATGACTTGAGGAGTGGTGGTATGCAAGTGCTGGATCGACGCAAGGCTATGTCGATTACCCCGTTGTTTCGCCTGGCTTTCCGGCCATTTTTCCTCGGTGGCTGCCTGTTGGCGCTGCTGGCGATCCCCCTGTGGCTGCTGGCCCTGGCCGGCGATGCGGGCTGGCAGCCGGCGGGCGGTTGGCTGGCGTGGCATCGCCATGAGCTGCTGTTCGGTTTTGCCCTGGCAATCATCGGCGGGTTCCTGCTGACGGCGGTGCAGACCTGGACCGGCCGCCCCGGCATCAGCGGCATGCCCCTGGCGGTGCTGGCCGGGGTATGGCTGGCCGCACGCCTGGCCTGGCTGTTCAACCTGCCGTGGCCGCTGCTGGCGGTGCTGGAGCTGAGCTTTCCCCTGGCGGTCGCCGGGCTGATGGGCTGGACCCTGTGGAAAGTGCGGCAACAACGCAACTACCCGATTGTGCTGGTCCTGCTGTTGTTGGCCCTGGCCGATGGCCTGTCCCTGTATGGCCTGCTGCGCGCTGACGAAGGCTGGCAGCGCCAGGCGGTGTTGACCGGGTTGTGGCTGGTGGCGGCGATGATGGGCTTGATCGGCGGGCGGGTGATTCCGTTCTTCACTCAGCGAGGCCTGGGGCGCACTGAAGCAGTGAAGCCCTGGCCGTGGCTGGATTACCTGCTGTTGGCAGGCTCGGCGCTGGTGGCGCTGCTGTATGCCAGCGGCGTGGCGCTGATGCCCAGCCTTTGGGTCGGCCTGTTGTTTGCCCTGCTGGGGCTCGGTCATCTGCTGCGCCTGGTGCGCTGGCACGACCCAGGCTTGTGGCGCGTGCCGCTGCTTTGGTCGCTGCACCTGGCCTATGCCTGGCTGGCTGTGGCCTGCCTGGGTATGGCGCTGTGGCACGTGGGCGTGCCACTGAGCCCGAGCCTGGCGGTGCATGCGCTGACGGTCGGGGCAATGGGCGGGTTGATCCTGGCGATGATCGCGCGGGTCAGCCTCGGTCATACCGGCCGGCCTCTGACGCCGCCCAAGGGCATGACCCTGGCTTTCGCGCTGTTGAACCTGGCCTGCCTGAGCCGGGTGCTGCTGGTGCTGATCTGGCCGTATGCCGCGCTGTGGCTGGCGGGCCTGTGCTGGACCCTGGGCCTGGGCCTGTATCTATGGCGCTATGCCCCAATGCTGTGGCGTGCGCGGGTTGACGGCCATCCGGGCTAGGAGAACGGCAATGCTCTATTCGTGGTTATTGATTGTGCATCTGCTGGCGGCCATCGCCTTTATCGGCACGCTGTTCTTCGAGGTTTTCATCTGGCACCGCGCCCGCGAAGAGTTGGCCTGGTCGGCGCAGTTCACCAGCGAGCAAGCCATTGCCCGGCGTTCGCGGCAGGTGCTGCATGGGGTGGTGGTGCTGTTGTATGGCGCGGGCGTCGGCCTGGCCTGGCATTACCGCGGCGTGCTGGGCGCGCCCTGGGCCAGTCATTTTTCGGCGATGTTGAGCCTGAAGATCGTATTGGCGCTGAGCATCATCGGGCATTACCTGTTGCTCGCGTACTGGCTGACGCAAAAGCGCCTGAGCCCGTTGCGAGCGGTATGGATTCGCCGCAGCATCCTTGGGCATATGGTGCTGATCGTGATCCTGGCCAAGCTGATGCTGCGCTGAGTCCTGTAGGCGCGAGCAAGCTCGCTCCTACGGAGAGGGGTCAGGCTGTTAGCGCACGAACAAACAACACGTCATTTTCCAGATGAATATGCTCCAGCAAGTCTGCATGAAACGCTTCCAGCCCTTGATACAGGGTGCGCCAGGTATTGCACGCGTCAGCGGGCGGCTGGATGCGATGGGTCAGCGCCAGCAACTGCTCCAGGGCCTGGCCGTGTTGTTCATGCTCATAGCGCATGACCTGGATCGGCGGCGCGGCCTGGGGGCCCATGCCCATTTGCAGCATCGGGAACAGCACCTGTTCCTCCTTGAGCATATGGCCCTCCAGTTCCTGCTCGATATCCCGCAACAAGTCGGCCAGGCCATTGGGGCAGGCCAGGTGATGGCCGTGGACCTGCTCGACGCGGCTGGCCAGGCGGATCAGTTCCGGCAGTTGTTCGCGGTGGCGGGCGTGGTAACGCTGCAGCAAATGCTCGATCAATTGCGCCTGGGGCAGGCTGTCCGGGGCGATGGCGTTCATCGGGTTTCCTCATCAAGTGAACAGATAAGCCGGTGATTGCATGCCTTGTGCCACCGGCAAGTCATTGAAAAAACGCGATTAATTTTTTGTAGTGGTCAGGAACACCCTGATGCTGCACGGTAGAACCGACCATACAAGGGTAGTAATGACCATGTTGCGTGAAAGTCTGTCGGCCGATCTGATTGTCGAACTGCCCAATGCTGTGCGCCTGCAACGCCTGGTGCAGACCCTGCGTGAATATTTCCATAGCGGCGCCGTGGGCCTGTTGCGCCTGGACGGCGACGACAGCCTGCGCCCGGTGGCCACGGTGGGGCTGGTGCATGAGGCCCTTGGCCGACGCTTTGTGATTGCCCAGCACCCGCGGCTGGCGGCGATCATGGCGTCCCGCGAGCCGACCTGGTTCGAACCCGACAGCCGCCTGCCGGACCCGTATGACGGGTTACTCGATACCCAGGTCGGCGAACCGCTGCCGGTGCATGACTGCATGGGCGTGAGCCTGTTCGTCGAAGGCCGACCCTGGGGCGCGATCACCCTGGATGCGCTGCATGCCGGGACCTTCGACGCCAATGCCCGCGAGCAACTCAAACGCTGCACCTTGCAGATCGAGGCCGCGGTGCGGGTCACACGCCTGGAGCAGGAAAACCGCAGCCTGCGCCTGTCGCGCAATGAGCCGCTGGCGGGTTTGCCCAGCGTCGAAGATGGCGAAATCCTCGGCCAGAGCCCGGTGCTGCATCAACTGCTCAACGAGCTGGATGTGCTCGCCGATTCGGACCTGCCGGTGCTGCTGCTCGGCGAAACCGGGGTGGGCAAGGAGTTGTTTGCGCGCCGTCTGCATCGCCTGTCGCGGCGCAGTAAAAAGCCGCTGATCCAGGTCAACTGCGCGGCGCTGCCGGAGTCGTTGGCCGAGAGCGAGTTGTTCGGGCATGTCAAAGGTGCGTTTTCCGGCGCCACCAGCGACCGTGCCGGGCGTTTTGATGCGGCCAACGGCGGCACGCTGTTCCTCGATGAAGTGGGCGAGTTGCCGTTGAG
Source organism: Pseudomonas sp. FP2294 (assembly GCF_030687625.1). Taxonomy (NCBI): domain Bacteria; kingdom Pseudomonadati; phylum Pseudomonadota; class Gammaproteobacteria; order Pseudomonadales; family Pseudomonadaceae; genus Pseudomonas; species Pseudomonas sp. FP2294. The sequence continues at coordinate 2,512,607 of NZ_CP117441.1, forward strand.
TGTGCAGGCCAAACTGCTGCGCACCTTGCAGAACGGCGAGATCCAGCGCCTGGGTGCCGACAAGCCGTTGCATGTGGATGTACGGATTATCGCCGCGACCAACCGCCACCTGCCCGAGAGCATTCGCCAAGGATTGTTTCGCGCCGATCTGTACCACCGACTGTCGGTGTACCCGGTACCGATCCCGGCGCTGCGCGAGCGTGGCCACGATGTGCTGCTGCTGGCCGGGCATTTCCTGGAGCTCAACCGGGCGCGCCTGGGCCTGCGCGGTTTGCGTCTGTCTCCGGCGGCCGAGCAGACCCTGCTCGGTTATGCCTGGCCGGGCAATGTCCGCGAGCTGGAACACGTGATCAGCCGCGCCGCTCTGAAGCAGTTGAGCCGGGGTGGCAATCGCAACCAGATCATGACCCTGGAAGCCGAGCTGCTGGATCTCGACAGCGCCACCTTGGCCCAGGCCCCTGTGCCTGAAGTGCCGGCGCCGGCGTTCCAGAGCTTGAGCGATGCGGTGGACGACTGCCAGCGCCAGAAGGTGCGCCAGGCGTTGAGCCTGTCCGGCGATAACTGGGCCAGCGCTGCGCGCATGCTTGGCCTGGACTCCAGCAACCTGCACAAACTGGCGCGGCGCCTGGGGCTCAAGTAACGGCCTGCGACGCCATGCCGCGGCGCGCAGTTGATCGCGATCAAGGTGCGCAGGGCGGCGGCTGATCAGACTGTGGCGAATTGACCGGAGGTTCGCCCCATGCCCCTTTCCCTGGCGCAGATGCGCCGCAACTACACCCTGTACGGTTTGCGGGATGACCTGGTACAGGACGATCCCCTCGTATTGTTCGGCCAGTGGCTGGAGCAGGCGCGCAAGACTGAAGTGGCGCCGGTGGAGGCCAACAGCATGGCCCTGGCCACCGTCGATGCCCAGGGCCGTGCCCATTGCCGGATCCTCTTGCTCAAGGGCTTCAGCGCTGAAGGCTTCACCTTTTTCGGCCACTACCAGAGCGCCAAGGGCCAGGAGCTGGCGAGCAATCCCAGCGCGGCCATGACCTTTTTCTGGCCGGGCCTGGAACGCCAGGTGCGCATCGAAGGCACGGTCGTGCGTTTGGCGCCGCAGCTGTCCGATGAGTACTTCAACTCACGGCCCCTGGCCAGCCAGGTCGGCGCCTGGGCGTCGCCGCAAAGCCAGCCCCTGGCCCATCGCGCCGAGCTGGAAGGCCGTCTGCGCGATGCCACCCAACGCTTTGCCGGGCAACCACCGCCGCGCCCGGCGGAGTGGGGCGGTTACTGCCTGCAACCCGAGCGTGTGGAGTTCTGGCAGGGCCGCGCCGATCGCCTGCACGACCGCCTCGATTACCGCCTGCACGACGGCACCTGGCAGCGCAGCCGCCTGGCCCCCTGAATTCACCTAGAGGTACCTCCTCGGAGGAATAGGCCCGCCGGCCTTTGCGGTGCAGGCTGGCGCCATTGCTCATTTATTCCGGGATTTTCACCATGGCACATCTGACTCAACGCAATTTCGTCTCACTGAATATCGCCGTACTGACCATCAGCGATACGCGCAATTTTGACAGCGACACCTCGGGGCAAACCCTGTGCGACCGCGTGCAAGCCGCTGGTCACGCGCTGATTGACCGGGCCTTGGTGGTGGACGATATCTACCAGATCCGCGCACAGATTTCGCAATGGATCGCCGACCCCCAGGTGCAAGTGATCCTCACCACCGGCGGCACCGGCTTTACCGCGCGGGACAACACCCCGCAAGCGGTATTGCCACTGCTGGACAAGCATGTCGAAGGCTTTGGCGAACTGTTCCGCCAGGTGTCCCTGCAAGAGATTGGCATGTCGACCCTGCAATCGCGCGCCCTGGCCGGCATGAGCAATGGCGTGCTGGTGTGCTGCATGCCCGGTTCGCCCGGCGCCTGCCGCACCGGTTGGGACAAGATCCTCCTGGGGCAACTGGACAGCCGCACCGGGCCCTGTAACTTCGCCCCGCACCTCAAGCCCCAGGCCGCGCAAGTGCTGGAACCTTGTGAGGCTCGGCCATGACTACATCGGTGTGTGAAAGCGGCGAACTGATCCCGGTGGATGAGGCCATCGAACGCCTGTTGGCCCAGGCACCGCCACCGCCGTCCACGCAGCAGGTGAAAACCGCCCAGGCCCTGGGCCGGGTGTTGGCCGGCGACATCTTTTCCCCGGTAAACCTGCCGGCCTGGGACAACAGCGCCATGGACGGCTACGCCTTGCGCGCTGCCGACCTGCCGGCCGAGGGCGGTTACCTGCGCCTGGCCGGGCGGATTGCCGCTGGCGAGGAGGCCGCGACGGCGTTGGGCAGCGGGCAGACCATGCGCATTTTTACCGGCGCACCCTTGCCGGCCGGGGCCGACACCGTGGTGCCCCAGGAGCGTTGCCGGGTCTATGGCCAACGCATCTGGTGCCCGCCGATGCGCACGGGTGAGCATGTGCGCAAGCAAGGCGAAGAAGTGACCCAGGGCGCCTTGCTGCTGCCGGCCGGCAAGCGCCTGCGCGCCCAGGAACTGGGCCTGCAGGCGGCTGCCGGGCTGGCCCAGGTCAAAGTCTATCGACCGTTGCGGGTGTGCCTGTTGAGCAGTGGTGATGAACTACGCGAGCCGGGCGATCACCTGGCTCCAGGGCAGATCTACAACAGCAATCGCCACTGCCTGGCGGCCTTGCTGCAAGGCTGGGGCGTGGAGGTGCATGACTATGGGGTGATGGCCGACGAATTGGCCGTCAGCCGCGATGCATTGAGCCTGGCGTCCTCGGAATGCGACCTGCTGCTGACCTCCGGCGGAGTGTCGGTGGGCGAGGAAGATCACCTCAAGCAAGCCATCAAGGAACTGGGCCACGTTGATTTCTGGCGCCTGGCGATTCAGCCGGGCAAGCCCCTGGCGTTTGGCGATGTAGCCGGCAAACCATGGATCGGTTTGCCCGGCAACCCTTCGGCCGCACTGATTACCGCGTTGGTGGTGGTGCGTCCGTTTCTGTTGCGCGCCCAGGGTGTGACCGAGGTCACGTCAGTGCCGCTGCTGGTGCCGGCCGATTTTATCTGGGCCCAGCGCAACCGCCGTCGCCAATACCTGCGCGCACGCCTGACCCCGGGTCTCGACGGCCAGGCGCGGGTCACGCTGCACCCCCGGCAAAGCTCGGCGATGCTCAGCGCCGCATGCTGGGCCGATGGCCTGGCGATTGTGGAGCGTGATCAGCTAGTGGAGAAGGGCGGGCTGGTGCGGTTCGTGTCTTTTGCCGAACTGATGCAGTAACCCCCTTTGATGGAAATCACTGTGGGGGCGGTGTTGGTGATGAATTTTCTGATGAGGATCAACCATGCAACTGGTCTGCCCGGCAGGCAATCTGCCTGCGCTTAAAGCCGCCGTGCGCCAAGGTGCCGATGCGGTGTACGTGGGGTTTCGCGATGACACCAATGCCCGGCATTTTGCCGGGCTGAATATGGACGACAAGCAGTTCGACGGTGCCGTCGCCCATATCCGCCAGCACCAGCGCAAGCTGTATGTGGCCGTCAATACCTACCCGCAGCCCAAGGGCTGGGAGCGCTGGCAACGGGCGGTGGACCGCGCTGCCGACCATGGCGTGGATGCCCTGATCGCAGGTGATCCGGGGGTGCTGCAGTACGCCAGCAGCCGCCATCCGCAAATGGCCTTGCACCTTTCCGTACAGGGCTCGGCTACCCATGCGGCAGCGTTGCAGTTCTACGCCGAGCGCTACGGTATCCGTCGTGCGGTATTGCCCCGGGTGTTGTCCCTGGCCCAGGTCAAGCATGTGGCCGCCAGCAGCTCGGTGCCGATTGAGGTGTTTGGCTTTGGCAGCCTGTGCATCATGGCCGAGGGCCGTTGCCACCTGTCTTCGTACATCACTGGCGAATCGCCGAACCTGTGTGGCGTGTGCTCACCGGCCAAGGCGGTGCGCTGGAGTGAAGACGCCGACGGCCTGAGTGCGCGCCTGAGTGAAGTGCTGATCGACCGCTACACCCCGGACGAGCCGGCAGGCTACCCGACCCTGTGCAAGGGCCGCTTCATGGTCGATGGCAAGCGCTTCCATGCCCTCGAAGAACCCACCAGCCTCGACACCCTGGACCTGATCCCCGAGTTGATCGCCATGGGCGTCGCAGCGGTAAAAATCGAAGGCCGCCAGCGCAGCCCGGCGTATGTCGAGCAAGTCACCGGGGTCTGGCGCGCCGCGCTGGACGCCCACCGCAGCGCGCCGGAACGCTTTGTGGTCAAGGACCAGTGGCGCAGTGTGCTGGCCGGTCTATCCGAAGGCAGCCAGACCACCCTGGGCGCCTACCATCGTTCGTGGCAATGAGGAGCCGTACATGAAACTCAGCCTGGGACCGGTGCTGTTTTACTGGGATAAGCAACAACTGGGGCAGTTCTACTCCGAGATGGCCAGCCTGGCGCTGGATGTGATCTACCTGGGGGAAACCGTGTGCTCCAAACGCCGCGCGTTCAACCTCGATCAATGGTTGGGCCTGGGCCGCGAATTGCGCTCGGCGGGCAACGCGCAAATCGTGCTGTCGAGCCTGACCCTGATCGAGGCCGCGTCGGAGCTGTCGAGCCTGCGTCGCCTGTGTGACAACGGCGAGGTGTTGGTGGAAGCCAATGACATGGGCGCCGTGCAACTGCTCGCCGAACGCAAGCTGCCCTTTGTCGGCGGCCCGGCGCTGAATCTGTATAACGGCCACGCTCTCGTGCAATTGCTGGATGCGGGGATGATGCGCTGGGTGCCGCCGGTGGAATGTTCGGCCGCACTGATTGGCGATGTGCTGGAGCAGGTGCGTGAACTGGGCCGGCCGTTGCCTGAAGTCGAAGTGTTCGCCTATGGGCATCTGCCCCTGGCCTATTCGGCGCGCTGCTTTACGGCGCGGGCGGAAAACCGGCCCAAGGATGACTGCCAGTTCTGCTGCCTCAACTACCCGGATGGCATGGCCTTGACCAGCCAGGAAGGGCAGGCGCTGTTTACGTTAAATGGCATCCAGACCATGTCGGCGGATGTCACCAACCTGTTGGCCGACTATCCGGGGCTGGTCAGTTGCGGCGCCGACCTGCTGCGCCTGAGCCCACGGGCCCAGGGCATGGTGGGCATCGTCGAAGCCTTTGACCGGGTCCGCCAGGGGGCCACGCCGCCGTTGTTTGTCGAAGGTTGCAATGGCTACTGGCACGGCCAGGCCGGGATGTTGCGGGTCGAGGAGGTGGGACTGTGCTGAGTCGCAAACAATGGCTGCTCAAGGGCGCCGACCGCTTACTGCCGCTGATGCGCAAGGTGCCCTTTGTGGTGCAGCGCCTGGCGTTGCAACAGGCGCTGAATCGCTGCCTGGCCGAACCTTTGCGCGATGGCGGTTTTGAACTGCTGCGTGGGCGCTGGATGTGCCTGCGCATTCCCGACCTGGGCTTGCGCTGGTATCTGACCCTGGGCCGGGACGGACTGCGCATTGCCGAAAAGGCCGAGGCGCAGGTGACCATCAGCGGCAACTGGCGCGAGTTCCTGTTATTGGCCAGCCGTCAGGAAGATCCGGACACCTTGTTCTTTCGTCGGCGGTTGGTGATCGAAGGGGATACGGAGTTGGGGCTGGGCCTGAAGAACCTGATCGACAGCCTCGACCCGGATGTGCTGCCGCCCTGGTTGTGGCGCAATCTGGAACGGGCCGGTAAAGGCTTGGCGGCGTGAGATAGCGCTGGCGCAGAGGCTGCCCTGTGGGAGTGGGCAAACCCTAATGCCGTTCAGTTAAGCGCAGACCCCCTGTGGGAGCGGGCTTGCTCGCGAAGACGTCGGCCCAGCAAACATTGATGTTGACTGACCCACTGCTTTCGCGAGCAAGCCCGCTCCCACATTTGATCTTCACTGCTTTGAGCATTGCGTTCGCTTAACTGACCGGCTTTAGGGCAAGTCCACTCCCACATTGGGAACATGCCGGGTTCAAAAAATCTGGGCTATTGCTCCATGGCCTGCAGGATCGCATGGGCCGCTTTCACCCGCTCGGCATTGGGGTAGTTCTTGTTCGCCAGGATCACTACGCCGATGCCTCTGCTCGGCACATAAGCGATATAGGCGCCAAAGCCGCCGGTCGAGCCGGTCTTGTTTACCAGGGTGTTGGCGCGCAGCGGCTGGGCGGGGTTCAGCCAGGTGACCGGATGCGGCTCCATGGCCATGGGCGTCGAATTACCGGCGAGCAGTTCGTCAACACTCAGCGGGTAAGGGTACATCTCCCATCCCAGGCCCTGGGTGGTGTTGCCTACGGTGTAATAGCCGGTATGGGTGGCGGCGATGGCCTGTTGCAGCGGTTGTTCCAACGGCGTCGGGTCCATGTTCAGCGCCATGTAGCGGGCCAGGTCCGCCGGGCTGGTCTTCACCCCGTAGGCTTCGCTGTCCAGCGCCCCCGGGCTGACACGCAACGGCTTGCCGGCCTTGTCGTAGCCCTGGGCATACAGACCCATTTGCGCCTTGGGCACTGTGAGATAGGTGTGCTGGAGGCCGAGCTTGGGCAACAGGGTCTTTTCCATGGCCACATCGAACGGTTGCTGAAGGCTCTGCGCCGCCAGGTAGCCGAACAGGCCCAGGCTGGGGTTGGAGTACTGGCGGTGGGTGCCAGGGGGAAAAGTGGCTTTCCAGTGCTGGAAGTAGCCGATCATTTGCTGTGCATTGTCCGCCTTGCTGGGGAACTGCAACGGCAGCCCGCCAGCGGTGTAGGTGCCCAGGTTGAGCACGCTGATGTGATCGAACAGGCTGCCGCGCAAGGCTGGCAGGTAGTGGCTGGCCGGCTCCGCGAGCTGCAGCTTGCCAGTGGCCTGGGCATAGCCGGCCAGGGTAGCGGTGAAGGTCTTGCTCACCGAGCCGATCTCGAACAGGGTGTTCTCGCTGACGGGTTGCTGGTTGTCTTTGGTGGCAATACCGTAGTTAAAGTATCGGGCCTTGCCATCTTGCACGATGGCGACCGCCAGGCCGGGAATTGCCTGCTGCTGCATCAGCGGCTTGACGGTGGCGTCTACCACCTGACGCAGGTCGGCAGCGGCCATGCAGTTGCCGGCACCGAGCAATAGGCTGAGAATCGTGACGTTGCGCACATGTTGGTACATGATGTGGTCGCTTCCTTGAGGAGGGTCGGGTTAATCACTGCCTGCGCAGGCGCCGCCAAGATAGGCAGTTTGCCGGCCCCGGACAACCGATGATATCTCGCCCCAGTCATTAGAAAAATTTGGCCTTAGACCATGCTGCGTTCCCATTTACCCCTTAATGCATTGCGTGCTTTCGAAGCCTCCGCCCGGCATTTGAGCTTTACCCGGGCGGCCATCGAGCTGTGCGTGACCCAGGCGGCGGTCAGCCATCAGGTCAAGAGCCTGGAGGTACAGCTCAACGTCATCCTGTTCAAGCGCCTGCCCCGTGGCCTGATGCTCACCCGCGAGGGCGAGACGCTGCTGCCGGTGCTGCGCGAGTCCTTTGACCGTATCGCCCAGACCCTCGGCCAGTTCCAGGCCGGGCATTACCGTGAGGTGCTCACGGTGGGGGCGGTGGGCACGTTTGCGGTGGGCTGGCTGCTACCGCGCCTGGCGGATTTCCAGGCGCGCTGCCCGTTTATCGATCTGCGGTTGTCGACCCATAACAACCGCGTGGACGTGGCGGCCGAGGGCCTGGATTACGCGATCCGCTTCGGCGCGGGCGCCTGGCATGGCACCCATGCCTGTGAGTTGCTGGAGGCGCCGCTGACGGTGTTGTGCGTGCCGGCGATTGCCCGCCAGTTGGAAGGCCCGGACGATGTGTTGAAGCACACATTGCTGCGCTCTTACCGGGCGGATGAATGGAACCTCTGGTTCCAGGCCGCAGGCTTGCCCGCCGACACCCTGGTGCCGCGCAGTATCGTGTTCGATTCGTCCCTGGCGATGATGGAAGCGGCGTTGCAGGGCAGTGGCGTGGCGCTGGCGCCGGCGATGATGTTCTCGCGGCAATTGGCCCAGGACGTGATCCGCCAGCCCTTCGATGTAGGCATCAGCACCGGCAGCTACTGGCTGACGCGCCTGCAGTCACGCGCCGAAACCCCGGCGATGCTGGCATTCAAGCAATGGCTGTTGGAGCAGGTGAAGGGCCTGTAGGCGCCTGGCTTGCTGGTGTCGGTGGCTTCTCGGACGCCATCGCAGGCAAGCCAGCTCCCACATTTGATTTGCGATGCGGCGCAAATGTGTGCCCGGCAAAAGTCCCCTGTGGGAGCGGGCTTGCCCGCGATGGCGGTGGTTCAGGCGCTATTTTTGGTGGCTGGTATACCGCCATCGCAGGCAAGCCAGCTCCCACATTTGATTTGCGATGCGGCGCAAATGTGTGTCCGGCAAAAGTCCCCTGTGGGAGCGGGCTTGCCCGCGATGGCGGTGGTTCAGGCGCTATTTTTGGTGGCTGGTATACCGCCATCGCAGGCAAGCCAGCTCCCACATTTGAATTGTGATGCGGCGCAAATGTATGTCCGGCAAAGATCCCCTTTGGGAGCGGGCTTGCCCGCGATGGCGTCCGAGAAGCCACCGCCGCAATTACACGAGGTATTTACGGAACCAGCCCAAGGTACGCTCCCAGGCCAGGTTCGCCGCAGCATCGTCGTAGCGCGGGGTCGAGTCGTTGTGGAAGCCGTGGTTGGCACCTTTGTAGATATACGCTTCATAGGTCGTGCCAGCGGCCTTCAACGCCGCCTCATAGGCCGGCCAGCCTTCGTTGATCCGCGTGTCCAACTCGCCGAAATGCAACATGATCGGTGCCTTGATCTTCGGTACATCCTTGGCCTCGGGTTGGCGTCCATAGAACGACACCGCCGCGCCCAGTTCCGGGTAGGCCACGGCCGCCGCATTGGTCACGCCTCCGCCATAGCAGAAGCCGGTGATACCCACCTTGCCGGTGCTGGCGTCATGGTTCATCAGCCACTCAATGGCGGCAAAGAAGTCATTCATCAGCTTGGTCGGATCGACGGTCTGTTGCAGTGCCACGCCTTTTTCATCATTGCCGGGATAGCCGCCCACCGAGGTCAGGCCATCGGGTGCCAGGGCGATAAACCCGGCCTTGCCCAGGCGCCGTGCGACATCTTCGATATAGGGGTTGAGCCCACGGTTTTCGTGGACCACCACCACCGCCGGGAGCTTGCCGCTGGCCTTTGCCGGACGCACCAGGTAACCACGCACCTGGCCGTTGCCCTTGGGCGAAGGGTAGGTGACGTAGTCGGCAACGATGTCCGGGTCGGTGAACTTTACCTGTTCGGCCAGGGCGTAGTTGGGGCTCAGGGAGGCCAGCAGCGCCGAGGCGGTCAGGCCGCCAAAGGTGAACAGGGCCGCGCGGTCGAGAAACTCGCGACGGTTGATCTTGCCGTGGGCATAGCCGTCGTAGAGCTCCAGCAGTTCGGGGGCAAAGTCTTTGGCGGTCAGGCGCGTCATCGTCAGGTTCCTTTTTTCGGCACGTGGCGTTGAATGTAGACCATTCTCAGGCGGGCCGGCCATGGGCCGACGCCGCCAGCTGCCCGGTATCGACGCGCACGAAGATCGAGTCGCCAATCGCCGTCAGCACATCGCCTGCGTACACCTCACAGACCACGCGGCTTTTGCACCCGACCTCGCCCTCGACCCTGGCGCGCAGGGTCAGTGGCACGCCCATGGGGGTGGGCTTGATAAATTTGATGCCCAGGTTGCCGGTCACGCAGTCGATGCGCGGCGCCTCCCCAGGTTCGCGCTGCTCGGCACGGTAGTGATAGGCCATGGCGGTCCAGTTGGAGTGGCAATCCACCAGCATTGCAATCAGGCCACCGTAGACCAGGTCGGGCCAGCCGCAATACTGGGCGTCGGGCAGGTGCTCGGCGACGATATGCACGCCGTCTTCATCCCAGCGGCTTTTGATCTGCAGCCCGTGGGCATTGCGTGGGCCGCAGCCGTAACAGACGCCGTCCGGCGCGGTGGTGTCTTGCAGGGAAGGGCTGTGCATCGTGGATCCTTATTGTTTTTGGCCAATCCATGAGCCTAATGGCGCAGCCCCCTACCGCGCAAACTTCTTCGCCCCGGCCACACAGGCAATCACCGCGCCAGTCACCGCCAGCATGCCCAGGCTCACCTGTTCATGCAGCAGGCCGGCCGCCAGCGCCAGGCCGAAAAAAGGTTGCAGCAACTGCAACTGACCGACCGCCGCGATACCGCCCTGGGCCAAGCCGCGATACCAGAACACAAAGCCGATCAACATGCTGAACATCGCCACATAACCCAGGCTCAGCCACGCCGGCAGGCTGATCCCGCTGAAGGAGGCGGGGGCCAGGAGCAAGGTCAGGGGCGCCACCACCGGCAACGACACCACCAGCGCCCAGCAGATCACCTGCCAGCCGCCGAGGGTGCGTGACAGCGTGGCCCCTTCGGCATAACCGAGCCCGCACACCAGCACCGCCAACAGCATCAGCAGGTCGCCGGCGGGGGCGGCGCTCAGGCCCTGGGTCAGGGCATAGCCCATCACCAGCAGGCTGCCGAGGATCGAAAACAGCCAGAACACCGGGCGCGGTCGCTCGCCGCCGCGCAGTACGCCAAACACTGCGGTGGCCAGGGGCAGCAGGCCGATGAATACGATGGAATGGGCCGACGTCACGTACTGCAAGGCCAGTGCGGTCAGCAGCGGAAAACCGATCACCACACCGAGGGCAACAATCAGCAACGGCCGCCACTGGTGGCGCGCGGGGCGTTGTTCCCGGAACAGCCACAACAGGCACAGGCCCAGCACGGCGGCGATGCTCGCCCGGGCCACGGTGAGAAATACCGGCTCGAACTCCAGCACCGCCACGCGGGTGGCGGGCAGCGAACCGCTGAAAATCAGCACGCCAATCAAGCCATTGATCCAACCGCTGCGACTGTGCGCGGGGGTGATAATCCGAGAGGTCTGTTCCATGCAGGGTGTGCTCGTAGGGGGCGGGGTTGCGTTTGGCGCATCCTAGGGCGGAAGATTGGGACAATCAAAAAATTGTCATGGATACATCGCCTATGCCCCGTGCCCGTTACAAGTCGTTGGTGGATGCCTTTGCCCGGGATATCCGCGCTGGAACCCTGGTGCCCGGCACCCGCCTGCCCACCCACCGCCAACTGGCGGCCAGCCATGGCCTGGCTCTGGTCACGGCCAGCCGGGTGTATAGCGAGCTGGAGGCCATGGGCCTGGTCAGCGGCGAGACCGGGCGCGGCACCTTTGTGCGGGAAATTGCCCTGGCGCCCGGGCAGGGCATTGGTCAGATGGCGGTGGCGGCGGGCATGCTCGATTTGAACTTCAACTACCCGTCCTTGCCGGGCCAGGCCGACCTGCTGCGCACCGCCTTGCGCCAGTTGGCGTTGTCCGGCGACCTGGAAGCGCTGCTGCGTTACCAGCCCCATGCCGGGCGCCCCCACGAGCGGGCGGCCATGGCGCGGCATCTGCTGCACCGTGGTCTGAGCGTGGCGGCCGAGCAGGTGCTGGTGGTCGGCGGGGCCCAGCATGGCTTGGCGGTGAGCATGATGGCATTGCTCAAGCCGGGCGATGTGGTGGCGGTGGATGCGTTGACCTATTCCGGTTTCAAGGTGCTGGCCGAGGCCCTGCACCTGGAGATCGTCGCCATTGCGGTTACGCCGCACGGGCCGGATCTGGCCGCGCTGCGCCAGGTCTGTGGCCGGCGCCCGGTGCGCGCGGTGTACTGCATGCCGACCCTGCACAACCCCCTGGGCTGGGTACTGGGGCTCGAGCAGCGTGAGGAACTGGTACGCATCGCCCGCGAACATGGGCTGATCCTCATCGAAGACGCCGCCTATGCCTTCCTCGCCGAACAGGCGCCGCCACCGCTGGCGCAGCTGGCGCCGGAACGCACCGTGTATGTGGGCGGGCTGTCGAAGAGCGTCGCCACCGGCCTGCGTGTGGGCTTCGTCGCAGCGCCCCTGGAATGGGTGCCGGCGCTGGAGCGCACGCTCATGGCCACGGTGTGGAATGCCCCCGGGGTGATGACGGCCATCGCGGTAGGCTGGATCGAGGACGGCACGGTCGTACAGCTGGAGGCGCAAAAACGCCAGGACGCCCGGGCCCGCCAGGCGCTGGCGACCGAGGTGCTGGCGGGGCTGGCGTACATCAGCCATCCCGCCTCGTACTTTCTCTGGTTGCCTCTGGGGGAGGAGGTGCGCGCGGACCAGGTCACCATGGCCCTGGCGCGGGAGGGGATTTCAGTGTCCACTGCCGAGCCGTTTTCGGTGTCGGGGCAGGTGCCCCATGCGATCCGGCTGGCGCTGGGCTCGGTGGATAAGGGGGCGTTGCGCGCGGCATTGCTCAAGGTGCGGCGGGTGGTCGAATGACCATCCGCCGAGTGAGGGCTCAGCCGTCGATCCAGGAATGCTCAGCACCCACCTTGATGTTGAATTTGTGAAACAGCGGGAGGTAGTGTTCCTTCATTTCCTTGATCCTCACACCCAGCAGGTTGGATGGAACAATGCCCTTGCTCACGTAAAACTCGCGTAGACCGTCTTCGATATTGACGCTCGGTCCGGATGAAACAACTTTGTTGCCGACGACTTTTGATTCTTTGGCAATGCCGTCAAACCCTAGGTCGTACATGTCGGGTCGTTTCGCTTTAAGTATGTCATTGAACAGGTTGGGCCCTACCGTCTCAAAGATCTTGCGCTCATAGGCATTGAATTCGGGGGTGAATTGGACCCGTCCATTGGGGCCCCTGGAAACCGTGGGCCGATTGGCGGCGAAATACGACTTGTTGGCGGAAAAACGTTGGTTCATTTCTGTGATCATGTCCGTCAGCACGGGATTGCCCGGCTGCGTTGCAAAGTTACTGGTGTTATAGAACGGGTTGTAGCCGGTCAGGCTATGGGCAACAGGCTTGTTAAGAAGAACGTCATTGGCGCCGGCTTTTAAAACTACATTGCCGATATCGGCTTGAATCACATCATCGGTATCAAGATAGATGCCGCCGTATTTATTCATGATCGGATAGCGTGCGACGTCCGATGCGGCGGCCAGGTTTTTCCCCTGGCCTTGGCGAAAGTAGTCGTACATTTCGCCATTTTTCAACTGTTTGAAAACCTCGTCCTCATTGAGATTCACCACCGTCAGGTCGGGAGCCTTGCTCTGCAGCTTGCTTTTTATCTGTTGGAAAATGGCTGGGTTGTCGGCATCTACGTGGAGAACAGATTGGTAGCCTGGGGCTTTCTTGGCATTGTTGGCCATGTTTTCCACCAGGTTGGTGGGGATGTCCTGGCCTGCCCAGAAATAATGCAGTTGTTTGGGTAATGGCCTCGCATCTCTCGGGACATGTATGGAGATCGGCGGGCTGACATCCACGAACTGGAATCTATGGGCGTCGATTTTCTTGGCTTTGCCGAGTTGTTGTAGGGTTCCCCGCTGCCACTTGCCTTTGCCGGTTCTCCAGAAATACTGGTCAGTAACCCCTTCAACACCGGTAGAGGTATTCGTTGCCTTCCAGGCACCGAGTGAACTATTGAACGTGACGCTATGCTCCACGCCCATGTAATTGAGCGTGTAGGGGGAGGGTGGGCGCCCGGTTGTTTTGACATCGTCTATCGGCACGACATAAGTATGTTCGTCGAGCCGCCACGGCGTGGGCGGGCTCCCGGCACCGCCCAGCAGACGGTTACCCCTGGACACGGGTTCCCAGCCAGCAACGCCCAGATCCTTGACGGGGATATCGGGGCTTGCGCCTCCCGCGCGCACGATCACGCGCTGGCCATCTTTCACGCGTGACTCATACAGCGCTCCGTCAACCTTTACATACTCTTTATTGCTGCCCCCGACATACACATTGCCCTGTCGGCCCTTGATCTTTAGTTCTGACAGGGCGATATGTTTGACTTCATACCCGGATAAATCGGCATTCAGGGATTTCACCTCTCCATTGGCCGCTACCCGGTGCGGCTTGAACTCCTTTATCGGGGGGCCAAAGGCTCGCTTCTTGAGCGGGTCGTATTGATGCCAATTGCCTTGAAACATGACGACGTTACCTTCGGTCGTCTCCTGGCCAACCTTGAACGTGCCGGTTGCTGCCAGGCCGTGCTGCTGGCTGGCGATCTGGGTTGTGTCGCCGCCGAGAGCAATCGGGTTGTCGGGGGTAGCCACAAAGTTGTCCAGGGCTTTGCCGTACGCCCGCTGGGTGTGCGGGTCAAAGGCATACCATTTTTGGCTCGCCTCATCGAACTTGGCCAAGGCTTTGTTTTCAAGTGCGCTATTGGCTGCCTTGTAGGTGCCTTCGGCGATATCAGGTTTTTTCGCCAACTCCAGCAGGTTCACGCTGCGGTAGGAGCCACGCAAGTATTTGACCCCCTTGGAGGCGGTACGCCCCAGCTTCGCTACCGAGCGCGCCAGGTCATCAAGCCCCCCCACGGGATTCAGTGCGCCAACCGCCGCGCGCCCGATGATCTTGCCGGCACGCCCCAGTTTTGAAAGGGCCGATGCTCCGGCTGCGAGGGCTTTGGCACCTTTGGCTGCGGTGCCCAGGCCAATTGCAAAACCGAAGATATCAAACGCCAGGTCGGTAATGCCCTCGCCAACGTTGCCGTCTATAAAGTTCTTTATGGCTGAGCGAAATGGAATGAGGTTCAGGGCGATTTCTTCAAGCGCCTTATAGAACGGTAGTTCAGTGTCAAAGGTGGTGGCGCCCTTGGCGTAGCGTTCTACAGCAGGCAGGTCCATGGCCTCGATCACTGCGTCAGCAATGTAGCGGGTCCGGGCACTGTTGAAGCTGTTGGGCGCGCCTTGTGCCCCCTTGTTTTCATCGGTTATGCCAGGCGGGTGCGGGCCCGCCGGTTTTACTGCATCGAATCTCTTGCCGCCTGATGCGTGTAAAAAGCCGCTGGTGGGGGCGTACTCCTGGTAACTCTGGTTCGGTCGCCTGGTCACCGTGCCTTTCAATCGGTCAATGGCATAGGTCATGACCTTACCGTTGCGCTCGGTCTTGACCAGCAGCACACCCGGTTCAACGAGAATGGGGTGATCGGCCCGGGTGTAGCGAACCTCCTTGCTGATGGATATTTTGCCAAACTCGAGGTTCTCCCGGTCTTGCGGCGGCAGTTTTGAAATAAGCAGCTTGATCTGGGTGGCCGTGGCTTTCTTGACCGTATTGGCGTAGCCCGCAAATGTCTCGTTGAAGGCCTCCACCGGGCGCGCCAGGTTTTTAAGCTTTGGTATGACAGCACTGATGTTGATCGCCTCAGATGAGGAAACCCATGCCGCAGGTTTGCCATCAGGCTCGAGGGTGATCGCCCCAAACGTCAGGTCTTTTACAAAAGCACGGCCATGCTCCCCCCAATTGTCGGCCGAGTCGGGAGCCCCGCTGAGCGCGCGACCATCGATATACAGGTCGAGGATCGAGTAGGGGCCCGGGAAATAACGGCTGGAGGGTTGCGAGGTAATGCACTTCTTGTCGAACAGTGCCGGGTCCATGTCCGGCAGGGCTTTCTTCAGTTGCTCGAGGGCAATTGCCTTGGTGGTAGGCATTTGCGCAAGTTGGGTTTCGGAGGCCTCTTTCAGCTCGCGAATCTGCGCACTGAACTCCTCGCGCACGGTATTTATGGCCGTGGGTGTTGCCGGGTAACCCATGCCGTTGGCTGCTCCCCAGTCTTTGATCGCCTCGCTCTGCGCCGTGTACTCAATACGACGTTCTTCGTCAGTGATGGGGGCGGTTGCGGCGTCGAGCATGATTTGCGCGTAGCTCATCGTCGCCGTGCTGCCTGGCGCTTTTGCTTCGAGGCGCGCGGTTGCCGTGACCAGGCTGACCCAGCTATGGGTGCCCGGCGTCACCTGATTCGGAATGCCCTTGACCAGGAACTCCGGTGCCCGGCTGGCCAGCAAAAGATGGGCCTTGACTGCCGCGCTCTCAGGGGACGAAGCGCTGCCTTGGGCGAGCAAGTGCGCGGCGAGTTCCTTGATGATCGCCGAGGCGGGCTTGCCCGTATTGTTCTCCGAGACCAGCCGATAGCCCTCGATCTGTCCGGGTGACGGGTTATGCAGGTGCTTGCCGCTCTCGATGTTCAAGGCCGCCAACAGCCAGTCCGTGGCACTGCCTTTGACGCCGCGCGCCTCGAAAGTGGCCTGGATGGCGCTACCCAGTGCCTTGCCCCGGGGCGAATGGAGCAAGGTATCGATCAACTGCCGTGGGTGTTTTTGGTCCTCGGCCGAGATTTGCCTGCCGTTCAGCAAATAATCCAGCACATGGTTAAACGGACTCAGCGTGGTATCGCCGAACTTGCCGGCGCGTAGGTCCGAGTGCAGTTGTTCCTGGCTGGCGCGGTCAAGGGGTTCGGGCCAGGCCAGCGCTCCACCCAGGTTGCCATTGGCCGGTGCCTTGGGGGCTGGCGTAGCGAGGGCGGTTGCAAGGTTTGCCAACTGCTCGTGAGTGGTGGGCACGTCCCAGCCATGGTCTTCGATGAATTGCAGGAGGCTGACCTTGTTCGATTGCTCGGTGTGGTTGGCCTGGTAGGTGCTGTTGGGGGACAGCTCGATCATGCTTTTGTGCAGTTGGTTCCTGATCTGCCCGGCATAGTCGATGTCGTGCTCGACCGACGTTGCCAGGTGACGAAGCTCGGCGATGGCCTGGTGCCGGTGGTCAATGTCGCCCAGATGCGCTTCCTGGTTTTGCAGTTCATCTTCGCTGCGCGACTTGATCAAGGGGGCCGAGGTGGCTGGATCGAGCGGTGTGAAGCCTTGGTTCTGGTCGATTTGCGCAGCACGCTGGCGCATTGAGGGGGCGGTGAGGTCCAGCCGCTCATTGTAAAAGCGCCCGACCAACCAGTAGGGAACGGGCTCGATAAGGTCGCTTGCCGGCGGCGAGAAGGCCGTATCGCTGTCGCCCGCAGCGATGACTTGGCCGGCCTTGAGCACGGGCCCGCTGATGGCGGCCCAGCGGGCGTCGTCTTGCCCGACGGTGTGTCGCTTCTGCTCGGGATCAAGGTGCTGCTGGAGCTTGAAGGAGATTTTGCCGGATTGCGGATGCAGTTCGATCGAGCGGGGATTGATGCCTTTGTCTTGCATCCATTGACGGATGTCGGGCGATTTGAAGGCGTTTGACAGTTGCGTCCACCACTGGCCGAACGTGGACTCGGGAGCAAGGGTGTTGATCGTGACGTTTCTCTGGCCATTGGCGGCCAGCAACAGCGCCGAGTGATACTCCATCGCCAGCTCGCGATCACCTGCGATACGCGGGTTTTCGTTGGGGCCTTCGGGGTTGGGGGCTTCACGTTTTTGCCGGGAGGGCGGCGGTCCGGGGAGGATGTTGGAGGCAAGAGGTGGCTGACGTTGCGGGTTCACGTGCTTGGGAATACTGAGCATAAGGGCGACTGCCTGAAGGTTTGGGAATGGGTCCGGGGTTAAACAGCGACCGTGGCATTAGCCTTGTGTAGCGGTTTAACGCCGGATGATTCCCTTGCGTCTGCAGTTGTTGATTTACCTCTTATTTCCATCAGCTACGGATCAGAAATCCCAGCGGGTAGTCAGCATCACGGTTCTTGCCTTCGGAGGGCTCCAGCAGTTGGTTTTTGCGGTCGCCTTCGGCTGTTGGCGCACCCGGTCAATCGCTTTGAGCACCTGTGCCGCCTGCAGAATCTGCTCGGGCGAGGGGCACCGTGGTCTCAGCGCAGCCCCTTTCAACGTCTTTAATAGAAGGACTCGAAGAAAGATGGCTTCACGTCGTTAATGCGCGGATTTCATGTGGTTAATTTTGGGTATCAGTCATTTTTTGTTGGTTTTATTGACTGATCGGCGCTGGTAGAGCGCGATATGGCCGTGGGAAAGCGGTCTGGGTCATGCTTTATAGGTGTTGAAAAGTAACCATGTATAAATTTTATGTGTATTTAGGTAGCGCTTTTGCGCGTATTGACCGAATCCACAGTAACGTCTTTTTGACAGAGTCCGCTCTGTGCGCACCGATCCGGTCAGCCTTTTCCACGTTGTGTTTAAAGCCAGGATCCCCATAAACATTAGGCGCTGGCATGGCTGTGACTGCTTGTCCTGACGCAGAGCCCTTGGGCACTGCGAGAAACGCCATAGCCAATCGGTCATTCCAACCCCGGTTCGGTCAGTGGCATATGCCCTGCACCCTTTCAAGGCATTCCATGCGTTCACTTCACCCATAGGCTTGATCATGACGAAACCCTTCCCGAATCAGAGCGGTATCTACGACGTCATCGTTGTGGGCGGTGGCGTGGTGGGATGCGCGATGGTTCGGCGCTTTACCCTGGAGGGGGCGCGGGTGCTGTTGCTGGAAAAGAGCCCGGATATCCTGTCTGGGGCGAGCAAAGGCAATAGCGCGATCTTGCACACCGGCTTCGATGCGCCCACCGGCAGCCTGGAGCTGCAGTGCATGAAGGATGGCTACCAGGAATACCTGGAGATCCACCAGCAGATGTCGCTGCCGCTGCTCAAGAGCGGCGCGATGGTGGTGGCCTGGAACGAGGACGACCTGGGCAAGCTGCAAGGTATCGTCGAGCAGGCACACGCCAATGGCATTGCCGATGTCAGCCTGATCGGCCGCGAGCGGCTGCGCAGCCTGGAACCGAACCTGGCGCACAATGCCCTGGGCGCGGTCGAGGTGCCTGGCGAATTCCTTATCGACCCGTGGTCGGCGCCCTTGGGGTACCTGCTCCAGGCGATGATGCATGGCGCGCAGGTGCGCCTCAACACCGAGGTCAACGGCGGCTATTTTGATGGCGATCTCTGGGCCCTGGAGACCACCAACGGGTTTATCCGCGGCCGTACGATCATCAACTGCGCCGGGTTGTTCGGCGATATGCTGGAGCAACAGTTGCTGGGCGCATCGAGCTTTTCCATTCACCCGCGCAAAGGCCAGTTCGTGGTGTTCGACAAGGCGGCCGCGCGCTATCTGGGCAATATCATCCTGCCGGTGCCCAATGAGCGCACCAAGGGCATCGTCCTGACACGCACGGTCTACGGCAACCTGTTGGTGGGGCCTACCGCCGAAGAACAGGAAGACCGCCTGCACGCGGGGCTCGACAGCGAGGTATTGCGCCAACTGGTGGACGCTGCCGTCGAGCGCATTCCCGCGCTCGACGGCATGCCGGTCACTGCCACCTATGCTGCGTTGCGCCCGGCCACGGAAAAGAAAGAGTATCGGGTGCAGCGGGTCGAAGGTAAGAACTGGATCAGCGTCGGCGGCATCCGTTCCACCGGCCTGACGGCGGCGCTGGGCATCGCCCGGCACGTGTTCAGCCTGTATCAGCGCGAGCACACGCCAGTCCCCGCGTCCATCCTGCAATGGCCGACGCTGCCTAACCTCGCCGAACATTTGCCACGCGACTACCACCGGCCGGGCTACGGCGAAATCGTCTGCCACTGTGAAATGGTGACCCTGCGGGAAATCCAGAATGCCTTGGCCAGCGCGCTGCCGCCCGGTGACCTGGGCGGGTTGAAGCGGCGCACGCGGGCCTGCATGGGGCGCTGCCAGGGTTTTTATTGTGGGGCGCGGGTGGCCGAGCTGAGCGCTGGCCATCTGGCCATTCCCCTTGCAACAGGTGTTTGTCATGCAGCCCATTGAAGTCGAAAACATTGATGTCGCGATTATCGGTGGCGGGCCGTCGGGACTGTCGGCGGCGATCACCCTGCGCAAGCTGGGTGTGGGCACGGTGGTGGTGCTCGAGCGTGAGCCCGAGGCTGGCGGTATTCCGCGCCATTGCGGGCATCCACCCTTTGGTCTGCGTGAATATGGCCGGGTCTACACGGGGCCGGCGTATGCGCGCAAAAATGTCACGCAGGCGGTGAAGGCGGGCGTGGATATCCGCGTCAAGCACTCGGTGACGCAGATGGGCCAGGGCGGACGCCTGGAGGTGGTCAGCCCGCAGGGCGCCAAGGTGATCCAGGCGCGTCGGGTGCTGATCGCCACCGGGGCCCGGGAAACGCCGCGCTCGGCGCGCCTGGTGGGTGGCGACCGCCCGCTGGGGGTGATCAATACCGGTGCGTTCCAATCCTATCTGTACCTGGAGCACCTCAAGCCCTTTGAACGCCCATTGATCGTCGGTACCGAGCTGGTCAGCCTGTCGGCGGTCATGAGTTGCCGGCGTGCCGGGATCCGGCCGGTGGCCATGATCGAGGTCAACCCACGGGCCACGGCGCGCTGGCCGTTGTCGCTGTTCCCGCGGCTGTGCGGGGTGCCGATGCATTTTGGCGCGCAACTCCTGCAAATCCACGGCACCGGGCGGGTCGAGGGCGCGACGGTGCGCCTGGCCAACGGGCAGACCCAGACGTTTGACTGTGACGGCGTGCTGCTCACCGGCCAGTTCACCCCCGAATCGAGCCTGGTGCGTTTGAGCGAGTTGCGCCTGGACCCCAACAGCGGCGGCCCGCATATTGATCAGTACGGGCGCTGTTCCGACCCGGCGTACTTTGCCGCCGGCAACCTGCTGCGCCCCGTCGAGACGGCAGGTTGGTCGTTTCGCGAAGGCCATAAGATCGCTACGATGATCGCCCGTGACCTGCAGGGGCAATTACCGTCTGCTGCGTCGAGTATCGAAATTGCCTGCAGGGGCGACTTGAAACTCTGCGTACCGCAGCGCCTGAGCCCGTCTGCCGTGGCGGGGCTGCAGCACCTGCAACTGCGGGTTCGTCGTGGGGTGAAAGGGCGCCTGGTGGTTCGCGCCGACGGTAAGGAGATCTGGTCGCGCGCCGACAGTTCGCTGCCCGAGCGGCGGATCTTGATACCCATCGCCAGCCTGAACCTGCCCCAGGGCGTACAGCAACTCGAAGTCGACTTTGTCGGCCCATAACAAGACCTGCCGAGGAGTCTTTAACATGCGCATTGCCGCGCTCGATCAAGGTACCACCAGCACCCGCGTGCTGGTGGTGAGTGACAATGGGTCTGCTGATATCCAGCTCTCGTTGCGCCATCAGCAACACCATCCCCATCCTGGTTGGGTGGAGCATGATCCACTGGAATTGCTCAATAACCTGCAGCGTTGCCTGGAGGCCACCGGCCAGGTGGACGCCATCGGCCTTGCCAACCAGGGCGAGAGTTGCCTGGCGTGGGATGCCCAGACCGGCGAGCCGTTATCCCCGGTGATCGTCTGGCAGGACAATCGCACCTCGGCCGAGATCGCCCAGTTGCGCGGCGACGGTGGCGAGGCCCTGACCCTGGAGCGCGCCGGTTTGCCGCTCGACCCGTATTTTTCGGCGAGCAAGCTGGCCTGGATCGTGCGCAACCTGCCGGCCGCGCAGAGCGCATTGCGCGCCGGGCGGCTGCGCCTGGGCACCACCGATGCGTACTTTCTCGACCGTCTGACCGGGGTCTTTGCCACCGATGTCACCACCGCTTCGCGCACCTCGCTGATGAACCTGGCGACCGGGCAGTGGGACAGCCAGCTCTGCGAGCTGTTTGGCGTGCCGATGGAAACCCTGCCGCAGATCCGCGACACCGTTGGGCACTTTGGCGAGATTGGTGCCACCCCGGTCACCGCGTCGATTGTCGACCAGCAGGCCTCGCTCTATGGCCATGGTTGCCGCAATGAAGGCGACGCCAAGATCACCTACGGTACCGGCGCGTTTGCCCTGACCTTGACCGGCGAGCAGATCATCCGCGCGCCGGAAAAGGGCCTGCTGGCAACCATTGCCTGGCAGATCGACGGCAAGCCCACCTATGCCATGGACGGTGGTGTCTACGATGCCAGCGCGGCGGTGGAGTGGGCCGGGCGGCTCGGCTTGTTCACGGATTTTTCGGAGCTGGCGGCGTTTGACGAGCCTCCGGCCATTGGCCGCCAACTGGCGTTTGTGCCGGCGCTGTCCGGGCTGGCTTGCCCCCATTGGGACCGCAGCGCGACCGCCCTATGGGTCGGTATGAACGGCAGCACCACACGCCAGGATATGTGCCAGGCGGTGCTGGAGGGCGTGGCGTTACGCAGTGTTGAAGTGATCACGGCCATGGACGGGTTTCTCAGCGTCACCGATCACCTGTCGATTGATGGCGGCCTGGCGCGCAGCCCGTACTTTGCGCAGTTCCTCGCCGATGCCTTGCAGCGTTGCATCGTCACTCAGCGTTTCGATGAGTTGACCGCGTTCGGCTGTGCCGCGCTGGCGGCCAAAGGGCTTGGCGTGGCGCTCAAGCCGCCGCGCAATACCAGCACCAGCTTCCACCCGAAAGTCAGTGCCGCCCAGGCCCAGCAGTGGCGTGCCACGTTCAGTGACGCGGTGACGCGGTGCCGCGACTGGCGTTAACCAGTCACCACTCCGGGCGGGTCAGGGCAGGGGCTTGCAGCACTTCAACCTGGGCTTCTGCCAGGGCCTTGGCCAGTTCGCCCAGGGGCGCGCGGTCGATGATCAGTCGGTCGATGCGCTCCAGGGGGAACACCTGGAACAGCGCACGCTTGCCCATCTTCGAAGAGTCGGCAATCACCGTGAGGTAGCGTGTGCGGGCGATCATCGCGCGGGTGATTTCCGCCTCTTCGATGGAGAAATCGAAGGCGCCGTCGGTGTTCAGGGCGCCAATGGTGACCACGGCATGTTCGGCGTTGAAACGGGCGATCTGCTCCATGGCCAGGGCGCCGATATTCTGTTCCGATTCGGGGCGGTATTCGCCGCCGATCATGAACACGCGATTGCCGCTGGCGCCAATGGCGGCGGCGATCAACAAGGAGTTGGTGATCACTGTGATGCGGTTGAGTTTTGCCAGTTCACGGGCGAAGAACAGGGTAGTGGTGCCAGTATCAATCAGCAGACTGTCGCCCGGCGCGTAGAGCCCGGCGGCAAAGCGCGCCACTGCACGTTTCTCGTGGGAGAACTCATTCATTCGGGTCTGGAAGGCGTTCTCGTGCTCTCCGCTGGGGGGCAGCGAGGCACCGCCATGGAACTTGGTGACCTGGCCGTCTTCGGCCAGGGCCGTGAGGTCGCGGCGTATGGTTTCTTGCGAAGTGCCGAGGGTGCGCGCCAACTCGTCGACCGAAATGCGTTCACGTTGGCGTAGTAACTCAAGGATATGTTGGCGTCTTTCATTGGGGCGCATGGGTAATCATCCTCTTGATGCTACGTGAATGCGCCACAGGGGCGCGGCGCTGTTACCGAGGCACTCAAATGATGCCGCAGTCGCTAGCGCTGGGGCGTTTGAGCGCCAGCGGCAGGGAGGTGAACGTGGTATTGGCGTTTGTCGTTCACGGCCGTAAAGTCCGCTGCCTTGAAAGGTGTGACCAGAGATTACGCAATACAATTGACCGATTCCAGTGTGTTTAACCCGCAAAACCACATAAAACACACGATTGGCATGGGAAGTGGTTAGTAATAGGGTGTGAAAACACCGCAAATGGAGCTGTAAACGCGTTTGGCCAATGGAGCGACCGAACTGGGGCGTACTCCTACAAAAACAATTGATTCAGTACAGATGGAGCGAAAGCAATGGCGGAATTTGGCAACTACGTTATTTACCTGATCATGATCGGCGCGGTGGTTGGCGCGTTTGCATCCGTGATCAAGCCGGACAGCGGCCTGGGCAAGGAGTTTGTCAACGGCATCCACTCCATCGGCCCGGTGTTCCTGGCGCAGGCGGGCATCATGGTGGCGATCCCGTACTTGTCCAAATTCATCGAGGTCGCCCTGGGGCCGTACTTTGGTGCGATGGGGTCTGACGTGTCGATTGCGGCGCTGTCGATCATTGCCGTGGACATGGGCGGCTACCAGTTGGCCGATGCCCTGGCGGCGAACCGCGACATGTGGATCACCGCCATGATCGTCGGCTACACCTCCGGCGCGACCATTGTCTACCTGATCCCGGTCGGCCTGATGATGCTCGAACGCAAGGACCACAAGTACCTGGCGCTGGGGGCCATGGCGGGCTTGATCAGCATCCCGTTCGCGGTGCTTGCGTCGCTGATGATGATCACCGCCTTCAACCTGCCGGTGCGGGACATTGTGTCCACCACGTCGCCGGCGTTGCATTACCTGAGCCTGGGTTTTGTCGACTGCGTGCGCTTGCTCGCGCCATTGTTTGTGTTCTGCTTCCTGCTGGCTGCCGGCCTGCGCTACCGGGCGGCGTGGATGGTGGCCGGGTTCCTGGTGTTCGGTAAGTTGATGGACGCCTTTATCAAGATCGTCCTGGCGTTGGCCATCGTTGAGCACTTCACCGGGTTCTTCATGAAGAATTTCGGTGTGTGGGGCTTTGACCCGATGTTCGCCGACGAGAAGGAGTTGTTCCGTGCCATCGAGATTGCTGGCTATATCGGCATCATGCTCGCCGGTACGTTCCCGATCTGCTACCTGTTCAACCGCTACTGCAAGAAACCCATGGAAGTGCTGGGCAAGCACATCGGGCTGTCGGCCGATGGTGCGGCGGCGTTTGTCATGGTGTTTGCCAACATCATCGCGGTTTACCACCTGTTCAAGAAAATGAATGCCCGGGATAAGGTCCTGTGTGTGGCGCTGGGTGTCTGTGCCCAGGCCACCATTGGCGATCACCTGGCCTTTACCGCGAACTTCCAGCCGACGCTGATCATGCCGATCCTGCTCGCCAAGCTGTTTGGCGGCCTGCTCGCCGTGGCGATCGCGATCAAGATCTCGGTGCCCGCCGCCCAGCGTTATGAAGCGCAGGAACGCGAGCGCGAAGAGGCCGATGCTCCCGGTGTGCCCGCTGCCCAGGCGGTCTGACGCCCACTGTTCAACCATCGCAAGGGTGCGAGCCCTTGCATTGCCCTGAGGTAACAATGAGAAAGATCTTTCTGGCCTGCCCCTACAGCCATGCCGATGCGTCCGTCACCCACGAGCGCTTTATCCAGTGCAACAAGGTGGCGGCCACGATTATCGAGGCGGGTCATGGGGTGTTCAGTCAGGTGTCGATGTCGCACCCGATCAACCTGGCGTTCGAAGGCAAGGACAACGCAACCATCGGCAAGCTGTGGGCGCCGGTGGATGCGTTGTTCATGGACATGATGGAAGAATTGATCATCCTCGATCTGCCGGGCTGGGACTTGAGTTCGGGGATCAAGCGTGAGATTGAATTCTTCAAGAATCGCGGGCAGAAGGTCAGCCTGTGGTCGCAGGTTTCTGGCGAGTTCAGCTAACAACGCAGATCCCCTTGTGGGAGCGGGCTTGCCCGCTCCCACAAAAGCCCTCCCACTTCGGGTTGTGTGCATGGCGCACGCCACATGCCACGTTGTATGGTCTTGCAAAACCCTGCAACGGAGCACCCCCCATGTACAAGGACTATCCCGCCGCCTACCAAGTCAGCAAAGGTGCTGCCTTGCAGGTCGACCAGGCATTTTATGATCGCGTGCGCGAGGCCGAGCGCACCCTGGTCGAGCAGTTTGAAGTGCCGATCCGCACCGGCCGCGCCTGGAAAGTGCCGGCAGGTCACGTGTTCCGCGTGACCACCCCGGTCGGCCCGCAGGTTGGCGACTTCAATGTGTGGAATGCCAATGATCCGCGCGAGCGCATGTGGGCGGCCCGCACCCGCCAGTTGCAAGGCGCCCACGTCAGCACCTATGACCGCTTGTGGTCGAACCTGCCGTTCCTGCGGCCGATGGTCACCATCACCGATGACAGCCTGGCCGGCTACGGCATCGACGAGCACGGCGGGCGCCTGCACGACCTGTTGGGCACGCGCTGCGACCCATACGTGAACAAGATGCTCACCGGCGAGGACTTCCACCACCATTGCCACTCCAACCTGACCCGCGCCATCTTGCCCCACGGCCTGACCGAGTTCGATGTGCACGATGTGTTGAACATCTTCCAGTGCACCGGCCTGAACCACGACGACATGTACTTCATGAAGGCATGCCCGGCCAAACAGGGCGATTATCTGGAGTTTTTTGCCGAGATCGACTTGCTGTGCGCACTGTCCACTTGCCCGGGCGGCGACCTGTCGCTGCCGATGTGGGGCCCGGATGCCCAGGATCCGCTGACCGTGTGCCGCCCGCTGGGCGTGGAGATCTATCGGCTCGACGCGGCCCTGCTGCACGGCTGGGAATCGCCTGCGCGCGCGGCGTACAACGGCAACCATGGTTTGCTGATTCCCAAGGCAGCGTGGGAAAAATAATGGAGCCGGGAAGGGCGGCGGTAGTGCTTTATGTGGCGGAAATTGCGTGCCCAGCCGCCCCCCCCCCCCTGTGGGAGCGGGCTTGCCCGCGATGGCGTTGGTTCAGGCGCTACTTCTGGTATCTGACACACCGCCATCGCAGCCAAGCCAGCTCCCACAGTTGATGTGTGGTGTGTGTAAGGTTAGAGATCCCCTATGGGAGCAGTCGAGGCTGTACAAGCATCAGGTCCAGACACTAAAATGAGAAGTATTATCATTCGCTGCTCATTGGACCTGACATGTACGACGACAGTCTCGTCTCGCCCGTCGAACAACTCTATACCCGTCATCACCCCTGGTTGCGCAGCTGGTTGCAGCGGCGCCTGGGGCACTGCGCCGATGCCGAAGACTTGGCCCACGACACGTTTATCCGGGTGTTGCGCACGCAGCAGGATGTGCGGGAGTTGCGCCAGCCCATGGCGTTTCTGGCGGCGATTGCCAATGGCTTGCTGATCAACCGCTGGCGCCGCCAGGCGATTGAGCGGGCTTACCTGGAAGCACTCGCCGCCCGCCCGGAAGGTGAGGAGCCATCGCCCGAGACCCGCTACCTGATGATCGAAACCCTGCTGCAGCTCGACTCGCTGCTGGTGGGCCTGTCGATGCAGGTGCGCAAGATCTTCTTCCTGTCCCAGCTCGATGGCCTGACGTACCCGCAGATCGCCACGCAGTTGAGCTTGAGCGTGGCCCAGGTGCAACGGGCGATGGGCAAGGCTTTCAGCGTGTGCTACGCGAGCCGTTTTGAATGACTGGTAAGCCGGTTGCACCGAAAGTCCGCGAGACGGCCATCGACTGGATCGTCCGCGTGCAGTCCGGAATGATGAGCCCGGCCGAGCAGCAGGCGTTGCAGCATTGGCGCCAGGCAAACGCCGAGCACGAATACGCCTGGCAACGCGTCGCCAGTCTGCCGCTGATGCTCCAGCCCGGCGCCAACCTGTTGGCCGATGTCACCGCGCGGCGGGCATTGGAGGCGGCCGGGGCCGATCCGGCACGGCGCCGGCAGGTGCTCAAGTGCTTGTTGGGCCTGGGCCTGCTCGGTGGCTTGTCCTGGCAGGGCGCGGAATCGACCCTGGTGCGTGCAGCCTTTGCCACGTACCGCACGGCCACCGGCGAGCGCCGCCGCTGGACCCTGGCCGATGGCAGCTCTCTGTGGTTGAACACTGCCAGCGCTGTCAGACTGGACTTTAGCGCGCAGCTGCGTCGCGTGCAGTTGATCGAGGGCGAAGTGGCGCTGGATGCTCGGGTTGAATCGCGCCCGCTGCAACTGCTCACACCGGATGCGCTGCTGCGTAGCCAGGATGCCAATCTGTTGGTGCGCCATGATCAGCAGGGTACGTGGATTACCGTAGTGCGCGGGCTGGTCGAGGTGAGTTCGCCGCGCCACCCGGCACCGGTATCAGTGGCGGCAGGCTGGCAGACCCAGGTCGATCGCCAGGGTGTGGGCACGCCACGGCAAACCGATGGGTTTCTGGCCCAAGCCTGGCTGCGCGGGATTTTGCCCGCCGAGCGCATGCGCCTGGATGTGCTGCTGGCCGAACTGTCCCGTTACCGGCCGGGCGTCTTGCGATGCAGCGAGCAGGTCGCGGCGTTGCGCGTGACCGGCAGCTTCCAGTTGGACGATACCGATGCGGCGTTGGCGTTGGTCGCCCATGCATTGCCCGTGCGTATCGAGCGGCGGACCCGCTATTGGGTGACTGTGGTGCCGGTCTGAATATTTTTTTACGTTCCCCCCGTAGTTTTTCCAGACTCGCTTGGCCTCTAGGAATAACCCACCGAAACAGGTGGGCCTTCACCTCTAGGAGCCCTGCATGATTTCTCCCGCAAGTGTCTTGCGCACCCGCACATTGGGTCTGTTGTTACTCAGCCTGCAACCGCTGTACAGCACGGCGGTTTTCGCCCAGGCCGAGCGCCAGCCCTACAGCATCGAAGCCGGCCCGCTGGACCAGGCACTCTCGCGCTTCGGCGTGCAGGCGGGTATCAGCATGGCGGGCAGTTCGACGCTGACGGCGGGCAAGCGCAGCAACGGCCTGCACGGCGATTTCAGCACCGAAGCCGGCCTGGCAAAGTTATTGGCGGGCACGGGCTTGAGTTTTCAGCGCCGGGCCGATGGCAGCTTTGAACTGCATCCGGCGACCAGTGCAGTGGTGCTGCCGTCGCAGAAAGTCACTGGCGATGACCTTGAGAAAAAAGCGGTGTACACCGAGCCACGTTCGCTGGTGTATATCTCCAACGAAGAAGTGCGCCGCTTTGGCGTGATCTCCGCCGGCGACCTGCTCAAGGGCCAGCCGGGGGTGCAGGTGGGTGACAGCCGTAATGGCGGTGGCCTGGATGTGAATATCCGCGGGATCCAGGGGCAAAGCCGGGTCGCGGTCACGGTCGACGGTTCGCAGCAGGCGCTGGATGTCTATCGCGGCTATGCGGGCACGCAACAGCGCAGCTACATCGACCCCGACCTGATCAGCGACGTGTCCATCGACAAAGGCCCCAGCCTGACCTCCAGCGCCATCGGCGGCACGGTGGCAATCCGCACCCTGGGTGTCGATGACATCCTGCGCGACGGCAAGAACGTGGGCCTGCGCCTGAAGGGCGATCTGTGGAACAACGGCGTCGAGCCGGCCTCGCGCAACAGCCATTCGACCACCGAGGACCTGTACTCCGAACCGCACCAGAACCGTGGCGGCCTGTTCGGTTCCGACTCGGAATCGGGCAGCGCGGCGTTTGCCTATACCCATGACCTGTTTGATGTGGTGGCCGCCTACGCCCATCGCAACCAGGGCAACTACTTCTCCGGCAAGCACGGCCAGGACCGCTACCGCACCTTTGACCGCTATGGCCAGGAAAACATGACGGTGGCCACTACCTACAACGCCGGCGAAGAGGTGCTCAACTCCTCGGCAGAGACCGAGTCGATCCTGCTCAAGACCACCCTGCGCCCGGCCGATGACCACACCTTCGACTTCGGCTACATCCGTTACGATGGGCGCATAGGCGAGATCATGCCCTCGGACATCTTCCGTTTCGGCACCGGCGGTATCTACCAGTACCCGCGCGGCAGCACCAAGATCGACACCTACACCGCCCGCTATCACTACCTGCCCACGGGCAATATGCTGGTGGACCTGACGACCAGCCTGTGGATGACCGATGCCAAGACCAGCCAGTTGACCTCGGTGCTGGCGCCAAAATCCCAGGCCTATCGTTCGGACCGCAACTGGACGCGCCAGGATGACCGACGCATCGGCGGTGAACTGGCCAATACCTCGCGTTTTGATACGCGCTATGGCGATTTCAAGCTGGACCTGGGGGGCTCGTTCCAGCTCGAGGAGCTGCAGCCGCAAAAGAGCGTGGTCACCACACAGAACGATATCAACGCCAACCGCAGCCTGCGTGACGGTTCGCGCAAGGAATTCAGCCTCAACGGCAAGCTGGAGTACAAACCGGTGGATGAGCTGACGGTGTGGGGCGGCGGGCGCTATACCTACTACCGCACCAAGGACCATGTACCGCACGCGACCGCCCAGCGCGAGGAGCGTGAGTTGCGCTACGTGAACGTGATCAAGCCGGGCAGCTACGGCAATATGCTGTGGTTCCCCGACGCCAACGGCCAATACACCGACGCCACCGACCCGCGCCTGAATAACGGGATTGTGTTCAGCGACACCAACAACCCGTTTGATGGCCCGCGCTACAACGACTATGGGGGCGTTGGCACACTCGTCTATCCGTCGCAGGTGGGCGAAGTGGTCACCGGCTACACCTATTCGGGCAAGCAGAGCGACAGCAAGGGCGCCTTTTCGCCGGCCATCGGCATCAACTACGAGATCGCTCCGGATACTTTCATCTATGCCTCGTACACCCAGGGCCTGCGCATGCCCTCGCTGTTCGAAACCAGCCAGGGCACCCTGCAGACCATGCCTGGCAAGGGCCTGAAACCGGAGCGTTCGAGCAACTGGGAAATCGGCGCGAGCACCCTGCAAAAAGGCCTGCTGGCGGACAACGACACGGCGGCGATCAAGCTGGCGTACTTCAATAACACCATCAAGAACTACGTGACCCGCTACTACGACCCAAGCCCTGGCCTGATGGGCCTGATGAACTTCAGCAATACCGACAGCTTCAAGACCAGCGGCCTGGAACTGCAATCGAAATACGATGCCGGTTGGGTCTTTGCCGACCTGTCCTCGACCTACTACCTGAAGACCGAAACCTGTGACTCGGCCTTCGCCGCGCGCCTGCGGGCCAGTTCCAACCCTTGGCGGAAGCTTGACGACACCCCCAACTGCACCGCGGGCAGCTTCATGGGCTCGTACACCAACACCCAGAACCCACCACGGGTCGCCGGTAACCTGACCTCGGGCCTGCGCTTCTTTGACCAGACCCTGACCGTGGGCGGGCGCCTGACTTACACCTCGGGCCCGACCGTCACCGCCGACAAATCCTGGCAGACCGGCGCCACCACGCCGCAGCTGGTTTATCGCGAAGTGGCGCTGGTGGACCTGTTCCTCGACTACAAATGGCAAGACCACACCCAGTTCAACGTGTCGCTGGACAACCTGACGAACCGTTACTACCTGGACCCGCTGGCCCAGAGCTTTATGCCGGCGCCGGGGCGCACGTTGCGCATGGGCGTGGTGACCAAGTTCTGATCAGCGACGCCTAGCGGTTCAGGAAGTGTTCGTAGGCTGCGGTCATGACCTGCCAAGTGTGGGGATTGGCCGGGATCAGGTGCTCGATGCGCAATGAGGTGACGGTGATGTCCTGGGGCATGCCGAACGTGGTGAAGGTGGACATGAAATCCAGCTGGCCATGCCGTGAATTCACGCGGGTCAGCACCAGCGGCGGCAGTTGATTGGCCAGGGGTGTCGAGCCGTGCGGCACGGGCAGGCTTTGCAGCAGCGTGGCCAGGGTCGGGTTACCCAGTGCTTCACGGGCAGCCCGTTGCCAGGCGAGGTTGCGGATCTCGTCGGCATTGAGCAGATGGTCGCCCAGCCCCCCCGGTTGCAGCAGGGTGGTCAGCAGGTTCAGGCCTCGTGCCGCGTCTGGCGCCAAACCCACCAGGTCGAACAACACCTGGGTGCTGGCATTGGCGGCGAGCACTTCCCAGTGACTGCCCAGCACGATCGCCGGCGCCGGATTGTTGGCCTTCAGTACATGGCTGATGGCATCCCGAATGGCATCCATTGCCGGCGCTGCGAGCGGCGTGGCTTCATAGCGCGGGGCGTAGCCGGCGGCCAGGAACAGGCTGTTGCACTGCTCCAGGGGCACCTCGAGGGCGCTGAGCAGGTTATGCAAGGTGCCCGGGCTGGCCTTGGCGCGGCCGGTTTCGATACAGCTCAAGTGGCGCTGGGAAATGCCACTGATCAGCGCCAGCTGCAATTGGCTCAACTTCGCCTGACGGCGCAACAGCCGCAGTTGGGTGCCGGCGTCGGTCTCGGGGTTGGCGCGGGGGAAGGGTGGGCGGTTCATGGATGGACTCTGGCAGGGCGGGGCGGGGGGCGTCCATGACCTCGCAGGTCATTGAGATGGCGGCGACGTTATCACTAATCTGCGGCTTGCCCAATCCTGCGTGGTGGACACTATGCACAGACCCTACATCGCCCTCGCTAGCCTGCTGGCGTTCTCCCTGTACACCCTGGGCACCCTGCTCTGGGCCGAGCAGTCGCTGCTGGCGTTCGGCCTTGAGCTGCTATCCAGGCCCGATACCGCCCAGGTGGTGATCGACCTGTACCTGATGGCGGCCCTGGCGTGTGTGTGGATGTACCGCGACGCCCGGGCCAAGGGCCGGTCCCAGGCCAGTGTGTTGCCTTATTGGCTGCTGACGGCGGTCTTTGTCTCAGTCGGCCCGCTGCTGTACATCGTGGTCAACGGCTTTGCCAGGGGCCGGCAATGAGCAGCAGCCTGCATGTGTTTGCCCTGTGCGTGCTGGTGTTATTTGCCAAGATGCTGGCGATTTCCTGTTACCAGGGGTTTTTCCGCCTCAGGCACCGGGCGTTCACCAACCCCGAGGATGCCGGTTTTTTCAAGCGCGATGCCCTGGTGCACGAACTGTCCGCCGTCAGCCGGGCAAGCAGGGCCTGGGCCAATGACCTGGAGAATATTCCGCTGTTCTTCGCGCTGGGCGGGTTGTGCGTGGCGTTGGGCACCCATGGGGTGGCGACGGCCTGGCTGTTTGCCCTGTTCACCGTCGCGCGGGTGCTACATACCTTGATGTACCTGGGTCGCCGCCAACCCTGGCGCACCCTGGCCTATGGCGTTGGCCTGGCGTGCCTGCTGGGGTTGGCGGGGTTGATCGGTGCGGCGCTACTGCCTATTCGATAGGGTATTTGCCGAATGCCGGGTGTTGCTCGGCCAACTGGGCGTGGCGTTGCAGGTTGGGAAAGTCATCGGCCTTGACCACCGAGGGCACCGCGTACTGGCTAAAGGACCACGCCACCGCGACGCTCAACGACGCCTGGGTCAAGGGCTCGCCTGGAGCGTTGGCCAAGAGTTTTTCCAGGCCCGAATAGGCCGCCAGCAGTTGCCCGGTTACTCGATCGAGCCATGGTGCATGCAGCTTCTCTGCGGGCCGCAGGTTGTGCTCGTAGTAAATCTGCACGCTCTTGTCACAGGCGGCCAATGCCAGGCCGATCACTTGCAGGTCCCGTGCACGGGCCGCAGCAGTTTGGGGCAAGAGTTTTTTATCGGCTGGTGCCAAGGTTTCGAAATAATCCAGGATCAGGCTGGAGTCCATCAGCACCGTCCCGTCGTCCAGCACCAGGGTCGGGGCCTTGACCACCGGGTTGATCCTGGCGAATTCGTCGAAGGTGCTGAACACCGAGAGGGATTGCTGCTCAAAGTCCACCCCATACAGATCCAGGGCAATCGCCACGCGGCGTACATACGGCGAGTCCAGCATGCCAACCAGTTTCATGAAGCCTCCATTGCTATCAAGGGGAAGGGTTTGTGCGTTGACTTGATGCCGCTGTTTTTTACCATAAATGCCTGGTTGAAACTCAGCCCGATCGTCTGTGGACCCTTGGCGGGATCATGTTGAGCGCGAACGGCAGTCAGCGACGTTCGGTAGGCCGCAGGGCCGGGATCGGGAGTATGGTGGACCGGGCAACCCGTGGATTATCTCTGGAAGAGGAGAGGTGACTATGAGCGTTCCCCTGTTGAACAAGATGCAGCTCAATGGCTATGAAATTGTCCGGGTCAATAGCGGCCCATGGCGCGTCTGCACCAAGGATGATCGACTGGCTTCATTCAGCTCCCGCGAACAGGCGCTGGCCTATGCCGCGACCTTGCCGGGCTACAAGGCCCGGCCACGGCCGACCCCATAACCTTGGAGGGGGCCGGATTTGCGGCCCCCGCACCGGGTCAGACGAAGGGCTGGCCGCTGAACCCGCGTGGTAGGCGCTGCAGGCCGGGCAGCTCGGTCAGGCGTTGGGTCCAGGCGCTGCGCCAGTCATTGTGGGGGCTACCGGAGCGGGCTCTGCGTGCCGCGCGGCGCGATGCGTTGCGCTGGTTACGGCGGGCTTCCTTGTAGGCATCGGTGTTGCGGCAGGTGCGGCATTTAACCCGGTTCAGTTCCACCGTGGACGTCAGGTTATTGCCGTGATGGCCGCAAGCGAGGTGCCCCGCGACCTTGAAGTGAGTGACCATGTCAGCGTCTCCTTCTGTGAGGGTACGCGGCACCGCTAATCTGTTGATGCTCGCGCTCAAGGCCAGGCCGATTGAGGCCGAGCCCTTATATTTCCGACCCCACGCGCGCGCTGACGTTCACCACCCGTCTTGGTGTGCCGAATCTGAAGAATTCTCACGGTGGCTAAAGGCCGGCGCCGGGTTTGCTGGGGCGCGTTCAGGTCGCCAACTCCGTGCCTGCTGGGCGGCCTTGGCGTTACCGGTTCCAGGGACTATTGTTGATTGTCTGGCGCACAGCCCAAAGGAGGGCGATACCATGAACACCAGTGCTCTACTGGAACAACTGCTCCGTGCAGGCCAAGCCTCGATGGCGCAGCAAGGCGGCTCGGCGGCACCCCAGGGTGGCGCGGGAGGGCTCGGTGGCTTGGGCGGCCTGCTCGGTGGGTTGCTGCGCGGCGGCGGCTCCGCAACGGCGTCGGGCGGTGGCGGCCTCGGCGATCTGCTGGGTGGCCTGGGTGGCATGTTGGGCGGGACCCAGGCGAGCGGATCGACCCGCGCGCGCACTGGCGGTGCCAACTACGCGGCCCTGGCGTCACTGGGGATGATGGCGTTCCAGGCGTATCAGGCCTGGCAACGGCAACAGGCCTCGGCGCCGCAACAGACGCTGCAGACGGTTGACCAGTTGTCTGGCGCCGATGTCGAGGCCCATAGCCATGCGGTACTGCGTGCATTGATCGCGGCGGCCAAGGCGGATGGGCGGATTGATGAGAAAGAAAAGGCCTTGATCTCCCAGGAGATCGGGCGCCACACCGACGATCCGGACTTGCAGCAATGGCTCGACGCTCAAGTCGCCAAGCCCCTGGATGCAACCGACTTTGCCGAATATGCCAATGACCCGGCGGTGGCTGCCGAGGTCTACCTGGCCAGCGTCATGTTGGTGGATGACCAACAGGACGCCGAGCGCAACTACCTGGACGAGTTGGCAGGTGCGCTGGGCATCGAGCCGGAGCTGCAACTGCACCTTGAGCAGCAAGCCAAACCGGCCTGATACCGAGGCAACTTGAAGCGTGTGCTTGCTGCAGAGCCCTAGTGCGGCTGCGATAGTGGTGGCTCAGCCAACATCAAGGCCAGCCATACCGCCGCCATCGCAGCCTCGCCGGGGCTCGACAGCTCCCACATTATTTTGTGGCCAGTTGGCATAACGTGTTCGCTGTAGGGCGCCCGCGTTAAGGTCCGCAGTCCCGGCAAACACCGACGAACCCTGTGGGAGCTGTCGAGCCCCAGCGAGGCTGCGAAAGCGGTGGGTCAGCCAACATCAATGCCAGCCGTACCGCCGCCATCGCAGCCTCGCCGGGGCTCGACAGCTCCCACATTATTTTGTGCCAGCTGGCATAACGTGTTCGCTGTAGGGCTCCAGCGTTAAGGTCCGCAGTCCCGGCAAACACCGACGAACCCTGTGGGAGCTGTCGAGCTTCAGCGAGGCTGCGAAAGCGGTGGCTCAGCCAACATCAATGCCAGCCGTACCGCCGCCATCGCAGCCTCGCCGGGGCTCGACAGCTCCCACATTATTTTGTGCCAGTTGGCATAATGTGTTCGCTGTAGGGCGCCAGCGTTAAGGTCCGCAGTCCCGGCAAACACCGACGAACCCTGTGGGAGCTGTCGAGCTTCAGCGAGGCTGCGAAAGCGGTGGCTCAGGCAACATCAATGCCAGCCGTACCGCCGCCATCGCAGCCTCGCCGGGGCTCGACAGCTCCCACATTATTTTGTGCCAGCTGGCATAGCGTGTTCGCTGCAGGGCGCCCGCGTTCGAGAACACAGATCCCGCAAACCCCGATAAACCCTGTGGGAGCTGTCGAGCTTCAGCGAGGCTGCGAAAGCGGTGGCTCAGCCAGCATCAATGCCAGCAGTACCGCCGCCATCGCAGCCTCGCTGAAGCTCGACAGCTCCCACATTATTTTGTGCCAGCTGGCATAACGTGTTCGCTGTAGGGCGCCCGCGTTCGAGAACACAGATCCCGCAAACCCCGATAAACCCTGTGGGAGCTGTCGAGCCCCAGCGAGGCTGCGAAAGCGGTGGCTCAGCCAGCATCAATGCCAGCAGTACCGCCGCCATCGCAGCCTCGCTGAAGCTCGACAGCTCCCACATTGATCTCCCTCCAGTGTTTCAGAACCGTAGGGTAGCCCCGGTCGTCAGCCAGCGGTCGCGATCCCCGGTCAGGTTGCGTCCGACCACCAGGTCCACATCGACTTGCTGACCCAAATGCACCCGCGGCCCGGCTTGCCAGGCCTGGTCGCCGCCTTGTTGGCCATAGCGTTCTGCCAATAGCGTCAACGAGTTCGCCAAGCGGTATTCCAGGCCTGTGCCCCAGGTCAGTCGGTGGTTTTGTTCGCCATCGTCATAGGCATGGGCCCAGCCGGCGTTGAGGTTCAAGCGTAGCGTCTGAGACGCTTGCCAGGTCAGCGGCAGGCTCAGGTCTGCGCCGTCGAATGGGTGCCGGCGATCCACCGCGATATGCGCTGCCGCCGCCCAGGCGATCTCCACGCCGGCATCCTGCCAGGCCCACAATGAGCCCTTGAGCTGCGGGCTGAGCTGGGTCTGCTCAGGGTCATCCTCGAGGGCGGCGCCCCATTGCAGGTTGGGCATTGCGCGGGATGTGCAGGCGGCGGAGAGGGTGGTGTGCGATGTCGAGCGGGTGTAGCCGCCGTCGATATTGCATTCGCCGGGGGCGTTGATGGCGCCATCGTCCACCACATAGGAACCACCGGCGGCGAAGGCCTTGGACAGCAGGCCGAGCACCAGGAAGGCGCCGATAAAAATCAGGTTGCGCCGCAGCGCCCGTTGCCGCGATGCCGGTAGCCAGTCAAAGGCAGCAAGGAAGGTGTGTTTGTGCATGGGGTCATGCTCCAAATGAACAGAATTATCTGTAGCGATGGTGCTGTTGGAGTGGGCTGGGTGTGGCAAACCTGTCTGCCACACCCAGCCCGGTCACAACAGCAAACTCAGTACCACTGCTTGAAGCGGCGGATGTAGATCGTCTTCATCAGCTGTGCCACACAGCAGTAGGCGAGCAAGGTGCCGACCAGCCAAGGGAAGTAGGCCCAAGGCAAGGGTTGCAGGCCCACGATCGTGCCCAGGGGCGAGAAGGGCACATAGATCCCCAGGGCGATGACCAGGCTGGTCATCATCAACACCGGCCAGGCGGCGGTGCTCTGGAAGAATGGGATCTTGCGGGTGCGCAACATATGCACCACCAGGGTCTGGGAGAGCAGCCCTTCGACGAACCAGCCGGACTGGAACAGGGTCTGCATTTCCACACTATTGGCCGCAAACACGTACCACATCAGGGCAAAGGTGGTGATGTCGAAGATCGACGAGGTCGGCCCGATCCAGATCATAAAGCGCCCGATGTTCTGCGCGTCCCACTTGCGGGGCTTGGCCAGGTACTCCTTGTCCATCTTGTCCCACGGCAGGGCCAGTTGGGAGATGTCATACATCAGGTTCTGCAGCAGCAAGTGGATCGCCAGCATCGGCATGAAAGGGATGAACGCACTGGCCACCAGCACCGAGAACACGTTGCCGAAGTTGGAACTGGCCGTCATGTTCAGGTACTTCATGATATTGCCGAAGGTCTCGCGCCCTTTAAGCACACCTTCTTCGAGCACCATCAGGCTCTTTTCCAGGAGGATGATGTCGGCCGATTCCTTGGCAATATCAGTCGCGCTGTCCACCGAGATGCCGACGTCGGCATCGCGCAGGGCTGGTGCATCGTTGATGCCGTCGCCGAGGAAACCCACGGTGTGACCATTGGCCTGCAAAGCCTTGAGCACCCGGGATTTTTGCAGCGGCGTCAGCTTGGCGAACACCGTGCGTTGCTCAACCTCCTGCTGGAGGGTCGCATCGTCCATGGCTTCGATATCCACGCCGAGCAGCGGCTCGCCAGGCTCCAGGCCAACCTGGCGGCAGATGGTGCGGGTGACCACGGCGTTATCGCCGGTCAGCACTTTGACCGCGACTCCGATCTCTTGCAGCGCAGCAATCGCCGGGCCGGCGGTTTCCTTCGGTGGATCGAGGAAAGTCAGGAAGCCGTGGATCACCAGGTTGCGTTCATCGGTGGGGGTGTATTGCTGGCGCGCCAGGGCCTTGGGAATGTTGCGGGTGGCCACCACCAGCACGCGGAAGCCGTCCTCGTTGAACTCGTTGGCGGTGTTCAGCAGTTCCTGGCGACGACGCTCGTCCAGAGCCACGGCGCTCGCGCCTTCCATCACATGGGTGGCGATAGCGAGCATTTCTTCCACGGCACCCTTGCACACCAGCAGGTGATCGCCGTGGCTGTCCTTGACGACAATCGACAGGCGCCGACGAACAAAGTCGAAGGGCAGTTCATCGACCTTGCTGTAGGCAAACGGCACCTGGAACTTGGGGTTGTGCTGGGAAAACGCGAGCACCGCCTGGTCCATCAGGTTCTTCATGCCGCTTTGATGATGGCTGTTAAGCCAGGCCAGGGACAGCACCTGGTCGTCCCGCTGGCCGAAGGCGTTGACGTGGTGCTCGAGGATGATTTTGTCCTGGGTCAGGGTGCCGGTCTTGTCGGTGCACAGCACGTCCATCGAACCGAAGTTCTGGATCGCGTTGAGGCGCTTGACCACCACTTTGCGCTTGGCCATGGCATTCGCGCCCTTGGCCAGGTTGGCGCTGACGATCATCGGCAGCATTTCCGGGGTCAGGCCCACGGCCACCGCCAGGGCAAACAGGAACGCGTCGCCCCAGTCGCCCTTGGAAAAGCCATTGAGGAAAAACACGATGGGCACCATCACCAGCATAAAGCGGATCAGCAGCCAACTGACGCTGTTCACCCCACGGTCAAAGGCGGTCTGCACCCGGGAGCCGACGATGGCCTTGGCCAGCGAGCCGAAATAGGTGCGTGGCCCGGTCGCCACCACCACTGCCTGGGCGCGGCCGCTGACCACGTTGGTGCCCATGAAGCAGATGTTGGGCAGATCCAGCAGGTTGCTCTGGTCGGCGGCGCTGAGGGTGGCGGATTTTTGCGTGACGTCGCCCAGGGTGTCGTATTTTTCCACGGGCAAGGCTTCGCCGGTCAGCACGGCCTGGCTGATAAACAGGTCGCGGGACTCGATCAGGCGGATATCGGCCGGGATCATGTCGCCGGCCGACAACTGCACGATATCGCCGGCCACCAGTTCACGCATCGGCACTTCGCGCAGGATGGGTTGGGCGCCGACCTGCTCGCGGCGCAGCACCGTGGCGGTGGTGCGCACCATGGCCTTCAGCGCCTCGGCGGATTTGGCCGAGCGATGCTCCTGCCAGAAGCGCAGCAGGCTGCTCAGGGCGACCATGGTCATGATGATAATGACCTTGGTCAGGTCGACGTCCTCACCGGCGCGCAGCGGCAGCCAGTAGTCGGTGACAAAACTGATCACCGCCAGGGTCAGCAGCACATAGATAAAAGGGTTGTTCAGGGCCTGGAGGAATTGCACGACAGCGTGTGGCGGCTTGTCGTGGGCCACTTCGTTATAGCCTTCGCGTTGCAGGCGGGCGCTGGCATCCAGTTCGGTCAGGCCGTCCTTGGTCGCCCGGACGTTGGCCAGGGTGGCCGCCAGGCCGTTTTGCGCTTCGCGGGCGGCACGCATCGACAGTTTGCTGTCATGGGTGGCGCGGTGCTTGTTGGGCAGTTGCGTGGTTTTTACGGCGCTCATAGTGTGTACTCCTGTCGACATACTCATTACTTGCCTGGTGGGCAGGCGAGCACGAACATGCCGAGTCGCAATTTTTTGCGATCAGTTCTAATAACTTTAAAGAGGTGAGTTAATTAACGGGCGCGCAGAAAACTGCCGCTGGCTTAGTTCGCAAAGAACGCCAGTTAATTAATTGACCAACTATCAGGAAGTTGCTGTTTCCAGTCGGCTTATGCCGCGTGCGCGCTCAACAACAGGCGCACGTGAACAGGCAGGCTGGAAACGTTCCGTCTCTGTGGATCTTGAGGGTCGGCATGGTCCCATTGCTGGACCAGGTGGCCGGTGGTGGGGCACAGGCGCCAGTGAGCACGCAGGTGCACCGGGCTGATACGCGGGGAGGGGCAGGCGAGGGCCGTGCGCGCGGGGGCAATGCCCCGGGAAACACGGCACGGCGTGGCACGCAGGGCTGAAGCCAGCGTGCGTACATCAGGTAGAACAAGGGTCTGGAAATTCATAACACACCTCGGGACCGGACTGGCGCCGGCTCAAGGCAGTTACGTTGGAGCATCAAGCTCTAGCGCAGCTAACCCGGCCTGGAAGGCGAGTCCCGTCTTTACTCTGGGTTTGGCGTCCGCCCCCTGTATTCACGGGGAGCGGACAGCGACTAGATACTGTGTCCATTGGCTTCTTTTGTGAGGTTGAAATAAGGCCCGAGTTGCAGGCACGGGCAATCTACTCAGGCAGGTAGGGGATGTCAATCAATAATGAACTTGTTTGGGCGCTTGTTCAGACTTCATTCAGATTGGCGTTATATATAAGTTCATACACTGTAGGCGGCCAATAACGCCAGATACATCAATACCAGGCCGCAGGCGCCATGGCTGATTCGCTGCCAAGTTGGCGAGGCGTTCTTTCGCAAGACATTCACCAAGCCCGCAATCAGAAAACACGACAGGATCGACGCCAGCATAAAACCGGCGAAAAACATCAGGGTCTGACCGTGACTCGGGGTGGTGCCGACGATGCCTGCCAGGGCACTGCCCAGGGCGCCCCAGTACACAATGTTCTTCGGGTTGGCCAAGGAGAGGGTTGCGCCGACCATCAGCGCGTTGCGCCCGGTGCTGGCCGGGGCGCTGTCGGGTTGCGGCAGGTGCCAGGCATCCAGCAGGCTGCGCAGACCGAGCCAGGCCAGGTACAGCGCGCAAACGGCGGTCAGGGGCACGCGTACCGCGTCGTGCTGGATCAGCAGGGCCATGCCGGTCAGGCCGATCACCGCCCAGGTCGCATCGCCCACCAGCGACCCGACCTGCACCAGCAATGCCGGGGCGAACCCATGCAGCAGGCCGCGGCGCAGGGTTTCTGCCAGCACTGCGCCAGGGGACAGGCAAAATACAAAGCCGAAGACCAGCGCGGAAAAAAAGATTGTCAGCATCACCCCCCCAAAATCAATCACGCACCTTCGCCGACACGTCGGCTGCTACAGGTCAGTTTGCGGCTGCGGGCGCTGAGCTGTCTTGGACCGGATTGCGCTCTGATAACGGCCAGGGGTAATGCCATACGCCGCACGGAAGTGCCGGTTGAGGTGGCTCTGGTCGGCAAAGCCCACTTCATGGGCGACTTCAGCGGCGCTCAGGCCGCTGCGCAGCAGGCCTTTTGCTCGGCGGGTACGCAACTGCATGGCCCACTGCCGGGGGCTCAGACCGGTTTCTTTCTGGAAGGTGCGCAGTACGTGGAATTTCGACAGGCCCAACTCGTCGCCCAGGGTATCCAGCGCCACGCCTTGATGTAACTGCGCAGCGAGTAGTTCCTGAGCCTGGGCCACCATCCCCGACCCGGCGCTGGCGCTACTGGGCAGGCGCACACCACTGAGCCTGACCACTTCGCCCAGCAGCAACACCAGGGCGTCTTCACTCAGCCCGCAAACCAGTGGGTCGGCGCTTAATGCGCCCTTGGCGGCCTGGGCCAGTTGCGCCGCCAGTTCCGGGGCAAAGCACAGCGCACGATCGAACTCCAGGTGCGCCAGCCCAAGGTCGGTGGCCAGGCGATCGGCCCCGGCGTACAGGCTGACAAAGTGCCAGGGTGCCCCCTCGGCCGCGCCGCCGCCCTGGATCTGGCCGGGGTTGTACAGGGTGATACTGCCCGGCCCGGCCTCGAAGGTGCGCCGGTCCAGCCACACCTGCTCGGCGCCGACCAGGTTGACGCCAATCACGCACTCGTCGTGGCTATGCCGGGCAAAGGTCAGGCCGGTGCAGGTGGTGCTGCTGATTTCGTAAGGGCCCAGCCAGGCGTGGTGCAGGGAACTCATGGGGTGGGCTCAGTGGCATCGGGTGCAGCAAAGCATACGCGTTTACCTGCGTTCAGATCGACCGTTGATTGACCCGGTCAGAGAGCGCTTGAGCATCTTCCTTGCGCTCAGAATAGCGCTGCACCAGTTCCGGATGCTCACGCACCAGCAGGGTGAACTTGACCAACTCTTCCATGACATCCACCACGCGATCATAGAGGGCTGAAGGTTTCATCCGGTCCTGATCGTCGAACTCCATGAAGGCCTTGGGCACAGATGACTGGTTGGGGATGGTCAGCATACGCATCCAGCGCCCCAGGACGCGCAGTTGGTTGACAGTGTTGAAAGACTGCGAGCCGCCGCAGACTTGCATCACCGCCAGGGTCTTGCCCTGGGTTGGGCGGATGGCACCCAGTGCCAGGGGTACCCAGTCGATTTGCGCCTTGAACACTGCTGACATCGAGCCGTGCCGTTCCGGTGAGCACCACACCTGGCCTTCGGACCATTGCATCAAGGCCAGTAGTTCCTGGACCTTGGGGTGATCGTTTGGAGCATCGTCCGGCATTGGCAGACCGGCGGGGTTGAAGAC
Organism: Pseudomonas sp. FP2294; assembly: GCF_030687625.1. NCBI lineage: Bacteria > Pseudomonadati > Pseudomonadota > Gammaproteobacteria > Pseudomonadales > Pseudomonadaceae > Pseudomonas > Pseudomonas sp. FP2294. The sequence continues at coordinate 2,554,834 of NZ_CP117441.1, forward strand.
CCGTGTCTCGGCGCCTAGATGCTGAAGCACGCGCGCCGCTTCTTCCACCAGGAGTCGGCTGAAAGAGCGCGTACGGTTGGAACCATAGAGCAGGAGAATCCGTGGCCGTTGTGCGGTGTCAGCGTGGAGTGGGGTGCTCAATGTGAGGTCGAGGTTGGGTAGGGTGGTCATGACATTCTCCGCTTATAACAAGCCAATACGATCCAGCTCAGCCTTGATCTGTGCCGCATCGAGGCGGTTGAACGGGAGGTCGAACAGCGCCCGGCAGCGGGTTTCGATGATCTGCAGGGTGGCCTGGAAGGCGGCGTCAATCTGCGCCTCGTCGCCGTGTAGGTCCGACGGATCCTCAAGCCCCCAATGCGCCTTGATTGCCGGGCCAAAGTACACCGGGCAGGCTTCCTGGGCGGCTTTGTCGCACACGCTGATCACAATGTCGGGTGGGCTGTCTGCAAAGGCCTCGTTGCCCTTGCTGTACAAACCGTCGGTGCTGATGCCCGCGGCCTGCAATGTACTCAGGCTGCGTGGCAGGACCTGGCCCTTGGGAAAGCTCCCGGCGCTGATGGCATGGAACCCTGGCGGGGCCAGGTGGTTGAACAGGGCTTCGCTGAGGATACTGCGGCAGCTGTTGGCGGTGCAGATGAACAGGACTTTCATGACAATTCTCCGTTAAACACTCAGGCGCAGGGCCAGCGCCGCCAGGGTAAGCAATAGCACCGGCAAGGTCAGGACGATGCCGACCTTGAAGTAGTACCCCCACGTAATACGGATGCCCTTGCGCGCCAGGATATGCAGCCAGAGCAACGTCGCCAGGCTGCCGATAGGGGTGATTTTCGGGCCCAGGTCGCTGCCGATCACGTTGGCGTAGATCATCGCCTCCTTGACCACGCCCACGGCATGGCTGGCCTCGATGGACAGCGCGCCGATCAGCACCGTCGGCAGGTTGTTCATCACCGAAGACAGCAGCGCCGTCAGCAACCCGGTGCCCAGGGCCGCGCCCCACACGCCGTAATCGGCGAAGGTGTTGAGCCAGGTGGCGAGGTAAGTGGTCAGTCCGGCGTTACGCAGGCCGTAGACCACCAGGTACATGCCCAGGGAGAAAATCACGATCTGCCAGGGCGCTTCCTTGAGCACCTTGCGTGTGGAAATCTTGTGGCCTTTGGCGGCGATCACCAGCAGGAGCAGGGCGCAGGCGGCCGAGATGGCGCTGATGGGAATACCCAGGGGTTCGAGGGCAAAGCAGCCGACCAGCAGGATGCCCAGCACCCACCAGGCCGCGTGGAAAGTTGCCGGGTCATGAATGGCACTGGCCGGTTCAGGCAGGTCGGCGGGGTCATAACTGTGCGGGATGTCACGACGGAAGAACCACAGCAGCACGGCCAGGGTAGCGGCGACGCTGACCAGGTTGACTGGCACCATCACTGCCGCGTACTGGTTGAAGCCGATGTTGAAGTAGTCCGCCGAGACGATATTCACCAGGTTGGAGACCACCAGCGGCAGGCTGGCGGTGTCGGCGATAAACCCTGCGCCCATCACGAAGGCCAGGGTGGCGGCGGGTGAGAAGCGCAGGGCCAGAAGCATCGACATGACAATCGGCGTCAGGATCAGGGCCGCACCGTCATTGGCGAACAGTGCCGAGACCAGCGCCCCCAGCAGCACCATATAGGCGAACAGCCGGCGGCCACGGCCGCGCCCCCAGCGCGCGACATGCAGCGCGGCCCAGGCGAAGAAGCCGGCCTCGTCGAGGATCAGGCTGATGATGATCAGGGCGACGAAGGTGCCGGTGGCATTCCAGATGATCTGCCACACCACGGGGATATCCGCCAGGCTGATGACGCCGCAAGCCAGGGCCAGGATCGCGCCTATGGATGCGCTCCAGCCAACCCCCAGGCCTTTGGGTTGCCAGATGACCAAGACAATGGTGACGAGAAATATCGCGAAGGCGATCAGCATAAAAGTGTTCTCCAGGGGTCAGCAGCAGGTGCTGGCGCGTTGCGGTCGGTCACCCATTGCCGCCAGGCGCTGTGCGTCGCTTTGCAGCCAGGCTTGATTGGCTTGCAAGGTGGTCTCCAGCACCGTGCTCACCCATTGCGGCAACTGGGGATTTAGGCGGTAGTAAATCCACTGGCCCTGGCGACGGTCTACCAGCAGTGCGCAACTGCGCAGTTGCGCCAGGTGGCGGGAAATTTTTGGCTGGCTGTCATCCAGGGCATGGATCAGCTCGCAGACGCACAACTCGCCTTCGCGCAGGATCAACAAGATCAGCCTGATGCGTGTCGCATCGGCCAGGCATTTAAAAACGTCTGGGGGGGAGAACGGATCGCTCATGATCGGCGCCACTAAACATATGAGGATGCGAATATACGGATATCCATATGTAGTGTGCAACGAATATCCCGTTGATCCAGGTCAAGGGTCTGGGGATTGCCGGCAAGTGACTGAAATTAAAATGAAACACAACTGTCCTAAAGTGCCCGCCATTGATGAAAAAGGAAGTAACCGTGTGACCCGTGCCACTCGCAACCTGCGCAAGACCCTCGATTCCGTCGCGGACAACAACGAAACCGCGGCCTTCGATTTGATGCGCGCTGTCGAAAAACTCAGCGATGAAGTGCTGCGCCAGCGCCTGCTCAACACCATCCACCGGCTCAACCAGGATGCCCACGAACTGCGTGAGGCCAGGGATGCGGTGGAGCGGGTGTCGGTCAAGCTGGCCTGAATCGGCGGCTTAGCCGCGCGCAAGATCATTCAAGACAATCGCTGCGCTGGCAGGCATGCTTACGGGCTGTTTGCCGATGAGCCTGTTGTCCATGCCTACTGCCTTACCGCATTACGCTTTCGCCCGTGGCGCGATTGCGATTATTCCCCTGTCGCTGGCCTGTGCCCCGTGGGGCCTGTTGGCCGGTTCCCTGGCGATTGACGCCCAGTTCACCCCGCTGGAAAGCCAGGGTCTGTCGGCCATTGTGTTTGCCGGTGCGGCGCAGCTGGTGGCGATTGGCATGGTCAAGAGCGGCGCGAGCCTGATCGCCATTTTGCTCACCACCTTGCTGCTGACCTCTCAGCATCTGCTGTATGGCATGCATATGCGCAGCACCCTGTCGCCCTTGCCGGCGCGGTGGCGCATGAGCCTGGGCTTTTTGCTGACCGACGAGTTCTTTGCCCTGGTCAGCCAATACGACCGCCAGACCTTCAACCGCTGGTATGCCCTGGGCGTGGGCCTGACGTTCTACGTGGCCTGGAACCTGTTCACCCTGGCCGGCATCGTGCTCGGCAAGAGCATCCCCAACCTCGATCAACTGGGCCTGGAGTTCTCCATCGCCGCGACCTTTATCGCCTTGATCACCCCGGTGGTGCGTGATGTGCCGACGGTGGTGTGCGTGGCGGTGGCCCTGCTGTTTTCGGTGCTGCTCAGCTACTGGCACTGGGAGTCGGCGGTGGTGGTCTCGGGGTTGTTGGGCATGAGTGCAGGCTATGCCTGCAAGCGTTTGGGAGTGGGGCAGCGATGATTTTTGTGATGATTATCGGCATGGGCCTGGCGGTGTTTTTCAACCGTTATCTGTTTCTTGAGCCGCGCTTGCCGGTTCGCCTGAATCGCGGCGCCCGGGAGTTTCTCGGTTTTGCGGTGCCCGGCATGTTGACGGCGATCTGCGGGCCAATCATTTTCCTGGCCGAGCACAAGCTCAACCTGAGCCCCACCAACCCCTACCTGCTGGCCGGTATCTGCGCGGTGGCCTTGATGTTCTGGACGCGCAGCGTCTTGACCACGGTGCTGTCGAGCATGGCGCTGTTCTATCTGTTTCGCTGGTTGTTGTAGGCAGTGGTACAGTCGCGTTTTTTTCAAGGAAGCGATGGCATGCGGAAGGTGGTGATAGGTGCGTTGGTCCTGGCGGCGCTGGCCGGTTGCGCAGGTTCGAAGATGAAAGACGCACGCGCAGGCGCGCCCTATAAAACCCTGGCCTCTGACAAGGCCGCGCTGGTCGTTGCCCAGTGCATCCAGTTCGGTTGGCAGGACGAAGCGGTGTTCGGCGTTGATGCCGGAGGCTTTATGGAGCCGGCGCAAGGCGGTGGTCATACGGTCTACACCACGGGCGGTGATTACTTTGTCGATGTGCGCAGTGCCGGCGCCAGCACCACCGTCAGTTACTACGCAGCCGAAGATAATTTCGCTGCCAAGCGTCGCCTGGCGGCCTTGGCGACCTGTCTGTAGTTTGTTTCCTTAGATTTCTTCAGAAATGCCCGGCGGACACACCGCCGGCTTTGCCTTAATATTCTCGCGCTCGCCCAACATCATGGCTCTTTACCAGTACATGGACGTCGAGGCCTTGTGTTGGGCGGGCACCTTTTCAGCGTGGCATATAACCCAAGTGCCAACGCCGTGGAATCTTCAGCGACAGCAGGCCCAGTAGCGCCGACAGCAGGCCGCTGACCAGCAGGGCGCGAATGCCCATCTGATGCTCCAGCAAGGCGCCGATCACCGCGCCGACAAACATCCCGGCCCAGGGAATCAACTGTACGCGCCAGCCATCGCGACGCTCCCCCAGCATCCAGCGCCCCAGCCCCCGACCGAACCGCGACAACGCGCCGGTCACGTAAGTCAGCCCCACGGGCAGGCCATTGACCTGTTCCACCGCCGCATTGAGCATGCCCATGGCAATGATCGCGGCCAGCACGGCAGGCAATTGTTCGGCCAGCGGCCACGCTGCTGCCCCGCACAATAGCGTGGCAATACATAGCAACAGCGGCAACGCGTGGCGCTTGCTGATCCGACTGATGATCACACCCAGGGCGTTCCCCAGAATAAACGTCGCCACCAGCAGCGTCAGACGTCCGGTCAGCCCCAGGTCGCCTTCACTGATCGCCACCGCCAGCCGCGTGGTGTTGCCGCTCATGAACGAGACAAAATCGCCACTGGCCATAAAGCCAATGGCGTCAGTCATGCCGGCCAGTACCGAGAGGCTGGCCACCAGCGTCAGGCCAATGCGCCCGCGCCATTTGTGCTGGTGCTGCAGGACGGTATTGACCAAGGGTTTCGGGGAGGAGGGCAGCACGGCGGGAGGTTCCTCAATGAGATTATCCGGCCACTACCGTAGGACGCTTTCCTCTGAACTGCAATGACTTGGAACATCTTCAGTTCACCTCCAAGCGCCAGCCCATGGCGTCCCAGGTCAGGACGTGAGTCGGTTTGAGTGCCTGCAGAAATGCCGCGTCATGGGAGACCGCAATCAGCGCGCCGCTAAACCCTTGCAAAGCCTGTTCGAAGGCCATTACCGACTCCAGGTCCAAATGGTTGGTGGGCTCGTCCAGCAGCAGCAATTGCGCCGGGGTCTTGCGCCATAAGGCAATCGCCATGGCGGCCTTCAACCGCTCGCCGCCACTGAGCTGGCCGATGGGTTGGGTTACGCGCAATGCGTCCAGTTGCAACAGGGCCAGGCGGGTGCGCAGCTCGGCTTCGGCCAGGGGCGTGTCCATCAGTTTGAGTTGTTCGACGATCGACTGCCGGTCATCGAGCAGCGTCAACTGTTGATCGAGATAGGCACAGGGTACGTGCACCGTGCAGGTGCCGCTGACCGGTTGCCATTGGCCGGCCAGCAGCTTGAGCAGGGTGGACTTGCCGCAACCATTGGGACCGTGGACTGCGACCCGTATCGGCCCACACAGGCTTGCGTTGATAAAGGTGCTCGGCGCGTGGGGAGCGAGCCAGGGCAGTTGGCAGTCGGTCAGGGTTAGCACCTGGCGGCCAGCAGGCAGGAGGGTGCCGGGCAAGGCGAGGAAGGTCGGTGTTTCGTCCACCACCCGTTCGTGGGCCGAGCGCACGCGTTCGTTCAACACCTGTTTGTGTTGCACGTGGGCGCTGCGCACGTTGCTGACGATTTCGTTGGCGGCGCCTTTCCAGCGGGATTTGGTGAAGGCATCGACGTTGGCGGTCTCGGCATGCTTACGGGCGCTCGCGGCGTGGCGCTGGAAGCTGTCGAGGTCTTTTTTCAGGCGCTGGCGCTCGCGGCGCCGATCTAGGCGGGCATGTTCCAGGGCGGCCTGGGCGGCGTGCTGCTGGGCATCGCGCTGCGCCCGGTAGTCGTCGTAGTTGCCGCCGTAGAGCCGGGCCCCGAGGGGCGACAGCTCGATGATTCGCCCCAGGGTGTTGAGCAGGCGCCGGTCATGACTGACCACTACCAGGGCGCCGCGCCAGGCGTTGAGAGTCGCCAGCAGCCAGTCGCGACCGGCGCTGTCGAGGTGGTTGGTGGGCTCGTCGAGAATCAGCAATTGCGGGGCGCGAAGTAAAGCACCTATCAGCGCGACCCTGGCCAGTTGGCCGCCACTGAGCTGTTCGGCGGGCTGGTCGGGGCTGATCTCGGCCAGGCCAGCGGCGTCCAGTGCCTGGCGCAGGCGTTCGGCCAGGTCCCAGCGATCATCAATCAGTTCCAGGTCGTCAGCCTGCGCTTGACCCCGGGCCATGCGTTCAAGGGCGGCCAGGGTTTGTGCGCAACCGCTGGCCTGGGCCACGGTCTGTCCCGGTAACAGCTCAATGGTCTGTGGGACATAGGCGATACGGGCCGATAATTTGATCACGCCACAGGACGGAACAAGCACGCCGGCCAGCAGGCGCGCCAATACGCTCTTGCCCATGCCATTACGGCCGACAATCCCGGTAGGGGTGCAATCAATAGACAGGTTGAGGTCTTCCAGCAGAATCTCGCCATTGGCGAACTGAAAACCCACGTGATGCAAGGAAACAAGTACAGGCAGCCGGTTGACGTCAGTCATCAGCACCTCCAGAACAATGTGGCACAAGCCAACAAGCGCGCCAGGCGGCTCGTTGCGTTTACATGTTGGAAGGCTTAGTTGTTCACGTCGGCGGTCGTCCTGCGGTCGGAAAGGACCGGTAGCCTAGCGCAGTTGCGTCATTTTTCCTACATCGGTGATGCCGCCGTCTGCAGTTGCTCAAGAAACATCGCCAGCCCCACCTCTTCGGCTTTCAAGCCCTTGCGCACCCTGGGCCTGGGCAGTTTCGCCAGCCCGCCCTGGCTGAAGTGCTCCAGCACCGCCGGGTGGATGTAGCACTTGCGGCACACCGCCGGGGTGTTGCCCAGTTGCCGGGCGACGTTCTTGACCATCTCCACCACATGCCTTTTGGCATCCGACTCCGGTTGCCACGCCAGCTCCCGCAACACCGCCAGGGCCAGGGCGCTGCCGGCCCAGGTGCGATAGTCCTTGGCGGTAAAGTCGGCGCCGGTGAGGCTGTGCAGGTAGGCGTTGACGTCGGTGGAGCTGACGGTACGCCGCTCGCCGTTTTCGTCCAGGTACTGGAACAGGTTCTGCCCCGGCAACTCCAGGCAGCGCTTGAGCACGGTGGCCAGGCGCCGGTCCTTGATGCTGACCTGATGCTCGACACCGCTCTTGCCACGGAACTGGAACTGGATTTCGCTGCCCTTGATATCCACGTGGCGGGTGCGCAGGGTGGTCAGGCCATAGGAGCGGTTATCGCGGGCGTATTGGCTGTTGCCGACGCGGATCAGCGTGGCATCGAGCAACAACACCACGGTGGCCAGGACTTTCTCCCGATTGAAGCCTGGTGCGTCGACCTGCGCTTGCAGTTGCTTGCGCAATTTGGGCAGCGCATTGCCGAACTGCTGCAGGCGCGAATACTTGTCACTGTCGCGCACCTCGCGCCAGCGTGGGTGATAACGGTATTGCTTGCGGCCGCGCGCATCGCGCCCGGTGGCCTGCAGATGGCCCTTGGGGTCGGCGCAGATCCACACGTCGGTATAGGCCGGCGGGATGGCGAGGGCGTTGATCCGCTGGATTTCGTCGGCGTCGGTCAGGCGTTGGCCGTGGCTGTCGAAATACTGGAACCTGCCCCGCAGTTTGCGGCGGCTCAGGCCCGGTTGGCTGTCATCAACGTAGTGCAGGTCACGGGGCAGGTCGGCAGGCACGGTGGAGTCGGGCATGGGGCAAAGTCCTTGGCAATAAATCAGGCCGGTATGGCTGATTGACCGCAGCGTTGCGCCGTCCGTTCAAGCCAGTACCGCGACCGCCTTGATCTGTGCCCACAGTGCCTGCCCTGGATGCACGTGCAACTGGTCCCGCGAGTAACGGGTGATCCGCGCCAGCAACGGCGTGCCCGCAGCATCCAGCCGCACCAGCACATGGGCACTGTTATCGGCAGGGATCTCCTGGATCACGGTCACGGGCAAGCAGTTGAGAATACTGCTGTGCTCCCCGGGTTGCAGGCTGAGGCTGACATCCCGGGCGCGAACCTTGAACCGCAAGTGTTTGCCCGGCGCCAGCGGTGTATGGGCCACGCGCATTTGCAATGGGCTGTCGGGCAATTGCAGGGTCAGCAACTGGTAGTGGGCGTCGTGGCTGCTGACCGTGCCGTTGATCACCACGCCGGCATCGTCGCCCAGGGCCAGCGGCAGGTCGAGCCGCGCCAGGGTTTCGCCAATCGGGCCGCTGGCCAGGGCCTTGCCCTCGCTGAGCAGGACAATGTGATCGGCCAGGCGCGCCACCTCATCCTGGGCATGGCTGACGTACAGCACCGGGATTTCCAGTTGGTCGTGCAGGCGCTCCAGATAGGGCAGGATCTCGCCTTTGCGCTGGCTGTCGAGGGCGGCCAGGGGTTCGTCCATCAGTAGCAATTGCGGGCTGGTGAGCAGGGCGCGGGCGATGCCGACGCGCTGGCGCTCACCGCCGGACAAATGCTCGGGATGGCGATCCAGCAGGTGGCCAATGCCCAGCAGTTGCGTGGCCTGGGCCATGTCCACACGGCGTTGGGCCTTGGGGATACGCTTGAGGCCGAACTCCAGGTTGGCCAGCACCGACAGGTGGGGAAACAGGCTGGCCTCCTGGAATACATAACCGAGGGCACGTTTGTGCGGCGGTACAAACACCCCGTTACGGCTGTCTTGCCAGACCTGCTCGTTGATTTGCACAAACCCATCACCGGCCCGCTCCAACCCGGCAATGCAGCGCAGGCAGGTGGTCTTGCCCGAGCCGGAGTGCCCGTAGAGTGCGGTGACGCCCCGCCCCGGCAGCTTCAGGTCCACGTCCAGGGCAAACCCGGAATACTGCAGTTGCAGGCGCACTTCGATCATCGACATCAGCTCCAGCCCGCTTTGGTTTTACGGCTGGAGTAGAGCGCCAGCAACACCAGGAAAGAAAACACCACCATGGCCCCGGCCAGCCAGTGGGCTTGGGCGTATTCCATGGCTTCGACGTGATCGTAGATCTGCACCGAGACCACCCGGGTCTTGTCGGGAATATTGCCGCCGATCATCAGCACCACGCCAAACTCACCCACGGTATGGGCAAAACCGAGGATTGACGCGGTGATAAAACCGGGCCGGGCCAGGGGCAGGATCACCGTGAAAAATGTATCCCAGGGGTTGGCCCGCAAGGTGGCGGCGACTTCCAGGGGGCGACTGCCGATGGCCGAGAACGCGTTCTGCAACGGTTGCACCACAAACGGCATGGAATAGATCACCGAGCCAATCACCAGGCCGGCGAAGCTGAAGGTCAGGGTGCCCAGGCCCAGCCATTGGGTGAACTGCCCGAGGTAGCCATGGGGGCCCATGGTCAGCAGCAGGTAGAAGCCAATCACCGTGGGCGGCAGCACCAGCGGCAGGGCCACGATCGCGCCGATGGGGCCGCGCCACCAGGAGCGGGTGCGCGATAGCCACAGGGCAATCGGAGTGCCGATGACCAGCAGAATCACGGTGGTCAGCGACGCCAGTTTCAGGGTCAACCAGATCGCAGAAAAATCGGCACTCGATAGGGGCATTTACAGTTGATAACCGTAGGATTTGATAATCGCGGCAGCTTTTGGCCCCTTGAGGTAGTCAACCAGCGCCTTGGCGGCCGGGTTGTCCTTGCCTTTATTGAGGATCACCGCGTCCTGTTTGATCGGGTCATGCATCTGGCCAGGAACGATCCACGCCGAGCCGCTGCTGACTTTGCCGTCTTTATAGATCTGCGACAAGGCGACAAAGCCCAACTCGGCATTGCCGGTGGACACAAACTGATAGGCCTGGGTGATGTTCTGGCCTTCGACCAGCTTGCTCTTGACCTGGTCGGTCAGGCCCAGCTTGGCCAGCACCTGGGTGGCTGCGAGGCCGTAGGGGGCGGCTTTCGGGTTGGCGATGGACAGGTGCTGGTATTGGTTTTTCTGCAGCACATCGCCCTTGGCATCCACATAACCTTCCTTGGCCGACCACAGCGCCAGGGTGCCGACGGCATAGGTGAAGCGCGAGCCCTTGACGGTGTCGCCTTCGCTCTCGAGCTTTTGCGGGGTGCTGTCGTCGGCACTGAGGAATACCTCAAACGGCGCGCCGTTCTTGATCTGGGCGTAGAACTGCCCGGTAGCCCCGTAGGCGGCGACCAGGGTGTGCCCGGTGTCTTGTTTGAAGTCGGCGGCGATGGCCTGTATAGGGGCGGTGAAGTTGGCGGCGACGGCTACCTGGACTTCATCGGCGTGGGCCGAGCCCAGGGTGAAGAGGGCAAGCAGGGTGGCCAGGCCTGGGGCGCGAATCATCATGCAGCAGCTCCTTGGGGTGCCGACGTGGCGGCTTGTTATAGGTAATCGCTATGTATGGGAATATATAGCGCTTCGCCATCGTCGGTACAGTGCAAAGTTGTCTCAGGGGCTCAGCGCTTATTAAGTTGCGCCAGGGCCTGCCGGGCCAGGTTCAGCGTCAGCTCGCGGGTCGACAGGTCCTGCCCCAGGCGCAGCGCCTGGCCGGCCCACAGGCTACTGAAGTCGGCTTCATCCAGGGCGCGCAAAGGCATCAAGGCACCGCCGGCCAATGGAAACGCCGGCGCCGCTGGGTTGATTGGCCCCAGTTCGCGCATCACCCGATTGACGATCCCCCGCGCCGGGCGCCCGGTGAACAGGTTGGTCAGGGCCGTTTCGCTGGCCTGGGCGCTGTGCAATGCCTGATGGTGGGCGGGGGTGATAGTGGCTTCGGGCGTGAACAGATAGGCCGTGCCGATCTGCACCGCCGAGGCGCCGAGGGCGAACGCGGCAACCATGCCCCGTGCATCGCCAATCCCACCGGCAGCGATCACCGGCACACTGACCGCATCGACGATCTGCGGCACCAGGGCCATTGTGCCAATCTGGCTGGTGAGGCGATCGCTGAGAAACATCCCGCGATGCCCACCGGCTTCATAGCCCATGGCAATGATTGCATCGCAACCGTGCCGCTCCAGCCAGATCGCTTCTTCGACGGTGGTGGCCGATGACAGCACTTTTGCCCCGGTGGCCTTGACCCGGTCCAGCAGGGCTTTTTCCGGCAGGCCGAAGTGGAAACTGACTACCTCGGGGCGGAACTCTTCCACCACTTCGCAACTGGCAGTGTCGAACGGAGCGCGGTTGGAGACCGGGGTCGGTGCGTCAAAATCGGCCCCCAGTTCACGGTAGTAGGGCTCCAGCATCGCCTTCCACTGGCGGTCACGTTCGGGGGCAGGGGCTGGTGGCTGATGGCAGAAGAAATTGACGTTCAACGGTCGGGCACTGGCCTGGCGAATGGTGCTCAGCGCCTGGCGCAGTTGCTCGAGACTCAAGGTGGCCGCCGGCATTGAGCCGAGGGCGCCGGCCTGGCTTGCGGCAATCACCATCTGCGGGCTGGTGCTGCCGGCCATGGGGGCCTGGATGATCGGCAGGTCAATGCCCAAGAGGTCAATAATCCGCGTATCTGGCCAGGTGCTCATGGTTCGCTTCTCCAGTGGTGGAACGCCCGGGGAGGGCTGCCCGGCATTTTTAACAGGGGCGGCCAGGGCAAGGCCAGTCTGTATTATTCACTGGACGCAGGCGCCTGTTCATGCACGGTGCGGCGTTCGCGCTGGAGCAATTGCTGCTTGCGCTCCACCCCCCAGCGGTAGCCCGAAAGATGACCATCGCTGCGTACCACGCGGTGACAGGGAATCGCCACGGCCAGGCGATTGGCGCCGCACGCCTGGGCCACGGCGCGAAAGGCGCTGGGCGCGCCGATGCGTTGGGCAATCTCGGCATAGCTGGCCGTGCTGCCTAACGGAATGTCGCGCAGGGCCTGCCAGACACGCTCCTGGAACGCGGTGCCGCGCAGGTCCAGGGGCAGGTTCAGGCCCAGGGCAGGTGCTTCGATAAAACCCACCACCTGGGCGATCAACTGTTCAAAACCGGGGTCGGCGCCGATTAGATTGGCCTGCGGGAATTGGTCCTGCAGGTCGCGCGCCAGTTGGTCCGGGTCGTCGCCCAGGAGGATCGCGCAGACCCCGCGATTGCTTTGCGCCACCAGAATCGCCCCCAGGGAGCACTCGCCGATGGCAAAGTGGATATCGTTATGGATGCCGCCGGCCTTGTAGTCGCTGGGTGTCATGCCGAGCAACTGGTCGGCAGACGCATAGAAGCGGCTGTTGGAGTTGAAGCCTGCGTCGTACAGCGCGTCGGTCACCGACTGGTTGTCCTGCAGGTGAGCCCTGACCTTGCGTGAACGATGGGCCCGCGCATAGCCCCGTGGCGTCAGCCCGGTCAGGGTCTTGAATACCCGGTGGAAGTGGAAGGGGCTCAGGCCGGCGCCGTTGGCCAGGTCTTCCAGGGCCGGCAGGGTCTCGGCCTGTTCGATATGGCGGCAAGCGGCGGCGACCAGGTGCGCATGGCGTTGCGCGACCTGGGTCTGATCGGCCGAGGTGCGTTTATTGGGGCGGTACCCGGCGGCTTCGGCTTGCTGCGGGGTGTCGAAGAACTCGACGTTCTTGCGCAGCGGCTGGCGTGCGCTGCTGCTGGGACGGCAATACACCCCGGTGGTCTTGACCCCATAGACGAAGGTCAGGTCGGCGGTAGCGTCACGGGCAACAATGGCCGCCCAGCGCAGATCATCTTCAGTGCTCATGGCAGTAGCTCGGCAATGGATCAGTGGCCAGGATAATCACCGGGGAGGGGCCGCACACTCCGTTGCTTGTGGTTGAATTCACCGGGGTCAGCCGGCCGTGCGAAACGTCAGGTTGATCCGTTGTGGCCCCATGCGCGGGTGCGCGCCTTCCTTGATCGGCAGCACCCCATGAAAACGCAGGCGGTCAACGCCGCCCCAGACCGCCACGTCACCATGGAACAGTGAGATCTTCTGCGTCTTGTCACTGCGTTGATGGCCGCCAAACAGAAACACCGCCGGCAGGCCCAGGGACAGCGAGACCACTGGCGCGTTGTAGTCGCGCTCGTTCTTGTCCTGGTGCAGGGACATCCTCGCACCCGGCACATAGCGGTTGATCAGGCAGGCGTCCGGCGCAAAACCGTCGAAGCCCGCTGCGCTAGCCGCGTTGATCGCCAGTTCGCGCAACACCGCCGGCATGCTCGGCCAGGGCTGCTGGCGCTCGGGGTCGAGGGGGCTGTAGCGATAGCCCTGGGGGCTGGTGGTCCAGCCCAGTGCGCCGCAACTGCTCAGGGCCGCCGACATGGTAAAACCACCGGGGGTGACCATATGCCGGAACGGGGACTGGACCAGGACGGCACGCAGCTCGGGCAAGACACGTTCAAGCCAGGGCAGGGCATAGCCCCTGAGGACGTAGGATTGTTCGCCGATTTGCTCGCGACGGGCCGGTTGCTGCAAGGCCTCGTCGCTGAACAGGTCGCCGGTGGAATGAGGGTCCATGTTGCACAATCACTCCGCTGCTGGGGATGGTTTACAGGGCCTTGCTCACGGTGATCTCAGTGATTTCGTCACTGGCATCGTGGATTTTCGCCAAGGCCGCCTGGGCCTCTTCGGTGCTGGCCGACTGCAGTTGGGCAAATTCAAAACGGCGTTCGCCGTTGAGCTTGTACTTGATGACGTATTTGGTGGTCTGGTTCACGGGCATTCCTGTGGTGTAAGGCAGCGCAATCAGCTGAGTTTGGTGCTGGTGCGGCGAACAATGCGGATTTTATGGGACAAGGCCGGCTTGCGGGTAACGCTGATGGCACGGCGTGTCACCACATCCAGGGTGATGTTCCAGAACCCGGTGCTTGGCGCGGTGATCTTGGCCGGGAATTTGTCGAACGCGCCACCGTGATACGTGTGGCGACCACCATTTTTGAAGCTGCGGAAATTCGCATCGCTCATCAGGCGGATATTGCAGGTCTGCGAGCATTCAATGACGACAATGTCCCCTTCGTTCAAGTGTTCGCGCTGGTGGATGAATTTCATGGGGGGGTGTCTCCAGAAGGGCTTTTTCTGAAAAATCAGAACGATACGTGGGTTAAGATGGAGTTTATCAGCCCCAGCACGTTTATTATCGGGTCGTCGTCGGCGTCTTCGACAATTTAAAACAGTTATTTACCGATATATCAGGGATAAATCCTACGTTGGCGGGAGAAAAATACCATCTTCGCTGTCGTAGGGTCTTTATCGGAGGTTTTGTATGAAGTGGAGTGTATTGGTTCTGGCCCTGGCAATAGGTGGATGTGCTTCGGTTTCAGACATCAAGCAGACACCGCCAACCCTGGCGGTTATCTCCGGGAAAAAACCGCAGGAATACGCGGCGTGTGTGGTGCAGAAACTGTCGGCGACCCGTCGCCCGTCGCAGATCGAGCCGCTCAAGGAAGGTGTGCGGGTAATTGTGCCGCAGAAATTTTCGGCTGACCCGTCGGCCATTTTCGAGATTGAAGACCGCTCCAGCGGTAGCAGCATCAAGCTCTACGAGAGCATGTCCAATGTGCCGATTCGTCCGGGTGATGTGAAGAAAGCTGCGGAAGACTGCATTTCCGGCTGAGTCCACCTCACCGCTCATACGCGATCAACTCCGATCAAGAAGCCTGGCCTGCGCTTGCAGTGCCGGGCTTTTTATTGCCTGAAATTTCTTACCCAGCGGTTGTGACTGTCAGCCCATTACCCTACCATTTGTAGGCTTATGCATTGTAGGTCTAAGCATATAACTATAAAAATGGAGTCGTGATGATGTCTGTGGAGAGAGTGTTGATGGGTGGCGCCCTGCTGCTCATGCTCGGCAGCGCGCAGGCGCTGGAGGGCAAAAAGGTGTTCAATGAAGGTGGCGCGCAGCCTGGCGCGGCGGCTTGCATGGCGTGCCATGGCGCCGATGGCCTGGGGCTGGCGGCTGCGGGGTTTCCGCGGCTGGCGGGGTTGCCGGAGGCTTACCTGAGCAAACAACTGCATGACTTCCAGAGTGGTGCGCGCAGCAACCCGGTGATGACGTCGCTGGCCAAGGCGCTTACCGATGAAGAAATCGCCGCAGTGACCCAGACGCTGGCGGCGATGCCGGCGCCGGCCGTGCAAACCGGCCATCGCAGCATGGCCCCGACCAATCCCACCGAAAAACTGGCACTGCAGGGGGCCTGGGAGCGGCAGATTCCTGCGTGCGTCAGTTGCCATGGCCCTGCAGGTGTCGGCGTGGGCGAGGCGTTCCCGCCGCTGTCCGGGCAATCTGCCGCCTACCTGGCCGCCCAGCTCAATGCCTGGCGCAGTGGCACCCGGCACAATGATCCCAATGACCTGATGGGCCATGTGGCCAAATCCCTCACGGATGACGAAGTGCAGGGGATTGCCGGTTATTTCGCCTCCTTGCCTGGCCAGGAGGTCAAGCCATGAAGAACCTGTCATTTGCACCCGTGCTGGTCGCGTTGATCAGTGTGCCGGCGTTGGCCGCACCGATAGCCATGGAAGATCAGTCGCAACTGCAGGTGCCGGCTGCGGTGTCTGCCACCACGGCGTTCCAGCCACCTCAGGCAAGCGAGTTGCCCGACAATGCCTACGGCAAGTTGGTGATGCAGGGTTATGCGTTGTTCGTCGACACCAAGCGCCTGGCGCCGCAGTATGTCGGCAACGGTCTCAATTGCAGCAACTGCCACCTGGATCAGGGGCGCCTGGCCAACTCCTCGCCGCTGTGGGGGGCTTACCCGATGTACCCGGCCTATCGAAAAAAGAATGACAAGGTCAACTCCTTCGCCGAACGCCTGCAGGGTTGCTTCCAGTTCAGCATGGACGGCGGCACGCCACCGGCAGCCGACAGCCCTGAGATTGCCGCGCTGTCGACCTACGCTTACTGGCTGGCGAGCAAGGCGCCGCTGGGCGTGGAGTTGCCTGGGCGTGGTTACCCTGATGTGCCACAACCGGCCAAAGGCTACAACCTGGCGCAAGGGGCCGAGGTGTACAAGGCACAGTGTGCGGTGTGCCATGGCGGCGAGGGGCAGGGGCAGAAGGTCGGTGATAGCTACGTGATGCCACCGTTGTGGGGCAAGGACTCCTATAACTGGGGCGCCGGTATGCACCGGATCAACACGGCGGCCTCCTTTATCAAGCACAACATGCCGCTGGGCAAGGGCGGTAGCTTGAGCGACCAGCAGGCCTGGGACGTGGCGGCCTACGTCAACCGCCATGAGCGCCCCCAGGATCCGCGCCTGGTGGACGGCTCGGTGGAGAAGACCCGCGTCAAGTTCCACGCCAATGATGGCGTGAATCTGTACGGGCAAACGGTTGATGGCGTACTGATTGGCCAAGGCATCCGTTAAACTATCGGCCGACCACAAAAAATGCCGCTCAAACCCCGGGGTTTGAGCGGCATTGTCATTCTGGAAAGCAATTATGAAACGTGAACGCGTCAGAGAGCGGCATGCAGAGGGTAACATCTCTGCGACCCATGTGATTCAAAATCCGGCCAATTCGGGGGAGTGGATTGTATTTTTCAAGAAAAGCGGCGGGCGCAGCTTTTTCCTGGTGGATGACCAGGACGAGGTCGAATCCTTTGCGACACTGGATGACCTGATCGACACCATTCGTAGCCTGGGCATCAAGTTCGCCGAGATTCACATGTAACCGCCCCGGTTACTTGCAGACCACCACCACACTGCGGTCCTTGAAATTGCCCACGTCCACGCCCAGGGTCTTGTCGCTGTCCTGCAAGGCCGGCGTGCCTTCGGTACCGACGATGCGGTAACCGGTGCCTGCGCAGGATGCATCGGCTTTTTCATAGCAACTGGCCCAAGAGTTGGCCTCGCCCGAGCAGTCGATGGTCAGGCCTTGTTCGCCATTTTTCAGATAGATATCAGATGTGGTGGTGCAGCCGGCAAGCGCCAGTACCGAGATCAGTGCCAGGATTTTGTTCATGAGTTGGGTCGTCGTCGAGGGTGTTGGAGGGGCGCTGACACTGTCGTGGGGCGTTGGCGCGAGAGTATAGCGAACTGCCACTTAATGCGCAGTCTCAGAAACAAAGTCTGTGACTGCGCCCCCGCGATGTGTCCAGCCCTGGCCTTCTGCGTGTGTCATGGCACACCCATCACGAGTACACCGCTGCCGCTGACGGGGCCTGGGGTGGGCAGGGAGCCGGCTCGCCGGACGAGGGTAAACGTCACATCGTCGCCTCCCACGCTATTGGTAATACTGGACAGGAAGGCGCCGCCGACCTGGACGGCCGTTGCGCTCCTTACGAGTGCCGTGCCGACATCCGGGTTGCTCATCAGCAGTAGCCTGGAGTCGAACGATGACGGCGTACCTTTGTAGGTAATGGTGATCGGCGTGGTGATCCCCGGGTCCGGGCACGCGTAGGTGAGTCGGCGGTCACGGCGAACGGTGGTTGTCAGCGGGTCGGTGCCGATTGCCCTTTGGTGTACATCGCCGAAGTCGATCTCGATCGGGTTGTTATTGTTGATCGTGCAGGTTGACGGGGAAATGGTGAAGTCGTTGGCGGCGGTATAAGTGACCGTGAGTTGCGGTCGGGTGCCGTCGAAATTGTTCGAGCTGGTGAGGCGCAACAGGCCGAGGGTGTCTCCTGTGCGCACATCAATCGGATTGGAGGGATCGTTACGCACCAGAATATAGGGGGTGATATTGATCGGGTAGCCGATCCCGTTGTTGGGCATGGTGGCCACGCGGATACCCGCCGGAACCGGCGTATCGAGGAAGCTGCCATTGATGCGCAAACCGCTCCTTTCCCGGGTGAATTTGGGGCCGGACGTCCAGGGCGTTCCCGAGGCATTCCCGGTTGCCCAGTAATCCTCTCCCCAAACGGGGCCTGCGCCGGCGGTAAACCGACATTCGAGCCGGGCGCCCTCCATCAGAATCCTCACGCGATCTGTATCGAGCCGTACGTCTACGGGAACGGTCAGGTGGGTCACCCGCGCCCACTCCCCACCATTGATCCGACAATCGACAGCCAGCGCGGCCGAACTAACGCTAATCAGCAGGAGAAGCACCATGGCTTCATATAGTCGTTTCATCTTGATCTCTCGTTGCTTCTCTACGCAGGCGCTGTCCAGCGAACAATCAGTCGCTGTAAACCTGGTTGGCCTGAAAGCCTATGGGTATCAATCGGTTTTTTGAGCCTACGAATTACGGGTAGTCCAGGGTAAAAGTAGAGGTCGCGGTGTAGGCGCCATGGCCAATGCTCTGGTCCCTGATGGCATTCGGCTCACCCTGGACATAGGCTTTGAGCTCAATAACGTTGCTGCCATTACGCAACACCTGTTCGTCGCTGACTGTATTCAGCGGCAATGGCTTTTGGCTCGGTGTCTCGATACCGACGCCAATGCCTGAGGCACCGCTCCCTGCGTCCAGCGCGAGCAATCCGGGCAGCGCCGGGTTTTCCCTGCCGCCGAACGTGATGGTGACCGTGTTGCTGATTGTGGTGTTGCAATCTTCCAGGTGCAGCTTGAAACCCCGACCCTGGGAGCGGGTGTTGATGTAGAGATGCTTGCTGGTCAGGTCCCAGAGCTCCAATGTGATGGCCTCGTCGCCTGGACGGATAGTGCAGGCCTCTTCCACCAGGTTGCCCTTCAAGCGCAGGTTGTCCGCCGCTTGCCCCTCGGGGGGCAGGCCGGTGGTCAGCAGTAAGGCCAGCCCCGCACTTGGCCAGCCCTTATAAATCGTTTCGTGTCCCATGGACGGATCTCCTACTCGTATTCGGCCAGCAACGTTGCCACCGCCGTAAACTGTGCAGGGGACAGCGTGGTGCCTGGCTGTTTGACGGGAACAACCTCCAATGCCGGCGGTGACGACAGGCTGATGTCCAGCGGTGTGTTGAGTGGAAACGGCTGGTCATTCTGGAAAATCCGGATCCCCAGTGCAGGCACATTGGTTTGCAATGCGGCGCCGTCAAACCCTGTCGCCGTGCCCCTGATACTCAACTTAAGCTCCCACGGCAGCGTGGCGGGGGCACAATTGATGGTGTAGCCGAGCCCGCGACGGTACTTCACTCCGTCGACCCGCTT
This sequence comes from Pseudomonas sp. FP2294, assembly GCF_030687625.1. Lineage (NCBI taxonomy): Bacteria > Pseudomonadati > Pseudomonadota > Gammaproteobacteria > Pseudomonadales > Pseudomonadaceae > Pseudomonas > Pseudomonas sp. FP2294. The sequence goes on from NZ_CP117441.1 coordinate 2,573,996, forward strand.
GACCCCGACATCCCCAAAATCGACTTCAATGCTATTGCCTGCGTTGATCGTGCAGGGCGGCGGCTCGTTCAGCGTGCCGCTGAATGTCAGGTTGGCCAGCGCATTGCTGCAAAGGCCGATGGAACACAAGGCGAGCAATGCTCGCTGCTGGCAACGGGTCATTGATCGCTCCTTTTCATTGGTACTCGATGACAAGGGTGGCGGCGGCATCAAACACCCCTCCTGTCAGACTGCTGCCCGCGCGTTTGACAGGCACGGCCTGCACGATCGGAAAGTTTGGATAGGTAAACCTCACAGCCGTATTCAGCGGCCAGTCGGCGTCATTCACGAACAGCTTTACCCCAAGGTCGGCCTTGCGGGTGCCGAGCACGCGACTGTCAAACGCCGCTCCGGTGCCCTTGAGTTCCAGGGTCATCGCGTTGCTGAAAGGCGAGTCGCATGTCACGGTGTAAGGCACGCTTCGACGATAATTGACCCCGTCAACCCGTGATGTCAGGAGGTTATTGCCAAACGGCACATCGAGCGTGCTCCCGCTGTTGATGACACACGGCGGCGGGGCGATGATTTGTGCCCGGATGATCAGATTGGTATCGGCCGACACTGCTTGGCCTGCCGCCCACACCAGGGCGCCGGTAAGAACGGCCTGCGCGCCGATTGACTTAGCCATTGTTTTGCCCTTAGTCATAATTGAGCCTGAAATCCACTACGGCGCGAAATGCCCCGCTGGTCAGTGGCGCAGAGGTGCGCGTAGGCTGAACATTCCAGGTCCGGGTACTGCTGCCCAATGCCAGAAACAGTGGTTCGCCCCTGGAGCCCAGCCGTACATCCCGCCCCACGTCATCGGTCAGCCGCAGGCCCATCCCGGTGATGCCTTGTACTTTGACCAGCCGCGGATCATCGTCATCGGCAGGGGCGACAAACGTCACCGACAGCACCGGTTGAAAGGCACTCCACGCCAGGTTCCCCGTACGTTCGCTACGGATGCTGCCGGCGGTGCGCTGGCAGTCGGTAAAATGCAGCTGGAATGCCACAGCTGTTGCCTGGTCGCCCGGCCGCTGCAATTGGCTGGTGGACACGGCGCCCAGGTCAATCGTCTGGTGCAGTGACGTCATCTCCAGGCTGCAAGGTGTCTCATGCATGGCCCCGTTAATGTTCAGCAGCCCATTCATGCCCTCGATATCATCCTCGGCGTGTGCGCCCCCCACCAAGGCAAAGGCCAGCAACAGGCCGCCCAAGACCTTCCCATTGTGCGACTTCATGATGTTCTCCCGCGGCAGGCGCTACTCATTTGGGCGGTGGGGTTTGTGAGCTGACCTTGCAGGTTTCACCACTGCAGGTGAAAGCCAGCAGTGGGCGACCACCGTAGTCGTTGACGTAGGAGAAGTAGGGTGTAGTACCGAGTGTGTCGGCCGATGGCCCCAGCGTCAGCGCGCCTTTGGGCGGTACCATCACCGGCTCGAAGCCCGGTACGGTTTTGCCGTCCCTGCTGCTGCGCGCATCCACCAGGGTCACGTAGTAAGGCGTTGGGTTATTCACCTGATAACTGGCGCCTATGCGGGTCAGGGTCAGCTTTTCCTGCCAGGGGGTGGATAGGTCTTGCTGGCTCGGCGCAATGGCCTGCGGCCGGTAGAACAGTTTGATTCGGGTCTGCAGGGCGATTTGCAGGGTATTGGATTTATCACTGCGCGGCGGGATCTCCCTCAAATTGAAGTAGTAGACCGTCTCGCGATCCTGCGGCAGCATTTTTGCCGCCGGCAATGCCTGGACTTTCACCTGGCTCTGTTTCCCCGGCTCCAAGCGCTGAACCGGGGGTAACACGATCAGGGGAGTGGTGATTTTCGTGCCCGCTTCATCCTCGATCCAGCCTTGGGCCAAATACGGCAATTGGGTGTTGTTATTGGTGATGTTCACGCTGGTGGCCTGTTTGCCACCATCGAAAATCACTCGGGTGCGGTCCAGGCCGATCGCGGCATTTACACTCGGGCTCAAGCCCAGTGCCAGCAGGGCGAAGGCCGGAAGAGGGAGGCGCGTCTTGAGCGTCATGAGGATGTGTTCTCCGTATCGGTAGGCTGCCCGCTCAGTACCGGCGGCACGGGCAAGGATTGATCAGTAGCGGTCTTGCGGCAGCTCAATTGCAGGGCATCGGTCAAGCCATCAGCAGGCAAAACGACAGGGAGCGTGAGGATGCACTGCTCGGCACCTCCCCAACTGACGGCCATCTGCCCGCCGGCCTGTATGCCGCTCAGATAGACATGGCCGTCGTCATTCACAATCCCGGTATCCTGCTGTTTCATGTTCTTGACCTGCGCGCCGAACGGCGGTGAGTTGCCATCCTCCAGGCGAAGAACCGCCATGGCTTTCTCGCCGGCAATCACGTCCAGTGAGCGGTAGCCGATAGCCCCTTCGGTCAGTGTCAGTTGCGTCACCGATTGAGTGGCTTCGACATTGTTCGGCAGGCTCTCCAGGTCGACGCTGGCCGCCGTACGCTGATAGCTGCTGATATCCGAGATAACCGCCTTGCCAAAGGCATTGCTGCGGCTTGGGCTGCCGTAACCCCGCACAGGCACATCAGGTACGCCGCCGGTGTCGACCATCAGGCGGGTTCCGCCCGTGCTGTTGGTCCGGTGCAGCGCAGCGCCGTGAGACGTAAGCGTGCCACCGCCGCGCGCAGACACGCCGAGGCTGCTGTTACCGGATTGTTGGCTGGCGCTGAGGTCGATATCGGCCTGATCGCCCATGTGGGTCAGATAGCCGCTGGCAGAGCTATCGCTTGCACGGAGTTGGTAGCTATTGCGCGCATCAAGGCGATCACTGAAGCGCGACGAAAAACTGTTATCGCCCGCGGCCCGGTAGGCATCCAGCGACAGCGTGCCGGTGCGCCCCAGCGGCAGGCTGACCGTTAGCGCCGCACCGTTATCCTTGTAGCTGTATTCCAGGGTGCGATAGATGTTCAGGGACAGGCTCATGTTTTTCACGGTGCCCACATTGAAATAACGTGACACGGACATGTTCCAGCGCTGCGTGTGTGGCCGGTCCCAATAGGTTTGTTTGTTGTAACTGGCGTAGACCGTGGCCCCAAGGTCGCGAAACTGCTTATTCACCGTGGCCGTATAAAGGGCCTTGCTCCCGCCGATAGGCTTCCAGTCATCAATGCGTTCACCGTCCTCGTTGTACCCCCCGCGCCCGCCGAGTTCGCCATTCAAACCGTAATGCCGAGCGTTGAGGTATTCACTCATGCTCAGGAAGCCCTTCTCGGAAAACCGGTAGCCGGCGAAGGTTATCTGGCTGTCGTACTGCTCAAAGTGCTTGGAGTATTGGAGGCGGTAGGATTTACCCGCGAGCCGCTCATTCCAGACGGTTGCCTGGGACTGGGTGACATCCAGCGACAGGGCCCCGAACGCGAGCAGGTCACGCCCAGCGCCGACGGACAGCGCATGGTAATTGTTATCCGTGATCCCGCCGCCAAACAGCGACCAGCCATTGCTGACCCCCCAGGAGAACTCGCCGGTCCCGAAAAAATCACCGTCACCGTTGTACTGGAGGTTGGACGGTCGTCCCGTTGCCAGCTTGTAGCGAACCTGGCCGGGGCGTGTCAGGTAGGGAACACCCGCCGTATCTAGCTGGAAGCTGTGGACCGAGCCGTCCTGTTCTTCCACCCGCACATCCAGCGAGCCGGACACGGCATCGTTAAGATCCTGAATGCGAAAGGGGCCTGCCGCGACCAGGGTTTCATACAGCACACGGCCTTGCTGGCTGACGACGACTTTTGCATTGGTTTTCGCCACTCCGACGACTTCCGGAGCGTAGCCACGCAAGTTGGGGGGCAGTTGGTTTTCATCCGAACTGAGTGCGGCGCCGGTAAAGCGGAAACTGTCGAACAGGTCCGAATACAGGTAGTTCTCTCCCACCACGAGGCGCGACTTCAGCGCAGGAATTGCGCGATAGGCGTAGTAGCGCGTCCAGTCCAGTTTCTGGTCCTTGGCTTCGCCCTCACGGCGTCTCTCGAAACGCCCCTGCCAGTCTGCCCTGAGGCGCCAGGCCCCGGCGTTCGCGCCGAGCGTTCCGTTCCCACTCAGGTTGTTGCGGTTGCCGCGATTGTTTTGATAGTTGGACTGCGCGGTGACGCTGTAATCCGCCAACAGCCCCGGCACACCTTCATCCCAGCGCGAGGGCGGGTCCCAATTGATGTCGCTGTATTCGAGATAAGCCTGGGGGAGGTTGATAGTCAGCGTCGAGGTGGCCAGATCCCCACTCACTTCCATGCCCGGCAGCCCTTGGATATCCAGGCACTGCCCGTTATTCCACCAGGTGAGTTTTGCCGCGCCGGACGCCTTGAGGCCAAGCTGCTCGACGAGATCTGGGGACAAACAGGCCTGGCTGCCCTTGGGATCATTATCGGGGGGATAGAACACCACCGACTGCTCAGCAATAGGCTGGGCATTGACCTGCACCACCATTGAGTAGGTGCCGGGCAGAATAAACCCGCTGCGCGCAAATCGGGACAAGTCAATATTGGTGCGATCATTCAGATCAAGAACATCCGTATTGAACTCGATATCCCCGCTGGCCATTGCAGTTCCAGCCAGTGACATCAACCCGCTAAATAGGCCTGGACGCAGCGAATATTTGACCTTCGACGTATTCAACATGAAAAAACGACTCATCAATGTTCAAAAATATTCCAGCTTGAACCGCACGGCGGCACCGTGAGCGCCAGGCATCAGCGGCAGCCCGTTGCCGACCAGGCGAAGCGTGTAGTGCAGTGTCATGTCGCCTTCTGCCAACGGCAGCAACGGCATCGGTTCACCCGGAATGCTCTCCTGGCCGGCCGCATCCCAAATGTGCAGGGCGACCCCCTGTGAACCACCAAAGGCAGCAAAGGAGCGACCGTCTCTATCGCGGGCACCGTCAAAGGTCACTTGCAGGTGCTGCCAATCCGGCAGGTTCACATCCGGGCGTGACGGGTCAGGGCGGGTCAAGGAGCAATTGACCAGGCGCAACTGGAAGGGGTGAGGTTCTCCTATCGCACTGCGCAGCAGCCGGCCTATGGGCTCGGGAGGCATCTCGATGGTTTGATCGGCACTGACCAGTTCCAGCCCGCAAGCGGAGTCAATGACTTCTCCTCCCAAGGTGACTAACCCCTCACCTTGCGCCGCCGCACTCGCGAAAACGCAGGGGCTGATGAGCACCGTCAATGAAGAGGCAATGGCGAAACTCAGGAATGTTTTCACCTGTATCTCCCGTCAGAGTCCCCCGCCACCCGAAGTGGCGGGGGCCGTACTTACTGATAGGCCAGGGTGAAATTGGTCACCGCACTGAAATCACCAGGCACGACCGTGCCGGTGGCGGCACCTTGTACATAGGCACCAAACTCCAGGGTGTTGTTACCGACGGCAATGGCTTGCGGGGTCGTTGCGACACCCAGCTCAATGGGCTGGCTGCCATGGGTCATCATGATGCCGATACCGCCCGCGCTACCCACTGTGCCCAACCCGCCCGGGACAACGCTTGAGGGCGCGCCCGTGAATGTAGTCGTCACCGTATTATCAGTCAGGCCTGCCAGGTCGCAGCCTTCAAGTTCAATCAGAACGCGCCTGGCTTCGGATTTCCCCCCTGTCTGCAATTGATGTTTGGCGATCGCGCCAAGATGAACGGTTTGATCTACGGAGTCAGGCTTAATGGAACAAGCACCCGAGTGGACCGATCCCTCGAATGTAACTGTCCCATCTGCCGCATGAGCGGCAGAGATCGCGCCAGCAAATAGTCCGATAGTTAGCAGTGCAGTTTTAAAATTATTTTTCATTTGCAGATACCTACAGAGTAAGTGTTATTGAGAAGTCCGGCCGCAACTGTGCGTAGGACCTATTAAAAAGCGGTTATGGAGAGTGCAGCTAAGTGTCCAGGTCTCAGTACTTTGGATTTCTCCTCTTCTTGAGGTATCAAAAGCTTGCGATTGAGTTCGCCGCTTTTTAGGCGCAGTCCAGGTTCGTACGACAAGCCGGAACGGGCCGACCAGTCGGTTCTTTGCCTCAGCGGAGGCGCGCAGAAAACTCAGCCCGAGTGCGGTTGAGTTGGTGTTCAGCGAAGTCCTGATTTTCCAACTATTTGTATTGCACTTCGGGAGAACATTCGAGGCGGGGCAATTATTAAGCTACTAGTTTTAGTAAGGAAGTCGTCCGGTTCCCTTGCTTGCGTAGTCTTTTGGTGGTGGGGCATATAGGAAAGTTATGGCTGTTTTCCAAGAATCGAGAAATGACCGTAAGACTTGGACTACATTTGGTGTGATGAAGAGGCGAGTTGCTATAAAAATAGGTTGGCTAGTGTTTGGAGGCAATAGTGTTTATTGATGAGGGCCAACTAATTTCCTCTCTCGCGAGTGAGTGCGCCGGCTCTCCCAGGGCGCAGATACAGGCAATGCAATGGGCAAACAAAAAAGCCCCGATCATCGGGGCTTTTTATGTGCAATCGTAGGGGCTTATTTCCCCTTTGGCCTTTTGCTCGATGCGTGACCGGCTTCGTCCACAAACACTTCGGCTACTGCAATAGCCTGGCTCTCGGTGGCGAATGCCCCGGCGACGCTGTCTCCGTGAAAATTGATCAGGTGCCAGCCGTCTGCTCGCTTAGTGATCAGGTAGCCGTTTACGCCTTTGGGTTCTGACATCGATTAACAATCTCGTGGTCTGGTTCAAGCGGGCTATGATAACGCCAAACGCGCAGGGCAAGCGCAAGTTGTTGCAGGTCAGTGCTCTGCGCCCAAAAGCGTGCTAAAACAACCGAAGCCCTTTCAAGTAGAGGGGTACGGTTTGTTTGGGCATGCCGTTGGTAGGGCCAATTGCATGATCGGTGGAACTAACGCCGACATTTTTTCTCTATGTTGACATCGCAACGCCAGCAGCGCCCATTGTAAGGTGGCTGCGGCCTGATTAGACTGCGCCGAATTTCGTATGCACAGCCCTTATTAAGGACTTTTATGATCAAGAAATGCTTGTTCCCAGCAGCCGGTTACGGTACTCGCTTCCTGCCAGCGACCAAGGCCATGCCTAAAGAAATGCTGCCGGTGGTAAACAAGCCACTGATCCAGTACGGCGTCGAAGAGGCACTGGATGCCGGCCTCAACGAAATCTCCATCGTCACCGGCCGTGGCAAGCGCGCACTGGAAGACCACTTCGATATCAGCTACGAGCTGGAAAACCAGATCAAGGGCACTGACAAGGAAAAATACCTGGTCGGTATCCGCAAGCTGCTCGACGAGTGCTCGTTCTCCTACACCCGTCAAACCCAGATGAAAGGCCTTGGCCACGCCATCCTTACCGGTCGCCCACTGATCGGTGACGAACCGTTTGCCGTGGTCCTGGCGGACGACCTGTGCGTCAACCTGGAAGGCGACGGCGTCTTGACCCAGATGGTCAAGCTCTACCAGAAGTACCGCTGCACCATCGTTGCGGTGCAGGAAGTCGACCCTGCGGAAACCAACAAGTACGGGGTGATCGCCGGTGATGACATCGGTGATGGCCTGATCCGCGTTCGCGACATGGTCGAGAAGCCGGCGCCGGAAGATGCCCCGTCGAACCTGGCAATCATTGGTCGCTACATTCTGACCCCGGATATCTTCAAGCTGATCGAAGAAACCGAGCCAGGCAAGGGCGGCGAAATCCAGATTACCGACGCTTTGCTGAAACAGGCCAAAGACGGTTGCGTGATTGCCTACAAGTTCAAGGGCCGTCGTTTTGACTGCGGTGGCGCTGAAGGCTACATCGAGGCGACCAACTTCTGCTACGAGCACTTCTACAAGACTGGCAAGGCTTACTGATTAAGCATCGCCTGTTGAGTCTCAAGAAAGCCACCTACGGGTGGCTTTCTGGTTTTTTGGGCGTAAGCGGGTATCCTGATGCCCTGCCGAGGAGAGTGAAATGGCCTACGATTTTGATCTTTATGTGATTGGCGCCGGTTCCGGTGGTGTACGGGCGGCGCGGTTCGCCGCAGGTTTTGGCGCGAAGGTGGCCGTGGCGGAAAGCCGCTACCTGGGCGGTACCTGTGTCAACGTTGGCTGCGTGCCGAAAAAACTGTTGGTGTATGGCGCGCACTTTGCCGAAGACTTCGAACAAGCCAGCGGCTTTGGCTGGTCCTTGGGCGAGGCGAACTTTGATTGGGCGACATTGATCGCCAACAAGGATCGCGAGATCAATCGCCTCAACGGTATTTACCGTAACTTGCTGGTGAACAGCGGGGTGACCCTGCACGAAGGCCATGCGCGTCTGACCGGCCCCCACGAGGTCGAGATCAACGGCGAGCGCTTCACGGCCAAGCACATCTTGATCGCCACGGGCGGCTGGCCGCAGATCCCCGAGATTCCGGGGCATGAGCATGCCATTGGTTCCAATGAGGCGTTCTTCCTGAAGCAACTGCCCAAGCGCGTACTGGTGGTGGGTGGTGGTTATATCGCGGTGGAATTTGCCGGGATTTTCCATGGTCTGGGCGCGCAGACGTCGTTGCTGTATCGCGGCGATCTGTTCCTGCGTGGCTTCGATGGCGCGGTGCGCAAGCACTTGCAGGAAGAGCTGACCAAGCGTGGCCTGGACCTGCAATTCAACGCTGATATCGCACGTATCGACAAGCAGGCCGATGGCAGCCTCAAGGCCACCCTGAAAGACGGTCGTGTATTGGAAGCCGATTGCGTGTTCTACGCCACGGGCCGGCGCCCGATGTTGGATAACCTGGGCCTGGAGCACACCGGGGTCAAGCTGGACAAGCGGGGCTTTGTCGAGGTTGACGATCTGTACCAGACCGCCGAATCGTCGATCCTGGCCATTGGCGACGTGATTGGTCGCGTGCAACTGACGCCCGTGGCATTGGCTGAAGGCATGGCGGTGGCGCGGCGTCTATTCAAGCCTGAGCAGTACCGCCCGGTGGATTACGCGATGATCCCCACGGCAGTGTTCAGCTTGCCGAATATCGGTACCGTGGGCCTGAGCGAAGAGCAGGCGCGGGCCGATGGGCATAACGTGCAGGTTTTCGAAAGCCGCTTCCGGCCGATGAAACTGACCCTGACGGAGTGCCAGGAGCGCACGCTGATGAAGCTGGTGGTCGATGCCGATACCGACAAGGTGCTGGGTTGCCACATGGTCGGGCCGGATGCGGGCGAGATTGTCCAGGGCCTGGCGATCGCCCTCAAGGCGGGGGCGACCAAGCAGCATTTCGACGAGACCATCGGCGTGCACCCGACGGCGGCGGAAGAGTTTGTCACCATGCGCACGCCTGTCGCTGGCTGATCAGGTATTCCCTGTTGCCTCTGGCGCCGTTGCAACGACGGCGGCCAGGCGCAGCGCCTCAATGGTGGCCTGGGCCTTGAGCAGCTCCAGTTCCAGGGTTTTGCGGCTGTGCTGGTGCTCGGCCAGGGCCTCCTGCCGTGCTTGGTTGTCCAGCACGGCAACCCGCAGACGCTCCTGGAGCAGGGTGCGCTCGCTATCAATCAGGCTTACCTGTTCGCTCAGCTTGAGTTGCTGGGCCTGATCCTTGCGGTTTTGCTCTTGCAGAGTCGCCAACTCCTTCGCCGTGACCCGGTGCTCAATCAATAGCCGTTCATTGTCACGGTGCAACTGGGTGATTTCGTCCTGGCGCACCATGGCGCTCTGCTGGGCCTGACGCAGTTCGGCCTGCAGTTGCTGCAGTTGGCCTTCGTGGCGGCGTTGTTCCTGTTCGCGTTGGTCTTTGATCGCAGTGCGGTAGTGCTCAAGGGCGTCGCGGGCGTGCAGGTGTTTGTCTTCCAGCGAGCGAATCTGTTCGTCCTTGTCCGCGAGTCGTAGCTCGTAGTCGCTGCACGCCTGGCTGAGTCCGGCGTTACGGGTTTGCTCGGTTTGCAGGCTGGTGCTGGCGGTCTGCAGGGCTGCGCTTTCTTCCGCCAGGGCGGCGGCCTGAATATCAAATTGCTGCTGGAGCTGGTTGTGGGCTGCGGTCAGTGCCTCTGCCTGGGTGAGCAGGGCGGTTTTCTGCTGCTCGAACTGCGCCAGGGCCTGGTCGATGGGTTCCTGAGCCTTCTCTTTCAAGCGCTGGGCCAGGCGTGCGACCAGCTCGCCAAGCTCATCGTCGATGGGCGCCTCGGTAATGGCGAGGCGGGTTTCGCTCTCGTCCAGCTCCTTTAAATAGCGGTGGATGGTGGTTTTCGAGCCGGTATTGCCCATTTCGATGCGTACCGCATCAATGCTGGGGTTTTCGCCGCGGGCGAGGATTGCCAGGCGTGCCGTTTGAACTACTGCTTTATTGATGCCGCCGCGAGCCATGGGGTCTCCGTCGATTTAGTACTGTGGTATGTATTATGTATATACATACTGTATCACGAATAAAATTGCCTTTAAATTGATGATTTTACAGATGGGATATTGGCGTATTATCCCGTGTGATGACCCATTTGACGCAGATTCATCCCCTATGCCCGTACACCAACCCCTTGGCGATAGCGCTATGAGTGAACTTGATCGTTACCTGAACGCCGCCACCCGCGATAACACCCGACGCAGCTATCGCGCCGCCACCGAGCACTTTGAAGTGGGTTGGGGTGGCTTCCTGCCCGCCACCAGCGACAGCGTGGCCCGTTATCTGGTGGCTTACGCCGGGGTGTTGTCGGTCAATACCCTGAAATTGCGCTTGTCGGCGCTGGCGCAATGGCATTCCAGCCAGGGTTTCCCGGACCCGACCAAAGCGCCGGTGGTGCGCAAGGTGCTCAAGGGCATCCGCGCCGTGCACCCAGCCCAGGAAAAACAGGCCGAGCCCTTGCAGCTCCAGCACCTGGAGCAGGTGGTCAATTGGCTTGAGCGCGAAGCTGAGCAGGCGCGGGCAGAGGGCGATCGGCCGCGCTGGCTGCGCGCCAAGCGCGACGCGGCCTTGATCCTGCTGGGCTTCTGGCGTGGTTTTCGCAGTGATGAGCTGTGTCGGCTGCAGATCGAGCATGTGCAGGCGGTACCAGGCGCGGGCATCACCTTGTACTTGCCGCGCAGCAAGAGTGACCGCGAGAACCTCGGCCAGACCTATCAAACCCCGGCACTGCTGCGCTTGTGCCCGGTGCAGGCCTATACCGAATGGCTGAGTGCCTCGGCCCTGGTGCGCGGCCCGGTGTTTCGCGGGATCGATCGCTGGGGCAACCTGGGCGAGGAGGGGTTGCACGCCAATAGCGTGATCCCGCTGCTGCGCCAGGCCCTCGGGCGCGCGGGCATTGCTGCCGAGCAGTACACCAGCCACTCCTTGCGCCGGGGCTTCGCCACCTGGGCCCATCGCAGCGGTTGGGATTTGAAGTCGTTGATGAGTTACGTCGGCTGGAAGGACATGAAGTCCGCCATGCGCTATGTTGAAGCGACGCCCTTTCTTGGCATGACTCAGGCCCGCGATCCGCTGCTTTAAGATTTCTTCTATTAATACAGCTGGTTGATAGCCAAAACCAATCGGCGGCATCAGGTTTGGCAATGAGCCATCGGCGATGAGACTGGGTAGGATTCACCCATCAACTTACTAACCCCTGACGGAGAGTCAACGATGCCTATCATCAACAGCCAAGTAAAACCGTTCAAAGCCACCGCTTACAAAAACGGCAACTTCGTAGACGTGTCGGACGCTGACCTGAAAGGCAAGTGGTCTGTCGTGTTCTTCTACCCAGCCGACTTCACCTTCGTCTGCCCAACCGAACTGGAAGACCTGGCTGACAACTACGCCGAATTCCAGAAGCTGGGCGTCGAGATCTACAGCGTGTCCACCGACACCCACTTTGCCCACGCTGCCTGGCACAACACTTCGCCAGCCATCGGCAAAATCCAGTACACCATGATCGGCGACCCAACCCTGACCATCTCCCGCAACTTCGACGTGCTGATCGAAGAAGCTGGCCTGGCAGACCGTGGCACCTTCGTGATCAACCCTGAAGGCCAGATCAAGATCGTTGAACTGAACGACGGCGGTGTTGGCCGTGACGCTTCCGAGCTGCTGCGCAAAATCAAGGCCGCCCAGTACGTCGCTGCCCACCCAGGCGAAGTGTGCCCAGCCAAGTGGAAAGAAGGTGAGGCTACCCTGGCTCCGTCCCTGGACCTGGTCGGCAAGATCTAAGTCTGTGAAGTATCAAGGGCGGATTGCCGCACCTTAAGTAAGCCGCACCGCCCTCAAAAACGCCCGGGCGAGATTCGCTCGGGCGTTTTTTTTACCGAATTGATTTGAAATAGGAAATCGCCCGTATGTTGGACGCCAATCTTAAAGCTCAGTTGAAGTCATACCTGGAGCGGGTCACCCAGCCGATCGAGATCGTTGCCTCCCTCGACGACGGTGCGAAATCCCAGGAAATGCTTGCTCTTTTGCAGGACGTAACCAGCCTCACCACGCTGATTACCCTGAAAACCGATGGCAATGATGGGCGCAAACCGTCGTTCTCCATCAACCGCCCGGGTGCCGATATCAGCCTGCGTTTTGCCGGCATCCCCATGGGCCATGAATTCACTTCGTTGGTGCTGGCCCTGCTGCAAGTCGGTGGCCACCCGTCGAAGGCCAGTGTCGAAGTGATTGAACAGATTCGCAGCCTTAAAGGTGAGTTCAACTTCGAGACTTACTTCTCGCTGTCCTGCCAGAACTGCCCGGACGTGGTCCAGGCGCTGAACCTGATGGCCGTGCTCAACCCCAACATCCGCCACGTGGCCATTGATGGCGCACTGTTTCAGGCGGAAGTCGACGAGCGCCAGATCATGGCGGTGCCCAGCGTCTACCTCAACGGTGTGAACTTCGGCCAGGGTCGCATGGGGCTGGAAGAAATCCTCGCCAAGCTCGACACCAGCGGTATCGAAAAGGCCGCCGAGAAAATCAGCGCCAAGGACGCGTTCGATGTGCTGGTCGTCGGTGGTGGTCCGGCCGGTTCTGCCGCCGCGATCTACGCCGCGCGTAAAGGTATTCGTACCGGTGTGGCCGCCGAACGTTTTGGTGGGCAAGTACTGGACACCATGTCCATCGAGAACTTTATCTCGGTGCAGGAAACCGAAGGCCCGAAACTCGCCAGCGCCCTGGAAGCCCACGTGCGTCAGTACGACGTGGACATCATGAACCTGCAGCGCGCCAGCAGCCTGATCCCGGCGAAAAATCCCGGTGAGTTGCATGAAATTCGCTTTGAAAGCGGTGCGACCCTCAAGTCCAAGACCGTGATCCTGGCCACCGGTGCCCGCTGGCGCGAAATGGGGGTGCCGGGCGAGCAGGAATACAAGGCCAAGGGTGTGTGCTTCTGCCCGCACTGCGATGGTCCGCTGTTCAAGGGCAAGCGCGTGGCGGTGATCGGTGGCGGTAACTCCGGCGTTGAAGCAGCCATCGACCTGGCCGGTATTGTCAGCCACGTGACCTTGCTGGAGTTCGACAGCAAGTTGCGCGCCGACGCCGTATTGCAGCGCAAGCTCTACAGCCTGCCGAACGTTGACGTGATCACCAGTGCGCTGACCAGTGAAGTCAAAGGTGATGGCCAGAAGGTTACTGGCCTGGCGTACAAAGACCGCGATACCGGCGAGTTCAGGACCGTCGACCTGGAAGGTATCTTTGTACAGATCGGCCTGTTGCCTAACACCGATTGGCTCAAGGGCACCGTGGAGCTGTCGCCCCGTGGCGAGATCATTGTCGATGCCCGTGGCGAGACCTCACTGCCCGGCGTGTTTGCCGCCGGTGACGTCACCACCGTGCCGTACAAGCAGATCGTGATTGCGGTGGGCGAGGGCGCCAAGGCTTCCCTGAGTGCTTTTGATTACCTGATCCGAGCGTAAGGCCCGATACTAAAAAACCCATGAGTGATCATGGGTTTTTTGTGGGTGTTGCTTTTGTGGGAGCTGGCCTGCGAGGCAGGCGACTCGGCGTGACCGTTACACCACGGTGATACGCTCCTACAGGGGCAACAAACCGGTTTACAGCGGCGCTGGCTGAATGATCTCAACCCAGTACGCATCCGGATCCTTGATAAACGCCAGGCTTTTCATCCGCCCATCGGTCAGGCGCTTCTGGAAATCACAGCCCAGGGCTTCAAAGCGCTCGCAGGCCGCGACGATATCCGGCACCGAAATGCAGATATGGCCAAAACCGCGCGGGTCGGTGTTGCCATTGTGGTAGGCGAAGTCGGCATCGTTTTCGGTGCCGTGGTTGTGGGTCAGTTCCAGGATGCCCGGGATCGACTTCATCCACTGGGTGCGCGCGGCGGCATCGGCCGGAATCTGCGCCTTGTCGACCAGGGCGAGGAAGTACAGGCTGAATTCGGCTTCCGGGAAGTCGCGTTTTTCAACCAGGGAAAAGCCCAGGACGCGGGTATAGAAGTCCAGGGACTTAGTGATGTCCTTGACCCGCAGCATGGTGTGGTTGAACACGAAGTTCGAAGTGGCGGTGTCGGGTTGGGCGGTGACGCCCGGGAAGGTGTTCAATTCGTGCAGGCTCATGGGCCCTCCAGAAAAAATGGGGCAGACGCAGCTCGTGATTTGAGCGGTCCCTTGGCGTGCGGCAGATCCGTGTAGCCGGATCATGATACGCAAGCTGCACCGGCCGCGCCAAATGAAAAACGCACCCGGGCCTTGCGGCCATCCCCTCGGCGGGCTCAAACTTTGCGGCTTGAACTTCGAGTGTTTTTTGCAATGAGCCGATTGAACAAACCATTGTTGGCCGCCTTGTGGCTTGTCTTGGGTAGCACCGTTGCACTGGCGGCAGACCCCGAGATTCATTGGCCCAGCGGCTGGCAGGTGGAGGAGGTGGTGGCGGATGCCGATGCGCCAGCTACGCCGTCACCGGTGTCGCGCCAGCGCGCGATCAAGAACGATGAGAACGGCGAGACGCTGATGGTCATGGAGTTGACGGGTACGCCGATCGAGCCCGGGCATGTGGTCAATCTGCAAGGGGTGTTGCTGGAGATGCGCAAGTCCATCCAGAAGGACTTTGCCCGCAGTGGTTATCAAAGTGTCTGCAACAAGATTCACTCAAGCACCTTAAGTCATCTTGAGGCGCTGGAAACTACCTGCGTGATTACCGAGAACGGTCGGCATGTGCTCTCGCAAACACTGGTGGGTGCTGTCGATACGAATAAGGCCTATGTTTTTTCATATGCCGGGCAAGCCGCTGCCTATGAGTCGAGCAAGGAAGAAGTCAGCTCGGTACGTGCAAGCCTGAAACTTTGATCGGCGATGGCTAGATGCCTGACATGGCACATTGACAGAAAAACCCATAACTACAGGACTGCGGTGTACAGCGGCTGTTCGGCGATTGTGTTCGAAGTGGAGTGTATTTCAAAGTTCACTTTCGCACGCGGCAGCGTTTGAAATCGAGGCGCAAAAACAAAAAGCCCCGCATCAGCGGGGCTTTTTATTAGTGCGCCTGTATTAGCCGCGCAGCCAGGAATCTACAGTGGCAGCGCCATACTGTTCTTTCCAGGCCTTCAAGCCGCGGTGGTTGCCGCCCTTGGTTTCAATCAGTTCACCCGTATGCGGGTTGTGATACACCTTGACCACGCGTGCGCGGCGGGTTTTGGGGGCGGCTGCCACTTGGATCCCCGACTTGCCTGGGTTTGGATCAAGGATGGAGATGATGTCGCGCAGGCTCTTGCCGTAGGTTTTCATCAGCCCTTGAAGCTTTTCTTCAAATTCGATTTCTTTCTTCAGGCCAGCGTCGTTCTTCAGGGATTCCAGCTGGGCAAGCTGTTCTTGAAGGGCTTTTTCTGCGGCACGAAATTCGGCGAGTCTGGACAAAATATTTACTCCAATAGTGTATTTGGCTGATACCCACTGCAAACAAAGCTATAAGCCAAGAGCCTCAGCATGACTCGGTAAAAGTGGTTCTCCTGCCGATTCGGCGCAGGCAGGAAAAATTGTAGTAGTTAATGCGCCACGAGTAAATCACGTCTTTTGTATAAATAACAATTTTTCATCTGATGCTAGATGGATATTCAATCGCGCCGCAAAGATTTAATGAATGCGTCAAAAGGCTCCGGGCGACCAAACAGGTAGCCCTGCAAGAAGTCCACACCTTGCGCGGCCAGATAGTCACATTGCTCTTGGGTTTCCACGCCTTCGGCGACGATGCCCAAATCAAGCTTGCCGGATAACTCAATGATGCTGTCGAGTATATGCCGCGATAACGCATCGGCTCCGATCATGGCCACAAAGCTTTGATCAATCTTCAAGTAATCAACATTGAAGTTGCGCAAATAACCCAGGCTGGAGTGGCCGGTGCCGAAGTCATCAATGGCGATCATCACGCCCAGTTCGTGCAGGGCCTGGAACAGCTGGCGGGTGACCTCGGTGGGTTCGATCAGTTCGCGCTCGGTCAACTCCAGCGTCAACAGTACCTGGCCCGGCTTGAAGGCGGCGAGGAACTCCTGGCAGTCCTGCACCAACACCAGATCCTGGCAATGCCGGGCGGTGATATTGATCCCCACATGGAAATTGCTGCCCAGGCGATCGGCATGGGGCGCCAGTTGTGTGGCGACCTGGCGCATCAAGGCGCGGGTCATGGGCACGATCAGCCCGGAGTGCTCGGCCAGGGGGATAAACAGGTCGGGGCGCACCAGGCCTTCCTTGGGGTGCTGCCAGCGCATCAGGACTTCACAGCCGGCCCATTGAAGGTTATCGCCACGAACCACCGGTTGGTAATACGGCACGAACTCATTGGCGCCCAGCGCCCGCTGCAGTTCGTGGGTGGGGGCGGAGGAGCGTTTTTGCACCCAGTGCGCCAGCACGCCGGCCAGCACGCCGAAAAACACCAGCAGGCTGAACAGCGCCGGGTAGCGCGCTTCCATATACCGCCAGACTTCCCCTTCGGGCATGCCGGCTTCCACGCTGTACGCGTAGCGCTGGGAGGCGAGGTGCTGGTGGGCCACGGGAAACTCCGGCGGCGCACTGTTTTTGACTTTTCCGTCGCTGCCCAACCAATTGGGGCCGACCTGCAACACCAGGTCCGCGTAGCGGCTGATCAGGCGCAGGGCATTGGTCAGGTGGTAACCGTCAATCGAAGCAAACGCAGCCTTGTCGCCCTCCACCAGCCGGTACACCAACAGAGCGGTATCGGGGGTGACCGGATTGCCATTCATCAGCCACAGGCGACCCTCGACGTAGTCGCCAGGATTGACCGCAGACACGTGGGTGTCACCAAACAGCGAGGTGCAATACATGGACTTTTTCCACGACAAGGTGGTTGCGCGTACAAAGGGGCGACGTGTGACTTGCTCGCGCAGCGCCAGTTGCACCGCGTTGTCACAGTCCTTGCCCGCCAGCGGCAGCAGATCCTGGGCGGCACGGGCGGTGTTGTCGAGCATCAGGTCGAATTGGCGCACGGCCTCGGTCGCCGTCTGCGACGTGCTGTGCTCCAGGGTGCGTTGGGCCTGCAGGTGCAGGATGGCCACTCCCAGCAGAATCGGCAGCAGGCCGCACAGGACCGTGATCAAGGAGCGGGCGGCGCGCTTGCGCGGACCTTTGAGGGTAAGTGGCATTTACGCAGCCTGTAGCAAAGTGAGGGAAGGGCCTGGTAGCGGCTACAGGCAGTACGTCTGAAGTAACAATGATAGTTGGTCTATGGCATTAGCAAAGCGTAGACCTAACGACTTGGCTAGTTGTGCGTGTTTTTTAATCTTGCCAAACTTTGCAACATATTTTGACGAGAAAAAATTGTTTGGTCTATTGCGTTGTTGCTTGGATCAGTGCCTGCCAGAAAAAACTTCAGTCTCGTGAAGAGGCTGCCATTCAAGAACCAACAGTTTTGCTGCATTGAGCTCGAACTCGGCGGGCGGGCTTGTGCCTGCGCGTCGTCTGACCGGGGCTCGCCTTAACCCTTAGGAACACGTGTATGAAAAACCATGTCCTGGCGATTGCCTTGCTGCTTGCTTGCGGGCTTGCCGTACCCTTGGCCACTGCCGCCGATGGCACCATCACCCTGACCGGCGAAATCACCGGCACCACCTGCACGATCAGTGGCGGGACCGGTGGTGTCGCGGGCTCCGGTGCGAACTTTCCGGTGGTCCTGGACAAAGTGCAAGCCAGCGCCCTGTCGACGGAGGGGGCAACCGCCAGCGCCAAGCCATTCTTTATTTATGTGGGCAGCGGCGCCAGTTGTGCGGATGCGACCAAGGTGGCTGTGTTGTATGAAAGCACCAGCCCGGCGATCAATCCTGCCACTGGCAACTTGCGCAACATGGCCCCCAAAACCGCTGCCGCCAAAGTAGAGGTGCAAATTCTCGACGGCGCCACCCAGAAGCCGATGGACTTGCGTACCGGCCATGCTTCGAGCACGGCCACGGTCACCGGCTGCCTGGCAACCTTGCCCTTTGCGGCACGTTACATCGCCACGGGCGGGGCGGCGGGGGTAGGGCTGGTGACTACGGCGGTGCAGTACTCGGTGATCTTTCCCTGATCGCCCGATAGACCGAGGGCCCGGGCCATGGGTTGCGTAGCACGCCTGCAGGTAGCGCTCTGCCTGTGCCTGGTCTTCGGGCAGGCACAGGCCGGGGTGATCATCAGTGGCACCCGGCAGATTTACCCTGAGCCGCGCAGGGAAATCACCGTGCAGGTGAGCAACGATGACGCACATGCCGCGCGCCTGGTGCAGGTGTGGCTGGATGGCGGTGATGCACGGCTGACTGCCGAGCACAGTGAGGTGCCGTTCACCCTCAGCCCGCCGGTGTTTCGCCTGGATCCGGGCAAGAGCCAGGCCATACGCCTGGCGTATACCCAGGAACCGCTGCCCAGGGACAGGGAATCGCTGTTCTGGCTCAACGTGCTGGAGGTGCCGCCCGCGACCCGCCAGCCGGAAGCATTCGCGGCTGCAGAGCGCCAGAACCAGTTGCGTTTCGCCTTTCGCATTCGCACCAAGGTGTTTTTCCGGCCCCAGGGCTTGTCGGGTAGCCCCGAGGATGCGCCGGGGCAACTGATCTGGACGCTGCACACCGGCAAACCGGCGGTCCTGCGTGTCTTCAACCCGTCGCCTTTCCGTGTGACGTTCCATGACGTCGCGTTGGTCGTGGGCGGGCAGGTGGTCCCCAGCGATCAGCAGGGCATGGTTGCCCCCCCCCGCGCCAGCCTGGATCTTGCCCTGCCACCCCTGATGCAACCCGCGCCCGTTGATCCTGCCGGGCATCTATCTGGGCAATAAACCCCTTGCGCCCGCCTGGGCATAGGGATTTGATAAGGAATACGGACAAAGCTGTTTACGCTGTGTAGAATCGGTTTACGCATACAAGAATAAGCGCCTGTTTCCATGCAGGCCTCGTCCGTCAGAGACGCCCGTAAGAGAATGACTCAACCATGAAGCTACTCGGGTTCCAACTCATCTACGGTGACTTCCTCGCCCGCAGCGTGCGGGGCATTTCCTGTGCGCCACCTGCTCACCTCATCCTTGCTGGCAATTAATTTACTTAATTCTAAAAAAGATGATGAGGCGCCAAATCATGGCAGATCTATACGAAAACCCAATGGGCCTGATGGGCTTTGAATTTATCGAATTCGCATCGCCGACCCCGGGTACCCTGGAGCCGATCTTCGAGATCATGGGCTTCACCAAGGTGGCAACCCACCGCTCGAAAAACGTGCACCTGTACCGCCAGGGCGCGATCAACCTGATCCTCAACAACGAACCCCACAGCATCGCTTCGTACTTTGCCGCCGAGCACGGTCCGTCGGTGTGTGGCATGGCGTTCCGCGTCAAGGATTCGCAACAGGCCTATACCCGTGCCCTGGAGCTGGGTGCCCAGCCGATCCATATCGAAACCGGCCCGATGGAGCTGAACCTGCCGGCCATCAAGGGCATCGGCGGCTCGCCGCTGTACCTGATCGACCGTTTCGGTGAAGGCAACTCGATCTACGATATCGACTTCGTGTTTATCGAAGGCGTGGACCGCAACCCAGTGGGCGCCGGCTTGAAGGTCATCGACCACCTGACCCACAACGTCTATCGCGGGCGTATGGTCTATTGGGCCAACTTCTACGAGAAGCTGTTCAACTTCCGCGAAGCGCGCTACTTCGACATCAAGGGCGAATACACCGGCCTGACCTCCAAGGCCATGAGCGCCCCGGATGGCATGATCCGCATCCCGTTGAACGAAGAGTCGTCCAAAGGCGCCGGCCAGATCGAAGAGTTCCTGATGCAGTTCAACGGCGAGGGCATCCAGCACGTGGCGTTCCTCACCGACGACCTGATCAAGACCTGGGACGCGTTGAAGAAGATCGGCATGCGCTTCATGACCGCGCCGCCGGACACCTACTACGAGATGCTTGAAGGCCGCCTGCCAAACCACGGCGAACCGGTGGAGCAGTTGCAGTCGCGGGGTATCTTGCTGGACGGTTCGTCCGTGGCCGGCGACAAGCGCCTGCTGTTGCAGATCTTCTCGGAAACCCTGATGGGCCCGGTGTTCTTCGAATTCATCCAGCGCAAGGGTGATGACGGTTTCGGCGAAGGCAACTTCAAGGCCCTGTTCGAGTCGATCGAGCGTGACCAGGTTCGTCGTGGCGTGTTGACCACCGACTGATCCTAGCCCCCTGTAGGAGCCGGCTTGCCGGCTCCTACACCTTTCCCGTTCAAGCCCGGCGCTGACGCACCAGATGCTTGAACCCTTCGAACACCAGCACCATCACCGCCAGCCAGATCGGGATATAGGTCAGCCATTCACCCGGCCCGATGCTTTCCCCTAGCAGCAACGCCACCCCCAGCAACAGCACCGGTTCCACATAGCTGAGCAGGCCGAACAGGCTGAACGCCAACAGGCGGCTGGCGATGATGTAGCACACCAGCGCCGAAGCACTGATCAGCCCGAGCATCGGGATCAATCCATACAGCCCTTTGTGTTCATCCAGCACGGCGAAGCCCTGTTCGCCACTTTGGACAAACCACAAGGCCACCGGCAGCATCAGCGCCATATCCAGCCACAGGCCGCCCAACTGATCGGTGCCCAGGCGTTTGCGCAGCACGAAGTAGATCGGGTAACCGATGATCACCAGCAGCGTCGCCCAGGAAAAACCACCCACCTGGTACAACTCGTTAAGCACGCCAATCGCCGCAAACACCACTGCGATCAGCTGCAGCCGCGAGAGTTTTTCGCCATACACCAGGCGCCCGGTCAGGACCATGGTCAGCGGTAGCAGGAAGTAGCCCAGGGACACATCCAGGCTGCGGCCATTGAGCGGCGCCCACATAAACAGCCACAGTTGCACCCCCAGCAGCACCGACGACAGCACAATCCCACCGATCAGCCGTGGCTTGCCCGCAAGCAATCGCAGCAATTGCCACACCTGACGCCACTCGCCGCTGACCACCATAAATACCGTCATGCACGGCACGGTCAGCAGCATGCGCCAGCCGAAAATTTCCAGGCCACTCAAGGGCGCAAGCAGTGATGTGAAGTAATACATCACGGCAAACAACACCGAGGCCGCTACCGATAAAACAACACCTTTAGACACACAGTCCTCGCCAAACCGATTCAAACAAAAGAGGGGGGAATTTCAGGTGGGAATATATTGCTTTTGAGGTGAGACGTTTGCTCTGTTTTACGGCATCTTATGGGAAATTTTCTCACCTCCAAGGTTCGCCAGCATGCCCGTCAGCCCCCAGCCGCCCCTGGATGATTTCGACCGCGCGATTCTCAAGCACCTGCAACGCGACAACACCACCGCGCTGCGGGTAATTGGCGAACAGGTCAACCTGTCGACCGCCGCCGTGCAGCGGCGCATCAAGCGCATGGAGCAGAGCGGGGCGATCAGCGCGAATACGGCGGTGGTCAATCAGGATGCAGTGGGCAAGCCGATCACGATCCTGGTGGAGGTGCACGCCGAACGCACCCACATCGAGGACCTCGATGTGCTCAAGGTGCAGATGTCGATCCCCGAGGTGCAGCAGTGCTATTACGTCACCGGCGATGCGGACTTTATGCTGGTGATTGTGGTGGAGACCATGAAGGCCTACGAAACCCTGGCCCGCACGCTGTTCTACGAGAACCGCAATATCAAATGGTTTCGCAGCATCGTGGTGATGGACCGGGTCAAGGTCAGCCTGGATGTGCCGCTGGGCTGATGTGGGAGCAGGCAAGCCAGCTCCCACAGGGGCTCAGGGGCGGTGGATGCGCCCGGAAACAAAGTGCCCCACATCATTGAACCCCGGTGTCGACGCATGCCCCGGCGTCACCAGTGAGTCAATAAACGCCTCATCCTCGGCACTGATCTTCACATCGAGCGCCCCGGTATAGGCATCCCACTGCGCCTCAGTGCGCGGCCCGACAATCGCCGAGCTGACCGCCTGGTTGTTCAAAACCCAGGCAATCGCAAACTCGACAATCCCCACGCCACGGCCTTGGGTGTATTGCTGGATCTGCTGGGCAATGCGCAGCGATTCCACGCGCCATTCGGTTTCCAGGATGCGTTTGTCCTGGCGCGCAGCGCGGCTGCCGGCTTCGGGGCTGATATCCGGCGCGTACTTGCCACTGAGCACCCCGCGGGCCAGCGGGCTGTAGGGCACCACGCCCAGGCCATAGGCGGCTGCGGCGGTGATCTGCTCCACCTCGGCCTGGCGGTTGACGATGTTGTACAGCGGCTGGCTGATGATCGGCCGGTCGACCCCCAGGCGTTCGGCCACGCGCACCACTTCGGCGATGCGCCAGCCGCGGTAGTTGGACAGTCCCCAGTAACGGATCTTGCCCTGGCGGATCAGGTCGCCGATCGCCGAAATCGTGACGTCCAGTGGGGTGTCGTGGTCTTCGCGGTGAAGGTAGTAGATGTCCAGGTAGTCGGTGTCGAGCCGGGTGAGGCTGGCTTCCAGCGCGTTGAAAATGCGCTTGCGGTTCAGGCCGCTGCGGTTGGGCAGGCCGTCCGGCGGGCCAAAGCCGACTTTGGAGGCGACGACCCAGTCGGCGCGATGGCGGCTGATGGCTTCACCGACGATTTCCTCGGAGCGCCCGCCGGTGTAGACGTCGGCGCTGTCGATAAAGTTGATGCCCTGGTCCCAGGCCTTGTCGATGATACGCAGCGAGTCTTCGGTGTTGGTCTGTTCGCCAAACATCATGGTGCCCAGGGTCAAGGCGCTGACCTTGAGCCCTGACTGGCCCAGTGTGCGGTAAATCATGGTGAACTCCTCAAAAGCGCAGACGGTTGCTATGCAATACCAGAGAGCAAGGCTCTAGAACAAGCCCGACGTGGGTGGCTCGGTGCCTACCACCGCGTTGGCCACAGCGTTTTTGTGCCGTGTTCCGCTTATTCGGCAAGCAGTTCGCCAGCGCGCGCCTGCAAGAAGCGATGCAGGACTCTGACACGCTCCGACACTTGCAGGCGATGGGGGCACATCAGGTTGAAGGGCGTGGGCTCGCCTTGCCATTCGCCGAACAACGGCACCAGGCGCCCGGCCTTGATATCACCGGCCACATCCAGGTTGGCCTTGTAGGCAATACCGTGGCCGGCCAGGGCCCAGCGCCGCACGATTTCCCCGTCATCACTGAGGTAGTCGCCGCCCACTTCGACCTCTTCCAGCAACGTGCCCTGGCGAAAATACCAGGTGCTGTTGGCCCGGCCCTGGCGCATGTAGCGCAGGGTGCTGTGCTGCGTCAGATCGGCCGGCACCTGGGGTGTGCCGTGGCGTGCCAGGTACGCCGGGCTGGCGCAGGCGATACGGCGGTGATCGGCGACCACCGGCAGCGCCACCAGGCTGGAATCCCTTGGCACGCCAAAGCGCAGGGCGATGTCCACGGTTTCGCGGAACAGGTCGGCGTTGCTGTCGTTAAGCAGCAATTGCAGGCGGATATTCGGGTGTTCGCGCTTGAACTGGTCCAGCCAACCGAGCAGTACATTGCGTCCGAAATCCGAGGGCGCGGACAGTTGCAGCAAGCCGCTGAGGCTCTGGCCGTGTTGCTTGATCGCCTGTTCGCCTTCCGCCAGGGCTTCCAGGGCCACCCGCACGCTGTCCAGGTAGCGCCGGCCTTCTTCGGTGAGGCGCATGCTGCGGGTGGAGCGGGCCAGCAGGCGCATGCCCAGGCGGGTCTCCAAGCGTTTGAGGGCAATGCTGGCGGCGGCCGGGGTCAGGCTAAGGCTGCGGGCGGCCGCCGAGAGGCTGCCACTGTCGGCGGTGCGCACAAACACTTCCAGGTCAAGGATTGAGCTCATTTGTAAAAATCCTTTAAAGATCCTGTCGTTTTACCGGGATTTTTCCATGATTGCCAAGCTGGGAAGATGAACGCTCATTTTTTCAGGACGAGGCAGTTCCCATGACATCTCCCCTCAAGGGCCAAACCGTGGTGGTGATTGGCGGTAGCAGCGGCATTGGTGCCGAAGTCGCCCGACAGGCGGCATCCCGTGGCGCGCACGTGGTACTGGCCGGGCGACGCCTGTCGTCGACGGTCGACAATGGCGTGCGCAGCGAGCCGGTGGACGTCACCGACAGCGCCGCCCTGCAGCGCCTGTTCGAAGCGGTGGGGCGTTTTGATCACCTGGTGTTCACCTCGGGTCCGGCGGTCCAGGCCAAACACCTGCAGGACACCGACCTGCAACTGGCCCAGGACAACTTCAATGTGAAGCTCTGGGGCGCCTTGCGCGCAATCCAGCAGGCGCTGCCTTTTCTCGACGAGCGCGGCAGCATCGTCCTCACCTCGGGGCAGCTCGGGCGCAAGCTGGTGCCGGGGCAATTTATCAAGGTCGGCATCAATGCCGCGACCGAAGCGTTGGGCAAGCAGTTGGCCAAGGAACTGGCGCCACGGCGGGTCAACGTGGTCAGCCCTGGGGTGATCGACACGCCGGCATACGCGGGGATGCCTGAGGAGCAGCGTCAGGGCATGTTCGCCAAGGCGGGTGGGGCGTTGCCGGTAGGGCGTGTGGGGCAGGCGGAGGAGGTGGCGGCGGGTTATTTGATGGCCATGGAAAATGGTTTTATGACCGGCAGCGTGATCGACATCGACGGCGGCGGTTTGCTGTAATCACCGAGCGCAATGTGGGAGCGGGCTTGCCCGCGATAGCGGCGTGTCAGTCGATATATAGGCTAACTGATCCACCGCTATCGCGGGTAAGCCCGCTCCCACATTTTTTGTGCCGTGTCAGGCCTTCAGGGTACGGGTCATGCGCAGCGCCAGCACGCTACCCGCGACGATCACCGCAGCCAGCAGGTACAGCGCCAGGTCGGTGGACCCGGTGGCGTCTTTCACAAAACCCACCACATACGGGCTCAAGAAGCCCGCCATCTGGCCCATGGAGTTGATCAAGGCCAGGCCGCCCGCGGCCGCGCCAGCGCTGAGCATGGCGGTAGGCACCGGCCAGAACATCGGCAGGCCGGTGAGGGCGCCCATGGTGGCGATCGTCAGGCCGAGGATCGCAATGGCTGGGGTGGTGGCGAAGTTCACCGCGATGATCAGGCCCACAGCGCCCATCAGCATCGGCACCACCAGGTGCCAGCGGCGCTCTTTGCGCAGGTCGGCGGAGCGGCCCACCACCAGCATGAACACCGCCGCCAGCAGATAGGGGATTGCACTCAGCCAGCCGATCACCAGGTTATCGCTGAACCCCATGTTCTTGATGATCGACGGCAGCCAGAAGTTGATGGCGTACACCCCACTCTGGATGCAGAAGTAGATCAGGCCGAACGCCCAGATCGCCGGGTTCTTGAACACTTCCAGCAGCGAATCAGTGGTGGTCTTGGGCTTGTTGGCCAGGTCGGTGGCCTGGTCGGCCTCGAGGACTGCGCGCTCATGGGCGGTCAGCCATTTGGCGTTGGCGAAGCTGTCGCTGAGCAGGAAGTAGGCGAGGGCGCCGAGGATGACCGTTGGAACACCTTGCAGCAGGAACATCCACTGCCAGCCCGCGAGGCCACCCTGGCCCGCCGCGAAGTGGTTGAGGATCCAGCCGGAGAATGGGCTGCCGAGCAGGCCGGACACCGGGATTGCCGACATGAACAGGGCCATGATCCGCCCACGGCGGAAGGTCGGGAACCACTGCGAGAGGTACAGCACTACGCCCGGGAAAAAGCCCGCTTCAGCGGCACCGGTAAACAGGCGCAAGGTGTAGAAGTGCGTCGGCGTGGTCACAAACAGCAGGCAGGACGTTGCAACAAGACGCCGAAAACCCTAGTCTCCGCTGCATCCAATGTCAAGCAGGCGTTACTCGTGGAGCCCAACACATGTCACAGGCCATAAGCTACATACGTTTCAGCTCTGCCAAGCAAGGTACAGGGTCTTCTGTAGAGCGCCAGGAAGCCATGTTAGGGGCTTGGCTAAAGCGTCACCCTGAATACGTGTTGTCTTCCATTAAGTATGCTGACTACGGTAAGTCTGGGTTCAAGGGTGAGCATCTAGAAAACGGTTTTGGGAAGCTTCAGGCTGCTATCGACTTTGGCGTCATTCCTAAGGGCTCTGTGGTATTGGTGGAAGCTATCGACAGGGCAGGGCGTTTAGCGCCACTCAAGATGATTGAAGTACTTTCACGCATTCTTACAGCCGGTGTTCACATTGTGACATTGGATGATGAAGTGATGTACACAGAGGAAAGCGTGAACGGGCCTCATTTGTTCTTGTTGGCTGCCAAGATTCAACAGGCCAATACATACAGCGAGAACCTCTCTCGGCGGGTCACAGCTTCTTACAAGAGTCGTGAAGTCATGGCCAAGGCGGGTAAAACTATCAAGCGCTCTGTGCCTATGTGGCTAAATTCTGATGGAACGCTCAATCCTGATGTAGCCCCATACATGAAGCAAGCTTTTGAAGATGCGGCTGTGGGTATAGGGGAGCGTAGGATTCTCCGCCGACTATGTGAAGCTTCTTCTGTGTTCAATGGTATGACGTCCACCACGCTCAAGCGTTGGATGCGGAACAAGACGGCCATTGGTTATTGGCCTGCCATGGTGGATAAAAATGGCAAGATAGTACGTGACAGCGACGGCAATGTAGTCCGTGATGATATCCCAAATGTCTATCCACCAGTTGTTGATGCTGACTTGTTCTACAGGGTTCAAAGCGTATTCAATGCCCGCAAGAAGTTTGCCGCCCCAACCAGTAATTTTCTGACAGGGTTGGTTATATGCTCTGAATGCGGTAGTAACTACAACAAACAGATCAGTTCTCGTAATCCAGGGATCATGGATACGATGAAATGCGGCCAACAAAACCGCGAGAACGGCAAGAAGTGCGAGAACGTCGCGAGCATTCCTATTGTTGTCTTGGAGTGGATCGTAAAATCGACATGCCTACATGCAGTGAGAACAGCCCTCAAGTCTCAGCACTTGTCAGAAAATGGTAAGCGTTTGATTGCAATCGACGTTGAATTACAAGAGGTGGAGAAGGGACTAGGTAATCTGGCTTCAGCCATCGCTTCAGTAGGTGCTGTACCAGAAATCGTAGCTAAGCTGGAAATGTTCAGAAGTCAGCGTGAAGAATTGCAGAATGAAAAGGCACTCCTGTCTGGCGAAGCTGTAGAACTCGACATCACACCAGAGAGCGTAGAAGAGGCGTTAGCGAGTGGTGAC
Organism: Pseudomonas sp. FP2294; assembly: GCF_030687625.1. Classification (NCBI taxonomy): domain Bacteria; kingdom Pseudomonadati; phylum Pseudomonadota; class Gammaproteobacteria; order Pseudomonadales; family Pseudomonadaceae; genus Pseudomonas; species Pseudomonas sp. FP2294. The sequence continues at coordinate 2,601,440 of NZ_CP117441.1, forward strand.
ATACTTCGCCTCAACGCAATGCTCCAAAGCGTCTCCTACGTCCTCACAGGGGCTGACAGGAACGTAAGCGTAGGACTCCAGACGTTCCGGTATGGTGGGATCGACAGGAAGACGGGAAGTTTCAAGATCCATCACAAGGGGCAGGTGGTGTTGCTGGAACGTAAGCTTGAAGGCAAGGCCGTACAAGAAGATACATCCCACTAACGGGCTGCGCCCTGTGAGGGGCTGCAATCCGCAAATGCACTTGCGCTCTGTCGGAGGCTACCAGATTTAAATGTGTCGCAATATCTAGAAGCTACGGCAGAACCTCTCAAAATTTATTAGTGCAGCAATCTCAAAAGCAAGGGCTTGGGGGTTCAAAGCTCTTAGAATCAAGAGCTGTTGTTTTTAAAATCAAAAGCTCTTGATCTTGGGGCTTCGCTGGGGTTCTTCACCCAGATGGTTTCCATGAATCTGGTGATCATGTCTCAACGAGAAATCTACTTTCTTGTGAACTGGGTTTACATCCAATCAATGGTGTGAAATAATTTATGATAGGGTAATATTTTACTTGACATTTACGTAATTCCGTGGTATTCTGGTATTAGATTAGATCGAGACAACACTTTCTTCTCCAGGTCAGCACTTCCAGAATGCATTGCTCCCGACTGGGGAGCGACCAAATCCAGTCAAGAATCAAACTACCTTTAGTTTGGTGTTCAAGTGCCTAGTGAGCCGGACTACTAGGGTTAGCAAAGTCCGCTGGTGACGCCCATTTTTCAACGCTTCCCATAGTAGCGACCGTCTTCAACTGTGGACAATCTCATGCGAGGCAAGTGCATCAACTCACTTGTATCGTCGCCAGCGTAGCGCCCGTTACGTCTGGCACCTATTTGTAATAAACAAATTCAAGCCCGCAAAAGCCTGAACTTCCTTTGCCGAGGACATGAAGCCATCCAAGTGATGGTTTTTTATGGTCTTCGCTTTGGTATCCGGAAAATAAACTAATCACATAGGAGGCCATATGGCTGTAGTCCAGCGTTTTTGCGTTGTCTGTCAGCATCCAATGCTCACGTATAACGCCAGAAAGATCTATTGCTCAGATCGGTGCCGCAAGAAAGCAAAGCAGCAAGAAGCAATCCAAACCTCAACACAAAACATTAATTGAAACGCCTTCGGCAAAAGGAAAATATACATGATCCACTATTACACTAAGAAGATGACTAACGCTGTAATTATCGGCCCTATCACTCGTGACGTACTGGCTGCTGAACAATGGAAAAGGTGTTTCAAGTTCCCATGCTACGAAGTCTCGACAGTGGGGCGTGTACGTCGCGCTCATAGCGGTGTACTAGTTAAACCACGCCAAGACGGTAAAGGTTACTTGTCCGTCAATCTTGTACAACCACACGAAGGTCAGAAGTCAGTTAAGCTTGCTCGCTTGATGACAGACGCTTTCTTTAAACGTCAAGATGGTTACAACATCGACCATATCAACCGAAACCGTTCTCTAAACGCTTTGTTTAATCTGCGTTATGTCACAGCCAGCACCAACCAACGCAACCGCGAAGATAATATTTATGTGGAGTGGAGCGGTAAAGAGCTTGACCTTATGTCAGCCGTAGAGAACGTGTTTGGTAGCAGCAACAAGAACAGATACCAGTATATTTGTAAGTACTTGAGGTTAGGTATGTCGTTTACAGATGCAGCAATCAAACGAGCCCAGTACGAAGCAAAGAAGGCGAAACGCAATGCTTAATTTTCCAGATATTCCAACAAGCATTGTGCATTACGCTTGCACTGTAGTTGAACAAGGTGTCCACACCGTTGTTTCAGTTCATCAATTTGAACTGGCTGAAGTTGAGTTCATTCCTAGCGGAGAAGCTGAACTGTCAGAGAAATACGAACGTAAGGTTAAGTTTGTAAAGCTTACGCCACGCCAAGCCAACAGATGGTACGTCAGACGCCAGCACAACCCAAAACTTGTAGCACCACTTGCAACAGTCCTGATGACCCCGACGCTGAGAACAATCAAATGACACTGCTAGAAAAACTAAAAGCGAAACGCGAACTTCGTAAACTCTGGAATCCTAAACCAGCTAAACGCAAACCACTTACCGCCGAACAGAAAGAGCAAAACAAACTTTCTTCTGATGGTTGGGTTGTAGCTATTACCAAGATGCTACAGGAAGAGGTGGAAACTTACGAAATATTGGAAGCGAAACGCAAGGCTTATAATTCGGAAACAATGAAGAGAATGTTTGGTATGTACACAGAATGCTCTGTCAATGTTTCTGAGGTGATTATTCACACGCCAAACGGCGGTAACCTTAGAGGTACACAAAAATGTATTCAAGCTTGCACCAAAACAATCCAGTACGTCTAACGACTGAATCAATCTACGCTGACCTTGAACGGGCTGTAGGTGAGTTGTTCATCTACGCAGACGAAGCGACATACGACGCTTTACGGTACAAGTTTAGAACAGAATACCTGACCAAATTCATTGCTGAAATCCAGCATGCCAAATCACTAGCGATCTCACGTTCGGCCCAGCGCCGTGGCGCTGATAATATTTATGTGGAGTAATACAAATGACTACTAACAAACACGATAATCTGACAATTAATTACAAGTTTAACCAAGCAGACCTAGACGCCAAACTAGCTCCGGCAATCAAAGCCTATTCTTTCCACTACGACGGTAAGGGAGGTTTGCCGGGAGCAATCGCCAAATTTGAAGCTCCAACTTTGAACGCTGCTGTGAAGCTCTATGCAAATAAGCGCATTGCAGGATATCAAGAATACGAAGTTGAAACATTATTTATTAATGCTCACAATCTTGAGACTGCGTCTCAGGGCTGGACTGATATCTTCTTGCTGAAACCTCAAGTTGAGATTGATGCTGATTTGAAGATTATTGCTGATCGCGTAACGGCAGAATATAAAGCCGGTCTTGAAGTCAAATACGAAGCTTTCCTTGAAGCGTTGGCTGAACGTGAGCTACGCAAAGAAGAACAAGTTGAGCTGGATCGTATCGCTGGTATCGCTGCAAAAGCCGCAGTAAAGCGCGGGCAGCGTGTCGCGGCTTTGAAGAAAGAGCTGGCAGAAGAATTCCCAGCATAATAAGGACGTTTCATCATGTTTGAGAAAGAGATAGCTAAACTATACGGGACGCTGCAATTTAAAGCTGACTACAAACCTCTGCTTGTATTCAAACAGCAGATTGTCAAGACTGACAGCGAGCTAAAACGGCTCATGAAGTCGCTCGATCAGGTCCAGGCCAAGATTAAACGTCTTGGTTCTGGCTCCAACATCGCCCAAGCCACTAAGATTTTCCAAGCACAGCAAACAGCAGCAATCAAAAACGGTAAGCTGTTCGCAACAATGGAGACTCAGAAGCTTGCAGCAATAAAAAAAGAAGCAGCAGCAAGAAAGGTTGTAGACAGCGCTGATACATCAGCCGCTAAGAATCAACTTGCTATTCGTCGTGAAGCCGCTCGATTAGCAGAGCATCAACGCCTAACTGCTCGTCGTGATCAGATTCACGGTATTAGAACTACGCAGGCCCAAGCTAGATTGCTTGCGATACAAGCTGCTGAAGAACACCGTCATAACAGTCGCCAGAATCAACTACAGCGCGCTCAACAACGTTTGCATACAAATGTATCAAGTGGGCATCAACGCCTCACCAGCGGCCTTACAAGCCTTGCAGCTAGTAGTGGGTTTGGTGGTGGTGTCGGTGGCGGTCTTACAAGTTTTATGAGTAGCGTTGGTGGTGCCAGTATCGCAGCTGGTGGTTTTGGTATTGCACTTATTGCTGCTGGGGCTGCTTTGAAAGGTTATGCAGATGCAGTAACCGATACAACTCAGAAACGTTTGAATACCAGGGCACAGTTTGCGGCTGTTGATACGGATGATCCAACATCTGGCAAACGGGCAGAGAGTCGATTCTATAAGTTGGCTAACAAGCTTGGTCTGAATGCGGCTGAAACTGCTCCAGAATATACCAAGATGCAACAGACCTTAAAAGTTGCTGGCCTTAAAGAAGATCAGCGTGACCATGTGGCTGATAGTCTTTTGTCATATGCGAAAGGTGCAAGCTTAAGCTCTGATGATGTTGGACGTGTTAATAAGGTTATTTCTCAGATTTTGGGTAAAAATCAGTTCATGTCGGAAGAGGTCCGTGGGCAACTTGGAGAGGTAACGCCCCTTGCGGTAGGTTATCTTGCTGAGGCGTGGGCTGAACAAAACAAGACCGGTTTGAAAGGTCAAGAAGCATATACAGCTCTCTTTAAAGATATGGAGTCTGGTAAGGCCAGCGGTGCATCGGTTAATCCAACCATTATGCGCTTGATGGATAAGCTAAAAGAACACGCTAACGATGGTGGCCGTCTTGATCAAGCAATGCAGTCACACCAAAGCAGTTTGAATCGCCGTCGTAATATTTACGATGCTAACTACGAAAGTGCTAACTACGCTGGTAAGTCTTTGACAGGTAAGCTTGGTGCTATGTATGTAGCCCGGAAAGACCTTGATCATCATATGGAATATTTGGCTGAAGACATGAAAGGAATCATGGATAAGGCAGGCGAGAAAGCAGGTCACTTGCTAGAGTATCTAACACTTGGTGTTGACGCTCTTGACCGTTTGATTCAACTTGCAGATGGTAACAAAGGCGCCTTTGACGACTTGTTCACGTCGCAAGAAGACATTAAAGCTTTCCACACGATGGTAGATCAAATCAGCGGCTTGTTCGATAACATCGGCATTGCCCTTGACAAGATTGGTGAAGTCACTGGTACTGTAGGTTTTGCTCCAGAGTTTGAAAGTACGCTGAAAGAGATTGAAATGATTTCTAACGCTATCGCCAAAGCTTGGGAGTTCATTACTAGCAAGATTGATCGTGCTACTAAGCTTCGTGACCAACAAGAAATTGAAGACAAAGCCGAAGGCAAGCAGACAGGTACTATCGCTAAGAACATCGCTACAGTGAAAGGTATGCTAGGTTTTGGAGCTGACCCAAAGAACATGGCTAACGATGACTACCAAGCTATGGTAGATCAACGTCCTAAGACTTTCGCAAGTAGTGTGGCTGACGCTCTGGGCAACCCAGCATTATTCTCTAATATGGCAAGTCTTAATGCTACGCCAAGCATGCAGTTAGGCAGTATTCGCGAAGGTATGTTCGCTACTCAGATGGAGCGTACCAAACAGCGAGCGACTGAAGCAAAACCTAACGCTACAAATGACAGACCAGTCGAGCCTATTATTTATAAAGTTAACGTGGAGCCAGCTCAGATTACGGTTACTGGTGTATCTGATCCGATGGAAGTATCTAAACTGGTAGACGCTCAGTTGGCAGACCATTGGAATCGCTCAATTGCCAAGCTGTCAGCTAACCAAAAAGAAGTGGAGTGAAAACAAACGGTGATGACAAAAGCACAATTTCATGTGCTGCTTCTCGTTATCGTTTTATCTTTCTTTGGTCTTGCTAGTGGTAACTGGTATGTCGTCGCAAAGATGGAGTACCGGATTCGTCAAGACTTTATCATGCTTGTAGATCGTGTAGACCGTTTTGAGGATAAATCAAAGCTCTACACTGATTTGCTCGGCACTCGTCAAGCCGAAGTAAGAAGTATATCGGAACACTTCAAGACGATGATTTTTGCTGAACAATCGTTAAGGGTTGGGGCGCTTCGTGATGATGTTCCCAGCATAGCGCGAAAGGTAATCGCTGAAGAGTGCGGCAAACTACTGGTCTGTAAATACAGGCCAGTCCCAAAACAACAATCTCCATGAGGTCAAATATGAAGACTTTCTACATTACATGCAAGGTTTGTGGTCATGGCTTTTCTAGCCTGAAACTTAAACAGTATTGCAGCGAAATATGCCGTAAATCTAAAACCAATAATGACACTTTAGCAAAAGGAAACGATCCGTATGGAACAGCCAAACAAAGCCAAGACAAGTAAATCGTCAGCAATTCAGAAGCGTTGCAAACATTGTAAGTATCGCTTCCGTGGTGCTAAGTCTAAAGTCTACTGTAGCGATACATGTCGCTATGCAGCTGGAAATGCTAAGCAACGGAACAACACAGAAAAGCGTTTGTTCCGTGCCCAAGGTAGTGCTTTCTTCTACTGGGTGGCTCAACAGGTAATCCGCTCAGGTAGTTTACAGATTCTTGAAGGTCACACATTGACCACAATGATTGATCTTTACAACCTGTTCAAAGACTCCATCAAAATGAATGGTACGGGTAGTACGGACCGTCTATATGTTCTTTCACATATCTATGCCGCTAACCCTGATAGCTCATCAGAGGCCATAGGAGCCTTGTTTGCAGATAATCTGATCATCTGCCCAGCTCTCGATAATCAACGCCACAGCAATGCCTTTAAAGAGGGCGCAGGACGTTCTATTTCACGCCGCTCTTTGAAGCATGAACATCATGTTAGTGAAGATGAATCGCCTAAGTCAGTTATCAAACGTATCGTGTCTTTCTTGGGTGATGACTTTGTGGAGAAGGTGGTAGTAAAGGCCAAGATTCAGCCAACAGCTCGTGTGAAACTCTTTGCTTGGTTTGAGGCTAATGGAATCAAAGCTCCAGCCTCCAGCGTATCAACCCAACAACTTCAAGCTTTGAAAGATAAACACATGGGCAAGGAAGGTAAGGGATTCTCATATAAGTTAAAGGCTTACACTCCGACTGAAGTATATCTTGCTGAAATGGAACGTCTGAACGCTTCTGAAGAAGCTCAGCTTTACTTGAAGGGCGTTATCTGGCTTAGCCTCGTTGACATTCCTCATGAGGTAATTGCCAAAGCACACATGGTCTGCTTCAAGTGGCTTCACCAGGAAATCCCAGACGCTACTCCACACCTTGCTCACTTCCTGAAGTCGTACATTGACATCGCCACTTTGGTAGATGACACAGACTACGCTAGCTTTGATTCCTCACTTCCGTATTAAAAGAAGCTGCTCACTAGTAGAGATATGACTAAAGTAAAACACATGGAAAATGCTCTACAGCCCTGATTCCATAAGGCGTTCAGCTTATTTCATGTGTGACAAACTATTGTCCTCTCTACGATCCAAATAGCCGCTAGCGGCCCACATCACTGAATACTCATTCAACATGAATACTCCCATCCCCACGCCCTAGCCTCATACGCTGGGGCTTTCTTCTGCCTACGGTTTCTATTCTGTTTGCTGCATGGCATTCTGCCTTCAATTGATCGGGTGTCTAAAAGGAGTCTGTCGTGGGTAATCGAATGCCGCGTTGGGTGAGCGCAGGATATAAAGCTGCTCCCATTGAAATTATGATGATTCCTGTGATTCATGCCCTTGGACATAAAGACTGTGAGCTGATCCAGCGTGATCGGCGTGCCCTGGATATTCACCACCAAACTGAGACAGGCGCTATCCAGTTCAATGAACTTCATATGATGGAGTTCAATGATCTACTGACGCAATCCTACCTCTGGGTGTTGGGCGCCTATGAAATCATCAGGTCTGTATGTGAGAGGCTTGAGGGCGACCCAAGGCATAGTACTGCCAGGGAAGCCAAGCGCGTTTTCGAACGGGTACGTATGCCGCTAGCCAAGATGGCAACTGCAAACCGCTACAGGGCAGACTCACCAATCGCCTATCCAGCCTTAAACTTGGACCACGGTATCGCTTGGCAGGTGCAGGAAACGGTCTTCATTACCCGGTATGAACTGTCTGACACCTTTCTTAATTTCCTTGAGTCATTGTGAGCAAAATGTCGCTTGATATCGGAGGCTAGGGTGAGCGAAGAAAGTAATGTTGATAATCTCAAGCGTTTCGTCCAAAGGGCGGAACGGATAGTTTCTAGCGCTTTTTGGGGCTGGATGACAGTTAGGCGTGGTCAGCCTGATATGGATCGCATTATCGCTGGAGATTGGCTCGCTCATGATGGTCTTAACATTGACGAGCTTGAGGCGTTCTGTCTCAACCTTAGGCTACTAATCCAAGGCCGTGACGGTTTCTGTATTCGTAATATTGGTCTTATCGCTGACGGATGGCCATCTAAGCATGATGATCTTAAAAAAGTAATCCAAGATGCTCGTGCGGAACTACAAAAAAATTTGGATTCCCCTAGTTTGGTAAACATCAAGGATGAGGGTAAGACTACCAAGAAAGAACTATTCGATTTGGTCTTTTATGGTGGAATGGTGCATGAGGATAAAGTAATGCGTCATGAGTTTGACAGGCTCGCAAAATCTGGGCTGTTCTCGTTTTTCTTGTTCCAAGCATTCAAAAGTGTTCTATTTCATTATCGCAATTGTATTCTCCATGTCGGCTGGGCTTCGCTTCAATGGCTTAGACGGGAAGGGTATGTGGACGACGTAGAATAATGTTTAATAAAGTCATCATCGTTGATGATTGCACTTTTATTAACAGGACGATCAATTCCTGTTCTTTCGGGAGAAGTGTATGGGCTGATTGACTGAAAGGCCCATTCCATAAGGGCTTTATCCTTGGGTTGTTAGGCCGGGTACATTTCCGCTCTGTAAAGCTAATTTTTCATTATTTTCAACAATTTAACGCCACCTTTTCACTCGGACGCAGCAGATTGTGTCAATGAATACATTCCTATCACAATGTCACTCGTGATAGGTCATTTCTATTTCAAGCGATTTGTCCAAACGCATCAAATGGAAGACTACGTTTTACAAACGGTTGACGACCGTGCACGGTTTGTAGATAATGCTTTCACACACACACAAATGCAGAGCTGGTGAAATGAAAGTCGTAGCCTACTACCGCGTCTCTACATCCAAGCAGGAACGTTCTGGTCTGGGTTTGGAAGCTCAACAGGCATACGTTCGTCAAGCTGCTGAAAAAATGGGTTGGGAAGTCGTAGAAAGCTATACAGACGTAGTAAGCGGCAAGGTTGACCCAAGCCAACGCCCTGAATGCTCTAAGGCTCTGGCAGCCTGTAAAGCCCTTGGTGCTGTGCTGGTAGTCGCTAAGCTGGATCGCTTGAGCCGTACTGTGAGTCACATCAGCCGCTTGATGGAAACTACAGTTTTCAAAGTAGCCACCATGCCAGAGGCTGACAGCTTCCAACTACATATCTATGCAGCCTTGGCAGAGCAAGAGAGAAAGTTCATCAGCCAGCGTACACGCGAAGGCTTACAAGCTCTCAAGGCTAGGGCTGCACAGGGTGACGTAGAGAGTGTTGCTAAGCTCAACAAACAAGTGGAAGCAAGACGTAAGACAGCATTACAGAACACGATTGCAGTAGCTACACAGGCAGTCGTAGACAAGGCTGACAAGGTGAGCCAGTCATACGCCGACGCTATCAAGTCTGCCATGTTTGATGGTGTGTCTACCCTGTCTGCATTGGCTGAACGCTTCAACACGCTCAAGCTGCCTTCTAGTCGTGGTGTTGTAGGCAATTGGCAAGCCGTTCAGGTAGATCGCCTGTGCAAGCGTCTTGGTATTGCCTTTCCTTGATGGTGTGATGGCCGTCTTCTGTGCTGATCGACACGGCCACAGATATTTTGATTTTGCGTAGCTTCAGCATTGGCCTCTGTGCTTCCTGTTAAGTACATAAGAGAGAACATCCGTTTTGAAACGTGGTTTCCATGCAGATATATTTTCCGAGACAAAATGAAAGGGCTCCATAAGGAGCCCTTATTTTTTGGCGGAAAATTGGTGCGTTAATACACGTTTTAGGCTTGTGATATCATGACGCCTCTACAGCAGGAGAGAGCGACATGGGGATTGATGATGTTGACGGTGACTTCAAGAAGGCTAGAGCTTTTCTGCTGACTTACTCTACGTTGATTTTAATTTTATGGTATTTTTCTGTTGATTTGAAAGGTTTCAACTTTCTCGGTGTGGCTATCGAGATTAGAGATAATGTTGAAAATGTTCATCTTGTAGCGGCGTTAGGTAACTTGTATTTTCTTATTCGGTTCTTTCAGAAAGCTCCGAGTGGTAGTTTCAAATTAGATAGTGATATGGTCTCTGTTTTTGAGTCTGCACTGAAAACTGTTGCTCCCTATGTGTATATGCGGATGCTCTATAGCTCTATGGTTGAGGTTTCTGGTATAGATGGTGTCAGAGGTAAGTTTAGGAAGTTTGAGAAAGATGTAACCATGGGGCATCAATTGGCAGATACGGGGTCTTCAGTATTAAAGTATATTTACTACAGGAATCCTGAGCGTGCCAAACGTGTTGAGCTGTCTATGAGCGTGGCCTTTTTGTATTTTAGGGACGGGGTTGAGCGCATTGGCCAAGTCAAAGGCAAGCGAATAGTTCCAGGGGTTGCTTTGATTTTGTTTTGTAGGATTTATGCATTCATCAAGGGCTCGCTCATCACTGCTTGGTTCACTGATTACATTCTTCCGGTTTTATATGCTTTGGCTTCTATTGTTGTTTCACTTCTTGCATGGTGCCAAGTTAATCATGTGTATTTAGTTTGCTAATCAAGTATTTTCTATAAAAGAAAGCCCCTGAGTTTAGGGGCTTTTGCTAGCTGTACGTGATTAACGATTGTTAAGTTTCTTCAGTTCATCAAGTATTCCAGTTAGGACAAACCAAAAGCCATATAGTAACGCCCATCCTACAACTGCCCCAAGTCCTGCCAGTGCAACTGTCCATATCCTATCTACGGGTACGAAGACGGAAACAATAAGAACTATTATCAAAATTAAGAAAAAAGCGGCGAAAGCCATGAAGTTGTTAATGCGAATAGCCAAATTTCTAATGTTCTGTCTGATGCTCATGTGTTGCTCCTTATTGTGAGCTTTCTATTCTTGCTGGCAGATAGCCATGCTAGCACCGCTTAGGCATGACGAGTACGAATGACAGCTAGTTTCTTGATTGCGGCCAACTTCTGGGCGGTGCTTGCACCCTTGGAGTAGACGTCCTGAGTCACAGACCAATCAGAAGCAGCACCATAAAGAGGTAGTGGAGCAAAGAAGCCACGTTCTGTTTGAGCGTCTGCCGTCTCTTGGCTTGGATGGTTTTTTTGGATGGGTTGGCGTAGGCGGGACAGGGGAGAAGGCCCTTTATCTGCGGGACGCTGTTCGTTTTTCATGTATAGACACCTTAGAGATTTATGGGTGTCTTTTTGCAACTATTTACAGGCAGGTGGACAGGGTGCCCCAGGTGATCATCATCAGCGCAATCCAGCGCCGTGGACCGAACTTGGTCAACGCCAGGTTGCTCGGCACGCCGCACAGCACGTAGCCGATAAAGAAGATCCCGGCCCCGAGGCCATACACGGTCTCGCTGAACTTCAAGGCGTCGAGCATCTGCAACTTGGCGAAGCCGACGTTGACGCGGTCCAGGTAGTTGAACAGGTAGCAGATGAAAATGAAGGGGATCAAGCGCAGGGTGATGCGCTTGTAGACGGCGTTTTTGTCGTCATCGTTGGCCAGGGTAGCGGCGGCGCTCTGTGACATGGCGTTCTCTCTTTATTATGATTTTTCGCGATGCGCGGGTAACGTTGATCGCCCCAAGAGTCTCGGTCACGGGACGGTGCCATGTCTTTGTGCCCCCGCACAGCGATCCATCCATTGCGCTGTGCCTTTGAACAATCGCGTAATGCAGCGCTTTCAAGGAATTTAGCCCCATGTTCGAACTCGATCATGACTTGGCGCAGGATATCGTCAATCGCACGATGGCCATTTTGCCCTATAACGTCAACGTCATGGACAGCCAGGGCCTGATCCTCGGCAGCGGCGAACCGGAGCGCATCAACACCCGCCATGAAGGCGCGCAGTTGGTTCTGGCCAACGGTCGCGTGGTGGAAATCGACAGCCAGACCGCCAAGCACCTCAAGGGTGTCGCGCCGGGGATCAATCTGCCGCTGCTGCATGATCAGCGCCTGATCGGCGTGCTGGGCATCAGTGGTGAACCGCAGTTGCTGCGCACCTATGCCGAACTGGTGCGCATGACCGCCGAGATGCTGGTCAGCCAGCGCCATCAACAGGCGGAGCAGCAATGGCGACGCCAACGTTGTGATGATCTGCTGGCGTTGCTGCTGGCCGACAGCGGCGAATCGCCGCGCCTGGTGGATGAGGCCCAGCAACTGGGGCTCAAGCCGCAGTTGCCGCGCACCCCCTATCTGTTTGAACTGGGCCCGGGGCAGACCGCCGAAGCCCTGGCAGCCTGGCTGGCCTCCCGATACCCGGACAGTTGGTGCGTCAGCTCCGCAGAGTTTTCGTTGCTGTGGTGCCGCCCGGCGGCGGTGCCGATGGACAACCCGCGCCTGCTGGAAAAACTCGAGGCCTCGGGCTGGAACATCCTGCGGGTCGCCGTGGGTGGCCAGGCCGATGGGTTGGCCGGCTTGCGCCGCTGTTATCGGCGGGTGGCGGACTTGCTCGCCTATGGCCGCGACGTACTGCCCCAGTCACGCCTGCTGACCCTCAACCGCTATCGGTTGCCGGTGATGCTCTGGCGCCATCGCAACGACGACGCCCTCGACGAACTGCTCAACCCGTTACGCAAGGTCCTGGCCAAGGACGCCAACGGCCAACTGCAGGCAACGCTGCGCAGCTGGTGCGAACACGACGGGCAAAGCCAAGCGTGCGCCGACGCCCTGGGCATCCACCGCAACAGCCTGCGCTACCGCATGGAGCGCATTGCCGAATTGAGCGGTGTCGATCCCCTGACCTTGGATGGCATGCTCGCGCTGTACCTGGGGGTGCAACTGCTGCCGCAAACCCTGTAGGAGGCGCTTTTGTAGAAATGAACAACAAACCCCTGCCACGCTTGTGCATTGGACAGGCGTCATTGCCGGTGCCAACTGGCAGCATGGGCGTCATAAAAACCGGAGAAAGCCCATGAAAGTCATCATCGCCCCCGACTCATTCAAGGACAGCCTGAGTGCCGAAGGCGTGGCCCAGGCCATTGCCCAAGGGTTGGCCCAGGTCTGGCCGGATGCCGAACTGATCCAGTGCCCGATGGCGGACGGTGGTGAAGGCACGGTGGAGTCGGTGCTCGCGGCCTGCCACGGGCAATTGCGCAGTTGCACCGTGCAAGGCCCGTTGGGCGGCACCGTTGAGGCGCACTGGGGCTGGTTGGCTGAAAGTGCCACGGCAATCATCGAAATGGCCGAAGCCAGCGGCCTGCAACGGGTCCCGCCGGGGCAGCGTGATGCCTGCTCCAGCAGCACCTTCGGTACGGGTGAGCTGGTCCGCGCCGCCCTGGACGCCGGGGCACAGCGGATCATCCTGGCGATTGGCGGCAGCGCCACCAATGACGGCGGCGCCGGAGCCATGCAGGCCCTGGGCGTGCAACTGCTCGACGCCCAAGGCATACCCCTTGCGCGCGGCGGCCTGGCCCTGGCGCAGCTGGCGCGGATCAAGCTTGAGCAGTTGGACCCGCGCCTGGCCCAGGTGCGTTTCGATATCGCCGCCGACGTCAACAACCCCCTGTGCGGCCCCCACGGCGCCTCAGCGATTTTCGGCCCGCAAAAAGGCGCCAATCCACACCAAGTCGAGCAACTGGACCAGGCCCTCGGACACTTTGCCGACCAATGCGCCGAGGTGCTGCCCCGAGACATGCGCGACGAGCCGGGCAGCGGCGCGGCCGGTGGTCTGGGCTTTGCCGCCAAGGCCTTCCTCGGCGCGCAGTTTCGCCCGGGTGTGGAGGTGGTCGCCGAACTAGTGGGCCTGGAACACGCCGTGCGCGGCGCCGACCTGGTGATCACCGGCGAAGGCCGCTTCGACGCCCAGACCCTGCGCGGCAAAACCCCCTTTGGCGTGGCGCGGGTGGCCAAGCTGCACGGTGTTCCGGTGATCGTGATCGCCGGCACGCTGGGCGAGGGCTACGAGCAGATGTACGCCCATGGCGTCGACGCCGCGTTTGCTTTGCCTGGCGGGCCGATGAGCCTGGAGCAGGCCTGCAGCGAAGCACCGCGGTTGCTGCGTGAGCGGGCGGCGGATATTGCGCGGGTGTGGCGCTTGGGCGCGCAACGTAGCCGCGGATGACAGCGCTTGCTGTCGCCGCCTACACTGCTCGGCCACTTGTCTTTCAAAGGATGAAACACAATGCCTACACCTGATTCCACGATCGTGATCCAGCGCTTTGCCGAAAGCCATCTCGAAGGAATGCGTGCGCTCTACAACGACCCGGCCGTGTGCCGTCAGGTGCTGCAGATGCCATTCCAGTCGCTGGAGGTGTGGCGCAAGCGCCTGGCCGATACCAATGAGCGACTGCTCAGGCTGGTGGCGGTGCAGGCGGGCGAGGTCATTGGTAACTGCACCTTGGAGCAATATGCGCGCAGTCGGCAAAGCCATGTCGGCAGTATCGGCATGGGGGTGGCCGTGGCCTGGCAGGGCAAGGGCGTGGGCACCCAGTTGCTGGGCGCGGCGCTGGAGGTGGCCGACAACTGGATGAACCTGCACCGGGTGGAACTGACGGTGTATGTCGACAACGAGCCGGCCCAGGCGTTGTACCGCAAATTCGGTTTCGAGACTGAAGGCCGGCTGCGCGATTACGCTGTGCGCGACGGCGTATTTGTCGACGCCCTGAGCATGGCCCGCCTGCGTCAGACCGCCTGATCCCTCAGGGCAAACGCCACCGCAGCCTGTGCATGCAGCTCGGTGGTGTCGAGCAACGGCAGGTGGCTGTGCTCGGGTTTGATCAGCAGGCCAATTTCGGTACACCCCAGGATAATCGCCTGGGCACCACGGGCTGCGAGGTTGGCAATGGCCTGCTGGTAAACCTGGCGTGAGGCTTCGCTGATCACCCCGACGCACAACTCTTCATAAATGATCCGGTGCACGGCGTGGCGTTCTGCTGCGTCGGGCACCAGCACGTTCAAGCCCTGGGTTGCCAGGCGTGCCTTGAGAAAATCCTGTTCCATGGTAAACGCGGTACCCAGCAGGCCGACGGTCAGGGTATCGGCCTTGACTGCCGCCGCGCCGGCCGCATCGGCAATATGCAGAAACGGCAGCGATACGGCGGCTTCGATCTGTGGCGCCAGCAGATGCATGGTGTTGGTACACAGCACGATGCAGTCGGCGCCACCGGCTTGCAGGCGGCGCGCGGCGTCTTGCAGGATCAGCGCCGCGTCATCCCAGCGCCCGGCGTGCTGGGCCTGTTCCACCGGGCCGAAGTCGACGCTGTACAGCAGGATTTGTGCCGAGCGCAGCGGCCCCAATCGGTCGCGTACCTGCTGGTTGATGATCCGGTAATACTCGGCGCTGGACTCCCAGCTCATGCCGCCGATTAGGCCGATGGTGCGCATGCAAAGCTCCTCAAGCGAATAGGCGAAAGCCACACCTTACCCAACCAGTGAGCGTTAGTCATACGCGGCGCTGCTGCATCTGCCATGATCGTTGTTTGCAGTCCCCGAGGAACACCGCAATGGACGATGTACAGCAATTGGGCGAGATGCTTCGTCACTACGCCGACAGCGAAGCGCACAAGCGCCAGCAGTTCGAGGTGCAGTCAGCCCGCTGGACCCAGAAAATCACTGAGCTGTACGGCGAGATCGAGCAGTGGTTGGCGCCGGTCAAGCGTGATGGTTTGCTGGAGGTGCAGCGTGAGGCTTATGTGGCGTCTGGCCCAAGCGTGCCGGTGGAGACGTCGACTTTCAAGACCGAGAAACTGACCATTCATATCGCAGGCAAACCGGTGGAGTTTGTGCCGGATGTGATGGGGGCGGGTGGGTTGATTTCGTTGTCGGTCATGGGGCTGACTGCTGCTCGCTACGGCAGTATTTCGCTGGTGTTGTTGCCGGGGAATGATGATTGGCTGTGGAAGAAAACCAATGGTTTGAAAGACCCGGACACGTTCACCTTTGATGCCAATTTTCTGGCCTTGCAGTTGCAGAGCCTGATTCCGCGCGAACGGGGCTGATCCCCGGGCAAATGTGGTAGCGGGCTTTTGTGGGCTTGTGTGGGAGCGGGCTTGCCCGCGATAGCGGTGTGTCAGACAAGTGTTCCTAACCTGAGATACCGCCATCGCGGCGTGAGTCTCTACACCACTCTTTTCTGGGTTTGTGTACATATCCGTTGCTGCGGTCACGGCGGCTATTGGTTCCGCCCTTACGGCGGGTCACTTTTGGAAAAGAGCCCGGAGTGCCGGCCCAGCCATAAGTAACCAAAAGGGCTCTTGCCCCACCACTCGGCACCTCGCCTAGGCTCGGTGTGCCCGTCATCCGACATTGATTTGGGGGGCCGCCGCGATGGGCCATCCATGGCCCAGCGCGGCTAACCCGGCGTCCTGCCGGGTTACCCCCCAAATCAATATCGGATGACGGCCAGCGTGGTTTAACGGGGCGCCTCAGATCAAAAGCAAAGCGAGGCGGCCTGACAGCCGACCTGATCGTCGAAGCGTGCGCATATACCTGTGGGAGCTGGCTTGTCGGATCGCCGCATCGCTGCGATGGCGCCGGCACTGCTAGCCTTTATGTTGTCTGACACACCGCTATCGCAGCCTCGCAGGGCGAGACAGCTCCCACAGGGGAATGGAGCTTCGCGCCCCGGCTTTGGCATTGCTGTTGCTGTTGCTCTGCTTTTGATCTGGCTTTTGATCTTGATCTTAGGCGCCCCGTTAAACCACGCTGGCCGCAGGCAGGTATTGCGCAGCGGGCACCCCGGCATGGATGCCGGGGTAGCCGCGACACGGCCAGGGATGGCCGATCGCGGCGGGCCCACGGAGCAATGCCTGACTGCGGGCATGCCGAGCCTAAGCGAGGCACCGAGTGGTGGGGCAAGAGCGCTTTGCTTACTTTGGCGCTCTTCCAAAGTGAGCCGCCGTAAGGGCGGAACCCTAAGTGGCCGTAACCGCAGCAACGGATATGTACTCATTCCCAATAACCAAAAAGAGCGAGTTGTGTAGACACCTATGGCCATCGCGGGCAAGCCCGCTCCCACAAAAAGCCCAACACCGAGCTTTAGAGCTCTACATTACCCCAGCCCGGCCTGGCCTCTTCAGGCGCCACCGCCTTGACCTGCTTGCCCGTCGCCAGCTCCACCCGCCGCGCCACTTCCGGGTCGTCGGCAAACGGTATCAGGCTCGCCTCATCCAGCTCGGTTCCCGATTGCCCGCGCAGGCAGTACTCCACGGCGCCATACAGGCAGATCACCGCCGCCAGGTTGAAAATGACCTCCCACATCAGGCGATCTGCGCATCACTGTGCGCCACCTTCAAGTCAGCCACCCGTACGGTGCGCCAGGTGTTGTAGGCCATCAGCAACATGCCGCCCAGGAAGAACACCCCACCGGCAAACCGCACCACAAACCCCGGGTGGCTGGCCTGCAAGGCCTCGACGAACGAGTAGGTGAGGGTGCCGTCGTCGTTGACCGCCCGCCACATCAGGCCCTGGGTGATGCCATTGACCCACATCGAGGCGATGTACAGCACGGTGCCGATGCTTGCCAGCCAGAAGTGCAGGTTGATCAGCGGCACGCTGTACATCTGCTCGCGGCCGAAGATTTTCGGGATCATGTGGTACAGCGAGCCAAAGGTGATCATCGCCACCCAGCCCAGGGCACCCGCGTGGACGTGGCCGATGGTCCAGTCGGTGTAGTGGGACAGGGCGTTGACCGTCTTGATCGCCATCATCGGCCCCTCAAAGGTCGACATGCCGTAGAACGCCAACGACAACACCAGAAACCGCAGGATCGGGTCGGTGCGCAATTTATGCCAGGCACCCGACAGGGTCATCATGCCGTTGATCATCCCGCCCCAGCTGGGCGCCAGCAGGATCAGTGACATGGCCATGCCTAACGACTGCGCCCAGTCTGGCAGCGCGGTGTAGTGCAGGTGGTGGGGGCCGGCCCAAATGTACAGGGTGATCAGCGCCCAGAAGTGCACGATGGACAGGCGATAGGAATACACCGGTCGCCCGACCTGCTTGGGCACGAAGTAATACATCATCCCCAGGAACCCGGTGGTCAGGAAGAACCCTACTGCGTTATGCCCGTACCACCACTGCACCATGGCGTCGGTGGCGCCGGAATACACCGGGTAGGACTTGAACCAGTCCACCGGGATGGAAAGGTGGTTGACCACGTGCAGCATGGCGATCACCACGATAAACGCGCCGAAAAACCAGTTGCCGACGTAGATGTGCTGGGTCTTGCGTTGCACCACGGTGGTGAAGAACACGATGGCGTAGGCCACCCACACCACAGTCATCCACACTGCGCCGGAGAATTCGATCTCGGCGTATTCCTTGGTGGTGGTGTAGCCCAGGGGCAGGGTGATCAGCATGATCACGATCACCGACTGCCAACCCCAGAACGTAAAGGCGGCGAGCCAGTCGCTGTACAGGCGCACCTGGCAGGTGCGTTGGACCGCGTAGTAGCTGGCGGCAAATTGCGCGCTGCCGGCAAAGCCGAAAATCACCAGGCTGGTGTGCAGCGGCCTTAACCGGCCGAACGTGGTCCAGGGCAGGTCCAGGTTCATGTCCGGCCATACCAGTTGCGAGGCGATCCATACGCCCATGGCCATGCCGATAACGCCCCAAACCACGGTGGCGATGACGAATTGACGGACAACCTTATAGTTATAGGCCTGCCCGGTTGATGCTGTGCTCATGGTCAGTCTTCCACGGTTTCAAGTCCCGGGCACTGTAGGAAATCCATGAAAAACAAAACAGGCTCAGAAAAACTACATTAATACGGATCAGAGTCTATCCCTTAAAACATGGGGTATTCCGTGGCTGATATGGTTTTTTAGTTTTTAGCTGAATCTGTGACGTCTTGAGCTGTAGGTGCATAGTCGCCCCCATAGAAACCGCTGCCGTCGAGCGCGGTCAGCCATGATGAGGTAGCGAGATGTATCGGTACGATGAGTACGACCGGGCTCTGGTCTTCGAGCGTGTGGCGCAGTTTCGTGATCAGGTCGAACGGTTTGTCGCTGGCGACTTGAGCGAAGAGGAATTCCTGCCGCTGCGCCTGCAAAACGGCCTGTACCTGCAAAAGCATGCCTATATGCTGCGGGTGGCGATTCCCTACGGCACCCTCGGTGCGCAGCAGCTGCGCACCCTGGCGAGCATTGCCCGGGATTACGACCGCGGCTACGGCCACTTCACCACGCGCCAGAACATGCAGTTCAACTGGATCGAGTTGCAGCAGGTGCCCGACATCCTCCAGCGCCTGGCCGAAGTCGACATGCATGCGATCCAGACCTCGGGCAACTGCGTGCGCAACATCACCACCGAAGCCTTTGCCGGGGTGGCCGCCGACGAACTGCTGGACCCGCGCCCGCTCGCAGAGATCCTGCGGCAATGGTCGACCATCAACCCCGAATTCCTGTTTTTGCCGCGCAAGTTCAAGATCGCCATCTGCTCGGCGCGCCAGGACCGGGCGGCGATCATGATGCATGACATCGGCCTTTATCTATATCAGGACGCCGACGGCCAGATGCTGTTCCGCGTGCTGGTGGGCGGTGGCCTCGGGCGCACGCCGATCCTCGGCTTGCAGATTCGCGATGGCTTGCCCTGGCAGCATCTGCTGTCGTACGTCGAAGCGGTCCTGCGCGTGTACAACCGCCATGGTCGGCGCGATAACAAATACAAGGCGCGGATCAAGATCCTGGTCAAGGCCCTGGGTATCGAGGCGTTTTCCCAGGAAGTGGAGGAGGAGTGGCAGCACCTGCGCGATGGCCCGGCGCAATTGACCGAGGATGAGTACCAGCGCGTGGCCTCGGCCTTTGTACCGCCGGACTATCAGGCCCTGCCCGATACCGACCTGGATTTTGGCACGCACATGGCCGACAGCCCGGCGTTCGCACGCTGGGTGACACGCAATGTGCAGCCCCACAAAGTACCCGGCTACACCAGTGTGGTGCTGTCCACCAAGCCGGGGATCGCCGCGCCGCCGGGCGACGTGAGTGCCGCGCAGATGGACGCCGTGGCGCAGTGGGCCGAACAGTTCGGCTTCGGTGAAATCCGCACCGCCCATGAACAGAACATCGTGCTGCCGGACGTACCCAAGGCGCAACTGCATGCCTTGTGGACCCTGGCCTGCGAGCAGGGTCTGGGCAGCGCCAATGTCGGCTTGCTGACCGATATCATCGCCTGCCCGGGCGGCGACTTCTGTGCCCTGGCCAACGCCAAGTCGATCCCCATCGCCCAGGCGATCCAGCAGCGCTTCGACAACCTCGACTACCTGCATGACCTGGGTGATATCAGCCTGAACATCTCCGGCTGCATCAATGCCTGTGGGCATCACCATATCGGCAATATCGGCATCCTGGGGGTCGATAAAAATGGCAGCGAGTGGTACCAGGTCACCCTGGGCGGTGCCCAGGGCAAGGCCAGCGCGCTGGGCAAGGTGATTGGCCCATCGTTCAGTGCGGCACAAATCCCGGATGTGATCTCCCGCCTGATCGCCACCTACGTCCGCTACCGGGAGAGTGACGAGCCCTTTATCGACACCGTGCAACGCATCGGCCTGGAGCCGTTCAAGGAGCGGGTGTATGGCAGCGTGGTGCAACCGGCATGAACAATCTGTTGAGCCTGGAACAGGGCGTGGCGCGCATCAAGCACGATGATCCCTGGACCCTGGTGCGCGATGCACAAGTAGCGCTGCCCGAGGGTGCGCTGATTCTGCCGCTGGCCCTGTGGCTGAGCCGGCGCATTGCGCCAGACCCGCCACAGGACGCGGTGTGGCTCGGCCCGGATGATGAAGTGGAACACCTGCAGCCGTGGCTGGATGTGCTGCCGCTGATTGCCCTGGACTTCCCCAGCTTTCGCGATGGCCGAGCCTACAGCCAGGCCTACCTGCTGCGCACCCGCCTGGGCTGGCAGGGTGAGTTGCGGGCGGTGGGGGACGTGCTGCGCGACCAGCTCAGCCATATGCGCCAGTGTGGCTTCGATGGGTTCGCCGTGCGCGAGGACAAGTCGGCCGCAGACGCGCTCAAGGGTCTGGCAGGCATGAGTGTGAGCTATGGCCGCTCGGTGATTGAGCCGCGGCCGCTGTTTCGGCGGCGCTGACGTTAAGCAGGAGCGCCCAGCTGCGGGGCAAATCGAAGCTGCGAAATAACCCGCACTGGGGGGCTGGAGGCAGGTTATTTCTGCAGAATTGGCTATACCTGTAACTTCACGTTTCGGCGATAAACGCCAAGGAGTTGCGCCATGAAGCTAGGGCTGATGATCAGTGCGTTGTGTATTGCCTCACTCGGGGTGGCCGGTTGCGCGAGTAAAGTCCCACAGCCGGACGAGTATTCGGGGTTTCTTTCGGACTACAGCCAGTTGAAGGAAGCCAAGTCGCCATCGGGCGTAGAGGTGATGCGCTGGGTCGATCCCAAGCTGAATCTGAAGCGCTACACCTCGGTGTATATCGAACCGACCCAGTTTTTCCCCAAGCCCCAAGCCACGGCGCAAATCCCCGAAGACACCTTGCGCAGCATCAACGAGTACTACAACCAGGCGCTAAAGCGTGAGCTGGTCAAGTCACTGCCACTGGCCAGCGCTCCGGGCCCCGGGGTGATCGTGGTACGGGCGGCGATCACGGCGGTCAGTCGCAAGACTGAAGGCCTCAAGCCCTATGAGTTCATTCCGGTGGCCTTGGTGGCAGCAGCGGTGAGTACCGGCACGGGGATTCGCGACCAGGAAACCACCTTGGGCACCGAGGCGCAGTTTCTCGATGGTGGCAGTGGGCGGGTGCTTGCCCAGGTTGTGCGCAAAGGCACTGGCAAGCCGCTGGAGAACGATAGCCAGGTCATGAAAGCGGCTGACGTGAAGGGGGTGATAGACGGCTGGGCGGCTGATTTGCACCAGTCCTACTCCAAGTTCAAGGCCAAATAGCGAGCGCGAACAGTGGCTTGTGGCGAGCGGGCTGGCCCCAGTCTCGTTTCAGGGTCGCTTCGCGCCCCAGCGGGAGCAAGCCCCCTCGCCACAACAAGGCCGCCTACGGACACCTGGGTGCGATCAGCCGCCCACCAGCATGCCTTTGACTTTGTCGCGCAGTTGCTCAATGGAGAACGGCTTGGCAATCATCTGCACACCGGCAGGCAACTCAATGTTTTCGGCATAGCCACTGGCAAGCAGGATGGGCAGGGCTGGGCGCAATGTGCAGGTTTTATCCGCCAGTTCCTTGCCATTCATGCCCGGCAGGCCCCAGTCGGTCATCATCAGGTCGATCACATGGGCGCTGTCTTCCAAGAACGCCAGCGCCGCTTCGGCGTCTGCCGCCTCAAGCACCTTGAACTCCAGTTCTTCGAGCACATCGACGATCAACATGCGCACGATGGCGTCGTCTTCGACGACAAGGATGGTGGAGGCTGCGGACATAGTGAGGGTTCCCAGATAGTGGAGGTACAGGTCTTGAGCAGTTGAAAGACCATCCTCTAGTGAGTTGCGTCGATCCCGGCAAGTTCCCGAAACAGGGCGGGCATTGTGCCGATAATCAGGCTTGATGTCCTGGCTGTGTCGTTGAAATACGGCAGAAACATAGCCCTTGTGGTCGATTTTGGGGCAAACTTCCGGTTTTTCCGCACTTGGCCAAGGCACGCCCATGACTCCCGCTTCGTCAGTCGATGAAAACAGCTTCCGCAAACTCCTGAGCCGCAACGTGGCTTTGCCGTTGGGTGTGGGCGTGCTCAGCGCGGTGTTTTTCGTGTGCCTGATCACCTATCTGTTGTCGGTGATCCAGTGGGTGGAACACACGGACCGGGTGATCAATAACCTTAATGAGACCGCAAAACTGACGGTGGATCAGGAAACCGGCATGCGCGGGTTCCTGATTACCGGCGACGAGCATTTCCTCGACCCCTACGAGGTGGCCAAGCCGCGGATCATTTCCGATCTGCGCAATTTGCAGTCGTTGGTCGCGGATAACCCCCAGCAAGTGGATCGTCTCAAGCGCCTGGAGTCATTGCAGCTGGAGTGGAACAACTACGCCCAGACGATGATCGACATGCAACGGCAAAACGGCGACTACCGTGGCGCGGTGAAGGCCGGGCGGGGTAAGCGTCTGACCGACGAGATCCGCAAGGAATACGACGCAGCGATTGCCATGGAGCAGCAGTTCCGGCTCGAGCGTAATAAGGACGTGACCCGCACCACGGTATTCAGCGTGGCGGTTTACTTGCTGTTCGTGTTGGGCTTGAGCGGCTTCCTGGCCTATGTCGGAAGGAAGAATCTATTAGCTCTTTCAGACAGTTACAGTGCCAACCTGGCCTCGCAGATGAAGATTGCCAAGCGCCTGGAACAGCAGGCCTGGCTGCGCAACGGCCAGACCGAGCTGGCCGAACAGGTGCTTGGCCAACTGACCCTGAACCTGCTGGGGCGCAATATCCTGCAGTTCTGTGCCCAATACATGGGCTCGGTGGTGGCCGCGCTGTATGTGCGCGAGGAGCACGGTGGCCTCAAGCGCGTGGCGACGTATGGCTTCTCCCGTGAGCAGGAGCAGCAGGAGCAGGCGATCTACCGCGACGAGGGCATCGTCGGCCAGGCTGCCCAGCAGCATCGCTTGATTCGCCTGGATGATGTGCCGGTGGACTACTTCAAGGTCAGTTCCGGCCTGGGCGATGGCGCACCGCGCAGCGTGCTGGTGGTGCCGACCAGCGATGATGATCGGGTCAACGGGGTGATCGAGCTGGGCTTTCTGCGCGCACTGGACGAGCGCGATGTGGAGCTGCTGGAGCTGATCGCCGGCAATATCGGCACGTCCATCGAGGCGGCGCGCTATCGCCAGCGCCTGCAGGAAGTACTGGCCGAGACCCAGCAGCTCAATGAAGAGCTGCAAGTGCAGCAGGAAGAGCTCAAGACCGCCAACGAGGAGCTGGAAGAGCAGTCGCGCATCCTCAAGGAGTCCCAGGCCCACCTGGAAACCCAGCAGGCCGAGCTGGAACAGACCAACGAACAGTTGGCCGATCAGACCCAGATCCTCGCCGACCAGCGCGACGCCATGGACCGCAAGAACGTCGAGCTCAATCGCGTACAGGTCGAGCTGGAGGAGCGCGCCGATGAGTTGCAGCGCTCGAGCAAGTACAAGTCCGAGTTCCTGGCCAATATGTCCCATGAGCTGCGTACGCCGCTCAACAGCTCGCTGATCCTGGCCAAGTTGCTGGCGGAGAACTCCGAGGAAAACCTCAGCGCCGAACAGGTCAAGTTTGCCGAGTCGATCTACTCGGCGGGTAACGACCTGCTCAACCTGATCAACGACATCCTGGATATCGCCAAGGTCGAGGCCGGCAAGCTCGATATGCGCCCCGAAAACACCAGCGTGGCGCGCCTGGCCGAGGGCTTGCGCGGGATGTTCGAGCCGTTGGCCAGCGACCGCAAGCTGGGTTTCCAGGTGGAGGTCCAGGCCGGCGCGCCACTGATGCTGTTCACTGACCGCCAGCGCCTGGAGCAGATCCTCAAGAACCTGCTGTCCAATGCGGTCAAGTTCACCGAGAAGGGCCAGGTCAGCCTGACCATTTCCCGCCAGCCGGGGGAGGGCATTGCCTTTACCGTGCGCGACTCCGGGATCGGCATCGCCCTGGACCAGCAGGAAAGCATCTTCGAGGCGTTCCGCCAGGCTGATGGCACCACCAACCGTCGTTATGGCGGTACGGGCCTGGGGCTGTCGATTTCCCGTGACCTGGCCACCTTGCTTGGCGGCTATATCAATGTCACCAGTGAGCCGGGCCAGGGCAGTATCTTCACCCTGGTGCTGCCGGAGCAGTATGTGGAGCGCGACGAAGACGCGCCGGCTATCGAGCAGCCGCGGGCCGTGACGGTTGCCCCGGCACCCGTGGCGCCAGTGAAAATTTCGCCGCTGCCGGTGGCAGACGAAGCATTGATCCCGCGTTTTGCCGACGACCGCGAGCTGGCACCGTTCGCCACCCGTTGCATCCTGGTAGTGGAGGACGAGCCGAACTTTGCACGGATCCTCTTCGACCTGGCCCATGAACTGGGCTACCACTGCCTGGTGGCCCATGGTGCGGACGAGGGCTACAACCTCGCCGAGCAGTACCTGCCCGACGCGATCCTGCTGGACATGCGCCTGCCGGACCACTCCGGGCTCACCGTGCTGCAACGCCTCAAGGAGCACGCCGAGACCCGCCACATCCCGGTGCATGTGATTTCCGTGGAGGATCGCGTGGAGGCCGCCATGCATATGGGCGCCATCGGCTATGCCGTCAAGCCCACCACCCGCGAAGAGCTCAAGGACGTGTTTGCACGCCTGGAGGCCAAGCTGACGCAGAAGGTCAAACGCATCCTGCTGGTGGAAGACGACGACTTGCAGCGCGAGAGCATCGCCCGCCTGATCGGCGATGAAGACATTGAAATCACCGCCGTCGGCTTCGCCCAGGAAGCATTGGACCTGCTGCGCAGCACGGTCTACGACTGCATGATCATCGACCTCAAGCTGCCGGACATGCTCGGTAACGAGTTGCTCAAGCGCATGGCCACCGAGGATATCTGTTCGTTCCCGCCGGTGATCGTCTACACCGGGCGCAACCTGACCCGGGACGAAGAGGCGGAGCTGCGCAAGTATTCGCGCTCGATCATCATCAAGGGCGCACGTTCACCTGAACGGTTGCTGGATGAAGTGACACTCTTTTTGCACAAAGTCGAATCCCAGCTGTCCCAGGAGCGGCAGAAGATGCTCAAGACCGCCCGCAGTCGCGACAAGGTCTTCGAGGGGCGCAAGGTGCTGCTGGTGGACGACGATGTACGCAACATCTTCGCCCTCACCAGCGCCCTGGAGCACAAGGGCGCGATTGTGGTCATTGGCCGTAACGGCCGTGAGGCCATCGAGAGACTCAATGAGGTCGAGGACATCGACCTGGTGTTGATGGACGTGATGATGCCGGAGATGGACGGCTACGAAGCCACCGCCCTGATCCGCCAGGATCCGCGCTGGCGCAAGCTGCCGATCATCGCGGTGACGGCCAAGGCGATGAAAGACGACCAGGAACGCTGCCTCGCGGCGGGCTCCAACGATTACCTGGCCAAGCCCATTGACCTGGACCGCCTGTTCTCGCTGATCCGGGTGTGGTTGCCCAAGATGGAACGCATTTAAGTGGAAATACACTAAGTGGATCGAAGTACTGATATTGAACTGCGCTTGCTGATCGAGGCGATTTACCTCAAGTACAGCTATGACTTTCGCGACTACTCAGGGGCTTCGGTCAAGCGCCGTGTGGCCCATGCCTTGCGCCAGTTCGACTGCAAGACCATTTCGGCCTTGCAGGAGCGGGTGTTGCACGATCCCACGGCCTTTATGCAGTTGCTGCAGTTCCTGACCATTCCGGTCAGCGAGATGTTTCGTGATCCGTCGCACTTCCTGGCCATTCGCCAGGAAGTGGTGCCACTGCTCAAGACCTATCCGTCGATCAAGATCTGGATCGCCGGTTGCAGCACGGGGGAGGAGGTGTACTCCATGGCCATCCTGCTGCGTGAGGAGGGGCTGCTTGAACGCACGATCATCTATGCCACTGATATCAACCCCAGCTCCCTGGAAAAGGCCAAGCAGGGGATCTTCTCCCTGGAGAGTGTGCGAGCCTATACCCACAACTACCAGCAGGCGGGCGGGCAGCGGTCGTTTGCCGATTACTACACGGCGGCCTACGATTACGCAATCTTCGACAAGACTCTGCGCGAGAACGTAACGTTCGCCGACCACAGCCTGGCGACGGATAGCGTATTCTCAGAAACACAATTAATTTCATGTCGTAACGTGCTGATTTATTTCAATAAAAAGTTGCAGGATAGGGCCTTTGGATTGTTTCATGAGTCGCTGTGTCATCGTGGCTTCCTGGTGCTGGGCAGTAAGGAAACCCTGGACTTCTCCGCCTACAGCAAACAGTTCGAACCCCTGGTCAAGCAAGAACGGATCTACCGCAAATCATGAATGAAGCAGCTGCCAGCCCGGCCTTGGTGTCGGGTGTCCAAGCCATTGTCGTTGGCGCTTCCGCCGGCGGGGTCGAGGCGTTGCTGAGTGTTTTCGGGGCCTTGGCGCCCGGGTTCAACCTACCGATCATCGCCGTGCTGCACTTGCCGGATGAACGTCGCAGCCAATTGGCAGAAGTCTTTGATCGGCGTCTGGCAATACCGGTAGTAGAAGCCCGGGACAAGGAAACGATCCAGCCCGGCACCCTGTATTTTGCCACCCCCGGCTACCACCTGTCGGTGGAGCATGACCACAGCCTGTCCTTGAGCCAGGAAGAGCGCGTGCATCACTCCCGCCCGGCCATTGATTATCTGTTCGAGTCGGCCGCCGACGTCTATGGCCCGAACCTGCTGGCGATCCTGCTAACCGGCGCCAACCAGGATGGCGCGCGCGGCTTGGCCCAGGTCAAGCAGCTCGGCGGTACCACCGTCATCCAGGACCCTGCGGAGGCCCGGGTGGCCGTAATGCCCATGGCGGCCCTGGCGCTGCATACCCCTGACCATATTCTCACCTTGAGCCGCATTGGCGATTTGCTGGCTTCCCTGGAACCCTCCCCATGCTAAGTACTATCCAGGCCAAACTGCTGATCGTCGACGATCTGCCGGAAAACCTGCTGGCCCTTGAAGCGCTGATCAAGCGCGAGGACCGTCATGTCTACAAGGCATTGAGTGCCGACGAAGCTTTGTCGCTGCTGTTGGAGCACGAGTTCGCCATGGCCATTCTCGACGTGCAGATGCCCGGCATGAATGGCTTCGAACTGGCCGAAATGATGCGCGGCACCGAAAAGACCAAGAACATTCCCATCGTGTTTGTCAGCGCCGCCGGTCGTGAGCTCAACTACGCCTTCAAAGGCTATGAGAGCGGTGCGGTGGACTTCCTGCACAAGCCGCTGGACATCCATGCGGTCAAGAGCAAGGTCAATGTGTTCGTCGACCTGTATCGCCAGAGCAAGGCCATGAAGCTGCAGGTCGAAGCCCTGGAGCACAGTCGCCGCGAGCAGGAACTGTTGCTCAACCGCCTGCAGGCGGCCCAGGCGGAACTGGAGCAGGCGGTGCGCATGCGCGATGACTTCATGTCGATCGTCGCCCACGAGGTGCGCACGCCCCTCAACGGCCTGATCCTGGAAACCCAGCTGCGCAAGATGCACCTGGCTCGGGATAACGCGGCCGCCTTTACCCTGGACAAGATGCACGCCATGGTCGACCGCGATGAGCGGCAGATCCAGAGCCTGATCCGCTTGATCGAAGACATGCTCGACGTCTCGCGGATCCGCACCGGCAAATTGTCGATCCGCCCGGGGCATTTCGACCTGGCGCAGTTGGTGCGCAACCTGCTGGAGAACTTTGCCCCACAAGTGGCAGCGGCCGAGTCGTCGGTGCAACTGGATGCGCCGCAGCCGGTGGAGGGCAAGTGGGATGAGTTTCGTATTGAGCAGGTGGTCTCCAACTTGCTGACCAATGCCCTGCGCTACGGCGCCAAGAGCCCGGTGACGGTGCGGGTGTACGCCGAACATGACGAGGCCAGGGTGGAAGTACGGGATCACGGCATCGGCATCAGCGAAGACAATCAGAAGCGGATTTTCCAGCAGTTCGAGCGGGTGTCCGCCAACCATGCGGTGGCAGGGCTGGGCCTGGGGCTGTTTATCTCTGAGCAGATCGTTGCGGCCCACGGCGGCACGATTGAAGTCGAGAGCCGGATAGGCGAGGGCGCATTGTTCCGTGTGTGCCTGCCTTTGGCAGGCGCGGCGTGAAATCAATCGTCAGCCAGACGCAACCTCTGCGTGACCCAAGGGTCGTATCAGCAGCAATTGACCGGACAAAGGCTTCCCATGAGTGAAGATGCGCAAGATGTTGTACTGATCGTCGAGGACGACGAGTCGATCATGTTCGTATTGGGCGAGTACCTTTCGGGCCTGGGGTACCGGGTACTGAAGGCCATCAACGGCGAGCAGGCCTTTGAAATCCTCGCTTCCAAGCCCCACCTGGACTTGATGGTGACTGACTATCGCCTGCCTGGCGGAATTTCCGGGGTGCAGATTGCCGAGCCCGCGATCAAGCTGCGGCCGGAGCTGAAGGTGATCTTTATCAGTGGTTATCCGCAGGAGATCCTCGACTGCAATAGCCCGATTACGCGCAATGCACCGATCCTGGCCAAGCCGTTTGACCTGGATACGCTGCAGGAGCATATCCAACGGTTGTTGGCGTGAAGTAAAAAACCAGCACTGGCTTGCCGATAATCAGCATGCAATCGTCTTCACCAAGGCCCGCGTGCTACGCGCACCTGCTGCCTGATCGCTGTGCGATGCGGGAGCCTGGCTCCCGCTGTGCTCTTCCGTGTCACGTCGCAATCATCTCCCGCACCTTCGCCGTCAGCAGGTCGAAGGTAAAGGGCTTGGTGATCAACTGCATGCCCGGATCCAGGAACCCCCCGCGCACCGCCGCATGCTCGGCATACCCGGTAATGAACAACACCTTCAAGTCCGGGCGAATCTGCCTGCCGATCTCTGCCAACTGGCGACCGTTCATCCCCGGCAACCCTACATCACTGATCAATAGATCAATGCGCTGGCTGGATTCGATAATCGGTAGCGCACTGTCAGCATCCGCGGCTTCGACAAAGGCATAGCCCAGCTCACTCAGCACCTGGCTCACCAGCACCCGTACCGCCGGGTCATCCTCGACGATCAGCACGGTTTCACCGGCGTTGGCGAATGGCGGCAGGGTCGCGTCCAGGGGGGCATCGACGGTAACTTCACCGACACAGCGCGGCAGGAACAGGCTCACCGTGGTGCCTTTGCCGACCTCGCTGTGGAGGATCACATGGCCATGGGACTGGCGGGCGAAGCCGTAGATCATCGACAAACCCAGGCCGGTGCCCTGGCCGATGGGCTTGGTGGTGAAGAAGGGGTCGAAGGCTCGGCTGATGACGTTTTCCGGCATGCCGCAGCCGGTGTCACTGACACTCAGCTCCACGTAGTCGCCGGGGGTTAAAGTGCCGTAGGCGGCGGTAAACACGTTGTCGAGGTGGCGATTACGGGTTTCCACCACCAGCCGACCACCATCAGGCATCGCGTCCCGGGCATTCAGGGCCAGATTGAGCAGGGCGCTTTCCAGTTGATTGGGGTCGGCTTCGGCGGTCCACAGCTGCCCGCTCAACTGCATGTCGAGCACGATGCTTTCATTGAGGCTGCGTTGCAGCAGTTCGCCCATGGAGGTCACCAGTTGGTTGATCTCCACCGGCTTGGAATCCAGCGACTGGCGGCGGGAAAACGCCAGCAGGCGGTGGGTCAGGCCGGCGGCGCGGTTGGCCGAGGTCACACCCAGGTCGATCAGGCTGTCGAGGTCATCCAGGCGGCCCCGGGCCAGGCGCCGGCGCAGCAGCTCCAGGCTGCCGATAATCCCGGTGAGCATGTTATTGAAGTCGTGGGCGATGCCGCCGGTCAATTGACCGACGGCTTCCATTTTTTGTGACTGGCGCAAGGCTTCTTCGTTGCTGCGCAATTGCGCAGTGCGTTCTTCGACCTGCTGCTCAAGGGTTTCCAGGGTGCTTTGCAGGCGCAGTTCGCTCTGGCTCAGGTCGATCAGGCGGTCGCGGGCTTCGTACTGTCGTCGCCGCCCGCGCAGGGCGGTGGTCACCAGACTGATCAGGGTCACCGGGTGAAACGGCCGCTCCAGCAAGGTGATGTTGCCCAGCCTGGCGCTCAAGTGCGATGAGGCGTTCTGTTCGGTGCCACCATGGTGGGTCAGCAGTACGATGGGCAGGTCCGACCAGGCCGGCTGCTGCTGCAGATACTCCAGCAGCGGCTCCAGCCCGACCCCATGCAACGCTTCGGCGGCGATGATCAGCAGGCCCGCGCCTTGTTCCAGTTCATCGCAGAGCGATGACAGGTTGGGGGTCGCAATACCGCTGAAACCTGCTTCGTTGAGCATCATCAGCGCCAGCGTGCTGTCCCGTCCCAAGGGCGCGAGAATGATCGCGCGCTCGGAAATGGCCGGCAGGCTGCTCACAAGCGCTCATCCTTGAGCAGCGGGTTGCCGGCACCCATGTAGGTGGGGACGCCGCGCAGCACGCCCTGGAAGGCTTCCAGGGGTTCGCCGATGGTCATGCCCTGGCTGCCGATGCGGTATTCGCGAATGGTCGACTCATGGCTGCCGGTGCGTTTCTTGATGATGGAAATGGCCCGTCGCACTTTGCCCAGGGCCTCGAAGTAGCGCAGCAGGATCACGGTGTCGGCCAGATAGGTGATATCCACCGGCGCTTGCATGTCGCCGACCAACCCGTGCTGGGCCACGGTCATGAAGGTCGCTGCGCCCCGGCGGTTGAGGTACAGCAACAGCTCGTGCATGTGTAGCACCAGGGCGTTTTCCTCGGGCATGGCCGCCTGATAACCGTTGATGCTGTCGATAACCACGGTCTTGATCTGGCGCTCATCCACGCAGCGCCGCACCCGGTGGGAAAATTCGCCGGGCGACAGCTCGGCGGCGTCCACCTGCTCGATCAGCAGATTGCCGGTGGCTTGTAGGGCGGCCAGGTCGATGCCTATGTTGTTCATGCGGTCGAACAACAGGCCCAGCTCTTCATCGAAAATAAACAGGGCGGCTTTTTCGCCACGGGCCACTGCGGCAGCGGCGAAGATCATCGAGATCAGCGACTTGCCGGTACCGGCAGGGCCGAGGATCAGGGTGCTGGAGCCGGTCTCGATACCGCCGCCCAGCAGCGCATCCAGCTCGCGAATGCTGCTGGTCAGGGTCTGCCGGTTGTAGCCACCGCGGTGCTCGGCGGCCACCAGGCGCGGGAACACATGCACACCGTCTTGCATAATGGTGAAATCGTGGAAGCCGCCGCGATACTTCTGGCCCCGGTACTTCACCACCCGGACCCGGCGTCGTTCCGCGCCGTAGTTGGGGGTCAGTTCTTCCAGGCGGATCACCCCGTGGGCCACGCTGTGCACGGTCTTATCCAGGGATTCGGTGGTCAGGTCATCCAGCAGCAGCACGGTGGCGTCGTAGCGCACGAAGTAGTGCTTGATCGCCAGGATCTGCCGGCGATAGCGCAACGAGCTTTGCGCCAGCAGGCGGATTTCCGAGAGGCTGTCGATCACCACGCGGGTCGGCTTGACCCGTTCCACCACCTCGAAAATCTGCCGGGTGGCCTCGCCCAGCTCCAGGTCGGAGGAGTACAGCAGGCTTTGCTGATGCTCGGCATTGAGCAGGCTTTCGGGTGGGGTCAGTTCAAAGATATGGATATGTTCATCCAGCTCCCAACCGTGGGACTGGGCGCCCTGGCGCAGCTCGCGCTCGGTTTCCGACAGGGTGATATACAGCGATCGTTCCCCGGCCTTGGCCCCGGCCTGGAGAAAATGCAGGGCCACGGTGGTCTTGCCGGTGCCGGGCTCACCTTCGAGCAGGAACAGATGGCTACGCGATAGCCCCCCGGAAAGAATGTCATCAAGACCTTCGATGCCGGTGGCCGCCTTTGCTGTGAACAGCTCTTTGGATGTAGACAAGAAGTGCCCTCGGGTCACGTATAAGTTGAGCGGCGTGCCGGCTAAGGCGCGCCATATTCACTTGACCGTGGGGCTGTGGGGCGGTTCAACGTTTTCTCGTTTTTGTGCAGGCCAATCCACAGTTTGCAATGCCTGCAGCGCTTCAAAGGCCCTGCTGCAGCGCGGGATCGTCCGGGTTTTGCTGCTCCAGTTGGGCCAGCAGTACTTGCACGTTCTGCAACTGGCCGCTTTCCTTCCAGTAGTTGATCAACAGCACCCGTGCCTTGCGGTTGGCGGGATGGCGCTGGACGATTTCTTCCAGCTGGCGCTGGGCGGCTTCCAGTTCCTCCTGGTCATGCAAGGTGGTGGCCAGGTCGTAGCGGTAATCCTGATTGTCGGGCTCCAGCTCCACCGCCTTGGACAGGCCCAGCAGTGCGTATTCCCGTTCGCCATGGTGCAGCAGCCACATGCCCAGGGCGTGTTGCAGATAGGCTGACTCGGGGTGGGCTTGCAGTTGGGTGGCGAGGATCTGGCGCGAGTCATCGACCTTGCCCTGTTTATCCAGCAACTCGATGCGTGAAACCACCGCCGGCAGGTTGTCCGGGTCCAGGCGCAGCGCCTGCTCCAGGGCATGTTGGGCCTCGGGCAACAGGGCGCTGTGGATGTACAGGCGCGCCAGCTGGATCCAGCCATCAGGGCTTTCGGGTTGGGCCTTGAGGTACTTTACATACTCATCCAGCACGAGCTGCAAGGGGCCGAAATACAGGCCCAGGGTGTCGGGCGACAGGCCCAGCAGGGCGTTGGCGGCGGCAAATCGCACGCTTTGCTGGTCATCCTCGAGCAACGGGCCCAGCAACAGGGTGCGCTGGCCGCTGGGCACCAGGCCGACAATGCTGGCAATGGCTGCCTGGCGCACCAGGGGGGATGGGTGGCTCAAGTCCTTGTCCGCCAGCTTCAAGGCCTGGGGGCTTGGGTAGTTGTGCAATTCGCTGTGCAGGGCGGCGCGGCGCACGTCGGACAGGTCTGGTCGCGCCAGTTGCTGATAGAGCACGCGCGCGGCGCCGGGCTCGCCGTTATGCGCTTTTTTCAGGGCTTTGGAGTAACCGTGGGCAACAGCCGGCGGCACGGACACGCTCGGGCTGCGGGAGAAATACCAAAAAACCAGTACCACCAATAACAGGGCGCTCAGGCCGATGATCGCGTAACGGCGTGACTTTGACATGCAGGCGTCCGAAAGCTGGGCAGCTAGTGCAAAGCGCTCAGCTTCGGTCAGACACCGGCGAGTGTCAAACCCGCGTCACGTCAGCACATAGTCCACGGGCTCCAGGGGCGCTGGCAGGGCAGTTTCGCCCAGGGCGGCGAGGATCTCCCGTTCCAGGGTGCGCACGATGGCATTGCAAGGCAGGTCGTTCTCGTCGAAGCCGAAGGGGTCCTCCAGGTCATCGCCGATTTCATCCAGACCAAAGAAGGTGTAGCTGACGATGGCAGTAAAAATCGGCGTCAGCCAACCCAGGGGCTCGGCCATGGCAAAGGGCAGCAGGATGCAGAACAGATAGATGGTGCGGTGCAGCAGCAACGTGTAGGGGAAGGGCAGCGGTGTGCTCTTGATCCGTTCGCACGCCGCCTGGACTTGACTGAGACCCACCAGGCGGGTTTCCAGCTGGGTGTAGCGCCAGTCGCTGATCCGCCCCTGTTGCGCGGCATCCGAGCAGTGGGCGCCGAGGGTTTGCAGGATCCGGTCCGGCAGGTTCGGGTGGCCGGGCTCGACATTGACCCACGGCTGGATGGCACGGGCCTCGTCTTCCAGGCGCAGGCGTGCCACCAGGCCATGGGCAAAACCACACAGGCCGCGCAACAGGCCCTCGCGCTCGCCGGGCTGAGTGAAAACCTGGGTTTCGCGGATCAGCGAGCGGATTTCAATGACCATCTGCCCCAGTTGCTTGCGACCTTCCCACCAGCGGTCGTAGCAGGCGTTGTTGCGAAAACTCATGAAAATCGACAGTGACAGCCCGAGCAGGGTGAACGGCGTGGCGTTGACCTTGGAGAAGTAGGCCGGGTGCAGGGTTTCCACCAGCACGATCACCGAGGCCAGCAGGGTCACCAGCAGGCTGCGCAGGGCAATACGCTTGGCAATCGAACCCTTGAGGGAGAACAGGATGCCGAATAGGTTGGGTTTGGGGCGAACAATCATCGAGGGGCTTCTTCGTGGCGCAGGCCCTCAGATTAGAAGCCGGCGGGCGGGGCGTCCAATCGCTTGCGTTGACCGGCTGATTGTTGGCCTCTATGACGCAACGGTTTGGTCCATGGCGCCATTGGCCAAACCAGTCAGCCACATTGAAAGCTTTGACCATTGTCCCTGCGCCGCTCTGGCGCCACTATTTCCCCCGATTCAACCCCGCAAAAGCACGCCCCCCAAAACAACAAAAGACACAGGGATTTGCCACGATGCGCGATTATTTGGCTGCTACCACCCAGTTCAACTACCAGCAAACCGTCGAGGCCGCACTGGCCGGCCACCTGCAGGCGCTCAACGCCTGCGTCGAATGCTGCGACCGGCACGCGTTACCGGGGCGCATTGCGTTGTTTTGGGAGGGCAAGGATGGCCGCAGCGCCACCGTGACCTTCAGCGAATTGCAGGATCAGGCGGCGCGCTTGGCCAACTTCCTCCTGGCCCAGGGCGTCAAGCGTGGCGACAAGGTCGCCGGCCTGTTGCCACGCACTGCCGAATTGCTGGTGACGGTGCTCGCCACCTGGCGCATCGGCGCGGTCTATCAACCGCTGTTCACGGCCTTTGGCCCCAAGGCCATCGAGCATCGCCTGAACAGCTCCGGCGCGGCGCTGGTGGTGACCGACGCGGTCAACCGCAGCAAGCTTGCCGAAGTCGCTGACTGCCCGACCATCGTCACCGTGGCCGGCGCCAAGGGCGAAGGCATTGTGCGCGGCGATTTCAGCTTCTGGGCCGAGTTGCCCAACTATTCGAATGTGTGCGAACCGGTACTGCTGGGCGCCGATGATCCATTCCTGCTGATGTTCACCTCTGGCACCACCGGCCCGTCGAAAGCCCTGGCCGTGCCGCTCAAGGCCCTGGTTGCGTTCCAGAGTTATACCCGCGACGCCGTGGACCTGCGCCCCGAAGACGCGTTCTGGAACGTCGCCGACCCGGGCTGGGCCTATGGCATCTACTTCGGTGTGACCGGGCCGTTGTCCATGGGCCATCCGATCACCTTCTACGATGGCCCGTTCACCCTGGAAAGCACCTGCCGGGTCATCAACAAATACGGGATCACCAACCTGACCGGTTCGCCCACGGCCTACCGCCTGCTGATCGCCGGCGGCGAACAGTTCGCGCGCTCGATCAAGGGCCGGTTGCGCATTGTCAGCAGCGCCGGCGAGCCGCTGAACCCGGAAGTGATCCGCTGGTTCGCCGATAACCTGGGCGTGACCATCCACGACCATTACGGCCAGACCGAACTGGGCATGGTCCTGTGCAACCACCACGGCCTGGAACACCCGGTGCATGTCGGCTCCGCCGGCTTTGCCTCGCCGGGGCACCGCATCGTGGTACTGGACGACAACCACCACGAACTGCCCGCCGGCCAGCCCGGCATCCTGGCGATCGACCGCGAGCAGTCACCGATGTGCTGGTTCGCCGGCTATGAAGGGGTCAAGACCAAGGCCTTCGTCGGCAAGTACTACTTGAGCGGCGACACCGTGGAATTGAACCCCGATGGCAGCATCAGTTTTGTCGGGCGCAGCGACGATGTGATCACGACGTCTGGCTACCGGGTAGGACCGTTTGATGTGGAAAGCGCCTTGGTCG
Organism: Pseudomonas sp. FP2294; assembly: GCF_030687625.1. Taxonomy (NCBI): domain Bacteria; kingdom Pseudomonadati; phylum Pseudomonadota; class Gammaproteobacteria; order Pseudomonadales; family Pseudomonadaceae; genus Pseudomonas; species Pseudomonas sp. FP2294. The sequence goes on from NZ_CP117441.1 coordinate 2,637,557, forward strand.
AGCACCCGGCGGTGATCGAAGCCGCGGTGGTCGGCAAGCCGGACGCCGAGCGCACCGAACTGGTCAAGGCTTTTGTGGTGATCAACAGCCAGTACCGCGCCGACGCCGCGTTGGCCGAGGAACTGCGCCTGCATGTGCGCAAGCGCCTGGCGGCCCACGCCTACCCACGGGAAATCGAATTTGTCAGCGACTTGCCCAAGACCCCAAGCGGCAAGCTGCAGCGGTTTATTTTGCGTAACCAGGAAATCGCCAAGGTCCAGGCAGCGACCACGGCTTGATCCCTCTTTAAGGAAACAACGATGCAGATTGAAAACAAGGTATTTATGGTCAGCGGCGGCGCTTCGGGCCTCGGCGCGGCTACCGCCGAAATGCTGGTGGCCGCAGGCGCCAAGGTGATGCTGGTGGACCTGAATGCCGACGCCGTGGCGGCCCAGGCTGCAAAACTGGGCGCGCAGGCGCGCAGTGTGGTCGCGGATATCAGCCAGGAAGCGGCCGCCGAAGCTGCGGTACAGGCCACGGTGGCGGCGTTTGGCGCCCTGCATGGCCTGGTCAACTGCGCGGGCGTGGTGCGTGGCGAGAAAATCCTCGGCAAGAATGGGCCCCATGCCCTGGCCAGCTTTGCCCAGGTGATCAACGTCAACCTGGTCGGCAGCTTCAACCTGCTGCGCCTGGCCGCAGCGGCGATTGCCGAAACCACGGCGGATGCCGACGGTGAGCGCGGGGTGATCATCAACACCGCTTCGGTGGCGGCCTTCGACGGGCAGATCGGCCAGGCCGCCTACGCGGCGTCCAAGGGCGCGATTGCCAGCCTGACCCTGCCGGCCGCCCGTGAACTGGCGCGCTTCGGCATCCGCGTGATGACCATCGCCCCGGGCATCTTTGAAACACCGATGATGGCCGGCATGACCCCGGAGGTTCGTGACTCCCTGGCGGCCGGCGTGCCGTTCCCGCCACGCCTGGGCAAACCGGCCGAATACGCCGCGCTGGCCCGGCATATCATTGAAAACAGCATGCTCAATGGCGAGGTGATCCGTCTTGACGGGGCCTTGCGCATGGCGGCCAAGTAAGGAGGATTTGTCATGACTCAGCTTCACGATCCGATTGTTGTTGTCAGCGCCGTACGCACGCCCATGGGCGGCTTCCAGGGCGACCTCAAGGGCCTGACCGCGCCGCAACTGGGCGCCGCCGCGATTCGTGCGGCTGTCGAGCGCGCCGGTATCGCCCACGACGCCGTGGATGAAGTGCTGTTCGGTTGCGTGCTGCCCGCCGGTCTCGGCCAGGCCCCGGCACGCCAGGCCGCGCTGGGTGCCGGCCTGGATAAATCGACACGTTGCACCACCCTCAACAAAATGTGCGGTTCGGGCATGGAGGCGGCGATTCTCGCCCATGACTCGCTGCTGGCCGGCAGCGTGCAGGTGGTGATCGCCGGCGGCATGGAAAGCATGTCCAATGCCCCGTACCTGCTGGATCGGGCCCGTAGCGGCTACCGCATGGGCCATGGCCGGGTGCTTGACCATATGTTCCTCGACGGCCTCGAAGACGCCTATGACAAGGGCCGCCTGATGGGCACCTTTGCCGAGGATTGCGCCGAGGCCAATGGCTTTACTCGCGAAACCCAGGATGCGTTTGCCATTGCCTCGCTGACCCGCGCCCAGCAGGCGATCAGTGCCGGGCGTTTCAGCGCCGAGATCGTCCCGGTGCAGGTCACCGTGGGCAAGGAACAAAAGACCATCACCGATGACGAGCAGCCGCCCAAGGCGCGCCTGGACAAGATCGCCACCTTGAAGCCGGCGTTCCGCGAAGGCGGCACGGTGACGGCGGCCAACTCCAGCTCGATCTCCGACGGCGCGGCGGCCTTGCTGATGATGCGCCAGTCCGAAGCGCAGAAGCGTGGGCTCAAGCCTCTGGCAGTGATCCACGGCCATGCGGCCTTTGCCGATGAGCCGGGGCTGTTCCCGGTGGCGCCGGTGGGGGCGATTCGCAAGCTGATGAGCAAGACCGGCTGGGACCTGGGCGATGTCGACCTGTTCGAGATCAACGAAGCCTTTGCCGTGGTCAGCCTGGTGACCATGAGCAAGCTGGAAATCCCCCACGACAAGGTCAACGTCCACGGTGGCGCGTGTGCCCTGGGGCATCCGATTGGCGCATCCGGCGCGCGGATCCTCGTGACCCTGCTTTCAGCGCTGCGCCAGCGGGGCCTCAAGCGCGGCGTTGCAGCCATCTGCATCGGCGGCGGTGAAGCCACCGCCATGGCCGTCGAATGCCTGGATTAAGGAATTTTTATGTTGCCCAATGACGAACAACTGCAAATCAGCGACGCGGCCCGGCAATTCGCCCAGGAGCGGCTCAAACCGTTCGCTGCCGAGTGGGACCGCGAGCATCGCTTCCCCAGGGAGGCTATCGCTGAGATGGCCGAGCTGGGTTTTTTCGGCATGCTCGTGCCGGAACAGTGGGGCGGCTGCGACACCGGCTACCTGGCCTATGCAATGGCCCTGGAAGAGGTCGCTGCCGGTGATGGCGCCTGCTCGACCATCATGAGCGTGCACAACTCGGTGGGCTGCGTGCCCATTCTCAAGTTCGGCAATGACCTGCAGAAAGAACAATTCCTCAAGCCCCTGGCCAGCGGCGCAATGCTCGGTGCGTTTGCCTTGACCGAACCCCAGGCCGGGTCCGATGCCAGCAGCCTGAAAACCCGCGCGCGTCTTGAGGGCGATCATTACGTGCTCAATGGCTGCAAGCAGTTCATCACCTCCGGGCAGAACGCCGGGGTGGTGATTGTATTTGCCGTGACCGATCCTGCGGCCGGCAAGCGTGGGATCAGCGCGTTTATCGTGCCCACTGACTCGCCGGGCTACACCGTCGCGCGGGTCGAGGACAAGCTGGGCCAGCATGCGTCCGACACCTGTCAGATTCTGTTTGAGGATGTGAAGGTGCCGGTCGCCAACCGCCTGGGCGAGGAGGGCGAAGGCTACAAAATCGCCCTGGCCAACCTGGAGGGCGGTCGCGTGGGTATTGCCGCGCAATCGGTGGGCATGGCCCGTGCGGCGTTCGAAGCTGCCCGGGATTACGCCCGTGAGCGGGAAAGCTTCGGCAAACCGCTGATCGAGCACCAGGCTGTAGCGTTTCGCCTGGCGGACATGGCCACCCAGATCGCTGTGGCCCGGCAGATGGTGCACTACGCGGCGGCCCTGCGCGACAGCGGCAAGCCTGCGCTGGTGGAGGCGTCCATGGCCAAGCTGTTTGCCTCGGAAATGGCCGAGAAAGTCTGTTCTGCCGCCTTGCAAACCCTGGGTGGATACGGTTACCTGAGCGACTTCCCGTTGGAGCGGATCTACCGTGATGTGCGGGTCTGCCAGATTTATGAAGGCACCAGTGATATTCAGCGCATGGTCATTTCGCGCAATCTTTGAAGAGGAACGGATCAATGAGTTATGAAACCATTTTGCTCGACGTTCAAGGCCGTGTCGGGCTGATTACCCTCAATCGCCCCCAGGCGCTGAATGCCTTGAACGCGCAATTGGTCAGCGAAGTGAACCAGGCCCTGGACAGCCTGGAAGCCAATCCCGACATCGGTTGCATCGTGTTGACCGGCTCGAAGAAAGCCTTTGCCGCTGGCGCCGACATCAAGGAAATGGCCGAGCTGACCTACCCGCAGATCTACCTCGACGATCTGTTCAGCGACAGCGACCGTGTGGCCAACCGCCGCAAGCCGATCATCGCGGCGGTCAATGGTTTTGCCCTGGGGGGCGGCTGTGAGCTGGCGTTGATGTGCGATTTTATCCTGGCCGGTGACACGGCCAAGTTCGGCCAGCCGGAAGTCAACCTCGGCGTCCTGCCGGGCATGGGTGGCACCCAGCGCCTGACCCGTGCGGTGGGCAAGGCCAAGGCCATGGAGATGTGCCTGACCGGGCGTTTTATCGACGCCGTGGAGGCCGAGCGTTGCGGCATCGTGGCGCGGATTGTGCCGGCGGACGAACTGCTGGACGAGGCGCTCAAGGTTGCGGCGCTGATCGCCAGCAAATCGGTGCCGATCAGCATGATGGTCAAGGAAAGCGTGAACCGCGCCTTTGAAGTCAGCCTGTCGGAAGGCGTGCGCTTTGAGCGCCGGGTGTTCCACGCCGCCTTCGCGACCCAGGATCAGAAGGAAGGCATGGCCGCGTTCGTGGCCAAGCGTGCGCCGCAGTTCAAGGACCAATAAGCCCCTGACCAACTGCCCCGTGGCGAGCGGGCTAGCCCGCGTTGGGCTGCGTAGCAGCCCTAAAATCCGGCCCCGCGTGTTCAACTGAAGCAATGCGCTGGGTGTATTGGGGCTGCTACGCAGCCCAGCGCGGGCAAGCCCGCTCGCCACAACCGTTGCGCTGGCAAGGCAAATAGGGTCATGCCAAAGCGCTTTATCGCCTGTAACATGAGGCCCTGATACGCTCCAGATACAATTTTCAGGTTTCAGGAACCCGTCATGACCCAGAAGCAACGCTTGATTTACTCGATTCTGATTTCCCTGGTCGTCCTCGGCACGATGTTTGGCCTGTCCTATTTGCAGAACATCGGCGCCATCAGTGAGAAGACGTTCCAGTACATCGCCATTGCCGTGGCGGTGATTGTGGTGGTGATCAACGGCATCATGCGCCGCAAGGTCAAGCCCAACCTGTAAGTCAGGCGCTGGCAGCCAGGACCTTGGCAGCCTCTTCATGGAGGCTGTAGCTTTTGTCGCTGTTGAGGGTGATCACGCCCTCGCTGCACAGGCGCTTGAGCACCTCGCGCACACTGAGAAACGACAGCGGGATGCCCAGTTCCAGCAAGTGGCTGTGCACACCCCGTACACCCAGCGAGCGGCCGTTCTCGGCGGCGGTGAGCAGGGCGTCGATGACTTTCAGCCGGATCAGGCTGGTACGCAACCCAAAACACTTGAGCAGATGCCGGATGCGTTGGTTGCCTTGATGCTCGGGGGCCTTGCCGAAGGCTGGGTTACTTGCGCCGAAAGCGGCGTCGTGTGCCATAAAATGTCCGTCCGTGGGCAGTTGCGGGTTGTGCATGCAAAAACTCCTTATCAGAGCCTGATCAGGAAAACGATGGTGCTCTTTAGTTAATAAGACGTATGAGCCACGCAAATCATGAAGTCCAAGAGGGATAAATTTTCTCGGTCTCACGTCTGTCACCTTCCTGGCGCCGGTAAATAAGGCGCGCGCTGCCTAAATTTCTGCGGATTTCTACGTCTTTATCCATGGGCTGGTGTTGGCGAGTCGGCCCCGCCTTGGGCGTTCAATTTGGCTTGATGATGGGGTCTGCGTGATTATTTCCAACGGGTTGTCCAGGGTTTGCGTGGCGGGTGTGTTGCTGGGGGTGAGCCTGTGTGCGACGGCCCGCCAGGTGAGCGACGTGCAGGCGGGCACACTGAGCGCCGATATCCGCCGCACCGGGTTTGGTGTCCCGCATATCCGCGCCAACGATGAGCGCGGCCTGGGCTATGGCATCGGCTATGCCTACGCGCAGGACAACCTGTGCCTGCTGGCCAACGAAGTGGTCACGGTCAATGGCCAGCGCGCCCGCTACTTCGGTGCCGAGCAGGCGACCCTGGAAGAGCGCAACAACCTGACCAGCGATGTGTTCTTTACCTGGCTCAATACGCCCGAAGCAGTGACGGCTTTCTGGAAGGCACAGACCCCGCAGATGCAGCAGCGTCTTGCCGGCTATGCGGCGGGTTACAACCGCTACATGCAAGAGCGCGGGGCCAAGGACCGACCGATGCAGTGCCAGGGCGCCTGGGTGCGGCCGATCACGACCGATGACCTGGTCAAGCTGACCCGCCGATTGCTGGTGGAAGGTGGTGTCGGGCAATTCGCCGAGGCCTTGGCGGGGGCGACGCCACCCCAGCCAGGCGTGGCGGTGCAGAGCGATGTGCGAGCGTTTGAGGTCGCCACCTTGAAGCAGCAACGCTTTGCCCTGGAGCGCGGCAGCAACGCGGTGGCGGTGGGTAGCGAGCGCTCGTTCAACGGGCGCGGCATGTTACTGGCCAACCCGCATTTCCCGTGGATCGGCGGCATGCGTTTTTATCAGATGCACCTGACCATTCCTGGTCAGCTGGACGTAATGGGCGCCGCCTTGCCGGGCCTGCCGGTGGTCAATATCGGCTTCAACCAGCATGTGGCCTGGACCCATACGGTGGACACATCCAAGCATTTCACCCTGTATCGCCTGACCCTGGACCCGAAGGACCCGACCCGCTATTTGCTCGACGGCAAGTCGATCCCCCTGCAGAAAACCCAGGTAACGGTACAGGTCAAGGGCGCCGAGGCCCACACCCAAACGGTCTACAGTTCGCAGTTCGGGCCGGTGGTGCAATGGCCGGGCAAGCTCGACTGGAACGGGCAATACGCTTTCAGCCTGCGCGACGCCAACCTGGGCAATGACCGCGTGCTGCAGCAGTGGTACGCGATGAACCAGGCCCGCAGCCTCAAGGACTTGCAAGCCTCGGTACACCGCCTGCAAGGCATTCCCTGGGTCAACACCCTGGCGGCGGACGATCAGGGGCAGAGCCTGTATATGAACCTGTCGGTGGTGCCGAACGTCAGTGCAAAAAAACTCGAACAATGCAGCGACCCGCGTGCCGGCCTGCAGATGATCATGCTCGACGGTGCCCATAGTGCCTGCGCCTGGGATATCGACCCGCGCGCCGCCCAGCCGGGGATCTTTGCCGCTGATCAACTGCCGCAGCTGGCGCGCCGGGACTACGTGCAGCACTCCAACGACTCGGCCTGGATGGCCAACCCCAAGGCCCCGCTGGCCGGCTTTTCGCCGGTGGTCAGCCAGGATCACATTGCCTTGGGCGCACGTTCGCGTTTTGCCTTGCAGCGCTTGCAGGACCTGGACACACAGCCGATCACCGTCGCCGATTTGCAACACATGGTGCTGGATAACCAGGTGTACCTGGCTGGGCAGGTGATGCCGGATCTGCTCAAGTTCTGCGCGCAACAGACGGATGCCGCCCTGAAAACCCTGTGTACCCGCCTCAAGGACTGGGACCAGAAGGCCAACCTCGACAGCGGCCTGGGCCTGGTGCATTTCTTCCAGGTCATGGAGCACCTGCAGCAAGTGCCGCAGGTGTGGCGCGTTGCGTTTGACCCGGACCACCCACAAACCACCCCGCGCGGGTTGCTCATCGAGCAGCCGGAGGTGGCCAAGGCGTTGCGTGAGGCAATGCTGGCGTCAATGGCGCAGGTGAGTGAATCGGGGTTGAAAGAAGGCACTCGTTGGGGCGATATCCAGGTCTCGGGCAGCACTCCGATGCACGGTGGCCCACAGGAACTGGGGATCTACAACGCCATGCAAAGCGTGCCGAGGGCCGATGGCAAGCGTGAGGTGGTCAGCGGCAGCAGTTACTTGCAGATCGTCACCTTCGACGACCAGGGGCCGAAAGCGGAAGGCGTGTTGGCGTTCTCACTGTCCAGCGATCCGGCGTCGCCGTACTTCAAGGACCAGACCCAGGCGTTTTCCGCGAAAAAGCTCAGCCCGTTGCCGTTTACCGAACAGCAGATCAAGGCTGACCCACAGTATCAACGGCAACTGATCCACGAGTAGGGGCTTTATTGGTCGAGCAGGTGTGCCACGGCGGCAAACGCCTGGTCATGGCGTGCCTGCCAATCCCCGCCAATCACCTTGTACGGTTGCTGATGCTGCTCCAGCCAGTCGCGGCTGGCCTGGAAGAAGGCCAGGCGGTCGGCCAGGTCCGGCTGGCAGCGTTGACCGTCGGCGGTCCAGCCAATGCCTTCGGGCGACAGCAACAGGTGCAGGTCGTAATGGCGGGCCAGCAGTGCCTCGTCGAGCCACGCGGGGGCATCGCCAAACAGCGTCAGGCTCCACAGCTTGTTGGTCAGCAGGTGAGTATCGAGGATCAGCAGTTGCGGCTGCCGGGCACGGCCGGCATCTTCCCAGGCCAGTTGGCCACGGGCGATGTCCGGGATGTCGGCGAGGGTCGTATCACGCTGGTAGTGGTCGATGAAATAGCGCACATACTCGCCCACCAGCACCGCACCGAAATGCGCCTGCAACTGCTCGGCCAGCCAGCTTTTACCGCTGGACTCGGGGCCTGCCATCACCAGCACCTTCATGTGCGCAACGCCGGATCGGCGCGCCATTCGCGCCAGCCTTGTACGGCAATCACTGTGAACAGGGCATAGAGCGCGGCCGTCAGGTACAGCCCCTTGTAGACAAACAGGCCGACAAAAATCACATCGACCACAATCCACAGTGCCCAGCATTGCACGCGTTTTTGCGCCATCCACATCTGCGCCACCAGGCTGAAGCCGGTCAGGGCGGCGTCCAGCCAGGGTTGTGCAGCATCGGTCCAGTGTGCCATGGCGGCGCCCAGCAACAGGCTGCCGACTGCGCCAACCGTCAGGCTCAGGAGGATCGCCTGGCTGCCAAGACTGCTGACCTGGCGCCCTTGCTTGACCTCGCCGGCGCGAGTCCATTGCCACCAACCGTAGACCTGCAGGCCGGCATACACCACTTGCAGCAGCATGTCGGAATACAGCTTCACCTCGAAGAACACCCAGGTGTACAGCAGCACCATGACCAGGCCGATCGGCCAGCACCACGGGTTCTGCTTGACCGTCAACCAGACGGCAATCACCCCCAGCGCGGCGGCAAACAGTTCAAGCCCGGACATGGGATTCCTTGGAAGAGTCGAAGAGGAGGGCGATTGTACCCAACCGGCCGGGCAAAATCCTGTCCAGGCCGGGGGCTAATTATGGGAAGAAGGATTGCTGTGGCAAACCCGCTCGCTGTGGCGAGCGGGCTGCTGCCGGGAGGAGGGCTAGACCTTGAACTGGCGCAGCAGGCCGTTGAGTTCTTCGCTCAAGTCCTTCAGATGCACGCTGGCCTCGCTCGATTGCTGGGCCGCGAGCGCAGTGCTGTGGGACAGGCCGGCGGCCTGGGTCACGTTCTGATTGATGTCTTCCACCACGTGGGCCTGTTGCAGGGTCGCGCTGGCAATCGAGGCGTTCAGGCCGTTGAGGTTGCGCAGGGCCTGGCCGATGGCATTCAGGCTGGCGCCCGCCTGACCGGCTTGTTCGATGGTCAGTTGCGAGGCCTGGTGGCTGTCGCTGATGACCTTGACCGCTGCTTCGGAATGCCCTTGCAGGCGCTCGATCATGTTCTGGATTTCGGCAGTGGATTTTTGCGTGCGCTGGGCCAGCAGGCGCACTTCGTCGGCGACCACGGCAAAACCACGGCCTTGTTCGCCGGCGCGGGCCGCTTCGATGGCGGCGTTGAGAGCCAGCAGGTTGGTCTGCTCGGCAATCGAGCGAATCACCTCCAGCACCCCGCCAATCTGCGTGCTTTCGGTGGACAGGGTGCGGATCACTTCCACCGCCTGGCTGATGGTGCCGGACAGCGCGTCGATCTGTTGCAGGCTGCCGTCGATATTGACCTGGCCCTGTTCGGCCTGGGTCTGCGCGTCACGCATTTCGCTGGCGGCGTGCTCGGCATTCTTGGCCACGTCCTGGACGCCGTAGGTCACTTCATTGATGGCGGTGGCCACCAGCTCCATTTGCTGGGATTGTTGCTGGCTGCGGTCATGGGCCTGGCTGGCGTTGTTGCCCAGCTCGGCGGACGACTGGGCCAGGGCATTGGCGCACACCTGCAACTGGCTGACCACCTGGCGCAGTTTGGCGGTGAAGGTGTTGAAGTGTCGGGACAGTTGCGTGACTTCGTCCTGGCCATGGGTGTCGAGGCTGCGGGTCAGGTCGCTTTCGCCACTGGCGATGTTGGCCATGGCCTGTACCGCTTCCTGCAACGGGCGCACGATGCTGCGGGCAATCAGCACCACCAGCAGGGCCATGATCAGGGCAATGCCCAGGCCGATCAGCGAGGCTTTCCAGACCTGGCCGCGAAATTGTGCCTGTACGTCGTCCACATAGACGCCGGAGCCTATGATCCAGCCCCAGGGTTCGAACAACTGGATATAGGAGGTCTTGGCCACGGGCTCAGCCGCGCCGGGTTTCGGCCAGCGGTAATCGACCATGCCGACGCCCTTGGCCTTGGCCAGGGTGACGAACTCATTGAAGATCGCAAAGCCGTCCGGATCGCGGATGGCCGATAGGTTCTGGCCGTCGAGCTTGGGGTTGGCCGGGTGCATGATCATCACCGGCGTCAGGTCATTGATCCAGAAGTATTCGTTCTGGTCGTAGCGCAGACCGCGCACCACACTCAGGGCTTGTTTCTGCGCGGCTTCGCGGGTCAGCACCCCGGTGGTTTCAAGGCCGTGATAAAAATTCAGAATCCCGCTGGCAGTTTGCACTACGTGCTGGGTTTTCTGGCTCTTGGCCTGGTAGAGGTCGTCGTGGATCTGCTTGAGCATCAACAAACCCAGGGTCATCAACATCAACACGGCGACTATCAGGATCATCCAGAGGCGCCGACTGATCGACATATTGCGCAAACTGTTCATAGTCTTGTCACTCCGCGTTCTTATAATTTTCGGTGCTGCGTTGATCGGCCAGTGATAACGCGAAGCGAAATTCGGGCTTGTCTGATAGGCTTTCGGCCCGGAATCAAAAAACCTGAGTACTGCCTGATTTTTCACAGAATTTTTGCAGGTCAGCCTTGATCCTGCGCGCAGCCTTGCCGCGTGCTCATCGTTAGTGAACACCTAGAAAATATCAACGAGGCATGCCGTCGCATGACCTTTGGGGGAATAATGGATCTTTGGACCGCCTTTCAGGCATTGATACTTGGCATTGTCGAAGGGCTGACAGAGTTCTTGCCGATCTCCAGTACCGGGCACCAGATTATCGTCGCTGACTTGCTCGACTTCGGTGGCGAGCGCGCCATGGCGTTCAACATCATCATTCAACTGGGCGCCATCCTGGCGGTGGTCTGGGAGTTCCGGCGCAAGATCCTCGACGTGGTGACCGGCCTGCCGACCCAGCGCAACGCCCAGCGCTTTACCGTCAATCTGCTGATCGCCTTCCTGCCGGCGGTGGTGTTGGGGGTGATTTTTGCCGACCTGATCCACGAATACCTGTTCAACCCGATCACGGTGGCCACTGCGCTGGTGATCGGCGGGGTGATCATGTTGTGGGCCGAGCGTCGCGAGCATGTCATCCATGCCGAAACCGTCGATGACATCACCTGGAAAGACGCCTTGAAAGTGGGCTTTGCCCAGTGCCTGGCGATGATTCCAGGGACGTCGCGTTCCGGCTCGACCATTATCGGTGGCCTGTTGTTTGGCCTGTCGCGCAAGACGGCCACCGAGTTTTCGTTCTTCCTGGCGATGCCGACCATGGTCGGGGCGGCGGTGTACTCGGGCTATAAATACCGTGACCTGTTCCAGCCTGCGGATCTGCCGGTGTTTGCCGTCGGTTTTGTGGTCTCGTTCATCTTCGCGATGATTGCAGTGCGTGGCTTGCTCAAGTTCATCGCCAGCCACAGCTATGCAGTGTTTGCCTGGTACCGCATTGCGTTCGGTTTGCTGATCCTGGCCACCTGGCAGTTCGGCTGGATTGACTGGGCGGCGGCCAAGGCGTGATGACAGTCCAGCATCTGCGCTTGAAGGCTGTGGTGTTTGCACTGTTGTGTGCCGTGCCGTTGTTTGGCGCGGCACTGCTGGCGTATCGCGGGGTGTCGCTGATCCCGTTGGCGGCCTATGGCCTGGTCAGCGTGGTGACGTTTTGCCTGTACTGGAGCGACAAGCGCAAGGCCCAGAGCGATAGCTGGCGCACCCCGGAGAAGATCCTGCATGCCATGGAGCTGGCTGGTGGTTGGCCGGGGGCCTTGGTTGCGCAGCAGGTGTTCCGGCACAAGACGCGCAAGGTGTCTTATCAGGTGGTGTTCTGGCTGATTGTGTTGCTGCACCAGGTGTTCTGGATTGATCGGTTGTTTCTGGGTGGCACGCTGCTGGCAGTCTTCTAGCCGCGCGGGGCTTGAGAGCGAAGCTGCGCCCACAGGGGGCTGTGCATGTCTCGATGATCAAGGTGTGTCCAAGACGACCTGGGCTGGCTTACTCGTCCAGCCTCAGGCCGATCTGCGTGCGTTTGGGCAGTTTGCTCACCACCAACTGGTGGGAGCGCTGCAGCAAGCCGCGCAGCTCTTCGCCGCCCAGTGGGTAGGGCACCTGCATGATGATCCACTGCGCCCGCGCCAGGTACGGCGCCGGGTGGATGCCGGGGCGGTCGACGTGGCCGAGGAACAGTTCTTTGTCGACCTTGAACGCCAGGGAGTCGCCGCGCAGGTTCTGCAGGGCGAACATCTTGTTGCCGGCAATCGAGAACACCCGCACACCGCCCCACTTGTAATCCTCCCGTGCACTGGGCAAGCCCAGGCAGAACTGGGCGACGTCGTCTTCGGTCATGCTCCGGGTACTCATAGCAGTCGATCTCCGCAACTGTTGAAGGCATGGGCCAGAAAGTCGATCCAGGCGCGCACCGCTGGGGATACGCCGCGTCGATGCGGGTACACCGCTTGCAGCCAGCCACCGGGCAGCGACCACTCGGGCAACAGTTGCACCAGTTGGCCACTTTCCAGCTCCTGCTCGCAATACATCATGGGCAGCACGGTGAAGCCCAGGCCGGCGAGGGCGCTGGCCTTGCGCACCAGGAAGTCGTCGATGCCCAGGCGGGCCTCCATCGCCAGGTCGGTGGCATTGCCGGCAGGGTCGAGCATGCGCAGGTGGACCATACGGTCGGCTTCCAGGGCGCCCAATACCGGCAGGTGTTTGAGGTCGGCCGGGCTGTTGATCTGGCGGTCGCGCACAAACTCGGGGCTGGCGACCATGGCCGTCTGCGCCTGACGCAGGCGACGGGTCACCAGCAGTGGGTCTTCGTCCCCCAACTCGCGCACACGCAAAGCTACGTCTACACCCTCGGCCACCAGGTCGACGCGGCGATTGATCAGCATCATCTCCAGTTGCACCAGCGGGTGGGCCGCGAGGAATTGCGCCACCACCGTCGGCAGGATTTCGTGGGCCAGGCCCACCGGGCAACTGACCCGCAGCCGGCCCCGGGGTTCGCTGGACATGTTGACCACGGCTTCGTCGGCCATTTCCGCTTCCAGCAGCATCGCCTGGCAGTGCCCCAGGTAGCGTTCGCCGACGGCGGTCAGGGTCAGTTGCCGGGTGGTGCGCTGCAAGAGGCGGGCGCCGAGGCGCTCTTCCAGTTCGGCAATGCGCCGCGACAGCCGCGACTTGGGGATGCCCAGCAGCCGGCCTGCCGCCGCGAAGCCACCGGCTTCCACCACCTTGGCGAAATAGTAGAGGTCATTGAGGTCTTGCATGTTGGGCCTATTGTCCTGTCAGTGGGACGAACTATCGCATTTTAACCGGCTAATCGGCTATTGGATTGATCTGTAGGATCCTTCCCATCAGATCGCCGGTGGCGATCCTCACTTGGAGATCCCACATGAAACTCTTGCATATTGATTCCAGCATCCTCGGTGACAACTCGGTATCCCGCCAGTTGAGCGGCAAAGTGGTCAAGGCCTGGCAAGCGGCTGAGCCGGGTGTGGAAGTAACCTACCGTGACCTGGCCAGCGAAGGTATCAACCATTTTTCCGGGATTACCCTGGGCGCGTTGGGCACCACCGCCGAGTTGCGTGATGCCGTACAGAAGCACGAAGCCGACCTGAGCGCCTCGACCCTGGCCGAGTTCCTGGCTGCCGACGCGGTGGTTATCGCCGCGCCGATGTACAACTTCACCATTCCCACCCAGCTCAAGGCCTGGATCGACCGCATTGCCGTCGCTGGCCAGACGTTCCGCTACACCGAAGCCGGCCCGCAAGGCCTGTGCGGCAACAAGAAAGTCATCGTGGTCTCCACCGCCGGTGGCCTGCACGTTGGCCAACCGACCGGCGTCGGGCACGAGGACTACTTGAAAGTGCTGCTGGGCTTCTTCGGTATCACTGATATCGAGTTCGTACGTGCCCACGGCCTGGCCTATGGTGACGAAGCACGCAGCAAGGCATTGAACGATGCCAATGCGCTGATCAGCGAGCAGTTGTTCGTCGCGGCGTAAGCACGAGCGTCTTTCAATCTGATTCGGGCTGTCTAAACTCTGTATTCTGCTAGCTTCAATGCCGGCGGAATACGGAGTTTTTTGTTTTGAACCGGCGAATATGGCGCAGCTTATGCAACACCGGGTCATACCGCCCGAGGCTGCATCGGCCTGCAGGCGTCACCCAGCACAGGTGGACATCCCCATGATGCGTCTTTGTGCAGTCTTGCTGGTTTCCCTGCTCGGCGGCCTCGTTTCAGTGCACGCCGCTGTCGCCCCGCACCCCCATTGGAGCGTGGGCTATCACCGCATGAGCTTTCTTGACCCGCTGGATTCGCAGCCGATGAAAGCCATCGCGTTTTATCCGTCCACGGGTGATGAACATCTCAGTCAGGTGGGGGCGTATCGCGTCGCCGCCGCCGAGGACGCCAAGGTCGCCATCGGCCGCTTCCCGTTGCTGATGCTGTCCCATGGCAACACCGGCACGCCCCTGGCTTTGCACGACCTGGCGACGTCGCTGGCGCGCAAGGGGTTTGTGGTGGTCGCCGTGCTGCACCCAGGCGACAACTATAAGGACCACAGCCGCCTGGGTACCTTGAGTAACCTGTATGGCCGGCCGATCCAGATTTCTGCGGCGATTACCGCGACCCTGGGCGACCCGATGCTGTCGCCGTTCGTCAACGTGGGCCAGGTAGGGGTGATCGGCTATTCGGCGGGCGGCGAGACGGCGCTGATCCTGGCCGGGGCCAAGCCGGATCTCGAGCGTTTGCGCCGCTATTGCCAGGAGCGTCCCGAAGACCGCGACGCCTGTACCACCAAGGGTGAGCTGGTGGCCGACCGTGATGACCTGCAACCCCAGGCCGACCCACGGATCCACGCGTTGATGCTGATGGCGCCGCTCAGCCTGATGTTCGGTCGTCAGACCCTGGGCGACGTGCATGTGCCGGTGCTGCTCTATAGCGGCGATGGCGACAAGCTGGTAGCCGTGGATAAAAACGCCGCCGCCCTGGCGCGCAAGCTGCCGCAGCCGCCGGATTTCAAACTGTTGGCCGGGGCTGGGCACTTTATCTTCATGGCCCCTTGCGATGACGAGCAACTGGCGCTGATGCCGGCGCTTTGTACCGATGCCGATGGGGTGGACCGCGAGGGTATTCACCGCGACCTGATCTCCGAGGCCGGACGATTTTTCAGTCGCACCCTTGGCCAGCACTCGCGGGCCGGGATGCAGACTGCGGATCAGTAGGCCCGGCGCATCAGCAGCCAGGTCAGGCCCAGGCCCGTGACGGACAGTAGCGCCGCGCAAAAGAAAATCCACGAGTAGCCCAGGTTCAACGCCACCGCACCCATCAGCGGTCCGGCAATCGCCAGCGCCAGGTCAAAAAACACCGCATAGGCACTCAGCCCGGCGCCCCGGCTGCTGTTGGGCACCTGTTTGATGGCTTCGACGCCCAGTGCCGGGTACACCAACGACAAGCCAAACCCGGTGAGGCCGGCGCCGATCAGGGCAATGGCGGGCGAGGGCGCGAGCCACAGCAGGGTCAGGCCGAGGGTTTCCAGGGTCATGCAGGCAATCGCCGCGCGAAACCCGCCAAAACGGCTGATGCTCGAGATAAACAGCAGGCGCGAGAGGATAAAGCAGAGGCCAAACACCGTCAGGCACCAGGCGGCGCCGGTCCAGCCGCGATTGAGGTAGAACAGGGCAATGAAGGTGGTCAGGGTGCCGTAGCCAATGGACGCCAGGCACAGGCTGGCGCCAAACGGCGCGATCCGCCCGAACACCGCCCAGAACGGCAGGCGCTCGCCGCGCACCACCGGCACCGAGGTTTTTTTGCGGATCAGCACCAGGCCCAGGGCTGCCAGCACGGCCAGCGTGGGACCGAGGCTGTTGTAACCGTATTGCGCAACCATCACCACGCCCAGCGGGGCGCCAATGGCGATGGCGCCATAGGAGGCGATGCCGTTCCAGGAGATCGAGCGCGCGGTATGTTCGGCACCGACCTGGCCCATGCACCAACTGATGGTGCCGACACCGATCAGGCCCTGGGCCACGCCCAGCAACACGCGACCGACCAGCAGAATCCCCAGGCTCAGGCTGGGCAGGCTGTGCAGCAGCGTGGCGAAAAAGGTCAAGACACCGCTGAGCAGGATACCGCTCAAGCCCAGCACGATCGCGCGCTTGGTGCCGACGTTGTCCGACATGCGCCCCGCCATGGGGCGGCTGAGGAGGGTGGCCAGGTACTGCGAACCGATGGTTACGCCGGCCACCACGGCGCTGAAACCCAGTTGTTCATGGACGTAGCCTGGGATCACCGCAATCGGCAGGCCGATGCAGATAAACGCGATAAAGGTATAGAAGACGATGGAGACGATCTGCAGGGTGATCGACAGGGAGCTGGGGGCGGCTGGCATGGAGGCTCATTCGCGGCAGGGCGGTGAACGCATCATGGCAAGGGCCTGGAAGAAAAGGAAGCAGGCTAACAATCATCGGCCCTGACGCGCCGTTGGTCGAGCCTGGAAATGCAAAAAGCCCCGTCACTGCTGACGGGGCTTTTACTTGCAGCGTGTGGCTAACCGCTATTGGCGGCCCTTAAAACACCACGCCCTGGCTACGCAGGTAGTCGTCATAGGTGCCGCTGAAGTCGATCACGCCGCTTGGGCTCAACTCGATGATGCGGGTGGCCAGGGACGATACGAACTCACGGTCGTGGCTGACGAAGATCAGCGTGCCCGGATAGTTTTCCAGCGCCAGGTTCAGCGCCTCGATGGATTCCATGTCCAAGTGGTTGGTCGGTTCGTCCATGACCAGCACGTTGGGCTTTTGCAGGATCAGCTTGCCGAACAGCATGCGACCTTGCTCACCACCGGAGATGACCTTGACCGACTTGAGGATCTCATCGTTGGAGAACAGCATGCGGCCCAGGGTGCCGCGGATCACTTGTTCGCCCTGAGCCCACTGGCCCATCCAGTCGAACAGGGTGACGTCGTCTTCGAAGTCGTGGGCGTGGTCCTGGGCGTAGTAGCCCAGTTCGGCCGCATCGGTCCACTTCACGCTACCGGCGTCCGGGGTCAGTTCGTTGACCAGGGTGCGCAGCAGGGTGGTCTTGCCGATACCGTTCGGGCCGATGATCGCCACGCGCTCGCCGGCTTCAACCTGGAAGCTGAAGTCCTTGAACAGGGTCTTGCCGTCAAAGCCTTTGGCCATGCGCTCGACGATGACCGCCTGGCGGTGCAGTTTCTTGGTCTGTTCGAAACGGATGAACGGGCTCACACGGCTCGAAGGCTTGACCTCGGCCAGTTGGATCTTGTCGATCGCCTTGGCGCGGGAAGTGGCCTGCTTGGCTTTCGAGGCGTTGGCCGAGAAGCGGCTGACGAACGATTGCAGTTCGGAGATCTGCGCTTTCTTCTTGGCGTTGTCCGACAGCAACTGCTCGCGGGACTGGGTCGCCACGGTCATGTACTCGTCGTAGTTGCCCGGGAACAGGCGCAGCTCGCCGTAGTCCAGGTCAGCCATGTGGGTGCACACGCTGTTCAGGAAGTGACGGTCGTGAGAGATGATGATCATCAGGCTGTTACGCTGGGTCAGGATGTTTTCCAGCCAGCGAATGGTGTTGATGTCCAGGTGGTTCGTCGGTTCGTCGAGCAGCAGCACTTCCGGATCCGAGAACAGCGCCTGGGCCAGCAATACGCGCAGCTTCCAGCCTGGAGACACTTCGCTCATCGGGCCGAAGTGCTGCTCGATGCCGATACCCAGGCCCAGCAGCAGTTCACCGGCACGGGATTCGGCGGTGTAGCCGTCCATTTCGGCGAACTCGGTTTCCAGCTCGGCCACGGCCATGCCGTCTTCTTCGCTCATTTCCGGCAGCGAGTAGATGCGATCGCGCTCGGCTTTGACCTTCCACAGCTCTTCGTGACCCATGATCACGGTGTCGATGACATTGAATTCTTCGTAGGCGAACTGATCCTGGCGCAGCTTACCCAGGCGCACGTTCGGCTCCAGCATGACCTGGCCGCCGGACGGGTCGAGATCGCCACCGAGGATTTTCATGAAGGTCGACTTGCCGCAACCGTTGGCACCGATCAAACCATAACGGTTACCGGCGCCGAACTTGACCGAGACGTTCTCAAACAGCGGCTTGGCGCCGAACTGCATGGTGATGTTAGCTGTGGAGATCAATTACTTTACCTATCAATAGCTTGGGGTGCGCTTATTTGGGCCGGGACCCATTCGGAGCCCGGGCCAACGGGCATGCGTCAACAGCGACATCAAGGCGTGAAGCCCAGTCGCCGAGCAGAAAATATGGGGTGTATGTTGGAATTTGGCGCGCATTGTCGCATATGTGCGGCGTGAGTTATATGACAGGCAGGCGTGTCGGGCCGCTGGAAGTGCCTGGTTTGTCTTTTTTTTGCGGAAATCCTTACAAAAAGCATCGAGTTGTATCGAAACTGTATCGGCCGTCCGATCTGTGTTTGTTAACAGTTGAACATGCAATGACCGTGGATTAAGTTTCCAGCGTTCGCCCTGCAGTGATGGCTCTTTACCGGTTCAAGGATGGCGAGGCTGTCGGTGCGGGGCGGACTCCCTTCTGTTTTCTTGACGACGCTCATCGCCATCGTGTTGCGCACGTTCAATGGTTTGGAGACGCAATGGACACGCTGTCTGCTCAACAGGCAATCGCCAGCAACAAGGCCGCCTGGAACGAATCCGCCGAACACCACAAAGCTACCGAGCACTGGCAAAGCCTGCTCGCGGATGTCGGCGCGCCTGATTTCTCCTGCCTGGATCCCACCCTGACCACCCTGTTAATGCAGGTGGGCGTCAAGGGGCGGGACGCCGTGCAACTGGGTTGCAATAACGGCCGTGAAAGCCTGTCGCTGTATGGGCTGGGCGCCAGCAGTGTGGTGGGGGTCGACCAGTCCGATGCATTTCTGGCACAGGCGGCGGAGCTGGCCAGTCGCTCACCCCATGCGCCCGAGTTTATCGAAGCCGATATTCATCATTTGCCCGAGCGGTTGCAGGGGCGTTTTGATATCGCCCTGATCACCATCGGGGTGTTGGGTTGGATGCCGGATATCGGGCTATTCATGGGGCATGTCGCCAGCACCCTCAAAGACGGCGGGACGCTGGTGATCTACGAGACTCATCCGATCCTGGAAGTGTTCGACCCCGCAGCGCCGAACCCGATGCTGCCGGTCACCTCATATTTTCGCCGCGAGCCTTTTGTGCAGCACGAGGCGATTGTCTATGAGGGGCCGAGTAACAGCGCAGTCGCGGCGTCTTACTGGTTCGTGCACACCTTAGGCGAGGTTGTCAGCGCGGCCATCGCGGCAGGCTTGCAGATCAGCCACCTGCAGGAGTACCCGCACTCCAATCGCGAAGAGCTCTACGACCAGTACGAGAACCAGCCGGCGCAACTGCCGATGTGCTACACCCTGACCGCCGTCAAGCGCCCGGCCTGAAGGCAAAAAAAAGGCCCGCTGGGGCGGCGGGCCAAGGGATTCATCTGAGGAGTTGGGTCTAACCTAGCGCGCCAAACGTGAATACTTCGTGAAAATCCTGTCGCAAAAACGAATGCCCCTCATCCGTTCATGACCGGCGTACGAAAGTGCGCATTGTCTGCCCTGGCGTCGTACTGAAACGCGTCGGCCGGGGCATGCCTTCATCCGCCGCGATAAACACGAAGCGCTCATCATCCAGGGTGTAACTGGCGGGCAGGTGCTTTCCGGCGTCGGCACCGATGGCGTCGATCCAGGTGATGCTCTTGGGCGTGGTGCTGGCGTCCAGGGTAAAACTGCCCTGCAGTAATACCTCGCCATCTTGGGTCATGACCCGAAACTGATCCCCCTCGATTGTGGTCAGCGCGCCGGGTGCACTGTGTTCATCCGGTGGGTTGGCGATGCCGCTGTCTTCCAGGGCGATTTGTTCCCAGGTGCCTTGCAGGGCTTGTTTGTCCTGTTCGGTCGGGCACGGCGTGGTGCGGGGAGGGGACGTGGGCATATAAAAATTCCTTTTTTAATGAGGCATAAATGGCGGGACCGCCCACAGCAGCAATGCGCCCTGGCAAATTCCGTTCAAAGGTATGGCAGAAAACTTCCTCAAGGTCTGTCCCGGTCGGTTTTTCCTTTGCCAGCAGCTATTTAAAGCGGTTCTGACATGTCGTTATCCCGATGTTTTCCGATATGTCGTCTACGCTGATCAATGCCTTATACGACATTATTTTTTCTGAAGGAAAACAATCTGAATGGGGTAGGGATTTTTTCAGTGACGCAATGGTCGGATGACCGTTGCCTCGTGTCGTACTGGCCATATCCAGGGCGTTGTCCCTGTATTTTCAGTTGGTTATTCAGATCTATTGTGTAGTGGGCAGCCAGCGTCCACTTCTAAAAGGGTGTCCCCATTTTGAACAGAACTCCCCAGGTGCAAGCCCCCGTGGTGTCCGATGAAATTGATTTATTTGATCTGTTCCACTCGATCTGGCGACAAAAGAAACTGGTTATCGGCTGTACCCTGTTTGCCGGCCTGATTGGCGTTGGCTACGCGTTGCTGGCACCCCGTGAGTACCAGGTCAGCAGCGTGCTGCGCCCGGCGGCTATCAATGAGCTGGATGCCCTCAATCGCTCCGAAGTCTATAAGTTGCCGCCGGCGGACGCACTGGCCAAAGTCGGCGCGCAACTGGACTCGTATGACGCGCGACTGGGGTTCTTCAAGGCCAACCCGGCGTTGTTCCAGGCGTTTCAGGAGCCAGGGCGCAGCCTTGAACAGAGTTTTGAAGCGTTCAACCGTAACTCGATCAAGCTGATCCTGCCCGACCCGAAAAAATCCGACTCCCTGAGCAGCTATATTCGTCTTGAGCTGCAATACCCCACGGACGTTGACGGGGTGGCGATTCTCAACGGTTTTGTCGACTACGCCATTGCGCAAGAGCGTGAGCAGGTGGGCGCCGACCTCAAGGTGATCGTCAACAACCGCCTCACCGAGCTCAAGGGCAAGATTGATGCAGCGCGCTCCAATTATGAAACCGACAAGGAATCGAAGATCGCCAAGCTGCTGGAGGGCGACAAGCTCAAACGCGCACAGCTGGAAGATGAACTCAGTGCCCTGCGCCTACAGATGAAAATGCAGCGTTCCAACCGCCTGGCAGAGTTGAACGAAGCGATCTCGATTGCCAAGTCCATGGGTATCAAGAGCCCGACCACACCCTCGTCTATGGCCGATGCCGGGCGTAGTGGCTCCAGTCAGGTGATGCGTACCGAGGTCAATAATCAGCAGATTCCCCTGTACTTCCTCGGCACCGACGCCCTCGAAGCCGAGCGCAGGGCTTTGCAGCAGCGGACCAGCGATGACTTCACCAGTAGCCGTGTTGCGGAAATCGGCAAGGAGCTGCAACTGCTGGAGGTCAATCGCCAAGTCGAAGTCCTGAAGCGGCGGGGCAATGAAGATATTTTCCTGCAGGACGTCGAGCCCTTGCGTGCTGAAGTGGCACGCCTGCGTGGCCTGAATATTGATATGAGTGCGTTGAAACTGGTGACGATTGACCGGCGCGCGCAAGAGCCGCTGAGCCCTATCAAACCGAAAAAAGTCCTGGCGGTTGCATTGAGCCTGGCAGTCGGCTTGCTGCTGGGGATGTTCGTTGCGCTGGTTCGCCATCTGGTCTTGACGCGGCGCCAGACTGTGGCCTATTCAGGCCTGGATGATGACCGTTTTACCCGGCGTGAACGCAAGGATGACTCGCCATTGGGCTGAGTCGCACCGGACCTTTTCCGGGCTGCGTCGCAGCCCGGCACTCCCGCCACCGCTCGCTCGAGGTGGCGCGGCTATACAGTCGGAAGACACCTTTTCACAATTCTTAGTTAACCTTTGGTTACAAACTATGGCTAAAATAACTGCCATTGGCCACTATCCGAATTGTCTCCAAGACGGTCGTGGGTCTGTTAATGAATTGTGATTTCAGGTGCTGCATTTTCCATCCCCAGCCCGGTAGGGCCTGGCGGAGCAGCCTGTACTCTTCTGATATGTGACGAATTCTCGTGAAACTCATTATTGTTGCTCTGTACGTTGCGTCCATTGCGTATGTCCATCTGCGTGGCCGGGTGCGACATAAGCTGGGCCGTCAATTAAGCGACCACTCCACCTTCCTCGCCCCGGTCAATTGCTTCCTTTACCTGTTCTCCAAGCTGCCCGGCCGGCCGTACCTTGCCCCCAGTGACTTCCCCGACCTGAGCCCGCTCCAGGAGCATTGGCAGGAGATCCGCGAGGAAGGCCAGAACCTGATGCGCGCCGGCGAGATCAAGCGCTCCGACCAATACAACGACGTTGGCTTCAACTCGTTTTTCAAATCGGGCTGGAAGCGTTTCTACCTCAAGTGGTACGGCGACAGTCACCCCTCGGCCATGAAGCTGTGCCCGCGCACTACCGAGCTGGTGCAAAGTATCGGCTCGATCAAGGCGGCGATGTTTGCCGAACTGCCGCCAGGTTCCAGGCTGGTCCGCCATCGCGATCCTTATGCTGGCTCCTATCGCTACCACCTGGGGCTGGATACGCCCAACGATCCAGGCTGCTACATCAACGTGGACGGTGAGAATTATTACTGGCGTGACGGCGAAGCGGTGATGTTCGATGAGACCTACATCCACTACGCCGAAAACACCACGGCGCAAAACCGTATCATTCTGTTCTGCGATATCGAGCGACCGATGAAATATCGTTGGGCGGCAGCGTTCAATCGCTGGTTCAGCCGCAACGTCATGGCGGCCGCCGGCTCACCCAATGATGCCGGGGACAAGACCGGTGGCTTGAACCGCGCTTTCACCCGCCTGTACAAGATCCGCTTGCGGGGCAAGGAGCTGAAAAAGCGTAACCGCACCCGCTATTACCTGGAAAAGTGGGCGATCTTTGCCGGTTTGGCAGTGATTTTTATCCTGATCTGAGCATCAGCCCCCTTGCCATCGGCGGGGGGCTTTATTCTGGCGGCTGGGCCCCCAGTTTCTGCCACATCTTCTTGCTGAGCCGTTGGCGGTTGGCATAACCCGCCCAGGGATCAGCTTTCAGGCTGTTTAAGCGCGCCTGCAAATTCGTCACATTCCATTGCTGGGCGCTGCGCAGGCTGTCGAGTTCATCTCGGCTGATGGGCACGGAAACCGGCAGCCCCGGGCGGGCGCGTACCGAATAGGCGGCGACGGTGCTGGCACCGCGGCCATTGCGCAGGTAGTCGATAAAGATCTTGCCGATGCGGTTTTTGGGGCCGCTGGTGGCGGTAAAACGCTCCGGCAGTTGCTGTGTCATGAACAGCGCAATGGCCAACGATGTTGTCCTCGGTGACTTCCTTGCCGGTGATCTTGTTGATGCGCTTATAGCCCACGGGGTCCATGCTGCGTTTGTCCAGCCAGTCGAAATCCACGCCCTGGGCCGAGGTGGCCGAGACCAGCGACACGGGGATGTGTACCAAGCCGAAGCTGATTGCGCCTTTCCATATTGCCCGTGGCATGGCCGTGCTTCCTGATGGGGAATGGTCTTCAGGTGACCTGTAGCCGCTGGCAAAAGTTTCGGCTGTCGGCCGGTTGGCACAGGGGCATTCGAAAAGCCGTGTTACACCTGCCTGGAAAGTATTTAGTTACCAAATCCGAACCCAGGGCGTAGCGTGTTATCGAATGCAGGTATTCCTCGCCCTATAGAGGTTTTGTCATGAACAGCCGTACACGCAGCCTTGCAGTACTGGCCCTGGGCCTTGCCTTGAGTGGCGGGTTGCAGGCGCAAAACCTGCCCGGCAACAACAACCCGTATAACAGCCCGATCAAGCGGGCCAATCCCAATAGCATGCAGGGCACCCAGCCCAATACGCCCGCCGCCCGCGGTACCTACACCGCGCCGGTACCGCGGCCGCCGACCCTGGAAAACGGCGGTATCGGCAATCGCTATCCGCAACGTGATGCAGTGCCCACACGCCCTGCCACCCAACCTTCAGCCCCGACACAAGATGCCAATGGCAATCGCCGGCCCTGAACGCAAGGAACCCCACGTATGTTTCTACGCAAAACCCTTTTAGCGACCTGCTGCGCTGTCGCCCTGGCAAGCGCGCTGCCCGCGTTGGCCGCCGAGACCCGCCAGTTCCCCAGCGAGCAAGGCAGCCTCACCGCGACCCCGATTGTCAAAGGCCTGGACCATCCCTGGGCGGTGGCGTTTTTGCCCGACAAGCAAGGTTTCCTGGTCACCGAGCGGCCAGGCGCGCTGCGCTATGTGAGCAGTGATGGCAAATTATCGGCGCCATTGAGTGGCGTGCCGCAGGTCTGGGCCAAAGGGCAGGGCGGTTTGCTGGATGTGGTGTTGTCACCGGATTTCAAGGAAGACCGCCTGGTCTACCTGTCCTACGCCGAAGGTGGCGGCAAGGGCGGTACGGCCGGCACGGCGGTAGGCCGTGGCCGTTTGAGCGATGACTTGAGCGGCCTCAAGGACTTCCAGGTGATCCTGCGCCAGGAGCCCAAGCTCTCTACCGGTAATCACTTTGGCTCGCGCCTGGTGTTTGACCGAGACGGCTACCTGTTTGTGACCCTGGGCGAGAACAACGATCGGCCCACGGCTCAGGACCTGGACAAGCTGCAAGGCAAGGTGGTGCGCATCTACCCGGATGGTCGCGTGCCGGATGACAACCCGTTTGTCGGCCAGCCGGGAGCGCGGCCGGAGATTTGGTCCTATGGCCAGCGCAACCCACAGGGCGCGGCGCTGAACCCGTGGACTGGCACCCTCTGGGAAAACGAACACGGCCCGCGTGGCGGCGATGAAATCAATATCATCGAACGTGGCAAGAACTATGGCTGGCCCCTGGCGACCCACGGCATCAACTATTCCTTGCTGCCGATTCCCGAGGCCCGTGGCAAGACAGCCGAAGGCACGGTCGGCCCCCATCATGTGTGGGAAAAGTCACCGGCCATCAGCGGCATGGCGTTCTACGACGCTGACCGCTTCAAAGCCTGGCAGCACAACCTGTTTATCGGCGCCCTGGCCAGCCAGGAGCTGATTCGCCTGCAGTTCGAGGGCGACAAGGTGGTCCACGAAGAGCGCCTGCTGGGCGAACTGAAGGCGCGTATCCGCGATGTACGCCAGGGCCCGGATGGTTTCCTGTACGTACTCACGGATGAGGAGGATGGCGTGTTGTATCAGGTGGGGTTGAAGCAGGATTGACGGGCATTGCAGGAGCCGGCAAGGACTGGACGCCCCCCGGCTCCTACAAGGTTACAGCCCCAGTTCGGACAGCCCCGGATGATCATCCGGGCGCCGTCCCAGCGGCCAGTGGAACTTGCGTTCGCTTTCCTTGATCGGCATGTCATTGATGCACGCATGCCGATTGGACATCAGACCGTCCTGGTCGAACTCCCAATTCTCGTTGCCGTAGGAGCGGAACCAGTTGCCGGAATCGTCGTGCCATTCATAGGCATAACGCACTGCGATGCGGTTGCCGGTAAACGCCCACAACTCCTTGATCAAGCGGTAGTCCAGTTCCCTGGCCCATTTGCGCGTCAGGAAGTCCTTGGCCTGCTCGCGGTTATGGGCGAATTCGGCGCGGTTACGCCACTGGGTGTCCAGGGTGTAGGCCAGCGACACGCGTTGCGGGTCACGGGAGTTCCAGCCGTCTTCGGCGAGACGGATCTTTTCAATGGCCGATTGCTCGGTAAAGGGCGGCAAGGGCGGACGCACGTGTGCATTGGCGGTCATTTGACTGCTCCTTTGGATCGTTAGTTGTTAAACCCGTACAACTTTCAAAGTGCCAATAAGTTATGCGCCATGCATTGCGCATTATCAGCGGCGGTGACATCGCCCATGATCAGGGCGATGGTAATGGCGCCATCGACCAGAATCAGCAGTTGCGCGGCCTGCTGCTCCGGGGCCGGGGTGCCATGTGCCTCGCACAGTTCAAGCAAATACTCGAACAGCTTCTGTTTGTGTGCCTTGGCCAGTAAACGTACCGGGTCTTGCGGGTTACCGGTTTCGCCGCTGGTGTTGATAAAGGCGCAGCCGCGAAAGTCCGCAGAGTCGAACCAGGTCTTCAGAGCGCTGAACACGCCGAGCAAGCGGGCGCCGCTGCCGGCGTATTGCTCGACCTCGCTGCGCAGCCATTGCAACCAACGTTCATCGCGCCGCTGCAGGGCGGCGATCACCAGTTCGTCCTTATTGGCAAAGTAGCGGTAGATACTTTTCCTGGAGACGCCGGCGGTTTTCACCAACAGATCCATACCGGTGGCCGCAATGCCGTGCCGATAGATCAACTTTTCGGTGACGTCCAGAATAATGTCGCGGGTTTCACTGCTGGTCATATCGTTCATGCTGCAAACAGTAGAACGATCGTTCTTCTTGGTCAATCAATTATTTTCAGCGGCCAGTGGGCAGACCTGAGGACCCCCATGGTGTAAGCTCTCGGGCTCTTCGGATTCGATCATTGCGAGCCCTATGCCGTCGTTATTCAAACGTTCCCTGTTGCCCAAGTTGCGCGGTTTCCCCCTGGCCACCGACGCGATTGAGGTGCTGTCCGGCGCTGCCGAGTTTCGCCGCTGCCTGCTGCAGCAAATCGCCCAGGCCCAACACCGCATCTACCTCGTCGCGTTGTACCTGCAACAGGACGAAGCGGGCCAGGAGGTGTTTGACGCGCTGCACGCCGCCAAGGCCGCACGGCCCGAACTGGATATCGTGGTGATGGTGGATTGGCTGCGTGCCCAGCGCGGGTTGATCGGTGCGGGCAAGCAGCCGGGCAATAGCGCCTGGTACCAGGCAATGACTCAGTCACATCCGACACATGTGCCGGTGTATGGGGTTGCGGTGCAGACCCGCGAGCTGTTTGGCGTGCTGCATCTGAAGGGCTTCGTGGTCGACGACAGCGTGCTGTACAGCGGCGCCAGCCTGAACAATGTGTATCTGCACAAGTTCGATAAATACCGCTTCGACCGCTATCACCTGATCCACAACAAGCCATTGGCCGACTCCATGCAGCACCTGGTGGAACACGGCCTGGTGGCGGCCAAGGCGGTACACCGCCTGGACCTGCCCAACCTGCCCACCACCCGCAGCCTGCGCAATGACATCGGCGACCTGCGCAGCCGGCTCAAGCACGCGACCTATGACACCACGGCCGGCCAGGCTGGGATTGGTGGGTTGTCGGTCAGCCCGTTGTTGGGAGTGGGCAAGAACAACCCGCTGAGCCGGGTGATCTGCGAGCTGATAGCCAGTGCCCAGCAGCAGTTGACCATCTGCACCCCGTATTTCAACCTGCCGCTGCCGGTGACCCGGGAAATCAACCGGGCCCTGGCCCGTGGGGTGAAGATCGACATCATCGTCGGCGACAAGACCGCCAACGACTTCTACATCCCGCCCAGCGAGCCTTTCAAAATCATCGCCGCGCTGCCGTATCTCTACGAAATCAGCCTGCGCCGCTTTGCCAAGCGCCACCAGCGCATGATCGACAGTGGCCAACTCAACCTGCACCTGTGGCGCGACGGGGATAACACCTATCACCTCAAGGGCATGTGGGTCGACGAACGCTATACCTTGCTCACCGGCAATAACCTCAACCCCCGGGCCTTTCGCCTGGACCTGGAAAACGCCTTGCTGATCGACGATCCCCAGGGCCAGTGGCTGGCGCCACGGCGCCGCGAGCTGGAGGACATTTTCCAGCACGCCACGCGGATCCAGGGCTACCAGCAGTTGCAGACACTGGTGGATTACCCCGAAGCCGTCGGCAAGTTCCTGCGCCGGGTCAGTCGCGTCCGAGTCGAGCGCTTGCTTTACCGGATCCTCTAGTGGCGCGGTGCCGGCCAGAGCGCAATGAGCAACAGCAGGGCAGCCGCGACCAGGTAGGGTAGCCGCGGTTCAACGGCATAGATCAGGGTCCCGGCCAGCGGCCCGACCACCACGCCCAGCCCTTGCGCCGCCCCCACCGATCCGGCAGTGGCGCCTTGTTCCGAGGCGTCCACCGCGTTGGCCGCCAGGGCGGCGAACGATGGGAAGATCCAGCCCATGCCGGCCGCCGAGACGAAGAAACACAGCCAGAGGATCCACGCCGTATCGGCGAACATGCTCCCGGCAAACCCCAGGGCCGAAACAAGCGCGCCGACGCGGATCAATCGCAGGGGTGGCCATTCCAGCTTGCGCACCAGCAATTGCGAGCAGATCAAGGCCAGGCCGACCATGGTCAGGGCGATCCCGGCGGTTTGTGCGGCGTCGGCGGGGTTCATCTGCAGGCGATCCAGGGCAAAAAAGCCCACCGTGATCTGGGCAATCGACACGCAGAGCATCGCCGCAAAGGCCACGACCAATGGCCGGCGCAAGCGTGGGTCCGAGAGGTTGACGGCCTTGGGCGGTTGTTTGAGGTGCAATTCCTGGCGCGGCAGCTTCATCAGCAACACCAGAAACCCGAGCATCGGCAGCAGCGCCATCACATAAAACGGCAGGCTCAGGCTGTGGCGGGCCAGCAGCGCGGCAATCGCCGGGCCCAACACCAGGCCACAGGCGTTGGCCGCCCCCAGCGAGGCCATGGCCTTGGCGCGATGGGCCGGCTCGATATTGTCCGCGATCAGCGCATAGCCCCCCACTGGGATCGCCGCGTAGAACACCCCGATCAACCCGCGCCCGAGCACCAGCCCGATAAATGCCAGCATCGCCGAGGGCAGCAGTTGCAGGGAGGCGTCGATAAACACGCACAGGGCCCAATAGGCCAGGGTGAAGCCCCCGGTGCCCAGCAACAGCACGCGCCGCCGACCCAGGCGATCACTGGCCTGGCCCCAGGGCCGCGCCAAAAGCATCCAGATCACACCGGACACCGTCACCGCCGCGCCGGCCTGCCAGGTCGCCAGCCCCAGCACCCGCGCGATGGGGCCGATCAGCGAGACAAACGCCATCATCGCCATGGTGCAGGCCATATTGGCCAGCAGCAGGGGGCGCAGGTTGAAGGGAGTGGGCGGGGCGGCATCAAGGCGGGTGGCCGAATGAGGCATGGGAAATCTTCCGTGAGTGGGAGTCTATGGAACGTTATAGGTAAGACGGTTAAACGCACAGCGCGATTAACCCGGATGATAGGGATCTACAGCTGTGGGAGTGGGCTTGCTTGCGATGGCGGTGCTTCAGTCACTATGGTCGGTGATTGAATCACCGCCATCGCAGGCAAGCCAGCTCCCACATTTGATTTGTGGTGTGGCGAACATTTTCTGCTCGCTGAGACCCCTGTGGGAGCGGGCTTGCCCGCGATGGCGGTGGGTCAGGCTCAGAGCCGCTAGCGTTGAGGTGTCAGTTCAAACCCAGTTTGCCACGCAGGGTCGAGAGGTCTTCGGCCAGGGTGTTGACCGGGCCCACCAGGGCCTTGCGGTCGTGTTCCTTGACCTTGTCGTAGGTTTCAAAGCCGCCATCGGCAGTTTTGTATTTGGCCAGGATGGTGTTCACCGTGGCGAAGTTCTTGTCGACCTTGGCCAAAAACGCCTTGTCCTGCTGTTCGATCTGCCCACGGAACAGGTCGACGATTTTTTTCGCTCCATCGATATTGCCCTGGAAGTCATACAGGTCGGTGTGGCTGTAGCGGTCTTCTTCGCCGGAAATCTTCGTGGCGGCCACTTCTTCGAGCAATGCGGCAGCGCCGCCGACGACTTTTTCCGGCGGGAAGGTCAGACCGGCAACGCGGGTTTGCAGATCCTTGACGTCCGTGTTCAAGCCGTCGGCAAGGGTGCCCAGGCCCTGGGTAGTGTTTTCGGCAAACAGGCTGTATTCAATGCGGTGGAAGCCGGTGAAGTCTTCGGCTTTCACACCTTTTTCGTGGTCGTCGACCCGTGAGTCGATCGATGCATCGAGGTCGCTGAACAGCTCGGCGATGGGCTCGATGGATTCGTAGTAAACGCGGGTGGGCGCGTAGAGTTTTTTCGCGGTGGCCAGGTCACCTTTTTTCACCGCGTCGGTGAAGGCCTGGGTCTGGGTCACCAGTTCCTCGATCTTGTCGGTGACATAGATCTTGTAGTCCGACACCGGGCCCACCAGATCCAGGGGCGCCGGCGCGGCAAAGGCCGCGAGCGGAGAAAGGCTCAATAACAACGCAAGAGACGACATGTTCATAGGGCGGTTTCCGCTGTGGAGGGTTAGGTCTTGGCAGTGCTGTGCAGCAAGGTTCGGCCGATGAAATCCTGCGGCCCGGTGGCGCCCGGCAAGGTGAAGAAATACCCGCCGCCCACTGGCTTGAGGTATTCCTCCAGGGGCTCGCCATTGAGCCGGGTTTGTACGCTGATAAAGCCTTTCTCCAGGTCCGCCTGATAGCAGATAAACAACAGGCCCATGTCCAGCTGGCCGTTCTTGTTGACGCCGTTGGAGTAGTTGAATGGCCGACGCAGGATCAGGTTGGCCTGGGTCGCGGCCGTGCGCGGGTTGGCCAGGCGGATATGGGCATCGAGCTTGGTCAGTTTGCCGGCCGGATCCTTGCTGTAGTCGGGCACCTGGGCTTCGCTGTGACCGTCCATGGGCGCGCCGCTGGTCTTGATCCGGCCGATGATGCTTTCCTGCTCCTGCAAGGGCGTGCGGTCCCAGCGTTCGACGAAATTGCGGATGATCCGCACCGCCTGGTAGCTGCCATGGGCGGCCCACGCGGGCTCATCACTGCCGGGCTGGACCCAGACCAGTTGGTCCATGGTTTTGGTGTCGTTGGAGTCGGGGTTGGCCGAGCCATCGCGAAAGCCCAGGAAGTTGCGTGCGCTCTGCGCCGGTTGCCCGGCACGGGCAGGGGCCTGGGGCGGTACGCTGCCTTCCTGTTTCCAGCGCACCAGCAGCAGGTCCGGCAGGTTTTTCACGATATCGCGCAGGGCGTGGATATTGGTGTCGGGGGTGTTGGAGCTGAACTGCAGGCTCAAATCACCGTGGCACTGCGCCGGTTCCAGGGCGTCGTTGGGGAAGCCGACCATGCGGATCAGGCGCTTGGGTTTGGCGGCGGCCAGGCCGAAACGCTCGTCGAACAGCGATTCACCCACCGATACGGTGATGGTCAGGTTATCCGGGCTGATCACCGGGCCGAGGATTCCGGAGTCGCTGGGCGGCAGTTTCGGGTCGACTTGCGGCACGCTGCCGCCGGTCATCAAAAAACGGATGCGCTGGTTGAGGGTGCGAAACAGGCGCTCCAGGTCTTCGCGGTCGCTGGCCAGGACGTCGAACGCTACCAGCATGCCGCAGGCCGGGCGCGGGGTGACGATGCCGCTCTGGTGCTTGCCGTGGAAGGCCTGGTGGTCCTGGGTTTTTTCGCTGCTGGGCGCGGTGGTGACCTGGGCTGCGCCGGCTGCCATTGCCGGGCAACTGAGGCTGCTGCCGGCAATCGCGGCGCCGGTGGCGGCCATCCCGAGCAACACACGGCGGCGTTGGGCGTTGAACTGTGGTGAATCACTCATGTGTTTGGTCGTCTTCACTTAAGGCCGGAGAGACCAAGGGCTGGGTCGATTCCATCGAGTACGG
This sequence comes from Pseudomonas sp. FP2294, assembly GCF_030687625.1. Lineage (NCBI taxonomy): Bacteria > Pseudomonadati > Pseudomonadota > Gammaproteobacteria > Pseudomonadales > Pseudomonadaceae > Pseudomonas > Pseudomonas sp. FP2294. Next base: position 2,668,994 of record NZ_CP117441.1, read on the forward strand.
CGGCCAGAGCCTTGGCCTTGTCGGCGATCAGCTGGCGCTGAGCGGCGGTAACGCGGTTGTAGCTGCGGTAATGGCCATCGACCTGCAAGTCGTCGAGTTGCGCGGCGAAGGCGTTGATCGCGCTATCAATTCCCGGCAGCAGGTCGGCGGCGGACTTGGTCAACAGCGGCCGCATCAGGTCCACCACCTTGCGCGTCACCTTCAGGTTGGCGGCAAAACCGTTGAGGTCGAGGTGGCTGTAGCGCTCCTCTTCGCCACTGGCGGCGCGCACGTCGGCCAGGCTGTTGAGGTTGCGCACCAGGATGCTTACCAGTTGCTCGGGCGGCAGCGACTGCGCCAACAACTGTTGCTTGAGGGTGGTGACATCGGCCAGCAGGCGCTGGGCAATCGGTGTCAGGTCGCCGAGAGTGTGCTGCTCGAACAGGCCGTACTCCAGGCGATGGAAGCCGCTGAAGGCCGGGTCTTGTTCACGGCTCTCGAAGTAATCGGCGCGGGCATTGATCGCGTTGTCCAGCTCGGCCAGGCGCTGGGCCGCCGGGGCCAGTCGTTGGTAAGCCTCGCGAGCCGGCAGGTACAGGGCCTGGGCCTGGGCCAGGTCGCCGGCGGCAATCGCTTGTTCAAGGGCGCTGACGGCCTTGATCAAAGCGCCACCCTGGCTGCTCAGGTACACGCGAAACTCCGACAGCGGGCCGATAAAGGCCACCATCGAGGGCTTGGCTTTGGCCTGGGCGTCAGACTCGGCCGTCGGGGTTACATGCAGGGTGCCGCGTGGGTTGCTCAACAGGCCGCAGGTGATGGCGTAGTCGCCCGGCAGCAGGTTGGCGTTGATCACCTGGCTCAAGCCCGGCGCAATGTTTTCGCGCTCTTCGACCACCAGCACGCCGTCAAGGATTTCCCACTCCACCGCGCGATCCGAACGGTTGATGATGCGAAAACTCGCACGGCCCGCCGGTACGGTCAGGGCGTTGGGTTCGCAGGCGTGGGCGTGGATGATCACGGCGATTTCGTTGTGATTGACCTGGCGCTTGGCGGCGGCCAATTGCGCGGCGTAGTAGAACAGGCCGCCGGCGGCGATCATCACGATCACCGAACCGGCGACCGCCCAACGCAACGCGCGGGGTGGTGAGGCAGGGGCTGGGTTTGGCAAGGGACGACCTTACTGGCTGGAGACGGAAGAAGAGGTGGCTGGCGCGGCGGGCATAAAGAACATCGCCAGCGCCAGCACCAGGTAAATCAGGTAGGCGCCCAGGGTGCTGACGGTCGGTGCGTCCTGGTAGCCGAACATGCCGGCCAGCACCGAGCCCAGCGGGCCATCCATCGGCAGGGTTGCGCTGAAATCGAACAGCACGCCTTGCAGGTGGTTCCACACCCCGGCTTCATGCAGGGCCTGCACCGAGTTGGCGAGGATCCCGGCGGCTACCACCAGGATGAACAGCCCGGTCCAGCGAAAGAACGCACCGAGGTTCAGGCGCATGCTGCCGCTGTAGATCAGGAACCCGACAATGATCGCCAGCACCAGGCCGAGCAGGGCGCCGATGGGCGCGGCCGGGCCTTCGCTCTGCTGGAACACCGCCAGCAAGAAGAACACCGTCTCCAGGCCTTCACGGGCCACGGCGAAAAACACCATGGCGATCAGGGCAAGCACCTGGTTGCGCGAGCCAGCCAACGCATGATCCAGGGACTGGTGCAGGGAGTGCTTGATCGAGCGTGCGACCTTGCGCATCCAGAACACCATGGAGCTGAGAATCCCCACGGCGACCAGGCCGACAATGCCTTCGAACAGCTCTTGCTGTTTTTGCGGGAACTCGGCGCTGACCAACTCCAGGCCACCGCCGACCAGCAAGGCCAGGGCGGCGGCGAGAAATACGCCGATCCATACCGCTGGCATCCATTGGCCACGGCCGGTCTGTTGCAGGTAGCTGGCGATGATGCCAACGATCAATGCGGCTTCAATGCCTTCGCGCAGCATGATGAGAAAGGGGACGAGCATCGGGCACCGCAACGTAATTAGTTAGGGTGCTAAGTTGTAACATAATGATACTCATTACTAAACAAAGGATCTTGACGTTTTCTGAACGCGGCCTGAACAGCCCTCTATGTCGTTGCTGCGTGGGGTATGTGTTCCTTACAAGCCAACACGCTCCTACAATGGCCGACCTACAAGATTGAGCCCTGGCCCATGTCGGAAAAAGACACAATCTCCATCCACCTGGTTCGTGAAGCCCTGTTGCAGAGTTGCGCCCCCGGTGCGGCGACGTGGGAGGCCCTGAGCAAGGTCGGGATCGACCCCGCGTTGCTGGAGCAGCCCGCCGCCCGGGTTCCGGCGCTGGCATACGCGCGGCTCTGGCGCTTGCTGGCGCGGCGCCGGGATGATGAGTTCTTTGGCATGGACCCGCGCAAGTTGAAGTCGGGCAGCCTGGGGTTTTTGTGTCGTGCCTCCATGGCCCAGCCCACCCTTGGCGAGGCCCTGGAAACCGGCCTGGGCTTCCTGTCGTTGATGCTTGAGCACCTTCCCGCGCAGCTGGTGCGTCAGCAAAGCCTGGCGGAAATCGTGCTGCTGGAACCTGAGCCGGAACCACGGCGCGCGTTTACCTACTTTTGCTATTGGATGATCGTCCACGGCGTCGCCTGCTGGCTGGCCGGCCGACGCATCCCGATCCTGGCCATCGAACTGCGCAGTGCGCAGCCGGCATTTTGTGATGATTACCAGGTGATGTTTTCCGACAACCTGCGTTTTGATCGCACCCGTACCCGCATGATTTTTTCGGCAGACTGCCTCGACCTGCCGGTCAAGCGCAGCCCCGAGGAACTCAAGCGCTTCCTGGCCCAGGCGCCCGCCAACATCCTGGTCAAATACCGCGACCCGGACAGCTTGGCGATGCGCATCAAACACGACCTGCGCCAGCGCCCGGCCCAACAGTGGCCGGAAACCGACAGTCTGGCCCATGAGTTGTGCATGTCTGCCTCGACGCTGCGTCGGCGCTTGGCCGAAGAAGGGCAGACGTACCAGGGGCTCAAGGACAGCGTGCGCAAGGAGCTGGCAGTGGTGTGGCTGGCCGAGGCCGATATCAGCTTTGCCGAGATCGCCAGCCGCCTGGGTTTTGCCGATGTGAGCTCGTTCTACAAGGCCTTTCGCAAATGGTCGGGCTCCAATCCCGGGCATTACCGCAGCTTGATCCTCACGGAATCCAGCTGAGTTGGATCAGCGCAGCTCCTACCTTTGATCTTTGTGACCGTCTTTAAGCAAAGGGTGTGACCGGTTTCACGCAGGCAAAAAAAGCCCCGTGACCGAATGGACCACGGGGCAAAAATTGGTTGGATGCGACCAACCAAAGGAGCTCTTTACATCATTTTGCGCTGGCGACCACCGTCTCCGGCTGCCAGCCGCCACCCAATGCCTTGTAGATCGCCACGATGCCGCGATACAGGTCCACTTCGGCCAGGGCCTGGGCGTCTTCGGCCGCCAGGCGTTCACGCTGGGCGTCGAGCAGCACGAGGAAGTCGGCGGTGCCTTCGCGGTAGCGAATCTGCGCCAGGTCGGCCGCGGCACGGCTCGATTCGCTCTGGCGGATCAGCGATACCAGGCGCTGCTGGCGCTTGCCGTAGTCGCTGAAGGCGTTTTCTGACTCTTCCAGCGCCAGCAACACTTGCTGCTCGTAGGTGGCCAGGGCGCCATCGGCTTCGGCATCCGCACCGCGCAAGCGGGCGCGTACGCTGCCCAGGTCAAAGGCGGCCCAGGTGATGCTCGGGCCCAGGGCCCAGGCATTGGCGGCGGATGAGCCGATCTGCGAGCCACGGCCAGCGGTAAACCCGAGGAAACCACTGAGGCTGACCCGTGGAAACAGGTCGGCCTTGGCCACGCCGATTCGCGCGGTGGCGGCCGCCAGTTTGCGTTCGGCACTGAGAATGTCCGGGCGCCGTTGCAGCAACTGCCCCGGGTCACCAATCGGCAAGGCCTTGGCAATCGCCGGCAGGTTGGCCGGGCTCAGGTCCACGCTGAGTTTGTCCGGGCGCTGGCCGAGGAGGGTGGCGATGCGATTGCGCTCGCGCACCTGCTCGGCCTGCAATTGCGGCACGCTGGCTTCGACCGCTGCCAGGCGCGCATCGGCACGCACCACGTCCAGTTGGTCGCCGACGCCGGCATCGCGCAGGCTTTCGGTGATGGTGCGCGAATCCTGCTGGTTCTTCAGGTTGGCCAGGGCGATTTTTTCCCGCAGTTGCGCCCCGCGCAGTTGGCCGTAGGCGTCCACCAGTTCGGCAATCATGCTGACCTGCAGTTGATAGAGGTCGGCTTCGGCAGCCTGCTGGTCAGCGTCACTGGCTTCGAGGTTGCGCTGGATGCGGCCAAACAGGTCCAGTTCCCAAGCCATGTCCAGGCCCAGGTCATAGCGTTCGCTATTGACCCGGCGGGTGGTCTGGCCTGGGATCTGGCCCTTGGCCAAATCGCTGCTGGCACGGCTGGTGATGGTCGGCATCGCGTCATTGCTGGCGTCATCGCGAATCGCCCGGGCAGCTCGCAGGCGGGCAAACGCTACCCGCAGGTCTCGGTTGCCGCTCAACGATTGGGTCACCAACTGGTTGAGGATCGGGTCCTCGAACTGCTGCCACCAGATGCCTTCGAACTTGGCGTGGTCGTACTGCTTGGCATCGGTGGCGGCCGTGATATTGGCCGCCTCCAGCTGCTGGGCTTTATAGTCCGGGCCGACGGCACAGGCGGCGAGCGCCAGTACCAGCAGGCTCGGCAGGAACACTTTCACACTCATTGCTGTGTCTCCAGCTGCAAGGCCTTGGCCGCTTTGCGTGCTTCGCTGCGCTCCACATAACGGCGGATCAACACGTAGAACACCGGCGTCAGCAACAGGCCGAAGAAGGTCACCCCGATCATCCCGGAGAACACCGCCACGCCCATGGCATGACGCATCTCGGCACCGGCACCGCTGGAGAACACCAGGGGCACCACGCCCATGATGAAGGCGAACGAGGTCATCAGGATCGGCCGCAGACGCAGGCGGCAGGCTTCCAGCACCGCAGCCAGCGGGTCGAGGCCTTCTTCCTGTTTATCCTTGGCGAACTCGACGATCAGAATCGCGTTCTTACAGGCCAATCCCACCAGTACGATCAAGCCGATCTGGGTAAAGATGTTGTTGTCGCCACCGGACAGAATCACCCCGGTAATAGCCGACAGCAGGGTCATCGGTACGATCAGGATCACCGCCAGTGGCAGGCTCCAGCTTTCGTACTGGGCGGCCAGTACCAGAAACGCCAGCAGTACGCAGAGCGGGAACACGAACAGCGCGGTGTTGCCCGAGAGGATTTGCTGGTACGTCAGGTCGGTCCACTCGTAGGTCATGCCGTTGGGCAGTTCCTCTTTGAGCAGTTTTTCGATCGCTGCCTCTGCCTGGCCCGAGCTGTAGCCGGGTGCAGCGTTGCCGTTGATCTCGGCGGTGATAAAGCCGTTGTAGTGCATCACGCGGTCCGGCCCCGAGGTGTCGCTGACCTTGATAAAGGTCGCCAGCGGGATCATCTCGCCCTTGTTGTTGCGCACTTTCAATTGGCCGATCTGATCCTGGTCCAGGCGGAACTGCTGTTCAGCCTGCACGTTGACCTGATAGGTCCGGCCAAAGCGGTTGAAGTCGTTGGCATACAACGAGCCCAGGTAGATCTGCAGGGTGTCGAAGATGTCGCTGATCGCCACGCCGTGGGTCTTGGCTTTTTCCCGGTCGATAGCAGCATCGACCTGGGGCACGTTGACCGTGTAGCTGGTGAACAGGCCAAACAGTTCCGGCACGTTGTGGCTCTTGGCGATGACGTTCTGTACTTCTTTGTACAGTTCCTCGTAGCCCAGGTTGCCACGGTCTTCGACCTGCAGGCGGAACCCGCCGATAGTGCCCAGGCCCTGTACCGGCGGCGGTGGGAAGATCGCCATGTAGGCTTCCTGGATATCGGCGTACTTGCCGTTCAGCGCCCCGGCAATCGCCCCGGCGGACATGCTTGGGTCTTTACGCTCGCCGAACGGTTTCAACGTCACGAACACGATGCCGCTGTTCGGGCTGTTGGTGAACCCATTGATCGACAGGCCCGGGAAGGCGATGGCGCTTTCCACGCCGGGCTGTTTCAAGGCGATGTCGGACATGCGCTTGATCACGTTTTCGGTGCGGTCCAGGCTGGCGGCGTCCGGCAACTGGGCGAAGGCCACCAGGTATTGCTTGTCCTGGGCCGGTACGAAACCGGTCGGTGTGTGGGCAAAGCCGAAGAAGGTCAGCACCATCAGGCCGCCATACACGAACAGCGCGATACCGGTGCCGCGAATCACTCGGCGCACGGTGCCTACATAGCCATGGCTGGCCTTTTCGAAGAAACGGTTGAACGGGCGGAACAGCCAACCACCGAAGAGCTTGTCGAGGAACCTGGAGAACCGGTCTTTCGGCGCGTCATGGCTGCGCAGCAAGACCGCTGCCAGGGCCGGCGACAGGGTCAGGGAGTTGAATGCCGAAATCACGGTGGAGATGGCGATGGTCAGGGCAAACTGCTTGTAGAACTGCCCGGTCAAGCCACTGATAAAGGCGGCCGGAATAAACACCGCACACAGCACCAGCGCCGTGGCAATGATCGGCCCGGTCACTTCGCTCATGGCTTTTTCGGTGGCCGGGAAGGGCTCCAGGCCCAGCTCGATGTTACGTTCGACGTTCTCCACCACCACGATGGCGTCGTCCACCACGATGCCGATGGCCAGCACCAGGCCGAACAGCGACAGCGCATTGAGGGAGAAGCCGAACAGGTGCATTACCGCAAAGGTGCCGATCAACGACACCGGCACCGCGACCAGGGGGATGATCGACGCACGCCAGGTCTGCAGGAACAGGATCACCACCAGCACCACCAGGATCAACGCCTCGAACAAGGTGTGCACCACCGCCTCGATCGAGCCGCGCACAAACACGGTCGGGTCGTAGGCGATGCGGTAGTCCATGCCTTCGGGGAAGCTCTTTTTCAGCTCGGCCATTTTGCTGCGCACATCATTGGAGATGTCGATGGCATTGGAGCCCGGGCGCTGGAAGATCGGAATCGCCACCGCCGGCTGATTGTCGATCAGCGAGCGCAGGGCATATTGGCTGGAGCCCAGCTCAACACGAGCGATGTCCTTGAGGCGCGTGATTTCACCGTTGTCGCCGGCGCGAATCACGATGTTTTCGAACTCTTCCTCGGTGACCAGGCGGCCTTGGGTATTGACCGACAATTGGAAGCTGGTGTCGTTGGGCGCAGGCTGCGCGCCCAGGGCACCGGCGGCCACCTGGCGGTTCTGTTCGCGGATCGCGGTCACCACATCGGTGGCAGTCAGGTTGCGCGAGGCGGTCTTGTTCGGGTCCAGCCACACCCGCAGGGAGTAATCGCCCATGCCGAACAACTGCACATCACCCACGCCGCCCAGCCGCGCCAATTCATCCTTGATATTGAGGATCGCGTAGTTGGACAGGTAGAGCATGTCGTAGCGCTGGTCCGGGGAGGTCAAGTGCACGACCATGGTCAGGTCGGGGGAGGCCTTGTCCACGGTGATACCGATGCGCGTCACTTCCTCAGGCAGTTTGGGCTGAGTGCGCGTCACACGGTTTTGCACCTGTACCTGCGCGTTATCCAGGTCAGTGCCCAGGGCGAAGGTGATGGTCAGGGTGAGCTTGCCGTCGGCGGTCGACTGCGAGGACATGTAGAGCATGTTCTCGACGCCGGTGATCGCCTGTTCCAGCGGCGAGGCCACGGTTTCGCCGATGACCTTGGGGTTGGCGCCGGGGAAGTTGGCGCGCACCACCACGGTTGGCGGTACCACTTCTGGGTATTCGCTGATCGGCAGTTGGAACAGCGAGATCGCGCCGGCGATCAGAATCAGCAGCGATAGCACCGCTGCGAAGATCGGCCGCGATATGAAGAACTTGGAAAAATTCATCTGGTGTGTAGTCCCTTAACCGCGTGGAATCGCGACACTGGCGAGCTTGGGCGCGGCTTTATCCGGCGCCACTTGCTCCAGGTTGCTGGCTTCAAGCGCTTGTCGTTGTTGGGCCAGGGCGGCGAGGGTTGCCTGGCTGGCCATCGGGATGGTTTCTGGGGCAACCGGCGAACCCGGACGTACCCGCTGCAGGCCCTTGACGATGATGGTGTCGTCCTTGCTCAGGCCGCTGCGCACGATGCGCAAGCCTTCGATCTTCGGCCCCAGTTCCACGGCGCGGTAGGCGGACTTGTTGTCGGCGTCCATCACTAGCACAAACTTCTTGCCCAGGTCGGTGCCCACGGCTTCGTCGGTGATCAGCACGGCAGAGTAGGTGCCGCTGCCGACCAACTTGAGGCGCGCATACAGGCCGGGGGTGAAACGCCCGTCACTGTTATCGAACACCGCGCGGCCGCGGATGGTACCGGTGGCCGGGTTGACCTGGTTATCGACAAAGTTCATCTGGCCCAGGTGCGGGTTGCCGTCTTCATTGGACAGGCCCAGGTACACCGGGGTGGTGGCGCCGCGACGGCCCTGGCGCGCCAGTTCGGTGTACTTGAGGTACACGCGCTCATCGGCGTCGAAGTAGGCGTAGACCTTGTCGGTGGAGACCACGCTGGTCAGCTCGGTGACATCGGCGGTCACCAGGTTGCCGGCGGTGATTGCGGCGCGGCTGACACGGCCACTGATGGGCGAGGTGACGCGGGTGAAACTGAGGTTCAGGCGGGCCAGGTCAAGTTGCGCCTGGATCCCCGCCACCGCGGCGCGGGCTTCCTGGGCGGCGGTGGTGCGCGAGTCGGCCAGTTCGGCGGAAATCGCATTGCTCTGGCGCAAGCGCTCGCCACGCTGGGCCTCGTTGTCACTGCGCGATGCGGCGGCTTTGGTTTGTTGAAGCTGGGCTTCCAGACGGCGGACTTCAGCCTGGAACGGACGCGGGTCGATCTGGAACAGCAGGTCGCCTTTTTTCACCAGTGCGCCTTCAGTAAAGGCGACCTGGTCGATCTGACCCGACACGCGTGGGCGGATCTGTACGGTTTCCGGGGCTTCCAGGCGGCCGGTGAACTCGTCCCATTCATTGACCGGTTGTTCCAGGACCTTGGCAACGCTGACTTTGCTGGCGGGCATGGCGGCCGCTTGCTCGGGGGCCTTGCCGCATGCGCTCATCACCAGCACGGCCAAAAGGGCCAGGGGATAGCGCAAATGTTTGAGTGACTGTTCCATGAGGTGCATCCGCCAAATGTATTTGAGATGGGCGGATCATGCTCGGCAGCGTGCTCGCTCACGAATCGAATGAAACAAAGGTAACTATCATTCGGAATGATATAAGGGCCGGCCAAGCCCTCTAGGATGGGGGTTTCGTTAGGGGGCTATCAATCCCATTGATGACAAGACACCGTTGCGCGAACTGCAACCAACCAAGAAATCCTGCCCTAAAGAGATCACCCTGTGGGCGGGCTTGCCCGCGATAGCGGAGGGTCAAGTAGGGATGTGTCGACTGATCCACCGCCATCGCAGGCAAGCCAGCTCCCACATTTGACTTGTGGTGTGGCCACAATTTTCTGTTCGCTGAGTTCCCCCTGTGGGAGCGGGCTTGCCCGCGATGGCGGTAGGTCAAGTAAGGATGTGTCGACTGACCCACCGCCATCGCAGGCAAGCCAGCTCCCACATTTGAGGTGTGATGTGGCCACAATCTTCTGTTCGCTGAGTTCCCCCTGTGGGAGCGGGCTTGCCCGCGATGGCGGAGGGTCAAGTAAGGATGTGCCGACTGACCCACCGCCATCGCAGGCAAGCCAGCTCCCACATTTGACTTGTGGTGTGGCCACAATTTTCTGTTCGCTGAGTTCCCCCTGTGGGAGCGGGCTTGCCCGCGATGGCGGTAGGTCAAGTAGGGATGTGTCGACTGATCCACCGCCATCGCAGGCAAGCCGGCTTGTATGGTTAGACTTGTAGGGGTGGTGGGACTAAAAGCCAGCATCTGACTCTAGCCAGTACAGACCGTGGGAGACTTCGTCCCACCCCTTCACCAAAGCGCCGATAAGGAATGCATCGGCCATGACCGACGATAGAAGCAAGCCAGCGCAACGGTGAAGCCCCGACAAGCCCGTAAACCCTAACCCGGAGCTTTTCTCATGGCAATGACTGTCTCGCAATCAATCATTGGAGTGGATGTCGCTAAAGCCGAAGTAGTTGTTTATCAAAGTGAAACTGCTGAAACAAAGATCGTATCGAACAAGAAAAGCGAGCTGAAGGCATGGCTGAAGTCTTTGCCTGCGGGCAGCGCCATCGCAATTGAAGCCACCAATATCTATCACGTGGATACCGTCAACTTGGCTCATTCGATGGGCCATATCGTTTACGTGATTGATGGATATCGCCTTAGCCATTACCGCAAAGGCACAGGTGGTCGCGCTAAAACAGACTTCAGTGATGCGCAGTTGCTGGCTCGCTACTTGAAGAATGAACAGGCTGATTTACGCGCCTGGAATCCGCCGCCGAAGATTTATACCAAGCTTCAAAGCTTGCTGCGTCGACGCGCAGCGCTGGTGAAAATGCGTGTTGCACTGAATCAGAGCTGGGCGGGCGAGCCATCACTCAAGGCCTCGTCCAAGAGCATTTCAGCGTGTCTTGATAGGCATGAGGGGCTCATTGAGAAAAGGATATTAGATGCTGTTACTGAGGCGGGGCTTTTGCATCAGGTCAAGCGCTGCCAAGCCGTCGAGGGCATTGGGTTTCTGACAGCAGTTGCCCTGGTAATGGCGTTTCAGCGAGGAGAATTTGAAAGTGCTGACGCTTACATCGCGTTCTTGGGAATGGACTTGAGAGTATCCGATTCTGGGCAAATGAGCGGACGCCGCTCATTGAGCAAGAAGGGAGATTCAGAGATACGCAGATTGCTGCATAACGCGGCGTCAGCAGGTATCAGGTCAGAAGCCTGGAAACCTTTATACGAGGGTTATCTGGCCAGGGGCCTGAAAACGACTCAAGCCCTGGTCATCATTGGCCGCAAGCTGGCGCGCATCGCCTTTTCGCTCATGAAAAACCTGAGCGAATACCAGTCAAAAGCGGTTTTGGGGGCTTCCCCAAAACCATAGAATCTCCCACATTTGAGGTGTGGCGTGGCCAGAATTTCTGCCCTCAATGAGATTCCTTTGTTGTGGTTCCCACAAGGAGACAAGCAATAGCCCAAGCGTGTACCGTTGCGGCCTTTGTGCCGCAGGCGCTGCGGTTGGGGACATTCACAGAGAGGCATCCATGCAGATCAGGGTTGAACGGGCCGCGACGGTGTGTGGTTTGGTCGCGATCATTTTATGGAGCACCGCCGCCGGGTTGATCCGCAGTGTCAGTGAGCTGTTCGGGCCACTGGGCGGTGCGGCGTTGATCTACACCTTGGGCGCCATCCTGCTGCTGGCCTGGTTGGGGCGGCCGCGTCTGCGTGCCACGTCCTGGCCTTATCTGATCATGGGCAGTGGCTTGTTCGTGGCCTACGAGGTCTGCCTGTCCCTGGCTCTGGGGTTTGCCAGCAACCGCAATCAGGCGATTGAGCTGGGTGTGGTGAACTACCTCTGGCCGTGCCTGACAGTGCTGCTGGCAATCGTCATGAATGGCCAAAGGGCGCGCTGGATCATCGTGCCAGGCTCGGCGCTGGCGCTGTTTGGCATTCTGTGGGTGGTCAGTGGCGATGGCCTGGCGCTCGCAACCATCGTCGCCAATGTGCAATCCAACCCCCTGAGTTACAGCCTGGCCCTGGGCTGCGCGATCACTTTCGCCTTGTATTGCAACGTCACGCGGCGCTATGCCGGCGGGCAAAACCTGGTGGTGCTGTTTTTCATCCTCACCGCCGCCGTACTGTGGGTGAAATACGCCTTCAGTGCCGAGGTGCTGCCGGCCTTCAGCCTGGGCAACAGCCTGGAGTTGCTGGCCACCGGTGTGGCCATGGCGGGCGGCTATGCTCTGTGGAATATCGGCATCCTACGCGGCAACCTGACGTTGCTGGCGACCGCGTCCTATGGCGCGCCGGTACTGTCCTCGGCCTTCGCCGCGCTGTGGCTGGGCGCCCACCTCACCCCGCAGTTCTGGCAGGGGGCGGTGCTGGTGACCGCCGGTTCACTGGTGTGCTGGCACGCGACACGCGCGCAATCCTAGCGGCTGCGCCAGACCAGGGCCGGGATCACGCGGATATAGATCAGCTCACACACCAGTTCGATCAAGGTCTGGGTGATAACGGCAGCGGCGGCCAGGGCGCGGATATCTGCCGGCAGTGCCAGCGCCAGCGGCAGGACCACCAGTGAGTTGCGGGTTGCACTGCTGAACGTCACCGAACGCGCGGTGCTTGCCGGCAGACGAAAGACCCAGGCCGTGAGCGCCCCGACCATTGGCGCCAGCAGCACAAAGCCTAAGTAGACCGGCACCACCGGCAGCAACTGTTCGAGCTCCTGCGCGACAAGCGCGATCTGCGAACCTATCACCACGATCAGCACCGCCGCCATGGCCGGCACCGGCATCCACGCCCAGGCGTCGTTCCAGCGTTCGACCAGGCGCGAGCGCCGGGCCCCGGCGCTGGTCAGTACCGCCAGCAGCAATGGCACCACGATCAGCAGCAAAAACGCCTCGACAAATGGGCCGATGGGGATTGCCACCGCCGCCTCTACGCCCGGCAGCAACGCCAGGTACAGCGGCAGCAGCGCCAACTGCAGCAACAGCAAGACGGGGGTGGCGGCCAGCGTCAGCCGCGCATCGCCTTTGCCGATATGGGTAAACACCACTACGTAGTCGATGCACGGCGTGAGCAGCACCAGCAACGCGCCGATCAGCAGCGCCGGACGCTCGCTCAAGCCACGGGTCAGGCCCCAGACCAGCAGGGGGATCAACACAAAGTTGGCAATCAGCAGTGCCGCCATAAAGCGTTTATTGGCGAGCCCCTGGCGCAACTGCAGAAACGGGATCTGCAGGAACATGACGTACATCAGCACGGCAATCGCCGGGGTTACCAGGGCGCCAAGACCCGGTGCGGCCTGTGGGGCGAGCAGACCGCCGAGCACCGCGCCGATCACGGCGACGAGGTAGACGGGGATCTGGTTGTGCTCAAGTTGTTCTCGGGTCACGGGGTGTCCTTGTCACGGGGGGCTGTTTGCGCCGTGCAGGGTAATCGAAACCACAGCCCGGCGCGCGGCCGCCATGTCCGCCCGCCGGATCGCCCCGTGTAAGCCCAGCGCGCGCTGCAATGTCTGGCGCACAGGCAGGCCATCCAGTCTTTGGTCCGGTCTATTTTTGACTGAGTGCCGCCACCGAAAGCCCGGACGCGACGAAGGTCAGTCCGGCGCCCACATTCAGGCCATTGACCACTTTTGGCTTGCGCTGCAGCCATGTCGACAGGCGCGTCGCAAAGATCCCCATGAGCGCAAAGCCCAGGGCGGTCAATGCGGCGAACCAGGCGCCATAGACCATCATTTGCACGGTGACCGAACCCAATGACGGGTTGACGAACTGCGGAATGAACGCGAGCACAAACAGCCCAGGCTTAGGGTTCAGCGCCGCCGAAAGGAAGCCGGTGAGGAAGATGTTTTTGAGCGGTTGCCGCGCCGCCGGTTTGAAGTTGATCAGGCTGCGCGAACGCAAGACCTTGATGCCCAGCCACAACAGGTAGCTGGCGCCGATGACTTTGACCACCCAGAAGGCCACGGCGGATGTCTGCATCAGCAGGGTCAAGCCCAGCGATGCGGTGGCCACGTGAAACAGAATCCCGGTACCCGACGCGGTCCCCGAAATGGCGGCTGCCATACGCCCCTGGCTCAGGCCCCTGGCGATGGCCAGCAGATTGTCCGGCCCGGGGGAGAGCACCAGCAACAGGCAGGCGGCGGTATAGGTCAGCCAGATTTCCAGGGGGAACATAACGACAGTCCTTTCGTCGAGGGGGTAGGGAGGCCATCGTGCTCCCGCGGGGCCTCCAAGATCAAGCCTGCTGCCACAGGTTTGTTGGAACTAGCGCCTTCTCAGGGCATGGCGTAGTCGCCACGAATATGGTTCAACCCTCTCGACGCCGCGACATCACTGCGGCCCCAGATCTACGATTTTGTTTCGCTGCAGTTCTGCGTCAATCTGCTGATCAAACCGGTTCACTTTCTCCAATTGCACAGGGCTGAACTTTTCGTCGGGCAGGTCTGGCCTGAAATGAATGCTGACGGGCCACACATTTTTCGGTGGGGTTACATAGTCAGCGAAGTGAGGTGCGCCGATTGACACGCTGACGTTTTCAATACCCAGTGAATCGGCCAGTTTATGAAAGCTTTCGGCCGTCGGGAATACGTGTTCATTGGCTACGCTGACGCGCACAGTTTGCCTATTCGGCATGCCTGGCTCGGGGGGCATGTGCAGCTCTTCAATCTGTGGTTGAGCATTGGCTGAGAGGGCCGCTGATGGCTGATATGGAGTGCTGTTGATCATGCTGGATTCCTAAGTCTTGTTGAGGGGATCAGGGGGTTGCCTGATCGCTCAACTCAGTGAGTGATTCAGCCATTTGGGTTCCGGTCAGAGAGGCATCAAGCAATACGGGGTGTTTAACGGGGAGGGGGCCTCAAGGGCGACTTCCCCCACACTCTTAGCCTGTACGAAATCATCTGATTGACGTCCCGGCCAGGCTTTCGGCGTGAGGGGCTGAAGGAGTGGATGGCGACGACACGAAAAGCCTCCGCGCAATAATTGGGTGCATTTGAACATTCACCGCATCTTGGTGGGGGGGGATGTTCGGCCGTTTCCCCCAAAGCCGGTATTACCCACTGGAAGCCCAACCCAGTAAACTGCGGTTCGACGTCGCATCAGGGAGAAGACGGTATATGTACATTGGTGAACTGGCCAAGCTGACGGGATGCACGCCCAAAGCCATCCGTTTGTATGAACAACTGGGCCTGCTGACGCCGCAGCGCCGTGGCAGTTATCGGTTGTACACCGCCCATCACCTGAGGTTGGTGCAGATGATTCGCCGCGCCCAGGCGGTGGGGTTCAAACTGGCTGAACTGAGTGAGCTGCTGGCTGCCAAGCAACACCAGGCACCGTTCCCCCTGGCACTGGCCAATCAGGGCATCGAGGTCAAGCGCTTGGAGTTGCAGGCGCAGATCCTGGCCTTGCAGGATCGGCAGCAGCAACTGACGCAGTTGCAACAACAGATCAACCAGCAATTCGCCCCCAGCCTCAGCGTGCCAACAGATGCGCAAATGCCTGGGTGAGGGCGTCATGCGGCGAGCGCGGCTGGTAGCCCAGTTCGTTGACCGCCTTGTCGATGCAGTAAACCTGACGCACCCCATAGAACATTTGCACCTGGCTGAGCAGCAAGTCAGCTGGCCGGCCGGTGTAGCGTGCCTGCTGCTCTTTCAGCCAGGCGATCAGCAATAGCAGGGGTTTGGGGGCGCGGCGCGGCAATGGGTAGCCTGGGCTAAGGGCGTTGAGGGCTTCGATCACCTGCGCCAGTGATGAGGCCTGCCGGTTGGCCAGTAGGTAGCGCTGGCCGGGCCTGCCGTTTTCCGCCGCGCGGATCAGCCCATCGGCCACGTCGCGCACATCGACAAAGTTGAAATGAAAATTCGGGTCCAGTACCAACTTGCGCGCCAGTACGGCTGCCAGAAACCCCATGGTGTCGGTAAGCCGCGTGGTATGCGGGCCGATGATTGCCGAGGGCAACACGCTGACCAGGGGCAGGTCATAGGCCCGGGCGGTTTCCCAGGCCGCGCGTTCAGAGAGGATTTTTGAGCGGTAGTAGGGGTTTTGCTGATCAGCGTTCCAGCTGGTTTCATCCAAAAACTGACCGTTGTGCCCGACGGCTGCCACGGAACTGACATACACCACCCGCCGAACCCCGGCCTCGGCGGCGGCACGCAGGACATTGCGTGAGCCTTGCACATTGACCTCGACGATCTCGGTCTGTGGATCCTTCGCCCAGTGCTTGAACACCGCCGCCACGTGGTACAGCACACCCACCCCTTGCAGGGCCTGGCGCAAGGATTGCGGATCTTGCAGCTCGGCGCGCACTAACTGGCAGTCGAGCCCTGCCAGGGCGGTGCTTCGCTCCGGGTCACGGACCCCGGCGCGCACCTGTTGCCCGCGGGCGAGCAGCGTCCGCACCAGGGTGTTGCCCAGATGCCCATTCGCACCGGTGACCAACGATAGCGTACTCATGGGTTGCCTTATCCGCTGACGGCGGAAACTGAAATAGATAAGGCAGGGTAGGGCTTGTCCCAAGGGACAGAGTCAAGCGCTGCCGTCAGCAAAAACCGCAATTTCGAGTGAACGGGTTCGCCCCTGGATTTCTTGTAGAATCCAACGCCGACTTATATTCATGGAGAGAACAGTGCGCATCTACATTACTGGCGCTTCGTGCGCAGGCGTCACGACGTTGGGGCAAGCCCTGGCTGCGTCGCTGGGCTTGATCCATGTGGATGTGGATGACTTTTACTGGCTGCCCACCCACCCACCGTTCACCACCAAGCGGCCACCCAATGAGCGTGTGTGTTTGATCAAGCAAGCGCTCGGTGACCAAGGCTGGGTGCTGACCGGCTCTTCTGATGGCTGGGGCGAAGCGCTTATGGTGCATGTGGACCTGATCGTGTTCGTGATAACGCCAACACCTGTGCGCCTTCAGCGGTTGGATCTGCGTGAAAAGCGCCTCTTTGGCGAGCGCATTGCCCCTGGGGGCGATATGCACGAGATACATGTCGCCTTTCGCGAATGGGCCTCCCAGTATGACGATCCGCGCTGTTCCGGGCGCAACCGAGCGCGGCATGAAGCGTGGATTTCCAGGCAGACGGTGCCGGTCTTGCGCATTGACGGGGAACACACTGCTGAGCAAATGGTTGCGCACGCCATGCAGGCGACGTTGCTATACCGATAAATCCCGTCCAGCACAGGAGTCGGCGGCGACGTCAGGCGTCACAGAGGACACCTAACCGCCATCACCAAGGCGAAAACCTGCAAGTAGGCTTAAATCAGTGGTAACGAACGCGTCGATGGGTTTTAAACGACAGCTATCAATACCTTGTTTTAGGCCATAACCGCAGAGGGCTTAGGGATGTCGATAAAACTTCGTCTGTTTTTGCTGATCGGCACCAGTGTGCTCACCGTGCTGGTCATCAGCCTGGTGAACTACCTGGGGAATGCGCGGATGGAGGCGGCGATGATTGACAGCGAGGTCAGCATGACCGCCCTGAGCAATCATCTGGAGGCCGACATGATGCACGACGCGCTGCGCGCCGATGTGCTGTCGGCGATGCTGGTGGGGCTGGGCAAAAGCGTGAGCAGCCGGGATGAAGTGCTGGCGGCCATCACTGAGCATGCGGCGCATTTTCGCAAGGTGCTGGACGATAACCTAGCGCTCGCGCTCACCCCCAGCCTCAAGACCGCACTGAGCGATATCAAGCCCAGTCTCGATAATTACATCGCCTCGGGTGAGCGGATTGTCGGCGTGGCCCTGAACGATCCCGTGGAAGCCCAACAAGAGCTGGGCACCTTCAGCGACGCCTTCACCCAGTTGGAAGGCCGGATGGCCAGCCTCAGTGAACTGATCGAAAACAACTCCAAAGCCACTGGCGAGCAGACCCGTCAAACCGTGCACAGCGCCAATTTCACCCTCGCGGTGGTGCTGGTGCTGTGCCTGCTATTGCTGGTTGCCCAGGGCTACTGGGTCACCCGCAGCATCATGCGGCCGCTGCAACTGGCGCGGCAGATTGCCGAGAGCATTGCCCATGGCAACCTCAGCGAAGCGATTCCCGAACCCGTCAGCCGCGATGAGGCAAGCATGCTGATTCGCAGCCTGGCTGTTATGCAACATGACCTGCGCGGCATGATCGACGTGGTGCGCAGCAATGCCCAGGGCGTTACGCGCATGAGCCAACAACTGAGCAACGGATGCCATGAAGTGGCTGCCAGCAGTCAGCAGCAGAGTTCTGCGGCGGGGACCATGTCGGCCGCCACCAGCCAAATGACTGCCAGCATCGAAGAAATCACCCGGCATGCCGAGCACGCCCTGGAAATGGCCAACCAGGCGCAAACCCTGGCCAAAAACGGTGGGCAAGTTATTCACCAAGTCGTCAGCGACATGGACGCCATCGCTCGCTCGGCGCAACACTCGGCCCAGGTGATCCGCACCCTGGACAAGGAGTCCGAAGGCATCTACAGCATTATCCAGGTAATCAAGGGCATCGCCGACCAGACCAACCTGCTGGCCCTCAATGCCGCCATTGAAGCCGCCCGCGCCGGCGAACAGGGGCGCGGCTTTGCCGTGGTGGCTGACGAAGTGCGCAGCCTGGCAGGGCGCACCAGCGCCTCCACCCAGGAAATCGCCAGCATGGTCACGCGCATCCAGCACAGCACCCGCGAGGCTGTCACCAGCATGGAAGAGGGGGTGGCCCAGGTGGATAAAGGCATGGCCGTCACGGCCGATGTGGAGCGGGCGATCCGTGAGATTCTTGACGCGACGTTGAATACTACGCAGCTGGTTAACGACATTACCCGCACGATTGGTGAGCAGAGCCTGGCAAGTAATGAGATCGCGCATCAGGTCGAGATGATTGCCGGGATGTCGGAAGGCAATACACGGGTGATTGGCCAGACGGCCGGGACTACGGATGAGTTGTCGGCGCTGGCGGGGCAATTGGCGCAGTCGGTGGGGCGGTTTCGGCTTTGATGGGCTGAGACGCTCTGGGTCGGGGATTGGTGTCATACGCCAGGAGAGGGCTGCAGAGCGGCTGTTTTCGAGGTGAAACAATCACTCTTTAGCCCATTTGCATGCAGGGCTCGCACAGAGCAAACTTGCGAGACTTCCACTTTTCCGTAATACCAAATGTCTGACATGTTGTTAAGCCCTGTCTTACCCGGCGTTATGCTCAGGCGATGGCGCCTGTTACACCGGGTCAAACAATCCCATGCCGCGGAGCTGTTTAACGTCACTCAATCGACTATCTCTCGCTGGGAGAGTGGCGTACTCGAGTTGGATCCTCTCGCGCACAAAAAACTTGAGCAATTGCTGGCCGCTCGTCTCACCACCGCGGCGGATCAAGCGCTGGGACGAATGGTGCGGGAAAGCTCGCGTCCTGTTCATCTCATGTGTGATTTGACGCACCGTCTGCTTGCTTGTTCTCCTTCGCGCGCCGCCCAGTTCACGAGTCCGGTCAGTGAACTGCTGGGTCGCTCGCTATGGCGCTTCGCTACGCCCAATATCATCAGCAACGAGCTCGCCCTGGATAAATTGGGCTGGCGGGAAGCCTTTGCGCCACCCGCGCTGGAGTTTCTGACGGGCCACAATAATTCGTCTATCGTTCCGATCAGCCAAAGCCTGTGTCGTTGGACGCGTATGCCCCTGTGCGACGGAACAACAGCGCGCTTGGTCGAGTCGCTCTGACGGCATCGCCCTGCATATTTTATGCGTGGACGCTGAATATCTTGAGATTTAGTCTGGCGTGAACAAGGTGAGCGGTATTCGGTTCGCCGACTGAGTCAGAGGTTTTCATGGACATCGAAAAAATCAAAGGGCGCCTCGAATTTCTACGCGAGGCGGAAAAGCTCAAGGACGTGCTTAGAAGCGCGCACACCTCTTGCGGGCGCACCGAAAGCACGGCGGAGCATAGCTGGCGCCTTTGCCTGATGGCCATTGTCTTTGGGGACTACCTGACTGATCTTGATCGGCTGAAAATGCTCAAGATGTGTGTTATCCACGACTTGGGGGAGGCCATTAACGGAGATGTTCCCGCCGTCAATCAAGATTCGTTTCCCAACAAGAGCGAGCAAGAGAGAAACGATCTCCTGCTCTTGACCAGTGCCCTGGATGAACCGTTGAAGGCCGAGATACTGGCGCTTTGGGATGACTATGAAAATGCTTCGTCGCCAGAGGCCGTAGCCGTCAAGGCGCTGGATAAGTTGGAAACGATGCTGCAGCACAACCAAGGCAAGAACCCAACGGGCTTCGATTACGAATTCAATCTTGCCTATGGCAAAAAATACACAGATGCCGCGCCGTTGTTTGAGGTGCTGCGCACTATCATCGACCAGGAGACCAAAGAACACATACTGGCGAATTCTAAAAATCACTAAGTGGGTGCCGATTCGGGATGTGACTGAGGAGTCCCCTGAGTAGATCTCAAGTACCGATAAAGTGTCTGGCGACTGATTTCAAAGTTACGCGCTAGTTTAGATTTACTATCTCCAGCGCAGGCGCGGTCAATTCAGCTTACCACCAGATTGTTGGACGGTTTTTTCTTGCGGCCTCTGTAAACCCCACGCATCTTTGCGCCAGCAATTCCTAAATCCCGAAAGCCGACAGGTGACGGTCATCGCCATTGGGCGCACACCGCTAACAACGCCAAATATCAAGCATCCCACCAGGTTCAGTGATGCGTTGCAGGTGGCCATGTCACAAAGTGGTTGAAGCGGTGTAGAGAACAACAAAGCCTCGATCTTCGAAGTGGTCTCCGACGGGGCCGAGGCGAGGTATTTGATGAAAGGATTGGTAGAAATGTTTGCATTCGATTTTTTGGGGGGCTACGACGCCTATCGCTACTTACAACCTGAAGGCTATGATCTGTTGCTCAAAAGTAGGGCCAAGGGTCGAGGCGACAATATCCCGATGACCATCGGCATACTCTACAAGGCCATGAGGGCCCAATGCTGGAACACTTAGGAGTCTGAAGGACTCTCGATGTGCAAAGCGAGCATCTATAAGGACAAAACGTGGATGTACTGATGGGGTTACTGGCTGCCTTACTCTGGGGCGGTACAGATTTTTTAGTGGGCCTAAACGCTCGCGCAGTCGGCGTCAAACGCGCCGTGTTTTTCGGTCAGACGATGGGTTTTGCCATCATGAGCATGCTGCTGATCGTGTTCCCGACCTTCATTCTTAAATCCATGGCAGCACCATTCGATATTTGGCTCATCGGCATCGCCGCTGCCGTTTTGACTGTGTTCGGCGCCTTGGCCCTGTCCAAAGCGTTCGCACTTGGCAAAGCTTCTATCGTTGCGCCGCTGGTGACGTCCTACGGTGTGGTTACGACATTGCTGTCATGGGCTGGCGGTGAGCAGATCAGTCTAATCCAGTTGCTGTGCATCGCCTTGTGCGTGCTCGGAGTAATTCTCTCCAGCATTCACTCTGACTCGAAAGTGCCACACACTACGCAGGCCAGTAGTTCAATTTCCTTTGCGTTACTGGCGGCAGTGTTCTTCGGCACCAGTTTTTGGTTGCAGGGGCATTTCGTTCTCCCCGTCCTTGGACCAGTGACCATGCTTTGGCTGGCCTATCTGGTCGGGCTGATTGTAATGTTCGTTATGGTTTTGAAGATCAAGGAAGGGTTGAAATTTCCGCCCTTAAAAAACTGCATGGCGCTAACGGGTGTGAGCCTGATGAACCTAGGTGGTTTTTCGGCGTTCGCTTATGGAGCGGTGTCGGGATCAGTTTCGGTGGTGACAGTAATCAGCACATTGTCGGGCGGTATTGCGGCAATTTTGGGTTATGTGTTTTTCAAGGAGCGACTGGGAAAGGTGCAGGTGCTGGGCGTTGTTCTGGTACTGGGCGGTGCATTTGTGCTGCACCTGAAAACCTGATGTGTGCGATCAAAAAAAGTAAGCGTATATCCAACACACGTTCACATGACCGACAGTGTGTGGTTCAGCCCGTCGACGGCATCCTGTATTTGCCGACCTGTAACGGATGGCCAAGAGATAAGCGCAGTGCATCTTCGCCGCACCGAATACGGCACTCTGGCCGATGCTGGCGACTAGCCGATTCGACCCGAAGTGAGGTATCTGTGGTTGCTTCGACGCTTTTGTATGAGCATCATCAGGGTTCGACAAGGAGACGTCCCCTATGCCCAAACCCGTGCTTCATCTGATCTCAGGCAAGATTGCATCCGGCAAATCAACGCTGGCCAAAAGTTTGGCAGCCGAACAGTCGGCGATTCTGCTGAGTGAGGATCATTGGCTGTCACGGCTTTACCCTAATCAGATCAAGTCAGTAACCGATTACGTGCGCCTGTCGCGCCAGATTAGAGAGGTGGTGGGCCCGCTCGTCGTCGATGTGCTGAATACTGGCGTGACGGTGGTCTTGGATTTTCCCGCCAACACCCCTGAAGATCGACAATGGTTGCGCGGCCTCGCTGACTCAGCCGGGGTTGCCCATTGTGTCCACTACCTTGAGGTGGACGATGAGACCTGTCGAGGCAGGTTGCATATCCGCAACCGCCGCGCCGACCATGAGTTTGCGGCGACAGATGCTGAGTTCGATCTGATCACTAGCTACTTTCGGGCCCCGGACGAGGATGAAGGACTCCAGATTAAAATCCACCGTCTTTGACGGGTAGCGGCGCCTAGGGACGGCATCCTCCGGGGATGGCTCACATCCTCCTCACACCACCGCTGCCGCCACCGCCCTCGACCGCCAGGCAAACCCCAGCACCATCAACAACCCCAGCCCCGCCATTGCCGCTCCAGCCAGGGAAATCGCCGGATAACCCAACCCGGCGTTGATCACCGCGCCGCCCAGTGCCGCACCAATCGCGTTGCCGAAGTTGAAGGCGCCAATGTTCACCGCCGAGGCCAGGTTGGGGGCGTCCTTGGCGGCTTCCATCACGCGCATCTGCAGCGGCGGTACCAGGGCGAAGCTGGCGATGCCCCATATCAGGATGGCCACGGCAGCTGGCAACGGCCAGCGCATCAGTACGGTGAACGCCAGCAAGACGGCAATCAGCACGCTCAACGATACGATCAGGGTACGATCTATCGAGCGGTCGGCAGCCTTGCCACCCCACATGTTGCCCAGTGTGAGCCCCACGCCGAACAGCACCAGCATCGCGGTGATGTAGGCGGTGGACGCGTGGGTCTCGCTGCTGAGGATCGGCGCGATGTAGGTGAAGACGGTAAACATGGCACCCGAGCCGACGACGGTGAGGGCCAACGCACCCAGCACCGGGCCACGGCCCAGTACGCGAATTTCGGCCATTACTCCGACGCTTGGCGGCGCCTTCAGGTTGGGCAGGGCGAACCACAATGCGGCCATGGCCACCACGCCGAGGCCGGTAATGCCCCAGAACGCGGTGCGCCAACCGAACAGTTCGCCAAACCAGGCAGCCAGCGGCACACCGCCGATGGTCGCCAGGGTGAGGCCCATAAACATTGCCGCCACCGCGCCGGCGCGTTTCTCTGGGGCGACCACGCTGGCGGCGACGATGGAGCCCACGCCAAAAAACGCGCCGTGGTTCAGTGAGGTCACCACCCTGGCGACCATGAGGCTGTAGTAATCGGTCGCCAGGGCTGACATCAGATTGCCCAGGGTGAAAATCGCCATAAGCCCTATCAGCAGGTAGCGCCGGGGAATCCTGCCGGTGGTCAGGGTCATCAGTGGCGCGCCGAGCAGTACGCCCAGGGCGTAAGCGCTCACCAACAGGCCCGCAGCAGGAATCGAAACGCCGAGGTCCGCCGCAATGCTCGGCAACATGCCCATGGGGGCGAACTCGGTAACGCCGATGCCAAAGGCACCCATGGCGAGTGCAACGAGGGGTGGATTGATACGCATGAAAGGCTCCTTATCTATGCCGCCAATGCTACGATCCAGCCATCTGAGGCGGTAGATAGCATTTTTGGCAATCACCTTTGCGCAAGAGGCACAAATGGACTTCAACGGCAGATCCGGTGAAATGCTTGTGTTCGCCAGCGTGGCGCAGGAGGGCAGCCTCTCGGCGGCCGCCCGTGCATTGGGGCTGACACCCTCGGCGGTCAGCCGGATCATCGCGCGTACCGAACTACGCCTTGGCACCCGGCTGCTGTTGCGCACCACTCGCGCGATCATCTTCACCGCCGAGGGCGAGGCGTTCCTGCGAGGTGCCCGACGTATTCTGTCGGACATGAACGAGATGGAAGAGGCCATCGCCGACCAGGGCGTGCCCAGGGGCCGATTACGGGTCAGCGCCGCCCTTGGCCATGGGCGGCAGACCATCGTTCCCTTGGTGGCGGCATTCAGCGCGCAGTACCCGAACATCGTCGTCGACCTCAACCTTGGCGACGAAGTGGTCGACATTCTTGGCGGCCAAGCCGACGTAGCAATACGCTTTGGCCATCTGCCCGACAGCCCGCTGACCGCACGCAGGCTCGGCGACACCGGTGAGGTCGTGGTGGCATCGCCCGAGTATCTACAGCGCCACGGCACCCCCCAGGAACCGGAAGACCTGCTCCGGCACAACTGCCTGGGTTTCAACTTCCGGCGTGCCGAGCCTAACTGGCCGTTCATCCGCGACGGGAAAGAATTTTCCCTGAAGGTCAGCGGCAATATCGAATGCAGCAGCGGTGAAGCGCTGGCACAACTTGCGCGAGTCGGTGCCGGCATTGCGCGTATCGGCGAGTTCACCGTAAACGAGGATCTGCAGCGCGGCGACCTGATACCACTGCTGCAAGCCTGGAACCCCGGCGACCGGGAACCGATTCATGCGGTGTTCGTAGGCGGCTCGGCAATGCCTGCGCGGGTGCGGTTGTTTGTGGACTTTTTGCTGGAACATCATCGGATCTAGGCGGTGGTGGCAGATCAGCTTTCCGGGGGAGGGGGCGCGGAGGGGCAAGTAGTGAAAAACGCGGTAGTGTGGTCTGCCTGATGGGAGCAATGGGATGGGTGTCTGGCCTGCAGGTTGTGAATGGGCTTGATTGGTTGAAGGCTATTTGTGGGGGGCGGCTTGCGACCCATAGATGCCGCTGGAGACCAGAAGAAATCGGCCATTAGCCCATTGAGTGTCTACAAAATCAGAAGCGACTCACTTCGAGGCGATGGAGTGACGAAAAAGGTCGACTCTTCCATCGTTTTTCCTTCAGCGTTCGTATGCGCCCTCTATTCAAGAAAGAGGGCGCAAATGAGTCGTTGCTCTTTTGAGGGTCAGCTTGCAGACGTCTTCTTTAACCAGTCCAGAATTGTCTCGGTTGTCTCTTTTGGCTTTTCTTCCTGAATCCAGTGGCCTGTGTCCAGGCTGACAACCTCGACGTTTGGCACAAAGTCACTTAGATTTGGGGACTTTGGTATCGTATCGCGGTCCCCGTAGATCATTAGAGCGGGGTGATGAACAATCGGGTCAACGCCCGCCAAGAGATGCCAGTTGCGGTCCAGATTTCGATACCAGTTGATGCTGCTCGTGAAGCCAGAGATCTCAAACGCGGCGTCGAGGACAGACAAATCGGTATCTGTCATGAGCGGCTCTCCGGTATCAGCCTCAGCCTCAGCCAAGTTGATCATTGCCATTCCTAGTTCTGGTGCTTGTGTTTGTTCGTTCTTGCGATACAGATTTCGAAGGAACTGTTGCCTGTTTTGATCCAGGATCGCATCCGCCACTCCGGGGTACCGATTGAAATGCACCATGTAGTTATCAGGCCCCATGAAGCTTTCAATCAACTCCACCCACGGGATGTCACCCCGTTCCTGATACGGAAGTGCGAGCGCGATGAGCTTGCTCACTCGGTTTGGATGCAGTAGCGCCGTTCCCCAGACAACATTGGCGCCCCAATCATGGCCGACAAAGACGGCATCGTCGTATCCGAAGTGATCAAGCAGCGCGACAAGGTCGCCAGTCAAATGCGCGAGGTCATATGCGGTCACATCAGTCGGCCGTGCAGAATTGCCATACCCACGCTGGTTCGGCACGATGACGTGATAGCCAGCGGTCGCAAGCGCTGGCAATTGATACCGCCAGCAAAAGGCATGCGCCGGCCAGCCGTGACAAAGTACGATCGGGTTTCCAAAGTTTTCTTTTCCGGCTTCAAACACTTCCAATTCAACACCGTTTACCGAGATCAAGGTGGGCTGGGGAAAGCCGTTGGAGGTAAGCATTTATCTTCCTTTTGGGTTTGGATGGGCGACCAGGTAGCGGCGCAGCACTTAATGCCGGTAGGTCCGAGGGCTCGAGTCAGACATCAAGCTGGCGTCGACACTCGTAAACTATGAGGTAAAGGTGTCAAAATCTGACACCTTTGATTATTGATCCAAAGAAGATGAATGTTCGCCTTCGACAAGAAGCCATCATACGCAGCCTCCGTCGCAACGGATCATCAACCATTGCCGAGCTCGCAGGGCAGGTAGGGGCATCCCGCAGCACGCTGCTACGTGACATTAACGCGTTGCGAGAGCAGGGTTTTGTCATTCGCTCTGAACCTGGTCGCGGCGGCGGGCTGCAGCTTGACCCTCGTTCAGTTCAGACCGCGCCACGTTTATCAGTGATCGAGGTTTTTGCGCTTTTGATTAGCGTGGCATCTATGCGCGCGGCGGGAAATCTACCATTTTCAAGCGTTGCAGATACCGGGCTTGCAAAGATTGAAAAGGCACTGCCGTCAGACAAGATTCGGGATCTGCGGCATTTTCTGGACTGCCTGTATATTGGAGAACTTGCCCCGCAGGTGGAGAGATCCAATATCGGAACAATGGACCCTGCCTTGCTTCCGGAGTTCGAGGCAGCGTTTCTTCAGCGCCTGCATCTGCGGTTCAATTACCGCGATGCGAAAGGTGAAAGCAGCACACGTGTGGTTGAGCCGCAAGCGATGTTGATTCTGCCGCCCCTCTGGTATCTGGTGGCCTGGGATCCTGCACGTGAAGATTTCCGGCATTTCCGCATGGACAGGATCAGAAAACCGCACTGTATCGAAGGAACGAAGTTTCGAAAGCGGAACGTCGTTTTCGATGATGGCGTCCGGCCTCTGGATAATTCTGAATCGCCCCTGTCTTTTTAGACACACTGACCGCTTTAGGCCGATACCTGACAGTGACGAACGGCGACTAATGGCCGTTTTCTGCCTTTCGTGACCGGCTGAAAAGGACCAAGACGGCCGTTGGCCAGGAGCATAGGCTGGAGATGTCTCCGGTGCAGGGGGCAGTCCAAAGCAGCCAACGGGTTGTCTAGTACATCTGGGGCGATTCAGAACGTGCCGAAGAAGATCGAACGGCTGAGGGCGCTTGGGTTGTTGGCGCCAAGTCTCTTGCGTAAAGTCGTCGACATGCGAAATATTCTCGAGCACGAGTACCCAACGCCTGAGCTTAAAAATGTTGAAGATGCGTTGGATATCGCTAGCCTATTCGTGATGTCCGCTTCAGCTTTGTTCATTCCATTCGATGATGTATTGGAGTTTTAACTTCCTGACGTCGTTGTGCTCGCATAATTAATATTATGGCTGTGAACGGCTGCAATCCACCAAAAAGAGCCCGTCCAAGGTGGTGGCATCAAACTAAGCTCAAGCAAGTCTGGTGATGGGCAATACAAAGTCTCGTGGAAGATATCGAGACGCCTACAAAAACCAGCGAAACCAAGGTAAGTTTAGCTCACTTTTTCTCGAATCTACGGAGCGGATAATGAAGAATGGAAATGAAGAGTTAAGTCCGGATCTGCACGCGCAAATAAAGAAATTCAGCAGTGACGGAGACCTACTGGCTGAGTCAGGCCGCTTTGAAGAAGCGGTAGCCCAATATAATAACGCTTGGGAATTGATCCCTTCCCCCAAAAATGATTGGGAGGCTGCAACCTGGATCTTGGCGGCTATCGCTGACGCTTGCTTCCTATCAGGGTTTACCACCTCAGCACGCGAGGCTTTGCAGTACGCAATGACGTGCCCTGGTGGTCTTGGGAACCCCTTTTTGCATCTGCGCCTTGGACAGGTTCTACTGGATGATGCGCAAAATGACCTCGCAGTAGAAGAACTTATGCGTGCATACATGGGAGCTGGCCCAGAGATTTTCGCTGCAGAGGACGCCCGTTACCTGAACTTTCTCAAGACACGTGCTGATCTTTGACAATAACGTAATCATCAGGTCCTGCATTTACATTCAGGCTTCTCTGAGCCGCGCCTTCTTCTGTAGACGCCTTCAGGCTTCAAAGAGGGCTCCTAACCCTGCGTAACAGTCCGCTTTTGGCCGATAGCCGAAAAACTTAGAGGTTTGTGATCCGCACGATGTGGGTCGCGTCAGCGTCTTCTGTTCGAATGAAGCCGCAGCGCAGGTAAAAAGTGCTCCCATCGGGGGTATCGGTGTAGAGACGCACACTTTCAAAATGCAATGCGGCGTGGGCAAGCAACGCGCTAACCAATCTCCGGCCAACCTGTTGCCCACGTGATAACGGCGCCACATACACACGTCGCAGCCTTCCCGTACGGTCATGCGTGAACGGATCAACAGACAGACCTCCAATGCCTACAAGCTGCTGGTTCAGATACGCTGCCATGAGGCATTCGCCAGGCCCATCGAAGCGATTGGTGCCTGACTGCCATTCTGAAGTCAGTCGGGTGAGAAACCTGAAGCCTTCTGCAACCGCGGTTTTCTCAAGGTCGAGGATTTGTGGCGGCAGATGCGTGATCCGTTGAATTTCCATTGAGGTCAATTCTCTCTGATCGGGCGCGAAACCCTTCTGAGTTCTCTGGGGATCTTGATGTGTGGGCCGTGGGTACGCCAGTGGCAGCTATCGACCCCTAGCTGCCCTTGATGTATGTGTGTCGTCGCCATATGTTATTGGTATTCATGGAGGATTCTGACTGATGGCACGTGTGGGATTGATACTGACACCCGGTTTTGCGGACTGGGAATACGCTTTCATTGCTGGAACTGCGTCTCCGTTTTACGGGATCGACGTCAGGTTTTTCGCTTCTGCTACGGGGCAGTTTCGCTCGCAGGGTGGATTGGCGGTAACGGTCGAGAGCAGTTTGCAACAATGTCTGGACTGGAAACCGGACGTTGTAGTCGTGATTGGAGGAATGGTCTGGGAACGTGCAGAAGCACCTGATATCCGAGAGTTTCTTCATGCTAGTCGTGCAAGTGGAGCGACAATTGCCGGTATCTGTGGGGGAACGCTGGCACTTGCCAGGGCCAGCCTTCTCGACACCGTTCCTCATACCTCGAACAGCGCCGATTTCCTGCAACAGAATGCCATGGGTTATGAGGGGGGCACGCTTTATCGAAGCAGCCCAGTAGCTGTGGTTGCAGACCGCATCATAACTGCTCCAGGCCCTGCACCCGTTAGCTTCACCTGCGCAGTGTTCGAAGCTGCCGGGCTATCTTCCGAGACCACTTCTCAATTCAGATCAATGTTGGCAGCGGAACATCGGTGACTGCGTCGCGCCAAGGAGTTTCTAATACAAAATCCTCGGTGTAGCATCTTGTCGATGCTCGTCTGCGGTAGCCGAGGGTGGGGTTCAGCGTGTCAGGTCTGATCAACTGCAGAGTGAGCGGACACGGCTGAACGCCCCGTAACCTCATATTAGTGCTGAGCCGCGTTTACATTCGAGGCTTTCACCTAAGCCGCGGATCATTTCCATCAAGGCCTTCACCCGCATTGGCAAATTTCCGGCCGGGTACACCGCGTGCATCTGTGGGCTCTCACCGTTGCTGGAGGTGAGCTTGTACTCAGGACAAACCCGAAACAGGCGTCCCGCATCCACTTCGGGCTCCGCCATCCAATCTGCCAAGCGGGCGATCCCGACGCCCGCCAGGGCTGCCTGGAATACCGCCAGGCCGGAGCTGAAACGAAATTTTGGATGCACCCGAAAGCTGATGGCCTGCTCTTCACTGCGAAAATTCCACTCCTTGAGAATCCGTGGCGCCGTATGCAGGATCAGCGAATGCGACTCCAGTGCCTCGATGGAGTCGGGCATGCCGTTGCGCTCCAGGTAGTCGGGGCTGGCATACAGATAACGTGAGTAACTCCAGAGCGCAAAGCCGATCAAGTCGCTGGATTGTGGGAAGGCACCGCGAATCGAGAAGTCCAGCTTGCTCTTGGCCGGGTCGATGATCTCATCGGTGAAAATCACATCGATGTTAACGTCCGGATAACGCTCGCAGTACTGTGCGATCAACCGGGGCAATACCCCGTGTCCGAGAACCTCGGGGGCGGAAAAACGGATCCAGCCAGAGGCCAGGCCGCTGAGACCGGCCAGGTCTTCATCCACCTCACGTTGCAGATCGAGCATTTTGTGCGCGTGGGGCAATAAGCATTCACCCGCTTCGGTCAAGGTCACGGCATTGGACGAGCGATGGAACAACTTGAGCCCCACACTTTCCTCCAGGGCTTGAACGGCACGGGTCAGTGCGCTGGGGGAGCGCCCCAGAGTCCGTG
The DNA here is from genome assembly GCF_030687625.1 of Pseudomonas sp. FP2294. Lineage (NCBI taxonomy): Bacteria > Pseudomonadati > Pseudomonadota > Gammaproteobacteria > Pseudomonadales > Pseudomonadaceae > Pseudomonas > Pseudomonas sp. FP2294. The sequence continues at coordinate 2,699,060 of NZ_CP117441.1, forward strand.
CCGCGGCGACGAAGCTGCGCTTGCGAGCCACGGTCGCGAAGGCTTCAAGTTCCCCCAACATATTCAACGCCACTCTCCACCTCATTGCATTTTTCACAACGCGGCATTGCAACACAAAAAAGGTCCTTCCGTTAACCTTCCCGTTCAACCCACAAGGATGGGGCAAACAGGAGCGCAAGGACGTGTCGAAGCTGGAAGAAGTAATCGGGAAAGCCGCAGCGGGTGTTGATGAAGTAATTCATGAATGGCAGGAACAAAATTCAGTGACGTCGACCCGACGGGAGATACCGCAAATTCATCTGTCGCTCGAAGAACAACGCACACTTCAGGCCGGTCTGGCATCGCTGGACGTGACCGATAGCGCCTCGGGTATCCGCCACATGCCGGTCCTGGGGCTGTTGCTGGAAAGTGTCCTGTGCACCGAGAAAATCCAGCAGCTGCGCAATTTTCCACAGGCGCCTGAAGTGGCGATGATCATCAGGGGGCTGCCGCTGGACCCGCAACTGCCCGCCACGCCCTATGACCTGGAGCCGGGTATCGAGAACGTGCCGACGCTGGCCGGGGCTATTTTGTCCGTGCTGCAAACTCTGCAAACCCATCCGCTGGCGTACGACGGTGAGAGCAACGACACAGTGTTCCGTCACGTATCGCCCAAGCATAAGCGAGAGACCGAAAAGAGTTCCTATGGCTCGCGCGCGGATCTGGACATGCATGTCGACAACCCTCACTTGCCTTTGACCTGCGAACCCGTCTCGCAGTTGTCGGCCTGTCCGGAGTACCTGTCCCTGACCGGCCTGCGCTGCGAGCTCGACGTGCCGACGCGCATCGTCGCAATTGACGAGGTGCTGGCCATTCTCCCGGCCTGCGTCGAAGAAGAATTGTCACGACCGAACTTCACCGTTCGCCGACCGGCCTCCTTCGGCAAACAGGGGAATGTGCTGGAAAACGTCCCCTTGCTGTACAGAAGCGCAAACGATGGCCTGTATTGCCGCTACAACAAAGCGAGTGTCGAAACGACCTGCGCCAATGCGCAGTTTGCCCTCCAGCTGTTCGCCGCCGCTGCCAATCATCCCGATGTCGTGCACCACATACTGCTGCAACCAGGGGACATGCTGATCTTCAAAAACCAGCAAACCCTGCATGCCCGGGATGGTTTTACACCCCGTTACGACGGCCGTGATCGCTGGATGTTACGTGTCTTCGGGGTCAATGATCCGGCACGCGTGGTGCCGCTGGACCCTCATCAACCCTACATAGTCAGAGCCTGATTTCATGGTCGATATTGTCATCCTTTGCGTGTTCGCCTTCGCCGCCGGCCTGATCGATGCGGCGGTGGGCGGCGGCGGACTGATCCAGATTCCCGCGCTGTTCAACGTGCTACCCAGCGCTCAACCGGCGGCGCTGCTGGGTACCAACAAGGTTGCGGCCGCCTGCGGCACGGCATTCGCGGCTCGGTCCTTCGTGCGTAAGGTGGTGATTGACTGGGGTCTTGTGATCCCCGCGGCCTGCGCGGCTTTTGTCATGGCCTTCTTCGGAGCCGCCACGGTGTCGTTCGTGCCCCAGTCGATGATCCGGCCGGCGGTGCTGGTGTTGATTGTACTGATGGCGATCTACACCTTCTGGAAAAAAGATTTCGGCGCCCTGCACAAACCCATGCGTATCGGTACCAAGGAAAAACTGCTGGCGATCGTCATCGGCGGTGCCATCGGTTTCTACGATGGTCTGTTCGGTCCCGGCACTGGCAGCTTCCTGATCTTCCTGTTTATCCGCTGCTTCGCCTTCGACTTTCTTCATGCCTCAGCATCGGCCAAGCTAGTGAACATCGCGACCAACGTAGCGGCACTGATGTTCTTCATTCCGACGGGTAACGTGCTCTACCTGATCGCAATCCCCATGGCGGCATTCAACATTCTGGGCGCGCTCACTGGCACCTGGCTGGCGGTTCATAAAGGCGTGCCCTTTGTCCGGGCTCTATTCCTGGTGTTGCTGGTGATTCTGATCAGCAAACTGTCCTACGACCTGCTCCTGTAAACCAGAGGAAAACTCCATGCATCCCATGTTCGATCGCCTCGTGGCACTACTCGATGCCCGCTCAGCCTCCTACCGGGTGTTGATGCACGATGCCGAGGGCCAGTCGGCGCGCGTCGCCGAAATCCGTGGCACCGAGCCCGGCCAGGGCGCGAAGGCCATGCTTTGCTCCCTCAAGGGGCAGGCCGGACCCTATGCACTGGTGATACTGCCGGGCGACCAGAAGCTGGACATGAAGAAAGTCGGAGCGGCCCTGGGCGGCAAAAAAGCCGAGCTGGTGAAGGCCGAAACCGCCATGGAACTGACCGGGTGCCGGATCGGCGCCATCCCTCCTTTTGTCTTCGATGAGCGAATTCAATTGATCGTCGATCCGGCCTTGACCACAGGCTACGCTGAAATAGCCTTCAACGCGGGGCGGCTGGATGCGTCGATGGTGCTCGATACGCAGGATTATCTGGCGATTGCCATGCCTCGATTGCTGGATATCAGCCAGGCCTGAGCAGACGTTTTCACAACGCCGCAAAAAAGAAAAAGGGGACGGATCTATATCAAGGCCTAGGGCCTTCACCCAGCCTTTGCCGATACGAGTGTATTGAAGAGTGGATAGAGGGGCTGCGGTATGCAGGCCACGAGAGCTGACCGTGTTTGCTCAGTGATCTCAAACTGCACTGGCCGCTGCGTTGCCAGCCTCGTCGGAGTTGGTTCGATTTTTTAGCTTGCTGAAACGTTTCATCAAGTTTATAAAAATGGCACAACTCCAAGAAAGGCTGCCGCCATGACCCCGCTCAAACTCTTTGTTGCCCTCAGCGCACTGTCCGCTGCCTCCCACGCCATGGCTTGGGATTACGTTCTGCTCGACACCGACAAAGCTGCCCAGAACTGGCAGATCACCAGTCAGCAACTCGGACTAAAAACCGACAAACCCTTCAGCGTTACCCTGCGCACCCTGCACGGCGGTCGGCAGGAGGGCGTCAGCATCGTCGAAATCGATAACGGCACGCTGAAACTCTCGGTAGTGCCGACTCGCGGAATGAACGTCTTGCAGGCCTCGGTGGGCAATGTGCGCATGGGCTGGGATTCGCCGGTCAAGGAAGTGGTCAATCCGTCCTTCATCGAGCTCAATGGCCGCGGTGGTCTGGGCTGGTTGGAAGGTTTCAATGAGCTGGTCACCCGCTGCGGATTCGAATGGGTCGGCCACCCAGGCATCGACAACGGCGAACTGCTGACCCTGCACGGTCGGGCCGCCAACATTCCTGCGAACAAAGTCACCCTGCATATCGATGAAAAACCACCGTACGCCATCACCCTACGTGGCGAACTGAAAGAGCAGGCGTTCAAGAAGGTCGATTTCTCGGTCGCGACCGAACTGGTCACCGAACCCGGCAGCGTCGTGTTCACCCTCAACGACACCCTGACTAACAACGGCGACTATCCGAAGGAATACCAGGCGCTGTATCACAGCAACTTCAGCACCCCGTTCCTGGAGCAGGGCGCCCGTTTTGCCGCGCCGGTGAAACAGGTGTCGCCGTTCAACGACAAGGCCAAGGGCGATCTGCCCGACTGGCAAACCTACCGCGCACCGACCAGGGACTACGACGAAACGGTTTACAACGTGGTGCCGTATGCCGATGCCAAGGGCGACACGTTGACCGTGTTGCACAACAAGGCCGGCAGCCTGGGCGTTTCGGTCGGCTTCAACACCCAGACACTGCCCGTGTTTTCCCTGTGGAAAAACACCGATACCCAAGGCCAGGGCTATGTCACGGGGCTGGAGCCGGGGACAAGTTTTTCCTACAACCGCCGTTATCAGCGGCCACTGAACCTGGTACCGACAATTGGGCCCAAGGAACACAAGCAGTTCCGCATCAGCTACAGCTTGTTGGCGGATAAGGTGGCGGTGGATAAGGCCTTGAAGCGGGTGAGCGAGATTCAGGATGGGCGGGAGACTGAGGTGCGGCAGACGCCGTTGGTTGATCTGAGCAAGGGGTGAGACCGGCTGGAGCATTGTCGGCTCTTGGCCGATTCTGTTGAAAAAGTCGACTTCGTGTTGGCACCGAAGTCGAATTGACCCAGTTGCCGAAATATTGCTGACCCGGTCTGCCGCCTCGAAAACCATTGCCCTTAATGGATTAGTACCGATAGGGAGGTGGGTCAATTCTGTGTTGGCATTCATAGACAAACTATATTGCTGGTAACCAGCATTGCCTGCGTGAACGCCCGCAGCGATAGGTGGCGTTGACGAAATTTATGGGGTAAAGATGGGGCTTCAATTAGCAATGATCTGAAGGAGACAGCATGCTTATCCGACGTTCATCCATCGCCGCCGCGCTCGCGTGTTCATTCTTATCCTGTACCGCGTTCGCTACGGATTTGGCCCCCCAGTTGCTGAAAAAAGCCGAGGCCGAACAAAAAGCCTATCTTGCCACCGTCAAAGAGCTGGTGGACATTGATACCGGAACCGGCCATGGGCTCGGCCTGAAAACTGTCAGCGCGATGTTAGTTGAGCGGCTCAAGGGGTTGGGTGCTGAAGTCACCACGACACCTGCGATCCCCTCCGCGGGCGACAACATCGTGGGCACGCTCAAAGGCACTGGCAGCAAGAACTTTCTGCTGATGGTCCACTACGACACGGTGTTCGGGCCAGGTACAGCGGCGAAACGCCCGTTCAAGCTCGACGGCGAGCGCGCCTACGGTCCCGGTGTTGCTGACGCCAAAGGTGGCGTCGCGATGATTCTGCATTCATTGCAGATACTGCAGGATCAGAAGTTCAAGGATTTCGGCACCCTAACAGTGCTGTTCAATCCCGATGAAGAAACCGGCTCTGCGGGTTCGAAAAAAATCATCGCCGAGCTCGCTCGCAAGCAGGACTATGTGTTCTCGTACGAGCCACCGGACAGGGACGCGGTAACCGTCGCTACCAACGGCATAAACGGCGTGTTTCTCGACGTGAAGGGCAAGTCTTCGCATGCTGGTTCTGCCCCTGAAGCCGGGCACAACGCGGCCATGGAACTCGCGCACCAGATGTTGCAACTCAAGGACCTTGGCGATCCGGCCAAAGGCACCACGGTCAACTGGACGTTGATAAAAGGCGGAGAGAAACGCAACATCATTCCTTCCAGCGCCTCGGCCGAGGCAGATATGCGTTATGCCGATCTGAGTGAAACTGACCGCGTACTCGCCGACGCCCAACGCATCGCTGCGAATAAACTCATCGATGGCACTGAAGTGACATTGCGCCTGGAAAAGGGTCGCCCACCGCTGGCCAAGAATCCGGGCTCCGAACAACTGGCGAAAGCCGCACAAGCGCTTTACAAAAAAATAGGCCGCAACATTGAGCCTATCGCCATGCGCTTTGGCACCGATGCGGGCTACGCATACATGCCAGGGAGCGCGAAACCGGCTGTGCTGGAGACGATGGGTGTCGTCGGTGCCGGATTGCACGCCGATGACGAATACATCGAGCTGTCGAGCATTGCTCCGAGGCTTTACCTTACGGTGGCACTGATCACCCAGCTGTCCGGCGCTGACGTAGCACCGTAACTACGACGGTTTCCGCAGCCACAGGCGATAAAATGCTTGTGGCCGGTCGGGAAGCTCCGTTTTTGGCAAAGACGAATGCCCAACGACCTACCAGAGTGCGATGTCGTAGGTGAGGTAGAGGCGGTTGCTGTCACGGCCCCGGGAGAACTCGGAGCGGTAGACGTAGTTGCGCATGCGCATGCCCAGGCCCTTGAACGTGCCGGTTTGCACAACATAGGCCAGCTCGGCGTCACGCTCCCATTCCTTGACCGTGCTCGTGGACTTGCCGTCATTGCCGCTCAGGTAGCGCGTGGAGAAGGTCAGGCCCGGCACGCCAGCGGCGGCGAAGTTGTAGCCGTAGTTGAGCATCCAGGTGTTCTCATCTTCCTCGATGAACTTGCCGATACCGGCGTTGCTGAACGAGTACACGGTGGCGCCGCTGATGTAAGGCAAACCGGCATCGCCGCGCAGGGTCTGGTAGCCGCCGCCGAACGTATGGCCTGCGATCGCGTAGGACAATTGGCCGCTGAGCATGTCATTGTCGATTTTTCCGGCGTAGGCCGAGCCGCCATCAACGCTGTTGAAGTAACGCAGGTCGCCGGTCAGCACGCCTCCGGCCAACGGCAGGTCGTGCTGGATGCCGGCGAAATTCTGTCGGTAAAAGTTTTCCAGTTCACCGTAGAAATAGCTCAGCCGGGTGTTCTTGCCCCATTTGTATTCAGCACCGGCGTAGTTGAAATCCCCTGATTTTTCGCCGCTGTAGCCATCCGGCACGATCGGTACGCTGTCGGTGGAGTCGCGTAATTTGAAACGGTCCAGGTGCCCACCGGTGACGGTCAGGTTCTCGATGTCGTTGCTGCTGACCTGGGTGCCCTGGTAGGTCTGGGGCAGCAAGCGTGCGTCGTTGTAAATCAGCACCGGCGTCTTGGGCAGCAAGGTGCCGTACTTGACGATGGTTTTGGCGAACCTGGCTTTTGCGGTGGCACCGGCACTGGCAAATTCACCGGCTGCGCGGCCGTCATCGTGAACCGGCAGAAGCCCCGTGCCGCTGCGCCCGCGGCCTGAGTCGAGTTTCACGCCATAGAGCCCCAGGGCATCCATGCCCAGGCCGAGGGTGCCGGCGGTGAACCCGGACTGGTAGTCCAGCAGGAATCCCTGGGCCCACTCGGTGCGCTCGCTTTTGGCCGTTCTCGCGGCGCGTGCGCTCATGCCGTGCTCATCGCGAAAGTTCTCGTTGAAATACACATTGCGCAGTTGCAGCTTGAGTTTGCTGTCGTCAATAAAGCCTTCGGCATTGGCACCGGCGAGGGGGACCAGGCCGAACGCGCAAAAAAGGGCCCGACGGGAATACATAAGGTTCATGGCAAACGTCTCATTGTTGTTATTCGGGGTGCAGGGCAGCACGCGCCCCGTGAGCGAGGCGCGTTGAACGGCAGCAGGAAGATGAATCAGGTAAACAGGCTGATGGCCCCAGTCAGCAAGGCCAGGGCGGTAACGACCAGGGAGGTCAGCACTGCCCATTTGACGGTGGCTTTCTGGAAGTCGCCGATGTCACGGTCGACCATGCCCACCAGCAACAGGGTTGAGGCGACCAGTGGGCTCATCAGGTGCACCGGTTGCCCGAGGATCGAGGCCCGCGCGATTTCCACCGGGTCGATGCCGTATGCCGCGGCGGCATTGGCCAGGATCGGTACCACGCCAAAATAGTAGGCGTCATTGGACAGCACGAAGGTCAGCGGCATGCTGGTGATCGCAACCACCAGTGGGAACAGGTGGCCCCAGGACGGCGGGATCCAGTCGACCAGGGTCTGCGCCAGGGCGTCGACCATCTTGGTGCCGGAAAAAATCCCGGCAAAGATCCCTGCGGCAAATACCAGCAGCACCACCGTCATGGCATTGCCCGAGTGCGCCAGGATGCGTTCTTTCTGAATGTCCAATTGCGGATAGTTGATCATCAGCGCGAGCACAAAGCCGATCAGGAACAGGATCGCCGAATGCATCAGGCCCAGCACCAGGGCGACCATCACCGCAATCACCAGCACCAGGTTGACGTAGGCCAGCTTCGGACGCTTGTGAGGGGTGTCCTCAAGAATCGCGTTGATGTAGCAATCGCCGCCACCGCTTTGCAGTTGCACGTTGCCGATACGCTTGCGCTCGGCTCGCCCCAGCAGGAAGGCGGTGAAGACTACCCACATGGCGCCGCCGATCATGGTCGGCAGCAACGGCACGAAGTATTCCCCTGCATCCAGGCCCAGCGCGGCGATGGCCCGTGTCGCGGGGCCGCCCCAAGGGGTCATGCCGCTCATGATGCTCAACGACAGCATGGCGATGGTCGCCAGGATCATCGGGTTCATGCCGATGCGTTTATACAGCGGCAACATCGCCGCACAGGTAATCATGTAGGTGGTGGTGCCGTCGCCGTCGAGCGCGACCAGCAAGGACAGCAGGGCCGTGCCCACTGCGATTTTCATCGGGTCGCCATTGACGCGCTTGAGGATCTTGCGGATCAGCGGGTCGAACAACCCCGCGTCGATCATCAGGCCAAAGAACAGGATGGCAAACAGCAGCAACGCGGCAGACGGTGCAACCATTTTCAGGCCGTCGAGCATCATTTTGCCGGTGGTGCCGCCGAAACCGCCAATCACGGCGAAGACGATAGGCACCACGGTGAGCGCGACGATTGGCGACAAGCGCTTGGTCATGATGAGGAAGGTGAATACGACCACCATGGCCAAGCCAAGGAAAGCGAGCATAGGACGATTCTCTTGTTGTTATCGTAAGAATGGCTGACGCCGAGGCGCACGAGCCCTGACCCGCCGGGCGGCACAATGGCGCCTGGCGGGGAGGGGGCTGTCAAGTCAGGTGTTTGCGGTTTGCGCTAGACGCGTTTGGCGACCTTCAGGTCTTCCCAGGCTGTTGCCTCATCGGGTTTTGCGTCGAGCATCCGCGTCAGCGTTTCGCGGTGGCAGGCATTTTCAGACATCGAAATCACCACGGTCGCGACCGCGTTACTGGCCAGGCTGGTCAGGGCCCGCGCTTCAGACATGAAGCGGTCAACGCCGATCAGCAACGCCAGCCCGGCCAACGGGATGTCGTGAATGACCGTCAGGGTCGAGGCCAGTGCCACGAACCCGCTGCCGGTCACGCCGGCCGCGCCTTTGGAGGACAGCAGCATGATCGCCAGCATGGTGATGATTTGCGTAAAGCTCAGGTCAATGTTGCAGGCCTGGGCAATGAAAATCGCCGCCAATGACAGGTAGATGGCCGTGCCGTCCAAGTTGAACGAGTAGCCTGTGGGCAGTACCAGGCCCACGACGCCTTTTTTGCAACCCAGTGCTTCGAGTTTCTCCAACATGCGCGGCATGACGGGTTCTGTGGAAGAGGTGCCGAGTACCACCAGAAACTCCTCGCGCAAGTAGCGCAGCAGTTTCCACAGGCTGAAACCGTTGGCCCGGCAAATACTGCCCAATACGACGAACACGAAGAAGCCGCAGGCGATGTACAAGGTCATGATCAGTTTCGCCAGCGAACCCAGCGAAGTGATGCCGTACTGGCCGACGGTGAACGCCAAGGCGCCAAAGGCGCCGATCGGAGCAAAACGCATCAGGTAAGCGAAGATCTTGAACACCATCTGCGAAGCCGATTCGAGCACGTCGAGTACTGGCTTGCCGCGCTCGCCCAGGGATGACAGGGCGAAGCCGGACAACACCGCGATAAACAGCACCGGCAGTACTTCCCCTTTACTGAAGGCACCGATAAAAGTGTCCGGGATGATGTGCATGAAAAACTCCACAACCCCAAGCTTCGCAGCCGACTCCGTGTACTGGGCCAAGCCCTTGGTGCTCAGTTGGCTGGGATCGATGTTCATGCCGGCACCCGGCTGGAACACGTACACCGCCACCAGGCCGATCACCAGGCTGATCACCGTGAGGCCGAAAAACAGCAGCATGGTTTTGCTGAGCAGGCGGCCGAGCGAGCGTTTGTCGCTCATCCCGGCGATGCCGGTGACGATGGTGCAGAACACCACGGGAGCAATCATCATTTTGATGAGCTTGATGAACGCATCACCCAGTGGTTTGAGCGCGATGGCCTGCTGAGCCCAGAAATGCCCAACCATGATGCCCAGCACCACGGCGCAGAGAACCTGGAAGTAGAGCGATTTAACAACTTTCATGGCATCACCCATTTTTAGAATTGTGCGGATGCAAAAGCTCCAACGACCACCGGAATTACCCGGCCAGGCGTTGAGCGTTTGTGGCGTAGACATAACCAGAGAAAAGCCTGCGCGCAGTGCGTACTACGGACGCTTGAATTGTCTCATCGTTGACACCGGTGTAGGACAATACGACATCAATCCCGCCGCTCGGATGTTCGATACGCACCGCTTCAAGGCGCGGCGTACTGATCCCGCCGAGCATCTGCGCGACGATGCTGCCCTCTATCACGCACGCGGTGGCCAACCCAATCGAGCCGGTAATGGCCAGAGCGCGGTGGCAGTTATGTGGCATGAAATAGCGAACCTGGATCGTACCGCCGGCTTTGGCGGGCGAGACCAGCACCGGCTTTGGAATCACTTTGTCGCTGACATCACCCAGGCCCATGGCCAGGCCTGCCTTAAGCCGCAATGACTCAAGGCGCCGCAGGAAGTCTTTATCGGCGTCCAGTGCTGCCGGGCTTTCATCGCCACGCTTGCCCAGTTGACTGGCCTCGATCAGCACCATGGGCATGGCCATATCAATGCAAGTCACTGCAATGCCGTCGATCAAGTCTTGTTTATTGCCGGTAGGGAAAAGTTTGCCGGTCTTGCTGCCAGCCGCATCGAGGAACGTCAGTTGCACCGGCGCTGCCGTACCCGGCACACCATCGATGGCGGTGTCGCCCTCGTAACTGACCTTGGCATCCGGTGTGTACACGTCAGCGTTGATAAAGGTCCCTGTGTTTACGTTGCGAATGCGCACACGGGTGCGGCCCGGTGTGCCTTTGACCAGGCCCTGTTCGATGGCGAACGGGCCGACGGCGCACAGCATGTTGCCGCAGTTGGGCGCGCTGTCGACCCGGCGTTGCGAAACCATCACTTGAACGAACAGGTAGTCAACGTCTGCGTCCGGGTGCAGCGAAGGGCTGACAATCGCCACCTTGCTGGTTTGCGGGCTGCCCCCGCCGATTCCGTCGATCTCCAGCTCGTGGCCGGAGCCCATCAGGTTGAGCAGCAGTTCGTCACGGGCCTCAATGGCTGCCGGTAAGTCCCAGTCAAGAAAAACCGGGCCTTTAGAGGTGCCACCGCGCATAAGCACACAGGGAATTCTTTGCATGATGCTGACTCTTGTTAATCAATCGACGCAATTGATGTTCTTGGGGCAAGAGTCTCAAGCTTTAAAAAATCTATCAAATGCAAAGATTGAAGAGATTATTGCGTTTTGCGAACGATAAATTTACGCTGGGTGTTCTTCTGGTGCCTGCTGCTGATGAGATAAGACATGGACTATGAGCTGAACGACATTCGATCTTTCGTTAAAATTGCCGAACTTGGCAGTTTTCACGAAGCAGCTGATGCCTTGCATCTGTCTCAACCTGCACTCAGTCGGCGGATAAAAAAACTGGAGGAGGGGTTGGGCACCTCTTTACTGGATCGCACCACACGCAAGGTCAGCCTCACGAGCGTCGGCCGTGACTTTCTTCCAAAGGCGCGTCGGTTGCTGGATGACTTCGATGAGTCGATTCTCAATATCCGTGAACTGGCCGAGCGCCAGATTGGCCGGGTAACCCTGGCGTGTATCCCAACTGCCGCATTCTATTTCTTGCCTTCAGTCATTCGGCTGTACAACGAGCGCTACCCAAAAATCCGGATCCGTCTGCTGGATTTGAGTGCCAATGAGGGGCTTGAAGCGGTACTGCGGGGGGAGGCCGACTTCGGTATCAACATGATGAGTGGGCAGCATCCGGACATTGAGTTCGTGCCATTGGTCAGCGAACCTTTTGTACTGGCGTGCCGGCGCGATCATGAATTGGCTGGGCGCAGTGCGGTCACTTGGTCTGAACTGAGCGATTACCGTCTTATTGGGGTAGGGCGCCTGAGCGGGAACCGCATGCTGCTCGATCATGCCCTTTCTGGGTTGAGTTGGCGGCCGCAATGGTTCTACGAAGTGCAGCATCTCTCCACTTCTCTGGGCCTGGTGGAGGCCGGTCTGGGGGTTTCGGCGATGCCGAGCCTGTCCATGCCGGCGGAAGATCATCCCACCTTGGTCAGCGTCCCGTTGATCGAACCGGTTGTGAACCGCTCTTTGGGCTTGGTCTACCGCCGCGGATCATCACTTTCGCCAGCGGCGGAAAAATTCGTCTCGATATTGCTTGAGCAATGGCCGCAATAGGCAGTGAACGGCTGAGTTTGGCCGATTGCTGCCTGCCGTGGACGACCGTTTAACCCCGAGCCCGACTGGATTGCAAACGGCTTCCTGCAACCATCAAGTCCAGATTCTGCACCGCCGCTCCAGCGGCTCCCTTCCCAAGATTGTCAAACACCGCAGCCAACAAAACCTGCCCCGTCTCATCATTTTCACACACCACCAAGCGCAATCTGTCCGTCCCGTTAAGCGCCTGAGGATCAAGGTGCGTCAACTCTTTAGACTCTTGCATCGACATCACCTGTACATGCTCCGCACCGATGTAGTGCTGCATAAGGCACGCATGCAACCGCAGCGCATCCACGCCCGGCGCCAACAACCGAAGTTGCAACGGTATGGTCAGCACGATCCCCTGACGAAAAGCCCCATAGGCCGGCACAAACATCGGCCGTTCCGTCAGACCGCTTTGCTGCTGAATTTCCGGAATATGTTTGTGTGCCAGCCCCAGGCCATAAACCTGAAACGACGGCGCCTGTGACGCGCCTTCTCCCTCATGCTCTTGCACGCCGACGCGGCCTTTTCCGGAATAGCCCGACACCGCATGAATGTTCGTCGGGAAGTCCCTGGGCAGCAACCCGGCCTCCAGCAATGGGCGCAGCAACCCTATCGCTCCCGTGGGATAGCAACCGGGGTTGCTGACCCGCCGCGCCAGGGCGATGTGCTGGGCCTGCTGTGAGTTCATCTCCGCAAAACCATAGGTCCAGTCTGGATGAGTGCGGTGCGCCGAACTCGCATCGATCACCCGAACGGCGGGGTTTTCGATGCTCGCTACGGCGTCGCGTGCGGCTTGGTCGGGCAAGCAGAGAATCGCGATGTCGCAGGCGTTGATGATTTCGGCGCGACGTTGCGGGTCCTTGCGGTGTTCGGGGCTGAGCGTGATGAGCCGCAGATCGGTCCGGTCGCGTAGACGTTGATGGATTTGCAACCCGGTGGTGCCTTGGTCGCCGTCGATGAATACAAGGGGGCTTGCCATGGAATGCTCTCGGACATAGGAAATCAGGAGTTCCAATCTTCAGTGCGGGGTTAAGATAGGAAAAGTTGAATTTCCAAACGATGAAATTCAGTTTTTCTGAAGGGTGAGTAACCATGCGCGAAATCAGCCTAGACCGTCTGCGCACGTTGGTGGCCATTGCCGACCTGGGTTCGTTTGCCGAGGCGGCCCGTGCGCTACACCTGGCGCCCCCCACGGTGAGTTTGCATATCGCCGACCTGGAGTCGCGGGTTGGCGGCAAGCTGTTGTCGCGCACGCGTGGGCGCGTGCAGCCTACGGCGATTGGAGGAACCCTGGTGGGCCGCGCGCGGCGCCTGTTGGCGGATGCCGAGCAGGCGCTTGAGGATGTGGAGCGTCAGGTGCAGGGCTTGGCCGGGTGTGTGCGGCTGGGTGCCTCCACAGGGGCTATCGCGCAGTTGTTGCCGCAAGCGTTGGAGACCTTGAGCCAACGCCATCCCGCTATCGATGTGCAGGTCGCGGTGCTCACGTCGCAGGAAACCTTGAAGAAGCTTGCCGAGGGCTCTTTGGAGATCGGTCTGGTCGCGCTGCCACAGACCCCGGTGAAGGCATTGCGGATCGAACCATGGCGGCGGGACCCGGTCATGGCTTTCTTGCCGGCACGCTGGGAATGCCCGGATGTTGTGAGCCCTGGTTGGCTGGCCGCTCAGCCATTGATTCTGAATGACAACACTACTCGGCTTTCGCGCTTGACCTCGGAGTGGTTCGCCAGTGATGGATGCCAGCCCATGCCGCGTATTCAACTGAACTACAACGATGCGATCAAAAGCCTGGTGGCGGCCGGTTACGGCGCGACGTTGTTGCCCCATGAAGCCTCCACACCATTGCCCGATACCCGGATCGTCATGCGGCCATTACAGCCTTTATTGTGGCGTCAACTGGGTATTGCCCACCGTGGTGGGGACGTCGAGCGGCCGACGCAGCATGTGCTGGATGTGTTGTGGGGGTTGAGCGCGGGCTAGGGCGATGTTGTCAGAGAAAGGAGCGCTTTCGAGCTATCGCTGACGTTGGCGACAGTCAGCCCGGCCTCTATTTCTCGCGCCTGTCAGAAACCGGAGGTGACTAACCGTTCATCGGGATTGAGTGATGTCATGACGACATCATCCAAATATATCTGTACAAGAGTTGTACAGGAATAAATTCTTGTACAAGTATCGCTGGCCAGGAAACAACGCCGCTACTCGTTGCCGATGAACAAAAGAATACCTGCGCAGGATGCGGACCAGGGGCGAATACATACCCTTGCAGGTGTCCCTTAATTGCTCCTCTCATTACGCAGGTACATCATGCCATCGCACACTCTCCGGTTCTCTACACGCACCAGTCTCTATGCCGGCTATGCCAGCCTGGTCGCGTTTATGTTGCTGATCGCCGCCATCTCGCTGTACGCCCTGGCTAACAGCAATAAGGATTTTTTTCTCTACGTTAATGGGGTTGATGCACGTACCCGCCTGGCCAACACACTGAACGACGCCGCCGCCCAGCGCGCGATTGCCCTGCGTAACATCGCCTTGAACAGCAATGTCACTGCGAGAGGACAGCAGCGGGGCGCGATTGCCCTTAACGAACAAACGGTGGCCAGCAGCCTCGCCGCGCTACGCCAGGCAATTGATAGCCATGATGATGTGTCGCCCAGATCACGTGAGCTGTTCTCAACCATCGAGCAGGTCGAGAGCCGCTACAAACCGGTAGCGCACACCATTGCCGAACACCTGTTCAAGGGTGAAAACGATGAGGCCATGCGCATGGTCAGCGAGCAGTGCACACCATTGCTGGCCGAGCTGACCCGGGCAATTGGCGAATACCTGCGCTACACCAACCAGAAGGCAGACCTGCAGGTCAGCGAAAATGACGCAAACTATCTGTCACAACGCAACCTGCTGCTCGCCATTACGGCGCTGGCCGTCTTGCTAGCTGCGGTACTGGGCTACGTCATCAGCCGCAACCTGCTGCGCGCGCTGGGTGCCGAACCGAGTGAACTCAACCAGCTCGCCCAACGGGTTGCCCAGGGCGATTTGCGCGCTAGCGAGCGCACGATTGAGCCACCACAAGCCAGCATCATGGCCGCCTTGCTGAGCATGCAAGAGAACCTGCGGGACATGACCAAGGGCATAAACCTGTCCTCACAAACCGTGGCCGAATCCAGCCAGGAGCTTAGCCAATCGAGCCTGAGAAACGCCGAAAGCGTGGCTGTGGCACAGTGCGAAGTCGAGCAGATCGTCACCGCCGTTCACCAAATGGCCGCCACCGTGCAGGATGTCGCGCGCAATGCCGAATCCGCCGCCAGTGCCGCCAGCGAGGCCGATAGCGCGGCCCTGTACAGCCAGCAGAAGGCCAAAGATGCCGTGAACATGATCGGCGAACTGGCCGAGACAATCGAACAGTCCAATATGGCCATGGGTCGGCTGAAGAATGAAACCGGCAATATCGGCGGCGTGCTTGAAGTGATCAAGTCGGTGGCCGACCAGACCAACCTGCTGGCGCTCAACGCTGCCATCGAGGCTGCCCGTGCTGGCGAGGCCGGACGCGGCTTCGCGGTAGTCGCCGACGAGGTGCGCAGCCTGGCACAGCGTACCCAGAAGGCCACCTCAGAGATTGAGGGGCTGATCGCCAGTCTGCAGAAAATTGCCGATGAGACCTCGCAGCATATGCAACGCTGCAAGCACTCCAGTGCGCAGTCGGTGTCCGGCGTTTCCGAGGCCGGTGACGCGGTAAGCACGATCGTCACCATGATCGAGCGGATCAACGGCATGAACCACCAAATCGCCGCTGCCGCCGAGCAGCAGAGTACCGTTGCCGAGCAGATCAGCCGGGGCATCGTGACCGTCAGCGAAAGCGCCGAGCAATCCGCTGCAGCCTTCCGCAGCGCTCAGCAGGAAAGCGAAGGATTGGCACGCACCAGCGTGACATTGCGAGAGAACATCTCGCGCTTTCAGCTCTAGGGGCTGTTGCCGTTTCATCGCGAGCCGCGTTGCTGCGAGAAATGGCTCCCTAGCAATGATCATTGAGTTGCACTCGGAAAGCTGGCCCACATCCAACTCATCATTGGGAACCCAGCTTACTGCCCAGTTCAGACTGAGCGTTCAACCCGTCGCGGGTATATGGGCTCGCAATGGTGGCTGCGAGTGTATAGGCGTCGTAAACATCGCGGGCGATGGGGCCCCCGCACGCCCAGGCGTGGCGCGAGTGGAACGACGCTCATCACTCGGAATATTTCTGATCCGAAGAGCGTCTTCAAGGACCTCCTTAAAAATCGGTGCAGCAATAGCGCCCCCGAAATAGCCTCCGGCAGTGGGTTCATCTACGATTACGGCCATTATGAATTCCGGCGCGTTGGCCGGAGCGATACCTACGAACATGGCTCTATATTTATTGTTTTGATATCCGCCGCTGGATGCCTTGCGTGACGTGCCGCTTTTGCCTGCAATTGTATAACCGTCGATGGCTGCGCGCTTTCCACCTGCTCCAGGGCCATCCACGGCCTGCACCATCATGCTCAGAACACTGTTGGCGACCTCCGGACTTATGACGTTGCGTGACGGCTTTGCCTCGCCTTTGATTATTGATAGTGGAACTAGATTCCCGTCATTCGCAAAGACGGTATAGGCTTGAGCCAGTTGTGCCAAGTTGACAGACAAGCTGTATCCGTATGAGAGGCTCGCTGTAGCAATGTCGGACCACACCCGGTTGACGGGAACCGTCCCGACGCTTTCCCCGGGGAAGTAGATAGCTGTGTTGATTCCGAATCCCAACTCAGTAAGCAATTGCGAGATGACTGCTCCACCTGTCGGAATCGCGACCTTGCTCATGCCAACATTTGAAGAGCGGCGGATAATTCCCGCCAAATCCAATTGGCTGTCTCTGCCTACATCCCTGATGGTATATCCATTTATCTTTACGAATCCTGGTGCTATTTGAATAATGGCGTCTTTGTCAATTATTTTAGCCGTCAGAACGGCTGCCATACTGAATGGTTTTATCACTGAGCCGGGCTCATACACATCAGTGAAAACGCGATTTCGAATAAGCTCCGCGTTGAAGCTTTTGCGTGCATTGGGATTGAAAGAGGGCATTGTAGAGAGTGCTAGTATCTCACCTGTTTTAGCGTGTATAAGGATCGCACTTGCAGACTTGGCTGCATTTTTCATGAGGGCTTTCAGTAGTGCTTTTTCAACGTAATGTTGAAGTGTAGAGTCAATCGTCAAATGCAGATTGTCTCCCGGAGTAAAGGGTTTGTGCACAACGATTTCACGAGTGGCTCGCTTGTGTAGGTTTAACGTGTGCTCTTCTATGCCAGGCAGGCCAGAAAGTTTATGGTTATACATTAATTCGATACCTTCGATACCTTTCTGGTCAATATTGGTGAAGCCTATTGACTGAGCAAGCATCGAGGATTGAGGGTAGTATCTCTTGTATTCCTGGTGTTCATAAACGCCAGGAATAGATAGTTCCATTATCGTGTTCGCCAGCTGGGGATCAATCCTTCTGGCCAAATAGGCAAAGGATTTGTTTTGAGTGTTTAGTGTTAGGTTTTTTGTTAGTGATTCATTGATGTCAAGATGTTCTTTGAGTAAGGCTGCTTGCTGATTTGTTGGGTCAAACTGTTTAGGGTTTACCCACAAGGTGCTCACCGGTGTGGAAACTGCCAGCGGCTGACTGAATCTGTCGAATATAGTCCCGCGAACGGGGATCGTTTCAATCATTCGCGTTGTTCGTTTGCGGCCTTCGCTGGCCAGGAATTCATGGGAGAAAATCATCAGGTAAGTTACTTTGGCCGCAAGAACCATTGATAGTGTATAAAAAACAGCTAAGACAATGGCGAATCTTGGGTTTGTCGCTAGGGGCTTCACACGGCACATCCTGTTGTATACGTTCAAAACAGGACCAGCCTAACTAAATTATTCGTGCTTCGCTCTGTAATATTAAGAAATGTCTTTTCTCGATCTATTCGCCTCTAGAGAATTGGATAGTTGATTCCAGCTTTGGATTTTAGCAATACAGATAATTTCTTATCTTTACAACGGGCTTCCTCGTTGTTGAATGGGAAAAATAATAATGGCAACTGCAACGCAGACGCTTTAAGCGAATCGAGTACCCGGCAACGTGATGAGGTCATACCCGTTTGGCAGCATGCTGCTGGTTGAATTGCTCTGGGCCAAAAGCTGCCCTTTGACGCACGCAGTCTGACGGCTTGCTCGTGAAAGTTTTACGCAAAATTTACGGAGCTTTCAGGTTGGGCATCCGATACTGCGGGGTGATAATTTGGAACGCTACTGTATGTCCCTCGCAGCAATTCGGCTTATTGGATTTATCTTAGGCATTTTTCTGATCACGCTGGCCATAAGCATGGTTATCCCCATGATCACGCTGGTGGTCTACGAGCGTAACGACGATCTGGCGGCATTTCTCTGGTCAAGTCTGATTACCCTCATCTGTGGCCTCCTGTTGGTTGTCCGGGGGGGGCGTCCGGATGCTGGTCAGCTTCGCCCGAGAGATATGTACCTGCTGACGACGGGCAGTTGGGTGGTGGTGTGCACCTTCGCAGCGTTGCCAATGCTGTTCATCACTCACATCAGTTACACCGACGCGTTTTTTGAAACGATGTCTGGCATCACAACCACCGGCTCGACGGTACTCAGCGGCCTGGACACCTCATCTCCCGGCTTGTTGATCTGGCGCTCCATGCTGCATTGGTTGGGAGGCATAGGATTTATTGGCATGGCCGTGGCGATCCTTCCACTGTTACGAGTGGGTGGCATGCGGCTGTTCCAGACAGAGTCCTCAGACTGGTCAGAGAAAATAACGCCGCGTTCCCATGTGGGCGCCAAGTACATCCTGCTGCTCTATTGCGGGCTTACTGGCATCGGAGCCCTGGCGCTCTGGTTCGCTGGAATGACGCCATTTGACGCGATCAACCACGCAATGTCGTTGATCTCTACCGGGGGGTTCTCAACTTCCGATGCCTCACTTGGGCACTGGACACAACCAACGATTCACTGGGTGGCAGTGGCCATCATGATTCTGGGCAGTATGCCGTTCACCTTGTACGTCGCCACATTGCGGGGTAATCGGCGTGCGCTGATCAAGGATCACCAGGTACGCGGATTTATTGGATTCTTGCTTGTCACATCGCTGGCTGTGGGCACCTGGCTGCATTTTCACAGCGATTACGAGTGGTGGGATGCGTTTCGTATCGTGGCAGTCAACGTGACCTCAATCGTCACGACCACGGGTGTTGCTGTTGGCGACTACACCTTGTGGGGCAGCTTCGCGGTCTTGCTGTTTTTCTATTTGACGTTCGTGGGTGGTTGTTCCGGCTCCACTGCCGGCGGGCTTAAAATCTTCCGTTTTCAGGTGGCTGCCGCTCTACTGGTCAGTAGCTTGAAGCAGTTGATTCACCCCCGAGCCGTGATTCAGAAAAAATACAACGGCCATCCCATCGACGAAGAAATCGTGCGCTCGCTATTGACCTTCTCGTTTTTCTTCACCATCACCATTGCCGTCATCGCCTTGGGCCTGGCGCTCATCGGACTTGATTGGACAACCGCGTTGAGCGGTGCCGCTACTGCGGTGTGTAACGTCGGGCCGGGGCTTGGCACAATCATTGGCCCGGCCGGTAACTTCTCATCATTACCGGATGCCGCAAAATGGCTACTGACCGTTGGCATGCTTCTGGGAAGGTTGGAAATCCTGACGGTGTTAGTACTCGTAACTCCGGTTTTCTGGAGATATTGACCCCGATTGTCGAGGGCCGAGACTAGCCCGCCTCGAAGCCCGCAACCCGCGCCCGCTTATAAAAAGTGGCAGCACATCCCATGAGCGCACTTCTGATCTAAGGCGCTACGGAACACGTATCAAGACGTGTCGCCCCCCAAGCAGTCGTGCGCCGCATGATGCCCGGCCTAGTGCGGATTATCGCCCCACGCAAAGCCGACCATACCTCCAAGGTATCCCGTCAGACCTTATCCATATTGGACGGTTGCGGCATCACGCCTCAGCCTGAGGCCAATAACGATAAAGAGGCGCACCATGACCGTGCTATTGAGTGAGCGCAGCCAGATTTTCCAGGGCGCCGATGCCTATGCCGTGTCGGACTATGTCAACCAGCATGTGGGCAGCCACTGTATCCGCCTGCCGCCCAAGAGCCGGCCCATGGCGAGTATCAGTCACCGGACCTTTTCCAGCCTGGACTTGTGCCGTATCAGCTATGGCGCGCCGGTCAGGGTCACGTCGGTGGCGCTGGAAACCATTTATCACTTGCAGATCCTGCTGACAGGCCACTGCCGCTCCAACTCCCGGGGCGGGGAGCAGGTCTTCGGGCCAGGAGAGATCTTGCTGATCAACCCGGATGACCCGGTGGACCTGACCTATTCCGCCGACTGCGAGAAATTCATCATCAAGTTACCGGTGCGTCTGTTGGAAAACGCTTGCCTGGCGCAGCACTGGACGCTGCCGCAACCGGGTATTCGCTTTGCGGATGCACGCCGGGCGCTGAGTGAGATGGACGGTTTTCTGCAGTTACTGGGGCTGATCTGCCATGAGGCGGAAAACGCCGCCGAACCTGAGGTACAGGGCCTGTATGAGCGGATTGTGGCCAATAAGCTGCTGGCGCTGCTGGCCAGCAATGTGCTGCGGGTGGTTCCCCAGGCGGCGCAAGGCGGCGGTTTTGAGGCCGTGCGCGAGTTTATCGATGGACATCTGGGCGAGGATATCAGCATCGAGCAACTGATGGCGGTGGCCAAGGTCAGTGAGCGTTCGCTGTATAGCCTGTTCGAACGCCAGGTGGGTCTGTCGCCCCGTGATTATGTGCGCCAGCGCAAGCTGGAGCGGGTGCATGCGCGTTTACAACTGACTACCGCGCGCAGTGTGACGGAGGTGGCACTGGACCATGGCTTTATGCACCTGGGGCGCTTCTCCGAGGCCTATCGCAAACGCTTTGGTGAGCTGCCTTCGCAGACCTGGAAGCGCCATCGCTAAGCGGCTTGCGCCAGCCGGATACTGATTTGCAGGAAGCGGATATTGAGGAACAGGACGAACACGTACGGTGAGGGCGCCTGATACAAGAACAACGGAGGGCCTGCCCCATGACCAGTACACTCGAGCGCCTCGCCGCACAACTGCGCGAGTCCGTTCAGGAAGATCCCGCTACCGGGGTGTTCCGCTGCCGCCGCGACATCTTTACCGACCCCGAGCTGTTTGCCCTGGAGATCAAGCACATTTTCGAAGGCGGGTGGCTGTACCTGGCCCATGAAAGCCAGGTGCCGGAAATCAATGACTACTACACCACCTGGATTGGCCGCCAGCCGGTGGTGATCACCCGCGACAAACAGGGCACCCTGCATGGCCTGGTCAATGCCTGCGCCCATCGCGGCGCCATGTTGTGCCGGCGCAAGCAGGGCAACAAGGGCTCATTCACCTGCCCATTCCACGGCTGGACCTTCAGCAACGCCGGCAAGCTGCTCAAGGTCAAGGATGGCAAGACCGGGGCCTACCCGGACAGCTTCGACTGTGACGGTTCCCACGACCTCAAGCGCCTGGCGCGCTTTGAAAACTACCGCGGTTTTCTGTTCGGCAGCCTCAGCGACGCGGTGCCGGAACTGAGTGATTACCTGGGCGAGACCCGCGTTATCATCGACCAGATGGTCGACCAGGCTCCCCAGGGCCTGGAGGTGCTGCGCGGCAGTTCATCCTATGTCTACGACGGCAACTGGAAGCTGCAGATCGAGAACGGTGCCGACGGTTACCACGTCAGTTCCGTGCACTGGAACTACTCGGCGACCATGGGCCGGCGCAATTACGAGGCCGAAGGCACGCGCACGGTCGATGCCAATGGCTGGTCGAAAAGCCTGGGCGGGGTCTACGCCTTCGATCACGGGCATATCCTGCTGTGGACGCGCCTGCTCAACCCTGAGGTGCGTCCGGTGCATGCCCATCGCGAAGCATTGGCCGAGCGCCTGGGCCAGGCGCGTGCGGACTTTATCGTCGACCAGACCCGCAACCTGTGCCTCTACCCCAATGTGTACCTGATGGACCAGTTCTCCACGCAGATCCGTGTGGTGCGGCCCCTCGCGGTGGACAAGACCGAAGTGACCATCTATTGCATGGCGCCGATCGGCGAAAGTGCCCAGGAGCGGGCGACGCGGATTCGCCAGTACGAAGACTTCTTTAACGTCAGCGGCATGGGTACCCCGGATGACCTGGAGGAGTTCCGCGCCTGCCAGACCGGCTACCAGGGGGCGACCACCCTGTGGAATGACCTGAGCCGTGGCGCCAAACAGTGGGTGGAGGGGGCCGACGACAACGCCAGGGCCATGGGCATGCACCCGCAACTGAGCGGGGTGAAGACCGAAGACGAAGGCTTGTTCGTGCGCCAGCATGCGCATTGGGCCGCAAGCCTGCAGCGCGCAATCGAGCGCGAACGGCAGGGCCTGATCGCCAGCGACCGGGAGGTGCAGCCATGAGCCTGTCCCGTGACCGCCTGCTGGATTTTCTCTACCGCGAAGCGCGCCTGCTGGATGACCGACAGTGGGATGAATGGCTGGCGTGTTACTCGCCCAAAGTGGAGTTCTGGATGCCCGCCTGGGACGACTACGACACCCTCACCGAAGACCCGCACAGCGAAATCTCACTGATCTACTACCCCAGCCGCGACGGCCTGGAAGACCGGATCTTCCGGATCAAGACCGAGCGATCCAGCGCAAGCACGCCCGAGCCGCGCACGGTGCACCTGCTCGGCAACCTCGAAGTGCTGGCCGACGATGGCGCGCAGGTAGAACTGCGTTTCAACTGGCACACCCTCAGCCACCGCTACAAGACCACGGACAGCTATTTCGGGACGTCCTTCTATGGCCTGGATATCAGTGGCGAGCAGCCGCTGATCACGCGCAAGAAAGTGGTGCTGAAAAACGATTACATCCACCAGGTCATCGACATCTACCACATCTGAGGACACCGCCATGAGCTATGCCATTGCCCTGAACTTCGAAGATGGGGTGACCCGCTTCATCGACTGCAAGGTGGGAGAGAAGGTCCTCGATGCCGCCTTTCGCCAACGCATCAACCTGCCCATGGACTGCTCCGACGGGGTGTGCGGTACCTGCAAATGCCATTGTGAAACCGGCGCCTACGACTTGGGTGACGACTATATCGACGACGCCCTGAGCGCCGACGAAGCCCGGGAACGCCAGGTGCTGACCTGCCAGATGGTGCCGCAATCCGATTGCGTGATTGCCGTGCCGCTGCCGTCCAGTGCGTGCAAGACCGGCACCACGCAGTTTGCCGCGACGCTGGCGAGCATTACCCGCCACGCCGATGCCGCGCTGGAGGTGAGCTTTGCATTGGACCAGGCTCCGGTGTTTTTACCCGGCCAGTACGTGAATATCGGTGTGCCCGACAGTGGGCATACGCGCTCCTATTCATTCAGCAGCCGCCCTGGCGATACGCACGCGAGTTTCCTGATCAAACATGTGCCGGGCGGCTTGATGAGCGGCTGGCTGGAGCGCGCCCGGCCGGGCGATCGAGTGCCGATGACTGGACCACTGGGCAGTTTTTACCTGCGCGAGGTGGTGCGGCCCCTGTTGTTACTGGCCGGCGGCACCGGTCTGGCGCCGTTTCTGTCGATGCTTGAGGTGTTGGCACAGCGCGGGGAAACCCGGCCGATCACACTGATCTACGGGGTAACGCGGGATCAGGACCTGGTGCTGGTTGAGGCTCTGGAGGCCTTCGCCGCGCGCTTGCCCCAGCTCACGGTTGTCACGTGCGTGGCCGACCCGCAGACCGCGCACCCGCGCCAGGGGTATGTCACCCAGCATATGGCCCGCGAGGCGCTCCACGACGGCGATGTCGATGTCTACCTGTGCGGGCCGCCGCCGATGGTCGATGCGGTGCGCCAGCACTTCAAGCACCAAGGCGTGAGCCCGGCCAGCTTCCATTACGAGAAATTCACCGCCAATGCCGTCGCAAGTTCTGACGCCGCGTGAGGAGATCAGCATGAGTCCACGTTTTGACACCAAGGTAGCGCTGGTTACCGGCGCCGCCCAGGGCATCGGCCGGCGCGTGGCCGAGCGGTTGCTGGCGGAGGGCGCCTGGGTGGTCGCGGTCGATCGCTCGGAGCTGGTGCATGAGTTGCAGCATGCACGGCTGCTGACCCTGATCGCCGACCTTGAGCAACATGCCGCGTGTGCCGAGGTCATGGCCGCCGCCAAGGTGCGGTTTGGGCGCATCGACATTCTGATCAACAACGTCGGCGGGACTATCTGGGCCAAGCCCTTTGAGTTCTACGCGGTAGCGCAAATCGAAGCCGAAGTGCGCCGCTCGCTGTTCCCCACGCTGTGGTGTTGCCATTGCGTGCTGCCCTACATGCTGGAGCAGGGCAGTGGGGCCATCGTCAATGTGTCTTCGGTCGCCACACGCGGGGTCAATCGGGTGCCCTATGGCGCGGCCAAGGGCGGGGTCAATGCCCTGACCGCGTGCCTGGCCCTGGAGACCGCCGGCAGCGGCATCCGTGTCAATGCCACCGCACCGGGCGGCACCGAGGCCCCACCGCGGCGCATCCCGCGCAACAGCCAGCCGCAAAGCGAGCAGGAGCGCGTGTGGTACCAGCAGATCGTCGACCAGACCCTCGACAGCAGCCCGATGAAACGCTACGGCAGCATCGACGAGCAAGCGGGCGCGATTCTATTCCTGGCCTCTGACGAGGCTTCCTATATCACCGGCGTGACCTTGCCGGTAGGAGGTGGCGACCTCGGCTGATTCACCGTTACCTGCAGACATTGACTCACAACAACAATAAAGAGAGCACTGCCATGCGTACCCATGACGTTCATTCGATTATCGACAATGCCCCTTTCAATCGCTTCCATTGGCTGGTTGTCAGCCTGTGTGCCTTGCTGTTGATCTTTGATGGCTATGACTTGTTTATCTATGGCGTGGTCTTGCCATCGATCATGCGCGAGTGGGGGCTGACGCCCCTGCAGGCCGGCGCCCTGGGCAGTTATGCGCTGTTCGGCATGATGTTCGGCGCGCTGATCTTCGGCACCCTGGCGGACCGCTTCGGGCGCAAGAAAGGCATCGTCTTTTGCTTTGCGTTGTTCAGCATTGCCACGGTGATCAACGGCTTTGCCAGCAGCCCTACGGAGTTCGGCATCTGCCGGTTTATCGCCGGGCTTGGCTGTGGTGGGCTGATGCCTAACGCGGCGGCGCTGATCAACGAATATGCGCCGAAAAAAGTGCGCAGCACCTTGATGGCCTTCATGTTCAGCGGCTATTCCCTGGGTGGCATGCTCGCCGCCAGTGTGGGGATTTTCATGTTGCCGGCCTATGGCTGGTCGTCGATGTTTTTTGTCGCCGTCATCCCGCTGCTGCTGTTGCCGGTGATTGTGCTGTGGTTGCCCGAATCCATTGGCTTTCTGATCCGCCAGGGCCGTGTAGAGCAGGCCCGAGTGCTGCTTAATCGCCTGTCGCCAGACACCCCGATCAACGCCGGGGATGAACTGCTCATCGCGGACGTCAAGAGCAAGGGCGCGTCGGTGGTGGAGCTGTTCCGGCATGGCCTGGCCATGCGTACGGCGATGATCTGGACTGCGTTTTTCTGCTGCCTGTTGATGGTCTATGCCTTGAGTTCGTGGCTGCCCAAGCTGATGGCCGGGGCTGGCTACAGCCTCGGGTCGAGCTTGTCGTTCCTGATTGCCCTGAACCTGGGCGGTATGGCCGGGGCGTTGATTGGCGGGCGGTTGGGGGATCGGCTGAACCTGGTGAAAGTGGTGATCTGCTTCTTTGTTGCCGCCGTGGTCTCCATCAGCCTGCTGGGCATCAACAGCCCGATGCCGGTCTTGTACCTGCTGATCTTTATTGCGGGTGCCACCACCATCGGCACGCAAATCCTTCTGTATGCGGGGGCGGCGCAACTCTATGGCTTGTCGATTCGCGCCACTGGCCTGGGCTGGGCCTCCGGCATCGGGCGCAATGGCGCCATCGTCGGCCCACTGTTAGGCGGCGCGCTGATGGCGATCGAGCTGCCGCTGCAACTGAACTTCATGGCCTTTGCCGTGCCCGGAGCCATTGCGGCCCTGGCCATGACGGCATTCGCCTTGAATGAGCGGCGCACCGCTATCCGGTTGCCCGCCGCCCAGGCGCTGTAACTGTCCGACCTGTCGATAATAAAAACAAAGAGCAACGACATGCACACACAACGTATCTGGCTTTCCCTGCTAGGGCTGCCCCTTGCGGCAACGGCGGGCGAGGGTGGTTTTTTCGCGGGTTCCACGGCTACCTTGCAGGCCCGCAACTATTACTTCAGCCGCGACTTCTCCGATATTGTCGGCGCCAATCAACAGTCCCAGGCCCAGGAGTGGGGCCAGGGGTTTATCCTGACTTACAAATCCGGGTATACCCCCGGACCCATTGGCTTTGGCCTGGATGCGCTGGGCACCCTGGGCCTCAAGCTCGACAGCAGCCCGGACCGGGTCAATAGCGGCTTGTTGCCGGTCAAGGACGACGGCCGCGCTGCCGACGACTACAGCCGCCTGGGCTTGACCTTCAAGGCGCGGTTGTCCAGTAGTGAACTGAAGGTTGGGGAGTTGCAGCCGAACCTGCCGGTGCTGGCCTTCAGTGACATTCGCTTGCTGCCGCCGAGTTATCAGGGGCTCAGTCTCAGCTCCAATGAAATCACGGGGCTGACCCTGCAGGCGGGGCACCTGAGCACCACCAGCCTGCGCAACGAGGCCGGTGACGGCAAGATGATCGCGATGCTCGGCCATGTGCCGCAGCGCGGGGCTCAGAGCGATGCCTTCAATTATGTCGGCGGCGACTACGCGTTTAATCGCGAACGCACCAGTGTCAGCCTCTGGCATGGCCAGTTGCAGGACATCTACGCCCAGGACTTTATCGGCCTCAAGCATAGCCAGCCGTTCGGGACGTGGCTGCTGGGCGCCAACCTGGGTTACTACACAGCGCGCGAGGAGGGCGAGCAGTTACTCGGCAAGATCGACAACCAGGCGTTTTTCTCGCTGCTGTCGGCCAGGCGCGGTGGCCATACCTTTTACGTGGGGTACCAGGCGATGTACGGCGACAGCGCCTTCCCCCGGGTATTTGCCAATGTCACGCCATTGGGTAACGAAGTCCCCACCTACGAGTTTGCGTATACCGACGAGCGCTCCTGGCAGGTGCGCTATGACTACAACTTCGCGGCATTCGGGGTGCCGGGGCTGACTACCACGGTGCGCTATATCACCGGCGACAACGTCAGCACCGGCGGCGGCTACGAGGGCCGGGACCGCGAGCGTGACCTGGATATCGGGTATGCGGTGCAAAGCGGCGTACTCAGTGGCCTGGGGATTCGGGTACGCAATGTGATGGCGCGCTCAAACTACCGCAGCGATATCAATGAGAACCGGTTGATCCTCAGTTACACCTGGACGCTGCTTTAGACCCTGACCGAGCAGGGCTCCAGGCCTTGCTCGGTTAGTTTTTGTGTGCGGCGCAGGTGTACCGAATCATCTACCGTTACTGGCCAGCCACAATCCCCCTACGCGTAGCCAACCCACGACCACTGCACCAATCAGCAAAAAGCCCAGGTAACCGAACAGTGGATAGACCTGGCCCACCAGGCTGACAAATCCCACCAGGCTGCCAGCGAATGCCAATGCACCGAAGGCTGCCGAGCCAATGCGGAATGTACGTGTGCCTGCCGGCAGCAATCGGGCCGAAAAGGAATACAAGGTACCCACGGCCGTATTGACGATCATCAGGAAAATGATCAACGCCATCAGCAGGCCGAGGGCCGGCGAAACCTCAGTGGCGATGGACAGCATGGGCATGGGCAGGTCCGCCACGCTGTCCAGGCGTGACAGCAGACCCAGGCTCATTACCAACATCAACAGCCCCAGTAATGCTCCGCCGAAAATACCACCCCAGATTGCCTGTTTCTCGGACTTTGCGGCGCCGCCCATGATCGCCAGAAACGGCACCCCGGCCACGATGTTGTAGGACACATACAACAACGCGCCCAGCAGCCAATGGCTCGCGCCAGCGTCTTGCTGGCTGGCCAGTTGATTGAGTTCACCGAAACTCAGGCCCCGGGTGGCGACGCCATACAGGGCCACGCCTGCCGCTGTCAGGACCAGCAGCGGCGTGACGGCGCCGATCATGCCAATAACCTTCTTCACATCCAGGCACACGATGGCGACCACGATCAGCGTCACCCCAGCGCTGCCGAACAGGGCGGGAATGCCGAACTGCTGTTCCAGCAGGGCGCCACCCCCGGCCAGCATGACCACCGTTACCGCAAACATGAAAAAGGTGATCATCAGGTCGACAAAGGTCCCCAGGTAGCGTCCGCACAATGCATGCACTACGTCCTTGTGGGACTTTGCCCGCAGCCGGCTGCCCATGCCCGCCAACGCCATGCCGAGAAAGATGAAGAGCGCGGCGCTGACCACCGAACCCAGCAGCCCCCAGACGCCGAAATCCACGAACATCAGTAGCAGCTCCCGACCGGAGGCGAACCCTGCACCGACAATGACGCCGACAAATGCGCCGGCTATTTTCAGACTTTCTTTCATGACGACTTCCCTCAAATTATTGTTGTTATCGCTCAGGGGGGAAGGCCACTGCTCATGGCCTACCGGGGCATCGCTCTGGCAAATGGCAGGGGTGGATCAACGGGCGCCAACCCACGCCTGGACTTCGATCTCGACATCGACGCCCAAGGCCAATTGAGCGCCGCCGACCGTGGAGCGCACCGGGAAACCGCCGTCGAAGTGGCGCTTATACACGTCGTTGAAACCCGCGAAATGCTGCATGTCCGACAGCCACACGGTGGCCTTGATCACTTGCTCGAAACTTGCTCCGCATTCGGCCAGGGTTTCGCCGATGCGGGCCATGGCCGCCTCGGTCTGCTCGCGGATATCACCGAGCACCACTTCGCCCAGAGGGGTCATGGGGACTTGCCCGGAGAGGTACAGGAAATCACCGACCCGAATGGCCTTGGAGAACGGGTAGGGCAGGTGGCTGGGGTAACGCTGGAAAGTGTCAGACATGCTATGCACCTCGTTGGGGGGATGAATTAACGCAAGCGGCCAGGGGCCAGGCGTTGTGGCTCGACGCCCTGGTGGCGCAGGGTCTCGGGAAGGGGAAGATCGAGTAATTGGCTGCAGGCCAGTTGCGATACACCGGCTGCGGACTGAATGCCGTAACCGCCCTGTGCCGCCAGCCAGAAGAAGCCTTCGCAATGATTGTCCCAGCCGACCACCAGGTCACCGTCGCCGACGAATGAGCGCAGGCCGGCCCAGCTATGGCGTGGGCGGCGAATGGTCAAGGAGGTGGCGGCCTCGATGTGATAGATGCCGGTGGCGATATCCAGCTCTTCGGGCATTACATCCTGTGGCGGGACAGGATCGGCATTGGCCGGTGAGCCCAGCAATTGGCCAGCGTCGGGTTTGAAGTAGAAGCTTTCGTCGATACCGATCACCGCCGGCCAGCGGGAGAAGTCCGTGTTTTCGGGGCCGTCGAAGGTAAAGGCGGAGCGTCGGCACGGTTGCAACCCCACGGGCGGCACGCCGCACTGCTGTGCGACCTGATCGGCCCAGGCGCCTGCGGCATTGACCAGGTGGCGCGCGCGCAGTTGGCGGCCGTCGGCCAGTACCAGGTGCCATTGAAGGCCTTCGCGGGTGGCGCCATTCAGTTGGGCATCGCAGTGCAGCACCCCGCCGGCCCGCCGCATGGCCCGCAAAAAGCCCTGGTGCAGCGCATGCACGTCGAGGTCGCGGGCATCGGTCTCGAGCATCGCCCCGGCAACCGCCTCGGGGCGCAGGCACGGCACCAATGCCAGGGCCTGCTCGGTATCAATCAATGACACGTTGCCGGCCTGCGCCCGGCTGGTGGCGAAGGCTTGTTGCAGCAGGGATTGCTGCTCTTGGCCGGCGATGTACAGGCAGCCGCGCGGCTCTAGGAGTGCATGTTCGGTGAACGCGGCGGGCGGCTGCTCATAGAAGCCTCGGCTGGCGCGGGTCAGGGCCTGGATCTGTGGCGTGCCATAGCTCTCCATGAACATTGCGGCAGAGCGCCCGGTGGCGTGGTAACCCGGCTGGCTTTCACGTTCGAGCACCACGACACTGGCCTGGCCGGCCAGGCGATAAGCCAGGGAGGCCCCCGCAATACCACCGCCGATGATGGCGAAATCGAAACATTCGCTGTTGGGCACTGCGAGTACCTCCTGTCTCTGGGGAAGGGACGACATGCCCTTTCCTGTGTTTTTATAATTCTCAGATAAGAGAAATGTAAGATATGAGAATTTTCCAGTCAACCCACAACCATGAGGTATTATTCCTGCCCATGCCCTGGCTCAGCTCCAGGCACCGTTTTTTGTACGACAGAGAGCCTGCATGAGTTCCGATTGCGCCTCGGGTTCCACAACCCATCCCTTGATAGATCGCGCCCAGGTTGGCGCCCGCCTGCGTGTGATCCGCAAGCACCAGAAGTTGACGCTCAAACAACTGTCCGAGCGCTCAGGCGTGGCTTTGTCGACCTTGTCGAAGATGGAACTGGCGCAGGTGTCGGTCAGTTATGAAAAACTGGCGGCTGCGGCGCGGGCCCTGAATATAGATATTGCCCAGCTGTTCAGCCCGACCAGACAAGGTGTCAGCGCCCAACAGCCTACGGTGGTCAGCACCGCCATCGACGGTGCGGCCGGCTACAGCACGGGCAATTATGACTATCACCCGATGGCCGGGGATTTCCCCGGGCGCAGCATGACGCCCATGTATGCGCGGATCTATGCGCGGGAACTGGGTCAATTCGAAGACTACATCCGGCACCCTGGGCAAGAGTTCGCGGTCGTCCTGTCAGGCCGCGTGCGCATTCAATTTGAAACCGGTGAGTCCCTTAGTATCGGCTGTCGTGAGACGGCCTATTTCAACAGTGCAATCGGCCATATTTACCTGGCGGAAGGCGAGGATGGCGCCGCCGCCGAAGTGATGGTGGTGATGTCGGAGTCCTGAGGCGCCAAGGCGTTTTTGGGCAGTGACCTCTACCGGTGCTCAGCAGTGATTGCCTGGTCTTTGGAGTAACACCGGATCACCTGCAGGGCGGTAAAAATGGCAACGCCGGGTGCGACCGCAAACACACCGAACAGCCAGCCGGCAGCATTGGCCGTGCCGGCGATGCCTGCGGGATGCGTAAGGCCGGCAAGGTTTGCCACCATGCCGGCGAGGGCCGCACCGAGGGCGGTGGCGAACAGTTGCACAGTAGTAATCGACGCGCCTGCCAAGTCCTGCTCGCTGGCAGGCGTCACCTGAAATACCCGGGTCAGCAAATGCGGCCACGCCAGCCCGACGCCAAACCCGACGGCGACGAGCGCCAGGCAGATCGGCGTGACCGTCAGCCAGCCACCGCTACTTTCGACGCGAATCAAAACGGCCAGTGCAGCCATGCCCGTCAAGCCAAGGATTGGGCCGGCAAGGATCGCGCGCCTGATGCCTTTGCCGCGCGCCCCGGAACTTGCGATTGAGCCCAGCGT
The DNA here is from genome assembly GCF_030687625.1 of Pseudomonas sp. FP2294. Lineage (NCBI taxonomy): Bacteria > Pseudomonadati > Pseudomonadota > Gammaproteobacteria > Pseudomonadales > Pseudomonadaceae > Pseudomonas > Pseudomonas sp. FP2294. The sequence goes on from NZ_CP117441.1 coordinate 2,730,531, forward strand.
CCATCCGCCCGCCATAAGCGCCGCGAGGTAGCCGGCGGCGAGCGGCGATTGATGGTGCAGGACCTGCAGGAAAAGTGGCACGAAGATCTCGCCACTGGTAACGGCCACCGCAAGCAAGGACAGGGTTGCATACAGCACTCCCAGCGCGGAGGTGATCCTGAAGGCGCCCGTTGGCAGCAGTCGATGGCGGGCGCGGCTTTCTGTGACTATCAGCAGGCCAGTCAGGAGCGCGGCGGCACCCAGGCCGGCGATGTTCCAGGCGAGTGTTGATGAGACGCTGGCGGCTGAAACAGCGAGCACGGCCGACGTCAGGAACACCAACTGGGCCAGAGGGAGCGGCAAGCGTTGTGATCTGATGGCGTTGCGTTTGGGTAACACCACGGCAGCCAACAGAGCGAACAACCCGGCGACAGGGATGAGCGACCAAAAAGCCGCGCGCCATACGCCGAGTTCAGCGAAGACGCCACCGACCGCCGGGCCGATCAGCGTGGCCACTCCCCACATGCCCGACACCAACGCCATCGCTCGCGGCCACAAGGTTTCATGGAACACCAGGCGGATCATCGCGTAAGAGAGCGCGAACAGAAAACCGCCACCCAACCCCTGGATCAGACGGCCGGCCAGCATCACGGGCATGGATGGGGCAAACGCACAGATCAGCGCACCGGCTGCAAACACCAGCGTGGCGAGGGTGTAGGCGCCGCGTGCCCCCAAGCCGACCAGGAGCCTGGCTGACAATGCTGAGCCAAGGATCGAGGCGGTGACGAACAGTGTGGTGTTCCACGCGTAGTAGTCGATGCCGCCGATGTCCCGGACAACTGAGGGCAGGATCGTAGTGGCAATGTAGACGTTGATCGCGTGGAGCACGACGCCCCCTGCCAACGCCAGGGAGCGCACGCCATTGGCGCCAGAGAGGAGGGTGGCCCAACCTGCATTTGGAGGATCATCGACCTCTGGTACCGGTTGCGAACGTTGATCTGGTGAGGTGTGGTGGGTATTCATAGGGAGGCCACGTTGCGATTCAGGCACTCCTTATAAAACCTCAAGTAAGGTTCAGGTCAAGACCCAGGTCAGCCTCCATCTCCAAGTACAACTGGCCTTTCAAAAGACCTTGCAAGTGATAGCCCTGTGGGCAAAAGCCCATCAATGTGCATCCACCAGACGCTGCAAGGCGCCATCACGGATCGCAAGCACTTCAAATAGTCCCAGGGCACGCAGGGCCGGCAGGCTGTCGATCAGGTCCTGCTCGGCAGCGCTGCGCGCCGCGGGCGTGGAGGTAGGGGCGGTCCACACTCTGGCGTTGATCAAGAAGGCGCCAACGCTGCCTTTACGAATCATGACGCCGTTGCGTTGTACCTGGTTTTTGTCATCGGGCAGCATATCTTCTGCGCGCATGGTGTTTCCTCGCTAGGTGTTGAAGACCTTGACTATAAGGGCGTAGTGTTGGCTGATTTACGCTATTGAAGACAATCAATAACCCAATGAGGCCACTCATGCCAGCTGCCTTGATTTCCCCCGCCGAGGCGTCCTCGGCCGAGGATCCGTTGATTGTTGCAGTGATCCGCAAGGAGCTTGAACCACGGGTTACCGAGCGCCACTGCCATGCGCGGGGCCAGTTGCTTGGCGCAACGTCGGGCCTGCTTTCGGTGGATGCCGGTACCAGTCAGTGGGTGGTGCCCGCGACACATGCCGTGTGGATCCCGCCCAATATCCCCCACGGCTTGCGTTCCCATGGGCCGTTTGCCGGGTGGAGCGTTTACGTGAGTGAACTGGCGTGCATTGATTTACCTGAAACGCCATGCATCCTTGCAGTGTCCGGGCTTTTGCGAGAGGTAGTTGCCCGTGCCGCCGGGTGGGGAGCCAAGCCTCTGGACCAGGCGCAGTCGCGTTTGGCCGGTGTAGTGCTTGATGAAATACAGACTCTGCCCCGGGTGGCCCTGGGTTTGCCGATACCTCAGGACGCCCGGTTGCGCAAGATTGCCCAGGCGCTGTCGGATCACCCCGATGACGAGCGCGGCCTGCAGGCCTGGGCGACCTGGGTGGGGATGGCACCGCGCACGCTGACACGGCGCTTTGTGGTGGAGACCGGTTTCAGCTTTACCGAGTGGCGTCAGCGGGTGCGCCTGCTAAGGGCCCTGGAAATGCTTGCGGCGGACATGTCGGTCACCCGTGTGGCCCTGGAATTGGGCTACGAAAACGTCAGCGCTTTTATTGCACTGTTTCGTCGCACGTTCGGTGTTACACCGGGTCGCTACTTTGCAAACTGCCTTTGAGGCCGGGCGCGCCCTAGCCGGGATCCGATCCAATACGAGCGACCTGTCAGATTCCGTCACGGCCTACGCGGCATGGGGGCCGCGCGATGGGAGTGACAACGCGCTGATCAACTCCAGCACCCTGATCAACAATGTGGGTGACATCAGTTCTTCGGCGAGTAGCTCGACCCGCAGCGGCACCCAGCAATCCGGTGAAGTAGGCCTGAAGGGCAAATTCCAGACCGGGCCTGTGGGCCACGCCTGGACCCTCGCTACCACCCGTTTCACCTCCGACAACAGCTTCAAGGACGCCAGGGCCGGTATTCCCGGTACCACCCATTTCGACAACCTGGACTTTGGCGACACACCGACCTTCCCGGGTTATGGCGTGACCACCTCGCAGACCCGCGCAACCCTGGGCAGTTATGCGCTTGCCGATACCCTGTCTTTCGCCGATGACCGCGTGCAATGGACCGTGGGCGCCCGCCGCCAGCGCGTGGAAAACACCACCGAGAACTTCGGTGACCGGGCGTCGAATGCGTGCGACGCTGCTGGCTATTTCGGGATGAGCTCAAGCGCCGACGTCACGAACCCATCCGGGCTCAAGGGCAATGGTTCACTCGGGTGGTAAGTGGTTACTTCAATTACCACGCGGTGCCAGGAAACTTGAAGCTATTGAGTGGCTTCAGGAAGGCCATATGCCGATACTGGCGTCAGGCTCTCGGGCGACGCAGCCAGCGAAATCGGCTGCAATGGTCTAGCTTCGGGTTGCTCACAGATCACTACATACCGAGCCCAAAGAATGCACACCCGTATCCTGAGGATCGCTTCGCGTCACGCACCCAAGGCAGGAGCCGTATGCGGTAGTTCCGCACGTACGGATCTGTGCGGGGGGTGGCAGGCAACTGCCATCCCTGCCGCGACCTGTTCATCTATGCGGCCGCAGATGTGAAACTTCACTCGTCCGCTGTGTCGGCAGTCACGCCATCCGCACGTTCCCAAGCCTACTGGCGACGGGCAAGACAGGATTGTTTGGAACTCAGTGTGATGACACGAAGGGCGACGGGATTGTCGGTGCCGGCAACGCATAAGCCTGCTTCATCCACGCCACCTCCGCTATCGGCGTGCGTCCGAAGAGGCGCTTGAAATCGCGGCTAAATTGCGAAGCACTTTCATACCCCACCAGAAATGCCGACTTGGCCGCTGTCAGGTCGTTACGCAGCATCAGTAATCGCGCTTGATGCAACCGCGTCGACTTGAGGTACTGCATAGGCGAGGAATCGGTCACCTTGCGAAAATGTAGATGAAAGTTAGGCACGCTCATCTGCGCTTCCTGGGCGAGTATTTCTACATCCAGATGCTCGTGGTAACAGCGGTGGATTTTGTGAATGGCGCGCGTCACCTTGCCGAACTGACCCTGCTGGGCGATAGCCGCGCGTAGGGTGCCGCCTTGTTCGCCAGTGAGGATGCGGTAGTAGAGTTCGCGCAACATCGCTGGCCCGAGGATTTGCGCGTCGGTGCAGTCGCCCATGACTTCCAGAAAACGCAGGGTCGACTGGCGCAGCGGTTCGTCCATGGGCGAGGCGTACATACCCATAGGTTGAGCCACGCGGATGTTCCATACCTCATCTACCTGCTGAATCAGCTCGCCGGCCAGATTGAAATCCAGACGTATGTACACCGCCAGCATTGGCTCCGCCTCGCTAGCGTCGGTCTCCATTGTAAAAGGCACTGGCACTGAGACCACCAGATAATGCTGGGCGTCATAGATGTAAACTTCATCACCCAGATAGCCGCGTTTCTGCCCCTGACAGAGGATGACGATGCCCGGTTCATATAGAACCGGCGTGCGCTTCAGCGGCCGGTTGGAACGCAGAAAACGCACATCATCCAGCGGACTCAGGTTGTAACCCTCCAGCGGTGCAAGCTGGCCCATCAACTGCACCATACGCGCAGTGCTCGGGTTCTTGGGTTTCGGCATCGATTGCACGTTCTCCACTTTTATGCTCAGCCGTCCGTGGAACAGCTCAGCGCTTCCCATTGCTCAATACTCTCCGCCGTCCGGTGCAACTTGTCACGCACCAGAGCCAGGGCGTCGCTGCCCAGCAGCAGTTGAGCCGGCGGGTTAGGGCTGGTGATAATAGTCATCATGGCGCGTGCGGCTTTCTGCGGGTCGCCCAGTTGAAGGCCGCTTTTTTCCTCACGTGCTTTTCGCACCGGGTCGAAAGTCGCATCGTAGTCACTGATGCTGCGCGGCGTACGCTGCATCGAACGACCTGCCCAGTCCGTTCGGAAAGACCCCGGCGCCACGGCCGTTACAAAAATATTGAAGGGTGCAAGCTCCTTGTTCAACGTATCAGAGATGCCCTCCAGGGCAAATTTGCTGCCGCAGTAGTAAGCAATACCTGGCATGGTGATATAGCCACCCATGGACGTGATATTGAGGATATGCCCCGCCCGTCGCTGGCGAAAAAAGGGCACAAACGCCTTGGTCATCGCCACCGCGCCGAATACATTGACGTCGAACTGACGGCGCATTTCCTCCAACGACGACTCCTCGAAAACCCCTTCGTGCCCATAACCCGCGTTGTTAACCAGCACGTCCACCGGGCCATACTGATCCTCAACAGCGGCGACGACGGCGTCGATGGCATTAAAGTGGGTAACGTCCAGCACCACGCCATGGGCTCTCTCAGGCAAGAGTGCCTGGAACGTTGCCAGAGAGGATTCGCTGCGAACAGTGCCGATCACTCGATGGCCCTGAGCGAGAGCTTCTTTAGCCAGGGCCTGGCCAAAGCCGCTACTAACGCCCGTGATAAAAATGGTTTTGTCTGCACGCATGGGGCGCACTCCTGAATATATAAGGTCAGGCTATGCTAGGGCGGGGAGTGGTTGGGAACTATGCCTGATTCGATTTTAGTATTGCCTGATTCTATCGGAGTGATCGGCGAGCAACCTGAAATCTGGTGGCAAAAAACGAGGCCAAAGGAAAAAAACGACGGGCTTATTTACCTGCTCTAATCTCTGCTTCGTGTCGCGAGTGGTTTTTCGGTAACGCTGATGTGCATGCGGTCTGGCCGAAGGTGCCCATGAATGTGAGAGTGACAATGCATTTGGAGTGCTGTCAGCCATCAGCCTGGATCATTGGCCTATCCGCCGAGTGAGCCGTAAGAAGGTCATCGTGATCGAGGCCAGAGGGTTGAGAGATTGGCAATGTATGACAGGCGGAATCTCCCTCGCCTTGAGGGCAATCAGTCCGAACAGGCCGATCCCAAACGATTCCCTTGGGTAGTGCGCATGCCTGTAGCGGGGGTGCTCCAGCCGGAAATCGTGCACCGATGATTTCGCTAAAGTTCTCTTGGCGCTTAGCGACACACTGATGCTTAGGCAAGATTGCGGGCAGTGGGGGCATCCTTTTCAAACCATCCAAAGCATGCCCTCAGATTTGCCCCCAATGTAGCAATCCACTGGAAGTGAATGAAGCTCCATGGTCTGTGAAAAGGCAAAAATGATCAGAAGAACTGCCTGTCCTACGAGTCTTAAAGACTCTCAGGATCCCCAAAAAACATTTTGACTTGGCTCTAGGACGGTGTTTCCAGGTCGAACGAGTTTGTTTTTGCCCCCACTCGCACCGAATACGCGAATGAACGCGAAGGGCGGCTTCCGACGAACTCCAGTGTGGCAGTGGCTGGTACTCAGTGTTTTTCTCCCGCGGGGATCGTTGCCTCCAGGCCCGAGCTGTTGAGGTAAGGAGTCGAAAGATAACGCCGACTTACGCGGTCTCCGCTAATCGTTCACTGAGCATTTCTCCCTGGTGACGATGCCCTAGAACCTCGTAACCGACTACTGTGATGATAGGCGCAAACATGAGCACGACCAGGCAAACTACGATACTCACGCCCAATATCGCCGCGCCGATCGCGATCGCGATGACCACTACGGTCGCTAGTAAGAGCCATACATGCAGCAGGTCAAAGTGGCGCACTAGAAAATAATGAAGCGCGTAAATCAGCCCAAGAAAGATCGCAAGCGGAATAGCTGTGGCGAGCAGAGCCGGTAGCACTCCAATGTGGGCTTTGTTCTCGATAAAGTTCGCCGCGACGTCCAGTCCCGCACCCGTTGCGACAATCGAGGCAATAATCAGTATTTGCCCATAGCTCCATACGAAAGCGCGCGAGCGATAAGCGTGCAGCACGTTAGCCGATGGCAGAATTGAATAGACCCACCACATTCCAAAGGTGATTCCGACACCTGCAACGCAGGCCAGTGCCGTTTCAGCCGTCCATCCCACATGCTCCATTTCCGCAGACAGGGCTGCGACCGTCCCCACCAACCCTTCGCCCAGGGCAATAATTGCGAACAAGCTGTAGCGCTCTGCAATGTGCTCCGCGTGCCACGGCGTGCCGCCGTCCCTGCGTTCCGCCAATATCGGACCTGCAAACTCGACTAGAAACCACAAAAAAAACAGTGTGATGGTGACGTCTATCGAAAGAGGAAAAATGAAAAGTGCTATCCAGCCGAGTTGCGCCACCGCGATCGCGACAGCGTAAGTGATGCAGGCGCGGCGCCTTGAAGGGTCTTGTTTCGCTGCTCGCAACCACTGAAATATCATCGCAATGCGCATGATCACGTAGCCCAGTACCATAACTGAAGCATCCAGCTGGTGACCCTCCTCTATTGAGGAGAACAGCCGTGGCAATCCGATCGCCAGCACGAGGACACCAGCCATCTGCACCATTGTGGTAATGCGAAAAATCCAATCGTCAGTATCGTAGGCTGATGCGAACCACGAGAAATTGGTCCAAGCCCAACAAATGCAAAAGCTCGCGAATCCGAACCCAATCAATGCAGTGGAGTAGTGGCCTGCTGCCAATGCATGTGCGAGTTGGGTAGCAGCAAACGCGAAGCAGGTCGCGAAGGTCAGGTCGAACAATAGTTCGAGAGACGAGGCAACGCGGTGTGTTTCGTGCGGATCGCGCCCGGACATCCGCCGTAGGTGATGGTGAAGAGCTTTAGTAACAGACGCCGATGTGCTCATGCGTGATCCCTCGTTGGCAAGCGCCATGTATCAAAGGTGGTTTGAAAAGTTATGTTCAACGTGACTCGCATAGGTCATTTCGCTTCCCGCGCGTGACGCCACAAAGAGGTTGGCTCAAGGAGTCGGCTATTCAGACACGTCCGCGTCAAGACGCATGCGCCGAATATCGCGCGAAGGGGGCGAGCCAAACAGTCGCTTATATTCCCGGCTGAATTGCGAGGCGCTTTCGTAGCCGACAAGGTTGCTGGCTTCGCCTGCGTCGAAAGCCTGGTTCAACATCAATTGCCGAGCCTCTTGCAGGCGCATTTGCTTTTGGAACTGCAGAGGACTCATACCGGTGATATCGCGAAAGTGCTGACGGAACGTTGATGGAGTCATGTGCGCGTGAGCGGCCAGGTCATCCAGATTCAAAGCTTGTTTGAAATTCTTCCTGAGCCAGGAAAGGGTTTGGGCCATTCGCTGACGCGGCGTGCCATCGGCAATGATGTGGCGAAGTTGGGAACCTTGGGGACCAGCTAACAAACGGACGACGATTTCTTGCTGAAGCAGTGGCGCAAGTGGGCTTACCAATTGCGGCTCGTCCAGTAGCCGTACCAGTCGCAAAAACGCATCGAATAAAGCAGGCTCCAGCTTGTGGACAGAGATTGGCTCATAGGCGGTCTCGGGCGAAGACGGCAACTCCATCTCATAGGCCACTTGCGCAATCTGGCGAATGTCCAGCTTCAGCATCATACCCAGCAGTGGTTCGCTGCGAGATGCCCGCGTGACGTGGGCAGTCACTGGCATGTCGAAAGTCGACAGCATCAATTGGCCAGGCCCGTAATTGTGCACCTTGTCGCCGACCATGATTTGCTTGTAGCCCTGGGTAATGACGCCTATGCCCAGGTTATAGATGCAAGGCATCGGCTCGCTAACGCCATGACGGCGATGCATCGTCAGCGCGGGAAGCGCTGTAGTGAAATCACCGTCCGTGCTGGCAAAGCGCTGAATCGCGGCGGACAACTCTACTGCCTGAGGGACATTTGCGGTTTTAGATCCCTGATCGCCGTGCATTTGGTAATTTCCTTAGCTAACCAAACGGAAAATGGTAGCAGCAGGCGCCACTGGAAGTTGCAGCCCCCCTGAAATTTCCGTCTTTTAGGTAAAAAAATCTAAGAATCAGGCAATTTGGTCTTGGTGTTAGTGCAGTCCACTAGATGCAAGCCATGCCCGACCGGTGTTGCCTGGCCGTCCAGCATCGCAAGATCATTCGCCTCCCGCGTCCCTAATTGCCGAATCCGATTAATCAGGCAAGTAATCATAACTTTTGTGCAAACAGTCGAGACGTTGCTCACCTACTCTTAAGCATCTGCGTGGACAACAAAGTGGTGATTGCATCATCAGAAATTGCGCCGTGGGTTATCCATTGGCTGTCACCGGATCAATCAAGAGCGGCGCAAAAAGATGCCGCCTGAATAACCTGGCATGTTCTGGAGAAAGTATCCACCAAGCCGTCTGTCCAACACCGTGAGTTCGCCTGAAGGACCTTTATAATGAAAATAGGACTGATCGCATTATTACTGGCATTGCCTATTTCGGGCACGGCACTGGCTGACAGCGCAGGCAGTTCCATGCCTCCGGCAGGTAGTGTCAGTAAAGCCGAGGGGTTAAAGGCTTGGCAGCGGATTGAAGCCGTGGTGACTCACCCGCGCTGCGCCAACTGTCACGTCGGCCCCAACAATATTCCAATGTGGACCATCGCCAGTGAGAACAAGACCCGCCCGCACGGCATGAATATCCACGCGGGTGACTCTCGAATAGGCGTTGAAACAGTGTCTTGCGTTGCTTGTCACGCAAGTTCGGACACACCAAACGTTGCCCCCAACATGCCGCCGCATGTGGGCCTTCCCTGGCAGCTCGCCCCAGTGGCGTTCGAGTGGTTCGCAAAGACCGGCGCGGAGATTTGTACCCAGTTGCGCGACCCCAAGCGTAATGGGGGCCGTGATGCCGCTGGCCTGGTTGAGCACCTTCATCATGACGCAAAGATAAAGGGCTTTATTCCCTGGGCCTGGGTTCCCGGACCTGGGCGCTCTACACCGCCTGGCAGTTTCGAGACGCACGTGCAGGACATGACCGTGTGGGGTGCTGCAGGCCAGCCTTGTCCCGAATGATGAACATATTGATGTGCTGCCAAACAGTTTTTGGCGAGCGATCTGCGAGTGTCTGGCATTCGCCCTTTAAACAGCCTTCGGGCAAACGCTTCGCAAGGCTGGCCTGGCGCCAGCCATTTAAACACCTACGGGTCGGAGGATTTCATGATCACGCTTAATATCAATAACAAGGACCTGCGTGTCGACGTTGCCCCCGATACGCCCCTGCTGTGGGTGCTGCGCGATAGTTTGCAGCTTACCGGTACCAAGTTCGGCTGCGGTATGTCCCTGTGCGGGGCGTGCACTGTTCACCTTAATGGTCAGCCCGTCCGCTCTTGCGTTACACCTGTCTCGGCAGCAGTCGAGGCGAAGATCGTCACGATTGAAGGTGTCGGCGAGACCCCGACCGGTAAGGTAGTTCAGGAGGCCTGGCAACGGCTCGACGTGGTGCAGTGTGGTTACTGCCAGTCAGGTCAGATCATGAGCGCTGTGGCTTTGCTGCAAACCAATCGCTCACCTTCAGATACCGACATCGATCGAACAATGGGTGGCAATGTCTGCCGCTGCGCAACCTATGTACGCATTCGCGCGGCCATCCATGATGCTGCCAAGTCGCTGGCTTGAGCAACGAGGTAATGAATATGATCCGGTCTATCGAGAACGAAAGTCGTCGCCGCTTCCTCAAAGGTACAGCAGGCCTCACTTTGGCCGTTTATATGCCTTGGTCGCTGGCTGACAGCACCGCGCGCGCGGGAAAGAAGGAGGGAGAGTTTGAACCCAACGCTTTCTTGCGCATAGGCGAAGATAATGTCGTCACCGTCATCTCCAAACATTTGGAGATGGGACAAGGCGCTTACACTGGTCTGGCCACTTTGGTTGCTGAGGAGTTGGATGCAGACTGGGCGCAAGTCCGTGTTGAAAGCGCCCCGGCAGAGTCGCGTTACAAAAATTCGCTATTGGGTATTCAAGGTACCGGTGGCAGCAGCTCCATCGCCAACTCTTGGGAACAACTGCGCATGACCGGAGCTACCGCTCGCGCCATGCTGGTATCGGCCGCGGCTTGGCTGTGGAAAGTGCCGGCGCAAGAAATCGAAGTGGTAGATGGGGTACTGCGGCATGCTGCGTCGGGTAAGCAGGCAACATTCGGCCAACTTGCCAAGCTCGCCGCCGATCAGCCGGTCCCGGCCCAGGTCAAGCTCAAAGATCCCAGTGCATTCAAACTGATCGGTCGGCAGCAGTTGGCGCGTAAAGACTCGGCTGACAAGGTCAATGGCAAGGCGATCTATACCCAGGACATTCACTTGCCCGGCATGCTAACGGCTGTGGTTGCTCATCCGCCGCGCATTGGCGCCAAGGTGAAATCCTTTGATGCCAAGGCGGCGCTTGCCATCCCTGGAGTGGTACATGTGGTGCAGATCCCCAGCGGCGTCGCTGTTGTGGCGAAAGACACCTGGAGCGCAAAGAAGGGGCGTGACGCAGTAGCGATCCAGTGGGACGAGAGTGGTGCGTTCAAGCAAAGCTCCGAGCAGTTGTTCAAGCGCTACCGTGAGTTAGCCAAAACGGAGGGTACGGTTGTCCGCAACGATGGTGATGTTAATACCGGTCTTGCGGGCGCAACGCGTACGTTGGAAGCGGAGTACGACTTTCCCTTTCTTGCCCACTCGGCCATGGAGCCGATGAACTGCGTGGTCGCCCTGACTAAGTACGGTTGTGAAACTTGGCATGGTGCGCAAATGCAGTCACATGTGCAGACGGTGTTGGCCGATCTGTTCGGCCTGGAACCGGAGCAGGTTCGGGTCCACACGCTTTACGCCGGTGGCAGTTTCGGCCGGCGGGCTAGTAAAGATGCTGATTACGTTTTGGAAAATGCCCATATCGTCAAAGCTATCGGTGGGAAGGCGCCGGTAAAACTGGTGTGGTTACGCGAAGACGACATGCAGGCCGGCCACTACAGACCGATGTACCATCATCGCCTGACTGCCGGGCTAGATGAGCAAGGCAAACTGGTGGCCTGGCAGCACCGCTTGGTCGGTCAATCCGTGTTCGCAGGATCACCTTTCGCTGCGTTTATTAAGGATGGCATCGACTCCACATCGGTAGAGGGAGGGTCGACGCTTCCTTATCGAATCCCCAATCTGCGTGTTGATCTGCATACCCCAAGCGATATTCCAGTACCCATACAGTGGTGGCGGGTAGTGGGACATTCCCATAACGCTTTCTCCACTGAGTGTTTTTTTGACGAGCTCGCTCAGATGGCGGGACAGGATCCAGTGGCCTGGCGCCTGGCAATGCTCGAAGGGCATTCACGTCACATCGAAACGCTCAAGTTGGTGGCGCAAAAGGCTGCCTGGGACACGCCGTTGGCAGCTGGCAAGCAGGGTGAACGTCGTGGCCGGGGAGTGGCTCTGCACGAAGCCTTTGGCTCTGTGGTGGCGCAAGTGGTCGAGGTTACGGTGCAAAGCGACGGCAAATTCAAAGTGGACCGTGTGGTTTGCTCGGTGGAATGCGGCATTGCGGTCAACCCGGATGTAATCCGTGCTCAGGTCGAGGGCTCCGTTGGCTTCGCTCTTTCAGCGGCCATGCACGAAGCGATTACCTTGACCGACGGTAAGATTGATCAATCCAACTTCCATAACAACGAACCGCTGCGCATCTATGACATGCCTAAGGTCGAGGTACATATAGTGCCGTCGGCAAGCCCGCCAAGCGGTATCGGTGAGCCGCCCGTTGCGCCTCTCGCGCCGGCGCTGGTGAACGCCTTGGCTGCGGCGACCGGCAAGCGTATTCGGCGCTTGCCTATCAGTGACCAGTTGTCGGCTTGACCATGCAGCATTTGGACTTGCAGGTTATTGAGCAAGCGTTGACCTGGACCCGCAGTGGCGAGGATGTTTGGCTGTGCACAGTGCTCGCCACTTTCGGGTCCTCTCCGCGAGGGCCAGGTTCCTGGCTCGTGGCCCGCAGCGATGGGCGCTACGTTGGCTCACTGTCGGGTGGCTGTGTCGAGGAGGATTTCCTTGAACGCTTGCAGGAGGGTGAGTTCGGGGATCGTATTCAGGTCGTGCGTTACGGGGATGCCCACGGTGGACCACGGGATTCGCGAATCACTCTGCCTTGCGGTGGAATATTGAAAGTGCTGATCGAGCGTCTGCCGGCCGACCCGGCGACACTGGACCAGTTGGAGATCATGCGTTCGACACTGCGCGGGCAGCGCCATCTGCTGCGTTGTGTCAACTTAAGCAGCGGCGATGCCCGTTTCGAGGTCGACGACGGCCTTGGCCCGCGGGTAGTTGAACAGGTCGAAAGTGAAATCGTGCATTTGCGGATCGGTCCGGCTGCGCGCCTGATCATCGCAGGTATGTCGCCGGTATCGGTGGCGTGCGCCGAGTTCGCCCGCACGCTTGGTTTCGAAGTCATCCTTTGTGACCCACGGGAGGAAGCTCTAGTAGGTGTCGAGCTACCCGGCATAGAGGTTAAAACTATCTTGCCGTCGATGTTCATCAGTGCCGGCGGATGCCATGCTGCCACTGCCGTAGTGGCGCTGACCCATGATCCGCGCATCGACGACTTGGCGATGATGGAGGCTGTAGGCACGTCGGCCTTCTACATCGGCGTCATGGGTTCGCTACAAACCTCTAAGCTGCGCGCGGAGCGACTGCGCCGTATCGGGAGGTTAAGCGACAAGCAAATTGCTCGACTGCACATGCCGATAGGGTTGTCCTTGGGCAGCAAGACGCCTGCCGAGATCGCACTGGCGGTGATGGCGGATATCATTCGAGTCCAGCGTGGAAGGTCACGCGATGCGCTCTGAACCGATCGTCGATGGGCAAGGGCGGCGTTTGGGAAACCTGCGTCTGAGCCTGACCAGCGCATGTAATTACGCGTGCATCTACTGTGTGGCTGATGGCAAACGGCTTCAGGCTCGCAACGATAGCTTGTCGCTGGACAAGTTGTTGCTGGCGGTGGAATACCTGAAAACCGTAAACCCACTGGGGCGCCTGAGGATCACCGGCGGCGAGCCGCTGATCAGCCCTTTGTTCGATGGCTTTCTCGGGGCAGTAGGGCGGCTGGGCTTCGAAGATGTATCGCTGACCAGCAATGGTCAATTACTGTCGCGCAAGCTTCCTCTGTTATTGGCGGCTGGCGTCAAGCGTATCAACATTTCGCTCGACACACTGGATGCAGAGGCTTTCCAGCGCATCGCCCGGGGTGGGGATCTGGCCACAGTACTCGATGGCATTGACCAGGCCCTGGAGGCTGGTTTGCAGGTAAAAATCAACATGGTGCCGCTTCGTGGGCACAACCATGATCAGATCTTACCTCTACTTGAGTACTGTCTGGCCCGGGGGGTGGAATTGCGCTTCATCGAGTTGATGCGCATGGGGCATCTGGCGCGCGATGATGAAACTTTTCGTCGGCAGTTCTATGGCATGGCCGAGATTCTTGAGGTTATCGGTCAGCACCATCCGTTCAGCGCAGTACCGAGTGCGCCCAGCGCCACGGCATTGCGCTTCAATATACCGGGGCGAGGTGACTTCGGCGTGATCGCCAACGCCAGCGCGCCTTTTTGCTGCAGTTGTAACCGAGTGCGCCTAAGTTCGAGCGGGTGGCTGCATGGGTGCCTTTCCTCCAGCCAAAGCCATTACTTGGGCGATGCCCTTGAACTTCCACGCGATCTTGCCTTGTCACGTATTCGCGAATTGTCGAGGCACGCCTTACTGGACAAACAACCGACTCATTTCACGGGCGACCTCATGATCATGAAAGTCATTGGTGGGTAATAAGCAATGATCCCTGAAACTGAATCGCCACCTCGGGTATGGGTAATACGCAGCATGGTTTCTGCCCGGGCTAGGAGCCAGGGCCTGCTAAGTGGTATACGGGCGATCGAGCACGCGGATGCATTGTCAGCGGCGAGCTTTCTTAGTGACATGCCCTGGATCACTGGCGACACTCTGCATCATCTCGTGTCAGTAGTCTCGCCTGAACGCATAGTTATTCCGACATTTAGGAGGGTGCAAGGGGCTAATTTCTTGTTAAAGCGGCAGTTCTGGCAAACGTTAAAGTTGCTTGCTGAGGACTTCGATGAAAAAGACCAATTGCAGGTGGCTCCGCACCCTGTATGGCCCCCAGAACTAAGCGATATCGATTCCCGGCGGCGTGTCGAAATCGAAGAGTTCATCGAATGGTGATCACGCCTTTAGAATTTTCATCGTTCGCTTAGCTGTACAAGTACGACGTTCTACCTTTTTTAAGCTGGTTAAATGCGAATAAAAACATCCAAGTCTACAAGCTACACATCGAGCAATATTCATCTCTGAAGCTTTTCTGTAGAGCTCCTTTGGAAAGAGATGAATCTTTAGCGCCCCTCGGGGCGCTCTTTTTACCTAGTCGGTGGAAAATATATCTACTCATGGTGCCTGCAGTTTTACATATCCCTTCTAAGCGCAAGTCCTCGCCTGGAAAAACGAATCGCAGATACCCACCCGCGTCGCCATGGTGCTTCCCGAACTGCTCCAACTGCCTGACAAAGAGCGGAAGAGCTGGCAGCGGTATATGGCCGAGCCAGAATAGCTGGACTGGCTTGCGAGGCAGCATGCACTACAATCAAAAAGCCTAGGCGGAGTGACGAAATATAGGCGCCGGAGGAGTGGACACAAATGCAAAAGAATACTGAAAGGCTGACAATCTTGATTGCCCCATCGACTAAACAGCGTCTGGAGCAGGTCGCGGAAGAAGAAGACAAAACAACGTCGCAAATCATTCGGAGGCTGATAAAGCTATACCTCATAGAAGCCGAAACTCGGAGGTTGACCGGTGAGCCGGAGTAATTTTCTTTCGGGCAAGATCGCGTTGGAGTTACATATAGGAATACTCGGCCGCTTGGCCCCAAAAACTGTACTGCTCATCAAGGATGGAACTATCTATGGAAGTGGCCTCAACTCATCCAGAGTATTTTTCGCATGTGCGCACGATTATCGGCATGGTCTTGGGCCTAAGCCTTGCGCGACTGGTAAACGGCCTGACACGCTTCGTACAGCACCCAGGAATAATTAAAGTTTATCCTGTCCACCTTGGGTGGGTGATATTCCTCTTCATCACGATCGTGCACTTTTGGTGGTACGAATTCCATTTGTCGCGGATCCCTGTCTGGACATTCCCACTCTATGGGTTCCTGCTTTTCTACGCGATGGTGTTTGCAGCGCTCACGGCATTATTGTTTCCCGACCAAATGTATGAGTACAAGGGATTCGAGGACTACTTCGAGCAGCGCAAGCGCTGGTTTTTCGGACTACTTGCCTTTGCGTTTTTGCTAGATGTTGGAGATACATTAATAAAAGGCGAGGATTACCTGTACTCACTCGGGGTCGAGTACTTGATCCGACAGATTGCGTTCGTCCTCCTTTGCATAATTGCAGTAGCAATCACTTCAAAGAAACTCCAGATGGTTTTGGTGCTCGCGGCCATTACTTATCAGGTGAGTTGGATCTTGAGGCTTTATGTCATCCTTTGACAAGGCACGCACCCGCGTGTCTCCCACGGGCGCCGCAAGCTTCGATCTGCACGCGGCGGCCCGGTAAACCACCGGTTTGAGAGCCCAAGTACCCGTGGCCTGATATGGTTCTCCACCGGGTTGTAGTCGATGGGCACGGCCTCGTCTTCCGGGTAGCGCGTCAGCGCTACCCAGCGTTTAAGTCTGTAACCCAGGGTGTTGGCCGTTGCTGATCCATTGGGCATCTGATCGAGGCTAGGCGAGAAAGTCATGCCGCAGGTTGTGCCAGAGTAGGAGTCGATCAGCGGCGATAAGCTGATACCGGCATAAGTTTGCCGGTATCTCTTTTACTGCCGCATCAGGAGAATCCAGTCACCGCATGGGGTACATATGGGGCCTCAAGGCGTTTGACTTCCTCTTCGCTCAGTACCAACTCCAGCGCAGCGATTGCGTCGTCAAGTTGGGTTGCTTTAGAGGCGCCAACGATAGGTGCTGAGACGCCACGCTTGGCTAACACCCATGCCAACGCAATTTGCGCCATAGGCACGCCTCGTTCCCCAGCAATCTGCTCAACAATGTCAATCACCCGACCGTCTTCGACTTCAGTAGCCTGGTAAAACGACTGCCCTGAGAGATCGGTTTTGGTGCGCTCGGTCTGCTGGCCGTATGGTCTGGTCAGCCTGCCGCGTGCCATCGGACTCCATGGCATCAACCCCACGCCCTGATCGAGGCAGAGTGGGATCATTTCCCGCTCTTCTTCTCGATACACCAGGTTCAGATAGTTCTGCATGGACACAAACTTGCTCCATCCGTTTGCCATGGCGACCTGCTGTGCTTTAGCGAACTGCCATGCATACATGGATGAGGCGCCGATGTACCTGGCTTTGCCTGCTTTGACGATGTCATGCAGGGCCTCCATCGTTTCTTCGATAGGCGTGTCGTAGTCCCAACGATGGATCTGGTACAGGTCGATGTAGTCAGTGCCCAAGCGAGCCAGGCTCGCATCAACGCTGGCCATGATGGCTTTACGAGAAAGACCTTTCTCGTTTGGCTTTGCGGAGCCTTCCCATTCCCTCATGTTTGCCGGGAAAAATACCTTCGTGGCGATTACGGTCTCTTCTCGACGTGTGAACTCCTTCAGCAGCTTGCCAACGATAATTTCCGACGTTCCAGCGGAGTAGCTGTTTGCTGTGTCAAAAAAGTTGATCCCTTGCTCCACTGCGTGCTTGATGATCGGTCGGCTTGCTTCCTCACCCAATGTCCAGGGATGCATGCCAGCATCAGGATCACCGAAGGTCATGCATCCAAGGCACAGTCTGGAAACATCAAGGCCCGTGCTACCAAGTTTCACGTACTTCATAAATCCTCCATCAAAACTTCGATTGGGTGGGTAGTTGCATTCGCAGCCCTCAACGCAAAAACCGAGCAAGCTCGGTTTCCATATCATTGCGTGTTTAGACTTTAAAATCGGTCGAGATAGACAGCTCTTTCCATTCAGCCAATTCAGCGTTCACAAAACGATTCTTCTCGCCAACGATGGCTACCGTGTCACTACCCATCGTCAAACGCTGTGGAGGGTTAGGTGCATTGACCAGCGTCAACATGGCTTCTGCAAACTTCAATGGATCACCGGACTGCGCGTGGTTAGCGCCCTCAGCAAACTGCCGCATTTTACCGACCGTCTCATCGTAGTCAGACAGCTCCAGCGCGGTCTTGATCAACGACTGCTCATCAAGAAAGTCGGTGCGGAAGAAACCGGGCTCAACGACCGTCACTCGAATTCCCAGAGGTGCCAATTCCTGATGCAGTGCCTCGGTAATGCCTTCCACAGCAAACTTGGTGGAGCAGTACACACCCCAACCGATAAACGACTGATATCCGCCTACAGAGGAAATATTGATGATGTGCCCGCTACGTTGCCGACGCAGGTGCGGCAGAACAGCGCGCGTCACGTTGAGCACACCGAAGACGTTTGTGGCGAACAGGCGTTCCGTCTCTTCAGCACTGGTTTCTTCAACGGCGCCCAACACGCCAAAGCCGGCGTTGTTGACGACCACGTCGATCTGGCCAAATCGCTTGATACCTTCGGCAACAGCCTGATGTGCTTCTTCTTCACTGGTTACGTCCAGGCGTACAGCCAACAGATTCGGGTGATCTCCCAAGCGACTGGTAATGTCTTGAGGCTTGCGAGCGGTAGCGATGACTGCATCACCAGCACGCAGAGCTTGTTCTGCGATGAGTGTGCCAAAACCACGAGAAGCGCCTGTAATGAACCAAGTACGCATATCAACTCCTCCTGCCAGTAGCCCGTGCGGCATTGCCGGGCCTTACTGATAAGTTGACGCAACTTTAAATGTGCATTACTGATGTGTTAATACCATGAAGGTTACTTGACTCTGTGAAAGCGGCTCACAAATGAAATCTCCATCTCCCGCCGATTTATCGATCTTTTTGAGCATCGCTCAGCATCTAAACCTGAGTAGAGCGGCGATAGATCTTGGCCTTACCCCCTCAGCATTGAGCCATTCGCTGCGAGTACTGGAGAGTCGTCTCGGCGTGCGCTTATTCAATCGGACGACTCGTAGCGTCGCCCTTACGGAGGCGGGGGAGCGGCTGTACATTCGTTTGCGGCCTGCGTTTCGAGATATCGATGATGCCCTTGAAGATCTCAATAGCTTTCGTGACAAGCCTTCTGGCAGTTTGCGCATCACCGCAGGACGCCAAGCTTGCGAATTGGTGCTGCTCCCAATTGTTAGCCCGTTTCTCCAGCAGTACCCGGATATCAGAGTAGAGATTGTCGAAAGTGATGCGTTTGTAGACGTAGTAGCTGGAGGGTTTGACGCTGGGGTGCGCTTCGGTAATCGTCTAGAAGCAGACATGGTTTCTCTGGCTATTGGGCCCAACATGCGGTCAATTGTTGTGGGGGCACCTTCGCTTTTCGAACGCCATGCTGCGCCGCAAAAACCCGAGGATTTGCATCGGCTCCCCTGTATTCGCCATCGATTTCCCAGTGGCTCGATTTATCGCTGGGAATTCGAGCGGGGGGGAATCGCCCAAGAAATCGAAGTTAACGGTCCACTCACTCTGGGTGACGTCAGCCTTATGCTCGGACCAGCCATAGATGGGCTGGGGTTGGCTTATGTCTTTGAAGGCATGGTGACTGAGTATTTAGCAGATGGGAGACTGAAACAGGTCTTAGCCGATTGGTGCCCATACTATCCAGGGTTGCACTTGTACTACCCTGGCCGGCGACATACTCCCGCTCCGCTAAAGGCATTTATTGAATTCACTCGCTCTACCCGCCAGATCAAAAATTTATAGCGTTATTATTTTTTCCAACGACCTCTGTAGTTGGCGTTCCTGGACGGAATTGTCAGGATTTCAGAGGCGCCAGAAGATCGCTTCAAGTCTACAAATTGAGGTGATCGGATAGCGCTCGACGGCGGTTTGGGAGCGGCAGCGTATGACTTTTCCGAGAAGTGGCTGTTGGACTTCAGCCTGGGGCATCCTTTTCAAACCATCCAAAGCATGCCCTCAGATTTGCCCCCAATGTAGCAATCCACTGGAAGTGAATGGATCTCCATGGCCTATGAAAAGCCAGAAATGATCAGCTAAACAGCCTGCCCGACAACGCCTAAAGACTCTCAGGGTCGCCGAAGAACATCTGTATCCGCGACCGCAACCAGCGCTCCCCCGGATCATTGTCCTGTGAACCACGCCACGCCATATGCAATTCAAAACTGCGCACCGGCAACGGCGGGTCTTCAGCCCGCAGGCCGCCTGCGGCGGTCAGGGCTTCGGCGGTGTAGTCGGGCACGGTTGCGAGGATGTCGGTGCCCGCCAGCAGGGTGCCCAGGCCGTTGAATTGCGGGACGGCCAGCACCACATGGCGCTTGCGATCGAGCTTTTCCAACTCTTCATCAATAAACCCGCTGAGGTCGCCGGCAAACGAGACCAGGGCGTGGGGGCGGGCGCAGAAATCGTCCAGGCTCAGGGAGCCGGGCACGCTGTCGGCGCGCAGCAGTTTGGGCAGGCTGCGGCGCAGCAGCTTGCGCTTGGCGTTGGCCGGCAGGTCGGCGGTGTAGCTGACGCCGATGGAGATTTCCCCGGAAGCCAGCAGGCCCGGCATCAGGATGTAATTGACGCGGCGGATCACCAGCACGATGCCCGGTGCTTCGGCGCGCAGGCGCTTGAGCAGGGGTGGCAGCAAGGCGAACTCGACATCGTCCGACAGGCCGATGCGAAACACTGCGGTGCTGGTGGCCGGATCGAATTCGGCGGCGCGGCTGACGGCGGTGGAAATCGAATCCAGGGCCGGCGAGAGCAGGGCGAAAATCTCCACCGCCCGGGCCGAGGGTTCCATGCTGCGCCCGGTGCGCACGAACAGCGGATCATCGAACAACCCGCGCAGGCGCGACAAGGCGGCGCTGATGGCCGGCTGGCCGAGGAACAACTTCTCGGCAGCGCGGGTCACACTGCGCTCATGCATCAAGGTTTCGAATACGATCAACAGGTTCAGGTCGACACGACGCAGGTCGTTACGGTTCATCTTGTGTCCTGGCAGATTCAGCGAACTTGACGTGAGCGGCCACATGATAACAATGGCCGGCATGAATCTTACGGGGAAAGGCTGGTACTCTGCACCGGCTAATTCAGATTTCCTACGCTGCCTGGGGTATTTTCCGAGGTGGCGGAATCAATGACAGACATGACGACTATTAATGGCGACTGGTGGCCTTGCCCCGAAAGCCCAGATAAAGTTCATGGCATTAGAGGTTACTTTGGCGAGGTTTGCGATGTCCCGCACGATCCGTTTTCACAAGTTTGGTCCGGCCGAGGTGCTCAAGTGCGAAGAGCATGAAGCCACGTTGCCCGCACCGGGCGAAGTGCAGGTGCGTGTCGAAGCGATTGGCATCAGCTGGTACGACATTCTCTGGCGGCAGAACCTGGCGTCTTCCCATGCGCGCTTGCCGTCGGGCCTTGGCCATGAAATGGCCGGTGTGGTGGTGGCGGTGGGCGAGGGCGTTGAAGACCTGGCCATTGGCGACAAGGTTGCCAGTTTTCCGGCCGAAAGCCCGAATGACTATCCAGTGTATGGCGAACTGATTGTCCTGCCCCGTTCAGCCCTGACCCGTTACCCGGATGTCTTGAGCCCGGTGCAGGCCAGCGTGCATTACACACCGTTGTTGATTGCCTACTTTGCCTATGTCGACCTGGCGCGGGTCAAGCCCGGGCAATTCGCCCTGGTCACGGATGCCAGCCATTGTGCCGGGCCTTCGTTCGTACAATTGGGCAAGGCCCTGGGGGCGCGGGTGATTGCCGCCACCAAGTCGCCGGACGAGCGTGAATACCTGCTGTCCCTGGGCGCGGAAAAGGTCATCGTCACTGAAGAGCAGGACTTGCTGATGCAAATCAACAAGTTCACCGAGGGACGCGGCGTGGATGTGGTGTTTGACGGCCTCGGTGGCCCCCAGATGTCGCTGTTGGGCGATGTGCTCGCACCCCGTGGCAGCCTGGTGTTGTATGGCTTGCAAGGTGGTAACCAGACCCCGTTCCCGGCCTGTGCCGCGTTCCAGAAAAACATCCAGTTCTTTGTGCACTGCATCGGCAACTTCACTGGCAAGCCGGAGTTGGGCATTGCCCAGGACCAGGCCGCATTGCAACGGGCCCTGCGCGAGATCAACCAGTTGACCGCCGACGGCATGCTGGTGCCGCTCAAGACCCGAGTGTTTGCGTTCAGCCAGTTCGTCGAAGCCCATCGCTATATGGACGAATGCCCATGTCGCGAGCGGGTGGCGTTGCAGGTTGAAGCCGTTTGATCTGTGGGAATGTTCGTAAACGGACATTTCGCCGGTGTTTGCCATGGGGCAAATACGCCATTTAGAAGGACAGGATCTCCGCACCTGCTGAATCTGCCGCCGGGATTCTTCCCCTGCAAAACCTGCCTTTAATGCCGCCGCTGCCCTGAATCCCAGAGCAGCGGCGTTTTACATGGGCACTGCGGTAAACACCGGCTCGCCAAACTGCACTGGTTTTTGCGCCGAGTCTGTATCTTTTAATCATCAAACAAGCGCTGATAATTGCCCAGTCACTTTCATCTCAAGGACTGAGCAATGATTGCAGAAATCAAATCCAAACAGCAGTTCGCTGTAACTAACAAGTCGTCTTGTATACCGGCTCAAGGACGTTGGCCTGTAGAGAGAGGCTTAAGGTGCGCGCGAACTGAATCCCGACCTTGCCCTGCACTGCATATGTCAGATCATTCTTTAATGTTTGAATTAAAGACTAGTAGGAAGTTGTAAGACCGTTCCTAAGGCGGTCATTGGGCCGCTGTAGGGGCTTTCTTCAGCAGGTGGTGGCATCTTCGTCGGGATGTTCCAACTGGCGTTTTGTTGTGCGGTGCTAACATTTAGCTATCAGCTTTAATCGCAACAGACGTCAACTCTAAGCAAACAGCAGATCGGACAGGCACGCGCAACTGCTTGCTCGGAACTGACAGTTAACCTCAGGTAGTAAAGCTATGAGCGCTATTCACGAACAAGCCATGAATTATGTTTACCAGCAGGTATTGCAACGGTTGCAGGGCTACTTCTCGCGAGCGGAGCGCACCGCACTTCAGTTATTGATTCAGCGGTTGATTGTAGCGGCAGGTGGCATCGAGCAGATCGGCGACTACAAAGTACTGGTCACCCACGGGGGCGGCAAAGGCAGCAGTTACGCACTGGCCTTCTTGCGCGCCGCCCAATTGACCATCGCCGGCCGGGCGCCGAGGAGTTTTCAATTGCGAGTCGCCACCCTGCGCCATACCGGGATGACGCAAGCGGCGCTGGACAGCATTCATCGGGGCTACAGTGCGTTGTTTTTCCACGACGACCCCAGGGTCGAGCTGCTGATGGTGGAAAACCAGGAAGTTCTGCCCTTCAACCACCTGCGCCCCGCTTCAGCAGCGGGCCAGGATATCGGCCGGCGCAACATGTTGATGATCGGGCATAAGCGTTCAGGGGATATCCGCGCCAGCGTGTGCAACGACAGATACTTGTCCCTGGGGGATTTCTATCGCCGTATCACGGCATGGGACGGTGGGGTGCACGCCCTGGTCAGCAGTGATTCGCCGCGCCAGCAGAACCAATACCTGGCGTGGCTGTTCAGGACCACCCGCGCTGCTGGCATGAAAGGCCACGCCGGCCAGCCACTGGCGCTCAATGCCCTGTTTTGCCGGATGGATGATTGCAGCGCCGGCTATTACCGCGATGTCTATGGCGAACATTACGCGTCGGAGGATAACGCTTCCAAAGAGGTGCATCGTCACCTGACCTATATCGGCGTGGCCGATCTGTTACGCGCGGCCGGGCAGGATTTCACGGCACTGCTTAACGATTTTATGGGTTACAAACAGGATGAATTCGCCTTTCAGTTCAGCACCCCGGCCTACGCCAACCCCTTGCTGATGGCGCATATGCATGGCCTGCAGGCCGAAGTGCTGCTGGGCCTTGATTATCGAGAGGGCGTCACGCGCTTTATCGAACACGCCAGCGGCTTTATGCGCCGTAAAAAAATCCCCGAATTGCTGATTGCCCAAGCCGGCACCAAGGATGGGCGCATGCTGGCGGCGATCTACGCCCGCGAGTTCTTTGGCCTGGAGGAGAGCCAACTGGTGTGCCTGTTGTTTTCACCGTTTATCCAGCAAGGACAGCGGCTGGAAGCCTTCTTGCGTCGCTGTCACCCGGGCATGCTGGTGGTGCTGCCCGAACTGCACAAAGCCCTTGAGGGCAAGGCGTCGGCAGAGCTGATCCAGCATTGGATGGTCGATACCAGCGGTTTGCCCCTGGCGCTTTTGCAGCATTTGTACGGCACCCATGTCGCGGCCAATGCGGCCTGTATCAATGTCGAGGAGCCGGCCACAGGACCGTGCGGCGTAACAGGGTACTGAGGGTGGTTGCGCGACGGCAGCCGTTGCTCGGGCAGGAATCCTCATGAGGGACGATAAACAGGCAGACTTCGCCTATCAGGCGGTGTATCGCTACATGATCAACCTGATCAATGAAGTGGGCACCGAGGGCCGGGTCAAGCTGCCGTCCTTGCGACACCTGGCAGAGCGGTTGAATGTGTCGATTTCCACCATTCAGTACGCCTACTCGCTCCTGGAAAAGGAGGGCAGGGTGTACTCGGTAGCCAAGTCCGGCTACTACGCCTTGCCCATTGCCGGTAGCACTGCGTGCTGTACCACGGGGGATTTGCTGGAACGCTTGTATGTAGGGGCACGCAGGCCGGGGATGTTGGTACTCAGTGCCGATGAGCCGGCACAGCTGTTGTCCCTGGACGCGCCGCTGCTGCAACTGGAGCGTGAACTGGTGCGCCAGTATCCGCGCCAGTTGCAACCCTATTCCCAGCCGTGTGGTATCTGGGAACTGCGTGCGGCACTGGCGGCGCGCTATACCCGTTCGCCCACACGTTGCTGGCAGGCGGATGACGTGTACATCGGCGCGGACCTGCGAGGTGTCCTGGCCATTCTGATCGAAGTGCTGGCGCTCAAAGGGGCGGCGGTGTTGGTGGAGTCGCCATGTGACTGGCTTATCCTGCGCCTGTTGCAAGATGCCGGAGTGCGTGTGATCGAGTGGCCATGCAACGAGCAGGGCAGGCTCGATCCTGCGTATCTGGAGCAGCAACTGCGGACCGAGGGGGTGCAACTGGCGCTGCTGTCCTCGACTCCAGGCCTTGCCACGGGCAACGCCTTGAGTGTGGCGGATCAGGCGCAGGTGGCCAGGTTACTGGAGCAATATGACTGCTGGCTGCTGGAAAACGACACCCATGGCGGGCTGGCGTTTGAGGCGTGCACCCGCTACCTGCGGGACCTGGTGAACCCCGAGCGGCTGATGGTGTTTTCCAGTTTCGAGAAAGCCATGGGCCCGGAGGCGCCCTATGGTTATCTACTCTCGCGGCACCTGAGCACGCCCTTGCAGCGTCAGTTCCTGTTGCGTGCGTTTCGTTTATCGTCCATTCGCCAGCGTGCGATTGCCCGGCTTTACCACAGTGGCCGCTTTGACCAGCACTTGGATGATTTGCGCATGGTGCTCAAGGAGCACGCTGCAGCGATGCAGGCACGCCTGGCCCAGCATCTGGGCGAGCGCGTGACGTACCGGACGCCGCAGGCTGGCGCCACCTTCTGGTTGCGTTCGACCGAGGCCGTGGATATGCGCCGGGTGTTCCAGAACATGCTGGCGCGCCAGGTGGTGATCGCCCCGGGCGAGTTGTTCAGCGTGACTGGCCTGTACCAGCAGCACTTTCGCTTGAGCCATGTGGTCAGCACTCATCACAGCCTGGACCTGGTGCTGGAGGAGTTGGCCCAGGCCCTCAGGCAGGGGCAGCACGGATGAATTGGTTTTGTGGGAAATATCACTGATTGTTGTGGGATAGATACCGTCGCGTGGCGGTCGAACACCCAGTAAACTGCATTCCTTTTCCGAATCCTTCTTTTCAGAGGTTTTTGCATGACTCTCAGTCCTTTTGCGGGCAAACCGGCGCCAGCTCAATTGCTGGTGGACATCCCGCGACTGGTGACGGCCTATTACACCGGCCAGCCCGATGCAGCGATCTCCACTCAGCGCGTGGCTTTCGGTACCTCCGGGCACCGTGGCAGTTCTTTTGACTTGAGCTTCAATGAGTGGCACGTATTGGCCATCAGCCAGGCCATTTGCCTGTACCGTGAGGCGCAAGGCATCAATGGCCCGCTGTTTGTCGGCCTCGACACCCACGCGCTGTCCACGCCGGCCGGCGCCAGCGCCCTGGAAGTGCTGGCCGCCAACGGTGTGCATGTGATGCTCGCCGAAGGCGATGAATACACGCCGACCCCGGCGATTTCCCACGCCATCCTCTGCTACAACCGTGGCCGTACCAGCGGGCTGGCCGACGGCATTGTCATCACGCCCTCCCATAACCCGCCCCAGAGCGGCGGCTACAAGTACAACCCGCCCAACGGCGGCCCGGCCGATACCCACGTCACCAAATGGATCGAGGCCAAGGCCAACGAACTGCTGGCGGCCAAGCTGGCCGGGGTCAAGCGCATCACCCACGCGCAGGCGCTGAAAGCCGACACCACCCATCGCCATGACTACCTCAACACCTATGTGGCCGATCTGGTGAATGTCATCGACATGGACGCCATCCGCAGCGCCGATCTGCGCCTGGGTGTGGACCCACTGGGTGGAGCAGGGGTGCGCTACTGGTCGGCCATCGCCGAGCATTACCGTCTGAACCTGGACGTGGTGAATACCGAAGTCGACCCGACCTTCCGTTTCATGAGCGTGGATTGGGATGGCCAGATCCGCATGGACCCGTCCTCCAGCTACGCGATGCAAGGCCTGATCGGCCTTAAAGAACGCTTCGATGTAGCGTTTGCCTGCGACCCCGACCACGACCGCCACGGCATCGTCACTCCGTCGGGCGGGCTGTTGGCGCCGAACAACTACCTGGCGGTGTCGATCGACTACCTGTTCCAGAACCGTCCCCAATGGCGGGCGGATGCTGCCGTGGGTAAAACCGTGGTCAGCAGTGGTTTGATCGACCGCGTGGCCGCACGCATCGGCCGCCGCCTGTACGAAGTGCCGGTAGGCTTCAAATGGTTTGCCGACGGCCTGTTCGACGGTTCCCTGGGCTTTGGCGGCGAAGAAAGCGCGGGCGCTTCGTTCCTGCGCAAGGACGGCAGCGTGTGGAGTACTGACAAGGACGGTCTGATCCCGGCCTTGCTGGCCGCAGAAATGACCTCGCGCAAAGGCCAGGACCCCAGCCAGATCTACCGTGGCCTGACCGACGCCCTGGGCGAGCCGTTCGCCATTCGGGTGGATGCCAAGGCCACGCCGGCGCAGAAGGCGCTGCTGGGCAAACTGGCACCGGAGCAGGTCACGTCCACGCAATTGGCCGGGGAGAGCATCCAGCAGATCCTCAGCCATGCGCCGGGGAATGACCAGGCGATTGGCGGGCTGAAAGTCATGACCGAAAACGGCTGGTTTGCCGCACGGCCGTCGGGCACCGAGGATATCTACAAGATCTACGCCGAGAGCTTTATTGGCGAAGATCACCTCAAGCGCCTGGTGGAAGAGGCGCAGGTGTTGGTGGATGGCGCCATCACCCCGAACTGACACACCGTTGTAAAAAATGTGGGAGCGGGCGTGCTCGCGATGGCGGTGGATCAGTCAATACATGTGTGACTGACCCACCGCCATCGCGGGCAAGCCCGCTGCCACATTGGTTTTTGAGTCTGGCTCGAGATCAGGCCAAGTCCACCAGCACCACTTCGCTGTCTTCGACCGCCGTTACCCGCAACACCCGCTCATCCTGCACTGCAACGCCGTCACGCGCCTGCGCTCGCAGACCATTGACCTCGATCACCCCGGTCGCCGGCACCAGGTACGCCCGGCGGCCTGCATCCAGGTGATACTCGGCACTTTCCCCAGCCTTCAGATTGGCCGCCACCAGGCGTGCGTCGGCACGGATCCGCAAGCTTTCATGGTCACCGTGCTTGCCGCTGGCCAAGGTCACGAACCCTTCGCGCTCACCCTTGGGAAAAGGTTTGGCGCCCCAGGAAGGGGGCAAGCCCGCTTCATTGGGAATGATCCATATCTGGAAAATCTTGGTTGCCGTGGCTTCCAGATTGTATTCGCTATGGGCGATCCCGGTACCGGCGCTCATCACCTGCACGTCGCCCGCCTCGGTGCGGCCCTTGTTGCCCAGGTTGTCGGCGTGGCTGATGGCACCTTCACGCACATAGGTGATGATTTCCATGTCCCGGTGCGGATGCTGCGGGAAGCCGGTGCCCGGCGCGATGATGTCGTCGTTCCACACCCGCAGGTTGCCCCAATGCATACGTTGCGGGTCATGGTACTCGGCGAACGAGAAGTGGTGATGAGCATCCAGCCAACCGTGATTGGCGCCGCCCAGGGAGGTAAAAGGTCGAAGTTCAAGCATGATCGTCTCCTGTTGATGGGCCTATCATCCGCCAGGGCATCATCGACAAAAAGCGTAAAAAATGCCTGATTCTTATCAGATTATTCGATTGTTTGTTCAGTCCCAAAACTAGACCCCAGCTTCAGTTCATCGCCTAACTGCATGAAGCCAAAGCAATTGGCTGGAACTGTCGGGGGATTCCGGCGACCATAGGGGCTCTGTTCGCTCAAGCCCCCGCAGGAGTCCGCGTGCCGCAACACACCCCCGATCTGCCTCCCGAACTGCGCCCCCTGGCGCAAATGCCGCTGTTCAAACGCCTGGCTGCGCGGCTGTTTGGCCATGGGTTGACGCGCCTGCGGGCCCAGCATCGTTTTTCGTGGTTGCACGGTCAGGCCGATGGCTTTCGCAGCGGGCATGAGGCCGGCGTGGAGTATGGCTACCAGGAAGGCCGGCGCGATGGCATCGAAGAGGGGCGTCAGGTTCTGTTGATTCGCGACTTCCGTAGCGATGAGCACCGCGCCCCGGGCGTGGACGACAGCCTGTTCGACGATTGGCGCCTGCCACTGACCCCCGAACTGAAAAAACGCATCAAAGCCGATGTGGCGCGCCTGCTGCCGGCCCATGCGCAGCCCAGCACGGCGCAGTGGAAGATGATCTTCAGCGATACCCCTTCAACTTCGGTGATTGCCGGGGCCGGGGCTGGCAAATCTACCTCGCTGGTCCTGCGGATCCTGCTGTTGACCCATTACCTGGGCTTTGAGCTGAGCGCCATGACCGTGGTGACCTTCACCCGCGAGTCGCGCCAGGACTTTATCCGCAAGCTCATGGAGATTCTCCACCTGTGGGGCCAACCCCTTGCTTTGAAAGAAGCCCAGGCGGTAGTGCGCACCTTTCACTCGCGCATCCTGCCTATGGTTCGTAGCCTTCCGGGCTTTGAGCGGTTGCAGGCCTTCGAAAACCTGCGCAGCGGCCTCTACGATGACGAGGCCGACAGCAACCCCTTCGACCTGCGCATCAACGATGCCCAGCGCCAGCAGCTCAATGCCTGCTACCACGGCCTCTACGGCCGGCATGCACGTTTTCGCGAGTTGATTGCACCGATGGCCCGCCATGCCTTGCAGCTCAAGGAGCTGGAGCGCGAGCACCCGGATGTGCAAAAACGCGTGGCCGTCACCGAGTTGGCGGCCAAGCGCGATGAAGAATTGTGCGATGTGATCGAGGATCTGTGGTTCCGGGCCGGCGCATGGCCGATCAAGGGCATCGAGCCGAACCGCCAGCGTGTTGAAATCAATGGTGCGTCGTTCCATTGCCATGGCTACAGCGCCGAGCTGGATGCCTGGGTGGTGCTGGGCTTCGACGCCAGGGAAAACCCACAGATCGCCCGCCCTGGGGCTAAGCTGTCGGTGCGGGCTGAATGGGCGGTAAAACGCACCCTGTTTCAAGCATTCTGCCGCAAGTCATTGATTTGGTTGGATAACTATGAATCATCCAAGCGCCTGTTGAGCAGCCTGGCGGGGGATGCCAGCTCCGGCCCCGGGTTTGATTACAAGGTCAAGGGTGAGTTGGCTTCAGCGCCATTGCTGGACTGTTTTGTGAGCGCCGCCGGCTTTATCGAGAACCTCGGCCTGGACGTGCCCACGGCGGTGGGCCAGATGAGCTTTGCCAAGGATGACCCGGACCGCGGCTTCTTCGAGGCCCTGAGTATTTTCTGGAAGGCCCTGGAAGATCATCTGCTGGACCAGTCGCCGCCGATCATGACCTACAACCGCATGTTTTCGCTGTTTGGCGAGAACACGCCAGAAAACCTCAAGCTGCTCGGCGACGGGCTGTTGCGCCCGCTGTCGCACTTGATGATCGACGAATTCCAGGATGTCTCGCCACAGATCGTATCGTGGATCCGCGCCAGCCTGCGCGAGATCCGCAGCCGTGGGCCGGCGCTGCATGTGGGGCGCGCGGCCCAGCATTCTTCGCTGCTCTGTGTCGGTGATGACTGGCAGTCGATCTATGGCTGGCGCGGCAGTTCGCCCAAGTACTTCATGGAGTTCAACAAGGAGTTTCCGTCGCCGACCACCACGCGGGTGATGCTCGGGGAGAACTTCCGCAGTCATCAGCACATCATTGATGCGGCCGAACATATCGTTAAAGCCGCACCGGCAATCAGCGGCAAGAAGGCCAAGGCCAGCGGCGCAGCCAGGGCGCTGGTGCCGGTACAGGTGCTGGATCGTGACGAGGCGGGCCTGGCGCAGCAGTTGCTGGCGCACTATCAACGGGGCGAATCGGTATTGATGTTGTATCGAAAAAGCAGCGATAAGCTATTGATTCAGGAGCATATTCAGTCTGTAGTTAACCTTGATTCTAGCTTGCCGCCGGGCATGCGCCGCTTTAAGCAACTGACCTACCACAGCGCCAAGGGGCTACAGGCGGATGCTGTGTTTTTGCTCGGCGACTGCCAGCACCTGACCCGTTCGCCCTACAAGAACCAGGTGTACCGCATGGCCGGCCTTGGCAAGGACGGGGATGCCGAGCCTTACGACAATGCGCAAAAAGACGAAGTGCTGCGCCTGGCCTATGTCGGGATTACCCGGGCGGTGAGCCATTGCTATTGGTATGTCGAAGGGCAGGATGGCCAGGTGGGGCATGCGCCCAGAGCGTCGGATCGGGTGGCGGGGGGCAAGGCGTTCTTTGATGATCGCCGCGCCATTAAAGCGCAATAAATCAAATGTGGCAGATGTCTCGCCGGGCGAGACAGCTCCCACACCCTTCAGGCCTGCAGCAACTTTGGCCGCACAAACGATTCCAGCTCAGCCTCGATCGCCTCGATAATCCGCTCCACATCCGTGGCATTCATCACCGTGGCGCAGGGAATGCCAGCGATGGCAATCAGGGTTTCACCACTCTCTCGGTCAAACAGGCGCGCAATCAGGCTGCCGGGTGCGTCCATGCTGCCTTCAAAACCGACCGGATGAAAATGCCAGCGCATCAACTGACATGCGTTGGGGAACGTCACTTTGTTCATGTGGCCCACCTTGTTCATTGAGCACTTCCTTTAGCTCGCGGCAAGGGTGTCAGAACCATCAATGGTGCTGACTGTGAAGCTTAAAAAATAGCACTCACTTGCAGTGAGCAGCGGAGTTTTTTCTATCCGTTCGGCAGTTGCTTGCAAGAAGTTTGACGTGGGTCATGTCTTACAAATACTTAGGCAAAAGGCCACCACTTAAAACTGTCACGTTGCCATTGAAGCCCTTGGTAAAGTTGTGCAAGCTCCAGGCTTTAGCCGTTTTCGAGCGTTGTATGCCACAGACCGTCCCGGCCGATAGCCCGCAACAGACGCAAGCGACTGCCGAGGTGGTGTTGCGCCATCATCTTTGCTGGAAACACCGGGACCTGGACGGGGTGATGGCGCACTATCACCCGGATATCCAGTACCACGACTTCTTCCAGAACCGCGTGGTGTGCTTCGACCAGTTGCGTGAGTACCTGCAAGCCAGCATGCCCCGCGACCCCGACGAAGGCATTGAACACACCGACCGCATTCGCACCGACGGCGATACCGCCTTTATCCAGTATCGCGTGACCTTGCGTGGCGGCCAGGGCCTGGTGTCGTTTCGCACCAGTGAGGCGATCACCGTGCGCGACGGGCTGATCTGGCGCGTCAACGAATACGCGTCCCTGGTGCACGAGCCCGCCACCAGCCGTTCCCAGTCCCAGGCCACGCGGCCGACCGTCAGTCGCCTGGGCCTGTCGCCACAGCAACTGAGTTACCTGGCCAACGATCTGCAGCAGTACTTCCAGCGCCAGCAACCCTATCTCGACCCGGAACTGGACCTGCAGCGGGTGGCCAAGGAATGTGGCTACAGCCGCAACCAGATTTCCTATCTGCTCAACCAGGTGCTGGGGCAGAGCTTCTACCGCTACGTCAACCAGGCCCGCCTGCAGCATTTACTGGCGGCGCTGGACGGCGCCACGCCGCCGATCCGTATCGACGAGCTGGCGTTTGCCGCCGGTTTCAATTCCTTGTCGGCGTTTTACAGCTGTTTCCGCCAGCACACTGGCTTGTCGCCCAAGGCCTACGTCAAACAAATTTCCCTGCGTGCACGCGCGCAAGACGACGACTGAAGCCAGGCACTAGGATCACGCCATCGACGTTTGGTGGTGGAGTTCGGCATGCCGGCATGGCGCAAGATCAGTTTATGGATGGACCAGCTGCAAGAGCCGCTGGAGGCGCGTGCGTCCCTCGGGCAGGACCTGGATGTCGATGTGGCCATTATTGGCGCCGGCTACACCGGGTTGTGGACCGCCTATTACCTCAAGCGCCACGCGCCGCAGCTCAAGGTGGTGATCATCGAGGCGCAGACCGCCGGTTTTGGCGCTTCCGGGCGCAACGGTGGCTGGCTGATGGGCAATCTGCTGGGCGAAGATCGCTTGCTGGCAGGGCTGCCCGCCGAGCAGCGCCGGGCCTCGTTTGACCTGCTGCACGGCATCCCCGATGAAGTCGGGCAGGTGTTGCAGCGCGAAGGTATCGACTGCGACTACCGCAAAGGCGGCGCACTGCACTGCGCCGCCCGGTACCCCGAGCAGGAAGCCAGCCTGCGCGAATACCTGGCCAAACTGCATGGCCAGGGCCTGACCGACGACGACTATCGCTGGCTCAGCCCCGAACAACTGGCCGGGCAAATCCGCATCGCCTCGGCCTATGGTGCGGTCTACACCCCCCACGTCGCGACGATCCACCCGGCCAAGCTGGTGCGCGGGTTGGCGCGGGTGGTCGAGGCCATGGGCGTGGCGATCTACGAGAACAGCCCGGTCACCCACTGGCAATCCGGCAGTCTGCGCACCGAGCAGGCCCAGGTCCGCGCCTCGTGGGTGGTGCCGGCGGTGGAGGGCTATGCGCCGACGCTCAAGCCCCTGGGCCGCTATCAACTGCCGGTGCAGAGCCTGATCGTCGCCACCGAACCCCTGCCGGCCAGTACCTGGGAGGAAATCGGCCTGAATCAAGGCCAGGCCTTCGGTGAAAGCAGCCGCCAGGTCACGTACGGCCAGCGCACCGCCGATAACCGCCTGGTGTTCGGGGCCCGCGGTGGCTATCAGTTTGCCGGCAAGCTGCGCCACAACTTCGACCTCACCGACAGCGAAGTGGAACTGCGCCGCTACCTGTTCTGCGAGCTGTTCCCGCAACTCAAGCATGTGCGGGTCACCCACTCCTGGGGCGGCAACCTCGGTATGTCGCGGCGCTTCCGGCCGCACATGCTGTGCGACCAACAGAGTGGCATCGCCTTGTCCGGCGGGTATGGCGGGGAGGGCGTGGGCGCCAGCAACCTGGGTGGCCGGACCCTGGCCGACCTGATCCTGGGGCGCGACACGCCGTTGGTCCAGCAGCCATGGGTGTTGCGCGACGGCGGCCTGAGTGCCCTCCGGGGCTGGGAGCCGGAGCCGTGCCGCTGGTTGGGCTACAACGCCATCATTCGCAGTTTTGTCCATGAGGACCAGACCCTGGCCGACCCGAACACCGCGCCCTGG
Source organism: Pseudomonas sp. FP2294 (assembly GCF_030687625.1). Classification (NCBI taxonomy): domain Bacteria; kingdom Pseudomonadati; phylum Pseudomonadota; class Gammaproteobacteria; order Pseudomonadales; family Pseudomonadaceae; genus Pseudomonas; species Pseudomonas sp. FP2294. Next base: position 2,763,897 of record NZ_CP117441.1, read on the forward strand.
CGGCGCAAGCTGGCCAGTGGGATTGCCGGTTTCATGGAAGGTTTCATGCACTAAGTCGCTTCAATCACCACAGGTATGACCATGAGCATTACCCAATTCAAAGACACCCTTAACCGCCACTTGCCGGACTCAAACCCGGTCGCCGTGCCCCTGGGCACCCCGGTTGCCGTGGCCTCCACCCTCAGCGTAGAGCGCAACGACGGCGTCGAAACCGGTATCTGGGAATGCACCCCGGGCCGCTGGCGGCGCCAGATCGTGGCCCAGGAGTTCTGCCACTTTATCCAGGGCCGCTGCACCTTCACCCCCGATGACGGCGAAACCCTGCATATCGAAGCCGGCGATGCACTGATGTTGCCGGCCAACAGCACGGGCATCTGGGATATCCAGGAGACCGTACGCAAGACCTATGTGTTGATCCTCTAATCTTTTGATCCTTGATCGCCTGCCATAAAAACAGCCCTATAACCGCCAGGAAATCGAACCATGAGACCCATTGCCCTGTTGCCCTTGATGTTGGTGGCGTCCCTGACCCAGGCCGCCGAGACGGTGAAAATCTACAACTGGTCGAGCTACATCGCGCCGGACACCACCAAGAACTTCCAGAAGGAAACCGGGATCGGTTTCAGCTACGACGTGTACGACAGCAACGAGACCCTGGACGGCAAGTTGATGACCGGTAACTCGGGCTACGACGTGGTGTTCCCGTCCAACCACTTCATGGCCCGGCAGATCCAGGGCGGGGCCCTGAAAAAGCTCGACAAGAGCCAGCTGCCGAACTGGAAAAACCTCAACCCGGTGCTGCTCAAGGCCCTGCAAACCAATGACCCGGGCAATGAACACGGCTTCCCGTACCTGTGGGGCAGCACCGGCATCGGCTACAACATCGACAAGGTCAAGGCAGTGCTGGGCGACGACGCGCCGGTCAACTCCTGGGACTTGATCTTCAAGCCCGAATACATGGAAAAACTCAGTAAGTGCGGGGTGGCGATCCTCGACAACGGCCCGGAACTACTGCCTATTGCCCTGAATTACCTGGGCTTGCCGCACCACAGCAAGAACCCCGAAGACTATAAAAAGGCCGAGGCGCTGTTGATCAAAGTGCGGCCGTACATTGCCTACTTCCACTCCTCGAAATACACCGGCGACCTGGCCAATGGCGACATCTGCGTGGCAGTGGGTTTTTCGGGTGACGTGCTGCAGGCCGAAAGCCGCGCCAAGGAAGCCAAGAATGGCGTGAAGATCGGCTACAACATCCCCAAGGAAGGCGCCGCGATCTGGTTCGACATGGTCGCCATGCCCGCCGATGCCCCGGATGAGAAGGCCGGCTATGCCTTTATGAACTACCTGCTGCGCCCGGACGTGATGGCCGACATCACCAACTTCGTGCACTACGCCAACGGCAACAGCGCCGCCGACAGCCTGGTAGACCCGTTGATCAAGAGCGACACCAAGGTGTACCCGAGCGAGGAAATGATGGGCAAGCTCTTCGCCCTCGAAGCCATGCCGATGAAGATCGACCGTGTTCGCACGCGGATATGGAACACTATCCGTACCGGGCGCTAAGGCAGCACGCTTAGCCTGGAGGGGGCTGGAGTGTCAGGTTAGATAAATGTGACTGACACACCGCCCGCTCCCACAGGGGGAACTCGGCGAGCAGAGAATTGTGTCCACACCACAAGTCAAATGTGGGAGCTGGCTGGCCTGCGATAGCGGTAGGCCAGTCGACACATCCTTACTTGATCCACCACTCCCGCGTGCCTGCCCTATGGGTTATCCAGGTCATGCCCCAACGACTGGATAAACAACGAAAACAACTCCGGCTGCGACGAGATATCCAGCTTGGCGTACAGGTGCCGGCGATGCACCTTGACCGTGTCCGGCGAGATGCTCAGGCGTTCGGCCATGGCCTTGGATGAGAACCCGCGCAATACCAGGCGGGCGATTTCCAGTTCGCGCTCGGACAACACCCCACTGCCAAAATGGCTCAACGCATCGCGAATCTGGCTGGCCATGGCCTCGCCGGCCGGTGCGCGCCGGGTGCTCTGCTGCCAGTGCTGCTGCATCAGTGGCAGCACCCACGCCGCCAGCAGGGTCAGCAGCCCGGTTTCAGACGCGGTAAACACCCGCTGCATCCCCAGGGACAACGACAAGGTGCCCACCCCCGGCAGTTGCAGGATGAACTGCACCTCATCCTCCAGCACATTGTCGTGAAAGTAATTGAGGAAGTACTCGCTCTGGCGGAAATGGTCCGGCGCCACCTCTTCCAGGCGATACACGCCGCTGGCATAGCCTTCACGGCAGGCCTGAAAGAACGGGTCGAGCAAGTACAAACCATTGAGGTACACCAGCATCGACGCCGGTTTGCTGGTGGGCTGCGCGTCGTACTCCTCCAGCGCCTGGGGCGGGCCATCCAGCGGGTAGAAGATTGCCAGGGCGTTATCGAACGCCAGGTTCTGGTGCAGCAGCAACACCAGTTGCTTCCAGAAACGCTCGGTGCCAATTTGCGACACCGTCCGACCCAGCCCCGCATGCATGCCGATTTCCCTGAACAGGCTCATGTGATGGGTTCCGATGGCTGAAAGATCGGCCAAGGGTTCGGCTTTTGCACGAGCCCGTCAAGGGGAGTACTCCAATAGGGGAATTGGCGGGTGCCGGCGCAGCGCCTAGATTCCCTGGCATTCAGCGGGAAACATATCCCGCACACGCATTCCCTTTTCGTTCCTGCCTCAACCAGCTTTCCAATAAAAAGAATAACCACGAGGATAACGACATGAGCGCAACCCCCGCACCCGATGGCGTGCTGAAACCTACCTTGAGTGTGTTCGATGTGGTGGCCATTACCGTTTCGGCGGTAACTCCGGCCAGTTCCGTATTTGTTATTGCACCGTTCGCGATCCAGCAAGCGGGCAGCGGGGTGTTCCTGGCATTTGTGATGGCTGGGCTACTGGCGCTGATGTTTGCCTTTTGCTACGCGGAACTGGGGCGTGCCCATAACAGTGCCGGTGGCGAATACGTGTACGCCAAGCGCGTGTTTGGCGGCATGGCCGGCTACGCGACGTTCCTCACGGTACTGGTGATGCTGCTGTTTATCCCGCCAGTCCTGGCCACCGGCGCCGCGACCTACCTCAATAACGCCCTGGGCACGAAATTCGATTCACAAACCGTGGCCCTGGTGATTGTGGTGTGCAGTTACGCCCTGGGCATTCTCAATATCAAGCTCAACGCCTGGATCACCGGCACTTGCCTGCTGTTGGAAGTGGCGGCGTTGCTGGTGATTGTGTTTATCGGCTTTGGCAACCCGGTACAGCCGGCCAGTGTGCTGTTCCAACCGCAGATCGTCGAAAACGGCGTGCTGCACCTGGCGCCCTGGGCCCTGGTGATCGGCGCGGTGGGCATCGGCCTGTTCTCGTTCAACGGCTACGGCCCGGCGGTGCTGCTGGCCGAAGACATGAAATGCGGCGGCAAGGGCGTGCACAAGGCGGTGCTGTGGTCCCTGGGCCTGGTGGTGGTGATCGAGTTGGTGCCAATCACCGCGCTGTTGATCGGCGCCCCGTCCCTGAGCGAGATGATCAGCAGCCCGGACCCCATCGGCTACCTGCTGACCAGCCATGGTAATGAAACCCTGTCACGCCTGGTCAGCGCCGGGATCTTCCTCTCGGTGTTCAACGCCATCGTTGCCATCGTGATCCAGATCGGCCGGGTGGTGTTCAGCAGCGGCCGCGATGCGCTGTGGACGCCGACCATCAATAAACTCTTCACCCGCATCCACCCACGCTGGGATTCGCCATGGCTGGCCACGCTGTTCCTGGCGATCCCATCGGCACTGCTCAGCTTCAGCTCCAACCTGGCAGACCTGACGTCCTTCAGCGTGTTGTTGATCATGCTGGTGTACCTGATCGTCGCCCTGAGCGCGCTGATGAGCCGGGTGCTGTTGCGCGACCGCGAGCACCCGTACCGCATGCCCCTGTGGCCGGTGCCGGCACTGCTGGCCGTGGCGGGCGCGGGTTATCTGTTATTTACCTTGTTTAGCGCGGCGTCCATGCGCGACATCATGATTATCATCGGCCTGCTGGCCTTGTCGGTGATCCTGTACTGCATCAGCGGCCGGTCGAGTCCGGCGTTTCAGAAACTGTAAGGAGTGGTTATGCGCGCACGTCAATTGGGCATCACGTTGGGGCTGGGTACGCCCGGCGAATTGAATGCGATTACCGACGTCCCCGGGATTCGGGTCGGCCACAGCACGCTCAAGGAGCAGATCGACGGCAAACAGGTGCGCACCGGGGTCACACTGATCCAGCCGCGGGCCGGTGCAGCGCGGCTGCAGCCGTGTTTTGCCGGGTACCACGTGCTCAATGGCAACGGCGACGCCACCGGCCTTGAGTGGATCGGCGAAGCCGGGCTGCTGACCACGCCCCTGGCGATCACCAACACCCACAGTATCGGCATTGTGCGCGACACCCTGATTGCCCTGGAGCGCGACAGCCTGGCAGACCCGGCGGTGTACTGGTGCATGCCGGTGGTGATGGAAACCTACGACGGCCTGCTCAACGATATCTGGGGCCAGCATATCGGCCCCGAGCATGTGCTGCAGGCCATGGCCAACGCAGAATCCGGCCCGGTACAGGAGGGCGCCGTGGGCGGTGGCACCGGGATGATCTGCCATGAATTCAAGGGCGGTATCGGCAGCGCCTCGCGCAAGCTGGCGGCGGAGCAGGGCGGCTGGACTGTCGGCGTGCTGGTACAGGCCAACCACGGCAAGCGCCAGGAGCTGCGGGTGGATGGCTACCCGGTGGGGCGGCACCTGATGGAAATCGCCTCGCCATTTGCCGAGCGTGGTACGCCAGGCATGGGCTCCATCGTGGTGATTATCGCCACCGATGCGCCGCTGCTGCCGCACCAGTGCCAGCGCCTGGCGCAACGCGCCTCCATCGGCATTGCCCGCACCGGCGGTGGCACCGAGGACTCCAGTGGTGATCTGTTCCTCGCGTTTGCCACCGGCAACCACGACTTGCCGCCGGCGGATTACGGGCGCAAGGACCTGCCCCTGAGCACAACGTTGAGCATGGTCAATAACGATCATATTTCGCCCTTGTTCAGCGCCGCGGCCGAGGCGGTGGAAGAGGCGATCATCAACGCGATCCTCGCCGGGGAGGACATGACCACCGCCGATGGCGTGCTGGTACCGGGGCTGGAGGGGCAGACGCTGCTGGAGGCCCTGCGCCAAACGGGGTGGCGTGGCTAGTCTTGACCTCGCTATCGCCGGCTTGCCGGTGATAGCGGCCGCAAGCTGTCGATAATTAAACAGTGGCTATTTAATATTTACCAATGACACGGTGGCACTTTAAAAGTGCACCCCACTCAATATATTGGATCCACTTAGCACTAAAGTGTGACGTGTCTGGCATTTAACTATTTAGCACTATTTAATATTTAAATAGCCCGCTTGCCGCCATCCAGCCCAAAACAAAGAATATAAACACTTAATTCCCAATGTTTGCAGTCGTTATTCCGTTCACGCACTTTTCCAACAAAAAAAATAGTGGACGTGTGATTTCGAATTGTGTCAGTTTCTTTTCGCCTTCATAAGAGGCGAGTGATAGGACGATCTCGCCCGAGAACGTCGCTATCGGACAAAAACTGTTCCACTTGCAAACAAGGAAGTACGTTTATGTCGAAAGTAAAAGACAAAGCTATTGTCTCGGCAGCTCAAGCAAGTAGTGCCTATTCACAAGTCGATAGCTTTAGCCATTTGTATGACCGTGGCGGCAATCTCACGGTCAATGGCAAACCCTCGTTCTCTGTCGACCAGGCAGCCGACCATTTGCTGCGCGAAAACGCGGCATACCGGGACGTTGACGGTAACGGCAGGATCGACTTGACCTACACCTTCCTGACCTCGGCTTCCTCGGCGACCATGAACAAGCATGGTATCTCCGGGTTCAGCCAGTTCAGCAACCTGCAAAAAGGCCAGGCCGTTCTGGCCATGCAATCCTGGGCCGATGTGGCCAATGTCACCTTCACCGAGAAAGCCTCGGGCGGCGACTTCCACATGACCTTCGGCAACTACAGCGCAGGCCAGGACGGCGCCGCGGCGTTTGCCTACCTGCCTGGCACCAATGAGAAGTACCACACGAGTGGCACGGATGGCACCTCGTGGTACCTGATCAACAACAGCTACACCGCCAACATCAACCCTGGCCTGAACAACTACGGGCGTCAGACCCTGACCCACGAGATCGGCCATACCCTGGGCCTGGATCACCCTGGCGACTACAACGCCGGGACCGGCAACCCGTCTTACAAAGACGCGGACTACGGCCAGGACACCCGTGGCTACAGCGTCATGAGCTACTGGGGCGAAAACAACACCAACCAGAACTTCACCAAAGGCGGGGTCGAGGCCTATGCGTCCGGCCCGCTGATCGACGATATTGCGGCGATCCAGAAGCTCTACGGTGCCAACTACAACACCCGTGCCGGTGACACCACCTACGGTTTCAACTCCAACACCGGGCGCGATCACCTCAGCGCCACGTCCAACGCCGACAAGCTGGTGTTCTCGGTATGGGACGGTGGCGGCAACGACACCCTGGACTTCTCCGGCTTTACCCAGAACCAGAAAATCAACCTCAACGCGACTTCGTTCTCCGATGTGGGTGGCCTGGTGGGTAACGTGTCGATCGCCCAGGGCGTGACCGTGGAAAACGCCTTTGGTGGCTCGGGCAACGACCTGCTGATCGGCAACGCCGTGGCCAACACCCTCAAGGGTGGCGCCGGCAATGACCTGATCTACGGCGGTGGCGGTGCCGACAAACTGTGGGGCGGCGCGGGTTCGGACACCTTTGTGTTCGGTGCCAGCTCTGACTCCAAACCGGGTGCGGCGGATCAGATTCTTGATTTCACCTCGGGTTCGGACAAGATCGACCTGACCGGCATCACCAACGGCAGCGGCCTGCATTTCGTCAACGCCTTTACCGGCGCTATCGGTGATGCCGTGCTGACTTATGCCTCGGGTACCAACCTGGGCACCTTGGCGGTGGACTTCTCCGGGCACGGCGTGGCGGATTTCCTCGTCACCACCGTAGGCCAGGCGATGTATAGCGACATCGTGGCTTGATCAAGGCGTAACGAAGGGTGGCGCCCCGGCGCTGCTCTTCCCTTGCAACAGCCCCGTAAACGGGTAATGGTGATGACTAATTTTCGCAACGCAATCGCCTGGTTGATCCTGGCATTGCTCGTGTCGGCAGGAGCCAACGCAATGGCAAGCAGTCTTGTTTTACCCAGCACCGCGCAATTGGCGGGGCACTGGCAACTGCGCCAGCAGGAGCAGGTGTGCGAGCTGGATCTGATCGCCGAACCCAACAGCCTGGCCGGTGATATTGAGTGCGCGCAACAGTGGCTGGGGCAAAAACCCCTGACCTGGCTGCCCACCCCGGATGGCATTTGGCTGATGAATACCGAGGGCACCGGTATTACCCATTTGAATCGACAGAAAGAAGGCGAATACACCGCGCGTTCTGCTTCTGGAGTAGAGCTGTTACTACTACGCACACACTAATTAAGTATTACGGTTATATGCTTATAACTGTCGGGTATAGAGGTATTTGTTGGTCGTGACCTTTATCGACCTGTCACTTCCAACGCATTAAACACTATTGAAATAGTTGCCCGCCCCATTGTTTGGGGCGCTCGGCAGACTATTGCGCGTATTTCAGTCCAGGGAAGATCAGGCAACATGGCGAAGACCACTCCCACTGCACCACTGTTTAAAGCCCTCGGCGATTATAAAAGTATCCTGATCAGCGTCGGTTGCTTTACCGCGCTGATCAATCTGCTGATGCTGGTGCCGTCCATTTACATGCTGCAAGTGTATGACCGGGTACTGTCCTCGCAGAATGAAACCACCCTGGTGATGTTGACCCTGATGGTGGTGGGCTTCTTTGCCTTTATCGGCACCCTGGAAATCGTCCGCAGCTTTATCGTGATTCGTATCGGCAGCCAGTTGGAGCGGCGGTTCAACCTGCAGGTGTACAAGGCCGCCTTCGAACGCAACCTGCAACGGGGTGAGGGGCACGCCGGGCAATCGCTCGGGGATTTGACCCATATCCGCCAGTTCCTCACGGGGCCGGCGTTGTTTGCGTTCTTCGATGCGCCGTGGTTCCCGATCTACTTGCTGGTGATCTTCCTGTTCAACGTGTGGCTGGGCGTGCTGGCCACGGCGGGTGCGGTGCTGTTGATCGGCCTGGCGTGCCTTAACGAATACCTGACCAAAAAGCCGTTGCGCGAAGCCAGCGGCTACTCCCAGCAGTCCACCCAACTGGCCACCAGCCACTTGCACAACGCCGAGACCATCCAGGCCATGGGCATGCTGGGGGCGCTGCGCAGTCGCTGGTTCCAGGTGCATTCACAATTCCTCGGCCTGCAAAACCGGGCCAGCGACACCGGTTCGGTGATCAGCTCCTTGAGCAAGTCCCTGCGCCTGCTCCTGCAATCCCTCGTGCTGGGTTTGGGCGCCTTGCTGGTGATCAAGGGGCAGATGACGGCCGGGATGATGATTGCTGGCACCATTCTGATGGGCCGGGTGCTGAGCCCGATTGACCAGTTGATCGCCGTGTGGAAGCAATGGAGTTCGGCCAAGCTGGCCTATCAACGCCTCGATGAGCTGTTGCAGGAGTTCCCGCCTGGGGCGCAGGCCATGGCGTTGCCGGCGCCCCAGGGCCAGGTGAGTTTCGAGCAGGTCAGCGCCGGGCCGCCGGGGCGGCGGGCGGCGACCTTACATCAGGTCAGCTTCAAGCTGGCGGCCGGTGAAGTGCTGGGGGTGTTGGGCGCCTCCGGCTCCGGCAAGTCGACCCTGGCGCGGGTGCTGGTGGGGGTGTGGCCAACCCTGGCCGGCACGGTGCGCCTGGACGGCGCCGATATCCATCGCTGGGACCGCGACGACCTCGGCCCCCATATCGGCTACTTGCCCCAGGACATCGAACTGTTCAGCGGCAGCATCGCCGACAACATTGCACGTTTTCGCCAGGCTGACCCCGAACGGGTGGTGCAGGCCGCCCAGCAAGCCGGGGTGCATGACCTGATCCTGCGCTTGCCCCAGGGCTACGACACGGTGTTGGGCGACGACGGCAGCGGCTTGTCCGGCGGGCAGAAACAGCGGGTGGCCCTGGCCCGCGCGTTGTATGGCGGGCCGCGCCTGATCGTGCTCGACGAACCCAACTCCAACCTCGACACCGTAGGCGAAGCCGCCCTGGCCAGCGCCATCATGCAGATGAAAGCCCAGGGCAGCAGCGTGATCCTGGTGACCCATCGCTCCTCGGCCCTGGCCCAGGCCGACAAATTGCTGGTCCTCAATGAAGGCCGCCTGCAAGCCTTTGGCCCCAGCCAGGAGGTGCTGCGGGCACTGTCCGGCCACACGGAGCCCCCCCGTGAAAAGGCCGGCGTCAGCTTGAACCGTCAATATCCTGCGGCAAGGAATCCAGGCCAATGAGTACCGATAACAGCCTGCCACTCGAGCAGACCTTTCCCGAGCGCGATGCGCGCTTTTTCTCCCGTTTGGGCTGGGTGATGACGGTGGTTGGCGCCGGGGGATTCTTCCTCTGGGCCAGCCTCGCGCCGCTGGACCAGGGGATCCCGGTGCAGGGCACGGTGGTGGTGTCCGGCAAGCGCAAGGCCGTGCAAACCCTGAGCCCCGGCGTGGTCAGCCGGATCCTGGTGCGCGAAGGCGAGGTGGTCAGACAGGGCCAGCCGTTGTTTCGCCTCGACCAGACCCAAAGCCAGGCCGATGTGCATTCCCTGCAAGCCCAGTACCGCATGGCCTGGGCCAGCGTCGCCCGTTGGCAGAGCGAGCGCGACAGCTTGCCTGCCGTGACCTTTCCCGCTGAACTGAGTGCCAACCCCGATCCTGCGCTGGCCCTGGTACTTGAAGGCCAGCGCCAACTGTTCAGCAGCCGGCGCGAGGCCTTTGCCCGCGAGCAATCGGGGATCCGCGCCAATATCGAAGGCGCCAGCGCCCAGCTCAACGGCATGCGCCGCGCCCGCACGGACCTCAGCGCCCAGGCGCAATCCCTGCGTGATCAACTGGCCAACCTGCAACCTTTGGCAGACAACGGCTATATCCCGCGCAACCGCCTGCTGGAGTACCAGCGCCAACTGTCCCAGGTGCAACAGGACCTGGCGCAGAACAGCGGCGAAAGCGGGCGCCTGGAGCAGGGCATCCTCGAATCGCGCCTCAAGTTGCAACAGCACAGCGAGGAGTACCAGAAGGAAGTCCGCAGCCAGTTGGCCGACGCGCAACTGCGCAGCCTGACCCTGGAGCAGCAACTGACCTCCGCCGGCTTTGACCTGCAACACAGTGAAATCAACGCGCCAGCCGATGGCATTGCGGTCAACCTCGGGGTGCACACCATCGGTGCGGTGGTGCGGGCCGGGGAAACCCTGCTGGAAATCGTGCCCCAGGGCACGCGCCTGGAAGTCGAAGGGCGCCTGCCGGTGAACCTGGTGGACAAGGTCGGCACCGATCTGCCGGTGGATATCCTGTTCACCGCCTTCAACCAGAGCCGCACGCCCCGGGTGCCGGGGGAGGTGAGCCTGATCTCCGCCGACCAGTTGCTCGACGAAAAAACCGGTGTGCCGTATTACGTGCTGCGCACCACGGTCAGCGATGACGCCCTGGAAAAACTCCAGGGCCTGGTGATCAAGCCGGGCATGCCCGCCGAGATGTTCGTGCGCACTGGCGAGCGCTCGCTGCTCAACTACCTGTTCAAGCCGCTGCTCGACCGTGCCGGCTCTGCGTTGACCGAGGAATGAGCATGAAGCCTGTGTTCATCGCCTTGTTTCTCGCCTGCACCGGCGCCCAGGCAGCCATGGGCCCGTTCGATGTGTATGAACAGGCCCTGCGTAACGATCCAGCCTTCCTCGGCGCAATCAAGGAGCGTGACGCCGGCCTGGAAAACCGCACCATCGGCCGCGCCGGCCTGTTGCCCCGGCTGTCGTACAACTACAACAAGGGCCGCAACAACTCCCAGGCCAACCTGCCCGATGGCCGTGGCGGCCACTATCACGATGACCGTAACTACAACAGTTTCGGTTCGACCTTCACCCTGCAACAGCCGCTGTTCGACTACGAAGCCTATGCCAACTACCGCAAGGGCGTGGCCCAGGCGCTGTTTGCCGATGAGAGCTTTCGCGACAAGAGCCAGGCGCTGTTGGTGCGGGTGCTGACCTATTACACCCAGGCCCTGTTCGCCCAGGACCAGATCGACATCGCCCGGGCCAAGAAGAAGGCCTACGAGCAACAGTTCCAGCAGAACCAGCACCTGTTCCAGCAGGGCGAGGGCACCCGCACCGACATTCTGGAGGCCGAGTCCCGTTATGAACTGGCGACGGCCGAAGAGATCCAGGCGCTCGACGAGCAGGACGCGTCACTGCGCGAACTGGGGGCTTTGCTTGGCGTACAGAGCGTCGACATTGCCGACCTGGCGCCACTGAACCAGGACTTCGCCGCCTTGACCCTGGCCCCGGCCAACTACGACAGCTGGCACGAACTGGCATTGACCAACAACCCGACCCTGGCCTCCCAGCGCCAGGCCGTGGAAGTGGCGCGCTATGAGGTGGAACGCAACCGCGCCGGGCACCTGCCACGCATCACCGCGTATGCCAGTTCGCGCCAGCAGGAGTCCGACAGTGGCAACACCTACAACCAGCGCTACGACACCAACACCATCGGCATTGAAGTCAGCGTGCCGTTGTATGCCGGGGGCGGCGTCTCGGCGTCCACCCGCCAGGCCAGTCGCTCCATGGAGCAGGCCGAGTACGAACTGGAGGGCAAGACCCGCGAAACCCTGATCGAGCTACGGCGCCAGTTCAGCGCCTGCCTGTCGGGGGTCAGCAAGCTGCGCGCCTATCAAAAGGCCCTGGCCTCGGCTGAAGCGCTGGTGGTGTCGACCAAGCAAAGCATCCTTGGCGGCGAGCGCGTCAACCTCGACGCCCTCAACGCCGAGCAGCAGCTGTACAGCACCCGTCGCGACCTGGCCCAGGCCCGTTACGACTACCTGATGGCCTGGACCAAATTGCATTACTACGCGGGCAACCTGCGCGACACCGATCTGGCCAAGGTCGACGAAGCCTTTGGCCCAGGCCCGCGCTGAATAAAAAACACAATAAAAGTGAGGACGGTCACCGTGAACGCGAAACAACGAGGCTATCACTGCGTCATGCTGTGTGGGCTGGCCAGCCTGGGCACTGCCCAGGCCGCGCCCTATGTAGAGGCCGGCAAGCTGGGCGACCCCGCCAGTTGGCGCTCGGCGGAATATCAAAGGGACTGGGGCCTGGGCCGCATGCAGGCTGATCAAGCCTATGCCGCCGGGATCAGCGGTGCCGGGGTGAAGATCGGTGCGCTGGACTCGGGTTTTGATGCCAGCCACCCGGAAGCCTCCCCGCAGCGTTTTCACCCGGTGACCGCCAGCGGCACTTACGTGGATGGCAGCCCGTTTTCCACCACCGGCGCGCTGAACCCCAACAACGACTCCCATGGCACCCACGTCACCGGCACCATGGCGGCTGCGCGGGACGGCAACGGTATGCATGGCGTGGCCTACAACGCGCAGATTTACGTGGGCAATACCAACGCCAACGACAGCTTCCTGTTTGGCCCGACGCCCGACCCCAAGTACTTCAAGGCGGTGTACAACTCCATGGTCGATTCCGGGGTACGCGTGATCAATAACAGCTGGGGCAGCCAGCCCAAGGATGTCAGCTACCAGACCCTGGGTGATCTGCACGCCGCCTACGCGCAACACTTCAACCAGGGCACCTGGCTGGACGCCGCCGCCGATGTGGCGCGCGCCGGGGTGATCAATGTGTTCAGCGCTGGCAACAGCGGTTATGCCAATGCCAGCGTGCGCTCGGCCTTGCCGTACTTTGAGCCGGCACTGGAAGGCCACTGGCTGGCGGTGTCGGGCCTGGACCAGGCCAATAACCAGAAGTACAACCAGTGCGGCATCGCCAAGTACTGGTGCATCTCCACCCCCGGCGCGAAGATCGACAGCACCATCCCAGGCGGCGGTTATGCGGTCAAGTCCGGCACCTCGATGTCGGCGCCCCATGCCACAGGCGCCTTGGCGCTGGTGATGGAGCGCTACCCGTACTTGAACAACGAACAGGCCTTGCAGGTGTTGCTGACGACGGCCACGCAACTGGACGGTTCGGTGACCGACGCGCCGAACGCCAAGGTCGGCTGGGGCGTGCCGGACCTTGGCCGGGCGATGCATGGACCGGGGCAGTTACTGGGCGCCATGGACGTCAATCTGGCGGCCGGGCAGGGCGATGTGTGGAGCAATGGCATTTCCGACAAGGCGCTGCTGCAGCGCCAGGCGGAAGACAGCGCCGAACACCTGGCATGGCAACAGACCGTGCAGGACAAGGGCTGGGAAAATGGTCCTGGCGCCGGCGCCAGCCAGCAGGAGCAGACCGACTACGCGGTGGGCATGGCCCGGGATGCGGCGGCGGCCCAGCGCATTTACCAAGGCAGCCTGATCAAGTCCGGCGCCGGTAGCCTGCTGCTCAGTGGCGACAGCACCTATCGCGGCCCGACCACGGTCAATGGCGGTGTTTTGAAGGTCGATGGTTCGTTGACCTCGGCGGTCACGGTCAACCCTGGCGCGACCCTGGGCGGTTCCGGGCGCATCGGCGCATTGCAGGCCAACAGCGGCAGTGTGATTGCGCCGGGCAATTCCATCGGCACTTTGAACGTGGCCGGGGATGTGCGCTTCGAGGCCGGTTCCACCTATGCGGTGGAGCTGTCGGACGCCAGCAGCGATCGTATCGTCGCGGGCGGCAAGGCTACCCTCAACGGCGGCACCGTGACCCTGGCCCTGGAAAACAGCCCGACCCTGCTCAGCCAGCCCCAGGCGCAAAGCCTGATCGGCCGCCAGTACAACATCTTGCAGGCGGCGGGCGGAGTGACCGGCAGTTTTGCTGCGGTATTGCCCAACTATCTGTTTCTGGGCGGCAACCTCGATTACGGCACTAACGGCGTGCAACTGGCTATCGCGCGCAATGACGCAAGCTTTGCCAGCGTCGCGGCGACCCGCAACCAGCTTGCCGTGGCTTCCGCTGCCGAGCAGTTGGGGGCCGGCAACCCGGTGTATGAAAGCGTGCTGAGTGCCGACTCCGCAGTGGTCGCGCGCCAGGCCTTCCAGCAGTTGTCTGGCGAGATCTACCCGGCGGTGGGCGCGATGCTGATCAACGACAGCCGCCATGTGCGCGAGGCCGTCGGTGAGCGCCTGCGCCATGTGCCGGCGACCGGCGAAAGCAACCTCTGGATCAAGGCCCTCGGCGCCTGGGGCAAGGCCGACAGCAGCAGCGAATACGCGGGGTACACCCGCTCTATCGGCGGAATGCTGCTGGGGGTCGATGGCCAGTGGGACGAACAGACCCGCGTCGGCGTGATGGCGGGCTACAGCGACAGCTCGCTGAACATGGGCGATGGCACGCACTCGTCGGCCGATGTCGACAGCTACCACCTGGGCACCTATGCCGGGCGTGAGCTGGGCAACTGGCGCGTGAGTGTGGGCGGCGCCTACAGCTGGCATCGCGGCGATGTGCAGCGCGACCTGCAATACAGCGACGTCAGCGCCAAGCAAAAGGCCAAGCTGGATGCACGCAGCCTGCAGGTGTTCACCGAGGCGGCCTACCGCTTGAACCTGCAAGCGCTGGCCCTGGAACCGTTTGCCAACCTGGCCTATGTGCACCTGGACAGCGAAAGCTTCCATGAAAAAGGCGATGCCGCCGCCCTGCAGCGCGGCAGTGATCGCCGCGACGCGACCCTGAGCACCCTGGGCCTGCGCGCCCTTAAAACAGTGCCGCTGAATGACCGCCAGCAACTGGAACTCTCCGGCTCGCTCGGCTGGCAGCACAGCCTGACACCGGTTGAATCCGAGGAGCACCTGGCCTTTGTTGCCGGAGGCCCATCGTTTGCCGTGCAAAGCGCGGCGTTGCAGCGCAACGCCGCGCTGGTGGGCTTGAAGGCCAGCCTGGCATTGAGCGAGACCACGCGGGTCAACCTCGATTACAGCGGCCAATTGGGTGCGAAGGAGAACAACCAGGGCGTGGGCCTGAGCCTCGACTGGCAGTTCTGAAGCGGCGCCAACAAAAAGAACAACAAACGCAATGAAACTAAGGAAGGTCACCGTGAACGTAAAACAACGAGGGTTTCACTCCGCCATCCCAACAGGCCCGGGCTACCCGCTCAAGGCCCTGAGTCGCGTGCCATACGGCGCGTTGCTGTGTTGCCTGGCCAGCCTGGGTACCGCCCAGGCCGCACCCTACGTCGAAACCGGCAAGCTGGGGGATGTCGCCAGTTGGCGCAGCAATGAGTTCAAGGCCGACTGGGGCCTGGGGGCGGTGAATGCCGATGTGGCGTATGCCGCCGGTTACAGCGGCAAGGGCGTGAAGCTGGGGATTTTCGACCAGCCGGTGTACGCCTTGCACCCTGAGTTCTCCAGCCCGGGCAAGGTGCAGACCCTGGTCACTGAAGGGATCCGCCAGTACACCGACCCGTACATCCCGGTAAAGGCCGGTGACCCGTTCCGCTATGACGGCACACCGTCCCAGGGCTCCAATGGCAAGCTGGGCGACCACGGCACCCATGTCGGTGGCATTGCCGCCGGCGACCGTAACGGTGGGCCGATGCACGGCGTGGCCTACAACGCACATATCCTCAGCGCCGAGAACGGCGACCCCGGCCCCGAAGACGGGATCATCCTGGGCAACGACGGCGCGGTGTACCAGGCCGGCTGGGACAGCCTGGTGGCCAATGGTGCGCGCATCATCAACAACAGCTGGGGCATCGGTATTGGCGATCAGTTTGCCCAGGGCGGCAAGGACCCAGCGTCCCCCCATTTCGGCCTCAGCGAGGCGCAGGCGCAGTTCGACCAGATCAAACCCTTGCTGGGCACCGCTGCAGGGGGCGCTTATTCGGGCGCGATCAATGCGGCGCGTAGCGGCGTGCTGACAATCTTTGCCGCCGGCAACGACTACAACCTGAACAACCCCGATGCGATTTCCGGCCTGGCGTATTTCGTCCCCGAGATCGCGCCCAATTGGCTGTCGGTGGCGGCGTTGCAGCGCAACCCGGACGTCAACAGCCCTAACCCCTATGTGATCAGCACCTTCTCCTCGCGTTGCGGGTATGCCGCGAGCATCTGCGTATCGGCACCGGGCACGGCGATCTACAGCTCGGTGATGGTCGGCACCACCGTCGATAACATGAACCTGGGCTGGAACAATAAAAGCGGTACCTCCATGGCCGCGCCCCATGTGGCGGGCGCGGCCGCGGTGTTGATGGAGCGTTTCCCGTATATGAGCGGCGAGCAGATTTCCACGCTGCTCAAGACCACCGCCACCGACCTTGGCGCACCGGGCATCGACTCCCTGTACGGCTGGGGCATGATCAACCTGGGCAAGGCGGTCAACGGCCCGGGGATGTTTATCACCGCCGAGGATATTCCGGCCGAGTTTCGCATCGACGGTGGCTATGGCAGCGGCCAGTTTGTCGCGGACTTGCCCGGGGTTGGGGCGGTGGTCGATGCCGGCAAGCCCACCGAGCGCCTGTGCACCGATGTGCACTGCGGGCGGGACGTGTGGAGCAACAACATTTCCGGTCACGGCGGCCTGACCAAGCAGGGCATCGGCACACTGGTGCTGACCGGCAGCAACACCTACAGCGGGCCGACCCTGGTCAATCAAGGCTTGCTGGCGGTCAATGGCTCGCTTACATCACAGGTCACTGTCAGCAACAGCGGGGTCTTGGGCGGGGCCGGTAGCATCGGCGCGCTAAACGCGAAAAGCGGCGGTACGGTCGCGCCGGGCAACTCCATCGGCACCTTGAATGTGGCTGGGGATGTCAATTTCGATGCGGGCTCCACCTATGCGGTAGAGCTGTCCACGACCAGCAGCGACCGCATCGTCGCCGGTGGCAAGGCGACCCTCAACGGCGGCACTGTGACCCTGGCCCTGGAGAACAGCCCGACCTTGCTTAGCCAGCCCGAAGCGCAAAGCCTGATTGGTCGCCAGTACAATATTCTGCAGGCGGCCGGGGGGATTACCGGTAGTTTTGCCTCGGTACTGCCCAATTACCTGTTTGTCGGCGGCAACCTGAACTATGGCGCCAACGGCGTGCAACTGGATGTTGCGCGCACGGCCAATAGCTTTGCCAGCGTCGCAGCGACCGATAACCAACGTGCGGTGGCGGCGGCTGCCGAGCAACTGGGTGCAGGTAACGGGGTGTATGAAAGCCTGCTGCTGGCGCCGAGTGCGGCCTCGGCGCAAGGGGCGTTCCAACAGTTGTCGGGGGAAATCTACCCCGCCCTGGAAACCGCGCTGGTCAACGACAACCGCTACCTGCGTGAAGCCGTAGGCGAGCGCCTGCAGCAGGGGGAAATGGGCACTTCAGCGCAAACCCTCGACTCGCGTGGCAACGTCTGGATCAAGGCCCTCGGCGCCTGGGGTAAAACCGACAGCGCCAGCGATACGGCGGGCTACACCACCTCCATCGGCGGCCTGCTGGCGGGTGTGGACGGTGCGCTGGATGACGACACGCGCCTGGGCCTGGTCGCCGGCTACAGCGACACTTCGCTGAACATGGGCGATGGCACCCATTCGCGGGCATCGGTGGACAGTTACCACTTTGGCGCCTATGCCGGTCACGACATCGGCGCCTGGCGCCTGAGCGGCGGGGCAACCTACAGCTGGCACCGTGCTGATGTGACGCGTGAGCTGCAATACGGCGAAGTCGCCGGTAAGCAGAAAGCCAAGGTCGATGCCCGCAGCACCCAGGTCTTTACCGAAGCGGCTTACCGCCTGAACCTGCAACCGCTGGCGCTGGAGCCATTCGCCAACCTGGCCTATGTGCATCTGGACAGCGATGGCTTCAGCGAGAAAGGCGATGCAGCGGCGCTCAAGGGCGGCGATGACACCCGCGACCTGGTGCTCAGCACCCTGGGCGTACGGGCCTTGAAGACCTTCAACGTCACCGACCATCAGGCCCTCGACGTTTCCGGCACCCTGGGCTGGCAGCACAACCTCAGCGCCACCGATTCCGAGCGCCACCTGGCGTTTGCTTCGGGTAGCACTGCGTTTGCCGTGGAAAGCTCGCCGATGGTGCGCGATGCGGCATTGGTCGGTGCGCGGGCCAGCCTGGCGCTGACCAAGGACGCGCGGCTGAACTTTGACTACAACGGCCTGCTGGCCAGCAAGGAGAAAATCCACGGTGTGGGCTTGAGCCTGGACTGGGCCTTCTAAACACCGCAGCTCCAAACTGTGGGAGCAGGTTTGCTCCCACAGTTACAGCATTCCAACTGTTTTGGCTTTCTCGACAATTCCAACAAAAGAGAGGCAATACCATGGGTGTCTACGACTACAAAAACCTTACTACCGAGGACTCCAAAGCACTGTTCGCCGATGCCATGGCGATCACGTTGTACTCCTACCACAACCTGGATAACGGCTTTGCCGTGGGCTACCAGCAGCATGGCCTGGGGCTTGGCTTGCCGGTGACCCTGGTGCAGGCGTTGCTGGGCAGCACCGACTCCCAGGGCGTGATCCCCGGTATCCCATGGAACCCCGACTCGGAAAAGGCCGCCCTCGACGCGGTGCAAAAGGCCGGTTGGACCCCCATCAGCGCCAGCACCCTCGACTACGGCGGCAAAGTCGATGCCCGGGGCACCTTCTTTGGTGAGAAAACCGGCTATACCACTGCCCAGGTGGAAGTCCTGGGCAAATACGATGACGCCGGCAAACTGCTGGAAATCGGCATTGCCTTCCGTGGCACCTCGGGGCCCAGGGAGAACCTGATTGTTGATTCAATCGGCGATGTGATCAGCGACTTGCTGGCAGCCTTCGGCCCTGCGGACTATGCGAAAAACTACGCGGGCCAGGCGTTTGGCGATTTGCTGGGCAAAGTCGCCGCGTATGCCAGCGCGCAGGGGCTCAGTGGCCAGGATGTACTGGTCAGCGGCCATAGCCTCGGTGGCCTGGCGGTCAACAGCATGGCCGACTTGAGCAACACCACCTGGGCGGGTTTCTATAAGGACGCCAACTATGTGGCCTATGCCTCGCCGACCCAGAGCAGCGGCGACAAGGTGTTGAACATCGGCTATGAAAACGACCCGGTCTATCGCGCTCTCGACGGTTCGTCGTTCAACCTGTCGTCCCTCGGGGTGCATGACCAACCGCATGCCTCCAGCGCCGATAACATCGTCAGCTTCAACGACCACTACGCCTCGACGCTCTGGAACATCCTGCCGTTTTCCATTCTCAACCTGCCGACGTGGATTTCCCATTTACCCACGGGTTATGGCGATGGCATGAACCGCATCCTCGAATCCAAGTTCTATGACCTGACCAGCCGTGATTCGACGATCATCGTCGCCAATCTGTCGGATCCGGCGCGCGCCAACACCTGGGTGCAGGACCTCAACCGCAACGCCGAAGCCCACCAGGGCAGTACGTTCATTATCGGCAGCGACGGCAATGACCTGATCCAGGGTGGCCGGGGCAACGACTACCTGGAAGGTCGCGCCGGCAACGATACCTTCCGTGATGGCGGCGGCTACAACATCCTGCTGGGCGGCAAGGGGTTCAACACCCTGGACTTGCAGCAGTCGCTGAAAAACGTCGAAGTGGCCAACGATGGCGCAGGCACCCTGTACATCCGCGACGGCCAAGGCGGTATCAGCATGACCCGCGATATGGGCGCGATAGTGAGTAAGGAAAGCTATCTGTTGCTGTTCAGCAAAGAGGTGACCCACAGCGTGACCGACAAGGGGTTGCTGGCGGGCAAGGACCTGACCGCCTACGCGGCGTCGCTCAAGGGCGATGCCGGCGCCAATGTTCTCAAGGCCGGCGATAGCGGGCAGTGGTTGTTTGGCCTGGACGGCAATGACCACCTGATCGGCGGTAAAGGCAACGATGTTCTGGTGGGCGGGGCCGGCAATGACCTGCTGGAAGCGGGTGGCGGGCGCAATACCTTCCTGTTCGACGGCGACTTCGGCCAGGACCGGATCCTGGGCTACCAGTCGACGGACAAATTGGTATTCATGGGCGTGGCGGGGGTGGACGGGCAGTACAACTACCTCGACCATGCCAAGGCAGTGGGCAGCGATACGCTGCTGACCTTCGGCGATAACTCGGTGACGCTGGTGGGGGTAGGGCTGGGCAGCCTGTCGGCGGAGGCGTTTGTGATTACCTGAAACAAACCGTAGGCGCCGGTTCGCCGGCTCCTACGGTGATTCGGTCAGTCTTCCTTGCGCACGGTCGCGACATCCGCCGCCTTGACCCGTACGCGCTTGCCGGCGATATCGGTGAATTCGTAGAAACCATCGGGAGTCTTGGCATTCGGCGTGTCTGTGGTCAGGTACTGCGTACCGTTCTGCAAGGTCACGACGGTCGGCGTCGAGCAACCGGCCAATGCCAGAAACGTCAGTGCAGCCAGCGGCAGGCCCCAGTTCTTCATGTTCATAACCCTTACTCTCATCCTTCGAAAACCCCGTGCTCAACGGCTGCGGGCAACAAATGTTACGCGGATCCACCCCCATCTGATCACTTTTATGCAAAAAGTTGCGTGCGCCACTGATCTATTAGCGATTGCAACGCAGGCCTGGCAGCGGCAATCTGTATGCATAACCAGTGTTTTCCCAAGTGCCCGTCATGTCCAATCCCCTCGAAGACCCGTTTTACTACCTGCATAATTTCCAGCAAGTGCTCGACTGGCTGGAGCAGCGCTATGCGGATGTGCTGGACGATGAAGAGCAGCGCTTCGTTACGCAGTTCGCCCAGCTGCCGCAACCGGCCCAGGCGTTGCTGGTGCGCATGGTGATGCGCAAGGGCCTGCATTTTCGGGCGAGCAAGCTCAATTACCTCGAGATCGGCCCGGTCGACGTGGCCGTGCAGCCACTGTTGGCTCACGGTTGGGTGAATGAGCAGGGCCTGCTGGCGCTTGATGAGGTGTGGGGGCAACTGCAAAAAGGCGAGGTGCTGCAAGCGTTCAAGCCGTGGATCGAGCAGCCCAGGGGCAAGAAGTCCGATTGGCTGCCCGGTTTATCCAGCCAATTTACCGAGCCGCGGACGTTTGCGCAGTGGTGTCCGCAGTTGGACGACCGGCTGTACAGCCTTACGGTGATGGACCTGTGTGACCGCCTGCGGCTGATGTTTTTCGGCAACCTGTACCAGGACTGGTCGGAGTTTGTACTGGCGGACCTGGGGATCTACACCTACGAAAAGGTTGAGTTCTGTGCCGAATCCCGTGGCCTGCGCCATCGCGACGATGTGTCTGGCCTGCTGTTCCTGCACCAATGCCAGCAGGCCTTCGAGGCCGGTGAACCGTTGGCGGAGGTGCTGGCGCAGATCGCCACGCTGACCACTGATAACCCCTGGCTGGAAAAGCGCCGGGCCAAGCTGCTGTTCCAGGTCGGCCAGCATTGCGAACGGGTCGCCGAACTGGCCCTGGCCGAGGCGATCTACCGCGATTGTGCCTACCCCGGCGCGCGTGCACGGCTGATCCGGGTGCTGGAGCGTCAAGAGGCGTTCGCCCAGGCCATGGACCTGGCCCTGGAGGCGCAGGCAGCGCCCCACAGTGCGGCCGAGCAGCAGCACCTGTTGCGGGTGCTGCCACGGTTGCGGCGCAAGCTGGGCGAACCGGCGCTGCCCAAGGCCAAACCCCCGGTGATCCAGCGCCTGGACCTGGAACTGCCATTCCCGCAACCGCTGGCCGCCGTGGAGTTCTGCGTGCAGGCGCACCTGGGAGATGACGCGGGGCCGGTGCACTACGTCGAAAACACCCTGATCAACTCGCTGTTCGGCCTGTTGTGCTGGCCGGCGATCTTCGCGCCGTTGCCCGGCTCGTTTTTTCACCCGTTCCAGCGCGGGCCGGTGGACTTGCACAGTGAGGACTTCCAGCAGCGCCGCGCCGAACTGTTTGCCGCCTGCCTGGATCAACTGCACGACCAGCGCTACAAAACCACGATCCGCCAGCGCTACGCCGAAAAATGGGGGATCCAGTCACCCTTTGTGTTCTGGAATGTATTGAGCGAAGAGTTGCTCGAGCAGGCCCTCGATTGCCTGCCAGCCGAGCACCTGCGGCACTGGTTCGACCGCCTGTTGCTGGATATCCGCGCCAACCGCGCCGGGATGCCGGACCTGATCCAGTTCTGGCCGGCGCAAAAAACCTATCGCATGATCGAAGTCAAAGGCCCGGGCGACCGCCTGCAGGACAACCAATTGCGCTGGCTGGAGTTCTGTGGCGAGCACCAGATGCCGGTCACCGTCTGTTATGTCCGCTGGGCGGAGCAGGGCGCTTGAGTTATACGGTCGCCGTGCGGGCATTGTGCGAGTTCACGGCCAAGGTCGGTGACCTCGACCTGCGGTTTACCCCTTCGCCCAGTGCCCAGGAAGGCATGCTCGGCCACCGCACGGTGGCGTCCCGCCGTAGCGCGCATTACCAGAGTGAGGTGGCGCTGGAAGGGGGCTACCAACAGCTGAGCGTGCGCGGCCGCGCCGATGGTTATGATCCGGATCGCAACGTGCTGGAAGAGGTCAAGACCTACCGTGGCGACCTGGATGCCCAGCCGGCCAACCACCGGCAACTGCACTGGGCCCAGGCCAAGGTCTATGGCTGGCTGATGTGCCGCAAGCTGGGGTTGCCTGAGATCGGGCTGGCGCTGGTGTATTTCGATATCGTCAGCGAGCGCGAAACCGTGATCAACCAGCTGTGCCCTGCGGATGAACTGGAGAAGTTCTTCAATCAGCAGTGCGCGTTGTTTCTCGGCTGGGCCGAGCAGCAGGCGCAGCAGCGCCTGGCCCGTGACACCGCAACCAGGGCCCTGGCCTTTCCCCACGCGGACTTTCGCCTGGGCCAGCGCACCCTCGCCGAGTCGGTGTACAAGGCCGTCAGTACCGGGCGCTGCCTGATGGCGCAGGCACCCACGGGGATCGGCAAAACCATTGGCACGGTGTTTCCGATGCTCAAGGCCCTGGCGCCACAACAGTTGGACAAGCTGTTCTTTCTCACGGCCAAGACCCCCGGCCGCAAACTGGCGCTGGACGCGGTGCGAGTGCTGCACGCCAGCGCCGACCTGCCATTGCAGGTGCTGGAGCTGGTGGCGCGGGACAAGGCCTGCGAACACCTGGACAAAGCCTGTCACGGTGATTCCTGCCCACTGGCCAAAGGCTTTTATGATCGCCTGCCCGCCGCGCGCGAGGCCGCAGCCAAGGTGCGCCTGCTGGATCAACCCACGCTGCGCGAAGTGGCACTGGCCCATGAGGTGTGCCCGTATTACCTGAGCCAGGAGATGGCGCGTTGGTGCGACATGGTGGTCGCAGACTACAACTATTACTTCGATTTTGGCGCGATGCTGTTTGGCCTCGCCCAACTCAACCAATGGCGGGTCGCGGTGCTGGTGGACGAGGCCCATAACCTGGTGGAGCGGGGCCGGGCGATGTACAGCGCCGACCTTGATCAATTTGCCCTGAAGAGCGTGCGCGATAGCGCCCCCGAGCCTTTGCACAAGCCATTGCAGCGGCTCAACCGTGAATGGAATACGCTGCACAAGGAACAGGTCACGGTGTACCAGGCCTATGCCAGCAAACCGGACAAGCTGTTGCAGGCCCTGGCCCTGTGCACCAGCGCCATGGGCGAGTATTTCAACGACCACCCGCAGGCGCTCACGGGCGAACTGCAAAGCTTTTACTTCGAGGCCTTGCAGTTCGCCAAGGTGGCGGAGCTGTTCAACGAGCAGTTTATTTTTGATATCAGTCAGCGCGACCCGTTGGCCAAGCGCCGCTTCTCGCGCTTGAGCCTGCGCAACGTGGTGCCGGCCGAATTTATCCGTCCACGTTTGACCGCAGCCCGCAGCAGCGTGCTGTTTTCCGCGACCCTCAGCCCCCGGCATTACTACGCCGACCTGCTGGGGCTACCGGCGGATACCGCGTGGATTGACGTCGAATCACCGTTCGAGGCCGCGCAGTTGCAGGTGCGCATCATCGATCGCATCTCCACGCGGTTTGTGCATCGCCAGGCGTCTCTGGAGCCCATCGTGGCGTTGATCGCCGAGCAATTTGCGCGTACCCCGGGCAACTACCTGGCGTTTTTCAGCAGCTTCGATTACCAGCAGCAAGTGGCGCAATTACTGGCCGAGCGGCATCCGGCGATCCCGACCTGGCATCAATCACGGGGCATGGCGGAGGCCGAGCGCCAGGCCTTCCTTGAGCAGTTCACCCAGCATAGCCAGGGCGTGGGGTTTGCCGTGCTGGGCGGGGCGTTCGGCGAGGGTATCGACCTGCCGGGGGCGCGTCTGATCGGGGCCTTTATCGCCACCCTGGGCCTGGCGCAGCTCAATCCGGTCAACGAGCAGATGAAGCTGCGCATGGGCGCGATCTTCGGTTCGGGGTATGACTACACCTACCTGTATCCCGGGATCCAGAAGGTGGTGCAGGCGGCCGGCCGGGTTATTCGCACCCGGCAGGACCAGGGGGTAGTGATGCTGATTGATGACCGTTTTGCCGAGCCCAAGGTGCGGCCACTGCTGCCGCGCTGGTGGTCGGTGACCTGAGGTATTTGCCCGATCAATGATGCTGGCGCAGGCCGTGCTGCTGGGGCAGTCTGCAGCAGTCCCTCTGATGGAGCCGCGTGATGAGTGCTATCGAGCAACAGACGATCCAGGTCAACGGTATTCAATTGAGCCTGCATATCGCCGGCCCCGAGACCGGCCCGCCGGTGTGGTTGCTCCATGGCTTTCCCGAGTGTTGGCACTCCTGGCGACTGCAGATACCGGCGCTGGCGGCAGCCGGCTATCGGGTGTTCGTCCCACAAATGCGCGGCTACGGGCCAAGCAGTGCCCCTGCAGACATTGCTGACTACGACCTGCTGACCCTGTGCGCAGATATCCGGGGCGCCATGGACCTGTTCGGGCATCGTCGGGTGGCGATGGTCGGCCATGACTGGGGCGCCGTGGTGGCCTGGCACCTGGCCTTGCTGGAACCGCAGCGTATCCGCGCCCTGGTCACAATGTCGGTGCCCTTTGCCGGTCGCTCCCGCAGGCCGGTGATCGAGATCATGCGCGAGCTGTACGCCGAGCGGTTCAACTACATCCTGTACTTCCAGGAGCCCGGCGTGGCCGAACAGGAGCTGGAAGCGGACATCGAACGCACCTTGCGCCTGTTTATGCAGGACCAGGATGTATTCCTGCAGCAAAAGCCGGCCACGGCGACCTTGCTCGAGGGTGTCGCGCTGCCGGGCGCCTTGCCGGCCTGGTGCAGCCAGCACGACCTGGAGATCTATATGCAAACCTTCGCCCAGGGTTTTCGCGGGCCGTTGAACTGGTACCGCAACTTCGAGCGCAACTGGCAGCGCACCGAGTTCCTGGCCGGGCGGCAAGTGTTACAACCGACGCTGTTCCTGATCGGCGACCGCGATCCGGTGGGGGTATTCGAGGCGCATACGCTCAAGCGCATGCCCGAGGTGGTACCGCAGTTGGAACAGCAGGTACTGGCCAACTGCGGGCACTGGATCCAGGTGGAGCAAGGGGCGCAGGTCAACGCCCGGTTGCTGGAGTTCCTCGGGCGTTGAGTATCAACCCTTGGCCTTGGCCAGGAACGGCGCCAGGCGCCGGCCCATTTCTTCACCGAGAGCCTGTAGCCCGCTCAGGGGGCGGACCATCACTTCAAACTCGATGATCTGCCCCTGTTCGTTGAAGCGGATCAGGTCGATACCCTTGAGCTGCTTGTCGCCCACCCGCGCGCTGAACTCCAGCACCACACTGTGCCCGTCGGCGCTGGCCAGTTCGCGGTGGTACTGGAAGTCTTCAAACACGGTAAACACGGTGTTGAGGATCATCGACACCACGGGCGCGCCGGGGTAGGGCGTATGCGCCATGGGCGAGCGAAACACCGCCTCCGGCGCCAGCAGTTCGGGCAGGGCTTTGAGATCGGCAGTGGCCAGCATGGTGTGCCAGCGTTTCAGGGTATGGGCGGCCGGGGTGGCTAATTGCAGAGCGTCGGACATGGTCTGTACCTGTTCTTATGAGTGTCGAACAACCATAAGAGCAGCCGCGAGGTGGGATCAATGATCCAAACTGACAGTTATATGTCTGGAGCAAACACCACACCTGTGGGAGCGGGCTTGTGGGGTCGCCGCATCGCTGCGATGGCGGTGTACCGGCCAATACATTTATCGACTGATACACCGCCATCGCAGGCAAGCCAGCTCCCACAGGGGAATGCAGCTTCGCACCCCGGCTTTGCTGTTGCTCTGCTTTTGATCTGGCTTTTGATCTTGATCTCAGGCGCCCCGTTAAACCACGATGGCCGCAGGCAGGTATTGCGCAGTGGGCACCCCGGCATGGATGCCGGGGTAGCCGCGACACGGCCATGGATGGCCGATCGCGGCGGGCCCACGGAGCAATGCCTGACTGCGGGCATGCCGAGCCTAGGCGAGGCACCGAGTGGTGGGGCAAGAGCCCTTTTGGTTACTTTTGGCTGGGCCGGCACTCCGGGCTCTTTTCCAAAAGTGACCCGCTGTAAGAGCGGAACCAATAGCCGCCGTAACCGCAGCAACGGATATGTACACAAACCCAAGAAACACTAAAAAAATAGATACCTATGGCTATAACGGGCCCACCTCTACAGCGGGATATGGGGGGTCAAACCACCTCCAGGTAGGAACTGTGGATCGCCCGCGCCAGTTCGCGCACGGTGTCGATAAATTCGGTCAGCCGGCTGTGCAAGCCTTCTTCGAGAATCTCATCAATACCGGTGTAACGCAGCCGCGCCTCAAACTCGGCCGCCAAGCGCTGGGCCGTACGGCCGTAACTGCCCGGCAGGTCGGCGAGGATATGGCTCAACTCCTCGATACAGGCATGCAACGAGCGCGGTACGTCGCTGCGCAACAGCAGCAGTTCCGACACCGAACGCGCATTCAGCGCATTGGGGTACAGCTCGGTGTAGGCCTCGAACGACGACAAGGCACGCAGCAGGGCGCTCCACTGGTAGTAGCCGCGGGCGGACAGGTCGCTGACTTCTTCGGACTCTTCGCCAAACATCTCGTAGCGTGCATCCAGCAGGCGCAGGGTGTTGTCGGCGCGCTCGACAAAGGTGCCCAGGCGGATAAACCGATAGGCATCGTTGCGCATGATGGTGCCGGACGTGGCCCCTCGGAACAGGTGCGAGCGCTGCTTGACCCAGTCACAGAAGTGGCTGATGCCATGGCGCGCCAGGCCGCCGGCGGCGATGCTGCGCATTTCCAGCCAGGTGGCGTTGAGGTTTTCCCACATGTCGGCGGTGATCCGCCCACGTACCGCATGGGCATTGCCCCGGGCGGCGCGCAGGCAGTTGTAGATACTGGCCGGGTTTTCTTCGTCGAGGGCGAAGAAGTGCAACATGCGCTCGGCGTCCAGTTGTTGATGGCGTTCCAGGTAGCTGTCGAGGGTGCCACTGCTGAGCAGCGACATCGCCAGTTCGTCCAGGCCATCACTGCGCCCGGCCTGGGGCATCAGCGACAGCGAGTAGCTGACCTCCAGCATGCGCGCCAGGTTTTCCGCGCGTTCCAGGTAGCGCGACATCCAATACAGATCTGCGGCGGTTCTACTCAGCATACTCAGCCCTCCACCACCCAGGTGTCCTTGGTTCCGCCGCCTTGCGACGAGTTGACGATCAATGAGCCTTCACGCAATGCCACCCGGGTCAGGCCGCCTGGCACCAGGCGGGTTTCCTTGCCCGACAGCACAAACGGACGCAGGTCGATATGCCGTGGCGCGATGCCGTTTTCGACAAAGGTCGGGCAGGTCGACAGGCTCAAGGTTGGCTGGGCGATATAGGCATGGGGCCGGGCCTTGATGCGTTGGCGAAAGTCCTCGATCTCGGCCGCCGAGGCGGCGGGGCCCACCAGCATGCCGTAGCCGCCGGAGCCCTGGGTTTCCTTGACCACCAGCTCGGGCAAGTGCGCCAGTACATGGGACAGTTCTTCAGGCTTGCGGCACTGGAACGTCGGCACGTTTTGCAACACCGGTTCTTCATCCAGATAGAAGCGAATCATCTCCGGCACATAGGGGTAGATGGATTTGTCGTCGGCCACCCCGGTGCCGATGGCATTGGCCAGTACCACATTGCCGGCGCAGTAGGCGGCCACCAGGCCAGGCACGCCGAGCATGGATTCGGGGTTGAAGGCCTGGGGGTCGAGGAAGGCATCGTCGATGCGCCGGTAGATCACATCCACGGCTTTCGGGCCGTCGGTGGTGCGCATGAACACCTTGAGGTCGTGCACGAACAGGTCGGCACCTTCGACCAGCTCCACCCCCATTTCCCGGGCCAGGAACGCATGTTCGAAGAACGCGCTGTTAAAGCGCCCCGGGGTCAGTACTACGACATTGGGGTTGTCCAGGCGGCTGGCGCTTTTCAGGGTCTTGAGCAGCAGGTTGGGGTAGTGATCCACCGGCGCGATGCGCTGCTTGGCAAACACTTCCGGGAACAGGCGCATCATCATCTTGCGGTCTTCGAGCATGTAGCTCACGCCGCTGGGGGTGCGCAGGTTGTCTTCGAGGACGTAGTAGGTGCCATCGCCATCGCGTACCAGGTCGACACCGGAGATATGGGAGTAGATATTGCGGTGCAGGTCCAGGCCGACCATGGCCTTCTGATAGCCTTCATTGCCCAGCACCTGGTCGGCGGGAATGATCCCGGCCTTGATAATGCGCTGGTCGTGGTAGATATCGGCGAGGAACATGTTCAACGCATTGACCCGCTGGATACAGCCGCGTTCGATCACGCTCCATTCACTGGCGGGGATGCTGCGCGGGATGATATCGAAGGGGATCAGGCGCTCGGTGTCCTGCTCGTCACCGTACAGGGTGAAGGTGATGCCGGCGCGGTGGAACAGCAGGTCGGCCTCACGGCGGCGCTGGGCCAGCAGTTCCGGCGGGGTGTTGGCCAGCCAGCGGGAAAAATCCTGGTAGTGCGCACGGCATACGCCGTTTGCGTCATTCATCTCATCAAAGAAAGATCGAGCCATTCCAATTACCTTGTCAGTGCCGGGTGAAAGGCTGCAGGCACTGCCGCTTTAGAAAACGCATTGTTATGAGCCCGTGGCTTTTGGCGCCAACGGACCGGGTCCTTACTTTCTTTTGGAGTCGGCTCTGAGTCGGGGGGTAACAGTTGCTCCTGTGTTCACCTGGGCAGGCAGGGGGTTACAGGAGTAAAGCAATGGCTGTGCCGGAACCGCGTTTATGGGGATTACACGGTGTATCAGCCCGTTACTGGAGCAGCCTGCGCAAGTCCAGTGCGTGATATGCGCAGTCTGCGCCCTATAACGGTGCAGGCGATTGACCTGAACTTCGGCCATGGGCGGTTCTTCTAAGGAGATTAAGCACTCTGAGGATCAACGATTGTGCCCAGAATCATCTCCCCGCACAGCCCGGAATCGGCGCTGACTGACCACACCGAACACAACGCCAAGATTTTCGGTTCGCCCAAGGACCGACTGGACTTCTATCGCCGGGAAATCCAGTACGAAACCACCATCCTCGCCAACCGCACCGATGCCTACCTGACGGCGCAGTCGTTTTTGGTGATTGCCTTTGTGTCGTGCATGGGCAACCTCAACCCGGAGTGGGGCAAGCTGTTTACCCTGGTGGTTCCGCTGCTGCTGTCGATGCTTGGGGTGTTCAGCTCGCTCAATGCCTGGCCGGGCATCCGCGCAGCCTACGACATCATTGATCACTGGCACTTCAAGCAGAGCGAGTTGTTGCGCAGCGAGCCGGTGATGGGCATGGCCTACGATGAGTCACCGCTGTTCTGCGAGACCGAGTCGTCGCACAAGGGTTATCGCAAGTCCTTGCTGTTTTCGGTGCGCACGCCGTGGCTGTTCATGGTGTTCTGGATACTGCTGGCGGCGTTTGCGTTCTATATCCAGGTGGACAATCCGGGGGCGTGACCATTGATCAGTACAGGTCATCCGGACTGAACTTCATCCACCAGTGCGGCACCTTAACCTTACACCATCGGATAAAGAGGTTCCCATGAGCACCCGTCACAGCCCAGACCCACACGTCAGCGGCAGGAACGATCCGGCCATCGATGACGAGACTCGCCAAGTGCCCGCTCCCGGCACCGCAGCCGCCGCCCCCAAGGACCCGCAACCCGCCACCGACAAGGTGGCCAGGGACAATGAGTACAGCCCGGACTTCAAGCCAGAGCGCGAGCCCAAGCCGCAGACCGACGCTGACATTGATACCCCGGGCGGCTAAGGCCATGCACATTCCAGCCGAAGAGGAACCGATCAATGATCCGGGCAATGAAGACCCCGGATCGTTGATGGATGATGCGCAAGTGCCGCTGATTGAGGAGGATGAGGTGGCTGACGAGAGCAGTGCTGGTGCCTAGCGTCAGCGCCGCATCAGCTAGCCAGCTTGTTATGTGATCCAAAGCGAGAGGAGCGTGCATCAACCCTGGCATCACCCACCTGCCAACGGCGGCAGCCGGCGCTTGACCGGGGTTTTCTTGACGATGGCGGTGTTGGTTTCGGCATAGCCGTTGAGGCGGTCAAGCAAGGTGTCCAACTGATCCATGGTGCGCACGTGCAGCCGCGCGATAAAGCAGTCGTCGCCGGTCACCTTGTCACACTCGGTGAATTCCGGGATCGCCTGGATCTGCCGTTCAACCTCCTGCAATTGGCCGGGCAGGGGGCGGATGCGCACGATGGCTTGCAGCAAGTAGCCAAAATGTTTGGGGTCGACCTCCACGGTATAGCCCTTGAGCACCCCGCGCTCTTCCAGGCGGCGCAAGCGTTCGCCGACACTGGGCGAGGACAGGCCGGTTATGCCGGCCAAGGTCTTGAGCGAGCAACGCGAGTCGTCCATCAAAGCAGCGAGCAGTTGCTGGTCGATAACGTCAATCATCCTGGGCTCCTTAGGTAAACCTGAATTTTTGCCTAATAAGAATAGGCAAACACCGCCATTGGCCTTTCTCAGGCGCTGGAGCCTGATCGACGCAGATTGCCATAATTTAGCCTCATTCGAGGAGCTTAATCATGGACAAATCCATACGTCGCGGCTCATGGGAAATGGTTGGCGCCATGCTGATCTCCGGCACGATCGGCTGGTTTGTGCTGGTGTCTGGGGTGCCGGTCATTGAGGTGGTGTTCTGGCGTTGCGTCATTGGCGCCTTGACCTTGTTGCTGGTGTGCTGGCACCTGGGGTATCTGCGCAGTGCCTGGTTGAGTTATTCGACACTCGGCTGGGCCATGTTGAGCGGCGTGGCCATCGTGGGTAACTGGCTGTTGCTGTTTGCGTCCTATTCAAAAGCGTCGATTGCCATCAGCACGGCGGTCTATAACGTTCAGCCATTTATGCTGGTGATCCTCGCGGCGCTGTTGCTTGGCGAGAAAATCACCGTACAGAAGCTGGCGTGGCTGAGCGTGTCATTCATGGGCATGTTGGCTATCGTCACCGCCCATGGCGAGCAGCAGGGCCGCGGTGATCAATACCTGTGGGGCGTGGCCCAGGCGCTGGGCGCGGCTCTTTTGTATGCCATCGCTGCACTGATTATCAAGCGCCTGAAGGCTGTGCCGCCCCATCTGCTGGCGCTGATTCAAGTGAGTACCGGTGCGGTGCTGTTGGTGCCACTGGTTTCATGGCACAGCCTTTCAGCACCGGTTGATGCCTGGGCGGCGCTGTTGACACTGGGTATGGTGCACACCGGCCTGATGTATGTGCTGCTGTATGGCGCGATCCAAAAACTGCCGACGGCATTGACTGGGGCGTTGTCGTTCATCTACCCGATTGCGGCGATCCTGGTTGATTGGATGGCCTATGGGCATCGTCTGGGTTGGACGCAATGGCTGGGTGTTGCGGCGATTCTGCTGGCGGCGGCGGGGTTGCAGCGGGGATGGTGGTGGCGCTGGAAGTCGGATGTTTCGCCCTCTCATGCTAAGCGCCCCTTGTAGGAGCCAGCCAAAGCCAGCTCCTACAGAGGGGGACTCAGTGTGGTGCGCGGGGAATGGTCTTGAGCAAGTCCGCCGGGCTGATATGCCCCACGACTTGCTGTTGCACACCACTGCCCGGCAGCGGCAGATCGAGGATATGCCCCTTGATCTTGCCCACCACATGCATTTCGCACGGTTTGCAGTCGAATTTCAGGGTCAGTACTTCGTCGCCGTGAATCAACTGCATCGGTGCGACCTTGGTGCGTACGCCGGTCACGCCCTTGGCCTGCTTGGGGCACAGGTTGAAGGAGAAACGCAGGCAGTGCTTGGTGATCATCACCGGCACTTCACCGGTTTCTTCGTGGGCCTCGTAGGCCGCATCGATCAACTTCACGCCATGGCGATGGTAGAAGTCGCGGGCCTTCTGGTTGTAGACGTTGGCCAGGAACGACAGGTGCGACTCCGGGTACACCGGCGGCGGTGTGGTTTCGGCCTTGCGACCACCACGGGGGTGGGCCTCGACACGCGCAACCGTCAGCGCTTCGATTAAGTCGCGGCGCAGTGCCTTGAGTTGCGAATTGGGAATGAAAAACGCCTGGGGGGCGTCCAGCTCGATTGCGGTGGCGTGATACTGGGTGGTGCCCAGTTGGCCAAGCAGGTCGCGCAAGGTGTCCAGCGCCTGTTCCGGCTTGTTGGCCACGCCGAACGGGCCGGGCAGGGTGGTGCTGACACTCACGCCTTCTTCACTGGTGGCGGTCAGTTGCAATTGGTCTTCGCGCAGGGTGGCCTGCCACGACACGCCAACCCGCCGCTCGGCCGAGGTCTTGAGCAACGCTTGCTGCCAGTTATGGTCGAGGTTGCGGTTGAGCGGGTGATTCGGTCGTAGTTGATGCAGGCCCGCCGGCATTTCGTTGGGCTCGACACGGTAGCGGTAGCGCTTTTCGCCGTCTTCTTCGAACTCACCTTTAGGCTCGGCGATATTGGCGCGAAAACCCACGACTTCACGCTTGATCAGCACGTTGAGGCCATCGCCGTTGGACAGCGGCTCATGGGTGATCACCTGCAAGTCGCGCTTGCCGGCTTTTTCCACGACACCTACCGGCAGGCCGGTAAAGGTTGGGGTGTCGAAGGCGCCGATATCAATCTTGCGGTCACTGACGAAGTAGTCGGTGCTGCCACGGTGGAAGGTTTTTTCCGGGTCTGGCAGGAAGAAATGCGCGGTACGCCCGCTGGAAGCGCGAGCCAGGTCCGGGCGGTCTTCGAGGATCTCGTCCAGGCGCTGGCGGTAATAGGCGGTGATGTTCTTCACATAACCCATGTCTTTGTAGCGGCCCTCGATCTTGAACGAGCGCACGCCGGCGTCTACCAAAGCGCGCAGGTTGGCGCTCTGGTTGTTGTCTTTCATCGACAGCAGGTGCTTTTCAAAGGCCACGACGCGGCCCTGGTCATCCTTGAGGGTGTAGGGCAGGCGGCAGGCCTGGGAGCAGTCGCCACGGTTGGCGCTGCGGCCGTTTTGCGCGTGGGAAATATTGCATTGCCCGGAGAACGCTACGCACAACGCGCCATGGATGAAGAACTCGATGGCGGCATCGGTTTCATCGGCAATCGCGCGGATTTCCTGGAGGTTCAGCTCGCGGGCCAGCACCAGCTGGGAGAACCCGGCCTGGTCGAGGAACTTGGCCCGGTTCAAGGTGCGGATGTCGGTCTGGGTGCTGGCATGCAGCTCGATGGGCGGGATATCCAGCTCCATCACCCCCAGGTCCTGGACGATCAGCGCATCAACGCCGGCATCGTACAACTGGTGGATCAGCTTGCGGGCCGGCTCCAGTTCGTCGTCGTGCAGGATGGTGTTGATGGTGGTGAACACCCGGGCGTGGTAACGACGGGCGAATTCCACCAGTTGGGCGATCTCGCTCACGTCGTTGCAGGCGTTGTGGCGCGCACCGAAGCTTGGGCCGCCGATGTACACGGCGTCGGCGCCGTGCAGGATGGCCTCGCGCGCGATGGCGACATCGCGGGCAGGGCTGAGCAATTCCAGGTGATGCTTGGGCAAGGACATAGTTTTTTTAGTCAGGCTTGTCACGGTTGAGGCGCGCATTGTAGCCGTGAATCGCCTGGCGGGCACCCGCTGGATGCCCAATGACGCGCCGGGCTCAGCCCTTGGCGGCCATCGCCGTGACTTCAACCCGCATGCCTTCGACCGCCAACGACGCCACGCCAACCGCCGCGCGTACCGGCCAGGGTTTGGCGAAGAAGCGCTTGTACACCTCGTTGAATGCGGCGCGGTCGGCCATGTCAGTGAGGTAGATGGTCAAGTGCATGACCCGGTCCATGCTGCTGCCGGCGCGTTCGAGGGCGACTTTGAGGGCTTGCAGGGTGCATTCGCTTTGCGCAGTGACATCGCCCAATTCCAGGCTGCCATCGGCGCGTACCGGGATTTGTGTGGAGACCAGGATGCCGTTGAAGCCGATAACGTCGGAGGAAATCGAATCCGGGTCGAGGTCGGGGGTGAAGCTGAGGTCGTGGTTGCTCATGGGGAACTCTAGGTGATTGGAACAGCGTGGATAGTAAACGTTACGCACTAGTTATCGGTCGATAAATTATCTCTTGAAATAAATTATCGAATGATAAAATATGCGGCGGTACCGTCTCTAATCCGCACTGTCAGGAGAGAACATGGGAGTCCTAGCGCTCGACCATTTCACCATTCGCACCGAACAATGGGGCAAGACCGCCGAGTTTTTTGAACAAGTGGTTGGCCTGTCACCTGGGCCGCGCCCGGATTTTCGTTTCCCTGGCTGCTGGATGTACGCCGGCGGCCGTCCGCTCTTGCACATCGCCAGTATCGTGGGCGTTGACAAGGATCTGCAGGCCTATCTGGGCGAGAAGCCGGGCGGCTACGGGTCGGGCGCCCTTGACCATGTCTCGCTGCGTTGTGAAGGGCTGGAAACCGTGCAGAACCGCCTGCAATCCCTGGGCATCGCCTTTCGCGAACGGGTGATTCCGCAGATTGGCGAGCACCAACTGTTTCTTGAAGACCCCAACGGCATCACCATCGAAATGATCTTTGACTATGTGCCGGGAACCCGGATTGTCGGCGAGGCCATGGCGAGCCTTGCCATTGGCCCGTCTGCGGAAGGTCGCTGATGGACTTCAAACGTCGACGTGTGATTCAAGCCCTGGGCAGCGCAGCGTTATTGGCGCCGCTGCTGGCCCGTGGCAATAACCCTGAGAGGAGCCCAACCATGGTACGACTCGGTGTGACTGATCTGTCCTTTCATCGTGCGACAGCCGCGGTGGTTGCTTCGGTATTGCAGCGCATGGGTTTTGGGGTGGAGCGTTCGTATGCGCTGCACGAGGCCAATTTCGAGCAGTTGCGTGCTGGCAGCATCGACATGATTGCCTCCGCATGGATCCCGTCCAGCCATGGGATGTACAAAGCCCGGGTGGAAGAGGTGGTCGCCACCCGCGAATTGGGCCTGCATTACACCCCGTATGCGTTGTGGGGTGTGCCCGACTATGTGCCGGTGTCGCAGGTGGACTCCGTGGATGACCTGCGCAAGCCCGAGGTTATCGCCCGTATGCACACGCTGATCCAGGGGATTGGCCCGGGCGCCGGGATTACCCGGTTTTCGCTGCGGATGATGGAGGACTACGGCCTTGCGGCGGCGGGCTACCAGTTCCGCACCGGCACCCAGGAACAATGCGTGGCCGCGTTCGAGGCGCTGGTCGAGGAGGGCAGATGGGGCGTGGTGCCACTTTGGCATCCGCAGTTCCTGCATTTCCGTCATCGCATCCGTTATCTCAAGGACCCCAAGGGGCTGCTGGGCAGTGTCGACCGTGCGGTGCTGTTGGCGCGGGTTGATCGCCTGGGGCGGTTCAGCGAGGCGCAATTGCAGGTGCTCGATAACATCCGTCTGAGCAATGCGATTGTCGCCGAGTTGGATTACGCCCTCAATCGCCAGGGTAAAAGTGCGGACCAGGCAGCTGAGGGCTGGCTACTGAACAACCCGCAGACTCTCGCCTCCTGGCTGGCGCCATTGGCCTGAACACAATCAAAACAGGAAACGATCATGACCACCCCTGAATCGCGTCTGCAAGCCGCCGGCATCACCTTGCCTGTTCCCGCCCCGGCCCTGGGTAACTACGTGCCCTGGAGCATTGTCGGCAATACCTTGATGACCTCCGGGCAATTCCCCTGGATTGATGGCCGGCTGCTGTACCGTGGGCGCCTGGGCCGCGACCTGAACCTGGAGCAAGGGTATGCGGCCTGTCGCCTGGCGGCATTGAATGCAATTGCCCAGCTCAAGGATGCGGTGGGGGATTTGAGCCGTATCCGCCAGGTCTATCGGCTGGAAGGCGTACTGAATGTGGCGGAGGATTTCCATGAGCACCCCAAAGCCCTGGATGGCGCGTCTGACGTGCTGGTCGAAGTCTTCGCCGAACAAGCTCGGCATTCGCGCATGATCTGGACCAACCCGGTCATACCCATGGATGGCTTTTGCCTGGTGTATCTCTTTGCGGAAATCGACGCCCCGTAAACGGCCTTCACTACGCCTCGTTATGCAGGGCGCCATCGAGGAAGGCATTGACCCGCAGGGTAATCAGTTCGGTCAGATTCTCAGGGACGGACATCTGATACACCCACTTGCGCACCCCCAGGTAAAAGAAGCTGCTGTGGAAGCCCCACAGCACTTCGATCTCAAGACTCAGCGCGTGTTTATCCAGCGGGGCGGTCAGTTGCTTCTGATGACGCAGCTCTTCGATGATCGTCAGGAACACCGTCTCGTGTAATTGTTTGAGATAGCGCTGGTTCAACTCCGGGTCCTGCAGGCCGGCGTACAGGAATATCCGCACCCATTCATTGCTCAGGATGGTGCGGGTATAACCGATAAAGTAATCAATCAGCCGTTCCCTTAAAGGACGCGTGCGGTCCTTGAGCTGCTGCTCCAGCTCAGGGTCCCAGCGGTTCATGAACACCTGCTGGTACACCTGTTCGATGAGTAATTGCTTACTGGGAAAATAGCGGTAGAGCAGGGGCTGGGTGACCTGCAGCCCCTCGGCCAGCTCGCGGGTGGTCAGCGCAAAGCCTTTCTGGGCGAAGAGGGTGATCGCCCGCTCGACCATCTGCTGCTGACGATCGGCAGCCGTGAGATTTTTTCGGCCTGGCGTGGTCGCCTTGTTGCTAACGCTGATTTTTGCCATTGTTGACCTATGCAGTGCCACATCTAGAAAGCGTGACAGAATCATACGCGTTGCAGCGGTCAACGTGGGCCCGCATCGATGTGGCCATCGACACCTTTACAGGAACACTCCTATGCATTCATTCATCCGCGCGGCGCTGTTGCCAGTCGCCATTTTCGCCATCAGCGCACACGCCCAGACCGGACCTTCGTTCAAGTGCAGCGCAAACATGGCCAGTTCCGTGGAAACGCTGATTTGCGGCAGCGAAGCGCTTTCCGCCCTGGATCGCCAGATGGCGAGCACCTACAACACCGCGCTGAAAAAGGCCGGCAGCCAGGCCAAGATGCTCAAGGCCGAGCAACGTGGCTGGATCAAGGGGCGCAACGACTGCTGGAAGGCTGACGACAAACAGGCCTGCATTCGTGACAGTTACAACCAGCGGTTGGTTGAACTGCAACAATGAATCCTCCGCTGTTTGTTTCTCTGGATGGGCCCAAGGGCACCGGCAAAACCACACTGTTGGAAGCCGTTACAAAAGTACTGAGGGCAGACGCCAAAACGGTAATCCGACTTTGCGAGAAAAAAAGCGATCCCTTTAGACGGGAAACAATGACCCTCGTTAACAAGCTGGTCAGAAATCCCTGCCGGGATCTGGAGTTGCAGGTGTGTGAACGCCTTGCGGATAGCCGTGCATGGATTTCCCGACAGGTGCTGACTAAACAACCTCCGGGCAGCATTGTGTTGATTGATCGCTGGTACCCGTCTGATGCCGCGTTTCGGCGCATAGTCCCGTTTGCAGACATTCTCCAGTTGAACATTGATCGCAACGTGCAAGTGCCAGACCTGCACGTCGGGATTGTCACCGCCCCTGAAATTTCATGGGCGAGGGCCGCAGCACGACGGCGCGGGCTGAGCAGTACTGTGATGCATACGCTGGAAGAACATGTTGCCTGTACCCAGGCGTTCGAGCGAGCGGTTGCAGATCAAGGCTGGGCTTTATGCCGCAACGAGGGAACGCTTGAAGAGGCAACATTGCAGGTGGTTTCTGAGATTTATCGCGTGCTTGCCTGCTCATAATGGCGTGGTGAGCGAAAACGGGATACGCAGCTCCTCGACAGGCCCTGCATCCCGGCCGCACATTTCGTCGTGTGCGCATTGCTGCACCAGCACGCAAGGAAATGCCGGCACGGTCTGCAGCAAGTCGCGCAGGTGGGTGGTCGACCGCAGGCGCATCGGCTTGGCCGCATCATCAAGCAGGGTGAACTGGCCGTGATCCAGGCGGATTCGTGCCAGATAAAAACCACCTTCGAGTGACAGCAACTCCAGCTCGCGTATTTCGCCCTTCGCGGCCCGTTCGGTCAGTGCTTGCAAATTCAAGGTTTACTCCTTGCCTACCAGGGTAGGCGCTCGCCGTTATAAGCAAAAAAATTGCCGCTGTCGGCAGCAGTCAGACGGTCAATCAGCGATAACAACTCGCGGGCAGCAATGTGTGCCGGCCTGGCTGCCGAGGCACCACGAAAGGGCTGTGAAAGGCCTGAAATAACGGTTCCTGGATGCAGGCTCAGCAAGCGGGTTTGCGGGCGGGTTCGCGCCAGTTCGATCGCCGCGGTTTTAATCAACATGTTCAACGCGGCCTTGGAGGCGCGATACGCATACCAGCCGCCTAAACGGTTATCGCCGATGCTGCCAACCTTGGCCGAAAGCACCGCTATCGCGCCACGAGGGTCGAGCAGTGGCAAAAAGTGACGCAAAACAAGCGCTGGTCCCAGGGTGTTGACCTGGAACACTGCCTGAAACGCATCCGCCTCAATGGCGGAGTAACTCTTTTCCGGCTTGATTTCTTTGCGATGGAGCAGGCCCGCAGCATGCAGGATTAACTGGTACGGGGCTTCTTCAGCTAATTCGGCGGCGGCTTTGGCGATACTCTCGGGCTCTTCCAGGTCCAACCCCGGAAGACTATGACGCGTCAGTTCGCGAACAACCGAGCAGCGTGGATCTTCTTTGAGCAACTGACAAAACGCCGTGCCAAGGGCTCCACTGGCGCCTATCACTAAGGCGCGATAGCCGTCGCCAAGTGAGTTCATTTCGAAGGGGCTGTTCATGAGTAGCGCTCTAAGGCTGCCTTGTTTTCAAGGTGTCCGACGCGTCGGGTGCGTGTTGTGATTCCGGCACTGCGCAACGGTTATCGACACATCGACGTCGCCCATCCGGGTGAGGCAACCACGCCAAATGGGGGCGCAAGCGGCAGAACAGCCGATAACCGAACGCCAGCAGCGGTCGAAGTGCACGCCAGGTCAGGGGGCTGGCCCAGAATCCCAGGCCGGCGGCACGCCAGCTCCATAGGGTGGCGTCCAAGCCGTCAACCCAGCGGCCGTCGGCGAAGCGGGCGTGAAGTACGGACTGCATGTGCTCGAACGTAAAGCCAAGGGCCTTGGCGTCAAATTCAGCGCTGTTTAAGTCAATAAATAGCAGTCGGCCCTCTGTGGCGTGTCGGCGCAGGATCTTGATTTCCCGCGCGCACAATGGACAGTTACCGTCAAAGTACAGCGTCAGTGGCCAAGGATTTTTGTTGTACATTGCACTATACCTTGTATAGGTTTTATCTAAGATAGGCCTAAAGTAACCACCTGACAATGTGCGCGATGCTTATGCGTGTTAACCACGGGCCAATGCCATCCGGCTACGCGCCCGCAATTGACGCGTGGCGAGCGCATAGGTATCCAAGAGTCTTATCGAGGTATTTGCATGGCTACGCGCAACGATAGCTTGGTCCGCCACCTTATCTGTATTGCTCTTATGCTCCAGAGCGCGGACATATTTGCCGATTGGCGTGAGGCGATCCCCAATGCCCATCTGTTGGGCAGCGGGGATATGCGAGTATTCGGTTTCTCGGTCTACAGCGCGCAGTTCTGGAGCCCACGCCTGATCGCCGGTGAGCCGCTGGTTGCAGATGCACCTTTTGCGCTTGAACTCACCTACAGCCGCGCTATTAGCCGCGACGATCTAGTCGAGGCCAGCATCAAGGAAATCCGTCGCTTGTCACCCTACGGCCTGAACTCAGAGCTGATGGGCCGCTGGGAGCGGGAAATGCAGCACGCGTTCGTCAATGTGCGCGCAGGCGACCGCATCACGGGCGTTTATGTTCCTGGAGAGGGCGTACGGTTTTACTTCGGCGACAACCTAAGGCGCGTGGTGAGGGATGAAGCTTTCGCCAAAGCCTTTTTTGCCATCTGGCTTGACCCCCGAACACGCAACCCGGAACTGCGGGCCCAGTTGCTGGGTGGATCCAAACCCGGGGGGCGTTGAGGAATTGCACAATTGGATAAGCCGGGTTTGTCGAACCGGTGGGTGAATCGCCTCGGGTTTTGTAGACACCTCGTTGTCTCAAACTGAGGCCAATTAGGAGATCCATAAGCAACCCCGCGTTACCCCGAAGAATTCAAAATGCAAGCTGTCAATCAAGTGACCGAAAGAAGCTGCCTGTCGCTGATTGAGCGGCTCGTCTCCGCGTGTCGACGCATAGCCTCTTTGCCTGGGTAAACCCAGTGGGTATTACGTCTGATTGTCTGAGCTGCAATCGGCACGCGCTAAAGACGACCAGCGATTGCCGGGTTTGATCAAGCATTCGTGGCTGGAGAGCGGCGGCGTTTATGGCTATCGCAAAATCCATGACGATCTGCGCGAGGTCGGTGAAGACTGTAGTCGCCTCGCACTATTAGAGAATCCGGGGCGATTCAACCATCGAACAGTTTGGAGGCTCAGTCTCCAGTGCGAGCAGCACCCAGCGCAACAATGGTTTTTCTCAATTGACGGCGGTGCATATTGGCGGTTGTGCTTGAGCAAGCGCATACAGCGGTCTGGGCCGAAGTCGTTCAACGGCGTTATCCCCCGTTGAACGCAGTGATGATAGCGGCGCTTATATTGCCTAGTGAATGGGTGGGGGCATAGGGGCCCACCTCCGCACAGCCTCGAGCGAATCAAATGGTCCGCTGTTGAAACATATTCTTGCCTTGGGAGCATGCTCATGAATTGTGTTGATGAGGCGTTCAAAGAGGCGTAGATACGCGGCATCAGTACGAACGCCTGCTCCGATCAGGACGCAATCACGTTGTTTTTCCTGAAGAAGACTGAGAAGGAGCGTTTCTGCGGTCTGTTCACTTTGGATTAAGCCTAGTTCAGTCGCGTAGCCGAGGCTTTCAAACGTGTTTTTATCAGTGTCCAGAGCGGCCTGAAGTTTCTCGTGTGTCAGTCCTGGCCATTTGCTGTAATCCACCGCGTCGGGGTGCCAGCCGACGAGAAGTATGTTAATTGCTTTGCTCATTAATGTTCTCCAGTTAAAAAGTAGTTTAGCTTTCTGAAGGGGAGAAAAGGTGCTTGCTCCAACCTCCATTGCTAAGTGAAATAGCGGATCGTTGTCCTGGGTTTGTTATTGCTTTCAACCCCACTTCATTTCATCTTTTGCAACCTTGGCCCCAAGTTGTAGCGCAATACCCATACCGGCATCGGGATACAATTGGGTCATGGCTTCTATCATTGCCGCGCTGTCGGCGGCCTTGGTAAGCTCATGCTCGAATGCGAGTAGATTGTCGCGGGGTATGGCCCTCCAGATTTAGGGCGGGGTTCGTCAAAGACTTCGGGAATCACTAGTATGTTTGCTCCTGAAGACTTGACAGTCCGCACCCGTACGATTCATAGAAAGGTGTTGGAGGGAGATAAAGTATCTGCTCTTTTTAGAATCAACGTAATAACCGCGAGGTTTGGAAGGTTTTACTCTACATTTCTCGAAAGTTGTCGGATGCACATAAATCGCAAACCACAAACTCTTCGATCTATGTGTAGTGTAGGCTGAGCTTTTGATTTATTTTCTATAATCTCATGAAGAATTATCATTGGCGATGAATGGGTGTGCTTGGTTTCAATGATGGACTCTATTTTCCATGAAGGCCTCTCAGCGAGACGTATAAAACGGCACCGCTGGCAAGGCAAATGATTCCTACCCAGCGGTAGATGGTGGTCCCGTAGAACGCAGCAGAATACCCGCAGGAAACGTAGCGGATCCCGTCGCATCTAAGTGTGAGTAATTGTGAATTAATGACTTTTGAGCCTTTTTTTACTCGAAATTAATGTAACTTGCGCCGCGCGTTTACGTCGCTGAATTTGAAGTGAATCTATTTTCAACGAGAACAACACTGGCCGATGCATATGGCAATCGACTGGAACCCCTTACTATCAAATCAGCTCAGGTCAGCAATATGAACAGGCGCTCAATCGCTATTACGCCTGATAACGTGGCCGCAGCCTATTGGCGTTATGCCTTGCCCACGGTCATGGCAATGTTGGTCAGTGGTTTGTATCAAATCGTCGACGGGATCTTTATTGGACATGTAGTGGGCGCCGAAGGGCTGGCAGCCATTAACATGGCGTGGCCCTGGATCGGCCTGATGGCCGGTGTTGGCCTTATGATTGGTGCGGGAGCGGGCGTTCATTGTTCAATCGCCCAGGGCGAAGGGCACTTCCAGAGGGCCAAGGGCTTTCTCATACAAGGCTTGTGGCTGTTGGTATTATTAGGCGTTGTAGTTGGCGTCTTGATCATCGCTGGGCGCGATAGCTTGCTTGCTTTGCAAGGTGCCAATGCCACCGTGCAGCGCCATGGCAGTGGCTATTTGCAAATTATCGGTTGGTCCTCACCGTTGGTAATGGCCAGTATTGCCATGCCCATTCTGGTCAGAAACTTGGGTGCTCCCATGTTGGCCACCATCATGATGCTTGTCGGCGCACTCACTAATATAGTGCTGGACTACGTATTTATCGTAGAGCTGGGCTGGGGTCTGCAGGGGGCGGCCATTGCGACAGTCACCGGCGAGTCCCTCTCGGCGCTGATCGGCTTGGTGTTTCTGTTCACCCGTTACAGTTCCCTGCCATTAAGCCTGGCCCTGCGCGAGTTTGGCCTACAGCCCGTACCCTGTCGGCAGATTCTGCTTAATGGGTTTTCCAGTTTATTGATGTACCTTTACGCCAGTTTCGCCGCGTTATTGCACAACACCGCGTTGATGCATTACGGCAGCACCGTGAACGTGGCGGCCTATGCCATAACCGGGTATTTAATGACGGTTTATTATCTGCTGGCCGAAGGCTTGGCCAGTGGTATGCAACCTCTGGTCAGCTACTTTCATGGTGCGGGGCAATCGGCTTTAGTCCGTAAGGTGTTCTTTCTGGCCATGCGCTGGGTGGTGGGCACGGGCGTGGTGTTGGTACTGATGATTCTGATCTTCCCACACATTGGCACGCGAATATTTATCAGCGACGAAGACCCTGCGTTGGATGTGGCAGCCATTGACGCTGTTCGCCTCCATCTGTTTGTGCTGTTTCTGGACGGATTCTTAGTACTCGCCGCGGCGTATTATCAAGCAGTCAGCGATAGCAGAAGGGCGACTATGATTACACTGGCAAATATGTGCATTCAAATTCCATTTTTGCTGATACTGGCGCCCTGGCTCGGGGTTGTCGGTATATTACTGGCATTGCCGCTGTCGACCATTGTGCTGGCGACGGGCGTGGTCACGCTATTGCGTCGGTAGTTCTCACCGCGTGTTGGTGTAAATAACTAACATCTCGATAACGACCTGCGTCGCCTCGAGCGCTGAAACTTTTTAGCGTCTGCGCCTTCTGCACTCGATAAGGCGTATTAAAAGCACCGAGAAAAGAAGTGTATTGGTGTGAAAAGCTGTGAAAAAGTTCAGATTGATTTCTTTATGCATTGTTTAGCTGTCATATTTTATGAGGTCGGAGATCACACTACATTGGTGTCCGCGCTCATATCAAGGGGGAGGCTTACACCCTTAATGACAATCAATAATGGATGGAAATCAGTAATGAATAAAGGAATCTCGGCATTCTGTGGTGTGGCTCTAGCGATGTCTTGTGGCATGGCCAGCGCTGTCACGCCAGTAACGGGAGGCACAATCAAATTCACCGGTTCCGTGGTCAACGCGGCTTGTGCAGTGAGTGCAGCATCTTCGCAATTGACAGTAAATATGGGGCAGGTACGACTCGCGTCCTTTACGGGGGCGGGGGTTGAAGCATCCAGAACACCTTTCACCATTGAGCTGCTGGACTGCGATACAGTTATTTCGCAAACTGCGAGTATAAAATTTCAAGCAACCGCCGCCGATGGTTTTCCAGCTTTTGATGCGGGTATGGGGAGTGGCAGGGCCCAGGGCATTGGCTTGCAGATCAGGGACCAGAATGGCGTTGTTATTACTCCCAATACCGGGGTAAGTACGGAGACCCAGTTAATTCCGGGTCGTAACATTTTACCATTTCAAGTGAGCTATATTTCTTTGCAGGATGCTGTTGTAGCAGGCGATGCAAGCGCCAATATTGACTTCGTTGTGAACTATCAATAACGGAGGTGAGGAATGGTTATAAAGTGCCCGGGCGGGCATTTTATAACTAAACGAACTTGCAGGCAGGGGGTGTATAAGCTTGAACGTCTATAGAGTGTCTATATGGATCAGCATTTTGATAGCCTTTTTGACGATTTCGGCCCATTCAGTGGTGCATGCTGCAGGCGGCTCTAATACTGTTGTAACACTTCCTGGTGGAAGAGTCGCAGTGTTTGGCGCCGTGACCACTGGGGCCTGCTCCGTCAGTATCAGTAACTCCGACAAGATAGTACTCATGGGTACTGTGAGAAGTAATCAGTTTACGGGGGTTGGCAGTGACAGCCAGGCAGTACCCTTCTCCATTCAGCTGGATGACTGTAACAGTAATGTCAGTGAGTCTGTTGGGATCAGCTTTAGCGGCATCGCCAAT
The DNA here is from genome assembly GCF_030687625.1 of Pseudomonas sp. FP2294. Lineage (NCBI taxonomy): Bacteria > Pseudomonadati > Pseudomonadota > Gammaproteobacteria > Pseudomonadales > Pseudomonadaceae > Pseudomonas > Pseudomonas sp. FP2294. The sequence goes on from NZ_CP117441.1 coordinate 2,808,862, forward strand.
GAGGAGGATTTGCAGGTATTGGCAATTAATGGAGGAACGGACGCAGCGCAAGGTATTGGTCTGGCGTTATTTGATGCTGATAACCAGCTGTTAGCAGTCAATGCCGATCCCGTTGAGTATGCGCCGTTGAGCAAAGGTATCAATACTTTAAGTTTCTTTGCGAAGTACCGATTAGTAGAGAAATTTTTGCGCCCTGGGATTGCCAACGCGACAGCCGACTTTACCCTGGTCTATCAGTAAGTGAAAAGATGTAAAAATGCATCGTGGAAATTGATGAGGAATAGATTTTGGACGTTTTTAATGCGTACAAAAAAAAGATGGTTGCCTGTGTTGCACTCTTGCTGTCGTTAGTCTCGACTGCATCTTTCGCCGGAGGGGTAGGGCTGGGAGCGACACGGGTTGTTTATCCGGCAGACAGCAAGCAGGTTTCTCTGTCTGTTAGTAATACAGATAAAAATAATGTCTATTTGCTGCAATCCTGGATTGATACCGCAGAAGGTGGGGTCACGCAAGACTTCATGGTGACGCCCCCCCTGTTTGTCATCAAGCAAGCAACAGAAAGCGCACCCGCCGAGAATACCTTGCGCCTGGTCTACGCTGGTCCGCCCTTGGCACAGGATCGTGAGACGCTGTTCTGGGTCAATGTCAAGGCGATCCCTTCGACAAAGCGGGATGCCGATGATGGGCAGAGCAAACTCCGGCTGGCTGTGGTCAGTCGCATCAAGCTTTTTTACCGACCCAAAGAGTTGGCAAACGGGCTTCAGGACTCAGCATCGAAAGTAGAGGTCAAGCGTGTGGGTAACACCTTGGCCATCAATAATCCAACACCTTATTTCATCAGTTTGATCAAAGTATCAGTTGGCGAGCATGTATTGGACAACACCATGGTCGCACCTTATGGACAAGGGAAGGTCCGCGTGCCGGAAAATGCCAAAGGTGAACTTCACTATTCCTTTATAAATGATTACGGCGCTTTGATAAAACTGAAATAAAGCAGCGGTAAATCCTGGTCTTTCTGCATTTACTCAATGAGCTTCTTAATGGCGATTCGTATGTGTTCGTCCTTTAATAAGCCATGAGCCACTACTGAAAATGATACGGATTGAAGCCGGCCACTTCGTGTGAGGTGCTGTCAGATAGTGCGCTGGAAGAAGGCTTATAAACCTCGATATTTATATGGATAAAATAACTAGGGTGTGCGGAATGAGATGGTGTCCCCGACCGGCTAATATGGATTTAGCCACTAAGCGTCCTGCAGTCAACGTGATTGCTTTTCGTTATACCAAGATCTATGTGTATTTGATCGCCTCGATTTATGGGGGTTGGGTACACGCCGATCAGTACTTTGATCCGGCCTTTCTGTCCGACACCAAAACGAAAGTTGCAGACCTTACCAGATTCTCAGCTGCGGACGCTATTCAGCCAGGCACCTATCGAGTCGACGTCTACTTGAATGGCGCGTTTATCAATACCCGTGATGTGGTGTTTGAGGAAAATCAATACTCGAAAGACGGCGCTCCTGCGCTTGCTGCGTGTTTCAGCGCTGAGGAGATCAAGGACTTCAATATCAACCCTGCCGCTGTCCCGGGTTTAGAGTCTGTGTTGCCGGGTAGCTGCGTTCAATTACAGTCGTTAATGGCTGAGGCGCAAAGTCGCTTGAACCTGGAACAGTTGCGGCTGGACGTGAGTGTGCCCCAGGCGATGTTGACCGGTAAGGCCAGGGGCTTCGTACCTGTAGAAGAGTGGGACAATGGCATTAGTGCACTTTTGGTCAGTTACAACTTCACGGGCGCCCACAGTACCGCCTCCAACAGTGCTTCCAGTGATAACTATTTCTTGAACCTCAATACCGGACTGAATATCGGTGCCTGGCGCTTGAGGAATGACTCGACGGTTGACAAGGGCAATGGCTACTATTCGGATGCCGGCGTCAGTTGGAAAACCCTGAACAGTTACGCGCAACGTGCGCTACCGGGGATCAAAAGCAGCCTGATACTGGGGCAGACATCGACATCGAATACGGTTTTCAACAACTTCAACTTTGAAGGGGCGCGGCTGCTGTCGGATGACAACATGCTGGCGGACAGTGAAAGAGGTTTCGCTCCGGTAGTCAGAGGGGTTGCCAACAGCAACGCCGAGGTGACTATCCGTCAGGGCGGGAACGTAATCTATCAAACCTACGTAGCGGCCGGGCCTTTTACGATCAACGACCTCTATCCAAGCTCGTCCAATGGCGATCTGCAAGTCAGTGTGCGTGAAGCGGATGGTCGAGTGAATCAATACAGCGTGCCATATTCTTCGCTGCCGGTTTTGCAACGCGAAGGTCGGCTCAAATACGATCTGGTTGCCGGTACGCTACGGGGCGCTGATTACCAGAGCAGCCCAACTATCCTCCAAGGCACCTTGGCCTGGGGGCTGCCCCACGGCCTGACCCTATACGGCGGTGTACAGAATGCAGAGAAATACAAAGCGTACTCCTTAGGCGCGGGGCAGAACCTGGGAGACTGGGGAGCGTTGTCGCTGGATGTGACTTCGGCCCACAGCATTCTGGCGGACGATAGCCAGCATACCGGTTATTCGATCCGCATGTTGTATGCCAAGACCTTGATAGGTTCCGGTACCAATTTCAAGTTGGCGGGTTATCAGTATTCCACTCGTGGGTTTTATAACTTCAGTGATACGGCCAGTAAAATGATGGAAAGGCGACCGTCGGTTATAACTCAAGACGGCGAAATTTATCAAAAGCCTGAATTCTACGACTATTACAATTTGAATTACCCAAAGCGCAGCAGTGCACAGCTCAATGTTTCTCAACCATTGGGCGGCTTTGGTTCTGTGTATGTCAGCGGTCATCGGCAGACATTTTGGAATACCAAGGAAGTTACCGACCTGCTGCAGGCTGGTTATCACACCTCGCTGAAAGGGGTTAATTATTCCCTTTCTTATAGCTATAACAAAAGCGCTTGGGTTGACAGTACGGATCAGGTCTTTGCGCTGAGTGTCTCCCTGCCATTGGGCGACGGCGCATGGACGGGTAAACGAGGTCCGCGAAACAATTCTGCGTATGCCAATTATGGGCAGACACTCAATAACAAAGGTCATGCGCTATACAGCGCGGGCGTGACCGGCACTGCGCTGGAACACAATAATCTGAGTTATGGCGCACAACAAAGTTATAGCGACAAGGATCATGTAGCCAGCAGTAACGTGAATGCACATTATCGGGGGGCTTCCGGTAACGCCAATGTCGGCTATAGCTACAACAATAGCAACAGCAGTAGTCGCCTTAATTATGGTTTCAGTGGCGGTATCGTGGCTCATGAGGATGGTATGACGTTCAGTCAGCCGCTGGGGGAAACCAACATCCTGGTTAAAGCTCCACTGGCCAAGGAAGTGAAGCTTGCCAGCGGTGTGGGGATAAAAACCGATTCTCGCGGTTATGCCGTGGTGCCTTCAGCTTCGACCTACCGACAAAACAGGGTAGCCCTGGATATCAATTCGCTGGCCAATAACATCGAGTTGGACAACCCAGTCGCCTACGCCGTGCCGACTCAAGGTGCTCTGGTGCGTAGCACCTTCGCTGTGCGAGTCGGGGTGCGTGCACTTATGAATATTACTTACAAAGGTATGCCCGTGCCTTTCGGTGCGAGCGTGACCCAGGCGGCAACCCCTGGCGATAACATTGTGGGTAACAACGGTCAGGTATTCCTGTCCGGCCTTGCTCTGGAGGGGCAATTGAAGGTGTGGTGGCAAGACGGCCCTGGAGGGCAGTGCACGGTTAACTACCAGCTGGACGAGGGCAGTGAACTTAAAGACATCAGCAAACTGGCGGCGGAGTGTGTGTAATGGAAAAGCGCTTTCTTTGGGTGATTGCAGGGTGGACCTTCTGTCATCACGCCGCGGCCTATGACGTGCTGGTGAATATCAACGGGGCGATCGCTGCTAACGGTTGCATGGTTTCGTTCGCTTCGCAGCAGATGACGGTGGACTTTGGTAATGTCGCCACTAAACAGTTTTACGCAAAAGGCATTCCTTGGGGTAAGCAGAAGTTCGTGATTGGCCTTGAAAGATGTGGTGATGACGCAACGGCGGTGAAGGTATCTTTTAAAGGCAATGCCGATGCAGATGACGCCGATCTTCTGCAACTTACCCCGGGAGAAGGCGTTGCCAAGGGCCTGGCGATTGAAATACTCGATATGAACAGTGCAAGTATTCCAATTAACAGCCAGGCATCGGCTATTCCGATCAGCCAGGTAGAAGGGGACAATAAACTATTGTTTTATGCGCAGTATCGCTCCACTGCGAGTACGGTTACCGCTGGGCCCGCCAACGCGACTGCAAATTTTGTTTTGGAGTATCAGTAATGAGAGTTTTCATGACGGCGATGAGCAAGGGCGGTGCTGTTGTTCTTTCGATGCTGCTGTTGTTCACGTCTAACAGCACTTTGGCGGACCTCTTTGATTCATACATAGGTGCCGAGAACGTTGTCATCCAAAAGCCTGCGCTCAATAGCTCGATAATAGGTGAGGCGTTAACTGGTTGGATTAACAGCGGTATGCAGCGAGTGGTAGGAGGTTTCAGTTTGGGTTATGGGTCGTATGGCCTGACAATTAGTTCTAGTACGTCAGATGTATCTTACTCTGAATCTGGAAAAAACTATACCGTATACCACGTTGCTCTGCCTAATGGAAGTCCATCAGGTATTGGATTTGTCTTGAGGACATATTCAAAAGATTGCTATTTTGGCGGTGGTAATTGTTCAAGTCGTGTGCTTCATGTACAGGATACATTTAACGACTACAAAGTGTTTCGAGATGGCGGCTTTTTGGCATACGACATACATTATGAATATGAAATAAAGTTTATTACAACAAGTCAGGATATAGAGCCCGGCCCATATCTTCTGGGTGGGAGTGCTATCGGGTGGGGTAATTTTGGTACTCTGGGTCAAGATGTCGCTACTGTGCGTTTAAATGCGTTCCAACTGGAGTATAAACAGAGGGGTTGTACGGCCAGTCTTTCGCCGGCTGTCATTAATATGGGCGTCGTTTCTCCTCTACTGTTCACCGGGGTCGGCAGTACAGTTGCTTCAAACGCGCCGGTAACCGTCAGCCTTCAATGCAGTACTCCTGACATCGGGGTTCTGGTAACCATGACGGACCAAAATAATTCAAGTAACTCTACAAATAAGCTGCAGTTGACACCCGGCACCGCTAGTGCCACCGGAGTAGGCGTTCAGTTTCTCAAGGACGGCGGTTCACCGGTGATTTATGGACCTGACTCGAGCTTTGTTGACTCAAGCTCCGCAGCCCAATGGCGGGTGAAGGATAAAGCCACACTGAGCAACACTGCCCAGTTTGTACTGACCCCGCAGTATATTCAGACTGCCAGTTCCATTACCGCTGGCGAAGCTAACGCAGTAGCCAGCATTACCTTTGCTTATGATTGATTCGAGGTTTTGCCTTGGTACGCTCTTGTCGAACGACAATAGATAGTGACCGGTGCAGCGGATTGCAGATGCGTATGCCAGAGCATTGAGGTTTAACTAAGCAAGAACAGCGGTCTGCGGCTTACGTGCCATCATCCTGCAAGGGGAAAACACCCTATCCTGGTCGATTAACGACCAGGATAGGGGGCAAGGCTAAGAAGCGGCTATTCGGAGGTTACACCCTTTAACTTATCGTTTTGCCGCTGGCGTTTTTCCGGCGTCAGGACGAGCTCTGCGCGATAAATAGGGATATCTCTCGGCGCTTCAAACCCTAATTGGACCTGCTTACCTTGGATCGTCAGTATCCGGATCTTGATGTCGCTACCCAGACAACCGGCGTCACCGACCTTGAGTGTAATAATTTTCACGCGTGATTCCTCCATGACATATTTCCGTTCGCACATGATCTACCTGACTATCGTTTAACTTAAGTCAAAAGCCGTGAAAAACCTGGCATGCGCTCGGTTGATCACCTCGCACACTGACGTGATTGGATTTGAAGTGAGGCTCAAGGTGAATGAGCCAAAAGAAGCATGTTTCAGGTTAATCGCAGCGTGTGTTGAATTAGGCTGACCGTCTTGTCGAGCGCTTGCCTGGTCACAGGGCAGCCCACTTATAGCGTTCTCGAAAAGTATGTGTTAGAGGCGGAAAGAGTGATGGAAACAATATCAGCCGTTGTGCTGTCGGGCCGTTGGTGTATGGGCGGCGAAATGGCCGATATTTTAGAGGCGGAATCTGTCAACGTATTGATCAACACCGAGTGCGCGGCACAGGTTGTTGAGGCTGCGCGAACACGGCTTGCGAGTATTGCAATTCTGGACCTTGCCACCTTCAATATTGAGGGCCTTGAATTGATCAGGCAGCTGCGTGCCGGCAACCGCGAACTGAAAATTATTGTGCTGACACAGCAAGACTCCAAGCATTTTTCGGCGCGTTACCGCCGTGCCGGGGCGACGGTGTCGTTACGTGTCTCAAGGGATGTGCGGGGGCTGGCATTTATTCTTCGGGCCATACGCTCGGGCTACGCCTATTTTGACTTTATTAACGCACCTATCAAAACGCGAGAGCGGTCGTTTGCCAATGAAACTGATTTGATTGCTACGTTGACGGATCGCGAGCTAATGGTATTTCAAGGGTTGGCGAGGGGGTTGAATAATAGGCAAATTGCCGAACACATGAATGTTGGCAGACCTCATATCAGTGTACATAAAACCAATATTTTTGAAAAAATGTTATTGCAGTCGATATCGCAACTGCAAGCGTTAGCGGCTCGCAATAAGCTGGGATGATCCCGTGTGACTAGTCGTGAATCATTCTTCTTCATTGGCGGTAGATTGCCTGAGGGCTAAAGTCATCCCTAACAGTCTGCTAAGCGACGAGCGTAAACGCAGCCAGGGGTATATTGATGATAGATAAATTCGGTGTAAGGGCACTAGTAGCGACGTTGATGTCGTTTGCCCTGCTAGTAGTAGCCGCACCGGTTGCGAGTGAAGGTACCCTCCAATTCGGCGGCAGGTTGGTGGCGCAAACGTGTACGATTGCTGTCAATAACTCAACATCTTTTGCGCCTTTAGTTCAATTGCCCAGGGTGAGCCGTAAAGGAATGTCGGTGGAAGGAGAAACCAAGGGTGGCACAAGGTTCACGTTTAAGTTCTCGGGGTGTTCATCCAGTTTGGTGACTAAGGCCCGTGTGTATTTCCAGCGTGGATCGAATGTGGGTGAGAACGGTACTCTGGAAAACAAACTGACGTCCCACGCAGCCACCGGGGTCGCGCTCCAGTTGTACGACGCGTCGATGAATCCCATCAGGGTAGGAGACCCCTCTCAACTAAATCAGACCGCCATGCCCTTGGCTGACTTGATGGAGTATTACGTTCGGTATATCGCTGATAGTGATGCGATAGGTTCTGGCCCATTTCAAACCAGTGTGACGTATTCAATCAGTTACGAGTAAGCGGGGGGTGATCTGATGAGTGTCGCATGCTGACCAAAGTAGAAATGCTGCACCGTTGCGCTGAGGGAGGGGCGAGTCTGGAAACTTGTGAAAAACATGCTTTATGGATTTTGAGTTGTTTGATGCTGTTGCATGTGTTTTGCTGATTGTGTTGCGCAATAGGAAGTGCGTAGGGCTCACTTATGTTGCGCCACATCTGACTTAAGTTTAACCAGGGAAGTTATTAAAATGAAACGTCAAGTAATCGCTGTGTCGTTATTGATGATCGCATCGTCTATCCAGGTTGTGAATGCAGCCTCCGACGGTACTATTAATTTTATCGGTGGTATCAGCTCTACCACCTGCACCATCACAGTGAATGGCGCTGCTGCGGGTACAACAACCGTTACACTGCCGACGATAAGTTCGACAGGAATGGATACCGTAGGTGCTGTCAAAGGCGCTACGGCACTAAATTTTGCGCTCACGAATTGCTCGTCTGCAGTGGTAACAACAGCAGCAGCAGGGAGTGCCGCAATCGCTTTCGAGAGCGGCGAGGGCATCGCGGGCGGTAATGTGCTTAATACATCCGCACCAGCGGCTGCTGCAGCGAAGGGCGTCGTGCTGCAAATTAAAGACTCCAACAACGAGGCAGTGGTCATTGGTAATGCACCAGCACTCTCTGACTACAGCCCTCTTGTCAACGGCGGTATGACGAAGTCATACACTGTTCAATATCTAACGACCGGTACACCGGTGCAGGCGGGTAGGTTTGAGGGGGCTGTCACATACTCGATCAGCTATCTATAAGCTGCAACCGCTCAGCACTCCCAGTGCTGCCTTTGTGATTAAAGACAGCACTGGGAACTTGATCAGCCAAGCAAGGGATTTTATGGCTTACCTTATATCGATACGCCAAGGAATGGCCGCGGTGCTGATGTCAATGGTTTGTTGTCAGGTGAGTGCCAGTGTGGTCATTACCGGCACACGCTTGATCTACCCGGCACAAGAAGCAGAAATCACCGTGACGCTGGACAACAACGGTGCGCTCCCGGTACTGGTGCAGACTTGGGTCGACAGCGGAGATCCAAACTCTAGCCCCACCCATTCGACGGCGCCTTTTTTGTTAACCCCCCCCGTATTTCGCATGGACCCAAATAAAGGCCAAAGTGTGCGGTTAATGTTCACCGGTGCCAGCCTGCCCGAAGATAAAGAGTCGGTTTATTATTTCAACCTGCTCGAAGTGCCCACCGCGCCCGCGGAGACTGGCACGCCGGTTAATTTGTTGCAGATGGCTTTTCGCTCGCGAATCAAGATTTTCTATCGTCCTGAAACGTTGAGCGGCAACGCATCCGACGCTATTGATCAGGTTCAATGGCGCATCGTCCACCAGGCCGGAGGTCTGGCACTGGAAGGGCATAACCCCACGGCGTTTTATGTGACCGTAGCCAAAGTGGGTGTGGTGGATGGCAAACAGCGGTTTATGGCCGGCAGTGAAATGCTCGCGCCGAGGTCCAAGCACTCCTTTGCTTTGCCCACGCTAAAAAACCTGCCGGGGCCTCAGGCTCAAGTGGAACTCAGCGCTATCAATGACTATGGCGCGGATGTGTTGATCAAGCGGCCGCTAACGCCTTAGTCGCGATCGCTGCGAACAGTGCATACGAGTAATCCATGAACACTCTTTTTGACTCCTGGGCTGAAGTGGCTCGGTACTTCAGTGCCTCGCGTTTATCCAAACCTGTTGTTGGCTGGTGGTTGGCTCTGGGCATGTCGTGTGGGCAAAAGGTTTTCGCAGATGAGGTGCTTTTTAACCGTGCTTTTCTGCCTGAGGGCTCAGAGAGCCTGGACCTGGCGCCTTTTCAAAAGGGAAATGCGGTGTTGCCAGGGCAATACAGGGCTGACGTGTTTGTTAATGAACAGCCCATCGGACGTAAAAATATCCTGTTCTCCGCATCGGGGGGGGGCGTGTTGCCCTGCTTCACTGCGCAATTGCTGGATGAATTGGGAGTCAGCCCGAAAGCCTATCTGACGCCCTTAGGAGACCCGTCCTGTCTGGTGTTACCTGAAACAGTGAGGGGCGCCAGCGCGACATTCAACCTGCAAGACTTGATGTTGCGCGTGAGTGTTCCCCAAGTCGCATTGCGCCGTGATGCCCAAGGGTATGTCAGCCCTGAGTTATGGAACCGCGGCACCACCGCAGCGATTTTCGGCTACTCCGCTAACGCAACCCGCAATCTCAAGGGGCATGGCGAAGACTCAGCCTACCTGAGCTTTGACGCCGGAATAAACCTGAGCCATTGGCGTGCTCGCCATAATGGCTCAGTGAGTTGGCAACCGACTGATGGGGCCGCGTACCAGGCGCTGAACACATACCTGCAACGTGATTTGGCGGGCCTTAAAAGCCAGCTCACGCTTGGGGAGACCCATACCACGGGCGAGTTATTTGATGGCGTGCTCTACCGGGGCGTGCAACTGGCCACGGATGATCGGATGCTGCCGCAATCGCTACGCGGCTATGCGCCGATGATTCGCGGCATCGCACGCACCAGCGCGCGCGTGGTTATCCGTCAGGAGAGCAACATTTTGCGCGAGATCCTTGTCGCGCCTGGACCGTTTGTGATCGACGACCTCTACTCAAGTGGCTATGGCGGCGACCTGAGCGTGACCGTTATTGAGGCCGATGGCAGCCAGCAACGCTTCACCGTACCCTACGCTTCGGTCAGTCAACTGTTGCGCCCCGGCGTATCGCGTTACAGCTTGACGGCGGGGCAGTTACGCAATCAGTACCTTGATGATCCGCCCAACTTTACCCAAGCTACCGTCCAGCATGGCTTGAACAATATGTTCACTGGAGAAGGCGGGCTGCAGGCGAGCGACAAATACACCGCGTTGTTGACCGGCGTGGCCATGAATACGCAGTTGGGCGCACTGGCGCTTGACCTGACGCAGTCCAAGACCCGTTTCCTCAGTGGCACAGAACACGGCAATACCCTGCGCCTGTTGTACAGCAAGAGTGTGCTGGAGACCGGCAGTTACTTCACGGCAGCATCCTATTGGTATTCGGCCACTGGCGCCCATAATCTCAACGATGCGTCGCAGCGATTACAGTTTGAGAAGAACGTGCTCTCATCCATGACCCTGGCTTCGCGGATGAGCCGCCGTGTGACACTGAGCGCCAATCAACAGATCGGAGAGTGGGGGCAGTTAGGGCTCAGCGCGTCATCCCAGTGGTACAGGAGCACGGCGGGAAGTGACTTGCAGTATCAACTCAGCTACAGCACCCGATTGGGGCGTGTGGGGTTAAGTCTTAATGCCAACCGCAGCCGCCAGGCACTCGGGGCAATGGACACCACCTACCTGCTCACCGCTAACCTGCCATTGGCATTTGGCTCAACGCGTCATTACGCCCAACTGTCGGCGCGCTTGGCACGCGATGCCCAAGGGCAACTCAGCGAAGATCTATACCTCAGCGGTAGCTCCGGCGAGGGCAATCAATACAGTTACGGCGTTGGGCTCCAGCGTGATGGTGCAAGTGGCACGTCGGGCACTTCGTGGAACGGCCAGTACCAAGGCGACAAAACCTCCCTCGGCGGCTCGCTGAGTCAGGGCGATGACTATGCCACCTTGGGTGTCAGTGTCGGCGGCAGTCTTGTTGGGCATCCCAAGGGGCTTACGCTGAGTCCTTTTCGCAGCGACACCATTGCGTTAATCAGTGCCAAGGGCGCCCAAGGGGCTGAAGTGGTGGGCTTTCCGGGAGTCAAGCTGGATAGTCAGGGCAATGCCGTGGTGCCTTACCTGCGCCCTTATGAACTTAACGAGGTGGGCATCGACCCCCGCGGCGCATCCTCGAGTGTGGATCTGAACGAATCAAGCCGCAAAGTGGTGCCCACCGCCGGGGCTGTTTTAGCGGTGGATTTCGCAACCAATGCGGGACGTGCGCTGTTGCTCACTGTGCATTTAGCCGACGGCAGCCCCGTACCTTTTGGTGCCACCGTGAGCCTTGCCGCCGGTCCGTCGTTAGGCTTGGTCGGGCAGGGAGGGCAGCTCTATGCGCGGGTACCAGAAGGGGTGGATCAAGTAAGGGTCAGTTGGGGGCGAGAGGCCACTCAGCAGTGCCTGCTGCTGCTGCCGGCGCCCGACGCTGAAGGGTCGGGCTTGCAAAGCCGAAACAGCCTATGCACAGCGGTTCAACCCTAATCCGGTTTGACCTGAGGAGATGAAATATGTTTGGCAACGTCGCGGTTCTGTCGCTTTTGGTGTGGAGCGTCGTATGGATAGCCGGTAACGCGGCGGCGGACTGCGAACGGGTCGAGGCGGGCGGGGCAAATGATTCGACAATGCCGCTGCGCATCAGCCAGATCAGCGTCGGCCGCGATATCCCCGTCGGCACCGAGGTTTACCGTCAAGTCTTCACCCCAGGCGGTGTCGCATCTATCCGATGTGCACCCGGTACCCGGGATATTAACCTCAAGCGCAACCTGGAGATGGTCTCTGGGTCTATCCCCGGTTATCCACCCGGGGTAAACGGCAATACCTATCCCACCAACCTTGCAGGCATCGGGGTGCGTTTCCTGGACGTCGATAACCGCGCCTTTCCATTCACTGCGAAACTACCTGACTGCCCAGGACCGCAAGCCTGCGTATTTCGTGATCCGAACCTGGATAAATTCACCCTGTCGCTTGTCAAGGTCAGTGCGCATGTCCAAGCGGGGCCCGTCGTGAGTGCGTCGTTGCCAATCGTTAACATCGGCTACGAAATCCGTGGGCGGCAGTTGCCGGTGCGCAGGGTGCGACTCTCGGGCCAGTTGAGGGTGGTGTCGCAAACCTGCCAGGCGCCGAACATTCAGGTCAGTCTGGGCCAACACTCTGTGGGTACCCTTGAGAAAACCGGCTACACGCCCTGGCAAGACTTTTCTATCGTGCTCAATCAGTGCCCGGGGTTTTACGGGTACTACTCCGCAGGGGCCAACGTACTTGAGCCAGGCGTAGTATTCAAAACCAATAAAATTGCATTCCGTATCGACCCCACCCAGCGGGCGGTGTCCCCTGACGAGGGAATCCTGAGCCTCACAGCGCAGGGCCCAAGGGTTGAGAGGGCGGCGCAAGGTATCGGTGTACAGCTTGCGTTGGAGAATACCCAGCCGATCAGGCTGTCGACGTTGCTTGACAGTGGCATTTCACTCCAGCCCAAAGAGGGTGGCAGTTATGTCATTGCGCTCAAGGCTCGTTACCTCAGGCTGCCTAACTCAACGGTACACAGCGGCCCGGCGAATGCGACAGCGATTTTTACAATCAACTATCAATAAACAAAAACAGCACTTAGAGGCCCGTTTAAACCTGTCTATACTCCCGCTGATACGTCGGCTATCGAGTGGTTCTGGGCAAGCGTAGTCCATTGACGTGATCGAAAGACAGACGCGGGGTAGTGACAGTAATGCAACCCATTGAAAGTACCGATGGCAGTGTTCTTCCGTCGGTGGTGCCCACAAAGGTCATACTCAGGCTTCATGAGGTTTCGCGGTATGCAGAGTTTTCCCCCAGCCAACACCTGTTGAGGGTTAGTGAGGGGGGGGTTATCACTGGACAGGAGTTGAGTTACAGCTCAAGCCGGCTGCTTGAACTGCTGATCTGCCACGCCGACCTGATCGTCGGCCGCGAGGAAATGTTTGCCTACGGTTGGCCGGGCAGGGTGGTGGGACAGAACAGCCTGAACCAGGCAATCTCCAATATTCGTGATCTGCTGGGCGATGATGTACAGCGAACGATCATCCAGACGATCCCACGGCGTGGGTATCGATTTAACTCGGCATACCTGAGCGAGGACCGCGAAGAGTTTAACGTCAGCGATGACACTGCCCCAGCGCCTCCGGTAGCAGCGGATGCTGCTGAAGGTATCAATCAGCCGGAGCAAGGCCAGGCGTTTTTTGCATTAGACCGTCTACCACGCTCTACCAACCTGCTGCTCGGTGTGCTGACGATTGCACTGGCAGCAACGTTAGTCTGGCGTATCGACTGGGCGCTTTGGTTGCAGCACGGCTTGTTCAGTGCAAGTGAAGCATTGGGCGAGTTAGACATTCAGTATGTCTCGGAAAGCCCAGAAGAGCTGACGCAGTTGCAGGCCGATATCAAGCCTTTGCGTGATCGTTTGCAGGCGTTTGTCAAACAACCGGAAACCATCATTTTCAATAAAATGCATGGTTTTTATGAGATCGTCTGTATTGATCAGGGGCGATCTGTGCAGTTTTTGACGGTGCATAAAACCAAATTATCCCAGTTGACAGATGAACAACTGAACAGGTGCGTCAATTGAAACCATTAAATATTCGATGGGTGATCACTTGGTCTGGGTTAGTAGTGATATTAATCATTTTGCATATTGTGTATTCGGCTCAATCGAGTAGACAGATATTGCAGGGCACGTTCTTTGCTTCTGGAGTACTGATCATGAGCAGCGGCGTTGTGTATGATAGCAGCCAGCGCTTACAGTCCCATGGCTATAAACTGCACGACTTCGAAGCGATTAATAAAAACACCCAGGATTTTTCTCTGACGCAAGTGAGTAGTCTATCCGGTAATGCGCGGTTTGTGACGAATCAAGAGCGGGATGGCGAGTGGATTAAAGATAAGATCAGCATCGACCGGGATATTGCCTTTAATTACGCTTACTACTCGAACGAGTTTTCCAGATTAAGCTTGTATAAAATAAAGGCGCGTATAGGCAGTCAGTGCTTTTATGTAAAGGAGTTGGAGACAGTACGTTGCTTTGGTGCCGAGCGCTAACCTTTTTAAATTGAGATGTACCCTCCGAGTGCTCACTGATAGCGGCGCTATTTATTAAGTGATGCTGAGAGCACACGCATGACCGCGGTGGACGGGCGGCCTTCGTGCGTGTAGTAAGCTTGAGTGGTGAATAATTATGAATTCACCACTCATCACCTCGTCTCTACACCAATCTGCTCTATGCTCGGCATCCAAATCGGGCAGTCAATAAATCATTATCGTAGCCATGAAGCGACCGGGTTCACTTCATTCGCCTACTTGTGAGTGTTATTCAGATTTAGCCCCGCAGTTCTAGAAATGACTTTACCTAACAGGTTGATACGTGAAAGCAATCAAGCGCGTTCTTAAGCGTGGGCGTTCTGTTGAGCGCTCATGGGCAAACTCTATTTCTTCAATGTGGTCTCAGGTAGCAGTCGCGCAAGTCGCGCTTTGGTTGATCGTCGCATTACTGATGGTCTGGGCGTCGCTATACTCGGTGGAACATTTGGCGCAAATGTATGTTTTTGAGCGCCTGAGTAATATTGTTGATTTGAGCAATGGTAACTTCTCTGGTTTTGAGCCTGGCATGCTGAGTGAGTTGAAAGCCATGGGTAACTATGAGGCTAGCGTTGAGGAGTGGCCTTCGCTGTTGGCTAAAAGCTATGCCTTTATAGAGTATTGTATTTTATTGTCTATGTCGGCTGCTGGGGTATGTACCATTATCGGCCTCTATAAGGTTTTCAGTTCGATCTATACGTATTACTTTTCAATGCAAGCAAGGTTTTGCAGAGGCTTGGTTAACGGTGAGTTGAGCGTGCACTATCAGCCGATAGTGAATATGAACACTGGCCTATGGGTAGGCGCTGAGGCATTACTACGCTGGACCCATAAGGGGCAGACGATAAGCCCTGCGGTATTTATTCCGTTGATCGAACGATCCGGCATCATGCCGTTGACAACCCGTTGGATTTGCCAGCGTGTTATAGAAGATTATTCATGCCTGCTATGGGCATGTGACGGGTTTTACATCAATATAAACTTATCTTCTCAAGATGTATCCGACCCCACGTTCCCCGCGTTTATTCAACAACTATTGAGTCAATATGGCATCCCGGCGTCGCGCATTGTATTTGAGGTCACTGAAGGTGTCGTGCTTGATAAATACGAAGCCATCCTGCATTTGAATCAATTACGTGCCCAGGGCCATAAGATTGCCTTGGATGACTTTGGTACGGGCTATTCCAATTTGTCTTATCTGGATTGCCTGCCTCTGGACATTCTTAAAATTGACCGTTGCTTTGTGAGCAAAAAAGGTCAAGGGCGCGCAAATACGATTTTGGTCCATTTGCTGAATATGGCCAGACACCTGAAACTCAACGTAATCGTCGAGGGGGTCGAAACACCCGAACAAGTGGAGCGTCTGCTTACCTTAGGGGCGACCACTGCCCAAGGTTGGTTTTATGCAAAAGACTTGACTGCAGAGGACTTGGTACATGGGTATTTTTCGCTGGTTCATCCGGATATGAACCGAGTGATCTAAAAGAATAGGTACTCACAGTTATCGTTGCAAGGAAAAGAACATGCAGTCATCGATTGACCCGACATCGAGCGATAAGGGTATTCAAGCGGAAGCTAAAAAAGTGTTAATTCTATGTGCTTCTGAAGGGCGGCAAGTTGTATTTTGGCCCTCGCAAAATATGTTGGTTATTCATGAGCATAATAACCAGCGAAAAGTTGAGTTGGGATACAGTTCCAGTCGAATCCTGGAAATTCTGATTGACCGGGCAGGCACCATTGTAAGTCGCGATGAAATATTTGCCTTTGGCTGGCCTGACCGTATCGTTGGGCAGAACAGCTTGAACCAGGCTATTTCAACGATTCGGGAACTGCTGGCCGATGACGAGCATCGTGAAATCATCCAGACCATTCCGCGAAGGGGTTACCAGTTCAACTCCGCGTTCTTGGTTGCTCCCGGGCACGTTAGCGACATTAGCGCTCCGGCGCCTTTAACCTTGGGCGCCGCATCAAGCTCCGAAGTGCCGCAGGTTAGGCTTTCATGGCTGACAAGGCGGCTGAGCACTGAGAATATCTTGATGGGAGCGACGCTGATATTAGCTATGAGTTTTCTTTGGCGGATTGATTGGAACCTTTGGCTACAGCCGGACTTCGTCAAAGAAACCGAAACTCAGGGCTTGCTGACTGTGTGGTACACCGGTGCAAATACACCGGAAGTCGAGAGGCTAAAAGTGAGCATGGCACCGGTGCTACGGCGCATGGAAAGTTTGTTGGAAGTGCCCGGCACAGTGGTTTTAAATACGATGCACAGCTTTTACGAAATCCTTTGCATCAGTGGCAGCACGGTGGAATTTGTTTCAGTGCATAATTCGAAGTTAGCACTCTTGACCGATGAACAGTTAGACAGGTGCCTGAAGTGAACAAGCGCAGTGTTGGACTACTGGTGGGCATCGGGTTGCTCGTGGCCTTGCATTTGATGTATTCATCCGCATCGCGTAAGGATGTGCTTAAAGGCGCTTGTTTCACCACCGGTTCGATGATTATGAGCAGTGGCGAAGTCTTAAATGTGCTGATCAGGCTTCAGTCGCATGGAAATCAAATTCATGATTTTGAGAAAATAAATTATGATAGCCAGAAGTTTTCGTTTGCACTGGTTAACAACCTCTTCGGCAGTGCCCGATTTGTGACTAACCCAGTAGGCGGCAATGAGCTGCTTAGAAGCATGTCGGTGCGTGATCGAGACGTTGCCTTTAATTATGCTTATTTATCAAGTCATGCATCACAATTGACCTTTTACAAGTTGGACCTGAACCCGGATACGCCGTGTTTCTATATCAAAGAGCTGGAGCGCGTATTGTGCCTGGGGAGCGAGCGCAGTCGAGATATTTCATCACGCTGAGCTCGCCGGCACTGGCAAAATTCCCGCAGATATTACTGCTCGCCGTGTTCAAGCAGGGTCAGATAATGGTCAATCAACTCAACGTTCTGTATCGGTGAGTTATGCCCTGCGATAATCGCTTCAACGGGCAATTCACCACTGCGGATCAGCCCTTGCAATTTCTTCAGGGTTTTCGGGTACTCGCTGCGATTCGCGAATGTCATGTTACCCAGCTTTTCCTTGAGAATGCAGTTTCCATACAACACACGCTCTTCTGGAAAGTACACAAAAATCCCATCTTCGGTGTGAGACGCGCCTAAATACAGTGCTCTAACATGGCCGTTTTGCAAGTCGAAGTTGCCCGGGTATACCTGGTCTGGCAGGCTTTGTTCCAGGATTGGATAGTGCTCCATCCCTTGCCGGGTAAAGTCGACAATACTGCGCCACTGGCTTTTTTCCAGGTCATAGGTCATCTGCGTTGAGACAATACTGGCGCCGAGCTTCTTCCAGTAGGCGTTACCTCCCGCGCGGTCGGTGTGGTAGTTGGTATTGATCACCTCCTTGATGGGCAGGGGGCTGATTTTCCTGATTTCCTGCTCAAGCTTTTCAGCGGTGGCTGGGGTCCAGGTTGCGCCAATAACCGTGATGTGTTGCTCGCCAACGTAGACCATTGAGTTCTCCTGCACATATTCCTTGTCTTCAACGATGTAGAGCGGGCCTTTGAAGTGGGTAAGGGTCAAGTCACTCTTGTTAGCGAAGACCTGGGAGGTAATGCAGGCCAGGCTGATGACTGACAGAATATTAATAAGCTTCATAAGTTTCTCAGGGAATGAGTTATACAACACAGGGGCATGCCCCCACCTGTTCTGATCGGTAGTGAGGCCGCGTCATAGAATCAGGCACATCCCACCCATTGCGAAGTGAATAACCATGAATTGAGAATTAATGCGGGATTGGTACGCGCCTGGCTCAACTGCGGATTCCGGGCGTCGGTGCAGGCGCAGTATTGACCTGGGCTGCTTTAAGGGCTCTGGGTGCACAATGGAGGTGCGTGATAACTTGTTAATTTCTTTAAGCGATTAGTATTTTAGTTAAGTAACAGCAGCCGCGTGTGTAGGATTGCTGGATGAGAAGTTTCCTGTAGTTCATCTGATCTGAAACACTGGGGGGTGCTGATGTTCAAAGTCATTATTATTGATGGACAACCGCTTGTGCGAGCGGCTATTAAATCCATTCTGAATCCGGACGACTTTACCTGGGTAGCAGAGGCTAATAATGGTACCGACGGCCTTGACTTGGTACGTGAGCATAAACCTGATTTAGTGATTTTGGACATCCAGCTCTCCGGAATTGGGGGGTTAGAGGTGATGCAGAAGATTTACAGCTTTGATAAGAATATTGAAATTCTGGTGCTGACATCCTGCTCAGCACGCTATTATTACAACCGTTGCCGTGCGGCGCGCGCGTCGGCGTTTTTGTCGAAAACGTGCACAGTTGAAGAGTTGCAAAGGACTGTCAACCTGCTGATGAAAGGCAGGGCTTATATGCCTCATGGCATTGATCGACTGCCTGCGCTCGGTGACAGTTTCTCCAATGAGGCCCTACTTATCAATACGCTTTCCAACCGCGAGTTAATGACATTTGAACTGCTTGTGCGAGGGATGAGTAATAAGGAAATAGCGAACTATTTGCAGCTGAGTAACAAGACGATCAGCACCTACAAGGTACGACTACTGGAAAAGCTCAATGTCTTTTCCCTGGTTCATTTGTTTGAAGTTGCCAAGCGCAACGGTTTCGCGGATTAGGTCATTTACGAAATTGCGACAGTGATATCAACTCCCGTCCTGTTTGATCGGAGGAGATCCTGACGGCGTTACGCTCGATGGTGTAAATCCGTATTACTTGCACCACTTCATGCCCTTTTCCCGGGGTGCATCCGAGTATAAGGCCTCTATCAGTCATGCCATCGCAATTATGGGGCGCCTCAAGCGACGGGCCTCCAACATAGCGATGCCCGAATATGTGCTGCCGCACGCGCAAGGCAAGTGCAGCGTCCCGCTCTGCAGATACGCAGCTTAGGGCTTGAGCAGCCCTTCGGTGACGCCAATGTGCGAGCGTTTCGTTGCCCTTAGTTGCTGGGTACGTAACTAAGTGTTGCCGATGGGTAAGTTGGCATGGGCGAAACTAGCCTGTGCAGATTTTTTCCTACAAGTTGCCCTACAACACTGACATTTAAATATTGTTACTTTCCTCTGTGGTGATCACCACGGAGCTTTAATTAATGAAGA
The DNA here is from genome assembly GCF_030687625.1 of Pseudomonas sp. FP2294. Lineage (NCBI taxonomy): Bacteria > Pseudomonadati > Pseudomonadota > Gammaproteobacteria > Pseudomonadales > Pseudomonadaceae > Pseudomonas > Pseudomonas sp. FP2294. Next base: position 2,828,223 of record NZ_CP117441.1, read on the forward strand.
AAGTAATGTTGAAAAAAACACTGGGTCTGGCTATTACTCTGGCATCTTCACAAGTATTTGCCAGTGGCTTTGCACTGAATGAGCAAAGCATCAGTGGTATGGGAACAGGGTTTGCCGGGCGATCTTCATCGGCAGAAGATGCCAGTACTGTCTATGGCAACCCCGCCGGTATGGTTCGCCTGGACGGTCAGCAAATCACCGGTGGTCTAGCCGTTATTGATGCAACAAGCAACATCAGCCAGGCCAGTGGCAGTTCGAGTGGCAGTAACAAGGGCAACATGGTGCCGCTTACCGGCGTGCCCTTTGCTTTCTACACCCAAAAACTCAACGAGCAATGGGCTGCCGGCTTTGGTCTCTACGCGCCATTTGGCATGGTCGCCGATTATGAAAAAGGCTTCCAAGGCAAAGCTTTCGGCAGTAAGAGCGAGGTGAAAGTCATCACGCTCCAGCCAACCGTCAGCTATGCCTTCAACGATAAGCTGTCTATCGGCTTTGGCCCGACCATCAACCGAGTTTCCGGTACCCTGGAGTCGGATATCAACCTTCCGAACCCAGGTCTCGCGTCCAACAATATCAAAATCAAGGGTGACGACACCGCCTTGGGTTTTAACGCTGGGGTGTTGCTTCAAGCAACAGACAGCACGCGGGTAGGCCTGACTTACCATTCGCAGGTCAAGTACAAGCTGAAGGGGCACACTCAAGTCACTAAAGGCGCCAACGTTCATGACGCATTATTGAGCAGCGGACGCTACGACGCGTCGCTCAAAATTGACACGCCAGAGTCTTGGGATTTCTCTGTGACGCAAGATGTGAATGCTGATTGGAAGCTCTATGCCGGGGCCACCTGGACACGTTGGAGTCGCCTGAAAGACATCACGGTCAAGAACGAGGGCGTTAGTTACAGCGATGGTGCGTATGCTCAGGCTTTGCTCAGTACCATTAAAGAAGAGCAAAACTGGCACGATACCTGGGCCTATGCCGTGGGGACGTCCTACCGACTGAGCAAACAGTGGGTGCTGCGTACCGGTTTGACGCTTGACCAGTCGCCGACCAACAACACGGATCGCTCACCACGTATTCCTACCGGGGACCGAACCATCTTCAGTCTCGGTGCTGGTTACGATGTGCTGCCGAACATGACTGTCGATGTGGCTTATGCCTATCTTAAGGAAGAGCCGGTCAAAGTTAACCGCACCAATGGGCTTGGCCAGCACTACAAGGCCAAGTATGAAAACAGCGCCAATGGTTTCGGCTTGGGCGTCACTTACCGTTTCTGATTCGCCATCGTCTTAAAGCCCTGCTGTCTTACAAGAGAGCGGGGCGTTTTGACTGTGCCTTCGGCGCAGGCCGCTGAGCCCTGTGTCGAATTGCCCCACAGTACCTGGGGCGCTTAGTGGATCAATAGACGAGGAGGGCGTCGCTACCATCTGGGTAGTGCGAGACGATGTAGCCTTGCGCATCAATTTCGTGCAGTGGCGGCAGGCTCGAGTTGCCGGAAAGTGTTTTATAGCGCTCGGCTGGATAGAGTGAGCGGGCGCGAATAAAACGCTGCCCGCCAATATTTTCGTAGCGCAGGACTTGGCCTGGTGTGATGTACTGCGTACCTATGGCTGTGACGTACCCATAAGGCAGTGCATAGGTGCCTGAAAACGCCATCAATTGGGTAATTAGGGTATGGCCTTTTTGCACTGTGGTGCGCAGCGGTGCTCCACCTGGAGCGTCTGCGCAGTGCATTAAGTGATAAGGCGTGATTCCAACCGCGAGAAAATGATCGATAAGATTTTTAAGGCTGTGGAAATCGTCGTTGATCCCTTTGAGCAGTACTGCGTGGCCACGTACGTTGATGCCCCGACGGGCGAAGCCGTTGAGTGCCCTGATGACGTCCGGTTGCAGCTCGCTGGCGTGGTTGATTGCAACGTCCAAAGACACCCTTGTGGAGCGCAGAGGATAGGCATAATCGACGTGGTTATAACTGGCCATGCGTTCGACAAATGCTTCATTAATGTACTCTGGTTGAAGCAAAGCATGCCGGGTTGCGATACGAATGTTATTGAGATGGGGAATGCTCGCCAGGTTTTCCAGCAACGCGAACAGCTGCGTTGGTTTTACCAGCGGGTCGCCACCAGTGATTGAGGCTTGAGTGATGCGTGCGTCGTTGCGTATGTACTCTACGACATTGATCAGGTTTTCCTCACTCATCGATTGAGACTCGCAGCGCACAGTGCTAGATTTCTTGATGCAGTAGCGACAGGGACAACCGAAATACGGTGTCAGCTCAACCTTGTCTTCATCAACGCGCGATAAGCCGAAAGTGCGGTTTTTTTGCTGGTGATGGCGCATCTTGTCGCTTCCATTTCGAGGGCGGTGAGTGGGTCATACATACGCTGATGTTGTTATCAGTGAAGCATTAAAGTGCCACCTAGTAGAATGACTCCGATACAGCCATTCAGCGCAATTCAGAGTTCTTCATGGCGCGCCCTATTGTTGCGTATATAGTGCGCCTCATTAAATATTACCAACGGCTTCCTCTTCATTAAGGTGAAGGCTCTCACTATGCCTCGCGGCAGAGCTTCACAACTGTTCAGTGTGGTTGAGTTGTGTGGCGTGCGGCTTCCTTTTAATCTATGAAATATATTGCTATGGAAATAACTCTGCTATTTTTCATGGCGAGCATACTAGCTTACATTTCAATTATCTAAGATTGACGTTTACCTCAGCGGACTCACTATGAAATTCTCAAGTATCATTGCCCCAATCACTCTGAGCCTGATTGCTCTCACCGCACATGCAAAAGGTCTGGATCACGTGATAGTAGTCTCGACACAAAAGTCTTCCGGCACGATGTCCGTGGGCGATAAAAGCGCCTACACACAGAGTTTTGATATTTTCCTGGGGAATCTCAAGGGGCGGGAAATTGATTTGGCCGGCTACTGTTTGAAAGCCTACGGAATTGAAGGCCAAGAATACAAGTTGGATACTGTGGATGAGGCGCTCACCGTCGGAAAATTAAAGGTAGGCGCCCCGGTCCAAGGTATGGCAATGTTTTCTTCTGTCGATTCCGGCGTATATCAGCCTCTGATGATCAAGCTCTCTGGAAGATGCAAATAAGCCATTCTGGGATGTTAGGATGCTGGAACTCTTTTTTTCTCCGTGGAACATGATGAATAGCCCCGGCTTCTCTAGACACCTTGCAAGCTCATTGGACTGCCCCCGGCATCGTAGACATCTCCAGCCTATGCTTGGACTGCCCCCGGCATCGTAGACATCTCCAGCCTATGCTTTGAGCATAGGAGGAAGTTTATGAGCACCCAACGATTCACGCCGGAATTCAAGGCAGAAGCCGTGAGGCAAGTTATTGAACGCGGATACTCCGTTGCGGAAACAGCCGAGCGCCTCGGCGTTTCGACCCACAGCCTCTACAAATGGGTCAAAGCCGTGACGCCTGACAAAACCGAGAAACAGGCCAGCGAGTTGCTCGAAGCCAAAAGTGAGATTTTGCGGCTGCGAGCCCAAATGCGACGCTTGGAAGAAGAGCGCGACATATTAAAAAAAGCAGCGCGGTACTTCGCCAGGGAACCCGAGTGAAATACCGCTTTATGAACGAGCATCGGCATCAATACGCGATCACTACGCTGTGCCGGGTTTTGCAAGTTGCTCGCGCCGGGTTCTATCAATGGCTACACAAGCCTGTTTCTGACCGCGAAAAAGAGAATGGTCGGCTGTTAGGGCTGATCCGCGACTCCTATGCGGCCAGTCGAGGTGTGTATGGCGCACGGCGGGTGTTTGCTGACTTGCGCGAGGCTGGAGAAAGTTGCGGCAAGCACCGTGTCGCGGCACTGATGCGCACCAATAAAATCAAGGCGCTCAGAGGATATAAAGCCCCGCGCGCAATCAAAGGCAGACCATCGATCATTGCCCCCAATCGACTTAACCGGGCCTTCACTGTCGATGCCCCTAATAAGGCTTGGGTGACCGATATCACTTACATCCGAACGTGGCAGGGATGGCTATATCTGGCTGTCGTACTGGATCTCTACGCTCGCAAGGTGGTCGGCTGGTCAATGAAGCCAACGCTAGGCAAGGAGCTGGCGCTGGACGCGCTGCTCATGGCGGTATGGCGCCGTAAACCCAAAACCAGAGTCATCGTGCATTCGGACCAGGGTAGCCAATATGGTAGCGATGACTGGAAACGTTTTTGTCTGGCCAACCACCTCGAGCCGAGTATGAGCCGCCGAGGAAACTGCTGGGACAATGCCGTGGCTGAGTCTTTTTTCAGTAGCCTGAAAAAAGAACGCATCCGCAAGAGGATCTACAAAACCCGGGACATGGCCCGTGCCGACGTATTCGATTACATTGAGGCGTTTTACAACCGAACGCGTCGTCACAGTCACCTGGGCGGCGTCAGTCCTGAGGCCTTTGAAAGTGCCTCACTTTGAGGCTGGAAAATGTCTACGGAAGCGGGGGTAGTCCACATTGCGTAGCTGGCGTTGATTCGCGAAATTATCGGTAAAAGCAACGACGCAGGAAGCCATAGGCTATCCAGGGTACAGCGTCTGCATTGCATGCGGTGTTAAGGTCAGCGGCCCCTCCTGACGCCGGCATTCATCGCGCGGGTGCCAGTGATGCTGGCTCTGCTTGGAAATGCGCAAAACAAGATATTGGCGTGGCGAAAGCTGGCATTATCAGGCTGGCGCGTTGCACGCGATGAACATGCGCCTTCAACGAAGCCAGATCAGTGCCGATACATACTGAAAGCTCGAAAATTATAGGTTAGGGTTGCTAAAAATCTGGAGGATCAGCCATGCCCCGTAATATTGCGTTCTCTACGTTCGTATCAGTCGGCTGCGCAGAGTGCCGAAATCTAGAAGGGTTGGGGTTCGATTTCATAATGGCATTCCAGCCAATCGTTAACGTAAGAACGCGCACAACCTTCGCCTATGAAGCCCTTGTACGTGGGGTGAACGGTGAGTCGGCGGCGAGCATCTTGGATCAGGTTAATGACGACAACCGATACCGCTTTGACCAAGCATGCCGAGTCAAGGCTATCGAGAGAGCGACGGAACTAGGTTTGCTGGGCATTCCAGACTGCAAGCTCAGTATCAATTTTTTGCCAAATGCTGTGTATCGACCCGAAACCTGCATTCGAGCCACTCTGGAGGCTGCCAGGCTGTTTGGGTTCCCTCCAGAGAGGCTAATGTTCGAAGTGACCGAAGGTGAGCGTGTTGATGACCCTATGCATCTAAAGGGGATTTTCGAAGAGTACAATCGTCAAGGTTTCACTACATCTATCGACGATTTCGGCTCGGGTTACTCGGGGTTGAATTTATTGGCGATGTTCCAACCTCATGTGCTAAAAATTGACATGGCTCTCACAAGAAACATTGACAAAGACCCAGTTAGAATTGCAATAGTCGAAGGTATTGTTTTAGTCGCAAACCGTTTAAATATAGTGGTTGTGGCCGAAGGTATTGAAACCCGTGATGAGAGTGATGCATTACTCCGCTTAGGCATAGATCTTATGCAAGGGTACCTCTTCGCACGACCTGATACATTTCAACTACCGCTCCCAATTTATTCCTAACTGAAAATTTCATGGCGCACATCGTTGTAGGCTCAGGTTGTGTTTTTGGTGTGACCTTCTAAAACGCCTAACATCACATCGACCTCCTGGCTAAGCAAGTGATTTTGGCTTGAGTACAAAAGGGCCTGTGATGGCCATTTTTTGGCTCAGCACTGGGCAGGATTACTACGCCGGCAGCGCTCAGAACAGTAACGAACTTCCTCCCAGCAGCGCGCCCATTTCTTCCTCCATAGGAAGGGAAGGCCGCAAGTCATGCAGGTTTTGACCGGGAGTTCACTCTTTTTCAAAGTGATTCACCGTCATCTAAGTTTGCGAGCAACAATTGACCACGTTGCCAGAGCGCTTGCTGCTTTGATTCAGGCATTCGGTCGAGGTTTTTATACTGCATGCCCATACGGTGATTGCTGCGCAGGCGATCGCTGTGACGTATCAGGAAGTGCCAATAAAGCGCATTGAAAGGGCAGGCGTCATCTGTGGTGCTTTCGCTCACCTTGTATGCGCAGCCACGACAATAATCGGACATGCGTTTGATGTATTGGCCGCTCGCACAGTAAGGCTTAGATCCCATGTAGCCGCCGTCTGCATGCATGACCATACCAAGTGTGTTGGGCAACTCCACCCAGTCGAACGCGTCCATGTAGATTGCCAGATACCACTCACATATTTGACTCGGCGCGATACCTGCGAGCAAAGCGAAATTGCCGGTAACCATTAGCCGTTGGATGTGATGAGCGTAGGCATGCTTAAGGCTTTGGTTAATGGCTTGGCGCATGCAGTTCATCTTCGTTTCGCCTGTCCAGTAGAACTCTGGAAGCAACCTTGTGTTGCTGAATTCATTTCCGTCGGCATATTCAGGCATCTTCAACCAGTAGATGCCTCGGACGTATTCCCGCCAACCGATCAGTTGACGAATGAAGCCTTCGGCAGCGTTCAGCGGAATCCGCTGCGCCCAGTACGCGGCTTCGACGTCGCTGCACAACTGGCGCAGATCCAGCAGGCCGATATTTAGCGCGGCGCTGATCCGCGCATGAAACAGGAAGGGTTCGTCACTGGCCATCGCATCCTGGTAGTCGCCGAACGCAGCCAGGCCCCAATCGAGAAAGTAATCCCACAAGGCTTGGGCATCGGCGTGGGTTACCGGGTAGTCGAAGGTGTCTAGGGCGCCATAGTGGCCGGAGAAGTTTTTTGCCACCAGCGCCAGCACTTCCTGGGTGATGGCATCGGCCGAAAAGCGCATGGGTGAGGGCGCTCTCACACCTTTGGGCAACGCCTTGCGGTTTTCGGCATCAAAGTTCCAGGCGCCACCGACCGGGCTGCGGTCGCCATTAAGCAACAAGCCACTTTTGCGCCGCATCTCGCGGTAGAAGAACTCCATCCGCAGCTGCTTTTTGCCCTCGGCCCAAGACGAAAATTCGCCGCGGGTGCAGAGAAAACGGCTATCGCTATGCCACTGGATCGTTAAGCGACAGTCCTTGAGCGACTGCTCCAGGCGCCAGTCACCGCACTCAGTCAGGTGCAGTTGCTGCGGTTGAAGCAGTGAGTGCCAGCGCCGTAACTCGCCGGGCACCGATCCACTGTTGTGTGGATCATCCAGGCTGACGTAGTGCACGCGGATACCGCGCTGCTTCAACGCCTCGGCAAAATGGCGCATCGCACTGAAGATCAGCGCGATTTTTTGTGGGTGATGGGGCACATGGCTTGCTTCCTCCATCACCTCGACCAGCAACACCGCATCGCGCTCGGGATCCAGCCCCTGCAATGAAGCCAAGTCCCAAGACAGTTGGTCGCCCAGCACCAGGCACAGTCGGCGAATCTTACTCATTTGCCAGGCCCCCGGCGCAACGTGACTCACCAGGGTGCCGCCAGCGAGAAAGGAATGCGTAACGACTCGATATCGTCATGGATCTGCTTTCAGCCATTCCAAACGCTGCGCCAAGCGCACCGCTGGCGCCTATCACCAAGGCGTTCATTTCAAAGGAACTGTTCATTGAGTCTCTCCTGCAAGCCTGCGCGAGCTCCGAGCGTTAACTGCGTTGCCCAATCAGTTGCAGGAACTCCAGCCGCGTAGCGGACGACTCGCGAAAGGCGCCCAGCATCACGGAGGTGGTCATCACCGAGTTTTGTTTCTCCACGCCCCGCATCATCATGCACATGTGCTTTGCCTCAATGACCACGGCCACGCCGGCCGCATCAGTGATGTGTGCAATAGCGTCGGCAATTTGCTTTGTAAGGTTTTCCTGGATCTGTAAGCGGCGGGCGAACATATCGACGACCCGGGCGACTTTTGACAGGCCCAGCACCCGCCCAGTGGGGATGTAGGCGACATGAGCCTTGCCGATGAAGGGGAGCAGGTGATGCTCACACAACGAATACAGTTCGATGTCGCGCACGATGACCATTTCGTCGTTTTGCGATTCGAACAATGCGCCGTTGATCAAATCCTCTAGACTGATCGTGTAGCCATTGCACAGGTACTGCATCGCTTTGGCTGCACGCTTGGGAGTATCCAGCAGTCCTTCACGCTCAGGGTTCTCGCCGACGCCGACGAGAATTTCACGGTAATGCTCGGCTATTGATGTGTTCATTAAGATTCCTCGAAGCCATGCTGCTCTCACCGTCAAATTGCAGCGCCAGTGGTCAGCTTTTATTGTACATTATCTAATGCGCTGTATAGGTTCTGTATAGGGTAGGCCTAAAAAAACCGCCTGACAATGTGCGCCATTCCTAGGCGTGATGCGTATGGGTGGCTGTCGCAGGCACCATTTCTGCGCGATGCGCGTGCCCCCCCTTGGACAGACCGTCGGAGTCCGTTTGTGTGGCTGTAGCGCCGACCTGAGGATTCAGCTGTACAAATTAATTGTTTTGTATAGCTTTTGGCGTGCCCGCAGCTGCGATCCCAATTGCTGGGCGGTTCTAAATCCCTGAGACCGTTGAGGAGTTGCACATGTTAAAGGTATTGATAGTTCTGCTAAGCATTGGTCTCGCGAGTTGCAGCCGGGTAGATGTGCATACTTACCGCCAGGAGATGCCCATCCTTGAGCTACGCGATTTTTTCGAGGGGCGGGTCGAAGCTTGGGGCATGTTTCAAAAGCGATCAGGTGAGGTGGTCAAGCGCTTCCACGTGGAGATCAATGGCCAGTCCGAAGGCAATAAGTTAATACTCGATGAGTCATTTACTTACAGCGATGGCACTAAACAAAAACGGGTGTGGACGCTAACGCCAGTTGGTCATAACCAATGGCGCGGAACCGCTGACGACGTGGTGGGGGAAGCGCGTGGTGAGATGGCAGGCAATACCCTGCGCTGGAAATACGTACTTAGCCTTCCTGTGGATGGTAAGGAGTATCAGGTTGAATTAGACGACTGGATGTACCTTATGGACAAGAACACCATGATCAATCGCTCGTTCATGACCAAATTCGGAGTGGAGGTAGGCCAGATCACTTTGTTCTTCCGTAAGCAACCTTGAGTAGTCAGGGCCGGCGGCAGGTACATCCTGCACGTTTCCGGTGTTCAACCCACTGTGGAAGTAACTCCAGCCTGATCCAGATCTCGGGTTCTGGCATAGGAGTAGAAAGCGAGGATCGCACGCAGATGTGCCGCAGCCGTGTTGTAAGCGCGGTGCCTGAGTTTAAGTTGGGTGTAGATGAATGGAACAAGTATGGGCAATGGCGCCGCATCTCCAGTCTGCACGAGCAGCGGTACACGCTGACCTGAAGAGAAACGGCACTGAATCAGCTTCATCGGCAGCCACCTCATTCAATGTCTCACCATGAACACAACGTACATGGCCCGTTGACAGAGTGGACGTCAGAAGCAGGTTTGTCGAATCAGTGGTTTAGGTGGCTCATGAACATCTATGACATGACCTGTCGTTTAACATAATATACATTATGCGAACCGTCATATACGGAGCTGGGGGGCTCTGGCGGTCAGATTTGAAGCCTGGCACTGCCTCCTGTCGGCGTTTTCGCGGACGCGAAAATCAAAACCCTGATAATCAACTGCTGACTGGTCGACGAGTCATTTCCTCCAGCACCTGGTCCAGGTGCGGCGCGAGCTTCAGCACATCAAGGTCAACAGCTTGAACCGAATTGGCTTCGTATGGATATCGAGTGCCAACAAAAAGCTTCGAACAAGCCGTGATCCATTTTTCCAGTGGAAAGCCTGGAGCCAATCGCTCTGAGGTTTCACGCGGCTTGTTGGCCAACTTTGCAGGAATGGCGTTGTACAGATCGATCAAGCCATGCCTGTTTCCAGGCAAGCCGGCGATCAAACGAAGGTGCCCCTCGGGATCATATTCAGTCCTTGGAAACCGAGGGTCAGCCTCGACAAGGAATGACTTAAGAAGCAGCTCCGCTGCGAGCGCCGAATTCATGACGGCTGGCCAATACAGATGAAAATCTCCGTTTGAAGCACCTTGTTCGAGGATCTGTGCGGCTCTTAGAAAAGCACGTGCTTCCTCGATGACCCAGGTGCTTGGCAAAGGCTCAGAATCCATGATTCATTGCTCCAGATATTTAGTGAAAGCCACGGTATACGTGGCTTGTTACCGATTACACGTGTCTGTTTGCAGCTTTGCGAGATATCGCACATGCTATGGAAGATAGCGACCAAGGATGAACGCCCTCTGGTTCATTTAATGCGCTACCCTCCTCCATTAATAGCGGATAATTATAACTAAACTAAATGACTATTTAGTTTAGTTAATTAGATGTCACATGATGATAGCTAACCCCTCCACCCTTTTAATTAAATCATCCGAAGTTAAACCTAAACAGAAGCCAACTCCCAAACTGTTGGCACGGCCAGTGCGTGCCTGCTCGCTAGCCATCTGACTGAGTGGAGTGCCATTTTAAATTGAGACAGGTCCTATGGCTGGCCGATAGCGCGGTATACAAAATCGATTGCTGTAGGTGCTGTCAATTACACGGCCCTTAATCCTGATGGACTTCCCATTCAGCTCAGAGAGCTTCCAAATGACATTGCAGAACGCGCTGATGTGCCTGGCGCTCAATATTTATCATGAGGCACGCGGTGAGCCGCTTGAGGGGCAGATCGCGGTGGCGATGGTTACGATGAACCGTGCCGACTGGCAAACCTCGGGGATTTGCCAAGTTGTGTATGAACGCAATCAGTTTTCCTGGACTAATCGTGTTTCCCGCTTCCCCCCACAGGAACACGATGCCTGGACGAAGGCGAAACGTGTGGCAACCCGGGTCATTGAGGGGCGTCATGACGATATTACCTATGGGGCTACGCACTTTCATAGCCGCGCAGTGCGGCCTGTATGGCGTAATTCATTAAAGAAAACAGCAACGATTGGGCGGCATGTATTTTACGTGCAACGTTAAATATCAATGATGTTTCTTGCGCTGATTGAATTGGTTCAATTCATTAATAAAGCTTCGTTGTTTCTCTTTGCACACAAAACGCCTCTTTCATTCCGAACTGTAAATTCAAGACTTGTCTCAAAAAGCTCTCAAGCAATTGCTAACTGCCAGACTTTCCGTCAAGAATCAATCAAATTTCTTTCGCCAGTGACCAACATGAACAATCAGGTAATTATTGTCGATGATCACCCAGTGGTGCGCATGACTGTCCGCATCCTGTTGGAGGGTGAAGGCTACAAGGTTGTTGGGGAGACAGAAAATGGGGCGGATGCGATTGAACTCATCCGCGAGTTTCAACCTGGGACAGTGGTACTCGACATAGGGTTGCCAAAAGTCGATGGATTGACGGTTATCAGTCGCTTGGCCGCGCTACATCTCCAGATAAAGATCATCGTACTGACCGCTCAGATATCGAACCACATCGCGATACGCTGCATGGAAGCGGGTGCCCACGGCTTCGTCAGCAAGCAAGAGGATTTGTGTGAGCTGGTCAGTGCCATTCGGGCGGTGGGGAGTGGGCAGAATTACTTTCCGGAAAAGGCGTTTTGCCTCACGCGTCGCGAAGCCGGTACCGATCACGAAGATGAAAGGTTAAGAACACTTTCTGTACGGGAACTCGGGGTTTTACAGTATTTGACTCAGGGGCTGAGCAACAAGCAAATAGCCGAACGCATGTTGTTGAGCGGCAAAACCATAAGTACCTATAAAACCCGCATCCTGACCAAGCTCAATGCAAACACCGTACTTGACCTCTACGACCTGGCAAAACGCAATGGCCTGACAGAGCCGTGATCCCTCGGCCCTGCCCCCTCAAACGTCTTTAAGTTCCTGGTGCAGCTTGAACAGCTCGGTGTCCGTGCGCACATTCAGCTTGCGCAGTGCGGCCTGCTTCTGCCCGCTGATGGTCTTGCGACTACGCAGAAACTTGGCGGCGATTTGAGAGACAGACATCCCTCCCAGGCAACAACGCAAGACTTCGCGCTCCTTGGGTGACAACGCTGGATAATTGACCAGTGGATCACTGCTCTGCGCAGTCCCCTCTCCCTCTTCAAGTGATACTGCCACGGGAGCCTTGGGGGTCGAGTCCAGCTCGGCCGCCATGGACGGCGAAAGATACAGCCGATCCAGCGCCACTGTGCGAATTGCAAACATCAAGTCTTCAGTCGGCTGGGACTTACCAAAAAAACCATTGGCTCCGGCACGAATTGCCATATTGACGGTGGCAGGTCGCTCCACTGAAGAAAAAATCAGGATCCGTAAATCCGGATAATGACTACGCAACAGCTGGATCAAGCGCAGGCCATCCAGTTCGCCGTCCGATAACTGGTAATCCAGTATCAGCAGATCGGCCGTTTCGCTGCGTAGCGCTTCGAGCAATTCGGGGCTTCCCGAAAAAACCCCTGCAACCTTGAAGTCTGACTCAGAGGAAAGGCGGATTTTCAAACCTTCTCGAATCAACGCGTGATCATCGAGCAGGACAATTCGCAGAGGTGAAACAACCGACCACTTCATTCTCAGGACTCCATAACTCTGATAGCGCTGTAGGAATATTCCTACAGATTCACCTCGCCAGAAGAACGTTATCCTAAATGTGGAATGAAAGAAAACTTAAAATAGTTTTGCCTATCTCCCCCATTGAAAAAAAATTCAACGACGCAGCATGGATAGGTTAAGCCCTGATTTTTCATAGTATTACAGCGCCAACATGCCCCACCGACCGCCTTTGAAAACGACCTGATCCCCCCCCTCCTTCGACGTCCCCAGAGCCTGTATTGGCGGCCAGGCCTACGCGGCTTTTGGGACAAGTCTCGTTCACACATGTCCCCTCAACACTCAGACTTATCTCAATGGTCGGGAGACGTTCCAGGTCTCATCAAAATGCTGTTGCACTCCAGCGTCCCCCTGCACAAACACGCCGATAAGCTCGCCACAAGGCGAGCCCAGCCCAGGACTATATCTGATGGCTACTCATAGCGCGCTCGTTGAAAAAGACGTGGACGCACAGGCGATGCCTGCCCCTCAAACACAGATCCAGGACACTCTGTTGCAGAGCGTGTCCTGGACATGCGATCACTACAACCTGGGGAAGTCACCACAGGCCCTGACAGCGGGATTACCCAAAGTCGGCCTGCTGACGCCCTCACTGGCGATGCGCAGCCTGGCCAACGCCGGGTTGACCGCGGGCATGGTAGAGCGCCCTGTACGAGCGCTCCCAAAACAACTGATGCCGATCATTCTGCTGCGCAAGGATCGCGGTGGCTGCATCTTGCTCGGATACCATCCCGACACTGAAGCCGAGGACAAGCGCGCTTGCCGCTACCAGGTGATCCTACCGGAGATCAGCACTACGCCGGTGGACATCGATCAAGCCACCATGGACGAGATGTACACCGGCTTCGCCATTCTCGTGAAGCCCAAAGCCAAGATCGATGCGCGCGCCGGCGATGAAACGCCGCAAGCCGCCGGTCATTGGCTGTTCTCGACACTGTGGCGCTATCGCCGTTATTACCGCAGTGCTGCTATCGGTGCTGTGCTGATTAACGTACTGGCCCTGGCCAGCATTTTCTTCACCATGAACGTCTATGACCGTGTCGTCCCCAACCAGGCGTTTGTGACGCTCTGGTCGCTGGCCATCGGCGTGGTCGTGGCCATGGTCTTCGAGGCCATCGCCCGTTATGTGCGGGCACACTTGCTTGATCTCGCGGGAAAGAAAGCCGACCTGGTACTGGGCACGATGTTGTTTCGCCAGGCCCTGTCCATCCAGATGGAACACAAGCCCGCCTCCTCGGGCTCATTCGCCAACCAACTGCGCGAATTCGAATCGGTGCGTGACTTCGCCACCTCGGCCACTCTGGCGACCATTTCCGACCTGCCCTTCGTGCTGCTGTTCGTGGCAGTGATTTTTGCCGTCGGCGGTCCATTGGGCTGGGTGCCGCTGCTGTTGATCCCCTTGATTCTGATTATCAGCGTGGGCATCCAGTGGCCACTGGCGCGCACCATGAAAGAAAACCTGCGTGAGGCGTCTCTCAAGCAAGGGGTGTTGATTGAGTCCGTGGAAGGCCTGGAAACCCTCAAGGCCATCGGTGGGGAAGCCTATATGCAACGTCGCTGGGAAACCTTCAGCGCGCTGGCCGCCAACACCTCGATGAAATCACGCGAACTGTCCAGCATGGCGTCCGGCAGCGTGGCGTTTTTTCAACAGATCCAGACCGTGGCGCTGATTGTCATCGGTGTTTACCTGATTGATGCCGGCGACCTGACGATGGGGGCACTGATCGCCACCGTAATGCTGGCCGGGCGGGCAACTGCGCCCTTGAGCCAAGTCGTTGGCCTGGCGTTGCGCTTCCAGCAGGCCAAGGCGGCAATGAGTTCGCTCAATGGCCTGATGGCGATGCCCGTCGACCGTGATGTCACCCGCGAATATTTGCCCAAGCCCGATATCAGTGGCCAGATCAGCCTCAAGAACATCGGTTTCGCGTATCCCGCCCCTCCCATGCAACCCAACCCGGCCGTGCTGCAAGGCATCAATCTCGCGATCAAGCCCGGTGAGCGCGTCGCTATTCTGGGTCGTATCGGCAGTGGCAAATCCACGTTGCTACGGGTCATGGCACGTCTTTATCTGCCGGTCAGCGGGCAGATGTTCGCTGACGGCCTGGACGTCAATCAGATTGATCCGGCCGATTGGCGCAAAGCCGTTGGCTATGTCGGCCAGGATGCGCGCCTGTTCTACGGCACTCTGCGGGAAAATGTGATGATCGGGCGCCCTGAAGCCACGGCCGAGGAGTTCCTGCGGGTGATTCGCCTGACAGGCCTCGACCATGTTGCCGGGCGCCACCCCAAGGGCATCAACCTGCCCATCGGCGAAATGGGCGAAGGCCTGTCGGGCGGCCAGCGTCAGCTGGTTTCGCTGGCACGAAGCCTGCTCGCACGTCCCAGCCTGCTGTTGCTCGATGAGCCCACCAGTGCAATGGACGGCCAGACCGAGGTGCAGTTTCTCGAACACCTCAAGCGTGCCACCGAAGGCCAGACCCTGGTGGTGGTGACACACCGCCCCTCCCTGCTCGCCTTGGTGGAGCGAATCATTATTGTCGACGACGGCAAAGTCAGCGCCGATGGCCCCAAAGACAAGATCCTCGAGGCCCTGAATGGCAACGGCGCCAAAAAACCGGAAAACCCGGGTGCTTCCACGCCGGCCAAGCCACCCGCCGGCGTGAAGATCGGCCCGGCGCGGCCGGTTGCCCCTCAGCGTGTCTCGACACCTGATGCCTCCAGCAGAAACGACGCCAAGGCAGAGCCTGCCAAACCCCCGGAACAACCTGCGGTGACTCCACAATGATCAAGAAACTCTTTGGTCGGGGCCAACCTGCCTCGGACCTTATGCCCGGTGATGCCGCCTTCATGAACGATGTTCAGGAGTCGCTGCTTGCGCAAACCACTCCGGGTTCACGGCTGATCCTCCAGCTCATTGCCGCCGTGTTGATCGGCGGCCTGATATGGGCCTACTTCGCGCGAGTCGAAGAAATCACCCTGGGCGAGGCGAAGATTATTTCCAAGAGCCGCGAGCAAATCATTCAAAGCCTGGAAGGCGGGATCCTTGCCGAGATGAATGTGCGCGAAGGCGATGTGGTGGAAAAGGGTCAGATTCTGCTCAAGATCGACCCCACCCGTGCCCAGGCCAGCTACCGCGAAACCTTGTCCAAAGTGATCGGCCTGAAGGCAAGCATTACCCGTTTGCGGGCCGAAGCGTACCAGCAGCCGTTAGAGTTCGACGACATGGTCATGACTGACCCCGCGGTGGTTCTGCAGGAACAGCAAGCCTACAAGGCGCGCAAAAACGCCCTGGACGAAAGTATCAACGCACTGCAGCGCAGCTATGCCTTGTCGGCCCGGGAGATTCAACTGGCCGAACCTCTGGCTGCCAAGGGGCTGATGTCTGAAGTCGAGATTCTGCGTATGCGCCGTTCGGCCAATGAAATCAAATCGCAAATCGTCGAACGTATTAACCGCTACCAGGCCGAGGCCAACTCAGAGCTGGCCAAGTTCGAGCTGGAGCTGTCGCAGACCAGTGAGAACCTGGTGGGGCGTGCGGACGTAGTCGAGCGCACCACTATCAATGCGCCCGTGCATGGCACCGTCAAGAACGTCCGGGTCAACACCCGGGGTGGCGTGATCCAGCCCGGCGAACCCATTCTGGAAATCGTCCCCCTGGAGGACCAGTTGCTGGTGGAGGGCAAGATTCGCCCCGCCGATGTGGCATTCCTGCGCCCCGGTTTACCGGCGACCGTGAAGATCACGGCCTATGACTACGCCATTTATGGCGGGCTCAAGGGGCACGTCGAGCATATCAGTCCCGACACCTTGAAAGACGATCAAAAAGCCGCGGCAGGACGCCCGGACGATACCTACTACCGCGTCCTGGTCCTGACTGAAAGCAGCAGCCTGGAAGCCGGTGGCCGATCGTTGCCGATCATCCCGGGAATGGTCGCTTCGGTGGAAGTGCGCACCGGTGAAAAAACCATTCTCGACTACCTGCTCAAGCCCGTGCTCAAGGCACGGGAAGCGTTCCGGGAGCGATAAGCATGACGCCTTTCAAGCATCGCCGTTTTCGACTGACCCCGGCAGCGTGGCTGGTTTCCTGCTACCTGTTCGGCAGTCTGGGCGCTCAGCAGGCATTCGCTGAGGAACTGCTCAATTTTATGCCGGCTGCACCGCAGCCGCCTGCCGCCGCCGCGGCGACCCAACCTGGCAGCGCCGCCCCCCGTCGTCGCGACAACGATCTGATTTCATTCAGCCCAAGCCCGGCACCGGCAGCGCCGCCCGCTCCGGTCGCAACGGCCACGCCAGTGTTCAAGCCGGCTCCTGCCCTCGCCCGGCCTGAACCCGCGGCGCCTAAAGCGGCGTCTGTCAGTCGTAAAAGCAACGACTTGCTCACCTTCGAGCCGATAGCCTCGCCCCCGGTTGTTCGAACCGTCACCCCGGCCCGGCCAATACCGGCAGCTGCGGCTACCAGCCCTCAGCCTGGCGCGGGCAACGGCCTTGCGCAATTCACCCAGACCTCAAGGGTCGCCCGGGAAGCGGAACAACAGGTCCACAGCGTTTCCGCCCTATCGTTGGCCGCATTGCCACCGCGCCTGGCCGCCCGCAGCAGTGAAAGAGGCACCCTCCTCGGCCCCTCCGAATTCGAGCTGCGCCAGGTATTCAATCGCGCTGTGGAAGCTGCGATCCTGCGGGCACCGACTATTTCCCGGGCCAAAGCCGAACAACAAGCCGCCGTAGAAGACATCGACGAAGCCAAGGGGCAACGCTGGCCGCAAGTGGATGTCGGCACACAAACCTCACCGGTCAATATCGGCAAAGGCTCCGATGTCGACTCAGGCAGCAGCGGGATCAATTTAGCGGTCACTACCCCGGTTTACGATTGGGGGCGAATCGGTCATTCGATCGACAGCCGTGAACGTCTTTTGACCGCCGCCGAGGAAAACCTCGAGGCAGAAAAGGAAACCCTGGGCTACGAAGTCACCACTACCATCATCGAACTGGGCAAACAGCGCATCATTGTGGACCTTAGCCAGCAATTCGCCGACCGCATGAATGATCTGGTCAAGATGCTCGCCGGTATCGTGGCGGTCGATAAAGGCCGCACCAGCGAATTGACTCAGGCCAAGGCGCGTCTGCTCCAGGCTCAAGCCTTGCGTGACGCGGCCGCGGCCAAGGCTCGTGACGCCGAAATCAACCTGAGCAAACTGGTCGGTGAACGCCCGGTGCCGATCCCAGTCACACGGGAATGGAATATTCGCCTGGCCAACCTGGATTTGCTGCTCGACGCTGCCAAGGAGCACCCGACCATCCGTAAGTCCATCGCCGAAACAGAGTCCGCCGTGGCGCAAGCCAAGGCCGTCCGTGCAAGCGGGCTGCCGCAATTGAATTGGGTGATCAGCAAAAGCACGGCGGAGGACTCAGTGGGGCGCGAGCAGCCATGGCAAACCAACCTGTCAATGACCTGGGGAGCATTTCGCGGAGGCTCCACCCGCGCCGCCGAGCGTGCAGCCCTGCAACGCGCCGATGCCAGTCGTTACGCCAACGATCAACAGCGTCGGGACCTGGAGTTCCGGATTCGGACCGCCGATCACGATGCTCGCACGATGCTGGAAAGGTCCGAGCTGTACCGGGACCTGGGGCAAGAGTCGGGACGGATCCGTGAGGATTTTTTCCAGCAATGGCACCACTTGGGCAAGCGTACGCTGCTCGACGTGCTGACCGCCGAAAACGAGCACTACGGCAATCAGGTCAACGAGATCAACAATCGCTTCGACGGCTACCAGGCCATTCTGCGTCAATACGCAGGGGCCGGCACACTGGCCCGCTGGCTGCGTACGGGGAGTTGACCAACCCATCGCCGCAGGGCCAGCGCTTCACGGTCACCCCCACCGGGCCCGGCCCTCTGCAATTGACTCCGGGACAAGCGTGCACAAGGTTGCTATTTTCAAAGGTGTAATGCCCGTGGCTCCCTTCAGGTGAATGCCATATCGGGCCCGACTAGCCGTGCTGTCAATGGAACGCCCCCCCTTGAACACTCGCTTTTTTTCATTCCCCAGGCTGCTGGGATTACTGATATTGCTGTGTGCTGCAAACCTGCAAGCACAAACCCCCCAACCGGTTGAGCTGCTGGTCAATGCGCCAATCACCGCACCGCCTGTCACATTCGATGTGCAAACCCGGGCCTGGCTCGCCACACGCCCGCAGGTGAACGTCGCCATCTGGAGCGGCGCGCTTCCCCCCATGCACATGGGTTTTGAGCAAAGCCAATTCGAGGGTGTTACCGCGGACTACCTGGGCGTGATACAGGAGACTACCGGGGTACACCTGAAAATCTGGCGTTTCTCGTCCCGCGCCGAGGCGCGGGAAGCCTTAGAGCGAGGCCAGGTTGACATGCTGGCACTGCATGACGTCAGCGAGGGCCAGGACGGTGCCATTACCCAATCCAGGCCCTATCTGCTGAACCGCAAGGTCATGGTTCGGCGCATTAGCGAGACCCTGCTGCCCACTGCGGATCTGCGAGGACAGCGTCTGGCCTACGTCGGTGACGATAAGGTCGGCGCTTTTTTGCACAAGCAATACCCCCAGGCCACCCTGATCCAGCACAGCAACGATCTGAATAGCCTGACCTCGTTGGTCTACGACCAGGCTGACGCCCTGTGGACCGATGCAATTACCGCTGAATTCCTGATCAGGTTGCTTTACAGCAACGACGTCTATATTGCCGGCGATGCCCTCCCCACCTCGGCCGACATCAACTTCGCCGTCAGTGATCGCAAGCCCCTGTTGTTGTCTGCCATCAACGGCACGCTGGATGCCATCCCCCCTGTCGACACGATGCGAATTACCACGCGTTGGGGGCTGAGCAATAATTTTGTGGTCGAGCAACCACCACTCCACCTGGATGCGGCCGAGACCGCTTGGCTGGCCGCCCATCGCAAGATCAAGGTGCTGGTCGCCGGGTCTTATGCGCCACTGACGTTTTTCGATGAGCATGATCGACTCCAGGGCTTGAGTGCCGACTTGCTGAAAATCATCGGGCAACGCACTGGCCTGCAGTTCGAGATCATTCGCAACAACAGCATTCCCGACATGCTCCAGCAGCTAAAGAGCGAACAGGCAGACCTTATCCTCGCCTTGAGCATTGGTGACTTGCGCCTGGCGCCTGAACAATATACCCGGCCGTATCTCATTAGCCCGTTTGTGGTGGTGACCCAACAGTCGGACGCGACCCTTCAGCGTCTTGAAGAGCTCAATGGCAAGCGCCTGGCCATCCCGTCCGGCAATCCACTGTCCGATTGGCTTTCCCGGCACTATCCCGAGATCATCCAGGTTCCGGTCGCCACAGCAGTGCGCGGCGTTGAAGAACTCTCCAACGGCAATGTGGATGCCAGCGTGCACACCCGCTTTGGCGCCGACTACTTCATCAAGCACCATTTTCGCACAGACCTGAAGATTGCAGCGGTTATCGGCCCCACGCCCGGACGTATCGCGATGGCCGTCGACGCCGCCGACATGCCGCTCAAGAACATCATCAACAAGGTGCTGCTTGGCATCCCTCCCGAAGAGCTCAAGACCCTGAGCGATCGCTGGCGTAATCATGCGGCACCGGCTGTCTCCAGCTCCTGGAGCACCTACAAGGACAGTGTCTACACGGTCATTGGGGTCGCGATCGCCTTCGTCCTGGCGTTTCTGGTCTGGAACTACTACCTGCAAATCCAGATCAAGAAACGACGCAGCGCCGAGTTGGCCCTCAGCGACCAATTGACCTTCAGCAAGACCCTGATCGACGGGTCCCCGATCGCCCTGTATGTACGGGATAAAGCCGGCCGACTGGCCCACTGCAACCGGGCCTATCTGGAGTTTTTACAGACAACCCAGGAAGAGATCATCGGCAAGACATTGCTCGAAGCCGGGGTGGTCTCACCGCAACTGGGCCGCCAGTACCAACAGATCTATCAAGACACCCAACGGCACGGGGAGCCGACCTACGCAGACCTGGAGATTGAAGTGAAGGGCCAGCAGCATCGGATCTATCACTGGACCCTCCCCTTTCAGAACAGTGTCGGCGAATTCTCCGGGGTGATCGGCGGCTGGCTGGACATCAGTGAACGTGAACAACTGACAGCGCAGCTGCATCGGGCCAAGGAAGCGGCCGATGAAGCCAATGAATCCAAGTCGATTTTCCTGGCCAGTATGAGCCATGAAATCCGCACGCCGATCAGCGCGCTGATCGGCTTGATCGAAATGCTGCGCGTGCGAGGTGGCAGCCCGCAGCAGATCGAGGAAAACCTGACAGTCGCGCATCAGTCCGCGCAGTCGCTGCTGTCGTTGATCGGCGACATCCTCGACCTGTCAAAGATCGAAGCCGGCGCCATGCACCCCTCACCGCGACCGACCCACCTCGGTGAAGTGCTGCGCGCCATTCATCACCTGTTCCAGATCAACGCACACAACAAACACCTCAGGTTCGACTTGCTGATCGAGGCCGCTGACCAGCAGGTGATCATCGACGCGCTGATGCTGAACCAGATCGTCGCGAACCTGGTCAGCAACGCCATCAAGTTCACCGAGCACGGCTTTGTCGAGCTATCCCTGAAACAACTCCCCGATGAAGCCAAGTCTGACCTGGGCAGTTACGTGATCGAGGTGCGTGACTCTGGACGTGGCTTGAACGAGCAGGAAAAAAAAGCGATTTTCGAACCGTTCGTTCAAATTGCCCCCACGGGTGGGGAAGGACGCGGCACCGGCCTGGGGTTGAGCATTTGCACGCGCCTGGCGCCGATGATCGGTGGGCAGTTAAGTGTCGACAGCCGGCCGAACGAAGGGTCTTGCCTGCGCCTGCAGTTTCTTGCCGAACGCACTGAGCTGGCACCCGTGCAGGCCCCTGCGGCGACCACGGCCCAGACCGGCCGGCGCCTGAACATTCTGGTGGTGGAAGACCACGCGGCCAATCGCCTGTTGCTCTGCCAGCAAATCGAATACCTGGGCCATTGCGCCGTGGCCTGCGATAACGGCGTCACCGCGCTGGCGGAATGGGAAAAGGCCGTCCCACCGTTCGACCTGACCATCACCGACTGCAACATGCCCCACATGAGTGGTTACGAGCTGACCCGGCGCATGCGCGACATCGAGCAATCCCGTGCCCTGGGCGCCCATCCTGTGTTCGGCCTCACCGCCAATGCCCAATCGCAGATCATTCAGGACTGCCTGGACGCTGG
This sequence comes from Pseudomonas sp. FP2294, assembly GCF_030687625.1. Classification (NCBI taxonomy): domain Bacteria; kingdom Pseudomonadati; phylum Pseudomonadota; class Gammaproteobacteria; order Pseudomonadales; family Pseudomonadaceae; genus Pseudomonas; species Pseudomonas sp. FP2294. Next base: position 2,849,954 of record NZ_CP117441.1, read on the forward strand.
CATGACCCAATGCCTGTTCAAGCCTCTGGGCATCGAAGCCCTGACGCAGCACATCGGTGTGGTCTCGGCCCAGGTCGAGCGCCGGGCAAGCGCTGCCGCCACCACCGGCGGCGAACTGGGCAAGCTCAAAGTACTGGCGCCCGAAGCGTATCCCGGCCTGGTGGACGAACTGGTCAGGACCAACCGTGCTGACGGTGCACAACTGGAGGCGCTTGCCCACGAAAACGACTTCGAGAAAGTCATGGGCCTGGCCCACAAGATCAGGGGCGGTGCACAAATGGCTGATGCCCAGGCGCTGATTGCGGCCTGCACGGCGTTGGAAGAATCGGCGTCGCGGGGCGACAGTACGGTCTGCCAGCAACAGGTCAACCACCTGTTGAGCGAGATGATGTCACTGGAAGTCGACCTGTTAGCTAGCCTGTAGGCGTGCCAGGGCTGGCCATCTACACACGTCCCCAAGCAACACCAAAAGACTCGGGTAGAGACCTATGCATCGAGGGGCTGGATTTCAAGCAAAAAAAACGCCGTGCCCGCGGTCCAGGCACGACGTAAAAGACGAGAAGCACAGCTTCTCGAGAGGGGATCAATTCTTTATGGCTGGGGGCGGTCAAGCTCCACGCGGATGGCCACCCGGCGATTCGGTGCATAGCAACTGATCTGCTCGAGCCTTGGCCCGTAGCAGGTGTGCACCACAGGCTCGCGGCTGCCGGCACTGTCGGCGCTGAGGATGGATTCGGCGATGCCACCATCCAGCAACATCTGCCGCACGGTATTGGCCCGCCGCTCCCCCAGCAACTGATTGTCGGAGGCACTGCCGAATGGGTCGGTGTGCCCGGTCACCTGCACGTGTTTGAGCTGTGCATCATCGCTCTGCAGTTCAGCGAGCAACTGGCCGATGGCCGTGCGTCCGGCGAGGCTGATGTCGCGGTAATCCGACTTGCCATAGGCAAACAGCACATCACTGGCCAAGGTGTAATGCTTGAAGCGTTCATCGTCCTTCAAGTGCGCATAGTAGCGACAAGCCTCGACACTGGTGGCGCGGGACAGTGCATGCATCTGCATACGCGTGGTGCTCAACTCCTGTTCAGCCTGGGTACGCTCGATCGGCATGGGGAAAGTATTACCGTCCTCGCGCACTTTCAGGTAGTAGGTGCGCCCGCCTTCCAGGTTGGCCTGATACAGGTCCGTGCGCTTGCCATTGTAGGTCGGGGCATCGTTCAGGTAAGCGCCCAGCGTATGATTGCCGGGCGCCAGGCAGAAACTGGTGAACCCGCCGGGCAACAAGCCGGTGTGGAATTGCTGGTCGATGTAGACGTGGGCGGCGCCGTTGCGCTGCACCCCTGCCTTGTTGCGGTAATACACCACTTGCGCCTGGTCCACCGCCACTGGCGGCAACCCGATATACGCGGCATAAAATACCCGCCCCGCTACCTGGCCGGCCTTGGGCTCTTGCGCCAATGCAGGACAACTGATGAGTAAGGTAGCGCCGACCAGCAGCGCTACTCGATGTGTGTTTCGCATGAAGTTCATCTGGGTTCCATCGCCAGCGCCCGCCATCGGGCACCTGGAAAAACAAACGGAATGGGATTGGCAATGATGGCCAACCGTTCGAGTCAGAATTATCCGAAAGGCCGCGCTGCGCAGCTATAAGACCCGTCTCAGAAATGGCCCACATGGCCAGACAAAACGGGGGTTAAGTGCCTAATGCCGTAATTCACTGCAGGAGCGAGCTTGCTCGCTCCTCCACAGAGCAAAAACCGCTCAAGGGCCTGCCCTCCCTGTTCAACAGGCAAAAAAAACCCGACGCTATCCGTGCGTCGGGCCAAAAGCCAGGAGAGGGGAATCTGCCTGGGAAGTATCAGTTACGCGTGTCGACCCGCACCACGACGCGACGGTCGGCGGCGTAGCAGGCAATCTGCTCGGAGCGCGAACCGTAGCAGCCATTGCTTACCGGTTGATCCGCGCCGGCACTGCTGGCGCTGACTGCCGAAGACGGCAAGCCGCCGTCGAGCAGCAAACGACGCACGGTTTGTGCGCGCTTGAGGCCCAACGTACGGTTAGCGGCGGCAGAACCGATGGCATCGGTATGGCCAACCACTTCGATACGGTCCAGGTTGGCGTTTTCCTGCTTCAGTCGGGTGACCAACTGGCGGATGGCTTCGCGGCCCTGATGGGTGATGTCCTGGTAGCCCGACTTGCCAAAGGCAAACAGCACGTCGCCAGAGACCGCGTAATCCTTGAACTGCGCCACCGGCATTGCCTGGTAGTCACACGCCTGCACGGTCGAGGCACGGGACAGTGCCTGGACCTGCTTGCGCATGCCGGCCAGCTCGCGCTCGGCTTCTACGCGTGTTACCGCCTGGGGAGCGCCGTAACCGTCTTCGCGAACCCGCAGGAAGTACGTCTTGCCGCCGTCCAGGGAGGCCGAGAACACGTCGGTGGTCTTGCCCTTGTACTGCGGCGCATCTTTTACATAAGCGCCTAGGCTGTGATTGCCCGGTGCCACGCAAAACGCGCTGTAACCGCCTGGCAACAGGCCGGCATGAAACTCGCGGTCCACATACACGTGGGCGGCGCCCTGTTGGGTGCCCATGGCACTTGAGCGGTAATACACCACTTGCACCTGACGGTCAGAGACCGGAGCCACAGGCATGTATTGATTGCCAAACACCTTGCTCGAGACAGCCCCAGGGGTGAAACCCTCGGCCGTGGCGAACGGGGCACTGGCCAACGCCAAACTCAGCAGTGCAGCGTTAAAGACGGTGATACGTTTAAACATGATCATGACTCCACCGCGAACACCGTGAGGTGCCCGCAGATATTGAATGGATTAAGGCTGGAGCGAACCAACCGATTGGCAGCGCGAGCTGTGTACAGGCTGGGCCTGCACACGGTGTTCGCGTTTACACCAGGTTGGTGGTTACCCCGTCCTGAACCAGCAATTGAGCATCGAGGCTGGAGTGTTGGAACACGTTGTACGTCACCCCTTCCACGATCACCTGACCCTGACCTGCCCAATCACCCGGGTCGGTGCCGTCGGCCAGCAGGTCGTCGAGGTTGACGACGTCGCCAGCGTTGCCTTTGATCATCATCTGCGTGGTGTCATCCGCGGTGAACAGGCTGTCCCCCCCTTGCGACAGCACATCGGACAGCGACAGGTTCAGCGTGTTGTCACCAGTGCCCGTGAGATCGATGACCTCAATGGACGAGACCTGGTTGCCCAGGGCCGACAGGTCCAGGAGCTGGTTGGCGCCCGTCAACACCAGCGTATCGATGGCATCGCTGCCTTCGGCTACCAGTGCCGCTTCGTCACCCTCGGTGACATAGATGACATGGTCAGAAGTTGTATTTGACTCGTCCGCCAACGGCAAGTTAGGAAGGGCTAAGTCTGCGAAAGATATCTCGTTAATATATAAATGTCTTGAGTCAGGATTGTCTATTACAAAGCTAGAAAACTCCAAACCGTCAGGCATCGAGATATGCCGCAGTCCATCTGACCCCCCCAGCATAATCTCAGTATGAATCAGCTCCCCGTCCGCATTGTAAAAAGTAATAATGGTATCCAACACACGACCGGCTTGAAGCGTTAATTTAAAATTGAGTGTACTTGCCGTTTCGCCTTTCAGGTCGAACTCAACCTTGGCCCCAAGGATCGCCAGTTGCTGCCCAGCAGCATGCCCCTGGTTAATAAGGCCAACACCAGCCCCCCTCGGAACATTATTTTCTATCCTTGTGAGCGTAAACAAATCGAGCTCAAACGGAACACCCAAATCAAATTTATGATTCAGCGGCAGCCCCTCAAAACCTTCGGTCTTGATCGGGCCATTTGCCAAGATGAGATTGTCTACGAACAGGCCACTCCCTGCATTAACGTCAGTCTCAATCTCAAATCGGCTAAACTCCATGCCTCCAGGCATTATAAACTGCTGCGAGCCTGGCTCTTTAGAAACGGTATCCGTATGAATCAGCACGCCATTCGCGTCATAAAATCGAATTTCGTTAATATGCTGTGCACCAAGACCGGACGCTTCCATAACAAGTACACTTGAAGAATCCCCCTTCAAATCAAAATCAAGTTTACCGTAGATCCGCAACATTGGGTCGCTGATAGTGTTAGGGTTAACAGGCACCACATCGCTCGAGCCGCTTATGTTCGTGATCGCCATCGCCTTAAGATCAAGAACACTTCCCACTGCAATACCGCCGAGTGGCGCACCATCAAAACTCTCGATGTTGCTATAGGTGCCAAAAACCGACGTAATACGAAGATCAAATTGATCACTGACCGGCCCTTGATTACCGGCTAGGTCGACCGACGAAGCCGTCAGACCATGAGAACCTGAACTCAGCGGTGTAACAACCGAGTAACTCCAATTACCGAACTCATCAACCTGTACCGTGTCGATTGGCACGCCACTGTCGAAGATGGTCACGGTACTGCCAGGCTCGCTGGTACCACTGATCAGTGGGGTACGGTCCGTCGTCTCGTCGCCCGGATTGATAGGGGTCGGGGTGCCGTCGTCATTGATCACAGACGTGATCTGCGTGATCGGCGCCGTGGTGTCAATGATCACTGTCCATGGAGCAGACGGTGCACTCTGGTTACCGGCCGGATCCTGGGCAATCACGTCGAACACGTTGGTCGAGCCATTGTTCAGCGCCGGGTTTGGCGTGTAGGTCCAGCTACCGTCCGGCTGCACGGTGACGCGGTCCAGTTCATTACCGTTGTTGCGGATAATGATCGTGTCGCCGGCTACGCCACTACCCACCAGGGTCGGTGTGGTGTCGTCGGTGGTCGAACCATCCACCAGCGGGTCCTGGATATCGCCCACGTCATCGCGGATTTCATCAATGGTCGGGGCCGCCGGGGGCGTCAGGTCGATTTCAAGGTTGAAATCAGCCGTCGGTGCGCTTTCACCACCTGCGGCGGTGACCACTGTTGCGGTGAACGCATAGCTACCTTCGGGCAGCGGCGGGTTAACTTCGTACTCCCAACGACCGGCATTGTTGACCGCTACACCCTCCTGCAACAGCACGCCATCGAGGTAGATATTGACGGTCGATCCCGGTGTTGCCTGACCACGCAGGGTCGGTGTGGCGTCGTCGGTCACGCTGCCGCTGGCCAGAGGATCCTGGTTCGGGCCCACGTTATCCAGCGCCTGTTCGATGCTGATGGCAACGGCACTGGTATCGACGGTGAAGTCGATCGGCGTGCTTTCAGGGCTACGGTTACCGGCTGCGTCCACGACTTCGGTGCTGAAGCTATGCGGGCCATCGGCCAGCGGTCGTGCCGGGGTGTAGCTCCAGTTACCAGCGCCATCCACCGGTACACGATCAATCTCGACGCCACCGTCATAGATGATCAAGGTGGTGTTGGGCTCGGCAGTACCGCTGAACGTCGGGGTATTGTCGTCAGTGATATCGCCGCTGTTGATCGGACCGGTAATCGCACCCACGTTGTCTTCAAGCTGACTGGCATCTGCCGCCGCCGGTGGAGTGATATCCACGGTGATCGGATAATCGCCAGTCGCCGGGCTGACATTACCGGCCGAGTTGGTCGCGGTTGCAGTCAGGTTGTTCAGACCTGGCGTCAAGGCCGGGCTTGGGGTGATAGTCCAGTTGCCGAGTGCGTCTGCCACTACGCTACCGACGGGGACACCGTTGGCGAACAGAGTGACGGTGGAGAAGGCCTCAGCGGTACCACTCACTTGTGGCTCGGTATCGTTGGTGCTTTCGCCTGGCATGATGTTGCCGACGTTATCGGCGATATCGTCGAACACACCGGTGATGCTTGGCGCTGGCGGCAGGCCACCGGCAACCAGCTCGAAGTCGACGCTGTTGGACGGCGCGCTGGTGTTACCATCAGCATCGACAGCCTCTGCCGTCAGGTCATGCGGGCCATTGAGCAGTGGCGGCACCGGGGTGTGGGTCCAACTGCCATCGGCAGCGACGGGTACGCGGCCGATTTCCCGGCCATTGTCATAAATGATCACCGTCGTGCCAGGCTCGGCCTGACCACGGATTTCCGGCTGGGAATCGTCGGTGATGTCGCCCGGCATGATATTGCCGGTCGAGGTGCCCTGGTCATCGAATACGCTGTCGATGGTCGGGGCCACAGGGGCGGTGGTGTCAACGATCACGATGTACGGATCGGACGGCTCGCTGGCGTTGCCCGCCGGGTCAGTCACGATCACGGTGATCGGGTGCGGGCCTTCAATCAGCTCGGGGTCCGGAGTGAACTCCCAACGACCGTCTTCGCCAACAATGACTTCGCCGATTTCCACGCTGCCATCAATAATGGTGACTTTGTCGCCAGGTTGCAGGCCGCCACCGCCAAAGGTCGGGGTGCCGTCGTCGGTGACGCCGCCATTACCGATATCGCCGATGATCGGGCCAACGTTGTCGATGGCTTCTTCGATGCCACCGGTGCCGATGCCTGGTTTGACCGGTGCAGTGGTGTCAACAATCACGATGTACGGATCGGACGGCTCGCTGGCGTTGCCCGCCGGGTCGGTCACGATCACGGTGATCGGGTGCGGGCCTTCAATCAGCTCAGGGTCCGGAGTGAACTCCCAACGACCGTCTTCGTCAACAATGACTTCGCCGATTTCCACGCCGTCATCAATAATGGTGACTTTGTCGCCAGGTTGCAGGCCGCCACCGCCAAAGGTCGGGGTGCCGTCGTCGGTGACGCCGCCATTACCGATATCGCCGATGATCGGGCCAACGTTGTCGATGGCTTCTTCGATGCCACCGGTACCGATGCCTGGTTTGACTGGCGCGGTAGTGTCGACAATCACGATGTACGGATCGGACGGTTCGCTTTTGTTGCCTGCAGGATCCGTGACAATCACGGTGATCGGGTGCGGGCCTTCAATCAGCTCAGGGTCCGGAGTGAACTCCCAACGACCGTCTTCGCCAACAATGACTTCGCCGATTTCCACGCCGTCATCAATGATGGTGACTTTGTCGCCAGGTTGCAGGCCGCCACCGCCAAAGGTCGGGGTGCCGTCGTCGGTGACGCCGCCATTACCGATATCGCCGATGATCGGGCCAACGTTGTCGATGGCTTCTTCGATGCCACCGGTTCCAATGCCTGGCTTGACCGGGGCAGTGGTGTCAATGGTGACAATGTAAGGGTCTGACGGCAGGCCGGCATTGCCCGCCGCGTCAATGGCGATGGTGGTAAAGCTGTATTCACCATCCTCCAGGGCTGGCGATGGGGTGAACGTCCAGCTGCCGTCGGCTTCGACGGTGGTCTCGCCGATTTTTTCGTCGTTGGCGTAAATTTCCAGGGTGGCACCTGGCTCGGCGGTACCTGTCAGCGTCGGGGTTTTGTCGTCGGTGAGGCCATTTGGTGCGATCACACCTTGCTGATCACCCTCGTCATCACTGATGGCGTCGATGATCGATTTGCCTGGCGCGGTGATGTCGATGATGAAATCGAATTCGTCCGAAGGCCCGCTGGTATTGCCGTCTTTGTCCTTCTCGACAACGATGATCGAGTGCTCGCCTTCCGGCAGCGGCGTGGTAGGCGTGAACTCCCACTTGCCGTCATCACCCACCACCACTTCGCCGATCGGCTTGCCGTTGTCTTCGATGATGATGGTGTTGCCGGGGGTGCCTTCGCCGCTGAAGGTCGGGGTACGGTCGTCAGTAGAGTCGCCCTTGTTGATTGGGCCTTGCACATCGCCGACATCGTCGGTGACGTCAGACAAGGTTGGGGCGCTCGGAGCGATAGCCGAACCGCCATCCTTGTTATCGTTATTGTCATCGTCGCGGGTCAGCTTGTAAGCGGCGCCCAGCAAACCGAGCGCGCCCAGACCGAGCAGAGCTGGCCAGAACCAGCCGATGCCATTACCGGCAACCAGGCCTTCACCGAAACCTACCAGTTCCTCGGAACCCAGTACTTGTGGCGACGACACGCCATCGGCCAGAAATGCCGCTGCGTGATCGTCTTCGGCGTCGGAAGAGATGTACTCGTAGTAGGCACCGTCTTCGGCTACACCGACCAACTGGCCGGGGTGCTCGTAAAAACCTTCGATAATCAGTTGTGGCTGATCAGGGTCGGTACCTTCGGTGGCCACATGCAGGTCGTTGCCGACGCGCTTGATGGTCAGGTTCTCGGGGGCAACGGTTTTTTCACCGGCCTCCGCGATAATGTATTTACCGTCCTTGACCGCTTTGATTCGGACCGGATCGCCTTGTTTGGTGGTGCGAAGCTCCACCGATTCGGTAATCGTTTTGCCGTCCACTACGGCGACGTTCACTGCGTTTTTGTTCACTGTGATGCCTTCATTCGTCAGATTGGTCACCGCGCCGAAGTTTCGACACGTCCTAATTATCCAAGGCCCGCCTATTCAAAAAGCGGTACCAGGGGATAGGACGAATCTTGGCCCTCGTTGACCTTTGTCGATATGAGACATGTCCCAAAACTGGGAATATTCCTACGCAGTTCGCGACAAGCACCCGCTAACTAAAAGTAACTTCCTCATCCAATCTAATAATGTCTTTAATCAGAGTCGCAGTTGCCCGGCCGTTGATCGCTAGCCACTTAACATTTGATTATCGGGAATTGAGACAAGTCTTACATTGATAGTGTGTCGTTCTGAGTAAACCTTTAAAGGCACTCTTCCCATTAAATAGAAGTACTACGGCTTGAGGCTCTCATGTCGGCAAGGCATCTATTCGGGTGGGCGGTGGTGTTCTCAGCCAATAACCAGGAATTCAGAATGAAGCCCCCCTTCCCCCTCCATGCTTTTACCCCGCGACGCTTGTTGTGCATTGTTACCACCGGCACGCTGTCGTTTTCGGCGCTGGCCGTTGACCTTACCCGTGACAACGGGGCCCCGGTCGGCGACAACCAGAACTCGCAAACGGCAGGCGCCCAAGGGCCGGTGCTGTTGCAAGACGTGCACCTGATCCAGAAGTTGCAGCGTTTTGACCGCGAGCGCATTCCCGAGCGTGTGGTGCATGCCCGCGGCACCGGGGCTCATGGGGTGTTTACCGCCACCGATAACCTCAGCGAACTGACCCAGGCCAAGGTCTTTGACAGCGGCACGGTCACCCCGGTATTTGTGCGCTTCTCATCGGTGGTGCATGGCACTCACTCCCCGGAAACCCTGCGCGACCCACGCGGTTTCGCCACCAAGTTCTACACCGCGGACGGTAACTGGGACCTGGTCGGCAATAATTTCCCGACCTTTTTTATCCGTGATGCCATCAAGTTCCCGGATATGGTCCACGCCTTCAAGCCAGACCCACGCACCAACCTTGACGACGACTCACGTCGTTTCGATTTCTTTTCCCATGTCCCGGAAGCCACCCGCACCCTGACCGAGCTGTATTCCAACGCCGGCATCCCGGCCAGCTATCGGGAGATGGACGGCAACGGCGTACATGCCTACAAGTTCGTCAACGCCAAAAACGAAGTGCACTACGTCAAGTTCCACTGGAAAAGCCTGCAAGGCACCCGCAACCTTTCACCTAAACAGGTGGCCCAGGTACAAGGTGCCGATTACAGCCATATGACCCAGGATCTGGTCAGCCATATCAACAAGGGCGATTTCCCGAAGTGGGACCTGTATATCCAGGTGCTCAAACCACAAGAGTTGGGCAGCTTCGCCTTCGACCCGCTTGACGCGACCAAGGTCTGGCCGGACGTCCCGTTGCGCAAAGTCGGGCAGATGGTGCTGAACCGCAACCCGGCCAATGTGTTCCAGGAAACCGAGCAGGTAGCCATGGCGCCTTCCAATCTGATCCCGGGCATCGAGCCTTCCGAAGACCGTCTGCTGCAGGGTCGCCTGTTCTCCTACGCCGATACCCAGATGCATCGCCTGGGCGTCAACGCGCTGCAACTGCCGATCAACGCCCCGAAGAAACCCGTCAACAACGGTAACCAGGATGGTGCGATGAACACCGCCAGCACCACGACGGGCATCAACTACCAGCCGAGCCGATTGCTCCCGCGTGAAGAGCCGGCCAAGGCGCGCTACAGCATCCTGCCCCTGACCGGCACTACGCAGCAGGCCAAGATCCAGCGCGAACAGAACTTCAAGCAGGCCGGCGACCTGTATCGCTCCTTCAGCCATAAAGAGCGCCAGGACCTGATCGAAAGCTTCGGCGGCTCACTGGCCAGTGCGGACGACAAGAGCAAGCACCTGATCTTGTCCTTCCTGTACAAGGCCGACCCTGAGTACGGCACCGGCGTCACCAAAGCGGTGAAAGGCGACCTGTTACGCGTCCAGGCATTGGCTTCGACGTTGAGCGACTGAGCAAGTGTTTCGCTGCCCGCTACGGGCAGCGAAAACCGCGCCGAACAAGGTGATCCACATGCCCAATAAAGAATTGAGAATACTGGTCGCAGACCCCAGCCTGCCCAGGCTGATCCGGATCGAAAGATGCTTGAACAGGCTTGGCTACTACAGGCTCCTTGCCTTGCAAAGCAGTCAAGACCTTCAGGTCATGAGTCATAGCCTGATCGACTATTTTGATGTGCTGATTGCAAACCAGGTGCTGGCTTCGTCTGTCAAAAGCACTCCCTCGGCGCAGCCTCAACCCGCCGCCGGGAAAACACGCCCTACCTTGCTGTATGACTGGCTGCATTTGCCACCCGACATTGAACTGATCGAACGCTTTATGACGGAGATTGATCCCCCCTCTCCCTGGGCGTGTTTGAAAGATCTGCCGTGGGCAAAAGGTGCACCCAGGGGCAGCAGGCAATGATGTGGTACAGGTGTCTGCCCATCATTAGCGTGTATGCCTTGAGCCTGGCCGGATGTGCCAAGCCAACGATACAGCCTGAGCTCATAGAAGCACGCGAGCGGTTTACCCAACTTCAGAATAAACCCGAGTCGTTTACATTGGTCGTCGATGAAGTAAAGGATGCATTTGCCGTACTTATCCAGGCCGACCTGTTATCCAATACCGATATCGACGCGCCCGAGGTCAGCCAGCTCTCGCGACTGGCCATGCAAAAAATAGCGCTTGCAGAACAAGCGATTATCGCGCGCAAGTCCGAGTGATTTATGCAATGGGGAAAGGATGCCAGTATGAAAAAAAGCCCGCGAGCGGGCTTTTATAGGGGGATGGGTCGGTGATTCGTCGCCAGACCAGCTCCTGCCGCGCACCTAGATGGGGCGAATCAATGAAAGCGTTTCGCTGTGTAATAACTTTTATTCCAGTAGCTATTGTTCAACGAGTCGATGCGGATACTTTTACCTGTTCTGGGCGAATGAATAAACCGACCACCACCGATATAAATCCCCACATGCCGCATGCGGTTCGCGCCATTATGCTTGAAAAAAACAGCATCTCCGGACTTTAGTTGATTACGGTAGATCGTTTTAGCCGGTGAGCTGAGCATTGAGGCGGTCGTACGCGGAATATTGATGCCTGCTTCACTGCGAAACAGATAAACAATCAACCCGCTGCAATCAAACCCTTTGCTCACTGAAGCACCACCCCACTTGTAGGGCGTACCAATCAACTCGTGGGCTCGCGATACAAGATTGTCCATATGGCCTGACGGCTTATTGACAACGCTATTATCCTGATTCGCCCATTTGGATTTGCCAGAGGTACTTTGTTTTGTGGAAGCAAAAAGATAATCCGAAAACAAATAGCTGAGCACTATCATAAATGTAAACTTTGACACGTTATGCACCGAAAAATAGAGGTAAGTTAGCTGGGGTGCAATGGTATTCAGGAGGCGATGACCAACACATAGGATTTGTCTCAGTCGTGCCCGTTGGCGTGTAGGAATCGACGAACGGGGGGCGATTCTGTGTCGTGAGTTGCCCTCGGATTTTGCCCATGGCCTGTGGCAACGCTTCCAATACTCATCCCAACGCGAGACGTTTGGCGGTGACAAACACAAAGCCCCCCAGCCCTGAGCCTGCAATTTTCCCTTTTAAGAATCGCCTGAGAGAATCCCTGACGCCCACCTCCTACCATGGACCCCGAAGCCACTCCAACACACCCAGGAAAGCTACGGGCCCTCATGTCACCTCTCAACCACTTGCCATTCTGCCGCTCCCTGCTCTGGATCAGTGCGCTGATTGCAGCGTTGCTGGCCCTGGCGCCCTGTGCGCAGGCGACGGTCAAGATTGAAGGCACGCGCCTGATCTACTTTGGCCAATATAAAGAAGCCAGCATCAATATCGTCAATCAGTCCTCCAGCGAACTGGCGGTGCAAAGCTGGGTCACCCGCGAGGACGATGATGCAACGTCGCCGGTGCCCTTTGCCGTGGTTCAGCCGCTGGTTCGCCTGGATGCTCAACAGCATCACCTGCTGCGCATTCTGTACGCCGGCGCAGGCTTGCCCAGCGATGTGGAGTCGATGTTCTTGCTTAACGTCATGGAAATCCCGCTGAAGCCGGAAGCCGCCGACAGCGTGCAATTTGCCGTGCGCCAGCGCCTCAAGCTGTTCTATCGCCCGGCCGGGCTGGCAGGCAGTTCGTCAGAGGCCGTGCCGCAACTGGTATGGAGCCGCACCGATGGGCAAACCCTGACCGTCACCAATCCCAGTGCGTTTCATCTGTCCCTGGTGGATGTGCAAGTCGACAAAGGCGGCCAGGTTCAAATGCTGGATGACTACCTATTGCTCAAGCCCGGTGAACGCAAAGTCTTCAGCACCCAGGCCCCCATCAGCGTCGGGAGCCAAATCAACTTTACCGAAATCACCGATATCGGCTTGCAGGCCCGCCATCGCGCGGTTCTCAAGTGATGGAACGCGGGGAATACCGACCTATGTCACCTCTTAAATACCTACTCGTGGCCACCCTGCTTGTCAGCGCTGCCCTCCCCGCTACCAGCTATGCGCTGGCCTGCCGGGTGGACGGTAGCGGCTCGGTCGCCGACACCGCACCGCTGGGTACCGCATTGGCGGTGGCGGCCGATGCGCCGGATGGCACGATTATCTGGGAGTCGGGCCCACGCTCGGTCAACGTGATTTGCAAGGATGACTTTGAGCACGGCCGCGAAGAAGTGTTTTTTTACCTGAACCCGGCAAGCGTCAGTATCGGCAAGGGCATTCGCGCCGGGATCCGCTATAACTCAGTGCCCATCACCCAAAGCAGTGGCAAGTACGGTACGGGGTTCTACTCCGACCGCGGTTGCAACCTGTCAAATTGCGTCGGTTGGGACAAGGCCCGGTTCACCCTCAACTTCAGCGTGTTTATCGAGAAGTTTGGTAGCACGCCGCAAAACGGCCAGGCCAGCACCCTGTCGCAATACCGGGTCTTTCAACTGGACGGGATTACGGGGCTCAACAGCCGGCCCAACAGCAACCTCAACTACATCGTCACCGGCGTGAACGACATCCGCTTTGTGCCCTGCACGCCAGACCTGACGATTACCCCCAGTGTCGTCAACTTTCCCAAACCCTCGCGCCTGGCAAAGGTCGGTGAAGTGGCGAGCACCGCTACCTTCAATCTGAGCCTGCGCAAAGCCTGTGACACTCCGTACACGGTGAGCGCTCGCTTCGCCACGACACCGGGCGGCGGGAGCGTGATCGATGGTTTGTTGGTACCCGCTAATAACAGCTCCGTGGGCATCGCGTTATCCTGGGACTACACCCATCAAAACCTGCCATTCAATGAATGGTTCCCCTTGGCCAAAATGAATGGTGCCAACCAGACCTTCCGCCAAGACTTCAGGGCTGATTTGAAGTGGCGCGCCCTGCCTCAGCCTGGTGCGTTCGATGCCGCGGTGGTCGTCGATATGTTCTACAAGTAAGCCCATGGGCGCTTTTAAGGATCGTCTTATGCCCAGGCGGCGGATGGCTCATTAAAATCCGCCGATGCGATTTAAAAGTTATCTGTTCCAGATCAATCCCGTCCTGTCCCGACCCGAAGCAGCCAGAAGGCTGCTTCGTCTTTTCGCCATCGTGTTATTGATTGGCATCTTTAGCGGTGTCTACACGTTTCTGCTGTCCACGTTCAACAATGACATCTCTCAGCGGCGCGGCTACATGAGCAGCGCGATTGCCGAAGCCCATACGTTTTTCACCACCCGCGAAGCCTTGCTCGAAAGCCTGAGCCTGTCGGCGGTGCGCAAATCCATGCAGGCCAAAGCGCAAGCGTATCCGGCTTCCAGCGAAGAGCAGCGCCTGCAGTTGGGCAGTACACCGGGCAACCAGTGGAGCATCTGGCTGACCTCACGCATGCGCAACTACCTGAAGGTCAAACAGGTCAACCTGCTTTACGTGACCGCCGGCCCCAACCCGCAATTAACCCGACTCTACGATTCGACGGCGCAGGTATTACCGTTCTCCCAATGCATGCTCAATCGCCTCAGGACGCTGAAGAAACGCAACCCAGTGGACCCAGGCGAACTCTGGCTGAGTGACCAGAGCGAAGGGCATTCACATTTGTATCTATTCATTCTGCTGGATGAGCGTGACCCCAATTCCGGCTGGCTGGGCCTGGAAATGGAAAGCCACGAAGTGTCCATGACCCTCAATGACCAGAGTGCGGGCGAGTTCATGATGCTCAATTCCAAGGGCATGCTGGTCTTTACCAATAGCCACGAACCCCAGTTGAACCAGTCATTGCTCGAGCCCCAGGGTGCGAACTTTTTCGGTTTTGTCGGCAGTGGCCTGCTGCCGGATCATCTGGTCATTCGCAAGCAACTCAAGTCGTCGGACTGGCAACTGATGTACTCGATCAACCTGCGGGATGTGGTCCGCGGATTGTGGCGCGAACTGCTCGGTTCGCTGGTGTTTTGCCTGTTCAGTGTGACGCTGATCTGGCTGGTGATGCGCCGGGTCAACCAGCGCTTCATCATCCCCTCGATCAACGGGATTCAGGCATTGATTGAAAGCGAGGCCTTCAGTCGCGATGTGATCCAGACCGCGCCGGTCGCCTTGTGCGTGCTGCGTCGCACCGACGGCCAGGTTGTGCTGGAAAACACCCTGGCCCAGCATTGGCTGGGTAACGGCCTGGAGCGCGAAGCGCTGTGCACCGGCTGGATCCGCCAGGCGTTCGATAGCGCTCCGTCCGGGCATTGCGACTACTTCGAGACCCTCGACGGCCGCCACCTTTACCTCAGCAGCGCGCCTACCCGCTATAGAGGCGAGGACGTT
Organism: Pseudomonas sp. FP2294; assembly: GCF_030687625.1. Taxonomy (NCBI): domain Bacteria; kingdom Pseudomonadati; phylum Pseudomonadota; class Gammaproteobacteria; order Pseudomonadales; family Pseudomonadaceae; genus Pseudomonas; species Pseudomonas sp. FP2294. The sequence continues at coordinate 2,865,039 of NZ_CP117441.1, forward strand.
CTGTTTTGCGCCTTCAGTGATATCAGTGCGCGCAAGCAAGTTGAAGCCGCCCTGGAAGAGGCCCGGCAGTCGGCCGACGCAGCGAATGCCGCGAAAACCCTGTTTCTGGCGACCATGAGCCATGAAATACGCACGCCGCTGTATGGCGTACTGGGCACCCTGGAGCTGTTGGCCCGCACCCAGCTCGACAACCAGCAAAAAGATTATCTGCATGCAATAGAAGGCTCTTCGGCCACCTTGTTGCAACTGATCTGCGACGTACTCGACGTGTCGAAGATCGAGGCCGGGCAACTGGCTCTGGAACTGAGTGAGTTCTCGCCGCTGGACCTGGTCAATGAAATCATCCAGGGCTATGCCGCCGCTGCCATGGGCAAGGGCTTGCAGCTCTACGCCTGCTTTGACCCCAAGTTGCCCGAGCGGTTGATCGGGGATGTCACGCGCATTCGCCAGATCCTCAATAACCTGCTGAACAACGCCGTGAAGTTCACCGACTATGGGCGCGTGGTGCTAAGGGTCAAGTTGCTGGACCGCGACGACGAGCGCTCCAGCGTTCTGTGGCAAGTGTCCGACACCGGCAAAGGGATTGCCCAGGAAGACCAGGCGATGATTTTCGAACCTTTCTACCAAACCGAAGGCAACACCAACGTGGTGGCCGGGACCGGGCTCGGCTTGCCGATTTGCCAGCGCCTGACGCAATTGATGAACGGGCATATCCGTATGGTCAGCGAGCTGGGCCTGGGCAGCAGTTTCAGCCTGACCCTGCCTCTGGAAGAGGCGCCCTGTACGCCCATGAGTAGCCTGTTGGCAGAGACGATCTATGTGGTTTCGCCGATCCCCGAACTCGCTCAATCCATCGGCGGCTGGTTGCGCCGTTGGGGCGCCCGCGCACAGATCGGCCAGCCGACCCACCCCGACGGCCAGTTACTGCTGGAACTGCATCCAGGCAGTTTCGAACAGCCGCTGGTGCCCGCCTGGCCGGGGCCGGTAATCCTGGTGAGCAGCAACAGCAGCAATGGCCAGCAGAGCGAGACCGGCGCGTGGCACGCCAACCTCAATCAGTTGAGCGCGATTCACCAAGCTGTCAGCCAGGCGCAAGGGTTGTGGGTGGCCAGGGTCGACGAGCAGGCGCACACGCGTGAACTGCGCAAGCTCAACCTGCATGTGCTGGTGGCCGAGGACAACGTTATCAATCAATTGATTTTGCGCGATCAGCTTGAGGAACTTGGCTGCACCGTGGAGTTGGCCTGCGATGGTCATGAAGCGCTGCTGCTGTGCAAGGCCTCACACTTCGATGTGGTACTGACGGATGTGAATATGCCCAGAGTCAACGGCTATGAATTAGCCAGGGAGTTACGCAGCCAAGGTTGCTCGCTGCCCATCATCGGGGCTACCGCCAACGCCATGCGCGGCGAGGCCGACTTGTGCCTGGCCGCAGGTATGAACTATTGCCTGGTCAAACCCTTTGCGTTGCGGGCCCTCTTTAATTACCTGGAGCCTTACGCACGGATCCCCCATGAAGCGCTATAGTATTTTGATCGTCGAGGACCATCCTCTGCAGCACTTGTACCTGCAGAACCTGCTCAATGAATTGGGAGACTTCATGCTTGAAGCCGCCCAGGATGGGAACGAGGCACTGGAGCGTTTGCGCCAGCGGGATTTCGACCTAGTGCTGACTGATCTGCTGATGCCCGGCATGGATGGCGTGCAGTTTATCCAGAGCCTGGCAACCCTGCGCTGCAAGCCCGCCCTGGCCATTATGAGTGCCGCGTCGCGGCGCATGTTGATGGCGGCCAGCCTGGTGGCGAAAAACCTTGATGTGAAAGTCATCGGTCTGATCTCAAAACCCGTCGCCGCCGACGCGCTGCGCAGCCTGGTCGGCCAACTCAATCACAAGGATCGCAGCCCTGACCCGTCGCTCCCCGCCGCAGCGGAAATTGGTCGGCATACGCTGCTCCAGGCCATGGGTAACGGGCAAATCCAGGCGTGGTTCCAACCCAAGAAATCCTTGGCCAACGGCCGTATCGTCGCCGCTGAAGCGCTGGTGCGCTGGATGCACCCCGAACAAGGGCTAATGTTGCCCGCGGCGTTTTTGCCGGCAATCAAGACCTTCGAACTGGAGGAGCGCTTGCTGTGGCTGGTGCTCAAGCAGGCCATTCATGCGCAGGAGCGATGGCGTCAGCGCGGATACGATGTTCCAGTGTCGATCAACCTGCCGACCCATCTGCTCAATAGCCATGACTTGGCAGACCGCCTGCTGGATTTTGTCCTGGATAACCAGGGTATTCCGGGAATGATCTGCTTCGAACTGATGGAGTGCTCGGTGCCCCAGGACATCAGTAACTTCTATGCCGGAGCTTGCCGCCTGCGTATCAAGGGGTTTGGCTTGTCCCAGGACGATTTCGGCAAAGGCTACAGCTCATACCTGAACCTGGTCTCGACCCCTTTTACCGAGCTCAAGATCGACCAGGCGCTGGTACAAGGCTGCCACGATAACGAAGGCATGACGTCGGCCCTGGCCAGTATCATCGCACTGGGCCGTAAACTGGGGCTGACCGTGGTTGCCGAAGGCGTCGAAACGCCCCAGCAACTGGCCCTTCTGCGCAAAATTGATTGCACTCAAGTTCAGGGTTTCCTGATCTCTCAGGCAGTCTCCTCGGAACAATTTCAGCAACTGTTGAACAATGATGGCCCCGCGACATCTCATTAGCCTGCGGCCCGATTTTGTCTAACCTCTATCAGGAGTAAGCTCCATTCAGTGCCGATTTCTCATCCGCCTGCGAAACCCCTTAATGAAGCACAACGACGCCATCCTTGAAGCATTCACCCGCAGCTCACTGCGCCTGAATAAAGGGCTGATGGTGGTGCTCGGTCTCGCATTGCTGTTGGCGGGCACCAGTTACTGGGCACTGCAGCGAGTGATCGACGAGCAGTACGCCGCCGTGCGTTTTCATTTTGCCCGGCTGATGGAAAATATCCAGGAACAGGAAACGTTCTTGAGAACCCTGGCGCAGCCCGCTATCCAGCGCGATCTGATCAGTGACAAAAACACCCAGGCCCGCCTCAAGGGGCAAAGGCTGGATGCGTACAACACGCGCTTTGAAGGCCGCGAGTTCGCCTTTTCGGTGCCCTTCAGCAGCCGATTCGATGAGCAACGAGTCAGCGCTGGCGAGCAGCAGAAGATATTTGCCCTGGGGACCCACCTGGCCAGTTACTACAGCGCATTCTGGTCATCGTCGCCCTACCCTTCACCCCATGCGTTTGTCTTCAATCGGCTCGTCAACTACTACGTAACGGTGCCGGCGGTCGGCTACCAGCGCGGCGGGAAGACCGCCTACAACGGCCCCTCCGCCGAGCGGGCCGACGCCGTGCAACAAAGGCTGGGGCAACTGCCTCAGCCTCTGGCGGACGATCAGCTTTACTGGGAAGCCTACGTCACGCCCGGCGAAGACCCTGCGCCTCCGCGTCTGCTGGCCTACATCGGCATTACCCTGAACCCCCAGGTGATGCGCAGGCATGAAGGCAATAAACAGGTGCTGGTTGCCACCCTGCTGGATATGGCGCAAGTCAACGATGTGGAGCGCACGATCGAGTCGTCCGTCTACGACCGCTTCACCCTGCTCTCACCCAGCGGCCAGACGCTGGCAGGGCCGTCTGTCCTGGCGTCTTCGCTGAGTGAGGGGCTCAACTTTCGGGCCAACGGCCTGGAGTTCAAAATTACCCACGACACCGAGCAGCAGTGGACGGCGATCTATGGGATCAGCTACAAGCATTTTTTTCGCTATGCCTTTTGGCCGCTGACCAGCCTGGCGCTGTTTATCTGTGCGGTGCTGGCGATCTCCTGGGCCGGCACCCGCTGGTATCGCAAGCAAGTCATTCGCCCGGCGCGCCAGGCCCATGAACGCATCGCAGAGAGCGTGGCCTTTAGCCGGGTGATCATCGACACCGCGCCCACTGGGCTGTGTGTGGTGGGCCGCGCAGATGGCCAGGTGTTGATCGAGAACCAGCGGGCGCAGCAATGGCCGGGCACGGCCAGGCTGGTGGCTGCCCTCAGCCGCATCCAAGAGAGTGCCGAGAGCGGCGAAACCTACCTGGAGATCGAGGGCCGGCATTTGCAGGTTGGCTTTGTCTCGACCCGTTACCAGGGCCAGGATGTGCGCCTGTATGCGTTCAGCGACGTCACCCGCCATGTCGAGGATGCCTTGGCCCTGGAAGATGCCAGGCGGGCCGCCGACGCGGCCAACGAAGCCAAGACGCTGTTCCTGGCGACCATGAGCCATGAAATTCGCACGCCTTTGTATGGCGTGCTGGGCACCCTGGAATTGCTCGGGTTGACGCCCCTGGACCCACGCCAGAAAACCTACCTGCACACGATCCAGCGCTCATCTGCGACGTTGTTCCAACTGATCAGCGACGTGCTGGATGTGTCGAAAATAGAATCCGGGCAGATGGCAATCGAATCCATCGAGTTCTGCCCCCTGGACATGTTGGAAGACACGCTGCACACCTACACCGCCTTCGCTCAGCGCAAGGGCCTGCAACTGTATGGCTGCATTGACGCGCAACTGCCGGACTGCGTAGTCGGCGACCCCATGCGTATCCGCCAGATCCTCAACAATCTGGTGAGCAATGCCGTCAAGTTCACCGACATCGGGCGCGTGGTGATTCGGGCCAGGGCCGTGCGCCGCGGCGACGATCGCGTCGACCTCGAATGGCAGGTGACCGATTCTGGCGTGGGCATCAGCCAGGCGCAGCAAGCCAAGCTGTTCGATTTGTTCTACCAGGCCCCGGACACCGCCGGCCAAGGCGGCGCAGGGTTGGGGCTGCCGATTTGTCGCTGGCTGGCCGAGATGATGGACGGCCAGATCAAGGTCGTCAGCGAACCCGGCCTGGGCAGCAGTTTTACCCTGAAGATGCGCTTGCCGCTCGGTACCAGCGAGCTGCCGGGCCTCACGCCCATTGAACCGAGTACTTCACCTGTGTATGTGCAGGCCCCCGTGCGCGAGTTGGCGGAGTCCCTGTGCGACTGGCTCAACCGCTTGGGTATCCAGGCCACGTTGGCGGCGCTGCCCCTGGAGCAGCAGAGTGCGCAGGCGGTGCTGGTGGATATGCTGCCTGCCGGTCCCCTGCAGCCTTGGGCTGGACCGCGGGTGCTGTGTGTGCCGGGCGCGCATAGCCCGCCCCTGTGCACCGCGCAGGGCTGGGAAGTGGATGTGCATGATGTGCGCGCCATTGCGTCGGTGGTTGCGCTGGCACAGCAAGGTAAACAGGCGTCAGCGCTGCGTGTCGAGCAACAGAGCGCGGGGCAGTTGGAGCTGCGCATTCTGGTCGCCGAAGACAATCCGGTGAACCAGGAAATCATCAAGGAGCAACTCGAGGCCCTCGGCTGCACGGTGACGCTGGCAGACAATGGCGAGCAAGCCATGCACCTGTGGCAACCCCAGGCCTTTGACCTGGTGCTGACGGACATCAATATGCCGTTGATGAACGGCTATGAACTGGCCCGCACCCTCAGAGAGCATGACCCCCAGTTGCCTATCATCGGTGTCACCGCCAATGCCATGCGCGAGGAAGGCATTCGTTGTCTGGCGGTCGGGATGAATGCCTGGTTGGTAAAACCCTTGAGCCTGCAAACCCTGCGTGCGCAATTGATCAAACTGTGCAAACCGACATTGCGCGCCGAGCTGCTGGTGATTGACACGGTCCAGCTGTCGGACAAAATGCGCCCGTTGTTTATCAGCAGCGTGCAGCAAGACTTGCAGCGCATCAGTGCCGCACTTGAGCAGCGTGATTGCCGGTGCCTGGCTGAAACCCTGCACTCGGTTGCCGGCGCATTGGGTGCCGTGCAGGCACTCGACCTGGCCCAGGCGTGCATCGAGCTGGAAAGCCAGTTGGCAGTCGGTCGGCTCAATGCCGGGCTGGAACTGCGGATAAAGCAGGTTATCGGCAGGCTGTCGGCCTTGCTCGGGGCGCAGCTATGAGCGCACCGCACGCCCTTGTGTACACGCGCATGGGATCACCTCACTTACTGAACCAGGATTACGGCTCCCCCCTATGAAGACATTCACTGTGGTAATTGCAGACGATCACCCCATCGTGCTTCTGGGGGTGCGTGAACTCGTCGAGAGAGACGAGCGTTTTCAAGTCATCGGCGAAGCGATCTGTTCGGCGGGCCTCATCAAATTGCTTGAGCAGCAGCCCATCGACATTGTGATCACCGATTACAACATGCCCGGTGATTCGCCCTACGGCGATGGCTTGAAGCTGGTGGAGTACCTGAAGCGGCATTTCCCCGACGTGCAGATCCTGATTCTGACCATGATCTCCAATCACCTGATTCTTACCCGCCTGCAGGAATTGGGCGTGGTGGGCGTGATCCAGAAAAGCCAGTTGCATACGGAAATTCAGGTCGCCCTCAAGTCCATTGCCCAGCAGGCGCATTACCGGAGCCTGGAGCCGGCCAAGACCTCCGTTATCGAGTCGTTGACCGCTATTGATGAACGCTTCTCTACGCTGTCGCCCAAAGAATTTGAAATATTGCGCTTATTTATTTCAGGAAAAAGTGTCAGTGATATCGCGCGCAGCCAAAATAGAAGTTCAAAAACCATCAGCGCGCAGAAGATTTCCGCCATGCGAAAACTTGAAGTAAGCAGCGATCAGGACTTGTTGGCCTACTGTCTGGAATACAATATTTTTAACTAAACTCCTTTTATTAAGCCCGCTATAAAACCGATTACCCCTCACTTAAGTGCTTTATAAGAATCGTCTTATTCTCTATAAAGTCCAGATTAACTATTGTTCGTTGGCAGTTTCAACCCATCACCACAACCAACACTAACGGACATCATCATGAAGAAGTTTTCCCTGGCCCTTATCGTTGTGTCAGTTATCGCCGCCAGCAGCAGTGCGTTTGCCGAAACTACCCCGGGTACGGGTACCCCGGGCGGCGGCGGCAAAATCACCTTCACCGGTTTGATCAACAACGACGCTTGCTCGGTTGATGGTGCCAACGCCGATCGCGTGATCTCCGTCGACATGGGCACTGTCTCCATCAAAGACATGGGCACCGCTGAAAACCCAGCTTCGGGCCGTGTGACCGCCAAGGACTTCAACCTCAGCGTGAACTGCAACCTGGGCACTAAAGTGGCAATGATCTTTGACGCCAAAAGTGGCGGTTCAGGCCTGGTTACCGGTAAAAAAGTCCTCGCCCTGACCCCTGGTAACGGCAGCGCAAGCAACGTCGGTATCGCACTGCTCGACAGCACTGGCGCGCTGATCGACCTCAGCTCCCCGGCCACCGCCCGTATCGAAAGCGCCATGCACGGCCAAGGCAGCGACGGCGGCGATGCAACCTTGAGCTTTGCCGCAGCCTACGTCACCACCGGTGCAGCCGGCGCCTCCACCGCGGGTCGCGGTGACGCTACCCTGCCGTTCATCCTGCAATACGAATAAACGACACGCAGCGCCTGTCACGTGCGAGGTCTTCGGACCTCGCCACTTATCCGACCACTAAACGGTAGACATCATGTTACCTCGTTCCATTGCCACAGGCCTGGGGCTGCTGACCCTGCTTATGGCGACCCAGGCTGCCGCCAGCATTTCACTGAGTGCCACCCGTATCGTCTTCGATGGCGATCACAAGGAGGCCAATATCACCGTGCGCAACGGTAATCAGGACGTCTTGATTCAGTCTTGGGTCGATACCAGCGATACACAAGACAGTGCCGCGCCGTTCGCCGTAACCCCGCCACTGGCACGCATATTTGCCAAGGAGCAGCAGTTACTGCGAGTTCTCTACCAGGGTGCCGGGATGCCAACGGATCGTGAGTCCGTGGTCTGGCTCAATGTGCAGGAGATCCCGCAAGCCGCCGCCTCCGACAACACGTTGCAACTGGCCGTACGCCAGCGCATCAAGATTTTCTTCCGCCCCTCCGGGTTGCCTGGCGATGCCCTGTCGGCACCCGCGCAATTGGAGTGGCAACTGGTCAAGCGCGATGCCGGGTCAGTACTGACGGTAAAAAACCCGACGCTGTATCACGTGTCCATGGCCGATATAAAACTACAGGCCGGGCAACAAACGGAACTGGCTGCCGACTCGACAATGATTGCGCCAGGCGCAGAGAAACAGTTCAGCATTAAACAACTGAGTCGCCAGGATTCAGTACAACTGTCTTTTTCCAGTATTAACGACTATGGCGCACAAGATAAATACAGTGCCCAACTTGTACCGCACTTGGCGGCCAAGGCTACGGGTACTCGCGCCAAGCCATAAGTAGTTCCCTTAAACCCTCAGGTTCGATTCGAGTGCGTACTCGCGTGCCTCGCCTGTTCGATAAACAGGAATGATATAGGTTCTTTGCATGTTTTTTCTTTTAGGCTGCAGGCCCAATCATTACATATCAAGCGAGCGCACTTCACGCGTGTCGACAACTTGCACATCACTCAAGTTGAGCACGCTATCGCTGGCCATGCTTGCCGGTTCGCCGTCTTTGGCGATTGCCGATGAGCCCGCCGTGAACGTCTTCAACACCACCTTCTTGCAGGGCGCGCAATCGTCGGTAGACCTGCAGCAACTGCTCTCGGCCAACAGCGTGCTGCCCGGCAACTACCGGGTCGACTTGTACAGCAACGAGGTCCTGGTGGGCCGGCGCGACATCGACTTCAAGCGCAACCCACAGACCGGCCGGGTCGATCCGTGCCTGACCCTGGACCTGCTCAAGCAACTGGGCATCGACATGAGCCTGTTGCAGGCCCAGGGCAAGCTCGACCCCAACCAACCCCAGGACTGCTACGACCTGCCGACACTGATCGACCAGGCGACCTTGCGCTATGACGCCAGCCGCCTGCGCCTGGCGGCGAGCATTCCGCAGGTCGCGATGCAACGTGGCATGCGTGGCTATGTCGATCCCCAGTTGTGGGAGGATGGTGTGCCGGCGGCGTTTATCAACTATCAACTCAACAGCAGCCGCACTGCCGGCGACTATGAAACGCGCATCAACAACAACCTGGGGCTGCGCAACGGCATTAACTTGGGCGCCTGGCGGCTGCGCAATGAGTCGAACCTGAGTAGCGGTACCGGCCGGCCGAGCACCTTCACCAGCAACCGCAGCTACGTGCAGCATGACGTGACCGCGCTTAAGGGGCAGTTCAGTGCCGGCGAGATTTTTTCCGATACCGACCTGTTCGACAGCGTGCGCTACCGGGGCCTGAAGCTGGCGTCCGACGAAGGCATGCGCGCCGACAGCGAGCGTGGTTATGCGCCGGTGATTCGTGGCGTGGCGCAGACCAACGCCACGGTGGAAATCCGCCAGAACGACTACATCCTGTACACCGCCAACGTCGCACCCGGGCCTTTCGAGATCAACGATATCTACCCTAGCGGTTCGAACGGCGACCTGGAAATCACCATCATCGAGGCCGATGGCCGTCGGCGTGTGACCACGCAGGCGTTCTCCAGCCTGCCGATCATGGTGCGTGAAGGGCAGGTCAAATACAGCGTTTCGGCCGGTAAATTCAGCAGCAATGCTGACGGTTTGGCGAGCCCGCAATTTGTCAGCAGCACCCTCGCCTACGGCCTCACCAGCAACCTCAGCGGGATTGTCGGCCTGCAAGTCAGTGAAGACTACAAGGCGTTCTCCCTGGGGGTGGGCCGCAACACATCGCTGGGTGCCGTGTCCATGGACGTCACACACTCGTCGAGCGCCGCCCAGGGGCAAACCACCCAGGGCAACAGTGTGCGTGCGTTGTATGCCAAGACCTTTGCTGGCACTGACACCAACTTTACGCTGGCCGCGTATCGGTATTCGACCGAGGGTTACCGCACCCTGACCGACCACGTCGAGGACACCAGCGAAGAGACAGTCAAACGTACCGGTAACTCGAAAACCCGTACCGACCTGACGATCAACCAAAGTCTCGGGCGCAACCGTGAGTTCGGCAGCCTGTATGTGAACGCCAGCGATCAGCGCTATTGGAACCGTGGCGGCTCCCAGAGCTTTTCGGCCGGCTATAACAACAACTGGGGGGACCTGAGCTACAACCTGGGCGTGACACGCACCAAGCAGATCGCCAGTTGGGGCGCACCCGACTCCGACACCCAGTTCAACCTGTCTGTTTCGTTTCCCTTGGGCAGCCAGCCTCGGGCACCCCGCGCTTTTGTCACCACCAGTACGCAGCAAGGCGACACCAGCACCCAGGCCGGTATCAACGGTTATGTGGCAGATACCAGCGATGTGTTCTATTCAGTCCAGGCCGGCCATAGCAGCACCGGCGGCCAATCGGGATCGGCCAACATCAACAGCCGCACCTCCATGGCCGATATCAGCCTGGGGTACAGCCAGGGGCGTGGTTATGACTCACAAAACCTCAACGTTTCCGGCTCGGTAGTGGCGCATGCGGGTGGCATCAACTTGGGGCAGACCGTCAGCGAGACCTTCGCCCTGGTACAGGTACCGGGCATCAGTGGGGCAAAAATCAGCAGCTACAGCGGCGTCGAAACCGGACGCAACGGCTATGCCGTCATCCCCTCGGCGCAACCTTATCGAGTGAACTGGATCAGCCTCGACACCCGTGACCTGGGCGGTGATGTAGAAATCACCCAGGCCACACAGCAAGTGGTGCCGCGCCGTGGTGCGGTGGTATTGGCCCGCTACAGCGGCAAAACCGGGCGTCGCGTGCTGTTTGAGCTGTTTGATGCACAGCACCAGCGCCTGACGTTTGGCGCCTCACTGGAAGACGCCAGCGGCAAGCAGTTGGCCATCGCCGACCCCAGCGGTAACGCCTTGGTGCTGGTTGAAGAGGACCAGGGCAGCCTGACTATCAAGTGGGGGGGCCAGCAATGCACTGCGGCGTATGCACTGCCCGCGCAAGACAAGGCGCTGAACTACGAGCGCCAGGCGTTGGTGTGTAGCAGCGAACCCGCTGGTGACCGTTGATCAAAGATCAAACCGATCAATCGCCCGCCGCCGCTCGTTGTCATCGCGCACGTCGTAGCTGGCGGTGGTCTGGATATTGGTGTGGTGCGCCAGTTTCTGCGCAATGGACAAGTCATGTTCTTCAATCACCCGGGTAATAAACGAGCGGCGGAAATCATGGGGCATGATCTTCACACCCACCTGTTCACCACGCTGGCGGGCGATGTAGTAAATCGCATGTTTGGTGATGCGTTCGCGGGTGATATGGCTGCCGCGGCGGATGCGGTTGAACAGGAAGCTGTCGTCCTGCTCCCCTTCCTTTAACTGCTCGCGGCGAAACTCCAGCCATGCCTGCAATTTGGCAAATGCCCAGGCCGGTGCGTACTTGAGCAGTTCCTTGTTGCCCTTGCCCGTCACCCGCAGGCTGCGTTCGGCAAAGTTCACCTGGGCCAGGTCGAGGTTGACCGACTCTGACTTGCGCATCCCCGAACCGTAGAGGATCCCGATCACCGCCGCGTCCCGCAGGCCCTGTGGCCGTGGATCGGCGGCGCAGACATCCATCAGTTCGCGGATCAAGGTGCGACGCAGGTTACGCCCCTGGCTCAAGCGCGTGCCGGCGGTGGCTTTGACCGAGCGCATCTTCAGCAGGTGTTCCTGGCTGATCAGGCTGATGCGCCAGGCTTCGTTCATTACCCCGCGCACGGCGTTGACGTACAGCGATGAGGTGTTGGGTGCATACCCGTCTTCGCGCAACACGGCGACCAGGGCCATTACGTGTTCCGGTTGCAACAGATGCCAGTCGATATCTTCGAGGTTGATCTCTTCGAACCCCAGGCGGTCGGCGGCATCTTGCAGCACGTAGCGCATGGTCAGTTGGCTGGAAGGCGCCAGGCGCGCGAGATACAGGGTCAGGGGGTTGCGGGAAATCTCGGTCAAAATAGATCAGCCTTGAGATTAAATATAGAGACTAAGCCTATGTTTAATATCAGTATTTAGTGGTTTAGCGAGCGCCGAGTCTAACCCAGGTCGGCGCCGCATACCAAACTAGGGCTCATCCTCGGCGGGTGCCGGGCTTTGCTGCTGGCTCCAGTCGGCGTTCTGTTTTTGCATCAGCGCAAACCACTGCTGACGCATGAAAGCCAACAACTGGGCTCGCGCCTTGGCGAAGTCCTGCTCGTCGTTGTAGCAGCCTGGCAATGGCAGGTCGGTGCCCTGCTCCTGGTATTGACTGAGCAACGCCTGCTGCCCGGCAACACTGCAATCGGTGGGCAGCGGCATGCCGCGCAGGGCGCCGGCTTCCTCGTCCCACCAATTGGCGCCATAGCGGTCAACCCCGCGCAGTGCGTATTTGTGTGATTTGCCGATATGCATGATCAGCTTGAATTCACGGGGGCTGACATCACTGGTGCAGGTGCGCGAATAGCCCACGGTCACTTGGCTGGGGCCATCTCCCAGCAGGTCGGTGACGTGAGTCGCGGCGCTATCGAAATGCAGGCCGGCGTCGAATTCGCAACGCTGCACATCGTCATGCAGCATCCACAGACGCTTGGGCCGATCACCGTCCAGCAGGTACTGCGCAGCATAGATCGCCGCCGATTGTGTGCCGTCGTCATCGCGCTCGCCGGCTTCCTGCTCGGCCAACACCAACAGGTTGTGGCCCTGCCGGTCATCCCAGCTATACGCGGCCACCTGCCGGCCCCTGACTTCGACCCCGGCGGGAACCTGAGCGACCGGCGTCAGGCTCAGCCCCTCGTCCGCCCCGGTGGCATGGGCCGTGCCGAGCGTCATCCACAACATCATCAAGACTGGCCGTATCTGCACGCTGTTCATCCGACTACCCAGGCAAGAGATCGCTTACTTTACCGGGACTTGCAGAGGGTTGCAGAGAAGATTCTTCAGGCGTTACGGATTAACAAGCCGAGTGATTCAGCGTGAATACGCATTAAATTACTTACAGATAATGACTACAGCGCAAACAGTTATCGTTTGTCTGCGTTCCTTATTGTCTAGCTGAACACTAGCTGTCTGCCCACCAAATAAACGAGTTTTTCATCGGCCTTTCATATTCGCTGGACAAATTTGCGCTTAACCTTGGCCGCAATACTTGAGGGAATGCCCTGCTTTGCTGACTAACCCCTTGATAATGCTTTATCTTTGGCCGTAATGGGCTTTACTCAGGATGGGTATGCTATCGGCCATTTTTTATTGAGTCGCCTGCACTTTAATCCCATGTTTGTTGTCATCTCTACGCTCAAAGTTGCTCTAATCCGAGGTCATGAATCTTTGAAACCCTACCCTATTCATTGCGTGTCGATCGTTATCCCGGTCTACAACGAAGAACAGAGCCTGCCCGAACTGCTGCGCCGTACCCGTGCGGCGTGCGAGCAGTTGGCCTATGAGTATGAAATCATCCTGGTAGACGACGGCAGCCGCGACAGTTCCGCCCAACTGCTCGAAGACGCGGCAACCGAGCCCGGCAGCCCTGTGGTGGCCGTGATCCTTAACCGCAACTACGGCCAGCACGCGGCAATCATGGCCGGTTTCGAGCAGTGCCGGGGCGAGGTGGTGATTACTCTCGATGCCGACCTGCAAAACCCGCCCGAAGAGATTCCACGCCTGGTCGAGCAAGCGGCCCTGGGCTACGACGTGGTCGCTACCGTGCGCAATAATCGCCAGGACTCGGCCTTTCGCCGCTGGCCTTCGCGCCTGATCAACCTGGCCGTGCAGCGCTCCACCGGCGTGGCCATGACCGACTATGGCTGCATGCTGCGCGCTTACCGGCGCACCATCGTCGATGCCATGCTCGCCTGCCGTGAGCGCAGCACCTTTATCCCGATCCTGGCCAACGGCTTTGCGCGCCATACCACGGAGATCCTGGTGCACCACGCCGAGCGCGAACACGGCGAATCCAAATACAGCGCCATGCGCCTGATCAGCCTGATGTTCGACTTGTTGACCTGCATGACCACCACGCCCCTGCGCCTGTTGTCCATCGTAGGCTTCAGCCTGGCGGCCCTGGGCATGTTGTTTGCGTTTGCCTTGATCGTGCTGCGCCTGGCCTTTGGTGCCGATTGGGCCGGCGATGGCCTGTTCGTGCTGTTCGCCGTGCTGTTTGTGTTTACTGGCGGGCAGTTCATCGGCATGGGCCTGTTGGGCGAATACCTCGGGCGGATGTACAGCGATGTGCGTGCCCGCCCCCGCTTCTTTATTGAAAAGGTGCTGCGCAACGAGCCGACAGCCCCTGCGCCAACGGTCATCGTTGATGGCCTGCCGTCCTCCCCGTCTTCCCCTTCCTCTTCCAGTCAGGTTTCGTCATGAGTTCTAAAGCTGTTGTTTTTGCTTACCACGACATTGGCTGTGCAGGCATCGAAGCCCTGCTCGCTGCGGGCTACCCGATTGCTGCCGTGTTCACCCATGCCGATGACCCCAAGGAAAACACCTTCTACGGCTCGGTCGCCCAGCTGTGCGCCCGCCACGGCATCCCGGTGCACGCCCCGGAAGACGCCAACCACCCGCTGTGGGTCGAGCGTGTGGCCAAGCTGAACCCGGACTTCATCTTCTCGTTCTACTACCGCAACCTGCTGGGCGAGGCGTTGTTGGCCACCGCGCGCCAGGGCGCGTTCAACCTGCACGGTTCGCTGCTGCCCAAATACCGTGGCCGTGCGCCGGCCAACTGGGTGCTGGTCAACGGCGAAACCGAAACCGGCGTGACCCTGCACCGCATGGTCAAGCGTGCGGATGCTGGCGCGATTCTCGCCCAGCAAAAAGTCATGATCGAACGCAGCGACACCGGCCTGACACTCCACGCCAAGCTGCGCGAGGCGGCCACCCAGTTGCTGCGCGATGCCCTGCCGCAACTGGCCAAGGGCACGTTGAGCGAAACCGCCCAGGACGAAAGCCAGGCCACCTGCTTTGGCCGCCGTACCCCGGCGGACGGCAAGCTCGTCTGGAGCAAACCTGCAGAAGAGCTGTTCAACCTGGTGCGGGCCGTGACCCAGCCGTACCCTGGCGCCTTCTGTGCCGTGGGCGAACACAAGCTGATCGTGTGGCAAGCCGAAGTACTCAAGGGCAACGAAGGCCAGGCGCCCGGCCGTGTGATCAGCGTCAACCCGCTGCGCATTGCCTGCGGTGAAGACTCTCTGGTCATCCACTTCGGCCAGCGCAATGACCATGGCCTGTACCTGACCGCCCCGGCCCTGGCCGATGAGCTGGGCCTGGTGGATGGCTCGATCCTGCGCGGCGCCGAATCGGGCGGTAAACCACGGCGTACCCGCGTGCTGATCCTGGGGGTCAACGGCTTTATCGGCAACCACCTGTCCGAGCGCCTGTTGCGCGACGATCGCTACGAAGTCTACGGCCTGGATATCGGCTCCGACGCCATCGAGCGCCTGCGCAGCCACCCCAACTTCCATTATGTGGAAGGCGATATCAGCATTCACTCCGAGTGGATCGAGTACCACATCAAGAAATGCGACGTGGTCCTGCCGCTGGTGGCCATCGCCACGCCCATCGAATACACCCGCAACCCGCTGCGCGTGTTCGAGCTGGACTTCGAAGAAAACCTCAAGCTGGTGCGCTACTGCGTCAAGTACAACAAACGCGTGATTTTCCCGTCGACCTCTGAAGTCTATGGCATGTGCCAGGACCAGAACTTCGACGAAGACACCTCCAACCTGGTGGTCGGCCCGATCAATAAACAGCGCTGGATCTACTCGGTCTCCAAGCAGTTGCTGGACCGGGTGATCTGGGCCTATGGCGCCAAGGGTCTGAATTTCACCCTGTTCCGCCCATTCAACTGGATGGGCCCGCGCCTGGATCGCCTGGACTCGGCCCGCATCGGCAGTTCCCGGGCCATTACCCAGTTGATCCTCAACCTGGTGGAAGGCACGCCGATCCGCCTGTTTGACGGCGGCGAGCAGAAGCGCTGCTTCACCGACATTGCCGACGGCATCGAGGCCCTGGCGCGGATCATCGACAACGATAACGACGCGTGCAACGGCCAGATCATCAATATCGGCAACCCGGACAACGAAGCCAGCATCCGCCAGTTGGGCGAAGAGCTGCTGCGTCAGTTCGAGGCCCACCCGTTGCGCGGTAACTTCCCGCCATTCGCGGGCTTTCGCGAAGTGGAAAGCAAGGCGTTCTACGGCGCCGGTTATCAGGATGTGGCGCACCGCAAGCCGAGCATTGCCAACGCCAAGCGCCTGTTGAACTGGGAGCCGAGCGTGGCGATGAGCGAAACCATCGGCAACACCCTGGACTTCTTCCTGCGTGAAGCGATGCTGGAAATCGCCCAGTCCAGCGAAGCAGGCAAATAATGAAGGCAGGTCTGCGCATCGACGTCGACACCTACCGCGGCACCCGTGATGGCGTGCCACGGTTGCTGGAGTTGCTGGATGAGGCCGGCATCAAGGCGACGTTCTTCTTCAGTGTCGGCCCGGACAACATGGGCCGCCACTTGTGGCGCCTGATCCGCCCGCAGTTCCTGTGGAAGATGCTGCGTTCCAACGCGGCCGGGCTGTATGGCTGGGACATTCTGCTGGCCGGCACCGCCTGGCCGGGCAAGCCGATTGGCCGCGACCTGGGGCACCTGATGCGCCAGGCCAAGGCCGCCGGGCACGAAGTGGGCCTGCACGCCTGGGATCACCATGGCTGGCAAGCCAATGCCGGGCGCTGGAGCGATGCGCAATTGGTGGAGCAGGTACGCCGTGGGCTCGACACCCTGGGCGATATCCTCGGCGCCCCGGTGCAGTGTTCTGCCGCCGCCGGCTGGCGGGCCGATGAGCGTGTGGTGCAGGCCAAGCAAGGCTTTGGCTTGCGCTACAACAGCGACTGTCGCGGCACCAGCCTGTTCCGCCCGATCCTCGCCGATGGCAGCGCCGGCACGCCGCAGGTCCCGGTGGACTTGCCGACTTTCGATGAGGTGGTCGGGCCACAGGTCGCGTCCAAGGACTTCAATCGCTTTATTCTTGATCGGTTCACCGAATCGACACTCAACGTCTATACGATCCACGCAGAAGTAGAAGGGATTCTGATGGCCAATGAATTTCGCCAGCTGCTCGCCCAGGCAGGACAGCGCGGCATCCAGTTCCAACCCTTGGGCAACCTGCTGCCGGCCGATCCGGCCAGCCTGCCCCTGGCGCATCTGACACGCGGCGTACTCGGCGGCCGCGAAGGCTGGCTGGGAGTGCAACAGGCATGATCCGACGTTGGGCCCTGCCCCTGCTCCTGTTGGTCTTCGGCCTGTGCTATCTGTTGCCGATGGTCACCCATGGCCTGTGGATCCCGGACGAAACCCGTTATGCGCAGATCAGCCAGGAAATGCTGCTGACCGGCAAATGGGCGTCGCCGCACTTTATGGGCATCCGCTATTTCGAAAAACCGGCGGCCGGCTACTGGATGATCGCCCTCGGCCAGGCGCTGTTCGGGCAGAACCTGTTCGGCGTGCGCGTAGCCTCTGCGCTGGCCACGGGCTTGAGCATATTGCTGGTGTACTTCATGGCCCGGCGCCTGTGGAACGATCCGCGCAAGAGCCTGGTCTGCAGCGTGCTGTACATGAGTTTTATCAGCGTGGCGATGTCCGGTGGCTACGCCAACCTCGACCCGCAGTTCAGTTTCTGGGTCAACCTCAGCGGCGTGGCCTTGTGGCTATGTATCGACAGCCAGACCCGACGCGCCCGCCTGGGCGCCTGGGCCTTGCTGGGGTTTGCCTGCGCCATGGGCTTCATGACCAAGGGTTTTCTGGCGTGGCTGCTGCCGGTATTGATCGCCCTGCCCTATATGGTCTGGCAAAAGCGTTTGCGTGAACTGTTGGCCTATGGTCTGGTTGCCGTGGCGGTGGCGATTGCGGTCAGCCTGCCCTGGGCGCTGATGGTGCATGCCCAGGAGCCCGACTACTGGAACTTCTTCTTCTGGCACGAGCACATCCAGCGGTTTGCCGGTGAAGATGCCCAGCACGAACAAGCCTGGTGGTACTACCTGCCGTTGCTGGCCGCGTTCAGCTTGCCGTGGCTGGCCCTGCTGCCCTCCACCCTGAAACAGGCGTGGCAGGAAAAACGCACGCACAAGATCGGCTTCCTGTTGTTTTGGCTGCTGATGCCCCTGGCGTTTTTCAGCCTGAGCAAGGGCAAGCTGCCGGCCTATATCCTGCCGTGCCTGCTGCCTTTGGCATTGCTGATGGGCCATACCCTGACCGACAAGCTGGCCCAGGCCCGTGGCCGGGTGCTGCAAGTCAATGGCTGGCTCAACCTGATCATCGGGGTGCTGGGCCTGCTGGCAATCGTGTACTTCCAGTTGAAGAAGCCGATTTATGCCCCGCAGCAGGAACTGCTGAGCCTGGTGCTGGTATTCAGCGTGCTGCTGGGCTGGATCATCGCCAACCTGCTGCAGGCGTTACGCCCGTTGCGTTTGTGGGCGGCGCCGGCACTGGGCAGTTGGTTACTGGTGGCCCTGGTGCCGGCGGCATTGCCGCACTCGGTGGTGAATAACAAGACACCGGACCAGTTCATTATCGATCACGCCGTAGAACTGGCGACTACCCAGCGCCTGCTGAGCAACGACCTGGGCGCAGCCTCGGCCCTGGCGTGGCGGCTCAAGCGTCCGGACGTGGCGCTGTACAACACCACCGGAGAAGTCAAATACGGCCTGGCCTATGCCGACAGCGCCGCCCGACGGGTCAAACTCGCAAGCGTCCAGCAGTGGCTGGGCGACGCGCGCAAACAGGGTTCGGTGGGCGTGGTAATGCGCGTGAAGGGCGCATCTGAGCAACGCGAACTGGCATTGCTGCCCGCAGACGGCAAGCGCTACGAGCAAGGCAATATGGTGATTCTGCTGTTCCCGCAGGTGGCGCCTTGATCACCCTGCTGCTGCTTCTGGCCGCGTGCCTGCTGACCTGCATGGGCCAGATCGCGCAAAAGTATGCCGTGGAAGGCTGGCGCGGCCAGCCTGCGGGCTGGGCGTTGAAACTGCGCTCGCCCTGGCTCTGGTCGGCCCTGCTGTGCCTGGGCCTGGGCCTGCTGGTGTGGCTACTGGTGCTGCAACGCCTGGAAGTGGGGATTGCCTACCCGATGCTCAGCCTGAATTTTGTATTGATCACCCTGGTGGCGCGCTTTGTGTTCCATGAGCCGGTGGATCGCCGCCACTGGGTGGGCGTGGCCCTGGTGATGGCCGGCGTGCTGCTGCTGGGAGGTCAGGTATGAGCCGGTTGCGCGGTTTCACCCTGGCGTTATCCAGCGTAGCACTGGTCAGCGCGGCCCAGTTGGGCATGCGCTGGAGCATGACGCGCCTGCCATTGCCGGCGGAGTGGCTCGCCGCGCCCATGGTTGATCCCGTGGCCTTGGGCGTGGTCGCCCTGGCCATCGTGGCCTACGCCCTGTCAATGCTGTGCTGGCTCGGCGCGCTGCAGCACCTGCCCCTGGGTCGCGCCTATTCGTTGCTGAGTATCAGCTACGTCCTGGTGTACCTGCTGGCGGCCAGCCTGCCGGGCTTCAACGAACCCTTTTCCCTGTCACGGACCTTGGGGGTGGCTCTGGTCATCCTGGGTGTGCTGACCATCAACTCCCGTCGTATCGGCAACACAAGCCCCAGGAATACCCCATGAAAATCAGCGTATTTGGTAGTGGTTACGTTGGCCTGGTACAGGCCACCGTATTGGCCGAGGTCGGTCACGATGTGATCTGCATGGACGTTGACGAAAACAAGGTGCGCCTGCTGCAACAAGGCCATGTGAGCATTTTCGAGCCGGGGCTTGCCAGCCTGGTCCGGGAAAACCTGGAAAACGGCCGGTTGACCTTCACCAGCCAGGAAAAACTCGCGGTCGAGCATGGCGAAGTGTTGTTTATCGCAGTTGGCACGCCTTCGGACGAAGACGGCTCGGCGGACTTGAAGTATGTGCTGTCGGTGGGCGATGCGGTGGCCCGCCATCGCGTCGAGCCGGTAATCCTGGTGGAAAAATCCACGGTCCCGGTGGGCACCGGCGACACCCTGCGCGCCCATATCGACAAGGCCCTGGCCGGTCGCAGCCTGGTGTTCGATATTGTCTCCAACCCGGAATTCCTCAAGGAAGGCTCTGCGGTGGCCGACTGCCGACGCCCCGACCGGATCATCATCGGTTGCGAACGCGAAGAAGTGCGTGAGGTGATGCGTGACCTGTACGCGCCGTTCAACCGCAACCACGACCGCATTATCTTTATGGATGTGCGCAGCGCCGAGCTGACCAAGTACGCCGCCAACTGCATGCTGGCGACCAAGATCAGCTTTATCAACCAGATCGCCGAGCTGGCCGAGCACCTGGGGGCCGATATCGAATCGGTGCGCCTGGGCATCGGCGCCGACTCGCGGATCGGCTACCACTTTATCTACCCGGGCTGCGGCTACGGCGGCTCGTGCTTCCCCAAGGACATGCGCGCGCTGATCCACAGCGCTCGCCAAGCCAATTGCTCCAGTGACCTGCTCGAAGCGGTGGAAGCCATCAACCAGCGGCAGAAAAGCAAACTGTTCGAGCGGATCCGGGCGTTCTACAAGGGCGAACTGCGCGGCAAAACCTTCGCCTTGTGGGGCCTGGCGTTCAAGCCCAACACCGACGACATGCGCGATGCCCCCAGCCGGGTGCTGATGGAATCGCTGTGGGCCGCCGGGGCCAACGTGCGGGCCTTCGACCCCGAGGCCATGCAGGAAACCCAGAAGCTGTACGGCAATGACCCGCGCCTGATGCTGATGGGCACCCCGGAATCGACCCTGGGCGGCGCCGATGCCTTGATCATCTGCACTGAGTGGCAGCAGTTCAAAGCCCCGGATTTCGACCTGCTGCACGCCCGCCTCAAGGCGCCGGTGATCTTTGACGGGCGCAACCTGTATGACGCCGAGCGCCTGGCGCGCAAGGGCTTCCACTACTTCCCGATGGGGCGTGGGCAGTCCTGCGACTTGCCGATCCCCCAGCAACAGTGGGTACCCCGGCTGCTGGAGGCCTGAGGCGTGGACACGCTAGCCAGCCCGGCCCTGCACCGCCAATCCTGGGGCGTCGGGCTCCTGGCGCTGCTGCTGTTTGTCGCCGGCAACTGGGACCAGGCAATTATCGGTTTTGACTCGCGCTTTGTGCTGTTCGCCCAGGAGATGTTGCGCCACGGCCCGGGGTTTTTCCCCTCCACCTATGGCCAGCCGTATGCCGATTACCTGTCGACCTCAACCCTGCTGACCTGGCTGTTGTCGCTGCCCCTGGGGCGGGTCACCAGCTTCAGTGCCTGGCTGCCGACCGCCGTTGCCTCGGCGGTCATCGTCGCCCTGGTCTACCGCCTGACCGCGCCCTACTCCCAGCGCTGGGCGCTGCTGAGCATCGCGTTGTTGTTGCTCAGCAGCACATTTATCAGCGAAACCCGCGCGGTCTCCCTGGATCAGATGCTCGCGGCGGTGACCCTGGCGCTGTTTTACCTGGGCTACGCCCACGATCACTTCGCCAGCCCTCGGCGCCTGCCCTGGCTGTTGCTCCTGTTATTGCTCGGCTTTGCGATTCGCGGGCCCATCGGCCTCGTGATCCCCACCGGGGTGTTGTGCAGCTATTACCTGCTCAATCGTCAGTGGCGCCGGTTGTTCAGCTTCGGCGTGCTGGCCTTGGCGCTGCTGCTGGCGTGTGTCGGCTTGCTGCTGTTGCTGGCCAAGGTCAGTGGTGGCGAAAGCTTTATGCAGGACGTGATCCGCATGCAGTTCCTCGGGCGCCTGGACGGCCGCGAAGGCTCCGGCAGCGTCTGGTATTACTTCAGCAGCTCCCTGGGCAACTACGCCCCGGCCTACCCGTTGGCCCTGCTGGCGCTACTGGCGGTGCTGTTCAGTGCCCGGCGCACCGCTGATAGCGCATGGCAGTTGTTGCTGGGGTGCACGGCTGCGGGTTTGATCGTGCTGCTTGGCCTGTCGATCCCCGAGGCGAAAAAAGCCCGCTATGTGTTACCGATGATGCCGATGGTGGCGATTATCGCCGCGTACCCGTTCCACAGGGTGGACGGGCGGCTGTTCAAGGGGCTGCGGGGCTTGATGCTGGGGCTGTGGGCGCTGACCCCGGGGCTGTTGATCGGCGCGCTGCTGGTGGCGCGCCAGCGCTTTGCTGCGCAGCTGGAGCATTTCCAGGGCGTGTTGGGCCTGTTGATCGGCTTGCAGCTCCTGAGTGTCGGGATGCTCCTCAAGTGGCGCTGGCGCCCGGTGGGGCCGGCGTTTTGCGCGGTGCTGGCGGTTTGGGGCCTGTACATCCTGGTGGTCGAACCGGTGGAGCGCCGTCTCTACGACACCCGCACCTTTGCCCGCGAGGCCCATGCGCTGATCCAGCAGCACCCGGCGCCGCTGGTATTGCATGGCTTGGGTAAAGACGCCAAGGCCATCAAGTTCATGGTCAATGTGGAATGTGACCGGGTGCCGCTGTTTACCCAGGCACCTGCAGACCTGGCCTCGTTGCCGACGCCGGCGTGGCTGGTGATGGACCAGGCTGATTTCCAGCGCCTCGATGAGCCACGCTGGCGCGGATTGACGCCGGTACTGACGGGGCCATTCGATAAAAACACCTATGTGCTGCTGCGTCTGGAGCGGGCTGGGCCATAGCAGGCATTTAAAGCCCTGTGGGGTGGTCATAAGCGCCACACGCACTATCAAGAAAGCTCCTACGTTTGTATCCGTAAATGCCGGTACCAGCTCCCCTATCAGCCCCATAACCCCGGCGCTAAACTGGTTTTACATCTGTGCTGCATAGTTACCGCCAAACGTTCAAAAGACGCCTCAGAGGATCGCCGCCATGGCTAAAGAGCAATTGCCTATTGAGCAGGTACATGTCGGCTATATCCCCATGCCCACCCTTGATCGGCTGATGGAGTTGCGCGACGCCCTGGTCGCGCTCAAGGGGCCGCTGGCCAATGACCCACGGCTGCGGGAAAGTGTGCAGAAGTCGTTGATCAATGCCGAGAACCACGAGCGGGTGCTGGGCAAGGTCAGCCTGGGGTAGGAGCGATGTTGATGCAAAAATACTGCACTTAACCTGCATTAATATGCATTGGCGAGGGGTTTGATTGATCGGCACACTTCGCCGGTTCCTCCCCCAAATGTTGGAACTTTCGCAGGGCTTTGCGGGAAACCGCAAAGCCCTTCTTTTTGCCTGATCCCGCATTATTTCCTGCTCGCCTTTGAAGATTGGACTGCCCCGCAATGCTCGCTCGTTGGTTACCCGCTGCTATCAATACCCGTCCCGCCGAATGGAGCCGCGCCGCCATCGGCATGGCCCTGGGCACCCTGTTTAGCGTATGGCTCTGCGCCCAGGTGTATGGCCTGGAAGTGGCCATGCACCTGCTGGGTCCGCTGGGGGCCTCTGCCGTGCTGTTGTTTGCGGTGTCATCGGGGGCCCTCGCCCAGCCATGGTCGATTATTGGCAGCTATCTATGCGCCAGTGTGGTGGCCTTGCTGGTAGCCCGGGTCTTGGGCCGGACCCTGGGCAGTGCCTGCCTTGCGGCGGGCATGGCGTTGATGCTGATGTGCTGGCTGCGTTGCCTGCACCCGCCCTCGGGTGGCCTGGCCATGACCCTGGTCCTTGCCGACCCGGCCAGCATCGCCCTGGGTTGGCAGGAGGTCGGGCCGGTCATGCTGGGGGCTGGCACCCTGCTGCTCTCGGCCCTGGCCTATAACAACCTGACCCGCACCCGTTACCCCAAGGGCCCCGCCGAGGTGCCGGTGATGGTGCAACCGCACGCTCGGGAGGTGGACGCCAAAATCACCGCCGTGGACCTGGAGCAGGCGTTGGCGCAAATGGAGCAGTTTTTCGACGTCACCCCCAGCGAACTGGAAGAGCTGATCCACATCGCCGAAGACCATGCGCGCCGCCGCAGCATTGGCCAAGTGCTGGCCAGCCGGGTGTAGGCGCGCCCACCCTGGTTTTTTATCGAATACCCCCCTGCATAAATGCAAAGATGACCTGCAGGATTCCGGCTTGTACTGGGCAAATTTGCACTGGTACGATCCGGAGATGGTTCGCCCGCGAACATTTTGATAAAGAACAATAAAAGCAGGGAGTTACAGATGACTGCTCAGGCTCAGTCCCAGGCGACATGCAGCACCCAGTCCTCCCAGGACAGCGTCCTGGCCGAAGTACGCAACCATATCGGCCACCTGACCCTCAACCGCCCCGCCGGCCTCAATGCCATCACCCTGGACATGGTCCGCAGCCTTTCGGCGCATTTGCGCGCCTGGGCCGAGGATGCCCAGGTGCATGCCGTGGTGTTGCGCGGCGCCGGCGAGAAAGCCTTCTGCGCCGGTGGCGATATCCGCTCGCTGTACGACAGCTTCAAGGGTGGCGACACCCTGCATGAAGACTTCTTCGTCGAAGAATACGCCCTCGACCTGGCCATTCATCATTACCGCAAGCCGGTCCTCGCCCTGATGGACGGCTTTGTCCTGGGCGGCGGCATGGGCCTGGTCCAGGGGGCCGACCTGCGGGTTGTCACCGAACGCAGCCGCCTGGCCATGCCGGAAGTGGCCATCGGTTACTTCCCGGATGTGGGCGGCAGCTACTTCCTGCCGCGCATTCCTGGCGAGCTGGGGATTTACCTGGGGGTGACCGGGGTGCAGATCCGCGCCGCCGACGCCCTGTACTGCGGGCTCGCCGACTGGTACCTCGACAGCGCCAGGCTGGCGGAACTGGATCAGAAACTCGACCGCCTGCAATGGCACGATTCGCCACTCAAGGACCTGCAAGGCTTGCTGGCCAAGCTTGCGGTGCAACAATTGCCGGATGCGCCACTGGCCGCCCTGCGCCCGGCCATCGACCACTTCTTTGCCCAGCCGGATGTGCCGAGCATTGTCGAACAACTGCAACAAGTGACCGTCGCCGATAGCCATGAATGGGCGCTGAGCACCTCGCAGTTGATGCAGACCCGCTCCCCCTTGGCCATGGCCGTCACCCTGCAGATGCTGCGACGCGGTCGCCACCTGGCACTGGAAGATTGCTTCGCCTTGGAACTGCACCTGGACCGCCAGTGGTTCGCCCGGGGCGACCTGATCGAAGGCGTGCGCGCGTTGTTGATCGATAAGGACAAAGCCCCGCGCTGGAACCCGCCAACGCTCTCGGCATTGGACCAGCACCACGTCGACAGCTTCTTCCAAGACTTCGCGAAGAACGGAAACTAACTCATGCAAGATATTGAATTTACAGAAGAACAAGTCATGATTCGCGACATGGCGCGCGACTTTGCCCGTGGCGAAATCGCGCCCCATGCCCAGGCCTGGGAAAAGGCCGGCTGGATCGACGACGGCCTGGTCGCCAAGATGGGAGAACTGGGCCTGCTGGGCATGGTAGTGCCGGAAGAATGGGGGGGCACCTATGTGGATTACGTGGCCTACGCCCTGGCCGTCGAGGAGATTTCTGCGGGTGACGGCGCGGTAGGCGCGCTGATGAGTATCCATAATTCAGTGGGTTGCGGGCCGATCCTCAACTACGGCACACAGGCACAGAAAGAAACCTGGCTGGCCGAACTGGCCAGCGGCCAGGCCATCGGCTGCTTTTGCCTGACCGAGCCCCAGGCCGGCTCCGAAGCCCACAACCTGCGCACCCGCGCCGAATTGCGTGATGGCCAGTGGGTGATCAACGGCGCCAAGCAGTTTGTCAGCAATGGCAAACGGGCCAAATTAGCGATTGTGTTTGCAGTGACCGACCCGGAGTTGGGCAAAAAGGGCATTTCGGCGTTCCTGGTGCCCACCGACACCCCAGGTTTCACCGTGGACCGTACCGAACACAAGATGGGCATCCGCGCCTCGGACACCTGCGCCGTGACCCTCAGCCAGTGCAGCGTGCCCGAAGCCAACCTGCTGGGCGAACGCGGCAAGGGCCTGGCCATTGCCCTGTCCAACCTGGAGGGTGGGCGCATCGGTATCGCCGCCCAGGCCCTGGGCATTGCCCGCGCGGCCTTTGAAGCGGCGTTGGCCTACGCCCGTGACCGGGTGCAGTTCGACAAGGCCATTATTGAGCACCAGAGCGTGGCCAACCTGCTGGCCGACATGCAGACCCGCCTCAATGCCGCACGCTTGCTGATCCTGCATGCCGCACGGTTGCGCAGTGCGGGCAAGCCGTGCCTGTCCGAAGCCTCCCAGGCCAAGCTGTTTGCTTCGGAAATGGCCGAGAAAGTCTGCTCTTCGGCGATGCAGATCCATGGCGGCTATGGCTACCTGGAAGACTACCCGGTGGAACGCTACTACCGGGATGCGCGGATTACGCAGATTTATGAGGGTACCAGTGAGATCCAGCGCATGGTGATTGCCCGGGAGTTGAAAAACTATCAGCTATAGCGCTTGCCGGCGTTACGTCGAAAAAAGCCTGGAGACTCCCGTGCGTTGTACGGGAGTGCGACTATTCTGACAGTTCCTAGCCGCACAGGAGGTGTGACATGAATGCAGTTGAGCACCCGCTCCGCGTCGAGCGAATCAGCCAGGAACGCTATATCCAAGCCCCCATCGAAACTGTCTATGACTACGTGACCCAGCCCGACCGCTGGCACGAATGGCACCCCACCTCGTTGAGCGCAGACACCGGTACCAGCGGCTCACTGCCCGTTGGCCAGCGCTTCACCGAAATGATCGACCTGCTGGGGGTACGAGTGCCCATGAGCTACCGGGTGCAGATCGCCGTGCCGCCCCGGGAGTTCAAGACCGTGTTCACCTCCCTCGCCGTGGATGGCAGCATTCACTACTTTCTCCAGGCGCGTGGCAGCGGCACCCTGTTTACCCGGGTGCTCAGCTATGAGACCGAGCTGCAGCTCGATACCTTGCAAGCGCGCATGGTGGCGCTGTCGAACCAGGCCATGGACCAACTCAAGCAACGCCTGGAATCGTACTGAGCTGACAAACTTGTCATCTTTCTCTCAGTTTGCTGACAGCAGCGGACGCTAAGCTCCGAGACTGTCGCGTGCGCGTATAATTTCGAAACATAACCACCTCACCTGCTTCGCAAAAGCGCGGACAATGCGCGCTCTTTGCGCACTCCGTAACCGATGGGACCTGTCTATGAAAACCACCCTGCGCCTGACTTTACTGTCCGCCCTGTTCATGACCAGCCTGGCCCAGGCCGCCGAACTGATCCCGATTGACGTGCATCGCGATGCCAACTGCGGCTGCTGCAAAAAATGGATCAGCCACCTCGAAGCCAACGGGTTCAAGGTCAACGATCATGTGGAAGCCGACATGAGTTCGGTCAAGCAGCGCCTGGGCGTGGCTCCGCGCCTGGCGTCCTGCCATACCGCGGTGATCGACGGCAAGTTCGTCGAAGGCCATGTGCCGGCTGATCAAGTGTTGGCCCTGCGCAAGCGCGACGATCTGTTGGGCATCGCCGCACCAGGCATGCCCATGGGCTCGCCAGGGATGGAAACCCAGGGCATGAGCGATGCCTATCAAGTCATTGGCCTGACCCGCGCCGGCAAAGATGTGGTGGTAGCCGAATACCCGGCCCACTGATCTATGTTTGCAGGCTATGCCGGGCTGTTTCTCAGCGCTTTCGGGGCGGCTACGCTGTTACCGCTGCAATCGGAAGCGGTGCTGGTGGCGCTGCTGCTCAATGGCAGCTACTCGCTGTGGCTACTGCTCGGCATCGCGACCCTGGGCAACGTATTGGGCTCGTTGGTCAATTGGTTGCTGGGCCGTTCGGTCGAGCTGTTCAAGGACCGTCGCTGGTTTCCTGTGAGCGCTGCACAGTTGGAAAAGTCCCGCGGCCATTATCGTCGTTGGGGCCATTGGTCACTGCTGCTCAGTTGGCTGCCGATCATCGGCGACCCACTGACCCTGGTGGCCGGCGTGATGCGGGAGCCGCTCTGGCGTTTTATATTGATCGTCAGCCTGGCCAAGGCGGCCCGTTACGCGGTGGTGGCAATGGCTGTGCATTGGGTGTAACGGTCAAGCCCCAGTTAACGCAAGGCAGGTGTGTATGTCCGTACAGATCGCAGTCATAGATGATTGGCAAGACGTCGCGCGGGACGTGGTGGATTGGTCCGTGCTGGAGGCGGTCGGCCAGGTGCATTTCCTGCACGACTATCCGGCCGATACCGCCACCCTGATCGCTCGCTTGCAGGGGTTTGAGGTGATTTGCGTGATGCGCGAGCGCACGCTTTTCGATCAGGCGCTGTTGCAAGGGTTGCCGGCGCTTAAACTGCTGGTCACCGGTGGTATGCGCAATGCGGCCATCGACCTGGCCGCGGCCAAGGCCCTGGGCATCCAGGTGTGCGGCACCGACAGCTACAAGCACGCGGCGCCGGAGTTGACCTGGGCGTTGATCATGGCGTCCACGCGCAATCTGCTGGCTGAAGCCAACGCCCTGCGCGCCGGCCAGTGGCAACAAGGGCTGGGCGGCGATCTGCATGGCAAGACCCTGGGCATCCTCGGCCTGGGCAGTATTGGCCAGCGCGTGGCGCAGTTTGGCCAGGTGTTTGGCATGCGTGTGATTGCCTGGAGCGAAAACCTTACCCCGGAACGCGCCGCCGCCGTGGGGGTAACCTGGGTCAGCAAGCGCCAATTGTTCGAGCAAGCCGATGTGCTGTCGATTCACCTGGTGCTCAGCGAGCGCAGCCGTGGACTGGTGGATGCCCAGGCCCTGGGCTGGATGAAGCCCAGTGCACGCCTGGTCAACACGGCACGCGGGCCGATCGTTGATGAAGCGGCGTTGGTCGATGCACTGCGCCATGGCCGATTGGCCGGCGCAGCGCTGGATGTGTTCGGGCAGGAGCCATTGCCAGTGGACCATGGGTTCCGCCATCTGCCCAATGTATTGGCCACACCCCATGTGGGCTACGTCAGCGAGCAGAACTACCGGCAGTTCTATGGGCAGATGATTGAAGACATCCAGGCATGGGCTGCGGGGGAGATACGGCGCGGCCTGAATTGAGATCAAACATTAGAAGTAACTTCTAATTCATTGATATATAACCATATTAACTCTTAATAAATCACTTTAAGTACGAACACGCACCACTATCGAGCAGCACTGCCTCGGCGCCCTGCCAAGAGGCACCCATCCCCTGTGGCGAGCGGGCTTGCCCGCGTTGGACTGCGCAGCAGTCCCCCTCTCGTGCCTCTACGCACCCAGCCATCGATACGATCCCCACCCACCACACCGCCGCAAAAAAGATATTGTCCTACAAATTTTTCCCACAGCCCTTGCAGGCTCTGGGCTGTGTCCTAGACTGATGACCGATGGGTCACGATCAGAACAAAAGCCCCCGCAATAAATCGAAACTTTCCAACTCTGCCGTAGGTCAGGTTTAAGGTAGGACGCACGCCACCGGCGCCAGCCGGACGTCCGCCCATCCAATCTATTTATCAGTTCGGTGCAATTGGCATAAGCCTTGCCAGTCTGTGCAGTGCTAGTGCGCGTGACCGCAGGACGCGGTTGATTTTCGCTGGGGCCTCAGGCGCTCAGTTGACCAACACATGGGAGAGAACAATGATAAGTGCCGCTTCGGGAACTCAGGGACAGCGTTTTAGTCAGCCGGTCGATGGACCAACCACCTTGGTTGACCTTCCCGGCCCAGTGCGGTCGGTGTCGTCGCAAAATCCCAATCGTAAGAAAGTACTGTTTGTGACCTCGGAGCTGGCTGATCTGGTGAAAACCGGCGGCCTGGGGGATGTGTCCGCTGCCCTGCCCCGAGCCATGGCCCACCTGCACGATGTACGGGTGCTGATTCCGGGCTACCGCCAGGTGTTGGACAGCGACAACCCGATCCATATCATTGGCGAACTGGGTGGGCATGCCGCGCTGCCACCGTGCAAGATCGGGCGCATGGACCTCAAGGACGGCCTGGTCATCTATGTGCTGATCTGCCCCGAACTGTACGAGCGTGAAGGCACGCCCTATGGCGCCAACAACGGCCGCGACTGGCCCGACAACCATATCCGCTTCGCCCGCCTGGGCCTGGCCGCCGCCGATATCGCCGCCAACCTCGCGCAAATCCACTGGTGCCCGGACCTGGTGCATGCCCACGACTGGCCAGCCGGCCTGGCGCCGGCCTACATGCACTGGCGGGGTTCGCGCACCCCCACGCTGTTTACCATCCATAACCTGGCCTATCAGGGCGTGGTCAGCTTGGCCTCGTGCCCGGAACTGGGGATTCCCGAACATGCCTTGCAACAGGAAGGCATGGAGTTCTACGGCAAGATGTCGTTCCTCAAGGCCGGCATGGCCTATTCCAGCCATATCACCACGGTCAGCGCCACCTACGCCCGGGAGATCACCACCCCCGAGTTCGGCTGCGGCCTGGATGGCTTCCTTGCCAGCAAGACCCAGCAAGGCCTGCTCAGTGGCATCCCCAACGGCATTGATGAAAGCTGGGAGTCGTCCACCGACCCACACCTGGACCACCCATTCAATATCGGCGACTGGCAAGGCAAGGCGGTCAACGCCAGCCACGTACGCAAGCTGTTCGGCCTGGACGCGTCCAGCGGCCCGCTGTTTGCCGTGGTGTCTCGCCTGGTCTACCAAAAAGGTCTGGACCTGACCGAAGCCGTCGCCGGCTTTATCGTCGAAAACGGCGGGCAAATTGCCATTATCGGCCGTGGCGAGCCGGAAGAAGAACAAGCCATGCGCGCCCTGGCCCTGCGTTTCCCCGGCCGCATCGGCGTGCGGATCGGCTTTAACGAAACCGACGCCCGCCGCATGTTTGCCGGCAGCGACTTTTTATTGATGCCCTCGCGCTACGAGCCCTGCGGCCTGAGCCAGATGTACGCCCAGCGCTTCGGTTCGCTGCCGGTGGCGCGCAATACTGGCGGTCTGGCTGACACCATCGAAGATGGCGTGACCGGCTTTTTGTTCGACGAATCTACCGTCGAAAGCTACGAAGCCGCCCTCGCCCGTGCCTTCAAGGTGTTTGCCTTCCCCGGCCTGCTCAACGCCATGCGCTGCCGGGCCATGTCCGCGCCATTCAACTGGTGCCAGGCGGTGGAGCCCTATGCCGAACTTTACGAACAACTGGTAGCGAAAGCGCTGGGAAAATCAGGAAAAGTATAAAGAGGTTAGGATAGATGCCGTCACGGACTCTGGAAACATGGCCCCACGGCGCGATCATGCAGGATGCGCAACACACCCGCTTCGCCCTGTGGGCGCCTGATGCGTTTTATGTCAGCGTCGAGCTGCAAGGGGGGCAGTCGGTGCCCATGCTGCCCCAGGCAGCCGGCTGGTTTGTGGCTGACGTGCGCTGTGGGGCCGGTACCCGCTACCACTTTAATATTGATGGCGAGCGCGATGTGCCGGACCCGGCATCGCGCCTCCAGCACGCGGATGTACATGGCGACAGCGTGGTGGTCGATCCCTTGGCCTACCCCTGGCGCCACAGCGCCTGGCAGGGCCGACCCTGGCATGAAGCGGTGATCTACGAGCTGCATGTGGGGGTCCTGGGAGGCTACAGCGCTGTAGAGCAACACCTGCCACGCTTGGCCGAGTTGGGCATCACCGCCATTGAGCTGATGCCGCTGGCGCAGTGTCCTGGCGAGCGTAACTGGGGCTACGACGGGGTGCTGCCCTACGCGCCGCAAGCGTCCCTGGGCACGCCGGAGCAGTTGAAACAGCTGATCGACAGGGCCCATGAGCATGGCCTGGCGGTGATTCTGGATGTGGTCTACAACCACTTCGGCCCCGACGGTAACTACCTGGGCCAGTACGCCAAAGGCTTTTTCCGCGAAGACACCCACACCCCCTGGGGCGCCGGGATCGACTTTCGCCGCCGCGAGGTGCGCGACTTCTTTATCGACAATGCGCTGATGTGGCTCCTCGAATACCGCTTCGACGGCCTGCGCCTGGATGCGGTGCATGCCATCGACGACCCGTCGTTCCTCAAGGAACTGGCCCAACGGGTGCGTGAGCAGGTGGACCCGGACCGCCATGTGTGGCTGGTGCTGGAAAACGAATTCAACCAGGCCAGCCTGTTGCAGCAGGGTTTCGATGCGCAATGGAACGACGACGGGCATAACGCCCTGCACGTGCTGTTGACCGGCGAGACCGACGCCTATTACGCCGACTTTGCCGACGAACCCACCGCCAAACTGGCGCGCTGCCTGGGCGAAGGCTTTATCTATCAGGGTGAGACCACGCGCCACGGTACCCGGCGTGGCGAATCCAGCGAGCACTTGCCGCCCAGTGCCTTTGTGCTGTTTTTGCAGAACCACGACCAGATCGGCAACCGCGCCCTTGGCGAGCGCTTGCATCAACTGTGTTCGCTCCAGGCGTTGCAGGCGGCGACCACCTTGTTGCTGATGTCGCCGATGATCCCGCTGCTGTTCATGGGTGATGAGATCGCCGCCGAGCAGCCCTTCCTGTTCTTTACCGACCATCACGGCGAACTGGCCGAGGCCGTGCGCGAAGGCCGACGCAATGAGTTTGCTGACTTCGCCGCCTTCAGCGACCCCGAGCGCCGCGCGCAGATTCCCGACCCCAACGCGCTGCAGACCTTCGAGCGCTGCCTCCCGCAGTTTAGCCAGGCGCCTGCGGCGCTGTATCGCCAACTGCTGGGCCTGCGCCGGCAACATATCGTGCCCCACCTGCCCGGCAGCATGGCCCTCGGCGCGCAGGTCCTGGGCCAGGGCGCGGTATCGGCCCGCTGGCGGATGGGCAATGGCAGCATCCTGCAGATAGACCTCAACCTGAGCCCGGCCACCCTGCACCATCCGGCCGGCATCACTGAGCTGTTCAGCACCAGCAGCGACCCTGGGTCACTCACGCCCTTCTGCGCCCGCGTCAGCCTGACGCCGGGCGACACCTCATCACCTGTTGGAGAGCACCCTTGAGCGAAGCGCAATTGGAAATACTCGCCAGCCGCGCGGGCCTGGCGGTGGATTGGATCGACGCCAATGGCCGTCCGCAACATGTCAGCGCCGACGCCTTGCGCGCCGTGCTCAACGGCCTTGGCCACCCCGCCGACACCGATGAAGCCATCGCTGCCAGCCTGCAAGACCTGGAACGTGTGCAACGAGACCGGCACCTGGCGCCACTGTTAACCGTGGATGTCGGCAGCAGCCTCGACCTGGCCGCATACTTTGCTCCCGGCACGCCGTGCCAGGTTTACCTGGAGGATGGCAGTACCCAAAGCCTTGAGCTGGACGCCGAGGCCAACCTGCCCGGCACCTTGCCCGTGGGCTACCAGCGGGTACAGATCGGCGGCCAGTCCTTCACCTTGGCTGTCGCGCCCCTGCGCTGTTTCAGCGTGGCCGAGGCGGTGGACAGCCAGCCTGCCCGTGCGTGGGGCCTGAGCGCCCAGTTGTATGCCTTGCGCCGTAGCGGCGACGGCGGTTTTGGCGACACCCAGGCCCTGGAACAACTGGCCCGCGCCGCCGCTGAACGGGGCGTCGATGCCCTGGCTATCAGCCCGCTGCACGCAATGTTCAGCGCCGATACCACGCGCTACAGCCCCTACTCGCCGTCCAGCCGACTGTTCCTCAATAGCTTGTACGCCTCGCCGGGGTGCATCCTCGGCGAGCGCGCAGTGCGCAGCGCCATCGAGTCCACCGGGTTGGCCGATCAGCTGCAGGAACTGGAACAACAAAGCCTGATCGACTGGCCTGCCGCCGCCAAGGTCAAGCAACGCCTGCTGCGCGCCCTGTATGAGGACTTCTGCCAGGGCGAGCACCCGCAGCAGGCGGACTTCCTGAGCTTTCGCCAGGCCGGCGGTGAGGCCCTGGAAAACCACTGCCGCTTCGAAGCCATCCAGGCCGAGCGCGCCGCCAACGGCGAAAGCCTCGACTGGCGCCAGTGGCCCGAGGAGTGGCGCGATCCAGGCAGCGCCGCGCTGGCACAATTTGCCGCCGAGCAAGGCGAAGCCATTGGCTTCTATGCTTTTAACCAATGGCTGATCGCCCGCTGCCTTGAACGTGCGCAACAAGCCGCCCGCGGCAGTGGCATGGGCATCGGCCTGATTGCCGACCTGGCCGTGGGTGCCGATGGCGCCGGCAGCCAGGCCTGGAGCCGTCAGGATGAACTGCTGGCCGACCTGACGGTGGGTGCGCCACCGGACATCCTCAACCGTGCCGGCCAGGGCTGGGGCATCTCCGCGTTCTCTCCCGAAGGCCTGAAACGCAACGGTTTTCGCGCGTTTATCGAAATGCTGCGGGCCAACTTCGCCCATGCTGGCGGCTTGCGTATCGACCATGTGATGGGCTTGCAACGGCTGTGGGTGATCCCCAGGGACGCTTCACCCAAACAAGGCGCTTATCTGTATTACCCGGTGGACGACCTGCTGCGCCTGCTGGCCCTGGAATCCAGCCGGCACCAAGCGATTGTGCTCGGCGAAGACCTGGGCACGGTGCCCGAGGGCCTGCGGGAAAAACTCAGCGCCCGGGCCATGCTGGGCATGCGCGTATTGCTGTTCGAACAGGACCACGGCGGGCGCTTCACGCCGATCCTCGACTGGCCGGATAACGCCCTGGCCACCACCAGTACCCATGACCTGCCGACGCTCAATGGCTGGTGGCACAGCCGCGATATCGACTGGAATGTGCAACTGGGACTGATCGACGCGCCGACGGTGGAGCAATGGAGTGAGCACCGCCAGCGCGAGCGTGAAGCACTGCGCCGGGCCCTGGTTCAAGACCCGCAGAACTTTCTCGATGAGCTGCGCAACGAAACCGACCACATGCTCGATGCCAGCGTGCGCTACCTCGGCCACACCCGTGCGCCGCTGGTGTTGCTGCCCCTGGAAGATGCCCTGGGCGTCGAAGAGCAAGCCAACCTGCCCGGCACTACCGACACCCATCCCAACTGGCGACGGCGCCTGCCGGGGGACGCCGCGCACCTGCTCGACGATGACAACGCTGCGCGCCGCCTGGAGTTACTGGCGGTCGCCCGTAATCAAGCCCTAGAGCGTGACCGATGAACAGCGTCTTGCTACGAGCCACCCAGCGTCTGCAATTTCACAAAGGCTTTACCCTCGATGATGCGGTGCCGCTGGTGCCGTATTTTGCCCGCCTGGGCATCAGCCACCTGTATGCATCGCCCCTGCTCAAGGCCCGCGCCGGTTCAATGCATGGCTACGACGTGGTCGACCCGACCACCGTCAACCCGGAACTGGGCGGCGAACCCGCCTTGCGTCGCCTGGTGGCGGCCCTGCGCGCCCATGAGATGGGGCTGATTCTGGATATCGTGTCCAACCACATGGCCGTCGGTGGCAGCGACAACCCCTGGTGGCTGGATCTGCTGGAATGGGGGCGCCTGAGCCCTTACTGCGAATTCTTCGATATCCAGTGGCACTCCCCCGACCCGCTGCTCAAGGGCCAACTGCTGATGCCCTTCCTCGGCAGCGATTACGGCGAGGCCTTGCAAAGCGGCAACCTGCCCCTGCGGTTTGACCCGGCCCAGGGTAGCTTCTTTGTCGAGCACTACGAGCACCGCTTCCCGATCTGCCCCAGGGACTACGGCGATATCCTGCGCCTGCATCCGCCCCTCAAAGAGCTGGCCGACCGCTTCAGCGCCCTGGCCTATCAGGCCGATGCCTGGCCCCTGGCCGCCAGCCTGAAACAGGAACTGGCCGTACAGGCGCGCGCCCCCCTCAACCTGACAGCCATCGAGCACATCCTGGCGCTGTTTGATGCGCGCCAGCCCGAGGGATTTTCCCGGTTGCACCAACTGCTGGAGCAGCAAGCCTACCGCCTCGCCAGTTGGCGCACGGCGGCGGATGACATCAACTGGCGGCGCTTTTTCGACGTCAACGAGTTGGGCGGCCTGCGGGTGGAGCGGGCCACGGTGTTCGAGGCCACCCACCGCAAGATTTTCCAGCTGATCAGCGAGGGCCTGGTGGATGGCCTGCGCATCGACCATATCGACGGCCTGGCCGATCCCCGTGGCTACTGCCGCAAGTTGCGGCGCCGGGTGGATGGATTGTCGCCGAGCCGGCACTTGCCGATCTTTGTCGAGAAAATCCTCGGCACCGGGGAAACCCTGCGCGAAGACTGGCGGGTAGATGGCACCACCGGCTATGAGTTCATGAACCAGGTGTCGCTGGTACAGCACGACCCCCAGGGGTTCGAGGCGTTGGCCCAGCTGTGGAGCGAGGCCAGCGAGCGGCCGTCGGCGTTTATCGAGGAAGCCTGGCTGGCCCGGCAACAAATCCTCAACGGCTCCCTGGCCGGGGATTTTGAGAGCGTGGCCCAGGCCCTGCTGCAAGTGGCCCGCGCAGATGTGATGAGCCGTGACCTGACCCTGGGCGCGATCCGCCGCGCCTTGCAGGAGCTGATCGTGCACTTCCCGGTGTACCGCACCTACATCAGCGCCTGTGGCCGCAGCGCCGCTGACGAGGCGCTGTTCCAGCAGGCGCTGGCCGGTGCCCGTGGGACTTTGAGCGAAGCCGACTGGCCAGTGCTCGACTACCTGCAACAGTGGCTCGGCGGCCAACTCTGGCGCGAACGCCCGGTGGGGCAGCCGCGCAAGATCCTCAAGCATGCCTGCGTGCGTTTCCAGCAACTGACCTCGCCGGCAGCCGCCAAGGCCGTGGAAGACACCGCTTTCTATCGCTCGGCAGTGCTGCTCTCGCGCAATGACGTGGGTTTCAGTACCGAACAGTTCAGCGCGCCCCTGGCCGAGTTCCATGCCGCCAACCAGCAGCGCCTGCAGACCTTCCCCGATAACCTGCTGGCCACCGCCACCCATGACCACAAACG
Organism: Pseudomonas sp. FP2294; assembly: GCF_030687625.1. Lineage (NCBI taxonomy): Bacteria > Pseudomonadati > Pseudomonadota > Gammaproteobacteria > Pseudomonadales > Pseudomonadaceae > Pseudomonas > Pseudomonas sp. FP2294. Next base: position 2,901,584 of record NZ_CP117441.1, read on the forward strand.
CGGCGAAGACAGCCGAGCGCGCCTGGCGGTACTCAGCGAGTGCGCGCCCTGGTATGCCGAGCAGGTGCAACAGTGGCGCAGGCTGGCGGCGCCCTTGCGCGATGATCCGGCCATCCCCTCGGCCGGTGATGAGCTGATCCTGTATCAGGTGCTGCTGGGCAGTTGGCCCCTGGACCTGGGCATTGAGAACACCGACGACTATCAGCAGCGCCTCTGGCAGTGGCAGCAAAAAGCCCTGCGCGAAGCCAAGCTGCACAGCAGCTGGAGCGCCCCCAACGATATTTATGAGCAAGGTGTCGAAGCCTTCCTCAGGCGCTTGTTGCTCGAGCCCGCTGGGCTGACCTTGCGCACCGCGATCCACGCGGCGGCCGAGGCCATCGCCCCCGCCGGCGCGTTGAACGGGCTGGCGCAATCCTTGCTGCGCAACACCGTGCCAGGCGTGCCGGACCTGTACCAGGGCGACGAATTCTGGGACTTGAGCCTGGTGGATCCGGACAACCGGCGGCCGGTGGATTTCAATGCCCGGCAACAGGCATTGGCGGCAGCACCCGGCGCCTTGCTTGAGCGCTGGCGTGACGGGCACTTGAAGCAGGCGCTGATTGCCCAGGTGTTGAACCTGCGCAAGGCCTACCCGTTGTTGTTTGCCAGGGGACGCTATGTACCGCTGCAAGTGCTGGGCCGGCATGCCCAACGGATTGTCGCCTTCAGCCGCGAATATCAAGGCCAGTGGCTGTTGGTGGTGGTGCCACGCTGGACCCACGCTCTGCTTGAAAACAGCGCCCAGCCCCGGGTGGATGCGCAGGTTTGGGGCGATACCCGGATCACATTACCGTTCGACGCCACGCTGCAAAATTGGAAGGGACTTTTGCAAACAGGCGCAGTCACACCCAACAAGGAGCTACTGATCAGCGCTGCCCTGGGGGTACTCCCGGTAAATGTCTTTATCCATTCTGACGATCAAGAAAGCTGAAATTTTCTGTGAGGAGCATTGCGATGAGCACCGAAGACAAACGCGTTCGTGAATTCGCGTATCAGATATGGGAGTCCGAAGGTAAACCTGAGGGCCAGGAAGCCCGTCATTGGGAAATGGCCCGCAAGCTGGCCGAAGCCGAGGCCCTGACTCCGAGTAAACCCAAGACCGGCACCAAGGCCAAGGCAAAGCCGGCCGCGGAAAAACCGGCGGTCGCCAAAAAGCCACGGGCGGCGCGTAAGCCTGCCGGCTGATCCACCTTCCCACAGGAGCCGGCCACCGGCTCCTGCAGCACACTCAACGATTGATCTGACCTGATGTCAGCACGGCCCCGTTCGGCCTGAAAAACCCTGCAGGAGCAACACCATGAGCAAGACACCCGCTACCGAGCCATCGCGCATTCGTGAAGGCTTGCCCTTCCCCCTCGGCGCGACCTGGGATGGTCTGGGGGTCAATTTCGCGCTGTTCTCGGCCAACGCCACCAAGGTTGAGTTGTGCCTGTTCGACGATACCGGCGAAGTCGAGCTGGAACGTATCGAGCTGCCGGAATACACCGACGAGACCTTCCACGGCTACTTGCCCGATGCCCACCCCGGGCTGATCTATGGCTACCGGGTATACGGGGCCTACGATCCCGCCAACGGCCATCGCTTCAACCACCATAAATTGCTGATCGACCCCTATGCCAAGCAATTGGTGGGCGAGCTCAAATGGTCCGAAGCGTTGTTTGGCTACACCATCGGTCACCCGGATGCCGACCTGAGTTTCGATGAGCGCGACAGCGCACCCTTCGTGCCCAAATGCAAAGTCATCGACCCAGCCCATACCTGGGGCAACGACCAGCCGGTGCGCACCCCGTGGGACCGCACGATCATCTACGAAACCCATCTGCGCGGCATCAGCATGCGCCATCCTTCGGTCCCTGAAGCGGTGCGCGGCACCTGCGCCGGGTTGATGGTGGACGATGTGCTCAAGCACATCCGCCAACTGGGGGTGTCCTCGGTGGAGTTGCTGCCGGTGCATGCCTTCGTCAATGACCAGCATTTGCTGCAAAAAGGCATGACCAACTACTGGGGTTACAACAGCATCGCCTTCTTTGCCCCCGACCCGCGCTACCTGGCCAGCGGCAAGATCGCCGAGTTCAAGGAAATGGTCGCGCACCTGCACGAGGCCAAGCTGGAAGTGATCCTCGATGTGGTCTACAACCACACCGCCGAAGGCAACGAGCAAGGCCCGACCCTGTCGATGCGCGGCATCGACAACGCCTCCTACTACCGCCTGATGCCTGACGACAAGCGCTTCTATATCAATGACTCGGGCACCGGCAACACCCTGGACCTGAGTCACCCTTGCGTACTGCAAATGGTCACCGACTCCCTGCGTTACTGGGCCACCGAGATGCATGTGGATGGCTTCCGCTTTGACCTGGCGACCATCCTCGGGCGTTATCACGACGGTTTCGACGAGCGTCACAGCTTCCTTGTGGCCTGCCGCCAGGACCCGGTGCTGCGCCAGGTAAAAATGATCGCCGAGCCTTGGGATGTGGGCCCCGGCGGTTATCAGGTGGGCAACTTCCCGCCGGGCTGGGTGGAGTGGAATGACCGTTTCCGCGACACCGTGCGCGCGTTCTGGAAAGGCGATGACGGCCAGTTGGCGGACTTTGCCGGGCGCATGACCGCCTCCGGCGAAATGTTCAACCAGCGCGGGCGCCGCCCCTACAGCTCGGTGAACTTCATCACCGCCCACGACGGCTTCACCCTGCATGACCTGGTGTCCTACAACGACAAGCACAACGAAGCCAACGACGAGAACAACCAGGACGGCAGCAATAACAACCTGTCGTGGAACCACGGCGTCGAAGGACCGACCGAAGACCCGGAGATCAACGCGCTGCGCCTGCGCCAGATGCGCAACTTCTTCGCCACCCTGCTGCTGGCCCAGGGCACGCCGATGCTGGTGGCCGGGGATGAGTTCGCCCGCACCCAGCACGGCAATAACAACGCCTACTGCCAGGACAGCGAAATCGGCTGGGTCAACTGGGAGCTGGATGAGGATGGCAAGTCCCTGCTCAAGTTCGTCAAACGCCTGATCAAGTTGCGCTTGGCCTACCCCATCCTGCGTCGCGGGCGCTTCCTGGTGGGCGACTATAACGAGGACATCGGGGTCAAGGACGTGACCTGGCTGGCCCCCGATGGCAATGAAATGACCATCGAGCAATGGGAAGACAGCCAGGGCCGTTGCCTGGGCATGTTGATGGATGGGCGCGCCCAGGAAACCGGGATCCGCCGGCCGGGGGCCGATGCTACGCTGCTGTTGGTGGTCAATGCGCACCATGACCTGGTGAACTTCCGCTTGCCCCAGGTGCCGGATGGCGGTTTCTGGACCTGCATGGTCGATACCAACCAGCCGGCCGTGCGCGGCCAGGAACGTTTCGATTTTGACCATGAATATGCCGTGACCGGGCGCTCGCTGCTGCTGTTCGAGCTGCAACACGAGGAAGAGGTGTGAAATGGATTTACACGGGTTCCTGCAACGCAATCGTAAGGGTCTGGCCGATACCGAGGGCCTTGGTCAGACCCTGAGCGCCATGGTGGCGGCTGGCCTGGATCAATTGCCATTGCCGGGTGGCGGGCAGACCCTGCTGCGCTTCAGCCTGCTGGCCCAGGTGGCCGGGCACAACCTGAGCCTGTGCAAGCTGTTCGAAGGGCACACCGACGCGCTGGCAATCATGGCCGACCTCAACAGCGCGGCGCCGCCGGCGGGCAGCACCTGGGGCATGTGGGCCGCCGAACCGCCGACGGCACGGGTGCAGGTCAGGCGTGAGGGCTCGCAGTACCTGCTGCATGGCCGCAAGGCCTGGTGTTCCGGGGCCGGGGTGGTCAGCCACGGGTTATTGACCGCCTGGGATGCGCAGGAGCGCCAGCAGTTGGTCGCGGTGTCAATGGACCAGCCGGGGGTAACTGTGACCGCCGAAGGCTGGAACGCCGTGGGCATGGGCGCTTGCGCGAGTGTCGATGTGACGTTCGAGAACGCCGTGGCGCTGGCCGTAGGCGCCCCAGGGGATTACCTGCAACGCCCCGGCTTCTGGCACGGCGGGGTTGGTATTGCCGCCTGTTGGTACGGCGCGGCGCAGCGCTTGGCCGAGGCCCTGCGTGAACACTGCGACCAACGCGAAGAGCCCCATGCGCTGGCGCATCTGGGCGCGGTGGACATGGCCTTGTACGCGGCCGCTACGGTGCTGCGCACGGCTGCGCGGCAAATCGACGATCAGCCCCAGGCCAATGCCCAACTGCTGGCACGCCGCGCGCGGGCGGTGATTGAGGCGGCCGCCAACCAGGTCATCCATCACACAGGCCGGGCTTTGGGCGCCGGGCCTTACTGCAAGGATGAACACTTCGCCCGGCTGATGGCCGACTTGCCGGTGTACTTGCGCCAAAGCCATGCCGAGCGTGACCTGGCGGCCCTTGGCAAGCAGGTGGCGATCCAGTCCGGAGGGACGTGGCAATTATGAAAGCCAACCCCATTGTCGGCCAGGGCACCCCGCTGCGGGCCTGGCAAGGTTCAGCCCGGGTCGCCGGCCTGCCCGAGGTCAATGTGGCGCAATTGGTGCCTGATGGTTGCCGCGCCGTGATAATCGCGCCCCATCCGGATGATGAAGTGCTCGGCTGCGGCGGCCTGTTGCAAGGCTTGGCCGCGCTGGGCCGCGAACTGCTGCTGATCTCGGTGACGGATGGCTGTGCCAGCCACCCCGGCTCGCCCCGTTGGCCGCAGCAGCGTTTGCGCGAGGTGCGCCCGCAGGAGTCGGCCGAGGCCTTGCAGCGCCTGGGTTGGCATCAGCAACGCCTGACCTGGCTGCGCGGCGGTTTTAGCGACAGTCAGGTGCAGGCCCGGGAATCGGCGCTGACTGAATTTATCCAGCGGCACCTGCAACCGGACGATGTGGTGTTCACCACCTGGCGCGAAGACGGGCATTGCGACCACGAAGCGGTAGGCCGCGCCAGTGCCCAGGCGGCCTTGGCGGTCGGTGCGCGCTTGATTGAACTGCCGGTGTGGACGTGGCATTGGGCAACCCCCGAAGACCCACGGGTGCCGTGGCAGCGCGCACGCAAGATTGCCCTGGCGCCCGCCGTCGTCGCGCGCAAGCGTCATGCCCTGCACGCCTTCACCAGCCAGCTGGAAGGCGACCCCCAGATCGACTTGCCGCCCGTCTTGCCGCCCCACGTGCTGGAGCGGCTGTTACAACCTTTTGAAGTGGTGTTTGTATGAGTGTGGCCACGGCTTACTTCGACCAATTGTTTGTGGATAATGACGATCCCTGGGCCTTCCGCCAGCGCTGGTACGAGCAGCGCAAGCGCGCCTTGACCCTGGGACTGCTGACCAAGCCCCGCTATGCCTCGATTTTCGAACCCGGCTGCGCCAATGGCGAGTTGAGCGCCGAACTGGCGCCACGTTGCGCGCGTCTGCTGTGCTGCGACACCGCCGCTGCCGCAGTGAGCCTGGCGCAAGCGCGCCTGCAAGGGTTCGCCCATGCCCAGGTCGAGCAACGTCGCTTGCCTGCCCAATGGCCGGGCGGCAGGTTCGAACTGATCGTGCTGAGCGAGTGGTGCTATTACCTCGACCATGACGACCTGTGCCTGCTCGTCGAGCAGATCCTGGCCGCGCTGACCGACGATGGCCAGGTCCTGGCCTGTCACTGGCGCCCGGCTATCGACGGTTGCCCGCAAACTGCGGAACAGGTCCACCAGGTGTTGCACCAACGCCTGGGTATGTCCCGCCTGGCGCAGGTGGCTGACAGTGATTTCCTACTCGACCTGTGGTCTCGCGAAAGCGCCTCGGTCGCCCATCTCGAGGGCTTGCGATGATCGGCATTCTGATCCCGGTGCATAACGAAGAGGCGCTGCTGCCTGAATGTCTGAAGGCCGCGTTGATCGCCGCCAGCCATCCCGGGTTGCTCGGTGAAGAAGTGCAGATACTGGTGGTGCTCGACAGTTGTACCGACCGCAGTGCGGCCATTGCCGAGACGTTCGGCGTACACAGCCTGAGCGTCGAGGCGCGCAATGTCGGCCAGGTGCGGGGCATGGGCGCTCGGCACCTGCTTAACAATGGCGCCCGCTGGATCTCCTGTACCGATGCCGACAGTCGTGTTGCCACCGATTGGCTGGTGGCGCAACTGGCGCTGGGCGTGGATGCGGTGTGCGGCACCGTCACGGTGGACGCCTGGAGCGATGGTTTCGACCAGGCGGCGCAGATCCGCTATCACCAGTCCTACCAGGCCTGTGACGGGCATCGGCACATCCATGGGGCCAATCTGGGGGTCAGCGCTGGCGCCTATGTGCGGGCTGGCGGGTTCGAGCCCCTGCCCTGTCATGAAGATGTGCAACTGGTACGCCAGTTGGAGCGTTGCGGCGCAACCATTGCCTGGAGCCACGCGCCCCAGGTCATTACCAGTGCGCGCCTGGAGTGCCGTGCGCAAGGCGGATTTGGCGACTATTTGAAGGGGCTGATGCAGCCTTCCTGAAATAAATACGATTTTACCCGGCCGGAGCGCGACGAATCCCCGCCAATGAACAATACTCAGGTATGGCAATCCAGGATTCGGAACGCCAGCGTGCCGTACGGGCCTGGCGCCTGCGCGACAAAAAGGAGAGTCGACCCGTCAACGGGATACGACCTGCATCAAACGGACAAGGACGTGACATTGATCAAACCCGCCCCCCTGCACGACGGGCGCCGCGTGCCGGCGCAAATCTGGAACAGTGCGCCTCAGCTGGCGCAAATCCCGACCATCAGCCCTTCTCTGCTGGTGCCCCCAGGCTCACGCGTGGTGGTAGTTGCTCCGCATCCTGGGGACGAAGTGCTGGCCTGCGGCGGTTTGCTGCAGCTGTTCAGTGCCCTGGACTACCCTCTGAAGTTGATCTCGATCACCGACGGCAGTGCCAGCCATCCGGGCTCCAACCAATGGTCGGCGCAACGCCTGAGCGTGTTCCGGCCCCAGGAAAGTGTCGAGGCCCTGCGCCGCCTGGGCTTGCCCTTGCACAGCCTGAAATGGATCCGTGGTGGCTTTTGCGACAACGCCCTGGCCGCCCACGAACAGCCCTTGAGCCAGTTTATTGCGCGTTACCTGCAACCCGGCGATGTGGTGTTTACCACTTGGCGCAATGATGGCAATGACGACCACGATGCGGTTGGTCGTGCCACCGCCATCGCCTGTGCGCTGACGGGCGCGCGCCTGCTGGAGTTGCCGATCTGGGCCTGGCACTGGCCCGCCCGCGAAGCCGGGCGCATGCCCTGGCAGTGCGCGCGCAAGGTGCGCCTCGACACCTGGAGCGTGGCGCGCAAACGCCATGCCGCCCACGCCTACGCCAGTCAGTTGCTCGGCGACCCGCTGATCGGCCTGGCGCCCATGCTGCCACCGGTGTTGCTGGAGCGTATGCGTGAGCCCTATGAGATCGTGTTCCTGTGACACAGGTCTATACCTGTTAATTCTGACAGTGGCGGCCCTTCCCGGCGGTTGCTAACGTGGAACCAGCACTGCACAGGTTCAGGTGCAGTCGAGATAGCCATGCCAACCCCTTGCATTGGCGATGTTTTACGAAACAGGAAACCGGTTGTCCCTTATCGTTATCGTGCTTTTTTGCGTTGTCATGGTCCGGACCGTGCCTGCCCTTGGGGGCGGCGGGACGTCATCTTCCATCGAGCGAGGATAGATCATGAGCACACGGCGATATGTGCGGCGGTACCTGGGCGCCTGGCTAACCAGCGCGGCCCTGATGGGGACCTTCCCGCCAGCTACCTATGCGGCCTGTACCCCGGTGATCACTGCGGGTGACGACACCACCCTCTGCGACAGTGGCACAGCACCCGGTTTTACCGACCTCAATGGCAATAACACCCTCAGTCTTCCCAGCGGTGGTAATGGCGCGATCACCGGCACTGTCACGTTTGGCGACGGCCATGATCAGGTGGAAACCCAGTCAGGCAGCATGGGCGCCTTGAACATGGGCAATGGCGCGAATATTTTCCGCGCGGACCTCAATGCGGTGGTGGGTGCAGTGACCCAGGGCGATGGTGCCGACACGGTGCAGATCAGCGGCGGCACCGTGGGCGCGATCAATCAGGGCAACGGCATCGACAACTATGCGCAAAGCGGCGGGCGCGTGGCCAGCGTGGCCCAGGGCGATGGCCGCGATACGTTCTATATGAGCGGTGGCGAGATCGTCGGGGCATTCGAGGATGGCGACGTGGCCACCCAATCCGCCGGCACCATCGGCCGGGTGGATATGAAGCTCGACAACAACTTCTACACCCTGCTCGGCGGGCGGATCAACGGCAACCTGGTGACTGGCTTTGGCTTGGACACCATCGCTGTTTCCGGGGGGTATATCGGCGGCAACGTCAGTGTCAGCGGTGGCGACGACCTGTTCACCCTGACCGGCGGCGTGGTCAATGGGCAGGTGCTGATGAGCTTCGGCAACGATCAGTTCAACTGGATCGGGGCAGGCACGATCAATTCAGCGGTCAATATGGGCGCGGATAACGACAGGGCATTGCTGCAAAACCTGACACAGGCCCTGCTCTCTTCCACGCCCCTGGTCGATGGCGGCGTGGGCACCGACACCCTGGTCTTCGATAACACCCAGGCAGCCACCGCAGAACGCTACGTCAACTGGGAAACGGTCAACCTGGACAACGGCTCGCGCTTTACCTTGGCGCAGGATTTCAAACTGGGGGATAGCGGCAGCGGTACCGGCAGCTTGAATATCGACGGCAGCAGTGTGCTGCTGGTCAGCCAGGGGGCCATCAGCCCATTCACGGCCGGCCAGTTGGCAAGCCTCAACAACAGCGGCCTGATCGACATGACAACCGGCAGTACCGGCGCCACCGACAGCCTGACGGTAAATGGCACCTACACCGGCAACAACGGGCAGATGGCGCTGCAAAGTGTGTTGGCCGGCGATGGTGCCGCCAGTGACAAACTGGTGGTGAACCAGGGCTCTCTACTGGGCACCACGACCCTCAACGTCAGCAATCTGGGCGGGGCCGGCGCCGAGACCTTGAGCAACGGCATCCAGGTGGTCGAAGCGCGCAACGGTGCGACGGGCAGCGACCGGGCCTTCAGCCTGGCAGGCGGTTCGGTGTCCGCCGGGGCCTTTGAGTACTTCCTGTTCAAGGGCGGTGTCAGTGCCGGCTCCGAACAACAGTGGTACCTGCGCTCAGCCATTGTCGCGCCTCCCCTGCCCGAGCCGGAGCAGCCCCCGGTGCCGTTGCCGGTGCCTGGCGAAGGCACGCCGGTTGACTTGCCAACGCCGGTGCCCGGTGAACCGCCGATCCCGATCTACCGCCCCGAGGTACCGGTGTATTCGACGCTGTTTCCGGCGGCGCAGCAGACCGTCCGGGCCATGCTCGGGACCTACCACGAACGCATGGGCGATCAGAGTCGCCAGACCGCCACCGGCTCATTCCCGGCAGGCTGGGGCCGGGTTTACGGCAGCAGTAGCCGCCAGACCTACGCCGGCACGGTCAACCCACGGTTGGACGGTTCGGTCAGCGGCTTCCAGGTGGGCAGCGATGTCCATGCCTGGACCACTGGCAATGGCCAGACCCAGCGGCTGGGCTTCTTCGTCGGGCATAGCCGCCTGAGGGGTAATGTCGATGGGTTCAACCGCGGATGGCAGCACCTGGATGCTGGCAACACCACATTACGCGGCGACAGCCTGGGCCTGTATTGGACGTTGCTCGACCCGTATGGCTGGTACGTCGATGTGGTGCTGATGGGCACCCGCCTCAATGGCAGCAGCGAATCCGATCGGGGGCTCAAGCTCAAGACCAAAGGTCACGATGTGCTGGGCTCGGTAGAAGCCGGCATACCGCTGCAGGTCGGGCAACACTGGGTGTTGGAGCCGCAGGTGCAACTGATCGCCAATAAAACCAGGCTCGATAGCCAGAATGATGGGGTGTCCAAGGTCGGGTTTTCCGCGGACACCGCCATCACCACCCGGCTCGGGGCCCGATTGCGCGGCAGCTATACCCTGGCCGCGATGCCAGTCCAGCCCTATATCCGCACCAACCTCTGGCACGGTGCATCCGGGACCCATCGTGTGCGATTCAATGACGCCACGGACATTGATACCGAGCAGAAATCCACCACCCTGGACCTGAGTGCCGGCGCCACGCTGCAGGTTTCCAGCAGTGTCAGCGTGTATGGCGAGGTGGGTTATGCGCGCAACCTCGACAGCAATGCACTGGATGGGCGCAAGGGCACCCTGGGCCTCAGGATGGAGTTTTAGCGCAACGGATTATTGGAACACCTGGGCTTCACCATCGACGGTGGCGCTTATCCAGCGTGGGTCCATGGGGTCGCTCCACACCGAGCGCGGCGGCGTTCCTCCATCGCTGATCAGGATGCGTCTGCCAGACTGGCTCCACTCCTGCATCCGCGCCTTGAACTGGGCCGGGTAGTCTGCCGCCCGGCAGGTGATACCGGCCCAGGGGTCGACGACCCATGCCTGATCCCACTCCGGCCCCACAAACCCTTTACTGCGGGGCTGGCCCGGGGGCCCGCCGACGACCGCGAAGGTATGTCCTTTGACTTGCGCGATACGGGCATTGCCGCCACTGGCATTGATCGTATCAACGGCGACCTTGGCCATCTGGTCACAATTGCCGGCGCCGGTCTTCAGGACCATTTCGGAATAATTGGGCGCCCCCGTGCGGGTGTACAGCCAACCCACCACTTCTGTGGCCGTGGCGTTGCGCGTGGCCTCACCGGCAAGCCCGGGCACCTGTTGATTGGCTGAGCGAATGCCCGTGGCCTGAAACTGCTCGTCTACCGCTTTTCTCGCACCTTCTGCATACACGCGGTTCTGTTGTTCAGCCGGCAACTGGGCGAAGTCAGCAGGCTTGTTGATCGGCGCCAGGCGGATCGGTTTGGCCGCCACTACCACATGTCCGGGGTTGTTTCCCGATGCGTACACCGCCATCAGGACTTCGCGTTGTTTCTCGGGGGACAGACCCTGCAGTACGCTGGCAAGGTGGTTGATTTCGGCAGGTGACATAGGCTCGTCGGCGACGATTTTCTTGATCAGCGTCTCCAGGCTGGGCAGTACCACCAACTGATTGTCCGGGAGCCCCTGCGCCGCGAAACCGTAGATATCCTTGTATTGGTCGTAGAACTTGATGAATTCGACATCCAGCGCATCACTGCGGGTCATCCGGTGAAAATCCAGTTGCCCGTTGCCTGTCAGCTCAGCGTAATAGTGCACGCCAGTATCAGCCTCGACCACCACGTACTGGTGGCCATTATGGTTGACCTTGACCCCCCTGATGACACGCTGGTCATTACTCAGGTCGCTGATCGCATCCATCTTGACCACCACCGTTTCCTGGTTGATCGCCCGGGGCACACCAAAATCGTCATAGCCAAAATCCGCTTCGTTGACCACGCTGCCGGTCGTGCGAGGTTTGTAGGTCACAGGTCCTACACTCGCCATCGGTAGCAGCTCCTGGTTGCCCGCCTCATTGACGCGGTAACGACGGTGCTCATGGATGACCGTGCGCGGCCCTTTTCCTGGGCCGGCCCGCGGGATCAGTCGGCGATGCTCGAGTGCTTGTGCGTCCTGAAAGACCGGCGTGCCTCCTGGCTCGATCTGTTTGGTGTAGCACAGGTCATTCAGGTCCCGCTTGGATCGCCGGCCCCCGCCGCCACAGCTCATCACCAAACCTTCAAGCGGCTCGGTATCCTCCGGGCCGCCCAGTTTGATCAGGCTGTCGGGCTTTTTCGGGTTATAGCGATAGACATCATCACCGATAACCAGGTCGCTGTACGTGTGCCGATGCAGGACTCGGACCTGGTCACTGGAGAGGCCTTCGGGGACCCGCAAGGTCAGGCCCTGCGCGACGGGCCTGGGGGTCAGGGGGATCTTCGGGGTAATGTCGTAGCGGCCTCTGCCGGGCAGTTTAAGGAAGCCGGATTGCTTGACCTTGGCAATACCGGCCTGAAGATTGCTCAGGCCCGCGCGCCCAGACTTCATGAGCCTGCCCCCCAGGCCATTGATCGCGGGCATCACCGGGTCAAGCGGGTTGAGATTGTGCGCCACGGAAACCGCGAACTTCTTCACCAGGGGCAGAAATTTTGGCAGCAGTGCCCTTACGCCAATCTTGCCGGCCGTGGACAGGAGGCGCACCGAGCCCGCGGCAAACTTGCCCGCCGGCCCGGCGAAGGTCAGCAGGCCGTCGACCACCAGATCCTTGATGCCCTCCTTGGTATTGCCTTTGACCAGGTTTTCGATGCCACTCCAGAACGGAACAACCATCTGACCGACGCCTTTGACCCGATCCCAAAAGGCGTCGTCGTTTTTATGGGCTGCGCTTTCCCGGGCCGGGTCCGACTCCGCCCACTGCTTGAGCGTGGTTTCATCGACATAAAACAGATCCGTGGTAATGGCCTTGGCGATCTCCACTGAGCGTTCGGACGCCAGGGTGTGCGGCACCGCACCTGTCGATGGATTGCTCGCCGCTGAAAAGTGCGCGAGCTGTTGCGGTACCACGATGGAAAAGCTCTTGGGTTTGGGGCCTTTGCCGGCCTTGTAATCCGTCCACTGTTGCTTGAACTCGGCCCTGCTGTCGGGGCGGGTGTGGCGGACTACCAGCTCTTCAGAAGGCTCACCCTCAGCGGAATGGTCAATTGAAATGAAATCCTTGCCATAGCGTTTATCGGTGGGGTTGTAGGACTCCAGGATCGGCTTCAAGTCGTCGCGCCGCCGGGCGATACCCTTGACCGGATTCACTTCGTAGTAGCTTGTCTCGCCCTTGTATTTGGCTTTGAGAATAAACGCCGGGCGTGTGACAGCGGCCTTTTTCTCCTCGGCGGTTTCATTGGGGCTGCCGGGTTTTGTCCGCAGGGCATACAGCGTTACGTCACCCCGTTCAATCGCCTCGCGGTCCTTTAGCGGCAACTGGGTCAACTGGCTGCGGACAAGCGTTCCGTAGGCGACCTTGGTATCGGCCAGGTATTTGTCAAACGCCCCCTGGAACTGGCCTTCATCATAAACAGGGTATTGATAGTTGACGTCCGAGGGGGTGATTTTCTCACCACTCATGTGCCTGTACAGAGCAAAAACAGGACTGATCAGGCTCAGCACCTCGGTCCGGGAAGTGCCCTTCTGCATCCGTTCGAAATAGTCTTTGCGCATCGGCACATCGGCCGCCATCTGTTGGGTTGCCGCGACCACGCTATCGATATGGGCGTCCAGTGCAGTGGCTGCCTTATTTATATCTTCCTGCGAATAGCTTTCCTTCTGTGGGAGCACCCCTTGCGTCACCGCCCACGCCAGAACCGCCGGGGTACGGGTCGAGGTTATGAGCGCCCACTCACCGTCCGTTGTAGCTTGCTCGCTGAGCTTGCCAGGCAGATCGACCAGTTGTTGAAAGCCCATGCGCCGCGACGAGCCCGGCGCGATCGTTTCAGCCAGACTGACGCCTTGCTGGAAGTTCACCCACACCGCCGACCCTCGGTAAGGTAGATCCGCTGGCGTATCACGCACGGCAAAGTCGGGCGGGAACAGGGGTTGCAGAATATAGGCCGCCAGATGGGCCTGATCCCCGGAAAGCTGCCGTGAATCGACCAGGTGTTTCCTGAACGCGGACTTTATCGACGGGTAGCTTTGGCCCCACTGGTCACTCGAGGCCAGATTAAAGCCGGCAACCTGCCCGGGTTGGCGCGTCTGCAGCGGGTCCAGACTCAAGGCCAGGGCCTTGAGCAACAGCTTGACCTTGACTTCGGGCGTTATGACGCCATCGAGGGGGAACTCGGCCCCGCCCAGGGTTTTTAACAACTGCTGAACCCGTTCATTGGCCTTGGGCGATTTGAGTATCAGCTCCAGCACGGCGGCCGGCGTGCCCTGGGCTTTTTTCAGAGCCTGGGGTGGGAGGTCTTCGGTCAGCTGGCTGAGCAACGGTTTTTTGTACTTGGCCTCTTGCTCGGCAACCCAGGCCTGGATAGCGGGCTCATTGCGCTTGTCCAGCAAGCCATCCATGTCACTGGACGGATCACCCAGGCCCAGGCTGATTTCGCTACGCGCATCTTGCGCAGCGTCAATCGCCGCTTGCACCTGCTCCGGTGTCTTGGGGTTGGAGGGCACTATCCCGTAAAACGCGAGCATGTTATCCAGCCGATTGGTCCCCGGTTGGGTCGAGCCATTGGCGGGTATCAGCGGCGAGTCTTTGTTGAGAAACAAGCTTTTATTGACGACGGCATTCGGGGTTTGCAGCGCGTGCAGCACCCGCAGTATTTCGTCCAGATCACCGAGCTTTCCCCGCACTTGCACCTGGTGTGAGGGAGTCGCCAGCGCAGGCGGTTGCACCAGCGTCAGGCCGGCACTGCCTTCGCTGGGTGGTGGCGTGTCGGAGCGTGACAAGGTGGGAGCAGCAGGCGCAAATCGTGTGTTGAGGTGGACAGGCGTCATGATGGTTCGTCTCTGGCAGTGATACACAGGCACAGCGACGAAACGAAGGGGGACTGGGAAACTGCGCCTGATCGCTGACATCCTTGTGTGGCGCACACGTAAGAAAATGTTCCAGACGGTTTGGTAACAGCGTTGGTCAGGCCATCGTGGTCAGGCCACGATGGCCATGCGGCGCGCCTTTACTCCTGGCGCAGAATCAGTACCCCCAGTGGCGGCAGATTCAACGCCAGCGACACCGGCTGCCCATGGTGCGGCTCGTCGAGGGTGAACACTTCACCGCCGTTGCCGTAGTTGGAACCGGAATAGGTGTCGGCATCGCTATTGATCACCTCCTTCCAACTGCCGGCAAACGGTACCCCCACCTTGTACGCCTCGCGGGGCACAGGGGTGAAGTTGGCCACCACCAGCACCGGCTTGCCGTCCTTGCTCCAGCGCAGCCAGGCATAGACGCTGTTGATTGCATCGTCGCCAATCAACCACTGGAAGCCTTGCGGTGCGTCGTCTTGCTCGTGCAGGGCCGGCTCTTCGCGGTACAGGCGATTGAGGTCGCCCACCAGTTTCTGCACACCCCGGTGTTCCGGGTACTGCAGCAGGTACCAATCCAGTTGCTGGTCGTGGTTCCACTCACGCCATTGACCAAACTCGCAGCCCATAAACAGCAGCTTCTTGCCCGGATGCATCCACATAAAGCTCAGGTAGGCCCGCAGGTTGGCGAATTTTTGCCACCTGTCGCCGGGCATTTTGTCGATCAGCGAGTGTTTGCCATGCACCACCTCATCATGGGAGATCGGCAGCACAAAACGCTCGGACCAGGCATACACCAGCCCGAAACTCAGCTCATTGTGATGATGGGCGCGGTACACCGGGTCCTGCTGGATGTAATGCAGCGAATCGTGCATCCAGCCCATGTTCCACTTGTAGTTGAACCCCAGGCCGCCCTGCTGGGTCGGCTGGCTGACGCCAGGCCAGGCGGTGGATTCCTCGGCGATTACCAGGGCGCCGGGAGCTTCCAGGGCCACTACATCGTTGAGGTGGCGCAGGAACTCAATGGCTTCGAGGTTCTCGCGCCCTCCGTGGCGGTTAGGCACCCACTCCCCGGCCTTGCGTGAGTAGTCGCGATACAGCATCGACGCCACCGCATCCACCCGCAGGCCATCAATATGGAAGTGCTTGAGCCAGTGCAATGCCGACGCCAGCATAAAACCATGGACCTCGGTACGCCCCAGGTTGTAGATCAGCGTGTCCCAGTCCTGATGAAAGCCTTCCAGCGGGTTGCCGTATTCGTACAGCGCGGTGCCGTCGAACTGGGCCAGGCCATGGGTATCGGTAGGAAAATGCGCCGGCACCCAGTCGAGAATGATGCCGATATCCGCCTGATGGCAGGCGTTGACGAACGCGCCAAACTCGTCGGGCGAACCAAAGCGTGCGCTGGGTGCAAATTGCGACAACGGCTGGTAACCCCAGGAACCACCGAACGGATGCTCCATGATCGGCATAAGTTCGATATGGGTGAAACCCAGTTGCTGCACATAGGGAATCAGCCGCTCCCCCAACTCGCGCCAGCCGTATTGGCGCGACACTTCGCCCAACTCGTCCAGCTCGCATTGCCAGGAACCGACGTGCAGTTCGTAGATTGACAGGGGCGCACTCGGCGCCTGGCGTTCGCCCCGGGTCTGCATCCAGGCTTCGTCCGACCACGCCACTTGCAATGGCGCGGCGACCTTCGACGCCGTGTCGGGCGGTAACTGGGTGGCCAGGGCCATGGGATCGGCCTTGAGCGGCAGGATCCCGGTGGCGCCGAGAATTTCGTATTTGTAGGCCGCGCCCGGTTGCAGGCGCGGGATAAAGATTTCCCAGACCCCGGCGGGATGCCGCAGGCGCATCGGGTGGCGGCGCCCGTCCCAGATATTGAAGTCGCCCACCACCGAGACCCGCCGGGCATTCGGCGCCCACACGGCAAAGCGCACGCCCTGGATACCATCGACGCTCGTCACTTGGGCGCCCAGGCAATTGCTCAACTCGCGGTGATTGCCTTCGGCAAACAGGTACAGGTCCATTTCCCCGAGCAACTGGCCGAAGCTGTAGGGGTCTTCGGTGATTTGCTCGCCGCCGGCCCACTGGATCTTCAGCAGGTAGCTTTGGCGTGTAGAGAAATGCCCGATAAACAAGCCGGGAACCGGGGTGGCATCCAGGCTGCCAAGCCCGTCGCCGCTGTCACGGGCCAGCACCTCAACACTCAAGGCCTCAGGCAGGAATGCGCGGATAACCTGGCCGCCCTGCTCATCGTCGTGGGGGCCGAGGAGCGCAAACGGATCCGGATGTTCGGCGCGCACCAGGGCTTCAATATCCTTGGGTGCCGGCATGACCGCGAATTTCGATTGCAGCGGTTCTTTATGTGTAAAGCTCATGATTTCTCCCACCGCTTGTGACACTAAGGATCAAATGTGGGAGCTGGCTTGCCAGCGCTGGCGCAGTGTCAGCTAACGCCGCCATCGTAGCCTGGCGACAGCTCGACAACTCCTACATTCGATCTGCTTTGTTTTGACGTACGCCTTTAACGCCCGTCCAGCAACCCGTGCAATCCGCGCAATGGCACTGCCAGCCAGGTCGGGCGGTTCTCTGCCTCGTAGGCCACTTCATACGCCGCCTTCTCCAGGCTGAACAATGCGAGAGCCGCTTCTGCTCCTTTGGCATCCTGCCAGTCATGCGCCAGTGTAGACGTAGCCTGTTGATACGCCTGGATAAATGCCTGGCGCGCTTCAGTCAGGTAGCGATCTACCACGCGTTGGCGCGAGGCATCGGTATCGGCCGAGTGATCCAGCCCTTGCCCTTGCACATTCAGGGCCATGGCGGCGGCGTAGTCGAACGAACGCAGTACGCCGCTGACGTCCTTGTACGGGCTGTGCTTGCCTCGGCGCTCGTGCAACGGCCGCGCGGGCTCGCCCTCGAAGTCGATCAGATAGGCATCGCCCTTGACCACCAGGACCTGGCCCAGGTGCAAATCCCCATGGACCCGGATGCGCAAGCCGCCCATCGTGGCTTTTGCCAAGGCCTGCACATGGCTGGCAATCGCCTTTTTCTGTGCCAGCAGTTGAGTGACCAACCCCTGGTCGGCGGGGTTCAATTGGTTTTGATGCTGTTTGAGCAGTTGCAATGCACGCTCGATCTGCGCGCCCACCTGCTTGGCCCAGCCCTGGCTGTCCTTGACGGTAGTGACTTCGGGCTGGAAGTCCGGGTTGGTGGTTGGCGCGGCCAGCACGTTGTGCATTTCCCCCAGCCGTTGCCCGAGCAGCCCGGCGAAATCCGCCAGTTCGCCGAGGGCGTTGTAGTGCTGTTCCTGTTCGGAAATCGCTTCGGCCAATTCATCGCGTATCGCCCGCTCCAGGTTGTTCTGGGTCCAGCCCCAGGCATCGCCCTGATTGCTGAGATAGCCCTGGGCAATCATCAACAGGTTGTCCTGGCCTTCGGCATCGCGGCGGATCACCGAACCCAGCAACGGCGAGATATGCGCGTAGCCGGCGGCGGTCAGGTAGGCGCCCATTTCCAGTTCCGGATGAATCCCGGTGCTGACCTTGCGGATCAACTTCAGCACCAGGCTTTCGCCGACCACCACTGAACTGTTGGACTGCTCGGCCGCCAGGTAACGCACTTGCAACTGGTCGCCCAGGGGCAAGTCGGGCAATTGTGGGGTCGGCTCGAAACGGATCTCCCCATCGCTGCTGGTAAGCACGGTCTCGGCGCGCAGGCCCTCGATCACCGCGCGGATGAAGCTGTCGAGGCTGAACGCATCGGTGATCAGGCCCACCTGGCGCACCCGGCGTACCCGTGCCAGGGCCAGTTGCTGCGGCAAGGCGCTGCTGAATTGATCTTCGCCCAGCAGGCCAAAGGGCAACTGATAACGGCTGGTCTGCCCGCCGCTGGTCACTTCAATCTCACTGAGCAGCACCGGATGTTGGGCATCGCCAAAGCGCACGCCATAGGCGATATGCACGCGGTCGATGGTTGAGTCCTTATTGGCGAACCAACGCCGATTGGCCAGCCAGCTGGGCAGTGAAGTCTGCTCCAGAGTGGTGCGGCACGGCGCTTCGAGCAATTCTTCGAGGCGTTTTTTCAGGACCAGGGTGGTGAAGTCCGGCAGGCTCTGGGCCGGTTCCACATGCCAGCTGGGCATCTGGTTTTCCGCGGCCAGCACAAACCAATAGAAGCCATACGGCGCCAGGGTCAGCAGGAAATTCAGCTGACCGATGGGCGGGAAGGCATTGCCGCCGAGCATTTCCACCGGAACCATGCCGGCAAAGGCCGACAGGTCCAACTCCGCCGCCTGGGCCGTACGCGACACGTTGGCCACACACAGGATGATTTCCTGTTTGCCGTCGACGCCGGTGTACTCGCGGGTGTAAGCGAGGATCCGGCGGTTGCTCGGCGAGAGCATTTTCAGGGTGCCGCGCCCGAACGCCTTGGACTGCTTGCGGATCGCCAGCATGCGCCGCGTCCAGTTCAGGAGGGAATGGGGGTCCTGGGCCTGGGTTTCGACGTTGACCGACTGGTAGCCGTAGAGCGGGTCCATGATCGGCGGCAGCACCAGGCTGGCCGGGTCGGCGCGGGAAAAACCACCGTTACGGTCGATGGACCATTGCATCGGCGTGCGCACGCCGTCGCGGTCGCCCAGGTAGATATTGTCGCCCATGCCAATTTCATCACCGTAATACAGGGTCGGTGTGCCAGGCATGGACAGCAACAGGCTGTTGAGCAGCTCGATGCGGCGGCGGTCGCGCTCCATCAAGGGCGCCAGGCGTCGGCGAATCCCCAGGTTGATGCGCGCGCGGCGATCGGCGGCGTAGTAGTTCCACAGGTAATCGCGTTCCTTGTCGGTGACCATTTCCAGGGTCAGCTCATCATGGTTGCGCAGGAAAATCGCCCATTGGCAGTTCGCGGGAATTTCCGGGGTCTGGCGCAGAATATCGGTGATCGGGAAGCGATCTTCCTGGGCCAGGGCCATGTACATGCGCGGCATCAGCGGGAAGTGGAAGGCCATATGGCATTCGTCGCCGTCGTCGCCCTTCTGGTCACCAAAGTACAGCTGGGTATCTTCCGGCCATTGGTTGGCTTCGGCCAGCAGCATGCGGTCGGGGTAGTTGGCGTCGATCTCGGCACGGATCTGCTTGAGCACATCGTGGGTTTCGGGAAGGTTTTCGTTGTTGGTGCCGTCGCGCTCGATCAGGTAAGGAATCGCGTCCAGGCGCAGGCCGTCGATGCCCATGTCCAGCCAGTAGCGCATCACCGACAGCACGGCCTTCATGACTTGCGGGTTGTCGAAGTTGAGGTCCGGCTGGTGGGAATAGAAGCGGTGCCAGAAGTACTGGCCGGCGACCGGGTCCCAGGTCCAGTTGGACTTTTCGGTGTCGAGGAAAATGATGCGGGTGCCGTCGTATTTCTGGTCGTCATCGGACCACACGTAGAAGTCCCGGGCACTGGAGCCAGGCTTGGCCTTGCGCGCGCGCTGGAACCACGGATGCTGGTCCGAGGTGTGGTTGATCACCAGCTCCGTAATCACCCGCAGCCCGCGCTTGTGCGCCTCGGCGATAAAACGCTTGGCGTCGGCCATGGTCCCGTAGTCGCTGTGCACACCACGGTATTCGGCAATGTCATAGCCGTCGTCACGGCGTGGCGAGGGGTAGAACGGCAGCAGCCAGATGGTGTTCACGCCCAGGTCGGCGATGTAGTCGAGTTTGGCGATCAGCCCGGGAAAATCCCCGATGCCGTCGTTATTGGAGTCGAAATAGGATTTGACGTGAACCTGGTAAATCACCGCGTCCTTGTACCAGAGCGGGTCTTTGATAAAGGTGGCAGCCTTGGGTTTCTTCGCCATTGGAAACTCCTGGAAAATTCAAGAAAACTTACAGACTGGACTGGATCAATGTGTGCGGGCTTGCCCGCTCCCACAGTTGATCTGCATCCGACTCAAGACTGGGTTACGCGCCAGATGCCAAATGGCATATGGGGCTCGATGCGCATCCATTGGATCTTGCCGTACCAGGTCCAGCGATGGCCGTTCATCAGGTCTTCGCCCTGCACCTGGGCGTCGTCCGGCAGGCCCATCTCCCACAACGGCAGCTCGAAATGCGCCTCCTGGGCGTTGAACGGGTCGAGGTTGACGGCGACCAGGATGAAGTTGCTGCCATCCTCGCTGCGCTTGCCGAAGTACAGGATGTGGTCGTTGAACGCGTTGTAGAGCGTCAGGCCCAAGTGTGTCTGCAGTGCCGGGTTTTGCCGGCGGATGCGGTTGAGTTGGGCAATCTCGGCAATGATGTTGCCGGGGGCACTGAAGTCCCGGGGGCGGATCTCGTACTTTTCCGAGTCCAGGTACTCTTCCTTGCCCGGCACCGGCGCGCTTTCACACAGCTCAAAACCCGAGTACATGCCCCATAGGCCCGAGCCCATGGTGGCCAGCGCGGCACGGATCAAAAAGCCGGGGCGCCCGGACTCATGCAGAAAGCCCGGGTTGATGTCCGGGGTGTTGACGAAAAAGTTCGGCCGGTAGCATTCACGCCAGGGCGACTGGTTCAACTGGGTGAAGTACTCACTCAATTCGGCCTTGGTGTTGCGCCAGGTGAAATAGGTGTAGCTCTGGGAATAACCGACCTTGCCCAGCCGCGCCATCATCGCCGGGGTGGTGAAGGCCTCGGCGAGGAAGATCACTTCGGGGTGCTGGGCCCGTACATCGCTGATCAACCATTGCCAGAACGGCAGCGGCTTGGTGTGAGGGTTGTCGACGCGGAAGGTCTTGACCCCCTCCTCGACCCAGCCCAGCACGACATCGCGCAACTCCAGCCACAGGCTGGGGATCGCATCGGTGGCATAGAAGTCGACGTTGACGATGTCCTGGTATTTCTTCGGCGGGTTTTCCGCATATTTGATCGTGCCGTCCGGGCGCCAGTTGAACCAGCCGGGATGCTGCTTGAGCCAGGGGTGGTCCTGGGAACATTGGATGGCAAAGTCCAGGGCGATCTCCAGGCCGTGCTCGGCGGCGGCGGCTACCAGGCGGCGGAAATCCTCGCGGGTGCCCAGCTGCGAATGGATGGCGTCATGGCCGCCCTCCTCGCTGCCGATGGCATACGGGCTGCCGGGATCCTCGGGGCCGGCGGTCAGTGAGTTGTTCTTGCCCTTGCGGTGACTACGGCCGATGGGGTGGATCGGCGGGAAGTACAGCACGTCAAAGCCCATGTCATGGATCATCGCCAGGCGCCCATGCACGTCATTGAAGGTGCCGTGGCGCGCCGCATCGTCGGTGATCGAGCGCGGAAACAGCTCGTACCAACTGGCAAACAGCGCCTGTGGCCGTTCCACATCCAGTGGATACACCGGGCTGATACTCAGGTAGGGGCGCAAATCGGCCTCGGCCATCAGCTGTGCACTGTGTTCGTGCAGAAACAACGCGACCTGCTCGGTTTCCAGCAGCCCGGACAATTGTTGATGCAATTGCTGCAAGTGCTCCTGCAGCTCACCTTCACTGCGTTCAGCGGCTTGCAAGACCTGCTGGCGACCTTCCTGCAGCTCCAGGCTGACGGGAACCCCGGCGGTGTGTTTCTTGCCCAGTTCGTAGCAGAAACTGGCGAAATGGTCGATCCACGCCTCGATGCAATATTGGTGCGGGCCCTGCAGGGTGACGTCGAAAGTGCCTTCCCAGGTGTTGTTGCCCTTGTCTGCCATGACCTCGCGATGCCAGTTGTCTTCACTCAGCGACCGCCAGCGAATCAACACGGCCAACTGGTCATGGCCGTCGGCGAACACCTTGCTGGTAACGTGGATGGATTGCCCTTGCACGGCCTTGACCGCGAATGCGCCGGCATCAATCACCGGCATCGTGTCTTCAATGGCGATCCTGGGCAGCAACAGTGCCTGGGACAGTGGTAATCCGGGTATTTCAGCCGTCATCGAGCATCTCCCCTTACGCCCCATGGACGCTCTTGTGCTTGATTGTCAGTGCTGCAGGCGGGCTCTTCCTGAGCCGGCCACATAAGGTCCGAGCCCGGTGGCTCGCGGAAAGTTCAGATGGATGTGCCGCCCGCCGGGCGGGAATCAATCGGTCGTGCCGATTGTCCCCGATACAACAAAGCACAAAGGAGGCCATACCGATGAGTATCCCGATCCCGCACGAACCCCAGAGCCCAATATAGACAAGCCACCACTGCCGCCCACTGAGCCAGTGCCGATTCCCGAGCAGGAGCCACCTGAAAACCAGCCACCACCGATGGAAGACCCACCGCAAACCGCGCCACCGGTCGTCGCCTGAAAAGCGTCGCTGCTTGCCCGCGATCGGGCAAGCATTAGAGATACGTCCTACCAACCAGCCCGAAAGCACTGAAGTCGATCGCCCTCGCCCATAGATAGGCTGACTTGCGCATGCATCACGTCAAACCCATGCGAGGGCTCATCATGTCAATTCAACCCGCTAATCATCAGCCGTACCGACCTATCACGTCGCTTCCTGAAAAAGTGCCACTTAATCATTCTCAAGAGATTCTGCGCTTGCTCAAGGCCGGCCCAAGTGCCCCCTCACGAACAAAAACGCCTGACAGACCGCGTCAGCAGCCAACGCCTACCTCACAGTTCAAAACCACGCGCCAACCTGACGCAAAGCCTGCCGAGCGTGGCTATCCCCCCCGGCAGTCCGAGGCAGCCACTGCACAGGCCAAGCCTCGCCCACAAACGCCTGACGTAGGCTCTGTAATAGCCGACAAAGTTGGCAAGTTATTGAACCGCGACAGTGTCATACAAATGTTGCGCGAGCCGTTTTCCATGGAGACCAGGAGCCGTCTCAGCGAACTGCGCACGTTGTTGAGCCCGGCCAATATCCGCACGATGCAGAATGGCCCCAATGCCGCCGGAACGATCAGGCAACTCAACGAATTCAAGACACTCTTGAGCCAAACAAACCTCGAGCACCTGCAAGATACTGCGGCAGCCGTGGAGGTCCCTGGGTTGAGTAAGAATGAAATCAGATCACGCATGAACACCGGCGACCCCGAGGCGGATTTCAGGGCCAGCCAGGAAGTCGAGCAAGAGTTGCGTCTGGAGGAAGTGAATATCAAGCAGCGCAAGCGCGATAGCGCAGGCACCGCCAAGGCCCTTTCCGGCCTCGGCCAATCATTGAACGCGCTCCCCCAGGACACGCCAACGGATGAGACACCGTCCCAGGCAAAGCCAACACCGGAGAATAACCCGCCGATACAGACAACCCAGACACCCCAGCCCAGGGACAATCCACCTGCCCAAGGCAGCAGCCAAACCTTCACCTTCGGCAATATTGGCGAATCGATCCTGGCAGCGCCGAGTGAAGTCATGAACTTTGCCCACGGCCGTGACAAGCTCGATGTCTCGGGAGTTCGTGCCCAACTGGGTAATAAACCCCTTGACCTGGTAGAGAACTTCTCAGGCGCCAGCGGTGAAATGCAGATTCACTACCTCCCGGGTACCCACACAAGCGTGGTGATGATCGCAGGCGATCCCGGGAAGCCACCGTTCGTGGTCAAGGTGTTTGGTGAAGTGACCTACAGCGATCTGGTGACCTGAGCAGGCGGCGGTGATTAAAGGGCCGCACAGGTGATTCGGTAATTTGACTGACCTGGATCAGCACGCCCTGCGTGCTGATCCAGGCACCGGCCCCGCGGCTTGCGGGGGCTGATGAGCGAAAGACCCTGAGCTAATCCGGGTAGGACGCTCTTGTGCTTGATTGTCAGTGCTGCAGGCGGGCTCTTCCTGAGCCGGCCACATAAGGTCCGAGCCCGATGGCCGGCGGAACGTTCAGAGGGGTGTGCCGCCACCGGGCGGGAATCAATCGGCCGTGGCGGTTGTCCACCGATTGAGCAAAACACAAACGAGGCCACCGCGATGAACATCCCGATTCCTGCTGAAACACCCGACCCGAATATTGATACACCGACCTTGCCGCCGACCGAGCCTGCGCCGATTCCCGAACAGGAACCGCCGGAAAGCGTGCCACCGGCAAAGGAAGAACCGCCTACGACTATGCCGCCAGTTATCGTGTAGGAGCCCGTAGCTAAGGCTTGTCCAGTAGTTTCACAATCCTTGGCATCACGCTGAACACCAGTAGCGCCAGCACGGTGCTCAGTACCGCAGTGGACTCCTTGCCCAACCCCGCCGCCACCCCGATGGCGGCGGTCATCCACAGGCCGGCTGCGGTGGTCAAGCCCTTGACGTGCTGGCCAGTGTCCTCCTCCTTGCCCTTGAGAATCGTCCCCGCGCCGAGGAAACCGATACCGGCGATCACCCCCTGCACCACCCGGCTCATGGCGTCTGCCTGGGAGCCGGACATCTGTGGCACCAGCACAAACAAGGCTGCGCCCATCGCCACCAGCATATGGGTGCGCACACCGGCGGCCTTGCCTTTCTGTTCGCGCTCAAAGCCCAGGATGCCACCCAGAATCGCGGCGATCAGCAGGCGTAGGGTGATTTGCGTCAGTTGCCGCGCATCGCCGATATCGGCGAATTCGCTTTGCAGGGTTTGCCAGACTTCTTGCCACCAGGCGTCCATGGTCCTGTCCTTTTCATGGGAGATAGAAGATGGACAGCAACGACCGCCAGTCAGTTGCGCCGAACCATTGGCCCGCGTGCATCACCTAATGAACAGCACCGAACAACCAGGAGAAGACCATGCCCGTACGTATCGAAAACCAGACCTGCTATTTCAAGACCGACGACAACGGTGAAGAACAACGCTGCAGCGTTTTGGAGGTGACGGTGATTACCGACAGCGACAAATCCATGTCGGCGGTCGAGATCGACGGCCAACGGATCTACATCACCGAAGCCGAGGCCGACGCCTTGACCGTCGCAGGTGCCATTGACGGGCGCAAGCACCTCAAGGCCAGCACCGGTGATTCGGTGATTTGATTGATCTGGATCAGCATGCCTTGCGTGCTGTTGATCCAGGCACCGGCCCCGCGGCTTGCGGGGTGCTGCACATTGTCGCAGCGGCGCGCTAAAAACTCATCTGATCCGCTTTTTATGGTTTTACCTGAGTCTGTTATGCAAACAGATCGCGGCCCATAGTTCATCCGCCTGATGGAGGCTGATGAGCGAAAGACCATGAGCGATAGAATCCCCGTCCGATTAGTAGAAAATTTCGAGCCTGCACATCCAAAGAAGATGAAGGCCAAATCCAGCGACAACCTGATTCACACCCGCAGTTTCACCGGCCTGTTCCGGACCTTGCGCATAAGCGGTGCAGGCTTTCTGTTCCTGGCGTTTTTTGGCACCGTGTGGCTGAACTGGGACTCACGCCAGGCGGTGTTGTGGGACCTGGCTGAAAGCAAGTTCCATATTTTTGGCGCAACCTTCTGGCCCCAGGATTTCATCCTGTTGTCGGCGCTGTTGATCATCTGTGCCTTCGGGCTGTTTGCCATTACGGTATTTGCCGGCCGCGTCTGGTGTGGCTACACCTGCCCGCAAAGCTCGTTTACCTGGCTGTTCATGTGGTGCGAGAAAGTCACCGAAGGTGAGCGAAACCAGCGGATCAAGCTGCAGGCCGCGCCCTGGAGCGTGAATAAACTGGCGCGCCGCGCCGCCAAACACACCCTGTGGCTGGCAATCAGTGTGCTGACCGGCTTGACCTTTGTCGGCTATTTCACCCCGATCCGGCCCCTGGCCGAGGAGCTGCTGACCTGGCAGATGGGCGGTGTCAGCCTGTTCTGGGTGCTGTTCTTTACCGGCGCCACCTACATCAACGCCGGCTGGCTGCGGGAAGCGGTGTGCATGCATATGTGCCCGTATGCACGGTTCCAGAGCGTGATGTTCGACAAGGACACCCTGACCATTTCCTACGACGCCGCCCGTGGCGAAAGCCGTGGCCCGCGCAAACGCGATGTGAACCCGGCCGATGTGGGTCTGGGCGACTGCATCGACTGCCACTTGTGCGTGCAGGTCTGCCCCACCGGCATCGACATCCGCGATGGCCTGCAGATGGAGTGCATCGGCTGCGCCGCCTGCATCGACGCCTGCGATTCGATCATGGATAAAATGGGTTATGCCCGGGGCTTGATCAGTTACACCTCCGAACATCAGTTGCAGGGTGGCAAGACCCACCTGCTGCGGCCACGCCTGATCGGCTACAGTGCCGTGCTGCTGGTGATGATCGCCGCCCTGGTGATGGCACTGGTGCAACGGCCCATGGTCTCGCTGGACGTCACCAAGGACCGTGGCATGTTCCGGGAGAACAGCCAGGGGTTGATCGAGAACATCTACAGTTTGAAGATCATCAACAAGACCCAGCAGCGCCAGGATTACCGCGTGCAACTGGTGGATGGTGAAGGCTTCCAGCTACAGGGCAAGACCGAGATCAGCCTGGAGCCAGGAGAGATCACGGATGTGCCGGTGTCTGTGGCGCTGACCCGTGACAAGCCGACCAGCAGCTCGCAAACCATCCGTTTCAAGGTGACGGATATCGACGAGCCAAGTGTTTATAGTGTCGCCGACAGCCGTTTTGTCGCGCCGCTGAACCGCTGACCCACGCAATCCCCCTGTGGGAGCAGGCTAGCCCTCTCCCACATTTTGACCGCTGTAGAACATTAGGATCACGATGAAACGCTACGAGAAATTTGCCGACGACATCGCTGAACTGATCCGCTCCGGCGTCCTCGGGCCGGGCCAGCGGGTGCCGTCGGTGCGCTATGCCAGCCAGACCTATGGCGTCAGCCCCTCCACGGTGTTCCAGGCCTATTACCTGCTGGAGCGCCGCGGCCTGATCCGGGCGCGGCCGCGCTCCGGGTATTTCGTCAATACCCACGCGCCCAGCCCGTTTTCGGAGCCGGCAGTCAGCGCCCATGTTCACGAATCCACCGAGGTGGACGTCAGTGAGCTGGTGTTCTCGGTACTGGATTCGATCAAGGATCCGCAGACCGTGCCCTTCGGCTCGGCCTTCCCCAGCCCGACGCTGTTCCCCCTGCAACGCCTGGCCCGCTCCATGGCCAGCGCCAGCCGCGAAATGGACCCGCGCATGGTGGTCACGGACATGTCGCCGGGCAACCCGCAACTGCGTCGGCAAATCGCCCTGCGCTACATGGTCGGTGGCTTGATGCTGCCCATGGAAGAGCTGCTGATCACCAACGGCGCCCTGGAAGCGCTGAACCTGTGCCTGCAAGCGGTGACTGAGCCTGGCGATCTGGTGGCCATCGAAGCCCCGGCGTTTTATGCCTGCCTGCAAGTGTTGGAGCGCTTGAAGCTCAAGGCCGTGGAAATTCCGGTGCATCCGCGTGATGGCATTGACCTGAAGGTGCTGGCCCAGACCCTGGAGCGCTACCCGATCAAGGCCTGCTGGTGTATGACCAGCTTCCAGAACCCCATGGGTGCGACCATGCCCGAGGCCAAGAAGCAGGAGCTGGTCGAGTTGTTGCGCGGGCACCAGGTGCCGCTGATTGAAGACGATGTGTACGCCGAACTGTACTACGGTCAACAGGCGCCCAAGCCGGCCAAGGCCTTCGACACTGAAGGCCTGGTGATGCACTGCGGTTCCTTCGCCAAGAGCCTGGCCCCGGGCTACCGCGTAGGCTGGGTTGCGGCAGGCCGCTACGCGCAAAAGATTGAACGTCTGAAGCTGATGACCTCGCTATGCGCCTCGATGCCGGCCCAGGCGGCCATTGCCGACTATCTGCAACACGGCGGCTACGACCGCCACCTGCGCAAATTGCGTTATGCCCTGGAAGAACAGCAAAGTGCCATGCTCGCGGCCATCGCCCGTTACTTTCCGGCGCAAACCCGGGTCAGTCAGCCCGCCGGCGGATATTTCCTGTGGCTGGAGCTGCCGGAGCAGACCGACTCGCTGAAACTGTTCCAGATGGCCCTGGCCCAGGGCATCAGCATTGCACCGGGGCCGATCTTTTCGCCGACCCAGCGTTTTCGTAACTGTATCCGTCTGAATTACGGCAGCCCCTGGGATGAAACAGCGGAAAAGGCCATGGAGACGCTGGGGCGGATTGTGCGTTCGTTTTGAAAAACGCCTTGAAATAGATCAGCTCAACGGTGCCGTTGGACCGCGTGATTGCGCGGTTTAACATTCGCCTCTTTTCACTCAAAAAAGAGAGGTGCCATGAACAATGTCCTACCACCATTTTTTCATTTTCCATTGCCCATCCCGCCCAACTACATGCGGGTCGCAGAACAGCGCGCAGTCCGCCAACTGACTGGCCCCATGGGACGCCCTGCGGGGGATCACCGTTCGGCGGAAAGGATTATCGAACAGAGTGCGGTGTTGACGGACTACGTCGACGGCAACGATCGCTGGCAATTGGACCGGGATCTCAAGCGGCATCTGGGCGACTGGACGCAAGCCAATCCGGACCCGGACGCTCGCGCCAACGCCGCCTACGATCTGGATAAGGTGTTGCGCTTCATTGATAACCTGGACGAGTGCAAGCTCGACGGTAGTGAGGAGCGCAACGGCAAGATAGACGGGTTTTCCGAAAGGGGTGTGGTCATCCTGCACAACTCCGAGGCTGACCGCCTGGACCAGTTCGCCCGCAAAGGCTACTCGGTGCTGCCCACCTTTTGACGCGTTACGGCAGGCCTGCTAGCGGCCGCCCCCCAGGTCAATAAACGTCCCGGTGGCGTAGGACGCCTTGTCCGACAACAGCCAGACAATCGCTTCCGCCACTTCATCCGGGCGCCCGCCGCGGGCCATGGGAATGCCGGACTCAAGCTTGCTGACCCGATCCGGGTCGCCGCTCAGGGCATGGAACTCGGTGTAGATGTAGCCGGGGCGCACGGCATTGACACGAATCCCCTCGCCCGCCACTTCCTTGGACAGGCCAACGGTGAAGCTGTCCAGCGCGCCCTTGGACGCCGCATAGTCCACATACTCACCGGGCGCGCCAATGCGCGAGGCCACCGACGAGACGTTGACGATGCTGCCACCCTGCCCGCCATGTTTGGGCGACATACGCAGCAGCGCATGCTTGGCACACAGGATCGGCCCCAGCACGTTGGTCTTGAGGACTTTCAGGATACGGAATTCGGACATCTCATCGACCCGTGATTTATGCCCGACGGTCCCGGCATTGTTGACCAGCGCGGTGACGCGCCCCAGTTCGGTGTCGACGCGGTTGAACAGGCTGATCACTTCGTCTTCGATGCTGACATCGGCGCGCACCGCAATGGCCTGGGCACCGAGCGCGCGCACTTGCTCCAGTACCCGCAGCGCGGCGACTTCATCGGACTGGAAATTGATGCAGATGCGATAGCCCTGTCGGGCCGCCAGCAAGGCTGTGGCGGCGCCGATCCCACGACTGCCACCGGTGATGATGACGACTTTGTCCATGCGTAGTGACTCCCCATTCAACCTGAGCTGTTGGATCCAAGAATACCTGCGCCTGTCAGGTTTTGCATGGACCGGGGTCAATTGATCTCACGGTGGGGTCAAGCGCTCCCTGGCCACGATGGCGCTCATAAAGGTATCCGCCGGCAGTGGGTGGCCCAGCAGGTAGCCTTGCAGCGAGTTACAGCCCAGGCGCGTGAGGAAATCCTGCTGCATGTCGGTCTCGACCCCCTCGGCAACGATGCGCAGGCCCAGGGCCTGGCCCAGGGCGACAATTGCCGAGACGATGGCGGCATCGTCGCTGTCCTGCTCCAGGTCGCGCACAAAGCCACGGTCGATTTTCAGCTCATTGGCCGGCAGGCGCTTGAGGTACATCAGGCTCGAGTAGCCGGTGCCAAAGTCGTCAATGGACAAATCCACGCCCATTTTCGAGAGTTCCTGCAACACCCGCATGCTCGCATCGGCATCGCTCATGGCCGTGGTTTCGGTGATTTCCAGGGTCAGGCTATTGGCCGGCAACTGGTGGCGCTGCAGGGCGTTGGCCACACTGGTGACCAGCCCGGCATGGCAGAACTGCAGGGCCGACAGGTTCACCGCAATACGCCAGTCCCGGTACCCCTGGGCAAACCACACCTGCATTTGCCGGCACGCTTCGTTGAGCACCCAATCGCCGATGGCGATGATCACCCCGGTTTTTTCCGCCAACTCGATAAACTTGTCCGGCAGCAACAGGCCGTGTTGTGGGTGCTCCCAGCGCAACAGGGCTTCGGCACCGATGGCGCGACCGCTGAGGGCGTCGAACTTGGGCTGGTAGTACAGGCGCAACTGCTGTTGTTCAACCGCCTTGCGCAAATCCTGCAACAGTTGCAGTTGCTTGCGCGCATTGGTGTTCATTGACACATCAAAAAAGCTGTAGCCGTTCTTGCCCATGCTCTTGGCGTGATACATCGCCGCATCGGCATTCATCAACAGTTCCTGGGGCGTTGCGCCGTTACCGGGGAACAGGGCAATGCCGACACTGGCGGAGATGCTCAAGTCATGCTCGGCTACGCGGAACGATTGGTTGATCAATCCCACCTGGCGTTCGGCCAGACGCAGCGCATCGTCGGGCTGGCTCAACTGCACCAGCAACACGAACTCATCGCCGCCGATCCGCGCCAGGGTGTCCTGGCTGCGCAGGTCTTCGCGCAGGCGCAGGCCCACCTCGCGCAGCAATTGGTCACCCAGATGATGGCCAAAGGCGTCATTGACCGGTTTAAAACCGTCGAGGTCGATAAACATCAGAGCAAAACACCCACCTTGCTCCGCGACCAACTGGGTAGCCTGCTGAATGCGATCGGCCAGCAGCGTACGGTTTGGCAGGCCGGTCAGCGTGTCGTGCAGGGCCAGGTGGGTGAGTTCCTGGTTGGCCAGGCTCAAGGAATCGGCCAACACAGCGGTGCGTGCTTCCAGGCGCGCATCGAGCAAGGAGGTCAATAGCGCGAAGGCCAGGATTGCCAGGGTGGTCACCAACACTAGATTGTCCAGGCCGGTGCCGCTCAGGCCATCCACAGACGCCCCGCAAAAACTGCCATCGGCAAAACGCGCCGCCGCCATGCCGGTGTAATGCATGCCGACGATGGCCACGCCCATCACCACCGCCGCAGCGCTCCGTGCCAGGCGTACATAGGGGGTGTTGCGCCGCAGTTTGAAGGCAATCCATAACGCGGCGGCCGAGGCCCCCACGGCAATCAGCAATGAGGCGATGAACAAGGTGGGGTCGTAGTCGATGCCCGGCATCATGCGCATGGCGGCCATGCCGGTGTAGTGCATGGTGCTGATCCCCGCCCCCATGATCAAGGCGCCAAACCCCAGTTGCCAGGCCGGCAGACGCGGTTGGTTGACCAGCCACAGGGCGAAGCCACTGGACAGGACGGCGATCAACAGCGACAGCGCCGTTATGCCGATGTCGTAGCCCAGGGCAATCGGCAGGCGAAACGCCAACATCCCGATAAAGTGCATCGACCACACGCCAATCCCCATGGCCAGGGCGCCGCCGGCCATCCACAGGTACACAGCCCGGCCCTTGGCGGTGGCAATCCGACCGGTCAGGTCCAGAGCGGTATAGGACGCCAGGATGGCCACAAACAGGGAGATCAGGACCAACGCGGGGGAATAACTGCCGGTAAGCATGTGACGTCTCATGGATGACGATGCGAACGGCGTCCGTGCCGGGGGAAAGTCGGGGATTGTAGCGAGAATAATTCTCGTACAGGTGGAATATTGTCACAAGGCCATTACTGAAAATGTATGGCCTGGGGAGGGGCGAAACTACAGTCGGTGGAAGCGGGCTTGCCCGCGATGGCGTCAGCAATAACCCCTGAGGGTTTATCAGCTGTTCATCCGTTATCGTTGACGACCATCGCCGACAGGGTCAGGGTTTTTCGTTTGGCTCCAACTGGCCATCCCAACCACCACCCAGCGCTGCAATCAGTTGCACGCTGGCCACCAGCCGGGTTTGCAGCAAGGTCAGCACGGTACGTTCGTTGCTCAACGCCGTCGCCTGGACGTTGACCACATCCAGGTAGGCAATCAGGCCGGCCTTGTACTGGTTCTGGGTCAGGCGCAGAGATTCCCGCGCGGACTCCAGGGCCTCGTTGCTCACGCCCGCCTCGTCTTCCAGAACCTTGAGCTGGACCATGTAGTTTTCCACCTCGCGGAAACCGTCGAGTACGGTCTGGCGGTACTTGGCCACGGTTTCGTCGTAGGACGCTTCGGCGCGGTCAACTTCTGCCGAGCGCTGCCCGCCGTCGAACAGGGTCATCGCCAGTTTCGGCCCCACCGACCAGAAGCGGTTGGGCAGGCTGATCCAGTCGGCATAGGTGCTGCTGGAGTAACCACCGGCCAGACTCAGGGTCAGGTCGGGGTAGTAGGCGGTTTTCGCCACGCCGATATTGGCGTTGGCGGCAATCACTGCGCGCTCCGCCGAGGCAATATCCGGGCGGCGTTCCAGCAGTTGCGATGGCAGGTTTGCAGGAATCTGCGGCAGTGCCGGTATGTCCTTGCTCACCGCCAGGTTGAACATGGCAGGAGGTTCGCCGATCAATACCGCGATGGCGTTTTCCAGTTGCGCCCGTTGCCAGATCAGGTCGATCAGGCTGGCCTGGGTACTCTTGAGCTGGGTCTGGGCCTGGGCGACAGCGTCCTTGCCTGAGACGCCGGCGCGGTACTGGTTCTGGGTCATTTGTAGCGAGCGCTGATAGGTCTCGACGGTGGTTTGCAGCAAGCGCGTCTGTTCGTCCATGACCCGCAATTGCAGGTAGTTCTGCACCAGTTCCGACTGCTGGCTCAGGCGCATGGCCGCCAGGTCGGCGGCGCTGGCTTGGGCGCTGGCGTCGCTGGCTTCCAGGCCTCGGCGTAATTTGCCCCAGATATCGGCTTCCCAGCTCACCCCCAACTGAGTGTTGAGGGTGTCGCGGATACCACTGCTGGAGCTGCTCAAGCTCGCATTACTGCTACCCGTGCCCTGGCTGGCGCGGGTTTTCCCGGCGCTCAGGTCGACGGTCGGAAAGAACGCGCCACGGGAGCTGCGTGCCGTGGCCTGGGCCTGACGGTAGCGGGCTTCGGCCTGGGCCACGGTCTGGTTGGCGTTGTTGAGCTTGTCCACCAGGCTGTTGAGTTGCTGGTCGCCATACAGCTCCCACCAGGCGCCACGGGCCAGGGCATCGCTAGGGGCGGCCTGGCGCCAGCCCTGGGCTTCTTTGTACTGCGCCGGCTCGGCAACTTGCGGGCGCTGGTAATCGGGGCCGATGGCGCAGGCGCTGAGGAACACGGCGCAAAACATCACCGTCAGTGCAGGGGCCCGGAAAACAATTGATTCGGTCATAGCGGAGTGTCCAGGGCAGCGTCGGTACGCACCCCGCGCCAGCCGTTGAAACGGTGGCGCAGGCGGTCGAGATAGAGGTAAACCACCGGGGTGGTGTAAAGGGTCAGGATCTGGCTGAAGACCAGCCCGCCGATAATGGTCAGGCCCAGGGGCTGGCGCATTTCCGCGCCTTCGGCGGTGCTCAGCAGCAACGGCAAGGCCCCGAGGATCGCCGCCAGGGTGGTCATCAGGATCGGCCGCAAGCGCAGCAAACAAGCACTGCGTATGGATTCCAGGGGCTGCATGCCTTCCTTGCGCTCCAGCTGCAGGGCCAGGTCGATCATCAGGATCGCGTTTTTCTTCACCACGCCAATCAGCAGGAACAGACCCAGTAGCGAGATCAGGCTGAACTCGCCGCCCAGCACGTAGATCGACAACAGCGCGCCGACCCCGGCCGAGGGCAGGGTCGAGAGGATGGTCAGCGGGTGAATGTAGCTTTCATAGAGAATCCCCAGCACCAGGTACACCGCGACCAATGCGCCGAGGATCATGAAGGGCTGGCTTTTCTGGGTGGCGGCGAAGGCATCGGCGGTGCCGGCCATCTTGGCGATCACGTCTTCCGGCAAGCCGACCTTGGCAATCGCCCGCTCGATGGCGGCCGTGCCCTGCTCCACCGTGACCCCGGGCGCCATGTCGAAGGCAATGTCTTCGGAGGCAAACTGCCCTTCGTGGCTGACGCGGTCGTCGGCCAGGCTGTTTTCGTAGTGGGCAATGGTCGACAGCGGAATTCGCGCGCCGTCAGCGGTAATCACCTGCACCTGATTGAGGGTGATCGGGTCCTGGGCGTATTTCGGATTGACCTCCATCACCACCCGGTACTGGTTGAGGCTGTCATAAATGGTGGAAATCTGCCGCTGGCTGTAGGCGTTGTTCAGCACCGAGGTAACCATGTTCATGTCTACGCCCAGGCGCTTGGCCTGATCGCGATCAACAATCAGCGTCACCTGTTGCGCACCCCGCCCTTCGCGGGCGTCGATGGCGGTTAGTTCCGGCAACTCGCGCAGCGCGGCGACCACTTTCGGGTACCACAGGCGCAAGGCCGCCAGGTCGCCACTTTGCAGGATGTAGGAATATTGCGAAGACGTCTGGTCGCGGCCACCACCAAATTGCAGATCCTGGTCGGCCATCAGCATCAAGCGGCCACCGGGTACCAGGGGCACGTTCTTGCGCAAGCGCTCGATCACCGCCTGGGCCGACAGCTGGCGTTCCTTGATCGGCTTGAGGCGCACCAGCATCACCGCGTTGTTGGTGCCGTTGCTGCCACCGATAAAACCCGCCACGCTTTCCACTGCCGGGTCTTGCAACACGGCTTTGCGGAAGATCTCCATCTTCGGCTGCATGACGCTGAATGACAGGCCGTCATCGCCGCGCACAAAACCGATCAATTGCCCGGTGTCCTGTTGCGGCATAAAGGTTTTGGGCACCACCACATACAGCGCGATATTCACCCCGATGGTCACGAACAGGCTGAGCAGGGTCAGCCGCTTGTGCCGCAGCACCCAGTCCAGGCTACGGGCGTAACCCGCGACCATATGGTCGTTGACCTTCTGGCTCCAACGCTGCAAACCGGTCTCCTGCCCTTTGACATGGGGCTTGAGCCAGCGCGCGCAGAGCATCGGGGTCAGGGTCAGCGAAACCACCAGCGACACAATGATCGCCGCCGCCAGGGTGATGGAAAATTCACGGAACAGGCTGGTGACAATCCCGCCCATAAACAGGATCGACAGGAACACCGCCACCAGCGACACGTTCATCGACAGCAGGGTAAAACCGACCTCCTTGGCCCCCAGGTACGCTGCCTTCATTGGCGCGATACCGTTGTCGATATGCCGGGAAATGTTCTCCAGCACCACGATGGCATCGTCCACCACCAGGCCGGTGGCGAGGATCAGGGCCATCAGCGACAGGTTGTTCAGGGAAAATCCATAGAGGTACATGATCGCAAAAGTGCCCACCAGCGACACCGGCACCGCCAGGGTCGGGATCAGCGAGGCGCGGAAGTTGCCGAGGAACAGGTACACCACCAGGATCACCAGGGCCACGGCAATCAGCAGGGTCATTTCTGCCTCATGCAGGGTGGCGGTGATCACCGGCGAACGGTCCATGGCCAGGTTGAGCTTGACGCTGGACGGCAACACCGCCTGCAACGCCGGCAACTGGGCCTTGATCTGCTTGACGGTCTCGATGATGTTGGCGCCGGACTGGCGGTTGATCACCAGCAACACCGCTGCATCATTGTTGAAAAAACCGCTGTTGTAGCGGTCTTCGACGCCATCGCTGATCTTCGCCACATCGCTCAGGCGCAAGGCGGCACCGTCCTGGTAGCGGATCAGCAGCGGCTCATAATCCTTGGCCTTTTCCAGCTGGTCATTGGCCTGGATCTGCCAGTTGCGCTCGCCATCTTCCACCGAGCCCTTGGGCCGGCGCACGTTGGCATTGGCAATGGTGTCGCGCACCTCATCCAGGGACACGCCGTACTGGTCGAGGGCCTTGGGCTCCAGCTCGATGCGCACCGCCGGCAGGGAGCTGCCGCCGATCTGCACCTCGCCCACACCCGGTACCTGGGACAGGCTTTGCGAGAGGATGGTGGACGCCAGGTCGTAGAGCTGGCCCTTGGGCAACACGTCCGAGGTCAGCGACAGCACCATGATCGGCGCCTGGGACGGGTTGATCTTCCTGTAGGTGGGCATGCTGCGCATGCCGCTGGGCAACAGGTTGCGCGAGGCGTTGATTGCCGCCTGCACTTCCCGCGCCGCGCCGTTGATATCACGGTCGGAGTCAAACGCCAGAAT
The DNA here is from genome assembly GCF_030687625.1 of Pseudomonas sp. FP2294. Classification (NCBI taxonomy): domain Bacteria; kingdom Pseudomonadati; phylum Pseudomonadota; class Gammaproteobacteria; order Pseudomonadales; family Pseudomonadaceae; genus Pseudomonas; species Pseudomonas sp. FP2294. The sequence goes on from NZ_CP117441.1 coordinate 2,938,041, forward strand.
CACCCGGGTCGAGCCCTGGCTGGACGAACTGCTGAGGGTGGTGACCCCGGCAATCGCGCCAAAGGACCGTTCCAGCGGCGTGGCCACGGTAGACGCCATCACTTCCGGGCTCGCGCCAGGCAGGCTGGCAGAGACCACAATCACCGGGAAGTCGATCTGCGGCAACGGCGACACTGGCAGCAGGCTGAAACTGACGCCACCCAGCAACATGATCGCCAGGCTCAGCAGCATGGTGGCTACCGGCCGGCGGATAAAAGGTCCGGACAGGTTCATGGCTCAACCGGCTCCAGCGCTTCGGACTTGCGCCAGCGACGGCCAAGGCGGTCGAAGTACAGATAGATCACCGGCGTGGTAAACAGCGTGAGGATCTGGCTCAACAGCAAGCCACCGACCATCACCAGGCCCAGGGGTTGGCGCAACTCTGCGCCGGAGCCGGTGGCCAGCATCAAGGGCACCGCACCGAACAGCGCCGCCAGGGTGGTCATCAGGATCGGCCTGAAACGCAACAACGCCGCCTGGTAGATTGCGGTCTGCGGGTCCAGGCCCTGGTTGCGTTCGGCGTCGAGGGCGAAGTCAATCATCATGATCGCGTTCTTCTTCACGATGCCGATCAGCAGGATGATGCCGATGATCGCGATCATCCCCAGGTCATTGCCCGTGAGCAGCAACGCCAGCAAGGCCCCCACCGCTGCCGATGGCAAGGTCGAGAGGATGGTGATCGGGTGGATATAGCTCTCGTACAGCACGCCCAGCACGATATACATGGTCACCACTGCCGCCAGGATCAGCAGCAACGTACTCGACAGCGAGGCTTCGAACGCCTGGGCGGCGCCCTGGAACTGGGTCTGCACGCCGACCGGCATGCCAATGTCCTTCTGCACCTGGTTGATCAGCTCCACACCCTTGCCCAGGGCCACGCCGGGGGCCAGGTTGAATGACATCATTACTGCGGGGAACTGGCCGATATGGGTAATCGCCAACTGCGCCTGGCGCTGCTCGATGCGGGCCAGGCTGGACAGGCGCACCTGGCCGCCATCGGTGGTTTTCACATGGATCTGGTTCAGCGCGTCCGGCCCCAGGCTTTCGCCGGACTGGGCCTGCAGCACCACGCGGTACTGGCTGGCCTGGGTGTAGATCGTGGAAATCTGCCGCTGGCCGAAGGCGTCGTACAGGGCGTCGGTGATATTGGCTACCGACACGCCCAGGCGCGAGGCCGCGTCGCGGTCGATCACCATGTACACCTGCAAGCCTTTGTCCTGCAGGTCGCTGGCCACATCGGTGAGTTCCGGGTACTGGCTCAGGGCCTGTACCAGCTTGCCGCTCCACAGGGCCAGCAGGTCGGCATCCGGGGAGGACATGCTGAATTGGTACTGGGTGCGGCTGACACGGTCTTCGATGGTCAGGTCCTGCACCGGCTGCATAAACAGACGGATCCCCACCAGTTTGTCCAGTGTCGGTTGCAGGCGTGCAATCACCTCGACGGCGCTCAAGTCCCGCTCTTTATGGGGCTTGAGGTTGATCAGCAGGCGGCCGCTATTGAGGGTGGCGTTATCGCCATCGACGCCAATGTAGGAAGAAAGACTTTCCACTGCGGGATCTTCGAGGATGATCTTCGCCAGCTCCTGCTGGCGCTGGCTCATGGCCGCAAAGGATATCGACTGGGGTGCCTCGGAAATGCCCTGGATCACCCCGGTGTCCTGCACCGGGAAGAAGCCCTTGGGCACCACCAGGTACAACACCACCGTCAGGCCCAGGGTGGCAATGGCCACCAACAGGGTCAGCGGCTGATGCTTGAGCACCCATTGCAGCTTGCGCCCGTAGGCGGCAACCAGCCAGTCGATCCACGCGCCACTGGCCTTGTAGAAACGCCCTTGTTCTGCTTCCTTGGGTTCGCGTTTGAGCAGGCGTGCGCACATCATCGGCGTCAGGGTCAGGGACACCACCAGGGAAATCAGGATCGCCACCGCCAGGGTGATGGCAAATTCGCGGAACAGCCGCCCGACCACATCGGCCATGAACAGCAGCGGGATCAAGACCGCGATCAGCGACAGGGTCAGGGAAACCAGGGTGAAGCCGATCTGCTTGGCGCCCTTGAGCGCGGCCGCCATCGGCGTCTCGCCTTCCTCGATATAGCGGGAAATGTTCTCCAGCATCACGATGGCATCGTCCACCACAAACCCAGTGGCGATGGTCAGGGCCATCAGCGTCAGGTTATTGATGGAGAAGCCAGCCAGGTACATCACGCCAAAGGTGCCGATCAGCGACAACGGCACGGCAATCGACGGGATGATGGTGGCGCTGAAACGGCGCAGGAACAGGAACGTCACCATTACCACCAACGCAATGGCGATCAGCAGTTCATGCTGCACATCGGTGACCGAGGCGCGGATGGTCTGGGTGCGGTCGGTGAGTACCGTCACGTCGAGACCGGCTGGCAGGTTGTCGGTGATGCTCGGCAGCAGCGCCTTGATCCGGTCCACCACCTCGATCACGTTGGCGCCCGGCTGGCGCTGGATATTGAGCAATACGGCCTGGTTTTCATTGGCCCAGGCGGCTAGGCGTTCGTTTTCTGCGCCATCGACGATTTGCGCGACGTCTTTGAGGCGCAGCGGTGCACCGTTGCTGTAGGCCAGGATCAGTTCGGCGTACTGCTCGGGCGATACCAACTGGTCGTTGGCATCGAGCATCGACACCCGTGTCGGGCCGTCGAAGTTGCCCTTGGGCTGGTTGACGTTGGAGGCGGCGATCAGGCTGCGTACGTCGGCCAGGTTCAAGCCATTGGCCGCCAGGGCCTCGGGGTTGACCTTGATCCGCACGGCCTGGCGCTGGCCGCCGGCGATGCTGACCATGCCCACGCCGCTGATCTGCGCGATCTTTTGCGCCATGCGCGTATCGACCAGGTCATTGAGCTTGGGCAACAGCATGGTCTTGGAGGTGACGGCCAGGGTCAGTACCGGGGTATCGGCCGGGTTGACCTTGTTGTACACCGGCGGCGCCGGCAGGTCCGAGGGCAACAGGTTGCTGGCCGCGTTGATCGCCGCCTGCACCTGTTGCTCGGCCACGTCCATATTGACGTCGAGGTTGAAGCGCAGGGTCAGGACCGAGGCCCCGCCGGAACTGGTGGAGGCCATCTGCGTCAGGCCCGGCATTTGCCCGAACTGGCGTTCCAGGGGCGCGGTGACCGCGCTGGTCATCACGTCCGGGCTGGCGCCGGGGTACAGGGTCATGACGCGGATGGTCGGGTAATCCACCTGGGGCAAGGCCGACACCGGCATCAAGCGATAGGCGATCAGGCCGGCCAGGACAATGGCCAGCATGCTCAGGGTGGTGGCGACGGGCCTGAGGATAAACAGCCGTGACAGGTTCATGCGCCGGCCTTTTGCGCCTTGCCGGCTTCAGCCGTCGGGCTGCCTTCGCCTTGTGCCGCGGGTTTGCCCTGCAAGTGTTCGGTCGGGCCGGTGGGCACCTGGTTGCTGTCGTTGACCACTTCCACATCGGTGCCATCTTTCAGGCGATCGGTGCCTTCCAGCACTACGCGATCGCCGGCGGCCAGGCCTTCCTTGACCACGGTGTTCTGGCCATCGGTCTCACCAATCACCAGGGTGCGAATCTTGACCTTCTTGTCACCGTCCAGGGCGTAGACAAAGGTGCCATTGGTGCCGAACTGAATCGCGGCCGAAGGTACCAGCACCACGTTTTTCAGGGTGTCGGCCAGCAGCCGCACGTTGACGAACTGGTTGGGGAACAGCACCTGGTCGTGGTTATCGAAGCGCGCCTTGAATTTCAGGGTGCCGGTGGTGACGTCGATCTGGTTGTCCAGGCTTTGCAGCACGCCGGTGGCTTGCAGTTGCAGGTCGCCACGGTCCCAGGCCTGCACCGGCAGCTTGTTGCCACCGCGATAGCGGGCCAGTACGGTTTGCAGGGTGTTTTCCGGCAAGGTGAACGCCACGCTGATCGGCTGGGTCTGGGTGATGATCGCCAGGGCGGTGGTGTCATTAGCCGCCACCAGGTTACCGACGTCCAACTGGCGCAAGCCAACGCGCCCGGAAATCGGCGCACGGATCTTGGTGAACTCAAGGTTGAGCTTGGCGTCATCCACCGCCCCCTGGTTGGTCTTGACCGTGCCCTGGTATTGCAGGACCAGCGCGGCAGCGGTGTCCAGGGTCTGCTTGGCGATGCTGTCCTGTTCGTAGAGGCCGCGATAACGCTCAAGGTCAACCTGAGCGTTTTTCAATTGCGCCTGGTTTTGCATCAGTGTGCCCTGGGCCTGGAGCAAGGCATTCTGATAACTGCGCGGGTCGATTTCCGCCAGCAGGTCGCCGGCCTTGACCATCTGCCCCTCTTCAAAGGCGATCTTGACCAGCTCCCCCCCGACCCGGCTGCGCACATTGATGGTGTTCAAGGCCGTCACCGTCCCCAGTGCCTTGTAGTACACCGGGAAATCCCCTGCGACCGCGGGTGCGACACGTACCGGCACCGCCGCACCCGAGCCGCCGAAGCCGGGACGCATCATCCCGGTCTTGCTGGTCCTGGCTGCCGGGGCCTCCTTCTGGGCGGTGCCGGTCGGCCAGAATTTCCAGCACAGGAAGGCAACAACCAACAGGACGAGCAAGCCAAACAGCCAGCGGCGGGAACTACGGGGGGACGATTGCATGGATTGATCAACCATTGGAGGCGAGGGCTTCTACTGTGGGAGGCTGAAAGATAAGCACTGGGGCGCGTTTAGAAAAGCGCCTTTACCGGCTATTTACCTTCAGGCTTACAAACATTTACTTTTCGTGGGGCAACATCAGCTATTTGGCCTAAACCGCTGAAGCACAAATAAAAACGGCCTGGACTAGGCCAGGCCGCAAGCATGCATCATACGTGTTACTGCAAAGCGACAGTAACGCGCTGCCGCAATTACTTCAGTACAGCCAGGGCCGCTTCGTAGTTTGGCTCTTCGGCGATTTCGCCAACCAGCTCGCTGTGCAGCACCTTGTCGTTTTCGTCCAGTACCACCACCGCGCGGGCGGTCAGGCCCTTGAGGGCGCCGTCGGCAATGGATACACCGTAGTCAACGGCAAAATCGGCGCTGCGGAAGTCCGACAGGCTCTTCACGTTTTCCAGGCCTTCGGCGCCGCAGAAACGCGCCTGGGCAAATGGCAGGTCGGTGGAGATGCACAGTACAACGGTGTTGTTCAGCTCGTTGGCCTGGGCATTGAACTTGCGTACCGACGTGGCGCAGGTCGGGGTGTCAACGCTTGGGAAGATGTTCAGTACTTTGCGCTTGCCGGCGAAAGTCGCCAGGGTGACGTCCGACAGATCGCCTGCGGTCAGGGAAAAGTCGAGGGCCTGGCTACCGATTTGCGGCAACTGGCCTTCAACCTGGACCGGGTTGCCTTTGAGGGTGACTTGAGCCATGAACGGAATCCTTATGCTGGGTTAGATGAAACGAATTCGAGAGGCGGAAGTTAACCACAAAGTGCGAATGACACCTATGGCCGAACACAAAATGTCATGACTGCGCCCGCGCCGGGCTGCTGTGGTTTAATTGCGCCGCGTTTGCCTGCCCTTGAAGGAATTCACCGTTGAAAAGTCAGCCTGCCACCCACGTCCTGGTTATCGGTTACGTCTGGCCGGAGCCCCGCTCCTCGGCCGCCGGCGGGCATATGATGCAGATCCTGGAAAGTTTTCTGGCGCAAGGCTGGGCCATCACCTTCAGCAGCCCGGCCGCTATCGGTGAACACAAGGCTGACCTGGCGGCACTGGGTATCCGCGAATGCGCCATCGAGCTCAATAACTGCAGTTTCGACGACTTTATCCGTGAACTGGCCCCGGATATCGTGTTGTTCGATCGCTTTATGATGGAGGAGCAGTTCGGCTGGCGGGTGGAGAAGCATTGCCCGGATGCCCTGCGCGTCCTGGAAACCTCGGACTTGCAAAGCCTGCGCGATGCCCGCCAGCAGCGCCTGAAAGACTACCTGAAGCAGCAGCCACACGCGGATGACTTCAGCCCCGTGTTCGCCCCGGCCCTGGACGAAGAGTTCCAGAGGATGGCCGATACCGACCTGGCCAAGCGCGAGATCGCGGCGATCTACCGCTGTGATATCAGCCTGATGATTTCCGATGTGGAGATCCAACTGCTCACCGAACAGTTCAAGGTGCCCGCCGCCCTGCTCCACTGGTGCCCGTTGATGATCGACGCCCCCAGCGAGGGGTTTATCCCCTATGAGGACCGCGCGCATTTCCTGAGCATCGGTAACTTCCGCCACGCCCCCAACTGGGATGCGGTGCTCTGGATGAAAAACAGCCTCTGGCCGTTGATTCGCCAGCAGCTCCCCGGCGCCCAGTTGCACATCTATGGTGCCTACACCCCCCCCAAGGCCACCGCGCTGCACAATCCGGCCCAGGGTTTTCATGTGATGAACTGGGCCGAGGACGCCCTGCAAGTGATGTCGGCTGCGCGCATCTGCCTGGGCCCGTTGCGCTTCGGTGCCGGGATCAAGGGCAAGCTGGCCGATGGCATGCTCTGCGGCACCCCGAGCATTACCACCCCCATCGGCGCCGAAGGCATGACCGACGGGCAGCCCTGGCCCGGGACGGTCGCCCAGAGCGCCACGGCCCTGGCCGCCGCCGCCGTGGCGCTATACGAAGATCGGCAAGCCTGGACCGAGGCCCAGGCCAATGGCCGTGCGCTGCTGGCCCGTCGCTTTGCCCCGCAGGTCCACGGGCCCGCACTGGTTGAACGCCTGCAACATTGCCTGGGCGAACTGGCGCAGCACCGGCGCAACAACTTTACCGGCAGCATGTTGCGCCACCACCTGCATAAAAGTACCCAGTACATGGCGCAGTGGATCGAGGCAAAAAACCGCGTTCTTTAAACACCGACGCTGGCGAGGTGGCGCGCAACGGGGCATTATCGGCTGCGCAACCACAATAAAAGCGACGCCAGCATGAGCCGAGCAACGCGCATCACCGACCCTTCCTACGAGTTGATGGACGATCACAACGGCCTGTCCATCATCTATCGCCAGCACGGCTTCCCCTGCCCGCTGGTGCGCTGGCACTTCCACAAGGAGTACGAGTTGCACCTGATTGTCGCCAGCTCCGGCAAGGTGTTTATCGGCGACTATATCGGCAACTTCCACCCGCAAAGCCTGTTCCTTACCGGCCCCAACTTGCCCCACAACTGGATCAGCCAGGTGGAGGAAGACGAAGTGGTGCCCAAGCGCGACATGTTGGTGAATTTCACCGATGAGTTGCTGGAAGGCGGCAGCCAGGTCTTCACTGAACTCAAGAGCCTCTCGCCGCTGTTGGAGCGGGCACAATACGGCATTGAGTTCCGCTGCCAAAAGACCATCGCCCAGGCGTTGACCTTGATGCAGCGCATCGAAGACACCCATGGGATGGCGCGGCTGGGGCATTTTTTTGTGCTGCTGGAGGCGCTCTGTGCCTGCGAGGACTACCAAGTGCTGTCGGGAGGAGCCACCGCGCAGTTGGCCGATGAGCACAGCATCGACAGGACCAACCGTGCGGTGGACTACATTTTTGCCCATTACGCGCGGGAATTGTCCCTGGAAGAAGTCGCACACTACCTGGGGATGAAACCCACCTACTTTTCCCGGGTGTTCAAGCAAGCCACCGGCCGCACCTTCATCGAGTTCGTCAATCGCCTGCGGATCAGCAAGTCCTGCGAACTGCTGGCCGATGGCGATAAGGCCGTGACCGATGTGTGCTTCGAGTCGGGCTTCAACAACATCTCCAATTTCAACCGGCGCTTCCAGCAGCTCAAAGGCATGACGCCGTCGCATTACCGACGCCTGGCGGTACAGCGCCTGACCGAGCAGAACCTGGCCTGAGCGGCTGAGAACGCTTCACTCACAACCGCCCGTCGCCACTGTCAATTTTGACAGTTACCTGCACGACCACCTTGGGTGTGTGATGTCTTTGTCCAGTTTTCCTGCACAAGGAGCACCCTCGATGAAGAAGCCCGCGCCACCTACTCCGCCCGCTTTGCCTCGCCTGCCGCATAACCCCGAACCTGGGCAACCGACTGATGCAGACGAGTTGGCCCCACCCTTTGTCAGCGACCAGGTGATCCCGCTGCCAGGAGCTGCGCGTGGGCTCGGCATCAGCTCAACCCGGCCTTGGATGACCTTGCATTTACAGCGCTGGACCAAACTCGAGGTAGGTGACTCCTACAAGTTCTATATGGGCAGCGATCACTTTGCCATCGCCTCGGATCAGGTCAGGGATGAGGATCTGGACAAACATCTTTTGCAGTTGGTCATCTTTCCGGAGCTTATTCCGGAAAACTTTATCTATCCCTGTTTTGTCGAGGTCACTCGCAGAGGCACTGACATCCCCAGTACTTCCCCTCGTGAGACCTGGTATGTCAAGACCACTCGCCCGGGCGGGGTCAGTAAAGATCCTGCATTGTCCTATCACACCGAGCTGGTGATACACCTGCCGCCCGACCTGGTGGGCAATGATCTTGACCCCGAACGCGCCAAGGAGAACGTGGAACTGACAATCGACCCCTACCCCAATATCACGGTAGGTGACACTGCCGAAGTGCATTGGAACGGCCATCCGACCAAGCTGCGGATTGATGACGAGCATGTCGCCGGCATCAAGCCCATTACCGTGGTGATCCCTGAGTCAACCATCTATTTGGGCGGCAGTGGCGAGGTCATTATTCGCTTCCGGCTGTATGACAAGGTGTTCAACTATTCCGGTGAGCTGCAGCAGTGGTCGCAGGCCGTCACGGTGGTGAGCAATCTGGATCGTAAACTGCTCCCGGCAGCGCACTTCGTGGTAGGCGGGTACTCCGTCATTGACGTCAATCTCGATATCCATAGTTCAGGCTTCTTCTTGGAAATGGTGGTGCCCAGAAGGCTGCCTGATGGCACGCTGACACCGGCCGGGGCCTTGATTGTCGTGACGTTGAGCGGGGCCGATGCTGCGGGCGCGTCCTTTGAGAGGACCCTGGCGCCGTTTCCGGCGCGAATCGAACTGTCGTCCACCGTCCCGATAGACCTGAAAGACCTCGAAGCAGTGCTCAATGGGCACATGCAGTTCGAATACACCCTGACAACAGCCGGTGGCGCGTTCCTCGCCCGCTCCCAGCGCCGGAACATTACGGTTCATGGTACGAAAAGCACGATGCCGGCGATGACCATCGAGCAGAACGAAGGCGGCAACATTGACCCTGAACATCCCTATATCAAAGTCATCTTTCCGCGCTACACCCCTTACGACCGCAACTACAACGTGACACTGCGTATGGAGGCGGTGCGGTCAGGAGGCGGCCTGGTGTTTTATGAAGAGACCTTATTGGCAGGCGCCGAGCCGCCGCCAGAGCGGTATCGGATTGTCCTCCAGGAAAAATTCGAACGTTTCGTCGGGCTTGGCCCCGTCCGGGTGTTCTACCTCGTCGATAACGGCACGACACAGGTCATGAACCCCGCCATCCAGGCCATACGCAAGTCCGAGGTACTGGAAGTGACCTTTGGCCTGCGCTATGCCGATCTCCCAGCGCCGCAGATGCAATATGTGGACGAGTTCAACAATCTGGACCCGGCGCGCATAAAAGGCGGCCTGGTCCAGGCGACCCTGCCGTACACACGAACGATCCCAGGCGATGTGTTCAAGTGGACCTTGCTGGGGGCTACCAGCAACGGTTCGGCCAGTGACGAGATTTCCCTCAACTCCGCAACGGCGGGCAAACCCGTGTTGTTCAACCTGGATGAGGCGCTGATCGTTGCCAGCAGGAATGGCGAAATTCGCTTCAGCTATTCGCTGGTGCCTGCCAGTGGCGGTGCCACGCGCTACTCGGAAGTGTTGACCGTCACCGTCGGTGAAGCCCTGGACCTGCTGCGGCCGGAAGTGTTGCAAGCCCAGCGCTATCCCGACCAACTGGTGCCCGAGGCCGCGCTGCACGGGGCGACCATTGCCGTCACCTACCCGCAGATGCTGTCCAGCCATCGGGTGCTCGCGTGTTGGACCGGTATCCCGGAGATTGGGACCCATTGTGAAACGAAGGATGGCAATACCTCCAAGACCGTGCACTTTGAGGTGCCCCCAGAGGTGATTGGGGCCAACCTCAATGGCTACGGGCGCTACATCGAGGTGCAGTACTTCGTCTTGTTAGGTGCCCATCAAAAACCTTCGCCGGTGCTGAGCCTGTACCTGCTGGCGCCTGTGCTGCCCCTGCCCTACCTCGAAGGCCATACCACCAGCGTGCTGGACATCAGCCGGTTGATCGGTACCGAACGCGCCATGGTCGAACGCTGGAGCTTTATCAGTCGCTATCAACGGATGTGGTTTGAACTCAGTGGCACGTATGCCAATGACACACCGTTCTACGCTGTGCTGTTCGACGGCGATCTGGTGACCTATACCGGCGAACAGAACGGTATCCAGTCACCGGCACCGGTACTTGAGCTGCGCCAGCTCAAGGATGGCTCGCAATTTCTCATGCGTTTTGGCGCGACGTTCGACCAAACCAACAACAAGTCCAATGCCCTGTGGTTCCCGGAACGCAGGTATACCGTCCAGGCCGTCCCGGCGCAGTTTCCGCTACCCGAATTGATGGGGGCTACCGGCTCTGGCAGCTCGGTGACCCTGTTGCCACTCGTCGCACAGTACGGGGCCAAGGTAAACGCGACGTATAGCCCGATGTATACCTCCGACAGACTCACCCTGGAGGTGGTCGGCGCGCCGGGAGCAGGCTCAGGGCTGATCGGACCAAAAGACGGAGAAACGGATGGAACGGTCACCTTCGACCTGCCGGCGGCGCTGATTGCAGCCAATATTGGCAACCATGACACCACCTTCACCTTGAAATATACGGTCTGGCGCAATGGCGAACTCCGTTCGTCTGCAGTGTTGACCGTTACGCTGAAGGCTATTCCTGCGGCCGAACTGAACAAAACCGTGATCCGTATTGATGAAGCAGCTAACGGCGTACTCAATGTGGACGAGTTGATCGGTGATGCAACAGCAAGGTTGGGGACTTGGCCGTTCATTGCCAGGAACCAGCCCGTATGGCTGCGCCTGATCGGTAACAAACCCGACGGCACGGCACACAACTTGACCCTGCTGGATGGTACCCAGGGTGCACGGGTGAGTGATGGGTGGTTGAATCAAGGGTATCAATTGCTGACGGTACTCAATACCTACCTGAGAGACCTGGGGAACGGCACTCGACTGACAATGCAGTTCAAAGTGGCCCTCAATCACAGTACTGATGAGTGGCAAGCACTTGAGTTTCCCGTGGTTACGTATTCCATATTGAGCCTGCTGATCTCAGACAAAACGCCCTTTACCGGTGGGTTCATGAATGGCTGGATCAGCCAGTACCCCGAACAGAAAAGCATCCAGCGCGAGGCGGACGGCAACTATTACCTGCGGCACGGACCCATGACAGGGGATGGTGTCAGAATCTACAAAATATATACCCCGGTCGACTACGGGTATTATCGAGTCAGGTTCAAATACAGGGTCAACAAGTTTGCAAGCATTGGTGGGCCAACCAGCATGTATATTCATCTGGCTAATTTGACGCGCAACATTACCGTAACAAACCTTAATACATGGAACTATGTCGATGAGTACATGGGTTATTGGAAAGGCGGTAATTTTCAAGCCTCAATCGCGGTTATGAATCCGACAACTGGCGGGGTCTACGATATAGATGACGTCTGGATCCAACAGCGACACTTTCCGGGTTGAGCTACCGCAAACCAGGGGATAGGTGCAATGCACTTATCCCCTGGTTTTTATGCGTTGGCTCACCCAACAGACAGTGCTTTCCGAAAATATCAGGGCCTCACACATGCGGTCACACGCTCGTCAAACTCCAGCCCGACGGGACATGTAAAAGGATACTGAATCCAACGCTGGATCTCTTTGTCATACACACATCGGTAGAACCCCCCGACTCTGTCAGTACTTTTAAAATACCCCGCCTGAGTACAAGGAGGTTCGCGTGGTTCCGGAGGTGGTGTTTTACAGCCCCCGATAAAAACCGCCATAAGTAAGCCCAATGCGATTTTATAGAGGGTGTGGCCTTGGGGATTGACGCGAGAGCAGTTCATAAACATCTCCTGGTTAGGTTTACCAAACTATTAACCCTCTCCTGTTCTTTCCCGTCTACTGTCAGAAATAACAGGTCGCCGCTCCCCTGCTAGATATTGAACGCTTTGCAGCCCAGTGCAAAAAAGTATCACTTCAAGTGCTCCCAAGGATTTGTCACCGCGCCTGCAGAAGGCTGTAATCGACGCACACTCTTCCTGCCGCCTGGGAAGACACAACAACAAAAACTGTCCTTCTGCAGCCCCTGGGCGCAGAAATGGAGTGCGCGATGAATTTCTCAGCAAAAGCTCTGCTTGCCTGTACCTGCATGACCCTCAGCGCCGTCAGCCTTGGCGCGCAAACCCTGACCATTGCCACCGTCAACAACAGCGACATGATCCGCATGCAAAAGCTCTCGAAAACCTTCGAGGCCGAGCATCCGGACATCACGTTGAACTGGGTGGTGCTCGAAGAGAATGTGCTGCGCCAACGCCTGACGACTGACATTGCGACCCAGGGCGGGCAGTTCGATGTGCTGACCATCGGCATGTACGAAGCCGCACTCTGGGGCGCCAAGGGCTGGCTGGAGCCGATGAAGGATCTGCCGGCCTCCTACGACCTGGACGACGTGTTCCCTTCGGTGCGCGACGGCCTTTCGGTCAAGGGCTCGCTGTACGCCCTGCCGTTCTATGCCGAAAGCTCCATCACCTACTACCGCACTGACCTGTTCAAGGCTGCCGGGCTGAACATGCCAGCGCATCCGACCTGGGTGCAGATTGGCGAGTTTGCGCAAAAGCTCACCGACAAGAGCAAGGAGCAATACGGCCTGTGCCTGCGCGGCAAGGCCGGCTGGGGTGAGAACATGGCCCTGATCACCACCCTGGCCAATGGCTATGGCGCGCGTTGGTTCGATGAGAAGTGGCAACCCGAATTCAATGGTCCTGAGTGGAAGGACGCGCTGAACTTCTATGTCGACAACATGAAGAAGTCCGGCCCACCCGGCGCCTCGAGTAACGGCTTCAATGAAAACCTGGCGCTGTTCAACAGCGGCAAATGCGCGATCTGGGTGGATGCCAGCGTCGCCGGCTCGTTTGTCACCGACAAGACCCAGAGCAAAGTCGCCGACCACGTGGGCTTCACCTTTGCCCCGCAGCAGGTCACCGACAAAGGCACCTCGTGGCTGTATTCCTGGTCCCTGGCGATCCCGGCCAGCTCCAAGGCCAAGGACGCCGCCAAGGTCTTCAGTGCCTGGGCGACGTCCAAGGAGTACGGCGCGCTGGCGGCCAAGACCGATGGCATCGCCAATGTGCCGCCAGGCACCCGCGCCTCAACCTACAGCGAGCAATACATGCAGGCCGCCCCCTTTGCCAAGGTGACGCTGGAGTCGTTGAAAGTCGCGGACCCGACCAAACCGACCGTCAAGCCCGTGCCCTACATCGGTATCCAGTTGGTGACCATTCCCGAGTTCCAGGCCATTGGTACCCAGGTGGGCAAGTTCTTCTCCGGCGCCCTGACCGGCCAGCAGAGCGTGGACCAGGCCCTGGCGGCGGCGCAAACCACCACCGTGCGGGAAATGAAGCGCGCCGGCTACCCCAAATAGCCCAGGCTCACCACCGTCAATGTGGGAGCTGGCAAGCCAGCGCCTACATTGACCGCATTCCAAGGCCGATTCTGTTTGCCTCCAATGGGTTCTGATTGTCATGAATACGTCTAAAAGCCGCCTGCGCAACCCCGGCTGGTTCCTGGTCAGCCCCTCGGTGGCCCTGTTGCTGCTGTGGATGATCGTGCCGCTGGGCATGACCCTGTACTTTTCGCTGATCCGCTACAACCTGCTCTACCCCGGCGAAAACCAATTCGTGGGCCTGGAGAACTTCACTTACTTCATCACCGACTCGGGCTTTCTGCCCGGCGCCACCAATACCTTGTTGCTGGTGGGCAGCGTACTGCTGATCAGCGTGGTGCTGGGGGTGTTGATCAGTGCCTTACTGGAGGCCAGTGAGTTTTTCGGCCGCGGGCTGGTACGGGTGCTGCTGATCTCGCCGTTTTTCATCATGCCCACCGTCGGTGCGCTGATTTGGAAGAACCTGATTTTCCACCCGGTGTCCGGCGTGCTGGCGGCGCTGTGGAAGCTGTTTGGCGCGCAGCCGGTGGACTGGCTGGCGCACTACCCGCTGCTGTCGATCATCATCATCGTGTCCTGGCAATGGCTGCCCTTCGCCATCCTGATCCTGATGACTGCCATGCAGTCCCTGGACCAGGAACAGAAAGAAGCGGCACGCCTGGACGGTGCCGGCCCGATTGCGATCTTCTGGCACCTGACCCTGCCGCACCTAGCCCGGCCCATCGCCGTGGTGGTGATGATCGAAACCATCTTCCTGCTCTCGGTGTTCGCCGAAATCTTCACCACCACCAACGGCGGCCCTGGCTACGCCTCGACCAACCTCGCCTACCTGATCTACAACCAGGCGCTGGTGCAGTTCGATGTGGGCATGGCCTCGGCCGGCGGCTTGATTGCCGTGGTCATTGCCAATATCGCGGCGATCATCCTGGTGCGGATGCTCGGCAAAAACCTGACTGACAAGCCTTGAGGGCCGCGCCATGACACTTCAACAATCCCGCCGCCTGCAAAGCCTGTTGCTCGGCACCCTGGCCTGGGCCATCGCGATCGTGATTTTCTTCCCGATCTTCTGGATGGTGCTTACCAGTTTCAAGACCGAAATCGACGCCTTTGCCACGCCGCCGCAATTTATATTCACGCCCACCCTTGAGAACTACCTGCACATCAACGAGCGCAGCAACTACGCAAGCTTCGCCTGGAACTCGGTGGTGATTTCCTTCAGCGCCACCGCCTTGTGCCTGCTGATTGCGGTGCCGGCGGCCTACTCCATGGCGTTCTACGAAACCCAGCGCACCAAGGGCACGCTGCTGTGGATGCTGTCGACCAAGATGCTGCCCCCGGTGGGCGTGCTGATGCCCATCTACCTGCTGGCCAAGAGCATGGGCCTTCTGGATACGCGCATCGCGCTGATCATCATCTACACCCTGATCAACCTGCCGATTGTGGTGTGGATGGTTTACACCTACTTCAAGGATATCCCCAAGGACATCCTCGAAGCCGCCCGCCTGGACGGCGCCACCCTGTGGCAGGAAATGGTGCGGGTGCTGCTGCCCATCGCCAAGGGCGGCCTGGCCTCCACCGTGTTGCTGTCGCTGATCCTGTGCTGGAACGAGGCGTTCTGGTCGCTGAACCTGACCTCCTCGAATGCCGCGCCGTTGACTGCATTGATCGCCTCCTACTCCAGCCCCGAAGGTTTGTTCTGGGCCAAATTGTCCGCCGTCTCGACCCTGGCTTGCGCGCCGATCCTGATCTTCGGCTGGATCAGCCAGAAGCAACTGGTGCGCGGCCTGTCCTTCGGCGCAGTGAAATAACGACCCCTTATAAAAAGGAGGCCCATCATGGCCAACCTGAAAATCAAGAATCTGCAAAAAGGCTTCGAAGGCTTCTCCATCATCAAGGGCATCGACCTGCAAGTGAACGACAAGGAGTTCGTGGTGTTCGTCGGGCCGTCGGGCTGTGGCAAGTCAACCCTGCTGCGCCTGATTGCCGGCCTTGAGGAAGTGACAGAAGGCACCATCGAGCTCGATGGCCGCGATATCACCGAAGTGACCCCGGCCAAGCGCGACCTGGCCATGGTGTTCCAGACCTACGCGCTGTACCCGCATATGAGCGTGCGCAAGAACATGTCGTTTGCCCTGGACCTGGCCGGCGTGGACAAGCAGATCGTCGATAGCAAAGTCAGTGAAGCGGCACGCATCCTCGAGCTGGGGCCGCTGCTGGAGCGCAAGCCCAAGCAGCTGTCCGGCGGCCAGCGCCAGCGCGTGGCCATCGGCCGGGCGATTGTGCGCAACCCGAAGATCTTCCTGTTCGACGAGCCGCTGTCCAACCTCGACGCCGCCTTGCGCGTGCAAATGCGCCTGGAACTGGCGCGCCTGCATAAAGAACTGCAGGCCACCATGATTTACGTGACCCACGACCAGGTCGAAGCCATGACCCTGGCGGACAAGGTGGTGGTGCTCAATAGCGGGCGCATCGAACAGGTCGGCTCGCCGCTGGAGCTGTATCACCAGCCGGCCAACCTGTTTGTCGCGGGCTTTCTGGGGACGCCGAAAATGGGCTTTCTCAAGGGCCGGGTGACCCGTGTCGACGGCCAGGGCTGCGACGTGCAGCTGGAGGCCGGGACCCTGATCAGCCTGCCATTGAGCAGCGCCAGTTTGAGCGTCGGCAGCGCAGTGACCCTGGGCATTCGCCCCGAACACCTGGAGCTGGCGGCACCTGGCGATACCACCCTGACCGTCACCGCCGACGTTGGCGAACGCCTGGGCAGTGACACCTTCTGCCATGTGCTCACCGCCAATGGCGAGCCGCTGACCCTGCGGATCCGTGGCGATATGGCCAGCCAGTATGGCGAAACCCTGCAACTGCACCTGAACCCGGCGCACTGCCATCTGTTCGACACCGACGGTGTTGCCGTGGCTCGCCCACTGCGCGCCGCCGCCTGATTTCGCGAGAACCGTTGATGAAACTCAATAAGCAAAACCTCACGCAACTGGCGCCCGAAGTGCGCCTGCCCGCCTACACCCTCGCCGATACGCGCCAGGGCATCGCCCATATCGGCGTCGGCGGTTTCCATCGCGCGCACCAGGCGTACTACACCGACGCCCTGATGAACACTGGGGTCGGCCTCGACTGGAGCATCTGCGGCGTTGGCTTGCGCGCCGAAGACCGCAAGGCGCGGGATGACCTGGCCGGCCAGGACTATCTGTTCACCCTGTACGAACTGGGCGATACCGACGACACCGAAGTGCGTGTAATCGGTGCCATCAGCGACATGCTGCTGGCCCAAGACGGGGCCCAGGCGCTGATCGACAAACTGGCCAGCCCACAGATTCGCATCGTCTCGCTGACCATCACCGAGGGCGGCTACTGCATCGACGACAGCAACGGCGAGTTTATGGCCCATCTGCCGCAGATCCAACACGACCTGGCCCACCCCGACACCCCCACCACGGTGTTCGGCTTTATCTGCGCAGCCCTGACCCAGCGCCGTGCTGCAGGCATCCCGGCGTTCACGGTGATGTCCTGCGATAACCTGCCGCACAACGGCGCCGTGACCCGCAAGGCGCTGCTGGCCTTCGCCGCGCTGCGCGACGCCGACCTGCATGACTGGATCCAGGCCAATGTGAGTTTTCCCAACGCCATGGTCGACCGCATCACACCGATGACCAGCACCGCGCACCGCCTGCAATTGCATGATGAACACGGCGTCGACGATGCCTGGCCAGTGGTGTGCGAACCCTTTGTGCAATGGGTGCTGGAAGACAAGTTCGTCAACGGCCGCCCGGCCTGGGAACAGGTGGGCGTGCAGTTCACCGATGACGTCACGCCCTATGAAGAAATGAAGATCGGCCTGCTCAACGGTAGCCACCTGGCCCTGACCTACCTGGGGTTTCTCAAGGGCTATCGGTTTGTCCACGAGACCATGAACGACCCGCTGTTTGTCGCCTATATGCGTGCCTACATGGACCTGGACGTGACCCCCCACCTGGCGCCAGTACCGGGCATTGACCTGACCGAGTACAAGCAGACCCTGGTGCAGCGTTTTTCCAACCAGGCGATTGCCGATCAGTTGGAGCGGGTGTGTTCCGATGGTTCGTCGAAGTTTCCCAAATTCACCGTACCAACCATCAACCGCCTGATTGCCGAGGGCCGCGACACTGAGCGGGCGGCACTGGTGGTGGCGGCCTGGGCCTTGTACCTGCAGGGCGTGGATGAGAACGGCGTGCGCTACCGAATCCCCGACCCCCGCGCCGATTTCTGCCAGGAGCTGGTGGCGGATGACGCATTGATCAGTCAGCGGTTGCTGGGTGTAGAAGAGATTTTTGGCACGGCGATTCCCAACTCGGCGGAATTCGTGGCAGCGTTTGAGCGGTGTTTTGCCAGTTTGCGCGATAACGGTGTCACAGAAACCCTGAAACGACTTACCCACTGAAGAAACCCACATTGATCGGGTTTTCACCCTACTGCCTGCTGAGTAACCACCATGACTCGCCAATCTCTGTTTCTGGGCATCGACTGCGGCACCCAAGGCACCAAAGCCATCGTCCTCGATGCCGCCAGCGGCAAGGTGTTGGGCCTGGGCGCTGCTGCACACAGCCTGATCAGCGGCGCCAACGGCCGTCGCGAGCAACACCCCCAGGAATGGCTGGACGCCTTGACCGAATCCACCCACCGCGCCTTGCAGCAAGCCGGGGTGGACGGCCAGGACATTCTCGGCATCGGCGTTTCCGGCCAGCAACATGGCCTGGTGCTGCTCGACGATCAGGGCCAGGTGTTGCGCCCGGCCAAGCTGTGGTGCGACACCGAAACCAGCGCGGAAAACGCCCGGCTGCTGCAACACCTGGGCGGTGAAAGCGGCGCCCTGGAGCGGCTTGGCGTAGCGATCGCACCGGGCTACACCGTGTCCAAGCTGTTATGGACCCTGGAGCAACACCCGGATGTGTTTGCGCGGATCGCCCATCTCCTGTTGCCCCACGACTACCTCAACTATTGGCTCACCGGCCGTGCCTGCGCCGAGTATGGCGACGCCTCGGGTACCGGTTATTTCAATGTGCGCACCCGGCAATGGGATTTGCCGTTGCTGCGGCATATCGACCCCAGCGGGCGCCTGGAAGCGGCGTTGCCAACCCTGATCGAAGCCAATCAGGCACTGGGCACTGTGCTGCCGGCGATCGCCGAGCGCCTGGGGATCAACCCCGGTGCCATTGTGTCCAGTGGCGGCGGGGACAATATGATGGGGGCGATTGGCACCGGCAATATTGCTCCTGGGGTGATTACCATGAGCCTCGGTTCATCGGGCACCGTGTACGCGTTTGCCGACCAACCGAATGTCAGCGCCCAGGCTGCAGTGGCGACATTCTGTTCCTCCAGCGGCGGTTGGCTGCCGCTGATCTGCACCATGAACCTGACCAATGCCACCGGGGTCATCCGCGAACTGTTCGAGCTGGACCTGGTGGCATTCAACGCCCTGGTGGCCCAGGCGCCGATTGGCGCCGAGGGCGTGAGCATGCTGCCGTTTCTCAATGGCGAGCGCGTACCCGCCCTGCCCCACGCAACCGGCAGCCTGCACGGCCTGACCATGACCAACCTGACCCGTGCCAACCTGTGCCGCGCGGTGGTCGAAGGCACCACCTTCGGCTTGCGCCAGGGCCTGGACCTGTTGCGCCAGACCGGCCTGCAAAGCCACAGTATCCGCCTGATCGGTGGCGGCTCGAAAAGCCCGGTGTGGCGGCAGATGGTCGCCGATATCATGGACACCGAAGTGATCTGTACCGAACAAAGCGAAGCGGCAGCCCTGGGCGCGGCGATCCAGGCCGCGTGGTGCCAGTCCGGCGAAAGCCTGCAGGCACTGTGTGCATGCTGCGTCAGTCTCGACCCGGCCAGCCGCACTCAGCCTGTGGCCGCCAGCGTCAAGGCTTACCAGCAGGCCTATGAACGCTATCAACAGCATGTGGCAACCCTTTAAGAGCGAGTAACTATGTATCTGGTGTGTGGCGAAGCGCTGTTTGATTTTTTCAGCCAGGAGGACGCCGGCGGGCAGGCTTCCAAAGTCGATTTCAAGGCGATTGCCGGCGGCTCGCCGTTCAATGTGGCCGTAGGTTTGCGCCGCCTGGGGATCGAGGCCGGGCTGTTCGCCGGGTTGTCCAGCGACTACCTGGGCCAACGCCTGCGCCAGGTGCTCAGGAATGAAGGGGTCAGCGACGAGTACCTGGTGGAGTTTGCCGCACCGACCACCCTGGCGATGGTCGCCCTGGGGGCCAATGGCTCGCCGCAATACAGCTTCCGGGGTGAAGGCTGTGCCGATCGGCAGTTGCAGCTCGAGCATCTGCCTGCCCTCGATGCTCGGGTACGCGGCCTGCATTTTGGTTCGTTTTCCCTGGTGGTGCAGCCGGTCGCCGACAGCCTGCTGGCCCTGGTCCGCCGGGAAAGCGGCAAGCGCTTGATCAGCCTCGATCCGAATGTGCGCCTGAACCCGCAGCCGGATATCGAACTATGGCGCCAGCGCGTGGCCGAGTGGGTACAGCATGCCGACCTGATCAAGGTCAGCGATGAAGACCTGCACCTGCTCTACCCAGGCCAGGCCCCCGAAAGCGTGCTGCAAGACTGGTTGCAGCACCGTTGCCAGCTGGTTTTCCTGACCCGTGGCGGCGATGGCGCGAGTGTGTTCAGTCGCCAGCATGGCAACTGGTCGGCGCCGGCGCTCAAGGTGGTGATGGCTGATACGGTGGGCGCCGGCGATACCTTCCAGGCCGCCCTGATTGCCTGGCTCACCGAACAGCAGTTGGATTGCGTGGAGGGTGTGCGCAGCCTGACCAGGGAACAGATCGACACAATGCTCAGGTTTGCCATCAGCGCTGCGGCGCTGACCTGCGGCAAGACCGGGCCAGACCTGCCCTACCGCCATCAATTGCACGGGTAATCGCGATTAGGGGCGCTCCCGTATTGCCCGGGCCACCCACGCGCCGATCACACCGCCAACCAGGGGCACGAGCCAGAACAGCCAGAGCTGCATCAGGTAATCAGGGCCGGCAAACAATGCCGGCCCGGTGCTGCGGGCCGGGTTGACCGAGGTATTGGTCACAGGAATCGACACCAGGTGAATCAGGGTCAGCGTCAGGCCGATGGCAATCGGCGCAAACCCCGGCGCCACACCGGGGGCAGTCACCCGCATCACGATAAATACCAGGAAGAAGGTGCCCACACTTTCCACCACCACGGCGGCCAGCAGGCTGTACTGCCCCGGGCTTAACGCGCCATAGCCATTGGCGGCAAACTCGCCGATTTCAAAGCCCGGCCGGCCACTGGCGACCAGTGCGAGAATCGCCGCCGCCACCGTCGCCCCGGCGACCTGGGCAATGATATAGGGCAGCACATCCAGCCCCGGCAACCGCCCACCGACCCACAGGCCGACAGTCACCGCCGGGTTGAAATGCGCGCCACTGATGCTGCCCACCGCATAGGACATGCTCAACACGCTCAGGCCAAACGCCAGGGCAACCCCGCTAAACCCAATACCCAGGCCCGGAAACGCGGCCGACAGGATGGCGCTGCCACAGCCGCCAAAGGTTAACCAAAAGGTGCCGAGAAATTCTGCTGCGATTTTTTGCTGCACGCACTACCTCAGCCACTGGCGAAAAATGTGGCGAAACACTAGCAGTGATAGGGGAAGCTGCCGTATCGGATTTGTCTGAGGCATACCTCACAGCGTAGGCTTGGGCCCTTCTGAAACGGCCGAAAGGACTCGCCATGCGCATCAGTTTCCACGCACTCTCCACCTTCACCGCCGTGCTGTGCCTGGCCCTTGCGATTGCCTGGGGAGTGCGGCCCGACCTGCTACTGTGGCTCTGGGGAGTGGAATACACCGATGCCAGCGGCCTGGTGGCGCGACGCAATGCCATGCTGTTCCTCGCAATCGGCATCATGTTTTATCGCTTGCGCCATACCGCCCCGTCACCCACGCGCAGCGCGCTGGTATCGGGGTTTATTGTCGGTTGTCTGGGATTGGCCGCGCTAGGGATTGGCGAATGGCTCAATGGCCATGCCGGCCCGGGAATTCTGCTGGCCGTGGGCACGGAGTTAGTGCTGGGCCTGGGGTTTATCCAGGCCCGCAAACCAACCGTCGGCTGATCAGTAGAGCCTGGCGCCCGCCCTGCGCGGGGCGGGTGCATGGGCGTGTTTGAGATCCTCACGCAACTCGGTGATCAGATTGCAGATGGCACGACTGCTGTCGAGTTTATTGGCCTGGATGCCGGTGACAGTCAGGTCGGTACCATCGTCGTCGTAGATTTTGATGGTCAACGACGCATCCTGGGCCTTGATGCATTCACAACGTCTGGGCAGGAAGCTTCCTTCAATAAGGCCGCGTAACTCCAATTCCGAAAACATGGCTAAACCTCTCCTTTTTTGAGACCGCCAATGAATTTTTATAGCTCTCAATAGTCTGACCGCCGCGTCAGGACGGTTGACTGCACGCCTTGCCAACCCTGGCAGGCGCGTTCAACTGCAAAGCCTACTCCTTGTGCCTGTCGGCGTAGGATCCTTTCCTCATAAGCACCCGCTACCCTTATATGCGTTGCTGCTGGTTTGCATTGCCGGACGTTGGCGTGCATCGTGGCCGCGACTGTTTTATTGACCCCAAGATAAGGACGTCCCATGACTTCTTCGCCCTTCACTCTGTTTTCCGTTTTGGCCATGAGCGTGCTGGCCGCCCAGGCCAATGCCGCCAAGCTGGAAGATATCGCGCCCTACCCCAAGGCCGATGCTGGTCAGGTTCGCCAGGTCATCCACTTGCCGGCAAAGCCCCAGGAACAGGACTTCAAGGTTGAAATCCTCGCCGGTAAAACCTTGCCGGTGGACTGCAACCAGCAACGGCTCGGTGGTGTGCTGGAAGAGAAAAACCTCGAAGGCTGGGGCTACCCGTTCTACCGCCTGGAGAAGGTCAGCGGCCCCATGAGCACCCTGATGGCCTGCCCCGAAGGCAAGACCCACGAGGGTTTTGTGCCGGTGGTCGGTGACGGTTTTGTGCTGCGTTACAACAGCAAATTGCCCATCGTTTTATATGTTCCAAAAGATGTCGAAGTGCGTTACCGAATCTGGTCGGCATCGCCTACCGTCGAGAAGGCGAGCGCGCAGTAACGCCACAGCCAGAATGTGTGTGGGCTTGCCTGCTACAGCGCTGCGTCAGCCACCAGTTGCTGTGACTGAACCACCGCCATCGCGGGCAAGCCCGCTCCCACAGGGAGAGCTCAGCGGGCAGAAAAGTATGGCTCCACCACAAACCCAATGTGGGAGATTCTATGGTTTTGGGGAAGCCCCCAAAACCGCTTTTGACTGGTATTCGCTCAGGTTTTTCATGAGCGAAAAGGCGATGCGCCAGCTTGCGGCCAATGATGACCAGGGCTTGAGTCGTTTTCAGGCCCCTGGCTAGATAACCCTCGTATAAAGGTTTCCAGGCTTCTGACCTGATACCTGCTGACGCCGCGTTATGCAGCAATCTGCGTATCTCTGAATCTCCCTTCTTGCTCAATGAGCGGCGTCCGCTCATTTGCCCAGAATCGGATACTCTCAAGTCCATTCCCAAGAACGCGATGTAAGCGTCAGCACTTTCAAATTCTCCTCGCTGAAACGCCATTACCAGGGCAACCGCTGTCAGAAAACCAATGCCCTCGACGGCTTGGCAGCGCTTGACCTGATGCAAAAGCCCCGCCTCAGTAACAGCATCTAATATCCTTTTCTCAATGAGCCCCTCATGCCTATCAAGACACGCTGAAATGCTCTTGGACGAGGCCTTGAGTGATGGCTCGCCCGCCCAGCTCTGATTCAGCGCAACACGCATTTTCACCAGCGCTGCGCGTCGACGCAGCAAGCTTTGAAGCTTGGTATAAATCTTCGGCGGCGGATTCCAGGCGCGTAAATCAGCCTGTTCATTCTTCAAGTAGCGAGCCAGCAACTGCGCATCACTGAAGTCTGTTTTAGCGCGACCACCTGTGCCTTTGCGGTAATGGCTAAGGCGATATCCATCAATCACGTAAACGATATGGCCCATCGAATGAGCCAAGTTGACGGTATCCACGTGATAGATATTGGTGGCTTCAATTGCGATGGCGCTGCCCGCAGGCAAAGACTTCAGCCATGCCTTCAGCTCGCTTTTCTTGTTCGATACGATCTTTGTTTCAGCAGTTTCACTTTGATAAACAACTACTTCGGCTTTAGCGACATCCACTCCAATGATTGATTGCGAGACAGTCATTGCCATGAGAAAAGCTCCGGGTTAGGGTTTACGGGCTTGTCGGGGCTTCACCGTTGCGCTGGCTTGCTTCTATCGTCGGTCATGGCCGATGCATTCCTTATCGGCGCTTTGGTGAAGGGGTGGGACGAAGTCTCCCACGGTCTGTACTGGCTAGAGTCAGATGCTGGCTTTTAGTCCCACCACCCCTACAAGTCTAACCATACAAGCTGGCTTGCCTGCGATGGCGGTCTGTCAGCCCCCGAAAATAATGACTGAACCATCCCACTGGGGGCTCTGCGAGCAGGAAAGTATGGCCACACCACAAATCAAATGTGGGAGCTGGCTTGCCTGCGATGGCGGTCTGTCAGCCGCCGAGAATAGTGACTGAACCACCGCCATCGCGGGCAAGCCCGCTCCCACAGGGGCGACTTTGCTAAAGCTCGGCAACTTCCACATTCAATCGGTGCTCTCGCGCCGCCACCCGCTCGGCCACGTGGCGCAAACTGTCGAAGTTGATATTAGCCCCGGAGTTGATCGCCACCAGTGTCTGCCCCTGGGCCCCGGTACGTGTCACGTAGCGGCGGATACCGGCCACCGCCAGGGCGCCGGAGGGTTCGGTGATGGAGCGGGTGTCGTCGTAGATCAGTTTGATCGCACTGCACAGTTCATCATTGCTGACGGTGATGACCTCATCAACATAATGACGGCAGATTTCAAAACCGTGGGCACCGATCTGCGCCACTGCGGTGCCATCGGCAAAGCTGTCCACGCTGGGCAGTATCACCCGCTCACCGGCATCCAGGGCCGCCAGCAGGCAGCTGGAGCCTTCAGGTTCCACGCCAATCACCCGCACTTGCGGGCGCAAATACTTGATGTAGGCCGCGATGCCGGCGATCAACCCACCCCCGCCGACCGGGACGAAGATCGCGTCCAGCGCACCTTGCTGCTGGCGCAGGATTTCCATGGCGACGGTACCCTGCCCGGCGATCACGTCGGGATCGTCGAAGGGCGATACAAAGGTGCCCCCCGACTGTTCAGCCAACTGCAATGCATGGGCCAGGGCAAACGGGAAGCTCGCGCCCTGCAACACCGCCTCAGCGCCTCGTGAGCGCACGCCCAGCACTTTCAATTCAGGCGTGGTGCTGGGCATGACTATCGTCGCCTTGATTCCCAACTCACGCGCCGCCAGCGCCACACCCTGGGCATGGTTGCCCGCCGAGGCCGTGATCACGCCGCGGGCTTTTTGCTCATCGCTCAGTTGCACCAGTTTGTTGTAGGCGCCACGGATCTTGAAGGAGAACGTCGGCTGCAGATCTTCACGCTTGAGCAGGATCTGATTGCCGAGCAGCGCCGAGAGTGCCGGGGCCGCCTGCAAGGGGGTGCGTACCGCCAGGTCGTAGACCGGCGCGGCGAGGATCTTCTTCACGTATTGCTCAAGCAGCAAGGGGCTACTCATGGGTGTCTCCTGGCGTTTTACGGGGCCCTGGAGACGGAAAAACAAAACCCGCCTCTAGGGCGGGTTTGGGTACAGCCGAACGCTATCCCGCCAAATGAGGAATGGCGGTAATAATGCTTGGCTGGGAACGATAGGTTTGAACGGTCATGGCGCAAAACTAACCGGCGCTCTGTGGCAAGTCAACTGCGGGGCTTTACGGGCGATATACGAAACATATACGCTTTGTATATCAATCCTACACAGTGAAGCTCATGGGCATCGTCAAGATCACCGATCAACTGCATGAACAACTGCGTCTGGCCAGCGCCGCCATGGACCGCTCCATCAACGCCCAGGCGGAGTTCTGGATCAAGATCGGCCTGTTGGCCGAACTCAATCCACACCTGGCCTACAACGATCTGATCAACAAGCTGTTGCTCGATAAGCCCGACCTGATCCGGGGGCGCAGCTGATGATCAAGACCCCTGCACAGATCGCCGTGATGCGCGAAGCCGGGCGCCTGCTGGGCCAGGTGTTCACGATGCTCGACAGCCGGGTCGCGGCCGGCCAGACCACCCTGGAACTGGATGCGGCCGTCGAGGCGTTTATCCGCCAGGACCTGCAGGCCCGCCCCGCCAGCCTCGGGCAGTATGACTACCCCTTCTGCATCAACACCTCCATCAATGAAGTGGTATGCCACGGCATGCCAAATGCCAAGGATGTGTTGAAGGACGGCGATATCGTCAATATCGACATCACCCTGGAAAAAGGCGGGTTTATCGCCGACTCCAGCAAGATGTACATGGTCGGCGCTGTCGCGCCCAAGGCGCGGCGCCTGGTGGAGCAGACGTTCGAGGCGATGTGGGCCGGTATTCGCCAGGTCAAACCCGGCGCGCGCCTGGGGGATATCGGCCATGCGATTCAAAGCCATGCCCAAGCCAATGGCTACAGCGTGGTGCGCGAGTATTGCGGCCACGGGATTGGCCGGGAAATGCATGAAGAGCCACAAATCCTGCACTTCGGCCGCCCGGGCACCGGCCTCACCCTGCGCGAAGGCATGGTGTTCACCATCGAACCGATGCTCAACCAGGGCAGCGCCAAAGTGCGCAGCCTCAAGGACGGCTGGACCGTGGTGACCCGCGACAACAGCCTGTCGGCCCAGTGGGAACATACGGTGGCGGTCACCGCGGATGGCTTTGAAGTGCTGACGCTGCAGGCGGGTGCCTGAGTCCTCCCACACCGGCAGCAAAGTGGGGCCCAGTCACCCTGCTTTGTCGCCGCCCCTGGCAATCCGCCTGAGCCCCAGCACCATCCCTGCGGCGCCCAACGCCATCGCCAGCAAAAACAGCGGGTACGCCACCCACCACGGCGTGCCGGCCGTCATCATGCTGAACTCGGACATGCCGCCAATGCTGGCGATCAGGTTCAGCGGCAGGAACACCACGTTGATCAGTGTCAGCTTGCGCAGCAGGTTGTTCATGCTGTTGTTCATCAGGTTGCCCCGGGCGTCGATCAGCCCGGAGAACACATTGGAATAAATCTCCGCCTGCTTGTAGCACTGGTTGTTCTCGATGATCAGGTCGTCGATCAAGCCCAGGGTCTGCGGGCTGAAATGCTCCTTCTCGCCATGGTTGCGCAAACGCGTCAAGACCGCACCGTTGCTGTGCAGCGCGTTGATGTAATAGATCAGGCTCTCGCTGAGGCTGAACATCTGCATCAAGTGGCGGTTACTCATGGAGGCGTTGAACTGCTGCTGCAATTCCCGGGCGACCAGCTTGATCACCTTGAGGTGGCCCAGGTAGTGATGGATGTTGTTCAGCAGCAGGTCCAGCAGTACATCCAACGGGGTATGCAGCGGCCGGCGCGCGCCCAGGCCGGACAGTTGGCTGTCGTCGGTGGCGATCACCAGCAGACGGTCCGGTGAAAACAGCAAGCCGCAAGACGACACTTCAAACACCAGGTTGCTGCCCCCGGAGTAGTTTTGCGGGCGCTTCCAGATCAGAAACAGGTTGTCTGGATGGAACTCGATACGCGACACCTCGTCCGGATCCAGTGCCGACGCCAGCGCATGCTCATCGACCTTGTAGCGCTCGCGCAGCAATTCACGCTCATCACTGTCGGGGTTGCTGAACAGCAGGACCTCGGCACTTTCGCGCTCGGTGCGGCGCAGCGCGCCCTCATTGAGCTCAAAGCAGATCACCAGACCTGGCCCTGGCGTTTGAGCTCCAGGCGGCGCACGAACTCCTCCAGCACCAGGGAGTACAAGTCGTCCTGCAAGTAGGCGTCTTCGATCCCGGCGTCCATGTTCGGGTTGTCGTTGACCTCGATCACCACCACCTTGTTGCCGGACTGCTTCAGGTCCACGCCGTATAACCCGTCACCGATCAGGTTAGCGGTCTTGACCGCCAGTTCCACCACGGCCTTGGGCGCCTCGTGCACCGCCAGGGTCCGGCACTCGCCGTTGATATCCTGGCCGATGGCCTTGTGGTTGTAGATCTGCCAATGGCCCTTGGACATAAAGTATTGGCAGGCAAAGATCGGCTTGCGGTTGAGGACGCCGATGCGCCAGTCGTACTCGGTATAGAAAAACTCCTGGGCCAGCAGCAACACCGAGTGTTCGAACAACTCTGCCGTGGCGGCCAGCAGCGCCTCCTGGCTTTCCACTTTAATCACCCCTCGGGAGAAACAACCGTCGGGGATTTTCAGCACCAGGGGGAAGCCCAGGCGCTCGCCAACCCGTTCGAAATCTTCCGGTCGCTCCTTGTACAGAATTTCGGTAGCGGGCATGCCCAATTGATGGCTGTTGAGCAGGTCCGTGAGGTAGACCTTATTGGTACAACGCAGGATCGACGCCGGGTCGTCCATCACCACCAGCCCTTCACTCTCGGCCTTTTTGGCGAAGCGATAGGTGTGGTTGTCGACACTGGTGGTTTCGCGGATCAACAAGGCGTCGTATTCGGCCAGTCGCGCGTAGTCCTTGCGCTCAATCAGCTCGACATCAATCCCCAAACCCCTGCCCACCCGCACGAAATTTTCCAGGGCCTTGGCATTGGACGGCGGCAGCTGCTCCTGGGGATCATGCAGGATCGCCAGGTCATAACGGGCCAGGCGCCGGGAGCGCGGTTGACGCCAGATCCTGCGGCTGAAGTTGTCCAGAGCGTGGGCGAATTGATCTTCCTGATCATCGCGCAACTTATGCAGCACCCCGGACTTGATGCCTTCGATATGCCAGCCGTTATGCTTGCGAAACTCAACTAACAAGATCGGACACGGAAACGCTTCAAACAACTGCCGGGCCAAATCCTGCAACGGCTCAATATTGGTTCGACCAAAATAAAGGGTCAGGGTAAAACCTTCGGTATTACTGTAGAGGTGATGACTCAATGCTTTGTCGAGGGTTTTATCCAAGTCATCCAGGGCCAGGCCATACAAGGATTTTTTCGTCAATTCGCTGATGGTGCGCACCGACGGAATCACCTTGTGCCCCCGCGCCTCGGCCAGCAGCGAGCAGTAATAGCCATGCCCCAGGTACTTGTAGCTGCGGCACAGGTTGATGACCTGGACCCGTTTGCCGGCCTCGTTCTCCCGGGGGTGTTCGAGGTATTCCTGGGCAGTGACAATATCTTCACTGGGGAAGTACGAGGCCCAGTCTTCCTTGCGTTCTACAATAATCACAACTTGGCTTGCACTCTTGGGCGGTGTAGAAAAATATCCGCCGGAAGTTATTGTCGCCGCGACGGTTTGCTCGGATACTTCTCGCCAATGACTTTGTACCGCTGACATATTGATTGATCCGCTAGAGAACTTGACCTTTTCTATTAAGCACGATCTTTCACGGAAGTCTCGTTTAGTTACGCAACTTTTACGGCGGTTATATGACTCTTTTCTTTCGCGTTGCAACCCTGGATGACCTGCCAGCACTGGTGGCCCTGGAACAGCACTGTTTCACCACAGACCGGCTGTCTGCTCGCAGTTTCCAGTGGATGATCAGCCGCGCCCATGCGCAGTTGCTGGTGGCCGAAAACGCCGGGCAATTGCTGGGTTATGCCCTGGTGCTGTTCCATCGCGGCACCTCGCTGGCGCGCCTGTACTCCCTGGCCATTGCCGCGCCGGCCCGGGGCATGGGCCTGGGCAAGCAATTGCTGGCGCGCATCGAGGCCTGCGCCGTGGCGCACGACTGTGCGTACCTGCGCCTTGAGGTGCGCACCGACAACCCTGGCGCTATTGCCCTGTATGAACACAGTGGCTACCGGCGCTTTGCCCTGATCAACGATTATTACGCCGACCATACCGACGCCCTGCGCCTGGAAAAACGCATCCTCCAGCACACTGACGCGCGGGCCTTGAGTGTGCCCTACTACCAGCAGACCACCGACTTCACCTGCGGCGCAGCCTGCCTGTTGATGGCCATGGGCGCCCTGTTACCTGGGCGTGAGTCTCCGCGCCGCGAAGAGCTGCAGATCTGGCGCGAAGCAACCACCGTGTTCATGACCGCCGGCCACGGCGGCTGCAGCCCCCAAGGCCTGGCCCTGGCTGCCTGGTGCCGGGGGTTTAAGGTGCGCATGCAGGTCAACGTGCGCGGGCCGCTGTTTCTCGATGGGGTGCGCGACCCGCATAAAAAAGAGGTGATGCGCCTGGTGCATGAGGGGTTCGAGGAGGATTTGGCCAACAGTGATGTGCAGCAGGTATTCGGCGGTGCGTTGGACCTGGCGCAGGTCCTCGGTGATGGCGGCCAGCCACTGGTGCTGATCAGCAGCTACCGGCTGACGCGCTCCAAGTCACCACACTGGGTGATCGTGACTGACTGTGATCAAGAGTTTGTCTACCTGCATGATCCCGACGTGGACCATAGCCAGCATCGCCGCCCCATGGACTGCCAGCATTTGCCGGTCAGCCACGGGGAGTTCGAGCGGATGTGCCGTTTTGGCAGCCGTCAGCTGCGGGCGGCGGTGGTGCTATACCGGTAACGCCCTGGCGCTGCCGGTCGCCGCGGCCTTGGCTTCGAGTTCGCGCACCAGGGGCAATACGCGCTGGCCGAAATATTCCACCTCCTCCTGGAAGTGCAGGAAGCCCGCCAGCACCAGGTCCACCCCCACCGCCTTGAGCGCGACGATGCGCTCGGCAATCTGCCGAGGGGTGCCGATCAGGTTGGTCTTGAAGCCGTCGTTGTACTGCACCAGGTCGGCGAAGCTGGACTTGGCCCAGTTGCCCTCACCTTCGGGCGAGGCCTTGCCCGCCTGCCTGGCGGCATCACCAAAGGCGTTGACGGCCTGCGGGTCGGCCTTGTCGATGATCTCGGCCAACACCGCCTGGGCCTCTTGCTCGGTGTCGCGGGCGATCACAAACGCGTTGACCCCGACTTTTACCGAATGGTGATTGGCCGCAGCCTTGGCGCGGATATCATCGACCTGGGCCTTGATCCCCTCGGGCGTGTTGCCGTTGGTGAAATACCAGTCCGACACCCGCGCCGCCATGTCCCGCGCAGCCCGGGAGCTGCCACCCTGGAAAATTTCCGGGTGCGGCTGAGTCAGGGGCTTGGGCTTGAGGCTGTAATGGTTGAACCGATAAAAATCCCCCTTGAAGGTGAAATCGTCCTGGGTCCAGATGCCTTTTAACGCGCGGATAAACTCTTCGGAGCGCCGATAGCGCTCGTCATGCTCCAGCCAGTGCTCGCCAATGGCCTGGAACTCGCCCTTGAACCAGCCGCTGACGATGTTCACCGCCACCCGGCCTTGGGTCAGTTGATCAATGGTCGCCAATTGCTTGGCCGCCAGCGCCGGTTGCCAGGGCCCCGGCAGGATCGCGGCGATCACCTTGAGTTGGGTCGTGGCCGCCAGCAACGCATGGCTGAAGGCCACGGATTCATGTTGGTATTCAGCACCATAGCCGGCGGTGAAACGGATTTGCGTCAGGGCATACTCAAACCCCGCCGCCTCGGCCAACTGGGCCAGCTTGCGGTTGTAGTCGATGCCCCAGTCGGTACGTTGTTCAACCTTGCTGACCACCAGGCCACCACTGACATTGGGCACCCAATAGGCAAATTTCACGGCTTGCTGAGTCATCGTTCGGCACCTCGCACACAGGGAATGTACAGGGGTAGAGCAGCAAACGTGCCAGGGTTGGCAAAGCCCCTGGGCTGGGGCGTTTGCGTGCCGACCGACCTATCGGCCATGTTGCCCGGGCGGGCTATTTGTCAGATCACTGTTGGTAGCGCAACACCGTGGCGAGGGATGGAGCGTGTGCAACAGTCGCCGTAACATTCGGTTATAGGTAAGCTATCGGACTTTCGCGCAACCCCTTCTGCGCCTCGCCGAAAATAAGTCGCCTCCATGCCTTTTGAACTCAGCGTTGACCTCACCACCCTGGCCATTCTGGCCGTGGTTGCCTTTATTGCCGGTTTTATCGACGCCATTGCCGGCGGCGGTGGTTTGCTCACCACCCCGGCCCTGCTCACCGCCGGTATGCCGCCCCATTTGGTACTGGGCACCAACAAACTGAGTTCGACCTTCGGTTCGGCCACCGCCAGTTTTACCTTCTACCGGCGCAAGCTGTTCCATCCGCGCCAGTGGGTCCATGCGATCGTGGGCACCCTGGTCGGCGCGCTGCTGGGGGCCATCGTCGCCCATTACCTGCCCGCCGAATGGCTGAACAAGATGCTGCCGGTGATCGTCTTCGCCTGCGGTATCTATCTGTTGTTTGGCGGTACGCCCAAGGCGCCGCTGGACGCCGATGCGCCGATCAAGAAGAAGTGGCAGTCGACCCAGGGTTTGGCCCTGGGCTTCTACGATGGCGTGGCCGGTCCCGGCACCGGCGCATTCTGGACCGTCAGCACCCTGCTGATGTACCCCGTGGACCTGGTCAAGGCCAGCGGCGTGGCGCGCAGCATGAACTTCGTCAGCAACGCGGCGGCGCTGTCGGTGTTTATCTTCAACGGTTCGGTGGACTGGATTGTCGGCCTGAGCATGGGCCTGTCGGTGATGGTGGGCGCGTTCTTTGGCGCACGCAGTGCCATCAGCGGCGGCGCCAAATTCATTCGCCCGGTGTTTATCACCGTGGTCCTCGGCCTGACCGTGCGCCTAGCCTGGCAGCACTGGTTCAGCGTGGCCTAGACGGCGCGCCACATACAGGTCGATAAGGTAGCGGGCAATCGAGCGCGAGGCCGGCAACGGTGGCAACTGGTGGATATTGAACCACTGCGCATCTTCAATCTCGTCGGCCTGGGGCACGATTTCGCCACCGGCATACTCGGCGTGAAAGCCCAGCATCATGGAGTGCGGGAACGGCCAGCACTGGCTGCCCACGTACTGGATGTTCTGCACCCGCACCTGCACTTCCTCGTGCACTTCGCGGATCAGGCAGTCTTCGGCAGATTCCCCAGGCTCGGCAAACCCGGCCAGGGTGCTGTAGACCCCAGTGACGAAACGCGGCGAACGCGCCAGCAGAATCTCATCGCCACGGGTGATCAGCACAATCATGCTCGGTGAGATGCGCGGGTAACTGCGCAGGTCGCAGGCCTGGCAGAACATTGCGCGCTCGCGGGGCACCTGCACCATCGCCTGGCCGCAACTGCCGCAAAAGCGGTGCTCGCGGGCCCAGGTACCGATTTGCGCGGCATAACCCAGGACTTTGTACAGACGGTGATCGCCCTGCAGCATAAACGCCCGCAGGCCCTGCCAGCGGCAACCCGGCACATCGCCAGGGCTGTTCAGCTCCAGCAGGTACACCGGCTCGCCGTCCAGATGGCCGATGCCATGTTCGGCCATCACCGACAGGTCCTGGCGCTTGAGCCATTCCCGGGGAAACAGCGGCCCGTTGTCATCGAGTAAAAAACCTTCGCGACTACGGGCCACAGCCCAGCCGCCGGGGGCGTCGTTGTCCAGCAGCGTTGTGGTGATCCAGCCTGGGGTCATATTCAGTCAATCCACGAATTCGGGTTTCTGCTTGCTCATATGGGCCGCAATGGCCACGCGCAGGTCGTTGGATTGCAACATAGCAGCGTTCCAGGTGGCAACGTATTCCAGGCCGTCGTTGATGCTGTGGTCACGCATATAGCTGATCATGGCCTTGGTGCCGGTGACGGCAATCGGCGATTTGGCGGCGATTTGCGCGGCAAGGTCCATCACCCCGGCCAGTAGGCTGGCGTGGTCGGCAAAGGTGCGGTTGACCAGGCCGATGCTGCGCGCTTCTTCGGCGCCGAAGGTGCGCCCGGTGTAGGCCAGTTCGCGCAGCATGCCGTCACCGATGATACGTGGCAGGCGTTGCAGGGTGCCGACGTCGGCGGCCATACCGATGTCGATTTCCTTGATCGAGAATTGCGCGTCGTCAGCGGCGTAACGCATGTCGCAGGCGCTGATCAGGTCGATGGCGCCGCCGATGCAATAGCCCTGGATCGCCGCCAGTACCGGCTTGCGGCAATTATCCACGGCATTGAACGAGGCCTGCAGTTGCAGGATCTTGCGCCGCAGCAGGCGCGCATTGCGTCCCACGTCCTTGCCAAATTCGTTGGCCACCGAGGCCAGCATCATCAGGTCGATGCCCGAGGAAAAATGCTTGCCGGCGCCGCTCAACACCACGGCGCGTACAGCGTCGGTGTCGTCGATCCATTGGAAAATCTCGACGATTTCGCTCCAGAACGCCGCGTTCATGGCGTTGATCTTTTCCGGGCGATTAATCTGCACATGGGCGACGTTGCCGTGGAGTTCGACGACAAAGGCTTGGTATTCGGACATGGCAGTGATCCTTGACTGGCGGCTGATAAGGGCCGAACTATAGCAAGGGTGTATCAGGGCCGGTAAGGCTGTGCATGTGCCAAAAGCAGGACTGCATAAAAACACAAACCCGCTCCAGGCAGACAGTTGCCGGTGTTTTCAGGTGGGCAACCATAGCCGCAGGCGTGCGCCGCCCAGTGGCGAGGCCTGGGCCGTGAGTGTGCCGCCTTGTGCTTCCACCGCCCGGCGGCTGATCGCCAGGCCCAGGCCGAAGCCGCCGGTGGCGCGGTCGCGGCTGCGGTCCAGGCGGTAGAACGGCTCGAAGATCCGGGCGCGCTGCTCTTCGGGGATGCCGATGCCATCGTCATCCACCCAGATTTCACAGCCCTTGGCGCAGACCTTGACGCCGATCTGGATCCGTCGCTCGCAATAGCGCATGGCATTGCGCAGCAGGTTTTGCAGGGCACGGGCGGTGAGGCGTGGGTCGAGGGTAAAACGCTCCACGGCGCACTCCAGTACCACATCAATCACGATCTCCGGGTTCTCCAGCTCGTCGTCGATGCTGCCCAGGATGCTGTCGATAAACTCATCGAGCACCACCTCCACCCGCTCGGGCAGATGCGCCGGGTTTTGCAGGCGGCTGTAGGACAGCAACTCCAGCACCAGCTCATCCAACTCGCGGATATGCGCCACCAGGCCTTGCAGGCGCTCGCGGCTGGCGGCCGGCTGATCTTCGGACAACGCCAGGGCCAGGCCGAAATCCAGGCGGGTCAGCGGTGTGCGCAGTTCGTGGGACACCGCGTTGAGCAAGTCCCGCTGCTGGTTGAGCAGGTGCTCGATGTCGTTGGCCATGGTGTCGAACACCGCCGCCAGGCTGCCGATGTTGGAGCTGGGGGGAATATGCGTACGCTCCTCCAGGCGGCCCCGGCCCAACTGCGCTGCGGTGACCTTGAGGCGCTCCAGGTCGCGCCAATGCGGGCGCAGCCAGATCAACAGGCCGCCCAGCAACGCCGCGCCGATCAGCACGTTCATGGTCCAGTACAGCAGGTTCATGTCCAGCGGGTCGGGGGGGATGGTCAATTTAACCGCCAACTGCCCATTGAGCGGCGAGCTGATCTCCTCCATCCAGCCCCACTCCCCCAGGCGGATCACCGGCTTGCCCTGCTCCAGCAGTCGCTCCTCGTCGGGTGTGTAGCGGGCGTCCTGGCGATGCATCAGTTGCACCTTCAGCGGCGCAAAATCCCGTGCCAATTGGTCGGTGACCTCGGACCAGCGCTCCACCGGCCGGCTGTGGTACTGGCGCACGATCAGGCTCTGCAAGCCACGGGACTGCTCGATGTTGTAGTTCATGTAGCGGTCGTGGAAGACCTCGATGATGCCCATGGGGATCAAGTAGATCGCTGCGCTGTAGGTCACGATGGTCAGCAGGTAGAGACGGATCAGGGCGCGGAACATGGTGTCAGCATTCCCACTCGGAGCGACTGAACAGGTAGCCTTTGCCCCATACCGTCTTGATCTTGCGCGCCTCGCCGGCATGGTCGTCGAACTTGCGGCGCAGCTTGGAGATGGCCACATCCACCGAACGGTCGGTGCCGTTGAACTCGATGCCCCGCAGGCGCTGCAGGATCTGGTCGCGACTGAGTACTTCGCCGGCATGCCGGGCCAGCACCACCAACAGGTTGTATTCGCCGCTGGACAGCTCCACCGTCTGCTCGCGCCAAGTCACGGCGCGTTCCGACAGGTCAATGCACAGGTTGCCCATCAGGATCTGGTCGTTGGCCGCCTGTGGCTCGCTGAGGCTGCTGCGGCGCAACAGGGTGCGCACCCGGGCCAGCAGCACCCGTGGCTCGCAGGGTTTGGTCACGTAGTCGTCGGCGCCCATTTCCAGGCCCAGCACCTGGTCATGGCTGTCATCGCGGGCGGTGAGCATCAGGATTGGCAGGCCGGCCGAATCGGCGCGCAGCAGGCGGCAGACTTGCAGGCCATCGAGGCCGGGCAGCATCAGGTCGAGGATCACCAGGTCTGGTGGGTTGAGCCTCGCCCGTTCGCGCACATGGTCGCCACGGCTGAGCACATTGACGTGATAGCCATTGCGCTCAAGGTAACTGGCAATCAGCTCGGACAGCGCGGCGTCGTCTTCGACCAGGAGGATGTTGGGCATGGTGTTTCCAAATAATACAGTTTCACATTAGATCGTCATTGATCAGAAGAGCTTGTTAGGATCCACAGCCGTGAAGGATATACGCACGCGCCTCGGCGTGCGCCGTACCTTACATTTCTTCACAGACCACCTACACAGCTTCACAGCACCGAGTCGGGGGCGCCCGTAGGATGCGCCAGTCAATATTGGGATAAGAGCATGTCAAAGAATCTGTTTGCGCCGTTTTGCCTGCTGGCACTGACCCTGGCCCTGGGTGCGTGTGGCAACTCCGCAGGCGACACCCCCGAAATGCCCCTGGCCAAGGTGCGGATCGAAACCCTCGAAGCCAAGCCCCTGTCCATCAGCAGCGAGCTGAGTGGGCGGATCGTCGCACCGCGCATCGCCGAAGTGCGCGCCCGGGTTGCGGGCGTGGTGCTTCAACGGGTGTTCAAGGAAGGCCATGACGTCAAACAGGGCGACGTGCTGTTCCGTATTGACCCGGCGCCGTTCAAGGCCGACCTCGACAGCGCCCAGGCCAGCCTGCGCAAGGCCGAGGCCAATGCCTTCCAGGCGCGCCTGCAAGAGCAGCGCTACAGCCAGTTGGTCGAAGGCAATGCCATCAGCGCCCAGGACTACGACAACGCCCGCGCCGCCGCCCGGCAAACCGCCGCGGATGTCGCGGCCAACCAGGCAGCGGTGCAACGCGCCAAGCTCAACCTTGGCTATGCCACCGTGACCGCGCCGATCTCCGGGCGTATCGGCCGCGCGCTGGTGACCGAAGGCGCCCTGGTGGGGCAGAACGAAGCCACGCCCATGGCGCTGATCCAGCAACTGGACCCGATCCACGCCGACCTGACCCAATCCACCCGCGAACTCAATGACCTGCGCCGCGCTTTCCGCGCCGGGCATTTGAAGCAAGTGGGCCAGGACCAGGCCAAGGCCACGCTGATCCAGGATGACGGTAGCCTCTATCCGCTGCCGGGCAAGTTGCTGTTCGCGGAGATTTCCGTAGACCCCGGTACCGGGCAGATCATCCTGCGCAGCGAATTCCCCAACCCGGACCTCGACCTATTGCCCGGCAGCTTTATCCGCGTACGCCTGGAGCAGGCGGTCGACCAGCAAGGCCTGAGCGTGCCGCAGCGCGCAATCACCCGTGACAGCGCCGGCATCCCCATGGTGTTGCTCGTGGACGCCGAGCAGAACGTCAGCCAGCAGCCGGTGGAGTTGGGCGCGGCGATCAATGATCGCTGGGTGGTCAACAGCGGCCTGAAGGCTGGGGACCGCATCATCGTCGAAGGCCTGCAACACGCACGCCCCGGCGAAAAAGTCGAAGTGGATGCCAGCGTCGCGCCTGTCGCCCAGGCAGCCGGCCAGTAATCAAAGGGATCAGAGACAATGCCGCAGTTCTTTATTGACCGCCCGATCTTCGCCTGGGTGGTCGCCCTGTTTATCCTGCTGGCCGGCGCCCTCGCCATCCCGCAGTTGCCGGTGGCGCAGTACCCCAACGTCGCGCCGCCGAAAGTGGAAATCTACGCGGTGTACCCGGGCGCTTCGGCGCAAACCCTGGATGAAAGCGTGGTCAGCCTGATCGAGCAGGAGCTCAACGGCGCCGACCACCTGCTGTATTTCGAATCCCAGAGCAGCCTCGGCTCGGCCACCATCACCGCGACCTTCCAGCCGGGCACCGACCCGGAAATGGCCCAGGTCGATGTGCAGAACCGCCTCAAGGCCGTGGAGCCGCGCCTGCCGCAGGCCGTGACCCAGCAAGGCTTGCAGGTGGAGAAGGTGTCCGCCGGCTTCCTGCTGCTGGTGACTTTGACCTCCAGCGACGGCAAGCTCGACGACGTGGCGCTCAGCGATTACCTGGCGCGCAACGTGATGAACGAGCTCAAGCGCCTCGACGGCGTGGGCAAGGCCCAGCTGTACGGCGCCGAGCGCGCGATGCGGATCTGGATCGACCCGCAAAAGCTCATCGGTTTCAACCTGACCCCGGCCGATGTCAATGCGGCGATTACCGCGCAGAACGCCCAGGTCTCGGCCGGCAGCATCGGTGATCTGCCGGGCACCAATACCCAGGAAATCACCGCGTCGATTCTGGTCAAGGGCCAGCTCTCCACGCCGGCCGAGTTTGCCGACATTGTGCTCAAGGCCAACCCGGACGGTTCCACCGTGCGTATTGGTGATGTGGCGCGGGTCGAGATCGGCAGCCAGGAATACCAGTTCTCCACGCGCCTGAACGGCAAGCCCTCCACCGCCGTCAGCGTGCAACTGTCGCCCGGCGCCAATGCCTTGAGCACCGCGACCCTGGTGCGGGCAAAGATGGATGAGCTGTCGCGCTACTTCCCGGCCAATGTCGAGTACAAGATCCCTTACGACACCTCGCCGTTCGTCAAGGTCTCGATCACCAAGGTGATCTACACCCTGCTGGAGGCGATGGCGCTGGTGTTTGCGGTGATGTTCCTGTTCCTGCAAAACATCCGCTACACCCTGATCCCGACGCTGGTGGTGCCGATTGCACTGATGGGCACCTTCGCCACCATGCTGTTGCTGGGTTTCTCGATCAACGTGCTGACCATGTTCGGCATGGTGCTGGCCATCGGCATCCTGGTGGACGATGCGATTGTGGTGGTGGAGAACGTCGAGCGGATCATGGTGACTGAGGGCCTGTCGCCCAAGGAAGCCACACGCAAGGCCATGGGCCAGATTACCGGGGCGATCATCGGCATTACCCTGGTGCTGGTGGCGGTGTTCCTGCCGATGGCCTTTATGTCGGGTTCGGTGGGGGTGATCTACCAGCAGTTCTCGCTGTCGATGGCCACCTCGATCCTGTTCTCGGCGTTTCTCGCCCTGTCCTTGACCCCGGCCCTGTGCGCCACGTTGCTCAAGCCGATTGCCAAGGGCGAGCACCATACCAAGGGTGGGTTCTTCGGCTGGTTCAACCGGCGCTTTGAACAACTGACCGACCGCTACGAAGGCTGGGTTGCCTATGCCCTCAAGCGCAGCGGCCGCTACCTGCTGATCTACCTGGTCCTGCTGGTGGGCATGGGCTTCCTGTTCAGCCGTCTGCCCGCCTCGTTCCTGCCGGTGGAAGACCAGGGCTACACCATCACCGATATCCAGTTGCCGCCGGGCGCGAGCAAGAACCGTACGGTGCTGGTGGCCGAGCAGATCGAGGCGCATAACGCCACCGAGCCGGGCGTCGGTGATACGACGATGATCATGGGGTTCAGCTTCTCCGGTTCCGGGCAGAACGCGGCGCTGGCGTTTACCACGCTCAAGGATTGGTCCGAGCGCAGCAGCGACGATTCGGCGGCCTCGATTGCCGATCGCGCCAACATGGCCTTTACCGAACTCAAGGATGCGATGGCCTATGCCGTGCTGCCACCACCGGTGGATGGCCTGGGCACCTCCAGCGGCTTTGAGTTCCGCTTGCAGGACCGGGGCGGCGTCGGCCATGCCGCGTTGATGGCAGCCCGTACCGAACTGCTGGCGGCTGCGGAAAAAAGCCCGATCCTGGCCAATGTGCGCGAAAGTGCCCTGGCCGAGGCGCCGCAAGTGCAGTTGGAGGTGGACCGCAAGCGGGCCAATGCCCTGGGCGTGTCGTTTGCCGATGTGGGCAATATCCTGTCCTCGGCCGTTGGCTCGGCCTACATCAACGACTTCCCCAACCAGGGCCGCATGCAGCGCGTGGTAGTACAGGCCGAAGGCGACCAGCGCAGCCAAGTCGAAGACCTGATGAAGATCCATGTGCGCAACAACGCCGGGAAGATGGTGCCGCTGTCGGCATTTGTCGAAGCGCGCTGGGTCCAGGGCCCGGCGCAGTTGACCCGTTACAACGGTTACCCGGCCATCGCTATTTCGGGTGAAGCCTCACCCGGTCATAGCACCGGCGAGGCGATGGAAGAAATCCAGCGTCTGGTCAGCCAATTGCCAGCCGGCCTGGGCCAGGAATGGACCGGGTTGTCCTTGCAGGAGCGCTTGTCAGGCTCCCAGGCGCCGCTGCTGTTGATGCTGTCGCTGCTGGTGGTGTTCCTGTGCCTGGCGGCGCTGTATGAGAGCTGGTCGATCCCCACTTCGGTGCTGCTGGTGGTGCCGTTGGGCGTGTTGGGCGCGGTCATGGCGGTGTCGCTGCGCGGCATGCCCAACGACGTGTTCTTCAAGGTCGGCTTGATCACGATCATCG
Source organism: Pseudomonas sp. FP2294 (assembly GCF_030687625.1). Classification (NCBI taxonomy): domain Bacteria; kingdom Pseudomonadati; phylum Pseudomonadota; class Gammaproteobacteria; order Pseudomonadales; family Pseudomonadaceae; genus Pseudomonas; species Pseudomonas sp. FP2294. The sequence continues at coordinate 2,978,413 of NZ_CP117441.1, forward strand.
GGCTGTCGGCGAAAAACGCGATCCTGATCATCGAGTTCGCCAAGGACCTGTATGACCAGGGCGAAGACCTGATGGACGCGACATTGAAGGCCGCACGCTTGCGTCTGCGACCGATCATCATGACTTCGCTGGCGTTCATTCTGGGCGTGGTGCCGTTGGCGATTGCCACCGGCGCCAGTTCGGCGAGCCAGCAGGCGATTGGGACCGGGGTGATTGGCGGCATGATCACGGCGACACTGGCAGTGGTGTTTGTGCCGGTGTTCTTTGTGGTCGTCATGAAACTGGTGCGCAAACGCAAAGATTGATCAGCCCCCTGCACGAGCCGGCAAGCCGGCTCCCGCAGGAATAGGCTATGGTGCTCAAACATCCTGTATTTGTGAGCACTATGCCCTTCCTCGCCCGAACCCACCCTCGCCTGTCCGCTGCCGCCGTCCTGGGCCTGGCAATCGGCATCCTGGCGCCCTTCGACTCAATCCTCAGCAAAATCCTGATCGGCTGGAACGTCGGGGTCTGGACCTACCTGGTGCTGATGCTGCGCCTGACCATCCGTGCCAAGGCCGAGGACGTCAAGCGCATCGCCGAGGTCGAGGATGAAAACGCCGGCCTGGTGTTATTTATGGTGTGCATTGCGGCGATTGCCAGCCTGGCGACGATTGCCGTTGGCCTGGCCGGCAGCAAGGACCTGGGCACTGCCGAACGCCTGCTGCATTACGGTTTTACCGGGGTGACGGTGATTGGTTCGTGGCTGCTGATCGGGGTGATTTTCAGCGTGCACTATGCTCGCCTGTATTACACCTGGGAGGGCAAGGCGCCGGCGTTGCGCTTTGCCGAGGGGCTGCTGACCCCCAACTACTGGGACTTTCTGTATTTCTCCTTCACCATCGGCGTCGCCGTGCAGACCTCGGATGTGGGAGTGGCTACCCGCGCCATGCGCAAAGTGGTACTGGGGCAGTCGCTGATCGGGTTTCTGTTCAATACGGCGATATTGGGGTTCTCGATCAATATTGCGGCGGGGCTTTTTGCTTGAAGTTGCATCGGGCTTAGAACTAAAGCGTATTAATGGCAGGTTATTAGACTGTCATTCCTCACAGTAGAAAATCCCGTGCAAAGGCGTCTGATGCTTTCAGGCCAGGTGCCGAGTCAGGCCACGCATCACTCATGAGTCGCTGCCTTCGTATACTGTTAGTTCTGACAGTTTACAGCCCACGCACACTGCTATTTCATGACTCGAACAGAGCCCTCGAAACCTCTGTTATTCGCACAATCATCAGCGATGGAGAAGCGATCATGAGCGTACAAGCGCAACAGTTGTCCCCTGCGCAACAAAAAGCACTGTACCCCAAGGCCCTCAGCGCCACCGGTACATTCGACGCATTTATCGATACGATATCGGTCCACTTTCAGACTTTGACCCTGGTGCATGACCATGACGCGGCCATCTACCGCCTTCTAGCACGACATGCTGATAATGCAGTCACCGTGAAAAAAATCACGATTGAACTGCCCGACACCATTCGCAATGGGCAGGTATTAGAGCTGGATAAGTGGCAGTCCAATAAGGTCAATGTCTGGTATGCCGTCAAGTCGCCTACGATTCATTACGCCGTGCGCTGCTCCACAGGAACGTTGATCATTAACAACCTGGAAGCCGGCATCATCAAAATCAGCGGCACGCTGAATGGCACCACCGATGAAGATGTCAACGGGAACCCACACACACTGGAAGTCGGTTTCGATGTAACCAGTTGATCGATTATGCAAAAGCAAAAAAAAACGCCCGTATCTTTCGATACGGGCGTTAATAAGCGTCAAGTCTTTACCAACTGTAGCGCACACCTACGTTGGCACCCCATGGCTGCTCGACCCGGCCACCGCTGCTGTGCTCTAGGTCGGCGTGCAGTTGCAGGTTTTGCGACAACTTAACCGCGACGCCCGCACCGAACTCGGCGCGTGAACCCGATAGGTCGTTGTTGAACTCATGGTTGTTCACCGCGACCTTATTGTTGTTGGCAAACTCATGCACCATCGCCGCCCGCAGGTAAGGCTGGAGTACACTGCCACTGTCGAGCTGGATGTCACGCCCCACCGTCGCACCGGCCTTGGCCATGATCGAGCGGGTGCGCTCGCCATCGGCGTGCAGGCCATTTTTCATGTTGTAGTTGGCGCCCTGGATCACCACGGTGGACAGCTGGGCATACGGCTCGACGAAGTAACCGTCGTCCAGCTTGATATTGCGACCGAACTCTGCCGACAGGCCACCGCCGGTGTTGGCGTACTTGCCCTTGGACTTGGTGCCGTCACTCAAGCCGACCTTGGACTCGTTATGGAAACGGTTGAGCTTGGCCACGGCGTCGAAATACAGACCGCTCTCTTCATCCAGCCAGGTTGCGTAAGCACCCACGTAGTAGCTCTTCACTGTGCCCGACGTACCGCGCTTTAGGTTCAAGCCCGAAGTACTATGGCCGGCCATCACACCCACCAGCCACTGGCTGTCGGCCAACGGCGTGTCAGCACCCAGGGTAAAGCCCTGCTGGTTCTGGTTGTAGCCAACCCCTGTGCTCTCGGCCACCTTGTACTTGTTGCCATAACCACGCATCCACACACCCGCCTGACCAGGCTCGAAACGCAGCTCGCCCATGCGCGTACGCAGGGAAGTCGCCTCGCCGTACCAGACCGTGGGGGCGGTATTGAACAACGCCATGACCGAGCGAGTAGCCGGGCTGATCACGCGGTTGTTCGGGTCGAGGAACCAATCGGTGCCATCCTTTTTCAGACCATAGGAATAGGCACCCACGTCGACGACATCGCCCGCCAGTGAGAACTGCGCGTCACCGCCGCCGGTATGCACGATACGAATCGCTTCGGGGCTGACCGGCTCTGTACCGCTGGCTGCGAGCAACAGGCTGTGACTGCCGTGGGCTTCGCCGCTGATGTTCAGGAAGTCCGTGACGCCGTTGGCAAAATCGGTACCCATGACGAAGGTGCCGTTGCCGTCGAGACTGTCCAGGTCCAACTGATAGAACGCATCGGTGTGGCCGAATATCACCGTACCGTCCACCAGGTTCAAGGCACCCACCTGGCTGTCGGCGGTCAACTCCCAGTACGACCCATTGCCTACGTTCAAGCTGGTGACATTCTGCAGCTGGCCTTTGAGCCCGGAGCTGTTTTCCAGGTTCAAATGTGCCGTGCTGCCATCTTCGACAATGACGTCGCCTTTCAACCGGCTGCTATCGACATTCATGCTCGCCTGGGCACCGCCGTTGACTTCCAGCAGCACGCCATTGCCACCGGTCAGGGTTGAGCCGTTGCGCACGTCGATTTCAACTTCCATCTCCGCGCCAGGGTGACCTTCCACGACAATGGCCGAGCCGTTGCGCCCTTCGACGCTGGAGTTATCCAGCACCAGTTTGCCGGCATCGCTGCTGCCAGCGTCGTTGGTAAACAACACGCCATTCTTGCCGCCGATGATGCTGCTTTGGCTGGCAGTCGCCGTTGCACCGTCGAGCCACACGCCATCACTATCGGCGCCGGTGCCTTCGACCACAGTGTTCTGATTGAAGTGCAACTCAGCATTGCCCGTGGCTACTGCCCCACTCTTTTCCCCCCGGATGATGCTGTTGAACACCTGGGCAATGCCGCCCTTGTCGGAATTGAAACTCTGGTACGCCTGCAGACCGAAAGTTGTGTGGCTGATGATGGCACTGTTTCGGATGATGGCCGCACTGTCATCCAGGCGCACCGCCCCCCATATCGAGTGGTTGGATTCAACAGTGGCGCCGTCAACGTTGACGGTGGAGCCCTGCGTCGCACGGATATCTTCGATCCGGCTGCCGGTATTGACATTCAGCGTCGAGTCGTTGGCCAGGATATTTCCGGCGCGAGCACCGTTGACGGTCAGCTCGGACTTATGATCCAACTGCCAGTCATTTTTCATCTCATGGGGGCCAATGGTCCTTGACTCACCGATCAGTTGATCCGCTTGGACGCTGGTGTGCATCGCTGCAAGCAGAAGCACGCTAATGGCTGGAACATGCATCATCTTGCTCAAGGGCTTGAGCTCGAATTTGGTAGGTAATGACATCGGGGGTTCACTCTCTGGGTAGCGCCTGTAAAAACGGCTTGGCTCGTTCCCGTGGAATGAAGCCTCACCTGTAAGGCGCAGAGGTTACGTAGTGAACATACTGATGACTGTAGGACTAATCCGAGCAAAGCTTAGGTATAGACACCGCAGTGGTATGGAAAACTGCACAACTGGCAAACTGATCCGTCCACAAGCCGTAGTCCATTGCTACCAGATGCACAAAAGGGAAGCCATGCTTCCCTTTTGTGCTTTCAGCAGTTTGTAGACTTGGAGGCGTTGATTCGTAGGTTAAGCAGGTATGCCATCACAGAAAGAGTCAGGGTTGGAGAATATCGTGAATACTTCGGCCAACCGCCCGCGACCGATGCCTCCACCCGCCACGTTCGTGGTGTAGGTGACCTCGCAAGGGCCGAACGGCGCTTGAGCCAGGAATGGACGGTAAATGATATCGACATAAAAACCGTTGGCCACATCGGCAGCGGTCAAGGGCGCAGTTGTAATAGGCTCTACAAAGGGGCCCGGTGGGAGCTGGGGGTACTGGTTGGTGATAGTGACCGTAACCTCCACAGTATTGCCCACTACCAGCCTGACATCGCCCGGAATGAAAAGCATGGCAGCCAGGACCGGCGGCGAGCCAGGCATCCGTTGTACCAGCGACTGACAGGTCCATTCGCCAGCGATGAGATTCTCATACCTTGCCGGCGCCAGTTCCACCGTCACGGCATCGATCACATTGACCGTGGTAAGGGGCGACGGGTTCTCATTGATAGTGCCGGGGCCAATGACAGAATAACTGACAGGCTGCAGATTGTTCCCGTGGCGGGCAACCACCGCCCAGGGAATGATAAACCTCGCGTCCTCGCCAGGAACCGTAGTGCTTAAAGGGAAAGGCCCGACACGCTCTTTGGAGGCGCCCCAATACAGGTAAAACTCATTGTCTGGATGAGGCAGTGCCGCAATGGTCCAGAGTCGAATCACAATAGTCACAGGTCGGTCCGCATCGCCAATGCGCAGGGTATTCAACTCCTGTGAGTCCTCGCCAAACACTTGTGCCGGGTTCAGCCCAGGGTTCATATCGCCTGGTTCCAGTGTGCCCGGCAGTACAGGCCCTTCTACCGACAAGTCGAGCCGGACGTTTTTAGCGGGTGAGAGGAAGAACACACCGTTGCGATCAGTCCGGTAACGCACGCTTACCGTCTGAGGACCTAGCGTCGCGGTATAGGCGGCCTTGATCGCATCATTCATATTACTGAAAACTACCGGGAAGCCCGTGAGTTCAGTGGTTTGCGGGCCAAAGGGCTGGCTTTCCCATTGCGTCTCGAACTTGTCCAGTCCTGTAGCGAAATTAAGATACTGTTCGATATGGAGTTTAATGCCCAGCACAAAGTCCGCAATGCTGAGCACATCATCAGTGCTACCGTCACGTGGGGCCGGCGCAAGCGGTAGGAATGGCTCCAATAGTACGGGGTCGGTCAGTAACGAGACCGTGCGAAACTCATTGAACGATGGGCGACTGATATTCCCTGCCCGGTCAACCATGGTGTAGAAAAAATAATAAAGCCCACTCAAGATGATCTGGCCGGCGGGCAGGAAGAAGGTGCTGTTGTCGGGTGGTGGTAGCAGAGGCACACCTGGGCCGCTCACCAGATACTCTGGTCGTGGGTCCATTACCGGGCTGAAGTAAACGTTAGCTATGTCCCCCGGTTCGAATCGCCCAGGCTGGGGACTGAAGGTGTTGCGGGGAATAACAATCTCCACGCCGCCATGATTTATCAGGAACGCATTGTCGATAATGGTCCCCGCTGGCGCATTAGCCAGCATCGGAACGGTGGGTTGTTCACGTGACGACGCTACAGCGTAGGGCGCAATCAGATCGACGCGAAACGCGGCAGGGTTGGACTCGTCCCGCGCAGCACCTGGTGCGCCATTGGAATTGCGGTATTGCACGACTTTGATCTCATAAAAGCCATGCGGGAACTCAAACTCGGGAGACGGCGCCGGAATGTATCTATCGATGATTGCAGGCACGGGGTCCAAGTTGATCTGGAATGGTTCCAGAAAGGGCCGCCAAGTGGGCACCGGATCGGTGGTTGTGCGAATTTGAATACCCAGCCAGTCGGTCGGTACCGAGATCCGCCCGGTTCGACACTCCACGGTGATACCCGCACGAGCAACGGCCGCTGGAATAAGACCCGTTGCATTATCCAGTGCCTCTGCAATCGTGGGCGCATCAATAACCAAAGTTTCGGATGTAATGGTGACGTCAGGGTTGCTGCTCATATCAGTCTCTCCTTAGTACTTAATGTAGGCATCGCACAAACACTCATGAAGTGGCCGGACGGCCATCGCCCCGCTGCTTGAGTGACTGCCAGGTGACTGAAATCGCAGCAACACTCTTCCCAGCCGTATGACATGCGGCCAAACAAACCAACTTTGGATTTACCCGTCAGAAGTTCAGTGAAACGTACGCGGTGTTCCAACACTCATGACGCAAAGCACTCGCAATCAGGGTTCTGGGCCATTGCCGTCAATCCAGCAGTAGATGGGGTTTGGCGGGGGGGGCGAGGTATTCACTACCCGATCGAAGGGCACATACCTAGAAGCAGACCGGCCAATGATCACGCCTCCCCTGGACACCGTGTAATGAGCTTCTCCTCCGGCGTTTTTTTTCAGGGGCCGAATCAAGCGCTCGACATCGAGTATCCAGAAGGCATAGCCGGACGCATCGCTGACCTCATCCCAGTAATGCGTGAGGGTTTCCACGATATTGGGGTCTGGATTGACATCCGGGTACAGCCCGTACCCCTGGAACCGCAGCGTAATCAGATCACCAGAACGGATGTCCGCGTGAGGGGCTATGAACACCTCGACACCGAACCAGATCGGAGGCTGGGTGCTGCAGGTCAAGTAGCCGTTAGGATGCAACTCCGATTGCGGGAAACGGGGCCGAGGGTAGTTGGAGGGCGGAAGGTCGGTTTGCAGCCTGACTTGCGCCACCAGTGAAAACATCGGATTGATGTTGCCGGCACGGTCTTGCAGGCGATAGAAGCAGAAGATCCAGAGCGCCCCCGGAAAACGACGGAACACCTCGCTGGGCACGTCCACGAATATGCGGCCGGTGGCGCTGGCCAACGGTGCAGAAACCAGGGTCGGCGCGCCGGTTGGCAAGATATTCATGTCTGAAAAATACATCGGCACCTGATCACCCACCTCACGCCCCAAATATCCCTGCGGGATTTCCATGGGCACCAGCGGGTTGGCGACCAGGTAGGCCTCGGTAATCGGATCAATGGGAAAAATGGCCGGTGGCAGCAACGCGCCGCCACCGGGCGCATCGCGGTCGATCCTGATCGTCACAACCTCAGAGCTATCGACGCTGGGGCTGTTCGGCGTGCCGTTATGGATGCGAAACGTCAGATCAATAATTGCACTGTTCAGCAGGAATGCCTGGGGTATCTGCATCGGGTAGGGAAAGTCGGCGGCCGTCATCGGGTTAGGCAGCAACACCGGTGGCGTGTCGACCGGGCGGGCACCGCGGACGCTCCACTCGAACACCACATATTGGTCTCTGCCCGGACCCGGTAGAAACGCCCAGGGAGTGGGAATCAAAAGCTGTAGATCAGAGAAGTAAAATTGCACCGGCACCAACCCATCAGGCAGCGCGTCGACGACGATGGGCGCGTCAATCGCCAGGCTGCCTCCTGGGCCTTGGGGGCCATTCGCGCTCGATTGGCCAGCATTGTGGGTGCTCATCCAAACCTCCCTCTACACGCCTATGCATCACCTGATCACGGCGCTTGCGGCTCTGTTGGGGCAATTGAACACCTCCTGTGGTACTGCGGATACTGTCAGAACTAACAGGTGCGCTCGCCGCTCGTCGGTTTGAGCGGCCTGACTTCATACCGATCCCAACAAATATTTTCTTGACGAGAGTGGCTGACTGGTGTTTTCTGAAACCGGTTTCAATGCCCAGCGCACTGCCACCTCACACTAATAAGAAAGGCCCCGCCGTGACTTCATTCTCCGCCGCCCAGCGCAGCCGCGTGACCATGCTTGATGTAGCCCAACGCGCCGGCGTATCCAAGGCCAGTGTGTCGCGCTTTATCGGCGACGACCGCGCCCTGCTGTCCGACGCCATCGCCCAACGTATCGAACAGGCTATTGATGACCTGGGCTACCGCCCCAACCAGATGGCCCGTGGCCTGAAACGTGGACGCACGCGCCTGATCGGCATGCTGGTAGCGGATATCCGCAACCCCTATTCGATTGCCGTGATGCATGGCGTGGAAACCGCCTGCCGACAGCACGGCTACAGCCTGGTGGTGTGCAACACCGACCGCGATGACGAGCAGGAGCGCCAGCACCTGGCGGCGTTGCGCGCCTATAACATCGAAGGCCTGATCGTGAATACCCTGGGCCATCACCGCGACCAGTTACTGGAGCTGCAACGGGAAATGCCCCTGGTGCTGGTGGACCGTAAGGTCGAGGCGCTGCACAGCGACCTGGTGGGCCTGGATAACCCACTGGCCGTGGGCATGGCCCTGGATCACCTGGAGCAACAGGGCTATCGGGATATTTTGCTGATCAGCGAGGCCGCCGATGGCACCAGCTCGCGGATTGAGCGCATGGACAGTTTCCAGGCCCAGATCAGCCGTCGCAAAAAAATGCACGGCGCTGTACTGGAGATAGACCTCGACCTGCCCCAGCGTTTGCAGACGTTTCTGGGCGCAGGCCAAGCCGGGCCCAAAGCCTTGTTCTGTGCCAACGGCATTGCCGCGCTGGCCTGTAGCAAAGCCCTGCGCGAGTTGGGTTGCCGATTGTTCGAGGACGTTGGCTTGATCGCCCTGGATGACCTGGAGTGGTACCCACTGGTAGGCAGCGGCATCACCGCCCTGGCCCAGCCGACCGAAGCCATTGGCGCCAGCGCTTTTGAGTGCTTGCTCAAGCGGTTGCGCGGCGATACCTCGGCGACCCGTTCCCTGGATTTTGCCCCGCAACTGATCGTGCGAGGCTCAACCCAACCCGTGTAGGCATAACCGCCTGCACGGGCATTTTTTTATCTACAAATGAAACCGGTTTCAGAGATCAATAAAAATGCATAGATATCCCGTTTCCATCAGCCTTTCCAGCTACGGCGCCGACCTGGTTCGCCAGCGCGGCCAGTTGAGTTTCGTCGAGCTGCTGGCCGCTGCCGGGGCCAGGCGTATTGAATGGCGTGAAGAACTGCTGACCAGCGAACAACCCGGCGAACTGGCCCAGGCCGCCGCCGCGCAAGATCTGGAGTGTGTGTTTTCGTCGCCCCTGGAGCTGTGGGTCGCCGGGCGTGCCCAAGCCAATTCGGAGCTGGCCGCCACCCTCGACCGGGCCCAGGCGTTCGGTGCGCGCTGGTTGAAGGTTTCGCTGGGTTACTTCACCGACACCAACGACCTGCACAGCCTCAGCGCCCTGCTCAACCGCCACCCGGTGCGCTTGTTGGTGGAAAACGACCAGACCCTGCACGGCGGGCGCATCGAGCCGATGCAACGCTTCTTCGATGAAGCCGAGCGCCTGGCGGTGCCGGTGAAAATGACCTTCGATATCGGCAACTGGCACTGGCAAGACCAGTCCGCACGTACCGCCGCTCGCTTGCTGGGCCGGCATGTGGATTACCTGCATTGCAAGGCCGTGGCCCGCCGCGCCGACGGCAAGTTGGTAGCCCTGCCGCCCGGCAGCGCCGACCTGCATCTATGGGAACAATTGCTGCAGTTGATGCCCCAAGGTATCAGCCGCGCGGTGGAATTCCCGCTGCAAGGCGACGACTTGGTGGCGGTCACCGCCGAGCAGGTCACCGCCCTCGCCCACCTTGGCCAACCGCGTGTGGAGAATGCCCATGTCTGAGATCGATATCCTCTCGTTCGGCGAAACCATGGCGATGTTTGTCGCCGAGCAAACCGGCGACCTGGCCCAGGTCGGCCACTTCGAAAAGCGCATCGCCGGGGCCGACAGTAACGTGGCGATCGGGTTGTCACGCCTGGGCTTCAACGTCGCCTGGCTGAGCCGGGTCGGTCATGACTCATTGGGGCGGTTTGTGGTCGCGGCCCTGGAGCGTGAAGGCCTGGATTGCCGGCATGTGGCGGTGGATCCCGCGCACCCCACCGGCTTTCAGCTCAAGTCCCGGGAAGAGAGCGGCGACGATCCCCAGGTCGAGTATTTCCGGCGTGGCTCGGCGGCCAGTCACTTGTCCAGCGCCGCAATCACTCCAGAATTGCTAACGGCGCGCCATCTGCACGCCACCGGGATTCCGCCGGCGCTGTCGGACGCCACCGCCGAACTGTCGCGCGAGTTGATGAGCCAGATGCGCGCGGCCGGCCGCAGTGTGTCCTTTGACCCGAACCTGCGCCCTTCGCTATGGCCCAGCGAGCAAAAAATGATCCGCGAAGTCAACGCCCTGGCCGGCCTGGCGCATTGGGTATTGCCGGGCCTGAGTGAAGGTCGGCTGCTGACCGGTTTCGAAGATCCCGGGGATATTGCCGCCTTCTACCTCGACCTGGGCGTGGAAGCCGTAGCCATCAAGCTCGGCCCCCACGGTGCCTACTACCGCAGCCAACTGGACCAGGGCTTTGTCGCCGCCGTGCCGGTGGCCAAGGTGGTGGACACGGTGGGGGCCGGCGACGGCTTTGCCGTGGGCCTGATCAGCGCCCTCCTGGAAAACCTCAGCCTGGCCCAGGCGGTACAGCGCGCCAACTGGATCGGCAGCCGCGCAGTACAGAGTCGCGGCGATATGGAAGGCCTGCCCCTGCGCGCCGACCTGCCCGCCTGGCAAAAAGCCGGCTGACCCGGACCGACAACCCGTTACCTGTTGCCACAACTACAACAAGCTCAGGAGCAACCCCATGAACAACCTGAAACTCGCCACCCGCCGTTGGTGGTACATCATGCCCATCGTGTTTATCACCTACAGCCTGGCGTACCTGGACCGTGCCAACTACGGCTTCGCCGCCGCCTCCGGGATGGCCGAAGACCTGATGATCACCCCGGGCATGTCCTCGCTGCTCGGTGCGCTGTTCTTCCTCGGCTACTTTTTCTTCCAGGTACCGGGGGCGATCTATGCCCAGCGGCGTAGCGTGAAGAAACTGATTTTCGTCAGCCTGATCCTCTGGGGCGGCCTGGCGACCCTCACCGGCGTGGTGTCCAACGCCTATATGTTGATCGCCATCCGCTTTATGCTCGGGGTGGTCGAGGCCGCCGTGATGCCGGCGATGCTGGTGTACCTGTGCCACTGGTTTACCCGTGCCGAACGCTCGCGGGCCAACACCTTCCTGATCCTCGGCAACCCGGTGACCATGCTGTGGATGTCGGTGGTATCCGGCTACCTGGTACAGCATTACAGCTGGCGCTGGATGTTTATCATCGAAGGCCTGCCGGCGGTGTTCTGGGCCTTTATCTGGTGGCGCCTGGCCGATGAGCGCCCAGCCGATGCCAAGTGGCTGAGCGCTGGCGAGAAACACGACCTGGAAACCGCCCTGGCCGCCGAACAGGTCGGGCTCAAGGCTGTGAAGAACTATGCCGAAGCCTTCCGTTCGCCCAAGGTGATCATCCTCGCGCTGCAATTCTTTTGCTGGAGCATCGGCGTCTACGGCTTTGTGCTGTGGCTGCCGTCAATCCTCAAGGCCGGCCTGAAAATGGACATGGTCGAAGCCGGCTGGTTGTCGGCGCTGCCCTACCTGGCGGCGGTGATCGGCATGCTGGTGGTGTCCTGGGGCTCGGACAAGCTGCAAAAGCGTAAGCGCTTTGTATGGCCACCGCTGCTGATCGCCTCCGTGGCGTTTTATGGTTCCTACTTGTTGGGGGCCGAGCATTTCTGGTGGTCCTACACCCTGCTGGTGATCGCCGGCGCCTGCATGTATGCGCCCTACGGGCCGTTTTTTGCCATCGTCCCGGAAATCCTCCCGGCCAACGTCGCCGGCGGCGCCATGGCCTTGATCAACAGCATGGGCGCCCTCGGTTCGTTTGGCGGCTCCTACCTGGTGGGCTACCTCAATAGCAGCACCGGCTCGCCCGGTGCGTCGTACCTGCTGATGAGCGGCGCGTTGCTGCTGTCGGTGGTGCTGACGATTTTCCTCAAGACCGGTGCCCGGGAGCCGTCCCCGGCAGCACCGTTGCACTCCCTGGATTTGAAGGTAAGAACCTGATGAAAAAGCATGTCGTGCTGTACAAGAAACTGTCCGCACCGTTGATGGCCCGTTTGCATGAAGCGGCCCAGGTGACCTTGATCGAATCCCTCGACCCCGCGGGCCTGGCGCAACTGCGTGAGGCACTGCCCAGTGCCCACGGCCTGCTGGGGGCCAGCTTGCGCCTGGATGCGCAACTGCTGGACCTGGCGCCGCGCCTGGAAGCCGTGGCCAGTGTTTCGGTGGGCGTCGATAACTACGACATCGACTACCTGACCCAACGCGGCATTTTGCTCAGCAACACCCCGGATGTACTCACCGAAACCACGGCCGATACCGGCTTTGCACTGATCCTCGCCACCGCCCGACGCGTAGTGGAGCTGGCCAATCTGGTGCGCGCCGGCAACTGGAACCAGAACATCGGCCCCCTGCACTTTGGCAGCGATGTGCACGGCAAGACCCTGGGTATCATTGGCATGGGGCGCATTGGTGAAGCCCTGGCCCAGCGTGGGCACTTTGGCTTTGGCATGCCGGTGATTTACCACAGCCATTCGCCCAAACCTTTGGTGGAGCAGCGTTTCGGCGCGCGGTACTGCAGCTTGCCGGAGTTGCTGCAACACGCTGACTTTGTTTGCCTGACGTTGCCGTTGACTGCACAGACTCAGGGGTTGATTGGCGCCAAGGAATTCGCCCAGATGGGCCCGGAGACGATTTTCATCAATATCTCCCGGGGCAAGGTAGTAGATGAGGCGGCACTGATCGAAGCCCTGCAACAGCGCACGATCCGCGCGGCGGGGCTGGATGTGTTTGAGCGTGAGCCGTTGAACCACGACTCGCCGTTGCTGCGTTTGAACAACGTGGTGGCGACACCGCATATCGGCTCGGCCACCCACGAGACCCGTGAAGCGATGGCGCGGTGTGCGGTGGATAATCTGCTGGCGGCGTTGGCGGGCGAGCGGCCGAAAAACCTGGTCAATTCCAGCGTATGGAAAGCCTGACAGCCCGACCCAATGCCCGTGTGTCAGCCACCGAAAACAGTGACCGGACCACCGCTATCGCGGGCAAGCCCGCTCCCACAGGGATGTTCGGCGGGGCAGAAGTCTGGGCCACACCATCAATCAAATGTGGGAGCCTGACAGCCCGATCCAATGTCCGTGTGTCGGCCACCGAAAACAGTGACTGGACCACCGCTATCGCGGGCAAGCCCACTCCCACAGGGATGTTCGGCGGGGCAGAAGTCTGGGCCACACCATCAATCAAATGTGGGAGCCTGACAGCCCGATCCAATGCCCGTGTGTCGGCCACCGAAAACAGTGACCGGACCACCGCTATCGCGGGCAAGCCCGCTCCCACTGGGATGTTCGTCGGGGCAGAAGTCTGGGCCACACCATCAATCAAATGTGGGAGCCTGACAGCCCGACCGAATGTCCGTGTGTCGGCCACCGAAAACAGTGACTGGACCACCGCTATCGCGGGCAAGCCCACTCCCACAGGGATGTTCGGCGGGGCAGAAGTCTGGGCCACACCATCAATCAAATGTGGGAGCCTGACAGCCCGACCCAATGTCCGTGTGTCGGCCACCGAAAACAGTGACTGGACCACCGCTATCGCGGGCAAGCCCGCTCCCACAGGGATGTTCGGCGGGGCAGAAGTCTGGGCCACACCATCAATCAAATGTGGGAGCTGGCTTGCCTGCGATAGCGGTATGCCAGCCACCCAAGTCCTCCCTGCTTAGATCACAAACCGCGCCACCATCGCATTCAAATCCACCGCCAGGCGCGACAGTTCATGACTGGCGGCGCTGGTCTGGTTGGCTCCGGCCGCCGACTGCGTCGCCAGGTCGCGGATATTCACCAGGTTACGGTCCACTTCGCGGGACACTTGGGCCTGCTCTTCGGACGCGCTGGCAATCACCAGGTTGCGCTCGTTGATCAGGCTGATGGACTGGGTGATCTGCTCCAGTGCCACGCCGGCGGCGCGGGCCATTTCCAGGGTGCTTTGGGTGCGCTGGTTGCTCTGCTGCATGGACTGCACCGCTTCCCCCGTGCCGTTCTGGATCCCGGCCACCATTTTCTCGATCTCCTGGGTCGACTGCTGGGTACGATGGGCCAGGGCACGCACTTCGTCGGCCACCACGGCAAACCCGCGCCCGGCCTCACCGGCACGTGCCGCTTCGATGGCGGCATTGAGGGCCAGTAAGTTGGTCTGCTCGGCAATCGCGCGGATCACGTCCAGCACCTTGCCGATATCCCGGCCCTGGGTCGCCAGGCCTTCGATCAGCACCGAAGTATCCTGCACGTCCTGGGTCATGGTCTGGATCGCGCCCACGGTTTCCACCACACGATCGCGCCCTTCCCGCGCGGCCTGGTTCGACTGGGTCGAGGCTTCTGAGGTGGACACCGCATTGCGCGCGACTTCTTCCACGGCCGCGGTCATTTCATTGACGGCAGTGGCGGCCTGGTCGATTTCATTGTTTTGCTGCTGCAAGCCCTTGGAGGCTTCCTCGGTCACCGCGCTCAGCTCTTCGGCCGCCGACGCCAGTTGAGTGGCTGAACCGGCAATATGCTGGATCGTCTGGCGCAGGTTGTTCTGCATGGTAGCCAGGGCACCGATCAGGCGCGCCGGCTCATCCTGGCCGTCGTCCGCAATGACCTTGCTCAGGTCGCCGCTGGAGATGGTTTCGGCGGCGGCCACCGCCTTGCGCAGCGGTGTGACGATGCTGCGGGTCAACAACCAGGCAAGCAATACGGTCATCAGCGCCGCCACCACCGACACCACGACAATTCCGCTGATGGCATCGCTGTAGCTGCGCCCGGCGTCTTCCCCGGCCTGTTTGGCATTGGCGGCGTTGATCGCAATCAGCTTATTGAGTTGCTCGCCCATCTGATCCGTACCGTCTTTGATCCGGCTGTTGATCAGGGCCCGCATCTCCTCGACTTTGTTCTGCTGGGACAGCGTCAGCATTTCAGCCTGGGCCTTGAGATAGTTGTCCAGCGTGGCGGCAAAAGTCTTGTACAGCGCGGCTTCTTCAGCGCCGGCCGGCAGCGCGGCATAACCCGCCTGGGCCTGGCGCGCCTTGTCGACCAGCACGCCGATGCGCACCTGGGCCTCCTGCAAGGCGACCGGTTCGCGATTGACCAGGACCCGAAACGACAGAATGCGCAGGCGCAACACGTTCTCGGTCATATTGGCCAGGTAACCGACACTCGGCAGTTGGTTAGCCCCCATATCCAGCGCGGCCTGGCGAATCAGCGTCATACGGTTGACGGCAAACACCCCCAGAACAATCACAAGCAACGCAATAAACGCAAAACCGAGAAACGCCCGAGGTGCGATATTCAAATTACGGAGGGACATAGGAAAGCTCTCAAGAAGGGATGGCTGCGAGCGTCCTTGCCGCGACACGGTCACTCAGCGTCAACGCGCGGAGATAACGGTTCGGCGCCACTGTTATAAAGGTTGTGTGGGCCTATAGGAGGTATCGGCAGACTTGAGGTTTTTTTGCGGGGCTTGGAGAAATATTTTTTCACACTTTTGACAGTGGACGCTTTCTGGCATCCTGCGCGTCCATTTTCTGACCCGAGCACGTATCTTGTCTGACGCTCAAGCCCCCCGCCCCCGTTATAAATCGGACCTGATCTACGGTCTGGAAGACCGCCCGCACTTCACCGCTGCGGTATTTGCCGCCCTGCAGCACGTGCTCGCCAGCTTCGTCGGGATCATTACCCCGACCCTGATCGTCGGTGGTGTGCTGGGCCTGGAAAGCGAAGTGCCCTACCTGGTCAGCATGGCGCTGTTCGTCTCCGGCCTGGGCACGTTTGTCCAGGCGCGGCGCTTCGGCCCCGTGGGTTCGGGCTTGCTGTGCCTGCAAGGCACGAGCTTCTCGTTTATCAGCGTGATCCTCAGTGCCGGCTTCATGGTCAAGGCCCGGGGCGGCGGTACCGATGAAATTCTCTCAACGATCTTTGGCATCTGCTTTTTTGCCGCATTTATCGAAGTGGTGCTCAGCCAGTTCATCGGCAAGTTGCGCAAGCTGATCACGCCGGTGGTCACCGGCACCATCATCACCTTGATGGGGCTATCGCTGATCAAGGTCGCCGTGACCGACATGGCCGGCGGCTATGGCGCGGCAGACCTGGGCGCGGCCGGCAATATGGGGCTGGCGGCCCTGGTGTTGCTGACTATCGTGGTACTTAACCGCTTCAATAACCCGTTCCTGCGTTTGGGCTCGATTGTCATCGGCCTGACCCTGGGTTTTGTGGTGGCCTGGTGGCTGGGGCGTGTCGATCTGGCGGCGTTGCCCCAGGTGCCGCTGGTCAGCGTACCAGTGCCATTCAAGTACGGGTTCTCGTTCGACTGGGTGGCGTTTATTCCGGTGGCGGTGATCTTCCTGATTTCCCCCCTGGAAGCAGCCGGCGACCTGACCGCCAACTCGATGATTTCCCAGCAACCGGTCAAGGGCCCGCTGTATATCAAGCGCATCAAGTCCGGCCTGCTGGCCGATGGCCTGAACTCGGTAATGGCCGCCACTTTCAATAGCCTGCCGATGGTGACCTTCGCCCAGAACAACGGGGTGATCCAGTTGACCGGCGTGGCCAGCCGCTATGTGGCGTATTTCATTGCCGGGCTGCTGGTATTGCTGGGTCTGTTTCCGATGATTGGCGCGGTGCTGCAATTGATGCCTAAGCCGGTGCTGGGTGGCGCGACCCTGATCATGTTCGGCACGGTGGCGGTGGCCGGGATCAAGATCCTTGCCGAAGCCGGCCTGCATCGGCGCAATGTGCTGATCGTGGCGATTTCCCTGGGGATGGGCCTGGGCGTGGCGGCAGTACCGGAAGTGCTGCGCGAGCTGCCCAAGGCCTTGCACAACATCTTCGAGTCGCCGATTACCGTCGGTGCCTTCTGTGCGATCCTGCTGAACATTTTCCTGCCTGAAGAGTTCATAGAGCTGGAAGAAGATGAATTTGACCCGGAAGCCTCTACCCTCAAGGTCATGCAGGATCCGGAACCCACGAAATAGGAACCCTTATGCGCAGATTGATCGGCCTGACCCTGTCTCTGATATTGCTCAGCCTGAGCGCCTGCGCTTTGTTCCCCAACCGCGACCCGCTGCATATCAATGTGGTGGGAATCGAGCCGCTGCAAAGCCAGGATCTGGAAGTGCGCTTCGCGGTCAAGTTGCGGGTGCAGAACCCCAACGAAACCGCGATCGACTACAACGGCGTGGCGCTGGACCTGGAGGTCAATGGCCGGCCGCTGGCGGCTGGGGTGAGTGATCAACAGGGATCCATCCCGCGCTTTTCCGAGACCGTTCTGACCGTCCCGGTCAGCGTTTCAGCGTTTTCGGTGTTGCGTCAGACCCTGGGCCTGAGCCAGACCCAGGGTTTGAACAACCTGCCCTATGTATTGCGCGGCAAGCTGGCGGGCGGGTTGTTTGGCACGATGCGCTTTGTCGATCGTGGCACCCTGGACCTGCCCAACACCGTGACCTGGTAAATAGCATGGACACCTTGCCCACCCTGTACACCGAACGCCTGATCCTGCAACCGCTGACCCTGGACGACGCCGAGGGCATACAGCAGCAGTTTCCCCACTGGGAAGTGGTGCGCTACCTCAATGCCCTGGTGCCCTGGCCCTACCCGGCCGATGGTGCGCGCAGTTACCTGGAACAGGTGGTCTTGCCTGCCATGGCCCAGGGCCGCGAGTGGCATTGGTCGATCCGCCTGCGCGAGGCCCCCGGGCAGTTGATCGGCAATGTGAGCCTGATGGATGAGCTGGACAACAACCGGGGCTTCTGGCTCGCGCCGCAATGGCAGGGCCAGGGATTGATGAGCGAAGCCAGCGCGGCAGTGACCGCGTATTGGTTCACGGTGCTTGGGCGCCCCGTGCTGCGGGTGCCCAAGGCAGCGCCGAACCTGGGCTCACGCAGGCTTTCCGAAAAAACCGGGATGCGCTTGATCCGCACGGAAGAAGGGCAGTTCGTGGAGGGGGCGTTCCCCAAGGACATCTGGGAAATCACCCGCGAAGAATGGTTGAAACAACCCCTGTAGGCACCGATCAGCCCGTGCTTACTTGGCGGCCATCAGGCGATTGACTTCACTGCGCACCATGTTGGCAAATTCCGGCGGTGACATGCCGTCCAGCTCGGAACGCACCCATTCGGCCCATTTACCCTTGCGCTTGGCGCGCTCGCCAAACAACCGTGCGCCCTCGCCCTTGGCCTTGCCCAGGTTGCTTTGCCACAGGTCATACAGACGGGACTTTTCATCTTCAAGCGCGGCGCGCTCGGCGAGGGGCTTGTTGGCCAGATTGAAGCTCATGTGGATTTACCTGCTGCACAAATAGGTGACATCTTACACTGTAGGTCGAAAGGTCCGAATTCGGATTTTTCATCGGCCCGATGCCGGGCGAAAAAAAACTGCAACTTTTAGCCTGCTGCAAGACTCCATTGTTCACTGCCCACTTACCCGCAAGGAGCTACTCAATGGCCCGTAAAACCGCCGCCCAAGCTGTCGAAGAGCAAATCAAGGACCAGGCGTTCAGCGAACTCCAGGCCCTGATCGAAGAGTCCGACAAACTGCTCAAGAGCAGCGCGTCGCTGGTGGGAGAAGAAGGTGAAACCCTGCGCGAGCAGGTCGCGATCAAACTCAAGCAAGCCCTGGATTCGGTGTCCAACGTGCGTGAGCGCAGCAAGCCGGTGGTGGATGCCACCGAAACCTATATCGGTGGCCACCCTTGGCAGACCGTAGCCATTTCCGCCGGCTTCGGCCTGGTGGTTGGCTTGCTGCTGGGCCGTCGCAACTGATGGATGCCTGGGTCGGTGCGGGTCAGCCCGCACCGCCCTTCAGCCCCGCGCTAATTCGCGCAACCGGGCCAGTTCGCCCCCACCGAGCATAATCCCCTCCCGTTCTGCCTTGGCCCGTGTGCGATGACGCCGGTCGCCGGGCAAGCGCCGCAACCCTGCCGCATGCATCTGTCGCACCAGTTCCTGGCTGCGCTGGGCAAAGTCCTGCCCCGCAGTTTTACTGGGGTCGATCACAATCAGTAGCTGGCCGGTCCAGGGAGTCTTGGCGCCCGGGTGGTTCGACCAGTCGAATTCAAACGAGAAATTCCCCCCGGTCAGGGCCGCCGCCAGCAACTCCACCATCATCGACAACGCCGACCCCTTGTGCCCGCCAAACGGCAACAGCGCGCCGCCTTCAAGGATCGCCTTGGGGTCCTGGGTCGGCTGCCCCAGGCTGTCGACCCCGGTGCCCGGCGGCACACGCTCACCCTGACGGGCGGCAATCTGCACATCGCCATGGGCGATGGCGCTGGTGGCCAGGTCAAACACAATCGGCGGCCCATCGGCACGTGGTGCGGCGAACGCGATGGGGTTGGTGCCGAACAGCGGGCGATCGGCGCCATGTGGCACCACGCAAGTCATGCTATTGACCACGCTGAGGGCCACCAGACCTTCTTCGGCAAACGGTTCGACATCCGGCCATAACGCGGCAAAGTGATGGGAGTTACGGATCGCCAGTACCGCGATACCGGCGCTGCGGGCCTTGGCCACCAATAACGGGCGCGCGGCGGCCAGGGCCGGCTGGGCAAAACCATTGGCGGCGTCCACACGCACGAAACCCGAGGCCACATCCTCGACCACTGGCACCGCCTGGCCGTTGACCCAGCCGCTGTCCAGGGTCGAGACATAGCCCGGTATGCGAAACACCCCGTGGCTGTGCGCCCCATCCCGCTCGGCGCGGGCGCAGTTGTCGGCCAATACGCGGGCAACCTCAGGCGAGGCGCCATGCCGGCTGAAAATATCCTTGAGCAGCGTCACAAGCTCAGTGAAGCCAATTGAAGTAGTCACGGCAGTGGTGGGTGTGGCTGACATCTGAAGCTCCGGAATTGTTATTGGAGGGGGCAACAGCCTGCTGGATTTCGCTCGTTGATTAACAACGCGCGACAAGTGGGCTGTCAACCACCGACGCGGCTTCAGCGCTATTTAACAAACGCCGGGCAGTGCCGGAGAGCGTTAGCACACAATGGGAAAAAGGCCGTAAAGGCACGATGGGAAACCGTCAAGCGGGTGCTCGACGGTTCCGTCTATGTGCTGAGTTCGCCGCCTGGCAAGCGAATGTTGACTCGGCGGCGCTCATGATCAGTCGCCCGGGACGTCAGTGGGACCCGACGCCTTCAATCGAAGGGATTCGATGAACTGATCCGGTGGGGGGTCAGTCTTTCTGGTCACGCAACACATTGCCCGAAGCACCGTCGATGCGGACCTCATAGACAACACCGTCCGCCTTGCGACCTTTTACTTCCCAGTAACCGTTGTCGTCCGCTTCGGCCTGGTAGACCTCAATGTAACCGGCCTTGGTCTTGGCGGTTTCAATGGCTTTCTCGATGGTAATCCAGCCGGCTCCCGGCTTGTCGGCCAGAGCGGCGCCTGCACCGAGCAAAGTGGCAGTGGCAAGCATGGCAGTGAGGGTTTTCTTCAGCATTTTCTTACTCCGTTATAGAGAATGACTTACAGATCCAGATTTTTAGGGTGTTTGCAGGACGAATTAGTTCCACATTGATGCTCATTCGCCATGATGGCTGTTCTCGGCACCCTGCCCGGAAGGTTAGAATGTAGGAAATCAGGAAGCACCAATGACCCAGCAGCCCCTTTCAGAAGCCGAATATGACGCCGTCACCGATGCTGCCGCGCATTGGTGTATGCGCCTGCATGCTTTTGATTGCACGGCGGCCGAACGCCAGGCGTTCGAAGAGTGGCACGACGCGCATCCCCTGCATGCTTTCGAATATGCGGCCATGCTGGAAATCTGGGATGTGGCCGACCATTTGCCACGCAGCAACGTGCCCTCCCCGCCCCCGGTGCAGGTCCCGCCACCCAGCCGCTGGCGCACCTATGCAGTGGCTGCCGCCATCTCGTTGATGGCCCTGCCCCTGGCCGCTTTCACGGGCTGGGAAGCGGGTTGGCTGCCCAGTTCCTATGAGCATTACCTCGCCGAAGACGGCTTGCGCCAGGTGACCCTGGCCGATGGCAGCGAAGTGGAACTGAACCTGGGCACCGAGCTGGTCTACAGCAACTATAAAGATGAGCGCCGGGCCACCCTGAAAAAAGGTGAAGCGTTCTTTAAGGTCAGCCATGACCGCGAACACCCGTTTGTGGTGCGCGCCGGTACCGGGCAGATCCGAGTGACAGGCACCCAGTTCAACGTCTGGAAATACGACGACCAGGTGCGGGTCATGTTGCTGGAGGGTTCGGTGAAGATCAGCAGCGATGCCAGCCACAGCGGCGTGAGCCTCACTCCCGGAATGCAGGCCAGTTACCACGGGGGCGATGCGCAACCACAGCTACAGGCATTCAACCCCCATGATCCGGCGCTGGCCTGGCGCACCGGCAAGTTGATCCTCGACAACCTGGCACTGGTGGATGCCCTGCCCCTGATCAACCGTTACCTGAGCAAACCGGTGATGCTGGCCGATACCGGTACCGGCAATATCCGTATTGGCGGGATCTACGATATCCATGAAGTCACCCACCTGGTGTCGTCCCTGCCCAAGGTACTGCCGGTCTACCTGACCCAGAACCAGGATGGCAACACCGTTCTCAACTCGATACCGCGCAAAGTCCCCAAGACCTGACCTTCGCCAAGGCAGCACGGCGTGCATTGCCGGGCAACTGTGCGCGCCGCACTGTCCACTTTTGAAACACCCATCACCGCGCAACGCCCCTCTGGCTGTGGATTCATCGGTTCGTCATCAATAGTGTTGCATTGCTGAAACACCCTCTTCCCCCCAGTCTGCCTATGCCAGGTGCCGGTCATTCCCCGGCGTCACGTCTCAGGCCTGATACACCTCGCCCTACGCCCGCCCCGCCAGAAGCCCCAAGTCATTGAAAAACAAGTCAATATAAAAAGCGGCACAGCTCCTGCTCTATTCCTAACAGCGCTGTTTAGGGTCAGCGTCACAGAACAAGGAATGATGCCGTGGCAACTCTCAATCAAGGCTCACTGAGCCTCCTGCTGATCAGCTGTGTACTCAGCGCCAGTGTGAGCGTACCCGCCCTCGCCGAAAACGGCGTCATCGTTACCGGGCGCAACGTCCAAGGCCATATGGCCGGGCGTTCTTCCTTCGGACCGGATCCTTATCCCACTACGGCCAATGCCAATCCTGGCGCGCAGATTCTACGCTCGACGACTAACGGCGAACTCAGCGACAACGACTTCGCAGGGGTCAGCAGTGGTTCCAGCATCACTCGATCCATCCTGCCCAATGGCACCCTCCCTGGCTTGAGCACCACCCATGGCAGCAGCGCCTCCGGGCTGGGTGCAGGCGCGGCTGCGGGCCATAGCGGTGGCAGCAGCCTGGGCGGACAGATCAGCGGGACGATTGAGCGTGGCATGGCCCCGCTGAACAACATCGGCAGCCTGATGGGAGGCCAGCAATGAAGCGCTCGTGGCTGATGCTCGCCGTGCTGGGTAGCTGCGCCGCGATGGCAGACAGCAATAACAACGCACTTATCGACAGCTCAGGCCAGCAGTACAGCGGCGTCGCTTCCATCAACCAGGCCGCTGGCAACCAGCAACAGCAGATCAATAGCCGTGCGATTACGGTCGGTGGCCAATCCACTGACGTACTGGTGCAGCGGCTCGATGGCCAGGTCGACCCGTCCCTGAATGCCAGCGCGGCGATCCAGGGTTCATCTTTCAGCAATGGCAACGGTGTACTGGGCGTCAACCAGTCGGCCGGGGCCAACAACCAGACAATCAATGCGGTGCGGATCAGCATCAACCCAGGCCCGCAAAGCATTGATGACAGCGTCCTGTCGCAACAGAACATGACGCTGCTACCAGACTCCCGATCCTCCTCTACCACTGGCAGCCGCCAGGTCGTTACCAGCGACCAGGCCTTCACCGGCAGCCGTGGAGTGGTACAGGTGAATCAGAGTGCAGGGGTGGGGAACCGCATGGCTAACACCCTCGGTATCACTATCAAGTAACTGCTTGATAGGTGTTTGTTAGGCCGTACCAACACTTAACCAACTAATTAGAAGCAAGGAGATACACCATGAAACCTACAATGGCTCTCAAACCACTGGTTTTTGCTCTGGCTGCGCTCATGGCTGTTGCTGCACAAGCTAGTGAAGATAAGTGGAAGCCAACCCCTGCCCCTAGCGGCACCGTGGCAGCCGTCGTGACCGACACTCAACTGAGCAAAGACAACAAGTTCGACGACACCAAAACCAACAACGACGCCTCGGCCAACCGCTCGCTGAACAGCAGCGACGGTAACCTGGGCGCCAACGTTGCCGCAGGCAGTGGTAACCAACAAGACAACAGCGCTGCCATCACCAGCAGTGCTGCCAAGGACGCCCTGGCGGTTTTCGCGATCGTAGACGTCGAGCAAACATCTAAAGACAACAAGTTCACCAACAAAGGCACGCAAAACGATGCTTCGCTGAACAACTCGGCGAACAACAGCTCGGGTAACGTGGGTGTCAACGTCACCGCAGGCCAAGGCAACCAGCAGAAAAACAACCTGGCAATCGTAACCTCCGACGGCAAAAATATTGGCGCTGCGGCCGTCACCAGCCAGGAATCGTTGAACAACACCTTCCTCAACACTGCTTCGGCTGGCAAAGGCTACGGCAACTGGGGCAAGACCTACGTCAACAACGATGCCTCCATCAACCACTCGGGTAACAATGCTTCCGGCAACATCGGAATCAACGTGTCCGCGGGTTCTGGCAACCAGCAATCCAACTCCCTGTCCCTGGGCAGCGGTTGCACCCAGTGCGCAGCTGGCAGCGGCGTACGCTTCTGACCTGACGCAGAGGGCCTTGGCAACAAGGCCCTTTTTTATTCCCGTGCCCACCCGGTCATTCGATCATGCGCCTCGCGACCCTGTGCCTGCTGTTAACCCTCACCGGCCCTTCCTGGGCTGGGCAAATGGCGATTTCCGCCATGCCCGGCGGTGCGGTGATTTTCAAGAAGGTCGAGAGCATCCGCGAGCGACGGTTCGCCAACCTGGTGGAACAGAAAACCGATTTCAGCTGCGGTGCCGCAGCACTCGCCACCATCCTGCGCCAGGGTTACTGGCTGGATGTTGATGAAGAACACGTCATCAAGGGCATGCTGGTCAACGCCGACCAGGACCTGGTACGCACCCAGGGCTTTTCCATGCTGGACATGAAGCGCTACCTCGAAAGCATTGGCATGCGGGCCAGGGGCTACAAGATCGGGGCGGACACCCTGACAACGGTGAAGATTCCGGTGGTGGTGCTCCTGGATATCCGTGGCTACAAGCACTTTGTGGTGATGCAGCGCGCAGAGAAAGACTGGATCTACATCGGCGACCCGGTACTGGGCAACAAACGCTACTCGCGGGACGACTTCCTCGCCGGATGGAACGGCATCGTGTTTGCGGTGCTGGGTGAAGGCTACGACAAGGCCAACGCCCTGCTCGATCCGCCGATACCGTTGACCGCCAAGGGCAAAATGAACGAGTTCCGGCCCGTGGGCGACGCCGAGCTGATGGACTTCGGTTTCATCCAGAGCGACTTCTTCTAGAAGCGCCATAAGGAGCAGGAAGCTCCAGGAGCAGATGATGAACACTTACCGTTGGCTGACGGTCCTGTGCCTGGCAGCCTCAATGCCCGCTTATGCAGCCTCGGCGTTCAAGCCGATTGAAATAAATGATGCTGAACTGGCCCAACTGCGCGGCCGCTTCGTCATGCCGGGGCGGATTGTCAGCTTCGGTATTGTGATGAGCACCACCTGGACCAACGCCGCAGGCGATACCAGCACCGTCAAGGCCAACATGCAGATCGACTCCTCCACCATCACGCCGCAGTTCTATGTGCAGACTACCGGCGAGACCGGCAAAGGCAGCGACCGCCCCACGGGGACCGGTACGGTCATCGGCGGCTCCGGGCTGGGTACCGGCGCCGGCGTGACACAAACCGTACGCGCCGCGGGCGATGGCAATACGGCCTATAACAACGTCGGGATCAATGTCAGTGAGAACGGCCTGGCGCCCGCCAATCTGGTGCAGTCGGGCCAGGTACTGGTCGCTGGCGGTTCGATCTCTGGTAATAGCGCCGCTGGCAAGGTGAGTGTTTCTGCCAATAACGGCGGCCTGCAGATGGCGATCCAGGCCAACCATAATCAGGGCAGCGCCGTGCAGCAGATCGGCGGCGGCAATGTGCTGCAAGGCACGATTCTGCAAGGCAATAGCAACTTCGTTAATAACATGACCCAACTGAATGTCGTGCTCGGTAGCAACGGACTAAACAACGTGGCACTGAACTGCAACCTGGACCAACTCAAGGGTCTACGCACTCTCGGTTATTGAACTACGCTGACCCTCGACACTTACGCATTAGAAAAGGACGGCTTATTTCATGCATCGAACGTTATCGCTACGCGCCGTTGTTTGTTTAAGTACGCTCTTGCCCGCGAGTTTGTTGTACGCAGCGCCAGACGCCGATATCGAAACCCTCAAACAGGAACTGCTGGAACTCAAGCAACGCTACGAAGTACAGCAAAAAGCCCTGGCGGTCCTGGAGCAACGGGTGCGCCAGGTCGAGGACCAGCCCGCAGTACCCGCGCCCAAGCGCCTGGCCAAGTCACCTGCAGATTTCAAGCAAAGCGGCAGTACGGTGGCCGCCAGTGGCACCGGCGGTGCAACCGGCAGCTCCTATGGGCAGGCCCTCAAGGATGATTCGGCGCCGGCACAGAGTGTCAGCAACCTCTATAACGAGGCCAGCGGGTTCTTTGGCAATGGCAAGTTCAGCTTTGAGACGGGCATTACCTACGCTCGCTACGATGCCCGGCAATTGACCCTCAATGGTTTCCTGGCACTGGACTCAATCTTCCTCGGCAATATCAACCTGGATCGCATCAAGGCGGATAACTGGACCCTGGACATGACGGGCCGCTACAACGTCGATAACCGTTGGCAGTTCGACGTCAACGTCCCCGTGGTGTACCGCGAATCGACCTATCAGTCCGGGGGCGCCAATGGTGGCGCGGGAACAGCGACTTCAGAGGAGTCGGTCAGTCGCGACCCGACCATCGGCGACGTCAACTTCGGGGTTGCCTACAAGTTCCTCGATGAATCCCCCACCCTGCCGGACGCCGTACTCTCGGTACGGGTCAAGGCGCCGACCGGCAAGGAGCCGTTCGGTATCAAGCTGGTACGCTCGCCGTCCAACACCAACCTCTATGTGCCGGAGAACCTGCCAACCGGCAATGGCGTATGGTCGGTGACCCCGGGGATTTCCCTGGTCAAGACCTTCGATCCGGCCGTGCTGTTCGGCTCGCTCTCCTACACCCACAACTTCGAAGATTCGTTTGACGACATCAGCTCCACGGTCAACGAAAAAGTCGGCGGCAAGGTACGCCTGGGCGACAGCTTCCAGTTCGGTGTCGGCGTGGCATTTGCCTTGAACGAGCGTATGAGTATGTCGTTCTCGGTGTCTGACCTGATCCAGCGCAAGAGTAAGCTCAAACCCGACGGTGGCGACTGGCAGTCGATTGTGTCCAGTGACGCCAACGCGGGCTACTTCAACGTCGGCATGACCATTGCCGCCAGCGAAAACCTGACCATCGTGCCCAACCTGGCCATCGGCATGACAGATGACGCGCCGGACTTCACCTTCAGCCTGAAATTTCCGTACTACTTCTAAACGCGCCTACAGGGAATGGCGAGTTTGAGATAAGGAAAAGCCCCGCCGCGATAAGGGTCGCGACGGGGCTTTTTTTACCCGCCCTAGCGGATCTGGTGTTTGTGCAGTAACCGGTAGAAGGTGGGCCGGGAAACCCCCAGGACCCGGGCGGCAACACTCAGGTTGTCGCTGTGGCGGTTCAGCACATCGCACAGCGCCTGGCGTTCGGCGCGGTGCTTATAGTCTTCTAGTGTAGCCATGGGCAGCGCGATTGCCTTTTGGCTTTGCAACCCCAGGTCGGCCGCTTCGATTTGCCGCCCTTCGGCCAGGACCAGACCGCGCCGCACCCGGTTGGCCAGTTCGCGCACATTGCCCGGCCAACCATGCTTGCCCATGGCGAGCAGCGCGTCCTCGCTGAAACTGCGCGGACGGCGCCCGGTTTCCTGGCTGTAGAACCGGGAAAAATGATTGGCCAGCATCCCCACATCGCCATGGCGCTCACGCAGCGGTGCGGTGAGCACTTGCAGGACATTGAGCCGGTAGTACAAGTCTTCGCGGAAGGTGCCCTTTTCGATGGCCGCTTCCAGATCGACGTGTGTCGCGGCCAACACCCTGACATCCACCGGGATCGGCTGGCTGCCACCGACACGCTCGATATGTTTTTCCTGGAGAAAGCGCAACAGGTTGGCTTGCAACTCCATCGGCAGGTCACCGATCTCGTCGAGGAACAGGGTGCCGCCATTGGCCGCTTCGATGCGCCCGATCTTGCGTTGGTGGGCGCCGGTAAATGCACCTTTTTCATGGCCAAACAGTTCGGACTGGATCAGGTGTTCCGGAATAGCCCCGCAATTGATCGCCACGAATGGCTTGGCGTGCCGCTGGGATTGCCGGTGCAAGGTCTTGGCCACCAGTTCCTTGCCGGTGCCGCTGTCGCCACGGATCAGAATCGGCGACTCGGTAGGGGCCAGTTTCGCCAGCAGTTTGCGCAGTTCGCGGATTGGCCGGCTGTCACCCAACAGTTCATGTTCGGGCTCGGCCACATAGGCGCAGCCTTTACCCCGCAAGCGCGCCATGCCAAAGGCCCGGCCCAGGGTGACCTGGACGCGCGCCACATCGAACGGCAAGGTATGGAAGTCAAAAAACCATTCACAGACAAAGTCGCCGACATTCTGCAGGCGCAGCATCTCGGGGCTGAGCACGGCTATCCATTCGGTACCGCTGCGACTGATCAGCTCCTTGACCGCCTCGGGTCGCTCCAGGTGTTTGGGCTGGAGTCGCAATAATCCTACGTCACAGGTGCGATCGCCCAAGGCATCCAGGGCACAGCTGTCCACTGCCCATCCAGCCGCCCGCAAACCAGGCAATAACTGGTGGCAGTCGTCACAGGGATCGACCACAAGCAAGCGACGCAGGGCTGGTGTAACAACCATGACTGTTCCTTGGCGTCAAAAACATTAAAGTTATTTAGAAACAACAGTTTGGGCGAGCTGCTCATAACCCTAGCAAGATCTTGACACTACGCTTGTATCGTTTCGCGATAAAAGATCTCGGGATACGGCATTTGGCGATCAACCCGCTTTAGTGCGCTGATTTGAATCTTTCCCGGCCTTTCAAAAGCGCCGCTTACATGACGTTAATCACGAAAAGTTGAATTTTCTTGTTTTAGCATGTGACCCGTACCCCGTCATCGTGCATCAGTACAGGTACTAGCCGAACGGTAAGCCCAACCGACGGCACATCTTTTGATTGGGCACTTAGAGAGAAGACCCCATGAACGCCCCGCTCCGTATCAACGAAGCTCTTTTGATCGCAGACCGTGCTTTCCAACCCTTTCACTGCGTGGCCTGGGCCCCACAAGACGGTACTGGCGAGCTGAGCCTGACCGTGATCGACCGCACCGAAAACCGCATCGGGCGCAAACAGATTCCTTGCAGCACTTATTCCGATCCAAAACAATTGGAAACCCTGCTGCTGCAAGCCCGCGCCGAACTCAATGGCGAAGGCTATCAGCTACAGTCCTGGGCAATGCCCAAGTAAGTTAACGCAGCTACTGCGACATACCGTCGCTTCTTATATTGGCTGCAACTTGTTAAAACTATTAAACCCGTGGCGAGTGAGTTCGACCCTCGCCACGGGTTTTGCGTGCCTGCAACTTTCGTAGCGCCCTTCTTTATATAGCAGCCATGGCATGATCACTTGATCTTCCAGTGAGCCTTCAGTTACTGGCGGTGAAGGATCAACCGTTCAATGGCTTCGGCAGCACCGTCCTCGACATTGCTGCCGGTGACCAGGTTGGCCTGACGTTTGACCACCTCTTCTGCCTGCCCCATGGCAATCGACAACCCGGCCACTTCAAACATCGCCGGATCATTGCCACCATCGCCGATGGCTGCCGTCTGCTCCAGCGCCACCCCAAGGTGCGCAGCCAGGGTTTTCAGGGCATCGCCCTTGTTGGCCTTCATTGCGGTGATATCGAGATAGACCGGCTGCGAACGCGAAACCTGAGCCAAGCCTGCAACCTTGGGCTGCAAGCGCGCTTCCAGCTCGACCAGCAACTGTGCATTGGCGCTGGCGGCGACGATCTTGTCGATCCGCCCCAGGAACGGCTCGAAACTCTCCACCACGACCGGCGCATAACCGAGGCCATGCTGCTCCCGAGGCACCATCGGGCCCGAGGGGTCACGCAGCAGCCACTCACCATCGGCAAACACCCAGATTTCCACCTCCGGCTGGTCGCACAACAGTGCCAGGGTGATCAGCGCCGCCTCTGCCGGCAAGTGGTGGGCCACCAGAATGCTGCCATCCGGGTTCACCAGGGTGCCGCCGTTGAATCCCGCCGTGGGTACATCGACGCCCAGGGCTTCGATCTGCTGCAACATCGCCCTCGGCGGCCGCCCGGTGGCCAGGCTGAAAAACACCCCGGCTTCGCGCAGCGCCCGCACGGCAGCGATGGTGCGCTGGCTGAGGCTGTGATCGGGCAGCAACAAGGTGCCGTCCATATCACTCAACAAAAAACGGATGGGGTGAATCGTCTCCTCACTCATCCGAGGCTATGCCAGGCGCGGCCATCACGGGCCAGCAACGCATCCGCTGCCGCTGGGCCATCTTCCCCGGCCTTGTAGGCCTGGATGCCATCGTCCTTCTGCCAGGCATCGAGAAACGGTTGCACCGCACGCCAGCCGTTTTCGATGTTATCGGCACGCTGGAACAGGGTCTGATCGCCGGTCAGGCAATCATAGATCAGCGTCTCGTAGCCGGTGGAAGGCTGCATCTCGAAGAAGTCCTTGTAGGCAAAACCCAGCTGGATGTTGGCCATGTCCAGGGTCGGCCCGGGCTTTTTCGCCAGCAGGTCGAACCACATGCCTTCATTGGGCTGGATCTGGATTTTCAGGTACGTCGGCTTGACCTCGTCGACTTCGGTATCGCGAAACTGGGCATAGGGCGCTGGTTTGAAGCAGATAACGATTTCGGTATCGCGCACGCTCATGCGCTTGCCGGTGCGCAGGTAGAACGGCACGCCGACCCAACGCCAGTTATCAATCATCACCTTGAGCGCAACGAAGGTTTCGGTGCTGCTGTCCGGGGCCACATTGGCCTCCTGCCGATAGCCCGGCAGCGCCTTGCCGCCGATCTCGCCGGCGGTGTACTGGCCGCGCACCGAGTTGGCCCGTGCATCCTCCAGCGACCAGGGGCGCACGGCCCCGATCACCTTGGCCTTCTCGCCACGCACCGCATCGGCGCCAAAGGCTGCCGGCGGTTCCATGGCAATCATCGCCAGCAACTGGAACAGGTGGTTGGGCACCATATCGCGCAGGGTGCCGGTGTTTTCGAAGAAACTGCCCCGGGTTTCCACACCGACCGTTTCGGCAGCGGTGATCTGCACGTGGTCAATGTAGTGGTTGTTCCAGAACGCCTCGAACAGCACGTTGGAGAAACGGCTGATCAGAATGTTCTGCACCGTTTCCTTGCCCAGGTAATGGTCGATGCGATAGATCTGCTTCTCAGTCATGACCTTGAGCAGGCAGGCGTTGAGCGCCTCGGCGGTGGCCAGGTCGGAGCCGAACGGCTTTTCGATGACCACGCGGCGGAAAGCCCCGGGGCTTTCCTCCAGCAGGTTGGCCCGGCCCAGGCGCTGCACCACTTCACTGAAGAAGCGCGGCGCGGTGGCCAGGTAGAACACCGCGTTGCCCGTGCCGCTATCGGCGATTTTGCTGGCAATGTCGGCATAGGTGCCGTCATCGAGAAAATCGCCCTGCACGTAGCTGATGCCCTTGGCCAACTGGGCCCACAACTGTGGGTCCAGTGCATGTTCGGCATTCCCCTTGACCTTGCTCGCCGCTTCGGTGCGGATGAAGTCTTCGAGTTTCTTGGCGAAGTCTGCATCGCTGATAGCGTTGTGATCCACCCCGACAATTCGCAGCCCCTCACCCAGCAAGCCATCGCGACTGAGGTTGTACAGCGCCGGCATCAGCAGGCGCTTGACCAGGTCGCCATGGGCGCCGAACAGGAACAAGGTAGTGGGTGGAGCGGGTTCGGCCTTGGGTTTCTTGCCGGTGGCCGTCATTTTTTGGAAGTCTCCACATGGCCGCCAAAGCCGAAGCGCATGGCCGACAGCAGCTTGTCACCGTAAGTGCTTTGCTGGCGCGAGCGGAACCGGGCAAACAACGAGTTGGACAGCACCGGTACCGGTACCGATTGCTCCATGGCCGCTTCGATGGTCCAGCGCCCTTCGCCGCTGTCGGCCACGGAACCGGAGTAACCGTCGAGCTTGGGGTCGGTCGCCAGGGCATCGGCTGTGAGGTCGAGCAGCCAGGAGGACACAACGCTGCCGCGACGCCAGACTTCAGCGATATCGGCCACGTTCAGGTCAAAACGCTGTTCTGGCGGCAGGTTTTCCGAGTTCTTGGTCTTGAGAATGTCAAAGCCTTCGGCAAACGCCTGCATCATGCCGTACTCGATGCCGTTGTGGATCATCTTCACGAAGTGCCCGGAACCGGCAGGGCCGGCGTGGATATAGCCACGTTCGGCGCGGTCGTCGGTAGCGGTACGGTCCTTGGTGCGCGGGATATCGCCCAGGCCCGGCGCGAGGGTGGCGAAGATCGGGTCCAGGTGCTTGACGGTCTCGGCGTCGCCGCCAATCATCATGCAGTAACCGCGCTCCAGGCCCCACACGCCACCGGAAGTGCCGACGTCGATGTAGTGCAGGCCTTTTTCCGCCAGCGCCTTGCCGCGACGTACGTCATCTTTATAGAAGGTGTTGCCGCCGTCGATGATCACATCGCCGGGTTCCATCAGTTCGCTCAGGTCGTTGATCGTGGTTTCGGTGGGCTCGCCCGCCGGTAACATGACCCAGACAGCCCGCGGCTTTTGCAGGCCCGCGACCAGGGCAGGCAGATCGGCAACGCCGGTCGCGCCCTCTTCACTCAAGCCTTTGACGAATGCTTCATTGCGGTCGTAGACCACGGTGGTATGCCCATTGAGCATCAAGCGGCGCGCAATATTCCCGCCCATGCGGCCTAGTCCGATAATCCCCAGTTGCATGTATTGATGCTCCCAACTACAAATAAAAATGTGTGACACAGTTTATAGCGCAATGACGAATTAGTCCGGCGCCAATCGCACTAGTTTCATCACAAAAAGAGGCCATCGTTTCACCATCACTGGCTGAAAAGTCACAGCGACCCTGAAAAATAAAAAAGTTCCCTTGAGCCCAAAAAGAAATCAGAATCGCCCCTGACTCCTGCCGAGGGCCTCGACTCAAGCGCTCTGGCACCGCGATACACCGGCTATTTGCGAGGTAAGCAATGCGCACAGCACAGATGACACGCCCGCCACAGACCCTCTACGTCACCGTCCGTCGCGACGAACTGCGCCAGCTGAAAGACGAACGCGAGCAGTTGCAGCAGGAAGTGATCCGTCTGCGGGCGCAGTTGCAGGCTCAGTTGGCAAACCAAGCCATTACCTGCTGAACCCCGGGTCCAACTCACAAACTTTTCACCCGCCCTTCCCGATAATCCTGCGCCAGAACGCCGCCTCGCGCATGGGCGGCGGCAATTATCGGGTTGGAGCGCTGCATGGCGAGCACGAAGTCTGCAAAAGGGTTTGATTGGGCCGGCCTGGGCTGGATGTTCCTGTTTTTCTGGTATTTCTCCGGTATTACCCAACTGCTGATCCAACTGACCGGCACTTCCGGCTTCAGTGGTTTCCGCCAGGCGTTCTTCATGAGTGCGCTGTGGTTGGCACCCATGCTGCTGTTCCCGCGTCGCGCCCGGCTACTCGCCGCGCTGATCGGTGTGGTGCTGTGGGCCTGTTCCATGGCCAGCCTGGGCTACTTCTTTATTTACCAGCAGGAATTTTCCCAGAGCGTCATCTTCATCATGTTCGAGTCGAACATCTCTGAAGCCGGCGAGTATGCAACGCAATACTTTGCCTGGTGGATCGTGCTGGCCTTTATTGCCCACACTGCCCTGGCCGTCTTCCTCTGGACCCATGTGCGCCCGGTCTACCTGCCCCGGGTCCGGGCAATGGTCGCGGCGACGGCCATTGTGCTGGCGATTGTCGGCTATCCGCTGGTCAAGCAGATTGCCACCAACGACACCCTGGAACGGGCCATCGATGGCTTCGAAACCCGGGTCGAACCTGCCGTGCCGTGGCAGATGATTGTTGCCTATCGCCGCTACACCCAGCAGTTGAACAACATGCAGGGCATGCTCGACAACGTCAGCAAGATCCCGCCCCTGAGCAACTTCAAGGACAGCATGGCCGGCCAACCGTCGACCCTGGTGCTGGTGATCGGCGAGTCCACCAACCGGCAGCGCATGAGCCTCTACGGCTACCCGCGCAAGACCACGCCGGAACTGGACAAGCTGCGTGACCAATTGGATGTGTTCGACAACGTCATCACCCCGCGCCCCTACACCATCGAGGCGCTGCAACAGGTACTGACCTTTGCCGATGAAGACAATCCGGATCTGTATCTGAAGACCCCTTCCATCGTCAGCATGATGAAACAGGCTGGCTACAAGACCTTCTGGATCACCAACCAGCAGACCATGACCAAGCGCAACACCATGCTCACCACGTTCTCCGAACAGGCCGACGAGCAGGTGTACCTCAACAACAACCGTAACCAGAACGCCCGCCAGTACGATGGCGACGTGCTGGAGCCGTTCTCCAAGGCCCTGGCCGACAAGGCCGAGCGCAAGCTGATCGTGGTGCACCTGCTGGGTACCCATATGAGCTATCAGTACCGCTACCCGCCAAGCTTCGACACCTTTACCGACCGCCAGGGTGTCCCGGACGCGGTCAGTGACGACCAGCTGCCGACCTACAACAGCTATGACAACGCAGTGCGCTACAACGACTTCGTGGTGTCGAGCCTGATCAAGGACTACGCCAAGACCGACCCCAATGGTTTCCTGCTGTACCTCTCCGACCACGGCGAGGATGTGTTCGACTCGGCGGGCCATGACACCCTGGGCCGCAACGAGGGCAAGCCGACAGCCCCGATGTACACCATCCCCTTCATGACCTGGGCCTCGCCAAAGTGGCGCGCCACCCACGACTGGAACATGCAGGGCGATATACAACGGCCCTACAGCAGCTCGCAGTTGATTCATACCTGGGCCGACCTGGCCGGCTTGAGTTTCGACGAACTGGACCGCAGCCGCAGCCTGGTCAGCGACAGCTTCAAGCCACGGCCATTGCTGATCGGCGATCCCTACCAGCGTTCACAGAAGGCCTTGATCGACTTCAGCCTGATCAAGCCCAAAGCCAGTACTGCACCCCGGAGTGTGGTCCAGAAGTAAACGACCCGCGCCCCGTCCAGAGTTAACCCCTGCGGTTAACTTTGGATGTGCTTGACGTTAACCCCCACTTAATTAGCTTCCTACAGACTATTCCCATAAATCTGACCAGGGACGGTGCAGACACGATCACTTTTAATGGGAATACCTGCGATGAAACTTTCAACCTTGATGCTTGCTGGCCTGCTGGGCCTGACCTCCGCTGCCGCCTTCGCCGAAGGCGGCGCTGAGCGCGTGAAGGAGCACTTCGATAATTTCAGCTTCACCCAGAAACAAATCCACAACGACACCGAACAGACGGCGGCTGCCGACGCCAAGGGTGCTGAATCCGGGTCCACCCAACACACGCGGGATGCTGAGCAACCCAAAGGCTGATGCACGAGTAATACCCGGCACCATTATGCTCTGGTGGTGAAGGTCAATTTGGCGCCCTGTACAGGGCGCTTTTTTTTGCCTGGTCGAACCTTCCCAAGGGGAGCGCGGGAACGACCTGAGGATTTAGAGGGCCTTGCTCCAGAACAGCATGCGGCCATGGGCTGGGTCGAAGATCGAGTCATCGAAGCCGAACTTGCGGTACGACGCCTGCGCCACTGGATTACCTTCCAGCACTTCCAGGGTGATCTTGCAGCAACCGCGCTGGCGGGCGATTTCCTCGACCTTTTGCAGCATTTTCTGGCTCAGGCCCAGGCCTCGGAACGGTTCCTTGACCACCACATCATGCACGTTGACCAGCGGCCGGCAGGCAAAGGTCGAAAACCCTTCAAAACAGTTAACAAGCCCGGCCGGCTCGCCGCCAACAAAGGCCAGCACGCTGAAGGCATGGGGACGCTTGGCCAATTCCGCCGGCAATTGTTGCAGCAGGTCGGCGGACAGGGCATGGCCACCGCCCATGGGGTCTTGTGCATAGTGGTTGAGCAACAGGCCAATGGCCTCGGCGTGCACGGAGTTGCTGTAGCTGGCTTGCAGCACCAATATTTCTGCGGCTTCCATTTCCTTCCTCGATAACTGCCCGGCAGGGATGAGCTCCCCGCAAAAGCTCGATTGTAAGCGGGGTGTAGGGGTTAGATGAAGGAGATTAACTACAACTTGGCGCGGGAAAAAGCCATCAGGCAAATGATTGTGTCAGTGGGCCAATGGCCACTACTGACCAAAGCGTTGCAACTGCATTTCTTGCAAACGGCTGAGGGTGCGGCGGAACGCAAACTCCAGGTAACCCTCGGTGTACAACTCGGCCAAGGGCACCCTCGCTTCGATGTACAGCGGGACCTTGCGGTCGTAGCACTCATCCACCAGGGCGATAAACCGGCGCACACTGTCATCGTGCACCGACAACGCCGGCAGCTCGCGGTCGCCCGCCTCTACACGCTGGGCACCATCCTCGGTACCACGGGCAATCCGCCCAGGACGTGTCGAGGCGCTCAGCCCGGGCACTTCGCCGAGCAATATGGCGCTATAGCGATCACACAGCTGCATGAAATCCATGGCCGCCAGCGGTTGTTCGCACAGATCAGCGTAGCGGCACCACAACACCGTTTCGCTGGACTGCACCGTAACAATGCGCCGCGAACCGACCATAACCGGCGCCTCGCTGCAGGCTTGTCCAGCGCTCAGACGCTGGAAAACCGCAGCCAATGCTTGTGGTTGATCGACCCAGTAGCGCTGCTCGGCGGTGCCCGGATGCAAGCGGTGATCCTCACTGCCGTCTACCGCCACCACCTGCATATGGGCCTCAATCGCCTCGATAGCCGGCATGAAGCGTTCGCGGTTGAAACCGTCGGCGTACAACTGCCCGGGCGGCTGGTTGGAGGTGCAGACCATTACCACCCCTTCGTCGAACATCACCTGGAACAGGCGCCCGAGGATGATCGCGTCACCAATGTCATTGACGAACAGCTCGTCGAAACACAACACCCGCACGTCCCCGGCCAACTCGCGGGCCAGGGCCTGCAAAGGGTCCGGGGTGCCGGTCAACTGGAACAGACGTTGATGGACCCAGCCCATGAAGTGATGGAAGTGCTGGCGCCGCGCGGGCACTCGCAGGCTCTGGTGGAACTGATCCATCAGCCAGGTCTTGCCCCGCCCCACCGGCCCCCACAGATAAACGCCGGTGACCGGTGCGTCGGCGCCCTGGTGCAATGCCCCATGGCAGGCCTGCAACGCCTCGACCGCCCGGCGTTGCGCGTCGTCTGCCACAAAACCATCGGCCAGGGCCCGCTGGTAGGCGGCCAGTGGTGAGTCGGCCGTCATGCGAGGCTTTTGCTGACCACCTCGAACACATCGCTGGACAGCTCGCCCGAACCACGGATGCGCTCCAGCTCAGCCTTCATCAGCGCCTGACGGGCGCTGTCGTATTTGCGCCAGCGGGTCAGTGGCGCCAACTGCCGCGAGGCGATCTGCGGGTTGAAGGCATTCAGCTCGATCACCAGGTCCGCCAGGAAGCGATAGCCCGAGCCATCGGCTGCATGGAAGTTGATCAGGTTCTGCCCGGCAAAGGCGCCGACCAGCGCGCGCACCTTGTTCGGGTTCTTGATATTGAACGCCGGGTGCTGCATCAGGGCCTTGACCCGTGCAAGCCCGCCCGGCAAC
Source organism: Pseudomonas sp. FP2294 (assembly GCF_030687625.1). Taxonomy (NCBI): domain Bacteria; kingdom Pseudomonadati; phylum Pseudomonadota; class Gammaproteobacteria; order Pseudomonadales; family Pseudomonadaceae; genus Pseudomonas; species Pseudomonas sp. FP2294. The sequence continues at coordinate 3,015,697 of NZ_CP117441.1, forward strand.
ACGCTCCCGGCCTGGACGCTGAACCATTGGTCCATGACCAGGGGGTTGTCCTTGAAGTTCTCGGCAAACACTTGCAGGGCCTTGGCCTTCTCGGCATCGAACGGCGAGTTGACCAGCACCGCCAATGCCGTCAGGCGTTCGGTCATGTTGTCACACGCGTCGAACTGCTCCAGGGTCGCCGCCAGTACTTCGGGCTTGCCGCTGAGCATCAGGTACGACAGCGCGATGTTCTGCAGGGCGCGGCGCGCGAAGTGCTCGGCCGAGGCCACGTAAGGCGTGTTGCGCGACAGGTCGCGGTTGGCCTGGTAGCGCAGCCACAGGCCTTCGAACAGGTTATCGGCCAACTGCTTGCGCGCAAACTCGCGGGCAGCGTGGATCGCATCGACGTCAGCCACTTCGCTGATTTCGGTCAGGTAGGCTTCACCCGGCAACGACAACATTTCGGCGACCATGGCCTGGTCCAGGCTTTCGTCGCTCAACACGCTGCGCAGCGCATTGACCAGCCGTTGATCCAGCACCAGGGCCTGGCCCTGCTGGTGTTGGCTGATCAGGTCCTGCAACACCTGCACCGCCAGTTGCTGGCCCGCCTCCCAACGGTTGAAGCCGTCACTGTCGTGCTGCATCAGGAACATCAACTGGTCACGGCTGTAGGGGAAGCTCAGCTTCACCGGCGCCGAGAAGCCACGCAGCAGCGACGGCAAGGGTTGTTCAGGGATATCGACGAAGGTGAACGTCTGCTCGGCCTCAGTCACCGACAACACTCGCGAGGTGCCCTGCGCCGCCGCTTCACCGGCCAGACGCAACGGCAGGTCGGCCCCATTGGCGTCCAGCAGGCCCAGGGCCACCGGAATCACGAATGGCAGTTTTTCTACGTTGTCCGGGGTTTGCGGGCAGCTCTGGCGCAAGGTCAGGCTGTAGGTCTTGGCGGTAGCGTCGTAGGACTCGCTCACTACCAGGCGTGGCGTGCCGGCCTGGCTGTACCAGCGTTTGAACTGGGTCAGGTCGGCACCGTTGGCGTCTTCCATGGCCTTGATAAAGTCATCACAGGTCACGGCCTGCCCGTCGTGGCGTTCAAAGTACAGGTCACTGCCTTTGCGAAAGCCCTCGGCGCCGAGCAAGGTGTGGATCATCCCGACCACTTCCGAACCCTTTTCGTACACGGTCAGGGTGTAGAAGTTGGAAATTTCGATAAAGCTGTCCGGGCGCACAGCGTGGGCCATCGGCCCTGCATCTTCGGCGAACTGGTGGGTGCGCAGGTAGGCCACATCCTGGATACGCTTGACGGTGGCCGAGTTCATATCCGCAGAGAAGTGCGAATCGCGGAACACCGTGAAGCCTTCCTTGAGCGACAGCTGGAACCAGTCGCGGCAAGTCACGCGGTTGCCCGACCAGTTGTGGAAGTATTCGTGGGCGACGATGGCCTCGACGCGCTGATGCGCGGCGTCGGTCGCGGTTTCGGCGCGGGCCAGCACGGCGCTGGAGTTGAAGATGTTCAGGCCCTTGTTTTCCATGGCGCCCATGTTGAAGTCGTTGACGGCGACGATCATGAAGATATCCAGGTCGTATTCGCGACCATAGACCTCTTCATCCCAACGCATGGACTTCTTCAGGCTGTTCATGGCGTGCTGGCACTTGTCGATGTTTTCCGGCTCGACATAAATGCGCAGCGCGACGGTGCGCTGGCTCATGGTGGTGAACGTGTCTTCGACGCACCACAGGTCGCCGGCCACCAGGGCGAACAGGTAGGCCGGCTTCTTGAACGGGTCTTCCCAGGTCGCCCAGTGCCGACCGTCTTCGCCGGGGCCGCTGGCAATCGGGTTGCCGTTGGACAGCAGCACCGGATAGCTGTGCTGCTCGGCGATCACCGTGGTGGTGAACGTGCTCATCACGTCCGGGCGGTCAAGGTAGTAGGTGATCTTGCGGAAGCCCTCGGCCTCGCATTGGGTACAGAACATGCCACCGGACTTGTACAAGCCTTCAAGAGCGGTGTTGGTTTGCGGGTGGATGCGCACGCTGGTGTCGACCGTGAAGCTGTCACTGGTCGGCTGCAACGTCAGGTGGCTCTCGCTCAATTGGTAGTCGGTGGCGCTCAGTTCCTGGTCACCCAGGGCCACACTCAGCAGTTCCAACTGCTGGCCATCGAGCACCAGCGGCGGCAGGCCGGTGCCGCGCTCGGGATTGCGGCGCATCACCAGCTGCGCGTGGACCAGGCTATGGTCCTCGAACAACTCGAAGGTCAGGTGAGTCTCGTCGATCAGGTACTCGGGCGCCTGATAGTCCTTCAGGTAAATCATCTTCGGTTGTTCGGTGCGCATACGTGAAATCCTTCTACTGATGCACGGCGAGCTGGTAAGCCGTGTATTTACGAATATTGATAACGCCGGTGTCGAAGATCAGGTATTGGCCCTTGATCCCCAGCAGCGTGCCTTCGGCAATCGGGTTCTTGTCCAGGTTGAAACTGACGATCTTGGCTGGATATTGCTCCACCGGGTAGCGGATTTCGAGGGGCTCGATATCGGTTACCGGTTGGATGGCCTGCAGGCCAAAGCGTTCCTGCAATTGCAGCAGGCCATCGGCGCAGGAGACAAACAGCTCGTCGCGTACCTGCGCAAGGTCTACCGCTGCCGCGTCGCCCTTGAGCAAGGCGCGCCAGTTGGTCTTGTCGGCGACCTGGCTGCGCAGCACATCTTCGACAAAGCCCGATTGCTGGCGCGTGGCCACGCGCATGATCGGCAATGCCTGGCTCGCGCCCTGGTCCAGCCAGCGCGTGGGCAACTGGGTGGCGCGGGTGATGCCGACCTTGATCCCCGACGAGTTCGCCAGGTACACCACATGGTCGGTCATGCAGAATTTCTCGCCCCAGGCCGGATCGCGGCAAGTGCCGGCATCGAAATGGCAGCGCTCGGGGCTCATGATGCACAGGTCGCACTGGGCCAGCTTGGTCATGCACGGGTAGCAATAGCCCTGGCTGAAGCTGGTCTTGGTCTTGCGTCCGCAATGGGTGCAGTGGATCGCACCGAGGTATTCCAGGCGTATATGAGTGCCAATCAACGGGTTGACCGGCACCTCGGTGTCGCCCAGGCGAAAAGCGTATTGAACGGTCGGCGAACCCAGTTGCGCCGACATCTTGCTGACTGCACCACGGCCAATCTCAATCAATGGATGGCATCCGACTTGAACAGGATGTTTTCCACCGGGGTCGACTTCGATTGGCATTCCTGCGGGCCCATATAGCCGGTGCGCTGGTCTTCCGGCAGGTTTTGCAGCTCCCAGGCGATCATGGCCTGCAACGACAGCTCGCGCTGTTCGGCAGTGAGCTTGCGGCCGTCGGCCCATTTACCGATTTCCACGGCGAGCTTGAGGCTCTGGTAGATATCCGGGGTGATGTTTTCGATCATTTCAGCAAAAGAGGACATAAGACTCTTCCTTCAATAATGGGCAGAGATTCAAGCGTTACGTTTATGGCGGCTGTACAACCCGCCGAGCAAACCGGTGATGCAACCCGCCACCAGGCCGCCGACATGGGCCGCATTGGCGATTTCGCCGAAGCCGATCATCGAGACCAGGCCCGACAGGCACAGCACCAGCCACACCAGCATCATCACCAGCACGCCGCGCGGCAGGCGATACGCCGGGTTGGGCGCAAGCAACTGGTAGATCCAGCAATGGCCGAGCAAGCCGTACAACACGCCGGACAGGCCACCGAACAGGCCGGGCCCGCCAAAGGTGTATTGCGCATAGTTGGAGGCCAGGCTGAACAGCATCGTCAGGCCCAGCAGGTTGATACTGCCCTGGCGCGCCTCGATGCGCCGCCCCAGCTCCCAGTACCACATGCCGTTCATGGCCAGGTGCAGGATGCCGAAGTGGATCAGCATCGGCGTGATCAACCGCCACCACTGCCCTGCCGCCAGGCTGTCGGCCAGGGGCGTGAAATACAGGTACTCACCGGCCACGTGGAAATTCAGGAACGTCAGCCAGCTCATGGCTTGCAAGTTGTCGCCGAGCATCGTGACCGCAGCGACGACCAGGCTCAGCAGCAACACACCCGCGGTCAGCGGGCTGTGGCGCAGTTGCTGGAGGAAGCCGGGGCGCTTGGCTACCGGTTCCTGGGGAATATCCAGCTGCTGGTCCGGATCGCCGGCCGGGAAACGCTGATACAGACTGCGCACGTCTTCGCTGATCGCGTCCGGCACCCACAGCACCTGCTCGCCGGCCTCTTCACTGACGCGATGGGGCACCTGCATGCGCTGCAACAGTTTGACGAAGCCAGCCAGGTCGACCGTCAGCGGCAAGCGTAAAACGGCCACGTTACTCATGAATCACCTCAGGGCGCTCGACATCGACCCACACGAACTTGTTGGGGTCCAGGCAGGTTTCCTGATCCAGGCGATACGCCACCAGCTTGCCGTAGAGCACTGCGCTGTAGTCCAGGCAGGCCAGGTTCGAGCGGATCGGCGCCGGTTTGCCGCTGCGCCAGTAATGGCCGACAAACAGCAAGGGTTCATCGACGCCATAGCGCAACAGGGAGTTTTTCTCGGTCGAAGACAACGGCGTACGGGCCACCGGATCGGGCAAGGCATCGGGTTGGAACACGATATCGCCGTAGGTCTTCGGGTCGTCTTCCCAGAACTTGGTGCGAAAGAACGAACGGGTCAGGCCATCGCCGCCGGTCAGCGTCAGGCCGTCCGGCAGGCGCATATCGGTGCCGCGCAGCAGGCGATCGAAGGCGTTGCAGGCAAAACTGCCCGGCACCGCCGCCGCCTGCAGGAAATGCTCGTCGATGCAGCCGTCGGGGAATTGCCGGCGCAGCGGTTCGATCAACCCCGAATCCCAGCAGGCGTGCACCACGCGGAAACGCCCGGCATCGACAAACAACGGCATGTCGTAGAACCAGCCGAGGAAGTCATGCCAGTCGCCGGGGTGGTGTTCGAACTGGGTCAGGGTCTCGTGGATCAGCCGCGCGTGGCGTGGCGAATGTTCGCGCACGTACTGCTTGCCACTGCCGGGCGGCGCCAGGGTGCTCCAGCCCAGGGCGTTGAACTCGTGGTTGCCCATGATGCACAGCGCCTGGCCGGCTTCGACCATGTCGTGGACGATATGCAGCGCCTCACGGATGCGCGGGCCACGGTCGATGATATCGCCGAGGAACACCGCCATGCGTGATGGGTGGCGCCAGACGCCGCCCTGCTTGTGGTAACCCATCTGGTCGAGCAGGTGCTCAAGGGTATGAGCGCAACCGTGCACGTCACCAATCAGGTCGTAGCTACGCGCGGGATCGAGCATCAGTCGCCTCCACCCCCCAAGCGGCTGCCCCAGCCCAGCTTGGTGCGGCACACTTCGTAGTAGTTGTGATCCAGTGGGTGGATCAACCGCAGCTTCTGCGCCTTTTTGCTCACGGTGATGGTGTCACCGGGGGCGCAGGTGAAGTGGTTCTGCCCGTCACAGGAAACTTGCGGGTAGATCTGCATGTCTTTGGAGACCACGATTTTCAACTCACTGTTGCCATCGACCACAATCGGTCGGCTAGACAACATATGGGGGTACATCGGCACGATCACAATGGCATCCAGCTTGGGATGCATGATCGGCCCGCCGGCCGACAGCGCATAGGCCGTGGACCCGGTGGGCGTGGCGACAATCAGGCCGTCGGCCTTCTGGCTGCAGACGAACTGGCCGTCGATATACAGCTCGAACTCGATCATCCGCGTCGACTTGCCGGGGTGCAGCACCACATCGTTGAGGGCATCGCCCTGGCCGATGGCTTCGCCATGGCGGCGCACTTCGGCTTGCAGCAGGAAGCGGTTTTCCACCAGGTAGTGGCCGTCCAGCACCTTGGCCACTTCAACTTCCAGGTCGTCGGGGCGGATATCGGTGAGGAACCCCAGGCTGCCCCGGTTGATCCCCAGTACCGGCACGTTATGCCGCGCCAGGGCCCGGGCGGCGCCCAGCAGGCTGCCGTCGCCGCCGACCACAATCACCATGTCGCAGACTTCACCGAGCATTTTGCGCGACGAGGTCTGCAGGCCGTGGCCCGGCAGAATCTCGGCGATGGTGTCTTCGAGGATCACATGCAGGTGGCGCTCAAGCAGAAACTTTTTCAGCCGGCGGACCGTGTCCAGAACCTGGGTACTGCCCAGGCGACCGATGATGCCGATATTGCGAAATTGCTCCATGGGGCTCCTGCAGGGTTTGGGTCTGGCAAAAAGAACGATTATGGGCGAAAGGCCGCATTAGACAAAATCCTTTGTCGCCCCAGGCCCCAGACGACAACGGTTCTCAACACTTCCAGGGGGCACGCGGCGAGTAGGAAACAGCTATGCTCGGACCATGAATCCGTTTCCCGACCTGCAGCCTCTGCCCCGTCAATTGCGTCATCCCGCAGTGCGGGACCTGGCGTGGGTGATCCTCGCCCCGCCGATGCTCGCGCAGACGCCCTGGCCACAACGTCACCCCCTGGCCGGCAGTGACTGGGTGCAGCAGCCTGCGGCCCTGGAGCAATGGCTCAGGCGCCTGGACCAGGACAGCAGCGCCCTGCTGCATTGGCTGAGCCTGGCACGCACCCGGCGCCTGGGCCTGTATTACGAACGCCTGTGGCAATTTGCCGTGCAGCACGCCCCTGGCGTGGAGTTGCTGGCGGCCAACCTGCCGATCCGCCAGGCCGGGCACACCCTGGGTGAGCTGGACATGCTGCTGCGCGACCGTGACGGCGTGCATCATCTGGAGTTGGCGATCAAGCTTTACCTCGGCCCCCAGGACGGCAACGGCCAGGACACCGCGCAATGGCTGGGCCCGGGTTGTCACGACCGCCTGGATCGCAAGCTGGCGCATCTGGCAGACCACCAACTGCCCATCTCGGCCAGGGCGCAAAGCCGGGAGGTGCTGGCGACGCTGGATATCCAGGAGTTCACCGCCCATCTGTGGCTCGGCGGCTACCTGTTGTACCCCTGGCCCGGCGAGGCCGCCCCGCCTTTCGGCGCCCACCCCCAGCATTTGCGCGGGCGCTGGTTGCATCAGCGCGATTGGCAGGACTTTATCCAGGCCAGCCCGCCGGGCCGCTGGCAGCCCCTGCCGCGCCATGCCTGGCTGGCGCCGGCGCATTACCCGGCGGAAGAAATCTGGAGTGAAGAGCAGATGCAGCGCTGGCTGGTCGACCTGGACCCGATGGCGCCGGCGCAGTTGTTGGTGCGCATGATGCAGAACGGCGGGGATTGGGAGGAAGCGGAGCGGCTGTTTCTGGTGGCGGATCTTTGGCCGAATGTGCCGGGGGCTAGCTGATCGTTTTGCGGTGGGTTTGAGGGCCTTATCGCAGGCAAGCCAGCTCCCACATTCAAGCGCATTCCAAAGGATGTACGCGGCCGAATGTGGGAGCGGACTTGCTCGCGATAGCGATAGCAGCAGCGCTACAGGCTATCAATATGCCGATAATCCACCTGCAACCCGGCGGCCAGCTCCCGCGCCCGCCCCAGCCGGATCGGCCCACGTTCGATATCCACCAACAGCCCCAGGCAATCCAACGCCGGCAATTGACCAATATCCTTGAGCCGGCCATCGGTAATCACCAGCAACCGCTGCTGTTCAGCCGGATAGCGCTTGCGCCGCGCCGCCAGCCAATGCCCGGCCTCGGTCAACGCCGCCAGGAGCGGCGTCCCTCCGCCGGCGCCCAGGCCATCCAGCCAACGCCCCAGGCCCTTGGCCGCTTTCAAGCCTTGTACCTGCCAGCTCGGCACTTGCCCGCTGGCGGTCAACAACGCCAGTCGCGCCCGCTGCCGATAGGCGTCGTCGAACACCTGCGCGAGCAAGCCCTTGGCATCGCTAAGCGCCTGATGCCGCCGAGTGGACGCCGAGGCATCGACAATCACCAGCCACAGCTCATGGGAGGCACGGCTGCGGTTGCAGTACACCAGGTCTTTACGCGATTGTGGTCGCCCGCCCAACAAGGTGCCCGGCCAATTGACCATCCCCTCGGCGCCGTTGCGCGCCCGCCCTTGCCTGCCTTGATCCAGTCGACCCGCCTTGGGCTGGGCATCCGCCCCCGCGTCAGGTCGGGGGCGAATGCCTAGGGCTTTTTTGGCCAGGTGGGTATTTCACGGCGGGCACCCGTTACTTGTGTAGACGGAGGCATTTCACCCCACTGTCCCTGGCCGCTGCTGGGGTCAGTGGGTTTGGGCGCCGGCGCATTTTCCGGCGGGTGGGCGGCAGATGAATGCTCCTGGCGACGATGGCGCAGGGCAAATTCGGCAACGGCCTCTATATCCTCTTCAGCGATGGCCGCAGCCCCACGCCACGCCGCATGGGCCCGCGCCCCGCGCAACCACACCAGATCGGCGCGCAGGCCATCCACACCAGCGGCAAAGCAGCGCTCGGTAATCTGCGCCAGGGCCTGGTCATCCAGGGCGATGCTTTCCAGGCGTGCACGGGCCTGGGTGCAACGCGCACGCAGCGCCGCTTGCTGGTCAGCCCACTGCGCACAGAACGCCCCAGGATCACTATCGAAATCCAGGCGCCGACGGATGATCTGCCCGCGCTCGGTCGGCAAAGTCTGCCCGCTCAATGCCACGTTGAAACCGAACCGATCCAGCAACTGCGGACGCAATTCACCCTCTTCCGGGTTCATCGTGCCGATCAGCACAAAACGCGCCGAGTGCCGGTGGGATATACCGTCGCGCTCGATCAGGTTGGTGCCACTGGCGGCTACATCCAATAGCAGGTCCACCAGATGGTCAGGCAGTAGGTTGACCTCATCCACGTACAGTACCCCGCCATCGGCCTTGGCCAGCACCCCAGGGGAAAACTGCGCACGGCCTTCGCTCAGCGCCGCATCCAGGTCCAGAGTGCCGACCAAACGCTCTTCGGTGGCGCCCAACGGCAAGGTGACGAATTGCCCGCTGGCCAACAGGTCCGCCAGGCCGCGGGCCAGGGTAGACTTGGCCATGCCGCGTGGGCCTTCGATCAGCACGCCACCGATCTTCGGGTCGATGGCGGTCAGGCACAGGGCAAGCTTCAGGTCGTCGGCACCGACCACTGCCGACAGTGGGAAATGGGGGATGTCAGTCATCAACTGTCTTCTTCTATGTCCAGCAACAGGTTTTCCAATGCCTCGCGGTACGCCCCCGGTTCCTGCCACATACCGCGCTGCTGGGCTTCCAGCATGCGCTCGGTCATGTCGCGCAAGGCCGCAGGGTTGTGCTGTTGCACAAACGCCCGGGTGTCGGGGTCGAGCAGGTAGGCATCGGCCAGCAATGCATATTGGTGGTCGTCGATCAGCGCCGTGGTCGCGTCGAAGGCGAACAGATTGTCCACCGTCGCCGCCATCTCGAACGCGCCTTTATAGCCGTGGCGCTTGACCCCTTCGATCCACTTGGGGTTGGCGGCGCGGGAACGGATCACCCGGTTCAGCTCTTCCTTCAGCGTGCGGATTTTCGGCAAGTCCGGCTGGCTATGATCGCCATGGTAGCTGGCGGCCTTGGCGCCACTGAGGGTTTCCACGGCGGCGAGCATACCGCCCTGGAATTGGTAATAGTCATTGGAGTCGAGCAAGTCGTGCTCGTGGTTATCCTGGTTCTGCAGCACGGCCTGCACCTGGCTCAGGCGCTGGGCGAACTGTTCACGGGCGGCGGTGCCTTCATCCGCACCGCCATAGGCGTAGCCCCCCCAATTCAGATAGACCTCGGCCAGGTCTTCGCGGCTTTGCCACAGGCGACCGTCAATCGCGCCCTGCACACCCGCGCCATAGGCCCCAGGCTTGGCGCCGAAAATGCGCCAGCCGGCCTGCTTGGCCGCAGCCTCTTCATCCAGGCCCGACTTGCGCAGCGCCTCGCGCTCGCTGCGCACCTTGGCCGCCAGGGGGTTCAGGTCGTCCGGCTCATCCAGCGCCGCGACCGCCTGCACCGCAGCATCGAACAGGCGGATCAGGTTGGCGAACGCATCGCGGAAGAACCCCGACACCCGCAGCGTGACGTCAACTCGCGGGCGGTCGAGCAAGCTGATGGGCAATATCTCAAAATCATCGACACGCTGGCTGCCCGTGGCCCACACCGGACGCACGCCCATCAGTGCCATGGCCTGGGCGATATCGTCACCGCCGGTGCGCATGGTCGCGGTGCCCCACACGGAAAGCCCCAACTGACGCAGATGGTCACCATGGTCCTGCAGGTGCCGCTCAAGCATCAGGTTTGCGGATTGGAAACCGATACGCCAGGCAGTCGTGGTAGGCAGGTTACGCACGTCAACGGTGAAGAAATTGCGCCCGGTCGGCAGCACATCCAGGCGCCCACGACTCGGCGCACCACTGGGGCCCGCCGGCACGAAACGACCGCTCAACGCCTCCAGCAAGCCATGCATTTCCGCCGGGCCACAGGCATCCAGGCGCGGTGCGACGACGATGCGCAGGCTTTCGATCACCGATTTCACCTCCTCCCAGCCCGGCTCCTCAAGCTGTTCGAGCGGGCCTTCCAGCGCCTGTTCGATCAACCGCGCCGCATACAGCTCCAGGCGCTCGCGAGTATCGCCAGCGGTACGCCACAACTGCCCGTCGATCTTCTGCAGCACCTCGGGGCGGCGCCCGGTCCAGGGCTCGGCCAGGGCGCAGTCCAGCGGGTCAAAGCCCAGCTCAAAGGCCTTGGCCAACACCCGCAGCAAGCTAGATTGCGGACCCCGCCCATCGCCACGCGGAATGCGCAGCAGGGCCAGCAAGGTGTCGATACGCAGGCGGCCTTCGGGCGACTCGCCAAAGATATGCAGGCCATCGCGGATCTGCGACTCCTTCAGATCGCACAGGTAGGTGTCCAGGCGCGGCAGCCAGACGGCAGCGTCAGCCTCGTTATCCAGTTCCAGCTCTTGATCGATGCGGGTTTCGCGCACCAGCTTGAGGATGTCCTTTTGCAGCTCCAGAGCACGGCGCGGGTCGAGCAACTGCGCCTCGTAATACTCATCCGCCAACAGTTCCAGATTGCGCAATGGGCCATAGGTTTCGGCACGGGTCAGCGGCGGCATCAAATGGTCGATGATCACCGCCTGGGTCCGGCGCTTGGCCTGGGCACCCTCGCCCGGATCATTGACGATAAACGGATAGATATTCGGCAGAGGTCCCAGCAATGCATCTGGCCAGCAGTTCTCGGACAGCCCGACGCCTTTACCCGGCAGCCATTCCAGGTTGCCGTGCTTGCCGACGTGGATCACGCCATGGGCGCCGTAGGTGTGGCGCAGCCAGAAATAGAACGCCAGGTAAGCGTGGGGCGGCACCAGGTCCGGGTCGTGGTACACCGCGCTGGCATCCACCTGGTAGCCCCGCGCCGGCTGGATGCCGACAAAGGTCAGGCCCAGGCGCAGGCCGGCGATCATCATGCGCCCGTCGCGGCACATCGGATCGTTATGAGGCGTGCCCCAGCGTTCCAGCACGGCCTGGCGGTTGGCCTCGGGCAAGCGATTGAACATCGCCTGGTATTCGTCCAGGCCCAGGCTTTGATGGCAGGGGCGCAGGTCGAGGCTGTCCAGGTCGTTGGTGACACCGCCGAGCAGGTCATGGATCAGCGCAGTGCCGCTGGCCGGCAATGCATCCGGCAGCGGATAACCCTCGGCCTGCAGAGCCCGCAGGATATTCAAGGCCGCGGCCGGGGTGTCCAGGCCCACGCCATTACCGATGCGCCCATCACGGGTCGGGTAGTTGGCGAGGATCAGCGCAATGCGCTTGTCGGCATGCGGCACCCGTGCCAGCTCGACCCAGCGCCGCGCCAGTTCGGCAACAAAGTCCATGCGCTCGGGGGCCGCGCGGTAGCACACCACGTCCGATTGGCTGCGCTCGCTGCGCCAGGCCAGGTCCTTGAAGCTGATCGGGCGGCTGATGATGCGCCCGTCCAGCTCCGGCAAAGCAATATGCATCGCCAGGTCACGCGGACCGAGGCCCTGCTCGCTGGCTTCCCAGCCGGGCTGGTTGTCCTGGGCGCAGATCGCCTGGATCACCGGGATATTGCGGCGAAACGGCCGCAGATGGGGCGCTTCGGGGCTGGATTGGGCAAAGCCGGTGGTGTTCAGAATCACCGCCGCCCCGACCTCATCCAGCAAATCCTCGACCACTGTCAGGCAGCCGGGCTCTTTCAGGCTGGCCACCGCCATCGGCAGCGGGTTAAGGCCCGCCGCCTGCAAGCGTTGGCAGAACACATCAATAAAACCGGTATTGGCCGCCTGCAAGTGCGAGCGGTAGAACAGCACCGCTGCCACCGGCCAATCGGTGTTCCAGTCCGCCTGCCAGTCATTGAGGCGGGCATTGGCGGCGCGCGGGTGATAGATCGCGGTGCGCGGCAGAGTTTGCGGCTCGGCCCACGGGTAATCGCGGCCCAGGTAGCTACTGGCCAGGCAACGATAGAAATCCAGCGCATTCCCCAGCCCGCCCTGGCGCAGAAAGTGCCACAGGCGGTCACGCTCCACCACACCCACGGTGCTCAGGCCGCTGAGTTCGGGATCGGGGCGATCATCCCCCGGCACCAGGATCAACTGCACGCCCTGCTCGGCCAGCTCCACCAGGCGTTGGATGCCGTAGCGCCAATAGCCGATGCCGCCGTGCAGGGATATCAGGATGACCTTGGCGTGGCGCAGCACCTCATCCACATACAGGTCCACCGAGGCGTGGTTCTGCACCTGCATCGGGTTGGCCAGGCGCAGGCTCGGGTAGTCGTCGGGCAGTTGCTGGGCGGCTTCGGCCAGCAACGCCAGGCTGGAATCGCCGCTGCACAGGATCACCAGCTCGGCGGGGGTTTGTCCCAGGTCGGCGATGTTGTCATCGGAGACGAAGCCACCGGGCTGGGTCCTGAGCAGGTGCATGGTTAAACGCTGAGCGCGGCGCGCAATTGCGCTTCAAGGCCCGCCGCATCCAGGTCCTGACCGATCAGCACCAACCGTGTGATGCGCGCTTCGTCAGCGCCCCAGGCCCGGTCGAAGTGCTTGTCGAAGCGCGTGCCCACGCCTTGGATCAACAGGCGCATCGGCTTGTTGGGGATCGCGGCGAAGCCTTTGACCCGCAGGATGCCGTGCTGCACCACCAATTGCGTCAGGGCATCGAGCAGCAGCGCTTCATCAGCCTGTGGCAGGTCGATGGAGATGGAGTCAAACGCATCGTGATCGTGGTCGTCTTCACCTTCGTGGTGATGATCGTGATGGCTATGGCGCCCGTCGATATGCTCCTCGGAGCCGGCACCCAGGCCAATTAGCACATCCAGAGGCAGGCGGCCGCTGCTGGCTTCGACGATTTTCACTGCTGGCGGCAGTTCTTCGGCGACTTCCAGGCGTACACGGGCCAGGTCTTCAGGGCTGATCAGGTCGGTTTTGTTGAGGATCACCAGGTCGGCGCTGGCCAGTTGGTCGGCGAACAACTCGTGCAGTGGCGATTCGTGGTCCAGGTTCGGGTCCAGTTTGCGCTGGGCGTCGACCTGGTCCGGGAACGCGGCAAAGGTGCCAGCGGCCACGGCCGGGCTGTCGACCACGGTGATCACCGCGTCAACCGTGCAGGCGCTGCGGATTTCCGGCCACTGGAAGGCCTGGACCAGGGGCTTGGGCAGCGCCAGGCCAGAGGTTTCGATGAGGATATGGTCGAGGTCGCCACGACGGGCCACCAGCTCGCGCATCACCGGGAAGAACTCTTCTTGCACGGTGCAGCACAGGCAGCCGTTGGCCAGTTCATACACGCGCCCGCTGGCTTCTTCTTCGGTGCAACCGATGGAGCACTGCTTGAGGATCTCGCCGTCGATACCCAGTTCGCCGAATTCGTTGACGATCACAGCAATGCGCCGACCCTGGGCGTTGTCCAGCATGTGCCGCAGCAAGGTGGTTTTGCCCGAGCCGAGAAAGCCGGTGACGATAGTGACGGGAAGTTTGGCCAGTGTTTTCATCGGATGCCCTTTGGGGCGGGCATACGGGACGACTGGCCCTGCAGCGGCGTGCAGGTGCTGGATTCGTCACCGGATCACCCCGCCCGGTTGAAATGGAAAATCGGTTGCGAGGCAGGTCTCCTGGCTTGGGGCTTGCCGGCCTTGCGGCTGGCGCTGGCTGCGCCTTCCCGCCGTATTGGCAGTGGCGTGGCAGTCAGATAAACCCTTTACAGTTGCGGGGGCAGCCGCGGCTTGGACCGCGTTCCCTTCTTAGCTTCGACCGCAGCCGAAGAACCTCGAAGGTGCAAGGCTACGCAGTGCTTGAGGGACGGTCAATTCAAAACCATGCGAAGAGCCGCGGTGCCCAGCTACAGATTGACGGCCATCCCGCGCCCATGCTCTCCTACACATCTTGTTTCGGGTGCCCTTTACAGGGTGAAACGGGAAACCGGTCAATCATGCATGCATGACCAATCCGGTGCTGCCCCCGCAACGGTAAGCGAGCGAAGCGTCACAGCCACTGTGCTTCTGGCATGGGAAGGCGATGCTTTCAGGACTCAAGAGAGCCCCCTCGCAAGCCCGGAGACCGGCCCGAAAAATCAAATAACAAACCCGCGGTGGGCGGGCGCTGTTCAGAACCCTGCGTGCCCGGCTCGCGGGGTTTTCATGCGCTCGTGTCACCCTGCTACTCGAAAGGGACGTGCCATGTCGATCATCAGCAGCACCTCACACACCGCCAGCCGCTCCGCCACCTTGAGCCAACGCCTGACCGCCGCTATCGGCGCGTCGATCCTCGGTGCGTGCCTGGTGTATTTCGCCGGGTTCTCCCATATCGAGGCCGTGCACAACGCCGCCCACGATACGCGCCACAGCGCCGCCTTCCCGTGCCATTGAGACCTGCAACCATGATCAAGCGAATTGCGCAAACCGCAGGTTTCACCGGCCTGTTGGCCGCCCTGCTGCTGACCCTGCTGCAAAGTTTCTGGGTGGCTCCGCTGATTCAGCAGGCGGAAACCTACGAAAACGCCCCGGCCACGACCGAAGTGCATGAGCATGCGCCTGGCGCTGCAGCCCACAGCCACGACGCCGAGGCCTGGGAACCGGAGGACGGCTGGCAGCGCGTGCTGTCCACCACCGGCGCTAACCTGGTGGTCGCCGTAGGTTTTGCGCTGATGCTCGCCGGCCTGTACACCCTGCGTGCCCCGACCCGCACCGCCCAGGGCCTGCTCTGGGGCCTGGCCGGTTACGCCACCTTTGTGCTGGCACCGACCCTCGGCCTGCCACCGGAACTGCCCGGCACCGCTGCGGCGGACCTGGCGCAACGGCAGATCTGGTGGATCGGCACAGCAGCCTCCACCGCCGCCGGTATCGCGTTGATTGTGTTTGGTCGCAACTGGCTGCTGAAGATCCTCGGCGTGGCGATCCTGGCGGTGCCCCATGTGATTGGCGCGCCACAGCCCGAAGTGCACTCGATGCTCGCCCCGCAGGCCCTGGAAGCGCAGTTCAAGATCGCGTCGCAGCTGACCAATGTTGCGTTCTGGCTGGCCCTGGGCCTCATCAGCGCCTGGTTGTTCCGACGCAATCGCGACAATCAGCACTCGGCATGACAGCAGCCACCACCGCGCCGACCCTGGTGGTCGGCCTGGGTTGTCAGCGTGGCTGCAGCGTCGCGGCGCTATTGGCGCTGTTCAATGAAGCCTTGGCTGGCGCGGGAATCGACCCTCGGCACATCAGCGCACTGGCGAGTATCGACCGTAAACAGGATGAGCCAGGGTTACTGGCCCTGGCCGAACACTTGAGGTTGCCACTGCAGTTTTTCAGTGCCGAACAGCTGGCGATCCACGAAGCGCAATTGAGCCACCGCTCTGCTGTCGCGTTTGCCCATACCGGCTGCCACGGCATCGCCGAAAGCGCCGCCCTGGCCCTGGCCGAGCACTTGGCCCAGCGCCCTGCCCGCCTGTTGATCAACCGCCAGAAAAGCCCGCAAGCCACCTTTGCATTGGCGTGCGCGGGCTGAATTCCCGATAATCCGCCTCCTTGATCATGAGCGGTCTTCATCTGCAGCCCGCCTCGCCGGCTTTTTCACAGGAATCCTCCATGACCGTCTACTTCATCGGCGCAGGCCCCGGCGACCCGGAACTGATCACCGTCAAAGGCCAGCGGCTGATCCGCAGTTGCCCGGTAATTATCTACGCCGGCTCTCTGGTGCCGGCCGCCGTGCTTGAAGGCCATCAGGCCGAAACCCTGGTCAACAGCGCCGAACTGCACCTGGAGCAGATCATTGAGTTGATCAAGCATGCCCATGAACAGGGCCAGGACGTGGCGCGGGTGCATTCTGGCGATCCGAGCCTGTATGGCGCGATTGGCGAGCAAATCCGCCATTTGCGCGCACTGGGAATTCCCTTCCAGATCATTCCCGGCGTCACCGCCGTGGCCGCCTGTGCCGCGTTGCTGGAGGCGGAGCTGACCTTACCGGATATCGCCCAAAGCGTGATCCTGACCCGCTATGCCGATAAAACCACGATGCCTGCGGGGGAGTCCTTCGACAGCCTGGCCAGCCACGGCACTACCATGGCCGTGCATCTGGGGGTCAATCACCTGGAGAAAATCGTCGCCGAGCTGCTGCCGCATTACGGTGCAGATTGCCCGATTGCCGTGGTACACCGGGCGACCTGGCCGGATCAGGATTGGGCGATTGGCACCTTGGCGGATATTGTCAGCAAAGTGGCAGCCAAGGGGTTCAGGCGCACCGCGCTGATTGTGGTGGGTCGAGTGCTGGCCAGTGACCGCTTCAGCGAATCCTCGCTGTATCGCGCAGGGCACGCCCACCTCTACCGACCCTGACACTGTGGGGGCTGGCTTGCCTGCGATTGCGGTTTAACCGGCTGTAGAGAAGTCGCCTGACCCTCCGCTATCGCGGCATGAGTCTCTACATAGTTCTCTTCTGGGGGGTGTGTACATATCCGTTGCTGCGGTTACGGCGGCTATTGGTTCCGCTCTTACAGCGGGTCACTTTTGGAAAAGAGCCCGGAGTGCCGGCCCAGCCAAAAGTAACCAAAAGGGCTCTTGCCCCACCACTCGGTGCCTCGCCTAGGCTCGGCATGCCCGCAGTCAGGCATTGCTCCGTGGGCCCGCCGCGATCGGCCATCCCTGGCCGTGTCGCGGCTACCCCGGCATCCATGCCGGGGTGCCCACTGCGCAATACCTGCCTGCGGCCAGCGTGGTTTAACGGGGCGCCTAAGATCAAGATCAAAAGCCAGATCAAAAGCAGAGCAACAGCAACAGCAATGCCAAAGCCGGGGCGCGAAGCTGCATTCCCCTGTGGGAGCTGGCTTGCCTGCGATGGCGGTGTATCAGTCGATAAATGTATTGGCTGAGACACCGCCATCGCAGGCAAGCCAGCTCCCACAGAGGTACGCGCACGCCTCGACGATCAGGTCGGCTGTCAGGCCGCCTCGCTTTGCTTTTGATCTGAGGCGCCCCATTAAACCACGCTGGCCGTCATCCGATATTGATTTGGGGGGGTAAACCGGCAGGACGCCGGTTTAGCCGCGCTGGGCCATGGATGGCCCATCGCGGCGGCCCCCCAAATCAATGTCGGATGACGGGCACACCGAGCCTAGGCGAGGTGCCGAGTGGTGGGGCAAGAGCCCTTTTGGTTACTTTTGGGGCTCTTTTCCAAAAGTGACCCGCTGTAAGAGCGGAACCAATAGCCGCCATGACCGCAGCAACGGATATGTTCACAAACCCAACAAGCACTGGATAAAAGAGATGTATAGATACCTACGGCTATCGCATGCAAGCCAGCTCAAAAAGCTCATCTTATTTGTTAGACAAATCGTGTAACTTGCTAACTTTAAAGCATAAAAAAACGGCGCTCACGGACGCCGTTTTTTTGTTTGCAGCGAACACCTTAATAGTAGGCGTTTTCTTTCTGCGTATGGTCAGTCACGTCACGGACGCCCTTGAGCTCGGGAATCCGCTCCAGCAACGTACGCTCAATACCTTCACGCAAGGTCACGTCAGCCTGCCCACAGCCCTGGCAGCCGCCACCGAACTTGAGCACGGCGATACCGTCATCCACCACGTCGATCAGGCTGACCTGGCCGCCATGGCTGGCCAGGCCCGGATTGATCTCGGTCTGCAGGTAGTAGTTGATACGCTCGTTGATCGGGCTATCGGCATTGACGTTCGGCACCTTGGCGTTGGGCGCCTTGATGGTCAGTTGGCCACCCATGCGGTCAGTGGCGTAGTCGACCACGGCATCGTCAAGGAAGGCTTCGCTGAAGGCGTCGATATACGCGGTGAAGCTCTTGAGCCCCAGGGCGGTGTCTTCAGGCTTTTCTTCGCCCGGCTTGCAGTAGGCAATGCACGTCTCGGCGTACTGGGTGCCAGGCTGGGTGATAAAGACGCGGATGCCGATACCCGGGGTGTTCTGCTTGGACAGCAGATCAGCCAGGTAATCGTGGGCGGCGTCGGTAATGGTTATGGCAGTCATGGGAACTCCTCACAGGCTTGCCGGCAGTTTACGCCAATCGCCGCGACGGTACAAAGTCCTAGTATTTTTGTCAGGCAAATCCACACCTACAGGTTCTCGTAGCGATTCATATCCAGCACACCCTCTTCCACCGGAGTGGTTTCGCGGATGTATTGCGATAAATCGTGGAAGTACTCCCAGAACTGCGGGTGGCTGCGGCGAATGCCCCAGCGTTCGACAATCCGTTCAAAGCGCTTGGCGTCCCTGGCCAGCTCCATGTCCTCGACAAACTCGGGCACATCCTCGGCCGGCACATTGAAGATGAAGTTGGGGTAGCTGCTGAGCACGCCCGGATAGATCGTCAGGGTATCCAGGCCCGGTTGATAGCGATAAGCCTCGCCGAGCATAAAGGCCACGTTGCTGTGGGCGCGGTTGCGCAGCAGGCTGTAGACCTCGCGTTTGCCGCTCGGAGTCTGGATGCGCAGCAAGGTGGCTTCCGGCAACTGCTCGATCACCTTGAGCCCGGCCGCCGGCCTTGAGGTCAGGCGGCTGAGGGTTTGTTCGACGTCGCGCAGTTGCGGGTCGATACCCAGACGTGAGCAGTAGGCACTGATGCAACGGTTGATCGGGTCCGGGCTGGCGTTCAAGTCGGCATACCGGGCCAGCAACTGGTTGGCAAAGTCGCGTTTCGGATCCTGCGGGTCCAGCTTCAGGCCGCTGGGCTTGTCATTGTCGATGGCTTCATAGTCCAGCCACAGCTTGACCTTGCCGCTGTTCTGGTACCAGTCGTCGAGCAAGCCATCGCGCGAATCCGCCGGCATCAGGCGCAGGAAGTTCTGCTCGGCGCCATTGCGGATCAGGTCGAAATACAAACGGGTCTGGGCCTGGTGCGAGACATTGCCGAACACGTCGAAATTCACCGCCAACTGATAATAGGTGCGCTCCAGCAGCGGGTAGTCGAACAGCCACATCGTCTGCGGGACTTCGCCAATCAGTCCCTTGTTCACCGAAGCGCTGTCGAAGTGGCGGAAGATGCTCAGCAACGCGTTGTCATTGCCCTGCCACAGGCTCGACCAGCCCGGCGCCGGCAAATCCGCGTAGTTGTCGCGGCGCAGGGCCTCGTATTCATTGCGTTTGTCACGGTAGGCCAGCCACAGGCTCAACACACTGCCCACGTCATCGTTCTGCCCCGGCATCGCCAGCAGCGGCGTGGCCTGGCCGCGATAGCGGGCATCGGTGATGTACAGGTCGTGGTCCGGGTCCTGGAACAGGGTCCAGAAGTTGTCGCGGATTACGTCCGTGGCAATCTGCCCACGGCACACCGGCCCACGAATAAACGTGCGCACGAAGTATTCGGCGTTATCCAGCATGAACTGGTAGCGCGCCTTGACCGGGATCGCCTCGAACGTTTCAAACGGATTGGCCCGACGACCAGGGCCGTAGCCCGGCAGCGCCGTGGCTTGCCAGTCGCCACTGTAAAACAGCGACTTGACCCGCTCCATCTTCGCCGCGCTGAAGGGGTAGGTAATGTGGGTCTTGTGCACGATCACCCCTTGCACCGGCCACAGGCGGTAGTACACGCGGGTGCCAGGGTCGTCATTCGGGCGACGGGTGTTGATCAGGTCGATGGGCTGGCCGCTGGGCGTACGCGAGCGGACCCACTGGAAAAAATGCCCCGGTTCACCGCCCTCGAAATAGATATGAGCGAGGAACAGGTGCTCGAACAACCAGCGCGCCACCAGGCTTTCCCGGGCGCCGGGCTGGTTCAGCAGGTTTTCCCATTGCTGTACCTGCAAGGCTTCCTGGGCACTCGGCGCCAGACCCTGCTCATCAATAGGCGCACCGGACGCCAGCCAACGCTGCAGGGTCTGGTATTGCTGATCGGTCAGGCCGGTGACGGCCAACGGCATGCCTTCCTTGGGGTGCGCGCCGGCGTAGGCGTCGAACTCCCCCGGCAATGGGCACATATTCTCGCGGTTCAGGCCCAGCACAATCTCTTCGGGCAGCTTGGCATTGGGCGCCAATGGGGTTTTATGACCCAGTTCCAGCATGCGCGCCATCAGCGCCGCCTGGGTGCCCTGGGCATCCAGTACCGAGGCAAAACCGTGGCGCTGCCAGGCGGCCTTGCCAAAGGCGTCATAAAACAGCCGGGTCGGCTGCGACGCCTGGCTGCGCTCGCCGTCATACACCGGCAGCTTGCTCGCGCCGCGTGCCGCACCTTCGCCACTGCCCAGGTTGAGCTGACAGGCGGAGTCGTAGCAGGCATGGCAGGCCACGCATTTCTCGGTGAAGATCGGTTGAATATCGCGAGTATAGGAAAGCGCCGGGGCGGGTCCGTTGGCCTGCGCGAGGCAGGCGACCAACGCCAAGGCGGCGCCGGTGATGAGGCGAAGTGACATGTATCCGGTCCCGAGTCGATGCGAGCGCTGAAAAATTGCCGCGATTCTACCGATGTCGAGGCGCCCTCAACATGAGCGATATTCATGCAAAACCCAGGCATGCTCTAAAAGCGCACAGGTTTGCTATGATCCACGCCCTCCGTAATGCCTGATTAGAGTAGTCCCATGTCCGATCGTAGCACTCGCCTGCAAGCCCTCCACCAAGCCCTCAAGGAACGCATCCTGATCCTCGATGGCGGCATGGGCACGATGATCCAGAGCTACAAGCTGGAGGAAGAGGACTACCGTGGCAAACGCTTCGCCGACTGGCCCAGCGACGTCAAGGGTAACAACGACCTGTTGATCCTGAGCCGCCCGGACGTGATCGGCGGGATCGAGAAAGCGTACCTGGATGCCGGTGCCGACATCCTCGAGACCAACACCTTCAACGCCACCCAGGTGTCCCAGGCCGACTACGGCATGGAGGCGCTGGCCTACGAGCTGAACCTGGAAGGCGCACGCCTGGCCCGCCGGGTCGCCGACGCCAAGACCCTGGAAACCCCGGACAAACCGCGCTTCGTCGCGGGCGTGCTGGGCCCGACCAGCCGCACCTGCTCGCTATCGCCCGACGTGAACAACCCCGGCTACCGCAACGTCACCTTCGATGAACTGGTGGAGAACTATACCGAGGCCACCAAAGGCCTGATCGAAGGCGGTGCGGACATGATCCTCATCGAAACCATCTTCGACACCCTCAACGCCAAGGCCGCGATCTTTGCCGTGCAAGGCGTGTACGAAGAACTGGGTGTCGAACTGCCGATCATGATTTCCGGGACCATCACCGACGCCTCCGGCCGCACGCTGTCGGGCCAGACCACCGAAGCGTTCTGGAACTCCATCAGCCACGCCAAGCCGATTTCCGTGGGCTTGAACTGCGCCCTGGGCGCCAGCGAGTTGCGGCCGTACCTGGAAGAACTGTCGAACAAGGCCGACACCTACGTGTCCGCCCACCCCAACGCCGGCCTGCCCAACGAGTTCGGCGAGTACGACGAGCTGCCAGCGCAAACCGCCAAGGTCATCGAAGAATTCGCCCAGAGCGGCTTCCTCAATATCGTCGGCGGCTGCTGCGGCACCACGCCGGGCCATATCGAGGCCATCGCCAAGGCCGTGGCCGGCTACGCGCCGCGCCAAATCCCGGACATTCCCAAGGCCTGCCGCCTGTCGGGCCTGGAGCCTTTCACCATTGATCGCCAGTCGTTGTTCGTCAACGTCGGCGAACGTACGAACATCACCGGTTCCGCCAAATTCGCCCGGCTGATCCGCGAGGACAACTACACCGAAGCCCTGGAAGTCGCCCTGCAGCAGGTGGAAGCCGGCGCCCAGGTGATCGACATCAACATGGACGAGGGCATGCTCGATTCGAAGAAGGCCATGGTGACCTTCCTCAATCTGATTGCCGGCGAGCCGGACATCTCCCGTGTGCCGATCATGATCGACTCCTCCAAGTGGGAAGTGATCGAAGCCGGCCTCAAATGCATCCAGGGCAAGGGCATCGTCAACTCCATCAGCATGAAGGAAGGCGTCGAGCAGTTCATTCAACACGCCAAACTGTGCAAGCGCTACGGCGCGGCGGTGGTGGTGATGGCGTTCGATGAAGCCGGCCAGGCCGACACCGAGGCGCGCAAGAAAGAGATCTGCAAGCGCTCCTACGACATTCTGGTCAATGAAGTGGGCTTCCCGCCGCAAGACATCATCTTCGACCCGAACATCTTCGCCGTGGCCACCGGTATCGAAGAGCACAACAACTATGCCGTCGACTTTATCAACGCCTGTGCCTATATCCGCGATGAACTGCCGTATGCGCTGACCTCCGGTGGCGTGTCCAACGTGTCGTTCTCGTTCCGCGGCAATAACCCGGTGCGCGAGGCGATCCACTCAGTGTTCCTGCTGTATGCGATCCGCAACGGCCTGACCATGGGCATCGTCAACGCCGGCCAACTGGAGATCTACGACCAGATCCCGGCCGAGCTGCGCGACGCCGTGGAAGACGTGGTCCTCAACCGCACCCCGGAAGGCACCGACGCCCTCCTCGCCATCGCCGACAAGTACAAGGGCGACGGCAGCGTCAAGGAAGCCGAGACCGAGGAATGGCGTGGCTGGGAAGTCAACAAGCGCCTGGAGCATGCGCTGGTCAAGGGCATCACCACCCATATCGTTGAAGACACCGAGGAATCCCGGCAGTCGTTCGCGCGCCCGATCGAGGTGATCGAAGGCCCGTTGATGTCCGGCATGAACATCGTCGGCGACCTGTTTGGCGCCGGTAAAATGTTCCTGCCCCAGGTGGTGAAATCGGCACGGGTAATGAAGCAAGCCGTGGCCCACTTGATCCCCTTCATCGAGCTGGAAAAAGGCGACAAGCCGGAAGCCAAGGGCAAGATCCTCATGGCTACGGTCAAGGGTGACGTACACGACATCGGCAAGAACATTGTCGGCGTGGTGCTCGGTTGCAACGGCTACGACATTGTCGACCTGGGCGTGATGGTCCCGGCCGAGAAAATCCTGCAGGTGGCCAAGGAGCAGAAGTGCGACATCATCGGCCTGTCCGGGCTGATCACACCGTCCCTGGATGAAATGGTGCACGTGGCCCGCGAGATGCAGCGCCAGGACTTCCACCTGCCGCTGATGATCGGTGGCGCCACCACCTCCAAGGCGCACACGGCGGTGAAGATCGAGCCCAAGTACAGCAACGATGCGGTGATCTACGTGACCGACGCCTCACGCGCGGTGGGCGTGGCCACCCAGTTGCTGTCCAAGGAGCTGAAGGCCGGGTTTGTCGAGAAGACCCGCCTGGAATACATCGACGTGCGTGAGCGCACCTCTAACCGCAGCGCCCGCACCGAGCGCCTGAGCTACGCGGCGGCCATCGCCAAGAAGCCGCAGTTCGACTGGAGCACCTACACCCCGGTCAAACCGACGTTTACCGGGGCCAAGGTGCTGGACAATATCGACCTCAAGGTGCTGGCCGAGTACATCGACTGGACGCCGTTCTTTATCTCCTGGGACCTGGCCGGCAAGTTTCCGCGCATCCTCACCGATGAGGTGGTGGGTGAAGCGGCCACCGCGCTGTACGCCGACGCCCAGGAAATGCTCAACAAGCTGATCGACGAAAAACTCATCAGCGCCCGCGCCGTGTTCGGTTTCTGGCCGACCAACCAGGTGCAGGAGGATGACCTGGAAGTCTACGGCGACGACGGCCAGCCGATTGCCAAACTGCATCACCTGCGCCAGCAGATCATCAAGACCGACGGCAAGCCGAACTTCTCCCTGGCCGACTTTGTTGCGCCCAAGGACAGCGGCGTAACCGACTACATCGGTGGTTTTATCACCACCGCCGGCATCGGCGCCGAGGAAGTGGCCAAGGCTTACCAGGATGCGGGCGACGACTACAACTCGATCATGGTCAAGGCCCTGGCCGACCGCCTGGCCGAAGCCTGCGCCGAATGGCTGCACCAGCAAGTGCGTAAAGACTACTGGGGCTATGCCAAGGATGAAGAACTGGACAACGAGGCGCTGATCAAGGAGCAGTACAGCGGTATCCGCCCTGCCCCCGGCTACCCGGCGTGCCCGGATCACACCGAGAAGGCCCAGTTGTTCCAACTGCTCGACCCCGAGGCCCACGAGATGCATGCGGGCCGCAGCGGCGTGTTCCTCACCGAGCACTACGCGATGTTCCCGGCCGCAGCGGTCAGCGGCTGGTACTTCGCCCATCCACAGGCGCAGTACTTTGCTGTAGGCAAGATCGACAAGGACCAGGTGACCAGCTACACCGCACGTAAAGACCAGGATCTGGCCGTGACCGAACGCTGGCTGGCGCCGAACCTGGGTTACGACAACTAGGGGCGATTGCCAGGCACTCTGTTCGGGTGCCTGGCACACCGCTGGCAGCCTTATAGCTTCAGCTCGGCCCGTTCCTGCCGGGTCAGGCGGATCGCCAGCGCCCTGCGCTGCTCCTTGATCCAGGCACCCAATGCCGCGTATTCACGCAAGTAGTCGGCACCGCTCTCGGGGTAGCGCTCATCCAGGCGATCGGTCTGGTGTTCCAGCTCGCGCGCCAGGGTCGCAAAATCCGTGGCGTACTTTTTCTTCAGGTAATTGCGCCAATACTCAAGGCCCACCAGCTTTTCTTCAAAGCCCGGCGTGCTCTCGCCCTCCAGGACAGTGGCGTATGCCCGGTCGAGGTCGGCCTGGGTCACTTCCGATAACTCGCTATACAGCATGCCAGAGGGCTGCCGGGGCAGGTCCAGGCGCTCGGCAAGGCCAATGCGCAGGGCTAAACGAATTTCCGCCGGGTCAATATCCTCATGGGCCTTGATGATGTCCTCGGCGATGCCTTCAACCGCCTCCAGGCGAAGCATGCCACGGGCGAACTTCAACAGGGCGGCGCCATCCTGACCAGCCTCGGCCAATCTCAACGCAGCGAACTCCTGAACGCGGGTTTCAAACGCGTTGAACATCAGGATTCTGCCATCCCCACAGGTCACCTCGGGCATCAACGCCGTCGCCCGGGCGAACACGTCCCGACGCATGGCCGGGTTGCCGCCAATGGCCTCCAACACCGCCCATACGCGCTGGGTCAGATCGCCTGGCGCCTCAAGGAAGTCCTCGGTATTGCGCAGTTGCGACAGGGTGAAGAAGAAATCGTGGCTCCCCGGCTGTGCGTTGAGGTCGTCCCAGATCCGGTGCCTTGGCGAATCGGGCAGGACATCAGCAAACCAGCGCGCCTTCTGGATTTGCGGCGTTTCGATATCCGGATGATCCAGCGAGTAGTCAGGGGAGTCAAAAGCCCCCCGCTCATCGCGCTCCCGGTATCCCTGGATCATTTCCTCAAGCTGCTCGGCGGAAAACCCCAAGCCATTGCCGGTCTGCGCCAGATACCCCTGCAAACGCTCACAGCTTTCCTGCTCAAGGCGGTTTCCCGAGAGGTCAGTCCCCGACATCAAGGCGCGGTGTTGCGGCTCAAAGGCTGTATCTGGCAGGGTCTCGATCCAGTTGTCGTGCAGGTCCAGGGTGCGCAGGCGCCCAAGCTCAAGCACTGTCATGGGCCACTCGTCCAACAGGTTGGTATGCAGGTACAACGTTTCGAGCCTGGACAGGCCACCGAGGTCCAATTCGCTCAAGACGTTCTCGCCCAGGTTCAGCCATTCCAGCGCCTGCAGGCGCACCAGGTGCCCCTGAAGCTGGGAGGCGTTTTGTAGTTCATTTCTGCTGAGGTCCAAGCGTCTCAACCCGTGAAACTCTGCGAGGGCATCGGGCAAGGCTCGCAGGCCGTTGTCACTGAGGGTCAACGTACGCACGTGGCTGAAGGCCCGCAGGAACTCGTTGGAACCCTGGGCCGTGAGCCTGACGCGACTCAGGTTCAGTTCGGTGACGTGAGCGAAATACTTGGGCAACTTCGGCAGGTCGCCCAACAGCAGGCCGGACAAATCCAGCAGGCTGGCGCTATTCACTTCAGGCAGGCCGGGCGTGGCACGTAGGGTGTGACGCCAGCTTTCCAGCACACGGTCCGCTGCGCGACGACGATCCAATACACTGACCCAACCGCCATCAAGGTAGCCATGGACATCTATCCATTCATTGAGCAGTTGCACCCACTGGCTGTACTGCCCTTCCCACTCATCGAGGCGTGCCTGGATCTGCCCGGAGTCGAGGCCGCTGGCTTGCAGCTCGGCTAGCCGTGCCACCGCCTGCAACTCGTCCAGCGCCGGGACCAGGCGTTGTATGCGGGCTGCGGGAGCCAGTGCAGCCGAGGCAAGTGCCGTGGGGAGTGCCACGAGCAAGTCGGGGCGGCGCAAGACATTCTCGGGAAAATACTCAGGCTCCCCCCCGGTCAGGCCTTGGGCAAGCAACTCACGGGGTATGCCCAACGGGTTTTCCAGGGCAACGGATGGGTGTTCAATCGCGTAGCGTCGCGCAAACGTCCGCGCATCGGTACGCGCCGTCACGCTGAGGCGACAACCGCGCAGATGGGTGTTGGAAAGCAAACTATCATGCCCGCTCAGCGCCGCTTCGGGGATTGCCGTTACGGCGCTGTGGCTCAGATCCAGGCATTGCAACGACGACAACTCAAGCACACCCTGGGGCCATTCGCTGATTGCGCTGTGACTCAGGTCCAACGTACGCAAGTCGTGGAAGCCGCTGACATCCAGGCGGCTGATCGGGTTGTACTGCAGGCGCAATGATAAAAGGCCGGTCAACCTGCTCAAACGCGCCTGGATCGCCGGGTTGATCACCAGCCAATTGTGAGACAGGTCGAGGTGGCGCAGGGACGAATGGGTAAGCAGTACCGCAGGCGGCTCGGTCAGGTTGTTGCGGGCCAGGCTCAATGTTTCGACCTGGGGAAACTGGTCGAGCCAGGCATTGATGCCTTCAAGGGAAACGCCGATATCCTCCAGGATCAAGCTGCGCACATGGGCAAACCCGTTGGCCGGCACCCGCGGTAAATCAATCAGGTTGGCGCCTGACAGGTCCAACACCGCCGCCCCGGCAGGAAGTGGCTCAGCCTCTGCTACCAGGCGTTGCTCCAGGCCTTCGCGCCAGCAATCCAGGAGTTTTTCAGAGGCTAGCTGACGATCCAACTCGACCCGGCCAGTGCTTGAATCGCGATCCGACCATTGCTCCAGCTCATCGACCAATCTACGGTATTGCGCCTGCACCGCGTTGACACTCTCCAGACGTTGGCGGGCCGTCAGCCCCTGCGTTCTGAAGCTGAGCAACACCCTTTCGGCGAATGTCGGGTCCGCGCGTCGCAAGCGAGCCAAGGCCCCTTCGCAGTAGGCCTGCACCAGTCGCTGCTCATCGACCAGATGGGCCGGATTGTCATGCAGGTACTCAAAAACCCGCATGAAGTCTTCAGGCTCATACGCCGCCCAATTCATTTGCAACCCGCGCCACAACCGTTGATGCCCGACCAGCATCTCGGCCGGCACCGAACGCAACTGGGTCTGGGCAAGGTCGAGAAACTCCAGGTGCTCAAGTGCCAGGAGCCCTTGGGGCCAGGTTTCCAGGGTTCCGGACACGGTTAGGCGGCGCAACGCCGTCAGGCCTTGGATATCCAGGGTTTCCAGGTTGCCGGCCAGGGACAATCGTTCAAGCGCAGTCATGCGATTGAGCGCCAGCAGCACTTCAGGCGAATAGGTCAGCAATGGCCCGGTGAGCGACAGCCGGGTGATGCCGGGCACGCTCGCCAGCCGTTCAGCCACCTGGCCAAGATTGTTGGGGCGCACGTAGAGCTCCAGATACTGCACATTGGGAAATGACCGAAATAAATCGCTGGCTTGTTGGGCGAGCAATCTGGCCCCTGACAGGTGCAGGGATCGCACATGGGAAAAGTCGGCCTCCATCTGCGGTAGCGCGTGCTCCCCGCGCAGATTCAGGGTGGCATGGGCGCTGCGGTCTCGGTCATAGCCCTGGCGCCAGCATTCGATGACGTCCTCTACCGAACGCAAGCGCTGCGCATCTGCCCCCGCCCATTGCTCAAGGGTGTTGCGCAACCCCAACAACTCTCGCTGGCGATTGGCGAACAACCGCCAGATTTGCGGGTTGCTTTCACCGTCACGTCGGCGCGCCCAGATCAGCTCTTGCGCCTGGGTGTCGCTGATATTTGGATACGCCGTGCGAACCTGGGCGATCAGAGAGTCATCCGCTGCAAAAGGCCCGCCGCGCCCCGATAACTCATATCCCAGGCGCCCGCTGGGCAGGCGCAGCGCCGGCCGGGACCTGGGCCTGCGCAACTTTAAGATGTCATCGGCCATAACGTCGCGGTGGCGCCTGGCGTAGGCTGCCAACACCGGCTGCAAGTCCGCCCCATGAGGGGTCAGCGCCAGCGCTTGACGCGCCGCTTCGGGCAAGGCATCGACGATCGACGGGAATAGATTACGGCCCTGGGCCGGTGCGCTATTGAGCGGCTTGCCGGCTTGATCCTGGGCCTGGAAACGATTGCCGCGTTTGATCAGGTAGCGACGCGTGGCGGCGTGCGCCTCGCCAATGCTGTCGACCAAGGGCCCTTGAATGCTGTCTACACGCATCTCCAGGCGCAAGCCTGAAGGCCATCCGGGCAGGCGCTCCAGGGTATGCAAGGCGAGCCGGTCGCTGTCGGCGTTGGCGAGTCGGTCGCGGTGCAGGCCACTGATCGCTCGGCTCAAGCGCCCCTGGTGCAGGCTGCTGCGGGCCTGGTGATCCAGACGCTCGCTCAGCCGCGCGCTGTCTTGCAAGCGCCGCAGTTCCTGGGGGCTGGCGCTATTCAGGAGTTCCTCCCGGGCCCGCGCAGACAGCGAGGGAAACCGGCGTTGCAATGGCCCCCGGTCAACCGCCGGGTCACCCTTGGCAGATAACCGAGCGTCGAACAGCGCTGACTGGCGGTGCAGGGCATGATCGGCCAGGCGCTCGTTGAACACCTGCTCCCTGGGCCGCCCCCTCCAACTGGACGCACTGCCCAGCAGGCCGGTGATTTCCTGTTCGCTCAGGCCATTCAACAGCACCTGAGCGAGCTTGCCGTGCTGTAAATCGGCCCGGCTGATTTTCAGGGTCGGCAACTCATCATCTGCCAAGGCATGGCTGCCATAGCGAATGGAGCGCCCCGCCGGTTCCCAACGCCCGCCTTCCCACTCGTCGATCAGCGGCGCGCCAGGCTGCTCGCCGCGCTGCGGCGTGCCCAGCAGACGCCGGGCCTCCTCCTCGCCCAGCCCCGTCTGGCCCTGCGCGCGCGCCACGAAGGCTACCTCCTCAAACACTTCCAATACCCGCCCTGGCGGCCAGCCGCCCATCTCCACCGTGAGGGGCAAGGCGTATTCGTGGCGGCTGTCCAGGCCGGCTCCACGGCGTAGCCGCCCGATCAGGTCGTCGATCTCCTGATCGACCCGGAATCGCTCCAGGGTGTCAGCCAGTCCTGCAGGCACCGGCAGGCCATCCATATGCACTTGGCGCAGCAGGTCGTCATCGACACCACTCACATCGCCGATCAGCCCCAAAGTCTCATCAGAGAACCCGTCGGTGATATGCCCCAGGCGCCGCAGCAGCGTCGGGCGGTCCCACGCCAAGGGCCGCTCATGACTATGGCGCCAGGCCCCCGCCCGGTTGTGCTCAAGGATCGGCTGATAGGCCATGGGGTCTTGCGGGTGTTTGATGCGCCATTTGTTGATCTGCGGATCGAAGGTTTTCTCGTAGAACGCGTTATCCATATGGATGTGGAGCTGCCCATCGACCTCATACTGCCCCAAGGCGTTGGGCTGGCGGCCTGACGCAAGGGTGAGGTGCTTCTTGTAGGGCGCCAGGTCGGGCCGCCATAAGCGCTTCCGGCCGTCCGGCAGCGTTACCGGCACCAGGCCTTCGATCACCGGCTCGGGCCTGAGTTGGCGCAGCGCCGAACCACCCGCCGCCATCAAGCCGATCAAGGCGAGGTTCTGCGCCAGGTCGATCAAGTGCGCACGGGCCGCCTGGCGGTCGCCCGCACTCCACTCCTGGGTTGCCTCAATCGCCCCCGTCAACAATTGCTCGACCATCACGGCCAGCATGAGCTCCCCCAACACGGGCACGAAGCCTGCCACAGCACCCAGGGCAAACATCTCGATATTGAGCACCATGGCCAGTTTCTGTTTACGCACCCGGGCATCGACCTGCGCGGTGGGCACGGCGCGGCTGGCCGCGTCGGCGATGCACTTGTGCCGATGTTGCTCATACAGGTAGGTCCACAGATCGACTTTATGGCTGCCGAACGCCTGGCCTTTGAACGCCATGGCCTTGGGCGCCAAAAACGGATCCGGGTTCGGCACCTGGGGGGCCAAAGGCAGCGGCGGGAAATTCTTCAGCCTCAAAGGCGTCAGCTTGCTGACCAGCTCATACAGTTGCCCGATGCCGGGGAAATTCGAGCCGATTTTTTCGCGCAAGGTGGCATCGGGCGCATCCTGGGTGAATTGCCTGAAGTAATAAGGGTGGTCGGCGGCCTCGACGAACTGACTGAAAAAGGCCTGATACGCGGTTGGCCGCTCGACCCGGGTGGTGGCCGCGCCAGGCGTGGTGAAGCGGCGCTGCAAAGTCCCCAGCAACTGTGCGTGATCCTTATAGCGCTTGAGCGGATGATACGGGTCCTGGGGCACATAGAGGATCGGCGAATCCAGATGCTCATCGTCGAAGGCCAAAAACAACACACACCCCGTCATGCGTAATTTCATCAGGCCAAGGTCGCAGATCCACACCGGTTGCCCATCCATCTGCGGCGCGCGCTCGCCGTTGATCACCGACAGGATCATGGTGTAGTCGTCCTCGGTAATGTCCTGGCATAAGCGTGCTAGCTCGGCCGCAGCCCTCATTGCCGCCTTTTGACTGGCAATGAATTGCTGGCGCAGGGTGGTTTCGACCGAGGCAAAGAAATCGCTGATATAGGCCTGGTACTTTCCGCCCAGATCCAGGCTGCGGCACAGCTGCACAAACTCATGGACCTTGAGCCTGCCCAAGCGCACCGGCAGCAACGGCTCGTCAGGTGAGGAACCGGAAGACGACACGTGCCAGCGGAAACCGGACGAGGGGTGAAAAGCCCCCTCCTCGCATTCGGATTCCTCGAAGTTATGCAGCGCAGCTTGCAGTAGCTCCAGTTTCAAAAAGTCGTAGGTCCGCGCCGCTATCTTGAAGTCACTGACCAGCAGGGATTTTCTGAGGCTCAACCAGGTGTCGACGTGGGGGGCCAGTGTGACGTCATATTGCTCTTTAAGCGCATTGACCAGCAGCGGCCTGGCAAATGCGTCGATCCCCTGCAAGGCAGACAGGGTCTTGTCCACCGCCGTCTGCGTGGAAAAGCTTGCGGTAAAACAGGCATGCAACTGCTGGCGTTGCTCGGGGGTGGCACGCCAATAGGCCGGCGGCAGTGACGTATCGGCGTGTTTGAGCGCCGCCCGTCGTGGGGCAGTGCTCTCGATCAGCCATTGCGGGGTGGCACCGATCAACAATTGTCGATGGATACTGGGGGTTGGCGGCTCAAGGCGCGCGGGCGTTACGGGAGAGTCGGGCATGATGCAGCTCCAGGAAAAGGAGCTCCAGCACATCACGCAGGTCAGGCGCGACAGCGGTAACTACGTCTACCTATTCCCCCGGCCTTGGCTATCCTGTTGGGAGACATCATGTCACCCAGACCTCGCAGGAGGACTCATGGACGCACCGGACAATAAACCGCCGACCTTCTGGCAGATGCTTCACAGCGTGATGGCTGCCGCTTTTGGCGTGCAGAGCGGCAAGAACCGCGCGCGGGACTTCACCCATGGCAAGCCCAGCCATTTTGTAGTGCTGGGGATCCTGTTTACCGCCGTGTTTGCCCTGACCCTTTTTGCCATCGTCAAGCTGGTGCTGCACCTGGCCGGGGTCTAGTCGCGCTTACTTCCACAGCATCTTCAAGCTGAAGGGGTACTGGTAGGCCGCCGGCTTGCCCTGAGCCGACAGTGCGCGAAAATTCACCCCGTCGCCCTCGTGGTTACGCAGGTCCAGCAGGCGCTGGGCCTGTGGCCTGTCAATCAACTGAAATAACCTCACCTGACGCTCGCGCCCGCCATGGCGTTGAATGTCCACCCCACTGGCGTCGTCATGCAGCAGCACCATGGCCCAGCCACCGAGCGTAAAATGCCCGGCCACCAGCGCACTGATCCGCCCTTGCAGGCGCGCCTGCAACACCTCGGGGGAACTGTTGATCGCGCTGAACAACACCTCCTTGCCGGGCGTGCGCCCACTGCCATTCAAGGCCTGCATGGCGCCGAGGGCCATTTCATCATTGGCCGACCATACGAGCGTGGCCTGCGGGTAGCGCTTGAACATCAGGGTTGCTTGCTCGAAGGCGCGCTGGCGGCTCCATTCGCCATAAACCAACTGGCGCAGATGCACTTGCGGGTGTTCGCCCAAGGCCCGCCGCAGGCCCTGCTCACGGGCCTGGGAAGTGGGGGTATTCTTGGCGCCGGAAAATGCCAGCAATTGGAGGGTTTCGCCCGCCGGAACCGGGCCGTGCTGACGCAGCAGCTCCTTGAGCATCAGGTAGCCGCCCTCCTCGTCGTTGGCGGTGATGCTGCCGATCCAGTTGGGGTATTTGCCGGCATCCAGCAACTGCACCTGGTCCGGGGTCAGGGCATTGTTGACGATCAGCAACTTGACCGGGCTGCCCTGGGCCATCCGCAAAATCTGCGGGGCGATGTACTGCTCATTGACCACCACCAGGTAATCCGGGGAATTGGGGCCTTGCAGTGCTTCGCGGGCTTGTTGCAAGGTGTTCTGCCCGTTGCGCTCCGAATAGCGCACACGCAAATCCAGGCCGAGGTCCTTGGCTGCGGCCTGCATGAATTGCGAATAGCTGACCCAGAAGGTTTCAGTGGACAGGCCGGGGTTGAGAAACACCACCGATGTGGCATGAGCGATCGTCCCGAACGTCAGCCCCACCCACCACAAGCACCCACAGAGAACCTTCAACATTACTGCCCGCACCCTGGAAATTGACCGATCATAATAATGGCAATGAGCCTTTTGATCTTGGCTATTTGTCAGATAGTAGGACAGTTGCGTGGCGATCAGCGCTCCCTATTGATGGCTGACCCAGAACACGGCGGTGGCAACCACCAGGATAATCAGGAACAGAATTGCCCAGGCATCCACACTGCTGTCGGGTTTGCGGGCTTTGGTTGGATTGCTCATCGCATCGCCTCTTGTCGGTTTTATGGCTGATTGCATTAAGACTCGACCACAGTAAAGTCGATGATTGCCCGCATGACAAATGTGGGTATCGCAATAACCGTTCTCATTAGGCTATTTGGTTATGTGCATATACTAAAACATCACTTTTGCGCATAAACGCAAGCTGGTATCGTTCGCCGGCTCCGTTGGGAGTGCGCGGCCGTGCGCGCAGATTTGCCGAGAACAGGACCTATATGTACGTATACGACGAATACGATCAGCGCATCATCGAGGACCGCGTCAAGCAGTTCCGTGATCAGACCCGACGCTATCTGGCAGGTGAACTGAGCGAAGAAGAGTTCCGCCCTCTGCGCCTGCAAAATGGCCTTTATGTCCAGCGCTTTGCGCCGATGCTGCGGGTGGCCGTGCCTTACGGCCAACTGACTTCGCGCCAGACGCGCATGATGGCCAAGATCGCCCGTGACTTCGACAAGGGCTATGCCCATATCAGTACCCGCCAGAACGTGCAGTTCAACTGGCCGGCCCTGGAAGACGTGCCGGACATCCTGGCTGAATTGGCCACCGTGCAGATGCACGCCATTCAGACCAGCGGTAACTGCCTGCGCAACGTGACGACAGACCAGTTTGCCGGCGTGGCCGCCGATGAAGTGATCGACCCGCGCCCGTGGTGCGAGATCGTTCGGCAGTGGACTACGTTCCACCCAGAATTTGCCTACCTGCCGCGTAAATTCAAGATCGCCATCAATGGCTCGGCTTCCGACCGTGCCGCGATCGAAGTCCACGATATCGGCCTGGAGCCGGTGTACAACGCTGCCGGCGAACTGGGCTTCCGCGTCCTGGTGGGCGGCGGCCTGGGGCGTACCCCGGTGGTGGGCGCATTCATCAATGAATTCCTGCCCTGGCAAGACCTGTTGAGCTATCTCGACGCCATCCTGCGTGTGTACAACCGCTATGGCCGTCGGGACAACAAGTACAAGGCGCGCATCAAGATCCTGGTCAAGGCCCTCACCCCCGAGGTGTTTGCCCAGAAGGTCGACGCCGAGATGGAACACCTGCGCGGCGGCCAGACCACTCTGACCGAAGCCGAAGTGCATCGCGTGGCCAAGCACTTTGTCGACCCGCACTACAAGGCCCTGGACAACCAGGACGCCGAACTGGCCGCACTCGACCAGCAGCACCCGGGCTTTGCCCGCTGGCGTACCCGCAACACCCTGGCGCACAAGCAGCCGGGCTATGTGGCCGTGACCCTGTCGCTCAAGCCGACTGGCGTAGCACCTGGCGATATCACCGACAAGCAGCTGGACGCCGTCGCTGACCTGGCCGAGCGTTACAGCTTCGGCCAACTGCGTACGTCCCACGAACAGAACATCATCCTCGCGGACGTTGAGCAGAGCCAACTGTTCACCCTGTGGGGTGAGCTGCGCGAAGGCGGTTTCGCCACGCCGAACATTGGCCTGCTGACCGATATCATCTGCTGCCCGGGTGGCGACTTCTGCTCCCTGGCCAACGCCAAGTCAATTCCGATTGCCGAGTCGATCCAGCGCCGTTTCGACGACCTGGACTACCTGTTCGACATTGGCGAGCTGGACCTGAACATCTCCGGGTGCATGAACGCCTGTGGTCACCACCACGTCGGCCACATCGGCATCCTCGGGGTGGACAAGAAAGGCGAAGAATTCTACCAAGTGTCCCTGGGTGGCAGCGCCAGCCGCGATGCGAGCCTGGGCAAGATCCTCGGCCCATCCTTCGCCCAGGAAGCCATGCCCGAGGTGATCGGCAAGCTGATCGACGTTTATATCGAACAGCGCACCGAAGATGAGCGCTTCATCGACACCTACCAGCGCATTGGCATTGACCTGTTCAAGGAGCGCGTCTATGCAGCGAATCATTAAGAACAACGAAGTCGTCGACGAAACCTGGCACCTGTTGCCCAAGGACGCGACGTTCGATGGCATCTCCAACTGCGACGACCTGATCGTGCCACTGGCCCTGTGGCGCGAGCATGGTCATGCGCTCAAGGCCCGCGATGGCGGCCTGGGTGTGTGGCTGGACGCCGATGAAGAAGCCGAGGAAATCGGCGATGACGTGCAACACTTCCAGGTCATCGCCCTGAATTTCCCGGCCTTCACCGACGGGCGCAACTACTCCAACGCGCGCCTGCTGCGTGACCGCTACGGTTACAAGGGCGAACTGCGGGCGATTGGCGATGTGCTGCGCGACCAGTTGTTCTACCTGCATCGCTGCGGCTTCGATGCCTACGCCTTGCGCGCTGACAAAGACCCGTATGAAGCGCTGGAAAGTCTCAAGGACTTTTCGGTGACGTACCAGGCGGCTACGGATGAACCGCTGCCGCTGTTCCGTCGGCGCTAAGCGCCAGCCAATGAAAAAGCCCTGACCTGTCAGGGCTTTTTTGGTTTTACGCCGTGCGGACACGGCTTTGCCGGGGTTGAGGGCAAGCGCGGTTATGCGCCAGCGTGCGCCCGACTCAGCAATTGAGCGGTAATGTCGGCTTGACCGATTTTTTCTCCCCGATTGAACAGATCAATACAAACCTGGTTGGTTTTGAATGACGGCTCAGGCGCCTCGAAGCTGCCTTTCGGCGCCAGTAGCAACGGGCTGTTCGTCGGAATCGGTCGATCCAGCGTGAAACTCAAGGCCAGCAGGTTCATCGGGGTGCCCAGCGGGATGCGTCGGTGGGTGTGAGCAATCTGCATGAAGCACTGGCGCGCAACTTCAAGGAAATACACCATCGAGTAATGCTTGGGGCCGCCCTTGCGGAAAAAGTGCTCGTTGGCCGGTTGAAGGGTTTCGACGCTCAAGCCCCGAGCGACATCGCTCATGTCGCTGACCAGAACGTTTTCTTGTCTGTCCTTGTGCAGCAGAGCCTTGTCGCGGCAGGCGGTCGCAGTGAACGGGGCGGCGGGCAACGCCTCGTGTGCCGAGCTGTATGCAATGCCCAGGGTGCAGGTGCACATGAGCTTGCCGGCTTGCCGGACCTTCGCGCGAAATACCTGGAGTTCTTGGTCGTATTCCAGTTGCAGGTCAATTGCCCCTTGTTTTTGTACGTACCGCTGGAACTTGATCGTCAGGTCGTTGACATACGCGACCCGGCCACTGCGTGGAGGCATGGCGAGTTCGGTCAACTGCAATACCCCCTCGATCAATAAAATGCCGGGGACATGGTCCAGTGGGTGATCAAAAAAATAGGGGTGCGCTTCATTTACCAGCAATTGCGCGTGCAGTGACTGCGCACTGCGTTGAACATTGCTGATCACGATGTTTTCCGGGCTGCGCTGCCAGTGCTCGGCAGGCCGGGCGTGAGCGTCACGGCGCAGGGTGCAAAGCGCTTCGATGGCACGCACCCTGACACGCAGCGCCGAGAGCAGTGTCTCTGTCAGTTGATCGCTGAGTGCCAGCACGCCTGTCTCATCGTTTTGCAAATCAGCCACAGGGCTGGCAGGACCGTCAGGCCCGATGCACGACTGCAACGCCTGAGGCTGCGGGTGCGCGAAGCGCAATTCAAAGGGGCGCTTGATGGCTGGCGGGCATTCGGGGGCGGTGATCCCCCACTCCCGCAGTTTCTCGGTGAATAACCACATCACCGGCTTGCCGGCCTGGCGCACCTCGATCACCGAGTGAACCGAAGCACTCATCATTACGGCCAACAGGGTTTCGACGCCGGTGGCTTCAGCCAGGCAACCGGTCATGCCTTGCCATGAACCGCCGACAGGGGCTGCCGCCGGCTGCAACTCACACACCTCAATATGCTGGACATCGCTTCGCGCCCGGCCCAGACGTGCGCACGCCGCTTCCAGGGAGGTGGCGACATGGCCCAAGACCGCTGCGCGGATCACCAGCACAGGTGTGTCACTGGTTTGCGCTCGATAGGGCCGCAAAGCGAACACCCCCATGCCCTCCCCCTGCAGGGTCGGTGACTGCCGAACGCGCTCGATTTCGGCTGGCGCACTGATGAAGCGCCCCGCACCGAGCAACAGCGTGGTGATGCCTTCGTTGAACCATTGTTGCGAGGCCAGCAGGGCGTGCCAGAACACCCCAGGCGTGCCGACCAATGTCTGATGAAAACCCTTGAGGTCGAAAATTTTCGCCGGGTACCCCGACAACATGCTCGGCAAACTGGTTGCCACGTCCGCCGCATCCTGCTCGGGTGGCATGCCCTGTGCCCGGCCGAAGAAGTTGTGAATACGGCTATAGGCGTTACTGAAGTGCGCGCCGCCCAAGTTACAGCACATGACCATCGCGGTATCGGGTGAGCCGGCTACCCCGGGCAGGCGCCGCAGTAGGTGATTGACACGATCGGTGATCAACAGTTTGAACGGATCGACACTGGCCAGCAGTTTGGGGCCCATGCCGAAGCCATCGATATCAATGACGTGGTCCTGCGCCAGGAATCGCCCTGGCAACGGCTGAACCGAAGTGGCCGGGTAATCAACAAAGCGCCCGTGGGGAAAACCAACCAAGGGGGCCTCAGGCTGATCAAGTTGTTGCTTGAGTGAGTGTAACGAGAAGTGGCTGCCGATCGCCGCCTCCGCCTCGACAATGCCCAGGTCCAGTAGCAGCACGCCGGGGCTGACTCGGAAGGCCATGGGCTGGTTGCCGGGCAGGTATTGATCCACCACCAGGTGCGCGTTGGCACCGCCAAAACCAAAGCTGGAGATGCCGATGCGAATCGCCGACTGGCGATCAGCCAAGGGCTGTCCCTGCCCGCTCGCAAGTTGCAGGCAGGATTCATCGACCTTGGCGCTTGGCGAGTAGTCGGGCTGGGGTGGAATGGTTTTTTGAGCCAGTATCATCAACGTCTTGGCGAGCGAAGCACCTCCTGCGGCCGCCAAGGGATGCCCAATGACAGATTTGATCGAGCCTATGGGTAATTTTTTACCCTCGGTCCGATAGGCACCGAAGAAACTGTTCAGCGAGTCGAGTTCTGTCGCATCACCCAGCGGGGTGCCCGTGCCATGGGTCTCGATATAGTCCACCGCGCCGGGGTCCAGGCCGAGATAGGCGCGTTGGTAGGCCGTATATTGGGCCTGTTTGCCGGGTGCAAACACTGACCCCTCTGCGCCATCGGCCGACAGCCCCAATGCGCGCAGTATACCCAGGGGGCGGCGCTGCGCCTGCAGGGCTTGGGATACCGGCTCGACCAGGAAAGCCACCGCGCACTCACCCGGCACAATACCGTCTGCGTCGCGACCGAACGCCTGCATCCGGGCCCTGGGCGAAAACGCCGTCAACTGGGAAAACCCCAGGAAAAGTGGAAGCGGCAGTACCGTGTTCAACGCCATCACGATAGCGTTATCCGCTTGCCCGCTGTTGACCAGGGCCTGGGCCATGTTCAGCGCGTAGGGGAACGAACTGCAGGCGGTATCGACGGACAACGCCGGCCCTCCCAGCCCCAGCGCCAACGCCAACTCCGCCACTTGTTCGCCGGGCGCATAGCCCTGTGGCGCACGGGCCTCAGTCGATGTGGGGGCAAGGAAAAAACTCTCGTCGCTCCAGGACGTCGCGACGACCAACGCCGTGCGCTCCCTGATCAACGCCGAACCTTGTGCAGTCAATTGCGCAAGGAGTGCCTGCAGCACTTTCCGGCCAATGGCGACCTGCCTTCCTTCATACCGTGAAGGGGTCGCTGCGCTATCAGACAGGCAATAGGCACTGTCCAGGTAGGTGCGGTTTTTTTCCCCGACCGTGGCTGAATAGATCGACGCTTTATCCAGCTCCCAGCGTGGCAGCATCGAATTCAGAGGCGCGATCTGCCCTTGTGCCAGCAAGTGCCAAAGCGCATCTACTGATGGCGCCCCAGGGAACTCGCCAGCCATGGCGCTGAAGCAAAAATCCCCCTCTGGTGTCACCGTGCTCTGCATGTCGTTTCCTCCTGATTGCCAAAATTGCAGCGGGGCGAGTCTCAGCTCAGCCTTTCCAAAAACCACAGCGTGTCCCGCGGCGTACGACATGACATCAACGCTTCACCGGCAAACTGGCTGGCAGAGCACTGCTGTGCCAGTGCTTGGCAAAATGCTTCGCGGGCAAAACCATTGAGTCCCAGCTCGGTGAAGGGCGTATCAATATCGAACGCTTTTGGCTCGCCCGGGATCAGCGGTACCAAGGCGTCGAACAGTTGTTGGCTGAAGGCCGGCTCGGCGCTCTGGGCCTCAGGCGTTTGCGCAGCACTTGCCGGCGCGGGGGGCGACTCGGGCGCGGCCAGAGCCGCTTTAATCAGTGCGATAGTGTGTTGCGGGCACTTGGCGTTGAGCAATTGAGTGCCGCTGGCTTTGAGTTCCGGCCACAGGTCGACGAGCGACTCGAGGAATTCCATCTGCACCAAAGAGTCCAGCCCCAGGCTTTCATAGGGTTGTTCCTGGTCGATCTGATCTACGGTAAAACCGGTGATAATTGCCAGTTGTTCAAGCACCGAGGCTTCGACATCCACAGCTGGCAATTGCGCACTGCCTGGCTCATCAAGAGTGGCCGTTGCCAGTGTGGCTGAGTTCAAGTACGACGTTTCCAGCGGTGCAACAGTTGGATTAAGCGGTACTTCAACCCGACGGGAAAACGCGCCCTCAAGTACTTGTTTGTGAGCATTGAGATACTGCACCGTGACGGTTTCGGCCTGAGCCAGCAAACGCATTAATATTGATTCTTTCGCTGTATCCGAGTCGCCCAGCGAATCAATGATCCTCTCTGATAGAGAGAAATAGCTCTGGACCATTTTTCCATTGGACACGATAAATTCCTGCACAACATCGCCAAGTTCAAGGCGCATGGAGACCTCCTAACCGAAGTTAAATTTGGTTATTTAAAACAAACTTTCAGTTCATCGCCAACGCGGGCCTTGCGCAAACTAATGAACTGCGCACACAGGTTTAAATCGGCAGTGCCGTTAAATCATTTTCGCTGGAAGTTGCTTTTTTGTTCGCCTTGATCAGCCCGGATCGCGCGTGCAGATACGTCATCAGCGTAGTTATATCCAGCCCCTGAAAAGCGATATAGCCGTCAGGACGAATCAGCATCAATGTGCCTGCCCGCGCGTGATAACGCTTGTGCAAGCGCCAGTCCGGGTCCAATAACGTCGAATGTTGAAACGGCGCCCCTGCACTGCCGAGGGCATCAATAACGCAATAGGCCTTGATACCTGGGTAATCCGTCTGCACTGCATCAGCCAGTACGTAATAACCCGGCAGTAAAGAGGAAAATTGATCGGCCGCACTGAAGACCAGTAACGTGAACGTTCCCTGGAACAGATCCATCAAGCGTCTTGGCGGCGTACCTGGGGGTTGCCATAACTCGATATCGGGAGCCAGTTGGCCGGCGCGAGGCGCTGCGGTCGGGAACCGCGACTTCCTGCCCTTTTTATTCCAATGCGCGCGCTGCTTGTTCGTCAGGGACTCTTGAATACCGGCACTTTTGCCGTAGCGGTAATGATGAGCACAAATCATCGAGGCCAACGTGCGCTGGAGCGGGCGCCAGTCACCCAGCAGTGGCAGAATGTTATCCCGTAGCCAGACAAGCACTCGGTGCACCATGCTCTCGGCTCGCAAGCCTGCCGGGTAGCACTCTTCGTTATAGCTCTGCAGCAATGCGGGGGCTGCCCGGCCCTGATCGACATAGGCGATTTTCCACGCCAGGTTATAGGCATCGCCCATCCCCAGGTTAATCGCCTGATCCGCCAGAGGGTGGCCGATAGGCGCCGAATCGCCTGCCAGGAACACGGCATCGTGCTGCAGTGCCTGCACACGACGCGGCTGGGACGTGGCAATGCGGTGATGAGCACCGTCGCAGGCGACCATCCAGCGAGCGCTCAAACGTTCGTCGCGGCCATCAGCATGATGCAGGAGCAGCTGCACGGATTGCGGCTGGTTCTGCAGTTCGACCAGTTCGGTATTCCACTCAACACTCAGGCCTGATGCATCAAGGCGCTCAAGCAGGATTTGCTCTAGCGTCGACGCTGGCAAGCTGAGTAAAAAAGGGTAACAGGCGTCCAGATAGGAGAAGTTATCGTTCGGTACCCGTTTGCCGTTCGCCTGCAGCGAAAACTGCTTGAGCGTAAAACCGTTGCTGACAGCCTGTTCGGCAACCCCCAGGTGCCGGAGCATTTCCAGGGTTCTTGAATGCACGACCCGCGACGTGGTGGCGGTCGAAGGGCCGGCATTCTTGTCAATAAGGCGGAAAGAAACGCCCCATTTCTGCAGTAGGTTTGCCAGTAGCAGGCCAACAGGTCCGGCACCCACGATCATGACCGTCGTCGGCACAGCGCATGGCCCGGGGACTGAAGTGTTCGAGGCGCCCATAAGTCAGTACCAGTTGCGATAAAAGGGGGCGTTGGCAATACCGAGCAGGGCATCGTCGCCGGATGAGTCGCCGTAGGCGTAAATGTAGTAGTCATCAAGGTTGGCCAGGCAGCCTCTGAGCCGTATGACTTTCTCCGGCCCAACACAGTTGGTGCCTGAGATGCCCCCCGTCAGCCTGTCGTTCTCGGTGTCCAGGCGA
Organism: Pseudomonas sp. FP2294; assembly: GCF_030687625.1. Taxonomy (NCBI): domain Bacteria; kingdom Pseudomonadati; phylum Pseudomonadota; class Gammaproteobacteria; order Pseudomonadales; family Pseudomonadaceae; genus Pseudomonas; species Pseudomonas sp. FP2294. Next base: position 3,057,630 of record NZ_CP117441.1, read on the forward strand.
GTGCCGCACACATAGTCGAACCCCACTGCCGCCCCCCAGGGAGCCAGGTAGTTCTCTGGCGAGTTGCTGACCAGCGCCGTGACATGCCCCATGGATTGATGCCATTGCAGCCGGCGCAGCGCCTCGGGCCTGATCCAGCGTGGCAATTGCTCAGTCACGAAATGCCGCGCGTGCTCACGCTCCTTCTCCACCGACACGCCACCCAGGTAACGCGCAATAAACGCCAATCGAGCCTGCATCAACGGGGTCACGCCCAGAATCACGCTGAACACTTTTGGCAGCAGCCAGATCATTTTGAGCCAGAACATTTTTGTTCCCGCGACGTAACGCATATAGCGCCAGAACGTATGCCGGTCGGAGAGCGTGCCGTCAAAGTCAAACACCGCCAATACCGGTGGCGTGCCATCAGCTTGCATGGCTGTGCTCCTTGAGAACCATGATCTCAATGGTCTTGGGCAGTTTGAACCCCGAGAGGTGCTGGGAAAGCAGCGTGGAAATTGCGCCCTGAGTCAGCCCGGCACGCCCCTCGACACACAGGTGCAATGCGTTGACCTCTTTGTGGTCGGGAACGATGTAGGCTTTTGCACGCACCGCATCGGGGTGTTGCATGGCGACGGATTCGATCTCCATCAGATCGACCATCTGCGCTTTGATCTTTGAGATGCGTAAGCGTTGACGATAGAAAAACACATGCCCATCGTCATCGCGCCAAACCAGGTCCCCCGTGTGCAGCCAGCCGTCACGAAAGAACCGCTTATTGGCTTCTTCGGCATCGTCGTAACCGTCAATCACCATCGACCCGCGTACCAGCAATTCGCCGATCCGTCCTGGTGCGACGTCTTGCCCTTGAGCATCGACGACGCGCAGCTCCACGCCCCTGATCGGCTGCCCCATGGCACCGCGCTGCGCGACGCCAAGCGTACTCTGTAGCAGCACGGGCATGCTCTCGGTCAAGCCGTAGCCCTGCAATACCGGTTTGCAGCCCAGCAACCGCCCCAGTTTCTCCGCTTCGTCCGCGGGTAGATGGCTACCGCCTGAGTAAATCATCAGTTGAGGGTGCATCGGCAACAGCGCGCCTTTGCGCTTGGCCAGTCGGCTATTGAAATAGCGAATGACATCAGGCACCAGGCAGGTATAGGTGACCTTATGCCGGGACAGAACTTCTGCCAGGTCCCTGTTGAGCAAGGTATCGGTCATCAACAGCGTGGCGCCCACGCTCAATGGAAAGATCATCATCGCCGACAGCCCGAAGATGGCGTGCAGCGGCAGCGTGACCAGATGGACGGAGCCGACCCCTTGGCGATGAATATGCTCGTGCATGCCGTCGATTGCATGCGTCACGTCAAGGTAGCGGTGAGGAACCGCCAGCGGTTTGCCGGTGCCCCGATAAGTGAACTGTATCGAGACGACTGGGTTGCCTTCAGGCAATACCAGCGGTTCGTTGCGACACGTAAGCTGAACATCAGGCGTCGCATTTTCAGGCAGCGATGAGGACTCACCCACTTCCAATAACAAGGAGTGACGAACGCCGTTGGCGAGTTGGAATATTTGGCTGTGTTTTTCGAAGAGCGCAGCTGTTGTCACAACCAGCAAAGGCCTGGCGCTGCCCACCACACTCGCCATTTCAAATGGCGTCAACTTGTAGTTAAGAATGACCGGAATTGCACCACGTCCAACGATCGCTAAAAAATAAGCGATAAATTCAACACCGCTGGGTAGAACAAGTGCAACTTTTTCGCCCGGCAAGATATTTAAAGTGCCGAGCGCACCGTTACACTGCTCGGCTTTTAGTCGTAACTCGCGATATGTCACAACCCCTGTGTCGACATCCAGATTCCTGATAGCGATATGTTCAGGGAAGGACTCTGATATCCCGAAAAATCGGTGTAGAAAGCCGTCCTGACACAGCAAGGATTCCATTTATTAATACTCCTGACGTTTCAAACCAGTGAATTGGACTAAAGCACCTTAGGCACAAGTAGAGTGACGAGGCCGTTTATACTTCCAGGGCGCTTGGATCTTACTCATCTGAGGCTCGAATACATGTAGGACACTTCAACATGTAATGCCGAATTATCTTTGAAACACTTTTAAGTTCCAGTCCAGGGAACCCCCATAGCCCTCTTTTCACCAACGCAACAGTGCCAGGCGCAGACCCTGGGCTTCCAGAACCCCTGCATGCAAGCCAGGCTCAAGTTTATCGGGCGGCAGGCGTTGCACCTGGCCGACCAATTGAGCTGACCGTAGCAAAAGACCCAGGCGCGATGCCTGGGTCTTGCCGATCGGTCAGCCCTTCTGTTTCGTTACCCACTGGCCATAGGCATCAATAAACGCCTGCAGGAACGGTTTGGTTTTCTCCGACAGTTTGCCCGCCTCATCGAACGCACTGCCCGCGCCTCCCAGGTAGGCTTCTGGCTGCTGCATGCACGGCACATCCAGGAACACCAGGGACTGGCGCAAATGGTGGTTGGCGCCGAACCCACCAATGGCCCCCGGTGAAACGCTGATGACCGCACCTGGCTTGCCGCTCCAGACGCTCTGGCCATAAGGACGCGAACCCACATCAATGGCATTCTTCAAGGCCGCCGGCACCGAGCGATTGTATTCGGGGGTGACAAACAGCACCGCATCGGCCGCAGCCACCTGCTGGCGGAAGGTGCTGTAGGCGGCAGGCGGCGCTGAGCCATCAAGGTCTTCGTTATACAGCGGCAATTCGCCGATTTCGACGATGCTGAGCTTGAGGTTTGCAGGCGCCAATTGCGCCAATGCCTGGGCGACCTTGCGGTTGATCGACTGTTTTCTCAAGCTGCCGACCAGTACGGCAATCGTGTAGACCTTGCTCATGGGGCTTTCCCGACATCTGACTAAAGGAACCTGTAGTTATAGAGCCTTAGCCGGCCTATCACCAGCAGGTTGTGGCCAATCGGCGGCTGTTTTGCGCCGTGATCTACCTGTAGGAAAAATAAGCGGCACATCATCGAATAGTATTTTTTCTATGTAGGTAAACTACCCGCCTTAATGACGGTCTACAGAACCGCAAATCGGTGTTTTTCTCCAGAGGTTCTAAACAGATGGCAGCAGTACTTGTCGGACAATTCCATGCCCGCGACGCGGAAGGCCGCGTTTATTCCGTGCATGAATTCCAGGAGTCCACCTCGACAGACGGCGGTTCAGAACCTGTCATTTCCTACAAGCTGGCGATTGGTGATCGGGTCAACAAAGTCGATGACAATACCTTTGTGCTGGTCCAGTCGCAGGTTTCACTGACCCGCGAACCCGAAAACACGCCTGTTTGATAAGGCTGTGCCTCCAGGCAGAAGTCATATGAGCGGACTTGGGTTAGGATTCACCCGGTGAATCCCTTACCTGCTGAACATGGACTTCATGCATGCGTTTACGTCATATCGAAGTGATTCAAGCCATTTTGCAAACCGGACACCTCGGCACCGCCGCCGAATGGTTGCAATTGGCTGTGTCCGACGTGGACGCCACCCTCAAGGACGCTGAGCAGCAACTGGGATTCATGCTGTTTGCCAGCGTCCGCGGGCGGTTGCAGGCCACCCGGGAAACCCTGGCGATGCAGGCACAGATCGCCCATCTCTACGAAGCCCTGGAACCGATACAACGCCTGGCCAGCAGCCTCAAGCATCATCATGCGCCGCCACTGCGCACGCTCTGTACACCGCCGTTGGCCAATCAATTGCTGCCGCAAAGCATTGCGCTGTTGCGTCGGCGTTTCCAGGACACCCCCTGCAACCTGTCCAGCCAGCCGACCCGCGACATCGTCAGGAGCCTGTTGCTGCAAGAGGCCGACCTGGGCCTGAGCCTGCATGATCCCGAACACCCGCAAATCACCAGTACCGTGCTGGCCCAGGGCAAGTTGCAGTTGTTGGCGCCCCATGGCTGGCTCAAGCCACGGCAGAAATACATCGCCCTGCAAGAATTGGCCGGCCAGTCGATGATCGGCCTGGAGGGCCAGGACCCGTTGAGCCAGTTGCTGGACAGCAAATTACAGGCGCTGCGCCCGTTGCCGGTAATCCAGACACGGGTGCAGACCTATCAGATGATGCGCAGCATGGTCGAGGCCGGCGAAGGGTTGGCGGTGGTCGATCCCTTCACCGCCAGTGGCGCGCGTGAGGCCGGGCTGGATACCTGCCCGTTATCACCGCCAATCCTGGTAAGCCTGTATGGCTTGACGGTCAAGGACAGCAGCCCGAGCCCGGCGCTCAATGCGTTGCTGGAGATTGTCACGCACAAAGCGCAGGGCCTGTTGTCGCCGGTCAATTAGCCCCCGCCACGGGTGGGGCTCAGCCGAACAAGCGATACCAGAAAATCGCCACCTCACGCGTCTGCGGATCAATCCCGCGATAACGCAGATGGTCGATCCCGCCCATGACGTAGCCGCTGCGTTCATACAGCCGACAGGCCCCGAGGTTGTTGTTCTGGGTCTCCAGCATCATCCCCGGCAGGTTTTTCTTGCGGCTCCAGAACTGTGCCACGTCGAGCAAAGCCTTGGCCACGCCATGCCGGCGTGCCGGCAGCACCACCGCCAACTCATCGACATGGGCATAGCCGTTCCAATTGGTACTGACGACGATATGGCCAACCGGCCGATCATCCAGGTAAGCCATGAATACCGCGCTGTCGGCGGCATCGCGATAGCTGGCGAACTCCTCCGGATCGATGCCGTAGCATTTGCGGTACGGCAGGATCTGCTCCACCGCCCACTGATCAACTGGCTTGCCCAGTTCCGGCGTGCCATATACGCACACCTCAAAGCTGAAATCATTGCCCCACACGTAGGCGTCAAATCCCTCGTCGGCGACTCGTACACTGAGCCCCGGGTACTTCGGATTCACTACAGCTTGCATAACCATCCTTAACACTTGATGCAATCGACGGTGTAACAACGACCGTTGCCGTCGTCTTCGTGTTGTAAACCATGCACATCGGCGACAAACCCCGGGAAGCTGCTATCGAACTCCCGGGCAAAGGCCAGGTAGTCGATAATCGAGCGCGTCGATTCGGTAAAGCGCTCCCCCGGCATGATCAGCGGAATGCCCGGCGGATAAGGCACCAGCATCACGGCGGCGATACGCCCTGGCAAGGCATCTATGGACACGGCCTCGACTTCACCGCGTACCAGTTGGTCATAGGCATCGGCCGGTTTCATGGCGATTTCCGGTAACACCGTGTACATGCGCTTAAGGTGCTTGGCCGTTGCGTTGCTGCGATAGCAGCCGTGCAACTGGTCGCACAAGTCTTGCAAACCCATGCCCTGGTAGCGCGTCGGGCCCTGCTCGAACACCGATGGCAGGCAACTGGCCAGGCTGCTATTGGCGTCGTAACTGCGCTTGAACTCCAGCAATTCCGTGAGCAGGGTACTCCACTTGCCTTTGGTGATCCCCATGGAAAACAGCACGAGGAATGAATAGAGCCCGGTTTTTTCCACCACCAGGCCACGCTCCCAGAGGAATTTACTGACCACCGCCGCCGGGATTCCGCAGTCACTCAAGGCACCGCCCGCCGTAAGGCCGGGCATCACCAGGGTGACCTTGATCGGGTCGAGCAACACATAGTCTTCGGCGATATCACCAAAGCCATGCCAGTCGGCCTCGGGCTGCAGCAACCAGTCGGCCGTCACCACCCGGTCAATGCCCGCCACCGAAGGCGGTTGCCAGATGGAGAACCACCAGTCATCGGCGGCAATATGCTGGCGCAGATTGGCCAGGGCCCGACGGAAACTCAGGGCCTCATCGAACATTTCCTGGAGCAGCGAACGCCCTGCCGGCCCTTCCATCATGGCCGACGCCACGTCCAGCGAGGCAATGATGCTGTACTGCGGCGAGGTAGAGATGTGCATCATGAACGCTTCATTGAACCGGTCACGGTCCAGTTGCCGTGCCCCGCCGTCCTGTACATGGATCATCGACGCCTGGCTGAAGGCCGCCAACAACTTGTGGGTCGAATGCGTGGTGAACACCAGCGGGCTATCGGGCGTACGCGAAGTCCCCATGCCATACCGCCCGGCGAAAAACTCGTGGAAGGCCGCGTAGGCATACCAGGCCTCGTCAAAGTGCAGGACCTCGACACTGTTGCCCAGTTGTTGCTTGATCAGCTCGGCGTTGTAGCACAGGCCGTCATAGGTCGAGTTGGTCACCACCGCCAGCTTGACCTTGGGCTCGCGGCCCCGGGTCAAGGGGCTGGCCTCGATCTTCGCGAGAATCGACTCGCGGCTGAACTCGGTCAGCGGAATCGGGCCGATGATCCCCAGCTCATTGCGCTCCGGGCACAAGTACAGCGGGATCGCGCCGGTCATGATGATCGAGTGCAGCACCGACTTGTGGCAGTTGCGGTCCACCAGCACCAGGTCGTCGCGGCCGACCATGGAATGCCAGACGATCTTATTGGCGGTGGACGTACCATTGATCACAAAGAAGGTATGGTCGGCGCCAAAGTTGCGCGCCGCACGGGCTTCAGCTTCGGCCAAGGGGCCGGTGTGATCCAGCAGCGAACCGAGTTCCGGCACCGACACCGACAAATCCGAACGCAGGGTATTTTCCCCGAAAAACTGATGAAACGCCTGCCCCACCGGGCTTTTGCGATAGGCAACACCACCGCCGTGGCCGGGGGTATGCCAGGAGTAATTGGAGTCGGCCGTGTGCTGCACCAGGGCCTTGAAGAATGGCGGCAGCAGGCCATCGAGGTAAGTACGCGCCGCCCGGGCCACCTGCCGGGCCAGAAATGGCACGGTGTCTTCGAACAGGTAGAGAATGCCGCGCAGTTGGTTGAGTTCACTCATGGCGTCGGCCGGGGCATTTTCCAGGGTGACTTGCTCGCCCAGGGCAAAGATCGGCAGGTTGGGCGCACGCAGGCGCGCCAGTCGGATCAGCTCGACCATGTTCTGCAGCAGATGGGTATTTTCCCCGGCGCCTTCAGCGGCGATCAGCATGCACGCCAGCCCATGATGGGTCGAAGCCACCAGCCGGCCCTCGGCATAGTCCACGGCAGAAAAGATACTGAAACCTTCTTGCTCCAGCTCCCGGGCGATGCCCCGGACCCGATCACCGGCGACGGTGTCGGCCTTGATATCACGGTGCACGATCAGGATAGGGAACTTCAGGTCTTTGTACATGGGGCTTGGCGTCCTGAGAGCGATGTACTCAGGGTAGAAGCTGGGAGCGAATGTCGCGAATGAAGATTTCGAAGCCTATACAGAACCAATGTGGGAGCGGGCTTGCCCGCGATGGCGGTGGATCAGTAACAGCTGCACTGGCTGTCAAACCGTAATCGCGGGCAAGCCCGCTCCCACACAAGCCTGCTCCGACATGTTTAGACCGTGCCGGGCCCGACTAGTGTTGGGTCAACTGGGTCCACAACGCCGGCGCACCCGCCGACTTGGCGATGGCTTCCAGGCGTGCCGCGTGCTCGGCCATGTCCTGCTCGCTGGCGCGGATGATGGTCGTGGGCTTGCGGTCCGCCGGCAGGCGACGGATTTCCGAAGGTCGGTTGCCCGAGCCTTCGGCCGAACCGTTGCCATCGGAGGCGTTGCCGGCCAGGGACAGGCTGGTCTGCCCGCCCGTCATGGTCAGGTAGACGTCCGCGAGAATCTCGGAGTCGAGCAAGGCGCCGTGCAGTTCACGGCCGGAGTTGTCGACGCCATAGCGTTTGCACAAGGCGTCGAGGCTGTTGCGCTGGCCTGGGTGGCGCTCACGGGCCATCATCAGGGTGTCGAGGATCGAGCAGTGACGGGTGATGTCCGCCCGATCCGTCTGGCCCATCAGCGCGAATTCGTTGTTGATGAAACCCACGTCGAACGCCGCGTTGTGGATGATCAACTGCGCGCCGTTGATGAACTCGAAAAACTCATCGGCAACTTCCGCAAAGCGCGGCTTGCCCACCAGGAATTCGTTGGTGATGCCGTGGACGCCAATGGCGCCTTCGTCACTTTCCCGGTCCGGTTGCAGGTACACGTGGAAATGCCGGCCGGTAAGGCGGCGGCCCATCAACTCGACACAGCCGATTTCAATGATCCGGTGACCATCGGTCACCGGCATGCCGGTGGTTTCGGTATCGAGTACAACGGATCGGATGGCCATCAGGGTTCAGCTCTCAACGGTGTGTGTATTTCAAGGGGCGGGATATTAGCACGCTCTATAACCGGAGCGCCCCCTGGAGGAACGCCGCGAGCCCTCGCCCAACAGTTTTTTACAAGGTTTAGCAAAGCTTGCGCAGTTTGCTATCAAGCGCCTTGTTAGCCTGCGCCGCTCCTTACAGATGCGTAAAAATCTACCCATGCTCAAGCCGAACTATCTGCTCGCCCTGTGCCTGATGGGCACTGCCCATGCCCAGGCCACCAGCTTTGTGATGACCACCGACGCCCTGGTCAGCCTGTCGATGAGTGCCACCAAGGGCACCAGCAGCAACTTCAAGGATGACAAGATCGTACTGGCGGCCAAGGACGATGCCGCGGCGTTTGTTGCCAGCCACGGCGAGATACGGGGTGTCCAGCTGGAGTCGGCACTGCAGCACATTCGCCGCACCTTGCCGGCGTTACGCGATACGGACGAGCAACTCGCCCGGGGGATTCTGGCGTTGTGATTGCAGCGATTGCCAGATCCAGGACCGCGCCAGCCAACAAGGGCTATGGGGAACCTCAGCTCTGCTTGTAACCGCGCACGTCATCCACGCCACGATTGGCCAATTGGTCGGCCCGCTCGTTGCCCGGGTGGCCGATATGCCCGCGCACCCATTTCCAGGTGATGTTATGGCGGTTGCACTGTTCATCCAGCAACTGCCATAGGTCGGCGTTCTTTACCGGCTCCTTGGCTGCAGTCTTCCAGCCGCGTTTTTTCCAGTTGACCATCCACTCGTTGATGCCTTTCATGACGTACTGCGAGTCCGTCACCAGCAGCACGTCACAACGGCGCTTGAGCTCCTCCAGGCCGCGAATGGCGCCCATCAGCTCCATGCGGTTGTTGGTGGTGTTGGCTTCGCCGCCCCACAACTCCTTCTCCACGCCCTTGCACACCAGCAAGGCGCCCCAGCCGCCCGGACCAGGATTGCCCTTGCAGGCGCCGTCGGTAAAGAGTTCTACGCTATCGGTCATTACGCTATCCATCAAAGCGGGTTGCCGGTAATCGACCGACAGCTCCCGAGGTCGCACACGACGACCTGAATGCCAAAAAGTGAGTTATTGCTCGCTGGAGCGCCGGTTGACCTTGGCCAGGGGCATTGGCACCAGTTTGCCGATGGGCTCGCGCCGGACCTGGCTCACCGGTCGCAGCCCGACCACAATCTTGCGGGCTACCAGCAGGTAGAAACCGCCCCCGGACAACTGCCAGGCCCCGGCACGGCGCTCCCAACCGGCCAACCGGCCCTGCCACTTGGGCGAAGCAAGCGGCGGACGATAGCACCCGAAGCGACGTTTCTCCAGCGCGAAGCCCAGCAGGTTCAACCAGTCGCTGACCCGCGAGGGCGAGATGCAGCGGGCCTGGCGCAGCGCATCATGGGCGAAGACATGCCGCAGGCCCCAGGAGCTCCAGGGGTTGATGCCGACGATCAATAGATGGCCACCCGGGCGCACCGCGCTGGCCGCTTCACGCAGCAAGCCATGGGGCGACAGGCAGAAATCCAGGCCATGCTGCATCACCACCACATCGGCGGCGTGCTCGCTCAAAGGCCAGGCCTGTTCTTCGCAGACAATCTCGACCCCCGGCAACGGCGCGCCCAGGCGCACATTGCGCTGCACCTGGGGCGCAGGCGGCGGGGTTTGTGCCGAAGGGCCGTAGTGCACCAGGTAGCCGCCAAAGAAGCGCTCAAGCTCTTCTTCGAGCATAAGCCGCTCCTGTTCCAGCAGAAATTGCCCGATCGGCCCGGACAGCCACTCACGGGCTGCGCTGATCAACGCCAGCCACTCGGGATCGGCCTGGGCGAACGCTTTATCAGTCATTGCATTCTCCAACTCGCCAAGACGTTCTAAGATGCACCAATGTGTTCAGCTTGGCGAATAGAAGAATGATACAGATCAGTGCCCTGCCCGCCTTCACCGATAACTACATCTGGTTGTTACAGGACCATCGCAGCCATCGTTGTGCCGTGGTCGATCCGGGCGATGCCGCGCCTGTCATGGCGTGGCTTGCGCAACATCCGGACTGGACCCTCGGCGACATCCTGATTACCCACCACCACAATGACCACGTGGGCGGTGTAGAGCAGCTCAAGCAAGCCACAGGCGCCAAGGTCTATGGCCCGGCCAGCGAAAAAATCCCGGCCCGTGACGTCGCGCTCAACGATAACGACCGGATCGAGGTGCTGGGCTGGGGCTTCGACGTGCTCGCCGTGCCGGGACACACCCTGGGACATATAGCCTTTTATCATCATGGCTTGCTGTTCTGCGGCGACACCCTGTTCGCCGCCGGTTGTGGGCGTTTGTTCGAAGGCACGCCGCAACAGATGTACAACTCCCTGGAGCGCCTGGCCGCGCTGCCGGCCGACACACTGGTCTACTGCACCCACGAGTACACCCAAAGCAACCTGCGCTTTGCCCAGGCCGTGGAACCGCACAACGCCGATATCGCCGAACGGGTGGCTAAAGTCAGCCAACTTCGGGCAGCCGGCAAGATGACGGTGCCCTCGACCCTGGCCCTGGAAAAACTCACCAACCCGTTTTTGCGCACCGCTGAAACATCCGTTAAACAAAAAGCGGACGAGTGGGGGAACCGCGATAACCGCGCCGGGAGCGAGGTTTTTGCTAGCTTGCGAGCGTGGAAAGACACGTTCTAAGCAGACAGGTTCTGATACGAAATTTCTGAATGGTTGACCGGAACCCAAGCGCTTTCTAGAATCGCCCGACATTTTTGCCCGGAACTAACTTCCAGCCAATGTCGTCATCTATTCGTAAGTCCAACCATTCAGACGCATTGACCCGCCTGGCTCAAGCCATTGCGGTGGCCGTATCCGCAACTCTGGCGGGCTGCCAAACCACTCATTTCGCTGCACAATCCACCGTGCAACCCAAACCCGTACTCACAGCCAAGATCAAGCAAAAACCCCTTTGGCTCTCAGAGAAGCCAAGCCCGCAGGTACCCCAGGATGTCTGGGAGCGCATGCGCCAGGGGTTCCAACTGCAGGACGGTGTCGGCGTCAACCCGCGTATCGAGCAACAGCGCCTGTGGTTCGCCAGCAACCCGTCCTTCCTGGAGAACGCCAGCGAACGCGGCAGCCTCTATATTCACTACATCGTCGAACGCCTTGAAGAACGCAACATGCCCCTGGAACTGGCACTGCTGCCAGTGATTGAAAGTGCCTACAACCCAATGGCCTATTCACGCAGCGATGCGGTCGGCCTGTGGCAATTCATTCCCTCCACCGGGCGCTACTTCAACCTGCGCCAGACCCGTGCCTACGACGGCCGTCGCGACATCACCGCCTCCACCACCGCCGCCCTGGACTATCTGACACGTCTGCATGACATGTTCAACGGCGACTGGCTGCTGGCCCTGGCGGCCTATAACGCGGGTGAAGGCACCGTCAGCCGGGCCATCGAGCGCAACGAGAAGCTCGGCCTGCCCACCGACTACTGGAACCTGCCACTGCCCCAGGAAACCAAGGACTACGTGCCCAAGTTCCTGGCGCTGTCCCAGGTGGTGCTGGCCCCCGAGGCCTACGGCGTCAACCTGAACCCGATTGCCAACACGCCATACTTCGAAATGGTCGAAGTCAAGCAAAGCATGGACCTGTCCCGGGTCGCCGCGCTGGCCGAGATCGACGAAGACGAACTGTTCCAGCTCAACCCGGCCTTCAAGCAACGCACCACCCTGGACGGTCCCCAGCATTTGTTGGTGCCCACCTCCAAGGCGCAGTTACTGGCCAGTAGCCTGTCCTCGATGAACCCCGAGGAATTGTTGAGCCTGCGCCCGAAAAAGCCGGTGTTTGACGAAGTCGAGCACAAGGCCGTGGCCGGGCGCTCGCGCAGCTATAAGGTCAAGAGCGGCGACAACCTGACGCTGATTGCCAAGGCCAACAAGGTCAACGTGCATGACCTGCAGCGCTGGAACAAGCTCAATGGCCAGGCCTTGAAGGTCGGCCAGACCCTGGTGATGCAGGACACCCGTAAACTGGTGGCCAAGGCTCGCGGCAAGAAGCCGGTGCAATACAAGGTCAAGAAAGGTGACTCGCTGTACTTGGTTGCCAAGCGCTTCAACGTCGAGATGCAACATCTCAAGCGTTGGAACCCTCGCACTGGCCAGGCCTTGAAGCCGGGGCAGATGCTGGTGGTCTCCGGGCCAAGATAAACCGAGTGCACGCAGGCCTGTATGGGAGCCAGCTCCCATATCTGCCCTGCGTACCGCTCAAGATCCCTCCGAGCCTGAAAATGGCCTTTTCAACAGTCTTTTTCCAAGTGGAACAAGCTGTTACTGTACCGATCATAAAGCCCAAGCCGCCCGGATCGGATCTCTGACTTGAAGCGTCCCCTCCTTCTACTAATAAGTCTGGCCTTGAGCTTTTGTGCGAATGCGACCATTACCGAGAACCACGGTTATGCGCAGTTCGGTACGCTCAAGTACCCGGCCAAATTCACCCACTTCGATTGGGTAAACCCCGCAGCGCCCAAGGGCGGCACCTTGCGGGTCATGGCATTTGGCACGTTTGATACCCTCAACCCCTATACCTTCAAGGGCTCCAGCCCAGTCTCAACCGCCAATTTCCTGCAATACGGCGTCAATGAGCTCAACGAGCCGCTGATGGTCGGCACCGGCCAGTACGCCCCGTCCGGCGACGAGCCCACGTCCAGTTATGGCCTGATTGCCCAATCTGTGGAGTACAGCGAGGACCGCAGTTGGGTGGTGTTCAACCTGCGCCCGCAAGCGCGTTTCCATGACGGCAAGCCCATTACCGCCGACGACGTGGCGTTTTCCTACCGCACGTTGCTGACCGAAGGCCATCCGCAATACCGCACCAACCTGCAGGAAGTGGCCCGGGTGGATGTACTCAACCCCCATCGCATCCGCTTCGTGTTCAAGCGCGCCGGCAACCCGTTGTTGATCCTGCGCCTGGGTGAGTTGCCGGTGCTGCCTCAGCACTACTGGAAAAACCGCGACTTCAAGGCCACCACCTTCGAGCCACCGCTGGGCAGCGGGCCCTATCGCATCAGCCAGGTCCAACCGGGCCGGCAATTGGTGTTCGAGCGGGTCAAGGACTATTGGGGCAAAGACCTGCCGGTCAATCGCGGGTTCTACAACTACGACAAGGTCGAGGTGGAGTTCTATCGCGACAGCGACGTGGCCTTCGAGGCATTCAAGGCCGGCGAATTCGACATTTATATCGAACACCAGGCCAAAAACTGGGCCAATGGCTACAACTTCCCGGCGGTGAACCGTGGCGAAGTCATCAAGGCGCAGATTGCCCACCAGGTTCCGACCCAGAGCCAGGGCCTGTTCATGAACAGCCGGCGCGCCACTTTCAGCCAGGCCAAGGTGCGCGAAGCGCTGGGGTTGATGTTCGATTTCGAGTGGACCAACCGCACCCTGTTCAGCGGCGCCTATAAACGCACCCTGAGCTACTACCCCAACAGCGAATTCGCAGCCAGCGGCCTGCCGGTGGGTCATGAATGGCTGATGCTCTCACCCTATCGCGACCGACTACCGGCCAATCTGTTTACCCAGGCCTTCAGCCTGCCGCAGACCGACGGGCGCGGCATCCCCCGGGAAACCTTGCGTCGTGCCCTCGGCCTGCTGGCCGAAGGTGGCTGGACACTCTCTGGCCAGCGCCTGCTCGACAGCAATGGCCAGCCGCTGCGTTTCGAAATCCTGCTGGTCAACCCGAACCTGGAGCGCATCCTGCAACCTTACGTCGAAAACCTGCGCAGCATCGGCATCGATGCCCGCCTGCGTACGGTAGACCGCGCGCAGTACAAGCAGCGCCTCGATCAGTTTGATTTCGACATGATCCTGATGACCCTCAACCAGACCTTGAGCCCTGGCCTTGAGCAGTGGCAGTACTTCCACTCCAGCCAGGCCGCGATCAAAGGCAGCAAGAACTACGCGGGCATCGCCAACCCGGTGGTCGACCACCTGCTGGAGCAACTGCTCGCCGCGCAGACCCGCGACCAACAAGTCGCCGCCGGCCGGGCTTTGGACCGGGTCCTGCTGTGGCAGCACTACAGTATTCCCAATTGGTATCTCAACTATCATCGCCTGGCGTACCGTAACCGGTTCGCCTTCGTCACCACGCCGCCCTACAGCCTGGGCCTGAGAGCGTGGTGGCTGAAAGCTTCGGAGAAACCCCAATGATGCCTTTGCGTACTGCGATTATCAGTGGCCTGTTGTTTTGCGCCCAGGCCGTTGCTGCCCCACAACATGCCCTGACCCTGTATGACGAGCCGCCCAAGTACCCGGCCAATTTCAAGCATGTCGACTACGTCAACCCGGATGCGCCCAAAGGCGGCACCTTTCGCGAAGCAGCCATGGGCAGCTTCGACAGCCTCAATCCGTTTATCAGCAAGGGCGTGCCCGCCGATAACATCACCCTGGTCTACGACACCCTGGCCCAGCAGGGCCTGGACGAGCCCATCACTGAATATGGCCTGATCGCCGGCAAGATCGAAAAGGCCCCGGATAACAGCTGGGTACGCTTCTACCTGCGGCCCGAAGCGCGCTTCCACGATGGCCATCCGGTGCATGCCGAAGATGTGGTGTTCACCTTTGAAACCCTGATCACCCAGGGCAGCCCGATCTACCGCACCTACTACGCCGACGTCGCCGAAGTGATCGCCGAAGACCCGTTGCGCGTGCTGTTCAAGTTCAAGCACACCAGTAACCGCGAGCTGCCGTTGATCCTCGGCCAATTGCCAGTGTTGCCCAAACACTGGTGGGCCGGGCGTGACTTTGCCAAGAGCAGCCTGGAGATCCCCCTGGGCAGCGGCCCGTACAAAGTGGCCGAGGTCAAGCCAGGGCGCTCGATCCGCTACGAGCGGGTCAAGGATTACTGGGGCAAGGACCTGCCCGTCAACAAGGGCCTGTACAACTTCGATTACCGC
Source organism: Pseudomonas sp. FP2294 (assembly GCF_030687625.1). Taxonomy (NCBI): domain Bacteria; kingdom Pseudomonadati; phylum Pseudomonadota; class Gammaproteobacteria; order Pseudomonadales; family Pseudomonadaceae; genus Pseudomonas; species Pseudomonas sp. FP2294. The sequence continues at coordinate 3,072,670 of NZ_CP117441.1, forward strand.
ATCAGCGATTACTACCGCGACAGCACCGTGGCCCTGGAGGCGCTCAAGGCCGGGCAGTTCGATTACTGGCAGGAAATGACGGCCAAGAACTGGGCCAACGCCTACAACGTCCCGGCCGTGGCCGAGGGCCGGCTGATCAAGGAAGAACTGCCGAACGGCAATCCCACCGGGATGCAGGGTTTTGTGTTCAATATCCGCAAGCCGATGTTCCAGGACGTGCGGGTGCGCAAGGCGATCAGCCTGTTGATGGACTTCGAATGGACTAACAAGCAACTGTTCAACGGCGCCTACACCCGTACCCGCAGCTATTTCGAGAACTCGGACATGGCCGCCACCGGCCTGCCCAGCCCTGCCGAACTGGCGATTCTCGAACCGCTGCGCGGCAGGATCCCTGACGAAGCCTTCACCCAGGCCTTCGCCCCGGCAAAAACCGATGCCAGCGGCATGATCCGCACCCAGCAGCGCGAAGCCTACCAACTGTTGCAAGAGGCCGGCTGGCGCATTGTTGACGACAAGATGGTCGACACCACCGGCAAGCCGGTGAGCATCGAGTTCATGCTGGCCCAGACCGACTTCGAGCGCATCCTGCTGCCGTTCAAGCGCAACCTGGCGGACCTGGGCATCGAACTGGTGATCCGCCGGGTCGATGTCTCGCAATACGTCAACCGCGTGCGCTCGCGGGACTTCGACATGATGGTCGGCAGCTTTCCGCAGTCCTCTTCACCGGGTAACGAGCAGCGTGAGTTCTGGCAATCGAGCAGTGCCGACAAGCCCGGCAGCCGCAACTACATCGGCCTCAAGGACCCGGCCATCGACGAATTGGTGGAACAATTGATCAACGCCGACTCGCGTAACAGCCTGGTGGCCCACGCCAAGGCCCTGGACCGGGTCTTGCAGTTTGGCTACTACGTGATCCCCAACTGGCATATCAAGACCTACCGCGTGGCCTATTGGAATCACCTCGGCCACCCTAAAGTCCCGCCGCGCTATGACGTGGGCATTGCCACTTGGTGGATCAAGCCCGATCAGGCCCCGGCCGTGACGCCGCAACCCCAGACCACGGCCGATCCGGCGAGCGGAGGCGACTGACATGCTGGCTTATATTTTTCGCAGGTTGCTGCTGATCATCCCCACGCTGTTCGGCATTTTGCTGATCAACTTTGTGATTATCCAGGCCGCCCCCGGCGGCCCGGTGGAACAAATGATCGCCAAGCTCGAAGGCTTTGAAGGTGCTACCAGCCGCATCGCCGGTGGCGGTGCCGAAGTCTCGGTGGCCGGCTCCAGCTACCGCGGGGCCCAGGGCCTGGACCCGACGCTGATCAAGGAAATCGAGAAGATGTACGGCTTCGACAAGTCGGCGCCGGAACGCTTGTGGATCATGGTCAAGAACTACGCCCAGCTGGACTTTGGCGACAGCTTCTTTCGCGACGCCAAGGTCATCGACCTGATCAAGGAGAAAATGCCGGTGTCCATCTCCCTCGGGTTATGGAGCACCCTGATCATGTACCTGGTCTCGATCCCCCTCGGGATCGCCAAGGCCACTCGCCATGGCAGCCACTTTGACGTGTGGACCAGTTCGGCAATCATCGTCGGCTATGCGATCCCGGCGTTCCTGTTTGCCATCCTGTTGATCGTGGTGTTTGCCGGCGGCAGTTATTTTGACTGGTTCCCGTTGCGGGGACTGACCTCCAACAACTTTGACGAACTGAGCTGGGGCGGCAAAATCCTCGACTACTTCTGGCACCTGGCGCTGCCGGTCACGGCCCTGGTCATCGGTAACTTCGCCACCATGACCCTGCTGACCAAAAACAGCTTTCTCGACGAGATCAACAAGCAGTACGTGATCACCGCCAAGGCCAAGGGCCTGACCAATCACCGCGTGCTCTACGGCCATGTGTTCCGCAACGCCATGCTGCTGGTGATCGCCGGGTTCCCTTCAGCCTTTATCGGCATCTTTTTTACCGGCTCGCTGCTAGTCGAAGTGATCTTCTCCCTCGACGGCCTGGGCCTGATGAGCTTTGAAGCGGCGATCAACCGCGATTACCCGGTGGTGTTCGGCACCCTGTTTATCTTCACCCTGCTGGGCCTGGTGGTGAAACTGATCGGTGATTTGACCTACACCCTGGTCGACCCGCGTATCGACTTCGAAAGCCGGGAGCATTGAGATGACGCTATCCCCCCTCAATCGCCGCCGCTTCGAGCGTTTCAAGGCCAATAAACGTGGCTGGTGGTCGCTGTGGCTGTTCCTGATCCTGTTTGGCCTGAGCCTGGGCGCCGAGTTGATCGCCAATGACAAGCCGTTGGCGGTGCATTACGACGGCGACTGGTACTTCCCGGTGCTCAAGCGCTACCCGGAAACCACCTTCGGCGGCGAATTCCCCCTGGAAGCCAACTACAAAAGCCCGTACATCCGCGAACTGCTCAAGGCCAAGGATGCCTGGACGCTCTGGGCACCGATCCCCTACAGCTACCAGAGCATCAACTACGACCTGAAAGTCCCGGCACCGGCGCCGCCCTCGGCGGACAACCTGCTGGGCACCGACGACCAGGGCCGCGACGTGCTGGCGCGGGTGATCTATGGCTTTCGGGTCTCGGTGCTTTTTGCCCTGACCCTCACGGTGTTGAGCTCGATCATCGGTGTGGCGGCCGGGGCCCTGCAGGGTTTTTATGGCGGCTGGGTCGACCTGGCCGGCCAGCGGTTCCTGGAAATCTGGTCGGGGTTGCCGGTGCTGTACCTGCTGATCATCCTCGCCAGCTTTGTACAGCCGAACTTCTGGTGGCTGCTGGGGATCATGTTGCTGTTTTCCTGGATGAGCCTGGTGGACGTGGTGCGCGCCGAGTTCCTGCGCGGCCGTAACCTGGAATACGTGCGCGCGGCCCGGGCCCTGGGCATGCAGAACGGCGCGATCATGTTCCGCCATATCCTGCCCAATGCCATGGTCTCGACCATGACCTTTATGCCCTTCATCCTCACCGGCGCGATTGGCACCCTCACCGCCCTGGACTTCCTGGGCTTCGGCCTGCCCGCCGGGTCGCCGTCCCTGGGCGAGTTGGTGGCCCAGGGCAAATCCAACCTGCAGGCGCCATGGCTGGGCATCAGTGCCTTTGCGGTGCTGGCGATCATGTTGAGTTTGCTGGTGTTTATCGGCGAGTCCGCTCGCGATGCCTTCGACCCGAGGAAATGAGATGAATCAGGACAATCTGATCGAAGTCCGCGACCTCAGCGTCGAGTTCGTCACCGGCGAGCAGCATCAGCGCGTGGTGGAAAATATCAGCTTCGATATCCGCCGCGGTGAAACCCTGGCCCTGGTCGGCGAAAGCGGCTCCGGCAAGTCGGTGACCGCCCACTCGATTCTGCGCCTGCTGCCCTACCCCCTGGCGCGGCATCCGTCCGGCACGATCAAGTATGCCGGGCAGGATCTGCTGACCCTGAAAGAAAAGCCCCTGCGCCAGATTCGCGGCAACCGCATTGCGATGATCTTCCAGGAGCCGATGACCTCGCTGAACCCGCTGCACTCCATCGAAAAGCAGATCAACGAAGTGCTGGGCCTGCACAAGGGCCTGACCGGCAAGGCTGCGACCCTGCGCACCCTGGAACTGCTGGACCTGGTGGGCATCCCCGAACCGCACAAGCGCCTCAAGGCCTTGCCCCATGAGTTGTCCGGCGGCCAGCGTCAGCGGGTGATGATCGCCATGGCCCTGGCCAACGAGCCGGAACTGCTGATCGCCGACGAGCCGACCACGGCCCTGGACGTGACCGTGCAGTTGAAGATCCTCGAACTGCTCAAGGAGTTGCAGGCGCGCCTGGGCATGGCGCTGTTGCTGATCAGCCATGACTTGAACCTGGTGCGGCGCATTGCCCACCGCGTGTGTGTGATGCAGCGCGGTTGCATTGTCGAGCAGGCGTCCTGCGAAGAACTGTTTCGCTCCCCGCAGCATCCGTACACCCAGGAACTGCTGGCCGCCGAGCCCAGTGGCGGTCCGGCGAGCAACGCGGTTGGCCCGCCGCTGCTGGAAGTCGACGACCTGAAAGTCTGGTTCCCGATCAAAAAAGGCTTCCTGCGCAATACCGTCGATTACGTCAAGGCGGTGAACGGCATCCACTTCAGCCTGCCCCAGGGCCAGACCCTGGGCATTGTCGGCGAAAGCGGCTCGGGCAAATCCACCCTGGGCCTGGCGATCCTGCGGTTGATCGGCAGCAAGGGCGGGATCCGTTTTGAGGGCCAGCAACTGGACCAACTGACCCAGCAACAGGTGCGGCCATTGCGCCGGGAAATGCAGGTGGTGTTCCAGGACCCGTTTGGCAGCCTGAGCCCGCGTATGTGCGTCAGCGAGATCGTTGGCGAAGGTTTGCGCATCCACAAGATCGGCACCGCGGCCGAGCAGGAAGCAGCGATTATCGCCGCGCTCAAGGAGGTGGGGCTCGACCCGCAGACCCGCCACCGCTACCCCCACGAATTCTCCGGAGGTCAACGCCAGCGCATCGCCATTGCCCGCGCCCTGGTGCTCAAGCCACGCCTGATCCTGCTGGATGAACCCACCTCGGCCCTGGACCGCACGGTGCAGCGCCAGGTGGTGGAACTGCTGCGTAACCTGCAGGCCAAGTACAACCTGACCTACCTGTTTATCAGCCATGACCTGGCGGTGGTCAAAGCCCTGAGCCATCAGTTGATGGTGGTCAAACAGGGGCAAGTGGTGGAACAGGGGGATGCCAAGACCATCTTCGCCGATCCCCAGCATGCCTATACCCGGCAGCTGCTGGAGGCCGCGTTTCTGGTGCCGACCTCACGTAGCTGATCTTGAGTTTAGGCCGGAGACGCCTTGTGGGAGCTGGCTTGCCAGCTCCCCCATTTGATCTGTGCAGCTCTGCAGGCAAAGCCTTTCGCAAAAGCAAACCAATATCATTTGCGCTGCCCGCAGGCCTTTGCTTTAATCGCGACCAATTCCTATTCACGTCGTGGCGCCAGCGCCGGTTGGATATTGTGTCGACTTCCCCCGCTTCCTTCAGTCAGCTCTACGGCAGCCACCACTCCTGGCTGCTCGGCCTGTTGCGCCGGCGCCTGAGCAACCGCTGGGATGCCGCCGACCTGGCGCAAGACACCTTTATCCGCGTGCTCAAGCGCCCGCCTGACCAGGCTGACGCCGTGCGCGAGCGCTCGTACCTGGCGACCATCGCCCGTGGCCTGTGCATCGACCATTGGCGCCGCCGCCAACTGGAGCAGGCCTGGCTGCAAAGCCTCGCCGACCGCCCACAGGCGGTGCAGCCATCGCCGGAGCAGCGGGCGATCATTGTCGAAACCCTGTACGAGGTCGATGCCATGCTCGCGCGCCTGCCGCGCAAGGTCAGCGATGCGTTCCTGCTGGCGCAACTGCATGGCCTGACCTACAAGCAAATCGCCGTGCAGTTGGGGGTCTGTGAGCGCATGGTGAAAAAATACATGGCCCAGGCGCTGTTGCACTGCGCGGTGCTGGAAGCCGAGCTCGACGGGGTGCTGGTGGAATGAACCCCAGCGGAAAACTCAGCCACGCCAGCCTGCAGCAGGCAGCCCAATGGTATGTGCGCCTACAGGACCCGCAAGACGGCAGCCAGGCACAACAGCATTGGCAGACATGGCTGGGGCAGAACCCCGAGCATCAGGCTGCCTGGCGCTATGTCGAGCGCGTCAGCCAACGCTTCGCGCCGCTGACCGACGAGCCCATCGGCGCCGGCCGCGCCCTGCGCAGCACGCGGCGGCAAACCCTCAAGACATTATTGGTACTGTGCGCCGGTTCGACCTTGGCCTGGGGCACCTGGCGCGGCACTGCCCTGCCCCGGGTGATCGGCGGCTGGAGCGCCGACTACGCCACGGCCAGCGGCGAGATCCGCGACGCATTGCTCGCCGACGGCACACATATCTGGCTCAACGCCCTGAGCGCCATGGATGTACGCTTCGATGCGCAGCAGCGCCTGCTGCACCTGCGTTTTGGCGAAGTGTTGATCGACACCGCCAAGGACCTCCAGCGGCCGTTCCTGGTCGACACCGCGCACGGCCACCTGCGTGCCCTGGGTACGCGCTTCAGTGTGCTGCACAGCGAAGACAGCACCACCCTGAATGTCTTCGACGGCCGGGTAGAAGTGCGCACCGCCGACGGCCAGCAGGTACGCATTATCGAGTCCGGGCAACAGGCGGTGTTCGGTCGGCACACGATCCGCAGCGCAGTGCCCGCATCCGCCACCCGCGAGGCCTGGAGCCGCGGCGTGCTATTGGCCGACAACCTGCCCCTGGGCCAATTGATCGGTGAACTGAACCGCTACCGGCCCGGCCACCTCGGTTGTGATCCGGCCGTGGCCCATCTGCCAGTGATGGGCTCGTTCCCGCTCAAGGACAGCGAGCATGCGTTGCGGCTGCTGGAGGCGGCATTGCCGATCCAGGTGGACAGAGTGCTGCCGTGGTGGGTCAGCGTGGGGCCCAAAACACACGCTACCTAACGCCAACCGTCCGGGCTGTTGTGGCGAGCGGGCTTGCCCGCGTTGGGTCGCGTAGCGGCCCCAAAAGATGGGACTGCTGCGCAGTCCAACGCGGGCAAGCCCGCTCGCCACAACAGGCCTGGCTCAAGGCGAGCAGTTTTTTTGGCTCCACCTATTCCCCTTTTCGACGTTCGTTCGGTTAACCCAGCAGACGCTTTCATATTCGCCGAATCCGTAGGGAACCTTCCATGTCGCAACCCGCTGCTTTCACGCTGCGCCCCCTGGCGCTGGCCATCACCGCGACCCTGCTCTGCCTGGGCCCGCTCAATGTGCAGGCGGTGGAAACGCCGTCGACCCAGGAAACCACGCGCAGCTACAACATTGGCGCCGGGTCGCTGGTCAGCGTGCTGAATCGCTTTGCCGAGCAGTCCGGGGTGTTTATCGCCGGCCACAACAGCCTGGCAGCCGGGAAGACCAGCCCTGGACTCAGTGGCAGCTACACCCCCGCAGCCGGCTTGCAGCGTTTGTTGCAAGGCAGCGGATTGCAGGCCCAGCCCCAGGGCGACAATGGCTATGTGCTGGAGCTGGTGCCGCTCAATACCGGCGAGCTGGAGCTGGGTGCCACCACCATTTCCGGCGTGGCCCTGGGCGCCACCACCGAAGACAGCCATTCCTACACCACCGGCTCGATGGCCTCGGCCACCGGCCTGCCGCTGTCGATCCGCGAGACGCCGCAGTCGGTCACCGTGATCACCCGCCAGCAGATGGATGACCAGGGTTCCAACAACATCGCCGACACCCTGCGCCGCGCCCCTGGCGTCAGCGTGCAGAACTACGACAGCGAGCGCTGGGAGTTCTCCAGCCGTGGCCTGCCGATCACCAACTTCCAGTACGACGGCGTCAACTCCACCTATGACGGCGTGTATGACTACGGCACCACCAGCACCGACATGGCGGTGTACGACCACCTGGAAATCATCAAGGGCTCATCGGGCCTGATGAGCGGTTCGGGCGACCCGTCGGCCACGGTCAACCTGATCCGTAAAAAGCCCACCAAGGACTTCAAGGCCTCGGTTACCGGCACCGTGGGCTCCTGGGACAACTACCGCACCGAAGGCGATATCTCCGGGTCGCTGACCGAGTCGGGCAATGTGCGCGGGCGTTTTGTCGGGGTTTATCAGGATCGCTCGTCGTACCTGGACCACTACCAGCACACCAAGGACATTGCCTACGGCATTCTCGAAGCCGATCTGACTCCCGACACCCTGCTGACCTTCGGTATCGACCAGCAGGACACCCGCTCCCGTGGCGCCAGCTGGACCGGTTTCCCGATGTATTTCAGCAATGGCAATCGCACCAATTTCTCGCGCTCGTTCAACCCGGCCGCCGACTGGAGCCGCCGCGACTTCCAGAACCAGACGATCTTCGCCTCGGTCCAGCAAAAGCTGGCCAACGACTGGTCGCTCAAAGTCAGCCTGGATCGCAAGCGCAGCCAGCACGACACCTTGCTCGCCTCCGCCAGTGGCGGCAACCCGGACCAGGTCACTGGTGAGGGCATGTACATGTTCATGGGCAAGTACAAGGGCGACCAGGTGCAGAACACCCTAGACGTCAACCTCAGCGGCCCGTTCAGCCTGTTGGGTCGCGAGCACGAGTTGATCATGGGCTTTATGGCAACCCGCTCGAAACAGGACGTGCCGGTCTACGGTTCGATCTACCCGCCGGTGGGCGGCAGCATTTATGACTGGCGTGGTGAGTACGCCAAGCCGGATATCCCGCGCAGCGGCCAGAACGATATTGTGCAACGCCAAACCGGCGCCTACCTGGCGACCCGCCTCAAGCCTACTGATGACCTGTCGGTGATCCTGGGTACCCGCGTCAGCAATTTCAGCAACACCGACACCACCGACTTCTACGCTGCGACGAGTACCGACGCCCGCACCAGCTACAAACAAACCGGGGTGGTGACGCCCTACGCCGGGGTGGTCTATGACCTCAACGACATCTGGTCGGTGTACAGCAGCTACACCAAGATCTACCGCCCGCAAAACAGCAAGGATGCCGACCGCAAATTGCTCGACGCGATTGAGGGCGACACTTATGAAGCCGGGCTCAAGGCGGCCTTTTTCGACGGCCGCCTGAACGCCAGCTTCGCCGCGTTCCGCATCGAACAGGACAATGTCGCGCAATACGTCTCGGGCTTTGAAAGCGACTCGATCTATCGCCCGATTGCCGGCGCCACCACCAAGGGCTTTGAGGTGGAACTGGCCGGCGAAGTGCTGGACGGCTGGAATGTCTCGGCCGGCTACACCTACCAGCACACCCGCGATGCCAACGACGATTACGTCTACAGCTCGGTGCTGCAAACCACCACGCCGCAACAAGTGGTGCGCCTGTTCAACACCTATCGCCTGCCGGGCGCGCTGGACAAGGTGACCCTCGGCGCCGGGGTCAACTGGCAGAGCGAGTTCTTCGGCAATGTGTTCCAGCCCAACCCGAATGACACGGTCAACTTTGGCCAATACGCGCGCATCACCCAGGACAGCTACTACCTGGTGGACCTGATGGCACGCTATCGCTTCAACGAGCACTTGAGCGCGACGTTGAACGTGAAAAATGCCCTGGATAAAAAGTACTACACCGGCCTGGGCAACTTCGGCACCGGGTTCTACGGCGAGCCGCGCAGCCTGCAACTGGCGACGCGCTGGGACTTCTAAGCCTGGGGGGCGCCCCCTGAGAAATGTGGGGGCTTGCCGGCTTCTACATAAGGTCGGCGGCGTATTTATGTGCAATCATCGTGGTCCTACAAGGTCCCCCGGAGATTGCACCATGGCGCTGCCCGACCTCGCCGCCCCACGCTTCTGGCGTGATGCCAGCCTGCCGTTTATCGAGGCGCGTACCATCGAGGATGGGCGCAAGGTCTGCTACACCCGGCATGCCCACGACCACTTCTCGATTGGCGCGATCACCGCCGGGCAAAGCCTGTATCTCCATGGCCCGGACACCTTCCACATCCGCGCCGGCACTGTGGTGCTGATGAACCCGGGCGATGTGCATGCCTGCAACCCCATCGACGACCAACCCTGGTCGTATCACATGCTCTACATCGACACGCCCTGGCTGACCGATCTGCAACACCAGTTGGGGTTTGCCAGTGACTTGGGCTTTCGCCGCTTCGACGCGACCCATACCGACGACCCGCTGCTGTTTGCCGGCCTGTTGGAGCTGTACACCGTGCTGGTCGACGAGCACACCGAGCACCTGCAGAAACACAGCGCCGTGGTGAGTTTTTTCACTGAGGTGCAACTGCGCCTGAACCCGGCTGCCGAGCCTGTACGCGAGGTCAATCACAAGCTGGAACACGCCGCCGAGTACATCCGCGCGCATTGCACCGAGGCGCTGAAGCTGGAAGCAATCTGCCAGGCAGCGCAGCTGTCGCCGTCGTACCTGATTCGCGCGTTCAAGCAGGCTTACGGCATGACGCCCCACGCGTTCCTGATCAACCAGCGCGTCCAGTTCGCCCGCAACCAGTTGCGTAGCGGCCACCTGATTGCCGATGTGGCACTGGCCGCCGGTTTTGCCGACCAGGCGCATCTGCAACGCACGTTCAAGCAACACCTGGCGGCCACGCCGGGGCAATATCGCGGCTGACTCACGCCAGCAACAGGTACACCACGCTGATCACCAGCAACAGCGCCATGGCCCGATTGAACAGGCGCATGCCCCGGGCATTGCTCAGGTAACGACGAAAGAACGTGCCGACATACGCCCAGCACGCCACCGATAGATAGCAAATCACCAGGTACACCGCCGCCAGTTGCCAGACCCGCGCAGCCTCGCCATCGGCCGCAAACAGGCCCATGCCCGCCACACACGCCAGCCAGGCCTTGGGGTTGAGCCATTGCATGACCGCGCCATAGAGCATCGACGGCGCAACAGCCGCGTCTTGCGCATCCAGCCGGCCGTCGTCCATCGCCAGCTTGTAGGCCATGTACAGCAGAAAGGCCACCCCGCCCCACTGGATGCCCTGGGTCAGGATCGGCCAGCGCACCAGCAGTTCGTGCAGGCCCAGGCCAATCAACACCAGCAGCAAGGTGAAGCCCAAGGCCGCGCCGGCCACGTGTTTCTGGCTGGCGGCAAAACCAAAGCGCGCGCCCGAGCCAAGGGCGACCACATTGACCGGGCCGGGGGTGATGGACGTCGCCAGGGCGAAGGCGGCCATGGACATGATCAAACTCATTGCACTTCCTTTTTTGTAATGACAGGTGGACAGGCCTGTACGCTACGTCCCTGTAGCCAGTGCGTATTGAAGAAAATGCCCCTGGAGGCGCTGGCTTCTACGCGTGGGTCAGCGCCGCCTTGAGCAGCCGCAGCTCCAGGTATTGCAGGAGCATGATGGTCTTGCCATCGACAATTTCGCCGCGGCCAACCATGGCGATGGCCTCGTCGAATCCCAACTCCAGCACCTGAATATCTTCGCCTTCGTGCTCCAGCCCGCCGCCCTCGCCCACGCGGTCGCCAGGTTGGTACTCACCGATAAAGAAATGAATGCGCTCGGTCACCGAGCCCGGGCTCATGAAGGCCGAGTAGATTTTCTCCACGTGGCCTACGCGGTAGCCGGTTTCTTCCTCGACTTCCAGGCGAATACGTTCCTCGGGGCTGGCGTTGTCCAGCAGGCCAGCGGCGGTTTCGATCAGGTAGCCGTCATGACCATTGACGAAGGTCGGCATGCGGAACTGGCGGATCAGCAACACTGTGCGCTGCAAGGTGTTGTACAGCAGGATGGTTGCACCGTTGCCACGGTCGTACACCTCGCGGGTCTGGGCTTGCCAGCTGCCGTCCCGGCGACGCAGGTCGAAGCTGTATTTTTTCAGCAGGTACCAGTTGTCCGAGAGCAACTCTTCGGCGGTGATGCGTACGGGGCTGTTGTCCATGGGGAGCCTTTTGGTCGCAGGGTCGCGCAGCATGTCGGTGACGCCCTGCCAGCGTCAAGCTGTCCATAGGCCAGCATTGTTATGGGTTATCCAGCTACAATTGCGCCCTTTGTGCACCGGATCACCGTCCAGGCATGTGTCCGACGGGGTGATCTCGACAGTGCATCCTTCGGGGTCAAGGACATGATGCTGCACATACCGACGCTCCTGATAGTTGCCGTCTTCGTTTTTTGCCTGATGGGCTTGCTCACCGTGCATGCCTGGCATCGCGTACGTGAGCCGACCCTGGGCTATCTTGGCGTGATGCTGTTGCTGGCCTCCCTCGGCACGGCGTTGATGGTCGTGCGCGGGGTGGGCGTGGACTTCGTCGCGCTGGTGATAGGCAATGTGGTGCTCCTGATGAGCGCGGCAATGAACTGGACCGCCATGCGCCTGTTTGTCCAGGGCAAGCCACACCTGCCGGGCATCCTCGCCGGGCCGGCGCTGTGGCTGGTGATGTGCCTGGTCCCGCAGTTCTATGGCTCGATGTCCAGCCGGGTGACCCTGTATTCCCTGATAGCCGCGAGCTACGGCGTGCTGTCGGCCCTGGAGTTGTGGCGCCACCGTCAACACCTGGAAGTGGCCTATCTGCCAGCCGTGGTGCTGATGCTGTTGCATACGACCTTTTACTGCGTGCGCGCCGTGCTCGATCCCGGCATGCCGTACAAGGACCCGAACGCATTGATGAACGACGGCGTACAGCTTTTTTCGTTCATGCTGTTCGAATCCATGCTGTATGCCATCGGCATCGCCTACGTCACCCTGGCGATGGTCAAGGAGCGCGCCGAACTCAACTTCAAGGCGGCCGCCTTCACCGACGTGCTGACCGGTATCGGCAACCGCCGGGCGTTCATGCTCCATGGCGAACAACTGCTGGCCGACAGCACGCAGCGCGGGCAGCCGGTGACATTGCTGTTGTGTGACCTCGACTACTTCAAGCGCCTGAACGACAGTTTTGGCCATCCCATGGGCGACCAGGCGTTGATCGCCTTCAGCCAACTGACCGCGTCGATCTTGCGCAAGCACGATCTGTTTGCGCGTATTGGTGGCGAAGAGTTTGCCTGCCTGCTGGCCAATACCGATGAACGAGGCGCCGTGCAAGTGGCGGAACGCATTCGCCAGCGGTTCGCCGAGCTGGACCTGCTGGCACCGGGGTTCCTCAGTGTGAGCATCGGGGTGGTGACCACCACGCCGGCCTGCCACGATCTGTCGCGCCTGCTGTCCCAGGCCGACCAGGCGCTGTATCGCGCCAAGGATCAGGGGCGCAATCGCGTGCAGACCGCCTGTAACACTTTGCAAGCAATCGCCCCCTGACGGTGGTCTGAATATTCCCCTCACTGGCCAGGCATCTGGTAAAAATCCGGCTTCGCTCCTGTCCTGGAACCTCCATGGCCTCACGTTTTCTCTCGCGCCTGCGTTTGCGCTGGTTGCCCCTGCTGTGCATGGCATTGCTGATCATCGGCCTGCCCGTGGGCTGCAATGTGCTTCAACACAAGGAGCGCGAGCTGGTGTTTCGCATCGAGCCCGGCACCGCCAGTTGGTACCGCGGCCTGCCGCAAGGCTTACAGGAGTTCGAACTCAAGCCGGCCAGCTTCAAGTCCGGGCAGAGCCTGCATGGCTGGTGGTGGCCGGCGGCGAAAAAAGACGCGCCGGCGATCCTGTACCTGCACGGCGTGCGCTGGAACCTCACTGGCCAGCTGTTTCGCATCGAGCAACTGCACGCCCAGGGCTACTCGGTGCTGGCCATCGACTATCGGGGGTTTGGCCAGAGCCAGGGCGACTTGCCGTCAGAGACCAGCGTCTATGAAGATGCGCGGATTGCCTGGGAGCGCTTCCAGGTGCTGCAACCTGATCCAGGCAAGCGCCTGATCTATGGCCATTCCCTGGGCGGCGCCGTCGCCATCGACCTGGCGGCCGAGTTGGGCCAGCAGGCCGCCGATAAACAGCTGCCGCCGCCGGTGCGCGGGCTGGTGATCGAGTCCACCTTTACCTCCCTGGCCGACGTGGCGGCGGCCGTGGCGAATACCTCGCTGCCGGTGCGCTGGTTGCTGTCGCAGAAGTTTGATTCCATCGACAAGATCGCCGAGATCCATATGCCCTTGCTGGTAGTGCATGGCCTTGACGACCGCTATGTGCCGCCGCGCTTCAGCCAGCAACTGTTTGATGCGGCCCTGGAGCCCAAGCACCTGCTGTTGGTGCCGGGGGCCAGTCATAACAACAGCCTGAGCCTGGGTGGTCGCAGCTATCGCCAGGCGCTCCAGGGTTTGCTGTAGAACAGCGGATCCGGCACCGATTTCAGCGACGCGTGTCAAGCGCAAGCCGCACGCCAAAAGGCTTGCGAACGATCCTGATCAAATATTAACCGCGGGTTGAATCGCCAGCGCTGCCGGGCCCGCGCAAGGTTATCCACAGAGATACCCACGGTTTTCGTGGACAACTCTTTTGGCATTTAAACGATTTTTTTACGCGGGAGGTTCACCGATTGGCGCCGGCGTTTTCCTTGGCAATCGCCTTGGGCCCGGTGATCGCCCACAGAATCATGCCCAGCAGGGGCACGAATACAATCACCACGACCCACAGCATCTTGGTTTCGGCTCGACTGGCACTGCGCAATACGCAGTTGATCGCCCACAACTCAGCCAGCACCAACAGCGTTGCCAAAATAATCCAGATGTATTCGATTTGCATGGTTCACCTCCTGAGGTCATATACCTTAGGGCCAGGGGTGAACGTGAGGGTTCAGAAAAAATGCCAACGACTGCTCAGGCACCTGGCAAGTCCCCTCACCACCGGTCAGCCAGCTTCCGGCACTTTGTCCGTAGCAATCGGCAACTCAATCCCCCAATCACCATGCAGGTACCAATCGTCGCCGATCATCTCGGCCGGATGCATGGTGCGGTCAGCCCCGTTGCCGCAGGCCAGGGAGGTGGTTGCGCAGTAACGGTCACAGCCCCAGCAGATACGTTCGGGGTGTTTGGGGTTGAGCGGGAATGGCTTGGCCATGAGCAGGCTCCACAGCGGTGGGCAGTGATTGGATCCTACGGCTGGCGCCGCCCCACGGCCTTGACCAACGTCAAGAATGGTTATGTGTATATCCCTGGAAACTTGACAGGAATCATTATTATTTACAGCAAAGCTTTCTAGACTCGACTTCTCATTTGCCCTGTCAGGAAGTACCCATGCGTATCCCCTTCACGCTGTCACTGGCCCTGCTGTTGTCGACTGGCGCAGCCGTCGCCAAGGAATACCCGATCGGCGAGCCACAAATGTGCCCTGGCCTGGAAGTCGGCGCGGTCTATCTGCAACCGATCGAGATGGCACCGCCAGGCATGATGCGCGCCACCGCCGATTCGGATGTGCATCTGGAAGCCGATATCCGCGCCACCGCCGACAACCAGCAGGGCTTCCAGGAGGGCAGTTTCGTGCCTTACCTCAACGTGTCGTTCCGCCTGCAGAAACAAAGCGGCGCAAGCCCGATCATCGGTGAGTTCCACGCCATGGTGGCCAACGACGGGCCGCACTACGGCGACAACGTCAAGCTGCTGGGCCCGGGCAAATATCAGCTGACCTTTACCGTGATGCCGCCCAGCGGCCATGGCTCACTGGGCCGACACACCGATAAGGAAACCGGGGTCGCGCCGTGGTTCGAGCGCTGTGAAGTGCACTACGAATTCGTCTACGCGGGGATCGGCAAAAAAGGCGGCTACTGAATGCGCCGCCCCCTCGCCCTCTGCGCCTTGCTGGCCTGTGGCTCGGCCCTGGCCGCGCCCTTGCCCACCTATGAATTGACCCTGCAAGACGGCCACTTCACTCCGGCGCAACTCAAGGTGGCGGCCGGCCAGCGCTTCAAGATCGTGCTGAAAAACATCGGCCAGGGCCCGGCCGAGTTCGAGAGCACACCACTGCGCGTGGAAAAGGTGCTGTCACCGGGGGTCACCACCTTTGTGGTGATCCACCCGCTCAAACCGGGCGCCTATCCCTTTTTCGACGAATTCAACTCACAGCTGCCCGAAGGCAGCATCCTCGCCGAATAACGGCCCAGGAGCATTTGATGAATCAATCGATGTTTATCGTCTGGCGCGAAAGCGTCGAGGCGTTGCTGGTGATCGGCATCCTTCAGGCCTGGATCAGCCAGCAGCCCGAGGACTCGCGCCTGGGGCGCTTCCTGTGGGCTGGCGTGGTGCTGGGCCTGCTGTGTTCTGCCGGGCTGGCCTGCCTGATGCTGTGGGCCGGCGAAGCCATGAGCGGGCCTGGCGGCGAATGGTTCCAGGCCGGCATGACCCTGTTGGCAAGCCTACTGATGGTGCAGATGGTGTTCTGGATGCATCGCCACGGGCCGGGCCTGCGCCATACCCTGCTGCGCGAAGCCGACGAGCGCGCGGCACGCCAGGGTGGCCTGGGGTTGCTGTTGCTGGCGCTGCTGGCGGTCAGCCGTGAAGGCAGCGAGACCGTGGTGTTTCTGTACGGCGCCGGCGCCCATCTGGACGGCCCGGCATTGGCTCTGTTCGCCATTGGCGGCGGGCTGGGCCTGGTGTTGGCCGGGCTCACAGTGATGCTGCTGCGTAGTACACGCCGGTTGATTTCCTGGTCGAGTTTTTTCGCCCTCAGCGAGGCTCTGTTACTGCTGTTGGCGGCCTCCTTGCTGGTGGCCGCCGTGGAACGTATCGGCGGGCAACTGCTGGCGATGGACATGCCCAACTGGGTCTACACCCTGGTCGGCGAAGCCTGGTGGGACAGCAGCGTGCTGCTCAGTGACAGCCACGGCCTGGGCGCCGTGCTCGCGGGGTTTGCCGGCTACCGCGCGACGCCCAGCACTATCACCCTGCTGGTGCTGGCGGGGTATTGGTTGCTGGTCGGCCGCGGGCTGTACCGGGCCCGGCGAGCGCCGTTGTGAACACCCCCTGGCTGCAACGCCTGGGGGATGGCATGCGCCGCCATGGGCGGGTGATTCGTGGCGTGCAATGGGCCGTGGTGCTGTTCTACGCCGGGCTGCTGGTAGTGCCGGCGTGGCTGCCGCTGCCCGACAGCCAGGCACGCCTGCTGGATAACCTGACGCTGCTGGCACAGTTCCTGTTCTGGGGCCTGTGGTGGCCGTTCGTGGTGCTGTCCATCGTGTTGTTCGGCCGGGTGTGGTGCGGCGTGCTCTGCCCCGAAGGCTCCTTGAGCGAATGGGCCAGCCGCCATGGACGTGGCCTGGGCATTCCGAACTGGATCCGCTGGGGCGGCTGGCCCACGGTAGGCTTCTGCCTGACCACCCTCTACGGCCAGTTGATCAGTGTCTACGACTACGCCCAGGCGGCCTTGCTGATCCTCGGCGGTTCGACCGTGGCCGCCGTGCTGGTGGGGTTGTTGTTCGTGCGCGGCAAACGGGTGTGGTGCCGCTACCTGTGCCCGGTCAGCGGTGTGTTCGCCCTGCTCGCGCGCCTGGCACCGGTGCATTTCCAGGTCGACGAACAACGCTGGAAAGCCAACGACGGCCCGCGCCTGCCCTTGCCCAACTGCGCGCCGCTGCTGGACATCCGCCGCCTGCAAGGCGCCAGCGATTGCCACGCCTGCGGGCGCTGCAGCGGGCAAAGGGGCGCGGTGCAGTTGATTGCCCGCTCATGCAATAGCGAAATCCTCCAGGCCCCACGCAAACCCGCGTTGGCCTGGGATACGCGCTTGTTGCTGTTCGGGGTGATCGGCCTGGCGATGGGCGCCTTCCAGTGGACCGTCAGCCCATGGTTTATCACGCTCAAGCAGTCCCTGGCGCAGTGGCTGGTGGAGCGCGACTGGCTGTGGCCATTGCAGGACAGCGCGCCCTGGTGGCTGTTGACCCATTACCCCCAGGCCAACGACAGTTTCAGTTGGCTGGACGGCTTTTGCATCGTCGCGTACCTGGGCGCCAGCGGCCTGCTGATCGGCGGCGCCTTGATGGGGCTGGTGCGCCTGGCCGCAAGAATCAGCGGTGATCGTGCACGGTATTGGGCCCTGGCGTTGACCTTGACGCCCCTGGGCGGTGCGGGGCTGTTCCTCGGGCTGTCGGCCACCACGGTGAAGTTGTTGCGCTACGAAGGGTTGCTGCTCGAATGGGTACAGCCGGCGCGCGGCACATTGCTGGTCGGGGCTGTTGGTTGGTGTGTGTGGCTGGCGTGGACACAGCTGGCCGATCTACCCCTGGCGCGACGCTGCGCTGCCTCGGCTTGCCTGCTACTGGGTAATGGGCTGGTGGCGTATGGCTGGTGGCTACAGTTCTGGGGCTGGAACCTGTAAGACGCCATTCAGTCAAGCGAACGCAATACTCAAAGCGGCGAAGATCAAATGTGCGAGCGGGTTTGCTCGCGAAAGCCGTGGGTCAGTCAACATTAATGTTGACTGGCCCGACGTCTTCGCGGGCAAGCCCGCTCCCACAGCGGATCTGCGCTTAACTGAACGGCATTCGGGCAAGCCCGCACACAGGCCCAGCGCTAAACGCGGAACCTGGCGACTGTCAGGTGCAACTCGCTGGCCATCTGCGCCAGCTCATGCCCCGCCGTATCGGTATGCCGGGCCCCCAGCAACACCTGCTCGGACAGGTTGCGAATGCCCACCAGGTTGCGATCCACTTCCCGCGCCACCAATGCCTGTTCTTCGGTGGCGCTGGCGATCATCAGGTTGCGTTCGTTGATCTGCGAGATCGACTGGGTAATCGCTTCCAGCGCCTCGCCCGAGCGCTGTGCCACGCTCAAGGTGGCTCGCACCAGGTCGCTGCTGCCCTGCATCGCGGTCACGGCCTGTTCGGTGTCCAGGCGGATATTGCCGATCATCTGCTCGATCTCCTGGGTCGAGGCCTGGGTGCGATGGGCCAGGGCCCGCACTTCATCAGCCACCACCGCAAAACCACGCCCGGCATCCCCGGCCCGTGCCGCTTCGATGGCCGCGTTGAGCGCCAGCAGGTTGGTCTGGTCGGCAATACTGCGGATCACCTCCAGCACGCCGCTGATGTCCTGCACCCGCCCGGCCAGTTGCTGGATGCGCACCGACGTGCCGCTCACGCCGTCTGCCAGGGTGCTGATCGAGGCGACCGTTTCCTGCACCTGATCACGCCCAAGCTGGGCGGTCTGCGCCGACATACGCGAGGCTTCGCTGGTGCTGACGGCATTGCGCGCCACCTCATCCACCGCCGCCGTCATCTCGTTGACCGCGGTGGCCGCCTGTTCAATCTCCATACCTTGCGACTGCAGGCTGCTGCTGGTCTGGCTACTGACCGCGCTCAACTCCTCGGACGAACTGGCCACGCGGTCCACCGACGCGGCGATCTGGCGCACCATTTCGTTAAGGTTGTGCTGCATCTGCTGCAGGTTCTTCATCACGCTGCCGTCAGCGCTGCCTGCCGTTGGCACTACCGTGGTCAGGTCGCCCTGGGCAATCTGGCTCAACACCCGCGCCGCCTCGTCGGGCTCGCCGCCCAGGGGCCGGGTCACGCTGCGGGTGACAATCACCGCTGCCGCCACCACCAGAGCCACGCACAGCAGGAACAGCCCGAGCATATTGCGCCGCGCGTCGCTGTACAGGGTTTGCGCTGCGTGTTCGCGCTCGGCAAAAATCTGCCCCTGCAGGGCCATCATCGCCTCCAGGCTCTTGAACACCGCCTGCTCGGCGGGTTGTACGTTTTGCTTGAGCTGGGCCACACCCTCGGCATGGGCGCCCTGGCGAATCAGTGCCTGCACCTGGGTAAAGGCGCCCACATAGGCTTCGCGGTGTTTCTTCAGGTCGGCGTAGGCCGCCTGGCCGGCGGCCGTATCGAACAACGGCTCTAACTGAGTAAAGGCGTCGGTGATGCGTTGCCGGGTAGTACCAATGGCCTGCTGGGCCGCCTGGTTATCCTGGTCGATCAGCAAGTCTCGGGTGTTGCGGCCGTTATCGCGCACACCGGTGGCAATCACCATGATCGGGGCGATTTTCGGCCAGTCCTGCTGCACGATCAGCTCCGACTGTTGTTTGAGGGTGCCCAGGTCGTGCAAGGCGTACAACGCCATGCCGGCCAGGGCCAGGGGGGCGATAGCAAAGCCGATGGCGATGCGGCGGGCGGTGGTTAATCGAGTCATGTCATAAGCTCCCTGATGAATACCTGCCCACAAGGGGCAGCATCTTTGTAGATCCGGTGGGAGTTCAGTCGCCACGCTTGAAAGGGGTTGTGCGAAAGGCTCAACCCCGTAAAACAAATGCCGGGAACAGTGCCCGCATTTTTTCCCACAGTTCTGGCAGCAAGGCTTGCGCCGAAACGCTCGGCAACTGCTCATCGAGCATGCGCGCGGTGCGCACCAGCTGCACGGCGAAACGCTTGACTCCTCGTTCCTGCAAACGCTGGGCCAGCAGCAGCAGGCGCTGCGGGTCAATCAGGTGCCAGTGCACGGTGGTGCGGCACTCATAGTCCACGCCGCTGTGCAGCAGCAGGTCGAGGCTGCGCCAATTGGCGGCGCCGCTGCCTTTGACCCGGGTGATCAACTGGCAATCCTCGGCCAGGGCCTTGACGTCGAACCCGACCCAGTCGGCATGGGCCAGGGCGTGGCCGAACGCGGCAGGCTTGATCCCGGCACTGTGCAGGCCGATGCGAAAGCCCATCTTGCGCACTTCGTCCATGGCTGCCGGCAGACCTTCCTGCAAGGTCGGTTCGCCGCCGCTGAACACCACGGCGTCCAGCAGGTCCTGGCGGCGTTGCAGAAACAGCAAAACCCGGCGCCAATCCACCTCATCGCTGCCGCGAGGGGGGATCAGGTCCGGGTTATGGCAATACCGACAACGCCAGGCGCAGCCCTGGCAAAACAGCACGCAGGCGAGCATGCCGGGGTAGTCGAGGGTGGTCAGGGGCACCAGGCCCCCGACCCGTAGCGCTCGGCTCATTGGCGCCCGGCCGCAGCGGCACTTTCGGTAAAGTGCGCACGCTCGCGATGCTCCGATTGCTTGCCGGGATTGAAGGCCGAAACCGGTCGGTGGTAGCCCATCACACGGGTCCAGACTTCACAGCGTTGGCGTTGGGGCTGAGAGGTTTGCATGGTCAATCTCCTTGGGGTGAAGCCTATTGCCAAACCGGCAACAGGCACTTGTGGTAACCACTGATTAATGGGGCAGGCCCAGGGCTTCGTCGCACTTGGGGCAGAACTCGTGTTCGCCCGCCAGGTAGCCGTGCACCGGGCAGATGGAGAACGTGGGGGTTACTGTCAGGTATGGCAGACGGAAGCGTCCCAGGGCCTTGCGCACCAGTTGCTTGCAGGCCTGGGCCGAGGAAATCTGCTCGGCCATGTACAGGTGCAACACGGTGCCGCCGGTGTATTTGCATTGCAGTTCGTCTTGCAGCTCCAGGGCTTCGAAGGGGTCTTCGGTAAAGCCCACCGGCAGTTGTGAGGAGTTGGTGTAGTACGGCGCATCAAGGCTGCCGGCCTGGAGAATGTCGGGGTAGCGCTTGAGGTCTTCCTTGGCAAACCGGTAGGTAGTGCCTTCGGCCGGTGTGGCTTCCAGGTTGTACAGGTGGCCGGTGTCTTCCTGGAAGCGCAGCAACGTGGCGCGCACATGGTCCAGCACCTGCAGCGCAAACTCGCGGCCACGGGCGGTATGGGTGCCCTCCTCGTCGCCGGTGAAATTACGCAGCATCTCGTGCATGCCGTTCAGGCCAATGGTCGAGAAGTGATTGCGCAAGGTGCCCAGGTAGCGCTTGGTATAGGGATACAAGCCGGCGTCCATATGGTGCTGGATCACTTTGCGCTTGACCTCCAGGCTCTCCATCGCCAGTTCCATCAAGTGGTCCAGGCGTTGCAGCAGGCCACTGGTATCGCCCTTGAACAGGTAGCCCAGGCGCGCGCAATTGATCGTCACCACCCCCAATGAACCGGTCTGTTCCGCCGAGCCGAACAACCCGCCGCCACGCTTGAGCAACTCGCGCACGTCCAGTTGCAGGCGGCAGCACATCGAGCGCACCTGGTTGGGCTGCATATCGGAGTTGAGGAAGTTCTGGAAGTACGGCAGGCCGTAGCGCGCGGTCATCTCGAACAGGCGGTCAGCGTTTTCGCTGTCCCACGGGAAGTCATGGGTAATGTTGTAAGTCGGGATCGGGAAGGTAAACACCCGGCCCTTGGCGTCGCCCGCCTGCATCACTTCGATATAGGCGCGGTTGATCAGCTCCATTTCCACTTGCAGATCGCCGTAGGCAAACGGCATTTCTTCGCCGCCGATAATCGGGATCTGCTCGCGCAGGTCTTCCGGGCAGACCCAGTCGAATGTGAGGTTGGTAAACGGTGTCTGGGTGCCCCAGCGCGACGGCACATTGAGGTTGTAGATGAACTCCTGCACCGCCTGGCGGATCTCGGGGAACGTCAGTTGGTCCTTGCGCACAAAGGGCGCCAGGTAGGTGTCGAACGAACTGAATGCCTGGGCGCCGGCCCACTCGTTTTGCAGGGTGCCGAGGAAGTTGACCATCTGCCCCAGGGCGCTGCCCAGATGCTTGGGTGGCCCGGCTTCGACACGGCCAGGCACGCCATTGAGGCCTTCGTGCAGCAGCGTGCGCAGGGACCAGCCGGCGCAGTATCCCGCGAGCATGTCCAGGTCGTGGATATGCAAGTCCGCCTCACGGTGAGCCTGGCCGATCTCCTGGCTGTAGACCTCGTCCAGCCAGTAATTGGCCGTGACCTTGCCCGACACATTAAGCACCAGCCCACCCAGGGAATAGCCTTGGTTGGCATTGGCCTGCACGCGCCAGTCCTCGCGGTCGAGGTACTCGTTCATCGAGGTGGCGACCTCCACCAGGGTCTTGCGATCCCGGCGCAGGCGCCCGTGCTGCTCGCGGTAGACGATATAGGCGCGCATCGCCATAAAGTACCCGGCATCCATCAACACCCGCTCGACGCTGTCCTGGATCTGCTCCACATCCAGCCGGGCGATCCCGCGCAACCTGGCGAGCACCGCCCCCAACAACAGATCGACCTCGGCCTCCTGATACTCGCCGGTGGCGTTACCGGCGGCGATTATCGCCCGGCGGATTTTTTCGGCGTCAAAGGCGACCTGGGTGCCATCGCGCTTGTGTAGGCGGGTACTGACCAGCGGGCTTGAGGTGATCTGCATTGGGGGCTCCAAACACTACATATAGATTTAATAGTTCGTATAAACACAAGATGCAGTGATGGTACGCAGTGAATGCCGGGTTGCAATTGACCAGGGTCAAGTTTGCGAAGACGTATCGTCACAGGCCAGTTCACGTTCAATCTGTTCAATGCTGGGCAAGCTGATTTGGAGTTCTGCCGGGAGGGAGTCGACCAACTGGTACTCCGCCACCCCGATGGGGCGAGCGCTGTCACGCAAAGCGTATTCAGCCACTATCTTGTTTTTGCTTTTGCACAGCAGCAGGCCGATGGTGGGGCTGTCTTGTGGGTGCTTGAGCTGGGCGTCCACCGCAGCGAGGTAAAAACCCAACTGCCCCAGATGTTCTGGTTTGAACTTGCCCGCCTTGAGCTCGATCGCGACGTAACAGCGCAGTTTCAGGTGATAAAACAGCAGGTCAAGGAAGAACTCCTCGCCGCCCACATCCAGCAGCACCTGCTTGCCGACAAAGGCAAAGCCTGCCCCCAGCTCCAGTAGAAAGTCGGTCACATGCCTGATCAGTGCGCTTTCGATCTCGCGCTCCTGCGCGTCCAGGGTCAGTCCCAGAAAGTCGAAACGGTAAGGATCTTTCAGCGACTCGCGGGCCAAGTCCGACTGGGGCTTGGGCAGCAGGGTTTCGAAGTTGCTGACAGCATTGCCACTGCGCTCGAGCAAACGGGTCTCGATCTGCATGACCAGAATGTTGCGTGACCAGTTGTGTTCAATGGCTTGGGCGGCGTACCAGCGACGGGTTTCGGGGCCGGGTAGCTTATCGAGCAACGCTAATTGGTGATACCAAGGCAATTGTGCAAGCACCCCTTGCACAAACTCAGCGTCCGGCCAGGCTTCAGCAAATGCGCGCATGTACTTGAGGTTGCGTGGCGAAAAACCTTTCATATCAGGAAAAGCTGAACGCAAATCCCGCGCCAGACGCTCGATGACTTTTGCTCCCCATCCCTGCTGCGCCTGTCGGGTCAATATGTCCTGGCCAATCTGCCAGTACAGCAGCACCAGTTCACGGTTTACCGCCAGAGATGCACGCAGTTGGGCAGAGTGGATGCGGCTTTTCAGTTCTTTCAACCAGTCGCCATATCCCTCAGGTGGTGCGGTGAGGCCGTCAGGGGGTCGATTCATACCTAACTCCTTTTCGATAGTGCTCGTTGTAGAAACCGGCAATGGTAACGACCGAAAAAAGCCACGCGGGCCAGCGGAATGCCCTTGATACAAAACAATGGGAACTACCGTTGGCCAGCCTCACCCCCCACTCATATTCATAAACCGCACCACCTGCACCTCGCCCTGCCCGGTGAAATCATGGCGCAATGGCTTGCCCCGCAACGCCTTGTGCAGCGCTTCCACCAACGGCCGGTCATCCAGTGGATAACGGCGTACCAACGCCCGAAAATCCACCGCATTGTCCTGCCCCAGGCACAACAGCAACTGCCCTTCCACCGTCATCCGCACCCGGTTGCAGCTGGCGCAGAAGTTATGGGAGTTGGGCGAGATAAAGCCGATGCGCGTGCGCGGATGGCGGGCCAGGCGCACGTAGCGCGCCGGGCCGCCGCTGTTTTCGGTGCTGTCGAGTAAGCCATGATGCTCGGCGATCACCGCCCTCACCTGTTCGCTGGAGCAAAAGGATTCGCCCCGCGAGCGCCCTACATCGCCCAGCGGCATCTCTTCGATAAAGCTGATATCAATGCCCTGGTCGATGGCGTATTGCACCAGCGCCGGGACTTCATCGAAATTGCGCCCCTTCATCACCACGCAGTTGAGCTTGACCCGCTCGAACCCGGCGTCCCGCGCCGCCTCGATGCCGTCCAGCACCTGGCGCAGGTCGCCGTTGCGGGTAATCGCGCGAAAGCGCTCGGGGTCGAGGCTGTCGAGGCTGATATTCATACGCTTGACCCCAGCCTCTACCAGCGGCCGGGCCAGGCGCCCCAGTTGCGTGCCGTTGCTGGTCATCACCAGCTCACGCAGGCCGGGCAACGCGGCGATATGGCGGCACAGTTCGACAATGCCTGGACGGATCAGCGGTTCGCCCCCCGTCAGGCGGATCTTGCGCACACCCTGGCTGACGAACACCGTCGCCAGCCGTTGCAGCTCCTCCAGGGTCAGGACCTGCTGGCGCGGCAGGAACGTCATGTTTTTCGCCATGCAATACACACAGCGCAAATCACAACGATCGGTCACCGACAACCGCAGGTAGTCAATGGAACGGCCCACACCATCCACCAGGCTCATGTCACTGCACCAACGGCGAGTCGGCGCCCTGCAACGCGATGCCACGCACATCGGCCACGCCAATCAGGGTTTGCAGGTATTGCACCAATGCCTTCTGCCATACCCCTTGCTGCAACTGGGTGCGGATCGCCGTGGCCACCGCCTCGTATGGCAGCGCCTGGCCTTCGATGCGTTGATCGACGCAGATCACATGCCAGCCGTAGCGGCTTTCCAGGGGTTTGCCGGCCAGGCCCGGGGCCAGGGTGAACAACTGGCGCTCCAGCTCCGGCACGGTCTGGCCTTTGCTGACCTGCCCCAGAGAGCCGCCCTGGGCCTTGGAGGGGCACGCCGAATACTGCAGCGCCAGCTCGGCAAAGCTGCCGGGCGACTCTTCCAGGCTCTGCAACAGCACCTCGGCCTGGGCATGGGCCTGATGACGCGCCTCAGCATCATCCGGCGCGCACTCCAGCAGGATGTGGCGCACCGCCAGCAACGGCGCGCTGTGAAAGCGCCCGCGATTGCTCTCGAAGTAGCGCACACAAGTGGCCTCGTCGCAGTCCGGCACCTGGACTTCGCGCTCCAGCAACAGGCGGGTCGCCGCCTCCTCTTCGTTCTCGCCGGCGCCGACTTCCAGTTGCACACCCAACTCGCGAATCCGCTGCTGCAACAGCTCACGGATCACCAGCGCGCGGGCAGCCAGGAACACCGCCTCCTCGCGGCTTTCAGCCGGGTGATATTGCAACTCCTGGGCCATGTTTTCCGGGGTGATCACCACCCCGTTGACGCTGACAATCGGCCATTCCTGCTCGCTACTGGCGATCAGTTGCGGCTCAACCGCCACCTCGACTTCGGGTACCACAACGTCCACAGCCTTGGCCGAAGAACTGCAGCCGCCACCGCCTGCACCGCCGCCACCACATCCGCATCCTGTAGTCATGACGTTCTCCTCACTTCTGCCGCACGATTTGATAACGACGCCCCAGGTACCAGATCGGTGCGCTGACCATATGCACCAGACGGGTAAACGGGAACAGCACAAACAGGGTCAAACCCAGCGCCACGTGCAACTTGTAGATCAGGCTCACCGGGGCAATCGCGGCGGCCGCTTCCACAGGTCGCAGCAGCACGACGTTCTGCGCCCAGTCCGCGAGCATCACCATCACCGAACCGTCCATATGCCCGGTGGAGGCGACGATGGTCAGCAAGCCCAGCACCAGCTGCGCCAGCAACACCAGCAGGATCAAGATGTCCGACGGGCTCGACGTGGCCCGTACCCGTGGATCGGTGAGGCGGCGCTTGACCAGCATCAGCAGGCCCACCAGGCACAGCAGGCCGAAGAAACCACCGGAAACCATCGCCAGCAGTTGCTTGTGCTCAGTGCTGATCACATGGTGGTAGATCGACGCCGGGGTCAGCAGACCGACAAAATGCCCGGCCAGCACGAACAGCACACCGATATGGAAGAAGTTGCTCGCCACGCGCATGCCACGGTTACTGAGCATCTGGCTGGAGCCGGCCTTCCAGGTGTACTGGGACAGGTCAAACCGCGCCCAACTGCCCAACAGGCAAATGGCCAGGGCGACATACGGATACACGCCAAATACCAACAAATTCCACTTAGACATTACCCACCTCCTTGGCTGGCACAGCGGCCAGCCCTTCGTGCTGAAAATCCACCCAGTGCAAGGGCACCGCACTTTCTTCGCGGGCCTTGCCCGGTGCGCTGGGCATCGAGCTGCAACGGTCCTGCTGCTCGGCCTGCATAAAGTCCACGGCCTCCTCTTCCCAGACCTTGTCCAGGGCTTCGAGGGAGTCGTCGCGGACTTCAGCGGCGACCTGGGCACGCAACTCGGCGATGGCCTGGTGCGGCTCGGCGCCGCTGATCTGCAACAGCGCACGGAAGCAACTGGCGTAAGCGCTTTCACGCTCGTCCAGGCGCGCCGCCAGCAGGGCCAGCAAGTGCGCCACATCCGCCAGGCCCTCGCGGGCCTCAATGTCTTCGCGGGTGGACAAGAACTCCAGGTACAGCGGGATGTAGTCCGGCAGCTCCTTGACGCCGATGGCAAACCCGGCTTCCTGGTACTGGGCCATCATGTCGACCATGGCCTGGCCACGGTCCCGCGACTCGCCATGCACGTGTTCGAACAACAGCAGCGACAGCGAGCGGCCACGGCCAAACAGCGCGCCGTAGTGCTCCTGGCCGTCCATCAGGTCATTGCTGCAGATCAGTTCGAGCAGCTCAAACAGCGCACCGCGCTGCTTGGGGCTGATTTCCCGCGATTCGATAATCGCCTTTTCCAGCTCATCATGGCCGTCGACCAGGATTTGGGTGGGATAGTCCAGCAGCAACGAGATCACTTTAAGAATGCGCATGGCTCAGTCCTCCCAGATCTGGACGGTTTTCAACACGTCGCGGCGGTTAGCCTTTTTGGCGCCGAACATATTGGTGTCGGAGCTGCCACTGCAGCCGCTGCCGAAGCTGAAACCACAGCCGGAACGCTCGGCAAACGCATCGCTCATCGCGTCTTCACGGTGGGCGCTGGGCACCACAAAACGGTCTTCGTAGTTGGCAATCGCCAGGTAGCGGTACATCTCTTCCACCTGGGCCACGCTCAGGTCCACGTCGGCCAGCACTTGCAGGTCTTCAACCCCATCCACTTGCTGCGAAC
This sequence comes from Pseudomonas sp. FP2294, assembly GCF_030687625.1. Classification (NCBI taxonomy): domain Bacteria; kingdom Pseudomonadati; phylum Pseudomonadota; class Gammaproteobacteria; order Pseudomonadales; family Pseudomonadaceae; genus Pseudomonas; species Pseudomonas sp. FP2294. The sequence goes on from NZ_CP117441.1 coordinate 3,100,068, forward strand.
GCTTGAAAGCGCGCATGGCCAGCAGGCGTTTCAGGGCACGCTTGACCGGTTTTTCGTCACCGGCGGTGAGCATATTGGCCAGGTAACGCAGGGGGATACGCAGGCTGTCGACATCCGGGATCACCCCGTTCATGCCCACGGTGCCAGCGGCGGCCGCGTTCTGGATCGGCGAGAGTGGCGGCACGTACCAGACCATCGGCAAGGTGCGGTATTCCGGGTGCAGCGGCAGCGCGAGCTTCCAGTCCACGGCCATTTTGTACACCGGCGAACGCTGGGCCGAGTCGATCACCGACTGCGGTACACCATCGGCCAGGGCCTGGCGGATCACCGCCGGGTCATTCGGGTCGAGGAAGATTTCCAGCTGCTTCTCGTACAGGTCGTGCTCGTTGGCGGTGCTGGCCACTTCGCTGATGCGGTCGGCGTCATACAGCAGCACGCCGAGGTAGCGGATACGCCCGACGCAGGTTTCTGCGCAAACGGTAGGCATGCCGGCTTCGATCCGTGGGTAGCAGAAGATGCACTTCTCGGACTTGCCGCTCTTCCAGTTGAAGTAGATTTTCTTGTACGGGCAGCCGCTGATGCACATGCGCCAGCCGCGGCATTTTTCCTGGTCGATCAGCACGATACCGTCTTCTTCACGCTTGTAGATCGCGCCGCTGGGGCACGATGCCGCGCACGCCGGGTTCAGGCAGTGCTCGCACAGGCGCGGCAGGTACATCATGAAGGTGTTTTCGTACTCGCCATAAATGTCGGCCTGGATCTGGTCGAAGTTCTTGTCCTTGCGGCGCTTGGCGAACTCGGTGCCGAGGATTTCCTCCCAGTTGGGGCCCCACTCGATTTTTTCCATGCGCTTGCCGGACACCACCGAGCGCGGCCGCGCAGTCGGTTGGTGCTCGCCCAAAGGCGCGGTGTGCAGGTGCTGGTAATCGAAGTCGAACGGTTCGTAGTAGTCGTCCAGGCTCGGCAGGTCGGGGTTGGCGAAGATGTTCGCCAACACGCGGAACTTGCCGCCGATGCGTGGGTTGATCGAGCCGTTGGCGTTGCGGATCCAGCCGCCTTTCCACTTGTCCTGGTTTTCCCATTCTTTCGGGTAGCCGATACCGGGCTTGGACTCGACGTTGTTGAACCAGGCGTATTCCATGCCTTCACGGCTGGTCCACACGTTTTTGCAGGTGATCGAGCAGGTGTGGCAGCCGATGCATTTGTCCAGGTTCAGGACCATGCCGATTTGTGAGCGGATCTTCATCTCAGTTCTCCTCGATATCGGTCGGCAATGGACGCGGCAGATCATCACCGCTGGAGCCATCGAGCCAATCGACCTTGACCATCTTGCGCACCACCACGAATTCATCGCGGTTGCAGCCGACCGTGCCGTAATAGTTGAAACCGTAGGCCTGCTGGGCATAGCCGCCGATCATATGGGTCGGCTTGAGCACCACACGGGTGACCGAGTTGTGGTGGCCGCCACGGGTCTTGGTGGTTTCCGAACCCGGTACGTTCACGATGCGTTCCTGGGCGTGGTACATCATCACCATGCCTTCCTTGACCCGCTGGCTGACCACCGCACGGGCGGTCAGCGCGCCGTTGACGTTGAAGCATTCGATCCAGTCGTTGTCCTCGATCCCGGCGCGCTTGGCGTCGATTTCCGAGAGCCACACAATCGGGCCGCCACGGCTTAAGGTGAGCATCAGCAGGTTGTCGCTGTAGGTACTGTGAATCCCCCATTTCTGGTGCGGCGTGATCCAGTTCAGGACGATCTCGGTCTCGCCATTGCTGCGCTTGCCCTTCACGCCTTCGATGGTGCGGGTGTTGACCGGTGGCCGGTAGCTCATCAACTGCTCGCCGAACGCCTGCATCCACGGGTGATCCTGGTAGAACTGCTGGCGGCCGGTGATGGTGCGCCATGGGATGTTTTCATGGACGTTGGTGTAGCCGGCGTTGTAGCTCACGTGTTCGTCTTCGAGGCCCGACCAGGTGGGGCTGGAGATGATCTTGCGCGGCTGTGCCTGGATATCGCGGAAGCGGATTGCTTCGTGGGCCTTGGAAATCGCCAGGTGGCTGTGGTCGATGCCGGTGAATTCCGACAGCGCCGCCCAGGCTTTCAAGGCGACCTTGCCGTTGGTTTCCGGAGCCAGGGACAGAATCACCTCGGCCGCGTCAATCGCCGTGTCGATTTTTGGCCGGCCGTGGCTGATGCCCGCGTCGCCTTCGTGGTGGTTGAGTTCACCGAGGAACTGCACCTCTTCATCGGTGTTCCAGTTGATGCCCTTGCCGCCGTTGCCGAGTTTTTCCAGCATCGGGCCGAGGGACGAGAACTGCTTGTAGATGTTCGGGTAGTCCCGTTCCACCACCGCCATGTTCGGCGCATTCTTGCCCGGTAGCGGCGCCACACCGGCGCTTTTCCAGTCAGTGCCGCCAAACGGCTGGGCCAGTTCACCCACGCTGTCATGCATCAACGGCACGGTGACCAGATCTTGTTCCACACCCAGGTGGCCGACCGACATGGCCGAGAACGCCTTGGCGATGCCTTTGTAGATTTCCCAGTCCGAACGCGATTCCCACGCCGGATCAATCGCCGCCGACAGCGGGTGAATGAACGGGTGCATGTCCGAGGTGTTCATGTCGTCTTTTTCGTACCAGGTCGCGGTCGGCAAGACGATGTCGGAATACACGCAAGTCGAGGACATGCGGAAGTCCAGGGTGGTCACCAGGTCCAGCTTGCCGATGGCGCCGTCTTCGACCCATTCGGCCTCGGTTGGCTTGCATTCGGTGCTGTGGCCGATGTCTTCGTTCATCACCCCGTTCTTGGTGCCGAGCAGGTACTTGAGCATGTACTCGTGGCCCTTGCCCGACGAGCCGAGCAGGTTGGAGCGCCAGATAAACATGTTGCGCGGGAAGTTCACCGGGCTGTCCGGCTGCTCGCAGGCAAAGCGCAGGGTGCCGTCCTGCCAGGATTTGACCACGTAGTCTTTGGGGTCCATACCGGCAGCCGCCGCATCACGGCAGATATGCAGCGGGTTGGTATTGAGTTGTGGCGCGCTGGGCAACCAACCGGCGCGTTCGGCACGGATGTTGTAGTCCAGGGCGTGTTCCGGGAACTGCGACTTGTCGGCCAGCGGCGAGAGGATGTCGTGCATGCTCATCTTCTCGTGGCGCCATTGCGAGCTGTGGCCGTAGAAGAAGCTGGTGCCGTTCATCTGGCGTGGCGGACGGTTCCAGTCCAGGCCGAATGCCAGGGGCAGCCAGCCGCATTGCGGACGCAGTTTTTCCTGGCCCACGTAGTGCGCCCAACCGCCGCCGGTCTGGCCGACACAACCGCAGAGCATGAGCATATTGATCAGCCCGCGGTAGTTCATGTCCATGTGGTACCAGTGGTTCATCGCCGCGCCGACGATGATCATCGAGCGGCCACGGGTCTTGTCGGCGTTGTCGGCAAACTCACGGGCGATCTGGATGGCCTTCTCGCGGCTGACCCCGGTGATTGCCTCCTGCCAGGCTGGCGTGCCCGGTACGCTGGCGTCGTTGTAGTCCTTGGCCACGTTGTTGCCGCCCAGGCCACGGTCGATGGCCAGGTTGGCCGCCGACAGGTCGAACACCGTTGCCACTTTGGCCACCGTGCCATCGGCCAGGGTCACGCTGTGTACCGGTACCCGGCGAAATTGCACGGCATCGCCGGCCACGTGCTGGAAGTAGTCGTGGGCTTCACCGGCAAAATACGGGAACGCCACTTCGGCGACGTCATCGCCGATCAGGCTCAGTTTCAGGTCGATCTCGCGACCTTCACCGCCTTCTTTGGCCAGGATGTTCCACTTGCCCTTCTCGCCCCAGCGATAGCCGATGGAACCTTGTGGCGAAACCAGCTCGCCGCTTTCGTCGAGGGCGATGGTTTTCCATTCCGGGTTGTTGTCCTGGCCCAGGTTGTCGACCAGGTCCGAGGCGCGCAGGAAGCGGTCCGGCTGGAAGCCTGCACCCGGCGCAAAACCGGTCATCGGCTTGAGCATTACCAGCACCGGCAAGTCGGTATAGCGCTTGGCGTATTCGGTGAAGTAGGCGCTCGGTTTATCCAGGTGAAATTCCTTGAAGATCACATGGTTGAAGGCCTGGGCCAGTGCCGCGTCGGTGCCCTGCTTGGGGTTGAGCCACAGGTCGGTGAGCTTGGCCACTTCCGAATAGTCAGGCGTGATCGCCACGGTCTTGGTGCCCTTGTAGCGCACCTCGGTGAAGAAGTGCGCGTCCGGGGTACGGGTCTGCGGAACGTTGGAACCCCAGGCAATGATGTAGTTGGAGTTGTACCAGTCGGCCGATTCCGGCACGTCGGTCTGTTCGCCCCAGACCATCGGCGAGGCTGGCGGCAGGTCGCAGTACCAGTCATAGAAGCTCAGGCACACACCGCCGATCAGCGACAGGTAACGCGAACCTGCGGCGTAGCTGACCATGGACATGGCCGGGATCGGCGAGAAGCCGACGATACGGTCCGGGCCGTATTGCTTGATGGTGTAGACGTTGGACGCAGCGATGATCTCGTTGACTTCATCCCAGTTGGAACGGATGAAGCCCCCCATGCCACGCTTGCTTTTATAGGAGTCGGCCTTGACCTTGTCCTCGACAATGCTCGCCCAGGCCTCGACCGGCGACAGGGTCAGGCGCGCCTCGCGCCACAGTTTGAGCAATGGTTTGCGGATTTTCGGGTATTTCAGGCGGTTGGCGCTGTAGATGTACCAGCTGTAGCTGGCACCACGGGGGCAGCCGCGCGGCTCGTGGTTGGGCAGGTCGTTACGGGTGCGCGGGTAGTCGGTCTGCTGGGTTTCCCAGGTGATCAGGCCGTTCTTCACGTAGATCTTCCACGAGCACGAGCCGGTGCAGTTCACCCCGTGGGTGGAGCGCACGATCTTGTCGTACTGCCAGCGCGAACGGTAGACGTTTTCCCAGTCGCGGGACTCCTTGCGGGTCTCGCCGTGACCTTCGGAGAACTCGTCTTGCTTGCGATTGAAGAACCGCAGTTGATCCAGTAAATGACTCATGGTGCTTTCCTCTCAGGCTTGCTGCGGGGTTCTGTGCCCCGCCCACGCAAGGTTTGAATTCGGGGTCGACTCAGCAGGGGGTCTCGGCGCCTTTGCGCGCATACCACCACCAGGTCACGACGATGCAGGTCAGGTAGAAGCCGACAAACATGTAGAACGCCATGGCCGGGCTGCCGGTGTAGGCCATGGACGAGCCAAAGGTCTTGGGGATGAAGAACGCACCGAAGGCGCCCATTGCCGAGCTGAAGCCCAGCACTGCTGCCGACTCCTTGCTGGCATCCTTGAGGGCTTGCTCACGCACGGCGGCAGGTTTGCCGGCGCTGGCCTTTTCATGCTGGGTGCGGAAGATCACCGGGATCATGCGGAAGGTGGAGCCATTGCCGATGCCGGTGGTGATGAACAGCAGCATGAACATGCCGAGGAAGCCGTAGAAGCTGCCGCCCTCGCCGTTCAGGGGCAAAAAGTGCAGGACGCCGAACACCATCACGATCATCAGCACGAAGTTCCACAAGGTCACCCGCGCACCGCCCAGTTTGTCGGCCAGCCAGCCACCCAATGGGCGTACCAGGGCACCTACCAGCGGGCCGAGGAAGGCGAATTTCAAGGCGTTGACGTCTGGGAACGAGGTCTTGATCAGCATCGGGAAGGCGGCCGAGAAGCCAATGAACGAGCCGAAGGTGGCCAGGTACAACCAGCACATCAGCCAGTTGTGCTTGCGCTTGAAGATCACCGCCTGCTCGCTGAACGAAGCGCGGGCGCTGGACAGGTCATTCATGCCGAACCAGGCAAACAGGGTCACGGTGATGATGAACGGTACCCAGATAAACCCGGCGTTCTGCAGCCACAACTGGCTGCCGTCTTCCAGGGTCTGGGGCTGGCCGCCAATCAGGCCGAACACACCGAAGGTAATCACCAGCGGCACGCAGAACTGCATCACCGACACCCCCAGGTTACCCAGGCCGGCGTTCAGGCCCAGGGCCGTGCCTTGCTGGGACTTGGGATAGAAGAAGCTGATGTTGGACATGCTCGAGGCGAAGTTGCCGCCACCGAAGCCGCACAGCAGCGCGATCAATACAAACACGCTGTAGGAGGTGCTCGGGTCTTGTACCGCGAAGCCCATCCACAGTGATGGAATCAGCAGCGACGCAGTGCTCAGGGCCGTCCAGCGGCGGCCACCGAAGATCGGCACCATGAACGAATAGAACACGCGCAAGGTGGCGCCAGACAGGCCGGGCAATGCCGCCAGCCAGAACAGCTGGTCAGTGGTGAAGCTGAAGCCGATGGCGTTCAGGCGCACGATCACCGTGCTCCACACCATCCACACGGCGAAGGCCAACAGCAGCGCCGGGATCGAGATCCACAGGTTGCGGGTCGCGGTCTGCTTGCCGCTGGCGCCCCAGAACGCCGGGTCTTCAGGGCGCCAGTCGTGGATCACCGGGCCCGAGTTGGGCTTTTGCGCGATAGTCATGCGGATTCTCCTTGGAGAGGCTGGGCCGCCGCTTTACCAAGCAGCGGTTGCTTGCGGATTTCGCTGAAGTACATCCAGGTCAGGGATACCCAGACCACGCCGTACATCAACATGAAGCAGGAGGAGCGCACGCCGGTGAGGTCCACCAGGGCGCCGAACATGATTGGCAGGACAAAGCCGCCAAGGCCGCCCGCCAGGCCGACGATGCCGGACACCGCGCCCATGTTTTGCGGATAGTCATTGGCGATGTACTTGAACACCGAGGCCTTGCCGAAGGCGAAGGCGATGCCCATCACAAACAGCAGCACGGTGAACAGGGTGGCGTTGAGGCCGATATGGAAGTCCAGCGGGCCATTGACGGTTTGCACCTGCAACTGGGTCTGCGGGTAGCTGAGCAGGAACAGGCAGATCCAGCTGACCCACAGCACCCACCAGGTCACGCTCTGTGCGCCCCAGCGGTCGGACATCCAGCCGCCCACAGCGCGCAGCACGCCACCGGGCAGGGAAAAGCACGCGGCCAACAGCGCGGCGCTTTGCAGGCTGAAGCCGTATTCCTGCACGTAGTACTTGGTCGCCCACAGCGCCAGGGCCACGTAGCCGCCGAACACAATCGAGTAGTACTGGCAGTAGCGCCACACGGCCGGGTCCTTGAGACACAGCAGTTGCTCGCGCAAGGTCGCGCCACCGGCACTGCGGTGGGCCTTGTTCTCGCTGGTGAGGAACCAGAACAGCAGCGCGGTGATAAACAGGATCGCGCTGAACACTTTCGGCACCAGGTGCCAGGTCCCCAGGGCAATCAGGGCCGGCGCCAGAAACTTGGTGACTGCAGCCCCCGCGTTGCCGGCGCCGAACACGCCCATGGCAAAGCCCTGGTTGTCTTTGTCGAACCACTTGGCGACGTAGGCGATACCCACCGAGAACGAGCCGCCGGCCAGGCCGACAAACAGCCCCAGCACAAGGAATTGCCAGAAGGCGGTGGCGTAGGTGATCAAGTACAGCGGCAGCACGCAGGTGAGCATCAAGACAAAGAACACGATGCGCCCGCCGAAGCGGTCAGTCAGCAGGCCCAGGGGCAGGCGCACCAGGGAGCCGGTCAGTACCGGGGTGGCGGCCAGCAGGCCGAACTGGGTTTCGTTGAGTTGCAGCAGCTCTTTGATCGGCACGCCGAGGACGGCGAACATCATCCAGACCATAAAGCACACGGTGAAGGCCAGTGTACTCATGCCCAGCACCAGGCCCTGTCTTACACGGGGTTGAGTCACGGTTTGCGCTCCCAGAAGTGATTCCATGAGCGCAGGTTAGGGGCGAGGCCCTCCAGGAACTTGACCCAGATCAACGTCCGCCTGGGGGGTATTGGCCTATGCTTAGCCCGTCTACCTCTAAGGAGGTAGGCCCAATAACAAGAGAAAGTCTTTATTTATCAATGGATTGATCTCTTGTGCCGGCTTTTTCCCGTGGGAGGGTCCGCCGGCAACTCTTTAGAGGTAGTGCGCCAGGGAATGCACAATTCAATGCTGTTTCCCGTGCCAGGTGCCGTCATGCTGCTGTTCTTACCCCTTCGATTACGCCGTGATGTTTAACTGGCTGCGCAGCTCCCTGCCCGCACGCGCCGGTGTCGCGGTGATCCTGATTGCAATCCTGGCCCTGGCCAGTTCCCTGAGCGCCGGGCTGATCGCCTGGTTCAGCCAGGGCGATGGCGCGGCCATCAACACCGCAGGCTCGGTGCGCATGGAGACCTACCACCTGAGCTGGAAGCTCGCCGACCATGCCCCCGCCAACGAGATCCAGGCCATCACTCAAAGCCTGCAACGGCGCCTCGACAGCCAGTCGCTGAAAGCGGTACTGGAAGACGGCCCCCACAGCGCCTTGCAACAGAGCTACCGGCAGATCCAGCAACACTGGAACCAGGAGCTGCGCCCGGCCATCGAGCGCGACGACGGCGCCCTCTTCCGCGAACGCGCGCCGGCCTTTGTCGAGCAACTGAACCAGTTCGTCAGCCTGTTGCAGCAACAGAGCGAGCACAAACAAGGCTGGCAACAGTTGATCCAGGGCCTGGCGCTGTTCAGCACGCTGATCATCCTGCTGCTTGGGCTGTATGAATTGCAGTACGGCGTGGTCACCCCCTTGAAGGAACTGGTGGACGCCACCCGGCGCTTTCGTGAGGGGGATTACCAGACCCGGGTCAATCACCGCTCCCAGGATGAGCTGGGGCAGTTGGCCCTGAGCTTCAACACCCTGGCCGAAACCATCGAGCAGTCCCACCGCACCCTGGAAAGCCAGGTGCAGCAAAAAACCCTCAATTTGCAACAGGCCAACGCCGCCCTGGAATTGCTCTACGAGAGCAGTCGCAGCCTGGCCACGCGCCTGGCCAACGCCGAAGGTCTCGACGAGTTGATCCGGCGCTTCCAGAAACGCCTGCCGGGCCTGCGCCTGTCGCTGTGCCTGCAAGGGCACTTCCTCGCCCCGGCGCAACAGATGCTCGCGCTGCACGGCGGCAACAGCCGCAACGTCTGCGCCATTGGCGATTGCGCGACCTGCGAGCGCCATCACGTGGCCCCGCCCCAGGTGTTCAGCATCAGCAACCAGGGCGCGGAACTGGGCGAACTCAAGGCGCACTTTGTCGACGGCCATGCGCCCCAGGCCTGGGAGCAACAACTGATCCAGGCCCTGGCCAACCTGATCGGCACCTCGCTGTCCCTCAAACGCCAGCGCGAACAGGACCACCGCCTTCTGCTGCTCGACGAACGCACCATCATCGCCCGCGAACTGCATGATTCCCTGGCCCAGGCCCTGTCCTATATGAAGCTGCAAGTCAGCCGCATGCAGACCCTGCTGCGCCGCGACGAACCCAAGGCCACCCTGGAAACCGTCACCGGCGAACTGCGCGAAGGCCTGAACAATGCCTATCGGCAACTGCGGGAGCTGCTCACCACCTTCCGCCTGCAAATCCACGATGCCGGGCTGGTCCAGGAGCTAAAAGACACCGCCGAGGAATTCTCCCGGCGTGGCGAGTTCCAGGTACACCTGCACGTGGATGCCCTGGCCTTCCAGCTGTCGGCCAGTGAACAGATCCACCTGTTGCAGGTGACCCGCGAAGCCCTGTCCAACTGCCTGCGCCATGCCCATGCCGAGAATGCCTGGCTGCAACTGCGCCAGCATGGCGAAACCGTCAGCCTGAGCATTGAAGACGATGGCCGCGGCTTCAGCGAGCCGGTGGACCAACGTGAACACCACGGCCTGACCATCATGGACGAACGCGCCCGCAGCCTGCACGGCCAACTGGACATTTCCTCCCGCGAGCCCCAGGGCACTCGGGTGCACTTGCTGTTTCGCCCGGAATTTCTCGGGCCCTCCCTACAAGAAGGTAGCTTGTCATGAACACGGCGCTCATCAACCCATCAGTCCGCCACCGCATCCTGCTCGTCGACGACCATCCGATGATGCGCCACGGCATGCGCCAGATGCTCGAACTGGAAGATGACCTGCACGTGGTGGGCGAAGCCGGCAATGGCGAAGAAGCCCTGGGCCTGATCGAATCGCTGCAACCGGACCTGGTGCTGCTGGACAACAACATGCCGCAGATGAACGGCCTGGAAACCCTGCGCCGCCTGCGGGCCATGGCCTATGGCGGCAAGGTCTTGCTGTTTACCGTGTCCGATGCCGAAGACGACATCCGCGACGCCCTGCGCCTGGATGCCAATGGGTATCTGCTCAAGGACATGGAGCCGGAGTTGCTGATCCAGTACATCCGCGATGCCCTGCACGGCGCCCTGGTGATCAGCCCCGGCCTGACTCGGGTGCTGGCCCAGGCCCTGCGCTCGCCCCAGCCCCATGCGGCGGTGGAACTGACCGAGCGCGAGCGGCAGGTGTTGAAGACCATTGCCGGGGGGTATAGCAATAAGGTGATCGGGCACAAACTGGGGATTACCGAGGGCACGGTGAAGGTGCATGTGAAGAACTTGCTGCACAAGCTGGGGTTGCGCTCGCGGGTGGAAGCGGCGGTGTGGGCGATGGAGCATTTGCGTCAGGCTGGTTAGGGACTGATGTACCGCCATCGCAACAACGGATCTGTACCCCAACCCAAACATGGCCATCGCCAGCCACCCAACGGCGACAGTCAGTTACGTCACCGCACTTTCACCGTCAACGCCCCCACACTCGCCAGGACAATCACCGTCCCCACAATCACCATTACCGAAGGCCGCTGCGCCAATATCACCCACGCCATCAGCATCGCCACCGGCGGTATGAGATAAAGCGCAATCGCTGCCCGACTGACCTGGCTATGCGTCAGCACATAAGCCCAGGCCAGGTACGCCAGCGCACTGGGAAAGATGCCCAGCACCAGCACTGCCAGGTTCACCGACACCGAAGCCTGGGCCAACTCCGCCGGCAGCCCTGGCAGATACACCAGCAGCAACGCCGTACCTGACCAGAGGGTGAAACACACCAGGGTCAGCCCGTCGTAATGCTGGGAATAACGCTTTTGCAGAGCGAAATACAGGCTCCAGGACGCCGCCGCCAGCAGGATCAACAACCCATGCCCATCCAGCTCGCCCAAGCCGCGATCCCCTACCGCCACGACTCCGGCGCCGAGCAGGCCGCCGAGCACGCAACCCCACTGCCAGGCCCCGAGCCGCTCCTTGAACAGCGTGCTGGCAAGTAACGCGCTGAACAAGGGCGTGGATTGCGCCAGGACGCTGGCAGCGCCGGCACTCACACCGCGCTGGCCGTAGTTGAGGGCGATGTGGTGCAGCGTCACGGCAAACAATCCCAGCACCGCAAACAAAGGCAAATCCCGCAGTCTGGGCCGGGAAATCCCCTTGATCCAGGCCACACCGGCCATGAACCCGGAGGCGATCAAAAAACGCAACAACGCCAGGTTATCGGGCGCATAAGCTTGCAACGCGATATGGATGCCGATCGGCGAATACGCCCAGCAGAGAATGACGAAGAGTGTTGCCAGGATAATTTTTGCACGGGGCATGAGCGTTCTCAGGGACGTGGCAGCGCACAGGCACTGCCTGGCAAAAGTATGAGAAACCCCAGCCCCGGAAAAAAGTGACTTAAACTGAGCCCACTCTTCACTCCAGGTGAACCATGGAACTGTCCCAACTGCGCATGTTCAAGGCGGTCTACGAACTGGGCAGCATCGCCCGTGCGGCGAAGCAGCTGCATTGCGTGCCGTCCAATATCACCGCAAGGCTCAAGTCCCTCGAGCAGGAACTCGGCGTCGCGCTGTTTGTGCGCGAGGGCCGGGGTCTGCGGGTCAGCCCCGCCGGCGAAGTGTTTATCGAATATGCGACGAAAATCCTCGACCTGACCGAAGCCTCCCGGCGTGCCGTCGCCCCCGGTGGCGCGCCCCATGGGCGACTGCGCATCGGTGCTATCGAGTCCAGTGCAACCGGGCGCTTGCCACAGCTGCTGGCGCGTTATCACGCGTTGTACCCCCAAGTGTCGCTGGAGTTGAGCACCGGCACCTGGTCGCAGTTGCTCGATGATATCCAGCACCATCGGCTGGACGCGGCGATTGTCGCCGTGGATGTGCAACGCCCCGGGCTGGAAAGCGCGGTGCTGTACAGCGAAGACCTGGTACTGATTGCCCCCACGTCGCTGGGCCCGGTGCGCAGCGTCGCGGATCTGCAGGGCCTGACCCTGTTTATGTGGCCCTCAGGTTGCCCCTATCGCCTGGCGCTGGAGCAGTGGTTGTCTCGCCACGACCAGGTCTGCCCCATCGTCAGCATCGCCAGCTACGGCACGATTGTCGGTTGTGTCAGTGCTGGCAGCGGCGCCGCGCTGGTGCCTCGGGGGATCTACGAGCAATACCGCCAGGGTGCCAACTGGCAAGGCCATGAGTTCGCGGAACTGACGCACATCGACAACCGGTTTTACTGGCACGCCCATGCAGGTTGTCACCCGGCCCGGGACGCATTTTCGGCACTGCTGCGCGAACACTCCCTCTACGGAGCTACCTCCAACGAGGCATAGGCCCCGCCGGCCGCACGCCCTACCATGGGCGGGAGCGGAGGTACGCCATGTTGACCCACCCATCCATCGTCTTAACCCTGCGCCGGCATCATCTGTTCAGTCCGTTGCCGGAGAAGATCTTCCAGGACGTCTGCACCCTGGCCAACCTCAAGCGTCTGCCCGGGCATGTGACCCTGATGCACCAGGGCGACCCTGCCGATCGGTTTTTCCTGCTGGTCAGCGGCCAGGTCAAGTTGCACCGGGTCACCGGCGAAGGCCAGGAGCATCTGGTGGAAGTCATCCGCCCCGGCCAGACTTTTGCCGAAGCCCTGTTGTTCAGCCAGGCCAAGGCGTACCCGGTAAGTGCCACGGCGCTCAAGGACAGCGTGCTGGTGAGCATCGAGGGCCATCATTACCGCAAGGCCCTGGAGGACCAGCCGCAGATCTGCCTGGCGATCCTCGGCACGATGAGCATCCACCTGCATCAACGCCTGAAGGACATCGACACCCTGAGCCTGGCCAACGCCAGCCGCCGGGTCATCAGCTTCCTGATCCAGGAGCGCGATCTGGCCAGTGGCGATGTAGTGCTGCAAGTGCCCAAGCGCCTGGTGGCCTCCAAACTGGGGATTCAGCCAGAAACGTTTTCGCGGATTCTGCATCGGCTGGTGGACGCCGGGCTGATTGAAGTGCAACGGCGCACCATCCGCATTATGTGCGAGGAGCAATTGATGACCTATCAGGCCGGCTGACTTAGAATCGACGGCATTCTTCGCCCGCCTTCCTGACACGAGCGCCCCCATGAGCTTTGATTTCGACACGATCCACCCTCGCCTCGGCACCGGCAGTACCAAGTGGAGCCGTTACCCAGAAGATGTCTTGCCGATGTGGATTGCCGACATGGATATCGCCGCGCCACCGGCGATCCTCAAGGCCCTGCACGCACGCCTGGACCAGCAGATGCTCGGCTACAGCGTCGCCCGGCCAGAAGTGCGCGAAGCGATCATCCGCGACCTGTGGGACAAGTACGCCTGGCGCGTGCAGCCCGATGAACTGTTGTTCCTGCCGGGCGTCGAGCCCGGTTTCAACATGGCCCTGCACGCCTTTGTCCAGCCAGGCCAGTCGGTGGTGTTGCAAACCCCCAACTATGCGCCGCTGCGCCATGCCGCGGGCAACTGGAACCTGCCCAAGATCGAAGTGCCCTTCGAACTGAACGACCAGGGCGAATACCTCACCCCCCTGCCCGCTTTGCGCCAGGCCTTGAAAGGCGCCGGTGCGTTGCTGTTGAGCAACCCCCACAACCCACTGGGCAAGGTGTTCCCCCGCGAGGAGCTGCTGGCCGTGGCCAACGCCTGCCTGGATCAGGGCACGCTGATTATCTCTGACGAAATCCATGCCGAGCTGTGCTTTGACGGGCGCCGGCATATCCCCATCGCGTCGCTGAGCGCAGAAATCGCCCGCCGCACCATTACCCTGATGTCAGCCAGCAAGGCCTACAACGTCGCCGGCCTGAAGACCTGCTTTGCCATTGTCCAGGACCCACTTATCCGCGAACGCTTCAACAAGGCGCGCTGCGGCATGGTCGACAGCGTCAGCCCCCTGGGCCTGGAAGCCACCTGGGCGGCCTATAGCCAATGTGATGAATGGTTGAAAGCGTTGGTGGCGTACCTGCAAGACAACCGCGACTACCTGCTGGATGCCGTACAAAAACGCCTGCCCGGCGTGGTCATGCATGCCCCGCAAGGCACCTACCTGGCCTGGCTGGATTGCAGCGCCCTGGGCCTGGACGACCCACAGCGGTTTTTCCTGGAACAGGCCAAGGTGGGTTTGAGTGCAGGTGTGGAGTTTGGCGATGACAGCCAGCAGTTCGTGCGCTTGAACTTCGGCTGCCCGCGGGCGTTGCTCGAAGAAGGTATTTCACGCCTGGAACGTGCGCTGAAAACCTTGTAAGCGCCGGCTTGCCGACGCCTGCAAGGGCTGGACTCAGAGCTTGGCGATGGACACTTCGGTGGATTTGACGAAGGCAATCACTTCGCTGCCCACCTTCAACTCCAGGTCGCGCACCGAGCGGGTGGTGATCACCGAAGTGACGATTCCGGACGCCGTCTGCACGTCGATTTCGGACACCACTTCGCCGAGCAGGATCTCCTTGATCACGCCCTTGAACTGGTTGCGCACGTTGATCGCTTTGATGGTCATGTGGGTTTTCCTTTCAATGTTGGGTCAATCCGCACGAATGCGCAGGCCTTTAAAATGCGCCCTCCGCACCAACAATAAAAGGAATAAATAACTATTTATTTATTCCTTTTTTGAATATTAAAAACCCACTGTTGCCGACACCAGCCACGTTCGCGGCGTCGACAGTGTCAGGCCCGGCGCGCTGTCGCTGGAGGTCGCGGCCGACGCCCAGTAAGTGGTGTCCAGCACATTCTCCACGGTCGCGCGCAGGGTCACCGGGTTTTCCTTGACCTTGAAGGTGTAGCGCGCGCCCAGGTCATAGCGTTCCCAATTGTCGATTTTCTGCTGGTTGGCCGCATCCAGGTACTGCGCGCCGGTATGGATCGCACGGGCGGTCAGGGTCACGCCTTGCAGGCGTGGGATATCCCATTCGGCGCCCAGGTTGACGTTGGCAATCGGCGCACCGGTGCCGCGCTTGCCGTCGGTCAGGCCCTGGGCGGTCTTGGTCTGTTCGCTGTCGAGCAGCATCACCCCACCGAGCAGGCGCACGCCCGTCAGGGGCTCGCCAAACACGTTCAGTTCCACACCCTGGTTGCGCAATTCGCCGTTGGGCTTGAAGAAACCCTGGCTGTCGATGCCATAGGCCGGCTGCTTGATCCGGAACACGCTGGCGCTCATGCCGAAGCTGCCCATGTCGTACTTGGCGCCGACTTCCACCTGCTTGCTCTTGGTCGGTGGGAAGATCGCGTTTTCATTGCGCACCCCGCTCGATGGCGCGGTCTCGCCCTGGCTCAAGCCTTCCATGTAGTTGGTGTACAGGGACAACTGATCGGTGACTTTCACCACCAGGCCCAGGGCCGGCGAGGTAGCTTGTTCGTCGTACTCCGGCTGGTCCTTGATGCCATTGCTCCAGGAGGTGACCTGGACCTTTTGCAGGCGGGCGCCGAGGGTCAGCAGCACCCGCTCATCAAAAAACGCCAGGGTGTCGGCCAGGGCCAGGCTGGTGAAACGGTTTTCGGTGTGGGTGCTGGTGTCCCAGCGCACGGCCTTGCCTGGGTGGGGCAAAACCACCGGGTTGTAGAGGTTGCTCTTGCCGGGGGTGTAGCGCTCGCCGGCATTGTCGAAATCCATATTGAACTGATTGAGGCTGACATTGAGGGTGTGCCCTACCGAGCCGGTGTCGAACCAACTGCGCGCGCCGACGGTGACGGTCTTGACGTCTTCGTCGCGACGGAAGCTGCGCGGCACCACGGTGAAGTCGCCATTGCTCTGGGTTGCCTGCACGCCGTGGCGCAGGAAGTCGTAGTTGCCTTTGCGCGCCCCGGCTGCGGCATAGACCATCAATGAATCGCTGACATCAAACTCGCCACGCACCGCGCCAAAGGTGTCTTTGGTATGGGAATAGGTCCAGGACTGGGCGAAGTTGTCACGGATGTCCTTGGCCTTGGGCATCACGCTACCCTTGGCGATTTCCACGCGCTCCTGAGGTGCGTCGCCGGTGCGTTCCTGGCGCCCGAGGTCGAGGGACAGGCGCACCCGCTCCTTGCGGTAGTCGAGGCCGATCACTGTCATTTCACGGTCCACCTCCTGATGATCCCATTCGGTATCGCCGGACTGCTTCACGCCATTGAAGCGCACGCCAAACTGCTGCTCATCGCCAAACCGCCGACCGATATCCACCGCCCCCCCGAACTGCCCGGCCGAGGCATAGCTGCCGGTGAACTCGGTGAGCGGTGTGTCGCCGGCGCGCTTGGGCTCGATATTGATCCCGCCACCGATGCTGCCCCGAGGCGCGATGCCACCGAGCAAGGCGCCGGGGCCCTTGAGGATATCGACGCGCTCGACCATTTCCATGTCGATGGCGTAGGTCGGCAGCACGCCATACAGGCCGCCGTAGGACACATCACTGTTGAACAGGCTGAAACCGCGCACCGAGAACTGCTCGAAACGCCCGCCGGCCGGGTTGGTGATGCGCACCGAAGGATCGCTGGCAACCATCTCGCCGAGGGTCCGCGCCTGCAGGTTTTTCACTGCCTTGGCGGTATAGGACGTGAGGTTGAACGGCGTATCCATAAAGTCGCCGTCGCCGAGCATGCCCTGCGCACCTTTGCGCGTGACCTGGTCACCGGCGTAGGTTTCGGCGACGGGTGTGTTCGCGGCCCCGAGAATCGAGGTGGCTGGCAACTGGTAGGTACCGCCCTGCGGCGCGGGGATCAAGGTGTAGGCACGCTCACCCACCGCCTGCAATTGCAGGCCCGAGCCCTGCAGCAGACGCGCGAAGCCTTCCTCGACGGCAAACTCACCGGAGATCCCGGCGCTTTGGCGGCCGCCGACCAGGGCCGGATCGACCGACAGATTGACCCCGGCCAGCCCGGCAAAGCGGGTCAACGCACTGCCCAGGGTGCCGGCCGGCACCTGATAACTGCGTCGGGCCGCGTCCTCGGCCCAGCTCACAGGAACAAACAACGGACTGGCACTCAGGCTCAGCACCAAACTCAGGCGCAACAATGATGGCGGGACGACGGGCATTAAAAGGCTCTCTGTTTTCGTTCACTTGCCTTGGATGACAGGCGAGCCGAAAAAAAGGGCCACGGTCTTGCGAACTGGCCGATAAAAAGGTGGGAAAGGGCTTGTGTGGGAGTGGGCTTGCCCGCTCCCCCATGGGATCTGCCGGGACAATAAGATCGCGATCAGCCCAGGGTTTTGCGCGGCTGCAGCGTGACCCAATAGCGTGTGCGGAACTGCACCTGCAGCCCATGAGTGGTGGCCAACAGGCTGAGGATGGAGTCGGTGTCGTCCAGGCGGAAACTGCCGGTGACGCGCAAGGTTTCCAGGCTCGGGTCCCAGCGCAGGACGCCCGGGCGGTAGCGATCCAGTTCGCGCAGGAAGTCACCCAGCGCCTGGTTCTGCGCCGTCAGTACACCGTCGCGCCACCCCAGTTGCTGCACGTCGAACGGCATCGGCGCCCCCAGCCCCACAGGTTGCAGCCGTATTTGTTGCCCACCTTGCACCCAGGCAGCACGCCCGTGCCCGTCGAGTACTTGTACCCGGCCCTTGAGTACCGACACCAGGCAAGCATCCGCCAACTGGCGCACGCAGACCACGGCCTGGCTGGCGATAACCTGGCCATAACGGTTGTGTACGTTCAGCGCCGCCGTACCGGGTACAGTCAGCGCCATCTCCCCTTCGACCAGGGTCAGGCGCCGCGCAGCGAGGTCCACATCCACCGCGCTGGCGGTGTTCAGTTGCAGGGTGCTGCCATCGACCAGCGGCACGCGCTTGCGCTCGCCAGTGGCGGTATGCAGGTCGGCACGCCATACGTCGAGGGGTAACTGGCGACTGAGCAACCAGGCCGCCGGCACCAGCGCAGCCACGCCCAGGGCACGCTTGAGCACGGCGCGCCGGCCCGGTTGCGGGCGGTCGAGGCTGGCCATGGCCAGGGAGGATGGCAAGTCGGCAAAGCGCTGGCGCAGCAGTTGCGCTTTTTGCCAGGCCTGTTCGTGCTGGGGATGGCTGTCGCGCCATTGTTGCAAGCCGGCATGGTCGCGCTCGCCAGCGGTGCCGGATTCCAACAGCGCCAGCCAGTGCGCCGCGGCCCGGGCCACATCCGCTGGGGTACGGCTCACAGTTCCACCAGCAGGCAATGTTCGTAGGCCTGGGCCATATAGCGCTTGACCGTGCGCTCCGAGACCTTGAGACGCTCGGCAATCTCCCGGTAGCCCAGGCCTTCGAGCTGGCTCCAGAGAAACGCCCGGCGCACCACCGGCGCCAGACCGTCAAGCAATTCATCCAGGGCCTGCAGGGTTTCCAGTAGCAACCAGCGTTGCTCCGGCGACGGCACGCACTCTTCAGGCAGGCGTGCCAAGGCATTCAGATACGCCTGCTCCAGGCTGCGGCGCTGGTGGAAATTGACCAGCAGGCGCTTGCCCACCGTCACCAGATAGGCCCGTGGTTCCTGCAATTGCGCCACTGGCTGGGCGCTGGCCAGCACCCGCAGGAAGGTGTCCTGGCTCAGGTCGGCGGCATCCCAGGCGTTGCCCAGGCGCCGGCGCAACCAGCTTTCCAGCCAGCTGCGATGGTCGCGGTACAAGGTGCTCAGGCTGGGTTCTGCGGCGGTCGTTGGCAATACGGCATCATTCATGGCAAGCGAACCCTGGGCGGCGCGAGTGAGTCTCAAATGAGATTCATTCTATTTAATATCCCTGCGCCACACCATGATCTTTTTACCGGGCAGACCGCCGGCTCTCCTTGAAGTCTTTGCCCACTCCCACAGCCAGGAGGTCCATCATCGTCATCAACGCATCACGACCATCCCTGCCACCAGCACCACCGGCCACGCCAACATCGCCGCCCGCCATCCCCAAGGCGCATGCCGCAGTTCCATAAACCCATCGGCAATCACCCAGGCCTTGGCCACCGCTGCCAACACCACCAGCCACCACCAGCCCGCCGCACCGGACATGACGGTGCCCACGCTGAGCAGCACCAGCCCGGCCCAGCACGCCAGCAACTTCACAACACGTACACCAACGGAAACAGCACCACCCACACCAGATCCACCATATGCCAATACAACACCCCGGACTCGAAACCCGACTGACGCCCCGGACCATAGGCCCGGCGCCAGCAGCGCAACGCCAACCACGCCAGGATCAGCATGCCCAACAGCACATGCAGAAAATGAAACCCGGTCAAAATCCAGTACAGGGTAAAGAACGTGCTGCGCTCCAGGCCCAGGCCGGCCGCAGCCAGGTGCCCGTACTCGCCAAGTTTGATCCACACATAAACCGCCGCCACCGCCAGTCCCAACGCCAATAACCCACCTGCCCGCCGTGGGCGACCTGCAATGACCTGTTGCTGTGCCAACGCGGCGAGTAGGCCGGCCGTCAGCAGGCTGAGGGTCATCGCCAGGCCGGTGGAGGTATCCAACTGTGCGCGGCCCTCGGCAAAGACCTCGGGCCGCAGCGTCTGGGTCACGGCAAAGGCGAGGATCAGAATCGCAAACACCGAGAGTTCGGCGAGGATAAAGAACCACATCGCCAAATCACCCGGCAGCCGCCGCTCAACTGAAATGAACATCAACCACGTCCATCAGGGCCGCGACGGTTTGTGGGTCGTCGCTCAGCGCTTCCGCCAGGCAGGCCATGCAGGCTTCGCGCGGGAGCATGCCAGCGGCAATCAGGCGGGCGGTGAAGATCAGCAAGCGCGTGGACGCCACTTCTTCCAGGTCATGCTGGTCCAGCCGGCGCAAGGCCTGCCCCAGGCGCACCACCTGGGCCGCCAAGGCGCCATCCACCTGGGCTTCGCGGGCGACGATGCGCTCTTCTTCGGCTGTCGCGGGATAACCAAAGCGCATCGCCACAAACCGCTGGCGGGTGCTGGGTTTCATTCCTTTGAGCAGGTTCTGGTAACCGGGGTTGTAGGACACCACCAACATGAACGACGGCGGCGCCTTGAGGACTTCGCCCGTGCGTTCCAGGAACAGCTCGCGACGGTCATCGGCCACCGGGTGCAGGACCACGGCGGTGTCTTGCCGTGCCTCGACCACTTCGTCCAAGTAGCAAATGCCCCCTTCACGCACTGCGCGGGTCAACGGGCCGTCCTGCCACCAGGTGCCCTGGGCGCCGATCAGGTGGCGGCCGATCAGGTCGGCGGCGCTGAGGTCGTCGTGACAGGCCACGGTATACAGCGGCAATTGCAGACGGTGGGCCATGTGCTGGACGAAGCGGGTCTTGCCGCAGCCGGTGGGGCCCTTGATCAGCACCGGCATGCGGTGACGCCAGGCGTGCTCGAACAACTCATGTTCGTTGTTGACGGCTTGGTAGAAGGGTTCGGTCATAGCGCACCTTGCATGGACAGCGGGTTTGGCAGCCACGCTACGGGGGCCTGCGACAACCTGGCAAGCCGTACTCAGGGCAAACTTGATCGCCGTCAAGCGGTCATTCACCCGCCGCGACATAGTCTCTGCTGGCACTAAGAACCTGCGCTCTACCCAGATCGCAAAGGTCTTGCCTGAGGAGATATGGAATGCTGACTCGCAACAAAACACCCTTCGTACTGACGCTGGCCAGGCTCAGCTGCGCGCTGGCCCTGGCCCTCTCAACACAGGCCTTCGCCGCGGCTCCCGCGCCGGCTGCAGCCATGGTCAAGAGCCCTGGCGCACCGGACTTGAGCCAAGCCGAGTTCGATGCATCGAAGCAGATTTACTTCGAGCGCTGCGCCGGTTGCCATGGTGTGTTGCGCAAAGGCGCCACCGGCAAGCCGCTGACCCCGGACATCACCCAGGCCCGGGGCCAGGCGTATCTGGAAGCCCTGATCACCTACGGTTCCCCCGCCGGCATGCCGAACTGGGGTACCTCCAATGCGCTGACCAAGGCGCAGATCACCAGCATGGCGACCTTCATCCAGCACACCGCGCCCACCCCACCGGAATGGGGCATGGCCGAGACGCTCAAGACCTGGAAGCTGCTGGTCAAACCCGAAGACCGTCCGAAGAAGCAGCTCAACCAGCTGAACCTGGAAAACCTGTTCTCCGTGACCCTGCGTGACGACGGCAAAATCGCCCTGATCGACGGCGACAGCAAGAAAATCGTCAAGCTCATCGACACCGGCTACGCCGTGCACATCTCGCGGATTTCCGCTTCGGGCCGCTACCTGCTGGTGATCGGCCGTGACGCCAAGATCGACATGATCGACCTGTGGCCTGCCGAGCCGACCAAAGTCGCCGAGATCAAGGTGGGCATCGAGGCCCGTTCGGTGGAGACCTCCAAGTTCAAAGGCTATGAAGACAAGTACGCGATTGCCGGTTCCTACTGGCCGCCGCAGTTCACCATCATGGACGGCGAGACCCTAGAGCCCAAGCAGATCGTTTCGACCCGCGGCATGACCGTGGACAAGCAGGAATACCACCCGGAACCACGGGTGGCGGCGATCATCGCGTCCCACGAATGGCCCGAGTTCATCGTCAACGTCAAAGAAACCGGCAAGGTCATGCTGGTCAATTACCAAGACATCAAAAACCTCACCATCACCACCATCGACGCCGCGCCCTTCCTGCACGACGGCGGCTGGGACAGCACCCATCGCTACTTCATGACGGCGGCGAACAACTCCAACAAGGTTGCAGTGATTGACTCCAAGGAGCGCAAGCTCACCGCTCTGGTGGATGTCGGCAAGACCCCGCACCCCGGCCGTGGCGCCAACTTTGTACACCCGCAATACGGTCCGGTGTGGGCCACCAGTCACTTGGGTGACGGTGGGGTTTCGGTGATCGGCACCGACCCGGTCAAGCACCCGCAGTACGCCTGGAAGCAAGTGACCTCGCTCAACGGCCAGGGCGGTGGCTCGCTGTTTATCAAGACCCACCCCAACTCGCGGCACCTGTATGTCGACACCACGCTCAACCCCGACACCAAGCTCAGCCAGTCGGTCGCGGTGTTCAACATCGACAAGCTCGACGCTGGCTACACCGTACTGCCGATTGCCGAATGGTCGGGCATCAAGCAAGGCGCCCTGCGCGTGGTGCAGCCGGAATACAACAAGGCAGGCGATGAAGTGTGGTTCTCGGTGTGGAACGGCCAGGAAGAGGAGTCGGCGCTGGTGGTGGTCGATGACAAGACCCTCAAGCTCAAGAACGTGATCCGGGACAAGCGCCTGATTACCCCGACCGGCAAGTTCAACGTCTACAACACCCAATTCGACATTTATTGAGCTTCATCAACAAGAGGCAAACCAATGAAAAATATCCTGCTTGCACTGGCGACCCTGGGCGCGGCCCTGAGCCTGTCCACCGCAATGGCCGATGACGGCGCGGCGCTGTTCAAGAGCAAACCCTGTGCCGCCTGCCACACCATCGACAGCAAGATGGTGGGCCCGGCGCTCAAGGAAGTGGCGGCAAAAAATGCCGGCGTCAAGGACGCTGACAAAACCTTGGCCAGCCACATCAAGAACGGCACCCAGGGTAACTGGGGACCGATTCCGATGCCGGCCAACCCCGTCACGGATGCCGAAGCCCTGACCCTCGCCCAATGGGTGTTGAGTCTGAAATAAGCACAAGGAGCGCGCCATGCAAATCTCGATGATCGGTTCGGCCATGGCGCTGCTCTTTCTCATTCCTGCGCCGGTGCACGGAGCACCGGCGCCTGCGCGCCAGGTCCAACTGGAACACCTGTTGACCCAGGACTGTGGCGCCTGCCACGGCCTGCACCTGACCGGTGGCCTGGGCCCGGCCCTGACCCCGCAAGCCCTGTCCGGGCAAACCCGCGACAGCCTGATTGCCACCGTGACCTATGGCCGCCCTGCCCTGGCGATGCCCGGCTGGGCGCCGTTGCTCAATGCCGGCGATATTGCCTGGCTGGTGGATCGCCTCCTGCAAGGAACCCCCGCGCCATGATCCGTCCCCTGCTTGCCTGCATTGCCGGCCTGTTGCTCACCGCCTGCTCCCATCCACCGTTGCGCGGCAGCGGCGACCTGGGCCTGGTGGTGGAGCGCGCCAGCGGCAGCCTGCTGATTATCGACAGCAGCCACCAGGCCCGCCTGGCACGGGTCGCGGGGCTGGGCGACCTGTCCCACGCCTCGGCAGTGTTTTCCCGGGACCAGCGCTACGCCTACCTGTTTGGCCGTGACGGCGGGCTGACCAAGGTCGACCTGCTGACCCAGCGCATCGACAAACGCCTGATCCAGGGGGGCAACAGCATCGGTGGCGCGATCAGCCAGGACGGGCGTTTGATTGCCGTCTCCAACTACCAGCCCGGTGGCGTCAAGGTGTTCGACGCCGTGACCCTGCAACAGGTGGCCGATATCCCGGCCACGCCCCTGGCCGACGGCAAACGCTCGCGGGTGGTGGGCCTGGTGGATGCGCCGGGGCAACGCTTTGTGTTCAGCCTGTTCGATACCGACGAAATCTGGAGCGCCGATTTCAGCCAGGGCAACACCCCGGCCATCACCCGCTTCACTGGCATTGGTCGCCAGCCCTATGACGCGCTGATCACCGCCGATGGCCGTTACTACATGGCCGGGTTGTTTGGCGAGGACGGCATGGCCCAGCTCGACTTGTGGCACCCCGAACATGGGGTCAAGCATGTGCTCGCCGACTACGGTCGCGGCCAGCAAAAACTGCCGGTGTACAAGATGCCGCATCTGGAAGGCTGGGCCGTGGCCGATAACCAGGCCTTCGTGCCCGCCGTGGGCCGCCATCAGGTGCTGGTGATGGATGCGCGCACCTGGCAACAGACCGCCACCATTGCCGTGGCCGGCCAACCGATTTTTGTCACCGCACGGCCCGACGGGCGCCAGTTGTGGGTCAACTTCGCCTACCCGGACAACGACCGGGTACAGGTGCTCGACACTGAAACCCACCAGGTGGTCGCGGACCTGCGTCCCGGCCCTGGTGTGCTGCATATGGAATTCACCGGGCGCGGTGAGCAGCTGTGGCTGTCGGTTCGCGACGGCCAACAGGTGCAGGTCTGGGATCCTTATCGCTTGACCTTGCTCAAGACCCTGCCGGCCGAAAGCCCCAGCGGAATCTTCTTCAGCAGCCGCGCGCAAAAAATGGGGTATTGAGATGGAACTTGACGAGCTCACCACGCGCCTGATCGACCGCTATCAACATGGCATGCCGCTGTGCGCCGAGCCTTACAGGGAAATGGCCAACACCCTCGGCTGCAGCGAGAAACAGTTGATGGCCTGCCTGCAACGCCTGGAACTGGCAGGCGCACTGTCACGGGTCGGGCCGGTGTTCGATCACAGCCGCGCCGGGGCCAGTACCCTGGCCGCCCTGGCGGTGCCCGCCGAACGCCTGGAGCAGGTGGCCGCGCGCATCAGTCGCTATCCCGAGGTCAATCACAACTACGCCCGCGAGCATCACTACAACCTATGGTTTGTGCTGACCGGGCCCAATCGCCGGCACCTGGAACAGATTCTCGACGAACTGGAAAAAGACACCGGCCTGATCCCTCTGGACCTGCCGATGCTCACCTCCTACCGCATCGACCTGGGCTTTGCCCTGGGAGGCCACCTGTGATCGCGCCGCTGAACCACGAGCAACTGCTCGACCTGCGCCAATGCCTGGAGCGCGGCCTGCCGAGGGTGTCGCGGCCCTATGAAGACCTGGCCGAGCAGATCGGCGCCCATCACCAGCAAGTGTTGCGGCAGATGCAGCAATGGCAGGAGCAGGGCCTGTTCCGCCGCGTCGGCCTGGTGCTCAACCACCGCGCCCTGGGCTTTGTGGCCAACGCGATGCTGGTGCTGGATGTGCCCGATGCGCTGATCGACGAAGTCGGCCAGCGCCTGGGTTGCGCGCCGGGCATCACCCTGTGCTATCAGCGGCCACGGCGCTTGCCGCACTGGCGCTACAACCTGTTCTGCATGGTCCACGGGCGTGAGCGCGCAGCGGTGCAGGCGCAGATCGAGGCACTGTTGCAACAGCACCTGCTCAGCGACCTGCCCCACCACCTGTTATTCAGCACACGCATGTTCAAGCAGTGCGGCGGGCGTTTTGCGCCACCGCCATCCCAGGTATGGGCCCATGGATGAACTTGACCGTCAGTTGATCAACCGCCTGCAACGGGGCCTGCCCCTGGTTCGTCACCCGTGGCAGTTACTGGCTGCAGAGCTGCACAGCACGCCCGACGAACTGCTCGACCGCCTGCACCTGCTGCTCGAAGACGGCGTGCTGACGCGCTTCGGGCCGATGTTTGATATTGAGCGCCTGGGCGGCGCCTTCACCCTGGCCGCCCTGGCGGTACCTGAAGCACGCTTTGAACAGGTCGCGGCGCAGCTCAACGAACTCCCGCAAGTGGCCCATAACTACCGGCGCGAGCATCACTGGAACATGTGGTTTGTGCTGGCCTGCGGCACCGCCGAAGACCTCGAGCAGACCCTCTCGCACATCCACACCATCACCGGGCTTGAGGTGCTTAACCTGCCCAAGGAGCAAACCTACCATGTCGGTCTGTACTTCCCGGTTTGACGAGAGCCTGGCCCAGCGCTTGATCCATTTGACCGACGCCGGCCTACCCCTGTTGGAAGACCCCTGGACCTGGCTCGCCGAGCAATTGGGGATCAGCGTCGAATCCACCCTGGATCTGCTCAAGCGCTTGCAGGGTGAAGGCGCGATCCGCCGGATCGCCGCCGTGCCCAATCACTATCGCTTGGGCTATCGCCACAACGGCATGACCGTGTGGGATGTGTGCGATGAACAAATGCCGCGCCTGGGCGAACTGATCGGCGCCCAAACCTTTGTCAGCCACTGCTATCGCCGGCCCCGGCGCGCGGACTGGCCCTACAACCTGTTCGCCATGGTCCATGGCCGCAGCCGCGAAGAGATCGACAGTTATCGTGAACACCTGCGCTTCTTGCTGGGCGATGCCAGCCGGGCGGGCGAGATGTTGGTGAGCAGTCGCATCCTGAAAAAAACCGGCCTGCGCCTGACCCAACGATCCACGGTGGAAGCTGCCCACACAGATGCTGGATGACCCACCGCCAACGCAGCCCCGCAGGGCGAGACAGCTCCCCCACACAAGGACCACTCCATGCTTAGGATCAGTCATTACCTGCGCACCCTGGCCGGCCAATGCCCACCACCGCGCAGCGCCAAACCGGGCAGCGACCGCGCGCCGGTGGTGATCTGGAACCTGCTGCGCCGCTGCAACCTGACCTGCAAGCACTGCTACGCCACCAGCGCCGACAGTGTGTTCCGCGATGAGCTGGATACCGAGGCCGCGCTGAAGGTGATCGACGACCTGCACGACGCAGGGGTCAAGGTGTTGATCCTCTCGGGCGGCGAGCCCTTGCTGCGCGATGACCTGTTCCAGCTCAGCGCCTATGCCCGCGCCAAGGGCTTTTTCGTGGCGCTGTCGAGCAATGGCACGTTGATTGACGAAGGCAATATCCAGCAGATCGCCGATGCGCGCTTTGACTATGTGGGCATCAGCATTGATGGATTGAAGGCCACCCACGATGCATTCCGCCAGTGCGAGGGCAGTTTCGAGCGCTCGATGCATGCCATCAGCCTGTGCCGCCAGGCTGGCATTCGTGTAGGCCTGCGCACCACCCTGACCCAGGAAAACCACGCGCAGTTGCCGCAACTGCTGGGGCTGATGCGCGAATACGATGTGCAGAAGTTCTACCTCTCGCACCTCAACTACAGCGGGCGCGGCAAGCGCAGCCGGCAACTGGACGCCCATCAGCAGATGAGCCGCGACGCCATGCTGATGATCTTCCAGCAGGCCTGGAACGACGTCCAGAACGGCGTGGCCAGCGATTTTGTGAGCGGCAACAACGACGCCGACGCCGTGCTGTTGCTGCAATGGGTGCATCAGCATTTGCCGGAACACTACCCGCAACTCGAACACCTGCTGCATGCCTGGGGCGGCAATGCCTCGGGCAGCGGTATCGCCAATATCGACAACACCGGCGAAGTGCACCCGGACACTTACTGGTGGCAACACTCGGTGGGCAATGTGCGCCGCACCTCGTTTCGCGAAATCTGGCTGGAACGCCCCGACCCGTTACTGCTGCGCCTGCGCCAATACCCGCGGGAGGTCGGTGGCCGTTGCACCGACTGCCGCTGGCTGAACATCTGCAACGGCAACACGCGCACCCGCGCCTGGGCCGACGGCGATCTCTGGGGCCCGGACCCCGGTTGCTACCTCAGCAACGCAGAAATCGCCCGCACCCCGCCCACCTTGATTCCTTGCTCGGCACGCTGAACCACCGGCCGCTCACCTGGTGAAACAACCGGGGAGCGCCAACCTGATGATGAACCAAGGAAGTCTCATGCACTCAACCTACGCCTTACCCTACGCGCTGCACAGCCCCTTCCACCCCGGCGAAGTCGCCCTGGTCGGCGCCGGTCCCGGCGACCCGCGCCTGTTGACCCTGCGCGCCTGGAGCCTGCTGATGCAGGCGGATGCAGTGGTGTTCGATCGCCTGATCAGTGCCGAGTTGCTGACCCTGATCCCGCTGACCTGCGCCCGCCATTACGTGGGCAAGGCCAGCGGTTATCACAGCCTGCCCCAGGAGCAGATCAATGAACTGCTGGCCGAACTGGCTCAGCAAGGACAGCGCGTGGTGCGGCTCAAGGGCGGCGATCCCTTCGTGTTTGGCCGCGGTGCCGAAGAGCTGGAATACCTGTTGGCGCAAGGGGTGTCGTGCCAGGTAGTGCCAGGCATCACCGCAGCATCCGGCTGCAGCGCCTATGCGGGCATCCCGTTGACGCACCGTGATCTGGTCAACTCGTGTCGCTTCGTCACCGGGCATTTGCAGCGCGACGGTGAGTTGAAATTGCCCTGGGACAGCCTTGCCGACGGCAGCCAGACCCTGGTGTTCTACATGGGCCTGTCGAACCTGGCGATGATCGCCGAACGCCTGATCGGCGCCGGGCTGTCCGCCGAGACGCCGGCGGCGCTGATCTGCAACGGGGCCCGCGTCGACCAGCAAGTGCATCGCGGCACCCTGCGCCAACTGCCGGCCCTGGCCCTGATGTGCGAGCCCGGCGTGCCGACCTTGACGGTGATCGGGCATGTGGTGGATCTGTTTGCCGATGCGCCCCTGCACTACCCCGCCAGCCTCGCGCCCGCTCACCTCGCGCGGCCCAGGGTGGCAGTATGAAGCGCCTGTGGCTGGTGCCGCTGCTCTGGGCCAGCGCCGCCCACGGTGCGCCGGATGCCGCCGCCGATTACCAGCAGCATTGCCAGAGCTGCCATGGCCTCAACCGGGTCGGCAGCACCGGCCCGGCGTTGTTGCCGGAGAGCCTGGGGCGGATCAAGCCGGCCGAGATTCGCCAGGTCATCGAACACGGTCGCCCGGCCAGCCAGATGGCGGCATTCGCCGGTCAACTCAGCGCGCAACAGATCGACGGCCTGGTGACGTTCCTGCAACAGCCGCCCGCCACGCCCGCGACCTGGAACGAGCAGGATATCCGCAGCAGCCACCGCCAACTGGCCGACCTCAGCCAACTGCCGAGCACCCCGCAGCATCACGCCGACCCGCTGAACCTGTTTGTGGTGGTGGAATCCGGTGACCATCACATCGACATTCTCGACGGTGACCGTTTTGAGGTGCTCGACCGTTTTGCCTCGCACTTTGCCGTGCACGGCGGGCCGAAGTTTTCCCCGGATGGGCGCTTTGTGTACTTTGCTTCGCGCGACGGCTGGATCAGCCTGTATGACCTGCATAACCTCAAGCTGATCGCCGAGGTTCGCGCCGGCCTCAATACCCGCAACCTGGCGGTGAGCAAGGACGGGCGCTGGGTGCTGGTGGGCAATTACCTGCCGGGCAATCTGGTGGTGCTGGATGCGCGCGACCTGTCGCTGGTCAAGACCCTGCCGACGAATTCGCGGGTCAGCGCGGTGTACACCGCGCCGCCGCGCAACAGTTTTATCGTCGCCCTCAAGGATGTGAATGAGGTCTGGGAGTTGTCCTACGCGGCCGCGACCCCGAGCTTCGAGCCCCGGCGCATCCAGGCCCAGGACGTGCTCGATGACTTTTCCTTTTCCCCTGACTACCGGCAACTGCTCGCCACTTCGCGCAAGGCCGGTGGCGGGCAAGTGATCGACCTCGACTCCGGGAAGGTGGTCACCGACATCGCGCTGTCGGGTATGCCGCACCTGGGCTCGGGGACCTACTGGCAACGCAATGGGCAGTGGGTGTTTGCCACGCCGAATATCAGCAAGGGGCAGATCTCGGTGCTGGACCTCAAGACCTGGAAACTGATCAAGGAAATTCCCACCCTCGGGCCGGGGTTCTTTATGCGCAGCCACAGCAACTCGCGCTATGTGTGGAGTGATGTGTTTTTCGCACCCGGCAACGATGCGATCCACTTGATCGACAAGCAGACCCTGGAAATCGCCCATACCCTGCGGCCCATGCCGGGCAAGACCGCAGCACATGTGGAGTTCACCAAGGATGGGCGCTACTTGCTGTTGAGCATCTGGGATCGCGAGGGCGCGTTGATCGTGTATGACAGCCAGACGTTGCAGGAGGTCAAGCGGATCCCCATGAACAAGCCTTCGGGCAAGTACAACGTGGGGAACAAGATTGAGTTTGCGGAGGGGACTTCGCATTGATGGGGGGGCTGGATGGCTGGCGACAGTGGTGTGCCAGCCAGTAGCGGCGGTGACTGAAGGGCCGCCATCGCGGGCAGGCCCGCTGCCACACGGGATCTGGATCAGAAGGCGTAGGTAGCCCCCAGGCTGAGCACTTCGCCCTTGAGCTGGGCCTTGCCGTCCAGCGACGCCGCGCCAAGGCGATCAACGTTCTTGGTCTTGAGCTTGACGGTTTCTACAAACTGCCGTGAATAGGCACCGTCGATACTCAAGCCCGGAACCGCCCGGATGTTGTAGCCAAACCCCAGGGACGCAAATATCCGATCGCCATCAGGAATCCGCGGGTCACGGGTGGAGTTGGGGGTCGGGGTCTGGTCAAAGGCCACGCCGCTGCGCAGGGTGACGTCATCGGTGAGTTGGTAGTCGCCGCCTAGGGCGTACATCCAGGTGTTCTTGTAGTTGTAGGGAATCGACACCAGGGTGCTGCCCTCCGACTTCAAGGTCAGGGCCTTGAACGATGACCATTGGGTCCAGGTGGCACTCACGCCCAGGGTCAGGCGGTCGGAGAACTGGTGTACCCAATCCAGGGAGGCATTGGCCGGGATGTCCAGTTGGGCCGAGGCATTGGCGCCACCGGGATACAGATGCAGGCCTGGATAGGCCAGTTCGACCAGGGTCTTGCCATCCAGCACAGGGGTGGTCATGACATCTCTGGAGAGTGCATCGGCGTAGATATTGTATTTGCCCTCCAGCTTGTTCTTGATCTTGGCGTGGTAGTTCAGGCCCAAGGTATCCCGGGAGGTCGGCTTCCAAGCCATACCGGCAAACCAGCCCAGGGAAGTGTTGTCGACTTTGACCCGCATCAATGCCAGGCCCTGGCCGGCGGGAAACGGCGTGTAGCCCAGGTCCGGCGACTGCGCGGCGGCGGCGTAGAGGTCAACGTTCTGGCTTACAAAGCCTGTGGTGTGCTGCAAAATCCCCCCGCCACCGATGGAGAACTGATCATTGACCTTGAACGACAGCGAACCGGTCAGGCCCACGGTTTCGATTTTGGTGTCTACCGCAAAGTCCCGGCCCTTCCAGTCCTCGTCCCACGTCGTGCGGGCCCCCATGGGCACCACCTGGCTCAGGCCAAAGGCAAAACGCTCGTTGATCGGGATAACCGTAAAGCCCGTCGGTGCCCAGGCTTCAAACCCACCCTGGCCACCGTCACCGGTGCGCGGCGTCGAGGTCGGCAGGCCGGTATCAGGATCAAGGACCGTAATGGATGCGGGATTGCCCGCGTAGTCATACGCCGAGCCTTTGTACTTGATGTCGATATTGGCGTAGTTGAGGGTGAACTGCGAAACGGGCCGGTCGATAAAGGCCATCGCCGCCGGGTTGTTGAAGGCCGCTGATGGGTCGTTCCTGAACAGCGAACCGCCACCGAACGCCCGGCCCCAGCCTGCGGTGTTGGCAGTCGGCGTCATGAACCCGCCGGCCTGGACCGGGCACGCCGCAACCGTCAGCCCACCCAACACTGCCAGGGCAAAGAATGCCAGGACCTGCTGTTTGTTGTGTTTCATGCACCACTCCGTCGTATCGTTACCCACCCCAGCAGGTGCCTCGAATAAGGCACCTGCCTTTCACGGGTGATCAGCCCTTTGCACTAGCAAGCGCGATGGCTCAAGGCGCCACGCTAAGGCTCGGGACCTTGACGGTCAGGGACTGGACGGCGCAGTTGCCGGAAAGCGGCTGGTTTTTACCGGTCAACGTGCGAGTCGCCTGGTTCCACTCGCCATTGAGGGTACCCGGGCCGCAGTTGGAGGAAGGGAACGCCACGGTCCAACCCACGTTTGAGACGGTGCCGCTACCGATGCCGGTGCTCGCGTTATAGCTGGTCGCGGTCAATACCCAACCCGGAGACGGAACGTTTTTCATCTTCGGCAGATTGCACAGGCCACCGCCAGTGAGCGTTGCCGAAGTGATGGTGGCTACGCCTGCGGATACATTGCCGCCGAAAGTGACGCCGCAGGTAATGGGAGCCCCGAAGGAAGATGGCGACGTTACAACAATCGTGCCTGCCTCAGTGGTAAATGGACCTTCCGGGATAATCGACACGGCGCTGGCCATGGAAGCCGCCCCGAACAACAGAGCAAACGAACTTACACGAACGAGGGCTTTCAAACTTTTCATTATTTTTCCTCACATGGATGGCGAACTATTTCGCCGGGGTAATGGCCATGAGCAAGAGTTCACATTGAAGCTGTGACACCCCCCTCTCCGACCAAATCTCAATTCAAATAACGGCATTAAATCGCTTATCAATCCAGGAACCTTTTTGAACTTACAAAACCCCGAGCAGCTCTGTTTTATTAGCACTCGATAGTTTCTGGCTTGCCGGACACTTACATAGGGCGCGCTGCATCTTTATTTAACGCCACATACACTCAGTAACGTCCCTAACCCCAAGGCAGACAAATTTCTGGCAATAAGCGTTTGTGAGCCCCATCGACTCCGAAAAAACCCACGACATTCAGATCAAGCAAGACGATGCTGGTACTGCTACACCCACTCCAGGAGCCCTGCCGGGTGGGCATTGGCGACAGGTCGATACTGCAAGACTTGATTAGCCCTTTGCCAACACCTTCCATAAAGAACATAGATACAGAACAGTGCCGACATCAAACAAGGCCCCAAGCAAGTACGGAAACTTAAACTAGAAAATTGCGCCTAAAAACATTGCAGACAAGTCAATCGCCTCCACAAGAGCCTATATTTATAAATTTCTTTTTAAAACTCGTATCAAATAATCTACCTGAAAAAATTACTTACGCCAGAGGGGCACCCTCCATTTACGAGAAGTCCTACGCAACAGCTTTATACTCGTAGGAAAGTCGAATAACTCGAACCACCGGCCAACTTCGGCGCAAGCGCCAGCGCACGGGAAGTCAAGGCTCAATATAGAGTGGAATTATTTGCAGGACTTATTTGTAGGATCAATGCAAGACGTGGCTATGCACCGGCCTCATCATTCATCTTGACTGCCCGCTCGCGAACAAATCGTTGCACCGCGTCGCCGGGCAACGCTTTGCTGAAATACCAGCCCTGGATAATCAACTCCGCCCCGGCGTGCCCCCTGCCCGACTGGAGGAAGGCCAACTGCTCAGCGGTTTCCACCCCTTCCACCACCACCCCCAGATTCAGCGCCTCACAAAAACGCAGCATGCCGGTCAAGACCTGCGCGCCCTTGGGGTCCTGCTGGGCCACCACAAAACTGCGGTCGATCTTGATGAAGTCCACCGGGAACTGGTGCAGGTAACTCAGCGCCGAAAACCCCGTGCCAAAGTCGTCGATATAGACCTTGGCACCAATGGCCTGCAGCTTCTGGATCATCTGCCGGGTCGCCTGGATATCGCCCACCAGCGCATCCTCAGTGATCTCCACCGACACATGGCCGTGGGCCAGGGAGAGGATGTCCACCAGTTGCCTGCCATAGGCGGGGTTCGTCAGGGTGGCGCTGGAGACATTAATGGTGATCGGTAGGGCAAAGCCGATTTTCTGCCACTTCTGGTACTGACGCACGGCCTGGGAGGCGACCCACACGTCCACGTCCGGCATCAACCGGGCCTGGGCCAGCCACTGGAGGAACTCCCACGGCGAATGCACCTTGCCCTGGCTATCGCGCGCGCGCATCAGCGCTTCACAGCCGGTGCACAAACCCGTCAGGGAGGACACCTGGGGCTGGTACTCCAGGTAGAACTCGTAGTCGCTGATCTGCTGGATCCTGCTCAATGCACTGGCCTGGCGTGCTAGCGCCCGGTGCGCAGTCAGCACTGGGTCCAGTTCCA
Source organism: Pseudomonas sp. FP2294 (assembly GCF_030687625.1). Classification (NCBI taxonomy): domain Bacteria; kingdom Pseudomonadati; phylum Pseudomonadota; class Gammaproteobacteria; order Pseudomonadales; family Pseudomonadaceae; genus Pseudomonas; species Pseudomonas sp. FP2294. Next base: position 3,133,576 of record NZ_CP117441.1, read on the forward strand.
GCAGACGCCCTTTTTCTTCGAGCCCGCGAAAGGTCATGTCGAAAGACTTGAGGTAAACCGTACCGCCCTCCACCGCCTGCCGATGAATCGCGCGGACATAGGGCGCATAGACCAGTATCCCGACTCCCAGCAGCACCAGTTGCAGCGCCACCGCAGCCAGATCGCCCTGGGTACTCAGGTAAGCGTTGAGCAGCACCGGCGCGGTGAACGGCACGCTGGCCAACGCTGGCGAGACCCAGCCGGCCTGCACCACCAGCAATGCCAGCACCGTATTGATCACCGGCACGGCTAAAAAAGGGATAAACAGGCGCGGGTTGAGAATGATCGGCAAGCCAAACAGCAGCACTTCGCTGACGTTGAACAGCGACAGCGGCAGGCTGGCCACCGCCAGCAACCGCATGGACTGGCTCTTGGAAAACAGCAGAATCGCCAGCAACAGGCACAGGGAACCGCCAGCCCCGCCAATAAAGGCAAAGCACCCCAGCAGACCGCCATTCAACGCATACAGGACGGGCTCCCCCGCCGCCAATGCCGCGCCATTGAGTATCACGGCCTGGTCCAGGGCATCAAACAGCGGCTGGATCGCGTACACGCCATGGATGCCAAAAAACCACAGCAGCGAATTGATCGCCGTGACAAACACACCGGTGCCATAAGGGGACTGCAGCGTATCGAGCATCACCGGGCCCTGGAACTGCGCCACATGAGCAACCTGCAACAGCAACGACAACGTCACCACCAGTAGCAATGCGGTGATTGCTCCCGGTACCACCATGTTGATCGTACCCCTGAGGTTGTGTCCCACCAGGTCTGCGTTGACCAAGCGGGTCCAGCGGTAGCGATGCAGCCAGGCAATCACCGGGACATTGATCAACGGCGAGGCGATGGCAATAAACAGGACAAAGGTTGCCGACGCACGTGGATAGTCTCGCAGGACAAAGGAGGCAATGACCACGTGTGCCAGGCACAAAAACGCTACTGGCAACTGCGCTAAGCGGTGCTGGATTGCCAGCATATAGCCGATGGAAGCGGCCACCAGCAGCGGGATCACGGAACTGATCTTGGCATGCAGGCCGGCCAGGAATGCCACGACCGGCGATGGGAAGTCGAGAATGCGGGCGCATTCGGACAACAGCAGAAAACCCGCCGAGACCAGCAAGCATGGCAAGATCCATAACAGGCCTTCCCGGATGGCTCGCAGCGACTCCGTGCTTGCCAGGGCTGCCAGGCGTTGGGTGAAGAACAGCTTGAACAGCGTCTGCGCCATGACTATCTCCCTGCCCTCGGGCCATCACACCGGTCTTCAACGAGGGCTTAACGCTACACGGCCGGGCCCCGAAAATGAAAGGATTTTGCCGCGTTTGGCATCGATACGTCGTCCTGGGATACCAGCAGACGTGCAGACAAGGGTGTAATTTCCTACGCTTTTTGAAACAATACCGTGCTTGAGGGCCTTGCTGCCCACGCGGGTACCGCAGGTTTTCGGAACCAACTGCCACCCGCTCATGTCATGAGCTGTACGGGTCTGTCGACCCGCAGGCCGGCATCGAATGACTCGATCCGCAGGCCACGTTTACACCCGCAGGCATCGGTACGCCGACTGACCCAGCGTTCTCAGGGAGATGTATTGAACATGCAACGCAGGCTTACAAATCGTGCGCGACCTCTGGTTTTCACCGTAGGGCTTTGGTTGTGTGGGGTCGCTGTACTGTTTTTGATCAAGGCCGCCGTTGAAGCCGTCGAAGGGCCTATCAGCAAAACCTGGATCGACTTGACCCTGGTGCTGACCGCCTACCTGTTTTTTTTCTTGTTGGATCCACTGCAACAGTGGACAGCCAATCGGCTGCGTAAACGTGCCCGACGCAAAAGCCGTTACGAACAAGCCTCGTCCTGAGGTCGCGCAACCTGTATTTGCGGAGTCCCCCCTTGTCTGAACCTGGCGAAAACCTTCAGCTTGCCCTGGATATATTCCTGAGCCAGCACCCCGATCTGCGCACCGAACTGGACACGCTGAACCCCTTGGCGGCCCAGGCCAAGCGGGAAACCATGGCGCAATACCGGGCCGAGCGCCTGCATGAGGCCTTTGAGGCCGAGGCAGAAGCCCGCAACCTGTTTGCCTGGGAACTGACACTGCAACTGATCAGCCAGTCGCCACAGGAGTTCGAGGCCAAGCGCCTGGAGGTTCACAAGGAAGTGGCCCAGATGGCGGGACTGGAGTGGGCTGAGTATTGTCAGCTGCATGGTCTGGCAGACAGTTCACCTTAACGGGCAGCGAACCAGCGGCCCACCACCGAATGTTCACACTGCATGGCCACCTGCAACTCGTCGAGGGTGATGGTTCGCCGCTGCGGGTCGCCATTGAGCGCTATTTTCAGTGCCGGCCAGCAACGCCGGGGCAGTTGTCGCGGAGGCGCCAGTCGCGCGCCTTGTGTACTACGCCTGCCCAGCGCCAGGTCATACACCAGACACGCTGCACCATAGACCTCGCTACTGGCTGACAGGGGTGCGCCGTCCAGCAGTTCCGGGGCGGCATAGGCCGGTGTCCAGGCAGTGAAGCGCTGTGGGTTCAAGGCCGGCAGCCCGGACAGCGGCGGCGCAAGCGCCTGGGCAAGGCCAAAGTCAAACAGGCGCACCCCGTCATCGTCCAACATGACATTGCTGGGCTTCACATCGCCGTGCAACACACCTTGTCGATGGATGTAACCCAGCGCGTCCAGCAGCCCCGTTGCAATACGCCGCAGTTCTTGCCAAGGCACCCCGCGCGGGCAGTCGAGCAACAACTGGTCCAGGGTCGCGCCACTCATCAGCTCCATGGTGAAGAACGCCACTTCGCTCGCCGTATCCACATCAAACGAAAACACCCGTACCACGCGCGCGTGCCCCAGGCTGCGGGTCAGGGAAAACTCCCTGTAGAGCAGCAGGTGCGCATCCTGTGACTGGGCAAGGCTTTCACCGAGAACCTTGAGTGCCACCAGGGGCCTTGGCTCGCCGAATTGCTCGTGGAGCAAATCACGGGCGCGATAGACAATCCCCATGCCCCCTTCCCCGAGCACCCGTTCAAGGCGATAGCGGCCGCCCAGCAACATCGGCAGCGGGCTCGATATGAGCGGGGCACAGGCGCCAGGCTGGGGCTGGTTTTCCATCATGCTTGCATCACCAGGGCCGTCAGATTACCCCTGGCCTGACCACGCAATGCCCCGTCGAACCCGCGATCCAGCATCAATTCGGGGGTTCCGGGTTCAACGCCTCGCCCATTGCGTTGCGGCAGGTGTCTTGCCATGGGCTCATAGTTGCTCCGGTATGCGGAAGGTCCGCCACGTCGCCATCTCGAACGGGTTCGGCGTGCGCTGGCTGGTCAACAGATAATGGGCTCGCAGGCCGCCGATGTCCGCCTTGAGCAGGCGCGCATCGCGGCCATTCGAGGGTTCGCCTTGCAGCAAGTCAAACAGGCGGAACAGCGACCATGGTCCGCTGTTTTTCTCGATGCCCATTGGCCGTTGCGCCATACCTTCCAGCACCAGGCTGCTGCGCCCGTCCTCGGTATCGGTGGGCCACTGGAACAGCATCGGGACAATCGGCCCGTGGCGGTATTCCATCTGTTGGTCGCCGAACCGCAGAATCGCTCGACTGACCGTGGGGTCCAGGCTGTATGGCGCCAGGGTAAAGCGCACCCCCGGTTCACTCGGGTCATCGGCGAAGAACGCCTGGCGTATGGTGCGCGCCTTTGCCAGTTGGTCCAGCAACGCCCGCGACATCGGCAGGCTGCGGCCATCCAGGCTGCGCAACCGATAGCGGTCGCCGTCCCCCATCACAAAAGGCCGCAGGTCGTCGTCAAGAAACCGCGCCATCACCCCTTGGGGCTTGAAGAACTCGCGAAAATCATTCAGGGCCACGTCGCTGCTGGCATGGGCGCTGAACGGGTAGCGTTGCTTGATCGCCGAAGCATAGAACCCATACACCTCACTCTGATAGCGTCGGTTCAGGTGGCGGTAGGCCTCGTCAAGCACCAGGCGCCAGGTGTCATCAGCGACACCCGCGAGCCAGCCGTTGAGGGGAGCCGGCAGGCGCGCCGTAGCATTGCGCAGGTTGCCCAGGGCGTCCTGTTGTCCCTGCATGCGCCGCTTGACCAGCTCAAAGGCGGCTCGTTCAGGCCGGTTCTCCCGCCCAAGGGCGGCCAACTGCAGATGCACCTGGTTGAGGGTTTGCAACACTTGGGACAATTCTGGCCCAGGGTTGTCCTGCTCATCGAGCAACTGATGCAGTGATTCAAAGCGCCGCTGCACTGCGCGCTGCGGGGTGTCGGGCAGCCGTTGCGCGACACTGTCCACGGCCGCCTGGGCCACCGGCGAACCCGACTGAAGCGCCTCAAGGCGTTCGACAGGGCTTGAAAAGCGGGTGTTTTCCCGGACCTGCTGCAGCAACTGCAACAACGGTGAACGGGCTGATGTCAGGCCCGCCAGCTGCTCGGCAATTTCGCGGGGGCTATCGTTTTCCTGCAAGCGCACCTGGGCCAGCGCCGCCCCCCAGGCCTGGGCATAGTCGCTGAAATACTGTTGCTCCAGCTCGACCATCAGTTGGCGCAGGCCGATGGCACTCAGTTCTGTACCCTCCCCCAGTACCCAGTTATCACGCACGATGGCCGCGACCATCCGAGTGCCCTGCACGGCAAAGAACTGACGGTAGCCCTGCTGGGTGAAGAAGCCAGGAATGGGTTGGTCAATGCCGGCGAACACTTGCTCCTGGGGGTCCAGGTGTTGGGCGAAACGATAGGGTTCAAGCTCGCTGCCCTGTTCACGCAGCAGACGGTAGATCACGCCAGCCAAAGGTTGCGCTTTCAAGACCTGGCGAGCCTGGGCCACCAGGGTTTCGTTGAGGGGTGCCACAAAGGGTTGCGCCAGCAATTGTGCAAAATGTGCATTCAAACGCTTCTGCAGGGCAGTGTCGCCAGGGTAGCGCAGCGACCATAGCTCGGCGACGCGATCCATCAACCATTGTGTGTCCCGCCGCTCAGGCAGATTGAGCATCAGGTAGGCCCGCAGGCTGAGAAGCAACTGCTGACGGTCGTGCAAGTTGCTGCGCACCTGCTCCTCCAGCATCTCGCTGACCCGTGCCATCAGGTGCTGGAGCAATGCCTGGCGGTAGGCGGTGTCCAGCACCGGGCGGCTCCTGTCACCTTGGTACAAACCTGAAAACTGCAACCATCCCGCGCCTTGCGGTGCCGGAAAAACCTGCGTGGCCGCCCATCGACGGTCCAATAGTGGAACTATCGCCACGCTCGGGTCTTCTGCCGCCTGCCGAGGAGCCGGAGACCGCGCCAACTCCCGCAGTTGTTCCAGGCGTTGATGATTCTGCGAATAGCTGTACATCCACAGCGAACCTGCGCCGCCGAGCACCAGCAAGGCAGCCAGGGCGAGGCCTCGCTGGCGCCGGCGGATCTGCGCGCGCTCCCGGTGGTCCAGGCCGGCCAGGTCGACCTCGCCGAACACCACCCGGCTGAACAGGCCCTGGATAAACCGTGGACGCTCGCCGGCGCTGGTCAAGTAGAAACCGCGCAATGCGTTGACGCGCTGGTAACGATGGGCAGAAAACGCCAGTTCGGTAAACAGACACAGACGCTCGCCGATCTGCGCCACCTGCCGAGGAAAATCCACCATACGCCCGCGGCGCTCGCCGCTGCGCTCCAGATGCAGGCGCTGTATCAGTTCCCCGCTCAAACGCTGCAGCACGGCTTCAAATGCCTGGCGCACCTGGGCAATATCGGTTCCCGCCGTGCCGGGTACGATGGGCTCGCCCAACAGACCGTCGCTGCCCTGCCCCTCCGTTCGCTCGAAGAACTCGACAAAACCGGGCAAATGGTCCGCCTGAGTCAGCACCAGATAGACCGGTAACTCCACATGCAAGGTCTGCTGCAGATCGTGAAGACGGCTGTTGAACTGGCGCGCGGCAACGCTCAGGTCCTGCTCGCTGCCATTGAGCAGGGTATCCACCGACAATGTCAGCAGCACGCCGCTGAGCGGGCGCGCACGGCGCCGGGCTTTCAACAGCGTCAACAAAGTCGCCCAGCCGCTACCATCGACCTCACTGTCGGCATGGGTCAGGTAGCGCGCCGGGGTATCGATCAGGACCCCCTCATCGGCAAAATACCACTCGCAATGGGGTATTGCGCCGGCAGTGTGGGGGGCGCCGCAATCAGTCCGGTCCAATGGCAGTTGCATGCCACCCGCCTGCAACAGGCAGGTCTTGCCACTGGCGCTGGCGCCCATCACCAGGTGCCAGGGTAATTCGTTGCGCCAACGTTCGCTGCGTTTGCCATAGCGCCGCGCTGCCTTGAGGATGTGCAGCGCTTCCTTGAAGCGGCCACGCACGTTGTGCTGTTCGTGCTCCACAAGACCCTTGCGGGACTTAGGCAGCGCCTGGTCCGGGCCGCAAGCCTGTGCGGGGGATTGTGCGGGGGTGCGCCGCTGGGCAAAGACCATTGCCAACCCCCAGGCCAGGAACAAGCCGCTGATGGTCAATAAGCGAGATGTCGCACCGAGCCAGAAACGCTTGTCATCGACCGCCAGGAGCGGCCCGAACCGCCACACGGTCCACGCCAGCAACAGTACCAGCAGCAAGCTCCAGACCCAGGTCAGACCCAAGGCAGAGGCCAGCATTTTGAATAGATTTTTCATGGATCGCTCCCTGCGCTACTGCGGTGTCCGGATGATGTCGGTGGTGGTCGGCAGATAGGCTTTGAGCACGCTCTCGCGCTGTTCTCCAAGCACCCAGGCGAACCCTGAATACATGAGGGCCAGGCCCATTACGACGAAGACCCAGACCCAGGTTGCAGAAACAATGCGCATCGCCTGCCGGGGTTTGCGGCTGGACGGTGGCCGGGGCTCACTGGCCAGCGGCGCGTGGCCGCGCACATGGATGATCTGCCGGTATAAAGCGTCGCGAATGCCGTCCAATTGCAGCAGGCCACGCTCCATCACCCGATATTTGCCTTCAAAGCCCAGCGCCAGGCAGACGTACATCAACTCCAGCAGCGCCAGATGCTTGATCGGATCCCTGGACAATCGCTCAAGCAGCTCGAAGAATTTTTCGCCGCCAAAGGTTTCGTTATGAAAGCGGCTCAACAGGCTCATCTGCGACCAGTCGCTCTGACTGCCCCAGGCCGTGATCACCACCGCTTCGTCTATTACGCTACACAGCACGTAACGCGCCGCCGTGATCTGGCTGTCGAGGATTGCGGCGTGGCGGGCGCGGGTTTCAAACAACGTAATGCCCGATGACAACCGATCATTGAGCGCGTGCAGGCCTTCACGGGCCGTGCCGCCCTTGAGCCGGACCACCTCCGACAACAGGTCCCAGGCCGCTGTCACCAGCGGGTTGAGCCCCAGCCTGAAGTGTTCTGCGCCCTGCAAATGGGCGGCGTACATCATCCGGTCCTCAAGCTGTTCAAAGCGCGGTGGTGCCTCGAAATCCGTGATGGCGCCCTGCGCCGGGCCAAATCCATGACGATCCAGCAGGACCGTCTTGTCATCCTGCGGGTATGTCCTTTCCATCGTCATCGGTTCAGTTCCTGATAGCCCAGAATTTCAATTCAAGATCGGCAAACTCGCCGCTGACATGGAAGGCGAATCCACCTGAATGTGCCAACTGCTCCAGGTCGCGGGGGCTGAGCTCGAGCATGAAATAGGTTTTTTCGGCATGGAAAGGAATCTGCCGGGGCGCCACAGGCAACGGCTTGACGCTAATGCCAGCCAGGTGCAGGTTGACCAGCTCGCGGATCCGCTCCACCGGCCCGATTTTCAGGTGCGCCGGCAACCGCTGGCGCAACACCTCCGAATCACTGCGGGCACTGGCGACCACAATGAAGGTCGCAGCGCCCAGCAGGTTCAAGTCGTTGACCGGACACACCAACACCCCGTATTGACGGGGCTGCAGCACCAGCTCAATGGCGTGCTGCTCGAGTACCATCGACAACACCGCACGAATTGCCGTCATCAGTTCACGGAAGCTCGGTCCCTGCTCGCTATGTTGGTAGCGCCCATCAAAACCGGCGCGTTTGGTAGCGCTGGAAAACGTCGAAAGCTCCCCCAGCAACGCCAGTAGAGCCTGGTACAACACGTCGGGGCCCAAGCGGGTCTGGTCCAGATAGTGGCGCAGGATCAACTCCGTACGGTTGATCAACTGCAGCATCAGGAAGTCCCCCATCTCGGCCCCGGCCGCCTGGCCAGCGTCCTGCAAACGCTCGGCAATCGCGTCCCCGCGGAACGCCAACAGGCTGACCACCTCCTTGAGGCAGGACAGTAAAAAGGGCGACCCATGAAGGTGCATGAACGTCGGCGAGAACAGGCTGTCGAGGGCTACAACGCCCTGGCCGTTACAGTCCAGGACCTGTGCGACTTTGAGCCTGACGTAGGTCTGGACGTCATGGTCGTCGCCAAGCAGCAGGCGAAAATCCGGGCGGGCGCAGGTTATGGCGCAGCGTGTGTCTTCGCCGGCATTGGCGTCTCCCACTTCCACTTCGTACGCGGTGTAGCGCGCCACTACATCAGCTTGCGCCGGGCGGCGAACCTCGACGGCATTGCCGGCAACCATCGGCAACGCCAGGTACACCGCCTGACTGCCGCTGTTTGGAGGAATTTCCAGCACCAGCGGCGCGCTCAGGTCACGCATATCGAACAGCGTCCCATCAGGCAGCACGCCACTGGCCTGGCTGACCACCACCTTGCCCATCTCGAGGTACTGCGGGTCGATTTCCAGGGTCAGGAAGCCCCAGGCATAGCCCTGTGACAACTGGCTGCGGCGGGCCAGTTGCTGGTGGTAGTAACGGTCGTTGTGCTGCAGATGCTGAGGGCGCAACAACATGCCCTCCTGCCAGGTGACTTTATCGAGCAGCATGTGAGTCACCTGCCTGGGTCGGCTGCCAATCGGCTGCGCGCACGCCCGCTTCATCGAACAACAGCTCTACACGGGTCCGCGAGCCAACGGCCAACGGCACGACATAGCGCCACCGTGCCTGGGGCAAATCCCGGTAGGCCGCCAACACCCCGATGTAGCGGCCGCCCGACGTTGCACTGAGCTTCAGCGGGACCTGCTCACCAGGGCGCAACTCCCATTCTTCGCTGCTTATCAGGTCCTTGGGCAAGGTGCTTTCGGCACGTCCATACAGGCTGAAAAAATCCGCGTTCTCGAAGGCCACCGGATTGCTGAGCTCCAGCAAACGCACCACGATAGGCGACGGCCGACCATTCAGATCCGGGTTGACCTGATCGCTGGCATTCAGCGTCAGGTCCAGCTTGGTCAGCTTCGAATAGGGGGACAGGTTGCTGCAGCCGGGCAACAGGCCCATCACAGCGAGTAACAGAACAAAGGTGAAGCGTGACATGGGGATCATCCAGAACAAGTACTGTGAAGGGTGGAAACCAGGCGCACCTGCTCCCGGTAGGCGTTGGCAAAGTCCTCGCTCAGTAAGCGCTCACTCCAGCCTTCGTCCTCGACCAGGCGCTGATAGTGGCGCAGGTAGGCGCGCCAATAGGCGCCGCTGGTGGGGAGCCGCGGCGTGTTGCCCTGCTGTTCGAAACGCACCAGCAACTGGCCCGGGGCAAACGCCGCCAGTGCGCCGCGCACGGCGGCACGACAACCCGCGAGCACCGCGACCTGATGCACCTGCAAATCGCGGTAAGCCTGGATAACCGCCAGTTCGGCTGGCAGCCCCTGCCGCTCACCGCCCAACATGGCCTCCAGGGAATCGGCACCGCCCATCAAGGGAGGCTGGTCGCTCGGACGCCCTAGCGAAGCGCTCAACTCACTTTTCAACTCTTCGTGGGTGTGCAGGTTCTGCTGCAACCCTTCGACGGCCTGCCTGAGCAAGCCCGCGACCTTGATTGCCAGCGCTTGCCGCCCTGGTTCGTCGAGCGGGTCCAGGCACACGCCCAGCGCCTTGGAAAACGCCCCCCAGAACAGCGCGTGGTCGTTACCTGCCGGGGGGCTTTCTGCCGCTGGTGCAATCTGCGGGGCAGGCTCTACCAGGGTCGGCACAGTCACATGCTGGCGCTCGACCGTGCTGGTGTCCGTCCAGCGCGTTTCCTCTGACTGATGGGCCTGGCCGGGCATGGCATACAGCGGATCCAGCTGCAGGAACGCATCATCCGGAATCAGGTTGTCGCTGTGACTCGCGGCGCCAGCCACCGCCACCAACTGCGTGCGAATATCAAACGGGCCCATCCGAAACACCATGCCTTGACCAATAGGCCGGGCCTGGCCCTTGCGCAAGCGCACGGCGCTGTCCCCCAGGCAAATGCCATTGCTGCTGATGTCCGTCAGAAAGTACTGATCGTCACGAAAGCTGATCAAGGCATGATGATTGGACAACTGACGGCTGGGATCGGGAATGACCCAATCACAATCGGCACCACGGCCAATCACCCCGCCGGCGCCGTCAAACACTTTGTTGCGGGTCGAGCCGGGCATGCCTTGCCAATTGCCACAGATCTCAAATATCAACTGCATACGGGGCCTCCGGGCTTATTGCGGGTACTGGTCGGGCCGCGGATCTCCCAGCGGCCGATATTCATCGTCGTCAAACACGTAATTTGCCGTACAACCACTCAGCACCAACATCAGCAGAACAAGGACTAATACCTGCCACCGAGAAACAATCATCACGCCTCTCCCATTGAAATAAATCCGTCCGAGCGCAACAGCCGGCGCCTGTCAGTCAGGGCTGGTGTCATTCAGCGCTCCCCCTTGATGCTTCACCGAAAGGGATATTCAGCCGCGCGAGGCGGTACAACAGGGTGCGCCTGGCGACTCCCAGCTCGCGGGCGGTGCGGGTGCGATTGCCGCGATTCTTGTGCAGGCAATCAATCAGCAAGCCACGTTCGACGCGCTCCAGGCGTTGGCGCAGCGTTGCGTCGCTGGCCTGTGTGGAGGACGCCAATGGCAACGACAAATGTTGCGGCAGGATCACCCCGTCGTCGCACAACAACACCGCGCGCTCCACCAGGCACTTGAGTTCGCGCACGTTGCCGGGGAAGCTGTGGCTGGACAGTTGATCCAGGGCCTGGTCCGACCAGGACACCGGTGCTCGCCCCTGGGTCGCGCAGGCCTGGCCCGCAAAATGGCGAGCCAATTGCCGTGCATCGCCTTCGCGATGGCGTAGGGCCGGCAGCTCGATTGGAAACTGCGCCAGCCGGTAGTAGAGGTCCTCGCGAAAGCTGCCCTGGGCCACCATTGCAGGCAGGTCGCGGTGGGTGGCGGCAATGATCCGTACATTCACTTTATGGGCGACGCGGGCGCCCAGCGGGCGTACTTCGCCCTCCTGCAATACCCGTAACAACTTGGCTTGCAGTGACATCGGCATGTCGCCGATTTCATCGAGCAGCAACGTGCCGCCGTTGGCGGTATCGAACAGCCCCGGTCGGTCCCGGTCGGCGCCTGTAAACGCGCCTTTGCGATAGCCAAACAGTTCGCTCTCCAGCAACCCTTCCGGGAATGCCGCGCAGTTCTGCACGACAAAGGCCTTGGACCGGCGCGGGCCCATGGCATGGATCGCCCGCGCGACCACCTCCTTGCCCGTGCCGGTCTCGCCGCGCAAAAGCACGGTATAGGTACTGTCCAGCACCTTGCCGATCAGGCGGCAGGTCTCATCCATCGCCGTACTGTTGCCGATCAGGCCGAAGCCGTTGGGACGCAGAACGTTATCGCGCGCCGAATGGGCCGGCGGCGGGCAAGGCTCCGGTAACAGCGACCGCTGGCGCAGCGCAAACACCGCCAACTGCCCCAGTGTCGTGGCGTACCCCTGCAGGTCGATGCTGCGTTCGGTTACGCATAACAACACGCCCTTCACAGCAAGGTGGCGATGGGTGACGGGGACGCACAGCAACGATTGCCAGGGCGCCGGGCCTGACGGAATAAAAGTCGTGTCATAAATGCTGTCTTGCAGGCCGCGGATGCTCAAGGTGCGCTTGTGCTCCAGGGCGAACTGCAGCAATTGCTGGTGCTGCTGATCAACTGCTGCACGTGCGCCGATATCCCCAGGCCCTGCATCTCGCCGGTATTCGGCAGCCAGCACCAGACCACGGTCGCCCTCATCTGCCAGGTACACCTGGCTGAGCGAGCACTGGCTCAACTGCACGGCGGCATGGGCAAGTTGGCCAGGCATACTTGCCCGATCGCTGTCGATGCCCATGTGCAAGAGCCACTGCACCAGCTGTTCGGCAGGTTCAAGCGCCTGTGACAACGGGTTCTCCCTCATCACGCAAACTCACAGATTACGTGACCGTCGCCATCCAGCGTCCCGTGGGCACGCTGCAGATGCTCGTCCCTGGCCATTGCCTCAAGCAGGCGATCGACAACCAGGGGCAATAGATTGGCGTCGATCCATTGATCGACATACCGCGCCCCGCTGTCGGTGTGGGTACAGCGCTCTGCCAGGTAATCGACCAGCCGCGGGCAATAGCTGAACGCTAACTGGCGCTGCAACAAACGCTGAGCCAGGCGCTGTAATTTGCTTTCTACCAATTCCCGCAGCACCGCTCCGTTGATCGGGTAGTACGGCACTACGCGCATACGGGCCAGCAGCGCCGGCTTGAAATGCTGCTTGAGCAGCGGCGCAAGTGCTTCCTGCAACGCTTGTGGGGTGGGATGCGGTGTGGCCCGGCACAGGTCGATGGTGCATTCGCTGCCAAGGTTGGAGGTCATCAGGATCAGGGTGTTGCGAAAGTCGATCTCACGTCCCTCACCGTCATTGGCCCGCCCTTTGTCGAAGACCTGGTAGAACAGGTTCATCACACCGGAGTGCGCCTTCTCGACTTCATCGAGCAGCAGCACCGAATAGGGCTTTTGCCTGACCGCCTCGGTGAGGACGCCACCTTCGCCATAGCCGACATACCCGGGCGGAGCACCTATCAGGCGCGACAGTGAGTGTGGCTCCTGGTACTCGGACATGTTGATAGTGGTCAGGAACCGCTCACCGCCATACAACAGCTCGGCCAGGGCCAGTGCCGTTTCTGTCTTGCCGACGCCACTGGGGCCGACCAGCAGAAACACGCCCACGGGCGCATCGGGGCGGTTCAGGCCTGCCGCAACCGCACGCATTGAGCGATCCAGCGCCTGTACGGCGTGCGCCTGGCCAAGAATGCGCGCCCGCAGATCGGTGGCGAAATCGCGGACCTGGGTGCTGTGCTCGCAGGCCACCTGGCTCAGCGGAATTCCCGTCCACGCGCTGACTACTTCCGCCACCAGCCGTGGGCACACTTCGAAGCTGACCAGGCGCTGGTGAGATTGCTCGGCCAGCAGACTGCCGTGGGCCTCGCACAATTGCTGCTCAAGCACCTCGATTGCCTGCCCCGACTGACGAGCCTGGCTCACCTGTATGCGCAGGGCCAGTATCGCTTCGGCCATCTCGCGCTGGCGCGTCCAGCACTGCTTGAGGTGCTCGTGTTCGCAACCGATGGTTTGCAGGCGTGCAGCCAGAACCTGCAGCGCGCCCGGATCTATAGGTAACCCAGCGTCCCTATCGCGGCAAAGCGCCTGGTGCTGGCCGGTGCTTTCAGCCAGCTGCGCCGCCACGGCCTGCAACGCCGGCGGGGCTGTCACCAGGCTGATGCGCACACGGGCGCAGGCCGTATCGAGCAGATCCACGGCCTTGTCGGGCAACTGTCGCCCCGCCAGGTAACGGGCAGACAACTGCGCGGCGGCAACCACGGCGTCATCGCGCACGTACACGCCATGGCTGGCTTCATACACCGCAGTGAGACCCCGCAGGATGGTCACTGCGTCATCGACACTGGGCTCCTGGACATGCACCGGCTGAAAGCGCCGGACCAATGCCGGATCCTTTTCGAAGTATTTCTTGTACTCCGACCAGGTGGTGGCGGCGATGGTACGCAGCTCGCCACGGGCCAGCGCCGGCTTGAGCAGGTTCGCCGCATCGCCGCTGCCGGGCGCGCTGCCGGCACCGATCAAGGTGTGTGCCTCGTCAATAAACAGGATCACCGGCACCGGTGAGGCATTCACTTCGTCGATAACGCCCTTGAGCCGCCGCTCGAACTCGCCCTTGATGCTGGCACCGGCCTGCAGCAGCCCCATGTCGAGGACCAGCAGGCGCGTATCCTTGAGCACTGGCGGCACTTGCCCACAGGCGATCTGCCGGGCCAGCCCCTCGACCAGCGCAGTCTTGCCGACACCGGCCTCACCGACAATGATCGGATTGTTCTTGCGCCGACGCGCCAGGATATCGGTCAGTTGGCGGATTTCTGCGTCGCGGCACAATACCGGGTCAACCCGCCCCTCTAAGGCTTGCTGAGTCAGATCATGGGTGAAGCGCTGCAACAACGACTCATTGTTGGCGCCGGCTGTCCCACGGGAACCCTCAATCTCGGCGCTCAGGGCGAATTCAAGCAGGCGCTGCGCATCGAGGCGCGCCAGCAGCACCTGATAACGACTGCCTGCGTGAGACTGTGGGTTACGCAGCAAGGCGAGGATCAAGGCTGCGTCACCGACCTGGGATTGCGCCAATTCCAGTTGGGCAACCACCAGCGCTTGCTGCAACCATTGCACCAGCAACGGCGCAAACACCGGATTGCGTGAAGTGCCCTGGCCCACCCTGGGCTGCAGGGTGGCTTGCAACTCGCCCTGTTCGACACCGGCATCTTGCAGCGCGCGCACCAGCAATCCTTGCGGGTGCTCCAGTAGCGCCAGCAACATGTCCTCCACCAGGACTTGCGTCCCGCCCCGGGTCACACAGCGTTCGGCGGCACGCTCCAGGTCTCGGCGAGTGTGTGTCGTCAACACGCGAATCAGTTGTTGCAAGTCCACATTCATCATCGTCATCCGTTTCTACCGAGTTTATTGGCCAGGGTGAGCACGCCATCCGCGCGCGCCTGCCCCATCCAACTGGTCCATCCCAGCCGGCACACATTGCGCTGGCCTATATGCAGCGCCCGCACCTCCTCAGTACGCAGCACCAGACGCAGGTCATAGTCCAGCGGATCGCGCACGGCGAAACGCACCAGCGCGCCGAACGGAGAGTGGCTTGCGCCGGTGGGCAGAAAATCATGAAACCGCTGCCAGTCGAGGTTCTGGATATGCACCCTGAACTTGCCGGCACGGTCGACGACCTGCCGCCCCAGGACCAGGTTCTGGCCCAGAAGGCTGCTGGCCTGACCCAATTGGTTGCGTTGCCTGCGGGCAATCACCACCTTGCGCTTGACGCACTGTTCGATCAGCAACTGCGGGTGCTTGAAGTAGTAACGCAGCACCGTTTCGATAAGCGCCGCCGAATGGGCGCGCATACCCAGCAAGCCCAGGTAGGGCAGCAGGCGCTTCCAGTCCAGTTGCGTCGCGCCCCGAACGGCACGGCCGCCCAGGCCTATCAGGGCGAACATCTGCTCGGAAAACGGGTCGCTGGCTCCCGCCCGAAAGCACGCCCGGTAGCGGTACTTGCGCCACAAAGGCAGCATCAACCGATGCAGGCGGTGGTGAAACAGGTCGAGAAAATCGCCGACAGGATTACCGCCCGCCCGTTCGGTCAATGCGTGTTCACCATAAAACGCCGGCAGTGGCGAATTCGCCCCCACCAGTCCCAATACGTTGAGGCGCAAACGTGCGCGCAGTTGCCCGCCCTCGACAAAGAACGTCACCCGGTCAATATCGTTGCCGGGAAACCCCAACCCCGGGTTGGCCTGGAACTCCAGGCGTTCATACAGCGCCTCATCGCCCAGGGACGGATGGGCGTCACGCAAACGCTCGATCACCTGCGAGATCGCCTGGAACAGCGAGTACTCGCGAATGGTCCGCGACAGTTCGGTTAAAGCAGAGCCTGCAGGCCCATCCGGGATGGCCATAGGTACACCTCTCCTTGTGTGCTGGTAACACGCAGTTCGTGATACGAGTTGAGGCTCGCATACAGGGCAAAAAACTCGTTGAGGACCGAGGCAAACACAAACAGGTCGCCCTCTCCGAGGAAGTGCTGGAGGTCGACGGTCAGGTCGATTGCCACACCTCGAATCGGCAAACCGCCGTGTAATCTGTCAATCGGCCGCTGGCTGATCGAGCGCAACCCGCCCAGCCTGCGGATGCTGACTTTTTCCGCCTGGCGATCGTGGTAGCGCGGCAGGTCATAGGTCTCGAGCACCACTTTCAGCGCATTGATATCGCTCAGGGACAGGTAGTTGAGCGACATGTTGCTGATCAGCTTCCAGAGAAAGTCGCTGTCCAGCGGGGGCGCAATGCCAGGGGTGGCTGCCGTGATATTGCTGAAGGACAGGAATTCGGGTGTTTGCTCGCACGCTTGATTGATGTCACCGATACGCAATGTGCGTGGCAAATCATGGTTGGTGCAGGTCATCTCGACAGACAGGGTTTCCTGATCACCGGACTGGCGACTGCCAAAGCTCAGGTAGGTATCCAGCCCGCTGTGTTGCACGGAGGGCCGCTGGCGGATGCTGTAGCACGCAGTCTGCTCATCGTGCTCGAACGACTCGAATGGCACATACGTCTGGTAGCCCAGGCCACCCGGACGCCATCCCGTGACCTGGTCGACGGAGAACACCGCGCAATGACCTGGCGCATAGTCAGCCCCCAGCAGCAGATACTCGTCCTGCCGGCCATCCAGTCGGATCGGCACTCCATCGTGCTTGAACAGGTTGACCACCGGCGTGCAAAACAGCTTCACGTTGTCCAGTGTGGGCTGCACCTGCTCGGGATTGCGCTGGCCAAGCTTGAAGCGCAACTCAACGCCCCGCACCTGTTTGAGCACGTCAACCGGCAAGGTTTGCAGAACATCCAGACCACCGACGTCGACAAACAGATACTTCTCTGGAAACGCAAAATACTCCTGCAGATGCCGATACCCAGTGAACGCATTCGGCGGATAAGGCAGCAATGCCTCTGCTTCTGAAAAACCTGCTGGCTGAACCCCGCAGGCCGGCAGTTGCAGTGACCGCACCTGCCCGTCATGGGCCTGCAGCGGTTCGCCCTGCCCATCGAGTAGCAGCAGTTCGATACCGTGCAGGTGGCGCAGCAGACTCACGTACAGCATTCGGCTGACGTAGCGTTCCCCGGCAAAATGCAAGCGCAGGTGCTCAAGCACCAGTTCGCCCATATGTCCTTCGGCGGTCATCTCCAGGCGCAGGCTCAACAATGCCCCCTCCCCCTGGGCCGAGTAATCCAGCGCGCTGATTTGCAGGGGCAGCACATCCGTTGCGTAACAGGTGCGAAAACGGCAACGCTCACCGTCAATCGCCAGACTTTCCACCGGCGTGTCCCGCTCGACCGTGACCGCCGGCCCGGCACGCAGCAGCGGTGCGAACTGCAACATGCTGAACGCGGGTAACGGGCGCATGTAGTTGGGCCACAACAGGTGCATCAGCGAATGGCTGAGCTCGGGCAACTGGTCGTCGAGCTTCTGTCGCAAGCGGCCCGTCAGGAACGCAAAGCCCTCAAGCAACCGCTCGACATCCGGATCCCGGCCACTGTCCCCGAGGAACGGGGCAAGCGCCGGATTGCGTTCGCAGAAGCGTCGCCCCAACTGCCGCAAGGCATTGAGTTCGCTCTGGTAATAGCGGTTAAAGGACACCTGGGGCGACCTCGACACGTCCGTTGCCCGTCAGGCTTGCGCAAAACACCACGGTTTGCACGACGCCGTCGATGGTCAACGCGCCCTGGATATCAAAGGCCAGGGCTAGCGGGTCGCGATCCCGTGGCAACGCAACGACCCGTACGTTGCTCAAGCGCGGTTCGTAGGCCGCGATAAACCGCTCGATCAGAAAGCGTGCCTGGCTGAGGGATTCGTGCAGGCTCAGACGCATGTCATTGAGGTCCGGCAGGCCATAGTCGGGCAGCGTCTGCACACTGCCCGCTCGGGTGCTGAGCATGTTGCCCAGGTGGGTGGCCACCGACGCGGCGACACAGGCGAGTGGCGTGCGCCCCGTCGACTGAGGCGCGGTGCCTGCAAGGCGCTCAAGGAAGCCGCTGTAGTGACTCATCTCAGGCCCCCGGCTCATTCTTTATCGAGCTTGCCAACCAGGAACAGGGTGAAATCCGCCCCCATGTATTTGAAATGCGGGCGTACGCTGAGGTTGATGCGATACCAGCCCGGCTCGCCATCGACGTCACTGACGACGACCCGTGCCGCCCGCAGCGGTCGTCGCCCCCGCACCTCGGCGCTGGGGTTCTCCTGGTCGGCCACGTACTGGCGGATCCACTTGTTGAGCTCCAACTCCAGGTCGGTGCGCTCCTTCCATGAACCCAACTGCTCGCGCTGCAGCACTTTCAAATAGTGCGCCAGGCGGTTGACGATCATCATGTACGGCAGTTGGGTGCCCAGCCTGTAGTTCAACTCGGCGGCCTTGCCCTCGGCGCTGATGCCGAAGCGCTTGGGTTTCTGCACGGAACTGGCGGAAAAGAACGCCGCGTTGTCGCTGCCCTTGCGCATCGTCAGGGCAATGAAGCCCTCCTCCGCCAGCTCGTACTCACGACGGTCGGAGACCAGCACCTCGGTGGGGATCTTGGTTTCGATTTCGCCCATGCTCTGGAAGTGATGCAGCGGCAGATCTTCCACCGTGCCCCCGCTTTGCGGGCCAATGATGTTGGGGCACCAACGGAAGCGGGCGAAGCTGTCAGTCAGGCGCGTGGCAAAGGCGTAGGCCGTATTGCCCCACAGATAATGCTCATGACTGCTGACCACATGCTCGTTATAGGCGAAGGTCTTGACCGGGCAGTCCACCGGGTCGTAGGGCGTTCGCAGGAGAAAGCGTGGCACCGTCAAGGCCACGTAACGGGCATCCTCGCTCTGGCGGAAGCTCTGCCATTTGGCAAACTGCGGCCCTTCGAAATGGTCTTTCAGATCCTTCAGGTCCGGCAGGCCGGTAAAGCTCTCCAGACCGAAGAAACCCGGCCCGGCGGCGGCAATGAACGGCGCATGGGACATGCAGGCGACGCTGGATACGTATTGCATCAGCTTGACGTCAGGCGCGCTGGGCGACAGGAAATAGTTGGCGATGATGGCGCCGACAGGCTGACCACCAAACTGACCGTATTCGGCGCTGTAGGTATGTTTGTAGAGGCCCGACTGCACAACCTCCGGCGAGTCCTCGAAATCGTCCAGCAGGTCCTGCCGCGAGACGTTGAGCAGCTCGATCTTGATGTTTTCCCGGAAGTCGGTGCGATCCACCAGCAGCTGCAAACCCCGCCAGGCCGCTTCCAGTGCCTGGAAGTCGGGATGGTGGAGGATTTCGTCCATTTGCCGGCTGAGCTTGGCGTCGATCTCGGCAATCATGCGGTCCACCAGTTGTTTCTTGACCGGCTCGCCTCGGTTTTGTGGCTTGATCAATTCCTCGATAAAGGCCGCCACACCGCGCCTGGCGATGTCGTAGGTTCCATCATCGGCCGTCAGGCGGGTCTGGGCGATGATGTCGTCGAGAATGCTGTATGCGCTATCCAGGGGGGTGGCCTGGGCGCTAGGGCTAGTGGTCATAAGGTCAGTGTCCTTTTACTGAGAAAGTCATGGGTCGGGGCTGTTCAGCCCCAGTTCGGCCAATACCCGTGCACGGGCCTGGTCATCGGCCAAGGCGCTTTCTATGGCCTTGCGAAAGCTCGGTGTATTGCCCAGGGGGCCTTTGAGCGCGACCAGCGCCTCACGTAACTCCATCAGCTTTTTCAATTGCGGAACCTGCTCGACCAGTTGGGCCGGGTTGAAGTCCCGCATGGCGTTGATGCGGACCTGGATGGGCAACTCATCGGCTTCATCGGTTTCCTGCAGTCGATTGGGAACACCCAGCTGCAGACTCAAGGCTTGCTTGGCCAGCACCTCGTCGAACGTGTTTTTGTCGATACCGATGGGCTTGCGGTCTTCGACCTTGCGTGTGTCTTCGCGCTGGGTGAAGTCACCCAGGACCAGCAGCTTCAGGGGTAGCTCAACCTCTTCCTGGGCACCGCCTATGGCCGGCTTGAACGTGATGTTGATGCGTTCCTTGGGGGCGACCGAACCTTCTTTGGCCATGATGTTTCTCCTTTGCGTAATGACGGAAAACCTATTGGAGTACCGCTTCCAGATCGACCTGGCACAGCTTGCGATAGACATCGTCCTTGCGCTCGCGCAGACCATGGCCCTGGGGCAATACGTCGTAACAGGCGTACAACAGTTGCAACACCTCCAGGGTCAGGTCCGGTTCCCAGCGATGCAGGCTGCCGTGCTGCAACTCCTGCTCAAGCTGTTCAAGCTGGATCCTGGCCAACTCATGCTTGGCACCCTGGATACACAACCGAGCCAGGCCCAGGCGCCAATAAAACCGGGCACGGTCACCTCGCGCAGCCTGCATGGCGTTTTTGTAGGCCTGGACAGCGGCCTTCAGCCCCTCCTTGCGCAGCAACGGAGCGACCGTCTGCAAGGCCTCCTCCCATGGCGCCGGACCAACTCTGGCAATATTCCTGGGCGGCACCCTTGCCTGCAGGTGGTGACTGACCTGGCTGTCGATCCACCCGCGAGTGGTAGCGTCGGCAAAGGGTGTTCCATCGTGGAAGCGCAATTGAGCGACCCCCGGTAATCGTTGCAGCAACAGGGCGAACTGAATCTCTGTCTCGACCATCGCCAGTTCGGCCTGCAGCGCCTGGAGGCACTCCCAGAGCATGCGCACGCCGTCAAACCAGAAAGGCGCGCCCGCCAGGCTGGCCTCAAGCTCCAGCAACAGGTCGGCGTAATGCCCTTGGGCAAAGCGCTCCTGGTAGCGCTTGAGTTTGTCGGGCAGCAACCCACGCAACGGCGTTATCTGTTCGCTGTTGCTGTCGGGAAGACCAGTGATACCCAGCCAGCCCAGCGTCCGGTTCAGGCGCAAGGCCCGCAGGTCAGTGGCGTTCTGGCGCAGCCACCAGGTACACAGCGGTCGAGCGCCATCCTGCAGCGTACGCAGGAGCCTGTGAACGTCTTTTTCGTTGTTCACCACCGGCTCAGGCGCCAGCAGTTGGGTCGCGACCTGCTTGACCTGGGCAACCACCCCGCTCACCCCGGATGGCGGCGGATCGTTCTCCTGGGCCTGTTGCAGCTTGTCCGCCAGTTGCCTGCGCGCAGCCAGTAGCAACGGCGCATCGTCCCCCAGGTGCCTGACCCACAACTGGTCAAGGTCGGACAATTGCTCGGCCAGGCACTGGAACAGGGAACGCTGGTGCTTGAGCGAAAAACTCTGCGCCAACACCGGTTCAATGCGCTGTACCAACCAGCCAAAGGCCGCAATGCGGGTACGCTGCTTGAGGGGGTGAACCGTCGCCCAATGGTGCTCACACAGGTCGCGCAACAGGCCGAGCCCAGCGAGCAGGCCGGAAAAGGACTCGCGTTGATACAGAGCCCATGTCAACCAGGCAACCACCCGCAAATCCTTGGATTCGTGACGCAACAAGGCTTCACTTTGGTCCACTACGGACTGCCAGTCCGGCTGGCTGTTGCCATGGATCGAGCGGGCTTTTTCCAGCTCACTTTCCAGCGCTTCGTATCCCGCCGAAAAACGCATATCCTCCCCTGCAAAACAGTCAACCGAAATCGGCGACCGGGCAAGTTTCAAGTAATAAGCAGAAAGTTTGTCTGAATAAACCATGATGGCCGCAGTGTGCTGATCAATGCTCAATTAAAGTAGGGCAAGCATCTATATAAACGCCAACACCTCACTTACTGAATTCCGTTTCCGTGTAGCGACAAGTACGAACCATAGCCAGCTGTATTTTATTGGGCAAGTCAGCCAGGCGCACTTAAGGAGATTCCTACAAAATCAAAGCAGCCCGCAATTTTGTAACTAAGCGTGCTCAACGACCCTCTTCCCACCCAATAAAACAGCCCATTTTATTGGGCGACATACCTGCCAGCACCCTTGCGCAAAAAGCTGCGCACACTTTCCAGGCAAGCTGCATTAAAACTATATATCCACCTATCAACACTGCGACGTACGCTGACCAGGCAATTAACTGCGCACTACTGCGCAAACAAACTCAACTTCAAAGACTAAAGCCCTTCTAACTCGACACCTATTAAGTCTCCACCATGAACAAGCGCCCTTATTTTATTAGGCCGACTGAAATCCGGCACACTTCTTGTTAGTAAGCAGCGCCCATCCGGCAACGGCGCCCCTCGGCGCAAACTTATCTGTCAGGCAAGGAAACCCGTCATGCCAACACCCGCATACCTCTCGATCACCGGCACCAAGCAAGGTTTGATCACGGCAGGCACGTTCACCCAGGATTCGGTAGGCAACATCTATCAGGAAGGCCACGAGGATCAGATCCTGGTCGAGGCATTCCAGCATCAGGTCATCATTCCCCGCGATCCGCAATCGGGCCAGCCCACCGGCCAGCGTGTCCATAAGCCGCTGATGATCAGCAAGGTATTCGATAAATCTTCGCCGCTGCTCTTCAGCGCGCTGACGTCCGGGGAAATGGTCAAGTGCCGCCTTGAGTGGTATCGCACATCATCCGCCGGTACCCAGGAGCACTACTTCACCATCGAGTTGGAGGACGCGATCATCGTCGACATCCAGTCACGGATGCCCAACTGCCAGGATCCGGGAAATGCGCATTTCACCCACCTGGAAGATGTGCACTTTACCTACCGCAAAATCGTCTGGACCCATGAGGTTTCGGGCACTTCAGGCTCTGACGACTGGCGCAGCCCGGTGGCCGGCTGAAGCCCGACCCGGCGGCAACGGCGTCGCAAGCTGCGATGCCGTAGCAGTCGGGTGTGTCACACCATCGCCAACGGATGCTTGCGGATTGGCGCGCCGAATACCCGGTCGATGGCATCCAGGTCATGCTCGTCAAGAACCAGCCTGGCCGCCGCCGCGTTGAGGCGCACGTGTTCGGGGCTCACGGCTTTGGGGATGGCGATAACGCGGTCCTGCCGCAGTACCCATGCCAGGGCCACTTGAGCCGGTGTGGCCTCGTGCCGACGGGCAATCTGCTTGAGGGTGGGGCTGCTCAGCAGGTCTCCTCCCTGGGCGATCGGGCAGTACGCCATCAACGGCAGGTTGTGTTGTTGCCACCAGGGCAGCAGATCGAACTCAATGCCGCGCTGTTCGATGTTGTAGAGCACCTGATTGGTGGCGCAGGCGGGTGATGCCAGCTCCTGAAGATCCGATACGTCGAAGTTGGACACGCCCCAGCGCCCGATCTTGCCGGCATCGCGCAGCCGCTCAAAGGCCTCAACCGTTTCTGCAAGAGGGTATTGCCCGCGCCAGTGCAGCAGATACAAGTCGATGTGATCGGTGCCCAGGCGTTTGAGGCTGGCTTCGCAGGCCCGTGGGACCCCGGTTTTACTGGCGTTGTGCGGGTAGACCTTGCTGACCAGGAACACCTGGTCCCGGCGCCCCTGGATCGCCTCCCCGACCACTTCTTCCGCACCGCCTTCGCCGTACATCTCGGCGGTGTCGATCAGGGTCATGCCCTCGTCAATACCCAATTGCAGGGCAGCGACTTCCGCTGTTCGCCGTGCAGAATCTTCCCCCATACGCCAAGTGCCTTGGCCGATGACCGGAACCGGGGTACCCGCCAGATCAATGGTGCGCATGCCAACCTCCAGATAAGTGTGCGTTGCCATCATGTGGCACTGCCCGCGCCACAGGGTTCAATGCAAATCCACGGCCACGCGCCGGCTCTCACCCCACGCTGCGAAACGCACTGGGACTGAGCCCCGTCCAGCGCTTGAACGCCCGGCGAAAGCTGCGTACGTCACTGTAGCCGACCTCTTGGGTAATACGCTCGATGGACAGCCCGGGGTTGCCCAGCAAACCCATGGTCCGGGCACGACGCACCTGTTCCAGCAAAGCTTCGAACGTCAGCCCGTGGTCGGTCAGACGCCGACGCAGGGTGCGCCCGCTCATGTTCAGGTCACTGGCGACCTTCTCCAATTGACTGCCCTGCAAGTCGCGGGAAATAGCGCGCTCCACCGCCTGGATCAGGTCCATTTTGCGGTGCAGCTGGGCACTTTCCAGTTCCAGCAGGCCAAGGGCCTGGCGCAATGCCAGGGCATGGTGATTGGGCAATTGCACGTCGAGCCAGCGGGCCTCAAGCACCATGCGGTTGTGCAGGCAGCCAAAACGCACATCATCACCGAACAAGCGCCGGTACTCGGCGGCATACACCGGCGGCGCATGCATGAACTCCATGCGCAACGGCTTGAATTCGCTGCCCACCAGGGTCCGACCGTAGACCATGAGGCTGGCAAAGAACTCTTCAGCGGCAAAAACCTGGACGTCGGCATAGGGCAGCAGGCATTCGACCTCGACCATGACCTCCAGCGCGCCTTCAAGGGTGCGCGAGGTGGCGATGCCGCCGGAGGTGTGCTGGTGCCGTTCGCCCACGGCAAAGGCATCGCGCAGGGTCTTGCACAACGAAATGACATGCCCCAGCAAACCCAGAGTGCCCAGCACATTCTGATTGCCGACACACAGGCCCAGACCCTGCTCAGGCATGACCTTGAGGGCCCGCTGGATCATCGCCACGGCCTGGCGGTAGGAAATGCGCAGCGCCGGGTCGTCCAGGTCCGCCAGGGTGAACCCCAGGCCACGGCAAAGATGCTCGGCATTGGCGCCCTTTTGCGCCACAACCTGCCCCAGGGTTTGCAGGAGAAAGGGCGAGACCAGGGCCAATTCGTAATGTGGATCAACGGTTTTGCTGTGCATGGATCTGCGATTCCCGACTGTATGCCTGGTTATTATTTTAGAAACATCCTGACAATCATAGGTGCTTGCAAGGCTCGCCGCACTCTGAATGAACGCTGTCCGGCAAAGCCCCCTTATGTGGCCGCCAATACCCTGCCCACTAGGGCGCCAAGGGCTTATTTGTATGGGCCTGGCCCCGGTGAGGGCCGACCTTCCAACAATAATAATGAGCCCTGACATGAATCCGACCCGTGCGCTTGCCCCCCTGCCCTTTGCCCTGGCGCTTATCAGCATCAGCCTGCCGACCCTGGCCACCGAGGGCGGCGTAGACAATATCGGCCCTGGTACCGACGGCTTTTACATCCTGCCCCTGGATGTCGATCACCTGCCGGACCACATGTTCGCTTTCAACCTTTACTACAACCACTATGAAGCGACGAAACTGGACATCAGTTCCCTGGGGGGCAAAGTGCCGCAGGTGAAGATCCGCTCGGACGCGATCATCCCGCGCCTGGACTACCTGAGCCCGTTGCGGGTGTTTGGCGGGCGGTTGGGCGGCTACATCGCGCAGCCGTACCTCAAGCAACAAGTGGCGCTGTTCGGCATGTCTGACCAACGCGAAAGCATGGGTGACACCACCATCGCGCCGATAATCCTGTGGGACCTGGGCAAAAACCTGACCCTGGGTGCCGCCGTGGAAATCACCGTGCCTACCGGTGAGTACGATGCTTCCCGCCTGGCCAATACCAGCAACAATTTCTACACCTACAAGCCCCTGCTGTCGGTGACGTGGCTGCCTGACGAGCGCACTGAGCTGTCGATCAAGACCACCTACAGTTTCAACAAGGAAAACCACGCCACGGACTACCGTTCCGGGCAGATTTTCCACTTCGACTACTCGGCCAGCTACAAGGTGACCGACAACCTGAGCCTGGGTATCAATGGCTACTATCTCAAGCAGACGACTGACGATAAGCAGTACGGGCGCACTGTCACCAATATCTACGGCGAAGATGTCGACGATGGGGTGCGGGGCCAGGTGTTTGCGGTGGGGCCGGCGGTGTACTTCACCTTTCTCAAGTACGCCAGTGCGGAGATTCGTTGGGCCAAGGAGTTTGATGTAGAGAACCGGCCGGAAGGCGATATGTTGTGGGCCAAGCTGACCATTCCGTTTGCGTTGTAGGATCCGCCTGAAGCGAGGGGGCTTGCCACAACAAGCCCCCCTTGCCACAGGCAAGTTCCTGCGCAGGAGTGCATCATTTCAACCGCTGTAAACCGGCCAACTGTCGACAATTTTGCCGCCGCGCACCGCCAGCAGATCGCCAAACTGCAAGAGCACCGATTCAGTCTGGGTCGGGCGCATGAACACCTGATCGTCGATGTTCAAGCCAACCCCCGGCGAGCCATTGACCATCTCCTGGTTGGAGCTGCGGCCATACAAGCCATTACTTTGCAGCCCCGAAGGCGACTCGAACTCGGCCATCCAGTTGCCACCATAGATAAAAAACGTCGCGCGCTGGTTGCGATCCCACCAGGACAACAACCGGGATTTATCATCCAGCGCCGGGATGTTGACCGCGCCGGTGCTTTTGAGCACTGGCGTGGCAATGTAGGCCGCCGGGACGTGCTCGCTGAGGGATGGCAAATCATAGTGCGTGGGCTTGAGCATGGCGGTGCCCACGGAAACTTCGCTGCTCAGCTGCTCCTGCTCATGCATCCCATAGCTGGGGCTGCCAGCGGTGTTGAGCGTCAGGCCGGCATGCCACAGCCCTGCAAACTTCTGGCGGGTGAAGTCGACAAAGCCGTTGTAGCGCTGCATGACCCTGTCGAACAACGTCTGGGGCGAGCCAAGGATGCCCGGCACGCCCATGCCGACAAACGGGTCATAGCCCATGAAGCCGGCAAATTCCAGGTGCCTGGGGTGTGCACTGATCAACCCCAGCATCTGCCCCAGCACCGTGTTATCGCTGATACCGCCGCGGTGCAGGCCCACATCCAGTTCGATATTGATCCGTAGCCGTGTGCCCAGGCCCTGGGCCAGCGCCAGGTATTGTTGCAGGCGCTGTGGCGTATCCAGCAGCCACTGCAATTGCCGGGCGGGGTCGAAGGGCCCCTGATGGCCTTGATAGAACAGCTCGGCAGAACGCACCGGCAACGGCTTGCCCAGCAGGATATCGGCGTCGGGAAACACCTGGGCGTCATGGTTGAGAAAGGGTTGGTGAAACGACATCAGGCGCTGGGTGCCGGCGCGCTTGGCAATGTAGGCCAACAGGCCCGGCGCAGGCAGGGATTTTTCCACCAGCCGTAGGTGTTTACCTCCGCGCTGCACCGACTGCATGACGATGTCGATATTGTGATCCAGGCGATCCAGGTCAATCAGCAGCACCGGACGCATCGGCCCATGGGCTTTGAGCTGCTGGTTCAACTGGCGAAAGTATTCGCTGTAGGGCGAGCCCCGGTCAGCCGGACGCAGCAGCGCCGCGCCCGCCACCAGCAACGCACCGGCGCCGAGGGTGCCGACCATGAAGTGTCTGCGGTTCATCAGGCTACTCCCAGGATTGATGACAGGTGTGCATTAAGGAATTTGCCGCCGGGGTCCAGGGCCTGGCGCACCCGCGCGAACTCGTTCCAACGCGGATACAGGGCCTGCAGGGCGCGGGCATTGAGGGTGTGCAATTTGCCCCAGTGCGGCCGGCCGGCGTATTTCCAGAAGATGGGCTCGATCGCGGCAAAAAAGTTGTGATGGTCCATGGTGTAGTGCTGGTGCACCGAGATCGAACAGCTGTCGCGGCCTTCAAACATGCTCAAGGGAATATCGTCAGCCTTGACGTAGCGGTACTCGATGGGAAACCAGGTGCGCAGGTCTTTTTCGCGGATCAGCTTGAGGATTTCCCGCAGGCAGGCCGGACCGTGTTCGGCGGGCACCGAATACTCCATCTCGTTGAACCGCACATTGCGCACGTTGGCGTAGACCTCGAACGATTCAGCCACACGGTCCTGGAAACTGGCGAAATAGCGCAGGCTGTTCAGCAGCGTGCGGCGGGTTGCGGGGAAGTCGCTGGCATATTTGTCGAGGTTCTCGATAATCGACACAAACTCATTGCCGCCCGCCTCTGCCGGGTCGATTGGCGGGGTTGGCGCGTCGGTGGTTTCGTTGAGGGCGATGGACAGCGCGTAGTCGGAATGTGTCACCACCAGCATCTCCCAGTGCTGGTTCTCGCGGGTGTTGTTCGCCACGTCCTCCAACAGCTCTTCGGTCGGCGCTATCCATTGGCGCTCACGCAGACGGTAAGGGGTGCGGTTTTGCATGCGCACGCGGGTGGTCACGCCGAGCGCGCCCAGCGACACCCGTGCGGCGTTGAACAACTCGCGCTCACGCCCGGCGTCGCAGTCCAGCACCTCGCCCTCCGCCGTCACCAGTTGGAGGCCGGTGACACCGGCTGAGTACGAGGTAAACCCAACCCCGGTGCCATGGGTCGAGGTGGAAATGGCGCCGGCCAGGGTCTGATAGTCGATGTCCGCCATGTTCGGCAGGGCCTGGCCGACAGCCTTGAGCGCCGGCCCCATGCGTGACATGGGCGTGCCGGCGGCGAAGGTGGCTTGCAGACTGCTGGCATCGTGCTCGAGCAAGCCATTGAAAAAACTCAGTGACAGTAATGTGCCATCTGTCGGTACCAGGGCACTGAATGAATGGCCCGAGCCCACCGGGCGGATCTTGCCCGGTGCCTGGCGAATGATCTGCACCAACTCCCCCAGGTCCTTGGGCGCCAGCCGCTCAAGGGGCAGGCAGCTTTGGGCGCCCGACCAATTGCGCCAGGGGATCAAGCGCGGCGCCCGGGCCAATTGGGCCAGCACCGGGTTACTGCTGATTGCCAGAAATGCGCCGGCCACCGCCGAGCGCTGCAACAGTTGCCTGCGTGAAAGCACCATTACCTACCCCATTGTTGTTATTGGATATGAACACCGGCCATAAAACTGATCAGCCCCAGGAACTGGTCCTCGGAACACTGCATGCACAGGCCCATCGGCGGCATGCCGTTGTAGCCGTTGAGGGTGTGGTCCAGCAGGGTGTCCGCGCCCAGGGCAACACGCGGGCTCCAGGCCTGGCTGTCGCCGGTCAACGGCGCGCCGGAGGCAGGGTTGGCGTGACACAGTTTGCAACTGGTGTCGTAGAGCTGGGCCAGCGCCGGGTCGGCAGGCATGGCGTTGCTTGCCGTGGCAGGCTGCGGGGGATGTTGCGGTTTGTCGTCACAGGCGGCCAGCAGGCCAAGCAAGGCCAGCAGCAAACCCATGCGGCGGGAGGTCGTAGACCACATAGCCAGCCTCTCTTTTTTAGTATGAACAGCTGGGTTCACACTAAGTCAGGGACGGCGCGGCGTTGAGGGTATTGGGGGACACAAAGGGGGGCTTGGGCGGACAGGGTCGGGCGACCGGCGCTCCATTACAGAACGCCGGCGCCCGCAACAGCCGACTTAGAAAGCCAGACCGACCTTGAAGCCGTACTCATCGCGCTTGAGCTTGGTGTTATCGGCCACTTCGGAGTCCGCGTCGAGCTTGTACTCGGTACGGGTGTAGTACAGGCCCGCCATCACCGGCAGGTCGCCGTTCTGGTTCATCAGCAAGCTGACTTCGGCGTAGGGATTAGTGCGGTCCTTGAGGTCCACGGTGTCGCTGCCAATGCCGTCAACCTTGAGCTTGGCGCGGCCGTCAATGGTATGGCGGGCGCCCACTTCGACGCGCATGGTCATGCTGTCGAACTGATGGTTGTAACCCACCGCCGCCTTGGCAAACGGCGACTTGTTGGTGAGTTTCATGTCGTAGTCGCCAGAGTCCGGCTCATAACGGGTCCAGCTGTAGCCACCGCCGACCAGCACATCGACAAAGTTGCGCGCATCCAGCGCGGCGCGCCAGCCCAGGTCGAGGTCGGCCTGGCCTTCCTTGAGTTTGTTGTCGCTTTTCTTGCCAAACTTGGCGTCCACGCCGGCCTGGTAGATAAAGCCGGATTCGGCAGTCAGCTTGTTGCCAAAGTTATAGAACAGGCCGGCTTCCGGCATATGGTCCTTGTCGCTTTCGCTACCGCCTTCAAGCTTGAAGTCGTTGTAGCTGCCGAGGATACCGAAGGTGGAAATCGGATCGGTGGACGGCGCAGCGAATACCATCGCCGGTGCGGCAACCAGGGCCAGGACCGAGGAATTCTTGAGGATTTTTCCGAATAGTTTGGACATCGTTTTACATCTCCTTTTTAGGTGGGCAAATTATTCAAGAAACGGTTCGAACCCCCTGCTTTGCAAAAGGTTCGATTTAATTTGCCTTGGAGTTGGAGGTAAAACGCTTCAGCGAAGGCTCTGGATCAAGCCTTCCAGAGTAGGCCTATCAGCTATCGACCAATAGTTGCGCCAGTCGCGGGCGTAGCTGTGGGTGCTTGGGCACGCGCAAACCAAACGCTTCACGCAGCAGTTCCAGCAATTGGTCGACGTCGGTGATCGAGCGTTTTTCGCTGTCACCGCCCACGTGATGAACGGCGTAGTTGCCGTTGTTTAACGTACGCCGCAGGCCGGGCCCGATCAGCGCCACTTTCAACTGTTTGATGAACGGCGAATCGGGGTGGGTCGAGACATACCAGTTGCCCAGTTCATAGTCGAAGTGCGACTGCGGCTGCAGGTCGAACACGTACAGCCCTCGCCATTCCTCGCCAACCTGGGCCCACAGGGTGTAGCTGCCGTCCTTCAAGGTCAGGCGATAGGGTTCATGGGCCGTGGCCTGTGGCGCCAGATTGTCCAGTTGCAGCGGGCTGCTTGGCACCATGCCACCAAACGCGACATCGCTGATGTAGCGCACACCCGCCAGGGTCACCAGGCTCAGGCGATGGGTACGCGGGGTGTGGGCATCAGGCGGCCCGCCTATGACCACCCGACCGGTGATGCCCCGAGCATCGAAGCCCAGTTCTTGCAACAAGGCCAGGAACATCTGGTTCAGTTCGTAGCAATAACCTCCCCGCCCGTCGAACAGGACTTTTTGCTCGATGCTGGCCAGATCAAGGGGCACTGGCAGTTGCGCCAGCACCGAGAGGTTTTCGAAGGCGAAGGTACAGACATGGCGCAATTGCAACTGCGCCAGGGTTTCCAAAGTGGGTGCTGGCGGGCTGTCATACCCCAGGCGTTGCAGGTACAGGCGGCTGTGGGTCAGGCTCGGTGAATCCTGGGACATGGCGCGATCCTTGGGCGCGGGCGAAGGTTTCACTAATACCCGTAACCGTTGCCGCTGCCAATACTGATCTGTGGCAATAGATCGTAGGAATGGGGCGCAAACTTTCTGAACCTTTCTGAACCTAATTGCATCAACTCCATATCAAAACAGGGAGGCAATATGGGCACGGCAACGATCTACACCATCCAATACAGGCTGCATGGCGAGCCCAAGTCTTTTGTAGTGCGTGCGGAGGTGATGAATAACGCCGAGGCATGGCATTGGGCCAGCTGTGACGCCGGGGTGGCCCACGTCGGGCGCATTGGCCGTCCTGGCCACGAGCGCACCAAGAAGACCACGCGGCCATGGGCGGAGAAATACGGCATCACCGACGTCACCTGGATCGCCCCCAAGCGCCTGTAGGGGCTGCGGCAGGAGCTGGTTTGCCAGCTCCTGCACTGATGGGCGTGAAGTTATGGTTTCAGATCGCCCAAGGGATCATAAGCCGGCTGCTTGCCGGCTTTGTGCTTCTTGTCCAACGGCGCAACGGCCGGGCCGACCGGGTCGACCTGCGGGTCGGCCACATCCGGTGAGTCTGGGTCAAACCCCAAATCGTGCTGATCACTGGCGTGTTCCGACGAATGCGGGCCATCGGGCTTGTTCGATTGTTCAGTCACAGTCATCTCCTTCGCTTTGCTGACGATGCATACATGCGTTAGAGAAAACCCCGGCTGCCATCGTTCAACTTTCTCACGCCCACCCACAAACCATGAGAAGATGCCGCGCCGCGCAATACCCCTACTTAGTTCATGGAGACTGCATCCCGCATGTTTGAGATCAAACCTGTCGATCCGCAAACCTATCGCCAGCAGACCCGCCGCAGCACGCTGATTGTCGCGGTGATCTTCATCGCCCTGGCCATGCTGCTGTCGAGCCTGGCCGTGATGCTGTTTGGCGAGCCCGGCGGCGACAACTTTCGTTTCAATATCGGGGGAGTGGCGGCCGGCGTAGTGCTGACTATCGCCCTGGTACGCGGTCCGCTCTGGTCACAGGCCTGGCTGGCGCCGGCGATCTATGGCTGGCAGCTCAAGCGCAGCCTGATGCGGGTGACCAATGTGATGCACAAGGTGACCGAGCGGGTCCAGGCCAACGACCCGACGGCGATGAAGCTGCTGCGGTTCTATCACCTGGGGCTGACGCAGATGCATGAACTGGACGCCAATTCCAGCGCCCAGGCGCAACTGGTCGGGGAGATCGAGAAACATAAGGCGCAGATGAAGGCGCTGGGAATCAAGGCTGAACAAACGCGCCTGGATCCAGCGTGGCTGGAAGCCATGCGCGGCGCCTGACCTCATAGGAGCCCGTTTGTGGGCTCCTACAAGCGTTTGGCTCAGGCCGCGAAGATCGCGCCCAGGTCCAGACGCCCATCCTTGAGCGGCGGGCACCAGTAGTAGCCACCGGTCAACGGTGTGCTGATGCGGTACAGGCCATCGACAATCCCGTCTTCCAGGCCGCTCATGCGGCGCAACTGAGCTTCAAAGGCGTCAAAGGAGTGGCCGAACGCGAGGAACATCAACCCGGCCTGGCCATTTTCGGCCCAGGGCATGGAACGGCGCACCACAAAGGCTTCGGGGGTGAAGCTCTCCTGGGCGGTGCGCTTGACGTGGGCGGACTCGGGGGCGTCGTCCAGCTCTTCGTTATCGCCATGGCGACGCCCGATGATGTGGTCGCGCTCCTGGGCCGGCAAGGCGGCGAAACCGTCCAGGTCGTGTTGCCATTGCTGGATTGCGGCAAAGCTGGCGCCACTGCCGGCAACGGCGGCTTCGACGGCGGCGTCGTCATGGGGGTTTTCGGTGCCGTCTTCGTAGTCGGTCAGGTCAAAGCCGGTCTTGTAGCGGAAACCTTCAGTCATCTGCACCAGGCGAAAGCCCGGCGCCAGGGCTTTTTCAAAGGCCCGGCTGCGCAACAGCAACTCACCACGGTCTTCGCCATGCAACCAGCACCACAGCGCCTGTTGGGTGGATGGGTTGTGGGCACCCGGCGCCGAGATGGGCGCAAAACTGCGCAGCCCTTCGATGTGCGCGCCCAGTGCCTTGACCAGCGGCTCACCCAAACCCACCACCACTGCCGAGTCGACCAACTGCACCAGCGCGTCGAGCGCTGCCGGCACGGCGTCGATGGACTCGATGGCGAAAAACAGATGGCGTGCCTGCAACGGCACCGGTGCGGCAAGAATGCCCGGCTGGTACTGACTCATATGAACTCCTTCAAGAAAGCCGCGTAGTTTACCCGCCGCGCCCCAGTGTGCGTAGGGAAATGCGTGTAAGCCTTGCAACAGAGCCCTCCGATGGGGGAATCTCTGACTCAAGCTGTGCAACCACTCCAGGGGTAGCGACATGACCACCACTCACCTGCTTGCCAATCTGTTCCCGACCGCCGAAGGCATTCCCGAACAATTTCGCCTCGCCGCCCCCATCGAGCAACGCGACTATCTGGTGGACGGCCAGTTATGCACCTGGAACGGCCCGTTGGCCCAGGTGCGCAGCCCTGTCCAGTTGGCCGGTGCCGACGGCGACACCCCAGTGATTATCGGCAGCACGCCGCTGCTGGATGCCGAGACCGCCCTGCTCGCCCTCGACGCCGCAGTTCGGGCCTACGACCGTGGCCAGGGCCAATGGCCTACGATGCGGGTGGTCGAGCGTATCCAGCATGTCGAGGCGTTTTTGCGGCGCATGCGCGAACAGCGCGATGCCGTGGTGAAACTGCTGATGTGGGAAATCGGCAAGAACCTCAAGGATTCCCAGAAGGAATTCGACCGCACCTGCGACTACATCACCGACACCATCAATGCCCTCAAGGAGCTGGACCGCCGCTCCAGCCGCTTCGAGCTGGAACAGGACACCCTCGGGCAGATCCGCCGCGTGCCCATGGGCGTCGCCCTGTGCATGGGCCCCTACAACTACCCGCTCAATGAAACCTTCACCACACTGATCCCGGCGCTGATCATGGGCAACACCGTGGTGTTCAAGCCGGCCAAGCTCGGCGTCCTGTTGATCCGGCCATTGCTGGAGGCCTTCCGCGACAGCTTCCCGGCCGGCGTCATCAATGTGATTTATGGCAGCGGCCGCGAGACCGTCAGTGCGCTGATGGCCAGCGGCAAGGTGGATATCTTTGCGTTTATCGGCACCAACAAGGCAGCCAGTGACTTGAAGAAGCTGCACCCGCGCCCACATCGCTTGCGAGCAGCCCTGGGGCTGGATGCGAAGAACCCCGGCATCGTATTGCCTGAGGTCGACCTGGATAACGCGGTCAACGAAGCGGTCACCGGCTCGCTGTCGTTCAACGGCCAGCGCTGTACCGCGTTGAAAATCCTGTTTGTGCATGAAGCCGTGGTCGAACGTTTTATCGAGAAGTTCAACCACAAACTCGCCAGCCTCAAACCGGGAATGCCCTGGGACGAAGGCGTGTCGCTGACGCCGCTGCCGGAAGCAGGCAAGGTGGATTACCTCAACGGTCTGGTAGCCGACGCGGCGCAACACGGGGCCAAGGTAGTGAACGCCAATGGCGGTGCCAGCCGTGGCTCGTTCTTCTACCCGGCGGTGCTGTACCCGGTTAACCCACAGATGCGTGTGTACCACGAGGAGCAGTTCGGCCCGGTGGTGCCGATCGTGCCCTACCGCGACCTGGAAACGGTGATTGACTACGTCCTGGAGTCGGATTTCGGCCAACAGTTGAGTATCTTCGGCACCGACCCGGCGCAAGTCGGGCGCCTGGTGGACACCTTCGCCAACCAGGTGGGCCGGATCAATATCAACGCCCAATGTCAGCGCGGCCCGGACACCTTCCCGTTCAATGGCCGCAAGAACTCGGCCGAAGGCACGTTGTCGGTGCATGACGCCCTGCGGGTGTTCTCGATCCGCACCCTGGTGGCAACCAAGTTCCAGGACAGCAACAAAGCACTGATCAGCGATATCATTCGGGACAGGGCGTCGAGCTTTTTGACCACCGACTATATTTTCTAAACTGCTCCCATGTAGGCGCGGGCTTACCCGCGATGCAGGTGCCTCGGTGTGTCAGTGACTCCGAGGTGGTGCGATCGCAGGCAAGCCAGCTCCCACCTACCGATGAGGCCTTCTTAATCCCGATGAATCTGCCGCCCTTCGCCCGCCGCCTGTTGCGACCGCTGCTCGACCCCTATCGCCGTTATCGTCATGCCAAACTGATCCACGCGGTACGGGTGTCCATCGGCCTGCTCGCGACCATCCTGCTGACCACCGGTATCAACCTGCCCCACGGTGAATGGGCCTCGGTGACCATGCTGGTGGTGATTGGCGGCTTGCAGCACCACGGCAATATCGGCAAGAAAGCGGTGGAGCGGGCCTATGGCACGCTGATCGGGGCCAGTGTCGGCCTGCTGCTGGTGGCGCAACAGGCTTATCTGGGCCAACCCTTGTTGACCTACCTGTTGATGTCGGTGGTGTGTGGCTTTTTTTCCTATCACGCCATCGGCAAGGGTGGATACACCGCGTTGCTGTCGGGGATCACCGTGTTCATCGTCGCCGGCCACGGGGACAACCCGCTGTCCGATGGCCTGTGGCGCACCGTCGATATCCTGATCGGCATCGCCCTGGCCCTGGCGTTTTCCTTCGCCCTGCCGCTGTATGCCGTGTACTCCTGGCGCTACAACCTGGCCAGCGCGCTGCGCGACTGCGCCGGCATCTACAGCCGGATCATCAGTGGCCAGTCGGTCACCGATGACGAGCACCTCAAGCTGCTCAATCGCTTGAATGCGGCGATGTTGCAACTGCGTTCGTTGATGCCGTCGGTGTCCAAGGAAGTGCGGATTTCCATGACCGAGCTGGACGCGATCCAGCGCCATCTACGGATGTGCATCAGCACCCTGGAAATTCTCGGCAATACCCGCCCTGACCCACGGGATGAGCAGGCCATGGCGCGCTTGCAACTGGCGCTCAAGGCTGAGCATCGGCAGATTCGTGTGCAGTTGATCGGGATGGCGCGGGCCCTGCAATCCGGCGCCACGCAACGCTTGGAACGAACCAGCCTTGCTGCGCCTGATCCCCAAGCTGCCCTGGAGGCGCCAGTGCACAGTGCGTTGGATGGCTATCGGTTATTGACCGCGCAACTGGCGGCAAATGTAGACGCGATGCACGCCCGATTGGCAAAAAGTGCCAAGGCGTGGAAAATCTGAAAAACGCTGCAACTTAATATTGGATCCACATTTTTTTCACGTTTTATTCACATCCGCAGACGTACTGTGAAGCCTCATCCGTTACAAACGTTGTACATCAAGCCCGCCGCCCCAGCGGGCTTTTTTTTGCGCGTGATTTGCTCAGCGCGCAACTTTACCGGTTGCCGGCAGCGCCGACTGGCCGCGAATCGCACGCTGGGTATCGAGTACCCGCGCCAGCGCCGTTTCAGCTTCCGGGCTTTGCTGCGGCACACGAATGGCCGCCGAGACCAGGGTGATCAGCTTGGCCATGACTTCGGCGTCGGTGGCCGGGCGCCCGAGGCTCATGGAGTTCATCAGCAGGCGCAGTTCGGTCCCGGCCATCACCCCGGAAATCGCCTTGAGGGCAAATTGCAGGCGCACCCCCAGCTCATTGCGCGGCAGGTCGGGCAACGCCAGGGCGAAGGCTTCGAAGAAGCGCTGGAACACCGGCTGGTAATGCACCTTGAGGTATTCCTGGATAAACGGCGAGGTATCACTGTAGACCCGCCCGAGGAAACGAATAAAGGACCGCCCCTCGCCGCTGGCCGGATCACTGCGCTCCAGGCCCATGGCCGGGGCGAACAGCACACCCAGCAAGGTGTCGCAGTCGAGCGGGCCGTCAGACTCGGCCTCGCACCGGGCGAGCAACTCCAGGCGCTGCTCGTTGAGCGGCTCCAGGCGTTGCATCAGTAATGTTTTCATCAGGGAGTCCTTGTCCCCGAAGTGATAATTTACTGCGGCGAGATTGACCTGAGCCTTCTCGGTGATTTGCCGCAACAGCACGGCGTCGTAGCCGTACTTGATGAAAAGAGCCTCTGTCGCATCCAGCAGTCGAGTCTTGGTTACATTTGGAGCGCTGAGTTTCTTCGCGACCATATAAGTTCCACGGGGGAAATATGTTTTAAAAAAAAATTTGATTTTTTATACCGGGGCGGATGCTTGAAAGCAAGTAGTGACACTGCACCATACTATCCAAGCGCGTTGCCGCTCGCCCTGTAAACGGCTTGCCCAGGGCAGGAGCAGGCGTTTTCCAGCCACCGGTATAGGCTCTGCCACCAGAACAACCGCTCTATTTCTGTGGCTGGCGAAGCTGTGGCATCACAGTTACTATTCAAACAATGTTTTTAAAAAAAGAATAAAAACCAGCTATTGGCACTCGTCACGCAGGCCCTGAAGATGTTACAACGATTTTCAGGAGCAAGCCGGATTGCCGCAGCGCAAGGCGTAGTCATGATGACAGATACTCCAACGCTCCCAGGCTTTATTTCTCTGCAAGGCATCGGCAAAAGCTACCAATTGGCCGGACAGCACCTGGCCATTCTCAATGACGTCAGCCTCTCTATCGCCCGGGGAGAAAGCTGCGGCATTCTCGGGGCTTCGGGCTCCGGCAAAAGTACCCTGCTCAATATCCTCGGCCTGCTGGACCTGCCCGACTGCGGCGCCTATCACTTCGCCGGCCATGACATTTTCCACGCCACGCCGGATCAACTGGCCGCGATCCGCAACCAACAGATCGGCTTTGTGTTCCAGAGTTTCAACCTGCTGCCGCGCCTCAGCGCCCTGGACAACGTTGCCCTGCCCCTGGGCTATCGCGGTGTGTCGCGCCAGGAGTCGGTGGCGCGGGCCCTGCACATGCTGGAGCAAGTTGGGCTGGCCGAACGGGCCCATCATCGCCCCGCCGACCTGTCCGGTGGCCAGCGCCAGCGGGTGGCGATTGCCCGCGCGCTGGTGGGCGCACCGGCGGTGATTCTGGCCGACGAACCCACGGGCAATCTCGACAGCCACACCGCCCAGGACATCATGGACCTGCTGCTGGCCCTGAACCACGATCAAGGCGTCACGCTGATCATCGTCACCCACGACCCGCATATCGCCGAACGCCTGGATCGCCAGATCCTGGTGCGCAACGGCGTGGTCCACGAGGCAGAGTGCGTATGAGCCTGCGGGTCGAACAGAGCCTGAGCCAGTTGTTGCATGAAGCCTTTGTCAGCCTGCGTACCCTGGGCAAGCGCTCGATCCTGGCCCTGCTGGGGATCGTCATCGGCAGTTCATCGGTAGTCGCGCTGATCAATATCGGACATAACGCCGCCGAAGATGCCGCGATGATTTTCAAGGACATGGGCACCGACACCCTGGTGGCGCAGTTCCCGCCCAAAGGCAACAGCAATGCGCACATGCCCACCCACCTCGATCTACAAGCCGTACGCCAGGCCGTGCCGGGCATCGCCCACATCGGCGCGATTTCCTCATTCAGCGGGCCGGTGATCTTTCATGGCCGCACCACCAACGCCGGCTTGATTGGCAGCACCCCTGGCCTCAAGGAGGCGATGCGCCTGGCGCTGCGCGAAGGGCGCTTCCTGTCCGAGTTCGACAGCGGCGAAACCTACGCGGTGGTCGGCGACCAGATCGCCCAGGCGTTAAGCGCGCCCGGTGACCCGCTGCGCCTGGGCGATCGGGTGCGGGTCAACGACTACCTGTACCTGGTCATCGGCATCCTGCAGAACCAGCCGCGGTCGATGCTGATTCCGGTGCAAACCAACGAGTCACTGTTCATCCCGGCAGCCGGTATGCGCCGTATCTATTCCTCGCCGCAGGTTGGCAGCGTGGTCCTGCGCGCAGCAGCCGGCCAGGACATGGAGCACATCGCCGTCGAGACCACCAAGGCCTTGGGCGCGCAACTTACCGAGCACACCGTCGAGATCCAGATCCCCCAGCAAATGATCGACGGCATGACCCGGCAAAGCCGCACCTTCGCCTATCTGTTGCTGGCCCTGGGCGCCATCTCCCTGGTGGGCGGTGGGGTCGGGGTGATGAATGTGATGCTGATGAACGTTTCGGAACGCCGCCGGGAAATCGGCATCCGCATGGCCCTCGGCGCTCGCCAGCGCGACATCCGCAACCTGTTCCTGCTCGAAGCCGTGACCCTCACCGCCGTCGGCGCCCTGTGCGGCGCGGTGCTGGGCATGGGGGCCGCCTATCTCTATGCCTGGCTGTCGGGCTGGCAGTTTTCCCTGGCGGTGTCGGCCCTGCCCCTGGGCGTGGGCAGCACCTTGCTGGTGGGATTGTTTTTCGGGATCTACCCGGCAGTCTCGGCGTCACGCTTGCAGCCGGTGGAGGCCCTGCGCGATGAATAAACCCCTGCTGTGGCTGATTGCCCTGGTGAGCCTGCCCTGCGTGGCCGCCGATATCGTGATCCGCCCTTCGGCGCCGACCACCACCCGCAGCGGCTATGAGCACAGTGTCTCGCTCAATGCCCAGCTCACCACCCTGACCCTGGGCGACGCGGTGTACCTGGGCCTGCGCAACAACCCGGCGATTCGCAGCGCCTACCTGCAACGAGTGGCGCAGAAGTTCGACTTGCGAGTGGCCGAAGATGCCTTCAACCCCAAGCTGGTGCTCAACAGTGCCTACCGCACCACCCAGGGCAGCGACGACCGCGCCCGCAATGCCAACCTGTCACCCACCACCAGCTTGCTCGGCGAGTACGGCACCCGCCTGAGCATGGGCTGGACCCAGCAACTGAACAACGCCAACCATGCCGGGCGCTACCGCAGCGACGGCCTGGACCTGGCCATCATCCAGCCACTGATGCGTGGCGCCGGCTGGGATGCCACCACCGCCCCGCTACGGCTGTCACGCCTGTCCGAGCAAGCCAACCGCCTGAACCTCAAGGCCAACGTCGCGCAGACCATCAGCCAGATCATCGCCACCTACCGCGACTTGCTGCGTGCCCAGGAGCAACTGAGCATCGCCCAGGAAGCCCTCAAGCGCTCCAATACCCTACTGGACGTGAATAAGGCCTTGATCAATGCCGGGCGCATGGCCGAGTTCGAAATCGTGCAGACCGAGGCCGACATCGCCTCCCAGCAACTGGGGGTCGAGGAAGCCCAGAACCAACTGGACATGAGCCGCCTGGCGTTGCTGCGCCTGCTGGCCCTGGACCTGGCGACCCCGATCCGTGCCACCGAAGCCCTGGAGGCCACGCGCATGGACATCGACAAGCGTGAGGCCTTTAACCTGGCGCAGAACCAGCAGCCCGAATACCTTTCGGCGCTGCTGGGCAGCCAACAGGCCGACCTCAACCTGGTGCTGGCCAAGGATTCCGGGCGCTGGCAGGTCGACCTGGTGGGCGGCGCCAATCAGATCCGCGCCAACACCGACAACGACGCGGGCAGTACCAGCAATCGGCGCTGGGACAGTTATGCCGGGGTCCAGGTGCGCATTCCCATCGGCGATATCAGTACCCGCCAGGCCGAAGTGCGCGCACGGGTCAATGTGGAGAACCAGGCCATCCTGATCACCGACGCGCGCCAGGAACTGGAGCGTAGCGTCAATAACGTGGTGCGCGACCTTGGCACCCGCTGGCGCCAGTATGAAATTGCCCAGCGGGCGGTGGAACTGTCCCGGCGCAAGATCGAGATCGAACGGGACAAGCTCGGCGCCGGGCGCTCCACCAACTTCCAGGTGCTGAGTTTCGAAGCGGACTTGCGCAACGCCGAAAACGCCCGCCTCAATGCCCTGATTGCTTACCTGAATGCCCAGACCCAGCTCGACCTGACGCTGGGCATGACCTTGGAAAGTTGGGAAATCGCCCTCAATGACTACTAAAAAAGCCCTGCTGGGCGTTGCACTGCTGATACTGCTGGGCGCTGGCGGATTCGCGCTGCTCAGTCGCCCAACGCCTGCCGCCGATCAGACCGGCACGGCCGAGCAATGGCTGGAGGTCAAGCGCGAAGCCCTGGTGCACCAGATCGGCCTGGTGGGCAAGATCGAACCGGACACCACCGTCACCCTGACAGCCCCCTTCGACGGCAATGTGCAGGCCAACCTGGTGGAACAGGGGCAACGGGTCGAAGCCGGCCAGGTTCTGTTACGCATGGACCCCGCCACCCTCGAAGTGCAACTGCGTGAAGCGCTCTCCGCCCAGCTCAAGGCCCGGCGGACCGTGCAGGAAATGCAGGACTGGGACAGCGGCCCCACCGTCAGCCGCGCACGACGCAGCCTGCGCACCTCGCAAATGAGCGCCGACAACACCCAGCGCAAACTGGTTGAAAGCGAGAACCTGTTCAAGCGCGGCATCATCCCACGCAACGAACTGGACGACCTCAAGCAACAGGCCCAGCAGCAACAGTTGGACCTGACCGCCGCCCGCAGTGAACTGCAACAGGCCCTTGATCAGGGCAAGGGTGAATACCGGCAGATTGCAGACATGGAATTGACCAACGCCACGGTCAAGTACGACGCCCTGCGCAAACTGCTCGAAGGCCAGGAGGTCAAGGCGCCGTTTTCCGGGATCGTCGTGCCGCCACCGGGCAGCGCCACCCCGCAAGGCAGCGGCAACAGCAACGCGCCGGTACAGGCGGGCAGCAAGGTCAGCCAGGGCCAGGTGTTGTTCGGGCTGGCCAATATCGAACGCCTGAAGATCGTCGCCAAAGTCTCGGAGCTGGATATCAACCAGCTGCATCAGGGCCAGCCGGTGGAAGTCATGGGCGACGGTTTCGATGGCGAACACCTGAGCGGTTCGGTCAGCGTCGTCAGCGGCCTGGCGATCGCCAATGACAGCCAGGGCAGCGCGCAATTTCCGGTGACCCTGTCGATTCCCAAACTGACCGAGAAACAACTGCAAAGGGTCCGCCTGGGCATGAGCGCACGCCTGACCGTCGTGACCTACAACAATGACCAGGCGATCATCGTGCCGGCCCAGGCGATCAGCCATGATGCCGGGACCATGAGCGTGGAGTACCGCGCGGCAATGGACCAGCCGGTGGAACGGATGACAGTCACCACGGGCCAGTCTACCGCCCAAGGCGTAGAGGTATTCGGGCTCAAGCCCGGGTTTGTCAGGCTGGATGCAGCCCCAAGATAAACGTAGATCCAAAATGTGGGAGTTGGCTTGCCTGCGATAGCGGTGGGTGAGCCGCCAGAAACGGTGACTGAACTGCCGCTATCGCGGGCAAGCCCGCTCCCACAGGGAATCTCACTCGGGCAGATAATTTTGGCCCCACCACAAATCAAAGGTGGGAGATTGCCTGCGATGGCGGTGGGTCAGCCGCCAGAAACAGTAACTGGACTACCGCTTTCGCGAGCAAGCCCGCTCCCACAGGGGATCTCACTGGAGCAGATAATTTTGGCCCCAGCACAAATCAAAGGTGGGAGCTGGCTTGCCTGCGATGGCGGTGGGTCAGCCGCCAGAAACAGTGACTGAACTGCCGCTTTCGCGAGCAAGCCCGCTCCCACAGGGAATCTCACTCAGGCAGATAATTTTGGCCCCACCACAACTCAAATGTGGGAGCTGGCTTGCCTGCGATGGCGGTGGGTCAGCCGCCAGCAACAGTGACTGAACTGCCGCTTTCGCGAGCAAGCCCGCTCCCACAGGGGATCTCACTGGAGCAGATGATTTTGGCCCCACCACAAATCAAATGTGGGAGCTGGCTTGCCTGCGATGGCGGTGGGTCAGCCGCCAAAAACAGTGACTGAACTGCCGCCATCGCGAGCAAGCCCGCTCCCACAGGGGATCTCACTGAGGCAAATAATTTTGGCCCCACCACAAATCAAGGGTGGGAGCTGGCTTGCCTGCGATGGCGGTGGGTCAGCCGCCAGAAACAGTGACTGAACTGCCGCTATCGCGGGCAAGCCCG
The DNA here is from genome assembly GCF_030687625.1 of Pseudomonas sp. FP2294. NCBI lineage: Bacteria > Pseudomonadati > Pseudomonadota > Gammaproteobacteria > Pseudomonadales > Pseudomonadaceae > Pseudomonas > Pseudomonas sp. FP2294. The sequence continues at coordinate 3,176,262 of NZ_CP117441.1, forward strand.
CTCCCACAGGGGATCTGCGCGGGGCAGAGAGTTTTGGCCCCACCACAAATCAAAGGTGGGAGCTGGCTTGCCTGCGAAGGCGGTGGGTCAGTCGCTAGAAACGGTGACTGAGCTGCCGCCATCGCGAGCAAGCCCGCTCCCACAGGGGGCCTTGTCGGCGGGGCGATTTTGGATGCACCACAGCTCCCACCTTTAGAGTTGCGCCAGCTTTAGCGCCAGTGCCTTGGCCTGAAGCGCCACATCCGTCACCGCCGTGCTCTCCCACCACATACCGCGCAGCGGCGGGCCCATGGCGAAGAGTCGCTCACTCACAACGCCGTGCTCATCCAGTACCGCCCCCGAGGCATCCGCCGCTATCCCCAATGCCAAGGGCCCGGGTTTGATCAAGCCGCGGGCCAGCAATTGCCTGGGCAACGGCCGGGCCACGCGGCGCCAGTCGTATTCGATCCCGCTGGAGTTGATCAACGCCGCGCCACTGAAGTGGGTGGTGTGCTGTTCGCCACGACGGCGCAGGCGCAGGGTCACTTCGCCGTTTACCGTGGGCTCCAGGCCCAGGAACGAGGCCGCGTGGATACGCAGGCGCCCCTCCCCGTGCAGGCGCGCCAGCAGTTCGGCGCTCAGGGGTGGCGAGCGATGATGATGGCTCTCCCACCAGGGCCGCACATGGCGCACGAACTGGCGTTTCTCGCGCTCGCTGGCCTGGCTCCACAAACGACCGATATGGGCGCGTACGGTGTCCAGCGGTGCTTGCCAGTCGATGCCCTGGGCCAGGGCTTTCTGGCATTCGCGGCGCACTGCCCGCAGTAATTGCAGTGGGCTGCGCAGGCCATGATCGTCAGCGAGAAAGTCCGCCCACGTAGGGGGTTGCCGGCGCACATGGGGCAACAGGCCATGGCGCGAAAAGATCTCGATCGGCCCGCGATGGCCAGCCTGTTCCAGTGACACCACGGCGTCGACCATGGTCAGGCCGGAGCCGATGATCAACACCGTGGCGTGTGGGTCCAGTTGCGTCATGGCGCGCACATCCCACGGATCAACCGCCGCCGCATTCACACCACTGGAGTGGGTTTGTGGCGTGCGCGCCGCCGGAAACATACCGGTGGCCAGTACGGCCCGGGCACCGCGCAGTGCCTGGCCGTCATCCAGGGTCAGGCGCACGCCGCCCGGCTCTACCTGCACGTCGATGACTTCGGCGCGAATATGCTCCACGGTTGACGCCGATCCCGCCCGAGCCTGCGCCAGCCGCTGTTGCGCGTACACGCCAAAGATCCCCCGAGGTGGAAACAGCTCGCTGACCGGCACGTGCTGCTGGTCCGATTCCGGCCAGCCGCCGGCGGCGATGTACTCGCTCAACCAGTGGGTCAAGTCATCGGCGTTGTCCGGGTCCACACTCATGCGCGCCGCATTGCCATTGAGGGTGTGCCCCAGCTCCACCGCGCTATAGGCTTCGCCTCGCCCCAGCTCCATGCGCGGCTCGATCACCAGAACCTTCCGCGTGCCGGGCAAACGCAACAGCTGCACGGCCAGCAGCGTGCCGCTCAGGCCCCCGCCGATGATCAGCACATCGGCGTTGCGGATGGCCTTTGTCGCCTGTCCGCGTTCGGTTTCACTCATGCAAATACGCCCTTACTGGTTGCCCGAAGAATGCTCATGCCATCGCCTGCGCCGGTGTAAACCCGCGTGCAGAGCGACGTGGATGCGTTAGTTATATAGCCAGGTGCGCTCCGTTGCACGAGTTACGCCAAGATTGAGAACCCCATGATTCCTCACTTTGCGACAGCTCCATAGCCATGCCACACACGGTTAATCAGCAAACTGTTGATTGACTGTTGGCGGGCGAACAGTGGCGCATGCAACCGCAGATTTACCTGGAACCGCCGCAAATCAAGGCTCAAACGCCCTGCACTTTCTCGATTGCGATGAAACTGTTAGCGCCATTCGTGGGTTTTTCCATGGACCGGGAACGCACACCATGGGCTGCAACGCGCCCCTTCCTGCGGATTCCCGGAGCTTTTCATGCACTTCAAGCACTCCTTTATCTGGTCTGCCCTGGCCTTGTCGATTGCCATCAGCAGCCAGGCGGCTCAGGCCCAACCGATGCCCAGCGAGCAAACCATTGGCACCCTCGAGCAGGTGTTCGCCTTCCACGACGCCATGCCCACCGGCGTCAGCGTTGCCGAAAACGGGCGGATCTTTGTCAATTTTCCACGCTGGGGCGACGCGGTGCCGTTCACCGTGGGTGAACTGCGCGATGGCCAGGTCGTGCCCTACCCTGACCTGGCTATGAACCAGGCCGATCCGAAAGACCCGGCCAAGGGTTTTATCAGCGTGCAAAGTGTGGTGGCCGATGGTCGCGGGCGGATCTGGATACTGGACACTGCCGCCCCCGGTTTCGCCTCGCCAACGCCGGGCGGTGCCAAGTTGGTAGCCGTCGATCTGGCCACCAACAAAGTGGTCAAGACCCTGGTGTTCCCGAAAAACGTGATGCTGCCCAGCACCTACGTCAACGATATGCGTTTTGACTTCCGGGTGGGCGATGAAGGGGTGATCTACATCACCGACTCTTCCCTGAGCGGCCCCGGGGCGATCATCGTCATGGACATTGCCAGCGGCACTGCCCTGCGCCGACTCAGCGGTGCCACCTCGACCTCGGTAGACCCGAACTTCGTGCCCAAGGTCGAAGGCCAGGTCTTGCAGGTTCGCAACACCGACGGCAGCACCCGTCCGTTTGCGGTAGCGTCCGATGGCATCGCCCTGTCCGCTGACGGCCAGACGCTGTACTTCTGCCCGCTGTCCAGCCGCCATCTGTACTCGGTACCCACCGCGTTGCTGCGTGACACCTCGGTCAGCGAAGCGCGGCTGGATATGGCGGTCAAGGACCTGGGGGAAAAAGGCGCTTCCGATGGCCTCGAAGCCGATGCCTCCGGCGCCCTGTATGCCGGCGACTACGAACACAACAGCGTGCGCAAACGCCTGGCGGATGGACAGTGGCAGACCATCGTCCACGACCCGCGTGTGCTCTGGCCCGACACCCTGTCCATCGGGCCGGACGGCTACCTGTACTTCATGGCCAACCAGTTGCATCGCCAGGGCATCTTCCACGCAGGTCGCGACTTGCGCCAGAAGCCCTACAGCCTGCTGCGCGTGAAGATTGATGCAGCGCCGGCCCCCACCCTCTAGCTCCGTGATCAGCCGCAGCTCTTGAAGGAAGCAACATGCGCAGACCCCCACCCCGGCGCCCAGCAAAAACGCCGACCGTGACCCACCAGGACTTTTCCCTGGCCAATATCGCCAACGGCTCGCGTGTGGTGCGCCTGGGCGTCACCGATCTGTCCTTCCATCGCGCCACCGCCGCCGTGGTGGCGCTGGTCCTGCAGCGCATGGGCCTGACTGTCGAACGGCAATATGCCCTGCACGAAGTGAATTTCGAGCGCTTGCGCGAAGGCACCATCGACATGTTGGCCTCGGCCTGGCTGCCATGCAGCCATGGCGTGTACCGACAGGCCGTGCCCGCCCGTGAACTGGGCCTGCATTACCAGCCCTATGCCATGTGGGGCGTGCCCGACTATGTAAGCGAGGCTGACGTGGCATCCATCGACGACCTGCGCAAACCCGAGGTTCGCGCGCGCATGCACCCGCTGATCCAGGGCATTGGGTTGGGTGCGGGAATTACCCGGTTTTCCCTGAAAATCATGGATGAGTACGGCTTGAGCGACGCCGGCTACCAATTCCGCACCGGCACTCAGGACGATTGCATCGACGCTTTTGAGGCCCTGTATCGCCAAGGGCACTGGGGCATCGTGCCCTTGTGGCATCCGCAGTTCCTGCACCACCGCTACCGTATCCGCGAACTGAAGGACCCCAGGGGTTTGCTCGGTAATGTGGATCGGGCAGTGCTGCTGGCACGGGAAGATCGCCTGGCGTTGCTGACCCGGGCAGAGATTCAGGTGCTGGATAATATTCGTCTGTCGAACCCGATCGTTGCCGAGCTGGATGATGCATTCAATCGGGGTGAACGCTCGGCGGATGAGGCGGCCAGGGAGTGGCTGGCGCGCCATCCGCAGATGCTGCGCGGGTGGCTGGCACCGGTGAGCTGACAGCAAGCTTGGAGCCTATGGCTTATTGTGCGTAGCAGTCGCATTTTAGGGCCGCTTCGCGCCCCAACGGGAGCAAGCTCCCTCGCCACAGGTTACCGATTGCCTACACCCTCTCTTAGCTGAACGGCAAGCGGGTTTGCCCCGCTCGCCACAGCCCCCCTTAGATAAATTCGAACAACACCGGCGCCGGCAAGCGGGACTTGGGCAGGCCCGCATTAAAATCCTCATGGCTGTGGTAACCCACACTCACCACCACCAGGCTGGTAAAGCCGCGCTCGCGCAAATCCAGTTCGGCATCCAGCGCCTTAATGTCAAAGCCTTCCATGGGCGTGGCATCCAGGCCCAGGGCAGCAGCGCCGAGCAACAGCGTGCCCAGGGCCAGGTAAGTCTGCTTTTCCATCCAGTGTTGCAGGTCTTTGTAGTCATAACGATGCAGATCGACAAACCGCCGCCGGCCTTTGTCCTGCCCGGCCTTGGCCTGCTCATCCACAAAACGCCCATCGCTGGCTTCTTGCTCCAGCAGCGCCTGCAGGTACTCCTCGGGCATCTGGGTACGCGTGCAGAGCACAATCACATGGGAGGCATCGAGGGTCTTCGCGCGATTGAACTCAAAACCACCCTGCATACTGTCCGCAATCCGAGCTTTACCCTCGTCTTCGTGGGCAATGACAAAGTGCCAGGGCTGCGAGTTGACGGAAGACGGGCTGTTGCGCAGTTGTTCCAGCAACAATTCAATGGTTGCCACGGGAATCTTGCGCGATGAATCGAAGAGTTTGGTTGTATAACGACGCTTGGACAGGCTTACCAGATCCATAAAAGGACTCCAATCAAAATAGGCAAAAACAGCAAGTCCATCGTTACCCTTCGCCCCGCCGAGAAAAACCACCCGCACGCGTCAAGAGTTTCACTGGCACAGTGAAAGTGCGCTGTGCGCCTGCGTCCCTGCAGGGGAATCGCCCGGGTCAGTCGTACTCGACAATCCCCAGTTGCTTGGCCATGAACAGCTCATTGCGCTCGACGATTTCCTCGACCACTTTGCCTTCGGCATTGAACCGGAAGTACGTCAACGCGCTCCAGGACAGGTCTTTGCCGCTCACATCAAAACCATGCCAGATGTTGGAACCCTTGGCGTGATGCATCAACGCAACCACCACCACATCACCGGCCACCACTTCTTTCTGGAAGGTTGTCGCGATCGACTCGTAGCGCTCGGTCACGTTCAGGCGCAAGGCCTGTTTGAACGGTTCGACACCGACGATAGGTGCCGGACAATCGGGGCGGTGAACCACCACATCGTCGGCAAAAAATTCCGCTACGCGCTCAACATCCTTACCGTCGACGCAATACTTGAAGTACTTTTTCACCACATCCAGATGCTTGCTCATTTCGACTCCAATCAAGTTTTTCCCTGCACTCAACGGCTAGACTGGCAGGGGCAAAAAAAGCTTAACGGTCGGCATACACCTGAAAAATGCTGTAACTGGAAAACACCCTTGCGCGCAGTGGAGCAATGCTGATGGATCGCTGGACCGAATATGAGTTGTTTGTAAAGGTCGCGGAGCTGGGCAGCGTGACCAAGGCCGCAGACGCCCTGGACCTGTCCAGTGCGGCGGCCAGCCGGCACTTGGCGGCACTGGAGAATCGCCTGGGCGTGAGGCTGATCGAGCGCAGCACCCGGCGCTTGTTCGTCACCGAAGTCGGCAAAGTGTTCTACACCAATTCCAAGGCAGCCCTCACGGCGATGCAAGGCGCGACCGAGGCCGTCAGCGCGAGCAAAAACCACCCCCATGGGGTGTTGCGTGTGACTGCATCCTTATCCCTGTGCCTGCAACATATCCTGCCGCTGGTGCCCAAGTTCAAGGAGCAGTACCCGGATGTACGCCTGGATATCGTGGCCGAGAACCGCTACCACGACATCATTGACGACAACATCGACGTCGCCCTGCGCACCCGTGACAGTGAGCCGGACTCCAGCCTGGTGATCCGCCGCCTGACCGATACCCGACGCATACTGGCTGCCTCGCCGGACTACCTCGAGCGCTGCGGCCGCCCGCAACATCCGCAGGCGTTGGCCGAGCATCATCTGTTGCTCTACACCTACGCCACCGATCCCTATGAGCTGACGTTCCAGCGCGAAGACCAGACCATCACGGTGCCCGCCACTCCGGCGCTGGAATCCAACGACGGCTATCTGTTGCGCGCGGCCGCGCTGCAGGGCCAGGGCATTCTCGCGCAACCCACTTATGTGATCCACGACGATATCGTCGCCGGGCGCCTGGTGCCGATCCTCAGCGACTGGAGCCTGCCTCGCCTGGAAATCAACCTCGTCTACCCCTCACGACACCACCTGCCGGCCAAGACCCGGGTGTTTATCGACTTTATCGTCAAAGAATTCCAACACCTGGATTGACCCGTCGCGCTCAGTGCCGGATCACTGCCTTGAGTACCGTCTTGAAGGTCTCCAGTTGCTCCTCGCTGAATTGGCTGAAGACCGTGTCCTGCTGCTCTCGGGCGATGGTCCACAACGACTCGGTTTCGTCGATGCCCTTGGTGGTGAGCTTTACCCGGTCCTGATCATCGCGTACCAACGCCTTGCGCTTGAGGTTGTTCACCGCCTCTTCGATCTCGCGCACCGGCATTGCCACTTCGCGCTGCAACTCGGCCAGGCTCAGGCCGGCATCGTTCTCCAGCACCATCAGCATCCGCGCTTCACTGGTGCGCAGGCCGGTGGACAGTTGGCGGGGCTGGTAGCTGGCCTGATAGGCCCGCAGCGCCTGGGTCATCAGGTAATAGAGGTTATGGCTCAGGCGCCCCTGGAAATGGCTGCTCGCTGGCTGGCCCTCCTCACGGCGGGTCATGCGGGTGTGTGGCAGGACCATGGAATAGGCGCCCTGGTGATAGAGCAACGGTGAGCGGCCGCAGTCGTCGAAGGCCACCACTTTGCCAATCATGATCCAGTGATCACCCCCATCGACCTGCTGGTACTTCTCACACTCAAAGCGTGCCGAACAGTCGGCCAACACCGGCGCCCCGCCCGCACCCGCCTGGTATTCGATCTCGGCAAAACGGTCCTCCCGGGGCCGGGCAAAGTTATTCGACAGGTCAATCTGATCGGCGGCCAGCACATTCACCGCAAAGTGCGTGGCGGCTTCAAACACGGCGTGACTGGTGGAGCGTTTGTCGATGCTCCAGAGAATCAGCGGCGGGTCCAAAGACACCGAATTAAAACTGTTGGCGGTGACACCGACCTTGCGCCCGCTGGCGTCGGCGGCGGTGACCACGGTGACACCGGTGGCAAAATTGCCCAGGGCACGGCGAAAGGCGCGGGTATCGACTTGGTTTTCAATAGACATGCAAGACTCCCGGACAGGCTGAAGGCCCTGCCCTGATTATTCTTATAGGTAAGCGTAGCGTGGTCAGACCATCGCCGGGTCAGGCTCCAGGCCCATCAATTCGCGCCCGAGAATCTGTGCGCAAACGTCATAGTCGGTGTAGGCATGGGCGCCGGCGAGGTGAACGTCGCGGAACAGGCGCTGCAGTTCGTTGGTTTCAAACCAGGCGCCACCGCCCGCCGCCTCCATCAGGCGATCCACCGCCTGGATGCACATTTTAGTGGCGTAGCCCTGGTTGGTCCGCCAGAACGCCAGGGTGCCGCGGCTTGGATATTCATGGCGCTCGCTGTGCTCGGCGATCTCGTCCCAGCTTTTTTCCAGTAAGGCGCGTGCGGCGGCCACCTGGTGAGTAGACTCGGCCAGACGCATCAACGCAGGGGTCGCGGCGCCGACGGCCGCACCGGTGTAGGCCCGCACACGGTTTTTGGTTTTTTCGCGGAACACCTCGAGCATGCGCTCGGCGACGCCCAGGCCGACGGTGGAGAAACCACTGGCAAAATACGGACGGTAGGGGGCGAAGAAAATCCTGCTGTCGGGGTACAGGCCGAAGCCCGCCGACTTGCCTTCCATCATGTCCTTGGCCTTCTGGATACGGTGCTCGGGCACGAAAGCCTGATCGACGATCAGGGTCTTGCTGCCGCTGCCACGCATGCCCACGGCATACCAGTCGTCACGAATCTGATAGTCACTGCGCGGCAGTACCGCGAAGCAGTAATCCTGGGTGCCTTCGGCGTTTTTGCGGCGAAAGCCCATGATCGCCCATTCGGCGTGGTCACAACCCGAACTCCAGCCCATCTCACCGCTGAAGGTCACGCCACCCGGCACTTCTTCAGTACGCCCAAATGGCGCGATGCTGCTGCTGGCGGTGGCGTCGGGGTCGACGCCCCAGACCTCGTCTTGCAACTTGACCGAGAACATAGCCATCTGATGGCTATGGGTACACAGCAGGCTCATGGCCCACGCGGTGCTTGCGCAAGCGCCGGCCAGCAAAGCGATGCACTGGGCAAACTGCGGCAGGGAGATTTCCATGCCTCCGTACTTTTTCGGCAGAAATGCCCGGTGCATGCCGATGCCCTTGAGCAACGCGATGTTCTCGGCAGGTACGCTGCGATCTTTCTCGGCGGCGAAGGCATTGGCAGCAATCGCGGGCAAGACCGACTTGAGGTCTTCCAACAGAGGGTTTGGCTTTTTCATGGGTGCTCTCTTTATTATTGGATATCCCCATTCCTGGCCTGCCTGCGCCCTGCTCACTCGGCAGGAGGCTTAAAACAACCGGGAACGTTCGTAAAGACACGCCCAGTATGTGGCGCTTGGTCGCAGCGCAACATGCACGTTCCGGATGGAAGATTGTACTTTTCATGGCCCACAAAAAAAGCCGTCGCAGAGGCTGCGACGGCTGAGTAAAGACTCTCCAATGTGGGAGATTCTATGGTTTTGGGGAAGCCCCCAAAACCGCTTTTGACTGGTATTCGCTCAGGTTTTTCATGAGCGAAAAGGCGATGCGCGCCAGCTTGCGGCCAATGATGACCAGGGCTTGAGTCGTTTTCAGGCCCCTGGCTAGATAACCCTCGTATAAAGGTTTCCAGGCTTCTGACCTGATACCTGCTGACGCCGCGTTATGCAGCAATCTGCGTATCTCTGAATCTCCCTTCTTGCTCAATGAGCGGCGTCCGCTCATTTGCCCAGAATCGGATACTCTCAAGTCCATTCCCAAGAACGCGATGTAAGCGTCAGCACTTTCAAATTCTCCTCGCTGAAACGCCATTACCAGGGCAACCGCTGTCAGAAAACCAATGCCCTCGACGGTTTGGCAGCGCTTGACCTGATGCAAAAGCCCCGCCTCAGTAACAGCATCTAATATCCTTTTCTCAATGAGCCCCTCATGCCTATCAAGACACGCTGAAATGCTCTTGGACGAGGCCTTGAGTGATGGCTCGCCCGCCCAGCTCTGATTCAGTGCAACACGCATTTTCACCAGTGCTGCGCGTCGACGCAGCAAGCTTTGAAGCTTGGTATAAATCTTCGGCGGCGGATTCCAAGCGCGTAAATCAGCCTGTTCATTCTTCAAGTAGCGAGCCAGCAACTGCGCATCACTGAAGTCTGTTTTAGCGCGACCACCTGTGCCTTTGCGGTAATGGCTAAGGCGATATCCATCAATCACGTAAACGATATGGCCCATCGAATGAGCCAAATTGACGGTATCCACGTGATAGATATTGGTGGCTTCAATTGCGATGGCGCTGCCCGCAGGCAAAGACTTCAGCCATGCCTTCAGCTCGTTTTTCTTGTTCGATACGATCTTTGTTTCAGCAGTTTCACTTTGATAAACAACTACTTCGGCTTTAGCGACATCCACTCCAATGATTGATTGCGAGACAGTCATTGCCATGAGAAAAGCTCCGGGTTAGGGTTTACGGGCTTGTCGGGGCTTCACCGTTGCGCTGGCTTGCTTCTATCGTCGGTCATGGCCGATGCATTCCTTATCGGCGCTTTGGTGAAGGGGTGGGGCGAAGTCTCCCACGGTCTGTACTGGCTAGAGTCAGATGCTGGCTTTTAGTCCCACCACCCCTACAAGTCTAACCATACAAGCTGGCTTGCCTGCGATAGCGCTGGATCAGTCGATACATGTATCGCCGACAGGACGCCATCGCAACCTCGCTAAAGCTCGATAGCTCCCACACACAACACGGTCACCCTTAGCGATAGCGCTCAAGCCAATGCGCGTAAGGCGCCGGCAGGGTCCAGGAAGCCTTGTCCACCCCCAGTTCCTTGGCGGCGAAGTATGCCCAGTGTGGGTCGGCCAGGTGCGCACGGCCCACGGAAACCAGGTCGAGATGACCGGCCTGCAACGCCCCTTCGGCCAGTTGCGGTGTACCGAAACCCCAGGCCGACGTGACCGGCAGACCGGCTTCGCGGCGTACGCGCTCGGCAATCGGCCCCATAAACGCTGGCCCCCAAGGGATGTTGGTGTCGGGGATGGTGAAGCCGACACTGACGCTCAACAGGTCCAGGCCGCCGTCCTTGAAACGACGGGCCAGTTCGATGGACTCGCCCAGGGTCTGTTCGTCACGCCCGTCATATTCGAGCACCCCGAAACGCGCGGTCAGCGGCAGGTTTTCCGGCCAGACTTCACGCACGGCGGCCAGGGTTTCCAGGAGGAAACGGCTGCGGTTGTCGAAGCTGCCACCGTAGGCATCGGTGCGCTGGTTGGAGTGCTCCGAGAAAAAGCTCTGGCCCAGGTAACCGTGGGCGAAATGCAGTTCGATCCACTCAAAACCGGCGTCACGGGCACGGCGTGCGGCCTGAACGAAGTCCTGTTGCACCCGGGCGATATCCTCCAGGGTCATGGCCTGGGGGACTTTCGGCAAGTTCGCGCCAAACGCGATCGCCGAGGGTGCCAGGGTTTGCCAGCCACGGGCATCGTCGGCGGCAATATGGTCGTCGCCTTCCCATGGGCGGTTGGCACTGGCCTTGCGCCCGGCGTGGGCGATCTGGATGCCGGGCACCGCGCCTGCCGCCTTGATCGCTTGCACCATGGGCACAAAGGCTTGGGCATGGGCATCGCTCCAGATACCCGCGCAACCCGGCGTGATCCGGCCTTCGGGAGCCACGGCGGTGGCCTCGACCACCACCAGGCCGGCGCCGCCACGGGCCAGGCTGGCGAGGTGGACGTGATGCCAGTCATTGACCATGCCGTCATCGGCCACGTACTGGCACATCGGTGGAATGGCGATACGATTGCGCAACGTAACGTCTTTGAGCTTGAAGGGTTCGAACAATGCAGACATGAAAAAGCTCCTGAAACGAGGGTGACGTTTGATTCGATAGTTCGATCTTAATCGAACTATGGTAAACAATGCCAGCCCTGTTATCATTCGGTTCATGCGAGCCTTTAAACACCCCTCCCCCGAAGACTTGACCCTCGAACGCCTGCTCTATGCGTTGAGTGACCCTGTGCGCCTGGACATCGTGCGCTGCCTGGCCGGCGTAGAAGAAGCCAGTTGCGGCGAGTTGGATGGCGGGCGGCCGAAGTCCAGCATGTCCCACCACTTCCGGGTTTTACGTGATGCCGGGCTGGTGCATACGCGCAGCGTGGGCACGACCCATATGAATTCGTTGCGGGCCGATGTGTTGGCCGAACGATTTCCCGGGTTGCTCGAAAGCATCCTCGCCCAACAATAAGACCGCGCTGTCACGCCCCGCGAGACAGCGCCTACAGACAGCGTCAGTAGAAATACGCCAGGCGAAACTGCAGCGAATTGTCGATCTTCACCCCTTCGCGCACCGCCGTGTCATGCATCAATTGCCCCAGCACCTGTACCTGCTTGCCCACCATCGTGGCCACGGTGAAGCCCAGCGTGCCATTGCTGCGGCTGGTGGCCAGGGTTTCATGGTCCAGCGTCTCGCGGGCGCCCCAATTGTGCCGATAGGAGATGGCCGCGTAAGTCTCTGGAGTGAAGTTGTAGCGCAGGTGGTTGTGCAGTTGCAGCAGCGGATCTTTCTTGGCATCGGTGGCGCGCTGTTCACCGTAGAACTCCGTCTCGGCAATCACATCCCAGGTGATTTTGTCGGTCAGCCCCTTGATATAGCCCACCTGGAAATCCAGGGCCCAACGGTTGTTGCTCAGGGCAAAACCCTGGTTCTTGTCACTGCCCGTGGGCGCGGTGACAAACGCCGACCAGCCCAGGTGCTGGTTGTTGGTCTGGTCCGCGAGGGTCCACAGCGTGCCGCCAAACGTAATGTCGCCCAACCCTGAGTGCTTGCTGTCGCTGGCGCCGGTCTTCTGGTAACCGAAAGGAATGACTATTTGCGGGTCCCAGGTCAGGCCGGTGTTGAAGAACTCGGTGAAGTGGATCAGGCGCAACACCCCGACGGTCATGTCCAGGTCAAGGTTGTCGGCGACTTTCTTGCCGCCCGAGTAAACCTTGTCGCCCCGTGGGTTCTGCTGGTACAGCACCACCACATCGGTGCCCTGGGGCAAGGCGGTATAGTCGCCGGGGTCCGGCTTGACGTCGGCGTGAGCCAATGGAACCAGGCTGAAGAGCAGGGTCAGGATGCTAAGTGTTTTCATGGCAAGTACCGTTATTGTTATTGGAGGCAACACTCGGCCATGACGACGTCAAAAGACGTCGCCCGGCACAGTTCAAACAAGGGGAGATCAGTGAATGGCGTTGAGGTCGGCCTGCAGATCCCGGGTGCGCTTGACCAGGTACTGGCGCAGCAACTCCATGTCTTCGCGCTGCAGAATGTCGGAGAAGTTCGGCATGCCCTTATTGATCAACGCGCCACTGACAAAGGCCGGAAATGCCGCGTGCTTGTTGTCATCCAGGTAACGCAGGTCGGGCACGACCCCGCCGCTGATCGCGTTCAGGCCATGGCAACCGGCACACAGGCCATTGAACATGCCACGCGCCTGCACCAGTTGCTCGGGGGTCGCCGTGAGTACCTGGCGGGTAGTCGGCAGTACCGGCGCGGCCTTGGGGGGTGGCAGCTCACCGGTGGCACCGAGCTTGAAGGCAATCACCCGCGATTCAGCGCGCACCTTGCCCTTGTTGGTCAGCGGGCCGGTCAACAGCGGCAGGATCCCGCCCCACCCCACGGAAAACGCCACGTACTGCTCGCCATTGACCGTATAAGTAACCGGCCCCGCCATCACCCCGGAGTTGGCCCGGTGCTCCCACAGCGGCTGACCGGTGTCGGCGCGATAGGCCACCACCCGCCCATCGGCCGTGCCCTGGAACACCAGGTTGCCGGCCGTGGCGAGGGTGCCGCCGTTGCCGGCGCTGACATAGGGTTGTTTCCAGGCCGCCTTCTGCTTGACCGGGTCCCAGGCGATCAACTCTCCGCTCCAAGCATCCCGGATCTGGTTGAGGACTTTCGGGTCTTCCGGCAGGTCCGGCACATCCAGGCCGAAGTTCACCACTGACTTGTTCGCCAGGAACTGCGGGACCTTGGCCGCCTTCAACTCGGCCAGGGTGTACTGCGCCGGAATGTACACGTAGCCGGTTTTCGGGCTGTAGGACATGGGGTGCCAGTTATGCCCGCCAAGGAAACTCGGCTGCACCACCTTGGGTTCCTTGGAATAGTCCGCCGCGCCGGTAAGGATCGGTCGCCCAGTCTGCAGGTCGATGCCACTGGCCCAGTTCACCGGCACGAAATTCTTCGCCGACAACAGTTTGCCGTTGGTGCGATCCAGCACATAGAAAAAGCCGTTTTTCGGCGCCTGCATGATCACCTTGCGTACGCTGCCATTCATCTCGATATCGGCGAGGATCATGTGCTGGGTCGCGGTGAAGTCCCACTGGTCCTGCGGGGTGATCTGGTAGTGCCAGACGTACTCGCCGGTGTCCGGGCGCAGCGCCAGAATGGATGACACATACAGGTTGTCGCCCTTGCCATTGCTGCGGAACTGGTAGTTCCACGGCGAGCCATTGCCGGTGCCCACGTAAAGCAGGTCCAGTTGCGGGTCGTAGGCCATCGAGTCCCACACCGTGCCGCCTCCGCCCCACTTGACCCAGCCGTCACCGTCCCAGGTTTTCATGGCCTTGGCCATCGCCGCATTTTCCGGCGGCAGCTTGGGGTCACCCGGCACGGTGTAGAAGCGCCAGATTTGCTTACCCGTGTCGGCGTCATAGGCGGTGACATAACCGCGCACGCCAAATTCGGCGCCCCCGTTGCCGATCAATACCTTGCCCTTGACGATGCGTGGCGCGCCGGTAATCGAGTAGCTTTTGCTGCGATCAATGAGGGTGTCGACGCTCCACACCGGCTGGCCAGTGCCGGCATCCAGCGCAATCAAGCGCCCATCGAAACTGCCCACATAGACCTTGCCCTGCCACACCGCCACGCCACGGTTGACCGGACCGCAGCAGCCCTGGCCAAGGTTCTCGGCAGGGACCTTGGGATCGTACTTCCACAACAACTCACCCGTGGCCGCATTGATCGCATAGACGATGCTGAAGGCACCCGTGGTGTACATCACCCCATCGACCACCAGCGGCGTGGCCTCGGTGCCACTGTCGATATCCAGCTTGGTGGTCCAGGCCATGCCCAGTTGGCCGATATTGTCGGCATTCACGCTGTTCAGCGGGCTGTAGCGTTGTTCATCGTAGGTGCGACCGTGGCTCATCCAGTTACCGGGCTCACGGTCGGCGGCGATGATGCGCGGCCCATCGACCTGGGCCGGCCCGGCCAAGGCCAGGGTGGCGAACGCGCTCAATAGCAGAGGCGTGCCCAACAGCAGGCTCCGTGTATTCATTGTTATTGTTCTCCAACATTAATCGACTCAGGCCACGCTATTAGAGGGTCTGCCACCTGCGGCCACTTGACTGAGGCTGCCAAAGCCCTTGGCATTCCCTGCCAAAGCGCGGCCTATAGCGGCTGCTGACGAAAGTCCCGGGGCGCATGCTGGAAATGCCGCTTGAAGGCGCGACTGAAATGCGCGGCATCGACAAACCCCCACTTGAAGGCGATCTGGGTGATTGACTCATGCCGCAAATCCCGCGCACGCAGGTCCTGGGCCACCCGCTCCAGGCGGCGCTGCTGGATGTAGCGCGCGATGCTTTCATGCCGCTGCTCGAACAGCCGGTAGAGTTGGCGCACTGAGACATTCAGGTGCCGCGCCAGGTATTCGGGGCTCAATTCGGTCTCTTGCAGGGAGGCTTCCACCAGGCGCGTGGCCAGGCCATAAATGTCGTCCTGGCCCACGCAGGCAAAGCCCGGCTGGCCCTCGGCGCGCTCGTCCAGACCGGCAACCGCCAGGCCGATCAGGGCCTGCTCCACGGCCGGGCCATCGTTCTCGCCGCCATAGCCTTCACTCAGTTGCGCATCCTCCAGGGAGCGCACCAATGCACGAATCATATGGGTGGCGACGCTGTTGCGCGCCAGCTTGCCAAACAGGCGCTGCTGGCCGAATTGCCGGGCGACCTCGGCGCGGGACAGATGCACCGAGATATTCTGTACCAGCCCCTGGGGCTCAATCTCGAAGGCCTGGGCCGAGTCCACCAGGGCGATATCGTCGGGCCCCAGGTCAATCACCCGGTGCTGCTGGCGGATGCGTTGATGGCCGCTGCCCTGCAGGATCAGAAAACAGTGGCGGTCATCGTCGCCATCGCCGTGGGTATGATGGCGGCTGATCAGCCCGGCATTGGTGCGGATATGCGCCAACTCCAGGCCACACACGTCCTGGCCGTGGACGCTGCCAATAAACAGACTGTGTCGATCTGACTGCGCGGTGCTGAAATTGCCGCAGACTGCACGCAAGTCACGATTCCAGTTGGCGAACTCAACGCAAGGGTTGAACAAGGCAGGCATACCCCCCTCCCACAGACCATTTATAGTTATATTGTTAACATATTATCTATATGCGGTCAGTGCAAGCAGGGTCAGGAGCGGCTAAGCAGTCCGGCCCGTGATCAGCGTGCTGATCGCCTGGGCATCCACCGGCACGCTGAGGTAGAAACCCTGCGCTTCATCGCACTGCACGTCCTTCAGCGCCGTGAGTTGGTCGAGGGTCTCCACGCCTTCGGCGGTCACCGTCAGCGAGAGCGCCCGGCCCAGGCCGACAATCGCCTGGATGATCGACTGATCGCCACCACCGGCGGTCAGGCCGCCGACAAAGCTGCGGTCGATCTTCAGCCCGTCGAAGGGGAATGAGCGCAGATAACTCAGCGACGAGTAGCCGGTGCCAAAGTCATCCATCAGCAAGCGCACGCCCAGGGCCTTGAGGCCTTGCATGATGCTCAAGGCGACTTTCTCGTCATTGAGCATCACACTTTCGGTCAGCTCCAGCTCCAGCCGCGCCGGGTTCAAGCCCGTCTCCAGCAACACCGCTTTGACCCGCGACACCAAGTGCCCACGCTGGAACTCGGTGGAGGACAGGTTGACTGAAATCATCACGTCGTCAGGCCAGCCTGCGGCCGTCTGGCAGGCCGCGTGCAGCACCCAGTTGCTCAACGGCAGGATCAGCCCGGTTTCTTCGGCGATGGGGACGAATACGTCGGGGCCCAGCAGCCCGCGCCTTGGGTGCTCCCAACGCACCAGGGCCTCGGCACCGGCCAGGCGCTTGCCTTCAATGCGGTAGCGCGGCTGGAAATCCAGGCGCAGTTCACCGTGCTTGATCGCCTGGCGCAAATCGGCTTCCAGTTGGCGCCGCTCAATAATGCGTGCGTTCATATCGCCCGCATAAAAGCGCCAGGTGTTACGCCCGCCTTCCTTGGCTTCGTAGAGAGCGATATCGGCATAGCGCAGCAACTCTTCGGCCAGGGTCGCGTCCGCCGGCGCCATGGCAATACCAATGCTGGCACTGATAAACACTTCATGTTCGGTGATGTAAAACGGTTGTTCTATGCAGTCGATCAGGCGCCGACACAGGCCTTCCACCTCCAGCGGCGAGCTCACGCCCGCCACCACCAACATAAACTCATCGCCACCTATGCGCGCCACCAGATCATCCCCACGCAGGCAGCCCTGCAAACGCCGGGACACCTGATTGAGTACATCATCGCCAGCCGCGTGCCCCAGCAGGTCGTTGACCGGCTTGAAGCGGTCAAGATCAATACTGAGCATGACCAACGGCCTTGCCAGGGTCGGCACCGCCTTGAGCTTGCCCTCGAGGAATTCCTGCATGCGCGTGCGGTTGGCCAGCCCCGTCAAGGCATCGTGTTGCGACAGATATTCAATGCGCCGCCGGGCCTCGACCTCTTCGGTGATGTCGCTGGCGGTGCCTCGATAACCCTGGCCAGGTATCTCGCGCACCGATAGCCGGCAAATGCGTCGCTGACCCTCGCCAGACACATAGCTGCACTGCACGATGGCATTCGGGCGATGGGCGTGGTCCTTGAACCAGATGGCCAACAGGCCCTGATCAGAGGTCAGCAGCTGATCCACCGCCAGCCCCAGGCAGTTGGCCCCGACAAGGCCGGTAATCACATCAAAGCGCTCCGACAGGTAGGTAAACCGCAGTTGGGTATCGACTTCCCAGATCCAGTCGGACGCCGCTTCGGCCACATCACGAAAGCGCTCCTCGCTGACCGCCAGCGCCGCACGACTGGCTTGCAGGGTGGCGTAATTAAGGTCCATGACCCGCGCGGCAGCGGTACTGCGGCGCTGGATAACCCAGGCCATCAAGGCAAAGATCAGGCCGGCAACTGTCACCAGCGGCACAACCAGCCCCAGCAACTGGCGCCCAGGATCCTCCGCGGTCCATTGCACAACACCTGCATTGTCCCTGAGGCTCAGGCTCGGTGCGCCCGCCGCCGCCCCGCCGGCCGGGGCGACCCGCAGACCTTGCACACCAAAATCCTCGCCCAGTGCAGCCAGCCGTTGCGGCGCCAGCTTGGCAATGAAGATCAACACCGAAGCGGGACCGCTATCGGCCTCTACGTTCGGATCGGTGCCAGGCGTCAGCGCAGCGGCGGCCAACACCGCCGGCATGCCATCGGCCTGTATCAGGCGGGTCACCGATTGGCTGTTGGTCGCGGCCTGCCGGGCCTGGGCCAGCAGGGGCTCGATCGGCAGGTGCAACCAGTCCTGCACGGCGACGCTCTGCAGTTGGCCCTCAATCAGCGAATACACCGTGCGACCGGCTGGATCGACAACAAACACCCCCTGGAAACCGAAGTCGGAAAACAGCGTCGTGCCGATGTTTTGCCGGACAAACGCCCAGTCCACATCCACCTTTTGATGCAGGTGTTCGTAGGCATCCCCCCAAAACGCATAGTCCTTGACCGTCGAACCAGCGACGCGCTCAACCGACAGCAGGGCGTTTTCGATATCAATGCGGCTGTGCTCGCCGGCATCGTGATTCAAGTGCTCGGCAATGGACACCAGCAACACCCCGACCAACAGAAACATGGCCAGTAGCAGCAGCGAACAGGCGAGCAGATAAGCCCGTGCAGTAGAAAGATTGGAAACCTTGCCTTGCAGCGACGACTTGGGGCCAACGTTGAGCTTTTCCATGAGCGCTCCAGGCGCCAGGGCGCCCTAACAACCCGCACCGAAAATCACACCACGCACACGCAAGTGCGAGACTACCTGCCCATAGACGATAGACAGTTTTTGGTGATCCATCGAACCCTCAGGGTTTACCCAGCACCTTGCTGAACGCCTGGGCAGCGGGCTGCAGCCATCGCGCCTGCACCAATAGCGGAATCACGGCAGCACCCGGCTCCACCTGCCCGTCTACTTGCAACCGCTGTGGCTTGGCTTCGACCTTGAAATGATGCTCGCCAGCCAGTTGCAGATCCGCTAGCAACTGCACCCCATCCCGGCACTGCAACTCGATCCGGGTATTGCCCAGCTTGACCAGCCACGGGCTCAACAGCGCCAGCTCGTGCCCCAGCAATTCACCTTCGGCCCGAAGGCAACTCATGCCCGCGCCATTGACCTGCAATCGCCCTTCCCAACGTCCGTCCAGCACGAACATCGGCGCGGGCAAGGCGCTGACCGCACGCGGTGCCATCTGCGCCTGCCAGTTCCACGGCCAGCCACGGATCGACAGCTCCCAGATGCGCTGTTGAAAGCCCAGGTTCACTTGCGCCGCCCACGGCCGGATCTTCCAGTCCACCGGCGCCAGGGCTCCGACGCGTGCCGCACGGCCAGTCCACAGGCTGCCCGAAACGCTGCTGGGCTGCCAGCCGGTCGGCCATGGCAACTGGCGGGCAACGAAGGCGGCCGGCAGTTCCAGCAGCACGGTCAGGCTGAACACCCAAATACCCCAGAGGATGACCGCGCGACTCATGGCCGCGCCGCCACTTCCAGGCTGAAGGCATAACCCTGGCCGCCGCCCTGCTCCAGGCTCCACTGCACAGGTCGCCCACCCTGCTCTTGCACGGTCCGTAGCAGCAGCTGCAGGGCCTGGGGCCCCGGTAGCTCGCCCTGCAATTGCCAGCGGTCGCCCTGCTGTTCAACGCGGGTCAGTACCCATTGGCGCGACACGGCCAGGGCCTGCCACTGCTCGTTGGAGAACGCCGCTGGCGGCACCAGCGCGCCGGCCTGTTGCGCCAACGCCTGCCACTGGCGGGCATCCTGCCAGGCCGCCAGCAGCGGCCGTGTCACCAGCACCAGCAACAACAGCCCGACGGTTGACCAGCCGGCCAACAGGCCATAGCGGCGCTTGGGCGGCAGTTGGTTGAAGTGGGCCAGGTACTCCAGCATCCGGGCTTTCATGGTTGTTCTCCCAGATCAAAACTCAGGTGCAGTTGACCGGCGACATGTTGCGCCTGGTCAGTCCATTGCGCGCCGGCAGCCTGGGCCATGGCCTGCCATTCGGCGGGCAGCGGCTGGGGGCCATTGCCGCGCAAGGCCAGGCGCCAACGGCTGCCGTCAAACTCGATGCGCGACACCGACCAGCCCGGTTGCTGCTGCAACCAACCCGAGAGCGCCTGCTCCAGGGCCACGATTTTTTGTTGACGCACCTGCCATTCGGTCGCCTCGCCCTGCACCCGCGCCAGGGCCGTACGCGCCTGTTGCGGGTTGTTGGCCGGCCCGGCCAGCGCCCTGACCTGGGCTTTCCAAACATCAACCTGGCGCAGACTCTGCACCAGATACACCGCACTCCAACACGCCGCCAGCACCACGCAACCCAGCAGCAAGTGTCGTTGTACGCGGCTCACCCGTGGCGCTCGCGGCCCCCGTGTACGCGTCGGCCGCATACCCTCCAGCACACTGGGCAACTGCTCCAGGCGCGCCAGGCGCGACGGCCAGTCGCCCTCGAGCGTCTCGCCAGGCAGGTCGCGCCAAGCCTGGGGCAAGCGCTCACCCAATACCGGCGGCCACACCAACCATTGCCGGGAATGCGCCTTGAGGCAACGCAGCGATTCGCGCCGCCACTCCACCACCTGCCCAGGCTCTGCTGGCGGCAACAACTGCAACTCCGCCCAGCCATGGGTGATCTGCAGCCCAAGCGCGGCACACTCGGCCAGCCATTGCTGGACCTGCTCGCGTTGCATCACCAACAACTCAAGCTGCCCGGCCTCGCGGGACAGGCAGCTGACCAGCAACGCTTCGCCAGGCTGCTGCGCATACTCTTCAAACAACTGCGGCCACTCGTGGCGCTTGAGCCCCGGCGGCGCCGGCAGGCAGAAGTGACTGCAATCGAGCGCTGGAATAATCAAGGCACCCGGCAATTGCAGCAGCGCCGACGGTGGCGGCCAGGCGCCGCTTGCGCAAGCCCGGTGCGCGCTGTAATGCAACCACTGCCAACGGTCCTCGGCGGTGGCCGGTGGGCGCACCAGCAACCATTCCCGCGGTTTGCCCCGCAGACGCTCAAACATGCCTGCGCTCCGGCTCATGGCTGGGTATCGGGCAAGGCGAAAGTACAGACATAAGGGGCTCCATGGTGCTCGAACTCGATCCGCACGCCGCGATTGGGCTGGGCGGCAACAGTAGAAGGAAAGGCCAGCCAACGCGTGCCCTGGTAAAAACTGAACGTGGCGCGCTCGACCGGCGCCAGTGACTCCTTGAGTTGCCAGCGCGGCTTGTCGGCGGCGTACAGGTCGGCCGAGACCAGCAGGTTCAAGCGCTGCTGGCGCGCATCGAACAGCAGGCGCTGACGTTGCACGCGCGACGCACCCTCAGCCGGCGGCCAGGCGCCCAGGGCCACCCACTGCAATTGCCCAAGGCTCGGCTGCCACTCCAGCCACGCCAGGTCCAGGGGCAAGCGCTGCTCGTACAACTGGCGCAACACCAGGCCATCGAAGCGGCGCTCCAGGGCCATGCAGAACTCCAATACCTGGGGTTCGCTGCCGGGCTCGTCCAGGCGCTCACGCACCTTGACCCAGCCATTGACCAAGGCCGCCAGCAACACCCCGACCACCGCCGTAAGGGCCATGGCTACCAACAGTTCAATCAGGGTCAGGCCACGCTGCGCCGCCTTCATGGGCGCACCAGGAACAGGCTGAACTGACCCAGGGGCTGACGCTGCTGGGGATCGGCAAATAAGCTCAACTCACCCCGGCGCAAGCGGTTGACCCCGGTGTTGCCCAGGGTCAGTTGCCAGTAACAGGTGGCAGGCCCCTGACGCAGCTCGCCGCTCACCGCATTGATCTGCGGCCAGTACTGTTCCACGCCAAACCGCGTCTCCAGCTCCCGCGCGCACAAACTGCCCAGGCGATGTTGCGCGACCGCTTGATGGGTGGCGATGCGCTGGCGCAACAACTGGCTGACCATCACCGCCATCAACGCGGCAATCCCCAGGGCGACCATGACTTCAAGCAAGGTAAAGCCGCGCTGGCGCTTCATGGCAGGGTCGCGATATGCAAGGTGTTGTCCGCTTGCCATTGCCAACGCTGGCGGCCCTCGGCCCAGCGCCAGGTGAGTGACACCGGGCGGGCCAGCCCCGACGGGGTGAACATCACCTGGGGCTCGCGGCTCACCGGCCAGTCAGGTTGCAAGCCGGCCGGCCAGGGCGCGCCGCGCGAGGGTGCGACCTGCCACCCATGCGCGCCCCGGCCCACCTGCCAGCGCACGAACTCCGGGCTGCGGCCATTCCAGCGCAAGCCCAGCAACTGCCCGGCATGCCGCGCCTGGGCCGCTTGGCTGCGCGCCTCGCTGGCCAGTTGGGCCAGGGCCTGGCGCATCGGCGCCTGGCCGGCGTCCAGGTAGGCCACGCCCAGGGCACTGAACAAGCCGACGATCAACAACACCACCAGCATTTCCAGGAGCGAAAACCCGCGACTGCGCTGCATGCCTAGAGGTCCCAGTTACCGATATCGGCGTCGGTGCCTTCGCCGCCTTCCTGGCCGTCGGCGCCCAGGGAAAACAGGTCCACCCGGCCATGCTGCCCCGGGGTGCGATAGCCATAGGCATTGCCCCACGGGTCCTCAGGCAGCCGGCGGATGTAGCCGTCGGCACGCCAACTGCGCGGTAAGGGCTCCAGGCTCGGCTTGCTGACCAGGGCCTGTAAACCCTGCTCCGAGGTGGGGAATCGCAAGTTGTCGAGGCGGTACATATCCAGCGCCTGCTCCAGGGTCGCCAGGTCGGCCAGGGCCTTCTGGCGCATGGCTTTGTCCTGGCTGCCGAGTACGCTGGGCGCAACCACCGCGATCAACAGGCCGATGATAAAAATCACCACCATGATTTCCATCAGGGTAAAGCCGCGCTCGCGACGCTTGACCGCACGATTGCCAGGCATGGCGTGCTTTTGCATTTCAAGTTCTCCGTTTTCAGGTTGTCTGTTCAAAGGCTCAGGCCCTGATTGAGCTGCATGATCGGCAGCAACACCGCCAGCACGATGAACAGCACCACCGCGCCCATCAGCAGAATCATCAGGGGTTCGAATAACGCCAGCAGCAGGTCGACCTGGCGCGCAAACCCACGCTCCTGGTTGTCGGCGACGCGCTCCAGCATGTCGGGCAAGGTGCCGCTGGCCTCGCCGCTGGCGACCATGTTCAGCAGCATTGGCGGGAAGTGCCCGCTGGCACTCAGGGCGCGGTACAGGGTCACGCCGCCTTCGACCTGCTCACGCACCGCCTCCAGGGCCTGGTGGATCTGCCGGTTGCCAACCGTGGCGGTGGCCACCTCCAGGGATTCGAGCAACGGCACGCCACTGCCGAGCAAAATCGCCAGGCTGCGTGAGACCCGTGCGCTTTCCAGCACCGACAACAGCACGCCGATACGCGGCAGGCGCAAGGCCAGGCTGTCGCGGCGCAAGCGCCATACCGCCTGGCGCAGCAACACCCGCGCGCCCAGCGCCAGCAACAAGCCCAGCCCCAGCAACCACGGGCCGAGCATCACCAGGCCCTCGCTGGCGCCGATCAGCACCCGGGTAATCAGCGGCAGGCTTTGCCCGGTGTGGCTGAACTGCTCGGTGAGCTTGGGCACCACAAAGGTCATCAGGCCGATCACCACCGCCAGCGACACCAGGATCAGCACCGCCGGGTAGATCAACGCCGTGCGCGCCTTGTGCCGTTGTTTCTGCACTTGCTCCAGGTGCTCGGCCAGGCGCTCCAGCACCGGCGCCAATTTGCCCGAGCGCTCGCCGGCCTCGACCAGTGCGCAATACAGGGTATTGAACTGCCCACCCTGGCGGCGCAGGCTCTGGGCCAGGCTCAAGCCTTCGCCCAGGGCACCGCGCACCGCCACCAGCAGGTTGCGAATCGCCGGCTCCGCCAACTGGCGTTCCAGGGTGGCCAAGGCATCCACCAAGGGGATGCCGGCGCTCAACAGCGTGGCCAACTGGCGGGTCAATTCGCACAGTTGCCCATGGTTCAACCGTTGCCCGCGCGGGCTCGACAGGCTTGCGCCCTGCACCTGCAACTCACGGGCAAACAGGCCCTGCTCACGCAGCAGTTGCCGGGCATGGCGCTCGCTTTCCGCCTGGATGCTGGCTTTGCGGCGATTGCCGCGCAGGTCCAGCGCCTGGTAGCGATAGGTCGGCATCAGTCGCGCACCGCACGCAGAACCTGCTCCAGGCTGGTTTCGCCACGGCGCAGGCATTCGGTGGCCATGGCGGTCAGGCTCTGGCGCTTGTCGGCGAGGTATTCGTGCATGGCCGCTTCGCTGGCGCCGTCGTACAACAGGCTGATCAAGCCGGCATCCAGGGTGATGAATTCATAGAGGCCGATCCGCCCGTGGTAACCACTGCCCTGGCAGTCGTCGCAGCCCTGGGGGTGAAAGCTGTGTTCCAGCAGGGCCAGCTCCGGCCACAACTGGCGTTCGGCGGCCAGCAACGGTGCCGGCGTTGCGCAATGGCACAAACGCCGCACCAGACGCTGGGCCATCACGCCCTTGAGGCTGGAGGCGATCAGGAACGGTTCGATGCCCATGTCCCGCAACCGCGTGACCGCGCCCACCGCGCTGTTGGTGTGCAGCGTCGACAGCACCAGGTGCCCGGTGAGGCTGGCTTGCACCGCGATCTGGGCGGTCTCCTGGTCGCGGATTTCGCCGAGCATGATCACGTCCGGGTCCTGGCGCAGGATCGCCCGCAGGCCGCTGGCGAAGGTCATGCCGGCGCGGGGGTTGATCGCGGTCTGGCCGATGCCGGTAATCGCGTACTCCACTGGGTCTTCGACGGTGAGGATATTGCACGAACCATCGTTCAGCGCATTCAGGCTGGCATACAGCGTGGTGGTCTTGCCCGAGCCGGTGGGCCCGGTGCTCAGCAAGATCCCGTTGGGCCGCGACAGGCAGGCGCGCAGAACCTGTTCGACCTCTGCAGGCATGCCCAGGTTGTTCAGGTCCAGCAGGTTGGCCTGCTTGTCCAGCACACGCATTACCACACGTTCGCCGTGAATGCCGGGCAAGGTCGAAACCCGGATATCCACCTCGCGCCCGCCGGAGCGCAAGGTAATGCGCCCGTCCTGGGGCTGGCGTTTTTCGGCGATATCCAGGCGCGCCATGACCTTGATCCGCGACACCAGCATGGCCGACAAGGCCCGTGGCGGGCGCAGGATCTCGCGCAGATGGCCGTCCACCCGCAAGCGCACCACCAGGCTCTGTTCGAAGGTCTCGATATGGATATCCGAGGCCCGCAAACGCAGGCCTTCAGCGAACAGGCCATTGATCAGGCGGATCACCGGCGCTTCGTTGTCACTCTCCAGCAGGTCTTCGATCCGTGGCAGTTCGTTGATCAGGCTGTCGAGATCGACCTGCTCGCCGATGCCCTCGATCAACGCTGCCGTGGCCGACTCGCCGGCCTGGTACAACGCCCCAAGGCGCAGTTCGTATTGGGCCGGATCGAGGTGCTCGACCAGCGTCGGCAGGCCATGCACGCGCAGCACTTCCTGCAAGGCGTCGGTGTCGACATCCTCGCGCAAACACAAGGTCCAGCCTTGCGCGCCCGGCGCCCGCGCCAGGCCCGCCTGGCGTGCCAGTCGATAGGGCAACAACGTACTCACCACACGCCCTCGTCGAGACGCTCGCGGCTGGCCGGGAACAGGCGCAGCAAGGCGTTGTTATCGGAGATCGCGGGCAATGCCAGGTTCGAATTGACCTTTAGGTTGCGGTACTTCTCGCTGCTCAGTTGGGCCAGGGTTTCGCCGTCGCGCATGATCCGCGGGCGGATAAACACCATCAGGTTCTGCTTGGTGCGCTGGCTGGCGTTGGAGCGGAACAGCCGCCCTATCCCTGGGATATCGCCGAGCCACGGCACACGCTGGTCACTGTTCTTGGCCTCGTCGCCGATCAGCCCGCCCAGCACCACCAGGCCGTTGTCTTCGACCATGACCTTGGTCTTGATCTCGCGCTTGTTGGTGATCACATCGCTGGCGCCGGTACTCTCGGCAATCGACGAGACCTCTTGCACGATGTCCAGGCGCACGGTGTTGTCGATATTGATCTGCGGCTTGATCCGCAGCTTGATCCCCACTTCCTTGCGCTCGATGGTCTGGTAGGGGTTGGTGTTGTTCTGTGTCACCGAGCCCGTCACAAACGGTACTTCCTGGCCCACCAGGATCGACGCTTCGGCGTTGTCCAGGGTCAGCAGGGTCGGGGTCGAGAGCAGGTTGAAGCCACTTTCGCTTTTCAACGCATTGAGCAGCGCAAGGAAGTTCAGCCCGCCGCCATTGAGCTTGCCGAAGCCGGCGGTCGCCCCTGGCACATTGGCCAACAGCTTGCCCAGGCCTGCGGTGTCGCCGCTGCCAGCGGCCCCGGCCAGGCCAGCGATGCTCGTCCCACCATTGGTAAAGTTCACCGCGCCGCCGCCAAACGAATCGCCCAAAAACAGCCATTGCACCCCCAGTTCCTGGGCGCGGGTGTCGGAGACTTCGGCGATGATTGCTTCCACCACCACCTGGGCGCGGCGGATATCCAGTTGTTCGACGATGGTGCGGTAGGCGGCGATTTCGCTGTCCGGGCCGACCATCACCACGGCGTTGGTGCCCTCCTCCGACTCCATGCGAATGCCTGAGGCGCTGACCGCCATCTGCTTGGGCGCACCTTCGGTGGGCACGCCTTCGCCACCGGCGCCCGGGGTGTCCTGGCTCAAGCCGCGCAGCACCTTGACCACCTCAGCCGCATTGGCATGGCGCAGGTACATCACCACCGTGTTCGAAGGTCGCAAGGCAGTTTGTGGCTGGTCCAATTGCTTGAGCAACGCGCGCACCCGCTGGCGGCTGTCGGCACTGCCGCGTACCAGCAACGCGTTGCTGCGCGGGTCGGCAACCACCTGCGCGCCATCGGCGCCCTGCTCGCGGGCCAGCAGGCGGGTCATCAATTGTGCGGTGTCATTGGCGCTGGCATTGACCAGGGGCAGCACTTCCAGGGGCTCCTGGCTGACCTGGTCGAGTTGCTGCAACAGCGCATCGATACGGTCGAGGTTGCTGCGCCAGTCGGTGATCACCAGCAGGTTGGCCGACGGGTACGGGCTGATCACTCCCACCCGGGGGTCAATCAGCGGCTTGAGGATATTGAGCATCTGTTCACTGGCGGCGTTGCGCACACTGAATACCCGGGTGGCCATGCCATCGTTGGCTTGCACGGCCTGGCGTGCAGACTCCACCGGCACCGGCTCCAGGCGCGCGGCCTGGTCCGGCACGATTTTCACGCTGCCATTGGGCAGGTTGACCGCAGCAAAACCCTGGGCGCGCAACTGGGCGAGGAAGATGTCATAGATGGCCTCGCTACCAAGCATATCGAGGCTGCGCACCGTGACCTTGCCCTTGACCCGTGGGTCGATGATGAAGGTGGTGTTGGTGATGCGCGACACGCTGTCGATAAAGTCCGTGAGTTCGGTGTCGATGAAGTTCACTTCATACAAGGCCGGCGCGTCTTCGGCGTGGGCTGGAGTCACACTCAAGGCCAGGCACAATGCGCTCAGGCCCAGGCATTTATTGATCATGTGCATCGTCGGTTCATTCCTTGCGCTTGAGGCCGATCACCG
Organism: Pseudomonas sp. FP2294; assembly: GCF_030687625.1. NCBI lineage: Bacteria > Pseudomonadati > Pseudomonadota > Gammaproteobacteria > Pseudomonadales > Pseudomonadaceae > Pseudomonas > Pseudomonas sp. FP2294. Next base: position 3,203,570 of record NZ_CP117441.1, read on the forward strand.
GTCGCTCAGTCGGCCATGGCAAGCGCTCGCGCTGCCCTTGATTGTCGAAAATCAGCCCACGGTCATCAATGTCTTGCAGGACGATGCCGGGAGCCAGGCGCTGACCCAGGGTCAGCGTGCGTTCTTGTTGCTGATAGCGCAGGACCAGTACCGTGGCGCGCAACGGCGTGGCCTTGAGGCTGCCCAGGTAATCGACCTTGAGGGTGGTCAACGGCAGGTCGTCGCTGGGGGCCTGACGCGGTGTCCAGTGGTTGCTCAACAGGTCGGCGACCGGCGCCGCTGGCGGGTTTAGCGCGATCGGTTGCGCGATGCCGTGCCACAGTTGCAGCACACATTGCGCTGCCAGCCAGGCCAGGAGCGTTGCCAGCAGCAGGTTGCCCGCACGGTTCAACTGACCAGGCTCCGTGGATGCCATCCCGGATGCCCCTGCACGTAGCGCACTTCGGGCAATTGCAGCGGCGCCAGTTGCCAATCCGCCGGCTGCTCGCGCAACCAGCCTTCAAGGTGCTGCCACAGCGGTTGCCCGGCATCGGCGGCAAAGCCCAGGCCAAAGGTGCGGCAGGTGCCGACCGGCTCGGCAAACTCACTGACCCGCTTGCCGCCCGGGCTATAGGTGACCTGCCAGGGTTGGCCGAGCCAGCGTGGCAAGTCCTGGCTGTTATCCAATAGCAGTGGTTCGCCAAACAGCTGTTCGGCGCCGTTTTCCAGGACCTGGCGCACCTGCTGCGCCGGGACATCCACGACCGGCGCCGGGTAGCTGGCGCTCAGGCTGATCAAGTGTTCGCGGGTAATCATCTGGCCACGGGCCAAGGGGCTGTCGTAGCGCAGGCCCGGCAGCAGTACCGCGCTCTTGGGCTCGCGGGCCAGGGCCTGGTGCAACAGGCGATCCCAACTGCCGGCGCGTACATCGCGGCGCCAGAGGTTTTCCGGGGCCTTGGCCAAGGGTTGGTCGAGCCACGCCGCGTGGGCTGCGCGCTGTTGTTGCAGGCGTGGTTGCAGGCGCTGGGCGTGGGCCTGGGCGGGAGCGTCCAACGCACTGGCCTGGGCCGCAAAAAAGCGCGCATCAAAGCGCCATTGCCCGGCCTGGGCCTGGCAGCGGATACGGAAGGCGCCGCTGGCCCGGGTCCCGCCCAGCACCACCGGGACGCGCTTGCCGGAGCTTTGCAGGATTTCTACCGGCTGCGGCCACAGGTCCTGGCCACGGGCACACAACATCAAGTCCACCTGGCTCAGGCGCTCGGCCAGCCAGAAGCCCGGGCCGGTACCGACATCGGCCAGGGCCACCACCAGGTCGGCTTCTTCACGGGCCTGGGTGAGCACCGGTTGCAGGCTGTGCAACCACTGTTTCAAGGATCCTTGCTGGTCCCGCGCATAAGGGTCGGTAATGCCAACCACGGCGATGCGCACGCCGCCCCGGCGGAACACCTGCATGCCTGGGGTGGCCAGGCGTTGCGCGCTGGCGCTGGCCAGCCCGGCGCCCAGCACCGGGTGGCCGAATTGCTGGTACAGGCCCTGGCATTGTTCGGGCCATAGCACGCGCTCGTCGCTGCTGACTCGCACTTCGCTGCCGAGCAACTGGCTACCCTGGACCCCGGACAGGCCACGGGTCAGGTAGGCCAGGCCGCTGCCATTCCAGCACTGGCCGTTTTCCAGGGTCAGGCTATTCTCAGGCCCGGCTTCATCGCGCAGGCGTTGCAACACCGCGCCGAGTACCGCGTAGCCGCCGGTTTGCACACCGTCACTTAAGGAGGCATCCAGCAGGCCATCCAACTGGCTGCCATCGGCCTGGCGAAAACGCGCATTGGCCCCGGTAATCCAAGGTGCCTGGCCGATGCGCGTCGCCGGCCCCAGGCGTGTGGCGGGCACCACCGGGCGACCCGGCAGGCGTGCATCGAGGGTGTCAGCGATATACAACAGGTCGACCGGCTGGCTGTCCGCAGGCCCCGCCGCAGCCCCCCGGCTGGAGCAGCCGGCCAGCCACGGGGCACAGGCGCCCAGCGTCATCCATCCCAATACATCGCGCCGCACCATTGAAACCATTGTTCTCTCACCCTGAGGCTAACTGCTTTAAGGGCGGCATAGTGGGGGTCAATTAATGACGGTTTAATGTCAGTTTTTTAACAGGAGTGAAATATGCAAATCTGCAACAAAAGGAAATAAAAAAATTAAACTTAAATACATTTTTAACAAAACCGACCGCGAATCATCACATTCGGCTCTTAGAGTTCGGGCTCCTTTCAAAAATCGTGATCTACAAAGGACCTGATGAAATGAGTCGAGAGACTGGCGACAACCAGAATCGCAACCTGAGCCTCAATGAGCCGATGGAATCGGTACTCACTGCCTACCTGAGCCGCCGCAGTGTGGTACGGGGCGGGCTCGGCGCCGCGATCGCCATGATTGCCGGTACCGGCCTGACGGGCTGTTTTGACAGCGGCGGTGGCTCGGACAACGACACCCCTACCCAGCCGCCAAAGCCGGCACTGAAACTGGGCTTCAACTCGATCCCCGGCTCCCTCACCGATGCCTGCACCGTGGCCGCCGGCTACACCGCCCACGTGCTGGCCCCTTGGGGTACACCGCTGAACAGCAACGCTGCCCCCTGGAAAAGCGACGGCAGCAACACCTCGACCGACCAGGCCAACGCGGTAGGCATGCACCACGACGGCATGCACTTCTTTCCAATCAATGGCAGCTCCACCGACGGCCTGCTTGCGATCAACCACGAATACATCGATGCGCAAGCCCTGCACCCGGCGGGCCCGACCCTGGTCGGCGGTGTTCGTCCGGTCGAAGAAGTGCGCAAGGAAATCAACGCCCACGGTGCGGGCGTGATGCGCATCAGTAAGGTCAACGGCCGTTGGCAGGTGATGGAAAACGATCCGTTGAACCGCCGCTTCACCACGGCTACGGTCATGGACCTGGCGGGGCCGATGAAAGGCACCGAGCACGTAAAAACCAAATTCTCGCCGACCGGCACCCAGACCCGCGGCACCAACAACAACTGTGGTAACGGCTATACCCCGTGGGGCACCTACCTCACCTGCGAAGAAAACTGGCCAGGGATTTTCGTCAATAAAAGTGGCGCCCGCCCGGCAGACCAGGTACGCATCGGCGTGGGCACCGGCAACGGCAACTATCGCTGGGAGAGCGTTGCCGGTGATCCAAGCGAGGTCAACGGTGAGTTCAGCCGCTTCGACGTGACCCCAAGCGGCGCCACCGCCACTGATGACTACCGCAACGAAGCCAGCACCTATGGCTACATCGTTGAAATCGACCCGTACAACGCTTCGACCCGCGCCGTGAAACGCACCGCCCTCGGCCGTTTCCGCCACGAAGGTTGCTGGCCGGGCCTGACCACCGCCGGCAAGCCAGTGGTGTTCTACAGCGGTGACGACTCGCAGAACGAGTACCTGTACAAATTCGTCTCCACCGCGCTGTGGGACCCGGCCGATGCCAACCCCAGCGATCGCCTGGCCACCGGCGCCAAGTACATGGACAGCGGCAAGCTCTACGTGGCGCGCTTCAATGCCGACGGCAGCGGCAACTGGTTGCTGCTCGACGTGGCCAGCCCGACCGTGGATGGCAGCACCCTGGGCGCGAAGTTCACCGACCTGCCGGGGATCATCCTCAACACCCGTGGCGCGGCCGACGCCGTGGGCGCCACGCCGATGGACCGCCCGGAGTGGACCTCGGTCAACCCGCTCAATGGCGACGTCTACCTGACGCTCACCAACAACACCAGCCGCACCGTGGCCAACGCCGCCAACCCGCGCGTCAAAAACAAGCACGGGCACATCATTCGCTGGCATGACGCGGACAACCAGGTGTCCTTCACCTGGGACATCTTTGTGTTTGGCGCCAACGCCGCAGGCGCCCCGGACATCAACCGCTCAGGCCTGACCACACTGAACCAGTTCGCCAGCCCGGATGGCATGACCTTCGACAGCCGTGGCGTAATGTGGATCCAGACCGACAACGGCGAAAAAACCCTGACCGACTACACCAACGACCAGATGCTGGTGGTGATCCCGACCAATATGGTCGATGCCCAGGGCAAGCAAGTGCCGGTCAATGCGCAGAACCAGGCCGACTTGCGCCGCTTCTTCGTCGGGCCTAACGGTTCTGAAGTGACGGGGGTGACCTTCACACCCGATAACAAGACGGTGTTCGTCAACATCCAACACCCGGACAACTGGCCGTCCACCGGTGTGGCTACCGACGTCACGGTCGGCACAGTCCGCCCTCGCGCCTCCACGGTTGTGATCCAGCGTGCTGACGGGGGTGAATTGGCGATCTGATCCAGCGGCAGGAGCCGGCCCGGCTCCTGCATCACGATCCTTGTGGGGGCTGTAGAGCTCCGGCGAGGCTGCGATGACGAGGTCATTGCCAGCATGGATGTTGGCTGATCTACCGCTATCGCAGCCTCGCCGGGGCTCGACAGCTCCCACATTTGCTTTGTGGTGATCTCAAAATCAACAGGTGGGATCTCGGGTTTGCGCCACACTGCACAGCAAATGTGGGGGCTTGCCTGCGATGGCGGTGGATCAGCCGCCAGAAACAGTGACTGGACTGCCGCTTTCGCGAGCAAGCCCGCTCCCACAGGGGATCTGCGCGGGGCAGAGAATGTTGGCACCACCACAAATCAAATGTGGGAGCTGGCTTGCCTGCGATGGCGGCAGGTCAGCCAATAGATTTATCGACTGATACACCGTCATCGCGGGCAAGCCCGCTCCCACACAAATCCGCTCCCATACGCTCTATAACGGCAAAGGCTCCCGCGAGCGCAGCAGCATGCCCTGCGCCGGCACCCGCGCATGCCACTTCACGACCCCCTGGGCCTCGACACGGTACTGGCTGCGAAAGCGCTGGCCATCCAGGTCTATGTCCAGGAGCAGCAGAAAGTGGTCACCGTTGAGCTGCAGACCTTCGCTCAAGCGCTCGAACATCGTGTCGTCCATCGCCCCCAGGGCCTGGCGCAGTTCGCCCGCATCGCGATAGCCCCCCGCCGGCCGCGCGCTGACCAAGCGGGTCAGCACCGAACGCGACACCTCGCCCTCGTACAACGCATCCAGCAGCGGCAGCATTTCCAGGTTCAACGCATTGGCATTCAGGCGCCAGCCCGCCGTCTCGTCCAGGCTGCATAACTGCGGGTAACGCAACGCCCGCAGCGCGTCGGGCACCGCCAGCAGGTTCAGCTCGCTGATATCGCGCATGCGCTGATTGGCCGCCAGGCGCGGTGGCGACTGGCGCAAGTATTCGTTGCTTTCGGCACCTTGCAGGCGGGTCTGCTGGTCGGCGTCGAGCCAGTCGGCCAGGGTCTGGGCCAAGCGTTCGGCGGCCATGTCCGCCCCCAGCAGATGCACCAACTGGCGCTGGGCACGTTCGGCTTCGGGGCCGATCAGCGCGTTGACGTTGAAGCAGGTGTGCAGGTCGCGAATCTGGATGCTCGCCTTGCCCCCCTTGAAGTCATAAGCCAACGGCTGCCCGCGCATGGCCTGCCAGAACAACGGGCTGGCGCGCCACAGCGGGTCTTGCAGGGCCTGTTCGGTAAAGGCCAGCGCCGCCCGTTCGATCGCGCGGGCCTGCACCCGCTGTTGCACCAGACGCACGCTGTCGACCTGCTGGCGCCCCTGCTCGACCATCCAGGCCATGCCCCCCGCCAGCATCGCCAGGGCCACCAGCACCATCAACAACGCCGCCCCCTGCTGCCGTTTCTTGTCCATTGCCACGCCACCTTTTATGGAGATCCTGGCGACAGTCAACACAGTGGATGTTTCAACCAAGTGGCAGACTCACACAATTCCCGCAAAACCGTCACCGCGCCGTCATAAAGCCTCGGCAAACTGCGCCTTCATATTTCAAATCAATGGCTTGGAGTGGCGTTATGGGCGGTATAGGGATTTGGCAACTGGTCATCGTGCTGCTGATCGTGGTGATGCTGTTCGGCACCCGGCGCCTCAAGGGCCTGGGCAGTGATGTGGGTGAGGCCATCAAGGGCTTTCGCTCCTCCATGGGCAACGAACCCGGCGCCCAGGCGGCAGAAAAGACCAGCCTTGAGGTGCAAGCCGAACCTCAGCGACCTGCCGACAGCAAACTCTGATGTTCGATATCGGTTTTAGCGAACTGCTGCTGGTGGGCCTGGTGGCGCTGCTGGTGCTGGGCCCCGAGCGCCTGCCGATTGCCGCGCGCAATGCCGGGCTGTGGCTGGGCCGGGCCAAGCGGGCGATGAATACGCTCAAGGCCCAGGTCACCCAGGAACTGGACCACGAACACCTGCTGCAGAGCATCGACCAGCAACCCTTGCGGCAACTGGAGCAGCAACTGCGCGACGGCATCCGCCTGGACGCCCCGCTGCCAGAAACCGCCACGCCCAAAGGACCACCTGCCCCATGAGCGACCTGCCCTTGCCTGCTCCGCGCCTGTCGGTGACCGGCCACCTGACCCGGTTGCGCTCGCGCCTGGTGCGCTGCGTCCTGGCGATCCTCCTGGTGTTTTGCGCGCTGTTCCCCTTTGCCCAGCAGCTCTACAGCTTCGTCTCGCAACCGTTGCGCGATTTCTTACCCAGCGGCGCAACCATGATCGCCACCGGGGTGACGTCACCGTTCCTGGCGCCGCTCAAGCTGACCATGATGATTGCCCTGTTTATCAGCATGCCGCTGTTGCTGCACCAGGCCTGGGGCATGATCGCACCGGCGGTGTATCGCCAGGAACGCCGCACCGCCGCCTGGTTGCTGGCCGCCAGCGTGGTGCTGTTTTACCTGGGCATGGCGTTCGCGTTTTTCCTGGTGTTCCCGATGATGTTCGGCTTCTTTACCAGCGTGACCCCGGACGGCGTGGCGATGATGACTGATATCGCCCTGTACCTGGATTTCATCCTCGCGCTGTTGCTGGCGTTCGGCCTGGCGTTTGAAATTCCGGTGGCCACCTTCCTGGTGATCTGGGCCGGTATCACCGATGTGCAGACCCTGCAAAAGAGCCGGCCGTATGTGATCGTCGGCTGCTTTGTGGTGGGCATGCTGCTGACCCCGCCGGATGTGTTTTCGCAGACCATGCTGGCGGTGCCGATGTGGATTCTGTTTGAGCTGGGGCTGCTGGCCAGTCGGTCGGTGAGCAAGCCGCGCACAGACGTACCGGCGGCGGATACGGCGGGCTAATTGCGGCGTGGCCCAGGGCCCGCAGACAATGACGCACCGCGCACGATAAACAAAATGTTGACTTAGTAAGGCGCCAAGATAAACTGCGCCTTATGAATATTTTAGAGAACAAACACCACATCATGCTGCGCGAGCTTGATGGGGTGCCAGCCGAGGTCAGGGACAGTGTCAAGCTGTGCTTCGAGCTGCTGTCGGCCGCGGCCGCGATCAATCGTGTGTGTGCCATCCGCCTGGCTCGCTACAACCTGTCGGAGGGCCGCTTCGTCATCATGCTCACCCTCAAGAGTGCCGGCGGGAAGCTGTCGCCGCTGGAGTTGGCGACCCGCCTTTCAATTACCACCGGCACCGTTACCGGCTTGCTCGATGGCTTGCAGGGCGACGGGTTTATCAAGCGCAAAACCGACCCGACCGACCGACGCAAGCTGATCATCAGCCTGACCACCGACGGTAAACGCGTGGTCGATGAGGTGTTTGCCGAACACACGGATTGGATCAGCGGCATCATCCAGGGCTTGAGCATTGAGCAGCGCCAGGCATTGTCCGAGTCGATTTATTGCATCTCGGCCAGCCACGCACTGTCCCAGCAACTGCCGGATGAGCATTAGGCCCGGGTTTCAATTGCTTCAATCGCGGTAGTCACACAAGGAGGTGTTTGATGCTGCACAGTCAGCGAGTGATGACCAATTTCGGCAGGAAGCCACGGATCCACAGTGGCGTCGATGTCATCCGCCACAGCATGGTTTCCCTGGAACGCTACATCCCACCCACGCTTTACCGGCGCTTGTTTATCAAGCGTATCGCCCGCCATTCCCTGGCCATCGAAGGCTTTGAGTTTCGCCCGGTGCAAAGTCTGTTCGAACTGGAAGAGGCCTTGCGCCTGGTCAATGACAGCTATGCACGGCGCGGTATCTCCACAGTGTGCCGGGCCGGAATGCGCTTTTCGGCGTTCCACCTGTTGCCGGGCACCACCACCTTTGTGGCGATCAAGGATCAACAGATCGTCGGCACCGTCTCGTTGATCGAAGATTCCATGCTCGGTTTGCCCCTGGAAGAAGTCCATGGCAACGAGGTCGTCATGCAGCGCCTGGCCGGCGGCCGGCTGGCAGAGGTCGGCACCCTGGCGGTGGCTGCAGGTTACCGAGGCAAAGGGGTGCCCTTGATGCTCTACAATGCGATGTTTCGCTGGGCCATGCATTTTCGCGGGGTACAGCGCTTGCTGATCGCCGTGCATCCGCGGGCGGGGGCGTTTTATCGCAATGTATTGTTCTTCTCCCCCATGGGCCGGGTGCAGCCCTACACCAAGCTAAACAACGCCCTGTCGCTGCCCTTGTGTCTGGATCTGGGCAACGCGCCGGCGATTTTTCAGCAGGCTTATCAGCGCCCCACCCTGGGGTTTTCCGTCGAAGGCCAGCGCACGCACTTCTTCGATTTTTTCTGCCGCAGTGACTACGCCCATATCCGCCTGCCCGCTACCGGCAGCGTACGCCGCTGGGACGCGCAAGAAGTGCTGACGCATATGGCGCGCTGTGGCGTGCATGGCCGAAACCTGTCGCCACGGGTCCAGCGAGCACTGGCCCTGGCGTAAGCACGTTCAAACGTCATTTCATGGAGGAAGCAGTATGGACAGCGGATTGCTGCGCGCGATATTCAGGGAAATAACGATCAAGCAACCGTTCGAGCGCATACCCGAACCGGCCTTGGTCATGGAAGCACAACAGAGTGTGGCGTCCTATGCCGACAGTGCGGCCCAGGGCCAGGCCTTGTCCGGCACCCACCTTTATCACTGTGCGCAGATGTGCGCGCTGATCAAGCCCGGCGACGTGGTGCTGGACATCGGCTGCGGCCCGGCGGCCCTGTTGCTGCAAGTCGCACGGCTCAACCCACGGGCCGAATTCATTGGCATGGACCTGTCGCAGAACATGCTGGAAGTGGCGCGTGAAGCGTGTCATCAGCAAGGCATCGACAACGTGCAACTGGTTGAAGATGACATGACTCGGCTCAGCATGATCGCTGACCGCAGCGTGGATGTAGTGATCTCGTCGATGGCCCTGCATCACCTGGAAAACCTTGGCCAGTTGGAAGGTACTTTTCGCAATATCTCCCGGGTACTGCGCAATGACCGGGCGATTTACCTGAATGACTTCGGGCGCCTGAAAACCATCGAGTCCGTCGACTACTTTGTCCAGCGCGCCAGCGACGGCGCGGACGCGGAAACCCTGTTGGACTATCGAAACTCGCTGCTCGCGGCTTTCTCGCTGGAAGAGTTCCAGACCCTGGCCGCCAGTTACCTGGGCCCGTGTGCCAAGGTCTATAGCACCGCGTTCAGCCCGTTGATGATGGTGATTCGCACGCCCAAGCGACGCTGCGTGAAGGTAATGAAACCCGAGTTCCGCCGCCGCTACACTGCGCTACCCGCCAGTCGCCAGGCGGATGTGAACCAGTTGCGCCTGTTCCTGCGCCTGGGAGGCCTGGCCAGTGCCTTTTGAATCCGCCCACCTGACATTTGCCCAGCAACAATGGCGCGAGGTTCTCGGTGACGCGGGTGTGCGCGTCGACCCGGCAAGCATCGAGCGTTTCGGGCAAGACACCATGTGTTCCCCCGCGTATGCCAGGGTGGTGATTGCGCCACGCTCAACCGAGCAAGTCTCGGCATGTATGGTGATCGCACAGCGTCATGGGGTTGCCGTGCATCCGATCAGCACCGGGCACAACTGGGGTTATGGCAGCGCCTCGACCAGCGACGCCCGCTGTGTGCTGATGGATTTGTCCGGGATGGACCGGGTTCTGGGGTTCGATGAGGAGCTGTCGGTGGTGACCCTGGAGCCAGGGGTGACCCAGGGCGATCTCGCCCGTTATCTACAGGAGCACAACTTGCCCTGGCTGACACCCGTCACCGGCGCGGGCCCGACCTGCAGCGTGCTGGGCAATGCACTGGAGCGCGGTTTTGGCATCACCCCCCATACCGATCACTTTCAGGCGGTACTCGGCATCGAAGCGGTGCTGGCAGACGGCACGCTGTACCGCTCGCCAATGGCCCTGGGGGTCACGGCGCCCTGCTTCAAATGGGGTGTGGGACCGTACCTGGACGGGCTGTTCAGCCAGAGCGGGCTGGGCGTGGTGACGCAAATGTCGATTGCCCTGGTGCGCAAGCCCGAGGTTATCCAGCCGTTTTATTTCTGGGTGGATGAAGAGCAAGGGCTGGAAGCCGCGTTGGCAGGGATCAAGCGCATGCTGGACCTGGCCCCCGGGCAGATTGGTGGTATCAACCTGATGAACCGCACACGGCTATTGACCATGGCCAGCGAAGACACCCAGGTGGTGGGCATGAGTGAAGAGGAGCAACGGGCCGCCGCCGATGCCCTGGGCCTGCCGGCGTGGATGGGCGTCGGTTCGATCTATTGCCAGAAAGCCCAGTACGCCCCGCTCAAACACATGATCAACCGTGAACTTGAGGCTTTCGCCAGCAAATCGATGTTCAAGAGCCGTGGTCAGTTGACCACCGCTCGACGCTTGCTAGGCCATCTGCCCGGCGGCTGGTCCCGGCGCTGGCAGCGGACCCTGGGCAAGATGCTGCAAGGCATCGACCTGATGGAAGGCCAGCCCAGCGAAGTGGCCCTGCCGTTGGCCTACACTGCCGGCGCCAAGCCGCTGCCCGATGCGCCCCTGAACCCGGCGCGGGATAACTGCGGGCTGATCTGGTACGCACCGATCCTGCCGCTGAAAATCCAGGAGGTCGCCGATTTTGTGCGCGCCATGGAGCGTCGGTGCCGCCAGCAGCAAATGCCTTGCCCGGTGACGCTGACCAGCCTGTCGAGTCGTGCCATCGACTGCACCGTACCGCTGCTGTTCGATCGTGCGGACGCCCAGGCGTCAACCCGGGCCCATGAGTGCTATCGCCAACTGTTCGCCCAAGGCAAGGCACAGGGCGTATTGCCGTATCGCGTGCCCGCCAGCTTCATGCACCTGCTGACCGACGCTCAGGGGCCCGCCTGGCAGCTCGGGGCGCGGATCAAGGCCGCATTGGATCCGGGCAACCTGCTTTCACCAGGGCGTTACTGCGCCACAAACCCAACGCCTGACCAGGCCATGACCGCGTAGGTGGTATCGAGATGAGTGAGGAACGCAAGGACCTGATTGACCAGGGCCGCCTGGCCACCCGCAATCTGGGCGAGTGTCTGGCCGTTGACCAGGTAGCGCTGGCAGCGGCCCTTGGCGCGCAGTTGGAGCCGTCTCTGGCGCGAACACTTTACAGCGCAGCCCAGGCCGGCCAGGCTCTGGGCATTTCCAAGAAAGTCGCCGCCCTGGGCCTTGCGCTGGGGCAGTGGCTGGAGAGCGCCGCCCTGCCCCTGCGCGAGCAGACCTGGGGCCTGCTGCTGGAGCATCCGTCGGACACCGTGCGCAGTTGGGCGGCCTTTGCCAACGCCTACTGCCAACGCAACAGCGAACCGGAGCAGGCTTTGCTGAGCCAGTTCCGATTCGCCACCGACCCGCATTTCGGCGTGCGCGAATGGGCCTGGATTGCCTTGCGACCGTTGCTGGCCCGGGACCTGACGGGCGCACTGGAGATGCTACGCCGCCATGCCCGCAGCGATGACCCGCTGATCCGCCGTTTCTGCGTTGAAATCCTGCGCCCGCGTGGGGTCTGGTGCGAGCACATCGCCCCGCTCAAAGCCGAGCCGCAGATGGCCGAACCCTTGCTGATTGCCATGCTCGATGAAACCGACAAATACGCCCAGGACTCGGTCGCCAACTGGATCAACGACGCCAGCAAGACCCGGCCGGATTGGGTGCAGCATTTGTTCGAGCGCTACCCACCCAGCGGCAAAGCCGCCACCAGGATTTTTACCCGGGCTACCCGCAGCCTTTCTCAATAGATGTGAACAGGAGTCACAAATGTCGCTTAAAGAAAAGCTACAAACCGTCAAGGACCAGATGGCCCAGCTGCCTGCCGAGGTCCTGCACAAGTTCCAGGCATCGCTACAAACGCTGCTCGACAGCCATTTGGGCGACAAGGCTCTGAAGGTCAACGACAAGGCGCCCCTGGCGGTGCTCAAGGATGCTGACGAGCAGGATGTGGACCTACGCCAGTTGCTGGATAAAGGCCCATTGGTGCTGGTGTTCTACCGTGGCCTGTGGTGCCCCTTCTGCGGCCAGGCATTGACCGCCTACCAGCAGATGGTCGGGGACCTTGCCGCCTCGGGCGCCACCCTGGTGGCCGTGTCGGCACAAACGCCGGAGTTCACGCGCAAGACCCGCGAAGCCCTCGGCATCAAATACCTGTTGCTCAGCGATACCGATAACCAGCTGGCGCGCCAGTACGGCATCGTGTTCAAGCTCGAAGACGAGCTGGATGAGGTCTACCGCTCCCTGGGTGCCGACCTCAAGCTATTCAACGGCTCCGACGCCCTGACCTTGCCCCTGGCCAGCGCCTTTGTGATCGGCCAGGACGGGCTGATCCGCGCCGCCTTCGTCAACGTGGACTACTCGCAACGGGTAGAGCCACAGGCATTGATCACGGCCGCCAGCCGCGTATAACCGGCAACCCTCGCCGAAGGTACCCACGCCTTTGGCGAACCCACTTGTTCAGGGACTGACGACATGAAACGAATCGCAATCATGGGGGCCGGTGTAGCCGGTCACCTGGCCGCGCTGTACTTCAAAAAAAGGTTACCGGGTGTCGAAGTCATCCTGATCGGGCGCCCGGACCGCAAGCGCCCGATCGTCGGCGAGTCCACAGTCGAGTTGACTACCCACTTCTTCAAGGGCCTGGGGCTGGGGCGCCTGCTGGAAGAAAAGCACTACCACAAGTACGGCCTGACCTATTACCTGAAGCTGCGCAACAACCCCGAGTGCCGCAACTACGTGGTGCACGAGGCTCCGGGCGTGATCCGCATGCCGGCCTACAATCTCAACCGTTTCAGTTTCGACAAGGACCTGCGCCAGATTGTCGGTGATCAGCAGGTACAAATGATTGAGGCCGATGTCACTGCCGTCGACCTCAATGCCGGTGAGCACGCCACCCACCTGCTGACCCTGCGCAGTGCCGCCGATGAGCAACAGCAACTGACCGCCGATTGGGTGGTGGACGCCACCGGCCGCAATCGCTTCATGGCGAAAAAGCTCAAGCTGCACAAAGAAGCGACGTACCAGCGCAGTACCTTCTGGCTCAGGCTCAAGGACTTCGACCGCAGCATCTTGTCCAGCATCACCGCGCACAAGGACAAGCATCACTGCTACGACCCGTACTACGTGACCCATCATTTTTATGGCAAGGGCTACTGGATCTGGATGATCCCGATGCGCAGCGACGACGGCAACGAGATGATCAGCATCGGCATCACCTACCGGCCGGACATGATCGAGCAGAAAATCGGCACCCTGGAGGCCTTCAAGGAAAAGGTCATGGCCGACCATCCGGTGATTACCGAGTTGATCGAGTCGGGCCAACTGGTCGATACCCAGGCCATGCACAACTACATGTACGAGGCGCGGCAATACTACTCGACCGAAGGTTGGTTTCTGCTGGGCGACGCAGCCTTTACCTTCGACCCGGCCAACAGCGCCGGGCTGGCCTATGTGGCGCAGCAGATCCCGCAAGTCGCTGCGATGATCGAGAAGGATATCCACGGCAGCCTGACACCCGCCTACGTCAATTGCCTGGAGTCGCACATCCAGGCGCAACTGGCCCTGCAGGACACCTGGAGCAAGTGGTACGAGGTGATGGACGACCCGTTCATGATGGGCTGGACCCTGCTGTTCGCCAACATGGCGTACTTCCACGTGGTGTTGCCGATGTACATGACCGGGGATTTTCTCGATGGTCATCAGGCCCAGCAATTTGCCGACCTGCTGCCGCGCTACACCCGCGAGATGCAACCCTCGCCCCTGCCGTTTGCCTGCCTGCTGCAAGAGATCCGTCGCTCGAACCCGGGCTTGAGCCCGGAGATGATGCCCAACCTCTACTCACGCACCATCAACTTCGACCTGTACAGGGCGGAGAACCGCGCACGGCCGATCTACGCCTCCAACTATTACCTGCGCTCGGCGCTGCTGCGGGTGCGGCTGATGAAAATGGTCAAGTGGTCGCTGTCCGCACGCCACTTCAAGTTGTTGCTGCGCCATGGCGGTGGCGCCGTGCAGGACCTGGCACGGGCTGCGGTCCTGCGCCTGCGCCCTTCACTGTTCTACAAATATGGCGAGTCGCCGGAGCTGCTGAAGTCGCCGTTTGGCAAGGAAGGTGGCTTCCTCGACCTGGTACGTCGCGGATGAACGGCATGGCGCAGGTCCGCACTGACCTGCTGGACCTGAGTGCCGTGCAACTGGCGTGGTTGATTCGCGGCAAGCAGATATCGCCGGTGGAACTGATCGAGCAATGCATTGCGCGCCTGGAGCAGGTCCAGCCACTGTGCAATGCGATGGCGGTCGACCTGTTCGAGGCTGCCCGCGACGCTGCCCGCCGGGCCGAAGAGGATGTGCTCAAGGGGCGGCCACTGGGACGCTTGCACGGCGTGCCCTTCTCCATGAAGGAAGGCCTGGGCCTTGCGGGGGCCCCCAAGACCTGCGGCTCACGCCTGCGCAGCAATACCCGCGCCCGCAGCACCGCCACGGTGGCCACGCGGCTGCTGGCGGCCGGCGCCATCCCCCTGGCTCTGGGCAATCAGGCAGAGATGGCGTTGTGGCCCGAAACGGACAACCTGGTGTATGGCCGCACACTCAACCCCTACGACACCTCACGCACCGCCGGTGGCAGCAGCGGCGGTGACTCAGTGATGGTCGCCAGCGGATGCGTGCCCTTTGCCCTGGGCACCGACGGCGGCGGCTCGATCCGCATCCCGGCGGCGTTCAATGGGATCTTTGGTTTGAAGCCGTCACGGGGGCTGGTGCCGCTGAGTGGGCACCTGCCGCTGGATGACCAGCGGTGGTCATTGTCGGCGTCCCAAGCCGTTGCCGGCCACTTTGCAGCGGGCCCCCTGTGCCGGTACGCAGAGGACCTGGGCGTAGTGCTGGAGGTCATCGCCGGCAGCGACGGCATCGACCGCAATATCCACTCCGGCTACCAGCAACCGCCCCAGGCGACACCGCTCAAGCGCGTATTCATCTGCCTGCCGGCCCCTGTCAAATGGGGCACGCCACTCTCGCCCGCCGTGACTGCTGCGGTGATCGAGACCGGCCAGCGTTATGCGGACCAAGGTGTGGAGGTGCAAGCCTGGAGTGAAAGCTGTTTAACCAACGCGTTTTTTATCTGGCTGGCCGTACTCAAGTGCGAGACCCATATTCACCTGGCCGACTACCTCGGGGATGGGCAGCCACTGAATTATCCACGGGCGTTGTATGCAGCCCTGGCTGGCAGGCCGCAGTTCTCCCGGGGGCCACTGCTTGCCAGCTTGATGGACAGCTGCGGCGATCAGCTGGGCAACCCGGGGCTCGCGCGGTTCCTGAAGCAGCGCGATCACTTGCAGCAGGCCCTGGCCGGGTTGTTCGACGGCCAGAGCATTCTGGTGTTGCCGGCCACCCCGAGCGTGGCGCCGGCCCATGGCAGTGCCCTGAAGCGCCCGTTCGATATCGGCTATTGCGCGCTGTTCAATGTCCTCGGTTTTCCGGCCCTTTGCGTGCCTATGGGGCGCCTCGACCAGGGCTGCCCGGTGGCCGTGCAACTGGTGGCCGGGCTGGGCCAGGACGCGTTGTTACTGGAAGCCGCGCGCTTTCTGGAAATGGAATTCGGCGGCTGGCGCAAGCCCCCGCTCTGACACCTCAAGTACTAGGACCTCCCCATGCAAACCAACACCAGCGCTATCACGCTACAAGCCCCTGCGCCTGCGGGCGGGCAATCGGCCGTGGGCTCCCAGGCCGAGCATTTGACCCTGTTGTTCCTGATCCAACTGATCGTGATTTTCAGCGCCAGCCGCCTGATCTCCTGGCTCAGCACCCGCTGCCTGGGGCAAACCCCGGTGGCCGGGGAGATTCTCGCCGGGCTGGTCCTGGGCCCGAGCCTGCTGGGGTATTTTTTCCCGGAACTGCTCAGCAGTATCTTTGTGCCGCAAACCTCCACCGCCTTTGTCGCCACGGCCCAGGTCGGCCTGATTCTGTTGATGTTCCAGGTGGGCCTGGAATTTGAATTCGGCGCCCACCTCAAGGGGCGTAAACGCTCGATCATGGCGATCAGCCTGGGTGGACTGCTGGTGCCATTTGCCAGTGGCTTCCTGGTGGCCGAGTATTTCTGGCAACAGATCGTCGGCGACAAGCCGCCACTGCTGGCCTTCCAACTGTTTTTTGCCACGGCGTTGTCGATCACCGCCTTGCCGATCCTTGGGCGGATCTTCATGGAACTGGGGCTGTCCCGCTCCCGCGTGGCCACCCTGACGATTGGCGCGGCGGCCATCGATGATGTGTGCGGCTGGCTGATCCTCGGTGGGGTAACGTCGATCATCGCGTCCAATTTCAGTGTGTGGGCCTCCCTGGGCAGGATCCTCGCGCTGGCGGTGTTTATCGTGTTGGTGCTGTGGGTGGTGCGGCCCTTGGTGCTGCGCTGGATCATCGGCGACCTGGAGCGCAAGCCGCTGTCGGCCCAGGGTATTTCCCTGATGCTGATCGTGCTGTTTGGCAGTGCAGTGATTACCAACCTGATCGGCGTATTTTCGATCATTGGCGGTTTTATCATCGGCGTCGCCCTGCACACCCACCGGCCCTTTGTCACACAGTGGAATGCCAAGGTCAGTGGTCTGGTCAATGCGTTTTTCCTGCCGGTGTTCTTTGCCTACACCGGCCTGCGCACCGACATCGGCTCGCTCAACGGCGACACGGCGCTGCTCAATTGCTTTCTGGTGTGCCTGGTGGCGTTCGCCAGCAAATTCTTCGGGGCTTACGGCGCCAGCCGCTGGCTGGGCGAGACACCGCGCAACAGCGCGCTGATCGGCGTGTGCATGAACACCCGGGCGCTGATGGAACTGGTGGTGCTCAACGTGGGCTATGACCTGGGCGTGCTGCCCAAGGAGTACTTCACCATGCTGGTGATCATGGCCATCATCAGTACCTTTATCGCCTCGCCCCTGATCCGCCTGCTGACGAGTGAAGAGCGACGTATACCGGTGGGCCAACCTGCGGTGAAATAAGAGACCTGACACCCGGCGTCATCGTCGACGGTTTTCGCCGGTAAGCCGGCTCCTACAGGGTCAGATGAGCCCCGGCTTTTTGTAGGAGCTGGCTTGCCAGCGAAAAACGCAAACTGGCTGCGTTTCTGCAGGTTGCCCGCATTATCGTTGACGATTTTCGCCGGCAAGCCGGCTCCTGCAGGAGGTGGGGGCTGGGGCTTACTTGCCCTCGGTCAACGCGTTGTAGCTGGTGAACAGGTTGCGATAGTCCGGGATGTGGTTGGAGAACAAGGTCCCCAGGCCTTCGATATCGTTGCGCCAGTCGCGGTGCAGCTCGCAGGCCAGGCCAAACCAGGTCATCAGTTGCGCGCCGTTGGCGGTCATGCGGGCCCAGGCCGATTGCTGGGTCAGTTCGTTGAAAGTGCCGGAGGCATCGGTCACCACAAACACGTCATAGCCTTCGGCCAGGGCCGACAGCGCCGGGAACGCCACGCACACCTCGGTCACCACGCCAGCGATGATCAGTTGCTTCTTGCCGGTAGCCTTGATGGCCTTGACGAAGTCTTCGTTGTCCCAGGCGTTGATCTGGCCAGGGCGGGCAATGTACGGCGCGTCCGGGAACAGCGCCTTGAGCTCGGGCACCAGCGGGCCGTTGGGGCCGGTTTCGAAACTGGTGGTGAGGATGGTCGGCAGCTTGAAGTACTTGGCCAGGTCAGCCAGGGCCAGTACGTTGTTCTTGAACTTGTCGGGCTCGATATCGCGGACCAGTGACAGCAAGCCAGCCTGATGGTCAACCAGCAGGACAGCTGCGTTGTCTTTGTCCAGGCGAACGTAGGGTTTAGACATCATGATGCTCCTGGTAAAAAGGTGTTTCCCGAAATGGGCCGCACCGGAAAGAGTCAACGGTGTTTATGGCGCTGGGAGTCTAGCTCGTCGTCACTGAACCACTTTCACTGACAAAACCCGCCTATTGACCGTCCTCGCGTGCCCCGCTGATGGTTGTAGGAAAAAACCAGGGTCCCACTTTAGTCATCACACTAGGTGCTCGGTAGTGGTTGAATTAAACTTCACCATCTCAAAAATGGAACGATACCCATGTTCGACCTGAATGAGCTCTTCCTCTACGCCAAGGTGGTTGAGCATGGTGGTTTCGCAGCGGCCGGTCGGGCGCTGAACATGCCCAAGTCGACCTTGAGCCGCCGGGTCAGCCAGCTGGAAGCGCGGCTGGGGGCACGCCTGATACAACGCTCCACCCGTCAGTTCCAGGTCACTGATATTGGCCAGGCCTACTACCGCCACTGCGTGGCAATGACCGCCGAGGCAGAGTCCGCCGAGGAGCTGATCGCCTTCAACAAAGCCGAGCCGCGCGGAGTGATTCGCCTGAGTTGCACCACCGCGCTGCTCAATTACTGGGTAGCGCCGATGCTGGGCCAGTTCATGGCGCAGTGCCCCAGCGTTGAACTCAATGTGAAGAGTTTCAACCGCAAGGTCGATGTGATCAGCGAGGGCTATGACATTGCGCTGAACCTGTGCTTCCCGCCCCTGGAAAGCAGCGACCTGGTGATGAAACTGCTCGCCAGGAGCCCCCAGGTGTTGGTAGCGAGCCCGGCGTTTTTGCAGGCGCATCCACTGCCCCTACTCCCTGCGGATTTATCCGGGCTGCCGACCATCAACTGGGGCAGCCCGCTGTTGCAATACACCTGGGGGCTGACCGGGCCAGAAGGCATGAGGGCTGAGATCTGCCACACCCCACGGCTGGTCAGTGACGACATGCCGACCCTGAAAAGCGCGGTACTGCTGGGCGTGGGCATCGCCAACCTGCCGCTGGCCGTGGTCAAGGATGAGATAGACGACGGCCGCCTGGTCAGCCTGCTCCCCGACTGGCAACCCACCGAAGGTGTGATCAGCGCTGTCTTCCCTTCAAGGCGCGGGCTGTTACCGTCGGTGCGCACCTTGATCGACTTTCTGGCGCAGGCGTTTGAAAAACACCAGCAAAGCCAGGCCGCGAGAACGTCAAACTTCGATGAGTCCAGCTAGAGCCACGAAGAGCTTGGCCGCTGTTTTTCTCCCGGGCGAGGCACAACGAAACGTCCACTATCGCGCCACACAAATCCGCACCGTGGTGCCATCAGGCACTGCCATTACCCTGCCAGTATTTACGCAGCGTCTTTTTGAGCTAGCCTTGCCCTGCCGCTCCTTCTTACACAGTGAACTCATGGAAACGCTCACCAAAACAGAGATCGAAAGTGCTCTTTCCAGTCGCCTACCCAACTGTGTCGTCACCTGCCTGATCAACCCGGACGGCAGCCTGTCAGTGACTGTTTTAGCGCAAGATGCCAATCAATTCACCATCGCGAGCATCAATCGTGCCCAGTATCACGCCGAGTCGGGAATCAATAGGCTTGTCCGGGAGATCCTCGAGGAAATGGTGGTATCCCGGCAATCATCCCACCTGCCGCCGGTGGGGTAATCGCCTTGGCGAGAATGCCCGGATAGTGACCGATCCCCGGCTCGGAGGTGGCGGTACACACCCCCAATTCGCCGGTGAATTGGGGGTGCGCCGAGGCCTTGAAAGTCGCGGCGGATCAGTGACCTGCGCCGCTTCGTTCAGCACCAGGGGCGCGTCAGAGAATCGGCTTGCCGCCGGTCACGCCATAACGTTCACCGGAGATGTAACTGCCCTCGTCCGACGCCAGCAGTACGTAAATCGGCGCCACCTCGACCGGTTGGCCGGGCCGACCGAGGGGCGTATTGGCACCGAAATGCTTCACCGCCTCCTGCGACATAGTCGATACGATCAAGGGCGTCCAGATTGGCCCCGGTGCAACGCTGTTGACGCGGATACCGCGCTTACCCAGCAACTGCGCCAGCCCGGCGGTGAAGTTCGCAATGGCGCCTTTGGTGGCCGCGTAAGGTAACAGCGTCGGGTTGGGGGTGTCGGAGTTGACCGAGCTGGTGTTGATGATGGAACTGCCCTCGGCCATGTGGGGCAACGCGGCCTTGCAGATGCGAAACATCGCTGTCACGTTGACATCGAATGTCATTACCCATTCTTCATCGCTGATTTCTTCAAGGGTCTCGTGGGACATCTGGAACGCAGCATTGTTGACCAGAATGTCGATGCGCCCGAACGTCTCCACCGTGTCATTCACGATGGCCGCACACTGCGCCAGGTTCCTCAGATCTCCCGGCAGCAGCAGGCATTGGCGCCCGGCCGCTTCGACCCAGCGTGCAGTCTCTTTTGCGTCCTCGTGTTCGTCCAGGTATGACACCGCTACGTCAGCGCCTTCCCGGGCAAAAGCGATGGCCACGGCGCGCCCGATGCCGCTGTCAGCCCCGGTGATCAAGGCGATTTTGTTGGCAAGCCGGCCTGAGCCTTTATAGGTTTGTTCACCGCAATCGGGCTGGGGATCCATTCGGCGTTGATCACCCGGCACAGGTTGCTGTTGAGGTGCGAAAGGGGGTTTTGGATAGTTGATCATCAGTGTTCCTCCTGGGTTTTCCTCTTCTTGCGAGGACACCCCGGGGGCGTTAGTTCAGATCAAATTGCGAAATCCGGATTAGCGTCAGGGCGGCCGGTGTCTACCCGTCATATCCGGCATCGCCCCACTGCTGATCAGTACCAATGGGTCGTCATCGACCAGCAGTCTCTCGAAACGCCGTTGAGAAAGGCTGTCGTCTGCGGCCGACTCAAGTCCGGCCGATACAGGCGCCTCGGACCGGCACACGGGGCACGCAGACGGTCATGGGGCAGGATCGAGGGCAGTGGGTGTAGATCTCGCCCCCCACGCTGAGGCAGGATGCAGTTTTACAGTGCGGGTGAGTTATGGCGGTCCCTCAAGACAAACAAGAGTTGCTCGATGCCATTAATGCAACCTATGAAAAATTACTCAGTGTCATCCGGCGGGTACCCATGCCCCGGGTCAACGAATGCAGCCTGGAGGGGCATGCCAAGGGGACGCAGATGAGCGTCGCCAATCTGGTCGCCTACCTGGTGGGCTGGAATGAATTGGTGCTCAAGTGGCTGGACGCGGACGCCGCCGGCACCGTCATCGACTTCCCGGAAACCGGCTTCAAGTGGAACCAGTTGGGCCAGCTTGCACAGAAGTTCTACCGCGACTACCAAGGCATCCCTTTTGAGCAATTGCTCGAGCGGCTCGACAGCGCAAAGCAGCGGATCGTGTCCAGCATCCAGAGCCGCGAGAATGCCGAGCTGTATGAATGCCCGTGGTACGAGCACTGGACGATGGGGCGGATGATCCAGTTCAACACCGCCTCCCCCTATGACAATGCACGTGGGCGCTTGCGCAAATGGCTTAAGGCAGAAGGCCCCAATCCTCAGCCTGCATAGGGACGGTTTCGCACCATGCCTCCAACACCGCTTCCCAGGCCATGATCGCAAAGGCCGGGTTTATCCCCAGCGGGAGCATCGAGCACCTTGACGAACACGACCCTGAACGGTTGTTCGTCAAATTTACTCGCTGACCGTATGAGGCGCTTCAGTCGCGATCAGCCTCCGCCTGGTTGAGAAAAATCAGCCCCCCGAGCAGCGCCATATAGAACTTGAATGCCGCTTCCTGGCCGTTCCACTGATGGGATTGCCACATCAGGAACCACTCACCGCCAATCACCATGAAGCCGAAAAACCACACCAGCAGGCCCGCAGTAAAACCGACAATGGCCACCTGTTTGGCGGCATCGAACTGCCGGCCAGTGCCTAGCCTGGCCCGCCACATTGCCAGCGCCCCACGGGCCAGCAATACGGCAGTCAAGGCTTCGCCGGCGATGATCAGCCCATAGGCGCCATGCCACAGCCAGGGTGTGGTGATTGCCCGGTACATGGCCGTATTACCCGGAAAGGTGGTGTCCATGCTCAACACATGCTGGACGAAGGCAAAGTTGGAGCCGTAATCGGTAAGGTTATTGAACGCCACCAGCGCGGCGAAGGCCGCCAGCATCAGGGTCAGGACGATTTTTGCGTAGCGGGTGGTCATGTTTGCTTCCCAGGGCAATGAAAGGGCTACGCTAGCACGTCCTTTGAGTGCCTTCGAGACACACAACTGTAGGGGTTTACCTAGCGATAAAGCCTTTTTGCCGGCACGCCACCTAGGTGATGACTTGAGCCAATCGAAGCGCCACCGCGGCAGCCTGTTCGGCGCTGGCGATGTTGGTAAAACCCAGTACCAGGCCGTGCCTGGACCTGGCCTCGAGGTACCACTGCGACAGCGGCTCGACAGCGAGGCCAATGGCCCGGGCGCGCTGGGCGAGTTCCACATCATCCCCTTCACTCAGGCCCGCTATCAGGTGCATGCCTCCGGCCTGGAGGTTGATCGACAGCCGTTCGCCGAACTGTTGCTGTAGCGCATCGACCAGCCACTGGCGGCGGCGCGCGTAGAGCGTACGCATTTTTTTCAAATGCCGTGCAAAGTGCCCCTCGTAGAGGAAGGCGCTGACCGTCGCCTGGAGAAGCTGCGGGCAGTGGTTGTGCAGGCGGTCAGCCTGGCGGGCGAAGGCGTCGCTTTGCGCCTGCGGCACCACCAGATAGGCCAGGCGCAGGCCCGGAAATAACACCTTGCTAAAGGTGCCGGTATAGAGCACCCGCCCCTGCTGATCGAGGCTCTTGAGCGCAGGCAAGGGCCGGCCCTGATAGCGGTATTCGCTGTCGTAATCATCCTCGATGATCCAACTACCTTGGCGACTGGCCCAGTCCAGCAGTGCTAGCCGGCGCGGCAGGGACAGTGACACACCCAGCGGGCTCTGGTGGGTCGGCGTGACCACGGCAAAGCGTGCATCCGCACAGCGGGCGATGCCTTGCGCGACATCAAGCCCCTGCTCATCCACGGCAACCGGCACCAACTGCACGCCGGCCTCCCGGAGTGTGTTGCGCGCCATGAAGTAGCCCGGCTCTTCCAGCCAGCAGCGATCGCCGGGGCGCATCAGCGTGTGGCTGATCAGGTCCAGGCACGCGCGATAGCCCGCGCAGACGAACACCTGTTCCGGGCGGCAGGCAATCCCTCGGGCAATCCCCAGGTAGCTGGCAATGGCTGTGCGCAATGCTGCATGGCCACGCGGGTCCGGGTACACCAGACCCTCGAGGCCGGCCTGGCGCAGTTGACGACCGGCCAGCCGGGTCCAGAGCTTGCGGGGAAATGCATCCAGTGCGGGCAGCCCCATCTGCAGTGCCAACGGCAGCGCCCCGCAATGATTGGACGAGTACTGCGGCGCAGCAACCGGGGCCGGGAGTACGGGCGAGGCAACGGCAGCCAGTTGCGGCGTGACAATCGTCCCGGCGGCGCCCCGCGCAATCAGGTAACCCTCCCCTATCAACAACTGGTAAGCCGCTTCTACCGTGCCACGCGCCAGGTTCAACTGCGCCGCCAACGCGCGTACGGCAGGCACGCGATCCCCCGGGCGCAGGCGGCCATCGGCAATGGATTCGCGAAATCGCTGGTAAAGCTGGCGATACATCGGCGCGCTCTGGCTACGGTCCAGCGTAAAGGGAGGAATCATGGCCTAGTCATTTATGCATTTTTCGGCCCTGTAGCTTAAGTCATCGGGGCTTTAAGGTCAGCTACCTCTCTACAGCGGAAGACCGACATGGCTTATACCCTTGGGCATCTAGAGGACCAGCAGGCCTTCGCGGCCAGCTTCAACCTGATGCGCGTACTGCGACCCCATGTCGCCAACCCGGCCAACTATGTCGCGCAACTGCTGCGCCAGGTCGGGCAAGGCTACCGCCTACTGGCTGCATGGGAAGCTGGGCAGGTGGTGGGCCTGGCCGGTTACCGCGAGTTGGAGAACCTGCTCTACGGGCGCTTCATTTACGTCGATGACCTGGTGGTACACCCCGACCTGCAGCGCGGTGGCCTCGGCGCACGGCTGCTGGACGCCGTGCGCGAAGAAGCCGTGCAGCGCGGTTGCGCGCATTTTGTGCTGGACACCGGGCTGCATATGCCGCTGGCCCAACGTTTCTACTTTCGCCAAGGGCTGCTGGCCCACGGCATGCACTTCACCCAACGCCTTCACACAGAGAGTCCGGCATGAAGAGTGTTCTATTGATCAACGCCAGCCCCAATGGCCAGGTTTCCCATGCGAACCAGTTGGCACTGGAACTGGTGGACACCCTTCGCCAGCGCCACCCGACGCTCGAACTGGTCGAACGTGACCTGGGCACACACCCACTGCCACCGCTCGGCATGGATTACGCCCGGGGCCTGGCGACGACCACGCCGTTCGACGCGCCGGCTTTCGAGGTTTCCGAAACGCTGATCCGCGAGTTGGAAGGCTGCGATATCCTGCTGATTGCCACGCCAATGCACAATTTCACGCTGCCCGCTGCACTCAAGCTGTGGATCGACTACGTCCTGCGTATTCACCGCACATTCAGCTCAGGGCCCGAGGGCAAGACCGGTCTGCTGAGCAACCGTGCGGTGTATGTGCTGGTGGGTTCCGGTGGTTTTCATCAGGGCGCGTCGGCACGGCAACCGGACTTCCTGACACCTTACCTGCGCCAGGTACTGGGCACCCTCGGGCTGTTCGACCCGCACTTCACCTACCTCCAGGGCCTGGTATTCGGTGAGGAAGCGGTCCAAGCAGCGCTCCAGGAGAGCCGTGCCCGGCTGTCACTGGAGTCACTGTTCAACCCACTGATGGGTACCTGATCGTCACAGCAGGCCCGGCACCACCAGGGTCAGCCAGGCAACACACGGCCCGACCAGGGCAATCACTGCGCTGTAGATCAGCAGGCTGCGCAAGACTATTTCGCGCTCCTGCGGCGGTGTATTGGCAACCACCAGTGCGCCGTTGGTGGAGAACGGGCTGGTATCGACGATGGTGGTGGAAATGGCGATGGCCGCGACCACGCCGACCGCACTGATATGGCCCTGGCTCAAGAAGGGCACGGCCAGGGGAATGATCACCCCCAGCAACGCCGTGGACGACGCAAAGGACGAGATGATCGCGGCGGTAAAACACAGCAGCAACGCCACCAGCAGCGGCTCACCCAGCCCGGAGATGCCATGGGCGACATAGTCGATGGTGCCGATGGTCTGCATCACGCCGATGTAGGTGATGATCCCGGTGATCAGCAGCACCGTCGACCAACTGACCTTGTCGATGGCCGCCTTCTGCGCCGTGGGTGCGAACATGGCCAACACCACCGCGACCGTCATCGCCACCAGGCCGATATTGAACTTGAACACCAGCGCCGAGATCGCCAGGGCCAACAAGCCGATCAGTGTCGATAGCTTGGCCCCGTCCAGGCCACTGACAGCCTGTAGCGGCGCACCGGCGCCGGTCAGGTCGGTGCGGTGATAGGCCGGGGAAGCCGGCGTACCGCCATGGCCAAGAATCGCCAGGGATGCACCCGCCGCATGCAACGTGGGGCCGAACGAGACCGGTGCCAGCGACAGGCGCGCGCTGCGCAAACCGCCGAACACGACGAAGACCACCATGGCAATCCCCAGGTTGAACAGCAAGCTGGTGATGAACAACGTGAACGGCGCATAGGGCAGCCCGGACGACGCCACGATCTGATTGGTGATGCCACCGAAAATGCTCACCGGCGAAAAGCTGCCGCCCTGGGCACCATGAATCACCATCAGCCCCATCAACACCGGGTTGATGCGGTACTGCACGGCGAAGTTCAGCGCAATCGGCGCCAGGATCGCGGCTACCGCCGGGCTCAGCGCGCCGAAACCGGTCAGCAATGCCGCCACCACGAACATCACCCAGGGGATCCAGGCGACGCGTCCACGCACCATCAACACCGCCCGCTCGATCAGCCAGTCGATGGTGCCGTTGTTCTGCGCGATGCCGAACAGATAGGTGACCCCGACCAGCGTCAGGAACAGGTCACTGGGAAACCCGGCAAAGATCGTCGCCGGGGTCATTTCCAATATCACCGAACCGACGACAAAGGCCGCCGCAAAGGCCAGCGCGCCCATGTTGATGGGCAACACGCTGGCGATGCCGAAGATGACCACCAACACCAGAATCGACAGAAGCTCATTATTCATTGCAATCTGACTCCCCGCAGTCGGACGGCCCCGCAGGTACCGCCCTTGTTATTATTTTTTCGGGATGTGGCGCTACCGCACGCGTGTTCTAGCGACCGCCGAACACCGCCGGCCGGCGCTCGGCAAAGGCTGCCAGGCCTTCGCCAAAGTCGGCGCTTTCACAGGCTTGTCGGCGCAGTTCGGCAATCTGTTCCATCGCCTGCACCGGCATCGGTTGCAGGTCTTCAAGGATGCGCAGCTGTTCCTTGACCGCCGCAACCGCCAGGGGCGCCTTGCTGGCAATACCTTGCGCCAGCTCCAGCGCAGTCGCTTCCAATACATCGCTGTCGACCAGGCGGTTGACCAGGCCAAAGCGTTCCGCACGCTGCGCATCAAGCTTCTGCGCCGTGAAGAACATTTCCTTCAACACATGAATCGGCAAATTGTTGAAAAAGCGCAGCAAGCCGCTGGTGGTGTACGGCAAGCCAATATTTACCGGGGTCATGGCAAAGCTGGCGCTGGGGTCCGCGACGACCAGGTCGCAGCTCATCACCAGGTCCACCGCACCACCCCACACCGAGCCGGACACCAGGGCGATCACCACTCCGGGATAAGCACGGATGCGACGTATGACCCGTTCCAGCGGCTTGCCGTAGGCAATCGGGTCGCGGTCGTGTTGCAGCTCACGGATGTCGTGGCCGGCGCTCCATACCGATTGGCCGACTTCGCTGCCCAGGATCACCACCGGGATGCGTTGTGCCGCCAGGGTCTGCAGGCTCTCATCGAGTGACTGCAATAGTTGTGCGCTGAGTGCATTGCGTTGTGCGGGGTTGCTGAAGACCAGTCGCGCGATGCGCTCATCGACTGGGTGGACGGTCACGGTGGCAGTAGCAGCGGGATTCATTGTGCGGTTCCTGTTGATTGGGTGCAGGGGCTGTCGGCGGAGTCCTGGAACACGACCTTTGCGTCGAGCAGTGCGTTGATGGATGTGCTGTCGAAGCCGGCTTCACGCAGGATTTCGACGGTGTGTTCGCCCAGCAGTGGCGGTGGGCGGCTGGCACCGCTGGCAGTGCTGCCAAACACTGGAGTCACCACCTGGCGCAGGGCACCGAGGGTCGGATGGGTAAGTGTTTCAGTCAGTTGGCTGTGCAGCACCTGTGGGTCGGCGAACACCTCATCGAGGGTATTGATCGGGCCTGCGGGTAATCCTGCGTCGACAAACAGAGCGGTCCATTCGCGTTTGCTGCGGGTTTTCAAGCGGTCTTCGAGAATATCGCGTAATTCATCACGACGTTCGACCCGCGCTTCATTGGTGGCGAACCGTGGATCGTCCGGCAGCCCGGGCAAATCCAGCAGTATGCACAGGCGCCCCCACATGGCCGAGGTAATCGGCGCCAGATTGAGCGGGCCATCCAGGGTCTGGAACACGCCATAAGGCGCAATCACCGAATGGGCGTTGCCGGTGCGGCGCGGCACGTCCCCGAGGCTGAGGTAGCGTTGGCCATGCACACTCAACAAGCCGACCAGGCTGGCCAGCAGCGAGGTGCTGACATGCTGACCACGCCCGCTGCGCTCGCGCTCCAGCAGCGCGCCCAGCACAGCTGTCACCAGCCACATGCCCGACGTCAGGTCGCCAATAGCGGTGCCGGTGCGCGTCGGGTCGCCATCGCCGAAACCGGTCAGGCTCATCAGCCCCGAGTAGCCCTGGGCGATCTGGTCGAAGCCCGGCCAACTGCTCATCGGCCCATCGGCGCCAAAGGCGTTGATGCTGCCCAGCACCAGTCGTGGATTGCGGGCGCTGAGCACCTCATAACCGAGGCCCATGCTGTGCAGCGTGCCGGGCTTGAAGTTCTCGATGACCACATCGGCGTCATCAATCAGTTGCTGGAGGGTGGCCAGCCCCTTGGGGTTGCGCAGGTCAATGCACATGCCGCGCTTGTTGCGGTTGCACGATAGATAGTAGGTGCTCACGCCCCGGTCAAAGGGCCCCCAGGTACGGCTCATGTCGCCATCGGGGCCGGACTCGATCTTGATCACATCGGCACCCAGATCTGCCAGCACCATGGTGCAGAACGGCCCCGACAGTGCGCGACTCAGGTCGACGATTTTCACGCCTTGCAAAGCTTGCATAGGGCTCTCCAGTGAAGAACGCTTAGTGGGTTGTGGTCCGAGTCTAGGCGCCGTATCTCATAAACTAAAAATATGATATTCCTCTGATACCATCGGAAAATCATATGAATCAAGAGGTACCCATGGACCTGCGCCAATTGCGCTACTTCGTCAAAGTCATCGAGTGCGGCAACATTACCCGCGCCAGTGAAGCGCTGCATATTGCGCAACCGGCCATCAGCCAGCAGATGCGTAACCTGGAGCTGGATATGGGCATGCAGTTGCTGGAGCGCAGCGTGCATGGCGTGGTGCCCACGGCGGCCGGGCAGACCCTTTACCGGCACGCCATCGAGCTGCTGCGCCAAGCCGATGGCACCCGGGAAATGCTGCGCCAGGACGCCGACTTCCCCCAGGGCAAAGTCTCGGTCGGCATGCCCTCGAGTACCGCACGCATGCTGGCCATTCCCTTGGCGCGCGCGATTGGCCAGCGATATCCCGGCATCAAGCTGGAGTTGATTGACGCCCCCAGCGCCGAACTGGGGCGCCTGATCACCGTGGGGCGGGTGGCACTGGCGGTGAACGTTGATGTGGTCGAAACCCGAGGCATGGCGTTCCAGCGGCTGTTAACTGAAACGCTGTATTTGGTGGCCTGGCCGGAATTTGAATTGGCCGAAGACCCGGTGTCGATAGAGGCATTGGCAAAAATGCCGCTGGTGCTACCGTGTGCGCCGAATACCATCCGCAATCGGGTCGAGTTTGCCCTGCAGGAGGCCGGCCTCAAATGCGAGGTTGAGTTTGAAGCCAACTCCACCGACCTTTTGTTCTCAGCCGTCAAGGCGCAGTTGGGTGTCACGGTCCTGCCGTGGGCGGCGGCCCATGCCGAGCTGGGGCAACAGCGGCTCAAGCTGGCCAGGATCGATCATCGACTGTTCAAGCGCGATCTTTCACTGTGCTGGCATGACACGGTGGTCGAGAGCAATGCGGTACAGAAGGTCAAGGCAACCATCATTGAGCTGTTCGAGGCGTTCGGGCGCCAGCCGGGGTGGGCGGACGGGCAGTGACAAGAGGCTGGGGCTCGACGCGGGCCAATAAACGGTACCATTGCCGCGCCTGGCCCACTGATCGGTTCAAATGAAGGAACAGAAGACATGATCGAAACCCGCCTGCTGCGCCAGTTCATTGCCGTGGCTGAAGAGCTGCACTTTCATAAGGCGGCGATACGCCTGCACATGGCCCAACCGCCGCTGAGCCAGGCCATCAACCGCCTGGAGGGCAAGCTGGGGTTCAGTCTGTTTACCCGCAGCAAACGCGGGGTAAAACTGACCCCGGCCGGTGGCGTATTCCTGGATGCCGCTTACAGCACCCTCAACGAATTGGAGCGGGGTATCGAGCACGCGCGCCAGGTAACCGAGGGGATTGCGGGCAAACTGACGGTGACTGCGGTGTCGATCACCTACTACGCGTCACTGCTCAGTAGCCTGCGCCGGTTTCGCGAGACCATCCCCAAGGTGCAATTGGTCATCAAGGAGATGCCCTCCGCCAGCCAGGCCAAGGCCATTGTGTCGGGGGAAGCGGATATTGCTTTCATGCGCAAGTTGCCGATTGCGGCGCAAAACGTCGAGTCGCGCCTGTTGCTGAACGAACAGATCGTGATGGCATTGCCCGCCGACCACCCCAAGGCTGGCGCTGGCCAGATCGACTTGCGGGACTTCGCCGGGGAAGACTTCGTGTTCACCCCCCAGGCCCTGGGCAGCGGCTATCACAGCCAGTTGATCGCCCTGTGTGAAGCCGCCGGCTTTTACCCCAGGGTGGTGCAGGAAGCCGCGCAGCTCCATACCTTGATCGGCCTGGTGGCCTGTGGCTTCGGCGTTGCCCTGGTGCCGGAGTCGATTGCCAACTCGATCATGCGCGACAAGGTCGTGTTTCTCCGGATCGGCCCGGTCGGCGCCGCCCCCAATCCGGCCATCGGCCTGTACCTGAGCTGGAACACCGACAACCAATCACCGTTGCTCGACAGTTTTATCTCCCTGCTCGACTTCGGCGCCACCGCTGTGCCAGCGACCACCGATTAGTCGCGGCCAAAAGTATTGGGCAGAGACTTTATAGTATTTCCCATGGCGCGGTTGCCGCCGGCAGCGTGGTCATCTGCCTGGCTCCGGATAGCGTGACCTTGCACTTGCTGCGCCTGGCGCACCAGCATCTCCCCCAATCCATCGCCGGGGCGGCATTGATTGCATTGATGATGACTATCAAACCGAGCGCCCTGTTTAATTACCCACACTGATTCCTATAATCGCCTCCACATTCTCCCCCCGGCCTGGCTTCAGGCTGCATTTCCCCCGGATCTTCACCCATGCCAAGTGCCCACCAGGCCCCTCGCAGCCTTCCCGAACATAATCAACAGAGTGTCAAACAGCAGTGGCTGGCGATTCTCTCCGTGGCCGTAGGTGCCTTCGCCCTGGTAACCAGTGAGTTTCTGCCGGTGGGTGTGCTCAATGATGTCGCCAGTGACTTGGGTATCACTGCCGGTCACGCCGGGCTGATGGTGACCCTGCCCGGCATCATGGCCGCCCTCGCCGCGCCTTTGCTGTCGGTCAGCATTGGCACCATGGACCGTCGCTATTTATTGATCGGCCTGACGCTGATCATGATCATCGCCAACTCGGTGGTGGCTTTTGCCAGCGACTTTGGCCTGCTGCTGTTGGGCCGCGTACTGCTGGGCATCAGCATCGGCGGCTTCTGGGCGACCGCCATCGCTCTCAGCGGCCGGCTGGCGCCCAAGGGTGTGGGCGTCGCCCAGGCGACTTCGATCATCATGGTCGGCGTGACCCTCGCCACCGTGCTGGGCGTGCCCGTAGGCACCTGGCTTAGCGGCCTGATGGGCTGGCGCATGACCTTCCTGGTCACCGCGCTGATGGGCGTCCCGGTCCTCCTGGCGCAGATATTTCTGCTGCCGCGACTCAACCCGGAGAAAGCCATCCACATCCGCGACCTGCCCGCCTTGTTTATCAACCCCCAAGCGCGGGTCGGATTGATCGCAGTATTGCTGATCGGCCTGGCGCACTTTGCCGCGTACACCTATGTGGCGCCGTTCTTCAAGCACAGTGCCGGCTTCGACGGCCCGACGATTGGCTCGTTGCTGTTGCTCTTCGGCGTGGCTGGGGTCGCGGGTAATATTTTTGCCGGCTTTGCCGCCAACCGCAGCGTACGTCACACCCTGTTGCTGGTGGCGCTGATGATTGGCACCAGCACCGCCCTGTTCCCCCACTTCGCCACCGGCATGACCGGCGCAGCCATGTTGATTGGGCTCTGGGGTTTTGCCTTCGGCGCCTTCCCGGCCTGCGCCAGTATCTGGATGTTTGTCGTGGCGCCCAAGGATGTCGAACGCGGCATGCCGCTCTTCGTCGCCCTGTTCCAGGTGATTATTGCCCTGGGTTCATTCTTCGGTGGGCGGATCGTCGACCAGTTGGGCAGCTCGGTGCTCCTGAGCCTCGCCACGGTGCTGGTGGGCTTGGGTTTTGTGACCGTGCTGGTGCTGGGACGCAATGTCAGCAACAGCCTTGCGGCCCAGCCCTGCTGAGCAGTGAAACCTGGCTCTCCCCTCAGGCGGGGGAGCCTACTCGATTTTACGGGACAGCCTGACTTTGGCTTTGCCGATGGGAATCTCTTGCGCGCCCGCCCTTAATGCCAGGGAAACCCGGGTGTTTTGCGCGTCAACCTTCACCAGCAGGTCTATGTCTTTTTGTTTGCTCAGTTTCTGGAAAATATCAAAGATTTCTTTTTCATCGAATGCGTCAATCCAGACGCCATACCGGCTGTTGCCATTGCGCCAATAGAACCCGCAGAACGTTGGAATGGCCCGTTTTACATAGTGATTGTCGAGTAGGGCCTTTCCGAAAAGATTCTCCTGCTCGCCGTTGTAGGCGCTGAATCCGAAATCAAGCCATTCGCCTTGCTGCAGCACAACCACAGGCCTCCAGCTGTATTTCTCCCGGTAGGTGTCGTAGATGTTTGCCGGGGGATAGCCCTGCGTGGCTATTTTTTGCCGGATATCGGCACTGAAGGTCTTATAGGATGGATCATTGAGCATGCGGTCTGCATAGCCGTCTTTGAACATGTACTGGGCATTGCTGTAGGCGCTCTCCTTGGTAAGGTTTGTGGCCTGCGCCTGAAAGACCCCCACTTCCTTCTGGTTTCCCGCCCCGCTCATCCAGAGCACCACCCTGCCCTGTGGCGCCAACCCCACGATAAACGTGCTGTAGGTGTCTTTTTTATGGGTGTCCTGATCAATAAAGCCCTCATCCAGGAGGCTCTTTATCTTCTGTGGGTCCAAGTTCCATTGGCCGCTATAGAACGTTCTCTCCACCAGCGAGTACCACGTGAATTCCAGTTGATAGGGCACTGCCTTTTTTTCCAGCGCCGTGGTCATGGTTCCGCCAGGACTCCCCCAACCGGTGTTCTGCGTGCCCCAGATCGCATCAAAACCGTAGGTAAAGCCCTCAGCGACCAGGGCGCCACGGTAAACCTCCATGGGGTATTCCTGTGGTGCAGAGACAGTTCCCGTCCAGCTATAGGTTTCAGGCATGTCTTTACTCTTGCACGCCGCCATGGAAAAACAGAACACGACCGCAGCGATCACGGTTATCGGGCTTTTCAGTGTCACGCACTGCCACCTCATGATTGCCTCACAGGAACATCACCAGCCACTGCACCGGCCTCTCCCGGAATCAGCACCATGCTCTGGGGCGAAGACAATGTAATCCCCATGTCCTGCAGGCGCGCTAGCAGGATAAACAGCAAGTCGCTGCGGGTGCCGGACACCGAGCGCGGGCTGTTGACGTAGCCGCTGACCCCAATGATCAAGCCATCCCTGGCCAGGTCCTTGAACGTGACCGAAGGTGCGGGAGTGTCGAGAATCGCCTCGTGCTCGGTAAACGACTGCATCAGCAGTTCGCGAACCTTCAGCACATCGGTATCCAGCGGCAAGGTAAGGGTGATGCTCACCACACCGAGCGCGTTGCCCATGGTGACGTTGCGCACGTTTTGCGAGATGAACTGCGAGTTCGGCACAATCACCGTCGAGCGGTCGGACATCTGGATCTCGGTCGCCCTGACGTTGATCCGGCGAATATCGCCCTCCACGCCCCCCAGGCTGACCCAATCGCCGACCTTCACCGGCCGTTCGGTGAGCAGGATCAGCCCGGAGATGAAGTTCTGCACAATCGCCTGCAAACCGAAGCCGATGCCCACCGACAAGGCACTGACCACCCAGGTCAGGCTGGTCAGATTGATCCGCAGGGTGGACATCACCAGCAGGCTCAACAACACAAAACCGAGGTAACCCACCAGGGTCACCAGGGACGCGCGCATGCCGGCATCCATGTTGGTTTCCGGCAGCAACCGCTCACTCAGCCAGCGCTTCAAGGTGCGCACGGCGAACAAGCCGACGACAAACATCAGCAGCGCAATGAGGATGTCCTGGGGAACGATCTGCAGGTTGCCCAGGGTCTTGCTGGATTCGCCCAGTTGGCTGAAGCCCTGGAGCAACTCACTGGGGCTGGAGCCCGCAGGAAGGAAGGCCGCCATCACGGCGGTGAGCAGCAGCAAGGTACGGCCGACGCCCGCCAGCACCGTGCACGCCTGGGCCTGGTGCCGTGGCGACAGCCCCAGGGCGTTGGCCAGTGCCAGGCCGCTGGGCTGCCTGGGCGAAAGCAGGGTTTCACAGACGTCACCAAAAAAGGCGATCAACAGGTAGGCCGTGGCCGCCACGACGCTGACCCACAACAGTTTGACGGTAAGGAAGTAGGCCAGGGACAGATACCCGGTGAACAACGCGAGGACAATCACCGCCACCCACATCGACGCGACAAAGGGCAACATGCCGACGAGCCCGCCCGGGCGCTGCAGCTCCAGTTTTTTGCGCACGTGGCGCACGCGCAGTAGCGCGGCGATGAAGATCAGCGCGGTGGTCAGGGCGGTCAGGCCATTGAGCGCCACGGTCAGCGCCAGGCTGGCGCCCGTGACATTGTTGATCCGCTCCTCGGTCGCCACCAGCATCAGCGCCACCGCCAGAATCGCCGGGAAAGGCCCCAGGGCACTGGCGATTTCATCGGCAATGGCCGGCAACCGCCAGGACGGGCGTGGCAGCATCAGCAAGGCGCGTCCAAGGCCGGCAATAAACGCACAGAAGGTGGCCAGGGTGACCAAGTGATCGGAAAGCCGGCCCAGGTTTTCACTCAGGACCGCATTGCTTTCCAGCCCCCAGCGCATCAGC
Source organism: Pseudomonas sp. FP2294 (assembly GCF_030687625.1). Lineage (NCBI taxonomy): Bacteria > Pseudomonadati > Pseudomonadota > Gammaproteobacteria > Pseudomonadales > Pseudomonadaceae > Pseudomonas > Pseudomonas sp. FP2294. Next base: position 3,238,194 of record NZ_CP117441.1, read on the forward strand.
GAGACAGCCCCCATGATCGTCAGGATCGACGATAAGCCTACCGCCACCGCCAACGTGCTGCGCCGCAGGCGCCCCTCCGGCAGCCAACGGATCATCGCCCAGGTAAGCAGATGCTCGAGCAGGCGCCGGCCGAAACTCCAGATCAGTACCGCCACCAGCAGCGTGCTGAAGAACGCCCAGCGGTGCTCAGGGCTGATGGCGCTCTTGAGGGCAACGATGCCTTCGGCCTTGAGGTTGTCCAGGCGCTGCAGGTCTTCAGCGGTGGGGCGGATCAGGGTCGACCAGAATGTGGGACTGAAGGGCGAATCGGTACGGGAGGTGACCTGGGAATTGAACAGATTGCGCCGCAGGTTAACGATCTGCGCGGCGAGTTCGCGGCTCGTCTGGCTCAGTTGCTTGGCGTGCTGCTCATCCTCAAGCAGGCTGTTCTTTTTTCGGGTCAGGGCATCCCGCTGCTCGGTGAGGCTCTGCGCCTCTCCCGGCTGGGCCGCGCCCACTACCTTGAGTTGATCGTCAATGCGCTCCATCTCGGTGGCGCGCACCGTGAGCAATGCCCCGGCCAGTTGTTGCACCTGCAGTGCGCCCTGTCGAAATTCCGCCAGCTTTTCGTCACTGGTACTGATGGGGACACTCTGGCGAATCAGCTCAAGCTGCTGGCCAAGCTGCTTGAGGTTGGCGTCTTCGGGCAACAGCGCCAGGCTGTCGACGACCTCTACTGGCGCCGGCGTGGCGGCCGCATCTGCCCATCCCGGCAGGCTGATAGCCATAACCATGGCCAGCAAGGCCTGGCAGATGACGCCCCTATAAATTCGCCGCATCAATTCACCCTGTTCTGTCTTTTTTCCATTGGCATTATGGACCGCCACGGCAGAAAGGAAATTCCGCCCTGGCGGTAAAAGAGTAGATGCGGCGTTTTCCTCTCAGTCAACCAGTGTGGCCCTGGGCGCCAATGCCCACGGCGCCTGCAAGCGCTGCGGGGTCTGGCAGGTTTTGCGCTTGAACACGAAGTTGCGGCACTTCTCGGCAAACTGCTGGCGGTTTTCCACCATATCCAACCGCATCTGTGCCAGCTCGTTTTCGCGGCAGCGCTCAATCTGCGCAAGGTCCATGTTTGATTTGCGCGCACGATGCAGGGCGTATCTTTCATCGGTCAACGCGTCGCTGGCCTGTTGCAGCAGCCATAAGCCAAATGCCCGTGGGCAGCGTGGGCCGATGTCCTGGACCATTCCCCAGTTCCGGGCCTGGAGGGCGCTGATCGGCAGGCATTCTTCGACAAGCTTGTGGGCGACTTCACTGCCGACCGCCCGAGGCAGGCTGTAGGTCCAGTATTCGGAGCCATACAAGCCCATGGTCTTGTAATGCGGATTAAGGACCACACCCGCCCGGGCGAAGACGATGTCGGCCGCCAGCGCCAGCATCACGCCGCCGGCTCCGGCGCTGCCCGTCAGGCCACTGACCACCAGTTGCCGGGCCGTCAGCAGCTCGCGGCAGACATCGTCGATGGCCTGGATATTGGCCCAGGCTTCCAACCCCGGCACTTCGGCCGCCTGAATCACGTTGAGGTGCACCCCATTGGAAAAGCTCCCGCGCCCTCCCCTGACCAGCAGCACCTGGGTGTCCCGAGCCTTGGCCCAGCGCAACGCTGCGACCAGCCGCTGGCACTGTTCAGTGCTCATGGCACCGTTGTAGAACTCGAAGGTCAGCTCGCCCACATGACCGGTTTCTCGGTAACGAATCGGCTGATAGGCCATCTCGTCAAAGCCTTGGTTGGCGAGCGAGCCGTCCAGCACCGGCACATCAGCCAGTTGCCCGGCTAACACCTGACGGGCCGGTAACTTGAAGGTTTCCTCGCCGGGCAAGGCCTTGCGCTTGAGCGAGCCGAGCCACAGGCTGTGATCGCCGGCCGCAACCAATACCGCGTCGTCCCGTACCGCAAGGATCTCGCCCGGCGAGCCGCGGCGCGCATCCAGGTGCGCGTCATACAGGTAATACTGCCCGCCGGCGAGGCTGGCCAACACCCCGGGCTGGCCGTCAGCGGCGTCGATACTGCGCTTGATAAACCGTGCGCAATCGTACCAACTGAAGGTGCGGTCAGCCTGCTTCATATTCGGCTGCAAACGCCCAGCGACGTCGGGCTGCGTGTAATCGAGGGGCGTGGGCACGAACCCCCTGGCGAATTTCTCCACCACATCGCGGATGCAAGAGATCGCCGCGTCACTCACCAGGCCGTTGTACAACTCGGATTTGCGCACGTCGGCGGGCATGTCGAACTCGCAGGTCGACCAGATCGGACCGGCGTCCATTTCCTCCACCGCCTGCAAGGCCGTGACGCCCCAGCGCCTGACTTGCTGGGTGATGGCCCAGTCCAGCGCGCTGGCGCCACGGTCGCCGACGATGCCCGGATGAATGATCACCACCGGGCGCTCAGGATTGCTCCAGAGTTGTTGCGGTACGCGGTCCTTGAGAAACGGACAAATCACCAGGTCCGCCGCCGATGCCTCGATCTGCCGACATACCGAGGCTTCATCGGTGAACAGCACCACACTGGGCGTGTGCCCCAACTGGCGTAAGTCCAGCCAGGCCCGCTGGGTCAAACCGTTGAACGCCGATGACAACAACATGATCTTCAATGACTGCATGACTGACTCTTCCTTGAAAATGCATGGCCGCAGGCTCCTTGAGCCATCCTTGGCCTTTTATGGAAGTGCCAGAGTAGAGGGAGTAACAGGGGAGGCAGATGATCGAGGTCAATCTTGTGTCAGCACATCGGCTTGATTTGAGTGGCGTGCATGTTAGCCAATGCACCCAGCTTGACCCGCTCAGCAGCTACCCGCCTGATCTTGCTGATGTACTGGTTGCTTGGGCTGCAGGCGTAGTCTCCTGACACCTTGTGACGGCTTTCTAAACGTGGGAAATACAAAAGCCGGGAGACAATCTCCCGGCTTTTTATTGATAAAAATCTGATCTCGCGCCAGCCCTGCGGGACTACGCCGGCAACGATCAGCTGGATATCGCTTGCGGCAGATGCTCACCCGGATACCCGGCGTCACTCAGCACCGTGAGCAGCGTGTGCGCATCCAGAGTGCTGTCAATCACGACCACACGTGTGGGCGGATCAGTTTTGATCTGGGCCTGCGGGTCTACGCCCAGCAGTACCCGGGTAACGGACCTGGCGCAGCCGCCACAGGTCATGTTTGGTATGAAAAAACGCAGCATGTGGAACTCCTGAAGTTGCTCTGAAGAGTGAATGTGAGCCTTGCCAGCGCTTACAAATGCATCTGCATCGCGGCGCGATGCTGGGATGAGGCCGCCGTATCCCCCCCAAACCGGGGGGGATTCTGAGGAGCCCTGGGGCGCAGTTCCATCGCCACGGCGGCTGTGCGCTGCGCCAAACCGGCAATGATCGGGCAATCCGGACGATCGTTGCCATGGCATTGCTCGGCCAACTGCTCTAGGGTTTGCGCCATGGCCTGCAGGTCAGCAATCTTTGCCTTCAACCCGGCCACATGGGACAGGGCCATGGCCTTGACGTCGATACAGCCGCGATCAGGGTCGCCCCACAAAACCAGCAACTCGGAGATCTGCCTGACCGAAAAGCCAAGGTCACGCGCGCGGCGAATGAAACGCAGGTTTTGCACATCCTGTGTACCGTAGTTTCGATAGCCGGCATCAGACCGGCTGACCTTGGGCACCAAACCAATCTGTTCGTAGTAGCGAATCGACTTAGCCGAAACGCCGGAGAACTTGGCTGCTTGACCGATATTCATCATTCTCTCCTCCTGAGGGAACCTATCAACTACTCACCGCAAATTCGGGAACTCACCTGCACACGGCGCATGAGTACGCTTGGCCGTGTCCTTAAACAATCACGCTCGGATGAGGTTCACTGGCCATTACAGCCTCCTCAATCGTGTTCAAACCCAAGCCTGATATCAGTGCTCATTCGCTAGGCGTGGCTTGGCCAATGCCGCCCCACCCACTGGCGCCTCGGCGCTGCTCTCTACTGTCATCGGTGCTCGGAAGCGCTTGAGCCGCAGTGCGTTGCCAAGCACGAAGATACTGGAGAGCGCCATCGCCGCCGCGGCGAAGATCGGCGACAGCAGCGTGCCGTTCAGCGGGTACAGAACGCCCGCCGCAACCGGTATCAACAACGCGTTGTAGGCGAAGGCCCAGAACAGGTTCTGCTTGATGTTGCGGATCGTCGCCTGGCTGAGGGCGATGGCGTTCGGCACGCCGCGCAAGTCGCCCGACATCAGCACCACGTCAGCGGCTTCGATGGCCACATCGGTGCCGGTGCCGATGGCAAGCCCGACGTCTGCTTCGGCGAGTGCCGGTGCGTCGTTGATCCCGTCACCCACAAAGGCAACTCGCGCCCCCTTGCTGCGAAACTTTTTCAGCGCCGCGACCTTACCGTCGGGCAACACCTCGGCCGCCACCTCATCGATACCCAGTTGCCTGGCGATTGCCGCTGCCGTGGCCGCATTGTCACCGGTGATCATCGCCACCCTGAGCCCCAGCGCATGCAGGGCCCTGATCGCTTCGGGCGTGGTCTCCTTGATCGGATCGGCAACCGCGATCACCGCCGCCAGGCGGCCATCAATCGCCGCATAGAGCGGGCTTTTGCCTTGCTCGCCGAGACGCCGGGCAGTCGACTGGAAGCCCGTCACATCAAGGCCCAGTTGCGCCATGAACCGGTCGGCCCCCACAGAGACCGTGCGCGCGGCGACCTTCGCCGTCACGCCAAAGCCCGGTACGGCATCGAAGGCCTCAATCGGTGCAAGCGTGATGCCCTTGCTCTTTGCCGCGCTGACAATCGCTTCGGCAATCGGATGTTCGGAGCGTGTCTCCACCGCCGCGACAAGTGCCAATACTTCGTCGTAGTCAAAGCCCTCGGCGGGAACCAGGTCGGTCAACTCAGGCCGGCCCTTGGTCAGCGTGCCGGTCTTGTCGAGGGCGATAATCGACACATCGCGTAGCGCCTGCAATGCCTCGCCCTTGCGGAAAAGCACCCCGAGCTCGGCTGCGCGGCCCGTGCCGACCATGATCGAGGTCGGCGTGGCCAGCCCCATGGCACAGGGGCAGGCAATAATAAGCACCGCTACCGCGTTGACCAACGCGAACGTCAGCGCCGGCGTCGGGCCAAAAATCAGCCAGACCAGGAAGGTCACCGTGGCCGCAGCCATCACCGCCGGGACAAACCACATCGTGACCTTGTCCACCAGTGCCTGGATCGGCAGCTTGGAGCCCTGCGCCTCTTCCACCAGGCGAATAATCTGCGCGAGGACGGTGTTGGCCCCCACTTTGGTCACCCGGAAACTGAACGCACCGGTCTTGTTGATCGTGCCGCCAACGACTTCGGCGCCTACGCTTTTGGACACAGGTACCGGTTCGCCGCTGATCATGCTCTCGTCAACGTACGAGGTGCCTTCAATCACCTCGCCGTCGACCGGGACCTTCTCCCCCGGACGGACGAAGACAATGTCGCCGGCCGTCACCTGATCAAGGGCAACTTCCAACATTTGGCCATTGCGCTCCACGCGCGCGGTCTTCGCCTGAAGACCGGCCAGCCGCTTGATCGCCTGTGAGGTTCGCCCCTTGGCGCGCGCCTCCAACGTGCGGCCCAGCAGGATCAGGGTCACAATCACCGCTGCGGCTTCGAAATAGACGTTGGCGGTGCCCTGCGGCAGAACCTCGGGAATAAACGTCGCGACCAGCGAATAACCGTAAGCCGCCGCGGTGCCCACAGAGACTAGCGAGTTCATGTCTGGCGCCCCTCGCAGCAACGCCGGTACGCCTTTGCGGAAAAACCGCAGCCCTGGGCCGAACAACACGAGGGTGGCCAGCGCGAACTGTACATACCAGTTCGTCTGCTGCCCCATGACCCCCATCACCCAATGGTGCATGGCAGGGATAAGGTGCGAACCCATCTCAAGGATGAAGACCGGCAAAGTGAGGAGCGCTGCAATCAACATGGAGCGCTGCAACTCCCGAGCTTCGCTGTCGCGCCGCGCGGCATCCTGGTCGCCCTCGCTCGGCGACTCGGCGGACAAGCGGCGGGCCTTGTAGCCGGCCTGCTCCACTGCTGCTTCAAGGTCTGCCGTGGAGACTGCGCCGCCCAAGTGGCGCACCCGGGCACGCTCGGTGGCCAGGTTAACCGTGGCTTCGAGCACGCCGGGGATTTTAGCCAGGGCCTTTTCGACCCGGCCCACACATGACGCACAGGTCATGCCTTCTATCGCAAGATGAGTCGTCTCTTCACGCACGCTGTAGCCTGCGCTCTCGATGGCACGCACCGCCGCCTGGGGATCGGGCGCCCCGGTGAAGGTGATGCTGGCATGCTCGGTGGCAAGATTGACGGCGGCCGTGTGCACGCCAGGCACCGCTTTCAGCGCGCGCTCGACCCGACCGACGCAGGATGCGCACGTCATGCCCTCGACCGGCAGACTCAGGCGCACCTCCCGCGAACTGGATGGGTTGGACCCCTGCTGATGGGAAACCGTAGCCATTGCAATACCCCTTGAATGTTACTGATGAAGCAAGCCTGAAGCTTCCCATGATGGAAAGGTCAAGGCTTTTGCGTCATCTGTTTCGCCAGGTTGGCGTTTGGTGTGACAGCTGGACTGCGGAGGACGTTACCGCACGCAGATCGTAAGAGCCTGCGCGCGGACCTTGAGCGATACCGGCAACCGCTCTAGACCGGCCTCTGATGAGTTCGACTGCCATCAAAACCACTGAGCCTGAGGCTCTGAGTGCATGATATCTTCACCCCTCGAACGCTGGTTTTTCCAGTTCAGTCTCACCTCACCAAGGGCGACCCATGCCGGCGATTATTCGCGTTGCTGTACCGGAAGATGCGCAACGCCTGCCTGCCATCGAAATTTCCGCAGCTCAAGCCTTCCGCATGATTGATGGGTTGAGTTGGCTGGCTGAATCACCCCCGATGTCCGTTGAGCAACATCGCCAACGTATCGCGCTCTCGACCTGCTGGGTCGCCCTGGACGCCGAAAACCGGCCACAAGGCTTTCTCAGCGCTGCGCGCCACGGCAATGATTTACACATCTATGAGTTATCCGTGATGCACGCGGTGCAGGGACAAGGTTGGGGGCGGCGTCTGGTTGAGGCCGCAAAGAACTATGCCCGCGCCAACAGACTGAGTTTCGTAACGCTCACGACATTCACGAGCGTGCCATGGAACGCCCCCTTTTATGCCCGCCTGGGATTCCAGATCAAAGCCACCGCAGACCTGGATCAGAGGCTAGCGGCCGTAGTGAGCGATGAGTACCAGCACGGATTCGCGCCGGGCAGTCGGTGTGCCATGGCATGGCCAGTGGCTTAAGGCGTTTACGCGGTAAACGTCCCACTGACACTCCTTGTGAACAAGCGGGGACGTTTTTATCGTCACCGATGAGCTCTTAGCGTAGTGACGGTGATGGCTTCACCGTTTGCTGGGGAGGGAGATACCTTGATATTTCGATTACATCCGTACGGACGGCGGACGGCTGACCAGCAAGGTTGCGGGCATAGCTGCACAATGTGATGGGGAGCTGTGACACCTGGTAAGGGTTGCTGCCGTTGGCCAATCCATAGCGGACGTCGTCGATGTCTTGGCACAAAGCCCGTTCTGAAGCATCCACGTAGAAGTAGTGATGGGTGAAGTCTGTGGTTTGGTCGTCCCAGTTGACGTTGTAGCTCAGGCTGATCTGCGGTGTCGGCGTTGGGGCGGTCAAAAATACGGAGTGTGTGAAAACATTGTGGAGCAAGGCTGGCGTCAGGGGCTCGCTGCGGTTTTGTATCCCAATGATGCACAACACATGGGCCCCCAGCGCCGGCCCGATCGCCTGGTTGATGTAACCATCCGTTGACGCTACGGCGTTGTGATAGTCGCTGGGAGATCGACACTCCCTGACCTCGCGCACGGCCTTGAATCGATAGTAGGGATCGTTGACCGAGAATCTGATGTTCCACGTGGGCCAAATACTGAGCCCGTTCACACCCTGCTGCAAATGCACGTAGGGGTTGAGTTTCCAAGGCTCTTCAAGGACGAGTTCGACGGATTTCAGTTGGCAGTCCCGCGTGTTATTCAAGAACTGGCCATCGACAAAACAATGATGAAGGTCGTTCGCTGGATAGCTATAGTTAAACTTGGCCGCTTCACACGCGGAGGTATTCAGACAGTTGCTGAGGATGTCCTTTTTGATGACAGCAGCGACCTTGCTGACAATGCCAGTAATTTCGTTGGTACCCCGATCGAGCATCGGGCTCCCGGAGCTTCCGTACTGAAGGTCTTGGCAACGGTTTTTCATGGCGCCAGGAAATACACCGGGATGCTCGACAAAGCTATTTGTTGCCGTTTCCTTGCACGCACTCATGCGTAAGCCTTTTTGGCGAAACCCGGTCGGGGATCCGACATTGATGACCTCCCGCTCTCCAGTGTGCTGATGAGCCGCGAGCTTGAGTGGCATGACCCCCTCTGCAATGAGGGCAGCCAATGGCGCATCAAGCTCCAGAACCGCCAGATCAGTGCCGACCATACTGCTCCAATGCGCTGTTTTGATGCGAAATTTCCGGTGTTGCGCGGGAGTATCGTGGAAATAGTTGAAGGTGATGCTCGCCTCTACGGTTTGGTTGATAGAAGCCGTGCCGTAGCTGAAGTAAACACAATGCCCACTCGTCAATACATAGGCGGGGCCAACGGTTTTATTCTGCCGGTCGCGAGTATCCAGCAGAACCGCATTGCAGCTTTGCCCGATTGCATTTTTCATAAGTCCAATGCCGGACCACAGCCCATAGCGCAGGTCGTGGTTCTGCAACGCCACAGACGGGTCCTGTTCGGTCAGTCCTTCAGCCAGATCCCTGCCGTGGGTTTGTCCGGCAATACAAGAAACCAAAAGAAATAGAAAGGGGATAAAACAACGGGTCAGCATGATAGAGCCTCGAAGTGTTGCAACAGTGATTTGCGCTGAATTTACTCGGCACTTATCACTGATGTGACATATCGGGTTGCTACAGTGAACGACCGAGGAAGTACTCATGCACGTGCCAACAACGCCCGCGTGAAGCCGTCACCACCAGAGACCGGCCGTCAATGTTGCAAGGGTGTAATCTTGGCCTACCGGACGGCTGCATCTGAAAGCGCCCTGCTTGCAGCCTTCTGAAGGTTGGGCTCAGGGCGAGATGTTCAGCAAATGACTCGCCGGGCTCACCACCAGAAACTGGCTTGAGACCTGTCTTTGAGCTACCCGCGGCACAGTAGACATTCCTCAGCCTCAAACTGAGGCACTTTCGAAGGCATCAGGACTGACGCCGCCCAGGTGACGGTGACGACGCGTTCGGTTGTAAAACGCTTAAATCTAATCGAGCACATCGACCTGGGCCATATCCCGAGCTCTGTAGATTCTCTTGCAAATGCGTTCTTTCTGCAGGCTTCTAAAAAATCCTCCGTCGCTGCATTGCCCTGGTATTTTCCTCGACTGCTCACACTCGGCCACCGTTCGTTGACCTGTTTCTCGACTTTGTCAGAAAGCACGGCGTTGACCCGTTTGTAGACACGGTGGGTCATTGGGCGCTCAGACCCTATCCCTCCACTACAACCAGGCAGGTGCCAGGGGCGGTAACACACCACAAAAGGCACTATTTTAATAAGTAATTATTGTAATACAGTAATTTATTGTGCAAAAATCGAGTTCCACCCATCAAAAAGGCTTAAAAAAATGCCCATTAACCGCCTTGCTTCCTTTAGCCAGCGTATGGCTGCTCTAACACTGACGCTCATAGCCTGCATGCTCATCCTCAATGCCGCACTGTGGGTATTTCCGATATTGGGGTCAGACGACGGATTAGGGCTTGGATTTTCCCTGAGCGGAGTGATGTTGACCCAACTCGCGGTAAAAATCGAAGTGCTCGCCTGGTGGCAAATACTCGGCGCGATCGTCATCTCCAGCGTGCCTTTGATCGCCTTGGCCAGCGGCCTGAATCACCTCCGCCGCCTGTTCCAGGGGTATGCCCGGAGCGAGTATTTCTCCAATAATGCTGCCGTTCACTTAGGGAAAGTTGGAAGGGGGGTCATTCTTTGGGTGGTTTCAAGTTTCATATGCACACCAATATTGAGTATTCTGGTCACCTTACATGCTCCACCCGGTCAACGCTTACTTACCATCAGCTTTACACCAGCGGACTTTATCGCTCTCTTTCTCGCCGGATGTATCGCAGTGATCGCGCGAATTTTGGCACAAGCGAGTGAAGTAAGTTCCGAAAATCAAACCTTTGTGTAAGGCCAGCATAATGACGATCATTATTGAGTTAGATGTAATGCTAGCAAAACGCAAAGTTAAGTCAAAAGACCTTGCCGCCGCAATTGGTATCACCGAACAAAATCTATCCCTATTAAAGCAAGGCAAGGTCAAAGGAGTACGCTTAGCTACACTTGAAGCGATTTGTGCCCATTTAAGTTGTCAGCCTGGAGATCTCCTAGTGTACCAACCGGAGCCACATGTTTCTGTTGTCGTCTAGAAAATGCCCACCACGGGAGATCAACTGCGAGTTAGAGTCTGGTACGCGCTCAAAACACGCCAACTTCCAGCATTCACTTTCTGAATAGTTGTGATTTGGAGTTTGCAGACTATTTTGGATACGACCGGCTCAAAACAGCTACTGTTTATTGTTGGAAACAGCAGCCTAGGCCGCGTCGAGTGCTGCTGCATGGGAAAGGGTCAAGGAAAACCCAAGTGGAATGAAGTCGGATCAGCCTACCGGCGCCCGCCCTGCTCCGTGGGTGCCGGTGAGTCCGACGTAAAATCCTATTCTGCGTACCTCCACCGTGAATGGCTTAGGCGGGACAAGCCTGCCTGCAATGCAAACGCAACGATCACGGTAGAGGGGGCGGAAAAGCGGCTCAGCTCACCGCCTGCAAACATCAACGCCAGTCCCAGTGCTGTAGCCCCAAACCATGCGGTCAAACCCACCGGATTGAAGGCTGCCACCCGCTCAAGCGCCTTCACATCACTGTGCTCGCAGAGGATCTTGGCCAACGCCACGCCGACCCAGGCCACCACGAAAATCCCCTGATACGCCAACGCTTTGAGGAGGTAGGCAAACACATCCGCCAGCATCAACCCATAGACGATCACACCGACCACTATTGCCCACATCAGGTATGAACCGCGCGCGCCAAAACGCCCGAAGAACGCCTGCATATTCAGCGTCGCCAAGTAGTAATTGGCGGTGTTGATCCGGGTTTGCGTAGCCCAGACGAACAGCAACCCCCACAGGCCCATCAACTGCAGAATCGCCATCACTACTGACACTTCGCTCAGCGCACCTTCATGGGGAATGCTACTCACCAGATAGATCCCCGCCGCGCCGTTGAGCAGAAACGTCACCGCGTAGAATGGCATGCCAAAGTTCCAGCGACCGTGGTATTCGGCGTCTTCAGGCTTGCCAAAACGTGCGTAGTCAAAGGTGAACAGCATCAGCACCCAGACGCCCATGTAAGCGACAAAGCAATCCCACCAGCCGAATGCACTCGGCGTTGCCGGGCCGAAATCCAGCCATTGAGGCTGGTAGCCATACCAGCTGATCGATAGCCCCACCGCCACCAGCAAACCTGCGAGGTACACCGGGAGCAACACGCCGTTGAGCTTGTCCAGCCAGTGCTGCACGCTACCCAGTATCAGCGGCACGCTGTAGAGCACCACTACCAGTGCGGCAAGCGGATAGGCCAATTGCGGATAGAGGTGGTTGAGCGCCACGGCGATCACCGAACCTTCAAACACTGCGTAATAGATCGCGGTCGAGAAGAAAATCAGCGTCGCCAGACACGCCCCAGTGCTGCCGAACAGTAGTCGTGAAAACAACGCCACCGACAGACCGCTGCGAATCGCAAAGCGGCTGAGCACGCTGTTGATCAGTCCATAGCTGATCACCGACAGGACCATGCCGATCAGCGCATTGCGCGTACCGAACGACAACGCCAATGACGCACCCACGACGATGTAAAACATCGCACTGCACACCGCCCACCAAGCCATAGTCAGGGATAATCGCCCCATGCGTGCTTCGGTCGGGACGGGCTGATGGGCCGGGTCTTGCCCGGTTTGATTCGATTGCGATAAAGCAGCCATATGCGTGAACTCCAAAACCAGTCAAAGGTTGAAGCGCGGGCAGCCGTCACCGCACCGAAGTACGGCGTTGGCATACCGTTTGGCATGGCCCGCGCTATGCGGCGGGCAGGATCAGGAAGGGAACAGCTTGTTCAGGCAGCTGAGTTTTTTCTTATAGGATCGTCGTGCCTCCAGCGCCTCTTCGAGGGTCACCGCAACAAAGCGGGCTTTCTGGTTGGGTTGCATCTGGCCGATCAAATCGAGGTCGGCGCTAATCACTGTGCCAATCATCGCGTAGCCGCCACCGGACACCGCATCACGGTGCAACACAATGGGTTCAAGCCCGGCGGGCACCTGGATCGAGCCGATCGGGTAGCAACTGTCGACGATGTTCGACGGATCGGAACCGGCGCCGAATGGCTGCTCGCGGGGCTGAAAGCTCAGCGCGCTGCCACCCTTGAAGCGATAGCCGATGCGGTCCGCTTCCGAACCGACCGTCCACGGTTCGGCGAAAAAGCTCTGCGCCGCCGATTCGGTCAAACGGTGGTAGTACAAACCGGGCACTACCCGCAGGGTGATTTCGCCCCCCAATGCTTGCCGTAACGCCATGGGCAAACTGGCCCCGGCGAGCCCCTTGCCACTGGCGATACCGACCGGCAATTCGTCCCCCGCATTCAGCCGTCGCCCTTGAAAACCGCCGAGCGCACCGAGCGCGTAGGTGGATCGACTGCCGAGCACCACCGGTACATCAATGCCGCCGGCCACCGCCACATAAGTGCGGGCACCGGCCTTGGGAAAGTCAAAGCGCAGCACTTGCCCGGCCTTCACCGTGAACGCGGTGTCGTGGTGCATTTCCACGCCATCGACCCGTGGCGTCATGTGCGCGCCACTGACCGCCACCAGTGCATCCTGCTGAAACTCCAACTCAGGGCCCAGCAAGGTGCACTCCAGCGCCGCCGCTCCTGCGGGGTTGCCGACCAATTGATTGGCCACGCTCAAGGCGTATTGATCAAGCGCGCCGGACGGCGGAATGCCCAAGTGGTAATACCCTTCGCGGCCTAGGTCCTGCACAGAAGTGGCGAGGCCGGGTTTGAGGACCTTAATCATGCCAATACCTCCTGCAGCGACTTGGGATAGCCGACAGGATCGGCAAGGAACGCGTCCAGCGAAAACTCGACTGGTCGAATCCGCAGCTCGAAGCAACCGGCTTCCACTTCGGCGACCGCGTGGTCGTAGGCTTCGCGGTCCATCGGTTTGAACTGCACAATGTCGCCTGGACGGAAAAACACCATGTGTTCTTTCAGGTACGCAAGGTTCTGTTGCGGGTCGTAGATCGGCGCGGGCGTAACGCCAAACATCTGATAGCCGCCGGCGCCGCGCACTGAGTAAATGCATCCAAAGCAACCGCCGTGGCCAAGGGTCAATTTTGGCGTGTCGGTGCGTGGGCGCAGGTATTTAGGCACTTGCAACTGGCGCTCACGCTCAACCATCTGGAACATGAACGGCAACCCGGCAACGAAGCCCACCATCGAGACAAACCACGGTGCGCCACTGTGGGCCGCGATGAATGCATCGACGTCGGCCAGGCCGTTGATGCGTGCGGCGTATTCCAGGTCCGTGGCGCTCGGGTCTTGATGGCGGTCGCGAAAACGCATCAGGGTTTCGTGGGTCCAGGGATCGTTGTAGAGCACGGGGATCTCGATGATCCGCGTCTGCAACGTGCGCTCCGCGACGGCCCCGGTCTCGGCGATTTGTACCGCTTCGAGCAAGGTGTGAGGGGCGATGCGATCCGGGTCGAAACGAATCTGGAATGATGCGTTAGCCAGGCAGATATCGAGCACACCATCCAGAGCCAACCGTTCCACGGCGCGGGTGATGGCCAGTCCTTTGAAGAAGGCGTCCAAGGACATGCTGTCACTGACTTCGGCAAACAAATGTTCATCAGCGCCAAAGCTGTAGCGGACGGGAGTACTCATGATTCGCCTCCATTGCCGCGCTCGGCCAACCAGGTTTCCAGCGTGCCCGTGTGAAAGTCGGCGTTGTGCAACCAGGGTTGTTCCAGCAATTCGCCGTGCAACGCCAAGGTGTTGGCCATGCCGGTAAGCGTGGTGTTTGCCACCGCGACTCGCGCTCGGCCTAGGGCTTCAGCGCGATCCGCGCCGTGAACAATCAGTTTGGCCAGCAGCGAGTCGTAGTACGGCGGCACGCGATAGCCTGGATACAGATGCGTATCGACGCGAATGCCCTCGCCGTTCGGCCAGATCAGCTCCTCGACCAGGCCTGGACTCGGGAAGAAATCCCGCGCCGGGTCTTCGGCGTTCAGGCGCATTTGCAAGGCCGCGCCGTTGAGTCGGATGTCGCTCTGCTTGAAGCCGAGCGGCTCGCCGCCTGCGATGCGTAACATGGCCTGGACCAAATCGATGCCGGTGATCAGTTCACTGACCGGGTGCTCCACTTGAATCCGCGTGTTCATCTCGATAAAGAAGAACTCCCCAGTGGCGTCGTCATACAGGTACTCCAGAGTACCGGCGCCCTTGTAGCCCAAAGATTCGGTCAGACGCACGGCGCTTTCGCAGAGGGTCTCTCGTTGCTGCTGGCTGAGGGCTGGCGACGGCGCCTCCTCAAAGATTTTCTGCCGGCGCCGTTGCAACGAGCATTCGCGCTCGAACAAATGCACGGCGTGATGACCGTCGCCCAGTACCTGCACTTCAATATGCCGGGCCCTACTGATAAACCGCTCCAGGTACACCGCTCCATTGCCAAACGCCGCTTGGGCTTCGCGCTGGGAACGGGGGAACTCTTCACTCAATTGCTCGGCATTTTCCGCCAGCCGAATACCGCGCCCGCCGCCACCGGCCGAAGCTTTGATCAGCAGCGGGAAACCAACGGATTCGGCAGCCTTGAGCGCCGATTCAACGTCGAACAGTTCACCCGGCGAACCCGGCACCACCGGTACGCCAGCGGCTTGCGCCGTGCGCCGAGCCTCAGCTTTATCGCCCATGCGCCGGATCGTCTCCGCGCTCGGGCCGACGAAAATGGCACCGGCAGACACGACTGCTTCAGCGAAATCGGCGTTCTCTGACAGAAAGCCATAACCGGGATGCACTGCGTTGGCGCCCGTGGATTTCAAGGCACCGAGCAAGGCTTCTACGTTCAGGTAACTTTTGTCAGCACGGGCCGGGCCGAGAATGTGCACTTCATCGGCCATGCGCGCCGCCAGGGAGTCGACGTCCGCCTCGCTGCACGCCGCCACGGTGGGAATCCCGAGCGCCTTGGCGGCACGAATAATCCGCACCGCGATCTCGCCACGGTTGGCGATCAGTAATTTATGAATACCTTGGGTCATGATCGCGCCCTCACTCGACGTCGAGTGTTGCGATGACTTGACCCGGCTCCACCGGATCACCGTCTTCTACCAGGAATGCGCTGAGACGACCAGCCGTCCCGGCGGTCAGTTCGGAGAACTGCTTCATGACCTCAATCAGGCCAATCACCGTATCGGCGCTGACCTGAGCGCCCACTTCGACGTAGTTCGCCGATTCCGGAGTCGCTTTGCGGTAGAAGGTCCCCGGCAACGGGGTGATTACACTGTGTTTGGCCATGTCTGTTCCTCTTGGAATAGTTGTAGAAAGGCAGGCAAAAAAGTACCTGGGTGGGCAAACCCAGACGTGTGTGTGCCAAGTATTTTTATTCGGTCTCAGCGCGGTGATCGGACCTCTATACACGCGTCATCGAGGGCACGACGCGTTGCTTCGACCAACGCCAGGGCGCCCGGCGTATCGCTGTGCAAACAGATGGAATCGAATTCAATCACCAGGTCCTCGCCCTCGACGGTGCGCACCACGCCCAGTTGGCAAGCACGCAGCACTCGCTCGGCGACCTGGATCGGGTCGTAAGCCCGCACGTTGCGGGTGAAGACGATGGAGCCGCTGAGGTCGTATTCGCGGTCGGCGTAGAACTCGCGAATCACCGGTTGGCCAAGGTCCGTGGCAATCCGCCAGATCACGGAACCGGGCATGCAATACAGCAGCAACTCCGGCTCCAGACGCTGGAGGTTCTCCACCAGCAAAAGCGCAGCCTCTTCGTCCCGGGCCAGGTGCATGTAGAGCGCGCCGTGGGGCTTGATGTGTTGCAAGGCTACGCCCTGAACCCTGGCTAGCTCACGCAAGGCGCCTAACTGATAGAGCATGTCATCGACCAGTTCCTGGGCCGGCGCATTGATGTGCCGACGGCCAAAACCAACCAGGTCGCGAAACCCCGGATGCGCGCCGATAGCCACACCCAAACGCTTGGCATGCTCGACGGTACGTCGCATGGTACTGGGGTCGCCAGCATGAAAACCGGTGGCGATGTTGGCCGAACTGATAAAGCCCATCAGCTCATTGTCGACGCCATCGCCGATGGTCCAAGGGCCAAACCCTTCGCCCATGTCCGAGTTGAAATCTACTGCCTGCATGACGCTTGCTCCCAACGCTTGTGACTTCTTGCAGGCCACGTTAGATTCCTCCTCTCCCCCTTGGGAAGATCTATTATCAGATAGGCTGTCTTCTGAAAAACAGATACGCGCTCACCAGGAGAGCCTATGTCACTGACCCTGCGCCAGATTCGCTATTTCGTCGCCACCGCCGAGATCGGGCAAATTTCTCAAGCGGCGATTCAGTTAAATATTTCCCAATCGGCCGTGACCACGGCGATCAAGGAGCTGGAAGGCATCCTCGGTACACTGTTGTTCCAGCGCTCGGCCCAGGGCATGAGTCTGACCGACGCCGGGCGGCACTTTTTGAATCGGGCCTACGTGATTTTGCGCAGCGTCGATGATGCTTTGAACAGCCCGTTGCCGGACATCCGCGCCAGTGGTGTATTGCGCTTGGCGGCAAGCTACACGGTGATCGGTTACTTCTTGCCGCACCACCTGCAACGGCTTGAGCATTGGCATCCGGACGTGGCCATCGAAGTGCACGAACAAGAACGCACGGCCATCGAGCAGGGTCTGTTGGAAGGTCGATTCGACATGGCAGTGGTGCTCACCGCGAACCTGACCCACCCGGACATCGTCTCGGAGACGCTCTTCAACTCCGAGCGCCGGCTATGGCTGCCCAGCGGCCATGCCCTTTGCGAGCGCTCGGCCGTGAGCCTCGCCGATGTGGCGCAAGAGCCCTACATTCTCCTGACCGTCGACGAAGCCGAACAAAGTGCAATGCGTTACTGGGAACTCGCAAACTTTCAGCCGGACGTCAAAGTGCGCACCAGTTCCGTCGAGGCGGTGCGCAGCATGGTAGCCAATGGTAACGGCGTTGCGATCCTCTCAGACCTGGTACACCGCCCTTGGTCGCTGGAAGGAAAGCGCATTGAAACCCTGACCATCTCCGATCAGGTGACCCCCATGAGCGTCGGCCTGGCGTGGCATCGCGAACGTGAATTCAGCTCGGCGATGCACGCATTTCGAAATTATTTCCACCACACATTTCTAACGCCCCAACAGCATTTCGCACGACGCTGAAAGCTTGCGATTTTAATCAAGGATGACCGGGAGCCACGCACGGTGGGCTCCCCGTACTGAAGCGGCGTCGCGAAGGACTTCACGTAAACCTCATCGGTATGAAGCGGGCAACTTTCACGATCGTGGAACGCTTTGGCGCTCACGCCAAACCGGACGGGATACATAAGCTGATGGGGCATTAATCTGGCCCGCGCAAACCTGTTCATTGCACTCAATCGAACAGATTGAAGCCCAAAATCAAGTCATGTGGTTGTGAACTATTCGATCGAAGGGCTGTGCAATAGGCAAGTTTTGCCGGTTTTATTCTCAAAGCTTGTTAGGATAAACGCGCTTACATCTCGTTTTACCATAGGAACAGCGGGGATAATCACAACTACACGTTAAGACGTGCCAACAACAAGGAGATTCTTATGGTTGAAAAGCCTACGGACGATCGACCGAACACCCCAAACGTCCCCAGTGAGGACGGTATTCCTGCGCCTAGTGGGGCTGCCAATCTGATCGACACTGACTACGTCATCGGTCAAGACAATATCAAGGGAGAGTTTTCATTCTCGCTCGATATCCACGGCAAAGTATTCATCATTTCAGCTGCCACAATTTTACTGTTCGTGATTTTGACATTGGCACTGCAAAATGAAGTAGAGCCCCTCTTCAGCGCCATCCGGAACTGGTTAACCAGCCACCTCGCCTGGCTCTTCATGAGCATTGCGAATGTTTTTGTGGTGCTGTGCATTGCGCTGATTTTCTCCCCGCTGGGAAAGGTGCGTTTGGGCGGCAGAGATGCCAAACCAGACCACTCCTACGTCGGATGGTTTTCAATGCTGTTTGCCGCGGGCATGGGCATTGGGTTGATGTTTTATGGCGTAGCCGAACCCATGTCGCATTACGCGGCATCCATGGGAGGCGTGACCGTCGATGCGAGCGGAGTGCGTACGGACTGGGCACCGTTGGGCGGTGCAGCGGGCGATATGAAAGCATCCGCCGACTTGGCCATGGCCGCTACGATCTTTCACTGGGGACTTCATCCCTGGGCGATCTATGCAATTGTGGCGTTGTCCCTGGCATTGTTTTCTTACAACAAGGGCTTACCGCTGTCGATACGCTCAATTTTCTATCCGTTACTGGGTGAGCGCGTTTGGGGATGGCCGGGGCATCTCATCGATATTCTCGCGGTATTCGCCACACTATTTGGGTTGGCGACCTCTCTGGGCATTGGCGCAGAACAGGCTGCTGCGGGGATTGAATATCTCTTCGGGATACAATCGACAAATCTCAGCAAAGTTGTCCTGATCGTTGGCATCACCTTGATCGCGCTGTGGTCAGTCCTTTCCGGTTTGGACAAGGGCGTCAAAATGCTTTCCCAGATCAATATGGGACTCGCGTTTCTCTTACTGGTATTTATCATCGTAGTGGGGCCGACCCTGGCCATCTTCACCGGGTTCTTCAGTAACCTGGTGACGTATGTTGAATACCTGCCGGCGCTGTCAAATCCATTCGGCCGCACTGACACTCAATTCACCCAAGGCTGGACGGCCTTCTACTGGGCGTGGTGGATCAGTTGGTCGCCATTTGTAGGGATGTTTATCGCCCGCGTCAGTCGTGGTCGAACGGTCAGAGAGTTTCTGATTTCGGTCTTGCTCGTCCCCTCAGTGGTGTCTGTGCTGTGGATGACAACGTTCGGTGGAACGGCCATTGACCAAACGACCTTACAGGGCCTGATGGGCGTCAAGGACGCTGTGCTGGAACTGAAGTTGTTTGCCATGCTGGGGGAGTTGCCGCTTAAAGAGATCACCTCATTCCTGGGCATCGTTCTGGTCATTGTGTTCTTTATTACCTCCTCGGACTCAGGCTCCTTGGTAATCGACACAATCACCGCCGGCGGCAAGGTGGATGCGCCGGTGCCTCAACGTGTGTTCTGGGCAGTGATCGAGGGCGTGATTGCTATTGCTCTCCTGCTGGGCGGCGGTCTCGTGGCATTGCAGGCAATGGCAGTGTCTACAGGGTTGCCTTTCGCAATCGTATTAATGCTGGGGTGCATATCCCTCGTGAAAGGACTGATGTCTGAGCCTCGCTAGCAAATAGGCTGCCGCTGTCAGCGCGCAGCCCCCCCCGTGACGCCATCGTCTGCGCAGATGGCGTCACCCTGAGTACCGCTAGCGAGTCAATGCCCATTTGCTCAAGGCGGATAATGACGGCAGGCCCAACACCCGAATGCATCTCAAAGCGAGATCCATCGGTCCAAGCGGAGGCCTCAGGAAGGTCCGTCAGACAGCCGCAAGCGTTTCACTTTCAAGCGGCGACTCAGTTCCATAACTCGCCAACAGGCGTGGACGTTGAGTAATGAGTCGCTACTTGCGCCTGCAACAGTTCTGCCGTCGCCAGGGCATCGGTTAATGCATGGTGAGCGTGATAAGCCGGAAGGCCAAGGCGCGCTCGGCTATCCGCCAGCCTTATGGACGGTTGTGAGCGCCCCATAAGTCGGGCGAACCACCCGCGTTTTCGCCGGTGTAGACGAGCTTCTAACTGCATCGTATCGATGACCGGAAACTCAAACCCCTCCCCTAAATGGCTACGCACTGCCTGATCCAGAAAGGCCCGCTCAATATTCCGATAATGGACGACCATCACCTTACCTGCCATGGCCTCCAGCAATGGCGCCAGCACCTGCTCAAAGGTAGGAGCATCTGAAATTTCAGCATGGGTTATGTGATGAAACGTCACTGACTTTTCCTTCAGCTCGGACGCTGGCTTTATCACCCAATAAAGCGAACTCCCACAATAAATGCGCTGCAGCGTGAACGGCATGACGCCGATGCTCACAATACTGTCAGCCTGTGCATCAAGGCCGGTGGTTTCTACGTCCAAGGCCAGCAATTGCACGCTTTCAATGGATGCCTGTGCCGAGACCGCGCCGGCTTGATAGAACTGTCGCAAGCGGCTGTTAACGGCCTCGCCTGCCAGCGTCTCAAACCGCGCGGACCACTCCAGCATTTTATGATTGGGCTGCGCTTTCACGTGGTTCATGAGGACAGGCGACCCTTGGAGGGATAACGGAAGCGCAAGAAATTCTGGCCATTACTCAAGACTTGAAACGCCTCTTTGAGGTTATGCCGCTCACTATTGGAAAAGCGCTCAGGCTCAATGTAATTATTAAGCGCAGCTCCCTGCTCCAGTGCGTCAACCTGATGTCGAATTCGCACCATCGACAGGAACTCCAGCGCGTATCGGAGTTGCTTTAATGCTTCAGGCGGAATGACGTTGCTGTTCGCGATGGCATCCATGCGATCAAATGAATTCTGCGCGGTACTGCCACACGCGAGCGCGTGGATACGGATCAGATCAGTCAGCGGTGCAGTGCCTCGCCCCTTGAGGTTGATAATCCGTTTATGCTGCCCATCTGTCTCAACCACAAACGTCCGGAAAAAGCCCAATGGCGGTGTCCGGTTAAGGGCAATTCGAGCCATGGCACTTAGAAAAACAGGATGTGCGCTGGATTTTCGAGCACACAGAACCTTAAGTTCCTGAACAAGCTCGAGTTCGCCAAACACACCATCCAGATCGAAAAAAATACAACTATTGAGCAACGTCGTCGGATTAGGCTTTTCGATCCACTGATCAAAATAACTTCGCCATACCTTCAGCGGCTGACGCCACTGATCGTTCGTCGCCATGATCCCGCCTTTGCAATAGCTGTAACCGCACGCGGCCAGGCCATCACTCACAAACGTCGCCAACGCGCGGAAGTATGCATCGTGCTGGATCGGATCGAAGCGGTCGTCGAGCACCAGGGCGTTGTCCTGGTCCGTCACCAATAGCTGCTCATCACGTGCCATGGAGCCCAGCACCATAAAGCAGTAAGGCACCGGAGGCGGCCCCAGCTTTTTCTCTGCGAGCTCCAGCAAACGTTGGGTAAAGGCTCGGCCAATACCAGAAATCGCGCTGCCAATCATGTGCGCCGTCGCGCCATCACGCACCATGCGGATGTAGGTTCCGCGCAGGTCACGCAAAAGCGATTTCAAACCGTCGACCGACGTCTGGTTAGAGATTCTGTTTACCAGGTACAAACTGCTGTGTGACTCGTAGCGGATGATATCCGACAGGTTGATCAGCCCGATCGGATGGCCAAGATGGACCACCGGCAGATGGTGAATATTACGGCGCAACATCACCAGCATCGCTTCAAACACTGAGTCGTCTGCGCCTATCGCTACCGGCTCGGCCGTCATGATGTCTCGGGCAGACGTTTCGTCAGCGTTTCGGCCTTCAGCGACAACGCGTGTGCGAAGGTCCCGATCGGTCACAATCCCTTGGATTTCAGCCGCCTGCAAGCCCGCTGATGACATCACCAGAACGCAAGAAACACTTTGCTCTGTCATGATTTTTGCCGCGTCGCCGACACAGGTATCCGACGTGACCCACACCAAGGGCCGAGAGATAAGGCCTCGGCATTTGAGCTGAATAAGCTCACTCGCCCGCCCCTGCGCCTCTACGGCAGTCTTGAGCCTGGAGTGCCCCTCAGCTTCAACGAAGTCGGCGAAAGCATCATGCTGTGCGCACAGTTCAGCGAAGATATTGGCGGGTATGTAATAGATCAGGCTATCTTCCAAGGCTCTGGCGGGAAAACGCACCTTGTTACTGCGCAACAAACCGGCCTGACCGAAGAGGTCGCCTTCGACAAGTCGGTTATAGAGTTCGCCATTGCGCCGGTAAATCTCCACCGCACCGCTACGGACATAGTGCAAGTCATGAATGATTGCGCCCGCTTCAAGGATGTCACTGCCGGCCTTGAAATAACTCACTTCTACCCGCCGGGCGATGGCGTCTACCGTTTCCTTTGGTAGCGTATCAAATGGAGCGAAACGATAGAGGTGGTCGCTAATCTCCTGTAACTCGATTTGCATGAAACCTCGAAATGCTCAAAAGAACTAAAGTTGCGAGCGCCCCAAATGACAAAGGACAGTCGTCTTTCTGTGTGGCCCACCACATCACATCCCGATACAAGGATCAAGCGCCACGTCTAATCTACGCCAAGAGTTGCAATAACTGCTGCGCAACGGCTGGCCGTCATATTGGCAATACCGGCAGGAGCGGCATTCGCTGAATGCATAGCGCAGGTGCTGTCGCCAAAGCACATAAGTTACAAATATTTATGGGCATCCTGCCGGCGATGATTGCGCAGGAGATGAGCGATTGCGCGACCGCTGCGCCACCTGCCAGGATGAGGCCTTCAGAGCGGATAAAGGGTTCTATTGGGGGTAGGCGTCTCCGACATATTCAGTAACCTTATTTTTCGGGACCCTGAACACGGTGCGAGACACGCAAGTTTAGCGGCCGGGCAACGCCTGTCTAAAAGTGCGCTCTACTCCAGTACGGCATACCCCCAAGTTAGCGACCTGTGCAGGCTATTGAATAGTCTCGGAAACTACCTAGAAGCAATATCGGGCGGTATAACTGGGCGAATACTAGGAGGCCGCCCCCCAGGACCTGGCCCAATCTGACACCGCGGGTGTCGCACAGGGGCAGAAGATTCGGAAACTGCTCAGTGGCGCTTTCCATTGCCACGCTTGCGCTCCTGCACCAAGTGATGTTTTTGCCTAGACTGGAGTCTTGGCCGTATAACCGAATGCGCGTCAGAGCGTTGGCCAAAAAATACAAAAATAAGAGGATTCCCCCAAAATGTTCAAATCCATCTGTAAGGCACTCGCCTGCACGCTTGCTCTAGGGAGCATGAGTGCAGTCATGGCAGCTGATCCAGTCATCATCAAGTTCTCACACGTCGTCGCCGACCATACGCCCAAGGGCCAGGGCGCACTGATGTTCAAGAAGCTGGTAGAGGAACGCTTACCCGGTAAGGTCAAGGTCGAGGTTTATTCCAACTCATCGTTGTTTGGTGATGGCAAAGAGATGGAAGCCCTGTTGTTGGGGGATGTGCAGTTAATTGCGCCGTCATTGGCCAAGTTCGAACAATACACAAAGACCCTCCAGCTGTACGACCTGCCCTTTCTGTTTGATGACATCGCTGCAGTTGACCGCTTCCAGATGAGCCCGCAGGGCCAGGGACTGCTTAAGTCCATGGAGAGTAAAAACATCACCGGCCTGGCCTATTGGCACAATGGGATGAAGCAGTTGTCGGCCAACAAACCGCTGCGTGTTCCTGGGGATGCCCGAGGCCTGAAGTTTCGGGTGCAGGCTTCCGCCGTGCTTGAGGAGCAGTTCAAGGCCTTGCGCGCCAACCCGCGCAAAATGAGCTTTGCCGAGGTGTATCAGGGTTTGCAGACCGGTGTAGTCAACGGTGCAGAAAACCCTTACTCGAACATCTACAGCCAGAAAATGCATGAGGTACAGAAATACATCACCGAATCCAACCATGGTGTGCTGGACTACATGCTGATCACTAACACCAAGTTCTGGGACGGTCTGCCGCCGGATATTCGCAGTGAACTGGACAAGATCATCGTGCAGGTTACCGCGCAAGTTAACAAAGAGGCCGAACAGCTCAATCAGGACGCCAAGCAAAGCATCATTGCCGCCAAAACCACCGAAATCATTACCTTGACTCCTGAGCAACGCGAGCAATGGCGAGCCGCGATGAAACCCGTCTGGAAAAAATTCGAAGCTGATATTGGCCCTGAGCTGATCACCGCTGCGCAAGCCGCCAACACGGCTCAATGACCGGGAGGCAGGTGTTACCGACGTGGTAGCACCTGCCAGTCATTACGATACGGGAGATGCCATCCATGCAGGCCTTTCGGCGCATCTGGGAACACTTCGAGGAAGGCTTCATTGTCTTCCTTCTGGCCGCCATGACATTGGTAACGTTCGTCTATGTCATTCTCAACAATCTCTATACGCTTTTCTACCGTCTTGCCGACAACTGGGAAGGCGCCAGTAACGTATTGTTTGCCATGGGTGATGGCGTCATGAGCATGGCTCAAGCCATGACCTGGAGCACCGCACTCACCAAGGCGCTGTTCGGCTGGCTGATCTTCTTCGGCCTGTCCTATGGCGTGCGCACCGCCGGGCATATTGGCGTTGACGCGCTGGTAAAGCTGGCGAGTAAACCCGTCCAGCGGCTCATTGGAATCTTGGCCTGTCTTTGCTGCCTGCTCTATGCCGGCCTGTTCAGTACGGCCAGCTTCGAGTGGATTCATACCTTGATGTCGGCGGGAATAGGCGCCGAGGACCTTGGCCATTTCGGGATCATGCAGTGGCACATAGGGCTGATTGTCCCCGTGGGTTTTGCATTGGTTTTCATCCGTTTCGCTGAAATTTTCGTGCGCATCCTGCTGCACCGCCAAACCGGTCTCGGCCTGGCCGATGAAGCCGCTGACGTGATGAAACTGACCGAGCACGAGGACAATAAACCATGACCATTGCCTTCCTGTTCACGGCACTCTTCGCATTGATGTTCATTGGTGTGCCCATTGCCATTTCCTTGGGCTTGGCGGGCTCGCTGACCCTTGTATTTTTCAGCCCAGACTCAGTACGTTCCCTTGCAATAAAGTTGTTTGAAACGTCGGAGCACTACACCCTGCTGGCGATTCCGTTTTTCTTGCTTGCAGGCGCCTTCATGACCACCGGCGGCGTCGCACGCCGACTGATCGACTTTGCCAACGCCTGCGTCGGCCATATTCGTGGGGGGCTGGCCATCGCCGCCGTATTGGCCTGCATGCTGTTTGCAGCCCTTTCCGGCTCCAGCCCCGCGACGGTTGCGGCGGTAGGTTCGATCGCCATTGCCGGCATGGTGCGCTCTGGCTACCCGCAGGCATTCGGCGCGGGAATCGTCTGTAACGCGGGCACACTGGGTATCCTGATACCACCCTCAATTGTGATGGTGGTTTATGCCGCCGCCACCGAGACATCCGTTGGCAAGCTGTTCATGGCCGGCGTCATACCAGGCCTGTTGCTGGGGATAACGCTGATGGTGGCGATCTACATCGTCGCCGTTAAGAAAAACTTACCGGCCCTGCCACGTGCAACCCTGCGTGAGTTTCTGAGTGCTGCGCGTAAAGCCATCTGGGGATTGCTGTTGATGCTGATCATCCTGGGTGGCATTTACACCGGGATGTTCACGCCGACGGAAGCCGCCGCCGTTGCTGCCGTGTATTCAGCGTTCATCGCCTTGTTCGTCTATAAGGATCTGACGTTTCGCGAGACCCCTAAAGTGCTGCTGGACGCCGCCAAGTTGAGCATCATGCTGATGTTCATCATTGCCAACGCCATGCTCTTTGCTCATGTATTAACCACCGAGCAGTTACCCCAACAAATCACGGCCTGGGTGATCGAGGCGGGGCTGACACCGGTGACCTTCCTGCTGGTGGTGAACATTGTCTTGTTGGTGGCTGGCGCCTTTATGGAGCCCTCGGCCATTATCCTGATCCTGGCGCCGATCCTTTTTCCAATTGCCATAAAGCTGGGTATCGACCCGATTCACCTTGGGATCATCATGGTGGTCAATCTGGAGATCGGCTTGATCACACCCCCGGTCGGTCTGAACTTGTTCGTGACGTCCGCGGTGACCGGCATGTCAGTGCCTGCCACCATCAAGGCAGCCATGCCCTGGCTGGTGCTGTTGCTGCTGTTCCTGGTGCTGATTACCTATGTACCCTGGATTGCACTGGCACTGCCCAACTGGCTGGGCATGAATTAATGCCCGCCCTCCCCAACCAGGCATCCTCCGCGAGGTCCCTAAAAGGAAATCGCTATGATCGATATGAGCCACACCGATGAGTGCATGGGGCGGTGGCTTATTGATCGGTACGGGCGCCGTGCTGTTGATACTGTTCAATGGACGTATCGCCGGCATCAGCGGCATCGTCGGCGGTCTGCTACGCCCGGTGCCCGGGGATGTCGCCGGCGAGCTACATTTGTGCTGGGGCTGTTGATGATTTCGTATTGGTATAAGGAGGCCACACAAGCCCTATTCCTTACATTAAACAGCGCATAGGGACCGACAGAGATTCTCTTTTTTCGTTTTTCGCTGATTGCGGTTCAATGCGAGAGGCCAAGGCACGCGGGGCAGACCATTGCGCAAAGCGCTTTCATCGATAGGTGTAAGCCCACCTGAGCAAAGGTGGACTTGAGATTTTCGATAATGCCCCAGCGAGCAGCGTTCTGATTTGGCTAAAGGGTGTAAGAAATCCCCACTTGCACCGTACGTGGCTCACCCGGGTAGGCGTAGAAATTCAGGAATGAACCTTCTTCGTACTCACGATTGAACAGGTTCTTTATGTCGAGATTGAGCCTGACCTTTTCGTTGACCTTGTAGTAGCCAAGCAAGTCTACGACCGTGTAAGCCCCCATCGAGAACGTGTTGTTGGCGGTCTGGCCGGCACGCTCGGCCACGTATTTACCTCCCCCGCCGAGGCCCAACCCTTTCAGCGCGCCATCCTGGAATTCATACACATTGAGCAGGCTGAAGCTGTTGCGCGGAATGTTCGCCAAGCGCGTCCCGGTACGTACTGTAGTGTCTTTGGTCACTGCAGCATCCACATAGGCATAGCCGCCGATCACCCGCCACTCGGGCGTCAGGTTGCCGGCTATATTCAAATCGAAGCCGCGACTGCGTACCTGGCCTGTAGCGACTTTGAAGGCTGAGTCAACGGGGTCGTCCCCCTGGACATTTCTCTTGTCGATCTGGTAGATCGCCGCGTCGACGCTCAGCTGCTGGTCAAGCGCTTCCCACTTCACGCCCATCTCGTAAGACTTGCCCTTCTCCGGCTCAAACCCGCCGCCTTGGCGGCTGGCACCCGCGTTGGGCTTGAACGAGCGCGCGGCATTCGCGTAGATCGCGACAGTGTCAGTGAGGTCATACATCACGCCGACGCGCGGGGTGACGGCGTTGTCAGCAGAGTTCCAGTTTTTTACGCCGGGCACGTAGGATTCGTACTCGTGCTCGAAGCGCTCAAAGCGCGCACCAGCGAGCACCTTTAAACGCTCGGTCAGAGCCACTTGATCCTGTACGAAAGCTGCGTAAGTCTTGAGGTTTTCTTTGTCGTGGGTCGGCGTACGAGTCAGCGCCGGACGTGGCTGGCCATAGACCGGGTTGAAGATGTCAATTGGAAAATCGCCGCTGGAGCGTCGAATGATCGACTTGTAGTCGTAATCTTCGTACTCGACGCCAGTCAGCAACGTGTGATCAAGGCCACCCGTAGAAAAGTGCCCAGTCAGGTTCAGTTGATAGTCTTTATCGGTCCAGTCCAGCTTGCGGTAGTTGAAGTTGCGCTGGAGTGTTCGACCATCGGCATTCAAGCTGTTGGCACCGTTAGCCTCAACAGCATTACCCTTCATAGTCCCGTCCAGCCACTGGAAACCACCGCCCAGGGTCCAGTTGTCGTTGAGCATATGCTCGAAACGCAGCTGAGCCATGTTGTTATCGTTGTGCAGATTGCCGGCGTATCTTTCACCCCAGAAGGTGTCGCGGGACGGCGTACCGTGCTGGTTGGCGAAGCGGGTCAGGCCTCGGTCAAGCGGCTGGTTGTTGCGCATGAAGTCGCCTTCGAAAATCACCTTGGTGTCGTCCGTGACCTGCCAGCTCAGGACAGGCGTCACCCCATAGCGCTCGGTGGATACATGGTCGCGAAAGGTGTCTCCTCCCTCACCCACCAGGTTCAGGCGATAAGCCAGACGCCCTTGCTCATCCAGCGGGCCTGAAGCATCAAGGGTGCCACGTTTCATACCCTGATCGTCCAACTGGCTACCCAATGTGACCGTACGCTCAGGTAAAGGCTGCTTGGAGACCACGTTGAAGGTACCGCCGGGATCGCCCCGGCCATAAAGCATGGTCGCTGGCCCGCGAAGCACTTCGAGACGCTCAATGCTGTTGGCGTCCGGCATGCTTGGATAGCCCCGGTTAATCGGAAAACCGTTGCGGTAGAACTCTGCGGTTGTAAAGCCCCGCACGGTGAAACTGGTAAGCCCTTGCCCACCGAAGTTGTTCGCCCGGCCGACGCCACCGGCATAGTCCAAGGCCTCCTGCAAGCGGGTTGCACCAATATCCTCTACCACGTCTTTGGGCACCACGCTGATGGACTGAGGTGTCTCATGGATAGCGGTATCGGTGCGTGTCGCACTTGCAGAACGTGTAGCGCGATACCCTTTGACCGGCCCTTGAGCCGTCTCAGCGTCTATTTCGCCCGTGACATTGATGGCTTGCAGCTCAAGGCTGGCATTTTCGGAAGCGGCAACCTGCGTACAGACAAAAGGAGAAAACGCCTGAAGCACGCAAAGGGAAATCAAGGTACGACGCATGGAAGTTAGACCTAATGGATAAGCCGAATGGAAAGTAAACCTGCCAAAAAATTTGCAGCACACAATATACCAATCGTTCACATTTAACAGGGATTCTCATTTACCAACTATCGAATACCTGCTTTGTATCGGCCGAAAAACCAGAAAAAACGACTTGTAAGTAGGAGCAGCGTTTGACACTGCTCTGATAAAGAGAAAGGCCCACCAGCAGGATTACCACCAAAATCAAGCAGAGACTCGCAGAGCAGGGTGATTTTGCTCTGTATGCTCAAAGTAACAGTGCGTATGAGCACAACCTCGCCTGAATGGACAGGAACGAAAACGGGTGGCAGCCGCCAGCTGGGTTTTTCGGTACAAATTGGCTGGTAAGAGTCGAGATATGGGACTGGGCAGGCACCCCGAGGCAAGTCTGCCGTCGATCCGCTTGCCCATCGGAATGAAGAACTGGAAAGGCGACGGCTCTAAAAAGAGGCTGAGCGTTTAGCGCAGGATGCCGCCAAGGCGAAAGCAACCACTTTCAAAGAGGTCGCACTCGGCTACATCGTCGATCACAAACCAGGCTGGAAAAATACCAAGCATGCACAGCAATGGCAGGACACCCTATGCGTTCGCAGAAATAGGCAAACTTCCAACGCAGGAAATTGGCACTCAACACGTACTGAAAATTCTTAAGCCGATTTGGACAGTGATACCCGAAACCGCTAGCCGTGTGCGCAACCGCATCGAACGGGTTGTAGATGCGGTCAAAGCCGTGGGGCTGCGCGAAGGTGAGAATCCTGCTCGATGGGGACAAACTGCTGCCTCCTCGCGCCGAAGTACGTGCAGTGAAGCACCATGCAGCATTGGCATGGACAGAGCTTCCCGCCTTCATGAAGACCCTCGAAAAAGCAGAAGCGCTCAGCGCTAAAGCCCTCCGTTTACCATCCTGACGGCCTGCAGAACCAGTGAAGTATCGTGCAGTCATTGCCAGTGATTCGGGCTTGCCGAACGGTCGTATCCGAGAGTGCCATAGCGAACTCCTGAACAGAGTCAGGGCCAGATGCTCGTCTCGCTATCCAAGCTGCTCCAGCAAAAAACCGATTCAGTGCACATCCAAATCCAAGATCCTCATTCGGGACTTAACGCACTGGATGGAGCTGGATTTCAGTGGTTCGCGCCACAACGAAAAAAGGACCCGAAGGTCCTTATTTCAATCACTTGCAGAATTCAGTGTAACTCTGCAGTGCTATGTTTGGAGCGGGAAACGAGACTCGAACTCGCGACCCCGACCTTGGCAAGGTCGTGCTCTACCAACTGAGCTATTCCCGCGTCTTGGTGATGCGCATTCTATAGAATCCTCACCACCCGTCAACCCCTTGATTCAAAAAAGTTTTATTTCTTTTCCACGGTCGTGCGCAGATGGGGCCAGGCGGCGCGCAGGTATTGCAGCATGGACCACAGGGTCAGGCCGGCGGCGATCAGTAGCAAGGCATAACCCAGCAGCACCCAGAAGGTGAAGCTCGACGGGTTGGCCAGCAGGATGACCAGCGCCAGCATCTGCGCAGCGGTTTTCCATTTGCCCATGTTTGACACGGCCACGTGGGCGCGTGCGCCGATTTCGGCCATCCATTCACGCAAGGCCGAGACGACGATCTCGCGACCGATGATCACGGCCGCCGGCAGGGTCAGCCACAGGTTGCCGTGCTCCTGCACGAGCAGCACCAGCGCCACCGCAACCATCAGCTTGTCGGCCACGGGGTCGAGGAACGCGCCAAACGGCGTGCTTTGCTCCAGGCGTCGTGCCAGGTAGCCGTCCAGCCAGTCGGTCGCGGCCGCAAAGGCAAA
This sequence comes from Pseudomonas sp. FP2294, assembly GCF_030687625.1. Classification (NCBI taxonomy): domain Bacteria; kingdom Pseudomonadati; phylum Pseudomonadota; class Gammaproteobacteria; order Pseudomonadales; family Pseudomonadaceae; genus Pseudomonas; species Pseudomonas sp. FP2294. The sequence continues at coordinate 3,268,869 of NZ_CP117441.1, forward strand.
GACCGAACTGGAGGCCATGTAGCTCCAATCATAAGGCAGGTAAAACAGCAAAATGAAAATCGGTATGAGCAGAACGCGTAGAACGGTGATCAGATTAGGGATATTCATCGGCACAACTGGCTACGAGGTGAGAAGGCATTCTACTCGCTGTGTAGGTTTGCATAAATCAACTCAGCGAGCTTTTTACTGATTCCGGGGGCTTTGGCTATTTCTTCAATGCTGGCACGGGACAATTCCTGCAATCCACCAAAATGTTTCAACAGTTCGCGTCGCCGCTTCGGCCCTACCCCCGCCACCCCTTCCAGGGTGGAGGTACGCCGGGTTTTACCACGTCGGGCGCGGTGACCGGTAATGGCAAAACGGTGGGCTTCGTCGCGAATCTGCTGAATCAGGTGCAATGCCGGTGAATCGCCCTTCAAAGTGAACTCATGGGCGGCATCATTCAAGTACAACGTTTCGAAACCGGCCTTGCGCGTCGTGCCCTTGGCCACGCCGAGCAGGATCAGGTCGGGCACCGCCAGCTCGTTGAGCACGTCACGGGCCATGGATAACTGGCCCTTGCCGCCGTCCACCAGCAGGATATCCGGCAGCTTGCCCTCGCCGTCCTTCAATTTGCTGAAGCGCCGGGTCAGGGCCTGGTGCATGGCCGCATAGTCATCGCCTGGGGTGACGCCTTCGATGTTATAGCGTCGATAATCGGACTTGATCGGCCCTTCCGGACCAAAGACCACGCAGGACGCCACGGTCGCCTCGCCGCTGGAATGGCTGATGTCGTAGCACTCCAGGCGTTGCGGTGGCTCGTCAAGCTTGAGCACGTCGGCCAGCGCTTCAAAGCGTGCGGCAACGTGCTGGCGGTTGGCCAGGCGCGCGCTCAGGGCCTGTTCGGCGTTGGTCACCGCCAGTTGCTGCCAGCGCGCACGGGTGCCGCGCACGCGGTGGCTGATGTCCAGCTCGCGGCCGCGCAGGGCGTGAATGGCGTCAATCAATGCGGGGAAGTCTTCGTGAACCACGTTGACGATCAGTTCACCCGGCAAGTCGCGCTCGGGACTGCTGACGTAGTACTGGCCGAGAAACGCGGCCATGACCTCGGCCACTTCCTCCTCGATCCCGGTCTGGGGAAAGAAGTTCTTGCTGCCCAGCACCCGGCCGCCACGCACGCTGATCAGGTGCACACAAGCCCCGCCCGGATTGACGAAGGCCGCAATCACGTCGACATCACCGGTACCGCCTTCCATGCTCTGCTGGTCCTGCACCCGTCGCAACAGGGACACCTGGTCACGCAGTTCGGCGGCCCGCTCGAAGTCCAGGACACTGGCTGCCTGCTCCATGGCGCCGGACAGTTCGCCGGCCAGGGCGTTGCTGCGCCCTTCGAGGAACATCACCGAGTGACGTACGTCTTCGGCATATTCCTGAGGCTCGACCAGCCCGACGCAGGGCGCCTTGCAACGCTTGATCTGGTATTGCAGGCACGGGCGGGTGCGGTTCTTGTAGAAGCTGTCTTCGCACTGGCGCACGAAGAAGGTCTTTTGCAGCAGGCTCAGGCTCTCGCGGATCGCCCCCGCGCTGGGGTAAGGGCCAAAATACTTACCCTTGTGCTTCTTCGCCCCGCGATGGATGCTCAGGCGCGGAAAGTCACCGTCCGACAGAAACACATACGGGTAGGACTTATCGTCACGCAGCAGAATATTGTAGGGCGGCCGCCATTCCTTGATCAGCGTCTGCTCAAGCAGCAGCGCCTCGGTTTCGTTGGCCGTGATGGTGGTTTCGACCTGGGCGATACGCCCCACGAGGGCGGCCGTCTTCGGCGCCAGGCCGGTTTTGCGGAAGTAGCTGGCCAGGCGCTTCTTGAGGTTCTTGGCCTTGCCCACGTACAGCAGGCGCGCCTCGCTGTCGAACATGCGATACACGCCTGGCCGGCCGCTGCAGGTCGCAAGAAATGCACTCGGATCAAACACGGTGTTTATTTCAGAGGCTTGCATTTCAGGCGCTGGCGTCCACCATGCCGTGGCGAACCGCCAGCAAGGTCAGTTCAACATCACTGCTGATTGATAGCTTCTCGAAAATTCGATAACGGTAGGTGTTCACGGTTTTCGGCGACAGGCAAAGCTTGTCGGAAATCGACTGGACCTTCTGGCAGCCGACGATCATCAGGGCGATCTGAATCTCGCGCTCGGACAAGGCATCAAACGGCGAGTCGCTGACCGGCTGAAAGGACTTGATCGCCAATTGCTGGGCAATCTGCGGACTGATGTAGCGCTGGCCGGCAAATACCAGGCGGATAGCCTGGACCATTTCCGCGAGCCCCGCGCCTTTTGTCAGATAACCTGCTGCGCCAGCCTGCAGAAGCCGGGTAGGAAAAGGGTCTTCTTCGCAGACCGTAACAACCACGACCTTGATGTCCGGATGACTGCGCAACAGTTTGCAGGTCGCACCAAGACCACCAATCCCCGGCATCTTGACGTCCATCAAGACCACATCGGGTTTCAATTCACGCGCTTTGATCAGGGATTCCTCCCCCGACTCGGCCTGACCGACTACTTGCAGGCCATCGATGTCAGCCAGCATTCGTGTAATGCCTGTACGAACGAGATCATGGTCATCGACTACTAGCACCCTAATCAAGCAGACACCTCGCGAAATGGTCTTATAGGTTGCTGAGCACCTTAGCAAAAAACCAAGGCACAGACCTAGCTGAACGCGTCATATATATAGAGTTTCAATACACTACGAACGCCTGCCGAGCGGCAGGCGGGGGTGTTTCCTGGGCAAAAGGTCAGGATTCCTTGAGGATCGACCGGGGTTTTCCACTCGCCGCTGAGGAATGCTCTGCCAAGGTGCTGGTCAGTCTGCGGATTGCATCCTGGTCCTCTTTAAACATCGCACGGTAGTTACCCAAGACCTTTTCTTCGATCTGGCTCAGGTTGTCCAAGTGGATGGGCGTCGGGCTACCTGTCAAAACAAACAGAATATCGACACCCTTCTCTGCCACGCGGGATAGGTAATCGGCCTTCGGCGCGCGCCCACCGCTTTCGTATTTTCCCTGTGCGTTTGCCTCCACACCTCCTATTTCACCAAAAACCTTTTGCGACAAGCCCAGTCGCTCTCTTTCTTGCCTTAAGCGCGAACCTATTCCACTCATTTGGATGTAATATCCTTTATGGCACACCCCAAGAGGTGACGATGTCATCTCGTTTTACACAAACTTGAACGGTTTTGAACTATGCCCGGAATCCGTACTGCTGCACAAGCCAAAGCCTGGCTGGAACATCAAGGCAAGTCGGTTCAGGCATTCGCCAGGGAACATGGCGTGGACCCGGCGACCACCTATCAAGTGCTCGCTGGGCGCAAAAAGGGGCGGCGTGGAGAAGCCCATAAGGTGGCGGTCCTTCTGGGCATGAAAGAGGGGATCATCCTTAACGAGGCGCAAAGCCTGTGCAATGATCAGGAGATCGGCTCCTAAAGAGCAGTATGCACCGATTCAAGTTGAGCGCGAGGTTTACCGGGACGACTGCGCTGACAGACAAACAGACTCCATCCGCCAGAAACAGCCCTCCTCACCGACAATACTCAGGCCCCGACGCTGATACAGCCTTTTTGCCGGATTGGTCTTGAACACCGTCAATCGCAAATAACCCCGGCTTTCGGCCCGAGCCTTGGCGAACATCTGCTCCAGCACCCAACTGCCAGCGCCCTGGCGGCGAAAATCCTCGAGTATGTGCAGCTCGCGAATATACAGCGCGTTGTCATCGCGGCTCAGACTGACGAACCCCACCAGCCTGTCCTCTTGGCAAATCAACCAGTTTTCCCGCCCGGCCCAGGCGGTGTCGAAGCCTTTGTCGGACCATGTCAGATCGTACTGCCGATAGTAATGGCCCATCGCCTGATGCGTCAGGCTGCGTGCAAAGGCCAAGTGCTGATCCGATGCGGCCTTGAGGGTGAATGCCATCGCGGCGTACTCCATTGCGTTACAGCATGACCTGCCAACCACTCCAGTTGCCGGCCTCCCTGCGGGCTATTACCAAGGCGTCGCCCACCCCCGGCGCAGCCGCAATCAACTCGCCATCAGGCCCCCAGATTGCGCTGCGCCCGGCACACACCCAGCCACCGGACGGCCCGCCATGATTGGCCATCAGCACCACCATCGAGTGTTCGCTGGCGTACCCCTGAAGCAACGCACTATCTGCGGCGTAACCGCCCTCGCTGATCAATACACCCGCTGCATAGACTGTAGCCCCAAGCGCCGCCGCATCACGCGGATGGCTGGCGTGGGAAAAGTCAGCGCAAACCGCCAGGGCAATCCGGTCCTCGCCCCACACCAACGCCTTGCCACCCGAGCCCGGCACAAATGCCGCGTCTTCACCGGGGTGCAGATGCTGCTTGCTGTACACCGCCAATGAGCCATCCGCCGCCAACACCAGCGCACCAATCAGCACCCCGCTGCTCGACGCCAAGCGAATCGGCATACCCACCACCACCGTCATCTGCAGCTCACGCGCCAGCTCTCGCAGGGGCGCAAGCACCGTATCGTCCGGCGCAATCGCCAGCTCCCGCGCCAGCGCGGGCTCGTAACCGGTCAGGGACAACTCCGCAAACACCAGCAGTTGTACGCCGTGCTCGGCGGCCGCAACCATCAACGCCAGGTGACGCTGGATATTGGCCGCCAGGTCGCCAGCAATGGAACAGGTCTGGGCACTGGCAATAATCAAAGCGGTCATGCTCGCATCCTGGCAATCATTGGGACTATCCATCCAGCATATCGGGACTTGCGCCATAGCGCTAAGTCGCTCATCGCGATAGAAATTACTGATTGAATCCAGCGGCATCCCTCAGTTAAGCTCCACCCCATCATTTGGAGAAACACCATGTTGCCACTCACCCTCACCCAGGCCTGCCCTACTGCCAACGCCCAGCGTTCGGTCGTGGCTACCCGCGTGAACGGTTTGAGCGCACTGGTCAGCTTTTATTTTGGGTATTGGTTTAGCCACTGGCGCGCCTGATACCTGAAATCGGCGCCCACTACTCAAGGGGTCGCCTGCCAGAGAAATCTAACCCCCGGTCGGCTCCCCGACCGGGGGTTTTGTTTTTCCAGCCCTGAACAATTTTTGCTACACACCGAACTTAAAGGAAATCACACCATGAACTTCACCACTTATTACCGTTACGACACCTGCACCGCCTGGCGATTTAGCAAGCTCCGTTCGGGACAGCCTGCCGCCTCCGATCGGTCACCTATTGGTGGCAAGCCAACACACGCAGCCAATACGGCCAATTGTCGAACACCCCAGTAGGGCAGAGCGCGCGGGAACAGCCCGCCGCTTGCCCAGGAAGCAGAAATCATGAACTCCTCTATCGCCGCACTGCCCGTTACCACCCTGTCCAGCGCCAATGAAGCGCTGACCCAGCGTTTGCCCAGCGCCCTTGAGCTCAAGCACCAATTGCCCCTGAGCCCGTTCCTGACCGAGCAAGTCAACGCTCATCGCCAGGCCATCCGCGCGATTCTCAATGGTCAAGACTCCCGCCTGCTCGTCATCGTCGGCCCCTGCTCGATCCATGATCCCGAATCCGCCATGGAATACGCGCGCAATCTGAAGAAGCTGGCCAATGACGTCAGTGACCAGATGCTGCTGGTGATCCGCGCCTACGTCGAAAAACCGCGCACCACCATCGGCTGGAAAGGCCTGGCCTACGACCCGCACCTGGATGGCAGCGATGACATGGCCGCCGGCCTCACGCTGTCGCGGGAACTGATGCGCGAAATGCTGCGCCTGGGCCTGCCGGTCGCCACCGAACTGTTGCAACCGATGGCCGCCGGCTACTTCGACGATGTGCTCAGTTGGGTGGCCATTGGCGCCCGCACCACCGAATCGCAGATCCACCGGGAAATGGCCAGCGGCCTGGGCATGCCCGTCGGCTTCAAGAACGGTACCGACGGCGGCGTAGCCATCGCCTGTGACGCCATGCGTTCGGCGGCCCACCCGCACCGCCACTTCGGCGTCGACAGCCAGGGCCATCCGGCGATCATCCAGACCCCGGGCAACGCCGACACCCACCTGGTGTTGCGCGGCGGCCACCGTGGCCCGAACTACGATCGCCAGAGCGTGGCCCAAGTCAAGACCGACCTGGCCAAAAGCAAAGTGGCCACGCGGATCATGGTCGATTGCAGCCACGCCAACAGCGGCAAGGACCCGATGCGCCAACCGGCGGTATTCAATGACGTGCTGGAGCAACGCTTGCAGGGCGACACCTCGCTGATCGGCATGATGCTGGAGAGTCATTTGTTCGAAGGCTGCCAGCCCCTCAGCCCGTCGATGCGCTACGGCGTCTCGGTGACCGACGGCTGCCTGGGTTGGGACGGGACTGAGCAGTTGCTGCGTGAAGCAGCCGCACGTCTGCGCGATCAAGCCTGACGTAAATCAGCGGAACTTTGCCGGGAAATAACCGCCTGAATCCGGTACGCTCACCTTTTTTATTCAAGGAGTTACCCACCATGGCCAAAGCCACCGCCCGTCACATCCTGGTTGCCACCGAAGACAAGTGCAACGAACTGAAAGTCCAGATCGAAGGCGGCGCTGATTTCGCAGTAGTCGCCAAAGCCAACTCCAGCTGCCCATCGAGCCGCGACGGCGGCAACCTGGGTTCGTTCGGTCCTGGCCAGATGGTCAAGGAATTCGACGCGGTCGTATTCAGCGCACCGGTCAATACCGTGCAAGGCCCAGTGAAAACCCAGTTCGGTTATCACCTGCTGGAAGTGACCAGCCGCCAGGACTGATCTACGTCTTCGCAGCACTCAACGGCCCGCCTTTTGGTGGGCCGTTGTGTTTGCGGGGTCACCAGGTGACTGGCGACCCGCGCACGGTTAGGGTACAAGTCCCCTTCCTTCTTCACCCGGTGCTCAAGGCTGATAATGCGACTGGATTTCCTCACGTTCGTTGGCTCTACCCTGGCCCTGCTGCTGGCGAGTACCGCCTCGTTCGCAGCCCCGCAACATGCATTGACCGTCTACGGCGAGCCAGCCAAGTACCCTGCCGGCTTCAGCCATTTTGACTATGTAAACCCCGACGCCCCCAAGGGCGGCAGCCTCAAGCGCTCGGCCCTCGAGGTCGGTCGCTTCGACCATGTGCTGCCGTATATCGACAAAGGCATCGGCGTCAGCCAGTTGGACGGCTGGGTGTATTCGCCCCTGGCCTACCGCTCACTGGATGAACCCTATACCGTCTACGGCCTGGTCGCGCAAAAGATGGAGCGCGCCGAGGACGGCCTGTACCTGCGATTTTTCCTCAACCCCAAGGCACGTTTTGCCGACGGCAAGCCGATCACCGCAGAAGATGTGCGCTACAGCTACAACCTGCTGATGACCCAGGGCAGCCTGCGCTTTCGCACACTGTTTGCCGACGTCAAGCACGTCGAGGTCGAAGGCCCGCTGCAAGTGCGCTTTGACTTCGCCAGCAATGAAAACCGCACCCTGCCCCTGGATCTCGCGACCCTGCCGGTGTTCCCCGAGCATTGGTGGAAGAGCCGCGACTTTGCCAATGGTGGCGACTATGAAGCGCCTCTGGGCAGCGGCCCGTACAAGGTCAGCAAAATCAATGCCGGCAGTACCATCACCTTCCAGCGCGATCCCGACTGGTGGGGCAAGGACTTGCCCGTCAGCCGCGGCCTGTACAACTTCGACCGCCTGAGTCTGGAGTACTTCGGCGATACCGAAGTCGCGCGCCAGGTCCTGCGCGGCGGTGCCTACGACTTCAATCGCGAGTTCTCCGCCACCGGCTATTCCATCGGCTACAACGGCCCGGCCCTGGACGATGGCCGCCTGCAACGCGCGCACCTGGCCAAACACGCCCCGCAAACAGCCCAGGGCTATGTGTTCAATGTGCAAAAACCGATGTTCCAGGACCGCCGCGTGCGCCAGGCCCTGGCCATGCTCTGGGATTTCGAGTGGGCCAACCGGCAGATGATGCGCAACCTGTATATCCGCCAGCAAAGCTACTTTTCCAACAGCCCACTGGCCGCCACTCAATTGCCCGACGCCCAGGAGCTGGCGATTCTCGAGCCCCTGCGCGGGCAGATCCCCGACGAAGTCTTTACCCAGGTGTTCAAGGCGCCGACCACCGACGGCAGCGGCATGATCCGCGACAAGCAGCTACAAGCCCTGGCCCTGCTGGAAGACGCCGGCTGGACGCCCAAGGGCGACAAACTGGTGAATGCCGCCGGCGAGCCCCTGGAGTTCACCTTCCTCAATGTGCAAAACGGCCTGGAACGCCTGCTGCTGCCCTATAAACGCAACCTGGCGCAGATCGGCATCACCCTCAACATCCGGCGCATCGACTCGTCCCAGTACGTCAACCGCCTGATGACCCGGGACTACGACATGATCGTCACCGGCTTCCCGGTCACCACCTCGCCGGGCATGGAGCTGTACAACTACTTCGGTTCGTCGTCGGCGTTCGACCCGGGCAGCAACAACTACATCGTCCTGCAAAACCCGGCGGTCGATACCCTGGTCACCGGCCTGGTACGCGCCACCACCCAGGCACAGATGCTCAGCTACGCCCATGCCCTGGACCGGGTGCTGCAATGGAATTACTACTGGATCCCCAATTACTACCCGCCCGGCACCTCGGCCGCGTGGTGGAACCGCTTCGGTCGCCCGGCCATCGAGGCCAGCAACGACGAAGCACTGGAATCGTGGTGGGAAGTCAGCCCCACGCCACTGACCAATGAGCAGATGAAAGCCGAACTGAGCAAGCCGCGAGGTGCCCACTGATGTTTGCCTATATCGTGCGGCGCCTGCTGCTGATCATCCCGACCCTGGTGATTATCCTGCTGGTGAACTTTGTGATCGTCCAGGCCGCGCCCGGCGGGCCGGTGGAGCAAGCCATCGCCCACTTGCAGGGGATTGGCGGCGGGGGCGTCGGCGGCTCGGCCGGCGACGGCGTCAGCAGTGGCTCCCGCGCCAGTCGCGGCCTTGACCCCAAGCTGATCAAAGACATCGAAAAACAATACGGCTTCGACAAGTCCGCCCCCGAACGCCTGTGGCTGATGCTCAAGAACTATGCCCAGCTGGATTTCGGCAACAGCTTCTTTCGCGGCGCCACGGTGATCGACCTGATCCTGGAAAAGTTGCCGGTGACCCTTTCCCTCGGCCTCTGGGCAACCCTGATCACCTACCTGGTGTCGATCCCCCTGGGGATCCGCAAGGCGGTGCGCCACGGCAGCAGTTTCGATGTATGGAGCAGCACCGCCATCGTCATTGGCTACGCGATGCCGGCCTTCCTGTTTGCGATGTTTTTGATCGTGGTCTTTGCCGGCGGCAGCACCTTGAACTGGTTCCCGGTGCGCGGCCTGGTGTCGGAGAACTTCGAGCAACTGAGCACCCTGGGCAAGATCGCCGATTACTTCTGGCACCTTGTGCTGCCGGTCAGCGCCCTGGTGATCGGTGGTTTCGCCACCTTGACCATCCTCACCAAAAACTCGTTCCTCAATGAAATCACGCGTCAGTACGTGGTCACGGCACGCGCCAAAGGCCTGAGCGAGCGGCGCGTGCTCTACTGCCATGTGTTTCGCAACGCCATGCTGCTGGTGATCTCCGGGATCCCCCAGGCGTTTATCAGTGTGTTCTTCGCCGGCTCGCTGCTGATCGAGGTGATCTTCTCCCTCGACGGTCTGGGCCGCATGAGCTACGAAGCGGCGGTGTCGCGGGACTATCCGGTGGTGTTTGGTTCGCTGTTTATCTTCACCCTGTTTGGCCTGCTGATAAAACTGATCGGCGACCTCTGCTACACCCTGGTGGACCCGCGTATCGACTTCGCCGCGAGGAACGCCTGATGCTCAATCTGTCTCCCGTGGCCCGTCGCCGCTTCGAACGTTTCAAGCAAAACCGCCGGGGCTGGTGGTCGCTGTGGCTGTTTATCGGCCTGTTTATCCTGACCCTGGGCGGCGAGTTGATCGCCAACGACAAACCCCTGGTGCTCAGCTATCAGGACCAGTTGTATTTCCCGGTGTTCAAGCGCTACACCGAGCAGCAGTTCGGCGGGCAACTGCCATTCCAGGCCGACTACCGCAGTGACTACGTGCAGCAACTGATCAAGCAAGACGGCGGCTGGATGCTGTTCCCGCCGATCCCCTTCAGCGACGACACGCCCAACTACGAGCTGACCCGCCCAGCCCCCAGCCCGCCGTCCACGGTGAACTGGCTGGGCACCGACGACCAGTCCCGCGATGTGCTGGCGCGGGTGATCTTCGGCGCGCGGGTGTCGATCCTGTTCGCCCTCGGCCTGACCCTGATCAGCGCCGTCATCGGCATTGCCGCCGGCGCCTTGCAGGGCTATTACGGCGGCTGGGTCGACCTGCTCGGCCAGCGCATTCTTGAAGTGTGGTCGGGGCTGCCGGTCCTGTACCTGCTGATCATCCTCTCGGGGTTTGTCGAGCCGAACTTCTGGTGGCTGCTGGGGATCATGGCGCTGTTTTCCTGGCTGGCCCTGGTGGATGTGGTGCGTGCCGAGTTCCTGCGCGGGCGCAACCTGGAGTACGTGAAAGCCGCACGCGCCCTGGGCCTGGGCGACGGCAAGATCATTCGCCGGCACATCCTGCCGAACGCGATGACCGCCACCCTGAGCTACCTGCCTTTTATCCTGACCGGGGCGATTTCCACCCTCAGCGCCCTGGACTTTCTCGGCTTCGGCATGCCGGCGGGCAGCGCGTCCCTCGGTGAGTTGATCGCCCAGGGCAAGCAGAACCTGCAAGCACCGTGGCTCGGGCTCACGGCCTTTTTCACCCTGGCGCTGATTCTGTCACTGCTGGTATTTATCGGCGAGGCGCTGCGTGACGCCTTCGACCCACGATCATGAAGGGCGATGCATCCATGACTGACAACCTGATCGAGATCCGCGACCTGTGCGTCGCCTTCAGCGGCCAGACCGTGGTGCGCAACCTGAGCCTGGATGTGCGCCCCGGCGAGTGCCTGGCACTGGTGGGCGAGTCGGGCTCGGGCAAGTCGGTGACCGCCCATTCGATCCTGCAACTGCTGCCTCAGGCCGGCACCGTTACCACAGGGTCGGTGCGCTATCGCGGCCAGGAGCTGATCGGCGCCGAGGCCGGCACCCTGCAAAAGCTGCGCGGCAACCGCATCGCGATGATCTTCCAGGAGCCGATGACCTCCCTCAACCCCTTGCATAGCATCGAAAAGCAGATCGGCGAAACCCTGCTGCTGCACAAGGGCCTGGGCGGCAAGGCGGCGCAGGCACGCATCCTCGAACTGCTGGACCTGGTGGGCATCCGCAACCCCCAGGAACGCCTCAAGTCCTACCCCCACCAGTTATCGGGTGGCCAGCGCCAGCGGGTGATGATTGCCATGGCCCTGGCCTGCGAACCGGAACTGCTGATCGCCGATGAGCCGACCACCGCCCTGGATGTGACGGTGCAACGCAAGATTCTGCTGCTGCTCAAATCCTTGCAGCAACGCCTGGGCATGTCGCTGCTGCTGATCAGCCACGACCTCAACCTGGTGCGCAGCATTGCCCAGCGCGTGTGCGTGATGCAGGCCGGGGAAATTGTCGAGCAGGCCGACTGCCAAACCCTGTTCAATGCCCCGCAACATCCCTACAGCCGCCTGCTGCTGGATGCCGAACCGGTCGGTACCGCGCTGTGCCAGGATCAGCGCGAGACGGTGTTGCAGGTCGCCGGCCTGAGTGTGCGCTTCCCCATCGGTGGCGGGCTGTTCCGGCGCAAGCAGTACCTGCAGGCGGTGGACGGCATCAGCCTGGACCTACAACGGGGCAAGACCCTGGGGATCGTCGGCGAGTCCGGCTCCGGCAAGTCCACCCTGGGCCAGGCGATCCTGCGTCTGCTCGACTCCAGCGGCAGCATCCGCTTCCAGGGCGAGGCCCTCGACAGCCTCAGCCAGAAACAGATGCGCCCGTGGCGCAAGCAGATGCAGGTGGTATTCCAGGACCCCTACGGCAGCCTCAGCCCGCGCATGTCGGTGCAGCAGATCATCAGCGAAGGCCTGGAAGTACACGCGCCATGCAGCCCACAGGAGCGTGACGCCCAGGTGATCAAAGTGCTGCAGGATGTGGGGCTCGACCCGGCCAGCCGTCACCGCTACCCCCACGAATTTTCCGGCGGCCAGCGCCAACGCATCGCCATCGCCCGCGCCCTGGTGCTGCGCCCGGCCTTGATGCTGCTGGACGAGCCGACTTCGGCCCTGGACCGCACCGTGCAAAAACAAGTGGTGGCGCTGCTGCGTGAACTGCAGGAAAAATACGCACTGACCTACCTGTTTATCAGCCATGACCTGGCCGTGGTACGGGCCATGGCCCACGATATGATCGTGATCAAGGATGGCCAGGTGGTTGAGCGCGGGCCATGCGCTGACGTCTTTGCCGCGCCACAGCACCCCTACACTCAAGAGCTGCTTGCTGCCGCGCACGCTCCCCTGTAGGAGCCGGCTCCTACCATTGAACTCATCCTTTATTTTTGGCGCCCCGACCATGAACACCACCGAAAGCCTCAAGGACTACCCGCACGTTCGCGGCCTGGCGATCCAGTCCCTGTTCGAGATCATCGAGCAGTCCAGCGAAGGCACGGTGATTGTCGACCGCGACGCCAACATCGTGTGGATGAACGAGCGCTACGCCAAGCGCTTCGGCCTGAAAAGCGCCGACCAGGCCATCGGCCAACCTTGCGAGCAGGTGATCTCCAACAGCCTGTTACGCCAGGTGGTGCGCAGTGACCAGCCGATCCTCCTGGATATCCAGGACACGCCCAAAGGCCCGTTGGTGGTGATGCGCCTGCCGATCCACGACGATGCCGGCAAGGTCATCGGCGCCATCGGCTTTGCCCTGTTCGATGAGTTGCGCAACCTCTCGCCGATGATCGAGCGCTACCTGAGCATGCAACAGGAACTGGCTTCGACCCGTTCGCTGCTGCGCTCACGCCAGAGCAAGTACAACTTCGCGCACTTTATCGGCACCAGCGCTGCCAGCCTCGAGGTCAAGCGCCGGGCGCGGCGCAGCGCGAGTGCCGAGTCGCCGGTGTTGCTGCTGGGCGAGACCGGCACCGGCAAGGAGCTGCTGGCCCAGGCCATCCATGGTGCGTCACCCCGAGCCAACAAAGCGTTTGTCAGCATCAACAGCGCCGCCATCCCCCATGACCTTCTGGAAGCCGAGTTCTTCGGCACCGCGCCCGGCGCCTTCACCGGCGCCGACCGCAAGGGCCGCCCCGGCAAATTGCAAATCGCCCAGGGCGGGACGTTGTTCCTCGATGAAATCGGCGACATGCCATTGCCCCTGCAAAGCAAACTGCTGCGGGTGCTGCAGGAGAAAGAATTTGAGCCGGTGGGCTCCAACGAGATGATCCACAGCGACGTGCGGGTGATTGCCGCGACCTCCACCGACCTGGAAGCGGCGATCAAGCGTGGCGAGTTTCGCGCCGACTTGTATTACCGCCTCAACGTGTTGCCGATCCAGGTCCCGCCCCTGCGCGAACGCCTGGACGATATCCCGGCGTTGAGTGAAGCAATCCTCGAAGAACTGCGCAGCCAGCATGAACTGGACCGCGAAGCCCTGGCACTGCTGGCCCAGCATGCCTGGCCAGGGAATATCCGCGAGCTGCGCAACGTACTGGAGCGCGCCGCGTTGCTCAGTGATGACCTGGTGTTGGATGCGCAGGAGATTCGTGCGGCGATCGGCACCTTCAGCCCGGTGGAGCGTAGCGCTGTGGCGCCCGTAGAGGTCGAAACCTTCAGCGTGGCGCGGGAGCGGTTTGACCGGCAGTTGATTGGTGCAGCGTTGCGCCAATGCGGGGGCAATGTGATCGAGGCCGCCAAGCAATTGGGGCTCGGGCGTTCGACGCTGTACAAGAAGATGGTGGCGCTGGGCATCGAGCAATCTCAATAAAGAGACATAAATCTCACAACAAAGACACCTCCATGTGGGAGCGGGCTTGCCCGCGAATGCGGTCTATCAGCAACAAAATCATTGCCTGACACAGCGCCTTCGCGAGCAAGCCCGCTCCCACATTGGAATTTCATCTGTCTTGAAATAGAGACTCAGTATGAAAGCCATCGCACAGTAATTATAAATATCCATATATATCAATAAGTTACAAACTTGGCACGCTTCCCGCTATAGCCCCTTCCTACAGCTACACCCCACAACAATAACAATCCGATGGAGACACACCATGAGTGTGATCATTGCCCTGGCGGCGCTCGCGCTGCTGATGCTGGCTGCCTACCGTGGCTATAGCGTCATCCTGTTTGCCCCTATCGCCGCCCTCGGCGCGGTGTTGCTCACTGACCCTTCCGCCGTCGCCCCAGCCTTTACCGGGGTGTTCATGGAAAAAATGGTCGGCTTTATCAAACTGTATTTCCCGGTGTTCCTGCTCGGCGCGGTGTTCGGCAAGCTGATCGAGCTGTCGGGCTTTTCGCGCTCGATTGTCGCGGCCGCCATCCGCTTGCTCGGCACCCGCCAGGCGATGCTGGTGATCGTGCTGGTGTGTGCCTTGCTGACCTACGGCGGCGTGTCGCTGTTTGTGGTGGTGTTTGCGGTGTACCCGTTCGCCGCCGAGATGTTCCGCCAGAGCAATATCCCCAAGCGCCTGATCCCGGCGACCATTGCCCTGGGCGCGTTCTCGTTCACCATGGACGCCCTGCCCGGCACGCCGCAGATTCAGAACATCATCCCCAGCACCTTTTTCAACACCACCGCCTGGGCTGCGCCCTGGCTGGGCGTGATCGGCACGATCTTTGTGTTCTGCGCCGGCATGCTGTACCTGGCGCGCCAGCGCAACAAGGCCCAGCGTGCCGGTGAAGGCTATGGCACCGACTTGCGCAACGAGCCGGAAACCGCCGAAGACCTGAGCCTGCCCAACCCGTGGATCGCCCTGTCGCCGCTGATTCTGGTGGGGGTGATGAACCTGCTGTTCACCCACTGGATCCCGCAGTGGTACGGCAAGACCCACAGCCTCGCCCTGCCGGGCATGAGCGCACCGGTGACCACCGAAATCGCCAAGCTCACCGCGATCTGGGCGGTGCAGGCGGCCTTGCTGGTGGGGATCATCATGGTCCTGGTGTTCGGCTTCCAGGCGATCAAGAGCAAGCTGGCCGAAGGCAGTAAAAGCGCAGTCAGCGGCGCGCTGCTGGCGGCGATGAACACCGCTTCGGAATACGGCTTCGGCGCGGTCATCGCCTCGTTGCCAGGCTTCCTGGTGCTGGCGGACTGGCTCAAGGGCATCCCCAACCCGCTGGTCAATGAAGCGATTACCGTGACCCTGCTGGCCGGCATCACCGGCTCGGCGTCCGGCGGCATGAGCATCGCCCTGGCGGCCATGTCCGAGAGCTTTATTTCCGCGGCCCATGCCGCCAATATCCCCCTGGAAGTGCTGCACCGGGTCGCGGCCATGGCCAGCGGCGGCATGGACACCCTGCCGCACAACGGCGCGGTCATCACCCTGTTGGCGGTCACCGGGCTGACCCACCGCGAAGCCTACAAGGATATTTTCGGCATCACGATCATCAAGACCCTCGCGGTGTTCGTGGTGATCGGTACTTTCTACGCCACCGGCATTGTGTGAGGTTTTCATGACGACATTGAACGGCAAGACCGCCCTGGTCACCGGCTCCACCAGCGGCATCGGCCTGGGGATTGCCCTGAGCCTGGCCAAGGCCGGCGCCAATCTGATCCTCAATGGGTTCGGCGATGCCAGCGCGGTGATCGCCCAGGTGCAAGCCTTCGGCGGAAAAGTCGGCCATCACCCGGCGGATGTCAGCGACCCGGCGCAAATCGCCGAGATGGTCGCCTACGCCGAGCGCGAGTTCGGCGGCATCGACATCCTGGTGAACAACGCGGGCATTCAGCATGTGGCGGCAGTGGAAGACTTCCCGGTGGAGCGCTGGGACTCGATCATCGCGATCAACCTGTCGTCGGTGTTCCACAGCACGCGCCTGAGCCTGCCGGGCATGAAGGCCAAGGGCTGGGGGCGGATCGTCAATATCGCCTCGGTACACGGCCAGGTCGGCTCGGTCGGCAAGGCCGCGTACGTCGCGGCCAAGCACGGGGTGATCGGCCTGACCAAAGTGGTCGGCCTGGAAACCGCCACCAGCAATGTGACCTGCAATGCCATCTGCCCCGGCTGGGTCCTGACCCCGCTGGTGCAAAAGCAGATCGACGATCGCATTGCTACAGGCGTAGACCCGCAACAGGCCCAGCATGATCTGCTGGCCGAGAAGCAGCCCTCCCTGGAGTTCGTCACCCCACCGCAACTGGGTGAACTGGTACTGTTCCTGTGCAGTGAAGCCGGCAGCCAGGTGCGTGGCGCGGCGTGGAACATTGATGGTGGGTGGTTGGCCCAGTAACCCAAACATCGCAAATCCCCTGTAGGCGCAGGCAAGCCTGCGCCCACAGTTTGGATGTGTGGTGCCTGGCAGATTTCATACAAGAACAAGAGAGTGCGCCATGTCCGATATCCTCTGGCAACCCAGCCCGGAACGCATCCACACCACCCGGATGGACCAGTTCCGGCGCTTTATCAATGATCGCCACGCCTTGCAGATCAACGATTACCCCACCCTGCACCAATGGAGCATCGACCAGCGCCCGGATTTCTGGGCGGCGATTGTCGAGTTCTTCGACGTGCAGTTTCGTACGCCACCCAGCACCGTGCTGGTGGAAGGCACGCCGATGCCCAGCGCCCAGTGGTTTCCCGGCGCCACCCTGAACTTTGCCGAGCACCTGCTGCGCCGCCGCGATGACCACCCCGCCGTGGTCGCTATCGGCGAAGACGGCCAGCGCGAACAACTGAGCTATGCCGAACTGGCCCGCCACGTCGCCGGCCTGCAACGCAGCCTGCAAGCGGCGGGCGTGGGCCTGGGTGATCGGGTGGCGGCGTGCATGCCCAATACCTGGCAAACCCTGGTGGGCATGCTTGCCACTACCAGCCTCGGGGCGATCTGGTCGTGTTCCTCGCCGGACTTCGGCACCCAAGGGGTGATCGACCGCTTCGGCCAGATCGAGCCCAAGGTGCTGATCACCTGCGCCGGTTATCGCTATGCCGGCAAGCTGATCGACCAGAGCGCCAAGCTCAATGAAATCCTCGACCGCCTGCCGTCCCTGCAACACCTGATCATCGTGCCCTACGCCCGACCCGAGGCGCGCGTCGAGGATTACCCGACCCAGGCCAACGTCGCCCTGTGGGATGACTTCTACCGCCCCGGCGGCGAACCGCAGTTTGTCGCCGTACCCTTCGACCATCCGTTGTACATCCTCTACTCCAGCGGCACCACCGGCGTGCCCAAATGCATCATCCACGGTACCGGCGGCGTGCTGCTGACTCACCTCAAGGAACATGGCCTGCACGCCGACCTGTCACGCGACGACTGCCTGTTTTACTACACCACCTGCGGCTGGATGATGTGGAACTGGCTGGTCTCGGTCCTGGCCATCGGCGCCACGGTAGTGCTGTACGACGGCTCACCGTTTCATCCGGGGCCGGAGCGTCTGATTGACCTGATCGACCAGGAGCGCATCAGCGTGTTCGGCACCAGCCCGAAATTCCTCGCCACCCTGGAAAAGGCCGGCCTGCAACCGCGTCGTAGCCATGACCTGGGTAGCCTCAAGGGCCTGATCTCGACCGGCTCGCCACTGTCGCCCCAGAGCTACGACTACGTGTACCGCGACATCAAACAGGAGCTGTGCCTGTCGTCGATGTCGGGCGGGACCGATATCGTCTCCTGCTTTGTCATCGGCAACCCGGTGCTGCCGGTACGGCGCGGCGAAATGCAGTGCAAGAGCCTGGCGATGGCCATCGAAGTGTGGGACGACCAGGGCCAGGCGCTGGTCGGTGAAAAAGGCGAACTGGTGTGCACCCGGCACTTCCCGGCCATGCCCATTGGCCTGTGGAATGACCCACAGGGGGAAAAACTGCGCGCCTCGTATTTCAGCCAGTTCCCCGGCGTCTGGGCCCAGGGCGACTATGCCGAGCAACGCGCCAATGGCAGCCTGCTGATCCATGGCCGTTCGGATGCGGTGCTCAACCCCGGTGGCGTGCGCATCGGTACGGCGGAAATCTACCGCCAGGTGGAAAAAGTCCCCCAGGTCCTGGAAAGCCTGGCCATCGGCCAACGCTGGCAGGACGATGTGCGCGTGGTGCTGTTTGTGCGCCTCAATGACGGCGAACACCTGGACGCCGCGCTTGAGCAGCAGATCCGCGAGGTGATCCGCGCCAACACCACGCCGCGCCATGTGCCGGCGAAGATCCTGAGTGTCAGCGACATCCCGCGCACCATCAGCGGCAAGATCGTCGAGTTGGCGGTAAGGAATGTCGTGCATGGCGAACCGGTGAAAAACACCGATGCCCTGGCCAACCCCGAAGCCCTGGAGCAGTTTCGCGACCGCCCTGAGCTGGCATAAAGGATGAAAGGTTTCAGCGCCCACACACTCATTTGAAGATAAACCCCTCAAGCATGCTATTTTTCGAGGGGTAGGCAGCCGTTTCCGCAGCACGGGATAATCGGCCTCTGTCATTCTTCAAGCGTTACGCGCGGGACACTTACACATGAACGGATCACCCACCGGCAGCCAGGCCGCGGCCCTGATCGCACGGCTGGACTGGGCCACAAGCCCCCTCGGTGATGCCAGCCATTGGCCACAAAGCCTGCGCACGGCAGTCGATATCGTCATCCACTCACCGATGCCGATGCTGTTGCTGTGGGGCGACGAACTCACGCAGATCTACAACGATGGCTTCGCCCTGCTGGCCGGCAACAAGCACCCCCAGGCCTTCGGCCAGCCGACCCACCAGGTCTGGCCGGAGATGCAACACTTCACCGCCCCGATCTACAGCGCCGTACTGTCCGGCCAGGTGCGCACCTTCAGCGAGCAGCGTTTTATCCTGCAGCGCAATCACCGTGATACGGAAATCTGGCTGGACCTGACCTACAGCCCGATCCGCGACGAACGCGGCCAGGTCGCCGGGGTCCTGGTGACGGCGATTGAAACCAACGAGCGCCGGCAACTCGCCCAGGAGCTGCAACAACGCTCCGAGGCCAGCCTCAAGGCCCAGCACGATACCGAGCAACGCTTGCAACTGGCCCTGGCCGCCACCGATGCAGTGGGCACCTGGGACTGGGATATCAGCGAAGACCGCTTTATCGCCGACAGCCATTTTGCCCAGCTGCATGGGGTTGATCCGGCTAAATCCCGGCAGTTGCCCATCAGTGACTACCTGCAAGGCGTGCACCCGGAAGACCGTGGCATGGTGGCCCGCAGCATCAAGCATTGCATCAGCCATGGCTCCGAGTACGCCGAGGAATATCGCCTGCTCCAGGCCGACGGCCAGGTGCGCTGGGTGTTTGCCCGTGGCCGCTGCTACAAGGATCACCACGGCCGGCCGACGCGCTTTCTCGGGGCGGCCCTGGACCTGACCGAACGCAAGCACACCGAGCAAGCCCTGCGCCAGAGCCAGACCGAGCTGCAGTTGATCATCAACGCGATGCCGGTGCTGATCGGTTATGTCGATCACGAAGAGCGCTTTCGCCTGAACAACAGCGCCTACCTCGACTGGTATGGCCTGACCCCGCAAGAGCTGTATGGCAAGACCATCCGCGAAGTGATCGGCGCCGAGATCTATGCCGGGCGCGCCGATAAGATCGCCGCCGCACTCAAGGGCAAGGCCTGCAGCTTCATTACCGTCACCCCCCATCGCGATGGCCGGCCCCGGCATGCGCTGATGAAGTACCTGCCACGCTTCAGCGCCGATGGCTCGGTCAATGGTTTCTACATCTTTGTGATTGATGAGACCGAACGCAAACTCACCGAGGAAGCCCTGCGCCACCTCAACGACAACCTCGAAGAACGCGTGGCCCAGCGTACCCAGGCCCTGGCCGAAGCCAACCAGCGCCTGCAAAACGAGATGTTCGAGCGCGAACGTGCCGAAGACGCGCTGCGCCATGCGCAAAAAATGGAAGCGGTCGGCCAGCTTACCGGTGGGATCGCCCATGACTTCAACAATATGCTCACCGGGATCATCGGCAGCCTGGACCTGATGCAGCGCTACATCGCCGCCGGCCGTAGCGATGAGATCGGCCACTTCACCGACGCCGCCGTGTCCTCGGCCCATCGCGCCGCCGCCCTGACCCATCGCCTGCTGGCCTTCTCCCGGCGCCAGTCCCTGGACCGCCGGCCCCTGGACCCGAACCAGTTGGTCGCGTCCCTGGAAGACCTGTTCCGCCGTACCAAAGGCGCCCATATCGAACTGAAGGTGCAGCTGGGCAGCGATATCTGGCCGGTAAACACCGACGCCAGCCAACTGGAAAACGCCCTGCTCAACCTGGTGATCAACGCCCGCGATGCCATGCCTGATGGTGGGCTACTGAGCATCGAGACCGCCAACAGCTACCTCGACGGCACCGACATCACCACCCTGGAGCCGGTCAAGGCCGGCGACTACGTGATGCTCGGCGTGTGCGACAACGGCGCCGGCATGACCCCGAAAATCCTGGCCAAGGCCTTCGACCCGTTCTTTACCACCAAGCCCATCGGCCAGGGCACCGGCCTGGGGTTGTCGATGATCTATGGTTTTGCCCAGCAATCGGGCGGCCACGTCACGATCCACAGTGAACCGGGCCGGGGCACCTGCGTGCGCCTGTACCTGCCGCGCCTGCATGGCACCGCCCTGGAAAAAGTCCCGCCGCAGGTCCCCGTGGAAGCCCCCCTGGCGCTGGACGGCGAAGCCGTGGTGGTGGTCGAGGACGATGCGGCGGTGCGCATGCTGGTGGTCAACCTGCTGGATGAATTGGGCTACACCGCCCACCAGGCGGCCGACGCACGCGCAGCCCTGCCACTGCTGGAGTCTGACCTGCGGGTGGACTTGCTGGTGACCGATGTCGGCCTGCCCGGCATGAACGGCCGACAACTGGCGGAAATCGCTCGCCAGCACCGCCCGACACTCAAGGTGCTGTTCATGACCGGCTACGCCGAGACCGCCGCCGAGCGCCAGGGTTTTCTGGAGGACGGCATGGACATGGTGGCCAAGCCGTTTTCCATTGACCAGTTGGCCACGAAAATCCGCAGCATGATCGGCGTCAAAGGCCAAGTTGATGCATAATCCCGCGCCTTCAAGCCCGACCGTTGCAAGGTAACTGCCCGATGAAAGCCCAAGCCCGCCATATCCTGGTCAAGACCAGCGAAGAAGCCGAACAACTCAAGCAGCGTATTGCCAAGGGCGAAGCCTTTGATGTGCTGGCCAAGAAGTTCTCCACCTGCCCGTCCGGCAAGCGCGGCGGCGATCTGGGTGAAGTGCGGCCGGGGCAGATGGTCGGGGTGATTGATGCGGTGATTTTCAAGAAACCGCTGCGGGTGGTGCATGGGCCGATCAAGAGCAAGTTTGGGTATCACCTGGTGCAGGTGTTCTACCGCGACTAGAGCACCCTGATCGTTCCCACGCTCCGCGTGGGAACGATCAGTCCCTGGGAATCAGCGCACCCGGAATCTGGATCACCCGGCTGGCCAACCGATGCCCCGCCAAGGCCGCCTCTTGCGGCGAACCACCCCTGAGCCGGCTGGCCAGATACGCCGCACTGAACGAATCCCCCGCTGCCGTGGTGTCCACCACCTTTTCGACTACCTGCGCCGGCACCGCAAAACGCTCGCCGCCCTGGCGAATCAGGCAGTCATCCGCGCCGCGCTTGAGCACCACTTCCTCGATCCCTGGATAAGCGGCGAACACCTGCTCACTGTCGGCATAGCCAAACAGGGCACGCTCGTCGTCTTCGGTGAGCAAGGCCATATCCACCTGCGCCAACACCTGCTGATAGGCCTCACGAGCGGCTTCGACACTGGCCCACAGACGCGGCCGGTAGTTGTTGTCGAACACCACCCGGGCGCCACGCTGGCGGGCTTCCAGCAACGCGGCCAACAGGCGCACGCGCCCCACTTCGCCCAATACAGCCAGGGTGATACCGCTGAAATACAGCACGTCATAACACGGCAAGGCCGCCAGGACCGGCTCGGCCCCTAGCGTGGTGAAGCAATCGCGCACCGCCGCTTCGTTGCGCCAATAGAGGAATTTGCGCTCGCCGTGGGCATCGGTCTGGATGCAGTACAAACCCGGCAGGCGCCCCGGCAAGCGCTGGACCCGGTCCAGGCCAAGGCCTTCGGCGGCCCATTGCTGGCACATGGCATCGCTGAAACTGTCATCGCCCAGGGCGGTGACGTAATCCACCGTGCTGCTGGCCCCCAGCTCGCGGCGCAGGTAGACGGCGGTGTTCAGGGTGTCGCCACCGAAGCTCTGTTGCAGGCTGCCGTCGGCGCGGTGTTGCAGTTCGATCATGCATTCGCCGATCAGGGCGATGCGCGGGTGTGGGGTCATATTTGGATTCTCGGCTGGGTTTTGGGGCCTCATCCCAGGCCCGCCAGCTCCCACATTTGAATGTGTTCACAAATCCCAATGTGGGAGCTGGCTTGCCCGCGATGGCCGCGACGCGGTCTAGAAACAGGTGTGCAATGTCCCGATCACCTGCAACTGCTCATCCACCAAACACCCCACCTGCCACTTATCAAAGGTCAGGCACGGGTGCGAGGTGCCAAACGAGATGATGTCGCCAATACGCAGTTCAACCCCCGCCGCCACGCTCATGAAGGCATGCTGGTCCATCACCGCCGTGACCTTGCAGGCACTCACGTCATCGCCCACCGCCGGCAGCACGCCAGCCTTGTAGCGCTTGAGGGGCACCGGCAGGCCGGCGTCGTAGGCCACGTCGCGCTTGCCCAGGGCGATCACTGCAAACCCCGGCTGCGGCAACGACTGCACATGGGCCCAGACTTCCAGGGCCGGGCGCAGGCCCTCCGTGAGGTCGCTGCGCCGGTCCAGCACGCAGCATTGCGCCTCCTTGTAGATGCCGTGGTCGTGGGCCACATAGCTGCCGGGGCGCAGCACGCTGAGGAAGCGCCCTTCGGCGTTTTGCGCGGCGAAAGACTCGGCGATCAGGTCATACCAGGCCGAACCCGACGCGGTGATGATCGGCTTGCCCAGGTCAAAGGCCCCGCTGTTCTGCATATCCACCGCCAGGCGCACCAGGGACGCAGCAAACTCGCGGATTCCGCTGATGGCATGCTCGCCGTGGATCACCCCTTCATAACCTTCGATCCCGGTAAGTGCCAGGGCCGGCTGGGCCTTGATTGCCCGCGCCAGGTCCAGCACCTCTTGCTCGCTGCGGCAACCGCAGCGGCCGCCGACCACGCCGTATTCGATCATCACGTTCAGGCGCAGGCCACGGGCGGCGAAGAATGCGCCCAGGTCAGCGACGTTGTCCGGGTGATCGACCAGGCAATGGAAGTCAAACTCGGGGTCAGCCAGCAGCTCGGCGATCAGCGCCATGTTCGGCCCGCCCACCAGTTGGTTGGCCATCAATACCCGGCGCACGCCACCGGCATAGGCCGCGCGGGTCTGCACTGCGGTAGCCAGGGTGATGCCCCAGGCGCCTTGTGCCAACTGACGCTGAAACAGCGCCGGCATCATGCTGGTCTTGCCATGGGGCGCCAGTTGCGCGCCGCTGTTGCTGACAAAGTCCTGCATCCAGCGGATGTTGTGTTCCAGGGCCGCGCGGTGCAGCACCAGGGCGGGCAGGCTGACGTCGCGTACCAGGTGGGCACCGCTGGCGGCGGCGCCTTTTTCAACGGCATTGAAGGCAGACATGGGGTTACTCCGTTTCGCTATTCATTGATGCGACGGGCCAGGTTATTGGCGCTTTCGATCAGCACCCGGCGGTAGTCGTCGTAATTGTTCTTGGCGTCGGCCCGTGGGGCGACGATGCACAGGGTCGCAATGGCGACACCCTGGGCGTCACGCACCGGGGCGGCAAAGCAGTGGGTAAAGGTGTCGGCAACACTATCGAAGGAAAAGAAGCCATCGACGCTGGCCTGGCGGATCTGCCCGAGGAAGGTGTCCAGGGGTAAACGCTGGCCGTCCGGCAGGATAAAGTCGTCGTGGTCGATCAGGTCGATGATCTGCTGGTCGCTCAAATGCCCCAGCAACAGGCGCCCGGACGCAGTCCAGGGGATGGGCGCGTTTTCACCGATATCCGAAGAAATCCGGAAGTGCCGCTCGCCCTCGCGCATCAGCGCCACCGTGTACTTGCGCCCGTTGAGCAGGCACATCTGCGCCGTCTCGTGGGTTTGGCTGACGATCTCCTGCAAGGCGTGATCGGCCTCGCGGGTCAGGTCGAAATGGCGCAAGTGGGCCTGGCCGAGGAAGTACAGCTGGCGCCCCAGGTACACGTGCCCATCCTTGCCCACGGTTTCGAGAATCCGCCGCTCCAGCAGGGAGGCGACCAGTTCATAGACCGTGGACTTAGGGCTGCCGATGCCACTGGCAATATCATTGGGGCGCAGGGGCTGGCCGACTTCCTTGAGAAAATCGAGGATATCGAACGCTCGGTCCAGGCCTTTTGCGCGGCGCTTGATGGTGTCTTCGGTCATGGCGGTCTTCATCAGCGTAAGAGGTCCATGTAAGAGTCGCTTTGTGTGGGAGCGGGCTTGCTCGCGAAAGCGGCGTGCCAGCCAACAAATCTGGCACTGATACACCGCTTTCGCGAGCAAGCCAGCTCCCACCCGAATTCACTCTCACATTGAATTTTTAGTGGTCTTGAGATCGGGCATTTAGCCTTTTTTCTTGTAGGCCACGCAATCAATCTCAACCTTGCAATCGACCATCATATTCGCCTGCACACAGGCCCGCGCCGGGGCGTGTTCGGGGGTGAAGTATTCGCCGAAGACTTTGTTGAAACTCCAGAAATCCCGCGGGTCTTCCAGCCATACGCCGACCCGGACCACGTCTTCAAGCCCGTAGCCGGCCTCTTCAAGGATCGCTACCACGTTCTTCATGGTCTGGTGGGTCTGCTCGACAATCCCGCCGTTGATAATCTCGCCATCCACCGCCGGCACCTGGCCCGACACGTACAACCAGCCATCAGCCTCCACTGCACGGGCAAATGGGCGGGGTTGGCCACCGCCGGCAGTGCTGCCGGCGCCGTAACGAGTAATGCTCATAAAGTTGCTCCTTGATTAAAAACGAATATTTTTCAGAAATTCCGCCAGGCGTGGCGATTGCGGGCGCTCAAAGACCGCTTTGGGCGGGCCCTGCTCTTCAATCCGCCCCTGGTTCATAAACACGATGTTGTCCGAAACCTCGTAGGCAAAGCGCATTTCGTGGGTCACCAGCAACATGGTCATGCCCTCTTGCGCCAGGCCCTTGATCACACTGAGCACCTCGCCGACCAACTCCGGGTCCAGCGCTGAGGTCACTTCGTCGAACAGCATCAGACTGGGGTTCATTGCAATCGCCCGGGCAATCGCCACCCGCTGTTGCTGGCCGCCGGACAACTGACCGGGGAAGTGGTTGCGCCGTTCCAGCAGGCCGACGCGCTCCAGCCATTTTTCCGCGAGGGCCACCGCCTCGTCCTTGCCCATATGCTTGACCTTGAGCAGGCCCAGGGTGATGTTCTGCAACGCCGTCAGATGGGGGAACAGGTTGAATTGCTGGAACGCCATGCCAGTCATGGCGCGGTGTTGGGCAATGAGTTTTTCCGGGTGACGCACGCGCTTGCCGGCAACATCGGCATAGCCAATGGACTCGCCGTCGAGGGTGATCTGCCCGCCCTGGAACTCTTCCAGCAGGTTGACGCAGCGCAGTAGCGTGGTCTTGCCCGAGCCGCTGGAGCCGATCAAGGTCACCACGTTGCCGCGCTGCAGCGACAGGTCAACGCCCTTGAGGACTTCCACCGCACCGTATTGCTTGCGCAGGCCGCTGATGTTGAGCAATGGTTGATTCATGGCAAGGCCACCCGCTTTTCAATGTAGCGCCCGAATAACTCGATGGCGTAGTTGATGACAAAGAACAGAAAGCCGGCAAACAGGTAGAACTCCAGGGTCATAAAGGTCCGGGCGATCACTTGCTGGGTGCTCAACAGCAACTCGGCAACACCAATCACCGACAGCAGGGTCGAGGCCTTGACGATCTCGGTGGAGGAATTGACCCAGGTCGGCAAAATCTGCCGCAGTGCCTGGGGCAGCAACACATAGCCCAGGGACTGATAGAAGGTCAGGCCGATGGCCTTGCCCGCTTCCAGTTGCCCACGGGGAATGGCTTGCAACGCACCGCGCACAATCTCGGCGACATGAGAGCCGCAAAACAGCGTGAGGCCCAGGGCACCGGCCTGGAACGCACTGATCTGCCAACCCAGCGCCGGGGCCATGTAGAAGCAGGCCAGTACCAGCACAAACACCGGGGTGCCACGGATCAGGTCAACGTACAGACGAAACGGCGCGCGCATCCAGAACTTGCCGTAGGTCAGCACCAACCCGGCGACGATGCCGATCAGGGTGCCGAAGATAATCGCCAGCACCGAGCAATACACGCTGGTCTGGAACCCTGCCCACAGGGTTGCCCGGGCGATCCACAACTCATGCAGCCAATACATGGAAAACCCCTCTTATCGACGAATCGCCAGGCGCTGCTCCAGGTAACGCAGCAGCATGGCGATGAGGTAGCAGGCCGCCACGTAGAGCGCGGTCGTCACCAGCCAGGTTTCAATCACCCGGTAGCTTTCGACGTTGATCTTGCGGGCGTAATAGGTCAGTTCCGGCACGGCAATCGCCGCCGCCAGAGAGGTGTCCTTGAACAGCGAGATAAAGTTGTTCGACAGCGCCGGCAGCACGTTGCGCAGCATCACCGGCACCGTGATGTAGGCGCGGATCTGCCACTCCCCCAGGCCAATCGCCAGGCCGGCTTCGCGCAGGCCCTTGGGAATATTCAACAGGCCGGCACGGAACACTTCGGTCAAGTAGGCCCCGGCGTACAACGACAGGGTGATGATGAACGAGGGGATCTTGTCCAGGCGGATGCCCAGGCTGGGCAAGGCAAAGTAGATCAACAGGATCAGCACCAGGATCGGCGTGTTGCGCACCACCGTCACATACACCGAGGCCAGAATCCGCAGCGCACGGTGCCTGGACAGCATGGCAAAAGCCATCAAAAGGCCGATCACGCAGCCGATGGCAATCGACAGCAAGGCCAGTTGCAGGCCCAGGCCGAGGCCCGCCAGCAAGGTGTCGAAATCGCGCCAGACTGCGGCAAAATTCAGCTGATAGTTCATGGTCGGCACTACCTTGATTGGGGCGCCCGCTGCGACGCCCCGCGCTCAACAATCATTTGAATTCCACCGGAAAACCAATCGCCGGGGTCGGCAGATCAACGCCAAACCACTGCTTGAACGAGGCTGCATAGGTCGGAAACTCGACGCCGGTCATCGCCTCGTGCAGGGCGGTGTTGACGAAGTTCAGCCAGTCCTGATCGCCACGTTTGACCGCGCACGCATAGGTTTGCGGGCTCCAGGCGTAGCTCGGGCTGCGGTAGCGGCCGGGGTTCTGCACCATCAGGTACTTGACCGAGGACTGGTCGGTGGCCGCCGCGTCGGCACGCCCGGAGTTCACCGCCTGGTACATCAGGTCGACGCTGTCGTATTGATCCACCTTGGCCTTGGGCAGCGCCTGGTGCACCAGCTCTTCGGCGTAGACGTTTTGCAGCACCGCCACAGTGACGTCATCCCCCGCTGCCTGCAGGTCTTCGATTTGCTGGTATTTGCTGTTGGCCGGCAACAACAGGCCCACACCTTCGCGGTAGTACGGCAGGGTGAACGCCACCTGCTGCGCGCGGCTGGCGGTGACGGTGATGAACTGGCAGCTCATATCGACTTTGTTGGTCAACAGGTTGGGAATCCGCGCATCGGACGACTGCACCACAAACTCGACCTTGCTCGGGTCGTTGAACAGGCCTTTGGCGACGATGCGCCCGATATCAATATCAAACCCCTGCAACTTGCCATCCGCTCCCTGGAAGTGCCACGGCGCATTGGTACTGCCTGTACCGACGAGCAGATGCCCACGTTTGAGCACTTCATCGAGCTTGCTGTCCGCCTGCACTTGGCTGGCGAGGCAAGCCGATGCGGCGAAGAGAAAAACACAGGCTTTAAACACGGAAGGTCGGCGATGCATGGCAAGCACTCCAGAAGTTGTGTATTCCGCTATACCGGAATCAGGTATGTAACAACGGAATAGACAGCAGAAAGTGTGCCACAGCCAGCAGCAGAAGCCTATTGAAGCGCGCAAGTGTTTTTAAATCAGAGAGATAAGAAGGCACCGACGAATCACCGCGCCGCCAGCGCCGGCAGACACACTGCTACCGTGCGCCACAATCCGTTGCGGTCCATCCCATTTGGGTGCGTTACCTGTGAATTCTCACAGTAGACCGTCCGGCCCACCCGACTTAGGGTTTGGCCAAGTGCCTACAAGGAGACTGTCATGGGACCGATCAACACGGTGATCGACGACGCACAGGCGTATAGACGTGCGCTGCAGACGCCCCGCACGGTGTTTATGCTGTTTGTATCGCCCCAGTGCGCGGCGTGCGGCGCGGCCAAGCCACTGTTCAGCAAAGTGGCCGGTCGCTATCGACGCCAGGCGGCGCTTTATGTACTGGACACCAGCCAGACCCCACGGCATCCCGAGGTGACCGGCACGCCGACGCTGCTGATCTTGAAAAACGGCAGGCTGGTAGAGAAGCTCAAGGGGTTCGGCCCCTGGGAGACCCAGGAGCAGACCCTGAAAAGAACCTTCGAGCGGCACACCCGGGGTGTGCCGACCAAACGGGCAAAGCCCCGTTAACCCAGCGCGACAGGGATCAGCAGTACCTGCGTCACCCGCCGCTCCTCCACCGCCGCCACGGTCAGGCGCCAGCCTTCGTATTCCAGGCTGTCACCGACCACTGGCAGGCGATCCAACAGGCTCATGACCAGGCCGGCGAGGGTCTGGTAATCCTCGGTGGCCACAGCCTTGAACCCGGTGCGCTGGCGAATCAGGTTCAGGTTCAACGCACCATTGGCGCGATAACCGCCCTGCTCTTCGACGATGTCCGGACCTTCGACTTCACTGGCATCGGGCAACTCACCGGCGATGGACTCAAGGATGTCGGTCATGCTCAACACCCCCATGAAATCGCCAAATTCGTTGATCACAAAGGCAATGTGCGTCGACTCCTGGCGCATCTGCTCCAGGGCGTTGAGGATCGAGAAGCTGTCCAGCAGGTTGATCGCCCGCCGCGCCAGGTGTTCCAGGTTCGGCTCATTGCCGGCCAGGTACTCCTTGAGCAACTCCTTCTTATGCACGAAGCCCAGGGGCTCATCCACCGCGCCGTTACGGATCAACGGCAAGCGCGAGTAGGACGAGTGCATCAGTTTCAGGCGGATCGTCTCAGGGTCGTCGGCCAAGTCGATGTAGTCGACATTCGCCCGCGGGGTCATCAAGGTGCGGATCGGCCGCTCGGCCAGTTGCAGCACACCACTGATCATGATCCGTTCGCGACGGTCGAACAGCGGGCCTTGATGGTCCTGCGAGTCGCCCAACAGGTCCGTAACGTCCTCACCCACTTCTTCCACCGCCAGGCTGCGACCGCCCAGCAGACGCATCACCGCATGAGCAGTGCGCTCACGGATCGGCCGCAGGCCTTGCGCCGACTTCTTGCGGCGCGCCCGGGCGATCTGGTTGAACACCTCGATCAGGATCGAGAAGCCGATGGCCGCGTACAGGTAGCCTTTCGGGATGTGGAAGCCCAGACCTTCGGCGGTCAGGGCGAAACCGATCATCATCAAGAAGCCCAGGCACAGCATGATCACCGTCGGGTGCGCATTGACGAAGCGAGTCAGCGGCTTGCTGGCCACGATCATTACGCCGATGGACACGATTACCGCGATCATCATCACCGCCAGCTCGTCAACCATGCCGACCGCAGTAATCACCGCGTCGAGGGAGAACACAGCGTCCAGCACCACGATCTGCGCCACAATCGGCCAGAACATCGCGTAGGCGGCATTGCCGGTGCGCTCGGTGACATGCCCTTCGAGCCGCTCATGCAACTCCATGGTGGCCTTGAACAACAGGAACACACCACCAAACAGCATGATCAGGTCACGTCCGGAGAAGCTCTTGTCGAACACCTCGAACAACGGCTGGGTCAGGGTCACCAACCAGGAAATACTCGCCAACAGGCCCAGGCGCATGATCAACGCCAGGGACAGGCCGATCAACCGCGCACGGTCACGCTGCTCCGGTGGCAGCTTGTCCGCCAGGATCGCGATAAACACCAGGTTGTCTATACCCAGTACCAGTTCCAACACAATCAAGGTCAACAGGCCGAGCCAGGCCGTTGGATCCGCTAACCATTCCATATAGAAGTCTCTGTCTCTTTATTGATTTTCAGAATGCCGGGCACAACAAAACGCGGTCCGATGACCGGGAAAAGGTTAGCAGCCTAAATAGAGGATGTTTCAGCGGGAACGTCGGCAGTAGCGGTCTTGGAGAAAGACGACTGGGGGGCTCCGAGAGGGTGTTCATGCAAATCCTGCAGTGAGAAAAGGACGTTAATCCTACATGAAAAATACAAATTCCCTACAATTTAAAACCATTACAAGATCTGTAAAAGCCGCCCCTCGAAAGCCTGTGCCGTGGTCTTGCGTGGTGGCTTGTGTGGGAGCTGGCTTGCCTGCGATGCAGGCACCTCGGTGTATCAGTTAGATCGAGGCGATGCTATCGCAGGCAAGCCAGCTCCCACACAAGCCAGCCCCCCCCACACGCCAGTGCCCATATTTTGAGAGGCGACAGGTCAGGTTTTGCGGGTAGCGTCGTCCAGCGCCAGGATGGTGTGGGCATTGGTTACCGTGGTCGCCAGCGTATTGATCACCCCCGAGCGCAACGCCCCCAGGGTCGCCGCCGCCTTGGTGTTTTCACTGGCAATCGCCACCACATCGGGAATGCGGAATAACTCCTGCACCGTCAAGCCGATCACCCGCCCCTGGATGGCGTTGACCGCCGGCTGGCCATGAATGTCGATAAAGTCGTAACCCATCATGTCACCCACCGTGCCGGACAAGCGCGCCTGGGCGATTTCCTGGGGTGAGAACCAGCCCATGCGCACCATATTGCTGTTCTCGCTCATGTCGCCGATGCCGATCAGCGCCATATCGGCGCGCCGTGCGCGGTCGAGGGTGGAGCGTACGGTGTCGTTGCTGATCAACACGCTGCGCAGTTCCGGGTTGGCCACCAGCGCCGGGGCGTACAGGCTTTCGCTCTCGCCGCCAAAACGCAGGGCCAGGCGTCGGCAGATATGGTCGGGGTTCATGTATTCGCCCGCCTTGAGCGAACCGCCAATGGCGCAGACAAATGTGCAGTTGCGCGTCACCGGCAAAAACACGTTATCGGCTACCGCCCCCACATTGCGCCCCATGCCCACAGCGACAATCATGCCGTCGCCCAGGGTCTTGTTCAGGTAGTTGGCCACCAGGCTGGCCACGGCGGAGCGCTGGGTGTCGGCGTCACTGTGATCGACCGCGATCAACGCACGGTCCAGCTGGAAGCGCTCCACCAACGCCTGTTCCAATTCGTTGTTCATCGCCGGATGCTGCAGTACCCGCACCTCGACAATCCCTTCATCGCGCGCACGCTTGAGCAGCCGGCTGACTTTGGCCCGGGACAGGTCAAAGCGCTTGGCGATGGCTTCCTGAGTGACGTTCTCAAGGTAATAGAGCATCGCCACTTCGGTCATCAGATCGATATCGCTGGCGGTGCGCAGGGTACTGTCACTCATGGGGACGGGCTTCCGTTTCGGCGTCAAAGGCGCATTCTCCCGACTCTTGCCCCGCTACGTCCACTACTGATGCCCATCACGCTCAATGGCGTTGATGCGCTCGACCTTGGCCCCGGAACGCGCCGCCTCGAACTCCGAGGCCAGAAACGCGGTGACGATGCTCTTGGCCAGCTCCGCCCCCACCACCCGTGCACCGATGGACAGGATCTGCGCATCGTTGCTCTTGCGCGCCCGCTCCGCCGAATAGGTGTCATGGGCCTGAGCCGCGCGAATACCCAAGACTTTATTGGCCGAGATGGCCATGCCGATGCCCGTGCCACACACCAGCACTCCCAGGCGCTGCTGCCCGCCGTTGATGGCCGTGGCCACCGCCAGCGCAATATCCGGGTACAGCACCGGCGCCGTGGAATGGGTACCAAAGTCGGTCACCGGATACCCCAGCGTCTCGATATGGCGCTTCAACAGCTCCTTGAGCTCAAAACCCGCTTCGTCACATCCGATAGCCACCGGAAAAGGTGTGTTCATGGCATTAGGCTCCGCTGCCGTGGTGAAACTTAAGACTGATCATATGATCACTCAGTGAAATTTCGATCAGGCATTTCTCGGATATTCCCTCGCAACTGTCAAGCACGTTTTAACTGACCTTCCAGTCAAACCCCTCTAAAACGCCAAAAATTAAGAAATTGCCGGCGATTACAAGTTTCCAGTGAAAGAGATTGACTGATCAGAATTTCATTTGGTACACATATGATCACGCAGCAACACGACTGTGTACCTAATAAGAATTCACAGCACGAGGACACGCCGATGGCCACGCCATTACTGCTCCAGGCTGAACACGTCGCCAAGGCCTACGCCGGCATCCCTGCCCTGCGTGACGGCCGCCTCTCGCTGCGGGCCGGTAGCGTGCACGCCCTGTGCGGCGGCAATGGCGCGGGCAAATCCACCTTCCTCAGTATCTTGATGGGCATCACCCAGCGTGATGCCGGCAACATCCTGCTCAATGGCGCTCCCGTACATTTCAATCGTCCCAGCGAAGCGCTGGCGGCGGGGGTCGCGATGATCACCCAGGAGCTGGAACCGATCCCCTACATGAGCGTCGCCGAAAACATCTGGCTGGGCCGCGAACCACGGCGCGCCGGCTGCATCGTCGACAGCAAGGAACTGCACCGGCGTACCCGCGAGCTCCTGGAAAGCCTGGAGTTCGAGGTCGACGCCAGCGCCCCCATGCATCGCCTGAGCGTGGCGCAGATCCAACTGGTGGAGATCGCCAAGGCGTTCAGCCATGACTGCCAGGTGATGATCATGGACGAGCCCACGTCCGCCATCGGCGAGCGCGAAGCCGAAACCCTGTTCAAGGCCATCCGCCGCCTCACCGCCCGTGGCGCCGGGATCGTGTATGTGTCCCATCGCCTCAGCGAGCTTGCGCAGATAGCCGACGACTACAGCATCTTCCGCGATGGCGCCTTCGTCGAAAGCGGGCGCATGGCCGATATCGACCGCGCCCACCTGGTGCGCGGCATCGTCGGCCAGGAATTGACGCGCATCGACCACAAGGTCTGCCGCGAAAGCGCCGCCGACTGCTGCCTGGACGTCCAGGGCCTGAGCCGCAGCGGCGAGTTCCAGGACATCAGCCTGCAAGTGCGCCAGGGCGAAATCCTCGGCATCTACGGGCTGATGGGCTCGGGGCGCAGCGAGTTCCTCAACTGCATCTATGGCCTGACCACCCCGGACGCTGGCAGCGTCACCCTGCAAGGCAAGCCGATGCCCATCGGCCTGCCCAAGGCGACCATCCGCGCCGGCATGTCCCTGGTCACCGAAGACCGCAAGGAAAGCGGCCTGGTACTCAGCTCCAGCATCCTCTCGAACATCGCGCTGTCGGCGTACAAGCAACTGTCGAGTTGGTCGTTGATCAATGCGCGCAAGGAAACCCAACTGGCCGAGGACATGGTCAAGCGCCTGCAGATCAAGACCACCTCCCTCGATCTGCCAGTGGCGTCCATGAGCGGCGGCAACCAGCAAAAGGTAGTGCTCGCCAAATGCCTGTCGACCCAACCGGTGTGCCTGCTGTGCGATGAACCGACCCGGGGCATCGACGAAGGTGCCAAGCAGGAGATCTATCACTTGCTCGACCAGTTCGTGCGCGCCGGTGGCGCGGCCATCGTGGTGTCGTCCGAAGCCCCGGAACTGCTGCACCTGAGTGACCGTATCGCGGTCTTCAAGGGCGGCCGGCTGGTGACTATCAGCAGCGACACCGCTCTTTCCCAGGAAGCCTTGTTGAGTCTTGCCTCATGAATGCCAAAACCCTTGCCACGCCACTGACCCCCCCCGCGCGCAGCCGTCTGCGCCTTTCCCTCGACCGCTTTGGCCTGCCACTGGTGTTTATCCTGCTGTGCGTGGTCATGGCGTTTTCCAGCGAATACTTCATGACCTGGCGCAACTGGATGGACATCCTGCGCCAGACCTCGATCAACGGCATCCTGGCAGTGGGCATGACCTACGTGATCCTGACCAAGGGCATCGACCTGTCGGTAGGTTCGATCCTCGCCTTCGCCGGGCTGTGCAGCGCCCTGGTCGCGACCCAGGGCTACGGACTGCTCGCCGCCGTCAGTGCCGGGATGTTCGCCGGAGCGATGCTGGGGATGGTCAACGGCTTCATGGTGGCCAACCTGTCGATCCCGCCTTTTGTTGCCACGCTGGGCATGCTGAGTGTGGCCCGGGGCATGACCTTTATCCTCAACGACGGCAGCCCGGTCACCGATCTGCCGGACGCCTACCTGGCCCTGGGCATCGGCAAGCTCGGGCCGATTGGCATACCGGTCATTATCTTTGCGGTGGTCGCGCTGATCTTCTGGATGGTGCTGCGCTACACCACCTACGGGCGCTATGTGTACGCGGTGGGCGGCAACGAAAAAAGCGCACGCACCTCGGGGATCGGTGTGCGCAAGGTGACGTTCTCGGTGTACGTGGTCTCGGGCTTGCTCGCCGGCCTGGCGGGCGTGGTGCTGTCCGCGCGCACCACCTCCGCCCTGCCCCAGGCCGGCATGTCCTATGAGCTGGATGCGATTGCCGCCGTGGTGATCGGCGGCACCAGCCTGTCCGGCGGCGTCGGCACCATCGTCGGCACGCTGTTCGGCGCCCTGCTGATCGGGGTGATCAACAACGGCCTGAACCTGCTTGGCGTGTCCTCCTATTACCAGCAGGTCGCCAAGGGCTTGATCATCGTACTCGCGGTGTTGATTGACGTGTGGCGCAAGAAAAAACGCTAGTCGCTTTTGCTCTGAACCGAACTGAACGACCACAACAATAAACGGGGTTCTCATTATGAAATTCGCTACATCGTTTGCCGCCGTGGCGGCCCTCTCCCTGCTCGCCAGCAGCATCACCCTGGCCGCCGATGGCAAGACCTACAAAATCGGCGCCGCCGTATACGGGCTCAAGGGCCAGTTCATGCAGAACTGGGTGCGCGAGCTGAAGGAGCATCCGGCGGTCAAGGATGGCACCGTGCAGTTGACTGTCTTCGACGGCAACTATGACGCGCTGACCCAGAACAACCAGATCGAAAACATGGTCACCCAGCGCTACGACGCGATCCTCTTCGTGCCCATCGACACCAAGGCCGGTGTCGGCACGGTGAAGCAGGCAATGTCCAATGATGTGGTGGTGATCGCCTCCAACACCAAGGTCGCCGACGCCAGCGTGCCGTACGTGGGCAACGACGATGTCGAGGGTGGTCGCCTGCAGGCCCAGGCCATGGTCGACAAACTCCAGGGCAAGGGCAATGTGGTGATCATCCAGGGCCCGATTGGCCAGTCGGCGCAGATCGACCGGGAAAAAGGCGAGCTGGAAGTGCTGGGCAAACACCCCGGGATCAAGATCATCGAGAAGAAGACTGCCAACTGGGACCGCGCCCAGGCCCTGACCCTGACTGAAGACTGGCTGAACGCCCACCCCAAGGGCATCAATGGGGTGATCGCGCAAAACGACGACATGGCCCTCGGCGCCGTGCAGGCCCTCAAGTCCCATGGACTGACCTCCAAGGAGGTGCCTGTCACCTCCATCGACGGCATGCCGGACGCGATTCAGGCAGCGAAACGAGATGAAGTCACCACCTTCCTGCAAGACGCCCAGGCCCAGTCCCAGGGCGCACTGGACGTAGCCCTGCGGCAACTGGCGGGCGAAGACTACAAGCCCAAGTCGGTGATTTGGGAGCGCTATGCCAAGGACGTGAAATGGGCCGACGGCACCGCGAAGAACTACATCCTGCCGTGGGTGCCGGTCACCAATGCCAATGCGGATGCGCTGTACCAGCAGGTCAGCGGCACTAAATAGCAACGCGGTCAATGTGGAAGCTGGCTTGCCTGCGATTGCCTCACCTCGGAATCCCTGACAGACCGAGATGCGCGCATCGCAGGCAAGCCAGCTCCCACATCCGATCTCCACTGTTTTTGAGAATGGAGTTAAACCAATGTCTGGATTCTGGAACCAAGCCTTCGACCTCAGCGGCCGCTGCGCCGTGATCACCGGTGGGGCTGCGGGGATTGGTCTGGCATGTGCCAGCCTGCTGGTGGAGCGTGGCGCGCGTGTGGCGCTGCTCGACCGCGATCCGGCCGTGGTGGAAGTAGCCGCCAGCCTCGGTGCCGGGCATCTTGGCCTGGCCGTCGACCTGCGCCAGCTCGATCAGGTGCAGAGCAGCATCGACTACATGTTCGCGCACTTCAAACGTCTGGATTATCTGATCAACAGCGCCGGCGTGGTGATGCTGGACAAGGCCATCGACGTCAGCGAAAACGCCTGGGACATCACCCTGGATATCAACCTCAAGGCCAGTTTTTTCGTGGCCCAGGCCTGCGCCCGGCACATGCTCGCCCAGGGCAGCGGGCGCATCGTCAACCTGGCGTCCCAGGCGGCGGTGATCGGCCTGGATCGGCATGTGGCCTATTGCGCGAGCAAGGCCGCGATTGTCGGCATGACCAAGGTCCTGGCCATGGAATGGGCGCCGCACATTAATGTAAATGCCATCTCCCCCACCATCGTCGAGACCGCCCTGGGCAAAAAAGCCTGGGCCGGCGAAGTGGGCGAACGGGCCAAATTGCAGATCCCGGCGGGCCGTTTTGCCCAGCCGGATGAAATCGCCGGGCTGGCGTTGTACCTGCTCAGCGACGCAGCCCAGATGATCACCGGCGCCAATATGGTGATCGACGGCGGCTACAGCATTCAGTAATCCTTCTATTCGTCGTGAGGTTTGTCATGTCCATCGCTACCGAACGTACCGCCGAACACCTCCACCCAGTGATCCCCAAGACCATGCAGGCCGTGGTCTGCCATGGCCCGGAAGACTATCGCCTGGAAACCGTCGATGTACCGACGCCAGGCCCCGACGAGATCCTGACCAAGGTCGAGCTGTGCGGCATCTGCATGGGCGATATCAAGACCTATCGCGGCGCGCCGTCGTTCTGGGGCGACGCCGAGCAGCCGCGCTACGTCAAGCCGCCGATGATTCCCGGGCATGAGTTTGTGTGCCGCGTGGTCGCCCTGGGCCCAGGCGCTGAAAAGCGCGGGGTGAAGGTCGGCGACCGGGTGATTTCCGAGCAGATCGTGCCCTGCTGGGGCTGCCGTTTCTGCAACCACGGCCAGTACTGGATGTGCCAGAAGCACGACCTCTATGGCTTCCAGAACAACGTACAGGGCGCCATGGCCCAGTACATGATTTTCACCAAGGAAGGCATCATCCACCAGGTGCCGGACTCCATCGCGCCGGACGAAGCGATCCTGATCGAGCCGCTGGCCTGCTCGCTGCACGCGGCGGAACGGGCCAATGTGGATTTCGACGATGTGGTGGTCGTGGCCGGCGCCGGCACCCTCGGCCTGGGGATCATCGGCGCGGTGCGCATGCGCAACCCCAAACGCCTGATCGTGCTCGACATGAAACCCGAACGCGCCGAACTGGCCCTGCGCATGGGCGCCGACGAAGTCTGGAACCCGGCCGAGGTTGATGTACTGGCGAAAATCCGCGAAATCACCGACGGCTATGGCTGCGATATCTATATCGAAGCCACCGGGCACCACAAAGCGGTGAACCAGGGCCTGGCGATGCTGCGCAAGCTGGGGCGTTTCGTCGAATTCAGCGTGTTCAACGACGAGGCCACGGTAGATTGGTCGATCATCGGCGACCGCAAGGAGCTGGACGTACTCGGCTCGCACCTGGGCCCGTACATGTACCCACGGGCCATCGACTTTATCGGCAAGCGCAAGATCGACATGCGCGACGTGGTGACCCACAAGTTTGCGCTGGCGGATTTCAAGGAGGCGTTTGCGGTAATGGAGCGCGGGGACAAGTCCTTGAAGGTCGTGCTCGAGCCCTGAACCCAACACATATCCAAATGTGGAAGCGGGCCTGCCCGCTCCCACACTTGAACGACTGCGCCCAAGACAACAAGAACAGGAACCCGCGTTATGAATCGAGTCATCAACGATCCGGACCAAGTGGTCGAGGACATGCTGCGCGGCATTCTGGTCGCCCATCCCGAGCTGCGCCAATGCGACAGCAACCCCCGCGTGATCAGCAAGGCCAAGCCTTCCGGCCCAGGCCGCGTGGGCATCGTCACCGGCGGCGGTTCCGGCCATGAGCCGGCGTTTCTCGGCTACGTCGGCCCCGGCCTGGTGGACGCGGTGGCCGTCGGCGAAATCTTCTCGTCGCCCACCGCCAAGAGTTTCTTCGACGCGTTTCGTGTCGCCGATCACGGCGCCGGCGTGGCCTGTCTGTACGGCAACTATGCCGGCGACAATATGAACGTGAAGCTGGCGATGAAAATGGCCGCCAGCAAGGACATGCAGATCCGCACCGTGGTCGCCAACGATGACGTGGCGTCGGCACCCAAGGCCGATATCGCCAAGCGCCGCGGGGTCGCCGGGGAAATCTTCATGTGGAAGATCGGCGGGGCCGCCGCCGCGCAGCACTATGACCTGGATGGAGTGATCCGCGTCGCACAGAAGGCGGTCGATCACTGCCGCTCCATCGGCATCGGCCTGACGCCCTGCACCATTGCCGCGGTGGGCAAGCCGAACTTCCAGATCCCGGACGGCCAGATGGAGTTGGGGATCGGCCACCACGGCGAACCCGGGATCGAGGTGATCCCGATCGAGTCTGCAGCGGCCATGGCTGAACGCATGCTGGCACCGATTCTCGCCGACCGCGATTTCAGCCAGGATGACAGCGTGGTGGTGCTGGTCTCGGGCCTGGGCGCGACGCCGGTAATGGAGCTGTACATCTTTTACGCCGAAGTCGAAAGCCAGCTCAAGGCCAAGGGCCTGAAGATCCATCGCTGCTACGTCGGCAACTACTTCACTTCCCTGGAAATGATGGGCGTGACCCTGACCCTGCTGGGCCTGG
Organism: Pseudomonas sp. FP2294; assembly: GCF_030687625.1. Taxonomy (NCBI): domain Bacteria; kingdom Pseudomonadati; phylum Pseudomonadota; class Gammaproteobacteria; order Pseudomonadales; family Pseudomonadaceae; genus Pseudomonas; species Pseudomonas sp. FP2294. The sequence goes on from NZ_CP117441.1 coordinate 3,307,951, forward strand.
ATGCCGAACTGAAAACCCTGATCGACCAACCTTGCCGCTCCATCGGCATGACCCAGGCGGAATAGACCATGAGCCAGCATTTTTCTACCCACGACGGCAGTGCGATTGTCACCGACCTGGTCAGCGTGATCGTCGCCAACCGTGAATACCTCAGCGAAGTCGATGGCGCGATTGGCGATGGCGACCACGGCATCAACATGGCCAAGGGCTTCGCCCATTGCGGCCGCACCCTCGAAGGCCGGCAACTGACCCTGGCCGAGGCCCTGGATGAACTGACCCTGAGCCTGATGGAAGGCATCGGCGGCTCCATGGGCCCGCTGTATGGCAGCCTGTTTATCGGCATGGCCGATGAAGTGCGCGGCAGCGAAAATATCGACGCCGCGACCTTCGCCCATCTACTGCGCGGCGGCCTCACCTCCCTGCAGGACATCACCGAAGCCGGCGTCGGCGATAAGTGCCTGATGGACACCCTGATCCCGGCGGTGGAGGCGTTTGAGCAGGCACAGGCGGCGAGTGCGTCCTTCAGCGACGCCCTGGACGCGATGAAAAGCGCCGCCTCCCAGGGCCGCGACTCGACCAAGGACCTGGTGGCCAAGATCGGCCGGGCCAGCCGTTTGGGCGAACGCTCGCTGGGGGTGCTGGATGCGGGGGCGGTGTCATGCTGCCTGATCCTCACGCAGCTGGCAGACTCGATACAGCCCCGCCTGACCCGGTAGGTGCCAGTTGCTACGGGGTGGGGTTGTGTTTGATGTGCTGGATATACCGCGCCACCGCCGGGGCTTTTTCAAAGCGCCGGTAGATCAGCGACAGCCACGACGACGCATCGCTGCCCTGGAGGGTGCGGTAGTGCACACCCGGCAAGCTGACATGCCCCACCACCGACTCCGGCACCACCGCCACGCCCTGCCCCAGGGATACCAGGGCAATCACCGCCACCAGGCCTCCCGGCTGCGGCCCCAGGCGCGGGGCATACCCGCCTTGCGCGGCCACCTGCAAGGTGCCGCTGATTTGCTCGGGCAGGATGAAGGTCTCGTTCTGCAAATGCTCGCAGGTGATCGCCTTCAAGCCCAGCAGCCACGAGCCCTGTGGCAGCGCCAGGACAAACCCCTCACTGCCCAGGCGTAGGGCCTCCACGCCGTCGGGCAGGGTCATGGGTGAGCGAATGTAGCCAATGTCGTAGCGCCCTTCGGCCACCAGCCCCGGCAACAGGGCCATGGGGCTTTCCCGCACGCTGAGGCTGACATCGGCAAACTCCGCGCAAAACCCCTGCACCTGGCGTTGCAACACGCCGGAATACACCGCCGACGCCACATAGCCCAACTCGATATGGCCGATCTCGCCACGCCCGGCGCGCTGGGCATTGCGCTGGGCGAACTCGAACTGGCGCACGGTGGCTTCAGCTTCACCCAGCAACGCGCTGCCCGCCTCGGTCAGGCTGACATCCCGCTGACGCCGGATAAACAGGCGGGTACCCAGGGCGCGCTCCATATCCTGGATCTGTCGGCTCAAGGTGGGTGGGGCAATATCCAGTTGCTCGGCGGCCCGCGTGAAGTTGCGGTGCCGGGCAACGGCCAGGAAGTAGCGGAAATGACGTATTTCCATCACAGGATTAGCTCAAAGGTAATGATGTGCTTCGCCTCGGCTAACAGAATCACTGGGCGCCGACGATAAGCTCACAGAACACCCACAGTAGAGAGTCCACCTGATGCCCGTCAAATCCGTCTTTCCTGTTGCCTGCCAGGTAATCCTGCCATGAGCCGGGTCAGCCCCCGCCTTACCCTGTTGACCGCCTCCGGGGTCTGTTCGTTGATTGTCCTCGACACCAACATCGTCGCCGTGACCCTGCCGACCATTGCTCGCGACCTGGGCGCCAATTTCGCCGATATCGAATGGGTAGTCAGCGCCTATATGCTGGCATTCGCCGCCCTGCTGCTGCCAGCCGGGAGCATTGCCGACCGCTTCGGCCGCAAGAAAACCCTGGTGTGGGGCCTGGGGATTTTTATTCTCGCCTCCCTGGGCTGTGGCGCCGCGCCCAGCGTGCTGCTGCTGGATATCGCCCGCGCCGTGAAGGGTGTCGGTGCAGCGTTGCTGCTGACCTCGGCCCTGGCCTCCATCGGCCATGCCTTTCACGATGACCTGGAACGGGCCAAGGCCTGGGCATTCTGGGGCGCCTGCATGGGCGTGGCGATGACCGCCGCGCCGACCCTTGGCGGCCTGATTACCCACTACATGGGCTGGCGCTGGATTTTCTACCTCAACCTGCCAGTGGGCCTGGCCTTGCTCGCACTGGTCCTGCACGCCATCCCGGAATCGCGCGACAGCCAATCGGCGCGCCTCGACCCCTGGGGCAGCCTGACCTTCAGCGCCAGCCTGCTGTGCCTGATCTGGGGCCTGATCGAAGCCAATCGCATCGGCTGGGACAACCCGCTGACCTATGCGCGGCTGCTCGGCGGCGCGTTGCTGCTGGGCCTGTTTGTGTGGGTGGAGCGCTTGCAGCGCCGGCCCATGGTGGACCTGCAACTGTTCCAGTACCCACGGTTTATCGGGGCCTTGCTGGGGATGTTTGCCTATGCCGGGTGTGCCCAGGTGATGATGACGCTGCTGCCGTTCTACCTGCAAAACGGCCTGGGGTTTTCCGCGATTGCTTCGGGCTTGGGGATGTTGCCGTTTGCCCTGACCATGCTGATCTGCCCGCGGATCGGCGCACGCCTGGCCAGCCGCTTCGCCCCCGCGACCATGATGGCGGCCGGCCTGGCCCTGGTGGGCAGCGGCAACCTGCTCAGCGCCTGGGCGGTGAATGTCGGCGGTTATCTGCCGTTCGCCCTGGCGATTGCAGTGACTGGCGCCGGGGCCGGCCTGCTCAATGGCGACACCCAGAAAAACATCATGGCCTGCGTGCCAAGGGACCGCGCGGGCATGGCATCGGGCATGAGCACCACGATGCGTTTCAGCGCGATCATGTTGGCGATTGGGGTGTATGGCGCGCTATTGGCCAGCCATAGCGAGTATCTGCTGCAAACCAGCCTTGGTACGCAATGGCAGGCCCAGGTACCGGGGATTGCCTCGCGGGTGGTGGCCGGGGATATGCCAGCGGCCATGGCACTGCTGCCGGAATCGGCGCAGGGATGGGTGCAACCCTTGGCGTGGCAAGCGTTTGTCGGCGGGTTTGCCAGGGTGTTGTGGGTGGCGGGGCTATTGGGGCTGCTGGGGGCGCTGGTGGTGGGCCTGCTGATGAGGCATCCGATTCCACTGCTGCAGGATCGACGCGATCCCCTGTAGGTGCCGGCTTGCCGGCGCCTACAGGGTGGGTGAGTTACCAGAAACGCTGTTGAGTCAGGCGGCTCCACCAGGTCAGCAGCACCCGGTCCACCGAGCCGCTGGCCGCCAGGCCCACCCGCTCCTGCAGGCTTTTACGCTCGGCATAGTGCAGGTGGAACAACTCGGCGGTCTTGGCCTTGGTGGCCAGGTATTCGTCACTGGTCTGCAGCGCGTCTACCAACTGCTTGTCCAGCGCCGCGACGCCCAACCAGACTTCGCCGGTAGCCACTTCATCAATCGCCAGTTGCGGGCGATAGCGCGACACGAAGTTCTTGAACAGTTGATGGGTGATATCCAGGTCTTCCTGGAACTTCTCCCGGCCCTTCTCGGTGTTTTCGCCAAACACCGTCAGGGTGCGCTTGTACTCGCCAGCGGTGAGTACTTCAAAGTCGATATCGTGCTTTTTCAGCAGGCGGTTGACGTTGGGCAACTGGGCCACCACGCCAATCGAGCCGAGGATGGCAAACGGTGCGCTGATGATCTTCTCGCCGATGCACGCCATCATGTAGCCGCCGCTGGCCGCGACCTTGTCGATGCACACCGTCAACGGCACGCCCGCCTCGCGGATCCGCGCCAATTGCGAGGACGCCAGGCCATAGCTGTGGACCATGCCACCGCCGCTTTCCAGGCGCAGTACCACTTCATCCTTGGGCGTGGCCAGGCTCAGCAGCGCAGTGATTTCGTGGCGCAGGCTGTCGGTGGCCGACGCCTTGATGTCCCCGTCAAAATCCAGCACAAACACCCGTGGCTTGGCTTCGGGGGTTTTCTTCTGTTTTTTCTCGGCCTTGCCCTGGGACTTGCGCAGGGCCTTGAGCTGATCCTTGTCGAGCAGGGTCTGCTCCAGGCGCTCGCGCAGGCCTTTGTAAAAGTCATTGAGCTTGCTGACCTGCAACTGCCCGGCATTCTTGCGCCGGCCCTTGCTGCGCAACGCCGCAAAACTGATCAGCACCACCAGGATGGCGACGACCAACGTGACGGTTTTAGCCAGAAAACTTGCATACTCAGCCAAAAACTCCATGGGACTCCTTACAGAAACGGTGCGCCAGGCGCGATTGCCCCAGCATACCGATGGGACGGCCGGTGAGCCAGAGCTGAAACCCCTTGAAACGGGCCTCTCAAGGCTCATGCTCGTGAAAGGATCCAACAAACACCGCTAAACCCTGTGGGAGCTGTCGAGCCTTGGCGAGGCTGCGATAGCGGTGGGCCAGGCAACATCTCTGCTGACAGTGCCGCTGCCATCGCAGCCTCGCCAAGGCTCGACAGCTCCCACACGGATATCGGCCTCTAACGGGCTTTTAAAACAAGCGTATGTTTTTTCATTGACAGCTTCCCGGCATCCTCATAACCTCGCCAGACTTTCAACGTACCGGGTGACGGACGTGGGCAGCATCTATTTGATTCGACATGGCCAGGCCTCCTTCGGTGCAGACGACTATGATGTCCTGTCGCCCGTGGGTGTGCAGCAGGCGCAGATACTGGGCAGCCATCTGGCAGACCTGGGCCTGACGTTCGACCGCTGTGTGTCGGGCGACCTGCGGCGCCAGCAGCACACGGCCAATGCCACGCTCGAGTCCATCGGCGCCCAGGGCTTGCCGGTGCCGCCCCTGGAAATCGACAGTGCCTTCAACGAATTCGACGCCGACGCGATCATCCGCGCCCTGCTCCCGGACCTGCTCGACAGCGAGCCCGAAGCCCTGGATATCCTGCGCAACGCCCAGAATAACCGTGGCGAGTTCCAGCGTATCTTCGCCCTGATCATCGAACGCTGGCTGAGCGGCACCTACGACACTCCTGGCCTGGAAAGCTGGCTGGGGTTTGTCGAGCGCGTCCAGGGTGGTCTGCAGCGCCTGCTAGAGACTGCCGACAGTTCCCACAAGATCGCCGTATTTACTTCTGGCGGCACCATCACCGCCCTGCTCCACCTGATTACCCGCATACCTGCCACCCAGGCTTTCGAGCTGAACTGGCAGATTGTCAACACTTCGCTCAACCACTTGAAGTTCCGTGGACGCGAAGTGGCACTGGCTTCCTTCAACAGCCATACCCACTTGCAACTGTTGAAGGCGCCGCAGCTCATCACCTTCCGATGAATTGCGGCCAACCGTGACCCCAAGGTCACTGGCACCACCCATAAAAGGATCGAACCATGACTGACGTAGCTAAAGCCGTAGAAGCAATGAAAGCCAAATTCAACCCAGCCGCTGCCGACGGCCTGGACCTGGTGTTCGGTTTCCGTATCGACGAGAGCCAGAACTTCTCCCTGATCGTCAAGGACAACACCTGCGAACTGCAAGAAGGCGTGAACCCTGACGCCCAGGTGACTCTGGTGATGGACGCTGAAACCATGAAAGGTATCGTCAGCGGCGAAACCGACGGCATGCAGGCCTTCATGGGCGGCAAACTGCGCGCCGAAGGCGACATGATGCTGGCGATGAAACTGAGCGAACTGTTCCCGGCCTGATCCAGGGCAACCTGGGTTGACCAATCCCGCCTACCCAGGCGGGATTTTTGTGTGTGCCTGTGGCGCTCATTCATTTGCAGAATGAAGTCCAGAGGAATCTTCGTTTGCGCCCTCGGGCAGCGCCCAACAAAATCTGGCTTACGGCCCACACCACCGTTACCGCAGCCAGGAATTTTTCTATGCCTACCCCGCGCTTTATCAGCCCCGATGCCATCCGCAAAGACTTCTCCAAGGCCATGTCCGACATGTACCGCGAGGAAGTGCCGCTGTATGGCGCGCTGCTGGAGTTGGTGGCCGAAACCAATGCCCGGGTGCTGGCGAGCGATCCAGACCTGGCGCAGCAACTGCAGCACACTGGCGAAATCCAGCGCCTGGACATGGAGCGCCACGGCGCCATCCGCCTGGGCAGCGCCTATGAGCTGGCAACCATCAGCCGCCTGTTTGCAGTAATGGGCATGCACCCGGTGGGTTACTACGACCTCACCCCGGCCGGCGTGCCGGTGCATTCCACGGCCTTTCGCGCCGTGCATGAAAGCGCCTTGCAGACCAGCCCGTTCCGGGTCTTCACCTCGCTGCTGCGCCTGGAGCTGATCGAAAACCTTGAACTGCGGGCCTTTGCCGAATCAGCCCTGGCCAAGCGCTCCATCTTCACCCCACGGGCCCTGGCCCTGATCGAACAGGCCGAAGCCGACGGCGGCCTGAATACCAGCGATGCCCAGGCCTTTATCCAGCAAGCCCTGGAAACCTTTCGCTGGCACCACACCGCCACGGTCAGCGCGGCCCAGTACCAGCAACTCAGCGACCAGCACCGGCTGATTGCCGACGTGGTGGCCTTCAAGGGCCCGCATATCAATCACCTGACCCCACGCACCCTGGACATCGACCGCGTACAAGCCGACATGCCCGGCAAAGGCATCACCCCCAAAGCCGTGATCGAAGGCCCACCCCGCCGCCAATGCCCGATCCTGCTGCGCCAGACCAGTTTCAAGGCCCTCGACGAAGCCATTGCCTTTACCGATGCCAGGGGCAGCCACAGCGCACGCTTTGGCGAAATCGAACAACGTGGCGTGGCCCTGACACCCAAGGGCCGGGCGCTCTATGACCAACTGCTCAACGCCGCGCGGGACGAACTGGGTGCCTTTCCCAATGAAGCCAACGCCCAGCGCTATACCGAACTGATGGCACAGCACTTCCAGGCCTTCCCGGATAACCATCGGGCCATGCGCGAGCAAGGTTTGGCGTACTTTCGCTACCGAGTGACCGACAAGGGCCGTGCCGCCGAGAAGGACGCGCCACAGAGTCTGGACGCGTTGATCGAGGCGGGTTACGTCGATATCGAACCGTTGGTGTATGAAGATTTTTTGCCGGTCAGCGCGGCGGGGATTTTCCAGTCTAACCTGGGCGATGCGGCGCAGAGTCACTACGCGGCCAACGCCAACCAGGCTGAGTTTGAACAGGCCCTGGGCCGCCAGACCCTTGATGAGTTGCAGCTGTATGCAGACACCCAGCAGCGCTCGATCGACGCCTGCCTGCAGGCGCTGCGCACCTAGAAAAAGAGTTCGCCCGACACCACAACGCATTCCATGCGCAGTCAACGTGCCCCAGGGTCGGGCGAACGGCTGGGATAATAGGCAGTGGCGGGGTTGTTGTCCTTGGGGCAATTCTGAACAAATATGGCCCCCCCTCCCCAGCGTTGGCTAACGCCCCTTGGTCTGCTCCAGTTGTTCGACGATTTTATCTTTGATCAACAGGCGTTTCTTCTTCAGGTTCTCCACATCATCGTCATTGGCACTTGCAGATTCAGCCTCCAGCACCTCCTTGTCGGCAACGTCATACTGGGTGAGCAATACATCCAACCGATGGTGGCTTGCCCGACGCTGCTGGACATCCTCCTTGCTCAACCCCAAATCCTGATAAAGATCATGTTTCACTGGCATGAAGTACCTCCGCAAGTTAATCAATGACTGGTCCACCTTGAAGCTAGCCCATCCAGGGGCCTCTTGTCATGCCCAAGGTCAATTCCCTTGCCCCAGCTCGCGTGCGAGGAAGGGGGCAGTGCGGCTGGTTTGGTTCTGGGCGAGGTGCTGGGGCGTGCCGCTGGCGACGACGTTGCCGCCCTGGTCGCCGGCGCCTGGGCCGATGTCGATGACCCAGTCGCTCTGGGCCACCACGCGCATTTCGTGTTCGACCACGATCACTGTGTGACCGGCATCCACCAGGTGGTTGAGTTGCAGCAGCAGGCGGTCGACATCACGGGGGTGCAGGCCGGTGGTGGGCTCGTCGAGGACATACAGGGTTGCGCCCCGTGCGGTACGTTGCAGTTCGGTGGCCAGTTTGATCCGCTGGGCCTCGCCACCGGACAGCTCGGTGGCCGGCTGGCCCAGGCGCAGGTAGCCCAGGCCGATGTCGCGCAGGACCCGCAACGCGCGCAGCACGCTGGGTTGTTCGGCGAAGACGTCCACCGCCTGCTCAACGGTCAAGCCCAGCACCTGGGCAATGTTCAGGCCCTGCCAGGTAATCGCCAGGGTCTGGGGGTTGTAGCGCGCGCCGTGGCAGGTCGGGCAAGGTGCGTAGACGCTGGGCATAAACAACAATTCGACGCTGACAAACCCCTCACCCTCGCACTTCGGGCAACGACCCTTGGCGACGTTGAAGGAGAACTGCCCGGCATCGTAGTGGTGTTTTTTCGCCGCTGGGGTAGCGGCGAACAGCTTGCGCACGTTATCGAACAGGCCAGTGTAGGTCGCGAGGTTGGAGCGCGGGGTGCGGCCGATGGGCTTCTGGTCCACCTGCACCAGGCGGCGGATCTGCTCCAGGCCCGCGCGGATGCGGCCACTGCTGGTTTGCGGCGCCGGGTCTTCGAGGTCGGGCTCGTCGTCGCTGACCACCACCCGACCCAGCCCCTCACCCACCAGGTCCAGCAGGGCCTGGCTGACCAGGCTGGATTTACCCGAGCCGGAAATCCCCGTCACAGCAGTAAAACAGCCCAGGGGAAAGTCCACGCTCACCTCGTCGAGGTTATTGCGGCTGACCCCTTCCAGGCTGAGCCAGCCGCTCGGCGCACGGCGCGAGGTGTTCAGCGGGCGCGGCTCGGCAAACAGGTATTCGCGGGTCTGTGACGCTGCAATCTGTGCCAGGCCTGCCGGTGGGCCGCTGTACAGGACCTGGCCACCCTGCTCGCCCGCCGCCGGGCCGACGTCGATCAACCAGTCGGCACGGCGCATGGTTTCCAGGTCGTGCTCCACCACAAACAGTGAGTTGCCGGCGGCTTTCAGGCGCTCCAACGCCGTGAACAGGGCTTCGCCATCCGCCGGATGCAAGCCGGCCGACGGTTCGTCCAGCACATAGATCACGCCGAACAGTTGCGAGCCCAGTTGCGTCGCCAGGCGTAGGCGCTGCAATTCGCCAGAGGACAGGGTTGGCGTGCTGCGCTCCAGGGACAGATAGCCCAGGCCCAGGTCGGTCAGGGTGCTGACCCGCTCCAGCAAATCCTGGGCGATGCGCTGGGCGGCCAGGCGTTTTTCCACCGAGAGTTTTACCCGACCCTTGCCCTCGGCCACCGGGCGCAGGAGCTGCGCCAGTTGCAACAATGTCAGTTGCGACAGCTCGCCAATATCCACCCCGGCAAACTTCACCGACAACGCGGCCTTGGTCAGGCGCTTGCCCTCGCACAAGGGGCACGGGCTGCCTTGCATAAATTGCGCGACACGCTTTTTCATCAGCGCGCTCTGGGTGTGGGTGAAGGTATGCAGAATGTAGCGACGGGCGCCGCTGAAAGTACCCTGGTAGCTGGGTTCGAGTTTGCGCTTGAGGGCGTCGCGGGTCTGCTCCGGGGTCAAGCCGGCATACACCGGCACCGTGGGCGTGTCCTCGGTGAAGAGGATCCAGTCGCGCTGTTTTTTCGGCAGCTCGCGCCAGGGGATATCGACGTCGTAACCCAGGGTCACAAGGATGTCCCGCAGGTTTTGCCCCTGCCAGGCCAGCGGCCAGGCGGCGACCGCCCGCTGGCGGATGGTCAGGGACGGATCGGGCACCATCAGTGCCTCGGTCACTTCATACACGCGGCCCAGGCCGTGGCACTGCGGGCAGGCGCCCTGGGGCAGGTTCGGCGAAAAGTCTTCGGCATACAGCATCGGCTGCCCCGGCGGATAACTGCCGGCACGGGAATAGAGCATACGGATCAGGCTGGACAAGGTGGTCACGCTGCCCACCGACGAGCGCGTGCTCGGCGTGCCCCGCTGCTGTTGCAGGGCCACGGCCGGCGGCAGCCCCTCGATGGAGTCCACATCCGGCACGCCCACCTGGTCAATCAGGCGCCGGGCATAAGGCGCGACCGACTCGAAGTAACGCCGCTGCGCCTCGGCGTACAACGTGGAAAACGCCAGGGATGATTTGCCCGACCCCGACACCCCGGTGAACACCACCAGAGCATCCCGTGGGATGTCCACATCGACATTGCGCAGGTTATGTTCCCGGGCGCCGCGCACCCGGACAAAACCGGGGCGCGCGGCCAGAAGATCAGTGGCAGGCGGCAAGTGGCGCGATGAAGTCATGGTCAACCTTATAAGAGTCAGCGGTCCAGGGGTGGATCCGGCAACAGGGGTAAACGTTCAATCGCAGTAGCTCACCTGCGTGGTCAATACCGAGCGTACCTGTCGCGCCAGTTCCTCGGGGCTGTAGGGCTTGCCCAGCAGATGAATGTCGTTGCCCAGCAGGTGGTCGCTGGAAAGAATGTCACGGGTATGCCCGGAGGTGAACAGTACTGCAATGGGCGGCTGTTGCGCCTTGGCCCAAGTGGCCAGGTCGGTACTTTTGATCCGCCCCGGCATGACCACATCGGTGAAGATCAGGTCCGGCCGCAAGCCGGTGCGCAGCATCAGCATGGCGTCATCGCCATCGGTGGCAGTGAGTACCGTGTAGCCGGCCTGTTGCAGCAGTTCCACCGCGGCGCCGCGGACGCCTTCGTTGTCCTCCACCACCAGGATGGTTTCCCGGCCGCCTTCCTGCTGCTCCACTTGGTCGGGCGCTTCCTGGCTTTCCGGCTCAAGGCTGTGGGGGAAGTACATCTGCACCAGGGTGCCCTGGCCTGGCTCGCTGCTGATCTGCACATGCCCGCCACTTTGCTTGACGAAGCCAAACACCATGCTCAAGCCCAGGCCGGTGCCGTGACCGTCAGGCTTGGTGGTAAAGAACGGCTCGAAGACCCGCTGCAGCACCGCCGGCGACATGCCGGCCCCCGTGTCGCTGACCGACAGGCGCACATATTCGCCAGGGGCAATCCCGCTGCGGCTGCCATCTTCGGGCGACAACGTGATGTTTTCACCGGTGATGCGGATCACCCCCTCGCCCTTCATCGCATCCCGGGCGTTGATCGCCAGGTTGAGCACGGCGTTTTCCAGTTGATTGCGATCGACATGAATGCACCACGGGTCTTGCGGCAACTGCACATCAATCTGGATGGTTTCCCCCAGGGCCCGCTGCAGCAACTCACCCAGGCCTTCATAAATGCGCCGCGGGTTGAACACCGCCGGTGACAGTGGCTGGCGCCGGGCAAAGGCCAGCAGTTGCGAGGACAGCTTGGCACCGCGCTCGACGGCCGCCAGGGCAGCACCGACGCGCCGTTGGACCTGGGCGTTATCGCGCTCATGGCGGGCCAGCAGGTGCAGGTTGCCGGCAATCACCTGCAGCAGATTATTGAAGTCATGGGCCACGCCCCCCGTCAGCCCGCCAATGGCCTCGAGCTTTTGCGACTGGCGTAACTGCTCCTCGGCGGCCGAGCGCGCCTGGACTTCGGCGGCGACGCGCTGCTCCAGGTTATGGGTGAGCTTGAGCAGAGACTCTTCAGCGATCTTGCGCACATGGATATCAATGATCACCCCGGGAAAGCGCAACGGCTGGCCGCCCGCGTCCAGCTCGCAACGCCCGCTGGCCAGTACCCACAGATAGCTGGCGTCCGGGCGTCGCACGCGAAACTCGACGTTATATGGCCCACCCGTCGCCAGGGTCTGGGCAATCAGGCGGTTGACCCGCGCCAAGTCGTCGGGGTGGATGGCCTGGGTGGCGACTGCAATGGAAACACCCCGCTCCACGTCGTCCATGGACAGGCCCAGGGTACGGGCGAAGCGCTCGTCGCCCGAGAGGCGATCCGGCAGCACATCCCAGACAAACGACCCCAGCAACGCCCCGGCATTGAGGGCCAGTTGCAAGCGTTCGTCCGCCACCCGGTAAGCCCCCTCGGCTTCCTGGCGCAAACGCTCGGACAGCACATGCTCGGTGGTTTCCACAACGATCGCCAACACGCCGGCCGGATGCTGGTCGTCGCCGGCCACCGGGCTGTAATAGAGGTCCAGCCACAAATCCTCGGGGCGGCCATTGCGCAGCAGCATCAAGGCCTTGTTGCGATAGGACAAGGTGCCACCGGCCAGGCAGGTGTCCATGACATGCCGGTTGAACTCGGCCACTTCCGGCCAGCCCTGCTCGACCGGCACCCCCAGCAAAAACGGGTGGCGCCCGCCGGCAAACACCGAATAGCTGTCGTTGTAGATCATGTACCCGGCGCGGCCCCAGAGCATCACCATCGGCACTGGCGAAGCGAGGAGCATCTGCACCGCGCAGGTCAGGCTGGTGGACCAGGTGTCAATGGGGCCCAGGTCAGTGGTGGACCAGTCAAAGGCACGAATCCTTTGGGCCATTTCACCGCCCCAACCGTCACAGCCGTAGGTATTGGATAGAAATTGCATGGATCAGCTCAGTGCAGAGAGAGGACAGTCGCCAATGTTGGAGCATAGCCGGGCGCGATGGTTTCACTGTGTAGAAGAACCATTGCAGGAGCCGGCTCCCACAGGAGGGACGATTAGGTCGGTGCGCCCTACCCGTCAGTGGAAATCCCGGCTACGCACGCTGATCCCCGCCAACAGCGGCGTCAGGTCGCTCAGGCGGCCGGCGATCAAATGGCGGACTTCGCCCACCGCCTCCCAGCGCCCATCCACCTTGAGCAGCCGTGAGCCCACCAGCACCTGGCGCTGACGCTCGGCCAGCTCACGCCAGACCACCACGTTGAGGTTGCCAAACTCATCTTCCAGGGTCACGAAGGTCACGCCACTGGCCGTGCCCGGGCGCTGGCGCCCGGTGACCAGGCCGGCAACGCTGACATTGCGTCCGTGCTCCACCGCCTGCAATTCCTGTGAACTGCGGCAGCGCCGCGCACGCAGTTGATCACGCAACAGCGCCAGGGGATGGGGCCCCAGGGTGGTGCCCACACTGGCATAGTCGGCATACAGGTCCTCACCGACACTGGGAGCCGGTAGTTGCACCGCCTCCTCCCGCGGGCTCGACACCCCGGCAAACAACCCCAACTGTTGCTCCACCCCGGCCACGTCCCAGCGTGCCCGGTGCCGGTGCCCGGCCAACTGGCGCAAGGCCCCGGCATCGGCCAGCAGTTCCTGGGCACGGCTGTCCAACTGGGCGCGCTCGCCCAGGTCGGCGATCCCGCAAAACCCAGCGGCCTGGCGGGCGGTTTCGATACGCCGGCCATCCTCTTCGCGAAAGCCGCTGATCATGCGCAAGCCCATGCGAATCGCCGGCTGCTGGCCGTCAATGGGTTCCAGGCTGCAATCCCAGTCACTGGCGGTCACGTCCACCGGGCGAATCTGCAAATGATGGCGACGCGCATCCTGCAGGATCTGATCCGGGCTGTAGAAGCCCATGGGCCAGCTGTTGATCAGGGCACAGGCGAACGCCGCCGGTTCATGGCATTTGAGCCAGCAACTGGCATAGGTCAGCAAGGCGAAACTGGCCGCATGGGACTCAGGAAAACCATAGCTGCCAAAGCCCTTGATCTGCTCGAACACCTGGGCGGCGAAGGTTTGGCTGTAACCGTTCTTGAGCATGCCGTCGCGCAGCCGCTGGCGATGGGGCTCCAGGCCGCCATGGCGCTTCCAGGCGGCCATCGAGCGGCGCAACTGGTCCGCTTCGCCGGGTGTGTAGTGCGCCGCGACAATGGCGATCTGCATCACTTGCTCCTGGAACAGCGGGATACCCAGGGTGCGCTTGAGTACCGCCTCCAGCTCGGGCGATGGATAGGTCGTGGGCTCTTCCTTGTTCCGCCGGCGCAGATACGGATGCACCATGCCGCCCTGGATCGGCCCGGGGCGCACGATGGCCACCTCGATCACCAGGTCATAGAACGTCTTGGGTTTGAGTCGGGGCAGCATGGACATTTGCGCCCGGGATTCGATCTGGAACACGCCGATGGTGTCGGCGCGGCTGATCATTGCGTAGGTCGCCGCATCCTCCGAGGGCACCGTCGCCAGCGTCAGGTCGAGGTGACGATGGCGGCGCAGCAGGTCAAAACAGCGGCGGATCGCGCTGAGCATACCGAGGGCGAGGATATCCACCTTGAGCAGGCCCACGGCGTCCAGGTCGTCCTTGTCCCACTGGATGATGGTGCGCTCGGCCATGGCGGCGTTCTCCACGGGCACCAGGGTGTCCAGCGGCTGCTCGGAAATCACGAAACCGCCGGGGTGCTGGGACAGGTGACGCGGGAAGCCGATCAGTTGCTGGGTCAGGCCCAACACCCGCCGCAATACCGGGCTGTCCGGGTCGAAACCGCCTTCGCGCAGGCGCTCCAATGGCGGCGCTTCATCGCTCCAGCGCCCACAGCAATCGGCCAGGGCATTGACCTGATCCGGTGGCAGGCCCAGGGCCTTGGCCACATCACGCACCGCGCCGGCACCGTGGTAGCTGCTGACCACTGCGGTCAAGGCCGCGCGGCGCCGGCCATAGCGCTGGAACACGTATTGCAGCACCTCTTCACGACGCTCGTGTTCGAAATCCACGTCGATGTCCGGTGGCTCGTTGCGTTCCCGGGACAGGAAGCGCTCGAACAGCATGTTCATGCGGCTGGGGTCGATTTCGGTGATACCCAGGGCAAAGCACACTGCCGAGTTGGCCGCCGAGCCACGGCCCTGGCAGAGGATCGAACGGCTGCGGGCGAAGCGCACGATGTCGTGCACCGTCAAAAAGTAGCTTTCGTAGCCCAGCTCGCTGATCAACTCCAGCTCATTATTGATCTGCTCCAGAGTCTTGGCTGCTACCCCCTCGGGCCAGCGCCGGGCAATGCCTTCTTCGGTCAAGGCACGCAGCCAGGATTTTGGGCTCTGCCCTTCTGGCACCAGCTCCCTGGGGTATTGATAGCGCAACTGGCTCAGGTCGAAGCTGCAACGGCGGGCGATGTGCAGCGATTCTTCGAGCAAGTGCGCCGGGTACAACGCACCCAGGGCCTCCAGGCTGCGCAGGTGCCGCTCGCCATTGGGGTGCAGGCGCTGGCCAGCTTGCGCCACCGGCAGGTGGTGGCGGATCGCGGTCATGGTGTCCTGCAAGGCACGCCGGCTGCGCACATGCATATGCACATCGCCACAGGCCACGGCCGGCAGGTGCAGGTCGGCGGCCAGTTGCAGGCGTTGCGCCAGGCGGCGGGCATCGTCCTGGGCGCAATGCAGCTCTACCGCCAGCCATAGCCGCCCGCTGAAGGTTTCGCACAACCATTGGCCGTCGGCAGGTGTGTCGCCCTCCTCGGCCAGCCACAGCACCAGCAGCCCCGGTACCGGCTCGGCAAAGTCTTCGCGTAACAGGCGGTACTGGCCTTTTGCGGCACGGCGCCGGGCCTGGGTGATCAGTCGGCACAGGTGTTGGTAGCCCTGCAGGTTTTCCACCAGCAGCACCAGTTTCGGGCCGTTTTCCAGGCGCACCTCACTGCCGACGATCAACCCCAGACCAACCTCCTTGGCCGCCTGCCAGGCCCGCACGATGCCGGCCAGGGTGCATTCGTCGGTGATTGCCAGGGCCTGATACCCCTGCTGTTTGGCGCGCTCGAACAACTCGCGGGCACTGGACGCGCCGCGCTGGAAGCTGAAGTTCGACAGGCAGTGCAGCTCGGCGTAGCCCTCCATCATGCAAACCAGCCTTGCAGCCACAGCCCGGCGCTGTCACCCACGGTGCGATAGGCCCAGCCTTGCTGCCCGCTGCGAGTGCGCACCAGGTAGTAATCGCGGCGGATATCCGCGCCATCCCACCAACCGGACTCGATGCGCTCCGGGCCCAGCAGGATCTGCAGGCCCTGCTCGGCGAGCAGAGTCGGTTCATGGAGCAGCCAGCCAGGGCGTTGCACCGGGCTCAAGGCCGGGCAGGCACGGCTGTCGGCGCCCGGCAGCCAGGCGCACTCGGGACGATGGTCGGCATGAAAACGCAAGCCCTGCACCGCCTCATCCCCCAGGCGCGCGCGCAGACGCTCGCGCAATTGCACCCAGGGCAGGGTTTGCTGCGGGCGCTCGTCGAACAGGTCCTGGCGCTGCGGTACAAACACCGGCAAGTCTTCGGCCAGCAGGCGCAGGCCACGCACCGGCGCCGCCACTTGCACCTGCTCCAGGCGGCCACGGGCCAGTTCAAACAGCATCGAGGGTTCGCGCTCGGCACTGAGCAGGCCCACCTGGATCACGCTGTCGGGCGCCTCGGCATGCTCCAGGTGCAGGGCAAAACGCTGCACGCCACTGTCGCGGCCACAAAGGAACGCCGCAAGGTCGCCGGTCAGGCGCCGCAAGGGAAACAGCAGCGCCTGGTGGGACTGCACATCGAAATTCAACTCGATGCGCAGATCAAAACGATCCGGCGGCTGATAAAAATCCAGGGCCAGTGGCCGTTGCCCGGTCAAGGCATCCAGGTGCTTGAGCACCCCCGCGTCGAAGCGCCTGGCCAGGGTATGCCGGGGCAACGCCTGCAGCTGGGCCAGGGTCCGCAGGCCCATGCGCGACAAGGCCGTGGCGGCTTGCGGGTCGAGGCCGACGCGATCAATCGGCATCGACCCAAGGGCGTGCTGTAAACCCTCGACATCGGCCACCGCCAGGCCATCGTAGGCATTGGCCAACACCCGCGCAGCGGCCGGGTTGGGGGCGGCGACGATACGGTGGCGAAAACCCAGGGCGGTCAGTTCCTCGCGCAAGCGTGCTTCCAGCAGCGGCCACGGCCCGAACAGGCCCAGGCTCGATTCGATTTCAAACAACAAGGCCCGCGGATAGAACACGCTGACCTGGGAACTGAAACGGTAGGCCCAGGCCGCGAGCAATTGCTGGCAGCGCTCGATATCCACCGGGTCGTATTCGACGCAGGTAAAAGCCTTGGTCAGGGCATGGGCCGCCGTCAGGGATTGGCCGGGCCGCAAGCCCAGGGCACGTGCAGCGGCATTGACGGTTTGCAACACCCGGCGTTGCGGCGGGCCGGCCAACAACGCCAAGGGTTGGTCGGGTTCGGGACGCTGACGCAAGACCCCGTCCAACGCCAATTGCGGGAAGACAATGCACACCCAGCGCATACCAACCTCAGTGCCCGCTGGCCAGGGCAATCGGCGCGGGATGGGCGAGGCCGCCCCGACACTTGAGCACCCGCACCTGGCTCGGTTCGACGACCAGGCGCAGGGCGGCCGGTGACGGGTTGATCGCCTCGCTCAGGGCCCGCCAGGCGAACGCCAGGGTCTGGCCGGTTTCGGCGGCCACCTGCAAACGGCGCAAGGCCCGGTCATCGGCCTTGTGCGGCCAGCACAGCACCGCGCCGCAACTGCCGGAGCGCAGGCATTGCTCGGCCGCCCACAAGGCATCGCGTTCATCGGCCTGGATCACCGAGAGCTGGCGCAGGTCCACCCCGGCGTTCTGCCAGGCGTGGGGGTATGGGGTATACGGCGGCGCCACCAGCACAATCCGCTCGCCGGCCGCCGACAGCCGCGCCAGGGTTGGCCAGACCAGTCGCAGCTCGCCCACCCCCTGCTGGGCCACAAGGATTTCACTCAAGGCCGCCTCCGGCCAGCCACCGCTGGGCAACACCGCATCCAGGGCCGCCAGCCCGGTGGGGTGCACACTGGCCGGCGGCGCGGCCGGCCGCCCCTTCCACACCCGCCCGCCATTGAACAGCGAGTCCAGCGCAACCACCGCGCCCATCAACCTTGCCTCACCAAGCCACAGAACACGCCTTCGATGGCCAAGTCCTGGTCGGCACGAACCACAATAGGTTGATAGGCAGGGTTGCGCGGCAACAGGCGCACACTGTGGCCCACTCGCTCGAAACGCTTGATGGTGACTTCGCCGTCCAGGCGCGCGACCACGATCTGCCCGTTCAGCGCCTCGGCACTGCGCCGCACGCCCACCAGGTCGCCATCGAGAATGCCGTCCTCGATCATCGAGTCCCCCTGGACCCGCAGCAGGTAATCCGGGACCCGGGCGAAGGTCGCCGGGTCGAGCATCAGCCGCGTGTGCACTTCGGCGTCGGCGCCGATGGGCAGGCCAGCGGCCACGCGGCCCAGCACCGGGACCTCCAGCCACTCAGGCCGCGCCGGTTGATTGAGCAGGCGAATCCCCCGGGCCTGGTTCGGGTTGACCTCGATAAACCCGGCTTCGGTCAGCGCCAGCACGTGTTTGCGCGCCACACTGCGCGAAGCAAAACCAAAGGCCTCGGCGATCTCGGCGAGGCTGGGGGGCTGACCTTGCTTCGCGATACGTTCGCGGATGAAGTTCAGGATGGCGGAACGGCGGGGAGTGAGAGTCGTCATGGAGTACATTTGTACTCCTATGGGAAATTCCTGACAATAGCCGCCAGTCAGACCAACACCTTGCCGGCTCCGACAAGGGTGGGCGGCGTCAGGGCTTGCGCTGCAACACCCGATCCATGATGCGGTCGGTCTTCAAGGCCTCGATCGCCAGTGCCGGGTGCACACTCTCGCCGCGAATATGCGCGTTCATGCCCAGCACGTGGTGCCACTGGATATGGGGGTGATGGGCAATATGCAGGGTTTCGCTGACCTCGGCTGCAAGTTGCAACGGCTGCTCGTCGAACACGGAAAAACTGATGCGCCCTGTGCTGCCAATCAACTCGACCCGATCCTCGCGTCGGTCAGCCACAAAGTTCCAGCAGCCCATCCCCAGCGCGCCCGAGCTGAAGCTCCAGCAGGCGGTGACCGCATCTTCCGCCGCATAGCGCCCGGCCTGGCGCGCGGTATAACCCGTGACCTCGACAATATCCCCTGCCAGGTACTGGAACAGGTCGAAGCCATGGCTGGCGAGGTCGGCAAAATAACCACCGCCGGCAATCGCCGGATCGGTACGCCAGTTGCTCGCGTTGGTGTCCGTGGGCGATGGCGGCTTGCACAACGTCCAGTTCAGCTGCCGCAACTCGCCGATGCGCCCCTCTTGCAGCCAGGCACGCACCTGCTGGAAGCGCGGCAGGGAGCGGCGGTAATAGGAAACAAACAGATGCAGCCCGGCCCGCTCGAAGGTGCGCTGCATCAAGGCGCTCTGCTCGGCATTCAGCGCCATCGGCTTTTCGACACAACAATGCTTGCCCGCCGCCGCCACCAGCAGGCTGTATTCCAGGTGGCTGTCGGGGGGCGTAGCGATGTACACCGCATCCACTTCGGGGTCATCAATCAGCGCCTGGGCATCTGTGTAAAACCGGGCAATCCCATGGCGTGCCGCATAATCGCGCACGGCTTCCTCACGGCGCCCCATCACGGCCACCAGGGCCGAGCCTGGCGCTTTGTAGAAAGCGGGTCCACTCTTGATTTCAGTAACACTGCCACAACCGATCATGCCCCAGCGGATGGTGCTCATATGACTTTCCTTCATCGGTACTTTTTCAGTCGGGCAGTATCAGCGTTTTCCTGCGCGGTCTCCAGCCTCCGCCCATAAAGACCCAGCATGACAATTGCATTACACTTTTATGACGATCATCTTGCGGGGGCACAGACGATGAAAATACGCGCAACGGTGATTTGCGAACATGAGGGGCACATTCTGTTCGTGCGCAAGGCCAGGTCGAAATGGGCATTGCCCGGTGGCAAGGTCGAGCGCGATGAGCGCCCAGTCGGCGCGGCCGAGCGGGAGTTACAGGAGGAAACCGGGCTGAACGTGGATGGTTTGTTGTATCTGCAGGAGTTGAAGGCCAGTGACACGCTGCATCACGTCTTTGAAGCCTCAGTGGTGAACATCGACCAGGCCCGGCCCTGCAATGAAATCACCGACTGCCAGTGGCATGCCTATAGTGCCCTGGAGCAACTGGACACCACCGACGCCACCAAGCGCATTGTCCGCTCGTTTCTGCGCCGGCTCTGACGCCTAGCCGAATGCCGCAAACCCACGGCGCCCGGCCTTGAGTTCGGTGCGCAGTTCGCCAATCAGGTTGGAGATGGCACGGATGCTGTCCAGACCCTGGGGCGACACGCCGGTCAACAGCAGCTCGACGCGACCGGACTCCGGTTCGAAGACTCGGATGGTCAAGAAACCCTGGGGGTTGACACTACAATCGCACGACAGCGGGACGAAACCGGACGCCATGATGCGGCTCAACTCAGCGATCGGAATCATCCTGGGCACCCTTGCTCACACATGACGCGATGGACGTGATCCATGCAGGGTAGATCAGGTTGTGCAACGCGTGTAGGCAATCCTACGAAAGTGTTAGCTACCCCACACTTTTCTGCGAAAGCGTTGGTGCACTGGCGCCAGAAAAACCACGGACGTTTATCTGCCAGGCAGGTATGAAGGTCAAATCGCGGACAAAAAAAATCCCAAGTAGCTGATGGAAACTTGGGATTTAAAAATGCATAAACCGTGGGAGGTGAACGCCCGGTCATAATAACCATCGAGACAACCTGTAACAAGTTGATTATTAGCCTTTCGTCGGATTGAAACAGCGCTAAGTCATTCAATAACCACACATTTTTCAGGGTTCGCGATATCTTTCGTGCCACTTTTTGGTGCAACTTCCAAACTTGCCGGGTTAAAACCCTAATAACTATCAGGTTAATAACCGAGTATGTAGCATGTCTATTTACGCGCCAGTTTGTAGCGCACGCACTCTTCATAAAAGCTCGAACGAACAGCCGTCGGTTTGAGCCGCGAGGGGCTGTCATAGGTCTGCTCGGTGATCCCCATGGCCATCATGCGCATCCAGGACTTGTCGAACTTGTACCGCTGGATTTTCTGCCGCGCGGCATACAGCGAAACACCGGCCAACTTCAGCTCCTGGGCCCTGGCCGCCGTGCCCGCGCCCCAACTGCACATGTACCGATCCCCTTCGCGCAGCGTCTTGCCCTGGGCCGCCGCCGCAGCGCTCGCCAGGGCCAAGGCAATCAGCGTGATTTTTACGTTGCGCATTGGCATCCCACCTAACCACCTGAAAACAAAAGTGATTTTGGCGAAACATCGGCCAGTTGGGGGCCATTAAAATGCCTTCTCGGCCACCTGCCCTCCCCGCCATGGTTGCCGCCCTACCCGCGGCTGCCCATAATCGCGCGCCACTATTCCCCTCACGCAAGGAAATGCCGTGAAGAAGTTTCTGTTGTTAGCCCCGTTGTTAGTCCTGCTGCTGCAAGGTTGCGGCGTGACCATGACGCAATACGAGCCCAACTTCGACAACGTCCAGCGCCTCAAGCAGACGCCACCGCTGCAGCCCGTCAGCCAGGCCAAGGTCACTGCTGCCTCGGGCCAGGGTTCGTTGATGGTTCGGGCCAATCCGATCAGTTCGCCCGCCGGCAGTATCCCCGCCCATGTGCAGGCGGCACTTACCCAGGAACTGTCCCTGGCCGGCCTGCTTAATCAAAGCGCGCCACGCCGCCTTGACGTGCTGCTGGTGAAGAACGAGCTGACGGCAGGCGTAGGCTCAGGCCACGGCACGCTGGCCGCGCGCTTCACCCTGTTCAAGAACGATGCAGTGGTGTACGACGCCACCAAGGAAGTGACCAGCGTGTGGTCCAGTTCATTCTTCGGCCCCATTGCGATTCCGAATGCGGCGAATGCCTATAACCCGCTGGTGCGTGACTTGCTCAAAGCCTTGTACAGCGACCCGCTGTTCATCCAGGCACTCAAGTAAAAAACCAGGTAAAAAAAGGAAGCCGGTCAGCCGGGTAATACCCGTTAGTTAAGTAGAACCCATTGTGGCGAGCGGGCTTGCCCGCGTCGGACTGCGTAGCAGTCCCATGGTTGGGGCCGCTGCGCGCCCCAACGCGGGCAAGCCCGCTCGCCACAGAGACAGTGTTCGTCCTTAACTAACGGGTATTAGCCCGTCAGCCGGCTCCCTTTTTTGCAGGCCGCATCAGGCCCGCGGTACACCGCCATCCAGTGCCGAGTACTTCAGGTTATTGCTCTCGACCATCTGCTTGAGCAACGCATTGACCTGGCGCGTGAAAGTATCGGTCACCGCTTCTTTTGGCGTGTAGGCCATCATCGGGATAAACCAGATACCCAACCAGGTGTTGATCGCATCGTGGTTGCTGCCTTTGCTAAGCGCCTGGCCTTGTGGGTCCAGGGCTTCCAGGCTCATGGTGTACTGGTCGGTACCCAACGCCGGAATAATGGTGAAGGTGAAGCCGCTGATAAACGCCAGTACCATCTGACCGCCCCCTGGCGGATGGTTGTAGACCTTCAGGCGCAGGCTGTAATCGCCTGGCTGCTTCTGGAACTCATCCAGGGTCACGCGACCGAACAGGCCGGAATCGGTGAGGATTTTTTGCAGCTGCGGACGCAGCATATCCCGCGCCTGGGGGACTTCGGCAGCGGCAGCGTTGGTCGGTTCGCCTTGATAGAAATCAAAGTCGACGTAAACGTTCGGCTTGTTGGCGAAGCTCGCCTTCGATGGCAGGGTGACTGGCGCGACTTCGTCCTTGGTGAAGCTGGCGCAGCCACTCACTGCCAACATCATTAGGGCCAACCCCAGCATTTTTCCAATGTGCATTACGACTTCCTTAGTTGATGGAGCGTCTCCATGGCCGGAGGTGCTGGGGGCGGATAATAGAGAGTCAACGGCCTGGGTAAAAGGCCGTTGTAGGAAAAAACCTCATCAACTCTCGGCGTTTACCACTGATACGTCGCACTGGCCTGCACCGTCCGTTGCGAGCCGTACCAGCACCACGAGTACGAATAGCAGGACGCCACGTACTCTTTATCCGCCAGGTTGGTGGCGTTCAGCGCCAGGCGCAGGTTGTCGCCCTGGGTATTGATGTGCGGGATGTCGTAGTGCACCGACGCATCGAACAAGGTGTAGCCCGGAACCTTCAGGGTGTTGGCGGTATCGCCCCAGGACGAGCCGACATACCGCGCGCCTGCGCCCACGCCGAAGCCCTTGAGGTTGCCGTCATGCAAGGTGTAGTCGGCCCACACCGAGGCGGTGTGGCGCGGCACAGCATAGGTCGTGGTGCCCTGGGTCGGCACGGCGGGGCCGACGCCAATGTCGGTGATCGGCGCATAGCGCACGGTGCTGTTGGATTTGCTGATGCGGTTATCGAGGTAGGCATAGGCCGCCGTGATATCCAGATTGTCGTTGAGGCTGGCCTTGCCTTCGAGTTCAAAGCCACGGGAGCGCACTTCACCGTCCTGGACCTGGCAGCGACCATTGCCGCACAAGTGAGTTGGGTCCGGGTCCATGGTCGGTACGTTGTTCTGGCGCAGGTCGAAGATGGCGGCGGTGATAAAGCTGTTGCTGCCTGGCGGCTGGTACTTGATGCCGATTTCGTACTGTTTGCCTTCGGTGGGCTTGAACACCGAACCACCGTAGCCGGTGCCCGATTGCGGGGAGAAGGATTCGGAATAGCTGGCGTATGGCGCCAGGCCGTTATCGAAGAGGTAGACCACCCCCAGGCGGCCGGTGAAGGCTTTGCTGTCCAGGGAGGATTTGGTTTTCTTGCCGTCGGTCAAACTCAATGAGCTGTTATCCGTGCTGGCCCAGTCATAACGACCGCCCATCAACAGCACCCACTTATCCCACTTCGCCTGCTCCTGCAGATACACGCCAGTCTGCTCGCTGCGCTGGGTGGCGTCGCTGGAAAATGCCGGGGTGGTGACTGGCGCGCCATATACCGGATCGAAAATATCCAGGTCCGGTCCCTTGCCGTAACCGGCCTTGGTATCGACGCTGGTGTTCTGGTAATCAAGCCCCATCAACAGCGTGTGCTGGACCGGGCCGGTGTCGAACTTGCCCTGCAACTGGTTATCCAGGTTGTAGGCATCCATGTCGACATCGGTGGCAATGGTCGAGCGGTTCAAGGTGCGGTAATCGGCCTGCAGGTTGCTGCTGTAGATACTGCGGTAGATCCCTTCGCTGCGCATATAGCGAGCGTTCTGGCGTACGGTCCAGACGTCGTCGAGGTGATGCTCGAAGGCATAACCGATGGAGTAATGCGCGCGGTCACTCTTCTCGAAGTTCTTCTCGCCGTCGTAGAAATCGACATCAATCTTGCGCCCCAGCGGGCTATGCAACACCGAGCCCCAGGCCGGCATCGAACCGTAGGAAGCGCCCTTGGGATCCTTCTGGAAATGCCCGAGCAGGGTCAGCGAGGTGTCCTCGTTCGGGCGCCAGGTGAAGGCCGAAGACAGGGATTGGCGGCGGGTCTCGGTGTGCTCGACCTGGCCGTCGGCATCATCGAACAAGCCGGCGACGCGGTAGGAGTAAACCCCTTGCTCATCCAGCGGGCCGCTGAGATCGAAGGTGGTGCGCTTTTTGTTGAAGGTGCCGTACTCCACGCCCACTTCGTGAAAAGGCGTATCCAGCGGGCGCTTGGTGACCATATTGATCACGCCGCTGGGGCTGCCCTGGCCATACAACACCGAGGCCGGGCCGCGCAGGACCTCCACGCGCTCCAGGTCGAAGGCATCCTTTTGCGGCGAGGCATCGCGGCTCGACGCCACGCGCAGGCCGTCGAGGTAAGTCACCGGCGAGAAGCCGCGAATGGTCAACTGGTCCAGGCGCGAGGCAGTGGCGCCACGGGTTTCCGGGACGACCGCGGCGCTGTAGCGCAGGATCTGGTTGAGGCTCTCGGCATTCTGCGCGCGCATCTGGTCTTTGGTGACCACCGAGATCGACTGTGGGGTCTCGATCAGCGCGGTGTCGGTCTTGGTACCGGACAGGCTGCGCGTGGCTACATAGCCGGACACCGGGCCGATGGGGCTTTCACTTTGAGCGGCGCCGCTGATGGTGGTGGCTTGCAACTCCACTGAGCCATCCGCCTGGGGGATCGGCTCGATGCGATAGCGCTGGGCAGACAGCGCCTGGGCCCGCAAACCGCTGCCCGCCAGCAACTGGGCGAGTGCCGCGTCGCTGCTCAACTGCCCGTTCAAACCGCTGCTGCGCTTGCCGCGGGTCAAGGCCGGATCAAAGGCCAGGACCAGCCCGGCCTGTTCGGCAAAGCCGTTGAGGGCCTGGCTCAGGTCACCGGCAGGGATCGAGAAATGGCTGCTTTCATCAGCCCATGCGGTGTGAATGGTCAGGGGCACAGCGGCAAAAGCCATCGCCACTGACAGCGCCAGCGGGTGCAACGGACGAGCAAAGCGTGACATGAGAGGTCCTGGAAAAGAGGGTTCTATATTCCATGACGGCCATGTCGGGAAATCGGGTATGAATGAGACCGGTTTTTATTTGAACGGGTGTCTTCAGGCAGATCAGAGGGGTTTGATCACCACCAGCAGGTCGGTGAAATGCTCCACTTTGATCGGCAGGTTATCCGCCAGGGTCGCCAGCGCTGCATCGCTGTCATCGAGCTTGAACACCCCTGACACGCGCATGCTTTGCAACGCCTGAGGATCAAAACGCACCACGCTATGGCGATAGCTGGCCAGGGTTTGCAGGACCTCGCTCAACGGCCGGTCATCCACCGTGAGCAAGCCCCGGGTCCAGGCCGCCGGGTCGCCGCTGCCGACCGCTTGCGCCGGCTGGGCGTGGCCCTGCTTGAGGATCGCGCGCTGGCCTGCCGTGACCTTCACCGCCTCGCTGTGATTGCCTTTGGCGGCCACCGTTGATTCGATCACCGTGACCACGGTCGAGCCATCCACCGCGCGCCGGACCAGGAAACGCGTGCCCAACGCGGTCGCCGTGCCCTGGTCGGTGCGCACCACAAATGGCCGCTGCGCATCCTTGGCCACCTCGACCCACATCTCGCCCTTGAGCAACTCGATTACACGCTGCTGGCCGTCGAATTTCACGTCCAGTGCCGAGTTGCTGTTGAGCTGCACCCGGCTGCCATCGGCCAGGACCACTTGGCTCCGTTCGCCGACGCCGGTACGTTGGTCGGCCATCCACAGTGGCAGTTGCTCGACGCTCGCCCAGCCGAGCACCAACACACCCAACAGCCCCAGGACCTGCCCGCCGCGCACGGCGTAACCGGGCTTGCGTGGGATGAAGGCTTGATTCAATGCCAGCCGTGCCGGTTCGGCAGGCAGTTCATCGAGGCTGCCCCACAATGCCCCCATGCGCTCGAAAGCCACCCGATGGCGTGGGTCAGCCTCACACCACTCTTCAAATGCCTGGCGGTCAGCGGCGCTGACTTTCTCATCATTGAGCAGCGCCAACCATTGCGCTGCCTCGCTGACAATCTGTTCGGCGGACATCAAAGCGGATCCGCGCCATGCAGCGTCTGGTAGCAATGCACCAGCGCGCTGGAGATGTAGTTTTTTACTGTGCTGGAGGAGACCTGGAGCTGGGCCGCGATTTCACTGTAGGTCAGGCCGTCCAGGCGACTGAGCAGAAACGCTTCGCGGGCCTTGTCCGGCAGGCCGGCGAGCATCAGCGCAATGCGTTCCAGGGCCTGCAGCGCGACATGAATGGTCGCCGGATCGGGCATGCCAGCGTCTTCGTACTGGATCGCCAGGGCTTGCATATAGGCTTTCTCGATCTTGCGTCGCCGCGCACCGTCAATCAGCAAGCGCCCGGCAGTGGTCGCGAGAAATGCCCGAGGCTCCTGAATATTGTGGGGCTCGGCCAGCAGCAACACCCGCACAAATGCATCCTGGGCCAGGTCCGCCGCATGCTGCGAACAGCCGAGTTTCTTGCGCAACCAACCCTGCAACCAGGAATGGTGGTCGCTGTAGAGCGCGGTGAGTGTCTGCTGGCGGCGGGCTATATCACAATCGGCCACAGGAAAGTCATGCATGCGCAAAAGTTTCTCAAACAAGAAAGATTACCAATCGCGCAAACGATGACAGTAAAACGATGGCAGGGCAAGGGCTCGGCAACGAACCCCAGGCACATCCAGACCAGCTGTCCCCCACGGGTGCAGGAGGCCCGACTTATGGCGAGGGGTTCGCCGGCAATGGCCTGCTTAGCGCAAGCTCCAGGACACCCCGGCATACACGCCCATGCCATCGCCCGGCGTCGAGCGCGCCATATCCTTGCCATGATCGTCATAGCCCGGGGTCACGGTATTGGCATAGCGCTGGTTGGTCAGGTTGCGCAGGTCGACCCAGGCTTGCCAGTCGTGCTTCGGCGCGTCATAGCCAACGGTGGCGCCCAATAAGCCATAGGCTCGCGCGTAGTAGGAGTTGGCGTAGTCCACCGCCACCCGCGAGGAGTACTCGCCATTGAGGCTGCTGAAAAAGCCACTGGGATGGCCGTAGCGCACCTGCGCCTGGTAATAGTGCTTGGGGATACCGGGCAATGTGTTGTCGCCAAAGCGCGGTTCGTCGCGGTAGTGGAAGTTGCTGTAGGTGTAGGCCTGGCGCAGGGCCAGGCGGCCAGTGTTGCCGCCCTCCCACAACGGGCTGGTGAGGCTCAGTTCCAGGCCTTGGTGAATGGTCGGGCTGGCGTTGGATTCGGCGACCACCTGCGACAGGTTGGGCGTAGCCGCCTGGGTCTCGACGCTGAGCAACTCATGGCGCACCAGCGAGTGATACAGCGCCAGGTCCCATTGGCCGAACCAGGCTTCGCCGCGTCCGCCCACTTCCAGGGTGGTGGCGGTCTGGTTTTGCAGCTTAACGCCTTCGCGGGCCAAGCCTGAAGCCGGATTATTAACATCTTCGGCAAAGAACTTGTTGGAACCCCAGATCATCGACCAGGCATGCGGCGGTTCCACCGAGCGGCTCAGGTTGCCATACACCTGCAATTGCGGGTTGAAGTCATAGCGCAGGCCCACGCGCGGGGCATAGTCCCAGGCATGAGTGCTCAAGGGGGCATGGGTCTCGGGATAGGTGACTTCGGTTTCGCGACGGGTATAGATCGCCGCCAGCCCGGTGGTCAGCCACAGATCGGGCAGCAGCTCCAGGTCGTTGCTCACGTGCAGCACCGTATCCGACCCCAGGTAGCTGTAGTCACGGGTCTTGGTGCCCGGGGCGAAGGTGGCGGTGGTACCGGTAGGCACCCGCACGTACTCCGACACACCGTTATTGGGCAGGCCCTGGGTGGTGCGCAGGCCGACCGTGGTCTTGCTGTCGCGTCCCAGCAGGGTGTCCTGGCGGATGTAGTTCAAGGTGCCGCTGATATCGGTATACGCCACCTTGAGCCGGTTGGTGCCTTCGCGCAGGTCCATGGGGTAGTCGTGGTACACCAGCCCCGCTTCGATGCGGGAGTTATCGTCCAACTGCAGCGTGGTCTTGTTGGCGATCCAGGTAGAACCCGGCTGCAAGCGCTTGGAGTCGCGCGTCAAATTGAGCGCATTGGCCGCACGCGGGCTGTGCTCGATCTGCTGGCGCGTGAGTTTGCCGGGGCTGTCGTTGGCGGTTTCGCGGTAACGCAAATAGAAGCGGGTTTCCAGGTCCGGGTTGAGCCGGTAGCCGAAGTTGGCCGCCACGCCCTTGCCACTGCCGGCGCTTTGTTGCTGGAAGCCATCGTAGTCAGTGTCGGTCAGACTGATGTAATAGTCGGCATCGCCCAGCACTTGCCCGGAGCTGATTTCCCGCTGGGCATATCCATGGCTGCCGGCCTCGTAACGCACGCGCAACTTGGGCGCATCGTAGCCGGTGCGGGTGACATAGTTGACCGCCCCGCCCAGGGCCAGTGCGCCGCGGTCGAAACCGTTGGCACCGCGCAGCACTTCGACGCGGCTGAGCCACAGCGGGTCCTTGAGTTCATAAGGCGTGCCGCCGGGGCCGGTGAGTGGCAGGCCGTCGATGGTTTCATACAGGCCGGACGCATGGCTGCCGGGGCCACGGTTGATGCCCGAGCCGCGAATGGAGATTTTCACCCCTTCGTTATTCGCCGCCTTGGCATAGATGCCGGCCTGGTACTTGAACACGTCTTCATTGCTGCTGACCCGCCCCTGCTCGACGCTGGCCATGTCAACGTAGTTGGTCCCACCGGGTACCTGCTTGAGTTGCGCCTGGGCCGCTTCGCCTTCGCTCAGTTCGGTGCTGGTGACTTGCAGCGGCGCCAACTGCAGCGCCTCATCGGCCTGGGCCAGGTGGCTGAACGTCAGGGCAGCCCCCAAGCCGAGCCAGCGCGGGGAAAGAACAAGCAGAGGTTGTCGCAGGCGCATGGGCCGTATCCTTGAAGAGGTCTGCGGTTGGAAGCCGCGGATCATACGCAGGTCACGCACAAACCTCGTCGATTAGGCTAATGTGCTGGCCCTGAGCGCCCCTTCACTCTTGAGGCCGAGCCTTTCATGCGCAATCTCACCTTCGCCAGCATCTGCCTGTTCTCTTCACTATTGGTCGGTTGCCAACAGCACCCACCGGCCAACGACCAACTGGATGCGGTGCTCTGGACCCAAACCTCCATCGAGCATGAGTTGATCTATCGCCAGGTGTTTGCCAACGCCACCCGCCAGCTCGACGTGGCCCTGGCCAGCAAGGACTGGGACGCCCTGCCCTTTGCCCCACGCAACCTCAGCGGCCTGCCGCCGGCGGTGATCGTCGATATCGACGAAACCCTGCTGGACAACGTGCCACTCAACGCGCGGGACATCATCAACAACCAGGTCTACTCCTATGATCGCTGGAACACCTGGGTCGACCAGGCCAAGGCCCAGACCCTGCCCGGTGCCGTGGCGTTTGTGCAGGCGGCGCAGCAACGCGGGATCAAGGTGTATTACCTGACCAACCGCGAACACAGCCAGGTTCAGGCCACGGTCGCTAACCTGCGCCTGCGTGGTTTCCCGGTGGACAGCAACCAACAAATACTGGCGGCCGCCACCCCGACCGGCCATTGCGAACAGGCCGGCTACGGCAAGAACTGCCGCCGCCAGTGGGTCGCCAGCCAGGCGCGGGTGCTGTTGATGGTCGGGGATTCCCTGGGGGATTTCGTCCAGGCCGAACACAACACCCTGGCCGCCCAACGCCGGGCGGTCGAGCCCTATGCAGGCTGGTTCGGCCAGCGCTGGTTCCTGCTGCCGAATCCCACCTACGGCAACTGGTACAGCGCACCCTACGCCGACCGCGAAGAGATTCCATTTGAGCAGAAGCGCTTTTTCAAGCGTGAGGCCCTTCAGTTGCAGCAATGAAGATCCAAGGTGGCAGCTGAAATGCAATCCTCCACCCCCTGAAGATCGAGGTGGGAGCTGTCGAGCCCCGGCGAGGCTGCGATGGCGGCAGCATTGCGGGGGTTGATGTTGGCTGAACTACCGCTATCGCAGGCAAGCCAGCTCCCACATTGGATCTTCAGCACATTGAGCATCGTATGCATCCTGCGGTGGCAGCTGAAATGCAATCCTCCACCCCTTGAAGATCGAGGTGGGAGCTGTCGAGCCCCAGCGAGGCTGCGATGGCGGCAGCATTGCTGGGATTGATGTTGGCTGACCCGCCGCTATCGCAGGCAAGCCAGCTCCCACCTTGGATCCTCAGTACATTGAGTACCGGATGCATCCTGCAATGGCAGCTGAAACGCAATCCTCCACCCCCTGAAGATCGAGGTGGGAGCTGTCGAGCCCCAGCGAGGCTGCGATGGCGGCGGCATTGCTGGGATTGATGTTGGCTGACCCACCGCTATCGCTGGCAAGCCATCTGTCACATGGACTTGCGTCCACTCATTGGCTGGTGGCCTGCCGATACTGACGCGGCGTAAAGCCAGTCAATGCCTTGAACTGGCGGGTGAATGCACTGTGGTCGGTGTAGCCGCATTGCAAGGCCACTTCGGTGATCGGCAACTCGGTGTGCAACAGGCGATGGGCATGTTCCAGGCGCACTTTCTGGATCATCTGCCGGGGTGTCAGGTGGAATACGCGCTTGCAGTAACGCTCCAGTTGCGCCACCGAGATGCCGGCGATGCGTGTCAGTTCGCCGAGGGTCACGCGCTGGTTGAAATGGGCGCGGATGTGTTCGTCCACCGCCGCCAGGCGCTGATAGGCCGGGTGGGTCTCGCTGGCGGATTGCAGGTCGACCGAAATCCCAGCCAAGCCGATGATCGCCCCCTCGCGGTTATACAACGGCCATTTGTGGGTCAGGCACCAACCGGGTTCGCGGCTGCCGTACAGGTGCAACTCCAGTTGGTCCTCCAGTACCAGGCCCTGCTCCAGTACGCGCCGATCCTGTTCGGTATAGCCCGGCCCCAACTGCGCGGGGAACACTTCGGCGCTGGTCTTGCCCAGTAACGGGCGCCGGTCTTTCAAGCCACAGCGCTGCACCAGGGTGTGGTTGGCCATGACATAGCGCGCCTGCACATCCTTTATAAACATCGTCGCATTGGGGATCACGTCGAGCATCGGTAACAGCATGGCCACGCCCGCCAGCAGCTGTTCGAGGCTGTGGGGGCGCTGCTCATCGCCCTGGCACAGGGCTGCAAACGCGTTGTGCATCATGCCGCTCACCGCCTCGTTTATCGCCTCGCCGGGCCAGCAGATTGCCCGATGGCCGGGGCCCTGTCGAGTGCCGTTGCCCACCTGGCAATTGTGCTGAATTCGTCATTGATAGCCGCGCAAAACATCAATCGCCAGCGCGCCGATGGGTTCACTGTAGCGCCACTGCATGCCTATCCAATAACCCACAAGAAGGCGCCGCTATGTCAGCCCAAGGCAAGTTCAAGAAACAGCTGTCTCTGATCGACCTCACCTTTATCGGCCTGGGAGCCATCTTCGGTTCCGGTTGGTTGTTTGCCGCCAGTCACGTGTCGTCCATTGCCGGCCCCGCGGGGATTTTTTCCTGGTTGCTCGGCGGTTTTGCCGTGCTGTTGCTGGGCATTGTGTATTGCGAATTGGGCGCCGCCCTGCCCCGTGCCGGGGGCGTGGTGCGCTACCCGGTGTATTCCCACGGCCCGCTGCTGGGCTACCTGATGGGCTTTATCACGCTGATCGCGTTTTCCAGCCTGGTGGCGATTGAAGTGGTTGCCGCAAGGCAATATGCCGCCGCCTGGTTTCCCGAGTTGACCAAGGCTGGCTCCAGCGACCCCACCCCCCTCGGCTGGCTGGTGCAGTTCGGCCTGCTCTGCCTGTTTTTCGTGCTCAATTACCGCAGCGTCAAGACCTTCGCCATCGCCAATAACCTGGTCAGCATTTTCAAGTTCATCGTGCCGCTGCTGGTGATTGGCGTGCTGTTCACCTTCTTCAAACCGGCCAACTTCCACTCCCAGGGGTTCGCGCCGTTCGGCCTGTCGGGGATTGAAATGGCGGTGTCCGCCGGCGGGGTGATTTTTGCCTATCTGGGGCTGACGCCGATCATCTCGGTGGCCAGCGAAGTGAAAAACCCACAACGCACCATTCCCATTGCCCTGATCCTTTCGGTGCTGCTGTCCACGGCAATTTATGTGCTGCTGCAAGTGGCCTTCCTCGGCGGCGTGCCCACCGAAATGCTCGCCAATGGCTGGGCCGGCATCAGCAAGGAACTGGCCCTGCCCTATCGCGATATCGCCCTGGCCCTGGGCGTGGGCTGGCTGGCCTACCTGGTGGTGGCCGACGCGGTGATCTCCCCCAGCGGCTGCGGCAATATCTATATGAACGCCACGCCACGGGTGATCTATGGCTGGGCGCAGACTGG
Organism: Pseudomonas sp. FP2294; assembly: GCF_030687625.1. Taxonomy (NCBI): domain Bacteria; kingdom Pseudomonadati; phylum Pseudomonadota; class Gammaproteobacteria; order Pseudomonadales; family Pseudomonadaceae; genus Pseudomonas; species Pseudomonas sp. FP2294. The sequence goes on from NZ_CP117441.1 coordinate 3,340,429, forward strand.
CACTTTCTTCAAGATTTTCACGCGTATTGATGAGAAATCCGGTATCCCGCGCCCGGCGTTGTGGCTGACCTTTGGCTTGTCGGTGTTCTGGACCCTGCCGTTCCCGTCCTGGGAAGCGCTGATCAATGTGGTGTCCGCCGCCCTGGTGTTGAGCTACGCCGTGGCCCCGGTGTGCGTGGCTGCGTTGCGACGCAATGCGCCGGACATGCCGCGCCCGTTCCGGGTCAAGTGGATGAGTGTGCTGGGCCCGCTGTCGTTCATCATCGCCGCGCTGATCGTCTACTGGTCGGGCTGGAACACCGTGTCCTGGCTGCTGGGCCTGCAAATCGTGATGTTTGTGGTGTACCTGCTGTGCCGCCGCCTGGTGCCGACCCAGCACCTGAGCATCGCCCAGCAAGTGCGCTCCAGCGCGTGGCTGATCGGCTTCTACACCGTGACCATGGTGCTGTCGAAACTCGGCAGTTTCGGCGGCCTGGGCGTGCTCAGCCATCCCTTCGACACCCTGGTCGTCGCCGCCTGTGCCATGGGCATCTACTACTGGGGTGCAGCCACCGGCGTGCCGGCGCACTTGGTAGAACTGGAACACGAAGACGACGAAAGCGAAGCCGTGCTGCCCACTACCGGCATGCACCCGGCGAACGCGTAATTGGCCAATCACCAAGGAATAGCTGGATGAAACGACTGCATGTGATTGACTCCCACACCGGCGGCGAACCGACGCGCCTGATCATCAATGGCTTCCCGCAGCTGGCCGGCCAGACCATCGCCGAGCAGCTTGAGAGCCTGCGCACCGAGCACGACCCATGGCGCCGCGCCTGCCTGCTGGAGCCCCGTGGCAACGATGTACTGGTCGGCGCGCTGTACTGCGAGCCGGTTTCGCCGGGGGCCACCTGCGGGGTGATTTTTTTCAACAACGCCGGCTACCTCGGCATGTGTGGCCACGGCACCATCGGCCTGATTGCCTCGTTGCACTACTTGGGCCGCATCGCGCCAGGGGTGCACAGCATCGACACGCCGGTGGGCCAAGTCAGCGCCACCCTGCATGAGGACGGCGCGGTCACCCTGCGCAACGTGCCCGCCTATCGCTATCGCCAGCAGGTGCCCGTGGATGTACCGGGGCATGGCCGGATCTACGGCGATATCGCCTGGGGCGGCAACTGGTTTTTCCTGGTGTCCGAGCACGGCCAGGATGTGCACATGGCCAATGTCGAGGTCCTTACCGACTTCACCTGGGCCATGCTCAAGGCCCTCGAAGCCCAAGGCATCCATGGCGCAGACGGCGCGTTGATCGACCATATCGAACTGTTCGCCGATGACGACCAGGCCGACAGCCGCAACTTCGTCATGTGCCCCGGCAAGGCCTACGACCGCTCGCCCTGCGGCACGGGTACCAGCGCCAAGCTGGCGTGCCTGGCCGCCGATGGAAAGCTTCAGGCCGGTGAGCCCTGGGTACAAGCCAGCATCACCGCCAGCCAATTCGAAGGCCGTTTTGAATGGGAGGGCGAACGCATCCGCCCCTTCATCACCGGCCGCGCCTATATGACCGCCGACAGCACCTTGCTGATCGACGAACAGGACCCCTTCGCCTGGGGCATTTGAGCACCCGGCAGCGTTACAACAGACCCTTCCAAGGAGATAGAACCATGAGCGATAACATTTTCACCGGCTGCATCCCTGCCCTGATGACCCCGTGCACCGCCGAGCGTCAGCCGGACTTCGACGCCCTGGTCGCCAAGGGCCGCGAACTGATCGACATCGGCATGAGCGCCGTGGTGTATTGCGGCTCCATGGGCGACTGGCCGTTGCTCACCGAAGCCCAGCGCCAGGAAGGCGTGGCGCGCCTGGTGGCTGCGGGCATCCCGACCATTGTCGGCACCGGGGCGGTCAACAGCCGTGAAGCAATATCCCATGCCGCCCACGCCGCCAAGGTCGGCGCCCACGGTTTGATGGTCATCCCACGGGTGCTGTCCCGTGGCGCTTCGGCCACTGCGCAAAAGGCCCACTTCGCGGCGATCCTCAGCGCCGCACCGAACCTGCCGTCGGTGATCTACAACAGCCCCTACTACGGCTTCGCCACCCGCGCAGACCTGTTCTTTGAACTGCGTCGCGAGTACCCGAACCTGATCGGCTTCAAGGAGTTCGGCGGCGGCGCCGACCTGCGCTATGCGGCCGAACACATCACTTCCAAAGACGATGACGTGACCCTGATGGTCGGTGTCGATACCCAGGTGGTGCACGGTTTCGTCAACTGCAACGCCACCGGCGCGATCACTGGCATCGGCAACGCCCTGCCACGGGAAGTCCTGCAACTGGTGGCCCTGAGTAAGAAGGCTGCCAAGGGCGATGCCAAGGCCCGGCGCCAGGCCCGGGAGCTGGAAGCGGCGCTGGCGGTGCTGTCGTCCTTCGATGAAGGCTGCGACCTGGTGCTCTATTACAAGCACCTGATGGTGCTCAATGGCGACCTGGAATACAGCCTGCACTTCAACGACAGCGATGTGCTCAGCGATGCCCAACGCCGGTATGCCGAGCACCAGTACGCGCTGTTCCGCCAGTGGTACGCCAACTGGTCGGCAGAACAGAACGTCGACTGACTGCTCGTACGCCGCTGCTACACAGCGGCGTCCCTTCTTTTTTCAGGAACAGGCCATGACTCTGACAGGCAATATGCTGATCGGTCAGCACTCCATTCCCGGCACCCGCACAGCCATCCGTGCGATCAACCCAGCCACCGATGCTGCGCTGGAGCCGGCCTATCCCGGCGGTTCCACCGAGCAGGTGGCCCAGGCTTGCGCGTTGGCGTGGTCAGCCTTCGACAGCTACCGCGAGACATCACTGGCGGCGCGTGCTGAATTCCTCGAAACCATCGCCAGCGAAATCGAAGCCCTCGGCGATGAACTGATCGAGCGTGCCGTGGCCGAAACCGGCTTGCCCCACGCGCGGATCCAGGGCGAACGGGGCCGCACCTGCCAGCAACTGCGTACCTTCGCCCGCACCGTACGCGCTGGCGAATGGCTGGACGTGCGGGTCAATGGCGCCCAACCAGGCCGCCAGCCCCTGCCCCGTGCCGACCTGCGCCAACGCCAGGTGCCGCTGGGCCCGGTGGCCGTATTCGGCGCCAGTAACTTCCCGCTGGCGTTCTCGGTGGCCGGCGGTGATACCGCTTCAGCCCTTGCCGCCGGTTGCCCGGTGATCGTCAAGGCCCACGGCGCCCACCCCGGCACCAGCGAACTGGTGGCCCGCGCGCTGGCCCGTGCCGTGAAGCAGTGTGGTCTGCCCGAGGGCGTGTTTTCCCTGCTGTACGGTTCCGGACGCGAAGTGGGGATTGCCCTGGTCAGCGACCCAAGGATCAAGGCAGTGGGATTCACCGGTTCGCAAAGTGGCGGTATTGCCTTGTGCCAGGCGGCCCAGGCACGGCCGGAGCCCATTCCGGTGTACGCGGAAATGAGCGCCATCAACCCGGTGTACCTGTTTACGGGCGCCCTCAAGGCGCGCGGCGAAGCACTGGCACAAGGGTTTGTCGCCTCATTGACCCAGGGCGCCGGGCAGTTCTGCACCAACCCCGGCCTGGTGATTGCGGTTCAAGGTCCGGAACTGCAGCAGTTTGTCAGCCTCGCCAGCGACTTGCTGCAACGCAGCCCGGCGCAGACCATGCTCACACCGGGCATCTTCCAGGCCTATGAGGCGGGCGTCAGCGCACTGGCTGAGCATGCCCACTGCCTGGCCAGCGGGTTGCCGGCGCAAGGGCCGAACCAATGCCAGGCGCAGCTGTTTACTACCCACGCGCAAGACTTCCTTACCAACCCGCATTTGCAGGCCGAAGTCTTCGGCGCCGCCTCGCTCCTGGTGCAGTGCGCCGACAACGCGCAAATGCGCCAAGTGACTGAGCACCTCGAAGGCCAGTTGACCGCCACCCTGCACCTGGATGAGGGGGATGTTGAACAGGCACGGGCATTGCTGCCGGCACTTGAGCGCAAGGCTGGCCGGCTGCTGGTCAACGGCTGGCCGACCGGGGTCGAGGTGTGTGATGCCATGGTGCATGGCGGGCCCTTCCCCGCGACCTCGGACTCGCGCTCGACCTCGGTCGGCACCGCCGCGATCCTGCGTTTCCTGCGGCCGGTGTGCTACCAGGACTTCCCCGACAGCCTGCTGCCCGACGCACTGAAACAAGGCAACCCGCTGCGGCTGCGACGCTTGCTCGACGGCCAGAGAGAAGCCTGATCATGCTCGACAATCGTCAACCCGAGATCGACATCGCGGTGGTCGGCGCCGGCATCATCGGCGTCGCCTGCGCGCTGCAACTGGCGCACCAGGGCCGGCGCGTGGTGGTCATCGACCAGCAGGAACCGGGGATGGGCGCCTCGTTCGGCAATGCCGGGCATTTGGCCACCGAACAGGTGTTCCCCATCGCCGACCTGTCGATCCTGATGCGCCTGCCCGCGATGCTCATGGACCCCATGGGCCCGCTGCGCCTGGACTGGAAATACCTGCCCCGTGCGCTGCCCTGGTTTGCTCGCCTCTTGTTAAACCTGCGCCCGGCAGCTTACCAGCGCACGGTCGCCGGTATCCGTGCCCTCAACGAAAGCAGCCTGGGCGCCTGGCAGCGCTTGTTGGCGAACATCGACCGGCCCCAGTTGATGCGCGAGGACGGCTCGCTGCTGGTGTTCGAGCGTGCCGAATCGCGGCAAGCAATTGAGGGTTTGCAAGCGCGCATGACCCAGCAGAACGTGCCGGTGGACTGCTGGTCGGCCGACGCCGTGCAGCAGGCCGCACCGCAATTGAGCGAGCGGATCCAGGGGGGCTTGTTCTTTCCCCGCACCGGGCATTTCCTCGATCCGTATCGCGTGGTGTGCGAACTGGTCGAGGCCGCCAAGGCCAGCGGCGTGACCTTTCTCAAGCGCCAGGTCCGGGACGGCCAGCTTCAGAACCAGGGCGTTGCACTGATCACCGACCAGGGCCGCTTGGCCGCACGCCAGGTGGTGATCGCCTGCGGCGCCCACTCGGCCAGGCTCACCCAGGCGCTGACCGGCAAAAAGGTGCCCCTGGACACCGAGCGCGGTTATCACCTGATGCTGCCCCATGAACAAGATCGCCTGCCCTTCGCCGTCACCTCACTGGAACGCAAGTTCATCATGACGCCCATGAGCGATGGGCTACGGCTGGCCGGCACCGTGGAATTCGCCGGCCTCGACCGCCCGCCAAACATGCAGCGCGCCTGGCAGTTGCACCGGCTCAGCCGCGGCCTGTTGCGTGACGAACTGAGCGCTGAGGACGCCACGCCGTGGATGGGCTTTCGGCCGTCGTTGCCGGACTCGCTGCCAATCATCGACCGGGTGTGCGACGGCAGAGTGTTGCTTGCTTTCGGGCATCAACATTTGGGGTTGACGCAAGCGGCCGTCACTGCCGAGCTGATCGCGCAGTGGGTATCGCCGATTTATGTGCCTCAGCCCCAGGGATTGCCGGCATTGGCGGCCTATCGGCTGGATCGGTTCTGACGCAGACCTAGCAGGAGCAATCACTGGTAAATAATCGTAAACGTCGCCGAGGCATTCGCCGGGCCGGGGGTTACCTTGCTCGCCGTCTGCAGGTAGCGGGCGCGCAAGGGGATCGTATAACTCCCCTCGTTGGGGCGCAGGGTGAGGCCGCTGCTTTGGTTGGTTCCAAGGATGACCGAGTTGCCGTTGCGGTTCTGCACCTGCACGCCAACCCCTGTGGCGGCGGGCGCACTGCCCGTGGCGCCAGGGTCGAGGCCCAGTACACCGTTATTCGTGTTGATCGCCGTACGCGCGGGGTCGATGCGGTACTGCAGGGTGTTACGCACCAGAGAGCCACTGCCGATGTTCGTACCAGAAGGAAAATTTCCACTTTGCGATGACCAGGCCGGCCCCGTTGTCGTATAGATCCCGTTGAACGCCGGGCAGTCATTCAAAGCGATGGAAAAATCCGTCCAGCCCGTGCTGCTGTTGAGCCCGGTGAACTTGGAGGTCAGATGAGAGCCCATGGGCACCGAGACATCCGGTGTACGGCAGGTACTCGAGACAATCTGGATATTGCCGGAGATCCCCATACTGAAGCCGCGCATTCTCGCATCGCCGAAGTTGCCGTACAGACTGACGACCGGCAACGTATTGCCCACCAATACACCAGGCGTTACATCGCCCAGTTTGATCAAGATCAGCTCAAAGTTCGAAGGCCCGTCAAATGGGACCACACACCTGTAGCCAGATGTGCATGTGGTCCATGCCTTGCCAGATTGCCTTGGCAGCAGGCCGCCCGAGCTGTTGAAGGCAACCCCCAGCCCCGGAATGCTGGTTCTATAGACCTTGTTGGCGTAGGTCCCGCTGGACACATTGGCCATGGGATAACGGGAGTCGACTGTCATCTCAGTCCACTGCTGATACGGGGCATAGAGGCATTCAAGCTTGGGCGCCTGGCCCGCAGCCATGCTGAAGCGCTGACGATATACCTCGGTACCCACCGGCAGATCGCGCCCGATAGTGATCGCCGAAATCTGCAATGGCATGGAGCCCACGGCCGGCTGGATACCCTCCATGTAGGTGCAAGTGACCGCCATGGCCGTCCCCGCCGCCGCCCACAATGCCGCGACGGCCAGGCCCGCCTTGATCAAAGCGCCAATGTTCATAACTGTACCTTTTGAAGAGTGTTGGGCTGCACGCTGCCAGCGACTTGCTTACCGGCCGCACAAACCGCGTCTACCTGTTGCAATTGCTGCCCTTCGCCGGGGCCCGCCGGGATGACCAGTGCGCACTGTTGATGGGTCTTGCTTCCCCAGTTGATCAGTAACTGACGGGTTTGCGGCTTGATCCGTGCGTAGAGCTGGCCACCCTGCCCGACCACGCCGACCGAGGTGCCGTCGATATCTGTCACGCCAGCACCAAAGGGCAGGCTGCTGCCATCGTCGAGGCGTACGTTGAGCAACACTGCGCGGCCCTGGTTGGTGGTGTACTTGAGGTGCACCACCGCACCGGCGCGCGGGGCCACCTGTTGGCTGGTTTCGCTGAGTTCGACGTCCAGCGAGCTACCAATAGGGTCGATTGCCACTTCGTTCAACTCATATGGCCGCAGGTACGGAACCACGGCATTGCCGCGGCTGTCGAGCTTGAGGCCAGGGTAGCCGGACACCTTGGCCCCCTGCGCACCCGGGGCACTGACCACCGCCATGGTTTCACCGCGATAAGGAGTCATGGTCACCCCATCGGCATGCGCCACCACGCTGCCGCTCGCGCCCACCGAGGCGCTGGTGTAGCCATCACCGCGTCCCAGGGCAGCGCTGAGCATGGCGCGCGCGCCGGTGTATTGGCCATTGAGGGCCGCGCTCTTGCTGTTACTGGCACCGTCATGGCCGACCGTCGCGCCATAGCCATATTGACGGTCCTCGCCAGCGGTGCCGCTGATGCCGGCCTGCTCGCTGTAGTTGCCTTGGGAGTCACGTCCTACCTGTGCGGTCATTTGCGGGCTGAAGCCTGGACCGCCAAATTCCAGAGGCATGCTCATGGTCAGCAAAAAGCTGTTTTCCATGTCCCCCAGGCCCATGCGGCTGCGGTTGGCGTTCACACTGAAGCTGATGCGATTGAACTGCTTGCTGTAGCTGAACTGGTACTGCAAATCACTGCCCGGCAGGTTCCAGTAGTTCTGCGCATAGCCGCTGATTGCCACTTGCCCCCACTCCCCCAGGCTCTGGTCGGCGGTGACCGAAAAGCGACTGCGCGGGCGCCCGAACATGCTGGTGTCCCACCCCGTTTTCTCGGCATCGAGCAGTTGCATGGCGTTACTGAAGTCCAGGTATTCGCTGGTAGAAAAACGATAAGCCGCAACGGTGAAGTTACTGCCCGTGCTGAGCACATTTTTGCTGTAGGACACCCGCATGCTCTGCCCTTTGGCGGCACCAGTGGCCAGGTCAGTCTGGGCGTGAGTCAAGTCGATGGCCATGGCACCGATCGGCGTGCCAAACGCCAGGCCGGTGAGCACGGCGGTGTAGTCATCGCTGGACTGCATCCCGGCAAATCCGGTGAACGTATTGTTCAGGCCATATTGCACAGTGCCTTGTAGCAGGCGCGATTGCTTGTCGACGTAGTTATTGCGGGTCTCGCCTGCGGTCAGGCTGAAGCGCGAGGTACCGGGGCGCAGCAACTGGCTGACCGAGGCATAGGGCACGATGAAGTTCTGCTCAGTGCCGTCGGCTTCCGCCACGCTGACACTGAGGTCGCCGCCATAGCCGGTTGAATACAGGTCATCAATCACAAATGCCCCGGGAGCCACGGTGGTTTCCAGCAGGATGTTGCCGGCCTGGCGAATGGTCACACGGGCGTTGGTGCGGGCAATCCCACGGATCACCGGGGCATAGCCGCGCATGGAGTCGGGCAGCATGCGGTCGTCACTGGCCAGTTGCACACCACGGTAGGACAGGGTGTCGAAGATCTCGCCGGAGGTGTTGGACTCACCCACCGTCAGTTGGCTTTTCAACGCGGTGATGTCGCGTTGCGCATAGGAGTCCAGGGCTTGGTAATTATTGCCCTGACGTGACTGCCAGCTCATCGACGCGTTGTGGCGCAGGCGCCAGTCACCCAGGTTGAGGCCGGTGTGCAGGCCCAGGAATGCCGAGTCAGAGTTGCCACTGCGGGTACGGTTACGGCTGCCATTGAAGCTGTAGCTGAGCATGCCTGCGGTCACGCCGCGATCCCACAGTTCCGGGCTGACGTATCCTCGGGCATTGCGCCGCAGCGCCGCCTGGGGAATGCTCAGGTCGAGGGCCTGGTTTTCCGGTGAAAAATTCGCGGTTGCACCCGGGATCAGACTGCCCACGGCGGCACAGCCCTGGCTGTCCAGCGCCAAAGTGCTTTCAGGCGCCAGCTTGCTCATCTCCACACCCTGACGCTCAAGCAAGCCACGCGTCATGCAGACCACCGGCTTACTGCCGTCGGCCTGGGCGTCGATGCGAATGTCCTGGCGGCTGTTCAACTGGCCGTTAAGCACTACGTCTGCACGGTATTGCCCGGGCATCACCGGGTTGCCGGTCTGGTAGGCGCCCAAGTCGAGATTGCGCGAGTCTTCAGGCAGGAACGCATCGTTGAACTGCACCTCTTGCGCCAGCGCACCCTGTATACCCCATGCACCAGGGGCGATGGCCAATACCCTGAGGATCAAGGCAGAGAGCGGATTCAAGGCGAAGCAAGGCCGCGCCCGCAGAGAAAGCCTGCAGCTGGAAGAGGTCGACATAAATGACTCGCGACTAAAAAACTTGAGGTTTAATCAGGGCTTGAGTGCTTTACGGGTCGGGATCAGTGCGCCGTAATCGTTGATAGCGCTGAACTCCACCTGAGCACCCGCAGCCGGTCGGACCTTGAGCGTTGGGAGCACAAATTGGCGGGTTTCACCCGGAGCGATCATGCCGTCTTCACTGCGCTCACGCTGGGCGCCAGCCACCAGTTCCAACTCGATCAGCGAAACATGGAACGCCGACGGATTGAAGGCCTGCAAGGCCAAGCCTTGCCCATCGCGTGCGGGCACCAATTGCCACTGCACCTGCTCGATCGCCTCGCTGGCAGTGCCTGGCAAGCCGGTCGGGCGATAAAACAATTTGATCCGCGAACGGAATGCCATTTGCAGCGTATTGATATCTGCACCCGCCTCGGGCTTGGGTGGAATTTCCAATACGTTGAGCCAGAACACCGACTCTTTGTCCTGGGCCATGGGAGCCCCGGTAAACAACACCCGCAGGCTTTGGCCCTTGGTCGGATCGATGCGCGCCACCGGCGGTGAAAGCAGGAACGGCGCCTTGGAGCTGGTCGGAGTCGACTCAACGCTGCCGGTGTCGATCCACGACTGGATCAGCGCTGGCTGCGTGCCGTTGTTGTTGAGTTTTACCGTGATTTCTTTCTGGTCCGCCGGGTAGAGCAGGCGGGTTCCGGTAATCACTACACCCCCGATAGCCTGGGAACACGTCAGTGTCACAAGGCTTGCCAGGAGCAATTGTCTGAGGGCAGATGTGCAAGGCATTACGTAATCCCGTTGCTGCCTGGAAGCACGCCCTTTTGTCACTGAACAGGGCGTGTGTCCATGAGCGGCGACTTACTGATAATTGATGGAGTAAGTCACGGAGCCAACTACGGTACCCGGAGTGGTCGGGGCTTGAGCGTAGTACTGGACAGCGTATGGCAGGATGGCGGCCTTGGAGGTTGCATCGATGGCAATACGGCTGGTGGAAGTGACCTGCGCAGTGTTGCCGGCCTTGATCGCGTTGCCATTGGTTGCGTCAACCAATTGCAGCTGAACCTGGGTGGCAGTACCGCTCACGTTCTTCAGGTTGCCGCTGGTTGCATCAACGCTGCCGCTCGACTCAAAGAATGCAGCAGCTGTTTTCAGCGCGGCAGAACAATCGCTCAGCTCGATATTGAAACCGGTCTGGCCTGCCACTTGGCCTTTTGCTCCCAGGGCAGCGGTAGAGACGGTTGGCAGCGTGACAGTCGACGGGCTCGCACCAGCCGCGCCGTTAACCGCAACCTTGCAGGTTTCGGCTTTCAGTTCGCCGTTGAAATCGATTTTGCCGTCTGAAGCCAGAGCAACGGTAGAGGCGGTGGCAGCGACCAGTACAGCGAGGGCGCGAGCTTTGTAATTCATGAGTAACTCCGAGAGAGCGATGTTCTACAGTAAGTTATAAAGCTTCCGTTTATCGGAGAGCTTCTGTGCTGTTGCGGGGCTGAGTTTAGGGAGCCCACATCGAACTCAATATAGGAGCGCTCTGAAAAACAATTGAGCACGGAAAATTCCCAACAATTAAAACCACTATAAAACTTACTGCCGCACTGCACTATTTAATGGAAAAACATTAGTAACCCGTCTATAGGAGCACTCCTAAAAACAGGCGCTGCAATGTTTATCAATGCAGAAGCAGCAAACAACCGGTGGCCGCCATCGAGTTTTATCGAGGCGGTGAGGCAGATGTTGCGGCAGGGCATGCAATTCGCGGCGATTGCATCATTCCCAGATCAACCTGTCCTGCTGTGAAGCCCCTACTCTACCTAGGCTCCGCAGGGAAGCCCGGCCCTGTGCTCAAGCAGGCTACGGGCATGGCCCGCAACCGCTTCTGCTGGCCAGTTCACTTCGTCCTGCAACAGCACTTCGATACGCTGCGCGGTGGCCGCGAAGTCCTCCCAGCCGACGTCCAACGCGGCAGTGCGCAGTCTGTGTAGCGCCTCCAGCGCCATGCCGCGATCGCGCAGGGCAAGTAGTTCTATGAGGCTGTTAAGTTCCTGGCGCACAGCCTCCGGCGACCCTGGAGTTTCCAGGTACTCTGCAACTTGCGGCGCCGGGGTTACTTCGCACCAGAGTTCAATCATCTGCTGCAACATGGCCTGTTGGACCGGTTTGCTCAGTACACCATCCATACCGGCATCGAAACAACGTTGCAGGTATTCATTCCCGCTAAATTGCGAGAGCGCGATGATCGGGCAATATGAGCGTTCCTGTTGGAGCTGCGACTCACGAAACGCGCTGACCATGCCCTCGGCGTCGCCCTCTGGCGAGTCACAATCGATCAGCACCATATCGACCCGGTGCGCACTGAACAACGCCACCGCCTGGTCGGCATCAGCCGCCAGCAGCGCCGCGCAACCAAGGCTGTCGAGTTGTGCCTGCAACACTTGCCGACTGGGTAGCGAGTCATCCACCACCAACACCTGCAAACCGTTAGCCGATTCCGCGCTCGGCGCAGGCTCAGGTGCCGGCAGTTGCGGGGAAACAGCCCGCTCAACTGGCAACCACACCTCGACCTGGGTACCGACCCCCTGCAAGCTGCTGAGCACCAACCTGCCGCGCATCAAGCTGACCAGGCGCCGGCAGATCACCAGGCCCAGGCCGGTACCGCCAGTGCGCCGATAGGATTGCTTGGCCTGGGCATACGGCCGGAACAGCGAGGCTTGCACCTGCTTGGACAAGCCTATGCCCGTATCGATGACCCGGATCACCAGCTGTCGCACCTCGACCGCAGGCTTTTCCAGCTGTTGCAACTGCACCTCTACCCGGCCCACATCGGTGAACTTGACGGCGTTGCAGATCAGGTTGCGCAGCACCTGCGCCAGACGCAGTTCGTCCAGCAACAATGGGGCGCCGGGACGCTCGCCGGTGACGAGCAGCTCAATGCCCTTTTCCTGTGCTTGCGCTCGATGCTCATCGACTATCCGCAAGACCAGCGCCCATAGGTCCACCGGTTCAAGATTGAGGGCCAGTTGCCCGGCTTCCATCTTGGAGATATCCAGCACATCATCCACCAGCCGCAGCAAGGTATTGGCGCCGCTATTGGCCAAGCTGGTGAAATGTCGCTGCTGCTCATCGAGCGGGGTGTGCTCCAGCAGTTCCACGGCGGCCAGCACTGCGTTCATCGGCGAACGCACTTCATGGCTGATGACCGCCAGGAACATCGCCTTCTCCCGTTCGCTGTTCATGGCCTGGCGCCGTTGCAGGCGACTTTGCACGACCAGCCCGACGAGCACTGCCACCACGGCCAGCAGCAACCACAGCTCACCTTGGTAGTGCTCGGCAATGGCCTTGACGGTGGGAATATCCAGGTCCATATCCACAAACCAGGCGTCATAGATCGCCTTGCGCTCTTCGCCGCTGATGGACGCCAGCACCTTGTCCAAAATAGACAGCAGGAGCACATCGCTGTCACGTACTGCCATGCTCACGCCGGTATGCAGCGACGGCAGCACCCCAGAAATCTGCAGTACCCCATGATATTGGCGGGACAGGTAGGGAATCAGCAGCCATTCCGAAGCAATCGCCGCGTCCGTGCGGCCGTCCTTGACCATCGCCATCATGTCCAGCGCATTCAGGGCTGAAACAATGGTTATCCCCGGGGCCTTACGCTTCAAAAAAGCGACGTAATCCTCCTCACGCCCCAGCACCACCACCCGCTTGCCGGCGAGTTGCTCCAAGTCGGCAAACGGTTGATCGCCAAAACGGCTGACCATAACGGTCGAGCTGGTGTTGTAGGGCGCGGTGTAACGCAGCCCGAGATCCTTTGCCGGGTCATCATCCCGGCGCCGGGTGGACAGGATATCGACTTCGCCGCTGATCAGCATGTCCTTGCGGGCGCTGCGCGTAGTGGTGGTGACGGGTTCGAAATACAGGCCCGTGCGCGATGCAATCAACCCCAGGTATTTGGCTGACAACCCTCTGAGTTGGCCATTGCTGATGTATTCAAAAGGCTGCAAGTTATCGAATACGCCAACACGCAGCACCGGATGGGCGGCAATCCAATCACGCTCCTGCTGGGTCAAGTCCAGCGGCGTCGGGCCGGCCTGCACCCCGACGCCCAGGTTTCCCAACACGAACGCTATCAGCAGCAGGCGTAGCAATTTGGCGTTCATCGCTGGGTCACCCGCGAGGCACGCGCGGGCGGCAGCACTTCCAGGGGAGCATCCCCGCCCAAGGCCCGCCAATGCTCAACCAACGCCCGCAGGGCCTGGGCGTAGGCCGGGCAATCCCAGCCCTCCTGCGCGCGCAGCAGGCGCTCCAGATGCTCGGCACTCTGCCCCAGGGCCAGCCACTCCATAATCAGCGCAGCACCGTGCAGACGATGGGCAACGTGGACGGCGCTGGGGCGGTCACAGAGCGCTATGGCCTTGATCAGGCTCCCCAGGTCACTGGCCATCTCCCGATTGATCGCCGCCTGATCCAGTTGAGGGGCCATCAGGCTCGCACGAGGTGCAGCCAGGGTGACGTCGCACCAGCGCTCGATCACTTCGCGCAGTTGCCCAAGGCGTATCGGCTTGCTCAATGCGGCGTCCATCCCAGCATCCATGCAACGTTTGAGGTGCTGTTCACCGGTCAGGGCAGAAATGGCAATGATTGGGCAGCGTGGACGCCCCAAGCCGCGCTCGAACTCACGCAGTTCGCGAACCAGGCTGTAACCGTCCTGGTCCGGCAGGTCACAGTCCATCAGAATCAATTGGTAGGCCTGCTGCACGAACAAGCTGTGGGCCTGGGCGGCATCGGCGGCGATCACCGCCTCGCAGCCAAAGCCGCCGATCTGCGCCCGCAGCACTTCCTGGTTGGCCAGGGTGTCTTCCACGACCAGGATTTGCAGGCCGTCCGTCTCGGCCTCTGGCGCGGACTGCTGAACCTGCGGTGGTTCAGCAGTCTGGGGGGCAACCGTTACCGGCACGCAGAGGATGAAGGTCGTGCCAACCCCCGGCTCACTGCTGAGTGTCAACGACCCCTGCATCAAGTTCGCCAGTTGCTGGCAGATCACCAGGCCCAGCCCGGTACCACCGGAGCGCTTGTAGGATTGACTGGCCTGGGCATATGGCCGGAACAACGACGCCTGTACCGCTTCACTGATACCGATCCCGGTGTCGCGCACCTTGACTTGCAACTGTTGACCACCGGCCGGTAGGGCCAACAGGTACAGCTTGATGTCGACACCGCCGACATCGGTGAACTTGATGGCATTGGAAAGCAGGTTATGAAGAATCTGCGTCAGGCGGGAGCTGTCGAGTAACAGCAAGGGCAGCGCGGTGTGGATGCTCACATTCAGGCTCAGGTGCTTTTCCCGGGCGCGCAGGCGGTGCAAGCCAACTACACCCTGCACCAGCGCCGTCACATCGGTCGGTTCAATGCTCAGGCGCAACGCCCGCGCACCCGAGCCTGGCGTGTCCAGCACGTTATCCAGCAAACGCACCAACGCATTGGCGCCGCCATTGGCAAGGTGCACAAAGTGGCGCTGCTGTTCATTGAGCCGGGTGTGCCCCAATAACTCCATGGCCGCCAGCACGGCATTCATAGGCGAACGGATTTCATGGCCCATGACCGCCAGAAACATGGTTTTTTCCTGCTCGTTGCGCACAGCCTGACGCCACCGGAGATGGCCGCGATAGACCAGCACACACAGGCTGGCCAGCAGCAACGCCCCCATGATCAGTACATGCCAGTAGTGGCTGGAGACGGCAACCAGGGTTGGAACATCCAGACCCAGGTCGTGATACCAGTGCTCGTACATCTCATTGCGTTGCTCGGCAGTGATCGAGCCCAGGACTTTTTCGAGGATCGAATGCAGCAGCGCTTGGTCCGAGCGAACCGCCATGCTGACATCCAGCATCTGGCTGCCGACCACACCTGAAGCCTCCAGGATGCCCTGGAACTGGCGGTACAGATAAGGCATCAGGAAGATTTCCGTGGCAACGACCGCGTCAGCACTGCCGTCCCGGACGCGGGTCAGCATCTCCAGGGCCGATTTGCTTTTGATCAGCGTGACCTCGATCCCTGATGCTCCGACGATCTCTTCGTAATGATCCACGTCGGGAACCATCACGGTTTTGCCATGCAGTTGGTCGAGGTCGAAAATATCCGGGTCTTCGAAGCGCGTCACGATGATCGGCGAGGTGGTCTGGTAGGTCAGCAAGGCAAGGCCCTTGGTGGCCGGCTCAGTCCTGAAACGCAAGTAAGAGGACAGCAGATCCACCTGGCCATCGAGGAGCATTTGCTCGCGTATCTCAATGGTCTTTCCCGGGACATAGGTGAATTCAAGGCCGGTGGCATCGGTCACCAATTGCAGGTAATGCGCTGAGCGTCCCTGCAGGGTGCCATCACGCATGTACTCAAAAGGTATCAGGTCTTCGACCACGCCCACCCGCAACACCGGATGCTGCTGTATCCAGCGCTGCTCCTGCTCGCTCAGTTGAACCGGGCCAGCAGCGAAGACGGTCCCTCCAAGCGACCACAACAGCACGCCCCCCAGCCACCACCGCCTC
Organism: Pseudomonas sp. FP2294; assembly: GCF_030687625.1. Taxonomy (NCBI): domain Bacteria; kingdom Pseudomonadati; phylum Pseudomonadota; class Gammaproteobacteria; order Pseudomonadales; family Pseudomonadaceae; genus Pseudomonas; species Pseudomonas sp. FP2294. The sequence continues at coordinate 3,356,196 of NZ_CP117441.1, forward strand.
ATGGCGAGCCAATGATTTTGTTGAGCTTGAACAGTTCGTTGTTCGACGTAACCCCCAGCTTGCGAAACGCCGTGGTTTTCTGGGTGCTGATGGTCTTGATGCTGCGATTGAACTTCTCGGCAATTTCAGTGATGGTCATGCCCGCCAGATAACAACGAATGACCTCCTGCTCGCGACTGGTCAACTCCGCCAGGATCAGGGCGTCGGGCACTTCGCCAGGGCCTTTGCGGGTATCACTGGTGACGGTTTCGGCCAGGCGATAGGTCATGTCAGGACTCAGGTACACCGCCCCCGACGCCACTTTGCGAATGGCCTTGACCAACTGGTCCATGTCCTCACCCTTGCCGACAAACCCGCGGGCTCCGACACGCATGGCCAGGCCCACGGTCGCCGGGTCGTGATGGGTGGACAACACAAGGATGTGGCTAGCAGGAAACTTGACTCGCAAGGCACGGATCAATGACACGCCGTCCAACTCCTCGGGACTCAGGGAGAAATCCAGTAGCAGCAAGTCTGCAGGCGCTGTGGCGAGACCGGCAATCAGGTCGCGGCTGCGCTCATAAATGCCTACTACTTCAAAGTTCGCCTCGGCCGCCAGGGTATTGGCCAGACCATGTCGAACAACCGCGTGATCATCCAACAAAGCAATACGTATAGATTTCATTATGATCGAGCCCACTCAACCCAGCGCAAACCGCGCTGCCGAAAACAGGGATACCCAACGATAGAACAGTATATGCAATAACCGGCAAATGACACGGCGCCAACCCGCCAGGTTCAGATACCTTCAATGAGGTGCTTGATCTTGAATAGCTCGTTGTTCGATATCACACCCAACTTGCGAAAAGCCGAAGCCTTTTGGGTGCTGATGGTCTTGATGCTACGGCTGAATTTCTCAGCAATTTCGGTGATGGTCATACCCGTCAGATAACAGCGAATCACTTCCTGCTCACGGGCAGAGAGACTGACAAAGCGCAACGCATCCTCGCGATTGCGCGCCTCGCCGTCATAGTTGACCGCAGTGGCTTCGGCAACCCTGTAGGCCATGTCCGGGCTCAGGTAAACCGCCCCCGACGCCACCAGCCGGACGGCGTCGACCAACTGGCCCATGTCTTCACCCTTGCCGAGAAATCCCCGGGCACCGGCACGCAAGGCCAGGATCACGGTAGCGGCGTCATGGTGCGTAGAGAACACCAGGATGCGGCATTGTGGAAACTTCACCCGTAACGCTCGAATCAGTAACACGCCGTCCAACTCGCTGGGCCCCAGGACATAGTCCAGCAACAGCACCTGCGCCGGGTCCTTGGCCAACCCTGCCAACAGTTCACGCGTCCGGGCGTAGACACCGACCACTTCAAAATCAGGTTCCTGCAGCAATCGATTGACCAGGCCATGTCGCACGATTGCATGATCATCCAGCAAAGCAATTTGTAAGCGTTTCATAGATCACAGGACACTCTGTATAACGAGCAAAAAGATGAAAAATAACGCTATTTCATCATTGGTAAGTTGCCGCCAGGGAAGACGGACCTACAACATCAATTCCATCCGTGCAACTGAGCCATCGCACATTAAAAACAAACAGGCGAACTTTCGATCAGGCAATACAACACCCACCGGCAAACTTTAAGTTGCCAGGCAAGTAGTCGATTTTTTGAGATTCAAGACATCCAGCAGTGGTTATCGAATGGGCAGAGCAGTTAACTCCAGCGGCATACAATATAAAAAAATCGATGATAGAAATTTAAGACCATGACGAAACAATTGAAATAAGAGCACTCCTAAAAACCGCCTCCTCCCAGAGCCAGACGGACAGAAATATTTTTTTACGGGTGTTTCCCCCGCTCAATCAGGAAGCTCAAGAAGGCCTCGATTTCCATCGGCCGCGCCAGCGCATAACCCTGCCCGACGCGGCAGCCCAGGCGATGCAGTAAAGGGATCGTGGACTCATCCTCAATGCCCTCGGCCACCAGGTTCAGATTCAGCAGGCCGGCCCAACTGACGATGCCCGCAATCACCTTGCGTGATGAGGAATGTTGCTCTACAGCACGCACGAATGAGCCGTCGATTTTCATCTCATCGAACGATAGGTTCGCCAACAGGTTCAGCGTAGCCGCGCCGGTACCAAAATCATCCAGGGACACCTGGAAACCCTTGGCGCGGATCGCCGTCAGTGATGCCGAAAGATGAAGCTCATCCGGTTCGTGTACGTCCTCGGTAAGCTCGATTTTCAGCAAACGGTTCGGTAAGCCGGCCTGCTGCATCCGTGTGGCAAGGCGATCGGCAAAATGTGGGGTGCAAATGGTTTTTGCCGATGCATTCACCGCGATGGGGATCAGGATGTTTTCACGCTTGAGCGCCAGCATCGCCCTGATGCTCCACATTTCCACCAGGCTGAACAGCAACAGGTCCAGGCCCAGTCGGTTAACCAACGGCATCAGCACCGACGGCGGGATTTCACCAAAGCGCGGGTGCTTCCAGCGCACCAGCGCCTCGGCCCCCACTACACGCCGGCTCAACAGCTCGAATTGTGGCTGGAACACAAAACGCAATCCCTCCCCCGTGGTCAGCGCGTTGATCACTTCATCTTCGGCCAAGGCGTCGAATGTGGTCATGCACAACTGCGGGTCCGGTTTCGCCCGGGTCAGCACCACGGCTCGCAAGGCATCGCCCAGTTCCAGGGTTGCGCCTTCACGCAGAATTTCCACCAGGATGCCTGCAGCCCGGGCCAATCGTGCATGAGACTCCAACGCACTGATGGCCACTCCCCCCATGTACTTGATCCAGAACTGCTGGGTGCCAGTATGCGGGGCAGTCACGCTGCCCCCTTTCACATCGCGCAGTTGGGCATTCAAGGTGGCTTTACCGGTCCAGAAGATGCTCGGCAATTGCGCCACGGCACCGGCTTCGTGCAGCCCCTTGAGCAGGCTTGGCAGCATCAGCCCATCATCACATCCCGGGAGAATTTCGCAGACGATGACGTCCACCGGCTGTTCCAACAGCCATGCCTCCACGTCCTTCAACGATTGAGCATTGGTCAGCGCTGTAACGCCCATACTGCTCAGCGCGCCGGCTAACCGATCGGCACAGGTGACGTCAGCTGCCAACGTGATAACGCGTAGGGCGTTGAACTCCTCAGACACGGCGGCATTTACGATCATGACAAAAATTTCCCGATACTTTTCCAGAAAAAAAGCTTAGCAGTACCAAAAAAGATGCAAATAGGACTGGGACTAAAAGTACCCTTGTTCGCGGGGAGACCCACAACGAAGCGCTGATCGGTAGGGATCAGAGCTGGCCAATGCGCGCTGATAGGCGCGCTAGTGAAAAATAACGTCGAGCGATGAATTATTTAGTGTCCTCATGTATCTGACCCAATAGACCATGCCATTAAAACAATGGCATCGACACCGATCAGCAACAGAGTGACCTGTATGAAATCGCGCAAGAAAAGTGTCGGCCCTATCGGGTTGAAAGACATCACCATTGTCGACGACGCCAAGATGCGCAAGGCGATCACCGCCGCGGCGCTGGGCAATGCCATGGAGTGGTTCGACTTCGGCGTGTATGGCTTTGTCGCCTTCGTACTGGGCAAGGTGTTCTTTCCCGGCGCCGACCCTGGCGTACAGATGATCGCAGCGTTGGCAACCTTTTCCGTGCCGTTCCTGATCCGCCCCCTGGGGGGCCTGTTCTTCGGTGCGTTGGGGGATAAATACGGGCGGCAAAAAGTCCTCGCGGCCACCATCGTGATCATGTCCCTCAGTACCTTTGCCATCGGCCTGATCCCGTCCTATGCCTCGATAGGCATCTGGGCGCCGATCCTGTTGCTGTTGGCCAAAATGGCCCAGGGTTTCTCGGTGGGCGGGGAATATACCGGTGCCTCGATCTTCGTCGCCGAATACGCACCCGACCGCAAGCGCGGCTTTCTCGGCAGCTGGCTGGACTTCGGCTCCATTGCCGGCTTTGTACTCGGCGCCGGCGTGGTAGTCGGGATCTCGTCGGTACTGGGTGAAGAACAGTTCCTGGAATGGGGCTGGCGCCTGCCGTTTTTCCTCGCCCTACCCTTGGGCATGATCGGCCTGTACCTGCGCCACGCCCTGGAGGAAACCCCGGCCTTCCAGCAGCATGTCGAGAAGCTCGAACAAGGTGACCGCGAAGGCCTGGCACGCGGCCCGCGCGTGTCGTTCAAGGAAATCGCCACCCAACACTGGCGCAGCCTGATGACCTGTGTCGGCGTGGTGGCGGTGACCAACGTCACCTACTACATGCTGCTCACCTACATGCCCAGCTACCTGACACACAACCTGCACTACAGCGAAAACCATGGCGTGCTGATCATCATCGCGATCATGGTGGGCATGCTGTTCGTGCAGCCCTTGATCGGCTTTATCAGCGACAAGGTCGGACGCCGGCCCTTTATCATCGCTGGCAGCATCGGCCTGCTGGCCCTGGCGATTCCGGCCTTTATGCTGATCAACAGCGGCAAGCTGGGGCTGATCTTTGCAGGCTTGCTGATACTGGCAGTGGTGCTGAACTTCTTTATCGGCGTGATGGCGTCCACCCTGCCGGCGATGTTCCCCACCCATATACGCTATAGCGCCCTGGCCAGTGCATTCAACATCTCGGTGCTGATCGCCGGCCTGACCCCCACTGCCGTGGCCTGGCTGGTGGAAAGCACCAACGACCTGTATATGCCCGCCTACTACCTGATGGTCATTGCCGTGGTGGGCCTGGTCACCGGCCTGACCATGAAGGAAACCGCCAACAAACCCCTGCGCGGCGCGGCGCCGGCGGCGTCGGATATTGAAGAAGCTCGGGAGCTGTTGCAGGAACACCACGACAATATCGAACAGAAAATCGAAGACCTCGACGAGCAGATCGCCGAGCTGGAGACCAAGCGCAAGAACCTGGCACAACAGCATCCGCGGATTGACTGACTGATCCCACGGGGGATCTCATAGGGACAGAGAACTGTGGTCCCACCACAAATCCAATGTGGGAGCTGGCTTGCCTGCGATGTCGGCGGGTCAGCCACCCACTATAGTGATTGGTACACCGTCATCGCGGGCAAGCCCGCTCCCACAGGGGACCTCATTGGGGCAGAGAATTGTGGTCCCACCACAAATCCGATGTGGGAGCTGGCTTGCCTGAACTGGACGGCCCCTATGAGAAAAACCCGACGTGTGGGGCCATTTTCTTGAGCAGACGGTGCGTTACTCCCCTGCGGCGCAGGGCCCGCCGCGGCGTCCTTTCAGCGGCCATTGTTACGGCACAGCCCCATGACTTTATATTCGATGGTGTTGAGCTTGCCGCTCGAATCTTCGTAGGTCATCCGCGACGGTACGATGTCACAGGAGCGGATCGGCGGGGTCACGCTGACCACCTTGGCGATGTCCAGTTTCATCCCGTAGCGATAGTCCTGGACCACTGGCCGGTCCTTGCCATGTTTTAACGCGTAAGCCTCCATGGCTTTCTGGTTATCGCTCATCAACGCCTCAAATGCACGATCACTGCCTCCCGTGGCGAGCACGACCGTAGACAATGACAACGCCAATGCAGCAATACTCAGTTTCAACAGGTTCATCGGGTTTACCTCTCAAGTCACTCATTCCAGGCTTGAGATTAACGAACCGACCCTGTCAGCAAGGTAGCTTGATGATTACCTTTCTGTTATCCGCAACCAAACAGTGCCTGCAACGGCAACAAGCATCACCGACTAAGCGCCGACGCGGCCAGTTGTGCTACCCCGAGGGTGACTCCAGGCTCATCACCGTTCAGGTAAGGCTCAAACAGCGCCATCACTGGGCCCGGAACCTCAGAAAGCTCATGGCAAACAGCCAACCACTGAGCATGGACAGGTAGATAGAGGTGTACGAAGCAACGGTGTAGTCCAATAAGAAGTTGAGCGCGGTCAACGCAATGGCGGCGCACAGGAATTGCGTGGGGGTAAACCGGCTCAGAAAGCGTTCCATTGCGGCATTCAAGGTGCTCAGGTACTTCATTGGTTTATCCCTGGATAATGGTGACGGTATCCGCTCACTTGCGCCCGACGATCCTGAAAAACACCAGAATAATGCTGCACAGAGCTGATGAGAATCAACCGCAGAAATGCCATAGTCGCCCGTACAGCAAATGGAGTTGGCCCCCAATGAAGCAATACATCCTCTACCCCCTCTTGGCGCTGCTCGCTGGATGCAGCAGCGGGCCGTATCTGCATCCGCAATCGGAAGTGGGCACCCATGCGTTACTCGAACGTACCTGCCCCGGCCCGAAAGCCGCAATGAGCTACGCCCCGCTCTCGGAAGAACTCGATTGGGTGCACGTATTGGTCTATGTAGCACCACCCGGAACATCCAGCTGGCCAGGCAACCTGCGTTCAACCGACACCGAACTGCGCCTGTTTGGCCGGCTTTACATCCCCCCACGCCTGCGCAACCTGGACACCCCGGATCAACGCCGGGCGGCTTACAAACAAACTGACCCGCCGCTGTGGGTCAGCGCCGATTCGCCGTTGGTCACTGTTACGCTGGCGACAGGCGAGACCTATCAAGTCAGTATCGAACAACTGAAAACCGGCTTTGACCCCAAGAAGCAATCCAGCAGCAGCGGCAAGGGCACGGCCCTGGGCAAGGGCGATATGGATGATTTCACCCTCACCTTCCCGGCTATATTTGTGAACGGTGAAAAAGTGCCGATGGCGCCGATTCACTTCAAGAAACGCGAAGAGCGCTATGCACCGGTATTTAACTGTTGAGTGAAAAAATTCAGGACCTGCGTCCGACAATTCAGGCAAGGAGCAGTGCAGTGATCAGCATTCGGGAAGCAACCATAGAAGACATCCCCCTCCTTCAGGAACTCGGCATGAAGACATACCGAGAGCATTTCTCTGAAATCTGGACCGCTGCGGGCATGCAGAACTTCCTGAACGAAGATTTCTCGACCCGCGAAATGCAGAAATCCATCGAGTCGCCTGCCCATCACTGCTGGCTCATCGCATTTGACGAAACCAACCACGCCGTAGGCTTTTCAAAGGTCAACTGGTCCAAACCTATGCCCCTGCCTGGTCAGGTTGGCAGTGAGCTACAGAAAATTTACTTCCTCAAGTCACAGGCGGGCAAAGGCTACGGAAAGCAACTCTTGCAGCTTATCCACCAGTACGCAAAAGACCGTAAGGAAGGCGCTATCTGGTTGGATGTGCTGAAGTCCAATACCAGTGCACAGCGCTTTTATGAAAACTGCGGATTTGAGGCACTCGGCGAAATCCCGTTCAGTACCGACAAGGCCGACATCGGGATGGTTGTAATGCGCTGCGATCTTTCCCGGTAGACAAGGGTCACGCTTCTCATACCCGCAACGCGTTACATCACCCAAGGAATGGCAATGAGCTTCGACTGGCACTCCGGCCCCATCACCCGCACCACCCCACTGGACAAGCATTACAGGAATACACAGAAGGTGCGCCAGTTCCTGATCGGCGAGTGCGGGGAGTCATTCAAGTTCGATCGGGCGTTCATGGCCTGGATCAAGAGTAGCGAGCCCTTGACCATGGGGGACGTGGCGGATCAGTGGAATCGGACTCGATCATCCTTGCCCCAGGCACACCGACCCGGGAAAGAGTTGGATCAGTAACCAGCCCGCCACAAACAACCCGGCACCAAACGTGAGGTGGGCAAGCAGGCTTCGGCGCCTGGCTCGGTTCGGTGTCGGCGTCTTGGAAGCGGCGAAACCGAAACCAAAGGCGGGCTGCATGATGCAGAACGGTGCAAGCACGCTGATCAAGCCCGTCAGTAACGCGGGCATCAGCGAGGGGCTGCAGAGCCAGGCCTGCCCTTGGAATGCCAGAAGCACCATCGCGAAGACAACACCGGTGACGTAGTGGAACCCCCAGCCAATCAGGCTTTCATGTCGGGTAGGGTGCGCAGCCACAATCGAGGCGTGGCGAAACTGTCCTTTGGGCATGTGGCCCAGCCAACGGCCGACAAGCCTGTAGTCCAGCGATGCGCTGCCAAATACCCGTGCTTGAATCAACGCTGACAGGTCCATGATCAACGTGGCCCCCAGCCCAACCAGCACCATACGCAGTACCATCTCAGCGGTTTCCATGTTATTTCCTCTTGCCTTTGGCCGGTTTTGATCCCGGCAGTCTGCAAGTTCAAGTCGACTTGAGGTCAAGCATGAAAGAAATGGATATCGGTGAAGTGGCACGCCGCTGCGGCCTACCGTCTTCGACCCTGCGGTACTACGAGGAAAAAGGCCTTATCCGCTCCATAGGTCGCCGTGGCCTGAGCCGGGTATTTGCTGCGGATGTACTTGAACGCCTGTCATTGATCACCCTCGGCCAGTCTGCGGCGTTTTCCCTGGACGATATCGCCACCATGCTGGACGCGGATGGCCAGCCGGCCATTGACCACCAGCGGCTGGCCGAAAAGGCTGATGAGCTGGACCGTACGATCCAGCAGCTCAGCGCCATACGTGATGGACTGCGGCGTGCTGCGGCCTGCCCTGCGGCGCGGCATATCGAGTGCGCGAACTTTCAAAAAATCCTGAGCGCTGTGAAGACGGGCAGCGTGAGGAGAAATACCAGCAACAGGTCTCAATCACACCTCAAGACCGCCAAGATCAAAGGGGGTCGAACCCCCTGAGGCGTGTCCACCAACGTGCCCGACCAGCGGCACCCCGTTTCGCCAGTTGATGCCGCACTATATTTGGCATGCCTCTACGACCGATGCCCCCTGCCCTGCCCTTCGAATACCCTGCCCACCTTCGCGCCCAGGCCGAAGCTGCGCCGCGTGCGCCCGGCGTGTATTTTTTCTACGCGCAAGGCGATTCGATGCCGCTGTATATCGGTAAAAGTGTCGATATCCGCAGCCGTCTGCTGGCACACCTGCGCACTCCCGAAGAAGCGCGCATGCTGCGTCAGGCACAGCGGATCGAGTACCAGCAGACCGCTGGGGAAATCGGTGCACTGTTGCTGGAGTCGCGCCTGATCAAAGAGCTGCAGCCCCTGAAGAACAAGCGCCTGCGCAGGCAGCGACGCCTGTGCTCGCTGCGCATGCACCAAGGCAAACTCGAGATCATCGACACCACCGCGCTAGCTGAGGGGCCACAGTTGTACGGACTGTTCCGCACCCGGCGCATGGCAATCGAAGCGTTGATGCTGCTCGCCGACGAGCATCGCCTCTGTCATAGCCTGTTGGGTATAGAGCCAGCCAACGCAAAGGGCTGTTTCCGCGCGCAGATCCGTAAATGCGCCGGGGCATGCCGGGGCGACGAAACCCATGCAGCCCATACCGAACGTTTGCTGCAGGCATTGGCGCACTGGGCCGTCCACCGCTGGCCATACCCCGCGGCCATTGCGCTGCACGAACGCCATGGCCAGATGGAGCAATACCACGTCGTGGACAACTGGCGGTACATCGGGACTTATGCCTCGGAGGCCGAAGCCCGATTGGCGCCGGCCCTCCCGCCGCAGTCCTTCGATGCTGACAGCTACAAAATTCTTGTCCGTCCGGTGCTGTTCGAGAGCGCCCGTGTGGTGGTGCTGTCGTAGGTGGTGCCTTGCAGAGCCCGTGCGCCAGGAACCTTTTTCATAATCGGGAATCAGTGCTGCATGTTTTCATACCAACAACTCAGCGAATTCCCGATGATTCTCAGAAGATCCCTGCTCTGTATCGCCTTGGTGGCCGCCGGCTTTCTTGCCGGGTACGCCGCAAAACCCAATGATGGGCTGCAAGTGACCGCTGGCCAACTCATAGAGTGTGGCCAGGTGACCATTCCCACTCTGGACATGTGAGCCATGTTAGGGGGACGGATTTATTTAATTAAACCAATAAAGCATCAGAGAAGCGGTCAGGCATAAAAACCCTCTCTCACAATAAAAACAAAGAAAAAGTCAGCATTGATCCCCTGGCGGAGGAACTCGCACAGAAAGGCTAATAGCTGATTGCCCTTATCCGATGGCCTGATTTAATGATGGTGGCTCCACAAACCTGCTGGCTAGCTGATACCCTTTCGGCTCAATGTGCGGCAAGACAAGGACGTGAACACAATGAACAGGGAGATCATCCTGATGCGCCATGGCCAGCCGAACCTGACCATGCTCGGCAAGGTTTCATTATTCGAAATGAAACACTGGATCGAACACTACAACTTATCTGAAATCACCCGCCAGCCCGCCCCGCAGGCGAGCATGCAACTGGCGGCGACCGCTCGAGTAATCGTATCGAGTAGTGCCCCTCGAGCGCTTTCCTCCGTACGGGCGTTGTGTCTTCAGCCTACAGTGGTAGACCCGGTGTTCTGTGAGGCACAACTGCCCCATGGCCGCTGGAGACTGCCGAAGCTCTCTGGGTTTACGTGGGCGTTTATCCTGCGTATTTCCTGGTTGTGCGGTTTCTCGGGAACGGTCGAATCAGCCCGCCAGGCCAAGCTACGGGCCGGCAAGGCAGCGCGACAACTTCAAGACCTTTCCAGCGCCGGGCCAGTCCTGTTGCTCGGTCATGGATTTATGAATCGAATGATCGGCAAGCAGCTCGAGGCTAACGGCTGGACTCGCCAGATTCGTAACGGAAACCGCTACTGGAGCACAGTGGTCTATCAGATGAATCAGCAGTAATGCCCGTCGAGAGAACAACACGCGCGCTTCGTAGAGGCTGGTTTTTACGGATCATCTAACAGCCTCCAGGGATTGCAGCCTAGCTGCTCTCCCAGGAGCTGGATGACCAGCTGGCATGACCTGCAGTAGGCAGTCTATCGAATCAACGGAAGTCGAAAAGTTCGAAGTGAAGATTAGCTTTCGGAATTCGATGGAGATCCATTAGTTCATACACCTTGCTCAGTAGTCCTTTGGGGCCGCAAAAACTGACATGAATTTGGTGCGGTTTGGTTTGAGCCACCGCGTCACTCAAGGTTTCAGCCAACTGCTCAGTCCCCCCCGTATTACGAACAAATTGCGCACCACGCATGGTGGCCATACTTTCCAACTCTTCGGACGGAGGGAAGGCGCGCGAGGGGGTGAAACAATAGACCAGCGTTGCCTTTTCGAAGTCTTTGGCATTCGGATCTTGCAACCAGGAAATAAAAGGCGAAATCCCCACTCCCGCACCGATCCAGATTTCCCGCTCGGCGTGAGAGGCCCGTTTAAATCTCCCATAAGGGGCGTAGACCGTGGCAAGCATTCCGGCTTTCGCGCACTCGCAGAGCTTTTTGGTGTAATCCCCAAGCCCTCTGATAATGAACTCAATTTGCCCATTCGGACCGTTGGCGCTAGCGATCGTGAAAGGGTGAGGCTCACGCAACCCTTTTTGCTGCATGGCCAGAAACGCAAACTGCCCGGCACTGAAGTCAAATGCTTTATGGATGGGCTCCAGCGTCAAATGCAGCGCCCTGTTGCCCCTATTGACGGTTTTCACCCTGTACTCGCCAGCACGGGCAAAAAAGGGGTAAAGAACCAGTTTGTAAAGGGCTGCCAGCACACCCAACCCGCAGGACAGCGCCAACCAGAGACCTGAAGGGCTGAACAAAGTGATCGGCGACTTGAAGCTTAACCAATGTAAAATCACGACCAGAAACAATGGCCCGGAGAGCTTGTGCCACCACCGCCACAGGCTGTAAGGAATATTGCGATTCAACGCAAGAAGTACAATCAGACCTAGTGCTACATAGCTCAACTGGCGCACTAGCCGCGTCCAGTATTTTGGCAATTCCAGAATAGGCACGCTGTTCCAGGCATCCAGATTTGCCTTGAATACAAAGTGATACGTGGCGAATACAAGCGCCCAGATACCTAGCCACTTGTGTGACTCATAGACCCGGTCCAAGCCGCCGAATAGATTCTCAACTACCCTCCAGCGACTGGCCAACAGGCAGGAAGCCGCCATATAAACCAGTGCGCAAGCTCCAAGTATCAGGCTGAGAGTTGCCGAAGTGAGCCAAGTATCAACAGGTATTTCAATCAGCAGCGTTAGTGTCGTAATCACTAAGATACCGAGTATGCAGTGCCAGCTCTTCACCGTGAACGCTCCCGTTATGAATATGGTGTCGTAGGCTGAACCTCATCCTCCCTGAAACCGTCAGCGGCCTGATACGTTAGCAGGCTACTGAAATAGGGGGATGACCCAGGTCATATCTAGAGAGAACATGCGAATGAACCCAGCTATGCACGATTTCGCTCGCCACAGCGGTCTTCGGGAGCAGGGTTTCTGTGGGTCGTCCAGTGTAGGACTCACCGGCAATAATCTCTGGATTCGCCTTCTTGGCGCACTGGTCGAGCGAGTGGAAACTGTAATTATCAAACCCCAGAAACACAAAAGCCCCGCATTCGCGTATGAATCTCGGCGGGAAACCAGGGATTCGAACCCTGGGAACGCTATTAACGTTCGCCGGTTTTCAAGACTACCGAGTTAACTAAATAAATCAACACCTTAGCCATGTATCGTTTCCGCACTTGGTCGATTTTTGCTGGTCTGTAAGCCCCACAGATCAAGGGGCGTATGTACAGTTGCGGAAATGATTTACCCTCTCCCCCGGCGTCCTGCCGAACGAACACCAACCTTATTTGCAAGCCACCGACCATAACTGATCAAGCCTCGTCATAAAGCTCTGACTCATCATCTCCCGGCGCCCCCCAGTCGAGATTCGTCGGCACGTTGGTCGAGCGCAGCATCCCCTTCATGACCTTTTCAAAAAAATTACAAAAAAACTTACAAAAACTGTAACGCACCGATTTGAGGGAACTCTACGTCTATAACTCTCGTAGACGTTAAGGAAATCCCATGCTCTCATCAATATATTCCCGCTTGCTTCGCCAGTCGTTTGAAGTCGAATTCATGCGCTGGGCTCTTGTATTGATATTCCTGATGTTTGGCTACACAAAATGGTTTGATTACGAAGCCCAGGCATTGATCCCTCTGATCAGCAACAGCCCCCTCCTTTCTTGGATGTACGGAGCGTTTGGCACTCAGGGCGCAAGTTATGCTCTCGGTGCAGCTGAGTGGACTATCGGTCTCGGTCTGGCCATAGGCGCATGGTCACCGAGGATCGCGTTTATTGCCGCCGCCGCCTCCTCTCTTACCTATCTGACAACCGCCAGTCTGCTCCTAACCACTCCGGGTGGTTGGGAGGCTTCGGCAGGTGGTTTCCCAGCCATGGGCGGCGCCACCTCTTTCCTTATCAAAGACCTGGTGTTGATGGCCGGCTCGTTGGTGCTGCTCAAGAACGCGGCGCAACAACTGGCGACTCAATCCAAACAGAGTGACACGGAGCGCAGCGATCTAGCCTGAAACGTTCGCTGACCCACTACAACAGAAAGTGGACCAGTGATTGGAACGAAACTAACGATCAAGTACTTCGATTATTTCTATCTTTAAGGAAAGCAAACAATGCAGTGAGAGCGTTCTCACTGGCGGCGTCTCTAGGAGGATGTATGGTTCGAGTACTGCCTTATGGGCTGATTATGGCGGCGGTAGCCTTGGCGGGGACCTTTGCCCTGGCTGGCACCATTGAGAAGCAATCCAATGATGCCGGACTGCCTCTCCCGGCAGTGAAGCTCGCCTTTAACGAAAACGGTGAGGCGGCCCTTCCGAAAGGCTACCGCTCGTGGGTGCACGCCTATACAGCGTGGGAATCTATCACTGTAACCCCTCTAGACAACACCGTAACGAAGACGCCCGAATTCCATAGTGTCTATGTTGAGCCAAGCGCCTACCGAGCCTTCATGAAAACAGGGACGTGGCCGGAAGGTTCTCTGATGATCAAGGAGTTCAGTATCACTAGTATCGATCCGAAGAACTGCGATGGTCCGCCAGCTTATGTTTGCAATCTCGGCGGCAGTAAGGTCATTTTTGCCCACGGACAAACAGGGCTCAGCCTAATGCTCAAAGACAGCAAACGCTATCCCGGCGAGCCGGGCGGTTGGTCGTACTTCAGTTTTGGGCATCAGGCGCCACCCTATGAACAATTCTCTCCAGCGCGAGCGCGTGCTCAGTGCGCCCAATGTCACATCGACAACGTGGGCCCCAAACACGACTATGTATGGTCTGTAAGGCTGAACCAGCCTGGTTTTCAACGGGAAGGCGGCGCCGCAAAACTTAATCTAGAAGCGGCTTTCGACGAGTAGTCACGGCGAAGGTGTTCTATTTGGCTGGACGGAGACTTGAGATGTCAGCGGAGAGATCAGCAGCAGCCAAGTATTCTTTGAGCTACCGAGACAGGAAGAAAGCCGGATAAGCGCTTTGGCATAGAGCGGTTAGCCTGGCACGACAGTGATTATTTGAGCTGAATAAATTTCTGCACTCCTTCGCGCCCTTTCCACAGCGAAACGTTATTGTATATCAAAAAATATCAAACCTCGCCCTGCTGCTTCCGTGACGGACGGCGCGATTACCTTTGGAGAGCTCATGAGAGCACTAGCAACGCTTATCGGCGCCGTCGTACTGATTGCGCTGGTCATGTACGGCGCAGTCGCCGCCTATAAATTAATCAAGGAGAGAAAAAATGATCAGTAAGGCTTACGGTAGCATCATCGGCGCAGCAATCGCTCTTGCCCTGCTGTTCGTGTTCTTTGGAAGTTGGTACACGGTAGATGAAACAGAACGCGGTGTGTTACTGCGCAACGGAGCACTCGTCGGCGTCGTCGACCCTGGACTATCCTTCAAAACCCCGTTCATTGAATCGGTGCGCTTCATCAGCACCCAGAGCCAAGTTACCTCCTACGATGGCATGCAGGCATACAGCAAAGACCAGCAATCAGCAAATCTCAAGGTTTCTGTGTCCTGGCACATCGCACCGTCAGACGTAGCGAAGGTCTACACGCAGTTCAAAGACCTCGACGGCATCCGCGACAGGTTGATCAGTCGCCAGGTACCAACGCAGGTCGAGAATGTCTTCGGTAAATTCAATGCGGTTGCTGCTGTGCAGAACCGCGTTCAATTGGTAAACGATATATCAACAGCAATTAAGGCAACCATCATCGGGCCGGTAATCATCGATAGTGTGCAAGTTGAGAACATTGACTTTAGCGACGCCTATGAGAGGGCTATTGAGGCGCGCATGGCCGCAGAGGTGCAAGTAAAAACCCGCGAACAACAACTAGCCACAGAGCAGGTTCAAGCTCAGATCAGAGTTACTCAAGCCCAGGCGGAAGCAGATTCACAGCTCGCTCAGGCTAAAGCAGATGCCCAGGCCACCGAGTTGCGAGGCAAAGCAGAAGCAGAAGCTATCAAAGCAAGAGCTCAAGCGTTGGCCAGTAATCAAAACTTGGTTGAGCTGACCAAAGCAGAACGCTGGAACGGAGTGCTGCCTACTACTGTTCTGCCGAACAGCGCCCTTCCTTTCATAGACGTCAAGTAACCCTGTCTATATCTCCGCCCCGCGCAGGGGCGGCGAGCGAACCACTGCTGTCTTCCTGTTGAAAAAAACCACCCTACTCGCTGCATCGTATATCACGGATGGTGATAACCAACTCAGTCTTTCGCGTTCGAAAGATCTTGCTGCCTGGCTCGATACGTAAGAAAAGCAAGGTTCACGACCACAAGTCCACACACAAATGCGGACTCATAATTAGCCGCCCTTCATGGCCTGGAATGTCGCCCCTTAGCTCTTAAAATCCGCTGTGACAGCTAGAGTTGCCGCAGCACTATTCCGTGCTGCTTAAATGCCTACTGTGGGACGCGGGCATGTACCCTGCTCCAAGCAATATAGAAAGGGGGCTACTATCTGGACTTCACCGTCCTTAAGCATTGAAGGTGGCGGCGCAGGTACGGGTGATGCTACCGAAATCAATGCCTGTACAGCAGGAACAAAGAGTTCCGACCCAGAATAGTTGATGATTTTCTGACGTGAGACGTTGCCTCGAGCGTCGACGAAGAATTCGGCTCTAACCAAGCCTGTCGCCCCTTGAAGTCGAGCTTGTTCGGGGTAGTACTTGTACGAGGAGAGATGGGTGAGCAACTGTTGCTCCCATAAGCGCTGCTCTGCCAGCTGTTGAGGGCTTGGGCCACTGACACAAGCACAAAGCAGTAAAACAATCACTATCCAGCTGTACTTCATGAGCGCATTTCCTTTGACGCCTTCATTCGCGAAGGGAGGCTTGAGATAAACGCATCGCAATGCCCTATCTCATGATTTAGCTTGCTGGATGTCATCGGTAACGGGGTAGCCCCGCCTTAACGCCTTGACCATCTCGCCCCACCTTTAAGAATCATTCTCATTACACCATAAATTCCTGCTGGTGAACGGCCGGCGAGGTGATCACCCAGCAGAGTACGCCTCGCCATCCATAGACCGGTAAAGAGCCTTCCCTGCTGGGGAAGCGCGGCAAAGATACCCTCTACTGATAATCAGTATCAAATGATTCCTGCAGTTGCTCACCGTTTCAAGGGCATCGGCGTCTATACAAGTTTTGTGTGTTGAAAAGAGACGTATGCAATCTGTGCATCCAAAAGCTCTACATGCAAAGCAGCAAACTCCCTAAGGTCAGAGGCTCTCCAAGGCTCAGGATTGATCCGTAGATACTCCGTAAGGTTTTTCGAAGCAACTTCGACCTTGCTACTCAGCTCAGCAACCTCTTTCCAGTAATCAGACATGTTCAACCCTTAGAACTATGAATTTGGCTACCTAAAACTCCTCGCCGGCGGCCACAGGAGTTGCTAGGTACGAAATCCAAAATCATATGAACGCGAATTCGCATCGTCTGTAGGAACTGTCCGAAAACAGTCCTGACTGAATTTTCCAGCGAGAAACACCCGCCCTTCCCTATATCAATATCTGCTGCCTCGAGCGGCAAGGACACCTCATGTACGCAACGAAACTCACCCTGCTCATAACGGCCATCGTGTTGTACGTGGCGGGGTCCACCTTCTGGTTTTTCTGGCAGGTGCCGGAGCTGCTCTCCACCGGTACCGACCAAACCCTGGTCGCAGCATTCGCAGGCACCGTCGCCTGGATGCTGCTCACCTTCGGTTTCATCATCCACATCATCAAGACAGCGCGGCCTACTGGCCCGCATGACAATCCCCGGGCATAGAGGTGCACACCATGGAAATGCAAAGCGAAACGCTTGCCGAGGAAGAGATCGCGGCAGTAACGGGCTACATGATCCCGTCCAGGCAGATCGAGTGGCTCAACAAAAACGGCTGGAAATACGTACTGACTCGCTCGCGCCGACCAGTGGTGGGCCGCGTTTACGCCCGGATGAAGCTGGCCGGCGTGAAACCATCAGCAGAAAACGTTGCGGCCGAAGCCTGGTCGCTAGATTTATCAAAGGTAGGATAAAAAGATGCGAGCTAAGAAGGCGGTAAAGTGTGGGTTGGGTATTACTACGACGGGAGGAATGAAGACGGGAAGCGGGTGGAGATACCGCTCGGGGGTGACCTGGAAATTGCGAAGGCTGAATGGGCAAAGCTCAACTGCAAGCCGGTACCGAAGAAAGGAGCCCTACTGGGCCAGGTGTTTGACCGTTACGAGCGCGAGATCATCCCAGGCAAGGCACCCAAGACGCAGAGCGATAATCTACTGAGCCTGAAGCAACTGCGCAAAGCGTTCAGCGACGCCCCTATTGATGCGGTTACGCCACAGATCATCGCGCAGTACAGGGATAGCCGGACCGCCAAGGTAAGAGCCAACCGGGAAATATCACTGTTGTCGCACATCTACAACATTGCGCGGGAGTGGGGGCTCACCGAGAACAACCCTGCCGCCGGCGTGCGCAAGAACAAGGAAGCCCCTCGGGACTTCTACGCAACTGAGGAGATCTGGAGCTCCGTGTACGAAGTCGCAGCCTCGGAGCTTTGCGATGCTATGGACTTGGCCTACCTGACCGGACAGCGCCCCGCAGATGTGCTTTCGATGCGCGAGGCTGATGCGGTAAATGAATTCCTGCAGGTGTCGCAAGGCAAGACGGCCAAGAAGCTCCGGATCCGCCTTACCGCTGCCGGAAACCTTAATGACCTGGGCACACTGGTCGAGCGACTAACAGAGCAGCGGCGCTCGCGTGGAGTACGGACTCCATACCTAATAATCACTGAAGATGGCCGGCAGGTGACCAAGCCGATGTTACGCCTACGCTTTGACGATGCCAGGAACAAGGCAATCGCCATTGCTAACGAAGCGGGAGACGGCGTGCTTGCGGCGAGCATCCGGCAATTCCAGTTCCGCGACATCCGCCCAAAAGCAGCCAGTGAAATATTGGACCTGGGCGATGCCAGTCGCCTGCTTGGGCACATGGATAAGCGGATAACCGAGACGGTTTATAGACGTGTTGGTGAGATCGTAAAGCCGACCCGTTGATAGAGGATCTGACAGTAGTTGCGGAAAGCGTCTTAAACGATGCGGAAACTGTTAGTTTAAAACCCTGTCCAATTATCGAACGCCAGAAACACAAAAGCCCCGCATTCGCGGGGCTTTCGTATGAATTTTGGCGGGAAACCAGGGATTCGAACCCTGGGAACGCTATTAACGTTCGCCGGTTTTCAAGACCGGTGCATTCAACCACTCTGCCAATTTCCCTTGCGCAACACAGGATTATAATAGCCCATCCTGTCTCAGCGGGCGCCATAATACCCGAATGAAACACACTGTCAAACTCTCTGCATAGCTTGTTACAGAGCGTCTGTTATGATCTTTGCGACTGAACGTTTCAAAACTGAAGGAGTGTCGCCATGCGCGAACAGGATTACGCAGTTAATAGCAACGTGCAGGCTGAGCAGCTAGAGGTTAGCCGCGTCCTGCGCAATACATACGGCTTGCTCGCCCTCACCCTCGCATTTAGCGGCGTGATGGCGTATGTGGCGCAGCAGATGCGTGTCGGCTACCCGAATATCTTCGTGGTATTGATCGGCTTCTACGGCCTGTTTTTCCTCACCAACAAGCTGCGCGACTCGGCCTGGGGCCTGGTGTCGGCGTTTGCCCTGACCGGTTTCATGGGGTTCCTGCTGGGCCCGATCCTGAACCGTTACCTGGGTATGCAGGGCGGCGCGGAAGTGGTCAGCTCGGCATTCGCCATGACGGCCTTGGTGTTTGGTGGCCTGTCGGCCTATGTGCTGATCACCCGTAAGGACATGAGCTTCCTCGGCGGTTTCATCACGGCTGGCTTCTTCGTGTTGCTGGCGGCCGTGCTGGCGAGCATGTTCTTCCAGATCAGCGGCCTGCAATTGGCGATCAGCGCCGGTTTTGTGCTGTTTTCCTCGGTCTGCATTTTGTTCCAGACCAGCGCCATCATCCATGGCGGCGAGCGTAACTACATCATGGCGACCATCAGCCTGTATGTATCGATCTACAACCTGTTTGTCAGCCTGTTGCAGATCTTCGGCATCATGAGCCGCGACGACTGATCCCAGCCTCATCAAAAAGCCCGCTTCGGCGGGCTTTTTGTTGCCTGCGGCTTTATCATTGGCAAAGGTTTGCCTACAGAGTGTTCCATGAAGTTCGCGATTGCGCTTTTTTCCGCCGCCCATGCGCCCTCCTCGCGCCGCGCCCTGCAGTTTGCCCAGGCGGCGTTGGCCGGCGGGCATGAGATTGTGCGGCTGTTTTTCTATCAGGATGGCGTCTACAGCGCTGCCAATTCGGTGGTCACGCCCCAGGATGAGCAGGATATCGCCCAACAATGGCGCGCCTTCGTCAGCGAGCATCAGCTTGACGGCGTGGTCTGCATTGCGGCGGCGCTGCGCCGAGGGGTGTTGAATGCCGAGGAAGCTGCGCGCTACCAGCGCAGTGCGGTGAATCTGGACGCGCCGTGGGCGCTGTCGGGCCTGGGGCAGTTGCACGACGCCATTCAGGACGCCGACCGCCTGATCTGCTTTGGAGGGCCATGAAATGTCCAGATCCTTGTTAGTCATCAGCCGCCAGGCGCCATGGTCCGGGCCCAGTGCGCGGGAAGCACTGGATGTGGTGCTGGCCGGCGGCGCATTCGACTTGCCGATCGGGCTGCTGTTTCTCGATGACGGGGTGTTTCAACTGGCAACCGCCCAGGATGCCAAGGCCGTGCAACAAAAGGATGTGACGGCCAACCTGCAGGCCCTCTCGCTGTTTGGCATCGACGACGTGTTCGCATGCAGCCACAGCCTGGCGGAGCGTGGGTTGACCGCCCCTGATAGCGCGCAGCCACTGAGCAGCGAACAGATTTCCCAGATGATTGACCGTTACGATCAGGTGATGACCCTCTGATGTCGACCTTGCATGTGTTGTCCCACTCCCCGTTTACCGACAGCCGCCTCGGCAGTTGCCTACGCCTGTGTGGCGCGCAAGATGCGATCCTGCTGTGCGGCGATGCAATCTATGCCCTGCAACCCGGTAGCGCCCCCTTCCAGGCCCTGCAAGCCAAGGCCCTGGCCATCTTCGTGCTTGCCGAAGATGCCCAGGCCCGCGGCCTGGCGTTGCCGCAGTGGGCCAGGAGTGTCGACTACCCAGGTTTTGTGCAGCTGTCGATCGACCATGACAAGGTCAACACCTGGCTATGAACACCCTGACTGTAGGCACCCACACCCTTGAGCTGGACAAGGACGGCTACCTGGTTGACCTGAATGCCTGGTCAGTCGAGGTGGCCAATGCCCTGGCGAGCGCCGAAGCGCTGGAACTGACCGACGAACACTGGGAAATCCTCAAGCTGCTCAGGGGTTTTTACCAGGAGTTCCAGTTGTCCCCGGCCACCCGCCCCCTGATCAAGTACACCGCCTTGAAGCTGGGCCCGGAAAAGGGCAACAGCCTGCACCTCAACCGACTGTTCAAAGGCACTCCCGCCAAACTTGCCGCCAAGCTGGCGGGCCTGCCCAGGCCGACGAATTGCTTATGACCGACTTTGCCCCGTTGATCACCGAAACTCCCGCCGAACACCCCTTTGCGCCGTTTGTGCGGATCCTCGGCAAAGGCAAGCGCGGCGCCCGCAGCCTGACGCGCGAAGAAGCCCGGGAAGCCATGGGCATGCTGCTCGACGAGAAAGTCGAGGACTCCCAGCTCGGTGCGTTCCTGATGCTGCTGCGCCACAAGGAAGAAAGCCCGGAGGAGCTCGCCGGCTTCACCGAGGCCCTGCGCGAGCGGCTCAGCCCGCCAGCACTGAAGGTGGATGTCGACTGGCCCACCTATGCCGGGAAAAAACGCCACCTGCCGTGGTACCTGCTGGCCGCCAAGTGCCTGGCGCAGAACGGCGTGCGGATTTTCATGCACGGCGGCGGTGCCCATACGGCCGGCCGGCTGTACACCGAACAGTTGCTGGGTGAGCTGCAGATTCCACTGTGCCGCAACTGGCAACAGGTCGAGACCGCTCTGGAACAAGGCAACCTGGCATTTATGCCACTGGGCGACTGGGCCCCGCAGTTGCAACGCATGATTGACCTGCGCAATATCCTCGGCCTGCGCTCGCCCATTCACTCCCTGGCCCGCATCCTCAACCCGCTGGGCGCGCGCTGCGGCCTGCAAAGCATCTTCCATCCCGGCTACCAGGGGGTACACCGCGATGCCAGTGGCCTGCTGGGTGACAACAGCATTGTGATCAAGGGCGATGGCGGCGAGATCGAGATCAATCCCGACACCACCAGCCACTTGTACGGTACCACCGGCGGCACAAGCTGGGACGAGGAGTGGCCTGCCCTCTCCGCCCAGCGCCACGTCAAGCCCGCCAGTCTCGACCCCGAACATCTAAAGGCCCTGTGGCGTGGTGAGGTACAAGACAGCTACCCGCAATTAGCGCTGATCGCCACCATGGCCTTGGCCCTGCGCGGCCTGGGGCACCCACGGGAACAGGCCTTCGAACTGGCCCAACAGTATTGGGATGCGCGCAACACATCGAACTAGTCGATAATTAACCCCGACCCTTTGCGCTATTTGTTCGAACCCAGACGATTAGACTGCACTCCAACGCTTACTAGCCAAGGAGTCAGTCATGGGTTTGCTGATTGAAGGACACTGGCACGACCAGTGGTACGAAAGTAGCGCAGATGGAGCCTTCCAACGGGAACAGGCGCAACGCCGGCACTGGGTCACCGCCGATGGCCAACCTGGCCCGAGCGGGGATGGCGGCTTCAAGGCCGAGGCTGGCCGCTACCATCTCTATGTTTCCCTCGCCTGCCCGTGGGCGCACCGCACCCTGATCCTGCGCAAGCTCAAGGGCCTGGAAAGCCTGATTGACGTGTCGGTGGTCAGTTGGTTGATGCTGGAGAATGGCTGGACCTTCGACAAGGCCCACGGCTCCACTGGCGACAAGCTCGACGACTTTGCCTTCATGCACCAGCGCTATACCGCCGATACCGCCGACTACACCGGGCGTGTCACCGTGCCGGTGCTATGGGATAAGAAGCTCAATCGCATCGTCAGCAATGAGTCGGCAGAGATCATCCGCATGTTCAACAGCGCGTTCAACGGGCTGACCGGCAACACCCTGGACTTCTACCCCGAACCGCTGCGCCCGACCATCGACGCGTTGAACGAGCGGATCTATCCCGCCGTGAACAATGGCGTGTATCGCGCAGGCTTCGCCACCTCGCAGCAGGCGTATGAAAGCGCATTTGATGAGGTGTTTGCCGAGTTGGATCAGTTGGAACAACACCTGGGCCAGCAGCGCTACCTGGCCGGTGAATACCTGACAGAGGCCGATGTGCGGCTGTTTACCACGCTGATTCGGTTTGACGCGGTGTATTACAGCCACTTCAAATGCAACCTACGACGGATAGCAGATTATCCGAATCTGTCGAATTGGTTGCGAGAGCTGTATCAATGGCCGGGGGTGGCCGAGACCGTGGATTTTGCGCATATCAAGGGGCATTACTATGCCAGCCACCGGACGATCAATCCGACAGGGATCGTGCCGAAGGGGCCGTTGCAGACGTTTGATAGCAAACATGATCGAGAAGGATTGAGCGGTAAAGAGATCTGGCGCTGATGCGCCAGCCTCATCGCGGGCAAGCCCGGCTCCCACGGTGGGTCTGTGTGCAGCCGGGCGACCAGGTTATACCTGGGACTGGGCGCCTTCAAACCACTTCAACTTCTCACGCAACACCACCACTTCGCCTACGATCACCAGGGTCGGCGCATGCACTTCATGCTCCGCCACCAGGCGCGGCAAGTCGGCCAGGGTGCCGGTAAACACACGCTGGTTGGACGTGGTGCCTTGCTGGATCAGCGCAGCCGGGGTGTCCGCCGAACGACCATGGCGAATCAGTTGCTCGCAGATGAGCGGCAAGCCCACCAACCCCATATAGAAGACCAGGGTCTGCGACGGCCCCACCAGGTCATTCCAGGGCAAATCCGAGGTGCCATCTTTCAGGTGGCCGGTGATGAAGCGTACCGATTGCGCATAGTCGCGATGGGTCAAAGGGATGCCCGCGTAAGCCGCGCATCCACTGGCCGCGGTAATGCCCGGCACCACCTGGAACGGGATGCCATGGGCCGCCAGCTCTTCGATCTCTTCGCCGCCGCGCCCAAAAATAAACGGGTCGCCGCCCTTGAGGCGCAGCACACGCTTACCTTGCTTGGCCAGGTTCACCAGTTGCTGGTTGATCTGCTCTTGCGGCACCGCGTGATCGGCGCGGCGCTTGCCGACATAGACCCGCTCGGCATCCCGTCGGCACAGCTCAAGAATCGCGGGGGCCACCAGGCGGTCATACAGCACCACATCGGCTTGCTGCATCAAACGCAGCGCGCGAAAGGTCAGGAGGTCCGGATCACCGGGGCCTGCGCCCACCAGATACACCTCACCTGGTGCATGGGGCGGCTTGCCGTTGACTTTTTCCACCAGCAACCGCTCGGCTTCATCACCTTGCCCCGCCAGTTGCCGATCAGCAATCGGGCCCTGGAAAACCTCTTCCCAAAAAGCCCGGCGTTGCTGAACATCGGGATACAAACCCTTGACCTGGGCGCGAAAGCGCGCGGCCAGCCCGGCCAATTGACCGTAGGTGGACGGAATCCAGGTTTCCAGCTTGGCGCGGATCAAACGCGCCAGCACCGGCGCGTCGCCGCCACTGGACACCGCAATCACCAAGGGTGAGCGGTCGACAATCGCCGGGAAGATCACGCTGCACAAGGCTGGCGCGTCCACCACATTGACCGGCACACACCGCCGCCGGGCATCGCTGGACACTTGCGCGTTCAGCGGCTCGTCGTCGGTTGCAGCGATGATCAGGGTGCAGCCATCAAGGTCCGCCTCCTGATAACCGCGCGCAATCAGTTCACCGCCACTGCCCTGCACCAGTTCACGCAACTGATCTTCAATCAGGGGAGCAACCACCCGCAATACCGCGCCGGCATCGGCCAGCAGCCGGGACTTGCGCAAGGCAATCTCCCCACCACCGACGACCAACACACGGCTGCCGCGCAGGTTATGAAACAGTGGCAGAAATTCCATTTAGCCGATGACCTCAACGCCCGCCATGTACGGCTTGAGCACTTCAGGTACACGGATCGAACCGTCGGCCTGCTGGTAGTTCTCCAGAACGGCAACCAGGGTGCGACCTACCGCCAAGCCCGAACCGTTAAGGGTGTGGACCAGCTCCGGCTTGCCGGTTTCCGGGTTACGGAAACGCGCCTGCATGCGTCGGGCCTGGAAATCACCGCAGTTGGAGCACGAAGAAATCTCGCGGTATTTATCCTGGCTCGGCACCCACACTTCCAGGTCGTAGGTCTTCACCGCGCTGAAACCCATGTCGCCAGTGCACAGCGCCAATACGCGATACGGCAGCTCCAGCAGTTGCAGGACGCGCTCGGCGTTGGCAGTCAGGCCTTCCAGGGCTTCCATGGAGGTCGACGGCTCGACCACCTGTACCATCTCGACCTTGTCGAACTGGTGCTGGCGGATCATGCCGCGGGTGTCACGCCCCGAGGCACCGGCTTCACTGCGAAAGCACGGGCTGTGGGCCACGAACTTGATCGGCAGCTGTTTGGCGTCGAGGATCTCGCCGGCCACGATATTGGTCAGCGACACTTCGGCAGTCGGAATCAGGTACAGATCGGCTTCGCCATCGCGGCTGATCTTGAACAGGTCTTCCTCGAACTTCGGCAGCTGGCTGGTGCCCATCAGCGCCGGCGCCTGAACCAGGTAAGGGGTATAAGCCTCTTCGTACCCGTGTTCGCCGGTGTGCAGGTTGAGCATGAACTGCGCCAGGGCCCGGTGCATGCGCGCAATCGGACCGCGCAGCAGAGCAAAGCGCGCACCGGACATCTTGGCGGCGGTTTCGAAATCCAGGCCGCCGGTCAATTCGCCCAGGGCGACGTGGTCCTTGATCTCGAAATCAAAGGCTTTTGGCGTACCCCAGCGGCGCACTTCGACGTTACCGTCTTCATCTTCGCCGACCGGTACCGACTCATGCGGCAGGTTGGGAATGCCCAGCAGGATCGAATCCAACTCGGACTGAATCTTGTCCAACTCGACCTTACCGTCAGACAGCTCGCTGCCCATACGCTCGACGTCCGCCATCAACGGCGCGATGTCTTCGCCACGCTGCTTGGCCTGACCGATGGATTTGGAGCGCGCATTGCGTTCAGCCTGCAGTGCTTCGGTGCGGGTCTGGACGGTCTTGCGCTGTTCTTCCAGCGCTTCGATGCGCGCAACATCCAAGGCAAAGCCACGGGATGCCAGGCGGTCCGCTACGTCCTGAAGGTTGCTACGTAACAGTTTGGAATCGAGCATGTCGGTCTCTCGTTTATCAAAGTTTGGTCAAGGACAGGCCGGCCCAGGTGGCGAGCAGCCCGCCGAATACACTGATGGCCGCATAGCCTATCGCCAGCGGCACTTGCCCACTTTCCAGCAGGCGCACGGTATCCAGTGAAAAGGATGAAAAGGTGGTCAGGCCGCCAAGGAAGCCCACCATCAACCCGGCGCGCACCTCAACAGGCACCTCCGGGCGTAACAGAAACAGGCCGTACAACACGCCGATCAACAGGCAGCCCACGATATTAACGGCCAGCGTCGCGGTATAGAAGTGTTTCGGCCAATTGGCGTTAATCCAATTACCGGTGGCAAAGCGCAATAAGGTACCGGCCACACCGCCAACAGAGACTGCGACCACCAAGGGAATCATAGTTTTCTCCGTTGTTTGGGGCTCAGGCGATCAAGTTGCGCCAGGTGGTTGAGCTTTTCCCCGATCTTCAACTCCAGGCCACGGGGCACCGGCTGGTAGAACGGTTGCGGGGCAAGCTCGTCGGGAAAGTAGTCTTCACCGGCGGCATAGGCATCCGGTTCATCGTGGGCGTAGCGGTACTCATCGCCATAACCCAATTGTTTCATCAGCTTGGTCGGTGCATTACGCAGGTGCAAAGGGACTTCCAGCGAGCCGTGCTCGGCCGCGGCGCGCAATGCCGATTTGAAGCCCATATACACCGCATTGCTTTTCGGCGCGCAGGCCAGGTAGGTGATGGCTTGCGCCACCGCCAACTCACCTTCCGGGCTGCCCAGGCGCTCCTGGACTTCCCAGGCCGCCAGGCACAGGCTCAGGGCCCGTGGGTCGGCGTTGCCGATGTCCTCGCTGGCCATGCGCACCACGCGCCGGGCCAGGTACAGCGGGTCGCAGCCGCCGTCGATCATGCGGGCGAACCAGTACAGCGCGCCGTCCGGGTTAGAGCCGCGCACGGATTTATGCAGCGCGGAAATCTGATCGTAAAAGGCTTCGCCGCCCTTGTCGAAACGCCGCCGGGTATCGCCCAACAGGCTTTGCAGCAGGTCGACGCCAATCTCACTATTATCTTCGGCAAGGTCGGAGGCGTTTTCCAGCAGGTTGAGAAACCGCCGGCCATCACCGTCTGCCGCCGCCAACAGGATCTTGAAACCCTCGTCACCCAGACTCAGGTGGCGCTTGCCCAGCCCCTTGTCCTCGCTCAGCGCCCGCTGCAACAGCTTCTGCATCGCCGCTTCATCGAGACTTTTGAGCACATACACCCGCGCTCGCGAGAGCAAAGCGTTGTTCAACTCAAACGAGGGATTTTCCGTGGTCGCACCGATAAAAATCAGCGTGCCGTCTTCCACGTAAGGCAGGAACGCATCCTGCTGCGACTTGTTGAAGCGATGCACTTCGTCGACAAACAGGATAGTGCGGCGGCCGTATTGCCCGGCCTGTTGCTTGGCGACTTCCACCGCCTGGCGGATTTCCTTGACCCCGGCCAATACCGCCGAGACCGTTTCAAAGTGTGCATCGGAGACCTTCGCCAGCAGCCGCGCCAGGGTGGTCTTGCCCACGCCCGGCGGCCCCCAGAAGATCATCGAGTGCAGGGCACCCTGCTCCAGAGCTTCGCGCAGCGGCTTGCCACGAGCCAGCAAGTGCTCCTGCCCGACATACTCATCCAGGTTGGTCGAGCGCAGGCGCGCGGCCAATGGCTGGGCAATCGGGTCACTGCGAAACAGGTCCATGGGCGGCTTTTTACTCCTGGATCACATCGGCACCCTTGGGGATGTCGAACTTGAACGTCTTGGCCGGGACCGACTCATTGGCCTTGACCCCGGTGAACAGGATATTGGTGCGCTGGCCGACACTGTCGATCAGTTGCATATCGTTGATCACCCCATTGCGGAACGACAGGCGCAGGCTGTCGAACAGCGTGTCCTTGGACTTGGGCTTGAGGGTGAAGTCGATCACGTTGCTTTGTTGCTTGGAGGTAATCTCGAAGCTCTCGCTGATCTGCGACACATCACCCGACAGCAGCAAGGCCGGGGTCTGGCTCAGGCGTGGGTCGAGGGTCTTGATGGTCGCCTGCTCCAGGTCCGGGTCCCACAGCGTGACTTTCTTGCCATCGGAGACAATGGTCTGCTCATTGGGCGCGTCGGTTTTCCAGAAGAACAGGCCGGGACGCTGCACGGCCATTTCACCGGCCGTTTCCTGCAACTGCGTACCGCCACCGTCCAGGGTCAACTGGGAGAAGCGCGCGGTCAGGGTCTTGGATTTGTCCAGCAAGTTGGTCAGGCTCGCGACGGATGCCTGGTCGGCGTGGGCCGAAAACGCGGTCAGGGCCAATGCCGGCAACAACAGCATGCGGATAAGACGCATGGGAGTCCTCATAGAATGATGTGAAAGGCGCGCCGCGTGCTGCCACGCGGCGCGAGGTCAGTCGCGCATCGGCCCTGGCGCGATGACTTCGCGCGAGCCGTTGGTGTTCATGGCCGTAACGACGCCGGCCATTTCCATGGACTCGATCATACGCGCGGCGCGGTTGTAGCCGATCTTCAGTTTACGTTGCACCGCCGAGATCGAGGCGCGACGGCTTTCCAGCACGAATGCCACCGCTTCGTCGTACAGCGCGTCGGTCTCGGCATCATCGTCGCCGCCACCGCTGCCACCGTCGAAACCGCTGCCGGCTTCTTCGACACCCGCCAGGATATCGTCGTTGTATTCCGGCGCACCCCGCAGTTTCCACGCCTCGACCACGCGGTGCACCTCGTCATCGGACACAAATGCACCGTGAACGCGGATCGGCAGGCTGGTGCCGGGCGGCATGTAGAGCATGTCACCATGGCCCAGCAGTTGCTCGGCACCGCCCTGGTCGATGATGGTCCGTGAGTCGATCTTGCTCGACACCTGGAACGCCATGCGGGTCGGGATGTTGGCCTTGATCAGGCCGGTGATCACATCCACCGACGGCCGCTGGGTCGCGAGGATCAAGTGGATCCCGGCCGCACGGGCCTTCTGCGCGATACGCGCGATCAGTTCTTCAACCTTCTTGCCGACGATCATCATCATGTCGGCAAATTCGTCGACCACCACCACGATGGTCGGCAACTTGGTCAGCAGCGGCGCTTCATCGTGAATGCTTTCGCGCTTGTACAGCGGGTCGGTCAGCGGCGTGCCGGCGTCCTGGGCTTCCTTGACCTTGGCGTTGAAGCCGGACAGGTTACGCACGCCCATCTTCGCCATCAGTTTGTAGCGCCGCTCCATCTCGGCCACGCTCCAGCGCAGGGCGTTGGCGGCGTCCTTCATGTCGGTCACCACCGGGCACAGCAGGTGCGGGATGCCTTCGTAGATCGACAGTTCGAGCATCTTCGGGTCGATCATGATCAGCTTGGCGTCTTCCGGGCCGGACTTGAACAGGATCGACAGGATCATCGCGTTCACACCCACCGACTTACCGGAACCGGTGGTACCGGCAACCAGCAGGTGGGGCATTTTCGCCAGGTCAGTGATCACCGGCTTGCCGCCGATGTCGTGCCCCAGGGCCAGGGTGACCGGCGACTTGAAGTTGTCGTATTCCGGGGTCGATAGCACTTCGGAGAAGCGCACGATCTGCCGGTCTTCGTTGGGAATCTCGATACCCACGGTGGTTTTGCCGGGGATCACTTCCACCACCCGCACGCTGGTAACCGCCAGGGAGCGCGCCAGGTCTTTGGCCAGGTTGGCGATACGGCTGACCTTGACCCCTGCGGCCGGCTGGATTTCGTAACGGGTAATCACCGGGCCGGGGTGGATCGAATCCACCGACACTTCGACGCCAAACTCCTTGAGTTTGATTTCCAGCAGATGGCCGACGGCCGCCAGGGATTCCGGGGAATAGTTGAGTTGCTTCTTTTCCGCCGGATCGAGGATCGAGATCGGCGGCAAAGTGCCCTCGACGGCGCTGTCGATAAACAGCGGCGCCTGCTTTTCCTTTTGCACGCGATGGCTTGGCTCGGGCGCCTTGACCGGCGCCGGGGCGATAACCGGCGGCACTTGCTTCTCGCGGTCGGACATGTGCTTGGTCAGGGCCTGCTCGCGCTCGATCAGGCGCTCCTTGACCTTGGCCTGCTCACGGCGGTCCGGCGTACTCGGGGCCACCACTTCGTTGACCCGGGTGTCGACTTCACGCAATTGCGCGACCATGCGCTTGCGGTCCACACGGGCGGCCCACCAGCGGTTGGCGGCACCCTGGAACAACTCGAACAGATCGAGGGTGATCTTGCCGGTCACGTCCATGACCTTGAACCACGACAAGTCGGTAAATACCGTCAGACCAAACAGGAACAGGGCAATGAACGTCAGCGTGCTGCCCTGGATATTCAGGGTCCTGCGGGCCAGGTCACCCAGGCTTTCGCCCAAGGCACCGCCCGCGCCAGCCGGCAGGCCGGTCGGTGCATGGAAGTGAATATGCGCCAGGGCCGCGCCCGACAGCACCAGGAACACCAGGCCGATCAGGCGCCAGGAGAACAGCCAGCCGCTCCACTGCCACGGCTCATGGCGCTGGCGGAAGATCTGCCAGGTCTTGATCGCCAGCAACAACGGGAAGATATAGGCGAAATAGCCCAGGATCATGAACAGGATATCGGCGCTGTAGGAGCCCACAGGCCCGCCGAAGTTCTGCACATCGTCGATCTTGCTGTTATGGCTCCAGCCCGGATCGTCCTTGCCATAGGTCAGCAAGGCCATCATCAGGAACAGGCATAAAGCACCGATGGCAATCAGCGCGCCTTCCTTGAGCCGATAGTGCAGGTGCTGGCGCCAGGCCGGTACTACTGCTGTTTTGGGTGCTGCGGCGGATTTCTTCAAAACGGGTCTTTTCCTGCGCCTTAAGCGCGTCCAACAGTTGAATGACTATAAAAATACTGCCCAATCCGGACAGATGAAAAGTGAATGAGCGTCGTCAAGCGTCCTTTAACACTCCGAGATTGAATCATGCGCCGACGTTAACGCCAGCCCACAAGGACATAGTGCCGCCATTGTACGGGTTTGTGTGCCCGTTGCCACGCTGCCGGCTTCGCTCATGGAGCATCATCCGGCGCATTGCCGATGCATTTCAATTTGAGCATGCATTGTCTTTACTGACAAAGGCTTATGAGCTGTTTTTATCAGACTGGACAAGCTTTACCCAGCATTCCCGCTCAACGGATGGCGACATGACGCGATTACGACCGCATCACCGCTATAGAGTTGCAGAAACACCCGCTCATGCATCAGGGTACGGATTACATGATCGGGCTGGCCGAGTGGCGCCGGCTCGACAATAATCACTGCTTAACGCGGCGGGCCCCGGCCTGTCACCGCCCTCCCCTTCTGTAAGCCTGAATACCATGCTCACCTGGTTGCAACGCAACACCTTGACGTTTCCACCGCTGGCCAAAGCCATGCGTGAACCCAACGGCCTGCTGGCTGCCGGTGGCGACCTGTCCGCCGACCGCCTGGTCCAGGCCTATCGCCACGGCTGTTTCCCCTGGTTCTCCGAAGGCCAGCCCATCCTATGGTGGTCGCCAGACCCACGCACGGTGCTGTTCCCCGCCGAACTGCACGTGTCCCGCAGCCTCGCCAAGCTGCTGCGCCAGCAACGCTACGAGGTCACCTTCGACCAGGACTTCGCCGCTGTCATACAGGCCTGTGCTGCGCCACGCAGCTATGCAGACGGCACCTGGATCACCGAAGCCATGCAGAACGCCTATCTGCAACTGCACCAACGGGGCTACGCCCATTCCGTTGAAGTCTGGGACCAGGGCGAACTGGTCGGCGGCCTGTATGGCCTGGCCATGGGCCAGTTGTTTTTTGGCGAGTCGATGTTCAGTCGCGCAGACAATGCCTCGAAATATGGCTTTGCCACGCTCGTCAGGCAATTGCAGGCCTGGGGTTTTGTGCTGATCGACTGCCAGATGCCCACCGATCACCTGCACAGCCTCGGCGCCCGCGCCATTCCCCGCAGCGACTTTGCCGGTTACCTGCGCGACCATCTTGATCAAGCCAGCAGTGGGCCGTGGGTTTCTTAGGCGACATGCGCGCACCTGGCTTACACTTATTTCAAAGCTTATCCGAGGGTTGATCATGACCGAGTTGGCGCGCTTGAAGTTTTATGCCACTCAACCCCACTCTTGCAGCTACCTGCCCGAAGAACAGGCCACTACGCTGTTCCTCGACCCCAGCCAGCCGATGGACGTGCATGTGTATGCCGACCTGTCAGAGATGGGCTTTCGGCGCAGTGGCGACCACCTGTACCGGCCGCACTGCCAAAACTGCAACGCCTGTGTGCCGGCGCGTATCCCCGTGGCGCAATTTTTAGCCGATCGCAATCAAAAACGCATCCTCAAGCGCAATGCCGACCTGATCGTGACCCCCGCCAAGCCCGGCTTCAGCGAAGAGTACTTCGACCTGTACCAGCGCTATATCGAACAACGCCACGCCGACGGTGACATGTTCCCACCCAGTCGTGATCAGTTTTCCACGTTCCTGGTGCGCGACCTGCCGTTCTCGCGTTTTTACGAATTCCGCCTTGAGGGAAAGCTGCTGGCGGTCGCGGTCACCGACCTGCTGCCCAATGGCTTATCGGCGGTCTACACCTTTTACGAACCCGCCGAAGAGCGCCGCAGCCTCGGGCGCTTTGCGATTTTGTGGCAAATCAGTGAAGCCTCCCGGCAAAACCTGGACGCGGTGTACCTCGGATACTGGATAAAAAACTGCAAAAAGATGAATTACAAGACCCAATATCGGCCCATTGAGCTGCTAATTAATCAAAGATGGGTCACGCTTAACTAGAACCCCTTGGCTTAAACACCCTTTTTCGGGCACAATGCACGCCGCTTTTGCCTGGCGCAGTTGCACCGGGCCATTCACTGGATACCGAGGGCTTTACTGCATGTCGAAAGAAGACAGCTTCGAAATGGAAGGCACTGTCGTCGACACCCTGCCCAACACCATGTTTCGTGTGGAGTTGGAAAATGGGCACGTCGTAACCGCGCATATCTCCGGCAAGATGCGCAAGAACTACATTCGTATTCTTACCGGTGACAAAGTGCGCGTCGAGCTGACGCCCTATGACTTGAGCAAAGGGCGCATCACTTACCGCGCTCGCTAAACAAGTCAATACAAGACGCCCGGTTATGCCGGGCGTTTTTGTGCGCGCTATAAAATTAATGCGGGAACGGGCTTGCTCGCGATAGCTGTGTGTCAGGCAATACATCTGGCACCGATACACCGCTATCGCGGGCAAGCCCGCTCCCACATTTTGATTGCAGCGCTTGAGAAATAGCAAAAAGGCGCCGAAGCGCCTTTTTGTTGTGTTGCGATCAGGCCATTTCAGCAGTGGTCTCGAAGTCGAAGGTCAGCTCGCCATCCTTCAAGTCGATATGCACCACGCCACCATGGTCGGAGAGCTCGCCGAACAGGATCTCTTCGGCCAATGGCCGCTTGATCTTGTCCTGGATCAGACGCGCCATTGGGCGGGCGCCCATTGCCGCGTCGTAGCCGCCCTCGGCGATCCAACTGCGTGCCGCCTCCGTCACCTCCAACTGCACGCGCTTGTCTTCCAGCTGCGCCTGAAGCTCGGTAAGGAACTTGTCCACCACGCTCTTGATCACCTCATGGCTGAGGCGACCAAACTGGATAATGGTGTCCAGGCGGTTGCGGAATTCCGGCGTGAAGCTCTTCTTGATCACTTCCATGGCGTCGGAAGAGTGATCCTGATGAGTAAAGCCAATGGAAGCCCGCGCGGCCGTCTCGGCACCGGCGTTGGTGGTCATGATCACGATCACGTTGCGGAAGTCCGCCTTGCGCCCGTTGTTGTCGGTCAGGGTCCCGTGGTCCATGACCTGCAGCAGCAGGTTGAAGACTTCCGGGTGGGCCTTTTCGATTTCATCGAGCAGCAGTACGCAGTGCGGCTGCTTGGTAATCGCCTCGGTCAACAGACCGCCCTGATCGAAGCCGACATAGCCCGGAGGTGCACCGATCAGGCGCGACACGGTGTGCCGCTCCATGTATTCGGACATGTCGAACCGCACCAGCTCAATGCCCATGGCCTTGGCCAACTGCCGCGCCGCTTCGGTCTTGCCGACGCCGGTAGGCCCGGCAAACAGGAACGAACCCACCGGTTTGTCCGGCGACTTGAGGCCAGCCCGGGACAGCTTGATCGCCGTCGACAGCGAGTCAATCGCCGCATCCTGGCCAAACACTGTCAACTTGAGGTCGCGCTCCAGGTTACGCAGCAGCTCTTTGTCGGAGCTGGTGACGTGTTTTGGCGGAATTCGCGCGATTTTCGCCACGATATCCTCGACCTGCGGCACTTCGATGCGCTTCACGCGCTTCTCTACCGGCTGCAGGCGCTGGTAGGCCCCGGCTTCGTCGATCACGTCGATGGCCTTGTCGGGCATATGCCGGTCATTGATGTAGCGCGAGGCCAGCTCGGCGGCCGCACGCAGCGCCTCATCACTGTACTCGATGCCGTGGTGCGCTTCGAAACGCCCTTTCAGGCCCCGCAGGATGCCAATAGTGTCTTCGACCGAAGGCTCGGACACGTCGACTTTCTGGAAGCGACGCGCCAGTGCACGGTCTTTTTCGAAGATCCCGCGAAACTCCTGGAACGTGGTCGAGCCGATGCAACGGATATCACCCGAAGACAGCAGCGGCTTGAGCAGGTTGGACGCATCCATCACCCCACCGGAAGCCGCACCGGCGCCAATAATGGTGTGGATTTCATCAATGAACAGGATCGCCTGCGGACGCTTTTTCAGCTCGCCAAGCAACGCCTTGAAACGCTTTTCAAAGTCGCCACGGTACTTGGTCCCGGCGAGCAGCGCGCCCAGGTCCAGGGAGTAGACAACGCTGTTGGCCAGCAGGTCAGGCACCTGATTATCAACAATGCGCTTGGCCAGGCCTTCGGCAATCGCGGTCTTGCCCACGCCCGCCTCGCCCACCAGCAAAGGGTTGTTCTTGCGACGACGCGCGAGGATCTGCGCAACACGCTCAACTTCCATCTCACGCCCCACCAGCGGATCAATCCGCCCCTGGCGCGCCAGTTCGTTGAGATTGCTGGCGTAGGCATCCAGCGGGTTGCTTGAAGAAGAAGACTCACCGCCCTCGTCGTCCTGCATATCCTGCTCACCCTCGGAATGATCGCCATGCCCTGGCACTTTCGAGATGCCGTGGGCGATGTAGTTGACGACATCAATGCGCGCCACGCTCTGCTGCTTGAGCAGGAACACGGCCTGGCTTTCCTGTTCGCTGAAGATGGCAACCAAGACATTGGCGCCCGTCACTTCGCGTTTGCCGGAGCTCTGCACATGGAAGACAGCACGCTGCAACACCCGCTGGAAGCCCAGGGTTGGCTGGGTCTCACGGTCCTCGTCATGCACGGGGATCAGTGGCGTGGTGGAGTCGATGAACTCCTGCAGGTCATGCTTGAGTTTGTCGAGGTTGGCGCCGCACGCACGCAGAACGGTGGCGGCAGCTTCGTTATCCAAAAGTGCCAGCAGCAGGTGTTCGACGGTCATGAATTCATGACGCTTCGAACGGGCCTCCTTGAAGGCAAGATTGAGGGTGACTTCGAGCTCGCGGTTTAACATAGCTTCACCTCATACCCAAGTGGTCGGAGTTAACCGTCCTTCTCGATTTCACAGAGTAGCGGATGCTGGCTTTCCCTGGCGTACTGGTTGACCTGCATGGCCTTGGTCTCGGCGATGTCGCGGGTAAACACTCCACATACTGCCCGTCCTTCTGTGTGAACGGCCAGCATTACCTTGGTCGCCAACTCGCGGTTCAGATTAAAAAACACCTCGAGTACTTCGACGACGAAATCCATCGGCGTGTAGTCATCATTGAACAAAACCACCTTGTACATCGGCGGCGCCTGTAAAGCAGGCTTGGCCTCTTGAACAGCGATGCCTGCAGAACCGTCATCGTCTTCTAGATGATCCGGGCGATCCTGATTGAATGTTAGTCGAATCTGGCTGAATGCATGCATGAAAGAAAGGTTCGTCTGTTGTGCATTTACAGTGATGGGGGCGACCTGTCAGAAATTCAACTCCGACCGACTGGTCACCTTGACTATCGGCAAAACGGTGTTACAACCAATAGAACCCACAGTGGGTAAAAAAGGTCCGCGCAGTCAACCTTATTTATTCGGGTTAGGACGGATAAACTGGATGATACTCCAGTGATGGAGTCTGGTGCAGAGGGATATGGGTATGTCTGGCGTCAAGATCAGTGGCAAGGTCAAATGGTTCAACAATGCCAAGGGCTACGGCTTCATTAACGAAGACGGCAAAGAGGATGATCTTTTTGCGCATTACTCGGCGATCACGATGGACGGATACAAGACCCTTAAAGCAGGTCAATTAGTGTCCTTTGAAATCGTCCAGGGACCCAAGGGCCTGCATGCTGTCGCCATCTGCGCAGCCGAGCCTGGAAAAACCAACGAAGACAGGCACGACAAGGCAGATAAATCCGCTCATTCGAAAAAGAAACAAACGGCCTGATCCGCCACCGAGCAGATACCACGCATAAAAAAACGGCCATCCCGAGCAATCAGGATGGCCGTTTTTCATAGCCTTCGACTTACATATGCGAAATCAACGCATCGCCGAAGCCCGACGACGACACCAGCTTGGCGCCGTCCATCAGGCGCTCGAAGTCATAGGTCACGGTCTTGGCCGAAATCGCCCCGTTGGTGCCCTTGATGATCAAGTCGGCCGCCTCGGTCCAGCCCATATGGCGCAGCATCATTTCCGCCGACAGAATCAGCGAACCCGGGTTGACCTGGTCCTTGCCCGCGTACTTAGGCGCAGTACCGTGGGTGGCTTCAAACATCGCCACGGTGTCGGACAGGTTGGCGCCCGGTGCAATACCGATACCGCCCACTTCTGCCGCCAGGGCATCGGAGAGGTAATCACCATTGAGGTTCAGGGTGGCGATCACGTCATATTCGGCCGGGCGCAGCAGGATCTGCTGGAGCATGGCGTCGGCAATCGCATCCTTGACCACCACATTGCGGCCGGTGCGCGGGTTCTTGAACTGCATCCACGGCCCGCCATCGAGCAGGGTCGCGCCGAACTCTTCGGCCGCCACTTCGTAGGCCCACTCCTTGAAGGCACCTTCGGTGAACTTCATGATGTTGCCTTTGTGCACGATGGTCAGCGACTCACGGTCGTTATCCACTACATATTGCAGGGCCTTGCGCGCCAGGCGCTTGGTGCCCTCTTTGGAAACCGGCTTGATGCCAATCCCGCAATCCTGGTCGAAACGGATCTTGGTGACACCCATTTCCTCTTTGAGGAACTTGATGACCTTGGTTGCTTCGGGCGAACCGGCCTTCCACTCGATACCGGCGTAAATATCTTCGGAGTTCTCACGGAAGATGGTCATGTCCACATCGCCGGGCTTCTTGACCGGGCTTGGCACACCTTCGAACCAACGCACCGGACGCAGGCAGACGTACAGGTCCAGCTGCTGGCGCAGGGCAACGTTCAGCGAGCGGATACCGCCACCGACCGGCGTGGTCAGCGGGCCCTTGATGGAAACCACGTAGTCCTTGACCGCGTCCAGGGTTTCCTGGGGCAGCCAGGTGTCCTGGTCGTAAACTTGAGTCGCCTTCTCGCCGGCATACACCTCCATCCAGGAGATTTTGCGCTTGCCGCCGTAAGCCTTGTTAACAGCTGCATCGACCACCTTGATCATCACCGGGCTGATGTCGACGCCAATACCGTCACCTTCGATGAAGGGAATGATCGGGTTGTCAGGAACATTGAGAGAATGGTCTGCGTTGACGGTGATTTTGTCGCCGACTGCCGGAACCTGAATCTTCTTGTATCCCATGCTGAACTCCGTTTGTGGATTGAACATCTGGCTGTGCCCGAGCCTACTCCAGTTGAATGTGGACTGGAACCTTGCGCCCGGTACATTTGCTGCGAAAACGATAGATTTAGTCGCCTACAACCTTGAAACAAAAGGGAAAAACGCCAAACTTGAGCACTGCGTGCGACTTTAGGCGCAATCCGGTCCATGCGACCTTTAGACCAATGGACGATCCACCTTTTGCATGAAGGCTCGGCGTAAGCATAGCGACCTATGTATAATGCCGCCGCTGACCAAAGAGTCACGACGGCCGACCGCTCTATATCGAGCACCTGCGCCTGAAAAAGCCGGGCTGCCACCGTAGCCCACCCGCTTGACGCTCGACTGATGCAACCCAACATCACCGCGAAGAAACATCGACATTCGGCTCATGGATGACTTTGAACGAACGCGCTTTACCCGGCGCATCTCGAGTTTCCGCGCACGCTTTTAGCAAAGAAGAGAGTTAATCCGAATATGCCCACCCGCTCGAAGATCATCTATACCTTCACCGACGAAGCCCCAGCCCTCGCCACCTATTCACTGCTGCCTATCGTAGAGGCCTTCACCGCTTCCGCTGATATTGAAGTGGAAACCCGCGATATCTCCCTCGCAGGGCGCATCCTCGCAAGCTTCCCCGAGCAACTGGGCACCAAGGCCGTTGCGGACCACCTCGCCGAACTGGGCGCCCTGGCCGTGACCCCCGAAGCCAATATCATCAAGCTGCCTAACATCAGCGCCTCGACCCCGCAGCTGCAAGCCGCGATCAAGGAACTGCAGGCCCAGGGCTACGCCCTGCCGGACTACCCGGAAACCGTAACCACCGACGCGGAAAAAGAAACCCGTGCACGTTACGACAAGGTCAAGGGCAGCGCCGTAAACCCGGTCCTGCGCGAAGGCAACTCCGACCGCCGCGCCCCACTGTCGGTCAAGAACTATGCGCGCAAGCACCCGCACAAAATGGGTGCCTGGGCTGCTGACTCCAAGTCCCACGTCGCTCACATGAGCAACGGCGACTTCTACGGCAGCGAAAAAGCCGTACAGATCGAAGCCGCCGATGCGGTCAAGATCGAACTGGTCGGCAAGGATGGCAGCACCACCGTCCTGAAAGAAAAGACCACCGCACTGGCCGGCGAGATCCTCGACAGCGCCGTGCTGAGCAAGAACGCCCTGCGCAGCTTCATCGCCGCCGAAATCGAAGACGCCAAGAGACAAGGCGTGCTGCTGTCGGTTCACCTGAAAGCCACCATGATGAAGGTCTCCGACCCGATCATGTTCGGCCAGATCGTTGCCGAGTTCTATAAAGACGCCCTGGCCAAGCACGCTACCGTGCTGGAACAGATCGGCTTCAACCTGAACAACGGCATCGGCGACCTGTACGCTCGCATCAAGGCCCTGCCGGCCGACCAGCAAGCGCAGATCGAAGCCGACATCCAGGCGGTCTACGCCGCTCGCCCTTCCCTGGCGATGGTCAACTCCGACAAAGGCATCACCAACCTGCACGTGCCGAGCGACGTGATCGTCGACGCCTCGATGCCAGCCATGATCCGTGACTCCGGCAAAATGTGGGGCACCGACGGCCAGCTGCACGACACCAAGGCCGTGATCCCGGATCGCTGCTACGCCACCATCTACCAGGCGGTCATCGAAGACTGCAAGGCTAATGGCGCCTTCGACCCAACCACCATGGGCAGCGTGCCAAACGTTGGCCTGATGGCGAAGAAAGCCGAAGAGTACGGTTCCCACGACAAGACTTTCCAGATCAAGGCTGACGGCGTAGTCCGCGTCACCGACAGCAAGGGCAAGCTGCTGATGGAACAGTCGGTTGAAGCCGGCGATATCTTCCGCATGTGCCAGACCAAAGACGCGCCGATCCAGGACTGGGTCAAACTGGCCGTCAACCGCGCCCGCGCCAGCAACACGCCAGCAATTTTCTGGCTGGACCCGCTGCGCGCCCACGACGGCGTCGTGGTCGAGAAAGTTCAGGCCTACCTGAAAGACCACAACACCGAAGGCCTGGACATCCGCATCATGTCGCCGGTCGACGCGATGAAGTTCACCCTGGAACGCACCCGCAAGGGCCTGGACACCATCTCGGTGACCGGCAACGTACTGCGCGACTACCTGACTGACCTGTTCCCGATCATGGAACTGGGCACCAGCGCCAAGATGCTGTCGATCGTGCCGCTGATGAACGGTGGCGGCCTGTTCGAAACCGGCGCTGGCGGTTCGGCTCCAAAACACGTGCAGCAACTGCTGGAAGAAAACTTCCTGCGTTGGGACTCCCTGGGCGAGTTCCTGGCCCTGGCAGCCTCCCTTGAGCATTTGGGTGTGAACTACAACAACCCGAAAGCCCTGGTACTGTCCAAGACCCTGGACCAGGCCACCGGCCAGTTCCTCGACAACAACAAGTCGCCATCGCGCAAAGTCGGCAACATCGACAACCGCGGCAGCCACTTCTACCTGGCGCTGTACTGGGCACAAGCCCTGGCCGCCCAGACTGAAGATACCGCGCTGCAGGCGCAGTTCGCTCAACTGGCAAAAACCCTGGCCGAGAACGAGGCAACCATCGTTGCCGAACTCAACGCCGTGCAGGGCAAGCCAGTGGACATCGGCGGCTACTACGCGCCGAATCCTGAGCTGACCAGCAAGGCTATGCGTCCGAGCGCTACCCTCAATGCGGCGATTGCTGCATTGAAGTAATGCTGTAGGGCGACATCACAAACCCCGGCCATGTGCCGGGGTTTGTCTTTGTGTCCAACACCGCTTTAATGAAAAAACCCGAGCAAATGTGGGAGCTGGCTTGCCTGCGATAGCAGTCTGCCAGTCGGTACAGATGTAGCCGAGCCACCGCCATCGCAGGCAAGCCAGCTCCCACACTGATTAGGCCCAACCCCACCGAATTCGAGGCCGCTATGACCTGGCAACCCCACATCACCGTCGCCACCATCGTCGAAGACAATGGCCGCTTCCTCATGGTCGAAGAGCTCAAGGGCGGCCGCACCGTGCTCAACCAGCCTGCCGGCCATCTCGACCCGCACGAAACCCTGACCGAAGCCGCCGTGCGCGAAACCCTCGAGGAAACCGGCTGGGACGTCGCAGCCACCGGCATCGTCGGCATCTATCTGTACACCGCTCCCAGCAATGGCGTGACCTACCAGCGCGTGTGCTTTGTCGCCAAGGCCTTGCAACACCACCCGGACTATCAACTGGACGAAGGCATCGTGCGCGCCCGCTGGCTGACCCGTGACGAGTTGATGGCCTTGCGCGATGACTGGCGCAGCGAGCTGATCATGCGTTGTATTGACGATTATCTGGCCGGCCACTGCCACAGTCTCGAATTGATCCGTCCTTCTCTTTAGCCTTGCGGGCTCGGGCCTGCTAGAATCGCGTCCTTTTTAAAGACACCCGTTGAAATCCTATGCGTGATCCAGCCCCTTCTGACACACAAAAGAAGCGCGTCATCGTCGGTATGTCCGGCGGCGTGGATTCTTCCGTTTCCGCCGTTCTGCTCATGGAGCAGGGTTATGAGGTGGAAGGCCTGTTCATGAAGAACTGGGAAGAAGACGATGGAACGGAATACTGCACCGCCATGGACGACCTGGCGGACGCCCAGGCCGTGTGCGACAAGATTGGCATCAAGCTGCACACCGCCAACTTCGCCGCCGAGTACTGGGACAATGTGTTCGAGCACTTCCTGGCCGAATACAAGGCCGGTCGCACGCCGAACCCGGACATCTTGTGCAACCGCGAAATCAAGTTCAAGGCGTTCCTCGACTACGCCATGATCCTCGGCGCCGACCTGATCGCCACTGGCCACTATGTGCGCCGTCGCGATGTTGATGGCCGCACCGAATTGCTCAAGGGCCTGGACCCGAACAAGGACCAGAGCTACTTCCTGCACGCCGTCGGCGGTGAACAGATCGCCAAGACCCTGTTCCCGGTGGGCGAACTGGAAAAGCCCGAAGTACGCAAGATTGCCGAGAAACACGGCCTGGCCACCGCCAAGAAGAAGGATTCCACCGGGATCTGCTTTATCGGCGAACGCCGCTTCAGTGACTTCCTCAAGCAGTACCTGCCGGCGCAACCGGGCGAGATCAAGACCACCGAAGGCGAAGTCATCGGCCGTCACCACGGCCTGATGTACCACACCATCGGCCAGCGCCAGGGCCTGGGTATTGGCGGCTTGAAGGACGCCGGTGAAGAGCCGTGGTACGTGCTGGTGAAGGATCTGCAACATAACGTGCTGATCGTCGGCCAGGGCAACGAGCACCCCCTGCTGTTCTCCGGCGCGCTGCTGGCCTCGGAGATCTATTGGGTCAACCCGATCGACCTGAGCGCTCCGCGCCGCCTGACCGCCAAGGTGCGCTATCGCCAGAGCGACCAGCCCTGCACCCTGGAAAAAACCACCAATGGCTACCGTGCCACCTTCGATGACCCGCAACGTGCGGTCACGCCCGGCCAGTCCGTAGTGTTCTACGACGGTGAGATCTGCCTGGGGGGCGGCGTGATTGAAGTCGCCGAACCCTGGAGCACCCCGGCATGAGCCCGACCCAGGAGCAATTGACGGCATTGGGCGGCGTGTTTCTCGCCGCAGTGCTGGTGGACAAGATCGCCAAGACCGGCCAGGTCACCGAGGCCGGCCTGACCTGCATGCTCGGCAGCCTGCTGGTGGTCGACCCGAAGGACACCCTGGATGTGTACGGCGGCGACGACCTGAGCCTGCGTGAAGGTTATCGGGCGCTGATCGGCGCCCTCGAGCGCGACCCCAGCACCCTGCAACGCGAGCCGCTGCGCTATGCCTTGTCGATGCTCGGCCTTGAGCGGCAACTGGCCAAGCGCGACGACCTGCTGGAAACCATCGGCAAGCGCCTGCCGCAGATCCAGTCCCAGGTCGAGCACTTCGGCCCGGCCCACGAGAACGTGATCGCCGCCTGTGGCGCTTTGTACCAGGACACCTTGAGCACCTTGCGCCAGCGGATCCAGGTCCACGGCGACATGCGCAACCTGCAACAGCCCAACAACGCCTCGAAAATCCGCGCCCTGCTGCTGGCCGGTATCCGTTCGGCGCGGTTGTGGCGGCAGTTGGGCGGTCATCGTTGGCAGTTGGTCATCAGCCGTCGCAAATTGCTCAAAGAGCTTTACCCGTTGATGCGCAACGAATAAGTCGCAGCCACGGGCTATTTTCAAGCCGTTACGCGTAATACGCCGGTCAGTTGGCAACGGACCGGCGGATTTTTTCATGTATGATACGCGCCCCATTTCGTTGCCCGACTGTCCGAGAACACCCCATGCAGCTCTCTTCGCTCACTGCGGTTTCCCCTGTTGACGGCCGCTACGCCGGCAAAACCCAGGCCCTGCGCCCTATTTTCAGCGAATACGGCCTGATCCGTGCTCGTGTACTGGTTGAAGTGCGCTGGCTCCAGCGCCTGGCCGCTCACCCCGCCATCAGCGAAGTGCCGGCGTTTTCTGCGCAAGCCAACGCGGTACTCAACACCCTGGCGGAAAACTTCTCCCTGGAGCACGCCGAGCGTGTGAAAGAGATCGAGCGCACCACCAACCACGACGTCAAAGCCATCGAGTACCTGCTCAAAGAACAAGCGGCCAAGCTGCCGGAACTGGCCCAGGTCAGCGAGTTCATCCACTTTGCCTGCACCAGCGAGGACATCAACAACCTGTCCCACGCCCTGATGCTGCGCGAAGGCCGTGATGACGTGATGCTGCCACTGATGCGCCAGACCGCCAACGCCATCCGCGAACTGGCCATCCGCTTCGCCGACGTGCCGATGCTGTCGCGCACCCACGGCCAGCCAGCCTCGCCGACCACCCTGGGTAAAGAACTGGCCAACGTGGTGTACCGCCTGGAGCGCCAGATCGCGCAAGTGGCTGCCGTGCCATTGCTGGGCAAGATCAACGGCGCCGTAGGCAACTACAACGCCCACCTGTCGGCCTACCCTGAGATCGACTGGGAAGCCAACGCCCGCGCCTTCATCGAAGACGAGCT
Source organism: Pseudomonas sp. FP2294 (assembly GCF_030687625.1). Taxonomy (NCBI): domain Bacteria; kingdom Pseudomonadati; phylum Pseudomonadota; class Gammaproteobacteria; order Pseudomonadales; family Pseudomonadaceae; genus Pseudomonas; species Pseudomonas sp. FP2294. Next base: position 3,399,651 of record NZ_CP117441.1, read on the forward strand.
GGGCCTGGGCTTCAACCCGTACACCACGCAGATCGAACCCCACGACTACATCGCCGAGCTGTTCGACGCCATTGCGCGCTTCAACACCATCCTGATCGACTTCGATCGCGATATCTGGGGCTACATCTCCCTGGGCTACTTCAAGCAGCGCACCATCGCAGGCGAAATCGGCTCGTCGACCATGCCGCACAAGGTCAACCCGATCGACTTCGAAAACTCCGAAGGCAACCTGGGCATCGCCAACGCCTTGTTCCAGCACCTCGCCAGCAAGTTGCCGATCTCCCGCTGGCAGCGCGACCTGACCGACTCCACCGTATTGCGCAACCTCGGCGTGGGCTTTGCCCATAGCGTGATCGCGTACGAAGCCAGCCTCAAAGGCATCAGCAAGCTGGAGCTCAACGCGCAGAAAATCGCCGCTGACCTGGACGCCTGCTGGGAAGTCCTGGCCGAGCCGATCCAGACCGTAATGCGCCGCTACAACATCGAAAACCCGTACGAGAAGCTGAAAGAGTTGACACGCGGCAAGGGCATCAGCCCTGAAGCACTGCAAACTTTCATCGACGGCCTGGACATGCCAGCTGCGGCCAAGGCCGAGCTGAAACTGCTGACCCCGGCCAACTACATCGGCAACGCTGTAGACCAAGCCAAACGCATCTGATTGCGGCTTGACCCCTTAAGACGCCCGGCAGCGCCGGGCGTTTTTATTCCCGTCTGAAAAGTGCTTTTTTTCAATAGGTTACACATGAATCCTGATATTCCTCTTCAACTTCTGGGCGGCATCACGGCAAGGGAATTCCTGCGCGACTACTGGCAGAAAAAACCACTGCTGATCCGCCAGGCCATCCCTGATTTCGAAAGCCCGATCGACGCCGACGAACTGGCCGGCCTGGCACTGGAAGAAGAAGTCGAGTCGCGCCTGGTGATCGAGCACGGCGAGCGCCCGTGGGAGCTGCGTCGCGGCCCATTTGCCGAAGATGCCTTCAGCACCCTGCCCGAGCGCGAGTGGACCCTGCTGGTGCAGGCGGTCGACCAGTTCGTACCGGAAGTGGCCGAGTTGCTGGAGCAGTTCCGCTTCCTGCCAAGCTGGCGCATCGACGACGTGATGATCAGCTTTGCCGCCCCTGGTGGCAGCGTAGGCCCGCACTTCGATAACTACGATGTGTTCCTGCTGCAGGCCCATGGCAAGCGCAACTGGAAGATCGGCCAGATGTGCAACTCGGAGAGCCCGCTGCTGCAACACGCCGACCTGCGCATCCTAGCCGAATTCGAAGAGAGCGCCGAATGGGTGCTGGAGCCTGGCGACATGCTCTACCTGCCGCCGCGCCTGGCGCACTTCGGCATCGCCGAAGATGACTGCATGACCTACTCGGTCGGCTTCCGCGCACCGAGCGCCGCCGAAGTGCTGACCCACTTCACCGACTTCCTCAGCCAGTACCTGACGGATGAAGAGCGCTACACCGACGCCGATGTCCAGCCCGTCAGTGACCCGCACCAGATCCAGAGCGACGCCCTCGACCGCCTGAAAAGCCTGCTGGCCGAGCACATGAGCGACGAGCGCATGCTGCTGACCTGGTTCGGCCAATTCATGACCGAGCCGCGCTACCCGGAACTGGTCGCCGGCCCCGAAGAGCTGGCGCAGGATGAAGTGATCAGCAGCCTGGAAGACGGTGCAGTCCTGATCCGCAACCCGAGCGCGCGCCTGGCCTGGTCGGAAGTGGACGACGATGTATTGCTGTTCGCCAGCGGCCAGAGCCGTTACCTGCCGGGCAAACTGCGCGAACTGCTGAAGTTGATCTGCGCGGCCGACGCCCTGCACGTCGACAACCTGGGCCCGTGGCTGGTTGATGAAGATGGCCGCGACCTGCTGTGCGAACTGGTCAAGCAAGGAAGCCTGGGGTTTGCCGATGAATAAAATTCACGTAAGTGTCGCGGACTGGCAAAAGGATATCGCCGAGATTCGGCGCATTCGTGAAGCGGTATTTATCGCTGAACAATCGGTTCCACCTGAGCTGGAATGGGACGCAGACGACGCCGGGGCCATGCATTTCCTCGCGTTCGAAGGCGACTTCCCCATTGGCACGGCGCGCCTGCTGCCCAGCGGCGAGATCGGTCGCGTATCGGTCCTCAAGGACTGGCGCGGGCTGAAGGTCGGCGACAAACTGATGGAAGCGGTGATTGGCGAGGCCGAGAAACGCGGCCAGACCCGGCAGTTCCTCAGCGCACAGGTGTATGCCGCGCCGTTCTATGAGCGGTTGGGGTTCAAGATCGTCAGCGGGGAATTCCTGGAAGTCGGGATTCCCCATGTTGATATGGAACGCGAGGGCTGACTTTAGACCCAGTCGCTCCCTTCGCGAGCAAGCCCGCTCCCACACTTGATCGAGCTCGACCCCTGAAATGCGGTCAAAAGTGGGAGCGGGCTTGCTCGCGAAGGCGTCATTAGCAGCCCCCCCCCAAAAAGGCCCTGCCATCCACCGATGCCAGGGCCTTTTGCCGTCTACGATTCAACTTGCGCCCCGCCGGGCCGATAAACTGGCACCATCAAGCCCAAATGACTTGCAGAGATAACGGACATGTCCCTACGCACCCTAGTCGCCAGCCTGCTCATGGCCGTCAGCTTATCGGCAATGGCAGCCACCGAAGTCGTACCCTTGAACAACCGCACCAGCGCCGACCTGTTACCCGTGGCGCAGAATTTCATTGGCAAGGACGGCACTGTCAGCGCCTACGGCAATCAGTTGATCGTCAATGCCGAGCCCGACAGGATCCAGGCCCTGCGCGCCCTGCTCGCACAACTGGATACACCCTCCAAACGCTTGCTGATCACCGTCGACACCAACGAAAACAATCAGCAGGCCAACCGCCAGGTCATCACCTACAGCACCGAAAGCCGAGACGGCGGGATCCAGCAGATCCAGGCCAGCGAAGGCGTGCCCGCACTGATCCAGGTCGGCCAGAGCGTGCCACTGACCACCACCCAGCCCGATGCCTATGGCCGCCCGCAAAACCAGACCCAGTACCGCAACGTCACCCAGGGCTTCTATGTCACCGCCAGCGTCACCGGCGAGACCGTGCACCTGAGCATCAGCACCAATCGTGACCGCATGAGCCAGGAGCGTCCCGATGTAGTGAACGTGCAAAGTACCGACACAACCGTCAGCGGGCGCCTGGGTGAGTGGATCACCCTGGCCGGCATCAATCGCCAGACCCAGGCCGACAAACAGGGCGCGACCCGCACCTACTCGACCCAGGGCCGGGATGACCTGACAGTGCGGGTCAAAGTCGACACCTTGAACTGAAGCACCAAAAACTGACTGATTAGTCGTATTAGACCAAAGATGTAGTGCCATAAAAAAAGCACTACAAAACATTTGACGATCCAAAAAAGCATGGGCATGATGGCCTCGCTCCCGCTAATCAGGGGCCCTGGCAAGGGCCTTCGGATCGTCGCTCCAAGTTACCCACCTGAGCCGATTCGTGTCTGTACCGCCCACAAGGCGTGTTTGACGAGGTTGCGACTGGAACGAAGTTGTCCCGAGGGACGGAAGCTAACCAGGTAACCCGGCAACACACTGTTGGATCGTACAAAGGCCCACGACGCCCGAAGACTGTTCTCGGTTCGCCTCTACCTGCTCACTTTCTCCCTTGAGCCTATCGTTCATCCCGTCGCCTTCCCCGCCAAGCCCAACTTGACCGCCTAAGCTTCTGGTCAGCGAGCAGCCATAACCACGTACTGAATGCGTGGCTGGCAAAACGGAATTTTCAACCCAGTAGTTTTTCCACAAAAGACGCGACGAGGTTTTTCCCCATGGCACTGACACGCGAACAGCAAATTGCAGCCCTTGAAAAAGACTGGGCTGAAAACCCACGCTGGAAAGGCGTGACTCGCGCTTACTCCGCTGCTGACGTCGTCCGCCTGCGCGGCTCGGTTCAACCCGAGCACACCTTTGCAAAACTGGGCGCCGAGAAGCTGTGGAAGCTGGTTACCCAGGGCGCCAAGCCGTCCTTCCGCCCCGAGAAAGATTTCGTCAACTGCATGGGCGCCCTGACCGGCGGCCAGGCTGTGCAACAAGTCAAGGCCGGTATCCAGGCGATCTACCTGTCCGGCTGGCAAGTGGCTGCGGACAACAACTCCGCCGAGTCCATGTACCCTGACCAATCGCTGTACCCGGTGGACTCCGTGCCAACCGTGGTCAAGCGCATCAACAACTCGTTCCGCCGCGCCGACCAGATCCAGTGGAAAGCCGGTAAAGGTCCGGGCGACGAAGGCTACATCGACTACTTCGCGCCAATCGTGGCTGACGCCGAAGCCGGTTTCGGTGGTGTACTGAACGCCTACGAGCTGATGAAAAGCATGATCGAAGCAGGCGCCGCCGGCGTGCACTTCGAAGACCAACTGGCTTCCGTGAAAAAATGCGGCCACATGGGCGGCAAGGTACTGGTTCCGACCCAGGAAGCCGTACAGAAGCTGACCGCTGCCCGTCTGGCAGCTGACGTTGCCGGCACGCCGACCATCATCCTGGCCCGTACCGACGCCAACGCTGCTGACCTGCTGACTTCGGACTGCGACCCGTACGACCAGCCGTTCGTGACTGGCGAGCGCACCCAGGAAGGTTTCTACAAGGTACGCGCCGGCCTGGATCAAGCAATTGCCCGCGGCCTGGCCTACGCACCGTACGCCGACCTGATCTGGTGCGAAACCGCCAAGCCAGACCTGGACGAAGCCCGTCGCTTCGCCGAGGCGATCAAGAAGGAATACCCGGACCAACTGCTGTCCTACAACTGCTCGCCTTCTTTCAACTGGAAGAAGAACCTGGACGACGCGACCATCGCCAAGTTCCAGCGCGAACTGTCCGCCATGGGCTACAAGCACCAGTTCATCACCCTGGCCGGCATTCACAACATGTGGCACAGCATGTTCAACCTGGCGCACGACTACGCCCGCAACGACATGACTGCCTACGTGAAGCTGCAAGAGCAGGAATTCGCTGACGCCGCCAAAGGCTACACCTTCGTGGCGCACCAGCAGGAAGTGGGCACCGGCTACTTCGACGACATGACCACCGTGATCCAGGGCGGCACCTCGTCCGTGACCGCGCTGACCGGCTCGACCGAAGAAGAACAGTTTCACTAAGTGACCTGAGTACACGGCCATTGCGGGCCCGATAGAAAGCTAACCGCAGTGCCGCACGATCTGACGCCCCGACTGGTTCGGGGCGTTTTTTTGCCTGGGCGAAAGGTTACTGCCCCCCCTCCCGAAACCCAATGTGGGAGCTGGCCTGCCTGCGGTAGCGGCGTTTCAGCCACCCATTTGCCTAATGCCCCACCGCCATCGCGGCGATGCGGCGATCCGAAAAGCCCGACTCCCACAGAAACCGAGTCAAAACGACTTTTTGAGCAAAACCTTGATCCAGAGCGGTATTGGCTTAGGAAAAATCAGTTAAAAGTTGCGCGCTGGCAACTTGCGCCATACGGGCAAGTAACAACAACTTTCCCCGCGACGCACTCAACACCCGCTTAAAACTCTCGCAAACAATATTCATTATCATTTAGAGCAATAAAACTTCGTTACACCCTAAACAAAACACAATTGATTAAAATCAAGCTAATGCCCGCAGCGTCTGGGCTACAGCCCCACAAAGGTGCACTATGTCCTTATTTCAGCGAATAATTTAGCCACAGGAATTTTACTTGCTAGGTGTTTAGCCATAAAATCACCGCGATTGATTGCGCTGCGACATATCGTCACTGCGTCGTTACTTTTTCGAGCTCAGAGACCTTTGCTCTCTGTTAAGGATTTCCAGCATGACCGAAGCGACAGGACTCATGGCCCACAACTGGGGCTTTGCCATTTTCCTCCTCGGTGTTGTCGGCCTCTGCGCCTTCATGCTCGGTGTTTCCAGCCTCCTCGGGTCAAAAGCCTGGGGCCGCAGCAAAAACGAACCGTTCGAGTCCGGCATGCTACCTACAGGTGGCGCCCGCTTGCGGCTCTCAGCCAAATTCTATCTGGTCGCGATGCTGTTCGTGATCTTCGATATCGAAGCCCTCTTTCTCTTTGCCTGGTCTGTGTCCGTCCGCGAAAGCGGCTGGACCGGATTCGTCGAAGCTCTCGTTTTCATAGCAATTCTGTTGGCAGGTCTTGTCTACCTGTTCCGAGTGGGCGCCCTTGACTGGGCTCCGGAAGCTCGTCGCAAGCGGCAAGCGAAGCTGAAACAATGAGGCTTTGGCGATGCAATACAATCTCACCAGGATCGACCCGGATGCTCCTAACGATCAGTACCCCATCGGCGAGCGGGAAACCGTCTCCGATCCGTTAGAAGACCAAGTCCACAAAAACATCTACATGGGCAAGCTGGAAGACGTGCTGAGTGGCGCGGTCAACTGGGGGCGTAAGAACTCCCTGTGGCCGTACAACTTCGGCCTTTCGTGCTGCTACGTGGAAATGACCACCGCCTTCACGGCGCCCCACGACATCGCGCGCTTTGGCGCCGAGGTTATCCGGGCATCGCCGCGTCAGGCGGATTTCATGGTTATCGCCGGTACCTGCTTTATCAAGATGGCGCCGATCATCCAGCGTCTCTACGAGCAAATGCTCGAGCCGAAGTGGGTTATCTCCATGGGTTCGTGCGCCAACTCCGGTGGCATGTACGACATCTACTCCGTGGTTCAGGGGGTCGACAAGTTCCTGCCCGTGGACGTCTACGTGCCTGGCTGCCCGCCCCGCCCTGAAGCTTTCCTGCAAGGCTTGATGCTGCTGCAGGAGTCGATTGGCAAGGAGCGTCGCCCACTGTCCTGGGTTGTCGGCGATCAAGGCGTGTACCGCGCCGAGATGCCGTCACAAAAGGAACAGCGCCGCGAACAGCGAATCGCAGTCACCAACCTGCGCAGCCCCGACGAAGTCTGATCCAGAACCGCTTCTTTTATAGAACGAAAACCTGGCTTCATTCTTTACGTTGACCGAAAGCGATAAAAAACCATGACTACAGGCAGTGCTCTGTACATCCCGCCTTATAAGGCAGACGACCAGGATGTGGTCGTCGAACTCAATAACCGTTTTGGCCCTGACGCCTTCACTGCCCAGGCCACACGCACCGGTATGCCGGTGCTGTGGGTGGCGCGTGCCAAGCTCGTCGAAGTCCTGACCTTCCTGCGCAACCTGCCCAAGCCGTACGTCATGCTCTATGACCTGCATGGCGTGGACGAGCGTCTGCGCACCAAGCGCCAGGGGCTGCCGAGCGGCGCTGATTTCACCGTGTTCTATCACCTGATGTCGCTGGAACGTAACAGCGACGTGATGATCAAGGTCGCCCTGTCGGAAAGCGACCTGAGCATCCCGACCGTGACCGGTATCTGGCCGAACGCCAGCTGGTACGAACGCGAAGTCTGGGACATGTTCGGCATCGACTTCCCGGGCCACCCGCACTTGACGCGCATCATGATGCCGCCAACCTGGGAAGGTCACCCGCTGCGCAAGGACTTCCCTGCCCGCGCCACCGAATTCGATCCGTTCAGCCTCAACCTGGCCAAGCAGCAGCTTGAAGAAGAAGCGGCGCGCTTCCGTCCGGAAGACTGGGGCATGAAACGCTCCGGCACCAACGAGGACTACATGTTCCTCAACCTGGGCCCGAACCACCCTTCGGCCCACGGTGCCTTCCGCATCATCCTGCAACTGGACGGCGAAGAAATCGTCGACTGCGTACCGGACATCGGCTACCACCACCGTGGTGCCGAGAAAATGGCCGAACGCCAGTCCTGGCACAGCTTCATCCCGTACACCGACCGTATCGACTACCTCGGCGGCGTGATGAACAACCTGCCGTACGTGCTCTCGGTCGAGAAGCTGGCCGGCATCAAGGTTCCGGACCGCGTCGACACCATCCGCATCATGATGGCCGAGTTCTTCCGGATCACCAGCCACCTGCTGTTCCTGGGTACCTATATCCAGGACGTCGGCGCCATGACCCCGGTGTTCTTCACCTTCACCGACCGTCAGCGTGCGTACAAGGTCATCGAAGCCATCACCGGCTTCCGCCTGCACCCGGCCTGGTACCGCATCGGCGGTGTGGCCCACGACCTGCCGAACGGCTGGGAGCGCCTGGTCAAGGAATTCATCGACTGGATGCCCAAGCGTCTGGACGAGTACCAAAAGGCTGCGCTGGATAACAGCATCCTCAAGGGCCGGACCATCGGCGTCGCCCAGTACAACACCAAGGAGGCCCTGGAGTGGGGTGTCACCGGTGCTGGCCTGCGTTCCACCGGTTGCGATTTCGACCTGCGCAAGGCGCGCCCGTACTCCGGCTACGAGAACTTCGAGTTCGAAGTCCCGCTGGCGGCCAACGGCGATGCCTACGACCGTTGCATCGTGCGCGTCGAAGAAATGCGCCAGAGCCTGAAAATCATCGAGCAGTGCATGCGCAACATGCCGGCCGGCCCGTACAAGGCGGATCACCCGCTGACCACGCCGCCGCCTAAAGAGCGCACCCTGCAGCACATCGAAACCCTGATCACGCACTTCCTGCAAGTCTCGTGGGGCCCGGTCATGCCGGCCAACGAGTCCTTCCAGATGATTGAAGCGACCAAGGGTATCAACAGTTATTACCTGACGAGCGATGGCGGCACCATGAGCTACCGCACCCGGATTCGTACCCCAAGCTTTGCCCACTTGCAGCAGATCCCTTCGGTGATCAAAGGCGAGATGGTCGCGGACTTGATTGCGTACCTGGGTAGTATCGATTTCGTTATGGCCGACGTGGACCGCTAAGCATGAACAGCACGCTTATCCAGACAGACCGTTTCACCTTGAGTGAAACCGAGCGCTCGGCCATCGAGCACGAGCTGCATCACTACGAAGACCCGCGCGCGGCGTCTATCGAAGCCTTGAAGATCGTCCAGAAGGAACGTGGCTGGGTGCCCGATGGTGCCCTCTACGCCATCGGCGAGATCCTCGGCATCCCGGCCAGCGATGTGGAAGGCGTGGCGACGTTCTACAGCCAGATCTTCCGCCAGCCGGTCGGCCGCCACATCATTCGCGTGTGCGACAGCATGGTCTGCTACATCGGTGGCCACGAGTCGGTGGTCGACGCGATCCAGAGCAAGCTGGGCATCGGCCTGGGCCAAACCACTGCAGACGGTCGCTTCACGCTGCTGCCGGTGTGCTGCCTGGGCAACTGTGACAAGGCGCCGGCGTTGATGATCGACGACGACACATTCGGCGACGTCCAGGCTGCTGGCGTCACCCAATTGCTCGAGGGCTACCCATGACCCTGACTTCCTTTGGTCCCGCCAACCTGATCAAGCGTTCGGCCGAGACTCACCCGCTGACCTGGCGCCTGCGTGACGACGGCGAGGCGGTATGGCTTGACGAGTACCAGGCCAAGAACGGTTACGCCGCAGCGCGCAAAGCCTTTGCCGACATGGCCCAGGACGATATCGTCCAGACCGTGAAGGACGCAGGCCTTAAAGGTCGCGGTGGTGCAGGCTTCCCCACGGGTGTGAAGTGGGGCCTGATGCCTAAAGACGAATCCATCAACATCCGTTACCTGCTGTGCAACGCGGATGAGATGGAGCCCAACACCTGGAAAGACCGCATGCTGATGGAGCAACTGCCCCATCTGCTGATCGAAGGCATGCTGATCAGTGCCCGTGCGCTGAAAACCTACCGGGGCTACATCTTCCTGCGTGGCGAATACACCACCGCCGCCAAGCACCTGAACCGTGCCGTGGCCGAAGCCAAGGCCGCAGGCCTGTTGGGCAAGAACATCCTCGGTTCGGGTTTTGACTTCGAACTGTTCGTGCATACCGGCGCCGGGCGTTATATCTGCGGTGAAGAAACCGCCCTGATCAACTCCCTCGAAGGCCGCCGCGCCAACCCGCGCTCCAAGCCGCCCTTCCCTGCCGCCGTTGGCGTGTGGGGCAAGCCTACGTGCGTGAACAACGTCGAGACCCTGTGCAACGTGCCGGCGATCATCGCCGACGGCGTGGACTGGTACAAATCCCTGGCCCGCGAAGGCAGCGAAGACATGGGCACCAAGCTCATGGGCTTCTCCGGCAAGGTCAGGAACCCTGGCCTGTGGGAGCTGCCATTCGGCGTGACCGCCCGTGAGCTGTTCGAGGACTACGCCGGCGGCATGCGCGACGGCTACACCCTCAAGGCCTGGCAGCCAGGCGGCGCCGGCACCGGTTTCCTGTTGCCCGAGCACCTCGACGCACAGATGTATGCCGGCGGCATCGGCAAGGTGGGCACCCGGATGGGTACCGGCCTGGCGATGGCGGTGGACAACACCGTGAACATGGTCTCGCTGCTGCGCAACATGGAGCAGTTCTTCGCTCGCGAATCCTGTGGCTTCTGCACCCCGTGCCGCGATGGCTTGCCATGGAGCGTCAAGCTCCTGATGGCGATCGAGAAAGGCGAAGGCCAGCCGGGGGATATCGAGACCCTGCTGGGCCTCGTGGGTTTCCTCGGCCCGGGCAAGACCTTCTGTGCTCACGCACCGGGCGCCGTGGAGCCACTGGGCAGCGCAATCAAGTACTTCCGCTCGGAGTTCGAAGCCGGCATCGCGCCCAAAAGCGCCGCCGTCCCGCCTCTGGCAAAGCCGATCGTAGTCGGCGCGTAACGCTTCAATAGGCGAAGGGTCCGTGCCCTTCGCCTTGTCATGTGCTGACGCCTTGAAGGCTGTGTTGATGCACATGAATAACAAGATTCCATTAGCCACGCCCGCTGACAACGGGCCAACGAAGAACTTTGAACCATGGCCACTATCCACGTAGACGGCAAAGCGCTCGAAGTCGATGGGGCGGACAACCTGTTACAGGCGTGTCTGTCACTAGGCCTCGACATCCCTTATTTCTGCTGGCACCCCGCGCTTGGTAGCGTCGGTGCCTGTCGCCAGTGTGCGGTCAAGCAGTACACCGACGAAAACGACACCCGTGGTCGTATCGTTATGTCCTGCATGACGCCGGCCACCGACAACACCTGGATTTCCATCGACGATGATGAATCCAAGGCGTTCCGCGCCAGCGTTGTCGAATGGCTGATGACCAACCACCCCCACGACTGCCCGGTCTGTGAGGAAGGCGGTCACTGCCACCTGCAAGATATGACGGTGATGACCGGCCACAACGAGCGCCGTTATCGCTTCACCAAGCGTACCCACCAGAACCAGGACCTCGGCCCGTTCATTTCCCACGAAATGAACCGCTGCATCGCCTGCTATCGCTGTGTGCGCTTCTATAAAGACTACGCCGGCGGCACCGACCTGGGCGTATTCGGCGCCCACGACAACGTGTACTTCGGTCGCGTTGAAGACGGCGTGCTCGAAAGCGAGTTCTCCGGCAACCTCACCGAGGTCTGCCCGACCGGTGTGTTTACCGACAAGACCCACTCCGAGCGCTACAACCGCAAGTGGGACATGCAGTTCTCGCCGAGCATCTGCCATGGCTGCTCCAGCGGTTGCAACATCTCCCCGGGCGAGCGCTACGGCGAACTGCGTCGCATCGAAAACCGCTTCAACGGTTCGGTCAACCAGTACTTCCTGTGCGACCGTGGCCGTTTCGGCTATGGCTACGTCAACCGCGAAGACCGCCCTCGCCAGCCATTGCTGGCCGATGGCGCCAAGCTGAGCCTGGACGCGGCGCTGGATAAAGCCGCTGACCTGCTGCGCGGGCGCAACATCGTGGGTATCGGTTCGCCACGCGCCAGCCTCGAAAGCAACTACGCGTTGCGCGAGCTGGTAGGCGCCGAGCACTTCTACAGCGGTATCGAAGCCGGTGAGCTGGAGCGCATTCGCCTGGTCCTGCAAGTGCTCAATGACAGCCCGCTGCCAGTACCGAACATGCGCGACATCGAAGACCACGACGCGATTTTCGTGCTCGGTGAAGACCTGACCCAGACCGCCGCACGTATCGCCCTGTCGCTGCGCCAGTCGGTCAAAGGCAAGGCCGAAGAAATGGCCGACGCCATGCGCGTCCAGCCGTGGCTCGACGCCGCGGTGAAAAACATCGGCCAGCACGCGCTGAACCCGCTGTTTATCGCCAGCCTGGCTGAAACCAAGCTCGACGATATCGCCGAAGAATGCGTACACGCAGCACCCGACGACCTGGCTCGCATCGGTTTCGCCGTGGCCCACGCCCTCGAGGCCAGCGCCCCTGCCGTCGAAGGCCTGGACGCAGAAGCTGCAGCCCTGGCCCAGCGCATCGCCGATGCCCTGCTGGCGGCCAAGCGTCCACTGATCATTGCCGGTACCTCGCTGGGTTCCAAGGCGCTGATCGAGGCCGCCGCCAACATCGCCAAAGCCTTGAAGCTGCGCGAGAAGAACGGCTCCATCAGCCTGGTCGTGCCGGAAGCCAACAGCCTCGGCCTGGCCATGCTCGGTGGCGAGTCCCTGGACAGCGCCCTGCAAGCCGTGATCGACGGCACTGCGGACGCCATCGTGGTACTGGAAAACGACCTGTACACCCGCACCGATGCGACCAAGGTCGATGCAGCGCTGAATGCTGCCAAAGTGCTGATCGTCGCCGATCACCAGAAGACCGCCACCAGCGACCGCGCCCACCTGGTGCTGCCAGCCGCCACCTTCGCCGAAGGCGACGGGACCCTGGTCAGCCAGGAAGGCCGCGCCCAGCGCTTCTTCCAGGTGTTCGATCCAAAGTACATGGACGCCAGCATCCTGGTTCACGAAGGCTGGCGCTGGCTGCATGCCCTGCGCGCAACCCTGCTGAACCAGCCGATCGACTGGACCCAGCTCGACCACGTCACCGCAGCCGTCGCCGCGAGCGCACCGCAGTTGGCGCGTATCGTCGATGCCGCACCGTCCGCCGCGTTCCGCATCAAGGGCATGAAGCTGGCCCGTGAACCGCTGCGTTACTCCGGGCGTACCGCCATGCGCGCGGATATCAGCGTGCACGAACCGCGTACCCCGCAAGACAACGACACCGCGTTCGCCTTCTCCATGGAAGGCTACTCGGGTTCGGTCGAGCCCCGTCAGCAGGTGCCATTTGCCTGGTCGCCGGGCTGGAACTCGCCGCAGGCCTGGAACAAGTTCCAGGACGAAGTCGGTGGTCATATCCGCGCTGGCGACCCAGGCACCCGCCTGATCGAAAGCACCGGCGATTCGCTGAACTGGTTCGCTGCAGTACCGCGTCCGTTCAACCCGGCCCAGGGCACCTGGCAGGTTGTGCCGTTCTTCCACCTGTTCGGCAGCGAAGAGACCTCTTCCAAAGCCGCACCGGTGCAAGAGCGCATTCCACAAGCCTACGTGTCCGTGGCCAAGTCCGAAGCCGATCGCCTGGGCGTCAACGACGGTGCCCTGCTCAGCGTGAACGTAGCCGGCCAGACCCTGCGTCTGCCGCTGCGCATCAACGACGAGCTGGGTGCTGGCCTGGTTGCACTGCCAAAAGGCCTCGCCGGGATTCCTCCTGCGATCTTTGGCCAAACCGTTGACGGTCTGCAGGAGGCAGCGCAATGACCTGGTTCACCCCTGAAGTGATCGACGTGATCATCTCGGTCGTCAAGGCCATCGTGATCCTGTTGGCCGTGGTCGTCGCGGGCGCCCTGCTCAGCTTCGTCGAACGTCGCCTGCTGGGCTGGTGGCAGGACCGTTACGGTCCGAACCGCGTTGGCCCATTTGGTATGTTCCAGATCGCTGCCGACATGCTGAAAATGTTCTTCAAGGAAGACTGGACCCCGCCGTTTGCCGACAAGGTGATCTTCACCCTGGCACCGGTCGTGGCCATGAGCGCCTTGCTGATCGCCTTCGCGATCATCCCGATCACCCCGACCTGGGGCGTGGCGGACCTGAACATCGGCTTGCTGTTCTTCTTCGCCATGGCCGGTCTGTCGGTCTACGCGGTGCTGTTCGCCGGCTGGGCCAGTAACAACAAGTTCGCCCTGCTGGGCAGCTTGCGGGCCTCGGCCCAGACTGTGTCCTACGAAGTGTTCATGGGCCTGGCGCTGATGGGCATCGTGGTGCAGGTGGGCTCGTTCAACATGCGCGACATCGTCGAGTACCAGGCACAGAACCTGTGGTTCATCATTCCGCAGTTCTTCGGCTTCTGTACCTTCTTCATCGCTGGCGTGGCCGTGACTCACCGTCACCCTTTCGACCAGCCCGAAGCGGAACAGGAACTGGCCGACGGTTACCACATTGAATATGCCGGCATGAAATGGGGCATGTTCTTCGTCGGTGAGTACATCGGCATCATCTTGATCTCGGCCCTGCTGGTCACGCTGTTCTTCGGCGGCTGGCACGGTCCGTTCGGCATCCTGCCGCAGTTGGCGTTCTTCTGGTTCTTCCTCAAGACCGCGTTCTTCATCATGTTGTTTATCCTGCTGCGCGCTTCCATTCCGCGTCCACGATACGACCAGGTGATGGATTTCAGCTGGCGCTTCTGCCTGCCGCTGACCCTGATCAATTTGCTGGTGACTGCTGCCGTTGTGTTGTTGAACACGCCAGCGGGCGCGGTTCAGTGAGGATTTGACCCATGTTCAAATATATTGGCGACATCGTTAAGGGTACCGGTACCCAGTTGCGAAGCCTGGTGATGGTTTTCGGCCATGGCTTTCGCAAACGCGACACCCTGCAATACCCGGAAGAAGCGGTGTACCTGCCGCCGCGTTATCGCGGCCGTATCGTACTGACCCGCGACCCCGATGGCGAAGAGCGTTGCGTAGCCTGCAACCTGTGCGCCGTGGCGTGCCCGGTTGGCTGTATCTCCCTGCAGAAAGCTGAAACCGAAGACGGTCGCTGGTACCCGGACTTCTTCCGCATCAACTTCTCGCGCTGCATTTTCTGCGGCCTCTGCGAGGAAGCTTGCCCGACCACCGCAATCCAGCTGACACCGGATTTCGAAATGGCCGAGTTCAAACGTCAGGACCTGGTGTACGAGAAAGAAGATCTGTTGATCTCTGGTCCCGGTAAAAACCCTGATTACAACTTCTATCGTGTTGCAGGTATGGCCGTTGCCGGTAAGCCCAAGGGCGCCGCACAAAACGAAGCCGAGCCGATCAACGTGAAGAGCTTGCTGCCTTAAGGAAGAAAGATGGAATTCGCTTTCTATTTCGCATCGGGTATTGCAGTGGTGTCCACGCTTCGCGTGATCACCAACACCAACCCCGTGCACGCCCTGCTCTACCTGATCATTTCGCTGATCGCCGTGGCCATGACCTTTTTCAGCCTCGGCGCACCGTTTGCCGGTGTCCTGGAAGTGATCGCCTACGCTGGCGCCATCATGGTGCTGTTCGTGTTTGTGGTGATGATGCTCAACCTGGGGCCGGCTTCGGTCGCCCAGGAGCGCGTCTGGCTCAAGCCCGGCATCTGGCTTGGCCCGGTGATCCTGGCAGCGCTGCTGCTGGCTGAACTGCTGTATGTACTGTTCGCTCACCAGAGCGGCCAGGCCATCGGCCACACCACCGTAGACGCCAAGGCCGTGGGCATCAGCCTGTTCGGCCCGTACCTGCTGGTGGTCGAACTGGCTTCGATGCTGCTGCTCGCTGCAGCCATCACTGCCTTCCACTTGGGCCGCAACGAAGCCAAGGAGCAATGACGATGCCTGCTATCCCTTTGGAGCATGGTCTGGCGGTCGCCGGCATCCTGTTCTGCCTTGGCCTGGTCGGCCTGATGGTTCGCCGTAACATTCTGTTCGTGTTGATGAGCCTGGAAATCATGATGAACGCTGCTGCACTGGCCTTCATCGTGGCGGGTGCGCGTTGGGGCCAGCCGGATGGGCAAGTGATGTTCATCCTGGTGATCAGCCTGGCAGCCGCCGAGGCCAGTATTGGCCTGGCGATCCTGCTGCAACTGTATCGTCGCTTCCACACGCTTGATATCGACGCTGCCAGTGAGATGCGCGGATGAACATGATCTTTCTGACTTTCGTATTTCCCCTGATCGGTTTCCTGCTGCTGTCGTTCTCCCGTGGACGCTGGTCGGAAAACCTCTCGGCCCTGGTCGGCGTGGGTTCCATTGGCCTGTCGGCGATTGTCGCCGCCTACGTCATCTGGCAATTCAACGTTGCGCCACCAGAAGCGGGTCACTACACCCTGGTGCTGTGGCAGTGGATGGCGGTCGAAGGCTTCAAGCCTGACTTCGCCCTCTACGTCGACGGCCTGTCGATCACCATGCTCGGCGTGGTGGTGGGCGTGGGCTTCCTGATCCACCTGTTCGCGTCCTGGTACATGCGCGGTGAGGCCGGTTACTCGCGCTTCTTCGCCTACACCAACCTGTTTATCGCCAGCATGCTGTTCCTGGTGCTGGGCGATAACCTGTTGTTCCTGTACTTCGGCTGGGAAGGCGTGGGCCTGTGCTCGTACCTGTTGATCGGTTTCTACTACAGCAACCGCAACAACGGTAACGCGGCACTCAAGGCGTTTGTCGTGACCCGGATCGGCGACGTGTTCATGGCAATCGGCCTGTTCATCCTGTTCCAACAGGTGGGCACGCTGAATATCCAGGAACTGCTGGTGCTGGCACCGCAGAAATTCCAGGTCGGCGACTTCTGGATCACCCTGGCGACCCTGATGCTGCTGGGCGGCGCTGTCGGTAAGTCGGCACAACTGCCACTGCAAACCTGGCTGGCAGACGCCATGGCCGGTCCTACCCCGGTTTCGGCACTGATCCACGCCGCCACCATGGTGACCGCCGGTGTCTACCTGATCGCCCGTACCCACGGCCTGTTCACCCTGGCGCCGGAAATCCTGCACCTGGTGGGCCTGGTGGGTGGCGTGACCCTGGTGCTGGCCGGCTTCGCCGCGCTGGTGCAGACCGACATCAAGCGGATCCTCGCTTACTCGACCATGAGCCAGATCGGCTACATGTTCCTGGCCCTGGGCGTCGGCGCCTGGGACGGCGCGATCTTCCACCTGATGACCCACGCCTTCTTCAAGGCCCTGCTGTTCCTCGCGTCCGGTGCGGTGATCGTTGCCTGCCACCACGAGCAGAACATCTTCAAGATGGGCGGCCTGTGGAAAAAACTGCCGTTGGCCTACGCCAGCTTCATCGTCGGCGGCGCGGCGCTTGCAGCCCTGCCACTGGTGACCGCAGGTTTCTACTCCAAAGACGAAATCCTCTGGGAAGCCTTTGCCAGCGGTAACCAAGGCCTGCTGTACGCCGGTCTGGTTGGCGCATTCATGACCTCGCTGTACACCTTCCGCCTGATCTTCATCACGTTCCACGGTGAAGCCAAGACCGAAGCCCACGCAGGTCACGGCATTTCCCACTGGCTGCCACTGTCGGTGCTGATCATCCTGTCGACCTTCGTCGGCGCCATGATCACCCCGCCACTGGCTGGCGTACTGCCACAAAGCGTCGGGCATGCCGGCGGCGACGCCAAGCACAGCCTGGAAATCGCCTCGGGCGCCATCGCCATCGCCGGTATCCTGCTGGCGGCCATGTTGTTCCTCGGCAAGCGTCGCTTCGTCACTGCCGTGGCCAACAGTGGCATTGGCCGCTTCCTTTCGGCCTGGTGGTTCGCTGCCTGGGGCTTCGACTGGATCTACGACAAACTGTTCGTCAAGCCTTACCTTGCGATCAGCCATGTACTGCGCAAAGACCCGCTCGACCAGACCATTGGTTTGATCCCGCGTGCCGCCAAGGCCGGTCACACCGCCCTGAGCCGCACCGAGACCGGCCAATTGCGTTGGTATGCAGCTTCCATGGCGGCCGGTGCCGTGCTGGTGATCGGCGCCATCGTAGTGGTAGCGGTCTGATATGAACTTTGCGAACTTGCGAAAGGAAACGAGCCCGTCATGATTCTGCCCTGGCTAATCCTGATCCCTTTTATCGGCGGCCTGCTCTGCTGGATGGGCGAGCGCTTCGGCGCTACCCTGCCCCGCTGGATTGCGTTGCTGACCATGTCCCTGGAACTCGCACTCGGCCTCTGGCTGTGGGCCCATGGCGACTATTCATTTGCTCCGGCACCGGGTGTCGATCCAACCTTCGCGCTTGAATTCAAGCACGTCTGGATCGAACGCTTCGGCATCAACGTGCACCTGGCCCTCGATGGCCTGTCGCTGTTGATGATCCTGCTGACCGGCCTGCTGGGTATCCTCTCGGTACTCTGCTCCTGGAAAGAAATCGAGCGTCACGTGGGCTTCTTCCACCTGAACCTGATGTGGATCCTGGGCGGCGTTGTCGGCGTGTTCCTTGCGCTGGACCTGTTCATGTTCTTCTTCTTCTGGGAAATGATGCTGGTGCCGATGTACTTCCTCATCGCGCTCTGGGGTCACAGTTCTTCGGACGGCAAGAAAACCCGGATCTACGCGGCGACCAAGTTCTTCATCTTCACCCAGGCTTCCGGCCTGATCATGTTGGTGGCGATCCTGGGCCTGGTCCTGGTCAACTTCAACAACACCGGCGTGATTACCTTCAACTACGCCGACCTGTTGAAAACCAAGATGTCGATGACCACCGAGTACATTCTCATGCTCGGTTTCTTCATCGCCTTCGCGGTGAAGCTGCCAGTGGTACCGTTCCACTCCTGGTTGCCTGACGCTCACGCCCAGGCACCCACCGCAGGTTCCGTGGACCTGGCCGGTATCCTGTTGAAGACGGCGGCCTACGGCCTGCTGCGTTTCGCCCTGCCGCTGTTCCCGAATGCTTCGGCCGAGTTCGCGCCGATTGCCATGACCCTGGGTCTGATCGGGATCTTCTACGGCGCGTTCCTGGCCTTCGCACAAACCGACATCAAGCGTCTGATTGCCTTCTCGTCCGTTTCCCACATGGGTTTCGTACTGATCGGCATCTACTCCGGCAGCCAGTTGGCGTTGCAAGGCGCCGTGATCCAGATGCTGGCTCACGGTGTTTCGGCAGCCGCACTGTTTATCCTCAGTGGCCAACTGTACGAGCGCCTGCACACCCGTGACATGCGTGAAATGGGCGGCATCTGGTCGCGTATCGCCTACCTGCCGGCGATCAGCCTGTTCTTTGCAGCCGCCTCCCTGGGCTTGCCGGGCACCGGTAACTTTGTCGGCGAGTTCCTGATCCTGATGGGCAGCTTCGTCAGTGCGCCGTGGATCACCGCGATTGCCACCTCCGGCCTGGTGTTCGGTTCGGTCTACTCGCTGATCATGATCCACCGCGCCTACTTCGGCCCGACCAAGTCGGACGCTGTCCTCAAAGGGATGGATGCTCGCGAACTGATCATGGTGCTCGGCCTTGCGGCATTGCTGGTGTATATCGGCGTGTATCCGCAACCGTTCCTCGACACCTCTGCCGCCACGATGCATGGCGTGCAGCAGTGGTTGAGCACCGCCTTCACTCAACTCGCTTCGGCCCGGTAAGAGCGCTATGGAATTCACGATCCAACACTTTATCGCGCTTGCGCCGCTGCTGATTACCAGCCTCACCATTGTGGTGGTGATGCTGGCGATCGCCTGGCGCCGCAATCACTCACAGACGTTCCTGCTGTCTACCGCAGGTCTGAACCTGGCCTTGCTGTCGATTATCCCGGCACTCAAGGTCGCCCCACTGGCGGTGACCCCGCTGGTGATGATCGATGACTTCGCGCTGCTGTACACCGCGTTGATCCTGGTTGCGACACTGGCCTGCGTCACCCTCGCCCACGCTTACCTCGGCGAAGGCGGCACCGGCTACCCGGGCAACCGCGAAGAGCTGTACCTGCTGATCCTGCTGGCTGCGGCCGGCGGTATCGTGCTGGTCAGCGCGCAGCACCTGGCCGGTTTGTTCATCGGCCTGGAACTGCTGTCGATCCCGACCTACGGCCTGGTGGCCTACGCCTTCTTCAACAAGCGCTCCCTGGAAGCCGGCATCAAGTACATGGTGCTGTCGGCCGCCGGTTCCGCGTTCCTGTTGTTCGGTATGGCCCTGCTCTACGCCGAAGCCGGTAGCCTGAGCTTCAGCGGTATCGGCCACGCACTGGCCACCACCAGCATGCCTGCGCCGCTTGCCCAACTGGGCCTGGCCATGATGCTGATCGGCCTGGCGTTCAAGCTGTCGCTGGTACCGTTCCACCTGTGGACCCCGGACGTGTACGAAGGCGCCCCGGCGCCGGTAGCCGCGTTCCTGGCTACCGCGTCCAAGGTTGCAGTGTTTGCGGTGATGGTGCGTCTGTTCCAGATCTCCCCTGCCGCCAACACCGGCGTACTGAGCGACGTGCTGACCGTGATCGCCATTGCGTCGATCCTGTTCGGTAACCTGCTGGCCCTGACCCAGAACAACCTCAAGCGTCTGCTGGGTTACTCGTCCATCGCCCACTTCGGCTACCTGCTGATCGCCCTGGTGGCGAGCAAAGGCCTGGCCGTGGAAGCCATCGGCGTGTACCTGGTCACCTACGTGATCACCAGCCTCGGCGCGTTCGGCGTCATCACCCTGATGTCCTCGCCTTACAAAGGTCGGGACGCCGACGCCCTGTACGAATACCGCGGCCTGTTCTGGCGCCGTCCGTACCTGACCGCCGTGCTGACCGTGATGATGCTGTCCCTGGCCGGTATCCCGCTGACCGCCGGCTTTATCGGCAAGTTCTACATCGTCGCGACCGGTGTTGAAGCCCACGAATGGTGGCTGGTAGCCTCCCTGGTAATGGGCAGCGCCATCGGCGTGTTCTACTACCTGCGCGTGATGGTTACCCTGTACCTGATCGAGCCAAACCTGCGCCGTGTGGACGCCGAGCTGCACTGGGAGCAAAAAGCCGGTGGCGTGATGCTGCTGGCCATTGCCCTGCTGGCGTTCTTCCTGGGTGTCTACCCACAACCGTTGCTCACCCTGGTGCAGCATGCGGTGATGGCGGGTTGATCGCTTAGGCTC
Organism: Pseudomonas sp. FP2294; assembly: GCF_030687625.1. Classification (NCBI taxonomy): domain Bacteria; kingdom Pseudomonadati; phylum Pseudomonadota; class Gammaproteobacteria; order Pseudomonadales; family Pseudomonadaceae; genus Pseudomonas; species Pseudomonas sp. FP2294. The sequence continues at coordinate 3,420,404 of NZ_CP117441.1, forward strand.
AAGCAGTAAACAGAACGGCACCCTTGGGTGCCGTTTTGCGTTTCTGGGGGGAGATATGCGGTGCCACCGCTGTCGCCATCGCGGGCAAGCCCGCTCCCACACATGACCGTGCTCTCATGATGAAACCGGATCAATGTGGGAGCGGGCTTGCCCGCGATGGCGGTAGCAGCGACACCACAAAAAACGGCACCTCACGGTGCCGTTGTGCTATCTGCCCTACCTCACTTACGCGCCGCCTCCCACGACTTGAGCAAGTCGGCATAGTTCACGGTTTCACCCTTGGGCTTTTCGTTCGCCAGTTTCGGCTTCGGTGCACCTGGCTGGTCGAACCAGTACTGGGCATCGCGCTCGGGGTTCATCTTCGGCCCGCAGATCGGCTGCACCTTGGAGCGCTCCAGGCGCGTCATGATGGCGTCCTGATCTTTGGCCAGGCCATCCAGCGCCTGTTGTGGGGTTTTCTCGCCGCTGGCGGCTTCCGAGATATGGCTCCACCACAGCTGCGCCAGGCGCGGATAATCCGGCACGTTGGTGCCGGTCGGCGTCCATTGCACCCGCGCCGGGCTGCGATAGAACTCCACCAGGCCGCCGAGTTTCGGTGCCAGGTCAGTCATGGCCTGGGAGTTGATGTCCGATTCGCGGATTGGCGTCAGGCCGACGATGGTTTTCTTCAAGGACACGGTTTTCGAGGTGACGAACTGCGCATACAGCCAGGCCGCCAGTTTTTGCTTCTCAGGCGTGGATTTGAGGAAGGTCCAGGAGCCCACGTCCTGATACCCCAGCTTCATACCCTCCTCCCAATATGGACCGCGTGGTGACGGTGCCATGCGCCACTTCGGCGTGCCATCGGCGTTCATCACCGGCAAGCCCGGCTTGGTCATATCGGCAGTAAAGGCGGTGTACCAGAAAATCTGCTGCGCGATGTTGCCCTGGGACGGTACCGGCCCGGACTCGGAGAAGGTCATGCCCGCCGCTTCCGGTGGCGCATAGGCGCGCATCCAGTCGACATATTTCTGCGTGGCAAACACCGCGGCCGGGCCGTTGGTATCGCCGCCACGGGTCACGCTGGAACCCACCGGGTGGCAGTCCTCGACCCGAATGCCCCACTCGTCCACCGGCAAGCCGTTGGGCAGGCCCTTGTCGCCGCCCCCGGCCATGGAGAACCAGGCATCGGTAAAACGCCAGCCCAGGGACGGATCCTTCTTGCCGTAGTCCATATGGCCATAGACGCGTTTGCCGTCGATTTCCTTGACGTCTTCGCTGAAGAACTTGGCGATATCTTCATAGGCCGACCAGTTCACCGGGACGCCCAACTCATAGCCGTACTTTTCCTTGAACTTGGCCTTGAGATCGGCCCGCTCGAACCAGTCGGCGCGGAACCAGTACAAGTTGGCAAATTGCTGGTCGGGCAACTGGTAGATCTTGCCATCCGGCGCAGTGGTAAACGAGATGCCGATAAAGTCCTTGAGGTCCAGGGTCGGCGAGGTGAAGTCCTTGCCTTCATTGGCCATCAGGTCGGTGATGGATTCGGTCTTGCCATAGCGAAAGTGCGTACCGATCAGGTCGGAATCGTTGACCCAGCCGTCATAGATATTCTTGTCCGACTGCATCTGGGTCTGCAGTTTTTCCACCACATCGCCTTCCTGCAGCAGATCGTGGGTCAGCTTGATCCCGGTGATTTCACTGAAGGCCTTGGCCAGCACCTTGGATTCGTACTCGTGGGTGGTAAGGGTTTCCGACACCACATTGATCTTCATCCCACGAAACGGCTCGGCGGCCTTGATAAACCACTTCAACTCTTCAAGTTGCTGGGCTTCGGTGAGGGTGGACGGTTTGAACTCGCTGCCAATCCATTTTTTCGCGGCATCCTCATAGGCATCAGCCCAGGCCGCAGCACTCAGGCCACTGAGGGCCAAGACAGCGGCCAATGAAATGCTATGTCGCAGCTTATTGTTTTTATCGAACATAGAGACCTCCTGGTTGGGATCAAAAGGGATGCCTGTGGCTATCCCCAACGCATCACAGACAACAGCCACACCACAGACAGCGCGGACGCCACCCAGATGCTCCAGCCGGTTACGCCAATCACCAGCAGATGCAGGTAGGCGCTCCCGAGAAGACCGATAAACAAACGATCACCACGGGTGGTGCTGATCGGTAACAACCCGCGCCGGGGAATGCTCGGCGAACGCAGCTCCCACGTGGTCATGCCCGCCAGCAACAGGGCAATCGCCGCAAAGAACAGTGCAGTCGGGGTGGTCCAGGCCATCCATTCCATCATCGTTTCCTCAGACCCGGCCGAGGGCAAAGCCCTTGGCCACATGGTTGCGAACAAACCAGATCACCAGCATGCCCGGCAGGATGGTCAGCACCCCGGCGGCCGCCAGTACGCCCCAATCAATCCCGGACGCTGACACGGTGCGGGTCATCACGGCGGCAATCGGTTTGGCATTCACAGACGTCAGCGTGCGCGCCAGCAGCAGTTCGACCCAGGAAAACATAAAGCAGAAAAACGCCGTGACACCGATCCCCGAGCCAATCAGCGGGATAAAGATCTTCACGAAAAACTTCGGAAAGCTATAGCCGTCGATATAGGCCGTTTCGTCGATCTCCTTGGGCACCCCCGACATAAAGCCTTCCAGGATCCACACCGCCAGCGGCACGTTGAACAGGCAGTGGGCCAGAGCCACAGCGATATGGGTGTCGAACAGGCCGATGGACGAATACAACTGGAAAAACGGCAACAGGAACACCGCCGGCGGCGCCATGCGGTTGGTCAGCAACCAGAAGAACAGGTGCTTGTCGCCGAGGAAGCGATAGCGCGAAAACGCGTAGGCCGCCGGCAGTGCCACCGTCAGGGAAATCACGGTGTTCAGGCTCACGTAGTACAGCGAGTTCAGATACCCGGTGTACCAACTGGGGTCGGTGAAAATCACCTTGTAGTTGGCCAGGGTGAAATCCTGCGGAAACAGCGTCAGGCCGCCGAGGATTTCGGTGTTGCTCTTGAAGGACATGTTCAGCAGCCAGTAGATCGGCACCAGCAGGAACAGAATGTAGATCAGCAGGGGGATGACCTTGCGCTTGCTCATGTTGGCGGCCTCAGCGGTTGGCGTCGGAGTGGGTCATGGCGGTGTAGAACAGCCAGGACACCAACAGGATGATCAGGAAATACACCAGGGAAAACGCTGCCGCCGGCCCCAGGTCGAATTGGCCGATAGCCATCTGGGTCAAGGTCTGACTGAGGAAGGTCGTCGCATTCCCCGGCCCGCCCCCCGTCAGGACAAACGGCTCGGTGTAGATCATGAAACTGTCCATGAAGCGCAGCATCACGGCGATCAGCAGCACGCTCTTCATCTTCGGCAACTGGATATGTCGGAATACCGCCCAGGCTGATGCCCGATCAATTCGCGCGGCCTGGTAGTACACATCCGGTATGGCCCGCAGCCCGGAGTAGCACAGCAGCGCCACCAGAGAGGTCCAGTGCCACACATCCATGACCAGCACCGTGACCCAGGCGTCCATGGTGTTGGCGGCATAGTTGTAGTTGATGCCCATGGCATTCAGGCTCGAACCCAGCAGGCCGATATCGGCACGGCCGAAGATCTGCCAGATGGTACCGACCACGTTCCACGGGATCAGCAGCGGGATGGCCATCACAATCAGCACCAGGGACGACCAGCGGCCTTTGGTGGGCATGGTCAGGGCAATGGCAATGCCCAGCGGGATCTCGATCAACAGCACACACGCGGAATAGATGAACTGGCGCAGCAGCGAGTCATGCAGGCGCGGGTCCAGCAGCACTTGCTTGTACCAGTCGGCACCGACGAAATAGCGGCTGGACTGGTCGAAAATGTCCTGCACCGAGTAGTTGACCACGGTCATCATCGGGATCACCGCGCTAAACGCCACCAGCAGGAACACCGGCAATACCAGCCACCAGGCCTTGTTGTTCTGCACCTTGTTCATGGCCGCGCCTCCAGCAGGTAATCATCGGCATAGACCATCAACCATTGCGCCGGGAAGCTGATCGACGCCCGGCCCTCGGGTACCGGTTTGTCTTCGGCCAGGCGTACTTTCAACGGCGCGCCGTCGAGGTTGAGGGTCAGGATCTTGTAGGTGCCCAGGTCTTCGATATGCATGACGTCGGCCTGCAACGCATCAGGATTGGGCTCGTCCCACACATGGATAAACTCGGGACGAATGCCGACCTGAAGTTTTTTGTAGTCCTTTTCCGCGATCTGCCGCTGCTGCACCTCGGACAACGCCAGATGTGTCCCGGCAAACCGCGCCCCACCAGCTTCGGCCTGCACTTCAATCAGATTCATCCCTGGGCTGCCGATGAAATAGCCGACAAAGGTATGGCTGGGACGCTCAAACAATTCCCGCGGCGTGCCGAACTGCACAATCTGCCCGCCGTACATCACCGCGATCTTGTCGGCAAAGGTCGAGGCCTCCAACTGATCGTGGGTGACGTAAACCATGGTGATATTGAACTGCTCATGGATCTGCTTGAGCTTGCGCCGCAGTTTCCACTTCAGGTGCGGGTCGATTACCGTCAGCGGCTCGTCGAACAGGATCGCCGAGACGTCATCGCGCACCAGCCCACGGCCCATCGAGACCTTTTGCTTTTCATCGGCACTCAGGTTGCGGGCCTTTTTGCCCAGCAGGTTCTGCAGGTCGAGCACTTCAGCAATTTCCTGCACCTTGCTGTGCACTTTCGCCTCGGCCATGCCCTGGTTGCGCAGGGGGAATGCCAGGTTATCGAACACGGTCATGGTGTCGTAGACCACCGGGAACTGGAAAACCTGGGCGATATTGCGCTTTTCCGGGGTCAGCTCATTTACCACCTTATTGTCGAACAGCACCTGGCCTTCCGAAGGGCTGAGCAGGCCGGAGATGATGTTGAGCAAGGTTGACTTGCCACAGCCAGACGGCCCGAGCAACGCGTAGGCACCGCCCTGCTCCCAGATGTGGTTCATTTCGCGAATGGCGTAGTCTTCAGGCCCGGCGGGTGTAGGGCTGTAGCTATGTGCCAGGTTCTGCAAATGGATCTCGGCCATCAGGCAACCCTCGCGACACGGCGCCCGGGAGCCTGGACCAAACGGCCCTGACCATCGAACACAAACAGTTTATGGGTCGGAATATAGATGCGGATCGGCGCATCCACGTCGTACTCGTGTACTCCCGGCAGGTGTAAAACCAGCAAAAAATGCTCGCTGCGCACGTGCAGGAAGGTTTCCGAGCCGCTGATCTCCGCCACTTCCACGGTTACTGCCAGTTCCAGATCATCGTCGTTGCTGGGCACCAGGCTGATATGGCTGGGGCGCACACCAAAGCGGAATTCGCCCTCGCCGATGGGGCGCAGGTCGACATTCAACGGAAAGTGCACGTCGCTGGCGAAACTCACTTCATTGCCGCTGATGCGCCCCGGCATCAGGTTGATCGGCGGTTCGGAAAACAGTTCGGCTGCCAGCACGGTCTGCGGTTGGTGATAGACCTCGGCGGCCTTGCCGCTCTGGATCACCCGGCCTTCGTGGAGAATGGTGGTGGTGCCGCCCAGCGCCAGTGCCTCGTTAGGCTCGGTGGTGGCATAGATGGCAATGGTGTTGCGGGCCTTGAACAGCTCGCGCATTTCCTGGCGCAGCTCTTCGCGCAGTTTGTAGTCCAGATTGACCAAGGGTTCGTCGAACAGAATCAGCTCGGCATCCTTGACCAGCGCCCGGGCCATCGCCGTGCGTTGCTGCTGGCCACCGGACAGCTCCAGAGGGTGACGTTGCAGGAACTTCTCGATGCGCAGCATCTTCGCGGTTTCCAGCACTTTGCTGTGGATCAGTTCGTTGGAGGCCCCGGCCTGGCGCAGCGGCGAGGCGATGTTCTCGAACACGGTCATGGTCGGGTAGTTGATGAACTGCTGGTACACCATCGACACATTGCGCAAGCGCACCGGCTTATGGGTGACGTCGACGCCGTTCATCAGGATGCGTCCGCTGTCAGGCTTGTCCAGGCCGGCCATCAGGCGCATCAGGCTGGTCTTGCCGGACAGCGTACGGCCCAGCAACACATTGAAAGAACCGGCTTCAAAGCGCAGGTTGGCGTCGTCGATCCAGGTCTGGCCTTCGACGACACGGGTCACATGTTCCAGGGTCAATGACATGACACGCCCTTTTTCTTATTGGAATTGTTCTTCCAGGGGCAGAGCGAGTTTCGTGCCAATAATAAAAAACGTCGATTTGCCAAAGACTTGAGCAAAACCACTGCTCAGTGCTGAACAGAAATGAACATTCACAACTGAACAATTGAACAACCTCCAGGTTGACAATGAACAGTTCTGAACAACACTGAGCAAGCCCGCTCGCACATTGGAATTGCATAGGGTTCATAACAACAATAAAAAGAAGGTCACCGCCATGGCCGCACCAGCCCCGCTTTTGCCCCACGACACCATCATCCAGGACTCCTGGCGCCGCTGCCGTGCGTTCGGCCTGGATCACCAGAGCGCCCCCAGCTTCGACCAGCTGCCCGCCGAGGGCATCAGCCAACTGCTGGAGAGCCAGCACGCGCTGGTCCAGACCACCCACCAGGAAGTGCTGCCTTATTACGAGAACATCCTCAGCAATTCCAACTGCCTGATCATGCTGGCCGACAATCAGGGCCAAGTCCTGACCTCGTGGGGCACCCAACGCTTTATCGACCCCAAGCTGGCCCGTGGCTTCAACGCCGGAGCCAGTTGGATGGAGCGCGCCACCGGCACCAACGCCATCGGCACCGCGCTGGCCTGCGCCCAGGCGGTGCATATCGAACATGACGAACACTTCCTCAAGGCCAACCGTTTTATGACCGGCTCAGCCGCGCCGATCTTTGATGCCAACCGCGAGATCATTGCGGTACTGGATGTGTCCAGCGACAGCTACCTGCCGCCCTCCCACACCCTGGGCATGGTCAAGATGATGAGCCAGACCGTGGAAAACCGGCTGATCCTTAACCTGTTTGGCGGCGAACACTTCCAACTGACCTTCAACACCGGCCTGAACAACCTCGACAGCCAATGGGCCGGCCTGCTGATCTTCGATGAAAGTGGCCAGGTGCTGTCAGCCAATCGCCGCGCCGACAACTTGCTGGGCATCAGCCTGTCGCGGGTGATGATCGACAGCCTGTTCAAGGTCTCGCTGCTGGAGTTGCTCAACCAGCCCGAAGGCCTGCCCTTTGCCCTGCAGGCTGCGGGGCGCAACCGTTTCCAGTGCCTGCTCAAACGCCCCAAACAGGCGCCGGTGCAGGCCAGGGTCTTTAGTGAACCAGCCTCCGCGCCCATCGGCCTCAAGACCCTGCACTTTGGTGACAGCCGCGTGGAAAAGGCTGTGCGCCAGGCTGAACGCCTACTGGAAAAAGACATTCCGCTGCTGATCCACGGTGAAACCGGTGTCGGCAAGGAAGTTTTCGTCAAAGCCCTGCACCAGGCCAGTTCCCGCAGCCAGCAGGCGTTTATCGCGGTCAACTGTGCGGCAATTCCGGCGGAGCTGGTGGAATCGGAGCTGTTTGGCTATGAAAAAGGCGCGTTCACCGGCGCCAATCAAAAAGGCAGCATTGGCCTGATCCGCAAGGCGGACAAAGGCACGCTGTTTCTCGATGAAATCGGTGACATGCCCTTGCCCACCCAGGCCCGGCTGCTGCGGGTATTGCAAGAGCGCTGCGTCCAGCCGGTGGGCAGCAGCGAATTGTTCCCGGTGGACCTGCGGATTATCTCGGCGACCAACCGTTCGCTGCGCGAACAGGTACAGATCGGACGGTTTCGGGAGGATTTGTACTACCGCATCGGCGGCCTGACCCTGGAACTGCCGCCCCTGCGCGAGCGCAGTGACAAGCAGGCGCTGTTCAAGCAACTGTGGCAACAGCACCGCGAGCCCACGCAGTGGGCCGGGCTCAGTGCTGAAGTGCTGGCGTTATTCGAGCAACACCCCTGGCCGGGCAACCTGCGCCAGGTCAGCAGCGTAATGCAGGTGGCGCTGGTCATGGCCGAAGATCAACCGATTCGCCCCGAGCACCTGCCGGATGATTTTTTTGTCGACCTGAGGCAAGCCGCACCCAGCGCGCCGGTGGTCATGGACGATCTGGACGATAGGCAAAACCTTCAGCAACGACTGGCAGCGGTCGGCGGCAATATCTCCCACTTGGCGAGGGAGTTGGGGGTCAGCCGCACTACCTTATACAAGCGATTACGCGCCGCTCCATAGCCGTAAACCCTGTGTCTTTCTTTAAGACTGATCGCTAGTTGATGTGGGCGTAAACGCCGATTCCAACTGAAAAACTCCCCCTGTCCGTAAGCCCATTCTGATTTAACAGACCACACCTCCAAGCGCCCTTTTCCTGCGGCATTCTCCGACGCCTTTCTTTTGCAGAGACGTCATGGATGCCAGCCCCTGCCCCTGATTCATCGCCCATCGACCTGATCGAATACGAGCTGGATGGCTTTCACCAGAGCCTGGCGCTGTATCGCCAGCAGGTAACAAGCTGGTACGCGCTGGCCCTGGACAAGGTCAGCCACGCCACGGATTTGCCGTCGCTGCTGGGCATGGAGCGGGTGCTGCGGATCGGTGATTCCCAGGTGTCGGTAAGCCTGACCGACACCGACTTTACTTCCAGTGTTGCCGTGTGCCCGGCAGGCGGCGAGCTGAAGATCGAAAGCAAATTCGAGTCGGTGTATGACGTGCCGCTGGGCAATCTCCAGGTGCAGGTGATTGGCCTGGAGGACGGCAGTTCCACATTTATCCAACTGGATGAACAGGGCAAGGGCGCCCATCACTGCGCGGCCGGTGGGCGCTATCAGGTGCGCGTACAGGGCGGGGTTTCGGCGGCGCAGGTGGAGGCGCTGTTTGCGTCCTACGACAGTTTGGCCGCCGAGCTACAAGCCTGGCTGCGCAAGGAATGGAGGGGGTTCAAACCGCACTGGCAGGTGTCGGCGTCAAGTGCCATTGGCAGTGGGGTATTGGCCGGTACCTGGTCAGCCATTTCCGAGGTGTGGGACAGCCTGTCGCTGGTGCAGGACATCCTCAAGGACCCGGCCAAACACATCGAACGCCTTGGCGCCCAGGCCGCCGAGCTGACAGCCCTGGCGCGCGAAGCGCCGCAGGTGATGGAACAGGCGATGTTGCTGGCCAGCGACGAAGCGGCGCTGTACCTGATGTTGCGCACGGCGATGATCTGGTTGTCGGCGTTGCCGCCCAGCCAGGTGGCAGGGAAAACCGCCGAGGTGATTGCCGGGTTTGCCGTGTCGCTGCTCATTGATTTGCTGATTGCGCTGGTGCTGACCATTGCCCTGCAAGGTGCCGGGATCGCGTACCTGGGGCTGCGTCTGGCGAAGTATGGCAAGCAGGTGGTTGACGTTGCAGTGGGCTTCGTCAATGGCGTGTTCGACATCCTCAAGCGTTTTATGGGCGCGGTGGATCGCTACAAGGCGGTGGCTGTGCGCGGCGTGGTTGGCGGCTTGAAAAAGGGTGGCCTGCAGATGCACTGGGGCGCGCGGCGCAATACCACGCTCAAGCAGGCAGAGGCGTTGGACGACGCACCCTCCTCCGCGAAAAACCCCAACGGGGAAGCAACTGCTAGCGCTGATAAAACCGCGACCCACGGTTGCCCGGTGTCCATGGTCACCGGCGAAGAACTGCTGACCCTGACCGATGGCGAACTGGATGGCGTGCTGCCATTTGCCTGGACGCGCCTGTATCGCACCAGTGCCGTGGAGGTGGATTGCGGGCTGGGCTTTGGCTGGAGCCACTCCTTGGCGCAGCGGCTGGAGGTGGTCGGCGGGTCGGTGGTGTGGACGGACCATGAGAACCGCAGCACCACCTTTCCCCTGCCCTCCGTTGCCCGCCCGGCGATCAGCAATAGCCTGGCTGAAGCGGCGATTTATCTGGGGGCGACGCCGGATGAGCTGGTGCTGGCGCAGGGGGCACGCTTCTACCACTTTCACGACCGTGTGCTGACGGCGATCAGCGATGGGTATGACAACCGCCTGGGTATTTCCCGCGATGGCTTGGGGCGGATTCTGCGCCTGGATAACGGTGCCGGTCGCGCCTTGCTGTTGCGTTATGACCGCGGGCATATCGTGGCGGTGGACTACCAGGTGTTTCGCGTGGGAAGCGAATCGGATGACGCCTGGGTTACTGAGCAGAACGTTGTTTCCTACCGCTATGACGAACAGTGGCGACTGCTTGAGGCGATCAATGCCGTCGGCGAAAGCGAGCGCTATCAGTACGACAGCCTTGCGGTGATCACTGAGCGGCAGTTGGCCGGTGGGGCGAGTTTTTTCTGGGAGTGGGAACGGTCTGGCAAGGCGGCGCGCTGTGTGCGGCATTGGGCCAGTTTTGCGCAGATGGATACGCGCTATAGCTGGGATGACGGCCGCGTCACCCTGCTTAACGCCGATGGCAGTCAGGAAGTCTACGTGCATGACCCGCGGGCACGCCTGGTGCAGCGGGTTGATCCGGATGGCGGCGAGCATTTCAAGTCCTACGACGCACAGGGGCGGCTGACGGTTGAGCAGGATCCCCTGGGCGCGATCACGGCCTATCAGTACGACGAGGCTGGGCGCTTGGTGGCGCTGTTTCCCGGGGATGACGAGCCTACCTCCTACGAGTATGAGAATGGCTTCGTACGGGTTATGCGCCGGGGTGAGGCGGTCTGGAAGTACCAGCGTAATGATCAGGGCGCGATCACGCGCCAGACTGACCCTGACGGCAATGTCACCGAGTACAGCTATGGCAAGCGTGGGCAGCTTTTAGCGGTTTGGTACCCGGACCACAGCTGTCAGCGCCTGACGTGGAACGAGCTTGGGCAGTTGATTGGCGAGCAACTGCCCAATGGCGGCGTGCGCCGTTATCGCTATGACGACCTGGGCCGGCAGATTGCCCGCGAGGATGAACATGGCGCCCTGACCCAGTATCACTGGGACGCGGTGGGTCGGCTGATCAAGGTGGTAATGCCGGGCGGCGCCACCCGCGAATTGAGCTACAACCCCTACGGAAAAATCACCGCCGAGCGCGATGAGCTGGGGCGTGTGACCCGGTATGAATATGCCGATGGCTTGCACCTGATCAGTCGCCGGATCAACCCCGATGGCTCTCAACTCAAGTACCGCTACGACAACACTCGCCTGCTGCTGACCGAGATCGAAAACGAGGCAGGTGAGCGCTATCAACTGGAGTACCACGCCAACGGCCTGATCCAGCAGGAAACCGGCTTCGACGGCCAACGCACCGCCTACGTCTACGACCTCAACGGCCACCTGCAGGAAAAAACCGAATTTGGCGACGATGACCGTCAGTTGGTTACCACCTACCAGCGCGATAACGCCGGCCGCCTCGTCCGAAAAAACCTGCCCGATGGCAGCACCGTGGATTACACCTACGACCGTCTCGGCAATCTGCTTAGCGTCGACGACGGCCACTGGCCGCTGCAGTACGAATACGACGCGCAAAGCCGCCTGACCGCCGAGCACCAAGGCTGGGGCACCCTGCGTTATGGCTACGACCACTGCGGCCAACTCGAAACCCTGCGCCTGCCAGACAACAACCGCCTGACCTTCAACCACGACAAGGGCGGCCACCTTGCCACTGTCGACCTGAATGGCCGGACACTCAGCTCGCACCTGTTCAAAGCAGGCCGCGAACACCAGCGCCAGCAGGGCCAACTGCTGAGCCACTACCACTACGACGACCAGGGCCGCCTGGCCCAACACGAACACCGCCACGGCCTTCGCCGCTACACCTACGACAACAGCGGCAACCTCACCCGCCTGCTCGACACCCGCAAGGGCCAGCACGACTACCACTACGACCCCCTCGACCGCCTGACCCGCACCGACCATTCCCAGGATCCCACCGAACGCTTCGCCCACGACCCGGCGAACAACCTGCTGATGCAAGACCGCCCAGGCCCCGGCATCGTCGTCGGCAACCGCCTGTTACTGCAAGGCGACCGGCATTACGACTACGACGCCTTCGGAAACCTCATACGCGAACGCCGTGGCCGCGCGCAGCAGTTAGTCACCGAATACCGCTACGACTGCCAGCACCGCCTGATCGGCGTGACGCAACCGGACGGCAGCCAGGCCAGTTATCGCTATGACCCATTTGGGCGGCGCATCAGCAAAACCGTGGCGGGCAAAACCACTGAGTTTTTCTGGCAAGGCGACAAAGTCATCGCCGAGCACACGGCGGGGCAGCATCGCAGCTATCTCTACGAGCCTGATAGCTTCAGGCCGCTGGCCTTGCTGGAAGGGTTTGGTCCGGCCAATACCCAGGCGTTCCACTACCAACTGGACCACCTGGGTACGCCCCAGGAGCTAACGAACACGGACGGCAAAATCGTCTGGTCAGCCCATTACCAAGCCTACGGAAAAATCACCCGGCTGGACGTGAGCACCGTCGATAACCCGCTGCGTTTTCAGGGGCAGTATTTCGACCGGGAAAGCGGGCTGCACTACAACCGGCATCGCTACTACAATCCGGATAACGGACGCTACCTGACGCCCGACCCGGTGAAGTTGGCCGGTGGGCTGAACGGGTATTTGTATGTGCCCAACCCTACGGGGTGGGTGGATCCGTTGGGGTTGAATACGTGTCCGGGCGAAAGCGGGTGTAAACCAGCCGTTCGTATCGAAGACCCTACATCGCAAATAGAAGCCGACCACAACTCACCTGCTATACCGAATGCTTACACCCACTTCCCTTCTGATCCAAATGACTTTACCGAGGCTTTAGGCGTACAGCCAAAGATTTCAACAACAAAACACGGTACCCAACGAATGGAATGGAGGCCTAATACAGATACCCGCATTAGATTTGAAAGCCACCCGGGAGATCCTGGCCCTTTTAGTCCAAGACATCACGGCAACCACTATCACATTGAGCTTAAGCCGAATGACTTAAGCTGGAAGCAATCTGAAAAACAAAATACGCTACTGAAGGTCACCCCTGAAAATTATCAGCCCGGGCACGGAACTGGGTTTCTACCGGGCGAAAAACATCCAGGATCTTAAGATGAAGAAATTTCCCGTTTCAGACGGAACAATAGAAAAACTAATATGCGATAGAAGCACGCTATCAATAGAGTTTTCAGACTGGCAGGAGCAGCTATGGCTAATAACCTTCCACAAACTAATCGCCTTCCAAGGGATAGGTGCGATCGGATCTGAAATATCCGAAATGTACGAAACCACTGACACGCCTCTCTCAGCAGAGGCAACACGAGTAGATCCAAACGAGACAGGGACAAGTTATTGCTTCACATCCAGTGACGGATGCGATGTGATATTTACAGTAATTGCAGGTAGCTATACCGCTGAAAAACTTGACTGCACACACAACACATACACTACCAAACGTAAAAAACGGAACGATTCTATTTGATCGCAAGCCGATGCAATAATAGCTCCCTTTTACTCCCCCAAAAAACAAAACAATGAACATTGACAACCCAGCAATTAAAGCGCACTACAAAAAAATAAGATGATTGTAAAAATACTAAATATATTTTCTCATCGCGAAAAATCTTATGTTAATTATGAGACATCTGCCGGACGTGGTGTAGCAACGTGGATAGGCCCGATACCGAAAATCGGAGAGTATATTGATGTCGAATTCGACCTGAATGATATTTTTTGTTGGAAACAATAATATTACCCGACCACCCCAGCATGAGGAAAAAATAGAGATCATAGACAGCATTACCTACATAACCGCAGAACTGATCTTAGGGAATGATGATAATTGCGCAGCCCTACGCATTGGATCTTAAACAATCCTTATAGACCTGAAAGAAAAGCCCGACCATACTCCAAAGTATGTAAACTTAAAAACAACAAACATTTCACTTTACCCAACAGACGTCTAGACGAGAGCCACTCACTTGAAAGTCAATACTTTAATGTACCCAGTATCGACAGCCTTGTCCAGAACCTGCATATCAGCGATAAAAGTGACGGAAATAGTTAATCCCTAGCCAATAAAAAATAAGTCCGTCATTAATGCGCCCCCTTAACTTGTGCGCCCGAATTAAGCCAACCACTAAGGCGTGATGTTCGGTAAACGCTTATAGTCGTTATCTGTGCACTTTGTTAAATAGATCCGCCCCCTTTTCGCATTATATAATATGGGCACCATCGGGCGTCTGCAGCAAGGCGAACACATACACTTGTCACCATAAGACTGATTGACAATATAGAAAACCACCACACCTCATTTAGCAGCATCAATGACGTAGTGAACTCTTCAAAAATCGCTGGACCAGATAGGCTAGAAAGGTCAAGAAAATGAAAACTCAGACGCTAGAAGACCTAATCAGCGAATACTTAGAGGAAGTTGAAAAGGCAACCAACTTACTTGAATTATCTTTTGGTACAAAAAATATCTTAGGACTGTGGCGTTCAAAAAAAATCCCGCTGCGCGGAAAGCTCAGCGATGACGCAACGTACGAACTACATGGAGTCGGCTGTAGGGTTTACATATCCGAGAAATGTATTGACTTCGATTACGGCCCCGACGGTCGAATTGATGGCTTCGAATCATGGATGACTTTACATTTACGCATGCGAAGTTCCAAAAAAATACAAAAAATACACTAACAAGACGACGCTCGAGCGAGAGTTCAGCGAGTACGTAGAAAAAGGAAAAGCAAAGAAAATTCAGGGCTCAACTTCCAACTTATTTTTCCAGAAACCTTGATAAAAACCGGAACAAAAGGAACGAACCTATTTAATCGCTAGTAAATTTAGTAATAGGCCCACCATTGCCCACTATGAATCAACACCAAAACGCGTTGAGCGGCGGCAAACGGCCATTGCTCCCGCAGGGCGCTAAATAGATCCGTTCCTTTAACCAACTACCGGAAGGGTTATATATCAATCCCCTCTCAGATATTTCCGACAGCGTTTTAGGGTTGCCACTGGGAAGCCCCCCCCATAATCTTCGGCAGTCGCTGCAAATTCAGCGACCGGGTTTCGCAGCCCGATAAAAGTGACGGACATATTTAATTCCTAGCCAATAAAAAACAAGCCCGTCATTAATGCCCCCCTTAAGTAGTGTGTCTGAATGAAGCCAACCACTAAGGCCTGGTGCTCGGCAAACAATTATAGTCGTTATCTTTACACTTTGTTAAATAGATCCGCCCCCTTTTCGCAAGGCATTTCGCCGGATAGGGGTCTCCAAGGACGATTACAGCGTGACCAAGTGGGGAAAGGACAAATACGGAAAAACCTTCCCAACCGAGTGGCGTGTACAGAAAGGGCCAAACAGAGGAACGGAAGTCAACATTGATGACCCAACGCTTGTTTCTAGCAAAAAAGGTCCTCAATCACCTCATATTGGTTACCAAACTGCCGGAAAAAGGGCAGGTGGTGGTGCAGTAAGGGGCCATATACTTTTAGAGTTACTTCCAGTTAGCCGCTCAAGAATCGGAGAACCATGATGAATTATCTAGAAGAAGAATTAGACGAAACTATAAACACGTTGAAAATCTCCTCAAAGAAGCTCAATTCTGAAGAGATCGCAACATTAATATCCACCTTAACCAAAAAATACTTTAAAACAGAAAAAAATGTACTAGATCCAGTCGATTTCAACGAGAAATGCACCGAGCACAACCCTGACTTTTGGAAGGAAATACCAGACCGCATAAAAAAAAACGACCTCATACTTTTGGTTTTTGACACGGGTCACAGAGCATGGAAACTCGAAAACGCACAAGACCTTGCGCTGTTAATAAGCGAAACAACTGGTTATCCGTTCTGGGTCACCGATCATGATCTATCGTTTTTGGTTCATCTGGATGACCATGATTGCGTGCTCTGGGCTTAAAAACCAAAGTGACATACAGTAAGGGACGAATCTATTTGATGGCGAGTCGATGCAGTAGTAGATCCGCCATTGATCGCCTATGCCCCCTGAGTTTGTGTGCTTGGATAAACCATCCACTACGGCGTGATGAGCGAAATGGCTCTCACGCAAACGTCTAGTAGGGAAAGAAAAAAGGGCCCCACTATCTGTTCCAAGGTTCTGCAGAATCAGTTCTCAAAATAAACAGAAGGTTTGCGAAAAAATGAGCTATCTAAAACTGAAGAAGCAAAGCTAATTGATGAAATACAAAAAAATTCACGTTCGCAGGAAGCAAGATAGATTCAAGCACTGTAAAAACTTCCGTCAATCTAAACATTCTAGACAGACTCGAAGCTTTGGCTCATATCTCAGAAGCCCTTAGCCATTTAAATATTAATAATGTGTGCTTTTCAGGGGGTTCCGTTATAGATCACGCTTATGTCGTTCAAATTGACGATATTAGAGAAGCAATTGACATATTTTCTGAAATCCCCCAACACACCTATTTTTTTCCTGAAAACCTATGCTGGATTGCCTGCATCACATTTGAAGGTGACCTCGACTATGTGGATCTTAGGCCCACTGACTGTTCCCCCCCTCCCCCCTCTCAATAGAGGCGACACGAATAGATCCGAGGAACAAACCATTTGACCGCCATTAACCGCAACGAGGCTGCGATGGCGGTGCCTCACACAGTATAAATACTGGCAGCGCCGCCGCCATCGCAGCCTCGCTGGGGCTCGACAGCTCCCACCTTTGATCTTTGCTACCTTGAGCAATGTGTTTGAATGATATTTTCCCAGTGTTCAAATACCTTGAAAAAGCTGAAATTCAGGACGAGGTAGAGGTCGTGATGGATAAATCCATAATTGTTATTGGTGGCGAGTCAGCCGAGGAAATGACCTGCATGACTCGCATTGACGAACACATCGTCGCACTATCGGGCAAGGCACGTCCCACCGTTCTCTATATCTCCACAGCCAATGGCGATGACCGCCTGAAAATTTCCGACTTCATCACCAAATACGAAAGTATCGGTTGCACCGTCACCTGCTTGACGTTTTTTATTCCGCCGTTTCCCGACGCTGGCTATATTGCATCGTTGTTTGAACAGGCCGACATTGTTTATGTAGCAGGCGGGAATACGCGCGCCATGTTAGCTATCTGGCGAGAATTTGGTGTAGTTGGCTTGCTAAGGAAGGCATGGGAAAGTGGCAAGGTGCTTTGTGGTGTCAGTGCCGGAGCCATTTGCTGGTTCGACTACGGCCACTCCGACTCAGGGGGAGCCTTCGCCCTGATCGACGGCCTGGGTTTACTTCCCGGCGCGCTGTGTCCGCACTTCAGCTCAGAGGCAGGAAGAGCAGAATCATTTGTTGAGCTTGTGAAGCTTAAGGGTGTGCACCCTGCTTACGCAGCCGACGACGGGGTCGCCCTGCATTTCAAGAATAACCAACACTATGAAACGATCCGTAATGACGCAAAAAGTAGCGCTTATGAAGTCAGTCCGGCGCCGCCTTATCTAAGGTTGCTATCTGAGTAGAGGCCGACGTACGACTGAGCAACCTTGCCCTGCAAACCACCACGTCGCTCCGCCATTCGCCGCCAACGTGCAGGCGCTAAAGTGATACCGTCTTGATTCCACTTGATAAAAAAGGAGTTTTACCACCCATGAGGATCAAATGTTCCGTCTTTATCGCAGCAAGCATTGACGGTTTTATTGCCCAACCAGATGGGGATATTGAGTGGCTGCACCGACCGGAATATGAAAGTTCGGGCTTGAATGGCATCACTTATGAAAGCTTCATCGCAACAGTCGACGGGTTGGTCATGGGGCGCAAGACCCTGGAAAAAGTACTGTCCTTTCCAGAGTGGCCCTATGAGGGCACGCCGGTCATAGCGCTTTCCCACAAGACCTTAGAGATTCCTGCGCACCTACAGGGCAAGGTGGAGGTGTTGGCCGCCGATGTGAGCACGCTCGTCGACCAACTGGCCGAGCGCGGCATGAAACATCTTTATATCGACGGCGGCCAGACCATCCAGGCATTTCTTGAAGCAGGCCTGCTCAGTGAGTTGATCATCACCCGCATTCCGATTCTGCTGGGCCAGGGAGTTCCCTTGTTCAGTCACGTCGGTCGTGAATGTGAGCTTCGCCACATCGCTACCTGTACCTCGGACAATGGCTTTGTCCAGAGCCGGTATGCCATCGAGCAGCGTTGACTCGCAACACCGCCACAAACAAAAACGCCCCGAACCAGTCGGGGCGTTTTTATTCATGCAGGCATCAGCCGTCAGTCAGCCAAGCGCCAGGTCGTCCCGCCCTTGCCGTCTTCCAATACCACGCCCATGGCGGTGAGTTGGTCGCGGATGCGGTCGGATTCTGCCCAGTCCTTGTTGGCACGGGCATTCAGGCGGGCCTGGATCAAGGCGTCGACTTCGGCTGCGTCCACACGCCCTTCGGCGCCGGCTTGCAGGAAGTCGTCCGCTTCCATTTGCAACACGCCCAGCACGCTGGCCAGTTCCTTGAGGCGTGCCGCCAGGCCGGCCGCTGCGGCGAGATCGCTCTCGCGCAGGCGGTTGATCTCGCGGACCATCTCGAACAGTACGGCGCAGGCTTCGGGGGTGCCGAAGTCGTCGTTCATCACGGTAGTGAAGCGTTCAACAAACGCCTCGCCACCGGCCGGCGCCACAACCGGCAGGCCTTTCAACGCGTGGTAGAACCGCTCCAGGGCGCCCTTGGCGTCCTTGAGGTTGTCTTCCGAGTAGTTGATGGCACTGCGGTAATGGCTCGATACCAGCAGATAACGCACAACCTCTGGGTGGTACTTTTCCAGCACGTCGCGGATGGTGAAGAAGTTGTTCAAGGACTTGGACATCTTCTCGCCATTGATGCGAATCATGCCGCAATGCATCCACGCGTTGGCGTAGGTCTTGCCGGTGGCCGCTTCGCTTTGGGCGATTTCGTTTTCGTGGTGCGGGAACTCAAGATCGCTGCCGCCGCCATGAATGTCGAACGTCTCGCCCAGGCAGCAGGTGGACATCACCGAGCATTCGATGTGCCAGCCCGGACGCCCGGCGCCCCAGGGTGATTCCCAGCTCGGCTCGCCGGGCTTGGTGCCTTTCCACAGCACGAAGTCCAGCGGGTCTTGCTTGGCTTCGTCGACTTCGATGCGGGCGCCGATGCGCAGGTCTTCGATTTTCTTGCGCGACAGCTTGCCGTAGCCCATGAACTTGGCGACGCGGTAGTACACGTCGCCATTGCCCGGGGCGTAGGCGTAGCCCTTGTCGATCAAGGTCTGGATCATCGCGTGCATGCCCGGGATATGGTCCGTGGCGCGCGGCTCCATGTCTGGTTTGAGGATATTGAGGCGCGCCTCGTCCTCGTGCATGGCGGCGATCATGCGCTCGGTCAGCGCGTCGAACGACTCGCCGTTTTCATTGGCGCGATTGATGATCTTGTCGTCGATGTCGGTGATGTTGCGCACGTACGTCAAGTCGTAGCCGCTGAAACGCAACCAGCGGGTCACCAGGTCGAAAGCAACCATGCTGCGGCCGTGGCCGATGTGGCAGTAGTCGTACACGGTCATGCCGCACACGTACATGCGCACCTTGTTGCCGTCCAGCGGCTTGAAGACTTCTTTGGTCTTGCTGAGCGTGTTGTAGATCGTTAGCACGATGTTTCCCTTAAGACTTGATCACTGGCCCCACGAATCACGCAAGGTCACGGTACGGTTGAATACCGGCTGACCAGGTTTCGAGTCCTTGATATCCGCGCAGAAGTAGCCTTCGCGCTCGAACTGGAAACGGTCTTCCGGTTGTGCGTCGCCCAAAGACGGTTCGGCACGACAACCCGTAAGTACTTGCAGGGAGTCAGGGTTGATGTTGTCCAGGAAGCTGGCGCTGTCTTCGGCCTTCTCGGGATTAGGCGAGCGGAACAGGCGATCGTACAGGCGCACTTCGCACTCGATGCTGGCCGCGGCCGGTACCCAGTGCACCACGCCTTTGACCTTGCGGCCTTCAGGGTTCTTGCCCAGGGTTTCAGGATCGTAGGAGCAACGCAGTTCGACGATGTTGCCATCGGCGTCCTTGATGGCTTCGTCGGCACGGATCACGTAGCTGCCACGCAGGCGCACTTCGCCGTTCGGCTCCAGGCGCTTGTAGCCCTTGGGCGGCTCTTCCATGAAGTCATCGCGGTCGATGTAGATTTCACGGGCGAACGGCAGCTTGCGCACGCCCAGTTCTTCTTTTTGCGGGTGACGCGGCAGTTCGAGGTGCTCGACCTGGTCTTGCGGGTAGTTGGTGATCACGACTTTCAACGGACGCAGCACGCACATGGCGCGTGGGGCGTTCGCGTCGAGGTCCTGACGGATGCTGAACTCGAGCATGCCGTAGTCAACCACGCCGTCGGAGCGGTTGGTGCCGACCATGTCGCAGAAATTGCGGATCGACGCCGGGGTGTAGCCACGACGGCGGAAGCCCGACAGGGTCGACATGCGTGGGTCGTCCCAGCCATGTACGTGCTTCTCATCGACCAACTGCTTGAGCTTGCGCTTGCTGGTGATGGTGTAGTTCAGGTTCAGGCGGCTGAATTCGTACTGACGCGGGTGCGCCGGCACCGGCAGGCTGTCGAGGAACCATTCGTACAGCGGGCGATGGCTTTCGAACTCCAGGGTGCAGATGGAGTGGGTAATGCCTTCGATGGCGTCCGACTGACCGTGGGTGAAGTCATAGTTGGGGTAGATGCACCACTTGTCACCGGTCTGGTGGTGATGGGCGTGGCGGATGCGGTACATGATCGGGTCGCGCAGGTTCATGTTCGGCGAGGCCATGTCGATCTTGGCCCGCAATACACGGGCGCCGTCCGGGAACTCGCCGTCGCGCATGCGGGTGAACCAGTCCAGGTTCTCTTCTACCGAACGGTCGCGGAACGGGCTGTTCTTGCCCGGCTCGGTCAAGGTGCCACGGTATTCCTTGGCCTGCTCAGGCGTCAGGTCGTCGACGTAGGCCTTGCCAGCCTTGATCAGCTCCACGGCCCAGTCGAACAACTGGTCGAAATACTTGGAGGCGTAGCGCACTTCACCGGACCATTCGAAGCCCAGCCACTTGATGTCGCTTTCGATGGCGTCGATGTATTCCTGGTCTTCCTTGGCCGGGTTGGTGTCGTCGAAACGCAGGTGCGTTACGCCACCGAACTCCTGGGCCAGGCCGAAGTTCACACAGATCGACTTGGCGTGGCCGATGTGCAGGTAACCGTTGGGCTCAGGTGGGAAACGGGTGACGATCTGCGTGTGCTTGCCCGAATCCAGGTCCGCCTGGATGATCGGGCGCAGGAAATTGACCGGGACGGCAGGTCCGGCCTTGGAATTCGAGGTAGGGTCGACAGTGGGCTTGCTCATAGGATCCTTGAACAGACAGGTACGTGGCCGGGTCGGGCCAGACAAACAAAGGGCTTATCATAGCCGATGCCGTCAAGCACCTGACAGGGCATGGCCAAAAACTGCTGCATTTATTGCATGGGCGGTAAAAAACCACCTCGAAATTCCTGACAGGCACGCTAAACTGCGCGCCTTGGCCGCAGTTTAGCCAACCCGGTAAGGTGCCCAGGCGTCCGAACCCACGAATTCCCTGAAAAGAGTAATGAACATGACTCAAGTCAAACTGACCACCAACCACGGTGACATCGTCATCGAGCTGAACGCCGAGAAAGCGCCGATCACCGTCGCCAACTTCATCGAGTACGTTAACGCCGGCCACTACGAAAACACTGTTTTCCACCGTGTCATCGGCAACTTCATGGTCCAGGGCGGCGGTTTCGAGCCTGGCATGAAAGAAAAGAAAGACAAGCGTCCAAGCATCCAGAACGAAGCGGACAACGGTCTTTCCAACGACAAGTACACCGTCGCCATGGCCCGTACCATGGAGCCGCATTCGGCCTCCGCGCAGTTCTTCATCAACGTGGCTGACAACGGTTTCCTCAACCACAGCGCCAAGACCGTACAGGGTTGGGGCTACGCGGTATTCGGTAAAGTCACCGAAGGCACCGACGTCGTGGACAAGATCAAGGGTGTTTCCACCACCACGAAAAGCGGTCACCAGGACGTACCAGCAGAAGACGTGATCATCGAGAAAGCCGAGATCGTTGCGTGATACTGCTGATTTCAGACTTGCATCTGGAAGAGGAGCGCCCGGACATTACCCGGGCGTTTCTGGATTTACTCCACGGCCGCGCCCGTGGCGCGCAAGCGTTGTACATCCTGGGGGACTTTTTCGAAGCCTGGATTGGTGACGATGGCATGACCCCGTTCCAGCGTTCGATTTGCGCGGCTCTACGTGAACTGAGCGACAGTGGCACCCAAGTATTCCTGATGCACGGCAACCGGGATTTCCTGATCGGCAAGGCGTTCTGCAAAGCCGCAGGCGCAACGTTGCTCAAGGACCCTACCGTCGTGCAGCTGTATGGCGAGCCCGTGCTGTTGATGCACGGCGACAGCCTGTGTACCCGCGACCTCGGCTATATGAAGCTGCGGCGCATCCTGCGTAATCCCATCGTGCTGTTTATCCTGCGCCACCTGCCCTTGCGCACCCGCCATAAACTGGCGCACAAGCTGCGCAGTGAAAGCCGTGCCCAGGTACGCATGAAGGCCAACGATATTGTCGATGTAACGCCCGAGGAAGTGCCACGGGTGATGCAAGCCTTCGGCGTGCGCACCCTGGTCCACGGCCACACCCACCGCCCGGCCATTCACAAGTTGCAGATTGGCGAGCAGGCGGCCAAGCGCATTGTGCTGGGAGATTGGGACAAGCAGGGTTGGGCGTTGCAGGTGGATGAGCAAGGGTTTCAACTGGCGGCGTTTGACTTCGTCAATCCGCAGTTGGCGTTGCCTGGCGCCTGACTTGCAAACAACACGAAGCAAATGTGGGAGCGGGCTTGCTCCCACATTTTTAACCGCGAACACGTCAAGATCAGTGCCCTGATGCCGCCGGCCCCGCCTTCGCAGTAAACGGCGGCTTGGCCAGCCACACCAACAGGATCAAGCCCATGAACATCCACCCCAGCAGCGTGAAGTAATCCACGGTGGACATCATGTACGCCTGGCTGGTGAGGATCTGGTCCAGTTGCGCGTAGGCCTTGTGCCCCGCACCGCCCAGGGTGTTCAGCGCATCGCGGGTAGCCGAGTCGTACACGCTCATACTCTCGCTCATATAGGCATGGTGCTGGTCCGCGCGGCGAATCCAGATCCAGGTGGTGAGCGATGCCGCAAAGCTGCCGCCCAGGGTCCGCAGGAAGGTCGCCAGGCCTGCGCCGTCGGCGATCTGGTGCGGCGGCAGGTCGGACATCAGGATGCTCAAGGTCGGCATAAAGAACAGCGCCACGCCGATACCCATGAACAGCTGCACCAGGGCGATATGCTGGAAGTCCACTTCATTGGTGAAGCCGGCGCGCATAAAGCAGCTCAGGCCGATCGCCAGGAACGCCAGGCCGGCCAGCAGCCGCAAGTCGAACTTGTGCGCGTACTTGCCGACAAAGGGCGACATCAGCACCGGCAGGATGCCGATCGGCGCCACCGCCAGCCCGGCCCAGGTCGCGGTGTAGCCCATCTGCGTCTGCAGCCATTGCGGCAGGATCAGGTTGATACCAAAGAACCCGGCGTAGCCCAGCACCAAGACGATGGTGCCGATGCGGAAGTTGCGATGGGCAAACAGGCGCAGGTTGACCACTGGGTGCTTGTCGGTCATTTCCCAGATCACAAACACCGCCAGGGCGATCACCGAAATGGCCGCGCCGATGATGATGAAATTGGATTCGAACCAGTCCAGGTCATTGCCCTTGTCGAGGATGATCTGCAAGGCACCGACCCCGACGATCAAGCTCAGCAGCCCGACATAGTCCATCGGCTGATGACTGGTGACCACCGGGCGTTTCTTGAGCTGCGCACGCACCACCATCACCGCAAATATCCCGATGGGCACGTTGATAAAGAAGATCCACGGCCAGCTGTAGCTGTCGGTAATCCAGCCGCCAAGAATAGGCCCGGCAATGGGCGCGACCACCGTGACCATCGCCAGCAACGCCAAGGCCATGCCGCGCCTGGCGGGGGGATAGACCGCAATCAGCAAGGTTTGGGTCATTGGATACAACGGGCCCGCCACCAAGCCTTGCAGCACGCGAAAGCCAATCAACTCGGGCATCGAGGTGGAGACACCACACAGGAACGAGGCCAGCACAAACAGGACGGTCGCCCACAAAAACAGCTTCACCTCACCAAAGCGCCGGCTCAACCAGCCGGTCAATGGCAAGGCAATGGCATTGCTTACGGCAAATGAGGTGATGACCCAGGTGCCCTGCTCCGAACTCACGCCCAGGTTGCCGGAAATGGTCGGCAACGCCACGTTGGCGATGGTGGTGTCGAGCACCTGCATAAAGGTCGCCAGGGACAGGCCAATGGTGGCCATCAGCAAGCTGGGTGGCGTGAACGAGGCGTTATTGCTCATCAGCGTTGTGCTGCCTTGGGCGCGGCCACGCTGTTGTCATGGATCAACTGGGTGATCATCGCGTCGGCCTCGGCCAACTGGCGGTCATACACGGTGGTGGTGAACGAGGCTTTTTGCGGCGGTTGTTGCGCCAGTACCGGTCCACTCTGGTCGTGCAGGTTGACTTCCACCTGGGTCGACAAGCCCACCCGCAACGGGTGCTGGGCCAACTCCTGGGCATTGATATGGATGCGCACCGGTACCCGCTGCACGATCTTGATCCAGTTGCCGGTGGCGTTCTGGGCCGGCAGCAAGGCAAAGGCGCTGCCGGTACCGGCGCCGAGGCTGTCGACGGTGCCGCTGTACTTCACGTCGCTGCCGTAGAGATCGGCCTCGATATCCACCGGCTGGCCAATGCGCATCTGGCGCAGTTGGGTTTCCTTGAAGTTGGCGTCGATCCACAGTTGGTCCAGGGGAATCACCGCCATCAACGCGGTACCCGGCTCGACCCGCTGGCCCAGTTGCACGGTGCGCTTGGCGACGTAGCCGGTGACCGGTGCGATCAGGGTACTGCGCGCATTGGTCAGGTAGGCCTGGCGCAGTTGCGCGGCAGCGGCCTGCACATCCGGGTGGGACGAAATCACCGTGTCATCCACCAACGCAGTGGAGGTATTGAGTTGCTGTTGCAGGTTGGCCAGTGAGTTGCTCGCCGCACTCAGGGCGTCGCGGGCGTGGGACAGTTCTTCCAGGGAAATCGCGCCGCCCTGGGCGAGGACTCTGCGGCGGTTGAAGTTGTCCTGGGCGGTTTGCACCTGGGCTTTTTGCGCCTGTACCTGGGCTTTCATGCCATCCACATTGCTGTACAAGCCACGCACCTGGCGTACCGTGCGCGCCAGGTTGGCCTGGGCACTTTGCAGGCCGACGGCGGCGTCGTTGGGGTCGAAGTTGATCAGCACCTGGCCTTCGTGGACCAGGTCGCCATCGTCGGCGCCAATGCTGACCACGGTACCGGTGACCAGCGGGGTGATTTCCACCACGTTGCCATTCACGTACGCATCGTCGGTACTTTCGCTCCAACGGCCATACAGCTCGTACCAGCCCCACACGCCCAGGACGCAAAGGACGACGATCAGCGCCAGGCCCAGCAACATGATTTTGCGTTTGCGCGGGTTGCCGTCGTTGGGTTGGGAGTGTGCGGTGTTGTTTGCTTGGGCAGTAGCCATGACAAGTACCTTGCGTTATTCAGCGCGCGTGACTGGCGTGTTCATTGAGTCCCGACCCGCTGCAACGTGATGGGATCACCCGCAGCGATCAGGATTTTCTTCAGGATGTGCTCCAGGGTCTGCAACTCCCCCGGTTCGAGTGCGCCAGCCAACTGGTTCAGGGCCTGGGCGCCGATCTGCGGCAGCATGTCCGCCAGGCGCTGGCCTTCTGCGGTCAGCACCAGTTGTACCTGGCGCCGGTCCTGCTCGGAGCGCTTGCGCGCCAGCAGGTCTTTTTGCTCCAGGCGGTCGAGCATGCGAGTCATCGAGCCACTGTCCAGGGACAGGTTGCGGCACAGCTCCGCCGGGGTATCGACGCCGAACTGGGCCATGATGATCAACACCTTGAACTGCGCGGCAGTGATGCCGTGGGGTTCCATATGGGTGTCGATGATGCGGTCCTTGAGAATCGCGGCGCGCCCCAGCAACAGCCCGAGATGGCAGTTATGGAAGTTTTCCGGGGTGAAGTGTTCCATCGGGAGTCACCTTATTACTGCCTAGGCAGTGAATGTGTGACGAAATATTACTGCCTAGGCAGCGAATGTCAAATAAATAGTTAGGTTGCTTGGTAATCAGGCGCTGAATGCCCCCCAAAACGACGGTGGGAGCTGGCAAGCCAACTCCCACCATTTGATGTGCCTTTAACCGTCAGAAATCCCGCTTGTAGAAGATATCCAATGAACTGGCCACGCCGCTGGCCACTTCCAGGTACACCCTCTTGCTCAGCAGGTAACGCAAGGCAATGGTGCTGGCCGGTTCGAACACCCCGACCCCGTAACGCAGGCTGAGTTTCTCGGTGATCTTGCCGCTGGCCACCACTGCCGTGTTGGTGCCGCTGCCCTGGGTGTCCAGCTCAAAGTCCTGGATCCCCAGGTTCTTGGCAATGTCCGAGGTCACGCCGGCACTGCCCATCAAGCCCAGGCCCAGTGCCGCTTGCGCCAGCATATTGTTGTCTTCGCCGGTGGTGCTCAACGGACGGCCCAGCACCAGGTAGGACAGCGCCTGCTCCTGGCTCATGGCCGGCTCCGAGAAGATCTGCGTGGTCGGCTGCTCGGCACTGCCACTCAGGCGGATACCGGCGATCACGTCGTTGGTCTTGCGGATGGCTTCGATATCCAGGTATGGCTGGTCCAGCGGCCCGGCGAACAGCAGGCGCGCACGCCGCACATCCAGCCTCTGGCCATAGGCGCGGTAGCGCCCGTCGTTGAGCCACAGCTCGCCACGGGTGTCCAGGTTATCGCCGATATGCACCTGGCCCTGGACCTTGGCAGTCAGGCCGAAACCGGCAAAGTTGAGCTGGTCCTCGCCCACGACCACGTTGATGTCCATGGCGATGGCCATCGGCGGCTTGCCCTCTTCGGTCTGGCTGCCGACGATCACCGTGTCATCCGAGACCTTGACCGTCGATGGCGGCAGTTCACGCACAGTGATATCACCGCGCGGGATATGCACATTGCCGGCAATCGCCAACTTGTCGTCCTTGAGCGTGATCTTCAGGTCAGGCGCCACTTCCAGTTCGGCGTAGGGCTCGACCGTGACCGGCAGTTGCGAGCCTTGCAGGCTGAGGTCAACGGCCAGGGCCCGGCCCCAGTCGATCTGCCCCTTGAGGCTGCCCTGCCCGGCCTTGCCACTGCGCCAGCCGCCGTTGAGCTGCACGCTTTCGCCGGCGATCAGGGCCTGCACGTTCAGGCCTTCAAGGCTGATGGGCAGTTCGGGTCCGGAAATCTCGCCGGCGATCAGGTTGACGTTGCCGTTGACCTGCGGCGCCAACAAGCCGCCGGAGATGCGCCCGCTGCCATTGAGCTTGCCATTGAGTTTTTCCACCATCGGCACAAACGGCCGCGCTACCGCCAGGTCCAGGCCGGTAAGGCTGAAGTTGCCGGAGACCGGCTTGTTTTTCGCCAGCGGGTTGATCTGCGCCTGCAGCAGCAACTCGCCGAGCTTGCCACCGCGGAAATTCAGCTGGGTATCAATGCGCGTGGGGTTGAGCGTGGTGTCCAGTTTGAGGGTGTCGTAGGGGAAGTCCAGCCACTGGTCCTTGTCCTTGACCCGCAACGTGCCGCCACTGGCATCCACCGCGATCAGGCCTTTAGGGCCGCTGGTCGGCAGGTCGAGCTGGATATCGGCGTTGAGTTTGCCTTGCCAGGCGAAATCCTTGGGCAGCCACTGCGCCAGGCTGTCGATGGGGAACTGCTTGAGGTGATAACGCAGCTTGGGATCGGGCATCAGTCGCTGGTCTTCGCCACACAGGCTGGCGGGCCCGGAGACCCAGCAATGGGCAGCGAAGGTCAGCTTGCCATCGGCCATGCGCTCGATTTTCGCCGGGGCCTGCAGCTTCCAGTCCTGGCCCCCGGCCTGCACCTCGCCACTGGCCAGGCGCCCGCGCCAGTTACCCTTGTCGAGCGTGCCGTCCAGGGCCAGGGCCAGTTTGACCAGGGGGCCCATGAGGTCCAGTTGGACTTTCTGGTTTTTGATGTCGCCCTGGGCGCTGGCGGTCAAGGTACCGAGCTGGGTATCCCCGGCCTGGATGCCGGTGCCCTTGAGGTCGATCTTCGCCCGTTGTGCGTTATCAAGCGTGGCGTCCAGGGTGAGGGCTTGCAGGCGGTTATCTTCAAACACCAGTTGCTGGCCCTTGAGGTCGAGCTTGCCCTGGGGCGCCTTTAGAGTACCGGCCACATCGAGTCGACCATTGACCTGCCCACGCAACTGCGGCCACAGCTGGGCCAGGCGTGCGAGCTTGATGTCGATCTGCCCGGCCAGGCGCTGTTGCAGGCTGCCGCTGCCATTGATGCGGTTGTCACCCAGGCGGATATCCAGGTTGGCCAGGGTCCACTGCTCGCCCGCGCCTTCGGCCTTGGCGGCCAGCACCGCCGTTTGGCCGCGCAAGCGGCCCTTGAGGTCAAGGTCGGCGTTGAGCTTGAGTTGTTCGTTCTTGAACTCGCCCTTGCTGCGCAGCGGCCCGGCCAGGGTACCGGGCAATTCTGCGACCCAGTACGCCGGGTTCAACGCCGACAGGTCCAGCGCCGTATCCCAGGCGATGCCCTCGGCAAATTGCAGGTTCAAGTGCCCTTCGGCCTTGCCCTGGCCAGCGGTCAATTTCAGCTCGGGCAGGAACACTTGCTTGAGGTCGCCACTGAACGGCGTGATCAGGCTGAATTTGCCGGCCGGGCCATCGAGGTCGGCCTTGAGATTGCCCAGGTAGTTGCCGTCCTTGTAGGACACTTCACCGTTGAAGGTGCGTAGCACCACTTGCGGCTCGTCAATCAGCGGATACAGGCGATGCCAGGGGAAGTCCAGCCAGTCGATTTTTGCGTCTGCGCTGAAGCCCTGCTGCCAATCCAGTTGGGCGCTGAGCTTGAGGCTTTGCTTGTCCCCGGCATTCAGGTCCAGGCCGGCGAGCTGCGCGCCCTTGGCATCGACCCGGCCTTGCAGCAACAGGTCAACCGGGCCCTTTTCTGCGGGTAATACAGCCTTGCCCAGCAACTGATAGCCCTTGCCCAGGTCGCCCTTGGCAGTCAGGTCCAGTTGGTTGAGCTGCAAGGTGTCCGGCAAGTCGGCGGCAGGTTTGAAGCCATCGGCGGTGATTCGCAACTCTGCTGGCAGGTTCTCGACCAGGGGTTGCAGCTCGCCGCTAAGTTTGGCCGGCAGGTAGCCCGTGCTGTCGGCGTCGAGCTTGAGGGTCTTGAGCAGATCACCGGTCACGTTCAGCGCCACCGTCCACGGCGCGCCGCCCGGGGCATAGGGCAGGCTCAGGTTGCCGGTCGCGGTCAACGGCCAATCGCCCGCGGGGTGCAGTACACCGCTGAGATCCAGCACCAGGTCGTCGCGTTGCAGATGTACCGCGTCGATCTGCATGCCCTCGGCGGTCCAGTGCGCGGCCAGTTGCAGGCCCTTGAGTTCTTCGCTGCCGTTGAACAGCAGGCTGCCGACGCGCACGTCGCCCAGTTCGATCGCCACGGGCAGGTTCAAGTCCGGCAGGGTAATCGGGCCGCTGCTGTCTTCGGTGCTGGGTGGCAATTGCAGGCTGACCTGCTCCACGTCCAGTTGCCGGATGCACAGGGTCATGCGCAGCAGGCACGCCGGCGACCAGTCGAATTTGGGGGCATTGAGCTCTACGCGGCTGCTGTCTTGTTGCCACAGCACCTGGTCGGCGCTCCATTGCCCACCCAAACGGCCCTGGAAGTTTTCCACGCTCAACCCCGGGACTTGGCCGAGGGCCCAGCGACTGCCGACTTGCGTACCCAGTACGCTCCACACCGCCAGCGGCACCAAGGCAACGACCGCTGCCACACTCAGACCCGCTATTTTCAAACCACGCTTCACAGCTCAGGCCCCATGGAAAAGTGCAAACGAATGCCGCCCGGATCTTCCAGGGCATGGGCCAGGTCAAGACGAATCGGGCCGACCGGAGACACCCAGCGCACGCCGACGCCGACCCCGGTTTTCAGGCTTGGCAACTCAAGGGTGTTAAAGGAGTTGCCCTGATCGACAAAGGTCGCGATCCGCCATTTTTCGGCGATGGAATATTGATACTCGGCGCTCAAGGCCACCATGTAGCGGCCACCGATGCGGTCGCCCTTGTTGTTTTCCGGGGACAGGGTCTGGTACTCGTAGCCACGCACACTTTGGTCGCCACCGGCAAAGAAACGCAGGGACGGCGGCACCGACTTGTAGCCGTTGGTGGCGCTGCCGCCAAACTGCGCGCGGCCGAGGAAACGGTGCTTGTCCCACACGGTGGTCAAGCCCTTGATCATCGCAGTGCCGTACAGCAGGTTGGTGTCAGAGCCCAGCCCTTCCTTGGCCACCTTGGTATCGAACTGCAGGCGATAGCCATTATGCGGGTCGATGCGGTTATCGCTGCGCAGGTAGGAATAGCTGATACCGGGCATCAGCAAATTGCTCAAGCCGGAGTCGTCCCCCAGGCGATATTCTTCGCGCTGCCATTTGAGCGAGATCACCCGTGTCCAGCCGCTGGGCAATTTGCTGTGCCATTCCGGGCCGAGGGTGAGCAGCTTGCTGAGGGTGTCGGTATTGGCCAGCTCTTCATTCTGATAGCCACCGGCAAAACGCAGCTTGTCGGTCAGCGGCGGATCAAGGGGAATGTCGTACCACAGGCCGACGTTCTGCCGGGGCGCCGACAACTCGGCCTCCCAGCCATAGCTGTGCCCCTGGGGGTTGACCCAGTGCCGTGTCCAGTTGGCCTTGCCACGCGGGCCGACGTCAGTGGAAAAACCCAGGCCCAGGCCCATGGTCCGCGGTTTACGGGTTTCCAGTTGGACCGCCACCGGGATCACATCATTGGCCGCCGCTGCCGGGGCGGCATCCACGCGCACGCCCTCGAAATAGCCGCTCGATTGCAGGGCCTGGTTCAGTTCGGCGATCAGTTCGGAATCGTAGGGCGCGCCACTCTTGAACGGCACCATGCGTTGCAAAAGCTCTTCATCAAAGGGGGTATCGCCGGCAAAGTTGACCTTGCCGAGGGTGTAGCGCGGGCCGCTGTCGTAGACCAGTTCGATATCGGCCACGCCCGCCTGGGGGTCGACGGACAGTGTCTGACGAGTGAAGCGGCCACTGAAATAGCCGAAGCGCGAGGCCTGGTTCTGGATCAGGCGCTTGGCGTCTTCGTAATGGCCATGGTTGAGTACGGCGCCGGACTTGAGGTCTTTGCTGTCGGGCACACGGAAGGATTTGAGTTCGGCCGCCGGGCCGTCGACGCGAATCGTGACATTGCGTAAATGCACCGGTTCGCCGGGGTCGATACTGAGGATCAGGCGCGGATTCTTGCCGGGCTTTACCTCACTGGCAATCTGCGGCTGATAAAAGCCCAGTGCCTGGGCGGCCTTGCGCGCCTGCTCCTCGGCACCGCGACTGAAGCGCTGCAAGGCCTCTTCGTCACGCTCGCCAACCCCGCCGATATAGCCTTCGATATTGGCCTTCAGCGCATCGTTTGAAGGCTTGACCCGCACGTCCAGTTCGCTTTGTGCCAAGGCGCCGCAGCTTGTGAACAGCAGGATCAAGCCGCTGGTAATTTTATTTGGAAACTTCATAGGCGCGGATGCTACACGAGCTGAGGAGCACCTTAGAACCTGGAATTGTCTGAATAATTCTGGGTTAAGGCGTTGCAGGTTGTAACACCTGGGGATTCGGGTGAAAAAACACATGCTCCAGAATGGGTCCTACAGCCACCTCTGCCACTTCGGCATAGCCCTGGCGCTTGTAGAACTCCAGGTACAGCGGATTGCCGGTATCCAGCACCACCCCTTGTGAATGCGGGTCTTCGGCGCACCAGTTATGCACGGCTTCCAGCAGTTGTTCGCCGTAATGCTTGCCCTGGAATTGCGGGTGGACCCCCAGCAGCGGCAGCACATGCACCGACTCCGATGGCAAGCACGCCAGCACCGCCTGATGGTATTCGAGGTAGCGCCGGGTGCACCTGAAACCGGTGCTCAGCCACATGCGCAATTGCCAGGCCCAGCTTTCCGTGATGCCCAGGCGCCGTTGCGGCGGGGCAATCAGGGCGATGCCGATCAGGCGGTCATTGACCAGCAGGCCGATGGCCGGCAGTTCCTGGAGAAAGTGCTGCTTGACCAGCTCGCGCACCGTCGCGCGGACCCGCTGCTCGTACCCTGAGCGTTCAGCTTCGAACAGGTAGGCAAAGGTCGGCTCATGCCGATAGGCGTGGTACAGCAGCGAGCGCGCTTCGCGGGAATAGCCGCTATCGAGCAGGTGCACCTGGGCAACGGCGGTCGAGGTGTCGGGCATCAGTCGTATCTCCCCTGGGCGCCACTCAAAAAGGTCGCGCTCTTATTGTTACGAGCCCGGGGCAACGGAGTCGTTCCCTGCCATTGGCTCCCTGAGAGACATTAGCAGCGCATCTGTCCTACCGCCACGCTGGCCCCCGTCCGACTTGTCGGCTAGCATCGCCCTTTTGCCAGACTGGACTGCCGACCATGAAAATCGTCTCTTTTAATATCAACG
This sequence comes from Pseudomonas sp. FP2294, assembly GCF_030687625.1. Lineage (NCBI taxonomy): Bacteria > Pseudomonadati > Pseudomonadota > Gammaproteobacteria > Pseudomonadales > Pseudomonadaceae > Pseudomonas > Pseudomonas sp. FP2294. Next base: position 3,452,976 of record NZ_CP117441.1, read on the forward strand.
GGCTGCGCGCCCGGCCTCATCAGCTGGCGGCCCTGATCGACAAACATCAACCCGACGTGATCGGCCTGCAGGAAACCAAAGTCCACGACGAGCAGTTCCCGCTGGCCGAAGTCCAGGCCCTGGGCTATCACGTGTACTACCACGGGCAGAAAGGCCACTACGGCGTCGCCCTGCTCTCGCGCCAGGAACCGCTGGCCCTGCACAAGGGGTTTGCCAGCGACGAAGAGGATGCCCAGCGCCGCTTTATCTGGGGCACCTTCGCCGATGAACACGGCAACCCGATCACCATCATGAATGGCTACTTCCCACAGGGCGAAAGCCGCGACCACCCGACCAAGTTCCCGGCCAAGCAGCGCTTTTACGAAGATCTGCAGCACCTGCTGGAGAGCCAGTTCAGCAATGACCAGGCATTGGTGGTGATGGGCGACGTGAATATTTCCCCCGAGGATTGCGACATCGGCATCGGTGCCGACAATGCCAAGCGCTGGCTGAAGACCGGCAAATGCAGCTTCCTGCCGGAAGAACGCGAGTGGATGGCGCGCCTGAAGAACTGGGGCCTGACCGACAGCTTCCGTCACCTCAACCCGGACGTGGCGGATCGCTTCAGCTGGTTCGATTACCGCAGCCGCGGCTTTGAAGACGAACCCAAGCGTGGCCTGCGGATCGACCTGATCATGGCCTCCAACGGCCTGTTGCCACGGGTCAAGGATGCGGGTGTGGACTATGAGTTGCGCGGCCTGGAAAAACCCTCGGACCATGCGCCGATCTGGCTGGAACTGAGCTGATCTTTGCGACCACACCATAAAATGTAGGAGCTGGCTTGCCTGCGATGGCGCTGGGTCAGTCGATAGATATGTTGACTGACACACCGCCTTCGCAGGTAAGCCTGCTCGCACATTTGGACCGGCTGGGTGTCAGTCATATTTTGGCAACCTTACTGACTTAATCTGCCCGCACGTCCTTTGGCTTGAGAAGGTGCCGGCATGATGCTGCGCGTTCTGTACCTGCTGACACTTTGCAGCGTTTTTCCTCTTACAGTTTCTGCAACGCCCCTACCCTTTCCCGAACACGGCCCGGCCTTACGCATCCAGGGCTCCAACACCATTGGCGCGGCGTTGGGCCCGGCGCTGGTCAGGGGTTTGATGGAGCAACAGGGTCTCAAGGCTGTACACAGCGAAACACCCGCCCACCCCAACGAAGAGCGCCTCGTCGGCACCAGCCCCCAAGGCAAGCGGGTACTGGTCGAGATCGCCGCCCATGGTTCCAGCACCGGCTTTGCCGCGCTGAAACAGGCCGCGGCCGACCTGGCGGCCGCGTCACGCCCGATCAAGGACCGCGAACTGGTGGACCTCGAGCCCCTGGGTGACCTGAAAAGCCCCGGTGCCGAACAGGTGATCGCGATTGATGGCCTGGCAATCATCCTGCACCCACGCAACCCGCTGCAGGTGTTGACCACCGAACAACTGGCGAGGATTTTCAGCGGCGAGATCAGCACCTGGGAAGCCTTGGGCGGCAGCGGTGGGAAGATCCGCCTGTATGCTCGCGATGATCAATCCGGCACCTACGACACCTTCAAGGAGCTGGTGCTCAGCCGTCGCGGCAAAACCCTCGACAGCAAGGCTCAGCGCTTTGAATCGAGCGAGCAATTGTCCGATGCAGTCAGCCAGGATCCTCAGGGGATTGGCTTTATCGGCCTGCCCTATGTGCGTCAGGCCAAGGCGGTGGCCATCAGCGATGGCGACTCCCAAGCCATGTTGCCGCAGAGCAGCCTGATCGCCACCGAAGACTACCCGCTGTCGCGCCGCTTGTTTTTCTATCTGCCGCCCAACAACAGCAATCCCTGGGCCGAAGCGCTGGTGGACTTTACCCAGAGCGCCCAAGGCCAGGCCATCGTGGCGGCCAATGGTTTTATCGCCCAGCAGGTCCAGGCCATCACCGTGCAGCCACGGGCGCCGATGCCAGCCGACTACCAGGCCATTGCCCGCGATGCGCAGCGCCTGACGGTGAATTTTCGCTTCGAAGAAGGCAGCGCCAGCCTGGACAACAAGGCGCGCCAGGACCTCGCCCGCGTGGTCGCTTATATAGATAGCCACGATAAACGGGACAAGCGTGTCACGCTGGTGGGGTTTGGTGACGCCAAGGATGATCCGCAGCGCGCCGACCTGCTGTCCAAGCTGCGGGCAATGGCGGTACGCCGGGAGCTGGTCAAAAGTGGTGTGGTGTTGCGCGATATTCGCGGCTTCGGCGCCGAGATGCCGGTAGCGGCGAATACCGTGGATGAGGGGCGGATCAAGAATCGCCGGGTGGAGGTATGGGTTTATTGAAACCTGAAGACGGGTGTGGATTGGCCCACCGCAATCGCGGGCAAACCCGCTCCCACACTGACCGCGTGCGATCACAATGTGGGGGCGGGCTTGCCCGAGATACCGGCGACTCGGTCCTACTGGCCGCTGCGCATCAGTTCTTTAGGCACATATTTGCCAATCTCGAACTTGCCAATCGCCGCCCGGTGCACTTCATCCGGGCCGTCGGCCAGGCGCAGGGTACGTTGCATGGCGTACATGTAGGCCAGCGGGAAGTCATTGGAGACCCCGGCACCGCCATGGATCTGGATCGCCCGGTCAATCACCTTCAGGGCCACATTCGGCGCCACGACCTTGATCTGGGCGATTTCACTTTTCGCCACTTTGTTGCCGACCGTATCCATCATGTAGGCGGCCTTTAACGTCAGCAGGCGTGCCATGTCGATTTCCATCCGCGAGTCGGCGATTTTGTCGATATTGCCACCCAGGCGCGCCAGCGGTTTGCCGAAGGCGGTGCGGCTGACCGAACGCTTGCACATCAACTCCAGGGCCCGTTCAGCCATGCCGATCGAGCGCATGCAGTGATGGATACGGCCCGGGCCAAGGCGCCCCTGGGCAATTTCAAAGCCGCGGCCTTCACCCAGCAGGACGTTTTCGTACGGCACACGCACGTTGTCAAACAGGACTTCGGCATGCCCATGGGGCGCGTCGTCGTAGCCGAACACCGGCAGCGGCCGGACGATTTTCACCCCAGGCGCATCCACCGGTACCAGGATCATCGAGTGCTGCTGGTGGCGCGGCGCATCCGGGTTGCTCAGGCCCATGAAGATCAGGATCTTGCAGCGCGGGTCGCACGCGCCGGAGGTCCACCACTTCTTACCGTTGATCACCCACTCGTCACCCTGGCGCTCGGCGCGGGCGGCCATGTTGGTGGCGTCGGAAGACGCCACATCGGGTTCGGTCATGGCGAACGCCGAACGGATCTCGCCACGCAGCAGCGGCTCCAGCCAGCGTTGTTTCTGCTCTTCGTTGGCGTAGCGCACCAGCACTTCCATATTGCCGGTGTCGGGTGCCGAGCAATTGAACGGCTCCGGCCCCAGCAGGGAGCGGCCCATGATTTCGGCGAGCGGCGCGTATTCCAGGTTGGTCAGGCCAGCACCCAGTTCGGATTCCGGCAGGAACAGGTTCCACAGGCCTTCGGCCTTAGCCTTGGCCTTGAGCTCTTCCATAATCGCAGTGGGCTGCCAGCGGTCACCTTCGCTGACCTGGCGTTCAAACACCGGCTCGGCGGGGTAAACGTAAGCATCCATAAACGCGGTGACGCGTTCACGCAGTTCCTGAACCTTGGGCGAATAGGCAAAATCCATGAGCAGCTCCCTTCTTGGAGAGGTTGTTTAGGTCATGCAAACGATGCTAGAACAGCGCTGATAATTTACCTAGCCTATTCTCGGCGTGTATTAACATTCATCACCGATATATGATCGGCGTATGAAAACCTAACAAGAAGAGCGCAACGAAATGAATCTGAGCAAGGTCGACCTCAATCTTTTCATCGTCTTTGACGCGATCTACACCGAAGCCAACCTGACCCGTGCCGGACAGATCGTGGGCATCACCCAGCCGGCCGTATCCAACGCACTGGCACGCCTGCGCGAGACTTTCAACGACCCGCTCTTCGTGCGGACCGCCCAGGGCATGGTGCCGACCCCCATGGCCCAGAACATCATTGGCCCAGTGCGCAATGCCCTGTCGTTGCTGCGGGTGTCGGTGCAAGAGAGCCGGATCTTCAACCCGTTGCAAGCGGCCAAGACCTACCGCATCAGCATGACCGACCTCACTGAAGCGGTGATCCTGCCGCCGCTGTTCCAGCGCCTGCGCCGCCTGGCGCCCACGGTGATCATTGAGAGTTTCCTGTCCAAACGTCGGGAAACCACCAAGGAACTGGCCGCCGGCCGCCTGGATTTCGCAGTGGACGCGCCGCTCAACACCGACCCGCAAGTGCGCCACGTCAAGCTGATGGAAGACCGCTACGTGTGTGCCATGCGCAAGGGCCACCCGATGGCGGGCAAGGAAAAGTTCAGCCTCGATGACTACCTGTCGCTGACCCATATCCATATTTCCAGCCGGCGCAATGGCCTGGGCCACGTCGACCTGGCCCTCGGCAAAATGGGGATCCAGCGCAAGATCGCCCTGCGCTCCCAGCATTACCTGATGGCTTCCCAGGTGTTGCAGCAGACCGATATGGTAATGACCGTGCCCGAGCGCTTTGCACGGCGTAACGAGCTGCACTCGTTCAACCTGCCGGTCAATGATGTGCCGCCGGTGGAAACCCACTTGTACTGGCATGAAAGCACCGACCAGGACCCGGCCAACCGCTGGATGCGCGAGCAGATGATCGAGTTGTGCCAGCAGGTTACCGCGCGTGAGAAGAAGTTGGATAACACGTAGGCGGTGATTTGCTTGACGTTTACGTCAAGCAGCCATTAGCGTAGCGCCAAGACCCTCCTTGAGCGCCACCATGAGCACGACCTACAGCATCTCCGACCTGGCCCGCGAGTTGGACATCACCACCCGGGCCATTCGCTTCTATGAAGAACAGGGCCTGCTGCGCCCCGAGCGCCGCGGCCAGGAGCGTATCTATTCGCCCCGGGACAAAGTCAGCCTGAAGCTGATCCTGCGGGGCAAGCGCATCGGTTTTTCCCTGGCCGAATGCCGCGAACTGATCGAACTCTACGACCCCAGCAGCGGCAATCAAAAGCAACTGCACAGCATGCTGGCAAAAATCAGCGAACGCCGTGAGCAGTTGGAACAGCAGTTGCTGGACATCGAGCAGATGAAACTGGAACTGGACACCGCCGAAGAACGTTGCACCCAGGCCCTGGAACAGACGATCCAGAGCCAGGCCGGCCAACCCCAATAAAAAGGTAGATCCCATGTCTCTCCCCTCTCAGGTGCGCCTGATCGAAGTCGGCCCGCGCGACGGTCTGCAAAACGAAGCCCAGCCCATCAGCGTGGCCGACAAGGTGCAACTGGTCGACGCCCTCAGCGCGGCGGGCCTGGGCTATATCGAAGTCGGCAGTTTTGTCTCGCCCAAGTGGGTACCGCAGATGGCCGGCTCGGCCGACGTGTTTGCGCAGATCCAGCGCAAGCCGGGCGTGATCTATGGCGCGTTGGCGCCGAACCTGCGGGGCTTCGAGGACGCGCTGGCGGCCGGGGTCAAGGAGGTCGCAGTATTTGCAGCGGCGTCCGAGGCGTTTTCCCAGCGCAATATCAACTGCTCCATCAGCGAGAGCCTGGAGCGCTTTGCACCCATCATGGCGGCGGCACAACAGCACGGCGTGAGTGTGCGCGGCTATGTGTCCTGTGTCTTGGGTTGCCCCTATGAAGGTCAGGTCGCCCCGGAGCAAGTCGCTGCGGTGGCCCGCGAGCTGTATTCCATGGGCTGCTATGAAGTGTCCCTGGGCGACACCATCGGCACCGGCACCGCAGGCGCTACGCGGCGCATGTTCGAGGTAGTGGGCAAGGACGTGCCACGGGCAAAGCTCGCCGGACACTTCCATGACACCTACGGCCAGGCCATCGCCAATGTCTACGCCAGCCTGCTGGAGGGTATCCAGGTGTTCGACAGCTCTATCGCGGGCCTTGGCGGCTGCCCCTATGCCAAGGGCGCCAGCGGTAACGTGGCCACCGAGGACGTGCTGTACCTGCTCGACGGCCTGGGCATCGAAACCGGTATCGACATGGACAAGTTGATTGTAGCGGGCCAGCAGATCTGTACGGTCCTGGGCCGCCCCACCGGCTCACGCGTGGCCAAGGCCCGTAGCACCCGTTGAGTAGCGCGCCTGCTCCGATGTGTTACCTCGCGGCTACACATCGGGTAACACGGGAACATATTTTGTCGCATTCCCTGAAGTAAATTTCCTACTAAAAAATCAAACCATTGATTTTAAAGGGCTTTTAAAAGTTGGCACGGCTTCTGCTATCTCTATGGCATAACAAGAATAAAAAGCACCAAACCTAATAAAAATAAGACGTAACGACTCTGACATAACAAAAACAACACGGCAGAGACGCAGCTAACAGATTTTTTTGGAGAAGATGTGCTTCGCAGGGTACGGCGCAAGCCGCCACTCGCAACCGGGCAGAGAACAATAAAACTACCTCAAGGTAGCTACCCACTGGTTGGATCGCGTGCGAAGAAGCAGATCAGCGCTCAAAAAAATACGTTTGCTCTTGACCCCGGATGGGGGTCGCCAAAAACAGCGGTAAAGGGCCACGGTTGCCAAAAACAACAATAGACCGCCCCTCAATAATAAAAAAAGAGCACGTAACAACAAATTAAAGGGGAGCTTCGGCTCCCCTTTGTGCTGTCTGGGTGAAAACCATTGCGCGGTACATGCAAAGGCAAATGTGGGAGCGGGCTTGCCCGCTCCCACATTTTTGATCGGCGCCAGATCTCAGTCTTCGCTACGCAGTTGCTCGATGGTGATCTCACGCATGCGAAACTTCTGAATCTTCCCCGTCACAGTCATCGGAAACTCTTCGACAAAGCGGAAATGCTTCGGCGTCTTGAAGTGTGCAATGCGCCCCTTGCACCAGGTTTGCAGTTCCAGCTCGTTGGCCACGTGCCCGGGGTGAAACTTGATCCAGGCCACGATCTCTTCGCCATAACGCTCATCGGGAATGCCGATGATCTGTACATCCGCCACCGCCGGGTGGGTGAAGAAGAACTCCTCCAACTCCCGTGGGTACACGTTCTCGCCACCGCGAATGATCATGTCCTTGTTGCGCCCGGCGATGCACACATAACCCTGCTCATCCATGGTCGCCAGGTCGCCGGTGTGCATCCAGCCGGCGTCGTCGATGGCTTCGCGGGTGCCTTCAGGGTTGTTCCAGTAGCCGAGCATCACGCTGTAGCCTCGGGTGCACAACTCGCCAATCTGCCCACGCGGCACGGTGTTACCGGCCTCGTCGATGATTTTGCTTTCCAGTTGCGGCTGGGTCCGCCCGACCGTGGTCACGCGCCGCTCCAGATCGTCATCCGCGCCGGTCTGCAGGGAAACGGGACTGGTCTCGGTCATGCCGTAGGCAATCTGCACCTCGCTCATATGCAAGTCGCTGATGACCCGGCGCATCACCTCTATCGGGCAGGTGGAGCCGGCCATGATCCCGGTGCGCAGACTCGACAGATCGAACGTGCTGCGTTGCGGATGATCGAGCACCGCAATAAACATCGTGGGTACGCCGTACAGGCCGGTGGCGCGCTCTTCGGCCACGGCGGTCAGGGTCAGCAGTGGGTCGAAGCCGTCATTGGGATAGATCATCGTGGTGCCATGGGTGATGCAGCCCAGGTTACCCATGACCATGCCAAAGCAATGATAGAGCGGCACCGGGATCACCAGGCGATCCTGCGCGGTCAGGCCCAGGCTTTCGCCAACCATGTAACCGTTATTGAGGATGTTGTGGTGACTGAGGGTGGCGCCCTTGGGGAAGCCCGTGGTGCCGGAGGTGTACTGGATATTGACGGCTTGATCGAAGTGCAGGCTGGCCTCGCGGTGCTGCAATTGTTCCGGGGGTGTCCCCGTCCCCAGGGCCGACAATTGCGACCAGGGCATGAACCCCGAGGGCGGTCGCGCATCCAGGCTGATCACCCCACGCAGTTCCGGCAATAGATCACAGTGCAACTGGCCAATGCCCTGCTCCGCCAGTTCCGGCACCAGCGCCTGCAGCATGCCGTGGTAGTCGGAGGACTTGAACGAACCGGCACAGATCAACCACTGGCAACCCGACTGCTTGAGCACGTATTCCAGCTCGCTGCTGCGGTAGGCCGGGTTGACGTTGACCAGAATCACCCCGAGCTTGGCGCTGGCCACCTGGCTGATGCACCACTCGGCACAGTTCGGCGCCCAGATGCCGAGGCGATCCCCGGCCTGCAACCCCAGCGCCAGCAGCCCGCGTGCATGCAGGTCCACGGCTTCGGCTAGCTGCCGCCAGGTGTAGCGCAGCTGCTGATGGCGCACCACCAGGGCCTCGCCCTCCGGGTACTGCGCCACCGTGCGGTCAAATGCCTGGCCGATGGTCATGGCCAGCAAGGCCTTGTCCTGTGGGCCACGGCTGTAGCTCTGATTCGGTTGATCCATGACGACCCCTATTGTCTTTTTTGTAGGTGGACGGTGCGCCGGTCAGGCGCGAGCTTGACGTTAACGTAAGCTACGATTGACAGTCATGCAACGCAAGTTTACGTTAACGTAAAGGTGATCGCCCAATGGCGTCGCCAGCCCCACAACAATAATGTTTATAGGTGCCCCTCCATGAGTTACCCGACCCTGAATTTCGCCCTCGGTGAAACCATCGACATGCTGCGCGACCAGGTGCAGGCCTTCGTGGCCAAGGAGCTGGCGCCACGGGCAGCGCAGATTGATATCGACAACCTGTTCCCCGTGGATATGTGGCGCAAGTTCGGTGACATGGGCCTGCTGGGCATCACCGTGCCGGAAGAATACGGCGGTGCCGGTCTGGGTTACCTGGCCCACGTGGTGGCCATGGAAGAAATCAGCCGCGGCTCGGCCTCGGTGGCGTTGTCCTACGGGGCGCACTCCAACCTGTGCGTCAACCAGATCAACCGCAACGGCACTCATGAACAGAAACTCAAGTACCTGCCCAAGCTGATCAGCGGCGAACACATTGGCGCCCTGGCCATGAGCGAGCCGAATGCGGGCTCTGATGTGGTGTCGATGAAGCTGCGCGCCGACAAACGCGGCAGCGTGTATGTGCTCAACGGCAGCAAGACCTGGATCACCAACGGTCCCGATGCCCACACCTATGTGATCTACGCCAAGACCGACCTGGAAAAAGGCGCCCATGGTATTACCGCGTTTATTGTCGAGCGCGACGCCAAGGGTTTCAGCCGCAGCAACAAGTTCGACAAGCTGGGCATGCGCGGCTCCAACACCTGCGAGCTGTTTTTCGATGACGTCGAAGTGCCCGAAGAAAACATCCTCGGCGTGCTCAATGGCGGGGTCAAAGTGCTGATGAGCGGCCTGGACTACGAGCGTGTGGTGCTCTCCGGCGGCCCTACCGGGATCATGCAGGCCTGCATGGACCTGATCGTCCCCTACATCCACGACCGTAAGCAGTTCGGGCAGAGCATCGGCGAATTCCAGCTGATCCAGGGCAAAGTTGCCGACATGTACACCCAGCTCAACGCCAGCCGCGCCTACCTCTATGCGGTGGCCCAGGCCTGCGAGCGCGGCGAAACCACGCGCAAGGACGCCGCCGGGGTGATTCTGTACAGCGCCGAACGCGCAACACAGATGGCCCTCGATGCGATCCAGATTCTCGGCGGCAATGGCTACATCAATGAATTCCCCGCAGGCCGTCTGTTACGTGATGCCAAGCTATATGAAATCGGCGCGGGCACCAGTGAGATCCGACGCATGTTGATTGGTCGCGAACTGTTTAACGAAACCCGCTGAGGGAGTGCACCATGGCCACCCTGCACACCCAACTCAACCCGCGTTCGGCGGAATTCGCCAGCAACAGCGCGGCGATGCTCAAACAGGTCGATGCCTTGCACACCCTGCTCGCCCAGGTCCAGCAAGGCGGCGGCAGCAAGGCCCAGGAGCGTCATACCTCCCGTGGCAAGCTGCTGCCGCGCGAGCGTATCAACCGCCTGCTCGACCCGGGCTCGGCGTTCCTCGAACTCAGCCAACTGGCGGCGTATCAGGTCTACGGTGAAGAGGTACCGGCCGCGGGCGTGATCGCCGGGATCGGCCGGGTCGAAGGCGTCGAATGCATGATCGTCGCCAACGATGCCACGGTAAAAGGCGGTTCCTACTACCCGCTGACCGTGAAAAAACACCTGCGCGCCCAGACCATCGCCGAACAGAACCGCCTGCCCTGCATTTACCTGGTGGACTCCGGCGGCGCCAACCTGCCGCGCCAGGACGAGGTGTTCCCCGACCGCGAGCACTTTGGGCGGATTTTTTTCAACCAAGCCAATATGAGCGCCCAGGGCATTCCGCAGATTGCCGTGGTGATGGGCTCCTGCACGGCGGGTGGCGCTTATGTACCGGCGATGGCCGATGAAGCGATCATGGTGCGCCAGCAGGCCACCATCTTCCTCGCCGGGCCGCCACTGGTGAAGGCCGCCACCGGTGAAGTGGTCAGCGCCGAAGACCTTGGCGGTGCCGATGTGCACTGCAAGATCTCCGGGGTGGCCGACCATTACGCCGACAGCGACGAACATGCCCTGGCCCTGGCCCGTCGCAGCATCGCCAACCTCAACTGGCGCAAACAGGGGCAGTTGCAACAGCGCACGCCGGTCGCGCCGTTGTATGCCAGCGAAGAGCTGTATGGGGTGATCCCGGCCGACGCCAAGCAACCGTTCGATGTACGTGAAGTGATTGCGCGACTGGTGGACGGCTCGGTCTTCGATGAATTCAAGGCGCTGTTCGGCACCACGCTGGTCTGCGGCTTTGCCCATTTGCATGGCTACCCCATCGCGATCCTCGCCAACAACGGGATCCTCTTCGCCGAAGCGGCGCAAAAAGGCGCGCACTTTATCGAGTTGGCCTGCCAGCGCGGGATTCCCCTGCTGTTCTTGCAGAACATCACCGGCTTTATGGTTGGGCAGAAATACGAAGCCGGCGGCATCGCCAAGCACGGCGCCAAGTTGGTCACGGCCGTGGCCTGCGCCAAGGTGCCGAAATTCACAGTGATCATCGGCGGCAGCTTTGGTGCCGGTAACTATGGGATGTGCGGGCGCGCCTACGACCCGCGCTTTTTGTGGATGTGGCCCAACGCCCGCATTGGCGTGATGGGCGCCGAACAGGCCGCCGGCGTGCTGGTGCAGGTCAAGCGCGAACAGGCCGAGCGCAGTGGCCAGGCGTTCAGCGCCGAGGACGAAGCGCAGATCAAGCAGCCGATCCTCGACCAGTACGAAACCCAGGGCCACCCTTACTACTCCAGCGCCCGCCTGTGGGATGACGGCGTCATCGACCCTTTGCAGACCCGTGACGTGCTGGCCCTGGCCTTGTCCGCCGCGCTGAATGCCCCCATCGAGCCGAGCCGCTTCGGCGTGTTCCGCATGTAATTGGAGCTGCACCCATGAGCGATTTCAACACTGTTGAGCTGGTCAACGACCCCCGTGGCTTTGCCACGCTGTGGTTGAGCCGGGAAGAGAAGAACAACGCGTTCAACGCCGAAATGATCCGCGAGCTGATCATTGCCCTGGACCAGGTCCAGGCCGATGCCGCGCTGCGTTTTCTGGTCGTGCGCGGGCGCGGCAAGCATTTCAGCGCCGGCGCGGACCTGGCCTGGATGCAACAGTCGGCCGAACTGGATTACCACACCAACCTCGACGACGCCCGCGAATTGGCGGAGTTGATGTACAACCTGGCCAAGCTGAAGATCCCGACACTGGCGGTGGTCCAGGGCGCGGCCTACGGCGGCGCCCTGGGCCTGATCAGTTGCTGCGACATGGCCATTGGCGCCGATGATGCGCAGTTCTGCCTGTCGGAAGTACGCATCGGCCTCGCGCCGGCGGTCATCAGCCCGTTTGTGGTGCAGGCGATTGGCGAGCGCGCGGCACGCCGCTATGCCCTGACCGCAGAACGCTTCGACGGTCAGCAGGCCCAGGCCATCGGGCTATTGGCGCAAAGCTACCCGCTGGATGCGCTGGATCAGCACGTCGAGCAATGGATCGCCAACCTGCTGCTCAACAGCCCGGCCGCCATGCGCGCCAGCAAGGATTTGTTGCGCGAAGTGGGTAATGGCGCCCTGACCCCGGCGTTGCGCCGCTACTGCGAAAACGCCATCTCGCGCATCCGCGTCAGCGCCGAGGGCCAGGAAGGCTTGCGCGCATTTTTGCAAAAGCGTGCGCCCAGTTGGCAGTCCCAGGAGCCACGTTCATGAGTGCACCGTTGATTACCTGCGTACTGGTGGCCAACCGGGGCGAAATCGCCTGTCGGGTCATGCGCACGGCCAAGGCACTGGGCATGACCACCGTTGCCGTGCACAGCGCCACGGACCGCGATGCGCGCCACAGCCGAGAAGCCGATATCCGGGTGGACCTGGGCGGCAGCAAGGCCGCCGACAGCTACCTGCAGATCGACAAACTGATCGCCGCGGCCAAGGCCAGCGGCGCCCAGGCGATTCATCCAGGCTATGGTTTTCTTTCCGAAAACCCACGCTTTGCCCGAGCGATTGAAGAGGCCGGGCTGATTTTCCTTGGCCCGCCCGCCTCGGCCATTGATGCCATGGGCAGCAAGTCGGCGGCCAAGGCATTGATGGAAACCGCTGGCGTGCCGCTGGTGCCGGGTTACCACGGTGCCGGCCAGGATCTGGAAACCTTCCGCCAGGCCGCCGCGCGCATTGGCTACCCGGTGCTGCTCAAGGCCACGGCGGGCGGCGGCGGCAAGGGCATGAAAGTGGTCGAGGACGAAAGCCAACTGGCCGAAGCCCTGGCCTCGGCCCAGCGCGAGGCGCTGTCGTCGTTTGGCAATGCGCAGATGCTGGTGGAAAAGTACCTGATCAAGCCCCGCCACGTGGAGATCCAGGTGTTTGCCGACCAGCACGGCCATTGCCTGTACCTCAATGAACGCGACTGCTCGATCCAGCGTCGCCATCAAAAGGTCGTCGAAGAAGCACCGGCCCCCGGCCTCAGCCCTGCCCTGCGCCAGGCCATGGGCGAGGCAGCGGTGCGTGCCGCCCAGGCGATTGGCTATGTGGGCGCCGGCACCGTGGAGTTCCTGCTGGATGCGCGCGGTGAGTTTTTCTTTATGGAAATGAACACTCGCTTGCAGGTAGAACACCCGGTGACCGAGGCCATCACCGGCCTGGACCTGGTGGCCTGGCAGATTCGCGTGGCGCAAGGCGAGCCGCTGCCCATGACCCAGGAGCAGGTGCCGTTGCGCGGCCACGCGATTGAAGTGCGGCTGTATGCCGAAGACCCGGCCAATGACTTTTTGCCGGCCACCGGGCATCTGGCGCTGTACCGCGAATCGGCGCCAGGCCCGGGACGGCGGGTGGACAGTGGCGTCGAGCAAGGGGACGACGTCTCGCCCTTCTACGACCCGATGCTTGGAAAACTGATTGCCTGGGGCGAGGACCGCGAACAGGCGCGCCTGCGCCTGTTGAGCATGCTCGACGAGTTTGCGGTCGGCGGCTTGAAGACCAACCTGGGCTTCTTACGGCGCATCATCGGCCATCCCGCCTTTGCCGCAGCGCAGTTGGATACCGGGTTTATCCCGCGTTATCAGGAGCAACTGCTGCCTGCCGCCAGTGCGTTGAGTGATGAGTTCTGGCAGGCGGCCGGTCATGCTTTCATGCAGAGCCAGCCCTCCCGGCTGCGGCAGGACGATCCTGCCTCGCCGTGGGCTGCAACCCTGGGCTTTCGTGCGGGCCTGCCTGCCGAAACATCCCTGCATTTGAGCAGTGACGGCCAGGATCGCCTGGTAACACTGCAAACCAGCACCGCGCCGCAACTGCGTGGCGAACAATTGCTGATCGAGGATGCTGGCATCCGCCGTTCGCACTTGGCCGTGCGCCATGGGCAGACGCTGTTCCTGCGCTGGCAAGGTGAGATGCGCAGCGTGACGCTGTTTGACCCGATCGCCGCCGTCGATGCCGGACAAGCCCATCAGGGCGGCCTGAGCGCCCCCATGAACGGCAGCATCGTGCGGGTGCTGGTGGAAGTCGGGCAGACAGTGGAGGCCGGTGCGCAACTGGTGGTGCTTGAAGCGATGAAGATGGAGCACAGCATCCGCGCGCCCCATGGAGGCGTGATCAAGGCCCTGTATTGCCAGGAAGGCGAAATGGTCGGCGAAGGCAGCGCCTTGGTGGAGCTGGAAGCCCAGGCCTAGAACTTCACCGTGGCCTGTACCACCACGCCGATGATCCGGCAGTCATCGGTGAGCAGGGCTTTGGGGTAGGTCGGGTTGAGCGGCACCAGGTAACGCTGGCCGCTTTCCTCGATCAACTTGCGAAAGGTAGCCTGGCTGCTGCCGGCCCATTGGGCCACCACCAATGTACCGGGCTCGGCTTCGCGGGCCGGGTCCACCAGGATCATCATCCCTTCGGCAATACTCGGCCCACTGGGCGCGGTCATCGCATCGCCGCTCACCTGGAGCCAGAACGCCTCGCCGTCGGCCTCGTAATCGCTCGCCTCAAAACGCGTGGCGCCATAGGCTGGCCGCTGTTCGTGCACCTGGCAGGGGTGTTTCCAGTCGGTCACAGGGTAACGAAAATACGGATTGTATTGAGTGACCGACGCGGCGTCGTCGTTCGCCGGGGCGTCGCTTTTTTCGCGGATCACCAGCACCGTCTCCAGATAGCCCAGGCCCAGCTCTTCGAGCACCCGGTTCATATCGGCGAGGCTGGGCACCCGGCGCTTGCCCAGCCAGTGGCCAATGCCGCCCTGGGACATGCCCAAGCGTGCGGCCAGTTGATGCTGCGTGACCTTGCGGGCCTTCATGTTGGCTTTGACCAACGCTATCCATTTATCCATGGGCCACACAATACCGGATGAATTCAGGGCGACAATAAACAGTTTGTAGTAATCAATCAAATGACATAAATACAGATCGTATTATTATCAACCCCACCTGTTCACCTTCCCACCCAGAGCACCGACCTCATGACCACTACCCTGGATCACCTGCCTGGCACACCTGATGACGATGAAATAAAGTTCTTGCAGGGCAGCGAAGCCGCCCGACGCGCACTGGACTACTACTTGAAAGAGGACACGGAGCCAGTGGACGATGTGGCCTTTTTCGAGGCCAACCCCCATGTCAGCAGCGAAGAAGCCCTGGTGCATGCCTCGGACCTGCTGCGCAGCGCCGCCGCCATCGCGTATGAATTGGCGAACAACAAGCTGGGGGGCACCCGAGACCTGGCGTTTTCAGTGGTGTATTTGATTGATATGGCCAAGGCCATGCTGGAGCGTCCACTGCAACTGGCAGGCGGCAAAGCCTCATAGCCAGATAGGCGTGCAGGAACAGAAGGAAAAATATTTCTATCAGACGGATAAAAACATTTGACTTGCAAATGATAATGATTATTATTGCAAGCAGCTGGTCGCGAGATCAGTCGATAGGCCAAGAGACCTTAGGTCGGACTCTTGGAATATCTCCTCATCAGGCTAATCACGGTTTTTGACCCGGCTCTTTGGCCGGGTCTTTTTTTTGCCAGTTATTCTGGCGTGGCTTCAGGCTAATGAAGACTGTGTGTTGCTCGATGGCGCGCATGGTAGCAAAAGACAATCACCGAAAGAAAGCCGATCAAGCGCTCTGGCCCGCTTCTTTCCAAGATAGCACTTGAGAATCAATCTCACAGACTCTAAGCTGCGGCTGCGTCAAGGATGACGCCCCCTCCCTTTTCGCAATAATTTGCGTCCAGACTTTACCCCGCGTCTGTGTAAACTGCCCGCCACAACTCTCATATTCAGGCAATCAGACTATGACCGTGGCCTTGACCTCCATCAAAATCAGCACCGACTTCGACAGTGGCAATATCCAGGTGCTCGACACCAGCGATGCCCATCAGTTACTGCTGGCGATCAAACCTGATACCCGCAGCCAGCACTTCCAATGGTTCCACTTCAAGGCCGAAGGCATGCACATTGGTCATACCCATACCTTTCGCCTGAGCAACGCCGGCCAGTCCTCCTACAAACATGCCTGGAGCGGTTACAACGCCGTGGCGTCCTACGACCACGTCAATTGGTTCCGGGTGCCGACACGCTTTGATGGCGAAACCTTGCACATCGAACTGCAGGCCGAGCAAAAACACGCCTGGCTCGCCTACTTCGAACCCTACAGTCGCGAGCGTCACGCCTGGTTGATCGAGCAGGCACTGAACCGCGCCGGTACGCAATTGCTGGCCACCGGCAAGAGTGTCGAAGGCCGTGATATTCCCCTGCTACGCCGTGGCAAGGGTGACGCCGGGCAGCGCAAAGTGTGGATCATTGCGCAGCAGCACCCGGGCGAGCATATGGCCGAGTGGTTTATGGAAGGCATCATCGAGCGCCTGCAGCAGGAAGGTGATGCTGAACTGAAAAAACTCCTGGCATCCGCCGACCTGTACCTGGTGCCGAACATGAACCCGGATGGCGCGTTCCACGGTCACTTGCGCACCAACGCCATGGGCCAGGACCTCAATCGCGCCTGGCAAAGCGCAAGCCAGGAACAGAGCCCGGAAGTGCTGTTCGTCCAGCAGCAAATGGAAAAATACGGCGTCGACCTGTTCCTGGATATCCACGGCGACGAAGAAATCCCCTATGTGTTCACCGCAGGGTGTGAAGGCAACCCCGGCTATACCCCGCGTATCGAGGCCCTGGAAAAACACTTTCGCAGCCACTTGAGCGAACTGACCCGCGACTTCCAGACCACCCATGGCTACACCCGCGACTTGCCGGGCCAGGCCAATATGACCTTGGCGTGCAACAGCGTGGGCGAGAAATTCGATTGCCTGTCCCTGACCCTTGAAATGCCGTTCAAGGACAATGACGATGCGCCCGACCCACGCACCGGCTGGTCCGGCAAACGCTCCCGGCAACTGGGCAAGGACGTGCTGAGCACCGTGGCGGACATGGTCAACGTACTGCGCTGACCCTGCCCCAATAAGCGTCGTTAACCCTCAGCCTCGGACTGCGCCGCCACCCGCACGCAGTCCAGCGGCCCAAGCACCCGGCCATCTGCCGCCTGCACGTGCAAAGCCTGCAGCGGCTGTCCGTGCTCACGGTCCAACAGCACCGAATGGGCCTCGCCCTCGGCGTAGAAAAACCCCTCGCCCCATTGCCGCAACCCAATGATCACGGCAAACAGCCCCCTGCCCTTTTCCGTCAACACATACTCCTGATATGCACTGCCATCCGAGGCCGGGACAATCTCGAAAATCCCGTGGCCGACCAGGCTGCGCAAGCGTGCCGAAAGAATATTCTTGGCCATGCCCAGGCTGCGCTGAAACTCGCCAAAGCGGCGGATGCCATCGAATGCATCGCGAATGATCAACAGTGCCCAGCCATCGCCAATCGCCTCCAGCGAGCGCGCCACCGGGCATTCGGCACTTTCAAAGCGAGTGAGTTTGACCATGAGTAACGCCTGCCTGATAAAAATGTAGTTGCAATATAAAACCGGAATACCTACCGTACAACTGGTTTTATTTAACAACCACAATGAGAACTCAGCATGCCCCAATCATCGTTAAGCGGCGCCGTGGTGCTGCTGTTCGCCATTGCCTGCGGCCTGTCGGTGGCAAACGTCTATTACGCCCAACCCCTGCTGGATGCCATGGCCACGACGTTCGCCATGGACCCCGCCACCGTCGGCATCGTGATCAGCCTGACCCAGGTCGGCTATGGCCTCGGTTTATTACTGCTGGTGCCGTTGGGCGATCTGCTCAACCGTCGGCACTTGATCGTCGGCCAGTTACTGCTGTCCACCGGCGCGGTATTGCTGGTCGCCCTGTCCAACAGCAGCGTGGGGTTTCTGGCTGGCCTGTTGCTGACGGGCTTGCTCGCCGTGGTGGCCCAGGTGTTGGTGGCCTACGCCGCAAACCTGGCGCGCCCCGAGCAACGGGGGCATGTGGTGGGCCTGGTGACCAGTGGTATCGTGGTTGGCTTGCTGCTGGCGCGCACGGTGTCCGGGCTCATGGCGGACCTGGCCGGCTGGCGCTCGGTGTACCTGCTGTCGGCTGGCTTGACGTTGCTGATGGCGCTGCTGCTCTGGCGTGTCTTGCCCGCTACCGAGCAGCCCCGGGCGCCAGGCGCCTATCGCCAGTTGCTCGGCTCGGTGTTCAGCCTGTTGCGCGAGGAAAAAGTGCTGCGCGACCGCGCAGTGCTGGCCTTGCTGATTTTTGCCGCGGGCACGGTGCTATGGACGCCCTTGGTATTGCCCTTGAGCGCCCCGCCGCTGTCGTTGTCCCACACCCAGATCGGCCTGTTCGGCCTTGCCGGTGCCGCCGGCGCGCTGGGAGCGGCCCATGCCGGGCGCCTGGCTGACCGAGGCTGGGCACAGTGGACCAGCGGCGCGGCCCTGGCGCTGATGCTGGTGTCTTGGCTGCCCATCGCCTTGACCCAGTCTTCGTTGTGGGCACTGTTGCTTGGGGTGATTGCCTTCGACCTCGGCCTGCAAGCCGTGCATGTCACCAGCCAAAGCCTGATCTACAGCGTGCGCCCCGAAGCCCAGAGCCGCCTGGCTGCCGGCTACATGCTGTTCTATTCGGCAGGCAGCGCCCTGGGCTCGCTCGGCGCCACCCTGATGTACGCCTGGGCCGGCTGGCTCGGCGTTTGTGCCCTGGGCGCCGCCATCAACCTACTGGCCCTGGGATACTGGTGGGCGACCCTGGGGCCTCAGTCCTTGCCGAGCATGCTTTGCAAAACGCCATCCCGGCGAATCCAGCCATGGAACAACGCCGCCGCCAAATGCAGCAACACCGTGAGGAACAGCAAATAGGCGAGATACCCATGGGCCTTGCGCAGGATTGCAAACAACTGCGCGTTGGCCGGCACCCACGCCGGTAACTGCAAAGAACTGCTCAGCATCACTGGGTCACCGGCCGCCGAAATCATCGCCCATCCCAACAACGGCAGCGCCAGCATCAAGCTATACAGCAGCAGATGCGACGCCTTGGCCGCCAACACCTGCCACGCCGGCAAATCGGCAGGCAGCGGCGGCTGGCGGGTAGCAAAGCGCACCACCAGGCGCACGATCACCAACAGCAGAATCGCAATGCCCAATGGCTTGTGCAGGTGCAACAACCATGCATGGCGCTGGGACACCGAGGCCACCATGCCAGCACCGATAAACAGCATGGCAATGACCATCAGCGCCATCAGCCAGTGCAGCAGGCGCGCCAGCGGGGCGAAAAAACGTGGTTGAGTCTTCATGGCTGGGACTCCTGAGAGGCGCTGTGCAACTGGCTGACTTCGCCGGTACGGCGCAGGTAGGAACTGGCATAGGCAGCAGAACGTGCAGCCAGCAGCGGGTCATTGGAGGCTTCGATACCACTGGGCAGGATCAGCGGGTCAAAGTTGATATCGCGGCAATCACCGTCCAACTGTGGCTGACTGCGCTCGAGTACCAGGGTGCCGGCATCCAGCACCGTGTGCGCCCCAGACCAGGCCTTGCTGGCGTCATCCACCGGGTCTGAGGGGTTGGCCAGGGTGATCTGCAACTGCCAGCGCAGGGGGCCGGCCGCCAATCGTTGCTCCAGGTCGGCCTGGAGGAAATCCGCCCCTGGCGGCGCAGCGGCTGCGCTGACGTCCTGGCTCATCGGCACCAGCCCCCAGCGCACGGCCTGGCGCTGCCCGTCGGCATTCACCAGGTAAAACGCATTGATGCCGTTGTAACGCTCGGTGGCATAGCTGGCTGATGGCCTGGCCGTCTTGACCCAGGCCAGGAACGGCGCCGTCTCCGGATGGCTGGCAAAAAACGCCGGCATACTGGCCGGGTTGGGCTTGCCGGTCGCCGGGTCGGGAGTCCCCGCCTTGAGCATCTGGTAGAACGCCTCGGGCGTGCCCACCGGGAACACTGGCATGCTGTTCATCCCGCTGCGCCATTGCTGGCCGTTGGCCTGGTTGAACTGCACGGCCAGGCTGCGGATCGGCACGCTGCTGTCCGGGGCATAGGGGTTGCCGCTGGGCAAGGCAAAACGGCCGATCACCGGGGTGCGGGCCTCGCTGAATACCTGCGCACGGGAATAGGCACGCGCCGCAGGACTGCTCTCGAAATAGCCCGCCACGCATACACCCTTGGAATGGTTGCGCCGGTAGCCGGGGTGCACGCCGTTATTGGTTTCCAGGGCATTGACCAGGGCCTGGGGGCGCAACCGCTGCGGGTCGAGTGTACCGTTGACGTAGGCAAACGCCCCGGCGGCGGCGCCGACGACCACGCCGATAGCGGCCAGGCGCAGCATCAGGCTGGCGCGCCCCAGCGGCGGGCGTAAGGGGGATGGTTGATCTGGCATGCAGTGCTCCAGGGCCAGCGGCCACAGGTGAGAGAGAAGCAGGACGAGCGTCGACACGCTCTATTCCCACCCGCACTGTTTATTTTTCAATCCCTGGAATAACCTCCAAGGCCGGACGTCTTCCTGGTCCAAGCACAGTGACCAAGATTGCCATGCACGAACTCGACGACTCATTGCGTGAACTCCTCCCCAGGCTACGGCGCTTTGCCGTATCCCTGACACGCAACCCCAGCAGCGCCGACGACCTGGTGCAGGCCACGCTTGAGCGCGCCATCGTCAGTTGGCGCAACAAGCGCGTCGACGGCGATTTGCGCGCCTGGCTGTTCTCGATCCTCTACCGGCAGTTCCTCGACGCGCACCGGCGTTCGCGGCGTTATGCGCGGATGCTGGAGTTCTTCACCGGTCGTGATGACGCGCAACCGTCAGTCGAACGTACGGTGATCGCCCAATCGACCCTGCAAGCCTTCGACCAGTTGAGCAGCGAGCAACGCGCCCTGCTGCTGTGGGTTTCGGTGGAAGGCTTGAGCTACAAGGAAGTCGCCCATATCCTCGACGTGCCCATCGGCACCGTGATGTCACGCCTGTCCCGTGCCCGCCAGGCCTTGCGCCAGCTCAGCGACGGTGACATCACCCGCCCTTCCCTGCGGATACTCAAATGATCAGCCTGCCCCCCAACGAACGCGACCTGCACGCGTACGTCGATCACCAGCTCAGCGAGCCGGATCGCCGCCAACTGCAGATCTGGCTCGCCGCCCACCCCGAGGTCGCGGCCCAGGTCCACGCCTGGCAACAGGATGCCCAGCACCTGCGCACGGCCATCGGTGCGCCGCCAGCGGCCAACCCCGAGTTGGATCCGGCGCAGATTCGCCAGCGTCTCAAGCACCAGTCGCGCCGCCAGCTGGCCACTGCCGCCATGCTGGTGCTCGCCGTCGGCCTGGGCGGCCTGGGTGGCTGGCAAGCGCGGCAGGCGACCCTGGTCGCCAGCGCACTGCCGATGACCGACGCCATGCAGGCGTACCGCCTGTTTGCCCAGAACCCAATCATGCCCGCCGATTACCAGGTGCAGGGCAATGGCGATATGCAAGCCTGGCTCGACCGTTACTTCGCCCAGGCCCATCGCCTGCCAGACCTCAGCGAGGCCGGCTTCAGCCCGGTCAGCGCACGGCTGCTCAGCACCGATCAGGGCGCGGCAGCGATGGTGCTTTACGAGAACCCGCAGGGCCGGCGCATCAGTTTTTATATTCGCCCGCCCGGCCCGCAAAACACCCTGCTGCCACGGGGCAGCCGCAGTGCCGATGGACTGCAGGCCGAATACTGGTCCAGCCCCGGCTACAACTATGCGATGGTCAGCCCGGAGGACGAGCCGACCACCCCATTGCTCAAGCAGACCACCCGGTTCTAGGACGCCAACGCCATGCCTTTTCGAGAGAGCCGCCCCCGGCGCCTGCCCCTGCTCAAACGCCTGCTGGGCAAAAAAACCGCCCACGACAGCGCGCCAGCCATTCAGCGCTTCTTCGCGGACAAGGCTCGGCAACAGGGCTACACCCTCAGCCCCAGCCAGGTGCAGGTGATCGACGCTATGGCGCGGCAGGCCGCACACCTGCTGGCCCAGCGCCCGACCCGCAGCCTGTACCTGCACGGCGCTGTCGGCCGGGGCAAAAGCTGGCTGCTGGACGGGTTTTTCCAGGCCCTGCCGTTGCCTGACAAGCAGCGGGTACATTTCCACGACTTTTTCGCCCGCCTGCACCGCGGCATGTTTGCCCACCGCCAGCAGGCCGATACCCTGGGCGCCACCCTGGATCAATTGCTCGACGGCTGCCGGGTGCTGTGTTTCGACGAGTTCCATGTGCATGACATCGGCGACGCGATGTTGATCACCCGCCTGTTCAAGGCCCTGTTCCAACGGGGCATCCTGCTGCTGGTCACCTCCAATTACCCGCCCCAGGGCTTGCTGCCCAACCCGCTGTACCATCAGCGCTTCAAGCCGGTGATTGACTTGATCAGCGCGCGCATGGACGTCATGGAAGTCAGCGCGCCTCAGGACTACCGGGGCCTGGCGCAGAACCACCAGCTGCAGCGCTTCACCCATGGCCAGTACGTGTGGCCGGGCGCCCCGGCCCAGCGCCGTGAGCTGGGGCTGCCCGCCACCGATGGCCCGCCCCTGGCGCTGGCGGTCGGCTCGCGGCAACTGCAGGTGCGCTGGCACCAGGCGCGCAGCCTGGCCTTGACCTTCAACGACCTGTGCGAACAGCCCACCGCCGTGATGGATTACCTGCTGCTGTGCGAGGATTTCGACCACTGGATCATCGACGACCTGCCGCTGCTCGGCGATTGCCCGATTGCCGTGCAACAGCGCTTTATCAACCTGATCGACGTGCTGTACGACCAGGACAAGCACCTGACCCTGCTGGGCCAACAGCCACTGGACGATGCCCTGCAAGGCCAGGCGATTGACCTGGCGCGCACCCGCAGCCGCCTGGGGCAGTTGCAACAAGTCAGCCCGCTGGCGCTCAAGTCGCTATCATGAGCGCCTTTGACCTTGTCGAGTGACCTAAGCTGTTCATGGATACCCTTGCCCAACTCAAGGCTGGCCAACTGGCTGGCATCAAGCGCCTGGACCTGTCCTGCGGCCTGACGCAGTTCCCCCGGGAAATCTTCGACCTGGCCGACTCCCTGGAAATCCTCAACCTGAGCGGCAACGCCCTGCGCAGCCTGCCCGACGACCTGCACCGGCTGCCCCACCTGCGCGTGCTGTTTTGCTCGGACAACGCCTTCACCGAACTGCCGGCGTGCCTGGGGCAATGCCAGCAATTGAGCATGGTCGGCTTCAAGGCCAACCAGATCGAGCAGGTGTCGGCTGCTGCACTGCCGCCGCAATTGCGTTGGTTGATCCTCACCGATAACCGTCTCAGCCACTTGCCGGATGAACTCGGCGAACGGCCGCTGCTGCAAAAACTCATGCTGGCCGGTAATCGCCTGGAGCAACTGCCGGCGAGCCTGGCCCAGTGCCATAACCTCGAACTGCTGCGCATCGCCGCCAACCGCCTGACGCAATTGCCGCAATGGCTGCTGACGCTGCCGCGCCTGACCTGGCTGGCCTATGCCGGCAACCCGGTGGAAAGCGCGGTTGAACTGGCAATTGACGACAACACAGCGAATATTCCCTGGGCCGAACTGGAGCTGGCCGAGGTGCTCGGCGAAGGCGCCTCGGGGGTGATTCGCAAGGCACTGCGCAAACCGTCGAACGAGCCGGTCGCGGTCAAACTCTATAAGGGCACCATCACCAGCGACGGTTCACCGCTGCATGAAATGCAGGCCTGCATTGCCGCCGGGCTGCACCCCAACCTGATCAAGGTGCAAGGCCGGGTAATCGGCCACCCCGATGACCAGGCCGCGCTGGTGATGGACCTGATCGACCCGAGCTACCGCAACCTCGCCGGCCTGCCCAGCCTGGCGTCCTGCACCCGGGACATCTACGACCCCGCCAGCCGTTTCAGCGTGGCTGTGGCGTTGCGCATGGCGCGCGGCATCGCCTCCGTGGCCGCACACCTGCACCGGCATGGCATCACCCATGGCGACCTGTATGGCCACAATATCCTGTGGAATGCCGGGGGTGATTGTTTGCTGGGGGACTTTGGCGCGGCGTCATTCCATGCCACGGCCGACACCTTGGAAACCAGGGCGTTGCAGCGCATTGAAGTGCGGGCGTTCGGGGTGTTGCTGGAGGAGTTGCTGGAGCGCATTGACGCAGGTTTGAGCGATGACCAGCGCCAAGTGCTGGAGGCGCTGCGGGAGCGCTGCTGCCAGCCGCAGGTGCTGGCGCGTCCGGCGTTCGAAGAGATCGAGGCACTGCTGTCCTCACTCTGAAACGCCCTGCAAATGTGGAAGCGGGCTTATGTGTGAGCGGGCTTGCCCGCGATAGCAGTGGGTCAGCCAGCTGATGTGCCATCTGATACACCGCAATCGCGGGCAAGCCCGCTCACACACAAGCCCGTGCCCATAATTCCAGGCCGGGTTTAGCCCGCCAGGCCGACGAACATGTCCTGCACGTCGTCATGGTTGTCCAGGCCTTCCAGGAAGGCTTCGACTTCAGCCATCTGCTCGTCGCTCAGGCCGCTGACCGGGTTTTTCGCGAGGTAGCCCAACTTCGCCGACAACACGGTAAAACCCTGCTCCGGCAACGCCTTCTGCACCGCGTCCAGGTCGGTGGTCTCGGTGATGAACAGGGTCGTGCCCTCTTCTTCACCTTCCTCAAAGTCCTGGGCACCGGCTTCGATGGCGGCCATTTCCGGGTCGGCATCGGGGGTGTCCGGCGAGGCCTCGATCAGCCCTACATGGTTGAAGTCCCAGGCCACCGAGCCCGAAGCTCCGAGTTGCCCCTTGCGGAAAGCTACGCGGATTTCCGCCACGGTGCGGTTGATGTTGTCGGTCACGCATTCAACGATCAACGGCACCTGGTGCGGGGCGAACCCTTCATAAGTCACGCGATGGTACTGCACGGTCTCGCCGAGCAGGCCCGCGCCTTTCTTGATTGCGCGCTCCAGGGTTTCCTTGGGCATCGAGGCCTTTTTGGCCTGCTCGACCACCAGACGCAGGTGGGCGTTGGTCGCGGTGTCCGCACCGTTACGGGCGGCAATGGTGATTTCCTTCACCAGCTTGCCGAAAATCTTGCCCTTGGCATTGGATGCCGCTTCTTTATGTTTAACCTTCCACTGTGCGCCCATGACTCACTCTCTTGATATCCGTGGCGCCGAGACGTCTACTGGCCGGCGCTTTGGCCGCAGAGTTTATAGGGCAAGAACCCATCGTTCCACCAAAAAACCGGCCAGCGTTGCAGGTACCTCAGGTGCGCAGGGGTTTGATTGCCACCGTGCGATCCGGCACAAAGTCGCCCACTTGCGCCAATACCGCAGGCCGGGCGTTCCAATAAGGCATCAGCACCAGCGAGGAAAACAGGGCAGCGCCGGCGAACACGATAAACACCGTCACCGTGTCGAAGTAGCCCGGCAGCAGGCCACCGAGGATCGCGCCCACCGAGCCGCAACCATTGACGAAGCCCGCCGCCGTTGCGCCGGCCTTGGCGGTACCGAAGTCAATGGCCGCCGTGCTGCTGATCATCGAGTCCGGCCCGTACAGGGTCAGACCCATGACAAACAGCAAAGCCATCACCAACATCACACTGCCGGTATGCAACGCCCCCATAAACAGCGCCAGGGACACGGTCAGCGCCAACAAACTGAGAACACAGGCCGGCATGCGCCGGGCGCCGAACAGTTTGTCGGACGCCAGGCCAATCATGATCGGCCCCAACAACCCCGCCAGCTCGAACGCCGTGGGCACAATGGCCGCGCCGACCTTGCCCACCGAGGGCATCTGCTCATAGACAATCACCGGGCCCCACAACAGGATCGCGTAACGCGCCGGTTTCAACAGGAAGTACGCCAGGCCCAGGGTCAGCACCGTGCGGTTGCGCAAGATCTCGCGCAACGGCTCAAGGATGCTGATTTTTTTCGCCGCCGCCTGCTCTTCGGCGCTCATTGCCGGCTCGGGCTCCACTTCTGGCAGGCCGACGTCCTGTGGCGTGTTGCGCTGGAAAATAAAGAACAGCACCGCCACCACCGCCACCACCGCGGCACTGGAGATAAATGCCGCGTGCCAACTGCCAATCAGGGTGTAGGCCCACCAGCCGGCAAAGGGCGAGGCTACCAGCCCGCCAAACGCGTAACACGAGCTCCATAAGCCCAGCACACGCCCGCGCTGTTGCGCCGGGAAGAAACTACCAAGGTTCTTGCACAGCCCCGACCAGCCGGTGGATTGCGCCAACCCCTGGATCAACATGCACGTGACAAAGATCGGCAAGGTGGCAAACGTGCCCATGACCAGCGCGGCAGCCGCTGAAATCACCAGCCCGCCCAACACCACCACCCGTGGCCCGAAACGGTCGGCGAGCATGCCCCAGGTGAACTGGCCGACGGCATAGGCCGCCAGGTACAGGCCATCCAGGTTGGCCATCATCATCTTGTCCAGCGGGAAACTCGGGTCGTCAACGATCCCTAACTTGGCCACGGAAAATGCTTTGCGGGTGAAATAGAAAGCGGCATATGCCAGCCAGGTGATGGCGAAAATCTGCACGCGCCAACGCTTGATGCTACCCATAGGGATATTCATGGTGGTTCTGACCTCAGGTGTGAGTGTGCCGGCAGAATCGAGAAGCAATTGCCTGTGTTTTTATTGTTTTGCACTGCAGTACTGGGTGGCAGAGCACCGGGTACTGGTCAGATGAGTCCTGCAAGGTTGCACGCAAGGGCTCATGATCGCCGAAGTTGTAGGACTCAACCTACGGCGACTGAGGGCTATCAAAGCAATGGCTGACTAATAGGTAAAATCGATTTATCGTATTTCAAATATAAGCTCAGCTTGTAAGAGGTCGCGCCATGTCGGTTTCCCACGCCCAACTCAAAGCCTTCCATGCCGTGGCTGTCCATGGCAGTTTCACGTTGGCGGCCGAACGGTTGTTCCTCACCCAGCCGGCCATTTCCGACCAAGTGCGCAAGCTTGAAGAGCGTTTTGGCGTGCTGCTGTTCCATCGCAACAAACGCTCGGTGCGCCTGACCGACCTCGGCGAGCGCCTGCTGAGTATCACCCAGCGCCTGTTTGTCATCGCCGCCGAAGCCCAGGAGCTGCTGCAAGACTCCAAGGCCCTGCAAACCGGCAGCCTGACCCTGGCGGTGGACGCCCCGGTGCATGTGCTGCCGCAAATCGCCCGGTTTTGCGAACGTTA
Organism: Pseudomonas sp. FP2294; assembly: GCF_030687625.1. Classification (NCBI taxonomy): domain Bacteria; kingdom Pseudomonadati; phylum Pseudomonadota; class Gammaproteobacteria; order Pseudomonadales; family Pseudomonadaceae; genus Pseudomonas; species Pseudomonas sp. FP2294. The sequence continues at coordinate 3,480,030 of NZ_CP117441.1, forward strand.
TCCGGGAATCACCGTGAAAATCGAGACCGGCAACACCGATGATGCGCTGTACCGCCTGTATAACTATCAGGCCGACCTGGCGTTGGTGGGGCGTGACGTCGACGATGAGCGCCTGCTTTCGATCCCCTTGCGTGATGACCCGATGCTGGCGTTCGTCGCCCGCAACCACCCGTGGGCCGGGCGCGAGTCCATCGAGCTGGCGGATCTGGACGACACCCCCCTGGTCCTGCGGGAAACCGGCTCGGTGACCCGTCAGACCCTGGAGCGCGAGATGCACCAGGCCGGGCTGCGCATCCGCCCGGCGATCCAGGTGGAGGGCCGCGAAGCCGCGCGTGAGGCCGTGGTGGTGGGGATTGGCGTGGGCGTGGTGTCGGCGTCGGAGTTCGGCGCCGATTCACGGGTGTATGCCATGCCCATCCGCGACTGCACCCAGCGCATGAAGGAAACACTGGTGTGCCTCAAGGAACAGAGTTCGCGGCGGGTAGTGGCGACCTTTCTGGAGATTGTCCGCGAAAGCCTGCGCGAAGATCAGCCTGAAGCCAACTCGAAGAACGCCTGAATCAAGCGCAATTCCCGGCGCCGCTCCATGCAGCCGAGCATATGTTGGTTCAGCAGCCCGTCGCCACGGATAGGAATCGCATGCACCCGCGGATCGCGGCTGACTTCCACCGACGACACCACGCCCACCCCCAACTCGGCCGCCACCGCTTCCGTCACCGCTTCGCGGCTGTCCAGTTCCAGCAACACCCTGGGCTGCACGCTGGCCTTGGCACAGGCGTCGTCGAAGGTGCGGCGGGTAATGGAACTGGGCTCGCGCAGTACCATGATCACCTGGTCCAACTGCTCCAGACGGATACCCGCCGGGTCCGCCAGCCACGGATGGCCAGCCGGTACCAAGGCGCAGATACGGGATTCGCTCAAGGGTTGCAGGTGCACGCCCTTGCGCGGCTCGACTTCGGTCAACACGGCCACATCCGCATGCTCGGACAGCAGCGCCGCCAGGGTTTCCTGGGCATTGCCCAGGCGCAGGTTGACGGTAATCCCCGGGTAACGGGCACGCAGCTTGGCCAGCATCGGCATGACCATATGCGGGCCATCCGCCGCCACTTCCAGGCGCCCGGTGAGCAATTGGCGGTTGGCTTCGAGCAGGGTCTGCGCTTCATCCACCAGGCCGAAGATACTGCGGGTAATGGCCGCCAGCTTGATGCCCTCCTCCGTCAACTCGACGCGCCGCGCGGTACGCCGCAGCAGGGTGATCTGGTAGTGCTCTTCCAGCGCCTTGATATGCCCGGTCACGGCTGGCTGGCTGATAAACAGGCGTGCGGCGGCACGGGTAAAACTGCCGTCCCGGGCCACGGCGTCAAATGCACGGAGTTGGAAAAGATTCATAGCTATCGGCCTCACTGATGGCTGGCATAACAACAAACAATTTGATTGATGACAAGCCAAACTGCAATTTATGTCCCGTAGCTTCATCCCACTGCTTTGCGAGGACATGAGAATGAGTACTGCCGCGCCGATCCTGCTCACACCTGGGCCCCTGACCACCTCCGCCCGCACCCGCCAGGCGATGATGGTTGACTGGGGTTCGTGGGATGACCGCTTCAACCAACTGACCGCCAGCCTCTGCGAGCAACTGCTGGCGATCATCAACGGTGGCGACAGCCATCACTGCGTGCCCTTGCAGGGCAGCGGCACGTTCGCCGTCGAAGCGGCCATCGGCACCCTGGTACCCCGCGATGGCAAGGTACTGGTGCTGATCAACGGCGCGTACGGCAAGCGCCTGGCGAAGATCTGCGAAGTGCTGGGCCGCCCGTTCAGCACCTTCGAAACCGCCGAAGACCAGCCCACCACCGCCGCCGATGTCGACCGGCTGTTGCAGGCTGACAGCAGCATCACCCATATCGCGCTGATCCACTGCGAAACCAGCACCGGCATCCTCAACCCGCTGCCGGAGATCGCCCAGGTCATCCAGCGCCACGGCAAGCACCTGATCATCGACGCCATGAGCTCCTTTGGCGCGCTGCCCATCGACGCCGCCCAGGTGCCGTTCGATGCACTGATCGCCGCCTCCGGCAAATGCCTGGAAGGCGTGCCAGGCATGGGTTTTGTGTTTGCGAAAAAAGAGGCCCTGGCCGCGGCCCAGGGCAACAGCCACTCCCTGGCCATGGATTTGTTCGACCAGCACGCCTACATGGCCAAGACCGGGCAATGGCGCTTTACCCCGCCGACCCACGTGGTGGCCGCCCTGCATGAAGCGCTGCTGCAATACAACGAAGAAGGCGGCTTGCCGGCGCGCCATCAGCGCTATGCCGCCAACTGCCAGACGCTGCTGGATGGCATGGCCGACCTGGGCCTGCGCAGCTTCCTGCCGAGCGCGATCCAGGCGCCGATCATCGTCACCTTCCATGCGCCGAACGATCCGCGCTACCAGTTCAAAGACTTCTACGAGCGGGTCAAGGCCAAGGGTTTCATTCTGTATCCGGGCAAATTGACCCAAGTGGAGACCTTCCGCGTCGGCTGCATCGGCCATGTCAACCAGGCCGAGATGCAAGCGGCGGTGGCGGCGATTGCCCAGGCGCTGCAAGAGATGGAAGTACTCGAAATCTGATTCCCTCGACGATGGGGCCTTCACGGCCGCCATCGCCGGCAAGCCGACTCCTACCCCTTACTGACAGGATTTAAACCATGAACTATCAGAACCCCAACACCCTGCAGGCCGCCATTCTTGACTGGGCCGGCACCGTGGTCGACTTCGGCTCCTTCGCGCCTACGCAGATTTTTGTCGAAGCGTTTGCCGAGTTCGACGTGCAGGTCTCCATCGAAGAAGCCCGTGGCCCGATGGGCATGGGCAAGTGGGACCACATCCGCACCCTGTGCGATCAGCCGCAAGTCGCCGAGCGCTACCGCAAGGCCTTCGGCCGCACGCCGACCGACGATGACGTGACCGCCATCTACGAGCGCTTCATGCCGTTGCAGATCGAGAAGATCGCCGAACACTCGGCGCTGATTCCCGGCGCCCTGGAGACCATTGCCGCGCTGCGTGCGCAAGGGATCAAGATCGGCTCCTGCTCCGGCTACCCCAAGCAAGTGATGGACAAAGTGGTCGAGTTGGCCGCCACCAACGGCTACATCGCCGACCACGTCGTGGCCACCGACGAAGTACCCAATGGCCGCCCATGGCCGGCCCAGGCCCTGGCCAACGTGATCGCCCTGGGCATCGATGACGTGGCGGCCTGCGTGAAGATCGACGACACCGTGCCGGGCATCCTCGAAGGCCGCCGCGCCGGGATGTGGACCGTGGCGCTGACCTGCTCAGGCAACGCCCTGGGCCTGACCTACGAGCAGTTCCGCGCCCTGGACCCGGCGACCCTGGCCAGTGAACGCCAGCGCATCGAAACGCTGTTTGCCGGCTCGCGCCCGCACTACCTGATCGACACCATCACCGACCTGCCCGGCGTGATCGCCGACATCAATCAGCGCCTGGCCCGAGGTGAAATGCCGCAAAGCGCCTGATCGACGTCAATACATCGCCCCTCACTCGGGCAAACCTTGCATAACAGGTTTAGGCTAAAGGGACTTCGTCGCCAAAGAACGGAGGTTTGCCCCTGATGAGTGAGGAAATACGCGATGCCGTGGAAAAACAGCGAGTCCCGTTACAGTACGATGTCCATCGCCTTGCACTGGCTGATGCTAGTGCTGCTGGTGCTGGTCTACACCACCATTGAGTTTCGCGGGATTTTCCCCAAGGGTAGCGGCGGCCGCACCCTGATCAAGGAAATGCACTTCATGTTCGGCCTGACCGTATTCGTACTGGTCTGGCTGCGCCTGTTTGCCCGCAGCCTTGGCGTGGCGCCGAAGATTTTACCCGCGCCGCCGCAATGGCAAGCCCTGCTGGCGACGCTGATGCATGTGGCGCTGTATGTGTTCATGATCGGCATGCCGATCTTTGGCTGGCTGATCGTCAGTGCCGAAGGGCATTCGGTGTGGTTCTACGGGATCGAGTTGCCACCGCTGATTGGTGAGAACAAGGACCTGGCCAAGCAGATCGAAGGCTGGCATGTGTTGGGCGGCACCCTCGGTTACTGGCTGATCGGCCTGCATGCCGCGGCGGGTCTGTACCACCACTACTTCATGCGGGATAACACCGTGTTGCGCATGTTGCCCAAGCGTTAACCCACAAAACCCCGGCGGCCTTGCAGGCCACCGGTGTGCACAAAAATCAGGCGAGTGCCGGGGGCAAAGCGCCCGGCCTCGATCTGTTGTTTGAGCGCCAGCAGCGCCTTGCCGGTGTAAAGCGGTTCCAACGGCAGGCCGCTGGCCCGCTCGGTGGCCTGGATAAACTCAAGCAATAACGGATCGACCTTTGCAAAGCCGCCACGGCTGGCATCCAGCAACTCATACCCGCCCTGCACGATAGCCTGCACGTTCTGCGCAACGCCGTGGTCATCCGGCACCGCCAGGGCCCCGTACACAAGATGGGCACCCGCCTCCGCCAGCACCAGGCCCGCCAGGGTGGTACCGGTACCGGCTGCCAGCCACCAGGCGTGGTAATCGGCCCAGCCCAGGGTGTGCAACTGCCTGCGCACCTGCTCGACCAACACGCCACAGCCCAACGCCCCTGTCATTGCGCCGCCGCCCTCGGGCACGGGATGCAAATCCGGGTATCGCTCGCGCCAAGGCAACCAGAAGTCCGGCCCATGGCGCGCGCGGTAACCGCCATAGCCCAGCCAGTGCAGTTGCATGCCGAAAGCTTGCAGGTCGAGGACGGTTGGGGTGTCTTGTGGGTGCCCACGCAGCAGGCCGACGGTGGCAAAACCGAAGCGTTTGCCGGCCGCCGCCAGGGCATGCAGATGATTGGAGTAGGCGCCACCCAGACTGATGATACCGCTGGCCCCCGCCTGTTGCGCCTCGGCCAGGTGCCCGGTGAGTTTGAACCACTTGTTGCCGCTGATCAGCGGGTCGATGCGGTCCAGGCGCAACACCGCCACCTCTACCCCGTTCAGCCACTCCAGTTGCAAAGGTTCAAGGGGCGCATGGGGAAGCCAGTCGAAAGGACCCATCAGTGCATGTCTGCATGAAAAAAGGGGCGGTAGTCTAACACCGCCCCTCGTGTCGCCTTACAGCTCGGCGGCGAGGCGCGAGCCCTGGTTGATGGCGCGCTTGGCGTCCAACTCGGCAGCCACGTCGGCCCCCCCGATCAGGTGCACGTTCTGGCCAGCGGCGACCAGGCCGTCCTGCAACTCGCGCAACGGGTCTTGGCCGGCGCAGATGACGATATTGTCCACCGCCAGCACCTGGGGCTCGCCCTCGGCGCCGATCCGGATATGCAGGCCGGCGTCGTCGATCTTCAGGTACTCGACGCTATTGAGCATCTGCACTTTTTTGTTCTTCAGGCCGGTACGGTGGATCCAGCCGGTGGTCTTGCCCAGGCCGTCGCCAACCTTGGAAGCCTTGCGCTGCAGCAAGTACACCTCACGCGCCGGGGCATGGGGCTGGGCCTTGATCCCGGCCACGCCACCGCGCGCCTGCAGGAGGGTGTCGATGCCCCACTCCTTCCAGAACGCTTCACGGTCCAGGCTGGTGGACACGCCCTGGTGCACAAGGAACTCCGACACGTCGAAGCCGATACCACCGGCGCCGATCACCGCAACGCGCTTGCCCACCGGTTTACGCTGCAGAAGCACGTCCAGGTAGCTGAGCACCTTGGGGTTTTCCACGCCAGGAATCGCCGGGGTACGCGGCGCGATACCGGTGGCCAGAATGATCTCGTCATAACCGCCGGCCACCAGTTGCGCTACATCGACCCGGGTGTTGAGGCACAGTTCGACATGGGTGGTCTGCAGTTTGCGCTTGAAGTAACGCAGGGTTTCAAAAAATTCTTCCTTGCCCGGCACGCGCTTGGCCACGTTGAACTGGCCACCGATCTCGCTGGCCGAATCGAACAGGGTCACCTGATGGCCGCGCTCCGCCGCCACGGTGGCAGCAGCCAGGCCGGCTGGGCCGGCACCGACCACGGCGATTTTCTTGATCTGCTGGACCGGCAGGTAATTGAGCTCGGTCTCGTAGCAGGCGCGCGGGTTGACCAGGCAGGTGGTCAATTTGCCACCGAAGGTGTGGTCCAGGCAGGCCTGGTTGCAGCCGATGCAGGTATTGATCTCGTCGGCCCGGCCAGCGGCGGCCTTGTTGACGAACTCCGGGTCGGCGAGGAACGGCCGCGCCATGGACACCATGTCGGCATCGCCCTCGGCGAGGATCTGCTCGGCCACTTCCGGGGTGTTGATACGGTTGGTGGTGATCAACGGGATCTGCACCGCGCCACGCAGCTTGGCCGTGACTTTACTGAACGCGCCGCGCGGCACCTTGGTGGCGATGGTCGGGATGCGTGCTTCATGCCAGCCGATACCGGTATTGATAATCGTCGCGCCCGCCTGCTCGATGGCTTTGGCCAACTGCACGATTTCTTCCCAGGTGCTGCCGCCTTCCACCAGGTCGAGCATCGACAGGCGGAAGATGATGATGAAATTCGGCCCGACGGCTTCGCGCACCCGGCGCACGATTTCCACCGGCAAACGCATACGGTTTTCGTAGGCGCCACCCCAGCGATCGGTGCGATGGTTGGTGTGGGCGGCGAGGAATTGGTTAATGAAATAACCTTCGGAACCCATGATTTCGACGCCGTCGTACTCAGCGACCTGGGCCAGCAGAGAGCAGGTGACAAAGTCGCTGATCTGCTTCTCGATGCCTTCCTCGTCCAGCTCCTTGGGCTTGAACGGGTTGATCGGCGCCTGGATCGCACTCGGCGCAACCTGCTTGGGGCTGTAGGCATAACGCCCGGCGTGAAGGATCTGCATGCAGATCTTGCCGCCCGCCTCGTGCACGGCCTGGGTGACGATCTTGTGCTTGAGCGCTTCGGCTTCAGTGGTCAGCTTGGCTGCCCCGGAATACACCCCGCCTTCATCGTTCGGGCCAATACCGCCGGTGACCATCAGGCCGACGCCGCCACGGGCACGCTCGGCGAAATACGCGGCCATGCGCTCGAAGCCGCCGGGCTTTTCTTCAAGGCCGGTGTGCATCGACCCCATCAGGGTACGGTTGCGCAAGGTGGTAAAACCCAGGTCCAACGGGGCCAGCAGGTGCGGGTAGGCAGCAGCGGTCATGGTACAGCTCCACAACGGATCATCACGGGACGTGGCAGGCTCGAATGGCCGGCCATCGGTTTATGTCCCACAGACTAAGAGCCCCGCCCTTAGCGCTCAATGACTGAAACTGACAACTTATTGATCCAAATGTGCAGCGCCCCTTGGCAAGCGGGACGACGGGCCCTACCCTAGGGGCGAACCCTGCACACGGCCTGTTGTCTGTTCCCCCATGCGTAAATTACTTGCTTTGACCCTGACCATGGCCCTGGTCGCCGCCGTTTCCGCCTATCTGGTCTGGACCCAGGAGCGCCCCGTGGGGCATTACCTGTCGGACCTGCGGATCAACCTGGCGGTGAACGAGGGCACTCCCGCCGATCACGGCAACCTGCTGGGCATCCAGCCGGAGCTGTTCCCCGCCGACTACCAGAGCCTGGAACGCCTGCACCTGAAGCTCTCGGCCTACCTGCGCAATGCCCGGGACATGGGCCTGATCAACGACAAAACCATCGTGGTCCTGCCGGAGCACGTCGGCACCTGGTTGATGGTCAGTGGCGAAAAAAACCAGCTGTATCAGGCCACCAGCCTGAAAGAGGCGATGAACTGGCTGTCGGCAAGCAATCCGTTGCTGTTCCTGCGCGCACTGATCAGTGCCCAGGGCGATAACCGCCTGGACGATGCCTACCTGCGCATGAAGGCGCCGGCCATGGCCCGTGATTACCAGGTGCTGTTTGGCGGCCTGGCCAAAGAGTTCGGAGTGACCCTGGTGGCCGGCTCCATCGCCCTGCCCAACCCGAGCGTCAGCCAGGGCCAATTGCAGGTCGGTCATGGCGCGCTGTACAACACCAGCCTGGTGTTCGACCGCGATGGCTTGCCGTTGGGCCAACCCCAGCGCCAGCTCTACCCGATCTTCAATGAGCGCGGCTTTATCGCCCCGGGCGACGAAAACGCGATCAGCGTGATCGACACTCCGGCCGGGCGCCTGGGCATCCTGATCGGCAGCGACAGCTGGTACCCCGACAACTACCGCAAGCTCAACGAACAAGGTGCGCAATTGGTGGCCGTGCCGGCACTGGTGATTGGCCGCGACACCTGGGACAAGCCATGGCGCGGCTTCAAGAGCGTGTCCACGCCCCCGGAAGTCAGCCTCAAGCCCGAAGAGCTCAGTGAAGGCGAAGCCTGGCATCGTCTGAGCCTGATCAGCCAGCCTCCCATCAGCCTCGCGGGTGCGGGCATGAGCGTATTCATGCGCGGGCAATTCTGGGACCAGGGAACCAGCGGCCAGAGCTTTCTCAGTGCCCAGGGCCAAGTCTTCGCCGACAGCAACGCGCGTGGTGCGCGCCTGCTGAACGTGTGGCTGTAAGCCCATGAAACCGGCACCGATGCGCCTCGGGGACTTATCGGTGGGCATCGTGCATACCCTGGCCGACGCCATCCTCAGCCATGGCCTGAACCCGCAGCCGCTGCTGTTGCAGTACGGCCTCGACCCGGCGCGCTTGAGTGAGCCCGGTGCGCGCCTGTCGATCCCACGCTATATGCGCCTGGGCCATGCAGCCATCCAACTGACCGGCGACCCCAGCCTGGGCCTGCGCATGGGCCAGTTGAGCCGCATGAATCAACTTGGCCTGGCCGGCGTCACCGCCGCCCAGGCGCCCAACGTGCGCGAAGCCGCGCGCACCCTGACGCGCTTCGAGGCCCTGTACGGCGCCAACTACCGTGGCCAGTCGAGCTTTCATGAAGACGCCCAGGGTGCCTGGCTGCGTTTCTATTCCATCAGCCCCTACAACGCCTATAACCGCTTCGTGGTGGACTCGATTCTGGCCGGTTGGCTGCAGCAGATGGCGACCTTGTGCCAGCAGCCTGTATTGGCCGAGCGGATCGAAATCGAATTCGCCGCGCCGGACTACAGCGCGAGCTACACCGTGCTGGGAGATTGCCCGATCCAGTTCGGCGCCGAACTCAATCAACTGCGCCTGAGCCAGCACAGCCTTGGCCTGCGCAACCCGCAGCACTGCCCCAGTACCTGGCACTTGCTGCTGCAACTGTGTGAACGGGAATTGGAACAACTGACCCGCACCCGCAGCCTGCGCGAGCGCATCACACGTTTACTGGGGCCGATGCTCAATGGCGGCCGGGAACCCGACCTGGAAGAAGTGGCGGCACGCCTGAAACTGCCGACCTGGACCTTGCGCCGCAAACTGGCCGAGGAAGGCACGCAGTTTCGCGCCATTCTCAACGACACCCGTCGCGACCTGGCCATGACCTACATTCGCGATACCGAACTGGCGTTCGGGGAAATTGCCTACTTGCTCGGTTTCGCCTCAGCGGAAGCCTTTCAACGGGCCTTCAAGCGCTGGAACAGCCAGACCCCAGGGGAATTTCGCCGCAGTCAGCGGCATTCCGCCTGACGCCTGCCTACAGCTCGGTGGCGTCGTCGGCCGGGTGCGAAGGGTCCAGTTCAAAGGCCTGGTATTCCAGCAGCTCTTCTTGATAATCGTCCATCGTCGACTCCTTGTTTAATCAAAGCAGGTGACTCAAGTGACCTGCATCACCAGCGTAAAGTGCCGTCATGACGAAAAAAAGACAGGGGCATGACGTTCCTGCGCTTGAAGATTAAACGCAGCAGCCAGGCGCGGATTTAACCGAGCGATTTAAATGCAACTGCAATCATTGCAATTGCAATTATATGTCAACTTCCAGTAGGGTGATGCGCTCCATTGCCATGGGACGTGACTCATGACTGCCAGCACTGCGCAATCCGCACGAATCTGCATCGACACCCTCAACGATCAACAACCACCCCGCAGCTCGCCCCTGTATACAGTGATGGCCATGGCCAACACCCTGGAGTTTCACCCGGCGACACGCCGGCAAGCCTGGGTCATTCGCGGCCAATCCCACTCCAGGCGCATTACCGCCTGGCCCACCTGGTTTGCGCGTAATACCGGGGAAAAACCACTGCTGTACCTGCATAACGCCACTTCATCGGCGCAGTTGCGTGCCCTCTGCCAGGGCACCGATCAACGCGGGATTCTGTGCAACGACATCCACACCCGCCCCGCCTCCGGGCGCCACGGCGCGCACCCTTCACTTGCGCTATGGCTGGCCAGCAACCCGCAGTGCACCCCATACGATCCAGCCTCCGGCGACGAAACCCGAGCGATTGTGCTGGCGGGTTTGCACGCGCTGTATGTCGACGGCAGGCCCGGATTTTACTACCTGGCCCTGCATGACCAGGACGACGGACCTGGACTGGCGCCACAGCACCGACAGGATGCAATCAAGGGGATGTATCGGATCGGGCGCGAGCCACCCGGCGAATTGCACGTGCGCTTGCTGGGGGCTGGCCGCGCACTTGAAGAAGTCCTGCATGCAGCGAGGCTGCTGGAGACCGACTGGAACGTATCGGCGCAGTTATGGAGCTGCCCCAGCTACACCCGGCTGGCGCGGGAAGCACGCGCCGCCGAGCGCTGGAACCGCCTACACCCTCTGGCCGAAAAGCGTAGCTGCCACTTGCGCGATTGCCTGGCGGCCCACCACAGCCCGGTGATCGCTGTCACCGGCTATCCGCAATCCATCGTCGACCCGTTGGCGGCCCATGTGGATGCACGGTTTGTCGCGCTGGGGGCCGGCTCAGTCCAACCGACGGCACCTGACCGCTACTGGATTGCCGTGCTGGCCCTGAAGGCGCTGGCAGACGAGGGACGGATCGAGGTGCGACAAGTGGAGCGCGCGCTGCAACAGTACGCCCTCAAATGAGCAAGAGCATGCCCTTGCCTATGGTGTTTCAGGCCTGCGCCGTCCGCGGGTCTGCACACTGGCCTGCATCGCCAGCCCGGCCGTGCGCTCCAGCGCATCGGCAAAGCCCTGGCGTTGCTCGGCGTCGAGTTGCGAGAGGAACAGTTCATCCACAGTACTTTCGTAGATGCCCCACATCTTTTTACGCAACACCCGGCCCTCATCGGTGATCGAGGCAAACGCGGCGCGCCCGTCACCTTCGCAGCGCGAGCGCACCACCAGGCCGTCCTTTTCCAGGCGGTCCACCAATCGCGTCAGGTTGTAGCGCTCGATCGCCAGCACATCGGCCAATTCATGCATGCGCCGAGTGCCATCAGGACCGCTTTCCAGGCCCCACAGGGCATCGTACCAGGCGTATGGCGGCAGGTCGGCCAAGGCCAGGCGCCGTTCGATTTCACGGATGACTGTCCTGTGGGCCCTGACAAAACGGAACCAGACATCAGGCTCTTTCGACGACATGCAACACCATCCGGGGAATTCGAGAAGGTTGCAATGGTAGCGCATCCCGCGCTAAATTCAGGCATGTAGTTGCAATTGCAATTACTTTTGCAGCGTGCCGAATCACCTTCCCACAAGGAAACCGCACGCTGGTATCCGCACACCTGGAGCCTCACATGAACGCGAACAACGCAGTAAGACTCGACGACGATCCACAGGAAACCCGCGAATGGCTGGAGTCCATCGAATCGGTGCTGTCCACCGAAGGTCGCCCCCGCGCCCATTACCTGATCGATCAGTTGCTGGATTTCGACGTAGCGCGACATGGCGACTTCCATGGGCGGGTCACCACCCCCTACGTCAACACCATCGCGGTGGACCGGCAACTGCCCTACCCCGGCAACCTGGCAATCGAACGCCGGCTCAATGCGTTTATCCGCTGGAACGCCATGGCCATGGTCTTGCGCGCCGGTAAACACTCGGGCGTGGGCGGGCATATCGCCACCTATGCGTCGGCCGCGGTACTCTACGACGTAGGCTTTGACCATTTCTTCCGTGGTCGAACCGAGACCTTTGCCGGCGACCTGGTGTATATCCAGGGGCACTCCTCGCCAGGCATCTACGGGCGCGCCTACCTCGAAGGGCGCATCGACGAAGCACAACTCGATAACTTCCGCCGCGAGGCCGGCGGCCAGGGTCTGTCGTCCTATCCCCACCCCCGCCTCATGCCGGACTTCTGGCAGTTTCCTACCGTGTCCATGGGCCTGGGGCCGATCACTGCGGCCTACCAGGCGCGATTCATGCGCTATCTGGACCTGCGCGCCCTCAAGCCTGAGGCGGGGCGCAAAGTTTGGGCGTTCCTGGGGGATGGCGAGATGGACCAGCCGGAATCCCTGGCGGCGATCTCCCTGGCGGGGCGCGAGAAACTCGATAACCTGATCTTCGTGGTCAACTGCAACCTGCAACGCCTCGACGGCCCGGTACGGGGCAACGCCAAAGTCATCCAGGAATTCGAAAGCCTGTATCGCGCTGCCGGCTGGAACGTGATCAAAGTCATCTGGGGTAGTGGCTGGGATGCCCTGCTGGCCAAGGACCGCAGCGGCCTGCTGCGCCAACGCATGATGGAATGTGTGGATGGCGACTATCAGAACTACAAGTCGCAAAACGGCGCCTACGTGCGCGAACACTTCTTCGGCAAATACCCGGAGTTGCTGGCACTGGTGGAGGATCTTTCCGACGACGATATCTGGAAGCTCTCACGGGGCGGCCATGACCCCGACAAGGTCTACAACGCTTATGCCGCCGCAGTCCGCCATACCGGGCAACCTACGGTGATCCTGGCGAAAACCGTCAAGGGTTTTGGCATGGGCGAGGCAGGCGAAGGCCAGAACATCAATCACCAGCTCAAGAAAATGGGCGCCGAGGCCGTCAAGGCGTTCCGCGACCGGTTCGGCCTGGAGGTGGCTGACGACCAACTGGCTGAAATCCCCTATCTCAAGCCCGCTGCCGACAGCGAAGAAGGCCGCTACTTTGCCGCGCGGCGCCAGGCCCTGGGCGGTTATATTCCTGCCCGGCACAGTTCGGTACCGGCCCTGCAAGTGCCGCCGCTCGAAGCGTTTGCCACCCAACTCAAAGACACTGGCGAGCGTGCCATTTCCACTACCATGGCCTTCGTGCGCATCCTCGGCACCCTGCTGAAAGACCCGCACATCGGCAAGTTGATCGTGCCGATTGTGCCGGACGAATCGCGCACCTTTGGCATGGAAAGCCTGTTCCGCCAGATCGGTATTCATTCTGCCGTGGGCCAGCTCTATACCCCGCAGGACGCCGGGCAACTGAGCTACTACAAAGAGAGCAAAGACGGGCAGATCCTACAGGAGGGCCTGAATGAGTCCGGCGCGTTTTCTTCGTGGATCGCTGCCAGCACGTCCTACGCCAACCACGGCCTGATGACGCTGCCCTTCTACATTTTCTACTCGATGTTCGGTTTCCAGCGTGTCGGCGACCTGGCCTGGGCCGCAGGCGATGCGCGGGCCCGTGGCTTCCTGCTGGGGGCCACCGCCGGGCGCACCACACTGATGGGCGAAGGCTTACAGCACGATGATGGGCATAGCCATGTGCTGGCCTCGGTGGTTCCTTGCTGCGTGTCCTACGACCCAACCTTTGCCTACGAGCTTGCGGTAATCATCCGCGAGGGCATGCGGCGCATGTACGTCGAACAGGAGGACATTTACTACTACATCACCCTGCTCAATGAAAACTACCCGCACCCGGCCATGCCCGAAGGTGTCGAGGATGGCATTCTCAAGGGCATGTATCGACTGAAGGCGGGCCAGCAAGCCCAGGTGCAACTGATGGGCAGTGGCTCGATCCTGCGCGAAGTGATCGCCGCCGCAGATTTGCTGCGCGAGGACTTTGCCGTGGACAGTGACGTCTGGAGTGTTACCAGCCTCACCGAACTGCGCCGCGAGGGCCTTGGGGTGGAGCGCTGGAACCTCTTGCACCCCGAGGACGAGCCACGCACCAGCTACGTGGAGCAATGCCTGGCGGACCACCCGGGGCCGGTGGTGATTGCCACCGACTACATGAAGATCTTCGCCGATCAGATTCGCCCATTCGTCACAGGCAGGCGCTTTGTCGCGCTGGGCACTGACGGTTTTGGCCAGTCCGATACCCGTGAAGCGCTGCGCGAGTTCTTCGAGGTGGACCGCCATTTCATCGTCTTGGCGACATTGAAGGCCCTGGCTGATGACGGCCTGATCAGCCGCACCAAAGTCGGCGAGGCAATCAGCCGCTACGGGATCGACGTCGATAAAGCCGACCCGGCCGGCGTCTAGTTACTGCCCGTTGGCCGGCAGCGGCGGGATGGTCTCTGTCGGTGGCGGCAGCACAGGCGCAGTCGGCGCTGGCACTTCTGCCGGTACTGCCTCTGGCGCAATCGGCGTGGCTTCCACCGGTGGTGCAAGCGGCTCCGAGACGGGCGGTGCGACAGGCATGGTCGGCGCTTCCTGAGGCGCTTGCACCTTGTCCACCACCGGCGCGGGCTTGGGCTCCGGCACGCCGAGATCGGCCTTGGGCGCTTCGGGAATGTGTTCGGCGGCCTTCACTTCCTGAGGCAGGAACACGTCCACCAAGGCAAAGTAGCGGTCATAGAATTTGGGTGAGGTGACGGTCTCGCTGGCCACCTTGACCATCGAGTCGTCGGTGGAGCCAATCGGCATCGACACCGAACCGAGCACGCCCACCCCCAGGCTGGCGGAGTTGTTGACCTTCTTCAGCGCGTAGCGATCCTGCAGGGCGTTGGCAAACATCGTCGCATGATGCTCGCCGCCGCCATCTTCGGCACACACCACGTTGAAGCTGATCTGCAGATGGGTCTCGCCGGTCTGCTGGAAACTTTTGTTACCACTCACCAGCTTCGGGTCGCTGCTGGTGATGATGTAGCCCTGGCTGAGCAACGCCCGGCGTGCCGCTTCGCAGGCCGCGACATCGCTGACCGGGTAATTGCGCGAAAACGTACCGGAATCGTCGAAATTCTCATGTTCGTAGATAGCGGTCTTGGGCGACGAGCAGCCCGTGGCGCCTGCCAGCACCAGCGCGAGCGCAAGGCCACGCAAGTGAAATGAAGTCGACATTGATCATCCTGAGGAAAACGGTCAGGGCGGTATTGTGCAACAGATCACCGGGTGCGCGCGCGGATTCCTGTCGGTAAAACGTCACTGGCCGGCTCGACGCGCGGTGCAGGAAAAAGCCTGGCGCTCATATGATCGATAAACACCCGCAGTTTGGCCGAGGCATGTCGGCTCGACGGCCAGAGCATCCAGAAGCTGCCACTGTGCTCCAGGTAATCGTCCAGCACCCGCTGCAGGCGGCCCTGCTCGACGGATTCGCGGACCATGAAGTCCGGCAGGCAGGCAATCCCCAGGCCTTCGTGCACTGCGTGCTTTAGCGACTCGATGGTAGTGCTGACCAACGGTGCACGCAGCACCGGCTCGGGTTCGCCGGGTAAATGGCGCAGGGGCCAGCTCTCCAGCTTGCCGGTGGCGCAGAACTTGTGACGCAGGCAGGCATGATGGTTGAGGTCCTTAGGACAGGCCGGTACGCCGTGTAGGGCGAAGTACTGCGGCGCTCCCACCAGCACCAACCGATAGTGCCCCAGCAGCCGCGCCGACAGCCGCGAATCCTCGGGCTTGCCGGTGCGCACCACAGCGTCGAAGCCTTCCTCGATCACATCCACCATGCGGTCGGAAAAATCCACGTCCAGCTCAATCTCTGGATAGGCCCGCATAAACTCGGTCAGCACCGGCATCAACAGGCCCCTGACCTGGGGCAAACTGATGCGCAATTTGCCTCGGGGGGTGGTCGCTGCTTCAGTCAACTCCTGCTCGGCCGCTTCAACCTCGGCCAGGATCCGCCGTGAACGCTCGAGAAACAGCGCGCCCTCGGCCGTCAGCGTGATACTGCGGGTACTGCGATGGAACAGCCTCACCCCCAGACGCTGCTCCATGCGCGCAATGCTTTTGCCCACAGCCGAGGACGACACCCCCAGCAGCCGACCGGCCTGGGTAAAGCTGCGGGTCTCCGCGACCTGCACAAACACCGACATACTGCCCAGACTGTCCATTGTCACTTCCTGCGAATTACGGATATAAACGTCCGATAAGTTCGGAACCTTAGCCCATTTTTCCAAGTGGTTCAGCCCCCTACTCTGCCCCGATGTCCTGATGCCTTGAATACGGAGCCGAGCCACATGAATGACTGCAGTACACCGCAATGCCTGCCCAGCCAGCGCGAACGCCTGCCCATGGCGGGCTTGCTGGCGCTGGCCACCGCCGGCTTCATCACCATCCTCACCGAGGCGATGCCCGCAGGTCTGCTGCCCCAGATGAGCGCCGGCCTCGGGGTGAGCGAGGCGCTGGTCGGCCAGCTCGTCACGCTGTATGCCCTCGGCTCGTTGCTGGCCGCCATCCCCCTGACCATCGCCACCCGTGGCTGGCGCCGCCGCCCCTTGCTGATGCTAGCCATTGGTGGCTTCGCGCTAGTCAACAGTGTCACGGCACTATCAAGCGTGTATTGGCTGACCCTGGTCGCACGGCTGTTGGCCGGGGTGTTCGCGGGCTTGCTCTGGGCACTGCTGGCAGGATACGCCAGCCGCATGGTGGCGCCGCACCTACAGGGCCGGGCGATTGCCGTGGCAATGCTGGGCGCGCCCCTGGCGTTATCCCTTGGAATACCTGCCGGCACGTTTCTGGGCACTGCAGTGGGTTGGCGCTTGAGCTTTGCGATCATGACCGGACTGACGGTGCTGCTACTGGCGTGGGTGCGCTGGCAGGTGCCGGACTTTGCCGGGCAACGTGCGCAACAGCGCCTGGGCTTGCACCAGGTCCTGCGTTTGCCGGGGGTGCGTCCGGTGCTGTGGGTGACCTTTACCTACGTGCTGGCGCACAACATTCTGTACACCTATATCGCGCCGTTCCTGGTGCCCGCCGGGCTTAGCGCCGACATCGACCGGGTGTTGCTGGTATTTGGCCTGGCCGCGCTGATGGGGATCTGGATCGTCGGCCTGTTGATTGACCGCCTGCTGCAGGTCTTGCTGGTGATCAGTTGCACGCTGTTTGCCACTGCGGCATTGGCCCTGGGGCTGTGGATCGCCTCTACCGAGGTCGTCTACCTGTCGGTCGCCATCTGGGGCCTGGCATTTGGCGGCTTGCCTGCCTTGCTGCAAACCGCGCTGGCCAAGTCGGCCGGTGACTCGGCGGATGCAGCCCAGTCGATGCTGGTGACGGTGTGGAACCTGGGGATTGCCGGCGGTGGGCTGCTGGGCGGCATACTGCTTCAGGGATGGGGCGTCATGTGGTTTCCCTGGGTCGTTGCCGCCTTGGCTACGCTGGCATTGATCACCACCCTACAGCCTCGCCGTACCTGACAAACAGGCAAAAAAAGACCCCGGTTTCAGGCCGGGGTCTTTTTTTGCGGCGGTATCACAGCATCAGAAGCGCTTGATGTCAGCCTTGGCTTCCAGTTCCTTGCGGAACGCAGCGAAGTCTTGCTGGCCGACGCGCGAAGCGAGGAAGCGACGATACTGCTCCTTCTCCTCTTCGGTTGGCGCAGCCCCTTCGTTGACGCTGTTCAAGCGCACGATCATCAAGCTGCCATCACGCAGGGTCACGTCAGCAAAGGTCGGCTTGTCTTTAGCAACAGGCTTGGCCATGCGGAACAGTGCCTGCAGTACGGCAGGCTCAACGCCTTCCTGGCCACGGGTGGCCGCTTCAGTGACTTTCCAGGCCTGACCATCAACCGGCTTGTCCAACGCCAGCTTGCCATCGCGCAGGTTGGCGATCAGTTCGTCAGCGTGAGCCTTCGCCGCAGCGCTTGCACGCTCCTTGGTCATCTGGGCACGGATGGCGGTCGCCACGCTTTCCAGCGGCAGTTGCTCCGGCTTGCGGTGCTCCTTGGCGCGCAGGACTACGATGGTTTCCGGATCCAACTCGATGGCGGTGCTGTTGGCACCCTCATCCAGCACTTCAGGGCTGAAAGCTGCCTGGATCACGGCACGGTTGGCCGTGATGCCTTCGCCACCTTCACGGCCAAACGGCGCGGAGGTGTGCACGGTCAGTTTCAGGTCCGAAGCTGGCTGGGCCAGGTCGGAGGCTTCGAATGCCGCGTCTTCCAGTTGCTTGGTCGCCTCGACGAAGCGCTGCTCCACTTGCTGGGTCTTCAGCTCGCGGGTCAGCTTGTCTTTCAGGCTGGCGAACGATGGCACTTCTGGCGCTTCAACACCCAGCAGCTTGATCAGGTGCCAGCCGAAGCTGGAACGTACCGGTGCCGAGACCTGGTCCTGGTTCAAGCCGTACAGGGCGCTTTCGAACTCAGGATCGTAGACGCCAGGGCCTGCAAAACCCAGGTCGCCGCCGTTGTTGGCCGAGCCCGGATCCTGGGAGAACTCCTTGGCCAGGGCCTCGAAGCTTTCGCCCTTGGCCAGGCGTGCCTGGACTTCGTCGATCTTGGCCTTGGCCTGGGCCTCGGTCACCTTGTCGTTGACTTCGATCAGAATGTGCGCGGCACGACGCTGTTCAGCGAGGTTGGCGGTTTCTTTCTCGTACAGGGCCTGCAGCTCATCGTCGTTGACCGTTACCTGGTCGAAGAACGAAGCCTTCTTCAGCTCCAGGTAGTCGATGACGACCTGGTCCGGGGTCATGAACTCCTTGGCGTGCTGGTCGTAGTAAGCCTTGACCTCGTCGTCAGTGAGTTTCACTGCGGCCGGGTCGGCCTTGACGCTGACGGTGGCGAAATCACGGGTCTGTTTTTCCAGGCGCGCAAAGTTCAGGACTTCCTGATCGGTGACAAAACCGCTGCCGGCAATGCCTGCACGCAGTTGGCCGATCAGCATTTCCTGGGTCAGCATCTGACGGAATTGCATACGGCTGTAGCCCAGTTGACGGATCACCTGGTCAAAGCGCTCAGCGCTGAACTTGCCGTCTTCCTGGAACTCCGGGGTCTGCAGGATCACTTGGTCCAGTGCAGCTTCCGAGAAGGAGAACTTCGAATCCGCCGCGCCTTGCAGCAGCAGCTTGCGCTCGATCAGGCCCTTGAGGGCCGCTTCGCGCAGCATTTTTTCATCCAGCAAGGACGCGTCGAAGTCCTTGCCCAGTTGTTGCATCAGCTGCCGACGTTGCATGTCGACGGCCTGGCTCAGCTCGTTTTGACTGATTTCTTCACCGTTGACCTTGGCCGCGTCCTGGCTGTTGGTCGTGGCCTGGAAAATGGCCTCGATACCGGTGAAAGCCATCAATACAACGATGAGGCCGATAATGGTCTTGGCAATCCAGCCTTGTGAATTGTCCCTGATATTCTGCAGCATGCGTCCCCCAGAAACGGTTGAACTTCAAAATTAGGCAACCGTGGAGCGTGGGTAGAATCCGGATAGAAGAAAGGCGCATCCGAGGATGCGCCTTCTCGTAACTGGCGGAACGGACGGGTATTGAACCCGCCCCCCGGCGTAGCGACCCGATGGATACTCGGGTCAGTTGCCGCTCCGCTGCCAGGCCAGACCAGCGTCCAGCCCGGATAGGCAAAGGCTTGAACGAAGCTTAGTTAACGGCTTCTTTCAGGGCTTTACCGGCTTTGAAACCTGGTTTCTTGGCAGCAGCGATTTGCAGTGCTTTGCCAGTCTGTGGGTTACGGCCAGTGCGAGCTGGGCGATCGGTCACAGAAAAAGTACCGAAACCTACCAGTACCACGGAGTCGCCGGCCTTGAGAGCGCCAGTGACGGATTCGATTACTGCGTCCAGCGCACGGCCAGCAGCGGCTTTCGGGATATCAGCAGATGCGGCGATAGCATCAATCAGTTCCGACTTGTTCACTCTAAGTCCCCTTATATCTATTGAGTATGATTCTAAGTTTTTTGGTGAAAGCAAAAACCAGTGCTGAATGGCCTACAGACACTTAAGAGCCGCTTTATAACAAGGGCTCTAAAAAGCTGTCAAGGAAGCCACCAGGCTTAAACGTATTAATGCGTGCTAATTCTTTCCTTAGAGTCAGTCTCGCGTTTTTCGTCCTTCGCGACTATCTCCGGAGCCACATCCGGCAAGGGCTCCGGCGCGTATTGCAGCGCAATTTGCAGGACCTCGTCAATCCATTTAACCGGTTTAATCTGCAGATCCTGCTTAATGTTGTCAGGAATTTCCTTCAAGTCGCGAACATTCTCTTCCGGAATGATCACCGTCTTGATGCCACCACGGTGGGCCGCCAGCAACTTTTCCTTCAGGCCACCAATGGCCAATACCTGGCCGCGCAGGGTGATTTCCCCGGTCATGGCGACATCGGCGCGCACCGGAATGCCGGTCAGGGCCGATACCAGGGCCGTGCACATGCCTACGCCAGCGCTGGGGCCGTCTTTGGGGGTAGCCCCTTCCGGCATGTGGATGTGGGTGTCGTGCTTCTCGTGGAAGTCCAGGGGGATCCCCAGGCTGCGTGCGCGGCTGCGCACCACGGTCTGCGCAGCAGTGATGGATTCGACCATCACGTCACCCAGGGAACCGGTCTTGATCAATTGACCTTTGCCAGGGATAACCGCCGCTTCGATGGTCAGCAATTCGCCGCCCACCTGGGTCCACGCCAGGCCAGTCACCTGCCCTACCTGATCCTGCTGCTCGGCCAGGCCGTAGCGGAATTTACGCACGCCCAGGAAGTGTTCCAGAGCATCGGCGGTGACCTTCACAGAGAAGCGTTTTTCCAGGGCGTGTTCCTTGACCGCCTTACGGCAGATCTTCGCCAACTGGCGCTCAAGGCCCCGTACACCGGCTTCGCGGGTGTAGTAACGAATGATGTCGCGGATCGACTCGACGTCGAATTCGATCTCGCCCTTCTTCAGGCCATTGGCCGAAATCTGCTTGGGCGCGAGGTATTTGACGGCGATATTGATCTTCTCGTCTTCGGTGTAACCCGGCAGACGAATCACTTCCATCCGGTCCAGCAACGCCGGCGGGATGTTCATGGAGTTGGAGGTGCACAGGAACATTACGTCGGACAGGTCGTAGTCGACTTCCAGGTAATGGTCGTTGAAATTGTGGTTCTGCTCGGGGTCGAGCACTTCAAGCAAGGCCGATGCCGGATCGCCACGCATGTCGCTGCCCATTTTGTCGATTTCATCGAGCAGGAACAGTGGGTTGCGTACGCCAACCTTTGTCATCTTTTGAATCAATCTTCCCGGCATCGAACCGATGTAAGTCCGGCGATGACCGCGAATTTCCGCTTCATCACGCACACCACCGAGGGCCATGCGCACGAATTTGCGGTTGGTGGCATTGGCGATCGACTCGGCCAGGGAGGTTTTACCCACGCCAGGAGGACCGACCAGGCACAATACCGGGCCACGAATCTTCTTCACACGCTTTTGCACGGCGAGGTATTCGAGGATGCGTTCCTTGACCTCTTCGAGGCCATAGTGGTCGGCGTCGAGGATATCTTCGGCACGCGCCAGGTCCAGGCGTACCTTGGTCTGGGCCTTCCACGGCACCTGCACCAGCCAGTCGATGTAGGAACGAACCACGGTGGCTTCGGCGGACATCGGCGACATTTGCTTGAGTTTGTTCAACTCGGCGGTGGCTTTGGTCAGCGCGTCTTTAGGCAAGCCAGCGGCGTCGATGCGCTTTTTCAGCTCTTCGATCTCGTTGTGGCCTTCTTCGCCGTCGCCGAGCTCTTTCTGAATGGCCTTCATCTGCTCATTCAGGTAGTACTCGCGCTGGCTGCGCTCCATCTGCTTCTTCACGCGACCGCGAATGCGTTTCTCAACCTGCAGCAGGTCGATCTCGGCATCCAGCAGGGCCAAGACGTGCTCGACCCGGGTCGACAGGTCGATGATTTCGAGGATGTCCTGCTTCTGCTCGATCTTCAGCGCCATGTGCGCGGCCATGGTGTCGACCAGGCGGCTTGGCTCATCAATGCTGTTGAGGGAGGACAGGACCTCAGCCGGGACTTTTTTGCCCAGTTGCACGTATTGCTCGAACTGGGACAGCAGGCTGCGTACAAAAACTTCGGATTCACGCTCAGGCGCATCGACTTCGTCGATCAACGCCACTTCTGCACGCAGGTGGCCATCCACCTCCATGAAGCGCTCGACCGCACCGCGCTGCTCGCCCTCGACCAGCACCTTGACGGTGCCATCTGGCAGCTTGAGCAATTGCAGAACGGTAGCAATAGTGCCGACGCGATACAGGGCTTCTTCGCCTGGATCGTCGTCAGCCGGATTTCTCTGGGCCAACAGCAGGATCTGCTTGTCGCCCGTCATCGCGGCCTCGAGGGCTTCGATAGACTTCTCGCGCCCCACGAACAGCGGGATAACCATGTGCGGATACACAACCACATCACGCAATGGCAGGAGAGGCAATTCAATGGTTGTCTTCATGATTTCGCCTCTATGACAGATGAAAGTAAGCTTGAAACCAAGATGGGGGCTGCGTGTAAAAAAAACAAGCTCAATGCTGGCAGTTACACACAGTAAAAATTCCTATGCAAAACAAAGGGGCCCCTAGAGGCCCCTTGTTTGTACCGAAACTGCGAAACGCTTACGCGTCTGGCGCAGCCTTGGCAGCCGGCTCACTGTTTTCGTAGATATACAGTGGCTTGGACTTACCTTCTATAACGCTTTCGTCGATCACCACTTTACTCACCTCGGACTGCGAGGGGATTTCGTACATGGTGTCGAGCAATACGCCTTCGAGAATCGAACGCAAACCGCGTGCACCGGTCTTGCGCTCCAGTGCCCGCTTGGCCACCGATTTAAGCGCGTCGGCACGGAACTCGAGGTCTACACCTTCCATTTCGAACAGCTTGGCGTATTGCTTGGTCAGGGCGTTTTTCGGCTCGGTGAGGATCTGAATCAGAGCAGCCTCATCCAGCTCGTCCAACGTCGCCAGGACCGGCAGACGGCCAACGAACTCCGGGATCAGACCGAACTTGACCAGATCGTCAGGCTCGACTTCACGCAGGGACTCGCCCACCTTCTTGCCTTCTTCCTTGCTGCGCACTTCTGCACTGAAACCGATGCCGCCACGGGTGGAACGGTTTTGAATAACCTTTTCCAGGCCGGAGAACGCACCGCCACAGATAAACAGGATGTTACGCGTATCAACCTGCAGGAATTCCTGCTGCGGGTGCTTGCGGCCGCCTTGGGGCGGTACGGAAGCGACCGTGCCTTCAATCAGCTTCAGCAGGGCTTGCTGCACGCCTTCACCGGAAACATCCCGGGTGATCGACGGGTTGTCAGACTTGCGCGAAATCTTGTCGATTTCATCGATATAGACAATACCCATCTGGGCCTTCTCTACATCGTAATCGCACTTCTGCAGCAGTTTCTGAATGATGTTCTCGACATCTTCACCCACGTAACCCGCCTCGGTGAGGGTGGTGGCGTCGGCGATGGTGAAGGGAACGTTCAGCAGGCGAGCGAGGGTTTCTGCAAGCAGGGTTTTACCCGAGCCTGTAGGACCGATCAGCAGGATGTTGCTCTTGCCGAGTTCGACCTCATCACCTTTCTTGTCACGCTGGTTCAAGCGCTTGTAGTGGTTGTACACCGCTACGGCCAGAACCTTCTTTGCACGCTCTTGACCAATCACGTACTGATCAAGGATGCCGCTGATTTCTTTAGGCGAAGGCAATTTATGCGCGCTGCTCTCGGCCTGTGCCTCCTGCACCTCCTCACGGATGATGTCATTGCACAGGTCGACGCACTCGTCGCAGATAAAGACCGAGGGGCCGGCAATCAATTTGCGCACTTCATGCTGGCTTTTGCCACAGAAGGAGCAATAGAGCAGCTTGCCGTTGTCCTCGCCGTTGCGGGTGTCAGTCATTCGTTCGATCCAAATCCGATAGGCTTGCAACACAAGATGAAGGCTTATGCGGGCTTTTTCAAGCCCGCCGGTGGTCGGACATGCCGACCAGGCCTATTTTGAGCTGCTTATATTAAGCGGGGCGCTTGTCGATCACGGCGTCGATCAGCCCGTATTCACGTGCGGCTTCGGCACTCATGAAGTTGTCGCGGTTAGTGTCGCGCTCGATTTCTTCCAGGGTGTGCCCGCTGTGCTTGGCCATCAGCGTGTTGAGGCGCTCACGGATAAACAGGATTTCCTTGGCGTGGATTTCGATGTCCGACGCCTGGCCCTGGAAACCGCCCAGTGGCTGGTGAATCATCACACGCGAGTTAGGCAGGCAGAAACGCTTGCCTTCAGCACCGGCTGTCAGCAGGAATGCACCCATGCTGCAGGCCTGGCCAATGCAAGTGGTGGACACGTTCGGCTTGATGAACTGCATGGTGTCGTAGATCGACATGCCGGCTGTCACCGAACCGCCTGGGGAGTTGATGTAAAGATGGATGTCCTTGTCCGGGTTTTCCGCTTCAAGGAACAGCAGTTGCGCACAGATCAGGTTGGCCATGTAGTCCTCTACCGGACCAACCAGAAAGATCACTCGCTCCTTGAGCAGGCGCGAATAGATGTCGTAGGCGCGTTCGCCACGAGCAGATTGCTCGACAACCATCGGGACCAGGCCGCCTGCGGCCTGGATATCAGAGTTCTGCTGAATATACGAATTACGGAACATGCTCTGCAGTTACTCCCAAATAGTCATGTCTTGAATACGCATAAGCCAGCGCGAGGCTGGCTTATGGGTGTATTTTCAAACGAGTTGGACAATCAGTCGGCTTGTGCTGCTTCTGCCGGCTTGACTGCTTCTTCGTAAGAGACCGCTTTGTCGGTCACCTTAGCCTTCTGCAGAACAGTATCCACAACTTGTTCTTCCAGCACAACCGAACGGACTTCGTTCAGCTGCTGGTCATTCTTGTAGTACCAAGCCACGACCTGCTCAGGCTCCTGGTAGGCCGAAGCCATTTCCTGGATCATTTCGCGAACGCGATCTTCGTCTGGCTTGAGGTCGAACTGCTTGACCACTTCAGCCACGATCAGACCCAGCACAACGCGGCGCTTGGCTTGCTCTTCGAACAGCTCGGCCGGCAGTTGATCAGGCTTGATGTTGCCACCAAACTGCTGAACAGCTTGTACGCGCAGGCGATCCACTTCGTTGGACAGCAGGGCCTTAGGCACTTCGATCGGGTTGGAGGCCAGCAGACCGTCCATAACCTGGTTCTTGACCTTGGACTTGATGGCCTGGCGCAGCTCACGCTCCATGTTCTTGCGAACTTCGGCGCGGAAACCTTCGATACCGGTTTCCTTGATACCGAACTGGGCGAAGAACTCTTCGTTCAGTTCTGGCAGCTTAGGCTCGGAAACACTGTTGACGGTCACAGTGAACTCGGCGGCTTTGCCAGCCAGGTCCAGGTTCTGGTAGTCAGCAGGGAAAGTCAGGTTCAGAACGCGCTCTTCGCCGGCTTTAGCGCCAACCAGACCGTCTTCGAAACCCGGGATCATGCGGTTGGAGCCCAGTACCAACTGGGTGCCCTTGGCCGAGCCGCCAGCGAACACTTCGCCGTCAACCTTGCCCACGAAGTCGATGTTCAACTGGTCTTCGTTCTGGGCAGCGCGATCGGCCACTTCAAAGCGGGTGTTCTGCTTGCGCAGGATTTCCAGCATGTTGTCCAGGTCGGCATCGGCCACTTCGGCGCTCAGGCGCTCGATTTCGATACCTTCGAAGCCAGCAACGGTGAACTCCGGGAACACTTCGAATACAGCAACGTATTCCAGGTCCTTGCCAGCTTCCAGGGACTTAGGCTCGATGGAAGGCGAGCCAGCCGGGTTCAGCTTTTGCTCGACAACAGCTTCGTAGAAGGAAGCCTGGATCACGTCACCGACAGCATCTTGACGTGCATCAGCACCAAAACGGCGCTTGATTTCGCTCATCGGCACTTTGCCTGGACGGAAACCAGCGATCTTGGCCTTCTGGGCAGTCTGCTGCAGACGCTTGTTGACCGCGGTCTCGATGCGCTCTGCCGGCACGGTGATGCTCATGCGGCGCTCGAGAGCAGTAGTATTTTCAACAGAAACTTGCATGGATATTCCTCGTTGCACAGACGTTAGCCGGCCGTTTCCGACCCAAGAATCAAGGGCATGCATTCTAGTGGGTCAAACTCAAGAAGTCACCCTACTGAAAACGGGTAAAAAAACAGCAGGCAATTTACAGGTACGAATGCACGAATGCTCCTCGCCCCAGTGACAAATACAGCCAATCACGCCAGGGCTCTGTGCCAACCCTTCTATATATAGAAGCAGCCAGCGACCATCTCCCTGACAGCCGACCTTGCACGCAAGGCCGGCGGGTAGTTCGGCATCATCGAGAAACAAAAATACGACGAAGCGCCCTACCCCTGCGACCCAGTACCTGCAGCCGCCGAATACGCAAACCGCTAAAACAAAAAAGGCGCCAGACTGTTAAATCTGGCGCCTTTCGGAATATGGGGTGGACGAAGGGGATCGAACCCTCGACAACGGGAGTCACAATCCCGTGCTCTACCAACTGAGCTACGCCCACCATATTGCGTGACAAAGAAGCCAATTGCCTTCTCTGTTAAGCCCCAACCTAGCCCATGGCAAGGGTGACGCTGTATTTGGTGCGGATGAAGAGACTCGAACTCTTACGCCTCGCGGCGCTGGAACCTAAATCCAGTGTGTCTACCAATTCCACCACATCCGCGGCTTGAAACTTTTAAAACAAAGGCGCCAGACCGTTAAATCTGGCGCCTTTTGAAATATGGGGTGGACGAAGGGGATCGAACCCTCGACAACGGGAGTCACAATCCCGTGCTCTACCAACTGAGCTACGCCCACCATCTTGCGCTACTTGTGCCAAAGCTGCCTAATGGCGCACCCGGCAGGACTCGAACCTGCGACCATCCGCTTAGAAGGCGGATGCTCTATCCAGCTGAGCTACGGGCGCCTGATTAATCTGTACTCTTGGAGGACTACAAACTAAATGCTTCCAGCCTCACACAATCAAACAGCTATTGCGCTCGACCTTCTTAACCAGTGCTAGGCTGTGCCCGACAAGTGCGACGAATAGTATAGACGCCCCCAGGGGCCGTCAAATCTTTTTTGAAAAAAATTCATTTTATTTAAGGGGTTAGGGGAATTTGCAGACCAAGCGCCTTTGCCCTCACGTCCTGGCGTGCGAGAATGCGCGCACTTTTCCTCCCCCTCTCGATGGTTAATCACGCGTAATGACTGCACAACTTATCGACGGCAAATCAATCGCCGCCAGCCTGCGCCAGCAGATCGCCAAACGTGTCGCCGAGCGTCGCCAGCTTGGCCTGCGCACGCCGGGGCTCGCGGTGATCCTGGTCGGCAGCGATCCTGCCTCCCAGGTTTATGTCTCGCACAAGCGTAAAGACTGTGAAGAGGTCGGCTTTATTTCCAAGGCCTACGACTTGCCTTCCGACACCACCCAGCAGGCCCTCACCGACCTGATCGACGGCCTCAACGACGATCCGAATATCGACGGCATCCTGCTGCAATTGCCGCTGCCGGAGCATCTGGATGCTTCCCTGTTGCTGGAGCGCATCCGCCCCGACAAAGACGTCGACGGTTTCCACCCCTATAACGTCGGTCGCCTGGCCCAGCGTATTCCACTGCTGCGCCCCTGCACGCCGAAGGGCATCATGACCCTGCTGGAAAGCACCGGCGTCGACCTGTACGGCCTGGACGCCGTGATCGTCGGCGCGTCCAACATTGTTGGTCGCCCAATGGCCATGGAACTGCTGCTGGCCGGCTGCACCGTGACCGTGACCCACCGCTTCACCAAGGATCTGGCGGGCCATGTCGGCCGTGCCGACCTGGTGGTAGTCGCCGCCGGCAAGCCGGGCCTGGTCAAGGGTGAGTGGATCAAGGAAGGCGCCATCGTGATCGACGTGGGCATCAACCGTCAGGACGACGGCAAGCTGGTGGGCGACGTGGTGTATGAAACCGCCCTGCCCCGTGCTGGCTGGATTACCCCGGTGCCGGGTGGTGTTGGCCCGATGACCCGTGCCTGCCTGCTGGAAAACACGCTGTACGCGGCCGAAACCCTGCACAGCTGATCACCTGCAGCGCCAAAAGAGCCCCGTCTTGACCCAAGGCTGTTCACAGGTCACGCCGGGCCTCCTGAAAAATCCGCTGCCAGCTGTCTGGCAGCGGATTTTTTTATTCCCGCTCGACAGAACAGTGCGCCGCGGCTTTCTGAAAGTGATGCCTGCGCACTTAAAAGCAACGCCAATCAGCAGTGCAATCCCCAAACCCCATAACCCTATGATGGTCAGTGGCATCTGCGACTTCACCGATCAACAACGTAGTACCCCTACGCACAGTAATAAATGGGTGGCCCAACGAATCGTTTTACCGTTCATCTTCGTCCCTGATTTCAACGACTCCTACTCGACGCACCGCTGACAAAAAGCCCCTCTCAAAGGCCCTGAGGCTTTTGTATCAGTCCTACATGCCCAGGGCTGACAGAAGCGTTTTTGCCATATCTGCGCGCCAATGCGCTTTGCGCTACAACCCTAACCAATCATCGGCTTACAGCCTTTATTTAAAGGCTCTCTATCAGTTTCTGATCCATACTAATAATATGTAACGTCATTTTTCATATAGCCGGTCACACCCGGTATTTTTCTACCTTTTAGCGAGTTCATCCGCGTGAATATTCGTCTTTCTCTTGTCAGCCTGTTCTTCGCATTCGCAGGCACTGTCGCCAACGCCAGCGAAACCACCCTGGCCCCACGGGACACCTCGCAACTGCACATCGCTTCGGGCAGCGCGATGTTGGTGGACCTGCAAACCAACAAGGTGATCTACGCCAGCAACCCCGACGTAGTGGTGCCGATTGCTTCCGTCACCAAATTGATGACCGGCATGGTGGTGCTGGACGCCAAGCAGAATATGGACGAGTACATCTCCATCAACATCAGCGACACCCCGGAAATGAAAGGGGTGTTCTCGCGGGTCAAGCTCAACAGCGAGATGCCGCGCAAGGAGATGTTGCTGATTACCCTGATGTCCTCGGAAAACCGCGCCGCCGCCAGCCTGGCCCATCACTATCCGGGCGGCTATGCCGCGTTTATTGCCGCGATGAACGCCAAGGCCAAGGCCTTGGGCATGAACAGCACGCGCTATGTCGAGCCGACCGGTCTGTCGATCCATAACGTGTCTACCGCCCGCGACTTGAGCAAGCTGGTGCAGGCCGCGCGCAAGTACCCGATGCTCACGCAATTGAGCACCACCAAGGAAAAAACCGTGTCGTTCCGCAAGCCCAACTACACCCTGGGCTTTTCCAACACCGATCACCTGGTCAACCGTGCCAACTGGGATATCAAGCTGACCAAGACCGGCTTCACCAACCAGGCCGGCCACTGCCTGGTGCTGGTGACCAGCATGGGCAACCGCCCGGTGTCGCTGGTGATCCTCGATGCCTTCGGCAAGTTCACACACTTTGCCGATGCCAGCCGCATCCGCAAGTGGATCGAAACCGGCAAGAGCGGCTCGGTGCCGGACGTGGCCCTGCAATACAAGGCCGACAAGAACCTCAAGGCCCGCCAGACCGGGGTCGCCCAGTCCCACTGAGGCACGGTTGACAGGCACAAAAAACGGCGCCCTCGGGCGCCATTTGCATTATGGCTGCTTCGGCCTTTCGGCCATCACCTTGAGTGCCTGGGCGGCCGCCTGTTCCTGGCCGGCCTGGGCCGTGGCGTTGGCGGCCTGCTGCCACCTACCCGCATCCAGGTTGGCCGGCAACTGGCTTGGCCGCTGGACCAGCACCGCCCACTGGCCGGCGCTTTTCCAGGCGGACTCGAAGTCGCTGAACGCCACTGGGCGTCTCCGGTCCCTGGCAACTCGCAACACCACCGTACTGTTTTGCTGATTAAACCCCACCAGCACCGCATAACGCGGCTCGGCCCATAGCGTCGAGCCCTCGGTAATCCGCACCATCACCGGGTACCCCGCCGCCACCTGCGCCAACAGCGCGGTCAGCTTGGGGTCCAGCGGATACACCAGCATCCCGTACTCACGCGCCAGTACCTGCATATTGCGCTCAAGGTCGGCTTCCCCGCCCGGCAAGTGCAATGGCTTATCCAGCAACCCCGGTGTAATCACAATGCCTTGTTGCGACAGCATGCTAGCCAAAGCGGCCGGACCACCCTGATAGGTGTCACCGCGAAACGCCGGCACCCCGTTGAGCTCTACGCGCTCGGGCAAACCGCGGATGTTCGAGGGAGTGGGATGCCCCGCACACGCGGCCAAGCCGAGGACGCAGGCAGCCACCAACAAGGATGTTTTGAGGTTCGACCGTAAACGCAACTTCTTCACTCTCTTGATCATCAGCGGGCTGGGGCGTTGATCATAGGGCGCCCGGGGACGCGGGTATAGCCTTGGGCCACAGTAAAAAGCCCGGCATAGAGCAAACAAGTTGGATGTACACGACCATTGGTCAATAGCACGCAACCGGGAGGCAGCTAGACTGTCCATTGCAAAGACAGTGAGTGCCCTGCACAGGGCAAAAGGAGGCACTTATGAGCCTGACAACCACGATTTTCATGCTGGTGCTTGGCTGGCTGGCCGTCGCCGGCGCCATGTTGTGGGGGGTGTTGCGCGTGACCCGCCGGCACCATCACCCACAACCCAAACCCGCTGCACACGCCAAGAGCCACAAGCCGGTCGCGCATCACGCCTGAGCCCAGCCAGGAGCCGGCAGGCAGCCGGCCCCTACAGATCTAGGCCAGCTGTTTGCGAGCGACCGCAACTGACGCCGCCAGCATCGCCCGCAGTAATACCGCGCACCCCGCCGCCAGGTCATCCGGTGCCGCATTTTCGATCTCGTTATGGCTGATCCCGCCTTCACACGGCACAAATATCATCCCCGCCGGCCCCAGTTCAGCGACGAAGATCGCGTCGTGCCCGGCGCCACTGACGATATCCATATTCGACAACCCCAGGCCATTGGCCGCCTCACGCACTGCATCGACACAGCCCTTATCGAAATACAGCGGTGGAAAATCGGCGGTGGGCACCATTTCGAAGGTCAGGCCGTGCTTGGCGCAGGTGTCGTCGATCACCTGGCGCACCTGGGCAATCATCGAGTCCAGGCGCGCCGGTTCCAGGTGGCGGAAGTCGAGGGTCATGCGCACTTCGCCGGGGATCACATTGCGCGAGCCCGGGTAGGCTTGCAGGCAACCCACGGTGCCACAGGCATGGGGCTGATGGCCGAGGGCTGCGGCATTGACCGCAGCCACCACTGCCGAAGCGCCGACCAGAGCATCCTTGCGCAGGTGCATCGGCGTCGG
The DNA here is from genome assembly GCF_030687625.1 of Pseudomonas sp. FP2294. Lineage (NCBI taxonomy): Bacteria > Pseudomonadati > Pseudomonadota > Gammaproteobacteria > Pseudomonadales > Pseudomonadaceae > Pseudomonas > Pseudomonas sp. FP2294. The sequence goes on from NZ_CP117441.1 coordinate 3,511,161, forward strand.
CCCGGCATGAGCCTCAACGCCGCGCAGGGTCAGGTCGAACCATTTCTGGCCAAGCGCCCCCAGCACCACGCCGATGGTTTTGCGTTCGTCTTCCAGGATCGGCCCCTGTTCGATATGGGCTTCGAAATAGGCCCCCACCTTATGCCCGCTGACCGGCCGGGTGCCTGCATAGCCAATCGCATTCAGTGCATCGCCCACCGTGACGCCCTCGGCGTCGGTCTTGGCCAGGGTGTCTGCCAGGGTGAATTTCTCGGCGAACACCCCGGAGCCCATCATGCACGGTGGGAAGCGCGAGCCTTCTTCGTTGGTCCACACCACCACCTCCAGCGGCGCCTCGGTTTCGATCTTCAGGTCATTGAGCGTGCGCAACACCTCCACACCCGCCAGTACACCGAAGCAGCCATCGAACTTGCCGCCAGTGGGTTGGGTGTCGATATGGCTGCCGGTCATCACCGGCGCCAGCGCCGGGTTGCGCCCCGGACGACGGGCGAAAATATTGCCCACCCCATCGACGGTCACAGTGCACCCCGCCGCCTCGCACCACTGCACAAACAGATCCCGGGCCTGACGATCAAGGTCGGTCAGGGCCAGGCGACACACACCGCCCTTGGGGGTAGCGCCAAGCTTGGCGAGGTCCATCAACGACTGCCACAGGCGGTCGCGGTTGATGTGCTGATGGGTGGATTGCAGAACGTCGATGGCAGCGTTCATGGGGATCTCCTCAGGCAATATTATTGTTTGAGTCGGCGCGATATCCGCGGGGGCTGGCTTGCCTGGGATGGCGGTGGGTCAGTTACCACCGCTATCGCAGGTAAGCCAGCGCCCACATTGACCGCATTTACGACGGAAATTTAGCGGCGATAGGACTGGTTTTGCGCTTGCTGCACAGCCCGTAATACAACACCCCGCCCAATGCCGATCCGGTAAACCAGCCGTAGCTGTAGAACCAGCTGAAGGCATCGCTGCCCAACGACAGCAAGGTCAGCACCACCGGCACACCGAAAGCGATAAAACCCGCCACGTTCCAGGCCGGGTACACGTCATCGCGGTACAGCCCCGCCAGGTCCAGTTGCTGGCGACGGATCAGGAAATAGTCCACCACCATGATCCCGGCAATCGGCCCCAACAGGCTCGAATAACCCAGCAACCAATTGGAATACACCGTTTCCAGGCTGACATCGGACACGATCAGGCCGAGCTTTTTCAGCAGTTCGTGGGCCATCAACGCCAGCCCCACCAGGCCGGTGAGTATCACCGCGGTGGTGCGGTTGATCAGCTTGGGCGCGATGTTCTGGAAGTCGTTGGTGGGCGAAACAATATTGGCCGCCGTGTTGGTCGACAGCGTGGCAATGATGATCAGCGCCATCGCCACCGCGACCCACACCGGGCTCTGGATGTGCCCGATCAGGGTCACCGGGTCGGAGACGCTGACCCCCACCAGTTTCACCGAGGCGGCGGTCATGATCACGCCCAGGGCGGCGAACAGGAACATGGTCAGCGGCAGGCCGAAAATCTGCCCCAGGATCTGGTCCTTCTGGCTTTTGGCATAACGGCTGAAGTCAGGAATGTTCAGGGACAAGGTGGCCCAGAACCCGACCATCGCGGTCAGCCCTGCCATAAAGTACCCCGTCAGGCTCGCCCCTTCGGGCCGCTTGGGCGGGATCGCCATCAATTCGCTGAACGACACATTGGGCAATGCCCACACCAGCAGGCCGATACCCACGGCCACCAGCAGCGGTGCCGACAGGGTTTCCAGCCATTTGATCGACTCGGCACCGCGCAGCACCACCCACAGGTTCAGCACCCAGAAGATCATGAAGCCGATCACCTCACCGGTGCCGCCCAGGCTCTTCCAGCCCTCGAAGATCGAGCCGAGGAACAAGTGGATCGCCAGCCCGCCGAACATCGTCTGGATACCGAACCAGCCGCAGGCCACCAGCGCCCGGATCAGACACGGCACATTGGAACCAAGGATGCCGAAGGATGAACGCAGCAACACCGGGAACGGAATGCCGTACTTGGTGCCCGGAAAGGCATTCAGCGTCAGGGGCACCAGCACCACGATATTGGCCAGCAGGATCGCCACCAGCGCCTCGCCCACCGACAAGCCGAAGTACGCGGTGAGCACCCCGCCCAGGGTGTAGGTCGGCACACAGATCGACATGCCGACCCACAGCGCGGTGATGTGCCACTTGTTCCAGGTTCGTTCGTGCACCTTGGTCGGTGCCATGTCGTGGTTGTAACGGGGGCTGTCGAGGACGTCGCTGCCGGCGTCGAGTTCATACAGGCCGTCGCGTTCTATGACTTGCGATCTGTTCTGTTGCATGGCCGCTCCACGGTTTTTTTGAATTATTGTTGCTCATCCGGCGTTCAACGCTGGATGGCCGCAGTCCCGCATGGACAACATGACATCACGGACCCGGCCAACCGGCAGCGCACTCAATTACCGTGCCGCACACCGTCACCGCATCCGTACCGCTTATATAACTGGCTGATGTTTATCAGCTTTATTTTGTTTACCGAAAAGTCCCACGGCACTTTCAACGTTACTCAGGCCAAATAACGCAGAAGTTGTCCGAACAATCAGGACTCAATCTGGTGCAACACAATTATTTTTATTACTGCCTGCCGTCAAGAGGCAACTCTCAAGCGTCTGATTTGCAATAGGAAATGTTGCTCATATTGGGAACCTGTCAAGTGCGTCAAAATGGTGAGAGGTCGCTACATTTTGGTGATTTTCAGTTTTTACCCTTATAAATCAATAAGTTATTACAGATATATACTTATAAAAAATAATCTTGATCATTCGAAAAACTCGGGCTAGTTTCTATTCCTGTCACCGATGACAAGAATAGATTCTGTACGGTGAGCAGAACTACAACACTTAGAACTGGCATAAGCCGGTCAAGCCCCTGAGGAACTCGGCATGTCTCTGTTGATCCGCGGCGCCACCGTTGTTACCCATGATGAAAGTTATCCAGCCGATGTCTTGTGCGCAGACGGTCTAATCCGCGCTATTGGCACTGATCTGGAGGTGCCCGCCGGCACCGAGATACTCGATGGCAGCGGCCAATACCTGATGCCCGGCGGTATCGACCCCCATACCCACATGCAACTGCCCTTCATGGGCACCGTGGCCAGCGAGGACTTCTTCAGCGGTACGGCAGCAGGCCTGGCGGGCGGGACCACGTCGATCATCGACTTCGTGATTCCCAACCCGCAGCAGTCGTTGCTGGAGGCCTTCCATCAGTGGCGCGGCTGGGCCGAGAAGTCGGCGGCCGACTACGGGTTTCATGTCGCGATTACCTGGTGGAGCGAACAGGTGCGCGAGGAAATGGCCGAGCTGGTAAGCCACCACGGCATCAACAGCTTCAAGCACTTCATGGCCTACAAGAACGCGATCATGGCCGCCGACGACACCCTGGTCGCCAGCTTCGAACGCTGCCTGGAACTGGGCGCGGTGCCCACCGTGCATGCAGAGAACGGCGAGCTGGTGTATCACCTGCAACGCAAGCTGATGGCCCAGGGCATCACCGGGCCCGAAGCCCATCCGCTGTCGCGCCCTTCACAAGTGGAAGGCGAAGCGGCCAGCCGGGCGATCCGGATTGCCGAAACCATCGGCACGCCGCTGTACCTGGTGCATGTTTCGACCCAGGAAGCCCTCGACGAAATCACCTACGCCCGCGCCAAGGGCCAGGCGGTCTACGGCGAGGTCCTGGCCGGGCACCTGCTGCTGGACGACAGCGTGTACCAGCATCCCGACTGGCAAACCGCAGCGGGCTACGTGATGAGCCCGCCCTTCCGCCCCCGCGGGCATCAAGACGCACTGTGGCGCGGCCTGCAATCGGGCAACCTGCACACCACCGCGACCGACCACTGCTGCTTCTGCGCCGACCAAAAGGCCGCCGGGCGTGACGACTTCAGCAAGATCCCCAACGGCACCGCCGGCATCGAAGACCGCATGGCGTTGCTGTGGGACGAAGGCGTCAACAGCGGGCGCCTGTCGATGCAGGAGTTTGTCGCATTGACCTCCACCAACACCGCAAAAATCTTCAACCTCTACCCACGCAAGGGGGCGATCCGCGTCGGTGCCGATGCCGACCTGGTGCTGTGGGATCCCCAGGGCACACGGACCATCTCGGCCAAGACCCACCACCAGCGGGTGGACTTCAATATCTTCGAAGGCAAGACCGTACGCGGCGTACCCAGCCACACCATCAGCCAGGGCAAGCTGGTGTGGGTCGATGGCGACCTGCGCGCCGAGCGTGGTGCCGGGCGCTATGTCGAACGGCCGGCGTATCCGGCGGTGTTCGAGCAGCTGCGCAAGCGGGCCGAGCATTCCAGGCCAGTCGCGATAAACCGCTGAAATCGCCACTCGCAGGCAAGCCAGCTGCCCCCCGTTGATAGGTGAACCCGATCAAATGTGGGAGCAGGCTTGCCCGCGATGAGGCCAGTGCAAACAACAAAAAACCAATGCCCGCCAGAGGCAAAAAAAACCGTGAGGCCCTTACCGTGATCCAGACCCTGAACCACCTCCCCCACCCCAACGAAGATGGGGCGACCCTCGCCAGCCATTTCACCGACCTGGCACCGCCCCTCAATGCCCGCCAGGCCCACCTGGAAGCCTCGCGCTGCCTGTATTGCTACGACGCGCCGTGCGTCAACGCGTGCCCCAGCGAGATCGACATCCCCTCGTTCATTCGCAATATCCACACCGACAACGTCCAGGGCGCGGCGCAGAAGATTCTCTCGGCCAATATCCTCGGCGGCAGTTGCGCCCGGGTCTGCCCGACAGAAATCCTCTGCCAGCAGGCCTGTGTGCGCAACCACAGCGACGAATGCGCCCCGGTGCTGATCGGCCTGTTGCAACGCTATGCCATCGACAACGCGCACTTTGAGCAACACCCGTTCCAGCGCGCCGCCCCTACCGGCAAGCGCATCGCGGTGGTCGGTGCCGGGCCTGCGGGGCTGTCCTGTGCCCATCGCAGTGCCTTGCATGGGCATGACGTGGTGATTTTCGAAGCACGGGAAAAGGCCGGCGGCCTCAATGAATACGGAATCGCCAAGTACAAACTGGTGGATGACTTCGCCCAGCAGGAGCTGGATTTCCTCTTGCAGATAGGCGGCATCGAAATCCGCCACGGCCAGCGCCTGGGCGACAACCTGAGCCTGAGCGACCTGCACCAGCAATTCGACGCGGTATTCCTCGGCCTGGGCCTGGCCGCCAGCAAACACCTGGGCCTGCCCCACGAAGACGCCCCCGGTCTGCTCGCCGCCACCGACTACATCCGTGAGCTGCGCCAGGCCGACGACCTCAGCCAACTGCCCCTGGCCGACCGCTGCATCGTGCTCGGTGCCGGCAATACCGCCATCGACATGGCCGTACAAATGGCTCGCCTGGGCGCGCGGGACGTCAACCTGGTATATCGCCGTGGCCTTGCCGACATGGGCGCCACCGACCATGAACAGGAGATCGCCAAGGCCAACCAGGTCCGCCTGCTGACCTGGGCCCAACCCGACACCGTGCTGCTGGACGACCACGGCCAGGTACGCGGTATGCGCTTTGCCCGCACGCGCCTGGAAAACGGCCGGCTGCACACCACCGGCGAAACCTTCGAGCTGGCGGCCGATGCGATCTTCAAGGCCATCGGCCAAGGCTTCGACGAGCAGGCCTTGCACGATCCCCTGGCCCAGCAACTGCAACGCCAGGGTGAACGGATCTTTGTCGATGCGCAGCTGCAAACCAGCATCCCCGGCGTGTATGCCGGCGGCGATTGCGTCAGCCTCGGGCAAGACCTCACCGTCCAGGCCGTGCAACACGGCAAGCTGGCCGCCGAGGCCATGCACGCTCAACTCATGCTCAACGTGGAGGCTGCGTAAATGGCCGATCTCTCGATTGTCTTCGCCGGTATCAAAGCCCCCAACCCGTTCTGGCTGGCTTCTGCGCCACCCACCGACAAAGCCTACAACGTGGTCCGCGCCTTTGAGGCCGGCTGGGGTGGCGTGGTCTGGAAAACCCTGGGTGAGGACCCGGCGGCGGTCAACGTCTCGTCCCGTTATTCGGCGCACTTTGGCGCCAACCGCGAAGTGCTGGGTATCAACAATATCGAGCTGATTACCGACCGCTCCCTGGAGATCAACCTGCGGGAAATCACCCAGGTGAAAAAGGACTGGCCGGACCGCGCACTGATTGTGTCGTTGATGGTGCCGTGCGTCGAAGAGTCATGGAAAAACATTCTGCCCCTGGTGGAAGCCACCGGTTGCGATGGCATCGAACTGAACTTCGGCTGCCCCCACGGCATGCCGGAACGGGGCATGGGCGCGGCCGTGGGCCAGGTGCCGGAGTACGTGGAACAGGTGACACGCTGGTGCAAGACCTACTGTTCGCTGCCGGTGATCGTCAAGCTCACGCCCAACATCACCGATATTCGCGTGGCCGCCCGTGCCGCGTATCGCGGGGGCGCCGATGCGGTGTCGCTGATCAATACCATCAACTCCATCACCAGCGTCGACCTGGAACGCATGGTCGCCCTGCCGATCGTCGGCACCCAAAGCACCCACGGCGGCTACTGCGGCTCGGCGGTCAAGCCGATTGCCTTGAACATGGTCGCCGAAATTGCCCGCGATCCCCAGACCCAGGGCCTGCCGATCTGTGGGATCGGCGGCATCGGCAACTGGCGCGATGCCGCAGAATTCGTGGCTCTGGGCTGCGGTGCAGTGCAGGTGTGCACGGCGGCGATGCTGCATGGTTTTCGGATTGTCGACGAGATGAAGGATGGCTTGTCGCGTTGGATGGACAGCCAGGGCTACAGCAGCCTGCAGGATTTTTCCGGGCGCGCGGTGGGCAACACCACGGACTGGAAGTACCTGGACATCAACTACCAGGTCATCGCCAAGATTGACCAGGCCGCGTGCATCGGCTGCGGGCGTTGCCATATTGCCTGTGAAGACACCTCGCACCAGGCGATTGCCAGCCTCAAGCAGGCCGATGGCACCCACGTGTACCAAGTGATCGACGACGAATGCGTGGGCTGCAACCTGTGCCAGATCACCTGCCCGGTGGCGGATTGCATCGAGATGGTGCCGATGGACACTGGCAAGCCGTTTCTCAACTGGACCCAGGATCCGAGGAACCCCTATCGGGAGGCGGTGTAACCGTTTAAATCGCTATCGCAGGCAAGCCAGCTTCCACATTTCAATGGTGTAAATCCAATCCAATGTGGGAGCTGGCTTGCCTGCGATGAGGCCCTCAACCTCTCCCCAAAGCTCAGGGCTCCAAGCCAATCCCCCGCAAAATCACACTGGTCACCGTCTGCACCGCCCGTTCGAACTGCATATCCGACAGCGCCTGATGGTCGTTGAGGATCATCACCTGGTGATCGAAGTCGGCATAGTGCTGGGTCGAGGCCCAGATCATATACAGCAGGCTCGACGGCTCCACCGCGAGGATGCGCTTGTCTTCCACCCATTGGCGGATCTTCGCTTCCTTCATCTTGGCCCAATCGTAGAGGCTCGCATCCAGCGCTTCGCCGAGGGTCGGCGCGCCGTGGATGATTTCATTGGCCCAGACTTTCGAACCATAGGGGCGGCTGCGCGAGTGCTGCATCTTCGCCCGGATGTAGCTGCTGAGCACCACCCGTGGGTCATCGAACATTTCGAAGCACAGCGCATCCTGCTTCCACACTTCCAGCAGGTCGAACAACACTGCGCTGTACAACTCGCTCTTGGTGCTGAAGTAGTAATGCAGGTTGGAACGCGGCAGTTGCGCCTGTTCGGCAATGTCGGCCATGGCGGTGCTGCCATAGCCTTTTTCGGCGAAGACCTTTTCAGCGGCCAGCAGAATCTTTTCGACGTTGACCCGACGGATACCGATCTTGTGATTGCCCATAGGGGCTCCCTGACAACGACATGCCTGGAAGACTACCATCCGCTCTAGATCGGGGCGACAGCCTAAGTGGAAACTTCGTACACTGCCCGCTCTTCCCCTTGATAGGTAGTGCACGATGTTGATCAAGAACACGTTGATGGCGGTTGCCTTGCTGACCTCTCTGCTGGGCGCCCAGGCGGCCTTGGCCCACGCCCACCTGAAAAGCACCACGCCGGCGGCCGACAGCACCGTCGCGGCCCCCGCCGACGTGCGCCTGGTGTTTTCCGAAGGCGTCGAAGCCACGTTCACCAAGGTGTCCCTGAGCAAGGACGGTACCGAAGTGGCGGTCAAGGGCCTGGAAACTCCGGACAAAGACAAGAAAACTCTGGTGGTGACCCCGGCCGCCCCGTTGGCTGCCGGCACCTACAAGGTCGAGTGGCACGTCATCTCGGTCGATACCCACAAGAGCGCAGGCAGCTACAGCTTCAAGGTCGGCCAATAACCCATGGCAACCCTGCTGGTGCTATGCCGTTTCCTGCACTTTATGGCGGTGCTGCTGATGTTCGGGGCCAGTGTGTTCCGGCCCTTGCTCCTGGGCACCAAGCCCCAGCCGGCAGTGGACCGGCAACTGGCGCGCCTCACCGGGCCACTGGCCTGGCTGGCCCTGGGCAGCGGTGTGGCGTGGCTGCTGTTGATCAGTGCCAGCATGGCCGGCAGCGACTTGCTGGCGCTGGACCTTGCAACGGTGCAATTGGTGCTGGGCAAGACTTTTTTCGGCCAGGTCTGGAGCGTGCACCTGCTGTTGAATGGCCTGTTGGTGCTGAGCCTGCTGACACGTTGCAACCGCGCGCGCCTGCCCCTGACGGCGCTGCTCCTGGCAACCCTGGCCCCCGTGGGCCATGGCGCCATGCTCAGTGGCCTGAGCGGCCAATTGCTGATCCTCAACCAGGCGGTGCACCTGCTCTGCGTCGGTGCGTGGCTCGGTGGGTTGCTGTTGTTGGTCCTGCTCCTGCGCCAAACGCAGCACACGCCCCTGGAAGAGATTCTGCAGCGCTTCAGTGGCGTCGGTTACGGGCTGGTGGCGGGTTTGCTGGTCACCGGGCTGATCAATATCCGCGTGCTCACCGGGCAATTCTGGCCTACCCCGCTGTTCAGCGGGTTTGCCTTGATCCTGTTGATCAAGGCGCTGCTGGTGGCGGGCATGCTCGGCCTGGCAGTGCTGAACCGGCTACGGACCCAGGATTGCCAGCAGCGACGTGGCCAATTGCAGGCCAGCGTGTTGCTGGAATGGCTGTTGGGCGCGGCGGCGGTGGCAGCCGTTTCCCTATTGGGCACCCTGCCACCGATGCTGTAGGAGCATCGTCCAGTTCAAGGCGGACTGTTCTTCAAGCGCCCCGCCGTGTCGATACTCACCACCACCGACAGCCCCGGTCGCAGGCGTTCGCTTTGCTCCTGATCGGGGTCCACCGTGATCCGCACCGGCACGCGCTGGGCGATCTTGACGAAGTTGCCGGTGGCGTTATCGGCCTGCAACAGGCTGAACTCAGACCCCGTCGCCGGCGAAATACGCTGCACCGTGCCATGAAACTTGCGGTGGTCCAGGGCATCCACGGTAAACGTCACCGGCTGGCCCACCTGCACGTTGTCCATCTGGGTTTCTTTCATATTGGCGATCACCCACAACTGGTTCGGCACCAGTGCCATCAACTGCGCGCCGGAGTTGACGTAGGCCCCCAGGCGCACACCAATCTGCCCCAGCTGGCCGTCCCGGGGGGCCAGGACGCGGGTGTTCGACAGGTCGATCCGCGCCAGCTCCACCGCTGCATCGGCACTGGCCACCGCCGCTTCCAGGGAGCCGCGATTGACGATTACCGTCTGCAGGTCCTGGCGGGCGATTTCCAGGCTGGCCTGGGCCTGGGCCACAGCGGCGATGGTTTGCGCATTGGCGGCGCGGGTCACGTCCAGTTCGCGGCGCGACACCGAGCCGTCGCTGATCAGCTCTTCGTTGCGACGCAGGTCCGCAGTACTTTTGCGCGCCTGGGCCTGGCTATCGGCCAGGGCGGCCTGGCGCAGCTTGATGGTCGCCTCGGCACTGTTGCGCTGTTGCACCACGTTGGCCAGGGCGGCCTGCTGCACCGCCAGTTGCGCCTGGGCCTGGTCCAGGCGTTGCTTGTAGATGCGGTCGTCGAGGCGTACCAGCAAATCCCCGGCCTTGACGTGCTGGAAGTCCTGCACCGGCACCTCGAACACATAACCGCCCAATTGCGGGCTGATGATCGTCACCTGGCCGCGTACCAGAGCATTTTCGGTGGTTTCCACAGCGCTGCTGAACGGCGGCAATTGCCAGGCGTACAGCACAATCAACACGCCAACGATGGCAATCGCGGCAAAGCCCAGGGACGAGACGATGCGCACGCCCAGGGAGCGTGGCTCGATGGCCGTCGCACCCGGCGGCGTGCTGCCCTCCGGGGTGGCAGCAATGGCATTGGTGGTCGTGGTGGTAGCCGTAGGTTCGCTCATGAAGGAAGTGCGCCGCTAGGTTGAACGGAAGGCGCTGCACTGGCGGCAGCTTTCTTGGTGGTGCTCATCAGCCACAGGCTGCGGGTAAAGATCCACAACATGGTGAGGATCGCGATGATCGCGATCAGCATAAACACGTCGTTATAAGCCATGACATTGGCCTCGCGGGTGGCCGCCGTGGCCAGGCTGCGAATGCCCATCAGGTTGCGCAGTTCCGGGTCGGCAATCACCGAGCCGTAGGCCGAGCCGCCGCTTTGTACACGGGCCGCGACCCGCGGATCCAGCAGGGTCAGGTGTTCGACAATCATGCTCGAATGGAATTTCTCCCGCACCACCTGGAAGGTGCCGAGCAACGCCGCGCCCATCAGCCCGCCGAGGTTCTGGCAGATCCCGAACAACACCGAGAAACTCACGAGGTTGCGCGGGTTGGCCAGCACATTGCGCATCCCCAGCACCATGGTCGGGCCGAGGAAGAAGGTACCGCCAAACCCCAGCAGAAACTGGCTCAGGTACATGTTCTGCGGCCGCGTCAGGTTGCTGGAGAAGCTGTCCATCACCGAGCCCGTGGCCATCAGCGCCAGGGAAATCACCAGGGGCATCAGCAAGTGTGCCGGGTTGATGGTCAGCGCGCTGATCACCAGGCCACTGATCGCCCCTAGCAGCATCACCAGGTACAGGGTGCGCATCTGCTCGCTGCTCATATTCAGCGCCTGCAAAAAGCCCACGGCGCCGGTGGATTGCTCGGACAGCACCATGCGGATCAGGATTACCGCCAGGGCCAGGCGAATCATCACCCCGCCGCCCAGCCAGCGGGTCATCAGCAGCGGGTTGGCGCGGTTATGTTCGATGGCCAGCCCGGCCATGATCAGCACCAGGGAACAGGCCGAGGCCACGCCGATCCACGGGGCTTCCAGCCACCAGTCGATGCGCCCCAGGGACAGTACCGCGCAGAGCAATGCCACGCCCGAGGCGAGCAAAGCAAAGGTCAGGAAGTCGAGCTTTTCAAAGGTCTTGAAGCGATCGCCCGGCGGCAACTTGAGCAGGAACACACAGCCCAGGCAAGTCAGCGCCATGCCCAGCTCAAACAGATACAGGCCGCGCCACTCGGCAATCTGCAGCAAGTCTTCGGAAAACAGCCGCGCCATCGGCAACGCCAGTTGCGCGGTACCCAGGCCCAGCACCAGAGCCTTGAGCCGCCACTTCGCCGGGAACGCCTGGACCATGTAGTACAACCCCAGGGAACTGAGGGCCGCGCCCACCATGCCGTGGGCGGCACGCACGGCGATTGCCGAACTGAGGTCATTGACGAACAGATGGCCAAAGGTGACCAGGGCGTAGAGCACCAGGAACACCTCGGTAAACGCGCGCAAGCCGAACTGCTGGCGGAACTTCACCAGCAGCAGGTTCATGGACACGTTGGTCATCACATAGGCGGCGGGTAGCCAGGCCATTTCGGCGGTGGTCGCGCCCAATGCCCCTTGCAGATACGGCAGATTGGCGATCACCAGCGCATTGCCCAGGCCGCCGGTGATTGCCACCAGCACCCCAACCAGGGCAAAAGCCCAGCGTTTGAGCGTGGGGTGATGGGGCGTCGACGGCGACCCCGGCAAGCTCGGACGCTCGTGGGGTTGCCAGGTGTGCGGGGTGTATTTATCCATTCGTGACCTTGATGACCGACGCACGAGGCCGGTAAAACCCTGACTCAGAGCTTAGTAGACCTGAGCGGGGTTCATCTTGTCATCTTTGTGGGAGCTGGCCTGCTCCCACATTTGATTTGTGATGTGGCGCAAATACGTGCCCAGCCGCCCCCCCTGTGGGAGCGGGCTTGCTCGCGATAGCGGCGGTTCAGGCGCTATTTCTGGTGGCTGACACACTGCCATCGTAGGCAAGCCAGCTCCCACATTTGATTTGTGATGTGGCGCAAATTATGTGCCCCAGCCGAGCCCCTCCTGTGAGAGCCAGCTCCCACAGGGGGTTTTAGATCCAGCCCAGCCAGCTCCAGTAGGTGGCGGCAAACACCAGCATCAGCAGATAGCCAATCACCGTGACCAGCAAGCCTACCTTGGCAAACTGCCGCGCGGTGAAGGTGCCGGTGCCCAGGCACACCATGTTCTGCGGGGCGTTGATCGGCAGGATAAAACCGTAGCTGACCACAAACCCGAGCAACATGGTCATGCCCAGCCGGCTGAAGTCTCCCGGCAGGGTTTGCAGTACGGCAATCAGGATCGGCAACAACGCCGAGGTCAGCGCGGTAGCGCTGGCAAAACCCAGGTGAATCACAATCAGGAATGCGCCGAGGATCGCAAACACCCCCAGCGGCCCCAGTTGATCCAGGCCGGTATGCCCCACCACCTGCGCGCCCAGCCATTGCCCGGCCTGGGTGGTGAGCAACGCGGTACCCAGGCTGATGCCCACACCGAACACAATCACCGTGCCCCAGGGGATACGCGACTGCACGTCCTTCCAGGTCATCACGCCGATCCCCGGCAGCAGCAGGAACACCAGGCCGGCGTAGGTGGTGGAGGTGGTATCGAAGCTGTGCAGGCGCCCTTCCGTGGCCCAGGCCAGCAGCAGCAATACCGAAACGGTCAGCAAGCGCTTCTGCGGCCCGGTCATCGGGCCGATCTCCACCAGGGACTGCGCCACCGCTTCCTTGCCACCGGGAATGCTATTGCTTTCCGGGGGCAGCAACTTGAGCACCAGAAACAGCAGTACCGCCGACATGATCAGCGCCCACGGCGCCCCGGCGATCAACCAGTCGATCCACGACACGCGCTGGCCGAGCATTTTGTCCATAAAACCGACCGTCAGCAGGTTCTGCGCGGCGGCGGTCTGGATCCCGACGTTCCAGATACTGGTGCCCTGGGCGACGACGATCATGATTCCGGCGGCGATATTCGAGCGTTTGTCCACGCCAAACGCGGCAATCACCCCCATCATGATCGGCACCACGCAGGCGCTGCGGGCGGTGGCGCTGGGCACCACCAGGCTGAGCAGGATGGTCACCGCAATCGCGCCCACCAGGATCCCGCGAGTGCTGGTGCCGACCCGGGTCAGAGTCACCAGGGCGATACGCCGGTCGAGGCCGGTGTGGGTCATGGCGGCGGCGATAAACAACGCACCGGCCACCAGGGCCAGGGCCGGGTTGGCAAACCCGGTGAGCGCCATGCTGATAGCGGGGCTGGAACCGATCAGGTGCGTCGGGTCCTGCAAGGACGGTGCAGTGCCCAACAGAAAGGCCATCAACGAGGTGATCATGATCGCACTGGCTTCGTAGGACACCGCCTCGGTGATCCACACCACCACGGCAAACGCGAGGATCGCCAGCATCCGCTGGCCGGCCACCGGCAAATCGGCGGGCAGCGGCAACAGCAGCACGCCGACCATCACCAGTACGGCAATCACCAGGCCCATGGGCAACTTGAATGATGCAGCGGTTGTTGCGGGGCCGTTCATGGGGTTCTCCGTCAGCCTTCAAATCAGGCCGACAGCATGAGGCAAAGCACCGCACGCCGTGTTGACGGGTATCAACGTGCCAGGCCAACACGTGAGCCCAGCCCCCTCCTATCGGCCAGCCGGCCGCAGCAGAGCATCGACCTGCTCAGCCACGCTTAGCAAAAGGCTGTCGTTTCTAAATCCTCCGATTATTTGCAGCCCTACCGGCAGCTCTGCGGCCTTGCGCACAAGAGGAATATTCACTTGCGGCAATCCAAATGCCATCCAGAACTTGATGAAATCCGACGGCCCAGTGGCGCCAAGGCCCAACGGGGCGACGATGCCGCAGCTCGCCCCCAGGACAGCGTCAAACGGGCTGAATATCTCCTCCAGCACCGGCGCCAACTGTGCCAGACGCCTCTTGGCCGCTGACTCTTGCTCCCAACTGGTCCGCTCGGCGCGGGCGAACATATCGAGGATTTCCATGCTCATCTTGTCCGGATGTCGATTGAGCTCAGCGGCCAATGAGCGGGCGCCCTCACAATCGTTTATCAGCAGATGGTCATCAAACACTCTGGCAAACCCCTCGGGCAACACCACCTCGCTCACTCGGTGCCCTGCCGCACGCAGCGTATCCATAGCGGCTTCCAGTGCCAGGGCCACGTCCTTGTCCACCTGATCCCAGCGCGCCGTACGGCAAAAACCCAACGACCGTAGCGGGCTTTCCGCGGGGCGCGCCGGGAACCCCGGGATCAGGACTTGCGCAATCAGGCTCAAGTCACGCACCGAACGCCCAAACCAGCCGGCCGTGTCGAAACTCGGAGCCAGTGGCTTGACCCCCTCAAGCGAGACCAGCCCATAGCTGGGTTTGAAGGCGTGCACCCCACAGTAAGCGGCAGGTTTGATCAATGATCCGGCCGTCTGCGTACCCAGGGCGATGGGAAAGAATCCAGCCGCCAGCCCCGCCGCCGAGCCCGCACTCGAACTCCCAGGCGTGCGTCGGGGGTCCCGGGGATTGCGCGTCGGCCCGGTGTACATATAGGCGAATTCGGTGGTATGGGTCTTGCCCATAATCAGCGCCCCCGCCTGGCGCAGCAGCGAGACAACCTGTGCGTCACGGGACGGGCGGTTGTCCTCATAGATCGGCGAGTAAAAACCGGTGGGATGATCCACGGTGTCGTAGTTATCTTTGACCCCCACCGGAATACCTGCCAACAGACCTCGCGCACGCGTCCCGGTCAATTGCCTCGCTTGAGCACGTACCGCGTCGGGGTCGAACGAAACAAAGGCCTGTACTGTCGACTCCTGGGCCTCGGCACACCCAAGGAAGTGTGCGGCGACTGTCTCTTCGCTCACCTCACCCGCACAGACCCGCTGTGCCAGGGCGGAGGCATCCAAATGATCAAAACGGTACATGGCATTCCTCTGTTACAGGCCTGTCTGCCCAAGGGCTCAATGCAAAAGCTGCGGGTTGTCGAAGAAGTCATTGGGCGCCGAGGTCGGCTCGTCGAACAGCATGATTTTCCGCTTCATGCACAGGGCACGGGTAATCGCCACGCGCTGTTGCTGACAGCCCGACAATTGCCCGGCACCTTGTGGGCCTGCTCCGGGATGCGCACGCGCTCCAGGTTCCGTCGCAGCCATTGAGCAACTTGACGAGTTCACGTCCTACCGTTGGCTGGCGTGCCCAAAAGACTTAAATCAACTTAACGTCGTTTGCGTAACATGCGTTAAACAGCGAACGCCGATTGCAAATCACAGAAGCCTTTTATCTCGATGGGATTGCCGGCCGGATCCAGGAAGAACAGGGTTGCCTGCTCGCCCGGTCCGCCGGCAAAGCGCAGATAAGGGGCGAGGACAAACTTCACCCCGCCCGCGATCAAACGGTCCTTTAACACCAGCCAGTCCGGCATCTCCAGCAACACCCCCAGATGAGGCATCGGTACCAGATGGTCGCCGACCCTGCCGGTATCAGTGACGGCAAAGGGCTCACCCAGATGCAGGGATAATTGATGCCCGAAGAAATTCACGTCCATCCATGTATCCGTGCTGCGCCCTTGTGCGCAACCCAGCAAGTCACAGTAGAACTGACGTGAAACTTCCAAATCGCGAACATGGTAGGCCAGATGAAAAATCGACTGCATGGAGCGCTCCTTAAATCACCATCTATTTAAATGACAGTGGAATAAGGCAAAGTTTGTGCTGCTTTTACAGAAACACACAGCATGTAATTTTTATTCAGAGCGAAAGAATTTTTAACGATAGCCCCGTACAAGAGCAGGGAGTATTGCCCTACCCCAGTAACTGGCTCAACACCGCCCTCAACTTACCTGGCTTGACCGGTTTGTTCAGCAACGGTGCTTCCAGGCGGCGCAGGGCGCGGCGGCACTGGTCGGTGCGGTCCGCTGTGATAATCACGGCGGGAATGTTCTGGGCGAAATGCTCGCGCAACTGCTTGACCACCGCACACCCCACCACCCCATGGTCGAGGTGATAGTCAGCCAGGATCAGCTCCGGCGCCCGGCCCTGCAACGCCAGCAAGGCACCGGCCTGGTCGGTGGCGGTCACCACCTCGCAGCCCCACTGCCCGAGCAGCGCGCGCATGCTTTCAAGGATGCTCAGCTCGTTATCGATCACCAGCAGGCGGCGCCCGGGCAACGGATTACCAGTGCTCGGCTGTGTCGGCAACTGACTGATGGCCAGGGGTACCTCGGCACTCAACGGCACCTCGATGCTGAACATCGAGCCGCGCCCCGGCCATGAGCGTACTGCCACCGGGTAACCCAGAATCAGCGCGATACGCTCGACAATCGCCAGGCCCAACCCAACGCCCTTGCGATCCGCGGCGCGGCCGACATCGAGTTGGTTGAACTCCAGAAAGATCGAGCTCAACCGGTCCGCCGCAATTCCGCGCCCGGTGTCCCAGACCTCCAGGCGCAGGCGATCACCGCGCCGCCGCGCGCCCAACAGGATGCAACCTTCGTCGGTGTAGCGGCAGGCATTGCTGAGGAAGTTGCGCAAAATACGCGTCATCAAGCGCAAGTCCGTGCGGATCGCGTAGCCGGCAGTGCGCGCCCGCAGCTTGAGGCCCGCCGCCTGGGCCACCGAATGGAACTCCGACACCAGCGGCGCAAACAGCTCATCCAGGCGGTACAGCGCCACGTCCGGCTTGACCGCCGCCTGGTCCAGGCGCGAGATATCCAGCAAGTCGGTCAGCAGGTCCTCGGCCCCTTCCAGGGCCTGATGGGTGCGCTCCACCAGCACTTTCTCGACACTGGGCAGGTTGCGTTCACGCAGGGTAGAGATCAGCAGCCGCGCCGCGTTGAGCGGTTGCAGCAGGTCATGGCTGGCAGCGGCCAGGTACTTGTCCTTGCTGCGATTGGCGGCCTGGGCGGCGTCACGGGCGTCGCGCAGGTCTTGTTCAGTCTGTTCGCGCCGGGCGATCTGCTGTTGCAGGTTGTGGTTGGCTTCGAGCAGCTCATCGGTGCGCGCCGCCACCCGTTGTTCCAGCTCATCGTTGAGGCGGATATAGCGTTTGCGCTCGGCTTCCAGTTCATCCAGCCGCGCCGTCAGCTCCGGGTAGTGGCTCTTGCGCGCCGAGTGATCGCCCAGCCCCAGCAGCCCGGCCAGAGCCCGCTGCTGGTCGTCAGAGAGCTTCGCCATAGACGACCTCGACGTCACGCTGGCTCGACTCACGCGGGTTGGTCAGGATGCACGGGTCGTGCATGGCGTGTTGCGACAAAAACGGAATATCTGCCACCCGCACCCCGTGCAGGCCGAGGGTTTCATGGAAGCCGATGGCGTGCTTGAGGGCAATCAGGTGCTCCACCAGCCGCCCGCAGATCTGCCGGTGGTTGAGGCCCCGGCAGTCGATGCCGAAGGTCTCGGCAATCACCTTGAACCGTTCCGGCGCCGAGTTGTAGTTGAACGCCACCACATGCTCCACCAGCACCGCGTTGCACAGGCCATGGGGCAAGTCGAGAAAGCCGCCCAGGCTGTGGGACATGGCATGCACCGCGCCGAGGATCGCATTGGAAAACGCCAGGCCGGCCTGCATGCTGCCGAGCATGATTTTCTCGCGCAGGGCGATATCGCCGGGGTTGGCGATCATCTGCACCAGGTTGCCATTGATCAGGCGCATGGCTTCCAGCGCATGGGGGTCGGTCAGTGGGCCGTGGCCGGTGGACACAAAGGCTTCGATGGCATGCACCAGCGCGTCGATCCCGGTACAGGCCGAGAGGAACGGGTCCATGCTGGCGGTGGTTTCCGGGTCGATCAGCGACACATCCGGCACCACTGCCTTACTGACGATGGAAAACTTCATGCGTTCCTGCTGATTGGAAATGATCACGAACTGCGACACGTCGGCCGAGGTGCCGGCGGTGGTCGGGATCAGGATCAGCGGCGGGCTGGGCACGCGGATGGTGTCCACCCCTTCGAACTCAAGAATGCTGCGCCCATGGGCGACCACAATACCTATGGCCTTGCCGCAATCCATCGGGCTGCCGCCACCGACGGCGACGATCACATCGCAATGGTTCTCGCGGTAGACCTCGGCGCCCTGCATCACTTCTTCGACACGCGGGTTGGGTGACACCGCGGTGTACAGGCAGTACTCGATCCCCAGGGACTGCAGGCTGGCCTCGACATCCGCGACCCAACCGGCAGCGACCACACCCGGGTCGCTGACCACCAGGACCTTGCGCGCACCGAAAGTCTTGGCGTAATTGCCGACACTGTGCCGGGAACCGGCGCCGAAGATGATTTCTGGGGAGACGAATTTACGCAATTGGCTGAGGCTATGGCTCATTGGAAAGCCTGTTTTTATTGTTTTGGAAGATACGGGCCACACTAACGCATCCGCTGGCGAATGCAATCAGACCAATGGGCTAGCCCTTATCCCTGCAGGAGCCGGCAGGCCGGCTCCTGGGATGGTTTCAGCGGTTGGCGAAATACATGGTCACTTCAAAGCCGATACGCAGGTCGGTGTAGGCGGGTTTGGTCCACATGGGAGCGTTCCTCTTGTTATACCGGGAGAGTCCGGTACAGGCATTAATACATGGGTGGGCTGGCGGGCGAATGCTACTTTCGAACGAACCGGTCGCAGTCGTTAGTCTCGGATGTACATAGAATCTCCCACAGGGGTACGCGCACGATTCGACGATCAGGTCGGCTGTCAGGCCGCCTCGCTTTGCTGGTGATTTTGATCTTAGGCGCCCCGTTAAACCACGCTGGCCGTCATCCGATATTGATTTGGGGGGTAACCCGGCAGGACGCCGGGTTAGCCGCGCTGGGCCATGGATGGCCCATCGCGGCGGCCCCCCAAATCAATGTCGGATGACGGGCACACCGAGCCTGGGCGAGGTGCCGAGTGGTGGGGCAGGAGCCCTTTTGGTTACTTTTGGCTGGGCCGGCACTCCGGGCTCTTTTCCAAAAGTGACCCGCCGTAAGGGCGGAACCCTAAGTGGCCGTGACCGCAGCAATGGATATGTACACATACCCAGAAGAGGGTTGTGTAGCTACTCATGCTGCGATGACCGAAGGTCAGCCGCCAATAATGCAAGCTGGACAACCGCTATCGCAGACAAGCCAGCTCCCACACTTGATTGCATTTCAAGCAGGGCGGCTGATGCCTACCCATCAAAGGGTGGAAGCTGGCAGTTCAATCAGGCAATCAGAAGAACCCCAGCGGGTTGATGTCGTAGCTCACCAGCAGGTTCTTGGTCTGCTGGTAATGATCAAGCATCATCTTGTGGTTCTCACGCCCTACCCCGGACTTCTTGTAGCCACCAAACGCAGCATGCGCCGGGTACAGGTGATAGCAGTTGGTCCACACACGCCCGGCCTTGATCGCCCGGCCCATGCGGTAGGCGCGGTTGATATCGCGGGTCCACAGCCCGGCACCCAGGCCGAATTCGCTGTCGTTGGCAATCGCCAGGGCTTCGGCTTCGTCCTTGAAGGTGGTCACGCCCACCACCGGGCCGAAGATTTCTTCCTGGAACACGCGCATTTTGTTGTGGCCCTTGAGCAGAGTCGGCTGGATGTAATAGCCGCTGGACAGGTCGCCCGCCAGGTGTTCGGCGGCGCCACCGGCCAGCAGTTCGGCGCCCTCTTCCTGGGCGATGGTCAGGTACGAGAGGATCTTGTCGTACTGCTGCTCGGACGCCTGGGCGCCGACCATGGTCTCGGTGTCCAGCGGGTTGCCGCGCTTGATCTTGACGATCTTCTTCATGACCTCGGCCATGAATGGCTCGTAGATCGACTCCTGCACCAGCGCCCGCGACGGGCAGGTGCACACTTCGCCCTGGTTGAAGAACGCCAGCACCAGGCCCTCGGCGGCTTTCTCGATGAAGGCCGGCTCCGCCTGCATGATGTCTTCAAAGAAGATATTCGGCGACTTGCCGCCCAGCTCGACGGTGGACGGAATAATGTTCTCGGCCGCCGCATGCATGATGTGCGCACCCACCGGGGTGGAGCCGGTAAAGGCGATCTTGGCGATGCGCTTGCTGGTGGCCAGGGCCTCGCCGGCTTCGCGGCCAAAACCCTGGACGATGTTCAACACGCCGGCCGGCAACAGGTCGGCGATCAGTTCGGCAAACACCATGATCGACAGCGGCGTCTGCTCGGCCGGCTTGAGCACGATGCAGTTGCCGGCGGCCAGGGCCGGGGCGAGTTTCCAGGCGGCCATCAGCAACGGAAAGTTCCACGGGATGATCTGCCCGACCACGCCCAGGGGCTCATGGAAATGATAGGCCGCGGTCAGTTCGTTGATCTCGGCGGCGCCGCCTTCCTGGGCGCGGATGCAGCCGGCGAAGTAACGGAAGTGGTCGGCGGCCAATGGCACGTCGGCATTCAGGGTCTCGCGCACGGCCTTGCCATTGTCCCAGGTCTCGGTCACGGCCAACACTTCCAGGTGCTGCTCGATGCGGTCGGCAATTTTCAGCAGCACCAGGGCGCGGTCCTGGGCCGAGGTCTTGCCCCAGGCGTCGGCGGCAGCATGCGCAGCGTCCAGGGCCTTGTCGATATCGGCGGCGCTGGAGCGCGGGAATTCGGCAATCACCTCGCCAGTCACTGGCGAGGTGTTGGTGAAGTATTCACCGTTGACCGGGGCCACAAACTCGCCACCGATAAAGTTACCGTAGCGCGGCTTGAAGGTGACGATGGCGCCGGGGGTGCCAGGTTGTGCGTAGATCATGATGAGGCCTCTTTCGGGGGATGTTGTTATTGATCTATCCGTTGCATCTGAGCGCGTTCATAGCGGGGATACAGGTGGCTGACACTGCGGATCAGTTCGTAGCGGCTCAGGCTGATGGCCGCAAAACGTTCGGGAATGGGGCTGCGGATCATCTCGCCCATGGCACTGCCATTGGCAGCACCGGTGGCCATGAGCTGGTCGAGCCAGCCCAGGTAATCACGCATTTGTGCGAAGGGTTGGGCATCGCTGGCCACCGGGCCGTGGCCGGGCACGATCAGTTTCCAGGGCAGGCCTTGCAGGGTGGCGATATCCGCCAGCCATACCGCCAGACCCGGGGTGTTGGGGGTGGTCAGGGCGCGCTGGTAAAACACCAGGTCGCCGGCAAACAGCACGCCGGTGGTTTCGTCGAAAATCGCCAGGTCGGCGCCGGTATGGCCGCTCAGGCTCAACAATCGCAAAGCGTGGCCGCCGACGGTCTGCACTCCGGGGCTCAACGTCTGGCTGGGCAGCAGCACTTCGGTGCCGCGCATCCAGTCGCCGACCATGCGGTACATGTTTTCCGCCATGCCATCGCCCTGTTCGCGCAGCAGCGTGGTGGTGCCTGCCAGCGCAGCGATCGGCACATCCTTGAACGCCTGGTTGCCCAGCACATGGTCGGGGTGATGATGGGTCAACAAGACCTGGATCACCGGCTTGTCGGTGACCGTGGCAATCGCCTGGCGCAATGCTTCGCCGTAACGCCGGGACGGCCCGGTGTCGATCACCACCACCCCGGCCTGGGTCACGATAAACCCGGTATTGACGATGTTGCCGCCGTTGGCCCTGGCGAAATTATCCGTGCTGCCTTCCAGCAGCCAGGTGTCGGCGGCGATCTGCCGGGGCTTGAGGGCGTAGTCGAGGTCGGCCAGCGCGGGCAGGCCCAGGCCGAGTAACAGCAGTAATAGCCACTTCATGGGATGGCCCCGGCGAATTCACTACCGCTGGTATCGCGCAACAGCAGGCGCACCGGCCCGGCGCCTTGCAGGTCAAACGCCAGGTCGGGGTTCTCGCTGACCGCCGCGAACAGCTCCAGGCGCGCCAACACCCGGTCCTGGGCGTCGCGCAGTTCGGCGTGGTTGATGTAGAACTCAGGGATGCCGCTGACCATGCCATTGTCCATCGGGTGTGCTACCTGCAGGCGCAGTCGGCTGAAATCCTCGCGGGGGTAACGACCGCCCAACACTTCCCCCAGGTGTTCTTCCCAGCCCGGCTGGCTGCGCACCACGCTGGGCGCGGTACAGCCGCCGCCGGCGGCGTCGATCAGGGTCGACCCCACATGCCACAGGCCATCCTTGGTCAACACGGCGGCGCGCAACGGCGTGGCCTGCTCGATCCGGACGCGGATCGCCAGCCACGGCAACACGCCCTCGCCCGGCTGGAAGTCGACGATTTTCGGCAGTGGGTTGAGTTCGGCCCAGGCGATGATTTTCACCACCTGGCCCTTGAAGGCGCGAGCGTCGATTTCCAGGGGCACCTGCCGCGCATCTTCGGCAAATGGCGGCGCCAGCAGCTTGACCCGTTCATCAAAGACAAACGGCGCATTGCCGAGGAACTGCTGGTGGAAATAGCTCCACATCACCGATGGCACCGGGTCTTTGCCGGGGTCCATCCCGTAGGCGGCCACTGGCAACCAGCAAGCCAACAGCCAACGTGCGCGCCAGCCCATGGCTTACTCCTCGACGTGCACGCTATCAAGATAAGTGCGTACCGCCCACAAGGCTTCCTGGCTCAAGTAGTCGGCCATTTTCGGCATGTACACCCGACCATCGCGCACGGCGCCGTGGCGCACCCGTTCGACGAACCATTCGTCCCCGGCATCGCCCTCATCGAGCATGCGCAGGTCGGGGGCGATCCCACCGGACTTGGCTTCCAGACCGTGGCACGCGGCGCAGTTCTGGTTATAGGCCGAGGCCCCCACTTCGACGGCCTTGGCGTGTTCCGGCGACTGGCGATACGGGTTCACCGCCGCCCAGCCATCGGCATCCAGCGGTACGCCGGCGTCCTTGATCGGGGTCAGGCCTTGGGTTTCCACGGCAGTTGGCGTCACGTTGCCGTGAGCCCAGACGGAGCCTGCACCGATCACCCCGGCCAACAGGCCGGCAACCAGCAAGGCGTTGCGTTTTGTTGTCATTATTGTCCCCTCAGGATTGCACGCAAAACCTCTCTACAGAGGCTATGGCAACCATCATAGGAACGCCTCGCCAGGGCCCGTATGCTGCTTTGGTGGCCGGGCTCTACTCCCTTCGTAGTAAGGCTTGCGGGCCCCTGCTAAATCAGATGCGGTTCGGGAAATTGTCCCGGCCACACCGGGATATTTTCCGTATCCGCGGGCACCGTCCAGCCAGCAACCTGTGCAGGCCAAAACCTCCACTGGGAACTGCAACCATGACAATAAGATCGCTACCCGCCCTCTCGCCGCTGAGCCTTGCCGTGCAGGCTTTCCTGCTGGTCGGCAGCCTGTCCTTGAGTGCGGCGAGCTTCGCCGCTGCCGAACCTGCAAAGCAGACGCGCAACGTCACCTGGGAAGACATTGCCAACGACCACCTGACCACCAAGGACGTGCTGCAATACGGCATGGGCACCAACGCCCAGCGCTGGAGCCCCCTGGCCCAGGTCAACGACAAGAACGTATTCAAGCTCACCCCGGCCTGGTCGTACTCGTTCGGTGACGAGAAGCAGCGCGGCCAGGAGTCCCAGGCCATCGTCAACGACGGCGTGGTGTATGTCACCGGCTCCTACTCCCGGGTGTTCGCCCTCGACGCCAAGACCGGCAAGCGCCTGTGGACCTACAACCACCGCCTGCCCGACAACATTCGCCCGTGCTGTGACGTGGTCAACCGCGGGGCCGCGATTTTTGGCGACAAGATCTACTTCGGCACCCTCGATGCGCGCCTGATCGCCCTCGATAAAAACACCGGCAAAGTGGTGTGGAACAAGAAATTCGGCGACCACGCCGCCGGCTACACCATGACCGGCGCCCCGGTGCTGATCAAAGACAAGGTCACCGGCAAGGTCCTGCTGATCCACGGCAGCTCCGGCGATGAATTCGGCGTGGTCGGCCAGTTGTTTGCCCGCGACCCGGACACCGGCGAAGAAGTGTGGATGCGCCCGTTCGTCGAAGGCCACATGGGCCGCCTGAATGGCAAGGACAGCACCACCACCGGCGATGTGAAAGCACCGTCCTGGCCGGATGATCCGACCACCGAAACCGGCAAGGTCGAGGCCTGGAGCCACGGCGGCGGTGCCCCTTGGCAGAGCGCCAGTTTCGATGCCGAGACCAACACCATCATCGTCGGCGCCGGCAACCCCGGCCCGTGGAACACCTGGGCGCGTACTTCCAAGGATGGCAACCCTCACGACTTCGACAGCCTCTATACCTCAGGCCAAGTGGGTGTCGACCCAAGCACCGGCGAAGTGAAGTGGTTCTACCAGCACACGCCAAACGATGCCTGGGACTTCTCCGGCAACAACGAACTGGTGCTGTTCGACTACAAGGACAAGGACGGCAAAGTGGTCAAGGCTACCGGCCACGCTGACCGCAACGGCTTCTTCTACGTGGTGGACCGTAACAACGGCA
This sequence comes from Pseudomonas sp. FP2294, assembly GCF_030687625.1. Taxonomy (NCBI): domain Bacteria; kingdom Pseudomonadati; phylum Pseudomonadota; class Gammaproteobacteria; order Pseudomonadales; family Pseudomonadaceae; genus Pseudomonas; species Pseudomonas sp. FP2294. The sequence goes on from NZ_CP117441.1 coordinate 3,535,794, forward strand.
AGCTGCAGAACGCCTTCCCGTTCGTCGACAACATCACCTGGGCCAGTCATATCGACCTGAAGACCGGCCGCCCCGTGGAAAACGAAGGCCAGCGTCCGGCCAAGCCGCTGCCGGGTGAAACCAAGGGCAAGCCGGTGGAAGTCTCGCCGCCGTTCCTCGGTGGCAAGAACTGGAACCCCATGGCCTACAGCCAGGACACCGGCCTGTTCTACATCCCCGGCAACCAGTGGAAAGAGGAATACTGGACCGAAGAGGTCAACTACAAGAAGGGTTCGGCGTACCTGGGCATGGGCTTCCGTATCAAGCGCATGTATGACGACCACGTCGGCACCCTGCGCGCGATGAACCCGACCACCGGCAAGGTGGTGTGGGAGCACAAGGAGGCCCTGCCATTGTGGGCCGGCGTGCTGGCGACCAAGGGCAACCTGGTGTTCACCGGCACCGGCGACGGTTTCTTCAAAGCCTTCGACGCAAAAACCGGCAAGGAGCTGTGGAAGTTCCAGACCGGCAGCGGCATCGTCTCCCCACCGATCACCTGGGATCAGGATGGCGAGCAATATATCGGCGTGACCGTTGGCTACGGCGGCGCCGTGCCGTTGTGGGGCGGCGACATGGCCGAGCTGACCAAACCGGTGGCACAGGGCGGGTCGTTCTGGGTCTTCAAAATCCCGAGCTGGGATAACAAAACCGCGCAAAAATAACCCCCCGTTGATGATCGTTCCCACGCTCTGCGTGGGAATGCCTCCCAGGGCGCTCCGCGCCCCAACGGCCACCACGAGGTCCCTGCCATGAACTACCTGCCCCTGCTACTCCTGCTCTCCCTCCCTCTGGCCTACGCCGACGACGGCGACGATCAACCCCTGGTCATCAACGGCTGCACCCTCGCCCCCCACAGCCAATGCCCCGGCGCCAACCTCAAGGGCGCCAACCTGCGCAACCAGGACTTGAGCAAAATGAACCTGGCCGGGGCCGATCTGCGCGAGGCCGACCTGCGCCACGCGAACCTCGACCTGGCCAACCTGGAAAAAGCCCAACTGCAAGGCGCCAACCTGACCCGCGCCAGCCTGCAGCAAGCCAACCTGCGCCTGGCAGATTTCAGCGGGGCCACTTTGATGGCCGTGCAAGGCTGGGGCATGTTTGCCCAGGGCGCGCAATTTGAAAACGCCAACCTCAGCGCGGCTTACCTGCAATTTGCGCGGTTGTCGGGGGCCAAGCTGCACAAGGCCAACCTGCGTGCAGCAGACCTGGAAATGACTTGGATGAGCAAAGCCGACCTGCAAGGTGCGGACCTGAGCGACGCCAACCTGCAAGAGGCCAAGTTCGGTGAAAGCAACCTGGAACAGGCCACCCTCACCGGCAGCCGCCAGCACTATGCAAACTTCCAGGACGCGAATATGGAGGGCTGCAAGGACTGCCCCACCACCTGGGATCGTTAACTTTTGCAGGAGCGGGCTTGCCGGCTCCCGCAGAGGAGCGACTTATCCCGCCGCCCGCACCACGCCCATATCAATCCCCACATGCACCAGCTCCGCATGGGAGCTGACCTGCAATTTGCTCTTGAGCAAGGTCAGGTGATTGGACACGGTCTTGCTGCTGATACTCAGTTGATCGGCAATGGCCCGGGTGGGTGTGCCCTTGGCCAGCATCAGGAAAATCTCCAGCTCACGGGCCGTCATGCCCTGCAGGCGATGATCGACCGGGTGGTAGGCCAGCTCGGTGGCCAGGGCCTGTTCGATATAGGTGTGGCCGTCGAGAATGCGCTGCACCGCTTCATTCATCACCGCAGGCGTCGCGCCCTTGGTGATATAGCCCGACGCACCGGCCTCCAGGGCCTGGCGTACCAGGGGCAGCTCCTGATGCTGGCTGAAAAACAGCACGCGCAATTGCGGCAGGCGCTGGCGCAGGCGGCGAGTGGTCTCCAGGCCGCTGATGCCCGGCAGGCCAAAACCGATGATCACCAGGTTCGGCACCGCCTCCTGCACCCGCGCCAGCGCCTCTTCGCCAGTGCCCGCCTCGCGCACCTCCACGCCCGGTAGCAGCGCCCGCAACAGGCTGCTGTAACCCAGGCGCACCACGGCGTGCTTGTCTACCAACAGGATATTCATGAGGCATGCGCCGGCATCACCAACAGCGGCGCCGGTCGCGGGCCGTGGAGCTTGTCCACGCCGATCAGGCTGACAATCAGCAAAAACGGCAAGAGCAGCGCCTTGAGAATTCGCATGATCGTACAACTCCTGAGGATGACCGGTACTTTCATGCTAGAGCCCTCAAGCGCCGGCTGATTTACTACTTTGGTACTGGTTTTGCTGTCTATCGTCGCATTCCCAAGGCAGCGCGACTGGCATGTAATAGACGCATAACTATAAGGATCGTACCTGCCATGCTGCCCGCCCGACTGACTCTGGCTGCCGTGCTGTCGCTGACCCCGCTGCTGGCTGCTGCCCAGCCGCCAACCGCGCTGTTTTCCCGCGACGGTTACCGCATCAACCTCTATCGCAGTCCCACCCCCGAACACCTGCCGGGCGCGACCATCGTCGATACCCAGGCCCTGCAAACCCTGCTGGCGCAACAACCGCGCCCGGTGCTGATCGACGTTTACCGCCGGCAATGGCTGCACGGCCAGTTCATCGAAGACCTGCCCCACGCCAACCTGCCCGGCAGCCATTGGCTGGCCAATACCGGCGATGGCGAGCTGACGCCCGAGTGGCAGAGCTACTTTGCCCGCCACCTGTACACCTACACCGACGGTCACCTTGCCCACCCCTTGGTGTTCTACTGCCGCGCCGATTGCTGGTTGAGTTGGAACGCGGTAAAACGGGCCAAAGCCTTGGGCTATAACACTGTGTATTGGTATCGCGATGGCCTGGACGCGTGGGAGGCCGCCAAGCTGCCCGTCGCCGCGGCACACCCAGAGCCCTTTGAGCTTGCCCCCTGAAACATCACAATAAAAAGGTGAACGGCCATGTATAAAATTCTGATTGCCGACGATCACCCGCTGTTTCGCGAAGCGATCCATAACGTCATCAGCGACGGTTTTGCCGGCAGCGAAGTGATGGAAACTGCCGACCTGGACAGCGCCCTGGCCCTGACCCAGGAGCACGACGACCTCGACCTGATCCTGCTGGACCTGAACATGCCCGGCATGCACGGCCTCAACGGCCTGATCAACCTGCGCAACGAAGCGCCGACCATACCGGTGGTGATCGTCTCGGCCGAACAGGACAAGCAGATCGTGCTGCAAGCCATCACCTATGGCGCGGTGGGCTTTATCACCAAATCCTCGCCACGGGCGCAGATGACCGAAGCGATCCAGCAGATCCTCAATGGCAACGTATACCTGCCGCCCGACATCATCCGCACCCAGAAAAACCCCGGCCAGCGGCGCATGCACGACAACCCGGCCTTCGCCCCGGAACTGCTGCAGGCCCTTACACGCAAACAGTTGCTGGTGTTGGAGCGGATGACCAAGGGCGAGTCGAACAAGCAGATTGCCTACACCCTGGAAATTGCCGAGACCACGGTGAAGGCCCATGTGTCGGCGATTCTGCGCAAGTTGAACGTACATAACCGGGTGCAGGCGATCCTTAGCGCTGGAGATATCGACTTCGGCTCCTACCTGCGGCGCTGATTTTCCTTACAACTGAGCTCCCACAGGGGTACGCGTACGATTCAAAGATCAGGTCGGCTTTAAGGCCGCCTCGCTTTGCTTTTGATCTTGATCTTGATCTGAGGCGCCCCGTTAAACCACGCTGGCCGTCATCCGATTTTGATTTGGGGGGTAACCCGGCAGGACGCCGGGTTAGCCGCGCTGGGCCATGGATGGCCCATCGCGGCGGCCCCCCAAATCAATGTCGGATGACGGGCACACCGAGCCTAGGCGAGGTGCCGAGTGGTGGGGCAAGAGCCCTTTTGGTTACTTTTGGCTGGGCCGGCACTCCGGGCTCTTTTCCAAAAGTGAGCCGCCGTAAGGGCGGAACCCTAAGTGGCCATGACCGCAGCAACGGATATGTACACCCCCCCCAGAAAAGACCTGTGTAGATACCTACGCCACGATAACGGTGTGTCATTCAGCATTTATTTGCCTGACCCACCGCTATCGCGGGCAAGCCCGCTCCCACATTTTGATCGAGGGCATGTCAGGGACGGCCCAAGAGGTGGCTCATGGCAGTCTTGAGTTTCATCGGCCGCACCGGCTTGTGCATCAGGGTATGCCCCAGCTCGCGGATCTGCAGTTTCAGTTCGTTGCTGTAATTGGCGGTGATCATCATCGCCGGAATGGCACTGGCCCGCCGCGCATTGATCCTGGCCACCGCGTCCACGCCGTTCTGTTCGTCATCCAGGTGGTAATCAGCAATCAGCAAGTCCGCCTGGGCATGGTAGTTATCCACCTGGCGTGCCAGGTCCTGTTCGGACAAGGCGGTAATCACCTGGCAGCCCCAGCCTTCGAGCAAGGTACGCATACCGGCACAGATCGCCGCGTCGTTATCCAGCACCCACACCCGGGCGCCCTGCAAACGCTCCAGCATCGGCTCACTCATCACCGGCATAGGCAAGACCCTGGGTGCGGTGCTGCTCAACGGCACCTCCACACTGAACATCGAGCCCCGTCCCGGCCAGGAGCGCACGCTGATCCGGTGCCCGAGGATCCGCGCAATTTTTTCCACAATCGCCAACCCCAGGCCCAACCCACGATCCTGGTCCGGGCGTTGCACATCGCCGCGCTTGAACTCCTGGAAAATCTCCTCCAGGCGCTCCTCGGCGATGCCCATGCCGGTGTCCCAGACCTGGATCGACAACCGCTGATGCTCACGCCGACAACCCAGCACCACGCGCCCGCCGTAGGTGTAGCGGATGGCATTGCTCAACAGGTTGCGCAAGATTCTGGCGAGCAACTGGATATCGCTGCGCACCAGGGCCGAGCAGCCAATAAAGTGCAGCTGCAAACCTTCGCTGCGCGCCACTTGGGTGTATTCGGCGGCGAGGTTGTCCAGCAGTTCGCTCAAGGCAAACGGTGCGATATCGGCCTTGATCACCCCGGCGTCGAGCTTGGAAATATCCACCAGGGTGCCCAGCAGGTTTTCCACGTCCTCCAGGGAATTGCTGACGTTGCGCACCAGGGTCTCGTTGGCCACCGGGTCACGCCGCTCCAGCAAGGCCCCGGTAAACAAGCGGGCGGCATTCAGCGGTTGCAGCAGGTCATGGCTGACCGCCGCCAGAAACTTGGTTTTCGACAGGTTGGCCTGCTCGGCTTCCAGCTTGGCTTCGCGCAGGCGCGACTCCACGCGGCGGCGCTCGTCGATTTCCTGCAGCAGTTGGTCGTTGAGCGAAGTCAGTTCGGCGGTGCGCTCGCGCACTCGCAGTTCCAGGTTCTGATAAGCCTGGTGCAGGGCCTCGGCGGTGCGCCGGCGTTCGGTGATGTCGCGGATCAGCACAAAGATCCCCACCACCTCGCCACTGGCCAGGCGGTTGGGCACATAGGAACGCAGCATGTAGCGCTCCTGATGGTTGATATTGGTTTCGGCGAACTCGAAGGTCACGCTCTCCCCCGCCAGCGCCTGCGCCACGTAGGCCTCCAGGCGCTGGTAATGCTGTTCGCTGTGGGCCTGGCGCAGGCTTTTGCCGAGCATCGCGCCCTGCGCCCAGCAATACCATTGCTCGTAGACCTTGTTGGTGAACTCGTAGACCAGATCGGCATTGAGGTAGGCAATCAACGCCGGCACATGGTCGGTGATCAGGCGGATCCAGCGTTCGCTTTCCTGGGATTTCTGCGCGACGGCCTGTTCACGACGCAGGGTTTCCGCCAGTTTGACGTCAGTGATGTCGGTAAACAGAATCACCCGCCCACCGTCCTGGGTCGGCCGCTCGCTGACTTGCAGCCAACGGCCGTTATCCAGACGGTAAAACAGGGTTTCATCAGCGTGCCCGTGGGCCTCTTCGGTGAACAGGCCGTTGACCGTCATCAGCCGTTTGACCTCACGCAGGCCCATGCCCGCGACAATCTGCACCGGGCTGTTGCTCCAGAACCCCTGGAAGCGGCTGTTGAACAACACAATATGTTGGTGCTGGTCGAACAGCACAAAGGCATCGGAAATGCTCTCGATGGCATCAATCAAATGCTGGTGGGCGGTTTCCGCGCGCAGCCGTGCATCGCGCAGCAGATGGTTGCTGGCCTTGAGTTCGGCCATCGCCTGGTTGAGCGCGTCGGTACGTTCGCGCACCTGCTCGGCCAGCACCACCGAATGCTGGAACGCCGCATAAGGGTCGTTGCCACGGGTCGCGCCGGACTCGACGCGCTCGATCAGCGCGGCGTTGATCCGCGCCAGCTTGCGATTGTCCTGCTGCAGGGCGCGGATCTGCGCGTGCAGTTCAGCGCTGTCCAGAGCTTCGACCACGGGCAATGGCGACCCCGGTAAAGGTCTGGTTGATGTGCATGCCATTGAACTGTTCTCCGTAGGTGTTGAACCCCATCACCCGTTGCTCACGCAAAAAGGCGCCGATCGGCTCCAGGGTGCCGTGCTCTTCCAGCTCCAGGCGCCGCAGGAAACAGTCGCAGCCGATGGTCAGCAGCAGGTCGCCGAGACGCGCTTGCAGGCCGTCGAACAGGGTCTGCAGGTTGGGCAGGATCGGCCCCGGGGTCATGGCGGTGAGGACGATGCCGTTTTCCACCGCGCAGTAGAAACTCAGGCTCAAGTCATCGTGGACCTGCTGGATCGCCCGCACGTAGTACTGCTCGTTGATACGCACCGCCAACGGATGGGCGGCGAAGATCCGGTGATCCAACTGTGCAACGGCCACGCCGATATGCCGTGCGTACTCCTCGGCGGCAGGTTCGGCATTCAACTCAAAGACCCGCCGCGACGCGCTGTCCGCCCCTGTCACCACCAGTTTGTGTGCCAAGGGCAGGATGTGGTGGGTGGTGAACACCTCGAAGTCCAGCCAGGTATTGACCAGCACCACGACAGCCGCGCCGCTGTGGAAGGCGCCGTCGAAATACACGTGGGTGTGGGTCAGGTGGTTGTCATCGCCGGCCGAACCGCCGAAATGCGGGATATCGCCGAGCGCTGCGCTCAGGGCGGCGAGGACCATTTCTTCGCGGCTGGACAGGCCGTCGAGCAGGGTCAAGGCAAAGCTGTTGCCCTTGATCGGGGCCAGGGTGTTGCTGCGACAGCCACCCACCAGGCGTTCGACCATTTGTTGCGCGTCGATCAGGCTGAAGTGCTCGACCTGGTCGATCAGTTCGGTGGCAATGGAAAAGTGCGCATGGTCAAACCCCACCGCCGTCACGCAATTGCGCCCGTAACCCTGGGGCGTGATCTCGCCGGCGCTGGTGCAACCCACCACGCGGACACCACCGAAACTGTGTTGCAGGGCCTGGCCGAGGGCCTGCAGGTCATAGGTGGCAGAGCAGAAGAACAGCACGAACCCCAGGTACGGGTGCAACAACTGGCACGCCAGCTCATCGGCCACCAGCTGCGCATCGCTGGCCTGGGACATGGCTGTGACTACGCCTTCGCTGTGCACCTGTTGCATGGTCATCTCCCCGTTGAAGCTCAAGTGTACGAACGCGCGGGGTGGCGACCTATGCTACTTGGGTACTGGGTCGGGGCTTCGATGGGATGAGAGCCACCGGGCAACAGATGAATCTCAGTGGGAACTGGCTTTGTGTGGGAGCTGGCTCCCACACGTTTGACCGTGTTCCAGATCATTACCAGGTCAGCACCGCGCCTACGGCAAAGGTATCGGTGTCTTCATTCTGCGCACTGGTGTCGTGGCCGCTGATCTCGAACTGGTTGTACTCGGCCACCAGCTTCAGGTTGTCGTTGATGTCATGGAACAGGGCAATGCCCCGGGTTTCGTAGTCGGCGCCGCTGCCGACCACGCCGTTGCCGTCGTCCTTGGTCTTGCCGTAGGACAGCGCCAGGCGGTTCTTGCCCAATTTGTAGGAGCCCTGCAGCAGGTAGCCATTGCTGTCGACATTACGCAAGGTGGCCTCCCCGGCGTTGTTGGTGAAGAACGGGTTGATGCCCTTGGCCTGGAAGCCGGAGCCGGTGAGCGACAAGCCGCCCATCTTCGCCTGCACCCCATAGCCCAGGCCCTTGGAGGTCACCGACTCGACGGTAGAGTCGGTGTTGTCCGAGGTCTGGTAGCTGCCGTTGAGCCAGCTGTAGATCTTCGCCCCGCCCACGTCGAACTGGTAGGTGATCTCGCTCTCGGTACGTGGGTTCTTCTGGTAGGCCTTGCCCAGCGGGCTGCTGTCGTTGGTGTCGACCGGGTCCATGATGCCCACGGCCACCCGCAGGCCGTCCATTACCGGGGTGCGGTAGGTGATTTGCGAGGTGGGGAACGGGTACGGGTAGCCACTGCCGATATTGCCGAACGATACTCCGCCGCCGTCCACCAGGCCCAGGCTGTCGCTGACCTGGCCATAGCCGGCGAGCAGTTCGTCGAGCAGGATGTTGGAACGGGCGAACAGGCCGAAGTCCTTGCCGATCAGCACTTCACCCCACTCGGGGTTGGCCACGGTGCCGTAGAACTGGCGCACGTCGATGGCGGTGTCGGTGCCGTTGGTTTCACTGTCGTTGATGGTCACCCAGAACGAGGCACGGGCGCCGAGCTTGAGGTCATCGACCTGCTTGCCCATGTTGAAGCCCAGGTAGTTGGGCAAAAAGCCCATTTTCACCCGCGACTGGCGCCGGTCGTATTGCTCGCCGGCACGGTCCACATCGCTGTTGACGTAGAAGGCGTTGACGTAGCCATCGGTGGAGAAGGTGGTTTGGTCCTTGTCGTACAGCACGATCTCGGCCTGGGCCACCGAGCTCAAACCGAGGCTGGCGATAAAGGCTGGCAACAAACGACGGGGGAAGTTCTTATTGTTATGCATGGCGCGCTCCGCGACGGGGGTCTGGGTGTCGGAGGCGATTATCGAAAGCCAGGCAGCGCGGTTAAACGCTGCCTTGGAGGGAAATGCGCGGTGCTTTGGAGGGCGCCGAGGGCCCGCCACTTAAGGCTTACACCGGTAGGCGCGGGGTTGGGGTCAAAGGGCGTTGAACAACATCCCGCCTGCCACCACGATACACAGGCTGGCAAAGCCGATTTGCAAGGCCCGCGCCGGAATCAGCGAGCCCAGGCGCCGGCCGATGAGCATGCCGACGATGCTGGCACCAATAAACACCCAGCCGAGGGTGTCGATCACCACCCCGGCATGGAACGCGCCGACCACACCAATCAGCGAAATCAGGCTGATCACCATCAGCGAGGTGGCGACAATCCCGCGCATCTGCACATCGGTCAGTTGCTTGAACGCCGGCACGATCAGAAAACCGCCGCCCACCCCCAGCAGGCCCGATACCGCACCGGTCACCGCACCGAGGGCGGCCAGGGTCGCGGTGCATTTGGCGGTCCAGGAAAACCGCCCGGTCTGCTGATCGAGCATGCAGTTCTTCTGCCCCCAGGACGCGGCGCCATGGTCGCTGGGGCCGGCCTCGAGCTTTTCGCGCCGCAACATGCGCCACGCCACCAGCACCATCAGCGCGCTGAACAGGCCCATCAGGATCTTGTCCGGCAACTGATGGGCGAAGAACACCCCCAGCGGCGAAAACAGGGCGCCAAGCAAGGCAATCAGCAACGCCGCGCGGTACCGCACCAGGCCATGGCGCAAGCCATCAATCGCCCCCACCGCTGCCGCCGCCCCCACGGCGAACAATGACACCGGGGCCGCTTGGGTCATGGTCAAGCCCAGCCCCAGCACCAACGCCGGCACCCCCAGGATCCCGCCCCCGGCCCCGGTCAGGCCCATCACCAGCCCCATGAACACGCCAAAAAAACTTGCCAGCAGCATAGGGTTCTCTCACTCCACCTTGGCCAGACGGGTCAGCCATTCGCGGCCCTTGAGCATGCCGTTCCAGTAGAACCACGGCAGCAGCGTCGCCTTCAAAAACCACGCCGAGCGTCGCGCCACCGTCGGGTCGAGGGGAAAGGTCGGCAGCAGCCGGCCGCCATAACCGAACTCGGCCAGCACCACCTTGCCCTTCTCCACCGTCAACGGGCAGGAGCCATAACCGTCGTATTTGAGCGGCAATGGCGCCTGTCTGCGCAGGGCCAGCAAGTTCTCGGCGACCACCACGATTTGCTTGCGCACCGCCGCCGCCGTCTTGGCATTGCTGGTGGAGCACACATCGCCCAGGGCGAAGATGTGCGGGTAACGCACCTGTTGCAGGCTGTGGGGGTCGACCTCGCACCAGCCAGCGGCGTCGGCCAGTGGGCTGTGGCGGATAAAGTCCGGGGCCACTTGCGGCGGGACGACGTGCAGCATGTCGAAGGATTTTTCTTCGACGCTGGTATTGCCTTCGGCGTCCTTGACCTCGAACCAGGCCTTGCGCGCCGGGCCATCGACCTTGATCAGGTTGGAATTGAAGGCCAACTGCACGCCATATTTCTCGACATAGTTCATCAACGGCGGCACAAAGGTTGCCACGCCAAACAGCGCGGCGCCGGCCAGGTTGAATTCGACGTCGATGGTGTTCAGGTCACCTTGCTTGAGCCAATGATCGCAAGACAGGTACATGGCCTTTTGCGGCGCCCCTGCGCATTTGATCGGCATGGCCGGCTGGGTAAAGATCGCCTTGCCACCCTTGAGCTGCTGCACCAGTTGCCAGGTGTAGGGCGCGTGCTGGTAGCTGTAGTTGGACGTAACGCCGTTGTGGCCCAGGGTCTGCTCCAGGCCTTGGATTTTCTCCCAGGCCAGGCGCAGGCCGGGGCAGACGATGAGGTTATTCCAGGTCACACGCTGGCCGCTGTCGAGCACCAGGGCCTGCTCGTCGGGCAGCAACTGACTGACCGCCGCCTGCACCCAGGTCACGCCGTCGGGCAATACCCGGGCCATGGGGCGCATGGTCTTGCGGATGTCATGGGCGCCACCGCCCACCAGGGTCCAGGCGGGTTGGTAGTAATGTTCGGCGCTGGGTTCAATCAGGATGATATTGAGCTGCGGGTCGCGCTTGAGCAGGCTGGCCAGCAGGCCGATGCCTGCCGAGCCGCCGCCGATGACCACGATGTCGCCACTGATGGTCGGTCCCCAGTGTTGGTCGTTCATAGTCCTGGCCTTTCTTATTTCAACAATGCACACAAGGGTCGTTGCCGTATGGCGTCACGCCCAGCTTTTTATCACCGCCCCGCAGTACAGCCCGGAGAGGGTTTTCATCACTTGAATCACTTCGTGGCTGGCCAACCCGTAAAAGATGTACTTGCCTTCACGACGGGTCGCCACCAGCCCTTCGTCGCGCAGGATTCCCAGTTGCTGGGACAACGTCGGCTGGCGCACGCCGGTCATGGTTTCCAGCTCACCCACATTGCGCTCGCCCTGGGTCAACTGGCAGAGGATCAGTAGCCGGTCCTCATTGGCCAGGGCCTTGAGCAAGGTACAGGCCTTGGACGCAGACGCACGCAACTGGGCGACTTCACCTTCACTCAGACTGGATTCCATTTGCTTCGGTCCTTTCTCTCACTTAAGCTCAAAACATTATGTTTAAACATAAAGTGAATATCACGCTTTTTTTAGCCATCAGGGACAACCGTCATGCCTGCGCTGATTCAACCCTTCCTGGACGAGGCCTCGTCGACCTGGACCTACATCGTCTATGAAGCGGACGGTGGACCCTGTGCCATTGTCGACTCGGTGCTCAACTACGACCCCGCGTCCGGACGCACCGACACGCGCCAGGCCGACCACGTCGTGGCGTTCGTCCAGGCCCATGGCTTGCAGGTGCAATGGCTGCTGGAAACCCACGCCCACGCCGACCACCTGTCCGCCGCGCCGTACCTGCGCCGTGCCTTGGGCGGCAAAATCGCCATTGGCCAGTCCATCAGCCAGGTGCAGAGCGTGTTCAAGCACCTGTTCAACCTGGAGCCGGCGTTTCGCGTTGACGGTTCGCAGTTCGACCATCTGTTCGCCCCCGACGAGGTGTTCCACATCGGCAACCTCAAGGCCCAGGCCCTGCACGTGCCCGGCCATACCCCGGCAGACATGGCCTACCTGATCGACGACCAGTTGATCCTGGTGGGCGACACCCTGTTCATGCCCGACGTGGGCACCGCCCGCTGTGACTTCCCTGGCGGCGATGCGCGCCAGTTGTATGCCTCGATGCGCAAGTTGCTGGCCTTCCCCGGCGACACCCGGCTGTACGTGTGCCATGACTATCCACCCGAGGGCCGCGAGGCCAAATGCCTGACCAGCGTGGCTGAACAGCGAGCGAGCAATATCCATGTGCATGACGGGGTGGATGAAGCGGCATTTGTGCAAATGCGCACCACCCGTGATGCCGGGCTGGGCATGCCGACGCTGTTGCTGCCGGCGATCCAGGTGAATGTACGAGCGGGGAATATGCCGCCGGCGGAAGACAATGGCGTGGTGTACCTGAAAATCCCGATCAACCAGCTGTGACACGGCACATCGGGCTCAACTGAAGTAAGAGCCCTTGGGCTTGGGCAAGCCTGACCAAAGCTCGTCGATATGCTTGAAGCCCCAGTCCTCGATGCTCTCGCGAGCGACAATCTTGTCGCGCTGCTCGGCCAGGTTCACCACCACCTGGATAATGGGCAAGCGGGAGCGCGCCGAAAAGAACACTTTGACCCGTGGCGTGAGCAACGACTTCTGGCTTTGCTCAATCACCACACCGATACGCCCGCTCTCCAGGCGCACCAAGGCGCCCACCGGGTAAATCCCCATGCACCGGACAAACGCCTGGAACACCCGCTCATCGAAATGGCCTTTCCACTCGGCCATTTTCTGAATGGCATCGGCCGGCCCCCAGCCTTGTTTATAAGGCCGCTCTGAGGTCACCGCATCGTACACATCACACACAGCGCCCATGTGTGCAAACAAGCTGATCTGATCCTGGCGCAGGCCGTGGGGATAACCCTCGCCGTTGCACTTTTCATGGTGATGCAAGCACACATCCAATACCAGGGCGCTGATATGCGGGCTGTTGCGCAACATGTTCACCCCCTCCTGGGGATGGCTGCGCACAATCTCGAACTCCGCCTCAGTCAGCTTGCCGGCCTTGCTTAAAATGCCCTCCGGGATGGCCATTTTCCCCACGTCATGGAACAACCCTGCCAGCCCTGCTTCCTGGACCAATGCCGGCGACAGCCCCAACTGCCTGGCCAACGCGATCATCAAGCCACTGACCGCGACCGAATGCATATAGGTGTATTCATCGGCCCGCTTCAACCGGGCCAGGCTGATCAAGGCATGGGGGTGGCGCAAAATCGACTGGGAAATTTCATCCACCAGGCTAACCACGCGAGTAGGGTCGATCGCGCCCCCCATGCGCAAGTCACTGAACATTTCGACGACGGCACTCTTGGCCCGCGCGCACACCTTGACGGCACGCGCCACCTCGACCTTCATATCAACACGCGGGGGCACCGCAGATTGCGCCAGTGCAGCGACCGTTGAGGTAACAGCTGGCGAACGCGGCAGCTCGTCCGGCAGCACGTCGTCCCCCTTCTCGGTATCAATCCACAGGCTCTGCACCTGTGACTGACGCAAACGCTGCAGGTCTTGCAGACGGGTCAGCAAAAAACTGTTTTTCCAAAAACCATGGTCAGTCCAGGCGCCGTTGAGCTTCTGGACGTACATACCCAACCTGACTTGCGAAGTAGGAATGCATTTCAACATAGGCATTACCTCACAGTTCAAGATCAAACAACCTGCCCGACTCGGCTCAGTTCACCGAGAACCTCGAAACAATCTGTTTGAGATCAATCGCCAGCTTCGACAGTTCATTACTGGCGATCGAGGTTTGACTGGCGGCCGACGAGCTCTGGATAGACAGGTCACGAATGCTGATGAGGTTCTGGTCGACAGAGCGTGCGACGTGGGCCTGCTCTTCCGACGCGGTGGCGATCAGCAGGTTTCGCTCGTTGATATCCTCGATCGCATGGGTGATTTGAGTAATGGCCGCACCCGCTTCATGGGCGATCTTCAACGAATCCACGGCTTCAGTTCGGTTCAGCCCCATCGAGAGCACCGCCTCACTGGAACAGCTCTGGATCTTCGCGATCATCTGTTCGATTTCCTGGGTCGAGGTCTGCGTTCTATGGGCCAACGCCCTGACCTCGTCGGCCACCACCGCAAAGCCACGCCCCTGCTCGCCGGCCCGGGCCGCTTCGATGGCCGCATTCAGGGCCAGCAGGTTGGTTTGCTCGGCAATGGAGCGGATGACTTCCACCACCCTTGCAATGTCCTGGGCCTGTTTGGCCAGCCCCTCTACTTCGACCCCGGTTTGCTGGACGGTGGCGCTCAATTTTTCAATCGAAGCGATGGTCTGGGTCACCCGCTCCTGGCCGACTTTTGCCGAGCGTTGGGAGTCCTGGGTCGACTGGGAGGCCGACACCGCATTACGCGCCACTTCTTCTACCGCGGCAGTCATCTCATTGACCGCCGTGGCGGCCTGATCGGTCTCCATACTTTGTCGTTCAATACCGGCACTGGACTCCTTGGTGATCGAACTCATCTCTTCAGCAGCCGATGCCAGTTGGCCGGATGCTTCGGATATATGCTGCAAAGTACTTTTCAAACTCATCTGCATGGCTGCAGTGGACTGTTGCAGGTCGGTCAGTTCGTCCTTGCCGCTGATCTGGATGGCGACACGCAAGTCTCCCTGGGCAATCTTCGCCGTCGCGGCCAACAGTTCGCCAACCGGCGTGATGATACTTTTGGTGAACAGTCGGGCGACCACAATGGTCAACAGCACCGAAGCTAACATCAGGATCAATGTGAACAATCGGGCAGCATCATATTCATGGGCCGCAGTGGCCACTGCGGCCTGCCCACCCGTTTCGTTGATAGCCAACAATTCCCCAATCATGGACTGCAGCTTAACGGCCAGAGGGCTGGTGTAATCTCTAAAAAACACACTCAAGTCAGCAGCCGAATGTGAACTGTCCATGGCCAGCAACTCATCAACTTTCAGGTTATAGGCCTGTATATCCCGTATGACTTGATCATATTTATTCTTTTCTTCGGGACTGGATACAAACGAAGCATACTCATTGGTTACTTTAACCAGCGCACTACTCGCCTCTTTAACAGCAGCGACCGAAGTTGAACTTAGCCGATTAGCATCCAGTGCAAACCTGCGCAACTCCAAGCGAAGTTTCAATAACGTACTTTCCATCTTTCCAGCCTGACGAATGCTGGGTAGCCAGTTAGTTTCTATTTGCACAGTGGACGAATAGACTTTGTCAACTTTCACCAGGGTCATCGCGCCTTGTATTAAAAGCAACAGGCACACCACGCCAAAACACAGGGTGGTACGGGAGTTCAATCTTATGGATCTCATTGACATGGCAATTCCCCTAGGCTTACTGGCTCAAGGACTTTTACAGCCTCGATGGCATCAGTGTGTGGAGCGTTCTGTGAAAAAAATGTAGGCCTATCGTTGTTTTATGGAGCCGACAAACAAAAAATCACGCAAACCACTACTTAGCTAACTACTCATATAAGTCAAGTAGACCAAGAATACGCCGCGACGATAACAGACGGGCGAGCACCCTTAGAGCCTTAAATAGCCAGATGGACTAGTTTCTCATTCTCTATGACTCGCTCTTCCGAATAAGACATGAGCTTAGCAGATACCTTACTGCCCATAAGGACAAGCGTTTTTTATAATAATGGCTTGCTCACCAGACACTTCCAGATGATCGCTATCAGTCACATCGCCTCGTATGAATAGAAACAATTGCGTATTACCGACGTTACGAGAGGAAGATCTATACACCACATTCCGCTGCCTCCCCCACGGATACTCCAGGAACCCACATTCTATGGAGCATCTGAAACATGGACATCCGACGCAACCACCGCGACCTGACCGGGGAGCAGAAACGAGCCTTTGTCACCGCCATTCTGCGGCTCAAGAACGACGTTCCAAGTGTCCTGCGCCCCGGCCTGCAGAGCCGCTATGACGATTTCGTGCAGGTCCATCGCAACTCTATGGGCGGGCCCAACCCACTGGTCCCCAACCCCCACCAAAGCCCGCTGTTCTATCCCTGGCACCGGATCCTGATTCGGCAGTTCGAACTGGCGCTCAAAGCCGCCGCAAATGATCCGTCTATCACCCTGCCCTATTGGGATTGGCAGCTAGAGGGTCGCAGCAACCCCTTCACCGCCGATTTCATGGGGGGCAACGGCGACAACATGCAAAACCAACGTGTCACCACCGGCCCATTTTCCGTGTTCAACGGCGCATTCGAACTCAAGGTGTGGGACGACAATTCGGGTGATCAGGGTCTGCGTCGCGACCTGGGGGCAAATCCCGAGCAGCCCTTGCCAGGCCCCCTGGAAGTGATTTCAACGTTAGCGCGCACCCCGTACTGGCAAGTCCCCGTGGCTGAAGCCTCCGGAGGTTGGGAAAATGTCAGTGAAGACCGATTGCACAACAGGGTTCATGCCTGGATCGGCGGCGATATGACCACCGCCTCCTCTTCCAATGACCCGCTGTTTTTCCTGCACCATTGCCATCTGGACTTTCTGTGGGAGCAGTGGCGCCAGCAGCATCCGATCAGCGAGCCGTTCCAGCCCAGGGCTGACGCCCCCAACGGCGTGCTGGACTCAAGCCTGGTGTTCAACCCGCCAAACGAACCGGCACCCTGGCCAGAGCGCTGGACCGTCAGGCAGACCCTGGACCTTGAGCAACTTGACTACCGTTATGAATAAGTCAGCTGCCTAGGTTCAAACCATTGGCCGGCAGCGGCAGCGCGGTCTTGTAGCGCACCTGCTTGAGTGCAAAGCTCGAGCGGATGTTCGCCACACCCGGCACCTTGGTCAGAAAATCCATCATAAAGCGCTCCAACGACTGGATGGTCGGCACCAGCACCCGGATCAGGTAGTCCGGGTCGCCGGCCATCAGGTAGCACTCCATCACCTCCGGCCGGTCGGAAATCGCCCCCTCGAATTGCTGCAGGGCTTCCTCGTTCTGCTTTTCCAGGCTGACGTGGATAAACACATTGACATGCAGCCCCAGCAAATCGGCGTCCAGCAGCGTGACCTGGTCACGGATCAAGCCCAATTCTTCCATCGCCTTGACCCGGTTGAAACACGGCGTGGGCGACAGGTTGACCGAACGTGCGAGGTCGGCGTTGGTGATGCGGGCATTCTCCTGAAGGCTGTTGAGAATCCCGATATCAATACGGTCCAGCTTGCGCATGAGACAAAACCACCTGTTTATTATGTTTATGCAGATTTTTTATCCTCAAATGATCTCAGGCGCAACCAAACAGAGATAAATATTCTCCACGCCCCGGCCTATGATTGTTGTAGGACAAGATTTCTCCTACCCGGGGACTGACTGTCAGCTAAGCGCGCCCACTACAAGAAATTCACAAGATCGAGCGTAGAAAGCCATGACCCAGCAATACGAACCGCTGCGCCTGCACGTTCCCGAGCCTTCTGGCCGTCCAGGTTGCAAGACCGACTTTACCTATCTGCATCTGACCGATGCGGGTACGGTGCGCAAACCCGCAATTGACGTAGAAGCCGCCGACACCGCCGACCTGGCCAAGGGCCTGATCCGCGTGCTCGACGACCAGGGCCAGGCCCTGGGCCCATGGGCCGAAGGTGTCCCGGTAGACATTTTGCGCCGCGGCATGCGTGCCATGCTCAAGACGCGGATCTTCGACAACCGCATGGTGGTCGCCCAGCGTCAGAAAAAGATGTCGTTCTATATGCAAAGCCTTGGCGAAGAAGCCATCGGCAGCGCCCAGGCCCTGGCCTTGAGCATCGACGACATGTGCTTCCCCACCTACCGCCAGCAAAGCATCCTGATGGCCCGTGAAGTGCCACTGGTAGACCTGATCTGCCAACTGCTGTCCAACGAGCGCGATCCGCTCAAGGGCCGCCAGTTGCCGATCATGTACTCGGTAAAAGACTTCGGTTTCTTCTCCATTTCCGGCAACCTCGCCACCCAGTTCGTACAGGGCGTGGGCTGGGGCATGGCCTCGGCGATCAAGGGCGATACCAAGATTGCCTCGGCATGGATCGGCGATGGTGCCACCGCCGAATCGGACTTCCACACCGCCCTGACCTTCGCCCACGTGTACCGCGCGCCGGTGATTCTCAACGTGGTCAACAACCAGTGGGCGATCTCCACCTTCCAGGCCATCGCCGGTGGTGAAGCCACCACCTTCGCCGGACGCGGCGTGGGTTGTGGCATCGCCTCCCTGCGGGTGGACGGCAACGACTTTATCGCGGTGTACGCCGCCTCTGCCTGGGCCGCCGAACGCGCGCGCCGCAACCTCGGCCCGACCCTGATCGAATGGGTCACCTACCGCGCCGGCCCGCACTCCACCTCCGATGACCCCTCCAAGTACCGGCCTGCCGACGACTGGAGCCACTTCCCGCTGGGCGACCCGATTGCCCGCCTCAAGCAGCACCTGATCAAGATTGGCCAGTGGTCCGAAGAGGAACACGCCACGGTCAGTGCGCAGCTGGAGGCCGAAGTGATCAGCGCGCAGAAAGAAGCCGAACAGTACGGCACCCTGGCCGGTGGCCAGATTCCAAGCGCCGCGAGCATGTTCGAAGACGTTTATAAAGAGATGCCGGAGCACTTGAAGCGCCAGCGTCAAGAGTTGGGGATCTGACATGAACGATCACAACAATAAAATCGAGCTGGAAACCGCCATGACCACGACCACCATGACCATGATCCAGGCCCTGCGCTCGGCCATGGATGTGATGCTTGAGCGCGACGACAATGTGGTGGTATTCGGCCAGGACGTCGGTTACTTCGGCGGCGTGTTCCGTTGCACCGAAGGCTTGCAGAGCAAGTACGGCACCTCGCGGGTGTTTGATGCGCCGATCTCCGAAAGCGGCATTATCGGCGTGGCCGTGGGCATGGGTGCCTATGGCCTGCGCCCGGTGGCCGAGATTCAGTTCGCCGACTACGTGTACCCGGCCACCGACCAGATCATCTCGGAAGCGGCGCGCCTGCGTTATCGCTCGGCCGGCCAGTTCACTGCACCGCTGACCATGCGCATGCCCTGCGGCGGCGGCATCTACGGCGGCCAGACCCACAGCCAGAGTATCGAAGCGGTGTTCACCCAGGTCTGCGGCCTGCGCACGGTGATGCCGTCCAACCCCTATGACGCCAAGGGCCTGCTGATCGCCTCCATCGAAAACGATGACCCGGTGATCTTCCTCGAGCCCAAGCGCCTGTACAACGGCCCGTTCGACGGCCACCACGACCGCCCGGTGACCCCGTGGTCCAAACACCCGCAAGCCCAGGTGCCGGACGGCTACTACACGGTGCCGCTGGATGTGGCTGCCATCGTGCGTCCAGGCTCGGCCGTCACGGTGCTGACTTACGGCACCACCGTGTACGTGTCGCAAGTGGCCGCCGAAGAAACCGGCATCGACGCCGAAGTCATCGACCTGCGCAGCCTGTGGCCGCTGGACCTGGAAACCATCGTCAAGTCGGTGAAAAAGACCGGCCGTTGCGTGGTGGTGCATGAAGCCACTCGGACCTGCGGTTTTGGTGCCGAACTGGTGTCGTTGGTGCAAGAACACTGCTTCCACTACCTGGAAGCGCCTATCGAGCGTGTGACCGGCTGGGACACCCCCTACCCCCACGCGCAAGAGTGGGCGTATTTCCCTGGCCCGACCCGTGTGGGCGCGGCTTTGCAACGGGTCATGGAGGTCTGAATGGGCACGCACGTTATCAAGATGCCGGACATTGGCGAAGGCATCGCAGAAGTTGAGTTGTCGGTATGGCACGTCAAGGTCGGCGATATGGTCGTGGAAGACCAGGTGCTGGCGGATGTGATGACCGACAAGGCGATGGTGGATATTCCCTCGCCGGTCCATGGCAAGGTGATATCGCTGGGCGGCGAGCCGGGTGAAGTCATGGCCGTGGGCAGTATCCTGATCAGCATTGAAGTCGAAGGCGCGGGCAATACCCGGGAGTCGGCGTTGTCGGCGGTGGTTGAAGAAGCCGCGCCGGCCCCAAAAGCCGAAATCAAGGCCCCTGCGGTTGAAAGCAAACCGGCCGCCAAGCCGGTGGTGGCCGCCCAGGCCCCGGTGGCCCGCGACGCCAATGAGCGCCCGCTGGCCTCGCCCGCCGTGCGCAAGCATGCGCTGGACGCCGGGATCCAGCTACGCCTGGTCCAGGGCTCGGGCCCGGCCGGGCGTATTCTGCATGAAGACCTTGATGCCTATCTGCAACAGGGCAGCACCCGCGCCTCGGCCGGCGCCAACCCGTATGCCGAGCGTAACGACGAAGAGCAGATCCCGGTGATCGGCATGCGCCGCAAGATCGCCCAGCGCATGCAGGACGCCACGCGCCGCGCCGCACATTTCAGCTACGTCGAAGAGATCGACGTGACGGCCCTCGACGACTTGCGCGTACACCTCAATGAAAAACACGGCGCCAGCCGCGGCAAGCTGACGTTGCTGCCATTCCTGGTGCGCGCGATGGTTGTGGCCTTGCGCGATTTCCCGCAGATCAACGCGCGTTATGACGACGAAGCCCAAGTCATCACCCGCCTTGGCGCGGTGCATGTGGGCGTCGCCACCCAGAGCGATGTCGGCCTGATGGTGCCCGTGGTGCGTCACGCCGAGGCGCGCAGCCTGTGGGGCACCGCCGAAGAAATCACCCGCCTGGCCAACGCCGCGCGCAATGGCAAGGCCAGCCGTGACGAACTGTCGGGCTCGACCATCACCCTGACCAGCCTCGGCGCGTTGGGCGGAATTGTCAGCACCCCAGTGCTGAACCTGCCGGAAGTGGCGATTGTCGGCGTCAACCGCATCGTCGAGCGACCAATGGTGATCAAGGGGCAGATCGTGATCCGCAAGATGATGAACCTCTCCAGCTCCTTCGATCACCGGGTGGTCGATGGCATGGACGCGGCGCAATTCATCCAGGCCATCCGTGGCCTGCTCGAACAACCCGCCAGCCTGTTCCTGGAGTAAGGGCATGACTCAGACTTTGCATACCACGCTGCTGATTATCGGCGGCGGCCCGGGCGGCTATGTGGCGGCGATTCGCGCCGGCCAACTGGGCATCCCGACCATTCTGGTAGAAGGCCAGGCGTTGGGCGGTACCTGCCTGAATATCGGCTGCATTCCGTCCAAGGCCCTGATCCACGTTGCCGAGCAGTTCCAGCAAACCGTGCACCACAGCCAGGGTTCGGCCCTGGGCATCGAAGTGGATGTGCCGACCCTGGACATCCGCAAGAGCGTCGAGTGGAAGGACGGCATTGTCGACCGCCTGACCACCGGGGTTGCCGCGCTGCTGAAAAAGCACAAAGTGCAGGTGATCCACGGCTGGGCCAAGATCGTCGACGGCAAGACCGTGGACGTGGATGGCCAACGCATCCAGTGCGAGCACCTGCTGCTGGCCACCGGTTCGAAAAGCGTCAACCTGCCGATGCTGCCGATTGGCGGGCCGATCATTTCGTCCACCGAAGCCTTGGCGCCGAGCCGTGTGCCAAAACGCTTGATCGTGGTGGGTGGCGGTTATATCGGCCTGGAACTGGGGATTGCCTATCGCAAACTCGGGGCCGAGGTCAGCGTGGTCGAAGCCCAGGACCGCATCCTGCCGGCCTACGACGCCGAGCTGACGCAGCCGGTCGCCGAATCCCTCAAGCAGTTGGGGGTCAAGCTGTACCTCAAGCACAGCGTGACGGGTTTTGAAGGTGGCAGCCTGCAAGTGCGCGATCCGAATGGCGAGACCCTGGCCCTCGGCACCGACCAGGTGCTGGTTGCCGTCGGTCGCAAACCCAACACCCAGGGCTGGAACCTGGAAGCCTTGAACCTGACGATGAACGGCGCGGCAATCCAGATCGACAGTCGTTGCCAGACCAGCATGCGCAATGTGTGGGCCATCGGCGACCTGAGCGGCGAACCGATGCTGGCGCACCGGGCCATGGCCCAGGGCGAAATGGTCGCGGAGCTGATCAGCGGTAAATCCCGCGAGTTCAACCCGGCGGCGATCCCGGCGGTGTGCTTTACCGACCCGGAACTGGTGGTGGTCGGCAACACCCCGGACGAAGCCAAGGCTGCGGGCCTGGACTGCATTGTCTCGAGCTTCCCGTTTGCGGCCAATGGCCGGGCCATGACCCTGGAGTCCAAGACCGGCTTCGTGCGGGTGGTGGCACGCCGCGACAATCACCTGATTGTTGGCTGGCAGGCGGTGGGGGTTGGCGTGTCCGAACTGTCCACGGCCTTTGGCCTGAGCCTGGAAATGGGCGCGCGCCTGGAGGATGTGGCAGGCACCATTCATGCCCACCCGACCCTCGGTGAAGCCGTGCAGGAAGCGGCGCTGCGGGCGCTGGGGCATGCCCTGCACCTCTGACCCACTGTGGCAGCGGGCTTGCCCGCGATAGCAATGTGTCAGTGTCAGAGGCGTTAACTGACCCACCGCTATCGTGAGCAAGCCCGCTCCCACACAGGCCAAGAATGAAGTATTGTTGCGCCCATCCAGAAATAAACCAAAAGCCTGCCTTCGACCAGGCGGTTGAAAAGAGATAGAGGGTGTCATGGGTAACGAAAGCATCAATTGGGACAAATTGGGTTTTGACTACATCAAGACCGACAAGCGTTTTCTCCAGACCTGGAAAGACGGCGCCTGGCAAGAAGGCACCCTGACCGAAGACAACGTGCTGCACATCAGCGAGGGCTCCACCGCCCTGCACTATGGCCAGCAGTGCTTTGAGGGCCTGAAGGCCTATCGCTGCAAGGACGGTTCGATCAACCTGTTCCGCCCGGACCAGAACGCCGCCCGCATGCAACGCAGCTGCGCCCGCCTGCTGATGCCGCAGGTGCCGACCGAAGCCTTCATCGAGGCGTGCAAGGCAGTGGTCCGCGCCAACGAGCGGTTCATCCCGCCGTACGGCACTGGCGGCGCGCTGTACCTGCGCCCGTTCGTGATCGGCACCGGTGACAACATCGGCGTGCGTACCGCGCCCGAGTTCATCTTCTCGATCTTCTGCATCCCGGTCGGCGCCTACTTCAAGGGCGGCCTGACCCCGCACAACTTCCTGATCTCCGGCTACGACCGCGCCGCGCCGAACGGCACCGGCGCCGCCAAGGTCGGTGGCAACTACGCAGCCAGCCTGATGCCCGGCTCCCTGGCGAAAAAAGCCAACTTTGCCGACTGCATCTACCTGGACCCGGCCACCCACTCGAAAATCGAAGAAGTCGGTTCGGCCAACTTCTTCGGGATCACCCACGACAACAAGTTCGTCACCCCGAACTCGCCGTCGGTGCTGCCAGGCATCACCCGCCTGTCGCTGATCGAACTGGCCAAGACCCGCCTGGGCCTGGACGTGGTCGAAGGCGACGTGCTGATCGACAAGCTGGCAGACTTCAAGGAAGCCGGCGCCTGCGGTACGGCGGCAGTGATCACGCCTATCGGCGGGATCGAGTACAAAGACAA
This sequence comes from Pseudomonas sp. FP2294, assembly GCF_030687625.1. Classification (NCBI taxonomy): domain Bacteria; kingdom Pseudomonadati; phylum Pseudomonadota; class Gammaproteobacteria; order Pseudomonadales; family Pseudomonadaceae; genus Pseudomonas; species Pseudomonas sp. FP2294. The sequence continues at coordinate 3,559,229 of NZ_CP117441.1, forward strand.
GCTGCACGTGTTCTACAGCGAAAAAGAAGTCGGCCCAGTGACCCAGAAGCTCTACAAAGAGCTGACCGGTGTGCAGTCCGGCGACGTTGAAGCGCCAGCTGGCTGGATCGTCAAGGTCTAAGCCCCGCTGCGCAACAAAATGTGGGAGCGGGCTTGCTCGCGAAAGCGGTGGATCAGTCAACGTCATCAGTGACTGACCCACCGCTTTCGCGAGCAAGCCCGCTCCCACATTTGCTTACGGGTGGTTTCAGGATTTGGGCAGGTTCTGCGCAATCTTCTTGCCCATGCTGATCCTCGGCTCCACGCCATACCCCAGTGCTTCGTAGAAACCCACCACCGTATCGTTGCTCAGATTGATCTGCAGGTTGATCTTCAGGCAGCCGAGGGCGATCAACGCCTGTTCCCCATGGCGCACCAACGACGCGCCCAGGCCTTGCCGGCGATAGTCCGGATGCACGGCCACCGAATACAACCAACCCCGATGCCCGTCGTAACCTGCCATCAAGGTGCCGATCACGGCCTTGCCGTGGGTGGCGACAAAGAACAGCCCGTCCTCCACCGCAAGCTTTCTATCAATCGCCAGTTCCGGCCGGTTATGTGGGGTGTCATAACCAAACGCCGTCTGCCATAACGCCGCGACCTGGGCCCGATGCAAACGGTCGCGATACACGCCGATGGGGTGGCGAGACGACAATACTTTCTCCATCACCAGGGTGCGCTCGTTGCCGTGGTACACATCCCGCACGGTCTGGAACCCCAGCTTGGTATAAAACGGCTCGGCGGTGAGGGACGACGGTACGCTCAATACCGTGACCCCAGCCTCACGGGCCCGCTGTTCGATATCGGCCATCAGTTGGCGGCCGATGCCCTGCCCTTGCAGCACCGGGTTGACGAACACCGAACGCACCACATTGGCGTCCAAGGCGGCGGTCGCGACGATTTCTTGATCCTGGAGTGCAACCAGCACGGTACGCCGCGTGAGCAATTGCAGCACCGCCTCCGGCGTGAAGTTGCTCGCCACCCGCGCAATCACATCCGCCGGGTAGTCACGGGCGTTGCTGCTGCGCAGGGCCGCCAGGATGACCTGGCTGATGCCTTCGGCATCGGTGGGTTGGGCGAGGCGGACGGCGGTAGACATGACTCCTCCTGACGGGTGACGTAATGACAGCCACCACAATACCCATGTGTGGGCTTGTGTGGGAGCCGGGCTTGCCCGCGATGCAGGCACCTCGGTGTGTCCGCTACACCGCGGTGATGCTATCGCAGGCAAGCCAGCTCCCACACAAGTCGGCTCCTACAGGTTTGAGCGCCCCCTGACAGCCGATTCGGCTGCCACACCCCTCTTTTCAGCTTTCCCGGCTGGGCTGCTCCCCTGTTTCAGCCGGGATTCTACGGCCAGAGCGCACAAAATAGCCTCAATGCCCAACCCCATGGACTCGTGCCCCCATGCAAACCACCAATACCGTCCTGATGATTCGCCCGGCGCACTTTGCCTTTAACCCGGACACCGCGATCAACAACCGCTTCCAGCGCGCGCCCGTCGATCCGGTGGCCGCACAGCACAAAGCGCTGGAAGAGTTCGACGGTTATGTCGACACCCTGCGCCAGCATGGTGTGGACGTGTTGGTGGTGCAGGACACACCCGCGCCCCATACCCCGGATTCGATCTTCCCCAATAACTGGTGGAGCAGTCATGCCGACGGCAGCCTGGTGCTGTACCCGATGGAGGGCCAGAACCGCCGCCTGGAGCGCGATAAAGGCGTGCTGCAAGTACTGGAGCAGCGCTTCGCAATCAAAGACACCATCGACTTCAGCCACCTGGAACAACAGAACATGTTCCTCGAAGGTACTGGCAGCATGGTCCTCGACCGCCAGCACCGCATCAGCTACGCCTGCCACTCCGGGCGCACCCATCACGATGCCCTGCGCCAGTTTGCCGAGCGCCTGGACTATCAGGTCTGCGCCTTCCACGCCGTCGACCGCCATCACGCACCGATCTACCACAGCAACGTGATGATGAGCGTCGGCCGCGACCTGTCGGTGGTGTGCCTGGACGCGCTGCCCGAAACCCAAGAACGCCAGGGCCTGGAACGCTCCCTGCGCGACACCGGCAAAGACATCCTGGCCCTGGACTTCGACCAACTGGAAGCCTTCGCCGGCAACATGCTGGAACTCCACGACCGCGACGGCCAGCCGCTGCTGGTGATGTCGGCCAGCGCCTGGCGCTCGCTCAAGCCGGCGCAGCGCCTGCATGTGGAACGCCACACCCACCCAGTCGTGGTGAATATCGACAACATCGAACGCATCGGCGGCGGCAGTGCCCGCTGCATGTTGGCCGAAGTGCATCTTCCGGCCCGCGCCTCATTCCAATAAGGAGTTTTTCCATGACCCGTTATATCGACGTCAACGACCTCAGCTACCTGGTATCGCAAAAAGGCCTGCAAACCTGCATCACCGAGATGGCCGAGTACATCCGCGCCGACTACCTGCGCTGGAATGACTTCGAAAAATGCGCGCGCCTGGCCAACCACTCGCCCGAGGGCGTGATCGAACTGATGCCGGTCTCGGATGCTTCGCTGTATGCCTTCAAATACGTCAACGGCCACCCGAAAAATACCCAGAGCGGCATGCTCACGGTCATGGCGTTCGGCGCCCTGGGGGATGTGGATACCGGCAAACCGGTGCTGCTCAGCGAGATGACCCTGACCACGGCGATCCGCACTGCCGCCACTTCGGCCCTGGTTGCGCGCTACCTGGCACGGGACAACAGCCGCAGCATGGCGCTGATCGGCAATGGCTCGCAAAGTGAGTTCCAGGCCCTGGCGTTTCACACCTTGCTGGGCATCAATGAGATCCGCCTGTTCGATATAGATACCCAGGCCATGCACAAGCTGGCGAACAACCTCAAGGCCTTCCCGGCGATCAAGCTGACCCTCGCGGGTAGCGTCGCCGAAGCGGTGAAAGGCGCCGATATCGTCACCACCGTCACCGCCGACAAGGCCTACGCCACCATCCTTACCGACGACATGATCGAGCCCGGCATGCACCTCAATGCCGTGGGCGGCGACTGCCCCGGCAAGACCGAACTGGACCGGCGCATCGTCGAGCGCGCGCGGGTGATCGTCGAGTACGAACCACAAAGCCGTATCGAAGGCGAAATCCAGCATATGCCCGAGGACTCGCCGGTCACCGAGCTGTGGCAAGTGATCAACGGCCAGAAGCCGGGCCGGGAAAATGCGCGCCAGGTCACCCTGTTTGACTCGGTAGGTTTTGCCCTCGAAGACTATTCGGCCCTGCGTTATGTACTGGATGTGGCCAAGGCCCTGGACGTGGGCAGCGAGTTGGAGCTGGTACCGGACCTGGCCGACCCCAAGGACCTGTTCGCCCGCCTGGCCCAGCGACCAACCGCACAGCATAAAAAGCGCGCCTGAAACCGCTCTGGCCTGCCGCTTTGCGCAAGCGGCGGGCCCTAAACCGCGGTTTGAAAAGCCGATATACAGGGTGCCGCAGCCGATTCTGCTGCAATCCGCGTTTTAACAGCGCATTCCGCATGCGAAGGACTAGGTAAACGACACAAAAAACGCACCATCATGAAGCATTCTGAGCGCGACCAAAGAGTCAGCAAATGAATGCATGCCGCACCCTTTCTACTGCCCTGACATCAATTACAAAATATAGGGAAAACACCATGACTCCGCTCCGATCACTCGTCGCCGCGCTGCTCCTGCCTTTGTGCGCCACCGCCGTCCAGGCCCAGGAATGGAAAGAAATCCGTTTCGGCGTGTTCCCCGAGTACCCACCCTTTGAATCCGTGGCCGCCGACGGCAGCCTGCAAGGTTTCGACATTGAGCTGGGCAACGCTATCTGCGCCAAGCTTGAAGTCAAGTGCACCTGGGTCCACAACGAATTCGACGGCATGATCCCGGCACTGCGTGCGCGCAAGTTCGACGCCATCATGTCCTCCATGGCCGTGACCCCGGCCCGGCAAAAACAGATCGACTTCAGCGACCGCCTGTTCCTCAGCCCCACCTCGGTGATCACCCGCAAGGGCGCCGGTTTCGGCGATACGCCGGAATCCCTCAAGGGCAAACAGGTCGGCGTGCTCCAGGGCTCGCTGCAGGAAGCCTATGCCCGCGCCCACCTGGCCAAGCTCGGTGCCCAGGTCAAGGCATACCAGTCCCAGGACCAGAACTATGCCGACCTGCAAAACGGCCGCCTCGACGCGACGCTGACCGACAAGCTCGAAGCCCAGCTCAACTTCCTGTCCAAGCCTGAAGGCGCCGACTACCAATCCGGCCCGGCCTTCAAGGACCCGACCTTGCCGCTGGACATTGCCATGGGCCTGCGCAAGAACGACCAGGAACTGCTGGCGCTGATCAACAAGGGCATCGCAGCCATCCAGGCCGATGGCACTTACGCGCTGATCCAGAAGAAGTACTTCGGTGACGAAGATATCTATCACGAGTAATCCCCCGCCCTATCCCCTGTAGGAGCCGGCTTGCCAGCGCTGGCGGTGCGACAAACACCGCCATTTGCGGCAGGTTCCTACCGGTTCTATCGAGACTTTCCCGTGAATGAACTCCTCAACCTGCAAGGCTTCGGCCCGCTGTTGGCCCAGGGTGCCTGGATGACCATCAAGCTGGCGTTCCTCGCGCTGGTCCTGAGCCTGAGCCTGGGCCTGATCGCCGCCGGTGCCAAGCTGTCCAGCCATAAGCTGTTGCGCATCCCCGCCACCCTCTACACCACCTTGATCCGCAGCGTGCCGGACCTGGTACTGATCCTGCTGATCTTCTACAGCCTGCAACTGTGGCTCAATGACTTGACCGAGATGCTTGGCTGGAACTACTTCGAAATTGATCCCTTCACCGCCGGTGTGATCACCCTGGGTTTTATCTACGGTGCGTATTTCACCGAAAACTTTCGCGGCGCGATGCTCAGTGTGCCGGTGGGCCAACTGGAAGCAGCGACCGCCTACGGCTTGAGCCGCTGGCAGCGGTTTCGGCTGGTGATGTTCCCGCAATTGATGCGGTTTGCGTTGCCGGGGCTGGGCAATAACTGGCTGGTACTGCTCAAGTCCACGGCGCTGGTGTCGATCATCGGCCTGGCGGACCTGGTCAAGGCCGCGCAGAACGCCGGCAAGACCACCAATGACCCGTTGTACTTCCTGATCCTTGCGGGCCTGGTGTACCTGGTGATCACCACCCTCTCCAACCGCATCTTCAAACGCCTGGAACGGCGCTACAACGTCGGCATCAAAGGAGTGGCGCGATGATCGAACTGATCCAGCAATATGGCCTGGCGTACCTGTGGACCGATGGCTCGGGGTTTTCCGGGGTGGCCATGACCTTGTGGCTGTTTATCGTGTCGGTGATCCTCGGGTTTTTCCTGTCCATCCCCCTGGCAATCGCCCGCGTCAGCGAGCACTTCTGGCTACGCTGGCCGGTGGAGGTGTACACCTACCTGTTTCGCGGCACGCCGCTGTATATCCAGTTGCTGATTTGCTACACCGGCCTGTACAGCCTGGAAGTGGTGCAGGATAACGCCCTGCTCAATCAGTTTTTCCGCAATGCCTTGAACTGCACGCTGCTGGCCTTTGTGCTCAACACCTGCGCCTACACCGTGGAAATCTTCGCCGGGGCCATTCGCAATATTCCCCATGGCGAAATTGAAGCCGCGCGGGCCTACGGCCTGCACGGCTGGCGGATGAACCTGTTCGTGGTGATCCCCGCCGCGCTGCGCCGCGCATTGCCGGCCTACAGCAACGAAATGATCCTGATGCTGCACGCCACGTCCCTGGCATTTACCGCAACCATCGCCGACATCCTCAAGGTGGCCCGTGACGCCAATGCCGAAACGTTCCTCACGTTCCAGGCCTTCGGCATTGCTGCGCTGCTGTACATGCTGCTGTCCTTCGCATTGGTGGGCCTGTTCCGACTGGCCGAACGACGCTGGATGCGCTTTCTTGTCCCGACCCGAGGCTAACCCATGAATCAGTCCGCACAGGCCCTGGCCGCTCATCCCACACACACTGCCGCGCCCCGCCCGAACGTGGTGGCGGCCGGCGCCAACGTCAAACTCAAGGTCGAAGACCTGCATAAAAGCTACGGCGACCACGAAGTGCTCAAGGGGGTTTCACTCAACGCCAGCAAGGGCGATGTGATCAGCCTGATCGGCGCCAGCGGCTCCGGCAAAAGCACCATGCTGCGCTGCATCAATTTCCTCGAACAGCCCGACGCCGGGGTAATCACCCTGGACGGCATCAGCATTGAAATGCGCCAGGGTCGCGCCGGGGTGCAGGCGCCGCACCAGGCACAACTGCAGAACCTGCGCACGCGCCTGGCCATGGTGTTCCAGCACTTCAACCTGTGGAGCCACATGACCGTGCTGGAAAACATCTGCATGGCGCCACGCCGGGTGTTGGGCGTCAGTGCCGCCGAAGCGGAGAAACGCGCGCGGATGTACCTGGATAAAGTCGGCCTGCCGGGCCGGGTCGCCGATCAATACCCGGCGTTTCTCTCCGGTGGTCAGCAACAGCGCGTGGCCATCGCCCGGGCCCTGGCCATGGAGCCGGAGATTATCCTGTTCGATGAACCGACCTCGGCGCTGGATCCGGAGCTTGTAGGAGAAGTCCTCAAAGTCATACAGACGTTGGCCGAGGAAGGTCGTACCATGCTTATGGTCACCCACGAAATGGGCTTTGCCCGGCAAGTCTCCAGCCAGGTGCTGTTCCTGCACCAGGGCCGCGTCGAAGAACAAGGCAGCGCCGAGATTCTCGACCATCCGACCAGCGAACGCTTGCAGCAATTTCTCTCCAACCGCTTGAAGTGAACACAGAATCGACCATGGATACCAAGGCCAACGGACCCCATTCCACCCCAGTGCTGGATCGCATTGATGAAGCCATCATTGATGTCTTGCGCCATCAGGGGCGTATCACCTACGAAAAGCTGTCTTCGCTGGTGCACCTGACGCCCAGGCCCTGCCTGGAGCGGGTGCGCAAGCTGGAGCGGCGCGGGGTGATTCGCGGCTACGGCGCGATCATTGATGTGCAAATGGTCTCGCCGGGGTTGTCCTTGCTGGTACTGGTGGCCTTGTCGAACCAGAGCGGGCGCTCGGCGCAAAAAGCCTTCGAAGCCTGCGTCAAAGCCTGCCCACAGGTGTTCGAGTGCCAATTGATCAGCGGCCCCTTCGACTACAGCCTGCGCATGCGCTGCCGGGACATGGAGCACTACCGCGTGCTGACGGAAACCTGGTTGAACAATGATGAGCTGCACATCGACAAACTGGTGGCCCATCCGGAGCTGGCGGTGGTGAAAAACACCGCGACTGAGTTGGCCTGAACCCCATCGCCTCACACGATGCAGATCAGATGTGGGGGGTGGACTTGTGTGGGCTTGCCTGTGTGGGAGCTGGCTTGCCTGCGATGCAGACGCCTCGGTCTATCAGCTATACCGAGGTGATGCTATCGCAGGCAAGCCAGTTCCCACACAAGCCAGCCCGCCATATGCTTCCCATATGTTTCCCACATGTTTTAACCGTGCCCGCCTGAAATCCGCTTGCCGGGGCGCTCACCAATCAGCTTCGCCTGCCCATCCCGCTGCTTCCCCGTCCGCGCCTCGCTGATCAACCCCGGTATCAACTTACCCTCCGGCAAATTCTTCCAGAACCGGCTCGGCAGGTGCCCCTCCATGACCTTGGGATTCAACCGCGCCGGGTTGAAGATATGGCTGTAATAGGTCAGCCACATGGCACTGTGTGGATCTTCGACATTCTGCGCCAACTGCTGCCATTGCTCCGGGCACTGGCGTTGATGAATCAACTGCTCACCGTCGTAATACACCCCATCCAGGGGCGTCGCGATCATCCAGCGATGACGGCCCATGCGCCCGACAAAATGCTGGCTGGCACTGTGCAAAATATCGTGGGCCGGTTCGTGCCAGGCCACGTACTCCGGCAACTCCGGCCCCGCCGCCGCCGGCAGCGCGATAAAACGCACAAACGCATGCAGATGGTGGGCCTCACGCCTTACCTGCTTGATCCGCCGTTGCAACTCGCTGCCCAGTTGATCCCCCGCCATCATCGCCGTGCGGTCACCATGGCTGACGCGCCACAGCACTTCATACAACAGGCTCCAGCGCTGCTCACCGTGGTAACAGGCGGCACTTTCCAGCAGCTCCAGCAGCGCCTTGGGAATGCGTGCCTGGAACGGGCCATTGTGCGTGGGGTAGTGTTCATCGGTGGCAAACAGGTCCGCCACTTCCACTTCGCCCCAACTGACATGGCTGGGGTCGATCTGATGGCTGAGCAGCCAGCGTGCCTGCTCGCGCCAGGTGCTGAACAGGTTGTCGCATTCCAGGCTGATCATCCCCATAACCCCATCTGTTCCGGTTGCGGGCGGTCGCGCAGTTGCTCGCGCAGCAGCACGCTGGTGCTTTCCGCCTGCTGGGGGTGGTAGTCGCTGGTGATGAAGAACGGCTTGGCCTTGGTCAGCACGCAGCGCATGCGCGCCAGGTCTTCAAAACGGATCTTGCGTTGCCGGCGCAGCTCCACCAGGCGTTCGGTGGTACGCAGGCCAATCCCCGGGATACGCGCGATCAACGTCGCCTCGGCACGGTTCAGGTCCAGCGGGAACACCTCGCGATGCTCCAGGGCCCAGGCCAGCTTCGGGTCGATATCCAGCGCCAGATCCCCCGGCCCCGCGAACAGTTCGTTGGCGCGGAAACCATAACTGCGCAGCAGAAAGTCGGCCTGGTACAAACGGTGCTCGCGCATCAGCGGCGGCGCCGCCAGGGGCACGCTTTTCGGGCTATTGGGAATCGGGCTGAACGCCGAGTAGTACACCCGGCGCAACTTGAAGTTGCCATACAGCGCCTCGGCACCGTGCAGGATGGTGCTGTCGTCGGTGTCATCGGCGCCGACAATCATCTGCGTGCTTTGCCCGGCCGGGGCGAACCGCGGTGCCCGGGGCTCGTTGAGCACGGTTTGCTCGCCGGTGAAAATCGTCTGCATCGCCTGCTTGATCGAACCGATCTGCTTCTCCGGCGCGAGGATCTGCAGGCTTTTATCGGTGGGCAACTCAATGTTCACGCTCAAGCGATCGGCATACCGCCCGGCCTCGGCAATCAATGCAGGATCCGCTTCGGGGATGGTCTTGAGGTGGATATAACCGCGAAAGTCATGCTCCTCACGCAGCAACTTGGCGACCCGCACCAGTTGCTCCATGGTGTAGTCCGCCGAACGAATGATCCCCGAACTGAGAAACAGCCCGCTGACGCAATTACGCCGGTAGAAGTCCAGGGTCAGGCTCACCACCTCCTCCGGGTTGAACCGCGCACGGGGCACGTCACTGGAGCGGCGGTTGACACAGTATTGGCAGTCGTAGAGGCAGAAATTGGTCAGCAGCACCTTGAGCAACGACACACAGCGCCCATCGGGTGTGTAGCTGTGGCAGATGCCCATGCCATCGCTCGAACCCAGCCCGACCTTGCCCTCGGAGGTGCGCTTGGGCGCCCCGCTGCTGGCGCAAGACGCGTCGTACTTGGCCGCATCGGCGAGGATGCTGAGTTTTTCGATCAACTGCATGGCGGGCTACCGGATACTGTGTTTTTGTACAGTATCAGCAGCGACACCCGGCATTCAAGGAGAGATCGGCGAACGGTAAAACAAATAGTTGTGGGAGCTGCCGACGTTTTTTCAAACATATCAAGAACAGTTGAGCGACCCCGAGCCTTCAATCGTCGCGCGTCAGCACTTCCAGCAACTCAATCTCGAAATGCAGATTGCTATGGGGCTGGATATGCGCGCCCATCGCCCGCTCGCCATACGCCAGATGCGCCGGCACAAACAGCTTGCGCACGCCGCCGACTTTCATCCCCATCAAGCCCTGGTCCCACCCCTTGATCACACGCCCGGTGCCAATCACACACTGGAACGGCTTGCCCCGCTCCCAGGACGAATCAAACACCGTACCGTCTTCCAGGGTGCCGGTGTATTGAGTGGTGATCAGCGCCCCCTTGACCACGGCTTTACCGTCGCCTTGGCGGATGTCGGTGATTTGCAGTTCTTCGTTGCTCATGGGGGATCTCGTTGGGTTCACACTGGCTGGCTTTTTCCCAGAATCAAGCGCCTTTGGCAAGTGCACTCTTAAGGATCCAGACTACGCCTCAGCCAGAAGCGCCTGACTTAACCTCAGCCATCTTTTCCCCTCTTATAAAAAATCAACCACCCCGGTTGCACAACAATAAGAGGTCACACCCCAATGAGCCAACCAACAAGCCCTGTCCGCGTCGCTGTCGTGCAGTTCGACCCCCAGGTCGGCCTGGATAACCGCGAAAGCAATCTGCATCGCAGCCTGGCCTTGGCTGCCGAGGCGGTCAATGGTGGGGCTAACCTGATCGTACTGCCCGAGTTGTCGAACTGCGGTTACTTCTTCAGCAGCCGCCAGGACGCATTCGAGCATGCCGAGCCCGTTCCCGGCGGGGCCAGTGTGCAAGCCTGGATGGCGTTTGCCGCCACCCATCAGGTGTATCTGGTGGCGGGCCTGAATGAGATCGAGGGTCGGCAGTTATTCAATACTGCGGTATTGCTGGGGCCGGATGGGTTGATCGGTAAGTACCGCAAGGCCCACCTATGGAACCTCGAGAAGCTCTGGTTCACCCCTGGCAACCTGGGCTTTCCGGTGTTTGAAACGCCTATCGGGCGCATTGGCCTGTTGATCTGCTGGGACATCTGGTTCCCGGAAGTACCACGCATCCTCAGCCAGCAAGGCGCCGATATTATTTGTAGCCTCAACAACTGGGTGTGGACGCCGCCGCCGCTGTTCGACGAGGCCGGTAAATGCATGGCGTCGTACCTGACCATGACCGCCGCCCACGTCAATAATGTGTTTATCGCCGCCGCCAGCCGGATCGGTGAGGAGCGTGATGCACGCTACCTGGGGTGTTCGTTGATTGCCGGGACCAATGGCTGGCCTATCGGCAAAGTGGCGTCGGCTAACCGCCAGGAAATCCTCTTCGCCGATATAGACCTGACCAGCGCCCGCAGTGCGCCGATCTGGAACAGTCTCAACGACCTGCACCGTGACCGGCGCGATGATCTTTACGATCAGATGCTCGGGTATTGCCAGCACCCCGCCCTGCCACGCTAAAGGGAGGGCGAGTCATGGAAAATTTATTCATGAAACCTGGAAACGAGCGATCTCGGGTCGATAAGGCGATCATCGCATTGGGGCTCATCAGCATCTCGCTGATTGTCTGGACGGTCCTCACGCACCAAGGCTCCTGGCCTAGCTACGGCGATATGGTGGCAGCATTTCCCGACCCCATCGCCTGGCTACGCTGGGTACTGGGAGATGTCAGCGAAGTGGCCTTCTACAAGCATGAGCTTGCCTCCCTCGGGTTGTTGGCGGGTGCATACCTGGCCTGGTGGGCCAGCCGCACCGGCAAGCGCTGGCAAGGCTTTGCGATTTGCTACGGCAGTGGGCTGTGGCCGTGGTTGGTGACCAGTTCCCTGCTGGGCCTGCTGCTGAGCAACCTGCTATGGGGTTGGACGGTCACCGCCGAGACCTGGCAACCCACCTTCGCCGCGTTTGTTTCACTGCCGGCAGCAATGGTGCTGATGTTTGGGGGTGGTTGGAAAGTCACCCTCAATGGCGCGTTGTTGGGGGCGCTGCTGGTCACGCCGATGTGCTTGCTGATCGTCAATTTTATCTGTGTACCGCTGGATTTGCCGGTGGTGATTGGTAACGTGCTGGGCATGGCGGCGGGCAGCGTGATTGCCTTTGTCATCTGTCGCCGCGTGCCGATTCTGGTGCGCTCGGACTATATCGCCGCAGACAAACCATTGCCGCTCAAGCCGCCAACCTATGGCCTGGGCTGGAGCTTGCGCAGGGTCTTGGCCGATTTTTCCGAAGCGCCGTTCTTCGGCAATGAGTGGGCCAGCCTTGGCCTACTGGCGGGAGTCCTGCTGGCGTATGCCTTGAACCCGTTGAGTGCCGCCTATGGGTCGGGACTGGTGCTGCAACTGATCGGTGCCCAGGCGCTGACATCGGCTCTGGGTGTGCTGATCTGGCGCAGTCAGTGGATCAAGCGCGGTTGGTATCCCACCTACGTGCCGCTGGTCTCGGTCGTACCGGCAGCGGTGCTGACCCATGGCGGGAGTTGGATGGTGATTGGATCAAGTGCGTTGCTTGGCGCGTTGATCGCGCCGCCGCTGGCCTGTGCCATTGCCGGGCGGCTGCCGACACACTTTCACCCCTATATCGGTAATGTGATCTCGATGGCGTTGAGCACCTTGCTGATTGTGCCCGTCGTTGGAAGATTGATCGCGTAAACAACCGGGTAAGGCTCTTGAGCCTTACCCGCTCCCAGCCTTACAACCACCGCCAAAACCGCCCCCAGAACCCCCGCTCCAGATCCGCCTTGCACCCTGCATACTGGCGCGCATACAGATCGGAACGGGCCTTGACCTTGCCGGCTACCGGCAACAGCCACGCCTTGCTGGCATAGGTGCGGTTACGGTAGCCGCCCCAGCCTTCGTGGTAGTTGAGGTACTGGCCATAGGCGTCGTATTTGTATACGCCGTTGATGCTGGCGGTCTTGTCCATGTACCAGCCGACAAAGTCGATCGCGTCGTCGAAGTCCTGGCGGCTGGCCCAGTTGCGGCCGGTGCTTTTCTGGTAGTCGCCCCACACTTCATCCTTGGCCTGGGCGTAGCCGGCAGCGGTGCTGACGCGGCCCCAGGGGATGATCCACAGCAGGTATTTGCGCGGAGTCTTGGCGTTCTGCCGGAAGCCCGATTCCTGATACATGATGGCGAACGGCACCTGGATCGGCACACCCCAGCGCTTCTGGGTGACTTTGGCCGCGTCGTACCAGTCGTCCTTTTCGCGGAAGATGCCGCAGATGTCGTCAGGGGTGCGTGGCGGCGAGGTACCGCACGCCGCCAACAGGGTGGTGAATAGCAGGAGGGCTGTGGTTTTTACCGGGGTCAAAAGCATACCTTTGCGTGAGCGCGAAAAAAGCCGACAGTTTACGCGCTCACGCAAGGTGTTGCGGTTACGAATCAATGGGCCTTGATCAAGCCACGGGCACTTTGCGGGTCGAAATGGCCAGGCGACCGATGCCAAAGCTCAATGCGGCACCCAGTACCAACATCAACAAGGTGCTCCACGCCGCGCGGGACAGTTGCTTGGCCGCCACTTCACCGGCCTCGCGGGCCTTTTGTTCGGCCTGGGCCTTGAGTTCTTCGACTTTCTGCACGGCCTGCTGATAGGCCTGGGCATAGTTCTCGACAATCTGGCTGGCCTCGGCCTGGCTCTTGCCAGTACGGGCGGCGACGATGTTCACCAGCGCCTCTTTGTCGGCCGCATTCAACGCCGGCTCACCAGAGGCTTTGACGCGCTCGAACCATTGCTTGAGTTCGCTCGCGGCCTGGGCCGGGTTGGTGGCGGCATCAGTGGCCGATTGCTGACCGTCTGCCGCTGCCTGGTTAGCTGTTTGCTCGACGTTAGCCGGATCCAGTTCAGCCTTGCCGCTTTGCTTGAGCAAGGTGTCGAGTTCGCCCTGCAGGCTATCCCAATCCAGGCTGATGCCCTTTTCGTCCAACTGCTGCTTGACGCTGTCGCTGATGCCGGGGGCCACGGCGGCAATGCCGCTACCGGCCGCCGACAGGCCTTTGCCTACGACATTGCCCGCGGCGCCGACCACACTGGTGGCCAATGCCGCCAGCAGCCACGTGGTGAGCAAGGTAGTGATGGTCCAGCTCAGGACACCATGCAGGCCGCCACGATCCGGGGCTGTGCGGCCGGCGACAAAGGCGCCCACGCCAATCGCCAACAGCGTGGACACAAACAGCCAGATCCCGGCGCCAGTGCCAAAGCCGCTCAACGGGTTGCCTGCCGCCATGGGGTCGACCGCACTGGCGCCGATGGCGGTGCCCAGTACGCTGAGTACCAGGTAGGTCACCAGGGCAATTGCACTGCCGGCCAGTACCGAGCCCCAGGACACACGAAAAGGCGAGCGATGGGTTTCATAGAGGGAGGTCATAATCGTTCCTTGGACAAATGAGTAGACCTTCAGTTTGTCCAGGCCGACGCCTGCGGTCTCGGCACAAATGCACTAGGACGACTGGTGCATTCGCACCCCGTCAAGCTGAATCGGTCTGCACTATGCTCAAGGCCAGTTGTCGTACTCCACACAAGCCAGACATGCCCTGTTGCAGGCGCCGATGTCGTTATGTAGCCATTTTGGAGAAACCATGAGCCAGGCCGTTCTCGCCCAAGAAACCAATCGCCGCCAATTGCAGCAGATCATTTCCGGACTGTCCGATGGGGTGATTCTCGCCGAGATCGACCAGAGCATTCTCTGGGCCAACGAAGCCGCACTGGCCATGCATGGCCTGGATGACATTGCCGGGCTCGGCGCCAACACCGCCGAATACGCCGAGCGCTTTGCCCTGCGCTACCGCAACAATCACCCGCTGCCCCTGGAAGCCTATCCGCTGAGCCGGGTGGCCAACGGCGAAGAGTTCAGTGATGTGGTGGTCGAAGTCACGCCCAGCGCCGACACCGACCGCACCTGGGTCCACCGCCTGCGCAGCCTGGCGCTCACCGACAGCGCCGGCAAGCCGGAACTGCTGGTGCTGATTTTGAGCGATGCCACCGAATGGGCCAGCGCCGAGCAGCGCTTTGAAAAGACCTTCAACGCCAACCCGGCGCCGGCGGTGATCTGCCGCTTGAGCGATCTGCGCTATATCAAGGTCAACCAGGGCTTCCTGGAGATGACCGGCTACAACCGCGACCAGGTGATCGGCCGTTCAGTGTACGAACTGGACGTGCTGGAACAGGCCGAGCGCAAGGAGCTGGCAATCCAGCGCCTGGGCGAAGGCGCGACCATCCCGCAGATGCAAGCCGAGCTGAAACTGCCCGAAGGCGGCAGCAAGCTGGTGATTGTTGCCGGCCAGCCGCTGGATATGAACGATGAGGAGTGCATGCTGTTTTCCTTCACTGACCTTGAGCCCCGGCGCAAGGCCGAAACCGCCCTGCGCCAGAGCGAGGAGCGGTTTGCCAAGTCCTTCCGCCTGACGCCGGTGCCGACCCTGGTGTGCGACGCGGACAATCAGCAGGTGGTGGACGTCAACGACGCGTTCATGAGCGTCACCGGCTACACCAGCGAAGAGTTGATTGGGAAGTCCATCAGCGATATCGACTTCATCGACAGCAAGGAGGCCTGCACGCAGTTGTTCGCCACCCTGGAAAAAGCCGGCAGCCTCGACGGCCAGGACCTGAAAATCCGCAAAAAAGGCAATGAGGTGATTGATTGCGTGGTGTCGGCCGACACCGTGAGCATCCAGGACACGACCTGTTACCTGCTGGTGATGATGAATATCACCGAGCGCAAACGCTCGGAGCTGGAGTTGGTGTCGGCCATCGAGGAAGTGATGAAGGACGCGTCCTGGTTCAGCCAGACCCTGATCGAAAAACTGGCCAACGCCAAGAGCGTCAACAGCCCCAACCTGACGACCATCGCCTTTACCGACCTGACCGCCCGCGAGCGGGATGTGCTGGGGCTGATTTGCGAAGGCCTGGCCGACAAGGAAATCGCCTCGCGCTTGAAGCTGGCACCCAATACCGTGCGCAATCATGTGGCCACGGTGTACTCCAAGCTCAACGTGCACAGCCGCAGCGCCGCCATCGTCTGGGCCAGGGAACGCGGGTTGTTTGCCGGGGAACGGCGGGCAAAAAGTGCGAAATAAGGTGCAAATGCACTAGGGCGACCAGTGCAAATTCGCCTTATTACCGGGCGATGGGCTGCTTAACCTTGAAGGGTAGGCACAGGGTTTGATGCCCTGTGTCATGGCGAGTTTTTTGCCCTTGAAGGAGGCAGCATGAACAGTGAACAAGTCACCGGCCGCGTGAAAAAAGCCGTGGGCAAGGCTCAGGACTTTCTCGGCGAAATGACCGACGACGAACAACTGCAGGCCCAGGGCGTAGCGCGCCAGGCGGCCGGCCAATTGCAACAGACCTATGGCGATGCGCTGGACACTGTTGGTGACTTTGCCCAGCGCAAGCCCCTGGCCACCGTGGCGATCGTTGCTGGCGTGGGCCTGGTGCTGGGCCTGTTGCTGCGTCGTCGTTGATGGGGGCTGGCATGTTTACCCTGGCCCAACTGCGTAATTGCATCGAAGAAGCCCTGTTACCGCTGACCTGCGAATTCACCCTGTGCCGCGACTCGTCACTGACCTTGAAAGTGTTTGACGCCCAGAGCGGCCGCGTGGACCTGGTGGTCACCGGGATCAGCGTCAACAAACTCAAGACCCCGCAGGACGTCGCAACGATGGTCGAGGAACTGCGCTACGAATTGCACAGCAACACCGTGGGCGGCGCGCTCTCCATCTGACAACACCCCTCTGTAGGGGGCATGCGCCTACCCCTGTGTGGGCTTGCCCGCGATGGCGGTGAGACAGCCAACAGTGACTTGACTGACCCACCGCCATCGCGAGCAAGCTCGCTCCCACTGGGGCGCAGCTCCGCGCTTTGGCCTTGTCTACAACGGGCGTGGCTTCAACGATGCCCCTATAAAGTAGAACAGCCCCCCGGCCACGATAAACCCCGCCAACATGTAGAACATGTAGTGCGCCGGCAGGCTGGCCAGCACCAGGCCGCACAACACCGGCCCCAGTGCGGCGCCGAGGTTGGAGAGGTTTTGCGCACCGTAGTACATGCCGCGCAGGTGGTCAGGGGCGATGCGGTCGATAAACATGTATTCGGCGGGAAACACGATGATCTCCCCCACGGTGAAGATCGCCATCGACACCACCCACCACCACACGCTGGTGGACAGCGCAAAACCCATCACCCCGAGCATGAACATGCCCAGCCCGAAGATCAGCCAGCGGCTCAGGTGACGGTGGCTGATCTGCCGACCAATCACGTATTGCAGGGCGATGACCAGCAGGGCGTTGGTGGTCAGGATGGCGCTGATCACGGTGTAGGTGTATTCGGCGTCCGAGGTGGTCACCAGGTACTGCGACAGGTAGGCGGTGAACTGCCCGAATACCACGGCACTGAGCAGGCCGCCGAGGGTGAAGCACACCAGGCGATGATCGCGCAGCAATACCCGGCCCACCGCCAGGAACGGCACCGGTTTTTGCGCGGCGTCCACCGTGGCCAGGCTGCGGTCGCCCCAGCGCCAGTACAGCAGGAAGAACCCCATCCCCAGCAACACCGACAAGACAAACGGCAAGCTCATATCGACCTTGGCCACCATCGCCCCCAGAAACGGCCCTACCGCGTAGCCGATATTGGTCAGGGTGTACTTGATGGAAAACACTTCGCTGCGCGCATCGACCGGCAACAGGCTGGCAAAGCCGGCCTTGACCGCGACATCGATCACCGCATACGCCAAGTTGATCAGGATCAGGCAACTGTAGAAAAGCCATAGCTCGCGAGCCAGCAAGGTGCCGACGAATCCCAGGACGAACAGCAGGCTCAGGCCCAGCAACAGCCGGTAGCTATTGACCCGGTCCACGAGGAAACCGCCGTACACGCTCAACAGGGAACCGACGATCAACGAGCTGCCGATCACCAGGCCCACTTGGCTGATGCCCAGGGCGAAGTGACTGGACAGGTAGATCACCATGTACGGAAAGGTGATCGCCTTGGCCAGGGTCAATACCAGCGTGGCCGATAGCAGCAGGTTTACGCTGCGGGGGTAGTTTTTTATTGTTTTCAGCATCCTGCTCTCGTTTCCTGAAAAGAGTCGTAGCACACGCCATGACGGGCGCATTGCGCAGCTACCTTACCTCAGGATGAGCAGCAAAAAAGACTGTTTTATGCATTCGTGCATGCGATTTTTAAATGCGCGCAGCGAAGGGGGGGAAAAGCGGCATCAGCCCGTTTCCCCCCGCACCCGTTATTTGGCAGGGGTGATGTCGAGGATGGTGCCATTGGTGATTTTCACCAGCACATAACGATCATTGATCCGCGCCCACTGGCTGTCGTCGTGGGGCGGTTTCAGGCCGCGCTTTTTCCAGTCGCCCAGGGCCGACTCCTTGCGCACCAGGATATCCGGCGCACGGTCTCCGACTTTCAAGTCTCGGGTGTTGATGTTCGAAGGCTCCACGGTTTTCTGCGGATTGTCCTCGGCTTGCACGGTAACGCTGGCGGTGGACAGGCTGGCGGCAACCAGCAGGCTGGCAATCAGGGACGTTGCTTTCATGGGTATTCCTTCAGTAAATAATGCGTACCCAGGTTCCGACAGCAGGGCCCTGCAATCATTCACCCGCAATACAGCCACGGGTATCGGTGCCTGCTAATCTTGCGCCAGCCCTCCATCGAGTCCGAGAACAATGAAAACAGCCCTGACCCGAACCAAACTGCTGGCCAGCGCCCTGATCGTGATCGCCGTGATTGGCGGTGCCACTTATTACTTGCTGGACCGCCGCGCCACCCACGGCCTGCTTGACGGTCCCGAATACAGCGAAGCGCAACTCAATGAGGGCGGTGTGGATGGCATCCGGGACCTGCCGTTGCCAGAAGCAAAAAAACGCCTGAATTACCTGATCCTCGATATGCGCGACGGCATCAACCGCATCGCCATGCTCGAAAGCATGCGCCTGGAAGTCGGCCCGGCCACCGCTACACCAGGCGAACAGAAAGAGCTGAACTATGAGGAGCCGTTCGTGCCCTTCCCCGCCGCCGAACTGAAAGCGGCATTGACCGACCTCAAGCGCACACCGGGGCAGTTCCAGCAGTTGTTCTTCGACAATGCATCCGGGCTGAAACTGGAAGTCGAGGCGATTCGCGAGGTGCTCAAGCGCGGGGCCCTGCCCGATCAGCAGACCGAAGCCAGCTATCGCATCCAGACCCTGTACTTTCGCGACGGCTCGCAGCAGCCCTTCGCCGAGGTGGCGATCAAGGATGAGGACAGTGAGGAGCAGGACCAGGACACCACCCAGGCCGAACTCAAGCTCAACAAGCCCCTGGAACGCATCAGCCTGGCCCTGACGTATCAGGCCTACCCCGGCTTCAATAAAATCGTCCTGGACCGGGCCCACCCGAAAGCCACCGCCGAGGGTGGCGAGGTGTACCAACTGACCCATCTGGGCGACGCCAGCGCCTCCTTGCAACTGGCAACGCCGAAAAACAAATCCTATGTGATCCAGGGCCTGACGGCCGATGGCAAGACCCTGTACAGCGGCGGCAACAGCTCCAATTCCTCGCCCACCGCCGAACAAAAGGCCAACCTGCGGGCCTATTACAACGAACTGCTGCGTATGGAAGACAACTTCGCCGACTTCAAGAGTGCCGCGGCGGTGCAGGATCATCTGGAACAGTTCGCCAGCAACCTGCCCAGCTCCGACAGCGAGCTGAGTAACGTGCAGGCCACCTACCAATTCGAAGACACCCCCGCCAGCATCGTGATTTACGTGCTGGACCCGCTCCAACCCCAAACCCTTGATTGGGAAATGCACAGCAGCACCGCCCCTCGCGAGCGCTACATCGCCTACGACAGCGCCAGCGAAAGCAGCGGTTTTATCGACAGCAAGGGGCAATGGGTGGTCAAGCCGCGCTTCAAGCGCATTGATACCACCGAGATGCCCGGCGTGTACCACATCATGGTCGGCGAAAAATCCTCCGGCGAGGGCTGGAGCGAATTGCAGCTCAAGTACTTTGCCTTTGTACCCGGTACGCAAACGTTGAAAGAACTGCCCTTCGAAATCATCGACAGCGCGGTCAACGACGACCTGATGATTGTCGAGCGTGAAACCAACGGCCCCTATGGGGTCTACGACGTGAAGAAGCTACAGGTCGTGGTGCCCATGAAGTACGTCAACCCCAGTGTGATCGGCAACGTGTTCATCGCCCGCCCTGGCGAGACCACCTATGGCTCGAACTCGTTGTACGGCGCCTGGAGCCTGAACGGCAAGGAGCTGTTGGCACCGCGCTACTCCGCAATCAACGGCAGCGGCGAGTTTATCTACGCCACCTCCGCCGACCAGAAACAGACCGACGTCTACAACCTGCAGATGAAGAAACTCAACCCACCCGGCGCGACCGTCTTCGGCCAGTTTGTCCAGGGCCAGCCCCTGCTGATCCAGGACCGTGGCAGCCGCAAATACAGCTTTATCAACGAACAGGGCAAGGCGCTGCCTTTGAGCCTGCCATTCGATGACGTCAACCCGTTCTCCAACGGCATGGCGGTGGTGCAAAAGGGCAGCCGCTATGGCGCCATTGATGTACACGGCAAACTGCGCGTGCCCGTGACCTACAGCAAACTCAACCCCTTCCAGAAGAACCTCGCCTCGGCAGAAATGGATGGGTTTGAAGGCTTGGTATTGATCGACAAAAACAACCGCGTGGTGAAAAAACTGGGGTCGTATACCCACTACAGCTTCCCGTACAACAGCAACGAAGCGACCTATAGCATCTGGGATACCCAGGTGCCAAACCGGGTCAATGTGTTCGACGCCGATGGCAACCAGACCGATAGCTTCGAGCGCGAGTGAGGTGATACAGGCCCTTGCAGGAGCTGGCTGGCCGGCGCTTACAAGGGCTCTCTATTGCGCGCGTGAAATTAATCCTGTAATTTTTCATGAAATTTTTAGATAAGAATTTCACGAAGCACCCATGGACAAACAAGAAGAACTGGACGCCCTGGCGATCCTGATTCACGACCTGCGCAAATACAAGAAGCTCACCCTGGCCCAGCTGGCGCAGAAGATCGAGCGTTCCGTGGGGTTCCTGTCCCAGGTCGAGCGTGGCTTGTCGCGTCCCACCGTGGCGGACCTGACTGCCATCAGCCATGCGCTGGACGTACCCACCACCTACTTCTACAGCCTGTCCAAACCCAAGGCGGTGGATTGGGTCACCCGCCCCAACGAGCGGCGCACGGTGTATTACGCCAACGGCATCACCGACATCCTCGTCTCCCCCAGCATGCAGGGGGCGTTTTCGATCCTCGACAGCCTGCTCGAACCCGGCGCCAACAGTGGCGAGCAGACCATGAGCGACCGCGCCGAGCAGGCCGGTTATGTACTCGAAGGCCACCTGACCCTGTGGGTCGAAGGCGAGGCCGACGCGGTGACTCTCGGCCCCGGCGACAGCTTTCACCTCGCCAGTTTTGCCCACTGCCGCTACGGCAACCTGACCGACCTGCCGGCACGCGTGCTGTGGGTCTACAACTAAGGCACACCAAGGAGCGTCACCCGTGAAAAGCCATTCCTCCACGTTACTGGCCGAAGTACGGACCTTTCGCCAGAGCCATCCGGATGTACGTTATGTCGACCTGATCTCCCTGGATATCCCAGGGCGTTTCTACGGCAAGCGCTACCCGGTTGAAATGTTGGAAAAAGTCGCCGCCGGCAGCCCCCTGAAGTTGCCGCAGAACGCCGTGCTGCTGGGCGCCCAGGGCGGTCTGTTCAAGATTGGCGACTACTGCTTCCATGACGGCGACCCCGACGCCAACCGCCGCCTGGTGCCCGGCACGCTCAAGCCGGTGAGCTGGGAAGCCCAGCCCCTGGGGCAAATGCTGATCACCTCCGACGGCACCGAGGCCCCCATCGAATTCGAACCCCGTGAAGTCCTGGCCAAAGTCCTCGAGCGCCTGCACCGCAAGGGCATTCACCCGGTGGTGGCGTTTGAGCTGGAGTTCTACCTGTTCGATAAAAAGCTCAACGACGGCCTGCCGCAATTTGCCCGCGACCCGTTGAGCGACGACCCCGATGACCAACCGACCCTGCATATCGAGCGGCTGTCGCGTTTTGCGCCGGTGCTCGATGATATGGTGCAGACCGCCCAGGCCCAGGGGATCGACATTACGGTGATCACTGCCGAACTGGGCCCCGGCCAGTTTGAAATCAACTTTGGTCACCTCGACGATGGCCTGCGCGCCGCCGACTGGGCCGCCCTGTTCTGCCGCAGTACCCGTGGCGTGGCGCTCAAGCATGGCTACCGCGCCAGTTTCATGGCCAAGCCCTACCTGCAACATCCGGGCAGTGGCATGCATGTGCATGTGAGCCTGTATGACGCCGCCGGCAACAACCTGCTGGCGGCGCACCAGCAACAGCCGTTGCGCCACGCGGTGGCGGGTTGCCTGGCACTGCTGCCGCACTGCATGCCGATTTTCTCGCCCAACCACAACGCCTTCCGCCGCCTGGGCGGCACGGTCAATGCGGCCACCAAGGCCTGCTGGGGTTATGAGGACAGGGACGCCTGCGTGCGCATTCCCGAGTCCGACCCGCGCAACCTGCGGATCGAACATCGGCTGGCCAGTGCCGACGCCAACCCGTACCTGGTGCTGGCGGCGATCCTGGTTGGACTGGAGCATGGCCTGGACGCCGCGCAGGAGCCTATCGCACCGCTGAACGAAGACCGCACCAGCGGCCATGACTTCCCCCTGGAAATGCTCGAGGCGGTGCGCGCCATGCAGCAACAACCGGTCCTGCGCGAGGGCTTGGGGGCGGAGTTTGTCGACGTCTATTGCGAAAACAAACGCCAGGATCACCTGGCCTTCCAGCAGGAGATCAATGCGCGGGAATATCGCTGGTACCTGTAGATACCGAGCACCCTGCATATTCCTTGTGGGAGCTGGCTCCCACATTTTGAGCTTCGCGGCCTTGAGTAAGGTGCTACTTTGAAAAAGCCCGACCATCGCCCTCTCCTGCGGATTGCCCATGACCGACCAAAGCGCCCCTGCCCTCAAGGAAATCTTCAACGTCGAACGCCTGCAGCACATCGCCGATGAGATGAGCGCGGTGTACCCGCCCTTCGATGCCAAGGGCTTTCTCAAACACGCCAAGCGTGACCTGGCCGGGTTGTCGGTCATGCAGCGCATGGCCCGGGTCAGTGAAAGCCTGCACGCGGTGATGCCCCTGGACTATCCGCAAACCCTCGAACATTTGTATGCCCTGGCCCCGCGCCTGAACAGTGGTTTTGTCAGCCTGTTCCTCGGGCATTATGTGGCCAGCTATGGCCTGGATGATTTCCAGCGCTCAATGGCGGCGCTCAAGTACTTCACCACATTTGGCTCTGCCGAATTTGCTGTGCGGGCCTTTCTGCTCAAGGATTTCCAACGCACCCTGGCGGTGATGCAGCAGTGGTCGCTGGATGACAACGAGCACGTACGCCGCCTCGCCAGCGAGGGCTCGCGGCCGAGGTTGCCATGGTCGTTTCGCCTGGCCCAGGTGCAGGCCGATCCGCGCCTGTGCGCGTCGATCCTGGAGAACCTCAAGGCCGACAGCAGTCTGTATGTACGCAAGTCCGTGGCCAACCACCTCAATGACATCACCAAGGACCATCCGGATTGGGTGCTGGATGTCATCGAAAGCTGGTCCCTGGACAACCCCCACACCGCCTGGATCGCCCGCCACGCCCTGCGCAGCCTGATCAAGCAGGGCAATACCCGCGCGCTGACGATCATGGGGGCCGGGGCGCGGGCCGAGGTGAAAATCCACCAGTTCAAGGTCGAGCCCCCGGTGATTCGCCTGGGCGAGCGGATCAACCTGTCGTTCAGCCTCGAATCCACCACCAGCGCCCCACAAAAACTGGTGGTGGACTACGCCATCGACTATGTAAAAAGCGCAGGCCATAGCGCCGCCAAAGTGTTCAAGCTCAAGGCTTTTACCCTCGGCGCGGGTGAACGGCATACGCTGCTGCGTGGCCAACATATCCGCGATATGACCACGCGCAAGCACTACCCCGGCCGGCATACGGTGCATGTGCTGGTGAACGGCGAACGCCTGGCCAGCAGCGACTTCGAGCTGCTCGACTGACCACCTTTACCAAGACGAAGGCTCTATCTCGGGCCTTTCAGCGATATTTATTGTCCGACAATACTGGTTTTTGGTGTTGCGATCCATTATCATCTGCCGCCTTCTTGGTACCCGCCAGGGTATCTGTGTCAATGTTCCACCTGAGGCGCCCATGCACCGTTTCTCGTTTTACTGCCCTTTGATTTGCGCCAGTCTGGGGCTTGTTTCGCACACTGCTCATGCCGCGTTGCAACCCATGGCCGAAGCTGCACTTGCCAACGAATCCGAGCTGCACTGCCACTTCAACCGTGATGCCAGCACCGATTGCACCACCACCTACCGCTATACCATTCTCAAGCCCAGCGGCCGGGAAATTTTGTCGCGAATCGACTTCAACTATGCCGAAGGCGATAGCTTTGAAGTGCTGCACGCCGAGTCCACCCAGCCCGGCGGCAAGCCACAGCGGCTTGGCGAAGCACAGATCGACACGCGCACCGCGCCCAACCCTGACCAGGGGTTTTCCAGGCTGAAGCAAACGTCCCTGGCATTCCCCAACCTGCGGGTCGGCACGCAGATCCGCTACACCGTGCGCGAGCATCACCCCGCCAAGCCGCTGATGACCGAGTTCCACTACGCCCTGCAGTTCGGCCCCAGCAATGCGCGGCGCGACCGGCTCAAGGCGCGCTTCACCGCAGAACGGCCGATCGAGTGGCGCGCCGAGTTGATGGACGGCTTCACCATTACCCCCTCGGTCAATCGCAAGACCCTGGATATCGAGCAAAAGACGCCGACCTATCTCAACTACATCAACGAATCGGGCCACGCCTATATCCGCCTGATCCCACGGATCGAAGTGGGCAGCAGCCTCGATGTGCAAAAACATTTCGGCGGCTTTGCCCAGCGCTACAACCAGATCCTCGCGGCCAAGCTGCCGGCTGACAGTGCCGCCGCCGTAGCTGCGGTGAAGGGCTTGGACCCGGCGCAGCAAGTGGCCGGCCTGATGCAGCACATCAACGACCATTACCGTTACCTGGGTGACTGGCGTGCCACCGATCGCGGCTATGTGCCGTTTAACCTGGAGGAGATCGAACAGCACGGTTATGGCGACTGCAAGGACCTGTCCATCCTCCTCACCGCCATGCTCAAGGCCAGCGGGATCAAGGCCGAGACTGCCTGGGTCAGCCGTGGGGATGTGGTGGATTCGCTGCTGGTGCCGGGCACCGGTGCGCCCAACCATGCCATCGTGCGCGCCGAAGTGGCCGGCCAGGTGTGGTGGCTGGACCCGACCAACCCGGTGTTCGCCCCAGGCCAGACCCTGCCCGATATCCAGGACCGCTGGGTACTGGTCAACGATGCCCAGGGCCGGGTGCGTGAGGAACATATCCCCCTGGCACGCCCTGACACCAGCATCCGCCTGGACAAGCAGGTGCATTACGACAAACAGGGCAATGGCACGACCCGCGCCAGCGTCACCTTCAGCCGCCTGCCCCTGATGCAACTGAGCATGGCTGATCGCGAACAGGGGGCTACCGCCACCGACCAGAACATCTGCGACAACTTTGGCCGCGAGATCAGCGATTGCCAGGTCACCCGCCAGCCCACCGGGTTCGTGCAGCCCGACAGCTACACGGTCAAGGCCAGCATGACCGACCTGGGCGCCCTGGAAAAACTCGACGAAGGCTACGTCTACACCGACCAGTCGCTCAAAGAGAAATGGGACGGCCTGCTCAACTACCGCCGCAACGGGCAACGGGGCGACCTGTACATGGGCAACCCGGACACCGTCGACTACACCTTTACCTTGACCGGCGGGCAGATGGACAAGCCTGTTCAAGGCTGCAAGATCAACTCGCCGTGGTATGACCTGGAACTCGATGGCGAACAGCTCAAGGATGGCTTGCGCTACCACTACCGGTTGACCCAGAAAGTGCGCTGGTTGAGCCATGATGAAATCGTCAGCGCGCCGTTTGAAAAGATGATCAACGATGCTCGTGCGTGTGGTGAACAGGTACACCAGACAGTAAAACTCTAAGCCCACACACAGTCCCATGTGGGAGCTGTCTCGCCCTGCGAGGCTGCGATGGCGGCAGGTCAGTCAACATCAATGCTGGCAGTACCGCCGCCATCGCAGCCTCGCTAGGGCTCGACAGCTCCCACATTTGATCTCTGTAGATCCCCCTTGCCCTTCGCTACGCGCCCAACAGCAGCCCCTGCTCCTTGGCACACAACTCCACCACGTAATCCCACAACACCCGCAACCGTACCGACTTGTGCAATTCGCGTCGGGAGCTGATCCAGTAGCTGCGCTGGATGCCCTCTTCCGGCAATAGCGGCACCAGGTCCGGGTCCCCGGCGGCGACAAAACACGGCAGCACGGCAATCCCCAACCCCGAGCGCGCCGCCTGGTGCTGGGCGATGACGCTGGTGCTGTGGAATACCACCCGGGGGTTGCGGCAAAAGCTGCTGAGGAGTTTCAGTTCCTGGCTGAACAGCAGATCGTCGACGTAGTCGATCCACGCGTGGGCGGCCAGGTCTTCGCGTTTCTCGATGGCTGGCGAACGCGCCAGGTAGCTGCGGCTGGCATAGAGGGCCAGGCGGTAGTCGGTGAGTTTGCGCGTGACCAGTTGATCGACGCTGGGGCGCTCCAGGTGGATGCTGATCTCGGCCTCGCGGTTGAGGATGCTGACAAAACGCGGCACCGCCACCAGTTCCACTTCCAGCCCCGGATAACGCTCGAACAGGCCGCCCATGCGGCTGGCAAGGAACATCACCCCCAAGCCTTCGGCGACCCCCAGGCGAATCTTGCCCAGGGGCGCGGCGGAATGGGTCAGCTCTTCTTCGGCGAGCAGTGCAACGTTCTCCATGGCTTCGGCATGCTTGAGCAGTGCCTCGCCCGACGGCGTCAGTTCGTACCCCTGGGCATGCTGCACAAACAGCGCGGTGCCGAGGCTTTTCTCGATGGCCTCGATATGCCGGGCCACAGTGGCATGCGTGGTTTTCAGGCGCTGGGCGGCGGTGAGCAGGCGCCCGCTGCGCTGCAACTCAAGAAAATACCGCAGGTCATTCCAGTCGAACATGTCACCCTCCCTCTCGGCCATGAGCGCAGCGCTGTTTAAAAACGCACAGCAGCTGGGTAAAAACTAACATTTTTAAGACGAAAACTAACAACTAGGATGGAGCCAATAAGAAAAACAAGCGAGACCCCAGATGACTATTGCACCTGCGCAATACGATTACGTGGTAGTAGGCGCCGGCCCTGCGGGCTGCCTGCTGGCCAATCGACTGTCCGCCAACCCTGCCCATCGTGTGCTGCTGCTTGAAGCGGGCGGGCGCGACAACTACCCCTGGATTCATATCCCCGTCGGCTACCTGTTCTGCATCGGCAACCCGCGCACCGACTGGTGCTTCAAGACCGAAACCCAACCCGGCCTGCAAGGTCGTGCCCTGAGCTATC
Source organism: Pseudomonas sp. FP2294 (assembly GCF_030687625.1). Lineage (NCBI taxonomy): Bacteria > Pseudomonadati > Pseudomonadota > Gammaproteobacteria > Pseudomonadales > Pseudomonadaceae > Pseudomonas > Pseudomonas sp. FP2294. The sequence continues at coordinate 3,586,434 of NZ_CP117441.1, forward strand.
CACGGGGCAAGGTGCTGGGCGGCTGCTCGTCGATCAACGGCATGATCTACATGCGCGGCCAGGCCAACGACTACGATGGCTGGGCCGCCGAAGGCAACCCCGGCTGGGCCTGGGACGATGTATTGCCTCTGTTCAAGCAAAGCGAAAACCATTTTGCCGGTGCCTCGCCCCTGCATGGCGACAGCGGCGAGTGGCGCGTGGAGCAACAGCGCCTGCACTGGCCGATCCTCGATGCCTTCCGCGAAGCCGCCAAGCAAAGTGGCATCGCCAGCATCGACGACTTCAACCAGGGCGATAACGAAGGGTGTGGCTACTTCCAGGTCAACCAGAAAGGCGGCGTACGCTGGAATGCGGCCAAGGCGTTTCTCAAGCCCATCCGCCAGCGCGCCAACCTCACGGTGCTCACCGGCGTGGAAGTCGACCGTGTACTCCTGGAAAACGGCCGTGCCAGTGCGGTGGTGGGCCGCCAGCTAGGGCAAGTAGTGACCTGGAAAGCCCATAAGGAAATCATCCTGTGCGCCGGGGCGGTGGGTTCGCCCGGCATCCTGCAGCGCTCCGGGATAGGGCCTTCGAGCATCCTCAAGCCCTTGGGCATCGAGGTCCTGCACGAACTGCCAGGGGTCGGTGGCAATCTGCAGGACCACCTGCAACTGCGGCTGATCTACAAGCTGGAAAACGCCCGCACCCTGAACCAGATCGCCGGCTCCGTGTGGGGCAAGATGGGCATGGGCCTGCAATACCTGTATGACCGCAGCGGCCCGCTGTCCATGGCGCCCAGCCAGCTCGGCGCCTTCGCCCGCTCGGGGCCGGAGCAGACTTCGGCCAACCTCGAATACCACGTGCAACCACTGTCGCTGGAACGCTTTGGCGAACCGCTGCACGCGTTCCCGGCATTTACTGCGTCGGTTTGCGACTTGCGCCCGCAGAGTCGCGGACGCATTGATATCCGCTCGGCCGATCCCGCGACGCCGCCATTGATCCAGCCCAACTACCTGAGCCATCCCGAAGACTTGCGCGTGGCCGCCGATGCCATCCGCCTGACCCGGCGCATTGTCGGCGCCCAGGCCCTGCGCCCCTTCAACCCGGTGGAATACCTGCCCGGTGAGGCCTTGCAAAGCGATGAACAATTGCAAGAGGCGGCGGCGCGGATCGGCACCACGATTTTTCACCCGGTCGGCACCTGCCGCATGGGCCAGGATAAAGACGCGGTGGTCGATGCCCAGTTACGCGTGCACGGCGTGCCCGGCCTGCGCATCGCCGATGCCTCGATCATGCCGCGCATCACCTCCGGCAATACCTGCTCACCCACCCTGATGATCGCGGAAAAAGCCGCGCAACTGATTCTGTCCCCTCAAACAAGGAACCTCACCCCCGAAAGAGAACAGACAACACCGGCATGACCTGTAGGCGCGAGTTTGCTCGCACCTACAGGACAAGAGCGGCGCTGAAGTTGGCGCCGACAGTGGAACAACAATAAATAATCACTGTGAGGGCTACCCCATGTCAGAACGTGCTCAACCCCTGGACGCCATGCCTGGCGCCACTGTCAGCAGCAAGGAGTCGCAAAAGGTCATCTTCGCCTCGTCCCTGGGGACGGTGTTCGAGTGGTATGACTTTTTCCTCTATGGCGCCCTCGCGGCGGTGATCAGCAAGCAATTTTTTGCCGGGGTCAACGACACCACGGCCTTTATCTTCGCCCTGATGGCCTTTGCCGCCGGCTTTGTGGTGCGGCCGTTCGGCGCGCTGGTGTTCGGCCGCCTGGGGGACATGATCGGACGCAAGTACACCTTCCTCGCCACCATCGTCCTGATGGGCGTGGCAACCTTCTGTGTGGGCCTGTTGCCCACCTACGCCAGCATCGGCATCGCCGCGCCGATCATCCTGGTGGTGCTGCGCATGCTCCAGGGCCTGGCCCTGGGCGGTGAATACGGCGGCGCCGCGACCTATGTCGCCGAGCACGCCCCCGCCGGCAAACGCGGCTTCCACACCAGCTGGATTCAATCCACCGCGACCCTCGGCCTGTTGCTGTCGTTGCTGGTGGTACTGGCTTGCCGTTATTTCACGGGCGATCAGTTTGAAGTCTGGGGCTGGCGCCTGCCGTTCCTGCTGTCCATCGTGCTGCTGGGGATTTCCACCTGGATCCGCTTGAGCCTGCACGAATCCCCCGCGTTCCTGAAAATGAAAGAGGAAGGCAAGGCCAGCAAAGCGCCGATCCGCGAGTCGTTCGGTAACTGGCAAAACCTCAAGGTGGTGTTGATTGCGCTGTTCAGTATCAACGCCGGCCAGGCCGTGACCTTCTACGCCGCGCAATTCTATGTACTGTTCTTCCTGACCCAGTTCCTGAAGATGGACCCGGCCCTGGCCAATATGCTGCTGATCATCAGCGTGGTGATTGGCGCGCCGTTCTTTATCTTCTTCGGCTGGCTCTCGGACAAATGGGGGCGCAAGCCAGTACTGATGGTCGGCCTGCTGCTGGCCACCGCGCTGTACTTCCCGATCTTCAAGGGCCTGGCCCACTACACCAACCCGGCGATGGACCAGGCTAGCCGCCAGGCCCCGATCACCGTGCTGGCAGACCCGGCCACCTGCACCTTCCAGTTCGACCCGGTGGGCAAGGCGCGGTTTGACAGCCCATGCGACAAGGTCAAGACCTTCCTGGTCAAACAGGGCCTGCCCTACAGCAGCGAAGCCGCACCTGCCGGCAGCGCGGTGCAAGTCAGCATCGGCGATGTGCGCATCGACGGCTACGACGAAGACGCCCTGCGCGGCGCCGTGACCCTGGCCGGCTACCCGAAATCGGCAGACGTGGCCCAGGTCAACAAAACCATGGTGGTGGTGTTGATCGTCGCGCTGATCCTGATCGCCGCAATGTGCTACGGCCCACTCGCCGCACTGATGGTGGAACTGTTTCCGACGCGTATCCGCTACACCTCCATGTCCCTGCCCTACCACATCGGTAACGGCTGGTTTGGCGGGTTCCTGCCGACCGTGTCGTTTGCCTTGGTGGTGTACACCGGCGATATCTTCTACGGGCTGTGGTACCCGGTGGTGATTACCGGGGTGAGCCTGATCGTCGGGCTGCTGTGCCTGAAGGAAACCAAGAACGTGGATCTGGATAAAAACTAATCTCCCGCAAACCCTGTAAACCCCTTGTGGGAGCGGGCTTGCCCGCGATAGCGGTGGGTCAGTCAATGAATGTACTGACTGGCACACCCCCTATCGCGGGCAAGCCCGCTCCCACACTGGTTTCCCGCCGCCCACACAAATTGCTGTATATCCATCCAGATAAAGGTTGCTCAATTGCCTTCTTTTGCCCATCCTTCGCCCATTCAACTGTGTAACGAATGGGCTGAGCATGCGGCTGTTCCTCTGTGAAAAACCCTCCCAGGCCAAGGATATCGCGGCCGTGCTCGGCGCCCGGCGCCGGGGCGACGGTTGCTGGCTGGGCACGGACGTCACCGTTACCTGGTGCATCGGCCACCTGTTGGAAACCGCCCCGCCCGATGCCTACGACGCCAAGTACAAGCGCTGGGTGCTGGCCGACCTGCCCATCGTCCCGGAAAAATGGAAGATGACGGTCAAGCCCAAGACCGCCAGCCAGTACAAGGCGGTCAAGCGCCTACTGGGGGAAGCCCGGGAACTGGTGATTGCCACCGATGCCGACCGCGAGGGCGAGATGATCGCCCGCGAACTGGTGGAGCATTGCCGCTATCGCGGGCCGATCCAGCGCCTGTGGCTGTCGGCGCTCGACGATGCCTCGATCCGCAAGGCCCTGGCATCGTTGAAGCCTGGCGCAGACACCTTCAGCCTCTACCATTCGGCCCTGGGCCGCTCCCGTGCCGACTGGCTGATCGGCATGAACATGAGCCGCCTGTTTACCCTGCTCGGCCGTCAGTCCGGCTATCAAGGTGTATTGCCCGTTGGGCGGGTGCAAACCCCGACCCTGCGCCTGGTGGTGGACCGCGACCGCAGCATTGCCGACTTCGTCCCGGTGGCTTACTGGGCCATTGATGTTGAGTTGCTGCACCAGCAGATGCGTTTTATCGCGCAATGGCGCGCCGCCGACGATATCTGTGACGACCAGGGCCGTTGCCTCAACCCGGAGCGGGCACAACACGCGGCGACGGCGATGAGCAACGCGGCCAGCGCACGCCTGGTGAAGCTGCGCACCGAACGCATGCGCGAAGTGGCGCCCCTGCCCTTTGACCTGGGCACCCTGCAGGAAATCTGCTCGAAGAAACTCGGGCTCGGCGCCCAGGAAACCCTGGATATCGCCCAGTCCCTCTACGAAACCCATAAGGTCATCACCTACCCGCGCAGCGACTGCGGTTACCTGCCCGTGAGCCAGCATGGCGACGCGGCGACGATTCTCGCGGCACTGGGCCGCGCCGACCCGGCGGTGAGCGCGTTGATGCCACACCTCGATGCGCAGCGCCGCTCCCGCGCCTGGAACGACGCCAAGGTCAGCGCCCACCACGGCATTATTCCCACCGGCGCCGGCAAAGATCTTGCGCAGTTGACCGGCAAACACCGCGCCGTCTACACCTTGGTCCGCGCCCGATACCTGGCGCAGTTCCTGCCCAATCACGAATACGACCGCACCCAGGCGGACTTCGACTGTGCCGGCGAAGCCTTGCGCGCCGTAGGTAAAGTGGTGGTGGAACCCGGCTGGAAGCGTGCGTTGCCCGAAGCGCTGGCCCCGAGCCAAGGCCGTGAGGCGCCGGCGCCGCAGCCTTTGCCGGCGCTGGTGCAGGGCCAGGATTACGCTGTGGCCAAGGTCAACCTCAAGGACCTGTGGACCCAGCCGCCCAAGCCCTTTACCGAAGGCGACCTGATCAAGGCGATGAAAAACGTCGCCAAACTGGTGCAAGACCCGCTGCTCAAACAAAAGCTCAAGGACACCACCGGCATCGGTACCGAGGCGACTCGGGCCGGGATCATCCAGGGCCTGCTGGACCGTGGTTACCTGGTGAAAGACGGCAAGGCGCTGTCTGCCACACCGGCGGCCTTCAGCCTGATCGACGCGGTACCCAGGGCGATTGCCGATCCCGGCACCACCGCCATCTGGGAGCAGGCCCTGGACATGGTGCAGAGCGGTGAGATGAGCCTGGAAGAGTTCGTCGCCAAACAGGCCGCCTGGATGAGCAAGCAAGTGGCCCGCTGCAATGGTATGCAAATGACCATCAGCGGCCCGGCCAGCCCGGCAGGTCGTGGTGCCACCCCCTGGAAAAACAAACGCAAGCCGGCCAAGCCCAAGACCGCCGCCAGCCCGAAACGGGCGGTAAAACCGGCAAACAAGGGCTGAAATTGCAAAAAAAGTCAGGTAATGACGCTTTTCAAGCGGATATACGCCGCTTTGGCTCTTGCCCTGGCGCCAGCGGTCGAGGATTCTGTAGGCACTGCCTAATAACAAAACCGGGGTGGCCACCATGAAGACCGTCGCACAACTGCTCAAGTCCAAGGACCAGAAGAATCAGGAAGTCCATACCATCCAGTGGAATCACACCGTGTTTGAAGCGTTGGTGGTGATGGCAGCGAAGAACGTCGGCGCCTTGCCGGTAGTCAAGGACGGCAAGGTCGTCGGCATCATCAGTGAGCGCGACTACGCGCGCAAACTGATTCTCCATGGACTGTCCTCGACGACCACCCAGGTCCACCAGGTGATGAGTTCCCCGGCAATCACCGTGGACACCCACAAAAGCGTCGAAGATTGCATGGGCATCATGACTGACGGCCACCTGCGCCACCTGCCAGTGGTGGAAGAAGGAGAACTGCTGGGCCTGCTGTCCATCGGTGACCTGGTCAAGGAAGCCATCGCCGAGCAGGCGGCACTGATCCAGCAACTGGAACAGTACATCCGCGGCGAATAGCATTCCCCTAAGCACCACAAATCCAATGTGGGAGCTGGCTTGCCAGCTCCCACAGCAGCGCAACCCCTCGACTCCCCGGCACAAAAAGTGACGCCCAAGTCACCTTTCCCCAGCCCCCCCTCTCTTCTGCAGAAAATATGTAGTGAGCAAAAATAATCACTACATAACCGTTGACGTAACCATTTTGAGCTTGCATGATTCAAGCGTCTCCCGGATCGGGAGTGTTGGTAACAAGCGTTTTGAACAAGCTCGTCTGACCGCCGAGCTGTTTTTCCGGATGTGCACTGCCCACAAGGCAGATTGATGAAGCTGACCGGCCCGAAAGGATCGGTACAAGAAGCTCAAATGCTGCTTGTCTTCGTTATGAAACCATTGCGTAGCAGTTCATCAGAAACACTACATGCATCAGGTTCAAGACCCTGTCCGTATTTGGCAGACCGTTTCTGACGCCCGGTTTTCATAGCCGGAGACAACTAACGTGAATTAACGAATCAACTGAAGATCGCCAACTGGTCAAGGGGCTTACACATGAATCTGAACAACCAACCAACTATTGATGAATTGGCTGAGATGTTCGCAGCGCAGAAAGACACACTCGACGACCATATCCTGTGGATTGGCAAATCGGGCGAAGTGCAAATTGACTGCCTGGCGCCCCATACCGAAGAAGCCGAGTTCGACCGCAATAACCGTGAACTGGCGGCGCGCCTGAAGATGTACCGCCGCGGCCAGGGTTATGTTGGTAAAAAAGCAGCTGCCGATCGCAACTTTATCGAGCAGGTCTTCGATACACTTAACAATGCCTGGGAGTCGTTCAAGGACAACTCGCAAGTTAAAGTGATTGACCGCTACTACTAAGAATAACCAGACCTTTGTGGGAGCTGGTTTGCCTGAGATAACCGTTTAACGATCAACCTAGTTGTTGAGTGTTAAATAGCTATCCCTGGCAAGCCAGCTCCCACATTTGTTTGTGTCGACTTAAATCCCCGGGAATCGCCCCTTCCCCGCTTCGTCGCGGAAGATATCAAACAGTGCCTGCGCCGCCGCCGACAGCTCATGCCCCGGCTTGGTCAGCACCCCAATCGGCCGCTCGATCACCGGGTCACACAAGGTGATGCAACGGGCCCCCGCCTCTTCCATCTGCTGTGCGCACAATGCAGGCACGGCGCTGACGCCCAGGCCGCTGGCAACCATCTTGCCCACGGTTGCCAATTGATGGCTTTCCAACGCCACCGGCAGTTTCATCTGTAACGCGCCGAGGTGCTCCTCGAGCATCACCCGGACCGTGGAAGGCCGCTGCAAGGTAATGAACGGTTGCGCCAGCAGGGTTTTCCAGTCGATCGCGGTCATGTCCGCCAGCGGCGAGTCGCCGGGCACCACCGCGACAAAGCGGTCCAGATACAGCGGGGTGAAGGCCAGCGACGACCCCGGTGAAGGCTCAAACGCCACCCCCAGCTCTACCTGGCGATCACGGACCATTTCCAGGACCTGCTCATTGATCAAATCGTGCACCGTGACATTGACCTGGGGAAACCGCGCACGGAACACCTTCAGGATCGGCGGCAGCAGGTTGCCGGCAAACGATGGCATCGCCGCCACCGTCACGCGCCCGCGCTGCAGGGTAAAACGCTGGCGCAGTTCATCCTCGGCATTGTCCCAGTCGGCAATCAACCGGCGAGCCAGGGGCAACAGGGATTCGCCTTCAGGGGTCAGCGCGACGTTGCGCGTATTACGGCTGAACAGCCGCCCGCCCAGGCCCTCCTCCAGGCCCTTGATGGTCAGGCTCAGGGCCGACTGGGACAAATGCAGGCGCTCACAGGCGGCGGCAAAACTCAGGCTCTGGGCCACGGCAAGAAAGGCCCGCATCTGTTTAACTGTCATGACGCTGCTCCTACGGCTTGGCGATTGTGCTGTTTTTTAAATCAATCAACCTTAAAAAACAACTTAACAAATCAATCTGTCAGCGCAACACTCGAGTCACTGGCTGGACCACAAACAATAAAAGAGGTGCATATGGCAGGTTTCGATAAACGCGTGGCGTCCTATGAAGAAGCGCTGGCAGGCCTTGAAGACGGCATGACCGTACTCTCCGGCGGCTTTGGCCTGTGCGGCATCCCGGAAAACCTCATCGCCGAAATCAAGCGCAAAGGCACCCGCGACCTCACGGTGGTCTCCAACAACTGCGGCGTCGATGGCTTTGGCCTGGGTGTATTGCTCGAAGAAAAACAGATCAGCAAGGTCATCGCCTCCTATGTCGGTGAAAACGCCCTGTTCGAGAAGCAACTGCTCAGCGGTGAAATCGAAGTCGTGCTGACGCCCCAGGGCACCCTGGCCGAAAAAATGCGTGCAGGCGGCGCGGGCATTCCGGCGTTCTTTACCGCCACCGGTGTTGGCACGCCCGTCGCCGAAGGCAAGGAAACCCGCGAGTTCAATGGTCGCCCGTACCTGATGGAAGAATCCATCACCGGCGACTTCGCCATCGTCAAAGGCTGGAAAGCCGACCATTTCGGCAACGTCATCTACCGCCACACCGCCCAGAACTTCAACCCGCTGGCCGCCACCGCCGGCAAGATCACCGTGGTCGAAGTCGAGGAAATCGTCGAACCGGGCGAGCTGGACCCGGCGCAGATCCACACCCCTGGCATCTACGTCGACCGGATCATCTGCGGCACCTTCGAGAAGCGCATCGAACAGCGCACCGTCCGCAAATAATCTGCCCAGCCCGAACAATAAGAGGAACAGCACTATGGCTCTTACCCGCGAACAAATGGCTCAACGCGTCGCCCGCGAAATGCAGGACGGCTTCTACGTCAACCTCGGCATCGGCATCCCGACCCTGGTGGCCAACTACATTCCCGAAGGCATGGAAGTGATGCTGCAATCGGAAAACGGCCTGCTGGGCATGGGACCGTTTCCTACCGAAGACACCATTGATGCCGACATGATCAACGCCGGCAAGCAGACCGTCACCGCGCGTATCGGCGCCTCGATCTTTTCCTCGGCCGAGTCCTTCGCAATGATTCGCGGCGGCCACGTAGACCTCACGGTACTCGGCGCCTTTGAAGTGGACGTACACGGCAACATCGCCTCGTGGATGATCCCCGGCAAGCTGGTCAAGGGCATGGGCGGTGCCATGGACCTGGTGGCCGGCGCAGAAAACATCATCGTGATCATGACCCACGCCTCCAAGGACGGTGAGTCCAAGCTGCTCAGCCAGTGCAGCCTGCCGCTGACCGGTGCCCACTGCATCAAGCGCGTGCTGACGGACCTGGCGTACCTGGAAATCGAAAATGGCGCTTTTGTCCTCAAGGAACGCGCACCTGGCGTCAGCGTTGAAGAGATTGTGAGCAAGACCGCCGGTAAACTGATCGTCCCGGACCACGTTCCAGAAATGCACTTCCAGTGAGGACAGATTCCATGCAAGACGTCGTGATTGTTGCTGCCACCCGTACCGCCGTGGGCAGCTTTCAAGGAGCCCTGGCCGGCATCCCGGCACCGGAACTGGGCGCCGCCGTGATCCGCCGCCTGCTGGAGCAGACCGGCCTGGACCCTGCGCAAGTGGACGAAGTGATCCTCGGCCAGGTCCTGACCGCAGGTTCGGGCCAGAACCCGGCACGCCAGGCGTCGATTCTCGCCGGCCTGCCACATGCAGTGCCCAGCCTGACCTTGAACAAGGTCTGCGGCTCGGGCCTCAAGGCCCTGCACCTGGGCGCACAGGCCATCCGCTGCGGTGACGCCGAGGTGATTATCGCCGGCGGCATGGAGAACATGAGCCTGGCCCCGTACGTGCTGCCCGCCGCCCGCACCGGCCTGCGCATGGGGCACGCGAAGATGGTCGACAGCATGATCACCGACGGCCTGTGGGACGCGTTCAACGACTACCACATGGGCATCACCGCCGAGAACCTGGTGGACAAGTACGGCATCAGCCGTGAAGCCCAGGACGCCTTCGCCGCTGCCTCCCAGCAAAAAGCGGCTGCGGCAATTGAAGCCGGGCGCTTTGCTGATGAAATCACCCCGATCCTGATTCCCCAGCGCAAGGGCGACCCGATTGCCTTTGCGGTGGACGAGCAGCCCCGCGCCGGCACTACCGCCGAATCCCTGGGCAAACTCAAACCGGCCTTCAAGAAAGACGGCAGCGTCACCGCCGGCAACGCGTCGAGCCTCAACGACGGCGCCGCCGCCGTGTTGCTGATGAGTGCCGATAAAGCCAAAGCCCTCGGCCTGCCGGTGCTGGCGCGTATCGCCAGCTACGCGAATGCGGGTGTCGATCCGGCGATCATGGGCATTGGCCCGGTGTCCGCGACCCGTCGTTGCCTGGACAAGGCCGGCTGGCAGTTGGCCGACCTGGACCTGATCGAAGCCAACGAAGCCTTCGCCGCACAGGCGCTGGCAGTGGGCAAGGAACTGGAGTGGGACGCGGCCAAGGTCAACGTCAATGGCGGCGCGATTGCCATTGGCCACCCGATTGGCGCCTCAGGCTGCCGTGTGCTGGTGACCCTGCTGCATGAAATGCTCAAGCGCGACGCCAAGAAAGGCCTGGCGACCTTGTGCATCGGCGGCGGCCAGGGCGTGGCACTGGCCCTTGAGCGCGACTGATTCAACGAGCAACATGAAAGAGGCCCGGCTCCACGAAAAGCCGGGCCTTTTTTTGCCTATTTGATTTGCGAACCCCCTCCAATGTGGGAGCTGGCTTGCCTGCGATAGCGGTGGGGGCAGTCATCGGCAGCATTGACTGATACACCGCTATCGCAGGCAAGCCAGCTCCCACATTAGACTTCTAGCGTCCATTGGATTGCGGCACGGCAAATACCGCGGTGGCCCGCACCACCACCTTTTCCCCCACCTGCAAGCTGACCGTGGCAAACGCCATCTGCCGTCCGCGCTTGTGGTGCTCCAGTTGCACCTCGATCCACTCCCCCACCTGCACCGCCCCCAGATAATCGAGGGTCATGCTCGCGGTAATCAACGGCAACGGCGGGTCGCTGGAAAACGCCATGGCGTACCCCATGCCGACATCCGCCAGGGTCGCCAGCACGCCGCCATGCACCGTGCCGCGCCCGTTGGCATGGCGGTTGTCGGCGCGCAGACCCAGTTGCAACTGCAGGCCTTCGCCACGGCAATACACCGGCCCCAGCAAATCCAGGAGCGGGCTGCTGCGGGGCAAGGGAATAAAGCCTTCAGGGACGTGAGTCATGGTGGATCTTCCTTGTGACCGGGCCTGAGGTTTAACCTGCTCCGGTGGATGCAGCCAGCATGATCAACCGGGTAAATCAGTGACGATAAGCCTGCGCCCGCTTTGCGTTCGCCGGGCAAACCGGCTTTAATCGCCGCGCACTTTATCCCACACACTTGAAGGAACCGTAATGCGCCACCTGGAAGGCAGATCTACTGCATTGATGTTATTGGCCGCCCTGCTGCTCGGCGGCTGTTCGCCCAAGGAGTATTCCGAGTCGACGCCGATCAATGGCGAACAGGGCCGGGCCGGCGCGCTGCTGGCCTATGAGCACGAGTTGAGTCTGGCGATGCCGCTGGCCCTGCTCGCGCCGCGCATGCAGGCCACCCGCCAAGCCTGCGAGTCGGCACAGTTCGGCGCCTGCAATATCCTGCGTATCGAAGAGAACAGCGACGGCGGCACGATCGTGTTGCGCATCGCCCCCAGCGGGGTCGAACCCTTGGTGAAGATGGTGGCCGAGGGCGGGCAACTGGGCCGGCGCATCACCAGCGCCGAAGACCTGGCCGACGCGGTGGCCGATGTGCGCCGTCGCCAGGAACGTTTGCAGGCCCAGCAAAAACGCCTGGATGAACTGGCGGCGCGCAAGGACATCACCGTGGGCGACCTGATCACCCTGACCAAGGAACAGGCCTCCATCGAAAACGAGCTGCAGGAACTGGCGCAGATCGCCGCCGGCCAGCAGCGGCGCCTGGACACCAACCGCGTGACCTTGAACTTCAGTCCATCCGACGGCGAGCATCAGCAATCACGTTTTGCGCGGATGTTCGGCAACCTCGGCGACAACCTGGTCGACGGCACCGCCGATGCCCTGGAACGCTCCAGCTACGTGCTGCCGTTCGTGATCCTCGCCTTCCCGGTGTTGTGGCTGTGGGTCTGGTTGTGGCGCAAGCTGGTCAAGCGCCGCCCCTGACCTCAGCGCTTCATGCAGCGCTGGTAACGCTCATCCACGCGCTTGGCGAACCAGGCCGTGGTGAGGTTACGGGTGATCTTCGGGCTCTTGAGCACAATCCCCGGCAGGATCGCCCGTGGCAGCGGCTTGCCTTCGGCTTTCTCGGCCAGGGCAAACACTCGCTGGTACAGAGTGGTCTGTTCAAAATCCAGACGATCACCCTGCTCCAACTGGCTGCGAATGCTCGGGTTGCGCATGTCCAGCTTCTTGCCCAGTGAGCGCACCGCCAACTCCGTGGTGCCGGGCATGATCGAGCCATAGCGGATCAAATCGCCATCCAGCGCCAGGCGGGTCCCGGAAGCACGGCTGACCGCGGCCTGGAACGCGGCATTGCGGCTGGCGTACCAACCGGCGTTGAAGTCGGCAAAGCGGTACAGCGGCTGCTCGTAGCTCACCGGGTAATCCAGCAAATGGGCAATGCCGAAGTACATGCCGCCACGCCGGGTGAACACTTCGCGGCGAATGCTCCCATCTACGGTGTAGGGATAATTGCGCGCCTGCTGCTCGGCGAAGGCAATGCTCACCTGCATCGGGCCTGCGGTATGCACCGGGTTGAAACGGCCAAACAAGGTGCGGCCCAACGGCACTGTGCCGATAAAGTCGTCAAAGATCCCACTCAGGTCCTTCTCGGTACGCGCAGCGCTCAGGCGGTCGGCGTAGGACTTACCCGTAGGCGAGCGCAGTTGCAACGCGGTGCGCACCAGCACGGCCGGCACATGCACCTTGGCTGCACGCTTGAGGATTTCATCCTGGGCGATCTTGCCCATGTTCGGCACCGGCGGGTCGACCTGATAGGTGGACTCTTGCTCGGTGACCGCCAGCACCGCACAGATATTTTCGGTGCTGGGGTAGATCTTCTGGCTGTCGAGCGCCGTGTAGATATCCTGGGCCCAACCGGCACGATCCGGCACCTTGGCCGGCATCAGTCGCACAATCTGCGCCTTGACCTCGGCCTCACTGCGTTCGGGGAGTTGCTGGCTGCGTTGGGTCGAACAGCCGGCCAGCACCAATAAGGCGGCCAGGCCGAGAGTCAGCCGGGATGAAAGCATGCGGGGGGTGTCCTGTGAGTCGCTGAAAGTGCCCACTATCTCACAAACCCACACCCACCCCCTGCAGGAGCGGGCTTGCCCGCGATGGCGCCCTCAAGCCGGCTCCCACAGTACATGCACCGGGATCAGATACCGGCGAGCGCCAGGTCCATCGCAAAGTAGGTAAAGATCAGGTCCGCACCGGCGCGCTTGATCGAACCCAGGGTTTCGCGCACCACCCGCGCTTCGTCGATGGCGCCGGCCTGGGCGCCGAACTTGATCATCGCGTATTCGCCACTGACCTGGTACGCCGCCACCGGCAAACGCGAGGCTTCGCGGATGTCGCGGATGATGTCCAGGTAAGCACCGGCCGGCTTGACCATCAGCGAGTCGGCCCCTTCCTGCTCATCGAGCAAGGATTCGCGCACGGCTTCGCGGCGGTTCATCGGGTTCATCTGGTAGCTTTTGCGGTCGCCCTTCAGCGCGCTGCCACCCGCCTCGCGGAACGGGCCATACAGGGCCGAAGCGAATTTAGTCGAGTACGCCATGATCGGGATATGGCTGAACCCGGCCGCATCCAGCGCCCGGCGAATGGCCTGGACCTGGCCGTCCATCGCGGCCGACGGCGCGATCACATCGGCACCGGCACGGGCTGCCGCCACCGCTTGCTTGCCCAGGTTGGCCAGGGTGCGGTCGTTGTCCACTTCATTGCCGTGCATCACGCCGCAATGGCCGTGGTCGGTGTATTCGCAGAAGCAGGTGTCGGACATCACGATCATTTCCGGCACCGCGTCCTTGCAGATCGCCGACATGCGCGACACCAGCCCGCGCTCGTTCCAGGTATCGCTGCCGCTGGCGTCCAGGTGATGGGACACGCCGAACGTCATCACCGACTTGATCCCGGCACGGGCAAAGCGCTCGATTTCACTGGCCAGTTTCGATTCGGGGATGCGCATCACGCCGGGCATGCTGGTGATCGGCACGAAGTCATCGATTTCTTCTTCGACGAAAATCGGCAATACCAGATCATTGAGGGTGAACTCGGTTTCCTGGAACAGGCTGCGCAGCTCAGGGGAACGACGCAGGCGGCGGGAACGGGCTTCGGGGAACTGACTGGACATGGGGTTTCCTACAAAAAAGGCCAGGGCACGTGGCAAGGCCGCTAGCTTAAGGGCGAAAGCTTATGCCCGGATTGACCGAGAGCACAAATACGGCGGCCATAACGGTGTTTTGCCATTCACGTAACAATGCGGTCTAGGCTAAACAAGCAGGAGCAGCAACGAGTGACCTGTAGAGACCGAGCTGTCCCCTTCCCCACAGGTGCGTTACGGCGTTACAGGCTCAGGCGCCCTTCGATACACAGCGAGACGGCGCCGCCGATCCAGATCTCATCGCCCTGCTGCTGCACGCGAATACGCCCGGCGCGGCCGATGGCCGTGCCCTGGCTGACCACGTACTGGCTGGGGGCCAGGCCCGCACCGAGCAGCCATTGTGCGACACCCGCGTTAAGGCTGCCGGTGGCCGGGTCTTCGGGGGCGCCGTCACCGGCAATAAACGCGCGCACTTCAAACTGCGCATCCACCTCGTCGCGCGTCGGGTCGCACGGAGCAACCACGCCCACCGCCAGCCCGAGCAGTTTTGAATAGTCCGGCTGCAACTCCAGCACCGTCTGCCGGTCCGTCAACATCAGCGCCAGCCAACCGGCGCCGTTATCGACCCACTGGCTGCGCACAATCGCTTCGGGCTCAAGGTTGAGCGCCAGGCGCACACGCTCCAGCAACTCGGCATCCAACGGCCCTGAACGCAGCAAGGGTGGCGCGATAAACGCCAGCTCCTCGCCCTGGCGACGGATGCGCACCAGGCCGATCTCGCATTCCTGGATGATCTCGTCGCCCCGGGGCACACCACCGGCCTGCAACCACGCCCGGCAACTGCCCAGGGTTGGGTGGCCGGCGAACGGCAGCTCCTGCACGGTGGTGAAAATCCGCACCCGGTAATCCGCACGCGGGTCGCGCGGTTGCAGCAGGAACGTGGTTTCGCTGAGGTTGGTCCACTTGGCGAAGTCAGCCATCTGCTGGTCACTGAGGCTATCGGCGCCCAGCACCACGGCCAGCGGGTTGCCCTTGAGCGCCACGCTGCTGAACACGTCCAGTTGCTTGAAATCAAAAGTCGGCATGGGTCAGCTCGGAATATTCAGGCCACGGATCACCGCCGGCCGGGCGACAAAGCCATCCAGCGCGCGCAGTACATTGGGGAAGTCGGTGATGCCCACCAGATCGCCCGATTCATAGAAGCCAATCAGGTTGCGGATCCAGGGAAAGGTGGCGATATCGGCGATGCTGTACTCATCCCCCATGATCCAGCTGCGGCCCAGCAGGCGTTTTTCCAGCACCTCCAGCAGGCGTCGGGCTTCAGCGGCATAGCGGTCGCGGGGGCGCTTGTCTTCGTAGGCCTTGCCGGCGAACTTATTGAAGAAACCGACCTGGCCGAACATCGGCCCGATCCCGGCCATCTGGAACATCAGCCATTGCAGGGTTTCGTAGCGCGCGGCGGGTGCCTGGGGCAGTAGCTGCGCGGTTTTCTCTGCCAGGTAAATCAGGATCGCCCCCGACTCGAACAACGCCAGCGGCTCACCGCCGGGACCGTTGGGGTCGATGATCGCCGGGATCTTGTTGTTGGGGTTCAGGGACAGAAACTCGGGCGAGAGTTGGTCCTGGGTATCGAAGCTGACCTTATGCGCCTCATAGGCCAGGCCCACCTCTTCGAGCATGATCGAGACTTTGACCCCATTGGGCGTCGGCAACGAGTACAGCTGCAGGCGTTCAGGATGCTCAGCTGGCCATTTGGTAATAATCGGAAACGCTGCAGCTGAAATCATCGATATACCTCAAGGTGAGAAAAACCCATGATAGCCATCCGGCGGCGCGCCTGCATCGGTCTTCAATTCGCAACATGCGCTGGTTAATCTCTTGCACCAAGCGAACCAAAACGCCCTGGCGCACTCTTAGAAGCGCTTGAACGGTTGAATGGAGGCATACCGCCATAACTGTCACGGAAAACCGCACGTTGCTTGGAGCATCGCTGTGGCTGGGCCTTCCAGCCTTGATCCGACGCACCGAAGACTCGACCACTAATGAAAATCAAGCCTTTGTGCCTTGGCAAACGTTTCAAAAAATATGCTTATTTCCTGGTGCCAACGGTGTTCGTCGGCGGTGCCTTGATGCTGGCTTTCGAAGCCCGCGAAAGCAGCGCCGAGCCGAAGAACGGCGTGCAAACCCTGGTGTTCCTGCGTCATGGTGAAAAGCCTGTGGGCGGCCTGGGCCAACTCAATTGCCAGGGCCTCAACCGCGCAATGAACCTGGCCACGGTATTGCCGGAAAAGTTCGGCGCTGCCGACTTTGTGTTCGCGGCCAACCCGACGCGCAATGTCGAAGAAGGCGAGTTCGACAATTCCTACAGCTACATTCGGCCATTGATGACCATCAGCCCCAGCGCGATCAAACTCGGGCTGCCGGTGAACATCGAGTTTTCGGCCAACGATACCAGCGACCTGGCTGACGAATTGATGGAGGACAAGTACCACAACTCCACCATCTACACGGCCTGGTCCCATGGCTACCTGCCGGAATTGATCAACAAGGTGGCCAGTGAAGCGGTCGGTGAGGAGTACACCATCACCGAAGACTGGTCCGGCGGCGACTTCGACACCCTGTACGTGTTGACCCTGACCTGGCAGAACGGCAAGGCCAGCCTGCTCAGCCGCAACTACAAGCAAGGCCTGGATAACGGCTTGCAGACTTGCCCGGATGCGACGCATGTAGCCGCCGACACCTGACACCGGGACCGCGTATGATGCGTCGCTATCGACTTATCTGCGGATCTTGACCATGTCTAACCTCACCTCTGCCAGCCCTGCTCGCGGCTGGTCCTTCTGGTGGAAACCGGCGCTGTTCCTGTTGGTGGCCTGCGTCGGCCTGTATTACGTGAAGTGGTCGCCCTACTACTTCAAGGCCTTTGTCGCGGCCGACAGCCACAGCATCGGCAACTCGATTCTCAATGACCAGCAGGGCTCGCCATTGGCGGCCGCCCTGGCCTATGCCCAGGTGTATTTCCTGGCGATCTGGAAAGCCGCCGTGCTCGCGGTGATTCTCGGTTCGTTATTGCAGGTGCTGATTCCACGGGACTGGCTGTTGCGCCTGTTCGGCCGCGCCGGACTGGGCTCCACCGTGCGTGGCGGACTGTTCGCCTTGCCGGGCATGATGTGCAGTTGCTGCGCCGCGCCGGTGGCCGCCGGCATGCGTCGTCAACAAGTGTCGGTGGGTGCTGCATTGGCGTTCTGGATGGCCAACCCGGTACTCAACCCCGCGACCCTGGTTTTCATGGGGTTTGTGCTGGGCTGGGACTTTGCCGCCCTGCGCCTGGTGGCCGGTGTCGTGCTGGTGATCGGTGTCGCGCTGGTCGCCCAACGCATCGCCCGCCCCGAGCAGGTGCCCCAGGTAGCACTGGAGGCCGTGGCCGACGTCAGCGGCACCGAGACCCAGCCGTTCCTCAGCCGCTGGCTGCGCACCTTGTGGCAGTTGTTCTGGAGCACCATCCCGATCTACATCCTGGCGGTGTTGCTACTGGGCGCAGCGCGGGTGTGGCTGTTCCCACACGTGGACGGGGCGATGGCCGATAGCCTGCTGTGGCTGGTATCCCTGGCGATTGTCGGCACCCTGTTTGTGATCCCCACCGCTGCAGAAATCCCGATTGTGCAGACCATGATGGCCCTGGGGCTGGGCACCGGGCCCGCGGTGGCGCTGCTGATGACCCTGCCGAGCGTGAGCCTGCCGTCGCTGTTGATGCTGCGCAAGGATTTCGATACGCGGGTGCTGGTGACGGTGGCCGGGCTGACCATGCTGATGGGTGTGGTGTGCGGGTTGGTGGCGGTGGTCGTCCTTTAGGAAGGGTTGACTGTCAGGGCCTCATCGCAGCATAGGTATCTACACAACTCTTTTATCTAGTGCTTGTTGGGTTTGTGTACATATCCGTTGCTGCGGTCACGGCCACTTAGGGTTCCGCCCTTACGGCGGCTCACTTTGGAAGAGCGCCAAAGTAAGCAAAGCGCTCTTGCCCCACCACTCGGTGCCTCGCCTAGGCTCGGCATGCCCGCAGTCAGGCATTGCTCCGTGGGCCCGCCGCGATCGGCCATCCATGGCCGTGTCGCGGCTACCCCGGCATCCATGCCGGGGTGCCCACTGCGCAATACCTGCCTGCGGCCATCGTGGTTTAACGGGGCGCCTAAGATCAAGATCAAAAGCCAGATCAAAAGCAGAGCAACAGCAATCCCAAAGCCGGGGGGCGAAGCTGCATTCCCCTGTGGGAGCTGGCTTGCCTGCGATGGCGGTGTCTCAGCCAATATATTTATCGACTGATACACCGCCATCGCAGGCAAGCCAGCTCCCACAGGTATATGCGTACATCTCGACGATCAGGTCGGCTGTCAGGCCGCCTCGCTTTGCTTTTGATCTGAGGCGCCCCGTTAAACCACGCTGGCCGTCATCCGATATTGATTTGGGGGGTAAACCGGCAGGACGCCGGGTTAGCCGCGCTGGGCCATGGATGGCCCATCGCGGCGGCCCCCCAAATCAATGTCGGATGACGGGCACACCGAGCCTGGGCGAGGTGCCGAGTGGTGGGGCAAGAGCCCTTTTGGTTACTTTTGGGGCTCTTTTCCAAAAGTGACCCGCCGTAAGGGCGGAACCCTAAGTGGCCATGACCGCAGCAACGGATATGTACACAAACCTAAAAATCACTAAAGAGATGTGTAGCTGGCTTGCCTGCAATGGGGCCCTGAAAACCAACCAATCACCCGCGCCGGGCAGCACGCTCGCGCAGATACTCCACCACCGCGCCCTGCTCCCCGGAAAACTCGATCCGGGCGCCCTTCTTCTCACGCTGGAACGCGTACATCGGATCGTAATATTCACGCAGCCCGACAATCCAGCCGCGATGCAAATCCACGTTCCCCGAGCGGGCCTGCTCGGCCAGGGCGTCCTGCATCAGCCCGTGCAAGCGCTGGTAGCGCTCCCCACCCAGACGCTTGTGGATATTGGCCAGGCTCTGCACCAGGCGCTCGGCGAACAGGCTGAAGCCCGCTTCACCAAACTCGGCGTTGAACTGCGCGCACAGGTCGATCACATAGTCGCGCAAGACCCGCTCGACGCGGTTTTCCAGGCTCTCTTCCAGCCACACCATCGGGTACGCCTGCATGCCCCGGTGCAGGTTCAGCGGCAAAGCGCAGCTACCGATCATGCGGCTTTCGTCCTCAAGCACAAACTGCTCGATGCCCCGCGCGCGCTTTTTCAGTACGTCCACCGCCAGGCGGTTTTCAAAGTCGATATTCGACGGCTGGCCCGTGGCCCGCTTGCCAAAGCTGGAGCCCCGGTGGTTGGCGTAGCCTTCCAGGTCCAGGCCATTGCGCAGTTGCTGGAGCACTTCGGTCTTGCCGCTGCCGGTCAGGCCACCCAGCAGGACGAAATCGCACTGCTCCACAGCCTGGTCCACGGTCTCCAGCAAGAAGGTACGCATAGCCTTGTAGCCACCGCCGACCCGGGGATAGTCGATCCCCGCTTCGTCCTTGAGCACCTTCTGCACCAAGTGCGAGCGCAAGCCGCCACGGAAGCAATACAGGTAACCGTCAGGGTTGGCCTGGGCAAACGCGGTCCAGCGCGCCAGTCGCTCCTGCAGCGTTGCGCCGCTGACCAGTTGGTGCCCCAGCACAATCGCGGCCTGCTGCCCTTGCTGCTTATAGCAAGTGCCCACCCGCTGGCGTTCGTCATCGTTCATCAACGGCAGGTTGACCACGCCGGGGAACGCACCCTTGACGAATTCG
This sequence comes from Pseudomonas sp. FP2294, assembly GCF_030687625.1. Taxonomy (NCBI): domain Bacteria; kingdom Pseudomonadati; phylum Pseudomonadota; class Gammaproteobacteria; order Pseudomonadales; family Pseudomonadaceae; genus Pseudomonas; species Pseudomonas sp. FP2294. The sequence continues at coordinate 3,606,391 of NZ_CP117441.1, forward strand.
ACCGGCGCACGGGTATCCATCATCGGCCGGTCGTTAAGAAAGATATCGCGGTAATCGGTGATGTCGATGGGCATCAAGACACCTCTACCGCGTGGCTCTGTCGCTCGACCAACTGGCCAATGGGCGCAAGGTTCAGCCCCAGTTCGGCCGCTGCCGCGAGAAACTCGGCTTCGCCCTCAGGCGTGACCGCCACCAGCAACCCGCCACTGGTTTGCGGGTCGCACAGCACGCGCTTGTGCAACTCATTGATACGGCCCAGTTGGCGCGAGTAACTGTCGAAGTTGCGCAACGTACCGCCAGGCACACAACCCTGGTCAAGGTAGTACTCGACCCCTGGCAGACGTGGGACTTTTTCGTATTCGATAAGCGCGGTCAAACCGCTGCCGTCAGCCATTTCCACGAGGTGCCCGAGCAGGCCGAAACCGGTCACGTCGGTCATGGCGCTGACCCCGGCCAGCTTGCCAAAGCGGCTGCCGGGCTTGTTGAGGGTGCACATCCAGTCCCGCGCCAGGCCGATATCGGCTTCCCGCAGCTTGCCCTTCTTCTCGGCGGTGGTGAGGATGCCGATGCCCAGGGGTTTGGTCAGGTACAAGCGGCAACCGGCGGTGGCGGTGTCGTTGCGCTTCATATGACGCTTGTGCACCAGCCCGGTGACGGCCAGGCCGAAGATCGGCTCCGGGGCATCGATGGAGTGCCCACCGGCCAGGGGAATGCCCGCCGCGTCGCACACCGCACGGCCACCGCGAATCACTTCCCGGGCGATCTCCGGGGCCAGCACATTGACCGGCCAGCCGAGAATCGCGATGGCCATCAACGGATCGCCGCCCATGGCGTAGATATCGCTGATGGCGTTGGTGGCAGCAATGCGCCCGAAATCGAAGGGATCGTCAACGATCGGCATGAAAAAGTCCGTGGTGGACACCACCCCGCGCTCGTCATCAATGGCGTACACCGCCGCGTCGTCCCGCGAGGCATTACCCACCCAGAGCTTGGGGTCGAGGTTCTGCGCACCGCTGCCGGCGAGGATCACTTCCAGCACCTGTGGCGAAATCTTGCAGCCGCAACCGGCACCGTGGCTGTACTGGGTCAGGCGAATCGGCTCGTTCATGGTGGACCTCAAACTATCAAGTGCGGGGATTCTAACAGACAGCAAAAGGCCGGCTGGGCTCTTGTGAGCGCAGCCGGCCTTTGAGGTTCAGCGGTTACTGGCGGGCAGCGAGCAAACGCTTGTGGCGATTACGCCGGGCAATGTTCAGGCACTCGATGGCAGCCGAGAAAGCCATGGCCGCGTACACGTAGCCTTTCGGCACATGGGCACCGAAGCCTTCGGCGATCAAGGTCATGCCGATCATGATCAAGAAGCCGAGGGCCAGCATGACCACGGTCGGGTTGTCGTTGATGAACTTGGCCAGGGGTTCAGCCGCCACCAGCATCACGATTACCGACGTCACCACAGCAATGATCATGATCGGCAAGTGCTCGGTCATACCGACGGCGGTGATGATGCTGTCGATAGAGAACACCAGGTCGAGCAACAGGATCTGCCCGATGGCCGCGGCAAAGCCAATAGCCACTGTATTGCCGACGCTGGCCTTCTCTTCGGGCTCCGGGTCCATGCTGTGGTGGATCTCGGTGGTTGCCTTCCATACCAGGAACAGGCCGCCGGCGATCAGGATCATGTCCTTCCACGAAAACGCCTGGCCAAAGACTTCGAATACCGGCGAGGTCAATTGCACAATAAACGCGATGGTGCTCAACAGGCCCAGGCGCAGTATCAGCGCCATGCTGATGCCGATGCGCCGTGCCTTGGCCCGGTGCTGCTCCGGCAATTTATTGGTGAGGATCGAGATGAAGATCAGGTTGTCGATCCCCAGCACGATTTCCATGACGATCAATGTCGCCAGGGCCACCCAGGCGGTAGGGCTCGCGGCCAGTTGTACAAGATAATCCATAGGTCAGTCCTGACTCGGTATACGGGGAATTAAGCTTCTTGGGAACTTGGCTCAGGCTTGGAGTCCTGATCTTGCTCGTCGTCCTTGGGGGCGATCAAGCCCTGGGTCGCTTCGCTCAACGCCTGTTCGGCGGCTTTATGGGTGTCGTCAATGGCCTGCTTGGCCGCTTCGCTGGCTTTGCCCAGCACCTGCTGCGTGCTTTTCTCGACCTGGTCGCAACCACTGAGCACCACTAATGAAAGCGCAAGCAACGACGCCGCGCCCAGGGAATTGAGTTTCATGATGTATTCCTCGTTAGAACCGTTGGGCCCAAGCATTGGGCTCGCGATAGCGAGGCATTCTAAGGAAGCGAACACTTCAGGAAAATTCGTATTTTTTTCGCTTATACTTCGATTTATACGAAGTAACACTCTGCAACCGAGGCACCTGATGCTCAACTACCGACAACTGCATTACTTCTGGGTGGTCGCCAAGACCGGCAGCATCGTGCGTGCCTGCGAGCAACTGAACCTCACACCGCAGACCATCAGCGGGCAAATCAGCCTGCTGGAGCAGACATTTGGTATCGCACTGTTTCAACGAGTCGGCCGCCAGTTGGAACTGACCGAGGCCGGGCGCCAGGCCCTGCCCTATGCCGAGCAGATGTTCCAGACCGGCAGTGAATTGGAAGCGATGTTGCGCGCCCAGCCCAATGAACAACAGATTGTGTTTCGTGTCGGCGTGGCGGACGTGGTGCCCAAGTCCATCGTCTACCGCCTGATTGCGCCGACCATGGAGCTGAGCGAGCCGCTGCGCATCACCTGCCGCGAAGACAAACTGGAGCGGCTGTTGGCCGACCTGGCGATCCAGCGCCTGGACCTGGTGATCTCCGACAGCCCGATGCCGACCCACCTGGATATCAAGGGCTACAGCCAGAAGCTGGGGGAATGTGGCATCAGCTTCTTCGCCACCCAGGCGCTGGCGGACCTGCACGGCGGCGATTTCCCACAATGCCTGCACGGTGCGCCGCTGTTGATTCCAGGTGCAGAAACCGTGGTGCGCAGCCGTTTGCAGCGCTGGTTCGCCGAGCAGCAGATTCGTCCGAAGATTATCGGCGAGTTCGACGACAGCGCCTTGATGCAGGCGTTCGGCCAATCCGGCAGCGGGATTTTTATCGCCCCCAGCGTGATTGCCGAGGAAGTGCTACGCCAATACGGCGTGGCATTGATTGGCCAGACAGACGCGGTCACCGAGTCGTTCTATGCCATCTCGGTGGAGCGCAAGGTCAAGCACCCCGGCATCGTGGCGATTACCGAAGGTGCTCGCCGCGAGCTGTTTACCGCGCTTTAGGCGCAGGCGACCCGGGTCTTGGCGGTCATCAGCCACAGGGCCAGGAGAATCGACAGCAGGATAAACCCCGACGCGGCAAACCCCAGGCTGCCCAGGCCCATGGTGTCGATCACCCGCCCACCGACCATCGCGCCCAGGCCAATGCCCAGGTTGGCCCCGGCAATGTTCAAGGACGCAGCAAATGCCGGCGCATGGGGTGCGGCCTTCATCAACCGCACATGGCTGACCAAAAACAGCGCCGCCTGGGTCACGCCCCAGATCGCCATGGCCGCCGCCAGGCCGAGGGTGGAGTGGATCGCCGGTACCAGCGCCACCATGCCGGCGATCATAAAGCCGCAGAACACCATAGAAGCGATCAGCGGATGCTTGTCGACCATGCGCCCGCCCAGGGAGTTACCGATCAGGCCGACGGCGCCAAAGCCCATCAGGCACCAGCCCACCAGGGTGCCATCGAAGCCGGCCAGGCGCTCCAGAATATCGGCCAGGTAGGTGTAAGCGGTGAACATGCCGCTGAAGACCAGGATCGACAGCAACACATGGCCCTGCATCAACGGGCTGCGCAGGATCTTGAACTGCGAACGCAGGGTCACCGCGTCCTTTTTCACGGTGGTGGCCGGCAGGTAGATCAACAGCAGCAATGCCTTGAGCATCGCCACCCCGGCGAGGATGCCAAAGGCGCTGCGCCAGCCAAACGCATCGGAGATCAGGGTGCCCACCGGGATGCCGAAGACGGTAGCGCAGACAATCCCGAAACCGATCTTGGCAATCGCCCGGCCAGCGTAGTCCGGCCCGACGATGTCCACTGCCGTTTCACTGGCCAGGGCCCAAAACACCGGCAGCCCCAGAGCGGGAATCAGGCGGGCCACGGCCATCACCCAGATATTCGGCGCCAGGGCCGCCAGGGTATTGGCCGCGCCGAACATCAATAGGATGCTGATAAACAGACGCTTGCGCTCGAAACGCGCGAAATACGCGGTCAGAAACGGCCCGAACGCGGCCACGGTAAAGGCAAACAAAGTCACCAGCAGACCGGCCTGGGACACGCTCACATCCAGGTCGCGAGCGATGGAGGGTAATAGCCCGACAATCACAAATTCGGTGGTCAACACGGTAAAACCGGCTGCGGACAGCAGCAGGATGGGCAACAACATGCACAACTCCAGAAACGGCGACGCCAGCGTTAGCCTTGAGGCCCGCTGACAGAGATATAAGAAGAGGATGGCGAATCTTAACAGAATGTGACCGTGCCACACACGGACTTGGCGACTGAATGCCGCAGTAAACTGGATATTTCCTACAGCATGTTAGACTTCGCGCCCTGCATAGCGCTGTACACATTAAAAAAACTAGAGACACTCTTATGACTGCTGCTCCCTCTCTCTTTCAACGACTTATGCGCCTCAGCCTGGTCACCCAGATTGTCATCGGCCTGGCCGCTGGCATCTTACTGGCCCTGCTGTCGCCCAGTGCGGCCCTGTCCACCGCGTTTATCGGCAAGGTATTTGTCTCGGCGCTCAAGGCCGTGGCGCCAATCCTGGTGTTTGTGCTGGTGATGGCCTCGATTGCCAACCACAAGCATGGCCAGGAAACCCATATCCGGCCGATTCTGTTCCTGTACCTGCTGGGCACCTTTTCCGCTGCGGCGGTCGCGGTCATTGCCAGCACCCTCTTCCCCTCGAACCTGGTGCTCAGCACCCATGACGTGGCCGTCAGCGCCCCTGGCGGGATTGGCGAGGTAATGCAGGGCCTGGTGCTCAGCGTGGTGGACAACCCTATCAGCGCCCTGATGAACGCCAACTTCATCGGGATCCTGGCCTGGGCCATCGGCATGGGCATCGCGATCCGTCATGCCGGGGAAACCACCCGTACCGTGCTGGCCGACCTGTCCAACGGCGTCACGCTGATCGTGCGCGTGGTGATTCGCTTCGCCCCCCTGGGTATTTTCGGCCTGGTGGCCTCGACCCTGGCTGCTTCCGGCTTCGATGCCTTGCTGGGTTATGCGCACCTGTTGCTGGTGTTGATCGGCTGCATGCTGTTCGTGGCACTGGTGGTCAATCCAGCCATCGTGTTCTGGAAACTGCGCCGCAACCCGTACCCGCTGGTGCTGTTGTGCCTGCGTGAAAGTGGGATCACCGCCTTCTTCACCCGCAGTTCGGCGGCCAATATCCCGGTCAACCTGGCGTTGAGTGAGCGCCTGGGCCTGCATGAAGACACCTATTCGGTGTCGATCCCGTTGGGTGCGACCATCAATATGGCCGGCGCCGCGATCACCATTACCGTGCTGACCCTGGCGGCCGTGCACACCTTGGGCATCGCCGTCGACCTGCCGACCGCCGTGCTGCTCAGCGTGGTTGCGGCGGTCTGTGCGTGTGGCGCGTCGGGTGTGGCCGGGGGTTCGCTGTTGCTGATTCCACTGGCGTGCAGCCTGTTCGGCATTCCGAGTGAAATCGCCATGCAAGTGGTGGCCGTAGGCTTCATTATCGGGGTTTTGCAGGATTCGGCGGAAACCGCGCTGAACTCGTCTACCGACGTGTTGTTCACCGCTGCGGCGTGCCTGGGCCAGGAAGACAAGAACCCGGCCTGACACAACCCGGCAAGCAAGTGGGCGCTGGTTTGGGTGGAAGCTGGCTTGCCAGCTCCCATACAAGCCAGCTCCCACATTGGTTTTGCGGTGTGACTCGGGGCTTAGAACGCGCCCATGTAGTCACGCTTGCCCACTTCCACACCGTTATGACGCAGCAAGGCGTAGGCGGTGGTGACGTGGAAGAAGAACTGCGGCAGGCCGTAGGTCAGCAAGTAGGACTGGCCGCTGAAGCGTTTCTCTTTAGGCGTGCCCGGACGGGTGACGATCTCGATACCTTCCTTGCCGTCGATCTGTGCCGGGGTGATGGTGTCGATAAAGGCCAGGACCTTGGCGATCAGCGCTTGCAGGTCAGCGAAGGTAACTTCGGTATCTTCGTATTTCGGCACTTCGATCTCAGCCAGGCGCGCGGAAACGCCCTTGGCAAAATCCACGGCGATCTGTACCTGACGGACCAGCGGGAACATGTCCGGGAACAGACGCGCCTGCAGCAAGGCGTTAGGGTCGATGTTCTTGGCGGTGGCGTGGGCCTCGGCCTTGTTCAGCACATCGCTCAGGGCGTTGAGCATTTGCTTGAAGACCGGAAGTGAAGCGGCGTACAGGGAAATAGTCATGACAGTCTCGACAGTGGTGACAGGGTTTGAACAGCGGCGATTATAGACATGAGCGCTGCTTGTCTTTTATTTTTTCGGGATTAGGCTAGTGGGCTCACTGCATAGGGAAAGCGCGATGACCGCCGAGCACGACACCACCTCTTCCGAGCCGCGCCTGAACAGCACGGAAATCCGCGTTTTGGGCTGCCTGATCGAGAAACAGGCCACTAACCCGGAAACCTACCCGCTGACCCTCAACGCCCTGGTCCTGGCCTGCAACCAGAAAACCAGCCGGGAACCGGTGATGAACCTCAGCCAGGGCCAGGTTGGCCAGAGCCTGCGCGCCCTGGAGGGCCGTGGTTTTACCAAGCTGGTGATGGGCAGTCGCGCCGACCGCTGGGAACACCGCGTGGACAAGGCCCTGGAACTGGTGCCGGCACAGGTGATCCTTACCGGCCTGCTGTTCCTGCGCGGGCCGCAGACGGTCAACGAACTGCTGACCCGCAGCGGGCGCATGCATGATTTTGAAGATGCCGAGCAGGTGGTGCATCAGCTGGAACGCCTGATCGCCCGCGACCTGGCGGTACTGGTACCCAAGCAGGCCGGCCAGCGCGAAGACCGCTACACCCACTCCCTGGGTGACCCCGCGGATATCGAGGCGATCCTGGCCGCACGCGGTAGCCCGGTGGAGCGCAGCAGCGCCAGTGGGGTTTCCGTGGAGCGCATCGAGGAGCTGGAGGCGCGGATTGCGGCGCTGGAAGAGCGCCTGTCACGCCTCGAATAAACGTCCCCCCTTATGGGAGCGGACTTGTGTGGGAGCGGGCTTGCTGGCGAAAGCAGTGGGTCATTCAACACCAATGTTTGCTGGGCCGACGTCGTCGCGAGCAAGCCCGCTCCCACATTTGATCTTCGCTGCTTTGAGCATTGCGTTGCATTAGGGCTTGCCCGCTCCCACATGGGCCGGCGGTGTTTACTGCCGGGCGAAATCCACGGCCTTCTGGAACTGTTCGTCCGTCGGCCGGATGCCGGTGTACAGCACGAACTGCTCCAGGGCCTGGATCGCGATCACTTCCAGGCCGGTAATCACCCGCTTGCCCTGGGCCCTGCCCCGCACGATCAAGGGCGTTTCGGCGGGGATCGCCACCACATCGAACACGGTGTCTGCCGCATCAATTGCGTCGGCCTCGAAGGCCAGGTCCTGCGCCTGGGCGCCGCCAGTCATGCCGATCGGCGTCACGTTGACCAGCATCTGCGGGCGCGCTTCACCCAAGGTCGCCTGCCACTGATAGCCCAGGTTCTGCGCCAGGGCCCGACCCGCCGTTTCATTGCGCGCAACGATCACGCCATTGGCATAGCCACCATCCCGCAAGGCACTGGCCACGGCCTTGGCCATGCCGCCGCTGCCGTACAGGGCGAAGGTCGAGTCCTTGGGCACCGCGTGTTTTTGCAGCAGTTGCTCGATGGCGATGTAGTCGGTGTTGTAGGCCTTGAGGTGCCCGGCGGTGTTGACAATGGTGTTGATCGAGGCGATGGCGCGGGCCGATTCGTCGAGCTCATCGACCAGCTCGATGCAGGCTTCCTTGAACGGCATCGACACCCCACACCCACGAATCCCCAAGGCACGGATCCCGGCCACGGCGCCGTTCAAGTCCTGGCTGCTGAACGCTTTGTAGTAGAAGTTCAGCCCCAGCTGCTCATACAAATGGTTATGAAATCGCAGGCCGAAATTGCCCGGACGGGCCGACAGCGACATGCACAACTGGGTATCCTTGTTGGGGTTCATCAGCATCGGTAACGCCTCTTCGAAGTAAGCAAATCGGTACAGACCTTACACAACCTTTACCTAGTGGCCGTGCTGTTTTCCTGAAATACGTTGTCTTAAAAGTATCCCCGCGACAATCCTTGAGTCTATTGATTGCAGACCACAAGCGCAGGGGCCAACCGAGGAAAGACCATGATTCGTAAAATCCCCAGGATCGCTTTGCTGATCGGTGCACTTGCTGTAGCCGGCCAAGCCTCCGCCCATGGTGGCGGTTGGGGTGGCCCGGCCGTATTGGGTGCGGTTGTCGGCGCAGCCGTAGTTGGCTCTGTGATCGCCAGCCATGATCGACCGGTGTATGTGCAGCAGCAACCGGTGTATTACCAGCCACAGCCGGTGTATGCCGCCCCGCCACCGGTCTATTACCAGCCGGCGCCAGTGTACGTGCAGCAGCCGGTGTATTACCGCCGGGCGCCCGTATATTACGGGCCACCACGTGGCTACTACGGCCCGCCCCGCGGCTATTACGGGCGTGGCTGGTAAACCCAGCAGCAAAAGCCCCGCACACCCGGCGGGGCTTTTTTATGGGTGGCCTGGTCTGAATAAATCTCGCCAGGGTCGTTATGGGGACAACCCTGGCTGTTAATTCCGACATTATTAAGGCCAACGTGCACTTGCCCAATTGGGGGCCGCGCTGTCATGTTTGTGTCACACGGCACTCTCACTATCAAAACTGTCCCCCATAACAGGCCATAACAACAAGGACGCCCAGCATGCCCACACAAAATCCGCATCATACCGCCGGCCTCTGCACCTCGAGCAAGGTCTATAGCGCCTTGACCGAGCTCAAGCACCTGGAAGGCCATCGCAGCGCCAAGTTTCTTTCGCTGCTGGCAGAAAACCTGGTCCACAAGGGCCTGCTCAATGAACAGGAAGTGCTGCACATGCTGGACCAGGTGGTTGACTGAGACCCTGCCGGCGCAGCCTCGATGACAGTGATGTTGACTATCGAGCAAGGTGATTTTCCCTCGCCGCCGGGCCACCGTAAGGTGACCTCCATCAGCAATGGAGGTAGATATGCCCACTATCCAGATCATGTCCGTCGTCGGCAGTGCCGTCCCTGTCCCCCTTCGCGAGCTGGGTTTGCTCGCCTGTTGGTACCTGGTACGCGACGGTGAAGCCATCAGTGGCCCCCTGACCTCACTGCCCGCCGCCCAGGCCCTGTCACGCAAGATGGCGCACTGCTTCTCGGCTTAGGGCAATGGCAGGCGTACCCGGGGTTTGGTTTCGACAAACAGCCCCCAGCTGGAAATAAACAGCGCGGCAATCAACGGCCCGATCACAAAACCATTGAGGCCGAAGACCGACAGGCCGCCCAGCGTCGAGATCAGGATCAGGTAATCCGGCATCTTGGTGTCCTTGCCCACCAGGACCGGGCGCAGCACGTTGTCCACCAGGCCGATCACAAACACCCCGAACAGGGCCAGCACCACCCCTTGCCAGATTGAACCGCTGAGCAGGAAGTACGCGGCTACCGGCCCCCACACAATCCCGGCACCCACCGCCGGCAGCAATGACAGAAACGCCATCAGCACCGCCCAGAGCAACGCACTGGGAATATCCAGAAACCAGAAGATCAGGCCACCCAGTGCCCCCTGGGTCACCGCCACCAGCACATTGCCCTTGACGGTCGCCCGTACCACGCGGTTGAACTTCAGTTGCAGGCGACGCTTCTGTGGCTCGGCCAGCGGCACCGCCGTGCGTACTTTGCGCACCAGTTCGGGGCCGTCGCGCAGCAGGAAGAACAGCAGGTAGAGCATGATGAAAAAGCTCACCAGGAAATCAAAGGTGCCTTGACCAAAGCTGAATGCCTGGCTGGCAAAGAACTGGCTGCCCTGCATCGCGCCCTTGACGATTTTCTCGCGCAGGCCTTCCAGGTTGCCCATGCCGAAGCGATCCAGCAGGTGCTGGAAGTACGGCGGCAGGAAGTTCTTGAATTGCTCGATGTAGCCCGCCACATCCAATTTGCCGCTTTCGACGTTCTTGTACAGCGTCGCCCCCTCCTGCACCAGCAAGGCGCTGGTGATGATCACCGGCAAGATCGCGATCACTAGGCACACCATCAGGGTACACAGCGACGTGAGGTTGCGGTTCCAGCCAAACTTGAGCTGCAGGCGCCGCTGCATAGGCGCAAAGATGATCCCGAGGATAACCGCCCAGAACACCGCGCCGTAGAACGGCAACAGGATCCAGAAAAACGCGAGGGTCACCAGGACCAGCAGCAATAGCAGGGTTTTGAATTGCAGATTCGTTTGGTTCATGTCCGATCCGTGCCAGAAAAACGTCGGGCGCCCAGCGCGCCCTGTTGCTTAGTCCACCGCGCATCCGGCGAGTGCCATCTTTATTTCTACAGCGTAGACCCAGATCAATAACCGCCAGGCCCGGCTCGGCTACCCTGCCGCCCTTTTGCGATCTGAATCCCATGCTCCCTGTCCTCGCTCCCGAATTGCTCGCCCCTGCCGGCACCCTGAAAAACATGCGCTACGCCTTTGCCTACGGCGCCGATGCGGTCTACGCCGGCCAGCCGCGCTACAGCTTGCGGGTGCGTAATAACGAGTTCGATCACGCCAACCTGGCCCTGGGCATCGCCGAGGCGCAGGCCCAGGGCAAGCGCTTTTATGTAGTGGTCAATATCGCGCCGCACAATGCCAAGCTGAAAACCTTCCTCAAGGACCTGGAACCGGTGATCGCCATGGGCCCGGACGCGCTGATCATGTCCGATCCGGGCTTGATCATGCTGGTGCGCCGGCACTTCCCGCAGATGCCGATCCATCTGTCGGTGCAGGCCAACACGGTGAACTGGGCCAGTGTCGAGTTCTGGCAGCAGCAAGGCATCTGCCGGGTCATCCTGTCGCGGGAGCTGTCCCTGGAAGAAATCGCCGAAATCCGCCAGCACGTGCCGGCCATGGAGCTGGAAGTGTTTGTGCATGGCGCGCTGTGCATGGCCTACTCCGGGCGTTGCCTGTTGTCCGGCTACATGAACAAGCGCGATGCCAACCAGGGCACCTGCACCAATGCCTGCCGCTGGAAATACCAGGCCACACCCGCGGCCGAAAACACCGTGGGCGATATCGTCCAGCAGTATCAGCCCGAGCCGACCCTGGGCCTTGGCGCGCCCACCGACCAGGTGTTCCTGCTGCAGGAGGCCAACCGCCCGGATGAGCAGATGCCGGCCTTCGAGGACGAACACGGCACCTACATCATGAACGCCAAGGACCTGCGGGCGGTGCAGCATGTCGAGCGCCTGACGCAGATGGGCGTGCATTCGTTGAAAATCGAAGGCCGCACCAAGTCCCACTTTTATGTGGCGCGCACCACCCAGGTGTACCGCCAGGCCATTGATGATGCGGTGGCCGGTCGTGCGTTCGACCGGGGCTTGATGACCAACCTTGAGTCCCTGGCCCAGCGTGGCTACACCGAAGGTTTCCTGCGCCGCCACGTGCATGACGAATACCAGAACTACCAGAACGGCAGCTCCGTCTCGGAACAACAGCAGTTTGTCGGGGAATTGACCGGCGAACGGCGCGGGGAGCTGGCCGAAGTCAAGGTGAAGAACCGCTTTGCCGTGGGCAATCACCTGGAACTGATGACCCCGGCGGGGAACTTCCATTTTGACCTGGGGATGATGCATAACGCCAAGGGTGAGGCGATTGAGGTGGCGCCGGGGGATGGGCACACGGTGTATGTGCCGGTGCCGTTGGACATGGATATCGGGTTTGGGTTGTTGATGCGGGATGTGTAGCGGCTGTTAGGGCCCCATCGCAGGCAAGCCAGCTCCCACATTTGACTGCATTCACAGTTCAACATGTGGGAGCTGGCTTGCCTGCGATGAGGCCAGAACCAGCACCGCAATTGCCAGATCAGATCCTGAACTGCCCCACCAACTGCCCCAACCGCTGCCCCAGTTCCGCCAGGCTGCGGGAGGTCTGTGCGCCCTGCTGGGTCTCGTCCGCCACGCTGTCCACCGCCACGGCAATCTGATGCACGCTGCGGTTGATCTCTTCGGCCACGGCGGTTTGCTCTTCTGCAGCACTGGCGATCTGCGCGTTCATCGTGTTGATGGTCCCGATCAGTTGCGCCATGGTATCGAGGGACGCCCCGGCTTCATTGGCCTGGGCCGAGGTGCCGTCGCCGGCATCGCTGGAGCGGCGCATGGATTCCACGGCCGCCTCGGTGCCTTTTTGCAGGCGGTCGATCATGCCCTGGATTTCCTGGGTACTTTGCTGGGTGCGGCTGGCCAGTGCGCGGACTTCATCGGCCACCACCGCAAAGCCACGCCCGGCTTCACCGGCACGGGCGGCTTCAATGGCGGCGTTGAGGGCCAGCAGGTTGGTCTGCTCGGCAATCGAGCGGATCACCCCGAGCACGCTGACAATCGACGACACGTCCTGTTGCAGGCTATCCAGGGACACGCCACTGCTGCGGATGTCATTCACCAACGCATGAATCTGCGCGATGCTGCCATCCACCACGCGCTTGGCGGCCTGGCCTTCGGCGTCGGTCTGCTGCGCCGCCACGGCCGCGCCCTGGGCACTGCGGGCCACTTCATGGGCGGCAGACGACATTTCATTGATCGCCGTCGCCACCTGGTCGGTTTCCTGGCGCTGGCGTTCCATGGCCTGTTCCGAACGATGGGCCTGCTCGGACACCTGGCTGACCAGCCCGGTCAGTTGCGAGGTCATGTCAGTGATCTGGCGTACCAGGCCGTGGATCTTGTCGACAAACCGGTTGAACGAGCCGGCCAGTTCACCCAACTCGTCCTGGCTGGTGATTGCCAGGCGCCGGGTCAGGTCGCCCTCACCGGCGGCGATATCGTCGAGGTTGGCTTTCATCAGGTGCAAGGGGCGCAGGATGGTATTGGCCAGCAGCATGCCCGCTGCAGCGATCAGCAACAGCAGGATTACGGCGATGCCGACAATGCTCAACAACACCCCTTCCATGCGCTCGTTGACCTTGGCTTCGACTTCGCTGACCAGGGCCTCGATACCGTCGAGGTTGACCGAAGTACCGATCACCATGTCCCACTTGGGCAGGTACTCGGTGTAGCCGAGCTTGGGCACCAGTTCGGTTTGCCCCGGCTGGGTCGAGCTGTATTGCAGGTAGTGGGTGCCGTCCTTGCCGACCCTGACCAGGTCGCGGTTGACGTAGACGCCGTTGGGGTCACGGTTGTCCTTGAAGCTTTTGCCCACGCCGTCGGGGCTGTTGCCCTTGAACAGGCGGATGGTTTCGGAGTCGTAGCCGAAGAAATAGCCGTCCTTGCCGTAGGTTGTGTTGGACAACAGCTTGACCACCTGCGCCCGCGCCTCTGTATCGCCGGGGGCTGCGGCGTCGTACAGCGGCTTGATGGTGGTCATCGCCACTTCGACATAACTTTGCAGGGTGGCCTTGGCGTTGTTGAGCAGGCGCTGGCGGGTTTCGGCCACCTCGGTGCGCGCCTGTTCCTTGAGGATCCACACGGTGGTCAGGCTGATGACCACGGCAAACAACAACACCGGCAGTACGGCGAGGGACAGGACTTTGGCCTTCAGACTCAGACGCATGGATCTTCTCTCTTGTAGGGCAACGTTAGGAGGTTAACGGCCCTAAAGGAGAAAACTGTAGGAATCTGCTTGTTACAGGGTCATCGCGGCAAACCAGCCAAATACCAGCAACGGCAGGTTGTAGTGCAGGAAGGTCGGGACCACGGTGTCCCAGATATGGTGGTGCTGGCCGTCGATGTTCAAACCCGAGGTCGGCCCCAGGGTGGAGTCGGACGCCGGCGAACCGGCATCGCCCAGGGCCCCGGCGGTGCCGACGATGCAGACAATGGCCAGCGGGCTGAACCCCAGTTGCACACACAGCGGCACAAAAATCGCCGCAAGGATCGGCACGGTGGAAAACGACGAACCGATGCCCATGGTCACCAGCAGGCCCACCAGCAACATCAACAGCGCACCCACGCCACGGCTGTGGCCAATAAAATCGGCCGAGTCCTGCACCAGCGTCTGTACCTGGCCGGTGGCCTTGAGCACTTCGGCAAACCCCGACGCCGCGATCATGATGAAGCCGATCATCGCCATCATTTTCATGCCTTCGGTGAACAGATCATCGGTGTCGCGCCAGCGCACGATGCCCGATACCGAGAAGATCAGGAAACCCGCCAGGGCACCGATGATCATCGAGTCCAGCCACAACTGGATAATAAAGGCCGAGGCAATGGCCAGCCCGGCGACCAGCAGGGTCAGCGGGTTGTACTGCACCGCCACTTGCTCGACCCGCTCGATCTTCTGCTGGTCGTAGATGCGCTTTTTGCGGTAACTGATAAACACCGCCACCAACAGGCCGAACACCATGCCCAGCGCCGGAATACCCATGGCATGGGTAACGTTGACCTGGCTGATATCCACCCCGCTCTTGGCGACATTGGCCAGCAGGATCTGGTTGAGGAAGATATTGCCGAAGCCCACCGGCAGGAACATGTACGGGGTGATCAGGCCGAAGGTCATGACGCAGGCGATCAGGCGCCGGTCAATCTGCAACTTGGTCAGCACATACAGCAGCGGCGGTACCAGCAGCGGGATAAAGGCGATATGGATCGGCAGGATGTTCTGCGAGGCAATCGCCACCGCTCCCAGCAGGCAGATCAGCAGCCATTTGACAGAACTGCCGCCAGTGGTGTCCTGGCGGCCCACCAGCAGCAGGGCCTTGTCCGCCAGGGCATGGGCCAGGCCGGACTTGGCAATCGCCACCGCGAAAGCACCGAGCAATGCGTAAGACAACGCCACCGTGGCACCGCCGCCCAAGCCGCTGTTGAACGCGCTGAGCGTCGCGTCGATCCCCAGGCCACCGGTCAAACCGCCGACCAGGGCACCCACGATGATCGCGATGACCACATGCACGCGGGACAGGCTGAGCACGAGCATGGTACCGACCGCGGCGATTACTGCGTTAATCATGGTTACCTCAAGACAGAAATATAAACACAACACGTGCCGGCGCCCCGGCCAGATGTCGACCACGGCACACGCAGAAAGGGAGTTTTATTAGAGGCCGCGCACTTTGCAGCAGCCGGCGCGCCATGTCAAAGAACGACGTCGCGAATAGATTCAATTGAACGTATGAATAAAGAAAAACAACCGGCGGCCGATAGCGTGGATTATCTCTGTCGCAACGAAAGGTTAAGGATCTCCATGTCGCTCAGGCAGCTGTCCATTCAATGGAAAATCACCCTCCTCGCCGGCCTTTGTCTGTTGGGCATCGTGACCCTGCTGGTGGGTCTTTCGCTGTATCGGATGGACCAGAGTTCGCAACGGGTCCAGACCTCCAGCACACAGATGCTTAATGTTGCCGCCCAATCGCGCATCGAAGCCCAGGGTGAAGTGCAGGCGCTGGGCATCCGCCAGCAATTTATGGACGCCTACCAATATGGCCATGGCTTTTCGCGCCAGGTGCTGTTTTTGCGCGAACAGGCCGAAAAACGCTTCCTCGATGCCTTCGACCTGCGTGAAGACCTGACCCGCCAGGTCAAGGCCGCCCTGCAAGCCAACCCGGACCTGTTGGGCCTGTCCCTGGTCTTTGAGGCCAATGCCCTGGATGGCAAGGATGAGCTGTTCGCCGGCCAAGCGGAGCTGGGCAGCAATGAAAAGGGACGCTTTGCCCTGTACTGGTCGCAGCCGACACCCGGCACCCTGACCTCGATGGCGCTGCCGGAAAGCGATATGTCCGACACCAGCGTCGGCCCCAGCGGCGAGAAGGCCAACACCTGGTTCACCTGCCCACGCTCCACCCTCAAGCCGTGTGTGATCGAGCCGTACTTCTATGTGATCGACGGGCACAACGTCTTGCTGACCAGCATCGTGTTCCCGCTCATGGCCAATGGCAAAGTCATCGCCTCGCTGTCGGTGGACATCAACCTCAACAGCCTGCAGGCAGTCAGCCAGAATGCCAGCCGCGAGCTGTATGACGGCCAGACCAACGTCAGCATCATCAGCCCAGTGGGTTTGCTGGCCGGCTACAGCCCGGATGCGAGCAAGCTCAGCCAGCGCCTGGACAGTGTGGATACCGCCAGCGGCGCACAACTGATCAGCGCCATGGCCGGCAGCACCCAGACCTACAGCCTGCGTACCGACCATCAACTCAAGGTGCTGGCACCGTTCCAGCCCATTCCCAATGGCAAGTCCTGGGGCGTGTTGCTGGATGTGCCGGAAAAAGTCCTGATCGGCCCCGCCGAAACCCTCAAGGCCGAGCTGGATGCCGACAACACCAAAGGCACCCTGCTGGAACTTGGCCTGGGCCTGCTCGCCGCCATCGTCGGTTTGCTACTGGTGTGGCTGATGGCCCGCAGTGTCACCCGGCCGATCCTCGGCGTGGCCCATATGCTGGAGGATATCGCCAGCGGCGAAGGCGACCTGACCCGGCGCCTGGCCTACGACAAGCGCGACGAGCTGGGCGAACTGGCCAGTTGGTTCAACCGCTTCCTCGACAAACTGCAACCGATCATTGCCGAGGTCAAACGCTCGGTGCAGGACGCGCGCAGCACCGCCGACCAATCAGCGGCAATCGCCAGCCAGACCAGTGCCGGCATGGAGCAGCAGTACCGCCAGGTGGATCAGGTGGCCACCGCCTCCCACGAAATGAGCGCCACCGCCCAGGACGTCGCCCGCAGCGCCGCGCAGGCGGCACACGCTGCACGGGATGCCGACCAGGCCACCCGCGAAGGCCTGACGGTGATCGACCGCACCACCACCAGCATCGGCCACCTGGCTGCCGACATGAGCACGGCGATGGCCCAGGTCGAAGGTCTGGCAGCCAATAGCGAGCAGATCGGTTCAGTGCTGGAAGTGATCCGCGCGATTGCCGAACAAACCAACCTGCTGGCCCTCAACGCCGCCATCGAAGCCGCCCGTGCCGGTGAAGCCGGGCGTGGTTTTGCGGTGGTGGCGGACGAGGTGCGCAACCTCGCACGGCGCACTCAGGAGTCGGTGGAAGAAACCCGCCAGGTGATCGAACAGTTGCAAAACGGCACCCAGGAAGTGGTGAGCTCCATGAGCAACAGCCATCGCCAGGCCCAGGGCAGTGTCGAACAGGTCGGCCAGGCCGTCACGGCATTGCGCCAGATCGGCGATGCGGTGACGGTGATCAGCGACATGAACCTGCAGATCGCCAGCGCCGCCGAGCAGCAAAGCGCGGTGGCCGAGGAGATCAACAGCAACGTGGCGACGATTCGTGATGTGACCGAGTCGCTGTCGGAACAAGCCAATGAATCGGCGCGGGTCAGCCAGACGCTCAATAGCCTGGCCAATCAGCAACAGGGGTTGATGGACCAGTTCCGGGTCTGATCGCGGTTAAAAGGTGCGGGGCCGGGGGCTGGACGCAACCTCCAGCTCACACCCCCACAGCTCTACCGCCGGCTGGCTCGCCTGGGGCGGGCCGAGCCAGGCACTCAGCCACTGGCACTGCTGGTTGAAACACAGTTGATAATCCCCGGCCTCGGGGGTGCGGCCCAGGCGCAGGGGCTGCAAGGGTGGCAACTGACGCTGGTAATGCCAACTGCCCTCACGCAGTTCGGCGCCGTGCGGGATCTCCATACCGGCCCCGGAACCCTTGACCCGCGCCTCGCCCAACACCAGGCCCTCAGGCGTTACACGGTAATCCTCTTCCCAGCGCACTTTCTCAATCGTATGCGTCCAGGCCAGGGTGACCACAGGCGTAGGCACTTGTGCCCATACCGCGCCCGCCAAGCCCAGACACAGACCGATCACGCAGTGGCCGCCTGGGCACGATGGGCCCGCCAGCAGTGCTGTGCGATCAACAGCCCCACCATGACGAAGCCGATTTCATCGCTTAACGGCGTCGCCAGAATCAGGCTACCACCGGCGAAGAAGCCCAGCAGGCGCTCCCACCAACTCAGCCTGGCTTGCAAGTAGCCGGTAAATACCGCGCCCCAGATACCAATGGCCAGCAACGCTTTGGCCACCACATACAGTGTGGCCAGCAGGCTATCGCCCTGCAGCATCAGCGCCGGCTCGTACACCGCCATAAACGGCACAACGAACCCCGCCACCGCGATGCGTACCGCCCAAAAGCTGATCTTCAGGCCGCTCTCCCTGGCAATCGGTGCCGCCGCGAAACAGGCCAATGCCACCGGCGGTGTGAGGTCGGCCATGATGCCGAAATAGAACACGAACATATGCGAGACAATCAGCGGTACGCCGAGGTCCAGCAGTGCCGGTGCAGCGATCGAACTGGTGATGATGTAGTTGGGAATGGTCGGGATCCCCATGCCCAGCACCAGGCAAGTGAGCATGGTGAGCACCAGCGACAGGAACAGGCTGTCCTGGCCAATGGCAAGGATGTAACCGGCAAAGGTGGACGCCACCCCGGTCAGCGACACGACACCGATAATCACCCCCACCAGGGCGCAGGCAATCCCCACCGGTACCGCGTGCCGTGCGCCCTCTACCAGCGCATGCAGGCAGATGGTCAGGGTGTCGCGGCCGCCTTTGATAAACCAGCACACCGCCACCAGCAGCGCCACCACCCCGAACACCATGCCGATACCGAGCCGGAAGAAGCCCGCGCAAAGCAGACCCAGGACGATCCAGAAGACAAAACGCATCACCTTGGACGAGACCCGCAGGATGATCGCCGAGCCGAGAATCACAATGGACGTCAGGGCCAGGCCGACCATGCCGGAGAACAGCGGCGTGCGCCCGGAGAACAGCAGGTAGATCAGCACAAACAGCGGAATCAACAGATACCAGCGCTGCTTCACCGCGGCCCAGGGGTTCGGGCATTCGTCCTTGGGCAGGCCACGCAGGTTGGAGCGCTTGGCTTCCAGGTGAACCATCCAGAATACCGAGCCGAAGTACAGCATGGCCGGAATCAACGCGGCCTTGGCCACCTCGAAGAACGGCACGTTGATCGTCTCGGCCATGATAAAGGCCACTGCGCCCATGATCGGCGGCATGATCTGGCTGCCCATCGACGAGGTCGCTTCCACGCCACCGGCAAACGCCGACTTGTAGCCGAAGCGCTTCATCAACGGGATGGTGAATTGGCCGGTGGTGACCACGTTGGCCACCCCCGAACCGGTGATGGTGCCCATCAGCGCCGACGACACCACGGAAACCTTGGCCGGGCCACCGAGTTTGTGGCCGAACAGGCCCATGGCGAAATCGGTGAACAGCTTGATCATTCCGGCCTGTTCAAGGAACGCACCGAACAGGATAAACAGGAAGATGTACGTGGCCGATACATAGGTCGGCGTGCCATACAGCCCCTCGGTGCCAAAGGCCAGTTGGTTGACGATCTGGTCGATGGCATAGCCGCGGTGCATCAGATCGCCCGGCAGGTACTGGCCGAACAGGCCGTAGGCCAGGAACAGCGCACAGATCAACGGCAGGGCAATCCCCATCACCCGCCGCGCCGCCTCAAACACCAGCACAATCAGCACCAGACCGATGACCATATCGCTATCGGTCAGGTCGCCAGAGCGTTGAATCAAGTCGGCTTCGAAATACCACTGGTAGAACGCCGTGGCCATTCCGGCCAGCCCCAGCAGCCAGGCCATCGGCTGCCAGGGCTGAGCATTGCCACGCGCCGGGAAACACAGAAACACCACCAGCAACAGAAAGCCCACATGCACGGCCCGCAGAATCTGGCTGGAGACCGGATGAAAGGCCGCGGTAATGATTTGGAAGACGGAAAACAACAGCGCGACGTAGAACAGCGCTCGCGGCCAATCCCTGGGACTGGCGGCAAGGCCTTGATCGTGCTCACTCATGCAGGTCACTCCCACGTTACAACATCGACATGCCAACAAGCCTGGCGCGTTGTGCGCGCCAGGCTATTCACCGCTCTGGCATAGCGCGCAGCGCTTGGCACTGCGCACCGCACCCACCTGGGCCTTACAGTGCGCCCGCTTCCTTGTAGAAACGCTCGGCGCCCGGATGCAGTGGGATAGGCAGGCCCTTGGCCGCGCCCTGCAACTTGATATCTTTGGCCGCCGAGTGGGCGTTACCCAGACGATCGAGGTTGTCGAACATGAGCTTGGTCATCTGGTAGGCCACCTCATCGGTCACGCCGTCATGGCTGACCAGGATGTTGGTGATGGCCACAGTCGCTACATCGCTGTCCTGACCGTCATAAGTGCCCGCCGGGATCACCGCGCCCTGGTAGGCAGCGTTATCGATCTTCGCCGTGATATCCGCCGGGATGGCAACGAAGGTTATCGGCAGGGTCGCGGCCAGGTCGCGGATCGCCGCCATGCCCAGGCCCGAGGACTGCAGGGTGGCATCCAACTGGCGGTTCTTGATTAACTCGACCGACTCGGCGTACGGCAGAAACTCGACCTTGCCCATGTCTTCATAGCTCAGGCCAGCAGCCTTGAAGATGGCGCGGGCGTTCAGCTCGGTACCGGATTTCGGCGCGCCGACGGAGATACGCTTGTTTTTCAGATCTTCCAGGGTGGTGATGCCAGACTCCTTGCTGGCGACGATCTGGATGTAGTTGGGGTAGGTGCCGGCAATCGCCCGCAGTTTTTTCAAGGGAGCCTTGAAGCCGGCGTCTTGCACGCCATTCCAGGCATCGGCGACCGAGTCACCGAGGGCAAAGGCCAGCTCGCCGCGACCGGCTTGCAGCAGGTTGAGGTTTTCCACCGACGCCTTGGTGGCCTGCACCGAGGTCTTCGATCCGTCTATACCGTTGCTGTACAGCTGTGACAACGCCACCCCAATCGGGTAGTACACGCCGCTGGTGCCACCGGTCAGGACGTTGATAAAGGTTGGGGCGGCGAGTGCCGAGGAACTGGCGACAAGGGCTGCGGCAGCAGCAAACAGGCTCAAGCGTTTGGTCATTTGCATAGATTCACCTTTTATCCTTCTTATTAGGTACCGAGCAGCCGCGTGACCGGCTGACGAGCCCTATGGTAGCTGCCGCGCGCGAAACAGAGAAAATCCTGGTGCCTTTAACCTGTTCCACACGGCCTGCGTGGTGGCTGTTATAAGCGAATTTACGCGAGCCAGGTTCTGTAAGAAAAGTCTTGTTGCAAATCGGCACCCGTATCCACCGGTCAGGTGTGGCGCCGGGGCAGTTCGATCAACACTTTGAGCCCGCCCAGTGGGCTCTCTTGCAACCGCAATGTACCGCCCCATACATCGACAATGTCCCGCACGATGCCCAGCCCCAGGCCATGGCCATCGGTCTGTTCATCCAGGCGGGTGCCACGACTGAAAACCTGGTCGCGCTGGGCCTCGGGAATACCCGGGCCGTCATCTTCGACGATCAGTTGAAAACACTCCGGGGTCTGCTCAATGCTCAAACGCACTTCGGCATCCGCCCATTTGCAGGCGTTGTCCAGCAGGTTGCCCAAGAGCTCCAGCAAGTCTTCGCGGTCCCAGGGCAGTTGCAAGCCGGGGCGAACCTGGTAGCTCAACTCCAGGTGTTCGCCGTGGATCATGTTCAGGGTCGCCAGCAAGCCCGGCAGTTCGCTGTCGCAGTCGAACAGCGCGCCGGGCAGGGTTTCACCGGCCAGGCGCGCGCGGTTGAGTTCGCGGTTGAGCCGTTGCTGCACCTGCTGCAACTGCTCGCGCAACAACTTGGCCAATTGTGGCTGGTCCTTGAGCTGCTCGCTGGAAGCCACGCTCAACAATACCGCCAGCGGGGTCTTCAAGGCATGGCCGAGGTTACCCAGGGCGTTGCGCGAGCGTTTGAGGCTGTCTTCGGTATGGGCCAACAGGTGGTTGATCTGCGCCACCAGCGGCTCCAGCTCCACCGGCACCTGGGTATCCAGTTGCGAGCGCTGGCCTTGTTGCAGCTGTGCAATCTGCTCGCGCGCAGTTTCCAGCGGGCGCAGGGCCCGGCGTACGGTGACCCGTTGCAGGATCAGGATCAGCAGCAGCGCCGCCAGCCCGAGGACCAGGCCGACCTGGCGCATCAGGCGAAAACTTTCCCGCACGGGCGTGTAGTCTTGAGCCACGCTGATGGAAATCGACTGGCCAAAACGCTTGTAGTCCGATCGCAGGACCAGCAGTTGCTGGCCTTCCGGGCCCAATTGCAGGTTGCCCTTCAGGCCGGCCTGGGGCAGTTGCGGCAGTTCCTGGTCCCACAATGAACGGGAGCGCCAGTGGTTGTCGCTGAAGTCGATACGGAAATAATGCCCGGAAAACGGCCGTTGATAGGCCGGTGACAAGCGCTGTTCATCCAGTTGCACGCCGCCGGGCCCACGCACCAGGGCCACCAGCAGGTTTTCGCTGTCGTTGCGCAGACCCGCTTCCAGGTAGCGCTGCAGACCCACTTCGAACAGCCACAGGCTGGTCTGCGCCAGCACCAGGCCGACGATCACCATCACGCTGATCAGCCCCAGGCTCAGCCGCCGCTGGATCGACCTCACGCGGGGCTGGCGCCAAAGCGATAACCCTGGCCACGCCGGGTTTCAATCACGCTGCGCCCGAGCTTGCGCCGCAGATGGTTGACGTGGACCTCGAGGACATTGGAGTCGCGCTCGGTCTCGCCGTCATACAGGTGCTCGGCCAGATGGCTTTTGGAAAGGATTTGTTCGGGATGCAGCATGAAGTAGCGCAGCAGGCGAAACTCGGCAGCGGTCAGTTGCACCTCGGCACCGTCGCGCATCACGCACTGACGGCCTTCATCCAGGTGCAAGCCCGCCGCCTGCAAGGTCGGCTGATTGGCCTGGCCATGGGAACGGCGCAGCAAGGCCTGGATGCGCAGGTACAACTCCTCGGGGTGGAACGGCTTGCTCAGGTAATCGTCGGCCCCGGCCTTGAGCCCTGCGATGCGCTCGGCCCAGGAATCGCGGGCGGTGAGGATCAACACCGGGGTCGCCAGCGCGGCGGCGCGCCACTGGCTCAGCACCTCAAGCCCCGGCAAGCCAGGCAGGCCCAGATCGAGGATGATCAGGTCATACGGCTCGCTGCGCCCCTGATACACCGCATCGCGACCGTCCGCCAGCCAATCCACGGCATAGCCCTGGGCTTTCAGCCCGGCCATCAGTTCATCAGCCAACGGTACGTGATCTTCCACCAGAAGCAGGCGCATCAGTCATCTTCCTCGTCTTCAAGCAGCGCGCCGGTGGTCGCGTCCAGTTTGATTTCCCGGACCACGCCATCGGTGGTCACCAGCTCCACCTCATAGACGTAACTGCCGTGTTTGCTCTCAAGCTCAGCCTCCAGCAACCTGGCACCGGGATGCCGGGCCATGGCCTGCTGCAGCAGTTGCTCCAGGGACAGAATCACCCCTTGCTGACGCAATTCCAGGGCTTCATCCTGGTTGAGGTCCCGGGCAGCCACCACCGAGCAAAAGGCCAGGAGCACCAGCGCCAGTCGACTGCCGGTGCGTAGATTTACCTTCATTACGTATCCTGATGATCCTTGAGGACTTGCCCGGTGACAGCGTCCAATTCCACATCCCACTCGACGCCCTGGGCATCGCGCAGGTCAACCTGGTAAATATACTTGCCGTATTCCTGCTCCAGCTCGGTTTCATGCACCGTGCCACCTGGGTGCTTGGCCAGGGCGGCGGCATTGAGCTTCTCGAAAGACTGGATGGTACCAGCGTCACGCAATTTCAGCGCTTCATCCGGCCCCAGGTCCCGCGCCTGGGCCAGGCCGCTGGTGAGGGCGATGATACTGGCGGTGATAATTGTGAGGGTTTTCATGATCGTTCTCCATTTCAGGATGTTTTGCCTACGGCCCCCACAGTACGGGTCGCAACTTAACTGAAACTGAATTGCCACCATGGCAATTGTCCCACAACACCTTGCCAGGCTCCGGGGAATATTTCCTATACTGCCCGGCTCGCCTGCACAGAGATCGGTATGACGGCCATTCACATCAAGTTCCCCGCCCTGACGCTCAAGGCTGGCCAACGCGCTTTTGCACGCATTCGCGAACAAGGCCTCCAGCCTGCCGATGTGGGGATTCTGCCCGGCGCGGCCGGTGGTCCCAAGGCCCTGGGCATTCAGGGTCTGGACTTGGCGCTGTTCGGTGACTGGCTGGCGCGTGCCCCCCGCGAGCGTGCGCTGATCGGCGCGTCGATCGGTTCCTGGCGCTTTGCCAGTGCCTGCCTGCCGGATCCGGTACAGGGCCTGCTCGACCTCGGGCGCCTGTATAACGAGCAACGCTTTGCCAAGGGCGTGACCATGGCCGAGGTCAGCCAGAGCTGCCAGCGCATGCTCGACGACCTGCTGGCCGGGCGCGATGCGTCGCTATTGGATAACCCGCACTATCGTCTGAATATAGTCGTGGTCAAAAGCCATGGCCTGTTGGCCGACGATCACCGTGGGCGCCTGGGCCTGGGCCTGTCCTCGGTGATCGCCGATAACCTGCGCGGCCGTGCGCGGCTGTCCCGGCATTTTGAACGGCTGATCATCCACGACCCGCGCCAGGCGCCGCCACTGCACCCGCTCACGGATTTCCCTTCGCGCTTTCTCGCCCTGGAACCGGGCAACCTGCGCCAGGCCCTGCTGGCGTCCGGCTCGATCCCTATGGTGATGCAAGGCGTACGCGACTTGCCGGGCGCCGGTGCCGGCACCTATCGCGATGGTGGCCTGCTGGACTACCACCTCGACCTGCCCTACCACGGCGATGACATTGTTCTGTACCCGCACTTCACTGATCGAGTCATCCCCGGCTGGTTTGACAAGAGCCTGCCGTGGCGGCGCAGTAGCCCACAGGGTCTGCAGGATGTGTTGCTGGTGGCCCCCTCACGGGACTACCTGGCCCGCCTGCCCCACGGCAAATTGCCGGATCGCAGCGACTTCAAGCGCTTTATGGGGGATGACGCGCGACGCAATCAGTACTGGCAAACCGCGATGAGTGAAAGCCAGCGGCTGGGCGATGAGTTCCTTGAACTGGCCGATAGTGGCCATCTGGGTGAGCGCTTGATTGCGCTCTGAGCCAGCAGGCCTTATTTTTCCGCAAATTGGCGTAGCGCCCGGCGAGCGTACGTTCACCCTTACCTTGGGTGTATCATCCGGCGCTATGTATGCGA
Source organism: Pseudomonas sp. FP2294 (assembly GCF_030687625.1). Classification (NCBI taxonomy): domain Bacteria; kingdom Pseudomonadati; phylum Pseudomonadota; class Gammaproteobacteria; order Pseudomonadales; family Pseudomonadaceae; genus Pseudomonas; species Pseudomonas sp. FP2294. The sequence continues at coordinate 3,631,654 of NZ_CP117441.1, forward strand.
TCATACAAGGCATCTTTCTGTGTGCATTCTCATCAACAGTGGCCGAATCAAAAGTTATCGACGATGAAAACAAAAGCATCATCTAACCCATGACAATCATTATTCGATTGGACGTCATGATGGCGAAGAAGAAGATTCGCTCCAACCAACTGGCAGATGCCATTGGGATTACCGAAGCCAATCTATCGCTATTGAAAAACGGAAAGATCAAAGGCGTTAAACTCGAAACCCTGAACAAGCTGTGTATCGCCCTGGATTGCCAGCCAGGCGACTTGCTGGAGTTCGAGAGCGAAGAAGCCTAGCCCTGCAACGAGCTGCCTGGCTTGCGGGCAACCCTGTAAAACACTGATAAATTCAACGCGGACCTCCCCCTTATGAAACCCATAAAGTTCCTGGGCCTCGTCACTACCGCCCTGATTACTGGTTGCAGTAACACCAGTTTCAGCCCTTCCTCGTTCAAGGTTTATGAACCAGGTACGCAGTTCGGTAACCGCCACGGCTCTTCTTTCTGGCTGGATACACCCTGCCCTAAACGTGGTTGCGATAATAATAAGTTGTTCTTCAATCCAGCCCACCAGGAAACAACTTTGGAAAGATACAACCATGCATTCTAATCGCAAAAAAATGTACAGCCTTGGCATGTTCCTGCTTCTGGCGGCAGGCCAGGCAAGCGCGCAGGACTTGCCCAATCTCTCGCTTCTCACGCGCTATGGCGTCACCGAAGATCAGTTGCCGGCAGCCCCCACCGACCTGGCACTGAGTACCGAACCGACGAAAAGTCGCTTTGAAATGCAGCCCGAACGGCCACTGATCCGGCTGGAGAAAAACGGCAACCTGGTGTCTGAAACCACCGGCAATATCAGCATTGATAACGCCGCTGCCCAAAGCCAGGTGCAGTGTGCCCGTGCGTATGCCGAACTGGAGCGCCGAGGGTCGCAGCGCTCATTGCCGTGTGGGGATGGGGTCAAGGTCAGTACAACGTTATGGTCCCAGGAGTAACAGCGCTTTACGCACGCCGCCTGGTTGCCCGATAAAACAGGTTAGAATGCGCGCCAAGTCGGTCACCTGGGCCCATAAAGCGCTCACCCCACACTGACAATCGCACACAGCCCTAGAAACTCCTGCCTTACAGGTCATACCGTGGAAATTTTCAAAGAGTTTACATTCGAGTCCGCCCACCGCCTGCCCCACGTCCCCGAAGGCCACAAGTGCGGGCGCCTGCACGGCCACTCCTTCAAGGTGGCCATCCACCTGAGCGGCGACCTCGATCCGCATACCGGCTGGATCCGTGATTTCTCGGAGATCAAGGCGATTTTCAAGCCGCTCTATGAGCGCCTCGACCACAACTACCTCAACGACATCCCCGGCCTGGAAAACCCTACCAGCGAAGTACTGGCCAAGTGGATATGGAATGAGCTGAAGCCGCTGTTGCCGGAACTCAGCGCCATTCGTATCCATGAGACCTGCACCAGTGGCTGTATTTATCGCGGTGAATAAAGCACCTCTACAAAACCGAGGGGACACCTCCCTCGCCATGGATTGCTCCATCCCTGGCTTGCCCTCGACGATAGCAGCGAATAAAACCAGGTTTTGAAGCAAACCAAGGAACCACACCATGGAATCCACCTGGCTGGCACAGGCCAAGCGTTTGCAGGCACTGGCCTCTACCGGGCTGCACTTTTGCACGGATGACTTCGAGCGCGAACGCCTGGAAGAGATCGCCCATATTGCCCACAGCATGCTCGCGCAATTGGGGCAAGTGCCTCTGGAGCGCATTACCGGCCTGGTTTCGGACTTCGCCCAGCGTTATTCAACGCCGATGATTGATGTACGTGGCGCGCTGATTGAAGGCGACCGGATCCTACTGGTGCGCGAAGCAACGGATGGCTGCTGGGCATTGCCGGGTGGCTACGCCGATATCGGGTTATCCGCTGCGGAAAACATCATCAAGGAACTTCGCGAAGAGGCCGGGTTGAGCGTTACCGCACGGGCGCTGTACAGCGTGACCCACAAAGCCAAGGGCCTGTATCGACCTGACGTACGCGACTTCTACAAGTTGTACTTCCTTTGCGAACGCACCGACCAGGCCGCCCCCGTGGCAGGCTTTGAAACCACCGACGTCGGCTTCTTCAGCCTCGACAACCTGCCGCCCCTGTCACGCGGCCGCACCATCGAAAGTGATCTTGAAGCAGCCTTCGCCTTTCACCGTGGGGAAATCACCCAGACCCTGTTCGACTGACACCCTGGACCGGTGATCCCATTTGTATCACCGCCGCACCACTTTAGTGCCGGGCTGGGCACAACCCACAAGCCATTCCGCCTCCCTGCCCTACCCACCCCCAAATATTGTGCAACCTGCACAGTGCTCACCGTGCACCCATCACTGCCCGACAGTTGGCACGGGCGCTGCAACAGGCCCTGCGTCACTCACAGGGGAACGGCACATGACGCAGAACGAACCGGGCAACGATTACCCTCTCAGCGAAGTGCCCATGCATGCACGCAAGGGCCTTGGCTCCACGGCCATGGTGTTGCTGGGCTTCACCTTTTTTACCGCGACCATGTTTGCTGGCGGCAAGCTGGGGGTGGCCTTCAGTTTTACCCAGATGCTCGGGGTCGTGGCCCTGGGTAACCTGCTGTTGGGTATCTACGCCGCAGGCCTGGGGTACATCGCCTTCAAGAGCGGCTTGAACTCGGTGCTGATGGGGCGTTTCTGCTTTGGCGAAGTGGGCAGCAAGTTGAGTGACCTGATCCTGGGTTTCACCCAGATTGGCTGGTACGCCTGGGGCACCGCCACGGCGGCCGTGGTGCTGGGCAAGTATTTCGAGTTGAGCCAGGGCAGCGTACTGGCACTGATGGTGTTGTTCGGCCTGGCGTTCTGCGCCACGGCCTACGTGGGCTATCGGGGGCTGGAAATTCTCTCTTACATTGCAGTCCCGGCCATGGGCCTGCTGTTGTTGCTGTCGATGTGGGTGGCCACGGTAAAAGTCGGCGGGCTGGAAGGTTTGCTCGCCGTAGTGCCCAGCAATGAGTTGGATTTGTCCACGGCCATTACCCTGGTGTTTGGCACCTTTGTCAGCGGTGCCACCCAGGCCACCAACTGGACGCGCTTTTCCCGCTCGGCCAAGGTGGCGGTGCTGGCCAGCCTGATCGGCTTTTTTGTCGGCAACGGCCTGATGGTGCTGATCGGTGCCTACGGCGCCATCGTCTATCAGCAACCGGATGTGGTGGAGGTGTTGCTGCTGCAAGGTTTCGCCATGGCGGCGATGGCCATGCTGCTGCTCAATATCTGGAGTACCCAGGACAACACCATCTACAACTTTGCCGTCGCCGGCTGCAACCTGCTGCGCACCAGGCGCCGCAAGACCGTGACCCTGGTCGGCGCGGTGATAGGCACCCTGCTTGCCTTGCTGGGCATGTACGACATGCTGGTGCCCTACCTGATTTTGCTGGGCACAGTGATCCCACCGATTGGCGGGGTGATCATGGCCGACTTTTTCTATCGCTACCGCGGCCACTATCCACGGCTGGCAGATGTGCGCTTGCCGGCCTTCAATTGGCCGGGGCTGATTGCCTATGCCGTGGGTACGGTGCTGGCCTTCAGCTCACCGTGGGTCGCGCCACTGGTGGGGATTATCGCTGCGGCCGCTACCTACATCGCGCTCACCGCCGTCCTGCGGGTGCGGGTGCCATCGGCTGACGCCCAGGCATGAACCTGACGGTGGCGGATGTACTGGCCCTGCCGGGGCTGGAGTGCATGAGCCTGCGGGCGGGTAGCGCAGGCCTGGATAATGGCGTGCGCTGGCCTTATGTAGCCGAGAACAGCGGTATTGCCGAGTGGGTGCTGGGCGGCGAACTGGTGTTCGTCACCGGCATCAACCATCCCCGTGACGAGGCCAACCTTTTGCGCTTGCTCGACGAAGCCTGCGCGCGGCAAGTCGCCGGCCTGGTAATCCTGACCGGGCCGGCTTACATCCAGGCAATCCCCCCTGGACTGCTGGAAGCTGCCGACGCCGTCGGCATGCCGCTGATCGAACAGCCTTATTCCCTGAAGATGGTCCTGGTGACCCAGGCCATCGGCTCCGCGCTGATCGAGGCCGAGCAACTCGGACGCTCACGGCATGAGGTGCTGGAGCGCCTGTTGGCGGGCGACTATCAGTCCCTCGACCTGCTGCTGCATCGCGCCAGCCAGCTGGGCATGCCGCTGGACGGGGATTGGCAGGTGGTGCAGTTGCAACTGGACGGTGGCGAGGCGCTATTTGCGCAAACCGTGGCCGCGGACGCCGAAGCTCAGTTGGCCCGCCAGCACGATGGCATTACTCGCCGATTGCGCCAGTTCGCCGCCGAGCATCCTTCGCGTCTGCCCGTGCTCGGCAGGGCTGGGCAGTGGACCTTGCTGCTGCCCGCCGGTGACAACCGGCAACGCCTGGCAAACTGGCTCAAGCCCCTGAACCTGCGCCTGGCCCCGCTGAAGCTGTGCATCGGCTTGAGCGCGGCAAAACATCCGCCAGCCGGCCTGGCCCAGGCCCTGGATGAAGCGCGCCAGGCGCTGGCGGTCGCCCGGCGCTTTGGTGAACATGCCGGTATCTGTGTCTACGATGAACTCGGGGTGCTGAAGCTACTGAGCGCGGTGCGCGATCGCGGGTTGCTCGACCAGTTTCTCCAGGAACGCCTGGGGCCCCTGCTGCGCCATGATCAACGTCACGGCCCGAGCCTGATGCCGACCCTGCAAGCGTGGTTCCTGGACAATGGTAACCTTGTGGCTGCTGCCCTGCGGTTGGCGGTCCACCGCAACACCCTGACCCATCGCGTCCAGCGCATCGAGGCCCTGTGCGGGCTGTCGCTGGACAACCCCAATGACCGTCTGGACATCGGCGTCGCGCTGATGATCTGGCGGCTGTCTGCCTGATTGCTTTTTGCCCAAGAGGAACTTGCCCATGCATATCATCAACGCCCGCCTGCGCAACCGTGAAGGCCTGCATGATCTGCACCTGGAACATGGCCGGATCGCCAGCATTACCCCACAAACCGCCGCGCCGACCCTGGGGCCAGACGACTTGGACGCCGCTGGCAACCTGGTGGTACCGCCATTTGTCGAGCCGCATATCCACCTCGACGCCACCCTCACCGCCGGCGAGCCGCGCTGGAATATGAGCGGGACGCTGTTTGAAGGGATCGAATGCTGGGGCGAGCGCAAGGCCACCATCACCCAGGAGGACACCAAGACCCGCGCCAAGCAGACCATCCAGGCCCTGGCGGCCCATGGTATCCAGCATGTGCGCACCCACGTGGACGTCACCGACCCGGACTTGACCGCACTCAAGGCCATGCTCGAAGTCCGCCAGGAGAGCGGCCACCTGATCGACCTGCAGATCGTGGCGTTTCCCCAGGAAGGCATCGAGTCCTACCGCAATGGCCGCGAACTGATGGAAGAAGCCATTCGCCTGGGCGCCGATGTGGTGGGCGGCATTCCCCATTTCGAGTACACCCGCGACCAAGGGGTCAGCTCGGTCAAGTTCCTTATGGACCTGGCCGAACGCACCGGCTGCCTGGTCGACGTGCATTGCGATGAAACCGACGACCCGCACTCGCGCTTCCTCGAAGTGCTGGCCGAAGAAGCCCGCAGTCGCGATATGGGCAGCCGGGTCACCGCCAGCCACACCACAGCCATGGGCTCCTACGACAATGCCTACTGCGCCAAGCTGTTCCGCCTGCTGGGCCACTCGGGCATCAGTTTTGTTTCCTGCCCCACCGAAAGCATTCACCTGCAAGGCCGCTTCGACAACTTCCCGAAACGCCGGGGTGTGACCCGGGTCAACGAACTGTTGGAGGCCGGCATGAACGTCTGCTTTGGCCAGGACTCCATCGTCGATCCCTGGTACCCACTGGGCAACGGCAATATCCTGCGGGTGCTCGAGGCCGGGCTGCATATCTGCCATATGCTCGGCTACAGCAACCTGCAAAGGGCCTTGGACCTGGTCACCGACAACAGCGCCAAAGCCATGGCCCTGGGCGACCGCTACGGCCTGGAGCCCGGGCGACCGGCGAACCTGCTGATCCTGTCGGCAAACAGCGACTATGAAGTCATTCGCAGCCAGGGCCTGGCGCTGTATTCGATCCGCAACGGCAAAGTGTTGATGAAACGCCAGCCAGCGCAGGTGACATTTTTGTAACCCGCGAGGCTAAACGATCGAGTCCAGGTCCAGTGTCTGGCCCTTGTCCCGATCGCCCTCGAAGGCCGGCGGGATGCTTGCCACCTGGGGCAACTCATGGTTTTCCGGGTGGCTGAACCAACGAGCCAGGCTGGGTTGCAGGTTTGAGGATGAAGCGTGACTGCCGTATACATCGCGCCCTTCCACGCGGCGCCAGCGCAGGCTTTCCAGGCGCTGGCGACTGGTTTGCAATCGATCGATTTCAGCGGTCAAGGCATCGTAATGCTCATGGCCGCGTCCATTCGCCGGGCTGCGACGGTGCAGCTCGAGCTGCTTGTCCTGCAGTTGTCGGCGCAGGGTGCTCAGCGCGTGGTCGATCAATGCGTATTCCCGTGCCGTCACCAGGGAGCCGCTGTTCTCCAGTGTCTGTTGCCAGCGGCGTAACGTGGCCCACGCCGCCGGCACGTAGCTAGCAACCATGAAGTGCTGGCTGGCCTGGAACAGTTGCTTGAGCAGGTTGTCACGCTCGGGCATATCGCCGTGCAAACGCAAAGCGCGATTACACGCCGCCTCCTGCACCGACGCACAACCGGGCTGCCACAGCACCGAGGACTGTGTGCCGTCCGCCAGGATGATCGGCATGAAGTGTTGCAGCTCGCCGTGATGCCGATAGGGCTGTCCACCGAGCCGCACCAGCCCCGCAGCAAACAACAGGCCTCCCGGCGCGGGCGCGCCGAATAAGGTCACGGCGCCCGGCACCCATAGCTTGGCCGTGGTGTTCATCCAGGTCGCCGGCACGCTGGGGACCGGATCATTGTGGTTGACGATACGATGGTGAACCAGGGCAGCCGCTCCCCCTGTGAATTCAGCATCGGCGGCGCGCGGGGCACCGTAGGTGTACAGCAGCACGTTGTAGCCGGCATCCTTGACCCGGCGCAGTCCCTCGGCCAGCAACAAAGCGATGGCCCCACCCAGGCTGTGGCCACAAATCACGATGCGTTGGCCGCTGTAGAACTGATCCAGATAGCGCAATACAAAGTCACGCAAGGCACGGTACGCCTGGTAAAAGCCTTCATGGACCTTACCGATGCCGTCCGCGAAAGGTACCTGGTGGGCATTCGCGTCACGCAGGCCATCCGCCGCACTGGCCGTGCCCCGCACCGCAATCAGCACCACTTCATCGTGATGGCTGATAAAGGCCTGGGTATCCGTACCCTGCTCTTCGTCATCGAAAAAATGCAGGCGTGCCGGATGCTCCTGCCTCGCCTCCAGCTGCGGACTGTTCTGCGGATACAACTGAGGGTCGAAGGGCAGGATCTCGAAACGCCGCGAGTATGGGACATCCTCATACAGCGGGTAAAAACGCCGGACTTGCTCGGCATCGACCCTCCAGGCCTGCTGATACCCCGCGAGTTTTTCAGCAAATAGATGGCCGATGCTGGGGTCCAGAGGAAAATGGACTTCATCTTGCGGGTGAGTGGCCGGCTCCTGGCCAAAACGGCAGTAACTCAAGGTCGCCATCAATGCCAGTTGGTACAGGTTCAAGGCACAGAATTCGTCGTCCCTCGACAGCATCGGGCGCAGTGCCCGCAGGGGTCGGACTTCCAGCGCCGTGTGCTGGTTGGGGAACAGCACCACGCCCGACAACTCGGGCTGGGGTGGGCCAAACCCAAGGTCGGCCATCATTTTCAGGGCATGTGGCTGGGGGCCGTGAGACCGTGGCGCCAGCGGTGGCAGGTGGGCAACATGGCGAACCAGATCGCGCACTTCGACCTGGTAGAACCGATCGGCTTGTCGCCTTGCTGGGTTGCCCTCAAGACGCTGGCCATCCCCGGTAGAAAACTCGCTTCGTTCGGCGCGAACCTGAAGTTCGGTGATGGGTAGTTTGTAAGTCAGGCGCGTCGCCAGTCGGTGATACGGTGCTTCTGTCCCGGCATAGGGCTCATCCAACGTAAGCACCACAGGACCACAATAAAAATCCGTTATTTTGGCGAAGCCCTCTCCATTCAATCTACCGCTGTATTGTTGCCCGGCACTGTCATGGAACGAGTACGGCAGCCCCCCATAATTCTTGCCATTGCCGGTTTCATCGATCAAACAAAAACTCACCCAGTGCCCTCGCCGTGGGCACGCCGGCATCTTGTCACTGAAAAACTCCTGCTTCCATGCCTCCAACTCCATGACTTCACTCCCTGTTAGTTACACGTTGGATAAACATCACAGATACGTCCATCAGGCATTTTTATAGGTTTGAAGTCGGTCGTATTGCCCCGGCAGTACGCGAACATATCTTCGAAACTCTCACCCTGGCACCGCCTCCAGCCGTTTGGAACAGCTACCCAGTTATCGTCAAAGGCAGGTAGCTCTTCGTCAGACAGGTTCAACACCAGCCTGAGTTTTTGCCCCGCCAGTCGATCTCGTTGCACAGCGCCGCCTGCCGACGCTTTACTTGAAAGCCCATTTGCGTCCACTGATCTGCACATGAGGATTTTCCTGATCGCATGCACCGGCCCCACTGTGCGAAAGAACCACCTGCATCGTGCTTGCAACTCCAGCACCCCCGACTCAGGCCTCCCCGGCCCATCCGCGTCTAAACGATCCTGAATATGGATAGCCGCAATATCTCCGCCAACATCCGTATCGCGCGCGCCCCACCGCGCATAAAAATCAAACTCCACGCTGCGCAATACCAACGGGCAGCCCTCGACTGTTTCAGTCAGGGGCAGCGCCTGGGTCACGCGGCTGGCTACCGGGCTGTAGGGAACACTAAAAATCTTCCGCTCGGGCCTTTTGCCTCGACGCCAAGGCAAGGTGCAACGTTCACCTGCTGCGGGGCTGTAGTTAGCGGCGCTTTTAACGCGGAAATTGGCTGGCAAATCCACCTCCAAGGTAAAGCGATCAACGGGCACCACCGCACACCCCGATGTCCAGGCCATACCCAGCACCAGCAGAACTCCACACGCCTGGTTACTCATGCTTGCCCCAACGTGCGCCACTGCTCAGCCACCCGCCTGAAGTGTTCCTCCGGCGCCTCCCCCTTCAGCGGCTGCCACTGAATCACCCTGGGCCCGGTTGCCTCTGCCAAACGCCGCACCACCAAAAACTCCAGTTGCAGAGCGCCGTACCATTGCCAACTGCGGGCCTCGTCCAGTACCTGGGCCAGCCATCCCCCTGGATCCTGGAACTCGACCAACGCCGCAAGGCTTTCGCTGTGTTCGGCCAGCAGGTAGCGCAGGATATTCGCCTGCAAAATGGCCGAGGCCTGGGGGTTGGGGATGTTGAGCCAAGGAGCGGGGTCGGGTATCGGGTACTTTCCGGGCGCTGGGTTGTTGGCGCAGCACCATTGCTCTTCGTGCCAGTAGCAGACGCTGATCAGTGGCCCGAGATAGGCCGGCCATTGCGCTACCGGCACGCTGGTCAGCGCACGCCCCAGGGTGCGGTTGTCGTGGAAACGGTACAGGGCCTGATTGCCCGGTGGCCCCACCAGCATCCGCGCCTGCCAATGCTCGATGACGTCGCCCAGGTCCGCGTCGGGCAAGCTGCCCAGCCAGCCCCAGTTCATCTCAGGGTGCTCGAGCAACCCCACAAGCGCAGGCTCATCGAACTGCTCCACAAGCAGGATCACCGGCCCGTCAGCCGCCAGTGCCGCCACTGCACTGCCACCGTAAAGGCTGCAACATTGCCCCAGGTTGCGAGGCGCCATCAGCGGCTGACGGGCGTTGCTGTTTCCCTCAAGAATCAAACACAGCCGGCGTCCTGCCTGCTGCTGTTGGGTCATCCATTGGCCCGGTGTACGCAGCATCAGGCCGCCCTCCCGCGGATGTCGCACACGCCTTCGCGGCAGCGTTCACATACCGGGCAGAAGTCCGCATCCAGTTGCCGGGCCATGCTCATGACGACAGCCTGGGCCGCTGAAATTTCCGCACCGCTGACGGCCGCACCCGCAGGGCTGGCCGAGCGCGCAACGGCCGGTTGGCCACCCTGGGTAATCGGGCGGCTGCTGAAGATCCCACCGGCCTGGATCAGCACATGCTCGCCTCCGGCCTTGAGGCTCAACTGCGCGCCAGCGTCGATCACCAGGCTGGCACCCGCCTTGAGATGAACCTGTTGCCCTGCCTCGATCACCAGGGCCTGGCCGATATAGGCCAGGCTATCGCCCTGCACCTGGAGGTGATCGCTCGCACCCAGGACCACCTTGCGATCACCACTGACATGTCGCTGTTCGGCGCTTTCCAGGCGCACCGTGCTCGGGCCGCGAATGGTTTCCCGCCGCTCCCCGCCGACTTCCAGGTGGCTGTCACGGCCTACCTGCTGCTGCCAGTCCCGCTGGGCCCGCAGGTAGATAAGCTCTTCACCCAGGCGGTCCTCCAGGTGCAGTTCGTTGCCGCCCGCACCACCGGGGGAACTGCGACTGCGCAATACGCTGCAGGTCTTGTGTTGCGGCAGTGGATAAGGCGGCATGTGCCGCGCATTGGGCAGACAACCGTTGATCAATGGCCGGTCCGGGTCGCCCTCCAGGAAGGTCACCAGCACCTCCATGCCGACCCGGGGCGTCATGATCGCGCCAAAACCGTCGCCCGCCCAGCCGGAGGCCACCCGTACCCAACAACTGCTTTTATCACTGGCCTTGTCCAGGCGATCCCAGTGAAAACGCACCTTCACCCGGCCGTAGGCATCGCAATGCACCTCCTCGCCCACCGGGCCCGTCACAGTGGCTGTCTGGCTGCCGGTAATGGTTGGCTTGGGATGCTTGAGCGCCGGGCGGTGGATCGCACGCCAGGGCGTGGCGTTGAAGCGGTTGCGATAGCCCTGGAACCTGTCGCCAGCGGGCATCGCCTCCTCCAGCGCCTGGGGTTGATACCCCTCGTGACGCACCGACGTAAGCAGCCACAAGTCATTGCAGGCAGGCTGCGGGTGATCGTGCAACGGCAGGAAATGACCACTGCACAACGCCGGTTGATCACTCTTGCCCAAGGCCCGGTGACGGTCGCGCTGATGGCGCTCCAGGCTGCGACGCGCCAATTGCACACCCCGCGCATGGCCGGTAAACCCGGCGGGGTAATGGTAGTCCTCAAGAGGCAGCACCGATGCAGCCCCGGCGTGTTCCTGCAAACGCCGTGAAGGATGCTCGAAGTCGTGATCACGGCGCACTGCCTGGCGGCTGCGCGTCGCCAGGCGCACATCGAAACGCTGGATCACCCGTGCCTCGGCGGCCGGCCCGTTGGCAGGGCGATAACGCTGTGCAGGCAGGCGACGGAACACCGTCTGGTCATCCCCAAACACCAATACATGGGCGTCCGGGCTGTGGCGAAAGTGGTAGTGAATCCCCTCCTCCTCACACAGCCTCTGGAGGAAGTGCAGGTCGGTTTCCGCGTATTGCACACAGAACGTGCGGGGCGGATAGACCACCGGACCCAACTCGAAGGCATACGCGTCGGCCAGGATGCCGTGGTGCTCGAGCACGGCCGCGATGATCTGCGGCACGCTGCGTTGTTGAAAGATGCGCTGGTCGCGCCGATGCTCCAGCCACGCCAGGCGCGGCGCCAGGGTCAGGCGATAACGAGTGAGCCGGCCCCCGGGGTCATCGCGACCGACGGCATACACCTGCCCGTGCAAACCTTCGCCCATTTCACCGAAGCCTAGATAGGCCGGCTGGTGCAGCAATGCTTCTAGGTCAAGGCCGGGGTTTTCGCTGACCAGTTGCACTTCGATGAAGTAGGGCTGGTCAAGGGCTTCGCGGCCTTTGAATGCCAGTACTTGGAAGTCTGTCTCCATGCCTTGAACAATAAAGTTGAAACGTGACGAAACAAACGCACTCACCATCCGTTGTTACCCGCCATCCACTATCTGACTGAAATACTCCCTCCCGCCAAACAAAAAACCTGCGGCCAAAGAAGTGCCTGAACGCTCTAAAGATTAGCGAGATCCACGAGAATTCGGCGCTTTGAAAATAAAAAAGAAGTTTCGTACGGACACAATGGAAGTCTCTTTTACAAGATGAGAAATCCTCAAAACAAAGCAAGCCCTAACAGCAGGAACTTCCTTACGCGACGCTTCAAACAATAACTAAACAATAAAGAAACAACTGACACTTAGTTAAGCCATCACGTACCTCAGCCTTGAAGCATCGCGGTCCCGAACAGGCTGACACCCAGCAGCGCATCTGCCTGAACGTGCAAGCGTACTGGCGCCGTACCGCCCGGCATCACCACGGCCACCTCTCCCGCCTCGACCCAACCCGCCCGCCATGCCGCACAGGCCACTGCGCTGGCACTGGTCCCGGAGGATGCCGTGGGCCCCTCACCGCGCTCGAACACCCGGGCAATCAGCCGATTGGCAGAGTCTCGCGCTGCCCATTGCAGGTTGACCCCGGCCGCACAGGGCCGGCCATCACCTGCGGGAGGAGCGAAGGCAATCGCTTTCAACGGCTCGAACAGATCAGGTTGGTGCATCTGCCGATTGTCCGGCAAGGCCGATACGTGTTCGACCAAGGTCACGCAATGGGGGTTGCCGATACGCACAAATTGGCTGCGGGTCCATTGCGGGTTGATCGCAGCCAGCTCATTCACTGGGCCAGGCTCGGCGCTTTCCGGCCCCATCGCTGCCACTGCCTGCGGCCCGAATGCTGGCTGCCCCAGTGCCAGCCAGAACCCATGGAGCTCCCCATAGACCGCCGGTTCAACCCCGGTCACCAGCGGCGTCACCCCATCAGGTTGATCGTGGTGTACCCGTAGCTCGCAGGCCTGGGTCATCAGCCCCGCGTCCGTCAGGGCCTGGGCAAAGATCGTCAAGCCATTGCCGCTGCGCTCGGCCAGGGAACCGTCGGTATTGACGATCAGCAGGTCATACGGCGGTGCAGCCTGGAACGGCCCGACCAGCAAACCGTCGCAGCGAAAGGCCTTGGCCTCGGCTGGGCGCAGCGACGTCCCCCAGCCACATTCGGACGCTATCGCCAGCCCCGTCCACGCCTGGCGAGTGCTGGCGGCCAGGGCGGCGTTATCGGGCACGGCAATGCCCCGGCTGCGCAACAGGGCCGGGCTGGCCACACCGTAGATATTGCCGCGAGCGTCGTAGAACAGGGTCATTGTGAGATCACCTCAGCATCCGCCGATGGTCAGCCATGGGAAAAGTGCCTGGCGATTGTGGGCGATCTCAGCGTAGGACACCAACAGCGAGCGCGCCGAGCATGGCAAAAAAACCAGCGCGCCCTACACTACTGCGTCGCTGGATGGACGTTTTCATCAGGCCGAAGTCCGTGCGCAGTCGAGCAAACGCCGTCCTCATTTTCCTGGAGGATGCACCATGAAGACACTTGCCCCGCAGAGCCCCGTTGAAACGCTTTACCGCGCCGGCCGCAAAACATTCATTGAGCGGGTACCGGATGGCGGCGCACGCCTGGATGCGTTGTTCCATACCGCGCCGGCCCTGGGCGAATTGGCGGTCGGTGTGGTGTACGGCTATCTGCACGAGCGCCCGGGCCTTGATCCGCGCTTGCAGGAAGCAGCGATCTTTGCCGCGATCGTCGCCGCCGGTATGGTCGGCCCGCCGTTGAGCGTGCATTTCAAGACCAGCCTGGCCCAAGGCCTGGCGCCTGGGGAGCTGACTGAACTGCTGCTGGTGGCCTCGGCCTTTACCGGTTTCCCCCGTGCCGTCGCCACCGCCGAGCAGCTCAACCTGCTGTTCACCGCAGCCAACCTGCCCTCGCCGCCACCACCGCCGCCACGGGCCGTGGCAGTAGCGTTTTGCGACAGTGTGCGCCGGGGCCAGCCGTCATTCCCGGTGGACGCCCAGGCTCGAAAGCTGCTGCGCAAACCCCATAAGCTATCGCTGCACGCCACGGCTGCGGATCGGGTGCTGGTGGAGAGTTACATCGGCCAGGAAACCACGCCCCGTGGCACCCTCCTGGTGCGGGTCGCTGGCGCCGACGTGGTGCAAGTCAGGGCATATCTCCCAACCCCCAACTGACCCACGCGCAGAAGTGGCCTGGAAGGTGGTAATCCTGTGCAAGCAGCCTGGGGTTCAACGCTACTCACAGGGATTACGCACCCTCCAGGCCACCTCAAGCAGGCCCGATAACCTCTGTGTGGTGATCCACGGTAAAAGTGTTCCGTGTTGTCAGTAAAAACTTCGCGGCCCGCAAGGGAACCTGGCTCGCTCGATAGGGCCTGATGTGCAAGGATGTCGCGCTGGACATCGTTCGCTGAACGCAAAACCAAGGATATTCATGACTGCCATCCCCCCCCAGGCGCCTGTGGTTCCGGGACGCCTGGAACAAATGTCGACCCGTATCGCGTTTTTTATTGCCGGCTTCGGCATCGCGGCCTGGGCACCGTTGGTCCCCTATGCCAAGGCCCGCGCGCAGCTCAACGAAGGCACCCTGGGCCTGTTGCTGTTGTGCCTGGGAGTGGGGTCGATCATTGCCATGCCGGTGGCCGGCGCGCTGGCGTCACGCTTCGGCTGCCGCCGCGTGTTGAGCGCCGGGACGCTGCTGCTCTGCGTGGCCTTGCCGATGCTGGCCACGGTCAGCTCGATACCCTTGCTGATGGCCGGATTGTTTCTGTTTGGTGCAGGCCTGGGCACGGTGGACTCCACCGTCAACCTGCAGGCAGTGATTGTTGAGCGGGCCAGTGGCAAAACCATGATGTCGGGCTTCCATGGGCTGTTCAGCCTGGGGGGGATTGTGGGGGCGGCAGGTGTCAGTGCGCTGCTCGGCCTGGGGCTGTCACCGCTTTCGGCCACCCTGGTGGTTATCGTGATTACCCTGGGCGCCTTGCTCAAGGCGGCCCCGCACTTGTTGCCCTACGGCAGCGAAAGCTCCGGCCCGCCCTTCGCCATCCCCCATGGGGTGGTGCTGTTTATCGGCTGCCTGTGTTTTATCGTATTCCTGGCAGAGGGTGCCGTGCTCGATTGGAGCGCGGTGTTTCTCAGTGACGAACGCGGCCTCGACGAAGCCTACGCGGGCCTGGGTTATGCGGCGTTTGCCTTGACCATGACCCTCGGCCGCCTGACCGGCGATGCCATTGTGCGCCGCCTGGGTGCCAAACGGGTGATCGTGATCGGTGGTTTGCTGGCCACCGCCGGCATGCTGCTGGCCACCCTGCTCCCGGCATGGGAAACCGCCCTGCTGGGTTATGCCCTGGTCGGTGCCGGCTGTTCGAATATCGTGCCGGTGCTGTACACCGCGGTGGGCAAGCAAACGGTCATGCCGGAGCACATTGCGGTGCCCGCCATTACCACCCTGGGATATGCCGGTATTCTCGCAGGCCCCGCGCTGATTGGTTTTATCGCCCACGGCAGCAGCCTGAGCGTGGCCTTTGTGTTGATCGCCGTGCTGCTGTTGGCGGTGGCGATCAGCGGCAAAATACTGCGGGTGTAAGGCCCCCAGGCGCTACAGGTCTCTAGTGTTTTCAAGCCAGCCGTCAAGGTCTTTGTTGCTCAGCCATCCCTTCTGGTAATGACTACCGTAAATACGTCGCCAGCCAGAATGGATGCGTTCCAGGGAACTCAAAAGCCTGGGACGGTCCACCAGGTTTTTTGACATATACACCAGTTGTTCGCTGTACATTTTTTTCGGTAACCCCGTGGCAGGGTCTCGGATAACGGCACCGTTCTGGTCCGTTTCATCCGGATCCTTACTGATTGACACAAGCCGTTCGATCTGGACGTAGCCGACACTCTCAAAAAAGCCCGTGCGGTCCCGGGATCTGTCACGCAGTTCATCAAAAGCGGCCCTGAACGCCAGCACCAACTCGACATTGGTCTTGGCGTGAAAAGGATCCGGACTGAAGGCATTGGGGTCGCTGTTGCCAAACACACCCTGTACCGCCCGCTCCAGACTTTGCCGCGTTATAAACCCCTCTTCGTCAAGGATCGCTTCGATCAACCGCGGGCGCTGGACCAGTGCCCTGGCCAGCAGAATGGCGTTGTTGAGCGCCGGTGTGTCAGTCATTTTTGCACTGGCAATTCGCCGCAGCGACGACAGTTTCAGTCCTTCATTTTTCATGAAAATTTTCCAGCACGGAAAAATGGTCACCCAGCGCCTTGACTAACTGGCGGTCCGGCAATTGGGTGTAGGGGTTCACATTGGGGGTACGCGTCGAGGGCGCGTTTCTCAGCTCCTGATGATGCAGCATGACCTCATCGGGCGTGGCCCACCGCAACGGGCGGCGGAATCCCGAAGAGCGGATAGTGCTGGGCAAAGGTTGATTATCGGCCTGCCAGCCACGCGGCGTGGTCTCGCTTGAAGCAGCATGAGCTTTCTGTTGTGCGTCATCCGGTATCGCTTCATGGCGGCTCGTAACATCGGGCCGCAGGAGAGGTACCCCACCGTCAATTGCCATGTTCATATCCACCTTTTCTAGATCCATACTCAGACCGGCTGCCACCACCGTCAGTGCAAGGGTGGGTTTCCAGCAAGCGCAAAGTATGTGGCCAACCACCGGCAATGGTTCCGGGGCACCCGATCAATTTCGATGTCTGTATGTAAACAATGGTCAGTCCTGGGCGCGGCCCTCAGTCAGGTTCTCGGGGCGACAATGCTCCTGATCGAGAACCGCCCAGCAAGGCTTTTATGGCATTGATCAACCCGCTCGTCGTACCCGCAGGCGTCTGCATGGTGGTGGTTGGGACGGCAGTGGCGCGGTAGGACTGCATGCCTTTGGCGAAGTCATCCGCCGCCGGGGCCTTGAAGGTGTACTGGCCGGAAAAATTCCTTACCCGTTGGGCTTCGGTGCCTTCCCCTCCCGGCACAGCCTGATTCTGGGCATCGAAAAGTTGTCTCTGCGTCGTGTTTTCGCAAGGTGGAGCAAGAAGGGATTGCGGCAGGCCGGGAGTTTGAGTTCCAAACGACGTTGAAGTCATGTCAACACCCTCTCTTTGAGTGAAACTGCCGGCGTCATAAAGGCCGTCAGATACACGTTATGTGGCAAACCGCTGAAAACAGTTCCTGATCAGCGAAGTGGCAGGCGATAAGTGGACACGTGCAGCCCCAGCCAGAGCGGTCATCCGCAAGACTGGCAACCCTGGTCGAACCGGGAAATACCGCGAAAGACTCGCGGCGCTTCCCGGTTGTGTGCTCCCAGTGCAATACCGGCGGTTTAATGGGACAACTTCTTCAACCCACGCTTGCTGATCCTGCCGTCATAGTCGGGGCTAGCAACGTTGTCCATTTGTTGCAGCAAGTTGGAGCGGTTGAAGACCTCCCTCGCCAGGTGGGTGAGTTGGTCCCGATGAGGGTTACCTGTCAACGGGCGCTGGGCCCTGGCATTGAGATCGGCGACCTTGATGTCTTTGCTCCAGAAACTGCCTTTGAGCTGATTGAAATTCTTCAGCATGTCCTTGGCGAGTTGTTCATCGTCCTTGTACTTCAAGGGGTTATCAGAGCGGATGACGTCATAGATGTTTTGACGGCTGATCTGAGCATCCAGCCCCCCCGTACGACCATCACGGTCAAGCGCTTTGAGCAGGTCCGGACGCTTCATGATTTCCCTGGCCAGCCGGATGTCCTGATTCTTGTGCGGGTACTTTGTCAGGGGTGTTTCAGCCTTTGCTTTCAACCCCTGCGGCGTAATGTAGTCCGGGTTTTTCGGATCGTTGAACGCCTTGAAATTATCCAGAAGTTGCTGGGCCAACTGATCATGGCTGCGCTTTGAATAGATCGGATCGGGTTGCTGCGGGAAGGGCCTTGGCGGCGGGCTCCCAGGGAGCGGGGGCCTGCCCCCCCGGGCGGCATCGGCCTGTACGCCGGCGGCGCCTTGTGCCATCGGCTGTGCAGCCGCAAACACCGGCCCAGACTTGCTCTCTGGCCCGCTGAAACTAGGCCCCTTGGCGGCTGGCCCGGCGGCCGACGCCGCAGCGCCCGTGGTGTTGGCCTCGGCCTCGTGACGCATGGCGTCATTCGGTAGATTGACGACAGGCTGATTGAACGCAGGTACCGACATAATGTTCTCCAGTGCGGCTTGTTGACACGATGTACCTCACCGTCCGAAGCACCCAGGCGATAAATTGATCACCGGATGTCTGTGCACAGTGGGCTAATTGTGTATGTGGCGGACTGGGGGAGTTCGGTTCCGGAAAGCGACGAAAATCGCCTAAAAAAGGTAGGAAGCCCGCCAACGTCCCCTTCAACCTCGGCTGAAGGATCGTAAGGAGCAAGAGAAAGGCCAAGAGGAAAAGCGCGTGGAAGGGCGTCAGCAGCGACGCCCCCCATCAATAGAAAAATCGTCGCCGGCAGGCGACGATTCCCCGTCAGAACCCCACGCTCGCCTGTACAAAGAAGGTGCGTGGCTCACCCAGGTAAATCCCGGCGTTGTTGTCGCTGGAACGGGTGAAGTGCTGCTGGTCAAACACGTTTTTCACCCCGACACCCAACTTCAGGTTCGACAGTTGCGGGCCGAAGTCATAGCCACTGCGCACATTGACGGAAACATACCCCGGGATATCCCCGTACTGGCCGTCGGCGGTCGGTTCGGTGATATAGGTGTTGGTGGTGCCTGGCGCGCGCTGGCCGGACTGGGCATACGCGTCCAGGTTATGGGTCCAGTGATTGACGGCATAACGCAGCCCCAGGGTCGCCACTTGCCGGGAGTACAACGGCAGGTCACGGCCCTTGAACGCCACATCACCTTCAGCGGTCGCCTTGGTGTAGGTAAAGCCGGCATTGGCACTCAGGCCCTCCAGACGTGGGTCGAGGTCGGCCAGGTCGTAATGGGCCGAAGCTTCGATACCCGTGTGTTTGGTCGCGCCCAGGTTGGTCCAGCCCACGTCATTGCTGACGTATTGCAACTCATCGGAGAAGTCGATGTAAAACAGCGTCACTTCGCCGCCCCAGACGTTGTCGTTGTAGCGGGTGCCGATCTCGTAGGTCTTGGCCTTTTCCGGTTGCAGGCCGTTGGCCGTCTGGTCGCCATTTCCGCCCTGGCCCAGCTGGAAATACTGCAGGCTGCCGAAGGATGTTTCATAGTTGGCGAACAGCTTCCAGGCATCGGACACGTGGTACATCACGCTCAGCGCCGGCAACGGTTCGTTGTTCTTGATCGCGCGGTGCTTCTCCTGGGTGCGGGAACCATTGAGCGCCACCACCGGGCGGTCATGCCATTGGGTGCGGATGCTTTCAAAGCGGATACCGGGGGTAATCGTCCACTTGCCCACGTCGATCTTGTCATCAATATAGAACGCGTTGGCCTCAGTGCCACCGGTGCGGTCCTGGTACACATGGCCGTCACTCTGGCCACCCGGCGTCGGCACGTTGTTGATCAGGTTGAGACTGGTGGCCTGCTCGTGCATGCCTTCTTTCAAGTAGCGATAGCCGATACTGGCTTCCTGGGTGGTCGGGCCCAGCTCGAACACATGGGACACCCGTGGCTCGATGCCGAACGTGTAGTAGGTCCGCGGGTAGGAGCTGAGGGTTTTCAGGTCACGGTTGGCGATGTTGCTGCCCCGGAAACTGTCGGAATAATAGGTCAGCACTTCGGCCTGGGTGCGGTCGTCGATCTGGCGGATGTACTTGAAGGACACATCCTTGCGCCGGCCACTGAAGTTGTCCCAGTCGCGCACCGACTGGTAAGGGTTGGCGTCGAACTGCTTCTGGGTCAGGCCGCCGGGCATGTCGGCGCTGGCGTCGTAGTAATGGAAATTGAGGGTGAAATCGTCTTGATCGGTCGGCGCCCAGTGGGTCTTGAGGATCACATCGTCAATGTCGTTCCCGTTGTTGCTGTCGCGATAACCGTTGCCATTGACCCCGGAATACAGGAGCGCCATGCCAATGCCGTTGTCTGCGGTGCCGCCGATAAAAGCGTTGTCGACATGTTTCCAGCCGCCATGGGACGAGGTCTGCAGGGTGGTGCCGACTTCACCGGAAAAGGTCTCGGGGATCGCCCGGGTCACGAAGTTGATCACGCCGCCGACGTTCTGTGGGCCATACCGCACGGAACCGGCGCCGCGTACCACGTCGATGCTCTCCAGGTTACCGGCGGAAATCGGTGCCATCGACAACTGGGGCTGGCCATAGGGTGCGAACGCCGCAGGAATGCCGTCGATCAACACTGTGGAGCGCGGCGACAAGCGCGATGTCAGACCGCGTACGCCGACGTTGAGGGAAATATCGCTGCCACCGGTACCGTTGGATTCCTGCACCTGCACCCCAGGCACCCGGCGCAGCACGTCACCGACGTTCATCGCGCCCTGCTCTACCATAGCCTCGCGCCGGATCACGGTACGCGCGCCGGGATGGTTCTGCACCACTTCGGCGTTGGCATCGCCCAGCCAGTCGCCCACCACCTGGATCGCGGTCGTGCCAAGTTCCAGGGGGGAACCGGCTTCACCGGTGCCAGTGGCGAGGGGATGCAATGTCACCGAACCCGAGTCGATCTGGTAGTCCAGGCCGCTGCCTTGCAGCAACTGGCGCAGGGCCTGCTCCGGCGACAGGTTGCCATCGACGGCCGGGGCTTGTTTGCCGGCCACCATCTGCGGGCTGAAAAACACTTGCAGTGAGGTTTGCTGGCCCAATTGGCTCAGTGCCGCCCCCAGTGGCTGGGCCTTGATGTGGATGGCATCGTCGGCATAGGCCGCAGTACTGATCGCCAGGGCCAGGGCCAATGGCGCCCAGCGGGCAGTTTTATTGTTGTTCGCAGCGAGTTTTGTCACGTCGTAATCCCAAGAAAGCGCGGCTGTTAATGCAAACCAGTTGCAGTTGGACAAGAAGACGAAGAACTCGGAAAAAACCTGAACCTAGCGTGAAATTATTTCCTGGCTACCGTCGGGCAGCGTGCGCAGGGCCACCGGCAGAATGTGCGGCAGGGCCTTGAGCAAGGCATCGGTGTCATCGGATTTGAACACGCTGGTCAGGCGCAGCTCGCTGGCGGCAGCGCTGACCCGCAAGGGTTTTTCGCGGTAGCGCGAGACTTCCCGGGCCACCTCGGCCAGGCTGGCATCGTTGAACACCAGCTTGCCGGTCTGCCAGGCCAGCAGTGCCTGGGCGTTGACCGGGCGGGCCGCCGCGACCGCGCCCTGACGGTCGATCGAGGTACCGAGGCCGGCGGTCAGGGTGACCGCTGGCTGGGCAGCCTGCCCTTGTACCTTGACCGTTCCGGCCTCGACCACCACGCGGGTCTGGTCATCGTCGCGGCGCACGTCAAACCGGGTCCCGGTGACCGTCACCTGCCCTGCCCCGGCCTGCACCACAAAAGGCCGGTGAGTGTCGTGCTCAACGCTGAACAGCGCTTCACCCTGCTTGAGTTCGATCCCACGCCGGCCCTTTTCGTAATGCACCGCCACCACGCTACGGCTGTTGAGGTCCATCAGCGAGCCATCCGGCAACGCCACCTGTCGCTGCTCGCCCAACCCGGTGCTGAATTCCGCCTCATAGCCGCGCGGGTGGTCCAGGCCACTGAACAACCCAAGGCCGACGGCCACCGCCAGCACGCTGGCCGCCATGGCATAGCCCGCGGCCCCGCGACGCTTGCGCGGCACAGGCCTATCGAGCAGGGCCTGCAAACGCACCTTGGGCAGCAGGTCGGCGGCGCTCCACAGCCCCTGCAGCACCTCGAACTCATACTGGTGCGCGGGATGCTCCCTACACCAACTGTCAAAAAGACCCTGGTCCTCAACGCTCAGGGGCGGGTCCTGCAGACGCACAAACCACTGCGCCGCCTCGTCGCGCACCGTTGCGCTGCCACAGGCACACTCGCGGGTATCCATCATGGAAGGTCCTGTTTCAAAGCGGGCATTGGTCATGGGGCCAGCGCATCCAGGCGCTCGCGCAGATGCCGCAGGGTGCGGATCATATACTTTTCCACCATGTTTTTAGAAAGCCCCAGGCGCTCGGCGATTTCCTGTTGGGTCATGCCTTCGATTTTTTGCCAGATGAAAATCCTGCGGCAATTGAGGGGCAATTCGGCCAGGGCCCGCTCGATGGAGTCCGCCAACTGGACGGCGTGCATGAAATGCTCCGGGTCGCCACTGTGCGGCGCACTCTGGTCAAGGCCTTGCAGTTCCAGTGCTTCGCGCCGGTCTGCACGCCGATAGGCATCCACCGCGATATTGCGCGCCGTCTGGTGCAAATAGGCACGCGGCTGCTCGACCCGCGCCGACTTGGACTCCAATACCCGCACAAACGTATCGTGGGCCAGGTCCTCGGCCTGCTGGCGATTGCGCAAGCGACGCGTCCAGGTCCCGACCAACTCTTCGTAGTACGCGAAAAAGCCTGGTCTGCGGGGCGGCTGGGGAGTCATCGACGGTGCACTGGGTAGGCGGGGCGTGAATAGTAATGCTTCCTATTAATGGGAGCAATTACTGACCGTCGCCTCGCCCTCTCTAGACCAACCGCTTGATCTGCTTATGCCGCCACACCAACCGGTAATACGCCGTCTGCAACCCCAACATCACCAGGTAAGTCACCGGAAACGCCATCCACACCCCTTCCAGGCCAAAGCGTGCATTGAGCAGGTACGCCACCGGCAGTTCCACGCCCAGCACGCAGAAGATCGAAATCGCCACCGGCATCAGCACCACGCCACTGGCGCGCATGATGCCGCCAATCACTGCCTGGAAGCCGAACACCAGAATGCTCCAGAGCATGATGTGCAGCAGGTGTTCGGCCTGGACCCGCGCCTGATCATCGGTGATGAACAGGCCCAGTAGCCAGTGGGACAAGGCGTAGCCCAGCACGATCAGGCCTCCGGTCAGGCACAGGTTGATCGCAAGCCCGGTGCGCAGGATCGGCCCGATGCGTTCCAGGCGCCCGGCGCCAATAGCCTGGGCGCCGAGGATCGAGGCGGTGATGGCGATCGACAGCGCCGGGAACTGCACATAGTTGACGATCTGCGTCACCGCGCCATACGCCGCCGTGGCCTGGGAGCCGTGGCCGTTGACCAGTGCCAGGATCACCAGCTCCGACAACGACAGCACCACCATCTGCAAGCCGGTGGGCAGGCCGATGCGCAGGACTTTGCCGAGGATCGCCCGGTCCAGGCGCAAGGCCGCCAGTAATGCGCGGTCCGGCGCCATCACATGGTTTTTATGGCGCAGGCGCAGCACCAGAAACAGCATGGCCACGGCGTTGGCCACCAGGCCGGCATAGGCCGCGCTCTGGATGCCCATGGGCGCCAGCCCCAGCCAGCCGCGGATCAGGGCCGGGGTCAGCACCAGGCCGACCACCGTTGAAACCATCAGCGCCAGCAACGGCGACACCGTATCGCTCACGCCTCGCAGCAATTGGGTGTAGAGGATGAACACCAGCAGCAACGGCATGATCAGCATCATCACCTGGGCATAGCCGACGGCGTCGTCCAGCACATCCAGCGGCGTGCCCAGCGCGTGCATGGCCGGGCGGGCGAACAGGCTGCCGAGCACGGCGGCGAGAATCCCGATCAACGCCCCCAGGGTCAGGGTCGCGCCGGTGATGACCTTGACCAGTGCGGTTTCCCCCGCGCCCCAGGCCTGGCCGATCAGCACCGAGGCGCCCGCCCCCAGGCCAATCACCAGGGCGATAAAAAAGAACACGATGGGAAACATCCCCGACACCGCCGCCAGCGCCTGGGTGCCGAGCATCTGCCCGACATAAATGCCATTGAGGGTGCCGGAAAAACTCTGGAGGAAGTTGGACAGCACCATCGGCGCAAGAAAGAACAGGTACACCTGCCACAACGGGCGTTGCAAAGGGTTCTGCATGAAAAGCGGGGCCTCGGAATGACACAGCGACCGAGGGGTTATAGCGTATTGGATCCGATCATGCAGTGTTTTAAACCGCTACCCACCTATCCCAGCATTTCCCGAAGCCGGTACCACACCATGCCCAGCGCCAGTAACGGCGAGCGTAAAGCCTTGCCGCCGGGAAAGGTCATGTGCGGCACCCGGCTGAAGGTGTCCAGGCCCTGGCTGACACCTGCGTGGATCCCCTCGGCCAGCAGCCGTGCGCACCAGTGCGTGACGTTAAGCCCATGCCCGGAATAGCCCTGGGCGTAAAACACGTTGGGGTACTGCTGCAACCGCCCGACCTGGGGAAAGCGATTGGCGGTAATCCCGATCTTGCCGCCCCATTGGAAGTCGATGGCGGTGTTGGCCAGTTGCGGGAATACCTTGAGCATCTTCGGCCGCATGTACGCGGCGATATCGACCGGGTCACGTCCCGAATAATGACAGGCGCCACCGAACAACAGCCGACGGTCGGCGGAAAGCCGGTAGTAGTCCAGGCCGACTTTCTGGTCGCACAGCGCCAGGTTCTGCGGGATCAGTTCGTCGGCGAGCGCAGCCGGCAACGGTTCGGTGGCGATGATATAGCTGCCGGCCGGCAGCACCTTGCCACTCAGGCGCGGCTCCAGTTCGTCGAGGTGCGCATTGCACGCCAACACCAGGCTACCAGCCCGCACGCTGCCGCCGGCGCAGCGCACCTGCACGGTGTCGCCATGGATCAATTGCAGCACCGCGCTGTGCTCGAAAATCCGCACACCCAGCGCCTCGGCCACACGGGCCTCGCCCAATACCAGGTTCAGCGGATGCAAGTGGCCCGAGCCCATGTCCACCAGGCCCCCGGCGTACAGTTGAGAGCCGACCACCTGCGCCATATCCTGCGCCGCCACCAGGCGGGTTTCAGGCAGGTACCCAAGGGCCGCGAGGCTTTCCTGCTCCCCCTTGAACGCAGCAAATTGCGCCGGTGTATTGGCCAACTCGCAAAAGCCCCAGCGCAGGTCGCAGTCGATCCCATGCTCCCGGATGCGCTCACCGACCAACGCTACCGAGTCGATCCCGGCCCGTTGCAGGTAACGCACGCCCTCCTCGCCCACATGCCGGGCAAAACCCGAGACGTCATGGCCGATCCCCCGGATCAACTGCCCGCCATTGCGCCCGCTGGCGCCCCAGCCGATGCGCCGGGCTTCCAGGAGGATCACCGACAGGCCGCGCTGGGCCAGTTCAATCGCGGTGTTGACGCCGGTAAAGCCGCCGCCGATCACACACACATCGGCGCTCAGGTCCTCGGCCAGCGCCGCGCGCTGGGGCATGGCATTGGCCGACGCCAGGTAATAGGAACGGGCATGGTCTTGGGACTGATTCATCGGTTGGACTTCACTTTGCTCCAGGCCCGGGTCATCACACGCATGATGGCCGGGCTGGGGGTGGTGGAAATGTACAGTTTGTCGAGCACGTCCTGGGGCGGGTACACCTCGGGGTTATTCACCAGTTCCGGCGCCATGAAAGTCTTCGCCGCCAGGTTGGCGTTGGCGTAGCCGACATAGGTGCTGATCTTGGCGATGACTTCGGGGTCCAGCAGGTCGTTGATAAACGCGTGGGCCTGTTTCGGGTTGGTGGCGTCTGCGGGAATCGCCAGCAAGTCGAACCACAGGTTGCTGCCCTCCTTGGGAATTGCATAGGCGATGTTCACGCCATTCTTGGCTTCCTTGGCGCGGTTGGCGGCCTGGAACACATCGCCGGAGTAACCGAAGGCCACGCAGATATCGCCGTTGGCCAGGTCCGAGATGTATTTGGAGGAATGGAAATAGGTGATGTACGGACGCAGGGTCAGCAGCTTGGCCTCGGCCTTGGCATAATCGCCGGCCGTCTCGCTGCGCGGGTCCATGCCCATATAGTTGAGGATCGCCGGGAATGCTTCATCTGCCGAATCGAGGAACGCCACCCCGCATTGCTGCAGTTTCTTCAGGTTCTCGGGCTCGAACATCACCGCCCACGAATCAATGTGGTCGATGCCCAGCACTTGCTTGACCTTGTCGACGTTATAGCCGATGCCATTGGTGCCCCACAGGTAGGGCACCGCATGGGCATTGCCAGGGTCGTTCTGCTCCAGCAGCTTGAGCAACTTGGGGTCCAGGTTCGGGTAGTTGGGCAGTTGCGCGCGGTCCAATTCAAGGAACGCCCCGGCCTTTACCTGGCGCCCCAGGAAGTGATTGGACGGTACCACCACGTCATACCCGGTACGCCCCGCCAGCAGCTTGCCCTCCAGGGTTTCATTGGAGTCGAACACGTCGTAGACCACCTTGATTCCCGTCTTGGCCTGGAAGTCGGCCAGGGTGGTCTCGCCGATGTAATCAGTCCAGTTGTAGACACTGACCGTCGGCGCGGCATGGCTGGCGCTGCTGAACACTGCGGCGAGGGCCAGTGGGAGGAGCTGTTTGACGAGACGCATATCGACACCTTTTTTTATGGTTGATGGTGGAGTCAGACACTCAGCAACAGGAACTCACGCTCCCAGGAGCTGATCACCCGCTTGAAATTCTCATGCTCGGCGCGTTTCACCGCGACATACCCGCGCACGAACTTGTCCCCCAGGTACTGCTTGACCGTGTCGCAGGCCTCCATGCGCGCCAGGGCATCTTCGATGGTGATCGGCAGGCGCAGGTTGCGCCGCTCATAGGCACGGCCTTCCACCGGAGCGCTCGGTTCGATCTTCTCGATCATCCCCAGGTAGCCGCACAACAGGCTGGCGGCGATGGCCAGGTAGGGGTTGGCATCGGCCCCAGGCAGACGGTTTTCGACGCGCATCGCGTCGGGGCTGGAAGTCGGCACACGCAGGCCGACGGTGCGGTTTTCTTCGCCCCACTCCACGTTGACCGGGGCCGAGGTGTCGGGCAGGAAGCGGCGGAACGAGTTGACGTTGGGCGCAAACATCGGCAGCAGCATCGGGATGTATTTCTGCAAGCCGCCAATGTGCTGCAAGAATAACGGGCTCATCTGCCCGTCGGCGTCGACAAATACCGGCTTGCCGGTGGCGATCTCCACCACGCTCTGGTGCAGGTGCATGGCGCTGCCTGGCTCGTCGGCCACCGGCTTGGCCATAAAGGTCGCGGCCACATTGTGCTTGAGCGCCGCTTCACGCAGGGTACGCTTGAATACGGTGATCTGGTCGGCCAGGTCGAGGGCGTCGCCGTGGCGGAAGTTGATTTCCATCTGTGCCGGGCCGTCTTCATGGATCAGCGTGTCGAGGTCCAGGCCCTGGGCTTCGCACCAGTCATAGACATCTTCAAACAATGGGTCGAACTCGTTGGCCGCGTCGATGGAAAACGACTGGCGCCCGGTCTCGGCACGCCCGGACCGGCCCACCGGGGTTTTCAGCGGCAGGTCCGGGTCTTCGCAGCGCTGGGTCAGGTAAAACTCCATTTCCGGCGCGACAATCGGCTGCCAGCCCTGGTCGGTATACAGCTGCAGGACTTTTTTCAACACATTGCGCGGCGACAACTCAATGGGGTTGCCCTGCTTGTCGAAGGTGTCGTGGATCACAATGGCGGTGGGCTCGATGGCCCACGGCACCACGTAGGTGGCGTTGGCCACCGGGCGGCAGATCATGTCGATATCGGCCGGGTCCAGCAGGTCGTAGTAGATATCGTCGTCGACAAAATCCCCGGTTACCGTTTGCAGCAACACACTTTCCGGCAGGCGCATGCCGCGCTCATGCAGGAACTTGTTGGTGGGCGCAATCTTGCCGCGGGCAATGCCCGTCAGGTCGCTGATCACGCATTCGACTTCGGTAATCTTGTGTTCTTTCAGCCAGGTGGACAGCTGATCGAAAGGGGCATTCATAAAGACCTCGGCATGGGTTGGGTGCTGCGCCGACTTGTACTCCCGGCGCATTGAGGTCTATCTTGGGCCAGCCTTACCCAGGCATCTATCCACTTTGCACGACCCACAACGCACCAATAGAGTGCGCACGGATCACCCATGACACAGGCAACAGCTTTGCGCGTACAGGCCTTCACCACCGGTGATGTGGCCGCCCAATGCAGTGCGACACCCGGTTGGGTACAGCAGTACCAGCAGATGTCCCCGGGACATTTTGCCGGGCAGATCCGCTACCTCGACCTGCAGGGAGTGCAGGTGTACGAAGAGTGCATGAACACCCGCGTCGAGCAGCACTTCAACGCGCCGCCAGGCGCCCTGGCGTTCTGTTTCGACGGCAGCGACAACGCGCTGTACCTGCTCAATGGCGAAAGCCGCAACACCTGGATCACCCCGGAAAACTACCGGGAAGTGGCCGTGGTGTTCGGCCCGCAGTTCGTGCAACGCCATGGCCTGGATGTGGCCAGGCTCGAAGGCCTGTTCATGGCGCCGTTGACCTGCCAACAGAACGCGCTGTTCAGCCGCTGGCTCAGTGGCACCCTGACGCGCTTGTCCAGTGAGATCGACCCGATCAGCCGCGACGCCCTCACCCGGCAACTGCTCGACGATTGCCTGTTTATCCTCGACAACGCCTGCGTGTGCCTGGATCGCTACTCATTGCAGCGCCGCAGTGAAGAACGCCGGCTGATGGCGCGCATCGGCGCGTGGGCGGCGGATGCGCCGGATGAGACCGTCAACCTGCTGCAACTGGCGCAGATTGCCGGCGTGCCGTTGCGCCAGTTGCAACAGGGCTTCAAGACCTACACCGGGATGAGCCCGGCGCAGTGGTTGCGCCTGCGCCGGTTGAACGGCGCACGGCGCGAGTTGTTGAGCTCAACCGAGACCACGGTGGCCGAGGTGGCGATGAATTGGTCGTTCTGGCATCTGGGGCGGTTTTCCAATAGCTACCGCGCGTTGTTCAAGGAACTGCCCAGCGAAACCCTCAAGCGTCATGGTTGATACAAGGTCAACCCTGTGGGAGCGGGCTTGCTCGCGAAAGCGGTGTGTCAGGCAATGAATGTCTGACTGACCCACCGTATTCGCGAGCAAGCCCGCTCCCACATTTGATTGCTATCAGGCTTGAGATTTGAGGAAGAGACTCAGCAACTTATTCACTTGCTCCGCCGCCTCCAACTGCACCATATGTCCCTGCCCCGGCAAGACCTCCACCTGGGCCTGCAACCCCTGGGCATGCCGTACCGGGATAATGGCGTCGTCACTGCCCCAGATCACCAGGCTCGGCTGCTGCCCCACCACCGAACGCAGGTCAAGCATCTGTCGCCCGCCGTCGAACAGCTTGGCATTGAGTTGACGCAACGCCTGATCAACCCCCTCCAGGCGCTTGAACTTGAGCATGTCCTCCAGCATCTGCCGCGTGACCAGCGCCGGGTCGCTGAACAGTTGCACCAGCTGCGGCTTGAGCGCGTTGCGGTTATTGGCCTCGGTGAATCCCTGCAGGTAATCACCGTTGATATCCGCCCCCAGGCCGGCGCTGGCGATCAATACCAGGGAGGCGACCCGCTGCGGTGCCTGACGCGCCACCGTCAGCGAAACCAATCCGCCCATGGAGTGCCCGGCCAGGTGCACCCGGTCGAGCTTGAGGTGATCGAGCAAGGCCAGCACCGCCTGGCTCAATTCCTCAGCATCGCCACTGTGCAAGTGCTTGCCCGACTCGCCATGCCCCGGCAAGTCGAGGGCGATCACTCGGCGCTCGGCGGCCAGGGCCGGATGGTTGAACAGCCAGTTGTTCAAGTCGCCGCCAAACCCGTGGATCAGCACCAGCGGTAGGCCGCCCTCGCCAAGGTCGAGGTAGCGCAGCAGGCGCCCGCCCAGCTCGACTTTCTGCGCACTCGGCCCCGACGCCTGCGCCTCGGCGCTGCTGGAGACAAAGCCGGCATTGAAGCTGTCGATCACGCCGTCGATTTCTGCCTCGGTGGCTTCACCCTCCACCACAATCCCCAGTAATGCACCCACCGGTAAGGTCTCATCGCTCTGCGCCAGCACTCGGCGTAACACCCCACTGAACGGCGCCTCGACACTGCTGGAGATCTTGTCGGTCTCCACGTCGAGCACTTCCTCGCCCTTCTCTACCCGGTCGCCCGGCTGCTTGAGCCAGACATCGACCCGGCCTTCAGTCATCGACAGCCCCCACTTGGGCATGGTCAAGGTATGGATCATGCCGCAGTCCTCTTGTCAGCGATCTTGCGCACCGCGGCCTCGATCTTCGCCGCGTCGGGGATGTACAGGTCCTCCAGGGCATCGGAAAACGGCACCGGCGTATGCGGCGCGGTGACCATCTCAATCGGCGCACGCAGGAAGGAAAACCCACGCTGGGCCACCAGGGCGCTGATATCCGTGGCAATCGAGCAGCGTGGGTTGGACTCGTCGATCACCACCAGGCGCCCGGTTTTTTCCACGCTTTCAAGGATGCTGTCTTCATCCAGCGGGCTGGTGGTGCGCAGGTCCAGCACTTCGCAGTCGATACCCTGGCGCGCCAGGTTGGCCGCAGCTTCCAGGGCCACATGCACCATGCGCCCGTAGGTCACCAGGGTCACGTCGTTGCCTTCGCGCACAAAGTTGGCCTCGCCAAAGGGCACGGTATACAGCTCCTCCGGTACTTCGCCTTGCAGGCTATAGAGCATCTTGTGCTCAAGGAAAATCACCGGGTCGTTGTCGCGGATCGCCTGGATCAGCATGCCCTTGGCGTCATAGGGCGTGGCCGGGCACACCACCTTCAGGCCGGGGATGTGCGTCCACATCGAGGTGAGCATCTGCGAATGCTGGGCCGCAGCGCGCAGGCCGGCGCCGTACATGGCGCGCACCACCAGGGGCGTGGTGGTCTTGCCACCGAACATGTAGCGAAACTTGGCGGCCTGGTTGAGCAACTGGTCGAGGCAGCAGCCAATAAAGTCGACGAACATCAACTCGCACACCGGGCGCATGCCCCGGGTGGCGGCGCCGACGGCCATGCCCACGTAACCGACTTCGGACAGCGGCGCATCCAGCACGCGGTCAGGGAACTCCGGGTACAGGCCCTTGGTGACGCCCAGCACGCCGCCCCAGGCATCCTGCTCGCCAGGGGCCCCGGTGCCGCCGGACACATCCTGGCCGATGATAAAGACGCTCTGGTCGCGGCGCATTTCCTGGGCCAGGGCTTCGTTGATTGCCTGCTGATAACTGATTTTACGAGCCATGAAATTCTCTCCGGGTCTTGTTGTTATGAGCGGTAGGCGACGTAGACATCGCTGAGCAGGTCGGCGGCCTGGGGCTTGGGATCGGACTTGGCCAGGCGCACGGCGTCGTCGATCAACTGCGCGACTTCGGCGTCGATGCGCTCGAACTGCGCCGCCTGCAACCAGCCTTCGGCACTGCAGCGCTGGCGAAACAGCGCCAGGCAATCCTGGGTTTCGCGCAGGTTTTTCACTTCATCGCGGCCGCGATAGGTTTGCGCATCGCCCTCAAAGTGGCCGTAGAAGCGGTGCAGCTTGACCTCGACCAGGGTCGGCCCCTCGCCCTGGCGCGCCCGCGCCACCGCCACGCCCAGCGCTGCGTGGACGGCAAAGAAATCATTGCCATCGACAATCACCCCCGGCATGCCAAAACCCACGGCGCGCTCGGCAATGTCCTTGCACGCCACCGACCAGCCGGAACCGGTGGCTTCGGCATAACCATTGTTTTCGGCGACGAACAGGCACGGCAGTTTCATGATCGCGGCCAGGTTCATCGCCTCGAACACCGCGCCCTCGTTGGAACCGCCGTCGCCAAAAAACGCCACGGCCACGCCCTGGCTGCCCTTGAGCTTGGACGCCAGGGCCGCACCGGCCGCCAGCGGCGCACCGGCGCCGACAATGCCGTTGGCGCCGAGCATGCCCTTCTCCTGGTCGGCAATGTGCATGGAGCCCCCCTTGCCACCGCATACCCCGGTTTTCTTGCCGTAGATCTCGGCCATCATGCCGAACACATCCACGCCCTTGGCGATGCAATGGCCGTGGCCACGGTGGTTGGAGGCGATGCAATCTTCATCGTTGAGGTGGGCCATGACCCCGGCGGCGCAGGCCTCCTGGCCGGCATACAGGTGCACGAACCCGGGGATCTCGCCGGTGGCGAATTCCACATGCAGGCGTTCTTCGAAATCACGGATGGTGCGCATCACGGTGTAGGCATGCAGCAGTTGATCGGTGGACAGGTGAGTGGACATCTTGTTGTTCTCCAGGTTGTCTCGACACACAAAAGGCTGGCTGTGGCCAGCTGCAACCTGTTCAGCACAGCCTGTGCCAAGGCCCGCTAAAACCTGGCAAAGCGTTGACCCAGAGCAGTGCCGTGCGGTTGTGCCGGTGCGGCATGCCACCGCACAATGAGACGGCGCATTGCAGCGTGCAGGTTGCGTCTCAGGCAGGATGAGACGCTGCGTCTCAAGGCGGGCAGTTGGTCAGGCCGCCCTTGTCCCCCTGCGCCCCTGGGCGCTTAATGGCGGGCATAACAACAAAGATCGAGAACCGGAGGCCTTATGCTCGCCGCGAACTCCAGAGAGCACGTCGACTGCGTCAGTCGTGTGGTCCGCAATGCCGAGCGCCTGCCCCAGGCGCCGGTGCCGTCGCTGATTTTCGATTCATGGCGCCGCTCCATGGAGCAGCACCACCTCGATCCCGGCTCGCTGCAGGGGCCACGGATCCTCACCGAGCCGCTGCTCAAGGAATGCCGCGAACGTGCCGAACTGTTCATGCGCATTGCCAGCGAGCAAGTCAGCCAGTTGCACCACCGCGTGCGCCACGCCGACTACTGCGTGATGCTCACCGATGCCCAGGGCCAGACCATCGACCACCGGGTAGACGCGGCCATCCGCAGCGACTGTCGCAAGGCCGGCTTGTACCTGGGTACCTGCTGGTCGGAAGCCGAAGAAGGCACCTGCGGCGTGGCCACGGTGCTGACCAGCCAGGCGGCGGTGACGGTGCACAAGCGCGATCACTTCCGCGCCGCCTTTATCAACCTGACCTGCTCCGCCGCACCGATCTTCGACCCCCAGGGCAACCTGCTGGGGGTGATGGACGCCTCGGCGCTGCAATCCCCGGATGACCGCCGCAGCCAGCACCTGGTGCGGCAGATGGTGGCGCAGAGCGCCCAGGCCATCGAAAACGCCTTCTTCATGCACAGCGCTGCGCGGCACTGGGTACTGCAGGCCCACAGCACCCCGGGTTATGTCGACAGCCAACCCGACCTGCTGCTGGCCTGGGACCAGGACGGACGCCTGCAAGCCTTGAACAGCAAGGCGCGCCAGGCACTGCGCCGGCGTTTTGGCCAGGTGCCGGTGCATATCGGCGAGGTGTTCGACCTCGATGCCCTACGCGCGGTGACCGATCAATCGGTCCAGCAACTGCAGTGGCGCGGCGAAGCCGGGGTGCTCCATGTGCGACTCAACACGCCGCAACGCCAACCGGCGCGGGTGGCGCCCAACCCCCAGGTCGACCCCCGGGTGGAAGAACACCTGCGCCTGGCGGTGCGCGTCAAGGACCGCAACCTGCCGGTGCTGGTGCAGGGTGAAACCGGGGCTGGCAAGGAAGTTTTTGCCCGCCAACTGCACGCCCGCAGCGCACGCCGCGACGCACCATTCGTGGCGGTGAACTGTGCGGCGATCCCGGAAAACCTGATCGAAAGCGAGCTGTTCGGCTACGTCGCCGGGGCCTTTACCGGCGCGTCCAGCAAGGGCATGACCGGGCTGTTGCAGCAGGCCCATGGCGGCACGCTGTTCCTCGATGAAATCGGCGATATGCCCCTGGCCCTGCAGACCCGCTTGCTGCGGGTGATGGCCGAAGGTGAAGTGGCGCCGCTGGGTGCGGCGAAAACCCGCGCGGTGGATATTCAGGTGATCTGCGCCAGCCACCGTGACCTGGCGAGCCTGGTCAGTGAGGGGCGTTTCCGTGAAGACCTGTACTTTCGCCTGGGCTGCGCCCGCGTCACCCTGCCGCCCCTGCGCGAGCGCACCGACAAACTGGCCTTGATCAACCGGCTGCTGGAGCAGGAAGCGCGCAGCAGCGGGGTCACGGTCGGCATCGGCCAGGCTGCGCTGGAGCGGCTGCTGGGCTACGCCTGGCCGGGTAATGTGCGGCAACTGCGCCATGTGCTGGCGTATGCCTGTGCGGTGTGTGACGGCGGCACGATCCAGTTGGCGGACTTGCCGCTGGAGGTGCGTGGTGAACGGCTGGAGGTCGAGGTCGAGCAAAGTATGAGCCCGGAGCGGCAGGTGCTGCTGGATGCTTTGGTACGCCATCGCTGGAAGCCATTGCCGGCGGCGCAGGCGCTGGGGATTTCCCGCGCGACCCTGTATCGCCGGGTCAAGCAGTTGGGCATTGATATGCCGGGTAAACACCCCTGACACAATGCAGTCCAAATGTGGGAGCGGGCTTGCTCGCGAAAGCGGTGTATCAGTAACACGTAAGCTACCTGACACACCGCTTTCGCGAGCAAGCCCGCTCCCACATTTTTACCGAGTCGAGTCTGGGGTTTAGCGGTAGACGAGGCCACCGTCGATCAGCGGCGCCTGGCCGGTCATATAGTCCGAATCCGGGCCGGCCAGGTAGGCCACCAGGCCCGCCACATCCTCCGGTGTTTCTGCACGGCCCAGGGCAATGCCATCCACGTACTTCTTGTACGTTGCCCCCACTTGCGCGCCGGTAATCTCGGCCATGCGCTTGTCGATCTCGACCCACATATCGGTGCCCACCACGCCTGGGCAATAGGCATTCACCGTCACCCCGGCGCTTGCCAGTTCCTTGGCCGCTGCCTGAGTCAGGGCACGCACGGCAAACTTGGTCGCCGAATACACCCCCAGCAGTGCAAAGCCTTCGTGCCCGGCAATCGAGCAGGCATTGATGATCTTGCCCTTCTGTTTGAGCGCCTTGAACTTATTGCCCGCCGCCTGGATGCCCCACAACACGCCCTGTACGTTGATACCCAGAGTGCGTTCGACCTGTTCCGGGGTCACGTCCAGCAGCGAATCAATCTGCGCCACCCCGGCGTTATTGACGATGATGTCAAAGCCACCCAGGGTCTGGTGCGCATGCTCGACCGCCGCGACCACCTGCTCGCGCTTGGACACGTCGGCGGTAAACACCGAGGCCTTGCGCCCGAGTGCCACGACCTCGGCCGCCACGGCTTCGAGCTTGGCGCTATTGATATCGACCAGGGCGATATCCGCCCCGTCCCGCGCCAGGCGCAGGGCAATGGCCCGGCCAATGCCCTGCCCGGCGCCGGTCACCAGTGCAACTTTTCCAGCGATACCCATGATGATCTCCTGCAACGATAAGCGAAGCCTTGTCTATCGCAGGTGCGGGGTCACGCTGTCGAGGCCCGGATGAATTGGCGCAGGGCTTGAGACGCAACGTCTCAAGCAGCCGGGCTGAGGCGAATACTTGTAAAGACGCGCACTTATGCCTAGCTTATGCGCCCCCGCCCCGCGCTTTAAGGCCTTGCCCCCATGGTTTTGCGTTTTCGCCCCGTCGTCACCTCACATTTGGCCCTCGGCCTGCTGCTCAGCGGCGGCATCGGCAACAGCCTGGCGGCTGAGCTGGAACTGCCGGCGCTGAACATCCAGGGCCAGGATGAGTCCGGTTATCGTGCGCAAAGCGCGTCGGTCGGCGGCTTCAATGAAGCACCGCTGCTCGACACCCCGGCCTCGATCACCGTGATCAACGCCGCGCTGATCAAGGACCAGCAGGCACGCCTGCTCAGTGAAGTGCTGCGCAACGACGCCTCGGTGGGCGAAAGCTACGCGCCGATTGGCTATTACGAAAATTTCGTGGTCCGGGGTTTTTCCCTGAATGCCGCCAGCAGCTACAAGATCAACGGGCGCACCATCACCGGCGAGCAGAACGTAGCCCTGGAAAACAAGCAGCGGGTGGAGTTGCTCAAGGGCCTGGCGGGCCTGCAAAGCGGGATTTCCGAGCCCAGCGGCGTGATCAACTACGTGACCAAACGCCCGGAAGACGTGCGCTCGGTCACGGTGTCCACCGATGATCGCGGCAGCGGCTATATCGCCACCGATGTCGGCGGCTGGTTTGGCAGCGAGCAGCAATTTGGCTTGCGCGCCAACGTCGCCCATGAAGACCTCAATTCCTATGTCGAACATGCCAATGGCCAGCGGGACTTTGTGTCCCTGGCCTTCGACTGGAACATCAGCCCCGACGCCGTGCTGCAACTGGATGCCGAATACCAGGACAAACAACAGCGCTCGGTGCCCGGCTACCAGTTGCTCGGCGGTACCGAAGTGCCCCATGACGCCTCGCCGAAAAAACTGCTCGGCCACCAGAGCGGCTCCAAGCAGGTGGGGATCGACTCGCTGAACCTCAACGGCAAGTTCGAGTACCGCTTCAGTGACCAGTGGAAAGGCAGCGTCAGCGCGGCCCGCAGCAAGGTGGTGATTGATGACTACAGTTCGTTTGCCTGGGGTTGCTACGGCTCCCCCAGTTGCGCCGGCGTCAAAGTGCCGAACTACTTCAGCCCGGAAGGCAACTACGACATCGCTGACTACCGCAGCCCTGACGACACCCGGCGCAATGATGAAATCCAGGCGGCCATGACCGGCCTGTTCAGCACGGCCGGCCTGAGCCATGAACTGACCTTCGGCACCAGCGCCTTCCGCCGGGTGATCGACAAGCGCAAGTCGGTCAATGAATACGTCGGCAGCGGCAATATCAATCAGGACCCGGAAACCTTCCCGCCCACCGACAAGCCCCTGAACGACAGTCACCGGCGCCTCGACAGCCGCCAGTACGGGCTGTTCGTCACCGACCGCATCAGCTTCAACGAGCAATGGCAAACCGTGCTCGGTGGCCGCGAAGTGCGCCTGGATGAAAAATCCTTCGATCAACATGGCGTGCAGGAGCGTCACACCCAGCAGTACGAGTTCCTGCCCAACGCTGCGCTGATCTACAAGCCAGTGGAAAACATCTCGTTGTACACCAGCTACAGCAAGGGCCTGTCACTGGGCGGTGAGGCACCGTGGTATGCGAGCAATGATGGGGAAATCCTCGCGCCGACCGTCTCCCGGCAGATCGAAGCCGGGGTGAAATACGACTGGCGCCGCATCAGCTTCGCCGCCGCGGTGTTCCAGACACGCCAGGCCTACCAGTACGCCAAGCCCGACAACGCCGGAGGCTTCACCTACGTGCAGCAGGGCCAGCAGAAAAACACCGGCCTGGAGCTGTCAGCCAATGGCTGGGCCACCGAGCGTCTGCAGATTGCGACCAGCGTGGCGGCGATTCGCGCCCGGGTGAGCGGCAGCGGCACGCCGCAATACGAAGGCCACCAGACGATCAACGTGCCCAAGCTGCGCGTCAGTGTATACGCCGACTACGCCCTGCCATGGGTCAACGGCCTGGCGGTACTCGGCGGCGTGCAATACAGCGCCAGCAAGAACGCCAACCGTACCGGCAATGTGGAAGTGGGGGATTATGCGCTGGTCAACATCGGCAGCCGCTACACCACCCAGGTCGACGGCTATGAAACGGTGTTCCGCCTGAGCGTCGACAACCTGTTCGACAAGCGCTACTGGCGTGATGCGGGCGAATACATGGGCGATGACTACCTGTTCCAGGGTGCGCCATTGACAGCACGCCTGAGTGCTTCCATCAACTTCTGACCCCCGCCCCAATGTGAAACCTGACTTATGTGGGAGCTGGCTTGCCTGCGATGCAGGCGCCTCGGTGAATCAGCAATACCGAGGTGATGCCATCGCAGGCAAGCCAGCTCCCACACAAGCCAGCTCCTGCATTGGCCAGCGCCTACCCTTGAATGTCTTTACTTAGGCATCTTGCGAAAGCCCACCGCCAGGCGGTTCCAGCTGTTGATGGTGGCAATGGCCACGCTCAAGTCGACCTGTTCGGCGGCGCTGAACTCGGCATTGAGCAACGCATAGTCTTCGTCCGAGGCGTGGGTCTGGCTGATCAGCGTCAGGCTTTCGGCCCAGGCCAGGGCGGCGCGTTCGCGCGGGGTGAAGAACGGCGTTTCGCGCCAGGCCGACAGGGTGCACAAGCGGCGCTCGGTCTCGCCGCCCTTGCGGGCATCGGCAGTGTGCATATCCAGGCAGAAGGCGCAGCCGTTGATCTGGGAGACGCGCAGGCGCACCAGCTCCAGCAGCGGCAGTTCAATCGACAGTTTGCCGACGGCGGCTTCCAGGGCGAGCATGGCTTTCATCGCATCGGGGGACGCGGTGTAGAAATCAATGCGAGCAGACATGGTGTTACTCCAGGACAGTAGGAATTGGCGCCCAGCTTAATCACCCCACTGCCTCGCACAAATAGCCAATCCTGACGAAGAACAGGTAGCCAATGCCAGGCGCTTCAGGCCCGGCGGCGCAGCCACTGTAAAAAGCCCTTTTTCACCGGCACGATCGGTGCGTCCTGGGTCAGGTGCTGGGCGGTGTGCAGGCGGAAATCCAGGAGGTTCTGCATGGCTTCACTGATATCGTGGCGCGCATCCAGGCACGGCTTGAGGTATTCCTTTTCGATGCGGTAGAGGGTGCAGTAGGTCTTGGCCACAAAGTCCGCCGGCACGCTTTGCGCCCCCAGAATCCCGGCTTCGCCAATCACTTCTCCTGGCCCCATGCGCCCGGCTTCGAACGCGTGCCCGGCCTTGACCAGCATCACCGAAACCACCCCGGACTCGATGATAAACAGGTGATCGCTGACCTCCCCCCTCGGCAGGATCATCTCACCGGCGCGGAAGGTGTGCAGGGTCATGTTCTGGCTGAAGGTTTCCTTCTCTTCCTGACGCAAGGTCGAGAAGATACTCGAGCTTTCCAGCAGTGCCCGTGCGGGTGTGGTGGCCGGCGAGGCCGGGCTTTCAGCGCTCGACAACAGGCTCACACCGGCCGCCTGCAAGTGCCGGTAGGCCAGGTCATAAAGCTGGTTGCGCACCTCGCGCTTGAGGGCCATGGCCGGCACGAAGCCGCTGATTTCATACTCCACGCCACCACCGGTAGAGGTTTTGAAGGCCACGCTCGGCGCCGGCTTGGCCAGCAATTGCCGGCAACCTTGCATGGCCCGTTCCAGGGCTTCCAATACCGTTTGCGGGCGCGCATGGGGGCTGACTTGCAGGCTCACCGCCAGGCCGAACATATCCGCCGGGCGCGAGAAATTGATGATCTTGGCCTTGGCCGCCAGCGAGTTGGGGATCACCGCCATACTGCCCTGGGAGGTTTGCAGGCGCGTGGCGCGCCAGTCGATATCCGTCACCCGGCCTTCGGTGCCGTCGATGGAGATCCAGTCATCCAGTTGGTAGGGCTTGGTGGTGTTGAGCACGATTCCGGAGAACACGTCGCTCAAGGTGCTCTGCAGCGCCAGGCCGACGATGATCGCCACCGCGCCGGAGGTGGCCAGTACGCCCTTGACCGGCAGGTCGAGCACGTAGGCCATGGCCGCGATGATCGCGATCAGGAAAATCACCGCGCCCATCAGGTCTTGCAGCAACCGCCCGGTGTGGCCGACCCGCTGCATCATCAGCGCGCCGAGCAACACCGTCAGGGTGCGCGCGGCAAACAACCACCAGGCGATCTGCAAGGCCGTGGCGGCCAGGTGCAGCGGGGTGTTGTCGGCGTACGGCGCCAGTTGCATGGGGTTCATGCCGTCGTTGAACAGCACGGCGCTGAACAAGGCGAAAATCCCCAGCCGCGCAATCAGCTTCCAGTTGCCGGGGCTGGCCGAAAACAGACGCCAGACGAGGATATCGATAAGGATCAGCGCCAGGGCGCACAGCATCGGGTGATCGGAGAAAAAAGACAGCATCCAGGCGACTCCAGGGCGAATGCCCTGAAGATCGCATGAAATGCAGTTGGCGGGTATAGGGCGCCGCCAATCAGCGGGAGGCGCCGTGCATTTGGCCGAACTGGCCGGACTGGAAGTCGGCGAAGGCCTGGTGAATCTCTTGCTCGGTGTTCATCACAAACGGACCGTGACCGACGATGGGCTCGTCGATGGGTTCACCACTGAGCAGCAGCACCATGGCGTCGGCGTTGGACTCCAGGCTGAGCTGATCGCCCTCGCGCTCAAACAGCACCAGTTGCCCTTCGCGTGCCAGTTCCTGGCCGTTGACTTGCACGGTGCCTTTGAGCACCACCAGCGCGGTATTGCGCCCGGCATGCAGGTCCAGGGTCACGGCCTTGCCGCCCTTGAGGCGCAGGTCCCACACGTCAATCGGCGTGAAGGTGCGTGCCGGCCCGGTGCGGCCAGCGAACTCACCGGCAATCAGGCGCAGGCTGCCGGCACCGTTGGCCAGGGGCAACGACGGAATATCGCCGTCGAGAATGGTCTGGTAGCCGGCTTCGCTCATTTTGTCCTTGGCCGGCAGGTTGACCCACAGTTGCACCATTTCCAGGGCGCCGCCCCGTTTGGCGAAGGCTTCGGAATGGAACTCTTCATGCAGGATCCCTTTGGCCGCAGTCATCCACTGCACATCGCCCGGGCCGATGGTGCCGCCGGCACCCGTGGAATCGCGGTGCTCGACTTCGCCGTCGTAGACGATGGTCACGGTTTCAAAGCCGCGATGGGGATGCTGGCCCACGCCACGTCGCTGCGTGGTGGGGGTGAAATCCGCCGGGCCGGCGTGGTCCAGCAGCAGGAACGGGCTGATGTGCTTGCCCATGGTGTCGTAGGAAAATAGCGTGCGAACCGGAAAACCGTCGCCGACCCAATGGCCGCGTGGGCTGGTGTAGATACCAATGATGTTTTTCATGATGGACCTCCAAAGTGCATCCACCTTAAATCCAATACCAATAAGGCACTAGACAGCGGATTTGGCTCGCATCGTTCCATGGATGGGACGACTTAACCGCGGCGCTTCGCAGTCATAGCCCATCCGGTTTCATTGGCGTGGGCGTTGAGACTACAGGCCACCCGCAAAACGCAAAGCAGGCATCTCAATCATCTACCTGGACAACGTGTGACAACGCGATCCAAAGCAAAGGGTGGATTAAATTATATTTCGGTCGTAATATTTGGCCAAATATTACGTTCGTAATTTTTTCTACGCCAACGCCACCAGGAGCCTGAAATGAGCCCACGCCCTCCTCTTCACCGCCTTTTTTCGCCCCTGGCGCTGTTGATCCTGCTCAGCGGTTGCAACAGCCAGGCCGACCCCACCGCCAACACCGCCCCACCGCGCCCGGTGCTGGCGGCCAACGTCGAAGCCGCTGCAAGCCAGCAGAATGCCTATACCGGGGTGGTGGCGGCACGCACCGAAAGCGACCTGGGTTTTCGAGTCAGTGGCAAGGTGATCGAACGCAAAGTCGATCCCGGCCAGCACGTTTCCCGGGGCGACATCCTGCTGGTCCTGGATATCGGCGACTTCGAGCTGGCACTGCGCTCGGCAAAAAACCGCGTCAATGCCGCCCAGGCGCAACTGCGTCAGCGCCGTGATGATGCCAATCGCTACCAACGCCTGGCCAGCACCGGCGCGGTGTCACGGCAGATTTTCGACCAGTCCGCGACTAACCTGCGGGTCGCCGAAGCTGAACTCGCCGCCGCCCAGTCGGACGCCAGCCAGATTGAAAACCGTCGCACCTACTCGGTGCTGCGGGCCGATGGCGACGGGGTGATCACCGATGTGCGGGTGGAGCGCGGGCAGGTGGTGGCCGAAGGGCAGATCGTCGCGCGCCTGGCCCACGACGGTGCGCGGGAAGCCATCATCCACCTGCCGGAAAACCAGCGTGACCGCGCCTCGCAAAAAGCCCTGGCCTTGCCGTTCGGTGCGCCGGACCAGGCGGTCACCGCGACATTGCGTGAACTCTCGGCCAGCGCCGATCCCGTCACCCGCACCTACCGCGCGCGCTATGTGCTGCACGGCACGGTCGAGCGTGTCGCCCTCGGTTCCACCATCACCCTGCGCCTGCAAGGCAACGACCAACCGCCACACACCCGCGTGCCGATTGGCGCCTTGCAGGATACCGGCAACGGCAGCGGGGTCTGGCTGATTGGCGCGGATGACAAAGTCAGCTTCGCTGCGGTCACGGTGGCCAGCCTGGGCCAGGAAGAAGCCCTGCTTTCCAGCGGCGTCAGCCCCGGCCAACGGGTGGTCGCCCTCGGCGCGCACCTGCTGCATCAGGGTGACAGCGTGCGCGTGCTGCCCGCCCAGGCACAGCCCTTCAACCGCCGCCAGGAACCTTGAGCATGCATGGCCTGAATCTCTCGGCATTGGCGGTCAAGCACCGTGCCGTCACCCTGTTCCTGATCCTCGCGATCCTCGCTGCCGGGATTTTTTCCTTCGGTAAACTGGGGCGCGCCGAAGACCCGCTGTTCACCGTCAAAGTCATGACCATCACCGCCGCCTGGCCCGGCGCCACGGCCCAGGAGATGCAGGAGCAAGTGGCCGACCGCCTGGAAAAGCGCCTGCAGGAGCTGGACGACTACGACCGCGTCGAAACCATCGCCCAACCGGGGTTTGTGTCGATGCGCATGACCTTCCTCGAGTCCACGCGCCCCAATGAAATCCAGGACCTGTTCTACCAGACCCGCAAAAAACTCAGTGACGAAGCCGCCAAACTGCCCAAGGGCGTGATCGGGCCGTTCTTCAATGATGAATATTCCGATGTGTACTTCGCCCTATACGCCCTGGAAGCCGAACACCTGCCCCATCGCCAACAGGTGCAGATGGCCGAAGCAATGCGCCAGGACTTCCTCAGGCTGCCGGGGGTGAAGAAGGTCAATATCCTCGGCGAACAGGCGCAGCGGGTATTTGTCGAGTTCTCCTATGAGCGCCTGGCGACCCTGGGGATCAAGCCCGAGCAGATCTTCGCCGCCCTCGCCGCGCAAAACGCCGTGGCGCCGTCGGGGTTTGTCGAAACCGCCGGCGCCCGCGCTTATATCCGTATCGACGGCGCCTTTGACAGCCTGGCGCTGATCGAAAACGTGCCGCTGCCGGTGGACGGCAAAGTGCTGCGCATCGCCGATGTCGCCACCGTCAGCCGTGGCTATGAAGACCCGCCCAGCTACCGTATCCGCCACCAGGGCGACCCGGCCTTGATGCTGGGCATCATCATGGAAAAACACTGGAACGGCCTGGACCTGGACCAGAGCCTCAAGGCCCAGGAGGCTAAAATCCAGGCGGACCTGCCCCTGGGCGTCAACTTCGCAAAAGTCTCCGACCAGGCGAAAAACATCAGCCTGGCGGTGGATGAGTTCATGCTCAAATTCTTCGTCGCCCTGGCCGTGGTGATGGTCATCAGCCTGTTGGCCCTGGGTTTTCGCGTCGGTTTGGTAGTAGCGGCGGCGGTGCCGCTGACCTTGTCCATAGTGTTTGTGATCATGCTGCTGACCGGCCGCGAATTTGACCGCATCACCCTCGGCGCGCTGATCATTTCCCTGGGCCTGCTGGTGGACGACGCAATCATCGCCATTGAGATGATGGTGGTGAAACTCGAAGAAGGCTTCGACCGCATCCACGCCGCGACCTTTGCCTGGAGCGCCACTGCGGCGCCGATGCTGACCGGCACCCTGGTGACGATCATCGGCTTTCTGCCGGTGGGTTTTGCCCGTTCGGGTGCGGGCGAATATGCCGGCAATATCTTCTGGATCGTTGGCTTTGCCCTAATCGCTTCGTGGTTGGTGGCGGTGGTGTTTACCCCGTACCTGGGGGTCAAGCTGCTGCCCAATATCAAGCCGGTGCCCGGCGGCCACGACGCGATCTATGCCGGCCCCTGGTACCAGAAACTGCGCCACCTGGTGCAAACCTGCGTGCGCCGGCGCTGGCAGGTGACCGGGCTGGTGGTGTCGGCGTTTGTGCTGTGCGGGTTGGGTATGGGTGTGGTGAAGAAGCAGTTCTTCCCCAACTCCGACCGTTCCGAATTGATCCTGGAGGTGTATATGCCGCCGGGCAGTGCCTTCAAAAGCACCGAGGCGGTGGCGGCGCAGTTGGAAAAGGCGCTGCTGCAAGAGCCGCAGACGCGCATGGTCGACACCTATGTAGGCGGCGGTGCGCCACGGTTTTTCCTGTCGCTTAACCCTGAGTTGCCTGACCCGGCGTTCGCCAAACTGATCGTGCAAACCGCCGACGCCCATGCCCGCGATGCCTTGAAACGGCGCATGCGCGAGCGCATCGCCGACGGCGAATTCCCCGCCGCGCGGGTACGGGTCACGCAATTGCTGTTCGGCCCGCCGGTGCCCTTCCCCGTGGTGTTTCGCGTGTCCGGCCCCGACTTGAGCCTGTTGCGCAGCCTGTCCGAAGAGGTGCGCCAGGTGGTTGCCGCCAACCCTCTGACCAAGGACGCGTTCCTCGATTGGGGCGAACGCAGCAGCGCTTATCGCCTGGTGCTGGACCAGGATCGCCTGCGCCTGCTGGGCTTCACCCCCGACGAGGTGAAATCCCAACTCAACGCCCTGCTCAGCGGGAACCCGATCACCGAAGTACGCGAAGGCAACCGCACGGTGTCGGTGGTGGTCCGTGCCCAGGGCAGCCAGCGTGAAGACCTCGGCAACCTCGACAATATGACCCTGACCAACAGCGCCGGCGTGTCGCTGCCCCTGGCCCAGGTCGGGCATTTCCAGGCCGTGATGGAGGAACCTATCCTCAAGCGCCGCGACCGTAAGACCACGGTTGAAGTGCGCGCCGACATCATCGACGGCGTGCAACCGCCCGACGTGGAGATGGCTGTCTACAAAGACCTGCAAGCGCTGATTGCACGATTGCCGGCCGGCTACCGCCTGGACATCGGCGGCCCGGTGGAAGAAAGCGCCAAGGCCAACGTGGCCCTGGCGGCACTGTTCCCGATCATGATCCTGCTGACCCTCACGGTGATCATGTTCCAGGTGCGCTCGTTCGGCGTGATGTTCATGGTCTTCGCCACCGCCCCGCTGGGCTTGATCGGCGCAGTGCCGACCTTGCTGCTGTTCAACCAACCGTTTGGCTTCAATGCGATCCTGGGGTTGATCGGGATTGGCGGGATCCTGATGCGCAACACCCTGATCTTCACCGACCAGATCCGCCAGAACCAGGAACAGGGCCTGGCCACCACCGAGGCGATTGTCGAAGCCA
Organism: Pseudomonas sp. FP2294; assembly: GCF_030687625.1. Classification (NCBI taxonomy): domain Bacteria; kingdom Pseudomonadati; phylum Pseudomonadota; class Gammaproteobacteria; order Pseudomonadales; family Pseudomonadaceae; genus Pseudomonas; species Pseudomonas sp. FP2294. Next base: position 3,676,422 of record NZ_CP117441.1, read on the forward strand.
CCGTACGCCGCGCACGGCCGGTGATACTGACTGCGCTGGCGGCGGCGTTGGCGTTTATTCCGCTGACCTTGTCGGTGTTCTGGTCGTCCCTGGCGTATGTGCTGATCGGCGGGGTGTTGGTGGGGACATTGTTGACGCTGCTGTTCTTGCCAGCGTTGTGCAGTTTGGTGCTGGGCCGGGACAAGGTGCGGGCGGCAATCTCCTAATGTGTCGGTTTGTGTGGGAGCGGGCTTGCCCGCGATGGCGGCGAATCAGTCAACCAAGATGCCGCCTGACACACCGCTATCGCGGGCAAGCCCGCTCCCACATCAACCCGGTGTCTACCGAGCGATTGATGGTGCTTTCAGATCAGCGCTTGGCCAGCTCCATAATCATCCGACTCAACAGATAAATCCGCGGCGCCACACTCTCCACCTCGGCGTACTCCTGCGCTGTATGGATATTGCCGCCGACAATCCCGAAGCCGTCCAGCGTCGGGGTGCCGACACCCGCCGACAGGCTGGCATCCGCCGCCCCGCCACTGCCTTCAATGGTCAGCTTGCGCCCAAGTTCGGCGTAGATGCCTTGGGCGATAGCCACCAACTTGTCAGACTCAGGCGTCTGCGGCATCGGCGGCAAACCCCGTTGCAGGCTGGTGGTGACCTGTGTTTCAGGAATCAGCTTATTGGCGGAAACCCGCGCCAGATCCTTCTCGATCCGATCAAACTCTTCCGGCAGCGCCGCCCGCACATCCGCCTTGGCCGTGGCCTGGTCGGGGATCACGTTGGTGCGATCGCCAGCCTTGAGCACGGTGAAGTTGATGGTGGTTTTTTTCTCGTCATCCCCAAGCTTGCCCAGTTGCAGGATCTGGTGGGCCGCCTCCATCACCGCGTTACGCCCCAACTCCGGGGCAACCCCGGCGTGAGCGGCCTTGCCCTTGACCTCAACCACCGCTGTGGCACTGCCCTTGCGCCAGACCACCAGGCCATCGGCCGGACGACCGGGCTCCAGGTTCAAGGTGACATCGTGGGCCCTGGCGGTTTTGCGGATCAGTTCGGAGGCGGCCTCGGAGCCGGTTTCTTCGCTGGCATCGAGCAGAAAGGTGATTTGCGCGTAGTCCGTGAAGTGCTGGTTTTTCAGCACTTTCAAGGCATAGATCCCGGCGACGATCCCGCCCTTGTCGTCCATCACCCCGGGGCCATAGGCACGGCCGTCCTTGATATGAAACGGCCGCTCGGCCGCCGAGCCTTCCTTGAACACCGTGTCCATATGCGCCATCAGCAGGATTTTCGCCTTGCCCGTGCCTTTGAGCGTGGCGATTACATGGCTGTTATTGGCTGCCGCGTCCGGCACCTGTTCGATGCTGAAACCCAGTTGTTTCAATTCATCGACGGCGATCTCGCGCACCTGGGTCAGGCCCGGCTCGTAGCCGGAACCCGAGTCGATATTCACCAGACGCTCCAACAGCTTCAAGGCCGGGGCCTTGTACTGCTCGGCATCGGCCTGGATCTGCGGGTGAGGCTGGGCGCTGAAAGCCGGCATGGCGATCCCCAGGGACAACCCCAGGGCAGCGGACAACAGCGTACGGGGGACGTTGAGAGTCATGAACAGATCCTTGTTTTTTATTGGAGAGGGTCTCTCACACCCTACCTGACAATGGCCACATTGTTCATCCGCAAACCGACAGGAGACTCTTCGTCAGGCCCCCCCGAAATATCCCACCCGACTGCCGGATAATCTCTACTTCCAAGCGTTAAAAACCGCTGCAAAGTCCCTCGCCTGATCACACAGCGCAAGGGACCGCCGATGTACTTTCCAATTGATGCCCCGGTCCTGGGGGCAACCTCTTGAATGCCGCCATTGGTTTTATGGTCCTGGCGGCCATGGACTTCAAAACGCGGGACGTCGAAGCGGTTCTCGCCGACTTCCGGCAATGCCTGAACACCTATGACGCCTGGGCCGAGAGTTTCTGGAGCTTTTCGGCGCTGGAGGTCGAGCAGGTCTTCAAGGTGGGCGATGAGGTGGCGCTGGTGGCGCCCATTGCGTCCAAAGCCCCCAGCAGCACCGTCGCGATGTGCAAGGCCAGTGGCTCGTTGACCCTGGTGCATATGTTCGAGAGCACACGTTTTGTGCCCATCGGCAACACCCCGGTGATGCTGCAAGCCATCCCCAAGGACGGTGGCCCGCTGGGCGACCCCCTTTACAAAACCATCGGCCCCAGCGGCATTCTCGAAGTCACCGACTGCACCCGCGACCAGCCGTATCGGATCACCTTCTACCCCAATGTTTCCAAAGCCCACGTCCAGGCGTTGTACGCGTCTTACCAGGCCATCATTGCGCCGCTGGAAAGCCAGTTGCGCAAAGACTGGAGCAGTACATTCGAACCTTTGTGGCAGGGCTACTCCGAAGCCAACTTTGTGCAGCGCTACCGCCTGCTGGACCAAGGCTATGCGCAGGGATTTGGCAACGCACTGCATGAGCTGTGGGACAACATCCAACAGCTGTATCAATGGCTGGCGGACCTCAAGCCCAACAGCGAAAAACTCCTGCACTACCTCTCCCAGACCGAACTCGATGCCCTGCTGGCGTTGAGCCAGGAAGCCATCGCCAATGGCCTGCTGATGCTCAGCGACGAGCCGCTGTTGTTTATCTACCTGTCGGCGCTGGTCAGCTGGATGCGCATGCTGCCGCCGCCGTACTTGAACGAACTGCTGGGGCAAATCACCGCCGAAGTGCTGATCAACCTGTTGCTGGTGTGGGTCACCGCCGGCATGGGCGTGACGGTGCGCCTGGGCGCGCAAGTGCTGGGCAAGATCAAGTCGGGTCGGGTCCGCCAATGGCTCGAGCAGATGGCCCGGCCATTTGCGAAGACCGGCATGGAGCCCCATGCCGAGGCGCTCAGGCCGTTAATGCTGGGTAGCCCTGCAACGCCGATCAAGACGGTGCCCAGCGTGCCGCTGAAAGCCGGCGCAATGGAAGTAACCAATCCGGTGCCCCTGGTGCGGGAAAAATCCGCGCCCAAGACGGCCTTGGTCAAGCATGAGGCGGTCGACGACGCACCCTCCTCCGCGAAAAACCCCAACGGTGAAGCAACCGCCAGCGCCGACAAAACCGCGACCCACGGTTGCCCGGTGTCCATGGTCACCGGCGAAGAGCTGCTGACCCTGACCGATGGCGAACTGGATGGCGTGCTGCCATTTGCCTGGACGCGCCTGTATCGCACCAGTGCCGTGGAGGTGGATTGCGGGCTGGGGCTTGGCTGGAGCCACTCGTTGGCGCAGCGGCTGGAGGTGGTCGGCGGGTCGGTGGTGTGGACGGACCATGAGAACCGCAGCACCACCTTTCCCCTGCCCTCCAGTGCCCGCCCGGCGATCAGCAATAGCCTGGCTGAAGCGGCGATTTATCTGGGGGCGACGCCGGATGAGCTGGTGCTGGCGCAGGGGGCACGCTTCTACCACTTTCACGACGGTGTGCTGACGGCGATCAGCGATGGGTATGACAACCGCCTGGGTATTTCCCGCGATGGCTTGGGGCGGATTCTGCGCCTGGATAACGGTGCCGGTCGCGCCTTGCTGTTGCGTTATGACCGCGGGCATATCGTGGCGCTGGACTACCAGGTGTTTCGCGTGGAAAGCGAATCGGATGACGCCTGGGTTACTGAGCAGAACGTTGTTTCCTACCGCTATGACGAACAGTGGCGACTGCTTGAGGCGACCAATGCCGTCGGCGAAAGCGAGCGCTATCAGTACGACAGCCTTGCGGTAATTACTGAGCGGCAGTTGGCCGGTGGGGCGAGTTTTTTCTGGGAGTGGGAACGGTCTGGCAAGGCGGCGCGCTGTGTGCGGCATTGGGCCAGTTTTGCGCAGATGGATACGCGCTATAGCTGGGATGACGGCCGCGTCACCCTGCTTAACGCCGATGGCAGCCAGGAAGTCTACGTGCATGACCCGCGGGCACGCCTGGTGCAGCGGGTTGATCCGGATGGCGGCGAGCATTTCAGGTCCTACGACGCACAGGGGCGGCTGACGGTTGAACAGGATCCCCTGGGCGCGATCACGGCCTATCAGTACGACGAGGCTGGGCGCTTGGTGGCGCTGTTTCCCGGGGATGACGAGCCCACGACCTACGAGTATGAGGATGGCTTCGTACGGGTCATGCGCCGGGGTCAGGCGGTCTGGAAGTACCAGCGTAATGATCAGGGCGCGATCACGCGCCAGACTGACCCTGACGGCAATGTCACCGAGTACAGCTATGACAAGCGTGGGCAGCTTTTAGCGGTTTGGTACCCGGACCACAGCTGTCAGCGCCTGACGTGGAACGATCTTGGCCAGTTGATTGGAGAACAACTGCCCAATGGCGGCGTACGGCGTTATCGCTATGACGACCTGGGCCGGCAGATTACCCGCGAGGATGAACATGGCGCCCTGACCCAGTATCACTGGGACGCGGTGGGTCGGCTGATCAAGGTGGTAATGCCGGGCGGTGCCACCCGCGAATTGAGCTACAACCCCTACGGAAAAATCACCGCCGAGCGCGATGAACTGGGGCGTGTGACCCGGTATGAATATGCCGATGGCTTGCACCTGATCAGTCGCCGGATCAACCCCGATGGCACGGCCCTGCGCTATCGCTACGACAACACTCGCCTGCTGCTGACCGAGATCGAAAACGAGGCAGGTGAGCGCTATCAACTGGAGTACCACGCCAACGGCCTGATCCAGCAGGAAACCGGCTTCGACGGCCAACGCACCGCCTACGTCTACGACCTCAACGGCCACCTGCAGGAAAAAACCGAGTTTGGCGACGATGACCGTCAGTTGGTTACCACCTACCAGCGCGATAACACCGGCCGCCTCGTCCGAAAAAACCTGCCCGATGGCAGCACGGTGGATTACACCTACGACCGCCTCGGCAATCTGCTTAGCGTCGACGACGGCCACTGGCCGCTGCAGTACGAATACGACGCGCAAAGCCGCCTGACCGCCGAGCACCAAGGCTGGGGCACCCTGCGTTATGGCTACGACCACTGCGGCCAACTCGAAACCCTGCGCCTGCCAGACAACAACCGCCTGACCTTCAACCACGACAAGGGCGGCCACCTTGCCACTGTCGACCTGAATGGCCGGACACTCAGCTCGCACCTGTTCAAAGCAGGCCGCGAACACCAGCGCCAGCAAGGCCAACTGCTGAGCCACTACCACTACGACGACCAGGGCCGCCTGGCCCTACACGAACACCGCCACGGCCTTCGCCGCTACACCTACGACAACAGCGGCAACCTCACCCGCCTGCTCGACACCCGCAAGGGCCAGCACGACTACCACTACGACCCCCTCGACCGCCTGACCCGCGCCGACCACTCCCAGGATCCCACCGAACGCTTCGCCCACGACCCGGCGAACAACCTGCTGATGCAAGACCGCCCAGGCCCCGGCATCGTCGTCGGCAACCGCCTGTTACTGCAAGGCGACCGGCATTACGACTACGACGCCTTCGGAAACCTCATACGCGAACGCCGTGGCCGCGCGCAGCAGTTAGTCACCGAATACCGCTACGACTGCCAGCACCGCCTGATCGGCGTGACGCATCCGGACGGCAGCCAGGCCAGTTATCGCTATGACCCATTTGGGCGGCGCATCAGCAAAACCGTGGCGGGCAAAACCACTGAGTTTTTCTGGCAAGGCGACAAAGTCATCGCCGAGCACACGGCGGGGCAGCATCGCAGCTATCTCTACGAGCCTGATAGCTTCAGGCCGCTGGCCTTGCTGGAAGGCTTTGGCCCGGCCAATACCCAGGCGTTCCACTACCAACTGGACCACCTGGGTACGCCCCAGGAGCTAACGAACACGGACGGCAAAATCGTCTGGTCAGCCCATTACCAAGCCTACGGAAAAATCACCCGACTGGACGAGAGCACCGTCGATAACCCGCTGCGTTTTCAGGGGCAGTATTTCGACCGGGAAAGCGGGCTGCACTACAACCGGCATCGCTACTACAATCCGGATAACGGACGCTACCTGACGCCCGACCCGGTGAAGTTGGCGGGTGGGGTGAACGGGTATTTGTATGTGCCCAATCCTACGGGGTGGGTGGATCCGTTGGGGTTGAATGCGTGTCCGGGCGAAAAAAAATGTGAGCCCGGATCTGAAGTCCAAAACCCGTCCGCCGATACGAAGACCGACGAGAGCGCTCCTTCCCTTCCAGCCCCCGCAACGAAAAAGCAATATCTTTACCGGGGAGACTCCAGGCATCCACGTAAAATCTTCAAAGAGGGGTTTAAGAGCAGAGGAAAAAGCACGGACCTACTCTTGCACTCGAGAGACAATATGGATCCACCAAGCAATTTTGTACCCACCTCGACTTCAAGGGACGTAGGTATAATATTTGCAACACGTTACGGATTAGAAGATGGCTTTTTGTACACTTTAAAAAAGATACCCGGCCGAGACGTCAACAAAGAACTAGGAATACTATCCGACTACAAAAGGGAAAAAGAAATAGCCATCCCCGACCGTATTCATCGAAAAGACATATTAGGTGCAACCCCAATAAACGAAGATGGCACATCCGCAAACTACAGCCTAATAAACCCTTATAGAAAGTAAATCATGAAAAATATAGAAATAAGCATACTCAATCGAGGCAACATTGAAAAAGCAAAAATAGAATACGATCGAAACACATGTGCGCTTTTTATAACCTTTTCCGACCAAACAAAAAAAACGTACTCCGGACTGGATGTTTTTCGCTCATTTGGTTTGTTGCGAAAGGAATTTAGCGAAGTAAAATTTTTGTGCAAAGGCTCAAAAATCAATGTTTTCCCTTCTGCTATGTCATCTTCGATGTCTAGTGGCCTCGTAGCCTATGAAATGAAGTTAGGTGAGCCTGAACCAGAGATGGTGCGTATATTCGATTACGAAGAACATGACCTGACTAACGATATCGAGGAACAAATTGAATTTCGCGTGCGCTGGGGAGACTCGCTAAGATAATCAGAACAGATCTATTTAGGAGTCCAAAATATTACAAAAAACCAACTAATAACCACTATTGATGCTCATTGATAAAGTCGATATGCCCTTACCGGGGAGGGTGATGGATTTAACACCGCAGCAACTGAGGCAAACACGATCCCTGTGGCGAGCGGACTTCCCACAAAAAAGCAGTACCAAGATTCCCCAAGGCCCTTCAAACCGACCGCACCCACCCTCCCTGCATCGACCGCACCCGATTGCGCCCGCCGCTTTTGGCCTCATACAACGCCTGGTCGGCGTCATTCAGCCAACTGGTCGCGTCGTCGTGGGAGGCTTGATACGGTGCCAGGCCGATGCTCAGGCTGGCGCGCAGGGTGGGGTCCTGGGCGTAGCCCAGGGAGCTGAAGCGGTCGCGCAGGGCGTCCATTACTTCGGTGGCGTGGCCCAGGGGCATGTCCGGCAGGATCACGCAAAATTCATCGCCGCCGTAACGCCCGGCCAGGTCGGTGGCGCGCAGGTTCTGACGCAGGATCTTGCTCAACTGGCGTAGCACGATATCGCCGGTGACGTGGCCGTAGGTGTCGTTGATGATCTTGAAATGGTCGATATCAATCAACGCAATGGCGGCCCCCTGCTGGCCGCCCCGGCAGCGGGCGAATTCGATTTCCAGCTGGTCTTTCCACGCGCCGTGGTTAAGCAACCCGGACAGGCTGTCGGTGCGGCTCAGGGCCAGGAGTTCGCGTTTATGCCGGGCCAGGGTGATGGCCTGGCGATAACAGATCCAGCCCAGGACCAGCGGATAGAGCATCAGGATCGGCAAGCAGGCGTAGAGTTGGGCGGGCGTGGTCAGGGCGATATAGGCCGGGGCGAACAGCAGCAGCGCCACCCCGATGCCCAGTGCCTGGGCCACCCACCCCATCAGCATAAATCGGAGGCCACCGATGGCGACGTTGTTCATGGTCATCATCGACAGGGTGGTGACGCTGGGCAGCGGGTTGAAGTGCATGGCAGCGACCCAGAAGCCGCCACAAAACGAGTCCACCAACAGGTGGCGGCGCTCGGCGCGCAGGGAGTTTTCGGCGCGGCGCGCCATTTGGTAGGCCAGGTGCGGCCAGGCGAAGGCGTTGATCAGCATCCAGGCCCAGACCCAGCCAGGCGGGTCCAGTGGGTACATGCCGGCCGATACACAGACAAAGCCGAGCGTCAGCCCCAGGGTCCGAGATTTGTACAGGCGTTTGGCGAGCGGAAGTCCTTTTCCTCCTGCGGCTGACATGATCTGGCTGATCCTGGATGAATGCTGAAAGTCTATCAGGGCAAAGGCAAATAGCCAGTACCGCTCAGACAGTTACTGCAGACGCCAATCGCCTTGCCAAACCCTTGACGCCAGCGGACTAGCTGGAGAAACCGCGGGCCAACAACATCGCCACCGCCAGCAGCAATACTGCCGTGACCTTCTGCAACAGCACGCGTTTGCGCGGCGACTCGAGCACATGCTTGATGCGTTGGCCGAAGTAGCAATACAGGCAGCCGCTGGCGAATTGCAGGATCAGGAATGTCAGGCCGAGGATGGCGATGTCACCGGCGGCGCTGTCCTGCCCGACGGCGGCAAACTGCGGGAACACGGCGCTGAACAGGATGATTGCCTTGGGGTTGGACAGGCCGGTCAGCAAGCCCTTGCCGAACAGGCCGCGGGGCGTCTCCGGCCCGTGCCCGGCGGCGGTGATCTGCACGCCGCTGCTGGTCCACTGCTTGTAGGCCAGGTACAGAATATAGGCCACGCCCACCAGTTGGATGCCCTGGGTAATCAGCGGGTAGCCCTTGATCAGCTCGGAAAAACCCACGGCAAAGATCAGGATCGAAATCAGGTACGACACGCTGGCGCCGAACTGGGCCGGCAAGGAGTGCCGCAGGCCGTCCTTGAGACCCAGGCTCAGCAGCAGCAAGGTCATCGGGCCGGGGCTGAAGGCCAGGGTGCTGCACAACACCAGAAAATACAGAAAGGAAGACAGCGTAAGGGCGGTGACCATGGTGGGTAATTTCGCGGCGGGGAGGAATGTTGCGCAGTCTAGGGCGCGAATTCCGTGTCGGGCAGGTAAACTCGGCGGTTATTCACGCAGACTTTACCGGTAAAGAGACCGGCAAACTTCAGGACGTCGCGATGGCCCTTCCGCAGATCCACTTTCATGAGCACGCCCCCAAGGTCCAGCAGATCGTCGAGGCGTTCGCCCGTGCTATCGAACAAGGCGAATTGGCCGCTGGCAGCAAACTGCCGTCGGTGCGTGAGCTGGGAGCGCAGTTGGGTGTCGGAAAATTCACCATCAATGAAGCCCTGGACCGTCTGCGCGGCCAACATCTGCTGACCTCGCGCCAAGGCCGTGGGCACTTTGTGGCCCAGCGCCAGACGCAGCCGTCGTCGAGCAACTGGGTGGACCTGCTGCCCCAGGATTTGCTCAGTGTGCTGCGCCGCCCCATGCTGACCGGCCAGGGCGAGCTACGCCCCGGTGGCGGGCATCTGCCCGAAGACTGGCTCGACTCCGAGGCCATGCGCCAGGCCCTGCGCAGTGTGGTGCGGGCCCCTTCCCTGCGGGTTGCCGGCATGGGTACGCCAGCGGGTTTCCTGCCCCTGCGCCAGGCCCTGCAACAAAAACTGCAGGGCGATGGCCTGGCGGTGCCGGTGGAACAGATCATCACCACGCCCAGCACCCTGCAGGGCCTGGACATGTTGATGCGCCTGCTGGCGCGCCCCGGTGACACGGTGCTGCTGGATGCACCGTGCTATTTCAACTTCCACGCCAACCTGGCACTGCACGGGGTCAAGGTGCTGACACTGCCGCGCGGCCCGGACGGGCTCGACCTGGCGGCCCTGGAGCAGTTGCTCGCCGAGGCCCGGCCCAGCCTGTATGTGACCACCAGCATCCTGCACAACCCCACCGGCCATTCCTTCAGTGCAGCCCAGGCCTTTGGCTTGCTGCAACTGATGCGTCAGTATCACTGCCATATCATCGAAGACGACCTCTACGGCGACCTGCACCCCAACCCGCCGCCCCGCCTGGCGGCACTTGCCGGGTTGGAGCAGGTGACGTACCTGTCGGGCTTCTCGAAAACCCTCAGCGCCAATACCCGGATGAGCTATGTGGTGGCCGCACCGCAACTGGCGGCCAACCTGACCAATATGAAGTTGATGAGCGGCGGCGTGACCTCGGAGCTGTTCGAGCAACTGGTCTACCGCCTGCTCAGCGAGGGCAGCTATGCGCGGCACCGCAAGCGCATGGTCCAGCGCCTGCTGGAAGCCGGTGCGCGGGTGGAACAGTGGTTGCGCCGCTGTGGCTGTGAGCTGCCCATGGGGTATGAGGCCGGGATGTTTCTCTGGGCGCGCCTGCCGGCCGGGGTTAACGCTGAACAATTGGCCGAGGCCGGGCTCAAGCGCGGCATGGTGTTGGCGCCGGGGGCGTTGTTTGGGTATGAGTCGGGGATGGGCGAGTTTATGCGTTTCAATGTGGCGCACTGTGACGATCCACGGGTCCGGCAAGCGATCGAGCCATTGTTGCGCTGATCCAGTGTGGGAGCGGGCTTGCTCGCGAAGACGTCGGCCCAGCAAACATTGATGTTGACTGACCTACTGCTTTCGCGAGCAAGCCCGCTCCCACAGGGGATCTGCGCTTAACTGACGGGCATTAGGGCTTGCCGGCTCCCACAGTCGTGACAATTGAGTGCACACAAAAACGCAACACTGCACCGCTTCGAATGTGATGGTCGCTGCCCCCCAGGGTTTATATAGTCGGGTCCAACAGCCACCCGCCATGAGCCCCAGGGCCCATCACCAGGAAGCGCTCAATGACCGACCTTCACGACCTCACGGCCGCGCAATTGCTGGCGCATTTCGCCAGTCGCCAGCTCTCCCCCATCGACTACTACGATCACCTGCTGGGCCATATCGACCGCTGGGAGCCGCAGATCCGCGCCCTGTATGCCTTCGATCCCGAGCAGGTGCGCCGGGAAGCCCAGGCCTCCACCGAGCGCTGGAACAAAGGCCAGCCCAATGGGGTGCTCGATGGCGTACCCGTGACCATCAAGGAACTGGTGGCTACCGAAGGCACGCCGATTCCCCTCGGCAGTGCCGCCACCCGCCTGACCCCGGCCCTCAGGGACGCCCCGCCCGCCGCGCGGATGCGGGAAGCCGGGGCGATTGTGCTGGCCAAGACCACTGTCCCGGATTTCGGCATGCTCTCCTCCGGCCTGTCGAGCTTCCATGGCATCACCCGCAACCCGTGGAACACTGCCAACAACACCGGCGGTTCCAGCTCGGGGGCTGCCGCTGCGGCCGCCGCCGGTTACGGGCCACTGCATATCGGCACCGACATCGGCGGTTCGGTGCGTTTGCCCGCCGCCTGGTGCGGCCTGGTGGGGTTCAAGCCGACCCTGGGGCGTATCCCGATTGACCCTTACTACACCGGCCGCACCGCCGGGCCCATGACCCGTACGGTGGACGACTGCGTGCTGATGATGCAGCACCTGGCCCGCCCCGATGCCCGCGACGCCACCAGCCTGCCGCCGCTCACCAGCGAGTGGAGCAACCAGCCGCTGTCGGTCAAGGGCCTGCGCGTCGGCCTGATGCTGGAACCCGGCGCCGGCCTGCAACCGGAAGGTTTCGTGTGTGAGGCGGTGGAACACGCCGCGCGCCTGTTCGAAGCCCATGGCGCCAAGGTCACGCTGATCCCCCCGATCATGGACCGCGCCCAGCTCGACGGCCTCGACCAATTCTGGCGCGCCCGGCAATGGGGCGACCTGTCGGCGTTGAGCAGCGAGCAATTCGATAAGGTCTTGCCGTACATCCGCGACTGGGCCGCGCCCGGTGCCGATATCAGCGGCGTGCAGGCGGTGCAGGGGTTCAACCAGACCTTCGAGATGCGCCGCCGCGCCGCCCAGGCCTTCAGCGACCTGGACCTGATCCTGTCGCCCACCAACCAGGTCAACGCGTTCCCCGCCGAATGGCCGTCACCGAGCAATGACCCGCAATTACCGTTCGAACACATCGTGTTCACCGTGCCCTGGAACATGGGCGAGCAACCGGCGCTGTCGATCAACTGTGGTTTCGCCGCCGATGGCATGCCCATCGGCCTGCAGATGATCGCACCGCGTTTTGCCGATATCTGGCTGCTGCAAATCGCAAAAACCTATGAGAGCTGGCGTGGCGCAATCCACCAATGGCCGAACCCGAACTGACCTTGACGCTGTAACTGAACTGCCCACCCACACGCCTGTTCCCTGGCCACAAGGCCGGGGTCTGGACGACCTATAACTAAAATCGAGGGGCTGGTATGCACACTGAACAATTGACTCGCGAGGGTCCCGAGCACACACCCGAAACGCCATCGCCGGACGCCGGTCGCAAGAGCATCTTCGCTGTGGTGTTGGGTAATGCCGTGGAGTTTTTCGACTTTGGGGTCTACGCGACCTTCGCGGTGATGATCGGCCATACGTTTTTCCCGTCCGACAGCGCCTTCGTCAGCTTGATGCTCTCGGTCACGGCCTTTGGCATCGGCTTTATCGTACGGCCCCTGGGCGCGGTGCTGATTGGCGCCTACGCCGACCGCGTCGGGCGCAAGCCGGCGATGTTGTTGACCCTGGTGATGATGGCGGTGGGCACCGGCAGTATTGCGATATTGCCCGGCTACGAGACCATCGGGATTGCCGCGCCGATCCTGCTGGTGGTCACCCGTATGATTCAGGGCCTGGCCTGGGGCGGTGAAGCCGGCCCCGCCACCACCTATATCCTGGAAGCCGCGCCGCCGCACAAACGCGGCACCTATGCCTGCTGGCAAGTGGTCGCCCAGGGCGTCGCCGCCATGGCCGCCGGGCTGGTGGGTTACACCCTGACCAAAGTCATGTCCCCCGAAGACCTCAACAGCTGGGGCTGGCGCGTGCCGTTCGTGTTTGGCCTACTGGTGTTGCCGATTGGTATCTATATCCGCCGCAACCTGGCCGAGACCTTCCACGGCCAGGGCGAAACCACCAGCACCGGCGACCTGGTGCGCGAAGTCTGCGGCAAGCATCGACGCGCCCTGGTCCTGGGCCTGCTGATCCTTTCGGGCAGCACCATCACCCAGTACTTCCTCAACTACATGACCACCTTTGCCCTGACTGAGCTGAAGCTGCCCACCAGTATTTCCATGCTCTCAACCCTGGTGGCCGGTGCGGCCATGGCGGTGTGCGCAGTGGCTGGCGGCATGTTGTGCGACCGTTTCGGGCGCCGGGTGATCCTGATGACGCCCCGGGTGGTGCTGTTGCTGATCCTGTTCCCGGCCTTGCAATTGATGACCGAACACCCCAGCCCGTCGACCTTCCTCCTGACCCTGGCGCTGCTGTCCGGCCTGCATGGCATGAGCGGCGCGGCGTTGATCGTGTTGCTGGTGGAAAGCTTCCCCAAATCCGTGCGTTCCACCGGTTTCTCCATCGTCTACGCCTTCGGTGTGGCGGCGTTTGGCGGCACCGCACAGATCATCATCACCTGGCTGATCGGCACCACGGGCGACCCGATGTCACCGGTGTGGTACCTGCTGATCGCCAACCTGGTGTGCCTCACCGCCGCCTGGTTCGCCAAGGAAACCCGGCCTGTGCTGCCCGGCACCCCGGCCCGCGAAACCCGGCTCAGAGAAGCCCCGGTTCGCTGATCGCTTTATCCCTACTGTGGCAAGACCACTTGCCACAGGTACTGTGCCCGGCCTCAGCGGTCGCCTTACTCTTCTTTGTGTGGGGATTCACCATGTATCCACGTCTTTTCCTGGCCGCCGCCCTGGCGTCCGGTACCCAGGCTTTTGCTCAAGAAAACGCCCAGGCCAGCGCCCCCGGCTTTATCGACGGCAGCAGCCTGGACCTGAACCTGCGTCACTACTACTCCAACCAGCACACCCAGCGCAGCACCTACCTGAGCATCCAGAAACCCGCCGGCATCGAACGCACCCGCGTGCGCGAAACCTGGGTGCAGACCGCCATGCTCAAGTACAGCTCCGGCTACACCCAGGGCGTGATTGGCGTGGGGGTCGATGTCGGCGTATTCAGCGCGGTCAACCTGCAGCGCGGGCATGGCAAGGTGGCCAATGGCGGTGACCGCGTGCTGGTGGACAGCGACGGCGATGCGATCCCGACCTGGAGCCGGCTGGGGGTGGGCGATGTGCGGTTTCGCCTGTCCAACACCGAGCTCAAGGCCGGGCGCTTGATGACCGATAACCCGATCCTGCGCTACAAGGACAACCGCGCCCTGCCCTCCAGCTTCCAGGGCGTGGGCCTGTACAGCAACGAACGGGACTGGCTGTCGGTGCAGGGCGGCACCTTCGACCGGGCCATCCCGCGCACCGGCACCGGCGCCGAACGCCTGACCACCACCTTCGGCAACCGCGCCTACAGCGGCGCGCGCATCAGCTACCTGGGGGCCACGCTCAAGCCGGGCTACGGCCTGGAAGCCAGCCTCTACGGCTCGCGCTTCGAGGACATGTGGGACCAGTACTACCTGGGGCTGACCCACCGTATCGGCGACAAAAACGCGGTGGCGCTCAAGACCGCCCTGCACTACTACCACACCCAGGATTCCGGCCAGCAGCGCCTGGGTTATATCGACAACGACGCCGCCAGCCTGGCCGTGACCGCCAACCACCAGGCCCACAGCCTGACCCTGGCCTGGCAACAGGTGTTCGGCAACGAGTACTTCGACTATGTGTGGGAGTCCACCGGCAACTACATGGCCAACTCGCTGTACTCGGACTACAACGGCCCCAACGAAAAATCCTGGCAACTGCGCTACGACCTCGACCTGGCCGCCTACGGCGTGCCCGGCCTGACCGCCAGCCTGTGGCACGCCAAGGGTTGGGGCATCGACGGCACGCACTACGAGGGGGATCGCAACGGCCACAACACCGGCTATAACGTGCGCGGCCTGGATAACGCCAAGCACAATGAAAACGGCTTGATGCTGGCCTACGTGGTGCAATCGGGGAAATTGAAGAACACCGTACTGCGCACCATCGTCTACAACCACCGCGCCAGCGGCGGTCAAATTGACGGCAGCTACGACGAGTTCCGGATCGTCGGCAACTTCCCCATCAACCTGTTCTGACACCCGCCCGTCGGCACCAGTCAATGCCGACGGGTAATATTCAGAATTCTTACACCCTGCATGAGACTGCTCCGGCATTGGCTCGCCGCCGCGCTTGGTAAAAAGCCTGTCCCCTACGGACGGTTACCCAGGAACGCGGATGAAACCTTTGAAAGCAGCAGCGCTTTGCATCATCAGTGGATGGTTAATGCTCTTGAGTTCCCCTGGCCATGCCGCACCGCCGGGTATCGAGTGGCTGGTGGATTGCCCGCGCCTGCCCGGGCGGGCCCTTGACCAGGAGGTGATGGCACGCACCCAGTGCGGCATCGTCACCGTGCCGCAAAACCATCAGGCCGCGGACGCACGCACGTTGCGCCTGACCCTCACCCGGGTCGGTGCCCGTCAGCCTCTGGAGCGTCGGGGTGTGATCTTCACCCGCCCGGCTACCGCACAAGCGGATTTGCGCGGGGTGTTCGCGGTGCACCTGGCCACAGTCTGGAAGTACTACAACACCGAGGCGTACCGGACGCTGACCCAGTTCTACGATGTCATCGAGTTGAGCCCGCGCAACGCCCGCACAGCAGCCGACAACGAGCAATCGGCCTGGGACATGGATTTCGTACGCCAGCAACTGGGTGAGCAACGGATCAGCTTCCTGGGCATCGCCCAAGGCAACGTGCTCGGTGCCGGGTACGCCGGGCTGTTTGCCGATCGCATCGAACGCATGGTGCTGGTAGAGCCCGATGAGGCTGCCACCCCGGCGTTCGAATCCCTGCCCGCCACATTGCGGCTCAAGGGGCCTTATCTACAGGGCAGTTCCGTCGTCGATGCCAGCCGCTGCGTAAATCGTTGGGCGGGTGTCTACCTGGCACACGGCAGGCAGCCACCGCCGGCAAGCGACTGCCTGGGCAACTGAGGCTTCAGTCCACCAGCGCACAACGCTGCATCGCGCTGGCCAGCATTTCCTGGCACTTGAGCACCGCCACCGAGCGCGGCCGGTTGCGGTACCCGCACAGGTCGATGCGGATTCGCCCCAGGTGCTCATCGGCAATCGGCACCGCCACCAGGCCATCGCCCAGGTCGCGGGCGTCGGCATCCACCTGGGGCAGGATCAACACCGCCGCCCGTTGCCGGGCCAGGCTTTTCTGCACTTCCAGGGAGCTGGTGGTAAACACCGGCTGGATCGTCACTCCTCGTTTTTTTGCTGCCATCTCCAGGGCCTGGCGCACGCCGTACGCCGAGTCAGGAATGGCCAGGGGCTGGCCTTCAAGTTCGCGCAGTTCGATGCTGTCGCGCTGGGCAAAGGGGTGCTCGGCACTGACCAGCACCCGGTGCCACAACTCGCATTGTGCGGTGACTTCCACGTCGGCCCGTTCCTGCAGATAGAACGCCAGGCCCAGGTCGGCCTCGCCACTGCACAGGGCGTCGAGGGTGGCCGAGGCGCTGGCGATCACGATATTGAAGGTGACCTTGGGGTGCGCCCGGTAAAACGCCGCAAGCACCGGCGCCAGCACTGTGGAAACGATACTTTCTGACACATGGATGCTGATGTTACCCGCCACCTGACTCTGCCGGCTGGCGATCACATCGCGCACCTGATCGAGGCCGCGCAGGGTGCTGGTGACCTGCTCGGCCAGGCACTCACCCTCCACCGTCAGGCGGATACCGCGCGGGCCGCGCTCAATCAGGGCGGCGCCAAAGAAGTGTTCGAGGTGTTCAATCTGCCGGCTGACGGCAGTGGGCGTGACGTACAAACGCTCGGCCGCCTTACGCAACGAGGCGCAGCGCGCCACCTCGTGAAAATACCGCAAGGCTCGTAATTGCATGCTCGGGTGCTCCTGCACAAAGACTGGAGCGCTATGGCAGGCAATTACTGCGCCAGGCTCAAATTTTATGAGCACGACACATCAACTGTGGGAGCATGGACGTGGTTTACGACCTGTTTTAACTGAAAACGACCCCTGCCGTTGACGCCCCGCCCCAACCCCTATTAAGTGCTATTTATCCGCATTAATACGATAAATAGAAAACCATGCTCAGCCGCCCCCTGCGACGCAAACGCCAGAAACTTTCCGATGTGATTGTCGAGTCGGTCAAGCGCTCGATCGTCACCGATGCCTTGAAGCCCGGCGACCGCTTGCCCACCGAGCGCGAATTGATGGAGAGCTTCCAATGCTCCAAGGGCTCGGCCCGCGAAGCGCTCAAGGCCCTGGAGGTCGAAGGCCTGGTCAGCACCCGCACCGGCCCTACCGGTGGCGCGTACCTGAACCAGGCCGGCACGGAGCCCGCCAGCCGCGCCTTGCGCAACTACCTGCACTTCCAGCACCTGGATGGCGAGCAGGTGTATCAACTGCGCAAGGTAATCGAGGTGGAACTGGCAGTGTCAGTGCTGGGGCGCCTGAGCGAAGACGACTATCGCGCCCTGCAAGACAACGTGGACTTTTGCAGCGCGCCGGAAGACAGCGAGGCCGGCCAGCGCGAGCAGCGCCTGGCGGAGCTGGAGTTCCACAACCTGCTGGCCAGGGCCTGCCCCAATCCGTTGCTGAGTTTTATGGCGCAGTTCCTCAACGACCTGCTGCGCGACCTGGTGGTGCTGAAAAAAGCCTACAAGCCCAAGCGCAAGCAATTCGACGCGGCCAACCTGGACTATCACAAGCAACTGCTGAGCGCGTTTCGCGCCAACGATGAAGCGGCCGTGCGCAGCCTGATGCATGAACACATGTGCGACGCCGAACACCACATGACCGCGCTGGAAGGCCAGGTCAGCCCACACTTTTTGCTGGAGTTCGACCACTCCTGAAAACACCCCAAATCCCCTGTAGGAGCTGGCTTGCCTGCGCCTACAGTTTTGACCGTGTTTCACCTCAATAAAAAAGGCCTGCCCACAGGCCGTGCTCCACCGTATCGCCATTGCCACTCCTGCCAATAACTAAACCAGGGAGTCACCCCATGCAGCGTCGTACGTTGTTGAAAGCCAGCCTCACCGCCGCCGCCGCGCTCAGCCTTCCGCTGAGCGTGCGCAGTGCATTCGCCGCCGAACCGTTTACCTTTTACGGCCTCAAGTCCATGTCTGGCGCCTTTGCCAGCTATGGCAAGTTTGCCGACATGGGTTCACGCTTGGCGGTGGCCCAGTACCCCGAACTTCTCGGGCGCCCACTGAACTACAAGGTGATCGACACCGAAGGCAACGCCGGCAAGGCGGTGCGCAAGGTCCAGGAGGCGATCGGCCAGGACGGCGCGCGGTTCTTCCAGGGCTGCACCCTGTCGTCCTCGGCACTGGCAGTGGCCAAGGAAGTGGACAAGGTTGGCGGTGTGTTCATGACCCCGGTGGGCGCTGACGAAGTCACCGGCAAGGACTGCAACAGTGCGACCTTCCGCTGGTCGGTGCCCACCTATGGCGCGATCCGCGAAACCCTGGTGCCGCTGATCAAGCTGCTGCCCGAGGCCAAGCGCTGGTACACCATCACCCCGCAATACGTGTTCGGCGAAGCCTTGCTCGAAGGCGCCAAGAGCGTGCTGGCCGAAAACGGCCTGGAGCATGTGGGCAACAGCTATCACTCATTGCAGGAACAGGAATTCTCCGGCTACCTGACCAACGCCATCGCCGCCCGGCCCGACGTGCTGGTGTTGCTGAATTTCGGCAGCCAGTCCTCCAACACCCTGCGCCAGGCCGTCAACTTCGGTATCAAGGAGCGCATGAAAGTGCTGCTGGTGTGGTCCGCCGGCCTCGACCAGTTCCAGGAGCTGGGCAGTGATGTACTCGAAGGCGTGTACCTCGGCGCGCAGTATTGGCACCAGGTCGATACCCCGCTCAACCGTGAGCTGGTCAAGCTGACCCAGGCCAAATACGGGATCAACCCCACCTACCCGCTGGCCGCTGACTACATCAGCACCAAAGTCATGCTCGACACCATCAAGGCCACCGGCAGCTTCGACGGCCCCACCGTGGCCAAGGCCATGCAGGGCCTGAGCTACGACGGCCCGACCGGCAAGGAAACGATCCGCGCCGGCGACCACCAGGTGATCAAGGATTACTACCTGCTGGTGGGCAAGGCCACGGGCGACATGGCCGACAAGGATGACCTGGCCAAAGTCCTCAGCTCCGGCCAGTCGTTCCCACCGGTAGAAGCCACGGGCTGCAAGCTCGGCTGATCCGCCCACTTTCACCGGTAACACACGACAGGGTCGTTGACCGCGGCCGCCTGTTGGAGGATTCCTGCATGCTCAATCTTTACCTGTTCCAGATTCTCAATGGCCTGGGCCTGGGGATGATCTACTTCCTGATTGCGGTCGGGCTGACGATCATTTTCGGCCTGCTGAACTTCGTCAACTTCGCCCACGGCGCGTTTTTTTTGCTGGGGGCGTACATCTGCTACACCGCCGTCAGCCTCACCGAAAGCTTCTGGCTGGCCCTGCTGATCGCGCCGCTGGTGGTGGCCGCGCTGGCGTGGCTGATCGAGCGATTATTGATCCAGCGGATCTACCACCTGCCGCACATGTTCCAGATCCTCGTGACCCTGGGTATCGCGCTGATCATCCAGGAAGCCAGCGTGATGATCTGGGGCCCGGTGGGCAAAAGCGTCGCCGTGCCGGAACTGCTGCGCGGGGTGCTGGTGGTCGGCGACTTCGTGTACCCCTACTACCGCCTGTTTTTGATTGTGTTCTCGGGGCTGGTGGGCCTGGGCCTGTGGCTGCTGCTGGAGCGCACGCGCTTTGGCGCCCTGGTGCGGGCCGGCAGTGAAAGTACCGAGACCGTGTCGCTGCTGGGCACCAATATTTTCCGCCTGTTCTCCATGACCTTCGCCCTCGGCGTGGCCCTGGCCGGGATCGCCGGGGTGCTGTTTGCCCCGTTGCGTGGCGCCCAGCCCTTTGTCGGCCCGGAGATCCTCGGCATCGCCTTTGTGGTGGTGGTGATCGGTGGCATGGGCTCGTTCGGCGGCGCCCTGGTGGGCGGCCTGCTGGTGGGCGTGGTGCAGAGCCTGATGACCACCCTGTGGCCCCAAGGCGCGAGCCTGATGATCTACGGCGCCATGGCCGTGGTGATTCTGGTACGCCCTTACGGCCTGTTCGGGAGAGCCTGACATGAGCGAGAAAAATCCCCTGCCGTTTGCTAAAACTCAATCCAAGGCCATGTTGCTGTGGGTGCTGGCGGTACTGATCGGCCTGCCGTTGATCCTGCCCTCGGCAACCCTGGCCACCGAGATCCTGATCTTTGCCCTCGCCGCCCTGGCCTGCAACCTGTTGCTGGGCTACACCGGACTGCTGTCGTTCGGCCAAGGCATCTTCTTCGGCGCCGGTGCCTATTGCGCCGCCTTGCTGATGATCCACTTGCAACTGGGCCTGTTCAGCGCGCTACTCGGCGCGGCCCTGGTCGGCGGGTTCCTGGCCTTCCTGGTGGGCGCCCTGGCGATCCGCCGCACCGGCATCTATTTCGTGATGCTGACCTTGGCCTTCAGCCAGATGGCCTACTTCCTGGCCTACACCCTGAGCGACTGGACCGGTGGCGACAACGGCCTGCTCAGTGTGCCGCGCCCGGAAATCCGTATCGGTGACACAGTGCTGCTGTCCCTGGCCGACGCCCGGGTGTTCTATGGCTTTGTCGCGGTGCTGTTCCTGCTGATCTTTATCGGCGCGCGCCGGGTGATCGCCTCGCCGTTCGGCAGCACGCTGATGGCGATCCGCGAAAACGAAACCCGCGCCTCGGCCATCGGCTACGACACGCGCCACTTCAAGATCCTGGTGTTTGTGCTGTCTGGCGCGGTCACCGGGATCGCCGGGGCGCTGTACGCCATGCTCCTGCACTTTGTGCCGCTGTCCAACATCGACCTGGTGATGTCGGAAAACATCCTGATCATGACCATCGTCGGCGGCACCGGCTCGCTGTTCGGCTCGTTGCTGGGGGCCGGTTCCATCGTGCTGCTGGGGGACTTTCTCTCCGACCTGTGGCCGCGCTGGCTGATGCTGCTGGGGGTGATCCTGATCCTGGTGGTGATCTTTATGCGTGGAGGCTTGTGGGGCGGCCTGTCGGCGCTGTTCGAACGTGTGCGTGGCAGCCGCAAGGCCCCCGCCGTGACCAAGGAGGATCTGCTATGAGCATCCTGTTGGAAACCAAAGACCTGGAACTGGCCTACGGCGCCTTCCATGCCGTCAACGGCGTCAACCTCAAGGTCGAAGCCGGCACCATCCACACCATTATCGGCCCCAACGGCGCCGGCAAGACCAGCCTGTTTCACTGCCTGACCGGCGAACGCCAGGCCACCGCCGGGGCGATTCATTTCGACGGCCAGAACCTGATGCGCAAGCCGGCCCACAGCCGCGTCGGCCTGGGCATGGCGCGTTCGTTCCAGCTCACCAGCCTGTTCCAGAACCTCAGCGTGCGCGAAAACCTGCGCCTGGCCGCCCAGGGCCGTGACGGCGCACGCGCCCTGAACTTCTGGCGCCGCGTGGACAGTAAGCGTGAACACCTGGAGATGGCCGACCAGGTCCTGGAGCGTCTGCAACTCACCGCCCGCGCCGAGACCCTGGCCGGAGAGCTGTCCCACGGCCAGCAGCGTGTACTGGAGGTGGGCATGTCGATCTGCTCCAAGCCCAAGCTGTTGATGCTCGACGAGCCCACGTCCGGCATGGGCATCGACGACATCCCAATCATGACCCAACTGATCAGCGACCTGGGCCGCGACCATACGGTGCTGCTGATCGAGCACAACATGAGCATCGTCATGTCCATCAGCCAACGCATCACTGTGATGAGCCACGGGCAGATCCTGGTCGAGGGCACACCGGAATTCGTGCGCGCCGACGAGCGCGTGCGCAGTGCTTACCTGGGGGAGGCCGCCTGATGCTGACCGTCGACAATATCCATTCCTACTACGACAAGAGCCACGTCCTCGAGGGCGTGTCCCTGACTGTCAATCCCGGCGAACTGGTGACCCTGCTCGGCCGTAACGGCGCCGGCAAGACCACCACCCTGCGCAGCATCCTGGGGATTATCTGCCCGCGCCAGGGGCAGATTCACTTCAACGGCAAACCGCTGGTGGGGCAGAAAATCTTTGAAATTGCCCGCCAGGGATTAGCGCTGGTGCCGGAGAACCGCGGGATTTTCCGCCTGCTTACAGTCGAGGAAAACCTGCGCATCGCCGTGCGCAAGACCAGCCGTTGGCAGATGGAGGACGTGTACGCGATGTTCCCGCGCCTCAAGGAGCGGCGCAAAAACGCCGGGCATGCGTTGTCCGGTGGCGAGCAGCAGATGCTCGCCATCGCCCGCGCCCTGCTCAACGATCCCAAGCTACTGATCCTCGACGAACCCACCGAGGGCCTGGCCCCGGTGATCGTCGACGAACTGGTGAAGATCCTGCGCAAGATCAAGGACGACGGCCTGCCAGTGCTGCTGGTGGAGCAGAACCTGTTGGTCTGCGACAAGCTCGCCGACCGCCACTACGTACTCGAACAGGGCCGCGTGGTCTACGAAGGCAGCGCCGAGGCGTTTCGCGCCGACCCGACGATCAAGAACCGCTACCTGGCCCTGAGTGCCTGACCGGAGACTGCTGATGAATAGTTTTGCGCAACCGCTCCAGAGCAACGCCCCGCTGATCAACCGCGACCGCCTGTGGCAATCCTTGATGGACCTGGCCCAACTCGGCGCCACGGCCAAGGGCGGCGTATGCCGCCTGGCCCTGACCGACCTCGACCGCCAGGCCCGCGACCTGTTTGTGCAGTGGTGCACAGCGGCCGGGTGCAGCGTCAGCGTGGATGCGATCGGCAATATCTTTGCCCGCCGCGCCGGGCGCAACCCCAACCTGCCACCGGTGATGACCGGCAGCCATATCGATACCCAGCCCACCGGCGGCAAGTTCGATGGGTGCTATGGGGTGATGGCCGGCCTGGAAGTGATCCGCACCTTGAATGACTTGGGCGTGGAAACCGAAGCACCGATTGAAGTGGTGGTATGGACCAACGAGGAAGGCTCACGCTTCCCGCCGTGCATGATGGGCTCGGGAGTGTTTGCCGGCAAATTCGACCTGCAGGAAACCCTCGACAAGCAGGATGAGCAAGGTCTGTCGGTGGGCGCCGAGCTGCAGCGCATCGGCTACGCCGGCCCGCGTGCGGTGCTCGGGCACCCGGTGGGCGCCTACTTCGAGGCGCATATCGAACAGGGCCCGGTCCTCGAAGATCAGGCCATCACCCTCGGCGTGGTCATGGGCTGCCTGGGCCAGAAGTGGTTCGACCTGACCTTCACCGGCGTCGAGGCCCACGCCGGCCCCACGCCCATGCGCCTGCGCAAGGACGCCCTGGTGGGTGCCGCGCAGGTGGTCAGTGCGGTCAACCGCATTGCTCATCAACAGCAACCCCACGCCTGCGGCACGGTCGGCTGCCTGACCCTGCATCCGGGCTCGCGCAACGTGATTCCCGGCCAAGTGCAGATGACCATCGACCTGCGCCACCTGCATGCCGACAAGCTGCAGGCCATGGTCGATGAAGTGCGTGAAGTGATCGAAGCCACAGCCAAGCAGCATGGCTTGAGCTATGAGTTGACGCCCACCGCCGACTTCCCGCCGCTGGACTTTCATCCGACCTGCGTCAACGCCGTGCGCGATGCTGCCCAGGTGCTGGGCCTGAGCCACATGGACATTGTCAGCGGCGCCGGGCACGACGCAATTTTTGTCGCTGAACTGGGCCCGGCCGGGATGATTTTTGTGCCGTGCGAAGGCGGTATCAGCCACAACGAAATCGAAAACGCCGCGCCGGATGATTTGGCCGCCGGCTGCGCGGTGCTGCTGCGGGCCATGGTCAATGCCGCGCAACAGGGAGGTGAAGCAGCATGACGCAGATCGCCAACCTGACGGCTGTAGAACTGCTGGCACGCTACCGGGATAAGAGCCTGTCGCCGGTGGAAGTGACCGAAGACACTCTGCTGCGCATCGAGCGCTACAACCCGGTGGTCAACGCGTACTGCCATGTCGACCCCGAGGGCGCCTTGAACGCCGCACGGGCTTCGGAGCAGCGCTGGTTCAAGGGCGCGCCCTGCGGGGCATTGGACGGGGTGCCGGCGTCGATCAAGGACTTGACCCTGACAGCAGGCATGCCCACACGCAAGGGCTCACGCACCTCCTCCGCCACCGGGCCGTGGGACGTTGACGCGCCGTTTTCGGCGTTTATGCGCAAGGCCGGCGCCGTGTTGCTGGGCAAGACCACCACCCCGGAATTCGGCTGGAAAGGCGTCACCGACAACCCGCTGTACGGCATCACCCGCAACCCCTGGGACACGCGCACCACAGCCGGTGGTTCGTCCGGCGGCGCGGGTGCAGCGGCGGCGCTGAACCTTGGCGTGTTGCACCAGGGCAGCGATGCTGGCGGCTCGATCCGCATTCCCTGCGCCTTTACCGGCACCTTCGGGATCAAGCCGACCTTTGGCTACGTACCGCAATGGCCGGCCAGCTCGATGACGATCCTCTCGCACCTGGGGCCGATGACCCGCACCGTGGAAGATGCAGTGCTGATGCTGCAAACCGTGGCCCAACCGGATGCCCGGGACGGCCTGATCGGCGCGCCGCGCAACACGCCATGGCTCAAGCCGGGCACGGACCTCAAGGGCCTGCGTATCGCCTACAGCCCGGACTTTGGTTACGTGGACGTCGATCCGCAGGTGGCCAAGGTGGTCGCCCAAGCGGTCGCGGGCCTGGTGCAACTGGGGGCGCATGTCGAACAGATCGACCCGGGCTTCAGCGATCCGCTGGAGGTGTTCAGTACCCTGTGGTGTGCCGGCGCGGCGCGCCTGACCGGGCAGTTGACCGACGCCCAGTGCGAGCTGCTCGACCCCGGCCTGCTGCGCATTGCGCAACAGGGCGAACGCCTCGGCCTGGCCGACTTCAGCGCCGCTCTGGAGGCCCGGGCGGCATTGGTGGCGCGCATGGCGGCGTTCCATGAGCACTACGACCTACTGGTCTCGCCGATGCTGCCAATCACCGCCTTTGACGCCGGGCATAACGTGCCACCGGGCTCCGGGCTGGGCGAGTGGATGGAGTGGACGCCTTTCAGCTATCCGTTCAACCTCACCCAGCAACCGGCGGCCTCGGTGCCGTGCGGGCTGGCGGCCAATGGTTTGCCGGTGGGCTTGCATGTGGTGGGTGCGCGGTTTGCCGATGAGCAGGTATTGCGGGTGTGCCAGGCGTATGCCAGGGCGTTCCCGACCCAGCATTTGCAAGCACCGCATACGCCCACCTGAAACGCGATCACCTGCAGGAGCCGGCTGACCGGCTCCGACTACAGGTTGCTGCGGGATTAGGCTTTGATATCGGAGCCCTTCAAAGGCTGCTCACTATCAATCTTGAGCAGGAAGTCGACGCGACGATCACCGTTCAGGTCAATCTGCAGCGTGGACTGATGGGCTTGAGCGTCGTATTCCAAAATGGCCTGGCGACCTTCACCGGTAAACCGGCTGACGAACCTCATGGGTTTTTCCGCAATGTCACGCCTCGGCGCTGATTCAACTCCATGCAGCGCTTCATCAACCACTGAAACGTCACGCTCATCCACATAAGTAGCCTCTGGCCCCGTCGCCCGCAGGTTGGACACGTCGATCTTGTCCTTGCCCGACACGAAGTCGGTGATTCGATCAGGACTCTGCGGTGTCGATTGCTGCGCATTCAAGAACAGGTAGGAGTTCCTGCCACCGCCGCCAGTCAATATGTTCTGGGTAAGGTTGCTGATAAAAATATCGTTTCCCGCCCCACCCTTGGCGTTTTCGATGGTCGTGCCCTTGGCAATGAATACATTTTTTTTCATCCCGCCGACATCCGACGGTGCGCCTTCGTTGAGATTGATCACCTGATTATCGCTAAACCCAGAAAAATCCAGCGTGTCTACACCACCACCGTCCCAGACTGTAAACACTGGAGCGTCTCTGGATGAACTCAAACGATAAGCCTCACGGTCGGCATTGGAGTTGAAGCCATAGGTGGTATCGCCCGTCCGGGTTTCGTGGTTCGCCCCGTAGAGTTTCTGGATGGCGGCCATGTCATCCACCATCGGTGTAGAGGGCTGGTAGTTGATGCCGTTTTTTACGAAGGACTGGCCAGTATGCTGCTCACTCCAGTAGCTCATGATGCTATGCCCGCTGGTGTCCTCCGCGT
This sequence comes from Pseudomonas sp. FP2294, assembly GCF_030687625.1. Lineage (NCBI taxonomy): Bacteria > Pseudomonadati > Pseudomonadota > Gammaproteobacteria > Pseudomonadales > Pseudomonadaceae > Pseudomonas > Pseudomonas sp. FP2294. The sequence continues at coordinate 3,702,593 of NZ_CP117441.1, forward strand.
AGGTAGCCGTCGCGTAACTCGAACCTGTAGGAAGGCTTCTGAACGGGTGCGACAACCCCAGGGCATGCCCCAGTTCGTGGGCGGTGGTTCTGTGCCCGTCGTTGGAATGGCTGGGGGCTGTATGGACCTCATCCGATCCGGCCAGCCATATTTCAGAGGCTGCACCGAACCTTGGAATACGCGGGTTTGCCGCCAGATATCGCTGTGTCGCTTCAGAAGGCAGCGTCGTCGCGAAAGCGTTTTTGCCGTCAGCGCTTTCATTGAAGTTTCCAAAGTTGATATTGCCCTCACTCACCGCTCCCTGACCCTGTTCGGTGAAGCGCACATTCGCCACATCCGACCATTGGTCCATGGCCTGCCGCGCTGAATCCTTCTGGGCCTGATTGAATTCACTGAACCCACTCAGGCCCAATGCCCGAAAAAACGGCCCGGCCGTCGTTCGAAACTGGTAGGTGACATCAGTTTTTCCATCACCATTGGTATCGTGCCAACGGGAGTTGTCACGGGTTATCTCATCGGCGGCCTGCTCGACGGTATATGAAGGTTTGCCGTTGATTGTGCGTTCGCCACCGCGTTGATCGTGGTGAAGGACACGATCCAAGTGAGTCACGGTATTGCTGGCAAAGGGAGAAAGGTTAAACGTTGTTGAAGTCGACATGTTGCGTCTCCTTTTCACTGGTGCAGTGAAGTGGTGAGAAATGCCGGGGGACGAGCCCGCCTGGGCACATCCCAAACTAGCCCTGCACACAGCGAGCAGACATAGGCCTTTCCTTAAGGAAAGCGTGAGCCCACGCGCACGCGCTGAGCCCTGGAGCAACGCACTCATCGAAGAGGCGCGTGGTATCGTTGACACTTTTCGCGAGCACGCTCGCTCCTGCCTCGGAGCCGACATGGACATCGAACTGGCACGCACTTTCCTGGAAATCACCCGCTGCGGCAGCCTGGCCGCAGCCGCCGAGAAACTGCACGTTACCCAGACCGCCATCACCGCCCGGGTGCAAAAGCTCGAAAGCCAGCTCGACAGCACCCTGTTTGTGCGCAACCGCGCCGGGGCGCGGTTGACGGCCGATGGCGAGGCATTCGTGGTGTATGCCAATCAACTGGTGCAAACCTGGGAAGCCGCACGCCGCGACCTGCCGTTACCCGAGGGCTATCGCAATGTGTTGCATATCGGCGGCGAAGTCAGCCTGTGCAACCCGCTGATCCTCGGTTGGGCCAAGGCCCTGCGCGAACACATCCCCAGCCATGCGCTGCGCACCGAAGTGCGTGACGGGGAGTACCTGTTGCGCCAGCTGGAACTGGGGGTGCTGGATGCGGCGCTGGTGTTCCAGCCGCAGTACTGGCCGGGGTTGCAGGTGGAGCAGGTACTGGAGGAAAAACTGATCCTGGTGCGTCTGGCCGCCCGCCCCGATCCCTATGTGTATATCGACTGGGGCGCGGGCTTTCGCCAGCAACACGACGCCGCCCTGCCGGACAAGGCCCGCGCGGCTGTGAGTTTCAACCTGGGGCCGTTGGCCTTGCAGTACATCCTGGAGAACGGTGGCAGCGGCTATTTCCGCACGCGGGTGGTGCAGAGCTATCTCGAAAGCGGCGTGATGGAGCGCGTGCCCAAGGCCCCGGAGTTCAGTTTCCCGACCTACCTGGTGTACTCGCGTGAGCGTGATTCGGCGATCCTGCAGCAGGCCCTGGTGCTGCTGCGCGGGGTGGTCAAGGCCGAGAGCGATTGGTCACAGCGTTGGGATCCGGTGCTTTGAACCGATGCCCATGGTAGCCTCCTGATGTTTTCTCCTGGTCCCACCTGCCGATGAACAAGAAAAAATCCGTCACCATCAGCGACATCGCCAAACGCGTCAATATGACCACCATCACGGTGTCGCGGGCGTTGAGCAAACCTGACCTGGTCAAGCCCGCCACCCTGGCGCGGATCCTTGAGGTGGCGCGGGAGCTGGACTATGTGCCCAACGCCTTTGCTCGCGGGCTCAAGCGCAGCGAAAGCCTGATCATCGGGGTGATCACTGCGTCGGTGGACAACCCGTTCTACAGCGAAATGATCAAGGCGATTTCCCGCGAGGCGAAAAAGCACGGCTACACCATCATGCTGGTGGACACCGACGAGCTGGAAGAATTGGAAAGCAAGGCCGTGGATACCCTGCTGGGTTATCGCGTGGCGGGGATTATCCTGTCGCCGGTCTCCGACGAGCCCGACTACCAGCCCGATTACCTGGAGCGCCTGGGCAACGGCAAGACCCCGGTGGTGCTGCTCGACCGCACGATCCACGACAGCCCGTTCAGCCGCGTGGTGCTGGACAACTACCACAGCGGGATCGAGGCCGCGCAGTACCTGTTGCGCCAGAACCCGGCGCTCAAGCGCCTGCTGGTACTGACCGGGCCGCAGCATTCACGCATCACCGTGGAGCGCCTCAAGGGCCTGCGCGAAGTGCTCGCCGAGCATCCCCAGGTGCAGGTCGAAGTGTGCGCCGGCGACTACACCTTGATGCCCTCCTACCTGCACACCCTCGACTACCTGGCCGCGCACCCCGCGCCGGAGGCGATCATGGGTTTCAACCAGTTGATCACCCTCGGCGCCCTGCGCGCCTTGCGCATGCACAATATCCCCCACGACAGCCTGACCATCTGCGGCATCGACCGCCTGCCGTTTGCCGATATCTTCGGCGTGCCGATTGCCTGCGTGGCCCACGATGCGTCGCTGGCCGGCAGCAGTGCGGTGCGCCTGTTGCTCGACCGCCTGCAAGACCCGCACAAACCCCGGGACAAGGTGGTGATCGCCGGCAAGCTGGAGAACGGCTAGCGGCTGGTGTAGCCGCCATCAATCGGCAGGCTGACCCCACTGATCATGCTCGCGGCCTCACTCAACAGGAACAGCACCGGCAACGCCACTTCCCGGGGCTGCGCAAAACGCCCCAGGGGAATCGCCGCCAGGGCCGGGTCGCGTTTGGCCGGGTCGGACCAGGCCTGTTGCGCCATCGGCGTGAGGGTCACGGTAGGGTTGACGCTGTTGACGCGGATCCCGAAACGTCCCCATTCGGCACATTGCACACGGGTGATCGCATCCAGGGCAGCCTTGGACGCGCAATAACCGAGGTGATCCTCCAGCGCCACCAACGAGGCCTGGCTGGAAACGTTGACGATACTGCCGGCGATACCTGCCGCGATCATCGCCGCCGCTACCCGGCTGGCGACTTGCGCGGCGGCGCGGGCGTTGACGTTCATCACGTGGTCGAAGGCGGCGCTGCTGATCGCCGCTGCCGGTTCCAGGCGCGAGATCCCGGCGCAATTGACCAGGCCGTGCATGGGCGGCAAGTCCTTGAGGGCCAGGTCCAGGGCGGCGCTGTTGGCGATGTCCAGGCACAGGGTTGCACAACCCAATTGGGACAGGGCGTGGGCATCGCGGCCGATGGCAAAGACCTGGGCGCCGCTGGCGATCAGTTGCAGGGCGATTTCCCGGCCAATACCGCTGGTGGCGCCGGTAACAAGGATGCGCTGGTGGCTGAAGTCGAAGGTGGTGGTCATGGATGATGGTCTCGAATGCAATGGAGAACCCCTGTGGGAGCTGGCTTGCCTGCTCCCAAATCTTGGTCTGTGTTCACTTAACTCATTTGCAGGCTATGCATGATCGGTTTGAGTGCCGGATACAGCTTCAGGTAGTCGGCAAAAGCGCGGTCGTATGCCTGCACATTTTCAGCCCCAGGCTCGGCCCGCAGCTGCAACTGCACCCAGCCTTTGTCCATTTGCGCCTTATCCACCAGCCCCACCGTGTGCGCCGCCAACAACGCTGCGCCCAGCGCCGCCTCCACTTCCTGGACGATGGTGTACACCGGGTAGCGGGTGACATCCGCGATAATCTGCATCCACAAATCCGAATGGCTCGCGCCGCCCACCACGATCAACCGTGGGTCCAGGGAATGGGCACCGCGCATGCCCGCCTCGATATTGTGCCGCAGGGCAAAACTCACGCCTTCGAGCACCGCGCGGTACAGGTGGATGCGGCTGTGATACAGGTTCAGGCCGACAAAGCTGCCGCTGGCCTGGTCATCCCACACCGGGCTGCGCTCGCCCATCAGGTAAGGCAAAAACAACAGCCCTTCACTGCCCGCCGGGATCTCGCGCGCGCGCTGTTCCAGCAGCCACAGGCTGTCTTGGCCGGTGGCCTGGGCCTGTTGCTCCTCGGCCTGGCAGAACTGCTCGCGAAACCAGCTTACCGAGGCACCGGCAGTAATCGCGCCGCCAAAGATGTACAGGTCCTGCTGGCCGTTATAGACATGGGGCATGCTCACCAGGCCATGGCGGGCATCCACCTGCTGGTTGAGGTAGCCCCAGCACATGCTGGTGCCGATCATCGCCACGTGGTTGCCCGGCCGGGTGACGCCGGCCGCCAGGGTCGCCATCGCCGCATCGACGCCACCGGCCAGCACCGGCATGCCCGGCGCCAGGCCCAGGCGCCTAGCCCATTCCGGCAGCAAACCGCCCACCACTTCGCCCGAATACAGCAAGCGCTCGGGCATCATTGCCAACGGGATATCCAGCGCCGCCAGCATCTCGACGGACCAGCCGCGCGCGGCCACATCATAGACCCCGCCGATATTGCCGGCGCTGCTGTGATCCACCGCCACCTCACCGGTCAGGCAGTAATTGATATAGCTGTTGGGCGGCAGCAGGTAGCGGGTGTTGGCCCAGACTTCAGGCTGGTGCTGCTTGAGCCAGAGCATCTTGGTGAAGCCGTAGTAGCTGTCCAGGGAGTTGCCGGTGACCGCGAACAGGCGCTCCAGGTCAACCTGCTCGCGGACCCAGGCCACCTGCTCGCCGGCGCGGCGGTCCATCCAGATCAGGCATGGGTGCAGCGGCTTGATCTGCGCATCCACGGCTATCCCCGAGCCGCCGTACAGGCTGCTGATGCACAGCGCCTTGACCTGCTCTTTGACGACCCCGGCCTTGCCCATGCACCCGGCTACACAGGCCTCCACCGCGTCCAGCCAGACCTGCGGCCACTGCTCGGCCCAGCGCACTTTTGGCGTGTCCACGCGATAGCCCTGGCTGTGCTGGGCAATGATCCGACCCTCACCATCCACCAACAGCGCCTTGGTGCTTTGGGTGCCAATGTCCACGCCAATCACGTATTTCATACTTATTGCCCCGGCTTGAGCAGCACCTTGATCGACTTCACCGAGTTGGCCAGGTCGAACGCTTCGGCCCAGTTATCCAGGGGGAAGTCGTGGGTGACGATGCCCTTGGACGTCACCAGGCCGCGCTCGAACAGGTCGATGGCCACCGGGTAGCAATACGGCCCCAGGTGTGCGCCGCGTACGTCCAGTTCCTTGCGGTCACCGATGATTGACCAGTCGGCACTGGTCTCGGCGCCGAACACGCTGAACTCGACAAACCGCCCCAGCTTGCGGATTAAATCCAGGCCCTGGGTCACGCCGGCCGGCACGCCAGTGGTCTCGATATACACGTCGCAGCCGTAGTTGTCGGTCAGGCCATTGATGATCGCGCGGGCGTTGTCACGGGCCGGGTTGATCACCACATCGGCGCCGTATTTTTTCGCCAGCTCCAGGCGCTCGTCGACCATGTCGATCACCACCAGCTTTTTCGGGGTCTTCAGCGCAGCCACCTGGACCATGCACAGGCCCAGGGTGCCGGCACCGGCAATCACCACCACGTCATCGAGTTGCAGGTCGCCACGGTTGACCGTATGGATCGCGCAGGCCATGGGCTCGATCAACGCCGAATCCTCCAGGGACACCGACTCGGGAATCTTGTGCACGATGGCGGTCTTGGGGATGCGCATGTACTGGGCCATGCCGCCTTCGGCCACTTCGCGCTGGAAGCCGAAAATGTTGTGCACTTCGCACATCCAGTACTTGCCGGACTTGCAGAAGCGGCACTTGCCACAGGGCACGATCTGCTCGGCGATGACCTTGTCGCCGACCTTGACCTCAAAGTGCTCCTCGGCGCCCTCGCCCACTTGCTCCACGTAACCGAAAAACTCGTGCCCCGGCACCACCGGCGCCTTGACCCACGGGTTGTCGCCACCCCAGAACATCGCCGCGCCCGAGTGGCATTTGCAGTCACTGGCGCAGATCCCGCAGGCGGCAATGCGGATCACCAGTTCATTGGGCCGCGCCAGGGGTTTGCTGATGCGCTCCAGGCGGTAGTCTTTCGGGCCGTGGCAGACGACGGCTTGCATTTGGCTGTGCTTATCCATGATGTACTGACCTTTATTGAAGATGAGAGAGCCCGTCGCGGCCACGGCGGCCGCGTTGAGGTGCTGGTTTTTTTACTTGTGGCGCTGACGGCTGATAAAGATCGCCAGCAAAATAATTGCGCCCTTGATCACGCTCTGCACATAGGGCGAGACCCCGAGCATGTTCAGGCCGTTGTTCAACACGCCCAACAGCATGGCGCCGAGCAAGGTGCCGACAATCACCCCGCGCCCACCGGCAATCGAGGCGCCGCCCAGGACCACCGCGGCAATCGCATCCAGCTCGAAACCGATGCCGGCGTTGGGTTGGCCACTCATCAGGCGCGAGGTCAACACCAGCCCGGCAATCGCTGCGGTCAGGCCGCTGATGCCATACACCAGCAACTTGAAGCGCGCCGCGCGCACCCCGGACAGGCGCACCGCCTCTTCGTTGCCACCGATGGCGTAGATGTAGCGGCCGATGCGTGTGTGTTGCAGCAGCACGTAGGCCACCAGGTAGGTGACCAGCATGATCAGGATCGGCACCTGGATGCCCAGCAGGCTTTGGCGGCCAAAGAAACCAAACCACTCCGGCAGCCCGGAAATCGGATAGCCATCGGTGTACATCAGGCCGAAACCCCGGGCGATGCCCATGGTCGCCAGGGTGACGATGATCGGCGGCATATGCAGGTACGCCACGAACAGCCCGTTACCGATACCAAAGGCCACGCCGATCAACAGGCCCGCGCCAATCGCCAGGCCCGGCGGCAGGCCCGCGACCATCAGCCCGGCGGTCAGGGTGCCGGACAAGGCCATCACCGGCCCCACCGACAAGTCGATACCACCGGTGAGGATCACGCAGGTCATGCCCACCGCGATGATCGCGTTGATCGACACCTGGCGGCCGATATTGGACAGGTTGCTGGCGGTGAGGAAGTTGTCGCTGGCCACGATCATCACCGCCGTGACCACCAGCAGCCCGATAAACGGATAGAACGCCGGCGAGCGCACCAGTCGTGCCAGGTTCAGCCGTAACCCCTGGGTACCTGCGCGGTTAATGGACGTATTCACTTGAGCCCCCTGTTGCATGGCGCATGACCTCTTGTGGGTTGACGGCGGACGCTTCCAGTACCTTGACGATGGCGCCCTTGTGGAACACGGCGACGCGGTCGCACATGCCGATGATTTCCGGCAGTTCGGAGGAAATCATGATGATTGCGTAGCCTTGCTCGGTGAGCTTGCGCATCAGCGCGTAGATCTGTGCCTTGGCGCCGACGTCGATGCCACGGGTTGGTTCATCGAACACCAGCACATCGCAGTGATGGTTGATCCAACGAGCAATCACCACTTTCTGCTGGTTGCCGCCGCTCAGGTTGAACACCCGGCTTTCGCCACTCGGCGCCTTGATCGACAGTTGCTGCATCAACGCTTCGACGCTGGCGCACTCCTTGCCCTTGTCGATCAGGCCGCTGGCGCCCTGGTACTTGTGCAGGTTGTTGATGGAGATGTTTTCGCGAATGCTGAAATCGGTGATCAGGCCTTCGCTCTTGCGACTTTCCGGCAACAGGCCGATGCCGTGGGCCAACGCCTGGGCCGGGTCGTCGAGGCTGATTTTGGCGCCGCGCAACCACACATCCTTGGTCACCGACGGCAGTGCGCCCATCATCCCCAGTGCCAGCTCGGTACGGCCCGAACCGACCAGCCCGGCAAAGCCGAGGATTTCGCCCTGGTGCAGGTGGAACTGGTTGTGGGGGCCATTGCGCTGCAACTGGATATCCCTGACCTCCAGCAGCAGCGGCCCGCGCGCGGCGGTGGGTTTGGCGGGAAAACTGCATTCCAGCTTGCGGCCCACCATCATCTCCACCAGGCGGTCAATATCGCTGTCGGCCACGTCGGTGACGCCAGCATTGCCGCCGTCGCGCAACACGCTGATGCGGTCGCAAACCTGGAAGATCTCCTCCAGATGGTGCGAGATAAAAATCACCGCCACACCCTGGCGCTTGAGTTCGCGCATGATCTCGAACAGCAGTTCGGCCTCGCTCGGCGTCAGGGTCGCGGTGGGTTCATCGAGCACCAGCAGCCGCGCCTCCAGGGCCAGGGCCTTGGCGATTTCGACAAACTGCTGCTCGGCCACGCTCAGGCGCCGCACCGGGCATTGCAGGTCGATGCTCACCCCCAGGCGCTGAAACAATGCCTGGGACGCCTCATGCATATCGCGCTTGCGCAGCAGGCCGAAGCGGTTGTTCAGCTCATGGCCGAGGAAAATATTCTCCACGGCCGTGAGGTCGGGAATCAGGCTGAACTCCTGGAAGACAATGCCGATACCGGCGGCAATCGCATCGCGATACGTCGCAAAGTGTCGGGCCTGCCCGTCAATCAGAATGCGCCCTTCATCCTGGTGCTCGACGCCGCCGAGGATTTTCATCAGGGTCGATTTGCCCGCGCCATTTTCCCCGAGCAAGGCATGAATCTCGCCGCGTTCCACTTGCAGGTTGATGGACTTGAGGGCTTGCACCCCGGGGTAGCGCTTACAGATATTTTCCAGTTGCAAAAGACTGCTCATACCGCCGACCTCTCGTTCAGAAGGATGCCCTGTGCCCCACGATTGACGTGGGGCATGGACGGTTTACCAGCTGAAATCCTTGGCCTTGGCCTGGTCGATCAGGGCGATGTCCACCGGGATACTGGCGGGGACATGGGAGCCCCACTTCTTCGCCAGGGCGATGCCCAGGGCCAGGCGGATCTGGTCGCGGGGGTACTGCGCCGAGGTGGCAATAAACTTGCTGCCTGGCTTGAGGATGGCCTTGATCGCTTCCGGTGCGCCATCGACGCTGACCAGCTTGACGTCCATGCCGCTGGCCTCGATGGCCGACAGTGCGCCGAGGGAGCCGTTGTCATTGACGCTGAAAATGCCCTTGAGGGTGGGTTGGGCCTGGAGCATGTTTTCGGTCACGCTCAGCGCCTGGTCACGTTCCTGCTTGCCGTTCTGGATGCTGACGATCTTGATCTGCGGGTGCTTGGCCACGGCTTCCTTGCAACCGCGCACGCGCTCGAGGATCGGTACCACGGCGATGCCGTCGAGGATCGCGATATTGCCTTGGTCGCCGATGCTCTTGGCCAGGTATTCACAGGCCTGGAAGCCGGCGTCGAAGTTTTTCGAGCCGACGAAGGAATCCAGCGGCCCCTCGGCCTGGGCATCCACTGCAACCACCACCACACCCGCGGCGTGGGCCGATTTGACGGCGGACTGCACGCCGACCGAATCCGTGGGGTTGATCAGCAGGATGTCGATGCCCTTTTGCAGCATGTCTTCCACGTCACTGACCTGCTTGGACACGTCGTGGCGGGCATCGGTGATGATCAATTGCGCACCGATGGTCGCCGCCGCTTCTTGCAGGGCGTCTTTCATGGTGACGAAGTACGGGTTGTTGATTTCCTGGAAGGAAGCGCCGATGCGCATGGGGGCAGGCTTGGTGTCGGCCAGGGCGACGGTGGAGATGCTTAAAGCCAACAAACACAGGGTTTTGCGAAGCATTTTCATGGCGTGGTTCTCTGTTTTGTTTTTATTTTTAGAGCAAATGTTATCGTTAACATTTTGCCAGAAGCTAGCAAGGAAATGAGGTGGGTGCAAGCCCCTTGCGATATCCCTTGTGGGTGTGGGCATGCTCGCGTGGGTCGTTAAGGCGCACACCCGAGGTGTTCTTACTGGCGTGATCGCAGCGATGTGGCGACCCGACAAGCCAGCGCCCACAGGGGCAAGCTCAGCTCGCAAAATCCTCAGGCCGGACTAAGCTCACTCACCAACAAAAAATACAACGAGCGACGCCATGACCCATCCCACCGAGGCCTTTCGCGAACGCTACCGTGCCGCTGTCCACCCACGCTATAACCCGTGGCTGCATGCCGGTTTTGTACTGCTCTACGGTTTGTCCTGCATCCTCCTGGCATGGGGCAGCACCCAGCACATTCAGGCCTGGGAATGGCTGACCATCCCCCTGACCCTGGTGTTCTTCAACCTGTGCATCTACCTCGTCCACCGCCACCTGGGCCATCACAAACACGCTGTCGCCAAGCTGTTCTATGCACGCCACACCGGCGATCACCACAGTTTTTTCACCCCTGGCCATATGACCTACGACAGCACCAGGGACTGGCGGGTGATCCTGTTTCCCGCCTGGCTGATCGTTGTCCATAGCCTTGCCATCACCCTCCCCGCCTGGTGGCTGCTCAAGCAGTTAAACCCCAACGTGGCGGGGTTGTTCGCCGGGTGTATGATCCTCGGTTACCTGCTCTACGAAACCTTCCATGCCTGTGAACATCTGCCCTCCGACCATCCCCTGGCACGCCTGCCGTGGATCCGGCACATGCACCAGCTCCATGCGTTGCACCACCGCCGTGAGTTGATGCAAGGGCGCAACTTCAACATTGTGCTGCCGCTGATGGACTATCTGTTCGGCACGTTGCACTGGGAGCCGGTCACGCCCCCCTCCAAAGCCCCTCGGGACACACCATGAATCAAAAAATCCGTCACTTGCTGCTCCTGGTATTGATCGTCGTCGTGGCCTTCCTGCTGCTGATGCCCACCCAGGTGCAACCGGTCAACTGGACACCACCCAAGGCACCCTCGCTGAAGGATGGGCCCTACAGCGAAAACCAGCGCCTGAAGGACGTCCAGCGTATCGGTGCCCTGGGCATCGACGGGCCTGAAGCGTTGCTGGTGGATGCTGAGGGTTTTCTGATCACCGGCCTGCATGACGGGCGGATCATCCGCACCGCACCCGACAGCCAGACCCTGGAGGTGCTGGCCCATACCGGGGGGCGGCCGCTGGGCCTGGCGCAACACCCGGACGGGCGGCTGATCATTGCCGACGGGATCAAAGGCCTGCTGGCACTGGACGGCCAGCGCAAACTGGCCAGCCTGACGACCAGCGCCAATGGCCTGCCCTTCGGCTTTACCGATGATGTGACGGTGGATGCGGCCGGGCGCTACGCCTACTTCAGCGACGCGTCGAGCCGCTGGGGCTATGGCCAGGATGGTGAAGCGGTGATCGAGCATGGTGGCGATGGCCGCTTGTTGCGCTATGACTTCAGCAACGGCCAGACCGAGGTGTTGCTCGATCAACTGCAATTTGCCAACGGCGTGGCGCTGGGGCCGGATGAGGCCTATGTGCTGGTCAATGAGACCGGGGCCTATCGCATCAGTCGCTATTGGCTCAAGGGCGACAAGGCGGGCACCCATGACCTGTTTATCGACAACCTGCCAGGGTTGCCGGACAACCTCACCTTCAACGGCCGGGATCGGTTCTGGGTAGCCCTGTATTCACCGCGTAACCCGCTGCTTGATGGCTTGGCCGGTTACCCGGCGATCCGCAAGATGGTGGTACGTGCGCTGCTGGTGCTGCCCAAGCCCGTTGAGCGCAAAGCCTTTGTACTGGGGTTGGACGTGCATGGCCAGGTGATCGCTAATTTGCAGGATGGCAGTGCCGGCAACTATTCGCCGGTGACCACGGCGCGCGAGCATGGCGACTGGCTGTACCTGGGCTCGCTGAAGAACACCAGCATGGCCCGCTTGCCACTGAAACTGGCGCTGTAGAAGCCGACTTGCCGGCGATCGCCGGCAAGCCGTTTTCGGTTAGCGCACGATGGTCTGGCTGCAGATATGCCCCAGGCTTACGTACTGCGTGATGTTGCCGCCCACACCAACACCGGGGAACTCTTTGAGCTCGATGCGCCAGCCGCCCATGTTGAACCAGGTCCGCCAGTTGTAGGTCTGGCCGGACGAGCTGTCCGGGTAGACCGCATTGAGATCGCCGGAGCAGGTGCCCAGGTCGACATTGCCGGAGGCCGCGCCGGTGATACCGGTCTTGGCCTCGTAATTGACCCAGTGGTAGTTGATGGTGTTATCGAAGCGCTTGTCGACCCGCAGCACCGGGGTCACACCCCGCAACGGCTCACCGGTGCTGTCCGACCATTGGGTGCTCCAGCTCAGGCTACGGGCAGCCTGGGTGGCCAGTTGCATGATCGAACTGGGAATGCGCACCACGTTATCGCCATTCACATTGCTCTGGTTCAGTCGCGGCGCCGAGCCAAAAGACAAGAGGTATCGCGCCTGCGGGTTGAGCGCCACTGCCGGGTTGGCCCGCACCCGAACCTTGACGGTGTAGCCAGGCGTGAGGTTGGGGTAGGTGGAGGTGTTGTTTGGCTGGATCACCACCCAATTGTTGCCATCGAAGCGCTCGAAGATCCACTGGTCGCGGGTGCCCTCGCCGTCATCGCCAAGGAACATGCCCACACCCTGGCCGCGCAGCGCGGTGAAGTCGAAGTAATCGACATCGTTGACGCTGTCGAGGTTGCCGGTCACCTGGTTCAGGGCATCCGGCAGGGCGAACGCGGTTTGCGCGGTGTCGTTGGGCTCGAAGGCGTCGATATTGCTGTCCACCGCCACGCCAAAACTGAACTGCGAATTGCTCGCGGCTTTGGCCACCATGTACCAGTAGTAATCGCCGGCAGGCATCACGCCGTTGAGGTATTCATCAGCGCTGTCTGCGTTATCAGAGGTGCCCAGCAGCGTCAGGTTGCCCTGGCCATCGTCATGGAACAGGCTCAACGACATATCGGTACCGGCGCTCTGGTTCAGCAGTTGGACCTGGATGCGAGCGTTTTTCGGCAGGTTGAAGTGATAGGCGATTTCGGCCCCGGTCTCTACCCCGGTGAGGGTGTACAGGGTGTTGATATCCAGGGTCGGAAACTGTGGGGTAAAAGCCGCGATCGCTGCGCCTTGCAGTTGATCCTGCTGCGGCTTTTGCAACTCGCCGATCACCGCCTCAAAGGGCGCAGCGCTGGCTGCGGCTTTGCTCGCCAGGGCCTTGGGCTTGGCTGCCTTGGCCGCCTTGAGTTTTTGCTTGAGTTCGACCGACAATTTCGACGACTGGACCTTGCCCCCCACTTTAAGCACTTGGTCGACCGCTTGCTTGACTGCCTGGGCGGACAGTTTGGCTGGGGCTTGCGAAGGGTATTGTTCGGCCATTGCAAAGGCCGAAACGAAGCAGGAGGCCGCCATGGCCGCGCCCAGCATAAAGGCTTTTTTCGATTTCATTTTTTATCCATCCATAGTTAAAAAATTGTGGCGTCGGTGCGCGGTGAAATCCGTTCACCTGGGATGGACTGTAGGATAATACTGTATATCTGTACAGTATTTTTTCAAATAGATGTAAGGAGGATGTGATCAGTGCTGTAGGAGAAACTGACCTTGTTGCGAGGGACTTATCCCTCGCCACCCAGGCAATTTTTTCACATCGCTTTCACTGGCCGACCACGCCCCGGCCCCTAAATTGCCCAGCAACTTAAATGGCTGTATCTCAGGTGTCAGGGTGAAGAGTGTGGTTGACATAAATTGCCCGGATGAGGCCCGGGCGAAAACCTTCAAGCAGTTATGGCTGCGTTTCGTTGCGCTCATCGCCCTGTGCCTGGTGGTGATGGGCGCAATGCTCTGGCCAACCACGCCGCCGAACCTGGGAATCGACAATCGCCTGGTCACTTCGGGAGCCTTGGCGGCCTGGCGCAGTGGCGACCTGATCGTACTGGTGCGCCATGAAGAACGCTGCGACCGCTCCGGCAACCCCTGCCTGGGCCCTGCGGATGGCTTGAGCCGCCCCGGCGGTGTCTCGGCCGTCGCCGTGGGTAGCGCGTTCCACACCCTGGGCATGTCCCACAGCGATGTGGTGAGCAGCCCTACCACGCGTACCGTGCAAACCTCGCGACTCATGTTCGGCGATGCCCAGATATTGCCCGACCGCTTGACCTTATGTGGCACGGCCCTCGCCCACGATCTGCCGGTACGCAAACGCCCTGGGCGCAACCTGTTGCTGGTCACCCACAGCGAATGCATCGGTGACCTGGAGCGAGTGCTGGGTTACCCCCACGCTGATGGCGCCGAATATGGCAGCTCACTGTTCGTTCAAATCAATGCGCATGGCAAGCTCAAGGTGCTGGGTGTACTGAACAGCCAGGACTGGCCCACCGCCCTTGGACACCTTTAGCGATCAGCTCACGATATCGCTGCGCTGCAGTTCTCCCTGCACCTCCAGGACAAAGGCCGGCTGGCTGGGTTTTCCCGAAATCTGCAACGTGCTCATGTTCGACTGTCGGTCATAGGCGACGATGGCTTCACCGCTCACCCCGGTAAAACGGCTGACAAACTGCAACGGTTTATCACCCAGCTGCGCCCTGATACCTGACACGTCAACCTTGTCCTCGCCGCTGACAAAGTCCTGGATCCGGTCCGGTGCCGTGGCGCTGGAGTCGTTGCCATCGCCACCGCGCAGTTCGTTATTCGCGGCGTTGCCCACCAGCCAATCGTTGCCTGTCCCACCCTTGGCATTCTCGATAGTGGCGCCATAAGCAATGGAAACGTTGCCTTTTAGGCCATCCACATCGGAAAACGTACCCTCTTCAAGACTGATTTTCTGGTCTTGGCTGTAGCCCGAGAAGTCAAGCGTGTCATTGCCGCCACCGTCCCAAATGGCGGCGACCATTTTGTCGTGCTTGGTATTGACGCTCAGGAAGTCACGACCGGTATTGGAATTGAAGCCATACGTGGTGTCGTCTTTGCGGGTCTGGTGATTGACGCCATATTTGGATTGGTAAGCGTAAATATCGTCGAGCTGGGGAGCCGACGCCCGAAAGCCCCCATGATTGGCATAGGTCGTGTGTTCGCCCCGATAGCTCATGACGCTATGGCTTTGAGAGTCTTCATGGGAGTCGATCTTCGAACGATCGAGAATGCCGTTGTAGTTGCCGGGGTGCGTAAGCCCCATTGCGTGGCCCAGTTCATGGATGAGCGTATGGCGACCGGCATCACCAGGCTGGGCTTTGGGCACGGACATATCTTTATCATTGCTTACAAACCAGACATCGCCCCCCTGCCCTTTAGCATCCGGCAGTACCGTATGGGCTTGAAGGGTCACAGCGGAGCAAGAAATACGATTTATCTCTTAAGCCGGCAGGAAAGCACCACGGCCTTGCGCAATGCCCACGAGTGCCTCGTCATCCCGGCAACGGAATCACCCGCAACGGCCTGACCGACTTGTAGGAAAAGCTCGAGTAGATTTCCTTCACACACGGCAATGTCTGCAACACCTCACGGGCAAATTCGCCGAAGGACTCCAGGTCCCTGGCCACCACTTCCAGTAAAAAATCATAGCGGCCGGACACGTTATGGCAGGCGACGATTTCCGGGATGTCCAGCAACCGCTGTTCAAACGCCCGGGCGATTTCCTTGGAGTGGGTATCCATCATGATGCTGACAAAGGCCGTAACCCCGTAGCCCAGGGCTTTGGGCGAAAGGATCGCCTGGTAGCCGCTGATCACGCCGCTGTCTTCCAGGTTCTTGACCCTTCGCCAGCAGGGCGAGGTGGTCAGGGACACGCGCTCGGCCAGTTCGGCGACGGTCAGGCGAGCGTTGCCTTGCAGGGCGTTGAGCAGGGCTTTGTCGGTACGGTCCAGGCTACTGGGCATGTCTTGCCTCAAGTTGTTATTTTTATGGGATTTCATCCTTCGCCACAGGCTTTTCTCGGCAAAGTAGGCAACGTTCTGCCTCGGTTATGAGCATAGCATTGTAGGAAATAAGGAGTGTCCGACATGCACAATAAACACAACACATTCGGCTTTTCTACCCGTGCCATTCACTACGGCTACGATGCGCAAGACCATCACGGTGCCCTGGTGCCGCCGATCTATCTGTCGGCGACCTTTGCCTTCCCGACCGCCGAATACGGCGCGGGGTGTTTTGCCGGTGAAGAAAGCGGGCACTTCTACACGCGCATTTCCAACCCGACCCTGGCGCTGCTGGAATCACGCATGGCCACCCTGGAGGGCGGCGAGGCCGCAGTGGCGTTCAGTTCCGGCATGGGCGCGATTGCGGCGACCTTCTGGACCCTATTACGCCCCGGCGATGAGGTGATCGTCAGCCAGACCCTGTACGGCTGTACTTTCGCCCTGCTGCACCATGGCATTGGTGAGTTCGGCATCAAGGTGCGCCATGTCGACCTGGCAGACCTCGACGCCCTGCGTGCCGCGCTCTCCCCCGCGACCCGCATGATCTACTGCGAAAGCCCGGCCAACCCCAACCTGCAATTGATCGACATTGCCGCCGTGGCCAAGATCGCTCACCAGCAAGCCAACGTGACCATGGTGGTTGATAACACCTACTGCACCCCGTACCTGCAACGCCCGCTGGAACTGGGCGCGGATGTGGTGGTGCATTCGGCCACCAAGTACCTCAGCGGGCATGGCGATATCACTGCCGGGATCGCCGTCAGCCGCCATGACCTGGCGCAGCGCATTCGCCTGCAGGGCTTGAAGGACCTGACCGGGGCCGTACTGTCGCCCCAGGACGCCTTTCTATTGATGCGCGGTCTCAAGACCCTGGCCCTGCGCATGGATCGCCATTGCAGCAATGCCCAGACCGTGGCCGAGGCCTTGCAGGCCCACCCGGCAGTCGAGTCGGTGACCTACCCCGGCCTGCGCTCCTTCCCGCAATACGAGTTGGCAGCACGTCAGATGAAACTGTCGGGCGGCATGATTGCCTTTGAACTCAAGGGTGGCATCGCCACCGGCAAACGCTTCATGAACGCGCTCAAGCTGTTCAGCCGCGCGGTCAGCCTGGGCGACGCCGAATCCCTGGCCCAGCACCCGGCCAGCATGACCCACTCCACCTACACCCCGGAGGAACGTGCCCAGCACGGGATTGCCGAAGGACTGGTGCGCTTATCGGTGGGGCTGGAGGATATCGCAGACCTGCTGGCGGATATCGAGCAGGCGCTGGCGCATTGCGTCAAGCGCGCACCGGCGAGCAAACCGGCGACGCATTCCGCGTAGAAATGGGGGGGTTACTTCACCAGCCGGGTTTCCTTTGAAGGCCGGTAGCCGAAGTAGGCGCTGTAGCATTTGCTGAAGTGGCTGGGCGACACAAACCCGCAGGCCACCAGCACTTCGACCTGGGACAGTTCGGTGTGCTGCAGCAGGCGCCGGGCCTCGGTGATGCGCAGCTCCATGTAGTAGCGCTGCGGTGTGGTGCCCAACTGCTCGCGGAACAAGCGCTCCAGCTGGCGCCGCGAGCGCCCGGCATACACCGCCAGTTGCTCCAGGGCCAGGGGTTCTTCGAGGTTGGCATCCATCAAGCGCACCACCTCGCGCAGCGGCGCACTCACGCAGATATTTTCGGCGGGCTTGATCCGCCGGTAACGCGACTCCTCAAACGCCAGGATATCTTCAATGCCCTCCACCAGCGCCTTGTCGTGCAGGCTCTTGATCCAGTCCAGGGCCATATGGAACGCGCCCGAAGGGCTGGACGCGCTCAAGCGGTCGCGATCAATCACATAGGGCTCGCTGCTGACCTGGGTGGCCTTGGCGATTTCCGTCAGGGCCGGGCGATGTTCCGGGTGAATGGCGCAGCGATAGCCGTCCAACACCCCGGCCTTGCCCAGAAACCACGCGCCGTTCCATAGGCCGGCGAGGATCACACCCTGTTGCGCCGCAGCCTTGAGCAGTTCGATAAAGCTTTCACCGGCCTTGAGCTGGGTGCGATAGCCGCCGCAAATCACCAACAGATCGAGGTCGCCCAGGGCGTTATGGTCGAGGCGCGCGTCCGGGCGAATCACCAGGCCCAGGTCGCTGATCACCTCCTGCTCGTCCAGGCCGAAAGTGCGTGAAGTGAACAACCCCGGGCGCAGCAGGTTGGCGGTGATCAGGGTGTCCAGCGCCTGGGTGAAGGCCGGCAGGGAAAAGTGTTCCAGCAACACAAACCCTGCACGCACCTGGCGTTGGGCCTGGCCCGGGGTTTCGTTCAGGTAGCGCAGGTTCTTGCCTTTCATCCCGCCGCTGAATTGCCGTCTTTCCATGAGTGTTCAACCTGTGTGCGGCGCGGTATGAGGCGCCATCGCCGGCAACAGCTTAGGGCTTGATGTTTTTCAACTGGTTGAGCAAGTCGAGCAGTTGCTGCAATTGCTCTTCGCCGAACTGTTCCTGGATCTTCTGGTAGTTGCTTTCCATCCCCGCGCTCATCTCGACGAAGCACTGTTGCCCCTGCTCGGTGAGGGTCACGAACACCCGGCGCTGGTCTTCGCTGGACTTGCGCCGACGCACGATGCCGTCGCGTTCCAGGCGCGCCAACACGCCGGTCATGCTCGGTTTGAGGATGCAGGCCAGGTGCGCCAACTGATGACTCTCCAGTTCGCCCTGCTGGCGCAGGATCCGAATCACCCGCCACTGCTGCTCGGTCAATTGATGTTCATTGAGCAACGGCCGGAAAAACGCCATGGCGGCTTCGCGGGCCTGCAGCAGGGTCAGCGTCAGGGAAGGTCTGGGAGTGGACATGGCTCACGCACAAAAGAGATCGAAGCGTCGAAGCTTAGGGTCGGCTCCACGGGCATGCAAGCCGGCCGCCACACAAACTCGTTAACCTCGACACTAATTATTTTAAAGCAGCGCAAATTGTCTACCCATAATAAATATAACATGTTAACAATATGCCACTCCCTTCAGCGATCCGAAGGGCGATACCTACAAAAACAACAAAAGGAATCTGTCATGCATTTGCGCCTCCTTCCCCTGGCGGCCAGCGCTGGCCTGTGCGCTACGTTCAGCCCTTTGAGCGCCTACGCCGAGTTTATCCAGGACAGCAAGGCCAGCCTCGACCTGCGCAACTTCTATATGAACCGCGACTTTCGCCAAACCAACGCGCCGCAGAACAAGGCCGATGAGTGGGCCCAAGGCTTTGTGCTGCGCCTGGAGTCGGGCTACACCGAAGGCCGGGTGGGCTTTGGCGTGGATGCCCTGGGTGAGCTGGGGGTCAAGCTCG
Source organism: Pseudomonas sp. FP2294 (assembly GCF_030687625.1). Taxonomy (NCBI): domain Bacteria; kingdom Pseudomonadati; phylum Pseudomonadota; class Gammaproteobacteria; order Pseudomonadales; family Pseudomonadaceae; genus Pseudomonas; species Pseudomonas sp. FP2294. Next base: position 3,721,651 of record NZ_CP117441.1, read on the forward strand.
ACTCCAGCCGCGACCGCCGTGGCACCGGGCTGCTGCCGTATGGCGCCAGCCAGCAGCCCGTCGACAATTACAGTGAGCTGGGCCTGACGGCCAAGGTGCGGGTCTCTAAAACCGTGCTCAAGGCCGGCACCCTGCAGCCGCAGTTGCCGGTGGCCGCCTACAACGACACCCGGCTCCTGCCCTCGACCTATAGCGGCGAGTTGCTCACCTCCCAGGACATCGCCGGCCTGACCCTGAACCTCGGCCGCCTGGAAAAACAGAACCTGCGCGACTCTTCCAGCAACGACGCGATGAGCTACGCCGGCGTCGACAGCAGCCACCTGGACCTGGCCGGCGGCACCTATGCAATCACCCCACAGCTGGCGACGACTTACTACTACGCACAGATGCAGGATATCTACCGCCAGCACTTCATCGGCCTGGTGCATGACCTGCCGCTGAGCAACGGCATGAGCCTGCGCAGCGACCTGCGCTACTTCGATACCCGCGAACAGGGCAGCCATGAATTGCGCGGCGCTTCGCGGGTGGATGGCGGGCGCATCGACAACCGGTTCTTCAACGGCATGCTGAGCCTGTCGACAGGGGCGCACAAGTTCGGCCTGGGCTACCAGAACCTGTCAGGCCATGGCGATTTCGCCTACCCCGGCATGGACCCCTACTCGGTCAACCTGGTAACCATCAATGTGTTCACCAAGGCCGAGACCGATGCCTGGCAAGCGCGCTATGACTACAACTTCGCCGCCCTCGGCCTGCCGGGGCTGACCTTTATGACGCGCTATGTGGACGGCAGCCATGTGCAGACCGCCAGCGTGCGCAACGGCCGCGAATGGGAGCGCGATACCGACCTGACCTACACCGTGCAGAGCGGGCCGCTGAAAAACGTCAACGTCAGGCTGCGTAACGCGACCCTGCGGTCGAGCAACGGCCTGACCAGTGATATCGACGAAAACCGCATCATCGTCGGCTACAGCCTGGCGCTGTGGTGATCAACGCAGGCCCGATTGACGCAGGCGGTACTCCCCCGGCGTCATCTGTGCATAACGCTGGAAGAACCGGCTGAAATAGGCCGGGTCCTTGAACCCCAACTGGTAGCAGATTTCATTCGCGGAACTGCCGGTAAACAGCAGCAGGCGCCGGGCTTCCTGCATCAGCCGTTCCAGCACCAGGCGCTTGGACGGCAGGTCGGCAATACGCCGGCATACGTCGTTGAGCCGCGCCTCGGTCACGCCAATGTGCTCGGCGTACGCCGACAGCGGCCAATGCAGCAAATAGTGGTCTTCGATCAGTTCATTGAAGCGATGGAAGATGCGCAAGTCTTCGTGGCGCGCCGGGCGCGCTTCCAGGGAATTGGCGCACAGGCGCAGCAGGCTGATCATGATCAGGCGGGTCAGGCTTTCCAGGGCTGTCGCCCGCCCGGCGCCCGTGCTGTTGACCTCGTTGCACAGCTCGTCGAACAGCCACTCCAGCCGCTTGATCTCGGGCTCAAACGTGGGTGCCAGGCGTGCCAGCGCGACGCAGGCGGGCGGTATCTGCGGGCCGGGCGCAAGGCTCGGGTCGGCATCAATCAGCGCCCGTACCAGTTGCTGGCGCACGGTCAGGACATGGCCGTCGGCATCGGCTTCGGTGACAAAGGCATGGGCTACCGTGGGCGGCGTGAGAAAAAACATCGGCCCGGATTCCAGGTACTGCTGATCGTCGAGGTAGACCCGCACGGCGCCACTCTTGACGTAATGCACCTGGAAAAACCGGTCATGCCGATGCACGGGCATATTGCGCCCGAAAAACCCCGCCAGGTTGCCGAGCCGGTCGTAATGCACGTCGGCATCGCTGTAGCGCTGGTCGTAGACCTGGCCGATGTTGATGTTGGGGATCGGTTTCACAGGCGCCTCTTTATTGTTTTTTGCACCCGATGATTTTGCCACGCTTGACGGTAGTTAACATATTAATTATAACGTTAACACATTAACGAACTGCCTCCAGAGCAGTCGCCATCGCCAGGAGAAATCCATGAGCCGTACCCTGCATGATGTTGCCAGCGGCACCCTGTTCGGCGTCGCGCTGAACTACCAGGGCTTGCTGAACCAGCGTCTCGCCGAATTCGAGCAGCCGCCGTACCAGAAGCCGCCGGTCAAGCCGGTGCTGTTTATCAAGACCCCCAACACCCGCAACAGCCATGACGGCATCGTGCTCCAGCCCCACGGCGAACGCCTGCAACCGGGCCCGGCCCTGGGCGTGGTGATCGGCAAAAGCGCCAGCCGCGTCAGCGTGGAAAATGCCCTGGAGCACGTGGCGGGCTACGTCATCGTCAATGAGTTCAGCCTGCCGGAAGACAGCTACTACCGCCCCGCCGTCAAAGCCAAGTGCCGCGACGGGTTCTGCGCCCTGGGCCCTGAGCTGGTGGCCCGCGAGCAGATCGCCAACCCCCATCAGTTGAGCCTCAAGCTGTTCGTCAACGGCGAGTTGCGCCAGCAGAACACCACGGCCAATTTTGTGCGCGACATTCCCCGCTTGATCGCCGAAATCAGCGAGTTCATGACCCTGCATGCGGGCGATGTGCTGATCACCGGCACGCCTGAAGGCCGCGTGGATGTGCAGCCCGGCGACACCGTCGAAGTCGAGATCAGCGGCCTGGGCCGCCTGGTCAACCACATCCAGGCCGAGGAGCACCCATGAAACACGCCCGTATCCGCTATGCAGGCCAGGTCCATCAGGTCCACGTCGAAGCCGATAACGCTGTGCGCCTGGCCGATGGCCGGCTGCTGGCCGAAGACCAGGTCGAGTGGCTGCCACCGGCCACCGGCAATATGTTCGCCCTGGGCCTGAACTACGCCGACCATGCCGCCGAGCTGGCCTTCGCCCCGCCGACCGAGCCGCTGGCCTTTATCAAGTCGCCAGGCACCTACACCGGGCACAACCAGATCACCTGGCGCCCGGACAACATCGCCTATATGCACTACGAGTGCGAACTGGTGGCGGTGATCGGCAAGCCGGCGCGCAACGTCAAGCGCGAGGACGCCCTGGAGTACCTGGCCGGCTACACCGTGTGCAACGACTACGCGATCCGCGACTACCTGGAAAACTACTACCGCCCCAACCTGCGCGTGAAAAACCGCGACGCCACCACCCCGGTCGGCCCATGGATGGTCGACGTGGCCGATGTGCCGGACCCAGGCAACCTGACCCTGCGCACCTGGATCAACGGTGAGTTGCGCCAGGAAGGCAGCACCCGCGACATGATTTTCGATATCCCCTACCTGATCGAATACCTGTCCAGCTTCATGACCCTGCAACCCGGCGACATGATCGCCACCGGCACCCCCGAAGGCCTGGCCGATGTGGTGCCAGGGGATGAAGTGGTGGTGGAAGTGCAAGGCGTCGGCCGCCTGGTCAACCGAATTGTCAGCGAGGCGGACTTTTTCGCCGCCCGGAAAGAGGCTTGAACCCCATGATCAAACACTGGATCAACGGCCGCGAGGTCGAAAGCAAAGACACCTTCATCAACTACAACCCCGCCACCGGCGAGGCGATTGGTGAAGTGGCCAGCGGTGGCGCTGAAGAAGTCGCCCAGGCCGTGGCTGCGGCCAAGGAAGCCTTCCCGAAGTGGGCCAACACCCCGGCCAAGGAGCGCGCGCGCCTGATGCGCAAGCTCGGCGAACTGATCGAGCAGAACGTACCGCACCTGGCCGAACTGGAAACCCTGGACACCGGCCTGCCGATCCACCAGACCAAGAACGTGCTGATCCCTCGGGCCTCGCACAACTTTGATTTCTTCGCCGAAGTCTGCACGCGCATGGACGGCCACAGCTACCCGGTGGACGACCAGATGCTCAACTACACCCTGTACCAACCGGTGGGTGTGTGCGCGCTGGTGTCGCCATGGAACGTACCGTTCATGACTGCCACCTGGAAGACCGCCCCGTGCCTGGCCCTGGGCAACACGGCGGTACTGAAGATGTCCGAGCTGTCGCCGCTGACCGCCAACGAACTGGGACGCCTGGCATTGGAAGCAGGGATCCCCAAGGGCGTGCTCAACGTGATCCAGGGCTACGGCGCCACCGCCGGTGATGCCCTGGTGCGTCACCCGGATGTGCGGGCAATTTCCTTTACCGGCGGCACCGCCACCGGCAAGAAGATCATGCAGACCGCCGGCCTGAAAAAGTACTCCATGGAGCTGGGTGGCAAGTCGCCGGTGCTGATTTTTGAAGACGCCGACCTCGAACGGGCCCTGGATGCCGCGCTGTTCACCATCTTCTCGCTCAACGGCGAGCGCTGCACCGCCGGCAGCCGGGTGTTTATCCAGGAGAGCGTGTACCCGCAGTTCGTCGCCGAGTTCGCCGCCCGCGCCAAACGCCTGATTGTCGGTGACCCGCAAGACCCGAACACCCAGGTGGGCTCGATGATCACGCAAGCCCACTATGACAAAGTCACCGGCTACATCAAGATTGGCCTAGAAGAAGGCGCCAACCTGGTTGCAGGCGGCCTGGAGCGGCCGGCCAACCTGCCGGCGCACCTGGCACGCGGGCAGTTTATCCAGCCAACCGTGTTCGCCGATGTCAACAACAACATGCGCATCGCCCAGGAAGAAATCTTCGGTCCGGTGGTGTGCCTGATTCCCTTCAAGGACGAAGCCGAGGCCCTGCAACTGGCCAACGAGACCGAGTATGGCCTGGCGTCCTATATCTGGACCCAGGACATCGGCAAGGCCCATCGCCTGGCCCGTGGCATCGAGGCCGGCATGGTGTTTATCAACAGCCAGAACGTGCGCGACCTGCGTCAGCCGTTCGGCGGGGTCAAGGGCTCGGGGACCGGTCGTGAAGGCGGCCAGTACAGCTTCGAAGTGTTCGCCGAGATCAAGAACGTGTGCATTTCCATGGGCAGCCACCACATCCCGCGCTGGGGCGTGTAACCCCGCCGGGGCTCGCTCCTACAGGGTCCGTAGCGTACCAACAAGAATAATGAAATCAGGAGAATGATCATGGGTGAAGTAGTCCTGGCGGCGAAAATCTGCCACGTGCCTTCCATGTACCTGTCGGAACTACCGGGCAAGCACCACGGTTGCCGCGAGGCGGCGATTGCCGGGCACAAGGAGATCGGGCGCCGCGCCCGTGAACTGGGGGCCGACACCGCAGTGGTATTCGATGTGCACTGGCTGGTCAACAGCGGTTACCACGTCAACGGTGGCGAGCGCTTCCAGGGCACCTACACCAGCAATGAGCTGCCGCACTTCATCAAGAACATGGAGTACGCCTACCCCGGCTGCCCGGAACTGGGTGAACTGATTGCCGCCGAAGCCAACCTGGCCGGGGTGCGCACCATGAACCACAACATCCCGAGCCTGGAGCTGGAATACGGCACCCTGGTGCCCATGCGCTACATGCACATGGACGTGCCCCAAGAGCAGAAATTCAAGGTGATCTCCATCGCCGCCTGGTGCGCCTGGCATCGCCTGGCAGACAGCTTCGCCTTCGGTGCCGCCGTGCGCCGCGCCATCGAGAAGAGTGATCGCAAGGTGCTGGTGCTGGCTTCCGGGTCACTGTCGCACCGCTTCTCCGACGACCGCGAAGCCGAAGCCAATATCCACAACTGGACCCGCGAGTTCGACAAGCAAGTGGATATGCACGTGGTGCAGATGTGGCGCGAAGGCCGCTTCAAGGAGTTCTGCGCGATGCTCCCGGACTATGCCGAACACTGCTTTGGCGAGGGCAAGATGCACGACACCGCGATGCTCCTGGGCTTGCTCGGCGGGCCTGAGTACAACCGCCCGGCCGAGATCATCACCGAGCCATTCGGCAGCTCCGGCACCGGCCAGATCAACGCCATTTTCCCGCTCTGAATACAACACCCGCAGATGTGGGCGCAGCCTCGCCCGGCGACACAGCGCCCACATTAAATCGCCTACAGAAGGAGGCTTTGCATGCCGCATTTCATCGCCGAATACACCGACAACCTCGAACCCCAGGCCGACCTGGCAGGGCTGTTTGAAAAGGTCCACCAGGTGCTGGGAGACAGTGGCGTGTTCCCCCTCGGCGGCATCCGCAGCCGCGCGGTGCGCCTGGACACCTGGCGCATGGCCGATGGCAAGCACGACTACGCCTTCGTCCATATGACCCTCAAGGTCGGCCACGGTCGCGACCTGCCTACCCGTCAGGCGGTGGCTGAAACCTTGTTCATGGTGATCACCGAGCACTTCGCCGCCCTGCAGGCACAACGGCTGCTGGCGCTGTCCTTCGAGATGGTCGAGCTGCACCCGCAGTTGAATTTCAAACAGAACAACGTCCACGCGTTTTTAAGCAACCAGGCGGGTTGACCCCCCGCCTCCCCCAACGGCCTCTCAGACAAAAAGTACAACATCATGAGCACAGCCAATACCGCCCACAGCGTCACCCTTGCCGAGCATGATCGCACCCACAGCACCGTCACCTGGCGCCTGATGCCGTTGTTGCTGATCTGTTACCTGTTTGCCCACCTGGACCGGATCAACATCGGGTTCGCCAAGATGCAGATGAGCAACGACCTGCATTTCAGCGACACGGTGTATGGCTTCGGGGCCGGTCTGTTTTTTATCGCCTACGCGCTGTTCGGCGTGCCCAGCAACATGGCCCTGGACCGCGTTGGGCCACGGCGCTGGATCGCCTGCCTGATGGTGGTGTGGGGCATCCTGTCGACCAGCATGCTGTGGATCGAAAGCTCCACCGGCTTCTACGTCCTGCGTTTTTTGCTGGGCGTGGCCGAAGCGGGTTTCTTCCCCGGGATCCTGGTGTTTCTCAACCGCTGGTACCCGGCGCGCCGACGTGCGCAGATCACCGCCCTGTTCGCCATCGCCGTGCCCATGGCCGGGGTGATTGGCGGGCCGCTCTCAGGGGCGATCCTGGAAAACTTCCACGACTTCGGCGGGATGCGCGGCTGGCAGTGGATGTTCCTGATCGAAGGCGCACCCGTGGTGCTGCTGGGCCTGGTGGTGCTCAAGTACCTGCCGGACAGTTTTGAAACGGTGAAATGGCTGGAGCCTGCGCAGAAACAACAATTGCGCGAACAGTTGAGCACCGAGGAAAAGCGCAAATCCATCACCTCCTTTGGCGGCATCCTGCGCGACCCGCAAGTGTGGCTGCTGGTAGCGATCTATTTTGCGGTGATGCTGGCGGTCAACACCCTGGCGTTCTGGATGCCCACCCTGATCCATGGCGCCGGCATCGGCCGCGACAGCCAGGTCGGCCTGCTGAGCGCCGTGCCGTACCTGGCCGGCTGCTTTTTCATGATCGGCTGCGGACGCTCCTCGGACCGCAACCGCGAACGCCGCTGGCACTTGTGTGTGCCATTGCTGATGGCGGCGGCGGGGATCGCGGTGGCCGGCCTGGCACCGGGCAACTCGCTGGTGGTGATGGGCGGCCTGATTGTCGCCGGCATGGGCGCCAGCGCCGCGCTGCCGATGTTCTGGCAACTGCCGCCGGCCTTCTTGTCCAACTGCACCCAGGCGGCCGGGATCGCCATGATCAGCTCGTTTGGCAGCATTGCCTCGTTCCTTGCGCCGTACCTGATCGGCTGGATGCGCGACACCACCCAGAGCGCCAGCCTCGCCCTGTACGTGCTGGCGCTGTTTATCGCCCTTGGCGGCCTGCTGGTGCTGCGCACCAACGCTGCCATCGTCAACCCTCAGTAAGAGACCCTTGTCATGCTTGATCCACAGCTCATCCTGCAAGCCGCCTCCCAGCTGGACCATGCCGAACGCAGCCGCGAACAGGTACGCCAGTTTTCCCTTGAGCATCCGGCGATCACGATCGAGGACGCCTACGCCATCCAGCGCGCCTGGGTCGCCCAGAAGATCAAGGGCGGGCGCAAGCTGGTCGGGCACAAGATCGGCCTGACCTCGCGGGCGATGCAGGTGTCGTCGAACATCACCGAACCGGACTACGGTGCGCTGCTCGATGACATGCTGTTTGAGGAAGGCACCGACATTCCGTTCGAGCGCTTTATCGTGCCGCGGGTCGAGGTCGAACTGGCCTTCATCCTCGGCAAACCGCTCAAGGGCCCCAGCTGCACGATTTTCGATGTGCTTGACGCCACCGAGTGGGTGATCCCGGCCCTGGAAATCATCGACGCGCGTATCCAGCAGATCGACCCGCACACCAAGGCCACGCGCAAAGTGTTCGACACCATCTCCGACAACGCCGCGAATGCAGGGGTGGTCATGGGCGGCCGCGCGGTGCGGCCAACCGAAATCGACCTGCGCAAAGTGCCGGCGGTGCTGTACCGCAACGGCGTGATCGAAGAGTCCGGGGTCTCGGCCGCCGTGCTCAACCACCCGGCCAAGGGTGTGGCCTGGCTGGCAAACAAGCTGGCGCCCTACGACGTCACCTTGCTGCCGGGGCAAATCATCCTCGGCGGCTCGTTTACCCGGCCGGTGGCGGCGAGCCCGGGCGATACCTTCCATGTCGACTACGACATGCTCGGTTCGATTTCCTGCCGCTTCGTCTGACCCCTGGAGGACTGATTCATGGACATGCCTGTCAACCGTTTCAAACAGCGGCTCGCCAGCGGTGAAGCGCAGATCGGCCTGTGGCTGGGCCTGGCGGACGCGTACTGCGCGGAACTGGCGGCCAATGCCGGTTTCGACTGGCTGCTGATCGACGGCGAACACGCCCCCAACGACGTGCGCGGCATGCTCGGCCAATTGCAGGCTGTGGCGCCCTACCCCAGCGCGGCGGTGATTCGCCCGGTGATCGGCGATACCGCGCTGATCAAGCAGGTGCTGGATATCGGCGCGCAGACACTGCTGGTGCCGATGGTCGAAAGCGCCGCCCAGGCCCGGGAGCTGGTGCGCGCCATGCGCTATCCGCCCCAAGGCATACGCGGTGTGGGCAGTGCGCTGGCGCGGGCTTCGCGCTGGAACAGCATCGACGGCTACCTGGACCAGGCCGATGCACAGATGTGCCTGCTGGTGCAGATCGAAAGCCTGCAAGGCCTGGCCAACCTCGACGCGATTGCCGCCGTCGAGGGGGTGGACGGCGTGTTTATCGGCCCGGCGGATTTGAGTGCCTCCATGGGCCACCGAGGCAATCCGGGGCACCCAGACGTGCAAGCGGCAATCGAAGATGCCATTGCGCGGATCCGCCAGGCGGGCAAGGCGGCGGGGATTCTCAGTGCCGATGAGAAACTGGCCCGGCGTTACATCGAACTGGGCGCGGGGTTTGTCGCGGTGGGGGTGGATACCACGGTGCTGATGCGTGGGTTGCAGGGGTTGGTGGGCACGTTCAAAGACAAACCCGCGCCAGCGAGCACTGGCGGCGTCTACTAATTACCTTCAAACGCCGCAGGACCCAATGTGGGAGCGGGCTTGCTCGCGAAAGCGGTGTGTCAGTCAATATATTCGGTGACTGAACCACTGCTTTCGCGAGCAAGCCCGCTCCCACATTTTGGATGCGTGGTGTTTGAGAGATCGTGTTTCAGCGCTTGATGTTTTTCAGCTCATCCAACAGCCCCAGCAACGTCTGCAACTTCTCCTCCCCCAGTTGCTCCTGCAAGCGCTGGTAGTTGGCCTCCATGCACTGGCTCATGGAGGCAAAACTCGCCCGCCCCTTGTCCGCCAGGGTCACCAATACCCGCCGCTGATCCTGCTCGGCCTTGCGCCGATGGATCATCCCCGCCGCTTCCATGCGCACCAGCACGCCAGTCATGCTCGGTTTGAGGATGCAGGCCAGTTCCGCCAGTTGGTAAATCTCCAGTTCATCGTGTTCATTGAGGATGCGGATCACCCGCCATTGCTGCTCGGTGAGGCCGTGCTCGTTCAGCGAGGGACGGAAAAAACTCATGGCCGCTTCGCGGGCCTGTAGCAAAGTGAGGGTCAGGGACTGCCGGGGTTTGAGCATAGTGTCAGGGTCACGTGATATTTAGTTAATGTTTTAACGAAACTCTAACATCCCCACCCCGCGCAAGCGCTATAACTTAATGGTCGCGCACGTCCATGGCGCGCTGAATCAAAAGCCCCGGCACGCAGGATCAAGACATTGCTGCCGCCAAAGCCCCTAATGAAGACATCTGCTTTAGAGCCTTCCTTCACTTTTCAGGCTGCGCCATGATCACTATTGAAACCCCCACGTATTACACCGCGACCAAGAAGTACAACCTGAGCTTTCCCACCCTGGAGCAGGACATCGAGGCCGACGTCGTCGTGATCGGCGGCGGCTTTTCCGGGATCAACACGGCGCTGGAACTGGCAGAAAAGGGCATCACCAATATTGTCGTGCTGGAGGCGCGCTACCTGGGCTTTGGCGGCACCGGGCGCAATGGCGGGCAGATCATGGCCGGCATCGGCCACGACCTGGAGAAAATCAAGCAAGACGTCGGCGAAGACGGCCTGCGCCAAGTGTTCGAGATCAGTGACCTGGGCGCCGACATCATCAAAGACCGGATCGCCAAGTACAACATCGACGCCGATTTCTGCCATGGCTACGGCTATATGGGCTTCAACGCCCGTCAGGAAAAGACCCTGCGGGCCTGGGAAAAAGACTTCAAGTCGATCAACAGCAAGCATGAAATCCGCTTTCTCGGCGGCTCCGACGTCCAGCAGATCATCGGCTCCGACGCCTACAGCAGCGCCCTGTTGCATATGGGCGGCGGGCATGTGCATTCGCTGAACCTGCTGCTGGGCGAAGCCACCGCCCTGGCCGGCCTTGGCGTGCGGATCTTCGAGAACAGCCCGGCGCTGGAAGTCAGCTATGGCGAGCGCATCACCGTGCGCACCGGGCGCGGCTCGGTCAAGGCCAGCAAGCTGTTGTGGGCCTGTGACAGTTTTCTCAACAAGCTGGAGCCGGAGCTGCATCGCTCGACCATCAACACCTACGCGTTCCAGATGATGACCGAGCCGTTGAGCGAAGAACTGATCCAGCGGATAAGCCCGATTCGCGGGGCCTACAGCGACATCCGCCCGGTGATCGACTACTACCGCGTGACCAACGAAAACCGCCTGCTGTTCGGCGCCGCCACGCCGCTGGTAGAGCACATTCCCGGCGATTTGAAAGCCTGGAACCGCAAGTTGATGCTGAAGATCTTCCCCTACCTCAAGGACGTGAAAATCGACCTGGCCTGGGGCGGCCCGATGGCCTGCAGCCCCAACCTGTTCCCCCAGATCGGCACCCTGCCGGGGCGCAGCAATGCGTTCTTCGTCCAGGGTTACTCGGGCTTTGGCGTCACCCCCAGCCACATCATCTGCAAGGTCCTGGCCGAAGGCATGAGCGAAGGCTCGGCGCGCTATGACCTGGTCAGCTCAGTCCACCGCCCGACGATTATCGGCAAGGACGCAATCCGCCCCTTGCTGCTGACCGCCGGCAAATCCTGGCACCAACTGTCCGGTTACTGGAATGGTCGCCGCTAACTCCATTTTTATCCCTCAGGAGCAACTGTATGGCCCTCGTTACCCTCAAGAAAGATATCCAGCTGTCTGAACTCGACGCCTGGGGCACCGTTGCCGATCTCGGCTCCGAGATCCTCGCCGGCGAGCTCAAGGCTTTCGGCAAAATGACTTTTGGTGCGCCCACCGACAAAGTCAGCAGCGCCTATTTCGGCACCACCCAGGGCAAATTCCGCATGGTCTACCCGTTTCATGAACAAGCCACAGTGGTCACCGGCGAGGTGCGCCTGACCGACGAAAACACCGGCCAAACCACCCGCTACCAGGCCGGTGACAGCTGGTTCGTGACCCAGGGCACACCCGTGCTGTGGGAAGTGGTCAGCGAGAGTTTCGTCAAGCACTACTTCGCGGTCGCATAACTGCGTTGCTTGGTGTGGGAGCGGGCTTGCCCGCGATGGCGGTGGATCAGTTAAGTACTTCTAATCTGACATACCGCAATCGCGGGCAAGCCCGCTCCCACACAAGCCCACTCCCACATTGGGGGTGGGCTGATTGATAAGTCGCGGTCAGGCCATTCCTACCACCTGCTGCAACCGGCTACTGCGAAACGCCTTGGGCGACTGCTCAAACTGCTTCTTGAACGAACGGCTGAAATGCGCAGAATCGGTGAAGCCCCATTTGTAGGCAATCGAGGTGATCGACTCGCTGCGCAGGAACGGGTTGATCAAGTCATCGGCGCTGCGCTTGAGCCGCGCGCGCTGGATGTAGCGGCAGACGCTGTCGTCCTGTTCTTCGAACAGCCGGTACAAATGGCGCACCGAGATGTTCAAGCGGCTGGCCAGGCCCACCGGGCTCAAGCCAGGCTGGCTCAGAGACTCATCAATGATTTTCTGCACGTAGCTGCGCAGGTTGTTGCCCTGCAACGCGGCCACGTCCTCGCGCGCGTCATCGTCCTGCTCCAGGGCCGAGCCCAGCAGTGACACAAAGGCACACTGCAGCGCCTCAACCTCGTCCTCGGCACCCTCGCTGCCCTTGCACAACTGGTCCATCAACACATGCAACATGCGCCCGCAGGCTTTGCTGGAGGAGATCTTGCCAAAGGTCTTTGATTGGCTGCCCATCTGCTTGCACACCTGGGTGCGCGGCAACGACAGCGAGATATGCTCGATCAAGCCGAATGGGGTGATTTCAATAGAGCCCACCGAGTCCATCAGCAGCAGTTCGCCAGGAGCCAGTTGCACCCGCTGGCCGTTCTGCACGATCTGCGAATAGCCGCTGCGCTGGCTGACCAAAAAGCAATCCTGATCGTTATCGCGGTCGGGGTTGGTCGCCTGGCGCTTGATCAACCCGGCATTGGTACGCAGGCTGGCCAACGACAGGCCGCCGCTGGCGAGCATGGAGAACTCGCCGATAAACAGCGAGCGGTTGAAGGCCAGTTCGGTGTCGAAGTGGCCGCACATGGCACGCAAGTCGCGGTTCCAGGTGTCGAGCCCCTGTTGTGCACTCTGTTGGATACCCATGGGTGTCTCCACAATGGCTTATTGTTTTTGTCGGGCAATAGTTAACATGTTATCTATATGCGCGCAACAAGTACCTGTCCACCATTGTGTTAGCACTAATGATGCCAATCAGAGCGTGCGCAATACGCGCTGCAAGCCGAGCAGCGCAGCCAGCAGTACATCCCGCTGTTCACGGCTCAGGGCAATGTAGCGTCGGAAGGCCGGCATGCGGTTGACCACCTCGCTGCCGCCCATGTGCTCCAGGCGTACGTGCCATTGCTGGGCATGCAGCTCGATGTGCAGGCGCTTGAAATCCAGGGGCATCAATGCCTCGTGCAGGGCGCTGTCCTGTTGCAAGCGCGCCTGCAATTGCCCCAGCAATGCCCCCTCGCCCGCGCGCTGCCGGCAGCAGATTCCAGTTCGTCGAATGGCCCCGCCATGGTGCAATTCAAAGCGTGCCGCGCCCTCTGCCGAGGCGGGTAGGCGCAGGCTGAATTCGGTCATGACCAGGTGCATCAACAACTGCGATTCGGTGCGCTCGCGGATTTCCAGGTGCAGGCTGTCGTCGTCCAGGAGGGCGTGCGCCAAAGTCGGCGATACCTGCTCGAAACGCGCCAGCCCGAGGTTGCGCTGCAACTGCCCCAGGGTGCGCCCAGGCTGATAGCCGGCGGGCGCCCGTTGCGCACTGAACAGTTCAGACAGCTTTTGCCGCAGTGCTGACATAGCCGTGATGAGCGTGACCCGGTTCATTGGCAAACTCCTTGGCCAGCACGTCTTCCACCGACGCCGGCGTGAATGGATTGACCTTCTGCACCACCAGGGTCCAGAACAGCGCATACACCGCAGTGCCGCCCAGCATCACGCCGAACGGGACATAGATATCCGCCGGGTTCATCCCTGGCGGCGTGATAAACCACATGCCCAACAGAATGCCGGCGCTGGACAGCAACTGCGGCAGCGGGAACCACGGCGAGCGATAAGCCCGTGGCAAATCGGGGCGACGAATGCGCAGGATCACCACCGACACCGTGACCAACAGGTAGGCGAAACTCCACGCACACACCGCCGCCAGCACCAGGTGCATGATGTTGTCGGTGTTGCCGCCCAGGTACAGCGCATGCAGGCACGGAATCAGCATCGCCACCAGGATGCACAGCACCGGAGTCTTGAAGCGTGGGTGCAGGTAGGTGAAGACCTTGGGCAACGCGCCATCCACCGCCATGCCATACAGAATGCGTGGCACACCGGCCATCAGGGTGTTGATGGTGGCGGCGCCGGCAAACAGAAAGCCAATGCCCAGCCACAGCGGCCCGATCTGCCCCATCACCTGTTCGGCAAAGCGTGGAATGGCCATGGGTGTGTCCAGCAGATGCACGCCGCTGGTCGCGTCCAGCACCACGTTTTCCACCTGGCGCTTCATCGCTGCGCCATAGATGAACATGCACGTTGCCACGCCCATCAGGCCGAGCATCATTGCCCGGGGCATGACCTTGGCCGACTGGCGCAAGTCCGGCGCCAGCGGGGTGACGAATTCACAGCCGACAAACATAAACATCGCCATGCCCACCAACGACAGCACTGTCACCAGGTCGGTGCCCACCAGGGACTCACCAAACCAGCCGTCCAGCTGCACTGCCGGCGCGGCGATCAGGCCCAGCACGCCAAACACCATCAAGGTGGTCCACATGCCGAAGGTGAGGATGATCTCGGCGCGGCCAAAGGCACTGACGCCAAACACATTGAGCACGCCGAACACCAGCACAAAACCGACACCCAGCAGCCACGAGCCACCGGCGGATTCGGCCAGGGTGTTGAGGTGTTCGAAGTTCACCAGGGCCATGACCCCGGCGAGGATGGTCTCGGCGGTGCCGGCAAACACATGCACGATCAAATACGCCGACAAGGTGCCGGTGATCGCAAAGAAACGGCCCATGCCGCAATTGATGTAGTCGTACACCGAGCCGGTGGTAGGCAGTATCGAGGCGGCCTCGGCGAAGGTCGTGGCCTGGGCCAGCATCATCACCACGGCCAGCAGCATGGCCAGCGCAAACGCGCTGCCGCCGATGCCAAAGCCCATGGTCGCGGTGAGAATCACCGGGCTGGCCATGATCAGGCCAATGGTGCTGGCCAACGCGGTGGGGAAACCCACCGTGCCCCGGTTCAGGTGCGCAGTAAGTCTGTCATTGCTCGACATGGTGCAGATCCTCGAAAGGGATTTTTTAGAAGTGTTTGCACTGTGCGCCCCGCCCCACCTGATCGTCTTGCCCCTGGCTGCCGCCGGTTTTGTTGCTCCCTGCCAGGGCTTGCAGCCTGGCGGCCAGGATCAATTACCTGGCACGCAGGTGAAAGACTTGCGCCGCCGACGCTCGCCCTAATGCGCCCTCAACTTAACCCTTGGGGGACTATAACAATGGAGCACACACGCAAAACCCGCCACCTGCGCCCGGCTGTCGGCCTGGGTCTGGCGCTGTTGATTGGCCAACCTTCAGCCCAGGCAATCGAACTGTATGCCGACGACGACACCACCGTCACCGGCAACTTCCTGGCCGTGTACGGCATGTTCAACAGTCGCAAGAACTACGAGGGCAGCCAGGGCGGTTCGACCTGGCGTGAAGGCTTTATCAAGTACGGCTTGAGCGTCGAGCAGACCCTGGGCGGCAACGCCAGTGTGTATGGCACCACCAACCTGGTGAGTTCCGGCACCTGGGGCGATGGCGATGCCTCCCGCGTGACCGACGGCAGCGAGCGCACCACCAAGTTCGACGAAGCCTTTGCCGGCTGGCGCTCGGGGGACCTGTTGCCGGCCCTGGGCAAGGATGGCCTGGACCTGTCGTACGGGCGCCAGATCATCACCGTGGGCGACGGTTTTATCATCAACGACGATGGCCCGAACCTGGGCAATGGCGTGGCCGACGGTGAGTTCGACCGCGGCGGCGCCTATTACATCGCGGCGCGGCATGCGTTCGACAAGGCGGCAGTGATGCGCCTGGGCGGCAAGGACGGCCTGCATGGCAGCCTGATGTGGATCGAGTCCGACAACCGCGCCCAGGCCCTGACCGAAATGGCCATCGGCACCCTGGAATACAGCGCAGCGCCAGGCACCCTGGGTCTGACCTACCTGCATGGCATCGACGTGGACGAGCGGTTTGCCAACGACCTGCAACGCCAACGCAAGGGCATGAACCTCTACAGCCTGCGCGGCACCGGGAATGCCGGGATCGACAACGCGCACTTCTCGTTTGAATACGCCTGGCAGGACAAAGACCCCGGCCCGGAAAAAGCCTGGTACGCCGAGGCCGGCTACACCTTCGCCGACCTGCCCTGGTCGCCGGACCTGACCTACCGCTATGCGCGCTACTCGAAAAACTGGGATGCGCTATTCGCTGGCTTCAATCGAGGGTTGGGTACCTGGGTCCAGGGCGAAGTGGCGGGCAACTACTCCGGGCCCTACAACAGCAACACCTCGGTGCAGCACGTGGCACTCAAGGTCAAGCCGCTGGACAACCTGACCCTCGGCGCACTGTTCTTCGACTACCAGACTGTCAGCAAGCGCAACATGCTCGACCTGGATGGCCGCGAGCTGGACCTGTATGTCGAATGGGCGGTGAACGAACACCTGATCATCACGCCGTTGATTGGCCTGTACCAACCGGACAAGGACCAGGAGACGGGCGGCAACCAGGTCGGTGGCAACGGCACCAACGTGTATAGCCAGTTGGTGGTGGCGGTGCCGTTCTAAGCCGTGGGTTGCACCTGAACCACCGCACTTCCCCTGTAGGAGCGGGCTTGCCCGCGATAGCGGTAGTTCATCCGCCGAATGTATCGACTGACACTCAGCCATCGCGGGCAAGCCCGCTCCCACAGGGGCATGGCAGCCACAGACATACGCCCCGGCAGGCACAGTCAAGCTGTCGCCTGCAGCGTTGGTTAGCCTCGGGGTTTCCCTTTTGATCAGGAACCTCCCCATGAGCGATATCGCGCTGCTGCCCACCGTCGAAGCCTTCTTGCGTCGAGACCACGGCCTGTTTATCGACGGTGGCTACGTCGCCAGCCAGTCCAGCCAGACCCTGGAGGTGATCAACCCTGCCACCGGCCAGGTCATCGCCACGGTCGCCGACGCGCAAGCCAGTGATATCGAGCTGGCCGTGACCTCCGCCAGGCACGGCTTTAAACAATGGTCGCAGACCGCCCCCGCAGTGCGCGGTAACGTGCTGCTCAAACTCGCCGACCTGCTGGAACGCCACCGTGAGGAGCTGGCACAGATCGAGACCTGTCAGTCGGGCAAGATCATCCAGATTTCCCGGGCGTTCGAGGTGGACCAGGCCGCGCATTTCCTGCGTTATTACGCAGGCTGGGCGACCAAGATCAGCGGCCAGACCCTCACCCCGTCACTGCCTTCGTTTGCCGGCGAGCGCTACACCGCCTTCACCCTGCGCGAACCGGTGGGCGTGGTGGTAGGCATCGTGCCGTGGAATTTCTCGACCATGATCGCCATCTGGAAACTCGCCTCGGCCCTGGTGACCGGGTGCAGCATCATCATCAAGCCCAGCGAGTTCACGCCGCTGACCCTGCTGCGCATTGCCGAACTGGCGGTGGAAGCCGGCCTGCCCGCTGGCGTGCTGAATGTGCTGACCGGCGGCGGCCGGGTGGGTAAGGGGCTGATCGAACACCCCGGCACCGACAAGGTGTCATTCACCGGTTCGGTGCCCACCGGCCTTGCGGTGGGCAGCGCGGCCATGGGTGCCGGCCTGACCCGCGCGACCCTGGAACTGGGTGGCAAAAACGCCGCGGCGTTCCTGCCCGATGTGAAGCTGGAAACCGCCGTCAACGGCATTATCGAAGCCGGGTTCCTGCACTCCGGGCAAATCTGCGCGGCGGCCGAGCGGTTCTTCGTCCACCGCTCGCAGATCAACCCGGTCATGCAAGCCCTGGCCCAGCGTTTGAGCCGACTGAATATCGGCTCGCCACTGGATGAGCGCACCGAGTTCGGCCCGGTCACCCACCGTCAGCACCAGCTGAAGCTGGAAGGTTTTTTTGCCACCGCCCGCGCCGAAAACAACACGATCATCCATGGCGGCCAGCCAATGGATTGGCAGGGTTGCTATGTCGAGCCCACGATCATTCTCGCCAACAGCATCAACGACACGCTGCTCACCGAAGAGACCTTCGGCCCCATCGCCACGTTCCTGCCCTACGACGACGAGGATGAGTTGCTGGCGTTGATAAACCACACCGCTGGCGGCCTCAGCGCCAGCCTGTGGACCAACGACCTGGGCAAGGCGCTGCGCATGGTCCCGGCGATCAACGCCGGCACGGTATGGGTGAATATGCACACCCTGCTCGACCCGGCCGTGCCGTTCGGTGGCAACAAATCCTCGGGGATTGGCCGGGAGTTTGGCAGCGCGTTTATCGAGGACTACACCGAACTCAAGTCGGTGATGATGCGCTATTGATCACCCCGGGATCAGCGCCTCCGCCTCGATCTCGATCAACCACTCGGGCAGCGACAGGCCGCTGACGATGATCCATGACGACGGCGGCGGATTGTCGGGGAAACGCTCGCGCAGCGCGGCAGCGATAGGCTCCTGCTGATCGCGGGCGGACTCGACGATATACAGGCGCAGCATGATCACATGGGACAGATCGCCCTCGGCCGCGGCCAGGACCTTTTCAATATTGTCTAGGGCGGTGGCGGTCTGCTCGGCGATGCCGGGGCCGACGGTGCGCTCGTCAGCATCCACCCCCACCTGGCCGGACAAGAGAATGCGCCGGCCCTCGCGCACTTCCATGGCCTGGCTGAAACCGTATTGCAGGGAGTTGAAGACTGTCGGGGGATTGATGGTTTTTCGTTGCATGACGACTCCTTGTTGTCTGTAGGAAATAAGGCTACCTCAAGTGTTTTTTCGGCTCTTGGAGAAGTTGCCGATTTCAACATCCAGAAACAGAACACCTTGCAATCCACCCTCCCCCTACCTATATTCGCGCCAGGCGCCATCTACGCCACCTTCCGCGGAAAGGGCCGCGCCCAGGACATGACTGCATACCTCATCACTACGACTCCCAACCTTAAAGCGGACAAGGTTTGTGCAAGGAGATCGTATGTCGCAACGCCCCGCCTCATCGGCCACTGACGGCCGTATCAACCTTGAGCAGCAGCGCAAGCGCGCCAAGGAACTGTTGCAGCGCCTGAAACATGGCACCGCGCCAACCGAACTGGCGCTGCTTGCCAACCCGCACCCGACGCTTTCCGATGCCCAATGGCTGATTGCCCGGCAACTGGGTTTCAGCAGTTGGCCCAAGCTCAAGGCCCATGTGGATGCAGTGGATTTCGCCGCCAACCACCCCGGTTTCGAAGCCAGCGATGAAGCGCGCACCACCCATTGGCGCTGCGGCAATGATATTGCCCACAGCCTCGGCGTGGCGGGGTTCAAGGGGCGGTTTCGGATGCTCAGCGACCCGCTGTGCATGGGCCCGGTCCAGACCTTGCCTGGCGAGGCCTACCGGGCGATGCGGGCGCGCTTCATCGGCCAGGCGTTTACCCTGGATGTGGCAGATGCCGCACGCCGCCTGGACGATGAGTACAGCCATCTTGAAGAGCTGGGCAGCGCCGACCACAGCGTGTTGTGGTGCGAAGCGGATGCCTATGACCAACTGTTCCTGATCCGTGCCCTGGCAGGTCTTCAGCACACGCCGGCCAGGCTGGAGTTGATCGCGGTCGACCGCATTCCCGGCGTGCAGCGCTTTATCGGCATCGGGCAATTGGCCCCGCAGGTGTTGGCCTGGCTGTGGCCCCAGCGCCGGCCAGTTGACGAGCCCATGCGCCAATTGGCGCGGCAGGCGTGGGCGGCCTATTGCGACAGCTCGCCCGTGGCCCTGGCACAGTTGGCCCGCAACCCCCTCCCCGCCTTGCCCTTGCTGGCCCCGGCACTGCGCCGACAGTTGCAGGAGTTGCCCGGCGCTCGCGATGGCTTGTCGCTGACCGAGCGCCTGGCCCTGCAGTATCTGGTAGAAGTCGGCCCCACGCCGTTTGCCCGGGTGTTCGCCGAGCTGATGGCCAAGCGTGAACCCCTGCCCTACCTCGGCGACATGATGTTCCATGCCCTGATGCGGCCGCTGATCGACGGGGCCTCTCCTTTGCTGACTGAGTCCGACAGCCACCTACCCTGGCCTGGCCGCACACTGGCGCTGACGCCCCTGGGCCACCAGGTGTTGAGTGGCAGCGAGTACTGGCCCGATCATGCAAGCCACGAGCGCTGGGTCGGTGGCGTGCAGATCGTAGCGGGGCAGCCGCACTGGACGATCGACGACAAGGGCGTGCCAGCCTGGCGGACCTAACGCCCCTGGCTGAGCATCTGCAGGTTCATCGCCACGAGCTTGCGCCGCTTGGACAAGGGCTTGCCGGCGTGTTTATGCAAGGTGCACAGCTCGAGGTCATCCTCGATGACCAGGATGCGTGCGGAAGGAGATGGCATAGGCGGCAGATGATAACCGTTCACAATTAGGCCAGTTTCTCACCCGGGGAAACATTGCGCAACGAACGTGGCGTATTGGGCTGTGTGAACGCGGATTATCAATATTTTGAAGAAACTGATTGCATCGAACCTGGGCTTTTTCAGTTAAACGCCAGCAATCAAGCTATCTCCTCGTTAGGTCACGTCACCAGATGCAGGAGAATCATCATGTCGAAAGCCACCGTCAGCCAGTTCATGCACACCCTCCATCAACGCCTCACCGAGTTGTGGGATACCTGTGCCCGCGCTGGGGGAGCACGCTCATGACCCGTTTGCTGCTGGGCGCCGCCATGCTGGCACTGCTTGCCGGGTGCGCCACCGTCAAACAGCCCGAGTTGGACGTCGCGGTCCAAAGCTCCGGGCAGATCTGGAACGCCGTAGCGCACTACAGCGGCCGCACGTTTCTCTCGGGGCCACGCTGGACCGGGACCCAGGGGCCACAACTGACGGCAATCGACCAAAATGGCCAGCGCGCTGCCTATCCAAGCGGTGCCTGGAACAGTTGGGCACCAGGGCGGGATGCTGCCAACGTCTTCGTGAACATCAATGCCCTGCGCCTGGAGGGCGACAAACTGTGGGTGGTGGATACCGGATCGCCCGAATTCGGCGGCAACCCTGTCAGCCAAGGCGCAAAGCTGGTGTGTATCGACCTGCCTACAAACCAGGTGGTTCGCACCTACTTCTTCGGGCCGGATATCGCCATGGCCGGCAGCTACGTGGACGACGTCCGCTTCAGCGCCGGCAAGGCCTTCCTCACCGATGCGGGAAATGCCGGCATTATTGTCGTCGACCTGAAGACCGGCGAAGCCCGGCGCGTGCTGAACCAGCATGCCTCAGTGGTCGCCCGGCCCGACCGGGACTTGATCCTCAGCAACCAGGTGGTCAAGGCCCCCAACGGCCAACCCCTGCGCGTCAACGCCGACCCGCTGGAAGTCAGCATTGACGGCGTCTGGCTGTACTATGGCGCGCTGCAAGGCCCGTGGTTCAAGGTGCGGATCCAGGACCTTGCGAACCCGGCCCTGCCCCCGGAACAACTGGCCGCGCGGGTAGAATTCTTTGCCGATATACCGGCAACGGGAGGTTCGGTCATGGATGCACAGGGCAACCTGTACTTTTCCGACCTGGCCCACGACGCCATGCGCGTGCGCCGCCCTGACGGACAGATCGAAACCCTGATCGTGGACAAGCGCCTGCATTGGGTTGACGCGCCCTTCCTGGACAAGGACGGGACGTTGTGGCTGCCCACTCCACAAATGGACCGCGTAGCCCTGTTCAACAAGGGTAAATCCCTGGTGCAGTGGCCGGTGGGGGTTTATCGCTTATCGATACAGCGCTGATAAGCGCGACTGCAGATTGCTTAACGCTTTCACATCCCTTTCACAGTCGGGCGCCTAAGGTGATCCCAGCTCCTAGTGAAAACCTTTAAGCCCGCACTCCCCATCGCGGGCTTTTCTTTGTCTGGGATTTGGCTGAAAGCGGGGTGCCCGGCATCTGCATGCCGGGCCAGGAAAGTGCAACTACAACAATACCGTAGCCAGCATCCCCAGCGCCCCCAGGCAAAAGCCGATCAATGCGCCGCGCCCAGGTGCCTCATGGAACAGCGCCCAGACCACCACAGACTCCAGTAGCAACAAGGACGTGACCGAGACCACGGTGACGATCCAGATATCACCGACCGCCACATACCCCAGCCAATAGGCGCTCAACAGGCAAAGCCCGGCAAAGCACATCAGCACTACAGGCATGATGAATGCCTGCCATGAACCGTCGCCGGCATGGGCCAGCCTGGCGGTGACTACCTCGCTGTAGATTGCACAAAACTCACCGATCACCATCAACCCTAGAGCAAAAACTCCGAGTAGTTCTTTGGACATATCAAAAACTCCTTCGTATTCAGCGCAATGTTTTTCAGCTCCCAGCGCGCGATGCCGCTCACCAGGGAGTTGTTGCAGTGATACGACGCAGCCTTGAACAGGCCTGAATTACCGAAGTGCTTTTGCATGCTCATGTCCTTCAACGGGTGTGAGTCGGCTCAGCCCCAACTAAGGAGGGCTGGCTCAGATCATACGTTCCGTTGAGCGGCGTGAACAACCAACACTAGAGTGCCGGTATAGATGAGGCCGCGATCGCCAGGGCCAGCTGTGCGTCAGACATCAGCGGCGGCGTGTAGGTCGAGCGATAAAACCTGCTTGCCTGCTCGAACTGTGCACCCCGGATCTCACCATCGGAGCCAATGAACGCCAGCGCGTCACTTTTGGAGGATTTGAAAAGCTCTGGAATGTAGGAAGTACCGGCGGTGGCTCCCGAGGTAATCACAAAGGGCGCTACCGAGGTGAGCATAAGCGCCCCCTGGAACGGGTTATTGTTTTCGGCGGCCACAGCGGGGTTGCCAATCGACACCAGGAGGACGATTGCCAGGGGTTTGCAGAAATCCATGGGTGATTGCTTCCGTGCGTTCAGAGGGGCGCCACGATAACAGAGTTGGGCGGTCCATCACGCAGGTGTCGCAGGAGCATGCCCGGGAACGTGTACCACACGCCCCCGGGCACGCTAGGTCACGGCTTGAGTTCAAACAACGCCGGCATTGGCGGCCATTCGGAAGGTACCTTGCGGAAGTGGCTGAACCCGGCGGCTTGCGCCATCTGCCGTGCGCGCTTCTCGCCCATGAACGCCCCCAGCCCTGCCCCACCGTGGGACAGCGAGCAGGTCATGCAATACAGGGTGCTCTGCGGATACATCACTCGACCGAACAGGTTCATGTTCTCGTGAAGCTCTTCGGACAGGTTGAGCTCGACCATCAGGTAGGTGCCGTCTTCGGCCGTCGCGGCGCGCAGGTCCTTGAGCATCTGCTGAGGATCGGTGGCATCGTGGATCACCACGAAGGTGGTCACGAAGTCGAATTGCTGGCCTCGCAAGGCATCCGAATCGTTCACCTCGAATTGCACCCGGTCACCGACCCCGGCTGCCTCGGCATTGGCCCGTGCCAGCTCGATGGAAGGCAGGTGAAAGTCGCAGCCGACAATCCGGGCCTCAGGGTACGCCTTGGCCATGGTGATCGCCGCAAGGCCGGCGCCGCAACCGAAATCCAGGACACTGCCGCCGGTCTTGAGCTTCTCTTCGACGCCGTCCAGGGAAGGAATCCAGTGCTGCACCAAGTAGTGCTTGTACCAAGGCATGGTCATGCGCTCCATGCCTTTCCAGGTTTCCAGCGGAAACGCCTCTTCGGCGCAACCACCACCGTGGCGAAAAGCTTCGATGACCTTGGGCGCCATGCTCACGAACGGCACACTCAGCTGAATGATCCCACCGGCAAAATAGGGCGAGTCTTCATCGGCGAGAACCGGCACAAATTCAGCGGGCATCTGGTAGCTACGGGTTTGCGCGTCATAGGTCACATAGCTGCCGGTGACCATGCTGCCCAGCCATTCGCGCAAATAGCGTGCGTTGTAGCCGGTCTTCTGCGCCAGCTGTTCCAGGGTCACGGCCTCACCGTCGGCCAGTGCCTTGAACAGGCCAAGCTGGTCACCGATGTAGAGCATCGCACCGCGCAGTGTGTTGCCGTAATCCTCCATGATCCGCGCGGAAAACTGCTGGACCTTGGTTTTATCAACTTCCATAACCTTAGACATCTGTCTCTCCTTGATAAGTTTGCAAGCCTGCTCATTGAGCAAGGGTCAGCGGTCCGTCAGTTTGGACAGCACGTTATCGACAATGCGTTCGGACATGCCCAGATGGCTTCTGGGCTCGAACAGCCGCGCCAGGACGCCTGCATCCATGACAGCGACCACCCGGGTATCGGCCTCGATCGCCGTGCGGATCGACACGTGATCGCGCTGGCTCGCCTGGGACACTTCGAAGATGATTTGGTAGGCGCTGCTCTTGCCGAGCTTGCGTGCCATTTCGAACACCACGGCTTCGGTGCAGATCGCATCGCCATAGCCCTGGGCGGTGCATTCCATCTTCTTGACGTTAACGGTCAGCCCGTCGATGGTCTCGGTCAGAATCGAGAGCGCCATCAGCGCATAGTGCGAAACGTCCGCCACCGCACACCACTCCAGGCGCGTGCCACGGTAATCGCGCTCGTGCTCGAGGATCATCGCGTCCAGCGCGAGCACGACCTGGGCCTTGGCTAACCGCGCCAGGACCACGACCTGCTCGCAGCCCTCGGGGTTGCGCTTGTGGGGCATGGTGCTGCTGCCGATCTGCTGATCGCTCCAGCCCACTTCCACCTCGCCGATTTCCCAGCGATTGAGCGTGCGGATTTCGTCGGCCACACGGGCCAGCGATGCCGTGACCATGGCCAAGGTACTGACGAACTCTGCGACACGGTCACGGGATACGTGCCATCCGGTCAGGGGTACTTGCAGCGACAAGCGCTGCGCAAAACGCTCCAGCATGGGCATCGCGTCCGGACCGAACGCCGCCATCGTGCCGACCCCGCCAAACAGCTGCACCACCAGCACTCGCTGGCGGGCCTCAGCCAGGCGCTGGCGGTGGCGCAGCAGTTCATCAATCCAGCCGGCGACCTTCAGCCCAAAGGTGGTTGGCAAGGCTGGGATCGAATGGGTCCTGGCGACCATCAGCGAATCACGGTGCGCATCGGCCAGCGTCGACAGTTTGCCCAGCAAGGTCTCCAGGGCCAGGTCCATCGCGTCGAGGACGTCGCGCATTTCCATGGACTGGGCGGTGTCCTGTATGTCCTGGGTGGTGGCGCCGTAGTGCACGAATTCACGGGCACTCGGGCTGCAGTTTTTTTGCAGGGCGCTCAGCAAGGGCATCAGCGAATGACCGGTGGCAGCCACGCCTTCGGCCAACTGGCGCACATTGATGCCCGACAGCAAGGCGGCTTTTTCGATCTCCAGGGCGGCCTCGAGCGGGATGATATTGACATCGGCCTGGGCCATGGCCAGCGCAGCTTCCACATCCAGCCAGCGCTGCAGGCGGCAGTGACTGCAGAAGATCTTGCGGCTCTGCGGGCCGGCATAGCCTGAACCGTGGGTTTTCGAGTCGAGGATGTGGCTGTGTTCGTGCCGGCACTGCTCGCCGTCATGACCCAGGCCGAGGTGTTCCGAACGAGCGGTGCAAGATGCACGGGCTACCTTTTCCAACGTTTGCGAATCCATCACATACCCTCCATCGCGTACTGGGACTGACCGACATTTCCTGGGGTTGCCATCACCGCTTCAAGGCCATCGCTTGAAGACCGGGGTATCGCTTTGTTCGCCACCAATTCGACCATCTGTGCCGCAAGCCCCGTGTAGGTGGTCGGGTCAAGCAGGTCGTCGAGCGCTTGGCGGGTGAAACAGCCGTGCAAACGCTGATCGTTGAGCAGGGCTTCGCGAAAAGAAACACCCGCGCCTTGGGCTTGCAGAGCTATTTCGTGGACCAACTGATGGGCCGTCTGCTTGCCCAGGCGAGGCGCCAGCGCGAGCATGACCCGCTCCGACAGGATCAGCCCGTCCAGCAAATCCAGGTTGCTGCGCATGCGCGCTTCGCGCACGTCCAACCCGGCCAGCAGCACACCCTCCATCCGTGCAAGCAAGGCACCGGCGTAGATGAACAGCTCCGGCAAGGCCGCCCATTCGATGCGCCAGGTGGTGCCGTCACGCTCGTGCAACTGGAACGCCGCATCGGTCAGCGCGAGCATTTGTGCGCGTACCAGCCGCGAAAGCGCGCTGATCAGATCCACCGTCGACGGGTTTTGCTTGTGGGGCATGGTGCTGCTCCCCACCTGCCCTGCCCGGCGGCCTTCACGCACTTCATCTATCTCGGTGCGTTGCAGGTGGTAGATCTCATTGGCGACCCGGCCCAAGGTCGCCGAGGCCTGGACCAGCAGCCAGGCCGCCTCCAGGACCCGGTCGCGGGCGCTGTGCCAACTGCTCAACGGTGCCGCCAGGCCAAGGCTTTCCAGGGTCCGGCGCTGTACCTCCAGGCCCTGTGTGCCCAAGGCCGCCAAGGTGCCCACGGCGCCGGTCAGGTTGCCCACCATTACCCGGGCATACGCCTCATCAAAGCGCTCAAGGTGTCGATCAATTTCATCGACCCACACCGCGACCTTGTAGCCAAACGTGGTGGGCAGCGCTTGCTGCCCGTGGGTCCTGGCGACCATCGGCGTGTGCTTATGCTGCAGGGCGAGCGTGAGCAAATGCCCACGAATCCCCCGCAAACGCTGCAAGACCAGGCCCCAGGCATCGCGAACCTGCAAGATGAGCCCGGTGTCGAGGATGTCCTGGGTGGTCACGCCGTAATGCACGTATTCACCCAACCCATCGGCGCACAAGGCCTCCAGTGCGCGAATGGTCGGCACCAGGATGTGCCCGGTTTCCATGCTCTCGCGCCCCAGTGCGTCGAGGTCGAGCAGCTCCACACTGGCCACCCGGGCGATTTCCCGCGCAGCTTCATGGGGGATGATGCCCATCTGCGCCTGGGTCGCCGCCAGCGCTGTTTCAACATCGAGCCACTTCTGCACCTGATTGGCATCAGAGAAGATCGCGGCAAATTCCGGGGACGAGTAAGCGCCCCCGTGGATACGGGATTCTGATATATGACTCGGCATGTCGGGTTACTCGCGTTGTCCAGGGAGGGCTACTTCACGCGCTGCACTTCTTCCCAGACAGCGTCGTAATAAGCCCTCTCCAGCCGGAAGTGCTGGGCCAGGGACGTCAGGAATGAATTCTGGAACGCGAGGTCCGGAATACGCCGTGAGATCAGCGCCCATTCACGCTTGGCCCGCGGCGGGACAAGGCTGATATGCACTTCGTAGTACTCCGCGTCGTCCTGGCTCAGGCCAGCGTTGCGCAAGGCGTTGTACAACTTGCCGTGGTTGCCGGGAACCACCAGTTCGGTGATGTAGAACACCGCCAGGCCCCAGCCGACATCCGGGTTGCGAAAGCACCGGGCCCGGTTGTTCAGGTAGGCGATCTCTTCGGGCATGGTCGAGATGGCGTCGAAATCGGCAGGCAGGCCCACGGCGCCGAGGAGCTTGGCCAACAGCCGTGGGTGGGAGCGCTGCTCGTCCTCTTCGCCCAGCTCGCCGTAGAGGTAACGGCCAAGCGCGGCTGCCTCATCCACGTCGGTGAGGTTGACCAGCAGGTCCGCTGCGTCGCGGTACAGGCGGAAGGTGCGGAACCACTGGTGATGCAGGAACACCTGCAGTTGCTCACGGGAGGCCTTGCCTTCAAATATGTACTGCGACATCGGATGGTTTTCCCGCGACTGCGCGGCGATTTCCTCTTCCAGGCGCTGTTGGAAGCCAGCTTCGGACAAGGGCGATGCCAGGTCCGCAGACGGCATGAAACGCTCTTGCACGCCATAGATCGCATTGGCCAGCCAGCGCCGGGTCGAGGCAGTGGCGACGTCATCGCTCAGCGACAGGATGTACAACAATTGCTGACACTGCGCCGCGTTCGCGGCATCGCCCCGGTGGCCCGATTCGCACAAGGCGCGCAGCATATTGGCGGCAATTTCGATACGGTTGAATGTCGTGTCAGGTTTGAGCGCCTCAGCCAGCAGGCGGGCTTCAGCGGTGTGAATGCTCTGTAATTGCGGCAGCGAAAAATTACGTGGGCTCATCATGTGCTCCATTTTTTTGTTCTAGGGTCGCTGGGAGGATCAGGCGGGCAGGCGTTGTTCCTGCATCTGCTGCCACAGGCTGTCGAAGTAGGCCTTGTTGATTTCGAAGTGACGCTTGAGCGCCCGCATGAACATGCGCTGGAAGCCTTCATCACTGGCGAACTTGGCGATCAGTGCCCACATTTCCTCGGTGTCGATCTCATCCTGGGTGCCATGCAGGCGGTGGAACTCACTGGGCCCCTCTGGCACCTCAAGGCGCTGCAACAACTCGTAGATGCGCCGATGGTTGACGCAACTGACCGACTCGACGGCGTACAGCAACGCCAGGCCCCACGCCACATCGGTGTGCCGCACACAACGAATGCGATTGTTCAGGTAGGCCTTTTCCAGGGGGTGCAGTGCCGGGAAGTCAATCGCCAGCGGAATATCGAAATACTCCATGAGGTGGGCCAGCATCGCCGGGTGGGAACGCTCCGGTGTCTCCGCGCCCGCTTCGCCGTAAAGGTTGCGGTAGAACACCGACGCGTCCTCAATGGCTTCGAAGCGAAAGGCCAGTTCGGCCAGCAGGCTGTAGAAGTTGTAAGAGCGGGTCCAGTGGTGTTCCAGGAAGAAGCGCACGTCTTGCACCGGCGGCGTGCCCTGGAACAGGTGCACCGACATGGGATGATTGACCCGGCTGCGTGCGGCGATTTCAGCATCGACCTGCTTGCGGAACTCATCCGCCGGCAGTGCGGTGAAACTCGGCAGGTCGGCGGCGAATTCATCTTCAACGCGGTAAACCTCACTGGCCATCCAGCGACGGGTCGGCTCGGTGCGCGGCTCGCCGGGAATGTGCAGTTGCAGCAGTGCTGACTGGTAGTGGGCGTAGGCGCCGGCGTCTCCCGACAGGCCTTGCCGGGTCAGCGCGAGCAGCGCTTCCAGCGCGCTGGTGACCTGGGTGTATGGCGCGCCGGGCTTTAAAGCATCAGCCATCAGCGCCGAAGCGATGGTGCACTGATGGGCGTCCGGGCGTTGTTGCAGGGCAGCAGTATCCATTGATAACCCCTTTGATCCTTATTTTTATGATGTTTACGTACTCGAAAAAAATCCTAAAGGTTCCTCCAGTGGCAAGGTCAACACCTGTAGGAAAATTCTTTTCATTGAGTTGAAACAGCCCGTAACCAGGGCTGTTCGCCCCGCCGATGGCTGACCAACGGCGAGGCGAGGATGCCGGGGGGAGGCTTCAGGACGCGGCGGGAACTGTCACGAGGAAAGGCACGGTACGAATTTTGTCGCCTCCCTTGAATTGAATCCACAAGGCATAAGGCCCCGCATGCGCGGGCTTGGCATGCAGCATCAACTGCGCCGAGACTGCGCCTGGGTCGCCATGGTCACCGTGGGCGGCCTGCGCCGCCATGGCGTGCGCATGCACATAGTCCAGCTCATCGGTACTGACGAAAACCGCATGGGCCGCCACACCCAGGTAGGTGTCCAGGTCCTGGGCCGGCTTGCCATCCTTGAGCACGGTCAGCGACATCATGCTTTCGCTGCCGGCACGCAAGGCCGACGTGTCCAACTTGACCGTGTACGGGCCATCGCTACCTTGCTCCGGCTTGGCCGGCGCCTGGGCCACCGCATCGCTGCCGCCTTGTACTGGCACCTCGAAGCGCACCACCTGCTGGCCAAGCCCGCTCGGCACGGCATCGGCATAGACGTAATAGGTGCCCGGCCGGGGAAACTTCATCGCGACCTTGAAGCGACCATCAGCGCCCAGCTTGGCCGCGTGCTCATGGATAAAGCTGGTGAAATGGCTGTCGGTCGCCAGCACATGAAGGCGCTGGGTCAGTTCTTCGTCAAACTGCACGATCGGTTGCCCGGTGGCCTTGTCGGTAAAGGCAATCGACAACTCACGTGTCAGTGGGCCGGTTTCTTTGACGATCAGCGCGCCAACAGCCTTTTCGCTCTCGCCGGGCAGCGCGAACGTGCCTTTGATGCTTTCCTGGGCTGCCATCGACGGCATTGTCGCCGCGCCTAGCACTGCCAGGCCAACGGTTAGAACCTGCTTGGTATCCATCTGGGTGACTCCTCATTCGATAAATGGTGGCTTGCGACAGTAAATCTGCCGCCAGGCCGTTCTTCGCCGAACACCGCAAGCAGCGCGCTTGCGTACAACAACGGTGTCTAACGCAGTGCCGCAGCACCGCTGCACACCTGCCCCGCCTGCTCGCAGATCTGCCAGCCACCGCCCAATGCCTTGTAGATACCGACCACCGCCAAGCGCTGCTCGGTGCGCGCCACGGTCAGTGCGCGGCGGCTGCTGAAGTCCGCGCGCTCGGCCTCCAGGACGTCCAGATACACCCCCTCACCTTCCGTGAAGCGCGTGCGGGCCAACCTCGCCGCCTCACGATTGGCCGCCGCTTCCAGCAGCCGCAAGCCCAGGGTGCTGCCTGCGGCACTGTTGGCCTGGAACGCGTCATCGGTTTCTTGCAGGGCGCGCAATACGGTCTGGTCGTAGCTGATCAATGCCGCCTGGGTGCGCGCCTCGCTGGCGGCGATCCGCGCGCGTACGCGCCCAGTGTCCAGCAGCGACCAGCGAATGACCGGTGCGATAAAGTTCGACTGCATGCCCGAGTCGCCCAAGGCGCCGAGGCTTCCGGCCAGCAGACCGATGGAGCCCTGCACCTGGATATCCGGATACAAACCGGCTGTTGCCACGCCGATCTGCGCGGTCTCGGCTGCCAGCACCCGTTCGGCTGCGGCGATATCGGCGCGCCGGGCCAGCAAGCCGGCCGGGTCGCCCACCTGCAGGGTGCGCAGGTTCAAGGTCTCACGGCCGGGCCGGGCCTGCGGTGGCTTGAACCCTTGTGGCGCCTGCCCCAGTAATACCGCCAACGCGTTGGTGGTGGTTGCCCGACGTCGCTCCAGGCCAGGCGCTACCGCCTCGACATTGCGCAGCAAGGCCTCGGCACGCAGCCGATCGAATTCGGTGGCGGCGCCTACGCTGACCAAGTGCTCCACCAGGCCCAGGCTGTCGCGCTGGCTTTGACTGATGTCCGCCACCACCGCCTGCTCGGCTTCGACCCCTTGCAGCTCGAACCAGGTTGCCGCGACGGTAGCGGCGACGCTCGCCTGCACACTGCGCAGCAACGCCTGGCGCGATCCCGCCTGAGCCTGCGCCGCCTCCACCGAGCGCCGGACGCGGCCGAACAAGTCGATTTCCCAGGCGGCATCCAGCGCCGCGCGCGTGGTTTCAAGGGAGCGCTGCTGGCCGAGGGGGGTCTCGACTTCGCTGCGCTGTCGGTGCTCATACCCTAACGCGGTACCGCCGCTGGGCAAGAAGCCCTGGCGGCTCTCGCGCAACATCGCCTTGGCTTCGTCGAGCCGCGCGGCCGCGATGCCGATATCGTGGTTGGCCGCCAGCGCCTGCTGGATCAATTGGCTGAGGGCCGGCTCATCGAACACACGCCACCACTGCACCTCGACATCGCCCGTACCAAGACCGGCAATGGGCGCGCCGAAGCTTGCTGGCCGTTGCGCGGCGGGCAACACCGGCGCGGAGTAATCGGGCCCGACTGCGGTGCAGCCAGCCAGCAGGAGCGACGACACCAGAAACGCTTGATAGGCCAATTTCATGACACGCGCTCCTCCAACTGCAGCTTCGGACTCGAAACCTTGCGCAGCGCAAGGCTGCGCATCACCACGTAGAACACCGGCGTCAGGAACAGACCGAACAGGGTCACCCCCAACATCCCGGCAAACACCGCAACCCCCATGGCATGGCGCATCTCGGCCCCGGCACCGCTGGCAAATACCAGCGGCACCACACCGGCGATGAACGCCAGCGAGGTCATCAGAATCGGTCGCAAGCGCAGCTGGCACGCATGGATAACCGCTTCCAGCGGGTTGGCGCCTTCGGCTTCAAGGCTGCGAGCGAACTCGACAATCAGGATGGCGTTTTTCGCAGCCAGGCCGACCAGTACCACCAGCCCGATCTGTACAAACACGTTGTTATCGCCGTCCACCAACCAAACGCCGATGATCGCGCTGAGCAGACACATGGGCACAATCAGCAAGACCGCCAGGGGCAACAACCAACTGTTGTATTGCGCGGCCAGGATCAGATAGGCCAGCAACACACACAGCGGGAAAATGAACAGCGCCGATGACCCAGCGAGCTTTTGCTGGTAGGTCAAGTCCGTCCATTCATAGGTCACGCCCTCGGGCAGTACCTCCTGTGCCAGGCGCTCCATGAGTGCGACGGCCTGCCCGGAACTGACCCCGGGCATCGCTCCGCCGGAGATATCGGCCGAAGGATAGCCGTTGTAATGAATCACCCGATCGGGCCCGGAACTCGGTGTGACGGTGACAAACGCCGACAACGGCAGCATGTCCCCGGCCGCGTTGCGCACCTGCAGGCGGCCGATGGCTTCGGCCTGCATACGGTGGTCCGCATCGGCCTGGGCAGTCACCTTGTAGGTGCGGCCGAACCGGTTGAAGTCGTTGACGTACAGCGAACCGAGGTAGACCTGCAAAGACTCGAACACATCCGCCAGTCGCACCCCCTGGCTCTTGACCTGGGTGCGGTCGATATCGACATTCAGTTGGGGCGCGTTGACGTCCAGGCTGGTCATCAACCCGGCGACCTGGCCCGACTCGGTGGCTTTTGTCATCAGCACCTGGGTCTGCTGCACCAGAGCCTGGAGCCCGACCCCACCCCGGTCCTCAACCTGCAGCTTGAAGCCTCCGGTCACTCCAAGACCGGGCACTGGCGGCGGTGGGAATACACCGAGGAAACCGTCGGGAATGCTCGCGAACTTGGCTTGCAGGCGCCCGGCGATGGCGACCGCAGCCATGTCGGGAGAAGTACGCTCCTTGAACGGATCGAGCATAACGAACATTACGGCAGCATTCGGTACGTTAACGAAGCCGTTGACCGACAGCCCAGGGAACGCCACCACGCTTTCGACGCCCGGCTCATCCAGGGCGATTTTCGACATCTGCCGCACCACCGCATCGGTACGATCCAGGGAGGCCGCATTGGGCAACTGGGCGATACCGACCAGGTAGTACTTGTCTTGCATCGGCACGAAGCCCGCCGGTACAGCGTTGAAACCAAACCAGGTCAGCGCCAGCAAGCCGCCATACACCAACAGCGCCGCGCCGCGACGACCCGCGACCTTGCGCACCGTGTTGCCATACGCCTGCGGTGCCCGCTGGAACGGCCGGCTCAGCACTTGCACCAGATGCGCGGCGCGACCGCGCAGGCTGCGCGGGTCATGCACCACCGCAGCGTCGCGCGGGCGCAGCAACAGGCCGGCGAGTGCCGGGCTGAGGGTCAAGGAGTTGACCGCCGACAGGATCGTGGAAATCGCGATGGTCAGCGCGAACTGCCGATAGAACTCACCTTGCAGGCCACTGAGGAAGGCGGTGGGGATGAACACCGCAGCGAGTACCGAGGTGATCGCAATAATCGGCCCGGTGACCTCGCCCATCGCTCGCCGCGCAGCCTGCGTCGGCTCCTCGCCGTTCTCGATATGCCGCTCGACGTTCTCGACCACCACGATTGCATCGTCGACCACAATCCCGATGGACAGGACCAGGCCGAACAACGACAAGGTATTGAGGGAGAAGCCCATCAGATGCATGACCGCAAAGGTGCCGATGATCGACACCGGCACGGCCATCAACGGGATCAGCGACGCACGCCAGTTACGCAGGAACACCACCACCACGAGGACCACCAGCAGGATCGCTTCCATCAGGGTGATGGCCACTGACTCCAGCGATGCACGCACAAACACTGTCGGGTCATAGGCAATCCGCGACACCATGCCCTCGGGGAAATTGGCCTCCAGACGCTGCATGGTATCGCGCACCGCTTGCGCCACATCCAGCGCGTTGGCGCCCGGGCTCTGGATGATCTGCAGGGCAACGGCCGGCTCGCCGTCCAACAGGCTGCGCAGCGCGTAGGCATCGGCGCCCATTTCGACACGGGCCACATCGCGCAGACGCGTCACCTGGCCGTTATCACCGGTGCGAATGATGATGTCGCCAAACTGCTCCTCGTCCGTCAGGCGCCCGAGGGTATTGACCGTGACCTGGAACGCCGCGCTGGAGTCAGGCGCCTGGCCGACCGAGCCGGCCGCCACTTGCACGTTTTGCTCACGCACTGCGGTAATTACATCGCCTGCGGTCAAGCCACGGGCGGCGATCAGGTCCGGGTCGAGCCACAGACGCATGCTGTACTCGCCCGCCCCCCACACCAGCACGTCGTTGATCCCCGGAATCCGCGACAGCTCGTCGCGCACCTGGAGGTAGGCATAGTTGGAGATGTAGAGCGGGTCATAACGTTGGTCGGGCGACAGCAGGTGGACCACCATGAGGATGTCCGGGGAGGTCTTCTGCGTAACCACGCCCAGGCGCTGCACCTCTTCGGGCAAACGCGGCAGGGCCCGCGAGACGCGGTTTTGCACCTGGATCTGCGCCATGTCCGCGTTGGTGCCCTGGGCGAAGGTCGCGGTGAGGATCATGCGGCCATCGGTCGCCGATTGCGACGTCATATACAGCATGCCCTCGACGCCCGTGATCACCTGCTCAAGGGGCGCCGCCACCGTCTCGGCGATCACCTGGGGGTTGGCGCCCGGATAAGAAGCCGTCACTTGCACCGTGGGCGGCGTCACGGCGGGGTATTCGCTGAGAGGCAAATGAAAGAAGGCCACGATGCCGGCGATCATCATTAACACCGACAGCACGATGGCGAAGATCGGCCGGTCAATGAAAAAGCGTGGGAAGCTCATTGCACGCCCCCCAACACCAACGGCGCATCCAACGGCGCCCCATCAATCCTGGCGGCCAATGGCGTCACCTGCATGCCGGGGCGCACCAGCCCCTTGACGACAATGCGTTCACCCGGTTGCAGGCCCTGCTCAATCACGCGCAAGCCGTTGGCCATCGGCCCCAGTTCGACGGGACGGTATTCGGTCTTGTCGTCTGCGCCGACCACCAGCACATAGCGGCGGCCCTGGTCAGTGCCAATCGAGTGGTCGGCCACCAACACCCGGGGTTGCGGCGCGCCGATGTCCAGCTTGACCTTGGCGAACAGCCCCGGCGTCAGGCGCCCATCCGGGTTGTCGACCACGGCACGCGCACGCACTGTGCCGGTCTTGCGGTCGGCCGCATTGGCCAGGAAGTCCACCCGCCCGGCGCGTGCATAGCTTGCATCGTTAAGCATCGCCACCATGACCCTGGCGGCCTTTTCCCCTTTCGACGCAGCAACCTCCCGAGTCGCGGCAAGCGAGCGCAGATAGGTGCGCTCGTCGACATCGAAATACACATGCAGCGGGTCGATGGAAACGATCGTCGTCAGCGGCGTCACCCCACGGGTGACGTAGTTGCCCTCGGTGACAAGGGCACGGTCGACACGCCCGCTGATGGGCGCAGTGACGCGGGTGTAGCTCAAGTCCAGTTGTGCGGCATCCAGCGCGGCCTTGGCGGCGTCGACCTGAGCCCTGCCGGCATTCAACGAGGCGATGGCGCTGTCGAGACGATCCCGCGCCACCACCTTTTTAGCGAACAGTTGCTCAGCCCGACCATGCTCGGCCTGGGCCAGCAATGCATTGGCCTCAGCCTCACGCAAACGGCCCTTGGCAGCGTTCAGCGCCGCCTGGAACTCCCGTGGGTCGATCATAAACAAAAGGCTGCCCTTGGCCACGGATTGCCCTTCAGGCACGCTGACACTTTGCAGATAACCACTGACACGCGGGCGCAACTCAACCTGCTCAATCGCGGTCAAGGAGCCGGTGTATTCAACAAACGGAATCACCGGCTGCGCAACCACCTCGGCCACCGGCACGCCAGGCGGCTTGGCGGCATCGGCCGCGGGCGCGCTCTCTTTACAGCCACCCAGCGTGAACACGACAGCTATCGCCACGGCGACCAGGGTTATGCGCTTGCCGTACATCGTGTACCTCCTTGTAATTTTCAGGACAAACCAACACTGGAGGTCTTATCCGGCTTGCCATGAGGGGAAGGTCAAGTGTTATGAAAATGGCAAGGGGGGCTGGCAGTAGTCAGGGCGGGACGCAGCGTGAAGCGAGATGTTTGATGTGGGGGGCAAGCCTGATTGGATTTGTTTGCTTCTGCACTGGCATGTGTTTCTTCACATATGCCGCGTGGGTCTATGTGACCCCTCATCTAGTGACTTCTTAGACTTTCCGGGGGGTACCTGCCGGCCGAACACGAACTACCAAATTGCCCACGATTCGGGGCACTTGTCGTATGGCCGCGTTCGGCCAGAAGCTTCCTGTCACGAAGGACCTATCCAAAGCGTAAGCGGCTGGCTATCCCACCTTGCGTAATCACACGATGTAATCGCCCGCAGTCCGTTCGGTATGTCGAAGGGCGTAGCATATGTTCTGGATTGGATCGTGTGGCCAATGAGTGGTTTAGGAGTTGTTCCCTTTGAAATTCGATTTAACTGAACAAGGCACAAAATATGCGGGCGCGGCAGACCCTGGCCTCGGCTATATTCCAAACGATCTGATAGCGGCTATCCAGGATGTGTACACGCCGGCGGGAATGCAATTGACGGATCTGGCTATACGCGAGGCTGAGAGTGCCGAGTATGGTGCCTCCCGCTTTGGCCTCGACGGACACACCATTGTCTTCCGTGTGGCTAAAACAACGCCGACGAAGATTGGACAGTTCGTCACAATATGGAAGCGCCCGACGTCAGGCAGCATCATTGCACCTCTCGATATCGATGATGGCGTAGCCTTTGTTGTGGTGAGTGTGTTCGATGCAACGCATCGCGGACAGTTTGTTTTCGACCAGAAAATACTGGCATCAAAGGGCATCATGGCGACTAACGGTAAAGGTGGTAAGCGCGCTATCCGCGTTTATCCACCTTGGGTCAAACCAGTCGCCAAAGAGGCCGTTAGGACACAGCAATGGCAACTACGTTACTTTCTTCCTCTTGAACAAAGCGGTAACGCCGATTCCGTGCAGGTGCGTCGGCTCTTTGAAGTTTAAGATCCTTATTCGTCATTCTTGAGCGTTCTGGGTAATGGCAGCTAAAGCACTGTGATCGAGCCGCCCGCGGCTATCCGCTGCCAAGGCAAGCCCAGTATCAAGGCCTGAAGTTGTTCCTTGTCGAGTTCGACGTCCGATCCGTGCCGGATACCTGGCCAGTGAAACTTGTCTTGGTTCAATCGTCGCACCGAACACCGCGATAACTCTAGCCAACGCGGTCTCGGTACCGGCACGCATGTCCATCGGCTCGGTGGCGATCCAGATGGAATCGATGCGGATCATTGAGCGAGTCCACGGATGAATCGTGGTGCTGTACTGCCTGTGTTTTGGGGGCTACGGGCTTAGATGTTCCAACCCATCACCGATAACGCTGTTGAGTTTACGCCTGACTGGCGGCAAACGACGCTAACCTGCCCTTCACGAAGGGCTGCAGCACCTTCAGTTAGGGTGTGAATATTTACCAGGAGGGCTGGTCCTGTGAGTCCTCGTCTCCGGACTTTACTACTTTCTGAATCGACCACAGGTCTTTGCGCACGCGTTCGGGAGGCGGTGAAGCCCCCGAAAATGTTAACCCCGAACGCCTACTCGATGCCTATAGAGGCCTGACTGACACCTGTATAATTACATTCTTTGATCCTTCATCACCATTTACGCATGGCGTTGTAGGAGGTGTGTTTATATGAATTTTATTAGGTTATTGATTTGATTTTTTGACTTGCGTGCAATTGTCGGTGCGATGTTAATGGCGTTTAAAGCATGATAATATGGCCCGCAATTATTTGAGCTGTTCCATTTTTAATTTATAGCAGGGCGAATAATGCTTTTTATTGTAATGTTAGGCGGAAAACATCCTAGAGCGAAAATTGAAGTCCATGATATAGCCTTCGTATTAGCTGATAGCTTAGAGGATGCATATCCTCAGCTTAGACAGAGTTGGTTTGGATCTCCTGTAGGCCTTCATATTGATGCATGGATGGCAGTTGATGGAGTTGCAGGCTGGAAGTTAGAACTAAGTGAATTAGCTCCCCGCCCTGGATCAATGCGTTTGTACTTTATCAATTTAGGCGGGTATGAAGTTAAATCCTTTGGCGAAGCGCATCACTATTCTCTGATAGTTGCGAAAGATAAGCGGGAGGCGATGAGCCTCGGTAAACGCGAGATTTTAAAGCACTGGGTCCAGGCCCATACTGATGGTGTGCTGGATGTGGACGACTGTTTGCCGATTGATGCGATAGAAGGACGATACGTTCATTTGGTTGAGGGACCACACGACGGCATCATTCAGCGCAATGACTACATTGTTTTGTCGTAACGTTTGATTAGCTCAACACGTCATCTGCTGAATCGCCCGAATTTCCTACGTAATGAGCGGCCACTTTTGGCCGTTTTCTGCCTGTGACGACCGATTGAATTCGGCCATAAGCGGACATGTCAGAAAAATTGTGGTCGATGATGCCATCTATCTCCATCTCGTGACAGCGCCAGAAAACGATTGGCCTTTGTCTGGATGTCTACCTCAAAAGCGGACGACCAACTCGGTTCTGGTTTCGCCCAGCTTGCCTCCTCCGCAAGTGCAAGCTGGCTCACTTCTCTGCCTCTTGGATACGCCTGGTATGTCAAGTCGGCTAAAGGCCACGCCCCGATGCGCATTGATTCGGCTCACGTTTAGGTTTGAACTATCCGCAATGTCCGGATAGCCACCTATAGCTGGAACTCTGAATACGCTAAGCTAAAAGGCATCCAATGCTCTACACAGCCCTGCCTTCTCAACAGGCTCGTTTTCAGGTTTTCCAGCTGGGTTTAAGCGCTGCAACGCGACCAGGCACTGGCCACCGTCCAGCAGGATCAGTTCGTAATCTTGCCCGGCCTTGGGGGTGAAGTGAAAGCTCTGCCTGCAGCTATAGGAATTGCCGCCAGAAACATAGCCCTCACTCTGGAAGTTCATGGCAAAAGGCTTGTTCGCCGGCACCTTCAGTTCGCTACGCGCCGAGCCTTGCGCCTCCACCCGGCGGTTGCTCTCGGGCATGCCCAGGCTGCGGCCATTATTCTGACCCGCAAAGCCGGATTCGGACACGGCCATCACCCCGGCGCCAGGCACACGCCAGTCGATGCAGTCACGGCCCGGCACACCGCGCGCCACGCCATTGGTGATCACGCGCAAGCGTGCGGTATCCCCTGCTGTGGGTTCAACATAGGGCGTGTTGTAAGCACGGATATTGGAAATGTTGCCGCAGCCACTCACGGCCACGGCCAGGCCGGCTATCAGAAACGCTCTCATGGAAGTCCTTTTTTGAGGCTTAACGGCAGTGATAAGGGCTTTCGCTGCTCAGTTCCTCGCCGGTCCGGGCATCGCGAATGATGACCGTCGCCCCCGGCGCATTGAGGCAGAACGCATTGCGTATGGGGTAAATGTTATGGCCCTCGGCGGTGAACGTGCCGAGCTTGGTTAACGGGGCGCCGGAGGCGTCCTGAGCCGTCACGGTGTACTCACCCGACATGGTCAGACAGCCGCTCAGTAACAGCAGCAAGGTGGCGCAGATTGCATATTTCACAGGTGATGTCCCTATCGTGTTGAGTGACGAACCCTCAAAAAGAGGGCGGTTTTTTTGTGGTTTCATTGCGCCGACTCACAGGCCTTCAACGGTTCTTGGGTGCGCAACGCACAGACGTCAAAACCATCACGCCGGGTGTAGCCCGAGCGCTTCATACACACAAAGCGCTGCGCCCGCTCCTGGAAGCTGGCATTGGGATCGATGCCGGAGCCATTCTTCTCACCGCAAGCCAACATGGAGGTCAAGACATCCTTGCTGCTCGCGCCGGGTTTCTCCCATAAGTCCGCATCAGCCGCCGGGGGCTGAAAGGGCTCGCTGAAACAGGCGGTGACGAGGGTAGCAAGCAGCAGCGCCAATGCCATAGGTTTAAGCCACATGATCAATCTCCTTATTTTCTCGGGCTGACAGGCACCAGCACCGGCTTGCCTTGCGGCCAATATCTTGCGCAGGCTTGCGCACCACTGCCATAACAGCTGTGCATGGTCGTATCACCGGTGAAGACATTGCCCAACTCCTTGAGCAAGCTGCTGCCCTCAGGTATTACGCCGCCAGTACCCGGGTTATTGCCCATGAAGAACCACCTGCCCACCGGGTCGTTGTTATGAACTTCGTATTTAAGAACCATCTTCGCCTGTTCGACTGGGTCGGTGACGGCCGAACGGTTTTGCAAAAAGGCCAACTGTTCATCGGCGGTGTAAACATTGAACGCGCCACCGAAGTTATACACCGTAGTCTTGCTGAGTAACCCGGCAGCATCAGGCATGTTGTAAATGGATTGTCGGGAGTTGCCACCGGTCATAGTGCCGCGACTGTGTTCAGTCAGGTGCAAGCCAGTGGCGCCATAGTCGAGCTGCAACTGGCGCGAGGCCGCGGTGTAGTTGGTCAAGCCGAAAAAGTCGTTATCCATCGCCTTCTGATACCCGGCAATCAACAGCTCCGACAGGGTATTGTCCGCCTTGGGAAACCACATGAAATACTGTGGCCCGGTCGCGCCAGGGTCGCGATGCTGAGCCGCGTATTTAGCCGCGGCTTTGTCGTCGTTGAAAATGCCATTGAGGGCTACGTTGACTACGTTGTTTTCATCCGCCTGCAGATGTTGCCTTTCTGCATCACCCACTACACGGAACAACGGCTTTTGGTCCGCGCCTTCCTTCACATTGCCCTGTTCATCCAGCTCCAGCGCCAACATCTGTGGCGGCGTTTTGAACATGGTGCGATACGCCTTATCGGTAAACTGCACCCCTTGGCGATAGGCCTCATTCTTGATCGACTGCTCCGCCTCGGCGGTACGCTGCAGTTTGTCCAGGTCCTGACGCTCGGCGCCAACATGGGAGTGGGCGGTGTCACGGTTAAGGCTGGCCACGGTTTGACTGGCATCACGGCCGGTCAATTGCTGCTGGCGGTAGGCATCGGTAATGAGGATATTGCCGGCACTCACCACGCTCAGCGTGTTGCCCTCGGAAGAGTCCGAAGCCTTCCCTGCATCCAGGTAGTTGCTGAACAAGGCCTTGCTGGCGCCGTACATGCCCTGGCCGACAAAGTCGCTGCTGAGGGTGAGCCCACTGCTGTCGGCGCTGGCCTTGGCGCTGTTGTGCAGGTCAGCGGTGGTCAATGAGCCGGTACTCAAGCTGTTCTTGCCATCGGCAATCGCCTTGTCGTTGCTGGCGATCACGCCGCCCACCAAGTGGGTGTTGCCCTTGACCCGGATATCAAAACCACCGTCCCCGGCCCGAATGCCGCTCTGCTCAGTGACACTTTCAAAGTTGGATTTCTGAATGCCTTTGTTCTGACTCAACGTGAAGCTCGATGAGCCGATGCAGAATGGCGGCACGCAAATACTCACGCCCACGCCCAGGCTAGTCTGTTTGGCCTTGTAGGTACTGGTGTCCTGCAGGCTTTCGACACTGAAATCACCGCCCACATCGGCCGTGACTTGCTTGCCACTCACCACTGCGCCCTTGAGTCGGGTATCGCCACCGGAATCGAGCGAGACCTTATTACCGGCGTCCACATGGGTATTGCTCCAGACCACATCATCGCCATCGGCCTTGCCGCGGTTTTGGGACGCCCCTGCGTTAAAACTGATGCCAGTGGTTTGGCCGCCGATGGCAATGCCAATCCCAAGGCTGGCGTTGCTGCCCTTTTCGGTCGTGCGCTGTTGCACCGTGTTTTGCGCGGCCAGCAAGGCAATAGCGCCGTCGGCCTTGAGGTTAACGTCATGGCCGGCGGTGATCTGGCTGCCTTGTACGGTCAGGTTACTGTTCTTGCCGGCGCCGGCCGCGGTAATGTTGACATCACCACCGGCCAACACCGACGAGCTGGCGGCCGAATTGGAGGTCTGCTCGGTTTTACTTTCCTTCTTGCTGGTGCCGGCCGAAATGCTGATATTAATGCCGCCGGCCATGGACCGGTCCTTGTCATACTGGATATAGCCGTTGCCCGCCCCCATCAGGGTGTTGACCAGCGCCAGTGTTTTGAGCCGGCCATCATCGGTGCGGTCGGACGCGGTTTTCATGCGCTGGGCGGTCTGCACGGCTTCGATCACCGGGTTGGTTACGGTAATCGTGAGGCCGCCTTGCTTGAACTTGGTCTCCTGGGTGATGTGTTGCTGGTCACGGGCCTCAAGGATATCGACCAACCGCGCGGCAATGTTCACATCGCCCTTGGGCGCCGTCACTTGGCTGCCGACCTGGCGGTAGGCATTGCCGGCCAGGATACTCACGTTGCCATCGGTGGCGCCGATGGTGCTGGCCGCCGCCGTTTCACTGGCGGTACGGTTTTTGTCGCTGCGCTGCTGGCTGCCGATGGTCACCGCGATGGCGCCACCGCTGAACAGCCCGCTTTGCTTGACCTCCTTGAAGTGCTGTTCGCTGAGCTGGTCGGTGGCGGCCACCACATTCACATCGTGCCCGGCTACCAGGGTGGTGCCACTGGTGGAGACCACGTTACTGCCGCGCACATTCAAGTCATTGTCGGCCTTGACCCACGCGGTCTCGCCACTGAGGGTGGTGGCCTGGGCGCGGGTTTCACTCACGGTGTCGCGGGTTGAAGTGGTCTTGCTGGAGAACAAGCTGTTACTGCCGGTGACCTTATGGGCCTCGTCGACAAAGTTGTAGCTCTGGCTGGTGCTTAAATTGACGTCGCGGCCTGTCGAAACGGTGACCCCGCCCTGCTCGCTGACGACCTTGGCACCTCGGGCATTGAGGTCATTGTCCGCGATCAGGCGTACCTCGCCCTCACCCTGGATAACACTGCCGACATCGGTGCGGCTCGCGTCCTTGCGCCAGTTGCTGGCGTTCCATTGCACG
The DNA here is from genome assembly GCF_030687625.1 of Pseudomonas sp. FP2294. Taxonomy (NCBI): domain Bacteria; kingdom Pseudomonadati; phylum Pseudomonadota; class Gammaproteobacteria; order Pseudomonadales; family Pseudomonadaceae; genus Pseudomonas; species Pseudomonas sp. FP2294. The sequence goes on from NZ_CP117441.1 coordinate 3,764,446, forward strand.
CTTTGTTCACGGCTCTGGGTCACCGTGCCCAGGTTGATATCGTGGCCAGCAACCACCGTGGTCTTGCCGTCCTTGCCGGAACTGACGATCTGCGCCGCACTCAGGTTGATATCGCGCGCCGCGTTCACCACCAGTTCACCCTTGGCATCGGAGACAAACAACCCGGCAACCCGCGAAATACCCGTGGCGGTGCCCTGGGCACTTTCGGTGTTGCGCGTGGTGGACACCATGTTGATATCGCGACCGGCAACCGTATTCAAGCGCGTGGAGGCATCGATCAACCCGCCGAGGTTGTTCAAGTCGGTGCGGGCTTTTACCTCCACCTCGCCACCGGTCAGGCGCCCGCCCAGGTTCTGCAGGTTGTCGGCGGAAATCGCCAGCACGCTGCGCCCGGCGATCGTGCCGCGGTTAACCAGGTCGCCTTGTAGCTTGAGGTCGACCACGTTGCCCGCCATTAGTGCACCGGAGCCATCCAGGTCGCCGTCGCGCACCCGCACATACACCTGCGGCACCAACGCCTGCGTCACGCTGCCGTCGGCAAGGGTTACGTCCTTCTTCACCAGCCAGACGATGTCGCTGGTCAACTGGGCCATTTGCTCAGGGCTGAGCGCCACACCCGGCACCAGCTTCCACTTGCCGGCGTAGGTCAGCGCACTGTCGAGCAACGCGCGGTACTGGGTCTCATCATTGGCGTAGCCGTCGAGGAAGCGTCTGCCGGTGAGTTGGGCAATCTGTTCGCGGATCAGTTTTTGCTCATAGAAACCATCGCCCAGCCGCGTAAGGGTCAGGCCCGGATCCAGTTGCAGCCGATCCAGCATGTAGTTGGAAGACAGCCAGGAACGATAACTGGTGAAACGCGGGTCGCTCTCCACCAGATAGTTCGGGTTGGCCTGGGGATTGAGGTGGAACAGGCTGTTGTCCGGCACCTGCACATTAAGCCCGCCGGTACGGATTGACTCACCTACGCCTCCCGCCGCCGTCGCTTGCAGCGCCGCCACTTCCAGCACCGCGCCAGGCGCTCGGCCATTGCCCACATTGACCTTGGCCGCACTGGCACCGCCTGCAGCCTGATCGACGCTACTGGTCAGGCGAGTGCCGAGTTGCAGGCCACTGCCGGTATGGGCGGTGTTTTGCAGGTACTGGGTTGGCCGCAGGAAAATATCCGTGACGCTGGCGGCCGGGTTGTAGGCGGCTGTCGAACGGCCCTGACGGTCACGGCCCTTGCGATGGATGCGATACAAATGGCTGAACGTGCCACTGTCCGTCACCGTCTGCTGCCCGGTGACTTCGGTGTTGTTGAGCTGTCCGATAGTGCCCACCAACGTGCCGCCGGCGATGATCCGGCTCTTGTCGTTCAACACCGAATTGGCGGTCAGCAGCATTGAGCCGCCGGAAAGGATTTCACCCGGGTCCGAGGTGAGGATCTGGGTCTGGGTAGTGGTACGAGTGTAGTCGTAGCGGTTGTAGTTATCGGCCACGCCCTCGGGGCTGACCAAGTGGCTGACTTCGTCGTTGTAGAGTGAGATCTGATCCGGGCGATAGCGATTGGCAGAGCCGGTGTGCTGGAACTCCTGGACGCCTTCGCGGCTGACCTCAACCACTTGGGTGCTGAAGTGTTCGTTGGTATTGCGCAACTCGGCACTGTTAAGGCTCAGCCCGCCGAGTGCTTCGATACTTGCGCTGGCGTTATGCACCAGCCCGGCCTGGCCGGTGGCCTGGCCCTGGGCATCCAGCGCGCCGCCGATCAACAAGTCACCGGCACTGAAAAGCATGGCGTGCTCACGGTTGACCAGCGTCCCGACGCCAATGTCCAGGCGTTCGCGCGCGGCGATCACGGCCGCTCGGGCATCTTCCACATCATTGGTCAGTTGCCCCGCCGCAATGGATACGTGATCACCATAAATACGGCCGCTGCCAAGGTTGTTGAGCACCTGGGTATTGATTCGGGTGATCTGGGCATCGATCAAGCCACGGTTATTCAGGGTATCCCCCACATCAAGGGTCAATTGCGCGGCACTGATCTCACCGTTGGCGCGGTTTTCAACCCCACCGCTCAATACCCGCAATTGCTTGCCGGCCTGAACCCCACCCTGGTTGTCGAGCGTGCCTTGCAGGGTCACCTCTAGATTACCGTTGGCTTGCAGTTTGCCGGTATTGACCAACCCCGAAGCCAGGTTGAGGCTGATGTCGCCCAGGCTAAACACGCGGCCATCGCCACTGAGGCTGGCGCTGGTCAGGCCGAGCCGTTCTCCGGCGATCAATGTACCGGCACTGTTGAGCAGCGCTTGGTCTGCGTTGATCGACACTTGCTTGCTCGACGAGATCAGGCCCGCACTGTTGTCCAACTGCCCGGTACTGTTGACGCTCAGCAACTGGTCGGCACGAATGGCACCCGAGCGGTTAAGCAACTGCGCCAGGTTCAGGGCTAAAGACTGCCCCTCTACGCCCTGGTTGCTCCCTTGGGTCTGCTGGTTATCCAACTGTCCTGCATCGACCGTCAAGGTGCCCCCGGCACGCAGCAGGCCGCCGACGTTATCGAGGTGACCGCTGCCGATGTCCAGCCGCGCGTTCCCCAGGCTCTGCAGCTGGCCGCCGCGATTGCTCAGGCCGCCAGCGGTTAGCAGCAGGCTCTTTTCACTGCTGAGTACACCGGCGTCGAGGTTATCGACCTGCGCGGCATGGATCGCCACGTCGCCTTTACTGCCGATAAAGCCGGCGTTGTTGTTCAGGTTGCCGGAGCGCAGCGTGATACCGGCCTGCCCGAGGATGCCATTGGCGCTGCCCGAGTCAGTATTGGTCAACGTTTGCCCATGGGTGTCGAGTGTGATCGCACCGCTACCCTGGATAAGCCCGGCCTGGTTCTTGAGCTCACCACTGCGCAGGTCCACGGTGCCGCTGCCGATAATGGCGCCGCGCTGGTTTGACAGGCCTTGCCCGGCACTGTCGAGCAACAAGGCCGCGCCACTGATCAACCCATCGTCGTTATTCAGGCCCAGGCTGGTAATTGTCACGCCTTGCCGGGCCTGCACCACACCGCCGATGTTATCGAACGCGCCCTGGCTCACCGTCAGCACCAGCGGCCCGCCGACCGAACCCACGGTGCCCTGCCGGTTACGCAATGCGTCGGCGCTGACACTGAGTGCGCCGATGGCCGCCAGCGTGCCGTGGTCATTGTTCACCTGCCCGCCGGACAGCGTGAGGCTGTCGCCCGCAGTGATCTTGCCTTGCGCGTTGAGCAACTGCCCGGTACTCAACTGTGCGCCCTTGGCTGCGGCCAGCGTGCCTGCACTGTTGTCCAACAGCGTATGCGCGGTGACCTTGAGGTTGCCGGCCACCGCCGCCTGAACCGCGCCGCCTTGATTGAGCAAGCGATCAGCCGTCAGGCTGATATCACTGTCACTGGCCACTGTGGCGCCCGTGTTGTCCAGCAGGCCCATGGTGTTGATGCGCAACGTGCCCGCGCCGGTCTGCAGGATGTTCCCCTGCCGATTGGACAGTTGGTTGGCGTCGATTTGAATCTGCCGGGCTACGGTGGTGGCGCCGTCCAGTACCGCGTCGGCAACGGTGACTTGCAGTAGACCATTGCTCTGCAGGCTGCCTTGGGCACCTGTCAGCGCCTGGCCCTGAAGGGTCAGGCTGCCCGTGCCGGCATGCTCGATCCTGCCCTTGGCATTGGACAGGCGCGCCGCCGAAAGGCGTACGTCGGTCGCATTACTGGCGATGCGTCCTTCGGTGTTATCCAGGCTGTCGGATACAGCAATCACCGTGGCGCCCTTGCCGACCTGGACGATTTCACCTTGGCGGTTGGACAGGCTGCCGGCGGCCAATTGCACACCTTCGGTGTTGATTTTGGCGCTGTCGGTGGTCAGGGTTTGTCGCACCGCTGTGCTCAACGTCCCTGTCGCGTCCAACGCTGCACCGCTTAAGTCAGCGCCGCCCGTGCGGGCAGTGAGCATGACATTTTGCGCAGCGGTCTTACTCGCATTGAGGTCAAGGTTCTCGGCGCTCAACTGCAGATCCCCGGCAGCAATCGCCGAGCCTTGGTGCTTGAGCGTCTGGCTGGCGCTGACGCGCAGTGCGCCATTGCCACTGACCGCGCCGTCAGTTGCCACACCTGCGCCCAATATCGACTTGCTGGCGTTGTCGATGGTTTGGGCGGTCAGGGTCAAGTCCTGCTGCGCAGCCACCACCCCTTGGTTGTTGATATCGCCACGACTGGACAGCGTCGCGGCGCCCTTGCTGTACAGCGAACCACTGTTATCGATGCCAAGCTGGCTGTCCACCTGCAGGTTCTGACTGCTGCTGATTTGCCCGCTGTTGCCCAGGCGCCCGTCGGCGCTGATGACCACATCGCCGGCACTCGAACCTATTTGCCCGGCATTGCGCACGCCGAGGCCGGCTTCGGTACCCACCAACTTGATTTTGCCGGCATACATGCCACCCAGCTGCGCCACGTCAATGGCGACCTGGGGCTTATCGCCGGAACCGTTGATGACCGTCGCCTGGGTATTGTCGGCATTGACCTGGTTGGCGCCACTGGTCACCCGCAGGTCCTTGGCCCAGATACCGGCATTGACCTCGACCGAGCGTGCGATGACATCGGTAAAGTCGGTCTGCGATGCGTCCAGGCCCTTGCCGGAGATAACCACCTTGCCGCTTTCAACGCGGTAGCCTTGCAATTGGCCGTCCTGCATCTGCGCACTGCCGCTGGTCAAGGTGGCACGGTTAGCGTTGATAAAACCACAGCCGTCACAGGCGATGCCCGACGGGTTGGCGATCACCACCTGGGCTCGGTCACCGGCGACTTCGATGTAACCACGCAATTGGCTGGGGTTGCTGCTGTTGACCTCATTAAGGATCACCCGCGCCGTACCGCCGGCCAAATGCGCATTGCCCTCAATCCAGCCACCCAGCTGAGTTTGGGTATTGGTGCGCGCATTGTTAAGGATCGCGCCTTGGGCATTAACGTCGAACTGGCTGTAGGTGTTACGTGACACCCCTGCCGCACTCGGGGCCTGAATGTTGACTTGGGGCACACCGTTTGCGGCGTTGATAATCACCGGTTGCTGGCCGGGCGCAGCGCCACGGTCAGCCACAATATCGCCCCAGGCCAGCGGCGAGGCCAATGTGATCAAGCCCAACGCCGCCATCAATGAGAACCGCAGGGGACGCAGTGTCAGCACAGTATTCAAGACGACAGGGGCGACACCGATCCCGGTGCCTGAGGCTTTTTTGCTGCCCAGCACGTTTTCGGCCACTACCATCAGCAGGCCACGGGCTTTGTTAAAAACGATCCTGTAGAGGTGTTTGTTCATGACGATCCCTGTGTCTTGAAAGCTCTAAAATGCCGCAAGTACTACGATTGGCGGGCAACGGCCGCGATCGGCCACTTCAAGCGCGCCAGAGCAGCACCTTGAAACCGCTTGATCCGTAACCCGCGCTCGTTGCCCCGGTGATACAGAGCGCTGAACCGGCTGTCGGCAAACAAATGGCGCTGCACTAAGCGTGCAAGGCGGGCGCTGTGGCCAAAAGGCGCCACCCAGTCCAGGAACCACAGTCGCTCGCCGCTGTTCCAGTCGTGCGCAGGCAGGCTGATGGCAGGATTTTGCACATAGCGCTGCTCGGCCTCGACGCTGAACCAACACCAGGCGGCGTAAAACACCGGGCGCCCCGATTCGTAGCCGATGATGAACTGGCGGTTGGCAATAGCTGGCAACAGCAGCGCGTTCAGGGTGTGCAGCGGCACATCGCGATGGCTCGCCGAGTGCATCCACAGCCATACGGCGGCACCCAGCGCCTGGGCCTCGTTCCATGGCTTTTCGCTGAACGCCGGCGCGATCAGCTCAAGGTTATCGAGTTGCATGGCAAACCCTCACATCGACCACGTCAGGCTGAAACCTGCCGTGGTACTGGCAGTCTCGAAGCCCTTGGGTTTGCTGATTGGTTGACCGACAAACACGTCGTAAGACACTTGCCGGTAGCCACCGCGCAACCCCACCACGTACCCAGCCAGATGATCACCAATGAGGTATTGGCTTGAAGGCCCGCCCACCTTGCCGTAGTCAACACCCAGGTAGGTTTCCTGCCCGGAGTTGCCCAGCGCCAGGCCGAGGTCGTTACGCACCAGCCAACCACGGTCGGCCGACAAAATGTTTTCACCGTCAAACCCGCGCACGCTGTAGCGCCCGCCGATCGAGAAACGATCCTGCGGCACCAACGCCGTGCGGTTCCACTGCGCACGCCAGGCCGCGGTGTAACGCAAGCGCTGCGTGGCAAGGCCAAACGGTACGGAAAATTGCGCGTCGGCGTTGATGATCTGCGAACGCGAGGTCCCTTCGTCAAACGCCTCCTCAGGAGCAGCGATTGCGTTGCGCGCACCTGTGCCCCGGCGATAGCTGGTGCCCAGATCGAGCGTGGCGGTACCGATGAACTCCCGATGACTCAGCCCCAGCGCCCAGCCTGCCATGCGTCGGCGCTGAATTTCGATCTCGGTATCGTCGATATAGTTTTGCGAAGTGCGCGTCCAGCCACTGAGCTTGAGCGTGGTTTTGCGCACGGCATCGCGATACAGCAAGCGAGACGCGCTGATCTCATTGTTTTTGCTTTCTCCGGTGTACTTGTAAGTCTGGTTGGCCCCAGCGACCGTCTGGTGATAGTCATACTCGCTGGACGTGACGCCAAACAGCCAATAACCGTAGGGGACAGAGTAGTGCAAGGTATGGCCCTTGGAACCACGATTACCCGCGTCCCCCCCGCCCAAGTCGTGGTTGAAGCTGGCGTAGAACAAATCGTTCAGGCTCAGCAGGTTGTCCAACGACACCGAAGCCGAACCCAGGTACTTACCTGTGGCGTCGGTTCCCGAATCATCTACCGACACGCTCAAACGCACGGGAAGTGCCTGTTTCCACGCGATAACCAAGTCACTGTCGCCCGGCTTTGCGTCCATCCCCTGGGCCGCGGCGATTTGGATATCCGCCTCAGCCGTGGGCACGCGTTTGAAGTTTTCCAACGCTTGCTCAAGATCACGCAGGTTCAGCAGGTCACCTGTTTTGGCAGGCACCGCGTTCCAGGCATTGGCTCGGGTAGAGGTGCCTTCGGCGAAGCGGATGGAATGAATGCGCCCCGGAATCAGGGTCAGTTGCAGCACACCGCTGTTTAAATCCTGAGGAGGTGCAAGCACGCGTGTCGTGACAAACCCGCGCTCGATGATTGCATTCTGGATTCGCTTCATCGTCAGGTTGATGCCTTGGGCACCCAGACACTGACCGGTGGCCGGGTCATTTTTGGGATCGGCGCTGCGCAGTGCCCATTGAAAATCTTCAGCCAACTCGCCGTTCAAGACGACCTGACGAATCAGGAAACAGGGGGATTCGCGCTTCTCGAGCAAAACCCCGGCGGAGGATGAGGGCGGCGCCTCAAGGCGCACATCAGGCGACGGCTCAAGTTGCTCGCGCAACGCTCGCTCGCGGTCCTGCTGCAATAGCAACTGTTGGGCAGGTGCGGGAGGGTCAGCGGCCTGCACGCCGAAACAGCTGATCAAACCGAACAACAATACGGCCACCGAATGAAGGGACGGTGGCAGTTTTCTAACAGGCAAGTACAACGTACCGAAACGGGCCAGGTACTCCTTAGGCCGGAAACATACTTTCATTTCGCATCCCTGTGAAATCTTCCTGCGGGTGCAGCATGCACCAGAACGGCACGTGATCTGCGAGAATTGCCTCTGACAGGCAACTCCCCTATGAACGACTGTTGCTCATTAAAGTTCAAGGGCGCGTGAGAAATTTCCTACATTTAATTTCCCCCCGGCTTCTTAGACCCCTCTAAGAGAGTACTCTTGGCCGGTGAGCGACCGTCGCTCTGATTAGCCATCCTTGTCTTTCCACACGTGGAGGACTTGTTATGAACATCATCGCTACCTGCGGCCGTCAGCCCTGGAACAAAGGAAAACTAGTCGGGCAGAAAGCCCCACTCCGACTGAGAGATATCTGGGCCATCCGAGTAAGGCTTCAAATTGCGGAAAGAACCCGGGATCTGGCTCTCTTCGATCTGGCCATCGACAGTAAGCTTCGAGCCTGCGACTTAACCAAGCTCCGCGTGCGCGATGTCGCCCATGGCGAACACGTATCATCACGAGCCATGGTGATGCAGCAGAAAACGCAGCGGCCTGTGCAGTTTGAGATCACTGAGCAAACACGGTCTGCTCTCGCGGCCTGGATACATCGGGCCCAGCTACGCAGCGAGGACTGCCTGTTTCCTAGCCGGCTGCATACTTCAGACCATCTATCTACTCGTCAATACGCTCGTATCGTCAAAGGCTGGGTGAAAGCCGTGGGCCTTGATCCTGCCATGTATGGCACCCACACAATGCGACGTACGAAGGCATCACTGATATATCGCAGGATGAAGAACCTGCGGGCGGTTCAGTTGCTGCTCGGCCATACGAAGCTGGAGAGCACTGTTCGATATTTGGGGATTGAGGTCGATGACGCCCTGGAAATGGCGGAACAGACTGAGGTTTGATCATGCATAGCGACGGTCGAAGTCAGACCGTCGCTAACCGGCCAAGAGCAGACTTCAGCTATCTACCAGGCGATATAGCGCTTGAGCGTGGGATGTCGCTAGCCCTGTACGCTGCAAATTTCGGCGACTTTACGAGCTGGGAAGCGCGGTTGCGGCGATCACAAGACTGCCGTGTTTTTTTGCTTGCTCTACCCGATGAGATATCAGGGCTCCATGGTAGCCCTGGCCTCGTGCATTTTTTCGGGTGGCAGCCGTCCCAAGGTAGGCAACTCCATTGCAGGCCAGGTACATCAACGCTCCTGCCACGACCTTTCCATCAGCTTTAAGAACGTAGATTTTCAGACGTTCATTTGACATCAGTCCTGCGAACGAAGCCTGGCTCAACTGAAGATGCTCTGGCTTGGTATGAAATCCACTCGCATGCACGGTTGCGAACTCAGGAAGCGTTTGTGAGGTGGCTTCTTCGATTTCGAATGAGTGGTGATTCAAGACCACATTTTCGATGGTGCACGCGAGTTGCAGATGCGTCCACCCCCTCAGACGCTCCAGCCGCCTCTCACCCACCAAAGCGTACTGTTTCAAAGGCGAGGCCTTTCCGATAAGAGGCGTTACTGTCGAATACTCTGCTGATTCCTTGAGCAAGCTCAATAGTGGCTTGGGTCTGTCGGTACTATCGCCGTAGATGCGATTGAGCATCGGGCTAGGTGATGCCTTCACCTGAAAGCATGGAAAAGCTTCGTTGAAAAACACACGAGCACCAAAAGGGTTTCCACTTATCCGAGACAAACTCTCGACGCGGGCACACAAATACTCGCTTTCTGCGGCCTCAATCGCATGAGCCATTCCGACATTCATGTGCATAGTCCTTATTGCGTGATGTCCCAGAAGGGTAACGGCAAATTCAACAATACACACCTCCAAACACACAGCTGGTAGATAACCTGCTCCGGTGTCCCTTTGGGATCGATAACTGCCTGTCGCGAAGGGCAGAAAACGGCCGATTCTGTTGAAAAAGTTGGTTTGCCCGAACTGCCTGATCATTGACTGATGAAAACGCCTTTTTTGCACGCTGCTACGTGCAATCCGAGTCCGGAAGCCTCTGCCAAAAGTAAAGATTTCAATCTCGGACGCGTACTTTTCTGATGCGCAAACCATGGCCGACTTTTTCAACAGAATCGGCCAATAGCTGCCTCTCATTTCAGCAGCAATAGGCAGGTGAGACTGCATCTTATGACTGAGTATTTGTGCAATTCAGAGGGGGCATTTCTTCATTGAGAGCCGTAGTCGCTGCCATTCATTCCAGCAGTCCTCGGCAACTAAGTCCCGGAAACCACGTTCGTTCTCCATATCCAGGGCGACGTCGAATGGAACTGCAACACACGTCGCGTGATCACGGATTTTGAGTGCCTCGGACTCTGTAAGTGGGGAGCCTTTGTTCGTTTCGGCGCTTTGCAAAGCCACCGAAAGCGCCGGAATGAATACAACGCAAAGCTGTTCCGTCATCTGTTGCTTGCCTCAATTGTGCGAGATGGCCGAAAGATTACGCTGGTTGCTTAATCACGGCTATTGGCCAAGAGCATCCATCGCCTGATGTCAGCTTTGGGTCGATTCTGTTGAAAAAGTCGGTTCTTCCAGCCTGCCGGAATATTGACCGCTGAAAACGCCTTTCTTGCGCGCTGCTACGCGAAATCTGAGCCCGGGATCCCTCTACTCAAAGTAGAGATTTCAATCTCAAGCGCGTACTTTTCTGCCGTGGAAACCATAGCCGACTTTTTCAACAGAATCGGTCGAAAGGGGACACCCTTAACCGCGCGCACTACATCGAGCGTATGCGCTCGATGTTGCCAAGCAAGCGGAGCAGGCTGAACAGGACGTTGTCTTGGCAAATGGTGCGCGGCCAACCAGTTACAAGCATCACGGCGAAGGCCGCATGCAGTAACGGGGCAAGCGCAAGATTCACTACCGATGCCTGGAGGCGAGTAGAGAACAGAATGCCGATGTTCAGCTGTTTGTATTGAACAACCTGATGCTAGCCCAGCGGCTTTTGTAAAAGGCAAAGGGGTAAATACGTCTGAAAGGCAGGGTTGATCGGTGAGTCAGCAGAATGAGAGCAGAAATCGCCTCATGAAACGCCCAAACGAGTTGTCGCCAGGCCCTCCCGCACCACCTCTATGCATTTATTTTGTGAATAACGCGGCATTCCCCACGTTTTACGTAAAAAGTCCTGCCACTGATGTAACAAACAGTTTAATGATGGCTCAACTGTGCAAAATCCCTGAGTTCACCGTTTGGCTAATGGGTATGGATTGTGCGTACTTCTACGTTAAGGATGTCGAGTGCCAAATCAGCCCTCAACCCAACGCCAGTATTGTATCCAGAGCCTGGGCGTCGCCCTGCTCTGCCTGTGCGCGCTGCCGGCCGCCGCCGCCGATGGGCCGCAAGCGGGCCAGGAAGCGCTGCGCTTGCAGCAGCAACAGCAGCGCGACTTGCAGCAATTACACCTGGAGCAGCGCCAACGGCAACTGCAACGCGGTAGTTTCGGTACGCAAGCGGCCACGCCGGCCTTGCCAACAGACATCGCCAAAGATGACCGCTGCTGGCCGCTAAGTGGCACGCGCCTGGCAGGGGTCACGCTGTTCAGCAAGGCTGAGCTGAACAAACGCATCGAACCCTACGTGGCGCCGTGCATGGGCGTCACCCAGATCAACCGCCTGCTGGCCGAGATCACCCAGCTGTATGTGCAAGCCGGCTATATCGCCAGCCGCCCGTACCTGATCAGCCCGCCGGCGGCCGGACAGTCGCTGGATATTCACGTCGAAGAGGGCTACCTCGAAGCCATCGAACTGGCCGACCAGAGCCTGCCGGTGTCATTAGGCGGCGCGTTCCCCGGGATGCTCGGCAAGCCGCTGAACCTGCGCGATTTGGAACAAGGCCTGGACCAGCTCAACCGCCTGCGTTCGGTGGACCTCACCGCCGACATCGCCCCTGGCAATGAAGCTGGCGCCTCGCGCATCATCCTGCGCTCGCGCAGCACGGCGTCACGCTGGGGGCTGGGGCTTGGAGTGGATAACCTCGGCAGTGCCGGCACGGGGCGTGATCGCAATGCCATCAACCTGAGCCTGGACAGCCCGCTCAAGCTCAACGATTCGCTCAACCTGAGCTTCAGCGACACGCTCAACCACGGGCCGCGCTACAGCCGCAGCAACAGCCTGTTCTATTCCATCCCTTACGGGTACTGGACCTACAGCCTGTTCGCCAGCCACACCGAATACCGCTCGCCGTTCAAGCTCAGCCGCGCCACGTTTTACAACAGCGGCCGTACCGACCAGGTCAGTTTGCGCACCGACCGCGTGCTGTGGCGCGACCAGGGCCATCAACTCAGCGCCAACCTGCAACTGGCCTACAAGGACGTCGACAGCTACCTGCAAAAGGTTCGCTTAGGCATCCAGAGCCCAACGCTGACAGTGGCCGAGGCTGGCCTGAATCTGTTCTGGCTCAACAGCGCAGTGTGGAACCTCGACGTCAATTACGCCCAAGGCCTGACATGGTTCGGCGCCGACCGTGATGCTGACCAAACGCAAAAAAACCTGCCCCAGGCGCAATTCCATAAGTACCGCGCCAACCTCACCCAATGGCGCAACGGCCAATGGCTGGGGCAACCGTGGCAGTGGCAGAGCCAGCTGTCGGCGCAATACAGCCCGGATGCGTTGCCTGCCATCGAACAACTGCTGGGCACCGACGATTCGGCGGTGCGTGGCTACCGCGAAAACATCACGTCCGGGGCCATCGGCGCGGTATGGCGCAACACCTTGCGCCTGCCGCTCACCAGCGACCTGCCGGTAAAAATCACCCCGCGCCTGGGCCTGGACAACGGCTGGATCAAGCGCGAACACGGCGCTCAAAGCCAGCGCCTGAGCGGTGCCAGTGCCGGGCTCAACCTCAGCTGGAAAAACGTGCAACTGGACCTCGATTACCAACGCAACCTCAACACGCCCGCAGGGTTTGGCCAGGAGCCGGAGGTCTGGCTGACGCGCCTTAGCGTGCAGATTTGAGCAACACCTGTTTAGCCTGAGTTAACCGCCGTACCTGACCACCACAGCAGCGTTGCAACGAACAACGCACGTCGCGGATCAGCCAACACAAAGCGAATTTTTTATGCCGACTGACACCCATACATTTCACCTTTCACCCCAGGGCAAACTGCGCTGGGCCATCGCCAGCCTGTTCCTGCTGCCACAGCTGGTACTGGCCGGAGGCTTAACCGTCGTCGAAGGGCCTGGCGGTACGCCGCAGCTGCAAAACCAGGGCGGCGTGCCCATCGTCAACATCGTCGCGCCGAATGCCGGCGGCCTGTCCCATAACCAGTTTCTGGACTACAACGTCGACCGCCAGGGCGTGGTGTTGAACAACGCCTTGCAGGCTGGTCAATCGCAACTCGCCGGGCAACTGGCGGCCAATCCGCAGTTCCAGGGCCAGGCGGCGAGCGTGATCCTCAACGAAGTGGTGAGCCGCAACGCCTCGGCCATCAACGGCGCTCAGGAGATTTTTGGCCGGGCTGCCGATTATGTGCTGGCCAACCCCAATGGCATTTCCGTCAACGGCGGCAGTTTCATCAACACCCCAAATGCCAACCTGGTAGTGGGCCGCCCTGAGCTCAACGACGGCAAGCTGCAAGGCTTGAACACTCGCGATGCAAGCGGCCACCTGACGGTGCAGGGCCAGGGCCTGCAAAACGGCGCGGGGTCGATCAACCTGATCGCGCCGCGTATCGACAGCGATGGGCGCCTCAGTGCGCGTGACCAATTGAACCTCAAGGTCGGCCGCAATCAGGTCGACTACGCCAGCGGCCAGGTGCGCCAGGTCGACCCGGCGAGCAAAACCCAGGACCAGCGTATCGACGCCCGCCTGTTCGGGGCAATGCAGGCCGGCCGTATCAACATCATCAGCACCGCCGAAGGTGCCGGGGTGCGCGTGGGCGCGGTGCAAGTCGAGGGCCGTGATGGGGTGAAGGTCAGCTCGGCCGGCGACCTCGATATCAGCGGCCAGGTCCACGCCAACAGCCTCGACGCCACCCGCGCCGGTGTGCAGAGCCGCCAGGGCGATGTCGACTTGCACAGCGCCAAAGAATTGAGCCTCGCCGCCACCGACGTCGGCGGACGCAACGTCAAGCTCGACGCCGGCCGCAACCTCACCCTCAGCAGCCTGGAAAGCCAAAAACTTCAGGAAAAACGTGAGCAGTGGAACAACAGCAACTTCCTGTTTACCTACGAAACCTATGACCGCACCACCACCGACAAGGACTCGCGTCAGCACGGCAACAACGTCGTCGCACAACAAAATGCCACGCTGTCGTCCGGCGCCAACACCGAGATCAAGGCCAGCAAGGTCGAAGCAGGCGACGCATTGCGCGTCAACAGCGGCGCCGACCTGCAACTGAGCGCCGCCACCGAGACCCACGAAACCCGCGACCAGGGCAACCACCGCAAGCACCTGTGGAAAGCCAACTGGGACAAGTCCAGCAGCGAACAGCGCAGCGTCACCAGCAGTCTCAAGGCCGGCAAAGCCCTGGAGCTGACCAGCCAGCAAAAACTGCAACTGCAAGGCGCCGAACTGAAATCTGCGGGCGATATTCAATTGGCCGCTCGGCAAGTCGACATCACCAGCGCCAGCCGTATCCAGAGCAGCAGCGACAACGCTTACTCCGGCGACCTGACTGGCGGCAGTTTCTTCGGCAAGAACGGCGATGGCGATAAGGGCAAGACCCTGAACACCGGCAGCAAGGTCAATGCCGATGGCAAGCTGATCGTCAAGGCGGACGACGTGCGCATCAGCGGCAGCCAGGCGCGTGGTGGCCAACAGGCCAGCGTCATCAGCGACAAAGGCTCTCTGGTGATCGACGGCGTGCAAGACACCTCCCACGACAATAGCTACAGCAACGACAGCAAGTTCTTTGGTATCTCCAAGGATGAAAGCCGCAAGAACCTCAAAGACAGCACCGTCGTCGCCAGCAACCTGCGCTCGGACAGCAACCTCAAACTGCAAAGCGCCAAGGACATCAGCGTCAGCGGCTCCAAGGTCGCTGCGGCAGGCGAACTGCAAGCGAATGCCAAGGGTGACATCAAAGTCGCGTCGGCTGAAAACACCTCTCACACCACTACCAGCACTCACACGCGGGGTTTCGATAGCTACGCCAAGGAAACCGCCGACGGCACGCATCAGTACCGCGCGGGTGTGAACTATGCAGACCAGCAGCACGCCAGCAAGACCGACACCACCCAGCAGCAAGCTTCCAGCCTCAGCGGCGGCAGCCTGGCCGTCACGGCCGGTGGCGACGTGAGCATCAAGGGTTCCGAGCTGAAGGCGACCCAGGGCGATGCGACCGTGAGCGGCAAAAACGTCGAGCTGTTGGCGACCGATGACAGCACCCGTAGCCAAACCGACACCACTACCACCGCTGGCGGCGTGTATTACACCGGCGGCCTGGACCGAGCCGGCAATGGTGCGCAGTTCAGCCACCAGAGCAGCACTGACACCAGCCACAAAACCACCGCGCAAACCAGCAGCGTGGCGTCGGCCGGCGCGCTGACGATCAACGCCGGCAACACCCTGACCAGCCAGGGCGCGCAGGTGAAGGCCGGTTCTGAGTTGCAGGTCAACGCGGCGCAGGTCGATAACCAGGCGGCGCATAACACCGAGACCGGCACCCACAAAGAGAACGGTTGGACCGCCGACGTCGGCGCCAATGTTGAATACAAAGGCATCACCCGGCCGATCGAAAAAGCCGTCGACGGCGTGGCCCAGGCCAAATTCCATCAGCCCGGCCTGCTGGATGCCTTCGAGCAACCGAATGTCGGGCTCGATGTGGAAGTCGGCCATACCAACAAGACCCGCACACAGCAGGACAGTACCGCCGTGGTCAGCCAGTTCAGCGGTGGCACGGTGCAGGTCAATGTCGCCAACACCGTGAAAGATGAAGGCACCCAGTACCGCGCCAGTGAGGGCGGGCTGAAGATCAATGCCGGCGAGCACCTCGCCACGGCGGCCGCCAACACCCACACCAGCAGCGAGCAAGGCGTTGACGCCAGAGTGGGCGTGCGCGTCTACACCACCACCGGTGAAGACTTGAACGTGCGCGGCAATGGCGCAGGCGGCAGCAGCGATGTGCGCGAATCCAGCAGCACGGCGGTGGTCGGCAGCTACGCCGGGGCCCAGGGTGTGAACATCGAGACCCAAGGCGACGCGCGTTATGAAGGCACCCAATTCAACGGCGGCCAGGCGGGCGTCAACCTCAAAGCCGGTGGCGAATTGGCGCTGAACCAGGCCAACGATACCCAGAGCAACACCAGTAACAGCCTGCGCGGCAGCGGTTCTATGACCGTGGGCACGGCCCCGGGCAGCAACGGTACGAACGCCAGCCTCGGTGCCGGCGTGCAACTGGACGACAAGCGCCTGAACACCCAGGACAGCCAGGCGCGTGTCGCGACGCTGCAGGGCAACGGCCCGATCCAGCTCAGCAGCGGTGGCGACATGACCCTGCAGGGTACTCAGGTCGGCAGCAGCACCACGAAGACCGGTGACATCAGCCTCAACGCTGGCGGCAAGCTGAATCTGCAAGCGGCCACCGCTACGCACGTGAGCAGCGGCAGCAACCTGGGCGGCGGCCTGACGGTCGGGGCCAGCAAGACCAGCAGCGCTGAAAGCAGCGGCACCACCGGCAGCCTGAGCGCCAACTTCAACATCGGCAAAGTCGCCGAAAACGACCATGGCGTTAGCGTCGGGCAGTTGCACAGCAACGGCAAAGTGAGCCTCACCAGCGGCGCCAACGCGGCGGATGCGATCCACCTGCAAGGCACTCAGGTGGTGGCTGACAGCGTCAATCTGGATGCGCAAAACGGCGGCATCCTGCAAGAGTCGGCGCAATCGACCCAGGCGCATAACAGCTGGGGCGTGACCCTGGGCGCAGGCGGCAGCGGCGGCAAAACCACCCTGGCCGACGCCGGTGAACATGACACCCCCAAGACCCAGCACGGCATCAATGCGCGGGCCAAGGTCGACGTGGATCACCTGCAAGGCACCACCCAGCACGACAGCCTGATCAAGGCGAATAAGGTGGTGATCAACAGTGCCGGTGATACCCATCTGGCCGGCGCGCGAATTGAAGCCGATCAGGTCAGTGGCAATGTCGGCGGCGACCTCGTCGTCGAGAGCCGCAAGGATCAAGTCAGCAGCACCCAGGTCAACGTCGACGCCAAGCTTGATGTCGAGAAAAACCAACCCGGCGTGGTCAACAAACTGGCCAAGGCCAGCGGCCCGCTCAAGGACAAGGTGCAAGCCAAGGCCGAGGGCGCGTTTGACAAGCACCGCGAAAAGCTCGAGAACGCCGTGGACAAGGGCACCGAGCACCTGGCCTCGGCCAAGGACAGCGTGGTCAACAGCGTTGGCAACGCCAAGGAACGCCTGGGCGAAAAACTCACCCGCAGCGGTAGCTACGACGTGAACCCCGAGCCCCGCGGCGCCTTCGGTACGAGCGTGGACAAAGCCAAGGCTTACCTGGCGGACAAGAAGGATGCCGTGGGCACTCGCCTGTCCGACCTCAAGGAAAAAGCCTGGCCAAAAACCACTGACAGCTACGCCGTCAACGGCAAAAACACCACCGGCAGTTCGGTGGCCAATACCACCGAAAACGTGCTGTTCGGCGACAAGAGCGGCAACACGTCCTACACCCCGACGTTGAACCTGGACGTCAGCCATGTGGTGAAAGACAGCGTCACTCAAGCGTCGGGCATCCGCACGCAAGGCGTCAAACTGCAGGTGAGTGGCGAAGCTCACCTGACTGGCGCCCGGATCAGCGCGGACCAGGGCAAGGTCGACCTGGGTGGTTCCAAGGTCACGGCAACGACGTTGGCCGGCAGCGATTACCGAGCGGATGTCGGGCTGAACCTGTCGAAGTCACCGGTCAACCTGGTGCTGGGCGCCAAGGACGAATTGACCCAGAAACAGGACGACGCCATACGTAAGGATCAAGCCTTCAACCTTGGACCGCTGAGGGTCGGCGGGCACAGTGATAGCCAGGCGTTACAGGCCGGGATTGATCAGCAAACCCATTAACTAGCAATCCACTCGTGGAAGCAGGAGGCTATCCTGCTTCCACTACTGATCGCGTAAACACCAAAGTCCGTATGCGTGAATTAGAGTTTTTCTATGTTAACCAACGCTCGCTGAAATCCATCGACTTCCACGAAAAGACTTCAGGCGTAGTCATCTGATGTTGGGGCGGTAACAGGATGGAGGATAAGGTGGGCAGCCTGATCGCCGCTATGCCAATACCCAAGAGCAAGGTGTAATTGCCGAACGCTTACGGAAAAAGCTCTCGGCCACGGCGTTTTCATGACAGTTACCTCGGCGACTCATGCTGGCAACCAAATTGGTTGCCTTCAAAAAGCTGCGCCAATCGGAACTGCTGCCCCAGTGTGCAAGTCGTTTATTTCGCCAGCGGCTGTGGGGTTATCGAATGCGCCAGAGCATGAGCCGCTGGGGAAACTGCCGGGACAATGCGCCGATGGAGCGAGTGTTCCGCAGCTTGAAAACGGAATGGATACCGACGTGGATTACAGATTTATTCAAGAAGCTCAGCGCGACATAAGCAGTCCTAGAGACAATTTCCGTTCAAAGAGCTGCAAGTACCCGCTCCAATTGGAGTATGGAAAACTCCATCTCGCTCAACGCCTGGTTGAGCTCTTCAGACGAAGCCTGTGCATCAGCACATACCAACTCCATACGCCGGCAAGACTCGACCAGTTGCTCTCCTTTAACCACACGCGCAGCGCCTTTAATTCTGTGAGCCAACTCCCCTAACTTATCCGTCTCACCATTCTGAAGTAGGACTCTCAGCAACTGACAATCTTTGCGATTATTATTGATTAGCTCATCCAGTATTTCACGAAACTTTACCGGGTCATTATTGAGAAGCAACTCCAGAGGTCCCAGATCTACCAGTTGTAGTGAATCGGATGCCATCAGTGGCAATGTCGTCGCAGGACACTCGTTCTCTGCATCCCGATTCTGTTGTAGCCCCAACAATCTCGCGTCCAACTCATCAAGACCGATAGGCTTGATGAGACAATCATTCATGCCCGCCTTTATACACTGTTCTATTTCTTCCGGCTGCGCATCGGCCGTAAGGCCAATAATCATCGTGGGCTCTAGTCCTTGCTCCTGTTCGACTCTGCGTATGGCTAGTGCAAGGTCCGAACCACTCATGACCGGCATATGACAATCGGTAATAACAACATCAAAAGAGTGCTCGCCCCAGCGGTCGAAGGCACGCTGCCCGTCTTCTGCCTCATAGACATCATGACCCAAGAATTCCAGTTGTTGGTGTAATACTTGGCGGTTGACTTGGTGATCATCTACCACCAGAACTTGCAAGCAGTAACGTTGATGAGCCAAGGGTAACGCGGGTAACTGCGTGATGTTGATGCGCTCTAATACCTGTAAATGCAGCTCTACTTCTATCTTCGTTCCACGGCCTAAAGCACTGCTCATAGTGACATGGCCGCCCATCATTTCGCACAGCGAACGACAGATCACTAGTCCCAGGCCCGTCCCTTCGGTCTGTTGCACATTGCGCTGCGCCTGAACGAAAGGTCTGAACAAGCGTTGCTGATCATTAGGACTTATGCCTACACCGGTGTCTTCCACACTGAGGTGAACATTAAGCAGGCTGGCATCGACCAAGAACCCGGAAATACTGATCGTGATCGAGCCTTCTTCGGTGAACTTGATGGCATTGCTGATCAAATTGGAGAGGATTTGCTTGAAGCGTAGGGCATCGACTAGCACATCGCAGTTAATGCTCGAATCGATGTCAAGGATGAGGGTCAAGCGCTTTTGCCTAGCCAGCCCCTCGAACACCCTGGCCACCGACTCGATCAGTTCACGCAAGTTGGCACGCTTGGGCGACAGACTGAGACGTCCGGATTCGATGCGGGCGATGTCGAGAATGTCGCCGATCAACTCCAACAGGCTTTTTGCCGAAGTATGGGCGATTTCAATGCTCGCGCGGTCAATCGGCTTACTTTCGGCGCGCTTAAGTGCCAGCTCAAGGATGCCGATTACGGCGTTCATTGGCGTGCGAATTTCGTGGCTCATGGTCGCCAGAAAGCTGGTCTTGGCACGGCTGGCATCATCCGCGAGGGCTTTTGCTTCTCGTAACTGCTCCACCAACTGACGATGCTCAGTGATGTCTAACCAGCCACAAATAACCCCCTTTATCTCACCTTTGGGGTCCTGGAACGGTTGCACCCAGTGGTTGATCCACGCCTCCCTACCCTGGAGCTGAATGGCATGCACCGACTCGATCGTCTGGCCGTCGCGCATCGCCTTAAAGTAGTTGCGATGAAAATCCGGGAGGCTCTCGAAGTTTTCCTTGGGTAGCTGACGCACCGTTTTGTTCAGCACCTGCTCGGCGCTCAGGCCGACACTTTTCAAGTAGCTGCGGTTGCACGAGAGCATGCGTCCCTTGAGATCACGCACATACAGCGGCGGCGGCATGCAATCAGTCAGTGTTTCGACAAACTGCAGTTGATCGCTGAGCAACCGCTCTGCCCTTGCCCGGACTTTAATCTGGCGACGCAGATACACCACCCAGACCAACGACAGCAAAAGCAACAACACCGCAACCGCGACGATGTTGATGATAACCCTTTGGTAATCGACCCAAGTCTGGCCGCTCATCCCTGGTGGTGAACGCCAGCGATTGGAAATCGCATTGATCTCATCCGGGGCGATGCTTTGCATGACCTTGTTGATAATGGATTGCAGTTCGACATCACTTCGTCGCATCGCAAAGTTGAGCGTGGCAGGCCCGACATCAATCACCTGGTTGATCGCCAATTTATCGCGAAACAAACGCTCCTTGTAATAACGTGCTGCAGGCAACGCCACAATGGCGGCATCGACCTTGCCTTCATAGAGCAAGTTCATCGTATCCAGCGTGGTGCCAGCGTCAATTATCACTGCTTCGGGGTAGCGCTTGCGCAGTTGCTGTGAGCCCACGTGCCCAGTAGGAATCGCCACACGCTTGTCGGCCAGGCTCTCCAGCTTGCCTTGCTGTTCCTTGCTGCTAAGCAACACAAAGGGGCTGGTATCCAGCGGCCTGGAAAAACGCAGGAACGCTTCACGCTCAAGGCTGGCGGTCATCAAGGCCAGGTCAGCTTCGTTATTTTTCAACGTTTCGATCATCTGCGGGTAACCGCCGCTGCGCAAAACAACCTCAAAACGCAGGCCCGTATTTAGGGTTATCACTTCGAGCAGGTCAGCGAACCCACCGGAAAATACGCCGTTCGAGTCGAAGTAGGCACCCGGCGCCATGTCATCATTGATTACCAGTCGCGCCACTGGGTTACGCTGGATCCAGCGTAACTGCTCTACGGTGAGGTCTAAGGGTTCTTCACTTGGAATAAAGCTGTTGCCGACCCAGCGCTTGGACAGGTTACGCAGCGTATCGTCACCGATAGCCTCGATGGCGACATTGATGAGCCGCTGCAAGCGCGAGTTATCCGTGCGCAAGGCAAAACCATAACCGCCTACCGATAGATCGCTGAAACGCTCAAAGCGCAAGTAACCATAGTAGGAGTGGTTGATTCGGTAGTAGGCACTGTACAGATCGTCCAGATAAACGTCAGCTTGGCCAAAGGCTGCAGCGGCAATCGCCTCATCATGCTTGGCATACACCCGCAAATCGGCCTGCGGGTAGCGCTGCTTGAGCTCGTCGCTGTGTTCTTCGGTGATCGCTACGCGCAAGCCAGCAAGATCAACGGGTGAATGCCGAGGTTCGGTACTGCGTTTGAAAACCGCCAGCCTATCCTCGGCATAGGGAATGCTCAGCAGTAGGTTCGGGCGTGGCCTGGTGCTGCCGTGAATACTGATCACATCAACGCTACCGGCCTGTAATGCCTTGTGCGCATCCTGCTCATTGGCGAAGGCCACGACCTTCACCTGCAAGCCCAATAGCTGCGCGACCAGAGCAGTTGCATCGGCGCTGATGCCCTCGTACAGGTTGTCTTGGGCATTGATCGAAAACGGCGCGGACGCGGCTGCCGATACGCCGACCTTGAGCTCGGCCTTGTGCCGCAGCCAATGCCAATCTTCGCTAGAAACAGCCAGATCGGGACGATCGATACGCAGTTGGCTGGACAGTACCTGCGGGGCTGGAGGTAATGATGTAGCCATCACCGGGGCGCCCCCCAAAAACAGCCCGATGGACAGACAGAATGGACGTAGATACATATGAAATAGGAGACCGAAAATGCCTGAAGTACGGGAATCCGTTGGCTGAAGGCCGTTCATTCAAGAGCCCGGCATGATACTGGAGGGCCGTCATGGATGAGGCAATAATAGTTCAAAGTCGCCTCTGTCGTTCAATCCTCAACGGTCCCAACCCGCCTGAACGGTACAGAAGTCTATAAAATGAGCTTCCGGCATGGGGCGTGCAAAAAGAAAGCCCTGGGCAAGGGTGGCGCCCAACTCAATGAGACGTACCTGTTGCTCGGTGGTCTCTACACCTTCGATAACCAGCGAGACCCCCAACGCTCGGGCTAACGCAACAGAACAACTGATGATTGCGGCGCTTTTTGGCTGGCTTTGCATCTTGCGTATAAACGCCCGATCGAGCTTGATCTCGCTGAACGGCAGCTCACTGAGCCGGTCCAGCGAAGAATAACCAGCGCCAAAATCATCCATGGCTAGGCCACAGCCAAGCATACGTAGCCGCACCAAGTTCTCCAGGCTACTGGCCGGCGCACTCACGACACCGACTTCAGTGATTTCGAACATCACGCTGACCGCTGGCACCTGCGATTGCTTGAGCAACACGGCAATGCGCTCCGCCAGCCCGGTGCACGCCAGTTGTGCGGGATGCAGATTGAACGCTAGGTTAATCACCCGTCCTTGTACAGCCAGTCTTTGCTGCAGGGCCAGGCCCTGGTCAAAAAGCTGCCAGAACATCCTATCGACCAGATTGTGTTCTTCCATGACGGGCAAAAAATGCGCCGGCAATAAAACGCCCCACTGCGGGTGCGTCCAACGCGCCAAAACTTCTGCTCCGACCAGCAGTTGGCCCTCGAGAGTAACTTTGGGTTGGTAGTAGGCTTCAAATTCGCCGTTATCCAGGCCGCGTTGCACGTCGCCCAAGGTCGGCAATTCTGCTGGCGACAGTCTGGGAATGCTGCTGCAGTATTCCCGGTACCGTTTAACCAATAGGCTAAACCCATCAAGATTGAACGGCTTGCCCAGGTCGCCCAGAAAAGTAAGACCTAGGCAGTGAATCATCGCGACTGTGCCCTGACGTAGAACCGGATCCAGCTCGCTGCACAACACCACAGCACCGACTTTGCCGCTGCTGCTGGCATGACGCAAGAACGCCAGGCCATCCATGCCCGCCATTTTCAGGTCACAGAGGACGATGTCCACAGCGTCACAAGCGGCCAGGACAGCAATCGCTTCTTCTCCACCAGCAGCTTGCAGAATGGGTCCCTGAAGCACCTTTTCCAACGCGGTTACGGTGACAAGGCGCTGAAAGGGCTCATCCTCCAGCACCAAAACAGTCAAATCTTGCATTGCAGGTCTACACGCACGCAATTAAAGGACGAACAGTCTGCAAGGAGCGCTTCCTACATCTCCATGAGACTTTTCCTATGCGCACTGGGAAATTTCCTAAGGCAGCACTATCCTGCACTTACAGCTCTGCCGCTAATAGCTAATGGTGTTAACCTTATATCGCCGAGACTACACCGCTTCGTAACAAACGTTTTTTCAAGGTAGAACTCACATTATGCATAGCGTTCTTATAGTTGACGATCACCCGGTCATTCGACTTGCCGTCCGGGTCCTGCTGGAAAAGCACGGTATGCGTGTGGTCGCCGAAGCAGACAATGGTATCGACGCTGTTCAACTCGTGCGCGACCTGACACCACAAGTGGTTGTCCTCGACATTGGCATTCCAAAGCTGGATGGCTATACCGTTATCTCTAGAATCAAAGCCTTGAATGTACGCAGCGAGATTCTAATATTGACCTCTCAACCCGCCGATTCAGTGTGCCGGCGCTGCATCCAGCTGGGCGCTCGTGGCTTCGTCAATAAAGAAGAAGACTTGGGCAGCCTGATCAACGCGATCAAAGCCGTAGACGCCGGCTATAGCTTCTTCCCCTCTCTGTCCTTTGACAGCGTCAATTCAGCAGAACAACTTACTGAGCTTGAACAAATTCAGTCCCTAACAGACCGTGAAGTGACGGTATTGCAACACCTGGCCCAGGGGTACACCAATAAGCAGATTGGTGAAATGCTCTTTCTCAGCAATAAAACTGTTAGCACCTATAAAACCCGATTGCTACAAAAGCTAGGCGCCGCCTCGCTGGTCGATCTGGCCGAGTTCGCCAAGCGCAATGCATTGATTCCCTAACTGCCAACCAGCAAATTTGTAGGAAATTTCCCTATCATGCATAGGCAACGTCCTACTCATTTCTTCCCCTGTCACTCCTAAACTGGCTCCAGCTCAAGGGTACGGCGATACCCCGGCGCAAAGAGAGTTCAATTGAGTCCCCTTCAAGGACACCAACATCAATTTAGGAGTTTCAAATGAAAGTTAGTACGTTGGCTGGCGCGATAATGGCAATCACCTTGGCTGCCACTTCTGCTGTCAGTGTTGCCAAAGATCAGGGTCACGGTGTGATTACCTTCAAGGGCGCGATTATCGATTCGCCGTGTTCAATATCTCAAGAGTCGCAGTACCAGACTGTCGACATGGATCAAATCTCCAACGTAACCCTGAAAAACGGCGGCAAATCCAACCCGACTCCTTTCAAAATTGAATTGCGCGGCTGTGACCTGGGCGCTCTGAAGTCTGCGACGGCAACTTTCACCGGTTCGCCCTCGTCGAACCCGGACCTGCTGTCGCTGAAAGGCACTGCCCAAGGTGCAAGCCTGGCCATTGCCGATCACTCCGGCGCGCTCATCAAACTGGGCAGTGCTTCGCCTGCTCAGTCGCTGTCCAATGGCGACACCTACCTGCAATTCAATGCTTATCTGCAGGGCGACATGCTTGCTGCGGAAGGCGGCGGCGAAGCTGCCGCAGCCGAAATCGTACCGGGTAACTTCGAGACTTTCGCCAACTTCACCCTCGCATATCAGTAACGGATTTTGTCACTGAGGACTCCGCAGCACTTGCTGCGTGCTGCGGAGAACTTTGCGGAGGCGTAGATGAGTCGTTCAACCGCATTGCTGGTCACCCTGGCCCTTTGCACCTTGGGCGGGTCTGTCTGTTTGGCCGAGCCGGTGATGACTACTGGGCTCAAGGGGCGAGTGCAGATGACCGGAAGCATTGTCGATAGCGCCTGCACTATCCGTATGGGTAATGATAGCCAGACGATTGCATTTAAGCCCACAGCGCTTCACGGTTTAATCAATGGCGATACTACATCTAAACAACCCCTTAATATTTTTATAAATGACTGCATTACTTACCGCACGAACGACAACACTGAACCTTCGCAGCGTTTCCAATTAACATTTGAAGGTGAGTCCAATGGTAAATACTTCAGTGTTCAAGGCGTCGCACAGGGCATTGCCTTACAAATCAAAGACCAGGAAGGAAAGTTAGTTTCACCCGGCATGTTACTACAACACAGCAGTATGTCTCCCGACATGCTGACTCTTAACTACTCGCTGTCACTCGTCGGCAGTGGACATACATTGGAAGCGGGCGACTATCACGCCACGATTAAGCTGAGTATTCAGCACTTCTGAACTGCAGTTACCCAGTGCGCAGTTTCGCTCAAGGATTTAGTCACGTGGATCACCGTAAGGCATTGGCTGCTACGGCGTTGTGTTGTGTCGCGACGTGGGTAAATGGAGCCGAAGAATTCCAATTCAACACCGAGGTATTGGACCTCAAAGATCGCGAGAACCTTGATCTTGGAGTGTTTGCATCGGCCAACTTCATTATGCCCGGCCAGTACAGCCTGATGGTCCACATGAACCGCGATACATTGACGGAATTCCCGATCGATTACCTCCCGGCCGACGACGATCCGAAAAGCAGCGTCGCCTGTCTTTCCCCAGCCTTGGTCAAGGAACTGGGTCTGAAAGAGCACGTCCTAAAGTCCCTGACCTGGTGGCACGACGGCGCCTGTCTGAACCTCAGTAGTGTTCCTGGCATGCAGGCACGTGGCAGCCTGAGTACTTCGGCACTGTACGTGAGCATTCCCCAGGACCAACTGGAGTACACGGCGGCAAATTGGGATCCGCCTTCACGCTGGGACGACGGCATCGCCGGCGTGCTGTTCGATTACAACCTCAACGCCCAGACCACCGAACGCAAACAAGGTAAAGGACGCACCGATAACCTCAGCGGCAATGGTACCGCCGGTATCAACCTGGGTGCCTGGCGCTTGCGCGGCGACTGGCAAAGCCAGATGCAACGCAGCGCCGACCAACCTTCACAGCAGCAATTTGCCTGGAGTCGCTTTTACGCTTTGCGCGCTGTGCCGTCGCTACGTTCGAACCTGATCCTCGGTGAGGACTACCTGGACTCGAACCTGTTCGGCAGTTTCCGCTACACCGGCGGCAACCTGAGCAGTAACGACAACATGCTGCCCCCCAACCTCAGAGGTTATGCCCCAGAAATCAGCGGTGTAGCCCGCACCAACGCGCGCGTGGTAATTCGCCAGCAAGGCCGAGTGCTTTACGACACCCAGGTACCACCAGGCGCTTTTCGCATCCAAGACCTCAACGATGCGGTCTCTGGCCAACTTGACGTGCGCGTCGAAGAACAGGATGGCAGCGTCCAAGAATTCCAGATGGACACCGCCAGCATCCCCTACCTGACCCGTCCGGGTTCGGTGCGCTACAAGCTAGCTGCCGGCAAACCCTCTGATTGGGAGCATCAGCTTGATGGCCCGGCATTCGCCACCGGTGAGTTTTCCTGGGGGGTGAGCAACGGTTGGTCGCTGTATGGCGGTGGCCTCGGCGCCAAGGACTACGGTTCGCTGGCTGTGGGTGTAGGCCGTGACCTCATGGCGTTCGGTGCATTGTCCGTCGACGTTACACAGTCGCGAGCGACGTTGCCGGAGCGCGACACATTGAGCGGTAAATCCTACCGCGCCAGTTACTCCAAACGCTTCGACGAGTACGACAGCCAGGTCACCTTTGCCGGCTACCGGTTCTCCGAAGAGAGCTACATGAGCATGAACGAATTCATCGAAGCCCGGCGAGGTGGCCAGCCACTGAACCAGAGCAAGGAAATGTATACCGCGACATTAAGCAAACAGTTTCGCGATTCCGCGCTGAGCGTGTACTTGAACTACAACCACCAGACCTATTGGAACAGCCAGGCGAGCGATCGCTATAGCCTGTCGTTGTCACGCTATTTCAACGTGGGAGGGTTGAAGAACCTCAGCCTGTCGCTCACCGCATACCAGAACAAGGCCAGCGGCACCTCAGATGACGGCGCTTACCTGTCGGTCAGCATTCCCTGGGGCAGCAATGGCTCATTCAGCTACAGCTCATCGGTAAACCAGGGGCAAAGCAGCCATAGCTTGAGTTACTACGACCGCATCGATGATCGTAACCACTACATGCTCAGCGCAGGCAAGGCCTCAAGCGGTGAAACGGCCAGCGGCTTCCTCTCTCATGATGGTGATGAGGCTCAGGTAACGGCCAGTGCCAGCTATCAGACCGGCGAGTACACCTCGGCGAGCCTGTCTTTGCAAGGCGGAGCAACCCTGACCGGTGAAGGCGCGGCCCTGCACCGTAGCAGCCTCATGGGTGGCACCCGGCTTCTGGTTGATACCCAGGGCGTAGCCGGCGTACCGGTGCGCGGCAGCGGCGGGGTCACCCGCACCAACCGTTTCGGCAAGGCTGTGATTAGCGACGTGAACAGCTACTACCGGAATCAGGCCAACATAGTTCTGGACAGCTTGGCCGACGACGTCGAAGCCACCCAATCAGTCACCCAGGCGACCCTGACCGAGGGCGCGATTGGCTATCGCCGCTTTGACGTTATTGCCGGCTACAAGTCCATGGTCATCATTCGCATGGCAAACCGCCGCGCTCCGCCCTTTGGCGCAACCGCCCAGAACAGCCGCGGCCAGGAAACCGGCATTGTCGGTGAAGAAGGATCGACTTACCTAAGCGGCATAAAGCCAGGCGAAACCATGTCGCTGCATTGGGATGGCAGCGCACGATGCACCTTCACCCTACCCGACCGGGTTACATCGCTTGAGCGACAACTGGAGCTGATGTGCCGGCCAGTCAGCGACGTGGATAACGCTGGCGCTTAATTTATTGCAATAGGTACCTCTATGAAAGCTCGCTTCAAACGCAACACTCTGCCCCTGCTCGTTTTGATCGGCGCGTGCACCGCACAGACCTGCCAAGCCGCCGTGTCGCTTGATCGTACCCGGGTGATTTTTACCGGCAGCGAGAAATCGGTCAGCCTCAGCGTCAGCAACCAGAATACCCAACTGCCCTATTTGGCCCAGGCCTGGATTGAAAACGAACAGGCCGAGAAGATCACCAGCCCCCTGGTGGTACTGCCTCCAATCCAGCGCCTGGAAGCCGGCACCACCAGCCAGGTGAAAATTCAAGGTCTGCCTGAACTGGGCCAACTGCCCCAGGATCGCGAATCACTGTTCTACTTCAACCTTCGCGAAGTGCCGCCGCGCAGCGATAAACCAAACACTTTGCAGATCGCGCTGCAAACGCGAGTGAAGCTTTTCTATCGCCCCGTGGCTATTGCTCCAAAAGCCGGTCTCAATGAAGCCCCCTGGCAGGAAAAACTGACGCTTACCCGCCAGAACGACCGCTATTTAGTGAACAACCCGACGCCTTATTACATCACCGTGATCGATGCCACGCCCGACCTCAAAACCGCCAGCGCAACGGACTTCAAGCCCTTGATGATCACCCCCAGAGGTCAGTTGGATCTGGGTGTCAGCAGCAAGTCACTGGGCGACAAACCTGTATTGACCTACGTAAATGATTTCGGTGGCCGCCCGCAGCTGCAGTTCAGCTGCACCGCAGGTACCTGCACCGCCAGCGCCGTTGCCAACAACCGCTGACACCGAGCCATGACCTGTTCAAGTGAGGGCAAATCACGATGCTCGCAACACGTAGATGCCTGGTAGCCTTGCTGTGCAACGCCAGTGTTTGGACTTGGTCTCACGCCGCTGGCATTCCTGCACAGACGGCCGAACTCCAAGTCACCGGGAACTTGCTTGAGAGCGCCTGTTACCTAGATCCGAGCTCCGCCTATCAGACCTTGTCGCTGGGAGACCTGAGCACTGCGCGCCTTTCACGCATTGGCGATCAGGGCGCTCCGGTGGCCATGCAGCTGAAGTTGCAAGGCTGTGTGCGTAGCGATGGTGGTCGACGTGATGATCAGCAAGGCACGCTGGTTTGGAGCGCGATTGAACCGGTGGCTACACTGGCCTTCAACGCGGTCGCGGATGCCGATACCCCCGACCTGATCAAGGTGGTTGGCGCCGAGGGCTTCGGCCTGCGTGTACTCGATGTCCAAGGCAACGACGTACGCCTAGGCCGCACTGCACCGGCCTGGTTCGTCTCGCCTGGAGAGAGCCAGTTGACGTACTACATCCGTCCTGAACGCACCGCAGCCGCTTTACGCCCCGGCGCCTTTCGCGCCAGTCTAAATGTGTACCTGACGTATGATTGAATTTCCCGCGATGAAAGTCGGAAAAACTGCACTTCTCGCCGTGCTAGTTACTTGTGCATCTACTTCTCCCGCTAACGAGCGGGCAGTAAGAATTCAAGGTATTGTATATGCCGCAATTCCTTGTGTTATTAACAAAAACGAACCTATTACTCAGTCGTTTGGCGATGTGCAGACCACGGGCATCAATGGACATTACAAAACTATTACCCTGGGCTACTCCCTCGACTGCACACGCTCGTTGACAAATGATCTACGCCTGCAAATCCGCGGTAACGACGCGGGTTTCAACTCCACGCTGCTGAGAGTCCCAGGGTATGAAAATCTCGGCATCGCGTTAACAAAAGACGGTGAACCGCTGGCAATCAACACCTGGGCAAACTTTGACTCTCGCAGGCAGCCATTATTGCAAGCGGTGTTGGTTAAACGCCAGAACAGCGAGATCAAGGCGGGTCCGTTTAGAGCTGGCGCAACCCTTGTGGTCGACTATCAATGAAGACACTAGGTTACATGTTACCGGCACTATGGTTCACCGCCCTAAGCTTTCCGAGTCTGGGCCAAGACAATCTGCAGTTCACCGGAAATTTGCTGGCGCCCCCCGTCTGTATTATTAGCAATAAGGGTGGCCGTATAGATGTGCACTTCGAGCGCAATATCGCCGTCAATCGCATTGATGGTGAGCTTTATCGCCAGGCGATCGCCTATCAGATCGAATGTCCGGGTGCGGCTGGCACTGGTATCGCCTGGCACATGCGCCTGACTCTCAAAGGAGCGTACGCAGACTTCGAGCCTACTGCCCTGAAGACCTCGGTGGACAACCTAGGCATCAAAGTACTGCTCGGTGGCACGGTGCTGATTCCGAACGAATCTCGAGAGATCGATGTCAGCGCATCGACGCCACCGCTGCTCGAAGCCGTACCGGTAAAGCTCCCCGCTGCTCAGTTGCCCAGCACTGACTTTACCGCCTCAGCGCTTTTGATGGCCGAACTATACTAGGAGTATCTATGGGTAAGTACACGACCACCTTAAGTGCCTGGTTAGTTGTAAGCCTATGGTTGCCTGCAGCGCAGGCGACACCGGACAACCTGTACTTTTCTGGCACGTTGGTTAATGAACCTTGTGTGCTCGCGGAGAATGACAGGGAGATTCTGCGGGACTTCAGCACCGTAATCGACAAGGATCTTTATCTCAACGGCAGAACTAAGGGTCTCCCGATTGAACTACACCTGACCAACTGTGACCCGGATGTCGGCAAACGTATGGTCAGCATCACCTTCAGCGGCAATGAAAGCAAAGAGCCTCCCGGGCTGCTGGTGCTTCAAAGCGCCACAGTAAAAGGTCTGCTGGTCGGGCTGGAAACTAAAAGTGGCACTGCCCTGCCATTGAACAAGACTCACCGCATGGGGCCGCTAACTATCGGCGACAATTTGCTCAGCTTCAATACTTACCTGCAAGGCGAGCCCAAGGCACTTGCTAATCACGCCCTAGGGCTTGGTGATTTTGAAGCATCTCTTACTTTTTCCCTAAGTTACGAGTAATCAACATGAAAAAAATTTCCGTAACGGTGCTGCAAAAAGTTTTCGCTGGGATACTATTATGGGCCTCAGCGTTACAAGCACAGGCCTACTACACCCTCACCACAACAGACAGTCGTATAGAATCGGGCGGGGTGCGCTATTATTTCCTAGTAAGCGGGTGGACAACTGGCGACACCAGCCCGAGCCCTTGCGCATCCGACGACCCACAATTAACTTTATGCACAATTGGCATTGCTGCGCTGCAGCCATATTCGATTATCTATGTAGGAGAGTACAACTCTTGGGAGGTACCTGTTCGCCATGGCGCGTCTACTTTGGGCCAATTACTCTCAGACCTACAGATGAAAGGATTTAGAATCCCTCTAAGTGGATCGATTCTAGTTCCTCGTCAATATGCCGATAATAATATCTGCATAACATTTACGTACTCCCGAGTCGGCCCCAGTGTCGGCGGCGCCTATAATCCTTTCGGGCCATGCGCCAGAGTTGGCCCTGTAGCAGTTCAATGCGAAATATCGGGGAATGCCACTATTGACCATGGAAGCCTTCCCGACAATAAATTATCAGGAGCAAAGGCTTCAACCCAGCTCGATTTGCAGTGCCGAGGCTCAACTAACGTTACAGTTTCAGCATCCAGGACAAACTCTTTAGGCGTGCAACTCGACGACTATTGGACTCTATTCTCAAAGATCACCGTAAATGGCAAGGACGCGACTAGAGGCATCAATGTGAATGTTACTGATGGTCAAACCAGCAAATTAGACATTACCTCGACACTGAGTACCCCCACGGGAGCAGTCACACCCGGCAAGTTCACCGGTTTCACGGTGATTACCGTTTCACCGCCTTGAGTTGCGTGTGATCGCAACTTGTAAAAAAAGCGCTTTCCGTGATCCAGTAACGCTGTTTAATAATCGCCCAGGGCCTGTACGAAATACTTTGAAACCGCCGTTGCCACACCTGAGTTCCGAGATCAACAGCGCGGTACTAGGACGCGGCGGGCCAATCAATTGCGAGCGGGTACCCTTCCTGCTCAGGCACGCGGCTCAGGACCACGCGGTACTTCTTACAGGCCTTGAGGGGCGTCAGCTCTGCCGCTGTAGCGTCGTCGATATCGACTGCATCCTGCAGGTGCCTGATTGCGTAATCCGCCTCGGCTCGCAAGTGCGCGATCTGGGTTTGTGCAGCCACCACAGGATCAAGCGCAGGTGGCGGCAGCTCTTCCTGTGGGGGCAGATCCGGCACCAGGATGTGCAGCGTGATCATGACCTTCAAATCGTACGACTCGCCCTCTTTGGCCATGGTGAGTGGCGAGGCATTCCTATGGCCAACACAAAGCTGGCGACGGTCCTAGAAACCGCGCCGCGTTTCATCAGGGCATCGGCAGCCCCGCATATCTCAGCATATGCCGAGCGGTTTTCAAGAACACCGTTCGCCCCCACGTCCGCGAATTCCCCATGGAGATGGCGCGCCGGTGCTGTGCGCGACCGTAGGCCAGCTACCCGACGCAGATGAAGGCCAAGGCGAGCATGACGGCTTTGTGATCATCACCGCCGACAGCGCCGGCGGCATGGTAGACCTTCACGACCGGCGGCCTGTGGTGCTCACGCCGGAGTTGGCCAGGGAATGTCTGGACCCGGGCACGCCCAAGGAGCGTGCCGAGCAGATGGTATTGCACCAGGGCAAATCATCGGAGGTGTTCGAATGGTTCAAAGTCGAGAAAGCCGTGGGCAACGTACGGAGCAAAGGGCCTGAGCTGATTGCACCAATGCGCTGATAGTGACCATTACCAGTTCATAATAGCCAGCTCGCCTGTTTTTTCTGCTACACCCTTCCTCGGGTTGGCCCTGCTGTAACGGATATCCATCGCCTCCATGCGGAACCCTTTAAACACCCGTCGGACTTCGGGATGATCATTGATGCTTACCATCACCTTGTCTTCGCAGGCGCGCATGAATTCATGCCATTCGCTAAAATCCTGCACCTCGCAAGGCCGCTCCGTATAGTTAGACCCGCCCCTCTTCTTGCCAGTGGCCCATGCGCTACCTTACTGGTGCCATCTCGACCGCTACACAACGCCCTTTCGTCCGCACCTTCTGCACCAGTCGCGCTCTGTTGACGAACACATTGATCTCGCAACTGCCTGAGTGTTGTACGTCTTCCCAGTATTCTGCGTGCACAAGTTGCCCGTTCTGCGGCCCCGTGTAAGTACCCGCTGCTTCACGTGAGACATAGCTACTGTCACGTACATACCTAAGCACTACCATATCTTCCTCCGGCGCCACCATGATCTGCCTTGGCACACCGAAGAAGTCGATCAGTTCGCCCACCGGGCGATCTTTCCAGGTACTGCTGGCCGACAATGATGCACAGCCACTGAGCAAGGTGGCGAGCAAGGCCAACATAAACAATCGGTTCATAAGGTCTTCTCCCTGAAGGTCGCGTTACTTGGCAGGCATCTGCGCGAACCCGTCATCTATCTTCTGCAGGATGGCCGTCTTGGCGGCCTCGCGGTTCAATATCTCGAAGAAGTGCGGCCCTGCCTTGCTCATTTGCGACGCGGACATCACACCCAAGTGCTCCATCTTCTTGGCCTGGCGTTCAGTCGGCTTACAGACAAAGTCACGGCTTTGCATCAGCCAGGCGTCAGGTTTGCTCTGCCATTGTCTGGAATACTTCGCATCGCGAAACCCATTGAACACGCTGCGGAAATCCGCTGCACCCATTACTCGCACGCGGTTCTTCGCACAATCGATTTCGACATCGTAAGAGGTGAAGTCGGGCTTTCCGGGCTCTTCGTAAAGTTGATAGACACCCAATGATTTCGCCCCACCTGGACGATTGACGATGTGAGTGGGGTCGCCGTCTGCGATGAACACTTGATTCTTGCCCAAGGCACCCTGGTAGTGAACGACCCAGAAGTCGCCCTTCAGCACTTCGCTCGCTTGGGCAGCGAGGGCACTACACAGTAATGCGGCAGGCAGGAGATGCCTTGTAAAAGCGATCATAGGGGCGGCCCTTTGCCGTTATTTTTGAAGAAAATAGTTTCACACCCTGGACATGAGGCAAAGGGCCATCTAGCACATTCGTACTATTCATAAGAGAGTTCTACGCCAATACCATCGCGATACAGTCGGTCATGCGCTTCGGCGACTAAGCAGGAACAAAAAAATCACAACTCTTGTCGCAGTATGGATTCCCAAGCAGGATTCGATAAGGCGGTGCTGTGCATCTCTATCGACACATCGAATTAGCACATTACGATGCTGATTCGGCGCTAAAGCACTAGAAAAAGGATTTTGGAAAAGGTTAAAGAAAATAACCATAGCTGGTGTCACTCTTGCACTTACAGGTTGCGGACTTCTCCCTCCCCCAGCGCCACCTGCTCCCCCTACAGTCGAGCACTCTATTGCAAGCAAGACCGAAATCGTCGATGCAAAAAGGAAGCTGCTCAGACATATTTCAGACCCCGACTCCGCGAAATTTGAAACTATTTATAAATTCAAGGGGCGTTTCGCTAGTGGTAAAAGCTATGAAGGAGTCTGTGGTTATGTGAATTATAAAGGCGCAGAAGGTGGCTATGAAGGATTTACACCGTTTATGGTCGTTGGGGATGTGGTCTCTTATTACGGTGACCATTTACCTCACAACTACCATATCCTCAGGAATCGGCGCGCTCAGGGTCAAGTGCGCAAACTGGCGGATGGGCGTGATTATACAGCGCCTCTTCCATGGCAGGATCAAGAACCAGTTTTGCCGCAAGTGAATGCGCAGCATGGTATCCAGCGGATACGGTTTGCGGCCACCGCCAGCCTTCGGATAATAAGGCTCGTATCAACGCCCGTAAACCGCTCCAGGGCACGACCTGATCCATCGCGGCGTGTTTGCTTGCGTATTCGAAATCGGAAAAGCTCAGCTGGCTCATGAAGCACTCTGGGCAGGTGTGAGGCTGTATTTCAGCATACTTGGGGGCTTGTTCGGAGTTTCCCTATTGAAAACAAATGCCGTTTTTTTTTGCGCAGGGCACGCGCCACCAAAACTTACCACCATTCTGAAACCGGTGAAGCCAGAAAGGACATGCCGTTGCCGGCAGTCCCTCCCTAAAACCATAGTTGCGACTTTGCTCGCACACCACCAAGCACTTCAATAGATCGTTAGCAAACCCGGTTATCTCGCTTGAACTTCACTTATCTCGAACCAGCAATGCAGGCCACCTGCATGTTAGTCTCTGTATAGTTTTTGCTTCTATAGCCATTATTCATGTCGACAGCATAACCTTCTTCACTAGAGGGTTGATCATTGGCCCAATAATAGTACGCCGGAGCGTCCTCTGTGAACGGCCATCCGTAGATAGTGTTCATGATTTTATTACCCTGCGCGTTTTCCGAACCAGCCGGCGCAGCACCTGTTAAACGGGTAAATATCTGTTGTAAATCGCTTGATTCTGCCAATTTTCCTCCTCGGGATGCGCAAAAGTTTCTTGCTGCGTTCCATGACATCCGCTTCGCTTTTGGTTGAATGAACGGTCTTATCGCACTTGCGACAGGCCCTAGCGAGGCAGAAATTTTTTCTACACCATTCAAGTTTGTCGTTGAAACCGGTGTCACTTTAAAGGTAATAGTCTCATTTTGATCGGCGAAGACTAGCTGGTAGGTTTTGTTGGTAGCCGTAGGAATGGCATTCGCAGCCCGGTACCATTGGATCTTATTCGTCACTCCGATATTGTTGCCAACGGGTTTAAATTCTGCCTCTAGGGTCTGACCGACCATGACGGTATATCCTTCGGAAGTAGGTCGCTTAATTTTCAGATCAGTGACACTAGGGGGGAGCTCTGTAGTAGCCATTACCTTGTTGCCAATCAACGGTACTTCCAGATTATTTTTAGGCAACATTGTCAATTCCACCACGCGACCAGAATATGTCGCCAGATCCAAGGGCGGCGACTGCACGGTGCCGTTACCAGTTACCACGTCCGTCGAATTGTCGACAGCCCCTTCTGTTGTGCCTACCAGGCCCCATGCATAGGTCGAACTATCCGACCCGCCGTTCGGATCATTGTAGGTATAGGTTGCTGTCAGTACCTGATTCTGATCCAGAATACCGCTGATGCTCAGCTTATCGATCTGCGGCTTCTTGGAGGAGTCGATCACTGTGCCGCCTGTGCCACCCGTCGAGTTCGCCGTCGTCTTGGTCTCCACATTGCCGGCTACACCAGCAAGGTTCTTCGCCTGCACCGACACTTCCAGCACCTGACCGGCATCGGTATCACGTAGGGTATAACCTGGCACCACACCGCTGTTGATGACCTTATCGCCGCTCGCAACACCATTGGCCGTCGAGTCTTTCACACCCCACTTATAGGTCGACGCATCAGCCGAGCCACTGCCGTTGGCATCGTATGTGTACTGACCCGTCAGGTTTTCACCCACATTCAGCTTGCCGTTGATCGTAAGGTCAGCGATGACCGGGGCGACGTTCAGGTTAATCACACCCCCTGCACCGTCACCGCCGGTGGTACCGGTCGAGTTCGCCGTCGTCTTGGTGTCCGTGTTGCCCACGGTGCCGGCCTGGTTCTTCGCCTGCACCGACACTTCCAGCACCTGACCGGCATCGGTATCACGTAGGGTATAACCTGGCACCACACCGCTGTTGGTGACCTGATCGCCGCTCGCAACACCATTGGCCGTCGAGTCTTTCACACCCCACTTATAGGTCGACGCATCAGCCGAGCCACTGCCGTTGGCATCGTATGTGTACTGACCCGTCAGGTTTTCACCCACATTCAGCTTGCCGTTGATCGTAAGGTCAGCGATGACCGGGGCGACGTTCAGGTTAATCACACCCCCTGCACCGTCACCGCCGGTGGTACCGGTCGAGTTCGCCGTCGTCTTGGTGTCCGTGTTGCCCACGGTGCCGGCCTGGTTCTTCGCCTGCACCGACACTTCCAGCACCTGACCGGCATCGGTATCACGTAGGGTATAACCTGGCACCACACCGCTGTTGGTGACCTGATCGCCGCTCGCAACACCATTGGCCGTCGAGTCTTTCACACCCCACTTATAGGTCGACGCATCAGCCGAGCCACTGCCGTTGGCATCGTATGTGTACTGACCCGTCAGGTTTTCACCCACATTCAGC
This sequence comes from Pseudomonas sp. FP2294, assembly GCF_030687625.1. Classification (NCBI taxonomy): domain Bacteria; kingdom Pseudomonadati; phylum Pseudomonadota; class Gammaproteobacteria; order Pseudomonadales; family Pseudomonadaceae; genus Pseudomonas; species Pseudomonas sp. FP2294. Next base: position 3,801,373 of record NZ_CP117441.1, read on the forward strand.
TTGCCGTTGATCGTAAGGTCAGCGATGACCGGGGCGACGTTCAGGTTAATCACACCCCCTGCACCGTCACCGCCGGTGGTACCGGTCGAGTTCGCCGTCGTCTTGGTGTCCGTGTTGCCCACGGTGCCGGCCTGGTTCTTCGCCTGCACCGACACTTCCAGCACCTGACCGGCATCGGTATCACGTAGGGTATAACCTGGCACCACACCGCTGTTGGTGACCTGATCGCCGCTCGCAACACCATTGGCCGTCGAGTCTTTCACACCCCACTTATAGGTCGACGCATCAGCCGAGCCACTGCCGTTGGCATCGTATGTGTACTGACCCGTCAGGTTTTCACCCACATTCAGCTTGCCGTTGATCGTAAGGTCAGCGATGACCGGGGCGACGTTCAGGTTAATCACACCCCCTGCACCGTCACCGCCGGTGGTACCGGTCGAGTTCGCCGTCGTCTTGGTGTCCGTGTTGCCCACGGTGCCGGCCTGGTTCTTCGCCTGCACCGACACTTCCAGCACCTGACCGGCATCGGTATCACGTAGGGTATAACCTGGCACCACACCGCTGTTGGTGACCTGATCGCCGCTCGCAACACCATTGGCCGTCGAGTCTTTCACACCCCACTTATAGGTCGACGCATCAGCCGAGCCACTGCCGTTGGCATCGTATGTGTACTGACCCGTCAGGTTTTCACCCACATTCAGCTTGCCGTTGATCGTAAGGTCAGCGATGACCGGGGCGACGTTCAGGTTAATCACACCCCCTGCACCGTCACCGCCGGTGGTACCGGTCGAGTTCGCCGTCGTCTTGGTGTCCGTGTTGCCCACGGTGCCGGCCTGGTTCTTCGCCTGCACCGACACTTCCAGCACCTGACCGGCATCGGTATCACGTAGGGTATAACCTGGCACCACACCGCTGTTGGTGACCTGATCGCCGCTCGCAACACCATTGGCCGTCGAGTCTTTCACACCCCACTTATAGGTCGACGCATCAGCCGAGCCACTGCCGTTGGCATCGTATGTGTACTGACCCGTCAGGTTTTCACCCACATTCAGCTTGCCGTTGATCGTAAGGTCAGCGATGACCGGGGCGACGTTCAGGTTAATCACACCCCCTGCACCGTCACCGCCGGTGGTACCGGTCGAGTTCGCCGTCGTCTTGGTGTCCGTGTTGCCCACGGTGCCGGCCTGGTTCTTCGCCTGCACCGACACTTCCAGCACCTGACCGGCATCGGTATCACGTAGGGTATAACCTGGCACCACACCGCTGTTGGTGACCTGATCGCCGCTCGCAACACCATTGGCCGTCGAGTCTTTCACACCCCACTTATAGGTCGACGCATCAGCCGAGCCACTGCCGTTGGCATCGTATGTGTACTGACCCGTCAGGTTTTCACCCACATTCAGCTTGCCGTTGATCGTAAGGTCAGCGATGACCGGGGCGACGTTCAGGTTAATCACACCCCCTGCACCGTCACCGCCGGTGGTACCGGTCGAGTTCGCCGTCGTCTTGGTGTCCGTGTTGCCCACGGTGCCGGCCTGGTTCTTCGCCTGCACCGACACTTCCAGCACCTGACCGGCATCGGTATCACGTAGGGTATAACCTGGCACCACACCGCTGTTGGTGACCTGATCGCCGCTCGCAACACCATTGGCCGTCGAGTCTTTCACACCCCACTTATAGGTCGACGCATCAGCCGAGCCACTGCCGTTGGCATCGTATGTGTACTGACCCGTCAGGTTTTCACCCACATTCAGCTTGCCGTTGATCGTAAGGTCAGCGATGACCGGGGCGACGTTCAGGTTAATCACACCCCCTGCACCGTCACCGCCGGTGGTACCGGTCGAGTTCGCCGTCGTCTTGGTGTCCGTGTTGCCCACGGTGCCGGCCTGGTTCTTCGCCTGCACCGACACTTCCAGCACCTGACCGGCATCGGTATCACGTAGGGTATAACCTGGCACCACACCGCTGTTGGTGACCTGATCGCCGCTCGCAACACCATTGGCCGTCGAGTCTTTCACACCCCACTTATAGGTCGACGCATCAGCCGAGCCACTGCCGTTGGCATCGTATGTGTACTGACCCGTCAGGTTTTCACCCACATTCAGCTTGCCGTTGATCGTAAGGTCAGCGATGACCGGGGCGACGTTCAGGTTAATCACACCCCCTGCACCGTCACCGCCGGTGGTACCGGTCGAGTTCGCCGTCGTCTTGGTGTCCGTGTTGCCCACGGTGCCGGCCTGGTTCTTCGCCTGCACCGACACTTCCAGCACCTGACCGGCATCGGTATCACGTAGGGTATAACCTGGCACCACACCGCTGTTGGTGACCTGATCGCCGCTCGCAACACCATTGGCCGTCGAGTCTTTCACACCCCACTTATAGGTCGACGCATCAGCCGAGCCACTGCCGTTGGCATCGTATGTGTACTGACCCGTCAGGTTTTCACCCACATTCAGCTTGCCGTTGATCGTAAGGTCAGCGATGACCGGGGCGACGTTCAGGTTAATCACACCCCCTGCACCGTCACCGCCGGTGGTACCGGTCGAGTTCGCCGTCGTCTTGGTGTCCGTGTTGCCCACGGTGCCGGCCTGGTTCTTCGCCTGCACCGACACTTCCAGCACCTGACCGGCATCGGTATCACGTAGGGTATAACCTGGCACCACACCGCTGTTGGTGACCTGATCGCCGCTCGCAACACCATTGGCCGTCGAGTCTTTCACACCCCACTTATAGGTCGACGCATCAGCCGAGCCACTGCCGTTGTCGTCATAGCTGTACACGCCGGTCAGGGCTTCACCGATGCTCAGCTTACCCACGATGTTCAAATCAGAGACCACCGGCTTCGCCGCTGGATCACCGTACACAGTTGTCTCCAGGCTTGCGACTTGGCCCACGGACGGCTCGGAGCGCGCAGGGTCGGTCCTAGGCGTGACCTCTACGCTCAGCCGTTCGCCTGGACGATCACCGTTGCTCTCAGCCACGGTGTAACTGAACGCAGTTGCGCCTTGAATAGGTTGACCATCGCGCAGCCATTGCACTGTGGTCCCTTGCTCCAAGTCCCCATCCAGGTCGCTAAAATCATAGGTCAGCGTAACGGTGTCGCCAAATGCCGGTATCAGCTTGTCAAACGCAAGGTTACTGGCGACCGGGGCTCGCCCGTTAATCCGAGAAGTGGGCTCGGAAGTGTATTTTTCCGCATACACCGGCACACCGTACATAAATTGCGATGCAATCAATATTCCAGCGGTGATCTTGTTTCTGAATAACTTCATGAGCGCTATCTAAACCTGAAAAAGAGAATTCGAATATTCAAAAGACCAAGCACCGAGAAGACGCTCTGCGCGGCAGAAGACTGCTATCGAACGTCCACTGCTCTGCCTACGCATCCGCGGCTTACGCGCCTGGCCACCACACCTAGGTTAAAAACAAGATCCGTAACAAGCCGGGCATCCGGTGACATCCCGCCATTTGCCCACCCACCACAGCAGTTGCAGGGCCACTGCCACGGCACAGATGTCCCTGGGACAAAGCCTCATAACCCTTCATCTGTACCCTTCAGCGCGTCCAGTGAACCCGTGACCGCAGTGAATGCGTCATCTAGGGCGTGACTTTTTGGGATTCAACCGTCACCCGAACCCGCTTGAGTTGATACCCCGGTTGGATTGTGAAGGTTTGTCCCGTCGCCCCTGCCACATCGACATACACGCCGCTGCCTGGGGTGGTTTCTTCTTCCCATTGGTAGAGGAAGCTACTGGCACTACAACTAGTGGCACACACCACCATCGCAGTGAGTACGTCACCCACCAAAGGAACACCATTCAACGTGTTGCCGGCGTGGTCCTGAATGATCACTACCGGGATCTGTGTATCAATTGAGCTGGCCGTGTTCATGCTGGAGGTATTACCGATAATTCCAGCACCGTTTTGCGCGGTAACCTGAAACGTCAACACGCTGCCAACGTCGGCACCGTCGAGCAAATAGGTGTTATCAGTCTCGGTATGGCCGCCGTTAAGCCAAACCATTGTTGATTTGTCGGTGGGCTCACCGCCGTTAGATGTAAAGGTATAGACCCCCGTTAACGTCGAACCCACGCTGAGGCTGCCATTGATGGCCGTTACATTAACTGCCGGCACCAAGGTATTGGGAGTTACGGTGACGGTATAACTGGCTGAACCGAAAACTTTACCGGCTCCATCGTGTTCAACGGCAGTAATGGTCACCGTACCAAGCACCAGAGCACTCAACACACCGGTCACGGAGTCGACGCTCAGTGCCAGTGGGTCAGAGGATGAGTAGGTCACCAAACCTTGGCGCCCGCCTTGAACACGCATACCAGGATCACTGGTTCCCACCATCATGCTCATGTTACTCAGCGCAAAGGTCAGCGGCGCATACTTGTCTTTTTCCTGATACTCAAGAACGATGTTGTAGTTGCGATTGACGATATCGGTCTTGGCTTGTGCCAGTGGGCGTAGGGCAATAGCTTTTTCCGGATCAAGCAATTCATTGAGTGATTTATCGAAGTCCCAAGTCAGCCCCATGCCCAGCTCCCAGCCCCCAAGGCCACCGGTAACTTTGGTATGTTGAGCGTTCAAGTTAAGCAAAGGGATCGGTTGATACTTGGCACCCAAGGTATAGCCTTTAGGATTTTTTTCCGTCTGACTACGGCTACCTGAGACGTCGACGCGGTCGCCCTGCCACTGGAAGTATTTACCAGAGAGCGACAGCTGTTGAATGCCGGGCATCGCGGTTTCCACATTAGCGTCCCAGCCCTTAGCGGCACGTTCCTGAAGGAAGCGGGTGTCTGGATTACTGTTCAGCCGATGATCGTTGGAGTGTTTCCAGCCGCTGAGTGGGGCGTAGTAGTTAGCCGAGAAGCGCGCCTGATCGGTCCAGGCTTCGCCTCCGATGCCGCCACGGGTGTGGTTGCGAGACATGTCCTGATCGAGAAAGCCGTTTACCCCCAATACCCAATGCGGGTCCACTTGCTTGCGATACCCCAGTCCGACGTTGGCCAGATTGCGTTCGCCAAAGGTGCGTGCGCCTATTTGAGCGAAGACAATGTCGATGTCACGCTCGTACAACGGCTGGAGGTAATCCAGCGAGTAGCCGACCTGGCCGCTGTTGACGTTGGCCTGGATTCCGACCTTAGCGGTGCCATTGGCGCCGAGGAACTTCTCGATCTCGCGAGACGCACCGCCGGTCACCCCGCCCATGGCACGCTGAGTCAGCATCCCGGTTGGGTCTGCACCTTTTTTCTGGTTGGCCCCCAACAGTTGGGCAGCACCCACCACCTCCTGCGCTAAGGCACTGGTCAGTTGATCCTGTTCTTTGAGCTGTGCCGCACTCAGCTTGCCATTGCCTGCAAAGCCCACCGGACCGGGCACCAAAATGAAGTCGCCTGCCTGGAGCGTGGCCAGTTTGCTGGCCAGCATAACCTGCCCGTTTAAGGCTGAAAGTTCACGAGTGGAACGGTTAAATTTTCCGGCAACTGCGGCCAGGGTTTCACCGGGCTTGAGTTGATAGACGAGGTAATTGCTATACAGCCGTGCCTCACCCTGCGGACTATAAGGTACTAGTACCGAGCTGGATGACCAGCCGTAGGCTTTAAATTGTTCGCGCAATGATGTCAATGCACTGACCGGCAGAGAAAAGCGTTCGGCAATAGCTTGTAATGTCTCACCTTGAACCGGTGGGTAGATAATGTATTGCAGAACTTGCTCTGCCGCGACAGTTTTCTGATAAGGCGCAGCCACCGACGAGGCGATATGACCTGTAAAGAACAGCAGGGTCAAATAGGTGAACGCTTTTTTATTTTGAAAGAAAATCATTAAACTCTACCCAAGAAAAATCTATCAAGCGAGCACCCAAAGGTGCAGGCCTCCTTAATAGTCCAACACTTGGACTTCATTGCTTACTTTCAGTGGCTGCACAGTGAAGCGCAGTTATGCGCCAACAATGAAATGGCGCAAGAACCAAAAACACTCATTTAACATTTTATGATTTTAATTCTCTCGAGCGGCGTTACACTTCTCGCGCTCTTCGCCAATGCGTCCATCCAGGATGGCCTGATTGGCATCCTTGGCCGTAACAGCAAACCCTTGTTCATCAAAAGCGCCCATCTGCAGTCGATAGCTGGAAAAACGTTCGATAACCGGAACGCGAAACGGCTGCTCCTCACCGGGAGCTAACAATCCAAACGTATAGAGAATGCTTGCCTTGGGGTGACATTGGGTCGCTATAGGCGTAATCACCAGATACCCTTGAGTAATAGGCGCATCCCCTACATTAACAAGGGTGCCGCCGACCTCCTGGGTCTTACCGTTGCCAATGCCCATGTGAAACTTCACCTGCAACTCAGGGGCAGCCCATGTAAGCGAGGCATATGCAGCTGTAATTGCTATAATCACCCGAAAGTAAATTTTCAATTTCATCACCTTTCAAACTTTGACACCAATAATGGACTAGTTTCGGCAAACACAGTGCAAGACAGAAGCTCAATTAATGTGAATTCACCACTTCTCACAGGCTCGTGCACAAACCGGCTCGGAAACATTACTTTCCCCGAAAGTATTGTAGGACAATGATTCCTGATTACCACTGACCGTCGACAGGAAGAACGGACACTCCCTGCTGAGAGCTCTGCTCTTTAAGAGGCAGCATTTCGAGCGAGCGGGTCAATTTTCGGTTACTGGAGTGGCCGCGATAGAAATCGGGGGGGGCGGTTAAAAAAGAAACCGTCGCTTAGGGATGCTACGACCAACTTGCCGCCACTTTTCGGCAAGTTGATCGGAGCGTCCATAAAAATCGAGAGACATCAAAAGATAATATTTATTTCCAATATCAAAAATCTTGAACACCAACACAAGGAAATCCCATGAACCACCTATACAAACTAGTGCATGCAGTGACACTTATTTTTTTTCTACTGCCATTGGCAACAACTGCTCAGGCAAAAAGCACACAGACATTAACAGTGGTTTCATCCGAAGTAAAACTTGAATTGATTGGGTATTGGTCCCCGAACAAGCTTAATAATATTCTCCAGCAGCTTGCGCCTGAATTTTTCGGTGTCACTGTGAAATACTCACCTGCAACAAACGGCGTAAGCTTGTATAGAATAACCTACCCTTCAGTTATACCAGAGCGTGGCAATCAACCCACTATAGCCACAGGACTACTTGCAATACCAGATATAGATTCTTCTAACCTTTCAATTGTTTCTTATCAACACGGCACAGTCTATGGCAAGCAACAAGTCCCTTCTTTTCCCGAGCAATCGACTGAAACGGCGCTAATGATTGCTCAGTTTGCCGGGCAGGGTTATATCGTCATAGGTGCAGATTACTTTGGTTTGGGAAAATCCACTGAGCCAGAAGGTTATATGGTGAAGGCTAGCCATCAGCAATCCAGTTACGATATGTTGGTCGCCAGTAAAGCAGTCCTTAGCCATATGCAAATCAATACACGTAATTTATTTTTAGCTGGCTGGTCACAAGGCGGCTTCGTCACGATGGCCTTTCTTGAAAAGTTAGAAAAGGCAAACATCCCCGTGCAGGCAGCAGTGACTGCCAGTGCACCAACTGATATTTTCATAACGCTGAGTGGTTTTCTAAACTTCCCGAGAGCCAACGATGCCGACTGGGTACCTACGTTATTTATTCTCTCGAGCTTTTCATTTGAACACTATTATGGAATCCCTGGCTTGGCTAGATCAATAATAAATGAAGACTATTTTGAAGTTTCTCGCAAAGCGTATGAGAGGCAGCAGTACGACCCAGCCGACATACCCACGGACTTACGGAAGCTAATTAAGAAAGAATATTTTAACTCTCAGTTTTTTGCAGCATCGGCTTATGGCCGATTAATTGCTGACACACAAGCCTACCGATGGGTGATTAAAAGCCTAGTGAAAAATTATTATGGCGAAGCTGATGAGGCGATTACTATCGGCCTGGGCAGATTACCGATGGTCTATCAACAAGCCATAGGAAATGGCAACCCACAGGTAGAGGCAATTTCGACAGGGCTAACCACTCACCGTGGTACATTTGCTACTGCAGTACCACTATGGAAGATAGTATTCGACGACAAAAACCATTAAGGAGGCGCCGAGTAATTAATCCGCTCACGCCGCCCTCCATTTCCAGGCCGTCCTTTTTCAACCCATCGGTCTTACTCTGGGTTTCTGAGGGCGATTTCTGCCCTCATTTTGCTGATTCGCGGGCTCATCTCGCTTTCAGGCGGTTTTATCCCGTCGCCCGTTGCAAAAACCGTTTGGCCAGCAGCAAATTGGCCAACCCAAATAGACTGAACAACTTTGCGCTGTATTCTTTTCAGCCCACGGTAACGAACCTTGCGTTGGTTGAAGCGCACCTTGATCACCGGAAAGGGGTTCTCAACCTTGACACACAGTTGCGCCTTGCCGTCTTCAATCTTGCGTTTGCTGATGAGGCAATAGACGTGGCCCCGTGGCACGCCAGACGACAGGCCCGCTCCGTTCTGGTGGTTCCGGATTCCAGCAGCGCATTCCAAAGAATAAACTTGGCTCTTCAAACAATCGTTTGATCTGGTTCAGTTAAGGTACAGCAGGGGTTCAGCGGGTATTCAGGACGGGGGACATAACCTTGCTTCATCCCCCACAGCGCACTCAGCGCATTAGGAATTTCCTCATGACCTCCTTAAAAAAATTGCTGCTGACCTTCACCGTACTGGGCGCCAGTGCCACGGCCCAGGCGGAGACCACTAACTTCGCTGGCCTGACCTATGGCCAGACCAGCAACCAGGTCAGTAAATCCAAGTCACTAAACGATAACCTCAACCACCCAAGCGCCGACGGCATAATCCACAAGGACCACACCTTTGGTCTTCGCGTCGGCCGTCAAAGCGACGACAGCCGTTACTACGCCACCTATGACAACGTGTCGGGTTCGCACCATGCGTATAAGCAGCGTCAGGAAAACCTGCTCGGCAGCTACGACCTGTTCTTGCCGGTGGGCAAAGATACCAAACTGTTCGGCGGTGCCTCGGCCGGCCTGACCAAAGTCAGCCAGGAATCGTCCGGCTTCAGCCGCGACACCAATATCGGTTACACCATCGGCGCTCAGGTAGGTGTACTGCAGCAGGTATCGCAAAACACCTCGGTGGAACTGGGTTACCGCTACCTGCGCACCAACGCCAGTACCGAACTGAACGAGCACGGCGGCAGCAAACAGGGTTCGATGAAACTCAACAGCAGCGCTCAGACCTACCTGGCGGCCAACTACGCGTTTTAACCAGCGTCCGACGTCAAGCTGACGAGGTACATCGGTGTGCCTCGTCAGTAGGTTTCCAAGGAGAGCGTCATGAAATTGCTGGTCGTTGAAGATGACGCGTTGTTGCGTCATCACCTGCACACGCGCCTGACCGAGAGCGGTTACCTGGTTGAAGCCGTGAGCAACGCCGAAGAGGCGTTGTACCGGGCTGAGCAATTCAACCATGACCTGGCGCTGATCGACCTTAGCCTGCCGGATATGAGTGGGCAGGAACTGATCCGCCAGCTGCGCACCCGGGGCCAGCGTTTTCCAGTTCTAATCCTCACCGCGCGCTGCAATTGGCAGAACAAGGTCGAAGGTCTGGCCGCCGGGGCCGATGATTACCTGGTCAAACCCTTTCGGTTTGAAGAGTTGGACATACGGCTGGCTGCCTTGCTGCGCCGCACCGGCGGGTTTACCCAATCGACTCTCGTCGCCGGACCGCTGTCGCTCGACCTTAATCGCAAGCAGGCGGTTCTCGATGAGCAGCCATTGGCCCTAAGCGCCTACGAGTACCGCATCCTCGAGTACCTGATGCGCCATCATCAGCAGGTAGTGGCCAAGGAACACTTGATGGGACTCTATCCGCAAGACGGTGAGCGCGATCCGAATGTCATCGAGGTGTTGGTGTACCGACTGCGGCGCAAAATCGAAGGCCGGACCGGCTTTAAGCCGATCGACACCGTGCGCGGCCACGGTTACCTGTTCACGCAGCGTTGCACATGATGGGCTCGCGGCGCGTAGGATGGATGCTCGTAGCCGCCCTGCTGGCGGTGGCGTCCCTGACCTTATTGATGCCCGTTACGGGCGAGATTCTTGGCTGCTTGGCGATTATGGCGGTGGCGGCGTTTATCATCACACTCTGACAGCCCAAGTAGCCGCCCGCTAAATATCGAGATTGCCACGTATGGTGACGGCTAAAAACCATGGCCACCACCATTTTTGCGCTATTTCTGGCGGACTGCAGCGGTGAAGAACAGGCGTTTCGAGAAGTCCATGTAACCACAGCGAGTAGATGCGCCTGATCGTTAGTGGCTTCCTGAATGACAATCGTGATTCGCCGGGCGTGAGCCTCAACATCGGCCCCGAAGACGTGACTTTTTGAAGGCCGCGTTGGATCGAGCCAACGTGATGGCGGGGCTCGGTGAATGACCGGTGTAATAGCGTCGCGAACTTGTCCATCAGCGCTCACTGGGGGCGAGCACTCCATTCAATCCGCTCACAGGTCCACCGGCACCACCTTTGTGGCCCGCTAGCTGACGTCGACAGAGGCGGTTAACCGTCCTACGCCGCGCCACCAAGATTCGCGGAGCGCCGAACTCAAAACCAAGTAACCCCTCCCCCCTTCAATCAATCCACCCGGCAACGGCGTGGCGAGGCATTCCTATGGCCAACACAAAGCTGGCGCCAGCCCTAGAGACCGCGCCGCGTTTCATTCGGGCGATGCACGCACCTGCTTATCTCGGCATGTGCCGGGAAGAACTCAAGAACACCGTGCGCCCCCACGTCCGCGAATTCCCCATTGGGAAACAGGGCGTTGCCTTCGACCGTCATGAACTGGACCAGTGGGCAGACGCCTACATCGAAGCCAAGGCGATTGAAAAGCAGACCAATCAGGACAACAATCCGCCCCGCAGTGGGCGCCAAGGAGCAAAACAATGGCGCGAAAAACAATGTCGGGCCTCTACGAGAGGAGCAGGATTGGGCACATCGACAAAGTCGTCAGAGGTTGCCGACTTCAAGAACGCACTGGAGCAAGCGAGAGGGAAGAAGCCGAGCAGTACTTGATCCATCGGCTGGAAAGCGTGCCGATGATTTCAATGATGGGGGAAAAGAAATCCAGCAGGAAGCCTTACCCCCTGTCATGGGATGAGCAGTCAATGCTTTTGGCCGAGCTGCCGGACCACCTGTTGAGGATGGCCCTCTCTAAAGTGAACACCGGCTGCCGGGAACAGGAAGTCTGCAAATTGCGATGGGATTGGGAAACACGAGTGCCGGCGTTGAACACCAGCGTGTTTCTGATGCCTGCCGGGTTCGGCGGGCGAAGTGTGAGAAAGCCGGGGTGCGCGCAGCGGACAAGTGGGAGAAGACCCACCAGGCGCCGGCACACCCTGGGTTCAGATCAATCAAGATTCACGACCAAACACACCTTTGGCAGAAGGCTACGTGCAGTAAGCGTGACAGAGGAAGATCGTAAAGCGTTGTTGGGGCATAAGAACGGCAGCATTACGAGCCACTATTCTACCCCGGAGGTGCAACATCTGATTGAAGCTGAGAACAAAGTATCTGCATACTGACTCTCGCGGGCCGACGCTGACAATCTTGAGGAGAAAAACGGGATGAGCCCCCGCAAAAGTCCCTACGCATGAAAAAGCCCAATCTTTTCAGATTGGGCTAAGTCATTGAATTATATGGTCGGGACGGAGTGATTCGAACACTCGACCCCTAGCACCCCATGCAAGCGGACACCTCTACAACCCGCTAAATACAAGGCTTCGCGCCTGGCGCTCGCTGCAACGATGCCTAACAGTGCGGAGCCGTAATTTACGAAGTCACTCGTAAAGTCACTGAGCCTTTTTTGGCTACCTCACGGCGTTCTGCCGACCGAACACCCACCAATCACCGCATCACCCCTGACACGTCTGGCGTTCGCTTGTAGAACTAGGCCGCAATACCGGCCCCCAGACGATCAACCTCAAGCTAATAGCTCTCGAGTGATGAGGGGAGTCTCGATTATTTTTTCAGTCAGTGACTTTTTGCATAGAACCGAGGACGTGGCAAAGAGATATCATTCAATCAGGATCAGACCAAGCACCGGAGCTCTCATGGACTGCATTATTCTAGTTTTATATATTACCTGCCCACCGATTGCATTAGCCATTATGGCAACCGTTACAATTAGTCGCATTAAGAAAAACAATGATTCATGGCCAAAAACCATTTGGTTAGATCCTGACCACGGCCTATCAAAACAAGCTTTATTTTGGATAGTAGTATTGACGCCAATTATATACTTCACACTGTTCGGGTGGTCAGTCTGGAAAACCCAAACGCCAAGTTTAAGTATTGAAGGCTTCAATAAATTCATTGAAATAAGCAAACTACCTATCGCTCTCCTTTCGCTTTCCATCCCTCTAGCAGCACTAGTAACCAAGCTGCACTCCACAGCCCAAACAGCTAGACAGATAGAAAAAAACAAACATGAACTTTTTTATCTTCACCGGAGAGAATTTGTTTCTTACTATGAACTGGTAGGTAATACAAAATTCCCCGGCGGGCTTAAAGTTGACTATAGAATCAACCCTCGCATACATAATCGACTTTTTGCAGGAGAACCCGCTGATGGCACACCTCGCCTAAAAATAAAAGTGATTGACGAACAGATCGCAAGCATCATAAATGCAAGAGAGGAGCTAAAAATAGCTATTGAACACGCCCCTTCTGATGAATCACGTAATTCATATGCATTTTTTTGCCAAAAAATATTCTCACTTATTTCATTCTTCAGCATAAAAGATATTGAACATATTATTTATGATAAAAACACCAAACTTGTGCCTGGCGTAGGCAACGTGCGATTTATCCCCACTGTTCTAAAAGCCATTGACGGATATCTTTGTGTTGAGAACTACATGATCAGCACATTGGAGTTCGTCGGTTATCAGAAAGGAATTGAAAAATTGATGCGCGACAGAGTCAACTTCAAAGATCTTTTATCAAAGAGCAATAACGGCAAGGCAATCAATAACTATGCAAAACATATCTAATGATCTCACCCCGTGAGCGCTGACTTGAGGCACCGCATCACTAGCAATGCTTGCCCATAGGGTGAGGGGTTACCAGTAGCGTCAGACGCAGAACAACTGGAAAAATCGGCTAGGAAGTGCAACACCGGGCGGCGGGGCAACGATTGCCATCAGCTTTATAGTCCGTTCAATCGTCACGGATATTAATATTCAGGCCGCGTATACGCGGCCTGATATTTCTCACCCTGCGGCTGGCTAAACCGTCAGACTTACACCTCCAATAGCCACAGTCACAAGTTTCTTGCTCCGCCCAATAGTGAGTGCTGCTTTAGTATCAAAGCCCGCCTGCGCGGTATCCGAGAAGAAGTGATAGCCACCCCTCCATTTGTAACTCTCTCCGGCTGCCAGATTCGCGCTAGCCGCAGCCACGATAGCGTTGTAGAACTTCGCACGCCCTACCCCGCCCCCACGGATAAATGACGCATCTGGCGAAACATAGCGCCCGTCCCCCGCTTCATAGCTACGGTCAACCCAGCAGGCCATAGTCCCGTTAGACGACTTCATCAGCAGTAGCCATGCCTTCGGGTATGCAGTTCTTGCACCGCTCAGAACGGAAGGATCGAGTGCGGTACGCGCTGGAAATTCGGAATCGGCCAGCATCTGCGTGGTGTTGAATCCTCCAAAGTACGCCTGAGGCCCATTGTCTACAGATACATTAACCGGCTCCAGGGCAGTAATGTTGGCGTAAATCTCCATGCCGGCACCCGACATATCCAGCGAGAAAGCTTGCTGCAACACATAGCGGTTGAGGCTGATCGTGTTGTAGGCGAACAACTCGTTGATGATCATGCATTGAACGCTTCCCGCATAACCCGAAGCCGTCTTATCGAGTAGCTGGCCATCAATGTAAACCGTGTACAGGGTGTTTCGAGCTGTAGGCACCCCGCCAGCGTTGCCATCGCTGCCGTGGGCGCCGCCAGTGTAGTAGCGAGGCGCACTGTCACCACCGCTCACAGCCTCAACAATCATTGGCGGCAAGTAATCCGTCTCTGTATCGCTGAGCAACGCCCAAGCCGCCAAAGACAGATCGGCGACCTTAGGCGCCCGATCAATCCTAGTGAGGTTTGGAAGCCCATTCATAGCTACAGGACGGACAGTGACACGGTACGCGTAATCTCCAGATACGTAGGCGTACGTAAGCACTTTAGTGGTCTGGTTGTAGGTGTAATAGACACCGTTCTTCTGCGCTTCGCCTGTGGCGCCAGATGTAGCTGTTCGCTTGTAGCGGCTTTCGTCGATAATCCAGTTACGCCCAGGGAACCCTGCGTTTACTGAGGCGAAAGCAGAACCATCGGCCGGAATTTTCGCGCCATCCAGCGTGATTTTCACTACGACTGTGGGCTTTGCTGTGGTCTCAAAAGTCAGCGTTTGCGGCCCGCCAGTTCGACTTACCACACCAACAATGGTCGGGAAGTTCTGAATGTTGGAAGCCACCCCGCTGGCCTCGTAGGTTGCCTTGTCGAACTCTTCAATGCGAAACCCGAGGGATGCTTTACTTGCATCCACCGGCACTACTGCCGTGGATGCTATGTAGGAAACCCGATAAAGCTTTCCGGCTTCTGCGCCGAAAATTTCAATATCAAGGAACAGGTCGCGAAATGGCTGATAGTCCGCCGATATGACGCCGGCGCGAGGCAGGACAGCATTAAGCGGGAACACTTTCCGGGAATTTACAGAAAGGGTGTCTACTTGCGGCGACTTATATTCAGAGGCATAGCTGTAGCAGCTGGTGTCAATAATCCACGACCAAGCAGGGAAGGTTGATCCGGAATTTGAATTCACAGCGGTCCCTGCAGGCGGCAGCCCAGAAGGATCCACCGTAATGACAAACTGCATTTCCAAGCGATTCTTGGGAATAATGACGACGGTCTGTATACCGCCCGTCCTTGTGAATTGTGGCTGCACATCACCAAGTTCAACCAGGGCCTCGTTTTCTCCCGTGGTAGGGAACGTTGCAGCATCAAACTTTCTGATAATCCAGTTGAAGTTATTTTCCCCCAGATAGGGGCTTTCGTTTGCCTGCCAAGCAATTTGGTAGTACTCACCAGGTCTAGCATTAACAACGCACACACTTAGAATGCTGTTGCTCCAGTATGGATTTTCCGCAGAGGTGGTACCTGCACGCGTCATTTGCCGGAATGGGTAGGCTTTTCCTTTCTCAATCGTCAGTCCATCTATCTGGGCGCTTGGGTACCGCTTTTGCTCTACCGCCACGCCTCCCACATCACGATAAAGAATCAAATATTCTGCTGAGTCTGGCGACACAACGCTGAAATACCCGTCTGCTGGTGTAGCAGCCAGGCCTGCCGCGACATCTGGATAAACGCTTGCAGAAGTTTGAGCCGAATCAGCAGCAGTTTGCGCAGCCGTAGAGGACGCCGACGCCTGCGCCGCCGACGCCGCGGAGCTGACAGCAGATGTACCGGCAGTGGCGGCGGCCTGCTCCGCGAGCGTGACAGCCTCATCAACATCGCCGAATTTTTCCGCAATGGCCTCTGCCTCTGCCGCGCTCTGCACCGCGATATCTCGAGCATCAAATAGCTGCTCTACCAGTTCATCTCCAGTTCCCGTGCCGTCTACTGGAACCTTCACAGACCGGTCAACCTGCTCCTGGATTTGTTGGGAAATCATTACTTGTTTGTCGAATACATCTTCATGCACTTCCGCCAAAAACTTACCCTGATTTCGAAGGCTAGTATCTTGGGTAATTTTCAGTTCACGCGAAACCCGAAGAACCTTACCTGTCGGCGGAGCGATGGAGGTTGTTACTGAGCCACCAGACTCCCCACCAGCACCTTGGACGGTAAAGTCAGAATTCAAGACAAGCGTTTCGGTCTCGCGCGTTGCCCTATCAATCAAAAGCACAACCAGATCGCGCCCATCAAAGAACTTAAAATTGAACGGATGAACAGTAGTAATCCCGTTCCCATCGAAGGTCGCTACGTTGTTACTTGTTTGAACTGTCACGGTCGTGACTCCTTTTCTCAGGACGAAAAAAAGCCCGCTCAGTGGCGGGCTTCGGGGTGGGTTGCTGCGGGCTTACTTTTTCGGGGCCCCGTGCAACAGGGCTTTAATGAACTCGGCGGCGTCTTCAGGGGTTTCCTCGCCCACGGCAACATTCCAGAGGTACGAACCCTGGCGGGTTAACGGTTTTGTCGGTACGCCCAGCAGATAGCCGCCGGCGGTGACAACAGACTTGGCTGCTGCACCTGCATCCTTATCGCCGGTAACCAATCCAGTGACCGCGCCAGCGGCCTGCCGCCCTGCGTTGATGGCCTGCCAAGCCGGCGATAGCGATCCGGCGTGACCACTGAGCGCTGAACCAATGGTGTCGCGTATCACCGGGAAGCCGGAAACGCCGAAGCCAAGCGTGCTTTTAGCCATCCATGCGGCGGTGTTCTCGTCTTCGTCAGGCCCTTTGCCGGTGAGCAGATCGCCCACCACGCCCTGGAAGAACGCCACGGCCAGCATTGCAGCGGCAGCACTGGCCACCGTGCGCGATCCCTGCTTGGCTTCGAAGGCCAGGTCGCGGTTCTGGTTGTAGTAGGCCGAAAACGGGGTATAGAACATTGTCAGCAGGCGCATGGCCGCGCCCTGGTCCTTGCGCTGGATAGCAGCAATATCCATTGCCCCGGTGCCGCCCTGAGATAGGCGCACCGCGTTGTCGCCATCGAGCGCGGCGGCGGCCGCCTCTTTGCCGGCAGCAAGCCCTTCGCGATAGCTGGCCATCCAGATTGCGCCGGAAATGCCGCGATCCAGGTAGCCCAGCAGGTTGAACGAGAACCGCACTAGGTCATCACGCTTGCGGAAAAATGCGTTCTTGCCGATCAGGTCAGCCATGCTTGAAGCCAGTCGGCCGTCCTCCATGTCCCAACGAAGGCGCATTGCCGGCGATGCATCGGTGATCATGCGGTACGTCTCGACGGGCGACCGGATGCCATCGAGCAGACTTTGAGCCAACAGCTTCGGCTTGACGTACAGCAGGCCCGGGATCAGGCCACCGACCTGCGCCAGCAAGGTGGTGCTGGAAAGGCCCAGGCCCACGATGGACGTGTTTGTCCTGGCTGCGTCCAGGAACCGGTTGAAGTTGCCGGTTTCCGGTGGGTTCCGGTCGTTGGCTATGGCCTTCAACCACGGCAGGAACGAATCCGCGCCGCGCGGGCCGAGCTTTTCGAGCAGCACCGCCCTGATTTGGGGGTCTTTGGTCAGCCGATGGGCATCCTGCAGAGCCTCGCGGTGCGTCAGGTCGTGGACGTGCTGGGCCAGGCGCTGGGGAATGGCGCTCAAATCCAGCAGCAACGGCCCGCTGGCGTTGTCGTTACGCTGATTGGTGAACCCGTTGGACGGTAGCGCCCCCTCGAAACCCTCGTTGAACAGCTCGCCACCCACTGCCGCCGGCGGCGCCCCTGCCCGCTTGCGGTCGTACATGATCGGGAAGTAACCCCCGCGATATTCGCCGAAGGCAGTGCTTACCGGTTTGGGCTCAATGCGTGGCGGCGCTACACCGGACAGCCGTTTGTACATGGCGGCAATATCTGGCCAGAGGGTATCGAAGGAATCCCACACCGACTGCACCAGGTCCCAGTCCTGTTTATCCAGGCGGCCCAGCATGTCAGCCAGGGCAGCGTCATTCAGCTTGTTGCCCTTGAGCAGCTTGGTACGGTTCGACTCGTTGCCGGTGTTGAGCGCGTGCATCAAGATTTCACGGCGGTTGAACGACTTCCCAGCGCTGGCTATATAGAAGCGGTCGGCCAGACGCTTGGAATCCATGCCGGCGAAGCGCTCAACAATGGATCGAATGCCATTTTTGAACAGCGTGCGTTCATTGGCCTGGGCCTCGGCCAGCGGATTCCACACCAGCGCATGCCATGGGCCGCTGGTGTTCCTGCCATCCAGGCGGTTGATCACGTTTTCCATGCGGGTCAGTGAGGCATCAAGCCCGGCCAGCGCACCAAATGCCTTGTCGGCGGTGGTCTCGCTGCTTTCCGAGGTCGCCACCTTGCGGGCATCGACTGGCACGTTGTCATTGAGGGAGCGGATCAGATCAATGCGGGCCTGCTCGTAGTCCCGCTTGTACTTGCTGTTCAACAGTTTGTTTTTCAGCTTGGCCAGGTGTTCGATGTTCACCACCGCATCACGCACGCCGTTCAGTTCCTCAAAGGTCAGATCCCGATAGTTGACCCTGGCGCTTTGCTCAATCAGGTGTTGCGGCACGGTGACCACGTTGCCGGCGGCTTCCTGCTCGGCGACAAACTGGGCCAGGCTACGGCGGCGCTCCACCTGCGGGCCACTGACCCTGCGGAACTCGTACTGGTCGAGCAGGCCCTCGATCTGCTCCAGGTAGCTGGCGCCAGCCTTCCCGATTCGCTCCCGGGTCGATGGCTTTTCAAAGCGGCGCATGAACGTGTAGATCTTTTCTTCTTCCTTGCGGGCGGCGGTGGCTGCCCGGTAAAGGTAGTGGTTCAACAGCTCGCGCTGCTTGGCCTCTGCGGCCTCCTGCCAGCGGTTTTTGGTCGCGAAGTTGAAGGCGTCACGGTTGGCCTTGCGCTCGGCGTTCAGGTACAGGTGTGGCTGGATATCGCGCACGGTCTTGTCGGCGATCACCTGGGTGGCGACTTCGCGAATGTCCTTCAATGACGGGATGGCGCTGTAGGCGTCATTACGCAGGGCACGGGAATCGCCATCCTGAGCCCGCTGGACTTTCTCCACCTGGCGGCGCAAGCGATCAATGGCGCGCAGCTCTTCCCGAACCACCTGGGCCCGGTCATCGTTGTGCACTGCATCAATTGCACGATCAGCCAGCGAGCCGTCGTTGAGCATGTCGCCGTACTCGGCGCGCATCCGTGCATCGGTTTCGGCCTGGATCAGTTCCTTGCGCCCACGGGCGCCCACCAGGGCTTGCACCATTTCATCGCCGGACGTGTAGCCGAACTGCTCGGCCACCAGGTCCGGGTGGATCCCTTCATCGCCGGTCATGCCGCGCAGGCGGGAAACTACCGGCTTGCCATACCGCTCCACCAGCGGGCCTCGGGCCAGCTTTACCGGATCGCCGACCGTGCCATCTGTTTGCAGCCCTTTGCGCAGCAGATCCTGTACACGGTAAACCGGCTGGGCCTCGACTTCCTTGGTCACGGCTTCTTGCATCACGCCGCGCGCGTCCTTCCACCACTTCTGTTGCTCGCGGGTCAGTTCGTGCAGCGCCTCGGCGGTCAACTGTTCCTCGGCGGCCTTGCCGGCCTTATCGGCGGTAGCACGGTAGGCGTCGAACTCGGCCGGCGACATACCGGCGGCCTGGGCATCGGTGAATAGGTTGCGGTACGGCGCCTGGGCGACAGCGATTTCATCGTCGGTGGCCAGCAGGCGATCAAACACGCGGCGCACTTCGTCATTGAGCTGAACATTGAGGCGGCTTGCATCCCGGTAAATCTGCGTCAGCCAGGCCTTGAACCGGGAAAACGCCGATTGCAGTGCAGCGCTGGGCGCCTTGCCTTCGCGCAAATACGCTTCAAAGCCACGGGCAAACTGTTCGTGCTGATCAACCTTGATTGCCGATCGATCGTTCACACCAAACCAGTCGAGGATTGTTTGATAGTCCTGTTTGACCTGGTCGGGCACGTCAGTCCGTGCAGCAAGATCGCCCATGACTTCAAGATAGAAGTGCCCGGTTTCATGCAGGAAGGTGGAAAGGTTGGCCTTGTCGGTCAGCTTGATGTTGAACTTGCGGTCATCGCCGAACTGGATGAACCCGCGCGCGCCATCCTCTGCCTGGTCAAAGCGCACAGCGTCATCACCAAGCAATGCCTTGCGGACGGCCGCGTTGTCCATCGCGCCCAGGTCCAGTCCTGACTGATCAATAGCACGCTGCAACTCGTCCAGGGTTGTACGGGTATCCAGCTGTTCCTGATTGATGTTGCCGGGAGCTGACTGGCGCTGACCGCGCAGTTCCTTGTCGAGCGAAGCCAGCAGCATGTCAGGCGTGGCGCTCATCACGTTGCCCAGATAACCGGCCTCTGCTGCCTGTGCGGCCATATCGTCAAGGCTGCGCCCGCCCTTCCTGGCAATACGGTTGAAACCACGGCGCCCAACATCGGCGTCGCGGGCCGCCAGCTCGCCGCCTTCGTCATTAATGCCGCCGCGCTCGCGAATGAAGTCGATCAGCGACGGGCCATTGATCGTTGCGTCGTCTGGAATGTCGCCCATGCGCAGGCGATCCAGCAGCAAATCCAACTGGTCAGCACTCGCCGGACTGCGCAGCACCTCGGGAATATCGCGACCTACGCGCAACTGGTACTGGTTGAACAGCTCGAAAGGATCAACCCCGGAGCGTTCGCCCAGGGCGCGGAAAGCCGACTGATATAGCGATGCCTCGCGGTCTGCGGTCTGCGCCTCACGACCAATACCCAGCAACTGCCCGCGCACGTCCTCAAACACCCGGCGATCAGACGCCGCCACGGTGTCCTGTTCTACCCGGTCGCGCAGGCGGTCCAGTTCTTCCGGTACCCGCTGTTGGAATTCGGCCAGCTCGCGCAGGGTCATTGCGTCCGGCGTTGCGCGCATGTCCTGTTCCAGCCCCCGGTGGTGACCATCCTTTGCGATGACCGAGGCCCACTTTTCCAGCGGGATCGAGATATCGCCGCCCAAGGTCAAGGCCTCGCCCAGGGCGCCAGCATTGCCGGTGGCCGCCGTGGCGAACTGTTCAGGGTCTAAGTTGTTCTCCTGGAAGTAGCGCATGAACTGTTCGGCCGGTACCAAGATGTTTTCCACAGTGCCGCCGGCCTGCTCTTTCAGGCGCGCGATCAGCGCTTCAGCACGGGCCGGGGAGCGCTTGAACATCTTGGAGTTCTCGGCCATGTCGCCCAAGCGCTGCACGGCAGACAGGTCCTGTTCGATCTGCCAGTAGCGTCGGCCCGAACTGGCGCTGGCCATGGCCACGTCAAGCGGCGCAGTGGCCAGGCCCAAGGCGGCATTGAGGAACATTTCGCCACCGGTCGCTTCTTCGCCAACGGCGGCGGCACCAGCGAGCGCGCCACCAGCACCACCAGCAGCCTGGGCCGTGCCCTCGACGGCGATATTGCCCAGCTTTCCGCCAATGCCACGGCCAGCAAACGGAATGGGCAGCATGCCGCCCAGGGCGTTTACGGCGGCTTCTGCCACGGTGCGCTTGAGGCTGTAGGCGTAGGACTGATCGATATCGCCCGTTTTCTTGTAGCCCTCGGCCAGGTTTTCACCTGCACCACCAGCAATGCCGGCGCCGAAGTTCACACCACCAACCACGATTGCTTTTTCAGCTGCCCGCTGGGCAAAGGTGCTGGCCAGGCGACTGACCGCAAAGTTCTTCACCGGCTGGGCGGCAATGCCACCAGCGCCGCCGCCCACCAACAGGCTTGGCAACGCTTCGGTCAAAGCGCTGCCGATCAGCCCAGGGTTGCGCAAGGCATACATGCCGGTATCTGCCGCCGCACTGCCAAAGCCTGCACCGCCGGCCCGGGCCTGGTCGAACACCTGGCCCGCGAAGGCGATACGCTGGTCACGCGGCATGGCCATGTAGCCCTCCACGGCGCTGACCACGTTGTTTTCGCTTTGCCCGGTGTAGTTCGGTTCATCCGTGCCATTGCGATCAAGGGCGCTTTGCGGGGCCAGCATGTTGACGAAGAAGCCGCCGACCGACGAAAGCGAGCGGTCAAGCAGGTTGGCGGCAGCCTCGCCCACCAACCCGATCTGGCCAATACCACGGGACAGCGCGTCACCAGTACCCGTTGAGTGCTGCTGCCCCGATTCCTTGACGAAGCTGTCAAAGGCCCCCTCAACATTCGACAGCGCGTCGATATCGTCATGCGCCACGCCAGCATTGTTCGGGTCGGTCAAAAACTTGTTGGTGACCGGGGCGCGACTCAGCAAGGCGTCATAGTCCACAGCGTCCAGCTTGGCCTTGCGCTCAATCTCCGGCCGGTTGCGCGATACCATTTCCGGCGGCAGCCCGGTCAGTTCAGCCAGGCGCTGGATATTGGCCTGCTCGTCCGGGTTGGTGTCGGCGACATAGCTCAAGGCGGTGCGTGGGTTTGGCAGATCACGCCGGCGCTGAATCGCTGCGTCATATTTGTTGGGCTCGGCGGCGCCCTGCTCGCCGCTACCGGAGAGCAATTCGTCGTAACGACTCATTGGTTTGCCTCATTGAAAAGACGAAGAATGTCGGCGTCATTGGGCTTCTGGCCGTGGCGCTTCATGGCCTCGACAATCTGCTGGTGCTCATCTGGCGGGATCTGCTTGATATCCCGGACGATTACCTGGTCACCGTCCTGGCGTTCAAATGCACGCCTCTGCGTGGAGAACATGCCAAGGAACCCGGAGCCGGGTACTTCACCCTGGATGAATGCCCGGTCAACGACCTTCTGCACCTGGTCGGGCGTGGCCTTCTTGCCCTGATCCTGCTCCAGGGCGCGGATCTGCGTATCGACGTAGCGGCGTGCGGCGGCCACTGCCTTGGCGTCTGACTTGCCGGCCTTGGCGCTCGCATCGATGCCGGCCACGCGCAACGCTTCCTTGAAGATCGTGTCATTGCTACCAATGGATGCCGTGGATTCGGCGCCCTTCTCGCGGCGATCCTGCTGGAGCTTGGTCAGTTCCTGGAAGTCGGTGTCGGACAGCTTGCCGCGCATACCCAGCAGGTTCAGTTCCTCGCCACCTACGATCAGGTCGCGGGCGCGGTAGTAGACCTCCTGGTCAGTTGGCCGACCTGGCCTGTACTCCATGATCTGCTTGCGGCCAGCGGCGGGAAGCGCGGCCCAGGTAGCGGCCGGGATCGAATCCCAGCTATTGCCCTGCAGCACCACATCCCATGCCGATTCAAGGTTCTGGGCGTCCTGCTGCTTGCGCTGCTCGGCCTGCCAGTCAATACGCTGCTTTGCCGCTTGCAGGGCAATAGACTTCTGATCAACCGTCAGGTCATCGCGGGAATCAATGGCCTGGGCCACTTCGCCAAAGCTCGGTTCCTGCGCCTGGACAGCCTTCCCCAGAACCTTCTGGGTGTATTCGCGGGTTTCCTTGAAGGGGATTCTGTCGAGGAATTCAGCCTGGCTGATTTCGCCGGTACGCGGGTCGCCCAGCTTGAGCTTGTCCGCGTTCTTGCCCGTGGCATTGGTGCCGTTGATCCAGTCGTTAACCATGCCAGGGCCTGCGTTGTACGCGGCCACAGCCAGAGCCGGCGACTTGAAGTCGTTGGTCAGCTTCTGGAAATAGGCCTGGCCCAGTTGCCGGTTGTATTCCGGGTCATTGCGAAAACGGATTTCATCCCACTCAACGCCGGCCAGCTTGGCAGCCTCGGGCCCGGTGCTGGGCATAATCTGGGCGGCACCGATAGCCCCGCGACTGGAGGTCATCGGCTGGCCGCTGCGGTCAAATTGCTTGCCACCGCTTTCGGCCTGCAGGATCGAGGCGAACAGACGGTTGTCAGGGCTGCTCACAGCCTCGACAGCCTTGGAGCCGACGCTAACGCCCACCTGGCGGTCAATCAACGGCTTGAGCATTTCGGCGGCCTTGATCTGTGCATCGGCGGTCATGTTGATGGCGTTGCTGGTGAAGTACTCGCGGGCCTTCATCGGGTCGCGCGCGGCCAGTTGTTCAATGACTGCGGCGTTCAGCCGGGTATTTGCCTCCAGGCGTTTCTGTTCTGCCAGTTCAGCAGGAAGCCCCTTGCGCTGCGCCTCAGACCCTTCAACGATATTCATCTTGGCTTGGTAGTACGCCAACTGCTGCGGGTCGTTGGCGTACAGCGCGGCGCCCTGGATAGCGCTTTTGCGCTGACCCTCGGCGGTGTCGTCGTAATGCTGCTCGCGCTGGGTGAACTCGTACCGGTTCAGCTCGTTGGAAAGCGAGTTGCGGCGGCCTGCAACGATCTGTGCGTACCGGGCCTTCTGCTGTTCGCTGGTCAGCGTTTCGGCGATCTTGGCCTGGGCGTCTTCAAACTGGGCCAACGTCTGATTGGTGATATCCAGCGCCTGCCCACCCTTGCGGGTGTAGACACCGCCCTCAGGGTTGAACATGGTGTTCTGCTGCCACTCGGTCAGCTTGCGATCAGCGTTCATGATCGACGCTGTGTCGGCTTGCTCGCGGGACTTGTCGGCCAGTATCTGCGCGCCCCGTTCGAAGCTCTGCAAGCCACGGGCAATCGAGGTGTTATCAGGCGCAACGCCCTGCAATTGAATGGGCCGGGTTGGCTGCTGCTGGACCTGCGCCGTGTCGTATGTCGGTACTCTTGGCATTACCTACCCCTTACGCAAGGCGCTGATTTGCATTTAAACGACTGGTACCGCCCGCCATTGCGGCCTGAGTACCCGCGCCAGTCCCGCCAAAGCCACCGCCGCCCGCGAACGAACCAAAGGCATTTCCCAGGCCGCCCAGGATTGAACCCATGGCAGCGGTATTGCCGTTTTTGACGGTTTGCTTGGCGTTGGTCCTGTCCTGCTGTGCCTGCACCCGGTAGCCGTAAGCCTCACGCGCCGCGTTGTTCTGGATCGTCAGGGCGTCCAGCTCGCCGAGCATGGCGGTATCGTCCTGGATCAGGGCGGAACTACCGCTGTTCACGTCGATACCGTTGGCGGCCTGCACGCTGCGTTGGGTGCCGACCATTTGCCCAGTGCGCACACGCTGCCAATCTGCCGAGGTATCGCCGGCGTTGATGGTCTCTTGGGCGGTTTGCTCTTTGAACATGGCGTTCTGTTTCAACATGCCCGATTCAAAGGCGGCATTCTGTTTCTGCCCCTGGGCCTGCATCATGCTGCCCGCCAGGCCTATGGCGACTGGTATCAATGCCATCCAGCACATGGGTTATTCCTCTCGATCCAAGGTAAAGGGGTAGAACGGCAGGCGCTTGGGCCCATACGGGACGGCCTCACCGAAGTCGAAGCCAAGCCACTTCAGCCAGCGAATGGCGGCGGTGTTGCGGGCATCGACATAATTGAATAGGTGCCGGTGGCGGGTCAGCATTCCCTGAACCTCTGGCTTGCAGACCTTCAGGAAGGCGCGGGCGTGATGCTCGACGTGGATGGTGCTGATCAGCCAGGGCACTCCGACAGAGCCAAGAAGGCTGTGCACGGCGTCACCAAACACCGCGACTATCTGGCCATCCACTACGATCTTCCGGGCGTTCAGGCTGCCGGCGATGCCGTCGACCAGCTCACTTTCCAGCGACACGCCCAGGCCCTCGACGATTTCGTCAATGTCGGCCTGGCGTACGTCGCGCAGAATGGCGGCGATATCCTCAGGCTCAATGGGCAAAACATCAGCGGCCACCAATGGTCACCTCCGGAATCACCGCCAGCACGGACAGCGGGAGCGGGTCAGCCTGGCGGATGAACACCCGGCCCTTGTTCTGCCAGTTGTTAGGGATGGTGATTTGTGCCTGGCCGGTGAGCAGCTCAATAGGTGGCTCGTACTCGTAGCGGTTGGTCTTGGCTTCGTACAGCTGGTTTTTGTTCGTACCAGCGAGAATTCCCCGCGATTCCTCGACCACCACCGTCAGCGACGTGACAGCAATCTTCTTGTCCTGGACCGTTTCATTGGCGTTTTTAAGCTCAAGGTCGAGGGTTTCCATATCGGAGAAGTACTGAAGGCCGACATGAGCAATGCCCGCGGCTTCCTGCAACGCAACCGATCCGCCGGTGACAACGCGCTGCGGATGCACGCTGCCGTCAGTCAGGATGGAAACGGTCTTGCCTTCCAGGTGGCCCAGGCCCGATAGGGTTTTGACCTGGCGGGCCCACGTCGAAACAGCCGTACCGCGCAACGATTCCGGGCAGATAACCAACAGCTTGACGGTAACCACGCTTGTGCTGGTGTAGCCCACCACTTCAACCCGGACAATCTCGGTCACTGGGTCGCCGTTTTCGTCCATGGTCTCGCGCTTGAGCGAGTAGTCGAAGCCAATGCTGCCGGCGGTGAACGGCGCGTGCCCAACGGCTGTCATGGTCACCACCTCGGGAAATTGCCAGGTGCTGCCGCCGGAAAGGGTGAAGGTCTTGGCGATATCCGTGTTGCGCCCGTCATAGGTCAGGCCGCAATCAACAAAGAAAGCATCCTCAATGCTGGTGATCTGGCGGGACGCCATGCGTTCGATATAGCGCTTCTGCACGCCGTTGACGGTGCGACGGACCACCATGTAAAGCGCGTCCTCCTGCCCCTCTGGAACGCAGGCGATGGACTCGACAAAGCCGTCAGTATCGTGCCAGTGCCAGCCCACCAGCTGCTGTTCCGGCAGATAGGTCAGGCCCAACAAGATCCCGTCATCACGCACATACCAGACGATGGAGTCAGGAATTTTCTGATACGCAACGTTAGTCAGCTCCCGGCCCCGGAACAGGTGGGCGCTGAACAAGGTCAGGTCATCGGCGGCGAACCCGTCGGCATTGAGCGAGTAACCGAATGACGACACCCGGCTACCCCTGGCCTGCACGTACACCGAGCTGTTGCCCACCACCACGGGCGGAACAATGGCAGACCCGTCATAGCCTTCCTGGCTCGCCTGCACGGTCTTTGCGGTCAACCCTGTGTCGGCACCGGAGAATGTCCACTCCCCGCCAGACGTAAGCCCTAGCAGCTTGCGCAGGCCCAGCAGGTGACGCATCCGGTTCACCTCCCTGCTGGCAATAGTGAACGTTATGGCGTCATCGTCCTTGTTTGGGGTCGAGAAGCTGAAGTTTTTAAACAGCCCGGTCTTGCTCATCCAGACGGTTTGGGGGCTCAGGTCGCTACCGGCGAACACCAGGCGCTGCTGGTAATAGCCCACAGCGCCCGGGTAGTTGCCGGCTCCCACGAATGGGTCATTGCCATTGGGCGGAGTATCAGTCTTGACGGCGGTGATGTTGTTGTCGGTGAACGTGAGGGCCGTAGCGCGACCGATAAACCCGTAGATTCCCGCACCGGCGTTGTCCTTGTAGACGATGTAATAGGTAGCCCCGGTGACTGCTGGCCAGGTGATCGTGGCGATTGCCGTATCTGCAAAGCTGGTAACGCTGTTTGAAGTTGCAGGCAGTGACTCGTCCAGGGTGTTGCCGTCATCGAGAACAGCTGTCACCTGATATCGCCAAGTCTGCTGAGTACCGGAACCACCAGCAGAAACAGCCGCTGCTGAAGCTGGTGCAGCAATGCGCGGGGCCAGGCTGATTTCCGCCGTGGTCCAGTTGTCGTGTGCCAGTCGGCTCAGTTCTCGGGGTTTGTAGCTGGGCTGCGCGAACGTCATCACGTCGGCGGACTGGGTGAAGTTCAACAGGTCCAGGTCGTTCTGGGTGTACGGCAACGCCAGCTCGAAAGGCTGACCAACGCTAGGGCCGGCGCTATACAGCACCTGGCCACCGTCCTTGATAACCCGCATGTTCAGGTCGCCGAACGCCAGCACGTAGGTCTGCACGTCGTTGAACTGGAACGGGATAAGGCGGCAACGCTTGGTCGAGTCTTTGACCTCACACACGAACTTTGTGCCCGCCCGGTTCCGCACGCCACCGTAGGGCATGACCATGAAGTTGCGGCAGAGCTTGAGCCCGGTGTAATAGCGGGCGATATCGGTACGGGCGCTGGCCGACGGCGATAGCTCGCCAGCCGCGAAGGTAGGCTGAGCAACGCTGCTCATGTTCTCACCGTGACGAATTCAGATTCAGGCTCTGGATCGGACTGAGACTCTTGGAAGGCCGAGCCCTCGGCCAGGGTCAGGGCCATTTGGTACTGCTGGGCGGCGAACTGCTGCAGGTCTGCCTTTGAGGTCAGCGGCAAGGCCAGATCCATGGCCAGACGCCAGGCCAGTGCCTCGACAAACAGTGCGTCGAAGAACGTTGAGTCTTCAACCTTGAAGGTGAAACGGCACACCGCCTCAGGCTGGTCGGTATGAATCACCCGCCCGCCGGCGTCGTAGCCAATTTGATATGGGATTTCCATGTCGCTGCTCAGTGCGCGACGAAACCCTGGCTGCACGATGTTGCGAATCTTTAGGCAGTCGGCCGGGTACCGATAACGGAACGCCCAGCCAGGCGCAGGGCTACCGAGGGAGGCCAGCGCAACAATTGATTCCGCGAATGGCCAGGGAAACTCTTGCAACACCAGCCCACGCAGATGTGGGTAAAGCACGCGGCACTGTTCAGCCTCTATGCTCCGCTCGGTAAACGAGGCAATCGCCTTGGTTACAACCACCCGCGACAGCGCAAGGTTGCAGATTTCGATATCGCTGGACATTCGGGAACCTCAGAAAAAGAAAAGGGCCCCGAAGGGCCCTGAGGGTTTGTTGCTGGGGGGTCAGGCGTCTGGCAGTGCGTTGCCGCTGGTGTTGTCGCCGTCAGTGTTTGGATTGCCGGCGGGGGCCGTAATCTCACCGCCAGCGTTCAGGCGAGCGGCTTCCGCTTCCGCGTCCTCCCGAGCACCAGTGAACTCGCCAACTCGCTCACCGGCCTTGTTGACGATGATGAAACGCCCGCCACCGTTGTGTTTGCTGGAGTACTCAGGGCCGTCAGTGTTGGGATTGCCAGCGGGGGCCGGCGCAGCCTTCTCCGCGCCAGCGATCTTCAGGTTGCTGCCCGGACTGTCGATTTCCAGCACCACGGTTTCACCTGGCTCATAGAGCCGGCCGTTGATAAACGACCGCTCCAGCACTTCATAGCGCTTAGACATTGGTCTGCACTCCGGCAACGATGCCAGCGGTTACCTTGCCCAGTGTTGGGGCGGTGCCGGTCACGGTGTAGTTGAGGCGCAGGAAACGTTCAGTCTTCTGCGGCAGTGTGATCACCGGGGTCTGGTAGCCCAGCTTCAGGTCGGCCAGCGGGACCACCACCGAATACAGCGACCGAGGTGTGCTGAACCCAGAGTTGTCATCGGTCTGTAGCTCGATGGTGAGGCTGGTCAGGGTGTTGAACGCTTCAACAACCTGGATGACCAGGGGAATGTCACCGGCGCGGCCTACGTCCTTGTTGTCGCCACGGTCGATAACGTCGGTCGAAGCTGCGGAGGCAGTGATTGCCTGGGCGTTCGACATGAGCAGCTTTACGTCGAAAAGCATGATGGTCTCTCCTGAATAGGGGAAAGCCACGCGGTCGTTAGACCACGCGGGCTTCGGTGTTGAGGATGGCGTCGATGCGCTTGATTGGGATGCCCAGGAACTCTGGGATCTTCTTGCCGCCGTACTCGCCCAGGGTGAGGTTGACGTTTTTGGAGTTCATCGCCTGTTTGTGCAACCACGACTGGATCGTGCGGTTGGCATAGATGATGGTCCGCCCCTCGCCCTGCTCCGGGTTGTCGATGCGATACAGAGCATCAATCATCAGATCGATGATGTTCGCACCGGTCGCGCCATCGCGGGTCAACTGGGTTACATCGATGTTCGCGATACGAGCGTTTGCACGCCAGTCACGAACGGACATTCCGATATCCCATTTGAAGTGATCGCGGTACGCCTCGAAATCACCACCGTTTTCGGCGCGGGCGGTTTGCTGGCCCAGGAACTTGTGCTGGAAGCCCGCCACGCTGCCTTTCGGATACAGCAGGTGGGTAGACATCTCGCCCCAGGTCACAAACCAGATGGAGGTGTTGGTGGAGCCAGTGCCGCCGGCATCGACGATGTTGGCGCCCGACTCTGCCGACTTATCGTTGTAGCGCGGTGCCAGGCCCAGGAACGCCTGAGGCTCTGCCTGGGTGTTGCCGTAGATCATGTAGCGGGCGGCCTTGTTGTTGAAGCCCTGCAACTTGGCCATGTTTTCGGAGGTGCGGAAAGCGTCGGCATTGCCACTGAGATCAGCCAGCGCCTTATCGACCAGGCCGTAGTCTTCCATCATGCCGGTGGTATCCAGCACTGGAACGGTGGTTGATTTGCTTGGCTGAATGCCCTGGTTGAACATGCGCCAGGTCGGCTCAGGGATGCCCGAGCGCATGGTGGTCTTGTGCTTGGAGCCGTCGTTGCACTCCTGGTACTCGGCGTCTTGAAGAATGTCGTTACGCTTGGCCATCAGCTCAACGATCTTCATGACCTTTTTCGTGCTGTCTTCCCTGCTGAACTTATCGATCAGGGTCGGCATGGTGGAGGTAAGGATGCCCATCTGTGTATCTCCTACGGTTTATGAATGCCTTAGCTGAAGGCGTCAACAATGGTCATTTCTTTCGGTGCATTGGCCTGGCTGCCAGGCAAGACGAACTTGTCTTCCGAGATAGCCGCGCTGATGCGGTGGCAGAACTTGAACAGCGCCGGGTGGTTGCCCAGCCCGGATTGATTCAGCAGCTCGGTCAATGCCGGGTCGCCGAAGGACTGAATGACCTTGATGGCGCTGGCTACGCTCTTTTCGTAGTTCTCGCCGCCAATTTCAGGGTCGTTCTTGATGGATGCGGCCCACTCCTGGGACTGCTTGACTACAGCGGCCTGGTATTCCTCGGCCTGCTTGGTCGCCAGTTGGGTTTGGAAGTCGATCAACTGCTGGGCCTTGGCCTGCGGGATGTTCAGTTCCTTGGCCAGGTTCTTGAATTCGCCCAGCACCTCGGCATCCATTTCCATGCCTTCGGGCAGGGTGAAGTCCTCGTAGGCCTCTGGGGCGCCGGCAGGTTTGTCCTTGTCGTCAGCGTCCTTGCCGTCTTCCTTGTCCTTGTCCTTGGCTGCGTCAGCTTCCTGCTGGATCTGGTCCGGGGTTTTGGTTGCGTCCGGCGCCGGTGCGTCTGCGGGAGCGGGCGGCGTCAATACAGAGCCTTCAGCCGCTGTGGCTGGGGCATCAGCTGCGGGAGCGGGAGCATCTGCACCACCGCCGCCACCGCCAGCATCAACCTCGCTCATGTACACGCGGCCAAGCAGCTTCATCATCAAAGGGCTCATTCATCTGTCTCCTGGGGTTGATCGTCAGCAGGCTGCTCAACGTTCTCGGCAGCCATGACGGCGTAAAGCTCGGGGGTCAGGTTGTTCACCTGGCTCAAAAGAAGAAGGCCAACATTGCGTTGGCCTTCGTTGAAGTTCGTGATTGCATCCGTGGGGCCTATTGAGCCCTGGAAAATTCGGCAACTGCCCATGGTTCGCCACATGAAACGGCGCCCTCGGCTATCACCCATCAGCCACTTGAAGTCGGCTATGTCCTGCAATTCCTGTTCGGTCGGCTTCTGGCCTGGCTGGTCGTCCATCACATAGCCCCCGCAAGCGCGGTCAGGGCGTTATCCCCGCCGGTGTCGGTCTGGCTCAACAGCTGGGCGCCCTGGATGGCGCTGCCGAGTTCCTGTTGCATCTGCTGGGCTTGCATCTGCTGGGAACGCTGCTCGCGGATCTGCGCGACCATGTCGTCAGCCCGCACCAGGGTCGGAGGCACGCCGATCAGTTCAAAGTACTGGCGCATGGCTTCGTCGGAGTCGAGCAGGTCCAGTGCCTCAGTGCTTTGGGTCACGTTGGCCACGGTGCCGGCGAACCCGATAGCGCGCTCAATGCTGGAGACGCCGATAGCCTTCTGGGCCTGGGCCAGGATGCTGGTGAACTCAATGCGCAAGTCCATGTTGGCCAGTTCTTTCGGCGGCGGCGGCAGCAGTGGTGCACCAGGCAACATGCCGGTCCAGCGCGGAATGGACTGTTCCAGCATCTGGTTGAAGTACATGTCCACCAGCGGATCAAGCAGATCGTCGGTCTGACGCTCGAGCACCGGGCCCAGCATCAGCAGCTTCTCTTCCTTACGGGTGGCAATCTCGTACGCGGTGCGCACGCTGTCCATCTGGCTGATCATCAGGAACAGGTCAACAAAGAACGCGGTGTCGATGATCGAGCTGTCGGCTTCAATCTCGCCACGCAGTTGGCCAAGCCAGGCCGGCTGAACCTCGTAAAGCGGGGCGAACTTGGCACCTACCTGCATATCGTTGAGGTAGGTGATGCTGCCCGGCAGGATCGAGGCGCGTTGATTCTTGAGGCTGACCGGCGCCCCCATTGGCGGGCGAACGCCCTTCTCCAACAGTTCGGCCTTGCGACGCTCCATCAACTGAATGGCCTTGGTGGTGCCAATGCACATTGAGCCCGGGCCAGTGCCATACACGTCCTCGCCCAGCACGTCCCAGCGCGGCGCCATGACCGGGAACACCTTGAACCCGGATTCACGCAACATCGAATCCTTGTCACCGCCCTTCTCCCAGTACACAGAGCGGAACGGCATATTGGTGTTGTCCTTGCGCCCCTTCTCGCGGGTGTCGTTGGGTTCGATGCCATGGCAAATGTCGATCCAGGCATCTGGCTTGCTGCTCAACAGGTTCCTGGACGCGGTGTCCATCTTGTCCTTGCCGAACTGCTGTTCCATCTGGCGCGCAGTCATGCGGAAGTCGCGATAGAGCGTGTCCACCTGGTTGCGGCTGTTGTTGGCCAGCATGTAGCTGCCCACGGCCAGCGGGTAGGAGCGCAGCAAGTCGCTGTCGTCCGGCATCACCACCATGGGCGCAGTGCCGAATATGCCTTCTTCGCTGTAACGGTTGGGCAGAACGCTGTACAGGTTCGACCTGGCCATGACTTCGCGCATGGCAGTTTCAGCAGAAAACAGCCAGGCCTTGACCGGGGCGTAATTCATAAGGCCAGGGTCAGGCGTGCCGAACTTCACCCAGGGCGACGACGGGTTGGTCATGCCGGTATGCATCCCGGCGCCCAGCGTGCGGGCCGCAAACGTGGCCTGCGGGTTGATGATCTTCTGATCGCGGCGCTTGCCGTCGTTGGTGTCGGTATTGTTCCAGCGGCCAGAGCGCGGGCTGATGAAGTCGCCCAGTTCCTTCCACTCAGGCAGCCAGTTGCTGTCGCGCTCGCTCTTGAGAGCGGTGTAGCGCTTCTCGCAGCGTTCGCGCAGGGAGTCGGC
This sequence comes from Pseudomonas sp. FP2294, assembly GCF_030687625.1. NCBI lineage: Bacteria > Pseudomonadati > Pseudomonadota > Gammaproteobacteria > Pseudomonadales > Pseudomonadaceae > Pseudomonas > Pseudomonas sp. FP2294. The sequence continues at coordinate 3,834,290 of NZ_CP117441.1, forward strand.
CAAGTTACACCCCCAACAGCGTTTTCTGGCTGGTGTTGGCATTGCCAAGCACGCCAGACGAGCCGGTCAAGATGGTGCCGTTTTGGCCGGACTGGGCCAGACGGCGCTTGCGTTCGGCCTCAACAGCGGCCTGTACTGAATCGCTGGAGGTGGTCGGGGCTGCTGGATTGACCGAAGTGCCAGAGCCAGACGCCGCTTCAGCTGCGGCCTTCTCGCGCTCGGCCTTGTTGAACATGCCGGTGTTCTCGCCAAACATGTTCGGGAGGCCCATGCCCTCAAGTAGTACGTCGCCGCCACGCAAGGGGTCGAGCTTGACCACCTTGTTGACCAGGTTCTTGATGCTCTTTCCGCACATGTCAGTTTCTCGCGTAAGGATCGTATTCGGATTCAAGGCCGTTGTTGCTGTCTCCGGCCCCGCTGTAGTTGCTGTATTGGCTTTTCATCACCGGCATGGTGAACGTGAGGGCCAGGGCGTCACCGTCGTCCGGGGATATGCCCAGGCGCTTCTTGATGGCGTCCTTCTTTTCCAGCGCGATCTGGTCACTGCCGTTGTGGGAGTACTCGGGCGAAGTCAATTCAGCCTCAAGCTCAGCGTTCTTCTCGATGGCCAGGCCCGCGCGGATGGCCTCGCGCATCTGCCACCACATGTAGGTGCGCATGTTGGCGTAGTGCCGGTCTGGCGCTGCGCTGGCGAAGTTCACGTCGATGATCACCACGCCAGGCATGAGCCGTCGCAACTGGTCGGCAACTGGTCCGCCAACGCCTGTCGAGTCCACAAACACCGCGTCAGGGCGCTTTTCCTGCACCACGGTGCAAACCTTGGCGATGAACAGCGTGGTGTCGCGGGTTTCGCTGCCTGGGATCCTGATCGCCGGTATCGATCGAGCATCAAGGCCGCGCCGGAACCGGATGACGTTGTTGTCGATACCGCCCCGGGCAATGTCGATGCCGCAGACCAGGGCATCGTCCATGCCATACACGGCCTCGCGCTTCATGGCTTCCGCCACCCAATCAGTCGGGATCAGTTGCAATTCAGAAGCCCTCGGGAACATGCCGCGTACACGGATACGGAAGAAGTCGCTGTCCTCGCCGTAGTCCGCCTGCCACTTGGCGATTTGCGTTTTGTTGGTGCCTTCGACCGTCCGGCTATCAACCTGGCGGTGCGCCCAGCGGTGCTTGTACCGGGTGAAACACGCCCGGAACCGGCCGGTGGTCTTGGTTGGGTTACCGAAGGCAGCCCAAATGATTTCGGTGTTCTCGTCGGTCAGCGCACCCTCGGCCACTTCCCACACCAGGTCGGCGATGGCTGACGCCTCATCGAACACCAGGAGCAGGCGCTTGCCTTCGTTGTGCAGGCCGGCGAATGCCTCGGTGTTGCTTTCCGACCAGGGCACCGCATCCACACGCCAGTTCTTTTCGTGTTCAGGATCGGTGCTGATCAGCGCCGTGGCCGTGATACGGAACCAATGCGACGTGATGGAAAGCCGGTTCCACTTCGCCACCTCGGGCCAGGTCTTGGTCCTGAGCTGGGTTTCGGTGTTCGCTGTGACAACGCCACGCGCATCGACGCAGGTGTCGACACACCACTTAATGAGCCAGGACACCAGGGCAGACTTGCCGATGCCGTGGCCGCTGGCCGTGGCTTCGTGGATAACCTCTCCCAGATCCTTGGCGCCGGCGCGTAGCTTCTTGCCGATTGAGTCGAGGACTTCCATCTGCCAGGGCCTGGGCCCGGACTTGTTCGCCAGCTCAGTGCCAGGCTCGCCCCACGGGAAGGCGTACCAGACATAACCAAGCGGATCTTGCGCAAACGAAAGAATGTCCTCGACCAACTGCTGCTCAAGGTCAACCGTTGCTGGCGCGCTCACGTGCTTTAGCCATCCGCTCAGATAAGGTGTGGGTTACGTTCACTTCAACCTGCTCACGGAAGGCGCTGACTGCGACGTGCTTACCGAGCAGCTCCAAGTTGCGGAGCTTGTCGGGCCATTTGATTTTGCGGATAACCGTCTCGACGTCGCCGAGCATGATTTCCTGAAGGTCAACCCCGCTGAGTGTTTGGCGCCAAGTCTTGGGCCATTCCATGATCGGCTTGAAGTTCCCCGCGTTATCGAGGATGTCCAACACGTCGAGCTGATCAATCTCAACCAGGCGATTCAGCACGTAGTCAGCATTGATCTGCACACGCTGATTGCGAGAATCCATCGCTTCCTTGATGGCCTGGGCTATTTGAGGTTTTTTCAGGTTCTCATCGCCAATCTGTCCCGCTGTCTTCTTGCTGTACCCGGACCTGATAGCGGCCTGTGTGGCATTAAGGTCAACCAGGTACTCGATGACGAATCGAGACTGACGATCATTCAGTTTTGTCATGGTCGTATTGCGTCATAGGAGCGCTCACAGGCAAATCCGGCCCGACGACTTGAGTCAAGCGCTGCTGCCAGCTCACCCGCATGGTTGTCAGCTTCTGTGCGCAACTGGGCGAGCAGATCGTTAAGGTCGTCGATTGTCTTGCCTCGCTTGGTAAGGCGGGCACGGAGATTGGCGCGGTCGGCAAGCAGGGTGGACTGTTGCTCGCGCAGGCTGACACCCATAGCAACAAGCTCAGCAGCATGAGCGTCATCGCTGATCTTTTGATTGGTTGCATCGGTGCGTACCTGTTCAATGGCTTGCTGGTGCTTCTGTTCGGTCTTGCGGGACTGCTCGCTGGCTTCATTGGCTTGGCGCTCAATGCCTGCCACGTACTCGGCATGAGCGGTCTGAGCGTTATCCAGGCGATGTGTCTGGATGCCCAGCAGCAGAACCAGGGCAGCAATAGCGGCGAGTAGGTAGTTGGTCATTACTGGGCAGCCATGCACTTGGCGTGGCGCTCAAGCTGGCGAGCCCAAACCCCATAGCAGCGCTTGTTGCCCGGTGTCGAGCAGTCGAAGCCAGCGGCGTACTTGTACTTGAGCAGATCATTGCAGGCCTGGACGTAGTTACCGGCCAGCAGGCTCTTGCGGGGCGAGCCCTTGCGCCAGGTGCCGATGCCGTACTGCCCAACGAAGTCCATGTACTCATCGAACTCGGCCTGGTACAGCTTCACGCCTGGAAGTGATGCAGCGAATTGCTTCTCAGCCTGGCTGTTCAGGTTGCGGGCCAGGACTTCGGCGCGGGCCGGGGTGATGGTGTCGCCCATGCGGACTGGCGAGCCGTCTTCATAACGGGTAGATCCGTGGCCCAGGGTTGGTAAGTCGCCCTTGGTGGGGATGACAGCGACAGGCGTGTAACCCTCGCTCGCCTTCCATGTGGCGAAGCCGGCAGCGCTCAGGCTGAGCAGGCTGACCGCGATGCGCTGGCGAATGACAGCGCTCATATCCCGCACTTATCCATCAAAGCCTTGATTCTGGCGGCGCTCTCTGCGTCTTCCCGGCGGGCGTTGGCGGCTTTCTCTTCGGTTTCACGCCGGTCGCGGCGCAATTGGAAGTAAACGTTGATCAACAAGCCCAGTACCGCAATTCCGACGCCCGATATACCGATCCAGTTGACCTGGGAAAGCCAGCCGTAAAGACCAACAGCGCCGCCGGCGAGCATCCCCTTGTTGGCTGCCGGAACAATCACAGCCTCTACGATGCTCTCCGTTGACGGGGTGGCCATGCTTCTGCTCCTGCCTGGGGCTGCCATACGGGCCTCCAGATACGAAAAAGCCCCGGCAAATGCCAGGGCTCAGGGATGATTTCCAGCCAACAAAAAACCCGCACTTGGCGGGTCTCTATAGGGTCTGACGTGAACTTACAACGGGTGAAACCCCTGAAAAAACCGCACAAAACAATATCAATCGCATAGGTGATTTGTATCCAGACTCCTCTTCTCGCAGATGTACTCCGCCACATCTATTTTAAAAGGAAACTTAGCTTTTAATAGTTGAACTTTCTTTATCATACGCTCACTTACTGGATGCTCCCCCTTGAGCCGCATCAAGGCAACGTGAAGAGAGAATTTTGATTTCTCTTCATCTGAGAGAGTATTCCAAAATAATCTCGCATCATTCATCTTTGAGAAAGCATCTCGCAAAGCATATTTATTCTCATCGTTTCCGCGAACAAATCCAACCACGCAAAATGAGAAAAGAGACTCTACCACCCCATCAAATTTAACATTAGGAAGCTGTTTAGGCTCAACGTCTTCATGATATGCCCCATGACATAAACGAGACAGCCTGCTGAGAATTCGCCTTTTAGAGACTTTCAGTAGATATTTTTCAGAAACATGAATTCTTTTATCACCGTCCGTTTCCACATTACCAATCGGGGGTTCGAAAGGATCCGGAGTTAACGACTCACTCTCGGTAGCGTGAGGTTCTTGCTCTACGTCCTTAGCAGCAAAAACTTCAACTTCTGATGAGATGTCAGAAAATGGTGTATCCACCTCCCCCTCACTATACTTCTTAAAATGCGCCTGCATAAAACTCTCATCCTTCTGAAAGTCGGACGGCGCATAGAGAACAGTATGATCTCGCCAAAGAGTTCTATAAAAAAGATAAATCATCAACACAGGAAAACCCATCAAAAACCAAACGTACACTTCTTGAATAGGCTTTTCTAGGAATGGCAAAACTACGGTCCCGCTCAACTCCGCGATTCCCGCAAACATTGCGATAACAGTTAGAGGGTTTTTAATATGTCCAATCTTTTCGAGCATCGTCACTCCCTTGGCAAGTCGATGGCACAAGGCCGGCATTATGCCGTCCCTTCGCAGACTCTCCTAGAAATTCTTCTCGAATAGCTAACGAAACTTAACACAACCTCTGGCCGTCTTGCAGTCCAAGAAATGTGAAAGATCAACTCACGAATCAACCCCAATGACAACAAAAAGCCCGGAAAGCATTTCTGCGACCGGGCTTTGTTGAGTCTGTCTCAGTGTCGCGCTGGAACAGCCAAACACGCTGTCATGAAAACAGGTCGGCATCCGGCATGAAAGGACTATTTACGCGGCATCGCTCATTCTATGCAGGACACCATCAATCCAACCGACTCCGGATTTGATTACCTCTCGCGTTGAGCGCTCAGAAATACCAGCGGACTCCCCTATTCGAACCATCGTCCATTTGGCACCGAAGTAGAGCCAGAGGAACAAGCCCATCTGCGCATTGCGCTGTGTGAGTCTGGCCATGGCTGAATCCACAGCAAGCGCCTGATCATCCGTAATAACGTAACTGGATGGGCTCGCCATCTGGACTTTGTCCCGCATCAAGGCGAGCAGCGGCGAGACGTAACGGGGCAAGCCCATCCCATCCATCCGCCACCAGCCCCACTGTTCCAGCAGGTACTCCGTGTCGCCCAGGGGTTTGTCGAGATACGTGCGCTTCTTCATGCGGCTCTCCTTGGATCTGGATCACTCAAGCCAAACAAGTCACGCAGCAACCGGTCGGCGGGCTTGTTCTTTGCATTGCCCTCGATCAGCCAGCGCTGCCCGAAGTCATGGAACCCGATCTGAGCCCGACTGCCGTGCCAACTGGCGACCATATCCAGCAGGTAAGCCAGTGCGCTCGGCCCGCCGACTTTGACCTTGGCCAGCTCCTCACCCGCGATCTTCAAAAAGCGCCGCTCTAGGTCGCTCATGCTTTTGCGCGGCAATGCCGCTGCTACGTTACTCATGGTCTTCCCTCCCCCTTTGCGCGGCCGGTGAATTTCAATACGCGCCCCATCTCCACCTCTTCGGTGCTTGGAGCTTTACCTCCGAAATCAACAAACCTGACGTACTTGCCCTGCTGCTGCACAAGGCACGAACCGACCTTTGCGTGTCTGACCTTGCCGACTATGAGTTCGGTTACTCCGTTCTGGCCCTCTTCGCTTTCCAGATCGCGGTGCACAAGGATCACCACATCAGCGTCCTGCTCGATCTGTCCGGAGTCTCGGATATCACTCGGACGAGGACGCTTGTCTGGACGATTGGTTGAACCGCGGTTGAGTTGGGCCAGCACGATTACCGGGATCTTGAGCTCCTTGGCCAGGTTCTTCAGGGCCGTGGAGATCTTCCCGACTTCGATAGAGCGGTTGCCGCTACCTTCGGCGCTGATCAACTGGACGTAATCGACCAGCAGCACGCTGAGCCCTTCGCGGCGTTGGCACTGCCGGGCAATTGAGCGGATGCGGGGCATCGTCATGCCGGCCTGGTCATTTACGAACAGCTTGGCTTCGCTGAGGACGCTGACCGCGCTGGTTAGCTTTGGCCAGTCATGGTCTTCAAGGTCGCCACTGTCCAACTTGCTAAGGTTGACGCTACCGATCGATGCAAGGCCGCGAGTGATCAATTCCTCCTTGGTCATTTCCATGGAGAAAGCAAGACCCACACCGTCGAGTTTGCAGGTGACGTGCTGGGCGATTTGCAGGCCAAGGATGGTCTTGCCTGAACCCGTCAGGCCGCCGACAACGATCATGTTGCCAGGGCGTAACCCTCGCACTAGCTCATCAAGATCCTTCAGCCCGGTCGAAAGCCCTGTAGGCATCGTCTTGTTGAACTTCGAGTCGATGGTGTCGACCACACCAGACAGGATCTCGCTGGCCCTGTAGTAATCCCGCTGGCCGTCGTCGTCCAGATCACGTAGGTCAGCCGTCGCCTGCTGGGCAAGTGCGATGATCTCCGCAAGCGGTAGCTCTTCTGTGGCTTGCTCACGAATCACGTCGCCGGCTTCAACCACCCGACGAAGTATTGCCCGTTCACGAACGTGCCGAGCGTACGTCTTCCAGTTGGCGGTGCTGGTTACGTTATTGGCGATCTCGACCGCGAACGCCAGGGTGCTATCGCCGCTCGGCAACGTCGGGCGCCATAGCCCAACGGTGACCGGGTCAACCGGATCACCAGTGGCGTGGCAGTCAATGATTGCCTGGTAGAGCGCAGCGTTCTCCAGGTCGTGGAAATCGGAAACGCTGACCTTGCTGGTGACCTCGTCGAACAGATCTGGTTTCAGCATGATCGCGCCCAGGACGCCATGCTCGGCTTCGATGCTGAAAAGCTCGCGACTCATGCTGCACCTCGCGCCGAAGCCCAGTTGAAAAGGACTGCAGGTCCGCCAGCGTCGGTAAGTCGGTCCACGGCGCGATCCCCTAGGCACTTGCGCAGGCCTAGGATGCCCAGGTTCGAAATTACAATGGTTGGGTTGATGTCCTTGTAACGGTCGTTGATCACCTCGAACAGCACCTGGCGCTCGAAGTCGCTACCGTGTTGGACGCCTACCTCGTCGACCACCAAAAGATCCGGTTTCCTGAGTGCGGCATAGACCTCGCTCTCCGTAAGATTCGAATCCTTGCTGAAGGTAGACTTGATATTTCGGATGATGTCCAGCGCCGACGTGTAGCTGGCAGTCGCCCCGAGGTTGCGGATAACGCTCTGCGCAACTGCACAGCCCAGGTGGGTCTTGCCGGTACCCAGAGACCCCAGCAGCATCATCGATCGGCCAACCATCCAGTGGTCATCAAAGCTAGCCGCATAGTCCTGGCATTGGCGCAACGCAATCGCCTGTTGCTCGGGGCTGGTGGTGGTCAGGTAGCTCTCCAGAGTAGCCTCACGGAAGCGTGGTGGAATTCCAGAAGCCAGCAACCGAGCATTCAGCGCCCGTTCACGCCGGATATCCAAAGCAGGCTTGCGGATGGCATCGTCACCGGAGTGGATAGCGTCAAACTGGCAACGCGTACAACCCTCCCAGAAGTGATCTCCGGAAAACGACTCGATCAGCTGGTTGTTGTATTCGCCGTGCTCACGGCACTGGACTCTTTCGGTTTTCAAGATGTTCGGTGTGGTCATGGCTTGGCTACTCGGTACGTCCCGTCAGGCTGGCGAACAAGCCCTTCGGTATGGTCAATTTTGTCGAGGTCGATGTAGTTGGATTGGGTGCTGCTTGGGCTGGCCCGCTGGTTCCCAAGACGCTGGTTACGCACCCAGTTGCGCCAGGTGGCCTCCCAGTCCAGCTTCGTGGCGTTCGCCCCTGACTTGCTGACCCAGTAGTCCTTGAACGAATCCGCCATCGCCTCAAGCATCCGATCGTCAAGCTCAGATCGCTCGCCTTTCGCCCATGCCAGCCAGTCATCAGGCGCTATCCAATCCGCTGGTAATCGTGTCCCGCGTTTAGATTTCTTGCCCGGAGCTGTTTCAGCCTGAGCAGGGGCCGACGCGTTAGCGACGACCTGCTCTTGATCTTGTTCTTCTCCTTTCCTATTACCCATCCCTTCCCTTCCGGGGTCGAGGCCTAGTAGAGGATTTGAGGAGGACTCGTCGAGAGGTAGTCGAATACTCGTAGAGGGCTCGCCGACAGAATCACCTCCAGGCCCCGGCTTCTGGTTGTCATCAGTGCCAGCCCCCAGAAGTGGCGGACTGGACACAGCTGGAGACTGAACAAACTCTGGGTACTTGAAGGTTGGTTTATCAATCCTTTGGTGCTCCCACCCGCTGACATGCAAATACCGCTTGCCAGAGTGCTCGTAGAAGGCCAAAAGACCGTTCGACGACAGCTCGTCGAGCATTCGACGAATACTCGACGAGCTGATTTCGTCACCGGGAAAAACCCGGGCCTTGATGGTTTTCTCCGAGTCAGGATGATTGCCGCCATCGTCACAAAAATTCCAAATACCAATGAACAGCAGGCGTGTCAGAGCCTGACACTCCATCACCTGTTCACTGCTCCAGAACTCTGGCTTGATCGTCCTAATGCGTGCCATCAGATATCCAGCTCCTCTGTCACGCGACGGATGAAGGCATCATAGGTTTCAGCCATCTCGAAACCCTGGCGCTCCAGCGACTCGCGGTAGGCCTTGGCGCTTCCGTAAAGCACCCAGCGCTCGCGCTCTGGAAGCGTTCGGAAGTTGCCGTAGGTTGGCCAGGGGCCGGCGATGGTGCAGGCAGTGGTGGACACTGGAACGGGTTGCTGCAAGGTATTCATTGCAGTGTCTCCCCTGCTGGGTACTGCTCGACCTCAGGACACAGCACCAGAGCCTCCAAGTGGCGCTGCAATACGGCCTGCCGGAGCGTGTCAGCATCCATGCCGGTAAGCCGGCGGACTAGCACACGCAAGGCCATGCAAGCGTGGGCCACCTCGAACTTAGCCTCATACATCAAGTCTCGTTCCTCGCCGCCGTCATCAAACAAGATCTCCTGCACTAGGTCGGCACCGATCCATGCCTTGTAGGCCAACTGGTCGTTGGTGAACTGCTCCATGTGGGCTTCGTCAATGACAGTTGGACCAGTTTCTTTGGGAGTGCTCACTGCTCAGCCCTCCAGACAGGCATCCAGATTGGCTGAGCCATCTCCTTGGCGGCCTGCCCATACCACCCCACAGCCTCAAGGATGAATTTGCCCGGCCGCGCTTCGTACTTGGATGCTTTAACGATGGAGCTCATGATCAGGGCCGTTCTCTCAAACTCGGGAACTTCCTGGCTGAAAAACCCCTTTGCTGAGAGCGACAGTTCTGCCTCTGGGACCTCTGGGATAAGAAGCTCCAGAGCCACCTTTGCATCAGCGCGGCCCATCTCATGAGTCATGAAGCGCTTGATGCGACGCTCCCGATGAAGCCCCTGAACGCAGAAGCCAATACATCCGATATCGAAGCCCACCTTCTCAATCGGATAAGGCTGAGCCAACGACATTCCGAAAGTGCTAGCATTCGAACGAACTTGTTCATTACTAATAGCATGTGCCATGATTCACACCTCTGTAGTTGTGTAGTCCTGATCACACAGGACGATTAAATGAGCCCGGTTCCCGCCGGGTTTGTTACTTTCTGCACCGGGCAAAATTGATTCTCTGCCCGTTTTAAGTGATGCAACCTGCCAGACGACCAGATGCTCTGCCGAGCATTCACGCCGCTTTCACCGACTCTTCCAGCACCAGCAAGCTCTGCCGCACATGGCCGATTTCTTTCTGGATGTTCGCCTTCTCAAAAGGTGAAACCCGACCGTCCGCAAGGGCGTCATGCACCAGCCTGGAAACATCCCCGTACTCAGCCGCCAGATGCACCAGAGCCTCGATAAGGTTCATGCTCGCCGGCCGCGCCTGCGGCACCAGCGCATAGCCCAATGTGTTGGCCAGGTGTTCCAGCGGTTCAACGTTTTTGCTGTGCACCAGGATCTGGAGAAATTGCTCCAGGTTCAGGCGGTGCGAGTCGTCATTGGGGTTGCTGCGGTTGAGCAATGCTGTGTGGCTCATACCCATCAGGTGAGCCAGTTGCTTTGGCCCCGCCTCCAGAACTGCCTCATGTATTGCGCGGTGTACCTGTTCCATTTCGGGAAACCTCTTCGTGGTTGTCGTGGCGGAACGTTCAGCTCAGGGCGAAGATATGCGCCCTCGATCAGGGCTTCTTTTAATCGAGATTAAAGATTCAGCTCTTGGCCTGAATTGCGCAGATAAGCCCAGTCAACATCTGGCCGAAGCTCTTCGCAGGTCACTGCCCTGCTCGACTCCCGCTCAAGATTGATGGCGAGGCCTGGGCCTGCCCGACGAAAGCCGTGGGCGATCTGCTTGAGGTTGCCGGCACTGGTGCCGCTGCGTTTGGCCAACGACTCCACTGCAGGTGTGTCGAGGGACCGGATAAGTTCGAGTAGCGTCATGTTTGTCTCCGAAAGAAGCCCAGATTACATTTTGCTAATCTCAATAGCAATAGCATTTTATAATTTACTGTTTGCTAACGCAGGGACACTATTCGCCTATGGATATCAAAACTCTTCGGGTCGACGCGCTGCGGCGTGTCATCGGCCCACTCAGCCAGAAAGACTTCGCCGACCAGCACGATCTGGACGCTTCGTATTTGTCCCAGATCCTCAATGGGCACCGCTCCCTGGGCGAGAAGGCAGCGCTCAACCTCGAGCAGAAAATCGGGCTCACGCCTGGTGTGCTGGTCAATCCGAATGGGCACGGGCCGGCATTGATCGAGGGTGAGTACACTCGTCAGGATGTGGTGCGAGAGGCGGCGTCTGCCTATCAGGCTCTTCAGGACAAGGCTACGCCGCGGGCAGTTGCGGTTATTGAGAAACTCGCCAGGGCCGCGGCGAAGGGAAGGCTCAAGGAGTCGGACTTGGTCCTGCTTGAGGGCATAGCCGCCCTCCTTGAGAAGGCCAACGCTGAAAAGCCTTAAGCCAGATACAGAAAGCCCGGCACTAGGCCGGGCTCTCTTCGCGTCTACGCCAACAAGTCTGCGTCCCTCTCCCGCCACAGCGCTTCCAGCTTCGCCAGCCCTTTCCCAGTAATCAGCGTCGAGCACGTCGGAATCGTGCCGTCGATTGGATGTTCGAAGGTACCCAGCTTCACATCCAGCAGGCCGGCCTCAATCTTCGCCTGATAGGGCTCGTTCGATCGAGTAATCCACCCCTTCTGCCGCATGAACTGCAGCAGCCTAGTACGGCCGGTGCCGATAATCTTCGCGGCCTGTGCGGCGTTGTAGGTCTTGTGCGACACCACGACCATGTCGTGAAAGGCCACCTTGGGAGCGTCCTGCTCCACCTTCACTTCCAGAAGATGGTTCTCTTTGGTCAACTCGGTGTTGTCCGCTTCCAGGGTTACAACCTTACGCACGTTGTCGGTAAGCAGCGCGAGCAAGACCTTTGGGTCGTTCAGGCTGGAGATATCGAAAGCAGGCTTGGCTATCATCTCCTCCAGCTCCTGCCAGCGGTCGATAACTCTCGCCCGATGCTCGTCGCTGTAGCCAGCCACCACCAAGTGAGTATCGCGCTCAGTCAGGTCATAAACATCAACCGGACGCCCGCCAGTGGACTCCCTGCGGCTTTTACGACTTGATCGTAAAAGGTTTTTGGCGAACAGCCGCTCGATAGTTGCGATCACATCGTTGTGTCGCGCCTCGACCAAATCAGCGATTTCTCGCGATGACATTGTCCGCGCCACGTTTTGCGATTGCGGAAAACGTGGTGCCTCTCCAGAACGCTGCTCGGATTGAATCGAGAAAGTATTCATCGTGCTTTCTCCAGGCCTTCGGTGACGGAGTCGATCGCAGCTTTAGCAGACTCGACCGCCATGTGGAGCAACCATGCTTGGCTTGGCGTAACAATGAGCTCGGCCATCCCCGCGTCTTCCAACGCAGACCTCACGCTATGAAGAATGCAAGATGCCTGATTCAAAGCATCAACAGCGGGAACGCCTGGACAAACGTTGTACAAATTTTGTCGCTCAACGTTGCAGCGCACGAATGAAAGCGGCACGGTCACCGCCCCTTTAACAGCGCCAGCATTGAGTTTTTCGTTTACTTCGGTATGCTTGTTCATGACGTTTTTCCTAGAAGATTGACGTTACCCAAACCTCAGCGCTGGCCGGCGCTGGGGTTTTTTTATGCCTGTTTGATTTGTTCATCTCGTTGCATCGCCTCTCTCAGCGCCTTCCCGACCAACCAGTTCTGGCTGCGCTCTTCCTGTTGTGCCTTCCTTTCGAGCCAATCCTTTACATCAGGATCTGCTCGGAAGATCACTTGCTTCATTTCACGCACCTTCATTTCAAACCCCTTACAAAGCACCGTGCTTTGTCACGATTTAAGCACCGTGCTTTATTGCAGTCAATAGCACCGTGCTTCATTATCTGAAAATGAGCAGAACAGACCTTCAAGTAAATTTCAGGATGCCGGCCGAACTCAAGGCAGAGCTTGAGCGCGCCGCCAAGGAGAGCGGTCGCTCTCTCACCGCGGAGGTAGTCGCTCGCCTCGATCTCAGCCTGCTCGCGGATGGCAAATCGCCTGAAGTCCTTTTCTCCGCAGACGAGGCGAAGACATACGCCTCTGTAGCGAGGAAAAGCATTCCAGCCATAGTGCGAGAACGAATCAGGGTATCTATCAACCGCTCAATTATTCGGGGGCTGAATGCGGCGGAGGTACCACTCAGCGACCTCGGGCTTGAATCGCTTCCATCGGAAGAATTGGCAAAAATTCAATTTGAGCTCAGCCATGAACTCAATGAAGCCGGTTATAAGTTCGAATGGGATGGCGGAGATTCGATCTGGATTACTTACGGTGACGATGAGTCCGCCCCGGCTGCTCCTCATATTGAAATCTCCACCAAGCGGGATATCGAGCACCTGGAGGCGCCGCGGCGATTAATTGTTAACCGTAAGCGAAAAGCCTGAGCCCTTCCCAGCAATGAGCCTCCTACCATCACCATAGTGGTGATGGGTGAATCGAACGAGCCAAGCCCCGAGCTTTATAATGTCTGTACGAATCCGAGTAAAGCTCTGCGCCTTTTCAGGATTTGCTCTGCATTTTCCGGACAAGATCGCGCGAAATACTTATAGATTGTGGCACTCGCCAATTGCGTCGAATGATCATTCAAGTCAGTCATGCTGTTTCCTGTCATTAATCTGGACTGTAAACAGGTTGCAGTAGTAACGTTCATGACAGAAAGGGGATACATGGTTACATGCCCCATGTCATGGTTTGATAAGATGATCAGGTTTGATTGCTGTTGCTAGGTAAATTGCCTTGTGTGGAGGTGTTTTTTCGGCAGGCACATTCAACCCTAGCAGGCTACAAAACTCCCGCTGGATCTCGTCTTGCTTCGGCTGCCGCATCTCTGGCGAATACTGCGCCCAGTATTTCAATGCAATTTGGCGCATTGCCTCAAGCTCCTTTGTGGCATACGGAAAATTCAGTCCCTGCGGACTCGCGCCTTGGTCAACCGAGCTGGATTTAACGTTCAACAACTGAGCCTTAAGATCGGCATTTTGTTGGAGCAAATCCGTATTTTGACGTTCAAGCTCTTGCAAGCGCACGGTAAAGGCCCTGCTAGTGTCATTACTGGAACGCGTCTGCAACTCATAAGAATATTCACTTGGTTCACACTCGACCATCACAGGAATTGGCCAATTTATGCCGTTTTTTGAAAGCCATCTCCTCACATCACCCAGGTCCACTTCTTGGTCGATTTCAAGTTCTGCTGTTCGTTCTGCCACGCCACTGAGGGAGATTGCTGGAACCGCATACCCCTTCCTTATGAGACTTACCACCGTTGGACGTTTATAGCCTTGACCCTCCAACAAGACACTGATTTCGCGAGGAGTGGCCTTCCAGACAGATGACAAAAAAGAGTATTTACGCAAACCAGTCTTGTAGTTAAGACGCCAGCTTGTTTGGATACCATCCTCTCGAAGAACATCCCAGATATCTCGTGAAAAACCATACTCAAGAAGATCTGCCCCTTCCGACGTTAATGCTTCATCAAGTACTACATCGCTAACCTGCAAGCTGGAATACCGTTTGTTTTCTGCCACTTTTCTCAAAAATATCGTAGCACCGCCATCCAGATCGATTACTGGCAACCCGGCCTTATCCAGCCTCATTTGCTGGGGAGCTTTCTTTACAGACCGTAGGCAGGCAAGTACCGCGCGAGCAGCGTCTTGTAGAGTGAGTATTGAATCTTCGTCTGAATAGGAGACACTGGTGATAAGATCCGCCACACATACAAAGCCATCTAACAAATCATCCAGAAATTTAGTTGCCGCCATAACTTTCTCCTGAACGAACCGAATTAGTATTCCAATAACGTTCAGTCTAACTAGCCCGTTAGCAAAATGTAATAGCCCTGCGGCGCACCCGAGGAACACACCTAAAATGACTGGGCATGCAGGCGTTGAGGCCGGCTCCCCGGATTGGTAGAGTCAGCGCCCCACCACCTGAATCATGGAAAGATGATGACCGCATTGCGCTGGATGTTGCCGCTGATCGTTGCTGGACTGAGCCAGGCGGCATGGGGATATGGGGAAATTGACCGCCTAACAGGATCGACGATTGTGGCGTCCGGCGAGCTAGAACAGGTCCACTGCCCCGTCGGCGGAAAATATGACTGTCTAACCTGGCCACACGATCTCTACAAATTCAGCATGCAGAACATCTGCTTCACTGCGAACGTGACGTGCGGTTTCTCGTGCGAGGGTTTCATTGCACAGAAGAACCAGGTCCAGACGCTGTATGTGCTTGGATCCCGCCTTGATAGCTCATCGATCAACCTTTACAAATGCCCAAGCATGTTCTGAGCATTGGCTAGCCGTGCCATGGCAGAATGCTCGGCATTAATTTAAGGGAGTCAGGGATGAAAGCTATCGCCATCGCAGCACTTTTGTTTCTAACTGGATGTGCGTCCAAGGTCGTCGAGTACCAACCGGCTCCGATCACTGCAGAGCAGGCCAAATCGGTGATTGAACAGGTGTTGATGGAGCAGCCTGAGAAGACCAGGCCCGAACAGGTTTTCTTCACCAGTGAGTACATCGCCTATGGGAGTGGTGTCGCTTCCTCCAGCAGCGGTTTCGCGAGTGCTGTACCCATCGGGAATGGTGCGATTGCCGCCGGCAACTCGACAACCTCATCCAAAGCCGTTCAGACCAGGATCTACTTCAACTCGATCGGCACAGCGACTCTGTACACCAAGCGCAACCGCTGGGTCGTGATCACTCGAAACCAAGCTGGAGGCACACTGAACCAAACCCGCGTCGACACCCAGCAAAAGGCAAAGCGTTTCATCGATGCAATGATGTACTTCAAGGCCAAATGAAAGATCTACCAACTGCCCGCAGATACGAAAGTACGGCCCCACTCAGAACAGGCAATCACCGAAAGTAGCCGACCGAGAAGCTCGAGCAGATTTGCTATGCACTTGTAACACGCGCACAAAAAGACCAGAATAAAGACCTATATAGGAGTCATATATATGCAAAATATTCTGGCTGATGTGGCCGTCAGCGTATCCGAACTCAAGAAGAACCCCTCCTCCGTCTTGAGCGGCGCCAACGGCATGCCTGTTGCTGTGCTGAACCACAACCGCGTTATGGGCTACATGGTTCCAGCAAACGTCTACGAGGCGATGGTTGAGCGCCTGGACGAGTTGGAGCTGGTCCAACTGGTCAAGGCTCGGCTCGACGCCAACGAAACACCTGTTCGAGTATCTCTGGACGATCTGATTGGCGAGGCAGAGGCAGATATCGCCAATGGCCGCTGAGTACGAGGTTGAGTGGGATCCGAAGGCGCTGAAGGAGTTGCGTAAACTCGACGGAGCAATACGCCTCCAGTTTCTGAAAAAGCTCCAGGAGCGGCAGTCCGGCCCGCGAGTGCCAGGCGATGCGCTTCATGGCATGAAGGACTGCTACAAGATCAAATTGCGCGGTGCCGGCTACCGACTTGTGTACCGCGTCGAGGATGAGCGGATTGTTATCCTGGTGCTGGCCGTCGGTAAGCGCGAGCGAAGTACGGTATACGAGCAGGCCTCGAAACGCTAAGCCCTAAACGAAAAAAGCCCGCACATCAGCGGGCTATCTACGGTTGCCGCTGGATCAATCTGGCCCTTGAGCTCTCAACCTGGCCAAGCCTTGCTTGATGTGCCCAGCGTTCTCGCCGATCGTATCCAGTGCGCCCCTTACATTCTCATCCACATGACCTCCCCCATTACGCTTCGCCCACAACGACAACTCCATAACGGCAGCCTCAAGAGCGAGCTGATTCTCGTAGATTCGTTCGAGCATATCTGGGAGTGAGTATTGTGGTTTTGGCATGACTTCGACTCCATTCGAGGACATAGAAAACGCAGCTTAGGCAACCTCTGGCGTGATTGGCAAATTCCAGGCAAAGAAAAGCCCGCGATGGGGAGTAGCGGGCTTAAAGGGTCTTAACAAGGAGCTGTGGCCACACTAGGCGCTCCACTGTGAAAAGGTCGTGAAAGGGTACATACAAGAAGCCCGGCGCTGGGCCGGGCTTCTTGCATATTTGCCTGTCATCGCTTAAACAGCGACTGTGCCTTGGGCTGTGTCATAGGATCATGCGACCCATAATCGACCAAGGCTATCGACGTTTCGCTAAACTTTTGGAAATGCACAACAAAATTTGATGTGTGATAACTCGCCATTTGGTTCTTGCAGGCATCCCAATGCGGGTGACCAATGTGGGCATGCCAAAGCTTGTGCCGCTTTGCATACCAAATCTTCTTCTCTCGGTCAGGGTCGCGATGAGGAACATTGTCGGTTGGACCGACTTTCCCGTAGAAACCCTTGGTACCGCTCTTATGGAAATGAAAGACAAATTCGTCTATCAAATCCTGCTCCGCATCCGAAAGGGCGTTGTAGAGTTGCGTGAAGTGAACACTAAATTCTACCTGGTTCGGCATTTATCAGCATTCTCGCGCATCCATTCTCGGAATTCTTCGCGCTTCATACCCTCAGGCATAGTGAAGCGACTGCCTGCAAGTGCATTGTTCATGCGCAGGATGTCGAAATTCACCTCTTCCGGACCTGGGTCATGGCGTGGGGGCTGGTAGTCTCGCTTCATGGTCATTGCCCTCTTGGGCATCCTTTCGGTGTACGTTCAGAATCAAATCGTAAATTACGGGCGATTCACACGATTGAATGTATAGCCTATGATTGCGCGCGACACGGTTTTGTTATTCTCAAAACGTGTCGCCAGCCTTATATCAGACGGACGGATAACCCCCTCAAAAATCAAGCCAACTTTTGTAGGTAAATGCTTACGCTATACAGATAAGACATTTTCGGCACTAATTATGCGCGCCTCACCGCCCTCCCCCTCCCCGCATTCACATCACTCGTGCGCGCAGTAGAAGTGGTTCAAGGCTATCGACTCAGCCCCACTACCAAAACGCAGAGCCCAACGAATCCTGGGGCGAAGAACTGCTTGCGACCTCATAAGCTCCGCCCAGCCAGCTTGTGTCTGAACGGTCGGAGATTAGTAAGAGTAGTGCCAACCAGGCATAGACCCCAGCCTTATTCCAAGAGCTTTGATTTCGCCATGATGTCATCCGAGCTATTCCGCAGCCCGCACTATTCGGCCTGCCTTAACTTCCTCGGCATAACCCACCAGTCTATCCGCCTCTTCGTAGAGCGTACCAACCAACCCCATCAGGGCTATGGCGTCGGCATCGCCGAGCTTTTCCGCAAGCTTGGCTTGCCCAGGTCGACACAGGACTGCTCGAGGTTGAATGCGATCGCCTTAATGTCACGGCGTAGCTGCTGGTTGGGTTTGGTTAAGGACATGAAGTAGCTCCTACGTCATCGCCGCGCCAGGTGCGGCTAAGGCATCTCGCCAGTCGTGACTAAGCTCAGAAACTGCTCAGCATCAATGATGAATGCCCCGGCCTCCTGAGCTTTCGCAACTTTAGTAGGCCCGGCGTTATCGCCATAGCAGAGAAAAGTAAGTGTTTTTCCAGGGGTACTCATAACTTTGAGTCCTGATTTCAATGCCTTTTGTTCTAGTTCAGCACGGTGCTCCGCTGCAAAGCCAGTGAAAAGAATTTGGTTGACCCCGCCGGGCGGTGCCTTGGGCTGTGGGTGATGGGAGGCAGCGACCGATACCGCTACGTCCGCTGGACGTGGTTTTGGCAACAGCGTAGGAGCTGGCGGAGCTGCATCATTCAGCAGCAGCTCCGCACCGAACAGGATCTCGACTATGCGGTCCTTACGAAAGGTCTTGGGAAATGAGTCACCCGCGGAACGCCCCTGAATATAAGTCAAGTTCTCTGACCACTGAATCAACTCCCGCTGGCTCACATCCCCCCTAGCATCCCTGTAGCTGAACTTGATAGTTGTCACTGATTTCACTCCTTTGAATTGGTCTAATGACCGGGCCCAACGCTTCAGCTGGGCTATTGCGCCATTATTTCCTGATAGCGCTTTTGATATTCGTCATAAGGCAGGTTCTGATCAGTGAGCTTCTGGAGTTGGACCTGTTTGTACTGACTCTTCGTCATAGGTCCAGGTGTCGGCTGCACGGGCGCAGCGGAGTATTTTGATGGCGCCCCTCCTCCGACCTTCGACCCGCTACGGGCATAGCTGCTCACAGTCCCATCAGGAGCAATGGTCACCGTCGTGCTCTCTACCTCTGTACCAATACCGGCGAAACCGACATAGGCATATCCCCAGCCCAGCACTTGCGACCCGTCGGAATTTTGTGTGACCGCCGTCGGTGGCCCGAGTAAAGCAATCACTTCACTGCTGGTGGTTTTGCCTTTGACCAAGCTGTCGATCTGAGCTTGCTCGATTTTTGTGCCACTGGTGGCGCAACCCGAGAGAAGCGCGGCCATTGAGAGGCAAAGAAGCATCTTTTTCATAAAGTCCCTTTCTTGAGGTCGGCAAACTCAAGCCTAGCCAAGGCTGCCAACAAGCCGTAATGAGGCGAATCTAGCACCATTATTTAGCCACTACGAGTTGAAAGCTTTCTCCTCACAAAAAATTAGCAACCGTCAACGCTCAAAAACAATTTGCTAATTTATTTAGCTGTTGCTAATTTACAGCCACTCCTTCGCCACCTCATGGCGAAACAAGAGCACCTCAATTTTTGCGAAAGCCATCACCGCGGCCGGATATCGGCTTGCCTGGAGAAACACATTGAGCACCAACCAATACGATTCCCGCACTGCCGACAAGTTTGTGGTGCGCCTGCCTGACGGCCTGCGCGCTGACATTGAAGCAGCCGCGAACGCCGCGGACCGCAGCATGAACAGCGTGTTCGTCCAAGCCGTGCGTCAGTATCTGGATGGACAGAATCGCCAAACCCTGCTGCTGGACGCGCTGGCAAGTGCCGTCGCTCCGCTCGCGCCTGTGAGTTCCAGCCTATGAGCCGCAGTAACGGACAACTGGGCGAGCGCCTGATCGAGCTGTTCAACGCCTTGCAGCGTCGGGAAACCACCTTCGGCCAGATCTACGCCATGTCCGCATCATGCGGCATCGACGCGCGCAGGGTACTGGCAGACCACTTTCAAGGTGGTGAACTACATGGCTAAGACAGTACTGCGAGTGCGCCTCGATGGCGTGGCGTTCTACATGAACACCGAAAATTCTTCGCCTGGTACCGGACACCGGAACAGGTTTCGCTTGTTCAAGACAGAAAACTACGGGCGCGACAAATCCGGCTGGATTCAGGTGGGTTCTATGGCTGGCCAGGAGCTGTTGGAAATAGAAGATGACGGCGCCTTGCTGAAAGCGTGTGAAAAGCTGTTCGCCAGCAAGAGGCCACACCAATACGGCCTACATGGCGCGATACGCGGAAAACCCGGCAAATGGGAGGGCGAGGCCTTTCCCGTCAGGAAGTCAGTGCAAACCGCCTCCTCCATCGAACAGTGATGACTCTATGGCCAAGTCAACTGCATTACTAACCAAAGAGACCGCTCCTCGCTTCCTCAGAGCGTCCACTGCCCCTGCGTACTTGGGCATGTGCAGAGAAGAATTTAACAAAACGGTTCGGCCCAACGTTCGCGAATTCCCCATTGGGAAACAGGGAGTTGGCTTCGACCGCATCGAGTTGGATGAATGGGCAGATTCTTGGGCTGAGTCCATGGCAATTGAAAAGCAGGCCGATCAGGACAACAATCGCCCCCGCAGTGAGCGCCAGGGCAAGAAGAAAGGAGAATTGCCATGGCCCAAAAAGCTATCACCGGCCTCCAGCAAATGCCGAACGGCATCTGGAAGATCGACAAAAAGTACAGAGGAGAGCGAATTCAAGAGAGTACTGGCACTTGTAACCGCGCCGAAGCTGAGCAATACCTGATCCACAAGCTGGAGCAGTTGCGCCAGCAGAAGGTGTATGGCGTTCGACGGGTCAGGACCTGGCGGGAAGCGGCAACTCGCTTCCTGCTGGAAGTGAAGGATCAGGCATCCATCCATATTTCAGCTACGTATATGGAACAGCTTGATCCTTTCATTGGCGATATGCCGCTGACCCACATTGATGATGACGCGCTAGCCCCCTACGTTCGGTCGAAGCTCAACCCAGCCACGGGGAAGCCGGTCTCGAATCGAACGGTGAACATCGCGCTACAGCGGGTTATTCGGGTTTTGAACCTCTGCGCGCGGAAGTGGCGGGACGAAGATCGCCGGCCATTACTCGACGTAGTACCGATGATTTCCCTGTTGGATGAGAAGACGAACAGCCGAAAGCCCTATCCGCTTTCGTGGGAAGAACAGTCGATCCTGTTCGCCGAGCTGCCGGCGCACCTTCAGACCATGGCGATGTTCAAGGTCAACACAGGGTGCCGGGAGCAGGAAGTTTGCAAGCTGCAATGGAATTGGGAAATTGCGGTACCGGAGCTTGGAACGAGCGTGTTCCTGATCCCGGCCGGGTTTGGGGGCAGGAGTGCGAGGTCCGGCGTAAAAAACCGGGACGAACGCCTGGTCGTGATGAATGACGTTGCCAAGTCGGTGATCGAGAAGCAACGCGGCAAGCATCCGCTCTACGTGTTCCCGTTTGGCAAGCCTGATGGCGAGGGGAATGAAACGACGGTTCACCGCATGAACGACTCGGCCTGGAAGAAGGCGCGGATTCGGGCGGCAAAGAAGTGGCAGGAGAAGTTCTTGCGGCCGGCACATGACGGCTTTACCAGGATCCGCATACACGACTTGAAGCACACCTTTGGGAGAAGGCTACGTGCTGCTGGCGTGACTGAGGAGGATCGGAAAGCGTTGCTCGGCCACAAGAACGGAAGCATCACCAGTCACTACTCGGCGGCGGAACTGGATCAGCTGATTGCGGCGGCAAACAAGGTATCAGCAACCGACTCACGCGCACCAGCGTTGACGATTCTGAAACGGAGGGAGGCATGATGAAAAACGCCAGGGTCACTCGGAAAGTCACTATGGCAGAAACAACAAAGCCGCTCGAAAGCGGCTAAGTCATTGAATAATATGGTCGGGACGGAGTGATTCGAACACTCGACCCCTAGCACCCCATGCTAGTGCGCTACCGGACTGCGCTACGCCCCGACTAGGCGTGAAACTGGGTTCGCTTCGTAAAGAAGCGATCAGGAATATACCGCAAGCATTTGAAATGTGGAAGTATTTTAAAGGCTTGTTTCACTTTTTCAAAACCACCAGTACATCTTCCAGTTCGGAGATCATCTGGCGGATCAATTGCTTGTATTGGGTGGTGTCTTCTTTGGCTTCATCACCGGACATACGCTGGCGTGCGCCGCTGATGGTGAACCCCTGGTCGTACAGTAACGCGCGGATCTGTCGGATCATCAGCACATCCTGGCGCTGATAATACCGACGGTTCCCGGTGCGTTTGACGGGGTTGAGTTGAGGAAACTCCTGCTCCCAATAGCGCAGCACGTGCGGTTTTACCGCACATAGCTCGCTGACTTCACCAATGGTGAAGTAGCGTTTGCCTGGGATGACGGGTAGCTCGTCGTTATGACTTGGTTCCAGCATAAGCCTCAACTCGGGCCTTCAACTTCTGCCCTGGACGAAAGGTGACCACACGGCGAGCCGTGATCGGGATTTCTTCTCCCGTTTTTGGATTGCGGCCAGGCCGCTGGCGTTTGTCCCGCAGGTCAAAATTGCCGAAACCGGACAATTTGACCTGTTCGTTGTCTTCCAGAGCGTGCCTGATTTCTTCAAAAAACAGCTCGACCAATTCCTTGGCCTCGCGCTTGTTCAGACCCAACTCTTCGTACAGACGTTCCGCCATCTCAGCTTTCGTCAAAGCCCCCATACGTCACTTCCTTAACGTGGCGTTCAACCTTTGTTCGAGCGAGGTGAGGATATTTTGCGTCGTGGTATTCACCTCATCGTCATTAAGAGTGCGCGATGGATGCTGCCAGGTCAAGCCAACTGCAAGGCTTTTTCTATGCGGATCAATGCCTTTACCCTGATAGACGTCAAATAGCCTGAGGTCCGTCAGCCATTCGCCTGCATTTTCTCGGATTACTTCCAGCACGGCACTGGCCGCCACATCACGATCCGCCACCAGGGCGAGGTCACGACGCACTTCCGGGAAACGCGACAGCTCGCTGAATTTAGGCATCTTGCCCGCAGCGACTTCAGCCAACACCAACTCGAAGACGAACACCGGACGGTCAAGACCGAGGGTTTTCGACAGTTCAGGGTGGATAGCGCCAACGAAACCGACCAGGCGGCCTTCACGCTCGATGCGCGCAGTCTGGCCTGGATGCAATGCCGGGTGGCTGCCCGGGACAAATGCGAAGGCATCCAGCGCGCCGGCAAAGCCCAGCACCGCTTCCACATCAGCCTTGACGTCGAAGAAGTCCACCGGATCGCGCCCCTGGGCCCAACCCTCAGGCAGACGGCTGCCGCAGACCACACCGGCCAGCATCGGCTCCTGCTTCAGGCCGTCCAATTGGCCGACAAAGCGCAGGCCGCTTTCGAACATGCGCACGCGATCCTGCTGACGGTTCAGGTTATGGGAAAGTGCTTTCACCAGGCCTGGCCACAGGGACGAACGCATAGCCGCCATGTCGTTGGAGATCGGGTTGGCCAGCAACAGCGGCTCGACACCCGGGCTGAACAGTTCGAACTGCTTGGGATCAATGAAGCTGTAGGTCACCGCTTCCTGATAGCCGCGAGCGACCAGCAGACGACGCAGCTCCGGCAGGTGCGCACGGGCTTCGGTCTTGGGCTGTGGGGCCAGGCGCGCTTGCGGGTAACGAACCGGCAGGCGGTTGTAGCCGTACAGGCGGGCCAGTTCTTCGATCAGGTCGACTTCAAGGCTGATATCGAAGCGATGGCTTGGCACTTCTACGCGCCACTGCCCTGCCCCATCAGCGCTGATGTCCAGGCCGAGGCCGGTCAGCAGACTGACAATTTGCGCTTCTTCGATCACCAGGCCGAGCATCTGCTCGACGCGTTGGGCGCGCAGCGTCACCGGTGCAATCGACGGCAAGTACTGCTCGTTGACAGTCTCGGTAATCGGGCCAGCTTCACCGCCGGTGATTTCCAGCAGCAGGCCGGTGGCACGCTCCATGGCTTCACGGGCCAGTTGCCAGTCCACGCCACGCTCGTAGCGGTGCGAGGCATCGGTGTGCAGGCCGTAGGAACGGGCCTTGCCTGCCACAGCGATCTGGTCGAAGAACGCGCTTTCAAGGAACACGTCACGGGTCGTCGCCGACACGCCACTGTGCTCACCCCCCATCACACCGGCAATGGCCAGGGCGCGGGAGTGGTCAGCAATCACCAAGGTATCGCTACGCAGGGTGACTTCCTGGCCATCGAGCAAGACCAGCTTTTCGCCTTCCTCGGCCATGCGCACGCGAATCCCGCCGTTGATCTCGGCCAAATCGAAGGCGTGCAGCGGTTGACCCAGCTCCAGCATCACGTAGTTGGTGATGTCGACGGCGGCATCGATGCTGCGCACGTCGGCGCGACGCAGGCGCTCAACCATCCACAGCGGGGTCGGCCGGGACAGGTCGACATTGCGAATGACACGGCCCAGGTAGCGCGGGCACGCGCTTGGCGCCAGCACTTCGATGGAACGCACTTCGTCGTGGACTGCCGGGACCGCGGTCACTACTGGACGTGTGACAGGCACGCCGTACAGCGCACCGACTTCACGGGCCAGACCGGCCAGGGACAGGCAGTCGCCACGGTTCGGAGTCAGGTCGACTTCGATGCTGGCGTCTTCCAGGTCGAGGTAGGCACGGATGTCCTGGCCCACGGGCGCATCAGCCGGCAGCTCCATCAAGCCATCATTGCCTTCGCCCACCTGCAACTCCGCCTGAGAGCACAGCATGCCGTTGGACTCGACGCCACGCAGCTTGGCTTTCTTGATCTTGAAGTCACCGGGCAGTTCGGCACCGATCATCGCGAACGGGATTTTCAGGCCTGGGCGCACATTTGGCGCACCGCACACAACCTGGAAGGTTTCCGCGCCGTTGCTGACCTGGCACACACGCAACTTGTCGGCGTCCGGGTGCTGCTCGGTGCTGAGCACCTCGCCCACCACTACACCGCTGAAAACACCGGCGGCCGGCGTAACGCTATCGACCTCAAGACCGGCCATCGACAGACGAGCAACCAGCTCATCGCGATTTACCTGCGGGCTTACCCAGCCACGCAGCCATTGTTCACTGAATTTCATCCTGCTCTCCTAAAGGTTCGTTACGACTAGCGAAATTGCGCGAGGAACCGCAAGTCGTTGTCGAAGAACAGGCGCAAGTCGTTCACGCCGTAACGCAGCATGGCCAGACGCTCGACGCCCATGCCGAAGGCAAAGCCCGAGAACTCTTCCGGGTCGATCCCGGACATGCGCAGCACGTTGGGGTGAACCATCCCGCACCCCATGACTTCCAGCCAGCCGGTCTGTTTGCAGACACGGCAGCCTTTACCGCTGCACATCACGCACTCCATATCGACTTCGGCGGATGGCTCGGTGAACGGGAAGTAGGACGGGCGGAAACGTACCGCCAGCTCTTTTTCGAAGAACACCCGCAGGAATTCTTCGATGGTGCCTTTGAGGTCGGCGAAATTGATGTCGCGATCAACCAGCAGGCCTTCGACCTGGTGGAACATCGGCGAGTGGGTGATATCGGAGTCGCTACGGTACACACGGCCTGGGCAGACGATGCGGATCGGCGGCTGCTGCGATTCCATGGTGCGGACCTGTACCGGCGAGGTATGGGTGCGCAACAGCATGTTCGCATTGAAATAGAAGGTGTCGTGCATCGACCGGGCCGGGTGATGGCCTGGGATGTTGAGCGCCTCGAAGTTGTGATAGTCGTCTTCGACCTCAGGGCCTTCGGCAATGCCGTAGCCGATGTGGGTAAAGAACTGCTCGATACGTTCCAGAGTCCGGGTCACCGGATGCAGACCGCCAGAGGTCTGGCCGCGGCCAGGCAGGGTCACGTCAATGGACTCGGCGGCGAGCTTGGCCGCAAGATCGGCCTCCTCGAACAACGCCTTGCGTGCATTGAGAACCTCTGTGACACGCTCCTTGGCAACGTTGATCAGCGCACCGACTTGCGGGCGCTCTTCGGCCGGCAGATTGCCCAGGGTCTTCATCACCTGAGTCAACTCACCTTTCTTGCCAAGGTATTGAACCCGGATTTGCTCCAGGGCATTGATATCTTCAGCGCTTTGCACAGCCTCAAGAGCTTGAGCGACCAGCGCGTCCAGGTTTTCCATGTACAGACTCCAGATACAAAATAGGGGAAGAGCTTGAAGGCTCTTCCCCTATTTATGACGTTTACCACCTTGGACTACGGAGTAGCCCAGGGTGACTGTCGGGGGTACTTAAGCCAAGGTGGCTTTAGCTTTCTCGACAATCGCAGCAAACACCGCTTTTTCGTTCACGGCCAGTTCAGCCAGAACCTTACGGTCGATTTCGATGGACGCTTTTTTCAGGCCAGCGATGAAACGGCTGTAGGACAGACCGTTAACACGAGCACCAGCATTGATACGAGCGATCCACAGAGCGCGGAACTGACGTTTTTTCTGACGACGGTCACGGTAGGCGTATTGGCCTGCCTTGATTACCGCTTGCTTGGCAACACGGAATACGCGTGAACGCGCGCCGTAGTAGCCTTTAGCGAGTTTCAGAATTTTTTTGTGACGCTTACGGGCAATGACGCCACGCTTTACACGAGCCATGAGTTACTTCCTCTATTCTTGATCCAAAATTAACGAAGGCGCAGCATGCGCTCGACTTTTGCCACGTCAGACGGATGCAGCAAGCTGCTACCGCGCAGTTGACGCTTACGCTTGGTCGACATTTTGGTCAGGATGTGGCTCTTGAAAGCGTGCTTGTGCTTGATACCGTTAGCAGTTTTCAGAAACCGCTTAGCAGCACCACTTTTAGTCTTCATCTTTGGCATGTTCGGATACTCCGCATTCAGTTGATAAACATAATCAGAAGGCCTGCCGTGCCCTATTGATTACTTCTTCTTTTTCGGGGCGATGACCATGATCAGCTGGCGTCCTTCCATCTTAGGATGCTGTTCGACGGAACCGTACTCCAGCAGGTCAGCTTCAACCCGCTTGAGGAGTTCCATACCCAGCTCCTGGTGGGCCATCTCACGGCCGCGGAATCGCAAGGATACCTTGGCCCTGTCCCCATCACTCAGGAAACGTACCAGGTTGCGCAGTTTTACCTGGTAATCCCCTTCCTCCGTCCCTGGACGAAACTTGATTTCTTTAACCTGGATCTGCTTCTGGTTTTTCTTGGCTGCGGCAATCTGCTTCTTCTTTTCGAAGATCGACTTGCCGTAATCCATCAGCTTGCAGACAGGAGGTACAGCATCGGCGGAAATTTCCACCAAATCGAGCTTGGCTTCTTCAGCCTTAAGAAGCGCGTCTTCAATTGACACAATCCCAAGCTGCTCACCCTCAGCCCCAATTAACCGAACCTCGCGTGCCGAGATATTCTCGTTGATCGGGGCTTTCGGTGCAGCTCGTTTATCTTGTCTCATTTCACGCTTAATAGTAATTACTCCGAATCTGGGCGACCACGCCGGGAAACCGCTTGCGCGAGGAACTCAGCGAACTGGGCGACGGGCATCGAGCCCAGGTCAGCACCTTCACGAGTACGCACAGCGACAGTCTGCATCTCGACTTCCCGATCTCCGATAACCAAAAGATAGGGAACCTTGAGCAAAGTATGCTCGCGGATTTTAAAGCCGATCTTTTCATTTCTCAAGTCGGACTTGGCACGAAATCCGCTTTCGTTGAGTGTTTTTTCAACTTCAGCAGCAAAATCGGCCTGTTTATCAGTGATATTCATGATCACTGCCTGAGTCGGAGCCAGCCACGCAGGGAACGCGCCCTCGTAGTGCTCGATCAGGATCCCGACGAACCGTTCGAATGAGCCGAGGATCGCCCGGTGCAGCATAACCGGGTGTTTACGGCTGTTGTCTTCGGAGACGTATTCGGCTCCCAGACGGATCGGCAGGTTAAAATCGAGCTGCAAGGTACCACATTGCCAGACACGGCCAAGGCAATCTTTCAGCGAGAACTCGATTTTAGGACCGTAGAAGGCGCCCTCACCCGGCTGCAGATCGTACGCAAGGCCCGCACTATCTAGCGCAGCGGCCAGTGCAGCTTCGGCGCGATCCCACAACTCGTCGGAACCGACGCGTTTTTCCGGACGAGTGGACAGCTTCATTTCGACGTCGGTAAAGCCGAAATCGCGATAAACGTCCATGGTCAGCTTGATGAACGCGGCGGATTCGGCCTGCATCTGCTCTTCGGTGCAGAAGATGTGGGCGTCGTCCTGAGTGAAACCGCGCACACGCATGATGCCGTGCAGTGCACCCGATGGCTCGTTACGGTGGCACGCACCGAACTCGGCCAGGCGCATCGGCAGCTCGCGGTAGCTCTTCAAGCCCTGATTGAACACTTGCACGTGGCAAGGGCAGTTCATCGGCTTGATGGCGTAGTCGCGGCTTTCCGACTCGGTGGTGAACATATTGTCGGCGTAGTTGGCCCAGTGCCCGGATTTCTCCCACAGGCTACGGTCAACCACTTGCGGCGTCTTGATCTCCAGATAGCCGTTTTCACGCTGCACCTTGCGCATGTACTGCTCAAGCACCTGGTACAGGGTCCAGCCGTTCGGGTGCCAGAACACCATGCCCGGCGCTTCTTCCTGGAGGTGGAACAGGTTCAGGCGCTTACCGATTTTACGGTGATCGCGCTTCTCGGCTTCTTCGATGCGCTGGATGTAGGCCGCCAGCTGCTTCTTGTCAGCCCAGGCGGTGCCATAGACCCGCTGCAGTTGCTCGTTTTTCGCATCGCCGCGCCAGTAGGCACCGGACAGCTTGGTCAGCTTGAACGATTTGAGGAAGCGCGTATTCGGCACGTGCGGGCCACGGCACATGTCGACATATTCTTCGTGGTAATACAGGCCCATGGCCTGTTCGTCCGGCATGTCTTCCACCAGACGTAGCTTGTAGTCCTCACCACGGGCAGTGAACACGTCGATCACTTCGGCGCGTGGCGTGACTTTCTTGATGACGTCGTAATCTTTCTCGATCAGCGCGTGCATGCGCGCTTCGATGGCGGCCATATCGTCCGGCGTAAAAGGACGCTCGTAGGCGATATCGTAATAGAAGCCTTCGTCGATGACCGGGCCGATCACCATCTTCGCGGTGGGGTACAGCTGTTTGACCGCATGGCCAATCAGGTGCGCGCAAGAGTGGCGAATGATCTCCAGCCCCTCTTGATCCTTGGGCGTGATGATTTGCAGGCTGACGTCGCTGGTGATCAGGTCGCTGGCGTCAACCAGCTTGCCGTCGACCTTGCCGGCCACGGTGGCCTTGGCCAGGCCTGCACCAATGGATGCGGCGACCTCGGCTACGGAAACCGGATGATCGAATGAACGTTGACTGCCGTCGGGAAGAGTAATAGTTGGCATGGCGCCTCCTCTCCTAGTGGTGACCCCTACCAAAGGTCACGTGGGTTGGGATGAGCCAGTACAAGATCCAACACCAGGCCGTTCATTGCTGAACGCCTGCCTTACAGCGGCAGGAGCCTTTCGGCCAACCGATAATCGAACCAGAGTGACTGGAGTTAAACAAAAAAACCCGGCACGAAAAAAGCCAGGTCGCTGATGCTAGCACAGATGAACGGTCATAGCGCCGCCCCACCGCCGCGCAAAGGCAAACTCCAGGCTTTTACAGGCAAAAGTGAACTTGGGCTGTACGTCAGGCCTCAAACACACTGAAAATCGCCGTCCGTCATCTCGACTCAAGGAGCATCTAACCATGCGCAGCACCTCGATCTTCGCCCTTGCCGCTTCCCTGGCCCTGTTCTCCATTGGCGCTCAAGCCGCCGCCCCGTCCAACTGGCCTGCAGGCGCCCGGGATAGCTTTGTCCAGGACTGCAGCGCCGCCGCCAGCCAGAACGTTGATGCCAAAACCGCCAAAGCCCATTGCGAATGTGGCGCGGATAAAATCAACGCTGAATTGAGCACTGCGGAAATCAAGGAACTGATGACCAACCAGAACGCCAGCGCGGAGCTGAAAAACAAAGCCGTCGCAGCTATTTCGTCCTGCAAGGTCGTGAAGAAAAAGTAAGCGTGGCGAGAAATCAGACCGAAAAAACGGCCTGAAAACCCACTGAAAACTGCTATTTCTCACAATTTACATTGCTTTTACGGCTTTTTTTACTAGCTGATATTTCTCGCTAAAGCCCCGTAAACCGGGGCTTACAGCCATCCAGGGCACTGAAGAAAACGCGTTTGATTGGCAAACAGTGCCTTGGGGGGGCTCCCAAGCCGGACATTTCGACTATGATAGCCCAGTGTGCCCAGTTGGCCTGAGCAGCACAGTACTACTGAAAATATATGTTTCTTGGAGATACACCATGTCTAATCGCCAAACCGGCACCGTTAAATGGTTCAACGATGAAAAAGGCTTCGGCTTCATCACTCCTCAAGGTGGCGGTGACGACCTGTTCGTACACTTCAAAGCTATCGAAAGCGACGGTTTCAAAAGCCTGAAAGAAGGCCAAACCGTTTCCTTCGTGGCTGAGAAAGGCCAAAAGGGTATGCAAGCTGCACAGGTTCGCGCAGAGTAATCTCTACGCCGATCTAAAAAACCCCGTCCATGTGACGGGGTTTTTTATGGGTGACACAAAAGTGTTGTGTTATCAGCCGCAGTTGACGCGGGTGATCACTAGATTGTCATCGGTGTTGAGGTTCAGGCGATCGGAACGGTATTCGAGGGTGATCATGTCGTTGGGCTTGAGAATACGGGCATTCTGCGCACCGGCACGGGTACGGGCCTGCTCCAGCAATTGCGGCGAGGCCTTCTGGCCGATGGCGAACTGCGCAGCCTGCGATTCACAGCGCGTGTGAACAGGCTCAGCCGCGGCCGTGTCTTTGGCCGGCTCGGAGGTACCCGAAGTACTGCAACCCGCGAGGACGGCTGCCGCCAACAAGGTACCGAATGATGCGAGCTTCCAAGGCATGAAGCCTCCTTTGAGAAAAATGGACAGAGATCGTGCGACCGTGATTTGGCCAATTGGTTTCAGAATTGTCACAATTGGCTGTAGGCGAGTCTGCCTGACTCTACGCCATGGCTTGATGAATCAATCGTCACCAGATATGAATAAATCTCAGTAGATGTCGATGTAGTCAAACGGCGGCTTTGGCCAGTTCTGCTTCAGCGCATTGAAAATCTGCATCACCCACACCTCATCACTGGCCGCCACCTTGCCGACATAGCCAGACCCAGCTGCCCAGGTCTCCAGGCGAAACAACAACCCATCAATCTGCATCCCTCCCACCACACAGGAAGAGATATAGGCGATACCGGCCTTGGTAACCCGTAGCTGGGTGTGCTGATCGTCGCTGGCACTGGCAATCATTTGGCGAACAGCCTCCAATGTGAGGCTCTTGGGGTTGGTCAAGTCGATGTGCACGTGGCGTGTCCTGGTAATTAAACAGGGGGCCAGTGTCGCACAGCGTCCCCCTCATGCCTAAGTAGCAGTGCCAAACGCAGCGCAAAATGGTTAACTCTGCAGGCCTGTCCAGCCTTTGCGAGCCGCGAGAACCCGATGACCATCGTTACCATCAATGCCGACATCAAAGCCAAGTGGCCCCAAGGGCAAAGCTCCTACAGCCCGGGCAGCCCGGAAGAGTTGGCGATCATCGGCATCGACCTGCTGGTCAAGGAGCTGGGCACCCAGGCAGCGCAGGCCTTTATCGGCCAGATATTCGAGAAATACCCGGCCGACCATATGGGGGTCGAAGACCCTCTGCGCGAATAGTTACCGGTCGACGAGCGCCGACCGGCAGGCAGCTTACTTCAGGCGCGCAAGGCGCTCGGTGAGCAAGTCGAAAAACCCCTGGGCGTCGCCGTTTTCCACCCAAAACACGTTTTTATCGTGCTTGAGGCCATCGTACCAATCGACGATGGTCTGGCCGAACGTCGGGCCTTCGCGGCTATCGACCACCATGTTGGCCTGGCGTCCGGTGAACAGCTCGGGCTTGAGCAGATAGCCGATCACGGTGGCGTCATGCACCGGGCCACCCGTCATACCGTAGTGCTCCATATCCCCTTTGACGTATTCGTTGAGAATACTGCCCACTATCTTGCTGGCGTTGTTGTTCAAGTCGGCGATCTGCTTCAGGCGCGCTTCGCTGGTGAGGATCTTGTGGGTCACGTCCAGCGGCAGGTAAGTCAGCTTGACGCCACTTTTGAGGACGATTTCAGCAGCCACCGGATCGGCAAACAGGTTGAACTCGGCCACCGGCGTAATGTTGCCGCCGTTGAAGTGCGCGCCGCCCATGACCACCACTTCCTTGATGCCCTGGGTGATTTCCGGTGCCTGGGTCAACGCCAGGGCCAGGTTGGTTTGTGGGCCTAGCATGGCAATGGTGATGCTATGGGGCTTGGCGGTGCTCAGGGTCTTGATCAGGTAGTCGACCGCATTGCCTTCGGCCAGGCCTTTTTTCGGCTCGTGCACGGTGACACCGGAAATACCTTCCTTGCCATGGATATTCTCGGCATAAATCGGCGTGCGCAGCAGCGGCTGTGGCGCGCCGGCATACACCGGAATCTCTTCACGCCCTGCCCACTCACGGGCCAACCGTGCGTTGCGCGAGGTCTTGTCCAGCCGCACGTTGCCGGCCACGGTGGTCAACGCCCGGATATTCAGCTCCTGCGGGGACGCCATCGCAAACAGCAGCGCGACCACATCGTCAGCGCCCGGGTCGGTATCAATGATCAGGTCGATTTTTTCCGCCGCCTGGGCGCTTGCAGCAGTTAGCACGGACAAAAGCAGCACACTCCGAAACAGGTGTCGCAGGGTTGGGGTTCTACGTTGCATGACGCACTCCTTGTCATTGTGGGAAACGCTAGAAAGTCACGCCAGACACCAGCGCGATATTACAGTAGGGCTGGCACTCGCCTGTGCGCACCACCGCGCGCGCCTTGTGGCTGAGCAGCTTGAACGCGTCATGACTCAGCAAGCGACGCTCGCCCAGTTCGCCCTGGTCCAGGGCATTGAGGTCAGCCAGCGCCGGTGGCTGCTTGTGCAAGAGTTCCTCGGCCAGTACGTGGCTTTCCACCTGCATCTCGCTGAGCACCACGCGCAAGGTGCTGATGAAGTCAGGAATACCCTGGGTCAGCGCCAGGTCGATCAACTCCACACCCGGCGGCACTGGCAGGCCGGCATCGCCGATCACCAGGATGTCGCCATGACCAAGGGAGGCGATCAGCCGCGACAGGGCAATATTGAGCAATGGGGTCTTTTTCATGGGCGAACAAAGCCTTGGACGTCATGCAGCGTAGGAATAGAGGGTTGGGCTCCGGCGCGGGTGACCGACAGGGCCGCCGCGACCTGGCCAAACCGGATGGCCTCGGCCTCGCTCTGGCCGCTGGCCAGCGCTGCCGCAAAGCCACCGACAAAGGTGTCGCCTGCCGCCGTGGTATCCACGGCCTGCACTTTGGGCGCCAACAGGTGCTCGAACCCTTGGCCGTCGGCGAACAGCGCCCCCTGCGAACCCAGGGTCACGATGACCTTGCCCGCCCCGGCTTTGAGCAGATGGGTCGCCGCAACCTTGGCGGAGTCCAGGGAATCGACCGGCACCCCGCTCAAGGCCGATGCTTCACTTTCGTTGGGGATCAGGTAGTCAATGCAGGCGTACCAGTCTGCCGGCAGCGGGCCGCTGGCGGGCGCCGGGTTGAGGATCACCGTCTTGCCCAACTCACGGCCACGCTTGAGGGCATACCCCACGGTGTCCATGGGCACTTCGAGCTGGCAGACAATCACCTCGGCCGCCTGCAGCACGGCGTCGAACGCCAACAGCGACGCGGGGGTCAGTTGGCCGTTGCTGCCGGCCACAATCACAATCGCATTCTGACTGCTGTCATCCACCACAATCAGCGCGACACCACTGGAACCCGGCACCTCACTGACGGCCTGACAGTCGATCCCTTCCACCAGCAATGCATCGCGCAATTGAGCGCCGTAGGCATCGCTGCCTATGCAGCCGATCATCGCAACCTCAGCCCCCAGGCGCGCCGCAGCGACCGCCTGATTGGCGCCCTTGCCGCCCGGAACGGTGGCAAACGACTGGCCAACCAGGGTCTCACCGCCGCGAGGCAGCCGGCTGGCCCGGGTCACCAGGTCCATGTTCAAACTGCCTACTACCACTACTGTTGCTGGCATACGTCAATACTCATCAATTCGTTCAGCGGTTTGAGGCAAACACAGCAGCCAACGGCGCCGTTGACTCACGCAAGACAATGCTCGGCGTGACAATGCGCTGGTCAACCGGCAATTGCGGTGTCGCAATCCGTCGCAGTAACAACTCCGCCGCCGTTTCCCCCAATTGCAGGATCGACTGACCCACAGTGGTCAACGCGGGGTACACATAGCGGCTCATTTGAATGTCATCAAAACCAATCACCGACAGCTCGGCGGGTACCCGCAGGTTGCGCTCGGCGGCCGCCCGCAATACGCCAAAACCGATCATGTCGTTGCCGGCAAATATCGCGCTGGGCGGGTTGTCTGCCAGCAACTGCACCGCCGCCCCATAGCCACCGGTGCTGGTGAAATCGCTTTCCAGCACGCGACTGGCGGGCACCGCGATCCCGGCCTCCTGCAACGCACGCTGGTAGCCGGCCAGGCGCATCTGCGCCACACGGGTATGGGCGGGCCCGCCAATACAGGCGATATCCCGGTGCCCCAGCGCCACTAAATGCCGGGTCGCCAGGTAGGCGCCCTGCTCGTGGTCAATGCGCACCAGGTCCACATCCACGCCTTCCAGGCCCCGGTCGACAATGACCATGGGCGTGCGCACGCCTTTCAAGCCAGCGGCCAGGCCATCGTCATCACCACCGACGGAGGTGACGATCAAGCCGTCGACACGCTTCTCCAGCAACACCCGCAAATAGTTGCGCTGTTTCTCGGCGTTATCGTCGGAATTGCACAGGATCACGCAGTAGCCATTGCGCTCGCAGTAATCCTCGATGCCCCTGGCCAGCTCCGCGAAATACGGGTTGAGGCTGTTGGGCACCAGCAGGCCGATGGTCGCCGTGGTCTTGGCCTTCAGCGAACGGGCGACCGCGCTGGGCACATAGTCCAACTGCTTGATCGCGGCTTCGACCTTGAGTCGCACGGGCTCGCTGACCGGGCGTGTCCTGTTCACCACATGGGACACTGTGGTGTAGGAAATCCCCGCAAGCGCCGCCACATCCTTGATGGTTGCCATGGCTTAGCCCCGCCGACTGGCGCGTTGACTGCGGTAGGTGTCGAGCACCACGGCAATCACGATAACGGCGCCGGTAATGATGCGTTTGGTCGGCTCGGTCGCACCGATCTGCGCCAGACCGGCCGCCAATACAGAAATAATCAGCACCCCAAAGAATGTACTGATCACCGAGCCACGCCCGCCCATCAGGCTGGTGCCGCCGATCACCACTGCGGCAATCACCTGCAGCTCCAGGCCTGAGCCAGCGTTCGGGTCGGCCGCTTCCAGGCGCGAAATCTGGAACAGCGCCGCCACCCCAGCCAGCAGCCCCATCAGGCTGAACACCAGGATTTTGTAGGGTTTTGGATTGATACCCGCCAGGCGCACCGCCTCTTCATTGGTGCCGATGCCGATCAGGTAGCGACCAAACACGGTACGCGTCAGTACCGCGTGGGCCACGATAATCACCAGCAACGCAATGATGAACGACGGCGAGATACCAAAGGCCACCGGGTTGGACAGCCAGGCAAAGGAGTCACCGATATAGGCAGTGCGCGACCCGGTCATCTGGTAGGCCGCACCACGGGCCATTTCCAGCACCCCCAGGGACACAATGAACGACGGAATCCGCCAGGCCACGGTGATCGAGCCGGTGATGGTGCCGGCCAGTGCCGCGCAGCCCATGCCGAGCAAGGCTGCGGGTATCACGCTCCAGCCCCAGCCGAGGATCGCCACGCTGACCGCAGACGCGGCCAGGGCCAATACCGAGCCCACCGACAGGTCAATGCCGCCGATGATCAGGATGAACGTCATGCCCACCGCCAATACCATCAGGTCGGGAATCTGGTTGGCAATGGTGCTGAAGGTGCCATAGGACCAAAAGTGGCTGCTCAGCGCCGAGAACAGCGCAATCATCGCCAGCAATGCACCAGCCAGACCCAGATAGGTGCCCAGGCCGTAGAAATTACCGCCGGCTTTGGCGGTTGGAGTTGCTGTTTTCATGGGTTTGTCCTGGGCGCGGCTTCGTTGAGCAACGCATCACGTTTCTGATAGCCGGCAAATGCGGCAGCAAGCAATTCATCCTGGGTCCAGCTGGCACGCTCGAAGGTCTCGATCAAGCGCCCGGCAGACAGCACACCGATGCGGTCACAGATCAGCATCAGCTCCCGCAGGTCGCTGGACACCACCACCAGCGCCTTGCCCTGACGAGTCAAGTCACCCAGCAGCGCATAGATATCAAACTTGGCACCCACGTCGATGCCACGGGTGGGTTCATCAAACAGCATCACTGCGCAATCACGCTCCAGCCAGCGGCCGATCACCACTTTCTGCTGATTGCCGCCCGACAACTCAGACACCAATTGCGCCGGGCTGGAGCTGCGGATACGCATGGCGTCAATCTGCCGCTTGGCCAGGGCCGTTTCGTCGCGCCCATTGACCAGGCCGGCGCTGGACACCTTGGCCATATTGCCCAGGGCCGTGTTGGCGCTGATGGACTGGCTCAACAACAGGCCCTCGCCCTTGCGATCCTCGGTAATCAAGGCAATGCCATGGCCTACTGCATCCACCGGCGAACGAATGCTCACCACCCGGGCCGGCGAGCCGAGGGCTACCGTGCCACTGTCGGCCAGGTCGGCACCAAAGATCAGGCGCAGCAACTCCGTACGGCCGGCGCCGATCAAACCCGAGATGCCGTAGATTTCACCGGCTCGCACTTCAAAGGACACGTCGCGAACCTTGTCCGCTCGGGTCAGGCCCTTGACCGTCAATGCCGGCGCGCCGATGGTGCGCGGACCTAGGTCGATGTGCTCACCCAGCTCACGACCGACCATCAACGTGACCAGTTGTTCGCTGTTGTAATTGGCCATCGGTTCGACACACACCAACTGGCCGTCACGCAGCACTGCAATGCGTTGGGCTACCCGTGCCAGCTCTTCCAGTCGATGGGAAATATAGATAATTGCCACGCCCCGGGCCTGCAGGCGGGTAATTTGCTGGAACAGCATCTCGACTTCACGGGCGGTGAGCATCGCCGTCGGTTCGTCGAGGATCAGCACATGGCAATCGCCGATCAGGTTGCGGGCGATCTCGACCATCTGCTGATGGCCAATGCCCAAGCTGCCGACCAGGGTGTCCGGGCCAATGGCATCCAGGCCCACGTGTGCCATGGCCTCAATCGCGGCCTGGCGCAACTGCTTGCGGCTGATCCAGCCACCGCGGTTGGGCAGGTTATCGAGGAACAGGTTTTCGGCCACGGTCAGGGTCGGCAGCAGGTTGAGCTCCTGCATCACCATACGGATCCCCTGCTTTTCCGCCTGGGTCCGGCTGGCGGGGGTGTATGCCTGACCATTGAACTGCATCTGGCCAGTGGTTGGCGTGACCAGACCGCCGATGATCTTCGACAAGGTGCTTTTGCCCGCGCCATTCTCACCCGTCAACGCCAGCACCTCGCCGCGATTAAGCGTCAGGGTGATGTCGGACAGGACGGGCTGGGCATAGGTCTTACCGATACCACTGACCGAGAGGACAGGGGTCGGTGCGGAAGATGACATAAGAAAATCTCCAGGCGCCCGCTCCATGTGAGCGGGCGCTGTAGTGCGCGGCCAGGGGTTATTGCTTGAGGACGAGCTCTACCGGCGTTTCGATCACGCCGTCCACGGACTCGACTTTTTCGCCCTTGACCAGCTTCAGCGCATTCTGGATACCAAATACGGCTTGCTGGGCAGCCGCCTGGTCGGCGGTGGCCAGGACGCGACCGTCGTTGAGCATCGGCTTGATCGCAGCGATGTTGTCGTAGCCAACCACTTGGACCTTGCCCGCCATGCCCGCTGCGCGCACCGCTGAAACGGCGCCCAGGGCCATGTTGTCGTTACCGGCCAGCAGCGCCTTGAGGTCCGGGTATTCGCTCAACATGGCCGCCGCCACCTTGTTGCCCTGGTCGATTTCCCAGTTACCGGACTGCACGGACACAATCTTCATACCGGCCGCACCCATGGCGTCCTTGAACCCGGCGGTGCGTTGCTGGGCATTGGTGGTGGTCGGGACGCCTTCGATAATGCCGACTTTATCGCCACTCGCCAGCTGTTTGGCCAGGTACTCGCCGACCAGACGCGAACCCTTGCGGTTATCCGGGCCTACAAAGGGAACCTCGAGGTTTTTGCTTTTCAACACTTCAGGGTCCAGGCGGTTATCAATGTTGACCACCTTGATCCCGGCATCGGAGGCTTTCTTCAGCACGTTGACCAACGCCTTGGAGTCGGCGGGTGCGATGACGATTGCGTTGACTTTGGCGAGGATCATCTGGTTGACGATATCAATCTGCGCCGAGGTATCGGTTTCGTTCTTGATCCCGTTGGTGATCATGTCGAAATCGGCGGCATGGGCTTTCTGATAGTCCTTGGCACCGTCTTGCATGGTGACGAAAAACTCATTGGCCAGGGATTTCATCACCAGGCCGACCTTGGGTTTGGCGGCGGTGTCATCAGCGAATGCAGAGGAGAGAGGCAGGGCAGCGGATGCGGCAGCCAGCACGGCGGCAGCAAGCAAACGTCCAGCGAATGGAAGCTTCATGGGTTCACTCCGATCTTATGATTATTGTGAGCAACGCCTGCACATTCACTTCACTCACCGAGTGCCGTGAAACACCTCGCAAACGTTTGCGCTAAACAAACTATGCGAAGGCTGCCGAATTTTGTCAACGAAAGAAAAGGGCTTTTTCTTCGTTGGCTCTACCTCCTGCCCTACAGCTCGACCAGCTCCTGGCTAAACATCCGGGCTGGGTGATCGTTCTCTAAAAACGACAGATCGGCAGGCACACCTCAGAAGGATGCTGCTGATTTTCCCAGGGTGATTTTCGGACAACCGAACACCACAGCCTCCTGCGTTCGGATATTCGGACACGAGCTGAAGCCAAGAGATCACGCAGCATCAAAAAATATGATTTAAATCAACAAGTTAAAATCAAACCCCAAACAAAATCCCGCTGGTACAAATCCTGCTCTTAATCAGCACCTTGTGGCGCTCAGCGCAGCCCGGGGTGTTCTGGATGAACCTGCACAAGCACTCATCAAAACTAGAGAGAAAAATAATGAAATCTGCACTCAAGAACTTTGTTCCGGGCGCTTTAGCCCTGCTGCTGCTCTTCCCCGTGGCCGCCCAGGCCAAGGAAGTTGAATCCAAGACCAAACTGTCCAACGTAGTCGTGCTGGCCACTGGCGGCACCATTGCCGGCGCTGGCGCCAGCGCGGCCAACAGCGCCACCTACCAGGCGGCCAAGGTGGGTATCGAACAACTGATCGCCGGCATTCCGGAGCTCAGCCAGATCGCCAACGTGCGCGGCGAGCAAGTGATGCAAATTGCTTCCGAGAGCATCACCAACGAAAACCTGCTGCAACTGGGTCGTCGTGTCGCAGAACTTGCCGACAGCAAAGACGTGGACGGCATCGTGATCACCCACGGCACCGACACCCTCGAAGAAACTGCCTACTTCCTCAACCTGGTGGAAAAAACCGACAAGCCTATCGTGGTCGTGGGCTCCATGCGTCCAGGCACTGCCATGTCGGCCGACGGCATGCTCAACCTGTACAACGCTGTGGCTGTTGCCGGTAGCAAAGACGCACGCGGCAAAGGCGTCCTGGTGACCATGAACGACGAGATCCAATCGGGTCGCGATGTCAGCAAGATGATCAACATCAAGACCGAGGCCTTCAAAAGCGCCTGGGGCCCACTGGGCATGGTCGTAGAGGGCAAATCCTACTGGTTCCGCCAGCCGGCCAAGCGTCACACCATGAACTCGGAGTTCGATATCAAGAACATCAAGAGCCTGCCCGACGTTGAAATTGCCTACGGTTATGGCAACGTCAGCGACACCGCCTACAAAGCCCTGGCCCAGGCTGGCGCCAAAGCCATCATCCATGCCGGCACCGGCAATGGCTCGGTACCGGCCAAGGTAGTACCTGCCCTGCAGGAACTGCGTAAGGAAGGCGTGCAAATCATTCGTTCTTCCCACGTCAATGCCGGCGGTTTCGTTCTGCGCAATGCCGAGCAGCCTGACGACAAATACGACTGGGTTGTGGCCCATGACCTGAACCCGCAGAAAGCCCGCATCCTGGCCATGGTCGCCCTGACCAAGACCCAGGACAGCAAGGAACTGCAGCGGATGTTCTGGGAATACTAAGTTACTGACACACCGCTAACACCCTTGTAGGCGCCGACAGGGACAACAGGTCGTTGTCGGCTCCTGCAAAAAATCCTCGCTGTACACCAATCCGCGTAAACCGTTGTCACACGGACTTCTTGAATTTTAAGCAGTTGCGAATTTACTCACAGTTAAATACTGTATGTTCGTACAGCTAATTAAGGACTCCTCCGTGGCCAAGCCCTCCTCTGCAGCACCGACACCGCCCGACGCCTATCAACGCCTGGCGATCCGTGTGCAAAAAATCATCAATTCCACCAACGCCCAAAAAAACAAGGCCGCGTTGATTTTCCGTTTGCCGGAGGAACCCGAGGACGAGTGGGCACGACTACTGGAGGAAATCGCAGAAAACGACAACGTCACCCTCGCTTATCGCGATGATGGCGGCGTGCAGATTTTCTGGGTCGTACCGAAGGAAGATTGAGTCAATGAGTGTCCGTTTTATCGCCCTGTTCTGTGTTTTTTTTGCTACCGCCGCCCACGCCCAAGCCCCACGTACCTTCAGTGAAGCCAAGAAAATCGCCTGGAAACTCTACGCCCCGCAATCCACTGAGTTCTATTGCGGCTGCAAGTACACGGGTAACCGGGTCGACCTGAAAACCTGCGGCTACGTTCCGCGTAAAAACGCCAACCGGGCGGCGCGCATCGAGTGGGAGCACATTGTCCCGGCCTGGCAGATCGGCCATCAACGCCAGTGCTGGCAAGACGGCGGACGCAAGAACTGCACGCGCACCGACACCGTCTTCAAACGCGCTGAAGCTGACCTGCACAATCTGGTACCGAGCATCGGCGAGGTCAATGGCGATCGCAACAACTTCAGTTTTGGCTGGTTGCCGGTGCAGAGCGGGCAATATGGTTCATGCCTGACCCAGGTGGACTTCAAGGCCAAGAAAGTCATGCCCAGGCCATCCATCCGCGGCATGATCGCCCGTACTTATTTCTACATGAGTAAACAATACGGCCTGCGCCTGTCGAAACAGGACCGCCAACTGTATGAAGCCTGGAACCGTACCTATCCCGTGCAGCCCTGGGAGCGCCAGCGCAATCAAACCGTAGCCTGCGTGATGGGGCGTGGTAATGAGTTCGTCGGCCCGGTGAATCTGAAAGCCTGCGGATAAACATGAGCGGGATCCACGGATCCCGCCAACCACCGTATTACGGGCGGGCCTTGTGCTCGATCACCAGCGACTCGGCGTCGGTCTTCTTCTTTTTCACCAGTCTTTCCTGCAACTGAACCTGGCGAGCCTCAGCCTCGGCCTTGCTGGCGAACGGCCCCAGCAGCACCAGATCCTTGCCGTCTTCCTTGGCCAGATAGAATGTGAAGCCGTTTTCCAGCAACCAGGCGGTCAGGTCGGTCAGCGCCTGTAATTTATTGTCGGGCGAGCGCACCAGGATATCCCACTGCACAGCGGCAACCGCAGGAGCCTGGGCCTTGGCGGCTTCAGCCTTGTCTCGGGGGGTGTCGAGATTGGGCCCCTCACCGCATCCGGCCAACGCCAATACCACAATTGCCATCGCTACTTTACGCACTGCCCTGCCCCTTTAAGGTTCAAAGAGGCAACTTTATCATTCACTGTCTATTCTGGCCGTCATAAACGTTGGCTTAAACATTGCGAAGGATGTTTCCCAGACCTGTATGATGGCGCCATGGGAATTAATGCCGCCTCCATGCGTCCTAAAAGAGGCAGCCACAGGGAAGCGCTTCACAGTAAGCTACACATAACCGACATCCGCCCTGTTAGAAACATGCGTCCTTCAAAGCAATCAAGGAGAAGTCCATGCTGATACTCACCCGCAAAGTCGGTGAAAGCATAAATATCGGTGATGACATTACGATCACCATTCTGGGCGTTAGCGGCCAGCAAGTAAGAATCGGCATCAATGCTCCCAAGGATGTTGCCGTGCATCGCGAAGAGATTTACCAGCGCATCCAGGCAGGCCTGACTGCACCGGACAAACGCGAAATACCTTGAAGCCTCCCCAGTAGCCAGCCCGCTCGTCCCCTGTAACGGCTGGCGAAAGCCCCCTTGGCCTGTCTACGGTATCCCGTGATCAGCGCAGCTCGCGCCAGGCCCTGCCACCGGTTGTCAGCATGCAGGTTCAGCCACGGAACTTGCTGACCGTATCGCAGACAAACCCCTCCAGGAACGTAACAAAACCTTACAGTGCCTTCGGAGCGCGTTGATGAGGCGATCCCGCAAAGAGCCCTACACCTGCAAATCCTGGATGATCGCCCTACTGATTGCCCTGGGTTTTGTGACAATCGGATACGGCCTCAGGCTGTACATGGAAGGCAGCACCACCGCGCAGGATGCCGATACATGGCCTGACCTGGCGCTGTTTCTCGGTGGTTATCTGTTCTGCTTCTGCCTCAAGCCCATTCAGTCTGCGATCCAGCGAAAACTCAACCGCCGTGCGTTTCGTCACGCTCGTCAGAAATCCCCCTCCTGACGCACCGATTGGATCCTCTACTTGAAATATGAGGAACTATCCGTCCCGGTAGCACCCATACCCTTACACTTCATAAAAAACGTTATCGATATGGACATAGAACATAACGCAAAGAACCTACAGTCCTTGATCGAACAACTTTCAATAGATAAGCCGAAATCTTCCAGCGAACTGCTGGGCAAGCCCGAGGAAATCCTCGCCGGCCTGCGCGAGCTTTACCTGTTGAAACTGATCACGGGCACTGTCATCCATGGACACATTAGGGATCCACTGGGCTACCAATGGATTGGCGCCGAGAACATCCTGCTGACCCGGCGCGGCGCGGCATTCAAGCCGGTGTAGAAGGCCGCAGACGCAACAGGCCGGCCGCATCACACTGCACCCGCACGCCGTCATAACTGGCAATCGTCGGATGTTCCGTTGCCATCGGCTCCCAATGCGTCGATGTCACCACTACGACGTCCGCGCCCGCCGCCTCCCCGGCACGGATCCCCACCGACGCGTCCTCAAACACCAGGCACTCGCCTATTGGCACCCCCAAACGCTTGGCCCCCAGCAGGTAACCGGCCGGATCCGGCTTGCCATTGGTTACATCCTCAGCCGTTACCATGACGGCCGGCGGCACCAGCCCTGCCGCCTGCATACGGCGCAGCGCCAGGGCCTTGGGCGCGGACGTGACCACCGCCCAGCAATGCGCGGGCAAGCTCTGTAGAAACGTCACGGCTCCAGGGATCGCCACCACGCCCGCCACGTCCTCGATTTCTGCCTCGGTAATACCCCGCGCCTCGGCCTGCGCATCTACCCCTGGCAAAGCCTGACGAGTGATAGTGTCGATGGCGCGCACGCCATGGATGGTGGTCAAGAACGCCTCGACGTCCAGGCCATGGCGCTGCGCCCAGGCGGCCCAGACCCGCTCTGCGGCGGCGATGGAGTTAAGGAGAGTGCCGTCCATATCAAACAGGAATGCACGGTAGTGACGATCAAATACGGCCGATTCTTTGGCGGACACTGCAGGGTTTCCTCTTGCACTCGTCGCCCGTTGTCGGGCCCTGATGCAATCTACGGATCGGCCCCGAGCTTGTAAACGAACGATGACGCATCAGCGCATCAGCACACCTGGCCGCCGCTCTCGGCAATATCACGCGGCGTATTCCAAGCCGCCAGGACCGCAATCCTCAGCCCTTCAACCGTTGTCGCCAACGCCATCGAAGGCTGAGGCTCAGCCGCCTGCCCTGGCAGATACGGAACATGGATAAACCCACTGCGCACACCCGATCCAACCAAGGCATGCTGCAAGCGGTAGAACACCTGATTACATACAAAGGTGCCCGCCGTTTGCGAAACCGAGGCTGCGATTCCGGCCTCGCGCACCGCCCTGACCATGGCCTTGACCGGCAAGGTGCTGAAGTAGGCAGCAGGCCCCTCGGGGGTCACTGTCGTATCCACGGGCTGGGCACCGAGGTTGTCCGGGATCCGTGCATCAATCAGATTGATCGCAACCCGCTCGATGGAAATATCACTGCGCCCAGGCCCCAGCCCCGTGGCAATCACCAGTTGTGGCTGATGCTCGGCCAGCAACTGGTTCAAACAGCTGCCGGCAGTGGCGAAGGCACAGGGCAATTGACGGGCGACGATGGTCACGCCTTCTTGCAATTGCACCCCATCCAGCAGGCGCACCGCCTCCCAGGACGGGTTGATCAGGTCTCGATCGAATGGCTCGAACCCCAACAGCAACACAGTTTCCATCTCGACCTCACATCAACAGATAAAGCAGGACGATATTGACCAGCAACATCATCAATGCCGTGGGTATCTGC
Organism: Pseudomonas sp. FP2294; assembly: GCF_030687625.1. Lineage (NCBI taxonomy): Bacteria > Pseudomonadati > Pseudomonadota > Gammaproteobacteria > Pseudomonadales > Pseudomonadaceae > Pseudomonas > Pseudomonas sp. FP2294. Next base: position 3,878,625 of record NZ_CP117441.1, read on the forward strand.
GCCTTGATCACCGCGTTTTTGTCCGGTAATTCCAGGAGCGCTGCAGGCACAATATTGAAGTTTGCCGCCATCGGGGTCATCAGCGTACCGCAGTAGCCGGAGAACATGCCGATGGCCGCCATCACCGCCGGGTTGCCGCCATAGATCCCCACCAACACCGGCACGCCCACACCACCGGTCATCACCGGGAAGGCGGCAAAACCGTTACCCATGATCACCGTAAACAGCGCCATGCCCAACACATAGACCATCACCGCGACCAGCTTGTAATCCAGGTTGATGTAGGTGGTGGTGACGTGAGCCACGGCCGTGCCAACGCCGGCTTCGTTGAACAACAAACCAAGCATTGCCAGCATCTGCGGCAGCACCATGGCCCAGCCCAGGGCTTCGGTCAGGCGTCGCGATTCACGCAGGGCCTGCACCGGGGTATCGCGGGTCAGCCAGCAGGCCAAGCCCAGGGCAATCAGGCAGCCGAGACCAAGGGACACGAACGTGGTGTTTTTCGGGTCCAGCAGCGGCACGCCGCCAATCTCGGTGTGCTTGAGCAGCACCGAGCCGATCACCGTGGTCAACGGAATGGCCAGGGCCGGAATAAACAGTTTATGACCCAGCCGACCAGCACTGGCGCGGGACTCCTTGTCATGCAACTCGACATGGGTACCACGCCCTACCCCGCCGAGCCCGGCGATCAGCGCCATCAGCACCACGCCAACACCCACCACCACCGACGGCAGGTGCTCACCCACCAGGAACGGAATGGCGAACAGTAACCAGAAAAACGCTGTTGACCAACGCTTGGGGTGGGTGCGGTCAGCCAGGATCATGCCTGCAGTAATCAGCAACAAAACGCCGGCAAGCCAGTACAAGTATTGAATGGAAATGATCATTGCGCGGCCTCCGCCTGAGCGTTAACGGGCGCAGCGGCCGTCAGTTCACGCGTCAGTCTTCGGTCAAACCGGTGTAAACGGATGGCGTGCACAATGAACGCACAAATCGCCGTGGGGATGCCCCAGACCGCAATGTGCAGCGGCTCGACATCAATACCAGAGCCCAGCAGGAAGGTGTGCATCAGGGCAATCGCACCAAAGGCCACGAAAATATCTTCACCAAAAAACAGCCCCACGTTGTCCGTGGCGGCACACATCGCCAGGACCTTGTGCCGCACCTTGTCCGGCAGCTTGCCGAAACGCTTCTCGGCAGCCCCTTCCGCCATCGGCGCCAGCAACGGGCGCACCATCTGCGGGTGCCCGCCAAGACTGGTCAGGCCCATCGCCGCCGTGGACTCGCGAACAAACAGATAAATGATCAACAGACGCCCGACGGTGGCCCGCTCGAAACGTGCAATCCAGTTCTGTGCGTGCAGACGCAAGCCATGGCGCTCCAACAGGCCGATAACGGCCAGGGGCAGCAGCAGGATCAATTGCAAGGCGCGAGTCTGCAGGAAGCCATCGCCCATGGTGGCGAGGATTTTTTCCAGGGGGAAATGCGCGGCAAACCCGGTGGCAATCGCCGCCGCCGTCACCACCAGTAATGGATTGAAGCGCAACACAAAGCCGACCACGATGACGAGCACGCCAATCAGCGGCCAAAGGTTCACAACAGTTTGCATGGCGTTGAGTCCTTGATTGCGTGCTACGACGCCTGCATCGCTGATAAGCGATAACGGGCAGCCCGACGCGGATTTTTATTATTGACCGAGTAGGTCGAGGGTCACTGGCGGGCATCTTTGCTGCTTGGGGCGGAGGGTGTCCAACAAGAAAAATTGTTGCTGCAAATCAATAAAGTTTGTGAGGGGATGTAAGCCAACCAGGGTCACGTCAGGATTTGCGCGCTCAAATCCTGGCGTGGCCTTTTGGGGAAAGCTGCTTGATCAGGGCTGCCAAGCCTTGGAGTTGGCTGCGGCCTTGAATTGGGCGCTGTGTTTAGGGGTGGCCGGGGGCCCGAAGTAGCCGAAAATACTGTACGAGCAATAGAGGCTCCCGAAGGAAGACACTCAAGGCGCGACGAAAAGAAAATCAGAGTACCTGGAGACGGGTACGGAACTGGCGTTTTGAGTGAGGGCTTTGCAAATCGCAACAAAAAAGGGCCCACCTTTCGGTGAGCCCTTCTAGACCGCCCAGCAGAGCGGATTTTGTTTGGTAGGCGCGATTGGACTCGAACCAACGACCCCCACCATGTCAATGTCTGCTTGAGCAAGCTGCAAGCCTTGGTGCTCAAGGGTTTCACAGAACGCCCATTCACACTATGAGGCGTTAAAAATGGCCAATTTCCGCTTACTTCCGTCCGGCAACTGGAATGCTCAGGTACGGATAAAGGGCAAATCTCCCCAGTCGAAAACCTTCAGCACCAAAGATGAAGCAGAGTCATGGGCGGACCAGATCGAAGCTGTGACGATGTTTCGCAAACATCACACTATTTATACGCTGGGAATGACGTACTGCGAAACGATGCTCAAGGGCAAAGGTAGCTACGACCACGCACTGAAAATCGTTGACCATCTGGGCAGGCACTTCACACAGCCCATTCACGAAATCACCCCACAGATGATCAACGACTTCAAGATCATGCGATTGAAGAAGGTGAAGCCGTCAACGTGCAGGACGCAGCTTGCTTTTATGTCCCGCTTCTATCGATTTGCTAAACGCGGATTGCTGATCGACATTCACAATCCTGTAAGTGATATCGCACTACCAAAGCCAGACCGATCTTCTGACAAAGTGATCCGTGCGAGTGAGCTTGAGCGGCTGCTGGAGAAACTCTCACCAACCATGAAGCTCATTGTTGAACTGGCATACGAGACTGCCATGAGACGGTCTGAAATCCTGAAGCTGACGAAAGACTGCCTGCACCTCAAAGAACGCATTGCCGATGTAATCGATGGAAAGAACGGCACGCGATCCGTTCCCCTCACCCACCGAGCCGTTGAGATTCTTGAACTCGCCCAGTTGTGGGCCACTGTGGAACGTCACCCACTCGACATGATCTTCACTGTAACTCCCCACGCCGTTTCTCAGGCTGTGCGTCTGGCGCGTGTAAAGGCTGGACTTGATAGCAGCGTCAGGCTGCACCAGCTCAGGCACACCAGAATCACCAATGTAGCGAAGAAGGGATTCAACAACGCACAGATCATGATCGTCTCGGGCCACAGGGATACTCGATCCGTAGCTCGATACTCCCACCTGAATGTCAGGGATGTGTTGCACCTGATCGACTGATCAAACGAACTGGCAGCCAGCCTCGATTAACAGAAGGGTTGGCGGCCTCGAAAACTCGTCAGAAACCAACCGTAAACCCGAGCATAACCTGCTCTGGATTCGTCATGCTCTTAGAACAAATTCCGTCCGGCCCAATGTTTACGGGGCAGATCGGTGGTCTGAACTAAGCAAATGCTTTTCTCTCTCGCTGAAAAGAAGTTTTCCAAACTTGGCAATCGTAAATGTCAACACCTAGGGGGTTGTTTTTTTAAAGGATTCGTGTAGAATCTGCCTCCTGCCGCAGAGGGCAGAACAGACAAATTAGAAGCCTCTACGCGACCATGGTGTGAACAAATCACCCAGAAATCGCAGGAGGTTTTTTAACGCCTGAATTTTGGTTGACCACCACCGACGGTCAATGCAACCCATGAGAAATTCCATGAACATTGCAAAAGCAAGCAAAACCAACCACGAGATTGCCGACATCAAATAGCTGAATTTATTACTACTTCGTAGAAAGAATACTGCCGATGATGCCGACCAATGTGTCGGTATTTTTTTGCCAAAAATTCAACATGCGGAGGTACATATGAACATCGATTCCACCTAACTCGCCTGCACTGCACAGTGCCATGCATTAGCAAGTTGCCGCGACAAAAAAATATACAGGCACAACCAAATAGAGGTGAAAGCCAACCCGAAAAAAACCACAAGGAGAAATAGAAAATGTCGAACTACATCATTATAGACAAAGAATCAAATCTGATCGTAAAAATTATCTGCTCAAGCGTCAAACCGAGACTTATCGCCAAGTATCGAGCAATACGGGTGTCCGATGCCATTTTGGCTAAATATGATAAACGGGCTGGGCTGCGATCCCGAAACGGTACTTTGGTAGACGCCGGAGAATTAGCGAGCGTGAGCCCTGCCTTTTTTGAACTGTTACAGGTTCGCAGCTAGCGCCACTGTTTACTGACGCAAATCCATGTAAAAGAGCCTACCCCTAACTACCCTATGGGCTGGGTGTTTTTACATGGGTTTCAGCCAGCATATTTGGGGGTTTAATTACCAATATTTGGCAAAGCACACCCTAAGAAAAATACTTGGATAACTAAATCGGCAATACCTGAGGTAACGCCTATGAAATGAACTAAAAAGGAGAAATGAAGATGACCAGTATCGCCCTCAATAAAGTGATCCACGCCACTGTACCAACCCCCGACATTCGTTTCACGCTCACCAAACATCGCACAGCCACCATTGATGACATCATCTTCGACAAGGTTACGAGCGAGGTTCTGGGTAGTTACACCCACTCTGAATACACTCCCGAACCATTCGACTACCCAGTTCCATCCGGTCAGGAAGTATCTGCGTTCATCATAGATGAGGACGGGAGCCCAATTTCGATTGTCATCCCCACTACGCACGACGGGCATACTGCAACAGTCAATACCCTGCCTACCACCAGAAACGGGAGACACGCCGAGCCAACGACAGGGAAAGGCCGAAAAGCATCGGTAGTTAAGAATCCGTTGTACGCAGTAATCTGTGCTGCCAAGGTCGAAGAGATACCAACACCTTGGCTAGACGACTACGTCCGAGGCGCCATCAATATGGGGCCAGGAGTAATCAACGGAAGGTACAGCGTTTCTACCACTGACGTCACCAAACTGCTATACCAGCCAGAGATTTCAGTAGAAAGCGCCTCAAGACGCTTACTGAACCACGACCACGAGCCGATGAGCGTCAGACAGATTCAACGGGTTGTCGAAGCTGCAAGAGTGTCGTTGAGGGGTATAGCACTGCACTTGGAGCGCCATCCGGAAATACTCCTTGGCCTTGGCTTGGAAATTGATTTCAATCCGTTTTGGGCCAGCGGTATGACTGAACCAAAGCAGCAAGGGCGAAAGGAACACCCGAAGCGACAGGAGGTACTACGCCTACTGGAGCAAGGCGAGGATATAAAATCGATTGCACGACAGACAGATGTCTCAAGAAACACTATCAAGAAATGGAAACTAGAGCGGCTGACCGCCTGAGATAAGCAACGCCCCCCTGACGAAAACTCTCAAGGGGGGGGGGTCAGTAACTTTAATTAACGACAGATTTATAAGAGAGCGAAGCGAACGAAAGCTTTGCACTGGAGACGGTACGTCTCAGCTGAGCACAGTCGGCGTAGCCAATGGATTAGCACAATCAAGACGGAAGCCTGATAGTTTTACTTTGAAATATTATCCTTGTTAAAAAAATAATAAAATTACTGATGAACGAAAGTGAATCATTTTCTAACCAAGTATTACCATCAAGCCTGCTTGATAGTGTTATACCTCTTGAACTACGTTCAAGGTTTGCACGGGACAGGCGACAGCCTGAGAGCAGATCAAAAGCAAGGGGATTTTATAAAATAAAATAAATCCCCTTCACCTCTTTAAAAAAAATAAAACGTTAATTGGTATCAACCTACAGCGTACGCTGTAAGTAGCATTGACTATCTTGGAGCACCAAACTCCTTGACTATTCTTTTGTGTGCAAGATTCTCATCGAGGATGTACTTTGTCCCTGCCGGGGTAAGCTGTAGCATTCTGCCTTTTTGGAAATTATCGTAAGGTATAATAAACCTGTTAATCTGCAACTCGTTAAGTGCATTATCGAAATTTAGCTGATCCATTCCAGCAAAATCAAAAATCGTTCTGATCGTGAGCGGCACTCCTGCATTCGTAGTATCTGCAATGACCTTCAAAACTAGTCTTTGCTCATCACTTACGATCAACGCTGGTTTTGGAGCAGGCAATTTAGACTTTAAAACTTCCTTATCAACCCGCTTGCTATAGATCATCCATGCGATATAGCCAAGGGATGCACCAAGAGCAATCAACAAAACTAACAACACCAGCAGTGGCACCCCCACGGGCTGGATAAACCACGCCGGAATCCCAGCAAGGAAACTGAAGAATGCTCCCATCCCTTCCGAGGGATAGTACTGATCAACAACTTTCTCAGCTGTTTTATCGAGTACAGCCTTAACGACAGCAACAACAGCAAGACCTGCCAAACCAATTATCGACCATGCCTTTTTGTTCATCCTTGCATTCTCACTGACTGTTATCCGCCAATGATAGGCGCTTGCACTGACTGCGGGAAGGTGACCATGCCTGACGCTAACAACCTGATCAACAACGGCTGCACCCTCCCTGTTTGCACCAGCTTCAACGTGGACTAGGATCAGTGCCGACTCTTTCAAGGACGACGCCCATGACTGCCCAGAATCAAGCCGTAGCCACTGCTGACGTATTAACCCTGATGCTGTACAGCCAACATGGCATCGCTGCTGCGTTAGAAGAACTTGCCGGATGGGTTTCCAGCCAAGGCGGTACTGTTGCTGCTGACAATGCTCTGGCTGCATTACAAGTGCTGGACTCGAACAGCCAAGCCCTCACAGACGCCATCATGCGTCTACGACAATCGTAGGCATCAACAAACGGTCGTTAAACGATACGCTCCGGACAGGCGGCATCAGGAATCATCAAATTAGCCTTGGTTAATTGTTGATACGCAGGCACACTGATACCACGTTAAATGATACGCCTTGGAGCTACCCGCCATGTCACGCACTTTCCTTTATGCACGAGTGTCCACCTCCAACCAGTTCACAGAGAATCAGTTGCAGGAAGTGAAATCTGCCGGGTTCGATGTACAGGCGAGCCGTGTAGTAGAAGAAACCATTTCAGGAAGCATTGCAGCCAAGGAACGCCCCGGCTTTCAGAAGCTGCTTGATCGCATGGAATCTGGAGACGTACTGATCGTTACTAAGCTTGACCGGCTGGGGCGTAACGCCATGGATGTACGCGCTACAGTTGAGCATCTGGACTCAAGCGGTATCCGTGTTCACTGCCTGGCCCTTGGTGGCGTAGACCTCACCAGTGCAGCAGGCAAGATGACCATGCAAGTGCTGGGAGCTGTTGCGGAGTTTGAACGTGATTTGCTGATTGAACGTACCCAAGCTGGTCTGAGTCGCGCCAAGACTGAAGGCAAGAAACTTGGTCGTCCCGAGGCCACTAGCACCACAGCAGCAGTGCAACGACTCAAGGCCAAAGACATGACTCAGCTTCAGACAGCTATTGAGCTGGGTATGGGCATTGCCACTATCAAACGTCACTGGAACAAGGGCACGACAGAAGCATAAGCCCCTCCAAGGCTTGCGTACCGCTCGTGGCAGCGAGTTCACACCAACGGTAGTACGTCGCTTGATGCTCGCCTTCAACGTCTCGTTCTGAGGCTGCGAGAGCTTAAGAGCCGTCCAATTTATTTTGAGATTTGTCGAGCTTCCGATTGACCTACTCGTGCAGTGCTTAGCACCTAGCTCGCTCAGCTTATTTTTTCCAGCCTTGTGCTAGAGACACCCAAAGAAGCTCACTTATTTTTGGCGGCGGATTTGGAACACCAAATTAGACAGACCGTTCTTTAAGTGTATTTGGGAGTTGAGCTATAAGAAACCCCCAGCAGAACTCCCCCCGGCAATCCAGAACCTGATATTAACGTACACTCACCAATCAACCCTAAACCCGCTAACAACACCTCTACTTACTATCACAGCGGTGAATTTATAAATAGAGGCATTAGTTAACAGCCATCAAAGCAAGCTTTTCAACATAGATGACTAGCCAGTGATCCCCATCTTCAAAAAGGCATATGAAGAAAATACATTAAGACCAACTGTTATTGCAGTAAACAAAATCCCACCCACCACAGTTTTAACATTAGATCGGCGCTGCTCCGAAAGAACATCATCATCACCTTTATTTAAAATCAGGCCCGATACTGGAGCATATACATCTATTAATGACTCACACGCACTACCAAAGCGCCCCGCCACCACACTAATAAAAATCGCCGAAAAAATCGAAACCACCATTGCCAAATATAACTGATGCAAGCTTGCCGCAGGAGGAACCAATTGCTCACTATTGAAATAAATAACAAAAAACAAACAAAAAAGACTTAATACAGAAAATACAGATGAAATTTTATGAGAGTTATCTTGAAGCGTATCATACCCCCAAAATCCTTCGTTTTTATTTACGGAGCCGTACCACTCATTAATAGCCGTCATAAAGTTTCTAGCAACGGTATAATCGACATATTCTATATCAATCATGCCAGTACGAAACGCAACCATCTGAACTATACGGCGATTTACGCCAACTTCAGCACGTGCTTTTCTCTTGAGAGCAGCCCTTGAATGCAAATCAACAGTGATTTTGTATGACTGTGGCTTTTTTGTAGCTGGCAAAACTATAAGAAAATTGTATTCAATTCGAATATTTTCGCAAGGGCTTTTTGAACCCTTCTCGTAAAATGAAAATCGATCAAACGAACTAAATTGTTCCTTACTATCATTAATGTGATATATCGTCACACAGCAACTCTTCTCAATCACCGAATACTGCTCAAAAAGCTGCAGTATCTTAAAATTCAGTTGCTGTATATCAGAAAACGTTATTTCGTGATTACCGTTCAACATCTGACCAATATTCTCAGTCTTCCCGGTCAACTCGTTATACATACTTTGCACAAGCTTCATTGAAACTGGAAGCTTATCACCCAGCATTACAATATCATTATCATCATGACCAATCACTTCGCGAACCATAACCCGCCCCCCCCTAGCTTTAGAGTTTCCAATTCAAGAACAGAAACCAGAAAATTATTATATGTAGCAATCAACGCCTGCCAACTATGCCCCGCCCCCGACCAACTGGCAGCGTAGTATAGCTTGACTCTCAAGTTATCCGGCGGTGTGCCATCACACGCACTTCATTCCTCATGCAGGACTGGCCAGATGCTACCACGACAAACGACCATTGACTCCGCATCCTGATAGCCACCTACATCATGGGGCTTTCGCCCCGGAAAATTTACGCCACCACCAAAAGCCATCACATCACCTGCCTTATCACCAGCAAGCTTCAATTCACAACTTTATTTATAGATACCGATGACCCGCCCGAGAGAGCCCAACCTGTCGACTGGTTCGGTCTATGAGTTGCTCGGCCCCCTGCCATCCTGACGCTAATACATGACGCCAAAGCGCCTGAAGCAGGATTTCGAGCTGGGGTTAATCGATGATAGAGAGATTTTGAGACGAGGCAGAATCCCTCCAAGAAGCGGAGGAGATCGGCGTTCACATTGCCCAGTGTGAACGAACCCGATATTTTGTGAACGTTCTGATGAAATCCAAGACAACAAAAAAGGGCCCACCTTTCGGTGAGCCCTTCTAGACCGCCCAGCAGAGCGGATTTTGTTTGGTAGGCGCGATTGGACTCGAACCAACGACCCCCACCATGTCAAGGTGGTGCTCTAACCAACTGAGCTACGTGCCTGCTGTGAGGCGGCATTCTACGGAATTCCCGAGGGGTGTCAACACCTTTTTTGCAGCTAAGCCTATGAATATGCGAATTTTTTATTTTTATCAGCAGCGCTGCTTTTTCGAGTGGCTGGCAGGGCATTTTCAACTCAGGTAGGATCGGCGCACTCGTAAAAAATATAAAACAGAGGTTCCAGTATGGCGAACACCCCCTATCCCCAGTCGTATTACGCCGCGTCCGCCAATGCGGCTCCTCCGCGGCCAGTGCTGCAAGGTGAGGTTGAAACCGATGTGTGCGTGATCGGTGCTGGCTATACCGGGTTGTCGAGCGCGCTGTTTCTGCTGGAGAACGGCTTTCGCGTAACGGTACTGGAAGCCGCCAAAGTGGGTTTCGGTGCGTCCGGGCGCAATGGTGGCCAGATCGTCAACAGCTATAGCCGTGATATCGACGTGATCGAACGCAGCGTCGGCCCCCAGCAGGCGCAACTGTTGGGACAAATGGCGTTCGAGGGCGGCAGGATCATCCGTGAGCGGGTTGCCAAGTACCAGATCCAGTGCGACTTGAAGGACGGCGGTGTATTCGCCGCGCTCAATAGCAAGCACATGGGCCACCTGGAGTCGCAGAAGCGCTTGTGGGAACGCTATGGCCATACCCAGCTGGAGCTGCTCGACGAGCGGCGCATCCGCGAGGTGGTGGCCTGCGAGAACTACGTGGGCGGCCTGCTGGACATGAGTGGCGGGCATATCCATCCGCTCAACCTGGCATTGGGTGAAGCGGCGGCAGTGGAGTCCCTGGGCGGCACCATCTACGAACAGTCCGCCGCCGTGCGTATCGAACGTGGCGCCAACCCTGTCGTCCACACGGCGCAAGGCAAGGTGAAGGCTAAATTCATCATCGTCGCCGGCAACGCCTACCTGGGCAACCTGGTGCCCGAGTTGGCGGCCAAGTCGATGCCTTGCGGCACCCAAGTGATTACCACGGCGCCACTGGGTGATGAACTGGCCAACCGCCTGCTCCCCCAGGATTTCTGCGTCGAAGATTGCAACTACCTGCTCGACTACTACCGACTGACCAGCGACAAGCGCCTGATCTTCGGCGGTGGCGTGGTGTATGGCGCACGGGATCCAGCGAACATCGAAGCGATCATCCGGCCGAAGATGCTCAAGGCTTTTCCGCAATTGAAGGATGTAAAAATCGACTACGCCTGGACCGGCAACTTCCTACTGACCCTTTCGCGCCTGCCCCAGGTCGGTCGCATCGGCGACAACATCTACTACTCCCAAGGCTGTAGCGGCCATGGCGTGACGTACACCCACCTGGCAGGCAAGGTACTGGCTGAAGCCCTCAGAGGCCAGGCAGAGCGTTTTGATGCGTTTGCCGACCTGCCGCACTACCCGTTCCCGGGCGGCCAACTGTTGCGCACGCCATTTGCGGCACTGGGCGCGTGGTACTACGGGCTGCGGGACAAGCTGGGTTTCTGATCAACACCCTGCAGGAGCCGGCGTGCTGGCTCCTACAGGTCGAATCATCAAATCGCAGACACAAAAAACCCCGGTCTTTCGACCAGGGTCTTTGCTATCGATCCAATCAAGCATAACGCTTTTCTTGGCGCTCTCAGGGTGTTCAGTGGACCCTGGAACAGATATGGCGCAGCGGACGGGACTCGAACCCGCGACCCCCGGCGTGACAGGCCGGTATTCTAACCGACTGAACTACCGCTGCGTATCGCTCAGACTGCTGAAGTGTCACCTTCAACCGCCTTCAAACATCTGACTGAGCAGCCTTGGCTGTTCAATCTCAAATCCGAAACATCGGACCTGGAAAATATGGCGCAGCGGACGGGACTCGAACCCGCGACCCCCGGCGTGACAGGCCGGTATTCTAACCGACTGAACTACCGCTGCGCGTCGGTGCAACCTTTAACGTTGCGTCTTGCCCGAAGGCAAAACTCTCAAGAAGTGGTGGGTGATGACGGGATCGAACCGCCGACCCTCTGCTTGTAAGGCAGATGCTCTCCCAGCTGAGCTAATCACCCTTTGCTTCGTTGAGGCCGCGAAATTTACGCAGATGGCGGACCTAAGTCAAGAGCCTGCTTGAAGTTTTTCTGAAAAAGACAAAATAACGTCAAGTGCAGGACCCGCCCTACTCGCTGTAAATCATCTTCTTGCTCATCCCACCGTCCACCACGAACTCTTGCCCAGTGACGAACCCGGCGCTGCGCGACAGCAGCCACGCCACCATGGCTGCCACGTCCTCAACCGTGCCTACCCGGCCCGCAGGATGCTGCGCATGATCGGCGTCACTCAACGGCTCTGCACGGCGCGCCGCGGGATCACGGGCGTCGATCCAGCCCGGGCTGACAGCGTTGACCCGCACCTCCGGCCCCAGGCTGATAGCCAGCGCGTGAGTCAGGGCCAACAGGCCGCCCTTGCTCGCCGCGTAAGCCTCGGTATCCGCTTCCGACTGCCGCGCCCGGGTCGAGGCGAGGTTTACGATCGAACCACCATGGGCACGCAGATAGGGCGCACAGTGCTTGGCCAGCAGCATCGGCCCACTGAGGTTCACCGCCAGCACCCGATTCCAGTAAGCCAGGTCCAGGCTATCCAATGTGATATTGCGCGGATCGGCCACAGCGGCATTACACACCAGGGCATCCAGGCGCCCGAACTGACCCAGCACTTCGGCCACCCCAAGGGCCACCTGCTGCTCATCGGCCACGTCCATGGTGATAAACCAGGCGTTGTCACCCAGCACCCTGGACACCTTGGCGCCCCGCTCGCGGTCCAGGTCAGCCAACACCACCTGCCAGCCTTCGCTGACCAGCCAGGCCGCGATCCCCAGGCCGATACCGCGTGCCGCACCCGTCACCAACGCGACCCGGCCATTACTGACGCCAGCCGCCTCCAGGGACCACTCGATCACAAGGCAGCCAGCCCGCGAGCCAGGTCGGCCTGCAAGTCAGTCACATCTTCCAGGCCAACGGCAACACGGATCAGGCTGTCGCGGATACCCGCGGCTTCACGCTCCTGCGGTGCCAGGCGACCATGGGAAGTGGTGCTTGGATGGGTAATGGTGGTTTTGCTATCACCCAGGTTGGCGGTGATGGAGATCAGGCGTGTCGCGTCGATAAAGCGCCACGCGCCCTCTTTGCCGCCCTTGACCTCGAAACTGACCACGGCCCCGAAGCCACGCTGCTGACGCTGAGCCAGCTCGTGTTGCGGGTGGCTCTTCAAGCCGGCGTAGTGGACTTTCTCGATGCCGTCCTGCTGCTCCAGCCACTCGGCCAGGGCCTGGGCATTGGCGCAATGGGCCTTCATCCGCAGGCTGAGGGTTTCCAGGCCCTTGAGGAAAATCCACGCATTGAACGGGCTCAGGGTCGGGCCAGCGGTGCGCAAGAAGCCCACCACTTCCTTCATCTGCTCGCCGCGGCCGGCCACCACGCCGCCCATGCAACGACCCTGGCCGTCGATGAACTTGGTGGCCGAATGCACCACGATATCTGCGCCGAGCTTCAGTGGCTGCTGCAGGGCCGGCGTGCAGAAGCAGTTATCCACTACCAGCATCGCGCCCTTGGCGTGGGCCACTTCGGCGAGAGCGGCGATGTCCACCAGCTCTGCCAGCGGGTTGGACGGCGACTCGACAAACAGCAATTTGGTATTGGCCTTGATGGCCGCATTCCAGCCAGAAAGGTCCGCCAGCGGCACGTAGTCGACTTCAATGCCAAAGCGCTTGAAGTACTTTTCGAACAAGCTGATGGTCGAACCAAACACACTGCGCGACACCAATACGTGATCACCGGCGCTGCACAGGCTCATCACCACGGCGAGGATCGCCGCCATGCCGGTAGCTGTGGCGACGGCCTGCTCTGCCCCTTCCAGCGCCGCGATGCGCTCTTCGAAGGCGCGCACCGTCGGGTTGGTATAGCGGGAGTAAACGTTACCCGGCACTTCGCCAGCAAAGCGCGCCGCCGCGTCCGCCGCGGTGCGGAACACGTAGCTGGAGGTGAAGAACATCGGGTCACCGTGTTCACCTTCCGGCGTGCGGTGCTGGCCGGCGCGCACAGCCAGGGTATCGAAAGCCACACCATCGAGGTCGCTGTCCAACCGACCGGCATCCCATTCCTGACTCATGCTGCCACTCCTTCACTCAAATTCTTTATTTAACATACAAAACCGGCCCCTCAGGGCCGGTAGTTACTCAGTTGTTGTACAGATCGATGATCGCGCTGACCGCCTGGGTCTTGATCTTCGATGAGTCGTTACGCGCCTGCTCAATCTTGTTCAGGTACGCCTCGTCGACATCACCCGTCACGTACTTGCCATCGAAGACCGCGCAATCGAACTGCTCGATCTTGATCTTGCCGCCGCCAACCGCTTCGATCAGGTCAGGAAGGTCCTGGTAAATCAGCCAATCGGCACCGATCAGGTCGGCTACATCCTGGGTCGAACGATTGTGCGCAATCAGTTCGTGGGCGCTCGGCATGTCGATACCGTACACGTTCGGGTACCGCACGGCAGGCGCAGCAGAACAGAAGTACACGTTCTTCGCCCCGGCTTCGCGGGCCATCTGGATGATCTGCTTGCACGTGGTGCCACGCACAATGGAGTCATCCACCAGCATCACGTTCTTGCCGCGGAATTCCAGCTCGATGGCATTGAGCTTCTGGCGTACCGACTTCTTGCGAGCCGCCTGGCCCGGCATGATGAAGGTGCGGCCGATGTAGCGGTTCTTGACGAAACCTTCGCGGAACTTGACGCCCAGGCGGGTAGCCAGCTCCAGCGCGGCGGTGCGACTGGTGTCCGGGATCGGGATCACCACGTCGATGTCATGCTCAGGGCGTTCGCGCAGGATCTTCTCGGCGAGCTTCTCACCCATGCGCAGACGCGCCTTGTACACCGAAACACCATCAATGATCGAATCCGGACGCGCCAGGTAGACGTGTTCGAAGATGCATGGGGTGAGTTTCGGGTTGATCGCGCACTGACGGGTATGCAGCTTGCCGTCTTCGGTGATGTACACCGCTTCGCCCGGCGCCAGGTCGCGCACCAGGGTGAAGCCCAGTACATCCAGGGATACGCTTTCGGAGGCGATCATGTACTCGACGCCTTCGTCGGTGTGACGCTGGCCGAACACGATAGGACGAATGCCGTGCGGGTCGCGGAAACCAACAATACCGTAGCCGGTGATCATTGCCACGACCGCGTAGCCGCCAACGCAGCGGTTATGCACGTCAGTCACGGCAGCGAACACATCTTCTTCGGTAGGCTGCAACTTGCCGCGCTGGGCCAGTTCGTGGGCGAACACGTTGAGCAGCACTTCCGAGTCGGAGTTGGTGTTGACATGGCGCAGGTCAGATTCGTAAATCTCCTTGGCCAGTTGCTCAACGTTGGTCAGGTTGCCGTTGTGCGCCAAGGTAATGCCGTACGGCGAGTTGACGTAAAACGGTTGAGCTTCGGCCGAAGTCGAGCTACCGGCAGTCGGATAACGCACATGACCAATGCCCATATGCCCGACCAGGCGCTGCATGTGACGCTGATGGAACACGTCACGTACCAGGCCATTGTCCTTGCGCAGGAATAACCGGCCGTCATGGCTGGTCACAATACCGGCAGCGTCCTGGCCGCGGTGCTGGAGGACGGTTAGCGCGTCATACAGCGCCTGATTGACGTTCGACTTACCGACGATACCGACGATGCCACACATGCGACGCAACCCCTACTTAATGAATCTTGACTGAACACTACTTACTGCGGCGCGTTGCCGGGCAAGAGATGTTCCTTGAACGGAAGATCAGCGGGTACGCTGATACCGCTGGCCAGCCACTGACTGCTCCACCCCAATATGAGGTTCTTGGACCAATCTGCAACCAATAGAAATTTTGGCACGAGACTCGACTCCTGCCACCATGCATCCTGCTGTACCGGACCCAGGCTCAACAGCCCGACCGCAACGACCACCAGCAACGCGCCACGCGCGGCACCGAAGGCCATGCCGAGAAATCGATCGGTCCCGGAGAGGCCGGTGACACGTATCAATTCGCCGATAAGATAATTGACCATTGCTCCCACCAGCAGCGTGGCGATGAACATGATGGCGCAGCCCGCGATGACGCGAGCCGAAGGTGTTTCGATATAACCGGCCAGATAAACGGCCAGGGATCCGCCGAACATCCAGGCGACGACTCCTGCAACGATCCAGGTCAGCAGCGACAATGCTTCTTTGACGAAGCCGCGGCTTAGACTGATCAATGCGGAGATGGCGATGATGGCTACGATCGCCCAATCAACCCAGGTAAATGGCACAGTGCAGCCTACAGACGGATAAGGCGGCGCATTTTAGCAGAGCGCTGGGCTATCGGTAAGCGGTGTTTGGCAGTCCATTGCAAATCAATGGGTTGTGGCAAGCCATGGCCATCTCAAGTCAGGCAAAAACCAATGTGGGAGCGGGCTTGCCCGCGATAGCGGCGTGCCAGTCAACTAAACTATCGACTGGTCCACCGTCATCGCGGGCAAGCCCGCTCCCACACAAGCCTGCATACACATTTGGATGTTTCAGCCGCGCTCTGGCTGGAAGCGCACCACAAAGCCCTTCAGGTTCTGCTGGCGACCCAGCAAGTCCCGCAGGCGGTCAGCCTCGGCACGCTCGATCAGCGGACCGACAAATACCCGATTCTTGCCATTGGCAGTTCGGATATACGCGTTATAACCCTGGCTGCGCAGGGTTTTCTGCAAGGCTTCGGCGCTTTCGCGATTGGACAGGCTGGCGAGTTGCACCGACCAACTGATCGGCAGGCCATTCGGATCAATACGGCTTTGCCCCACATCAGGCTTGCCCGGGGCTGCGGGCTGCGGTGCGACCGGTTTCGGCGCAGGAGCAGGTGCAGCCGGCTTGGCGGCAACCACAGGCGCAGGAGCAGGTTTTACCACCGGCACACTCGGCTGGATCGGCGCCGAAGGTGCTTGCTGTTCGGCAATTTCCGCATCGGTCGGCACCGGTTCTTCCTCGGGCAGCGCCTGCGGCTCAGGCACCACTACCGGCTCGACCTGGACCTGCGGCATCACCGGCGCCTGGGGCGCCGCCGGTGCTTCGACCGTAACCTGGCGCTGCTCGTCCTGGCGAGAAAACAGCATCGGCAGGAAAATCACCGCCAATGCCACCAGCACCAGGGCTCCGACCATTCGCTGCTTGTATGCGCTATCCAGTAATGCCATGTGCAGCTTCCTCCGTGGAGCGCCGGGCCAACCACTCAAGCGCCTCGGCAACACAATAAAATGATCCGAACAACAGAATCTCGTCCTCGGCCGTTGCCACCGCGCATTGAGCCTCCAATGCAGCGGTTACGCTTGCATGGGACGTCACCGTCGCGCCAAGGTTCTGCAACACCGCCTGCACATCATCCGCCGTACGGGTGCGCGGCGTATCCAGCGGGGCGACGGCCCAGGACTGCACACTGCCCAGCAAAGGCGCGACCACACCGTCCAGATCCTTGTCCGCCAGCAGGCCGAACACCGCCAGACGCCGACCCGCCGGCGCCTGGAGCGACAAACGACGCGCCAGGTACTGCGCAGCATGGGGGTTATGCCCGACATCCAGCAACAGGTTCAAGCGCTTGCCTTGCCACTCGAACGAGCGACGATCCAGGCGCCCGACCACCTGCGTACGCTGCAAGGTATCGGCAATCTGCCCGGCATTCCACGGCAGATCCAGCAACAGGTAGGCCTGCAGGGCGAGCGCGGCGTTTTCCATGGGCAGGTTCAGCAGCGGCAGGTCGTGCAGCTCGACCCCCTGGCCCCGCGCATCGACACCGTGCCACGACCAGCGATCGCCTGCCACTTCCAGGCCGAAGTCCCGGCCCCGCAGGAAAAACGGGCAATCCAGCTCGCGCACCTTATCCAGCAAGGTATGGGGCGGGTCCACATCACCGCACAGCGCCGGCTTGCCCTGGCGGAAGATCCCGGCCTTTTCATAGGCCACGGATTCGCGGGTATCGCCCAGGTAGTCAGCATGATCCACACCAATGCTGGTCACCAACGCGAGGTCGGCATCCACCACATTGACGGTATCCAGACGACCGCCCAGACCGACTTCCAGCACCACCGCATCCAGTTGTTCACGCTCGAACAGCCAGAACGCGGCCAGGGTGCCCATCTCGAAATAGGTCAGGGAGGTTTCGCCACGTCCAGCATCCAGCGCCGCAAAGGCTTCGCATAACTGCTCGTCAGTGGCTTCGACGCCATTGAGCTGCACACGCTCGTTGTAACGCAGCAAGTGCGGCGAGCTGTAGACGCCCACCTTC
The DNA here is from genome assembly GCF_030687625.1 of Pseudomonas sp. FP2294. NCBI lineage: Bacteria > Pseudomonadati > Pseudomonadota > Gammaproteobacteria > Pseudomonadales > Pseudomonadaceae > Pseudomonas > Pseudomonas sp. FP2294. The sequence goes on from NZ_CP117441.1 coordinate 3,896,483, forward strand.
AGGCCCTGGGCCTGCAGCAACGCGGCGACGAAAGCGCAGGTAGAACCCTTGCCGTTGGTGCCAGTGACCGTGATCACCCGTGGCGCCGGCCGCCCCAACCCAAGGCGGGCCGCTACCTGTTGCGAGCGCTCCAGCCCCATGTCGATGGCTGACGGATGCAACTGCTCGAGGTAGGCGAGCCATTCGCCCAGGGTTCGTTGGGTCATAGGTTTGCAGGCACCGGCGGCACAACGATGGGCTCGACCTTAGGCGCGACGTACACCGGGGTCGGCAAACCCATCATCTGTGCCAGCAGGTTGCCCAGGCGCGGACGCAGTTCGGAACGGGCAATGATCATGTCGATGGCGCCGTGCTCCAGCAGGAACTCGCTGCGCTGGAAGCCTTCCGGCAGTTTTTCACGTACGGTCTGCTCGATCACGCGTGGGCCGGCAAAGCCGATCAGCGCCTTGGGCTCGCCGACAATCACGTCGCCCAGCATCGCCAGGCTGGCGGAAACGCCGCCGTAGACCGGGTCGGTCAGGACCGAGATGAACGGGATGCCTTCTTCACGCAGACGCGCCAGTACCGCAGAGGTCTTGGCCATTTGCATCAGCGAAATCAGCGCTTCCTGCATCCGCGCACCACCGGAGGCGGCGAAGCAGATCATCGGGCAACGGTTTTCCAGGGCGTAGTTGGCGGCGCGTACAAAACGCTCACCGACAATGGCGCCCATCGAGCCACCCATGAAGGAGAACTCAAACGCCGACACCACCACTGGCATGCCCAGCAGCTTGCCGCTGACGGAGATCAGCGCGTCTTTCTCGCCCGTCTGCTTTTGCGCAGCGGTCAGGCGGTCCTTGTACTTCTTGCCGTCGCGGAACTTGAGGCGGTCCACCGGTTCCAGGTCAGCGCCCAGCTCGGCACGGCCATCGGCGTCGAGGAAAATGTCGATACGGGCGCGGGCGCCGATACGCATGTGGTGATTGCACTTGGGGCAAACGTCCAGGGTCTTTTCCAGCTCCGGGCGGTACAACACCGCGTCGCAGGAGGGGCACTTGTGCCACAGACCTTCAGGGACCGAGCTTTTCTTCACCTCGGAACGCATGATCGAGGGGATCAGTTTGTCTACTAACCAGTTGCTCATGCTTTCTTTCTCCAGTACCGGTGGCTTGAACACAGCCCCGCGTATGCCCTTGAGCTAAATTCATTGATGTGGCGATAACAACTGCAGGACGGGGTCAGACGTTCGACCAGCCATTTCCTGCACCTGCCCTCAGCCTTCCAGACAACCCGCCAGTGCGTGGTTGCCACTTCATTGGCGCCGCCCGAGGGCAACGCCGGCCTGTTTTACACAGTGGTAGTTACTGACGGCGGCAGACTGCCAGCCGTCACATCGCGCCACTGCTGCTGCGCACTGCCTGCATGAATGCGTGAATCTTGCCAGAGTCCTTGATGCCCTTGGCCTGCTCCACCCCGCCACTGACGTCGACGGCATACGGGCGAACCTGGGCAATGGCCTGCGCCACATTGTCAGCGCACAAGCCACCCGCCAGGATGATCGGCTTGCTCAAGCCCTGGGGGATCAGCGACCAATCGAAGGCCTCGCCGGTACCGCCAGGAATGCCCTCGACATAGGCATCGAGCAAAATCCCGCTGGCCCCGGCGTAGGCGGCACAACTGGCGGCGATATCGTCCCCGGCCTTGACCCGCAGCGCCTTGATATACGGGCGATGGTAGCCGGCGCACTCCTCCGGGGTTTCGTCGCCATGGAACTGCAACAGGTCCAGGGGCACCGCATCCAGGGTTTCATTGAGCTCGCAGGCGCTGGCGTTGACGAACAGCCCCACAGTGGTCACGAACGGCGGCAAGCCGGCAATGATCGCCCGGGCCTGTTGCACCGTTACCGCCCGCGGGCTCTTGGCATAAAACACAAAGCCAATGGCGTCAGCCCCCGCCTCGACTGCCGCCAGCGCGTCTTCCATGCGGGTAATCCCGCAAATCTTGCTGCGAACGCCTGACATATCGTCGGAACCTCAGGGGGCTGTCCAGGAAAGTCCCGGATGGTAACAAATGCTTTTCCGGGCGTCAGCCGCCAAGTTCAGTGAAACCAGTGAGGAAGTGTGGCCCGATGAAACGCTGCGGCAACTCGAACTCGTCGCGGTACTCCACCTCCACCAGGTACAGGCCGAACGGGTGCGCCGTAACCCCGCCGGTACGCCGCACCCGGCTCTCCAGCACCTCCCTGGCCCACTCCACCGGGCGCTCGCCGGTGCCGATGGTCATCAGCACCCCGGCGATATTGCGCACCATATGGTGCAGGAACGCCCCGGCGCGGATATCCAGGACAATCATCTTGCCGTGACGGGTCACCCGCAGGTGGTGGACTTCCTTGATCGGCGACTTGGCCTGGCACTGGCCGGCGCGAAAGGCGCTGAAATCGTGGATCCCCACCAGATGCTGGGCCGCTTCAGCCATGCGCTCGGCGTCCAGCGGACGGTGGTTCCAGGTGATTTCTTCGTTCAAGTGCGCCGGACGGATCTGATCGTTGTAGATCACATAGCGGTAACGCCGGGCAATCGCCTTGAACCGCGCATGGAAGTGCGCCGGCATAACCTTGGCCCAGCTGACACTGACATCGTGGGGCAGATTGATATTGGCGCCCATGACCCACGCCTTCATCGAACGCTCGGCCTGGGTGTCAAAATGCACCACTTGCCCGCAGGCATGTACGCCCGCGTCGGTGCGCCCGGCGCACATCAATGAAACCGGCGAGTCGGCGACCTTCGACAGGGCCTTCTCCAGGGTTTCCTGCACGGTCGGCACGCCAGAGGCCTGGCGCTGCCAGCCGCGATAGCGCGAGCCTTTGTATTCCACGCCCAGGGCGATTCTGAAAAAGCCGGCGGCCGCCATTTCGGCGGCCGCGTTATCTATATTTGCCAAGAGCTGAGAGCCTGATAGTTGCGCAAAGGCGGCCATTATAAAGTGCCAGGCCTGGGCCTGGGGCATTTTGTGGGCGCTGGCTTGCCTGCGATAGCCGCGCCTCGTTTTTACTGAGGGACCGAGTCGCCTCTATCGCGGGCAAGCCCGACTCCCCCATTTAAATGCAAAACGGCGACCCGAAGGCCGCCGCTGCGTTAATTGCCGGTAATCACACCAGGCGGCTGAGCATTTCCTTGGCTTCGCTACGCTGGCCGTCGTCACCCTCAGTGAGGACTTCGGCCAGGATGTCACGCGCACCGCCCTCATCGCCCATGTCGATGTAAGCCTGGGCCAGGTCGAGTTTGGTGGCAACTTCGTCGGTACCCGACAGGAAATCGAATTCCGGCTCATCGTCGCCCTTTGCCGCATCTTCAGCGGTGAAGCTCGGTTCGATCGACGGGCTTTCCAGGCTCTGCGACAGACGTTCCAGCTCGGCGTTGACGTCGTCAAGCTCCGAGGCGAATGCGTCCGGCTTGCTCGATGATGCAGGCTCGTCGGCCAGGGACAGGTCGAAGTCTTCCGGCAGGTCAAAGTCATCCAGCGCAGCTGGCGTCAGGGTGGGCGGCTCGACCGGCGGCAGGTCCTTCATCTCTTCTTCCAGGCCCGAGAGGAAGTCATCGTCGGACTGGGAGGCTGGCGCATCCAGCTGCAAGTCGAGGTCAAAGTCGGACAGATCGTCCGGGCTGGCCTTGGCCTCGGTTTGCTGCTGCAGCACCGACTCAAAGCTCAGGTCATCGACCTCGGGCTCCGGCGCGACCACTGCCGGCGACGCGGCTTCCAGGTCATCCAGGCTCAGGTCGAAATCATTGTCGAAAGCATCGGTTTCAGGCGCGGGAGCAGGCGCCGGTTCTTCCTGGAGCAGATCCTTGACGTACTGCGCATCAAGCGCGGCGGCGGCGACCGCAGCACTGACGCCCGCCGCGAGCACGGCCATGGCCGGGTAGCGATTTTTCAACAGCTCGACCTGGGCGTGGTTCTCGCCATTGGCGACCAACTGGCGCTCCTGGGTCACGAAACCGTCCTTGTCGCCCTGCTGGCCGTAGACTTCCAGGAGCTTGAGGCGCAGGTCACTGCGCGCGGGCTCCAGCTTGATCGCCTCTTCCAGCACGGCCGCCGCCTGGTTCAAGTGACCACGGTCCAGATGGGACTGGGCCTGGGCCAGGGCATCGGAGGAACCGGGTTCGATGATCAGTTTGCTTGGCGGCGCCATGCTGGTCGCCGGGGCAGGCACCGGCGCCACGGCAACCGGAGCTGGAGCTGGAGCTGGAGCTGGAGCTGGAGCTGGAGCTGGAGCCAGCTTGACGCTTGCCGCCGGGACTTCAAGGCCCTCGAAACTGTCCAGAGACAGGTCCTGCTCAATATTCGAGGAAAATTCCGGCTCTTCGGCCAGCGCCCGCGCCATGCGCAGGTGTTTTTCCTCTTCCAGGCGCGCATTGCGATGGCGCGCCCATAGCAGCAGGAGCAACAACACCAGGAGGCCGGCGGCACCACCGATCACCCCGAGGACGATAGGGTTGGTCAGCAGGTCATTGAACTTGCCTTCGGTGCTGGCCACTGGCGCGGGCTCAGCCGGGGTTTCCACTGGCGCGACCACCGGCGCTTCGGCAGCCGGAGCAGGGGCAGCAGGCGCGGTCGGCGCCGCAGCCAGTTCGGCAGGGATTACAGCCGGCTGCGCCGGGGCGCCGCCTTCAGCCTGCAACTTGGCCAGTTGGTTGTTTTTCAACTCAATCAGCCGCTGCAGCTTGTCCAACTGACTTTGCAGGTCAGTCATGCGGCTTTTCAGTTCTTCATTTTCGCGGCGGGTCGAATCCAGGCTTTCCTGGGTCACCGCCAGCTTGTTGTTCAAAGCCTTGCTATCACCCGCCGCGCCCTTGACGCCCGCCTTGGCGGCTTCGGCCGAGACCAGGCTCAGGTTGTCCTTCGCTGCCGTCTGCGACGGCGCTGCGCCGGCCTGGGTACGTTTGGTCGCATCCAGTTGCTGGCGCCCCGCTGCCTGATTGTTAGCGCCACGGCGCCCCTGGCGCCAGGCCGCATTCTGCGCGGTCACTTCGGCGATCGCCTCGGGCTGCGGCAGACTGGTGCTTTGTACCGGGTCCGGCATGCGCAATACCTGGCCGGTCTTCATACGGTTGATGTTGCCGTCGACAAAGGCTCCCGGGTTCAACGCCTGGATCGCCAGCATGGTCTGCTGGATCGAGCCGCCATTGCGATTTTTTGCGGCGATTTCCCACAGGGTGTCGCGAGAAGTCGTGGTGTATTCCGCCGCCTTGGTCACACTGGCAGCAGCAGGCGGGGCAAGACGGGGTGCCGGGGCGCTGGCCTCAGGGGCTTTTTGCTCGAACTTGGCCGGGTCCAGCAAGACGCTGTAGTCACGCATCAACCGACCATTCGGCCATTGCACCTGCAACAGGAAGCGTACATAGGAATCAGGCAATGGCTTGCTCGAGGTGACACGAACCACACTGCGACCGCTGGGGTTGAGCACCGGGGTAAAGGTCAGCTCATCGAGGAACGCCTGGCGATCGACCCCCGCATCCACAAAGGCCTGGGAAGACGCGAGGCTGGGCACGATATCGGAGGCTGTCAGCCCGCCCACGTCGAGCAGCTCGATCTCCACCGACAGAGGCTGGTTCAACTTCGACTTGAGGGTCATCTCCCCAAGTTGCAGCGCTTGCGCCATACCGGAGGACAGCGCCGAGGCGGCCGCTATTGCTAACACCAGTTTGCGAACTTGAACCATAGCCTCATCCTTTGTTTGAACACTCCTCGGCCGGCGAGAAGGTTGGGTACCGCTGCCATTCGGCATGGCGAGCCGATAGTTCACCGACGCGCAACTTTTCCTGCATGGGGCCAAGCATAGCGCTTGGCTAGAATCAATCTACAAATTGCCGCCAAGTATCTTTTACACAAGGTGTTTTATCAACAACTGTGCCAGTTGCACGGCGTTAAGCGCCGCGCCTTTGCGTACGTTATCTGACGTCAGCCACAAGTTTAGTTCCGCCGGGTCGTCGATGCCGGCACGCACCCGCCCCACGTAGACCACGTCCTGACCGACCGCATCCCCAACGGCTGTAGGGTAATCGCCCTCTTCCACCAGTTCGATGCCCGGCGCCGCTTCCAACGCGCGATTCACTGCGCCCAGGTCCACAGCGCCCGCCAGTTGCAGGGACACGCTCAGGCTATCGCCAAAAAACACCGGAGCTTGAACGCAGGTCGCGGAAATTTTCAGTAACGGTAGTTCAAGCAGGGCGCGCAGTTCGTGGACCAGGCGCTTTTCCAGGGCAGTGTGGCCCTGCGCATCCGGCGTGCCGACCTGGGCCAACAGGTTGAAAGCCATCTGCCGGTCAAAGAATTTGGGTTCCAGGGGCCGTACATTCAGCAGCTCGGCGGTTTGCCGGGCCAGTTCGCTGACGGCTTCACGGCCCTGGGCGGACACCGCCAGGTTAGCGGTGACGCTGACGCGCTGGATATCCAACAGCCCCCGCAGCGGCGCGAGGACCACTGCCAGATGGGTGGCGCAAGGGCTTGGGCTACCGAGCTGGAATGGCTTTTTCAAACCGTCCAGCATCTGGGCATTGGCTTCCGGCACCACCTGGGGCGCCTGTTCGGCCGGCAAGGCGCCGGACAGGTCGATCAACGAGCAACCCGCCGCAGTGGCGCGGGGGGCGAAACTCAAGGTGACCGCCGGGCCTGCGGCGAAGAAAGCCAGTTGCACCTTGCTGAAATCAAATTCATCGACTTCCCGCACCCGCACATTTTTGCCGCGAAACGGCACCGACGCGCCGGCCGACTCGCTACTGGCCAGCAGGTGCAAGGTGCCTACCGGGAAGTCCAGCTCTTCGAGGATCTGCACCAGGGTTTCGCCAACCGTACCGGTGGCGCCGATCACGGCGATATCAAAGGTCTGGGTCATGGAGGCTGCCTCGGGCATTGCGGGGGGAGCGGCACTTTACCGGGTGGTGGGGAGTGAGGCAATGATCGTTCCCATGCTCTGCGTGGGAACGCTGCCGTGGACGCTCCGCGTCCATTCCTGAGGCTGTGACGCGGAGCGTCAGGGGAGGCATTCCCACGCGGAGCGTGGGAACGATCAGGCATAAAAAACCCGCGCCTGTCACCAGAACGCGGGTTTCTTCAACACCACAAAGCGATCAACGCTCCAGCAGGATCCGCAACATCCGGCGCAGCGGCTCGGCCGCGCCCCACAGCAGCTGGTCACCTACAGTGAAGGCGCCCAGGTACTGGGTGCCCATGTTCAGCTTGCGCAGACGGCCCACCGGTACATTCAGGGTGCCTGTGACCTTGGTCGGGCTCAGCTCCTGCATGCTGATTTCGCGGCTGTTCGGCACCAGCTTGACCCACGGGTTGTGCTGGCTGATCAGCCCTTCGATGTCGGCGATCGGCACGTCTTTGTTGAGCTTGATGGTCAGCGCCTGGCTATGGCAGCGCATGGCGCCGATCCGCACACAGATACCGTCCACCGGGATCGGGTTCTTGAAGCGCCCGAGGATCTTGTTGGTCTCGGCCTGGGCCTTCCACTCTTCGCGGCTCTGGCCGTTCGGCAGTTCCTTGTCGATCCACGGGATCAGGCTGCCGGCCAAGGGCACGCCGAAGTTCTCGGTCGGGTAGGCGTCGCTGCGCATGGCCTCGGCCACACGGCGGTCGATGTCGAGGATCGCGCTGGCCGGGTCGGCCAGTTGATCGGCGACGGCCGCGTGGGTCGCGCCCATCTGCTTGATCAGCTCACGCATGTTCTGCGCGCCGGCACCGGAGGCCGCCTGATAGGTCATGGCGCTCATCCACTCCACCAGCCCGGCTTCGAACAGGCCACCCAGGCCCATCAGCATCAGGCTGACGGTGCAGTTGCCGCCGACATAGTTCTTGGTGCCGGCGTCGAGCTGCTGGTCGATGACCTTGCGGTTGACCGGGTCGAGGATGATCACCGCGTCGTCCTGCATACGCAGGCTGGACGCGGCGTCGATCCAGTAGCCCTGCCAGCCGGCTTCGCGCAGCTTGGGGAAGACTTCACTGGTGTAGTCGCCACCCTGGCAGGTCAGAATGACGTCGAGGGTCTTCAGCTCTTCAATGTTGTAGGCGTCCTTGAGCGGGGCGATATCCTTGCCCACGGACGGCCCTTGGCCACCGACATTCGAAGTGGTGAAAAACACCGGCTCAATAAGATCGAAATCCTGCTCTTCCAGCATCCGCTGCATGAGCACGGAACCGACCATACCGCGCCAACCGATCAGACCTACACGTTTCATCGCAACTACACCTTGTTAAAAAGTGGGCCGCCTTGCAGCAACAACTGCAAGCGGGCCAGAGAGATTACAGATTCCGCAGCGCGGCGACTACTGCGTCGCCCATTTCCTGCGTCCCGACCTTGGTGCAACCCTGTGACCAGATGTCGCCGGTACGCAGGCCCTGGTCCAGCACCAGGCTCACCGCCTGCTCGATGGCATCCGCCGCTGCGCTCAGGTTGAAGCTGTAGCGCAACATCATCGACACCGACAAAATGGTCGCCAACGGGTTGGCAATGCCCTGGCCCGCGATGTCCGGCGCCGAACCGTGGCACGGCTCGTACATGCCCTTGTTGTTGGTGTCCAGGGACGCCGACGGCAGCATGCCGATGGAACCGGTGAGCATCGAAGCCTGGTCAGACAGGATGTCGCCAAACAGGTTGTCGGTGACGATCACGTCGAACTGCTTGGGCGCACGCACCAGTTGCATGGCGGCGTTATCCACATACATGTGGCTCAGCTCGACGTCCGGGTAATCCTTGGCCACTTCTTCGACGATTTCGCGCCACAGTTGGCTGGACGCCAGGACATTGGCCTTGTCCACCGAGCAGACCTTCTTGCCACGCACACGGGCCATGTCGAAACCGACACGGGCGATGCGGCGGATTTCGCTCTCGCTGTACGGCAGGGTGTCGTAGGCCTGGCGCTCGCCATTCTCCAGCTCACGCACGCCCCGTGGCGAGCCGAAGTAGATGCCACCGGTCAGCTCACGCACGATCAGGATATCCAGGCCTGCCACCACTTCCGGCTTGAGGCTCGACGCGTCGGCCAGTTGCGGATAGAGGATCGCCGGGCGCAGGTTACCGAACAGGCCCAGTTGCGCACGGATCTTCAGCAGGCCGCGTTCTGGGCGGATGTCGCGTTCGATCTTGTCCCATTTCGGCCCGCCCACGGCGCCGAGTAGCACGGCGTCGGCAGCTCGGGCGCGGTCGAGGGTTTCATCGGCCAGGGGCACGCCGTGCTTGTCGATGGCGGCGCCGCCGATCACGTCGTGGCTCAATTCAAAGCCCAGGCTGTACTTGCTGTTGGCCAATTCCAGGACCTTGACCGCTTCGGCCATGATTTCCGGGCCAATACCGTCGCCAGGGAGAATCAGAATCTGCTTGCTCATGAGTTCCTCATTTCATCAAGCGACCCGCCCGTGGGCAGGTCGGGAAAAATTAATCAGCGCTCAGCGAACACCACCAGCACGTCGGTGCTGAAGGTGCCGTCGGCTTGAATTTCATAGTAATCGCGCACTTCCTGGCCCATCGCCTGCTGCAACGCCAGGATTGCTGCGCGCAATACGGGCGGGGTGCGCATGCGCTCGACCCACGAGGTGTATTCCAGGCGCAGGCGCTGTCGACTGCTGTTGCGCACATGCAGGCCGGCTTCGTTGAGCTGGCGCATCCACTCGCCGGCGCAATAATCGCGCACATGGCTGGTGTCGCGCAGCACTTCGACGGTTTGCAGGTAAGTGTCCAACAGCGGGCTGCCCGGTGACAAGACATCGACAAACGCCGCCACGCCGCCCGGCTTGAGCACCCGGCGCACTTCGCGCAGGGCCAGGCCGAGGTCGCTCCAGTGATGGGCCGAGTAGCGGCTGAACACGAAGTCGAACTCGCCATCGGCGAATGGCAGGCGCTCGGCGGCGCCGTGCAGGGTGCGGATGTTGTCCAGACCGCGCTCCACGGCCGCCGCCGCGACCACGTCGAGCATCTGCTGGGACAGGTCGTAGGCCACCACTTCCTTGACCAGCGGTGCTACATGGAAACTCACGTGACCGGCGCCACAGCCCAGGTCCAGCAGGCGTGCCGCGCCCTGCCCGGCCAGTTCGGCCTGCAGCAGTGCGAACTCGGTGCCCTGGGCGTGCACGGCACTGCTCAGGTAGGCCGAGGCCTGTTCGCCGAATTGTTTTTGCACGACTTGGGTGTGGGCGGTGCTGGTCATGGTGATGTTCCTGGCTTTTGTGGTGTTCATACAGGCCCTTTCGCGAGCAAGCCCGCTCCCACATTTGAGCGCATTTCAACTGAAGGAGCTCGGTCGAATGCGAGAGCGGGCTTGCTCGCGAAGGGGCCAGTCCAACCTACATAGAATTACGCATCACGAAACAACCAAGGCTGGCTGGCCCGGTGCTTGGCTTCAAACGCGGCAATCGCCTCGCCGTCCTGCAAGGTCAGGCCGATATCGTCCAGGCCATTGATCAGGCAGTGTTTGCGGAAGGCATCCACTTCAAAGTGGTACACCTTGCCATCCGGACGGGTCACGGTCTGCGCGGCGAGGTCGACGATCAACTGGTAGCCGACATTGGCTTCCACTTGCTGGAACAACTCGTCCACTTCGGCATCGCTCAAGATGATCGGCAGCAAGCCGTTCTTGAAGCTGTTGTTGAAGAAGATGTCGGCGTAGCTCGGCGCAATAATGCTGCGAAAGCCATATTCTTCCAGGGCCCACGGCGCGTGTTCACGGCTGGAGCCGCAACCGAAGTTTTCCCGGGCCAACAACACGCTGGCGCCCTGATAGCGCTCGGCGTTGAGCACAAAATCCTTGTTCAACGGGCGCTTGGAGTTGTCCTGGTAGGCGTAGCCCACGTCCAGGTAGCGCCACTCATCGAACAGGTTCGGGCCGAAACCGGTGCGCTTGATCGACTTCAAGAACTGCTTGGGGATGATCTGGTCGGTGTCCACGTTGGCACGGTCCAACGGCGCGACAAGACCGGTGTGTTGGGTAAAAGCTCTCATCGGGTATTCCTCAGATCAATTCGCGAACGTCGATGAAACGACCGTTGACGGCAGCGGCGGCGGCCATGGCCGGGCTGACCAGGTGGGTACGGCCACCGGCGCCCTGACGCCCTTCGAAGTTACGGTTGGAGGTGGACGCGCAATGCTCCCCCGACTCCAAACGGTCCGGGTTCATCGCCAGGCACATCGAGCAGCCCGGCTCACGCCATTCAAAACCGGCTTCGAGGAAGATCTTGTCCAGCCCTTCGGCCTCAGCCTGGGCCTTCACCAGGCCCGAACCTGGCACCACAATGGCTTGCTTGATGGTCGAGGCCACTTTGCGGCCCTTGGCGATCACCGCCGCGGCGCGCAAGTCTTCGATCCGCGAGTTGGTGCAGGAACCGATAAACACGCGGTCCAACTGGATGTCGGTGATCGCCTGGTTGGCTTTCAAGCCCATGTACTTCAAGGCGCGCTCGATGGAGCCGCGCTTGACCAGATCGGCTTCCTGGGCCGGGTCCGGCACGTTCTGATCAACGGCCAGGACCATTTCCGGCGAGGTGCCCCAGCTGACCTGTGGCTTGATCTGGGCCGCGTCGAGCTCGACCACGGTATCGAACACCGCGTCGGCGTCGGACACCAGGTCTTTCCAGGCCTCGACGGCAGCCTCCCACTCGGCGCCAGCCGGTGCGAAAGGTCGGCCTTTGACGTATTCCACGGTTTTTTCATCCGCCGCGACCATGCCCACCCGGGCACCGGCTTCGATGGACATGTTGCAGATGGTCATGCGGCCTTCGATGGACAGGTCGCGAATCGCGCTGCCGGCAAACTCGATGGCATGCCCGTTACCGCCAGCGGTACCGATCTTGCCGATCACGGCCAGCACGATGTCCTTGGCGGTCACACCGAACGGCAACTTGCCTTCGACGCGCACCAGCATGTTCTTCATTTTTTTGGCGACCAGGCACTGGGTGGCGAACACATGTTCTACCTCGGAGGTGCCAATGCCGTGGGCCAGGGCACCGAATGCACCGTGGGTCGAGGTGTGGGAGTCGCCGCAGACCACGGTCATGCCCGGCAAGGTCGCGCCCTGCTCCGGGCCGATCACGTGGACGATGCCCTGGCGCACGTCGTTCATCTTGAATTCGGTGATGCCGTACTCGTCGCAATAGTCGTCGAGAGTCTGGACCTGCAAGCGCGAGACCTGGTCGGCAATGGCTTCGATGCCGCCCTTGCGCTCCGGGGTGGTTGGCACGTTGTGGTCCGGGGTGGCGATGATCGAGTCGACGCGCCAAGGCTTGCGCCCGGCCAGTCGCAGGCCTTCGAACGCTTGGGGCGAGGTCACTTCGTGGATGATGTGACGGTCGATGTAGATCAGCGACGACCCATCATCGCGCCGTTTCACTTCATGGGAATCCCAGAGTTTGTCGTAAAGCGTTTTGCCGGCCATCAGTCGGTCCTCATCAGCGTCTTTCTATGCCCTGGGCGTTGAACGATTCAATAACCCTTTGGCTTGTGAGGCTGATGCTATGGCGTTACATTAAATAACTCAAATTCATATTTTTTATGCTTTGGATAACCAACTGGAATACCACTATGGACCTGGCCAACCTCAATGCCTTTATTGCCATCGCCGAAACCGGCAGCTTCTCCGGGGCCGGAGAGCGCCTGCACCTGACGCAACCAGCGATCAGCAAGCGCATTGCCGGCCTTGAGCAGCAATTGAAGGTGCGCTTGTTCGATCGGCTGGGCCGTGAGGTCGGCCTGACAGAGGCCGGACGCGCCCTGCTGCCCCGTGCCTATCAGATCCTCAATGTGCTGGACGACACTCGCCGCGCCCTGACCAACCTGACCGGCGAAGTCAGCGGGCGCCTGACTCTGGCGACCAGCCATCACATCGGCCTGCACCGCCTGCCACCGGTATTGCGCACTTTTACCCGGGAATACCCGAATGTGGCCCTGGATATTCAGTTCCTGGACTCGGAAGTGGCCTACGAGGAAATCCTCCACGGCCGCGCCGAAGTGGCGGTCATTACCCTGGCCCCGGAGCCCCACAGCCTGGTGCGGGCCACCCCGGTGTGGGACGACCCCCTGGATTTCGTGGTGGCGCCCGAACACAGCCTGGCCAGTAACGGCACCATCAGCCTGACCGACATTGCCCGGCACCCGGCGGTATTCCCCGGCGGCAACACCTTTACCCACCATATCGTGCACCGCCTGTTCGAGGCCCAGGGCCTGACGCCGAACATCGCCATGAGCACTAACTACCTGGAAACCATCAAGATGATGGTCTCCATCGGCCTGGCCTGGAGTGTCTTGCCACGCACCATGCTTGATGATCAAGTGGCCAGTATCGCTTTACCGGGCATACAGCTCAGTCGCCAGCTAGGCTATATCGTGCACACCGAAAGGACGCTGTCGAACGCTGCGCGGGCTTTCATGAGCCTATTGGATGCACAGGTTGATCCGGCCGCGACGCCGGCATGAGGCCGTGCGGCCTGTAGACCCTGTTCCCGCGCCGAATGCCCATCGAGCCAAGGCCCCTTGATAATGCCCAACCCCGTCGATCCCGTGCCGCCGCTGCCCCGCATCCACGCCCTGGACCCCCAGCAGGCGGAACAAAGCTGGGAAAATGCCCCGCAGCTGTTGGCGGCGCTCAATGCCGCACGGCTCGGTGCCTGGAGCTGGGATATCGACTGCGGGCGGATCAGTTGGTCGCGCGGCACCCAGGCGCTGTTCGGTTTCGACCCCCGGCAGCCGTTGCCCAAGGACCTGGACTACCTCGACTTGCTGGCCGCCGAAGACCGCGGCCGCGTGATCCGCGCGTTTCACGCGGTCCTGGCCGGCGCGCCCTTCGAGCAAGCCATGCATCACCGCATCCAGTGGCCGGACGGCAGCCTGCACTGGCTGGAAATCAACGGCAGCCTGCAGCCGGATGCCTCGGGGCGCCGCCGGATGATCGGGGTGATCCGTGAAACCACCCAGCAGCGCGAGCGCGAACATGCCCTGGGCCACTCGGAAAAACGCTTCGCCACGCTGTTCCACCTGTGCCCGAACATGGTCCTGCTGACCCGCCAGGAAGACGGCCTGATCAGCGAGGCCAACCAGTATTTCGAAAGCCTGTTCGGCTGGCCGGTCAACGATGCCATTGGTCGCACCACCCTCGACCTGGGGCTGTGGGTCCACCCCGAGCAACGGGCCCTGTTGGTCAGGGCGACCCAGCGCAAAGGCGAACCGATCACCATGGAGGTGCAATTTCGCGCCAGCAATGGGCAAATCCATGACGGCACCCTCAGTGCGCAAAAGGTCGAACTCGACGGCCAGGCCTACCTCATCAGCACCTTCCTCGACACCACCGAGCGCAAGAACGCCGAGCAGGCTCTCAAGGACAGTCAGGAGCGCCTGGACCTGGCCCTGGACTCGGCCCAACTGGGCACCTGGGACTGGCATATCCCCAGCGGCATGCTTTATGGCTCGGCGCGGGCCGCACAGTTGCACGGCCTGGATCCGCACCCGTTCCATGAGTCCTTCGATGCTTTTTTTGAAGGCATGCCCGATGAAGAGCGCGCCAGCATGCGCGATGCCTATCGCACCCTGCGTGAAGGGCCAGCCGGCAACTACCAGCTGACCTACCGCGTGCAACTGGGAGACGGCAGCTCGCGCTACCTGGAAAGCCGCGCCCGCCTGTATCGCGACGCCCAGGGCGCGCCGCTGCGCATGGCGGGCACCTTGCTGGATATCACCGACCAGGTCGAACGTGAACAGCGCCTGAGCGCCTCCGAAGAAAAGTTCGCCAGCCTGTTCCTCGCCAGCCCCGACCCGATTTGCGTAACCACTCTGGCCAGCGGCGAATTCGTTGAAATCAACCCCAGCTTTACCCAGACCTTTGGCTGGAGCGCCGCCGAAGTCATCAACCACACCGCCGAGCAGATCGGCTTGTGGGATGAGCCGACCCAACGCCTGCAGCGCATCGAGCAAGTGATTCGCGAACAGGCGCTGAACAATGTGGCCATCATCGTCCATCACAAAAATGGCCAGCGCCTGACCTGCATGATTTCCAGCCGGTTGATCAAGGTCGGCCACCAGCGCTGCGTGGTCACCACCCTGCGCGATATCACCCAGCAACAGCGCTCGGAGGCGGCGCTCAAGGCCAGCGAAGAAAAGTTCGCCAAGGCCTTCCATTCCAGCCCCGACGCCGTGTCCATTACCGAGCGCGACACCGGGCGCTACGTGGAGGTCAATGACGGTTTCTGCCGCCTGACCGGCTACCGCGCCGAGGAAGCGATCGGCCTAACCCTCTACCAGATCGGTATCTGGGCCGACGAAAACCAGCGCACCACGTTGTTGGCCGAATTACAGGTCAAAGGCCGCATCCATCACATGGACATGCTCTGGCACAACAAACGCGGCGAGTTGCTGGCGGTGGAGGTGTCGGTCGAGCCGATTACCCTCAATGAAACGCCGTGCCTGCTGCTGACCGCACGGGATGTGAGCCTGCTGAAAAGTGCGCAGGCGCAGATCCGTCACCTGGCTTATCACGACCCCCTGACCAACCTGCCCAACCGCGCCCTGCTGATGGACCGCCTGAGCCAGCAGATCGCCTTGCTCAAACGCCACAACCTGCGGGGCGCGCTGCTGTTTCTGGACCTGGATCACTTCAAGCACATCAACGATTCCCTCGGCCACCCGGTGGGCGACACCGTGCTGAAAATCGTCACCGCACGCCTGGAAGCCAGCGTGCGCATGGAGGACACGGTGGCGCGCCTGGGCGGCGATGAGTTCGTGGTGCTGCTCAGCGGCCTGGAGGGTTCGCGAACTGAGGTCAGTAAACAGGTGCAATTGCTGTCCAACACCCTGCGCGAGTTGCTGTCTGAGCCGATGTTTCTCGATGGCCAGCGCTTGCAGGTCACCCCCAGTATCGGCGTGGCGCTGATCCCCGATCACGGCTCGACGCCGGCAGACCTGCTCAAGCGCGCGGATATCGCCCTGTATCGGGCCAAGGACTCGGGGCGCAACACCACGCAGATGTTCCATAACAGCATGCAACGCACTGCCAGCGAGCGCCTGCGCATGGAGACGGATCTGCGCCTGGCGTTATCACGGGGCGAGTTCAGCGTGCATTACCAGCCCCAGGTGGATGCCCGGGACAATCGCATTGTCGGCGCCGAGGCCCTGGTGCGCTGGCAGCATCCGCAACTGGGCGCACAGTCACCCACAGAGTTCATCAAGGTTCTGGAGGACAGCGGACTGATCCTTGAGGTCGGCACCTGGATCCTCGACGAAGCCTGCGCCGCGTTTGCCCGCCTGATCGCCGAAGGCCTGGTGGAGCCGGAAGGCTTCAGCCTGTGCGTGAATATCAGCCCCCGGCAGTTTCGCCAGAACGACTTTGTCGAACGGGTGGAGCGCAGCCTGACGCAGCATCACTTGCCGTTCAGCTTGCTGAAACTGGAAATCACCGAAGGCATTGTGATTCAGAATCTGGACGACACCATCAGCAAAATGCGCCGCCTGAAAAAGCTCGGGGTCAGCTTTGCCATGGACGATTTCGGCACCGGTTATTCATCCTTGACCTACCTCAAGCGCCTGCCGGTCGATGCGTTGAAAATCGATCAGTCATTTGTGCGCGACGCCCCCCACGACCCCAACGACGCCGAGATCATCCGCGCGATCGTGGCCATGGCGCGCAGCCTGAACCTGGAGGTGATTGCCGAAGGTGTGGAAACCCCTGAGCAACTGGCGTTCCTGCAAGGCCTGGGCTGCCATTTGTATCAAGGCTATTTGCACAGCCGGCCATTGCCCCTGGAGGCATTTACGCTGCTATTGAGGTAAGCGCAGGGAGAGCGCCAAATACCCTCAGCCCTGCACCTGCCTTACACCAACTTCAACGCACGCAGGAAGTAGTCCTGCCATTGCGATTGGACCAAATTGCACTTTTGCCCATACATATCCAGCATCCCGCCAATGACCACCACCGAGTGGTGGGAGTTGGCCAGGGTACCAATCGCCCCATTTATCAGTTCTTTTACCGTGCTTTCACGGACATAGGCCGACAGCCCAAGCCTGCGCAGCGCCGCTCCCGGATACTCACCGTCGTTCAGGGTTTCCATGGCCATCTCAAAACTCTGACGAGCACGGCCGTCGTTGTTCTCCCACTGCGCGCGCTTTGCACTCGCGGCGTACAAGAAATTGGCATCGGCCAGCAATGACGGATTGGTGCCCTTCAAGTTGGAGGCTGCCTGGGCCTTTCTCAGCTCATCATGGGTCAGGGTCAACTTATAAGAATCTCTCATGACCACTTCATAGCCTTCAGCGGTGACCGTGACCTTTTTAAAGATGTCTTGCGGGCGTTGCCCAAACCTCATCATCGCCGCCTTGATCGCTGATACGGTGACACAGTTGCCTTCTACCCCTTGATAAAAGCCACTCCAGATATCAGCGGGGGGGACACCCACGGGCGCACGGGATAACTTCAGCGCACCTGTCTCGAGACTTGCGGGCGATGCCTCCGGCGCCTGCGTGTCATTGAACAACATATACCCGTAACTTCGATCAACTCTTTGCTTGTGTCCGTAGTTATGCTGGGTGTTATCCATGACAAAGGCCGAGCCAAAATTATGTGTCTCCACCACACCCAACGCGCCGCTGGCGGCCATATCAGTAGTGGGCACAAACTGGGCAAAACCAATCATTCCCATGCCCCGCAGGCAGTTCTGCGTGGTTTCGCCTTCAAGGCTCTTGCGTAAGGTCTGCTCGAAACTGCCATATTCCCCGGTTTGTTGTTTACGCTTGGCAAACGCCGCCAGCACAACATTGGCATCGGCAATGGCCGAACTGTCATTGCCAGCAAATCGCGATGCCTTCGCCGTCAGTTTTAGTTCCTCTTTGGAAATATGCACCTTAAACTCATCTTTCATCGTGATGTCATAACCATCCCCCGCGACTTTCACTTCCTCAAACATATCCCGTGGGTTTTGACCAAATGTCATCATCATCATTTTAATAACCGCCGCATGGGTGCTGCTATCAAAGCACTCACCAAAACCACGCGGGGTGGCGGTAAAAGCATTCAAGATATCATCGGGTTTCTTGCCATGTTTTATCGACAACTCACCTGAGGAAAAACTATTGGCCGGCTCAAGAGCTGCCCTATAACCATCAGTAAATAACGGATTAAACATACTTACATTCATGACACCCCCTACCCACAACAATATTAAAGACACGACAAAAACGCATTGTTAAAAAACAACAAATGCCAGATATTGAAAAGCCAGAAAAATGAATAACAAAAACCTGCGCAGGATAACTACAACGACTCTTATTTTTAAAGCTTACTCAACAGACCCTCTACAACTTTACTCAACCGATTAAAGCCACTGCATCCCCGTACGTTGGCGCCCTGCCTTTTCGGCCCCACAACTCCTCCCGACCATCAATCACTGCAACCGAATGCATGGCCCGATTGACCATCCCTACCTGCCCCCGGGCCAGGGCGCTTACAGGGACACGTTTCATATAATGTATTAAGCCCAGCCGCTGAAAACCTTCACCGGGACCATTTTCATCTTCGCCATTATTGAGACTGCGTATCGCCGCGCTAAAACTTCTCGCAGCCCTGCCATCGTTATTATCCAAATGCGCACGCTTGACACTGCAAGCAAACATGAACTCAGCATCCTTGAGTGCGCCTTTGTCTCGTCCAAAAAACCGTGCCCCTGCAGCCGCCTGCTTCAACTCCTGGTGGCTCACGGTCAAGTAATAGCCATCGCGCATCGTGACCTCATAGCCCTGGGCGGTTTTACGAACGCGTTTATAAACATCGGTAGGGCTTTGCCCAAACTTATGCATGGCTGCCTTGATCGCCGAAACAGTCACGCAATTGCCATCGGGCCCTTGGCGGAAACCGCCCCAGATATCGTCACACTTGGCCCCATTGCGCTTACTCGATAGGTCAGGAAGAGGTGTAGGTGCCGTCTCCGGTTCTGGCACTACCGGTGTTGGCTTAACCTCCGGTCTGACCGGCTCGGGAACAACCTTGACGGTGTCTTGTTCGTTACGGCCTGACAGCAATGCTGAAAGCTGGCTCAAGAAAGCGCTGAACATCGAAATAATGGCCTGCAAGTCCACCGCAGGCTTCTTCACCTCACCCGTCGCCCGCTTGAAGTGGTTATTTACCGAGTGCTGACGGGAAGCCGTGCTGCCCCCCAAACGCTGTATCGAGGGCCTCTGGGTGGCGCCATGAAACGCCTCCCCCTGCCGTCCCGAACAATCACACATGAGGTGTACAGCGCTGTTAACGTTTAACACGGACATGATTCTGCCCCCCACTAAGTGCCCCTCCGGCCGGTCACTGACCGGAGAAGCAACTGGTTGAATTTAAAGGTTTACAGGCTCTGAAGAGGTACTAGGGCCGACGAGAGAAGGCCGTAGCCCACCCCATTTCATCCGGACCGCAGTCTGGGCCCGGGGAGGTGAGGTCAGTCCCTGGCAGCGGCTTGTCCGGCTGTACTGCTGGGGTTGGCAGTGGCAAGGCATCAGGTTCTACACGGGCGTCGGTCTGGGGTACTACCACCCTGGGTTCCGGGCCAGACTTCACGCGACTATCGACCGCTGGCGGCGCCGGTTGGGGGACCACGCCGGGGTTCACGCGACTGCTGATCATGGGCACGGGCCGCTGGGGCTCCAACTCGGGTGTCACATTCGTCGTGATCACGGGTACCAGTGACGCAGGTACCGAACCAGGCTTCGTACGAACGTCAATCGCCGAATGAGCGTCCGCCGGGCAATGGCAGTTGTTGATATTGACGTTCACCCGCACCACTGAGTCGGAGGACACTTTGGAGTCTGTATCTGGAACCCGGGGCAAGACCTTGATATCCGGCGACACTGCGGGTTGCTTGCCCGGGATTAAGGGCTTGCTCTCGGCCTGCTTGTCCGCCTCGACCAGCACTTTGGCGTCCTTGCCCGGAACAGCCGGCTGGCTTTCGGCTTGCGGCTTCTTCTCGGCCGGTTTGTCCGTCTCGAGCGGCACTTTGGTGTCCTTGCCCGGAACCGCCGGCTGGCTCTCGGCTTGCGGCTTCTTCTCGACCGGTTTGTCCGTCTCGAGCGGCACTTTGGTGTCCTTGCCCGGAACCGCCGGCTGGCTCTCGGCTTGCGGCTTCTTCTCGGCCGGTTTGTCCCTATCGAGCTGGTTTTTTAAATCTTTGCCTGAAATTACCGGCTTACCCGCGTCAACCGGTGCTTTCAATTCCTTGCCTGGGAGGGCCGGGTTATCCCCAGGCTGGGATTTCACTTCAGTCGGCTTGTCCATTGTCGGCAAAACATCAGGAGAGTGTTTTTTGCCAGACAGCACATCTCGCATCGCCTTAAAGAGAAGTTCAAACATATCAAGCAGTTTTGAAAGTGCGTCGGTACTGACGACTGTACTTTCCCGCCCATTCGCAACGGTACGGTTATAATCTGGCAAAACACTCGGCTTAGCCCCCAGCGGCTTACTTGCGTCAACACTTCCAACCTGAGCAGCTACCGGCGCGGCCCGATCAAGCTGATGATTACCGACATTAACGCTCGGAGGATTATTAACAGATAGATAAGACATTAGTCATCCCTCTTTTCAGAAAAGCACCAGGGCATTCAAATACCCATAACGAACACGATTTACTGATGACTTGAAACGGTAGCAACCGAATCAAAGTCCATGATTTCGTGGAGCAAAAAGCGTTCGGGTTCCAGAAATCCCTGAAAACATAAGGACACTAATAGAGAACTTCAGACTTTTACCTATGGACTTCTGCAGAAAATCAGCTTCCCAGCGCTTTTCCTGGGGAAAACAACGTCATACCCGTTAATAAACTGCCTCGATGAAAAAAAACGTCATGATTCCTCAATCTTTCACAGGACGGCCCGTGATATTTCCCGCGCGAAAAATACAGTGGTCACGCACAGTAAAACCAAAAAACACAATCCGCTTTACACCTTCCAAACTTGGGCAAAACTAAAAACAAGTTACACACACTCACTAGTACAAAAAACCAATCGGCACTTTTCAACTAAACAACAACCGTAGCGCTACTGGTTAAATCACTTACTCCCGCCCTTAGCGCCTTAAACAAAAAAAGGGCGCCAGAGGCGCCCTTTCTTGAAGAGATGAAAAACTTAAAAATATAGACTCAGTGTTGCAGGGCCGGCTTCTGCCCCCCATTGATCGGGATGCGCTTGGCCTTTGCCTCTTCCGGCACTACTCGCAGCAGGTCAATGCTCAACAATCCATTGCTCAGGTCTGCGGCCTTGATCTCAATATGGTCCGCCAAGCGGAACGACAACTTGAAGGCGCGCTGGGCAATGCCTTGATGTAGATAGGTGACGTTCTCGGCCTTGGTGTCACGCTTGCCACCACTGACGGTCAAGACGCCTTTCTCTACCTGCAACTCCAAATCGTCTTCCTGGAAACCGGCCGCCGCGATCACGATGCGGTATTGGTCTTCAGCGTGTTTCTCGACGTTATAGGGTGGGTAGCTGCTGCCCGGCTCGTTGCGCAGCGCGGTTTCGAACAGGTCGTTGAAACGGTCGAAACCCACGGAAGAGCGGAACAGCGGTGCCAGGGAAAATGCGGTACTCATGGTCAAATCTCCTGAAATAATCAGCAAGGTTCTTTATCTCCACGACCCGAATTCGGCATCGTGTAATCCCTAGATAAGGACCGCCAAGTACATTTCAAGAGAGGCCGTAAGAAAATTTTCAGACCCCTTGGGGGTGAGGCATTCCGAGCAAACGGCTGACCTGCTGAAGGTCGGTTTCCCGGCGCAGCGCGGTAAACAGCTCTACAGCTTGCGGGTAGTTGCGCGTCAGCATCGCCAGCCACTGCTTCAGACGACCTGGTGCCTGGCGCTCAGTCAGTTGCGCTACAGACTGCGTCCAGAACTCCCGAAGCATGGGCTGCATCTCCTCCCAACTCATCTCCACCACGTCTTCACCGGCACGTGCGGCGGCGATTTGCCGGGCCAGGTCGGGACGCGCCACCAGGCCGCGACCGAGCATGATGTCCTCGACACCGCTGATCTCGCGGCAGCGTCGCCAGTCTTCGACACTCCAGATATCACCGTTGGCGAACACCGGCACCTTGACCACGTCCTGCACACGCGGGATCCACTCCCAATGGGCTGGCGGCTTGTAGCCATCGGCCTTGGTCCGCGCATGCACCACGATATGTGCCGCACCACCTTCCGCCAGAGCAGTGGCACACACCAGCGCACCGTCCGGACTGTCGAAGCCCAGGCGCATCTTGGCGGTCACCGGGATATGCGCCGGCACCGCACGACGTACGTGCTCGACGATCTGGTTGAGCAGTTCCGGTTCCTTGAGCAGCACCGCGCCGCCGCGGGACTTGTTGACCGTCTTGGCCGGGCAGCCAAAGTTCAGGTCGATCACCTCAGACCCCAACTCACAGGCCAGCGCGGCGTTTTCCGCCAGGCACACGGGATCAGAGCCCAGCAACTGCACACGCAAAGGCACGCCCGCAGCGGTTTTGGCACCGTGCAGCAGTTCAGGAGCAAGCTTGTGGAAATAGGCTGGGGTCAGCAGGCGGTCGTTGACCCGGATAAATTCGGTCACGCACCAATCAATACCGCCCACCTGGGTCAGCACGTCCCGCAGGATGTTGTCGACCAACCCCTCCATGGGCGCCAAGGCAATTTGCATGGAAAACACTCAACGAAAAACGTGGCGCAGTTTACTGGGTTTCCCACAGCAACCGTTAACCCCCTTGTCAGATGTGGATCGCCACGCCATAGCCTTCGATAAACTCCGCCGGCATGCGCTTGGGCTTGCCGCTGGAGAGTTCGATACAGACAAAGGTGGTTTGCGCACGCAACAAGGTGGCGCCATCACTGGGGCGCATCAGTTGGAAGCGCCGGGTCATCTTCAGGCGCTGGTCCCAATCGACGATCCAGGTCGCCAGTTGCAACTCATCGCCTTCGTAGCCGGCTGCCAGATAGTCGATTTCATGGCGCACCACCGCCATGGCCCGATCCAGGCGCCGGTACTCGGCAAGATCCAGGCCCAGACGCTGGGAGTGGCGCCAGGCGCAACGCTCCAACCAGGAGACGTAAACGGCATTATTGGCATGCCCCAGGCCGTCGATGTCCTCAGCGGCCACCTGCAGATCAATGATAAACGGCTTTGCCAAGTCCCAGCCCATGCCCAGCTCCCGGTCGATTAATGTCGGCGGGCAGCAGTGTAACCCATCGCTTGGCTCAAGCGGTTTGCCGCGCCGGTTCACGGCAGCCGGCCAGCAGCGCCAGCACGCCTTCGACCACTCGCGGGTCGGCCAGGACCTTCTGATGCCCGCCTTGCTCCAGGCGCAACAGGCGGCTGTCGAACCAGGCCTCGTGGATCATCTGTGAGGCCTTGACCGGGACGAAGGTGTCGTCTTCGGCATGCACGATCAGCCCTGGGATATTCATTTGATAGTGGGCCACATCCAGGTGTTTGAGCGGGATGCCCAGGGCGTACTCGACCTCCTGGATAAACGCTGCACGCGCCCGCTCCGGCATGCCGACCACCGAGGCAAAGCCGCGCAATACATCGAGCAAACGGGAAGGGGCCGCAATGCTCACCAACGCATTGGTGCGCAGGCCCAATTGGATGGCCAGCATCGCACTGGCGCCACCCATGGAGTGACCGACCACCGCGTGCAGCGGCGGTAACTCAGCGGCCGCTTCCAGCATCGCCCGGGCAAACAGCACCACGTGGGCCTCACGGCCTGGCGAGCGACCATGGGCCGGGCCGTCGAGGGCAATCACCGAATAACCGGCGCCCACCAATGCGTCGATCAAGCTGGCGAACTGGGTTGGGCGCCCTTCCCAGCCGTGCATCATCAGCACCGCCGGGCCCTGACCCCAACGCAGCGCCGACAGGCCAAAACGCAAGGTGATGCGCTCGGCCTGCGCCAGCAGCGGCAATTCCCACGCACGGGGCGGCAGATCCCGAGGCGTCATGAAGGCGCGACGCATCTGGTTGGCGATGGTTTGCGGCGCCAGCCTGCCCACGGTGCCGTTGACACGGCGAATCCAGTTCAAGGTGCTCATCCCTTCACTCCCCAGGCTCACAAGCCTTGTTCAGCGCACTGCCGACTTGGAGGCGCGCAATACACGATCCGACAATTCGCCCGGCCCCAGGGCCCGGGCCAATGCCAGGCCGCCAATCATCAAGGCCATGTCGGCCAGGGCTTTGTCGGTGTCTTCCGGGCTGGCAGCCAGTTGCGCAGCCATCAGCTCGACGTGCTGGCTCAGCACATCGCGAAACTCATCCGGCAAGCGGCTCATCTCGCCCACCGTGGCCGGGATCGGGCAGGCCTGGGCGGTAGAATCACGGTGCTTGCGCGACAGGTAGAACGCCGCCACCAGGGCGCGGCGCTCTTCGCCTGTCAGGCTGGGGTCCATATCTTCGATAGACGCCCGG
This sequence comes from Pseudomonas sp. FP2294, assembly GCF_030687625.1. Lineage (NCBI taxonomy): Bacteria > Pseudomonadati > Pseudomonadota > Gammaproteobacteria > Pseudomonadales > Pseudomonadaceae > Pseudomonas > Pseudomonas sp. FP2294. The sequence continues at coordinate 3,920,895 of NZ_CP117441.1, forward strand.
CGCCGCGCCAGCAGTTGCTCGAACGCCTCCAGCATCAAGGCGTCCTTGCTTTCAAAGTGGGCGTAGAAGCCGCCAACGGTCAGGCCCGCGGCCCCCATGACCTCACCCACACTCGGTTCGGCCGGGCCACGCTGAATCAGCGCGGAGCTGGCGGCTTGCAGAATACGTTCACGGGTTTGCGCTTTTTTATCGCTCATGACGGCCTCCGAATATTACGGTTAAAATATTATCTTCATAATACTTTTTAGCAAGCGCTGAATTCGACCGCTGGTCAGAAGAGATTTTTGTAGAGGGAGGGAGAAAACCCAAACGCCAGACAAACAAAAGGGCCATTCAATAATCGAATGACCCTTATAAATCCCGCAGAGCGGGTAATCGTGGCGTCCCCTAGGGGACTCGAACCCCTGTTACCGCCGTGAAAGGGCGGTGTCCTAGGCCACTAGACGAAGGGGACACAAACCTTCTATACAACATGATCAGGCTGAGACTGATCAGTTCAAGGACGGTGTGGCCAGACCTTGAACCTGTAAATTGGTGGAGCTAAACGGGATCGAACCGTTGACCTCTTGCATGCCATGCAAGCGCTCTCCCAGCTGAGCTATAGCCCCGGATTTTTCGCCTCGCGGCGCAGCAGACCTTGCGAGCTGCTTGTTGAAACTGGCGTCCCCTAGGGGACTCGAACCCCTGTTACCGCCGTGAAAGGGCGGTGTCCTAGGCCACTAGACGAAGGGGACAAAACCTTCTGTACAACCTGATCAAGCTAGGCCTGATCAATTCAAGGACGGTGTGGCCAGACCTTGAACCTGTAAATTGGTGGAGCTAAACGGGATCGAACCGTTGACCTCTTGCATGCCATGCAAGCGCTCTCCCAGCTGAGCTATAGCCCCTCATCGGTGAGGACGGGGCGAATCTTAATGGCGCTTTGAAAGGCTGTCAAATTTATTTTCAACAATTTTCAAAGTTTTTTGCCGGGATAACAATCACTTACCGTCAAAACCCCGGAAAGCCGGGGTTTTGACCTTACCAGCGCTTAACTAGGCGATAGCACCCAGCAGCTTTTCCCATTCCTTGTTTTCTTTCTTCGACACACCGCCCAGCAAATCAAGGGCTTGGCGCAGACGGAAGCGGGTCAGGTCAGGACCGAGGATTTCCATCGCATCAAGTACCGACACCGAACTGGCCTGCCCGGTAATCGCGGCAAACATCAGCGGCATGGCATCGCGCAGTTTCAACTCCAGGGACTCGACCACCGCCTGGATGGTTGCGGTGATGGCGTCCTTCTCCCACTGGCGCAGGCTTTCAAGCTTCCACAGGATCAACTGCATCAACTGACGAACCTGGTCGGCCGAGAGCTTCTTCGACTCGAACAGCTTGGCATCCGGGTTCACGCCCCCGGCAAAGAAGAAACTGGCCAGCGGAGCGACCTGGCTGAACGTCTCCACCCTGCCCTGCACCAGCGGGGCAATCTTCATCATGTACTCGGGGTTCAACGCCCACTGCTGCACACGGCTGGCGAATTCTTCCACCGGCAGGTCACGCAGCCATTGGCCATTGAGCCACGACAGCTTCTCGATATCGAAGATCGGCCCGCCCAGGGAGACGCGGGACAGGTCGAAGTTATCGACCATTTCCTGCAGCGAGAACTTCTCGCGCTCGTCCGGCATCGACCAGCCCATGCGGCCCAGATAGTTGAGCATCGCTTCAGGCATAAAGCCCATGCGCTCGTAGAAGGTCACCGAGGTCGGGTTCTTGCGTTTGGACAGCTTGCTCTTGTCCGGGTTACGCAGCAGCGGCATGTAGCACAGCTGCGGCTGTTCCCAGCCGAAGTATTCGTAAAGCAGGATCAACTTGGGCGCCGATGGCAGCCACTCTTCGCCACGCAGCACGTGGGTGATGCCCATCAGGTGGTCATCGACCACATTGGCCAGGAAGTACGTCGGCAGGCCGTCGGTCTTCATCAGCACCTGCATGTCCATGCGGTCCCACGGGATCTCCACATCGCCGCGCAACATGTCTGGCACCACGCACACGCCTTCGCTCGGCACTTTCATACGGATGACGTGAGGTTCACCGGCAGCCAGGCGCTGGGCCACTTCTTCTTTCGACAGCAGCAGTGCGCGGCCATCGTAGCGCGGGGTTTCGCCGCGAGCCTGTTGCTCGGCGCGCATCTGGTCCAGTTCTTCGGCGGTGCAGAAGCACGGGAAGGCATGGCCCATGTCGACCAGTTGCTGGGTGTACTTTTTATAGATGTCGCTGCGCTCGCTCTGGCGATACGGGCCATGTGGGCCGCCGACATCCGGGCCTTCAGCCCAGGTAATGCCCAACCAGCGCAGGGCATCGAAAATCTGCTGTTCCGACTCACGGGTCGAACGCACTTGGTCCGTGTCTTCGATCCGCAAGATGAATTCACCGCCGTGCTGCTTGGCAAAGCAGTAGTTGAACAAGGCGATGTAGGCAGTACCGACGTGGGGATCCCCAGTAGGCGATGGCGCGATGCGCGTGCGGACGGTGGTCATGGCGGGTCTCGAATGGGCAATAAAGCTGAAAATAAAACAAGGGGCGAATGGTAACAGCCCCAAGCCCCCCGGCTCCAGCGTGGGCCGATCAACAAAGGGCATATAAACCAAGGTTGGGGCTGCAACCGCGAGATAGCTATTTGGCAGATCGTTAGCTGGCTATATTCCATTGCCTTTCGTAACCGACACTGCGCCGCCATCGCAGGCAAGCCACCCACATGTTGAAATGCATTGCACATGTGGGAGCTGGCTTGCCTGCGATGAGGCCCGCCCCATCAACGCAACTTCAGACCGTCAGCAACCGCTCGCGCAACTTGCCAATCTCATCGCGCATCTGCGCCGCCGCTTCAAACTCCAGGTCCCGCGCCAGCTGGTACATCTTCTCTTCCAGTTGGCGGATACGCTTGGTGATTTCGCTCGGCGAGCGCAGTTCGTTTTCGTACTTGGCGTTTTCCTCGGCAGCCTTGGCCATGCCTTTGCGCTTCTTGCTGCGCGAGCCCGGTACGGTGGCGCCTTCCATAATGTCGGCCACGTCCTTGAACACGCCCTTGGGGGTGATGCCATTGGCCAGGTTGAACGCAATCTGCTTGTCGCGGCGGCGCTCGGTCTCGCCGATGGCCCGCTCCATGGAGCCGGTGATGCGGTCGGCATACAAAATCGCCCGGCCATTGAGGTTACGTGCCGCACGGCCAATGGTCTGGATCAGCGAGCGTTCGGAGCGCAGGAAACCCTCCTTGTCCGCGTCCAGGATCGCCACCAGCGACACCTCGGGCATGTCCAGGCCTTCACGCAGCAGGTTGATGCCCACCAGCACATCGAACGTGCCCAGGCGCAGGTCGCGGATGATCTCCACGCGCTCCACCGTGTCGATGTCCGAGTGCAGGTAACGCACGCGCACGCCGTGGTCGGCGAGGTAATCGGTAAGGTCTTCGGACATGCGCTTGGTCAGCGTGGTGACCAGCACCCGTTCTTCCAGGGCCACGCGCTTGGTGATCTCCGACAGCAAGTCATCGACCTGGGTCAGGGCCGGGCGGATCTCGATTTGCGGGTCGACCAGGCCGGTGGGACGCACCAGTTGCTCGATCACCCGGCCAGCATGCTCGGCCTCGTAGTTGCCCGGCGTGGCCGACACAAAGATGGTCTGCGGGCTGATGCTTTCCCATTCGTCAAAGCGCATCGGCCGGTTATCCAGCGCCGAAGGCAGGCGGAAGCCATACTCCACCAGGGTTTCCTTGCGCGAACGGTCGCCTTTATACATGGCGCCGACTTGCGGCACGCTGACGTGGGATTCGTCGATCACCAGCAAGGCGTCTGCCGGCAGGTAGTCGTAGAGGGTCGGTGGTGGCGCGCCGGATTCGCGCCCCGACAGGTAGCGCGAGTAGTTTTCGATGCCGTTGCAGTAGCCCAGCTCGAGGATCATCTCCAGGTCAAAACGCGTGCGCTGCTCCAGACGCTGGGCTTCCACCAGCTTATTGTTGGCGCGCAGGTATTCGAGGCGCTCGGCCAGCTCGGCCTTGATCCCCTCCATGGCATCCAAAAGGGTTTCACGGGGTGTCACATAGTGGCTTTTTGGATAGAACGTGAAACGCGGCAGTTTGCGGATCACTTCGCCAGTCAATGGATCGAAGGCCGACAAACTCTCGACTTCATCGTCGAACAGCTCGATCCGGATCGCCTCCAGGTCCGACTCTGCCGGGTAGATGTCGATCACGTCGCCACGCACGCGGAAGGTCGCGCGGGCGAAGTCCATATCGTTGCGGGTGTATTGCAAATCCGCCAGGCGCCGCAGCAAGGCGCGCTGGTCGAGTTTGTCGCCGCGATCGACGTGCAGCACCATCTTCAAATAGGTTTCCGGGCTGCCCAGGCCGTAGATGCAAGAAACGGTGGTGACGATGATCGCGTCCTTGCGTTCCAGCAGCGCCTTGGTCGCCGACAGCCGCATCTGCTCGATATGGTCGTTGATCGACGCATCCTTCTCGATAAAGGTATCGGAGGACGGCACATAGGCTTCGGGCTGGTAGTAGTCGTAGTAGGAGACGAAGTACTCCACCGCGTTGTTCGGGAAGAACGCCTTGAATTCACCGTACAACTGCGCGGCGAGGGTCTTGTTCGGTGCCAGCACCAGGGTCGGGCGGTTGATCTGCGCGATCACGTTGGCAATGCTGAAGGTCTTGCCGGAGCCGGTCACCCCAAGCAAGGTCTGGTGGGACAGGCCAGCCTCGATGCCTTCGACCATCAGGCGGATGGCCTCGGGCTGGTCGCCAGCAGGTTCAAAGCGGGTGACTAGTTGGAAATCCGACATAACGTACCTCTTGAAGTCACCCCAGACTGTAAACCCGTCGGGGACGAAAAAGACCACAGCCTGCTAAATATCAGAGCGAGCCGTAGGAAAAAACCATGATAGCTGTAGAAGTGGAGGCGAATGTGACGGGTTTCAAGGCAATCGTCCTGCATGCCTGCGGCCATCAATGTTGCAATAAGACTAACGGTCGATAAATAAACCGAAAAACTTGGCCGAAAAGCCATTTCGGCTGTCGCCGCGAGCGGTGTTGGCCTCTATACTAGCTCCCCGTTTGTGCACCGCTCTAGTGCATTCGGCTGGAGCGCGACACGTCCCTCCATTCCCCCATAGAGCTGCCGCAAAAATGAGCCTGTTCTCCGCTGTCGAAATGGCACCACGCGATCCTATCCTGGGCCTCAACGAAGCATTCAACGCCGATACCCGTACTGACAAGGTCAACCTTGGCGTGGGCGTTTACTGCAACGAGGAGGGGAAGATTCCACTCCTGCGTGCCGTTGCCGAAGCGGAAGCCATTCGCGTGGCGCAACACGCCGCCCGTGGCTACTTGCCGATTGATGGCATTGCCGCCTACGACCTGGCCGTGCAAAAGCTGCTGTTCGGCACTGAGTCGCCGCTGTTGAGCGCTGGTCGGGTGATCACTGCCCAGGCCGTTGGCGGCACCGGCGCACTGAAAATCGGCGCTGACTTCCTCAAGCAACTGCTGCCCAATGCCGTAGTTGCCATCAGCGACCCAAGCTGGGAAAACCACCAGGCGCTGTTCGAAAAAGCCGGCTTCCCGGTACAGACCTATCGTTATTACGACGCGGCCACCCACGATGTGAACCGCGCCGGCCTGCTGGAAGACCTCAACGCCCTGCCCGCCCAGTCCATCGTCGTGCTGCACGCCTGCTGCCACAACCCGACCGGCGTCGACCTGAGCCCAGCCGACTGGAAAGACGTGCTGGAAGTGGTCAAGGCCAAGAACCTGGTGCCGTTCCTCGACATGGCCTACCAGGGCTTTGGCGACGGTATCGACGAAGATGCCGCCGCCGTGCGCCTGTTCGCCGAGTCGGGCCTGACCTTCTTTGTGTCCAGTTCGTTCTCCAAATCGTTCTCGCTGTACGGCGAGCGCGTGGGCGCACTGTCCATCGTCAGCGAATCGAAAGAAGAAAGCGCGCGCATCCTGTCCCAGGTCAAACGCGTGATCCGCACCAACTACTCCAACCCGCCGACCCACGGCGCGGCGATTGTGGCGGCAGTGCTCAACAACCCAGAGCTGCGCGCCCAGTGGGAAGCAGAACTGGCCGAAATGCGTTTGCGCATCCGCGGCATGCGCGAGCAGATGGTCAGCGACCTGGCCAAAGCTGCTCCGGGCCACGACTTCAGCTTCGTCGGTCGCCAGCGCGGGATGTTCTCCTACTCCGGCCTGACCGTAGAGCAAGTCACCCGCCTGCGCAGCGAATTCGGTATCTACGCCCTCGACACCGGTCGCATCTGCGTGGCGGCGTTGAACCAGGCGAATATCGCTGCCGTGACCAAGGCGATTGTGCAGGTGCTGTAAGCCTGATCGCGGGGTACGAAGGGGAAGCCAGTGGCTTCCCCTTTCCATTTGTGCCCCCCCGTGGCGAGCGAGCTTGCTCGCGTTGGGCTGCGCAGCAGCCCCAATACCTGCCACCCTGAACTTACTGGACCACCACGGTGCCTGAACAAGGGGCCGCTATGCGCCCCAACGCGAGCAAGCTCGCTCGCCACAACAAGTTCACCACTTGCGGCGCCCAACCCCTAGACTGAACACCGACTGCCCCTTTGCTGCGAGAGCCTTATGAGAAACGACGACCTGGACCTGCGTGCCGACCGCGACGAACTGGATCACTTCACCCCGCGCACGCCCCCAGCCAAGCGGCAAAAAAGCCTGGTGCTGCAAGTGGCCCTGGGCGTCTTCCTCGGCGGCCTGGCCCTGTGGCTGGTACAACTGGGGGCCACGGCGCTGATGGCGAAACTGGCGATGGGCACCCTGCAGTTTGGTGGCTAGCTTGCCGATTCCTACAGGGGAATGCGTTCCTGTAGCAGTTGCACAAAGCTGTCCAAACTCTGCGACACCGTGCCCCGACGCCAGATCAGCCAGGTGTTGAGCAGGCGGAACTCATCGGCCAACGGCCATACGCTGACCGTGGTAAACCCCGGCATGCTCTCCAACATGCTGCGCGGCATCAGCGCCAGCCCGGCGCCGGCGCTGACACAGGCGAGCATGCCGTGGTACGACTCCATCTCGAAAATCTTCCCCGGCATAGCGCCGTCCTGGGAAAACCAGCGCTCAAAGTGGTGCCGGTATGAGCAGTTGGAGCGAAAGGTATAGATGTTCTCACCGTTCACATCCTGCCCACGGCTGATCGGCGCGTGATGCAAGGGCGCAATCACCACCATCTCCTCCTCAAACACCGCCACTCCCTCCAGGGTCGGGTGCAACACCGGGCCATCGACAAACGCCGCCGCCAGTCGCCCCGATAACACGCCTTCGATCATCGTGCCCGAGGGCCCAGTGGTCAGGTCCAGTTCGACCTTGGCGTGTTTCTGGTTGTAGGCCGCCAGCAATGCCGGGATTCGCACGGCGGCGGTGCTTTCCAGCGAGCCCAGGGCGAAGGGGCCCTGGGGCTCCTCACCCGCCACGGTGGCGCGGGCCTCTTGCACCAGGTCAAGGATGCGCCGTGCATAACCGAGGAAATTCCAGCCGGCAGGCGACAGGCGCAGTCGACTTTTCTCACGGATAAACAGCTCGACACCCAGGTCCTGCTCCAATTGCTTGATACGGGTGGTCAGGTTCGATGGCACCCGATGAATCAGCTGTGCGGCGGCGCTGATGCTGCCTTGCTCGGCCACGGCCTTGAAAATCTCCAACTGCACCAGATCCAAGTCATTCTCCAATCGTGAACGTATTGCTTAATATTATTCAGTTCCCGGAAAAGATACAGCCCCGTACGCTGGGCACCTTCTCCAACACTGCGCAGGACGGTGCCATGAACGCTATCACTCACCAGACCCATGCCTTGTCGATCAACCCCGCCAATGGCGAAACCGTCGGCAGCTACCCGTACGAATCCGCCGCGCAACTGGATGCCGCCCTCACTCGCGCCAGCACCGCCTTTCACAAGGGTCGCCATACGCCAGTGGCACAGCGCGCCGAAATGCTCCTGGCCCTGGCCGGCGCCCTGCGTGAACAAGCCGAAGAAATGGCGCAAATGATCACCCTGGAAATGGGCAAGCCCATCGCCCAGGCCCGTGGCGAAATCGAGAAATGCGCCTTGCTGGCCGAGTGGTACGCCGTCCACGGCCCGGCCATGCTCGCCCCGGAACCGACCCTGGTGGACAACGGCAGCGCCCAGATCGAATATCGCCCCTTGGGCCCGATCCTCGCGGTAATGCCGTGGAATTTCCCGGTGTGGCAAGTGCTGCGCGGCGCCGTGCCGACCATGCTCAGCGGCAATACCTACGTGCTCAAGCACGCGCCCAACGTGATGGGCAGCGCCTACCTGATGCAACAGGCCTTCCACAAAGCCGGCTTCGCCGATGGCCTGTTCGAAGTGATCAACGTCACCCCCGACGGCGTGTCCAAGGCCATCGCCGACCCACGCATCGCCGCCGTGACCCTGACCGGCAGCGTGCGCGCGGGCATCGCCATCGGCTCGCAAGCCGGCGCCGCGCTGAAAAAGTGCGTACTGGAACTGGGCGGCTCCGACCCCTTTATCGTGCTCAACGACGCCGACCTCGACGCCGCCGTGCAAGCGGCGGTGATCGGCCGCTTCCAGAACTCCGGCCAGGTCTGCGCCGCCGCCAAGCGCCTGATCATCGAGCAAGGCGTGGTCGAGGCGTTCACCGCCAGATTCCTTGAAGCCAGCCGCCAACTGGTGATGGGCGACCCGACGTCGAGCGACACCTACATTGGCCCCATGGCCCGCTTCGACCTGCGTGACGAGCTGCACGCACAAGTCCAGGCGACCCTGGCCGAAGGCGCCACCCTGCTGCTGGGCGGCCATCCTATTGAAGGCGCGGGCAACTATTACGCCCCCACCGTCCTGGCCAACGTCACCGACCAGATGACCTCGTTCAGACAGGAACTGTTCGGCCCCGTCGCCTCGATCATCAGCGCCCGCGACGCCGAGCATGCCGTGGCCCTGGCCAACGACAGCGAGTTCGGCCTCACTGCCAGCCTCTTCACCCGCGACCCAGCCAAGGCACGCGAGATCGCCAACCAGCTGGAAACCGGCGGGGTCTTTATCAACGCCTACAGCGTGTCCGATCCTCGGGTGGCGTTTGGCGGGGTGAAAAAGAGTGGGTTTGGCCGCGAACTGTCACATTTCGGCGTGCGGGAATTCTGCAATGCGCAGACGGTATGGATAGATCGGCGGTAGGCCGATAGTCAAGATTGCTCATTGCCAGCCTGCAGGTTCGGGATATGATCAGGCCGATATTTGAACCGGACTGCACTGACCTATGCCCGTTGACCTGCAAGCGCTCTACCCCAAACTGATCCATCTGATGCTGGATACGGTTTTCGTGGTCGACAGGGACAATCAGATCGCATTTGTCAGCGATGCCTGCGAGACGCTGCTCGGCTACCGTGCCGACGAGTTGACCGGCAACTTGATCACCGACTATATGCACCCTGAAGACCTGGCGGCCACCCGAGCCTCGATCATCCGGGTGATGAACGGCCAGCCCCACGTCGATTTCCGCAACCGCTATCTGCGCAAGGATGGCAGTGTCGTGCATATCCTGTGGGCGGCATTCTGGTCCGAGGATGTGGGCGCCCGGATCGGCGTGGCGCGGGACATCACCGCCCTCACCCAGGCCGAGGAGGAACTGCGCTTTCTCGCCCACCACGACCCACTGACCGCCCTGACCAATCGCTCGTTGTTCAATGATCGGCTGGACTCCGCGTTGCGCAACGCGCGCCGCCAGAACAGCACACTGGCGCTGCTGTTCCTGGATATCAATGATTTCAAGGGCATCAACGATGTGCATGGGCATGCCGCCGGCGACCGCGTGCTGTGTGCCATTGCACGACGCCTGGAAGGCTGTGTGCGGGACACCGACACAGTAGCGCGTATGGGTGGGGATGAATTCACCGTGCTGTTGACCGATCTTCATTCAGAAGAGGCGGTGGCCGAGAAGGTACAGCAGATCCTTGCCATCATGGCCGAACCGCTGGGCCCTGAGTTTGGCCCGGTGACAATGCCATCGTGCAGCATCGGCGTAGCCCGTTACCCGGCTGACGGGGACAATGCCGATACGCTGCTCAGCCATGCCGATGGTGATATGTACCGGCTGAAGAAACTCCACCGCGCGGCCGCCAAGCGAGCTATTTGTTGAAGCGGCGCAGTTGTGCCGGTTCGGGCTTACTGGCAGGCCAACGCGTGTAGGCCATCAACGGTTATTGCGCAGGATCGAGAAATTCAACGCCGCCGCGACACTCAGCCACGCCAGGTACGGGAACAGGATCAACCCGGTGATCAGGTCCAGGCGCACCGCCAGCACCACCATCGCCGCCACGGTGAGCCAGAGCAGCGTGATAATCAGCATCCCCGCAAGAATCCGATGCGCGCCGAAGGACACCGGGGTCCACAGCGTATTCAAGGCAATCTGCGCCGCCCACAGGGCCAGCACTGTCTGACTGCCGGGGATCAGGCTCAGGCGGTAACCGGCCCAGGCGAGTAGCAGGTAGATGATCGTCCAGGCCACCGGAAACAACCAATTGGGTGGGATGAAGCGCGGTTTGACCAGGGATTGATACCAGGCGCCGGGCTTGAACATGATGCCGGTGCTGGCAGCGGTGGCGCAGGCGAGCAGGAAGATGAAGAACGTCATGGTCGGTCCCTATATGGATGGCGCACGCAGTTGGCACCGTAACGTCTCAAATGACCCAACCTTGCGGCCATAAATTCAATCGGCGCCGAAACGAATCCGCTTGATTGACCGATTTTCGCGTAGCCCGCACCTTTTTCACGTCATATAAAAGGTTTAGGGTGCGTTGATTCTTCCCATTCCTTAGAGAATCGAGCGCTTGGCCAACGTCCCCGCTGATCACCGCAGCAGTCCCTGGTCGGTTTTCCTGATTTTCCTGCGCCTGGGTCTGACCTCCTTCGGCGGACCTGTCGCCCACCTCGGCTACTTTCGCGATGAATTCGTCACGCGGCGGCGCTGGCTGAGCGAGCGCAGCTATGCAGACCTGGTCGCGCTCTGCCAGTTTCTCCCCGGCCCGGCCAGCAGCCAGGTGGGCATCGCCCTGGGTTTGTCACGGGCAGGCTACAGCGGCGCACTGGCGGCCTGGGCCGGGTTTACCTTGCCGTCCGCCGTGCTCTTGATCCTGTTCGCCCTGGGCCTGACCCAGCATAGCTCGGCCATACCGAACGGCGCGCTGCATGGCCTCAAAGTCGTCGCCGTGGCGGTCGTCGCCCAAGCCGTGTGGGGCATGGCGCGCAACCTGTGCCATAGCGGGGGGCGCATGCTCCTGATGCTGATGGCCGCCGTCATTACCCTGTTGATACCGTCGGCCTGGGGCCAGGTCGCGGTGATTGCCGGCGCAGGCGTCGTCGGCCTGCTGCTGTTCAGCCCCGTCCCCAACGCCACCCACGAAGCACTCGCCATCCCCATCCGCCGCCGCGCGGGAGTGATGTGGTTGGCGCTGTTCTTGATCCTGCTGGTGGGCCTGCCGCTCCTCGCCCAGACGCTGCCCAACCAGAGCCTGGCGCTGCTAGACGCGTTCTACCGCAGCGGCTCGCTGGTGTTCGGCGGCGGCCACGTGGTACTGCCCCTACTGCAAGCCGAAGTAGTGCCGCCGCAATGGGTGAGCAACGACGTGTTCCTCGCCGGCTACGGCGCGGCCCAAGCCGTGCCCGGGCCCTTGTTTACCTTCGCCGCGTTCCTCGGCGCCGCAATGAACCCAGCCCCCACCGGCTGGCTCGGCGGCGTGATCTGCCTGCTGGCTATCTTCACGCCGTCGTTTCTCTTGATCTTCGCCGCCCTGCCCTTTTGGCAAAGCCTGCGCCAAAACACACGCGCACAGGCCGCACTGGCCGGCGTGAACGCCGCGGTGGTGGGTTTATTACTGGCGGCGCTGTACCAACCGGTGTGGACCAACGCGATATTCACCGCACAAGACTTCGGCCTGGCACTGATCGCCCTGGTGGCGCTGATGTTCTGCAAACTGCCGCCATGGCTCGTGGTTGCAGGCAGCGGCGCAGCGGGCTGGTTATTGAGTCTGATCGTGTAGACAACCCAGCCACCACGCCCTGCTCGACAGCCGGGGCGTGCAGCTACTAGCCCTTCAACTCAGCCGCACGATGGCTGGCAGCGTCGTCGTAAGCCACATACAACGACTCGGCGATTTGGCTTTTGATGGCTTTGGTGGACTCCAGGCCTAGGACAAAACCTTCGGCTTTGCCGCCTGCGCGATTCAGGTCTTCAGGCGTGCTGGCGCCAGTGATCGCTTCCAGCAACTTGATGGCATGTGGGCCTACGCCTTTGGGCAGGCTGATCTGGTCAATGCTCATTGCGGCACCTCGAATGAGGCTGGGGACGGTGTGTTGCGGGTTAACGAGGTCATGTGCGATACCTTGATGGCTGGGGGCCGATAGCGCGAGGAACCACTGCCGGAGGGGCATGGTAGACCGGGATGGGCAAAAAAGGGCTGATTTCGCGACCACATCGGTGCAGCACTTGCCATCCCAGCCTCTGAGAACAAGAGGGAACGCCGCCGAACCCGGGCTCGACGGCTCGCTCGACTCTCAAGCTCCATTCAGAAGCGTTTAGGCAGGATCCGCGCCAGGGTGTTTTCCCGAACCCAGTAGTGATGGAACAAACCTGCCGCCGCATGCAAACCGATCAGCCAGTAACCGCTACTGCCAAGCAACTCGTGCCAATGCTTGAACTGCTTTGCCAGGTCCGGATCGACCGACACAAGTGACGGCAGAAAAAACCCGAAGTAAGGCATCGGTTTGCCTGCCGCCGACAACATCAGCCAGGCCAGCAGCGGGGTCGCAATCATCAGCCCATACAATGCCAGATGCATCAGGTGCGAAGCGCCGGTCTGCCACGCAGGCAAGGCAGGCGTTATGGGTGGCCGGGGAGTCAGGCGCCCAAGCAGACGCACCCAGACCAGAAGAAAAATGCTTGCCCCCAAAAGCCCGTGCAGCCCCAGGAATAGGCTTCTCATGGTGCCCCCACGGGGTAGCAGGCCTTTGATTTCGATGCTGGCATAGACACCGACAAACAGCCCCAGCATCAGCCAGTGCAATGCAATCGACAGTTTTCCATAACGTTGGGTGGATGAGTCTCGGGTCATGCTGGGCCTCTGCAGTCATTCTGGCGAGCGAGTCATTCGCCCGACCTCGATCCGGTTTAACGCCTGATCGAACCACGCCACCCTGCCCGCCCAGCCTTAATACAATCTGAAGAAGCGCCAGCCCGTCTGTTGCGACCTTCAGACTCCGTTAAGAAATGCCCTCGATACTCTGCCCAAACCTACTGGGGAGACGTTATCCAATGGCCCATTTCGACTGGCACCTCTCTTTACCGCTTCACTTCGGCCAAGCCGAGTCCTCGCAGATGAATCTGCTCAGGGCCTTGCCCGGCGACACGCTGCGCGCGGTGTTCGAAACCTTTGTCCAGCAACGTTTTCGCCAGGCACATGGTGCTGACATTCGTCATTTCATGCCGGAACTGTTTGGCGTAAGTAGCGCGTCTGGCGAACTTTGCGCCGTCGCCGGTGTGCGTCTGGCCAAGACTGAACCCTTGTTTCTGGAGCGGTATCTGGACGCGTCGATTGAAGCGCTGATCGGCACGGCAGCCGAGCGCACCGTCGAGCGCACCGGCATCGTCGAGGTGGGCAATCTGGCGGCCAGTGACAACGGCAGCGCACGCCTGAGCATCATTACCCTCACTTATCTGCTGGCCACGGGCGGCCTGGAATGGGTGGCCTTTACCGGCAATATCGGGCTGGTCAACAGCTTCCATCGCCTGGGATTAAAACCGCTGACGCTTTGCGCCGCCGACCCCGAGCGGCTGGGCGCTGACCGCCACAGTTGGGGCAGCTATTACGACAGCAAGCCCTGGGTGCATGTAGGCAACATCCGCGCAGGCTTTGTCCATCTACGCAATATCGGCGTGTTCAACCGCCTGGGGTTGCCCACATCGCTTGAGGAGGCCACTTATGTCGCCTGAAATGGAGCGTTTCAAGGAGATCCTGCGCAGCCACGCTGAATGCACGCCACACACCACCGCCCTGTGGGGCGATCAGTTGAAGCTGGACTACGCCACCCTGTACGCCGAGCTTAACTATCGCCAACAGCGACTGCGCGATGAGGGCATCAAGGTGGTCGCGCTGGCGCTGGACAATGGCGTCGAAGCGATGCTCTGGGATCTGGCCACGCTGTTCGAAGGGTTGACGTGCCTGACGCTGCCGCCGTTTTTCACCCCGGCTCAACGCAAGCATTGCCTGGAACAAAGCCAGGCAGAGCTGGTGATTGCCGAACCGCAACTGGAGGCAGAACTGCAAACCGCCGGTTTCGAGAAAACCGGCGAGTTCTGGCGCAAAAACCTCAGCGGTGCGTCCGGCTTACCCGAACACACCGCCAAACTGACGTTTACCTCGGGAACCACCGGTACCCCCAAAGGCGTGTGCCTGAGCGCCGAGAGTATTTTGAGGGTTGCCCGCGAGCTGTATCAGGCCAGCCAACCCAACGATCCACGGCACCACCTCGCGGTGCTGCCCCTGGCAATCCTGTTGGAAAATATCGGTTGTTATGCCGCCCTTTATGCCGGCGTCACCCTGAGCCTGCCAAGCCAGAGCGTGTTGGGGATTCAAGGGGCCAGCGGCGTCGACGTCCCGCAATTGCTCGGCTGCCTGGCCGCTCGCGCCCCCGAAAGCCTGATTCTGGTGCCGCAGCTTCTCCTGCTGCTGGTCAACGCTGGCGAACAAAAAGCCTTCAATCCTCAAACCCTGCGTTTTGCCGCCGTGGGCGGTGCGCGGGTTTCAGAAGAACTGCTGCACCGTGCGCACACCCTCGGCATGCGTGTCTACGAAGGCTACGGCCTGTCGGAGTGTGCGTCGGTGGTGTGCCTCAACCACCCCGAGGCCCATCGTCCCGGCAGTGTCGGCAAACCCCTGCCTCACGTAGAGGTACGTCTGGCTGAAGATGGTGAAGTGCTGATCAAGGGTTCTACCTTGCTCGGTTATTTGGGCGAGCCCGCTGGCGTCGATCAATGGTGGTCCAGCGGCGATCTGGGCGAATTTGACGCCGACGGTTTCCTCTATCTCAAGGGGCGCAAAAAGCATCAATTTGTCACCAGCTTCGGGCGCAACGTGAATCCGGAATGGGTCGAGGCCGAACTGACCCAACGCCGGCATATTGCCCAGGCCTTCGTCTACGGCGAAGCCATGCCAAGCAACCATGCGCTGCTGTGGCCCCATCGCCCCGATTGCACCGATGACGAACTGGCGGCCGCGGTGGCCCAGGCCAACGAGGCCCTGCCCCAATACGCCCAGGTCCATCACTGGACCCGGCTGCCTCAACCGTTCACGCCCGCGAATGGTCTGCTGACCGCCAATGGCAGGCCGCGCCGCGACGCCATTGTTGAGCGTTACCAGGCGCAATTGACTGTATCGACCCCTTCCGAGGTATCCGCATCATGAGTTTTTTCGACACCCTGCAAATCGCCACTCAAGCAGAACGCAACGAGCTGTTCACCCTACCGGTCATCCGCGATGCCCTTGAGGGCAAGGTCAGCCTGGAGAGCTATCGGGCGTTTCTGACCCAGGCGTACTACCACGTACGCCACACTGTGCCGTTGATGATGGCCTGTGGCGCGCGCCTGCCGACGCGCCTGGAATGGCTGCGTGAAGCAGTCTGTGAGTACATCGAAGAAGAATACGGCCATGAAAAATGGGTGCTCAACGACATCCAGGCCTGTGGCGGCGACAAAGAGGCGGTACGCGACGGTCATCCGTCCCTGCCCATCGAGTTGATGACCAGTTTCCTCTACGACCTGATCGCCCGGGATAACCCGGTAGGTCTGTTTGGCATGGTCAACGTCCTCGAAGGCACCAGCATCGCCCTTGCCACCCACGCCGCCGGGGCCATTCGCGATCGCCTTGAGCTGCCGGAAACCGCCTTCAGCTACCTCAGCTCCCACGGTTCCCTGGATATCGGGCACATGCAGACTTACCGCCGACTGATGGACAAACTGCAGGACCCGAGTGATCAGGCGGCGGTCATTCATGCCTCCAAAGTGGTCTACAAACTCTACACCGACATGTTCCGTGGCTTGCCGCGTGACGGGGAGAGCCTGCATGCGCCTGTCTGAGGCTCGCGTGGTCTTGACCGGCGCCAGCGGCGGCATTGGCGCGGCGATTGCTGACGCACTGTGCGCCAACGGCGCCCAGGTGCTGGCCGTCGCCCGCCACCGCGAGTCGTTGGCGCCGGTGCTCGAGCGCTATCCACAGCAGGTGTTCTGGATTGGCGCCGACCTGACGTTCCTGGCAGACCGTCGCAAGGTGCTGACCGCTGCGCAGGCAATGGGCGGTATCAACCTGCTGATCAACGCCGCCGGGGTCAATCACTTCGCCATGCTGGAGCAGCTCGAGGACAGCGATATCAACGCCATGCTGGCAGTCAACATCAGCGCGCCTATCTGCCTGACGAAAATCCTCCTGCCACTGCTCAAGCAGGCCAGCAGCGCGATGGTCGTCAACGTTGGCTCCACCTATGGCTCGATTGGCTACCCCGGCTACGCCAGCTACTGCGCAAGCAAATTTGCCTTGCGTGGATTTTCCGAAGCCTTGCGCCGTGAGCTGTCAGACACCCGCGTGGGTGTGTTGTATGTCGCGCCACGCGCCACCAGCACCCCCATGAACAGTCCGGCCGCGCAGGCGCTCAACGACGCCCTCAACGCGAATGTCGACGACCCTCAAACCGTGGCCTCGGCCGTGATCCGCGCCATTGCCGGTGACCATCGCGAGTTGTACCTGGGCTGGCCGGAACGGTTTTTTGTACGCCTCAACAGCCTGCTGCCCAACCTGATTGACCGAAGCTTGCGCAAGCACCTACCCCTGATCCGTCGCCTGAGCCAAAAGACTGACAACGAGGACCTCAATCCATGAAAAACACCCTCTGCTTGCTATTACTCGGCGCGTTGAGCCCGGCCGTCTGGGCCCTGGACGCCGCTGACCAGCAACGCCTCAACGACATCCAGCAGCGCTGGGCGCATATTCAATACGAATTACCCGCCGACCAGCGCGCGGCGAAGTTCGAGCAACTCGCCACCCAAGCCAGCGCGTTTACCCAGGATCGCCAATCCGTCGCCGAGGCCTGGATCTGGTCCGGTATCGTCACCAGCAGTTGGGCTGGCGCCCAGGGTGGGCTCGGCGCGTTGAGCAAGGTCAAGGAGGCGAAGATCGACCTGGAAAAAGCCCTCTCCCTGGACCCCAAAGCCTTGCAAGGCTCGGCCTACACCAGCCTCGCCGCGCTGTATGATCGGGTACCGGGCTGGCCTATTGGTTTCGGCGATTCGGACAAAGCACAACAATTGCTCGAGCAAGCATTGCAACTGAACCCAGACGGCATTGATAGTCTGTACTTCTGGGGCGATCACCTTTACCGTCAAAAACGCTACCCCCAAGCCAGACAGGCGCTACAAAAAGCCCTGCAGGCAGCCCCGAGGCCAGGCCGTGAAACCGCTGACGCCGGGCGCCGCACGGAAATCGAAGCGTTACTGCAGCACGTGAACCAGAAACTCGACTGACAGGAGTCCGTGTGCGCTTACTACTGATCGAGGATGACATGGGCCTGGGCGAAGGTATTCACCAGGCCCTTACGCGCGAGGGCTACACCGTCGACTGGTTGCAGGACGGCAGCAGCGGTTTGCACGCACTGCTCAGCGAAACGTTTGATCTGGCCGTGCTCGACCTCGGTCTGCCACGAATGGACGGGCTCGACGTCCTGCGTCGCCTGCGTGACAGTGGCTCCAACCTGCCGGTCCTGATCCTCACGGCCCGGGACGCCACCGAGGACCGTATCGCCGGCCTGGATGCCGGAGCGGATGACTACCTGATAAAACCGTTCGCCCTCGCAGAACTCAAAGCCCGGATACGGGCCTTGTTGCGACGCAGCGCTGGCCGGGCCCAGATGGTGATTGAGCACGCGGGCATCAGCCTGAACCCCGGTACCCAGCAAGTCAGCTATCTGGGCGAGCCCGTGGCCTTGACCCCCAAGGAGTATCAGTTACTCCATGAACTGCTTTCCCCTCCTGGCCGGGTCATGACCCGCGATCAACTGATGCAGATACTCTACGGCTGGAGCGAGGAGGCGGAAAGCAACACGCTGGAGGTGCATATCCATCACCTGCGCAAGAAGTTTTCCAGCCAGTTGATCCGAACCATCCGTGGTGTCGGCTATCTGGTGGACGAACGCCCATGACCTCCATTCGCCAGCGCACGCTCACCTTGATTCTTGGCCTGCTGTTCCTCGGTCTACTGATCATGACCGCCGTCAACCTGCATGACAGCAATCATGAAATTGACGAGGTCTACGACGCCCAACTGGCGCAAAACGCGCGTCTGTTGCAAGGCGTGATGCGCATGCCAATGGCCAGTAAGGAGCAAGCAGAGCTGTACCAGGCGTTCAATCAAGCGCTGGGGCTTGCCGTGCCTAAGGTCGATGGCCATCCGTATGAAAGCAAGATCGCGTTCCAGGTCTGGAACTCGGACGGCACGTTGCTGGTTCACACCGCCAGCGCACCCGCGTTTACCTCACCACCGAGCAAGGCCGGTTTCAGCGCCATCACGGACGTCAACAACCGAGCATGGCGCGCGTTTGTCTTGGAGGATGCGCAATATAATTTGAAGATTTGGGTGGGCGAGCGTGACGACGTGCGTGACGATCTGGTGAATCGGATTGTCCGCCATACGGTGTTGCCCAATCTGATTGGCTGCGTGCTGCTTGCCGCAGTGATCTGGCTGGCGATTGGCTGGGGCTTGAAACCCCTGGTCAACATGGCGCAAACCCTGCGTGCGCGGCATCCAGGCTCGCTTGAACCCTTGCACTTGAATCCATTGCCCACTGAACTGGAGCCCATGCAGGCGGCCCTTAACCGCGTGCTCGCACAAATCCAGGAGGTCATGGGACGCGAGCGGC
Source organism: Pseudomonas sp. FP2294 (assembly GCF_030687625.1). NCBI lineage: Bacteria > Pseudomonadati > Pseudomonadota > Gammaproteobacteria > Pseudomonadales > Pseudomonadaceae > Pseudomonas > Pseudomonas sp. FP2294. Next base: position 3,939,878 of record NZ_CP117441.1, read on the forward strand.
GTTTTATCGCCGACGCCGCCCATGAGATGCGCACACCGTTGGCGGTGCTTAAAGTTCACGCAGAAAACCTGAAGGACGCCGCTAGCGAGGATGATCGACGCGCGTCCCTTGAGCACCTCATGGCAGGTGTCGACCGTACTACCCGACTGGTCAATCAACTACTGACGATGGCCCGTATTGAACCCCGCACCTCCGCCCTTGAGGCGCCAAAAACAGATCTGGTGGCGACAGTCCGGGACAGTCTGGTGCAGATGACACCCTGGCTCTTGAGCAAGGAACTTGAGCTGGTGTTCGACCCTGTCGAAGAAGTCGGCCTGGTCAAAGTCGACACCGGGATCATCCAGATTGCCTTGAACAATTTGGTGAGCAATGCGGCAAACTTTTCCCCGCCTGGAGGGCTCATCACCGTCGGGCTGGCCAAACACCACGATCACTACGAGTTGAGTGTCGAAGACCAGGGGCCGGGCATTGATGAAGCAGAACGTGATCGACTGTTTGAGCGCTTCTACAGCCGTGGCAATGACCACGGCGCAGGCCTGGGCCTGACCATCGTGCAATCCATCGCAAATCGCCTGGGTGGACAGGTCCGCTTGGAAAACCGGCCATCGGGTGGTTTACGGGCAACCTTTGAGTTTGCCCGGCTTTAGGTCGGTGCATGCCCGTAAAAGCATTTGGCCAAGCCCACTCGCCCGACTGCTGAGCTGATATCATCGAAAGATCAACGCGCCGAGTAAACCGCATGAACCGTCGTAAAAAGATCAATCAGTTATTAAAAGCCAACGCCAAAAAGGCCAGTGCCAAACTGGCCCCCAAAAGCAAAGACAAGTACATCAGCAAGGCCGACCGCTTGAAGCTGGAAGCGCAGCCGCCTCAGGACCCGACAACTTCCCCTGACACGCCCAACTGATTCAGGGCACTCTACGCCGGCGCAACAGTCTGCTATCAGACACCCACACTCGCCCGGCGGAGCTTCCCATGATGATTGTTCACCACCTCAACAACTCACGCTCGCAGCGCATTCTCTGGCTGCTCGAAGAACTCGGCCTGCCCTACGCGCTCAAGCGCTACCAGCGCGACCCAAAAACCAACCTCGCACCACCAGAGCTCAAGGCGATCAACGCACTGGGCAAATCGCCGGTGCTTGAAGATGGCAGCCGCGTGGTGATCGAGTCCGGCGCCATTGTCGACTACCTGATCCGCCGCCACGGCCAGGGTCGCCTGCAACCCGACCCGGCCACGGCCGCCTACGACACCTACGTGCAATGGCTGCACTTTGCCGAAGGCTCGGCCATGCTGCCGCTGATGCTCAACCTGTACGTCGGTCGCCTGGGTGATGCCGGTGCGCCGTTGCATCCGCGGATCGAGTCGGAACTGGCCAACTACCTGGGTTACCTGAACGACGCCCTGGCGCAGTCACCGTACCTGCTGGGTGAGGAACTGAGCGGTGCGGATATCCAGATGAGCTTCATTGGCGAAATCGCCAAGGCCCAGGGCAAGCTGCCGGCGTACCCGAACCTCGCGGCGTGGGTCCAGCGGTTCCAGGCCCGGCCGGCCTATCGCAAGGCGCTGGAACAGGGTGGGGAATACGCGTTTGCCCAGTGAATCATCGGGCGTTTGACTGCCCTTCCAAAGCCGGCATAATTGCCGGCTTTTTTCGGGACGTCTCCATGCAACGGATTGTAATTCTGGGCAACGCCGGCAGCGGCAAATCCACCCTCGCCCGCGCCCTTGGCCAGCGTCTCGGCCTGCCCGTGGTGCACCTGGACACCCTGTTCTGGGAACCCAACTGGGTCGAGACCGACGCCGAACAATTCCGCACGCGGGTACGCGAAGCCGTTGCGTCGGACACCTGGGTGTGTGAAGGCAACTACGCCCGACGCACCTTCGACCTGCGCCTGCCCCGTGCCGACCTGATCATCTGGCTGGATACACCGCGACTCACCTGTTTCACCCGGGTACTGATACGCAGCGCCATGAAACGCCCTCGCGCGGATCGGCCCGTGGGGTGTACCGACAAGCTCGACCGGGAGTTTCTGACCTTTTTGAGTTTTGTATGGAATTTTGATCGCGGCTATCGGCCGGGTATCGAGGCGATGCGCCTGGCAGTGGGGCCGGATGTTCCGACAGTGCATTTGCGCGGTAACCGGCAGGTGGCAGATTTTCTCGACCGCTTGCCCGGCCTTGCCATCGGCGTGTGATAACGTGCGCCCAGGCCCACCGTGCAGGCACGTGCCCCATGTCCATCGCCGATAATCTGCTCGCCTTTACCCTCGCCGCCACCCTCCTGACCCTCACTCCCGGGCTCGACACCACGCTGGTGTTGCGTACCGCGACGGTGGAAGGCAAGCAGCAGGCATTGCGTGCGGCATTGGGTATCAATGCGGGCTGTTTCTTATGGGGCGCGGCGGTGGCCTTTGGTTTGGGTGCGTTGATCGCGGTGTCGGAGGTGGCCTTCAACCTCTTGAAGTACTGCGGCGCCGCTTATCTGGCCTGGCTGGGCCTGAATATGCTGCTGCGCCCACGCACCTCCCTGACGGTCGGTGAGGCTCATGCCCAACCCGGCACCCGCTGGTTCTTGAAAGGCATGCTGGGCAATGTGCTCAATCCCAAGATCGGGATTTTCTATGTGTCGTTCCTGCCGCAGTTCATTCCCCAGGGCCATTCGTTGATCGCCTGGACATTCGGCCTGGTGAGCATCCATGTGGTGCTCGGCATGGCGTGGTCGTTGACCCTGATCGGCGCCACCCAGCCACTGGCCGCAGTGCTGCGCCGGGGCAAGGTGATCACCTGGATGGACCGCAGCACCGGCCTGCTTTTTGTGCTGTTCGCGGCCCGCCTGGCATTGAGCAAACGCTAGTCAGGGCTTCGACGAAGATCAAGGTGGGCGCTGTCGAGCCCCTGGATCACTGCGGCTTCGGGGCCGTCATGTACTGGCTGAAGTTGTTGATGTGATCATCCAGATTGTCTTCCAGCATCATCCGGTACTGCTCACAGAAGTACTTCAACATCGCTTCCCGCGCCTCGGCCATTTCCGCGCCGGACTTGAAGTTGCGCGCACTGGCCCAGGCGTTGAAACGGGTGGTGCCGAACATCATCGAGGCACTGACCTGGCCCAGGTTCTCGAGGGTTTTCAGTTGCTCGTTCGACAGTTCGATATGCGCGTCGGCGCGGTCGTAGAAGGCTTGGTCGGTAGCGTCTGGCATGGTGGAACACCTGGGTTGGATAAATGAGTCATTGAAACATTTGCGGCAGGCAAGACCCTAGACCGAGTTCGTCGCCTCCAGCAACTGTGTGATCCAGCGCACCTCTTGCGCCAGTTCCTGCACTTTCTGTTCGGGCAACGCTTGTCGGGCCTGGGCCAACTGATCCAGGGTACGTTGCTTGTAGCGCAGCAGGCGTTGCCATTTGGCCAGGAACGCCGGGCTGCGGGCCTGCATCTGCAGGGGCCCGAAGTACAGCTGCTCGGCGCTGTAGCTCACCGGCCCGCTGCGCTCGGCGACGATGATTTCGTAGTCGAAGCGGTTTTCCCGGAGCAGTTCCTCGCAGAGGATGCGATAGCCGTTGTCCATCAGCCACAGGCGCAGCGGTTGTTCGCCGCCGTTGGGTTGCAGGATCAGGCGTTCCCGGCCACTGAGATGCGCCTTGCCGCGCTCGAGGATATCGCGGATGGTCTCGCCGCCCATGCCGCAGATGCTGACCGCGTCGAGCAGGTCGGCCGGTTCGATAGCCGCCAGGCCATCGGCCAGGCGCACGTGGATGTGCAGTTCGTGGCTGTTGTCGCACACCGTGCGCTGGGCGGCGCGGAACGGCGTCAACGCCACCTCGCCGGCCACTGCCGCGACAATCGCGCCACGGTTCATCAACGCCACCGGCAGGTAGGCGTGATCCGAGCCGATATCAGCCAGGCGCGCGCCGGCCGGTACCTGGGCCGCCACGCGCTCCAGGCGCTTGGACAATGTGTTGTGGTTCAACTGCTGTTCCTTTTCGCGGCACTTTTGCCCTCAGTGCGGGCGCGCATGATGCGCGGTGCGCGCCGCAGGGTAAAGCACCGCCGTCGGCGCCCGCCAGGCGAGCGCCTTGTACAGGTCCACGGCATTGCCATAGGACACGGCCTGCGCCTGGGCAATGGCCTGGCGCAGGCTGAGCAGCTCGCGCAGAAAGCGGTTGCAGCAAAGATCGGGCAGGACTATAAAACCTCAACCTAACTTTAGGGCAACCCCCATGGCAGCAGAAAAGAACCCGGACGGTGTGCGCTCCCTCACCATCGGCGAGGTGGCCAGGCGCAGTGGCGTACCCATCTCCACCCTGCACTTCTACGAGTCCAAGGGCTTGATCGCCAGCACCCGCAACGCCGGCAACCAGCGGCGCTTCCCGTCGCTGGTGCTGCGCAGCATTGCGATTATCAAAGTGGCGCAACGCACCGGCATTCCGCTGGAAGAGATCAAACGCGCCATGGGCCGCTATCCGCCGAACAGCAAATTGACGGCCGCGCAATGGGGAGAAATGTCCTCGGCCTGGCGCGACAACCTCAACGAACGCATCCGAACCCTGGAAGCCCTGCGCGACAGCCTGGACAACTGCATTGGCTGCGGCTGCCTGTCGCTCAACGACTGCCCGTTGCGCAACCCCGGCGATACCTTGAGCCAGGAAGGACCGGGGCCGAGAATCCTCGAACGCGCCGCTACCGCATCTGAAATGCAATCCTCCAAACCCTGAAGATCAAGGTGGAAACTGTCGAGCCTTGGCGAGGCTGCGATGGCGGCGGTATTGCTGGGGTTGATGTTGGCTGAACTACCGCTATCGCAGGCAAGCCAGCTCCCACCTTGGATCTTCAGCACATTGAGTACCGTATGCATCCTGCGGTAGCAGTGAAATGCAATCCTCCCCCCCTGAAGATCGAGGTGGGAGCTGTCGAGCCCCAGCGAGGCTGCGATGGCGGCGGTATTGCTGGGATTGATGTCGGCTGACCCGCCGCTCTCGCTGGCAAGCCAGCTCCCACATTGGATCCTCAGTACATTGAGTACCGTATGCATCCTGCGGTGGTAGTGAAATGCAATCTTCCAACCCCTGAAGATCGAGGTGGGAGCTGTCGAGCCCCAGCGAGGCTGCGATGGCGGCGGTATTGCTGGGATTGATGTTGGCTGACCCACCGCTATCGCAGGCAAGCCAGCTCCCACCTTGGTTCTTCAGTACATTGAGTACCGTATGCATCCTGCGGTGGCAGCTGAAATGCAATCTTCCAAACCCTGAAGATCGAGGTGGGAGCTGTCGAGCCCCGGCGAGGCTGCGATGGCGGCGGCATTGCTGGGGTTGATGTTGGCTGACCCACCGCTATCGCAGGCAAGCCAGCTCCCACCTTGGTTCCTCAGTACATTGAGTACCGGATGCATCCTGCGGTGGTAGTGAAATGCAATCCTCCACCCCCTGAAGATCGAGGTGGGAGCTGTCGAGCCCCAGCGAGGCTGCGATGGCGGCGGCATTGCTGGGATTGATGTCGGCTGACCCGCCGCTATCGCTGGCAAGCCCCCACATTGGATCTTCATTGCCTTGGCAGGTCGGTGCTGACTACGCCGATGACACTTTTGAAGTAAGCCGCCCCGGGCACTTTCCTGATAATCGAACGATTACTGACGAAATGCCGAGGCCCCGCCATGACGCGTGCATCCACCGAACAGGTCCCGCCGCAAACCCTGAGAAAAGTCATCGTCGCCGCCGGTATCGGCAACTTTGTCGAGTGGTTCGACTTCGCCGTGTATGGCTTTCTCGCCACCACCATCGCCCAGCAGTTTTTCCCCAGTGGCGATGCCAGTGCGGCGTTGCTCAAGACCTTCGCGGTGTTTGCCGTGGCCTTTGCCTTTCGGCCTCTGGGCGGAATTTTCTTTGGCATGCTGGGTGATCGCATCGGCCGCAAGCGCACCCTGGCGATGACGATTTTGCTGATGGCCGGGGCCACGACCCTGATCGGCCTGCTGCCCACGTATGCCGCGATTGGCGTCACGGCGCCGATCCTGTTGTCGCTGATCCGTTGCGCCCAGGGCTTCTCCGCCGGCGGTGAATACGCCGGCGCCTGCGCCTACCTGATGGAGCACGCGCCCAGCGATAAACGGGCGTGGTATGGCAGCTTTATCCCGGTATCGACCTTTGCCGCCTTTGCCTCAGCGGCGGTGGTGGCCTATGCATTGGAGGCTTCGCTGTCGGCCGAAGCCATGGGCAGCTGGGGCTGGCGCCTGCCATTCCTGATCGCTGCACCGCTGGGCCTGGTGGGCCTGTACCTGCGCTGGCGGCTGGATGAAACCCCGGCGTTCCAGGCGGTCGAGCAGGAGCACGCGGTGGCCCACTCGCCGCTCAAGGAAACCCTGCGCAACCATGGCGCGGCAATCTGCTGCCTGGGCGCTTTTGTGTCGCTGACGGCGCTGTCGTTTTATATGTTCACCACCTACTTTGCCACGTACTTGCAGGTGGCCGGTGGTTTGAGCCGGGCGACGGCGTTGCTGGTGTCGCTGATTGCGCTGATCTTCGCTGCGGCGATATGCCCGCTGGCCGGCTGGTATTCCGACCGGGTCGGGCGGCGCGTCACAGTAATGACCGCCTGCGGGCTGTTGATGGGGGTGGTATACCCCTCGTTCCTGATGGCCAGTTCCGGCTCGTTCGCCGCGTCCATCATCGGCGTGATGCTGCTGGCGGTGGGCGCGGTATTGTGCGGCGTGGTCACGGCCGCCCTGCTCTCGGAGACCTTCCCGACCCGCACGCGCTACACCGCCTCGGCGATCACCTACAACATGGCCTACACGATCTTCGGCGGCACCGCGCCGCTCGTGGCGACCTGGTTGATCAGCACCACCGGTAGCAACCTGTCACCGGCGTTTTACCTGATTGCCGTGGCCTTGCTCGCGCTGGCCGGCGGCCTGGCCTTGCCGGAGACCTCGCGCATTTCCCTGCACGACGCGTAAGGCGCGAACCTTTCTTGCGCAAACACCGTCCGAGCTAGGGCATCGATGCTTTTCGCCCGCTCGGAGGTTTGTGTTTGAAAGCTGCCATCGTCAAAAAGTACCGCCTGATTATCAAGACCATGGGCTATGTCGGCTGGGCACTGTTCTGGCTGCTGCTGTGGGATATTGCGGTCACCGTGGACTTCATGCTGTTCCTCAACGCCAAGATCAACCTGCCGCTGATGCCCCTGACGCTGCTCGGCTCGGCGCTGGTGGTGCTGATCAGCTTTCGTAACACCAGCGCCTATAACCGCTGGTGGGAGGCGCGCACGCTGTGGGGCGCGATGGTCAATAACTCACGCAGCTTTGCGCGGCAGGTGCTGACGCTGCTGGATGACCCCGACAACGAGGTCAATCCGATCAAGTCGACCTTGCTGCGCCGCCACGTGGCCTATGTGAATTGCCTGGCGTCGCACCTGCGAGGCGAGCCGTGCCCGGAGGAAGTGCGAGCATTTATTCCTGGGGATGAGTTCGCGCGCAACGGCGCTACCAACAACTTTGCCAACGATATCCTCACCGGCTCCGCGGCCCTGCTGGCCCACGAATACAAGGCCGGGCGCCTGGACAGCATTCGCCTGGCGCGGCTGGAATCAACCATGGTCGATCTGTCCAACAGCCAGGGCGGCATGGAGCGCATCGCCAACACACCACTGCCCTACCCCTATGTGTATTTCCCCCGGCTGTTTATTTCGCTGTTCTGCCTGATCGTACCAGTGGGGCTGGTGGAGTCCCTGGGCTGGTTCACCCCACTGGCATCCACGGTGGTGGGTTTTATGCTGCTGGCCATCGAACGCATCGGCACCGACCTGCAAAGCCCGTTTCGCTCCAGCGAGCACCAGATCCAGACAGAGGCCATCTGCGAAACCATCGAGAAAAACCTGCAGTCGATGCAGCGGGATTCGTTGGGGGATGTTCGCAGGGGCCATTAAAAAGCCTGCATGTTTCGAGCATATAGATAATAATGAGTCGCATTAAACATTTCGTTTATCACAGTGCGCTCTTCCCCGCAGAGTGAGCGTCGCATTAATCAGAAGGATCTCTATGCAAAGCTTTTACCTGCACTCGATGCGCCTGCTGGGCGCACTTTTTTTGCTTGCCTGTACGCTAAGTGCCCAAGCCGCCACCGATGAAACCGACCATTCGGCCACCTTCGAAAAAAACCACCAGTCGTACGTGATCAATGCCGATGGCAGCTTTGTCCAGATGGTTGAGTTGGTCACGCGGATCAATGAAGAGCGAGCGATCAAAGACAACGCACAGCGTTCGCTGAGCTACAACCGCTCCCTGGAAAACCTCGAGGTGCTTGAAGCCTTCACCCAAAAGCCCGACGGCCGCAGGTGAAGGTGGGCGCCGAGCAGATCAAGGAACAACAGGAGACCGCCTCGTCCGAGGCGCCGATGTTCCAGGACTCGCGGGTCAAAGTGGTGATATTTCCAGAGGTAGCGGTCGGTGACCGGCTGGTCCTGCGCTACCAGCGCCAGCGCACCACTGCCCTGTTCCCGCAGCAGTTCGAAGACTTCTACGTGCCGGACTTCTACGATGCCGAGCAGTTGAGCCTGAGCTACGACTTGCCAGCCGACAAGCCGCTGTTCGTCGATGCCCGGGGCTTCAAGGCCAGCACCCCGGCCGCGGCTGCCGGGCGCAAGGTGTACCGTTGGGACTACGTACCACAGGAAAAGGCGCGCATGGAAACCGGCGCCGTGTCCTACGTCGATTACGGCCAATTCCTCGCGGTCTCGACGTTCGCCAGCTACAAGGACTTTGCCCAGGCCTATGAGGCCAGGGCCCAGGTCGAAGTGACGCCGGCCATTGCCGCCCTGGCCAAGCAACTTACGGCCAACCTGAGCACCCCGCGCAGCAAAGCCCTGGCCCTGAGCGACTGGGTTCGTAAGAACATTCGTTATGTAGCGGTGTATGTCGGCGCGGGCGGCGTAGTACCGCACCCAGCCCAGGCCGTGCTGGACAACCGCTATGGCGACTGCAAGGACCATGTGGCCCTGCTGGAAGCCATGCTGCGCGCGGTAGCGATCGAGAGTTCGCCGGTGCTGGTCAACCTGGGTAACAGCTACACCCTGGCCAAAGTGCCCACCCTGGGTGTGCTCAACCATGCGATCACTTATGTGCCGGCCCTGGATCTGTATCTGGACTCCACCGCCACAGCCATTGCCGCGGGCTACCTGCCGATCCCGGTGCTGGGCAAGCCAGTACTGTTGACGCAGTCCGGCGAAATGGCCAAGACCCCGGCCGCGCAAACCGGCAAGGTCACCAACGACCTACTGTTCAAGGTCGACAGCAACGGCGCGGCGGACTTTGTGCATGCCACCACCGTGGAAGGCTGGGGCTCAGAGTTCAATCGCTACCTGCTCAATGCGATGAAACCGGCTGACCGCGACTCGATGATCCGCAACGTCCTCGGCTGGTACGGGCAAACGGGCCAGGGCACGTTTAAAAGCGACTCCTTGCAGGATGAAGTCAACCCGTTCAAGAACACCCTTGAAGGGCGCACCGACAACCTGGTCAACCTGCCAGGCCCGACCGGCGTGCCGGCGCTCAGCAGCCTGGTCGGCGGCATTGCGCAGAACGTGTTTGCCTTCGCCTCGGAAAAAGACCGCACCCAAGAGTTCGGTTGCCTCTCGGGAGAAACCCAGGAGCAGGCCCGTTTCGAGTTCCCCAAGGAAGTCACCGTCCTCGCCGTGCCCAAGCCACAGTCCCTGCAACAGGCCGGTTTTGACTACCAGGCCACCTACGCCAAGGAAGGCAACACGGTGCTGATCACCCGCCACTTCAAGTTCGCCCATGCCAATACCGTGTGCAGCCCCGAGGACTTCAAGGCGATGAAGCCGGTGATCGAAAGCATGGTCACGACCTGAAGAGCCAGATCATCGTGCAGACGCTGTAACTCCCAAGGTCATGCCGGCTGGTGACTGGTCACGCAGTGAATGCCACCACCGCCGGCTGCAATCGCGTCGATATCCAGTTGCACCACCTTGCGTCCCGGATAGAGCCGGGACAGTAAGTCAAAGGCCTTGCGGTCAGCGGCCTTGTCGCCAAACTGCGGCGCAATCACCGCGCCGTTGATCACGAAGTAGTTGATGTAGCCGGCGGCATAGTCCGGGTTATCCCGACTGAACCGGTTGCGACGCGGGTTCAGCGGTGGCGAGACCGTGTGTATTTGCAACGGCCGGCCATCGGCATCGCTAGCCTGCTTGAGCATGTCCAAGTGGGCCAAGGTCACCTGGTGGTCGTAGGATTCAGGGTCGGTGTCCAGGTTGGCGATGACCACGCCCGGCGAGACAAAGCGTGCGTAAAAGTCGACATGGGCGTCGGTAATGTCCTTGCCCTTGATACCCGGCAACCAGATGATCTTGCGCAAGCCCAGTCGGCTCTTCAGCTCAGCCTCGACGTCGGCCTTGCTCCAGCCGGGGTTGCGGTTGGCATTGATCCAGCTACTTTCGGTCATGATCCCGGTGCCATGGCCATCCACTTCGATGGCACCGCCCTCGCCCACCAGTTCGCTGCGGATGTAAGTTGCGCCTGCCAGCTCGGCAACGTGAGCCGCCAGTTCGGCATCGTCGGCGTGCTGCTGCTTGTTACCCCAGCCGTTGAAGTTGAAGTCCACTGCGCCCAACTGGCCATTGTCATCCACGACAAAGTTGGCGCTGGTGTCACGCATCCAGATGTCATCCAGCTCGGCGTGTACGAAGGTGATGTTACGGGTGCCGCATTTTTCTTCGGCCAGCTCACGCTCATCTTCGCGGCAGAACACCGTGACCGGTTCGTACTCGGCAATCGTACGAGCGATACGGCCCAGGGCGTCCTGCACAGCGGGGGTGAAGTCCTGGTGAATCGCCTCCTGGGCGCCAAAGGCGATAAAGGCGCGCTGGTGTTTCTCGCCCTCATCGGGCATGAACCAGCGGCCTTGGACCGCCGCGTAGACGGGCAGCCCCATGGACGCGGCGGCGCCCAGGCCGGCCACCACCGCGGCCTGTTGGATGAATTGGCGACGTGTGCTCATGTGTACCTCTGGGTTGACCGTCATTGACCGATAGCCGTCTTGAACTTAGTCCAAACCCGCATGCGTGCGCGCATATCGGCCTGGGGAATATCCTGCCCGGCCACCAGTCGTTTGAAGGTGGCGTCGTCCGGGTAAATGTCCGGGTTGTTGCCCATGGCGAGATCGACGCTGGCGCGGGCCTTGGCATTGGCCGTGGGGTAGCCGGTGAAATTGCTGATGGCCGCCATGTTCTCTGGGCGCATGACAAAGTTGATAAACGCGTAGGCGTATTCCGGATGCCGAGCATCCACGGGGATGGCCATGGTGTCCATCCACACCGTCGTGCCCTCGCGGGGGATGTGGTATTGGAAGCGCGCCTTTTTACCCGCCGCATCCGCCGCCCGCTGCGCCTGGGTCATGTCGCCGCTGTAGCCCAGGGACAGGCACAGGTTGCCATTGACCAGGTCAGTCACCGGTTGCGACTGAAACTTGCGGATATACGGCCGCAGTTTGAGCAACAGGGCGCTGGCCGCAGCCAGGTCCTCAGGCTTGGCACTGCGCGGTTCGCGCCCCAGGTAGATCAGCGCCACGGCCAGTACTTCGTCGGGCGAGTCGATCAGCGAGATGCCGCAATCGGCAAATTGGCGAGCCAGTTCCGGCTTGAATAACAGGTCCAGGCTATTGACCGGCGCATTCGGCAAGCGCTGTAGGATTTGCTCGGTGTTATAGGTCAGGCCAATCGTGCCCCAGGTATAGGGCACTGTGGCCTGATTGGACGTGCGGTAATGGCTGCGCAGTTGTTGCAGGCCCGGCTCGATATCCTCCAGCGCCTCAAGTTTTGCCGGATCCAGTGGCTGCAGGCTGCCGGCGCGCATCAAGCGCTCGCCCACCGTATCGCCCGGGAAGATCAGGTCATAACCACTGCCACCGGCCATCAGCTTGGCCTCCAGCGTTTCGCTGCCATCCATCACGTCATAGATCACCTGGATCCCGGTTTCGGCAGTAAAGCGCGCCAGGGTGTCCTCGGCAAAATAGTCGGCCCAGTTGTACAGGCGCAGGATCTTTTCATCGGCCTGTACCGTCGGGATGACGATGCTCAGGGCCAGGGTGCAGTGGATCAGCTTCATGTCATACCCCTTGGGTCTGCCAGCGTGGATGCAGGTGGCGACCGTCCTGGGTCAGTAAACCGCCATACATGTCAGGGCGGCGGTCGCGGTAGATGCCCCAGGTCAGGCGTTCTTCGGCCATGGCCGCCAGGTCCAGGCACTGGAGCAGCACACCGCTGCCGGCGCGGTCGGCCTCGGCCAGCAGCGCGCCTTTGTGGTTGCAGATAAATGACGAGCCGTAGAACTCCATCTGCAAGGTTGAGTCGCTGCTCGCCACTTCCCGACCGACACGATTGGCCGCCACCACCGGCAGCAGATTGGCGGCGGCATGCCCGCGCATGGTCATCTGCCAGTGATCACGGGAGTCCAGGCTGGCACAACCCGGTTCGGAGCCGATGGCAGTGGGAAACAGCAACACCTCGGCGCCCAGCAACGCCAGGCAACGCGCGGTCTCGGGGAACCACTGGTCCCAGCAGATGCCCACGCCGAGGCGGCCGAACGCGGTGTCCCAGACCTTGAAGCCGGTGTCGCCGGGGCTGAAGTATTCCTTCTCTTGATAGCCAATAGCGTTGGGGATATGGGTCTTGCGATATACCCCCAGCAGTTGCCCGTCGGCATCGGCCACACTCAGTGAATTGAAGTAGGCGTTGCCGGCCTTTTCGAACCAGCTCAGCGGCAGCACTACCCCCAACTCCCTGGCCAGCGCGGCGAAGCGCTTGAGCACCGCGCTGTGGCGGTACTCTTCAGCCAAGGCCAGGTGCTTGTGTTGTTGTTCGATGCAAAAATACGGCGTGGCGAACAGCTCTTGCAGCAGGATGACCTGCGCGCCCTGGGCCGCCGCTTCACGCACCCGTTGTTCGGCCTGATCAAGGTTGTGTTGCAGGTTCCAGGTGCAGGGCATCTGGGTGGTGGCAATGGTCAGCTGGCGCATGGCATCACTCCTTTACCGGCCAGGCTGGCTGCTGCTGGGTGATGCAATGCACACCGCCGCCGCCATGGGCCAGGTGGTTGATGCGCACCGGCACCACCACACGATCCGGGAATACCTGGGCCAGCACATCGGCAGCCACCTGGTCCGCCGCGATGCCATAGGCGGGCATGATGATCGCGCCGTTGGCAATATAGAAGTTGGTGTAGGAGGCGCAAAACACCTCGGCGTCGGTATCCACCGCCTCGCTGGCCTCAAAGAGTTCGATCAACTCGAACCGGCGGCCCTTGGCATCGGTGGCCAATTCCAGGGCGCGGCGGTTTTCCCGTGCGACCTCGGCGTACACCGAACCCTGGTCGTGCGTGGCATCTACCAGCAGCACGCCGGGGCGGGCAAAGGCGCACACGCCATCGACATGGCCATCGGTCACATCCCCGGTGACATGCTGCGGGTCGCCTGGCAACCAGATGGTTTTTGTCACCCCAAGCCAGCGCGCAAAGATCGCCTCCATTTCGGCCTTGCTCATGCCCGGGTTGCGATTGGGGTTGAGCAACACCGACTCGGTGGTGATCAACGTGCCCTCACCGTCCACATGAATCGCCCCGCCTTCATTGCTCAACGGCGTGCCAAAGCACGGCAGGCCCAAGTGGTTGAGGGTGCGCCGAGCGAGGCTTTCATCCAGGTCATAGGCTGACTTGCCGCCCCACGCGTTAAAACGCCAGCTCACACCGGCCAAGCCCAATTGCGGGTGGCCAATAAAGCTGGGGCCGGAGTCGCGGCACCAACTGTCGTTGACCGCCAGCGTGATCAGTTCAATGTTGGGGCCGCACAGGGCTTTGGCCGTGTCGAGTGCAGAAGGGTCAACCACCAGCTTCACCGGCTCGAACCGCGCGATGGCATTGGCGACCCGGGCAAAATCCGCCTGCACCTGGGCCAGCGTTACGCGCCATCCCGACTCCCAGAGCGCCTGGTTATGGGGCCAGACCATCCAGGTCGCAGCATGCCTGGCCCATTCCGCCGGCATCCTCCAGCCGCTGTGTGGCATCTCGTTCTGCAGCATGACAACCCCCTTCTGAGTTAAGCCTTTGTGTTCACCAAAAACGGCGTACACGCTATGGGGATCCATGCTACGTTTGGCCAAACCGCCAAACAAACGATGGATTTTGCAGATAAATGATTAGAAAAACTTATCAGCATGCTTAAACACTGGCCGCCCCTTGGGGCACTGCGCGGCTTTGAAGCGGCGGCGCGGCTGGGCAGTTTTCACAAGGCTGCCAACGAACTGCACCTGACCCAATCGGCCATCAGCCAGCAGATCCGTAGCCTGGAAGCGTACCTGGAACAGCCGCTGTTCTTTCGCAACGGGCGCAGCGTCGCCCTGACCGATGCCGGCCATGATTTCCTCAGCACCACCCAGGCCCTGTTACAGCAGTTGTCCGTGGGTGTGCGCCGGCTGGGGCAGTACCGCAAGGCCAATCAACTGGTGCTCAACACCACCCCAGCCTTTGCTCGCCACTGGCTGCTGCCGCGTCTGGCCGACTTCCGCCGGCACCACCCGGACGTGGATTTGTGGCTGTTCAGCACCGACGAAGTACCCGACATGGCCACCCAGACCATCGACCTCGCCGTGCGCGATGACATCAGCGCCCAGGCCGAGTGCAGCTTCAAAGTGCTGCATACCGACCGCCTGTATCCCGCCGCCCACCCCAGCGTACTGGCCCTGCCCCGCGAGCAACGCACCACCCTGCATGGCGAGCGGGAAATGGATTGGAGCCATTGGGCGGTGGAAGCCGGGATTGATGTCGGCCAGCAGGACCAGGGGCTGAATTTTTCCGACCCCGGCCTGCTGCTGGACGCGGCCTGCGGTGGCCTGGGGATCGCACTGGTCAGCCAGTTACTGAGCCAGCACGCACGCGAAAATGGCCTGCTGCACCCCTTGGTCGACGCCACCATTCGCGGCCCCAACTGGGCCTTGCTGACCCACCGCGACAGCGAAAGCGACCCACTGGCGCGCAGCTTCAGCCAGTGGTTACTGGACAACCTGGCACAGGGTGCCGCACATGAGTGAAGGACTGGAGGACATCCTGGCCGAGCGCCTGGCGGTGATTTTTTGCGGGATCAATCCGGGCCTGCTGGCGGCCGCGCAGGGCCATCACTTTGCCGGGCGTGGCAACCGCTTCTGGCGCACCTTGCACCTGGCCGGGTTCACTGCGCATCAAGTGCTACCTGAGGATGACCGGACGCTGCTGCAGTACCACTGCGGGCTGACGACCGTCGTGGAACGGCCAACGGCGCGGGCCGATCAATTGTCGCGGGATGAATTCAAGGCGGCGGCCAACGGGTTTGAACACAAGATCCGCCGTTATGCACCGCGCCATGTGGCGTTCCTGGGCAAGGCGGGTTATTGCGCGCTGTCGGGGCTGCGCGAGGTGGCGTGGGGGCTGCAACCGCAGACACTGGGGGATGCTGCCGTGTGGGTACTGCCCAATCCCAGCGGGCGGAATCTGGCATTTACGTTGGAGCAATTGGTGCAGGCGTATGGGCAGCTCTATTTGGCAGCATTCCCTGGAAGCCGCGCTGCTTGCGCCCGTTCAGATAGCGGCATGCTGGGTGGCAGCAACGACAGCACATAAGCCATGCGCGACGCACTCCCCAGGTTCACGATCAATGTGAACGGCGAGTCGCTGAACTCAAACACCAGATTAAAAGTGCCATAAGCACTGCGCACATCCACCCGCGACACATCGCACAACGGCCGTTGCTTCTGACGTAAAACCCGGTAAATCATCTGCTGGCCATCAAGACGAAATACCGGGTTGAGGCTGTTGGTGGCCAACGCCACCCAAGGCACCCTGCGCAACCCGACAAAACTGGCCAATACCGGAATCGCCTTGCCATCAATGCCAGTACCGGGGGCATAGGCAGGAGCTACCGACTTGGGTTTGCGCAGCTTCTTGAACAGCCAGTACATGAACCAAAACGACAGCCCCTGGCCGATAACCACCACCGCGCCGAAGGCTAAATCCAACCAGCTGATATTCATGGTTTTTCCTTAAACGCCCAATATCCATAGCATTTCGGCGAAGAGTAAAACGTTTCCACACCCTGCCACGCACAGGTTGAAAAATCATACAAAATGATTGACTTATCCTTTTCAATCAGTAAGATACGCCGCATTCCGCGATAGCTCAGTTGGTAGAGCAAATGACTGTTAATCATTGGGTCCCTGGTTCGAGTCCAGGTCGTGGAGCCATATCTCAATCGGATCACCCAAGCTGGTGATCCAGGCATAGCATAATCTACGCGTCGTCTCTGATTCTTCACTTTAGAGACCATTGCCATGAAAATCGCTGCAGTACTCTCAACAAAAGGCGGACCGGGGAAAACCACGGTCACAGCCAGTCTAGGCGCGTTCTGCGCCGACTCCGGTCTTCGCACCCTGCTCATTGATCTAGATAATCAGCCCTCGCTATCGTCGTTTTATGCATTAACGCATGAAGCACCTGGCGGCGCTTACGAGCTGATTGCCAACAATGAGACCCGACGCGATCAGATCATCTCCCAAACCTGCATACCCAACCTTTCCCTGATTCATTCAAATGATCCCTTCAACCAGCTAGGCACTCTGTTACTCCACGCCGCCGACGGACGCCTTCGACTCAAAAACCTCATCTCGACGTTTGAACCAGATTTCGACCTCGTACTGGTCGACACACAAGGCGCACGATCCATCATCCTGGAAATGGCCCTTTTAGGTGCCGACATGGCGATCTCCCCCATCACTCCAGATATGCTGACCGCTAGAGAGTTTCATCGCGGCATGCTTCAGCTTTACCGCGACCTTCAACCTCTAGCCGCTCTGGGGGCGGTGACACAACCACTCAGACTACAGTAGCCAACTTGCACTGGACGGCCCCCCTAACACCTGTTGAGGGTTTTCCCTGAGCCACTGCCCGTCTTTGCCAGACAAACTCACTGGGTAGCCTCGCAACTCGGAACGGCCCTGCAGGAAAGCAGCCGGGGGCTATTGCCGGTCTGGGTTCTCCAGCAAAGGCAGGCCATCAGTAAACAGCCGAACGGATGCCCATACGAACAGATGCGTTCATTCAGATAAGGGCATTTCGTTTGGCGAAGTCAGCCAAGCCTACTTGCGAGGTTAGTTTGAGCTTGCTTAACAAACGTTTTTTGTAGGCGCTGATATTCTTGTTGCTCAACAGCATGAGCTCGCCGATTTGCAGATTGCTCATGCCTCTGGCCAGTTGCTGCAGGACCACCAACTCACGGTTTGACAATGCACTGATCAGGTGCTGGTCGGAGGCGTCCTGGTCACCGCGACGAACCGAATCCGTTTCCAGACTGGGGAATACCGTATAGCCGGACATGACGGTCGTCAGTGCTTCACGGAACTTTTGCGGCTCATCCACTTTACAGATGTAACCGTCGGCCCCCATGCTTCGGCAGCGCGACGCATAAAACGTCGGCAGTTGGGAAGTGAGTACCAGGATTTTGCTGGGCAATTTCAACGCTTTGATGCGGCGGATAACTTCCAGGCCGTCGAGTTTTGGAAGGCCAATGTCCAGCACGATTAAATCCGGTTGATGCTGGCGAGCCAGTTGCACGGCATCTGCACCATTATTCGTTTCGGCTACCGTCTCAAACCGTTCTTGCGACAACAGCATCACCACGGCCGTGCGTATAAACGGGTGATCATCTACCACCAAGGCTGTATACATCCGTACTCCTAAGACATTTTATTCGATATAGGTATGAAAGATTTAAACGGATAAGAACCCATCATTCGTGGATATACCATTGGCGTGGCTCATCCGTACCGACTCGACATTCGGAGTTTGGCAGGTGCGCGATACCACACGGATGCTGCCGCTAAAAGTTGATCGAAGATAGGGATAGCGGGCTCCAGCCTGAACAACAAATTACTCGTAGGCCGGGAAAGAATTATCCGAAGTCACATCGCTGCCAACAATATCACTAATCTTGACCAGTTCAAGAACGCTCAGGCTAAGCCGGCCCATGGTCATGTTGGTAATCTGCAACGAGATGACGTTGTCATTGGTGGCATCGAACAGTTGCAATTGTGAAGTTTTTAATACTCCGAATAAGAGGGCTCCTGTCTTTTTCAGCAATAATTATCTGGTCGTTGCCGCGATTTTCATATAGGAACACTCTGAAAAAATGAATCGCACTGCGATGCTCCGACTCATTCTCTCACGGCGCATACCCTGCTTAGCTTCCACCGACCCACCGACTGAATACAGC
Source organism: Pseudomonas sp. FP2294 (assembly GCF_030687625.1). NCBI lineage: Bacteria > Pseudomonadati > Pseudomonadota > Gammaproteobacteria > Pseudomonadales > Pseudomonadaceae > Pseudomonas > Pseudomonas sp. FP2294. The sequence continues at coordinate 3,958,172 of NZ_CP117441.1, forward strand.
GTGCCACGGCCCTATCTTTTCGTTGATTTGCTCCAGCACCGTGATCACCCGAGATGCCTCAGCTGTTTGCGCCATAGCAAATGCAAAAGTAAAACTCACACATCTTTAATGTCTAGCACCACAAATTAAATGCATATGAATTATAAAGCCATACAAAGAACTTACAACTTACTTAAAGCAAAAGCGCACAATTACGCCCACCTGCAGTAATTAAATGAACTCAAAAACAACATTTTTTATGTTTGGAACACTATTGCCTCACGAACCCGCAGCATCTCGCACAAAACATCTTCCTCTTTGGAAATCCAGACATAGCGAGCGAAAGAAGCGTTCAACCATGCTCATCCACGAACTGGAGATCCGTGTGAAAGCGTTTCTGCTTCTCAAGCCTGGCCTTCACTTATGGATATTTGTGCGTGGCGTAGTTGTCGACGATCAGGATGCGCAACGACCGTGTCGACCTATCTGGCGCGCACGTCATATAGCCAGGGTGTAGACAGTAATGGCCCTACTATGCTGTTCGTGGCCTAGTTGCTCGGGAAGAATGTTGAGTGAAAGATTGAAGCAATACCCCTGATCCTACAGGAGCCGCACGTTCATGAAACGGCTGAAACAGCAGGTCTTCCAGCACTCCATACTCCGTCAAACGTGAAAAGAAGTGCGACGCAGGCAACACCCCCAGTACGCGCCCGCGACTACTCATAAGTCAACTTAAAGGTTGCGTCGGCATCTCCCTTCCCCGGCGTCACCGCGCCGGTTGCGCGATACTGACTGAAGAATACCAGCGCGGCAGTGCGGCTCCCGTTTACAGGCGCAGTCGCCGCTAAGATGGTTTGCCCGAGTGGCAGGAGTGTGCGGTTCTGATCCAACAGGGCAATCGCGACATTTTTCGCCGAGCCGTTCCCGCTGAGAGCCAGCAGGCTCGGGTCAGTCGGGTTTGCGACGCCACTAAAGGTGACTGAGATACCCTTCTTCAGACCGTTGCAATTTTCCAGGTTAATCACAAAGCGTGCCGCAGGCATTGTTGGCAATGTACTGGTGGATTGCCGCACAGCCCAAGTGCCCATATACACATACTGATTGTCTGAACCGACACTCACCTCACAGCTCGCGGCCACTAACTTTGCGGTTATAAGTAAGTTAATCCTGGCCAACTCTGCTTGTGTCACGCTCGAAAAGCCGGACAACAATAGAAGCCCCAAGCCCAGCTGCCGATTTAATGTTCGCATAGCAGCCTCCTGTTATTGATAGTCAACCCGAAGATACGCCCGCGAGGTAACAGGCCCCTCCGCAGGTGGTTTCCCGGTAACACTGACCGGAAAGACTTTGATGGTGACGTTAGCGCTACCGTTGTTGTCCAGCTTAAATGGAATCAAGCTGTTGAACGAGTTCGGTCTCAGGTGCTTTTCGCTCTTGTCGGTGACCACGAAGCCGACGTCCGGATTAGTCGAGACAATGGCATCGCCACTGACGTCATCAGCTTGAACACGCATCGTCAGGCTGGCCTGCTGCTTGATATTGCTGCACTGCAGGGCAATGGATCGAACCTCGGGACTAACCCCCTCTGCCTTGGCACCGGCCGTTTTGAACGCTCCAGTGGAGATGCTGTTGGGAAAATCCACCGTCACGAGGTCATTCGTATCGAGCACGCAATTTTCAGGGACGGTAATGCTATAGTTCAAATACACTTTTGCAAAAATAACATTTTGAACACTGCATACCCCCTCACATGCTCCCCAAGTACCTAATAACAAATTCTTCCGGTAAACCCCTCCTACCATCTTTTGCGTAATTTTTATTGAGCTTTCCCAAGTCGTATCTACGAATTTATCGCCTGTCTTACCAGGCCGACAGGTACTCGTGTCAAGAACTGGCCGATTGAAGGGAGCGTAAGAATATCCGCAAACCCCGCGAAATCGAACAGCAACGGCAAGATAATCATCCACCGGCTGATAAACCCAGTTATCAGGGGCGGTGTTGTAAGGCGGCATAGAATTATTAAATCTTGTGAAAGAGATGCTCTTTAGCCCCTCCCCCATGCCCATTTGAAAAGAGTTCACAGTAAAGTTTGACGAGATCTTCGTTTGCCCTGGCTCATTGGCATGGCTGTCCAATGTTTCAGTCAGCGTCAAATTGATTGCTTGATTGCAGCCAGTACAATCGGCCATTGCCGGGACGCTACTGAGTATTAGCAACAGTCCAATCGCTCTGCTTAACATGATTACCACCCTACTCCCCACCATCACTGGCACTCTACTTTGGCGTAACTGACGACGTTGCCTTCGCTGCTTTTGGGTAACTGATAGCGGGCGTGACACGCCTGACGTGTTCCCGGCCCCCAGCTCACAGACAAGTCTCCCGTGAGCGGCAAGCCCGCCAGATAAACCTGACCGTTTTCACCGACGATGCTGCCGCCTTTGCCGTCCTGCCGTTCAACGGTAGAACCGAACGGCACAGGTTGGCCGTTGGTTTGCACCAGAGTCACCAGTGCTCTTACACCGACGCGCGTGATGAACTCGGCCCTTACCAGTGCACCGCGGGTAGGCACTACGTTCATGACGGGTTCGTCCAGATCGGCATTGTCTTTGAGCGAGGTGGTGTCCAGTGCGATTCGATTGGTGTGATAGGTGGTTGCATAAGGCATCACCGCGTAGCCGCGCCAGTCGGTCCTGACGCCGGTCGCGTTTTCAATCTTGACTCCAGTGGCGCCTGGCGCCTTGATCAACACGTTGGTATCCCCCAATGGCTGGCTGAAGGTCACGCCGTTGGCGTGGCCCACTAAACCGCCGCTCAGCCCAACGGTGACTTGCTGGTAGTTTCGGTTGTAGCTGTAACCGGCAGAGCCGTTGCCATAGCCGCCCTGATAGCGCAGATTCGCACTTCCGCTTGCGCCCCCCTGGTGACCGTAACCTTGTTGTACGCTGTAATTCAGGTTGTTATCCGCCGTTGCAGTACCACTTACACCTGCACGCTGGGTCATCTGACCGTGTGTATCGGTATTAGCCGAATAAGTGCCGTACATCGTGTTTCGGGAGCTGGTAATGTCGGTGCTCTTGCCGCCCTTGGACAGCCAGTCACCCAACGGAAAAGACAAGTTCAACGATAACTGGTTATCCGAACCGCCCATGCTCGCGCTTTTATTGTAGCTATACGTCACGTTGTAATTGATATCGCGCCAAAAGCCGCTATATCCCAACTGCCATAGATCATCGGTTTTGTCGCTGTTCCAGTAGGACTGACGGCTGCCGCTCAGGAATACCGAGCCTTTATTCCCCAATTGCTGGGTGACGCTCACTTGCGTATGGCCTTTGCGGGTGTAATTGAGGTTGAAGTAATCCTGGTAGGTCGGTTTTATCTCCACCGGCCCATCTTGAGCATTCACCTTGTACCCGCTCATTTGGCGGTAACTGGTATCATCCAGCGTATAAAAACCTTGGGTTGAAAAGCGATAGCCCAGCAATTGAAAGTTTGTGCCCAACTGGTTTAGCGACTTGGCATACAAAAAGCGCAACGATTGCCCCTGATGCCGGCTGTCATCGGCGAGTACGCTATTCGCCTGGGTCAAATCTGCCGACACTGCACCCCATGTCCCCAGGTTAACCCCCGACCCAACGGCGAAGGCAGTGTAATTGTTGGCGAGTTGCGAGCCACCATAAAGCGTGATGCCATGCGGGCCGCCCCAGATAACAGTACCTTGGCCAAAACCTGGTTTACCCTGTTCTATCGTGTTACTGCGATACTGCCCCACCGTCAGCGCATACTTTACCCGCCCTTCACGTTGCAGCACTGGCACTCCCGAGTAAGCCACAGTGAAAGTATTTTCCGAGCTATCAGCTTCGGTCACCGTAACTTTCAAGTCCCCGCTGCTGGAGGTAGGGTAAAGATCACTAATTTCAAAAGGTCCTGGCGCGACGTAGGTTTGATAAATGACATAGCCATTTTGTTTGATGGTGATTTTGGCATTACTGTTGGCAATCCCTCTCACGGTAGGTGCAAACCCGCGCAAACTGTCCGCCAGCATGTTGTCATCTGAAGCCAATTGCGCGCCGCGAAACCCCAAGCTGTTGAAAACGTCACTCGGGGTAGAGCTATCACCTAACGTCAGTTCTGACTTCAGGGGTGCAATCGTGCGTTGCGCATAGGTACTGATGCTCTGCCATTCGTTAGTGCCGCGTCCATAGCCGTTGCTGTAGATCAAGCTGGACGTGTTACGGAAACGCCAGGCACCCAAGTTAACACCGCTATCCAGCCCCAGAAAACCGTAGTTGGCGCTGCCCCCACCCATACTGTTACGGGTGTTGCTGCCGGTAAAGTTGTAGTTCAGCAACAATGCGTTAATGCCATGATCCCACTCATCGGGTGAAACGTAGCCCCGTGCATTACTTTTCAGAGCAGCCTGTGGGATGCTGATGTACAGACGCTGACCTTCAAAGTCGAACCGCGCCCCAGCCTGGGGTATGGCTGCCGCCAGATCGATGCACTTATCCGGCAGAGCGCCTTGCAGCAAGGTCAATGATTCAACTTTCACACCCACACGCTCCAAATGCTCACGGGTAATGCAGGCACTCAACCCGGAGTCATCCAACTGCGCTTCGCCTTCTGATGCACGATGGCGCGCTCCAAACGAAAGGTTCTGGGTGGACATATATTCATCATTCAAATAGATTTCAACGCGGTAGTTGCCCGGAGCCTGCCCTTCACCTTTTTCGAAACGCGAAAGGTCGGCGACCGCATTTGGGTCACCAGACAGAAAGGCCGGGTTAAAGAACTCCTCTGCCTTCGTGGCGGTACTGACAATGCAAGCCATGCAAAAGCTGACCGTAAAAAAAACACTGCCAGCAGACTTAGATTTATTAAGATTAATCGTTAGCATAAGCCCCTACCAGCACCTGAAAGCACGGCGCAACATGACGCTTTTCAAACGTTTCCATGCAGCGATGGAAAATCATTTACTTGAGCATGTGAGAATATTGAGCGGCAATGTAATTCAAACTTATTACTTCAATGGCACCGTTGTGACAGGCGTGATGGCGCCGTAATCATTTACTGTTTGGTAACTGACAGCTCCTGAAGCACTGTCTGGAATCGACACACTACTGTTGCTCATCGGCGGAACCATAGTATTTGGCAAGTTACGCGTACCGATCGCCAGACTGACGAGCGAAACATAATAGGGCGATGGGTTCTCAATCTTCAGCACTTCGCCCTGACGCGAGAACTTCAATTGCCCAGGTGCGTCAGCAGCAGTTGAAGGCAAATTGGCAGGCCGCACAAACAACTTGACCCGCGACAAGATAGCAATCTGCAGTACGTTCTTATCCTGTACATCGTCACGCTCAACAGCAGGAATGGCCTTGCTGTTTAGCCAAAATACACTTTCGCGGTCTTTCGGCAAATCAGCGCCGACATACATGATGCGCAAGGTATTCTCACTTTTGGGTTTACTGACAAACAATGGTGGCGTCACCACAAAATCAGACGACTTCTTCTCAGCAACGTCATCAACCCACGATTGAATCAGGAAACGATTTTTTTTGTCGCTGTTGTTCACCGCCAGCGATACTTGTTTGGCGCCGGCCGGATAAACAACTCGCGTTGCGCCCAGCGCAACACCACCAGCCTGTGCCGTTAAGGTGTAAAAGGAGCTGAATATAACAATTAAGCCAGCTGTTACATTGCGAAAGCGTAAAGCGTACTTTATCAACACAAAAACCCCTTTAAATTAACAAGTACAACGCCTGCCCGGTAGCGATCATTGGTACGAAACAGCAAACCAGGTACAGGTATTCGCGTTACCGCCGTTCATCTCACGAGCAGAAAAACGAAACAACATCGCACCCTCACGCAGAAGAACCAGTGACTCGGATGCAGCGTTAGGCACAACGCCGTTTCCGGCATTACAAAAATTAGCCAGCCCGACGCTGGCAGCAGAGTTTTTACCACTCTCTATACTGAAATTTGCACAACGCGCTCAGCCGAAACACCGCAGGCTTGCGCCGTAATTGCACCACAGATATGAACAACCCCACCATTGATCAGTACGTTGTATTTGTTGCTAGCAACAGCAGTCAAAGAACGACAGAACAGAGCCGCGCATAGCGGTGTTTAGCACTCAAAAACAACCCCCAGATGCGATTAGCCCTGCCACCTTCCCTGGCAGCACTGTCGTCCTTAGTATCCGTGTGCTACAGAAGCATTACTCGTATTGCATGGTAAAGGTTGCGTCTGCGTCTGCCGCACCCGGCGTCACTGCCGCAAGCGTTGACTTATAACGCGCATTGAGTGCCAACACGTTGTCGCCATCTTTCAGCTGGTGAGACGCAGAGAACATCCCGCTATTGGGCACTAACACTGCCCCCTGACTATCGGATATTTCAATACCCACACCGCCGGCTGCACCGGACGAACCGCCACCGATATTGCTGACAGCAAGCACGCTAGGGTCAGCAGCATCAACGGTACCAGTGAAGGCCACAGAAGCCTTGGAAGAAACTGTACTGTCACAATCCTGCAACTTGATAGTGAAAGGAACCAATCCAGTTTTGTCGCCTACCGCTTTGAACTTCGCAGATCGGTACTGCCCCAATGTTACTGTCTGGTCCGCTGAGTCGGCACTGACCGAGCAGGCAGCATTAACAATTTCACCTTTAAAATGTACGGTCCCACCGTTCGACAGAACCGGGGCGGCCATAACACCAATGCTGGACATCAGCAAAGACGCCGCCACAAGAGTCTGTACAGAAGAATTAATACGCATGCTTTTTAGCTCCTGGATAGTTATTAGTGCTTAAACACTTGGAAAATCAAAATGAATCTGCACTTGCGAGATAAACCGAGCAAGTTCAAAAATATTACCTAACAACTAAGAAAAAGAAATGTAGAAAATTCACCTTTTTTACAGCGAAATTTCATTCTAGTGCAAACACTCACCCACCCCTTCCTCCCTCAACTAATAGTGTGACACCCCCCCTGTAAAATCCCCGATCAAGTTCGAGGACATGCCGAAATACGCACAACTAACTGATCCGAGTCAGCCATGAACCAGATAAGCTTTTCTGATTGTGAGTACGCCGATAAACTCAAGTAAACACGGCGCAAATGTTTCCTCGCCGAGATGGATATAGTTACGCCCTAGGCAGACCTATTGGGGCTGATCGAGACTTTCTAGCCCAAGGCCGGCGGCGGCATAAAATTGAGACCATGCATTTATTCATCCGTCACAGAACTGGTTATTCCTGAGTGATCCAGCCATGGAAGAAGCTCTTTACGAAACCGACGATCATAAGCGTTCAGCGCTTACTGAAGAAGTATAGGCTCGCCCCTGCAACCCTTGTAGCCATCACCGGCTACTTGCAAGAAAAGACCTGTCGCTGCGCCAGGACACCCTCGTCGATTCTACTATCATTCATGTTTCAAGCTTGGCCAATAACGTGGAAGGAGCGCGCAATCTCTAACCCCTCCACTGGCTTTCCAAACCAACAAAATCCAATCTCCAAAGACCCACCACAAGAAGGTGGTGACCTAAAGCTTTAATTCGTAGTTAAAGAATCCAATCCAACTCAAGAAAGCAGTACCTGATTGGATGCGTGGTACCGATAGTGGTCGTAACTCTGAAGATATTTCCTCTTTGACAAAGACACCAAACAAAACACGAGAGCCGTGATGGCCTCTAATTAAAATGCTCACAAAAATCTTTAACATGATCAAGCCGCCGCTGAACCATCGAAAATATACAGAGACTTTCCCAGCCGACGCCCCCCACAATAAAGTATTTACACTACTGTCCTGGCACCGCGCATTCAATCACGAATGACTGGCCACCCTCCTGCCGTCCATGCCAGCCAGGTACGGGACTCCAAAGCACTGCCCCCCTAGAAGCAAGCCGATGTGCGCACGCAGCATCGGACGCCAACGTAATTAAACGTAACGCACTGAGCTCGTTGAACGCGGCGGCATTCATGATCATGCTGAAAACTTGCGAAGGCCATCTCAGGAAAAATCTTATCAGGGTAAAAAAAGAAACAAATAGGAGTGGGACTAAAATTAAGAGCCGCACGATTCAGTCGTCGTTTTATACCTTAACGCATGAGGTATCTGGCGGCGCTTACGAACTGATCGCCAACGCAGCCCGATCATCTGCCTCACCTGCATTCCCAAGCCACCACTCTCAGTAGCCGGCCACTCAAATGGCAGCCCCAAAAAAACATTGTTAATACGAAACATTATCATTAAAGTGCATGACTTTCCGCTGCGTGACCCCTGCCAATGTCGAGCATGACCACCGACGAGCTTGAGCTGGCCTTCCGGGCCCATGCCAGCGAGTTGCGTTCGTTTCTTCATCGCCAGTTGCGAAATCCTGAGGCTGCGGCCGATCTGACTCAGGAAACCTACCTCCGCCTGCTCCGTCAGCCGCCGCGCAAGCCGGTGCTCAATCTTCGCGGTTTTATCTTTAAGATTGCTCGAAACTTGGCCATTGATCATGCACGCAGCAGGCAAACCCGAGAGCACCTCGACGAAGGCATGGGCTATCTTTACGAAGTGACAGGTGAAAGCCCGGCGCTGTTCGATGTCGTGGTTGCACAACAAGATCTCGCGGCAATGGCCCACGCCCTGCACCGTTTACCTGCCCAGTGCCAGCAAATATTTACGTTGTGTCGGCTGCAAAACCTGCCCCACAAAGAAGTGGCTTTGCAACTGCAAGTCTCGACCAGTACGGTTGAAAAACAATTAGCCATTGCGCTCGGCTTTCTCAGCCAATGCCTACAACGATAGCCGGTATGCACGATCAACCCGACACCACCCCGTCCGTTACCGAGGTTCAGCGCACTGCCCATGCATGGGTGATTCGCCTCACCTCGGGTTCGGCGCTGCCCTCTGATCGGGCAGAGGCACGGGCGTGGTGCGAGCAGGCACCGGAGCATCAGCGGGCTTTTGTCGAGGCGCGGCGGGTGTGGTGTTTAAGTGCGTATCTGGCCGAGCCTCCCGCTGCAGTACGGCCATCTTCGCGGCGAATGTGGGCGATGGGCATCGCGGCGTCGTTGGTGCTCGGTCTTGGTGTGGCGTGGATGCAACGCATGGCATTGGATGCGGACTATTACACTGGCACCGGTGAGCGTCGACAGGTCGTCCTTGCTGATGGCTCGCACATCACCCTGAATGCCAACAGCGCTGTCGATGTGAATCTCACGGGCAATGGGCGGCGCATTACCCTGCGCAAGGGCGAGGCCCTGTTCAATGTAACGCCGGACCCGCAGCGCCCCTTCAGTGTGCAGGCTGGTGCCTTCAACGCAACGGCCCTGGGTACGATCTACGCAGTGCGCCGTGAGGGCGAACACGTTGATGTCACGGTGCGCCGCGGCCGTGTGGCCGTCACCGACGGACCTGACACGCTGACGCTGGGCGTTGGCGAGACCGTTGCCGGACGTGCCGACGGCCTGGGCGCCAAGCAGCGTGTGGATGTCGACAAGAGTCTGGCGTGGGAGCAGGGTCGCTTGGTATTTGAGCTGACACCACTGGCGCAGGTGTTGGAGCAGGTCGAACGCTATCGGCCGGGAATTTTCATAATACGAGACCCGCGTCTGGGCGCGCTCAAGGTCAGCGGCACCTTTCAACTCGATCATTTGGACGAAGGCTTGGCCACGTTGGAGAAGGTCTTCCCACTCAGAATCGAGCGCTACACGAACTACCTGCTGGTGGTTTCACCCAAAACTTAACTATTTTTACGGTTATGGGCGTGTCGCCCGTCTTCCCTCCCTATAGCGATAATGATTCGTATTAGGGAGAGCTCCGATGCACCATCCGTTACCTAAAGGTTTGCGAGTCAAATCTTTGTCCGTAACCCCACTGACAATGCTGTGCATGCTGATATCCGGCCTGGCGGTTGCCGACCCCCACTCATTCGATATCGCACCGCAACCCCTGGCAGGCGCACTGAACCGCCTGGCCGCTCAAAGCGGTTTACAGGTGATATTCGATGGCACGTTGGTATTGGGCAAGCACAGCCCTGGGGTCGTCGGTTCCAAAGAACCGGAGGCCGCATTGGCTGAACTGCTGCAAGGCAGCGGCTTGACCTGGCGGGCTACCGGTGGGAATAGCGTGATGCTGGAGAAAGCCCCTGAATCGAGCGGCCCCCTGCAATTGGGGGCAACGGCAATCGTCGGTCAGGAACTGGGCGAAATGACCGAGAACACCGGTTCCTACACCACCGGGGCCATGCAGACTGCCACCAAGCTGCCCTTGACCTTGCGCGAAACACCGCAGTCGGTCAGCGTGGTCACGCGCAAGCGCATGGACGACAAGGCCATGACCAGCATCAGCGATGTCGCCAAAAGTGCGCCGGGGATTTTTCTCAATAACTCCGGCGGGGCTGGCCGGCCGACGTTCAGTGCGCGCGGCTTCGACATCGACAACATCATGTACGACGGTTTTCCCACCAGCTTCCTGACCTACCTGCCCAGCGGGGAAGCCAACCTGGCCATGTATGACCGGGTCGAGATCGTTCGTGGCGCCAGCGGACTGGCCCAGGGCGCGGGCAACCCTGCTGGCGCCATCAACCTGGTGCGCAAGCGCCCGACCCATAAATTCCAGGCCACGCTCACCGGCAGTGCCGGCAGTTGGGATGATTACTCCGGCACCCTGGATGTCGGCGGCCCACTCAATGAAAACGGCACACTGCGCGCCCGCACCGTGGTCTCGCGGCAAGACGCCAAAAGCTTCCGAGACTCGGTGGAGAGTGATGCCGATCTGTTCTACGGCGTGGTCGACGCCGACCTGAGCGATGACTCCACCCTGACACTCGGGGCTTACCGGCAGAAGAACCACACCAACTACATTTGGGGCGGATTGCCCATGGCACGTGGCGGCGGTCATCTGGGGCTGCCACGCGACACCTTCCTGGGGCATGACTGGGAATACTCGGACAATCGCACCACTGGCTATTTCGCGACCCTGGAGCAAGGCTTGGCCAACGACTGGAAGCTGCGCCTGGCAGCCATGCAGTCCAAGACCGACACCGACGTGCTGGCCTCTTCGGTGTGGGATTACGATCGCCACTATCTATGGACAGAAGCCATGGAGCAGAAGGAGACCGGCTACGACCTGGCACTCAGCGGCCCCTTCCAGATGCTCGGCCAAGAGCATGACCTGACGGTCGGCCTCAGTCGGCGCGAGCTGGATTATCGTTCCGGTAAGGCCTGGAGCGCGTTCATCGACACGGGCAGCAATCCCTTCGAGTGGGACCCTCGGGGTCACGCCAAACCCGATTACGTCAGGGGCGACAACGGCCTGCCAGAGACCACCACTCAAGACAGTTTCTATGCCAGCACCCGCCTGCGTTTGACCGAGCCACTGTCGCTGATTCTCGGCAGCCGCCTGGACTGGTACGCGTTCGAAGACAGCGCCAACAGTGAAGGCAATTACAAGGTTACGCGTAATCTGACCCGCTACGCCGGCCTGGTCTACGATCTGGACGCCAATCACTCGGTCTATGTCAGCTACACCGATATCTTCAAGCCCCAGAGCAACAAAGGCCTCGACCGAAAAGTGATCGCACCGATAGTGGGCGAGAACTACGAAGTGGGCATCAAGGGCGAATATTTTGATGGCGCGCTGAACGCCAGCATGGCGGTTTTCCAGGTCGATCAGAAGAATCGCGCCCAGGACCTGCCCGATTTCAAAGGCTGCGGTTCGGGCCCCGCCAGTGAATGCTCTGAGGCTGCCGGCCTGGTGCGCAGCAAGGGCATTGACCTGGAAATCCAGGGCGCCCTGACCGACGACTTGCAATTGTCCGCCGGTTACACCTACACCCAGACGAAATACGTCAACGACGCCAACGCCGCCCGCGAGGGCGAGGACTTCGACCGCGCTAAACCGCGCCAACTGTTCAAGCTGTCGACAATCTACAGCCTGCCCGGTGAGCTGCAGCGCTGGCGCGTTGGCGGTGATGTCTACCAGCAGAGCCGCATCCGCACCTCGGGCGGCACCGGCGCCACTGCCTGGAAAAACCAGCAGGGCTCGTACACGGTGGTCGGCCTGGTGGCAGGGTACAAGGCCAGTGAGCAACTGGACCTGCAACTCAACCTCAACAACCTGTTTGACCGCACCTACTACAGCAGCGTAGCCAATGGCGGCTATACCCCGTACGACATCTACGGCGACCCCCGTAATGTGAAACTGACCGCCCGCTACAGCTTCTAAACAGCCGTTTGTCGCCAGATCCAGGGAAGGATCCGGCCGTGGCCCGGCCGGTATAAAAACGCTTGTGACCTCATCCTCCGGTGGGGCATCAATGCCCTGTCTGTATATTCGAGTTCAGGTCGTGAGCCCCACGCCAGCAGCAGCCTGCAGACATGCAGGTTTTCTTGCCCGAGATTTATCTTGCAACCCTCCCGACAGGACGTCGCCCCGTGAAAAAGAAGCATGACCATCCCCTTTTCAAACCCCGTCGCCCCACCGCTACCCTGACACCGAAAAAGCCCCGGTTCTCCTCCGGCACAGTCCTCTCGCTGGCGGCCGTGGTGATTTCCATTGCCGCCGCGTCGATTTCCTTCTGGCAGTTGGACCTGATGCGTGAGCACAACCGGCTGTCTGTCAGGCCGTATCTGATGGTCACCCCCCACCTGACCGCAGAAAAAGCAGGCCTGTATCTTTCCAACGAAGGTATCGGGCCAGGCATCATCACCTCATTCAAAATCCGGGTGGGTGGCGAACAATTCGACGGTCTGGGTGACAGTCGTTGGCCAGCCGTGTTGAAAAAAGCCCGGCTAAAACCCGAGTGCTTCTCCAAAGGCTGGCCCACCGAGGGTGCGGCTGTCAGGCCCGGCAATGAGATAGCCATCCTATCGCCGACCAAGAGCACACAATTTGGGGGCTATTGCCTGTTTCAACTCAGTCTTTTCCTGCAAGAGAATGAAGTGTTTGCCGATATGGAATATGAATCGCTCTACAAGGAGCGCTTTACCTTTTCGGCCCGTGTGACGATCAATGAAGCGATGGATATAGGCGCCCTGAGCAAACTGCTGTCCGACTGACAGCACTGTTAGCGGGCCTGTCGATGAACACCCGCCAGGGCCTTGCCGACTCGCCACGAAAACCTAGCCGTTTTGCCAGTTACTTAAACGTTTTGTTCAAACTATCGTGTACCCGACCAATTTTTGATGGCAGGGCCGGAAATGGAATTCATCGAACAGACCCGCCAAGGCTATGCAGCCTTTCGCGGTTACCAGACGTGGTATCGCGTGACCGGCAACCTCGACAGCGGCAAGGCCCCACTGATCATCCTCCACGGCGGCCCCGGCGGTACCCATGACTATCTGGACGCCTTCAAGGACGTGGCAGCCAGTGGGCATGCGGTGATTCACTATGACCAACTGGGCAATGGCCACTCCACCCACCTGCCCCACCAGCCCGCAGATTTCTGGACGCTTGAGCTGTTTCTCGAAGAGCTGGACAACCTGCTCGACCATCTGCACATCCACAACCATTACGCGATTCTCGGGCACGCCTGGGGCGGCAGACTCGGCAGTGAACACGCGATTCGCCAACCCCGGGGCCTGTGCGCCTTTATCGCTGCCAACCTGGCGGCCGGCTTCGATGACCAGCCCCTGTGCCGGATCAACCCGTGGCCCGAAGAAGTGGCACGCACCTTCGCGCAGATGGCGGCCGACCCTACGGTGTACAACGCCTTGCATGGCCCCCTCGACATTGGCCGGTTGTCGCAGATCAAGGTGCCGACCCTGGTGATTTCCGGGCGCCACGACCAGGCCGCTTCCCTGGAATTCAAAGCGTTCCTCGATGAAATCGGCGATGTGCGCGGAGCGCTGTTTGAAGACTCCAGCCATATGCCCCATGTGGAGGAGCGCCAGCCGTGCATGGGCACGGTGGTGAAATTTTTGGATGAGGTGTGCTCGCCAACGGTCTTCTAAACACCACAAATCCAATGTGGGAGCGGGCTTGCCCGCGATGGCGGAGTGTCAGTCAAATAGTGATCAACTGACCCACCGCTATCGCGGGCAAGCCCGCTCCCACACAAGCTCGCCACATTCAGCTTTTTGTGGCGTTACACCTCGCTGGTTTCAGCCCGCCCCGCCACCGTCGCTTTCTGCGGTGATGCATCCACCACCGGGATCTCCTTGCCCTCGGCATCAAACAATTTGCCCTTGCTGAAATAATCCCCGTCCCGCAGTGCCGCCACATCCTGGAAGCACAGGCTGCGCTCGGTGCCGGCGACGAACACCGATTGCTGGTCCGAGTTGCCGGCTGTGAAGTGGTTGAACGCCAGGTTCAACAGGATCGCCATGATCGCCGAGGAGCTGATCCCCGAGTGGAAGATGGTCGCGAACCAACTGGGGAACTGATCGTAGAAGCTCGGCGCAGCGATGGGGATCATGCCGAAACCGATGGAGGTGGCAACAATGATCAGGTTCATGTTGTTACGGTAATCGACCTTGGACAGCGTGCGGATCCCACTGGCCGCCACGGTGCCGAACAATACGATCCCGGCGCCGCCCAGCACCGAAGTGGGCACTGCCGCAATCACTCGGCCCATAAAGGGCAGCAGGCCAAGGATCACCAGGAACAGACCACCCGTGGCCACCACATAGCGGCTCTTGACCCCGGTCACCGCCACCAGGCCGACGTTCTGCGCGAAGGCGCTTTGGGTGAACGAACCGAAGATCGGCGCAAACATGCTCGACAGCATGTCGGCACGCAGGCCGTTGCCCAGGCGTTTGGAGTCAACCTTGGTGTCGATGATCTCGCCCACCGCCAGAATATCCGCCGAGGTTTCCACCAGGGTCACCATGACCACGATGCACATGGACAGGATCGCGGCTACATGGAAGGTCGGCATGCCGAAGTGGAACGGCGTGGGGAAGCCGATCATCGGGCCCTGGGTCACGGTGGAGAAGTCCGCCATGCCGAGGAATACCGCGATCAATGTGCCAAACACCATCGCCAGCAGGATCGACAGGCGCGAGATGGTGGCGCTGCCCACCTTGCTCAGCAACAGCACCAGCACCAGGGTGATGGCCGCCAGGCCGATGTTCGGCATGCTGCCAAAGTCAGCGGCGCGACTGTTACCGCCCATGGCCCAACGGGCGGCGACCGGCATCAGCGTCAGGCCGATGGTGGTAATCACGATTCCGGTCACCAACGGCGGGAAGAACTTGGTAATTCGCGAGAATATAGGGGTGATCAGCAACCCGATCAGCGACGCGGCCATCACCGCGCCCAGGATCGCCGGCACACCGCCCGCGCCGTCGCTGCCGACAATCGCCACCATGGTCGCCACACCGGCAAACGACACCCCTTGCACCAAGGGCAACTGACAGCCAAAAAACGGCAGGCCCAGGGTTTGCAACAGCGTGGCCAGGCCACCGGCAAACAGCGACGCGGCGATCAACAGGCCAATATCGGCGGGGGATAACCCGGCTGCCTGGCCGACGATCAACGGCACGGCCACGATGCCGCCATACATGGTCAGTACATGCTGCAGGCCGTAAGCCATGTTGGCAGCGACGCCAAGATTCTCATCTTCTGGCCGTTGCGGTGACGCCTTCGGGATAGTCATGGTGAGGGGTTCTCTGTTTTTGTTGTGCGCTCACTGTATGCAATAGAAAGATTGGATGTCCATAGAGTTGTATACAATCATTTCCACAAGATGCCCGCTATCGACGTTACAAAAATCCATTCAGCCGCCCTGCCCAAAGGCCTCAAGCCGTACCCACAAGGACCTGAAAAAAATGCTCAACCGCACGCTGCGCATCCACTCTGCGGCCATTTGCTACTTCGATATGGTCCGCCGCTGCCATTCGATCCGCGAAGCCGCGCGCCGGCTGAACGTGGCCTCGTCGGCAGTGAACCGGCAGATTCTCAAACTCGAAGACGAAGTCGGCGCGGTCCTGTTCGAGCGCCTGCCCGGTGGGCTGCGCCTGACTGCGGCCGGGGAAATCCTGACCCGCCATGTGACCCTGGTGTTGCAGGATGTGGAACGGGTGCGCGGCGAACTGGAAGGCCTGAACCAGGTACAGACCGGGCATGTAGAGATCGCCACGGTAGAAGGCGCGACAGTGGAGTTGCTGCCCGCCGTGCTCAAACGCATGCGCCAGCGCTACCCGGCGGTGACCATCGGTGTGACCGTGCAGGGCTCACAATCCATTCCGGCGGCGGTGATCAATGGCCAGGCAGACCTAGGGCTGGCCTTTGCCCTGCCGCGCAGCGCGGAAACCACGCAACTGTGTGTCGGCCATTTCCGCCTCGGGGCATTGGTAGCGCCGGGGCATCCACTGGCTTCCCATGCCAGCGTCAGCTACACCCTGTGCGCCGAGCACGGGGTGATCCAGGCCAACAGCGAGCTGTCGATCCATCACCTGATCGCCCCGCTGCACAAGCGCTCGTCGGCCGCGCACAAGCCCTTGCTGCAAAGCAATTCCATGGAACTGGCGCGGCAGTTGGCGCGCCAGCAGTTGGGGGTGGCGTTCCAGACGCGCATTGGGATCGAGGCCGATTTGGCCAGGGGTGAGTTGCTGCACATTCCCTTGAGCGACCAGGGCGGGATGTTCAGCGACCTGGGGCTGTATGCGCGCAAAGGTCGGGATTTGCCCACGGCGGTCGAGTCGATGGCCCACCTGATCAGCGAGGAAATCGCTTTGCGTGAACGCGAAGAATTGCCCTGTACACCGCGTATTTCCTGACCTTCAGGCCAGCTTCAGTGCTGCCGATTCGGCAGCAGCCCAGTCGATATTCTGTTCTTTGAGCATCACGGCGGTTGTGTCGATACTGCGCCCGGCGGCCCCTGCACGGCTGCCACGAGCCAAACGCCAAAGGAACTAAAACAATGAAAAAGGCACTGCACGGCGCAACCGTATTACTCACACTCCTCGGCGGCGGGGAGGCTGTCGCGGTGGAATGGATGAACAACAGCGTAGGATTTCGCTACGGACAACAGTTCACCAATCCGAACAACCCCGACGAATTCAGCAAGCGCATCTACAGCTTCACCCATGCCAGTGGTTACCAGTACGGCAGCAACTTCCTCAACCTCGACGTCTTCCTGTCCGACAGCCGTGACCCGCGCAAGGGCACCGATCACGGCGGCAGCGAGGTGTATGCGGTCTACCGCCATCAGTTGTATGCGTCACGGGTCTTCGACAGGCCGCTGGGCACCGGGCTGATCAAGGATTACGCGCTGACCCTGGGGTTCGATGCCAACCGCAACAACAACCTGGCATCCGCGAAAAAACGCGCCCTGGTGATCGGGCCGACCGTGAAGTTCAATACGGTCGGGGTGCTGGACCTGAGCCTGATGTACTACAAGGAAAACAACCATTCCGGCATCCCCGGTGCGAAGGATCCGAACCACACCTTCGACGACACCTACATGCTCAACCTGACCTGGATGCGCCCATTCGAACTCGGCAACCATGGCGCGAAGTTCCAGGGCTTTATCAACCATGTCGGTGACAAAGGCCATGACTACAACAGTCGCGACACCGCCGCAGAAACCCTGATGCGTACCGCGCTGATGGTCGCGGTACGGCCGGGCAAAAGCGTCAAGCCCAACCTGTACCTGGGGGTAGGCTACGAATACTGGCATAACAAGTTCGGGGTCGATGGCGGCCGTGGCAGCCGCACCTCGACACCGACATTGAATATGGAAGTGACCTTCTAGGCTAGGCCGGCGCCATCTGCGACTCATCCGCCTTGGTCCGCGCCAGCCAGTAACCCAGCACCGCCAGCGGCGCGGTCGCCAGCATCACGATCACCGTGACCAGCAACGGCTGCTCCAGCAAGGATGACACCAGCAGGCTGGCGACAAAGCACAAGCCCAGTTGCAGGGTGTTTTGCAGGGCGGCGGCCTTGCCGGAGTTTTCCGAAAACGGCATCAGCGCATTCGCCACCACAATCGGATAGCTGGCGCCGTTGACCAGGGCCATCAGGCAGAACGGAATCAGCAAGGTGGTCAACGTCGGCACCGTCAAGGTCGCGACCAGATACAACGCCACCATGCTCACGCAATAGGCCACCAGCAACCACGGCAACAGGAGTTTGCCCTGGAACCGTTGCAGGGCACTGCGGCAGCTGTAGCCGCCCACCAGAAACGCCAGGGTCGGCAGCACATAACTCAGGCCGATGTCATTGGGGCTGTAGCCCATGCCACCGAGAATAAATGGCGAGGCGGTGAGCCAGGCGAAGAAGCTGGCGGAGCACGCGGCGAAGATCATCACATTGCCGGTAAACACCCGCGACTTGAACAATTGCCCGTAACCCAGCCGCGACTGTTCGCCATCAGTGGCCAGGCGCTTGGGCATCGGTTTGAGGAACAGAGTCGGCAACAGCAGTAACAGCGAGACGACCAGCAACACGGCAAAGATCGCCTGCCAGCCCCAGTGATTCAACACCACCGCCCCCAACAACGGTGCCAGAGCCGGTGACAGGGACATTAGCGGCATGATACTGGCAAACACTCGGTGCGCCTTGTCGGCCGGGTACCGGTCAATCACCAGCGCCTGCCAACTGACTGCGGCGCTGCACACCCCAATCGACTGTACAAAACGCAACGCCAGCAGTTGCGGCGCGGTCTCGACCCAAAACATCCCCAGGCAGCCGAGCACAAACAGGCTCAGGCCGGCCAGCAGGATCGGCTTGCGCCCCAGGCGGTCCGACAGCGGCCCCCAGAGCAGTTGCCCCACGGCAAAACCGGCGAGGAAGATACTCAAGCTGGCCCCCACCGCACCGGGGGAAATTTGCAGGTGTTCGCCCATGGCGCCGAACGCGGGCAAGTACATATCCATGGCCAGATAGCCGAGCATGCTCAGCCCCGCCAGGTACCAGGTAAAACCAAAAGAGTTTTTCATTGAAGCCTTGTAAGTACTGCCATCAAACAATTTGCTGACTGGCACCTATTATGAAGCTGGCAGTTGCCCTGTGAAGCGATAATAATTGGACGCTCTTATCAATATTTTTGAAGGCAACCCTCATGTGGTCCGAATACTCCCTGGATGTGGTGGATGCCGTGGCCCGTCACGGTAGCTTCAGCGCTGCCGCCCAGGAACTGCACCGCGTACCCTCGGCCATCAGCTACACCGTGCGGCAAATCGAGGAATGGCTGGCAGTGCCGCTGTTTATCCGCCGCCACCGCGATGTAGAACTGACTCCCGCCGGTCGCCTGTTTATCGACGAAGCCCGTGGCGTGATGAAAACCATGCTCGGTACCCGCCGGCTGTGCCAGCAGGTGGCCAATGGCTGGAGCGGCCAGCTGAAGGTGGCGGTGGACTCCATCGTCAAACAGCAGCGTTGCCGGCAACTGGTGCTGGACTTCTATCGCCAGTTCCCGGAAGTGGAGCTGCTGCTGGAGTACGAGGTGTACAACGGGGTGTGGGACGCCCTGGCGGACGAGCGCACCGATATCGTGATCGGCGCCACCAGCGCGGTGCCGGTGGCCAGCCACTTCACGTTTCGTGATATGGGCTTGTTGAACTGGCTGTGCGTGGTCAGCGCCCGGCATCCGCTGGCCCAGCTCGACGGTTTGCTCAGTGACGATCAACTGCGGCCCTTTGCGTCGCTGTGCATGACCGACACTTCGCGCAACCTGCCCAAGCGCGACACCTGGACCCTGGATAACCAGCGGCGCCTGGTGGTCCCCAGCTGGGCATCGGCCATGGATTGCCTGCAGGACGGGTTGTGCGTCGGCATGGTGCCGGCGCACCTGGTGCAGCCATTGATCGACAGCGGTGAACTGGCGGCCCTGCAACTGTCCCGGCCCTTCCCGGCCAGCCCGTCCTGCGTGGCCTGGGCGCAGAACAAACTGTCACCCGCCATGGCCTGGCTCCTGGACTACCTGGGGGATAGCCAGACGCTGAACCAGGAGTGGCTGAACGGACCCGCTTCACAGTAACCGAGCGATGGCCCGCACAATCATCTCCACTTCCTTGCTGTCCAGGGTCAGGGGCGGCAGCAGGCGAATGACCTTGCCCCGCGTAACGTTGAGCAACACCCCCTGCTCGCGGGCGGCCCGTTCGGCCAGGTCGCGCTGCGGCGTGGCCAGTTCAATGCCGATCATCAGGCCACGACCACGGATCGCCAGCACCTGCGGATGCTCACTCAATTCCACTCGCAGCCGTGCCAGCAGCCGCTCGCCCTGGCGTGCGGCGTTCTCCAGCAAACCTTGTTCCTCGATGATATCCAGCACCGTGCAGCCCACCCGGCACGCCAGCGGGTTACCGCCAAAGGTGCTGCCATGGCTGCCTGGGGTGAAGAGCTTGGCCACCGAGGTTCGGGCCAGGCAGGCGCCAATCGGAATGCCGTTGCCCAAGCCTTTGGCCAGGGTCATGACGTCCGGGACAATCCCCTCCTGCTGGAAGGCAAACCAGGTGCCGGTACGGCCAATGCCGGTCTGGATCTCATCGAGCATCAATAACCAACCGCGCTGGCTGCAGTGGGCGCGCAAGGCTTTCAGATAGCCCGGCGGGGCCGGTTGCACGCCACTTTCACCCTGGATCGGCTCCAGCAATACCGCGACTATCCGGGCGCCAAACTCACGGGTCACCGTGTCCAATGCCGTCAGGTCGCCAAAGCCGACCTTGATGAAATCCCCCGGCAAACGCTGGAACCCCAGGCGTACCGATGGCCCGTCACTGGCGGCCATGGTGCCCAGGGTGCGGCCGTGGAAGGCGTTCTCCATGACCACCACCAGCGGCTGCTCGATGCCTTTTTTCCAACCGTGCAGGCGCGCCAGTTTCAACGCGGTTTCATTGGCCTCGGCGCCAGAATTGTTGAAGAACGCCTGATCCAGGCCGGATAGCCGGGCCAAACGTTGGGCCAGCCTTTGCTGCCAGTCGATGCCGTACAAGTTGGAGGTATGCAACAGCAACCCGGCTTGCTCGCTGATTGCCGTCACCAGCCGCGGGTGGGAGTGACCGACATTGGTCACGGCAACCCCGGCCACCGCGTCAAGGTATTCACGGCCTTGCTGGTCCCAGAGGCGGGTGCCCAAGCCACGGGCAAAGCTCAGTGCCAGGGGTTGATAGGTGGTCATCAGGCAAGCGGCGGTCATGGCATCGGGCTCCATCAAGGTCATGGCCTTAGTATCGTTAGCCACTCAAGCTGGATAAACTGCGCATACCTGCAATGACTTTAAATCAGGACTTGATAATGGACTTGTTCCAGGCAATGAGCGTCTACGTCAAAGTGGTAGAAACCGGCAGCATGACCGCAGCGGCCCAGGTCTGCGGCCTGTCTACGACCATGGTCGGCAACCACTTGCGCGCCCTGGAACAACGCCTCGGCGTCAGCCTGCTCAAGCGCACGACCCGCAAGCAAAGCCTGACCGAGTTCGGTGGCCTGTATTACCAGCGCTGCCTGGAAGTCCTGGGGCTGGTGGCCAACTCCGAGCAATTGGCGGAACAGGTCCACCGCGAGGCGCCCCAAGGGTTGCTGCGCATCACCGCACCGCCCGCGTTCGGGGCCGAGCGCCTGGCACCGGCGCTCAGTGAGTTTTCCCGCCGCTACCCGCTGATCCAGCTGTACGTGGTGTTGAGCAATCAAACGATGGACCTGATCGACAGTGGCTTCGACGTCGCGATCCGCCTGGGTGAGCTGCAACCTTCAAGCCTGATCGCCCGGCCCTTGCAGGACTACACCATGACCCTGTGCGCATCGCCGGATTATCTGGCGCGCCGGGGTACACCCCAGCAACCCATGGACTTGCAGAACCACGACTGCCTGGCGTTCGCCTACCCATCGACCGATGACTGGCGCAACGCCGACAAGCTCTGGCGCCTACGGGGGGCCGAGGGTGAAGTCGAAGTCGCCGTGTCCGGGCCCATGACCATCAACAGCTCCCAGGCCCTGCAGCGCGCGGCCGTCGAAGGCATGGGCATCGTGATGCTACCCGACGCCCTGGTGGCCGCCGACCTGCTGGCGGGCCGACTGGTGGCGCTACTGCCAAGCTATCAGTCACCTTCGCGCTCCATGCACCTTCTTTATGCACAGGACCGCTACCGCCTGCCCAAGCTGCGGGCCTTCGTCGACTTCGTGATCGAACAATGGGCGCGTTAGAAATTCACCCCCAGGGCCTTCAGCTCACCGCGGGTCTGCTCGGGTGATACATGATGAATACCCCGCCAGCCCACAGCACTGGCAGCGTGGGCGTTTTCAGCCACATCGTCGATAAACACCAGTTCTTCGGGGCGGATATCCGGCAAATGGGCGCGCACCTGGTCAAGGCTGGCGCGGTAGATCGCAGGGTCGGGCTTGATCAGCTTTACCTCGCCGGACACCACGATATTGCGAAAGTACTTCAGGAAGGGGTAGTTGGCGCGAGCATAGGGGAAGGTTTCAGCGGACCAGTTGGTCAAGCCGAACAGCGGCACTTTAGCCTCATGCAGGTCTTCAAGAATCGCTACGCCGTCGGCGAGCGGGCCGCGCAGCATTTCATGCCAGCGGTCGTAGTAGGCCCGGATCAGGGCCTCATGTTGCGGGTGCTCGGCGATCAGGCTGTGGGTGGCTTCAGCCAGGGTGCGCCCAGCGTCCTGTTCGGTGTTCCAGGCCTGGGTACAGATGTTCTCGAGGAACCATTGGCGCTCCTCGTCACCGGTAATCAGTTTACGGTACAGATGCTGCGGGCTCCAATCAAACAGAACACCGCCGAAATCAAAAACTACTGCACGAATCGTCATGAAGATCCTCCGTTAGCCGAGTGTGGTCACTGGAACACCCAGCATGAAGCAAATGTGGGAGCTGTCGAGCCCCGGCGAGGCTGCGATAGCGGCGGCACTGCAACATTATGTTGCCTGAACCACCGCTATCGCAGCCTCGCCGGGGCTCGACAGCTCCCACAAGGGTTTCGCTTAGTTTGTTAGAGCTTAAGCCTGAACCAGACCTTCAATCTTCACGGTCGGATTGACGTCCGCGTCGTAATCCACGCCACCAATCTCGAAACCGAACAGGCGCAGGAACTCTGCCTTGTAGCCGGCAAAATCGCTGATTTCGTTGACGTTGTCATCGGTCACCTGGTTCCACAGCGCCGCCACGGCGTCCTGGACTTTCGGTTCCAGCTCCGCCAGGTCGGCACGCAGGCGGCCATCGGCGTCAAGCTTCGGCTCGCTGCCGTACAGGCTGTCCTTGAACAGACCATAGACCTGCTCGATGCAGCCTTCGTGGGTGCCCTGCTCTTTCATCACCTTGAACAGCAGCGACAGGTACAACGGCATGATCGGGATCGCCGAACTGGCCTGGGTAACCACGGCCTTGAGCACCGAGACGCGGGCATCGCCCTTAAGTGCGGCGAGGTTGTCGCGCAGGGTCAGGACTTTCTTGTCGAGGTCTTTCTTGGCCTCGCCGATGGAGCCGTTCCAGTAAATATCCTGGGTCAGTTTTTCGCCCAGGTAGGTGAACGCGGTGGTCTTGGCGCCTTCGGCCAGCACGTCGGCGTCACGCAGGGCGTCGATCCACAGCTGCCAGTCTTCGCCGCCCATCACTTTGACGGTGCCGTCGATTTCTTCCTGGGTCGCCGGCTCCAGGGTGGTGTCGACCACAACGCCCTTGTCGGTGTTGATCCCGCGCAGGGTCACAGCCTTGCCGATCGGCTTGAGGGTGGAGTTGTGCACCACGCCCTGCGGATCAGTACGGCGCGGCGCGGCCAGGCTGTAGACCACCAGGTCGATCTTGCCCAGGTCTTTCTTGATGGTTTCGATGGTCAGGCGCTTGATCTCGTCAGAGAACGCATCGCCATTGATGCTCTTGGCGTACAGGCCTTTTTCGGCGGCAAACTTGTGGAAAGCGGCGCTGTTGTACCAGCCGGCAGAGCTGAGCTTGCCTTCTTCGCCTTCTTTTTCAAAAAACACCCCAAGGGTGTCGGCGCCACAACCAAACGCGGCACTGATACGCGCAGCCAGGCCGTAACCGGTGGACGCACCGAGCACCAGGACTTTCTTCGGGCCGCCTTCGATGGCACCGTGTTCGGTCACATAGTCGATCTGCTCTTTGACGTTCGCTTCGCAGCCAACAGGGTGGGCGGTCACACAGATAAAGCCACGAACCCGCGGTTTGATGATCATAAAATTTCTGCCTCTTCCAAGGTGCCGATGGCCAATGGTGGCCATTACGGCGTCAATCGTACTGGTCTATGACGTCCGAAAAACCGAAGCGTCACGATAGTCGCAATTCTTCTGTTCGCAAAATCCAATCCACACCGGCCAAAGGCACTATATTTTTCCGACAAGGGCGCGAATTCAGCAAGTTCTGCGGCATGATGAGGCAGGACAGAGTTTGCGTCCTGCCTTCAGGGCAGGGAAAATGCCCGTCCTGTGCGACCGTATTCGGCGCTCGTCATCCTCAAGCCACTGGCTGTCCATCGCCCGGTGGCTGCGCTTTCAGGGAATAAGAATGCCTCAACGCCAAGTCATCAATGCCTCCGTCAGCCCCAAGGGCAGTCTCGAAACGCTGTCACAACGTGAAGTCCAGCAACTGAGCGAAGCCGGCTCCGGCAGCATCTATACGCTTTTCCGCCAGTGCGCCCTGGCCATCCTCAATACCGGCGCCCATATCGACAACGCCAAGACCATCCTCGACGCCTACAAGGACTTCGAAGTCCGCATCCATCAACAGGATCGCGGCGTGCGCCTGGAGCTGTTGAACGCGCCAGCCGACGCGTTCGTAGATGGCGAAATGATCGCCAGCACCCGGGAAATGCTGTTCAGCGCCCTGCGCGACATTGTCTACACCGAAAACGAACTCGATAGCCAACGCATCGACCTGAGCACCTCCCAGGGCATCACCGACTACGTGTTCCACCTGTTGCGCAACGCGCGTACCTTGCGCCCGGGTGTCGAGCCGAAGATCGTGGTGTGCTGGGGCGGGCACTCGATCAATACCGAAGAATACAAATACACCAAGAAAGTCGGGCACGAACTGGGCCTGCGCAGCCTCGACGTGTGCACCGGTTGCGGCCCGGGCGTGATGAAAGGCCCGATGAAGGGCGCGACCATTTCCCACGCCAAGCAACGCATCACCGGCGGGCGCTACCTGGGCCTCACCGAGCCGGGCATCATCGCCGCCGAAGCGCCAAACCCGATCGTCAACGAACTGGTGATCCTGCCGGATATCGAAAAACGCCTGGAAGCCTTCGTGCGTGTCGGGCACGGCATCATCATCTTCCCCGGCGGCGCCGGTACGGCTGAAGAGTTCCTGTACCTGCTGGGTATCCTGATGCACCCGGACAACCGTGACGTGCCCTTCCCGGTCATCCTCACCGGGCCCAAACAGGCGGCGCCGTACCTGCAACAGCTGCATGCGTTTGTCGGCGCGACCCTGGGGGAAGCGGCCAAGGCCCACTACCAGATCATTATTGATGACCCCGCCGAAGTCGCCCGGCAGATGACCGCGGGCCTGAAGGACGTCAAACAGTTCCGCCGCGAGCGCAACGACGCCTTCCACTTCAACTGGCTGCTGAAGATCGACGAAGGCTTCCAGCGTCCGTTCGATCCGACCCATGCCAACATGGCCAGCCTGCAGTTGAACCATGCCCTGCCACCCCATGAACTGGCGGCCAACCTGCGCCGGGCGTTCTCGGGGATCGTGGCGGGTAACGTCAAGGACAAGGGCATCCGCATGATCGAACAGAACGGCCCGTACGAGATCCACGGCGACCCGACCATCATGAAGCCGCTGGATGAGCTGTTGAAGGCGTTTGTGGAGCAACACCGGATGAAACTGCCTGGCGGCGCGGCGTATGTGCCGTGCTATCGCGTGGTGCAATAAGGCAGATTGCCAGGTCATAGGTTGTATTGCTTTAGAGCCATCTGAGGGGTGTCGAGGGAGCGAAAGCGGACTAGGGTTTTATCTATTCCGACCACCGACACCTACCAGCAGAGCGACCTATGGACCAACGGATCTTGTCCTCCATTATTCCTTACCCTAAGGTAAGGAATATCCCGATGGAGATCTTCATTATGGCCACCGCCACACTCACCTCAAAAGGGCAAATCACCATCCCCGTTCAAGTCCGCAGCGCGCTGGGCCTGGACACCGGAGACCGGGTGGAGTTTGTCGAAATGGAAGATGGCAAGTTTGCCATTATCGCTGCCAACCACAGCATCCAGGACCTCAAGGGCCTGATCCGCAAGCCCGCCAAGGCCGTCAGCATTGAACAAATGAACCAGGCCATCGCCGCGCAGGGAGCGAAAGCGGGATGATTGGCCTGGATACCAATGTGCTGGTGCGCTATGTCACTCAGGACGATCCGGTTCAATCGGCCAAGGCCTCGAACCTGATCGAATCCCTGACCGTTGTTTCACCGGGCTTCGTCAGCCTGGTCTCGGTCGTGGAGCTGGTATGGGTATTACAGAGCTGCTACCAATGCACCAAGACGCAACTGGTGGCGGTTCTGGAAACCCTGCTGCGCACCCGTGAACTGATCATCGAAGATGCCGAACTCATCTGGCAGGCCGTGCGCCGATTTACCACGACCAAGGCTGACTTCGCCGACTGTTTGATCGAACGCTGTGCCCACGCTGCCGGGTGCGAATACACCGCCACCTTTGATATCGATGCCGCGAAAGCCGTCGGCATGCGTCGCCTGGGCTGAATCCTGGCGTTGCTGCAACGGACCTGCTTTGGTAAAACCTGTATTCCACTGCCCTTGAGAGACCGCCCAACGTGCGCACGCTTCTGCTCGCAGCCCTGCTCCTGACACCCACCCTCGCCCTGGCAGAAACCATCGCCTGGCCGGACCTTCCAGAGACCTGTTTCGTCAGCGGCCGGTCGGCCACCAACGACGATGTCGACAATGGCTGTGCGGCGTTTCTGATCAATGTGAAAGGCAAGGCGGCAGGCACGCCCATCAAGCTGGAGATCCCCCAATACGCCATGCACGTCGAAGCGGGCACAGGCAAGGAAACGCCGGTGATCATCATCCAGGCGGAAGAGAACGGTGAGATCAAGGCGGTTGGGTACAAGGAACTGGGAACGGAGCAATTGGGCGCGGCGTTGCTCAAGGAAGTGCGGCTGCTGGGAACCAAAAAGCCAACCTGAAGAACCCTATCCAGGCGACCTGGGCATGATGTTTACGACGCACGCACCATCGCCTGCCTCTTCAAACGGACCAGAATCAGCCCAACCACCACCACCGCAATTCCCACATACGTCGACGTATAAATCACATCGCCAAACATGACTGCCGCCCAGACCAACGTCACGGGGGGTTCCAGATACACCAGCGCTGCGACGTGGGTGGCGGTCATGACCCGTAACAACATCCAGAGGCTCAGATACGCGACAAACGTAGAAAACACCGTCAGCCAAACGATCGAGACCAGTACGGCGCTGTCCCGGGGAATGCTGAACGTATCGGTGTAGAGCACGGCCGCAGTGAAGCCCATCAAGGTAATCAGCGACTGGATAAACAGTGACAGGCTCAAGGGGCTGCGATGAGTTTGTCTAAGCGTTGAGCGCCGTTCATATAACGTCGCCATCGTCAGCCCCAGTGCAGAGACAAGCGGCAGTAAATACATACCCAGTCCGAGCTCGGCAGCACTATTGCGGTACTGCCCCGCGATCACAATCGACACCCCGCAAAAACCAACCAGCAAACCCAGCCATTGCCACGCTCCGCTGCGCTCTGTCGTACTGCCCGATGAAAGTGCAGCGGTCATCAGCGGCTGAAGCGCAGCGATGATCGCCGCAATACCTGGCGGCAAACCATTTTGGATCGCCACATAGACACAACTCAAATAGAGAAACTGCGACAAAAAACCGATCACCGCATGGTGGCGAATTTGCTCCCAGGAAACCTTCAGCAGCGCGATATTCAAAAACAGCGCCAGACAGACTGAGACCAGCAAAAAACGCCAGAACAGCAAGTTGAACGCTCCCGCATCCTCGGCCCCCATCTTCGCTCCAATAAAACCGGAGCTCCAGGACAAGACAAACACTATCTGCAATAACAGTAACTTCAGCGTTCCCAAAGTCGTGCTCTTAGGCGACATCATTATTACCCCTGAATATCGCCAGTTCGGTAAAGGTAATAGGCTCAATGCCCAGTCGACGGTATTGCTCGTCAGCGGGCAATGCCAAGTCGCGCCTAAGCTGGAACCATGGCCGGATAGTCCTCAGTACACCGTCGTCGGATGCCAGGTGCCAGAACTTGTTCACATCGACTGAGCTGTAAGGACAATGAAATGAAAGGACCAACGACATACGCCTGCCGGCCGTGACCGGGCGAACACCATGAAACACACGGCTACCGTAAAGGTAGACCGCATCGCCACTGGCCCTGACTACGCTGGTACATACGTGTCCATCCAGGTTACTCACATCAAAAAGCTCGTTCCGCTGGTCAAAAAAAACGAACTCTCCACCTTCATACTCACCAGGGTCCGATAGCAGGATATTCAACACGAAACTGGTGCCGTCGGTATGCCACATGCCAATCTGGGCTTTATCCTCAGGGGCCTGGCGCGGGTAGAAATAGTTGACCTGTGAACGCGCCCGTAAAAATGGGTGGGGCACCAAAGGGACACCTGCAATCTGCGACACCGCCAACAAAAAAGCGCGACTACCCATCATCTCCCGAATAAGGGTCGAGGACTCAGTGGCGGCGCGGGTGCGATTGGAAATAATCCAGTCGCTGGTGGTAGAGCCCGCCTCCAACTGATAACAAGCTCGACGTAGTTGCGTGACGCCCTCTTCGGTGAATAGTCCCGCAACCTGTGCCACGGCTGTTAGTTGCTCAGCCGAAGCGACGCCCAACGGCGAGTTCACATAACCAAGCTCGGCAAGACTTTGGCGATGCCCGAATGCTGGAACACTGTTGCGTAAGTAGCTGTCACTCCAATGCTTAAAGGTATCGAGCAATGCCCCTGGATGCTTGCATCGTAACGATGCTGGAGAAAGCGACGCCTGCAACGCCAGTTTCAGCCGTCCTGCTCCCTGTACAAATACCGGAAGGTCACCGTCTCGTCTCATGGCTATCCACCTCTATCTGTCAGTGCAATCGTGGTCCAGGCAATACTCGGACAGTTGATACATAACACTGCCATCTCCGCTGCAATACTCACCAATTACTCGGCAACTGCCGTACTCCTGGCGCACACGGATGAATTGCTCGCGGGTGTATTTCAGGCAGACATTCGTCAAGAGATAGCCATCATCGTGACCGTCATGGACGGGCAACAACGTTGCAGCTACACGGTAGCGCTCATCGTGGTGCTCGATTTCGGAGATGATGACCCGATGGCTATCCGTTTTCTCCAAACCCAGTTTCAACCCGATCAGATCAGAAAACCGAATCATGCAATCGTGGTTATAAAAACGATGGATATGAGCGTCATCCTCAACCGTGGACAACTGCATTTCTGACAAGACGTACGTTCGCATGCCGCCCACCCGGCGGATGATCTCGCCTACGGTATCGGGCAACTCATTGCCCTCTTGAAAGCCCAGCATTGTAATTAGCGTCACATCCTGACCGCGTTCAAGCTGGTGCCTGGACAAGTCCCGGAAATCAGTGGCCAGATAGGAAAACCCCTGAGGAGTGGCCAGCATCGGCTCAATCGCACGACGCATGATGCCCTGCGAAGCACAGTTGATATCGACCGCGGTGTAATACTCAAGCTCAATGCCACACTCAAGCAAATACCCCATCAGGGCGGATGTTTTCACTGGTTCTGGACCCAGTTCGACGTAATGAACGCTGCCCTGCCCCAGGAGATCGACCAGATCTCCAGCGACTGATTGCAGCAGGTCACCCAGGGAGCCCGTTCCGCAAGGCGCGGCGCATACGCCTTCGTCGCTTATCCCCTGGCTATTCAAGGCGGTCATCAGCGCTAGTATTTCTGCGCTGACTTGCTGCGAAAGCTCCGTCCGATGCTCAGACAAGGTCGAATATTTCTCAGCGTTTTCAATAGTCCAGATTCTTCCTTCCAGGTCATGATTGTTCTGCAAGGACGCTACAACCAGCGTGTTGATATCCATATACGCTCCAACTCTTTCTTATTAGGTATGCAGGTGCGCTCTTGTTTGACCAAAAGACTAAAGTGGGGTCATGATTTTGTATATTTGAATAATCCGCACCACTAATCCTCAAAAGAGGAATCATGAACAAACAACTGAACATCGACCTTCTACGCACCTTTCATGCGGTTGCCCGCTTTCGGCGTTTCAATGAAGCAGCCAACCATGTCCATCGCAGTGCATCGACTGTCACCACTCAAATCCACAAGCTGGAGCAACTGGTGGGTCAACGGTTGTTCAGCCGCAACAACCAGGGCGTCGAACTCACGATGTATGGCAAGAAGTTGCTGAGTGAAACCACTGACTTTCTGAAAAGCCATGACCGCCTGCTCGCATCACTCACGCCACAACGCATGCAGGGCAAAATCCGCCTGGGCTTGCCTGACTCATACGCTCCGGCATTTATGCGTGACTTCCTACCGTTGCTAATTGCAGACAATCCGCTGCTTGAACTGGAGGTGGAAGCCAGGTCCAGTGGTGAGCTGTTCACAATGTTCAGTCGCGAACAAATTGACTTGGCACTGATTGTCAGCTCACAACCGCTGGAACAGGGTGAACGTCTCGGCACGATCCAACCCGTCTGGGTAGTTGCCGAGAATTTCCAGAGATCCGAGCAGGCACCGCTGCCCATTGCAGTGCAGCTGACCGGGTGCCCATACCGGGCATCGGCCTTACAGGCCCTGAAAGAGCATGGGGTTTATTACCGAGTCCTGCTGGAGAGTGCCAGCTCGACGGCTGTGGAGGCGGCCATCATGTGTGGGCTGGCGGTCGGGATGATTGAGGAGGAGCGCATGACCACCGGGCTGACCAAACTCATCCCCGGAATACAGTTACCTGGGCTGCCGCCGCATCAGCTTTATTTACTTTCTGATAGCGCTAATCATCTGGCATTGCACCTACATGAGCAGATCAAAAAAGGGTTCAGTATTCGGCCCTTTTGAGCAGACTGTACGGACCGGACACATAGTGGACACATGTGCGGGGACATAGTTGACACATTATGAACCATAGTCCGGTTTGCTCACGTCGATCGTTCGTAGGAAATGGTGGCAGAAGTAGACGTCAAAGAGCCCGTCACTTTCAGGGTTAGGCCGAACTGCGATGTGCTGCCCAACCAGCCCCTTGGCAATGCTGAAGTAACGTTTCTGAAAGCGAAATCGGCTGTGATAAACCTTGGCCAGCACATCATCCGGCCCATATTCAAACTCCGATAGCTGCTGCGGATAAGCCCAGGGGCTTGCTCGATACCGGTCCATAGGCACCTTGTAGTCCAGTGCTTGGTGAGGGCGTTTTAAGTTATAGACCTCACGCCATTGATCAAACGCTGTTTGAGCATCCTTGATCGTGGAGAATTGACGCCCATCAAGCACCTCGGCTTTGAGTGAACGATGGAAGCGCTCAATCTTTCCATTGGTTTGAGGGTGATAAGGACGACTGAAGCTGATCCTGATCCCCAAGCGAATCAACCAGATACTTAATTCTGTGATTTCCCCAGGGTTGCGTGGCGAGCCCCATGGCGGCCCATTGTCAACGTTGATGCGAGCCGGTAAACCAAAGCGCTGGAATACCTCGATCATCTTTTCCTTCACTGTGATTCCACGCTCGTTATCACAAGCTTGAATCGCCAAATTGAATCGTGAGTGATCGTCCAACAACGTCAGCGGATGGCATCGGCCTTCTTGCGTCGGGAAGTGCCCTTTGAAATCCATCTGCCAAAGATCGTTAGGTGCATCGTGTTCAAATCTCAGCTTTGCTTCTTGTTCCTTCTGAACAGGCTGAATCAGCCCGCATCGGTGCAGAACATTGGTGACAGTGCTAGGAGCAATCTGCTTTTTCAAAAGGCTGCTGATTGTACGTCCGCCCCAAGCGGGATGTGCTCGCCTAAGCGCTATGACTTCCGCTTCCAGAGCTGGCGCGGTTAGCTTTGGGCTAGTCGCAGGTTTTCGGGACTTCTCTTGCAGTCCAGACTGCCCCTGCATTTCATAGCGTTTCAACCACTTATAGGCCGTTTGCGGACTGATGCCGAACCGTCGACACAGCTCTCGTTTATTGCTGCCGGGTTGCCGTGCTAAGGCAATGAACTCTTCTTTCAGGCTCATGGTATCTCTCGTGTCCCAGGGCATGATGGCTTTCCGGCGAAGTTGGCTCGCCAAAAGTGTCCACCATGTCCCCGCACACCCGTCAACCATGTGTCCGGTCCGTACAAGCAGACCGAATAGCCACAATCAAAAAACCCGCTGACCGTTACCGGTTCAGCGGGTTTTTAACTGTCGATTCAATCCTGTCTCAGGACTGCGTCAACCGCTTACAGCGCAATGTCAGCCGCCGGCTTGCTCGGCTCGGCCGCAGGCTTGGCAGCCTCGGTCGCCTGTGGAGCAGCCATTTGCGGCATGGCTGGCGGAGGCGTCAGTTGCAACACCTTGGCGGTGTAGGCCCATTCTTGCGCAACGCGCTCAGGGCTGCCGTTCAGCTTGGTGCCATAGCTCGGCACGATCTGCTTCAGCTTCTCCTGCCAGGCCGGGGTAGCAACCTTGTCCTTGAACACTTTTTCCAGCACCGTCAGCATGATCGGCGCTGCGGTGGACGCACCTGGCGACGCACCCAACAGGCCGGCGATGGTGTTGTCGGCGGAGCTGACCACTTCGGTACCGAGTTTCAGGACGCCGCCCAACTCTTCATCACGCTTGATGATCTGCACACGCTGACCGGCTTGCCACAGGCGCCAGTCTTCTTTCTTGGCGTTCGGGAAGTACTCTTGCAGCGCCTTGAAGCGGTCGTCATCCGACTGCATCAGCTGGCCGGCGAGGTACTCGACCAGTGGGTATTCACGAATACCGACTTTGGTCATTGGCCAGATGTTGTGGGTGGTGGTGCTGGTCAGCAGGTCCAGGTACGAGCCTTCTTTGAGGAACTTGGTGGAGAAGGTCGCGAATGGGCCAAACAGGATCACGCGCTTGCCATCCAGCACGCGAGTGTCCAGGTGCGGAACCGACATCGGTGGCGCGCCGACCGATGCCTTGCCGTAGGCCTTGGCCAGGTGCTGCTCGGCAATCGTTGGGTTCTCGGTCACCAGGAACGAACCACCCACCGGGAAGCCGGCGTATTCCTTGGCTTCAGGAATGCCCGACTTTTGCAGCAGGTGCAGGGCACCGCCGCCCGCGCCGATAAACACGAACTTGGCGTCGGTCTCGGTCTTGGTACCGTCTTTCAGGTTTTTGTAGCTGACGCGCCACGAACCGTCGGCGTTCTTGGTGATGTCCTGCACTTCGCTCGACAGTTTCAGGTCGAACTTGGGCGTGGTCTGCAAGTGAGCGACGAACTGGCGGGTAATTTCGCCGAAGTTCACGTCAGTGCCGATCGGAGACCAGGTCGCAGCGATTTTCTGGTTCGGGTCACGCCCTTCCATCATCAGCGGAACCCACTTCTTGATCTGTACCGGATCTTCGGAGTATTCCATGCCAGCAAACAGCGGGCTCGCCTGCAGCGCTTCGTAACGCTTTTTCAGGAACTTGATGTTGTCATCGCCCCACACAAAGCTCATGTGCGGAGTGGAGTTGATGAACGAGCGCGGGTTCTTCAGAACGCCTTGCTGAACCTGCCACGACCAGAACTGGCGGGAGATCTGGAACGCTTCGTTGATCTCGACCGCTTTCGGGATCTCAACGGTGCCGTCCTTGTTTTCCGGGGTGTAGTTCAGCTCAGCCAGGGCCGAGTGACCGGTACCGGCATTGTTCCAACCGTTGGAGCTTTCTTCGGCGACACCGTCCAGGCGCTCAACCATCTCCATCGACCAATCCGGCTGCAGCTCATTGAGCCACACACCCAGGGTCGCGCTCATGATGCCGCCGCCGATCAATAGCACATCAACTTTCTTTGCCTCTTCCGCCTGGACGGAAGTAATCCCTATCGACAAAGCCAGCCCCAGCAGGGCAGTGTTCACTTTTTTAAACATCGTAGCACCTATGATAAAACGCCTTCCGCCCTACCGTCCTTGACCTTCCGGCAACCGTAGTACGCCAAACATCAGGCAATGTCTGGCCGGGTCCCGTACTCGCAAGAACTGCAGGGTGGGCACACAAGGCCGACGTATCGACCTCACTTTTATGTCCCTTCTGCGCTGACTTTTTATCATTATTGGCTTCAGCTACCTCGGCGACAGCTCTCTGCCGGTACGCATTCGGGAGTGCGTACCAGAGAAAGGATAGACCAAGATGGCGCGCAGAATATCATGCTCCGGCGGGATCGGGCGTCTGTTCTGGACTTGGTGGTCGTCTTCGCGACAGGTTCAGCGCCACCTGAGGAATAGGGCATCCTGTGACCCGGCGCTTGTAGTCCCGGCAGGATGGAGAGAAATGCTGAAAATCAGAAAAGCCGATGGGAATCATCGAGTTTTTACGGTTTTCCGCCCTGCCCAATTGTCGATAATCGCGCCTACCCAAAACACAGGCGCGCATCCAGATGACACAGACAAAAAGCTATACGGCCACGGCAAAATGGCTGCACTGGGGCATGGCACTCATCTGGATTGCCGCCTGGCTGGTGGGAATTGTCGCCGTTCACTGGCGCGATGAATTCAACCCGCAGCATCAACTCACGTTTTTACACAAGGCGATGGCTAGCACCCTGCTATTGCTTATCGTCCTGCGCATCGCCTGGCGCCTGACCCATGCAGCACCGGCGATGCCCGATACGATGACACCACGGCTCAAGCGTGCAGCGTTTATTGGCCACCTGTTGCTGTACATCGTGGCACTGCTCGGATTGCCGATATCCGGGTGGTACTGGAGCTCGGTGGCTGACAAACCCATTCTGGTTGCGGGCCTATTCCTGCTGCCGCCGCTGGTGGAGCCGGATAAAAGCCTCTATGACCTGGCAAAAGCGATTCACACCTACAGCGCGTGGTTATGCGGCGCTCTGGTAGGTGGGCATGTGATGGTGGCGCTGAAGCATCATTTTGTTGATAAGGACAAGGTACTGGCGGGGATGTTGCCGGGGCGCGTCGAGTGATGTGGGAAGGCACCGGAACCGTACTCTCCTCAGAAAAAAGCTCCACCAGATTACGTGCCTTGTAGGTAGGTCGATCCAGCTTTCGGGGCGTCAGACGATTCCCTCTTGAGGGGATGACGGCTTCAGCCCCATTGCGCTGTATCAACTCCACGAAGGCATCTGAGTCATAACCTTGTAAGCCTTCGATCAGCGCGTCGGCTTGGCCATATTCAGAGCCTTGTACGGGCGTCAGCAGGAAAATTTCCGGGCGCCCATTGGTTGGCAGGGGCCGTTGCGCCAGGCGTTGGGTGAAGCGCTTCCAGGTTTTTTCGGTGGACCACCGGCGCAGCTTCGGGCCCGGGGCCCGGGGCTCGGGTCCAGCATGTCTATGCGCATGGCATGGCCGCTGGCCAAACGCCGGGCAATCGGCGCCTGACCGGCAAGTCGGCTCCCACAACACAGAAGCCGCCTTGCCGGCGATGGCTTCGGCGCGATTTAGCAATGAAGCAACCAGGTGATTCTCAACTGTATGCGTTGATAAACCAGGTGATCATCGGGATAGCCACAATGTCGATCAGCACGGCACCGCACAGCGGCACGATGATGAAGGCTTTGTACGAGAACACTTTGTAATGGTCACAAATGGCGCCCATGTTGGCCACTGCATTGGGCGTCGCGCCCAGCCCATGCCCCATGAAGCCCGCGCACAAGACTGCCGCGTCGTAGTTGCGGCCAAACAGGCGGAACAGGACGAACACGCACAGCAAAATCATGATCACCACCTGCACCACCAGAATCACCAGCAGCGGCAAACCGAGCTTCTCCAGCTCCCAAAACTTCAGACTCATCATTGCCATGGTCAGGAACATGCCCAGGCACACATCGCCGATGGTGCTGACGGCCTGGTCGGGCATCTCGATAACCTGAGCACGGTCATTGAGGTTGCGCAGGATGATCGCGACGAACATGGCGCCCACATAGCTCGGCAGCACGATACCCAGATGCTGTTGCAAGCTGGAGCCCAGCCAGAATCCCAGCACCATGATCACCACAATGCAGGTCAACAAGCGCAACAAGGTGGCAGCATCCAGCGCGGGCGGCGGGGTATGGACCACTTCTTCGAACGCCTTGAGGCTACCAACGGCTTCGGCCTTGACCACGAGTTTGTTGCGCTCGATCAACCAGCGCGCCAGCGGGCTACCCAGCAAGCCGCCTGCCACCATGCCAAAAGTTGCAGCTGCCAGCGCTGCAGTGGTCGCACCGACCGCACCGAGGTTTTCAGCAATCGGCCCGAAAGCTGCCGCCGCACCAAAACCGCCTTCCAGTGACACCGCGCCGGCCATGATGCCCAGCAACGGATCGATGCCCAGCAGCTTGGCAACACTGGCACCCACCACGTTTTGCACCAGCGCCAGGCCCCAGCACGCACCCAGGTAGATAAACAGCAATTTGCCCCCCTTGCGCAGCAAACCCAGGCTACCCCCCAAACCGACAGTGGTGAAAAACGCCACCATCAGCGGGGTTTGCAGGCTGGTGTCGAGGGTCAGGTTGAGCAGTTGTTGATCACGTAACAGCCAGATCACCAAGGCAAAACCAAAACCACCAATCACCGGTGCAGGTACACACAGGTGACGCAGCCAGTAGCTACGTTTTTTCAGTTGGGCACCCAGGCCCAGCAGGAGCAGCGCGAGAGCAAGGGTGCTCAGCGCATCCAGTTCGAATGTCAGCATGGCGAATTTCTCTTTTTCTTATGATTCAACAAGCGGTTTCAGGGATTTACGGAAAAACTTAATCGATCAGGCTGGCAAGCAGACGCGCACCAATGCGGGCGGTTCGATTGTCGATATCCAGGCCCGGGTTGAGTTCGGCGATATCGGCCATGCGCAATTTGCCGCTGGCCTTGGCATGGCGTATCAGGTGCTCGACGATCTGCATGTCCACGCCATGGGCAGACGGCGCACTGACACCGGGCGCCTGGCTGGCGGGCAGGACATCAAGGCAGATGGTCAGGTAGAGGTGATCGACGTCTTGCAAGAACTCATCGATCATCGCTTCGCAGGCGGGTATGTCCCAGCTGTTCATTTGCCGGTCGAGGCGGTAACGCACATTCAGTCGCTGCGCCTGCTCAAACAGCGCCTGGGTGTTGTTCAACTGGCTGACACCCAGGCAGCAATAGGTGAACGGCATCCGTGCACGCTGGCAGTACTCGGCTATCTGGCGGAAAGGGGTACCCGAACTGCTTTGTTCCCCATGGCGCAGATCGAAGTGGGCATCAAAGTTGAGAACGCCGATCCGCGCATGCGGGGTGGCCTGGCGCAGGTGATCGGCCAGGCCGCTAAAGCTGGCAAAGGCGATTTCATGGCCGCCACCCAACCCCAACGGCAAATGCCCCTGGTTGAGCAGATAGCTGACGTGGTGAGCGTAAATCTGCTGCGCGCCTTCGAGGTTGCTGTCGGTGCAACTCACATCGCCCGCGTCATACAGCGGCGCCCGGCCGTGCCACGCCAGGTTGGCCAGCGCCTTGCGCAGTGCTGACGGGCCAAGACGGGCGCCGGTGCGTCCTTGATTCCGTCTGACTCCTTCATCACAGGCCAGCCCAATCAGTGCGGCACCCGCAGACTGACCCTCGCAGAAGGGCTTGACCCATTGATGCCAGCGCAGCGCAGCCTGCCCTTCGCCAGCGTCGATACGACCTGTCCACAGGGGTATGTCAGAAACAGCAGTCATGCTTGAAACTCCAGTCAAATTCAGTCGAGCCGAGCGCTCAGGCGCAGGGCCGCGTCCTGGGTCCAGCGGATCAGGCGTTCACTGCGGGTGTGCGCCCGGGAGGCAGGAGCCATGAGGCTGATGGCGCCTAGCAGGCGATTGCGGCTGTCGAGCAACGGCGCGCTGATACCCCAAATGCCGTCGTCGATTTCACTCACACTCACGGCATAACCGGCAGCGCGGATATCGGCAAAACTGCGCTGGTACGTGGCGACTTCCTCGCTTTCGACGCCTTGCGCCAACAGAGCCGACAGGCTTTGCGCCTCATCCATATAGGCCAACAGCACTCTCGCCGATGCACCGACCAACAGCGGCTGGGCCAGCCCTTTTTGGTAGCAGCAACGCAGCGGTTGTGGGCTATCGACCAGCTCGATGCAAATCGCCTGGCCATTGCTGGGCACCATTAACGCCACGCTTTCCTGGCTTTGCTCGGCCAGGCGCTTGAGTTCCGGCTTGGCGAGGGTCACCAGCACGGCTTCGCGGTCGAATTTCTTGGCCAGTTGCAAACAGGTTGGCCCTGGCAAATAGCGACCCTGACCGTTCTCTTCGGCAAGCCCCCAGCGCAGTAAGGTCTTGAGATGGCGATAAGTGCTGCTGAGCGGCTGTGCCAGTTGCTCGGACAGTTCTTTGGCGGAGATCGCCTCGCTGGATTGCCCCAGAGTGACGAGGATTTGCAGCAAGCGATCAGTGGGCGTGTTGTAGTTCATATCGGCCTCATGCTCTTTCGGGCATGGTGCACCGAGTTTTCCATTAACTGAAACCAGATTCCCACTGAGTGGGAAAAAACCCGCAGATAACGATCAGCGGTCAGCCTGAGTCTCACGGATGATCTGCCGAATCGCGTGAACAGGCGCCTCCATCGGCTGCCCACTACTGACTGCATACTGATCGTTGAACACGATGGTCGGCACCGAACTCACGCCACGAGATATCCACAGTTGCTCCTGCTCACGAACTTCAGCGGCATATTCATCAGAGGCGAGAATCTCGGCGGCGCGCTAGATGTATAGGCGTTTCAAACATTTCTATCTGATAATCAGGCGAGAAAATCCTGTGTTAGTGTCGCGATTACCGATTAATAAATTAATCTGCCTATAGTGCTTTTCAATGCAGCTATATGGATTCTCAGTGATTTCTCCTGCCTGCCTGAGCTTCGGGCGCACCGTCCCTCCTTCAGGGCCGCGCGTACCTCAACAGACCAATCTCTCGGGCCTTTGCGAGTAGCCCTGCACGGTCCTTGCCCGTATAGAGCCCTAGGCTCTGCACGAAAAGTAATGGCGAAAGCTGCGCTTTGCGAAGGGCTGTTATGGGTCGATTGTGTTGAAAAAGTCGGAGTTTCCCTTCGCCTGAACTCACGCACGATCGCCACCGGAGAACCTACTCACCACAGCGAGTGGTTTTTCGGCCGTTCGTTGACCTTTGCTGCTCTGTTAAATTTACAGAAGACACTTTCGAAGTGTGGTCGCAGAAGTATGAGCGCCGCAGGGGCGCTCACTCCTCTGTTGAGCAAGTTCGCCCGAATGAGCTGGCGTTAAATATAGATCGTGCCCCGCAGGTAGAGCGCCCCGTGGCCGCTGATAATGACTCGGTCGCTGTCCAGGACTTCGCAGTGCAACTGGCCCTTGCGTGCCCCACCTTGCTCGGCTCTCAGACTGCGCTTACCTAAGCGCTTGGCCCAGTATGGCGCTAGTGAGGTGTGGGCCGAGCCGGTGACCGGGTCTTCGTTCACCCCAACCCGAGGCCCGAACCAGCGAGAGACAAAGTCGAAGTTACGACTCGGCGCGGTTACAGCGACACCCCGCACGTCGAACGCAGACAGAGCTACGAAATCGGGATTGAGGCCTGCAACGATGGCTTCATCCTCGACCACCACTAGGTAATCGTCTGTTCGATAAAGCGCATCGACCTGTTTCAGGCCCAAGGCTTGCAGCAGGCCTGGCGGGACAGCTACGGCTTCCGGCTGTTTGGCCGGGAAGTCCATGGCCAGGCGCCCGCCTTCGCGGCGCACTCGCAATTCACCGCTGCGGGTGGAAAAGCGCAGCATATCCCTGCTTTCCCCAAGCTGTTCAAATAGTACCCAGGCCGCCGCCAGGGTGGCGTGGCCGCAAAGGTCGACTTCCACCGTGGGGGTGAACCAGCGCAGCTCGAACACCTCACCGTTGCGCACCAAATACGCGGTTTCGGACAAGTTGTTCTCTGCTGCGATCTGTTGCAGCGTCGCATCAGGCAGCCAGACCTCCAGCGGACAGACCGCCGCCGGGTTGCCGCCGAAAGTCTCAGAGGAAAAAGCGTCCACCTGGAAAATATCGAATTGCATTCTGGTCATTCCTGCCTGCCAACATTTTCTGTAGCCCGGATCTGCTCCAGGTAGTTGTAGATGGTGTATCGGGTAACGCCGAGCGCGGCAGCGGCTTTCTCAATCCCGCCTTTGACAATGAATATCCCGCGATCTTGCATCTGCCGCACCGCTTCAAGTTTTTGAAGTTTTTTCATCCGTACGGCACCGCCGGGACAAGCAACCTGTATGATTTCCGCCATCATCTGCTCCATATCTCTCGGCTCATCGCCACGTGACTCTGGAGCGCCTTCCAGGCCCAGAAGCCCTCCGAGCAAGGCGTGGGCAGCAGCAATACCGCTCAAGTCGGCATTGATGCAAAGACTGGCAAAAGGTTGCCCGCTGCTGTCGCGATACACCACAGTGGAACTGCGCAGCGGGCGACCGTCAGGCGCAACTGTAGGGTAATTCTCTACCAATACAGGATCGGTGCCTGAGTGATCCTCCATCGCACGCCTGACGGCGATAAACCCCGCGTCCTGGCGCGGGCCTCCCAACAATGAACCGCCCTCCCTTCTTCCAGTAACATGACCATTGGCGATAGCAAGAATGGATCGCTCGGGGTTGGTCAGGTCATGCAACACAATTTCCGTATGAAGTCCTAGCGCATTACTGAGCATTTTGAGGGTGCTATGAAGCACGTCAAGAATCAGCTGTCGCTCGGCTGGTGAGGCTTCAGAGACCTTCATGGGTGCCTTCAAGTGATTATCGAAGGCGACGAAAATATCAACCACTCGTTGATCTATCAACTTTTTGTTGAATTATTGGCATTTCGGAATCGGTTCAGTGGCTTTCCTGATAGGCAGCTTTGGGCCCAGAGTGCTGCCGGTCACGAGCGCAAAACATCAGCCTTTTCGGTGATGGATTGGAACTGCTAATTCTGTAGGCTACGTATTCCTTGCCCTACAGTGCCGATCTGAAAGCTGCGTACCACTTGGGTACCAGCACTACTTCCAATCATTGACGCCCAGCCCCTCATGACTGGCGGCAATCGGCCGATAGCACACTCTCAAGTATCGACTATGCTTGGAGCGATTCAGCCCTGTACCTGAAGGATCTAAAAAATGGGGTCCCTTGTCGTTGCTCACGCGATGAATGTGAAGCCGGAGTTAGAACCACTTTCTACTTTGCCGATGAGCATTGGTTGGTCATTACACCAGGATGAAAACGCCACGTCGTTCTACTTAGACACGTTCAAGGCTGGCGAAGAACGGAAATGGCCCTTTACGTCTATGCCACCCATCAAGGATGTACCGCTTGAGCTCCCTCAAGAATTGGCAGCGCTATCGCGGATATACAAAGTGCTTAAGGATGCTCAGCTAGCCGACTACTTCAAGAGAGCTTTCCTGAATGTGAATTTAGCGCTAAGCAAAAACCTTCAATTACACGTTTGCAGCTTTTGCACGGATGACGACGGGCTGGATTTTGTATGCGTATCGTCGAATGGTGAACTGCAAAGGCTGCGTTGCGTTTGCGGTGATCTGGATATCACCTATGAGCTTGGGATGGTCATGATCCAGCCGCTTCTGATAGATGGCGTAGAAGGCACCGACGCAAGTAGTCTGCATGATCCAGAGAGCGGCATTCACGTCTTGAGTCGGAATATATCGCCTTCGTCGTTACTGCATGCGGTGGCTTCAGCAGAAACCACTCGTTTTCTACAAGCAGAAAGCCCCCCTCTGGGTCTAGGTAGATTCGATGGTATGGACGTCGCACCGATAAAGATTGCAGGCTCTAAGATCGCCTCGCTGGAGCCTGAGGTGGTTGCTCAGAAGGCGTGGTGGAGGCGGTGGTAGTTGTATCGACGACTTCTGGAAAGGGGACAGATTTATTTAACACAACAATCCCTCCCAAAGAAGCTCCCCCATCCCCACCAACCCATTCCTGTTAAACTGCCTCCCCTTCGCAAAGCTCACCTCAGATCCTCATGCCCCAGCACACAGCTCCACCACAAGCTTTCTCCCGTCGCTTCTCCGTCGCCCCGATGATGGATTGGACTGACCGTCACTGCAGATACTTCCTACGCCTGCTCTCCAAGCACGCCCTGCTCTACACCGAAATGGTCACCACCGGCGCTATTCTCCACGGCGACCACGAACGCTTCCTGCGTCACAATGAAGCCGAGCATCCTCTCGCCCTCCAACTGGGCGGCTGCGTTCCAGCCGACCTGGCCGCGTGCGCGCGCATGGCTGAGGCCGCCGGTTACGACGAAGTGAACCTGAACGTCGGCTGCCCCAGCGACCGGGTGCAGAATAATATGATCGGCGCGTGCCTGATGGGGCACCCTGCCCTGGTGGCGGATTGTGTCAAGGCGATGCGGGATGCGGTGTCGATTCCGGTGACGGTGAAGCATCGCATCGGGATCAATGGCCGGGACAGTTATGCTCAGTTGTGTGATTTCGTCGGGCAGGTGAAGGACGCGGGGTGCACCAGTTTTACCGTGCATGCGCGGATTGCGATTCTGGAGGGGTTGTCGCCCAAGGAGAATCGGGACATTCCGCCGCTGCGTTATGACGTGGCGGCGCAGTTGAAGCGCGACTTTGCCGAGCTGGAGATTATTCTCAATGGCGGGATCAAGACGCTGGAGCAATGCGCAGAGCATCTGCAGGTGTTTGATGGGGTGATGCTCGGGCGTGAGGCTTATCACAATCCGTATTTGCTGGCAGAGGTGGATCAGCAGTTGTTTGGCAGTACGGCGCCGGTGATCAGTCGGGCCGAGGCGTTGGCGCAGTTGCGGCCGTATATCGCCGAGCACCTGGCCACCGGTGGCGCGATGCATCACATTACGCGGCACGTGTTGGGGTTGGGCACCGGGTTTCCGGGGGCGCGCAGGTTTCGGCAGTTGTTGTCGGTGGATATTCACAAGGCCGCG
This sequence comes from Pseudomonas sp. FP2294, assembly GCF_030687625.1. Classification (NCBI taxonomy): domain Bacteria; kingdom Pseudomonadati; phylum Pseudomonadota; class Gammaproteobacteria; order Pseudomonadales; family Pseudomonadaceae; genus Pseudomonas; species Pseudomonas sp. FP2294. The sequence goes on from NZ_CP117441.1 coordinate 4,001,140, forward strand.
GATCCGTTGGCGTTGTTGGATCAGGCCGGAGCGTTGCTGGAAGGCCGTTGACGGAGCGGCGACGGGTCCATCGCTATCGTGGGCAAGCTCGCTCCCACATTCTGATCGCGTTGCTGGTTGAACCTGATAGCGATTTTGCCCTCCTATCTAGCAGCACGGTCGGTCATTCAAACGACTGTTTTCAGGTTATTGCCCTCGCAAACGATCGAACGCGTTTGCGCCCTTGAGCGGCTATCGGCCCTCGGGTAATGTCATCAGACCCATAGGACAGAGCACGCCCATGACTTCCAAACTGGAACAACTCAAGCAATTCACCACTGTAGTTGCCGACACTGGCGATTTTGAAGCTATCGCTCGCGTCAAGCCGCAGGATGCCACCACCAACCCTTCCCTTTTGCTCAAAGCCGCATCCATTCCGGCTTACGCCAAGCTGCTGGACGCCTGCGTGCAGGATTGCAACGGCGATGTCGGCCTGGCCAGTGACCGCTTTGCGGTGGCTGTGGGCCAGGAGATCCTCAAGGTGGTGCCAGGGCGCATCTCCACCGAGGTGGATGCGCGGCTGTCGTTCGACACGGACGCGGTACTCAAGCGTGCGCATCGCCTGATCGACCTGTACGAAAAGGCAGGTATCGGCCGCGACCGCGTGCTGATCAAGATCGCATCCACCTGGGAAGGTATTCGTGCCGCCGAGCAACTGGAGAAAGAAGGCATCCAGACCAACCTGACCCTGTTGTTCTCCTTCGCCCAGGCCGTAGCCTGCGCTGAAGCCGGGGTGTTCCTGATTTCGCCGTTTGTCGGTCGTATCTACGACTGGTACAAAAAGGCCAATGGCAACGACTACACCGGTGCCGATGATCCTGGTGTGCAGTCGGTAACCCGCATCTACAACTACTACAAGGCCAATGACTACAAAACGGTGGTGATGGGCGCGAGCTTCCGCAACCTGAGCCAGATCGAAGAGTTGGCCGGTTGCGATCGCCTGACCATCAGCCCGGACTTGCTGGAGAAGCTGGCGGCCGACAATGGCAAGCTGGAGCGCAAGTTAGCGCCAGGCCATGCCGGTGAACCCCGTGTGCATATGACAGAGGCGCAGTTCCGCTGGGAGTCCAACGAGGACGCGATGGCCACTGAGAAGCTGGCAGAGGGCATTCGTCAGTTTGCTCGGGACCAGGAGAAGCTGGAAGCGTTGTTGAGCGCCAAGCTGTAAAAAGCGAGGGCGGCAAAAAGGGCGGCATCCTAACGGATGCCGCCCTTTTTTGTAGCTCAATTTGTGTTGGTTGGGCTGGCGCTATCGCAGGCTAGCCAGCTCCCACATGTTGACCGTGCTCACAGCGAGATCAGTGACGCTCCAGGGCGTTGACCAGGTCGTGAAACGCTTCGCGGTTGGACTCGTTCAGGCCCATCAGGATCTTGTGCGCCTCCAGCACCTTGAGCCGCACCACTTCCTCGGACTGGTCCTGGGAAGGCAAGTCGGTCAGGCATTCCGGGCAGGGGATCGGGCGGTCAACGATGTTGAACACCTGGTCGAAACCCATCGACTGCAAGAGCCGGGTGATGTCTTCGTGGGTGGTGACCACGGTCGGCAGCAGTCCGACCTTCTGCCGCGACAGAATGGACAACTTGGCCAACAGCCCAAGGGTGGTGCTATCGATGCTGCGGGTTTCGGTCAGATCGATCACGATCGCCGAGAAATTCAAGGCTGTGAAAATCCGCTCAATCGTTGCATCCAGCGCCGAACACAGGGTCAGGCGCACTTCACCGACAAACTTCAGGACGAAGGTCCCATCTTGCTCGGCGAATTGGATTCTTCCGGTACTCATCAAAGATTCCTGCTCAACACCAATAGGGCGATATCATCCGGCATCTCCCCTAGCGTGGCCAATCCAAAAACCTGCCGCAGGCCATCCAGGCTGCCGCCCGCCGACCTGACCCGTTGGGGCAAGGCGGCTTCTTTCTCTTTGAGTGTAGGCTCTGGAAGAAGGTCCAGGATGCCATCGGACATCAGCGTCAGGCTGAAGGCCGGTGGCAGCTCCAGGACGTGGTCTTCATAGGTGGCTTCATTGAACAAGCCAACCGGCAGACCGCGCCCTTCCAGATAACGCACACTGTCTGGAGTGTATAAAACCGGCAATGGCAGGTGACCGCCAATGCTGTAGGTCAACAGACCGGTTTCTTCATCAATCACGCCGCCCACCATCGTCACGTGCTTGCCCAGCTTGCAGCTGATCAGGCCCCGGTTGATGTGGCCCAGCACTTGCGAGGGAGTGAACTCCGGCAAGGTGCCGTTGCGCTTGGATTCGAACAACAGCCGTGTGGTCATGAACTTCAACAACACGGTCACGAATGCAGAGGATGCGCCGTGCCCGGAGACATCGGCCAGGTAGAACGCGACCCGGCGCTCATCCACGCGGAAGTAGTCGACAAAATCCCCCGACAGGTACAGCGACGGGATGATCTGGTGGGCGAACTGGAACTCGTCGATGCTCCAGGGGCTCACCGGCAGCATGTTCATCTGCACCTGGCGACCGGCGTTCTGGTCTTCCTGGAGCAGGTTGAGGCTGGCTTCGAGTTCACGGTTGGCGGTTTCGAGCTTCTCGCGGTAGCGCTGGTTTTCCAGCAGCAGGCGGGCACGATCCAGTGCCCGGCGCACCGAGTGCTCCAGTACGGCCAGATCTTCCAGGGGCTTGATCAGGTAATCGGCAGCGCCCAGGCGCAAGGCTTCCACGGCGTCGTTCATCACCCCGGCACCGGACACGACAATCACCGGCGTCTGCGGAGCAAGCTCGGTTACCTGGCGGATCAGCTCAAGGCCGCCCATCTGGGGCATACGCAGGTCGCAGATCACCAGGTCGGGCTGGTCGCGCTCGAACACCTGGAGACCCTGAAGACCATTGCCGGCCTGCAGGACGCTGAAGCCACTGTCTTCCAAATAGGCCGCGAGGCTCGCGCGCACTACTTCGTCGTCATCGATTATCAGCAGCGTGGCACTGGTTTTTTGCATGTGGGCAAACGGCGCCAGAATTAGGTTGGCGTAGGCAGTCAGGCAATGGCCCGGCTCGCACTACTGGATTCGCTTTCTAGCCTCTCTGTCCTACAAAAGGTGAGCTTTTGGCTCACGCACAAAGGTAAAGCAGAGGTGCCCTTCTAAGGCGCAGACGGTACTCCCATCCGCCAGGGGTTTCAAGCTCATGCCGATGGTCGCTGGACGTCTTTACATCGCAAATCACCGGGAGTTATAAGAACAGGCAAAACCACAACGCAATGGAAGGATGAAAGCTATGAGCGCAAATGAACGTGACTATGCAGAAAAGCGCGATTTCATCCGCATGCGTGTGGATGCCGGCGTGTCGTTGATCCATGCCGGGCAAGAGATTGCCGGCGTCTGCCTGGACCTCTCCAGCTCTGGCATGCAGGTCCAGGCCCAGCACCCGTTCAACGTGGGCGACCAACTGAAGGTGCGTATTGACTCAGAGCACGCTGCACTTAAAGGCCTGGAGGCGGACACCGAGGTGGTCTGGGCCAGGAAAGAAGGTGACGACCAACACCTGGGCCTGAAAATCCTCAAGATGTACTGAAATTAATGCACACAAAAAAGGCGGCCTCGAAGGCCGCCTTTTTCATTCAAGGGTTAACCTTAAAAGTCATCCACTACATTGCCATCTTTGACCTTGAACTCACGGTTCTGCAGGTAGGCATTGCGGATAAAGGTGTATTTGTCGCCATTGATCAGCTTTTCAGCCGACAGCAGACTCGCACGGGTATCGACGATATCCAGGCCCAGGGCGCTGTTGCGTGTAGGGATATCGCTCATGTAGCGGTACGGTTCGGTGTAGCTGTCGACGTACTTGGACGGCGCATCACGCAAGGTGCTTGGGCCCAACAGCGGCAGCATCACGTACGGACCGCTGCCCACGCCCCAGTAGCCGAGGGTCTGGCCGAAGTCTTCGTCGCTGCGTTGCAGCCCCATTTTGGTGCCTACGTCGATGACGCCGAGCACGCCAAACGTGGTATTGACCAGCAAACGTGCAGTATCGACACCCGCCTGGTATGGCTTGAGTTGCAGGACGTTGTTGGCCAGGTTACCCACATCACCAATGTTGCGGAAGAAGTTGTGGATACCGTCTTCGACAAATTGCGGGGTGATGAACTGATAGCCTTGGGCCAATGGCTTGAGGGCGTAGGTATCAACGGTGTCGTTGAAGGTGAAAATCGGGCGGTTGATGCTTTCCCATGGATCGTCTTCCGCAGCCTGGGCGGCGAAAGGCACCAGCAACACACTGGCACATACCGATAGTTGAGCAAGACACTGGCTCCAGCGCATAGCTTGAACTCCTTGAATGATCTGTCATGGGCGCTATGCCCTGAATAAGACGGCAGTATATGACGGAAGTGTAAGATTAGGCAGCTTGACGGAATTGTCATTCAGCAAATATACAAAACTCCTACATCCAAGATCAGGTGTCATCTGCTTGTCATGGGCTTCCGATAGCGTCACAGCTATTTTCAGGGACGTCCCAATGCCCCACCCCCAGATCGCTGCAGACAACGCCCCGTCCTTGACCGCCGTACTCTTTGGCCTCAGTGGCTGCCTGGTGGACTTCGGTTCCATGGCCCACGCCGACACCATCCCCACCGGCGAAGCCCTGACCACCCCTGGCGCCCTGAACATCCTGCAATGGCTCAACAGTCAAGGCACCCCCTGCGCCTGGCTGGATGAGCTGCCCCCCACCGTCACCACGCCGTTGGCCGCAGCCCTGCCGGACTGGATCCAAGGCACCCTCCCTGCGACCGCACCCTGGCCGGCGCCCCATGCCTGCTGGCAAGCCTTGATGGACCTGAACATCCAGCGCCTGGATGGCTGCGTACTGGTCAGCGGCGAGCCCCGGCTGCTGCAAGCAGGGCTCAACGCCGGGCTCTGGACCATTGGCCTGGCGTCCTGCGGCTCACTGTGCGGGCTGCCCCCCAGCCAATGGCAAGCCCTGAGCGAACAGGAGCGCGAACACAAACGCGCCAAAGCTACCGTCGCGCTGTACGGCCTCGGCGTGCACTCGGTGATTGATCATCTGGGTGAGCTGGGCACCTGCCTGGCGGACATCAGCCTGCGCCGGCTCAAAGGCGAGAAGCCCTGATCAAGATCATGCACAGTCGCCGCCAGTGGATTAATCTACAGGTCATACCGTAGACCTTTCTCGGCGTGCCGTGGTCTATGCCAGTGCCTATTGATAAAAGGAAGAACGCCATGCCTGCCCGCGAAAAACTGCAAGAACAGGTCAACATCCTGCGCGAGCAATTGAACCAGGAGCCGCCTCTGCCGCTGGAAAAACGCGAAGCGCTGGAAGCATTGATTGCCAAATTTGAAGTGCAACTGGAACTGGAACCTGCGACCCAGCCGCCGAGCATCTCCGATGATGTGAACCTGGCAGTCGAACGTTTCGAATTGGACCACCCGGGCATTGCCGGGACATTGCGCAATATTGTGGTGGCCTTGGGCAATATGGGGATTTAATCCCAACCCGAGCCAGGTACAAAACCCAATGTGGGAGCGGGCTTGCTCGCGATAACGGAGTATCAGTCACCGAAGATATTGACTGAAACACCGCGATCGCGAGCAAGCCCGCTCCCACATTTGCCGGGTGTGAAGCTTACTGTCGGGCCAGGCGCAGGTTCTGGAACTGTACATCCTCAGTGCTGCGATACGGGTTGATATCCAACCCACCCCGTCGCACATACCGCGCATAAACCGTCAACTTCTCAGGCTTGAGCAACCGTTGCAGGTCGAGAAAGATCCGCTCCACGCACTGCTCATGAAAGTCCGAGTGCTGGCGGAAGCTCACCAGGTAGGCCAACAGGCTCGCATGGTCCAGCGCCGCGCCGCGATATTCCACCGCAACGCTGCCCCAGTCCGGCTGACTGGTCACCGGGCAGTTGGATTTGAGCAGATGGCTGTGCACGCTCTCCTCCACCACACGGGAATCATCACAGCGCAGCAGTTCCGGGCGCGGATGCTCGTAGTTGCTGACACTGATATCCAAGTCATCAATGCACACGCCCGGCAGGCGCACCACGCCTTCATCTTCCACTTCGGCCAGGCTACGGATGCGCACGCCCACCGGCTTACCGGCCGCCGCGCTCAGATCGGCACGCAGGGTCGCCTCAAGGCTTGGCCCATCGGCAAACGGCGTCTGGTTCAGCGAGTTGAGGTAGAGCTTGAAGGATTTCGATTCGATGATGTTCGGCGAGTCGGCCGGGATGCTGAACTCACCGATGGCCACCACCGGCTTGCCAGACGGCAGCAGCCAAGACAATTCAAAGCAGTTCCAGAAGTCCACGCCCTTGTAGGGCAGCGTCTCGGCGGTGAGGCCCAGCTCGGCCCATTTGGCGGCGCGAGGAATGGGAAACAGCAATGAAGGGGTGTAAGTGGAGATGTATTCACTGGACTTGCCCAGCGGCGAATGTTCGGCTGCGGGATGCATGGCGGAAACCTGGCTAAATAAACCCCGCCAGTCTACCAGCCTTTGCACCCGCCTTTGAGCCCGAGGTTTACTGGCTGACGTTCAGCTTGCCGACCATCCCCGCCTGGTAATGCCCGGGGAGGTTGCAGGCAAACTCCAGGGCCCCAGCCTTGCTGAAGGTCCAGGTCAATTCGGCGGTCTTGCCCGGCTCCACCAGCACGCTGTTGGGATCGTCGTGCTTCATGCTGCCCATGTCACCATGACCCATTGCCGCGTGATCCATCTGGCCCATGCCGGTGCTGGTCAACATGCCGCTGGCCTGCATTTTGAGCATTTCCTTCTGGTGATCGGCATGCATGGCCGCGTCCCCCAGGTTGAACTCATGCAGCAACTGGCCCTTGTTGACCAGCACAAAGCGCACCGTCTCGCCGGCTTTTACATCCAGGGATGTAGGAGCAAAGGAAATATCCTGCAGCAGCACTTCTACAGTCCGCGTGGCCTTGGTCGCCGGGGCAGCCTCGCCAAAGGCGAAAGTGTGCGCACCATCGGCCAGCGCCGCAGCGCTCAGCATCATCAGACAACCCACCAACCACCAGGCTTTGCGCGATAACATGTTCATTCTCCAAAGGTACGGGATCCGCTTGTGGGACACTCTAATAATGCGTCGCTGCCAGCCAGCTGACTGTTAGATTACAACTTTGTCAGGTTGCGCCAGCACCACGGCGCACACGGTATAAAGCCTGCTGCTACCCGTTGCCATGAGTTGCCTATGAAACTGCTGATCGTCGAAGACCAACCCAAAACCGGCCACTACCTGCGCCAGGGCCTGGCCGAAGCCGGGTTCAATACCGAACTGGTGGCCGACGGCACCACCGGCCAGCACCTGGCGCTGACGGGCGACTACGATTTGCTGATCCTCGACGTGATGCTCCCTGGCCGCACCGGCTGGCAGATCCTGCAGGCGGTGCGCAGCGCCGGCCTGGAGATTCCGGTGTTATTCCTGACTGCGCGGGATGCGGTCGAAGATCGGGTCCACGGCCTCGAGCTGGGGGCCGACGACTATCTGGTCAAGCCATTCGCGTTCTCCGAGCTGTTGGCCCGGGTGCGCAGCCTGTTGCGCCGAGGCAGCAGCACCCCCCAGGAAACCAGCCTGCACCTGGCCGACCTGCGCCTGGACCTGATCCGCCGCCGCGTGGATCGCAGCGGCCAGCGCATCGACCTGACCGCCAAGGAGTTCGCCCTGCTGGAGCTGCTCCTGCGTCGCCAGGGCGAAGTGCTGCCCAAGTCGCTGATTGCCTCCCAGGTCTGGGACATGAACTTCGACAGCGACACCAATATCATCGAAGTGGCTATCCGCCGCCTGCGCCTGAAGATAGATGACAGCTTTCCCAACAAGCTGATACACACCGTGCGTGGCATGGGTTATGTGCTGGAGGAGCGGTTCAGTTGATCAAGCGCCTGTCCCTGGCCAGCCGCCTGGCCCTGTTGTTTGCCGGCTGCACCGCCGTGGTCTCGCTGCTGGCGGGCGTGTTGTTCAACCAGGCCAGCGAGAAACACTTCATCGAGCTGGACCAGCAATTGCTCGACAGCAAGCTGATGACCCTGCGCAGCGCCCTGCAAGGCGCCGACACCCCGGCGCTGTTCGCTTCACGCATCGCCGCACTGAAAGACGAGCTGAGCCATCAACCCGACCTGTCGGTGCGCATCAATGCCGCCGACGGCCAGCGCTGGTTTGACAGCGCGCTGCGCATCCCCAATGACCTGCCTACCGCGCCCGGCCTGCACAGCCTGCAAAGCGCCGGCACCAGCTACCGGGTGTACAACGCGCCGTTGAATCCCGAGCAGCCCGGCTCCGCGCAGTTGGTCCTGATGCTGGACATCACCCATCACCAACACTTTCTGCAGCGCATGCAGCACCTGATCTGGCTGACGGTCGGCCTGTCCGCCCTGGCCACCGCGCTTCTCGGCGCCTGGGCCGCACGCAGCGGGTTGCGTCCGTTGCGGCGAATGACTGAAGTGGCCAGCCGCGTACGCGCCCACTCCCTGACCCAGCGCCTGCCCGAAGAACAGATGCCCGCCGAACTGGCGGAACTGGCCCAGGCCTTCAACGCCATGTTCAGCCGCCTCGACGACGCGTTCCAGCGGCTGTCGGCGTTCTCTGCCGATATCGCCCACGAGCTGCGCACGCCGCTATCCAACCTGCTGACCCAGACCCAGGTGATCCTCACCCAGCCCCGGCCGCTGGAGGACTACCGCGAAGCGCTGCACAGCAATCTGGAAGAGCTGCAATGGATGGCCCAACTGGTCAATGACATGCTGTACCTGGCCAAGGCCGATCACGGCTTGCTGAACCCCAGGCGCGAGCCCCTGGCCCTGGCCGACGAGGTGGATGCCTTGCTGGAGTTCTTCGCGCCGTTGGCCGAGGACGCCCAGGTCAACCTGCTGCGCGACGGCAGCGCCAGTACCGTCGGTGACCGCAGCATGCTGCGCCGTGCTTGTTCCAATCTATTGGACAACGCTGTGCGCTTTACCCCGCCGGGCGGCGAAGTACGGGTGAGGATCAGCGAAAACGCCCAGGGCGTGACGCTGAGCGTGGAAAACACCGGCACCGGGATTCCCCAGGGGTTACTGCCCAAGCTGTTTGACCGGTTCTACCGCGTGGATCCGGCACGCCATGAAGGCAGCAGTGAGCATGCAGGGCTGGGGCTGGCGATTACCCAGTCGATTGTGCAGGCACACGGGGGGAAGATTTTCTGTGAGTCACAACCGGGGTGGACGCGGTTTGTGATTGAGCTGCCGCAGGGGGTTTGAGGCAAGCTGGGCGGGCCTCATCGCGGGCAAGCCCGCTCCCACATGTTGATTTGCGAACACCGTCAAATGTGGGAGCTGGCTTGCCTGCGATAGCGATCTCAAGACCTACGAATATCTCAGGGCATGCGCCGGCTCAATTTTCGCCGCCCGATACGCCGGGTAGATCGTCGCCAGAAAGCTCAACACAAACCCCGCGCTGCAAATCAGCAACACATCGCCACCTTGCAGCTCCGAAGGCAGGTTGCTGACAAAGTACACGTCCGAACTGAAGATATGCTGCCCGGTCACGCGCTCCATCCAGCCCACCAGCTCACTGACGTTGAGCGCGGCAATCACTCCCAGCACGCCGCCAATCAGGGTGCCGACGATACCGATCACCGTGCCCTGGACCATGAAGATCGCCATGATCTGCCGTGGCGTGGCGCCGATGGTGCGCAGGATCGCGATGTCCGCGCCCTTGTCGTTCACCACCATGATCAGCGTGGCGATGATATTGAACGCGGCGACGGCGACGATCATCAGCAACAGCAGGCCGATCATGGTCTTTTCCATCTTCATTGCACTGAACAGGCTGCCCTGGGTGTGGGTCCAGTCATCGGCCTTGTAGGCGGCGCCCAGGCTGCCGGCAATGTCCGCCGACACTTTCGGCGCCGCGTACAGATCCTTGACCGCCAGGCGCACGCTTTGCACCTGGTTCGGCTGCCAATGCAGCATTTGCGCGGCATCGGCGACGTGGATCAGCGCCATCGAGCCATCCAGCTCGGCACCCACCTTGAACACCCCCACCACGTTCAAACGCTGCATACGCGGGGTGATGCCGCCGGGCGCAGTGCTGATTTCCGGGACGATCAAGGTCAGCTTGTCCCCCACATTCAAGCGGAAACGGCGCGCGGTGATTTCACCGATCACCACGCCGAACTCACCCGGCTGCAGGTTTTCCAGATTGCCCTGGACGATATGCTGGGTGACGATCGACACCTTGCCTTCCTGGGCCGGGTCGATCCCGCTGATCTGGATCGGCTGCATCGAGCCCTTATAGGACAGCATGCCTTCCATCTCGGTAAACGGCACAGCGGCGGTCACTTCGGGGTTTTTCAGAGCGGCGGCGGCCACGGGCTGCCAGTCGCTGATCGGGTTGACGCCGACGATGGTGGCATGCGGCACCATGCCCAGAATGCGCGAGCTCATTTCCCGCTGGAAGCCATTCATCACCGACAACACCACGATCATCGCCAGCACGCCCAGGGCGAGGCCGATCATCGAGGTCATCGAGATAAACGAGACAAAACGGTTGCGGCGCTTGGCGCGGGTATAGCGCGTGCCGATAAAAATCGATAACGGTCTGAACATTCGCGGGCACCGTTGAAAAAATAGAAAACCCAGGCACGAATGCCCGGGCTGAAACAGGTCAGATGGCGACCAGATGACCTTCCTGCAGGTGCAACACGCGGTCCATCTGCCGGGCCATGCTCATGTCATGGGTCACCACCAGGAACGCGGTGCGCATCTGGGTGCTCAGCTCCAGCATCAAGTCCTTGATGCCCTGGGCAGTGTGGGAATCGAGGTTGCCGGTCGGCTCATCGAGCATCACCAGCCCTGGGTTGTTGACCAGGGCACGGGCAATCGCCACACGCTGGCGCTCGCCACCAGACAGCTCTGCCGGCTTGTGCTCCAGGCGATGCCCCAGGCCGACGCGCTCCAGCAGCGCCGTAGCACGCTGACGCGCCTCCGGGATCGCGGTCTTGCCGATCAACAGGGGCATGCACACGTTTTCCAGGGCCGTGAACTCTGGCAGCAAGTGGTGGAACTGGTACACAAAGCCCAGGGAGCGGTTGCGCAACTGGCCACGGGCCTTCTCGTTCAACGCCGAGAGTTCTTCACCGGCCAGCCACACGCTGCCCTGGGACGGCGTATCAAGGCCGCCCAACAGGTTGAGCAAGGTACTTTTGCCGGAGCCGGAACTGCCGACGATCGCCACGCGCTCGCCCGGATGCAGTTCCAGTTGCAGGTTGGACAGCACCACTACCGATTCCGGGCCTTCCTCGTAGGATTTGCCCAGGTTGCGGCAGCTCAGGATTGCTTTTTCACTCATGCCCGATTCACTCATAGCGTAAAGCCTGCGCCGGCTGGGTACGTGCCGCGCGCCAGGCTGGATATAGGGTGGCAAGGAAACTCAGGACCAACGCGGCGCCGCCGACCATCAACACATCCTGGCTCTGCACCTGGGATGGCAAATAGTCGATGAAGTAGACGTCGGCGTTGAGAAACTTGTGGCCGATCAGGGTTTCGACGCCGGCGATGGCAGCACTGACGTTCAGCGCGGCGAAGATCCCCACGGCCGTACCGATCAAGGTACCGACCACACCGATCACCGTGCCCTGGACCATAAAGATCGCCATGATCTGCCCCGGCGTGGCGCCCAGGGTGCGCAGGATGGCGATGTCGCCCTTCTTGTCGTTCACCACCATCACCAGGGTGGAGATGATGTTGAAGGCGGCCACGGCGACAATCAGCAACAGCAACAGGCCAATCATGGCCTTTTCCATGCGGATCGCCTGGTACAGGTTGCCGTGGGTACGGGTCCAGTCACGGGCGTAGTACTGGCTTTCACCCAGATGCTGGGCGATTTCCCAGGCCCCGCGTGGCGCCTCGAACAGGTCGTTGAACTTCAGGCGCAGGCCCTGCACCTGGTCCGGCTTCCAGCGATGCAGGCGGGCCAGGTCGGTAAGGTTGGTCAGGCCGAGGAAGCCGTCGATTTCGCCGGCGCCGACATGAAAGATGCCGACTACGGTAAAGCGCTTCATGCGCGGGAACATGCCCGCCGGGGTTACGGTGACTTCCGGGGCGACGAAGGTCAGCTTGTCGCCAATGGCCACGCCGAGCTTGGCCGCCGCACGGTCGCCGATCACGATGCCGAAGCTGCCAGGCGACAGGGCATCGAGCTGGCCCTGCTGCATGAACTGATCAATGATCGAGACCTTGCGCTCCTGTGCCGGGTCGATGGCGTTGAGCAGGACTTTCTGCACCTTGCCATTGTTGGTCAACAGCCCCTGCATCTGGGTAAATGGCGCGACGGCCAGCACCTTGGGGTTCTGCTTGACCTTGTCGGCCAGGCCTTGCCAGTCGCCCAGGGGCTCGCCGGACTCGATGGTCGCGTGGGGCACCATGCCCAGCACGCGGGTGCGCATCTCATGATCGAAGCCATTCATCACCGATAGCACCACGATCATTACGACGACGCCCAGGGCGAGTCCGATCATGGAGGTCAGGGAAATGAACGACACAAAATGATTGCGACGCTTTGCACGGGTATAACGCGTGCCGATAAATACGAAGAGAGGTCTGAACATGTCGGGGCTTGTTCGGAGGAAAAGAAGACGTCCCGGTGGCGGGGTCTGGTAAGCAGCTTTACACTCAGACCATTACCGTTACCTGGGGTTCGCCATGACGACATTAGATGAAGAAGATCGCCGCGAATACTACCGTATCGACGACATGATCGCACTCCAAATCAAAAGCCTGTCGGCCCCGCAAGCGGCGAGCAAGGAAGTGTTGCTGGATGATTCCCCGCTGTTCAACCTGCTCAGTGAACTGCACCTGAGCGAATTCGAGTCCCAACACCTGCTGCGCCAGCTCGGCGAGCGCGACCGCACCCTCGCCGCCTTCCTCAAAGTGCAGAACAAACGCATGGATTTGCTCAGCCAGGTCATGGCGCAAAGCCTGCTGGGCGACATCGGCGCGCCGCAGCCGGTGATCATTTCCGAAGGCGGCATCGACTTCCAACACCCTACGGCACTCGCACCCGGCAGCCACCTGGCGGTCAAGCTGGTGCTGATGCCCCAGGCGCTGGGCCTGCTGCTGCGGGCCAAGGTCACCCATTGCGATCCCAAGGGCGACAGTTTTGACATCGGTACCGAATTCGAATCCATGACTGACGCCCAGCGCCAGTTACTGGCTCGCTATATTTTGCAAAAACAGGCCCAGGAACGGCGCCTGGCTCGGGAACAAAGCGACGGCCAAGACACCTGATTTCGTATTTATCCAGCCATATACCTGGCGAAAAGGAGCAACTGTGACCCTGATTTATGGCCACCGCGGCGCTAAAGGCGAAGCACCGGAAAACACCCTGACCAGCTTCCAGCAATGCCTCAAGCACGGCGTGCGCCGTTGCGAACTGGACTTGCACCTGTCCATGGACGGCGAGTTGATGGTGATCCACGACCCGACCTTGAAGCGCACCGCAGACCGACGCGGCAAGGTGGTGGAGTACGTCGCCGCCGACCTGGTGAAGATGGACGCACGCAAAGGCGGCCCAGGCTGGGTCACCCCTTGCCCGATCCCGCGCCTGGAAGAGCTGTTTGAGCAGTGCGACTTCGACCACTGGCAACTGGAAGTCAAAAGCGCCTCGCGCACCCGCGCCGCGACCACCGTACTGGCGATCCGGGAAATGGCCCAGCGCTTTGGCCTGCTGGACAAGGTCACCGTGACTTCAAGCTCGCGGGAAGTGTTGAAAGCCGCCCTGGAGCTGACGCCGGACCTGTCCCGTGGACTGGTGGCCGAATACGCCTGGCTCGACCCGCTGAAGGTCGCGCAGAACTATGGCTGTGAGTATTTGGCGTTGAACTGGACGTTGTGCACTCCCGAGCGACTGGAGAAAGCCCAGCGCCAGGGCTTGCACGTGTCCGTGTGGACAGTCAACGAACCCGCGCTGATGCGCAGGCTCGCCGACTTCGGCGTAGATAGCCTGATTACAGACTTTCCCGGTTTGGCCACTGCCACTCTCGGGAATTACTGAAATCGGTCTCCCCGGCCGGCTCAGGCCACCGGCCGGAGCCGCTCAAAAAAGCCGGTTGAGGCCGTCGTAGGCCGCTACCCGATAGGCTTCAGCCATGGTCGGGTAGTTGAACGTGGTGTTCACAAAATACTTAAGGGTATTGAGATCACCCGGCTGGCTCATGATCGCCTGGCCGATGTGCACGATCTCCGAGGCCTGGTAGCCGAAGCAATGCACGCCGAGCACTTCCAGGGTCTCGCGGTGGAACAGGATCTTCAGCATGCCTTGCGGCTCGCCGGCGATCTGCGCACGCGCCATGCTCTTGAAGAACGCCTTGCCCACTTCGTAAGGCACCTTGGCCTTGGTCAGCTCGTGCTCGTTCTTGCCGATGGAGCTGATCTCGGGAATGGTGTAGATCCCGGTCGGCACATCGTTGACGTAGCGCCAGCTGCCATTGTCGACAATGCTGCCAGCCGCCGAACGCCCTTGGTCGTGGGCGGCACTGGCCAGGCTCGGCCAGCCGATCACATCGCCGGCACCATAGATATTGGTGACGCAGGTGCGGTAGTTCTCATCCACCTCGATCTGGCCACGGCTGTTGACCTTGACCCCGATGTTTTCCATGCCCAGCTTGTCGGTGTTGCCCGTACGGCCGTTGCACCAGAGCAAGGCATCGGCCTTGATCTTCTTGCCGGACTTGAGGTGCAGGATCACACCGTTGTCCAGGCCTTCAACGCGGTCGTATTCCTCGTTGTGGCGCACGGTGATGTTGTTGTTGCTGAAGTGATAGCTCAACGCCTGGGAAATTTCCGAGTCGAGGAAGCTCAGCAACTGGTCACGGTTGTCCACCAGCTCCACCAGCACACCCAGGCCGCTGAAGATCGAGGCGTATTCACAGCCGATCACGCCGGCGCCGTATATGATCAGTTTGCGCGGGGTGTGGCCCAGGCTGAGGATCGTGTCGCTATCGTAGATACGCGGGTGGTGGAAGTCGATATCGGCCGGGCGATACGGACGCGAACCGGTGGCGATGATGATGTGCTTGGCCACCAGCTTCTCGACCACGCCATTGGCGCAGACCACTTCGACGGTTTGCTCGTCGGCGAAGCTGCCGGTGCCGAAGAACAGGTCGACGCGGTTACGGGCGTAGTAGCCGGTACGCGAGGCGACTTGTTTGGAAATGACTTTCTCGGCGCTTTTCAGTACATCCGGGAACGAGAACCAGCGCGGCTCACCAATGGCCCGGAACATCGGGTTGGTGTTGAACTGCATGATCTGGCGCACCGAGTGACGCAAGGCCTTGGACGGGATGGTGCCCAGGTGGGTGCAGTTACCGCCGACCTGACGACGGCTATCGACCATCGCCACCTTGCGTCCTGCTTTGGCGGCGTTCATCGCCGCACCTTCTCCAGCTGGGCCGGAACCCAGTACCACCACGTCGTAGTTGTAGACAGCCATGCGTACTCCTCAGAACAGGCCAGGACGCACGGTTGGGCGCCTGGCTAAATCATGCCGCGGCCAGCGGTCATGAAGGATCAAATAGGCTCAGGTGTGTGAGCCGGGGCACAGTCTATATAAGGCTCAACGCCGCGCACATTAACCCTTGGTCGCGTCGTAGGCCAGTTTTGCCTTTACTACACAGTATTGATTACGGCTTGACCGCCGTCAGTTGTTCGAACGCTTTGTTGCTGCGTGTGACGAAAGCATCCCCCTCACGCATCACAAAAAATGCCGCGATCCGCTGTTTTTCTGCATAGTCCCAGCCCTCGTCGGGCCCCAGTACCAGGAGCAAGGTCGACAAGCCGTCCGCCATAAGCGCCGAAGGCTCCAGTACCGTGACCGACGCCAGGTGATGGGTGATCGGCGCCCCGCTACGGGCATCGAGGGTGTGGGAATAGCGGCGACCATCCTGCTGGAAATAATTGCGATAGTCACCTGAAGTAGACACGCCGAAGCCGTCCACCACGATCACGCGCTCAGCCACCTGCTGGTCATCGCGGGGCTCCTCCAGGGCCACACGCCAGGGCGTGCCATCGGGTTTGCGCCCGGCAGCCTTGAGCTCGCCAGTCACTTCGACCAGATACCGCTGAATGCCCAACTGCCCTAGCCGCTCGGCGATCCGGTCCACCGTGTAGCCGGCGGCGATGCTGTTGAAGTCCACTTGCACCGCCGCGTCCTTGCACAGCTGGTGACCGTCGATGCGCAAGTGCTGATGACCGACGCGCTGGCGCGCCAAGGCCAGCGTCATGGGATCCGGGACTTTTACCTGCCGCGCCTGGGGTCCGAAGCCCCACAGGTTGAGCAGTGGCTCGACGGTCAGGTCAAAAGCGCCGCCACTGGCCTGGGACAGCTGCTCGCCCGTGCGTACCAACTGCAGGATCGACTCGGGCATCGGCTGGCAGCGGTTGGCCGGCAAGTCATTGAAGCGCTCGATATCGGAATCGCTGCGATAGGTCGACAGCTGTCGGTCGACCTCGGCAAGGATGCGCTCGACCTGCGGCTGCACATCATTGGCCGCCGGCGTACCGGGGGTACGGACATATTTGATTGAATAAGTGCTGCCCATGGTCGGGCCGCCAAACGCCTCCAGGGGCTCATCGCCGCCGCAGCCCGTCAAGATCGCCAACACAGCGCCCACCATCGCGCATCGCAAACCGCCCATAAGCCACACAACCTTATCGCTGCTGAAAACCCAATGAAGCCGCACTCAAGCACATTTCCGGGGCTGGCCATTATGCGGCATGTCGTCGCCTGACGCGGGTTGTTTCATGACAAATAGCCAGCTTGCTAACGGTTTTTGTTGCTCGCCCACACGGATACACATATGGTTACAAAACTCTTGGGCGCCAGCCAGCGCCCAGACCTTGCAGCAAGGAAGAACGACGACCAGGGATTTCCAACAAGATAGCCAGTTGAGTAAATGACATGTCCAACACCACGGGCAAAGGCAAGGCGATCTTTCGCGTTGTCAGCGGTAACTTTCTCGAAATGTTCGACTTCATGGTCTACGGCTTCTACGCCACGGCCATTGCCAAGACCTTCTTCCCTGCCGACAGCGCCTTCGCGTCCCTGATGTTGTCCCTGGCGACCTTCGGTGCCGGGTTCCTGATGCGTCCGTTGGGGGCAATTTTCCTCGGTGCCTACATCGACCGCCATGGCCGTAAAAAAGGCCTGGTGATCACCCTGGCCATGATGGCCGCCGGTACCGTGCTGATCGCCTGCGTGCCCGGCTACGCCACCCTCGGGGTGGCCGCGCCGCTGATCGTGCTGTTTGGTCGATTGCTGCAAGGCTTCTCCGCAGGTGTCGAACTGGGCGGGGTCTCGGTGTACCTGGCGGAGATCGCCACGCCGGGACGTAAAGGTTTCTTCGTCAGTTGGCAGTCCGCCAGCCAACAAGCCGCCGTGGTCTTCGCCGGCCTGCTGGGCGTGGGCCTGAACCACTGGCTGAGCCCCGAGGAAATGGGTGAATGGGGCTGGCGCGTGCCGTTCCTGATCGGCTGCCTGATCGTGCCGGTGATCTTCGTGATTCGCCGCTCCCTGGAGGAAACCCCGGAATTCCAGGCACGTAAACATCGCCCTACCCTGCAGGAAATCATCCGCTCCATCGGCCAGAATTTCGGCATCGTCCTGGCAGGCATGGCGCTGGTGGTGATGACGACCGTGTCGTTCTACCTGATCACCGCCTACACACCGACCTTCGGCAAGGCCGAGCTGCACCTGTCGGACCTGGATGCGTTGCTGGTCACCGTGTGCATCGGGCTGTCGAACTTCTTTTGGCTACCCGTGATGGGCGCGGTATCTGACAAGGTGGGTCGCAAACCCTTGCTGCTGGGGGCGACTATTCTGGCAATCCTCACGGCATACCCGGCCCTGTCATGGCTGGTGGCCAATCCGAGCTTCAGCCACCTGCTGCTCGTCGAGTTATGGCTGTCGTTCCTGTATGGCTCGTACAACGGCGCCATGGTCGTCGCGCTGACCGAAATCATGCCAGTGGAAGTACGCACCACAGGCTTTTCATTGGCCTACAGCCTGGCGACCGCAACCTTTGGCGGCTTTACCCCGGCCGCCTGTACCTACCTGATCCATGTACTGGATAACAAGGCTGCGCCGGGGATCTGGCTCAGTGGGGCGGCGGTGCTGGGGCTGGTGGCGACCCTGGTGCTGTTCAAGGGGAATCGGCACGAACTGCGCACTGCGCAGGCTTCGGTAGTCGGTGGGGCCTGATAGATCGCTATCGCGGCGATGCGGCGGCCCGACAAGCCCGCCCACACATTTGAATGTATTCGCAAATCAAACTGTGGGAGCGGGCTTGCCCGCGATGAGGCCTTCACACCCAACACAACCCCCCCCCCAGCCACAAAAAAGCCCCGAACCAGTCGGGGCTTTTTCATTTACCGCTAACGCTTAGCGCGGAAACGCTGGCGGGTTGACCCCAGCCATGTCTTCCATCACGCGCACCACCTGACAGCTGTAACCGAACTCGTTGTCGTACCAGACGTACAGTACAACGCGGTTATCCTGGGTGATGGTCGCTTCAGCATCGACCACACCGGCGTGGCGCGAGCCAACGAAGTCGGTGGACACCACTTCCTGGGAATTGACGAAGTCGATTTGCTTATGCAGATCGGAGTGCAGCGCCATGTAGCGCAGGTACTCGTTCATCTCTTCACGGGTGGCGGCTTTCTCAAGGTTGAGGTTGAGAATGGCCATCGACACGTTCGGCGTGGGTACACGGATCGCGTTACCGGTCAGCTTGCCGGCCAGCTCAGGCAGGGCCTTGGCAGCAGCGGTGGCAGCACCGGTCTCGGTGATCACCATGTTCAGCGCGGCACTACGGCCACGGCGATCGCCCTTGTGGAAGTTGTCGATCAGGTTCTGGTCGTTGGTGTACGAGTGAACGGTTTCGACGTGACCGTTGATGATGCCGAACTTGTCATTCACAGCCTTGAGCACCGGCACGATGGCGTTGGTGGTGCAGGAAGCGGCGGACACGATCTTGTCGTCAGCGGTGATTTCGTTGTGGTTGATGCCGTGAACGATGTTCTTCAGCTTGCCCTTGCCAGGCGCCGTCAGCACAACGCGGTCGATACCCGGGCAGGCCAGGTGCTGGCCCAGGCCGTCGGCATCACGCCATACGCCGGTGTTGTCCACCAGCAAGGCGTTCTGGATGCCGTACTGGGTGTAATCCACCTCGGTCGGGTTCTTCGCGTAGATCACCTGGATCAGGTTACCGTTGGCGGTGATGGTGTTGTTTTCTTCGTCAACGGTGATGGTGCCATTGAACGAACCGTGTACCGAGTCGCGGCGCAAGAGGCTGGCGCGCTTGGTCAGGTCATTTTCGGCGCCTTTGCGCACGACAATGGCCCGCAGGCGCAGGCCGTCGCCACCGCCGGTTTTTTCGATCAGGATGCGTGCCAGCAGACGGCCGATACGACCGAAGCCGTACAACACCACGTCGGTGCCTTTACGGGATGCGGCGTTTTGCTGGCCAACCACGTCGGCCAGTTCTTCACGCACGAACTGCTCGGCGCTGCGGCCATTGCCTTGAGCGCGGAATTTGAACGCCAACTTGCCCAGGTCCACCGAAGCCGCGCCGAGCTTGAGCTCGCTCATGGCTTTAAGCAGAGGGAATGTTTCGTGGACGGAGAGTTCGCTATCGTCCGAAGAACGATGGCGAGCAAAGCGATGAGCCTTGAGAATCGCGATGACTGATTGGTTGATCAGGCTGCGGCCATAGATCGAGCTCACCACATTGTTATTGCGGTACAGCTGACCGATAAGCGGGATCATCGCTTCTGCGAGTGCTTCACGGTCGATCCATTCACCAAGACACTGGTCGGGCTTCTGAGTCACGGGAACCTTCCACATGTAGGGGCTGAAAAAAGGGGCTACATTATGCCGCCCGACCGCCCCCGGAGCAATGCGCGCCACGCAACAAAAGCCCTTGCACATAATTTTCGCCGCGCTACAGGCCAGTAAATACGCGGCTTCCAGCGCACCCCCTGGTGAAAGCCTCGGGCCACTTGTCCGTAACCCTCCGAAACATACATGCATTTTGGCACTACATTTTGAGTCAAAACCGCGCATTGTTTGTCTTAGCCACTACATTTCCTACAAACCGTAATAGGCACAGTCAGCAACTGACAGGCGGCACTCCGGGCCGTTACAATTACCGACTTTGTCGCAACGCTGGAGCTCAAACGTCCGTGCCCGTCCTGCGTCTACCGCTACTCCCTGCCGAGGCAGGTAAACAGCATTGGGGCAATCTGCCCGGTGCCGCCCTGAGCCTGGCCATTGCCGAGGCTGCCAGTGCAGCCAAGCGCTTTACCCTGCTATTGACTGCCGACAGCCAAAGCGCCGAACGGTTGGAGCAGGAGCTGAGTTTCTTTGCCCCCGATTTGCCGGTGCTGCATTTCCCGGACTGGGAAACCCTGCCCTACGACTTGTTCTCGCCGCACCAGGACATCATCTCCCAGCGCATCGCCAGCCTGTACCGCTTGCCGGAACTGGCCCACGGCGTACTGGTGGTGCCGATCACCACGGCCCTGCACCGCCTGGCGCCGACCAAGTTCCTGCTGGGCAGCAGCCTGGTGCTGGATATCGGCCAGAAACTCGACGTGGAACAGATGCGCACGCGCTTGGAAGCCAGCGGCTACCGCTGCGTCGATACGGTGTACGAGCATGGCGAGTTCGCCGTGCGTGGCGCGTTGATCGACCTGTTCCCGATGGGCAGCAAACTGCCCTACCGCATCGACCTGTTCGACGACGAAATCGAGACCCTGCGCACTTTCGACCCGGAAAACCAACGCTCCATCGACAAAGTACAGTCGATCAAGCTGCTGCCGGCCAGGGAATTCCCCCTGCAAAAAGACGCCGTCACACGCTTCAAGGCGCGCTTTCGCGAACGCTTTGACGTGGACTTCCGTCGTTGCCCGATCTTCCAGGACTTGAGCAGCGGGATTACCCCCGCCGGTATCGAGTACTACCTGCCGCTGTTCTTCGACGAAACCTCGACCCTGTTCGATTACCTGCCCCAGGACACTCAGGTGTTCTCGCTGCCGGGCATCGAACAGGCGGCGGAAAACTTCTGGAACGACGTACGCAACCGTTATGAAGAACGCCGCGTCGATCCATCCCGGCCTTTATTGCCGCCTGCCGAGCTGTTCCTGCCGGTAGAGGACTGCTTCGCCCGCCTGAAGAACTGGCCACGGGTGGTCGCCAGCCAACAGGATGTGGAAGCTGGCGTCGGCCGCGAACGCTTCCCGGCCCAAACCCTGCCCAACCTGGCCATCGAGGCCAAGGCCAGCCAGCCGCTGCAAGCGTTGTCCGACTTCCTCGGCGATTTCCCCGGCCGCGTGCTGTTTACCGCCGAATCCGCCGGGCGCCGCGAAGTGCTGCTGGAGTTGCTGGAACGTCTGAAGCTGCGACCAAAAACCGTCGACAGCTGGCCGGACTTTGTCGCCGGCAAGGACCGCCTGGCGATCACCATTGCGCCGCTGAACGAAGGCCTGCAACTGGATGATCCGGCCCTGGCGCTGATTGCCGAGAGCCCGCTGTTCGGCCAACGCGTGATGCAGCGCCGACGCCGGGAAAAACGTGCCGACGCCAACAACGACGCGGTGATCAAGAACCTCACCGAACTGCGCGAAGGCGCGCCGGTGGTGCATATCGACCACGGCGTGGGGCGCTACCTGGGCCTGCAGACCCTGGAGATCGACAACCAGGCCGCCGAATTCCTCACCATGGAATACGCCGAGGGCGCCAAGCTCTATGTGCCGGTGGCCAACCTGCACCTGATCGCGCGCTACACCGGCAGCGACGACGCCCTGGCGCCGTTGCACCGCCTGGGTTCCGAGACCTGGCAGAAGGCCAAGCGCAAGGCCGCCGAGCAGGTGCGCGACGTAGCCGCCGAACTGCTGGACATCTATGCTCGCCGCGCGGCCCGCGAAGGCTATGCGTTCGCCGACCCGAAGGCCGACTACGCCACGTTCAGCGCAGGCTTCGCCTTCGAAGAAACCCCGGACCAGCAAACCACCATCGACGCCGTGCGCGCCGATATGCTCGCGCCCAAGCCCATGGACCGCCTGGTCTGCGGTGACGTGGGCTTTGGCAAGACCGAAGTGGCGATGCGCGCCGCGTTTATCGCGGTGCATGGCGGCCGCCAGGTGGCAATCCTGGTGCCGACCACCCTGCTCGCCCAGCAGCACTACAACAGCTTCCGCGACCGCTTTGCCGATTGGCCGGTGACCGTGGAGGTGATGAGCCGCTTCAAGTCCGCCAAGGAAGTCAACGCAGCCGTGGCCGACCTGGCCGAAGGCAAGATCGACATCGTGATCGGTACGCACAAGCTGCTGTCGGACGATGTGAAGATCAAGAACCTGGGCCTGGTGATCATCGACGAAGAGCACCGCTTTGGCGTACGCCAGAAGGAGCAGCTCAAGGCCCTGCGCAGCGAGGTCGATATCCTGACCCTGACCGCCACACCGATCCCGCGCACGCTGAACATGGCGGTGTCGGGCATGCGCGACCTGTCGATCATCGCCACGCCGCCGGCACGACGCCTGTCGGTGCGCACCTTTGTCATGGAGCAGAACAACAGCACGATCAAGGAAGCCCTGCTGCGCGAGTTGCTGCGCGGCGGCCAGGTCTACTACCTGCACAACGATGTGAAAACCATCGAGAAATGCGCCGCCGACCTCGCCGAACTGGTGCCGGAAGCGCGGATCGGCATCGGCCACGGGCAGATGCGCGAACGCGAACTCGAACAGGTGATGAGCGACTTCTACCACAAGCGCTTCAACGTGCTGATCGCCTCGACCATTATCGAGACCGGCATCGACGTGCCGAGCGCCAACACCATTATCATCGAGCGCGCCGACAAGTTCGGCCTGGCGCAGCTGCACCAGTTGCGTGGCCGGGTCGGCCGCAGTCACCACCAGGCCTACGCCTACCTGCTGACGCCACCGCGCCAGCAAATTACCGGCGATGCGGAAAAGCGCCTGGAAGCCATCGCCAACACCCAGGACCTGGGTGCGGGCTTTGTGCTGGCCACCAACGACCTGGAAATCCGTGGCGCCGGCGAACTGCTGGGCGACGGCCAGAGCGGGCAGATCCAGGCCGTGGGCTTTACCCTCTACATGGAGATGCTGGAGCGCGCGGTGAAGGCCATCCGCAAAGGCGAACAACCGAACCTCGACCAGCCCCTGGGCGGCGGGCCGGAAATCAACCTGCGTCTGCCAGCATTGATTCCCGAGGACTACCTGCCGGATGTGCATGCACGCCTGATCCTGTACAAGCGCATCGCCTCGGCCACTGACGAAGAAGGTCTCAAGGACCTGCAAGTGGAGATGATCGACCGCTTCGGCCTGTTGCCGGAGCCGACCAAGAACCTGGTGCGCCTGACCCTGCTCAAATTGCAGGCCGAGCAACTGGGGATCAAGAAGGTCGACGCCGGGCCGCAGGGCGGGCGTATCGAGTTCGAAGCGCAGACGCCGGTAGACCCGCTGGTACTGATCAAGTTGATCCAGGGCCAGCCCAACCGCTACAAATTCGAAGGCGCTACGCTGTTCAAGTTCATGGTGCCGATGGAACGTGCAGAAGAGCGCTTTAATACATTGGAGGCGCTGTTTGAGCGCCTCATCCCGAAACCTGCTTGAAGGACGCCCCATGCGCCTGCTTCGTATCCTGAGCCTGTTGTTGGTGGTAGTCGCACCTTCGGCGTTTGCCGACAGCCTCTACCAGGTGGAAATGATCCTGATCCGCCAGAATGCAGAGCCGCTGATCAATAGCCGGCCAGCCCCGGAAGACTGGGCCGCCGGGGCGCCACGCCAAGGGATCGAGAAAATCAGCCCGCCGCGCCTGAACAATATCGTCGAGAAACTCCAGGCCAATGGCGACTACACCGTGCTGCTGCACAAAGCCTGGGAGCAGAACCTGGGCGAGCAGCCGGTGAAGGTGAAAATCACCGACGGCCAGGAACAGTTTGGCCAATACCCCATCCAGGGCACACTGGACCTGCAATTGGGGCGTTTTACCCGTATTGACGCCAGCTTCTGGCTCAACCAGTTCGACAACAACGGCAGCGTGATTGCCAGCGAACACTTGAGCCAGCCGGACGTGCGCACCAAGAACAACCAGCTCAATTACCTGGACGCCGGCCACCTGGCCCTGCTGATCAAGATCACCTCCCTTACCGCCAAGCCACCGAGCGCGCCGCCGCCCGGCCTGGCGGACTGATCCAGCGCCATGCCCCTGACGTCGTCGCTGACCAAACCCCTGGCTCCGTCCTGGGCCAACCGCTTCAAGGAACAAAGCCTGGAGCGCGGCCGGCGCTACGCCCTGGAAAACCGCGTAAGGATTGTCGAGTCCGGCGACAGCACCATCATCGCCAGTTGCGAAGGCTCGGGCGGCAATGTGTATCGCCAGACCATCTCCCTGCGCGAATCGGCCAAAGGCACCCTGATCCTGGTGGACAGCCGTTGCACCTGCCCCGTGCACACCAATTGCAAACACATCGCGGCCGTGCTGCTGCAGGTCCAGGAAACCCTGGCCTACCCGGCGGCGGCCAAGGATGCCGAGCTGCTGGAGAAACTGCAGGCCGTGCTGGATAACCGCGTGGTCCTGCCGCAAGTGGTGCTCGAGGATGTGCAGCCGATTCCCCGGCTGTGGCTGGCCAGCATCGAGTTCAGCGCCTTTGAGCCACGCAACGGCAAGATGCAGCGCTATATCCAGCACCGGGCGGCGCTGTCATTCAATTACCAGGGCAACTATGTCAGCGGCCAGAAAAACGCCGACATCATTGTCCGCCAGGAAACCCAGAGCCTGCGGATCAAGCGCCATCCCGAGGTGGAGCAAGGCTTTCGCGAGCACCTGCGCCTGCTGGGCTTCAAGATCGCCACCCGCCAGAGCAAGGCCCTGCCGGAAAGCGCCGGCGAGCTGTTTGAGATGGTCAATGACAGCGCCTGGCTGAACTTCACCCTCAACGCCTCCCCAAGCCTGCGGGCTGCCGGCTGGGAACTGCAGATCGACGAGGATTTCGGCTTCGACCTGAGCCCGGTCGAGGACTGGTACGCCAGCGTCGATGAAGTGCCGGAGCGCGACTGGTTCGACCTGGAGTTGGGGATTATCGTCAATGGCGAACGGCTGAGCCTGCTGCCGATCCTGCTGAACCTGATGCGCTCCCACACCGAAATCCTCAACCCGGAAAAGCTCGCGCGCCGCCGCGACGACGAACTGATCCTGGTGAACATCCCCGGCCTGCCCAACGGTGGCCACGGCCCGCTGCAAGTCGCCCTGCCCTACGGCCGGCTCAAACCGGTGCTGGCGACCCTCGGTGAGTTCTACCTGCAGGAGCCTGGCACCACCGCCTTGCGCCTGGCCAAGGCCGACGCGATTCGCCTCAACCCGCTGGAAGACCTGCCGCTGCAATGGGAAGGTGGCGAGCAGATCCGCAACTTTGCCCAGCGCCTGCGCGACATCAAGGACTTCACCTGCGCCGCCCCCGAGGGCCTCAACGCCACGTTGCGCCCCTACCAGCTCGAAGGCCTGAGCTGGATGCAGTCCCTGCGCCAACTGGAAGTGGGCGGGATTCTCGCGGATGACATGGGCCTGGGCAAAACCCTGCAGACCCTGGCGCATATTCTCAGCGAAAAAATCGCCGGGCGCCTGGACCGGCCGTGCATGGTGGTGATGCCTACCAGCCTGATCCCCAACTGGCTCGACGAAGCGGCGCACTTCACCCCGCAGCTCAAGGTGCTGGCGCTGTACGGTGCCGGGCGCAAGAAACACTTCGCCCAGTTGCAGGATTACGACCTGCTGCTGACCACCTACGCCCTGCTGCCCAAAGACATCGAACAACTGGCCGTGCAGCCACTGCATGTGCTGATCCTCGACGAAGCCCAGTACATCAAGAACCCCACCAGCAAGGCCGCCCAGGCCGCCCGCGAGCTGAATGCACGCCAGCGCCTGTGCCTGAGCGGCACGCCCCTGGAAAACCACCTGGGCGAGCTGTGGTCGCTGTTCCACTTCCTGCTGCCGGGTTGGTTGGGCGATGTAAAAAGCTTCAACCGTGACTACCGCGTGCCCATCGAAAAACGCGGCAGCGACGTGCGATTGCAACACCTCAACGGTCGGATCAAGCCGTTCCTGCTGCGCCGTACCAAGGAACAGGTGGCTACTGAATTGCCGCCCAAGACCGAGATCATTCACTGGGTCGATCTCAATGAAGCCCAGCGCGATGTGTACGAAACCATGCGCCTGGCCATGGACAAGAAGGTGCGCGACGAGATCACCCGCAAGGGCGTGGCCCGCAGCCAGATCATCATTCTGGAAGCGCTGCTCAAGCTGCGCCAGGTCTGTTGCGATCTGCGCCTGGTAAACGACGCCACCCTGCCCGCACGCGGCAGCAGTTCCGGCAAGCTCGACAGCCTGATGGAGATGCTCGAGGAACTGTTTGCCGAAGGGCGCAGGATCCTGCTGTTCTCGCAGTTCACCTCGATGCTCAGCCTGATTGAGCTCGAGCTGAAAAAACGCGGGGTCGCCTACGCCTTGCTGACCGGCCAGACCCGCGACCGGCGCACGCCGGTCAAGGACTTCCAGAGTGGCAAGCTGCAGATCTTCCTGATCAGCCTCAAGGCGGGCGGCGTGGGGCTTAACCTGACCGAGGCCGATACCGTGATCCACTACGACCCCTGGTGGAACCCGGCCACGGAAAACCAGGCGACTGACCGTGCGTATCGCATCGGCCAGGAAAAGCCAGTGTTTGTGTACAAGATGATTGCCCGGGGCACCGTGGAAGAGAAGATCCAGGCGCTGCAGCAAGAAAAGTCAGACCTGGCAGCGGGGGTGCTGGATGGCCGCACCACGGGCGACTGGAAGCTGGGCAACGAGGATATCGAGGCGCTGTTTGCGCCGTTACCCCAAAAGCTAGAGAAGCGTTGATAGCTAGATAGCTATCGCGGGCACGCCCGCTCCCACAGGGGGCTCACTGGGGCAGAGATTTTTGGTACCACCACAAATCAAATGTGGGAGCTGGCTTGCCTGCGATAGCGGTGGGTCAGCCGCCAGAAAGAGTGACTGGGTTACCGCGATCGCGGGCAAGCCCACTCCCACAGGGGATCTCACTGGGGCAGAGATTTTTGGTACCGCCACAAATCAAATGTGGGAGCTGGCTTGCCTGCGATCGCGGTGGGTCAGCCGCCAGAAAGAGTGACTGGGCTGCCGCCATCGCGGGCAAGCCCGCTCCCACAGGGGGGGCTCACTGGGGCAGAGATTTTTGGTACCGCCACAAATCAAATGTGGGAGCTGGCTTGCCTGCGATAGCGGTGGGTCAGCCGCCAGAAAGAGTGACTGGGCTGCCGCCATCGCGGGCAAGCCCGCTCCCACAGGGGGGGGCTCACTGGGGCAGAGATTTTTGCTACCGCCACAAATCAAATGTGGGAGCTGGCTTGCCTGCGATGGGCGTACCTCAATCTCATTCGATCAACTGTGCATCCCGAAGCGCGCCAAGCGCCGCCAACCAACGCGGATCCTGCTTATAGTCAGTCGACGCAATCGCCTGCCCACGCATACGGGCAATACGTGCCGATGGCGTGACCTTCATGCGCTGGGCGGCACTCAGGGCCAGTTCGGCCGCTGCGCGGTCATTGCACACCAGGCCCATGTCGCAGCCAGCACTTAAAGCAGCCTCGATCCGGCTCGCCGCATCCCCCACCACGTGGGCACCGGCCATGGACAGGTCATCACTGAAAATCACCCCTTCGAACTGCAATTCGCCGCGCAGGATGTCCTGCAACCAGCGACGCGAGAAGCCGGCCGGCTGGTTATCCACCTGAGGGTAAATAACGTGGGCCGGCATGACCGCGGCCAATTGCTTGCTCAGGCGCGCGAACGGCACCAGGTCATGGGTGCGCAGTTGTTCCAGGCTGCGCTCATCAACGGGAATGGCGACGTGGGAATCTGCCTCGGCCCAGCCATGACCCGGGAAGTGCTTGCCGGTGGCGGCCATGCCAGCGCTGTTCATGCCCCGGATAAAGGCGCCGGCCAGCAACGCGGCACGCTCGGGATCACCTTCGAACGAGCGCGTGCCTACAACGGCGCTGCGCTGGTAGTCGAGGTCCAGCACGGGGGCGAAGCTCAGGTCCAGGCCGACGGCCAGTACTTCCGTGGCCATGACCCAACCGCACTGCTCGGCCAGGTATTCGGCATTGGCATTGTCCGCCAACGCCCGCATGGCCGGCAGGCGTACAAATCCCTGGCGCAGGCGCTGGACCCGACCGCCTTCCTGATCCACAGCCAGCAACAGGTCCGGGCGCACTGCGCGAATGGCGGCGCTCAATTCCCGCACCTGGCGCGGATGCTCGATGTTGCGCGCAAAAATGATCAGGCCGCCCACTTCAGGCTGGCGCAACAAGTGGCGATCTTCAGCCGTCAGCCAGGTGCCGGCGACGTCCACCATCAAAGAGCCTTGCAGGGCAGCAGTCATAAATTTTCCTTGAATGACGCGCGCACTTCACCGCCTCGCCAGGTCAAGCCAGGCAAGGCGGTGGAGTGCGGATAAATAGTTGAAATCGGCATGGGCGGCTAGCTTAGCGGATGCAAGCGGTTGCGCCCAGACGCCAGTGGCTAAACCTTGGCCGCCACCGGGACGGACTTGCTGCGCGGGCGCAGTTGAGCGGCGGCCATGGCCGGGTCGGTGACGCCGCTTTCCGCGCGCATGCCAGCGGCCAGGAACGGCACCATCAGGCGCATCACCTGCTCGATGGAGGTGTTGACGCCGAAATCGGTCTCGGCGATGGCGCGCAAGGCTTTGATCCCGGACATGCTGAACGCAGCAGCACCGAGCATGAAGTGCACGCGCCAGAACAATTCGATAGGGGGAATACGCGGGGCCGCCTCGTTCACCAGCAACATGTAGCGACGGAATACTTTGCCGTACATATCTTCGAGGTAACGTCGCAAATGGCCCTGGCTCTGACTGAACGCCAGGCCCAGCAGGCGCATGAAGATCGACAGGTCGTTGCCGCTGCGCGGCTGTACCACCAGGGCTTGCTCGACGAGGATTTCCAGCAGGTCTTCCAGGCTCGGCTTATTCTCAGGCTTGGCCTGGCGCCGCTCCAGCTCACGGTCGAGGCTGATGCAGAATGGCCCCAGGAAGCGCGAGAAGACCGCCTGAATCAGGGCTTTTTTCGAGCCGAAATGATAGTTCACTGCTGCCAGGTTGACCCCGGCCTTGCTGGTGATAAGCCGCAATGAAGTTTCAGCAAATCCTTTTTCCGCGAACAACTGCTCGGCAGCATCGAGAATGCGTTCAACGGTTTCCGACTGGGCCATGGCTACTCCGCCTGACAAACACTTGTTTGAAACATACGTTTCACCTTGTGCAATGTCAAGCCTGCAGGTCCGTTTTCCGGCCGGTCAGTCACCCGATTCGCACCTATTTAATCACATCTTCCATCGCCTGTAGGCAGCGCTGTCTCCAGGCTTTGCAGGGCCCGACGGATGACCGTCCGGCGGAGTCGGCAAAAACGATGATTGCCAAGCGCAGTTCACTGTATATAATCCCAGTCACTGTATAAAAAGACAGAGCGATCAACATGCTAAAACTGACGCCACGCCAAGCTGAGATTCTCGCTTTTATCAAGCGCTGCCTCGACGACAACGGCTATCCGCCGACCCGGGCAGAAATCGCCCTGGAGCTGGGGTTCAAATCCCCCAATGCTGCCGAAGAACACCTGAAGGCCCTTGCCCGCAAGGGTGCGATCGAAATGACCCCGGGTGCGTCCCGCGGTATTCGTATCCCTGGCTTCGAAGCCAAGGCTGACGAATCGACACTGCCGATCATCGGCCGGGTCGCTGCCGGTGCGCCGATTCTGGCACAACAGCACGTCGAAGAGTCCTGCAACATCAACCCGACCTTCTTCCATCCTCGCGCCGACTATCTGTTGCGGGTCCATGGCATGAGCATGAAGGACGTGGGCATCTTCGACGGCGACCTGCTGGCCGTGCACACCACCCGCGAAGCGCGTAACGGCCAGATCGTCGTGGCCCGCATTGGCGATGAAGTAACGGTCAAGCGCTTCAAGCGCGAAGGCAGCAAAGTCTGGCTGCTGGCAGAAAACCCTGAGTTTTCGCCGATTGAAGTCAACCTGAAGGATCAGGACCTGGTGATCGAAGGCTTGAGTGTCGGCGTAATTCGCCGCTAACGGAGGCATCATGCAGTTCCCACACGCGCAACAACATACACAACTGCCGCTGTTTGAGGCCTTTCTGGCCCAGCCACTTGCACCTATCCTCAGCGAGGCGGTGGAGTCCCCATGGACCGCCCCCGCCGAACCGGAGGTCTTCAGTGAATTGTCGTTGCGCGGCGCTGCCGGGAACTGCCTGAGCTTGCTGGCGCCGATCCTGCGTGAACTGAGCGAGGAACAGGACGCCCGCTGGCTGACCCTGATCGCCCCACCCTCCAGCCTGACCCAAGCCTGGCTGCGGGATGCAGGCCTGAACCGCGAGCGCATCCTGCTGCTGCAACCACGCGGTGCCCAGAGCGCCCAGCAACTGACCTGCGAGGCATTGCGCCTGGGGCGTAGCCACACCGTCGTCAGCTGGCTGAACCCGCTGGGCGCTTCGGCCAAGCAGCAGTTGATCAGCGCAGCGCGCACAGGCGATGCACAAAGTTTGAATATTCGATTGGGATAAACCCGAGACTGGCGCGCAACGCGTTCTCGGGAGTGGCACAGGTCGTCCGATTGCAGCCTGACGTCAGGTCAGTGCCTGCGATGGACGCAAGGCTTCTACAGAATTGAGAAGCCGATTGAACATTTGAATCTTAAAAAACGCCAAACGGACTCAGTGAAGAACCCGTGGACCGTCGTCTTTTTCAGGTTCGCCTTCAGCCAGGCGCCCCGCCATCTGCACACCCACGCTCAACATGGCTTTTGCCACTTCCACATGCTGGCCTTGCAGGAACGCCTTGGCGTCCTCGGAAAAATCCAAAGTCACCAGAGAACCCTCGTCCTCAGCCCTGCGCAGCTCAATTCGGCCGTCGGGCAATTCAACAATTTCCAGAAAGGACGTTGGCATAAAAATCTGTTCTCCAGGATAGCCCGGCATTATATCAGGCATGAGGGCTGCATCGCTCGGTATCTGAGGCAGCTTGCCGTGCGGCTTGATGAATGGTCAAAGGCCTGCCGAGTACACCCGGCTCAGCACTCGTTCAATCCATCCCGAAAGCGGATCGCCAGCTTCTTCAGCTCCTGGCGCCAACTCTCCAGTTCGGCCCGGCTCAGTGGCTCCGGCCCTTCTTCTTCCAGGCTGACCGCAACGATCAGCGGCTGGGTCACATCGCCCTTGGGCTTGTGCGGCACACGCGGCGGCTGGAACATCGCCGAATGCGCAGCCAACAAGCGTGCCAGCCAACTGTCGGGGCTGCGGGCCATTTCCACCAATTCAGCCAACTCAGGAATAGCCAGCGACTCCTGCACCTCACGGGTCAGGATATCCTCGGCCCGTGGCGCATTCGCCTGGGGCAAACGATAGAAGCCGGCAATTTCATGACACAGGCCCAGCAAGGCCCCGTACAGGTGAAACAACGCCGACTCTCGCCCCGCCTGGACCAGCGCGATAGCGTTCATCTCCTTTCCTTCCTCGGCGCGGCCAAGGGCTTCCAGGGACAAACCCGCGAAGTAAATTTTCTGGTTGGTACGGGTATAGAGTTCGTTGGCCATGACGGCAGTCTCCACAACGACATAGATGTGATGCTGGCTGAACAGTGTCAAGGATGAGACAAGTCCACTGCAAGCGCAAACCAAAAGGCCGCCTGTGAAGGCGGCCTTTACTTCAACGCAGGTGCTGGATCAAGCGCCCTGGCGCTTATCCTCGACCTTCCACTTGCCACCGTCGTAGAAGGCTTTCCAGCCCGTAGGCTTGCCGTCCACTTCGGTCTGCACGTACTGCTCCTTGGTCTTGCGGCTGTAGCGGATCACGGCCGGGCGACCGTCGGGATCCTTCTTCGGCGCTTCGCACAGGAAGTGGTACTTCGGATCGATTTCATCCTTGTGCGGCACGATCTCCAGCACCAGCGGCGCACGGGTCTCGCGGTTTTTCGGGAACTGGCTGGCGGCCAGGAACAAGCCCGAAGCGCCGTCACGCAGGATATAGGTGTCGTTGACCTTCTCGCATTTGAGCTCGGGCATCTTCACCGGGTCCATCTTCGGCGGCGCCGCGTCACCGCTTTTCAGCAGTTTGCGGGTGTTCTTGCAGGTCGGGTTGGTGCAACCGAAGAACTTGCCGAAACGACCGGTCTTGAGCTGCATCTCGCTGCCGCACTTGTCGCATTCCAGGCTCGGGCCTTCATAGCCCTTGATGCGATAGGTGCCTTCTTCGATCTCGTAGCCGTTGCAATCGGGGTTGTTACCGCAGATGTGCAGCTTGTGCTTCTCGTCCAGCAGGTAGGCGTCCATAGCCGTGCTGCAGATCGGGCAACGGTGCTTGCCACGCAGCACCAGCGACTCGGATTCACCCTCGTCATCGGCAGCGATTTCATCACCTGGCACCAGGTTGACGGTGGCCTTGCAGCGCTCTTTGGGCGGCAGGCTGTAGCCCGAGCAACCCAGGAACACACCGGTCGACGCGGTACGGATCTGCATTGGACGACCGCAGGTGGTGCACGGAATATCCGTCATCACCGGCTGGTTGGCACGCATGCCGTTTTCCGGGCTCTCGGCTACTTCGAGTTTTTTCTTGAAGTCGCCATAGAACTCGTCGAGTACATTTTTCCAGTCGCGCTCGCCCTGGGCCACGTCATCGAGATTCTCTTCCATGCCGGCAGTAAAGCCGTAGTCCATCAGGTTGGAGAAGCTCTCGGACAGACGCTCAGTAACGATATCGCCCATCTTTTCCGAATAGAAACGACGGTTGTGCAAGGCAACGTAGCCACGGTCCTGGATCGTGGAAATGATCGCCGCATAGGTCGAAGGACGACCGATACCGCGTTTTTCCATTTCCTTGACCAGGCTGGCTTCCGAATAACGGGGTGGTGGCTTGGTGAAGTGCTGGCTCGGATCGAGTTTGATCAGCTTCAGCGCATCGCCCTGGGCCATGTCTGGCAGCACATCGTCATCACCCGGCTTGGCGATTTGCGGCATCACGCGGGTATAGCCGTCGAACTTGAGGATCCGGCCCTTGGCACGCAGCTCGAAGTCCCCGGCACCCACTGTGACGGTGGTGGACAGGTATTGCGCCGGCAGCATCTGGCACGCCAGGAACTGGCGCCAGATCAGCTCGTAGAGGCGCTCAGCGTCGCGCTCCATACCGGTCAGCTTGCTTGGCTCGGTATTGGCGTCGGACGGACGAATCGCTTCGTGAGCCTCTTGTGCGCCTTCCTTGCTGCTGTAGACGTTTGGCTTCTCCGGCAGGTACTTCTTGCCGAACTCGCTTTCAATATAAGTACGCGCCATCGCCACCGCGTCCACCGACAGGTTGGTGGAGTCAGTACGCATATAAGTGATGTAGCCCGCTTCGTACAGACGCTGGGCCATCATCATCGTCTTCTTCACGCCAAAGCCCAGGCGGTTGCTCGCGGCCTGTTGCAGGGTGGAGGTGATGAACGGCGCCGACGGCTTGCTGCTGGTGGGCTTGTCTTCACGCTTGACGATGCTGTAGCTGGAAGTCTTGAGCTTGTCCAGCGCGGCCATGGCCTGGGCTTCGTTGAGCGGCTTGAAGGCCTCGCCTTTCTCGCGGGCCACTTCAAAGCGCACGTTATTGCCCTTGGCGGTACCGAGGTCCGCGTGGACTTCCCAGTACTCTTCAGGGTTGAACGCACGAATCTCGCGCTCACGCTCCACCACCAGCTTGACCGCTACCGATTGCACACGGCCAGCGGACAGGCCGCGGGCGATCTTCGCCCACAGCAGTGGCGAGACCATGTAGCCGACGACGCGGTCGAGGAAGCGCCGCGCCTGTTGGGCATTGACGCGGTCAATGTCCAACTCGCCCGGCTTGGAGAAGGCTTCCTGGATCGCCTTCTTGGTGATTTCGTTGAACACCACGCGCTTATAGCGGCTGTCATCCCCACCGATGGCTTCGCGCAGGTGCCAGGCAATGGCTTCCCCTTCGCGGTCCAAGTCCGTCGCGAGATAGATGGTGTCAGCATCCTTGGCGAGCCGGCGCAGCTCCTCGATCACCTTTTCCTTGCCCGGAAGGATTTCGTACTTGGCCTTCCAGCCATGATCCGGGTCCACACCCATGCGCGAGACCAGCTGCTTGCGCGCCTTCTCTTTAGGCGAGAGCACCGGACCTTCGCCCGCAGCCGCCTTGCCGCGCTTGGCAGCAGGCTCCTTGCTGGCGCTAGCCGAACCGCTGGTGGGCAGGTCTCGGATATGGCCGATACTCGACTTCACCACGTACTCGTTACCCAAGTACTTGTTGATGGTCTTGGCCTTAGCCGGGGATTCCACAATGACCAGCGATTTGCCCATGGATCGGAAAATTCCTGAATTCGAGAAGAGAAAGGCGGTTGGCGCCTGACGCGGCAACGCTATATATAGTGGCAACACAGTGAGGTCAAGCGCAGCATTGCGCGCAACCCGCCGTTATTGCCCTGAAAAAAGACTGGGTTCGACCTGCACCAAAGCAAAGCGCGGGACCTGCTTGCCGTCAACCTCGACGGTCTCCAGGAACATGCTCAAGGGACGCACCCAAAAGCCGTAATCGCCATACAGTGCTTGGTAGAACACCACTTCTTCCTCGGTCTCGGAGTGCCGTGCCACATTAAAAACGCGGTACTTGGGACCTTTATAATGCTGGTAGAGCCCTGGTTCGACTTTCATGCTCTGACCCTCTTACAAAATTTATTAAAAAAAAATTAAAAATTCCAAAAAACAAAAACCGGGGCACTGGGCCCCGGCTTCCGTCAACCCAACGCTTAGACGCGTTCGAAGACGGTGGAAATGCCTTGTCCGAGACCAATGCACATGGTTGCAACCCCCAGGTTGCCGCCATTTTGCTTCATCACGTTAAGCAAGGTGCCGGAGATACGTGCACCGGAGCAACCGAATGGGTGGCCCAGGGCAATCGCACCGCCGTGCAGGTTAACCTTCTCGTTCATCTTGTCGAGTACTTTCAAATCTTTCAGCACTGGCAAGGCCTGTGCGGCGAAAGCTTCGTTGAGCTCGAAGAAGTCGATGTCGGAGATGCTCAGACCTGCGCGCTTCAAGGCTTTTTGTGTGGCCGGTACTGGACCATAGCCCATGATCGCCGGGTCCACACCCGCTACGGCCATGGAACGGATCACCGCCAGAGGCTGGATCCCCAGGTCCTGGGCACGCTGAGCCGACATCACGATCATGCACGAAGCACCATCAGTGATCTGCGACGACGTACCGGCTGTCACGGTGCCGCCCTTTGGATTGAACGCCGGCTTCAAGGCCGCCAGGCTTTCCAGGGTGGTGTCCGGACGAATGGTTTCGTCGTAGTCGAACAGTTTCAGGAAACCGTTCTCGTCGTAGCCGTTCATCGGGATGATTTCATCCTTGAACTTGCCTTCCACAGTCGCCTTGTGGGCCAACTGGTGGGAGCGCAAGCCAAAGGCGTCCTGGGCTTCACGGGTGATGCCATGCATCTTGCCGAGCATTTCCGCAGTCAGGCCCATCATGCCCGAGGCTTTCGCCGCGTACAGCGACATGTGCGGGTTAGGATCGACACCGTGCATCATGCTGACGTGACCCATGTGCTCCACGCCACCGACCACGAACACATCACCGTTGCCGGTCATGATCGCCTGGGCAGCCGTGTGCAGCGCGCTCATCGACGAGCCACACAGGCGGCTGACGGTCTGGCCGGCCGCAGTGTGCGGGATCTGCGTCATCAAGGAGGCCATGCGCGCGATGTTCCAGCCCTGCTCCAGGGTCTGGTTGACGCAGCCCCAGATCACGTCCTCGACCTCGTTCGGGTCGACCTTGACGTTACGCTCCAGCAACTTGCTGATCAGGTGCGCCGACATATCTTCGGCACGGGTGTTGCGGTGCATGCCGCCCTTGGAGCGGCCCATCGGAGTACGACCGAAGTCGACAATCACGACGTCTCTTGGATTCAAGCTCATAAATATTCTCGCTCTAGTCGTCTGGGCACTTAACCGAAGAAGCTCTGGCCATTCTTGGCCATCTCGCGCAGCTTCGCAGTCGGGTGGTACAGCGGGCCCAGATCAGCGTACTGATCAGCCAGGGCAACGAACTCGGCCACACCGATCGAGTCGATGTAACGCAGCGCACCGCCACGGAATGGAGGGAAACCAATACCGTACACCAGGCCCATATCGGCTTCGGCGGCGGTTTCGACGATGCCGTCTTCCAGGCAACGTACGGTTTCCAGGCACAGGGCGATCATCATCCAGTTGATGATGTCTTCGTCAGACACCTCACGCTGCTCGTAGACGATGGGTGCCAGCACTTCGTGAACCGATGGGTCGGCAACTTTCTTCTGCTTGCCCTTCTTGTCGGTCTCGTAGGCGTAGAAGCCCTTGCCATTCTTCTGGCCCAGGCGCTTGGCTTCGTAGAGTGCATCGACAGCCGAACGACGGTCGTCCTTCATGCGGTCCGGGAAGCCTTCAGCCATGACGTCGCGACCGTGGTGGCCGGTGTCGATGCCGACCACGTCCATCAGGTACGCCGGGCCCATGGGCCAGCCGAATTTTTCCATGACCTTGTCGATACGCACAAAGTCCACGCCAGCGCTGACCAGCTTGGCGAAACCGCCGAAGTACGGGAACAGCACGCGGTTGACCAAGAAGCCCGGGCAGTCGTTGACCACGATCGGGTTCTTGCCCATTTTCTTGGCGTAGGCAACGGTGGTGGCAACAGCCAGCTCGCTGGACTTCTCGCCACGGATCACTTCTACCAGCGGCATCATGTGCACCGGGTTGAAGAAGTGCATGCCGACGAAGTTTTCCGGACGCTTGAGGGCCTTGGCCAGCAAGGTGATGGAAATGGTCGAGGTGTTGGACGCCAGGATCGTGTCTTCTTTGACCTGGGCTTCGACTTCAGCCAGTACCGCCTGCTTGACCTTCGGGTTCTCGACAACCGCTTCGACCACCAGGTCGACGTGGCCGAAATCACCGTAGGACAGCGTAGGACGAATGCCGTTAAGCACTTCAGCCATTTTCGCAGCGGTCATGCGACCTTTATCAACGCGGCCGACCAGCAGCTTGGCAGCTTCCGCCAGGCCTTGCTCGATACCGTGCTCGTTGATGTCTTTCATCAGGATCGGCGTGCCTTTGGACGCCGACTGATAGGCAATACCACCGCCCATGATCCCGGCGCCGAGTACGGCAGCCTGTTTCACGTCTTTGGCGATTTCGTCGTAGGCCTTGGCTTTTTTCTTCAGTTCCTGATCGTTCAGGAACAGGCCGATCAAGCTCTGCGCAGCAGAAGTCTTGGCCAGCTTGACGAAGCCGGCAGCTTCGATTTCCAGGGCCTTGTCGCGACCGAAGTTCGCGGCTTTCTGGATGGTCTTGATCGCTTCGACCGGCGCCGGGTAGTTAGGGCCCGCTTGACCGGCCACGAAACCCTTGGCGGTTTCGAACGACATCATTTGTTCGATGGCGTTGAGCTTGAGTTTTTCCAGCTTAGGCTGACGCTTGGCCTTGTAGTCAAATTCGCCGCTGATGGCGCCCTTGATCAGGTTCAGTGCCGCTTCTGCGAGTTTTTCCGGAGCAACCACAGCATCGACGGCGCCGACTTTCAGCGCGTCTTCAGCACGGTTTTCCTTGCCGGCGGCGATCCACTCGATGGCGTTGTCGGCACCAATGATACGCGGCAGGCGCACGGTACCGCCGAAACCCGGGTAGATACCCAGCTTGACTTCCGGCAGGCCGATTTTCGCGCTGGAAGCCATGACGCGGAAGTCCGCAGCCAGGCACATTTCCAGACCGCCGCCCAGAGCGATGCCATTGATCGCGGCAACGGTCGGCACGTTGAGGTCTTCGAAATCGCTGAAAATCTTGTTGGCTTCGAGGTTGCCAGCCACAAGCTCGGCATCGGGCAGCTTGAAGTTGTCGACGAATTCGGTGATGTCAGCGCCGACGATAAACACGTCCTTGCCGCTGGAGACGATCACACCTTTGATCGATGCATCAGCCTTGATGGTGTCTACGGCCTGACGCAGTTCGTTCAGGGTTAGACGGTTGAACTTGTTGACGGACTCACCCTTGAGGTCGAATTTCAATTCGACGATGCCACTTTCAAGAGCCTTAACCGTGATGGCTTTACCTTCGTAAATCATCAACTGATCTCCACGATATGGAAGCTGAACAGTACACATCGGACGCTGGCCCCTGGTCGGGCATTGATCATTTCGTCAATGCTCACGCCAACGCGCCAGGCACACCCGCCAATGCGATAGTCGGGATTATGTATGAGATGCCTGACAGACAAACACTCAATTCATACGCCCGTTTGATTTGGGTACGCCACCTTCAGCCAAATTCCGACAATTGTCAATCGCCCGAAAGCGCTGTAAAAACGCGACTTTTCAGTCATTTCATAACCGCCAAGGCGAATCAATGCGCAGGTATTCACCTGATCAATAATCCAAAAGAGCCAGCAAAGGCCTGTACAGCGGCGGAT
Source organism: Pseudomonas sp. FP2294 (assembly GCF_030687625.1). Lineage (NCBI taxonomy): Bacteria > Pseudomonadati > Pseudomonadota > Gammaproteobacteria > Pseudomonadales > Pseudomonadaceae > Pseudomonas > Pseudomonas sp. FP2294. Next base: position 4,039,791 of record NZ_CP117441.1, read on the forward strand.
ATCCGGCTAGGCTAGCCGCATGTGGGAACGCCGGCGCGAATGCGCGGCGCGATGAAACGCAGAATGACCGGCCTGCCTGGCCAACTCCAGCCCGATGATGATGTCGGGCTTTTTATTGCCTCAGGCCAGGGCCTTGAGTAACGCACTGATGGCCTGCAAGTCACTGGACTCGCCCTTCTCGCCCCAGTACAGGGCGATCATCTGCTTGTCCGCCTCCACTTTGAAGACATTGGCCGGCAGCGTTGCAAAATGCGGCAACAACTTCTCGTCCACGCAGATTTCCTGCCATTGGTTGACCCACACACCTGGCTCCTGCTGCCAGTAAACCCACAGCGCGGGTTTGCTGCCGCGCCGTGGCCGACAGTACTGCGCACAGGGGCTGGGCGGCTCCTGCTTGAGCCAGTGCGGCCATTCCTGGGGCGACAGTTGCATCGCCAGGCCGATGCGTCGCGCCTCCATGCGCAGGGCCATGCGCCCGCTCTGGTGGCGCGAGGGCCGCAGCCATGCCAGAGGGCTCAAGACCACTAGAAGGATTGACACCACTATCCAGACCGTCATATGTGTACTCCCGAATTTCTAGATGAGCGGATTTGACCCCATCCGCTTGAAAGCAGCCATACTGAACTTATTGCAGTCCCCTGGAGGAACGCCTCATGACTTACCAACATATTCTGGTCGCCGTGGATCTGACCGAAGAGTGCGATCCGGTGATCAAGCGCGCCGTGGCCATTGCCGGCGATACCGTGAAGCTGTCGCTGGTGCATATCGTCGAACCCATGGCCATGGCCTTTGGCGGCGACGTACCGATGGACCTTTCGCAACTGCAACAGCAGCAGTTCGACCAGGCCAAGGAGCGCCTGGACCGACTGATTGCCAAATATCCCGCACTGAAAAAAGACCAAAGCCACCTGACTTACGGCCAGCCACGCCAGGAAATCCATCATCTGGCCAAGGAACAGAACTGCGACCTGATCGTGGTCGGCAGCCATGGTCGCCACGGCTTGGCGTTGCTGCTGGGCTCGACCGCCAACGACGTATTGCACGGCGCACCGTGCGACGTACTGGCAGTGAAGCTGGTAAAAAGCTCGTAAGAGCACTGCACATCAGATGTAGGAGCTGGCTTACCTGCGATAGCAGCCTGTCAGCTGATACATCGGGTGGCTGGCAGACCGCTATCGCCGGCAAGCCAGCTCCTACCTGTTGAAGTGCATTTCATATAAAAAAACCGGTACTCGTAAGAGCACCGGTTTTTTATTGCCGCTGAATCAATCAGGCATCCAGCTCGGCCCAACGCTCAACCAAGACTTCCAGCTCCTGGTTCAGCTTCTCCAGGGACTCGATGACCTTGGCCGTTTCTGCCGCCGGACGCAGGTAGAAGCCCGCGTCAGCCATGTCGGCCTCCACTGCAGCAATCTGCTTTTCCTTGGCTTCGATCTCACCCGGCAGGGCTTCGAGCTCACGCTGCAGCTTGTAGCTGAGCTTCTTCTTGGCAGCCGGCGCGGCTTCCTGAACCGGCGCAACAGCAGCCGGTGCAACCACAGCAGAGTTCAAGTCGGCCTTGCCAGACTTGCTCTCGGTCACGCCCAGCAGGCGCGGCGAGCCGCCCTGGCGCAGCCAGTCCTGGTAACCACCGACGTATTCGCGCACCTTGCCTTCACCTTCGAAGACCAGAGTGCTGGTGACCACGTTGTCGAGGAATGCCCGGTCGTGGCTGACCATCAGTACGGTACCGTTGAAGGTCAGCAGGACCTCTTCCAGCAACTCCAGCGTTTCCACGTCGAGGTCGTTGGTTGGTTCGTCGAGCACCAGCAGGTTGGCCGGTTTGCTGAACAACTTGGCCAGCAGCAGACGCGCACGCTCGCCGCCAGACAACGCCTTGACCGGCGTGCGCGCACGTTGCGGGCTGAACAGGAAGTCGCCCAGGTAGCTCAACACGTGGCGGCTCTGGCCGTCGATGTCGATAAAGTCGCGGCCTTCGGCGACGTTGTCGATCACGGTCTTTTCCAGGTCCAACTGGTGGCGCAACTGGTCGAAGTAGGCCACGTCGATGCGCGTCCCCTCTTCCACGGTGCCGCTGGTCGGTTGCAGACCGCTGAGCATCAGCTTGAGCAGGGTGGTCTTGCCGGTACCGTTGGCACCCAGCAGGCCGATGCGGTCGCCGCGCTGCAGGACCATGGAGAAGTCTTTGATCAGGAACGGGCCATCCGGGTGATGGAAGCTGACGTTCTCCAGGACCATCACCTGCTTGCCCGACTTGTCGGCGGTATCGAGCTGGATATTGGCCTTGCCGGTGCGCTCGCGACGTTCGCTGCGTTCCACACGCAAGGCTTTCAGGGCCCGTACACGGCCTTCGTTACGGGTGCGGCGGGCCTTGATGCCCTGGCGGATCCACACTTCTTCCTGGGCCAGCTTCTTGTCGAACAGCGCGTTGGCGGTTTCTTCAGCGGCCAGGGTGGCTTCCTTGTGCACCAGGAAGCTGGCGTAGTCGCCGTTCCAGTCGATCAGGCCGCCGCGATCCAGCTCGAGGATGCGCGTGGCGAGGTTCTGCAGGAAAGAACGGTCGTGCGTGATGAACAGCACGGCGCCCTGGAAGTCTTTGAGGGCCTCTTCAAGCCAGGCAATCGCGCCGATATCCAGGTGGTTGGTTGGTTCGTCGAGCAGCAGCAGATCCGGCTCGGAAACCAGAGCCTGGGCCAGCAGCACACGGCGACGCCAGCCGCCGGACAACTCGGCGAGGGTCTTGTCGGCCGGCAGTTGCAGGCGGCTCAGGGTGCTGTCGACCAATTGCTGCAAGCGCCAGCCATCACGGGCTTCGAGGTCTTGCTGGACGTGCATCAGTTTGTCCAGGTCGGCATCGGTGACGCAGTTCTGCGCCAGGTGATGGTATTCGGCAAGCAATGCGCCCACACCGTCGAGGCCTTCGGCAACCACGTCGAACACGGTCCGTTCGTCGGCCACCGGCAATTCTTGCGGCAATTCGCCGATCTTCAGGCCCGGGGCGCGCCACACGGAGCCGTCATCGGGCTTCTGGTCGCCTTTTACCAGCTTCATCATGCTGGACTTGCCGGTGCCGTTGCGGCCGATGATGCACACCCGCTCACCACGGGCGATCTGCCAGGACACCTTGTCCAACAACGGCATAGCGCCGAAAGCAAGGGACACATCGCTGAATTTGAGCAGGGTCATACGCTTCTCCAAAAACTGGGCGCGCATTCTACCTGAGTTGGGGGGTGAAGCGGCCGGCATTTTCGTGCCCGACACGTTCTGTAGGACATTTCTTGAGAACTTCAGCGAAGCAGCCAGCAAAGCTTTCACCGGCTGTAGGCAAAAGGCTAAGCTAGGGGCAATCAGTGTCGGCGGCGCCGGCACTAGTCCTGATTTCTTTGCACGGACGTCTCATGCGCAGTCGCCTTTTCAGCTTTTTATCTTGCCTGCTTCTTTCCTCCACCGCCGTCCAGACCGCCCAGGCCGTGGACCTGACCACCCAACGCCAATATTACGACCAAGCCAAGCGCGCCCTGGCCAAAGGTGACACCGGGCCGTACATGCAATACAGCCAGGCCCTGGCCGACTATCCACTGACGCCTTACCTGGCCTATGACGAACTGACCGCCCGCCTGAAGTCCGCGAGCAACCAGGAAATCGAACAGTTCCTGGCCAAACATGGCGACCTGCCCCAGGCCAACTGGATGAAACTGCGCTGGTTGCGCTGGCTGGCCGAGCGTGGCGATTGGCAGACCTTTGAAAAGTACTACGACGCCAAGCTCAATTTCACCGAACTGGACTGCCTCCACGGCCAATACCAGTTGAGCCACAACCTCAAGGCCGAAGGCTACAAGACCGCCGAAGCCCTGTGGATGACCGGTAAATCCCAACCCGCCGCCTGCGATGCCACCTTTGGCCAATGGGCCGCCGCCGGGCAATTGACCGAACAGAAAATCTGGGACCGCACCAAGCTGGCCGCCGAAGCCCGTAACTATGCGCTGGCCAACAGCCTGGTGAAAACCTTGCCCACCCTCGGCGCCCAGGGCCGCTTGATGGTGGATGTGGCGCAAAAGCCCGCCATGCTCAGCGACCCATCACGCTTCCTGCCGGCCACCGCGGCCATGTCCGACGCCGTTGGCCTGGGCTTGCGCCGCCTGGCGCGCCAGGATCCGGAACAAGCCATGGCCCTGCTGGATGGGTATGCCAGCAGCATGCACTTCTCCCGTGACGAAAAAGTCTCCATCGCCCGGGAAATCGGCCTGACCCTGGCGCGCCGCTACGACCCGCGCGCCCTGGATGTGATGACCAAATACGACCCGGAACTGCGTGACAACACCGTCTCCGAATGGCGCCTGCGCCTGCTGCTGCGCCTGGCCCGCTGGGAAGATGCCTACCAGTTGACCCGCAAGCTGCCCCAGGACCTGGCCACCACCAACCGCTGGCGCTACTGGCAGGCCCGCGCCCTGGAACTGGCCGAGCCGAAGAACCCCCATGCACTGGTGCTGTACAAGGGCCTGGCAAAGGAGCGGGATTTTTATGGTTTCCTTGCCGCGGATCGCTCCCAGGCCCCATATCAACTCAATAATCAGCCGCTGGTCATGAGCCAGGCGCTGGTCAACAAGGTGCGCAATACCCCGGGTGTACGCCGCGCCCTGGAGTTTTATGCCCGTGGCCAGATCGTCGACGGCCGCCGCGAGTGGTATCACGTCAGCCGCCACTTCAACCGTGACGAAATGGTTGCCCAGGCCAAGCTCGCCTACGACATGAAGTGGTACTTCCCAGCGATCCGCACCATCAGCCAGGCCAAGTACTGGGACGACCTGGATATCCGCTTCCCCATGGCCCACCGCGACACTCTGGTGCGTGAAGCCAAGGTCCGTGGCCTGCATTCGAGCTGGGTGTTTGCCATTACCCGTCAGGAAAGCGCGTTTATGGATGACGCCCGCTCCGGCGTCGGCGCCAGCGGCCTGATGCAACTGATGCCCGCCACCGCCAAGGAAACCGCGCGCAAGTTCAGCATCCCGCTGGCGTCACCGCAGCAGGTGCTGGACCCGGACAAGAATATCCAACTCGGCGCCGCCTACCTGAGCCAGGTGCACAGCCAGTTCAACGGCAACCGCGTGCTCGCCTCCGCGGCCTACAACGCCGGCCCTGGCCGCGTACGCCAATGGCTGCGCGGCGCCGACCACCTGAGTTTCGACGTGTGGGTGGAAAGCATCCCGTTCGACGAAACCCGCCAGTATGTGCAGAACGTGCTGTCTTATTCGGTGATCTACGGGCAGAAGCTCAACTCGCCACAGCCGCTGGTGGACTGGCACGAACGTTATTTTGATGACCAGTAACAGCCGGTAGATGCTGCCCGCCTGAAGCTGCAAGTGCCCGCGTTGTGAGACGCGGGCATTTTTTTAGGGTTCGTCGTGGCCATCGCTGAATTGCAGGGCCGCCAGCCGCGCATACAGCGGGTTGCTGGCAATCAGCTGCTGATGGGTGCCCACTGCGACCAATTTCCCTTGATCCATCACCGCAATCCGGTCGGCGTTTTTTACCGTGGCCAGGCGGTGGGCGATCACCAGGGTGGTACGCCCCTGCATCAGTTGCGGCAACGCCTGCTGGATCAGATGCTCGCTCTGCGCGTCCAGGGCGCTGGTGGCCTCGTCCAGCAACAGAATGGGCGCATCCACCAGCAAGGCCCGGGCAATGGCCAGACGTTGGCGCTGACCGCCGGAAAGGCCCAGGCCGCCATCCCCCAGATGGGTCTGGTATCCGTCAGGCATTTGCAGGATGAAATCGTGGGCATGGGCAATGCGCGCCGCTTCTTCGACCTGGGCAAAACTGGCCTGCGGGTTTCCGTAGCGGATGTTGTCTTCGACGCTGCCAAAAAACAGCGCCGGGCTCTGGGACACCAAGGCAAAGCAGCGGCGCAGGTCCAGCGGGTCGAGATGGGTCAGCGGCTGGCCTTCGAGCAGCACCTGCCCCTGCTGCGGGTCATAGAAACGCAACAGCAAGTCGAACAGGGTGGACTTGCCCGCCCCGGACGGGCCGACCAGGGCCAGGGTTTCGCCGGCCTTGACGCTCAGGTTCAGGCCTTCGATGGCATAGCGGTCGGGACGCGAGGGGTAGGAGAAATACAGGTCTTGCAGCTCCAGACGGCCACTGACCCGTTGCGGCAACTTGATCGCGCCAGTCGCCGGCGCCTGGATGTCATTGCTCGACTGCAACAGCTCGGCGATCCGCTCTGCCGCGCCGGCTGCCCGTTGCAACTCGCCGATCACTTCGCTCAAGGTGCCAAAGGCGCTGCCGACGATCAGGCTGTAGAACACAAAGGCCGCCAGCTCACCGCCGGAGATGCGCCCGGCAATCACATCCATGCCGCCCACCCACAGCATCACGCCGACGGCACCCAGCACCAGCACAATCACCAGGGTGATCAGCCAGGCACGCTGGACGATGCGTTTGCGCGCCGTGGTGAACGCCTCCTCCACCGTCCGCGCGAAGCGCTGCTCATCCTGCACCTGATGGTTGTAGGCCTGCACGGTCTTGATCTGGCCCAGGGTCTCGGACACGTAGCTGCCGACGTCGGCAATCCGGTCCTGGCTCTGGCGCGACAAGCTGCGCACGCGGCGACCGAAGATCAGGATCGGCGCCAGCACCAGCGGCAGCGCCACCACCACAATGCTGGTGAGCTTGGGGTTGGTGATAAACAGCAACACAATCCCGCCGATCACCATCAACGCGTTGCGCAGGAACAGCGACAAGGATGAGCCGATCACCGATTGCAGCAATGTAGTGTCGGCGGTCAAGCGCGACTGGATTTCCGAGCTGCGGTTGTGCTCGTAGAACCCCGGATGCAGGTAGATCAGGTGGTTGAACACCAGCCGACGAATGTCCGCCACCACCCGCTCGCCGATCCACGACACCAGGTAAAAGCGCGCAAACGTGCCCACCGCCAGGCCCAGCACGAGGATCATGAACAGGCCGATGGACTGGTTGAGCAGGTGCGGCGATTGGGTCATAAAGCCCTGGTCCACCAACAGCCGAATGCCCTGGCCCATGGACAAGGTAATGCCTGCGGTGACGATCAGCGCGAGCAAGGCGCCGACAGCCTGCCAGCGATAGGGGGCAATAAAGCGGGTGGCCAGGCGAATGGCGCGGCGTTGACGGGCTGAAAGCATGGAGAGCATCACCTGAGGAAGACACCCCCAAGCCTACACTGCAATCGGATTGAACTTGGGCAAATCACAATGAGTCAGGTTAATTATGCCCGGCAAGACTAAGCCCTAGAGGCTATCGGTCTAAACTCCGGCTGGAAATCCAGCGTGATTTCTGCTGGAGTGGGCATTCGATCCGTCGACGGGCCATGGAGTTGTAACAGCTCGGTCACGCGGGGGAATTAGAGTAGGTACACAACCTGATGAGGAGACAGGCCATGTCCTTGCAAACCAGCAGCACTGACAAAGTTGAAGTAATCCGCCAGCCACAGCAGTTGCCTTGCTCGTACATCGATGCACAGGGCCGTGAAGTGCAGATTACCGAAGAGATGATCCAGGGCGCCTGCGCCGAACTGGAGCAGAAACTGGTCAAGCCTGCCCAGCAAGGCTGATACGCCCCAGCTCTTTCAGACCCGGCCCAGGTGGCCGGGTTTTTTATGCCTGCGCTATGTCGATCAGCAAAGGCTTGCGCCCAAGCTGGTGACGAGGGCCTGCAAGGCTGCCGACTCACCGCTGATCCGCACCTTCAAGCCGTCAATCTCGCGGCGGTCCGGATAGTGCTTGCGCAGCAGGTCGAACGCCTTGCGCTGCTCCTCCACAGTGCCCACGAGGCTGCGGCGGAAATCTGCATCATCGCGCCGCGGGTCGTAGACGCTGCGGCACAGCGTCGCCAGGGCCCAGGCCGGGTCGGTGCTGGCATTGAGGTTAACCTCCGCCAGCCAAGGCTCAGGCAGCAAGTCACTCAACTGAATGCCCGCCGGCTGCCCAAGGTGCGCGCACAGCGCCTGGTAGATCTGCGCCGTGCCGCGCTGCTTGCCGTCCAGGCTGTAGCCGGCGATATGCGGGGTCGCCAGCACGCACAACTCGGCCAACTCGACATCCACTTCGGGCTCGCCTTCCCACACATCCAGCACCGCCTGCAGGTCTTCGCGGTCCAGCAACACCTCGCGCAGCGCCGCATTATCCACCACCGGGCCGCGGCTGGCGTTGATCAGCCAGGTACCCGGCTGCAACTGCTCCAGGCGCTGGCGATCCAGCAGGTGCCAGGTCGAGCCACTGCCGGATTTTTTCAGCGGGGTATGCAGGCTGATCACATCACATTGCTCGATGATCTGTTCCAGGCTGACGTAATCACCGTCTTCGGCGACCTGGCGTGGCGGATCGCAGACCAGCACTTTCCAACCCAGGCCCTTGAGCACCTTGACCAGGCGCCCGCCCACTTCACCGGCACCGACGATGCCATACGTCCGCTGGTTCAGGTCTGCGCCCTCGATTTCAGCCAGGGTCAACAGGCTCCCCAGCACATAATCCACCACCCCCCGGGCGTTGCAACCCGGCGCGCTGGACCATTGGATACCGGCCCGCTGAAAGTAATCGAGGTCCAGGTGATCGGTGCCGATGGTGCAGGTGCCGACGAACCGTACCGGCGTGCCTTCCAGCAGCGCGCGGTTGACGTTGGTCACCGAGCGCACCAGCAGCACATCGGCCTGTTCAATGGCGGCGCGGTCAATGGCCCGACCGGGCACGCGGCGGATCTCGCCAAACCCTTCGAAGAACGCATCGAGCAGCGGGATATTTTCGTCGGCAACAATCAGCATGGCAGGCTCCTTTGGCGGACCCGCAGTGTACAGGCACCAGCCTGTGGCGCGTTTACAAATCCGCTACACAGGTATTTTCCTGACCCATCCGTCAAGGCGTAGAATGCGCCGTCCTGAGTTCTCCCTTATCGGACATCTGTACGTGAACACTGCCACCACAACCCTCTCCCGCCCTGCCCGCGTTCGCCGGGAAGTCCACAGCCTGCTGGCGCTGGCCCTGCCGATCATGATCGGGCAACTGGCAACCACCGCCATGGGTTTTGTCGATGCGGTGATGGCCGGGCGCGTCAGTGCGCGAGACCTGGCGGCAGTGGCCCTGGGCAACTCCATCTGGATTCCGGTGTATCTGTTGATGACCGGCACCTTGCTGGCCACCACCCCCAAAGTCGCGCAGCGCTTTGGCGCCGGCAGCCACGCCGAGATCGGCCCGCTGGTGCGCCAGGCGTTGTGGTTGGCGCTGGTGGTGGGAGGCACCGCGTCATTGCTGCTGATCAGTGCCGAACCGATCCTGCATGCGATGAACGTCGATCCCGAGCTGATCGCCCCCTGCATGGGCTACCTGCACGGCATCGCGGCGGGCATGCCGGCGGTGGCGCTGTACTACGTGCTGCGCTGCTTCAGTGACGGCCTGGGCCGCACGCGCCCAAGCATGCTCCTCGGCCTGGGCGGGCTGGCGTTGAATATTCCGTTGAACTACGTGTTCATCTATGGCCATTTCGGTGTGCCGGCCATGGGCGGCGTGGGCTGCGGCTGGGCCACCGGGATTGTGATGTGGGCAATGATGCTGGGCTTCGTCGGGTGGACCCGCTGGGCCCCGGCCTATCACGCCAGCGAGCTGTTCAAACGCTTCGACTGGCCGAAATGGTCGGTGATCAAGCGTATCCTGAGCATCGGCCTGCCGATTGGCATCGCCGTATTTGCCGAGTCGAGCATCTTTGCGGTGATCGCCCTGCTGATCGGCAGCCTGGGCGCAACCGTGGTCGCCGGGCATCAGATCGCCCTGAACTTCAGTTCCCTGGTGTTCATGATCCCCTACTCCCTGAGCATGGCCGTGACCGTGCGGGTCGGCCAGGCCCTGGGCCGTGGCGAACCCCGTGAAGCGCGCTTCGCCGCTGGCGTGGGGATGGGCACCGCACTGGCCTATGCCTGCCTATCGTGCAGCCTGATGCTGTTGTTTCGCGAGCAGATCGCCACGATCTACACCGCCGACCCGCAGGTGGTCCAGGTGGCGGCGATGCTGATTGTGTTTGCGGCGCTGTTCCAGTTCTCGGATGCGATCCAGGTGACGGCCGCCGGCGCGTTGCGTGGCTACCAGGACACCCGGGTGACCATGGTCCTGACCCTGTTCGCCTATTGGGGCTTGGGCCTGCCGGTGGGTTACTTGCTGGGGCTGACCGACTGGCTGGGCCAGCCCAGCGGCCCGAGCGGCTTGTGGCAGGGCCTGATCGTCGGCCTCAGTTGCGCGGCGGCGATGCTGGTGGTGCGCCTGGCACGCAGTGCGCGCAAGCGCATCCGCACGGCGGTTTAAGCGAGCTTCTTGCGGATCCAGTACAGGTAAGTCCCCGCCTCTTCGCGCTGTTCCACCAGTTCATGGTCCAGGAACACACAGAACTTGGGGATATCGCGGCGGGTCGAGGGATCGGTCGCGATCACCTTGAGCAGGCCGCCGGGCGCCAGGTCGCGGATGTGCTGGTGCAGCATCATTACCGGCTCCGGGCAGTTGAGGCCGGTGGCGTCGAGGGTGCCGTCGACGGCAGGGTCAAAAATGTCGCTCATCACTCACTCCTACAAGGTCGTCTTTAGCGGGCCTTGGGTTTCTTTACGTCCAGGCGGCGCAGGTGGCAGGTCACTTCCTCACGGTCGTGGTACAGCTGCTTGCAACCGATTTCTACCCGGATGCCCCGCGCCTTGAAGCCTTCTTCGATGCGCTCCAGCAGGCGTTTTACTTCGGCGTAGCGCTGTTTCATCGGCAACTTGAGGTTGACCACCGCTTCGCGGCAATGCCCCTCGCCAATCCAGGTTTCCAGCAGGGCCGCGTTACGCGCCGGTTTCTCGACGATATCGCAGACCATCCAGTCCACCGGCTGCTTGGGGGTGAAGGTAAAACCATCCGCCATCAAGTGTTGCACCAGGCCGGTGTCCATCAGGCTTTCGGCCATGGGGCCGTTATCAATCGCCGTCACCAGCATGCCGCGATTGACCAACTGCCAGGTCCAGCCGCCTGGTGCTGCGCCGAGGTCTACCCCGGTCATGTCGCCGTGCAGGCGCTCGTCCCACTGGTCGCGGGGGATAAAGTGGTGCCAGGCCTCCTCCAGCTTCAAGGTCGAGCGGCTGGGCGCGTCACGAGGGAATTTCAGGCGCGGGATGCCCATCGGCCACATCGCCGAGTTGTTTGACTCGGCCAGGCCCATAAACACTTCGCGACCGCTCTTGAAGGTCAGCAGCAGGCGCGGCTTGCTCGGGTCTTCGACCAGTTTGTCGGCGGCCAGCAGGGCCTTGCGCAGATGCACTTCGAATTTCTTGCAGAAGTTCGACAGTTCCTTGCCGTCGTTGGTATCGACCATCTCCAGCCACAGGCTGCCGCACACCGGGAAATCCCGCAGGTGCGCGAGGATCACGCTGATGCGGTCGGTTTCCGGCAAGTCGATGAACACCCCACGCGCCCACTGCCTTGGGAAGATCAGCTCGGCAAAGCGTTGGCCGCGCATCAGGCGCTGGGCGCCGTCTTCTTCGGTGCAGACAAATTCGGCGCAGGCGCTGCCGGTCTTGGCCTTGGCATAGCCGGAAACGTTCAGGCGCGCGGCGTGTTCCGCGATCTCGGAACAGACTTCGCCTTCAAAACCCGGGCGGCAGTGCATAAAAAGGGTGTTCATTGAATCTCCTGGCAACTGGCTTGCTCTATCGCAATGCCTGTCATGAAAACGCGCGCATGATAGCTGAGTTCGGAACCTTGGACTTGCCCATAGAGTCCAGTAATTAGCCTGCTACTGAAAACCGGGCTAGCTTATAAGCTCTGTTCGTCCCGTCAGGTCCGTAGCCGTGCGGACCATAAGGAGTCATGTAATGTCATCCGTTGATAGCCTGAGAACCCTTAAGACCCTGCAGATCGACAGCAAGACCTACCACTACTTCAGCCTGCCCGAAGCCGCCAAGAGCCTGGGAGACCTGGACAAGTTGCCGATGTCCCTCAAGGTGCTGCTGGAAAACCTGCTGCGCTGGGAGGACGACAAAACCGTCACCGGCGCCGACCTCAAGGCCCTTGCCGCCTGGCTCAAGGAGCGCCGCTCCGATCGCGAAATCCAGTACCGCCCGGCCCGGGTATTGATGCAGGACTTTACCGGCGTACCCGCCGTGGTCGACCTGGCCGCCATGCGCGCCGCCGTGGCCAAGGCCGGTGGCGATCCGCAGCGCATCAACCCGCTGTCGCCGGTGGACCTGGTGATTGACCACTCGGTGATGGTCGACAAGTTCGGCAATGCCGACGCCTTCGAGCAAAACGTCGATATCGAAATGCAGCGCAACGGCGAACGTTATGCGTTCCTGCGCTGGGGCCAGAGCGCCTTTGATAATTTCAGCGTCGTGCCGCCGGGTACCGGCATCTGTCACCAGGTCAACCTGGAATACCTGGGCCGCACCGTGTGGACCAAGGACGAAGATGGCCGCACCTACGCCTTCCCCGACACCCTGGTGGGCACCGACTCCCACACCACCATGATCAACGGTCTCGGCGTGCTGGGCTGGGGCGTGGGCGGTATCGAGGCAGAAGCGGCGATGCTCGGCCAGCCGGTGTCGATGCTGATCCCGGAAGTGATCGGCTTCAAGCTCACCGGCAAATTGAAAGAAGGCATCACCGCCACCGACCTGGTGCTGACGGTCACGCAGATGCTGCGTAAAAAAGGCGTAGTGGGCAAGTTCGTCGAGTTCTATGGCGACGGCCTCGCCGACCTGCCCCTGGCCGACCGCGCCACCATCGCCAACATGGCCCCGGAATACGGCGCCACCTGCGGCTTTTTCCCAGTGGATGACGTGACCCTGGACTACCTGCGCCTGTCGGGCCGGCCTACCGCCACCGTCAAGCTGGTCGAGGCCTATACCAAGGCCCAGGGCCTGTGGCGCAACGCCGGTGAAGAACCAGTGTTCACCGACAGCCTGGCCCTCGACATGGGCACTGTCGAGGCCAGCCTGGCCGGGCCGAAACGCCCACAGGACCGGGTCTCACTGCCGGATGTGAGCCAGGCCTTCAGCGACTTCCTCGACTTGCAGTTCAAGCCTGCCAGCAAGGAAGAAGGTCGCCTGGAAAGTGAAGGCGGTGGCGGTGTTGCGGTGGGCAATGCCGACCTGGTGGGTGAAGCCGACTACGACTTCGAAGGCCAGACCTATCGCCTGAAAAACGGCGCGGTGGTGATTGCGGCGATTACTTCGTGCACCAACACCTCCAACCCGAGCGTGATGATGGCCGCCGGCCTGGTCGCGAAAAAAGCCGTGGAAAAGGGCCTGAGCCGCAAGCCCTGGGTAAAAAGCTCGCTGGCGCCCGGCTCCAAGGTGGTCACCGACTACTACAACGCCGCCGGCCTGACCCCCTACCTGGACCAACTGGGCTTCGACCTGGTGGGCTATGGCTGCACCACCTGCATCGGCAACTCCGGGCCGCTGCCTGAGCCTATCGAGAAAGCCATTCAGCAAGCCGACCTGACGGTAGCGTCGGTGCTGTCCGGCAACCGAAACTTCGAAGGCCGCGTGCACCCGCTGGTGAAAACCAACTGGCTGGCCTCGCCACCGCTGGTGGTGGCCTATGCCCTGGCCGGGACCGTGCGCATTGATATCAGCAGCGAGCCCCTGGGTACCGGCAAGGATGGCCAGCCGGTCTACCTGCGCGATATCTGGCCCAGCAGCCAGGAGATCGCCGACGCGGTGGCCCAGGTCAGCACCGGCATGTTCCACAAGGAATACGCCGAGGTGTTTGCCGGTGACGCACAGTGGCAAGCCATTGAAGTGCCGCAGGCCGCAACCTATGTGTGGCAAGAAGACTCCACCTATATCCAGCATCCACCGTTTTTCGATGACATCGCCGGTCCGCTGCCGGTGATCAAGGATGTGCAGGGCGCCAATATCCTGGCGCTGCTTGGCGACTCGGTGACCACCGACCACATCTCCCCTGCCGGCAATATCAAGGCCGACAGTCCTGCCGGACGCTACCTGCGCGAACAGGGTGTGGAACCGCGGGACTTCAACTCCTACGGCTCGCGCCGCGGCAACCATGAAGTGATGATGCGCGGCACCTTCGCCAACATCCGCATCCGCAACGAAATGCTCGGCGGCGAAGAAGGGGGCAACACCCTCTACATTCCTACCGGCGAGAAGATGCCGATCTACGATGCGGCCATGAAATACCAGGCATCCGGCACGCCATTGGTGGTGATCGCCGGCCAGGAATACGGCACCGGCTCCAGCCGCGACTGGGCCGCCAAGGGCACCAACTTGCTGGGGGTCAAGGCGGTGATCGCCGAGAGCTTCGAGCGCATCCACCGCTCCAACCTGGTGGGCATGGGCGTGCTGCCGTTGCAGTTCAAGCTGGACCAGAACCGCAAGGCCCTGCAGCTGACCGGCAAGGAGAAGATCGACATCCTCGGCCTGACCCATGCCGAGATCGAGCCACGCATGAACCTGACGCTGGTGATTACCCGCGAAGATGGCCGCAGCGAGAAAGTCGAGGTGCTGTGCCGGATCGACACCCTCAATGAAGTTGAGTACTTCAAGGCGGGCGGGATTCTGCACTATGTACTGCGTCAGTTGATTGCTTCATAACGCGTCAAGCCAGACAAAACACCGCCTACGGGCGGTGTTTTCATTTTTGCCTCCAGGTCCCGCCGCTATAATACGCACCCGTTGCAGGAACCGGCTTGCCGGTTCCTGCAAAAGCAATTGCGTCATTTTTACGTCACAAGGATTTTCAATGCCCGCTTTACCCTGGCTGTACCTGGCACTTCTATCCATCGGCTATGCACTGGCCCTGGCCTACGGGCAACTGGGTTTACTGGCCCTGGTGTCCATCGGCCTCTTGCTGGTGGCAGGTTACGCCGTGCGCCAACAACACATCCCATGGGCCCGCTACCTCGGCCATGGCCTGTTCATTGTATTGGCCCTCGGCCTGGCGATGCACTGGCTGCCCGGTTTCTACAACGGTCGCGGCATCGACCCGCAGCGCTTCAGCGCCGATGCCGTGCCCTTCTCGATGTACCTGAACCAGGACAAACCGCTGATCGGTTTCTGGCTGCTGCTGGTCTGCCCGTGGATCGTCGCTCGCCGCCCGTTGCGCCTGTCGATCTATGCCACGGCCCTGGCCTTGACCCTGACCACCATCGCCGCCCTCGGCGGGGCGGTGCTTCTGGGCATTATCAGTTGGGCGCCCAAATGGCCGGACCAGGCCTGGCTCTGGGTGTTGAACAACCTGTTACTGGTGACCCTGGTTGAGGAGGCACTGTTTCGCGGCTATATCCAGGGCGGCCTGAGCCGGCGCTTCAAGCAACTGCCTTATGGCGAAAACCTCGCCTTGCTGCTGGCCTCGCTGCTGTTTGGCCTGGTGCATGTGGGCGCGGGTTGGCAATGGGTGCTGCTGGCCAGTATCGCCGGCGCGGGGTACGGCCTGGCCTACCGCTTCGGCGGCCTGGGCGCAGCGATTGCCACACACTTTGGTTTGAATCTGCTGCATTTCGGGTTGTTTAGCTACCCGATGCTGGCGGGTTGATCTTCGATCAAAACCACAATCGCGCCTGACCTGAGGGCTGGACAACAGACTCCGCCCACTGTTGTCCAGCCCAAGGTATGTGGCTGTATGAGCAGTTGTCCCGTGAAGGGAAATACCACGCCAAAACCCTGCTATCGCCTCATACAGAAGGAAAGCAGGACCTCCACTAGGATGGTTGAAAGCGCCCGCTGCCAGAGCCATAGCCTTTCAGTATTGAAAAGCCATACCCGCCTGCCGCACTCCCAGACTCGATATTGGTCAGACAATTCATTTTTTTGTAATTTTTTTTGTCTGAGCTTTACCAAGAGAAATTGAAAACGCCAGCTACGTAAAATCTTCAATAACATCAGAAAAATCGCACATCTATCGAGACTTTTGCCCGAATGTGCACGTTTTTCACTAGCAAAAGGACAACATTTGTTAGCAGTCAAAGCAGAGCTTGTAAAGTGAAAAGTTTGTGAATTTGTTAGTGGCACAACAAATTCAAAATGATATCTTCCGTGCTGCGTAGGCGGTTCCAGCAAAATTGCCAGTGAAAAGATATAAAAAAATCTTCATGCGCCAGTTATGGAGTTGTCACGAGCACGGAGTGCCCAAAAGCTACGCCTCTTGCCCTCCCACCTATGCATTTTCAGTTGCGCAAAACCGCATCTGCGGTCTGCTGCAGACGTTTTTTACCATTGGAATGGATTCTAGTGACGTGCCAGCAAGCGCGTCGCGTCCTGACATTGGCTCACCGCTAAATCTGTGAAGAAGTGTTCATATATGCCCCTCAAGACGCTGTCCATTTTCGGGACCCGGCCCGAAGCCATAAAAATGGCCCCTTTGGTTCTGGAACTGGCAAGCGACCCTCGTTTTGAGTCGAGGGTGTGCGTCACCGCGCAGCACCGTGAGATGCTCGACCAAGTGCTTGAACTATTCGAGCTGACGCCCGACTTCGACTTGAACATCATGAAAGCCGGGCAAACACTGACAGACGTGACGACGGCGATTATTCAAGGGCTCAAACCCATCCTTGAAGACTTCAAGCCCGATGTGATCCTTGTTCATGGCGACACCGCCACTACCTTCGCCGCCAGCCTGGCCGCCTATTACCAACAAGTCCCGATTGCCCATGTCGAGGCAGGCCTGCGTACCAACGACCTCTATTCGCCATGGCCCGAAGAAGGCAACCGGCGGTTAACAGGTACTCTTGCTGCCCTCCATTTTGCGCCCACTGAAACATCGCGGCAGAACCTGCTGAAAGAAGGAGTCGCCTCCTCGGCCATTCACGTTACCGGCAACACCGTGATTGATGCCCTGCTCAGCGTGGTCGATCGTTTAAGTAGTCCAGCTTCGCCACTCCAAGCGCAATTCGAGGAGCAGTTTGCATTCTTGCCTCGTGACAAGCGCATGGTGTTGATCACCGGCCATCGGCGCGAAAACTTCGGTGGCGGTTTCGAGCGTATTTGCCAAGCGCTGGTCAACACTGCCCAGCAATTCCCCGATGTTGAGTTCGTATACCCGGTGCACCTGAACCCGAACGTTCGTGAACCCGTAAAACGCCTGCTAGCTGGTATCAACAACGTGCATCTGATCGAACCACTGGATTATCTGCCGTTCGTTTACCTGATGACGCGCTCTTACGTGATCCTTACCGACTCCGGCGGTATCCAGGAAGAAGCACCTGCCTTGGGCAAACCTGTCCTGGTGATGCGTGACACGACTGAACGCCCCGAAGCCGTCGAAGCCGGCACAGTGAAGCTGGTTGGCACAGAAGTGGACTCCATCACCCACCACCTCAGCGAATTGCTGAGCGACGAAGTGGCTTATCAAAAAATGAGTTTTGCCCATAACCCTTATGGCGACGGTAAGGCTTGTGCACACATCCGTGAGGCGCTGATGGTTTTGGTCGCTCAACGAAACGAGGCAGCAGCATGAGTTTCTCCCGCATTTCGGTCATTGGACTTGGTTACATCGGCCTGCCCACAGCAGCCATTTTCGCCTCACGCAAGAAGCAAGTCATTGGCGTTGATGTCAATCAGCGCGCTGTAGACATCATCAATCGTGGCGAGATTCATATCGTCGAGCCCGATCTTGATATGTTGGTTCATGCCGCCGTCACCGAAGGTTACCTGCGGGCAACGACGGTACCCGAACCGGCCGATGCGTTCCTGATTGCGGTTCCAACACCCTTCAAGGAAAACCACGAGCCGGACCTGGGCTACATCGAGGCGGCAAGCAAGTCGATTGCCAGCGTCTTGAAAAAGAATGACTTGGTTATCCTGGAGTCGACCTCCCCTGTCGGAGCGACGGAGTGCATGGCCGAGTGGCTTGCCCAAGCTCGCCCGGACCTGACCTTCCCGGCCACCCATGGCGAAGATTCCGACATCCGTATCGCGCACTGTCCTGAGCGTGTGTTGCCAGGCCATGTCTTGCGGGAACTGGTTGCCAACGATCGCATCATTGGCGGTATGACCCCCAAGTGCTCCAACGCCGCCGTGAGTCTTTACCGCGCGTTTGTCGAGGGCGAGTGCATTATCACCGACACCCGCACGGCCGAGATGTGCAAGCTCACCGAGAACAGCTTTCGTGACGTCAACATCGCGTTCGCCAACGAACTGTCAATGATTTGCGCCGAACTGGAAATCAACCCGTGGGAGTTGATCCGCCTGGCCAACCACCACCCTCGGGTCAATATCCTGCAGCCCGGCCCCGGCGTCGGTGGTCACTGTATCGCGGTCGACCCCTGGTTCATCGTCAGCAAAACCCCAGAGCTGGCCCGCTTGATCCGTAGTGCCCGCGAAGTCAATGACCAGAAGCCGCAGTGGGTCGTTCAACAAGTGAAACTGGCCGTGGCCGACTATTTGCTGAGCCATCCGGAACAGTCCGCCAGCACCGTGCAGATCGCGTGCTATGGCTTGGCTTTCAAGCCAGACATCGATGACTTGCGTGAAAGCCCAGCCCTCAACATCGCCCGACAGTTGAGCGATGAACTGGGCGTGACGCTACAGCTCATCGAACCCAACATTCAGGAGCTGCCTGAAAAGTTGGCCGCGCATCAGTTGGTAGACACTGACTATGCCCTGGACAGCGCGCACATTCACGTATTGCTGGTCAAGCACCGTGAATTCAAAGAGATGGCAAAAATGCGAGATGGCGCCGTTGTAATCGATGCTGCTGGCGTGTTTGCTGCCTGAGAAGAGAATTAAAGATGACTAGCGTCCAACTCCCCACGCCGCCGGAAGCCCCTACAGCCCTGGCAGACATTCACGACCGTGTAATGGAGGCCTACTACGGGAAGTTGGGCGAGCATTTCATGCGCGAAACCCAGGCACGTATCCATTGGATCTGTGCACAGGTTTCGGGCAAGAAGGTACTCGATGTAGGTTGCTCACAGGGCATCGTGCCGCTATTGCTGGCCCGCGAGGGCTGCGACGTGATCGGTGTCGACACCAGCCCCCAGGCTATTGAAGAAGCCAAATCGTACATGGCGGCCGAGCCGTCCCATGTACAGGCCAAAGTCTCCTACGTGAACGCGGATTTCCTGTCCCTGAACGTCGAGGATGCTGAACCCGACACCATCGTCATCAGCGAAGTACTCGAACACCTCGTACGTCCGGAAATGTTTGTCGAGAAAGCTGCGTCGCTGCTCAAGCCCGACGGGCGACTGATCATCACCGTGCCATTCGGGGTAAATGATTTCATCGACCACAAGCACACGTTCTACCTGCTTGAGCCCTTCCGCCTGCTGAACGAATACCTGCACATCACCCAGATCAAAGTACTGGGCAAGTGGCTGGGCATGGTGGCGGTCAAAAAAACCGACGCCACCGCCCCTTCCCCCGTGCAGTTGGATATGGCCCAGGTACAAAACCTGGAAAAAGCCTTCGAAGCGATCGAGCGCAACCTGCAGAACAGCCTGTCCAACACCAGCAAGAACCTGACCGAAGCCAACAAGAAATACCGTGCGGCCACCGAACAAATTGCCCAGCTCAAGCCCAAGGCACAACAGGTGGAAGAACTCACGAAAAAAAATCTTGCCCAGGAAGCAATGCTTGCCGAGCAGGCTGATATCAAGCTGCGCCTGGACGAGGCGAACAAAAAATACCGCGTGGCCACCGAGCAGGTGCAACAGCTCAAGTCACAATTAACTGAACTGGAAAACACCAAAAAGGCCCGTCTTGAGCAGAATGATAAAGAGCTCACAGACCTGCATGCCCGACTTGAAAACACCCAGGAACAATTGCAGCACACCCAAACCCAGCACGAGTTGCTCAAGGCACAAGTAGCAGCCTTGCAAACAGAAAACCAGTCAGCGGTCGAACAACAAGACCAGCAACTGATAGAGCTGCATGCGCTCACCCAGCAATTGCAGACCCTTGCCTCCCAGAACGCTCGGCTGCAGGAGTTGGTGACCGAAGAACAATCGGGGCGCCATCAGGCAGAGACAGCACTCATCAGCATCAACCATGATGCCGAACAACAGCTGCACGCCCACGAAGCCATCCAGGCACGGCTGGAAGAAGATATCGACACGCTGCTACTGCAAGTCGATGACCTGACAAATCTCCACGCACAGGAAATGCAGGAGCTGAACAGCCAGCTCAAGGAGTGCCGCGCACGCATTACCGAGCTGTCCGGCCACCTTGAACAAGAGCGCGCCATCCGCCCACTGCTGGAGAACGAACTGGCCACCTGCGAAGCCCATGTGGCGCAGTTGGACAGAGAGCTGCAGATCAAGACCGACCAGCATCTAATTATCACCAACCAGCTTGAAGCCGAACGCGCAACCCGACAAAACCTGGAGTTGAGCCTCAACCAACTTGAGCATCAATCCCAGGAGGCTCTGCTGCAACGAGACAAGCTCACGACGGCCCTGCAGCAACAGACCTGCGCCCTGGAAGAGCTTCGCCAGCAAAATGCCGACCTGCAAGAACAGGTGCAACTGGAGTTGTCCAGTCGCGAGGCTGCCGAGCAACTGCTTGCCACCACGCAGGAGCAATGGGATGACGCTCGCCTGCGCATGGAAAGCGAGCTGCAGTCTTCAAAAGGCTGGCTTGAGGCCGCCAATCAAAAGTATCGCGAAGCCACGGGTACGCAGATCCCTCATCTGAAAAGCAATCTTGAAAAACTGCTTGGACAAACCGCCGCCCAGCAGCAAAAAATCGAAGAGCTCAACGACAACCTGCATCGTGCCAATGCCAAACGCCATCTGGCAGAGCAGCGCCTGATCAAAACCCGCTCAAGCCTTACCTACCAGCTGGGTTATCAACTAAAGGCCAGCGGCAGCTCGCTGGGCGGCATCATTCGCTTGCCAGGCACCTTGTTCAACCTGTACCGCCAGGCCAGCAAAACCCGCAAAGACACAGCCCAGAAAGCCATTGGTTTTGACGGCCCGTCAGCGCTGCTGCCTGCGCCACAACACATCGCCAAAACAGACGTCGCCTTGCCCGCAGCACTCGCCGACACCGAGTATGTGCGCAACTGCTTGCTCAACCACGAGCAGGGCAATGCCGCATCCTTGAAAGTCGCCTGTGTGATGGACGAATTCACCTACGGCTCATACCGCCATGAATGCAACCTGCTGCAACTGACCCCTGCGGATTGGCAGGAGCAACTGCAGCAATTCCAGCCCGAACTGGTGTTTATCGAATCAGCCTGGCGCGGCAAAGATGACTTGTGGGGCAGCAAAGTCGGCCATAACAGCCACGAACTGCAAGACATCCTTAAATGGTGCAAAGACCACAAGGTACCCTCGGTTTTCTGGAACAAAGAGGATCCGGTCCACTTCGAGACCTTCTTGTCTACCGCCAAACAGTTCGACTTCGTGTTCACTACCGACATCGACTGCATTCATCGCTACAAGGGTGCGCTCGGACATGATCGGGTGTATCTGTTGCCGTTCGCCTGCCAACCGGCGGTGCACAACCCGGTTGAACTGTACGAGCGTAAAGATGCGTTTTGCTTCGCTGGCGCCTACTACACCCGTTACCCCGACCGTACCCGCGACCTGGGTAATTTTGTCAGCGAACTGCCGAACTTCCGTCCGCTGGAAATTTTCGACCGCAACTTTGGCAAGAACGACCCCAACTACCAGTTCCCCGAGCAATACCAGCCGTACATCGTTGGTACGTTGAGCTTCGAGCAGATCGACCGCGCCTACAAAGGCTACCGTTACGCGATCAACCTCAACTCGATCAAGCAGTCGCAGTCAATGTTCGCCCGCCGAGTGTTTGAATTGCTTGGCTCCAACACCGTGACAGTCAGCAACTTCTCCCGCGGTGTGCGCCTGTTGTTTGGCGACCTGGTGATCACCACCGACAGCGGCCCGGAAATGCTGCGCCGCCTGAACACACTGGCAGGTAACGAACGCGACAGTGACAAGCTGCGCCTGGCTGCCCTGCGCAAAGTGATGCAAGAACACACCTATGGGCACCGCCTCAACTATGTGATGAGCAAAGTGACCGGCAAGGCCCAGGAAGAAAGCCAGCCGCGCATTTGCATTATCGCCGATGCCGCCAACAGCGCCGAAGTCGAAGCCCTGACCCAGCACCTGCTTCGTCAGCGCTACACCAACGTGAGCATGCATGTCGTCGTCAACGACACCGTCGGCAAAACTGCAGTCAAAGACCCACGGATAAAACTGATCTCGCGCAAACAGCTGAAAAAAACCAGCCTTGGTGAACTGGCCGGTGATGCGCCGTGGTTCGCGGCCATGGCCAGCGAGGACTACTACGGCCCGAACTACCTGCTCGATATGGTCCTGGCGACGCGCTACAACCAGGCTGAAGTCATCGGTAAAGTTGCCCACTATGTGCGCAAGGATGACGGCATCCATTTGCAGAACCCAGGTCAGGCTTATCGTCGCCCGGCCAGCATTGCTGCGCGCGCCGCACTGATCAAAACCGCACTGATTGCCGAGCAACAAACCAGCGAGTGGCTCAAAACCCTGCCGAAGTTGAACTACGAGTTCGAGCAATCACTGGCGATCGATGCGTTCAACTACTGCCGAAACGCCGCGGGTGCCCGCGGGCAAGACGTGACGGAGGTCGTAGACGACCTCAATCTGTACACCGGCATCGGCATTGACGAGCTGCAACGCCGTGCCGAAGCCATTGAACCGCTCAAGGTCAGCCACACCAGCGCAGAGATCTGCGGGCGTGACCTGGCCGCAATGTTCGGACCGATTCGTAGCAAGCATCTGGAAGAACACATTGACGTAGATACCTGGCAGATCAGCTCTTCGCTCGCCGATGGCAAGCATGAGTACCAGTACGCCAAGACGGATTTGCCTGTCGCCGAATTGGCGTCGGGTGAACAACTCAAACTGTTCCTTGACGCCACCCCTGGCCTGAACATCCAGTTGGTCGTGCTGTTCCTCGATGCCCAGAAACAACGCATCAGTCATGTCATGCAACACGCCAACCGCAACCAGACCAGCGATATCCCGCCAGAGGCCGCCTTCATTCGCCTGGGCATCCGTGCCTATGCCAATGGCAGCGCCGGTATCAAGGCACTGGTCCTGGGGCACCGCGATCTGCAGCCATCGGAAATGCTCGCCAAATCCGAATACCTGCTGTTGACCAACCATTACCCGGCCTATGACGACCTGTACCGCAACGGTTTCGTCCACACCCGCGTCACCGCCTATCAGGAACGTGGCGTCAACGTGGACGTATTCCGCCTGCGCAAGAACGAAGCGGTCAGCTATCACGAGTTTGAAAACGTCGACGTCATGACCGGCTCCCAGGCCACCCTGGCGAAGATGCTGGAGTCGGGTGCCTACAAGACCATCCTGGTTCACTTCCTCGACCCAGACATGTGGGAAGTCCTGCGCCGACACCTGAACACCACCAAGGTCATCGTATGGGTCCACGGCGCCGAGATCCAACCGTGGTGGCGCCGCGAATACAACTTCACCACCGATGAACAACTGGCCCTGGGCAAACTCGACAGCGACAAGCGCATGAGCTTCTGGCGCAACCTGCTGCAACCCATGCCGGCCAACCTGAAACTGGTGTTTGTATCCCGCTACTTCGCCGAAGAAGTGATGGAAGACCTCGGCTTCCGCCTGCCAGAAAACCAGTACGAGATCATTCATAACCCGATCAACACCGAGCTGTTTTCTTATGTGGAAAAGCCGGTTGAACAGCGTAAGAAGATCTTGTCGATTCGGCCGTACGCGTCAGCAAAATACGCGAACGACCTCAGCGTTACAGCCATCGAGTTGCTCTCCGAAAAGCCCTACTTCTCCGAACTAGAGTTCCACATGATTGGGGATGGAGTCCTGTTTGAAGAAACTCTGGCACCACTGCGCAAGTTCCCGAACGTGAAAATCGAAAGGCGGTTCATGAAGCACGCAGAGATTGCAGCCTTGCACAAAGAGTATGGCCTCTTCCTCTGCCCTACCCGGATGGACGCTCAGGGGGTGTCGCGGGATGAGGCTATGGCATCGGGGTTGATTCCTGTAACTAACGGGGTCACTGCCATTCCAGAGTTTGTCGATGAGGCATGCGCTATTTTGGGAGGTGAAAACGATGCCGCCACATTGGCCGAGGGCATAGCTCGAGTGATCGAAGAACCAGGCTTGTTCAGTTCGATGTCTTTGGCTGCACGGATACGAGTTGAAAACCAGACAGACCTGAAAGTAATCGTCAATCAAGAAGCAACCTTAATAAAAAATGCAAAACGTTAAAAATCTGAAAAATTTTCAACATTAAAATCTCAAACGCAACGATCAGTGTTTTATAGGGCAATTTCATGAAAAAAACGATAGTTATCTTAAGCTTACTCTTTCTTCTTGGGGCTTGTGGTGAGTCGAAGACCGAAAGCTCGCCCGCTATTACTGCAACAACTGAACGCGCGACACTTACCCTCAGTGATGGATCGACGTTGAGTTATGATGGAAAACTGCTCTACTCAGTAGTTCGCAATGGGGAAAAGGGCAATTCACGACTAAACAAAATCACTGTGAAGTCCGGGGCAAAAATAGCCGAAAACTCACTTTACGCCCAACTTGCTAAACTCGGATACACTAGAGCAGTCATTGACAGCAATGGCGATACCTTTAAGGTTCACTATTATAAAAAAGATCAACCTACGATCGGTAGCGTCTATCAAGAATTTGCTCAAGAGCAAAATGAACTTACCACCAACGCTTCCATATACTGGGAAATAAAGTAAGCACTACGGAGGCTTTGGTATTCAAAGCCTCTTTTCCAGACAAGCAGGAAAAACCATGAATACCATTACAAACTTCACAGCTTATTGATAATGCACAATCTCCAATCTGTATTTCGAGCCACGGCGGGATGGTGCATATCACTAGGAACAAAAATTATCAGTGTCACGCCGCTCGCCACTGTAACAATTCAATTAGCTAGCTTCACAGCGCAAATACTACTACTGCTAACATTTTTTTTACCCCTCAAGATATTAATCTTATTGGGTTCAGACTCCATACCTGACTATTTCCCGCTATACTTGAAAAACATTGAAAAAACACATCTAATTGCGGGCTTGAGTGCGCTCACATTCCTATGCTACATCCTATACATTTCATCCGAACTGATAATTTTCCACCTCTCGAAAGTTGGTGCAGAAAAGCTTACTAACAAGAGCAAAAAATTAAACTTATTTAGCAATCAAAAAAAAATATCCGTTCAAATATACTCTAAATTCAATAGAGGACTTTCCGCAGGTAGCTTTTCGCTTATAGCCTTGTCAATCCTGCTTTATATCTATCCGCTTTTTTTCTTAGCCATCACAATATATCTTTTATTAATTACACTGCTAACCATCAAGCTTTTCAATATAAGCCAATCGATTCGCAACTTACTTACAACACATTACACAGTGGCGTTAAACACATTAGCAGCTATCGGCTTCTTGATAGTTTTCTTCTTTATGGTCTTGAATTTCCTTTACTATGACCCGCCGAAAGTTTTTGCGGCACTTATATCATTGCTACTGGTGCGACAAGCACTATCGCGACTTACACTAATGATTCAGGATGTCATTTCGTTACGCACACAGCACCGTCAAGTCAACGCTCTGTTTTTTTACAGACAACAATTTTCAACCGAACTAAACCTCCCTACAAATAAGATAAGAAACTTACTTGATGAGAGCACGAGAAACATATGGCTCCGAGATGCAATAAACTCATTTTCACCTCACCACCAGGTAGTAAAATCGAGTTCTTGGCACCAATTAGGCAATCCTGAAATTTATGCATTTGAAGTAACAACCCACTCTACAGAACCCGCTCTTGAAAGTCGTTTCCTAGTCAAACTATTTAGCGAAAATATTTCAATTGCTGCAGACCAAGAAGCTGCGTTGATGCTTGCTAAACCAGCCATTCCATCACTGAAATTCTTTGGTCACACAGAAGTAGAAGGCCTAAAATGTCATATTTTCGTACTGGATGATTTCAAAAAGATTGAGCGACATACCGCTCAAGCAAATGCCTTGCTCACCAATAAAAAACTCGTAAGCATCAATCCTCCGGAAGCATTGGTCTTGAAATTCGGCCGATCACACTTATATCTGGAACAGAGATTACGCTTAGAGCTGTTTGAGCAGGTTAGAATTATTGCCTTACCTGAGCAACTGTACACCATTGAAAAAATCATTGAAAAGCATAGTTATATCATTGAATTGCTTTCAACATTACCAAGACAAATAATATGCCTGGACCTGGGTCCAGATACGTTACTTATCTCTGAGAACAAGGATATTCGAGTTAGTCATTGGGCAAATTGGAAGATGGAGCCGGTGGGTGCAAACTGGCCCATCACTCACCTTAATGAACTGAAGAATGCGGTAACAGAGGCGCGAACAATCCGAGCTGATTTTAAAGAAATCACCTCAGCAGCTTTTAAGGTATGCGCACTGGCCTATACATTTGAACGTTTGTGTTCCCGCGCAAATTATGCAGACGCAATAGCCCTACTGCCCGACCTGCTCGAGCAACTCGAATCCAATGAAACCTCCACTTTAATCAGAGTTGATCTACCGTGACCCGCATAGCAATGATCGTCTGGAATGAATTCCGCAACGACGCCCGTGTATTAAAAGAGGCGCAGACGCTTCAAGCTGCCGGCTACGCCGTAACCGTGTTCGCCCTGCACACACCGGGCGTCACCCAAGAGAAAGAGACACTGCCGGGCGGTATCAACGTGGTGCGTGTTGCACGCAGTCCATTGTGGAAACTGCGCAAAACCAAAACTGGCGGCGCAGCTTCTGCACCGGCCTCAGCCAGCGGCCCTATCGGTCGCTTGAGCCCGACCAGGCAAGCGCTGCGGATTGTCGCGCGGTTGTGGACCCATGCAGGCTTGCTGGCGCGGATCGCCTGGCATCGCGCCGCAGTGGTGCACGCCCATGACGTCAATACACTGCCAACGGCATGGTTGGCGGCGAAACTCAGTGGCGCCCGCGTGGTGTATGACGCCCATGAAATCAGCACCAGCCGCGAAGGCTATAACAGCTTTCGCGGCCTGGTCGCGCGGGTCGAAGGCGTGTTGATGCCCCGAGTGCAGGGCAGCATTACCACTACAGATGCGCGGGCCAAGTTTTTTGCTCGGGCCTATGGCGTGCCACGCCCGGTGGTGTTGCAGAACCGACCGCGCTTGACGGTCAGCCCCGCCAGTCAGCGGATTCGCCAGGAGCTGCAGTTGCAGCAGCCATGGCCAATCATCATTTATCAGGGTGGGTTGCAGCAGGGCCGAGGCCTGGAGCGCTTGGTACGGATCTCGGCCTCAGTCAAGGACGCCTATTTCGTGTTCATTGGTGGCGGCAGGCTGACGGCGCCATTGACCGCGTTGAGCCAGGAACTCGGACTGACGGAGCGTGTGCATTTCATTCCAACCGTCTCGTTGGCCGATCTGCCCAGCTACACCGCCTCTGCAGACATTGGCGTGCAGCCCATTGAAAACACCTGCCTGAACCACTTCACCACCGACTCCAACAAATTATTCGAGTACCTGATTGCCGGCCTGCCCGTCGTCGCGACTGACCTGCCGGAGATTCGCCGTATCATCAGAGCGTTCGACATCGGTTTGCTGGTACGCGAAAGCGACGACCAGCAGTTGATCGATGCACTCAATCGCCTGGTAAGCGATCCGCAACTGCGCCGCACCCTGGCGGCCAATGCCGTAAATGCCGCGGCCCAATTGAACTGGGAGCAACAGGAAGAACTGTTGGTCAACCTGTATGGCCGCGTTCTCAAGGGCCAGACTTACTGCGCTGACGCTCGCCAATGACCGTCCGCATTCTTCTCTTGAGCTTCTATTACCCGCCTGATCTGGCGGCGGGTTCGTTCAGGGTCGAAGCCTTGGTAAGGGCGCTGCTTGAGCAAAATAACTGCAAATTGCACATTGACCTGATCACCACGCAACCGAATCGCTATCACTCCTACAAAGCGCCGGCTGAAAGCACTCAAGGCTTCTCGCGACTGTCGATCACGCGCATTGACTTGCCGCCCCATAAAAATGGCGTCGTTGACCAGGCCAAGGCATTCCTCTCCTACGCCTTGGGGGCCCGTAAAGCCGCTCGTGGTAAAGACTACGATTTGGTGGTGGCGTCCTCTTCAAGATTGATGACTGCTGCCTTGGGCGCGTCGATTTCGTTCCAGAGCAAAACGCCGCTATACCTCGATATACGCGACATCTTCGTAGAGACGCTACCAGAGCTGTATCCCGGTATGGTCGGCCGGACCATGACGTATTTCTTTTCGTGGGTGGAACGCCTGACCATTCGCCAGGCAACTCAGGTCAACCTGATTTCGCCGGGTTTTCTGGGGTACTTCAACGAACGCTACCCCCACAGGTGTTTTTCCACCCATACCAATGGTGTGGATGACCTTTTCCTGCAACCGTTGACCAATCTGGAAAAACTACGCGCGCCCTCGACCGAGCTGAAAATCGTGTACGCGGGCAATATCGGCGCTGGCCAGGGGCTGGATAGAATCATTCCGGCGATGGCTGAACAGCTTGAAGGTCTCGCGCAGTTCTACATCATTGGTGACGGTGGAGCTGCCGATAAGCTTCGGCAAGCGCTGGCCAGTAAAAACATCTCCAATGTGAAACTGATAGCGCCGACCAAACGCTCAAACCTGATCGATCATTACCGGGAAGCTGACATACTTTTCCTGCACCTCAACACCTTCAAATCCTTTCGACGGGTTTTGCCTTCCAAGCTGTTTGAATATGCAGCGACTGGCAAACCCATCCTGGCGGGTTTGGGGGGTTATGCAAGACAGTTCACCAAGTCGAAAATTGCCAATGCCACGGTGTTCGAACCCGGCGACCTCAACGGTGCGATGGAAGCACTGAATCGCCTGGAACTGACATCAATAAACCGTTCGGTTTTTGTCGAGGATTACTCCCGCGTCGCTATTCAGCAGCGCATGGCGTTGGACGTATTGGGCACACCGGAATTGAGCAATGGCCCCTCAACCAGGTATCTGCGCCTCAAACGCTGGATCTTCATCCAGATCGACTGGATCGGTGCGGGCTCGCGCTACCCGGTTGTTGCCGAAGTATTGACAGCGTCCTTTCTGGGCTGAGAGCTACCGGGTATAGAGCGGTTCCCGCCATTATTTACATTTCAGTAAAGATTCCCTTCAACCATTGCCTCAGCCTGCCGACAACCTGACAAAGCCTTGCGGATTGAATCAATATGCGTAACAACCAGCCCGTTACCCAGCGCGAACGTACCTTCCCCGCTCAACAACGGTTGATCTCCACGACCGATGCCAAAGGCGTGATCACTTACTGCAACGATGCGTTTGTCGAGATCAGTGGGTTTTCCCGGGATGAACTGATGCGCGCCCCGCACAACCTGGTTCGCCACCCGGATGTGCCGGCGGCCGTGTTCGCGCATATGTGGACGACGCTCAAACAAGGCTTGCCATGGATGGGCATCGTTAAGAACCGCTGCAAGACCGGCGATCACTACTGGGTCAACGCCTACGTGACCCCGGTGTTCGACGGCGAACAGGTGATCGGCTACGAATCGGTGCGGGTCAAGCCGACCGCCGAGCAGATCCGCCGTGCCGAAGCGCTGTACCAACGAATCAACCAGGGCAAGTCGGCCATCCCGCGCAGCGATAAATGGTTGCCGGTACTGCAGGACTGGCTGCCGTTTATCCTGGTCAGCCAATTGAGCTTCCTGATCGGCGTCTGGTTCGACTCCCACTGGGGTTTTGCCCTGGCCGCCGCCTTGTCGGTGCCCCTGGGCCTGCTCGGCCTGAGCTGGCAGCAGCGCGGCCTCAAGCGCCTGCTGCGCCTGGCCGAACAGACCACCTCCGACCCGCTGATTGCGCAGATGTACACCGACAGCCGTGGCGCGCAGGCGCGACTGGAGATGTCGATCCTCAGCCAGGAAGCCCGCCTGAAGACCTGCCTGACCCGTTTGCAGGACACCGCCGAGCACCTCAACGACCAGGCGCGCCAGTCCAACACCCTGGCCCACAACAGTTCAACCGGCCTGGAACGCCAGCGCGTCGAGACCGAGCAGGTGGCCACCGCCGTCAATCAGATGGCCGCCACCACCCAGGAAGTCGCCAGCCATGTACAGCGCACGGCCGATGCGACCCAGGAAGCCAATCGCCTGACCAGCCGTGGCCGGGACATTGCCGGGGAAACCCGCGAAGCCATCCAGCGCCTGTCGGTGGTGGTTGGAGAGACCGGGACAACCGTGACCCAACTGGCCAAGGACAGCGACGAAATCGGCGGCGTGGTGGATGTGATCAAAGGCATTGCCGACCAGACCAACCTGCTGGCCCTCAACGCCGCCATCGAAGCGGCGCGTGCCGGTGAGATGGGCCGTGGGTTTGCGGTGGTGGCCGATGAAGTGCGGCAACTGGCGCAACGCACCAGCGAATCCACCGGGCAGATCCATGCCCTGATCGCCAAGCTGCAACAGACCGCCAGCACCGCCGTGCAGACCATGGATGCCGGGCATCGCCAGGCTGAAGAAGGCGTGGCACGGGTGATGGAGGCTGATGCGGCGCTGGTGGGGATCAGCGAGGCGGTGGCCCATATTACCGACATGACCACCCAGATCGCCGCCGCGACCGAGGAGCAAAGCTCAGTGGCCGAAGAGATCAGCCGCAATATCAGCACCATTGCGCTGTTGGCGGACCAGACTTCGGAGCAGGCGTTGAACTCGGCGCAGTTGAGTGAAGAGCTGACGCATACGGCGAATACGCAGTATTCGTTGGTGGAGCGGTTTAACCGATAACCTCAACCGAGCATGCCTACCTTTTCAATATGTAGGCATGCTCTAGCAATAGAGATATCCCCAAAGCGATCATTGAGCTTTGAAAGTCAAGCCATAACAACTACAGCCAACACAAATTACATCCTAGCAAATTCTTCCAGCATTTTAGCATGCGAAGCGAAAGTCACAACCGCATGCTCATCCTTATAATATAAGCTTTTATTTTGCGCTGACAAATTGTCTCCATGCCTATTATAAGAAAAACTAGGCAAATTCTGTGAATGCTCGACATAGAGTACTTCAGGCCTGCTTCTATCCACCTCATCGAAACGTTCAGTTATACTGAATGGGCTACGAGGATACGCGCCTTTCGAAACAGAAAACTTACAACCAGTCATTGCCCTAGAAAACTCAACATCACAAACATCAACATTACCGTTGGGCAAAAAATAAGATACAAAAAGTCGATTAATACTAATCAATACGGTCAGAAGCGTATTATCAATTTCAGCAGAATACTTCGACCCAAGACTTTGAAGCAGCTCAAAATGCGAAGCTGTAATAAAATCATCATCATCAAGAGCTACACGAATGACAACACACCCTTCTAGCTCCGACTCCTTGTAAAAGCCTGACTTTTGAACCGCACCTGAGAACAAATTATCTCGCCGCTCAGGATAAGTTGAATTAGGCCTTCTAATCCGATCGATGTGGACCTCGGCCTCATTCCCATAGCCTTCTTTAGGATGAGAATAAATATTTAGGTAGACTTTATGAGATAACCCAAAACGCTCTATCGCACTTCTAATAACATCCACGGCCCTTCCCTTGTCATCAGAGACATGAATAAACCATATAAAGTTATTATATTTCTGCGTACCAACACAATGAATGAGACCGACAAAATAGCTTAAATAGCGAGACATGACATGAGGATCAGTCTCAGTATCACAAAACACCGTCTCAACCACAATCAATGGAATTTTCAAACTGACTTTTGACTTATAGTCTCGCGGCAGCATTAAAGATTCTTTATAGTTAAAGCTATTACTTTCAGCAACAACTTTTTTTATCTTATCCATCCGCCCAACGTCAAACGAATATATCTCAGCAACTCCAATCTGCATCAATCTCAACGCAACTTTAAAGTGAGTAGCATTTTTAGGAATTTCAATTCTTCCAACTTGATTGGCCGGAGATGAGCCGCCTGATAACTTTTCACCACTCGACCCAAAAAAAACCAACACTGCAATCAAAGATATATTTGACTGCCCTCTTAAAAAAATAAAACACTCATCAGCATCACACTCTAGTGACTCAACAGAAATCAGATCAGAGTAAACATAAGCATGCACTCCCTCTGCAAGCCTTGAGTCACAAACCAATACATCTTCCAAGACATTTACACTGACACCTGCAACAGACTTACCTAAAAATAAACTTATCATCACACCACCACAATACGATTTTATACAAAAAAACAAACAATTTTATTATTATCATATTAAGCTTGCAAACTGTCAAGCATAGTAAGCCAGCATGAAAAATAACCGACACAACATGAATCATTGCTTTGAGATAAACCATGACAAAACTTACAAGCCATAAAAGCTGGCATTGAAAACGAATCCGACTGGCTTACTTATCAATTCACCCTCTTGACTGCCCCACGGACATAATCCTAAACCTCAAAATTTAAGGGATTAAAATAACCCTTACACATTCGCATACGAACCCTAGTATTTGATGATCATCCGCGATCAGCGCTTTCAGCCAAGTTGTTGCGTCAGCCTGACAGAAAACGCCTGCAAAAATGGGTATGAAAGTCTCCGGGGCTGACGCACACCTCTGACCAGCACACCCAATTAATAGGTAGCTATCGCCGGCAGGCTGACTCCTAGGGGATTTAAGTGATCCATTCTATAAGCTGGCTTGCCGTCGATAGCGCGCTAACAGGCGCCGAGAAACCCTGCCACCTTCCCCGCCGCTGCCTCCAAATGCTGCGCATGACTAAACCCCGAAGCCTTCAACGGCTTCAAATCATGATCCCCCGCCACCAGCCACATCACCTCGATGCTCGGCGACAGCACATACCCCTCCACCGCCGCCCGATTGCCCAGCGCATCGCGTTCGCCCTGCACAATCAAGGTCGGGGTCTTCAGCCCAGCCAGATGCTCGACCCGTGGCTTCTCTGGCTTGCCCACCGCGTAGAACGGATACCCCAGACACACCAGTGCATCAGCCGCCAATTCATCGGCCAATAAACTGGCCATCCGCCCGCCCATGGACTTGCCGCCAATAGCCAAAGGCCCAGCGACATGACGTCGCACCTGGGCATATACCTCGCGCCAGCATTCCAGCAGCTTTGGAGCCGGATTCGGTGGGCGCCTGCCCCCGTCCACACGGCGCTGGGCCATGTAGGGAAACTCGAAGCGCAATACGTTCACGCCATGCCCGGCAAGGCGTGCAGCCATGTCGTCCATAAAGCCGGAGTCCATCGGCGCGCCAGCACCGTGGGCCAGGATCAGCGTGGGTGATGGGCCAGCGCCCTCGCGCGTGGCTGCATTCCACAACCAACCGTATTCACCCACACACTGCGCCCATTGATCCCCGTCAATACTGGCCTTGTGCTCTTTGCCCATGCTTGCCTCGCTTTTTAGTCTGCCTATAACTCCAGCCCAAGTGCTGCATCTGCTTGGGTTGAACCGTGGATGGGGAACCATGAACACTACTTTAAGTACCGCCTATAACTACAAGGTGGTCCGCCAATTCGCCATTATGACGGTGGTGTGGGGCATCGTCGGCATGGGGCTCGGGGTTTTTCTCGCTGCCCAGTTGGTATGGCCCGAACTCAACTTCAACCTGCCTTGGACCAGTTTCGGTCGATTGCGCCCACTGCACACCAACGCGGTGATTTTCGCGTTTGGTGGCTGCGCGCTGTTTGCCAGCTCCTTCTACGCGGTGCAACGCACCTGCCAGACCCAGCTGTTCGCGCCGAAAGTCGCCGCGTTCTGCTTCTGGGGCTGGCAATTGGTGATCCTGCTGGCGGCAATCAGCTTGCCACTGGGCTATACCAGTTCCAAGGAATACGCCGAGCTGGAATGGCCGATCGACATCCTGATCACCATTGTCTGGGTCGCCTATGCCATCGTGTTCTTCGGCACCGTGGCCAAGCGCAACACCAAGCACATCTACGTCGGTAACTGGTTCTTCGGTGCGTTCATCATCACCGTAGCGATCCTGCATATCGTCAACAACCTGGAAATCCCGGTCAGCCTGACCAAGTCCTACTCGCTGTACGGCGGTGCGACGGATGCCATGGTGCAGTGGTGGTACGGCCATAACGCCGTAGGTTTCTTCCTCACTGCAGGCTTCCTGGGGATGATGTACTACTTCGTGCCGAAACAGGCCGAGCGTCCGGTTTACTCCTATCGCTTGTCCATCGTGCACTTCTGGGCACTGATCACCCTGTACATCTGGGCCGGTCCGCACCACTTGCACTACACCGCGCTGCCGGACTGGGCACAGTCCCTGGGCATGGTGATGTCGCTGGTTCTGCTGGCGCCAAGCTGGGGCGGCATGATCAACGGCATGATGACCCTCTCGGGCGCCTGGCATAAGCTGCGCAGCGACCCGATCCTGCGCTTCCTCGTTGTATCGCTGGCGTTCTACGGCATGTCGACCTTTGAAGGTCCGATGATGGCGATCAAGACGGTCAACGCCCTGTCCCACTACACCGACTGGACCATCGGCCACGTACACGCCGGCGCTCTGGGTTGGGTGGCGATGATTTCCATCGGCGCGCTGTACCACATGATCCCGAAAGTCTTCGGTCGCGAGCAGATGTACAGCCTCGGCCTGATCAACGCGCACTTCTGGCTGGCCACTATCGGCACCGTGCTCTACATCGCTTCGATGTGGGTCAACGGCATTGCCCAGGGCCTGATGTGGCGTGCAGTCAACGAAGACGGCACCTTGACCTACTCCTTCGTCGAAACCCTGGTGGCCAGCCACCCAGGCTTCATCGTGCGGTTGGTGGGTGGTGCGATCTTCCTCAGCGGCATGTTCCTGATGGCTTACAACACTTGGCGCACCGTGCGTTCGGCACAACCTGCCGAAGTAGCCGCTGCGGCGCGGATGGCCTGAGGAGTCGATGATGAAACACGAAACGATTGAAAAGAACGTCGGCCTGCTGATGCTGCTGATGGTGCTCGCCGTGAGTATCGGTGGCCTGACGCAGATCGTCCCGCTGTTCTTCCAGGACGTCACCAACAAGCCGGTCGAAGGCATGAAGCCCTACACCGCGCTGCAACTGGAAGGCCGTGACATCTACATCCGCGAAGGCTGCGTACAGTGCCACTCGCAAATGATCCGGCCGTTCCGCGCCGAGACCGAACGCTACGGCCACTACTCGGTCGCCGGCGAAAGCGTGTGGGACCACCCGTTCCTGTGGGGCTCCAAGCGTACCGGTCCGGACCTGGCCCGGGTAGGTGCACGCTACTCCGACGACTGGCACCGCGCGCACTTGTACAACCCGCGCAACGTCGTGCCTGAGTCGAAGATGCCGGCCTATCCATGGCTGGTCACCGCCCAGGTCGACAGCAGCCACACCGAAACCAAGCTCAAGGTCATGCGCACCCTCGGCGTGCCGTACACCGACGCGGACATCACCGCCGCCGTGGACAGCCTCAAGGGCAAGACCGAAATGGACGCTCTGGTCTCTTACCTGCAAGTGCTCGGCACTGCAATCAAGAGCAAGAGGTGAACCATGGGTTTTGAACTGGATACCGGAATGATCCGCGGCCTCGGCACGCTGGTGGTGGCAATTGCCTTCATCGGCCTGTCGCTGTGGGTGTTCAACTCCAAGCGCAACCCGGAGTTCGCCGAGGCCTGCCTGCTGCCATTTGCCGATGAGCCTAAGCCTGACGCCACCGGCACCCCATCCGACGCTCAAGAAGAGCCTGTAACAAGGAGCATTCGGCCATGACTACCTTTTGGAGTACATGGATCTGTGTACTGACCCTCGGCAGCCTGATCGGCCTGACCTGGCTGTTGTTCGGCACCCGCAAGGGCGAGACCAAAGGCAGCGTCGACCAGACCATGGGCCACGCCTTCGACGGGATTGAGGAGTACGACAACCCTCTGCCCCAATGGTGGTTCATGTTGTTCGCCGGCACCCTGGTATTTGCCGTCGGCTACCTGATCCTCTATCCGGGCCTGGGCAACTGGAAAGGTGTCTTGCCGGGCTATGAAGACGGCTGGACCCAGACCAAGGAATGGGACAAGGAAATGGCCAGGGCCGACGCCAAGTTCGGGCCGATCTTCGCCAAATTCGCAGCCATGCCCGTGGAAGAGGTCGCCAAAGACCCACAAGCGCTGAAAATGGGCGGTCGCCTGTTTGCCTCCAACTGCGCGGTGTGCCACGGCTCCGATGCCAAGGGCGCCTATGGCTTCCCGAACCTGGCGGACGACAACTGGCGCTGGGGTGGTTCGGCGGACGCAATCAAGCTGACCATCATGAACGGTCGCCACGCTGCAATGCCGGCCTGGGGTGAAGTGCTGGGCGAAGACGGTGTGAAAAACGTCGCTGCCTATGTACGCCACGACCTGGCCAAGTTGCCGCTGCCGGCTGACAGCAAGGTTGACCTGGTCGCCGGCCAGCAAGCGTTCAGCACCACTTGCGTGGCCTGCCACGGCCCAGAGGGCCACGGTGTAGAAGCCATGGGCGCGCCGAACCTGACGCAACCTGCCGGCTTCATCTACGGCACCAGCCTGGCGCAGTTGCAACAGACCATCCGTCACGGTCGCCAAGGCCAGATGCCGGCGCAGGAAGCACTGCAAGGCAACGACAAGGTCCACCTGCTGGCGGCCTACGTCTACAGCCTGTCGCAAAAAGAGCAGAAGTAAGCTTCACGCTACAAGCTGCAAGAGAAGAGTTCTCAACTCGGCTCTTGCAGCCCTCCCCCTCTCCCGCTCCAGACTTGCCACTCACCGCTGCCCCCTGCGCCCCATTGTCGCACCCTTCTAAAGCACACCTTTCCCCTCCCGCCATTCGGGTCTACGCTTGTTCCGACAGTAGACCGGTGTTGAGCGGTCGCAGACCGACTTGCACGCGATGAGTCTGACATTCAAGCAAGGTGACAGGCGCAAAGGCTGACAGTTACCGGCTGTCACGCCATTGACCATTCGTCACTGCGCCAGCTTGTTTGCCCAGACCTGCGCGCAAGTGCCTGCACCCCTGCAAAATTCCTGTCCAACCCGTCAGCTTTTCATTTTTGATTTTGTCCTTACGCCAAACATGGAAAGGGCGCAGAATCTGGTTTGTAAAGCATTGACGCAGGTCAGCGTTACGTTGCAATGGCACCCCGCTTTCTCCATACTTGCGACCGATTTTTATCCTAATAAAACACCTAAACCGTGGAACCTTAGAATGAGCACAGCAATCAGTCCGACTGCTTATAACTATAAGGTAGTCCGCCAGTTCGCCATCATGACGGTGGTCTGGGGGATCCTTGGCATGGGGCTCGGTGTCTTCATCGCCTCGCAACTGGTCTGGCCGGAGTTGAACTTCGACCTGCCATGGACGACGTTTGGACGCCTACGCCCGCTGCACACCAACCTGGTGATCTTCGCCTTCGGCGGATGTGCACTGTTTGCCACTTCCTACTATGTCGTGCAGCGAACCTGCCAGACGCGACTGATTTCCGACGGTCTCGCCGCCTTCACCTTCTGGGGCTGGCAAGCGGTTATCGTGGGCGCCATCATCACCCTGCCAATGGGCTTCACCACCACCAAGGAATACGCGGAATTGGAATGGCCCCTTGCCATCCTTCTGGCGATCGTCTGGGTGACCTACGGCATCGTGTTCTTTGGCACCATCGTCAAGCGCAAGACCAAGCACATCTACGTTGGCAACTGGTTCTACGGCGCATTCATCGTCGTGACGGCGATGCTGCACATCGTCAACCACGCCTCGTTGCCGGTGAGTTTCTTCAAGTCCTACTCGGCCTACGCCGGTGCGACCGATGCGATGATCCAGTGGTGGTACGGCCACAACGCCGTAGGGTTCTTCCTGACCACGGGCTTTCTGGGGATGATGTACTACTTCGTGCCGAAACAGGCCGAGCGTCCGATCTACTCCTATCGCCTGTCCATCGTGCACTTCTGGGCACTGATCACCCTGTATATCTGGGCCGGTCCGCACCACCTGCACTACACCGCACTGCCGGATTGGGCACAGTCCCTGGGCATGGCCATGTCGATCATCCTGCTGGCTCCGAGCTGGGGCGGCATGATCAACGGCATGATGACCCTGTCGGGCGCCTGGCATAAGCTGCGCACCGACCCGATCCTGCGCTTTCTGGTGGTGTCGCTGGCGTTCTACGGCATGTCGACCTTCGAAGGCCCGATGATGGCCATCAAGACCGTCAACTCGCTGTCCCACTACACCGACTGGACCATCGGCCACGTACACGCCGGCGCTCTCGGCTGGGTAGCGATGATTTCCATCGGCGCGCTGTACCACATGATTCCCAAGCTGTATGGCCGGGCGCAGATGCACAGCACCAGCCTGATCAACACCCACTTCTGGCTGGCCACTATCGGCACCGTGCTCTACATCGCCTCGATGTGGGTCAACGGCATCACCCAGGGCCTGATGTGGCGTGCGATCAACGACGACGGCACCCTCACCTATTCCTTCGTCGAAGCGCTGCAAGCCAGCCATCCTGGTTTCATCGTCCGCGCCCTCGGTGGTGCGTTCTTTGCCAGCGGCATGCTGTTCATGGCCTACAACGTATGGCGCACCGTGCGTGCTTCCAACCCTGTAGAGGCTGAAGCCGCCACCAAGATCGCCGCCGTGGGAGCTCACTGATGAAGCACGAAGTAGTCGAGAAGAATATCGGCCTGCTGGCCTTCTTCATGGTCATCGCCGTGAGTATCGGCGGCCTGACCCAGATCGTTCCGCTGTTTTTCCAGGACGTGACCAACAAGCCGGTCGAAGGCATGAAGCCGCGTACCGCCCTTGAACTGGAAGGCCGCGATGTCTACATCGCCAATGGCTGCGTCGGCTGCCACTCGCAGATGATCCGCCCGTTCCGTGCTGAAACCGAACGCTACGGCCACTACTCGGTCGCCGGTGAAAGCGTGTGGGACCACCCGTTCCTGTGGGGTTCCAAGCGTACTGGTCCGGACCTGGCCCGTGTTGGCGGTCGTTACTCCGATGACTGGCAGCGTGCGCACTTGTACAACCCGCGCAACGTAGTGCCCGAATCGAAAATGCCGGCGTACCCGTTCCTCGTGGAAAACAAGCTCGACGGCAAAGACACCGCCAAGAAAATGGAAGTCTTGCGCACCCTCGGCGTGCCCTACACCGACGAAGACATCGCCGGTGCCCAGGCAGCCGTCAAGGGCAAGACCGAAATGGACGCGCTGGTGGCCTACCTGCAAGGCCTGGGCACCATCATCAAAAGCAAACGGTGATCTGAATGGATATCGGGATGATTCGAGGCCTGGGCACCGTTGTCGTGATGGTGGCCTTTATCGGTCTGGCGTTGTGGGTATTCAGCCCCAAGCGCAAGTCAGAGTTTGAAGACGCGACCTTGCTGCCTTTTGCGGATGATCCCGAAGCCATCAAGCACGTCGAGCAAGCTTCTAGGAGTAACAAAGAATGACTACGTTCTGGAGTCTGTACGTCACAGTCCTCAGTCTGGGTACCATTTTTGCCCTGACCTGGCTGCTGCTGTCGACCCGCAAGGGCCAGCGCGCCGAGCAAACGGACGAGACAGTTGGTCACTCGTTCGATGGCATCGAGGAATACGACAACCCACTGCCAAAGTGGTGGTTCATGCTGTTCGTCGGCACCATCGTGTTTGCCCTGGGTTACCTGGTGCTGTACCCGGGCCTGGGCAACTGGAAAGGCCTGCTGCCGGGCTATGCCTACCTCGATAATGACAAGCAAACCCCATTCGCCAACGGCCAGACCGGCTGGACCGGCGTGCACGAGTGGGAAAAGGAAATGGCACGCTCGGACGCCAAGTTTGGGCCGATCTTCGCCAAATTTGCGGCCATGCCCATTGAGGAAGTAGCCAAGGACCCGCAAGCCCTGAAGATGGGGGGCCGCCTGTTCGCCTCCAACTGCTCGGTCTGCCACGGCTCCGACGCCAAGGGTGCCTACGGCTTCCCCAACCTGACCGACGCCGACTGGCGCTGGGGCGGCGAGCCGGAGACCATCAAGGCCAGCATCATGGCCGGCCGCCATGCGGTGATGCCGGGCTGGTCTGAAGTCATCGGCGAACAAGGCGTGGCCGACGTGGCCGGCTTTGTGCTGACCAACCTCGATGGCCGCAAG
Organism: Pseudomonas sp. FP2294; assembly: GCF_030687625.1. NCBI lineage: Bacteria > Pseudomonadati > Pseudomonadota > Gammaproteobacteria > Pseudomonadales > Pseudomonadaceae > Pseudomonas > Pseudomonas sp. FP2294. Next base: position 4,079,883 of record NZ_CP117441.1, read on the forward strand.
CTGCCGGAAGGCGCCAAGGCCGACGTGGCCAACGGCGAGAAACTCTTCGCCGCCAACTGCGTGGCCTGCCACGGCCCGGCCGGTAAAGGTACGCCAGCGATGGGCGCACCTGACCTGACCCACCCGGGCGCGTTCATCTACGGTTCCAGCTTCGCCCAACTGCAGCAGACCATCCGTTACGGCCGCCAGGGCCAGATGCCTGCGCAGGAGCAACTGCAAGGTAACGACAAGGTGCACTTGCTGGCGGCGTATGTTTACAGCCTGTCGCACAAAGAGCAGCAAGAGCAGCAAGAACAGAAGTAAGCTGCAAGCCGCAAGAGAAAGCCCCGTATAGCGCATGCTGACGGGGCTTTTTTGTTTCCAGTGAAGCGCATCGACCGCTTGTAGCTTGCAACTGCGCCGTAGTAACGTAACTACATTCCCCCATCCCGCTGGGAGGCGCCCCATGACTATCACGACAATCTCCAGCCGCGAATTCAACCAAGACACAAGCGGTGCCAAAAAAGCCGCGCGCCAAGGACCGGTTTTTATTACCGACCGAGGCAAGCCTGCTCATGTGCTGCTAAGTATTGAGGACTACCAAAAATTGACAGGCATCAACGCCGATATTGTTGACCTGTTGGTGATGCCCGAAGCGGCGGATATCGAGTTTGAAACCGAACGTGCCGTGATTATCCATCGACCCGTGGACCTCTCTTGATGTATCTGCTCGATACCAATGTCATTTCCGAGTTACGCAAACCCCAAGCCGACAAAAATGTGGTGGCGTGGGCCAAAACCGTCGCTGCGCCACGCCTGTATATTTCGGCGATTACCTTGAAGGAACTGGAGACTGGGGTGCTGCGAATGGAACGCCGTGACCCCGCGCAGGGCAAGGTCTTGCGCACCTGGCTCAAACGCCATGTCATGCCGGCCTTCGATGCCAGGATCCTGCCAATTGACGCTGCCGTGGCCTTGCGCTGCGCCAGCCTGCATGTGCCAGATCGCGCTAACGAAGGTGATGCGCTGATCGCCGCAACCGCTCTGGTTCATGGCCTGACCGTGGTCACCCGCAATGTCGCCGACTTCCAAAGCAGCGGCGTGAAACTGATCAACCCGTGGGACGAATGACCTTCGAGCCCTGAAAAACCGTCCATACTCCTCCTGTCAATTGATTCAAGTCACGTACACCATCAATTGATTTCCCCCAACGCGACCAAAGGTCGCACCCGTTCACCCGTACTACAGGCGTATCATTGCGCCACTGCTAGACCCCTATTTTGACCCCGGTTGGCACGTACTGGCCGAGGCAAATCTCCACTGCCGTGGGATGCAATGATGAGCGATCAGATTCCGGTACACGACGTTACCCCGCCTGCCAAAAAAACCAGCAACACTGTCGATCTCTACGCCTCGCGGGAGAAAATCTACACTCGAGCCTTCACCGGGATGTTCCGCAATCTGCGGATGCTCGGCGGTGCCGGCCTGTTCCTGCTGTACTTCGGTACGGTATGGCTGAACTGGGGCGGACACCAGGCCGTCTGGTGGAACCTGCCAGAGCGCAAGTTCTTCATTTTCGGTGCGACATTCTGGCCCCAGGACTTCATCCTGCTGTCGGGCATCCTGATCATCTCGGCGTTCGGCCTGTTCTTTATCACCGTGTACGCCGGGCGTATCTGGTGCGGCTACACCTGCCCGCAAAGCGTGTGGACCTGGATCTACATGTGGTGCGAAAAGGTCACCGAAGGCGACCGCAACCAGCGGATCAAGCTGGACAAGGCGCCGATGAGCGCCAACAAGTTCCTGCGTAAACTCAGCAAGCACACGCTGTGGCTGCTGATCGGTTTTGTCACCGGCATGACCTTTGTCGGCTACTTCTCGCCGATTCGCGAACTGGTCTTCGAGTTCTTCACCGGCCAGGCCGATGGCTGGTCGTACTTCTGGGTTGGCTTCTTCACCCTCGCCACTTACGGCAACGCCGGCTGGCTGCGTGAGCAAGTGTGCATCTACATGTGTCCGTATGCGCGCTTCCAGAGCGTGATGTTCGACAAAGACACCCTGATCGTTTCCTATGACCCGCGTCGCGGCGAAGCCCGAGGCCCGCGCAAGAAAGGCGTGGACTACAAGGCCCTGGGCCTGGGGGATTGCATCGACTGCACCATGTGCGTACAGGTCTGCCCCACCGGGATCGACATCCGTGACGGCCTGCAGATTGAGTGCATTGGCTGCGCGGCCTGTATCGACGCTTGCGACACCATCATGGACAAGATGGACTACCCTCGTGGGTTGATCAGCTACACCACCGAACATAACCTGTCGGGGCAAAAGACCCACAAGTTGCGTCCGCGCCTGATCGGCTATGCGCTGGTGCTGCTGGCGATGATCACCCTGCTGGCCACGGCGTTCTTCATGCGTTCGCTGGTGGGTTTCGACGTCAGCAAGGACCGCGTGCTGTACCGCGAAAACGCCGAAGGGCGGATCGAGAACGTCTACAGCCTGAAAATCATGAACAAGGACCAGCGCGATCACACCTACGTGCTGGACGCCAGCGGCCTGCCGGACCTCAAGCTACAAGGCAAGCGCGAAATCAAGGTCGCCGCCGGGGAAATCTTCACCATGCCGGTGGAGCTGTCGAGCGCGCCGGAACAAATGCCATCGAGCACCAACGAGGTGAAATTCATCCTCAAGGATGCTGACGATGACAGCGTCCACGTTGAAGCCAAGAGCCGATTCATCGGCCCACAAATTCGTTAAAAGAGAGCAGAACAATGCCCGTAGCAACTGCCGCAAGCCCCTGGTACAAGCACCTCTGGCCCTGGATCATCATTGCCATCCTGGCCTGCTCGGTGACGTTGACCTTGTCCATGGTGACCATCGCGGTGAACAACCCGGACAACCTGGTCAACGACAACTACTACGAGGCCGGCAAAGGCATCAACCGCTCCCTGGACCGCGAATTGCTGGCCCAGACCCTGCAAATGCGCGCCACCCTGCACCTGGATGAACTGACCGGGGAAGTGGAGCTGTTTCTCACGGGCAACAGCGGGCCGACCACTCTGGAACTGAACCTGATTTCGCCGACCCAGCCGGAGAAAGACCGCAAGGTCGTGCTCACCCGCAGCCAGAGCGAGCCGGGGCGTTATATCGGCCAGGTGACTGACAAGGTCGAAGGCCGCCGCTTCGTCGAACTGCTGGGGGTCGAAGGCGACCGTACCTGGCGTATGTTTGAAGAGGAAGAAGTCAGCCATGGCACCGACTTGAAGTTGGGTGACGAGCCGTTGCAGGGTGCTGAAGACCTGAAGAACTGAAAACCTGCTCTTCGCGCATCGCGGACAAGCCTGCTCCTACAGATGGAGCAGGCTTGCCCGCGATGAGGCCCTCCCTGCCCACACAGATCCAAAGCCATGACCACCCCAACCCCCTGCTACCACTGCGCCCTCCCCGTCCCGCCCGGCAGCCGCTTCACCGCGGTGATCCTCGGCGAGCCCCGCGAGCTCTGCTGCCCGGGTTGCCAGGCGGTGGCCGAGGCAATTGTCGCGGGCGGGCTGGAAAGCTACTACCAGCACCGCAGTGAAGCCTCGGCCAACCCCGAAGCCTTGCCGGTGCAACTGGTCGACGAATTGGCGCTGTACGACCGCGCCGATGTGCAAAAGCCCTTCGTGCGCCACGACGGCGACCTGGCCGAAGCCACCCTGTTGATGGAAGGCATCAGTTGCGCCGCCTGTGGCTGGCTGATCGAAAAACACCTGCGCAGCCTGCCGGCCGTGGCCGAGGCGCGGCTGAACCTGTCCAACCATCGCCTGCATGTGCGCTGGGCCGACGCGCAATTGCCGTTGAGCCAGGTGCTCAGCGAGCTGCGCCAGATTGGCTACGCCGCTCACCCGTATCAGGCCGACCGCGCCGCCGAACAACTGGCCAGCGAAAACCGCCTGGCCCTGCGCCAACTCGGGGTCGCCGGCTTGCTGTGGTTCCAGGCGATGATGGCGACCATGGCCACCTGGCCGGAATTCAATATCGACCTGAGCCCCGAGCTGCACGTGATCCTGCGCTGGGTCGCGCTGTTTCTGACCACCCCCATTGTGTTCTACAGCTGCGCACCGTTTTTCAAGGGCGCCATGCGCGACCTGCGCACCCGCCACCTGACCATGGATGTCTCGGTGTCATTGGCCATTGGCGGCGCTTACCTGGCGGGCATCTGGACCGCCATCACGGGGGTGGGCGAGTTGTATTTCGATGCCGTAGGCATGTTCGCCCTGTTCCTGCTGGCCGGGCGCTACCTGGAGCGCCGCGCCCGAGAACGCACCGCCGCCGCCACTGCCCAACTGGTCAACCTGCTGCCGGCCTCGTGCCTGCGCCTCAAAGGCGATGGCCAGAGCGAACGCATCCTGCTCACCGAATTGGCCCTGGGCGACCGGGTGCTGGTGCATCCGGGTGCGATCCTGCCGGCTGACGGGGTGATCCTGGAGGGCCAGTCGAGCATTGATGAATCCCTGCTCACCGGCGAATACCTGCCACAACCGCGACAAGCCGGCGATAGCGTCACCGCCGGCACTCTCAACGTCGAAGGCGCGCTGACCGTGGAAGTGCGCGCCCTGGGCCATGACACCCGCTTGTCGGCCATCGTGCGCCTGCTGGAGCGGGCCCAGGCCGAAAAGCCACGCCTGGCCGAGATCGCCGACCGCGCCGCGCAATGGTTCCTGCTTTGCTCGCTGATCGCCGCCGCCGTGATTGGCCTGCTGTGGTGGGAACTGGACCCCTCGCGGGCGTTCTGGATTGTCCTGGCAATGCTGGTGGCGACTTGCCCATGCGCCTTGTCCCTGGCAACCCCCACCGCCTTGACTGCCGCCACCGGCACCCTGCACAAACTCGGCCTGTTGCTGACCCGAGGCCATGTGCTGGAAGGCTTGAACCAGATCGACACAGTGATTTTCGACAAGACCGGCACCCTCACCGAGGGCCGCCTGGCCCTGCGCGCCATCCGGCCACTGGGCAGCATAAGCAGCGACTTGGCCCTGGCCCTGGCCGCCGCCCTCGAAAACCGCTCCGAACACCCGATTGCCCGGGCCTTCGGCCGCGCCCCGCTGGCGGCTGATGAAGTGCTCAGCACCCCCGGCCTGGGGCTCGAAGGTCGGGTCGGTGAACGCCTGCTGCGGATCGGCCAGCCCGGTTTCGTCTGTGAATTAAGCGGCTGCGCGATACCCGATTCGCCGCAAGACGCTGGCCAATGGCTGCTGCTGGGCGATACTGGCGGCGCCCTGGCCTGGTTTGTCCTGGATGATCGCCTGCGCAGCGATGCGCCGGCACTGCTGGCCGCGTGCAAGGCGCGGGGCTGGCGCACCTTGCTGCTATCGGGCGACAGCTCGCCGATGGTCGCCAGCGTCGCCGCCGAATTGGGGATTGATGAAGCCCGTGGCGGCCTGCGCCCGGATGACAAGCTGCAAGTGCTGCAACAGTTGCACAAGGAAGGCCGCAAGGTGTTGATGCTCGGTGACGGCGTGAATGACGTGCCGGTATTGGCCGCGGCGGATATCAGCGTGGCCATGGGCTCGGCCACTGACCTGGCAAAAACCAGCGCCGACGCGGTGCTGCTGTCCAACCGCCTGGATGCCCTGGTGCAAGCGTTCAGCCTGGCGCGGCGTACGCGCCGGGTAATCATTGAAAACCTGCTGTGGGCCGGGCTGTACAATGGCCTGATGTTGCCGTTCGCCGCCCTCGGTTGGATCACGCCGATCTGGGCCGCGATCGGCATGTCCCTCAGTTCGTTGACCGTGGTGCTCAACGCCCTGCGCCTGACGCGCCTGCCGCGCGCCAGTGCCGCGAGCACCACCCCACAGCCCCGTCCGCTGCCGGCTTGAGCCGCGCGGGCATGGAGTAGCGATGCCAGCTCTTTACGTAATGATTCCTGCGGCGCTGCTGATCGTCGCCATCGCCATCTACATCTTCTTCTGGGCGGTGGACAGCGGCCAGTATGACGACCTCGACGGGCCGGCCCACAGCGTGCTGTTCGACGACCAGGATCCCAAGCACCTGGCCGCTGTCGACGAGGCCAGCAGCCACCCGCAGCCACCGGCCAAGCCTGACGAGCCGGCGCCGCCCCATGCTTGACCTCGCGCCGCTGCTGGTTTCCGCGCTGATCCTCGGCCTGCTGGGCGGCGGCCATTGCCTGGGGATGTGCGGTGGCCTGATGGGCGCATTGACCCTGGCCATCCCCCCGGAACAGCGCAGCCGGCGGTTTCGCCTGCTGCTGGCGTACAACCTGGGACGCATCCTCAGCTATGCCGCCGCCGGCGTATTGATCGGCCTGGCCGGCTGGGCCGTGGCCAACAGCCCGGCGGCGATGTTCATGCGCATCCTGGCCGGCCTGCTACTGATCAGCATGGGCTTGTACCTGGCCGGCTGGTGGAGCGGCCTGACCCGTATCGAAAGCCTCGGGCGCGGCCTGTGGCGGCATATCCAGCCGTTTGCCAACCGTTTGCTACCGGTGTCCAGCCTGCCTCGCGCCCTGCTGCTGGGCGCGCTGTGGGGCTGGTTGCCGTGCGGCCTGGTCTACAGCACCTTGTTGTGGGCGGCCAGCCAGGGCAACGCCGTGGACAGCGGGTTGCTGATGCTCGCTTTTGGCCTCGGCACCTGGCCGGTACTGCTCGCCACCGGGCTGGCGGCGGAGCGCGTCACCGCGCTGTTACGCAAGCGCAGTGTGCGCATGGCCGGCGGCCTGCTGGTGATTGTGTTCGGTATCTGGACCCTACCCGGGCCCCATCAGCACTGGCTGATGGGCCACTAAAAGGCCATGTGGCATAGCGCCGCTCCCCGTTGATACAAATCAAGATGACCGCCCAGCCATGCCCCTAGACTCGGCCCACTAGCCAATCCGGGGAACGCCCGCATGCTCGACGCCATTCGTTGGGACACTGATCTGATTCATCGCTACGACCTGGCAGGACCGCGCTACACCTCCTACCCCACCGCCGTACAATTCACCAGCCAGGTCGGCACCTTTGACCTGCTGCACGCCCTGCGCGACAGCCGCAAGGCCGTGCGCCCGCTGTCGCTGTATGTGCACGTGCCGTTCTGCGCGAACATCTGCTACTACTGCGCCTGCAACAAAGTCATTACCAAGGACCGCGGTCGCGCCCAGGCCTACCTGCAGCGCCTGGAGCAAGAGATTCAACTGGTGGCCTGCCACCTGGACCCCCACCAACAGGTGCAACAGCTGCATTTTGGCGGCGGCACCCCGACCTTTCTCAGCCACGACGAATTGCGCCAACTGATGGCGCAACTGCGCCAACACTTCAACCTGCTGGATGACGATTCCGGCGACTACGGCATTGAGATCGACCCACGGGAAGCCGACTGGGCCACCATGGGCCTGTTGCGTGAACTGGGCTTTAACCGTGTGAGCATCGGCGTGCAGGACCTGGACCCCGAGGTGCAACGGGCGGTCAATCGCCTGCAAAGCCTGGAAGAGACCCGCGCGGTGATTGACGCCGCGCGCACCCTGCAGTTTCGCTCGATCAACATTGACCTGATCTACGGCCTGCCCAAGCAGACCCCCGAGCATTTCGCCCACACGGTGGCCGAAGTCATCAGCCTGCAACCCGACCGCCTGTCCGTATTCAACTATGCCCACCTGCCGGAACGCTTCCTGCCCCAGCGACGGATCAACAGCGAAGACCTGCCGGCTCCCGCCGTCAAGTTGCAGATGCTGCAGGAAACCATCGAGCAGCTGACAGCCGCCGGCTACACCTACATCGGCATGGACCACTTCGCCCTGCCCGACGACGAACTGGCCATCGCCCAGGAAGAGGGCACCCTGCAACGCAATTTCCAGGGCTACACCACCCACGGTCATTGCGATTTGATCGGGCTCGGCGTTTCGGCCATCAGTCAGATTGGTGACTTGTACTGCCAGAACAGCAGCGACCTGAGTCATTACCAGAATGCCCTGGCCGGCGCGCAACTGGCCACCAGTCGCGGCCTGCTGTGCAAGGCGGACGATCGTTTACGAGGGGCGGTGATCCAACAGCTGATCTGTCACTTCAGCCTGGACTTCGACAGCATCGAGCAGGCCTTCACCGTGGATTTTCGCGGTTATTTCGCCGAGCTCTGGCCGCAACTCGAAGTAATGGCCGGAGACGGCCTGATCGAACTCAACGCCAAGGGAATCCGGGTGCTGCCAGCCGGGCGCCTGTTGGTGCGCTCGGTGTGCATGGTGTTCGATGCCTATCTGGAGCAACAGAATAGGCAGCGCTTTTCACGGGTGATCTGAGCCGGGTTACTTGGCCATCAACGAGGCGGCCTTCACCGCGTCTTCGGCGCTCAGGTTCTTCATCGCTTCGCTCAACGACGCATAGGCGCCGGTCAGCGAGGCTTGCAAGCCGCCCAGCGCCGATTGCACGCCGCTCAGTTTCGCCAGGACCTGCTCCGGGCTGAGGCGCTTGTCGGACATGATCGCCGACATCTCTGCCATCTTTTCCGCGATCTGCTGCTTCAACTGGCGAATCATTTTCAGCAGTTTCTGCACGTTCTCGTCCAGCCCGCTTTCTTCGATATCATCGTTGGCCGTCTTCTCGGCGCTGGCAGCCTTCAGCGACGCACCGGAAAAGGTCACGCTCACGCCTTCGGCAGGCTGGGTTTCACCCAGCGCCGTTGATTCGGTACCGGCGCCCACGGTGCTGGTTTTTTTCGGTTCAAGCAGCGTCGGCACAGTGGTGCGGGACGGAAGATTGCCGTCGATGGAAAGCATATCGTGAGCCTCCAAGCTCTTGGTCGTTAGCAGTTCATCGGCCACCGGGTAAAAATCTTTATATCTCTGCCGGTTTTTTGTACAGGCTGGCTTGATAGTCCCTCAGTGCGGTACCCTTACGTCTTATGTGTGTTTTCCCACAAGGATTTAAGAAATGTCCGAGCCAGTTAAACTGCGCGCTCATAGCCAGGCTCACTGCAAGGATTGCAGCCTGGCTCCCCTCTGCTTGCCACTTTCGCTGAATCTGGAAGACATGGATGCGCTGGACGAAATCGTTAAACGTGGTCGCCCACTGAAGAAAGGCGAGTTTCTGTTTCGCCAGGGCGACAAGTTCGATTCCGTCTATGCAGTACGCTCGGGCGCCTTGAAGACGTTCAGCCTGAGCGATAGTGGCGAAGAGCAAATCACCGGTTTCCACCTGCCCAGCGAGCTGGTCGGCCTATCGGGCATGGACACCGAGATCCACCCGGTGTCGGCCCAGGCCCTGGAAACCACGTCGGTGTGCGAGATTCCCTTCGAACGCCTGGATGAACTGGCCCTGCAATTGCCGCAGTTGCGCCGCCAGTTGATGCGAGTGATGAGCCGGGAAATCCGGGACGACCAGCAAATGATGCTGTTGCTGTCGAAGAAAACCGCCGACGAACGGATTGCCACCTTCCTGGTCAACCTGTCGGCGCGCTTCCGCGCCCGTGGTTTCTCGGCCAATCAGTTCCGCCTGAGCATGTCGCGCAACGAAATCGGCAATTACCTGGGCCTGGCGGTAGAAACCGTGTCCCGGGTGTTCACGCGCTTCCAGCAGAATGAACTGATTGCCGCCGAGGGCAAGGAAGTGCACATCCTCGACCCGATCCAGCTCTGCGCGCTGGCCGGCGGCTCCCTCGACGGCTGATCGGCGCACGAGGGGCGCGACACTTGTGGCCAAGCCAACCGGCGAGGCCGCAGGTATACTGCTGGGTCTTTGCGCCCAGGACTCCCGACGATGACTTTCGACGCCTTCGACATCAAATCCCTGATTCGCCCCGTCATCGACTTCCCCAAGCCTGGGGTGATCTTTCGTGATATCACGCCGCTGTTCCAGTCGCCCAAGGCCATGCGCCTGGTGGCCGACACCTTTATCCACCGCTACGTCGAAGCCGAGTTCAGCCATATCGGCGCGATGGACGCCCGAGGCTTTTTGATCGGTTCGGTGATTGCCTACCAACTGAACAAGCCGCTGATCCTGTTCCGCAAGCAAGGCAAGCTGCCAGCGGACGTGCTGTCCGAGGGCTATCAGACCGAATATGGCGAAGCCTTCCTCGAAGTGCACGCCGACAGCCTGTGTGAAGGGGATTCGGTGTTGATGTTCGATGACTTGATCGCCACCGGTGGCACCTTGATTGCTGCAGCAAACCTGACGCGGCGCATGGGCGCGCGGATTTTTGAGGCGGCGGCGATTATTGACCTGCCGGAGTTGGGCGGCTCGCAGCGTCTGGAGGATATGGGGATCCCTACGTTCTGTTTGACGCAGTTTGGGTTGACTGAGCGGTAATTTGCGCGGGTCTTGTGGGCTTCATCGCGGGCAAGCCCACATTTTGATTTGCGAACCCATTCAAAGGTGGGAGCCCCCTCAATCACAAGCCCATCTGCTTACTGATGATTTCATTCATCACCTCCCGGGTCCCGCCGCCAATCGACAAAATCCGATTGTCGCGGTATAGCCGCTCCACCAGGCTGCCGCGCATATAGCCCAGGCCACCCAGGATCTGCACCGCGTCATACGTCACGCGGTCGGCGGTGTCGGTGGCCAGGTTCTTGGCCATGGAGATCTCCTTGATCACGCTCTTGCCCGCCGCCATCTTCGCCGCCTGGCGGTAAGTGAACTCGCGGGAAACCTCGACCGCCGTGGCCATCTCCGCCAGGCGGTGCTTGAGCACCTGGAACTTGCCAATCGGCTTGCCAAAGGCCTGCCGCTGCGCAGCCCACTTCAGGCTCTCTTCCAGGGCCATCTGCGCGGTCATATTGGCCATTAATGCCAGGGCCAGGCGCTCGCTCTGGAAGTTGCCCATGATGCAGGCAAAGCCCATGTTTTCGCCGCCGATCAGATTACCCACCGGCACCTGACAATCATCGAAGAACAGCTCGGCAGTGTCCGACGCCCACCAGCCCATCTTCTTCAGCGGCTGGCCGACGGTGAAGCCAGGCGTGTCTTTCTCGATCAATAACAGGCTGATGCCGGCAAAGCCAGGCCCGCCGGTACGCACGGCGACGGTGTAGTAGTCGGCGCGTGCGCCACTGGTGATAAAAGTCTTGCTGCCACTGACCCGATAACAATCGCCATCGCGCACCGCACGGGTTTGCAGGCTGGCCACGTCGGAGCCGCCACCGGGCTCGGTGACGGCCAGGGCCATGATCTTCTCACCGGACAGCACCTGCGGGGCCACGCGCTCGCGCACTGCGGGGCGCGCCCATTTGACGACGGGCGGCAGGCCGATATCCAGCGAGCCCAGCCCCGCCACTACACCACCGGAGCCACAACGCATCAGCTCTTCGCTGGCGGCGACCTTGGCGAACAGGTCGCCCTCATGGCTGCCGCCCAGGGCTTCAGGGTAGCCAATGCCGAGAATCCCCGCCGCGCCGGCCTTGAGGTACAGCTCGCGGGGGAAGTGTTCGGCCTCCTCCCATTGCTCGATGCCCGGCAGAATCTCGCGCTCGACAAAACGGCGCACGCTGTCGCGGACCAATTGGTGACTGGGGTCGAAATATTCCTGGTAGGCAGACATCGGCAAGCTCCATGCAGAGATGGAGCGAACTTACCAAGCGCTTGCTTGGTTATCAAGCCGAACGCAGAACCCATGCAGGAGCTGGCTTGCCTGCGATGCAGGCACTGCGGTGTATCAGGAGGACCGAGGCGATGCCATCACAGGCAAGCCAGCTCCCACACAAGCCAGCGTGCCAGAGGATATTGGGCTTAGAGCGCGATAGGTTTACGCCCGGCAAACGAGTGCGCCAGGGTGCCGCCGTCCACCAGTTCCAGCTCGCCACCCAACGGCACGCCATGGGCGATGCGCGAGGTGATCAAGCCTTTGTTGGTCAGCAGTTGGGCGATGTAATGCGCCGTGGCTTCCCCTTCCACCGTCGGGTTGGTGGCCAGAATCACCTCGGTAAAGGTGCCCTGCCCTTCAATGCGCGCCACCAACTGCGGGATACCAATGGCTTCCGGCCCCAGGCCGTCGAGCGGCGACAGGTGGCCCTTGAGCACGAAGTAGCGCCCGCGATAGCCGGTCTGCTCCACCGCGTAGACGTCCATCGGCCCTTCGACCACGCACAGCAGCGTGTCGTCGCGACGGGGGTCGGCGCATTGCGGGCACAGTTCTTCTTCGGTGAGGGTGCGGCACTGGCGGCAATGGCCCACACCGTCCATGGCCTGGCTCAAGGCCTGGGCCAGTCGCGAGCCACCGCTGCGGTCACGCTCCAGCAGTTGCAGCGCCATGCGCTGGGCGGTTTTCTGGCCCACGCCCGGCAAGGTGCGCAGGGCGTCGATCAGTTGACGAATCAGAGGGCTGAAGCTCATGGGGCAAAGGTCCGACAAAACAACGAGACGCGGTTTATACCCGCGCCTCGGATAAGCGTCAAATACGCACGACCAACTTGCCGAAGTTGCGCCCTTCCAACAGGCCGATAAAGGCCTCGGGAGCCTGCTCCAGACCATCGACCACGTCTTCGCGGAACTTGACCTTGCCGTCCCGCACCCAGGGCGCCATGGCGCTGATAAATTCCGGGTGGCGGTCGCCATAGTCGTCGAACACGATAAACCCCTGGATACGCACGCGCTTGGTCAACAGGGTGCGTTGCAGCGCTGGCAGGCGATCAGGGCCGGTGGGCGCCTCATGGGCGTTGTAGCCGGCAATCAGGCCACACAGGGGGATCCGTGCCTTGGGATTGAGCAAGGGCAGCACAGCGTCGAAGACCTTGCCGCCGACGTTTTCATAATAGATATCCACCCCTTTGTCGCAGGCCTGGGCCAGCTCTTCGGCAAAGTCCGCGCTCTTGTGGTCGATGCACGCGTCAAACCCCAGCTCCTCCACCACATAACGGCACTTGTCCGCACCGCCGGCCACGCCGACCACCCGCAGGCCCTTGAGCTTGGCCACCTGGCCGACCACCGAGCCCACCGCACCGGAGGCCGCCGCCACCACCAGGGTTTCCCCGGCCTTGGGTTGGCCGATATCCATCAGGCCCATGTAGGCCGTCATGCCGGGCATGCCCAGCACACCCAGGGCCATGGACGGGCTCGGCAAGCCCTTGGGCACCGGCATCAGGTTGCGTCCGTCGCTGATGCTATGGCTTTGCCAGCCGGTGGCGCCGACCACCACGTCGCCCACCTCGAACTTGGGGTTGCGCGACTGCTCGATGCGGCTCACAGCACCGCCAGTCATCACCTCGCCGATTTCTACCGGCGCGGCGTAGGACGGCGCGTCACTCATGCGCCCACGCATATAGGGGTCAAGGGACAGGAACAGGGTCTTGAGCAGAACCTGGCCGTCTGCCAGGTCTGGCAGCGCCACGCGCTCCAGGCGGAAGTTTTCCGGCACGGGCGCACCCTGCGGGCGGGATACCAGGACGATGCGCTGGTTAAGGGTCATGGCTTCGGTCATCAGCGGGGCTCCTTTATATCGGTGATTGAATTCAGCGGTATAGAGTGCAGACAGCCATTGCAAGGCTGACGTTCGATTGTGCCCGACACAAACAAAAATGCCAGGCACGATGCCTGGCATTTTTGCAGTCGCGCGAGTCGATCAGAACGGCAGCTTCATGCCCGGCGGCAGTTGCATGCCCGCGGTCACGCCGGACATTTTGTCCTGGCTGTTGGCTTCGATCTTGCGCACGGCGTCGTTGACGGCCGCAGCGAACAAGGCTTCGAGCATTTCCAGGTCGTCTTCGCCAATGCCCGGCAATACGCTTGGGTCGATGCTCACACGCTTGATGTCGTGACGACCGGTCATCACCACGCTGACCATATCGCCACCGGCTTTACCGGTGACTTCGGCGTTGGCCAGTTCTTCCTGCATCTTGGCCATTTTTTCCTGCATCTGCTGCGCCTGCTTCATCAGGCCGGCCATGCCACCTTTCATCATGGGAATCACCTCAAAAGTACGTGGATCAATACGGCGCCGAGCCTCAAGGCACGGCGCCTGCAATTATCAGCCCGCTGCAGCCTGGGCTTCGACAGGTTCAATAGTATCGTGTCGCACCACCGCGCCAAACTGCTCCATCATCTGCTGGATCAGCGGATCGGCCTGGATCGACTCCTCGGCCTCGCGCTGGCGGTTGAGCCGGCGACGGGTGGCGGCCTGGGCCGGGGTTTCCTGCTCGGGCTTGATCAGCTCGATGGTCACCGTCAGGGTGCGTTCGTGGAACTGATTCAGGGCGTCGTTGAGGCGGCGCTGCTGGGTCGCGTTGAACAGGGCACTGTGGGCCGGGTCCAGGTGCAACAGCCAGTGATCGCCATCGACGGCAATCAGCGTGCAGTTGGCGGCGATGCTCCCGGTCATGCCGGAGATCGGCAATTTCGGGAACAGCTCCAGCCATTGCAGGGCGAGGCCGGTGGCCGGCATCGCGGCAGGTTCTGCCTCGGGCTCCGGCGCGGGCTCGGCGGTGTGTTCGCTGGCCAGGTCGTCCAGGTAGCTGTAGGCCGAATCCATGTCCGGCTCGATGTAATCTTCGTCCAGCGGCGGTTCGTCATCCAGGTCGATGCCGGGGGTAGCGGCGTCCACTTCGGCGATGGTCGGCTCGGGCACGGGGGCGGCGACCCATTCCGGCGCGTCCGGCACTGCGCTGTCGGGGGTCGGCGTGGGCATGGGCGTGAGCTCGGGCTGCTCGCTGGTGGTTTCCAGCACGGCCTCGACTGCAGGCTCCTGCTCGGCCACGGCCTCTACCGGGTCGTTCCAGGGCAGATCGACCACAGGCGCGGGCTCAGGCTCGGCAACCGGCTCCGGCACCGCTACAGGCGCCACCGGCTCAACCGCGACCGGGGCGGCAGTGACTGCCACAGGTTCCGGCGCGATCACTGGCGCGACGACCGCCGCGCCAGCCACTGGTTTGGCGGAATCAACTGTGGCCTGGCTGATCCCCACTGGCTTTAGCGGCTGTCTCGGCGCATCGGCGGTGTCCGCCGGGCGGAACGCCAGCATGCGCAGCATGACCATTTCAAAGCCGCCGCGCGGGTCCGGGGCCAAGGGCAGGTCTCGGCGCCCGATCAGGCCCATCTGGTAGTAGAACTGCACATCTTCGGCCGGCAACGCCTGGGCCAGGGCCAACACGCGGTCGCGGTCGCCGTGGCCGTTATCGACCCCTTCAGGCAGCGCCTGGGCGATAGCGACGCGGTGCAGCACGTTGAGAATTTCCGAGAGCACGCCATTCCAGTCCGGGCCTTGCTCCGACAAATGGCGCACGGCTTCGAGCAGCGCCTTGGCATCGCCTTCGATCAACGCATGCAGTACGTCAAACACTTGCCCGTGATCGAGGGTGCCGAGCATGGCGCGCACATCAGCGGCCATCACTTTGCCTTCACCGAAGGCAATGGCCTGGTCGGTCAGGCTCATGGCGTCGCGCATCGAACCATCGGCGGCGCGGCCCAGCAGCCACAGCGCGTCGTCTTCGAACGGCACGTTCTCCACCCCCAGCACGTGGGTCAAATGCTCGACCACCCGCTCGGGGGTCATGTTCTTCAGGGAGAACTGCAGGCACCGCGACAAAATCGTTGCAGGAAGTTTCTGCGGGTCGGTGGTGGCCAGGATGAATTTAACGTAGGGCGGCGGCTCCTCCAGGGTTTTCAACAGGGCGTTGAAGGAGTGGCTGGAAAGCATGTGCACTTCGTCGATCAGGTAGACCTTGAAGCGGCCACGGCTGGGGGCGTACTGCACGTTGTCGAGCAGTTCGCGGGTGTCCTCGACCTTGGTGCGGCTCGCGGCGTCGATCTCGATCAGGTCGACAAAGCGCCCCTCGTCGATCTCCCGGCACACCGAGCAGGTGCCGCAGGGGGTGGAGGTGATGCCTGTCTCACAGTTCAGGCACTTGGCAATGATCCGCGCAATGGTGGTCTTGCCCACCCCGCGAGTGCCGGTGAACAGGTAGGCGTGGTGCAGCCGCTGGCTGTCCAAGGCATTGATCAGAGCCTTGAGCACATGGGTCTGGCCGACCATTTCGCGGAACGAGCGCGGACGCCATTTACGTGCAAGAACCTGATAACTCATCGAAAACCGTCGCAACTGGGAAGCGGAAGCCGGTAATGCTAGCGGAGCAGGGGCGAAATTGCATCCGGCACGCTCGCCTAATCTGACTAAGCTGGTAGTGGCCTCCCCTCCCAAGGGCTGATCTCGGAGAGTTTATGCGCGTAGTCCTGGGCGCTTTATGGATGATCACCACACTGAGCCTGGCGGCACCCGCCCCGTTGCGCTTCGCCATTTCCGACAGCTGGGCCATGCCCCTGGTGCAGATCGAGGCCGGCCAGCCGACCCAGGGCATTTTGTATGACCTGATGTTAAGCCTGGCCACCCAGGTTGGCCATCCGGCGCAGTTCCAGGTATTGGCCCGAGCCCGCATCGCCCCAGCCATGGAGCATGGCGAAATTGATGTGCGCTGCTACGTCGCACAGGCGTGGCTGAGCAACCTGTCCGGCGATTATGTCTGGAGCATCCCCTTGCTGGTGCAGCGTAATGTGCTGGTCAGCGTCCACGCCCCGCCGTTGTCGGTGAATGTGGCGAAGCTGGCTGCGCAGAATATCGGCACCGTGCTCAACTACAGCTACCCGACTCTCGAGCCGCTGTTCGCCAACGGCCAGCTGCAGCGCGACGACGCCCGCAGCGAAGAGCAAGTGCTGCACAAGCTGGTGGCGGGACGCTTCAGGTATGCCGTCACCAACGAATGGGCCCTGGAGCGCTTCAATCAGCGGCTACCCGTGGACCGCAGGCTGCACGTAGTGGCCGTGATCGAGGAGCAGAGCCTGGGCTGCTACGTGCGTAACGACCCAGCCCTGCCCGTGCAGCACATTTTGCGCACATTGCTGCGCATGAAGATGTCGGGGGAGATTGACGGCATCATCAGGCTCTACACCGGTGACCGCGAGCGCCCGCCTCAATCGTCGCCCGCACCATAGTTGAGCAGGTCAAACCCGGCGGCCCAGGCCGGCACCTCGTCAGCCGGCATGGGCTGGGCGAAGTAATAACCCTGGGCCACTTCGCAGCCCATGCGCAGCAGCAACTGGCCATGTTCAAGAGTTTCCAGGCCCTCGGCGATCACTTCGCGGCCAAATGCCCGGGCCAGGCCGATCACCGCCTGGGTCAAGGCCAGGTCGTCCTTGTCGTGCAGGATGTCACGCACAAACGACTTGTCGATCTTGATGGTCTGGGTCGGCAGGCGCTTGAGGTAGCTGAGGGAGGAATAGCCGGTGCCGAAATCATCCAGGGAAAACCGCACCCCCAGCGCCTGGCACGCCGCCAGGTGCTCGGTGACCCGTTGGATATGGTCGATGGCCACCGATTCGGCAATTTCCAGATCAAGCATGTGTGGCGCGACATCGGGATGCTGGGCCAGCAGTTGCTGCAGGCGCTCGACAAAATCCGCACGCTGGAAATGCCGGGCCGCGATGTTCACGCTGACCGGCCAGCAGTGCCCAGCCTCCTGCCACTGACGCATCTGCGCCAGCACCTGATCCATCACCCACTCGCCGACATCCACGATCAGGTCGGTCTGCTCGATCAACGACAGGAAATCCTTGGGCGCCACCAACCCGCGCATCGGATGCTGCCAGCGCAGCAACGCTTCAAACCCCACCACCTGGCCGTGGCGCAGGTTGATCTTGGGGTGGAAGTGCAGGCACAACTCCCCCGCCGCCAGAGCCTGGCGAATCTGCTGGACCGTCTGGTGGGTGGCCTTGACCTCCTGCTCCAGGGACACGTCAAACAGCTGGTAGCGGTTGCGGCCACTTTGCTTGGCCACATACATGGCCTGGTCGGCATGGCGCAGCAACGTATCGGCGTCTTCATCGTCCAGGGGGAACAAGGTCACGCCGATACTGGCAAACACGTTGATCTGCGCGCCCTGGATCGAATACGGCTCGGAGATGGCCGTGAGGATCCGCCGCAGCGCGCCGTTAAGCTCATCGGCATCGCGCACGTAGCGCAGGATCAGTACAAACTCGTCACCGGCCAGCCTGGCGACCACATCTTCGCCACGAATAATCTCACGCAGACGGCGCGCAACCTCCACCAGCAACAAGTCGCCACTGGCATGCCCATAGCCGTCGTTGACGGCCTTGAAGCCATCCAGGTCGAGCATGCACACCGCCAGGGGGATTTGCTCGTTGCGGGAAAACTCCAGGGACTGCACGAGCAATTCGGAGAGGTAAGCGCGATTGGGCAGCCCGGTCAGCACATCGTGACCGACCCGCCATTGCAGGGTCTGCAGCAACTGACGCTTTTCGCTGACGTCAAAACGAATCGACACGTACTTCTGCACCTTCCCGGTACGCTGATCGACCAGCGGCACCATGGTGCTATCGACCCAGTACAACGAGCCATCCTTGGCGCGGTTACAGATTTCCCCGCGCCAGACCCGGCCTTCAGTGATGGTGCGCCACATGCCCTGGAAAAACCCGGCAGGGTGCAATCCGGAGCTGAGGATCCGGTGGTTACGCCCCAGCAACTCGTCGCGGCTGTAGCCGGACATGTCGCAGAATTGGTCGTTGACGTAGGTGATGCGGCCGGTGAGGTCTGTCTCGGAGAAAATGGCGGCGGCATCCACGGCCCTGCGGTATTTCTCATCCATGAATGTGGCTCTAGGTGGCTAGCGGTTGAACCGCTCGACCAGGGCACGCAACCCGGAAGAGATGCTTTCAAGTTCCCGGCCCCGGGTGACTGCAGCGTTGGCGTTGCCCGCTGTCTTTTGTACCGTGGCCGCGACGTTATTGATCTGTTGTGAAACATCCTCTGCGACGTGGGATTGTTCCTGTGAGGCTGCAGCCATTTGCTGACTCATGCCGGTAATGCGTTCCACCGCCTGACGAATGCCCAGCAGTGCCTGTTGCGCTTGCAGTACCTGCTGCACGCCTTGCTCGGCCTCTTGAATACCGGTGCTGGCAATGTCCACCGCCTGATCGGCCCCGGCACGCAAGCTCTGGATGATGCCCTGGATCTGTTCGGTCGACTGCCGGGTCTTGCCCGCCAGCGCCCGCACTTCATCGGCCACCACGGCAAAGCCACGGCCTTGCTCGCCGGCCCGCGCCGCTTCGATAGCGGCATTCAGGGCCAGCAGGTTGGTCTGGTCGGCGATGGCCTGGATCATGCTAGCGGCCACGCGGATTTCCTGGGTCTGGTCGGCCAGATGGCCCACCGCCTGGTTGATCTGGGTGACAGTGCTAGCCAGTAGCTGAATCGCCTCGCGTGTGGTGCCGACAACATGACTGCCCTGCTCAGCCAGGTCATTGGCGGTGCGGGCTTCGCTGGCGGTCTGCTGGACGTGGGTTGCCACTTCAGCGATGGAGGCGGCCATTTCGGTCATGGCGGCGGCGGTCATATCGGTTTCCGCGCGTTGCTCCAGCAGCGCCGACTCGGTGGTGCCCGATAACATGCTGGAATGAGCAGCAGCCTCGGCCATCTGGGTGGCCAGGTCGCTCAGACGCGTGAGCGCGGTTTTCAAGCGCGCCTCTTCGCTGATCAGGATCATTTCCAGTTGCGCAGCCGGGCCCAGCGCATCGCTGTAGGTCATGGCGCTGATAGGGTCGGAAAAGGTATTGGGCGTGTGCTCGACAATCTGCTTGAGCTGCTGCCCCAGACGCAGGTGCGCCCAGGCGCCGAGGCCAAGAAACAGCAGCGCGACAGAGGCCTGCGCCCACCCGCCCGGCAACCATTGCATCGCCCCGCCAGCGAGCACTGCCGCCAGGGCGGGAACGGCCAGGGCATTGCCGACCTGGCCCAGGCGCTGCAACGGCGAAACCGCCGAACGCCCGGCACGCAAACGTGCGTAGAGCGCTTCGGCACGCCGCACCTGCTCGCGCGTCGGCTTGACCCGCACCGACTCATAACCTACCAGGCGACCGTCTTCGAGGATCGGCGTCACATAGGCGCTGACCCAATAGAAGTTGCCGTTTTTGCAGCGGTTCTTGACCACGCCCATCCAGCTCTGGCCGGCCTTGAGGTAGCGCCACATCAGCTCAAAGACCGCGGGCGGCATGTCCGGGTGGCGCACCAGATTGTGGGTACTGCCTATCAGTTCAGCCTGGGTGAAGCCGCTCATGGCGGCAAACTCGTCGTTGCAGTAAGTAATGTGGCTATTGATGTCAGTTGCGGAAATGAGCCGTTGCTGCTCCCCGAAAGTCTGTTCAACTGTGGTGACCGGCAAATTGACGCGCACTTTAAAGCTCCATGGACAGCATTCGATCCACCTGCTCAGGATCGGATAGATCCTGCAGATGGAGGGGTATTTCCAGACGGGTAAACCGTCAATGGGCTGGCTGGCGCCATTGGGCAGCCAAACCAGGTTTTGCCCAGCACCTGACCTTCGGTTTAGCGAAGATCAACTAGGCTTTAATTCGAGCGTCTGGTGTGAAAGGCGAGGGTTGCGTGGGCGCGCAAGAGCGAGCTTGGCGCTGCGGCCAAGCAACTGTTTTGCAACTACCTTTATGAAAGTGAGGAGAAAGCAATGATTTCCTGTTTCATAAAGGTGCCCTGTGAAACGACACCGCCAAATACTTGTCCTAAACGCCGATTCTACGAATTACATCACATTTTGCAAGAAAAGGTGATGGTGCGTGCCGTTGTCTAATGCCAATATTTATCGTTAAGTTCTTGATTCTAAATGGGAATTGAGCGATGCAAATTTCAAGTTTGGGTCCAGCCATCAGACGCTACCGAAAGGTAGCGGGGCTTACTCAGGCTGAACTAGGTGAGAAAACCGGTTTTGACCCTAAAACCATTAGCCGCTTCGAAACCGGCACCTATACACCCAGCGTTGACGCTCTGTTCTTGTTTGCGGAGGCCTTGGGAGTGAAGCTGAAAGTCTTTTTTGCCGATCTGGGCGATGAGGAAGAACAGCGCGCTTATCTGTTCGGTGTCATTCATAAAGCCACCCCGAAGGATCTGGGAAAGCTGATAGCGGCGGTAGACCAGGCCTTGTCCAAGCCTTAGAGCTCGTACGACATAAAAAAGAGCAGGCCACTGACGTCGCCTGTTCTTTGCTCTTTGCCTACTGACATGATCCGACCGGACAGCCCCTCTCCTGGCAGGCGCTGGGCCACGCCTTTTGCCAGCATACTCGCGCGGCCCAGGCAGATTCGGTATCCTCTCGCGAAGTTATTTCAAAATGTAAGGGACTACCATGAACTACCTCCGCCTGCTGGTGGCGGCAGCCGCCTTGAGCCTGCCTGCCGCACCGGTCTATGCCACCGCAGCCCCGGCGCCAGTCGAAGCCAGCGCACCCGCCGAAACCGCCGAGCACTTCCTCGCCTCCCTCAAGCAGCAAACCGGCACCGTCACCCTGCCCGGCGGCATCGCTACGCTCAAGCTCAACGACGAGTTCTACTATCTGGATCCCAACGACACCGAACGTCTGCTCACCGACGGCTGGGGCAACCCGCCGGGCTTCAACACCCTGGGCATGATCGTGCCCAAGGCCGTCAGCCCACTGTCGGCACGCGGCTGGGGCGTGATTGTCAGCTACAAGGACGACGGGCATATTTCCGACGAAGATGCGGCAAAAATCGACTACACCGAACTGCTCAAGCAAATGCAGGAAGACGATGCCGAGGACAACAAGGAACGCCAGAAGCAAGGCTATGCCGGCCTGCACCTGCTGGGCTGGGCCGAACCGCCGCACTACGATCAACCGTCCCACAAGATGTACTGGGCCCGGGAACTGAAAGCCGACGACGCCGAGCAGAACACCCTCAACTACAGCATCCGCGTGCTGGGCCGCGAGGGCGTGCTGGAACTCAACGCCGTCGCCGCCATGGCCGACCTGCCCACCATCAAGCAGGAACTGCCCAAGGTCCTGGCCTTCACCAACTTCACCGACGGCAACCTCTACACCGACTACAACCCGAGCACCGACAAGCTGGCCTCTTATGGCCTGGCCGCACTGGTCGCTGGCGGGATTGCCGGCAAGGCCGGGCTATTTGCCAAGATCGGCATCTTCCTGCTGGCCGCCAAGAAGTTTCTGGTGATTGGCGTGGTGGCGTTGCTGGCAGGCGCACGCAAGTTCTTCAACCGCAACAAAGGCTGATCGCCACACACGAAAACGCCGCGAGCAATCGCGGCGTACAAATAGCTTGGCCTCGGGCGCAATCAGGCCTGGGCAAGTGAAAAATTCTGATGAATTGGATAGCGGAATAAACAAGAGGGTTGTTGCGAGGGGGCGTTATGGAGGCAACCCCACCAGCCACACCCCGGCACACAATGTTCCCGCTGTGGCTGCTTCCTTCCGGATCTGACCAGGTTCACGGGTAATCGTTGCGGGGGGACCGATGGGGTCACCATAACGACGCTGGCCTCTCGGCAAGCGGGGCCATTGTACCGATCTCATCGGAAGTTACAACCGTTGGCGCAGGATTAAAAAGCCAAGAGGTTCAAGTACTTGCCATAGCCCTCAAGAACACCCTCGCACCTTTTGATCATTGGGCTTTCAATACCTCATCCGCACGGCCGCCCTCTTCCTGGATCACCAAGTGGATGAAGTGCAACTTGGCAATCACCGCCAGCGGTAGCACGAAGGGATAGAAATCCGGCTGCCCCATGCTGCGGGACAGTTCGTTGAGCATGCCGGCCAGCTCGATCCAGGCGTTGACGAACGACAGGAACGCCGGGCCGCCAGGGTGCTGCGGGTCATAGAGGGTGGTGAGGGGAAATGGCTGGTAGTCCAGGTCCATCTCCCGTGCGCTCATGCCAAACCCCAGGGCGGTGTCGACCGCGTCCATCATGTGCAGGTAATGGGCCCAGGTTTCTGCCCAGTCCTCCCAGGGGTGCATGGTGGCGTAAGCGCTGACGCAGGTTTGCTGCCAGTCCGGGCGCGGGCCGTTCTGGTAGTGCTGGTCGAGGGCGTCGGTATAACTGGCGCGTTCGTCGCCGAACAGGTTGCGAAACGGCTGCAACCAATGACTGCCGGCGATCAGGCGATCCCAATAGTAGTGGCCGACCTCATGGCGGAAGTGACCGAGCAAGGTGCGGTACGGCTCGCGCATCTGCACGCGGATTTTCTCGCGGTGCTCGTCGTCGGCCTCCTTGATATCCAGGGTGATCAAGCCATTGGCATGGCCCGTGGTGGGGGCCTTGCCTGCCAGGTCGATACCCACGAAGTCAAAAGCCAGGCCATTGGTCTCGTCGACTGTTTTGGGGATCACCTGCAGCCCCAGGCTGATCAATTGCGCCACCAGCCGGCGTTTGGCGGTTTCCACCTTGCGCCAGCGCTCGGGGTTTTCCGGAATCGACAGGTCGGGAATGGTGCGATTAAGGCTGCACGCCACACACAGCGGCGCGGTGCTGTAGGCCGGGATCAGCCAGTTGCAGGCCGCTGGGGTATCGAGGTTGGCGCAGCGGCGCCAGGCGCCGGCGTCGAGGTTGTCGTCCTGCAGCCAGGTATCGACCACCGGCCCCGGTTGCAGGGACGCCAGCCGGCTTTGCTCGGGCAGGTAACCCAACAGCGCCGAACAGGCCAGGCATTGGCTGTTGCGAAAAAACAGGGATTGCCCGCAACGGCACTGCCAGACCTTGCTGTTGCGCGAACCCCCGCCCATGAATGGCGCGGCGATGCGCGAACTGAGCTGTTCGAAGAAGCGGTACATGGCGATCTCTCCAGGGGCGTGCCCAAGACTAGATCATTTACCGCGCAAGATCGTTCCCACGTTCTGCCTGGCAATGACGCCATGGGCCTCTGCGTCCGCTGTTGGGTCGCGGAACGTGCTGGAATGCATTCCCACGCAGAGCGTGGGAACGATCATCAGAGGGGAATGTTGTGGCTGGCCAGGAATGCGACAAAAGCCTCTTCGTCCAGGACCTTCAGCCCCAGCTCGCTGGCCTTGGCCAGTTTCGAGCCGGCACCCGGCCCGGCGACCACGCAATGGGTCTTCGCCGAGACCGAACCCGCCACCTTGGCCCCCAGGCTTTCGAGCTTTGCCTTGGCCACGTCGCGACTCATCAGTTCCAGGGAGCCGGTCAGCACCCAGGTATGCCCCGCCTCGGGCAAGCCTTCAACCACCTTCTTCTCACTCTGCCAGTGCATGCCGAAGTCCTTGAGCTGCTGCTCGATGGCCAGCGCATGATGGGCATTGTCCGGGTTATCGAAGAACTCACGCACGGCCTTGGCCTGCTTCTCCGGCAGCGCTTGGCGCATGTCCAGCCAATCGGCCTGGATAACACCCTCGAGGGAGCCAAACTTGTCCGCCAGCTTCTGCGCGGCTCCCGGCCCCACGGAAGGTACATGCAACTTGTCGAGCAGGCCGCCCAGGGTGGTACTGGCAGCGAACTCGGCACTCAGCTCACCCTGGTCCTGCAAGACCAGCGCGCACTCGTCCGGCGACAGCAGCGCGCCGATCACCTGCTGGTTGTGCCCGTCTTCAAAGAAGCTGTGGATCTCGTGCGCCACTTCCAGGCCCACATCCGGCAAGTACGTCAGCACTTCCGGCAACGCCCGCTGCACACGCTCCAGGGACGCCAGGGAACGCGCCAGGACCTTGGCGGTTTCCTCGCCCACATCGGGAATACCCAGGGCGTAGATGAACCGCGCCAGGGTTGGGGTCTTGCTGTTTTCGATGGCGGCGATCAGTTTTTTGCTGGAGACATCGGCGAAGCCTTCCAGGTCGATGATCTGTTCGTACTTGAGCTTGTACAGGTCCGCCGGCGAGCCGATGAGTTTCTCATCGACCAACTGCTCGATGGTCTTGTCGCCCAGGCCGTCGATATCCATGGCCCGGCGCGAGACAAAATGGATAATCGCCTGCTTGAGCTGCGCACCACAGGCCAGGCGCCCGACACAGCGATACACCGCGCCTTCGCTGACGGTTTCCTTGCCCTTGCTGCGCTTGACCAGTTGCGTGCGCTCCACATGGGAACCGCACACCGGGCAGCTTTCCGGGATCTGCACGGCGCGGGCATTTTCCGGGCGACGCTCGGTAACCACCGACACGACCTGTGGGATCACATCACCGGCACGGCGGATGATCACGGTGTCACCGATCATCAAGCCCAGGCGCGCCACTTCGTCCATGTTGTGCAATGTCGCATTGGATACGGTGACTCCCGCCACCTTGACCGGCTTCAAGCGCGCCACCGGCGTCACCGCGCCGGTGCGGCCGACCTGGAATTCAACGTCGAGCAATTCAGTCAGTTCTTCCATCGCCGGAAACTTATGGGCGATGGCCCAGCGCGGCTCGCGGGCGCGAAAGCCCAATTCGCGCTGGTAGGCGATGCTGTTGACCTTGAACACCACACCGTCGATTTCATAGGGCAGGCTGTTACGCCGCTCACCGATGTCGCGGTAGTACGCCAGGCAATCCTCAATCCCCTTGGCCAGCTTCAACTCGTGGCTGATGGGCATACCCCACTTCTGCAACTGCTGGAGGTTGCCGATATGGGTGTCGCTGATGTCCGTGGTCACGCCGTAGCAGCAGAACTCCAGGGGGCGACTGGCGGTGATCTTCGAGTCGAGTTGGCGCAGGCTGCCCGCCGCCGCGTTACGCGGGTTGGCGAAGGTCTTGCCGCCGACTTCCAGTTGCGTGGCGTTCAAACGCTCGAAACCGGCCTTGGACATGAACACTTCACCGCGCACTTCCAGCGTTGCCGGCCAGCCCGTGCCCTGCAGTTTCAGCGGGATATTGCGCACGGTGCGCACATTCACGCTGATGTCTTCGCCGGTGGTGCCGTCGCCACGGGTCGCGCCGCGTACCAACTCGCCATCCTGATACAGCAGGCTGACCGCCAGGCCATCGAGCTTGGGTTCGCAGCTGTACTCCACCGCCGCACCACCGCCAAACAGATCGCCCACCGGCAGGTCGAGGCCCTCGGTAACGCGACGATCAAACTCCAGCATGGTGGTTTCATCAAAGGCGTTGCCCAGGCTGAGCATCGGGATCTCGTGACGCACCTGGGTAAAGGCCGACAGCGCCGCACTGCCAACCCGCTGCGTCGGTGAGTCGCGAGTCACCAGGTCCGGGTGCTCGGCTTCCAGCGCCTTGAGTTCGTGGAACAGCCGGTCGTATTCGGCGTCCGGAATGCTCGGCTCGTCGAGTACGTGGTAACGGTAGTTGTGCTGATCCAGTTCAGCGCGCAGCTCGAGTATGCGGGTGTGGGCGGCGGTCATGGGTGTTCTCTCATAAAGCAAAAGAGCAGCCGAAGCTGCTCAATATGTTAGTGCGCTTAATTCTACTGACAACGCTGAAGACCCGTCCTCAGCGTTTCTGTGTCAGGGCGCGACGCTCGAACTCGACGATGCGCTGACGGTAGTGTTCGATGGTCTGGGCGGTTAGCACGCTGCGCTGGTCGTCCTTGAGCTCGCCATTGAGCTCCTGGGACAGCTTGCGGGCTGCGGCCACCATGACGTCGAACGCCTGTTTCGGGTGACGCGGGCCTGGCAGACCGAGGAAGAAGCTCACGGCCGGGGTGCTGAACAGGTCGATATCGTCCAGATCGAAGGTGCCCGGCTTGACCGCGTTGGCCATGGAGAACAGTACTTCACCGTTGCCGGCCATGCTTTCGTGACGGTGGAAAATATCCATCTCGCCGAAACGCAGGCCGCTTTCCAGGATGTTCTGCAACAGCGCCGGGCCCTTGAAGCCGGCCGCGTCACGGCAGATCACGCTGATCACCAGCACTTCTTCAGCTGCCGGCTGGTCCTTGGTGGACTCACGTGGCGCGCTCTTGGCCGGGCTTTCATCCGGGAAATCACCATCGCGACTGCTGAAGCTCGGGCCTTCGTCCACGTCGAGGTTCAGGTCGCCCTGATGCGGCTCGGCCACAGCAGCGCTGCCGCGCTTGCCACGTTTGGACGACGGTTCGCGGGCTTCACGCACCGGGGCGCTCATCGACGGCAGGTCGTGCTCGTCCAGCTGCGGCTCTTTATGGGTGTCCAGGACACGGGGCGGCCCCAGCAGCTCGGCAGCGCCGTCGTCGTCGGGCAGATTGGACAGGTTACGGTCCAGACGGAATTTCAGCTTGCCCTTGCCGCCGCGCATACGGCGCCAGCCATCAAAAAGAATACCGGCTATTACAATAATGCCGATGACGATCAGCCACTCGCGCAGACCGATTTCCATGTAATCCCTTGCCTCTATAAAAAATGCTGAAAAATAAGGGGTTTAGCACCGTGCAAACCGCTTTAAAACGTGGCGCCAACTCTATGTTCTGACTGACGTTTTGCCCACGCATACGAAAAATTGACATTAAACTAGCACGACCAAAGATAACTTTACACAGTTGGCGCAAAATGTGTCGGCTGACGCAGGAATTAAGCTACAAATCATAAGCTTCAAGCCGACACTCATGCCCCTTGAAGCTAGCAACTTGGCGCTAACTTTCCACCATCGCCATCGCCTCTTCCACATCCACCGCCACCAGTCGCGAACAGCCCGGTTCATGCATGGTCACCCCCATCAATTGATCCGCCATTTCCATGGCGATCTTGTTGTGGGTGATATAGATGAACTGCACCGTCTGGGACATCTCTTTAACCAGGCGGGCATAGCGTCCAACGTTAGCGTCATCCAGCGGCGCGTCAACTTCATCGAGCATGCAGAACGGCGCCGGGTTCAACTTGAAGATGGCAAACACCAGGGCCAATGCGGTCAGGGCCTTCTCGCCGCCGGACAACAAATGGATGGTGCTGTTCTTCTTGCCCGGAGGCCGCGCCATGATCGTTACCCCTGTATCGAGTAGATCTTCGCCCGTCAGTTCCAAGTAAGCGCTGCCACCGCCGAAAACTTTTGGGAATAAGGCCTGTAAACCGCCATTAATCTGATCAAAGGTATCTTTGAAGCGGTTACGGGTTTCCTTGTCGATCTTGCGAATGACGTTTTCCAGGGTGTCCAGGGCTTCCACCAGATCGGCGTTCTGGGCATCCAGGTAACGTTTACGCTCGGACTGCTGCTGGTATTCGTCGATGGCGGCGAGGTTGATCGCGCCGAGTCGCTGAATGCGCGCGGCAATGCGCTCAAGTTCTTCTTCGGCTTCTTTCTCGTTGGCTTCGGCGGTCAAGGTATTGAGCACGCCGTGCAGGTCGTAGCCATCTTCCAGCAACTGATCCTGCAAGGTTTTGCGGCGCACCGTCAGGGCCTGCCATTCCATGCGCTGCTGTTCGAGCTGGCTGCGGATCAATTGTGATTGCTGCTCGGCCTGAGTCCGGCGCTTTTCTGCGTCGCGCAGTTCGCGGTCGGCGTCTTCCAGAGCGATCTGCGCGGTCTTGAGTTCTTCGTCGACGCTCATGCGTTTATCGAGCAACTCTTCGAGCTTCAAGCGCAGCTCTTCCAGGGGCGCCTCGCCCTCCTCCAGGTTGAGACTCAGTTGCTCGCGCTTTTCCGTCAGGCGCTCGGACTGCATCTCCAAGCGCTCCAGGGCTTGGCGCGTGGAATCGTGCTGAGCGCGCAACGAGCCCAGGCGCACCGCCAACTGGTGGGCGTGATCCTTGTGCTGGCGCGCTTCCTGGCGTACCCGATCGAGGCGTTCGCGCAGGCTGTCACGCTGGGCCAGCAGCAGTTCACGCTGCTCGGTGTCGAGGGCCATGCTGTCGAGGGCGTCCTGCAACTGCAGGCGCGCTTCGCCGACTTGTTCATGTTCGAGGGCGCGCTGTTCGCCCATCTCGGCCACTTCTTCATCGAGACGGGTACGGCGCAGGGTCAACTGCTCGGCCTTGGCCTTGCTGGCCGAGAGCTGGGCTTTCAGTTCGCCCTGCTGGCGCGCTTCGTCCTGCAACAGGCGGCGCAAATGTTCGCGGCCGGTCTCTTGCTGGCGCTGGGTGGCGCGCAGGGTTTGCAGTT
The DNA here is from genome assembly GCF_030687625.1 of Pseudomonas sp. FP2294. NCBI lineage: Bacteria > Pseudomonadati > Pseudomonadota > Gammaproteobacteria > Pseudomonadales > Pseudomonadaceae > Pseudomonas > Pseudomonas sp. FP2294. Next base: position 4,108,595 of record NZ_CP117441.1, read on the forward strand.
GGGTTTCCAGGGACTCCAGGGTCGCCTCGCGCTCTTCGCGCTCGGCACTCAGGTTGACGATTTCCTGGCCACGGGCCAATACGCCGCTTTCGGCTTCACTGGCGCGGCGCACCCGCAAAAAGTGCCGGCCGACCCAGTAGCCGTCGCGGCTGATCAGGCTTTCGCCAGAGGCCAATTGGCCACGCAACGCCAGGGCCTGTTCCAGGGATTCCACCGGCTTGACCTGGCCCAGCCAGGGCGACAGATCAATCGGCGCCTCGACTTTATCCAACAGGCTGCCCGGCACGCGGGTGCCATCGGCTGCCGGGCTGAGCAGACGCAAGTCGCCCTGGGTGAAACCGGCCAGGTCAAACCCGCCAAAGTCATCCACCAGCACCGCCTGCAGATCCGCGCCAAGCACGGTCTCCACGGCCAGTTCCCAACCGGCTTCGACCTTCAAGCCTTCGGCCAGGCGCGGACGCTCGGCCAGGTGCTGGTCACGCAGCCATTCTGCGGTGCCCGTGCCGGGATCCAGTGCCGCCTGCTGCAAGGCTTCAAGGGAGGCCAGGCGCCCGTTGAGGCGCTGCAAATCACCCTGGGCCTGCTGCTGCGCCTGGGTCGCCTGCTGCAGTTCCTGGCGCAATTGCTCCAGGCGCTCCACTTGCTGTTCTTCGCTGGCTTCCAGCTCTTCGAGCGTCATTTCGCTTTCGGCCAACTGCTCGCTCAGCGCCATGATCGCCGCGTCTTCCGGGGCAGCGGCCAGCAAGGCGCGCTCCTCCAGGACCCGGCGCTGGCGCTCGGCCAGGCGTTCCATACTGGTTTCCAGTTGCTGGATGCGCGACTGCTGCACCTCAGCCTGGCGCCGCGGCTCGGCGGAGCGCAGGTTGAACGCATCCCACTGTTCCTGCCAACCGTGCATGGTGGTTTCGGATTCTTCCAGGGCGGCGGCGGCCTCTTCGGCGGCGGCGCTGGTGATTTCCTGCTCGGGGATGAGCATGTCCAGCTCTTCGCCGAGGGTCAGCAGCAAGGTGCGGTCGTGGCCCAGGTGCGACTCGGTTTCCAGGCGCGCTCGCTCCGCTTCCTTCAGGTCATCCTGCAACTGGCGCAAGCGCTGCTGGCCGTGCTGGATGCTCTGCTCGACCCGCGCAATATCGCCGCCCACCGAATAGAAGCGGCCCTGCACCAGGTTGAAGCGCTCGGACAAGTCATGGTGACCGTCACGCAGGCGTTCGATGCTGGCGTCGGCATTGCGCTGCTCAGCCACCAGGGCTTCGAAGCTGATTTCCTGGGTGCCGATAATCGCTTCGCGCTGGCCCACCTGGTCATTCAAGGCCTGCCAGCGCAGCGCCGAGAGTTGCGCCTTGAGCTGGCGTTCTTCGCCTTTGTATTCCTGGTATTTCTCGGCGGCCTGGGCCTGGCGGTGCAGGCGCTCCAGCTGGCGCTCCAGCTCTTCACGCAGGTCGGTCAGGCGCGCGAGGTTTTCGTGGGTGCGGCGGATGCGGTTTTCGGTCTCGCGGCGGCGCTCCTTGTACTTGGAGATACCGGCCGCTTCCTCGATAAAGTTGCGCAGGTCCTCGGGCTTGGCTTCGATCAGCTTGGAGATCATGCCCTGCTCGATAATCGAGTAGCTGCGCGGGCCCAGGCCGGTGCCGAGGAAGATGTCGGTAATGTCGCGGCGCCGGCACTTGGTGCCGTTGAGGAAGTAACTGTTCTGGCTGTCGCGCGTCACTTTGCGGCGGATGGAGATTTCCGCGTAGGCGGCGTATTCACCCACCAGGGTACCGTCGGAGTTGTCGAACACCAGTTCGATGCTGGCCTGACTGACCGGCTTGCGGCTGGTGGAGCCATTGAAGATGACGTCGGTCATCGACTCGCCACGCAGGTTTTTCGCCGAGCTCTCGCCCATCACCCAGCGCACGGCGTCGATGATGTTCGACTTGCCGCAGCCATTGGGCCCGACCACTGCCGCCATGTTACTGGGGAAGTTCACCGTGGTCGGGTCGACGAAGGATTTGAACCCCGCCAGTTTGATGCATTTGAGCCGCACGCTTAGGCGTCCGCCAGGGCTGCGATAACCAGTGAACAACTGCGCTGGCCATAGGCCGAGAGCACTTGGCGGATCTGCGGCAGATCACGGGCCAGTACAGCGGCGAGCAGTTGCTCGAACAGCGCCAGGTACTCGCTCATCGACGCCTTGCGTTGATCCAGGGCCAGGTAATAGGCGCGGTTCATCGCCGGTTGCAGATTTTCGACGGTTTCCTGCAGGTACGGGTTATTGGCAAAGGGGTATGCGGCGCGCATGACATTGAAGCATTCTTCGACAAAAGCGCGGATGTCCTGGCGCTCGAAATTGCTCACCAGCCGTTGCTGGATCTGCACGAAGGGCGCCATGTCGGCCTGGGTCTGCCAGCCTTCGGCGACCGCATTGCCCAGCAGGATGTACAGCTCGCTCATCAGCGTGCACAGGCTCTGCACCTTGTGCGCGGTGAGCTCCGTGACGTGGGCGCCACGGCGCGGCAGGATGGCGATCAGGTGCCGTCGCTCGAGGATCAGCAAGGCTTCGCGCACGGAGCCACGGCTGACATTCAGCGCCAGCGTGACTTTCTGTTCCTGGATCCGCTCCCCAGGCTTGAGATCGCCGCGAATGATGCGTTCGGCGAGGTGGTGAGCGATTTGCTCGGCAAGACTATCCGGCGCCTTGAACGTCATGTTTTCCCTTCAAAATCTGCTATCGGTACAAGGGCGGCAGTGTAGCGCAATCACTGAGCCAGCAACGCCGAATTTGGCATGAAATAAGCAGACGATAAAGCCCAGGCGCCCCTGAAAACGGCGGTTACAGGGATCTGAACCATAATCAAAGGTGTTGCAATCGCATTTTCTTGACCTTCTGGTCAGAAAATCGTTGACCGAAAAGTCAGACATGACTAGATTCGGCGCAAAGCGGTTAACAACAATAATGAGTCTGCGAGGCCTTCCGTGATCCAGTTTTTAATCAACCAGGAGCTCCGTAGCGAGCATGACCTGGACCCGAACCTGACTGTGCTCAACTACCTGCGTGAGCACCTGGGCAAATCCGGAACCAAGGAAGGCTGCGCCAGCGGCGACTGTGGTGCCTGCACCGTGGTAGTCGGCGAGCTGCATACCGACGAGCAAGGTGCCGAGCAGATTCGCTATCGCAGCCTCAATTCGTGCCTGACGTTTGTCTCATCCCTGCACGGCAAACAACTGATCACCGTGGAAGACCTCAAGCACCAGGGCCAACTGCACAGCGTGCAACAGGCCATGGTCGAGTGCCATGGTTCCCAATGCGGTTTCTGCACCCCCGGTTTTGTAATGTCGCTGTTCGCCCTGCAAAAAAACAGCGACGCCCCCGACAGCGCCAAGGCCCACGAAGCCCTGGCCGGCAACCTGTGCCGCTGCACCGGCTACCGGCCGATCCTGGCCGCTGCCGAGCAAGCCTGCTGCAACAAGCCCCAGGACCAGTTCGACAGCCGCGAGGCGCAGACCATCGCCCGCCTCAAGGCCATCGCGCCGACGCAAACCGGCGAACTGAACAGCGGCGACAAACGCTGCCTGGTGCCCCTGACCGTCGCCGACCTGGCCGACCTCTACGACGCCTACCCCCAAGCCCGGCTGCTGGCCGGCGGTACCGACCTGGCGCTGGAGGTCACCCAGTTCCACCGCGTGCTGCCGGTGATGATCTACGTCGGCAACATTGAAGCCATGAAGCGCATCGAGACCTTTGACGACCGCCTGGAAATCGGCGCCGCTACCGCCCTCTCCGACTGCTACAGCGCGCTGCACCACGAGTACCCGGACTTCGGCGACCTGCTGCACCGCTTCGCCTCCCTGCAAATCCGCAACCAGGGCACCCTCGGCGGCAATATCGGCAACGCCTCGCCCATCGGTGACTCGCCGCCGCTGCTGATCGCCCTCGGCGCGCAGATCGTGCTGTGCAAGGGCAACGTGCGCCGCACCCTGGCCCTGGAAGACTACTTTATCGACTACCGCGTCACTGCCCGTCAGGACAGTGAGTTCATCGAGAAGATCATCGTGCCCAAGGGCCACGCGCTGTTTCGCGCCTACAAGGTTTCCAAGCGCCTGGACGATGACATCTCGGCAGTCTGCGCAGCCTTCAATCTGAAGTTCGACAATGGGGTGATCAGCGATGCCCGCGTCGCCTTCGGTGGCATGGCCGCCACCCCCAAACGCGCACAACACTGCGAGGCCCTGCTGATCGGCGCCACCTGGAACAGCGCCACCGTGGAGAAAGCCTGCGCGGCCCTGGCCGAGGATTTCACCCCGCTGTCGGACTTCCGTGCGAGCAAGGAATACCGCCTGCTCAGCGCCCAGAACCTGCTGCGCAAATACTTCATCGAACTGCAAACGCCGCACATCGAGACTCGGGTGACCGCTTATGTCTAACCATCACGCCGTGGTAAAAACCCAAGCCGAAATGGCCGCGCTGTTTGCCCAGGACCTGACGTCCGGGGTCGGGCGTAGCGTCAAGCATGACAGCGCCGCCAAGCATGTGTCGGGCGAAGCGCAGTACATTGATGATCGCCTGGAATTCCCCAACCAGTTGCACCTGTATGCGCGCATGTCCGACCGCGCCCACGCCCGAATCCTCAGTATCGACACCGCACCCTGCTACGCCTTTGACGGTGTGCGCATTGTCATCACCCACGAAGACGTACCGGGCCTGAAAGACATCGGCCCGCTGATGCCCGGCGACCCGTTGCTGGCCATCGACACCGTGCAGTTCGTCGGCCAGGTAGTCCTGGCCGTCGCCGCCCGCGACCTGGAAACCGCACGCAAGGCGGCCATGGCCGCGGTGATCGAATACGAAGACCTGGAGCCGGTGCTGGATGTGGTCGAGGCCTTCCGCAATAAACATTTCGTGCTGGACAGCCACACCCACCAGCGCGGTGATTCGGCGAGCGCCCTGGCGAGCGCGAAAAACCGTATCCAGGGCACCCTGCATATCGGCGGCCAGGAACACTTCTACCTGGAGACCCAGATCTCCTCGGTGATGCCCACCGAAGACGGCGGCATGATCGTCTACTGCTCCACCCAGAACCCCACCGAAGTGCAGAAACTGGTGGCCGAAGTACTGGACGTGTCGATGAACAAAATCGTGGTGGATATGCGCCGCATGGGCGGTGGTTTTGGCGGCAAGGAAACCCAGGCCGCCAGCCCGGCATGCCTGTGCGCAGTGGTGGCGCGCCTGACCGGCCAGCCGACCAAGATGCGTCTGCCACGGGTCGAAGACATGCTGATGACCGGCAAGCGCCACCCGTTCTACATCGAATACGACGTGGGCTTCGACGACAACGGCCGCCTGCACGGGATCAATCTGGACCTGGCGGGTAACTGCGGCTGCTCGCCGGACCTGTCGAACTCGATTGTCGACCGGGCGATGTTCCACTCCGACAACGCGTATTACCTGGGCGATGCCACCGTCAACGGTCATCGCTGCAAGACCAACACCGCCTCCAACACCGCCTACCGTGGTTTCGGCGGCCCGCAAGGCATGGTCGCCATCGAGGAAGTGATGGACGCCATCGCCCGCCATCTGGCCCTGGACCCGCTGGCCGTGCGCAAGGCCAACTACTATGGCAAGACCGAGCGCAACGTCACCCACTACTACCAGACCGTCGAGCACAACATGCTCGAAGAAATGACCGCCGAGCTTGAGGCCAGCAGCCAGTACGCCGAACGCCGCGAAGCGATCCGCCTGTACAACGCCCACAGCCCGATCCTGAAAAAGGGCCTGGCGCTGACGCCGGTGAAGTTCGGTATTTCGTTTACCGCCAGCTTCCTCAACCAGGCCGGCGCGTTGATCCATATCTACACCGACGGCAGCATCCACTTGAACCATGGCGGCACCGAGATGGGCCAGGGCCTGAACATTAAGGTCGCGCAAGTGGTGGCCGAGATCTTCCAGGTGGAAATCGACCGGGTGCAGATCACCGCGACCAACACCGACAAGGTGCCCAACACCTCGCCGACCGCCGCCTCCAGCGGCGCCGACCTGAACGGCAAGGCCGCGCAGAACGCCGCCGAAACCATCAAGCAACGCCTGGTGGAGTTCGCTGCGCGCAAGTACGACGTCAGCGAGGCGGATGTGGAATTCCACAACGGCCATGTGCGGGTGCGTGAGCTGATCCTGACGTTCGAGGAGCTGATCCAGCAGGCGTATTTCGCCCAGGTGTCGCTGTCGAGTACCGGCTTCTACAAGACCCCGAAAATTTTCTACGACCGCAGCCAGGCGCGGGGCCGGCCGTTCTACTACTTCGCCTTCGGCGCGGCCTGCTGCGAAGTGATCGTCGACACCCTGACCGGCGAGTACAAGATGCTGCGCACCGACATCCTCCACGACGTGGGCGCCTCGCTGAACCCGGCCATCGACATTGGCCAGGTCGAAGGCGGCTTTATCCAGGGCATGGGCTGGCTGACCATGGAAGAGCTGGTGTGGAACAACAAGGGCAAGCTGATGACCAATGGCCCGGCCAGCTACAAGATTCCGGCCGTGGCGGACATGCCCCTGGATTTGCGGGTCAAACTGGTAGAAAACCGCAAGAACCCGGAGGACACGGTGTTCCATTCCAAGGCCGTGGGCGAACCGCCATTTATGCTCGGGATTGCTTCGTGGTGCGCGATCAAGGATGCGGTGGCGAGCCTGGGTGACTATCGCCATCAACCGAAGATTGATGCGCCGGCGACCCCGGAGCGGGTGTTGTGGGGCTGTGAGCAGATGCGTCAATTGCAGGCGGCGACGGTGGTTGAGGCTGAGACCGAGATGGCTTCGCTCTAGACCGAGGTGCTGCCATCGCGGGCAAGCCCGCTCCCACATTTGGAATGCATTCCCTTGTGGGAGCGGGCTTGCCCGCGATGACGGCCTGACTGACAACAGCAATGTTGAGGTAGACATGAACAACTGGATCAGCGCCCTCGCCGACCTGCAACACCAGGGTGAACCCTGCGTGCTGGTGACCATTATCGAAGAGCTCGGCTCCACGCCGCGCAATGCCGGTTCGAAGATGGTAGTCAGCGCCGCGCAAACCTTCGACACCATCGGCGGCGGCCACCTGGAATACAAGGCCATGCAGATCGCCCGCGACATGCTCGCCAGCGGTCAGCACAACACCCATCTGGAGCGCTTCAGCCTCGGTGCCAGCCTCGGCCAGTGCTGTGGCGGCGTCACCGTGCTGCTGTTCGAACCCATGGGCCAGGTGCAGGCGCAGATTGCCGTGTTCGGCGCCGGCCATGTCGGTCGCGCCCTGGTGCCGCTGCTGGCCAGCCTGCCGTGCCGGGTGCGCTGGATCGACTCGCGGGAACAGGAATTCCCGGAGCATATCCCCCAGGGCGTGCGTAAAATCGTCAGCGAAGAGCCGGTCGATGAAATTGCCGACCTGCCTGCGGGCAGTTACTGCATCGTCATGACCCATAATCACCCACTGGATCTGGAACTGACCGCCGCCCTGCTCAAGCGCAATGACTTTGCCTACTTCGGCCTGATCGGCTCGCAGACCAAACGCGTCAAGTTTGAACACCGCCTGCGTGAGCGCGGCTTCGAGGCTGCGCAGTTGCAACGCATGCGCTGCCCCATGGGCCTCACCGAGGTGAAGGGCAAATTGCCGGTGGAAATCGCCATCTCCATCGCCGGCGAGATCATCGCCACCTATAACGCCAACTTCGGCCAGCACACCGCGAGCGCCGAACCCATTGCCAAACTGCTGCCGGTATCTCGCCGCAGCCAAGCTATGAATTGAGACGACCATGCCTTTGACTCGTAAAGCCTACCGTGCCGCCATTCTGCACAGCCTCGCCGACCCCGCCATCGTCGGGATTGACGCCTCCTATGAGTATTTCGAGGACGGCCTGCTGGTGATCGACAACGGCCAGATCAGCGCCCTCGGGCATGCCAGCGAATTGCTGCCGACGCTGGCGGCCGATATCGAAATCACCCATTACCAGGACGCGCTGATCACCCCCGGCCTGATCGACACTCATATCCACCTGCCGCAAACCGGCATGGTCGGGGCCTACGGCGAACAACTGCTGGATTGGCTCAACACCTACACCTTCCCTTGTGAAAGCCAGTTCGCCGACAAGGCCCACGCCGAAGAAGTGGCGGATATCTTTATCAAGGAACTGCTGCGCAATGGCACCACCACCGCCCTGGTGTTCGGCAGTGTGCACCCGCAATCGGTGAACTCATTTTTTGAGGCTGCCGAGAAGCTCGACCTGCGCATGATCGCCGGCAAGGTGATGATGGACCGCAATGCGCCGGACTACCTGACCGACACCGCCGAATCCGGCTACCAGGAGAGCAAGGCGCTGATCGAACGCTGGCACGGCAAAGGCCGTTTGCACTACGCCGTTACGCCGCGCTTCGCGCCTACCAGCACACCGGAACAGTTGACCCTCGCCGGGCAGTTGCTGGGGGAATACCCGGACCTGTACATGCAGACGCACATCAGTGAAAACCTGCAGGAAGTGCAATGGGTCAAGGAGCTGTTCCCGGAGCGCAGCGGCTACCTGGACGTGTACGACCACTACAAGCTGCTGGGGGAACGTTCGGTATTCGCCCATGGCGTACACCTGTGCGACGACGAATGCGCGCGCCTGGCCGAAGCCGGTTCAGCGGTCGCGTTCTGCCCGACATCGAACTTCTTCCTCGGCAGCGGCTTGTTCAACCTGCCGATGGCCGAGAAGCACCAGCTCAATGTGGGCCTGGGCACGGATGTGGGGGGCGGTACCAGTTTCTCGCTGCTGCAGACGCTGAACGAGGCCTACAAGGTCATGCAATTGCAGGGCGCACGTCTGAGCCCGTTCAAATCGCTGTACCTGGCGACCCTGGGCGGCGCCAAAGCGCTGCGCCTGGAAGACAAGATCGGCACCCTGCAGCCGGGCACCGATGCCGACTTCCTGGTACTGGACTACAACGCCACGCCACTGCTCAGCTATCGCTTGAAGCAGGCCAAGGACATTGCCGAGACGTTGTTTGTGTTGATGACGCTGGGGGATGATCGGGCGGTGATGCAGACGTATGCAGCCGGCCAACTGGTGCATCAACGCTGATTTTGAAGGGCATCACAAACCAATGTGGGAGCAGGCAAGCCATAATGCCGATCAGTTAAGCGAACGCAATGCTCAAAGCAGTGAAAATCAAATGTGGGAGCGGGCTTGCTCGCGAAGACGTCGGTCCATGACCCACTGCTTTCGCGAGCAAGCCCGCTCCCACAGGGGATCTGCGCTTGACTGACTGGCATTAAGGCAAGCCAGCTCCCACAGTTTGATCGGGGTTTACAGTTTTATAGAGGAGCGACCCGGCTTCTTGGTCTGCAGCAAATGTGAGAACACCGCATGCAGATCATCCGACGCACTTTCCTCATCGAGGTTGAGCTTGCTGTCGATGTGATCCATGTGGTGCATCATCAGGTTCACCGCCAACCCCACATCCCGAGCCTCGATGGCATCGATCAACTGGGTGTGCTCGTCATAGGAACAGTGTGAGCGGTTGCCGCTTTCATACTGGGCGATGATCAGCGAGGTCTGGGACACCAGGCTGCGCTGGAAGCTGATCAGCGGGGCATTTTTTGCCGCTTCGGCCAGTTTCAGGTGGAACTCGCCAGAGAGCCGGATACCCGCGCCGCGATCGCCACGGGAGAAGCTGTCGCGCTCGTCATTGACCATCTGCCGCAGTTCGGCCAGCTCTTCGGTCGAGGCATGCTGCACCGCCAATTCGGTGATCGCCCGCTCGACCAGGCGCCGGGCCAGGAACACCTGGCGGGCTTCCTCGACACTTGGGCTGGCCACCACCGCACCCCGATTGGGGCGCAACAACACCACGCCTTCATGGGCCAGGCGCGACAGTGCGCGACGGATGATGGTGCGGCTGACGCCAAAGATCTCGCCCAGTGCTTCTTCACTCAATTTGGTACCGGGCGCCAGGCGTTGCTCGAGGATGGCCTCGAAGATATGCGCGTAGACGATATCGTCCTGGGTTCCACTGCGACCGGCCTTACCGGCTCGCGGCTGTTTCTTGAGGGGCTGCAACTGTTCGTTCATGGGCACTCGGGTCGGGAGAACGGCGGCGAATTGACGTTGACTGTAATAAGAGTACAGCGGTCGCTGGCAAGTATCGCGTAAAAACAGCGCACATTGTACACAACCCGTTGCGCCAACACACTGTACGGCTGTTTGCGCCACCGGCTGTATTGCAACAGTCAGTTACGTTTGAGTTTAGGCTTGATTCCACGATTTCCCAGGTACAAGGAACACCGCCCCATGACCGACGCGACCCAGGCGCCGCTGCGCCCACTGGCCGACACTTCGCCTTCGGCCATTGTCGCCGGCTTTATCGCCATGATGACCGGTTACACCAGCTCCCTGGTGCTGATGTTCCAGGCCGGCCAGGCTGCCGGCCTGACCACCGGGCAAATTTCCTCGTGGATCTGGGCGATTTCCATCGGCATGGCGGTGTGCAGCATCGGCCTGTCCCTGCGCTACCGCACGCCCATCACCATTGCCTGGTCGACCCCCGGCGCGGCGCTGTTGATTACCAGCCTGGGCGGGGTCAGCTATGGCGAGGCCATTGGCGCCTACATCACCTGCGCGGTACTGGTGACGATCTGTGGCCTCACCGGCAGCTTTGAAAAACTGGTGAAGAAAATCCCTGCCTCACTGGCCGCCGCGCTGCTGGCCGGGATCCTGTTCAAGATCGGCAGCGAGATTTTCGTCGCCGCGCAGCACCGTACCGCCCTGGTATTGGGCATGTTCTTTACCTACCTGATCATCAAGCGCCTGTCGCCTCGATATGCCGTGCTGGCGGCGCTGCTGATCGGTACTGCCTTGTCCGGGTTGATGGGGCTCCTGGACTTCAGCGGGTTCAGCCTGGAAGTGGCGACGCCGGTGTGGACCACGCCGCACTTTTCCCTGGCGGCGACCATCAGCATCGGCATTCCGTTGTTTGTGGTGGCGATGACCTCGCAGAACATGCCCGGGGTCGCGGTATTGCGCGCCGATGGCTACGACGTGCCCGCCTCACCGCTGATCACCGCCACCGGCCTGGCCTCACTGGTGCTGGCGCCGTTTGGCTCCCACGGCATCAACCTGGCCGCCATCAGCGCGGCCATCTGCACCGGCCCCCATGCCCATGAGGACCGCAACAAGCGCTACACCGCCGCCGTGTGGTGCGGGATTTTCTACGGGGTTGCCGGGGTATTTGGCGCGACCTTGGCGGCGTTGTTCGCCGCATTGCCCAAGGAATTGGTGCTGTCGATTGCCGCATTGGCGTTGTTCGGCTCGATCATCAATGGCCTGAGCATTGCCATGAATGAGCCCAAGGAGCGGGAAGCAGCACTGATCACCTTTATGGTTACGGCGTCGGGGTTGACGCTGTTTTCCATCGGTTCGGCATTCTGGGGAATTGTTGCGGGGGTGTTGACGCTGGTGATTCTGAACTGGCGCAAGGCCTGAATTTAATACCTTGAAACGAAAAAGCGACCCGGGCGGGTCGCTTTTTCATGACATCAGACAGCCGGGTTAACCGGTGTCTCTGGATGCCAGGCGTCCAGCAGTTCGCTGACTTCAACGCGGGTCAGCTCTGGGCGAGCCTTGAGCCACGCTTCAACAGCGGCACGCTGTTCTTCGTTGACCGAACCACGGGTGGCTTTGCAGACCAGACCGAAGTCATCGCCGCCCACGTAGTCCAGGCCATTGCCGTCCATCGCTTCAGTCAGGAATGCTTCGAGGAAAGCGTCAACCGCCTCATCGTCCAAACCTTCTTTGAAGTCCAGGTTCAGTTCGAAACCCAGCTCTTGAAATTCATCAACGCACAGTTTTTTGCGCAGACGCCGGGAACGGTTAGTCGCCATTGGAACAATCCTCTTAAGTATTAACGGCCGGCACTCTACCAGTTTAAGGCGCGAATTGCCCGGCAATCCAAGACGGGTGGCACGATAGCGCGAAAAAAATCCATCATTTGCAGCTATGGTTGAGGCACAAGTAGCCCCACCTTGGGGCATAATGCCGACACTTTCATGACCACTGGGGGATTTTCTTACATAGCCCCCGCTATATTCACCCTCCTCTGCAGTAGGGTCTTACTTCTTATGATCAAATCCTTGCGTCCATTATTACTCGCCAGTTTCCTTTTGCCCCTGGCGCTCTCGGTCACCGCCGCCCCGATCAATACCACCCTGCCACCCAAAGTCCAGGAAGCCCTGAAGAAAGCCAAACTGCAGAACGATGCCCTGTCCCTGGTAATGATTCCGCTCAATGGCCCCGGCAGCGCCACGGTGTTCAACGCTGACGTGTCGGTCAATCCGGCGTCGACCATGAAACTGGTCACCACCTACGCAGCCCTGGAAATGCTCGGCCCCAACCATCAGTGGAAAACCGAGTTCTACACCGACGGCACCCTCAGTGGCGGCGTCCTGCGGGGCAACCTTTACCTCAAGGGCGGCGGCGATCCCAAGCTGAACATGGAAAAGCTCTGGCTGCTGATGCGCGACCTGCGCGCCAATGGCGTACAGCAAGTCACCGGCGACCTGGTGCTGGACCGCGGCTTCTTTATCCAGCCCCAACTGCCGGAGTTCAACGACGACGGCAACGATGCCAACAAGCCGTTCCTGGTCAAGCCGGACGCCCTGCTGGTCAACCTCAAGGCCCTGCGCTTTGTGACCCGCAATGATTCGGGAAAGGTGTTGGTCTCGGTGGAACCGCCGATTGCCAGCATCCAGATCGACAATCAGGTCAAGGCCAGCAACGCCAAGCAGTGCACCGGTGATGTGCGCTACAACCCGGTCACCGCCGCCGACGGCAGTGTCACCGTGACCGTCAGCGGCCAGTTGGGCGATGGCTGCAGCTCGCAGACGTATCTGTCGCTGCTCGACCATGCCACCTACACCGCCGGCGCCGTGCGCGCGATCTGGAAAGAGTTGGGCGGCACGATCCAGGGCCGCGATGTGCTGGCCCCGGTGCCGAAAACCGCCAAGGTCCTGGCCCGGACGTTCTCCCCGGACTTGGCCGAGATCATCCGCGACATCAATAAATACAGTAACAACACCATGGCCCAGCAGCTGTTCCTCAGCCTCGGCGCGCAATACCGCACCGATGCCGACGGCGACGACGCCAGGGCAGCACAGCGCGTGATCCGCCAGTGGCTGGCGAAAAAAGGCATCACGGCTCCGCACTTGGTAATGGAGAACGGTTCCGGCCTGTCCCGTGCCGAACGGGTCAGCGCCCGGGAAATGGCGACTATGCTGCAGGCCGCCTGGAGAAGCCCGTATGCGGCCGAGTTCATCAGCTCGATGCCGATTGCCGGCAGTGACGGCACCATGCGCAAGCGCCTGAGAACCACAGCCCTGCGCGGCGAAGCCCACGTCAAGACCGGCACCCTGAACACAGTACGTGCGATTGCCGGCTTCAGCCGTGACAACAATGGCAATACCTGGGCGGTGGTGGCGATTCTCAACGATCCGAAGCCGTGGGGTGCATCGTCGGTGCTGGACCAGGTGCTGCTGGATCTGTATCGCCAGCCGAAGCTGGCGGCGGCTGCGCCGGGCCTATAGAGCGGTTGGCTTACCAACCTTTTGCAACCACTGCGGACTAAATGTGGGAGCGGGCTTGCTCGCGATGACGGTGTGTCAGTCAATACATCTGGCGACTGATACACCGTCATCGCGAGCAAGCCCGCTCCCACATTAGGTATACGGTGCTCAGGCAGGCAACCGCTGCGCCTCGACCCGATCCCTGCCCGCCTGCTTGGCCGCATACACCGCCGAATCCGCGCGCAGCAACAAGCCATCCACGCCCTCATCGACCCGCCAACTGGCTACGCCAAAACTCGCCGTCACCGTGCCGACGCCGTCCATTGGCGTACTGCGCAGCACTTCCCACAACTCAACGGCCAGGCTGTAGGCCTGGACACCATCGGTATTGGGACACAGCACCATGAATTCCTCGCCGCCGAGGCGGCAGAACACATCGCTGCGGCGCAGGCGCAGGCTGATACGCCGGCACAGCTCCTGCAGCACACCATCCCCCGCCGCGTGCCCATGCTGGTCATTGATGCGCTTGAAGTGATCAATATCCAGCATGATCACCGCCAGCGACCCCGACGTACGCCGCACCCGACTCATCTCGGCCTTCAGCCGATCCTGGAAGTAGCGACGGTTATGGATACCCGTCAACGAATCGGTGATGGACAGTGCCCGCAACTCTTCTTCCACCCGCTTGAGATCGGAGATATCCGACACATAGCCATGCCATAGCGTACCGCCACCGGGTAACTCTTCCGGCGTCGCCTCGCCACGGATCCAACGCAGGCCCCGGCCCGGCAGTTGTACCCGATATTCTTCGCGCCAGTGACTCAACTGCAGCGCGGACAGGCGGATAGAGGCGCGGATGCGCTCTGCGTCCTGGGGATGAATACGCTCGAAGACTTGCTTGGCATCCTGTTGCAGCAACCCCGGGTCGATTTCGTAGATATCGCGAATACCATCGCTGGCGTAGATAAACCGCCAGTTGTCATTGGGTTCGAGGGTGAACTGGAAGATCCCGCCCGGCACGTGGGCACTGAGTTTTTTCAGCAAACGATCCCGCGCCGCCAGGGCCTCATACGCGCGTTTCTGCTCGGTGACATCCAGGCAGATCGCCAGGTGCCCGATCCACAAGCCATGCTCGTCAAGCAATGCCGTGGCCAGCATATTCACGGTCAACTGGCTGCCGTCCTGGCGCACCAACGTCCACTCCCGGGCCTCATGCAGGCTGTCGCTGCCCTCCACCAGCATCGCCTGGCCGGGCATGATCCGTTTGCCCAGCGCCTGGCTCAACTGCACCGCACGGGCTTCCAGTTCGGGCGCCAGGTGCAGGCTTTCGAGGGTCATGTGACCGAGCACCTGGTCGGCCTGATAACCCAGCATCTTCTCGGCGCCGGCATTGAACGTGCTGATCACGCCCCGCAAGTCCGTGGCAATGATCGCCACCTGGGTCGCGGCGTTGAGCACGCTGCGCAACTGGCCATGGGCGCCACGCAACTCATACTCGCGCTGGTGCAATTGCCCCGTACGCTGCTGGACCAGCCTCAGCGCCCGCTGCCGCTGGCTGACCAGCACATAGAGCAAGGCACTGAGCAACAGGCTGAGCAAACCGCCCATGGCCAGGATACTGCTCGTCGAAGAGTGATTGGCCTGCACGAACACCTGGCTGGGACGCAGGCTCAAGGCGTAGACATGATCGCCCAGGGTCAGCCGGCGGATCGACTCCAGGCTGCTATCGCCCACGGGATTGTCCGACTCATACAGCACCTGCTGTTGAGTATCGGAGGTGTCGACAATCTGCATCACCAGGTTATCCCGCGCGGGCTTGGGCAAACCGTCGGCTACCAATTGGCGCATGCTGATCACCGCCATGACGAAACCGTAGGGTTCGTTGTAGGGCATTTGCGCGGTGGGCGGCCGAGTGACCGGTGCTACCAGCAACACGCCCATGGTATACGCCGGCTCCACCCCCACCAGCGACATCGGTTGGGATACGGCAATGGTTGCGGAACGGTACGCCCGCTCGATCGTCGAGCGGCGCAACGGCTGGGCCAGCAGGTCAAACCCCAAGGGCGAGCCGAGGATGCTCTGGGTCTGGCTGTACAACACCGGCACGTACTCGTCACGCTCGTGCGCCGGTACCAGCGCCCCGGCTTCATTCAACTCACGAATGGAGAAAGGCGCGCCACGCTGGCGTGACACCTGTTGTTCGAACGCCCGGCGCTGATCACGCGCTACCCGGGGCGCCCAGGCATAGGCACGGGCGCGCAACAGCAACGGCTGGGCGAACCCATCGAAATCTTCGCGGGAAACATCATGGGAGTTGACGAAAAAACGCTGCAGGCTGCCCAGGCGCTGCTCCTGGTCTTCGAAACGCTCTTCCAGGCGGCTATAGCGCTCGTTGACCAATAACTGGAAACGCTGGCGGACCTGCTGGTGATGCCGATCGGCCGTGGTCAGCGCCAGCACGGCGGTGAGCGCCACCCCCACCAGCAAGACCACCAATGCCACCAGCCAAGCGGATGCCTGCTCGCTGATAAATCCCAGTATTTTCGGGCGGACGGCTTGCAACGGCATAGGCAAAACTCGAAACACCAGCGTGCAGGAGCGCTACTTCGGCTAAGAGGTTAGTTATAGCCATCGAGCCCTCTTTTGACCAGCGTAAAAAAACCGCGAGCCCGGAAAAATCCAGGCTTGCGGCTTCAAGGTCGATCAGCGTGCGGTGATTTTCCAGGCACGATGGATTTTCGGGTTACGGGCAAAATCCGGATCAATGGTTTTATCGCTGATTTCCTCGACGGCATAGCGCTCGCCCAGGTTGTCTTCCAACTGGAACTTGCGGAAGTTGTTGGAGAAATACAGCACCCCGCCCGGCGCCAGGCGGGCCATGGCCAGGTCGAGCAATTGCACGTGGTCACGCTGGACGTCGAACACACCTTCCATGCGCTTGGAGTTGGAGAAGGTCGGCGGGTCGATGAAGATCAGGTCGAACTCATCACGGCTGGCTTCCAGCCACGCCATCACATCGCCCTGCTCCAGGCGGTTCTTGTCGGAGAAGCCATTGAGGGACAGGTTGCGGCGCGCCCAGTCCAGATAGGTTTTCGACAGGTCGACGCTGGTGGTGCTGCGCGCGCCGCCCTTGGCCGCGTGCACGCTGGCGGTGGCGGTGTAGCAATACAGGTTGAGGAAGCGCTTGCCGGCTGCTTCCTTCTGGATGCGCATGCGCATCGGGCGGTGGTCGAGAAACAGACCGGTGTCCAGGTAGTCAGTGAGGTTGACCAGCAGCTTCACCCCGCCTTCGCTGACTTCGGTGAACTTGCCCTGGGCGCTCTGGCGCTCGTACTGCTTGGTGCCGCTCTGACGCTCGCGGCGCTTGACCACCACACGGCTCTTGTCGATGTTCAGCGCCTGGGGAATGGCGGCCAGGGCATCGAACATGCGCGCCGAGGCTTTTTCCGGGTCGATGGACTTCGGTGCCACGTATTCCTGGACGTGCACCCAATCGTGGTACAGGTCGATGGCCATGGAGTATTCCGGCATATCGGCATCGTACACGCGGTAGCAATCGACACCCTCGCGCTTGGCCCACTTGCCCAGCAGCTTGAGATTCTTTTGCAGGCGGTTGGCAAACATCTGCCCGCCTTCGCTCAAGCGCGCCTGCTCAACCACTGGCGCCGGTGCAGGCGCAGGTTTGATCGGGTTACCGTTCTTGTTGTATTGGCGCTCTTGCGGCTCGGTCGGGGCCTGGTCGTAAGCGGCTTGCTCACGTTCGGCCTGGCGCTGCTCCGGGGTGCGGCGCTCGCCGGTGACGAACTGGTCCGGGTTGACCTTGATCAGCAGCAGCTTGCACGGCAACGCGCCGTTCCAGAACGAATACTGCTTGTGGCTACGAATGCCCATGCGCTTGCCCAGGTCCGGGGCGCCGGTGAACACCGCCGCCTCCCAGCCCATGCACGCCTGGCGCAGACGCTCACCGAGATTCTGGTAGAGGTACAACAGGCTGGCTTCGTCACCCAGGCGCTCGCCGTACGGCGGGTTGCAGATCACCAGGCCTTTCTGGTTCTGGTCCGGGCGCGGCTCGAAGGTGCCGACTTCGCCCTGGTAAATCTTGATCCAGTGGCTCAGGCCGGCACGCTCGATGTTGTTGCGCGCAGGCTGGATCAGGCGCGGATCGGCTTCGTAACCGCGGATCCACAATGGCGGCTTGTTCATGCCGATGGCCGCACGCTCGCTGGCCTCGGTGTGGAGTTTTTTCCACAGGGCCGGCACGTGGCCGAGCCAGGCGGTGAAGCCCCACTGCTCGCGATTAAGGTTGGGGGCCATGTCGGCGGCGATCATCGCGCCTTCCACCAGGAAGGTACCGACGCCGCACATCGGGTCAGTCAACGCGCCGTTTTCAGCAGCAATGCGCGGCCAGCCGGCACGAATCAAAATTGCCGCCGCGAGGTTTTCCTTCAACGGTGCCGCGCCCTGCTGCAGGCGGTAACCGCGCTGGTGCAGGCTGTGGCCGGACAGGTCGAGGGAGAGGATCGCTTCGCCACGGTCCAGGCGCAGGTGAATGCGCAGGTCGGGGTTGATCTTGTCGATGGACGGGCGTTCGCCGGTCGGGGTGCGCAGCTTGTCGACAATCGCATCCTTGACCTTCAGCGCGCCGAAGTGGGTGTTGTCGATGCCCGAACCGTGGCCGCTGAACTCCACCGCCAGGGTGCCGTCAGGGACCATATGGTCTTGCCATTCGATATCCAGCACCCCGTGGTACAGGTCTTCGGCATCCTTCATCGGGAAGCGCTTGAGCACCAGCAGTACACGGTTGGCCAGACGCGACCAGAGGCACAGGCGGTAGGCGGTTTCCATGTCGGCCATGCCGCGCACAGCCGAGGTGTGCTCGCGGGCGTCTTCAAGGCCAAGCCCGACGGCTTCCTCGATCAGCAGGCCTTCGAGGCCCTTGGGGCAAGTGAGGAAGAGTTCGTAACGGTCCGACATGGGGATTCCAGGCTTTTCAGCAATAAGTGAACGGGCGACGCATCGCGCGTTCGGTTTTCAATCAAGCGCTTTTCTTGAAGAGCGCTCGCGTGGCACGAATGTGTGCCGTTCCACCCCGGTGTCCAGACCTGCAGGGCCTTGATTGCCGGGGCAGAGAGATAATTTGTGCAACAAAAGGAAATACTCTGACCCTTCGTCGAATAATAACCGACTGCAAGCGGCGGGTATTCTCACTAAAGGATTAAACCCATCCTCTATACAGGGCACATCATAGCTGGCTTTGCCCAATAAATGGGGCGAAAAGCCATCCCAGCTTATGGCTATAGCATCGTTATCGTTACGTGCTTATGACAAAACGATCATTGAAACCATGTGACCTATTGGTTAGAACTCAACACAGGTTAGCGCCACAACGACGCTGACACAGAGGCTCGCCACGCCGGCAGCGAGCCACACCAACGGCAGAAAAACTCTGCCCGGCCTCGGACGAGGCCGAAGGATATCAAGACAGTCAACAAGTGAGGGAAACACCCTATGAGAAGACTTAAGCGTGATCCGTTGGAAAGAGCATTTTTACGCGGATATCAGTATGGCGTTCATGGCAAATCCCGTGAGCTTTGCCCATTTACTCTACCGTCAGTACGCCAAGCCTGGATTAACGGCTGGCGCGAAGGACGCGGCGACAACTGGGACGGTATGACCGGCACTGCGGGGATCCACAGACTCAACGAACTTCACGCCGTCGGCTAATCAGGGCACGTAATTCCGACAACCACCTTGAAGAATGTAACAACTTAACCACGCACGCCCCATCCGGGCGGCGGGCTTCGGCCCAGGGGCTCCTTCGAGGAGCCCTTTTTTATGGGCTTGAAACCCCTGCGCAGCAGCAGCTTCAGGGCTGCTTTGCAGTCCCACGCGGGGCAAGCCCGCTCGCCGCAATGGCGTCCACCGATTGGCGAATCAACGCTGGACCCTTGTAGATAAACCCGGAATACAACTGCACCAGGCTGGCACCCGCGGCGATTTTCTCGGCGGCGTGCTTGCCTTCGGTGATACCGCCCACGGCGATGATCGGCAAACGCCCGGCCAACTCGGCCGCCAGCACCTTGACGATATGGGTGCTCTGGTCACGCACCGGCGCGCCGGAAAGCCCACCCGCCTCGTCACCGAAAGCCAGGCCTTCAACGCCGGCACGGCTGAGGGTGGTGTTGGTGGCAATCACCGCATCCATCCCCGCATCCACCAGGGCCTGGGCCACCAGCACGGTTTCTTCGTCGTTCATGTCCGGGGCGATCTTGATCGCCAAGGGCACGCGCTTGCCATGGCGTACCGCCAGGTCTTCCTGGCGCTGGCGCAGGGCTTCGAGCAGTTGCTTGAGCGAGTCGCCAAACTGCAGGCTGCGCAGGCCCGGGGTGTTGGGCGAGCTGACGTTGACGGTCACATAGCTGGCATGGGCGTAGACCTTGTCCAGGCAGAGCAGGTAGTCATCTACCGCACGTTCCACCGGGGTGTCGAAGTTCTTGCCGATATTGATCCCGAGGATGCCCTTGTACTTGGCGGCCTGGACCCGCGCCAGCAGGTGATCGACGCCCAGGTTGTTGAACCCCATGCGATTGATGATCGCCTCGGCCTCCGGCAGGCGGAAAATGCGCGGCTTGGGATTGCCCGGCTGCGGACGCGGCGTGACGGTGCCGATCTCGACAAAACCGAAGCCCAACTGCGCAAAGCCGTCGATGGCAGCACCGTTCTTGTCCAGGCCAGCTGCCAGGCCCACCGGGTTGGGGAAATCGAGCCCCATCACCGAGACCGGCATCTTTGCCGGCGCCTTGCACACCAGGCCATTGAGCCCCAGGCGGCCACCCGCGCCGATCAGGTCCAGGGACAGATCGTGGGAAGTTTCCGGGGAGAGTTTGAACAACAGCTGGCGGGCCAGGGTATACATGGGCGGGCTTGACTCGGATGGCGGCGAAAGGTGGCGGCGATTATAGCCGGGGTGGCGGGTACGTGCGAGGCATGGCACACCGCCGGTCGATCATCCGTTTCGATGCTGCATCAACTCTTCGTAGCGCGCCCAGATCTTCTGCGCATAACGCAGGCGCAGCGCATCACGCTCGCCCCCTGCCCCAGGCCCGACGTTGTAGGCGCCCACGGCGGTCCAGTTGTAACCAAACTGCTTGATGAAGTCGGCCAGAATCGACGCCCCCACCTCCACCGACAGGCACGGCTCATCCAACAGACGCTGCTCGGTAATCCCCTGCTTGAGCAGGCGCGGCAGATGAATGCTGTTGATCTGCATCAGGCCGATGTCACGGCTGCCATTGTTATTGCTGTAGTTCATGGCCTCGGCGCGATAGCCCGACTCCACGGCGGCAATGGCTTGCAGTAACTCCGGCTCGATATCGTATTGGCGGGCGGCCTCGGCCCAACAATAAGCCCCGGCCTCACTCGCCTTGCCCAGGGTAAGTAACAGCAGCCCCAGCCTGCAGGCTCGTTTCATGCCTGCTCGACAGCCGCTTCGGCGTACCAGCCACAGGCCGGGCAAGCACGCCGTGGAGCACCCGCACCTTGCGCTGCCTGGCCAGGCCGCTCGAGCACCCTTACCCGGCCATTGAAGCGATAACCGCGGCCATACACTGTCGCGATCAACCGCCTGTCGCCCTCCAATTGCTTGCGCAATGAGTAGATACAACGGGTCAGGGACTCTTCGGCGATGTCGATATGGGGCCAGACCTGCTCCAGCAGGTAGTCCTTGGTCACCAATACGCCGGGCGTGGCCAGCAACAAGCGCAACACATGACATTCCTTGGGGGGTAACTGAATGTCGCGACCTTCGGCGGTCAGCCGGCCATCACCCTGCAACTTCCAATGACCAAAGGCGAGGGAGCCCCTGACCAAGCCCTCAACTGCAGCAACCATGCAAACCTCTGTTCCTGTCTGACATACGCGGCGCCTTGAATATTGATATCGCACCGCCTGGAGATATCGCGACTATAGAAACCCGCAGCCAATTGCACGTTAGGAAAAAACCCTGTGCTTCGAAGTTTTCCGGGAGTGTTTCGTAGGAACTTTCGAGGTCAACAGCCCCCGTTCGCCATAGGTAATGCCTGCTTTCATTGCTCGGCGATGCGAGCAAATGCACGCCGGACGCGCTCGTATTGATCAGAGCTCAGGGGGGTCGAAACAGAGCCCATCACGGGAGCCGTGGGTGTATCCAATTCAGCCACCAGTTCTTTGATAAACCGCAACTGCTGCGCGCTTCCCTTGATCAACAGGCTGTTGACCTGTGGGTAGGCGATTACCGCTGCGCCAGTGCCGGTCTTGCGCCCAAGCTCGGCAAGCCGACGCTCGACCAGCGTTGCCATGCCGGGCACGGTGATTTTTTGCGGCCCCATGTCGTACTGGTGGTCTGCCACGTCATGATTCAGCACCTGCACGACACCGACTTCCGGTAACGCCTGGCGCCGTGCCGGGCGTTGGCGGTCCATCAGTTGGGCCAGGCGCAATACGTGATCAACATAATTGGCGGGCCCGGACACATAAAACAATCGCGCACCGGCCTTGCGCAGCGGGTAGCGCGCCTCGTCGAGCCCCGCGCGCCGCATGACCACACGCAATCTGTCGACGCTCATGTGCCGCAGAATCACCCCGGAACTCTTGGCCTCGCTGGCGTCGTAGAGATGTAGCACCTGGCCGTCGCTGTACCAGATCAATTCGTGCTGCAACGCTACCGTCTCGAGGACCGCTTGCGCGTCGGCAAAATCAAATTGCCCGGTGATGCGCTTGCCCGCCGCCCGCTTGCTGACCACGATGGGCTGCCCCAAGGGCACCGCAAGCCGGGCGAAGAAGCCCGAAAGGCTTTCATCCAACGCCAGGTAGGTCGCGCCCATGGCTGGCAGGGCAGCGAGCATCAACAGCCCGCCCAGCAGCCAGCGCTGCAAAAAGGCAGCGCAGGTCGCTGCGATAGATTGATCAAGAAGCACGCGGGGTTTCCTGAAGGGTGTTGCCCGAAGGAGCGCCATAGTGAAAGGCCCGCGCAATGCAATCTTGATGAAAACCTGATCAACCACGGAACGCCCTGCGCCGTGGCATGTGCCTTGCTTTGTCTTGTGTATCGCGGCCCGCACCAACGACGGAACGGGCTCAAGCACAAAGGCGTCGTTACCTGCAGGAGGCTTGCAAGCCGCCCTACGGAACGACGCCTTTTTTCACACAGAAGGTAGGTGTTGATGAGTGATCAGGTGGGCAACAGCCAGGCCAATAACCCCCTGGCCTGGGTCAACGGCAGCGATGCCCCGGAAAAGAGCAGCCTCGACCTGGGCTTCATGGCCTTGAGCGATTGCGCCTCGCTGGTGGTCGCGGCGACCCAGGGGTTTGCCCAGCCGTACGGGCTGACGCTGAACCTCAAGCGCCAGTCATCCTGGGCCGGCCTGCGCGACAAGCTGGTCAGCGGCGAACTGGACGCCGCCCACAGCCTGTATGGCCTGATCTATGCGGTGCACCTGGGCATCGGCGGCGTGGCGCCAACCGACATGGCGGTGCTGATGGGCCTGAACCAGAACGGCCAGGGCATCAACTTGTCCCAGGGCCTGCAGCACCAGGGCGTGACCAGTCCTGAGGCACTGGCGCGCAAGGTGCACCAAAGCCGGACAAAACTCACCTTCGCCCAGACGTTTCCCACCGGCACCCACGCCATGTGGTTGTATTACTGGCTGGCCAGCCAAGGCATTCATCCGCTGCGCGATGTCGAGAGTGTGGTGGTGCCGCCGCCGCAGATGGTCGCGCACTTGCAGGCCGGGCGGATTGACGGCCTGTGTGTGGGCGAACCCTGGTGCGCCAGCGCGGTGCAGCAGAACCAGGGCTTTACCCTGGCCACCAGCCAGGCGATCTGGCCGGATCACCCGGAAAAAGTCCTGGGCTGCACCCAGGCGTTTGTCGAGCAATACCCCAACACCGCCCGCGTGCTGGTAATGGCGATCCTGGAGGCCAGCCGTTTTATCGACGACAGCCTGGAGAACCGCCGCTCCACCGCGCAACTGCTCAGCGCCAGGGAATATCTGGACGCCCCACTCGACTGCATCGAACCGCGCCTGCTCGGGGCTTATGACGATGGCCTGGGCAACCACTGGCAAGACGTGCACGCGCTGCGCTTCCATGGCGGTGGCGAGGTCAACCTGCCGTACCTGTCTGACGGCATGTGGTTCATGACCCAGTTCCGCCGCTGGGGCCTGCTGCGTGACGACCCTGACTACCTCGCCGTTGCCCGGCAGGTGCAGCAACTGGACCTCTACCGCCAGGCCGCGACGGCGGTGGGTGTGGCAGCCTGGAGCGCGGATATGCGCAGCAGCCAATTGATCGACGGCAAGGTCTGGGATGGCTCGGACCCGGCCGCCTACGCCCGTAGCTTCCGCCTGCATGCCCTGGCCGACGATGTCGTCCGCCACGCCTTGCGCTGATGGGAGGCCACCCATGTTGCGAATCCTGCTGATCAATGACACCCCACGCAAAGTCGGGCGCCTTAAAAGTGCACTGACCGAGGCCGGTTTTGAGGTGATCGACGAGTCCGGCCTGACCATCGACCTGCCGGCGCGCGTCGAAACAGTGCGCCCGGATGTGATTCTGATCGATACCGAGTCACCCGGCCGCGATGTGATGGAGCAAGTGGTGCTGGTCAGCCGTGACCAGCCCCGCCCCATCGTGATGTTTACCGACGAACATGACCCCGACGTGATGCGCCAGGCAATCAAGTCCGGGGTCAGTGCCTACATCGTCGAGGGCATCCAGGCCCAGCGCCTGCAGCCGATCCTCGATGTGGCCATGGCACGCTTCGAGAGCGATCAGGCCCTGCGTGCGCAGCTGCAGGCCCGCGACCAGCAACTGGCGGAACGCAAGCGCATCGAGCTGGCCAAGGGTTTGCTGATGAAAATGAAGGACTGCAATGAAGAACAGGCCTACACCCTGATGCGCCGCCAAGCCATGAGCCGCCAGCAGAAGTTGATCCAGGTGGCCGAGCAGATTATTGCCATGAGTGAATTGTTAGGCTGAGACACACAACTACCCTCGCCCACTGTGGAAACGGGCTTGCCCGCGATGGCAGTGTCCCGATTGGCGCAAGACTTGCAAACCAAACATCCCAGGTAACCAACGGCGGTTGCCCCTCCACGACAAAGACGTCGCACATCCGGTTTGCCCAGGCGAACCCGGTGGCGGCGTTTTTTCGTTTGGGTGGGGCGGCCTTCGCTGGCCGTTCCATCACCAGGCCTTCTACAAGATCCCCAATCTGAGGTGCGTGATGAAATCAAGCTTCTGGAAATCCGGGCACACCCCGACCTTGTTTGCCGCGTTCCTGTATTTCGACCTGAGTTTCATGGTCTGGTATCTATTGGGCCCGCTGGCGGTGCAGATCGCCGCCGACCTGCAACTGACCACCCAGCAACGCGGGCTGATGGTTGCCACACCGATCCTGGCGGGCGCGATCCTGCGCTTCTTGATGGGCATGCTGGCAGACAAGTTGTCGCCCAAGACCGCCGGCCTGATCGGCCAGGTGATCGTGATTGTGGCGCTGTTCTGTGCCTGGAAACTGGGGATCCACAGCTATGAACAGGCGCTGCTGCTGGGGCTGTTTCTCGGCATGGCCGGGGCGTCGTTTGCCGTGGCCCTGCCGTTGGCCTCCCAGTGGTACCCCGCCGAGCACCAGGGCAAGGCCATGGGCATCGCCGGCGCGGGCAATTCCGGCACGGTGTTCGCCGCACTGCTGGCGCCGCTGATCGCCGCCGCCTTTGGCTGGAGCAACGTGTTTGGCTTTGCCCTGATCCCGCTGGTCCTGACCTTGATCGTATTCGCCTGGTTGGCGCGCAATGCGCCTGAACGACCGAAAGCCAAATCCATGGCCGACTACTTCAAGGCCCTGGGCGACCGCGACAGTTGGTGGTTCATGTTCTTCTACAGCGTGACCTTCGGTGGCTTTATCGGCCTGGCCAGCGCCCTGCCCGGCTACTTCAACGACCAATATGGCTTGAGCCCGGTCACTGCCGGCTACTACACCGCAGCCTGTGTGTTCGGCGGCAGCCTGATGCGGCCCCTGGGCGGCGCCCTGGCCGACCGCTTCGGCGGGATCCGCACCCTGCTGGGTATGTACGGCGTGGCGGTGGTGTGCATCGCGGCAGTGGGCTTCAACCTACCGAGTTCCTACGCTGCACTGGCCCTGTTCGTATGCACCATGCTCGGCCTGGGGGCCGGTAACGGCGCGGTCTTCCAGTTGGTGCCCCAGCGCTTTCGCCGGGAGATCGGCGTGATGACCGGGTTGATCGGCATGGCCGGCGGTATCGGCGGTTTCGCCCTGGCGGCGGGTATGGGTGCAATCAAGCAAAGCACCGGCAGCTATCAGTTGGCGTTGTGGCTATTCGCCAGCCTGGGCGTGCTGGCGTGGTTCGGCCTGTATGGCGTGAAGCGGCGCTGGAGGACCACCTGGGGTTCGGCTGCCGTCACCGCAGCGCGGGTCTGATGAGCCTGCAACTGAGCGTGGCCCAGGCCAGCGCCATTGGGCCTCGCGCGGAAAACCAGGATGCCCTGCGCCTGGTCACCCCGGCCCCGGAGCTGGCCGCGAGCAAGGGCTATCTGTGTGCCATCGCCGATGGTGTCAGCCAATGCGCCGACGGCGGCCTGGCCGCGCGCTCGACCTTGCAGGCCCTGGCCCTGGACTACTACGCCACGCCGCAAACCTGGGGCGTGGCCCAGGCCCTGGATCGCCTGTTGCTCGCACAAAATCGCTGGCTGCAGGCCAATGGCGGCGGCCAGCCGTTGCTGACCACCCTCAGCGCCCTGGTGTTTCGCGGCCAGCGTTTTACCTTGGCGCATGTCGGTGACTGCCGGGTGTATCGCTGGTTCGCGGGCGAGTTGCAGCGCATCACTGAAGAACATGTCTGGGAGCAACCGGGCATGCAGCATGTGCTCAAGCGCGCCCTGGGCCTGGACCAGCATCTGGTGGTGGATTTTCTCGACGGTGAACTGCGCCAGGGCGAGTGCTTCCTGCTGCTCAGCGATGGGGTATGGGCGACCCTGGCCGATCACAGCATCCGCGCGATCCTGCGCGAACAGGCCGACCTGGATCTGGCCGTGAACACCCTGGTCAATGCGGCGCACCTGGCGGGTAGCCAGGACAATGCCAGCGCCCTGCTGGTGCGCATCGACCAGCTTGGCGCCGCGACCCTGGGTGATGCGCTGGTGCAGTTGCAGCAGTGGCCACTGCCGCCGCCGTTGAAGGCCGGGCAAGCCTTTGAAGGCTGGCAGGTGGAGCGCGTGCTGGCGCACAGTCGGCAGTCGTTGCTGTATAGGGTACGTGATACCCAGCAGCAAGCCTGGCTGCTGAAAACCCTGGCCCCGGGTCGCGACGATGACAACGATGCGGCCCAGGCCCTGCTCGCGGAAGAATGGTTTTTGCGCCGGGTGGCGGGACGGGCATTTCCTGAAGTCCATCCGGGCAGCGGGCGTCAGCATTTGTACTATGTGATGCGTGAATACAGCGGGCAGACCCTGGCCGAACTGTTCCAGCAGCAAGGCCCCTTGCCGCTGGCGCAATGGCAGTCCATCGCCGAGCGCTTGCTGCGG
Source organism: Pseudomonas sp. FP2294 (assembly GCF_030687625.1). NCBI lineage: Bacteria > Pseudomonadati > Pseudomonadota > Gammaproteobacteria > Pseudomonadales > Pseudomonadaceae > Pseudomonas > Pseudomonas sp. FP2294. Next base: position 4,135,714 of record NZ_CP117441.1, read on the forward strand.
GCGGTGGGCATGCTGCATCGCCGGCAAATCCTGCACCGTGACATCAAGCCGGAAAACCTGCTGTTGGGGGAAGACGGCGAACTGCGGGTGCTGGATTTTGGCCTGGCCTATTGCCCCGGCTTATCCGAAGACCGCGCTCACCTGTTGCCGGGCACCCCCAGCTTTATCGCGCCCGAAGCCTTCAGCGGCGAACGTCCGACACCGCAGCAGGATTTGTACAGCGTCGGCGTGAGCCTGTATTACCTGCTGACCGGGCATTATCCCTACGGTGAAATCGAAGCGTTCCAGCGCCCCCGCTTCAACACACCAGTCAGTGCCAGCCGTTATCGACCCGACCTGCCCGACTGGTTGCAGCAGAGCCTGGAGCGCTCGGTGGCGGCACAAGCGGCCCAACGTTACGAAACCGCCGAGGAATGGCTGCTGGTGCTGGAACAGGCCGACCGCCGCGAACTGAGCCTGCGCCCGCGGCCACTGCTGGAGCGCGAGCCGCTGAAGGTCTGGCAAACCCTGGCGTTGGTGTCGTTGCTGATCAATCTGCTGTTGCTGTATCTGTTATCCCTATAGGAGGCAGGTGCGCCAGTTGTGGGCATCCCGCCTTCAAATGGTGCGTAAAGACCTTGGAGCATCCACTAAAACCCCAGTAAACCCGGCGTTGCGCGACTTGGCACAACCACTGCATTAGCTTCTGCAACACCCCCACATACAGCCCCCCTTCAACGACGAAGGTGGGGCTTTCCCGAGAGAACGGGACCAGGACAAAGGCGTCCTCGCTAGGCAACTAGCGGGACGCCTTTTTTGTTTGCGCGTGATTTGTCGAGCCACTGCGGAGAACGACATGAAGAAACTCAAACTGGTGATGATCGGCAACGGCATGGCCGGGGTTCGCACCCTTGAAGAACTGCTGAAGCTGAGCACCGAGCTGTATGACATTACGGTCTTTGGTGCCGAGCCCCATACCAACTACAACCGCATCCTGCTGTCGCCGGTGCTGGCCGGTGAGCAGACGTTCGAAGAGATCGTGCTCAACGACCTGGACTGGTACCTGCAAAACAACATCAAGCTGCTGCTCAACCGCAAGGTGGTGCAGATCGACCGGGTCAAGCGCAAAGTCATCGCCGAAGACGGCACGGAAGCCGAATACGATCGCCTGCTGATCGCCACCGGCTCGACCCCGTTTATCCTGCCGATCCCCGGCAATACCTTGCAGGGTGTAATTGGCTACCGCGATATCGCCGACACCCAGGCCATGATCGACACCGCCCGCACCCACAAGCACGCGGTGGTCATCGGTGGCGGCTTGCTGGGCCTGGAAGCGGCCAATGGCCTGATGTTGCGCGGCATGCACGTGACCGTGGTGCATATCGGCGAATGGCTGCTGGAACGCCAGTTGGACAAGACCAGCGGCCAGTTGCTGCAAACCGAACTGGAAAGCCGGGGCCTGGTGTTTCGCCTGTGCGAGCAGACCCAGGCCCTGCATGACGCCGGCAATGGTCGCGTGGGCTCGGTGCAGTTCAAAAATGGCGAGGTGATTCCGGCTGACCTGGTGGTGATGGCTGCCGGTATCCGCCCCAACACCGAGCTGGCGGAACAGTCCGGCATCCCGTGCAACCGTGGGATTCTGGTCAACGACACGATGCAAACCTACGACCCGCGCATCTATGCCATCGGCGAGTGCGCCAGCCATCGTGGGATTGCCTACGGCCTGGTGGCGCCGCTGTTCGAGCAGGCCAAGGTGTGTGCCAACCACCTGGCGCAGTTGGGCTTCGCCACTTACAAAGGCTCGGTGACCTCGACCAAGCTGAAAGTCACCGGCATCGACCTGTTTTCTGCTGGCGACTTCATGGGCGGCGAAGGCACCGAGACCATCACCCTTTCCGACCCTATCGGTGGCGTCTATAAGAAGCTGGTGATCAAGGACGACATACTGGTCGGCGCCTGCCTGTACGGCGATACCGCTGACGGCGGTTGGTATTTCCGGCAGATCCGTGAGAACCATGGCATTAGTGAGATCCGCGATCACCTGATGTTCGGCGAAAACGCCCTGGGCGATGTAGGCCACCAAGGCCAGGACAAAGCCATGAGCATGGCCGACAACGCCGAAGTCTGCGGCTGCAACGGGGTGTGCAAGGGCACCATCGTCAAGGCGATCCAGGAACAGGGCCTGTTCAGTGTCGATGAGGTGAAAAAACACACCAAGGCCGCCAGCTCCTGCGGCTCCTGTGCCGGGCTGGTGGAGCAGATCCTGATCAACACTGTGGGCGGCGCCGCCGACGTCAAACCCAAAAGCGAAAAAGCCATCTGCGGCTGCAGCGACCTCAATCACGGGCAAATCCGCCAGGCCATTCGCGACCAGCACTTGCTGACCATCGCCGACACCATGAGCTACCTGAACTGGCGTACGCCCAACGGTTGCGCCACCTGCCGCCCGGCACTCAACTACTACCTGATTTCCACCTGGCCGGGCGAAGCCAAGGACGACCCGCAATCGCGCCTGATCAACGAACGGGCCCACGCCAATATTCAGAAAGACGGCACCTACTCGGTAGTCCCACGGATGTGGGGCGGTGTGACCAATCCTTCCGAGCTGCGCCGGATTGCCGATGTGGCCGACAAGTACAACGTGCCGATGGTCAAGGTCACCGGCGGCCAGCGCATCGACTTGCTGGGCATCAAGAAACAGGACCTACCCGGGGTGTGGAAAGACCTCGATATGCCGTCCGGGCATGCCTACGGCAAATCCATCCGCACCGTGAAGACCTGTGTTGGCAGCGAGTTCTGCCGGTTTGGCACGCAGAACTCCACGCAACTGGGCATTGAGCTGGAACATGACCTGTTCAATATGTGGTCGCCCCACAAGGTCAAGCTGGCGGTGTCCGGGTGCCCGCGCAATTGCTCGGAAGCAGGGATCAAGGATGTGGGCATTATCGGCGTCGACTCGGGCTGGGAGATGTACATCGGCGGCAATGGCGGGATCAAGACTGAGGTCGCGGAGTTTTTCGTCAAGCTCAAGACCGCCGAAGAAGTACGTGAGTACAACGGCGCTTTCCTACAGCTGTACCGCGAAGAAGCCTTCTACCTGGAGCGCACCGTGCACTACCTGCAACGGGTGGGCATGGACCACATCAAGAAGGCCGTGCTGGAAGACCCGGCGCGGCGCCAGGCCCTCAATGAGCGCCTGCAATTCTCCCTGTCGTTTGAACAAGACCCGTGGAAAGAGCGCCTGGAGCAGCCGCTGTTGAAGAAGGAATTCGACACCATCGCCGTCAAACAGCTGGAGGTAGTGCTATGAACTGGCTGGATATCTGCGCCCTCGAAGAAATCAACTCCCTGGGCTCGCGCATTGTCAGTGGCCCGAGAGGGGAAATCGCGATTTTTCGCACCAGTGACGATGAAGTGTTCGCCCTCGATGACCGCTGCCCGCACAAGGGCGGGCCGCTGTCCCAGGGGCTGATCTATGGCAAACGCGTGGCCTGCCCGCTGCACAACTGGCAGATCGACCTGGCGTCCGGCGAAGCCCAGGCACCGGATATCGGCTGCGCCCACCATCACCACGCCCGGGTGGAAAACGGCCGGGTGATGCTGGCCCTGCGGGACGCCGGTTGATGAACCGCCAGGTCACGGCATCGACCTGCTGCTACTGCGGGGTCGGCTGCGGCGTGCTGATCGAGCACGATGGCACGCAGATCTTCGGGGTCAGCGGCGATCCGGCACACCCGGCCAACTTCGGCAAGTTGTGCAGCAAGGGTTCCAGCCTGCACCGGACCGGCGATCTGACGGCGCGGGCGTTGTACCCGCAGCTGCGCCTGGGCAAAGAACTGGCCCGCGGCCGCACCGATTGGGACACGGCCCTGGAACACGCGGCCAATGTATTCGCCGACACCATCGCCGAGCATGGCCCCGACAGCGTGGCGTTCTATATCTCCGGGCAACTGTTGACCGAGGACTACTACAGTTTCAACAAACTCGCGCGGGCCCTGGTGGGCACCAACAATATCGACAGCAATTCCCGACTGTGCATGTCTTCGGCAGTGGTCGGCTACAAGCGCAGCCTGGGCGCCGATGCGCCGCCGTGCAGCTATGAGGACCTGGAGGCCAGCGATTGCGTGATGATCGTCGGCAGTAACATGGCCTACGCCCACCCCGTACTGTTTCGCCGGCTGGAAGAGGCCAAGGCACGCCGACCCGAGATGAAAGTGCTGGTCATCGACCCCCGGCGCACCGACACCTGCGACTTGGCGGATATGCACCTGGCAATCCTACCCGGTACTGATGTGGCGTTGTTCCATGGGATTTTGCATCTGTTGCTGTGGGAAGACTGGATCGACCGCGACTTTATCCAGGCCCATACCGAGGGTCTGGTCGAGTTGAAGCGGCTGGTCCATGACTACACGCCACAGATGGTCACGCAATTGTGTGGGATCAGTGTCGAACAACTGCGCCAGTGCGCGCAGTGGGTGGGCACCTCGCCCAGCTTCCTGTCGCTGTGGTGCATGGGGTTGAACCAGTCCACCGCCGGCAGCGCTAAAAACAGTGCGCTGATCAACCTGCACCTGGCCACCGGCACCATTGGCCGCCCGGGTTGCGGGCCCTTTTCCCTGACCGGCCAGCCTAACGCCATGGGCGGCCGGGAGACCGGCAGCCTGTCGAACCTGCTGCCAGGCCATCGCGACGCCGGCAACGCTGAGCATCGCGCCGAAGTGGCCGCCTACTGGGGGGTTGAACAACTGCCCTGCAGCACCGGCTTGACTGCCATTGAACTGTTCGAGCAGGTACAGGCTGGCAAGATCAAAGCGTTGTGGATCGCTTGCACCAACCCCGCGCAATCGTTGCCAGACCAGAACAACGTGCGCCAGGCCCTGGCCGCGTGCCCGTTCGTGGTGTTGCAGGAGGCCTTCCGCACCACAGAAACCGCCGCCTTTGCCGACCTGTTGTTGCCCGCCGCCAGTTGGGGCGAGAAAGAAGGCACCGTGACCAACTCCGAACGGCGCATTTCCCACGTGCGCCAGGCCATCGCCCCACCGGGTGAAGCGCGACCAGACTGGGCGATTACCGTGGATTTCGCACAGCGCCTGGAGCGCCGCTTGCGTCCTCAAAAAACCGGCCTGTTTGCCTTTGAAACGCCCGCGCAGGTGTTTGATGAATACAAACAGCTGACCCGTGGTCAGGACCTGGACCTGTCGGGCCTCAGCCACGCCCTGCTCGACCGCATCGGCCCGCAGCAATGGCCGTTTCCCGCAAAGGCCCAGGCCGGCACGCCACGGCTGTACACCGATGGCGTCTTCCCGACCGCCAGTGGTCGTGCGCAGTTTGTCGCTGATCCTTATCGCGCCGCCAAAGAGCAGCGGGACGCGCGCTTTCCACTGACCCTGATCACCGGCCGCCTGCGTGACCAATGGCACGGCATGAGCCGTACTGGCACGGCGGCGCAACTCTTTGGCCATGTCAGCGAAGCATCGCTCAGCCTGCACCCGGACGAACTGCGCCGGCACCGTTTCAAAGAAGGCGACCTGGTCAATCTCAAAAGCCGTCGCGGCAACGTGATTGTGGCGGTGACCAGTGATGACAGCGTGCGACCCGGCCAGGCATTCCTGCCGATGCATTGGGGCGATCGCTTCCTTAAGGGTGGCGTCAATGCGCTGACCCAGCCGGCGTTCGACCCACTGTCGAAACAGCCGGAACTCAAACACAGCGGCGTACGCCTGGAAGCCGTGCAATTGCCCTGGCACTTGTTCGCGCTGATCGAGGGCGATGTGCAGCAACACTTCGAAGCCTTGCGCCCCCTTTGTGAGCAGTTTGCCTACGTCAGCCTGAGCCTGACCGGGCGTGAGCGGCCGGCCCTGCTGGTGCGGGCTGCCCATACCGAAGCACCGGATCTGCAACTGCTCAACAGCATCGACCGATTGCTGGGCCTCAATGACGGCCCGGTCATGGCCTATGACGACCCGCGCCGTTCCATCGGTAAACGGGTAAGGATCGAGAAAGGCCGGATCACCGCGATCCGCCTGGCCGGCGAAACCCTCGCCCGCCACTGGCTGCAAAGCCTGTGGCTGGAAGGCCGCGCCGACGAACAGTTACGCCGCTGGCTGCTGGCACCGCTAAGCGCGCCGCCCGGTGGTGGAACGACCAGCAATAGAATTCTCTGCAACTGCAAAAACGTCAGTGAAAGCGCGATATGCGCCGGCATCGGCCGCGGCCTGAACCTGGACGGGCTGAAACAAGCATTGGGCTGCGGCACGCAATGTGGCTCCTGCGTCCCCGAAATCAAACGGCTATTGGCAAGCACCTCGCAGCCAATCGCTATCAGTGTGTGAGGGCAATACCTATGAATGCAAAAGTCTGGCTGGTGGGCGCAGGCCCGGGTGATCCGGAGTTGTTGACCCTCAAGGCAGTACGGGCCCTGCACGAGGCCGATGTGGTGCTGATTGATGATCTGGTCAACCCGGCGGTACTTGAGCATTGCCCCGGTACGCGGGTGATTACCGTCGGCAAACGCGGGGGGTGCCGTTCCACACCCCAGGATTTCATTCATCGCTTGATGCTGCGTTATGCGCGCCAGGGTAAATGCGTGGTGCGCCTGAAGGGCGGCGATCCGTGCATTTTCGGACGCGGCGGCGAAGAGGCCAGTTGGCTGAAGGAGCGAGGAGTCAGCGTGGAGTTGGTCAATGGCATCACGGCCGGGCTGGCGGGTGCAACAAACTGTGACATACCGCTGACACTGCGGGGAATCAGTCGTGGCGTGACGCTTGTCACCGCCCATACCCAGGACGACAGCAGCCTTAATTGGCGGGCACTGGCCGAGGGTGGCACGACACTGGTGGTCTACATGGGTGTGGCGAAGCTTGCAGAGATTGCCCAGCAGTTACTGGAAGGAGGCATGGCCGCAGATATGCCGGTGGCCATGATCGAGAACGCCTCGATGCCCCAGCAGCGCGAATGCCGCAGTTCCCTGGCGCGCATGCAGGAGGATGCCCAGGGGTTTGCCTTGAAGAGCCCAGCCATCCTGGTGATCGGCGCGGTAGCAGCCACAGCCGTGGAAGCCGCCTTGCTGGCAAGCGCCTGAAGCAAATGGCAGGCGAAAAAAAGCCCGGCCTAAGCCGGGCTTTTTTCTAGCACTCAGTAATTACTGAGCTTGAGCTTCAACCGACGCTTCTACACGACGGTTAACAGCGCGACCAGCTTCAGTTGCGTTGTCAGCAACTGGGCGGGATTCGCCGTAACCAACCGAAGTGATACGGCTAGGAGCTACGCCATCTTTAACCAGGACTTGCTTAACAGCGTCAGCACGACGCTGGGACAGCTTCTGGTTGTAGGCGTCTGGACCGACGGAGTCAGTGTGACCAGCAACTTCTACGTTGGTAGCTGGGTACTGAGCCATGAAGTCGGCCAGGTTTTTCACGTCGCCGTAGCTGTTAGGCTTAACAACGGCCTTGTCGAAGTCGAACTTCACGTCCAGCTCAACACGAACAACCTGAGCAACCGGAGCTTCTGGCTCTGGAACTGGCTCTGGAGCTGGTGCTGGGGTAGGAGCTGGAGCAGCTGCGCCAGCGTTACCGCCGAAGTTTACGCCCAGGCCGACCAGTGCGGAGTAGTCCCACTTGCCGTTGTCCAGACCGTAGTCAGCTTCAACACCGGCACGAGCGTACAGGTTGTTGGTGAAGTAGTACTTAACGCCGGTACCAACGGTAGCGAAAGTAGTCTGATCGCGACCGGTGTGGCCGTCAGCACGTACGTTGCCACGGCTCTGGTGACCGAAACCACCTTCTACGTATGGACGCAGGGAGTCGACGCCAGCTTGACCGAAGTGGTACTGAGCAACGAGGCTGCCGGTATCACCTTTGATCTTCTGGTTGCCAGTACCGTCAGTCGAACGGGTGTGGTTGGTCTTGTCGTAGGACAAGTTCAAGGACAGGTCGTCGGTCAGGAAGTAACCGATGCGAGCGCCAGGATTGAAGCCGTCTTCGATGTGCTTGACGCTATCGTTGTACTGCTTCTTGTAGAACAGCTCGCCTTCAACTGCGCCTTGGCCTTGTGCCAGAACGCCGAAAGAAGTAGCGGCAATAAGAGAACCAATGGCCAAGCCCAAGGTGTTTTTCAGTTTCATCCGTTAAATCCCCATCTGGTGATTGTAAAGCAGTCCCACATACCGGGGGACAACTCGGCGACAAGTCTAACAGAACTTGCCTACACGTAAGAGATATTTGCACCGAACTAAGTTTCAGTACTGTCCGCAAATTTCTCACGTAATTTATCAAGAGCACGTTTGTAACGCATTTTTGTAGCACTCAAACCCATATGCATAATGTCAGCAATTTCCTGAAATTCCAGTTCTGCGACAAATCGTAGCACCAGAATTTCCCGGTCAATTGGGTTCACATGCACCAACCAGCGATCAAGCCCGCCCTTCTCCTCGGGTGCCGGCGTCTTTTCTTCAGACGCCTCCTCAAGGGGGTCAAGGCTCAACGCGTCCATCAAGCGACGCTTTCGCCGTTCCTTACGATACTGCGTGATGCACTCGTTGTACGTGATGCTGTAGAGCCAGGTTTTGAACTTCGATTTACCCTCGAAGTTCTTCAGGCCATACAACACCTTGAGCATCACTTCCTGACAGACATCATCCGCATCACGATCGTTCCCTAAATACCTTGAACAAACGTTGAACAGAGTGCGTTGATACCTGCGCATCAATTCTTCGTACGCGCGTGTTACGTGAAACAGCTCCGTGTGCGCGCGCGCGACCAACTCCTCATCAGAGAGCTCACGGGGGTCATAGCGCGTGGACAGCGTTTGGGCTTTATTCAAAACAAGTCGTGCCGACAGTCAGGTCAATGTCCGCCACAGCCTGGATACCCAGGTTTGCGGCGGCGTACATTAGCAGGGTTACCGGGTTAGCGGCTATTGACCTGCTGTTCCAGCAGAACCCGATTGGACAGCGACACTAGTTCGCCATCATCGGTCAGCACCGTGGTTTTCACCGTACCGATCTCTTCAATCTGCCCTTCGACCTCGCCAACACGCACGTGTTGCCCCACCTGATACAACTCACGCACATAAATTCCCGCAAGAATCTGCCCGGCAATTCCCCGGCTTCCCAACCCCATGGCCAGCGCAACGGCCAGACCAACGGTAATCAAAACGATCACAATCACATGGTTAAGCAGGTCAGTCTTGACCTCCAGCTGGCTGATCGCCACCGAAATACTGATGATGATCACCAGGCCCTGGGCAATTCGCCCCAGGCCGCCGGCATAGTCCAGGCCTACACCCTCGGCAGCGCCGCGCACCAGCCCATTGGCCAGTTGCGCCAGCAACACACCCACCAGCAACACCAGCGCGCCGCCGAATACTTTCGGCAAATACAGCGCAAGCATGTCGAGCGTAGCTGAAACTCGCTCAAGTCCAAGTGATTGCGCCGCAGAAACCAGAAAAATCAGCAAAACAAACCAATAGACGATCTTGCCGATCAGCGTCGAGATCGGCACTTGCAGCCCGGCGCGCCCCAGCAGCTTGGTCAACCCGGTCCCAGCCATCAGGCGATCGAGGCCCAGCTTGGCGAGTAATTTGGAGAGCAGGGTGTCGAGCAGCTTGGCCACGACAAAACCCAGCAATACCAGCACCAGCGCACCAAACAGGTTGGGAATGAAATTCGCCACCTTGGTCCACAACGCAGTCATTGCAGTGACCAGACTCTGTGTCCAGAGATCAAGTTCCATATTCAATCAGCCTTATCAGCAGTGCGAGCAATAGGTTTACGACGAGAAACAGGTGATACATGGGCCGAACCATTGTTCAGCGCCATCATCAGTGCCGGCACCCAGCGGCCGAGCAGACCAAACAGGTCGCCCGCGCCTACCTGGCGGTTGGCGGTTTTCAGCACGCGGCCCAGGCAAGCATCGTCGTCACGGTTGGACGGCGAAGCGTTAAGCATGTCACGCAAAGACTGTTCAAACGGATCGTGCATAGGGACCTCTCGCAAGTGAATTAAAAGACGAGGGCAAAATTCGTCGGGTCACATGACCCCTCCGACCGTTCAGGTCACGTTCAGGTCAAACCCAGCGTAAACGTCGAAACAACCACCATTGTCCAAGGGCCACCGACAGCATCAACAGGCAGGCCACCACGAATCCATAAGGACTCTCGGAGAACGGAATCCCCCCGACGTTGATCCCCAGCAAACCGGTCAGGAAACTCATCGGCAAAAAGATCCCGGTGATGATCCCGAAGCGGTACATGGTGCGGTTCATACGCACGCTCAAACGCCGATCCTCGGCCTCCAGCACCAGCCCCACGCGCTCCCGGCTCAGTTCCAGCTCTTCCAGGTAACGGGTCAGGCTGTTATTCAATTCATTCCAATAGTCGGCATCGTCATCGACAAACCAGGGCAATTTTATACGTGTCAGTTGCGCAAAAATATCCCGCTGCGGAGCCAGAAAACGCTTGAGCGCAGCAGCACGCCGACGGATCTGCAGGACGTTGCCATGTTCCGGTGTATACCGTTCGTCGGCATCCAGTTTTTCTTCTTCAATATCGACGATTTCAGACAGGTCGCTGACCAGATCCTGCACTTTATGAGTCAGGTACTGCGCCATGTACAAGATCAGCTCGGAAGCGCTCTTGGGGCCTTTTCCATCCGCCAACTGCACCAGCAACTCGTCGGTGGCGCGCAAGGGTCGTAGACGCAGGGAGATGACCCGTTCAGCCGCGGCGAAGATACGCACCGACACCATGTCTTCCGGCTCAGCCCCCGGATTGAGGTTGATCCCGCGCAGAAACAGCAGCAATTCGTCGTCCGGCAACGGCAACAGCCGCGGGCGGGTGTTCTCCTCCAGCAGCAGGTCACAGGCGAACTCGCTCAGGCCACTGGATTTGCGCAACCAGGTCTGGGTCTGGGGATGACTGCGGTCCCAATGCAGCCAAAGGCTTTCCTGGGGCTGCAGTTGCAGGTCGTCAAGCTCGGTCCGGGCAATCGAACGCGCACCACCTTTACCGTCCAGCACCAGGGCATGCACCAGCCCCCACTGCGCGTTTTCTTCCTCGAACATCCTCACCCCATCGACTACTGCGGTTATTCCGGCATTTTCAGCGGGCTGGGCGAAACAATCACGCCGTTATTGTCGGCGTAGACATATTCGCCCGGACGGAATGTCACGCCAGCAAAAGTCACGGCCCCGCCCAGGTCGCCCACACCCTGGCGATGACTCTTTTTCGGGTGGCTGGCCAGGGCCTGCACGCCCAGGTCGGTCTGCGCCAACACGTCAACGTCACGCACACAACCGTAGATCACCAAGCCTTCCCAGCCATTTTTCGCCGCTCGATCAGCAATCATGTCGCCGAGCAAGGCGCAGCGCAGCGAACCACCACCGTCGACCACCAGCACTTTGCCGGTGCCGTCCAGCTCAGCCTGTTCCTTGACCCGTGAGTTGTCTTCAAAACACTTGACGGTCACGATCTGGCCGCCGAAGGAGTCCCGGCCACCAAAGTTGGCGAACATCGGCTCCAGCACCTGCACCAGGTCCGGGTAGGCGTCACACAGGTCGGGGGTAACGTAATGGTTCATCGAGAAGCTCCTGTCGGTGAAAGAAGGTGTCGAACATCCACAGCTACATCAGGAAAACGCATCGCAAGGGGCATTCTTTAAGCCCTGCCACTGCGCGGGCGACCATGATCAGACCCACCAGACCGTAACGCAATAGCCACTGCGCGACTGAATATGACCAAAACATCCCGAAGCGTCATATCTTAGCCGCAAGCCACCGCGAGTGAAACGCCCTTGGCAGAGCCTTTTCTCAGATGCTCCCGAGCACAGGCGCCTGCGAGCCGACCAAAGGTGTCAGTGGATCATTCAACCAACGCTGCACCAATGGCCATACTTCGGCCTGGGCGGCTTTGCTGACCAGCATTTCGACATGCCCGAAATCACCGCTGAACCCCTGCTTGCGCCCCAGGCACAGGTATTGGCGGTGCTCGCTGCCGACCTGATCAAACAGCTTGCGGCAGGCCCAGTCCGGGTCTTGATGATCGCCTGCGGCACTCACGGCCAGCAGCGGCACATCGACCTCAGCCAGGCCTTTCCACCAGTCGCGCTCGGCATCGCCAAAACGCCCGAACAAACCGTGCCAGCGCATGCTTTCCAAGGCCAGGCCGATGGGCTCATCTTCCGGCCCGCGCTTGAGCCGCGAACCGGAGAGTTGGGCAAAACGCTTCAAAATCAAGCGCCCTCCCCACTCCACCGGCGGAATTTTCAACGGCCAGTAAGTACGACTGACCTGGCAGCCAAACAGCGCCACCGACGCGACAGCCGGCGCGCCCAGATACTGGCCACCCAAGGCTGCCGCCAAAGTCGTACCACCCAGCGAGTGGCCGATCCAGTGCGGAATCTGCGCGCTTTGCTCACGCACAAAAGCAGCGATGGCTGGCAAGTCGTAACGAGCATAGTCGGCGACGCGATTCTTGGCGTAGTCGTGGTTACGTCGGGAAAGCCCGTGGCCGCGCATCTCCGGGATCCACACATCAAAGCCCTGGCGCGCCAGGTACGCCCCCAGGCCAATACCTTTGGGCGAATACCAGAACCGCCGATTGGAAAAGCTGCCATGCACCAACACCACCGGTATGCCACGGCTTTGCGCGACATCGGCCAGGCCCAGGCGTGTCACCGCCAGTTCTACGGTGCCATCCGGGCTGTTGCCAGGCTTGAGGCGATAGACATCTTCACTCAGGTCGCCACGACGCTCAGCGCTGATCAAGGCGACGGGAAACAGGTTGCTGCTGCTTTGCATAATGTTCTTGCACAAAAAAGGGCGGCGTCCGGTAGGAGTTCCGCCCTGTACAGAATGAGAAATGCCGGCCTGCCACACTGGCTGGCCGGCAAATGGCAATTACGCCGAGGCTTGACCTTCAGCCAGGAAGAACCAGGTTTCCAGCACGGAATCGGGGTTCAGCGAGACGCTTTCGATGCCCTGTTCCATCAGCCATTTGGCCAGGTCCGGGTGATCGGAAGGGCCTTGGCCGCAGATCCCGATGTACTTGCCGGCCTTGTTACAGGCCTGGATGGCGTTGGCCAGCAGCTTCTTGACCGCAGGGTTACGCTCGTCAAACAGGTGCGCGATGATCCCGGAGTCGCGATCCAGGCCCAGGGTCAACTGGGTCAGGTCGTTGGAGCCGATGGAGAAACCGTCGAAGAACTCCAGGAACTCTTCGGCGAGGATGGCGTTGGACGGCAGCTCGCACATCATGATCACGCGCAGGCCGTTTTCACCACGGGTCAGACCGTTCTCGGCCAGCAGGTCAACGACCTGGCTCGCTTCGCCCAGGGTGCGCACAAAGGGCACCATTATCTCGACGTTGGTCAGGCCCATCTCGTTGCGCACACGCTTGAGGGCGCGGCACTCAAGCTCGAAGCAATCGCGGAATGCTTCGCTGATATAACGCGAGGCGCCACGGAAGCCCAGCATCGGGTTCTCTTCTTCCGGCTCGTAAAGCTTGCCGCCGATCAGGTTCGCGTATTCGTTGGACTTGAAGTCCGACAGGCGCACGATGACTTTCTTCGGCCAGAACGCCGCCGCCAGGGTGCTGATGCCTTCCACCAGCTTCTCGACGTAGAAACCTACCGGATCGTTGTAGCCGGCAATGCGCTTGTCGACGCTGTCCTTGATTTCCACCGGCAGGCCGTCGTAGTTCAACAGGGCCTTGGGGTGCACGCCGATCATGCGGTTGATGATGAATTCCAGGCGGGCCAGGCCCACACCGGCGTTCGGCAACTGCGCAAAATCAAAGGCGCGGTCGGGGTTGCCGACGTTCATCATGATCTTGAACGGCAGGTCGGGCATGGCGTCGATGGAGTTTTGCTTGATATCGAAGCCCAGCTCACCTTCAAAGATGAAGCCGGTATCGCCTTCGGCGCAGGAAACGGTAACGCCCTGGCCGTCCTTGAGCAATTGGGTGGCGTTGCCACAACCGACAACCGCTGGGATCCCCAGTTCACGGGCGATGATCGCCGCGTGGCAGGTACGCCCGCCACGGTTGGTGACGATGGCGCTGGCGCGCTTCATCACCGGTTCCCAGTCCGGGTCGGTCATGTCGGAGACCAGCACGTCACCTGGCTGGACCTTGTCCATCTCGGACACGTCCTTGATGATCCGCACCTTGCCCGCGCCGATGCGCTGGCCGATGGCACGGCCTTCCACCAGCACGGTGCCGGTTTCTTTCAACAGGTAGCGTTCCATGACATTGGCCGAAGTACGGCTTTTCACGGTTTCCGGGCGGGCCTGGACGATGTACAGCTTGCCGTCGTCGCCATCCTTGGCCCATTCGATGTCCATCGGGCACTTGTAGTGCTTCTCGATGATCATCGCCTGCTTGGCCAATTCGCTGACTTCGGCATCGCTGAGGCAGAAACGCGCGCGCTCGGCCTTGTCGACATCAACGGTTTTCACCGAGCGACCGGCCTTGGCCTCGTCGCCGTAGATCATCTTGATAGCCTTGCTGCCCAGGTTGCGGCGCAGGATCGCCGGGCGGCCGGCTTCAAGGGTGTGCTTGTGCACGTAGAACTCGTCCGGGTTGACCGCGCCTTGTACGACGGTTTCGCCCAGGCCGTAGGCGCCGGTAATAAATACCACGTCACGGAAGCCCGATTCGGTGTCCAGGGTGAACATCACGCCGGCAGTCCCGGTTTCCGAACGCACCATGCGCTGCACGCCGGCAGACAGGGCCACCAGTTTGTGGTCGAAACCCTGGTGCACACGGTAGGAAATGGCGCGGTCGTTGAACAGCGAGGCAAATACTTCCTTGGCTGCACGGATGACGTTTTCCACGCCACGGATATTCAGGAAGGTTTCCTGCTGGCCGGCGAAGGAGGCGTCGGGCAAGTCTTCGGCGGTGGCCGAGGAGCGCACGGCGACAGCCATGTCCGGGTTGCCGGCCGACAGGGTAGCGAAGGCGGTGCGAATTTCTGCGTTGAGCTTCTCGGGGAACTCGGCTTCCATGATCCACTGACGGATCTGTGCGCCGGTCTTGGCCAGGGCGTTGACGTCATCGACGTCGAGCGCGTCCAGGGCAGCGTGGATCTGGTCGTTGAGGCCGCTCAGTTCGAGGAAATCGCGGTATGCCTGGGCGGTGGTGGCGAAACCACCGGGCACCGAAACACCAGCGCCCGCAAGATTACTGATCATCTCGCCGAGGGATGCGTTCTTGCCCCCCACATGCTCTACATCATGGACGCCGAGCTTATCGAGGGAAACTACGTACTCTACCAAGGTGATCTCTCCACTAACTGTGTTGGAAAAGCTCAGGGCGCCGGTGGCTCAGTAGGAGCATTTACCGGCGTTTGTGGCCTGGACCTGGAAAATAAGTGAGAATGCAGCCCAATGTGGGGCGGCAAAACCGCGCCTATCATATCCAAGATTCGTCATCAGCTTAAGGCCCAAGGCTCAAATGAAACGATCTGCTTTCTTTATCTCCGACGGCACCGGCATTACCGCCGAAACCCTGGGTCAAAGCCTGCTCGCGCAGTTCGAAAGCATCACCTTCGCCAAATTCACCCGGCCTTATATCGATAACGTGGATAAAGCGCGGGCCATGGTACAACAAATCAATCTGGCCGCCGAAAAAGACGGTATGCGCCCGATCATTTTCGACACCATCGTCAATCAGGACATCCGTGAGATCCTCGCGACCTCCAATGGTTTCATGATCGACATCTTCTCGACCTTCCTCGCGCCCCTGGAACAGGAGCTGAGTGAACATTCCTCATACTCCGTGGGCAAGTCCCATTCCATTGGCCATAACTCCAACTACATGGAGCGGATCGAGGCGGTCAACTTCGCCCTGGACAACGACGACGGCGCCCGCACCCACTACTACGACAAGGCCGACCTGATCCTGGTCGGCGTGTCGCGCTGCGGCAAGACCCCGACCTGCCTGTACATGGCCATGCAATTCGGCATCCGTGCGGCCAACTACCCGCTGACCGAAGACGATATGGAACGCCTGCAACTGCCGGCGGTGCTGCGCACCCATCAGCACAAGCTGTTTGGCCTGACCATCGACCCGGACCGGCTGACGGCGATCCGTAACGAACGCAAGCCCAACAGCCGTTATTCGAGCTATGCCCAGTGCGAGTTCGAGGTGCGGGAAGTGGAAAATCTGTTCCGCCGGGAAAACATTGCGCACATCAATTCCACGCACTTTTCGGTGGAAGAGATTTCGGCAAAGATCCTTGTGGAAAAGGGTGTTGAGCGGCGCTTCAAATAACCTGTGGCGAGCGGGCTTGCCCGCGTTGGGCTGCGAAGCAGCCCTAAATAGAGAAGAACACGGTACACCAGACACTCATCGGGGCCTGGTTTTGGGGCTGCTGCGCAGCCCAACGCGGGCAAGCCCGCTCGCCACAACATTTACAGGTGGAACCGGTCCCCCCCCTGCCCCAGCGCCGTAGCCAGCGCATCAAATCCGGCCCTCAGCAACTGATCATCCTCAGACGTATTGCAGATACTCGCCCGAATAAACTGCGGCACCGCCGTCTGCCCTACGGCAAACGCTTCTGCCGTGGCGATCAGGTAATTGTTCTGCTTGAGTTCAGCCTCGATTTCCGACGCCCGCCAAGGCTCCGGGACTTCAATCCAGAAGTGCGGGCTGTTGAGGTGAGTCCGGTACTCCAGGCCGCTCAGCAGGTCTTCGACCAACGCCTTGCGGCGGCTGATTTCACTGACCTGTTGACGCAGCAGATGCTCTGCCGTGCCGTTTTCAATCCACTGCGTGGCCAGCTCCAGGGTCACCGGCGTGGCCATCCAGCAGGTTGAACGCAGGGCCGCAGAAATACGGCTGACCAGCGCCGGTGGCGCATGCACATACCCCACCCGCAAGCCGGCCGACACGGCCTTGCTCAGGCTGCTGATCAGAATCGTGCGCTCCGGGGCAAAGTGACTCAGGGGTGGTGGGCGATCTTGCACCAGCACACCGTGGGCCTCGTCTTCGAGGATCAGCAGGTTGTGCTCGCGACACACCCTGACCAGTGCCTCACGGCGGGCGACCGACAACACCGCCGTCGTCGGGTTCTGGATGGTCGGCGTGCAGTACAGGGCGGCCACCCGGTGATTGCGACAGACTTCCTCCAGGGCCGCTGGCAACACGCCTTCCTCATCCATTTCCAGGCCGATCAGGCGAATCCCCAGCATCCGCGCGGCGGTGATCAGGCCAGGGTAGGTCAACTGCTCGGTCACCACCGTGTCGCCCGCGCGCACCAACGCCATCAAGGCGCACAGCAACCCATGCTGGCCTCCATTGACACAAATGACCTGTTCGGGAATCGGATGAAAGTCGCGCTGCACCAACCATTGCGCACCTGCCGCGCGGTAGCGGGGCAAACCGGCGTCCGGGGTGTAGGCGCTGATGTCCTGCAGGAACTTGGCATTGGTGGCCAGGGTTTCAAAGCTCTGGGCCAGAAACGTGGTCTCCTGCCCGGGGATATGCATATTGCGGCTCATATCGAAGTACTGGCGCGGCTCCTCGCTGACGTTGCGAAAGCCTTCGTCACGCTGGCGCTCCATCCCACGCTTGCGCACGAATGTTCCGTCGCCCACCCGTGCCACCACCAGGCCCAGGCGCTCCAGTTCACCGTAGGCACGGCTGATGGTCCCGATGGTCACCCCCAGATTGTCGGAAAGCACCCGATGAGGGGGCAGTTTGCGCCCCGGTTCGATCAAGCCTTCGAGGATGCCCCGCTCCATGACATCTGACAGGCGCTTGTACTTCACACCCTGCCCATTGGACAGTCCCTCTCGCATGATTGACACCATGTCAATATTTGTTTTGACAGCCATCATTCGCCCTAATAGTGTGCTTTTACGGGTTCATTCACCGGGTGAAACCTCTAATTACAAGTTCAATATAGAGTTCAATTCCGGCTCAGGGAAGCAATAAACAATGCCAATGTCCGCCGTCATCGAAAATGCCGAAAAAACCAAAAACCACAAACAATGGCTGGCTGGCCTGATCACCAGTGTGATGTTTCTGATTGTCTGCCTGAGCTGGGGCACCACCTGGCTGGGGATCAAGATCGCGGTGGAAAGCGTGCCGCCACTGACCTCGGCGGGCCTGCGCTTCCTCATCGCCTTTCCGCTGTTCCTGTGCTTTGCCCTGGTGCGGCGCGAACCAATCCTGTTTCCACGGGAGAGCCGCTGGTTCTTTGTGTTCGTGACCCTGTGCTATTTCAGCGTGCCGTACTACCTGCTCAACTACGGCGAGATGCACGTCTCGTCCGGCCTGACCGCCCTGCTGTTCAGCTGTATGCCAGTGTTTATCCTGATCTTCTCGGCATTGTTCCTACGCGAGCGCATCTACTTTTCCCAGGTCATCGGGATCGGCATCGGTTTCGGCAGCCTGTACATGATCCTCAAGAGTCAGGGACTGCACCTTGACCATGCCGAGTTCTTCGGCGTACTGGCGATTCTGACCGCCGCGATCATGCATGCCTTGTGCTATGTCATTACCAAGCAAAAAGGCAGCGCCATCAGCGTGATCACCTACAACACCCTGCCCATCGGGATTGCCGGGCTGATGCTGTTCGTCGCCGGCCTCTGGTTTGAATCGCCGACCTTCGAGGCCATCACCCTGCGGTCCTGGAGCGCCCTGTTCTACCTGGGCCTGGTAGCGTCGGTGGGCGGTTTTATCGTGTACTTCATGCTGCTCAAGCGCCTGAGCCCGATCATCCTGTCGTTCGTCTTCATTATTTTCCCGGTGTTCGCCGTGATCATCGGTGCCTGGTACGAAGGCCTGGAACTGTCCCGGGACCTGATGCTGTACTCGGCGATCCTGCTGGCCGGCTTTGCAATCACCAAGCTGCCGATCGAAAAGCTGCTGGCAAAATCCAATTGACCCTTTCCCCACCACGCGAGAGAAACATGGAAGTCCTCCGCCAAACCGCCCTGGAGCAGATCTACGCCCACGCCTGCCGCACCTATCCCGAAGAGTGCTGCGGCTTTGTCTTTGCCGACGGCAGCGTGTACCTGGGCAGCAATATCCAGAACGAGTTGCACCGCAAGAACCCCGAGGCCTACCCCCGCAGCGCGGCCAACGGCTACACCTTCTCGGTGACCGACACGCTGCTGATGAACAAGGCCTTTCGCACGGACAACCCGGTGGTGGTGATTTACCACTCCCACCCGGATGTCGGTGCCTACTTCAGCGACGAGGATCAGGACAAGGCCCTCTACATGGGGGAACCGATCTACCCCGTCAGTTACCTGGTGGTGGATGTCCGCCAGGGCAAGGCCCTTGGGTCGAAGCTGTTTGCCTGGGATGGCACGCACTTCGCCCTCAACCCCTTCAACGACCTGCAAACGGAGTTGTACATGAACGCTGTCTCTTTCCCCGACATCCTGGCCCGTGTGGCCAAGTTGCCAGAATCGACCCTCGAGGGTGCCGGATCGACATTGCGCGAAGTCATTGAAGGCCTCTGTGCCCGCTACCCGCAGCTGCGGGCGCACCTGTTCCACGAGAACAACGGCCGGCTCAAGGAACACTTCCTGTTCACGGCCGGGGAAGAACTGATCGGCCCCGACGAGCCGCTGCCCGAAAAAGCAAAAATCGAAGTATTGCTCGCCACCTCCGGCGGCATGGACATCGAGTCCTTGAGCAACGAGGAAGTGCAGCGCTATGTGCGCCATATCACCCTGCCCGGTGTCGGCCGCGAAGGGCAGCTGAGCCTGAAGAAAGCCAGGGTGCTGATCATCGGCACCGGCGGCCTGGGCTCGCCCATCAGCCTGTACCTGGCCGCTGCCGGCATCGGCACCCTGGGGCTGGTGGACTTCGATGTGGTGGAAAGCAGCAACCTGCAACGCCAGGTGGTGCATGGCAACAGCACCCTGGGCCTGCCCAAGGTCGAATCCGCCAAGCGCCGGCTGCAGGACCTCAACGCGCACATCCGGATCAACACCTACGACACCGCGCTGAACGCCGACAATGCCCTGGAACTGGTCGGCGACTACGATCTGGTGATCGACGGCACGGACAACTTCGAGACCCGCTACCGGGTCAATGATGCCTGCGTACAATTGGGCAAGCCGCTGGTGTATGGCGCGATCTACCGTTTCGACGGCCAGATCAGCGTGTTCAATTACCAGGGCGGGCCCTGCTACCGCTGCCTGTACCCCCACGCCCCGCCGGCGGAACTGGCGCCCAATTGCAGTGCTGGCGGGGTCATCGGTGTACTGCCCGGCGTGGTCGGGATGATCCAGGCCACCGAGGCGATCAAGCTATTGATTGGCCTGGGCGAATCCTTGTCCGGCCGGTTGATGCGCTTTGATGCCCTGGCCATGAAGTTCAGTGAAATCCGTTTCAAGCGCCGCGCCGACTGCCCGTGCTGCTCCGACCTGCGTGAAGAACATCAGCCCCCAGCCACCGTCTGTGCCGATGCCATCCGCAGCGCTCCAAGCCTGGCCGCAGAGCACTACATCAAGCCCCAGATGCTCAAGCAGTTGCTGGAGCAGCGCAGCAGCGCCGACATCCTGCTGGATGTGCGCGACGCCAGCGAGCTGGAGGTATGCCAACTGCCCGGCGTGGTGCACATCCCCCTGGCCCAGCTCGACGAGCACCTCGACACGCTCAGCCGTGACAACACCCACTACCTGATCTGCTACGCCGGCATCCGCGCCGAGCAGGCCGCCAGCACCTTGCTAGCCGCTGGCTTTGCCAACACCCGGGTGCTTGAAGGCGGCATGAAACATTGGGTGCGCGACGTCGAACCCGACATGCCTTTGTACTGATCACAGGCCTGGGGGTACTTATCTGATGCTGCACAACTCCATACTCGACGCCATCGGCCAAACGCCCATCGTGCGCCTGGAACAATTCTCCGAAGACCTCGGCATCGAGGTCTTCGCCAAGCTTGAATCCCTGAACCCGGGCGGTAGCCACAAGGCACGGATTGCCCTGGGCATGATCCTCGACGCCGAGCGCCGGGGCATCCTGATTCGTAACTCAGGGCAAACCATCATCGAACCCAGCGGGGGCAACACTGGCATCGGCCTGGTGATGGCCGGCAATGTGCTGGGCTACAAAGTGGTGCTGGTGATTCCCGACAACTACAGCCCCGAAAAGCAAAAGCTGCTGCGCCTGTATGGGGCCAAGGTGGTGCTGTCGGACAGCCGCCTGGGCAATAACTCCCATGGCGAAAAGTGCATGGAGCTGCAGCTGGAAAACCCCAGCTTCGTCATGCTCAACCAGCAACGCAACGGCGCCAACCCCCAGACCCATCGCGACACCACCGCCCCGGAAATCATCCGCGCCTTTGGCGAGCGCCAGGTCGACTACTTCGTCAGCGGTATCGGCACCGGGGGCCATATCACCGGGATCGGTGAAACCCTCAAGGCCGCCTGGCCGCAGATCCGCGTGATGGGTGTAGAACCCGAGGAGTGCGACCTGCTCAGCGACCGCCATGCGCCGCACCATATCCAGGGCCTGTCCATCGGCTTGATCCCGAGCATTCTCAACCTGAATGTGCTGGACGGCATGCTCAAGGTCTCGCGCCTCGACTGCCTGGAAATGATGAAGCGCATCATGCGTACCGACGCCATCAGCCTGGGACTGTCGTCGGCCGCCAATATGGTGGCCATCGCCAAGCTCGCCCCGGAACTGCCCACCGACACCGTCGTCCTGACCATGGTGTACGACAGCGCCGACAGTTATCTGCCCTGTTTCGAATAACGACAATTACGGGGGTGCCTTCCATGGGAGGCTTTATCGACATGCAACAGCTGCACGATGAGTTGCTGACCCACCTCATCGCCACCCTGTCGCCAGCGCAGATGGCACAGTTGCAGCCACACCTGGCGGAGTTGATCCAGCCAGCGGCGCAGGAAGTGGCCGAGGACCTGATCGCCTACGCCTGGCGCGATCCGGCGTCCCGCGGCCGGGGTGAACTGATCCTGGAGTCCTACGCCTCGTTCAAGGCCGTGCTGTATTACCGGCTGGCGCATTGTGTCTGGAACCTTCCCGACCCGGCCCACGGCCAGTTCTGCGCCATTGCGCTGACTTTGAGCAACCAGGGCAAGCTCCTGTCCGGCGCCGAAATCCACCCGGCCGCCCGCATTGGCCGGCGCTTTGTGCTGGATCATGGCTTTGGCACGGTAATCGGCGAAACCTGCGAGATCGGCAATGACTGCTACATCCTGTGTGGCGTGACCCTGGGCGCCCGGGGCATCGCCAACAACCCGGACGGCAAGCGCCACCCGCGCCTGGGCAATAACGTGGAAGTCGGCGCAGGCGCCAGGGTGCTCGGGTATGTGCTGATCGGCGACAACGTGTTTATCAGCCCCTCCTGTGTCATCACCCAGGACGTGCCCGCAGGCACCAAGGTCAAGGTGGTCAACCAGATCCAGTTGCAGAAAAACGACGAATCGGACGCCAGCAACTACCTCGGAGCCTTTGCCCTCGACGAGCGCCTGCATGTGGTCGGTGAAGTCGACATCAGCCACCGGGTCACGCTGCTGGATGCCGACTTCCATCCATTGTCCGGCGTGGTGCTGGAGCCCACGGTCAAGGAGCGTCATCACCTGCAGTTTCGCCTGCGTACGCTGCAGGCCCCCACCTATCCCCCGCGCCTGCCCCTGAACCTGAAGGTGTGCGGGGCGAAGTTCGAAGTCACCCTGCTCTCCCCACCCGGGTTGAGCGCAATGGTGCGGCGCCTGCTGCAAACCAGCCCACTGATCGTTGGAGGATGAACATGTCCGTACACACTATGGAAACCCTGGCGCTGTTTGACAGCGCGCCTTACCAGAACGCCTTCAGCGCCCGCGTGATTGCCGTCAGCGAACAGGGCGTGGCCCTGGAGCACACCCTGTTCTACCCCACCGGGGGTGGCCAGCCCGGAGACACCGGTTACTTCACTCTGGCGGACGGCAGCCGAGTCAACGTGACCGGGACTGTGCGCGACCCGGTACTGCGCTCGATCATCTGGCATCAAGTGGACCACTGCCCCGAGTCATTGCGCGCAGGCGCACAGGTAGACGCCGGCCTGGACTGGGAACGGCGCTACCAGCACATGAAGATGCACACCTGCCTGCATCTGCTGTGCTCGATCATCGACGCGCCGGTGACCGGTTGCAGCATCAGCGCCGACAAGGGCCGCCTGGATTTCGACCTACCGGAAATGACCCTGGACAAGGAGAGCATCACCCGCGACCTCAATGCCTTGATCGAGCAGGCCCATGAGGTCAAGTCGCTGTCGATGCCGGCGTCCGAATACTCCACCCTGTTGCAGATCACCCGCACCCAGGCGGTCGCGCCCCCGGTGATCCAGGGCGCGGTGCGGGTGATTGAAATTGCCGGCATTGATATCCAGCCGTGTGGCGGCACCCATGTGGTCAACACCGAAGAAATCGGCCGGGTGTTCTGCGAGAAAATCGAGAAAAAAAGCAAGCACAACCGGCGGGTGATCTT
This sequence comes from Pseudomonas sp. FP2294, assembly GCF_030687625.1. Lineage (NCBI taxonomy): Bacteria > Pseudomonadati > Pseudomonadota > Gammaproteobacteria > Pseudomonadales > Pseudomonadaceae > Pseudomonas > Pseudomonas sp. FP2294. Next base: position 4,159,141 of record NZ_CP117441.1, read on the forward strand.
GCGGTTCGAGTGAAGCGTCAAGCTGCCAACGGGGGGGGGTAAACGCCCCCATTGGCACGCTTGCCTTTACTTCGCCTGGGCTTTGATCTGGGCACTCAATTGCTGGACTTGCTGTTGCAGTTGGGTAATCACCTGGGTGAACTCAGTCATCATTTGATCTATACGTGCGCGCAGTTGCTGGTTGTCGCGCATGAGATCGTCAGCGCTGCGGTTCGCCGGTGGCGTTGGCTCATGGGGCTGAGCCGCTGCTGGAGCGTCCTTGGCACCGGGCGCTTGCTCAGCCGATGTGGGGGCCGACGGGGCATTGCTGTCAGTCTTCGGACCTGCGGCAGGGGCTTCGTTTGCGGAGGCATCTGCCCCCCCCATTTTCTGGGTCAACGCCTGGATCTGCTCTTGCAGCTTAGTTACCACCGCCGTGAACTGGGTTTGCAGGCGCTCAATCGTCTCGCGCAGTTGGTCATTTTCAGCAGTCAGCTGCTCGAGGCTACGAGGTGCCTCCGACCCCGACACCGGCGTGTTGTTGTCTGCGCGAGCACTGGCTTCAGGCGGCACTTTGCCCTGCCCTGCTTCTGCGCGGCCACTGGCATCTTGTTTCGATGGGGCGCCCCCTTTTGCAGGGCTCTCCATCATGCCGGCTTGCTGCCCCAGGTTTGCTATCTGCTGTTCAAGCTCAGTGATTATCGGCGTGAAGTGGGCAACCAACTGGTTAAGACTGTCACGCAGCTGGTTGTTTTCCTGGGAGAGCTGCGCCAGTTGAGGCGAGTTAGTACTGGCATTGGATGACGGTGCATTGACCAGGCCTTTATGTGCCGCAAACTGCCCACGCTGCTGCGCAGTCATCGGTGGGCGGGGTGGAGTTGAATCTGCTTGCGCGCCGGGCGGGGCATCCGTTTCAGCACGGCCTTCGTTCTGCACGGACGCTGGTTTGGGAGGCATTTCATAGGGCTGGCTGGGTGCGTACTGCGAATGACTTACGCTCGTCATAGTGGACCTCTCAGATTCAGGTAGTTGATTCACGGGCATTGCATCCCGGATGCCCCGGCAAAAACAGGTCATCTGGCTATCTGATTGGTCATTATCGGAATAAGGTTCCGGCGATGTCGGGCGTACGAATAGCAAAGTATGTCCACTTCACAACTCGCCGCCCGACGCCCTCATATCACCCACAAATCCACAAACCGGTTCACCGGCGTCGCTTCAAGCCGTGCCTGATCCTTGCACAGTGCAAAAATCTCGGCGCTGCGCTGCGCGGGGAAGCGTGTCCCCAGGTTGGCCTTGAACTTGTCTTCCAGCAAAGGAATGCCATCCGCCCGGCGCCGACGATGGCCAATCGGGTATTCCACCGCGACCTGCTCGGTGCTCGAACCATCGGTGAAGAACACCTGCACCGCGTTGGCAATGGAACGCTTGTCCGCTTCCAGGTACTCGCGGCTGTAGCGTGGATCTTCGACGATTTCCATTTTGCCGCGCAACTCATCAATGATCGGGTGCGCTGTATGGAACTCATCTTCGTACTGCTCGGCGACCAGGTTGCCAAACGCCAGGGGCACGGCTGTCATGTATTGCAGGCAATGGTCGCGGTCGGCCGCATTGGCCAGTGGGCCGACCTTGGAAATGATGCGAATGGCCGACTCGTGGGTGGTGATCACGATGCGCTCGATCTCGTGCAAGCGGTGCCTGACCTGCGGGTGCAAGGTGACAGCAGCTTCACAGGCGGTCTGGGCGTGGAACTCTGCAGGAAAGCTGATCTTGAACAGCACGTTTTCCATCACATAAGTGCCATAGGGCTGGGGCAAACTGAATGCGCGCTTGTCCTCAGGCTTGAGGGCCAGGTCCTTGTTGGTGTGACTGAACAACACGTCGTAGAAGCCCCACTGCGGTGCGCTCAGCACGCCGGGGATGCCCATCTCGCCACGCAGAGCGATATCCGCCAGACGTACACCACGACTGGATGCATCCCCCGCCGCCCAGGATTTGCGTGACCCGGCGTTTGGCGCATGCCGGTAGGTCCGCAAGGCCTGACCATCGACAAAGGCATGAGACAGTGCCGACAGCATCTGTTCGCGGTTGGCCCCCATCAACTTGGCACAGACCGCAGTGGAGGCCACTTTCACCAACAGCACATGGTCAAGACCGACGCGGTTGAAGGAGTTTTCCAGGGCAATCACACCCTGGATTTCGTGGGCCATGATCATCGCTTCCAGCACCGCGCGCACGGTCAGCGGCGCCTCGCCATGGGCCACGCGTTTTTGCGACAGGTGATCAGCGACGGCGAGAATGCCACCGAGGTTATCCGAAGGATGGCCCCATTCGGCGGCGAGCCAGGTGTCGTTGTAATCGAGCCAACGCACGATGCAGCCGATGTCCCACGCGGCCTTGACCGGGTCCAGGCGATAGGACGTACCCGGCACCCGCGCACCGAACGGCACCACTGTGCCTTCGACGATCGGTCCCAAATGCTTGGTGCACTCGGGAAAACGCAGGGCCAGCAGGCCACAACCGAGGGTGTCCATCAGGCAGTTGCGGGCGGTGTCCAGGGCATCCGGGGAGTCGATGCGGTAGTTGAGGACGTAATCGGCAATGTCCTGCAAAACCGGGTCGTAGTCGGGGCGGTTGTTCTGGTCGACGTTGGCGCTCATGGCAGTACTCCAAAATGGGTTGGGTGTGTTCCTTCCTCAGGCTCAGGGTGGGTGGTTTGTGGCAGGTCTGAATGCCTGCTCTCGTACATAAATCCAGAGGCCGCCGCCCCCTTGTGGGAGCGGGCTTGCCCGCGATAGCGCTGGATCAGTTGGTATCTGCGTGACTGACACGCCGCTCTCGCGGGCAAGCCCGCTCCCACACAAGCCCGCTCACATATCGGGGCCGGCGCAGAGCTTTAGAATGCGTCGCCGGGCACGCGCACGTAGCCTTCCATCAAGACCCGCGCACTGCGGCTCATGATGGCTTTCTTTACCACCCATTCGCCGTTGACCTGGCTGGCTTCGGCGCCCACGCGCAAGGTGCCGGACGGATGCCCGAAGCGCACGGCGTTGCGTTCCACACCGCCCGCCGCGAGGTTGACCAGGGTTCCGGAAATCGCCGCCGCCGTGCCAATCGCCACCGCCGCCGTCCCCATCATCGCGTGGTGCAGCTTGCCCATGGACAGCGCGCGCACCAGCAGATCCACATCGCCGGCCTTGATCGCCTTGCCACTGGAGGCCAGGTAATCCGCAGGCTTGGCCACAAACGCCACCTTCGGCGTGTGCTGGCGCTGGGCCGCTTCGTCCAGGTGCTTGATCAGGCCCATGCGCAATGCACCATAGGCCCGTACCTGCTCGAACATGGCCAGGGCTTTGGGATCGCTATTGATCGCGCCTTGCAGCTCGGTGCCGGTGTAGCCGAGGTCTTCGGCGTTGATAAAAATCGTCGGGATCCCGGCGTTGATCAGCGTCGCCTTGAAGGTGCCGACACCCGGTACTTCCAAGTCGTCGACCAGGTTGCCGGTAGGGAACATCGAACCGCCGCCGCCCTCTTCTTCCGCTGCCGGGTCCATGAACTCCAGTTGCACTTCCGCCGCCGGGAAGGTCACACCATCCAGCTCGAAGTCGCCGGTTTCCTGCACCGCGCCGTTGGTGACGGGCACATGGGCGATGATGGTCTTGCCGATATTCGCCTGCCAGACCCGCACCACGGCCACGCCGTTGTGGGGAATGCGGGCCGCATCCACCAGGCCGCTGCTGATGGCAAACGAGCCGACCGCCGCTGACAGGTTGCCGCAGTTGCCGCTCCAGTCTACGAACGGCTTGTCGATGGAGACCTGGCCAAACAGGTAGTCCACGTCATGCTCGGCGCGGGTGCTCTTGGCGAGGATCACGGTTTTGCTGGTACTCGAGGTGGCACCGCCCATGCCGTCGATCTGTTTGTCATAGGGATCGGGGCTGCCGATCACCCGCAGCAGCAAGGCATCGCGCGCCGCACCCGGGACCTGGGCCGATTCGGGCAGGTCCTTGAGGTTGAAAAACACGCCCTTGCTGGTGCCGCCACGCATGTAGGTGGCGGCGATCTTGATTTGCGCTACGTGTGTCATGGTTATCCTCTTCAGGCGGTCGCCGCCGATTCCAGGAAGTCCTGGGCAAAACGCTGCAACACGCCGCCCGCCTCGTAGATCGACACTTCTTCAGCGGTGTCCAGGCGGCAGGTCACCGGCACTTCGACACGCTCGCCATTCTTGCGGTTGATCACCAGGGTCAACTGCGCACGCGGGGTGCGCTCGCCGATCACGTCATAGGTTTCGCTGCCATCAATCTGCAGGGTCTTGCGGTCAGTACCCGGCAAAAATTCCAGGGGCAGCACGCCCATGCCCACCAGGTTGGTGCGGTGGATGCGTTCGAAGCCTTCGGCGGCAATCGCTTCCACACCCGCCAGGCGCACGCCCTTGGCCGCCCAGTCGCGGGACGAACCCTGGCCGTAGTCGGCGCCGGCAATGATGATCAGCGGCTGCTTGCGCTCCATGTAGGTTTCGATGGCTTCCCACATCCGTGTGACCTTGCCTTCCGGCTCGATGCGCGCCAGGGAACCCTGCTTGACCTTGCCGTTTTCCTGGACCATTTCATTGAACAGCTTGGGGTTGGCAAAGGTCGCGCGCTGGGCGGTCAGGTGGTCGCCGCGGTGCGTTGCATACGAGTTGAAGTCGACTTCCGGCAGGCCCATTTTCGCCAGGTATTCGCCGGCGGCGCTGTCGAGCATGATCGCGTTGGACGGCGACAGGTGGTCAGTGGTGATGTTGTCCGGCAGCACCGCCAGCGGGCGCATGCCCTTGAGCGGACGCGCACCGGCCAGGGCGCCTTCCCAGTACGGCGGGCGGCGGATGTAGGTGCTCTGCGGGCGCCAGTCGTACAGCGGCGTGACTTTCGGGCCGGTGTCCTCGTGGATCGCAAACATCGGGATGTAGACCTGGCGGAACTGCTCCGGCTTGACCGAGGCCTTGACCACTGCGTCGATTTCTTCATCGCTCGGCCAGATGTCCTGCAGGCGGATTTCCTTGCCGGTGGCGTCCAGGCCCAGCACGTCCTTCTCGATATCGAAGCGGATGGTACCGGCAATCGCATAGGCCACCACCAGCGGTGGCGAAGCCAGGAATGCCTGCTTGGCGTACGGGTGGATGCGCCCGTCGAAGTTGCGGTTACCCGAGAGCACGGCGGTGGCGTACAGGTCGCGGTCGATGATTTCTTGCTGGATCACCGGATCGAGTGCACCGGACATGCCATTGCAAGTGGTGCAAGCGAAGGCCACGACGCCAAAACCCAGCTGCTCCAACTCGCTGGTCAGCCCGGCTTCGTCGAGGTACATGGCCACGGTTTTCGAACCCGGCGCCAGGGACGACTTGACCCACGGCTTGCGGGCCAACCCAAGCTTGTTGGCATTGCGCGCCAGCAGGCCGGCGGCGATCACGTTGCGTGGGTTGCTGGTGTTGGTGCAACTGGTGATGGCGGCGATGATCACCGCGCCGTCGGGCATTTGCCCCGGCACGTCATCCCATTGCCCGGAAATGCCCTTGGCCGCCAGGTCGCTGGTGGCCACGCGGGCGTGCGGGTTGCTCGGGCCGGCCATATTGCGCACGACGCTGGACAGGTCGAAGCTCAGGCCACGCTCGTATTGCGCGCCCTTGAGGTCATCGGCCCACAGGCCGGTGTGCCGCGCATACTGCTCGACCAGGGCGACTTGTTCGTCTTCACGCCCGGTGAGCTTGAGGTAAGCGATGGTCTGCGCGTCGATGTAGAACATCGCCGCCGTGGCGCCGTATTCCGGAGCCATGTTGGAGATGGTGGCCCGGTCGCCCAGGGTCAGGGCCGAGGCGCCTTCGCCGAAGAACTCCAGCCAGGCACCGACAACTTTCTGCTGGCGCAGGAACTCGGTCAGGGCCAGCACCATGTCGGTGGCGGTGATGCCCGGTTGCAGCTTGCCCGTCAGTTCGACGCCAACGCTTTCCGGCAGGCGCATCCACGACGCGCGGCCAAGCATCACACTCTCGGCTTCCAGGCCGCCGACGCCGATGGCGATTACGCCCAGGGCGTCAACGTGGGGGGTGTGGCTGTCGGTGCCGACGCAGGTATCCGGGAAGGCCACGCCGTCACGCACCTGGATCACCGGGGACATTTTCTCCAGGTTGATCTGGTGCATGATGCCGTTGCCCGGCGGGATCACATCGACGTTTTTGAAAGCCTTTTTGGTCCACTCGATAAAGTGGAAACGGTCTTCATTGCGGCGGTCTTCAATGGCGCGGTTTTTCTCGAAGGCCTGCGGGTCAAAACCTCCGGCCTCGACGGCCAGGGAGTGGTCGACGATCAGTTGGGTCGGCACCACCGGGTTGACCTGGGCCGGGTCGCCGCCTTGCAGGGCAATGGCGTCACGCAGACCGGCGAGGTCTACCAGGGCGGTCTGGCCGAGGATGTCATGGCACACCACCCGGGCCGGGAACCAGGGGAAGTCGAGGTCGCGCTTGCGCTCGATCAGTTGGCTCAGGGAAGCGTTGAGGGTCGCCGGGTCGCAGCGACGCACCAGGTTTTCGGCGAGCACGCGGGAGGTGTAAGGCAGCGTGGCGTAGGCACCGGGGGTGATGGCCTCGACAGCCGCACGGGCGTCGAAGTAATCCAGGCGGCTGCCGGGGAGCGGTTTGCGAAATTCAGTGTTCATCGTCAGGACTCGGTCACGGTAGTTACAAAAGGAAGACCTGTGCCGCCCCAGAATTGGAATAAGGTCAAAATGTGGGAGCGGGCTTGCTCGCGAATGTGGTGTGTCATTCAACACATTCAGTGACTGTTACCCCGTATTCGCGAGCAAGCCCGCTCCCACACTTTTGATTCGGCTACCAATTCCGGATTGTCGGTCTCCCCACTCAGCGACGTTCGATTGGCACGAACTTGCGCTGCTCGACGCCGATGTACTCGGCGCTTGGACGGATGATGCGGTTGTTGGCGCGCTGCTCAAACACATGCGCCGCCCAGCCGGTCAGGCGTGAGCAGACGAAGATCGGGGTGAACAGCTTGGTCGGGATGCCCATGAAGTGGTACGCCGAGGCATGGTAGAAGTCGGCGTTGGGGAACAGTTTCTTCTGTTCCCACATGGTCTTGTCGATGGCTTCGGAGACCGGGAACAGCACCTTGTCGCCCACTTCATCGGCGAGTTTTTTCGACCAGCCCTTGATCACCTCATTGCGCGGGTCGTTGTCTTTATAGATCGCGTGGCCAAAGCCCATGATCTTGTCCTTGCGTTCCAGCATGCCGAGGGTGCCTTTCACGGCGTCTTCGGCCGAGGAGAAACGCTCGATCATTTCCATCGCCGCTTCGTTGGCACCGCCATGCAGCGGGCCGCGCAGGGAACCGATGGCGGCGGTGACGCAGGAATACAGGTCGGACAGGGTCGAGGCACACACACGAGCGGTGAAGGTCGAGGCGTTGAATTCGTGCTCGGCGTAGAGGATCAGCGACACGTTCATGACTTTTTCATGCAGCTCGCTCGGCTTCTTGCCATGCAGCAGGTGCAGGAAATGCCCGCCGATGCTCGGCTCGTCGGTCACGCAGTCGATGCGCTTGCCGTCGTGGCTGAAGCGGTACCAGTAGCACATGATCGCCGGGAACGCGGCCAGCAGGCGGTCAGTGACATCGCGCTGCACGCTGAAGTCTTTTTCCGGTTCGATATTGCCGAGGAACGAGCAACCGGTGCGCATCACGTCCATCGGGTGGGCGTCGGCAGGGATGCGTTCCAGCACTTCCTTGAGCGCCTGGGGCAGGTCACGCAGCTTGCTCAGCTTGGCGCTGTAGGCCGCCAGCTCGGCCTTGCTCGGCAATTCGCCGTACAACAGCAGGTAGGCGACTTCTTCAAACTGCGCGTCGGCGGCCAGTTCACGCACGTCGTAGCCGCGATAGGTCAGGCCGGCACCGGCCTGGCCCACGGTGGACAGTGCCGTCTGCCCGGCCACCTGGCCACGCAGGCCGGCGCCACTCAGTACTTTTGCTTCAGCCATGGTTCTTCTCCAATTTTGTAGTTATCTGGGAGGCGCTGCGCTTACTTCTTGGCGGCGAACAGCGCGTCGAGCTTCTGCTCGAAGGTGTGGTAGTCGATGCGATCGTAAAGCTCCATGCGGGTTTGCATGGTGTCGATCACGTTCTGTTGGGTGCCGTCGCGACGGATCGCGGTGTAGACGTTCTCGGCGGCCTTGTTCATGGCGCGGAAAGCCGACAGCGGGTACAGCACGATGGAAACATCGGCAGATTTCAACTGTTCGGTGGTGTACAGCGGGGTCGCGCCGAATTCCGTGATGTTGGCCAGGATCGGGGCTTTGACCCGCGAAGCGAACAGCTTGTACATCTCAAGCTCGGTGATGGCTTCCGGGAACACCATGTCGGCACCGGCCTCGATGCACGCGGCGGCACGTTCCAGGGCGGACTCCAGGCCTTCCACGGCCAGGGCGTCGGTACGCGCCATGATCACGAAGCTGTCATCGGTCCGGGCATCCACGGCGGCCTTGATACGGTCGACCATTTCCTGCTGGGACACGATCTCTTTGTTCGGGCGATGGCCGCAACGCTTGGCCCCCACCTGGTCCTCGATATGAATCGCGGCGGCGCCGAACTTGATCATCGACTTGACGGTGCGCGCCACGTTGAACGCCGAGGAGCCGAAACCGGTGTCCACGTCCACCAACAGCGGCAGGTCGCAGACATCGGTGATACGGCGCACATCGGTCAGCACATCATCCAGGCCGGTGATGCCCAAGTCCGGCACGCCCAGGGAGCCCGCGGCGACCCCGCCACCAGACAGGTAAATGGCCTTGAAACCGGCGCGCTTGGCCAGCAGCGCGTGGTTGGCATTGATCGCGCCGACCACTTGCAGGGGGTGTTCGCTGGCGACCGCATCACGGAAACGCTGGCCGGGGGTGCTGTTTTTATAGGAACTCATGACTCACCTCTCGAGGGGGCGCCGTCGGGGAAGTGACGGGCGATATTGCGTTTGGAGGCGCCGATATGACGGCGCATCAACAACTCGGCCAGTTCACCGTCGCGATCGGCAATCGCGTCAAGAATGCGGTGATGCTCGGCAAATGCCTGGCGTGGACGATTGGGGGTGGCGGAGAACTGGATGCGGTACATGCGCACCAGTTGATACAGCTCGCCGCACAACATTTGAGTCAGGGTGCGGTTACGCGCGCCTTGAATGATCCGGTAATGAAAGTCGAAGTCGCCTTCCTGCTGGTAGTAGCCCACACCGGCCTGGAATGCAGCATCGCGCTCGTGGGTGTGCAGGACTTGGCGCAGTTCCTCGATTTCTTCGTCGGTCATGCGCTCGGCGGCCAGGCGGCAGGCCATGCCTTCGAGGGATTCGCGGATTTCGTAGAGTTCCACCAGCTCAGCCTCGCTCAGGGACACCACCCGAGCGCCGACATGGGGCACGCGCACCAGCAGGCGCTGGCCCTCCAGGCGGTGGATCGCCTCACGCAGCGGGCCACGGCTGATGCCGTAGGTGCGCGCCAGCTCAGGCTCGGAGATCTTGCTGCCGGGGGCAATCTCGCCCTTGACGATGGCGGCCTGGATGCGACGGAAGACGTTCTCAGACATCGTTTGGGAATCGTCCTGCCCTACTACCGGAATTTCCAGCTGATCCAGCATGATTGTCGACACCTTTAAAAGCAATGTCGCAAAAACTAGCCAATCAGCCCCTGATAGTCAAAGAATAAATGCACATTGTCGACAATCGTCTAATAACCTGCCTTGCATCCTACAAGGGCATGGCCGGCTGCCAGCGCTGGCGCCAGAAAACCTTCATGTTAGAATGCCCGCCGCATTTGCCTGACATCCCCGGATGAAAAGGCGCACGAGGGAGCTTGCGCAGCAATGCCAGTCGCCTTGAATCAAACATCGCACTGCACCGCCTCAGGATCTATGAGACTCAAGCCCTTCCCCCTATTGTTTTGCCTACTGATGTTTCCGGGCCTTGGCATCGCTGCCGAGAAGACCGTCTATGGCCTCAATGAATACGCCAAGCTGGCGGGTATTGACCTGGAAGTCGCCGCCAAGCTCGACACCGGCGCCAAGACTGCGTCGTTGAGTGCCCGGGACATCAAGCGCTTCAAGCGCAACGGTGAGTCCTGGGTCCGCTTCTACCTGGCCATCGACACCGCCCATTCGCACCCCATCGAGCGTCCCCTGGCCCGCGTCAGCAAGATCAAGCGCCGCGCCGGCGACTACGACCCCGATGAGGACAAGAACTACACCGCCCGTCCGGTGATTGCCCTGGACATCTGCATGGGCACTGCTTTACGCAGCATCGAAGTGAACTTGACTGACCGCAGCGCCTTCCAATATCCGCTGCTGATTGGCTCCGAAGCCTTGAAACGCTTTGATGCGCTGGTCGACCCCAGTCTTAAATACGCAGCAGGCAAACCTGCCTGCGCCGCCGACGCTCATACCGCCGAGTAATTCCAATGCGCTCTCTTAATATGCACTTGAAGATTCTGATCGCCATCCTGGTGGTACTGGGCATTTCGGTCACGGCCTATCAGATCCTGGTTCTCGGCATCCCGGTGACCGAGGACGCCACTGACGACCTGTGGAACATCGACGCCAAGGTCGAGTTCGTGGCCAACGCCAAGGATCCGGTCAAGGTCCAGATGTTCGTGCCGCCCCTGAGCCGCGACTTCGTCAGCCTCAATGAGAGCTTCATCTCCAATAACTATGGGGTGAGCGTCAACCGCATCGACGGCAACCGCAAGGTCACCTGGTCGGCCCGGCGCGCCAAGGGCAACCAGACCCTCTACTACCGCCTGGTGCTGACCAAGCGCTACAGCGGCGAAAAGGTCAAGGTCAAGGGCCCGACCTTCCGCGACAGCATCGCCGTGGAAGGCCCGGAAAAAATCGCCGCCGAGGCCCTGCTGGCACCGATCCGCCAGCACTCGGCCGATGTCGAGACCTTTATCAGCGAAGCCATCAAGCGCACCAACAACCTCAACGATGACAACGTCAAGCTGCTGCTGGCGGGCGATCCGTCGACGCCGCACAAGGCCAAGATCATCGAGTTGCTGCTGTCCATCGCCCACGTGCCGGTGGAAAAGGTCCACACCATCCGCCTGGTAGCCGACCAACCGCAAACCCCGGAACTGTGGCTGCGCAGCTTCAATGGCAACGACTGGCTGTACTTCAACCCGGAAACCGGCGAACAGGGCCTGCCCTCCGATCGCCTTCTGTGGTGGACCGGCGATGAAAACCTGATCACCGTCGACGGCGGCAAGAAAGCCGCCGTGACCTTCAGCCTGAACAACAGCGAGATGAACGCGATCCGCCTGGCCAAGCTGACGGACGAGAACACCGACGCCAACTTCCTCGAATACTCGCTCTACGGCCTGCCGCTGCAAACCCAGCAGACCTTCATGATCATGGTGATGATCCCGATTGGCGTGCTGGTGATCCTGATCCTGCGTAACCTGATCGGCCTGCAGACCCTGGGCACCTTCACCCCGGTGCTGATTGCCCTGGCGTTCCGCGAGACCCAGCTGGGCTTTGGCATCGTGCTGTTTACGGTGATTACGGCACTGGGGCTGTCCCTGCGGTCGTACCTGGAGCATTTGAAACTGCAGATGCTGCCGAGGCTCTCGGTGGTACTGACCTTTGTCGTGGTGTTGATTGCTGCCATCAGCCTGTTCAGCCACAAGCTGGGCCTGGAGCGCGGCCTGTCGGTGGCGCTGTTCCCGATGGTGATCCTGACCATGACCATCGAACGCCTGTCCATTACCTGGGAAGAGCGCGGCGGCGGCCATGCGATGAAAGTCGCGATTGGCACCCTGTTCGCTGCCTCCCTGGCCCACCTGATCATGAGCGTGCCGGAGTTGATCTACTTCGTGTTCACCTTCCCGGCGATCCTGTTGATCCTGGTGGGCTTCATGCTGGCCATGGGTCGCTACCGTGGCTACCGCCTGACCGAGCTGGTGCGTTTCAAAGCCTTCCTCAAGGCTGATTCGTAATGTTCGGGTTCTGGAAGACCTGGAAGGCCCTGGAAGCGCGGGGCATCATGGGCATCAACCGGCGTAATGCCGACTACGTGCTCAAGTACAACAAGCGCAGCCTGTATCCGATTGTCGATGACAAAATCATCACCAAGGAACGGGCGATCCAGGCCGGCATCCATGTGCCGGAGATGTACGGGATCATTTCCACCGAGAAAGAAATCGACAAGCTCGACGAAATCATCGGTGGCCGTAGCGACTTCGTGATCAAGCCGGCCCAGGGCGCCGGCGGCGACGGCATCCTGGTGATCGCCGACCGTTTTGAAGGACGCTATCGCACGGTGTCCGGCAAGATCATCAGCCACGAGGAAATCGAGCACCAGATTTCCAGCATCCTCACCGGCCTGTATTCCCTGGGCGGTCACCGTGACCGCGCATTGATCGAATACCGGGTGGTGCCCGACCAGATCTTCAAGAGCATCAGCTACGAAGGCGTGCCGGATATCCGCATCATCGTGTTGATGGGCTACCCGGTGATGGCCATGCTGCGCTTGCCGACCCGTCAGTCCGGCGGCAAGGCCAACCTGCACCAGGGCGCGATTGGCGTGGGCGTGGACCTGGCCACCGGCCTGACCCTGCGCGGCACCTGGCTGAACAACATCATTACCAAGCACCCCGACACCACCAACGCGGTGGACGGTGTGCAACTGCCCAACTGGGACGGTTTCATGAAACTCGCCGCCGGCTGCTACGAGCTGTGCGGACTGGGTTACATCGGTGTAGACATGGTGCTGGACCAGGAAAAAGGCCCGCTGATCCTCGAACTCAATGCGCGCCCCGGGTTGAATATCCAGATTGCCAACGATTGCGGCCTGACCTTGCGTACCCATGCCGTAGAAGCTCGACTGGAAGAGCTGAAGGCGGCGGGCGTGACAGAAACGGCGGAAGAACGGGTGAAGTTTGCCCAGGAAATGTTTGGGCATATTCCACCCGTAGAAGGCTGACAGCGCCCCGCGGCTGCGCCCTCTATCCAACCATCCCCGACATCCCCTCTAGGAGCAAATCCTACAGGGGACTACAATCCCCTCCCCGCCCCATGGCTGATTCACCCCGCATGTCGACCTGCTCTGTACATCCCCTGCCCTATCGGGCAAACCCCGCCGAGTATTTTGCGGCGATCCGCCATGCACCCGGCGCCGTGCTGCTGGACAGCGGCCGACCGGCAGCCGAGCGTGGTCGCTATGACTTGCTCAGCGCCTGGCCGGAAGCAACCCTGGCGGTATGGCCGGACGAAAGCGGTAGCGATTTCTTACAACGGCTGCGGGAAAATCTGAAGATGCTGGGTGAGGCTAGCCTGCCCGCGCCCTATGAACTACCGTTCGCCGGCGGCTTGATCGGCTACCTGAGCTACGATTTTGGCCGCCACCTGGAGCAACTGCCGCATCAGGCTATCGACGATATCGGCCTGCCCGATGCCCGTTTTGGCCTGTACGCCTGGGCACTGGTCAGCGACCATCAGGCGCGCACCAGCCAATTGGTGTTCCACCCCAAACTTCCGGAAAGCGAACGCCAGCGCCTGCTGGCCCTGTTCAGCCAACCGGCCGCCGACACCCCGGCCAGCTTCAAGCTGCATACCCGGATGACCCCAGACCTGAGCGCCGCAGCCTATGAACAGGCCCTGGCGCGGATCCAGGATTACATCCAGGCCGGCGACTGCTACCAGGTCAACTTCGCCCAACGCTTTCGCGCGGCCTGCAACGGCGATCCATGGGTCGCCTACTGCGCCTTGCGCGCCGCCTGCCCGACGCCGTTCTCGGGCTTTCAGAGCCTGCCGGATGATGGCGCGGTAGTCAGCCTGTCACCGGAGCGTTTCGTGCGGGTCAACCAGCGCCAGGTGGAAACCCGTCCGATCAAGGGCACCCGCCCCCGCGGGCTGACTCCGCAAGAGGATGCGGCCAACGCCGCCGAACTCCTAGCCAGCCCCAAGGATCGTGCAGAGAACCTGATGATCGTCGATCTGCTGCGCAATGACCTGGGCCGCACCTGCCGCACCGGCTCGGTCAAGGTCCCGGAGCTGTTCAGCCTGGAAAGCTACCCCAACGTGCATCACCTGGTCAGCAGCGTCACCGGCGAACTGGCCGACGACAAAGACGCCCTGGACCTGATCGCCGGCAGCTTCCCCGGCGGCTCGATCACCGGCGCCCCGAAGATCCGTGCGATGCAGATCATCGACGAACTGGAACCGACCCGGCGCGGCTTGTACTGCGGTTCATTGTTGTACCTGGACGTGCGTGGCGAGATGGACAGCTCCATCGCCATTCGCAGCCTGCTGGTCAAGGATGGCCAGGTCTGTTGCTGGGGCGGCGGCGGGATCGTCGCCGATTCCGAGTGGCAGGCGGAGTACCAGGAGTCGATGACCAAGGTGCGGGTGTTGCTGGAAACACTGGAAGGGCTGTAAGGGAAAGAACCTGAATCAGAACCACCGTGGTCAGTATCAGGGCGCAGGGATAGCGTCTGGCTCTGGCATTCCACCTGGCCGTCTGTGACGGGATCACATGGATCGACTGCTTATTGCTTCTGTCGCTTTATCGTTTGCACCGTTAAAACAAAGCCCTTTTCCTACACATCGCGCTCCCTGTGAAGAGTTACAAATCCAGGAAGCGACACCCAACATCTCCCAAACTGGGAGGATTGACTTATGCGACTAATCGCAAGAGCCGCCTTAAGGGAGTTCTGGGAATCATCCGGCTTACACCGACTCCCAAACACCCCTGGTTGAAGGGTATCGCCATAGGGAGAAGTCCACCTTTTACACGCCGCAAGACCTGGCCGCTGCGCTGGCGCGCGTGGACCAACTGGGCCTGACGGCCCGTGACCTGGAACCCTTTATCGGCTCCAGCGGACGCGTGTCGGAAGTGCTGAACCACAAGCGCAAGTTGAGCCTGGCCATGATCAAGCGCCTGCACGAGGGTTTGCGCATTCCTTATGAGCAGTTGCTTGCGGGAGTTTGATCTTTGGCGTTTTCGAGGGCCTCATCGCAAACAAGCCCGCTCCCTCATTCGACCGTGCTCCCAAAGGATAAACGCGGCCGAATGTGGGAGCGGGCTTGCTCGCGATGAGGCAACCAGCCTCGCTCAATAACTTACAGGCTCAACGAACGGTTCGACGCCTTGATGAACTCTTTCTTCAAGTCCTCAAAAGTATGCACCGCCGGGAATTGCGGGAACTCGCGAATCACATTTTCCGGTGCATGGAACAGAATCCCACGATCCGCCTCACCCAACATGGTGGTGTCGTTGTAGGAATCGCCTGCAGCGATTACCCGGTAGTACAGGGTCTTGAAGGCCAGCACCGACTGACGCTTAGGATCTTTCTGGCGCAGTTGATAGCTCACCACCCGGTCATTTTCATCGGTGATCAAGCGGTGGCAAAGCAGGGTCGGGAAGCCCAGTTGACGCATCAACGGCTGGGAAAATTCATAGAAGGTGTCCGACAGGATCACCACCTGGAAGCGCTCGCGCAGCCAGTCGACGAACTCGATCGCACCTTCCAGCGGTTTGAGGGTGGCAATCACTTCCTGAATGTCCGACAGCTTCAAGCCGTGCTCGTCGAGAATGCGCAGGCGTTGCTTCATCAGGACGTCGTAGTCGGGAATGTCCCGGGTGGTGGCCCGCAAGGATTCAATACCGGTTTTTTCAGCGAAGGCGATCCAGATTTCCGGAACCAGCACCCCTTCCAAGTCGAGACAGGCAATTTCCACAAGACACTCCCATTTGGATTTTTTTTCAGTTGAGCGAGCAAAAGGACTGCCGAACTCTAGCGATTCGCGCTGGCCACCGCAACGCAGAGCGGATTTTGTTAACATCCCACTCCTATAGAGCGCTCAGCGCCACTGACCTGTAGGAACCGTCCTGATGAACCAAGCCTTCGACGTCGCTGAACTCGCCGCGACCTATGCCAACAAGTCCGCCCAGGACATCCTCAAGCTGGCGTTCAGCCAGTTCGGCGATGACCTGTGGATTTCCTTCAGCGGTGCCGAGGATGTGGTGCTGGTGGATATGGCCTGGAAGCTGAACAAAAACGTCAAGGTCTTCAGCCTCGACACCGGCCGCCTGCACCCGGAGACCTACCGGTTTATCGAGCAGGTGCGGGACTTCTACAAGATCGATATCGAATTGATCTCGCCGGACCAGAGCAAGCTGGAACCCTTCGTCAAGGAAAAGGGCCTGTTCAGCTTCTACAAGGACGGCCATGGCGAATGCTGCGGCGTGCGCAAGATCGAACCGCTGCGCCGCAAACTCTCCGGCGTACGTGCCTGGGCCACCGGCCAGCGCCGCGACCAGAGCCCCGGCACCCGTAGCCAGGTGGCGGCCCTGGAAGTCGATAGCGCCTTCTCCACCCCCGAGCGCACCCTCTACAAGTTCAACCCGCTGGCGCAAATGACCAGTGAAGAGATCTGGGGTTATATCCGCATGCTCGAGTTGCCGTACAACAGCCTGCATGAGCGCGGTTTTATCAGCATCGGCTGCGAACCCTGCACCCGTCCGGTATTGCCGAACCAGCACGAGCGTGAAGGCCGCTGGTGGTGGGAAGAAGCAACCCAGAAGGAATGTGGGCTGCACGCGGGAAATATCATCAGCAAGGCCTGAAAAGCCTCGCCTGCGAAAAATCTCGCAACAAGCGCGTGTGGGAGCTGGCTGGCTTGCAATGGCATCACCTCGGTGTAATTGAATACCGGGCGCCATTGCAGGCCAGCCAGCTCCCACATTTGTTTCCAGCGACCATTAAACCTGTACACACAAACGTAACCAACAGTGCCATTTTTGTGTGCACTTTAATCATTACGCACCGAAACGTTACACCCCATTTCTGCTAACTTCCTACATTCTTGATTCCCATATCCCCGCCAAAAAATAAATTCCTGTTCAATCGGTCAATTTATATTTCTTCAAATTCAGCCGGTTACTCAATCGACCTATAAAAACGAAATTAGTGACAGTTTTGTTAGATATAAACCTGGCACACAAGTGGCTTATGGAGTTGGAGTTTTTGTATACAACTTAAACAACAACCCACATACACTTCGTGTCCGCACGCTAGCCGCGCCTAACCCTCGCGCTCGCTGCAGATGCCAGGAGCCTGCCGGCATGCCTACAAGTCTCTCAAATAACCTTGCACTGGATCTGCCCTCCTCCACAGCCAACCCCACGGCGGCAAACTCCGGCCCGCTGGTGCTGAGCCCACGCCTGCACAACAAGGACCTGGCGCCCACCAAAGTCGAAGGTCGACGCTGGGGTGGCTACAGCATCTTCGCCCTGTGGACCAACGATGTGCACAACATCGCCAACTACTCCTTTGCCATCGGCTTGTACGCCCTGGGCCTCGGTGCCTGGCAGATTCTGTTGTCGCTAGGGATCGGCGCGGCGTTGGTGTATTTCTTTATGAACCTGTCCGGCTACATGGGCCAGAAAACCGGTGTGCCGTTTCCGGTGATCAGCCGGATAAGTTTCGGTATACATGGCGCGCAAATTCCTGCGTTGATCCGCGCCGTGATTGCCATCGCCTGGTTCGGGATTCAAACCTACCTCGCATCCGTCGTCTTTCGCGTACTGCTGGTGGCGATTAATCCAGGATTTGCCGACTACGACCACAACACGATCCTCGGCCTGTCCACCTTGGGCTGGGCATGTTTTGTGATGATCTGGTTTGTGCAACTGGTGATTCTGGCCTACGGCATGGAAATGGTCCGACGCTACGAAGGCTTTGCCGGCCCCGTTATCCTACTGACCGTCGCGGCGCTGGCCGGCTGGATGTACTTCCAGGCCGACGGCCAAATCGCCTGGTCGATCCGCGAGCCCCTGAGCGGTGGCGAGATGTGGCGCAATATCTTTGCCGGCGGCGCCTTGTGGCTGGCGATCTACGGCACCCTGATCCTCAATTTCTGCGACTTCGCCCGCTCATCGCCTTGCCGCAAGACCATCAAGGTCGGCAACTTCTGGGGCCTGCCGGTGAACATCCTGGTGTTCGCAATCATCACCGTGCTGCTGTGCGGCGGGCAGTTCCAACTCAATGGCCAGGTAATCGAAAGCCCCACGCAGATCATCGCGGCCATTCCCAATACCTTGTTCCTGGTGCTGGGTTGCCTGGCATTCCTGATCGTCACCGTGGCGGTGAACATCATGGCCAACTTCGTTGCCCCGGCCTTTGTGCTGAGCAACCTGGCCCCCAAGTACCTGAACTTCCGGCGCGCCGGGCTGATCAGCGCGTTCCTCGCGGTGCTCATCCTGCCGTGGAACCTCTACAACAGCCCGCTGGTGATTGTGTATTTCCTCTCCGGCCTGGGCGCGCTGCTGGGCCCACTGTATGGCGTGATCATGGTGGATTACTGGCTGATCCGTAAGGGCCGGATCGACGTGCCGCAGTTGTATAGCGAAGACCCCAACGGCGCTTACTACTACAGCCACGGGGTGAACCTGCGGGCAGTGGCGGCGTTTGTCCCGGCTGCGGTGATTGCCATTGTCCTGGCGCTGTTGCCGGGGTTTGCCAGCGTCTCGCCGTTCTCCTGGCTGTTTGGCGCTGGCATTGCCGGGGTGCTGTATCTGCTGATCGCCAAGCGTCAGCCGTTTTATGCCGATATCAGCGGCGAGAGCATCGCTGTCGACAACGTCAGTCATTGATCAGGAGGTCATCCCATGCGCATTCTCGTCGTCAACGTCAACACCACCGAATCCATTACCCAAGCCATTGCCCAACAGGCTCGCAGCGTGGCGGCAGCGGGCACCGAAATTGTCGGGCTGACGCCGTTTTTTGGTGCCGAATCAGTGGAAGGCAATTTCGAAAGTTATCTGGCGGCCATTGCGGTGATGGACCGAGTAATGGCCTACGATCAGCCCTTCGATGCGGTGATCCAGGCAGGTTATGGCGAACATGGCCGCGAAGGCCTGCAGGAGTTGCTGGACGTGCCAGTGGTGGATATCACCGATGCTGCCGCCAGCACCGCGATGTTCCTCGGCCATGCTTACTCAGTGGTCACCACCCTCGATCGCACGGTGCCGCTGATCGAAGACCGGCTCAAGCTCTCCGGGCTGTATGAACGCTGTGCCTCCGTACGGGCCAGCGGCATGGCGGTACTGGAGTTGGAGGAGCACCCGCTGCGGGCCATGGAAGCGATTGTGCGCCAAGCCGAACTGGCCATCAGCGCAGACAAGGCTGAAGTGATCTGCCTGGGTTGCGGCGGCATGGCCGGGCTGGATGAACAGATCCGCCAACGCACCGGCGTGCCGGTGGTGGATGGCGTGACTGCAGCGGTAACCCTGGCCGAATCCTTGGTGAGGCTGGGGTTGTCGACGTCGAAGGTGCGCACCTATGGGACACCCCGGCCAAAGAACATCATCGGTTGGCCGGGCAGGTTCGCACGCTGAATCGCCGATCTCGATCAGTTCAAGACGTCATTGAGCACTTCATAAATGATCCCGGTGGCAATCGTCACCAGGATCAGGTCGGTGCCAGCCTGTTGCCATTCGTAGCCGTCGTAATGGGGCAGCCGCCCCAACAGGCGCCCATCAAGTTTCTTGGCGATTCCCGGTGGCAGGGGTTTGCCACGGGCCAGGTTTTTCTGGATGCCCGGCGGCAGGGACGAACCACCGCGCCAGTAGTCGCGGTTGTCACCAAGGATTACCCGCACACCCCCGATATCAATTTGCGGGCCGCTGTAATGGGCGCCTGCACCCTTCTTGCCACCACCCTGGCCCTGATTACCCTGGCCACCACCCTTATTGCCATGGGCACTGCCTTTGTCCTTGCCGTTGCCGTTGCCGTTGCCGTTGCCGTTGCCGGGATCGGCCAGCAGCGCCGGGGAGCCTGCAATCAACGCCAGGCTGGTAAATACGAGTAAAGCGCGTGATATGGACATGATCGGTCTCGACAGTCGCAAGCCCCATTGGCCCGTATCAGCTTAGAACACTGGCGGGCAGCAAGTTCAGCAGTGAGTGCTATACCGCGCTGAACCGCTGCGCCAGGCGTTGCTCGGCAAACTGCTCGAGGATGAAGTCGACAAATACCCGGGTCTTGCCCGGCAGCAACTTGTGTTCGGCGTAGTACAGGGAGATGTTGCCGTCATCGACGTACCAGTCCGGCAGCACCCGCACCACCGCGCCACTGTCGAGGAACGGCACGGCCATCGGCATGCTGACCAGGGCAATACCCAAACCTTGAGTGCAGGCGCAGCACGCGGCTTCGGAGTCGCCCATGGTCATGCGTGGCTTGAGCATCAACGGCCGCTGTTCGCGGGCGCGGTTGGTCAGTTGCCAGGTGCGCACGCGGCCGGTTTGCGGCGAGCGGATCAGGATCCCATTGCACAGCCCCAAATCTTCGGGGACGCGCACGGGCAGGCGCTTGGCCAGGTAATCGGGCGAGGCCACCAGAATCCGGTGGGCCGGGGTCAACTTGCGGGCGACCACCCCCTGGGGCAGCTCGAACCCGCCGCCAATGGCCGCGTCAAAGCCCTGGCCGATCAGGTCGACCTGGCGATTATCAAAATGCCAATCCGGACTGATATCGGGAAAACGCCGCAGAAACTCCGCCAGCAACGGCACCACATAACGGTTGCCGAACACCGTGCCCATACTCACCTTGAGCGTGCCCACCGGCCGGCCTTCGGCGCTGGCCAGGTTGGCCACGGCATTCTGGATGGTGGTGAGGCTGGCGCTGACCTGCTCCAGAAACAGCTTGCCGGCTTCGGTCAATGTGAGGCGCCGGGTGCTGCGCTGGAACAGCCGCACCCCCAGGCGCGCTTCAAGCTTGGCCACGCTTTTGCCGACGGCGGCCGGCGTCAGGCTCAGGTGCCGGGCCGCTTCGGCAAAGCTGCCGCCTTCGGCACTGCGCACGAAGCATTCGATACTGCCGAAGCTTTCCATATCGCACCACTCTAAACTTTTGGTTTACACAGACTATAGCAATCACGGTCTACCGAGGGATGCCCGCGAGGGCAATACTCGGTGCCAACAACAAGGCACCTGCGCCTTGCATCATTGGGAGATCGACATGACCACGCAAAACCTCAGCGGCAAAGTTGCCTTGATCCAGGGCGGTTCCCGCGGCATCGGCGCCGCCATCGTCAAGCGCCTGGCCGCGCAAGGTGCAGCCGTTGCCTTTACTTACGTCAGCTCTGCGGCCAAGGCCGAGGCCCTGCAGAACAGCGTGATCAGCGACGGCGGCAAGGCCCTGGCGATTCACGCCGACAGCGCCGATGCCGTGGCCATTCGCAATGCGGTCAATGCCACTGTCGACGCGTTCGGGCGCCTGGATATCCTGGTGAACAACGCCGGGGTGCTGGCGGTCGGCCCGCTGGAGGATTTCAAACTGGAAGACTTTGACCAGACCCTGGCCATTAACGTGCGCAGCGTGTTTATTGCCACCCAGGAAGCTGCCCGGCACATGGGCGAAGGGGGTCGCATCATCAATATCGGCAGCACCAACGCCGAGCGCATGCCTTTCGCCGGTGGCGGCCCCTATGCCATGAGCAAAGCCGCGCTGGTGGGTTTGACCAAAGGCCTGGCGCGCGACCTGGGGCCACGGGGGATTACCATCAACAACGTACAACCGGGCCCGGTGGACACCGATATGAACCCGGCCGACAGTGAATTTGCCGAGAGCCTGATTGGCTTTATGGCGGTGGGTCGTTATGGGCACGTCGAGGAAGTGGCCAGCTTTGTCGCCTATCTGGTAGGGCCGGAAGCCGGTTACATCACCGGCGCCAGCCTGACCATTGATGGCGGTTTCAGCGCCTGAACACCCTATAAGAGCCGGCTTGCCGGCTCTTGCAACGCTCAGCGCATTGGCGGCAGGCCATACGCAGCCAGATCGAACTCCGCGAGCTTGCGGATGATCTGGTCAGCGTGAGCGTACTTGCTGTCGGCCATGGCTTCGTCGGGCACCGCGATGGCAGTCATGTTCGCGGCCTTGGCAGCGGTCACGCCAAACGGTGAGTCTTCAAACACCAGGCAATCCTCGGGCGCAACGCCCAGGCGGCGGGCAGCGGTAAGGAAGATGTCCGGCGCAGGCTTGGCTGCGCCAACTTCAGGGTCGTCGGCGGTGACAATCGTACCGAACAAGCCAAACCATTCGCGGTGCAACGTGGTCTTGTGCCCAAACGAATTGCGCGACGAACTGGTGCCCACGGCTATCGGGATGTTGTGCGCACTTAAATGCCGCACCAACGCCTCGGCGCCCGGCATGCCCAGCGCCTTGGGGAAACGCTCGCTCATCAAGGGCTCACGGATACGCAGGAACTCCTCAGGCGTGATCGGCAAGTCCAGCGCCTTGACCACATACTCGGCCAGGTCCTGGGCGCCACGGCCAATGATGTGCTGCTTGATGCCCCAGTCGTAGGTACGGCCGTAGCGCTCGGCGATGATCTGCGTGACTTCGGTGTAGATACCCTCGGTATCCAGCAACAACCCGTCCATATCGAAAATCACGGCCTTGATCGGGCCAACAGCAGTACGCGGTGCGTTCATCACAACAGATCCGTGGCAGATGACTAAAAGGATTCAGCACAATAACGGGGCCTCGGGCCTACAAGCAACCGCAACCGCCCGCCTCTGGTTTCAAGCGGCTCTATCCAGCACACTTGGCAGCCTCACCTGACGCGACCCCTTCTATGCTCTTGCGACTCGCTGCCGACTCCCTGGTGTTGTTTCACCTTGGCTTCATCCTGTTCGTATTGTTCGGCGGCCTGCTTGCCCTCAAGTGGCGACCGGTCATGTGGCTGCACCTGCCCGCCGCGGCCTGGGGCGTTGCCGTAGAAGTCTTCCACCTGCCCTGCCCCCTGACCCGCTGGGAAAACCTGCTGCGCCACCTCGCCGGGCAAGAGGGTTATGGCGCAGGATTTATCGAGCACTACATCATTGCCCTGATCTACCCCGCGGGGCTGACGCCACAGATCCAACTGGGCCTGGGCGCCCTGGTCTTGCTGATTAACATTGCGGTGTACGCACGCCTGATCAGGCGAGGGCCACGGGCGGGGAACTGAACGTGTTGGCCTAGCCTTTTGGCTGCGCCAGAAACTCAACAATCAGTGACGTGACCTGCTGCTGAATCACCTCACGGGGCCGGGCGCCTGCGCCATCACGGCAGATCATGCCATCGCCCGGCGAACTCTCTTCAATCAACGCCTCCCCGCCCGGCTTGCACACGGCCATAAAGCTGAAGTGAGTGGCGTCGCTGATTTCGACATAGCGCGTCGCTGCCGCTGGCAGGCGCTTGGCCAAGTCAGCGGATTCCAACTCGGCGGGAAGCTCCGTTGAGGGCACGCCCGCAGCAATCACCAACGTCGGCACCGGCAACGCCGCCAGGCTTTGATCGGTAAAGCCACGGGACAGGCCCAGGTCCAGTGAAACAATGGCAGTGACCCGCTTGTCACTCAAATCCGCTGCCAACGGCGCCTGCACTGGGTTCATCTGCTGGTAGACCGCGCAAGGGGCCAACTGCAGGTGAACCTTGCAGTCCTGGGCAAAACGCTCGGGGTCGAAACGGGCACCGGCGACTTCCAGCGCCGTCCAACCGCCCAGCGAATGACCCACCACCGCAATTCGATCGGGCTGTACCTTGCCAAATTGCTTTGGCTGCGCCAGCACCGCGTCGATAGCGCGACGAATATCCACCGGCCGCTGCCATAACTGCGCGGCGGCTTGAGCACTGCGGTCCTTACTGGTAGTGCCAGGATGATTGACCGCCACCACGATAAACCCCCGCTGGGCCATCGCACTGGCCAACCACACCTGGTTGCCCCAACTGCCGCCGAAACCATGGGAAAGCACCACCAACGGGTACTCCCCCACCGCCGCAGGCGCATCACGCACAGCCAGGGCACTGAAAAACACCGGGTTGTCGTCAATCACCTTTGGCGTGGCAGTGGTGGAGCTGGGGTACCAGACCACCATCTCCAGCGGGCGTTCTTTGTTTGGGTCTGCCAGGGTCGAGGTTTGGAAGCCGACAGGGTTGTTAGTGGCAAGGGCCGTGGTGGTGGCGCAGGTGAAGAGCAGAGCGACTAGGGCTGCTTTCAATGGGATCTTCCTTGAGGGGAGCGAGTACACGCAGGGGCTCTGCGTGTTTCCACATTATTCCCATATTGCTGTTTTCCATGCAGCAGAAATCATAGCCCCCCGTTTTTCTCTAGGAAAACTGGAGGGTTGTGGCTTCAGAATGTGGCGGTGAAGAAGATATTCGAAACTACCCGTTCGTCGTCTTCGCCCACAACTGCACATCCACGGTAAAGCGGGGCCGGAAGTCGTCGCAGATCCCGGCCCCGGCAGGCGCGTCAGCGACACCAATATCTTTGGCGAGGGGACTGATATACCAGTCCTACGGGGCCTGGTTTCCATGCCCACACAAAAAGGCCCCCAGACCTGGCTGAGGTATGGGGGCCTTTTTTACATAAGCGGCGTTATTGGTAGCGAGGCGCTAACTCTTTTAGTCAGCCTCAAGACGGCTGCGAAGCTGGCTCAAAACCTGATGAGTCGTCTGAATTTCAGCCACGTCCATCCCCTTAGCAAGCTCGTTAATCCATGGAGTTTGAAGACTCATTGCGCGATTGAACGCCTCTTTTCCAGCGTCTGTAAGCACAACAAGCTGTGCCCTGAGATGGTGAGGATTCGGCTGAAACTCCAACAAGCCATCCTTCACGAGATCATTGACGATTCGCTGTACGTTTTGACGATTGGCCCCCATATCTCGGGCGATCCATGACACGGGTTGCGGACGATCAGCATTGATGATCGTTCCAAGAAGCTGCCAACGAGCACTTGTGAGACCTATATCAGCAACGAGTCGATCACCTGCGGTGATCATTCGCGCACTTGCTCGAAAGATCTCAAGGACCAAATCGGTCATGGCGCGTCCAGCGGGAGTGTAATTGGGCTTATTCATGGTGAAAACTCTTCCACATTGACACCATGATGTCAATTGAGCTAGCTTTTAAGCTCATAGCACCAAACTGTCATCATGTTTACATGTTGGAGATCGTCATGCTTTCTATTCGCCCGCTTGATCCAGTTGTACCTATCAGTAAACAGCTCCGGTGCACCGAGTCCCCCGTGGTACTGGTCAACCTCTTTACTGTCGATGAAAACGACATATCTGACCTCCTCCGTGCATGGGAGCTAGATGCAAATTGGATGAAGCAGCGCGCCGGCTTCATTTCGACTCAGCTCCATCAGGCCATCGGTGGAAGCAATATGTTCATGAATTACGCCATATGGGAATCGGTCGAGCGGTTCCGGGAAGCCTTCAGTCATCCGGACTTCACCAACGCTCTAAGGCGATACCCCTCAAGTGCATCGGGCATGCCACATCTATTCACCAAAATAGCGGTGCCGAACATTTGCACGGCTTGAAATAACGCCTAAAAACTCAGGTATTTGATCAATGCTCAAAAGACTCCACGTGACAGCCAGCCTATTGGCTTTGCTGTGCATTGCCACATTCTTTTTATCAACCCTTCTTTCCGAAACAATGGGAACCAAAAGTTCAGTAGCTCAGATCAAGCATTTAATAGTGAGCCCTGGGCTATGGGTACTTATCCCCGCGATGATTCTGGCTGGGGCAAGTGGAACGTTTCTCAGCCGAGTACGGCGGGGGCGCATAGTGGATGCGAAGAAGAAGCGAATGCCGTTCATTGCCGCTAACGGCTTATTAGTACTTGTGCCATGCGCGCTTGCACTCAATATATGGGCATCAGCGGGAACCTTTGACGCGCGTTTTTACACGGTGCAGGTAATAGAGCTGATTGCTGGTGCAGCCAATCTAATGTTGATGGGATTAAACGCGCGTGATGGCTTGCGACTAAGCAGTGGACTAGGAAGGTCTGCCCCCCCACATAAGACATAGATTCGTTGACCGCAGATCACCAGGAGCTGAGCCGAAACGGCAGTCCAATGATCACTCAAGCAGGAGCAGCAAGCCTAACATTTTCGCACCAAATAGAGCGCCAGGCCCACGGCGGTCCCATGGAGCCATTTTTGGGATGCCAAAAACCACAAACCCCCGACTTTCTCTAGGAAAACCGGGGGTTTGTGTTTACTTAATGTGGCGGTGAAGGAGAGATTCGAACTCTCGATACAGTTTCCTGTATACACACTTTCCAGGCGTGCTCCTTAAGCCACTCGGACACTTCACCGTATCTCGTCAAACTGATTCAGTCTGTCGAGGCGCGCTAATGTAGTCGAAAGCTTTTCCGATGGCAAAGGTTTTTTTCAGAATTTTCATGCGCTTAGACGGTTATCTCGGCTCCCTTCTCTGCGGCGCGGGGTGAAGGGTGGCGATTGTGCCATTTTCAAGGCTTGTCGGCAGGCGTGCGCAGGGGCTGGCGAGCGCTGTCGTAGGCTGCTGCAGGCCCGGTGGTTGGGGAAAGTCTGACTGGCCAGTCAGTCATGGCGCTTTACCGGGGCGGTCATGCTGGGTAACGTCTGCGGCCTGCCCTTCTATTAAACGTATTACAAGGAATCGCGTCATGAGTGAGTTGATTGCCTACCACCTCGAAGACGGTATCGCGACCCTGACCTTGAGCAACGGTAAGGTCAATGCCATTTCCCCTGCCGTGGTCAGTGCGTTTAATGAAGCGCTGGACCAGGCCGAGAAGGATCGTGCGGTGGTGATTATCACCGGTACGCCGGGGATTCTGTCGGGTGGTTATGATTTGAAAGTGATGACGGCTGGCCCTAAAGAGGCGGTCAGCCTGGTGACGTCGGGTTCGACCCTGGCGCGCCGGCTGTTGTCGCACCCGTTCCCGGTGATTGTGGCGTGCCCTGGGCATGCAGTGGCCAAGGGGGCGTTCCTGTTGTTGTCGGCCGATTACCGGATTGGTGTCGAGGGGCCCTTTAGCATTGGCCTGAATGAAGTGATGATCGGCATGACCATGCACCATGCCGGGATTGAGCTGGCGCGGGATCGCTTGCGCAAGTCGGCGTTTCATCGTTCGGTGATCAATGCCGAGATGTTCACCCCGCAGGACGCCCTGAGCGCCGGTTTCCTCGATAAGGTGGTGGCACCCGAAGAGCTGCAAGCCGCGGCCCTGGAAGCGGCGCGGCAGTTGAAGAAGATCAATATGAATGCCCACAAGCACACCAAGCTGAAGGTGCGGAAGGCCCTGCTGGAGTTGCTGGATAACGCGATCATCCAGGACCAGGAACATTTGGGCTAATCACCCACACCGGCCTCAATCAAAGCCCGTGGCGAGCGGGCTTGCCCGCGTAGGGCTGCAGAGCAGCCCCTTTAAAGCCACCGCAATTATCCAGTCAGATCCTACAGGTAGTTTTGGGGCTGCTTCGCAGCCCTACGCGGGCAAGCCCGCTCGCCACAGGGATTCTTCTTACGGCCTAGTGTTAATCGCCTTGCAGCCGCTCTAGATGGCATCTGTCTCCATCTGCTGAAACATGTCCTTAAACATCGCCCATCTCCTACCTCTACTGGGGTAATTGCCGAATACAGTGCACGTCCGTACACTGCGCCACCTTTTGTCCCGATGGGCCGTGTCGATGCTTTATTGTTTACGCATGTTATTGATGGGCCTGCATTTTCTGATCGCCGGTGTGCTCGGAGTATTGCTGGGTGTGTGCCGGCCGTTCAACCCGGATAACAGTCGCCTGTGCGCACGCCTGTATGCCCTGCCCGCCATGTGGATCCTACGCCTGCAGGTCAAGGCACAAGTGGATTCGCTGCGCGACAAGCCGAACAGTTGCGTGATTATTGCCAATCACCAGTCCAACTATGATTTGTTCGTATTCGGCAACGTAGTGCCCTATCGCACCGTATGCATCGGTAAGAAGAGCCTGAAGTGGGTGCCACTTTTCGGCCAGCTGTTCTGGCTGGCGGGCAATGTGCTGATTGACCGGGGCAATGCGCAGAAGGCGCGGCGCTCGATGTTGACCACCACCCATACCCTGCAACACGAAGAAACTTCGATCTGGGTGTTTCCGGAAGGCACGCGCAACCTGGGCGAATCGTTGTTGCCGTTCAAGAAGGGCGCGTTCCAGATGGCGATTGCCGCCGGGGTGCCGATTGTGCCGGTGTGCGTCAGTACCTATGTGACCCATATGAAACTCAATCGCTGGAACAGTGGCGATATTTTGATCCGGTCATTAGCGCCAATTCCTACAGCAGGATTGACGATGGATGACATGCCCGAGTTGATGGAGAAATGCCGGGGGCAGATGGTCGAGTGTATTGAAGCCATGGATCAAGCACTGCAACAACCCTGAAGGCCAGCCGGCTCCTACAAGGTGGCGTTTCAGGCTAAGCTGGCCGGTTACTGCCACTTGTAAAGAAGCGATCAGCATTATGGGTAGAGTTGTTGCGGCGGCCGTCTATAGCGCCGGGAAAAAAATCCAGAATATCACCCTCGATGAAGGCGCCGCCTGGGCAGCCAAGCCCGGTCACTTTGTGTGGATCGGCCTGGAAGAGCCCGACGCCCAGGAGCTGGCCAACCTGCAACGCCAGTTCAACCTGCATGAACTGGCCATCGAAGACGCCCTGGAAAAACACAGCCGCCCCAAGCTGGAAACCTTTGGCGACGCACTGTTTATCGTGACCTACTCGCCGGTGCGCCATGAGGGCAAGCTGGAGTTTATCGAGACCCATATCTTCGCCGGCAAAGGCTATATCATCACCGCGCGCAACGGCCACTCGGCGTCCTACGGCTATGTGCGCCAGCGCTGTGAGGCGCGGCCGCTGTTGCTGGAGCACGGGGAGGATTTCGTACTCTATGCGCTGCTGGATTTTGTCACCGAAAACTACCAGCCGGTGAGCGAGGCGATTCATGCCGAGATCGACGCGCTGGAGCACAACGTGTTGTGCAACTCCCTGAATGAGCGCGATATCCAGAACCTGCATGGCCTGCGCCGCGACGTACTGCGGCTGCGCCGGCATGTGGCGCCGATGGTGGAAATCAGCGAGGAACTGCAGAAGCTGGACTTCCCGTTTATCGACAAGAACATGCGCCCGTACTTCCGCGATGTGGAGATCCACGTCACGCGGCAGATGGAAGACCTTTCGACCCTGCGCGACATCGCCAGCCAGACCATCGAGATCGGCGTGCTGCTGGAAGCCTCGCGCCAGAGCGTGGTGCAGCGCAAGTTTGCAGCCTGGGCGGCGATCCTCGCCTTCCCCACGGCGGTGGCCGGGATCTACGGGATGAACTTCCAGAATATGCCGGAGCTGCAATGGCACTACGGCTATTTTGCGGTGCTGGGGTTTATCGCGACGGGGTGCACGGGGTTGTGGGCCAGCTTCAAGCGCTCGGGGTGGCTGTAGCCTGCCCACCCCGACCGCTCACAGTCAGGCAACCTGCGGCTTGTGGGCCACAAAACGCATCATCCATTCCGCCACGGTCACGCCGTGGTGGTCGCGTGCAAGGCTGGCGACACCTTGCTGATAGATCTGCTCGCCCAGGTTGAGCTGGCGGATATCGAGCAAGGCCCGGGAGTAGTCGTGGATAAATTCCGGGTGGCCCTGGAAGCACAGCACCTGGTCATTGATGTGGTAGGCAGCAAACGGGCAAAAGTCGCTGGAAGCGATCACCGTGGCGTTTTCCGGCAATGCCGTGACCTGATCCTGATGGCTGATCAACAGGGTCAATTCTTCCACCACCGGGCTCATCCACGGTGCCTTGGCGGCCAATTGATAGTTGTGGGTGCCCACGCCCCAGCCCTGGCTCGCACGCTCGCTCTTGCCGCCCAGCAGCAGCGCCAGCAGTTGATGGCCGAAACAGATGCCAAGCAGCTTGTCGCCCCGCTCATAGCGGTTCAACAGGTAGGCCTTGAGGGTTTCGATCCACGGGTCGGTAGCGAAGGAGTCGGCCTTGCTGCCCGTGACCAGGTAGGCGTCGAACACTTCGCTGTCCGCCGGATAGTGACCTTCCATGACGTTGTAGACGACGAATTCGGCGGCAATCGGCTGCTGCGAAAACAGGCGCTGGAACATCTGCCCGTAACCTTGATATTGATCGACCAGTTCCGGACGCAGGATATCGGTTTCCAGAATGCAGACGCGTAGCGACATAAAAAATACCTGACACGGTGATGGGAATAACGCACACCCACCAGCCTGCCTTGAAATACCCTTTCAAGGCAAGCCCCACCCATGCCCGGTCGGGAGGTTAGAACGTCGTGCCCTGGGCGGCTTTTTCCAGCAACAGCGCTGGCGGGCTGAAGCGCTCGCCATACTGCTCGGCCAGGTAACGCGCCCGGGCCACAAAGTCGTTCAGCCCATACTGGTTGATAAACTGCAGCGCCCCGCCGGTCCAGGCCGCAAAGCCGATGCCGAAGATCGAGCCGATATTGGCATCGGCAGTGGACATCAACACGCCCTCCTCCACACACCGTACCGTTTCGATGGCCTGGATAAACAGCAGGCGGTCGCGCACGTCCTGGGCGCAAATCTGTTGGCCCGGCTTTTCAAAACGCACCTTGAGTTCTGGCCACAGGTATTTCTGGCCACCATTGGGGTACTCGTAGAAACCACCGCCCGCCGCCTTGCCTGGGCGCTTGTACTCATTGAGCAGCAGGTCAATCACTGCAAACGCCGGATGCTCGGGCAGTGCCTTGCCTTCGGCATGCAGATCCTTGGCTGTCTGCTGGCGGATATGGCTCATCAGGCTGAGGGAAACTTCGTCAGAGATCGCCAGCGGGCCAATCGGCATCCCGGCCTTGCGCGCCTCGGTCTCGATCATCGGCGCGGCCACGCCTTCGCCGAGCAGGGTAATGCCTTCATTGGTGAAGGTGCCGAACACCCGCGAGGTGAAGAAGCCGCGACTGTCATTCACCACAATCGGGGTCTTCTTGATTTGCAGTACGAAATCAAAACCACGAGCCAGGGTTTCGTCGCTGGTGTTGGCGCCCTTGATGATTTCCACCAGGGGCATTTTTTCCACCGGGCTGAAGAAGTGCAGGCCGATAAACTTGCCTTGATCAGGCACCGCGCTCGCCAGGCCGCTGATGGGCAAGGTGGACGTGTTGGAAGCGATCACGGCGTCAGCGCCTACCACCTGCTGGGCGGCGGCCGAGACCTTGGCCTTGAGGTCGCGGTCTTCGAATACGGCTTCGATGATCAGGTCGCAACCGGCCAGGTCGGCATCGCTATCGGTAGGATGGATCCGCGCCAGGGTGCTTTCGCGCTGCTCAGGGGTCAGTTGCCCACGGCTGACCTTCTTGTCCAGCAACGCTGCCGAGTGGGCCTTGCCCTTCTCTGCCGCCGCCAGCGTGACGTCCTTGAGCACCACCTCCACGCCCGCCGATGCGCTGGTATAGGCAATCCCCGCACCCATCATGCCGGCGCCGAGGATGCCGACCTTGCGTGTGACATACGGCGCAAATCCCCCAGGGCGTGAGCCACCGGCATTGATTTCGTTAAGCTGGAACCAGAAGGTGCCGATCATGTTCTTCGCCACCTGGCCGGTGGTGAGTTCGGTGAAATAGCGGGTCTCGATCAGGTGTGCGGTGTCGAAGTCCACTTGGGCGCCTTCCACCGCGGCACAGAGGATTTTCTCCGGCGCGGGGAAGCAGCCATTGGTTTTGCTGCGCAGGATCGACGGCGCAATGGCGAGCATTTGTGCGACTTTGGGGTTGGACGGTGTGCCACCGGGGATCTGATGACCCTTGATATCCCAAGGCTGCCTGGCCGTTGGATTGGCCAGGATCCAGGCCCGGGACTTGGCCAGCAGTTCGTCGCGATCTGCCGCCAATTCGTCGATCAACCCGGCCTGCAGAGCCTTTTGCGCGCTGATCTTCTTGCCTTCCAGCAGGTACGGCAAAGCCTTCTCCAGGCCCAGCATGCGCACCATGCGCACCACCCCGCCGCCGCCCGGCAGCAGGCCGAGGGTGACTTCCGGCAAGCCGACCTGCACGGCCGGGTGATCCAGCGCCACACGGTGCTGGCACGCCAGGCATAACTCCCAGCCACCGCCGAGGGCCGCGCCGTTGATCGCGGCCACCACCGGTTTACCCAGGGTTTCCAGGCTGCGCAGTTGCGCCTTCAGGCCCAGGACCATGTCGTAGAACGCCTTGGCGTGGGGCGTGTCGACTTTGATCAGTTCATTGAGGTCGCCGCCGGCAAAGAAGGTTTTTTTCGCCGAGGTAATAATGACCCCGGCAATCGCGTCCTTGTCCGCGTCCAGGCGCGCGACGGTGGCGGCCATGGCCTCGCGGTAGGCTGCGTTCATGGTGTTGGCACTCTGGCCGGGCATGTCGAGGGTCAGCACCACGATCTGGTCCTGGCCTTTTTCGTAACGAATGGCGTCGGTCATGACAAATTCCTTAGGCTCAGAGGCGTTCGATAATGGTGGCGATACCCATGCCGCCGCCCACACAGAGTGTGGCCAGGCCGTAGCGCTGCTGGCGCGCCTCCAGTTCGTCGAGCAAGGTGCCGAGGATCGCGCACCCCGTGGCCCCCAGCGGGTGGCCCATGGCAATCGAGCCGCCATTGACGTTGACCCGGGCAGCGTCGATGCCCATGTCCTTGATGAACTTGAGCACCACCGAGGCAAAGGCTTCGTTGACCTCAAACAGGTCGATGTCCTCGACCCGCAGGCCGGCCTTGGCCAGGGCCTTGCGAGTGGCGGGCGCGGGGCCGGTAAGCATGATGGTCGGGTCGGTGCTGGTCACCGCCGTGGCAACGATGCGCGCACGCGCATGCAGCCCCAGTTCACGACCACGGGCCTCGGAGCCGATCAGCATCAAGGCCGCGCCATCGACAATCCCGGAGCTGTTACCCGGTGTATGCACATGCTGGATGCGCTCGACATGGCTGTAGACCCGCAACGCCGTGGCATCAAAGCCCATCTGCCCCATCATTTCGAAGCTCGGCTTGAGCTTGCCCAGGCCCTCGAGCGTTGAGTCGCCACGGATAAATTCGTCGTGATCGAGCAACACGATCCCGTTCTGGTCCTGCACCGGGATCAGGGATTTCTTGAAGGAACCCTCTGACCTGGCCCGCGCTGCTTTCTGCTGGGAGTGTAAGGCGAAGGCATCGACATCTTCGCGGGAGAAGCCTTCCAGGGTGGCAATCAGGTCGGCGCCAATCCCCTGGGGCGTGAAGTGGCTGTGCATATTGGTCTGCGGGTCCAGCACCCAGGCACCGCCGTCACTGCCCATGGGCACGCGGGACATGGACTCGACACCGCCCACCACCACCAGGTCCTCGAAGCCGGACCGTACTTTCATCGCACCGAGGTTGACCGCTTCCAGGCCCGACGCACAAAAGCGGTTGACCTGCACACCGGCGACGCTGACGTCCCAGTCGGCCACCAGCGCGGCGGTCTTGGCGATGTCCGCACCCTGATCCCCGACCGGCGTGACGCAACCGAGCACAATGTCATCCACCTGGCGCGTGTCCAGGTCGTTGCGCTGTTGCAGGGCGGTGAGCAAGCCGGCCAGCAGGTTCACCGGCTTGACGCTGTGCAAGGCGCCATCAGCCTTGCCTTTGCCCCGGGGCGTACGTATCGCATCAAAGATCAAAGCTTGGGTCATGACGTCCTCGAACCACTGTGCAATGGAGCTCTCAAGGGGAGAGCCGACCGTGCCCTTACCTTAAGCGCCGCGAGGGCAGATTCAATGACCGATGCGCTCATTGACCTTGACGACCACGCTCAGACGAACGGTAGGAGACTATCGGAAACACCGGGTTAATCGTTTTAGCTGTCTAGCCAAGGGGCTGGGGCGGAGATGGCTATATGCCTCATGCTTTTTTAAACGGCTTTCAATATAACTTGATACGAAAGCGTTCTAAGTCAAGCCCGACAAGGGCTCTAAGGTTGAATCAGTAAGAAGTGTATGACGCTGCTGCCGGGTCTTGCTGGAGCAGCTGTAAGAAAAATGCCATCTAGCCGGCTTAATGTAGTCAATGATGGTGCTTGGCTCAGGAATAACAACAAAAGGCAGTCAGCCATGTTCAAACAATCGAAAGTTCGCCAGGCGGGGCTTATTCTCTTCGCCACCACACTGATTCTGATTTTGCCCAACCTGACCAAGATCATTGGTTGAGCGGGCCGATCACACCTGAATACTCAAGCTTTTGGCAGCACCGTCCGGGAAACCGCCTAGAGCGTTCCCGTAACCGGGGCTGCCTTTTTTGCCTGCGGTTTGGTGGTGGTTGTCCGGTATCCTGAGACCCTATCGCCATTGCCGGATGGGCCCTGCCTTGAAACACCTTATCGTTCTGTTGCTGCTGATCCTGGCCTACCCCGCCAACGCCGCCTCGTTGACCATCGAGCTGGATCACAGCCGCACCACGTGGCAAACCGCAGACCTGCTCAAGCACCCGGCTGCGCAGACCGTGCAGATCGTCGATGACGTTTCCTACAAGCGCACTATGACCTATCGCGCGGTGCCGCTGGCCGCACTCTTACCGGGCCTGCTGGCGCATAACCATGTGCAGGCGGTGGCGCTGGATGGTTTTGCCGCCGAACTGGCCGCCGCACCGCTGCTTCAGCAAAGCGGCGCCCAGGCGTGGCTGGCGGTGGAAGATCCGGTTCATCCTTGGCCGCCACTGGCCACTGGCAAACCCAGTGCCGGGCCGTTCTATCTGGTATGGACCCGGCCCCAGGCGAGCGGGATCAACCCGGAACAATGGCCATTTCAGATCTCGACGATCAAACAGCTGAGAACCGTTGCCGAACGCTTCCCGGCGCTGCTGCCGGACCCGGCGCTGGCGGTGAATGACCCGATCAACCAGGGGTTTGCCCTGTTTCAGAAAAACTGCCTGGCCTGTCATCGTCTGAACGGCGCGGGTGACGCGCAGGTAGGGCCGGATCTGAATCTGCCCTACAGCCCGACCGAGTATTTCGGCGGCGACTTCCTCAAGCGTTATATCCGTGATCCCCAGAGCCTGAGGCATTGGCCGCAAGCCAAAATGCCAGCGTTTGCCGCCAGCGTGTTGCCGGATGCCGACCTGGAGTTGCTGGTAGGGTATTTGAAGCATATGGCCACGCGCAAAACCGACGCGCACTGATAGAGCCGGCTAGCCGGCTTCAGCAGGATGCGGCGGGGATTATTGCTGCTGCACCAGAATCACCGGGCTCGGTGCCACAAATACCCTGGCATGCATCTGCTCGTGCCCGCCGCCACGGCGCATGCCGCGCACCGGGCATGCATCGAGGTAATCCAGGCCCACTGCCAGTTTCAAATGCCGCTCCGGGCGCGCCAACTGGTTGGTCACATCGAAGCTATACCAAGCGTCATCCAGCCAGGCTTCGGCCCAGGCGTGGCTGGCCAGGTGTTCACTGTCCTCGCTGTACAAATACCCCGACACATAACGCGTGGCGATCCCCAGGCTGCGCGCGCAGGCCAGGAAGGCATGGGCATGATCCTGACAAACCCCGGCCCGCCCGGCGAACGCCTCGGCCGCGCTGGTCTCCACTTGGGTGGCGCCCGGCACATAGGCTATGTGCTGGTTGAGGGCGTGCATCAGGTCAATCAGGGCAGTGCGATCCCGGCGCTTGCCGCAGTGCTGCTCGGCAAAGGCGCGCAGGGCCTCGTCCGGCTCGGTCAGGCGCGTGCAACGCTGGAAAGGAAATGGCGACTGGCTGTCATGCTCGGCCTCGCGCCACTCGTCGATATCCACCTGGCCCCTGGCGCCGATGATGATTGATTCATGGGGCTCATCCAGGGTCAGCACATGCAGGATATTGCCGAACGGGTCCAACTGGGCCCGTACCGGACGCGGCAGATCCAGCTGCCAACTGAGCACATGCTGGCGCTCGCTGTCGTGAGGGGTCAGGCGCAGGTACTGGATGCTTGCGCGCACCTGGTCTTCATAGCGGTAGGTGGTTTCGTGGCTGATGGAAAGTCTCATGCCGCCTCCAGGTAGGAATGGTGAATGGCGTTACCCAACTGGCGCACCAGGGGGATGAAGTCGGTCAGCCAGGCGTGCAGGCCTTCCTCGAGGATTTCGTCAATCGCGGTAAAGCGCAGGCGCGCGTCCATCTCGGCGGCCAGGCGCTGCGCCGGGCGGCCGTTGAGGCCGGGCAGGCTGGCGAGGATCTGGTCGATTTCTTCGCTGCACGCGCGCAAAGAGCGCGGCACATCGGCACGCAGCAGCAACAGTTCGGCCACCTGACGAGCGCCAGGGGCATCACGGTAGATTTCGGTGTAGGCCTCGAACGACGACAAGGCCCGCAATAGCGCACTCCATTGGTAGTAGGCGTGGGCGGTGCCATCAATCACCACTTCGGCCTGGTCACCGGCCATCTCGTAGCGGGCATCCAACAGGCGCAAAGTGTTGTCCGCCCGTTCGATAAAGGTGCCCAGGCGAATAAAGCGAAAAGCGTCGTTGCGCATGATGGTGCCGTAGGTGGCGCCGCGAAACAGGTGGGAGCGTTCCTTGACCCATTCGCAGAAACGGCTCATGCCATAACGGCTCAGGCCTTCCTGGGCGATGACGCGAATATCCAGCCAGGTGGCGTTGATGTTTTCCCACATGTCGGCGGTGATTCGCCCACGCACGGCATGGGCACTGGCGCGGGCGGCACCCAGGCAACTGTAGATGCTCGCCGGATTGGCGGCGTCCAGGGCAAAGAAGTGCAACAAACGCTCGGCATGCAATTCGCCGTGACGCGCGTGATAGTCGTCCAGGGTGCCGGTGATCAGCAGGGGCATGGCCAGTTCGTGCAGGCCATCGCCGCGTCCATCCTGGGGCATCAGCGACAGCGAATAGCTGACATCCAGCATGCGCGCGAGGTTTTCCGCGCGCTCCAGATAGCGCGACATCCAATATAAATCCGAGGCAGTTCTGCTCAACATGGCTTCAATCCTCCACCACCCAGGTGTCTTTGGTGCCGCCACCCTGGGACGAGTTGACCACCAGCGAGCCTTCACGCAGCGCGACACGGGTCAGCCCGCCCGGCACCACGCGGGTTTCCTTGCCCGACAGGACGAACGGCCGCAGGTCGATATGCCGCGGTGCGATGCCGTTTTCGACAAAGGTCGGGCACGTCGACAGGCACAGGGTCGGCTGGGCAATGTAGGCATGGGGCTTGGCCTTGATCCGTGCGCGAAAGGCTTCGATCTCGGCGGCCGTGGCGGCTGGCCCGACCAGCATGCCGTAGCCACCGGAGCCCTGGGTTTCCTTGACCACCAGCTCTGGCAAATTGGCCAGTACATGGGACAGCTCGTCAGGCTTGCGGCACTGGAACGTCGGAACGTTCTTCAGAATGGGTTCTTCATCCAGGTAAAAGCGGATCATGTCGGTGACGAAGGGATACACCGATTTGTCATCCGCCACCCCGGTGCCAATGGCATTGGCCAGCACCACATTGCCCGAGCGATAGGCGGCCAGCAGGCCCGGCACGCCGAGCATCGACTCCGGGTTGAAGGCCAACGGGTCGAGGTAGGCATCGTCGAGACGCCGGTAGATCACGTCCACCGCCTTGGGCCCGTCGGTGGTGCGCATGAATACCCGGTCGTCACGCACGAACAGGTCGGCGCCCTCCACCAGTTCCACGCCCATTTCCCGGGCGAGAAACGCATGTTCGAAAAACGCACTGTTGAACCGCCCTGGCGTCAGTACCACCACACTGGGGTTGTCCAGCGGGCTGGAACTTTTCAGGGTGTCGAGCAGCAGGTTGGGGTAATGGTCGATCGGCGCGATGCGTTGGGCGGCGAACAGTTCAGGGAACAGGCGCATCATCATCTTACGGTCTTCGAGCATGTAGCTCACACCGCTGGGGGTGCGCAGGTTGTCTTCCAGCACGTAGTACGTGCCGTCGCCATCCCGTACCAGATCGACCCCAGAGACGTGGGAATAGAGACCACGGTGCAGGTCCAGGCACTGCATCGCCAGTTGGTATTGCTCATTGGCCAACACTTGCTCGGCAGGAATAATCCCGGCCTTGATAATGCGTTGGTCGTGATACAGGTCGGCGAGGAACAGGTTCAATGCCTTGACCCGCTGAATACAGCCACGTTCGACCACCCGCCACTCACTGGCGGGAATGCTGCGCGGGATGGTATCGAAGGGAATCAGGCGCTCGGTGCCCTGTTCGTCGCCGTACAGGGTGAAGGTGATACCGGCGCGGTGAAACAGCAGATCCGCTTCACGGCGGCGCTGGGCCAGCAGTTCGGTCGGGGTTTCAGCCAGCCAGCGGGCAAACTCGCGATAGTGAGGCCGGACCTGGCCGACCTCATCGTACATTTCATCGTAATAAGTGCGGATCATGCCGAACTCCTTGTCACCCGGACGCAACGGACTGTCGCAAGGCCCGTGCCAGCGGCATAAACACTTAAGTATCAATCAGTTGGATACAGTAAAAGGCTGCTACGCACCGTCCTGGTGCAGTTAACGCCCGCGCGTTGCCACGCGCGCTTCAAAGCGACGCAGGCATTGCCTATCACCAGCATAGTCAGAGTTGATTTCACTGCCCGGGAAAGCCTGCGGATAATCACCCACATTCGCTGAACAGGATTCGTCCTACAGCATCCCCACAGCACCGCCGGTAATTTGCTCGTGCAAGTACCGACCGGTTCCCCTTCTTTCCGGTCTTCCCTTTTGGCCACCCTGCTCGGGTGGCCTTTTTTTTGTGGAGGATTTTTCGCAATAAGTTCCCAGTACTTTGCCGCGCCACAAACAAAATCGGCCGACCCAAGGGTCAGCCGATACGCTGCTTTATTGATCATGCGACTACATGGGTAACCCACGAACCTCGTGCTTCACACCCCATCCTTCGATAATCCCGCCCAAGGGCTCGACTACCGCCTCAAAGTCCTGCTCGAAATCACCTATACCGTCATAGGTGGCGAACATGACTTTGCTTAATTCCAGGAACCAGGCGCCATCATCCCGCGCACTGACCTGGGCATTGATCGACTCGCCACGAAACCGACCCGCAGCCCGGCGCGCACGTTCCTCGTCCGGGAAAATGGCGTAGAACTCGATGGGGTGGAAACGTGAAAAGTCAAAGCCGCCCTCTTTCATGCGGCGTAACACGTGGGTGCTGATGTCTTCTTGATAGGCTGTGCTCATGAAACGTCCTCCTGAACCGATGGATAGACTTTCCGTGCTTCCCAGGGCCTGCGCGTGAACAGCGCAGGTGGACGGCAATGACATCGCCGCAGGAAAACAAGCATGTAGCTGACAAGACCAGACCTTAGCGATTCATTCGCTGATCTCCCTTGCAGAGTAGCGCGAAGCTATCAGCTCCACCAGCAGCGCTTTAACAACGTACAGGGAATATTCAGGGGGCGGGAGAGATGTCGAGGATCTGGATACTGTTCTGATCCTTCAGGCTTTTCACCGTCGGTTCGGCGATGCGACCGTCCAGGTCATTGAGGTCCAGTTTGGCGGGGATGGGCAGTAATTTGGCGCGAATCATCTGTGCGGCGACTTCGAGGCTGGGCTTTTGCGCGCAGCTGAACTGCTCCACGGACTGCACGCCGTGATCATCAACGAAGGTAACTTGCCAGTTTTGCATCAGTGCCTCCTCGATAAAGCCCATGGATGGGCTTATACCTATCTGGACCTTGAGGGCGCGGCGATCGTTCCACTCAAGGCAGGAGGCACCTGATCGGTTGGGCTTACGGCTTCTCGGCCGCTGCCTTGAGGGCTTTCAAGGTGTTGAAGGGGGCTTCAACCACAAACTTGTTGGCCAACCAGGAAGGCACGCTGCCGCCTGGCTCGGTGTGGACCTGGTAGGTCACTTCGGTCTGGTCGGCACCTTTGGGCACCAGTTTCCAGAAGCCTTCTACCTGGGCCACACGCACATAACCCTTCTCTTCCGGCAGATAGGTGGGTACTTCCAGCAGCTTGCGGGTCACGCTGCCATCGGCAGCCTGGGTGGTGGTGATTTCCAGGATCGAGTCACGATCGGTCACCGGGAACGGCGCCTTGAACTGGGTGTAGGTCCAGCTCTTGTCGCCTTCCTTCTTGAGCAACTTCTGCGACTTGCATTCGTGAATCCACTTACAGGCACCGACGACGTCGTCCTGCAGGGCCTGGACCTTGGCCAATGGCGCCTTGATCACAGTAACGCCGCGATAAGCCTTGTACTTGGAGCCAGCCACTTCACTCAAGGCAACTTTGATGCCTTCTTCATCCTTGGCAACCTGCCACTCTTCTGCCTGTGCAGCAGCCGCAAACAACACCGTAAAACCGCACAACACAGCCATTCGTTTCAGCGAACCCATTGGTGTATTCCTTATTGTTGAAGTTCTGACATTAAAGCCCACTAAGCCGCCGTCATCTGCTCCCACCAGCCGATCAACCTGATCGCTTCTTCCTGGCTACTACCACAGACCTCAAGATCTGCCGCAAAGGCACCGCACACCGCAGGCCGCTCCGGCTGGCCAAACAATTGGCACAGCTGTTCGACCGACAGATGCAGGCAGCGTTCGCCTGCGGGTTTGCCATTAGGCATACCGGGCAACGGCGAACTGATGGAGGGGGCTATACAGCAGGCGCCACAGCCTTCACGGCATTTCATGACCAACAGGTCCTCGACGACATAGTGTTGATGGCCGGGCTAGAGTACGCCCTAAAACATCCGTTTTAAAATGGTCTAACAGGGGTTTTTCGCAGAAAACAAAAGTGACCGACCAGTCTGCGACAGAAGGTCAGTGGATCAGGTCACTTTGCGGGGAAGATTAATTCTTGAATTCAAAATCCAGAGCCGCGCCTTCAACGTCGCGTCGCTCTTCATTGCGCATTTGCAACTGCATTTCATTGCTGAGCAAACGCCCGTTGATCTGGAATGCACTGTTATCGACCGGCTTCTCATCAAACATCGGCGGCAACAACGGTACGTTTCTAGGTTGCGGCATGGTGCCAAGGGGCTGCAGATGGCGGACCATTTCCTGGGGCAGACTGAGGTCCAGTTGTGCAGGCGCCAGCTTGGTCTGGGCCACTTCACGGGCCGACTTGGATTTGCTGGCGGTAGGTGCGCGCTTTTTCACCTTGGCGGCTTTTTTAACCGGGGCGGGCTTTTTCGCCTGGACCGTTTTTTTAGCCGGGGCCGGCTTTTGTTCAGCGGCTGCCAGCACGATCGGCGCACTGGCAGGTGCTGCCAGTACAGGCGTGGCGTTGCACAGGCCCGCCAGACAGATCAACAGCGCGGCAGGAAAAATATAAGTCATATCGCCTACAGCATTAACGGCAGAAGGCCATATGCTCGCTTGTTGAGCGCGGCATGACAAGCGCGGTGATTAGCCACCTACCGTTCATGCCCGTCTTTGGCCCTTCAAAACCCGCTCGCCGCCTCCTGGCACAACTGGTTGGCCAGCATGCCCAGGGTCATCAAGGCGCGCTCGGCTTCACGGTTCCACGGGGTACCGCAATTAAGCCGGATACAGTGGTTGAACTGTTCTGTATTACTGAAGATCAGCCCCGGCGCAATGCTGATGCCCTGCTGCAGGGCGCGCACATGCAGTTCCTGGGTGTTGACCCTGCCCGGCAGGCTGACCCACAGGATAAAACCGCCGGTCGGTCGGCTCATCTGCGTGCCTTCGGGGAAATACTGCTGCACCGCCAACTGGAAGGCGCTGAGGTTCTTGCGGTATTCCTGGCGAATGTAGCGCAGGTGCCGGTCGTAACCGCCGTTCTCCAGGTACGCCGCCACCCCCATCTGCGTGACACTGCACGCCGAGTGGGTGCTGAACATCTGCAGGCGCTGGATCTCCTGCTGGTATTTGCCGGCAATCATCCAGCCGATGCGCACGCCGGGGGACAGGGTCTTGGAAAAACTTGAGCAGTAGATCACCCGGTCCAGGCGGTCATACGCCTTGAGGGCCTTGGTGCGCCCCAATTCGAACATCAATTCGCCGTAGATATCATCTTCAACAATCTGGATATCGAAATCCGAGGCCAGGCGCAGCAACTGTTTCTGCCGCTCTTCGGGCATGGTGCCGCCCAGGGGATTGCTCAGGCGCGTGGTCAGCACCAGGGCCTTGATCGACCATTGGTTGGCCGCCAGTTGCAGAGCCTCCAGGCTCATGCCGGTGGCCGGGTCGCTGGGGATCTCGATGACCTTGAGGCCGAGCAAATCCGCCAGTTGCAACAGGCCGTAATAGGTGGGGGACTCGGCAGCGATCAGGTCGCCGGGACGGGTCAGCACGCGCAAGGACATCTGCAACGCATCGACACACCCGTGGGTGATCACCACTTCGGACGGGTCGACCACCACGCCGGCATCGCGCATGCGAATCGCAACCTGGCGCCGCAACGGCTCAAA
Source organism: Pseudomonas sp. FP2294 (assembly GCF_030687625.1). Taxonomy (NCBI): domain Bacteria; kingdom Pseudomonadati; phylum Pseudomonadota; class Gammaproteobacteria; order Pseudomonadales; family Pseudomonadaceae; genus Pseudomonas; species Pseudomonas sp. FP2294. The sequence continues at coordinate 4,201,320 of NZ_CP117441.1, forward strand.
GCCCGGGCTGAACATATAGCTGAACGCCCGTGGGCTCTGAAAGCGCGTGACCTTGGCCAGTTGCTGGTGCAGCGCGCGTACCGGCAGGTAATCGACACTGGGCACGGCGGCGCCGAGCGGGAACACCCCTTCACGACGGGACTCGACCAAGACCTGTTGAATGATACTGCTGCGTGTGACCAGGCCCGGGCGCTCGACCCGCGCAATATCCGGCGTCGGTGCGGTCAGGGCCGGGGTCTGGTGCACGTAATACCCGGACTGCGGCCGCGCGCGGATCAACCCCTGATCCTCAAGATTGGCGTAGGCCTGCAACACCGTGGCATGACTGACATTGAGCTGGGAGCTCATCTTGCGCACCGAAGGCACGCGCTCACCCGGTTGATAGACACCGCGCCGGATATCCTCAGCCAATTGCTGGGCGATACGTTGGTAAAGCAAGAGATTGGTCATGACGCAGCACTCGATTTCACGGGTATTTTATTTTTGTGTGAAACATACCGGCACAGTTTAGAAGTGTACGGGGACAGTTGCCACAATAGTCGAGGACGGGCGGCAGTGATAGAAAAAACTGTAGGGGTTGAGCACGCAATGGCGGGCATGAAAAACCCGATCGAGGATCGGGTTACGGGGCGAGACACACAGCCTATTCCCTGTGGGAGCTGGCTTGCCTGCAATGGCATCGCTGCGGTTCAGTTGAAAGTCCGCGTCGCCTGTATCGCAGGCAAGTCGGCGCCCACAAGAACTGAGGTTCAGCGCGCGGCGCCGAGCTGGCCCTTGTCATCGGAGAAGACAATCTCCACACGCCGGTTCTGCGCCCGCCCCCGTTCGGAAGCATTCACTTCCACCGGGAACTGATCGCCATAACCTTCCACCTGGATGCGTTTGTCATCAATGCCCAGGTCAACCAGTACATCCGCAACGGCCTGTGCCCGGTCACGGGACAGTTTGAGGTTTTCCTGCTCGCCGCCGGTACTGTCGGTATAGCCCTCGATCCGCACTACGCGCTTGGGGTTCAGTTGCAGGAATTGCACGATCTTCAGCACTGTACGGTTGGCGGAGTTTTTCAGTTCAGCCTGGCCGGTGTCGAACAGCACATCACCCAGGGTCATCACTAGGCCACGATCGGTCTGGGTGGTGGTCAGGCTGGCGATCTGCTCTTCGAGCCACTTGCCCTGTTGTTGCACGCTCAACAATTTGGCCTCGCGCAGCGCCAGTTGCAGGCGTTGGCGCTCCAGTTCGCGTTTGGCGGCACGTTCTTCGTTGAGCACCAGTTGCGTATGTTCCCGGGCAATCGCGCTGTAGCGCTGGCTCAGGTAGGCGTAATGCACCACGTCGCCACCACTGCCCCAGTAGCTGGACAGACGGTCGGCGCGGGCCAGGGACTCACCGGCGCGGATCACGTCCTTGGGCGCGATGCGCAATACATTGGAGTCTTCCTTGACCTTCTGGAAGTCGCTGCCGGCCTGTTGCAACGCAGTGTCGCTATTGGGGTGGCTGGCACAGCCGCCGAGCACCAAGCTGCTCAATAGCAGCCCACAGGTCAGACGGTTCATTGAGCATCTCCCAGCTGTTTGCGCAGGCGGGTGATACGGGTGTCGAGGACATTCAACTGTTCCTGGCTTTTTTGCGTCAGCACCCGTGCCTCTGCCAAGCGGGCATCCAGTTCGGCCTGTTCAGCCAGCATGCGGGCATCCTTGTAGGATTCATCCGCCATATCGGCCTTGGCCTGGGCCAGCTTCGTTTCGGCGAGTTTCAACTCGGGCACGTCGTCAGCAACGGCCCCCACGGCGGCGGCTTGCTCCAGGGCTTGCTGGGTCAGGCGCATTTGCTCATTCGGCGCAGGATCTGCGGCACAGCCCGCCAGCGTTACTACGGCGAGGGCGGCGAAAAGAGGTCGAATAGTCACTAAAAATCCCTACTTTGTTGAGGTACCGACGGGTTGCTGCAACTGCGTCTTCCAGCGTTCGATATTGCGCTGCAACGCGGCTTCCGTCAGACCGGACGCGGCCAATTCTGTCATCTTTTTCGCGAGCTGTCCGCGCAACCACGGATCATTGCAGGCAGAGTTGTGGGAAATCGCCAGGAACAGCCCCGGCTGATCAATCGGCAGCTCACGGGCCAGCAAGTCTTTGCTCATCCCCAGGGTCTGGGCCATGGCCATGCCGGAGTAACGTCCCGCCAGCACGTAGTCCACTTCACCCAGCAACAGTTTCTGCAAGGCCGGGGTCAGGGTTGGCACGCGTTCCAGGGTCAGGTGCTCGCTGACAAAGGTTTCAAACTCAGGGGACAGGCGCGCCCGCTCCGAGACCGCACCCTTGTGGCCATGCAAATCGGCCGCGCTGGCGTAGACCAGGGGCGAGTCGACGCGGGTCCACACCCGGTAATCGGCCTGCATCAGCGCCGGGTGGATGTAGTCCAGGGTCTCCAGCTCGCTGACGTTCAGCGGCGCGTCGAGCAGCATGTCCATGCGCCCGCTGCGCACTTCTTCAAGGGCCAGGGAACGCTTGCCGCCGTACAGCAGGTCGATTTTCAGCCCCAGTTCCTTGGCCACTTGTTGCAACACATCGGCATTCGCGCCGATCAGGTGGGTGGGGGCTTGGGGGTCACGCCACAGGTAGGGCGGCGCATCCGGGCTGCCGGTCACCACCAGGCGCTCGCATTTGCCAGCCGCGATAGACACGGTCGGCAGCAGTGACAGGCCCAGCAGTACAGTCCAGCGACGCAGTTCCATGGCGTGTTTCCCGATCAAGAGTGGCGTGCAAAAAAAAACCCGGTCATAAGACCGGGCTCTTTATAAGTGAAGCGGCTGGTTTAGACCAGCTTCTCCAACTCAGGTACAGCTTCGAACAAGTCCGCAACCAGGCCGTAATCCGCCACCTGGAAGATCGGTGCTTCTTCGTCCTTGTTGATCGCAACGATCACCTTGGAGTCTTTCATACCGGCCAAGTGCTGGATCGCGCCGGAGATACCGACCGCGATGTACAGCTGTGGCGCAACGATCTTGCCGGTCTGGCCGACCTGCATGTCGTTGGGTACGAAACCTGCGTCAACAGCCGCGCGGGAAGCGCCGACCGCAGCGCCCAGCTTGTCGGCCAGGGCGTACAGGTGTTTGAAGTTGTCACCGTTCTGCATGCCACGCCCGCCGGAAACGACGATCTTGGCAGCGGTCAGTTCAGGACGATCGGACTTGGCCAGCTCTTCGCCAACAAAGCTGGAAGTACCAGCGTCGTGCGCGGCAGCCACCGCTTCAACGGCAGCCGAACCACCTTCAGCGGCAACCGGGTCGAAACCGGTGGCACGGACGGTGATCACTTTGACCGCAGCAGTGGACTGCACGGTGGCAATGGCGTTACCGGCGTAGATCGGGCGCTTGAACGTGTCGGCGCTTTCGACCGAAACGATCTCGGAGATCTGGTCAACGTCCAGTTGCGCAGCAACGCGCGGCAGGATGTTTTTGCCGTTGGAAGTGGCGGCAGCCAGGATGTGGCTGTAGCCAGCGCCCAGCTCTGCAACCAGAGGGGCAACGTTTTCCGGCAACTGGTGAGCGTAGGCAGCGTTGTCGGCGGCCAGTACTTTGCTCACACCGGCGATTTTCGCGGCGGCTTCAGCCACGGCACCCACATTCTGGCCAGCGACCAGCACGTGGATATCACCACCGATTTTCGCAGCGGCAGCCACGGTGTTCAGGGTGGCCGGGGCCAGCACCTTGTTATCGTGTTCGGCGATTACGAGGATAGTCATGATCAGATCACCTTCGCTTCGTTTTTCAGTTTCTCGACCAGTTCAGCCACCGACTTGACCTTGATACCCGCGCTGCGTGCAGCTGGCGCTTCGACTTTGACGGTCTTGTTGGTAGAGGCGGTGGAAACGCCCAAAGCATCCGGAGTCAGCACTTCAAGCGGCTTCTTCTTGGCTTTCATGATGTTTGGCAGGGACGCATAACGCGGCTCGTTCAAACGCAGGTCGGTGGTGACGATGGCCGGCAGTTTCAGGGAAACGGTCTGCGCGCCGCCGTCGATTTCGCGGGTCACGGCAACGCTGTCGCCACTGACTTCGACTTTCGAGGCAAAGGTACCCTGGCCGTAACCGGTCAGTGCAGCCAGCATCTGGCCAGTCTGGTTGTTGTCGCTGTCGATGGCCTGTTTGCCGAGGATCACCAGTTGCGGCTGTTCCTTGTCGACAACGGCTTTCAACAGCTTGGCCACGGCCAGCGAGGTCAGCTCTTCAGCGGATTCGACGAGAACCGCGCGATCGGCACCCAGGGCCAGGGCGGTACGCAGCTGCTCTTGAGCAGTGGTCGGACCGATGGAAACGACGACGATTTCAGTCACGACACCTTTTTCTTTCAGGCGTACGGCTTCTTCCACGGCGATTTCGCAGAAGGGGTTCATCGACATTTTGACGTTAGCCAGATCGACGCCGGAATTGTCCGCCTTGACGCGAACTTTCACGTTGTAATCGACAACGCGTTTGACAGCTACAAGAACCTTCATGGATTCCTCGTTACTCTCCGGTGAAAAGGAAGCCGCCCGGATAAACCTGGCGGTAGATGCTCAACGGCGCACAAGGGCACCTCTAAAAACGCAGGCCTTCATGACAGGTAACGTTGCACGTACTCAATAATAAAGACCGTTCGTCAGGGGTGACTGACAAGTCATTCATCGTTGCAACGTGTAAACTGCGCGCCAGCATTACGTGCGCGTCAACCTGCATGAGCAGTGCCTTGTCTTTGGACGTGGCCTTGAAACCGGCAGTCCGCCTACGAGAAGCGCAAAACCGACCGTATATTGACCGGAACACCTTTTCCGGTCAATACAGCAAAATGGTCAGATATAAGCCGCGTTGCTTTGATTTACCTAGCTCGCGGGCAATTCAAACAAACGTTTGTATTGGACGCTGAGAGTGGTGTAGATATAATGCGCCACCTAGAGAGAAAGGTGGGTCGTCCCCTGCCCTTTTGTAAGAAATTGGCGCAGAAGACGGCAGATAAAACACCGAACCTCCACCCATTAGAAAAAAAACTGTTGAGCCTTGAGTAGGAGATAGCCTGTGGAACGCGAATACATGGAATTCGACGTGGTCATCGTCGGCGCAGGGCCGTCGGGCCTGTCTGCCGCCTGCCGACTGAAGCAGAAGGCCGCCGAAGCCGGTAAGGAAATCAGCGTCTGCGTGGTCGAAAAAGGCTCGGAAGTCGGCGCACATATCCTGTCCGGCGCCGTATTTGAACCACGCGCCCTGAACGAATTGTTCCCGGACTGGAAAGAACTGGGCGCTCCACTCAACACCCCGGTGGTGCGCGACGACATCTATGTACTGCGCAGCAGCGACACCTCCACCAAGGTGCCTGACTTCTTTGTGCCCAAGACCATGCACAACGAAGGCAACTACATCATCTCCCTGGGCAACCTGTGCCGCTGGCTGGCCCAGCAGGCCGAGAACCTGGGCGTGGAAATCTACCCAGGTTTCGCGGCCCAGGAAGTACTGTTCGACGAAAACGGCGTAGTGCGCGGGATCATCACCGGCGACCTCGGCGTCGACCGTGAAGGTCATCCCAAAGAAGGCCTGTACACCCCAGGCATGGAACTGCGCGGCAAGTACACGCTGTTCGCCGAAGGCTGCCGTGGGCACCTGGGCAAACAACTGATCCAGCGCTTCAACCTGGACAGCGATGCCGACGTACAGCACTACGGCATCGGCCTCAAGGAAATCTGGGAAATCGACCCGGCCAAGCACCAACCAGGCCTGGTGGTCCACACCGCCGGCTGGCCGCTGGACATCATGCGCAACGAGAACACCGGTGGTTCGTTCCTCTATCACCTGGAAAACAACCAGGTGGTCGTAGGCCTGATCGTCGACCTGTCCTACAGCAACACCTTCCTGTCGCCGTTCGATGAGTTCCAGCGCCTCAAGCATCACCCGGTGCTGGCCCAGTACCTGGAAGGCGGCAAGCGCATCAGCTACGGCGCCCGCGCCCTGGCCAAGGGCGGCATCAACTCGCTGCCGAAGATGGTATTCAAGGGCGGCGCCCTGATCGGTTGCGACCTGGGCACCATGAACGTGGCCAAGATCAAGGGCAGCCACACCGCCATGAAGTCCGGCATGCTCGCCGCAGACGCCGTGGCTGACCGTCTGTTCGCCGAATCCGAAGGCGGTGATGAACTGACGGCCTACGTCGACAGCTTCAAAGCCAGCTGGCTCTATGAGGAACTGTTCGCCACCCGTAACTTCGGCCCGGCGATGCACAAGTTCGGCCCGATCATCGGTGCCGGCTTCAACTGGTTCGACCAGAACATCCTCGGCGGCAAAATGCCGTTCACCCTGCATGACACCAAGCCGGACTACGCCTGCCTCAAGCTGGCCAAGGACAGCCAGAAGATCGACTACCCCAAACCCGACGGTAAGCTGAGCTTCGACAAGCTGAGTTCGGTGTTCCTCTCCAGCACCAACCATGAAGAAGAACAGCCGTGCCACTTGAAACTCAAGGACCCGAGCATCCCGATCGGCACCAACCTGCCGCTCTACGATGAACCGGCGCAACGCTACTGCCCGGCTGGCGTGTACGAAGTGATCACCCAGGAAGACGGCGAGAAGCGCTTCCAGATCAACGCCCAGAACTGTGTGCACTGCAAGACCTGTGACATCAAGGACCCTTCGCAGAACATCACCTGGGTGACGCCGGAAGGCGCGGGTGGGCCGACTTACCCGAATATGTAAGCCAACTGAGGCTCCCAAATGGGAGCCTTTTTTATGGGCGACTCGAGTCAATGTGGGCTTGCCTGCTCGTTCCCCCGCTCCGCGTGGGAACGATCATCTATGCCGCTCGCTCTTCACCCGGGTTGCGCAGGAAATAGCGCTTATATTCCCGACTGAACTGCGACGTACTCTGATACCCCACGTTATGCGCCGCCTGCGCCACACCCATGCCTTCTGCCAGTAACAACTGCTGGGCCTTGAGCAGGCGCAAGCGCTTGAGGTACTGCACCGGCGACAACAGGGTGCAGCGCTTGAAATGCTCATGAAACGTCGACGCACTCATATGCGCATAACCGGCCAGGGTCTCGATGTTCAGCGGTTCGGCGTAATGGGCATGCAGGTGATTCAATGAGGTGGCAATCCGCGAGAACTGCCCCTGCTGTTCCACCAGCGCCCGCAGCACATCGGCCTGTGGCCCGCGCAAGGCGGTGAACAGTAATTCCCGCACCCTCGCCGGTCCCATGATCCGGGCTTCCAGTGGATCGTGCAGGCACTGCAACAGCCGCTCGACGCAACCGCGCATCGCGTCATCGAGCACCACCGAGCTCATCGACTCCAAGGTCTGCGCCGCCGGCGGCGGGCCGGCTTGCATGCCCATAGCCATCACCAATTCGCCCAGCACCACCCGATCAATGCCTACGGTCACGCCATACAGCGGGGCATCGGCGGCCATGGCAAACGTCTCGCATTCGAACGGCACCGGCATCGCCTGGATCAGGTAATGCCCGGCGCCGTACTCCAGGGTGCGCGGGCCCAGGTAGGCGAGCTTGCTGCCTTGGGCCACGAACATCAGGCTCGGTTCATAGATCTGCGGCCCGCGCGCCACGTCGCAACTGGCGCGCAGCACCTGCACGCCTGCCAGGTGGGTCGGGGAGAAACCGTCGCAGGGCGTAAGCCCCTCAATCAAGGAAACCAGCGTGGCGTTGGCATCAAGATGGCGGGTCAACAACATGGCAAAAAACTTCGCGAAAAAGGGATAGGAACATCATCGCAGGTCTGGCGGCCAATGAATCCAATCCACGGGCACTCCCGGACGAATAGGCATGAGACTCGGAGCATTTGCCATGTTCGCCCACAGGGTCGACGCGCAGAATTCGCCACCTCTCCCGTCCACGCTTTTGCGAGGTTTGCACCATGTACACTGCCATCGGTTATGCCGCCCAGTCGGCCACCACTCCCCTCGCCCCCATGTCCTTCGAGCGCCGTAGCCCACGCGCCGATGACGTGGCGATCGAAATCCTGTACTGCGGCGTCTGCCACTCCGACATCCACCAGGCACGCAACGAATGGGGCATCGCCGTGTACCCATTGATGCCGGGCCACGAGATTGTCGGCAAGGTCACTGCCGTCGGCGCCAGCGTCACCGCCCATAAGGTTGGCGACCTGGTCGGCGTGGGCTGCATGGTGGATTCGTGCCGCCACTGCGAAGCGTGCAAATCGGACCTGGAGCAATACTGCCTCGAAGGCCCGACCATGACCTACGCCACCCCGGACCGGGTAGACGGCAGCAACACCATGGGCGGCTACTCCGACAGCATCGTGGTCAGCGAGCACTTTGTGGTGAAGATCCCGGCCAAGCTCGACCTGGCCAGCGCCGCGCCGATCCTCTGCGCGGGCATCACCACTTACTCGCCACTCAAGCACTACGGGGTCAAGGCCGGCGACAAGGTGGGGGTTCTCGGCATGGGCGGCCTGGGCCATATGGGCATCAAGTTCGCCAAGGCCATGGGCGCCGAAGTGACGCTGTTCACCCGCTCGGCGAACAAGGCAGAAGAAGGCCGACGCCAGGGTGCCGATCATGTGATCGTGTCCACCGATGCCGAGCAGATGAAAGCCGCCGCCGGCAGCTTCGACTTCCTGCTGGACACCATTCCGGTGCAGCACGATCTGAACCCCTACCTCGATGTTCTGCGCTTTGACGGCGTGCATATCCTGGTAGGTTTGATCGAACCGGTCGACCCGCCGGTCAATGCCGCCAAGCTGGTATTGGGCCGTAAAGTCCTGGCTGGCTCGCTGATCGGCGGCATTGCCGAAACCCAGGAAGTCCTGGATTTCTGCGCCGAGCACGGCATTACCTGCGACATCGAAATGCTCGATATCCGCCAGATCAACGAAGCCTATGCGCGCATGATTGCGGGCGACGTGAAGTACCGCTTCGTGATCGACATGACCACCTTGAAAGCCTGATCAGGCCTTCGCGCCCAACTCTGCGGACAGCCGCGCTGCGACCTGCTTGACCAGGGGGATCAGCTCGGCCATTTTTTCCAGCGGCATGTAGGGCACCGTACTGGCGATGCTGATGCCGGCGACAATCCGCCGGCTGGCATCGCGCACCGGTGCGGCGACGCAGCGGATCGACGGTTCGTTGTCTTCCAGGTCGAATGCATAGCCACCCGCCACGTATTCACGCATGCGCTGCTCAAACTGCTCCCAGGATTGCTCCGGGTGCTGCGGCCAGTGCAGGTTTTTCCCGCCTACCGGCAAGCTGACCTGATACAGGCGCTGCCACTCCTCTTGCGAGTCATCGAGCAACAAGGCCTTGCCGATTCCGGTACGTGCCAGGGGCATGCGGTGACCGACCCGCGAACGCATTTCCGGACCATTGCGCCCGGGGTTCTTGTGCAGGTACAGCACATCGTCGAACTCGCGGATCGCCAGGTGGATGGTGTCGCCGGTCAGCGCCGACAGCTCGTCCAGATAGGGTATCGCCAGCGTCACCAGCGGCAGCTCTTCCCGCGCCTGGAAACCCAGTTCGATCAGCTTCGGCCCCAACAGGTAACCGACTTGCGGCACCACTCGCAGGTAGCGCTCATCCACCAGGCAACTGGCCAGGCGGTGGGTGGTGCTGCGGGTGGTGCCGATGCGCCGGGCGATTTCCTTGAGGTCACGCGCGCCGGCCGCCACCGCCTGCACCACGCCCAGGCCGCGCAGCAGGGTCTGGGTGCCCGTGGGCGCGGGGTCTTTGGCGGGAATGGGTGGGTTTTCCTGCATGTAGGGCCTATCTAGAAATGCGAAAGCGGCGGCCATTATGGCAAATGCCAGGCCCCAAGACAGGGCCGATCTCAGCCCTGGGCAAAGTCGCGCAATGCGTCGCCTTCCATGCGGTACCGCACCCATTCTTCCTGGGGTTGGGCACCGATGGACTTATAGAAGGCAATGGCCGGCTCGTTCCAGTCCAGCACGCTCCATTCAAAGCGCCCACAACCATTGTCATAGGCGATCTTGGCCAGGTGGCGCAGCAACTTCTTGCCCGCCCCGCCGCCGCGCTGCTCCGGGTTGATATACAGGTCTTCCAGGTACAGGCAGTTGCTGCCCAGCCAGGTGGAATAGCTAAAGAAAAACACCGCAAAACCAATCGGCAAGCCATCACGCAGGCAGATCAGGCCATGGGCAGTAGCGCCTTCGCTGAACAGGCTGCGCTCAATGTCCACCACGCTGGCGATCACTTCGTGGCGGGCTTTTTCGTACTCGGCCAGTTCAGTGATGAAGGTCAGGATCTGCGCAGCATCGCTGGGCACGGCGGGACGAATCTCGATGGTCATGAACAGGCCTGCGGCTAAAAAAGAAAGGACACATACTAAGGCCCTTTGATGACCGCTTGCAGGGTTTTATGCAGGTGATTACTCCGCCCTGCAGCAATGTTGGCACCGGTAACCACAGAACAAACCGGGCGGTAGCGCATGGTAAAAAGTCCGTCATAAATCCAACAGACGCCCAGGTTCGCCCATGCACCCCACTGCTCCCGTTGGCGGAAAGCTCTTCGCCTTGTTGTGCCTTGCCAGCTACCTGCTGTCACTGTCGTACGGTTCGACGTTTTTGTTATCGCTGCTGATTGATTCCAGAGGCGGCAATGAGCATGACGCCGGCAGCGTGATCTCCATGGCGATGCTCAGTACGTTTATCGCGGTGATTGTGTCCGGGCACCTGGCCGACGCCCTGGGTGCCGCGCGCGCGATTGCCTGCCTGGGGAGCCTGCTGGTGGCTGCCTGCCTGGGTTTTGCCCTGACGCCGGGTTTTGGCCAGGGCCTGATGCTGTTCGGCCTGGCCCTCGGGCTGGGCTGGGGCGTGTTCTATACCCTGGGCCCGATCATCGTGGCGATGCTGGTGCAGCCCAGCCAAAGAGCCAAATATTTCGCCTGGCTGTCGGGCAGCATGATGACCGGCATCGGTTCGGGCCCCTTGTTGGGACGGGCGGCCAGCGCCCTGGGCCTGCCCCTGGAAACCGCGTTTTATATCGCGGCCCTCGCAAGCCTCGTGGGCGTGCTGATCTTCTGGCGCCTGGGCAGCCATCTCCAGCAACAACCCAACTCGCTGGGCGCCGGCGCCGTCTCGAAAATCTCCTGGGCCAGCACCCGGCGTGTGCTGGGGTCCAAGGCGGTGTTCGCGATCATCATGGTCGGCCTGGGCGGCTGTGTATTTGGCGGCCTGTCGAGTTTCCAGACCAGCTACGCGGCACGCCATGGGCTGGATTATTCGCTGTTCTTTCTGGGCTTCATGGGGGCGGCAATCACCAGTCGTTTGTTGATTGCCAGCTTTGTGGTCAGGCGCGATGCGTACTGGTCGGCCTGTGTGTTGTCTGGGTTGATGGTGGTGTCGATCCTGCTGTTGAGCTTCGGCGTGCATGACAGCTTCAGCTACTTGCTGGCGGCCGTTACCTTGGGGGTCGGTTACGGCCTGACCTATTCGGTGATCAACGGCCTGGCCGCCAATGAAGCGCCGAGCGCCAGCACGTCTCAGGCCTTGCTGCTGTTCAGCCTGTCGTACTTTATAGGCGTCTTCGGCTTCCCGCTGCTGGCCGGCAAGCTGATCGTCGAGCAAGGCGTACCGACCCTACTGGCGAGCGTACTGGGCATCGCCTTGCTCAACTGGCTGATTACGCTGGCGCGCCTGATCTGGCGCCGGGTTGCCAAACACAAAATCTTACAGGTGAGCTGACACCGTTCGTCGTGATCCAGGCACCAACAATAAGGGCGGGCAGACCAACCTAAGGTAAGGACTTTATTCCTATGGAGGCTCCACCATGAATACTTCCAAAGTGACTGCCCTCGCCCTCGCCGGTTTGCTGTCTGCGGTATCTCTAGGCAGCTTCGCCGCGTCCGACCCTTCCACCGGCAAGACCGACCCGATTGGCAGCCCGCCCAACCCTGCCACCCAAGAGAGCAAAGACTCCATGGGCACCGGCCTGGATACCAATGGCGGAGCCATCATCCAGAACGGTGCCGACCCACGCACCCAAGGCAATGACGGCAACCGCCAGGGCCTGGGTACCGATGTGGAGAACGGCAAGATCGGCCCCGGCAAGAACGCCGCTCCGAGCGGTAACGATGACAACCTGCCCGGCGCACCGAAACAACCTTGACCCCTTGACCGACAGACGAACACTACCCCACCACTGACCCTGAAGAGGTATGCATGAACGTCGATAAAAACCTGGAGAAAGAAGTCCTCACCCGCCTGCTGCACGCGCACCCGAACGGTTTGGGTAAGGAGGTGCTGGATAACTACCGGGGCGAAAAAATCGTGGCCAGCACCCTGGCCACTCTTCAGGAGCGTGGACTGATCAAGGAAGGCCACGTGACCTGCAACGAGGCCGGCGAACACGCGCTGCACCTGCCGATCAAACTGACGGCCTCTGGCGTGGACGCCGCCCGCAAGCTGGAAAGCCAGCCGTAGCGGCTGTCGAGCCCTGGCGAGGCTGCGCTTGAGTGCGCAGTGCTCGCCCTTTCGCCAGGCATCACCTACAGCGTTGGGCGTTGCGCAGCCACCAGCAACATCATCGGCCGCTCCAGCTCCTCCGCCAACTCTGGCCGGGCCACAAGGTCCGCGGCACTCGGGCCCCATTCTTCAATATGGCTCAGGCTCAAGCCTGCTTTGATCAACATGTTGAGCAGCGTGCCCAGGGTACGGTGCTGCTTGATCACACCCTTCGCCAGCCAGTCGGTGACCCGTGGCCCTTCCAGTTGATAACTGTCCAGCGGCCAGCTTTTACGCCCTTGCTCATCGACCTGCCAGCCCGGTTGCCGGGGCGCCATGAAGATCGGGTGCTCGATGGAGAAAACCAGCCGTCCTCCCGGCTTCAGGGCTTTATGAATACGGGCAAACAGCCCGGGTAGATCGGTGATGTAGTGAAAGGCCAGCGAGCTGTAGGCCAGGTCATAAGCCGCATCGGGCAGATCAAGCTGCTCGAGGTCGGCAATGGCATAAGTAATGGCCGAGGATGAAGTCATTTCCTTCGCCCGCGCCAGCATCTTCTGTGAGACGTCCAGCCCCAGCACCTGTTCGGCGCCCTGTTCCTGGGCCCAGCGGCTGAACCAGCCATAACCACAGCCCAGGTCCACCACCTTCAATCCCTGCATCAGCGGCAACAACGCCTGCAACGCGGGCCATTCCGGCGCACCTGCCAACCCTTGCAGGGAGCGGCCCATTTGACTGTAGCCCGCGAAAAAGGCTGGGGTATCGTAGATATTCTGCGTCACGCCGGTATCAATCCCTGGGTTCCAGGCCTATCGGAAAGAACACCCCGCCACTCCAGATGCCCAGCCAACTCTCGCCATCGATCAGGCGCGTCACCGCCAGCTCCACCATCTGGTAGAACACGTTGCGATGAACCAGTGCTTCAAGGTTGTTGCGCACCCGCACGTAGGGCGACGGTTCCTGGGTCTGCGGATCAATCACCACCCGCAACGGGTGTTCGGGGCCGGCTTCGATGACGTCTTCGACATTGGAGGTAAACCGCAGGAGTTGGCTTTCGCCCTGCCCCTCGACCTCCATCGACACCGCCACAAATGGCGCGTCATCTACCTTGATCCCGACCTTTTCCACCGGAGTGATCAAAAAGTAATCATCGCCATCGCGGCGGATGATATTGGAGAACAGCTTGACCATCGGTTTACGCCCGATGGGGGTGCCCAGGTAGTACCAGGTGCCGTCGCGGGCGATACGCATGTCGATATCGCCACAGAAATCCGGGTTCCACAGATGAACCGGAGCCGGTCCCTTGCCCTTGGGCAACTGTGCCAACAAATCATTGGCCTTGGCCGAACCCGTCATGCTGTTCTCCTTTGAATTACTGGTCGCTCATGCCCAGCAGGCTGCGGGCGTACTGCCGCAACGGTGGGCCAAGCAAATCTTCGGGTTTATTGTCGTGGAACGTCAGTAAACCGCCACGACTGCGGATCCGTGCAGTATCAATCAAATACTGGGTGCTGGTCTCGATCAACATAATCTGGATCACGCCACTGTCGACACCCAGCCGGTCCAGGGCTTCCTGGTCGGCCCATTCATCTGCATTGCCAATGCGATCATCAGCCTTGGCGAACCGCGTGTACAACAGGTAATGGGCACCTGCTTCACGGGCTTCGGCCATGGCCTGCTCCAAACCTTCCGGGGCGCGGGCGCGGCGGACCATGGGGAAGTATTCGATAAAACCGTTGAAGGCTTCTTCGGCCACCACATTGGGTCGCGGGTAGGCACTGCCCGGCGGCGTGAACGCACCCTGGGCGATAAACACAAAGGAATCGGGCTGAATGCGAACCGAGTTGGAACGACGTGTGTCGCTGTGGTCCAGCAAACCGGCATCGCTCATCTGATAGCGAGTGCCTTCGGCCATATCGCTGACTGTCATGCAGCCACCCAGCGCAAACGACGCCAGCAACAAAACCAGACTACGCATCCTATCCTCCAGAGGCCGGTGACGGAAAACCGGCGAATGGGCACGAGATGCAGATTTTGCGCCAGCTTGCCTGGCTAGCCGCCAATGATCTTCATCACCGTCGCCCCGCCCGAAAACGCCACTTCCTGCTTATCGCCCAAGGCCTTGACCAGCAAGCCCTGTAACGCCGGCAAGGCCTGATGACGCGGCTTGTCCAACAAGTCGCCGACATAGTGGCGGTTGCTCGAAGACAGACAGCCGTGCAGCCAACCTGTGGAAGACAGACGCAGGCGTGAACAGGTTCGGCAAAACGGCACGCTTTCATTGGCGATCACGCCGAAGTGGCCCTGGCCGGGAATTTCATAGCGCACGGCCGTGGCATCCACCGGGGCGTCGGCCTGCAGGTATTCGTGATGTTCGCCAATCAGGCTCAACAGTTGTTGCAGGCTGACAAATTGCTGCAGGAAGGCGTTGGAGTCGCTGGCCAGGTGGCCCATGCGCATCAACTCGATAAAACGCAGTTCATAACCGCGCGCCAGGCAATATTCCAGCAGCGGCATCACCTGGTCGAGGTTCTGCCCGCGCAGCGGCACCATATTGACCTTGATCTTGATCCCCGCCGCACGTGCCTGGTCCATGCCATCAAGCACCGTGGCCAGGTCGCCGCCCCGGGCAATCCCGCGAAAGGCATCGGCATCCAGGGTGTCGAGGGACACGTTGATACGACGAATGCCGGCATCCACCAGCAGTGGCAACTTGCGCGCCAGTAACTGGCCATTGGTGGTCAGGCTGATATCACTCAAGCCCATCTGCCCGACGGCCTGCATAAAGGTTTCGAGCTTGGGGCTGACCAGCGGCTCGCCGCCGGTGATCCGCAGGCGATCAATGCCCGCTGCCTCGATCAGGTAGGCCACGCCACGCGCCATGGCCTCGGCCGAGAGTTCGTCCTGCGCAGCCACCAGCCGCTTGCCGTTGGGCACGCAGTAGGTACAGGCGTAATTGCAGGCTGAGGTCAGGCTGATCCGCAAATTGCGAAAACGCCTGCCTTGACGATCAACGATCATGGATCACTCCGGCAGAGGATAATTCGGGCGCGCTAAAACCTGACTCATAAATCAGATTTTAGCAAGATCCTTGCCTGAGTATATTCCTGGGTTATCACATACGGCAGTAAATCAGCCGGCCATTGCCCGGATGAATGCCTTAGGTGGCAGGCGTCTCGGGGTTAGGCTGGTCGCTGCTGTGCTTGCGCTTGTTGCCCATGCGCACGCCGATGTCCATCAGGAATTGGAAGAAGCCTTCCTGATCTTCCAGCACATTGCTCCAGAATGGCGAGTGGTACAGCGCCACGGCGCCATGCACCAACGCCCACGCGGCGCAGTAATGGAAATAAGGCGGCACATCTTCCAGCTTGCCTTCGCTGATCCGGCCTTTGATCAGCAGGGTCAGGCGTTCGAAGTTCGAGGCGCGGATCTTGTGCAGTTCCTCGACCATTTCCGGCACCTGGTGGCCCTTGACCACTTTTTCTTCCAGGCGGTCAAACAGGCGGTAACGCTGCGGGTCACGCATGCGGAACTCAAAGTACGCCCGGGACAGGGCTTCCTTGTCCTTGTCGACATCGGCCGAATGCAGCAACTCGTTCAAATCGCGCTCGTAGTCGAGCATCAGGCGCAAGTAAATCTCGGCCTTGGACTTGAAGTGCTTATAGATCGTGCCTTTGCCGATACCCACGGCATCCGCAATCATCTCGACGGTGACGCTGTCTTCACCCTGTTCGAGGAACAATTTGAGCGCGGTGTCGAGAATTTCCTGCTCACGGCGGCGAAACTCACGGACCTTACGGGGTTCTTTGTGCATAGAAAGAGGTCTGCAGAGGTCAGTATTGGAAGGGATGAGCGTGCCGATGACGGAACGTTTTACCCGGTGCGAGGGATTATCCCGACTGCACGGTCGTTGGGCAACGTCTATATGAACAACCCATACACTAAACTTACAGCACGCCAACGAATCAGGCGCTATCGGTCAGAAATAAAGCATAGATTCGCACGATGTACTGCCGCCCCATGAGAACTCAAGCGAAGCGGATGTATTCCAAATCTGTTTAAAAAACGACCAGAAGCGGCTGGACTGCACGGGATACTGATCAATACTTCATCTGTCGGTGTGACATCTCCCCCAAGTGACACACCGATATGGGTACCAACGGACCGCGTATCCTTGTTTACTCCTAATGGTCTTAGCCCGGATTCACCCCCCAGAACCCGGGTTTTTTTTGCCTGGGATTCAGCGAACGTGGGCCAGCGGGAACAGACGCTTGAAGTTGGCGGTGGTCTGCTCGGCAAAACGCTCCACCGACTCGCCGCGCAGCATTGCCAGGTAATCCGCCACATCCCGCACATATTCCGGCAGGTTGGGTTTGCCGCGATGGGGGATCGGCGCCAGGTAGGGTGAATCGGTCTCGACCAGCAAGCGATCGGCCGGCACCTGGCGCGCCACGTCCCGCAGGGCCTCGGCGTTGCGGAAGGTGACGATGCCCGACAAGGAAATATAGAACCCCAGGTCGAGGGCCGCCTTGGCCATCTCCCAGTCCTCGGTAAAACAGTGCAACACACCCGCCTGGGGCAGCGCGGCTTCGCGCAGCAAGGCCAGGGTGTCGGCGCGGGCGCCGCGGGTATGCACGATCACCGGCTTGCCGGTCTGCTGCGCCGCTTGCAGGTGCAGGCGGAACGAGGCTTGCTGCAACTCGGCGGCTTCCGGCTCGTAGTGGTAGTCCAGGCCCGTCTCGCCAATAGCCACCACCCGCGGGTGATTGAGTTCGTCCAGCAGCCACTCAAGGGCCGGGGCTTCACCGGGCTTGAGGTCCAGGGGGTGGATGCCCACCGAGCAATCCACATCGGCATAGCGTTCGGCCAGGGCCTTGACGTCGGCGGCGTTCTCGGCGCTGACGCCAATGCACAGGAAGTGCCCGACGCCACGCTGACGTGCAGCGTCGAGGGCAGCGTCCAGGGAGCCGTTGTGGGCGGCGAGGTCGAGGCGATCAAGGTGGCAATGGGAATCTACGAGCATAAGAAGTTACAACTTGCGTCACAGGAAGTGTCTGGCCGACGAAACATCCGTCGGCCCCGAAAATATCAACGTCGACCGAGCAGCCCGACCCACTGCACCAGCAGGGCCTCAAGCAGCAGCACCCGGTTCAGGTTGGCCTTGCCCAGCACCTTCTGGCGTTGGGCGAGGATCCAGTCCTGGATGTTCAATACCTTGTCCTGGGCACTTTTCTGCGCCAGGTATTGCACCACCTTGCGCATGTCCATCAAGCCCAGGCCGTTTTCGTCCTGGGTCAATTGGTATCGCAGGATCAGGCTGGACCAGTCGCAGAACCAGTCAAACAGCAGCAACAGCGGCACGTCTTTCCAGCCTTCGGCCAACTGCGTGGCAGACTGCTCCTGCTTGAGCAGCTTCTTCACCCCGTCGACCACCAGCGCACGCTGCTCGCGTACGCCCTGGGCCTGCAGGCTGACCGCTGCCAAGGGCGAGCCGGCTGCCAGGGTCAGCAATTCGACCCGCTCCTGCTCAGTGCATTCGGGCAAGGCCTGGCCCAGCCACTGCAAGCTCATGGCCTCGCTTGGCAGTGGGCAGGCCTGTTGCACGCAGCGACTGCGAATGGTCGGCAGCAGACGGCTGGACTGGTGACTCACCAGCAACAACACCGTATCACCAGAAGGCTCCTCAAGGCTCTTGAGCAAGGCGTTGGCGGCGTTGATATTCATCGACTCCACCGGCTCGATCAATACCACCTTGCGCCCGCCCATCTGCGCGGTCTGCACCACGAAGCTCACCAGGTCGCGCACCTGGTCGACCTTGATCGCCTTGTCCGCCTCCTCCGGTTCCAGCACGTAGTTGTCCGGATGGCTGCCGGCCTTGAGTAGCAGGCACGACTTACAGTGCCCGCACGCCTCCAGCCCTGCCGGCTGCTGGCAGAGCAGGCGGGCCATCAAGCGCTCGGCCAGGGCACGCTTGCCGATGCCTACCGGCCCATGGAGCAGATAGGCATGGGCGTGCTGGGCACGCCCGGCCAATTGCTGCCAGAGGCTGTCCTGCCACGGATAGGCTTCAGCCACGGTACAGCTCCAACAGTTTGGGGAGCAGCTCATCGATGGCCCGCTGCACCTGTTCCAGGGGCTGAGCGGCATCCAGCAGGCAGTAGCGCGACGGCGCGGCTTCGGCACGCTTGAGATAGGCCGCACGCACCGCCTCGAAAAAGGCTCGGCCTTCCAGCTCGAAACGATCCAGGCGCCCACGGGCGCTGGCCCGGGCCAGGCCGATGTCTACCGGCAGGTCGAAGACCAGGGTCAAGTGCGGGCGCAGGTCGCCTTGGACGAAGGTCTCCAGGGTCGCAATGCGCTCCAGGGACAGGCCGCGGCCAGCGCCCTGATAGGCGTAGGTGGAATCGGTGAAGCGGTCGCAGATCACCACCGCGCCCCGGGCCAGCGCCGGGCGAATCACTTCGGCCAAGTGCTGGGCACGGGCGGCAAACACCAGCAACAGCTCGGTGTCCGGGTGCATGACCTCGTCGCCAGTGGCCAGCAACACCTCACGGATCTTCTCGGCCAGGGGCGTGCCGCCAGGCTCGCGGGTCAGCAGCACCTCGATACCTTCAGCCCGCAAGCGCTCGGCCAGGTATTCACGGTTGGTACTCTTGCCAGCGCCTTCCGGGCCTTCCAGGGTAATAAACAAGCCAGTCACAGGCAGTCCTTAGTCAGAGTCATTGCGGGCTTTGCGCGGGCGCAGCGTCAGGCGCGGCAGGCTCAACGGTGGTCGGCGCGGGTGCCGGGCTGGAGCGGTAATCGGCGCGGCGCTTGAGTTGGTACTCGCGCACCGCCGCGTTATGGGCGTCCAGGCTATCGGAAAAAATATGGCTGCCATCGCCCCGGGCCACGAAATACAGGCTGCTGCCCGGTACCGGATTCAACGCGGCATGAATCGCCTCGCGGCCAACCATGGCAATCGGCGTCGGCGGCAGGCCGCTGATCATGTAGGTGTTATAGGGTGTGGCTTCTTTCAGGTGCGCGCGCGTCAACTTGCCGTTGTAGCGCTCGCCCATGCCGTAGATCACCGTGGGATCGGTTTGCAGCAGCATGCCAATCTTCAGGCGCCGCACAAACACCCCGGCAATCTGCCCACGCTCTTCAGGCACGCCAGTTTCCTTCTCGACCAGCGACGCCATGATCAGCGCCTGGTAGGGGTCGGTATAGGGCGCATCCGGGGCACGTCGCTGCCATTCCTGGGCCAGTACGTCGTCCAGGCGGTTATAGGCTTTCTTCAGGAATTCGACATCGGTCATGCCGCGCACGAAACGGTAGGTGTCGGGGAAGAACCGCCCTTCGGGGAACACGTCGGGATGGCCGATTTTTTCCATCACCTCAGTGTCACTCAAGCCCGACAGGGTCTGCTCGATCTTTTCATGCTTGGCCAAGGCACTGCGTACCTGACGGAAGTTCCAGCCCTCCACCAGGGTCAGGCTGTACTGCACCACTTCACCACGCTGCCACAGGCCAATCAGGCCCTGGGCCGTCAGGCCTGGCGTCATGCGGTATTCGCCACTGTGCAGCGGTTGGCCGTCAAGGTTGAAGCGCCAGTAGAGACGCAGCCAAAAGGCATCCTCCAGCACACCGTCACTTTCCAGACGATTGAAAGTGCCCGTAGGGGTCGCGCCAGCAGCTACATCCAGCAATTGCTCCTGGGGCAGATTCAGCGGTTGCTTCAAGGCCGAGTTCAGCTTCCAGGCGGAAAAGCCCAATAGCAAACCCGC
Organism: Pseudomonas sp. FP2294; assembly: GCF_030687625.1. Lineage (NCBI taxonomy): Bacteria > Pseudomonadati > Pseudomonadota > Gammaproteobacteria > Pseudomonadales > Pseudomonadaceae > Pseudomonas > Pseudomonas sp. FP2294. The sequence goes on from NZ_CP117441.1 coordinate 4,221,533, forward strand.
CAGGACCAGACCGATCTCCAGCAGCAATACAATTTTACGTCTCAAATCAAACACCCAATAGCGCGCGAACAATGCCTTGCAGTTTACGGGTGAGCGGCCCGGCCGACCAGCTCATTGGCCCACATCCAAGCACCGGCCAAATGCCATATACGCTATTGCAGACAAACACTTCGTCAGCCCGTTGCAGCTGCGCAAGGCTGATATCGGTCACGGTCGTGACGAGCCCCAACGCCTCGGCACGGGCCAACAGCTCGGCCCGCATGACGCCAGCCACACCACAGCGGCTCAGGTCGGCGGTCAGCAACTGGCCGTTATCCACCAGGAACAGGTTGCTGAACACGCCTTCGATGACGCGCCCGGACATATCCAGCATCAATCCTTCCGCGTGATCGGCATCCTGCCACTCGGCGCGAGCCAGGACCTGTTCGAGGCGATTGAGGTGTTTGAGGCCGGCGAGCAAGGGTTGCTCGGACAAACGCGTGACACATGGGAACAGGCGGACACCTGATGAACCGTGGGCCGGGGGATAGGTAGCAGGTGGGCTGCCTTGCAGGATACGGCGCACGGGTGCGCCTGCGTTGATGCCATACCCCCGCAGGCTATCGCCTCGGGTCAGGATCAACTTGAGAACGCCGTCACCGAGGGCCGCCGCATAGGCCAGTAACTCGTTGCGGATCAGTGCCTGATCCGCAACGAGCGCCAGGCGCCTGCAACCCTCGTCGAGGCGTTGCAGGTGGCGGTCGAGCAGCACGGGCTGCCCGGCCTTGACCGCGAGGGTTTCAAACAAACCATCGCCGTAGGCCAGGCCGCGATCTTTGAGCGGCACTGCGTCCGCTGGCTGACCGTCGACCCAGCTGCGCATTACTCGGCGAACCGGCGGAACACCAGGGAACCGTTGGTACCGCCAAAGCCGAACGAGTTGGACAGCACCACGTCGATCGGCATTTTCTGCGCCTCGTGAGGTACGAAGTTCAGGTCGCAGCCTTCATCCGGCTCATCCAGGTTGATGGTCGGCGGTGCGACCTGGTCCTTGATCGCCAGCACACTGAAGATCGCCTCAACCGCGCCTGCCGCACCCAGCAGGTGACCGGTCATGGACTTGGTGGAACTGACCGCCAGCTTGTAGGCGTGCTCACCGAACACAGACTTGATGGCCTGCGCTTCCGCCAGATCGCCAGTGGGTGTCGAGGTGCCGTGGGCATTGATGTACTGCACTTGATCGCCATTGATCTTCGCATCGCGCAACGCATTGCTGATGCAGCGCGCAGCGCCTGCGCCGTCGGCGGGTGGCGACGTCATGTGATACGCGTCGCCACTCATGCCAAAACCGATCAACTCGGCATAGATCGTTGCGCCGCGCGCTTTGGCGTGCTCCAGCTCTTCGAGGACCAGGGCACCGGCACCGTCGGACAGTACAAAGCCATCACGGCCCTTGTCCCACGGACGACTGGCGCGGGTTGGCTCGTCATTGCGCGTCGACAGCGCACGGGACGCGCCGAAGCCGCCCATGCCCAGGCCACAGGCGGCCATTTCGGCGCCACCGGCAATCATCACGTCCGCCTCGTCATAGGCGATATTGCGCGCCGCCATGCCGATGCAGTGAGTGCCCGTGGTGCACGCCGTGGAAATGGCGTAGTTAGGCCCCTGGGCACCCAGATGGATGGACAGGAAACCGGAAATCATATTGATGATCGAGCCCGGGACGAAGAACGGTGAAATTCGACGAGGGCCGGATTCGTGCAGCGTGCGGCTGGTTTCTTCGATATTGGTCAAACCGCCAATACCCGAACCCATGGCCACGCCGATGCGCTCACGGTTGGCATCGGTGACTTCCAGGCCTGCATTACGCACTGCCTGAAAACCGGCTGCCAGGCCGTATTGAATGAACAGGTCGAGTTTGCGGGATTCCTTGATCGAGAGATATTCCTCGACATTGAAGCCCTTTACCGAGCCGCCAAAACGGGTGGAATAGGCAGAAAGGTCCGTATGCTCAATCAGACCAATACCACTGTGGCCAGCCAGAATGCCCTGCCAACTGCTCGGCACATCCGTGCCCAGTGGCGACAACATACCCATACCGGTGACTACGACGCGTCTACGCGACACAGCACTCTCCTTTTTCTTGATGACGACACTTTGCATCAAACCTAAAGAAAAAACCGCACGCCGTTATAGCAGTGCGGTTTTTCCCAACAGCAAGCGACGACTACAAATTACTTGTCGTTGTGAGCAGTAACGTAGTCGATAGCAGCTTGAACAGTAGTGATTTTTTCAGCTTCTTCGTCCGGGATTTCGGTCTCGAATTCCTCTTCCAGAGCCATCACCAGCTCAACGGTGTCAAGGGAGTCGGCACCCAGGTCTTCAACGAAGGAAGAAGTGTTTTTCACTTCATCTTCTTTAACGCCCAGTTGCTCGGCAACGATTTTCTTGACGCGCTCTTCGATGGTGCTCATACCTTGTTTTCACTCCTAATGGACAAATTCAGGCAGCTGGCCAGTGGGTAAGTGTATAGAAAGGCTTTTCAGCTTTTCAACTGAAAGCTTCACCCTCGTACCCTACCGACCACCTGTCTATAAATAGATTGCAGCTTTATAACGGATTTTAGACAGCTCGTATGACATTTTTTTGAAGCGATCCGTCACAATTTAACTCATGTACATCCCGCCGTTCACCGGGATTGTAGCCCCAGTCACGTATGCCGCACCGTCAGATGCCAGGAAAGAGACCACATTGGCGATCTCTTGAGCCTGGCCCAGACGACCCAGCGGAATTTGCGTCAGCAACGCTTCACGCTGCGCTTCTGGCAGTTCGCGGGTCATATCGGTGTCGATGAACCCTGGAGCCACCGAGTTGACCGTAATCGACCGCGAGCCGACTTCACGCGCCAGGGCACGGCTGAAACCTTCCAGGCCGGCCTTGGCAGAGGCGTAGTTTACTTGGCCTGCGTTGCCCATGGCACCCACTACGGAGCCAATATTGATAATTCGCCCCCAACGCGCCTTGGTCATGCCGCGCAAAACACCCTTGGACAGGCGAAACAGACTGTTCAGGTTGGTATCGACCACGTCGTACCACTCGTCGTCTTTCATGCGCATCATCAGGTTGTCACGGGTGATACCGGCGTTGTTCACCAGAATAGCCGGCGTACCGAATTGTGCGGTGATCTCGGCAAGCACGGCAGCCACGGACTCATCGCTGGTCACGTTGAGTTCCAGGCCGGTGCCCTGCACGCCGTTTTCCTTGAGGGTCGCGGCGATACGCTCGGCGCCCGAGGCGGAGGTGGCAGTACCAATCACTACCGCGCCCTGACGGCCCAGTTCCAGGGCAATCGCCTGGCCAATGCCACGGCTTGCGCCGGTAACCAGTGCAACTTTACCTTGCAGACTCATGCAGGCTTCTCCTTAGTTCAGGCCAGTGCGGCGCGGGCGGCTGCGAAGCCATCCGGGGTATTGAGATTGGAAGTCGACACGCCTTCGGCGCAGCGCTTGTTGAGACCGGCCAGGACTTTGCCCGGGCCACACTCAACCAGTTGGGTCGCGCCCTTGGCAGCCAGGGTCTGCACGGATTCAACCCAGCGCACCGGCTTGTACAGTTGCTCCAGCAGGTCGCGCTTGAGGGTTTCCAGGTCCGGGGCCACGTCGGCGCTGACGTTTTGCACCAGCGGGATCTGCGGTGCCTGCCAGTTGATGGCGGCGACGGACTCGGCAAAACGCTCGGCCGCCGGGCGCATCAGTTCGCAGTGGGACGGTACGCTGACCGGCAGCGGCAAGGCACGCTTGGCCCCACGGGCCTTGCAGCCTTCGATGGCACGCTCAACTGCAGCCTTGGCACCGGCGATCACCACCTGGCCAGGGGAGTTGAAGTTGACCGCGCTGACCACTTCGCCCTGGGCCGCTTCGGCACAGGCTTCGATCACCACCGCGTCGTCCAGGCCCAGGATCGCGGCCATGCCGCCCTGCCCGGCCGGAACCGCCTCTTGCATCAGTTGGCCACGGCGCTCTACCAGCTTGACCGCTTCAGCGAGGGTCAGACTGCCTGCCGCAACCAGGGCGCTGTACTCGCCCAGGCTGTGACCGGCAACAAAAGCCGGGCGTGCGCCGCCTTCGGCCAGCCAAACGCGCCACAGCGCGATGGACGCCGTCAGGATGGCCGGCTGGGTTTTATCGGTTTGATTGAGCAGTTCTTCCGGACCGTCCTGGGTCAATGCCCAGAGGTCGTAGCCCAAGGCCGCGGAAGCTTCCTTGAATGTTTCCAGGATCAGCGGGTATTGCGCGCCCAGCTCGGCCAACATGCCGAGGGACTGCGAACCCTGCCCTGGAAAGACGAATGCGAGGGATGTAGACATGTAACAAGCCCCTAATGATCTGGTCGTCGGTGAATTGACGCCCCACAGCTGGGAGCGCAAGAAACTGACAGATTGGATGGTCAATTGAACTGGCCGGTCACATTTAAGCATTCCCGGCCCGATTCGCCTAAGGCAACAGATCCTCAAGACGGCCATGCAAGCGTTGCGGCAGGTTCTCCTGGATCTCGATCAGCGCGCGCGCAATAGCACTCTGAAAGCCCTGGACACCTGCAGAACCGTGGCTTTTTACCACAATACCCTGCAGACCGAGGAAGCTTGCGCCGTTATGCCGCGCCGGGGCCAGGTCCGCCTGCAAGCGCCGCATCAACGGCAACGCCAAGGCACCCACCAGCCGCGAAGCCAGATTGCGCTTGAACAACGCCTCGATCCGCGCAGCAATCATCGTAGCCAGGCCTTCGCTGGACTTAAGCAGGATATTTCCGACAAACCCGTCACAAACCACCACATCGGCCTCGCCACGATATAACCCATCGCCTTCGACAAACCCGATGTAATTCAAGCCCCGCGCCTGCTGCAACAGGCTAGCGGCCAACTTGACCTGCTGGTTGCCCTTGATGTCCTCGGTGCCGATGTTCAGCAAGGCCACCCGTGGCCGCACCACACCCAGCGCCTCGGCCGCGACCGAGCCCATCAGGGCAAAGTGCAGCAGGTGCTCGGCGCTGCAATCGACATTTGCCCCCAGGTCCAGCAACTGGCAATAGCCACCCTGTGTCGGAATCGCCGCGACCATCGCCGGCCGATCAATACCCGGCAGGGTTTTCAGCACATGCCGCGACAGCGCCATCAAGGCCCCGGTATTGCCAGCGCTGACACAGGCCTGGACCTTGCCATCGCGCAGCAACTCAAGCGCCACGCGCATTGACGAATCAGGTTTGCCACGCAGGGCCTGGGCCGGCTTTTCATCCATGCCGATGGTTTCGCTGGCCGGCATTATTGTCAGGCGCGCGCGATCCACAGCCGGATGACTGGCAATCAGTTCTTCAAGAAGGGAAGGTTGACCGACGAGGGTCAGGTGCAGCGAGGGCGTAGCAGACAGGCTGGCAATGCATGCCTGGACAATGCTGCGGGGACCGAAGTCCCCGCCCATTGCGTCAATCGCGATGACTTGAGCAGACAAGTGATTACTCGTCAGCGCCCTTGTCGATCACTTTACGGCCACGGTATACGCCTTCTGGCGATACGTGGTGACGCAGGTGAACTTCACCAGTGGTTTTTTCTACAGACAGAGTGCTTGCCGTCAGGGCATCGTGCGAACGACGCATGTCACGGGCAGAGCGGGATTTTTTGTTCTGCTGAACAGCCATAATTGATTAACTCCTAAACGTTTGGGTCACGCTTTAACTGCGCCAATACACTGAACGGGTTGGACCGCGTTACCTCGTCCTCGCTCGGTTCGGACTCGTCATCGAGCCCCGCCGGCTGCTGGCATTCTTCCGGATGATGAGCAGGCACAATGGGCAAGGCGAGCAAAAGCTCCTCCTCGATCAGTGCATGCAGATCCAAAGGATCTTCGCCCAGTTCCAGCACGTCATAACCTTTCGGCAACGACTGGGTATTCGCACCCTCTTTCACCACAGCATAACTGCATTCGCTGTGGATCGGCAGGGTGACCAGCTCAAGACAACGCTGGCAAACCATTTTGACCTCGGTGTCGATAAAGCTGTGGATTACCACAGATTTACGTTCATCTCGCTCAAAAACGAATTTAGCCTGCACCGTACCGACAGTGTCGGAAAGCGGGTCGCAGAGTCTCTCCAAATCGGCCAGCAACACTTCACCTTGGAGGGTGGTGCCACGATCAGCCAATTTGCGCGGGTCAACGTGAGGTGGAATCGGGTCATTCAACATAGGCGCAGCATTATAGGGATGCACCCGCCCATGTCAAAGGAAATTCAGCCCTGTGCGCCAGACTGTCCGCTCGCTAGAATCCGCGACTGCCTTGAGGAGAGCCACATGTTGCCTTTATTACTCGCTTCCAGCTCGGTTTATCGCCGGGAACTGCTGAACCGCCTGCATCTGCCGTTCATCTGCAGCTCTCCGGATATCGACGAAAGCCATCGCATAAATGAGTCCGCGATCGACCTGGTCAAGCGCCTGGCCGAAGAGAAAGCCCGCGCCCTGGCCGGCAGCCATCCAGGGCACCTGATCATCGGTTCGGACCAGGTGGCGACCCTGGACGGCCAGATCATCGGCAAGCCCCACACCTTTGAAAGGGCCCGCGAGCAATTGCTGGCGGCCAGCGGCAGACAGGTCAGCTTCCTGACCGGCCTGGCCCTGCTCAATAGCGACACCGGGCACTGCCAGGTGGACTGCATCCCCTTCACCGTCACAATGCGCCAATTGGCACCGGCACAGATCGAGCGCTACCTGCGGATCGAGCAACCCTACGATTGCGCTGGCAGCTTCAAGGCCGAGGGACTGGGGGTGAGCCTGTTTCAGAGCACCGCAGGGCCAGACGCCACCAGCCTCATCGGCCTACCGCTGATCCGCCTGGTGGATATGTTGCTGGCCGAAGGCGTGCAAATCCCCTGAGAGCCCCACAAAAAACAATGTGGGAGCCGGGCTTGCCCGCGATGACGGCCTGTCAGCAACCCATTGGTTGGCTGACCCACCGCAATCGCGGGCAAGCCCGCTCCCACATTTTGAGCTATGCCAATCGCGAGATCAGCGCAAGGCCGGCCCCTGGAAGCCCATGTACAGCGCCAGCTTCTCCGCCACACTGGCCCCCAGCTTCTTGGAGAAACGGTCGAACGGCGATTCCTGGACGGTAAAGTCCACCAACTCCTTCTCGCCAATCACATCCCGTGCTACTGAACTGGCACTGCCCAGACCATCAATCAAGCCCAGCGGCAATGCCTGCTCACCCGACCAGATCAGGCCCGAGAACAACTCCGGATGTTCTTTATCCTTGAGCCGCTCACCGCGCCCCTGCTTGACGCTGGCAATGAACTGGCGATGAGTGGTGTCGAGCACGCTCTGCCAGAACTGGGTTTCGTCAGCCTTTTGCGGCTGGAACGGGTCAAGGAACGACTTGTGCTCCCCGGAGGTGTAGGTACGACGCTCAACCCCCAGCTTCTCCATTGCCCCGACAAAACCGTAGCCGGCCGCCGTCACGCCAATGGAACCCACCAGACTGGCCTTGTCGGCGTAGATCTGGTCGGCGGCGCTGGCGATGTAATAGGCACCCGAGGCGCCCAGGTCAGAGATTACCGCGTACAGCTTGGTCTCTGGATGCAAGGCACGCAGCCGGCGAATCTCGTCATAGACGTAACCCGACTGCACCGGACTGCCGCCAGGGCTATTGATGCGCAACACCACGCCCTTGACCTTGGGATCCTCGAAAGCCGTGCGCAAGCTGCTGACGATATTGTCGGCACTGGCCGACTCCTTGTCGGCAATCACCCCGCTCACCTCGATCAACGCGGTATAGCTACCACTGCGGGCGGCGCTTTTTTCCATATCGACCAAAGGACTGAACAACACCAGCATGCCAATCAGGTAGGTGAAGGTCAGGAGTTTGAAGAAGATCCCCCAGCGCCGGGCGCGGCGCTGTTCCTGGACGCCCGCCAGAAGGGTCTTTTCCAACAACTTCCAGCTTTTATCATCGCCATTGTCAGCACCGGACTTGGTCGGTGCCTTCCACTCATCGGTCATGCCATCTACCCCAGCAAAAACTTAATGGGCCTGGTTGAGCCAGGCGTGCAATTGCGAAAACCGATCAATCGTCAGTCGCGGCTCGTAAGCCTGCAAGGCTTCGGGGGACTGGGCGCCGTAGCTGACGGCGACACTGTCCATGCCGGCATTGCGCGCCATCAACAGATCGAACGAAGCATCGCCGACCATCAACGACTCACGGGCAGACACGCCGCAATGGGCCATGATCTGCTCCAGCATCAATGGATGGGGCTTGCTCGCGGTTTCATCGGCAGCGCGGGTGACGTCGAAATAGTCCTCCCAACCATTGGCCTTGAGCACCCGATCCAGGCCACGCCGGGCTTTGCCGGTGGCCACGGCCAGGTGATAGCCCTGCTCACGCAATGCCGCCAACGACTGCACCACCCCTTCAAACAAAGGCGAAGGCTCGGACTCCAGGGCAATGTAGTGATCGGCGTAATGCTCGCGAAACGCTACCAACTCACTGTCAGCGATCTGCGGGTACAAGGTGCGAATGGCTTCGGGCAATCCCAGGCCAATAATGCCCTTGACCGCCAGATCACTGCACAGCTCGAAGCCGGAACGGGTCGAGGCCACGTGCATGGACTCGACAATCCGACCAATGGAATCGCACAGGGTGCCATCCCAGTCAAAAATCAGCAGCTTGTAGTCAGGGCGCGACACTCAGGCGCTCCACGGTCTTGGCCCACATCTCATCCACAGGGGCCTGCAATTTCAATTCGCCACCATCGGGCAATGGCACCGTCAGCATGTAGGCATGCAGGAACAGGCGTTTGCCGCCAAGGTCACGAATCTCCTTGGAGAAACCCTCGTCGCCGTACTTGGTATCACCCGCAATACAGTGACCCGCATGCAGGGTATGCACACGAATCTGGTGGGTACGCCCGGTCACCGGCTTGGCCTCGACCATGGTTGCGAAGTCACCGAAGCGCCGCAGCACCTTGAACAGGGTCAGCGCCTCCTTGCCCTCCTCGTCTACCTCGACCATGCGCTCGCCGGAGCGCAGGTTGCTCTTCTGCAACGGTGCCCGCACGCTCTTGATCGAGGACGCCCAGTTGCCACGCACCAGGGCCATATAGCGCTTGTCCACGCCATCGCCGCGCAGGGCGGTATGCAGGTGACGCAACATGCTGCGCTTCTTGGCAATCATCAACAGGCCGGAGGTGTCGCGGTCCAGGCGATGGACCAGTTCCAGCTCCTTGGCATCCGGACGCAACTGACGAAAGGCTTCGATCACCCCGAAATTCAGGCCGCTACCGCCGTGCACCGCAATGCCGCACGGCTTGTTGATCACGATCAGCTTGTTGTCTTCGAAGACAATCGACGCTTCAAGGCGCTGCAACAGGCCCTGGGCCAGCGGCACAGGCTCGTCACGCTCAGGCACGCGAACCGGCGGCACCCGGACGATATCGCCCGCCTGCAGCTTGTACTCAGGCTTGATCCGGCCCTTGTTCACCCGCACTTCGCCTTTACGCAAAATGCGATAAATCAAGGTCTTGGGCACGCCCTTGAGCCTGGCCAGAAGAAAATTGTCGATGCGTTGGCCGGCATATTCCGGCGAGACCTCAAGCAGCTGGACGCTGGGGGTCGGGGGGGTGGTAGTCGTCATGTCGGGAATGATAACAATTTTTTATGGAATTGAAGCACTTAATCATTGCTGCTATAGTCGCGAACGCCGCCAAAAGCGGCCTGGACAGAGGACTCGCGGCAAACTGCCGCCCCTGACCATCGCAATTCATCAGGACGCGAGGCCGTCCTACGGGGCTCTTGCCACACTGGAAGGCTCAAGATTGTAACAAGCGCAGGTGACATGAGGCCTGAAGCGAGTGCAAGAAACAGAGTGATTACTCGTCTCTTGCGCCGATATTTACGGCCAGTTCACAAAGTGCAGTCAGTCTTGTACCAGACCACGGCGAATGCTTCGGAAACAACGCCTGTTATTAGCCATGAGCGTGAACTCCCCATTGGAGAACACGGTAAATGCCAACCCGCTGCGGATTCTGCGCGCGGCAGCACCCGAATTATCAGGGATACGTGTAGGGTGGAGATGCACAACCGTCGGACTGTGTAGCACTAGGCTTATATTTAGACGCTTCATCTCGTCCACAGTCGCCGGTTGATTCCTCCTCCTGACTGAGTGCTTATTAAGTCACCACAGCAAGCAGGACGCGTAAGTCGCGATACCAGCCCAATTGGCCGGTATTGCTGGACACTGGAGTGGCCAACCACTCTTGACGCACCTGACACCGACCGTGAGAAGTCGTGTGTGCCGAACGCCGTTTCCGGCAGCCCGGAAACCGACGGTACAACATGAAAAGAATGCTGATTAACGCAACTCAACCCGAAGAGTTGCGTGTTGCACTGGTAGATGGCCAACGCCTCTACGACCTGGACATCGAGTCCGGTGCACGCGAGCAGAAGAAGGCCAACATCTATAAAGGCCGGATTACTCGCATCGAGCCAAGCCTTGAGGCTGCCTTTGTCGATTTTGGCTCTGAGCGCCACGGCTTCCTGCCCCTCAAAGAAATCTCCCGCGAATACTTCAAGAAAGCCCCTGAAGGCCGCGTGAACATCAAGGACGTCCTGAGCGAAGGCCAGGAAGTCATCGTCCAGGTCGAAAAAGAAGAACGTGGCAACAAGGGCGCCGCCCTGACCACTTTCATCAGCCTGGCTGGCCGTTACCTGGTCCTGATGCCGAACAACCCGCGTGCCGGCGGCATCTCCCGTCGCATCGAAGGCGAAGAGCGCAACGAACTGCGTGAAGCGCTGAACGGCTTGATCGCTCCGGCCGACATGGGCCTGATCGTGCGCACTGCCGGCCTTGGCCGCAGCAGCGAAGAAATGCAGTGGGACCTCGATTACCTGCTGCAACTGTGGACCGCTATTAAAGAAGCATCCCTGGACCGCTCCGCGCCATTCCTGATCTATCAGGAAAGCAACGTGATCATCCGCGCCATCCGCGACTACCTGCGCCAGGACATCGGCGAAGTGCTGATCGACAGCGTTGAAGCCCAGGACGAAGCCCTGACCTTCATCCGCCAGGTGATGCCGCAGTACGCCAGCAAGATCAAGCTGTACGAAGACAGCGTACCGCTGTTCAACCGCTTCCAGATCGAAAGCCAGATCGAAACCGCCTTCCAGCGCGTGGTCGAACTGCCGTCCGGCGGCTCCATCGTGATCGATCCGACCGAAGCCCTGGTGTCCATCGACATCAACTCGGCGCGCGCCACCAAAGGCAGCGACATCGAAGAAACCGCGTTGCAGACCAACCTGGAAGCAGCCGAAGAAATCGCTCGCCAACTGCGCCTGCGTGATATCGGCGGCCTGATCGTGATCGACTTCATCGACATGACCCCGGCCAAGAACCAGCGCGCCGTGGAAGAAAAAGTCCGCGAATGCCTGGAAGCCGACCGTGCCCGCGTACAAGTTGGCCGTATCTCGCGCTTCGGCCTGCTGGAAATGTCCCGTCAGCGCCTGCGTCCATCCCTGGGCGAAAGCAGCGGCATCGTCTGCCCGCGTTGCAACGGCACCGGCATCATCCGTGACGTTGAATCGCTGTCCCTGGCGATCCTGCGCCTGATCGAAGAAGAAGCCCTGAAAGACCGCACCGCCGAAGTCCGCGCACAAGTGCCGATCCCGGTTGCAGCTTTCCTGCTCAACGAAAAACGCAACTCGATCACCAAGATCGAACTGCGCACCCGTGCCCGTATCGTGATCCTGCCGAACGATCACCTCGAGACGCCGCACTTCGAAGTCCAGCGCCTGCGTGATGACAGCCCGGAAGCCCACAGCGGCCAGTCCAGCTACGAAATCGCCGCTGCCGCTGCCGAAGTCGAAGAAGTCCAGCCAGCCGCCGCAACCCGCACCCTGGTGCGCCAGGAAGCCGCGGTCAAGACCGCACCGGCCCGTGCCAACGCACCGGTACCGACTGAAGTCGCCGCCCCGGTGGCCGCGCCTGCCGTCCTGCCGGAGCCAAGCCTGTTCAAGGGCCTGGTGAAGTCGCTGGTCAGCCTGTTCGCCACCAAGGAAGAGCCTGCTGCTCCAGCCGTGGTCGAGAAGCCAGCCGCTGAACGCCCTGCCCGCAACGAAGAGCGTCGCAACGGTCGCCAGCAGAGCCGTAACCGCAACGGTCGCCGTGACGAAGAGCGCAAGCCTCGCGAAGAACGTGCACCGCGTGAAGAACGCGCCCCCCGTGAAGAGCGCCAGCCGCGCGAAGCCCGTGAAGAAACCCCGGCCGTAGCCCGTGAAGAACGTGCTCCGCGCGAAGAGCGTGCACCACGTGAAGAACGCGCACCGCGCGCCCCTCGCGCACCGCGTGAAGATCGCAAGCCACGTGGCGAGCGTGAAGAGCGTGTACGTGAACTGCGTGAACCTTTGGACGCTGCCCCAGCTGTTGCCGCCGTAGCAACTGATGCCGCGACCGAAGAACGCCCGGCCCGCCAGCCCCGTGAAGAACGCGCTCCACGCCCACCGCGTGAAGAGCGTCAACCACGCGCCGAGCAGGCTGCCGCAGCCAGCGAAGAAGAACTGCTGAACAACGACGAACAGCCACAGGAAGATGGCCAGGACAACGCCGAAGGCGATCGTCCACGCCGCCGCTCCCGTGGCCAGCGTCGCCGCAGCAACCGTCGTGAGCGTCAGCGTGACGCCAACGGCAATGTGATCGAAGGCTCGGAAGAGACCGGCGAAGCCACTGAAGAAAGCGCCAACAACGAACCGACCAGCACCGAACTGGCTGCTGGCCTGGCCGTTACCGCTGCAGTTGCCAGCTCGGTCATCAGTGCACCTGCCGAAGCCGAAGCCAACCAGCAGGCCGAACGTGCCACCGCTGCCGTGCAGGAAACTGCCGCAGTTGAAGCACCGGTTGTCGAAGCCACCACCGTGGTCGAAGCACCTGCCGCTGTAGAAGTTGAAGTTGCACCGGTCCGCGAAGCCCAGCCTGAAGCCGAAGTAGTGGCTGCACCTGCAATCGTGGTTGAGCCCCAGCCTGTGGTCGAAGCTGTTGTCGAAGCGCCAGCCGCTGAAGCAACCCCAGAAGTGCGTGAAGTTCGCGAAGAACAGACCGCCTTCCAGTGGACTGCCGAGCCGGCCGTCGTCGCCGAAGCACCTGCCCCGGCACCGGTAGAAGAAGCTCCAGCACCGGTTGCTGAAGTGGTTATCGCCGAACCAGCGGTGGTTGCAGAACCGGTTGTGGTTGCCGAGCCTGCTCCGGTGGTTGTGGAAACCCCAGTGGTTGCCGAAGTGGTCGCCCCAGTGGTTGAAGCCCCTGTCAGCGCCCTGACCGAAAACGGCCGTGCGCCTAACGACCCGCGTGAAGTGCGTCGTCGCAAGCGTGAAGCCGAGCGTCTGCAGAAAGAAGCCGAAGCAGCAGCGGCGGCGGCCCCGGCCGTCGTCGAAGCGGTTGCGCCAGCACCGGCCATCGAAGCAGAAGTTGAGCACACTGCCCCAACCATCGACGAGAACCTGCGTTCCGTTGAAGAAGTGGTAGAGCACAACCCAAAAGCCCTGGAAGAAGAGCACGAGCCTAAACCCCTCGCTTAATTCCAACGGCAATTAAAAAGCCCCGCCTGAGCAATCAGGCGGGGCTTTTTTATGCGACATGTGGGAGCTGGCTTGCCTGCGATGGTCGTTAACGATGACGGATAAATACCTGACACCCCGACCAGCTCTTCCAGCCCCTACCTGAATTCCAGTGATTGCGGCACGTCCACATCCCACAACACCCCAGGATCATCCACCTGCACTTCCCGCACCTCAGCCAGGGCAAACACCGCCCTGGCCCCACGATCCCCAGTCAACCCCATCAAGGCCGGCCCCAATTCAGGGCCAAACGCAACAGGATGGCCCTGCTGACCGGCATGCACCGGCACACTGACACCCTCCACTCGCTCTATCACCCGCTCAATACTCGCCGCCTGGATAAACGGCATATCCCCCAACACCACCAGCCAACCCGCCGCCGGGCCACTGGCGGCCACGGCAGCCGCAATGCTGTCGCCCATGCCCGACGAATCCACAAGCAGCACTTCGCAACCGTATGCCCTGGCCAGGCGAATGACCTCGCTGCGCGCAGGCGCGGTGATGACCCAGCGCCGGGTGATACTGGCCGGTAAATTGACCAACACCTGCTCGAAGACCGGCCGTGTCACTCCATCTCGCCCCCTACAAGGGGCCAGCAGTTTGTCTTGGCCGGTTTGCGCGCGGAAGCGGCTGCCCTGCCCCGCCGCCAGGACGATGGCGGTAATGGCGCTCGTCAACTGACCGCCTCCCGCACCGGTTTTGCTTGCAACAGTTCCACACCGTTCTTGATCGCGACGATGTGTGCCATCAGCGACAAGGCAATCTCTGCCGGCGTATGGCTGCCGATATGAAGACCGATCGGACCATGCAGCCGCGCAATCGCCTCGGCTCCCAGCCCCAACACCGCCAGGTTCTCCCGACGCTTGCGGCTATTGGCCCGCGAGCCCAGGGCACCAATGTAGAACGCTCGGGAGTTCAACGCGGTCAGCAGCGCCATGTCGTCCAGGCGCGGATCGTGGGTCAGGGCCACAATGGCCGTGCGCTCGTCCGTCTGGATATTGAGCACGGCCTCATCGGGCATTCCCGGCACAAAGCGCCCGTGTTGTTCTTCCCAGCCATGGACAAACTCCTGGCGTGGATCGCAGATCAGCACTTCAAAATCCAACAGCCGCGCCATTTCTGCCACATAGCGCGACAGCTGCCCCGCACCGATCAGTAACAGGCGCCAGCGCGGGCCGTAGATGGCCCGCAAGCGCTCACCATCAAAACTGACAATGTCGGACTGGCTCGCCGCGCTCAGACGCACGGTGCCCGTCGCCAAGTCCAACTCCCGGGCCACTATTTCATGGGCCTCACAACGCGCCAGCAACTCGGCGACCCAGGCAGGATCACCTACCCGCTCCTCCGTCAGGCGCAAGGTGCCGCCGCAGGGCAGGCCAAAGCGCGCCGCTTCATCCCGGGTCACGCCATAGGTCACCAGTTGCACCGGCGGCCCTTCGTCAGGCAAGCGACCATCGTAAAGCCGAGCGATCAGGTCATCTTCAATGCAGCCACCGGAAACCGAGCCGATCACCACCCCATCGCCGCGCAGGGCCAGCATCGCCCCCGGCGGCCGTGGCGCGCTGCCCCAGGTCTGGACCACGCTGTACAGCAACACCCGCTGCCCCGCGCGGCGCCACTCCAGCACGCTGCGCAGGACGTTCAGATCCACGCTGTCCATCAGGCTTTCGCCGCCTGCTGCCAGCCCTGCAGTTGATAACGCACGGGCAAGCTGCGGATACGCTTGCCGGTGGCGGCAAATATCGCGTTGCACAGCGCCGGCGCAATCGGTGGCACGCCTGGCTCACCGACGCCACCCAGGGGCACCTCTCCTTCTGGCGTGACCAAATGTATGGCGATTTCCCGGGGGGCCAGGGACATGCGCGCCACTTCATACATATGGAAGTTGTCCTGCTGGACCTTGCCATCCTTGAAGCTGATTTCTCCCAGGACCGCATTGCCCAAGCCCATGACGCAGGCGCCCTCGAACTGTGAACGGATGCGCTCCGGGTTGATCTGCGGCCCGCAGTCCACCGCAATATCAGCCTTATGCACGATCAGCGTGCCATCATCCTTGACCTCCACCTCGATCACCGCCGCCACATAGGTCACAAAGCTGTAGTGCACCGCCAGCCCCAGGCCGCGCCCCTTGGGCAGCATGCGCCCCCAGCCGGCGGCCTTGGCGGCGGTTTCCAGCACGCCGCGCATGCGCGCGGTATCAATCGGATAACGCTCGGGGGACTCGCCGTAGTTCCACTCTTCACTCAAGGTTCGCGGATCAATCTGACGATCCGGGCCCAGCAGCTTGAGTTGATATTTCAGCGGATCCTGGCCGGCCTTATGGGCCAGTTCATCGACAAAGCTCTGAATGGCAAACCCATGGGGGATGTTCGACACCGAACGGTACCAACCCACGCGGGTGTGGGCAGCCGCTTCGGGGTTTTCCAGGCGCACATTGGGAATGGCGTAGGCCATGTTGGTAAAGCCCATGCCCAACTCGAACGCCGCCTCGTGGTTCATTCCCGGCGCAAACAGCGCAGTGATGCTGGGTGCCACGGTGCGGTGCAGCCAGCCAGAGGGCAGGCCGTCCTTGTTCAGGCCGGCCTTGAGGTACTCGGCGGAGACGGTATGGAAATAGGAGTTATGAATATCGTCTTCACGGGTCCACTGCACGCGTACGGCCTTGCCGGGGAATTCCTTGGCCAGCAGCGCAGCTTCGATGATGAAGTCCGGTTTCGACTTGCGCCCAAAGCCGCCGCCCAACAGGGTGACGTGGATCGTGACGTTATCGAAGGGCAAGCCCAGGCGCTCGGCCACCCGTTCCCGCGTGACCTGCGGCGCCTGGCTCGGAGCCCAGGCCTCGCATCGCCCGTCTTGATAACGGGCTACGGCCACCATCGGCTCCATCGGCGACTGCGCCAGGTGTGGCAAGTAATACGTGGCTTCGAGGGTGCTGTCGGCATCGTTCAGGGCCTGCTCGATACTGCCGGTATTGCGCACCACTTTGCCGGGCTGGAGCGCCGCGGCCTCCAGGGTCTTGCGATAGTCGATGGAGTTGTAGCCAGCATTCGCGCCGTCGTCCCAGACAATCTGCAACGCCTCACGGCCCTTGATCGCCGCCCAGGTATTGCTAGCAACCACCGCCACACCACCCAATGGCTGGAATTCCGAGGGTATGGGTCGGCTTTCGATTTGCAGGACCTTGATCACCCCGGGGACTTTCAGCGCCGCGCTGGCATCGAACGACTTGACCTTGCCGCCGTATACCTTGGGCCGCGCAATGGTCGCGAACAGCATGCCGTCAAAATGCACATCGGCGCCGTACACCGCCCGGCCGTTGACGATATCGGCACCGTCGATGGCCTTGGTGGCTTCCTTGCCGATATAGCGAAACTCCGAGGGCTGCTTGAGCCGCAGGCTGTCGCGCGCCGGCACTGCCAACGCGCTGGCGGCAGCGGCCAGGGCGCCATAGCCCAGTTCGCGGCCGCTGGGCTGGTGAATGACTTTATGCAACTGTGCACGGCATTCGCCCAGCGGGACTTTCCACTGCTCGGCAGCGGCCTGTTCCAGCATGGTTCGCACGGCGGCGCCGCACCGGCGCATCGGTTCGAACCAATGGCGCATGCTGCGCGAACCGTCGGTATCCTGGTTGCCAAAACGCGCTTCGTCACCCGGCGCCTGCGCAACCTTCACCAGCGCCCAATCGGCCTCCAGTTCATCGGCCACCACCATGGTCAGGCTGGTGCGCACGCCCTGGCCCATCTCCGAGCGGTTGCAGATCACGGTGACGGTGCCATCGCTGGCGATGCTGACATAGACCTTGGGATCATCGACCAGGCCATTGGGCATCGCGGCCCCGCCGTATTGCTTCACTTCGTCGGCAAAGGCCTGGGGCAAGCCCCAACTGGCAGCCACCACCAGGGCGCCGGTCGCGCCGACGCCCTTGAGGAAACCGCGCCGGCTAAGGTTGCTCAGGGCGAAATTGCTCGGTAACTGGCTCATGCCTTGGCCCCCTGCAACTGAGTCGCGGCCTGGCGGATCGCCGTCTTGATGCGGTTATAGGTGCCGCAGCGGCAGATATTGCCGACCATGGCTTCTTCAATCTGTGCATCGCTGGGGTTGGGGTTGGTTTTCAGCAAGGCCGTGGCCGACATGATCTGCCCGCCCTGGCAGTAACCGCATTGCGCCACCGCCGTATCCAGCCACGCCTGCTGCACCACCTGGCCAATCGGGTCGTTATGCAGGTTGTCGATAGTGCTGACGTTCTGCCCTTTGACCGAGCCGATGGGCGTGATGCAACTGCGCGCCGGCGCACCGTCGATATGGATGGTGCAGGCGCCACACAGCCCCATGCCGCAACCGAACTTGGTGCCGTTGTAACCCGCTACATCGCGGATCGCCCACAGCAGAGGCATATCCTCGGTGGCATCCAGTGGATGATCTTGACCGTTGAGTTTCAGAGTAATCATGGGCACGCCCGCATAGTGATTGGATTATGGGGTCGAGCTATCTGCCGCTTTCAAGGGAGCGGAGTCGGTACACGCAGATGGCTCAGGCTAATCGGGCTCTCTTGTGAAGACAGGTCTTCACCGGGCCTTTGATAAACAGGGTCTATCGAACAATAAACAGGCATCGTTAGCCTGCTAAGTTAACCCAGCATTAACAAAAAAGCCCTGCAATGCAGGGCTTGGTTCAACACGCTAGAAGCGTAGCTCAATAACGATTGGGCTCCATTTCCAGGTCGACCTTGAAGCGCTCGGCGATATCGCGCTGGATGCGCTGGGCCAGGCTGGAAATATCCAGGCCGGTGGCCGCGCCATAATTGACCAGCACCAGCGCCTGCAAGCGATGCACGCCGGCATCCCCCTCGCGAAAGCCCTTCCAGCCGGCCTTTTCAATCAACCAGCCGGCCGCCAGCTTCACTTGCCCATCGGCCTGGGGATAGGCCACCAGATCGGGATATTGCAGCTGCAACTGCGCCGCCAGCTCCTGGGAGACCAGTGGGTTCTTGAAGAAACTGCCGGCGTTGCCCAAGACCGCAGGATCGGGCAGCTTTTCACTGCGGATACTGCAAATGGCCCGACTGACATCGCTCGGGGTCGCCTGGGCAATGCCCTGCTCCGCCAGGCGCTGCTGCACCGGGCCATAGCCGAGTTTCAGGTGTGCGACGCGGTTCAGGGCAAAACGCACCCGCAGGATCAGCCAGCGCCCCACTTCGTGCTTGAACAGGCTGTCGCGGTAGGCGAAGTTGCATTCCTCCAGGCTGAAATCCCGCAACTCGCCCGTCTGGCGGTCGAGGGCGGTCAGCCCGGCGAAGACATCCTTGATCTCGACACCGTAGGCGCCAATGTTCTGCATCGGTGCCGCCCCGACAGTGCCGGGAATCAGGCTGAGGTTTTCCAGGCCAGAGAACCCTTGTGCAAGGGTCCATAGCACAAACGGATGCCAGGCCTCGCCCGCCTCGGCTTCCACCACCACCTGCTGGCCGTCGTCGTGCAGTACTCGGATCCCCTGGGTTGCCATGCGCAACACCAACCCCGGGATATCCTGGGTCAGCAGCAGGTTGCTGCCGCCCCCGATCACCAGCAACGGCAACTGCTGTGCGGCCGCATAGGCCAGGCCCTCGCGCACATCGGCGTCGCTATGGGCTTCGGCGAACCATTGCGCACGCACATCAATGCCAAAACTGTTAAAGGCCTTCAGGGAAACCTGGGGCTGCACATCCAGACTCATAACCGCCCCTTCAATTCGATCACCAGCAAATCACAAGCGGCCTCGATCAGGTCCAGGACCTGCTCGAAACCTTGCTCGCCGTCGTAGTACGGATCCGGCACTTCATCCACCGCCCCATCGTAGCGGCGCAGGAACAGGTCCAGCTCGGCCTTGCCCTGGGCCGGTTGCATGGCCTTGAGGTTGCGCAGGTTGCTCTGGTCCATCGCCAGGATCAGGTCGTAGCGCGCAAAGTCGGCGCGCGACACCTGCTGAGCGCGCTGGGCCGACAAGTCGTAGCCACGACGCAGCGCTGCTTGCTGGCTGCGCTTGTCCGGGGCCTTGCCGATATGCCATTCACCGGTACCGGCAGACGCCACCTCGACCTGGTCCGCCAACCCGGCGGCCCGCAGTTTGTGGCGCAGCACGCCCTCGGCGGTGGGCGAGCGGCAGATATTGCCCAGGCAGACAAACAGGACTTCCATCAAGCCCCCAGCAACCGACGCACGCGCTCGAGGTCTTCCGGCGTATCGACACCGGCCGGCGGCGCTTCTATCGCATCATCGACATGAATGCGCACGCCGTGCCACAGGGCCCGCAATTGCTCCAGGGCCTCGGTGTTTTCCAGCCAGCACGGGCCCCAGGTGACGAAGTCATGCAGGAAGCCGGCGCGGTAGGCGTAAATGCCGATATGGCGGCGATACGGCACGCCCGCCGGCAACACATCACGCTGTTTGGCGAATTCGTCACGTGCCCAGGGCAGGGTCGAACGGCTGAAGGTCAGGGCCAGGCCATTGATGTCGCTGACCACCTTGACCACGTTCGGGTTGAACAGGGTCTCGAGGTCTTCGATAGGCTCGGCCAGGGTCGCCATGCGCGCTTCGGCGTGGGCGGCCAGGTTGGCCGCGACCTGGTCGATGACACACGGCGGGATCAACGGCTCGTCGCCTTGCACATTGACCACGATGGCGTCCGGCGCCAGGCCCAGGTGCGTGGCCACTTCGGCCAGGCGGTCGGTGCCGGAGTTGTGATCTTCACGGGTCAGTACCGCTTCGGCGCCAAAACCCTTGCAGGCCTCGATGATCCGCAGATCATCAGTGGCCACCACTACGCGTTGGGCGCTGCTTTTGCAGGCCTGCTCCCAGACCAGCTGGATCATCGGCTTGGCGCCGATCATCTGCAGCGGTTTGCCGGGCAGGCGGGTGGAGGCGTAGCGCGCGGGGATGACAACAGTGAAGGCAGTGGTCATTTATCCAGGCGCTCGTCGGTCGTCAGGGTGCGGGCTTCGCTTTCCAGCATCACCGGGATGCCGTCGCGGATCGGGTACGCCAGGCCGGCGCCCTTGCTGATCAGCTCGGTCTTGTCGGCACTGAGCTTGAGCGGGCCTTTGCAGATCGGGCAAGCGAGGATATCGAGCAGTTTGGTGTCCATGGGGGTTTCCTGGATAAAAACGTTTTAAGGCAAAAGTCGAGCGGGCAGCAGACGCATCAGTTGCGTGTCGAACCAGGCGATAAACGCCGGTGACGGTGCGGCATCGACTGCAAGGTACCACCAGTGTGCCTGGGCAAAGGCGCGGCACTTCACCGCGTCCTTTTCGGTCATGACCAGCGGCAGTGACGGCGTAAAATTCAGGACCTCGGCGCTGTAGGGCGCATGGTCGGCAAACGCATGGGGTATCGGCAGCCAGTGTAGCGTTTCGAGGGTATTGAAGAAACGTTGCGGGTTGCCGATGCCCGCGACCGCATGCACCCGTTGCCCCACGGGAAAATGGTCCAGCGGCCGCCGCTCGCCGGTCAGCAGGTTGACCAACGTGGTCGGCAGCAGACGGAAAGCAAAGCCATCCTCGCGATCAGCTCCGGCGCCGTTATATAGCAGGGCATCGACGCTGCGCAGGCGCTCGGCCGGCTCGCGCAACGGCCCGGCAGGCAGGCAGCGGCGATTGCCCAGGCCACGGGCGTTGTCGATCAGCACCAACTCAAGGTCACGGGCCAGACGGTAATGCTGCAAGCCATCGTCGGACAGGATCAGGTCCAGGGGCTCACTGGCCAACAGCGCCTGCACCGCCCGGCTGCGATCGGGGTCGATCATCAGCGGGACGCCGCTGCGCTGCACGATCAACAAGGGCTCGTCGCCGGCCACTTGCGCGCTGTCGCTGGCCTGCACCCGCCATGGCAACTGCGCAGGCTTGGCCCCGTAGCCACGGCTGACCACACCGACCCGCAGGCCACTGCGCTGGCAATGCTCGATCAACCACAGGATCAACGGCGTCTTGCCGGTGCCACCCACAGTGATATTGCCGACCACTACTATAGGCACCGGCGCTTGGTAGATCGTGCCCTCACCCGCCAGGAACCGCTCGCGCTTGCGCCTGACCACCCGGCGATAGAGTGCCTCCAGTGGTTGCAGGAGCTTGAGCGCCGGGTGGCCGTCATACCAGGCCTTGAGCAAACGATCGGACAAGGCCATCAGGGTTGCCCCGCCGCCTCGACGGTGGTCATGCGCAAATGGCTGAAACCGAGCTTGCCGGCTGCATCCATCGCGGTGATCACAGCCTGGTGCGGGGTCTTGCCATCGGCGCTGATGGACAGCGGCATTTGCGTATCACCGCCGGACTCCTTCTGCAGCGCATCCATCACGCTGGCCACGTCGTTTTTCTCGAGTAACTGGTTGTTCACCGAAAACACCCCTTCGGCGCTGATGGTGATCTCCAGTTGCTTGAGCTGCTGGTCTTCGGCCGGCGAGCCGCTGACGGCTTCCGGCAGTTCGACCCGTAGTTGGGTTTCCCGGGTAAAGGTGGTGGTGACGACAAAAAACAACAGCAGGATGAACACCACATCAATCAACGACGCCAGGTTGATATCGACCGTTTCCCGGGGCTTGCGGCGAAATTTCACGCTTTGCCCTCGACCAGGTCGACATCACGGTCGCCCTGGACCACTTCCACCAGCTTGATTGCTTCCTGCTCCATGCCCACCACCAGCTCGTCGATGCGGCGTTGCAGGAATCGGTGGAAAAACACCGCTGGGATCCCCACCATCAGGCCCGCCGCCGTGGTGATCAGGGCCTTGGAAATACCCCCGGCCAATACCGAGGCGTTGGTGGTCATGCCGGACCCGGTGAAGGCACTGAAGATATCAATCATGCCCAGCACGGTGCCAAGCAAGCCCAGCAATGGCGCCATTGCCGCGATGGTGCCCAGGGCATTGATATAGCGCTCCAGTTCGTGGATTACCCGGGCGGCGGCTTCTTCAATGCACTCCTTCATGATCTCGCGACCGTGCTTGGAGTTGGCCAGGCCCGCAGCGAGGATCTCGCCCAGAGGGGAATTGGCCCGCAGTTCCTTGAGCTTTTCCTTGTCCAGTTGCTTGTCCTTGATCCAGCGCCAGACCTGCCCCAGCAGATGATCAGGGGTTACACGGCTGGCGCGCAGGGTCCACAGGCGTTCGGCAACAATGCCGAGTGCGGCGATGGAGCTCAGAATGATCGGCAACATCATCCAGCCGCCGGATTTGACCAATTCCCACACAGTGAATGTCCCCTCGAAAAAGTGCGCCACTTTAGCATATAGGCTGGCGAGGAAGGGCCTGCCGGCCGACAGCCATCATGTCGCAGGCACCGGCCTTTGGTAACTGTCGATGACAGGCGCGCGCCAGAAACGGCGCTGGCTGCGTGCCATGACCGGCGCCTCGAAAGCCCCCAGGCGCAGACGCACCGCGCCCTGTTCGGCGCTGTCATAAAGGGTGCTGCGCAAATGCTGGTAACGCGCCACCACTTGCGGGTGCGGATGACCGAAACCATTGCCTCGCCCACGGGAGATCAGCACCGCCTTGGGTGCCAGTTGCTGGACAAACGGCCAGGACGAGGAACTGCGACTGCCATGATGGGGCACTTGCAGCCAATCCGTGGCGACCGCCAGCGGCGTGGCCAGCAAGGCCCGCTCGGCCTCGCGGTCGATATCGCCGGTCAGCAGCAACCGCTCGCCATTGGCCTGGACCTGCAGCACGCACGACTTCGCGTTACCGTTGCGGGCATCTGCCCATTGCCACAGCTGGAACACCACGCCGTCCCACTCCCACTGCTCACCGCTGACGCAGGCCTGGGTGTCGAGGAACGCCGGCAACCCCTGGGTTTCCCCGCCCACCACGCGCCGGACGGGTAACCCACGGGCCACCGCCGCCGCGCCACCGGCATGATCGGCGTCGGCATGGCTGAGCAGCATCAAGTCCACCTGGCCAACCCCCAGCTTGCGCAGCGCCGGCAATACCACGCGCTCGCCAAGATCGAAATCCCCCACCCGTGGCCCGGCGTCATACAACAGCACGTGGTTGCGGGTGCGCAACACGATCGACAAGCCCTGGCCGACATCCAGTTGCTCCACCGCCACCTGGCCCAACGGGATCGACTCACGGGGCGGGAACACCGCCAGCAGCAACAGGGGCCAACCCAGCAGGCGAAAGGGAATGCCCTTGGGCATCAATAACAGCACCGCGCCCAGCAGACTGAGCAACCAGTAGCCCACAGGCACCTCGGCCGGCATCCAGGCGGGCACGTGCCCGGCCAGCCAGGCCAGGGCCTTGAACAGCCAATCCAGCGCGCCCCCCGCCAGCCACAACAGGCCACTGCCCAGCCATGGCACCGTCAGCAACAGCGTGCCCGCCAGCGCCAGCGGCAACACCAACAGGCTGATCCACGGCACCGCAAACAGATTGGCCAGCGGCGCACTCAAGCTGATCGGCAAACCGAGGATCAGTAGCAGCGGAAACAGCCCTATCGCGATCAGCCATTGGGCACGGGTCCAGGCCCACCACGCCCGCCAGGGCCCCAGGCGGCCGCTAAAGGCCAGCAGCAACACGGCCACGGCGGCAAATGACAGCCAGAAACCCGGTTGCAGGCTGGCCAGGGGTTCGAGGAGCAGCACCGCATTCAGGGCCAGCAGCAGTGGCCACCAGATCCCCAGGTGGCGAAACCGCAGGCGCCACAGCAACACCAGCCCCACCATCACACAGGCCCGCTGCACTGGCACGGCAAAGCCGGCGAGCAAGCCATAGGCCAGCGCTGCGGCAAATGCCAGGCCGCAGGCCCAAGGCAGCCAGGGCAAACGCCTGGGCCAGCAGCCGTAGCGGGCCAGCCCGGCCACCCAGGCATAGATCAACCCCGACAACAGGCCGATATGCTGGCCGGAAATGACCAATAGATGCACGGTGCCGGTGTCCTGCAAAATGCGCCAATCCTCGGCGGCCAAGCCGGAGCCATCGCCCAGCACCAGTGCGGCCAGCCCGGCTTCACGCCCCCGGGCGTCTACCGCCAATAGCTGCTGGCGGACCCCATCGCGCCAGGCATGTCGGGCCGGCGCCAGGCGCTGGCCATCCTTGACCGACCCCGTCGCCCCCACACGCTGGGCCAACAGCCAGGCCTCTTGATCGAAGCCCTGGAAATTCAACAGGCCGGAGGGTCGCTTGAGGGTCACGGCCAAACGCCAGCGCTCACCACTGCGCACGGGCGGGCCGCCCTGCCAGCTCACACGGATGCGCTGGGGTAGCCGGTCCTGGCGTGACCGGCTGTCGCTCAGTTCGAAGCGCACCACCCCACCACTCTGCTGCGGCAGCCCGCTGACGCGCCCTTCCAGCCAGCGGGTCTGGCCGTCCAGCGCGGGTACGAGCCGGTCGTCGAGCGCCCGTTGCGCGCTGAAACAGACCCACGCCAGGCCCAACAGGAAAAACGCCAGCGGATAAGTACGAAACGGCAGTAGCATCAACGCCACCACCGGCAACACCAGCAACCAACCGACCGGCGGCAAGACGGGCAGCAGGCGCAACGCCAGCAGCCCTAACGCCAGCGCAAACATCCCTGTACGCATGGATCATTCCTTGAGAGTGACCCATTGAGTGTTAGCCGAGTGGTTCAGGGCAAACTATGATTTTTTGTCACAAAGTCTGAATTTCCCGTTCGTAGAATACGGGCATACTTGACCCTCGAACTGATCTGGACCCCTTATGCCACGGCACTTATTCAAACGGTACATGCCCGATCCGACCAGCATTCGGGAACACAAGTCCTTACGCTTTCTCGGAACGCTGCTCCATGACCCCAACCTCTGGCACCTCAATCGGCATTCAGTTGCCCGGGCCATGGCTGTCGGCCTGTTTGCCGCCTTCATTCCCATACCCATGCAGATGCTGCTGGCGGCCTTCCTCGCCATTTCCGTGCGCGGCAATATGCCCATTGCCGTGAGCCTGGTGTGGCTGACCAACCCGATTACCATGCCCGTGGTGTTCTTCTGCACCTATATGACCGGCACCTGGCTGATGAACATCCCCGCCCGCACCCTGCCCGATGAACTGACCTGGGAATGGATCAGCGGGCAACTGTCGACCATGTGGCAGCCGTTCCTCCTGGGCTCGGTGGTGATGGGCCTGGTATTGGGCGCGCTGGCGTACTGCATGACCATGGTGTATTGGCGGTGGTGGGTGGGGCATCAGTGGAAAAAACGGCAGCAACGTAATCGGTAGTCGGCGAACGCCCCTGTTGTGAGCTGGTTTGTCTGCCTGACAACCCGAGGTGTCCCGGTGAGCACCGCAGCAATGGACATGGGCTCAATAAGCCCGCCATCATCCCCCTCAAGCATCTTTTGCAAGATTCCAAGCCCCTCATATGGCTACACTGCGCAGGTAGCGCAGGCCGGATGCCTGCGTAGAATCTCGACATCAGTGTGGTAGCAGGAGAGTGGCGTGCTAAGAAGAATGGGGATAAAAGGCCGCGTACTGTTGCTGACCTTGTTGCCTACCAGCCTGATGGCATTGCTCCTGGGCGGATATTTCACCTGGATGCAGCTCTCGGAGCTGCAAACCCAACTGCTCAATCGCGGCGAGATGATCGCCGAACAGCTAGCGCCGCTGGTGGCACCGGCACTGGGTAACAAGAACACCGACCTGCTGGAACGCATCGCCACCCAGTCCCTGGAGCAAGTCGACGTGCGGGCCGTGTCTTTCCTGGCGCCCGACCGCTCGGCCCTGGCCCATGCCGGCCCGACCATGCTCAACCAGCCGCCCATCGGCAACAGCTCACACCTGCTGCAACGCACCGGCAATGACGCCACCCGCTACCTGCTGCCGGTGTTCGGCCGCCATCGCAACCTCGCCGGCGAGCTGATTCCCGACGAAGCCGATCGCCTGCTGGGCTGGGTCGAACTGGAACTGTCCCACAACGGCATGCTGCTGCGCGGCTATCGCAGCCTGTTCGCCAGCCTGCTGTTGATTGCCATCGGCCTGATCTGCACGGCGGCCCTGGCCCTGCGCATCAGCCGCACGATCAACTCGCCTATCGGCCAGATCAAACAAGCGGTGGCGCAGCTCAAGGACGGCAACCTGGAAACCCGTTTGCCGCCCCTGGGCAGCCAGGAGCTGGATCAGTTGGCGTCCGGCATCAACCGCATGGCCGAAACCCTGCAAAACGCCCAGGAAGAACTGCAACACAGCATCGACCAGGCCACCGAAGACGTGCGCCAGAACCTGGAAACCATCGAGATCCAGAACATCGAGCTGGACCTGGCCCGCAAGGAGGCCCTGGAGGCCAGCCGCATCAAGTCGGAGTTCCTGGCCAATATGAGCCATGAAATCCGCACACCGCTCAATGGCATCCTCGGTTTCACCCACCTGTTGCAGAAAAGCGAACTGTCGCCCCGTCAGTTGGATTACCTGGGCACCATTGAAAAATCCGCCGACAACCTGCTGGGCATCATCAACGAGATTCTCGACTTCTCGAAAATCGAAGCCGGCAAGCTGGTGCTCGACAGTATCCCGTTCAACCTGCGCGACCTGTTGCAAGACACCCTGACCATCCTCGCCCCGGCCGCCCATGCCAAACAGCTGGAGCTGGTGAGCCTGGTCTACCGCGATACTCCGCTGTCCCTGGTGGGCGACCCGCTGCGTCTCAAGCAGATCCTCACCAACCTGGTCAGCAACGCCATCAAATTCACCCGCGAAGGCACCATCGTCGCCCGGGCCATGCTCGAAGACGAGCAGGAAGACAGCGTGCAACTGCGCATCAGCGTGCAGGACACCGGCATCGGCCTGTCGAACCAGGATGTGCGCGCCCTGTTCCAGGCCTTTAGCCAGGCGGATAACTCCTTGTCCCGTCAGCCCGGTGGCACCGGGTTGGGGCTGGTGATTTCCAAGCGCCTGATCGAGCAGATGGGCGGCGAAATCGGCGTCGACAGCACGCCAGGCGAGGGTTCGGAGTTCTGGATCAGCCTCAACCTGCCAAAAACCCGCGACGATATCGAAGACTTGCCCGCCCCGCCGTTGTTGGGCCGGCGTGTGGCGGTGCTGGAGAACCACGAACTGGCGCGCCAGGCCCTGCAACACCAGTTGGAAGACTGCGGCCTGGAGGTCACGCCGTTCAACAGCCTGGAGAACCTGACCAACGGCATCACCAGCGCACACCAGACCGAGCAGGCCATCGACCTCGCGGTACTGGGCATCACCGCCAACGATATTCCGCCGGAGCGCCTCAACCAACACCTGTGGGACCTTGAGCACCTGGGCTGCAAAGTGCTGGTGCTGTGCCCGACCACCGAGCAGATGCTGTTCAACCTGTCGGTGCCCAACCCCAATAGCCAGTTGCAGGCCAAGCCGGCCTGCACCCGTAAATTGCGCCGGGCGCTGTCCGACCTGATCAGCCCGCGCCCCTTGCGCAGTGAACCGGGCGAGCCGTTGTCCAGCCGTGCGCCACGGGTGCTGTGTGTCGACGACAACCCGGCCAACCTGCTGCTGGTACAGACCCTGCTCGAAGACATGGGTGCCAAGGTCCAGGCCGTGGAAAGTGGCTACAGCGCCATCGAAGCGGTGAAGAAAGAAGCCTTCGACCTGGTGCTGATGGACGTGCAGATGCCCGGCATGGACGGGCGCCAGAGCACCGAGGCGATTCGTCAGTGGGAAAGCGAGCGCCACGGCACGCCACTGCCTATCGTCGCCCTGACGGCCCACGCCATGGCCAATGAAAAACGCGCCCTGCTGCAAAGCGGCATGGATGACTACCTGACCAAGCCCATCAGCGAGCGGCAACTGGCCCAGGTGGTGCTGAAATGGACCGGCCTGGCCTTGCGCAATCAAGGCCCGGAACGCGCAGTCGAAGGCCACGGCCCCGCCGCGCAACTGCCGGTACTCGACCATGAGGAGGGCTTGCGCCTGGCGGCCGGCAAGGCGGACTTGGCCGCCGATATGCTGGCCATGTTGCTGGCGTCCCTGGAAGCTGACCGTGAGGCCGTCTGCGTCGCCCGCGAAGCCAACGACAACAATGCCCTGATCGAACGCGTCCACCGCCTGCACGGCGCCACCCGCTACTGCGGCGTGCCGCAATTGCGCGCAGCCTGCCAACGCGCCGAAACCTTGCTCAAGCAGGATGACGCCAAGGCCATGGCTGCCCTGGATGAACTGGACATGGCCATCGCCCGCCTTGCCAGCGAGGCCCGGGTCAACGCCTGATGCAGAGCAACACGCCCAACGCCAATGACGGGCAACATCTCCTGTGGGCGCCGGTAAGCCGGCGCCCACAGGTTTTGTGTCACCACACGCTATTTTGCAGAGAGCCCCTTGATGCGCATCATCCTCTTCAGCAGCCAGACCTATGACCGCGACAGTTTTCTCGCCGAACCCTTGCCCGCGGGCATGGAGTTGCAGTTCCAACCGGCACGCCTGAACCTCGACACCGTGGCCCTGGCCGATAAGCACAAAGTGGTCTGTGCCTTTATCAACGACGACCTCAGCGCCCCGGTGCTCGAACACCTCGCGGCCGGCGGCACGCAACTGATTGCCCTGCGCTCGGCCGGCTACAACCATGTGGACCTGGCCGCCGCCAAGCGCCTGGGCCTGACCATCGTGCGGGTGCCCGCGTACTCGCCCCATGCAGTGGCCGAACATGCCGTGGCCCTGGTGCTGGCCCTCAACCGCCGCCTGCACCGCGCCTACAACCGTACCCGCGACGGCGACTTCAGCCTGCACGGCCTGACCGGCTTCGACCTGGTGGGCAAGACCATGGGCGTGGTGGGGACCGGGCAGATCGGCGCGACCTTTGCCAAGATCATGGCCGGCTTTGGCTGCAGCTTGCTGGCATACGATCCCTACCCCAATCCGCAGGTCGAAGCCCTTGGCGCGCGCTATGTCAGCCTGCCCCAGTTGTTGGCCGAGGCACAGATCATCAGCCTGCACTGCCCGCTGACCGCCGACAGCAAGCACCTGATCAATGCGCAATCCCTGGCCCATATGCAGCCGGGAGCGATGCTGATCAACACCGGGCGCGGCGGCCTGGTGGACACCCCGGCATTGATCGAAGCGCTCAAGGATGGACAGCTGGGCTACCTGGGCCTGGATGTGTACGAAGAAGAGGCCCAGCTGTTTTTTGAAGACCGTTCGGACCTGCCCTTGCAGGACGATGTGCTGGCACGCCTGCTGACCTTCCCCAACGTGATCATTACCGCGCACCAGGCATTCCTCACACGCGAGGCCCTGGCGGCGATTGCCGGGACCACCCTGGCCAATATCCAGGCCTGGGCCAACGGCCAGGCGCAAAACCTGGTACAGGGATGATCAACGGTCATCTACCGCGCGCATGGTGAACAGGCGAGCGTGATAGGATGCCGCGCCTATTTGGAGGATCCATGGCCGAACACGATTTCCGCTTCAGTTTGCTGAGCCCACAACACACCCTGATCGAATGCCGCGCCCTGGTGCCCGGTCGTTATCAAGTCACCGGCAATGGTGGCTCGATCAAGCATGGCGACGTGCTGATCGTCACTTTGCGCGGCAGCAAGACCCTGTCGATGCGCCTGACCGTCGAAGGCGATGCGCGCTACTCCATCCGCCCGGCCGGGCAATGGGTTGCCATGGCGCAAGGGCCGAAGTTCGGCGAGCTGGAGATTCACACCTGGAAGGTCAATTGCGACAGCTGCGACGCCGTGCTGGAGTTTGAGTTCGCAGTGGAAACCAAGTTGACCAAGGAACCGTTGCAACCGGCCGCCACTGCGCGCATTGCCGAGTTGGGCTGGGCCACCGTCGGCGACACGCACCGTTGCCCGAAATGCCAGCAGGCCGCGCCATGAAGAGCCTGCTGATGGTCGCAGCGCTGGGCGCAGGCCTTGCCGGCTGCGCCAGCGACGAGGTCAAGCTCAAGCAGGATCACAGCTACATCGTGGAGTGGATCGGCGAGCGGCCCCTGATGGATTACGCCCACCTGACCGTGACCCTCGGTGCCGATGGCCGGGCCTATGGCAATGGCGGCTGCAACCACTGGTTCGCGCCGTACAGCCTGGACGGTGACAAACTCAGCTTCGGCAAGATCGGCAGCACCCGCAGGCTGTGTGCCGAAGCCCTGATGGAGCAGGAACAGCGCTTCTTCAAGGCCCTGGAAACCGTGCAACGCTGGGACATCTCGCCCATCGAGCAGACCCGTTTCTGGCCTGCCGAGGGCAAGCCACTGCGTTTGTGGCTGGAAGAAGGCTGATCCGTTGGCGATTGCGGTGTGCCGGGCATACCGCAATCGCCAGCGAGCAACCGTTTAGCCGCGCAGTTCCTTGAGCTTGGCCAATACCCCCGCCGCCGTCTGCTCGCCCAACATCTGCGCCCGCACCTTGCCCTTGTCATCAATGATGTAGGTCACCGGCAACGCTTCGCTGCGCGGGATATCAAAAATCGCCTCGGGGTTCTGTGCCAGTACCGTGAACTTGATGCCCAGCTTCTCGCTGGCGCTCTTGAGCTCTTCGCCCTGCACATTATCGAAGTTGACGCCGAACACGCTTACCGGCTGGCCCTTGAGCTGCTCGGCCAGGGCGTTGAGCTCGGGGATTTCGATGCGGCACGGGCCACACCATTCGGCCCAGTAATTGATCACCAACCATTGTTTGTCGACGCGCTCGGACGCGACTTTCTGGCCGTATTGGTCAACGCCATAATCATTGCCGCAGCCGCTGAGCAGGAGTGTGGTGATAACTGCCAGTGCGCCTATCAGTCGCCGTGTCATGGGGTAATCCTTAGCAAAAATGAACGTGGGCTGCGGCCGATCGCCTCTTACGGTTTAAGGACACGCCGCAGCGCAGGTAGAATACCCGCCACCTTACGCAAGATGCGACCCGCACATGACCGATCTGACGCTTTATCACAACCCGCGCTGCTCGAAATCCCGCGGTGCGCTCGAACTGCTGCAGGCCCGTGGCCTCACGCCGAACGTGGTGCGCTACCTGGAAACCCCGCTGGACGCCACGCAGCTTGAAGCCCTGCTCGGCAAGCTGGGGATCAGCGCCCGGCAATTGCTGCGCACCGGCGAAGACGAATACAAGACCCTCAACCTGGCCGACGCCAGCCTCAGCGAGGCGCAATTGATTGCCGCCATCGCCGCCCATCCCAAGCTGATGGAACGGCCGATCCTGGCCACTGCCGACAAGGCCGTGATTGGCCGGCCGCCAGAAAACATCCTGGAGCTTCTGCCGTGAGCGCGCCCTACATCCTGGTGCTGTATTACAGCCGCAACGGCTCGGTCAGCGAAATGGCCCGGCAGATTGCCCGAGGCATCGAGCAAGGCGGCCTGGAAGCGCGCCTGCGCACCGTGCCGGCGATCTCCAGCGAGTGCGAAGCCGTCGCCCCGAGCATCCCGGCCGAAGGCGCGCTGTATGCCAGCCTCGACGACCTGAAGAACTGTTCGGGCCTGGCCCTGGGCAGCCCGACGCGGTTTGGCAACATGGCCGCGCCCTTGAAGTACTTTCTCGACGGCACCAGCAACCTGTGGCTGACCGGCGCCCTCGTCGGCAAGCCGGCCGGGGTCTTCACCTCGACCGCCAGCCTGCACGGCGGCCAGGAAACCACCTTGATGTCGATGCTGCTGCCGTTGCTGCACCACGGCATGCTGATCACCGGCCTGCCCTACAGCGAACAGGCCCTGCTCGACACCCAGGGCGGCGGTACGCCCTACGGCGCCAGCCACCATTCCGGCGCCGACGGCAAACGTGCCCTGGACCCCCATGAAATCGCCCTGTGCCGTGCCCTGGGCCTGCGCCTGGCGAAGACTGCGGCGAAACTGGAGAGTGGCCGTGGCCAAGAAGCCTAAAGTCCTGCCGGCCCAGGCCTGGCTGGAACCCCGGGTCAAAGTGGCACGGGCCTTGAGTCTGCTGGCGTTTTTCGGCCTGGTGGGGTTGCTCTGCGTGTATTACCTGCTGATCGCCGACCTGCATGGCGCACGGCCCTGGGTCATCCTGCTGATCGAACTGGTGCCGTTGCTGATCCTCGCGCCGGGCATGCTGATGGGCAGTGCGCGCGGGCATTCGTGGATGTGCTTTGTGGTGAACCTGTATTTCATCAAAGGCGCCCTGGCGGCCTATGACCCGAACCGCCAGTGGTTTGGCGTGCTGGAGATGCTGGCAAGCCTGGCGGTGTTCTGCACAGCGCTGCTGTATGTGCGCTGGCGGTTCCAGTTGAATCGGCGGTTGGCGGGGGAAGGTCAGCCAGCCTGAGGGTTATATGGGGCCGATCAGGCCCCATCGCGGTCTCAATGGTTGACGGTAAACGCCAGCATCATCGACAACTGGCACATCGGCCGCCCACTCTCGGCATGCCACTGGTTGAACGCCGCCTGTACCGTCGCCAGGTCCCGCAGGCTGGTGGGGGCCTTGTCGACAATCTCCTGCGCATTCAATGCCGCAACCACGTCATAACTCGGCACGAACGTGTCCTTGCCGACCATGCGCAAGAAGCGTGGCGCCGACAACCCGCCCAGTTGATGGCCGTGCTTGCTCAGGTATTTCCACAAACCGACGATATCGGTCACCGGCCAGTCGGCGATCAATGCCGCGAAGCTGCCCTTTTCCTGCTCGACGTCGAGAATCATCTGCGCATTGCGCGGCACGCTCTTGAGCTTGCCCAGGTGGCGGATGATCCGCGTGTCTTGCATCAGGCGCTCAAGGTGCTCGGCGCCCATCAGCACGACTTTCTCAGGATCGAAGCCGAAGAACACCTGCTCGAACGCCGGCCATTTGGCGTCCACCACACTGTGCTTGAGCCCGGCGCGGAACACCCGCAGCGACAGAGTCGACAGGTAGCGGTCGTCGCTGATCTGGCGCAGTTGCGCCGGGGTCTTGGGCACGGGCAGGTGGGCTTCCAGCTCGGCTGCCGAACCAAAGCGGTTCAGACAGTATTCGTGCAGCCATTTGTAATCGCGCATGCCCTCTCCTACGGGTTGAAATGAAAACGGCGCCCATCAGCGCCGTCTGTCAGAGCCTGGAAAAGGCTCAGAGGTTCACAATGTTGACGAAGCGCGAAGCCGCAGTTTCGTCGATGCGCAGGCTGGTGAAGTCAAACAGGTTGCGGTCGGCCAACTGCGAGGGGATCACGTTCTGCAGGCTGCGGAAGATGCTTTCGGTACGCCCCGGCGTCTTGCGCTCCCACTCCTGGAGCATGTCCTTGACCACCTGGCGCTGCAGGTTCTCCTGGGAACCGCAGAGGTTGCAGGGGATGATCGGGAATTGCTTGAAGTCGGAGTAGACCTGGATGTCCTTCTCGTTGCAATACGCCAGCGGGCGGATCACCACGTTGCGCCCGTCGTCAGCGCGCAGCTTGGGCGGCATGGCCTTGAGGGAACCGTTGAAGAACATATTGAGGAAGAAGGTCTCGACGATGTCATCGCGGTGATGACCCAGGGCCATCTTGGTTGCACCAATTTCATCGGCAAAGGTGTACAGCGTGCCACGGCGCAGGCGCGAACACAGCGAGCAGGTGGTCTTGCCTTCCGGAATCAGCTCCTTGACCACCGAATAGGTGTCTTTCTCGACGATGTGGTACTCGATGCCCAGGGTCTTGAGGTAGGCCGGCAGCACGTCCTCGGGGAACCCGGGCTGCTTCTGGTCCATGTTGACGGCCACTATGTCGAATTTGATCGGCGCGACCTTTTGCAGGTGCAGCAGCACGTCCAGCATGGTGTAGCTGTCTTTGCCGCCGGACAGGCAGACCATGACCTTGTCGCCCTCTTCGATCATGTTGAAGTCAGCGACAGCCTCACCGGCCAGGCGCCGCAGGCGTTTTTGCAGTTTGTTCTGATTGACGGTAAGGGTGCCCATGGCGCTTGGATCCGCGAAAAGGTGTGGGACGAAAAGCCGGGTATTTTAACGATATGAACGACCGAGTTCCAATGTGGGAGGGGCTTGCTCCCGATGGCGGTAGGTCAGTCGACAAATTCATGGCTGACCCACCGCCATCGCAGGCAAGCCAGCTCCCACAGGGGGCTGCATTCCACGTCACAGACCCAGGCGCGATTAAGCCCAGTGTTTACAGCGCAATTTGCTCTAAAGCCCCACACTTTTTCCGGTCATGACTTCCTATACTGCGACATAAGGTCGCACACATATCCAGACCTTTCAGGCCACTTGGCCGGCGGGCGCTCCGCTTGGGGGGCGATGGCAATAACGACAGGAGTGACTGGCATGATCCATCACGTCGTGGGGCTTTTCACCCATCCCGACCAGGAATGGCGGGAAATTCGTGGCGATAAAGAAGAAAGCATCGGCCACATGTACCTCACCCATACGCTGATTCTCGCGGCGATCCCCGCCGTATCAGCTTTTATCGGCACCACCCAGGTCGGCTGGGTCATCGGCAATCGCTCCCCGGTCATGCTGACCCAGGAAAGTGCGCTGTGGATGACCATCATGTCCTACCTGGCGATGCTCGGCGGCGTTGCGGTAATGGGCGCCTTCATCCACTGGATGGCGCGCACCTATGACGCCAACCCCAGCATGGCGCGCTGCGTGGCGTTCGCCACCTATACCGCCACGCCCCTGTTTATCGGCGGGCTGGCAGCGCTGTATCCGCATATGTGGCTGGGCATGATCGTCGGTACGGCCGCCATCTGCTACACGGTGTACCTGCTCTATGTGGGGCTACCGACCTTTATGAGCATCGACCCCGATGAAGGCTTCCTGTTTTCCAGCTCGGTACTGGCGGTAGGCCTGGTGGTCCTGGTGGCGATCATGGCGTTTACCGTGATTGTCTGGGGCCTGGGCGTCGGTCCGATCTACACCAACTAGCCGTCTTTTCAGCGCAGGAACAGCCACCGCAAGGTGGCTTTTGCGTTATGCATGACCATTCGGCGCCTGACCGATTCGGAAACACCCCTGGATGCGGCATACTGGACATCTCTGGAGATATGTACAGCATGCCCGAGCAACTCAATACCCGCGTCGAAGATTGTTTCCTGCAAGCCGAATCCTTTTTCAAACGAAGCTTCAAACGCCCCCAGGTCAGCCTCAAGCTGCGTGGGCAGAAAGCCGGTGTCGCGCATTTGCACGAGAACCTGCTGCGCTTCAATCCCCAGTTGTACCGGGAAAACAGCCAACACTTCCTCAAACAGACGGTGGCCCACGAAGTGGCGCACCTGATCGCCCACCAATTGTTCGGCGAGCGCATCCAGCCCCATGGCGAGGAATGGCAGTTGATCATGCGCGGGGTCTACGAACTGCCGCCCGATCGCTGCCATACCTATGAGATTCAGCGTCGGCGGGTGACCCGCTATATCTATCGGTGCCCGTGTGCCGACAGTGACTTCCCGTTCTCGGCCCAGCGCCATGGGTTGGTGAATCAGGGGCGGCGGTATTTGTGCCGCAAGTGTCGGGGGACGTTGGTGTTTACCGGGGAGACTCGGGTGGAGTGAGGTTTTGGGGTGGTTTCACTGGCCCCATCGCGGCATAGGTATCTACACATCTTTTTAGTGATTCTTAGGTTTGTGTACATATCCGTTGCTGCGGTCATGGCGGCTATTGGTTCCGCCCTTACGGCGGGTCACTTTTGGAAAAGAGCCCCAAAAGTAACCAAAAGGGCTCTTGCCCCACCACTCGGCACCTCGCCCAGGCTCGGTGTGCCCGTCATCCGACATTGATTTGGGGGGCCGCCGCGATGGGCCATCCATGGCCCAGCGCGGCTAACCCGGCGTCCTGCCGGGTTACCCCCCAAATCAATATCGGATGACGGCCAGCGTGGTTTAACGGGGCGCCTGAGATCAAGATCAAAAGCAAAGCGAGGCGGCCTGACAGCCGACCTGATCGTCGAAGCGTGCGCGGATTCCTGTGGGAGCTGGCTTGCCTGCGATGACGGTGTCTCAGCCAATACATTTATCGACTGATACACCGCCATCGCAGCGATGCGGCGACCCGACAAGCCAGCTCCCACAGGGGGGAATGCAGCTTCGCGCTCTGGCATTGCTGTTGCTCTGCTTTTGATTTGGCTTTTGATCTTGATCTGAGGCGCCCCGTTAAACCACGATGGCCGCAGGCAGGTATTGCGCAGTGGGCACCCCGGCATGGATGCCGGGGTAGCCGCGACACGGCCAGGGATGGCCGATCGCGGCGGGCCCACGGAGCAATGCCTGACTGCGGGCATGCCGAGCCTAGGCGAGACACCGAGTGGTGGGGCAAGAGCGCTTTGCTTACTTTGGCGCTTCTCCAAAGTGAGCCGCCGTAACCGCAGCAACGGATATGTACACAAACCCAATCAGCACTAGATAAAAGAGTTGTCTAGATACCCATGCCCGCGATGGGGCCCGAACAGCCACTACCCCACCACCTTGGCCCCCCGCAGCTCGGCTATCCGCTGAGTACTGAAACCCAACTCCCCCAGCACCTCATCACTGTGCGCCCCCACCGCAGCACCGATATGCCTCGGCTCCGGCACCCCTTCGGAAAACTTCAGCGGGCAGGCCATCTGCGCCTGGAACGAGCCATCCCCGCGGGGCACCTGGCTCACCAGCTCGCGGGCCTGCAACTGCGGGTGCTGCAGGGCTTCGCCCAGACTGAGCACCGGCTCGACGCAAGCATCGACCCCGGCAAACAACGCACACAGCTCCTCGAAGCTGTGCCGCTCAAACTCCACTTGCAGCGCCTGCTTGAGGGCCTTTTGCTGTTCGGGCTTGGGCGACAAGCCCTGGGCCGCCAGCTCCGGGCGCCCCAGCGCAGTACACAATTGCTGCATAAACCCCGGCTCCAGGCTACCCACCGACAGCCAGCGCCCGTCCCGCGAGCGGTAGTAATCGTAGAAGCTGCCGCCATTGAGCACCTGGTCTTCGCGCCCAGGCTCCACCCCACACGCCAAGTAAGCCGCGCCGGCCATGGCGTTGAGGCTGAAGGCGCAGTCGGTCATGCTCACATCCAGGTACTGCCCCAGCCCACTGTGCTGACGCGCAATCACCGCCGCGAGCAGGCCGACCACGGCATGCAACGAGCCGCCGCCCACATCCGCCAATTGCACACCCAGGGGCACTGGGCCGCTGTCCTGGCGCCCGGTGTAGCTGGCGACGCCGGACAAAGCCAGGTAATTGATGTCATGCCCGGCGCGGTCCTTGTAGGGGCCGGTCTGGCCATAGCCGGTGATGGACACATAGATCAGCTTCGGGTTGATCGCCTTCAACGCTTCATACCCCAACCCCAGGCGCTCCATGACCCCAGGGCGGAACTGCTCCAGCACGATGTCGTACTCCGCCACCAGTTGCCGCACGATCTCCAGCGCCTCGGGCTGCTTGAGGTCCAGGGCCAGGCTGCGCTTGTTGCGGTTGAGGTAGGCATGGCTGGCCGACACGCCACGGTCGTGGGGCGGCAACACCCGCAGCAGGTCCATGCGCGTGGGGGATTCGATGCGCAGTACCTCGGCGCCCATGTCTGCCAACAGCAGCGAAGCAAAAGGCCCCGGCAGCAAGGTCGAGAAATCCAGCACTTTGAGGGACGCCAAGGGGCCTGACATGGGAGCTCCGATTCCGATTCGATGGAACACAGAGTAGGCAATCTTGCGCGGCAGCGGCAATCACCGTAAGCATCATCGACAGTGACCGTTGTGCTCGTACGCCCATAAAAAAACCCATCCGAAGATGGGTTTTTCAGTACTGCGTCAGCGTTTACTTAAGCGCTGGTGCCGGGCCTTCGGCCACGCCCAGGTCAT
Organism: Pseudomonas sp. FP2294; assembly: GCF_030687625.1. Lineage (NCBI taxonomy): Bacteria > Pseudomonadati > Pseudomonadota > Gammaproteobacteria > Pseudomonadales > Pseudomonadaceae > Pseudomonas > Pseudomonas sp. FP2294. Next base: position 4,259,798 of record NZ_CP117441.1, read on the forward strand.
CCAGTTCGCGGGTTTCGGAGATACCGGTACCGCCGGAAGCCAGCTCGCTTTGCAGCTTGTCGGTGTCCAGTTCCTTGACCCACTTGGCCACAACGATGGTCGCTACGGCGTTACCGACCAGGTTGGTCAGGGCACGGGCTTCGGACATGAAGCGGTCGATACCGAGGATCAGCGCCAGGCCGGCAACCGGCAAGTGGCCAACCGCCGACAGGGTTGCGGCCAGTACGATGAAACCACTACCGGTCACGCCAGCAGCGCCTTTGGAGGACAGCAGCAGCACCAGCAGCAGGGTGATCTGGTGGGTGATGTCCATGTGGGTGTCAGTCGCCTGGGCGATGAACACGGCAGCCATGGTCAGGTAGATCGAAGTACCGTCGAGGTTGAAGGAGTAGCCAGTCGGGATAACCAGGCCCACCACCGACTTCTTCGCACCCAGGCGTTCCATCTTGATCAGCATGCGTGGCAGTGCGGACTCGGAGGAGGAAGTCCCGAGTACGATCAGCAGCTCTTCACGGATGTAGCGCACCAGTTTCAGGACGCTGAAGCCGTGGGCGCGGCAGATGCCACCCAGGACTACCAGCACGAACAGGATGCAGGTGATGTAGAAGCAGATCATCAACTGGCCCAGTTGCACCAGCGAGCCAACACCGTAGGCACCGATGGTGAACGCCATGGCGCCCAGGGCACCGATCGGCGCGAGCTTCATGATCATGTTGATGATGTTGAACATCACGTGGGCGAAGCGATCAATGAAGTCCAGCACTGGCTTGCCGTAGGCACCCAGGCGATGCAGGGCGAAACCGAAGATCACCGAGAACATCAGCACTTGCAGAATATCGCCGTTGGCGAAGGCGCCGACGATGGTGTTGGGGATCACGTTGAGGATAAAGCCGACGATGCTCTGGTCTTTACCGGCAGTGACGTAGGCTGCGACTTTCGAAGCGTCCAGGGTCGCAACGTCGATGTGCATGCCAGCGCCTGGCTGCACCACGTTGACCACCACCAGGCCGATCAGCAGGGCGATGGTGGAGACGATTTCGAAGTACAGCAGCGCGTAGCCGCCGGTCTTGCCCACCGACTTCATGCTCTGCATGCCGGCGATGCCGCTGACAACGGTACAGAAGATGATCGGGGCGATGACCATTTTGATCAGCTTGATAAAGCCGTCACCCAATGGCTTGAGGGCCACACCGGTCTGCGGGTAGAAGTGACCGAGCAGGATACCGATAACGATGGCAACGATTACCTGGAAATACAGGGTTTTGTAGAACGGCTGACGAGTCGTCATTGCAAAGTTTCCTCAAGAGTCCCGTGGGGCAAATATCCGCCATTGCCCACGACACTTGAATTGCGAACCCTCCTGCACTGGAGGGATTTGTTTTGGCGAGCTGCTGGCTGGCAGATCTGTATTCCTTATCGCAAACGGCGTGCCACTTTCCGCAAAAGCCCTGGAGCCCACAAACCATGGGCCTGTCGGCTGTGCACCGGCAGCATTCTTGGTTGAGTCAGGTGGCGGATATCCGCCCATCATTCCAATCTCGTCCTACAATTTGGCGGATATCCGCCTTGTCCGCCCCAGGCGCGATGGCTACCATCGGCCACTCAATGGACGAGGCCCCTGCATGCGCGAACGCACCATCGCCAGTCATTACGCCCGCGCTGCCCTGGGCGGCGCGCGCCGGGCCGGCTACGATTACTCGAGCCTGTTGCAGCAACTGGGGATTGCCCCGGAACTGCTGGCAGAACCCCGTGCGCGCATCGCGCCAGAGCAATTCACGCAGCTGTTGCAGCGGTTGTGGCAGGCGCTGGATGACGAGTACCTGGGCTTTGCCGATGGACCGAGCAAGCGCGGGACTTTCGCCATGATGTGCCACGCATTGATTCATTGCCGCACCCTGGAGAAGGCGCTGGAGCGCGGATTGTTGTTCTACAGCCTGTTCCCCCAGGGGCCGCGCTGGCGGTTGAGCCGTGAAGGCGATATGGCACGCCTGAGCCTGGATGACTCGCACCTGTGGGATCCGGATCACTTTTTGAGCGAGTCCCTGCTGGTGATCTGGCATCGCCTCGGCAGTTGGCTGATTGGCCAGCGTATCCGCCTCGAGCAAGCGACCTTCAGCTACCCGATGCCGGCCCATGCCAGCGAATACGACCTGCTGTTCCCTTGCCCCCTGGTGTTCAGCGCGGCCAGCAGCAGCCTGGTGTTCCCCAGTCGCTACCTGAACCTGCCGCTGTTGCAGGATGAACGCACCCTCAAACACTTCCTCGAACGCTCCCCCGCCGACCTGTTGTCCCGGCCAGACGAAGGCGACAGCCTGAGCAGCCAGTTACGTCGCCTGCTAAGCCGCGACCGCACACCCTGGCCAGACCTGGAAGCCGTGGCGCAGCACCTGCACATCAGCCCGCAGACCCTGCGCCGGCATTTGCGGGAAGAAGGCACCAGTTTCCAGGCACTCAAGGATGAATTGCGCCGCGATATTGCGATTTTTCATCTGGGGCGGGCGGATTTGTCGTTGCAGGAAATTGCCGAGCAACTGGGGTTTTCCGAGCCGTCGGCGTTTCATCGGGCGTTCAAGAAGTGGACGGGGGTGACGCCGGGGGCTTATCGGGCGCAGGAGAGTTGAAGATGCAGTGTTTGGTCGGGCGTCATCGCAGGCAAGCCAGCTCCTACATTTTGATGTGCGAACACAGTTAAATGTGGGAGCTGGCTTGCCTGCGATGGGGCCGGCGAATCAATAAAGGTCACAGCGCCGGAAAATGAATCCTGAACGCCGCGCCCCCTAAAGGAGAGTCCCCCAGGGTCAACCGCGCGCCATAGCTTTCAATAATGTCCTTGACCACCGCCAACCCGATCCCCTGCCCTGGATGCTGGCGATCCAGGCGTTCGCCGCGCTGCAAGATCCGCGCGCGCTGGTCGGGTGGCACGCCGGGGCCATCGTCTTCGATGCACAAGCGCACGCCATCGGCACTTTCATCCAGGGTCACGCGCACCTCGCTCAGGCACAGGCGGTAGGCGTTTTCCAGCAGGTTGCCAAGCAATTCCAGCAAAGCGCCCTGCTCGATGGGCACATCGCATTGCTCCGGCAACGCAAAAGACACCCGCACCCGCTTGTCGCGGTAGACCTTGTCCAGGGTGTCGCACAGGCTCTGCAACACCGGGCGCAGGCGCACCTGGTGACGCACCAGGCCACTTTTGCGCAGGCTGGCACGCTGTAACTGGTAGCTGATCTGCTGGCTCATGCGCTCGATCTGCGACTGCAGCACCCGCGCCTGCTCAAGGTCCTGGGGGCGCTGGGCCATGTCTTCACTCACGCCCTGCAATACCGCCAGCGGGGTTTTCAGGCTGTGGGCCAGGTCATCCAGGGAGTCGCGGTAACGGGTGCGCTGCTCGCGCTCGCTGTGCAGCAGGCGGTTGAGGGAGCCGGTCAGGCGCAGCAGCTCCCGTGGGTGTTGCTCGCTGAGGCTTTCGCGGGTGCCGCCTTCGATTTCATCCAACTCCTGGCTGAGCCGGCGCAAGGCTTGCAAGCCCCAGGTCAGGCCGATCCACAACAGGCTCAACAACACCAGCAAGGCGGCGCCGAAGCCCAGGTAGAGGTTTTCCCGCAGCCCCTCAAGGGTCACCTGGTATTCGCGCACCGGTTGCAGGGCAACGATACTGAACGCCGCGCTCTTGCCCCCCAGCAGCTTGACCTCGACGTCATACACGAAGAATTCCTGGCCATTGGCCTCGCGAATCTTCGCAAACTCGCTGCCGCGCCCGTCGTAGCGCGGGCGGTAGTTGATGTTTTCTTCCCTGGTGGCCCGCGAACGCCAGACCAGATGGCCTTCGCGGTCATAGATGTAGCCCAGCAGGCGGCTGTCGGTCAGGTTGAAGCGCTCATCGGGCAACTGTGCCGGCATCAGCAAGCGGTTGTTATCGACCCGCGCGGCAGAAATCAGCGTGGTCACATCCGACGCCAGGCGCTGCTCGATGGAATCCTGCAACGCCAGGCTGAACGCGCCCTGCATCGCCGGCAACAGCCCCAGCATGAACAACACGGCCAGGGTGGTGGCCGCCAGCATCAGGCGCACACGGAGCGAACGGATCAACGGCAGCGCTCGTTAAACAGGTAGCCCAGGCCGCGCACGGTGTCGATGGGCTTGAACCCGGCCGGGGCCTCGAGCTTGCGACGCAGGCGACCGACCAGCACTTCGATCACATTCGGATCGCGCTCGTCGTCATCGGGATAGAGCTGTTCCATCAACCGATCCTTGGCCACCACTTGTTGGTGGTGGCGCATCAGGTATTCGAGGATCCGGTACTCATAGGCCGTCAGCGCCAGGGGCTGCTCGTCGAGGGACGCCTGCTTGCGGTTGAGGTCCAGCAGCAACGGGCCGGCGACGATGGTCGATTGGGTAAAACCGCTGGAGCGGCGCAGCAGTGCGTTCATTCGCGCTTCCAGCTCTTCGAACTGGAACGGCTTGACCACATAGTCGTCAGCCCCGGCGGCCAGGCCTTCGACCTTGTCCTGCCAGTTGCCGCGTGCCGTGAGAATCAGGATCGGGAAGGTCTTGGCCTGGGCCCGCAATTGACGGATCAGGTCCAGGCCGCCCATGCCTGGCAGGCCCAGGTCGATGATCGCCAGGTCATGATTGAATTGCCCGGTCTGGTACAGCGCTTCTTCGGCGTTAGCCACGGCTTCGACCACGTGGCCGCTGTCGCCAAGACGGGTCAACAGGTGATGGCGCAACAACGCCTCATCTTCGACAACCAGCAATTTCATAACACTCTCCAAGGCCAATCCACTGTCCTGCAGGGAAACATCATAGCGGCCCTGCAGGTATGCTTGCGCAGTTTACGGCCATTGAACTGAACACAGTCTGAACCGGCGGGCTACCCAGGTGTGTGCCGCCCCGTGCAGAATAGCCGCCATGAACCCGATACCCGCCTGCTGCACCCCACTTGATGACCATTGGCCGCTGCCCGACACGTTGCCCGGCACGGTGTTCCTGAGCACCCGCTTCGAGCCTAAATTGCTTGAGGCCGGCGACTTCCAGCGCTGCGCCGTGCCGCCACCGGCCAGTATCCAGCGCTCGGTGGCCAAGCGCCAGGCCGAGTTTCTCGCCGGCAGACTGTGTGCCCGCGCCGCCTTGCAACAGCTCGAAGGCCTGGACTGCATCCCCGCCATCGGCGAGGACCGCGCCCCGGTATGGCCCGGCCATATCAGCGGTTCGATCACCCACAGCACCGGGCACGCCGCGGCCATCGTCGGGCATAAGTCGCAATGGCGCGGGCTGGGCATGGACCTGGAAAACCTGCTGTCCCTTGAACGGGCCGAGCGCCTGGCCGGGGAAATCCTCACCCCGGATGAACTGCAACGCATGGCCGCCGGGCCACGAGAGCAGATTGCGCAATGGGTGACGCTGACGTTTTCGGCCAAGGAGAGCCTGTTCAAGGCGCTCTACCCGATCGTGCAGAAGCGCTTCTATTTTGAACATGCCGAGGTGCTGGAGTGGTCTGAGGCAGGCTCGCTGCGCCTGCGGTTGCTGACGGACCTGTCCAGTGAGTGGTGTTATGGCAAGGAGCTGGAGGCGCAGTTTGTGGTGCACGAGGGGCAGTTGTTGAGTTTGGTGGCTATCGGCGCCTGATAGATAGCTACCGCAGGCTCAAGTTTTGTCCTGGTCCCGAGGCCAACTCAGGCTGAAGCAGGCGCCACCCAGGTTGTTGCTCTTGCTGATCAACGCCCGCCCGCCGTGCCAGTAGATAATCCGCCGCACAATCGACAAGCCCAGGCCATGCCCGCCCGAGGCGCGGGTGCGGCTGTCATCCAGGCGCAGGAAGGGGGTAAAGATCCGTTCCCAGGCACTTTCCGGAACTCCCGGGCCATCGTCTTCGACGTCGATACGGCATCGCACCTGGCCCACCTGGTAGCTGATCAGCACCCGCGACTGGGCATGGCGCATGGCATTGCTCACCAGGTTTTGCAGGGCGCGGTGCAGGTAGCGCGGCTCGGCATCGACCCAGGCAGCGTCCAGATGGGCCGATGACAGGCACACCCCCCGCGCCACTTCGATCCCCGGCCGCAGCGGCGCCAGTTCCTCGATCACCTGATCGAGCAAGGCACTCAGGTCGACCCGCTGGAAACTCAGGGCCGGCGAACCCTGCTCCAGGCGCGCATAGGTCAGCATCTCATCCACCAGGCCGTCGAGGTCCTGGATATCGCTGTCCATGCCTTCCATATATTTACGCCGGGCTTCGGGCGTGGCGGCGTCGCCGATCATCTCCAGGCCAAAACGCAGGCGCGCCACCGGCGTACGCAGTTCATGGGACACCGCGCGCACCAGTTCGCGCTGGATCGCCAGCAGGCGCTGCAAGTGCTCGGCCATGCCATTGAAGGCCGCCGCCAGACGCCCTACCGAGTCAGCCCCGCGCGCCGGCACCCGGGCTTCCAGGTTGCCTTTGGCGATGCGCGTGGCGGCCGCCTCCAAGCCACGCAGGCGGCGCTCCAGTTGACGCACCAGCAAGTACACGATCAGGCCGATCAGGGTCAGGCCGATCAGGGCAATCAGCACCAGCCATTGCGCCGGATAAGGGTTCATTTGGTACAGCGGGCCGATTTCCAGAACCCATGGCGTGCCGACCATGCCGGCAAACACGCGGATCGAGTCCCCCCCCTTGCCCAGGGCCATCACCGTGTCGCCTTCGGCCACGCGACGCCGCTGGTCCTCGTCCATGTCGGCTTCGTCCAGCTTCAGCAGGTGCATTTCAAAGCCGAAGCCCTTGGCCTCTTTCAAGTCAGCCAAGCGTTGCGGCTGCTCGGCCACCGGAAACCGCACCAGTTCGTCGGCCAGCAAATAAATGGTGGCCCGGGCCAATTGCTCGCTGATCTGCTGCACTTCGCCGCTGAGCAGCAGTTCCTCTTTCTCACTGACCAGGCGCAAGACCCGCGCCGCATGGGGTCCGGTCTGCTCCACCAGGACCTGGCCGCGTTGCAGGCGATTGCGCTGGCTCAGGTCCAGCTGGGCATCCGCCACCGCCTGCAATTGCAAGGGAATCCCCAGTAACCGCTCCCACACCGCCAGGGCGCGCTGGCGCTCGATACTGCTCATCGGTTGCAGGTTGTCGCCCATAAGGGCAAAGGTGCCGTGGGCCAGGCGTTCGCGATACTGGCCGCTGCGCACCTCATTGAGCAGGTGCAGGGCCAGGACGCCGAGCAGCGCCACCAGGATCAGCGCCGCGCACATGCCGCCGTAGATGCGCAGGAAGATCGAGTTCACGACAGCATATCGGCAGCAGCTTCGGGGACGAACAGGTAGCCTTTGCTGCGAATGGTCTTGATCAGGCGCGGGTGGATGGGGTCGTCGCCGATTTTCGGGCGGATCCGCGAGATGCGCACGTCAATGGAGCGGTCCTGGCCGTCGTAGCCGATGCCGCGCAGGGCGGTGAAGATTTCTTCGCGGGACAAGATACGTCCGGCATTGGCCACCAATAACCACAGCAGGTCGAATTCGGCGCTGGTCAGCTCGATGCCGCCGTCGTGCAGCCAGGCTTCGCGCAGGGCGTTGTCCACCACCAGCGGGCCGAACTGCAGGCGCCGCTGCTTTTCCGGGACGGCGGGCTCGGAGCTTTCGCTGCGCCGCAGCAAGGCCTGGATCCGCGCCAGCAGCAGGCGCGGGCGCACCGGCTTGCACACATAGTCGTCGGCGCCCATGTCCAGGCCCAGGACCTGATCCATGTCGTCGGTACGCGCGGTAAGCATCAGGATCACCCCGTCGTAGCGCTCGCGCACCTTGCGGCAGATGCTCAGGCCGTCTTCGCCGGGCAGCATCAGGTCGAGGATCACCAGGTCCGGCTGCTCGGCAATGATCCGCGCCACCGCCTGGGCCCCGTCGCCCTCTATCGAGACCCGCAGGCCGTGGCTTTCCAGGTAGTCACGGGTCAACTCAGCCAGACGCTGGTCATCCTCGACAATCAATACCTGCCAGGCTTCTTGCTCCACGGGTGGTCCTCGTTTTTATAAGCGATCTGTCAGGACTGCGCAGATTCAAATGTGGCAGCGGGCAAGCCAGCTCCCCTATTTTGATCTTCGCCAGCCGTACCTAATTTGTCATGCACAAAGGGCATAATCGTGTAGGAATGAAGGCCGATTGTAGCCATGGCCCCGCCCTCAAACACAAGCCAGGAAATGCATTCGGTGATCGCCTTTTTTTGTGATAGGGTTCGCGCCCGCAAAAATCCAAGCGGGTGTTTTCGGCTTGGCATATTCGGTGACAAACGGCGCGATGCAGCAGTACTGCGGCCTACACGGCGGTTCCACCTTTCATACACATTTTACCCACAGCGTTATCCACAGGCAGTGCGTTGCTAAGCCTTCCAAAACGCATTATCTTGTACCTCGTCGCTAAAAAAACCCTACATGTAGGGTTTCAAGCGAAAAGACCAAACACAAATCAGACAAGAAACTCAAGCCCTTTCTTGCTCCTGTTTGGTGGAACTTAAACCTTTTTCGAAAGCCCAAACCGCGCACGCGGATGGCTGCTGTTTTCCAACCCCGAATGGGAGAAAGCGGTACGGGTGTTGCAATACAAGCAACACCCACTCAGGAATACGGCAAAGAGCTTAAGGCTCGGAACCGAAGACTTCGGCATGGAAGCGGCGCGAACAGCTCCCTTCCTCCTGTCCCGAGGTTGTTATGCCAGGCCAAGGCCTGTTGTAAGTGCTTCAGGACGGAACGGTGGGCACCGTGATGGTGCCCAAATAAATATAGAATGTGGAGACACCCCCCCATGCAAACCGACACAACTCGCGAGAACCCGCAAGGCTCCGTGCCGCAGGCCGCTGATTCGAATATGGATCTGTCCGCCACCGCGCCCGGCCAATTGCGCGTGATCAAGCGTAACGGCACTGTCGTTCCTTATACCGATGACAAAATCACCGTCGCCATCACCAAAGCGTTTCTTGCAGTTGAAGGCGGCACCGCTGCCGCTTCGTCGCGTATCCACGACACCGTTGCCCGCCTGACCGAACAAGTTACCGCGACCTTCAAGCGTCGCATGCCCTCGGGCGGCACCATCCACATCGAAGAAATCCAGGACCAGGTCGAACTGGCCCTGATGCGTGCCGGCGAGCAGAAAGTGGCCCGCGACTACGTGATCTACCGTGATTCGCGCGCCAAGGAGCGTGCCGTACACGCGCCGTCCGCCGAAGCCGTGCAAGCTCACCCGTCGATCCGCATCACCCTGGCTGATGGTTCGTTCGCGCCGCTGGACCTGGGCCGCCTGAACACCATCATCACCGAAGCCTGCGAAGGCCTGGAAGAAGTCGACGGCGACCTGATCCAGCGTGAAACCCTGAAGAACCTGTACGACGGCGTGGCCCTGACCGACGTCAACACCGCCCTGGTGATGACCGCCCGTACCCTGGTCGAGCGTGAGCCGAACTACTCGTTCGTCACCGCCCGCCTGCTGATGGACACCCTGCGTGCCGAAGGCCTGGGCTTCCTGAAAGTCGCCGAGAGCGCGACCCACCACGAAATGGCCGACCTGTACGCCAAGGCCCTGCCTGCCTACATCGCCAAGGGTATCGAGTTCGAATTGCTCAACCCGATCCTGGCCACCTTCGACCTGGAAAAACTCGGCAAGGCGATCAACCACGAGCGTGACCAGCAGTTCACCTACCTGGGCCTGCAAACCCTGTACGACCGTTACTTCATCCACAAGGACGGGATCCGCTTCGAACTGCCGCAAGTGTTCTTCATGCGCGTGGCCATGGGCCTGGCGATCGAAGAGAAGAACAAAGAAGACCGTGCCATCGAGTTCTACAACCTGTTGTCGTCCTTCGACTACATGTCGTCGACCCCGACCCTGTTCAACGCCGGTACCCTGCGTCCACAGCTGTCGAGCTGCTACCTGACCACCGTGCCGGATGACCTGTCGGGCATCTACCACGCGATCCACGATAACGCCATGCTGTCCAAATTCGCTGGCGGCCTGGGCAACGACTGGACGCCGGTGCGTGCACTGGGTTCGTACATCAAGGGCACCAACGGCAAGTCCCAGGGCGTCGTGCCGTTCCTCAAGGTAGTGAACGACACCGCCGTCGCAGTGAACCAGGGTGGCAAGCGCAAAGGCGCGGTATGTGCCTACCTGGAAACCTGGCACATGGACATTGAAGAGTTCATCGAGCTGCGCAAGAACACCGGTGATGATCGTCGTCGTACCCACGACATGAACACCGCCAACTGGATCCCTGACCTGTTCATGAAGCGCGTCTTCGATGACGGCCCGTGGACCCTGTTCTCGCCATCCGAAGTGCCGGACCTGCACGACCTGACCGGCAAGGCCTTCGAAGAGCGTTACGAGTACTACGAAGCCCTGTCCCAGTACCCAGGCAAGATCAAGCTGTTCAAGACCATCCAGGCCAAAGATCTGTGGCGCAAGATGCTGTCGATGCTGTTCGAAACCGGCCACCCATGGTTGACCTTCAAAGACCCGTGCAACCTGCGCAGCCCGCAGCAGCACGTGGGCGTGGTCCACAGCTCGAACCTGTGCACCGAGATCACCCTGAACACCAACAAGGACGAGATCGCCGTCTGCAACCTGGGCTCGATCAACCTGCCGAACCACATCGTCAACGGCAAGCTGGACACCGCCAAGCTGGAACGCACCGTCAACACCGCCGTACGCATGCTCGATAACGTGATCGACATCAACTACTACTCGGTGCCACAGGCGCAGAACTCCAACTTCAAGCATCGTCCGGTCGGCCTGGGGATCATGGGCTTCCAGGACGCTTTGTACCTGCAGCACATTCCTTACGGTTCGGATGCTGCGGTCGAGTTCGCCGACAAGTCCATGGAAGCGGTCAGCTACTACGCGATCCAGGCTTCCTGCGACCTGGCCGACGAGCGCGGCGCCTACGAGACGTTCCAGGGTTCGCTGTGGTCCAAGGGCATCCTGCCGCTGGACTCGCAACAGATCCTGATCGAGCAGCGTGGCCAGAAGTACATCGACGTTGACCTGAACGAATCCCTGGACTGGGCACCGGTACGTGCCCGTGTGCAGAAAGGCATTCGTAACTCCAACATCATGGCCATCGCACCGACCGCGACCATCGCCAACATCACCGGCGTATCGCAGTCGATCGAACCGACCTACCAGAACCTGTATGTGAAATCGAACCTGTCGGGCGAATTCACCGTGATCAACCCGTACCTGGTCCGCGACCTGAAAGCCCGCGACCTGTGGGACTCGGTAATGATCAACGACCTGAAGTACTACGACGGTTCCGTGCAGCAGATCGAGCGCATCCCGCAAGAACTCAAAGAGCTCTACGCGACCGCCTTCGAAGTGGACACCAAGTGGATCGTTGACGCCGCCAGCCGTCGTCAGAAGTGGATCGACCAGGCCCAGTCCCTGAACCTGTACATCGCCGGCGCTTCGGGCAAGAAACTCGACGTGACCTACCGCATGGCTTGGTACCGTGGCCTGAAAACCACGTACTACCTCCGTGCCCTGGCCGCGACCAGCACCGAGAAGTCGACCATCAACACCGGTAAGCTGAACGCTGTATCCAGCGGCAACCACGGTGACGATTCGGTACTCGCTGCTCCAGCCGGCCCGGCACCAGTGCCAAAGGCCTGCGCGATTGACGAGCCGGATTGCGAAGCTTGCCAATAAGCTGAGCCCGCCTTGGGTTTAACTCCCTAGGCTAAAAAGCCCTCGATATGCCCAGTGGTGTATCGGGGGCTTTTTTTGCCTGGCAAAAAACCCGGCCCAGGCTAGATCAACACAGTCGCCAGACCCGACTGAGGTACACCGCCTCGCCGCCCCCACAACTCGATGCGGCCATCAATCACGGCCATTGAGTGGCCATTATATTCCACGGTTCCCACCTTGCTGTTTCTCAAGTCAGCATCGGTCGCCGGCCGGTAAAGCCCCTTCAGGCCCAAACGATCCAACCCCTCGCGGGAGTACTCACCATCGTTGAGGCTGTCCATCGCAGCCGTGAAACTGCGTCCGGCCGTGCCGTCGTTGTTTTCCATCTGCGCGCGCTTGGCACTTGCGGCATACAGGAAGTTGGCATCGGTCAACATCTGAGGGTCGTCACCCTTGAAACGAGCGTGTGTGGCCGCCTGCTTCAATTCGTCCTTGGTAAAAGACACCTTGACCCCATCGCGCATGGTCACTTCATAGCCGTTGGCCGTCTCCTTCACCTCCTTGAAGATGTCCGTAGGTTTCTGGCCGTACCGCATCATGGCGGCCTTTATCGCCGAAACGGTAATGCAGTTGCCATCATCGCCCTGGCTGAAGCCGCTCCAGATATTGCTCGGCTTTTTCCCGGGGTTACTATTGTCCGGTTTGTAGTTGTAATACTTTGAGCCTTCGGTAATCGGCTTATTGCTCATGGACTCGGTGGGGCCAAACCCACCCGGACTCACTCTACCGCCACCGCCGCCACCACCCCCCCCGCCGCCACCTCTTGGCGATGGCGGGGTCGGTGGTGCTACATCCTCGGGAAACCATTCCTCCAGCAACCGCTTGAGAAATTCAAGAAACTTGTCATCCGCGTCTTTGATCCCACTGTTGAGAATTTCCTTGAATTTCTCGTCACCCAGCTTCTCGCGCAGAACATTCAATTTGTCGCGTAGATCCTGAACCGTCTGGGTCCTGGCGCCTTGCTCAGCATCGAACATCTGGCGCAGCGACGTCTTGACCGTAGACTCTGCGCTTACGGACTGGGCAGGCGATGGCACACTTGATGCTGCAGGTACAAACATTGCGCGCCCAGCACCTGGCGCAGACACCCCTGAACTCCACATTCTCAGCCCCCCTGATGGATGAGCCCGCAGGGCTCTGGACCAATCAGTGGCAAGGCAGAAGCGGCGTGTTCCTTCCTAAGGATTTCACCGCGTTACCTGACGCGTCGCGGGGGATTTTCCAACGCCCACAAAAAAGCCCCTCTTCCGAGGGGCTTCTTGTCCAGCGCTAGCGCATCACGTCATCTGAATGATGGTCTGCATGATGGTGCTCTGGGTGGAGATCGTCTTGGCGTTCGCCTGGTAGTTGCTCTGGGCCTTGATCAGGTCCACCAGCTCATTGGTCAGGTTGACGTTGGAGTTCTCCAGGGAGTTGGCCACGATCGAGCCCAGGGTCCCGGCTTCCGGTGTATCGTAGCCAGGCTGGCCCGAGGCAAAGGTTTCTTTCCAGGTGGTGCCACCGGCAGGCTGCAGGCCTTGCTCATTGTTGAAGCTGGCCAGGGAGATCTGGCCAATGGCCTTGCTCTGCTGGTTGCTGAAGGTGGCGAACAGCACACCGCTGCCGTCGATTTTCAGCCCGGTGATTTCGCCGGTGGCATAGCCATCAGTGATCGGCGGGTTACGGTAGCTGGCCGAGTTGTACTGAGTGATGTCGGACATGTTGATCGCGATACCGCCCGGGTTGGCAGCAGCCCCGTTGTCAGGGTTCCACACGCCATTTTCCATGACGCCCGGCTTCCAGTCGCTGATGGTCAGGGTGGTATTGGATACGGTGCTTGGCGGGGTAATGATCCCCGTCAAGGTGCCTGAGGTATCAAATGTCACCGTGGAGGCCACCGGAGCAACCGCACCGGTTCCCTTGAGCGGCGTACCGTCAGGGTTACGTCCGTCGATCAGGGTGTAGGAGTTCCAGGTATTGGAGCCGGTTTTCACCATGTACTGCACCATCTCATGGGCGTTGCCTTGAGTGTCATACAAGGTGGTGCCGTACTGCTCGGTAAACGAGCTCGCTACAGTCGGGTCAAACGGGTTGGTCGTCTGGTCGATCACCGGTTTGGAGGAGTTCAGGTTGCTGCTGGAGTCAACCTTGGTCGACGCTTTAGGCGGCAGGTTGGACAGGTTGATCCGCAGATCGGTCAGGCCGCTCTTGGAAATCTTGCCATCTTCATCGGCAGCATAGCCCTGCAGGCGCGAGGTGCCGGTGTTGTTGGTGATGTAGCCGTCCTTGTTCGCCTGGAACGAGCCATTACGGGTGTATTCCAGCGAACCGTCGCTGCCCTTCTGCACGAAGAAGCCGCCGCCCTGGATACCCATGTCCAGCACGCCGCCGCTGCCGTTGACTTCACCCTGGGTGAACTGCTGGGAAACGGCCGCCAGGTTCACGCCGGTGCCAATGGTTTTATTGCCGGTGCCCAGGCGGGACGCGGCATAAATGTCGCCGAATTCTGCGCGGGACGACTTGAAACCGGTGGTCGCGACGTTGGCGATGTTGTTGCCGGTCACATCCAGTTGTTTGTTGGCCGCATAGAGGCCGCTAAGGCCGATATTAAAAGACATGTTTCTCTCCTCTTGCCGTATTTAGCCGGCTCTATGTACCGATAGTCTGAATTTGCGACAGCTTGATGCTGCCCATGCCGCCAGAAAGATTGAGCAGCATTTCGCCGCCGGTCTGGCTCAAGGTCACGCTGGTGACCGTGGCCGGCAGCGAGGTTTTCAGGGAGACCGAATCACCGGCGTCATTCTTGGTGCTGGCTGCGAAGGTGTAGGTGCCAGAATCAAGCTGCTCGCCCGCTTCGTTTTTACCGTCCCAGATAAAGTCCGACTTGCCGGCGCTCTGGGCGCCCAGCTCGATGGTCTTGACCAGCTTGCCGTCCTTGTCGGTGACCTTGACGGTGACACTGCCCACCGACGCCCCCACGGCAACCGAGCCGGTAAAGCTCTTGCTGGTATCAACCAGGGCCTTGTCGGTTTCAATAATCACCGAGCGCCCTACCAGCGAAGACGCTTGCAGCGCTTGCGACGACTTATAGTTGCCGGTGATGGTGTTCACCGAGTCGTTCAAGGTGTTGATGCCTTCCAGGCTGCTGAACTGCGCCAGTTGGGCCACGAACGCGCCGTTGTCCTGGGGCGACAGCGGGTTCTGGTTCTTCAGCTGGGTGACCAGCAGTTGCAGGAATGCATCCTTGCCCAGGGACTGGTTGCCCGAGGCCGCCTTGGCCGTATCGGCCAGGTTGCCCTGAGTGGACTTGGCATCCTTGACCTTGGAGTCGAACAGACTCTGGACCGTCGAGTTACTCGACACATCGTTAGTGACGGACATGCTTTAGCGCCCCTTATCACTGACCGAGGGTCAGGACCTTCTGCATCATGGCTTTGGCGGTGTTCATCATTTCCGCGTTGGTCTGGAACGAGCGACTGGCGGAAATCATGTCAGCCATTTCCTCGACCACGTTGACGTTGGGGTAGTACACGTAGCCCTTTTCGTTCGCAGCGGGATGATTGGGTTCGTAGCGGGCGTCGAGGTTGCTCTGGTCTTCGACCACACCCAGCACCTGCACGCCCTGGCCGGCAGCATCCTGGCTCTGGAACAACGAGTCGCTGCCGCCGTTCTGACCGGCCTGGAACATGGTGGCGAACACTGGGTGCCGGGCGCGATAGGTCTGGTCGATGCTCGACGACACCGTTTCGGCGTTGGCAATGTTACTGGCGACCGTGTTCAGACGCGTGGTCTGGGCGCTCATGCCACTACCGGCAATATTGAAAACACTGGATAGAGACATGGCTTATTCTCCGCGCAGGGCTGACATCAGCCCTTTGAATTTGCTGTTGAGCAGGGTGAAGCTGGCCTGGAAGTTCACCGAGTTCTCGGCGTAGTTCGATTGTTCCAGCTGCGCGTCGACCGTGTTCTGGTCGATCGACGGCTGCATCGGCGTGCGATACATCAGCGACTCATCGCCACTGCTCAGGCCCTGCGCTTCGATATGACGGTTATTGGTCATGTTCAAGGCGAAGGAGCCGTTCTTGGTCTTGTCGCTCTGTGCGGCGAGCACGGCGGCAAAGTCCAGGTCCCGAGCCTTGTAGTTCGGGGTATCGGCGTTGACGATGTTGTTAGCCAGGACTTCGGCACGCTGGGCGCGGAAGCCCAGGGCCTGTTCATGGATACCGAGCGCTTTATCGAAGCTGATGCTCATGGCGGAAACCTTTAGGGGCTGACCTGCTTTTCTGTAACAGGGTTATAGCAAGCGCCATGCCAGGTTTTTCAGAGCCCATAAATCAAGGGCTTAGGGAGATATTGCCGGTGGCAATGCCGGAAAAGCGGCAACGCTTGACCGCGAAACGTCAGGAAAGCGGCAATGGGTGTTGCCGTTTTATGCCGGGGAGATAATCGATGGCGTTGCCGCCAGCGATGGCCGGCCGGGACCTTTGGTTGACGATGAGCAACCAAAGGTCTTTTCTTGCAAGGTTTCCACTATCGGCATCAAGCGCCTTAAAGGCGCCATCAAGTCAAAAGGATTACGTTTTCCTTAAATACGACGCCGTTTCCGGTCATGGTTCCCCTCTGGACCCTGCCGCCCTTGCTCCCCCAGTGATCCTCTACCCCTCCAACCACCACCATCGAATGGGCCGTACCGGGCCCCGCGACGTCCTTCTCTATGATGCCCAGCCGGCCATTCTGCAGATCGCTTACGGTTCCCTGCCGAATATGATCCTTCATGCCCAGCCGGATAAAGGCGTCCTTGGTGTGCTCACCATTGCCAAGGGAGTCCAGGGCCTTGGAAAAGTCATATTTCGAATTTTCATGGTTGGCTTCCTGTGCTTTCTTGGCACTGGTCGCATAGGCCAGGACTGCGGTCTTTTTCATCACAGGATCATTACCTTTAAAGCCGGCATGACGCTCTGCCGCCTCCATCTCCTGGCGAGTCAAATTCACCTCACTCCCGTCCTTCAACGTGATGTGGTAGCCATTCTGGGTTTCCTTCACATCCTTGAAGAGGTCGGTCTCCTTCTTGCCATAGCGCTCCATCATTGCCTTGATGGCTGAAACCGTGGCGCAGTTACCATTTCGCCCTTGAAAAAACCCTGCAAAAACATCCCCGGTATCTTTCCCGGCCTTGAGTCCGGCACGGACTGAATCGCCCCCTCCAAAAGAAGAGAAATCGTTTGTCGGTAGAGAGTCACTGGAGGCAAAAGAGTCGTAGCTAAAAGCCTGTCTCGAAACCCCACTATTGACCGGGGAAAAGCTGATGCTCGGCGCCCCGGACGCCTGAGTGCCAGGCATAGGGCTGGAACCTGCCCACCCCCTTGCCGCCCCTGCGGGGGGATCCTGCACACGCCGCGATTCAATAACCGGATCGAACGCAAAACGTGCACCTCCCGGACGATGCTCTGTCGAAATGTTTCCCATACCCTCCTCCTTCCGGTGAACGTGGCGATAAAGACTTCGCGCCCTCGTCAACACGGCTTACGTTTTGAACGAACGGAACTTGCCCACCCATCCGTGGCGAGCTGAGAAACATAAGTTCCAGAAGGGGGAACATCCCGCGCAAAAAAAAGGGAGACCCTTGCGGGTCTCCCTTGTTTGCACGGCTTGCCGCGTCCTGAAGAACGGGCTCAAACCATCACTTGGCCTGGTAGATAATACCGGGGCTGCACTGCACCATCTGGTAATGATCCGGCAAGCCATTGAGCGCCTCGGAAGCACCGAGAAACAGATAGCCTCCACGCTTGAGCGTGCCATGGATGCGCAACAGGATGTCCTTCTTCACTTCAGCCGAGAAGTAGATCAAGACGTTGCGGCAAAACACGATGTCGAACTTGCCCAGGCTGGCGTAGCTGTCCAGCAGGTTGAACGAGCGGAACTCCACCCGGCTCTTGATCGGCGCCTTGACCGCCCAGCGCCCGGCCCCCTTGGGGTCGAAATAACGCTGCAGGCGCTCCGGCGACAGACCGCGGCCCAGGGCCAGGCTGTCGTATTCGCCCGTCTTGCAGTTGGTCAGCATGGTGCCGGACAAGTCAGTGGCGACAATTTGCACCCCTGCCTTCAACTGGCCCATGTTGGTCCGCTCGAACTCGTCGATGGACATCGACAGCGAATACGGTTCCTGCCCCGACGAACACGCCGCCGACCAGATGCGCAGGCGCTGGCCAGGGCTGGCCTTGATCGCCTCGGGCAATACCTTGTTCTTGAGCACCTCGAAGGGATAAGTATCGCGAAACCATAAGGTTTCGTTAGTGGTCATGGCATCGACCACCATCTCCTTGAGCCCGCTGCGCGGTTGGCCCTGGATGCGCTGCACCAGCTCGCCCAGGGACTTGATGCCCTGCTGCTCCATCAATTTGTTGAGACGGCTTGATACCAGGTATTGCTTGTTTTCACCAAGCAATATGCCACAGGCTTTTTCCAGGAATACCCGGAACTGTTCGAAATCCAAATTACCCGTAGACAATGAAACCGCCTCTTAACTCGTGTGACCGCCAGGGAGAAAGCCCCTAGCCGTGATCTGCAGATTTGATCCGGTCGACTACCCGGGATGCCAGGTCATCAGGACGGAATTTGGCCAGGAAGTCATCGGCACCGACCTTCTTGACCATCGCCTGATTGAATACACCGGACAATGAAGTATGCAGGATGATATGCAATTTTTGCATGCGTGGGTCGTTGCGTATCTCGGCCGTGAGGGTGTAGCCGTCCATTTCCGGCATCTCGATGTCGGAAATCATCATCAGGAATTCTTCTTCCGGTTTCTTGCCTTCGTCCACCAGCTTACGCAGATAATCCAGCGCCTGGCGGCCATCATTGAGCGCCACCACTTCGACACCCACGGTCTGCAGGCAACGGGACACCTGCTTGCGCGCCACCGAGGAGTCATCCACCGTCAACACCCGCAGGGAAACGGCCTTTTGCTGGGTCTGCTCATCCACGACCCCCACCGAAATCTGCTCCGACGTGGGTGCCACTTCCGCGAGGATCTTCTCGACGTCGATGATTTCCACCAACTGGTTATCGACCCGCGTCACTGCCGTGAGGTAGTGATCGCGCCCGGTGCCCTTGGGTGGTGGATGGATCTCTTCCCAGTTCATGTTGACGATGCGTTCCACCGAGCGCACCAGGAAACCCTGGGTCTTGGTGTTGTACTCGGTGATGATCACAAACGGGCTCTCACGATCCTGCAAGCCGGAAGAGCCGGTGGCCATCGCTAGGTCAAGAATCGGAATCGTCGCACCCCGGATGTTGGCCACGCCACACACCACCGGGTTGGACTTGGGCATTATGGTGAGCTTGGGACATTGCAGCACCTCCCGCACTTTAAAGACGTTAATGCCATAGAGCTGCTTGCCATCGAGACGAAACAGCAACAACTCCAGGCGATTCTGCCCTACCAGCTGTGTGCGCTGGTTCACTGAATCCATTACACCCGCCATGCCCAGACTCCTACGCTACAAAACTTACGGGTACGACGCGTACCCAACACAAAACGGCACGCGCTTTGCTATTTATTGGCCATGGACATCAAAACGACAGTTTCCCGACGCCTTCGCTCGCCACAGTACCGCAGATTGCTCTGCGCCTGGACGGCGTTGTTTGCCTTGGGTACCGGCCTTGCAGCCCGTGCCGACAACGTCACCTTGCCTGATCTACTTATCGGCGTCACTCAAGGCTTTCTTGAGTTCACTGTAGAAGATTATCTGGCAACCACACAGACACCGGGCCGTTATGAAATCCAGGTCAACCAGTTGGACCCGCGTTTGCGCATGCCCATGTGTGACAAGGAATTGACAGGCTCCCTGGAAAGCCCCGCCCAGCCCATTGGCCGCGTGACCGTGCGCGTGCGCTGCGACGGCAGTTCGCCCTGGACCGTGTTCGTGCCGGCCCAGGTCCGCCTGTATCGCGACGTGGTGACCGTCACCCGCCCGCTCAAGCGCACCGGCATCATCGGTTTTGAAGACGTGGCCCTGCGCGAACGGGACATCAGCCAGATCAGACAGGGTTACCTCACCTCCGTGGACCAGGCCGTCGGGCAAAAACTGACCCGACCAATGGTCACCGACCAGGTCATCACCCTGGTTCACCTGGAACAGGCAGAAGTGGTGCGCAAGGGCGACCATGTGGTGATATCCGCCAGCAGCGGGGGGCTGAACGTGAAAATGCCGGGGGAAGCCCTGGCCAGTGGCGGGATGAGCGAGCAGATTCGCGTGAAGAACCTCAACTCCAAACGTGTGATCAAGGCTCGGGTAACAGCCCCTGGCCAAGTGGAGGTGGCGCTATAGATCACTGGCGTGGGACGCTGGCTTTTCCTACACTGTGCGCATGATCTGGCGGTGCACAGGTTTATTGTCGATCGCGCCTAAAGTTTGTCCGGGTATGGCCGAAAACATGGCAAGCGTCCAATTACCCAGAGGTTTTTTTAACATGGTCATTGATTTCAGCCGATTGAACAGCGCCCAGGCAACGCCCGGCGGCACGCGTACCAACGCGGCCAAGGACAGCGTTGAAGCCAAGGCCCCGGCACTGCCTGCCAAGGCAGAACAGACCGCTTCGACCCAAAGTGGCGAATCGGTGCATTTGAGCAACGAGGCTCAACAGTTGCAGAAGATCACAGACTCGCTGCGCGATCAGCCGGTGGTCAATAAAGCCCGTGTGGCCGAATTGAAGCAGGCAATTGCCGATGGCAGCTATCAGATCGACAACGACCGTTTAGCCGGCAAAATCATCAAAGCCGAGCGCTAGGCCAAGGCCTGCGCCAGGCTTTTGGACGCTTAAACCCCAAGGCCAGCCATGCACGACGAAAATCTGCTGCAACTGATCAATGAAGACCTGGCTCCGGCGCAACAGTTGCTGGAGCTGCTTCAAGACGAATTCGTGGCCCTGTGCGGCCGCGACATGCGCGTGCTGGAAGACATCCTGGCACGCAAGCAATCGCTGATCATCCTGCTTGAACAACACGGCCAGAAACGCAGCCAGATCCTGCTCAGCCTGGGCCTGCCCGCTGATCACAGCGGCCTGGAACAGCTCGCCAGCCATTCATCGGTCGGTGACCAGTTGCTGGCTCAGAGCGCAGCGCTCAATCAGTTGTTGATCAGTTGCCAGGAGGCCAATGTGCTCAATGGCCAGTCGATCCAACTGCAGCAAGCCACCACCGCCAACCAGTTGCGCATCCTCCACGGTGGCGAACCTCCAGCACTGTATAACGCCCAGGGCTCCACCTCACGGCTGGTCAAGCCCAGCACCCTCAGCCAAGCCTGACGCCGGTTTATCGCGCGCCCTATCAAGGCGCGCCACATACTGGCAAAATGCCGGTTCTTGCGTGTAGTCGTATTTTGTCTGGAGATGGAAGAACCGTGTTCAACACCCTCAACGCGGAAGATGCTCCGCAGCCACCCAAGGTCCTCACCACCCCTCTGGAAATTGCCGGCACCCTGCGGCTGCTGCAAGAGAGCCACGACCCGCTGATCATCACCTTCCACGAACGCAACCAGCGCTTCCAGAGCTACCTGGTGGATGTCGACAAGGACAGCAAGACCCTGAGCCTGGACGAAATGATCCCGCCCGAAGGTGAGCGCTATCTGGAAAATGGCGAAGCATTTCGCATCGAAGGTTTCCACGAAGGCGTGCGCGTGGCCTGGGACAGCAATGGCAGCCTGACCATCGGCACAAAAGACGGCCACCGCATCTACAAGGGCAGCCTGCCTGAAGAAGTGGTCTACCATCAGCGCCGCAATGCCTTTCGTGCGGCATTGAAACTGGCGCAACTGGTGAATATCGAATTGGGCGGCGAGAAACTCAAGGCGCCTCTCAGCGGCAAGTTGCTGGACATCTCCGCCACCGGCTGCAAGCTGCGCTTTGAAGGTGATATCTCCGAGCGCCTGCAATTGGGCCAGGTCTACGACCGCTTTATCGCCGCCCTGCCCTTCGGCAGCATGACCACGGCGGTGGAGTTGCGTTACCTGCACTTTGAAGAAAGGATCAACACCACCTTTGCCGGTGTGCGCTTCCACAACATGAGCGGCCTGGTGCAGCGTCAGGTTGAGCGTTTTGTCTATCAACTGCAGCGCGAGGCGCGCCGGTTCGATAAAGACGACGATATGTAAGCGCCGAACCACAGGCACAAAAAAACGGGCAGCTCCTTGGGGAACTGCCCGTTTTTCGTTTCAGGGACGGGCCCGGCTCAGGTCATGCGGGTGGTCTTCCGGGTCCGGATGCTCCGGCGGCTCGGGCTCAGGTTGTGGCTCCACTTCAGGTTCGGCTTCGGGCGCAGGTTCCGGCGCGGTGGTTTGCATCTGGTCCTGCACCACTTGCTCATCCACACGCGGATCGAGGGCAGCCACCAGGGGCGAGCTGGACATGCTGTCGGGCATCGCCACGTGATGCAGCGGCGCATCGTCCACCTGATGCAGATTGGTCACCGCCTTGGGGCGGATGCGCCAGACCAGGATCAAGGCGCACAAGCTGAAGAACGCATACAGCATCTGGTTGCCGAACAGCTTCATGACCACGCCTGCCAGCAACGGCCCGACACTGGCGCCCACCCCGTAGGTCACCAGCAACATCGCCGTGAGCGAGACCCGGCGATCACCTTCGACATGGTCATTGGAAAATGCCACGGCCAGCGGATACAGGCAGAACTGCACCAGCGAGCACAGGAAGCCGGCTATAAACAGCACTTCCAACGGCACCTGAGTCATGATCGCCAGCGGCAATGCCGCCACCGCCAGGCACAGGGCGAAGCAGCGGATCAGCAGCGCACGGTCATAACGATCCGACAGCCAGCCCAACGGCCACTGCACCAGCAGGCCGGCAAAAATGCAGCTACCCATGAACAGACCGACCTGCTCGGTGCTCAACCCCTGCTGGGCCGCATACAGCGGCGCCAGACCGTAGAAAGAGCCGACGATCAGGCCGGCACCCAACACCGTACTCAGGGACTGCGGCACGCGCTTGATAAAGAAGCGTGGCTCCATGGGCGCCGGATGCAAGGGCGCCGGGTGAATACGCCGAGTCATGGCCACCGGCACCAGGCACAGGGCGAAACACAGCGCCACCAACATCAGCAGCTCAAGCCCCAATTGGGGGTGCATGACCAGAATCAGCTGGCCCAGCACCAGGCCCAGGTAGGAGGCGATCATATAACCGCTGAACACCACGCCCCGCTGCTTGGCGTCGGCCTGCTCGTTGAGCCAGCTCTCGATGACCATGTACTGGCACATCATGCCGAGGCCGACGATTATCCGCAGCACGATCCAGGCCGGCAGCCAATCCACCAGGCCATGGCCCAACACCGCCGCACCGACGATCCCGGCACACGTGGCATAGGCCCGGATATGCCCGACCCGGGCGATCAGGCGATGCCCGATCTTGCCCCCCAGCACCAGGCCAAAATAGTTGGCCGCCATCAGCGCACCGACCCACAGGCTGTCGACGTTATCCGCCGCCAGGCGCAAGGCTAGGTAAGTACTGAGCAGGCCGGAGCCGATCAGCATCATCAAGGAGGCGAAATAAAGGGCTCGAAAAGATTTCCAGATTTGGCGCATCGGCGTTCCGAGCGGCTCCTTGCAGTGGGTGTCAGGCTATTTACACGATAGCCTGAAGACGAAGCCTCGTTAAGCCCAGGCACCTAAGGCACCCGGGAATATTTTGATCCGACAAGCGGGACAACTTCGGGTTTATCGAAGCATGAAGCCTTCGATGAACTCGACACCCAACAGTTCCTTCTTCTGTGAGTTACGTGTCAGACGCACTCAGACCGGGGGCAAGGTACAAGGTCTGCACAATATATCGCGCCCGCCAGCCAGACGGCACTGGCCAAACGGCTAACGAGGCCCTGCTTCTGGAAAAAACCCGAGCGTCAGCGGCTGGCTGCATCAACCCCTTGGCCAGTCTTGAGCCTGCCGTAAAGCGGCAAGGACTGTTTGCTATCAGCCGGATATGTTCGAAGGGTGATCGGTGGCGCTGAGTTCGACGCTATCGCGATACTCCGGCACCGAGACCGACCAGCCCAGCTCCAGGCTGATACGTCGGCGCAGCACATCCGAGGCATTGGGTTCGCCGTGCACCACATAGGTGTGTTTCGGTGGCTGCTTGAACCCGCGAAGCCATTGCATGATTTCATCGGCATCCGCATGTGCCGACAGGGACTGCATCGGCACCACCTCGGCCCTGATGGGCACCTCCTTGCCATGAATACGCACGGAAGGAGCCCCCGCGACAATTTGCGCGCCGCGGGTACCGCCCGCCTGGAAGCCGGGAACCAGCAGCGTATTGATCGGGTTGGGGGCCAACGCCTTGAGGTGGTGGATCACCCGCCCCCCGGTAGCCATGCCGCTGGCAGCGATAATCACCGCCGGCGTGCGCTGCTGGTCCAGGCGGATCGAATCTTCGGTGGTGCGCACAAACTTCGCGACGTGGCACATGCCTTCGCACTCCGGCGCGGTCAAACGGTGTTCGCTGCGAAAACGCTGGTACAACGTGGTGACGTCGGTGGCCATGGGGCTATTGAGATAGATCGGCACATCGGGAATCAAGTGTTGCTGCTTGAGCCGATACAAGTGGTACATCAGCAACTGCGCCCGACCGACGGCGAAGGAAGGTACCAGGGTAATGCCATGGCGCAGCGCGGTGCGGGTGATGACGTCGGCCAATTGCTCCTCTGGCAGCTCGGCCGGGTGCTTGCGGTCACCGTAGGTCGACTCCACCAACAGGTAGTCCGCCTGCTCGATGGTCTCCGGAGCGAACATCAAGGGGTCGTCGGGTCGCCCCAAGTCTCCCGAGCACACAAGCGTAACGCCATCGGCGACCACCTCGACCGTGGCCGCGCCCAATATATGCCCGGCGCCGCGCAGCTGGAGGGTCATGCCGGTGACGATCTCAATCCTGTTATGCAGTTCGATCGGCCGTAACAGCTTCAGCGCTCGCTCGGCGTCCTGTTCGGTATACAGCGGCGCCGCCGGGCTGTGCTTGGAAAAGCCATGCCGATTGGCAAACTCAGCCTCTTCTTCCTGGAGGCGACCACTGTCTAGCAGCAGGATCTTCAGCAGGTCACAGGTCGCAGGCGTGGCATAGACCGGCCCGCGATAGCCATTGCGCACCAGGACCGGTAGATAGCCACTGTGATCCAGGTGGGCATGGGTAAGCACAATCGCATCGAGTTCACCGATCGGAAACGGCAGCGCATCCCAATTGTGCAGCCGCAGCTGTTTATAGCCCTGGAAAAGGCCGCAGTCGATCAGGACATGATGGTCGTGGTGCTGCAGCAGGTACTTACTGCCGGTGACCGTGCCCGCAGCACCGAGAAATGTCATATGCATAGCCGTCTCCATGAATACTCAAGGGAAGTGCCATTGATCGCTCTTAATGACGCAGGTGCAGTTGATTTCAATCAACTGCCTGGGTGACGGGCCGCCAATTCCGTAAATGGCTGATCCGCCCAGGGCCGCCGCGTAATCCACCTCAGTCATCCGAAAATCAAGGATGCCAACACAAGTAGCTGATCCAGATCAGCGCCCAAAGCCCTCAACGACGTAGAAAGGAAGCACCGCGAGATTTATCTGCGCGCGCCGGCCTTTTACATCAGATGGAGGCTCACCCATGCTCACCTTCAAAGACCACAATGATCGGGCGGCGGCAGTTTATGCCACCGTCACCGCAGAACACTGGATCGAAGCGCTCAGGGACGGTCGCCACGTACTGATACGGCCGCTCGAGGACAAGGATCGCGAGCGTGAGTATGCGTTTATCAAACGCTTGTCCCCCGAATCGAGACATATGCGCTTCCTGGCGCAGATCAACGAGCCCAGTGACAGCCTGCTCAATACGTTGATGGACACCGATAAGCAACATCGAGTGGCCTATATCGCGCTGGCGCACGAAAACGGTCATCTGATCGAGATCGGCATCAGCCGTTACGCCGCTACCGGCAAGGATGACTGTGAGTGCGCAGTAACAGTAGCCGATGAATGGGCGCACCTGGGCCTGGGCACTCTACTGATGAAACATTTGATCAACGCCGCCAGCAAGAATGGCTACCGCCGGATGTATTCGGTGGATGCCGCGAGCAATATCCCCATGCGTAACCTGGTCAGAGCCCTGGGCTTCGAGTCATGCATTGATCCCCGTGACCCCCACCAAGTGATCCATAGCCGTCACCTGTAGAGCTACGGCCCCGCGCTGCTGCGCTCAACGCTCCAGCGCGGGGCCGTGGCCTGCTCAGGATTGCAATACCCGCCCGGGCTTGATTGCCAGCACACTGCATGGCGCTCGCTGCAGGAGTTGTTCAGCGGTGGTCCCGAGCAACTTGTTCAACCCCTTGTGCTGAATCGTGCCCATCACAATGATGTCCGTGCGATGCTCGGCAGCGAACTCACAAATACTCAACACCGGGTTGCCCTCGATGAAGTGGCGATACTCTGGCGGTACACCATGGCGTTCAGCCATGGCGGCAAACACTTCCCGCTGAGTCGTGCCCAGCGCCTCATAAATCCCAGTGGCCAGGGGCAAGGCACCAAAGCCCATGTCCTGGACGTAGATCGCCGCCCAGTCATACACATGCATCAACTCAAGGTGGGCATCGCACTCGTTGGCCAGCTTTACCGCTGCGTTGATGATCTGGTCGTTGAACACATTGTCCTGCTCCTCATTGCGCAGCACATCGACGATGGCCAGGATATTGCGCGGCCGAGGGTTGAGCGCGTTGGTCACCAAATGCACAGGTACCGGACAATCGCGCAGTAACTGCCAGTCCAGGGGTGCGAAAAAGATCCGCTGCAAGGCTGATTCTTCCTGCGCATCCTTGATGATCAACGCCAGTGGCATCTCACTGACAAAGTGCAGGATTTCTTCGTAAGGGTGTTGCACCCACACCACTTCGCTGGTGACCTGCACCCCGTGCTGGCTGATCAACCCCGCCTGCTCCGTGAGCCACTGCCTGTGGTTTTGCAAATAACCGTCACGGGCCCGGTTCATTTGTTCAGGGGCGAACAGGCCGGCCACCGCCAAGGCCTGCAAGTAGTCAAATGCGACAATGTGCAAAGGCATTTGCATCGCCTTGGCCAACGCGCCGGCCCGCTCGAACGCGGGTGTACGGGTCAGGGTTGAGGGGGCAATTAACAGTAAACGCTGAGCCTGCGACATGGGACACCTCGGCACGTGGCCTTTTGGTTGCTGACACCTATAGAGTGAACGCACCCGACTCAGCCAACTTGATCTTCATCAGGTACCAGGTTGAATGTGTTTCAAAGAAGCAAGATCCCGGCCCACATGGCCAGCGTCAGCAAGACCTGGCCCGGGATAACGTAAGCGGCGAACCGTCGCCCGCCGCTGATCCACGCCACCAGGCATTTGCTCAGCGTGTTACTGCTGACTGCAATCAGTATAGGAATAGTGGTGGCGCTAAGTGGCAACTGACCGGACTTGGCCAATGTCGAAATTGATGCTGTCGAGGAATGGGCATCGGCGAGGCCGGACAGGGTCGCCGTGAGCATGACTCCGATTTCACCGAAGTGATTGAGCATCACCGACGACAGGAAAGTGATGCCGGTCATGGTCAATGAGACCACCAGCGCCAGCTTGAGATTGAACGCGCCGCCGACCTTGATCGGTTGCCCCACGTCATTCGCAGGCCGGGGAAACATCAAGCACAGTCCATACAGCGCTGTAGCAGCGGCGCCGCACAACAGCGGTCCCCAGATATGACGTAACAGACTGCTGTCGACCGCCCCCATGATCAGCCCGACTTGGGTGACAGTCGCCAGGTTGGAGAAGATCGCGGCGGCACTCAAGACCTTGATGTTCTCCGGCTCCCTGGCGGCGATATTCCCCATGGTGGCAATGGTCACGGTGCTGGAGGCAAATCCCGAAGCAATGGCACTGATTGCATACCCATACCGGGTGCCCAGGGTGCGCACAGCAATATGCCCCACCGCCCCCACTACCATGAGCAATACCGTGAGCGTGCAAATGGTGCGCAGGTTGATCGCGGCGTAGGCGCCGATAAAGCGGTCAGGGACCAGCGGCAGCACCACCAGCGCGGCAGTCGCCAGTACCAGGCCGTCGCGCACTTCCACATCAGTCAGTTGGTTACGGGCAAAGTAGTGCAGCTTCTGTCGATAGGTCAGCAGGCCCGCCATCACCACGGCGATGGCGATGGCCAGTTCGGGCGATGTACTGCACATCGCCCCCAGCAGCAAAACCGTGATCAATGCCACTTCACTGGTGACGCCCGGGTCATCGCTCAGGCTGCGCCAGTACGCCACGGTGACCAGCAACCCAAGGGTTATCGCCACGATCCCGACCAGCAGACCGGCGCCGACCTGCATCGCCACATAACCCAACAGCGCGGTGATCGCAAACGTGCGCAGTCCTGCACAGGCGCGGCCTTGTCCCTGCCCTTTGTGCCGCTCGCGCTCCAGCCCAATGAGCATACCGATCCCCAGTGCGGTTGCCGCGCCTGCCATGCCGAGGGTTTCATTCATGGTTTTGTCATCGATGCTGGCCTTGTCTTGCGACCCACTCGTGACTCCACGAGGTCGGCCGAACCGTTGCAACCATGTCGCTGGGCTATCGAGCTGCGTGGGCCGCTCGCCGGACAGGGGGCGGATCGACATTGATCGGCCAGGCATGCGGCGCGTCTATACGCGTCCGGAGTCGCCTGACGAATGCCTGCGCACCTTCCAGGGTTTTGAACTCCACTGCGACACCTTCCATGTGCACAACCCAGCATGCGGTTGCCTGCTCCTGCGTGATATCAATTAGCATTGACGACCTCCAGACCCCCTCTAACCCCATCTTCACGGCGTAATCGCGACCTTCATCACACCATCCTGCTGGTGAGCAAACAGCTCATAGGCCGCTTCAATGTCGTCGAGCTTGAAACGATGGGTTACCAGGGGTGACAGGTCCACACCGCCGCTGTTAACCACCGCCATCAGCCGGCGCATACGCTCTTTGCCGCCGGGGCACAGGGTCGTGACAATACTGTAGTCCCCGAGCCCGGCGGCGAAGGCATCCAGGGGTATGCGCAAGTCACTGGAATAAACGCCGAGACTGGATAACCGACCACCGGGGCGCAAGACCCGCAAAGCGGACTCGAACGTGCCTTGCGTGCCCAATGCCTCGATGGACACATCCACCCCACGCCCATCGGTCAAGGCCATGATTTGCTCGACGACATTACCGTCCTTGAAGTTGACCACATGGGTGGCCCCCAGGCGCCGCGCAACACTCATCCGCGCAGGCACGGCATCGACGCCAATGATGGTAGTCGCGCCCTTGAGACGCGCGCCGGCCACTGCACAGAGGCCGATTGGCCCGAGGGCGAACACCGCAACGGTATCGCCGATGCTGACCTCGGCGCGCTCTGCCCCGGAAAAACCGGTGGACATAATGTCCGGGCACATCAACACCTGCTCATCGCTGAGGCCGTCCGGAATCGGGCATAAATTGGCGGTGGCGTCTGGCACCAGCACGTACTCCGCCTGGCAACCGTCAATACTATTGCCGAACTTCCAGCCACCCGTGGCGCGAAAACCGTGGCGGGTGTCCGGGCCATCCTGCGAAGCACAGCCACAGAGGCAAGCGTAACTTTGCCCGCTGGGAGTGATGGCACCGGCAATGACCCGCTGCCCTTCGACAAAGCCGCGCACCTGCGAGCCCAACTGCTCAATGACCCCTACGGGCTCATGCCCCACCGTCAGCCCTTTGGCCACCGGATACTCACCGCGCAAGATGTGCACGTCGGTACCGCAGAGGGTCGTCGTGGTAATCCGGATCAAAGCATCCAGAGGCCCCACAGTGGGGATGGGTTTGTCTTCCAGGACGATCCGGTTCTTTTCAACGAAAACAGCCGCTTTCATGGTCGCCATGGTGATCCTCCGCCACTGTGGGTGCGCCAGGTTCGGCACGCCTATAAGACTGCGCCGAGGAAACACTGGAAAGATTGATAATGGTCAACAATTTCGTCGCTGACCGACCGCACGTCGGGTTGCCACCCGATTGCCCCCTGGGTTTGACAAAGATCAACCCGACCTCCCGCAGTCCGCCACACTCTAATTGCGAGGTTTCAGGTTCCAATGGCTGCGCGGCGATTGGGGCGGGCACCTGCGCATTTACCTACGGGAGAGATGTCATGTCTGATCAATCACGCTTCATGTTGGTCGTCCCACCCTTGATGGAGAACAGCCCCGCTTTTGATCGAGCCGCCGCCCTGGCCAAGGCTGCGGATGCGGCATTGCACATCGTGGCATTTGACTATCTCGAGGGGCTGGCAACGGCCGGGCTGGTCAACGAGCAAGCGCTGGAGCAAATGCGCATCGGCTATGTCGAACGCCATCGCCAATGGTTGGAAGACCAGGCCCGCCCGTTGCGCAGAATCGGGGTGCATGTCACCACTGAAGTGGTCTGGGTGAACGACCCCTTGCAGGAAATCCTCATCCACCTCAAAGAACAACCCATGGCGGTGTTGATCAAGGCGCTGGAGCATGAATCGCTGCTTTCACGCCTGATGTTTACGCCACTGGATGTCCACCTGTTGCGCGAATGCCCGGTACCCTTGCATTTCGTCAGCCATATGCACCACGCCCTGCCCCGCAAGATCATCGCTGCAGTAGACCCTTTTCATCGCGACGGGCAATACAAAGATTTCAACGACACCATTGTGCAAGAGGCCGCGAAACTAGCGAGCATCTGTCACGCAGAACTAGACGTCATTTATGCCCACGACCTTTCAGCTATCAGTGCCGATGAATTCGGTTTCGAAAATGGCGCAAGCTTCTTCTCCTCCAGCAAAGCCCGGACACTGTTTGATGCCCAGGCCGATGCCTTCCACGAACTGGCGGAGCGCAACGGTATTCCACCGGAGCGCCAGCACATGATCATGGGCAACCCCGCCAAGGTGCTTGCCAGCTACGCGAGTGCCTATGAGACCGATGTGATTGTGATGGGCCGAATAGGCCATCGGGCCATGGACCGATTAATCGGCAGCACTGTGGAACACCTGCTGTACAAGATGCCCTGCAGCGCTTGGGTGATTTCTCCGCAGGAGTTGCTTTGAAGGCAGGGTGGGATGTGGGGCTGGCGGGGCTGGGCGGGAGAGAAAAATGGGGGCCCCGCCCTAGCGCTCGGCCTGGACGTTCGGGAAGTGGAGATAAGCCCCTAATCTTAATGGCGTCAGGCAATCGCCATGCTACTCAACGTCTGTAGCCTTGAAGTCATCACTTGGAAATGATGCTCCAACATTCCAACAAAGTTCCGACGAAGGGTCAGTTTTCAATCAGCCCGACAGTCGAGGCAGGCTGCACCAGCCAGTTAACCCAATCGAGGTGACAAAGCGCAGAACGAATCCTGAGCCGGGGAGGATGTGCTTTGAAATGCCTTGCGCATGTCTTTCACTGGCCCGGCTATAGCCCAAACCGAGGGTGAAGTGCGAGAAAAGCTCAAACCCGGCTAAATATGGTGTCCCAGGGCCGGTTCGAACGGCCAACCTTCCCCTTAGGAGGGGGATGCTCTATCCAATTGAGCTACTGGGACTAATGACAGGCGCTGGGCCAGACGGCGTTGCGACGGACGGCGTGCATGTTAACGGTCAGGGTGGGTTTTGTCATGTCGTCCGTCAGCTTTTTAGGCGTAAGCCTTTATCCCACCCAATCGGCGATAAGCCGTTGCCCACGGGCCTGCCGAGCCCATCGTGCAAAATGCATTGGCGCGAAATGCCATCATTGCATATTGCAATGAGCCATACTTTTGAGATCAACTTAAGTTATTGTTTTAAAAGGATTTAAATCAAAATAATAGCTGGCATGATGACTGCACTCTATGTACTTATAAAACTGTCCTGCACGTGAACACGGGGAAAGACCCATGAACAGCACCCTTCTGCTTCTGAACGCCGTGGCCTTGGCCGTACTGGTGACATTCCACTTCCAGGCCGGCAACGACAGCGATTCAGCGCAGATCAGCCAAACGGGCAGCCACCACGCTCAACAACGGCCTCAACTGGCCCTGATGACAGGCGATGGACAATCATCGGTGCACCTGGCACAGGGTGCACAGGCCGCCAGCTCTTCTGAACACCTGATTTTCTAAGCGAGCCCATCATGACCAAGACAGTCTGGCTATTTCTGATCCTGGCCCTTGCCACCGGTATTCTGGGACTCAACCTTCCGTCGAATGACTGGCAAGCCCTTTGCCTGGGCGCCTGTGCCCTATTCACAGTCGCGCTGGTGATCGCCATGGTCGTCGGGCGTCGCTTCAAGTTCGACCCGATCCTGCGCTGACCCTGCCTGTGACGAGAGATTGATACCGTCTCAATCCTGCTCGCCTGACCGCCCTACCTTATGTCGCCCCGGCTCGCAAATCGGCCATTTGCCACTAGTCTTAAAATTAAGGGCAAAAGGCCACATTGCTATAGGATATGCGCCCGAAAACCCCATCGGAGCGAGAGCCTGCGGCCCGGTTCTTGCGCAGAAAAGTTTTCCAACCAGTCCGCAAATTTGAAAATGAGTACTGGCACAAAGCCTGTAGTAAGCTCAATATTTGTCACAGAATTGACGCCAAGGAACCGGCAAAACTGAGGCATGATGCGGCCTCTTTGCAATTCGGGTTGAACATTTGTCCGCAAGCCTTGTCCTAACACACATGTTGCGGCCAATTCCAAAAACCGCTCCCCTGAACTAACCGGTTAAATATATGCGCCCATTGAAACAGGCAATTTATTCCAGCCGTACGGCTGACAAGTTCGTCGTACGTCTGCCAGACGGAATGCGGGAACGCATTGCCGAGGTGGCTCGCAATCATCATCGCAGCATGAACTCTGAAATTATCGCGCGCATGGAGCAAAGCCTTATTCAGGAAGGCGCGTTGGGTGATGAGCCGAGCATGCGTATGGACAGCCCGGAGCTGTCACTGCACGAACGCGAGCTGCTACAGCGGTTTCGCCAACTGTCCCACCGCCAGCAAAATGCGCTTGTGTCGCTGATTGCTCATGACGTTGAGGCAGCCGCAGAAGCCGAATAATCGGCAACTGAAAGCTGAAGCCAGCCTTGCGCTGGCTTTTTTTTGCCCGGGATTTTTACTTTTGTGCAGGAGCCGGCGTGCCGGCTCCCAATAGGTTCAAAGCAGGAAGATCGTCGCCAGCCCCAGGAAGATGAAGAAGCCGCCACTGTCGGTCATGGCCGTGATCATCACACTGGCCCCCATCGCAGGATCGCGCCCGAGGCGCGCCAGGGTCATGGGGATCAATACCCCCATCAGTGCCGCCAGCAATAGGTTAAGGGTCATGGCCGCGGTCATGACCACGCCCAGGGACCAACTGCCATACAGCAGGTAGGCCACCACGCCGATCACGCCACCCCATACCAGACCATTGATCAGGCCCACAGCCAGCTCCTTGCGCATCAGGCGCGAGGTGTTGCCGGTGCTTACCTGATCCAGGGCCATCGCCCGCACGATCATGGTGATGGTCTGGTTACCCGAGTTACCCCCAATACCGGCGACAATCGGCATCAGTGCCGCCAACGCCACCAGCTTCTCGATAGAGCCCTCGAACAGACCAATCACCCGCGAGGCAATGAACGCAGTGACCAGGTTGACCGCCAGCCACGCCCAACGGTTGCTCAGGGAGCGCCAGACTGACGCAAAAATATCTTCCTCTTCACGCAGACCCGCCATGTTGAGGACTTCGTTTTCGCTTTCCTCACGGATCAGGTCGACCATCTCGTCGATGGTCAAACGGCCAATCAGCTTGCCGTTCTTGTCGACCACCGGGGCCGAAATCAAGTCATAACGCTCGAATGCCTGGGCGGCATCGTAGGCGTCTTCATCAGGATGAAAGCTCACCGGGTCGCTGGCCATGACCTCAGCCACTTGTTTGTCCGGGTCGTTGACCAGCAGGCGCTTGATCGGCAGCACGCCCTTGAGGATGCCGTCGTAGTCCACCACAAACAGCTTGTCGGTATGCCCTGGCAGCTCCTTGAGACGCCGCAGGTAACGCAAGACCACTTCCAGGCTGACATCCTCTCGGATGGTGACCATTTCGAAGTCCATCAATGCGCCGACCTGTTCCTCGTCATAGGACAACGCGGAGCGCACACGCTCACGCTGTTGACCATCGAGGGTCTCCATCAGCTCATGGACAACATCACGGGGCAGTTCAGGGGCCAGGTCGGCCAGTTCGTCAGCGTCCATCTCCTTGGCGGCGGCCAGGAGCTCGTGATCGTCCATGTCGGCGATCAGGGTTTCACGAACCGAATCGGATACCTCGAGAAGGATGTCGCCATCACGATCCGCCTTGACCAACTGCCAAAGCGTCAGACGGTCGTCCAGCGGCAGGGCTTCAAGGATGTAGGCAACGTCGGCAGAGTGCAGGTCATCGAGCTTGCGCTGCAACTCGACGAGATTCTGCCGATGGACCAGGTTCTCGACCCGGTCTTGATGAGGGCCTTCCTGGCGATGGGTCAGATCTTCGACCACACGCTGGCGCTGCAGCAGCTCAACGACTTGAGCCAGGCGATCCTGCAGGCTTTCTTGTGTTTTCTTTACTTCTACTTCGGTCATAGGCGAACTCCACTCCCAGCAGCGGGGCACGCCGGAAGGATCAATCAGTCAATTCATGATTGGTAAAACGGGGTACTGAGTAACTACTGGGTAAGTCCATGGAGGTATTCCACAAGCCCCGGCGGGGCTGACGGGCGCAATGATACACCGCCCGGCCGTTTTAAACGTTAAAAAACTGGAAAGAACAAGCGCTTGCGCAACAAAGCTGAGTGTTGGCCACACGTATGAAACTGCGACGACGCTGACAGAAAAGAAAACACATGGCCGAGAGAAAAACATGCAGGCCGCAGACGATTCCTACACAAGCACACCCCCACGGGAAAATAAAAACCCCAGACGGCAAAAAGCCCGCACTAGGCGGGCTTTTTGTTTGTATGGTGCACTCGACAGGATTCGAACCTGTGACCGCTCGGTTCGTAGCCGAGTACTCTATCCAGCTGAGCTACGAGTGCAGATTGTGGTTTTATACCAGATCACAACTGGTTGAAGCCAAGTTATCTGCATTGCTGCAACTAACTCTTAAATGGTGCACTCGACAGGATTCGAACCTGTGACCGCTCGGTTCGTAGCCGAGTACTCTATCCAGCTGAGCTACGAGTGCATTTGTTGCCGCGCATTATAGGCCGTTCAATCTCTATGTAAAGCTATTTTTTCGTTTAGTTTCAAGCACTTAGCGAAAAAACCAGATTGCAACGTACTAAGCAAATAATGGCGGAGAACGGGGGATTCGAACCCCCGACACCCTTTTGAGGTGTACTCCCTTAGCAGGGGAGCGCCTTCGGCCACTCGGCCAGCTCTCCGCAACACGGGGCGTATATTAACCAGCTTCATCCCCGTTTGCAAACATAAAAAACGATAAAAATTAATGGCTTGGTTCGTCGTCCTTCTCTTTCTTGATCCGCAGGTAGATTTCCTCACGGTGGACGGCCACCTCTTTGGGGGCATTGACCCCAATCCGCACTTGATTGCCTTTGACGCCGAGCACGGTCACGGTGATTTCGCCATCACCAATAATCAGGCTTTCTGCGCATCGACGAGTCAGAATCAGCATACCTTTCTCCTCACGCATTTCATTTCGGGAACAACAGTCTGCAAAAAAAGGCCCTGGGCCTATGACCAAACGGCCATGGACCTGCACGCCTTAGTATTGTCGAGCACGGGCAAAAGAACAGGCTTGCGCCCTCACCCGACAAAAAAGAAAGGCGCGGATCAACCGCGCCTTCCTGGCAACGCGTTACTCGCCCTGTCGGGCCGGCGCGTCTAGTTCGAAAGCGGTGTGCAGTGCACGCACAGCCAGTTCCAGGTACTTCTCTTCGATCACCACCGATACCTTGATCTCCGACGTGGAGATCATCTGGATATTGATGGTTTCCTTGGCCAGGGATTCGAACATGCGGCTGGCAACACCCGCATGGGAGCGCATGCCCACACCGACGATCGAGACCTTGGCGATCTTGGTGTCGCCGACCACTTCACGAGCACCGATTTCCTTGGCAGTGTTCTGCAGGATACGTTCGGCCGCATCGTACTCGTTGCGGTGCACAGTGAAGGTGAAGTCGGTGGTGTTATCGTGCGCAACGTTCTGCACGATCATGTCGACTTCAATGTTCGCGCCGCTGATAGGCCCGAGAATCTTGAACGCCACGCCCGGGGTGTCTGGCACGCCACGGATGGTCAGCTTGGCTTCATCGCGATTAAAAGCGATGCCGGAAATGATCGGCTGTTCCATGGATTCCTCTTCATCAATAGTAATGAGGGTGCCCGGACCCTCTTTAAAGCTGTGCAATACGCGCAGCGGTACGTTGTACTTGCCAGCGAACTCCACCGCACGGATCTGCAGCACCTTGGACCCGAGGCTGGCCATTTCCAGCATCTCTTCGAAGGTGATCTTGTCCAGGCGCTGGGCCACGGACACGACGCGCGGGTCGGTGGTGTAGACGCCGTCCACATCGGTATAGATCTGGCATTCGTCAGCCTTCAAGGCTGCCGCCAGCGCCACACCGGTGGTGTCGGAACCGCCACGGCCCAGGGTCGTGATATTGCCGTGCTCGTCGACGCCCTGGAAACCGGCGACAACCACCACGCGACCAGCCTTCAGGTCACCACGAATCTTCTGGTCGTCGATCTGCAGGATGCGCGCCTTGGTATGCGCGCTGTCCGTCAGGATCCGTACCTGGGTGCCCGTGTAGGACACCGCCGGCACGCCACGCTTGTTCAGCGCCATGGCCAGCAGGGCAATGGTCACCTGCTCACCGGTGGACACGATCACATCCAGCTCACGCGCCAGCGGCGCCTGATCGCCACTGATTTGCTTGGCCAGGTCGATCAGGCGATTGGTCTCGCCGCTCATGGCCGACAGCACCACCACCAGGTCGTCGCCGGCATCGCGGAATTTCTTAACCTTGTCGGCGACCTGCTCGATTCTTTCGACAGAGCCGACCGAGGTGCCTCCAAATTTCTGTACGATCAAAGCCATTTCTAAGCCGCCTCAGCCCGTAAAGGAGCGCCCAATAAACAAATCTTCCAGCAGCTAAGCGAGCCCATGACTAGACCATGGGCTCATTAACAGCGCCTTAAATACCGGCCTCGACAAACGGCACGGTCAGGGCCAGGGCCGCGTCCAGGGCTCCGGCGTCTACACCACCGCCTTGTGCCATGTCCGGACGACCACCGCCCTTCCCGCCCACTGCCGCGGCGGCTTGCTTCATCAAATCACCGGCTTTGAGTTGGCCAGTCAGGTCTTTGGTTACACCGGCAACCAGTACGACCTTTTCCTCATGGACACTGCCGAGCAGGATCACTGCGCGACCGAGCTTGTTCTTCAACTGATCGACCAAGGCCAACAGCGCCTTGCCATCTTGACCGTCCAGACGTGCAGTCAGAACCTTCACGCCCTTGATGTCCAGGGCCGAGGCCGACAAATCGTCGCCCGCGGCGCTGGCCGCCTTGGCCTGCAACTGCTCCAGCTGTTTTTCCAGCTGGCGGTTGCGCTCCAGTACGGCAGAGAGCTTGTCGATCAGGTTGTCACGGCTGCCCTTGACCAGGGTCGCCGCTTCCTTGAGTTGTTCTTCGGCCGCATTCAGGTAGGCCAGGGCCGCAGCGCCGGTCACTGCCTCGATACGCCGTACACCGGAAGCCACACCGCCTTCGCTGGTGATTTTCAGCAGGCCGATGTCGCCGGTGCGCGCGGCGTGGATACCGCCACACAGCTCCACGGAGAAGCTGCCGCCCATGCTCAGCACGCGCACTTCGTCGCCGTACTTCTCGCCAAACAGCGCCATGGCGCCTTTTTTCTTGGCGGTTTCAATATCGGTTTCTTCAGTTTCTACCGGGGTGTTCTTGCGAATCTCGGCGTTGACGATATCTTCCAGTGCCTTCAATTGCTCAGGCTTGATCGCTTCAAAATGGCTGAAGTCGAAGCGCAGGCGCTGGCTGTCGACCAACGAACCCTTCTGCTGGACGTGCTCGCCCAATACCTGGCGCAGCGCGGCGTGCAGCAAGTGGGTGGCCGAATGGTTCAAGGCGGTTGCATGCCGCACCTCAGCATCAACCTGAGTTTCTACCGGAGCGCCGACCGTCAGGTTACCCAGCACCAACACACCGTGATGCAGGAAAGCACCGCCGGTCTTGGTGGTGTCGCGCACGTCGAAACGACCGGATGTCGAACGCAAGAAACCACAGTCACCGACCTGGCCGCCGGATTCGGCGTAGAACGGCGTCTGATCGAGCACCACGACCGCCTCTTCGCCTTCGCTCAAGACATCGACCGACTTGCCATCTTTATAGATAGCCACGATCTTGGCCGAGCCGACGGTAGCGTGATAGCCGGTGAACTCGGTCGCCACGTCAACCTTGACCAGGGTGTTGTAGTCCAGGCCAAAAGAGCTCGCGGAACGAGCGCGTACACGCTGGGCTTCCATCTCACGCTCGAAACCAACCTCATCGACCGTCAGTTCACGCTCGCGGGCGATGTCGGCCGTCAGGTCCATCGGGAAGCCATAGGTGTCATACAGCTTGAACACCACATCACCCGGCACCACGGTACCTTTGAGCTCAGCCAGGTCCTGTTCCAGGATCTTCAGGCCGTGCTCCAGAGTCTTGGAGAACTGCTCTTCTTCAGCCTTGAGCACGCGCTCGATGTTGGCTTGCTGCTGCTTGAGTTCCGGGAAGGCTTCGCCCATCTCGGCCACCAGCGCGGCAACGATTTTGTAGAAGAAGCTACCCGTGGCGCCCAACTTGTTACCGTGGCGGCAGGCACGACGGATGATGCGGCGCAGCACATAGCCACGGCCTTCGTTGGAAGGCAGCACGCCGTCGGCAATCAGGAAACCGCAAGAACGGATATGGTCCGACACCACTTTGAGCGAAGACTGGTTGTCGTTGGCGCAGCCAATGGCCGCGGCCGACGCGCTCAGCAGGTTCTTGAACAGGTCGATTTCGTAGTTGGAGTGAACGTGCTGCATCACCGCGCTGATCCGCTCCAGGCCCATACCGGTATCGACCGACGGCGCAGGCAGCGGATGCAACACGCCATCGGCGGTGCGGTTGAACTGCATGAACACGTTGTTCCAGATCTCGATGTAACGGTCACCGTCTTCTTCCGGCGAGCCCGGCGGGCCACCCCAGATGTCGGCGCCATGATCGTAGAAAATCTCGGTGCACGGGCCGCACGGGCCGGTATCGCCCATGGTCCAGAAGTTGTCGGAGGCGTAAGGCGCGCCCTTGTTGTCGCCGATGCGAATCATGCGTTCGACCGGCACACCGATCTGCTGGGTCCAGATGTCGTAGGCTTCGTCATCGGTGGCGTAGACGGTGACCCAGAGTTTTTCCTTCGGCAGCTTCAGCACGCCAGTGAGGAAGGTCCAGGCGAAGTTGATCGCGTCTTGCTTGAAATAATCGCCAAAGCTGAAGTTGCCGAGCATTTCGAAAAAGGTGTGGTGACGGGCGGTGTAGCCAACATTCTCCAGGTCGCTGTTCTTGCCGCCGGCGCGCACGCACTTCTGGCTGCTGGTGGCGCGGGTGTAGGCGCGCTTTTCCTGGCCCAGGAAGCAGTCCTTGAACTGGTTCATCCCCGCGTTAGTGAACAGCAGGGTAGGGTCATTGCCTGGGATCAAGGAGCTGGAGGCGACACGGGTGTGACCTTGCTCTTCGAAGAAGCGAAGGAAGGCTTCACGGATTTCTGCGCTTTTCATTAGGTTCTTCCACGGAGGCTGCGGCCAAAGGCCAGTGCTAAACGTCATCAGACGGAGCGACGGCAAAGGGCCGCATTATATCGGCCCTTTGCCCGTGGTACAGCGTGTTTATACGATAGAAACAGTCAATTAGACGGTCTGCACGGTCATTTCCGGGAAAACTCGACAAATGTCGCCAGCACTTGCTCGATCTGCGCCCGGCTGACGTCCAGGTGCGTGACCATGCGCAGGCGCGGCGCGGCGCTCAACTTGATCCCACGGGCCTCGGCAAACGCCTTCAGGGCCTGGGCCTGCTCGCCGATCTGCACGTAGACCATATTGGTCTGCACCGGCTCCACGCTGTAGCCGGCCTTGCGCAGCTCGTCGCCCAGCCAGTGGGCATTGGCATGGTCGTCGGCCAGGCGCGCCACCTGATGGTCCAGGGCATACAGCCCGGCCGCCGCCAGCGAGCCGGCCTGGCGCATGCCGCCGCCGACCATCTTGCGCAAACGACGGGCCTTGGCGATCAACGCACTGGAGCCACACAGCACCGAGCCAACCGGCGCGCCAAGGCCCTTGGACAGGCACACCGAAACCGAATCGAAGTGCTGGGTAATCTCCCGGGCATCCACGCCCAGCTTGACGGCCGCGTTGTACAGGCGCGCGCCGTCCAGGTGCAGGGCCAGGCCGTGCTCACGGGTAAATGCGCGGGCAGCGGCCAGGTAGCTGATGGGCAAGACTTTGCCCTGCATGGTGTTTTCCAGGGCCAACAGCCGGGTGCGGGCGAAGTGGAAGTCGTCCGGTTTGATCGCCTCTGCGACCTGGGCCAGATCCAGCGAACCGTCGGCCTGGACTTCCAGGGGCTGCGGCTGGATCGAACCCAGCACCGCCGCGCCGCCGCCTTCGTATTTGTAGGTGTGGGCCTGCTGGCCGACGATGTATTCCTCGCCCCGCTCGCAGTGGGCCATCAGCGCCAACAGGTTGCTCATGGTACCGGTAGGCACGAACAGCGCCGCAGCGAAGCCCAGGCGCTTGGCCAGTTCGGCCTCCAGCAGGTTGACGCTGGGGTCTTCACCGTAGACATCATCGCCGCTGGGGGCGTCGGCCATGGCAGCTCGCATGCCAGGGGTGGGTTGGGTCACGGTGTCACTACGAAGATCAATAACCGACATCAAATCTGCCTCTGCGAGTGGGGAATCCCCTGTTGTAACCGATTACTGCGGGCATCACCGGCAAATATCAAGCCGGCTCCTGGATGGAGCTGCCAGCAAACCTGTCGATAGTCGATATTAACAAGCACCCTATGCAGTTTTTCGAAATGTATGGTAAAAACTCTCCGCCGCCAGGGTTCTGGCGGCAACGTTCTCAGGGCGGGGTGCAATTCCCCACCGGCGGTAATTGCGCGCAATGCGCATAGCCCGCGAGCGCTTGGCGCCTCGAACTGCTCACGCGGGACGGCGGCAAGGTCAGCAGACCCGGTGTGATCCCGGGGCCGACGGTCATAGTCCGGATGAAGAGAGAACGGGATTGGCGCCTAAGGGCCGAACGCTGATGGCATGCCTGCATGCCCCAGCCGCTCGCACCCTTAAATCCCATTCGATTCATAACGCCCTGTTTTTTTCATAAACAGGAGTCAGAACATGCAACCCACCGCAATCGACAGCAAGAGCAAGAACCACCACGGTGAGCGCGTCGCGTTTATCCAGGCTTGCTGGCACAAAGATATTGTTGATCAAAGCCGTAAAGGCTTCCTCGCCGAAATGCTCGTCCAGGGCTACCAGGAGTCGGATATCGACTTCTTTGAAGTCGGCGGCGCCTTTGAAATGCCCCTGCACGCCAAGCTGCTGGCCAAGTCCGGCCGTTACGCCGGCATCGTCGCTGCCGCCCTGGTGGTGGACGGCGGGATCTATCGCCATGAGTTCGTCGCGCAATCGGTGGTCAGCGGCCTGATGCAGGTGCAGTTGGAAACCGAAGTGCCGGTGTTCTCGGTGTCCCTCACGCCGCATCATTTCCACGCGGGCAGCGAGCACCACAACTTCTTCTTTGAGCACTTTGTGCACAAGGGCAAGGAAGCCGCGCAGACCTGCGCCGACACCCTGCACAAGATCCGCGCGATCCGTCGCAATGAGCCGCGTGCTGTAGCGGTTTAAGCGACACTGCAAAGCAAATGTGGGAGCGGGCTTGCTCGCGAAAGCGCTGGATCAGTCACACAGGTATTGACTGACACTCCGCCTTCGCGAGCAAGCCCGCTCCCACATTCGACCGAGTCAGTCTCGGGGTTCAGGCCAGGCCAACATCTGTGGTCGGCACAATCAGGATGCCCGCCCGCAAGCCATTCTTGACCTTCGGGTTGGGGAAGATGATGCGCGCGCCCTCCTCCTCGATCACCCAGCGGGTCTTGGCGATGTCTTCGGCCAGCAGATAGCCCTTCTCCAGCTCTGAAAAGTTCTCCACGTCCGCCGGCAAATGCAGAGTGAAGGCGTCACTGTGCTTGATGATTTCCCGCGCCACGCTGAACAACTTCAGGCCGTCCAGGCCCTCGGTGGCCGGCTCGTTACCTTCGATGATCTGCTTGAGACGGGTTTCCAGGCGCGACACATCCACCCCCTGGTTCTGCCCAAATGGCCGGGCCTTGCCCAGCTCCAGGGTGAACGACTCGGCGCCCAGTTGCTCGTAGGTAAACGCGGTGAAGGTGATGGAGGTCTTGTTCTGCAACAGCACCGCCTCCATGCCAGCCGCACGTAAACGGGCCAGTTCGGCGCGTGAGTGCTGACGGCCTTCTTTGAAGGGGTACAGGGCGAACTGTTCGATCTTCGAGCCACGGATGGCCGTGTGCAGGTCGTAGTGCAAGCGGCTACGGCCGGGCACGCTGAAGAAGGTGCGGGCCAACTGCTCGAGCTCGGCGGCACGCATGGCTTCAGGGCCTATGCTTTGTTCGTGACGGCCGTTGAACAGCCGGTTGACGTCCTGCTCGAGATAACGCTCGCCGCGGCGTATGGCCTCGGGGTTGCCGAACAGGAACAGAATACGGGTGCGAGGCTTGATCTCCCCACGGGCAATGCCATGCAACAAGCGGTCGGCCAATTCGATCGGCGCGGTTTCGTTGCCATGGATACCGGACGACAGCAGCACATCGGCGCCGTTGTCCCGGGCTTCGGGAGGCCGCACTTCAAGGGCGCCCTCACTGAGCCAGCGCATCTGCACGCCGTCGACAGTCAGTTGAATTTTTTGCGCCGGTTCACGACCGGCGAGGGTCAGTTCAAGCAGTTTGCCGAGGGCGAGCATAGAGCAGCTTCCTTAGTGGTTGCAGCCTGGGCCGTGGACGTGATCGTCGTCATCACCTTCAACGTCGGCCGGTTCCATTTCCAGTTGCAGGCTCATCAGGTTGGTCGCCAGGGGGCGCATCAGCAGGTTGGCGTATTCGGCATCACCCTCTTCCACGTCCACGCCGATCAGCAGTTGGCCACGGCCGTCGTGCTGGATCCAGATTTCCTTGCCCTGCCACACCACGGCGAGGCGGGTGCAGGAGGTTTCCAGCTGGGTGCCGTCGGTGTCTTCAAGGATCAGCTTCAGGGTATCGGTGGTCATAAATAAGTCTCAGCCGTGGGGCTTTAATTGATCTGGAAAGGATAAACCGAGCCCAGTTTAAGGATTTGCGTCAGTTCATCCAATGCCGTGCGACATTCGAGCAGCAACTGCGGGTCAGCCAGGTCGGTTTCGCGCAGGCTGTCGCGGTAGTGCTTGCCGACCCATTGGGTCAACGTTTCATACAGCGGTGCCGTCATGATAACCCCTGGGTTGACCGCCGCCAGTTCAGCCTCCTTCAGCGCCACGCGCAAACGCAGGCAGGCCGGGCCGCCGCCGTTCTGCATGCTCTGCTTGAGGTCGAAGACTTTCACTTCGCCGATCGGCCCACCGGAACGGGTCAGGCTTTGCAGGTAGTGCCAGACGCGCTCGTTGTTGTGGCACTCTTCGGGCACGATCAACAGCATCGAACCGTCGGCGCGGCTCAGCAACTGGCTGTTGAACAGGTAAGAGCGCACGGCGTCTTCGACGCTGACCAGGGCGCGGGGCACGCAGATCGCCTGGAAGTTGCCGCCAACCTTGCCCAGCTTGGCCTGCAGCTCAGCCAGCATTTGCTCGGTATTGAGGAACGCATCCTCGTGATAGAACAGCACTTCGCCGTTGCCCACCGCGATCACATCGTTGTGGAACACACCGGCATCAATCACGGCCGGGTTCTGCTGGCCGTAGACCACACCGTCATCCTGCAGGCCATGCAAACGGGCAACCGCCTGGGACGCTTCGAGGGTCTGGCGTGCCGGGTACTTTTGCGGCGCCGGGTAACGGGTGTCGAACGCACTGCGCCCAAACACGAAAAACTCCACGCCCGCCTCACCATATTCGCGGCAGAAACGCGTGTGGTTAGCCGCGCCTTCGTCACCGAACTGCGCCACGGCCGGCAACGCGGCGTGGTGGGCGAAGTGCTTATGGTCAGCAAACATGGCCCCCAGCACGCGGCTGGTGGTCGGGTGTTCGATGCTGCGGTGGTATTTGCAGTTGAGGTTGGCGGCGGTGAAATGCACGCGGCCGTCGGCCGTGTCGGCGCTCGGGCTGACCGTGGCGGCGTTGGCCACCCACATGCTCGATGCGGAACAACTGGCCACCAGTAACGGCATGGCCTGCTTGGCCGCCTGCTGGATCACCTGGGCGTCGCTACCGGCAAAGCCAAGGCGGCGCAATGCGCCCACATCCGGGCGTTCCTGGGGGGCGAGCACGCCTTGCACAAAGCCCATGTCCATCAGGGCTT
Source organism: Pseudomonas sp. FP2294 (assembly GCF_030687625.1). Lineage (NCBI taxonomy): Bacteria > Pseudomonadati > Pseudomonadota > Gammaproteobacteria > Pseudomonadales > Pseudomonadaceae > Pseudomonas > Pseudomonas sp. FP2294. The sequence continues at coordinate 4,304,054 of NZ_CP117441.1, forward strand.
TCATTTTCGCCAGGCCCTGCAACGCCGCTTCCTTGGGGTTGGAAGATTGCTGGCTGTTGCTCTGGGACGCGACGTTGCCGTAGGACAAACCGCCGTAGTTATGGGTCGGCCCCACGAGACCGTCAAAATTGACTTCACAGGATTTCATCGGCGAGGCTCCACGAACATCTGTTTTTATAGGCATCAAAGGTCTTCAACACACCACAAATCTGTCTCTGCAAACCCGATCAACTGTAGGCGCCGGCGAGTGTAGGAGCTGGCTTGCCTGCGATGGCATCCCCTCAATCTGACTGAAAGATCGAAGTGTCCGCATCGCAGGCAAGCCAGCTCCCACACAAGCCAGCTGCCACATTTAGATCAGCGTCACACCCGGAGTCAGCGCGGCCGGCAAGACCAGGCTCGGGGTTTCCAGGGACGCCACCGGGTACGCGCAATAATCCGCCGCGTAATACGCACTGGCGCGATGATTGCCCGATGCCCCTACCCCGCCAAAGGGCGCGGTGCTGGCGGCGCCGGTCAGTTGCTTGTTCCAGTTGACGATACCGGCCCGGCTCTCCAGCCAGAACTGCTGGTAACGCGCCTCGGAGTCCGACAACAGACCGGCGGCCAGGCCGTACTGGGTGTTGTTGGCTTCACTGATCGCCGCTTCAAAATCCGTATAGCGAATGACTTGCAGCAACGGGCCGAACAGCTCTTCGTCCTCGCGCTCGATCACGGCCGTGACGTCGATGATGCCTGGCGTCAGCAAGGCTGCCTGCGCCTGGGGCTGAGTCATTTCCAGCAGCGCCACGGCGCCGTTGGCCAGCATCAGTTCCTGGGCCTCCATCAAGGCCTTGGCCGCCGCCAGGGAGATCACCGAGCCCATGAACGGCGGCGGTTGCTGGTCGTAGGCACCGACGGCAATGGTCGCGCTGACCGCCACCAGGCGCGCCAGCAGTGCATCGCCCCAGGCGCCTTCCGGTACCAGCAGGCGCCGGGCGCAGGTGCAGCGCTGGCCGGCGGAAATAAAGGCCGACTGGATGATGGTATAGACCGCAGCGTCCACATCGGCCACCTGGTCCACCACCAGCGGGTTGTTGCCGCCCATTTCCAGCGCGAGGATCTTGTCCGGGCGCCCGGCGAATTGCTGGTGCAGGTGGTTGCCGGTGCGGCTGGAGCCAGTGAAGAACAGCCCGTCGATACCTGGATTTGAGGCCAGGGCAATCCCGGTCTCGCGCGCGCCTTGCAGCAGGTTCAACACGCCCGCTGGCAGGCCGGCTTCGACCCAGCACTGCACCGTCAGCTCGGCCACTTTAGGGGTCAGCTCGCTCGGTTTGAACAATACGGTATTACCCGCGAGCAAGGCCGGGACGATATGCCCATTGGGCAAGTGGCCAGGGAAGTTGTAAGGGCCGAATACTGCGACCACACCGTGAGGCTTGTGGCGCAATACAGCGGTGGCGTCGCCCAGGGGGCCGCTCTTCTCGCCGGTACGCTCGCGGTAGCTTTGCACCGAGATCGCGATTTTATTGGCCATGCTGGTGACTTCGGTGGCCGATTCCCACAGAGGCTTGCCGGTTTCCTCGCCAATGCAGCGGGCGATTTCATCGGCACGGCTTTTCAGGGTGGCGGCAAAGGTTTCCAGCACACTGATGCGCTCTTGCAGCGGGCGCTTGGCCCAGGCCGGGAACGCTTGGCGTGCGGCCTGCACCGCGGATTCGACCTGCTCGACGCTGGCGCCATTGCCGGCCCAGACCACTTGCTGGGTCACCGGGTTCAGCGACTCAAAGCGTTCACCCTGGCCAGCCAGCCAGCTCCCTGCGATATACAACGCATTCATTATTTCGACTCCCGGGCAGCAGACAACGGTACCGCACGCACTTGATCACCGGCCACCAGTTGCAGGCGCTTGGCGGTCAGCGGATCGACCACCAGCGTGCCGGCAGCCAGGCGCGCCGGTGCGGCGGTGATGCGGCACTCTTCACGTTTACGGTTATGCATCAGGAACGGCGTGGCATCGTCCCCCGGCGTGCCGATGGCCAGTACCAGCGCCTGGCTGTCGCGCACCGCGCGGATCTTGCTGGTCTCACACTCCACCGCCGGACCTGCGTCGAAGATATCGACGTAACCCTGGTAGCTGAAGCCTTCGCTCTTGAGCATGCTCAAGGCCGGCTCGGTGTCGGGATGAACCTTGCCGATCACGTTGCGGGCGTCCTCGGACAAAAAGCAGGTGTACAGCGGGAACTTGGGCATCAGTTCGGCGATAAACGCCTTGTTGCCCACGCCGGTGAGGTAGTCGGCCTGGCTGAACTCCATCTTGAAGAAGTGCCGGCCCAGGCTTTCCCAGAACGGCGAACGCCCGGCGTCATTGGACACCCCGCGCATCTCGGCGATGATCTTGTTGCCAAACAGCTGCGGGAACTCGGCGATAAACAGCATCCGCGCCTTGGCCAGCATGCGACCGTTGAGGCCGTTGCGGTAATCGGCATGCAGGAACAGCGAGCACAGCTCGGAGTTGCCCGTCAGGTCGTTGGCCAGGAACAGCGTAGGAATCTCGCGGTAGATGTTCAGCTCCTGGGAGGCGCTGACCGTCAGGCCGACCCGGAAGTTGTACCACGGCTCGCGCAGGCCGACGGCGCCGGCAATCGCGGAAATCCCCACCACGCGGCCTTCGTCGTTCTCCAGCACAAACAGGTAGTCGGCATCCCCGCGCCCGGCTTCGCCGCGAAAGGTTTTTTCAGCCCAGCCCACCCGGTGGGTCAGGCGCTCTTCGTTGGCCGGCAAGGTGGTGAGACCGGTGCCAGTGCTGCGCGCCAATTCAATCAGGGCCGGTAAATCGCTGCTGCGTACGGGACGAACGATCATGCTATCTCCTCAAACGGGCCGCTGGCTGCAGCCACCCGCGAAACTCTGCTTTTAAACCGCGACCAGACGCACGCTGGCGCCTTCGCCGACGCCCAGGGCTTCGGCTGCTTCCAGGTCCAGGGTCACGGGCTTGCCCGGCGCGTAGTCCAGTTCGAGCATGACCGCGCGGTAATCCTGCAACTGCGCGTTGCTCACCAGGTACTGGCGGCCGACGCCCTTGACCATCTCGCCGATCTTCACCGGCACCACGCGGCTCTGGGCGATCGAACGAATGCCCGAGACCCGCGCATGCAGGGTCGGGCCACCGTCGAAGATGTCGATGTAATGGTCGGTTTCAAAGCCTTCGCGCATCAGGATGTCGAAGGTGATCTGCGCACGCGGGTGTACCTGGCCCATGGCTTCCTGGGCTTCATCCGGCAACAGCGGCACGTAGATTGGGTAGTGCGGCATCAGTTCGGCGAGGAAGGTGCGGCTCTTCAACCCGCACAGGCGCTCGGCGGCAGCATAGTTGAGGTCGAAGAAGTTGCGGCCGATGGCGTCCCAGAACGGCGAGTCACCGTTCTCATCGCTGTAGCCGACAATCTCGGTCACCACAGAATCGGCAAACCGCTCCGGATGGCTGGCGACAAACAACAGGCGGCCACGGGAGTTGAGCTCCGACCAGGCCGACCCCACCAGCTCCGGCACCACATAGAAGCTGGTCAGCAAGCTGTTGCCGGTCAGGTCGTGGCACTGGGACAGGACGTGAATCTTGTTGTGGATCTTCAGTTCACGGGAGGCGTGGACGAAGGTCTCGTTGCGAAAGCTGTAGAACGGCTCGGAATAACCGGCCGAGGCGACGATGGCCGAACAGCCCACCAGCTTGCCGGCAACGGTGTCTTCGAGAACAAAGAAATAGCTTTCTTCGCCGTTGAAACTCACTTCGGCGGCGAAGGACGCTTCGCTGGCGGCGATTTTGTCGCTCAGGCGTTCAACGTCATCCGGCAGGGAGGTGACACCAATCGGGCTGTCCGCAGCCAGACGCTGTACCTCGCCCAGATCAGCCATTTGCGCGGGGCGCATCACCAGCATGGTGTCACTCCTTAACTCGAAAACTTCATAAAAAAATGCCGGACACCGAACCTGGAATCACCCAGGTTCCAATGTGGCAGCGGGCTTGCCCGCGATTGCGGTGGGCCAGTCACAACAACGTCGACTGACAGATCGCTATCGCGGGCAAGCCCGCTCCCACATTTGATCCGGTTCGTTAGATAAATGTGTATCTATCAGGCTTGCGTCAGTGTTTTTACAGCACGCTCAAAACGATCCAGCCCTTCGGTGATATCCGCATCTTCCACCACCAGGCTCGGCGCAAAGCGCACCACGTCCGGGCCGGCTTGCAGGATCATCAGGTTCTCTTTCTCGGCCGCGTTGAACACGTCCTTGGCCTTGCCTTTGAAGGCGTCGCTCAATACGCAACCGAGCAGCAGGCCCATGCCACGCACCTGGGTAAAGATCCCGTATTTCTGGCCGATCTGCTCCAGGCGGGCCTTGAACAGGTCGTGCTTGGCATTCACGCCGGCCAGCACCTCAGGGGTGTTGATCACGTCGATCACCGCTTCCGCCACCGCGCATGCCAGCGGGTTGCCGCCGTAGGTGGTGCCGTGGGTGCCGACCACCAGGTGCTTGGCCAGGTCTTCACGGGTCAGCATCGCGGCAATCGGGAAACCGCCGCCCAGGCTCTTGGCGCTGGTAAGGATGTCAGGCACCACGCCGTAGTGCTGGTAGGCAAACAGATGGCCGCTGCGGCCCATACCGGTCTGCACTTCGTCGAACACCAGCAGTGCATTGTTGGCGTCACACAGGTCGCGGGCACCTTGCAGGTAGGCCAGCTCGGCCGGCAGCACGCCGCCTTCACCCTGGATCGGCTCCAGCACCACGGCGCAGGTCTTGTCCGACACCGCAGCTTTCAGCGCGTCCAGGTCGTTATAAGGAACGTGGGTGATGCCGGTGATTTTAGGACCGAAACCATCGGAGTACTTCGACTGGCCACCGACGTTGACGGTAAACAGGGTGCGGCCGTGGAAGCTGTTCAGTGCGGCGATGATCTCGTATTTCTCGCTGCCGAAACGGTCGAACGCCACGCGACGGGCCAGCTTGAAGGCGGCCTCGTTGGCTTCGGCGCCGGAGTTGCAGAAGAACACACGCTCGGCAAAGGTGGCGTCGATCAGCTTATGGGCCAGGCGCAGGGCCGGCTCATTGGTGAACACGTTGGAGACGTGCCACAGCTTGTTGGCCTGTTCAGTCAGTGCACCGACCAGCGCCGGGTGGGCATGGCCCAGCACGTTCACTGCGATGCCGCCGGCAAAGTCGATCAGCTCGCGACCCGACTGGTCCCACACACGGGAACCTTCGCCACGCACAGGGATAAAGGCGGCAGGGGCATAGTTGGGCACCATGACCTGGTCGAAATCGGCACGTTGCACCGGGGCTTGCTCAACGGACATCGGAGTCTCCTGAAGAGGAACGCCTGCCTGAAACTGGCGGGCGATGCAGGGATTGTAAGGACAGTTTTCAGCGCGGCCTTGCCGCCAAGCGACAACTTCTTATAGCGCCAACCCCCGTTTTACGCGGGTTTACGCCAATGCGACAAATAGCTTCGCAATGGCGCAGTTTAAACAGAAGACAGGCGGTTGCGGCAGTGCCGTGGGAATTTTGCTCAGTTGCATGCGCCGGACAAGACGCTGCTCAGCCGCGCTCGGACGGCACCGACGACAACTCGAACGGGCTGCTGCTGCGACGCTGGTTGCGGTCTTCACGCGGGGTGGCGCCGAAGAAGTTGCGGTAGGCGCTGGAGAAGTGCGGCCCCGAGGAGAAGCCGCAGGACAGGCCGATCTGGATGATCGACTTGCTGGTTTGCATCAACATCTGGCGCGCCTTGTTCAGGCGCAGTTCCAGGTAGTACTGGCTGGGAACGCGGTTGAGGTATTGCTTGAAGATCCGTTCCAGTTGTCGTCGCGACACGCACACATGCTGGGCGATTTCGTCGGTGGTCAGCGGTTCTTCGATATTGGCCTCCATCAGCAACACCGCCTGGGTCAGCTTCGGATGGCTGGAGCCCAGGCGGTTTTGCAGAGGGATGCGCTGGCGCTCGCCGCCTTCACGGATGCGCTCCACCACCAGTTCTTCGGAGACCGCGCCCGCCAGTTCGGCGCCGTGGTCACGGGCCAGCACTGCCAGCATCAGGTCGAGGACCGACATGCCGCCACAGGCACTCAGGCGATCGCGGTCCCAATCGAACAAATGGCTGGTGGCAATGACCTTGGGAAAACGCTCGGCAAAGTCGTCCTGCCAGCGCCAGTGCACGGCAGCACGATAGCCATCGAGCAACCCCAGTTGCGCCAGGGGATACACCCCTGCCGACAAGCCACCGATCACGCAGCCGGCGCGTACCAGCTGCTTGAGCGCAGAGCCCAGTTGCGAGGCGATCACCGTCGGCGGCTCATCGGCCAGCAGGAACAGCTTCTGGAAACCTTCCAGCTTGCCGGCCCAGGGTTCGCCGGGCAATTTCCACTCACCCTCGACCGGCGGCTCGGCCTGCAGGAATGACACCTCGTAGACCACATCCGGATGCACCCGCTGGGCAACGCGCAAGGCCTCCTCAGCCAGCGCAAGCGTCAGGGCTTTAGTGCTGGGCCAAATCAGGAAACCGATGCGATGGGCTGTCATGGAATGCTATCCGAAACGAAAAACGGGAGTAGAGGCATGGGCCAATGCTAGCCCGTAAGTAAACACAAAACTCAACACAAACAGAGATCTGATGTAGGGGCTGGCTTGCCTGCGACAGCGGCGGGCCAGTCACCTCGCCATCGCAGGCAAGCCCGCCCCCACAGGGAATCGAGGCCAACCTCAAGGCTGCGAAGCATGCACTATTTCAGTGCATAAACGCAGCCCTGTTTACTTCAAGCTGCCGGACAAGAACTGCTGCAACCGCTCGGACTGCGGGTTGACCAGCACTTCACGCGGGTTGCCGCGCTCTTCGACAATGCCTTTGTGCAGGAACACCAACTGGTTCGACACTTCACGGGCAAAGCCCATTTCGTGAGTCACCACCACCATGGTCCGGCCTTCCAGGGCCAGGTCCTGCATGACTTTCAAGACTTCGCCGACCAGCTCCGGGTCGAGGGCCGACGTCGGCTCGTCAAACAGCATCACCTCAGGCTCCATCGCCAGCGCCCGGGCAATTGCCACGCGCTGCTGCTCGCCACCGGACATATGGCCGGGGAAGGCGTCCTTGCGGTGGGCCACACCCACTTTGGCCAGGTAGTGCTCGGCCTTTTCGCGGGCGTCTTTTTTCGACATGCCCAGCACGTGTACCGGGGCTTCCATGACGTTTTCCAGGGCGGTCATGTGCGACCACAGGTTGAAATGCTGGAACACCATGGACAGGCGCGAACGCATGCGCTGCAACTGCTTGGGGTCGGCGGCCTTCATCGCGCCGTCCTTGTTGGCCACCAGCTTCAGCTCTTCGTTATTGAGCAGGATCTTGCCGGCGTGAGGCTGCTCCAGCAGGTTGATGCAGCGCAAAAAGGTACTTTTGCCCGAGCCACTGGACCCGATGATGCTGATCACATCACCGGCCGCGGCGGCCAGGGACACGCCTTTGAGCACTTCATGACTGCCATAGCGTTTATGCAGGTCTTGGACTTCAAGTTTGTACATGCGGTCGGTTCTCACAAAAACAGTTGGTCAGTCGTTGAGCAAGCGCCCGTGACGCAGCGCTTCGCGCCCCGCCACCTTGGCCAGCCAGAAACCCGCTTGGGCATAACGTAGCCGTTCAACGGCAAACAACACCCCCGACGTACCGGCACAGACAATGCTGACGCGGTCGGCCAAAGGATCAATCACTTCAAAAATCGGTTCGCCGGTTTCCACCCAGTCACCGGCTTTACGCAGGTAACTGATCACCCCGGCGTGGGGTGCGAACAGCAATTCGGTGCCTTCAAAGGGCACCCCTTCACACGGCTCATGTTGCGGCGCCGGCCACTCACCCTTGATCAGGCCCTGCTCGGCGAGGAACGCGAGAATGCCTTCGGCGTGAAAAATCGCCTCATCACGACCGGTGTCGGCCTGACCGCCCAGCTCCAGGGTGGTTGCCAGGCAGGCCAGAGGGATCTGCGCCTCGGGAAACATCCGCGACAAACGCAGCCACGGCAACGAGCAGGCTTCATCAAACGAGCTGCCGCCGGAGTCTTCCGCCAACAGGCCGACCTTCACATTCAAATGCGCCGACAACGAACGCCACTGCGGCCAGTGCTGGGGCAGCGCGTACATGTGCAGCGCAGCTTCAGCGTCGCAGTGCAGGTCGAGGACCACATCGGCGGTGCAGGCATGGCTCAGCAAGACCCGCTGCATGCCTTGCAACTGGCTGCTCGGCTCGGGCAATGCATTGAGCGCATCGCTCATCGCCTGGCGGATCATGCGCACGTTGGCGTGGGGATCGTCGCCCAGCCGGCCTTCCAGCAGGGCCGCCACCGGCGCGCTCAACTCGACGAAATCACGGTTGAAGTTCTTGCCGCTGCCAATCTCGAAACGCCCCTGGTGGCTGCCTTGCAGCAACTGCCCGAGGCCCATCGGGTTGGCCACCGGCACCAGTTCGATCACCCCATTGAGCGCACCCTGCTGCTCCAGCTCAAGCAGGCGCTTTTTCAGCTCCCAGGCCGCGCGCATCCCCGGCAACTCATCGGCGTGCAGGCTGGCCTGCAGGTACGCCTTGCGCTCGCCGTGGCCGAAGCGGAACACCGTCAGTTGGCGCTCGCAGCCCAGGTGCCCCCAGGGCAATACGTGGTCGATGCGTTCCATATCAGTGCTTCCGCGGAGCCAGGTAGCTCAACCAGCGACGCTCGGCCAGCTTGAACAGGCGCACCAGGATGAACGTCAGGCTCAGGTAGAACAGGCCCGCGGTGATATAGGCTTCGAACGGCAGGTAGTACTGGGCGTTCACCGTGCGCGCGGCACCGGTGATGTCGATCAGGGTAACGATGGAGGCCAGGCTGGTGGTCTGCAACATCATGATCACTTCATTGCTGTACTGCGGCAGTGCCCGGCGCAGGGCCGAGGGCAGCAGGATGCGGCGGTACAGCTTGTAGCGCGACATGCCCATGGCCTTGGCGGCTTCGATCTCGCCATGGGGCGTGGCCTTGAGGCTGCCGGCGATGATTTCTGCGGTGTAGGCACTGGTGTTGATGGCAAAGGCCAGGCAGGCGCAGAAGGTTGCGCTGGACAGCCACGGCCAGAGGAAGCTCTCGCGTACCGCTTCGAACTGGGCCAGGCCGTAGTAGATCAGGAACAGCTGCACCAGCATCGGCGTGCCGCGGATCACATAGGTGTAGAGCCAGGCCGCGCCATTGACCAGCGGCTGCTTGGACACCCGCATCAGGCCCAGGGGCACGGCGGCGAGCAGGCCGAAGAACAGCGAGATCAGCAGCAGTTTGAGGGTGGTCAGCAAGCCGCCAAGGTACAGCGGCATGGCCTCCCAGATGACGTTGTAGTCGAAGATCATAGATCAGCCGCCTTTACGCCTACCGAGTAGCGCTTCTCAAGGTAACGCAGGGCCAGCAACGAGACGCTGGTGATCACCAGGTACATCGCCGCCACCGCGAGGAAGAAGGTAAAAGGTTCGCGGGTGGCATCCGCCGCCTGCTTGGCCTTGAACATCATGTCTTGCAGGCCCACCACCGAAATCAGCGCAGTGGCCTTGGTCAATACCAGCCAGTTGTTGGTAAAGCCGGGGATTGCCAGCCGGATCATCTGCGGCACCATCACCCGGAAAAACACCTGGAACGGGCTCATGCCATAGGCCATGCCCGCCTCGGCCTGCCCCTTGGGGATGGCCATGAAGGCACCACGGAAGGTTTCCGAGAGGTAGGCGCCAAAGATGAAACCCAGGGTGCCGATACCGGCGGCCAAGGGGTTCAAGTCAATATAGTCGTCGTAGCCCAGTAGCGGCGCGACGCGGTTGAGCAGGTCCTGACCACCGTAGAAAATCAGCAGGATCAGCACCAGGTCGGGGATCCCGCGGATCACCGTGGAATACAGGTCGCCCAGCCACGCCAGCCAGCGGACCGGCGACAGGCGCAATGCAACCCCGATCAGACCCAGAACAATGGCCAAGGCCATGGACGACAAGGCGAGCTGAAGCGTCAACCATGCGCCATCGAGGATAACGGCCCCGTAGCCTTTCAACATGATTCAGGTCCTCGAAAAGGCGGATGAAAAAATGGCGCAAACTTCAGAGACCCTGGTGCTTGCGCCATTCTGGACAGACAACTGCGAAGGTTTACTTGGCGTCAGCGCCGTAAATATCGAAGTTGAAATACTTTTTCTCGATTTCTTTGTACTTGCCATTGGCGCGGATCGCAGCGATGGCTGCATTGATGCGCTCCAGGTTGGCCTTGTCGCCTTTACGCACTGCAATACCGATGCCGTCGCCGAAGTACTTGGCGTCGGTGAACGCAGGACCTACGAACGCGTAGCCTTTGCCCGCGTCGGTCTTCAGGAAACCGTCTTCGAGCAGGGTCGCGTCAGCCACGGTGCCATCAAGGCGACCGGCAGCCACGTCCAGGTAGATTTCGTTCTGGGTGCTGTAAGGAACGATGGTCGCACCTTTAGGCGCCAGGACTTCCTTGGCGAAACGGTCGTGGATCGAACCGCGCTGTACGCCGATCTTCTTGTCCTTGAGCTCAACCAGGCTGTCGCTGACGGCAACGCCGTCCTTCATCACCAGGCGCGCCGGGGTCAGGTAGTAGCGGTTGGTGAAGTCCACGGACTTCTTGCGGTCGTCAGTGATGGACATGGACGACAGAATCGCGTCGATCTTGCGGACTTTGAGCGCCGGAATCAGGCCGTCGAATTCCTGCTCGACCCAAGTGCACTTGACCTTCATCTCTTCGCACAGGGCGTTGCCGATGTCGTAGTCGAAACCGACGATGTTGCCGTCCGGCGCCTTCGAGGCAAACGGAGGGTAGGCTGCTTCGATACCAATTTTCAGCGGCTTCTCTTCAGCGAAGGCTTGCATGGACAGCACGGACAGCGCCAGGGCGCCCAACAGCACGAGTTTCTTCATCTTGGGACTCCATCGGTATAGGACAAAAACAGCAGTATGAGCCATGGCCCACGATGCGACTGAGTGAAACCGAATAGCGGTGCTGCGTCCTACACCAGTTCAACACGGCGACGACGAGCGAGTGATCGGCATTCTAACGACAGGCCGGAAGCCGATATTTCCTCAATGCGACAACAATTTACAGAAGCACCGAGAAAGCGACTCCAATACATTGACAACCCCTGAAATCTATGCAGAGGCAAAAGATATTAAACCTATTAACGCTGCAAATTGCGGGCCTATTATTCGCAAACCCTTCTATCCCGGCAAGTGTAGCGTTTGATCTTATTTTGCCGGGTGTCTAAAACGGGCATTTTCGGGGCACTGATGTAGCACTTTGCCTCATGTTTGGGCGCAGGGTTACACATTTGCACCGCTGGGTAACATTCAGAAACGCCCTACGAGATAAACCGATATTTATTGACTTGCTACTGAGAGCGGTCTGTCAGCCGCCAGCACCCACATTGATGGCGCTTCAAAGTGAATTCCCACAAAAAAGCCCCACCCGGCCTACACCGAATGGGGCTTGGTCCCATAAACCCGCTTACGCGACGTTCATGGTCTTGTGAGTATCAATCAAATGCTGCACCACGCTTGGATCGGCCAGGGTGGAGATATCGCCCAGCCCGTCATACTCGGCCGTGGCAATCTTGCGCAGGATACGACGCATGATTTTCCCCGAACGGGTCTTCGGCAGACCCGGTGCCCACTGGATCACGTCCGGCGAAGCAATCGGGCCAATTTCCTTGCGTACCCAGTTCTTCAGCTCCAGGCGCAATGCTTCAGTCGGCTCCTCGCCGTTTTTCAGGGTGACATACACATAGATGCCCTGCCCCTTGATGTCGTGAGGTACACCGACCACTGCTGCTTCCGTGACTTTCGGGTGGGCAACCATGGCGCTTTCGATCTCGGCGGTACCCATGCGGTGCCCGGAAACGTTGAGCACGTCATCCACACGGCCGGTGATCCACCAGTAGCCGTCTTCATCGCGACGCGCGCCGTCGCCGGTGAAGTACATGCCACGGAAGGTCTTGAAGTAAGTGTCGACGAAACGGTCATGGTCGCCGTACAGGGTACGCGCCTGGCCTGGCCACGAATCGAGGATCACCAGGTTGCCTTCGGCGGCGCCCTCGATGATGTTACCCAGGTTGTCCACCAACGCCGGTACCACACCAAAGAATGGGCGTGCCGCCGAACCCGGCTTGAGCGCGTGAGCGCCCGGCAATGGGCTCATCAGGGTCGCGCCGGTTTCGGTCTGCCACCAGGTATCGACAATCGGGCAACGGGATTGGCCGACGTTCTTGTAGTACCAGTCCCACGCTTCCGGGTTGATCGGCTCACCCACCGAACCCAACAGGCGCAGGCTGCTGCCGTCAGTGCCTTCGCAGGCGGCGGTGCCGGAAGCCATCATTGCGCGGATCGCCGTCGGCGCGGTGTAGAGGATATTGACCTTGTGCTTGTCGACGATTTTCCCGACCCGGGTGATATCCGGGTAGTTCGGCACGCCTTCGAACAGCAGCGTGGTCGCGCCATTGGCCAGCGGGCCGTAGACAATATAAGTGTGGCCAGTGACCCAACCGACGTCGGCGGTGCACCAGTAGACTTCGCCCGGGCGGTAGTCGAACACACGCTCGTGGGTCAGGGCCGCGTACAACAGGTAGCCGCCGGTGGTGTGCTGCACGCCCTTGGGCTTGCCAGTGGAGCCGGAGGTGTAAAGGATGAACAGCGCTTCTTCGGCACCCATCTCTTTTGGCGCACAGACAGTGCCCGCCACTTTCATCAGGTCTTCATACCAGATGTCGCGATGCTGGTTCCACTTGATCTGGCCATTGGTGCGCTTGCACACGATGACTTTCTGGATGCTGCTGGTTTCCGGGTTGGTCAGCGCGTCGTCGACGTTGGCCTTGAGCGGCACCTTCTTGCCGGCACGGATGCCTTCGTCAGCGGTGATCACCACTTTGGATTTGCAGTCGATGATGCGACCGGCCAGGGCCTCAGGCGAGAAACCGCCAAACACCACCGAGTGGATCGCACCGATGCGGGTACAGGCCAGCATGGCGACCACGGCTTCGGGAATCATCGGCATATAGATGGTCACCACGTCGCCGCGGTGCACATCCTGGCCACGCAGGGCGTTGGCGAACTTGCAGACTTGTTCATGCAATTCGCGATAGGTGATGGTACGGCTCTCGGAAGGGTCGTCGCCCTCCCAGATGATTGCCGCCTGGTCGCCACGCTCGGCGAGGTGACGGTCCAGGCAGTTATAGGAAACGTTGAGGGTGCCGTCTGCGAACCATTTGATATCGACATGGTGGTCGTCGAACGAGGTCTGCTTGACCGTGGTGAAAGGCTTGATCCAGTCAAGACGCTTGGCTTGCTCGCGCCAGAAGCCGTCGGGGTTGACCACCGACTGCTGGTACATGGCCTTGTAGGTCGCCTCGTCGGTCAGCGTGTTGGCTGCTACTTCGGGGCGAACGGGGTACAGGGAAGCCGCACTCATCTTTCTTACCTCGGTGACAATAGTTGTTGTTGTATGCCCCTGTTTTAGCCGGGGTAGGCCTATAGAACCATTCGACGATGGTAGTAACAAGCCCCTACAAATTACCCTGATATCTCCTTGCAATGCTCTGGTTCGGGGCTTGTGGCGCTTTTCTCAGCCTCTAAAAAAACCTCTGTGGTGGATTGTTACGAAAACCGCCAAAAGTGTTTATCAAAAGTACGGGTATATGAATGCAACCCAGGCGCCTAAAATCAGCCTCGCCAACAAGGCACCGTGATTAACCAAGTTGCAGCCCCCACGAAGGCACGTTAATCCGAACTCACTACTCAAGTTACACACGTGGCCTCACAAAGGCCCCGTGACCCCCTTCGACTGTAAAAAGGTAAATTGGAAATGAAAGCTTTATTAGTTATGGCCCTTGCCAGCTTGTGCGCCACCGCCGCCCTGGCCGACGAGATCCCGACTGACGTAGCCAGCCAGCACACCGCCATTGTTGAGGAATACACCTACTCCACCGATCTGGATATCGCCAAAGTGGTGTCCATGAGCGCCATCCCAAATGTCTGCGAAGTTGTTCCAGCACGCATGGAATATGAAGACCACCAGGGCCAGCGTCATATTCTTAATTACAAAGTCATGGGCAATGGTTGCTCTAACGGTTAATAACTTAGTTAGTTAGAACTTAACCTGACAATGTTCGCCGCAAGGAATTGTCCTTGCGGCAAAGAATCACCCGCAAAATCCTCGCCTTGCCCCCTGCTTCAAAAATCCCTCACCGCCCGTCAAAAAAATCCTACCCCGGCAAACCCTTGTAAACCCGTGCCCCGGCCGGAAATACCCTCATTTTGCCCCTCGACTGAGGCTATCCGCCGCAACACAAAGGCAAATTTTTCCCTATAATGCGCGGGTAAATCGGGCCTGCAATATCCCTTTACATGGGGTAACGAGCCAGACCTGAGGCCCCGCAGGAGTACGACACTGTCGCTCCGCCCCTCAGGCCTCAAGCAGAACACCCGTAGCCCTATTCCGTTTAGTGCCTGCGCGAGCTGTTGCAACAAACGATTCCTTAAAGATCCACCGCGGCCCTTGGGCCGTGTGAACACCCAACCATCCGGTTTCACACGGGCACCATTGGCCCACACGCAGGAGACGACACGTCATGCTGAGCTGGGACGAATTCGACAAAGAAGAAGAAGGCGAAGTAGCCGCTAAAGGCGCCAACGCCGGCCACGCCACCGAAGCCAACATGGACCGCCTCGACGGTGCCGGCGCTGCCGCCGCCATCGAAGCCCGCGCCGTCACCGCCAACGACTCCGCCGCCATCGTGCGCGCCAAGGCTGCCCTGGACAAACTCGACGTCGCCGAAGGCCTCGCCGAACTCGAAGGCGCTTCCGCCCGTGTCGCCGTTGACGAAAAGCGCATGATCAACTGCCGCGCCGACCTCAACCAACTCGTACCCTTCAAGTACGACTGGGCCTGGCAGAAGTACCTCGACGGCTGCGCCAACCACTGGATGCCGCAAGAGGTCAACATGACCGCCGACATCGCCCTGTGGAAAAACCCCGAAGGCCTGACCGACGACGAACGTCGCATCGTCATGCGCAACCTGGGTTTCTTCTCCACTGCGGACTCGTTGGTCGCGAACAACCTGGTGCTGGCCGTGTACCGCCTGATCACCAACCCGGAGTGCCGCCAGTACATCCTGCGCCAGGCCTTCGAAGAGGCGATCCACACCCACGCCTACCAGTACTGCATCGAATCGCTGGCCATGGATGAAGGCGAGATCTTCAACATGTACCACGAGATTCCATCGGTCGCCAAAAAGGCAGCCTGGGGCCTGAAATACACCCGTTCGATCTCCGATCCGAAGTTCGAAACCGGCACCGTCGACACCGACAAAGAACTGCTGCGCAACCTGGTCGCTTACTACTGCGTGCTGGAAGGCATCTTCTTCTACTGCGGTTTCACCCAGATCCTGTCCATGGGCCGCCGCAACAAAATGACCGGCGTGGCCGAGCAGTTCCAGTACATCCTGCGCGATGAGTCGATGCACCTGAACTTCGGCATCGACGTGATCAACCAGATCAAAATCGAAAACCCACACCTGTGGGATGCCGACATGAAGGAAGAAGCGACCCAGATGATCCTGCAAGGGACCCAGCTGGAGATCGAATACGCACGCGACACCATGCCACGCGGCGTGTTGGGCATGAACGCGGCGATGATGGAGGACTACCTCAAGTTCATCGCCAACCGTCGCCTGTCGCAAATCGGCTTGAAGGAAGAATACCCAGGGACCACTAACCCGTTCCCGTGGATGAGCGAGATCATGGACTTGAAGAAAGAGAAGAACTTCTTTGAGACCCGCGTGATCGAGTATCAGACCGGTGGGGCGTTGAGCTGGGATTGATCAGCTCATAGTCGCGGCGTGAAAAAGCCCTGGGGTCGCACCCGGGGCTTTTTTATGGCCGCCGGTTTGCCATTTCTTGAAGTACATCACCTCAAGCACCTGGCCCGTAAGGGTTCGGATCGCATCTCCAATGCTGTAGCCTTGTGCCCCAATTGCCATCAGCGTTGTCACTGGTCGAGCGACCGGGATGATTTCACTGCGGGGTTTTACTCGAGAATCAGCAGATTGATACCGGAGTAGACTCCTGCGGTCACAGCTTATGCATTCCAAAAAAATAGTAGATAGGACCGAGGCCACCCCGTGAACCCAGACATGCTAGAAGCCGGCCCCGTGGGCGCCAAGGTACTTTCAGTGTTCGACTTCGACGGCACCCTGACCCGCCACGACAGTTTTGTACCGTTTCTCAAGTTTGCTTTCGGCAAGCAGGAATTCAATCGCCGGATGCTCAAACTGGCGCTGCCGGGCTTGCGTTTTCTGGTGCGCCGGATGAGCCGTGATGAGCTCAAGGCGCAGTTGATTCGCACCTTTATGACCGGCGTAGAAAAGGCCTGGGTGCAGCGCAAAGCCGAAGAATACTGCCAGGCTTATTGGAACAAGCTGATGCGCCCTGCCGGTTTGCAGTCGGTGGCCGATGAAATTGGCTCCGGTGCCGAAGTGACGTTGTGTTCGGCTTCGCCGGCAATCGTGTTGCAACCTTTTGCCGATCGCCTGGGAATCAAACTGATCGGGACCGAGCTTGAGGTGGTCGATGGGGTGTTGAGTGGGCGCCTTACGGGCAACAACTGCCGTTGCGAGAACAAGGTGTTGCGGCTTGAGGCGGTGTATGGCGACCTGGGTGAGTATCGGCTCAGGGCCTGGGGCGACACGCGCGGGGATCGCGAGTTGCTGGCGGCGGCGCAAGATGCGCATTGGCGGCATTTTCATTCGGCCAAGCGCCGAGGCAAACCGAAGCCGTAAGCCGCTTGGAACCAGCCCTTTCAGACGCGTTGAAAGGGCTGCGCCCCGATAGCGGACATTTGTGCTACCTGCGCAACCCCGCTATTAATAGCGAATCTTGCCACGGACCCGCCCCGATGAAATTCGACACAGCCTATTGCCTGAGCCTGGACGAAAAGCTGTCGATCTATGACGTGCGCGACCTGAATTTCGACGAAACCGCCGCCTTCGACTCCGACAAGGACAGCTTCCTCTGCCCCAACGATGATTGCCGCGCAGCGTTTGCGGCGGGCAATGTGCTGGGTACGTTCAATGGCAAGAACGTCAACTACCTGCGCACCCCCCATTTCAAGAACCTGCCCAGCACCCGGCATATCGATGGCTGCCGCTATGCCAGCCACAAGGCCGCTGCGGGAGACGCTGCGGACGAGCGCGAGGAGAACTTCCCGTCGGAGTTTGTGCTGACTCGGCGTCAGTACGAACGCAAGACAGTCATCCAAGGTTCCGCAGACGCTATCCCACAAGATCCGGCGAAAGCACCTTCGAAAATCTCCAATACTTCCCGCAGCGCCAGCGAAACCACGCCGGACAAGACCAGCGTCTTCGCCCACCCGGTGGAATGCTACGTGTCCAATATCGACGACAAGGACAAGCTCAAGGGCATGCCGTTGAAGATCGGCGAGCACACCGCGACGTATTGGGCGTTTTTCAAGAAGATCGAATACCTGCAAGACAACAAGGGCTTGATCTACTGGGGTCGGATCAAAGCGATCAAGGACTACACCAGCAGCGTTCGCATCGACTTTGAAAAGAAAGTGTGGCTCGACAAGAAGCCATACTCCGTCAACGTCTACCTGAACAAGAAGCTGATCGAGAACTACCGCAAGCGCAAGGCGTTCCTGGAGCAGATCAGGGCCGCCGTAAACAGCGATCGCCCGCTGTATTGCTTCTTTTATGGTGTGACGCCGGAGTTGAAACAGGTACCAAGCAAGAAAAACCCCGAGCAGACGTTCGGGGTGTTCAGTGCCGATATCCAGAACCTGGACCACCTGCTGATCCGCGAGGCGCCGGGGCTGGAGGAGAAGTGACCGGAAGCGCCCGCCAATCGCGGGCCGATCAGCCGAGAAAGAATCCAGTTGATGAACGGTCAAAACAACTGTACAAAAACACAGTATAGTTTGCCCTCCCCCGTTGGATTCCTGGAGAACCCCATGTCCTCTCTGGCAGTGAGCACCACCGTAGATCAGCAAATCGTCCTTCATCAATTCACCCCACGGCACAGTGTACAGGCCCGCGCGCTGCTGGGCTGGAGCCGGGAAGACCTGGCCCGACAAGCCGGGGTTGGGGTGGACGCTATCCAGCGTTTTGAAAGCCATCAGGAGGTGGATGACGCCATCCGCATCGCCCTGGCATTTCGTCTGGAGCACGAAGGCCTGGTGTTTTTCCCAGGGTTTGCGCCGGGATGGGGCATGAGCGGGCGGCGCTCCCCTGCGCCACAGGCGGATGCCGAACCGGCTCGTCGGAGCCTTATCGCCCGGCTGCTGGGCTCGCCATCCTCGAACACGCCTCAACCCAACGGCGCTTAGGCCCGATGACCGCGCAAAGGGTCACCTCACGGGCATGTCGGCGTGAGCCTGCATCGCCTGTTGATAGACCCGCACCAAGACCGACAGCGAGTCCCGTGCCCAACGGGCACCGTAGAACCAGAGTACGACCCTCGTGCCTTGGAGACCGTCGCTGAATATCTGGCATACGTCTGGGTATCCGGTTTTGCAGAAGAGGTGGAAGGCTGGGCTTTGGCCGTCTGACACCAACGCGTCGAGGCGATGCTCGTTCGTTCGCTTGTCGATCTCGTTGCTGGACTCCAGGGTGAAGTACGCGGCATCCGGTAACTGTGCCTCCACTGGCACCACTTGGGCGCCGGCAGCCTTTAACACCTCCAAAGCCTGGAGAAATCCGCTGGAATGCTCCACCGTTTCACGTACACCGTTGCGCAAATATCCGTCGGCAAAACCGATACGCCAATCGGCCAGGGCGGGAGCGGATTTGGCGGCGTTGTTTTCCATGATGGGCGGAACTTCCACCATGACCTGGCCTACAGGGTCCAGGCCGCTCAAGGCAATAAGCGATAGCGACGGATCACGTACGGTCTTCATCATCGGGCCAGGGATATCAAACCTGGGGCCCTGGACGACAGGCGCAGCAGCAGGCTGAAACTCAATGCCACCGCGAGACGTTGACACATTGTCTGTCGACCCGGAAGGAGCGGCAGGCCCACAAGGCATTGCGTTAAAGGCGTTGAGCACCAAAGGCAACCCCACGGAACAGGGTGCACCGGGCGACAAGGTTTTCCTACATTTGTCCTCCATCAGGCCCCACTCCCAGAAAATGGCTTTCCGAGATCATCGCACCCTTTTCCAGTCGATTCTCCGGGCAGAAATACCTTGAAAGCCCTTTTACCGTGTGGCTTTAGCAACCCCTTTCAACTCACTAACTGTTCTGCCGCCTGGGCCTCGACATCCAGCCACCAGGCATGCCCACGTTCAGGGGCAGCCAGCATAAAAGCCTGGCCCATGGCGGGTGTGGCAATTGACACATTGCGCTCCCAGGCCAGGGCCATGATGCGGTCAAACGGCTCATGCCAGGCATGAAATGCCAGGTCAAAGGTGCCATTGTGGATCGGCAGCAACCAGCGCCCCTTCAGGTCGATATGGGCCTGCAAAGTTTGTTCGGGCTGCATGTGGATATCGGGCCAGTCGACGTTGTAAGCACCGGTTTCCATCAGCGTCAGGTCAAATGGCCCATATTGCTCGCCAATACGCTTGAAACCTTCGAAATAGCCGGTGTCGCCACTGAAAAAGATACGCCGGGCATCATCGACCATCACCCAGGACGCCCACAGCGTCTGGTTGCCATCAAACAGGCCACGGCCGGAAAAGTGCTGGGCGGGGGTGGCGACAAAGTGGATGCCCTCCACTTCAGTGCCCTGCCACCAATCCAACTGCCGCACCTTGCCTGGCGCCACACCCCATTTGATCAAGGTGTCACCCACGCCCAATGGCGCGAGAAAATAGCGCGTCTTGGCGGCCAATTGCACAACGGCTTGGCGGTCCAGGTGGTCGTAATGGTCATGCGACAAGATCACCGCCTCAATCGGCGGCAGTTCTTCAAGGCTGATAGGCGGCTGATGAAAGCGCTTGGGGCCGGCCCAATTGAAAGGCGAAGCCCGCTCGGCGAACACCGGATCGGTCAGCCAGAACTTGCCGCGCATTTTCAGCAGGACGGTGGAATGCCCCAGGCGGTAGACACTGTGATTCGGGGCGCTCAATAACTGCTCACGCGTCAGGCGCTGTACCGGGATTTCACCTACCGGCCGCGTGCTGCGGGGCTTATGAAAGAGCATCTTCCAGAAAATCTGTAGCGTTTTGCCAAAGCCTGCACGGCTGACCGGCGCATGATTATTGAACTGACCTTGCTGCTGCTCGGACGATTTGAGCGCTGGGGAAGAGGTATCGACACGGGTAGAGATCGTGGCCATTACAGAGTGACTCCGGTACGTTCTGCTGATGCAGGTCAACAACTACACTGCACAGTGTAGTTTCAAGATTGCAACAAAACCCGGACCAAGTAAACTACCGAGTGTAATTTTCTTCCCAGAGCCGAAAGCCCCATGACTGCACCTCAACGCCTCACCGACCGTAAACGCGAAGCCATTGTGGCAGCGGCCATTGCCGAGTTTCGCGATAACGGTTTCGAGGTCACCAGCATGGACAAGATCGCCGCCACCGCTGGCGTATCCAAGCGCACGGTGTACAACCACTTCCCCAGCAAGGAGGAGTTGTTCACCGAGATCCTGAATAAGTTATGGGCCAGCAGCGTTGCACAACTGGATGTCAGCTACAGCAGCGCCCAGCCCCTGCGCGACCAATTGCGGGTGTTGCTGCACGCGAAGATGAAGATGATGTCAGACGCCAACTTCCTCGACCTGGCCCGCGTGGCAATTGCCGCGACCATCCATTCCCCGGAGCGGGCCCAGGGCATCGTCAATCGTCTGAGCGAACGTGAAGAAGGGTTCACATTATGGGTGCGCGCAGCGCAGGAAGACGGTCGCCTCAAGGCCGTGGACCCGTGCTTTGCCGCCCATCAGGTGCAAAGCCTGCTCAAGGCCTTCGCCTTCTGGCCGCAAATCACCCTGGGCCAACCCACCCTGGATGCGGCTACCCAGGCCAACGTGATCGAGTCAGCGATGGACCTGTTTCTGGCCGGCTACGAGATTGCCACCCGCCCCCAATAAATCCCTCTGTCGTCAATACGACACTGGCGGGTCGTTTTTGCCTGAATCCTGCGGATCCCCGCGCAAATGGCCTGGAAGGACACTGATTATTCCTGCGTAAATCACTGACAATAATCACCTGTCATCTGGCGTAAATGGCCTTTTGACAAGGCACGCCTTCGCAACTTAAAAAAAGAACAACCTGACGCAGGAATCTATGGAAAACCTTCGAGGCAAAGGGCTGTCGTTTGCCCGGCGCATTTATCGGCCGCGCATTCTCGGGCTGGGCATCGGCAGCCTTTGCGTGCTGGCCGCCCTATACCCGCTGGCCATGCCCGGATGGGTCTGGGCACTGTGGCTGTTCAATGGGTTTATCTGGCCGCACCTGGCATACCAGCTATCAAGCCATTCAGCGTTTCCGTACCAGGCCGAGCGACGCAATCTGCTGTATGACTCAGTGTCCGGCGGGTTCTGGGCCGCAGCCACACAATTCACGCCCCTGACTGCAGTGACCATCCTCGCGATGATGACCATGCATAACGTCGCGGCGGGCGGCAAAAAGCTGATGATCCAGGGCATGCTCGCGCAACTGGTGGGCGTGGCAGTGGCCTGGCTGGTGTTCGGTCCTTCGTTCAACCCCAATGTCGGCCTGATCCAGGTGTATGCCTGCCTGCCGATGCTGATTCTCTACCCCGTCGCCATCGGCATGGCCAGCTATCGCCTGGCCATCAAGCTCTCGGAACACAAGCGCGCCCTGAGTGCCTTGAGCCGCACCGACAGCCTGACCGGCCTGCTCAATCACGGGTCGTGGAAGGACTTGCTGCAACTGAAGTTTCACAAGTGCCAGCAGCAACAATCCCAGGCCACCATCGCACTGATTGATGTCGACCACTTCAAGCAGATCAACGATGCCTATGGCCATATCGTCGGCGACCGGGTCTTGCGGCAACTGAGTAAGGAATTGCAGCGCAATGTGCGGGAAAATGACCTGACGGGCCGCTACGGTGGCGACGAGTTCTGCGTGATCCTGCCGGACGTGTCGCTGGAGCAAGCCAGTTATGTGATGGAACGCCTGCGGGAAATGTTCAGCCGCTACCGCGACCCGCAGGTTCCAGAACTACGGGTCAGCCTGAGCATTGGCCTGGCGGCCTACCAGGTGCAATTCACCCAGGCGCATATGTGGCTCAACGCGGCGGACCAAGCCCTGTACGCCGCCAAGGGCACCGGGCGCAATCGGGTGACCGTCGCCGATTCACTGGTCGCACGCTCCGCCTGAAGGGGCTAATTATTCAGACCGCATGTTCGTCCACCCTGTAGAAGCCAGCGACGCCGTGCGGGCGGTGAGCATGTTTGCCAATGCTCGGCTGGGCTTGTAGGCGCCGGCTGGCCGATGTCTATAAAGGGCGACGCAGGTGCCGGCCCAGCTCATCGAACAACGTCACCACTGAACGCAGCGCCCGACTGTCCGGGCGCGTCAGTAACCACAAGGCCGTGTCGTAACCCGTAAGCGCCGGCCCCAACGGCTGCAATCCCTGGCCATCCGCCAACAGAAAATCCGGCAGCGCCGCCACGCCCAGACCGGCACGTACCAATTGGGTTACAGACAACATGCTGTTGCACCGATAACTGGGCCTTACGCCGGGTAAATGCTGGCGACGCCAAGCCACGGTGGGATGGTCGGGCAAGAAATCATCCGGGGCGATCCACGCCAGGGCCGCCAAATCTTGAGTAGCGTGTTGCTCTATGTAACCGGCACTGGCGCAGACCCGATAGGACACCGTCCCCAAACGCCGTCCCACCAGGTGCTCCGGCGGCGTCCTGGTCAGGCGCAAGGCAATATCCGCGTCGCGGCGGCTGAGGTTGGCGAAATCATTGGACGTACTCAATTCCAGGGTCAGTGCCGGGTAAGCGGGCATGAACTGCGCCAAGGCCGGCAATAACAGGCCCTGCAACACTGAGTCGGTGCAGGTCAGGCGCACCGTGCCGCTGATCACTTCACCGCCCTGCTCGACCCCCACGCGGGCTGCCTGCAGCGCCTGTTCGGCACGCTCGGCCTGCTGGGCCAAGGTGGTGGCCAAGCTGGTCGGCAGGTAACCGGCGCGGCTTTTTTCGAACAGTGCCTGCCCCAAAGACGACTCAAGACGCCGCACGGCCCGAAACACCGTAGACACATCCACCCGCAGCAAGGCCGCAGCCCGCGCCAAAGTGCCGCCACGCACCAGGGCAAGGATCAGCGCCAGGTCGGAATAGTCGATTTGATAGTGCGTGGCCGCATTGAACATGTGGGGTAACGCCAATATTGATTGCGCGAACGCCAATCTATAGTGCCCTTCAGGACTCGACAAGCCATTGGACGCACGCCATGACCCTCACTGCTCTGCACCTCGCCCTGATCGGCGATTACGATCCTCAAGTCACCGCCCACCAAGCCATTCCCCTTGCCCTGCAACAGGCGAGTACACACCTGGGGCTGACACTTCAGATTGAATGGCTGGCCACCGACACCCTTAAGGACAACCACACCTTGCAGCCTTTCGACGGGTTCTGGTGCGTACCTGCAAGCCCCTATCGCGATGCCGACGGGGCGTTGCGGGCGATCCGCTTTGCCCGCGAACAGCGGCGTCCTTTCCTCGGCACCTGCGGCGGTTTTCAACATGCCGTGTTGGAATATGCACGCAATGTGCTGAGGTGGGCCGATGCCGAACATGGCGAGCTGGCACCTGATGCGCCACGGGCGGTGATCGCCCCCTTGTCGTGTGCTCTGATCGAAACCATCGCGCCCATCCACTTGATGGCCTTCACCCGTATCGCCGAGGCTTACGGCACCCTTGAAATCCAGGAGGGTTATCGTTGCCGCTATGGCCTCAATGCCGACTTCAAACAGGCACTGCTGGAGGACAATCTGATTGGCAGCGCCCATGATTCGGCGGGCGAGGTGCGGGCGATAGAACTGCTGGACCATCCGTTTTTTGTCGCCACTCTGTTCCAGCCAGAACGCGCGGCACTTACCGGTGCCAGCGTGCCGCTGGTCAGCGCATGGCTCCAGGCCTGCCTGGAGCGCTCGGCATGATCGCCCAGACACCCTCCCCGCCCTACTACGCAGTGATCTTCACTTCCCTGCGCACCGAGACCGACCAAGGCTACGCACAGGCCGCCGACCGCATGCTCGAACTGGCCCGCCAGCAACCGGGGTTTCTCGGTGTCGAATCAGCCCGCGGCGATGATGGCCTGGGGATTACCGTGTCCTACTGGACCAACGAGGCCGCCATCCTGGCCTGGAAACAACACGCCGAGCACCGCAACACCCGCGAACAGGGCAGGGCCATCTGGTACGGCGCGTTTCAGACACGGGTATGCAAGGTAGAACGGGCTTATGCCTTCACCGCAAACGGCACCACCCCCGCGCCTACGGGATTGGCGTGATGGCGATCAACCCACCAGGCTGCGCACCGCGCTGATCTGCGGGATCTCCACCCGGCGCATATACACCCGCAGCGGCTCGGTGATGTTGATGCGGTCGTCGATGTTCTGGTCCAGCAGCAGTTGGATGTGCTCGCGGGACAGGGTCATGGCCTGGTCGGCCGCCGGCTGCCAGACAAACTCGCTGGTGGGGATGATGCCGTCGTCGGCGACGTCCATGCCGAACGAGTCTTCGCTGAAACGCACGATGTAATGGCCGGTCTTGCGGTTCAGGCCGACAAAGCCGTTGAGTTGGTCGGCGGCCTGGCAGATGAGTTCTGAAGTGATGCGCATGCTAAACCTCACTGAAAAATCCCACAGGGGAAGTGAACGATGGTTTACACGCGAGGCGGCGAAAGAAGGCAATGCAGGTTTCCCTCTGGCGGGGAAACTCGGGCCAAGAATACTGCATAGCACGGCACAAAAGCGCAGAAAAATAGCGCATGCGCACGTTAATGTCGGTTTGGTGATAGCGCGATTTGCATGCAATTGTTAAAAAGGAAGCCTTCTTGAAGCTCCCCCCACGAAAGGACCTCGCACATGCCTGCTACGTTTACCAAGAGTGCCCTGCTGCTCGCACTGATGATGGGCCTTGGCCACGCACAGGCTGCAAGCCCCATCAGCCCGGTAGAACTGGCGACCAAGGACGGCATTCCGCACCCTGCCGTGATCGCCCACCGGGGTGCGTCCTACGATGCACCGGAGTCCACCGCCGCCGCCTACAAGGTCGCCCGCGACCTGGGTGCCGACTACCTGGAACTGGACCTGCAACGCAGCAAGGACGGCGTATTGTTCGCCCTGCACGACGATAACCTGCAACGCACCACCGACGTGGCCACCAAGTTCCCCGAGCGCAAGGACAGCCCGGCCAACGAGTTCACCTGGAAAGAGCTGCAAACCCTGGATGCCGGCAGTTGGTTCAACACCGCCTACCCAGAGCGTGCGCGCCCGGGCTTCGTCGGGTTGAAAATCCTCAGCCTGGACGAAATCATCAAGATCGCCGAAGGCAACCCCCAGCATAAACCCGGCCTGTACATCGAAACCAAAGAGCCCAAGCAGTTCCCGGGGATCGAAGCCGATCTGAAGGACAAGCTGTTGGACAAGGGTTGGCTGAGTTCCGTGGGTTCCAAGCTGGGCAAGAGCAACACCGGGGTCGGCCAGGGCAAGGGCCGCGTGGTGTTGCAGACGTTCGAGACGGCCAGCCTCAAGGAACTGCAGAAAGAGATGCCCAACACCCCGAAGATCCTGCTGCTGTGGGTAGGTGAAGGCGGCATCGAGCCCAAGTCCAAGGTGACTTTCGCCGAATCCGGCGAACCGACCAAGGCGGCCTACTATGCCAAGCAGGAACCCAAGGACGCGGCCGAATTCGAGAAGTGGGTCGATGAAGCCAAGAGCCTCGGGGCGATTGGCACTGGCCCATCGGCACAACTGACGAACCTGGGCGACCAGAGCTATTCGGACCTGGTCAAGCCCGAGATGAACCAACTGACCCACGACAAGGGCCTGCTGGTGCACGTCTATACCGTCGACGAGCCGGTGGATTTCGAGAAGGTCATGAGCGCCGGGGTCGATGGCATCTTCACCAACCGCGCCGCCGAACTGCTGAAGTTCTACAAGCGCTGGCCGTCTTCCAGCGTGCAGGATCTGCTGCAGGACAGCGGTTACTGAGTGAGCGAGTGGTCAGGCCAACTGTGGCTGGGGCCTGATTACGGCCTGATCCTCGGTGAGACGGGGCGTACGGCGCCCCACGCGCATTACGCCCATCAATTTATCCTGTCCGCGGAGAGCCCCATCACGGTCAGCCTTGATGGGCACCTGCAAACGGCTTACCGCCTGTTCATCCCCTCTCGCCAGCCCCATGCCATCGTGCATGCCCCCGGTACGGTGTTGATGGCTTATGTGGAACCCGGTGCATTTGAAAGCGAGTCGTTGCAACACGCCCTGGAGACCGCCGACTTTTCCCATGAGCGCCTGGAGCAGACATTGCGCCAGCTACCACGTCGCCAGGCGGACGATGAGCGCGTGCAACGCGCCCTGCACACCCTCGATCAACAGTTGAGCGGCAAGGTCTCGGCGCAGTCATTGGCGCAGGCGGCGCACCTGTCGTTGAGCCAGTTGGAGCGCCTGTTTGTCAGCCAGCTCGGCGTGCCGGTGCGGCGCCTGGTGATGTGGCGCCGCCTGCGCCGGGCCCTGGATCTGGCCCTGAACGGTCACACCCTGACCCAAGCGGCCCATGGCGCGGGGTTTGCCGACTCGGCGCACTTCTCGCGGACCATGAAGCAACTGTTTGGCGTGACCGCCGGGGCCTCCTTGCGCCATCTTCAAGTACATCTCCTACAGTAGTGCGCTTGGCACCGCAGGTTCCTTGCTCAGTTGCGCCGCACTGAAGGGATCACGCAACTGCTCGACGTAATCCACCGGAAAATCCGGCCGGCTGCCAATCCCAAGGTCGCCCTCGCCCATTCGATAGTCCTCGGTGTAAAACGCAGTCCCCAACAGCCAGTCCCACAGGTTGAAAAACAAACCGAAATTCACATCCCCTGCGCGCCCGTACTTCATATGGTGGAAGCGATGCACGGGCGCCCAGGCAAATACCCAGCGCAACGGCCCCAGGCGCATATCGACATTGGAGTGCTGCAGCAACAGTTGGATGGCAATGGCCAACGCCAGCAGCATCGCCACCTCCAGCGGAATGCCCAGCAGGATCAACGGCAGCAAGCCGGCTGTGGCCTCCAGCATCTGGTGCAAGGGATGCTTCATCAAGCCATTGAACCCATAGAGCCGCTGCACGCTGTGATGCACCGCATGCAAACGCCAGAGTGCGGCGATGCGGTGGCTGGCGTAATGCATCAGGGTGATGCCCGCATCAGCAATGATGATCGCCAACAGCAATTGCGCCCACAGCGGCCAGGCGCGCGGCCAGGCGCCCTCGATCGCCAGCCATGCCGTGAGCAGCGGCAATGCCAGCAACCCCAGGGCATTCAGGCTTTCATTGACCAGCGCGTGGAGGACATCCCGGCGTCGGTCGCCCAGAGGGCGGTTCCACTGGGGCTCGTAGGGCAAGTACAGCTCGGCGATAAACGACACGCCGATGGCCAGCGCAAACACCGCCAGCAGCCACTGCGATGCCCCTAACATGACCAACCAGAGCCCCGCGCCAATAAAGCCTGCCCAGAACAAGGGCGCGTACAGCCAAGCCAATATCTGTTTCATAAGTGTCTCCCGTGGGTGAGACACCAGCATGAAATCCCCCGGCGCGGGGCGATTGAACAAACAACGCAAACGTCCTACACAATTAAGGGTGAATTAAGTTGCGCGGGGTAATCTGATCCCACTTAAACAGCTCACCCCAAAGGACCACATCATGAAAAACCTGACCGCTCTGTTCGCTGCTGCTGCCCTGACTCTGACTGCCGGCCTGGCCCAGGCCGATGTTCGCCCGGACCAGATTCCAAGCCTGCTGCAATCGGGCGCCGTGAAGCCATTTGAACAGCTGAATGCCGCCGCCCTGGCCAAACATGCCGGCGCCACCATCAACGACACTGAGCTGGATAACGAAGCCGGGCGCCTGGTCTACGAAGTTGACCTGACCGACACCACTGGCAAGAAGTGGGATGTGAAGCTCGACGCCAAGACCGGCGAAGTGCTGGAAAACAAGCAAGACACTTAAGTTGCCCCGGCAACACAACGCGCCGCCTTCGGGCGGCGCAGTTGTGTCTGGTCAGGCGCTAAGGCGCGCCGTCACCTCATTCAGCTCAGCAGACAGCCCACGCAGGTTATGACTGGCCGCTTCGGTGCGCTGCACGTTGTCCAGGTTGGCAGTGGCCACCGTGGTGATTTGCGTGATGTTGCGCGAGATATCCTCGGCCACCGAGGTTTGCTCTTCGGCCGCTGTGGCAATCTGCCGGTTCATATCGCGGATCGCCTCTACAGCCTGGGTGATATGACTGAGCATCGCCCCGGCCTGGGTGACCTTTTCGACGCTCTCATCACTGCATGACTGGCCGCTGACAATCGCCTCGGCGGCATCCACGGCGCCGGTCTGCACTGCCTGGATAATCTGGTTGATCTCGATGATCGACGCCGCTGTGCGTTGCGCCAGGCTGCGCACCTCATCGGCCACCACCGCAAACCCACGTCCGGCTTCGCCTGCTCGCGCGGCCTCGATCGCCGCATTGAGGGCCAGCAGGTTGGTCTGTTCGGCGATGCCGCGAATTACTTCCAGCACCGTGCCGATGCGCACGCTGTCTGCTTCCAGGCGGCGGATGATGCCACCGGTGTTGAGGATCTCGTTGCGCATCTGGCCGATGGTGGCAATGGTCACTTGCATCACCTCGCCGCCCTCACGGGCCGAATGATCGGCCTCGTCTGCTGCCCGCGAAGCGCTGGCGGCGTGGCGCGCGACTTCCTGGGCGGTGGCGGACATTTCGGTCATCGCCGTCGCCACTTGATCGGTACGGCTGAACTGATCCTGGGTGCCCGTCGCCATCTGCCCGGCAATCGAGTTCAACTCGCCACTGGCGCTCACCAGGTCCTTGGCACTGCGCTGTAGGCGGCCAAAGGTTTCAGCGAGGAAGTCGCGCAACGTATTGGCGGCTTGGGCCAAGTGCCCCAGTTCATCCTGGCGCTGGCTGGCAACGCGCTCGGCAAACCGGCCATGGCTCAATTGGGCCACATAGTCGATCAGGCCACGGATCGGCAAAATCAGGTTGCGGTTGATCAACCACAGGCTGAACAGACCGATCAGCCCTCCAGACAGCACCATCACCGCCAGACCCAGCATCACGGTACGTTCGGCATAGGCGCTGATTGCCAGGGATTGCTGCTTGCCCTGCTCACGCAGCAGGGTGACCAGCGCGCTCATCTGCTCGCTCACCGTGCGGTCCACGCCCTTGACTGCGTTATCCCCAGCCGCTGCATCAGCCCCGGCGGCCAAGTAAGCATCTCGCCCCTTCTGGTAGGCGACACCCAGCATCTGGTGCTCTTGACGCAAGGTTTCCAGGCGACGGCTCAAGGCTGGGTCGCCCTGGGTGTTGCTCACCAGGCGCGCCAGGATGCCCTGCACGTCTTGCTGCCGATCCTGGAACTGCCCCCAGTACTTGTTCATGTCCTGGGGCTGCTTGCCACGCAGCAGGACGTTTTTCCATTCCTGGACCTGGACCTTGAATTGCAGGTTGGCTTCATCAATCAGCTGTGAGGTTTGCAACGGCCCCTCCAGCAAACTGCGGTAACTCTGCACACCGTTGGAGAGAAAATGAAAACACGCCAGGGCAATCAACAGCATTGCCAACAGGCTGCCACCGAGCAACGACAGGATCTGTGCTCTCAAGGACTTTCGCAAAAAACTCATCGGGGAAAAGCCTCGAAACAGGGAAATGGGGACCTGCACCGCAACATCCCTGTCAGCCAACACATGGCCAATCCAATGGCATGCTTGCACCATGAATCGGCCGGACTAGACACTTCTTGAGCCCAGTGGATGAGTGGCCGGGCAGCGGCGGCCTGTGACTGACAAAAAATAGGCGAACGGATCGAGTTGTTGCAGGAAGAAATCGCCGCCAACCTCAACGAACAAAGCAACCGCACGCTGTTTACCCTGACGGTGGTCACGGTACTGGCGCTGCCGATCAATATCATCGCGGGCTTCTTTGGCATGAACGTGGGTGGCATTGGTGGCGACGTTCACCTTGATTGCCGGCAGATGGGCGTTTCGCAAGCGCCAGGATGACTAAGGCTCAAATGCAAACAACCTATGGGAGCGGCGGCGAGTTTTAGACCAGCGGCCGGCTGACGACACCAAACACTGACTTGAGGCAGCACCTCTGTAACATTCTGCAATGACCATGGGAAACATCCTCCCCACTCTGGATGCTCCGGCATGGCCACCCCTTCCCTGACCGCCTCCCACCAGGCAGCCGCCCCTGACGCAAAACCGCAACTGGACACCAAACCCAGCCTGCTCACGGTGATCGTGTTCTTTTCCGTGCTCGCCATGGGCCTGTTGTTCACCGCCTACAGCCTGATGCGCGACATGCACGAACTGGGCACGGTGGTCACCACCTGGACCCCATTCCTGCTGCTGGGCGTGGCGCTGCTGATTGCCCTGGGGTTCGAGTTCGTCAACGGTTTCCATGACACCGCCAACGCCGTGGCGACAGTGATCTACACCAACTCGCTGCCGCCGCAATTCGCGGTGGTCTGGTCGGGGTTCTTCAATTTCCTCGGCGTGCTGCTGTCCAGTGGCGCGGTGGCCTTTGCCATCATTGCCTTGCTGCCGGTGGAGTTGATTTTGCAGGTTGGCTCTTCCGCCGGTTTTGCGATGATCTTCGCCCTGCTGATCGCGGCGATCCTGTGGAACCTGGGCACCTGGTGGCTGGGTTTGCCAGCGTCGTCCTCCCATACGCTGATCGGGTCGATCATCGGGGTGGGCGTGGCCAATGCCCTGATGCATGGCCGGGATGGCACCAGTGGCGTGGACTGGGCACAGGCGATCAAGATCGGCTATGCGCTGCTGCTGTCACCACTGATCGGTTTCGGCTTTGCCGCCCTGCTGTTGCTGGCGCTGCGGGCCTTTGTGAAAAACCGCGCGCTGTACAAGGCGCCCAAGGGCAACACCCCGCCGCCGTGGTGGATTCGCAGCCTGCTGATCGTGACCTGCACCGGCGTATCTTTTGCCCACGGCTCCAACGATGGCCAGAAAGGCATGGGCCTGATCATGTTGATCCTGGTGGGCACTTTGCCCATGGCCTACGCGTTGAACCGCACCATGCCGGCCGATCAATCCCTGCAATTTGCCGCCGTGGCTGAAGTCACCCAGCAAGCCCTGGTCAAAATCGCCCCGCAACCGGCGCCGGTGGACCCACGACCGACGCTGTCGACCTATGTGCGCACCAAGGACGTCACGCCCGAGCTGATCCCCGCCCTCGCCGCCCTGAC
The DNA here is from genome assembly GCF_030687625.1 of Pseudomonas sp. FP2294. Lineage (NCBI taxonomy): Bacteria > Pseudomonadati > Pseudomonadota > Gammaproteobacteria > Pseudomonadales > Pseudomonadaceae > Pseudomonas > Pseudomonas sp. FP2294. The sequence goes on from NZ_CP117441.1 coordinate 4,335,555, forward strand.
CGGGCATATCGGCGAGCAAGTCAAAGGCTACGGCTCCCTGGCCAAGGTGCCCGCCGAGGCCATGGGCAACGTGCGTAACGACATGTACCTGACCAGCGAAACCATTCGCCTGATGGACAAGGGCAAAGTCGGAAATTTCGACGCCGACACCGAGGGCAAGCTGCAACTGTTCAAGCAACAGATCGACAATGCCACGCGCTTTATCCCGCTATGGGTGAAGATCGCCGTGGCCATCGCCCTGGGCCTGGGCACCATGGTCGGCTGGAAGCGCATTGTGGTGACCGTCGGCGAGAAAATCGGCAAGACCCACCTGACCTACGCCCAGGGCGCCTCGGCGGAAACCGTGGCCATGCTGACCATTGGCGCCGCCGACATGTTCGGGTTGCCGGTATCGACCACCCACGTGCTGTCGTCGGGCGTGGCCGGGACCATGGTGGCCAATGGTGGCGGCTTGCAGATGAAGACCATCCGCAATCTGCTGTTGGCCTGGGTGCTGACGTTGCCGGCGGCGATTGTACTGTCGGGCAGTTTGTACTGGTTGTTTACTCAAATCTTCTGAAACACCGGCACCCGGGCGTGACCGACAAGGTCACGCCGGTAGCTCGTGAATAACCCGAGAGTGCCGCATACATTCAGGATGCCCGCGTCATCGTTAACGTCCTTCGCGAGCAAGCTCGCTGTTGAAGAATTTTCCCCGCAGCACGTCGTAGCCCCAGTGGTACACATAGGTGTACGGCAGGAAGAACAGCAGCACGCCGATATCCAGAATAAACGCCTGCATCAGGCTGATGTTCAGCCACGCGGCAATCAGCGGCACGGCGAACAGAATCAGCCCGCCCTCGAACAGCAGCGCGTGCATGATCCGGGTCTTGACGCTATTGGCCAGCTGCAGGCGCACTTTGAGGCGGTCGAAAAGGCTGTTGAAAATCATGTTCCAGGTCAGCGCCAACAAGCTGATAGCCAGGGTCACAGCACCCATTTCCAGGGCCGGCCGGCCAGTGATCCACACCAGCAGCGGCGTACAGATCAACAAGGCCAGGCCTTCGAAACCCAGGGCCTGCAAAGCGCGTTCAGTGATGGACTTGGTGGTGTTCATAAGCCTTGCTCTGTGAATGTCGAGGGTTGCCATCATCACTCCCGCACTCGATACTTCATAATCAATAACCATCGACCAAGGCGATAGATGATGGCCTCTCATGAAGTGTTGCAAGCGTTTGTGCAAGCGGCGACCCAAGGCTCGTTTTCGGCAGCGGCACGCAAGCTGGGCAAGAGCCAATCGACCGTCAGCGCCGCAGTGGCCAGCCTGGAGATTGATCTGGACGTGGTGCTGTTCGACCGCAGCAGCCGCAAACCCACCCTGACCCCGGCCGGGCATGTCCTGTTGCAGCGCGCCGAGCAGGTGCTGGAAGCCAGCAGCCGCCTGGAGCTTGCCGCCAGCCAGTTGTCCCAGGGGCTGGAACCCAAGCTCAGTATTGCCATGTCCGACACCTATCAGTCGGGACGTTTTGAAACGCTGCTCAGCGCCCTTGAGCAGCGTTATCCGGACCTGGAGCTGGAGTGGCTGATTGCCGAATGTGAAGACCTTATCGCCCTGGTCCAAAGCGGGCGGGCGCAGCTCGCGTTTATCGAGGCGCAGGAGGTCTACCCGCCAGACCTGACCCATGCCACCGTCGAAGAGCGCGCGCAACTTGCGCTGTTTGTATCGCCGCTGCATGCACTGGCCGGCCTTGAGGGCATCAACCAGCAAACCCTGGAACAACACCGGGAGCTGCGCCTGGCAAGCATCATCAACCCCAATGAAAACCGGCCGAGCGGCCGTGTATGGTCCGCCCCCAGCTTTTTGATGCTGATGGAAATGGCCATCCTCGGTTTTGGCTGGGCCCCCTTGCCGCGCTGGCTGGTGGAGCGTTTTGCCAATGGCCAGCTGGTGGAGCTCAAGGCGCGCGGCTGGCCACGTTCGGTGGCGGTGGATGCCTTGTGGTCACGACAACAGCCGCCGGGCCCGGCCGGCAGTTGGTTGCTGCAAAAGATGCTTGAGTAACCTCAGCCGGCGCCTACAAAGGGCTATCGGTGCAGGTTGCCAGGCGTCGTTCGATAAAGCGTTTTTCCGGGGCCTGCTGGGTCAGGCCCAGGGCTGTTTCATACGCCTGGCGCGCCTCTTTCATCCGCCCCAGTTGCCGACAGAACTCCCCCCGTGCCGAATGCGCCAGGTGGTAATCCCGTAACTCGCCACGCACCAGGATCCCCTCGACTTGCTGCAACCCCGCCAACGGCCCATCGCGCATGGCCAGGGCAACGGCGCGGTTGAGCTCGATCACGGGCGACGGCAGCATCCGCAGCAGCACGTCATACAGGCCGACAATCTGTGGCCAGTCGGTCTGCGCCGCACTCGGGGCCTCGGCGTGTACCGCGGCAATCGCCGCTTGCAGGCAGTAAGGCCCGAAACGCCGGGTGGCCAGGGCCTGTTCTACCAACCCACAGCCCTGGGCAATCAGCGCTGCATCCCACAGCGTGCGGTCCTGCTCATCCAGCAGCACCAGCTCAGCGGCGGCAGAAAGCCGGGCCGGGCGCCGGGATTCATGGAGCAGCATCAACGCCAGCAGGCCCATGACTTCCGGCTCCGGCAGCAACTCCAGGAGCAGGCGGCCCAGGCGGATGGCCTCGCGGGTCAAGTCGTCACGGGTCAGGTCAGCGCCCATGGACGCCGAGTAGCCCTCGTTGAACACCAGGTAAATCACCCGCAATACGCTGTCCAGGCGCTCGGGCAACTCCGCCAGGGACGGCACCTGGTAGGGAATCCTGGCCTCGCGGATCTTGCCCTTGGCCCGCACGATGCGCTGGGCGATGGTGGCCGGCGTGACCAGGAAGGCCCGGGCAATTTCCTCGGTGGTGAGGTCACAAATCTCACGCAGGGTAAGCGGCACTTGCGCATCCGCCGCCAGCGCCGGATGGCAGCAGGTAAAGATCAGGCGCAGGCGGTCGTCTTCCACGTCTTCGGCACTCCAGTCAGCCGCTTCCAGCGCATCGGCCTGCTCCTGCAACAACGGGGTGAAACGGGCCTGGCGACGCAAGCGGTCGATGGCCTTGAAGCGCCCGGCAGACACCAGCCACGCTCGGGGATTGTCGGGCACACCGTCCTGCTGCCAGCGTTCGACCGCGACGAAGAACGCCTCGTGCAGGGCTTCTTCGGCGAGGTCGAAATCCCCCAGCAGGCGAATCAACGTCGCCAGGATGCGCCGCGACTCACTGCGGTAGACCGCCTCGACTTGGGCCTTGACGGTCAATCGGGCATGCCCGTGGTCACCAGGGTCACCAGCCGGTCCAGGCTCTCGCCCCAGCCCTGATGAAAACCCATGGCTTCGTGGGCTTGTTTGTCGGCTTCGCTCCAATGCATGGCGCGGGCGGTGTAGCGGGTCTTGCCAGCCACCTCCTCGAAGGTCACTTCGGCGCTCATAAACGGCTTGCCCGAGGGGATCCAACCCGGCAGGAACGCATCGGTAAACACCAGGCGGCGCGGCGCGTCGATCTCCAGGAACACGCCCTGGGTCGGATATTCACTGCCGTCCGGCGCGCGCATCAGGGTGCGAAACAGGCCACCGACCCACAGGTTCATTTCGCACTCGGGCGTGGTCATGCCGTGGGGGCCCCACCATTGTTGCAAGAGCGCAGGCTCGGTCCAGGCGCGGAACACCCGGCTGGGCGGGGCGTCGATCACCCGGCTGATGGACAGTTCAAATGCAGCAGGTTGAGTGTTCATGGTTAAACCTCCTGAGTTTTATAAGTGTTGAGTCAGAGATTCAAATCACGCACGGGGCGCACTTCCACGCTGCCGACCCGCGCCGCCGGAATGCCGCCGGCCACCTGCAGCGCCTCATTCAAGTCCTTGGCTTCGATCAGGTAGAAGCCGGCAAGCTGCTCCTTGGTTTCGGCAAACGGCCCATCGGTGATCGACAACTTGCCGTTACGCATGCGCACGGTGGTGGCCGTGCTCACCGGCTGCAGGGCCTCGGCCGCAAGCATGCGGCCACTGCCGTGGACCGCCTCGGCGTAGGCGTGGCATTCCGGGTCCTTGGGGCTGTCGGGCAGGCTGTGCAGCAAAGCTTCGGCGCTGTAGACCAGGCACAGGTATTTCATGGCGTTCTCCGTTTTTCGGACTAATGACTATAGTTCGCGGTACTCACGGTTCCAGGTCGAACAGACCGGCGCCGGTTTCCATATCGAACGGTGCGGACCAATGCTCGTGCACCACCTTCCACTGGCCGTTGATTCGCTGGTAGCCGGCGCTGACCCGCATCCAGCAGGTTTTCAGCACGCCATCGGGCCCGGTGCCGCCGCAGTGGGCGAGCCAGTGGGCAAAGGCGCTGTCATCGGCGGCGACGATATGCAGTTCATGAAAGTCGAAAACACCGGGGCCCGGGCAAAACTCCATGCAGGCCTGCCAATGGGCACGGTAGGCCGCCTTGCCTTTGAACTGCAGGGCATTGACGGCGTCGAACGCGACGATATCTTCGGCGTAAAAGCTGACAATCTGCTCGACATCCTTGGCGACCACCGCTTGCTTCCATTGCTCGATCAGGGTGTTGATTGCGTTGCTCATGGCGATACTCCTCGGGGTGGAAAATCACAGAAGACACCCTTGGTCGAATGGGCCGCCTGCCAATCGACAAGCCTACAAAAAATAATTTCGCCAAGGGCAAAGCCGCTAGAATTTGCGACTTCCCTGTAGGACTTCGGATATCTGCTCGATGGAAACCCGCCTCGCGCCCTATGAGACGCTGACCGCTGCACAGCAACAGCAACTCGCCAGCCTCGAAGTCCACCCCGAGCAACTGGCCTATAGCGGCGATATCGACTGCGCGCTGAACAGCCTGCTGGTCAACCCCAACCCCGGCATCAAGGGCTTTGCCTTGCTGGCCGACGAAATCCCCGTGGCCTTCCTGCTGCTCAAGCGCCCGCCCTGCCTACCCCATTGGGCCGACGAACACAGCGCCACACTGCATGCCCTGCAAGTCGATCGCCACCAACAGGGCCGCGGCTTGGGCAAAGCCTGCCTGCAAGCCCTGCCCGCTGCCGCCCGCCTGGCCTGGCCACAGATCACGGCGTTGGAGTTGTCGGTGGACAGCGACAATGTGGCGGCAATGGGCTTGTATTTGCAGCAGGGCTGGGTAGACCGGGGCGAGGCGTATAAGGGGCGGGTGGGTTATGAACGGCGGTTGGCACTGACACTCGGTTGATATCAGCGTTGACAACCCCAAAATGTAACGTATATATAACTTTAAAATACCAAAGTAACGGTAACGCGACATGGATCCTGCACTTCTGAGCCAGAGAATCGGCAACCAGGTTCGCTCGATGCGCCTCAGCCGTGGCCATACACAAGCACAGCTGGCACAGCTGGCCGGTACGACGCGGCAAAAACTGATCGAGATTGAGCACGGCAGCTTGTCGGTGGCGATGAATGCCTACGCACGGGTTTTTGCAGCCTTGGGCAGTGAGGTCAAACTGGTCCCCGTTTCCATGCCAACGCTGGAGGAAGTGGAGGATTTGTTCAATGAGTAGCTACAAACTGCAGGTCCGTACGCCCGAAGGCGCAAGTGGCAGCGTGTTCGTCGGCACTGAGCACTACCACTTTCGCTACGCTGATGATGCCCTGGAGCAGAGTGCAATCAGCCTGCTGATGCCAGTGCGGGCCGAGGAGTATCGACGGCATGAACTGCACCCGATCTTTCAAATGAACCTGCCCGAAGGTTATGTACTGGAGCAACTGAAAAACCGTCTGGCGAAGACCGTCAAGGTAGATCCAATGCTGTTGTTGGCCCTGTCAGGCAGCAGCGCACCTATCGGCCGCGTCTTCACCTCGTCCGCGCAAGTCAACCAACTGATTGAGCGCAACAGCCCCGTGTCGTACGGTGAGCGTCTGGATGAAATCCTCGCCTGGGATGGTGCCGAGGATTTGTTTACCCATCTGGTCGATCGCTACATCCTTCGCGCCGGCATTTCCGGGGTACAGCCTAAGGTATTGGTACCCGAAATCCCGCTGGTACCGGAACAGAAATTCACATCGAAAACCAACGATCTGATCATCAAGAGCGGGCGTGACGAGTTTCCAGGCCTGGCGATCAACGAATACCTGTGTATGTCGATTGCAAGGGAGGCAGGTATCCCCGTGCCACCCTTCTACTTGTCACAGAACCACAAGCTTTTCATCATGCGCCGCTTTGATCGGGACGAAAAACTCAACCCCCTGGGCTTTGAAGACATGACCACATTGATGGGCCTTTCCGCCGAGCAGAAATACAGCAAGAGCTACAACATGATTGCCAAGGCTGTTCGCCTCTTTTGTGCAATCGAACATGAACGCAGCTCCCTGGAGCAGTTGTTCGATAGCGTTGCGCTGAGCTGTATCGTCGGCAATGGTGATGCCCATCTGAAAAATTTTGGCTTGCTCTACAGCGATCCACTCAAACGTGACGCCCGTCTTGCACCCGCTTATGACATCGCCAATACCACCGCCTATATTCCCGAAGACGCCCTGGCTCTGGACCTGGACGGCAACCGCTCATTCTTTGCGTCACGCTTGGGAATCCTTGAGTTTGCCAAGACCTGCAGCATAGAAAACGCCGAGGAGCGCATCCGGGCTCTGCTGCAGACCCTTGAAGTGGTACTCGCACGTGAAGACGATTATTGTCGGCAAGCACCCCACGTTGCTCAGGCCATCCGGCAATCAGCGCAGGGCTACCAACGCAGCTTTGGCGGATAATCGCCAGCGCTCCCTGGGCAAGGAGACCCCCATGCTAACCACCCTGGACCAACTCGAAACCCTCTACGGCCTGCCCCAGGAGCGTGCCCTACGCAAGGAAATCGCGTTTCTCAATGAGGATTACCAGGCGATGGTCAAAGCCTCGCCGCTGGTGATTGTCAGTTCTTCAGGCGCCGATGGCCTCGACGGCTCGCCTCGGGGCGATGTGCCGGGGTTTGTGCGGATCATTGATGAGCGCACGCTGGCGATCCCCGATCGGCCGGGCAATAACCGCCTCGATACCTTGCGTAACCTGTTGGTGGATCCACGGATTGCCTTGCTGTTCATTATTCCGGGGATCGGGGAAACGTTGCGGGTCAACGGGCGGGCGCAGATTTCCATCGAACCTGAGTTGCTGCAGAGCTTTGCGGTCAACGGCAAGCCGGCGCGGTCGGTGATTGTGGTGCAGGTAGAGGCGGCGTATTTCCACTGTTCGAAAGCTTTTGTGCGCTCCGATTGCTGGAACCCGGACAAGCATGTGGAGCGTTCGACGCTGCCGTCAGCAGGGGCTTTTCACAAGCGTTTGAATGATGGGCAGTTTGATGCCGAGGCCTACGACCGGGAAATGCCGGAGCGGGTCAAGGCCACGTTGTATTGAGGCCCTGGGCGGCTCGGGCGCCCTTGAGATCGCCATCGCGGGCAAGCCCGCTCCCACAGGTAATTGCGCCGTACCTGGCTTTGAGTAAACCCCCGATACAAATGTGGGAGCTGGCTTGCCTGCGATGGCGGTGGATCAGGCGATGTACAGGTTATGCGGACTTTTCGACAGGCAGCCAGATTTCCACGGTACCGGTGCCCTTATCCACGTCGAAGTCGGCGCTGTAGCGCTCGAAATCCGGCCCGGCGACCTTGTACCCCGAGGTCGGCAACCACTCGTACATAATCCGTTCATAGGTCTGCGACAGCGCATACACCGGCCCGTAGTGCGCGAAGACCGCATAATGATTGGCCGGCACTTCAATGGATTGAAAGTTGCCCGGCACATCACTTTTGGCTGGCACTTCGACCCCGGCGATGTAATCAAACTCTTCCTGGGTGGCGTTGTAGCAAACGCCGTAGGTCACGCCGCCCATGCGCTTTGTGATGTCCTTGATGCAGCTGTCGAACAACTCCCATAGCTTCGGAATGTCCCCCAGCGTGGCCTTGCCGTAATGACCGCCGACCCCGGCAATGACCATCGCCCTGCCCTCTTCCATGCGGGGTTCCAGGGGTAACGTTACCTGTTGGTTCATCTGCACAATCTCCATTGATAAATGACCAAAACCATACTGAGTATAGGGGCATAGTCATCCAACACTCCAGGCCGAAAATTTTCCGGCGCCATCTGGACAACCTACCCTCATCGCCCGTATTGTCTGCCCCGCAGGCCACCGCAGTGGCCGACGTCGCTCGGACGGTTCCGGGCGCTTACGTATTCCGAGGCAACAATGGCAGACCAAGGTTCGCCGCGCCGCTTTGCGCGCATAGATCGACTCCCCCCTTATGTTTTCAATATCACTGCCGAGCTGAAGATGGCTGCGCGTCGGCGCGGCGAAGACATCATCGACTTGAGCATGGGTAACCCCGACGGCCCGACTCCACCGCATATCGTGGAGAAACTGGTGACCGTCGCCCAGCGCGAAGACACCCACGGCTACTCCACCTCCAAAGGCATCCCGCGCCTGCGCCGCGCCATTTCGCGCTGGTACAAGGACCGCTATGAGGTGGATATCGACCCGGAAACCGAGGCCATCGTGACCATCGGCTCCAAGGAAGGCCTGGCGCACCTGATGCTGGCCACCCTGGACCAGGGCGATACCGTTCTGGTACCCAACCCCAGCTACCCGATTCACATCTACGGTGCGGTGATTGCCGGCGCCCAGGTGCGCTCGGTGCCGCTGATTCCCGGCGTGGACTTCTTTGCCGAGCTGGAGCGGGCGATCCGCGGTTCGATCCCCAAGCCGAAGATGATGATCCTCGGCTTCCCGTCCAACCCGACCGCGCAGTGCGTGGAGCTGGACTTCTTCGAACGGGTGATCGCCCTGGCCAAGCAGTACGACGTGCTGGTGATCCACGACCTGGCCTACGCCGATATCGTCTACGACGGCTGGAAAGCCCCGTCGATCATGCAGGTACCGGGAGCCAAGGACATTGCGGTGGAGTTTTTCACCCTGTCCAAGAGCTACAACATGGCCGGCTGGCGCATCGGTTTTATGGTGGGTAACGCGGAACTGGTCAACGCCCTGGCGCGCATCAAGAGCTACCACGACTACGGCACCTTCACCCCACTGCAAGTGGCGGCGATTGCCGCGCTGGAAGGCGACCAGCAATGTGTGAAAGACATTGCCGAGCAGTACCGCCAGCGCCGCAATGTGCTGGTCAAGGGCCTGCATGAACTGGGCTGGATGGTAGAGAATCCGAAGGCGTCGATGTATGTCTGGGCAAAAATTCCCGAGGCGTATGCCGCCATGGGCTCGCTGGAATTTGCCAAGAAGCTGCTGCTCGAAGCCAAGGTGTGTGTCTCGCCGGGGATCGGCTTTGGCGAGTATGGCGATGACCATGTGCGCTTTGCGCTGATCGAGAACCAGGACCGCATTCGCCAGGCGGTACGCGGGATACGGGCAATGTTCCGGGCCGATGGCCTGGTCACCAAAGCCTGACCGAGTGATCGTTCCCACGCTCTGCGTGGGAATGTAGTCCGGGACGCTTTGCGTCCCAAAGCGTGACGCAGAGCGTCACAAGGGGCATTCCCACGCGGAGCGTGGGAACGATCAGTCACCCCTGGTTGGGTTACACCACCAACGACAGCAACATGATAAAGCCCAGTGCCACGATGGACAGGATGGTCTCCATCGCCGTCCACGTCTTGAACGTCTCGGCCACGGTCATGTTGAAGTACTGCTTGACCAGCCAGAACCCTGCATCGTTGACGTGCGACAGAATCAACGACCCCGCCCCCGTCGCCAGCACCAGCAACTCCAGGTTGACCCCCGGCACCATGCCCACCACCGGCACCACAATGCCTGCGCCCGTAATGGTGGCCACGGTCGCCGAACCCGTGGCAATCCGAATCACCGCGGCTACCAGCCAGGCCAGCAGGATCGGGTTGATCTGCGCCGTCACCGCCATATGGCCGATCACGTCACCCACACCGCTGGTCACCAGCATCTGCTTGAAGCCACCACCGGCACCGATGATCAGGATGATCGCGGCGGTCGGCGCAAGGCTCGCATCCAGCAGCTTGAGGATCTGTTTGGAATGGATGCCCTGGCGATGGCCAAAGGTGTACAGCGACAGCAACAACGCCAGGAGCAAGGCACTGATCGGGTGGCCGATCATGTCCATCCAGTTACGCACGATGTGCCCGTCTGGCAGGGCAATGTCAGCGAAGGTTTTCAGCAGCATCAGGAACACCGGCAGCAGCACGGTGATCAGGGTGATGCTGAAGCTCGGCAGGTTTTTTGCGTCGGACTCGCGGGCCAGTTGGTCCACCAGTTCCTGGGACGGGTTGCCGGGGATGTACTTGGCAATGAACGTCCCGAAGATCGGCCCGGCAATGATGGCGGTCGGCAAGGCGACGATCAGGCCGTAAAGAATGGTCTTGCCGATATCCGCGCCAAACACGCCGATGGCCAGCAACGGCCCCGGGTGCGGCGGCACCAGGCCGTGCACCGCCGACAGGCCGGCGAGCAACGGGATGCCGATCTTGATCAGCGACACACCGGTGCGCCGCGCAACGATAAACACCAGCGGGATCAGCAATACAAAACCGATCTCGAAGAACAGTGGGATGCCCACCAGGAAGGCCGCGAACATCATCGCCCACTGCACCTTTTCCTTGCCGAAGGCGCGGATCAGGGTCTGGGCGATCTGATCGGCACCGCCGGATTCGGCCATCATCTTGCCGAGCATCGTACCCAGCGCCAGGATAATCCCGACAAACCCGAGCACCCCGCCAAAACCGTCCTGAAAGGCCTTGATGATCTTGTCCACGGGCATGCCCGAGGTCAGGCCGAGAAAGCCTGCGGCGATAATCAGCGCAATAAAGGGGTGGACCTTGAACCGGGTGATCAACACGATCAGCCCGATGATAGTGACCACTGCATCAAGCAGCAGGTAAGACTCGTGGGACATGCCAAACATGGGGGTCGTCTCCTGTTTGTTGTTGTTATTAAAGCGGGTGTTGAATTTCGTGCCGTCGGATAGCGCTATCTTTCGGGCAAAAAATCATCGGGAAGGTTCAAAACCGTGGGTCAGCCACCACGCGTGGGTCTGCGCGGCCAACGCCTCGATGCTGTCTTTACTGGCGTTGAGGGCCAGGGTCAGCGGCTCGCCAATGGGCGATTCGAGGGTGGCGAACTGGCTGTCGATCAGGCTGGCCGGCATGAAATGGCCGGGGCGATGGGATACGCGGTCGGCGGCCACTTCGCGGGTCAGTTCGAGGAAGACAAACCCCAGGCCCGGCGCGGCTTCGCGCAGGTGATCGCGGTATTTTTTCTTCAAGGCCGAACAGGTGAGCACCGGATGCTCGCCGGCCTTGAGCGCACGACGCAACTCATCGCAGAGGATGTCGAGCCAGCCGGCGCGGTCGTCGTCGTTCAGGGGATGGCCTGCGCTCATCTTTTCGATATTGGCAGCCGGGTGAAAGCTGTCGCCTTCAATGGCGGTGGCGCCGTTCAACAGGCACAGGGCCTCGCTGACACTGGACTTGCCACATCCGGAAACACCCATGATGACCAGGGCAGTAACAGGTTGACTCATGAAACACCTCAGGACGCAGATAGCGCTACCTTTGCACGCCCTAAGGCTAGTGCAAAAACAGGCTTTTCCCGCGCCTAATTGTCATTTTTATGGAGTGACGCGTGCATCCTCTGCCACCGCTTGCACCAGGATCAGGCAACCCTTTGCGCAAGTATTTGCAGGCTTTTGGAGACAGCGCTACCTTAGTGCCTCGATTTTTGTTTGGCAAGCCGCCTGATGACCTCCAAGAACGATAAAAATACCCGCACCACGGGTCGCCCTACTCTTAACGAAGTCGCGCGCCTGGCCGGCGTCAGCCCGATTACCGCCTCCCGGGCCCTGCGCGGGATCAGCACCGTGGCCACCGAACTGGTGGAAAAAGTGCAGAAGGCCGCTGCCGAGCTGAACTACGTGGTCAACCCGGCCGCCCGCGCCCTGGCCTCCGCCCGCAGCCAGTCGGTGGTGGTGCTGGTGCCCTCGCTGTCCAACCTGCTGTTTATCGAAACCCTCGAAGCCATTCATCAGGTGCTACGGCCCAAGGGCTTCGAAGTGCTGATCGGCAACACCCACTATTCCCGGGACGAAGAAGAAAACCTGTTGCGCAACTACATGGCCTACCAGCCACGCGGCCTGCTGCTGACCGGCTTTGACCGCACCGAAAGCGCCCGGCGCATGGTGGAGTCGAGCAATGTGCCCTGCGTGTACATGATGGACCTGGACCCGACGGCCGGGGTCAACTGCGTCGGTTTCTCGCAGATCAGTGCCGGCGAAACCGCAGCAGCGCACCTGATCTCCCGGGGCCGCAAACGCCTGGCCTACGTCGGCGCACAACTGGACCAGCGCACGCTGCTGCGCGGTGAAGGCTTCCGCCGTGGCCTGCAACAGGCCGGTTTGTATGACCCGACCCTCGAACTGCTGACCCCGCGCCCCTCGTCGGTGGGCCTGGGTGGCGAGTTGTTCCTGCAACTGCTGGCCAGCCATCCGGATGTGGACGCGATCTTCTTCGGCAACGACGACCTGGCCCAGGGTGCGCTGCTCGAAGCCCTGCGCCACGGGATCAAGGTGCCGCAGCAAGTGGCGGTACTGGGCTTCAACGACCTGCCCGCCTCCAGCTTCATGGTGCCGCGCCTGAGCAGCATCAGCACCCCACGCGAAGCCATTGGCCGACGCGCGGCAGAGCATTTGCTGACGGTGATGGCCGGCAACAAAATCGCCCGGCCGGTGGTGGATATGGGGTTTGAGTTGAAGGTACGCGAGAGCAGTTAGGCATTGGCTGTAGGAATGAGCTGACTGTGCGGCCGCGCCTTGCTCCGTTACCTACGGTTGCGTCAGAATCCGCCGGCTTGTGCGCCTGGGTGGGGCTCTCTAAGGTGGCTCGGTCGCTGAATGTCTCGGTGATCGGGTTTAGTAGCCTGAGCTTGAACAACCTAAGTGCATGAGCCTCCCCTGTCAGACGTTCTCGTCTGTGCTTGATGGTGGCTGTGCGCAGGGCGCCTTCGGGCGCGCCGGCTTTGGGTGTTCACCGGTCTACTAACCTGCGTGCAGCCGCCACCCTAATTCGTTTAGTAGCGATGAGGTGGCGGCCCGAATCAGGAACACCCCTATGTTCAAAATAACGCCCAACCCCCCGCTTCACGACGCAAAACTCAACCTGGCCGCCCACCGCGCCATTGATCACTACCTCAACCCCCCAACCGCCCCCGCGCCCGAACCTTCCACTCTGTTCACCGTCACTTCCGGCGCCAGCAGCGAAAGCCTGATTGCCAACAGCTATGAAACCCTATCCTCCGTCACCACATTACTGCTGGACCTGTCCGAAGACCTGACCGGCAAAGACCGCGACAGGGCATTGGCGATTCACCAGTTGAGCGAGTTGGGCGTGTTGCTGATGGGCACGTTGATGGACCAGCAAACACTGCACAACTAAAGCCCAGACGCGATCAGAAAGGTGGGAGCTGGCTTGCCTGCGATGGCGGTGTGTCAGCCACCCAAGATAATGACTGGCACACCGCCATCGCAGGCAAGCCAGCTCCCACATTTTTTACCGCGCCCACTTGGCCCCTGCTAAATTGCCCAACTCACACCTGCCAGGGAAGCACCATGGGACACGCGCTGAAAATCTTGGGTCGCACTTCGTCCATCAACGTACGAAAAGTCCTGTGGACCTGCCAGGAACTGAACATCCCCTACGAGCGCGAAGACTTGGGCATCGGCTTCACCCCCACCCAATCACCCGCCTTCCTCGCCCTGAACCCCAATGCCCAGGTGCCGGTGATCATTGACGACAACGGCGTGCTCTGGGAATCCAACACCATCTGCCGCTACCTGGTGGGCCTGCACCAGCGCCATGACTTGCTGCCCGCCGCCCCCGCGCCTCGCGCCAAGGTCGAGCAATGGATGGACTGGCAAGCCACCGAACTCAATCCCTCCTGGGGCTATGCCTTCCACGCCCTGGTGCGCCAGAACCCGGACTTCCAGGACCCGCAGCGCATTGCAGCCGGCGTGCGCGGTTGGAACGACAAGATGGGATTGCTGGAGCAGCAGTTGATCAAGACCGGCGCCTATGTGGCCGGTGACAGCTTCAGCCTCGCCGATATCCTGGTCGGCCTGTCGGTGCACCGCTGGCGGATGACGCCCATGGAGCGCCCTCGCTACCCGGCTGTCGATGCGTACTACGCCCTGCTCAGCCAGCGCCCAGGTTTCCAGGCCTTTGCCCTCGACGGTCACAACTAAGGATTACACGATGAAAGGACTCAACGTACTGCTCACCGGCGCCTGCGGCAGGATCGGCAAGACATTTTTCGAAGCGTCGAAAGATCGCTACTGCTTTACCCTCACCGACCGCGTCGCACCGGGCTTCGCCCTCGACGGCCATCGCTTCGTGCAGGCCGACTTGAGTGACAGAACGGCCCTCACCGCACTGCTCGACGGCATCGACGTGGTTGTGCACCTGTCGGGCATTCCCCACCCCAGCGCCACCTTCGACGAACTGCTCCCCAACAATATCCTCGCCACCACCTATCTGTTCGAGGCCGCCGTGGCCGCCAACGTCAAGCGCCTGGTCTTCGCCAGCAGCGCCCAGACCATCGAAGGCTACCCGGTGGATCGGCAAATCACCCCGGGCATGCCGGTGCTGCCGGCCAACCTGTATGGCGTGAGCAAATGCTACGGCGAAGCGCTGTGCGGGTATTACGCAGCCAAAACCCCACTCTCCACCATCGCATTACGCATTGGCGCGTTTGAATTTACCGAAACCCACGACCTGAACAACGCCCGCGACCTCAGCGCCTGGCTCAGCCCTCGGGATGCCGTGCAGTTGTTGCAGCGCTCGGTGGAGGCCGAGGGGGTCAAGCACCTGATCGCCCATGGCATTTCCAATAACCGCTTCAAGCGCCTGGACTTGAGCGAGACCACACGGGTTCTGGGGTATCAGCCGCAGGACGATGCTTTCCAGGTCTTCGAGATTCCCATTACCTACTGAAGGCAATGGCCGCCGACGGCAAACATTGGCCGTCGGCAACCCGCCTCTTGCCTCGGTATTGCCCTCACAGCCAATGAATACGGGGTTTTAGTTCCCGGCACGCTAATTGCTAAACCCTATGGACCGTTCAAAACCACAGGTGCCCGATCATGTTGGTCAATACCCAAGTCTCGTCCGTGATCCAACAGTCCAAACGCCCCGACCTGGACCCGGCCAACGCCGCCGCCAGCGCGCTGTACAGCGGCGTGATGCAAAACGTGCAGAACGCTGCCGCCGCGACCCAGGTGCAGGCCACGCAAAAGGCCACCGACACCACGGCCAGCAACGTGGATGCGGCGTTTGCCAAGACCCGCCTGCAGTTGCAGGCAACACCGCCGACCAGCGCCACGCCAACCACCGCGACCAGCACCCAGGCCCGGACAGAGTTCACCGACTACATGGCCAAGACGCCGGCCGAGCGCATTCGCGATCAGATCCTCAAGGAAAAGGGCCTGACCGAAGAAGATGTGAAAGCGATGCCTATCGAACAGCAGAATGCCATTGCCCTGGAAGTGACTGAGCGCCTGAAGATGCAGGCGGCGCAGCAGTTCGCCGAGAAGACCGCTGACCCGCAGATCAAGGCCGTGAAAGATGCCCTGGCTGCCATCTGATATGGCCCGCCACTGCCGCTCTGCGCGGGTTGAGCCTGGCAACCCACTCTCCCGTTGACCTGTGGCGAGGGAGCTTGCTCCCTCACCACAGGGTGGGCACGGTCCCGCTACTGCAATTGCAGGGTGGAGTTGAACTGGCCGATAGCATCCACCACATGCCGTGAGCCCTCCTGGATCTCCAGGATCACCTGCCCCGCTTCATTGGCCAACTCCACCCCCACGCCGGTACGGCTCAGGCTCGACTGCATGCTCGATACCGCGCTCAGGGACAAGTCGTGGTTTTTGCGCACCACGTCGACAATCTCGATCGTCGCCTGGCTGGTACGCGCCGCCAGGCTGCGCACCTCGTCCGCCACCACCGCAAACCCACGCCCGTGCTCACCCGCGCGTGCAGCTTCAATGGCCGCGTTAAGCGCCAACAGGTTGGTTTGATCGGCAATACCGCGAATGGTCTGCACGATGGTGCCGATAATGTCCGACTGCTTGCTTACCGCGTCGATACTCAGCGCCGCCTGATTCAGGTCGCGGGAAATTTCTTCGATGATCTGCACCGTCTGCTGCACCACTTCCGACCCCTTACGGGCGCAGGCGTCGTTCTGCACCGAGGTGGCGTGGGCCGAATCGGCAGCGGTCCGCAACGTGGTGACCTGGTGGGTGATATCACTGGCGAACTTCACCACCTTGTACAGGCGACCATTGGCATCGAAGATCGGGTTGTAGGAGGCTTCCAGAAACAGCGTCTGGCCATGCTTGTTGCGCCGTTCGAAACGATGGGAGTGAAACTCACCCCGGTTGAGCGACGCCCAGAACGCCTTGTAACTCGGTGAGTCCACCTCAGCGCGGTCACAGAACATGCTGTGGTGCTGGCCAACGATTTCACCGAGGGAATACTGCACCGTCTTCAGGAAGTTCTGGTTGGCATTGAGGATCTGCCCCTGGGGCGTGAACTCGATGACCGCCATGGAGCGGCCGATGGCATCAATCAGGCTCTGGTTTTCATGTTCGCGGTGGATCCGTTCGGAAATGTCCGACGCCACCTTGATCACGCTCTGCACCTGTTCATCCGGGCCGAACACCGGCATGTAGCTGGCCTCCAGCCACACTTCCTCGCCGCTCTTGGTCAAGCGCATGAACGTGCCGCTGAGGGGCTCGCCCTGGGCCAGGTCGCGCCATAGCTTGGCGTAGACGTCGCTGCGGTAGTAGGACTCTTCACAGAAGATTCGGTGGTGTTTGCCACGTACTTCCTCGGCGCTGTAACCCATTGTCTTACAGAAGTTTTCGTTGGCATCCAGGACTATGCCGTCGCGATCAAACTCGATCATCGCCATGGAGCGGCTGATCGCCGCCAGCTTGGCCTGGGCCTGGGTCAACGCGCAGGAAAAACGTTCGATTTGCAACAGGTCGGATTTGTGGTGCAGGTTAAACATGGTCGGATCACCTTCAGCGCTGTCTTTGAATGACGGTTAGTTCTTGGATTTGACCCAGCACAACTTTCCACAAAACAGGCAAACGCAATCGTCCAGAGACAGGACAAGTGTCAGGCGATAGATAAATGATGGCTAATCGGAGAGTCCATGTGGCAACACTCGCTTCAAGGCATCCTTTTCTTGATGACCCTCTCTGGGGCCTGCTTCAACCGACACACGCAAATCCATTTAACTTGAGGCTCCTTTTTCCCGGCGCTTTGAGGTACGCGCTCGCTATGCCAAAAACCACCCAAGACGCTTCATATGGCAAGCGACATAAGTGGTTCTGGATGAGCATAGACAGGGCTTGGCACTCTGCAAGGCCATTAATCAGCCATCATTGATAAAAAGATGTTGGAGGGGCGTGCGAGGGGGATATCAGGATGTATCTTGCCGTGTAGAAGCGAGCTTGCTCGCTCCCACAGTGAAGGGCTTAGTGACCGAACAGGCCTGTCTCAGTTTTCTTGGCTTTTTTGTCCGCGCGTTTTTCATCGGCGGTCTTTGCCGGTTTTTTCTTCGCGGCTTTCTTTGAATCCATACCTTTGGCCATGATGCATGCTCCACTAACAGAGGAAGTAAGCATGGGTATAACACCTATTGCCCAACAGAAGGCGCTTTGCCCGACTTATAATCCCCAGCCCTTGATCACGCTTGTCCAAATACCATGCCCGAGTTGCACATTGATCTACTGGCAGAGCCCCTGTGGCCGTTGCTGAACAAGTTCTACCGCCGCCATAACTCGCCGATGAAAGCCCTCAAGGGCGGCCAGTTGTGGGTCGCGCGCAACAGCGAGATCGTCGCAGGCCTGTGCCTGAGCCCCGTGGTCGGCGGTCAGTGGCTGACCGGGCTGTTTGTCGATCCGGCATTACGCGGACAAGGGCTGGCGGCGCGGCTGATCGCTGAAGCGATTGCGCCTGTCGAAGGCACGGTGTGGCTACTGTGCCACCCCGACCTGGAAGGGTTTTATACAGCCCAGGGCTTCAGCCAGCAGACCGTGTTGCCGCAGTCGCTGGCAGAGCGCCTGGTGCGCTATAAACGCAACAAGCCGATGATTGCCATGGGCCTGTGCCGCCAGGGTTAAGCGTCGGCGGCGGGATCCAGCTCCGGAAACATCACCTCGATAAACCCGAATTTGCTGAAGTCTGTGATCCGCGACGGGTACAGGCGACCGATCAGGTGGTCGCATTCATGCTGCACCACCCGCGCATGGAAGCCATCGGCAATCCGCACAATCGGCTCGCCCTTGGGGTCAAAACCCTCGTAGCGAATCTGCTGGTAGCGATCCACCGCACCGCGCAGGCCTGGCACCGACAGGCAGCCTTCGTAACCCTCCTCCAACACCGGGCTCAGCGGGGTAATCAACGGGTTGATCAGGATGGTCTGGGGCACCGCCGGGGCATCCGGGTAGCGCTCGCTGCTCTCGAAGCCGAAGATCACCAGTTGCAGGTCGACACCAATCTGCGGCGCGGCCAGGCCAACGCCACCCACGTGTTCCATGGTCTGGAACATGTCGTCGATCAGTTGCCACAGCTCGGGGCTGTCGAACATTTCCGGGGGCACCGGGGGCGCGATACGCAGCAGGCGTTCATCGCCCATTTTCAGGATTTCACGAATCATCGATCAACTTTCATCAGAGGTGGGTTTGGGCTGCGAATGGTCCCGGCCGAGGCCCGAGACATGCTGTTTTTGATCAGGGTGGTGTTCGCCAAAGTCCTTTTCGCCCGGGTCTTTGCCTTCGACAGACATGTGCTCGATCACCGCGTTCATCTCCGCGCCCAGCAGTAATACGGCGGCGGAAATATAGAAGTACAACAGCAGGACAATGATCGCGCCGATGCTGCCGTACATGGCGTTGTAGTCGGCGAAGGTTTTCACGTAATAGCCAAAGCCCAGGGAAGCGATGATCCAGACCACCACCGCCAGCACCGAGCCTGGCGTGATAAAGCGAAATTTCTGCTTCACGTCCGGCATCACGTAGTACATCAAGGCCACGGCGAACATCAGCAGGATCACAATCAACGGCCAGCGCAGGATGGTCCACAGGGTAACGACGAATTCCTGCATGCCAATCTGCCCGGCCAGCCACTCCATCACTTGCGGCCCCAGGACCATCAACGCGGCAGCGGCCAGCAACATGCCGGCGATACCCACGGTGTAGAGAATCGACAGCGGGAAGCGTTTCCAGATCGGCCGGCCTTCCACCACGTCGTAGGCAGCGTTCATCGCACTCATCATCAGGCGCACGCCCGCCGAGGCGGTCCACAGCGCGATGACGATACCCACCGACAACAGCCCACCCTTGGATTGCTGCAATTGGTCAATCACCGGGTTGACCTGCTCCAGGGCCTGGGGCGGCAACACCAGCTCCGATTGCAGGCGCAACCAACTGAAGAAGTCCGGCAGGTGCAGGAAACCAATCAGGGCAATCAGGAACAGCAGGAAGGGAAACAATGAAAACAGCATCTGGTAGGCCAGTGCCGAGGCGTAGGTGGGCATCTCGTCGTCGATGAACTCTGTGACGGTGCGCATCAATACGCGGTGCAGCGGCAGATCTTTTAATACCGGAAAAATCATAGCGTCTCCTTTCGCCGCAAAAAGGTTGAGTTCGTGGGCGACTCAGGGGCCGTTTTCTACATCAAGGTAGCCTATTTGGCGACCTTGAAACAATTTCGAAACTTTAATCCGCCGGCTTGACATAAAAACGGCCATCCGTGGATGACCGTTATGCTGCGTGTTGGCAGGCGGGTGAATCAGGCTTTGTCGACCGTATTCTTTACCGCGTCCTTGACCTTGCCGATCGCTTGCTGGGCTTCGCCCTTCTTCTCTTGGATCTTGCCTTCGGCCTCAAGCTGGGTGTTGTCAGTGGCTTTGCCGACACCTTGTTTGATATTGCCAATGGCTTCGTTCGCTAAACCTTTTGCCTTATCCGCTGTGCTGCCCATGGTATTTCTCCGTAAGAACAATCAAGGGTTTTGGTCATTACCTAAGGATTGACCCTGGGCGTTTGCGTAGAGTTTCAATTATTTGCGTCAGGCATTTCATCACCCCGTACAGGTTTGGCTTTATGTTTTGCGGCCAACCCACGAGAATGCCCGGCAGATTCAGGCTCAACCGCTGAATAACAGATCCCGTAGGAAGGTTATGAAACTCAATAAATCACAGGCCATCGCCCGCAGAAACCTGGAACTGGGCGGTGCCGTGCTCGGTGTCAACAACTGCCACTTCACCGACCTGGACCGCAAGCGCAACATCTGGTGGTTCGACCTGCCGGTGGCGCGCATCGCCATTGGCCAGTACGAGTGGATTCATTTGTTGATGCACAACGCCGAAACCGATCAACTGCTGCACCTGAAAGTACCGACCGTGTACCTGCGTGAGAAGCTTGAAGGGTTGGTGGTACGCAATGCAGGCAAGCGCAAGCCGGAGATTACCCTGGAGCTGAGCGCGGACAAGGACTCGTTCCTGAAGGATGTACGCCCGGCAGGCGCTGGCGTGAGCTTCGCGCAGTTCGCCCTGTAAACACCCGATCGGAAATGTGGGGGCTGACAGGACGCCATCGCGGGCAAGCCCGCTCCCACAGGGGTTGTGTGGTACAGGAGTTTTGAGTGCGGCCCAGGACAAATGGCTTGTCGGGTCGCCGCATCGCGGCGATAGCGGTGGGTCAGTCGACACTCAGCGCCCAATAAAAAGCCCCGCATTCGCGGGGCTTTTTGTTTACTTCTTCAGGCCCAGTTTCTTCATCTCTTCATCGCGCAACTCACGACGCAGGATCTTGCCCACGTTGGTGGTCGGCAGTGCTTCGCGGAACTCGACAGCCTTCGGCACTTTGTAGCCGGTGACGTTGGCGCGCATATGCTCCATCACCTGCTCCTTGGTCAGTGTCGCGCCTGGCTTGACCACGATGAACAGCTTGATGTGCTCGCCCGATTTCTCGTCCGGTACACCAATGGCCGCGCATTGCAGCACGCCCGGCAGGCTTGCCAGCACGTCTTCCAGCTCGTTGGGGTAGACGTTGAAACCGGAGACCAGAATCATGTCCTTCTTGCGATCAACGATGCGCATGTAGCCGTCTGGCTGGATGATCGCGATATCGCCGGTCTTCAGCCAGCCTTGGCTGTCGAGCACTTCGGCGGTGGCGTCTTCACGCTGCCAGTAGCCCTTCATCACTTGCGGGCCCTTGACGCACAGCTCGCCGATTTCGCCCAGGGGCAACTCGACGCCCTCATCCGAGATGACTTTGCACAGGGTCGAGGGCACCGGGATGCCGATGGTGCCGATCTGGATATTCTGGATCGGGTTGACCGTGGCCACCGGGCTGGTTTCGGTCATGCCGTAACCTTCACAGATATTGCAGCCGGTCACGGCCTTCCAACGCTCGGCCGCCGCCAGTTGCAATGCCATGCCACCCGACAGCGTGACCTTGAGCCCCGAGAAGTCCAGCTTGCGGAAGCCTTCGTTGTTGCACAGGGCCACGAACAGGGTGTTCAGGCCGACAAAGCCGCTGAACTTCCACTTCGACAACTCCTTGACCATCGCCGGCAGGTCGCGCGGGTTGCTGATCAGGATGTTGTGGTTGCCGATCAGCATCATCGCCATGCAATGAAAGGTGAAGGCATAGATGTGGTAAAGCGGCAGCGGCGTGATCAGGATCTCGCAGCCTTCGTTGAGGTTGGAGCCCATCAGCGCCTTGCACTGCAGCATGTTGGCGACCAGGTTGCGATGGGTCAGCATTGCGCCCTTGGCCACGCCGGTGGTGCCGCCGGTGTATTGCAGTACGGCGACGTCTTCGCTGGCCGGGCTGGCGTCGGTGACCGGCTGGCCATGCCCCTTGGCCAGGACGTCGTTGAACTTGATCGCCTGGGGCAAGTGATAGGCCGGGACCATCTTCTTCACGTACTTGATGACGCTGTTGATCAGCAACCGCTTGAGCGGCGGCAACAGGTCAGCCACTTCGGTGACGATCACGTGCTTGACGCCAGTCTTGGGCACGACTTTTTCTGCCAGGTGCGCCATGTTGGCCAGGCAGATCAGGGCTTTGGCCCCGGAGTCGTTGAACTGGTGTTCCATCTCCCGCGCGGTGTACAGCGGGTTGGTGTTGACCACGATCAGGCCGGCGCGGATAGCGCCAAACACGGCGACCGGGTATTGCAGGAGGTTGGGCAATTGCACGGCGATTCGATCACCGGGCTGCAAGTCGGTATGCTGTTGCAGGTACGCGGCAAAGGCACCGGACAATTCGTACAACTCACCGTAGGTGATTGTCTTGCCCAGGTTGCTGAAAGCCGGTTTGTCGGCGAAGCGTTGGCAGGACTGTTTCAGTACCGCCTGAATATTTTGATACTCGTCTGGATTGATGTCTGCAGCAATCCCGGCGGGGTACTTATCCTTCCAAAAGTCTTCGATCATGGAAGCCCACTCCTCAGCGACGCGAATTCATTCACCGCATTTGATGCGATTATTATTTGTGTGTTTTTAGGTGATTCCGGCTGTTTCAAGCAGGCCGAGAGGTCACAAAGCGCGCCGAGAGTAGCAGCTTTGCCAAGGGCCGCCTAGAGCCAAAAGAGGCCCCTACAGTCATAAACATGACTCAAGAATATGCAGTAGTCATTTTTAGAGCAAAGATTCTATAACCTGCGAAACCGCTCTACTTTAAGGGTGTACACCGTAAATGTGGGAGCTGGCTTGCCAGCTCCCACATTTGAATCGCATTTCAATTCAGGTCAGGCGATATCGCGAAGCTCTCTGCGCAGGATCTTGCCTACCGGCGTCATCGGCAGCGAGTCGCGCAACACAATGTGCTTGGGCACTTTGTAGCCGGTGAAGTTGGCCTTGCAGTAAGTCTTCAGCTCCTCAAGGCTGACACCCTGGGCCCGCGCCACCACGAACAGTTTCACCGCCTCGCCGGTACGCTCGTCAGGCACGCCGATCACCGCGCAGTTGGCGACGTTCGGGTGGGCCATCACCACGTCTTCGATCTCGTTGGGGTACACATTGAAGCCCGAGACGATGATCAGGTCTTTCTTGCGGTCGACAATGCGTACAAACCCGTCGGGGTCGATCACCGCAATATCGCCAGTCTTGAGCCAGCCCTCGGCGTCCAGGGTCTCGGCAGTGGCCGCCGGTTGCTGCCAGTAGCCCTTCATGACCTGCGGGCCCTTGATGCACAACTCGCCCCGCTCGCCCATCGGCAACTCGACGCCGGCGTCATCAATAACCTTCATCGCCGTGCCCGGCACTGGAATACCCACGGTGCCCAGGCGCGATTGATCACCGTAGGGGTTGGTGCTGGCCACTGGCGACGTCTCAGTCAGGCCGTAGCCTTCGCCGATGGAACAGCCGGTGATCTGCTTCCAGCGCTCGGCAGTGGCCTTGACCAGGGCGGTACCGCCGGAGTTGGTGATCTTCAGGTGGGAGAAGTCCAGGGTCTTGAAGTCCGGGTGCTCCATCAAGGCGACAAACAGTGTGTTGAGCCCCAGCAACCCGGTAAACCGCCACTTCTTCAATTCCTTGATAAAGCCGCCGATGTCCCGTGGATTGGTGATCAGCACGTTGTGGTTGCCGGTGACCATCATGCACATGCAGTTCGCCGTAAAGGCATAGATGTGATACAGCGGCAGCGGCGCGATCATCACCTCCTGCCCTTCCTTGACCAGCGGATGCCCGTCTTCACGCAGCTGGGACATGCACGCCCGCACCTGCTGCATGTTCGCCACCAGGTTGCCGTGGGTGAGCATCGCGCCCTTGGCCAGGCCGGTGGTGCCGCCGGTGTATTGCAGCACGGCGATGTCATCGAGGGTCATCGGGTGGCGGGTCACGGCCAGGCCCGCGCCCATGCGCAACGCGCGCTTGAACGACACCGCCCGGGGCAGGCTGTAGGCCGGGACCATCTTCTTCACTTTGTCGACCACGGTGTTGATCAACCAGCCCTTGGCGGCGGGCATGAAGTCGCCCATCTTCGCTTCGATCAGGTACTCGATCTCGGTGTCGGCCGCCACTTCCTGGACCCGGGAACCAAACAGGTTGAGGTAGACCAGCGCACGAATGCCCGCATCCTTGAACTGATGGCGCATCTCCCGCGGGGTGTACAACGGGTTGGTGTTGACCACCACCAGCCCGGCGCGCAAGGCGCCGAACACGGCAATCGGGTAATGCAGGACGTTGGGCATCTGCACCGCAATACGGTCGCCCGGCTTGAGATCGGTGTGGTGTTGCAGGTAGCCGGCGAACGCCGCACTCTGGCGCTCCAGGTCGGCGTAGGTCAGGGTGATCCCCATGTTGCTGAATGCCGGACGGTCGGCAAAGGCTTTGCAGGAACGCTCGAAGACTTCGATTACTGACTTGTACGCCGACAGGTCAAGCTCGTTGGGAACGCCTGTTGCGCGTTTGTCATTCCAGAAATCAGGTTGCATTATTCTTGTCCTCTTACCCGAGTGTGCCCGACCGCTTCCGGCTGTTTAAGGGAAGCGGAGCTTCGGGGACGTTAGCAGCTATGGCCAAACAGGCAAATACACTAAAACGTGTCATTGATTGTATGAATCTTGCCCCTGAGGCCGCGGGTGATCAGACGCCGGCCCTCGGATGAGCTATACACTGCAACGACCCTGAGCAAAGGAAGCGCCATGAACCACACCACTTTCTGGCTGACCGCGAACGACCGCAGCCGCCTGTACGTCAACCAGTGGCTACCGGACAGCACGCCCACGGCGCTGGTGATGCTGGCCCATGGCATGGCCGAGCACAGCGGCCGCTATGCGCGCCTGGCCCAGGCCCTGTGTGATGCCGGCTACGGCGTGTACGCCCCGGACCTGCGCGGCCATGGCCGTACCGCCGATGAAGGCACCCTGGGCCTGTTTGCCGAGCGCGATGGCTGGAACAAAGTGGTAGGTGACCTGGCCGCGCTCAACCAGCACATCGGCCAGCAAGCCCCCGGTGTGCCGATCCTCCTGCTGGGCCATAGCATGGGCAGCTATATCGCCCAGGCCTATCTGTTGCATCACAGTGCCAGCCTGCACGGGGCGATTCTCAGTGGGTCGAACTTCCAGCCGGTGGCCCTGTACCGCGCCGCCCGCCTGATCGCCCGGGCCGAACGCCTGCGCCAGGGCCTCAGGGGCCGCAGCGCACTGATCGAGTTTCTGTCGTTTGGCTCGTTCAACAAGGCCTTCAAGCCCAACCGCACGGCGTTTGACTGGCTGAGCCGCGACCCGGACGAAGTGGACAAGTACATCAACGACCCCCTGTGCGGCTTTCGTTGCACCAACCAGCTATGGATCGACCTGCTGGGTGGCTTGCAGCAAATCAGCAAAGCGTCCAATCTCAAACAGATTGATCCGGGCCTGCCGATTTTGGTGATGGGCGGCGAATGTGATCCGGTCAGTGAAGGCAAGCGTCTCACCAGCCTGGCCAATGCATTGCGCGATGCCGGCTGCCAGAACCTGCACGTGAACATCTACCCGCAGGCGCGCCACGAACTCTTCAATGAAACCAACCGCGATGCGGTCACCGCTGATGTGCTGGCCTGGATGGCCCAGGCCGTGAACCATCGCCGGCCGGCGCGCTGCGAGTGAACGCATAAATATTTTCGTTTAAAATCAACGAATTAAGATTACCGATTAGCCACAGGATGCAGGATCAGATGACCCAGGTTACCAACACTCCGTACGAAGCCCTCGAAGTTGGCCAGAAAGCCACCTACAGCAAAACCGTGGAAGAGCGCGATATCCAGCTGTTCGCGGCAATGTCCGGCGACCATAACCCGGTGCACCTGGATGCCGAATTCGCCAAGGCGACGATGTTCAAGGAGCGGATCGCCCACGGCATGTTCAGCGGCGCCTTGATCAGCGCGGCAGTCGCTTGTGAGCTGCCTGGGCCGGGCACCATCTATATCGGTCAGCAGATGAGCTTCCAGAAGCCGGTGAAAATCGGCGACACCTTGACCGTACGTCTGGAAATCCTCGAGAAGCTGCCCAAGTTCCGCGTGCGGATTGCCACCCAGGTGTTCAACCAGCGTGATGAGTTGGTGGTGGATGGCGAAGCCGAGATCCTCGCGCCACGCAAACAGCAGGTTGTGACCTTGACTGAGTTGCCGGCGATCAGCATCGGCTGATCAGGCATGTGAAAAAAAAATGTGGGAGCGGGCTTGCCCGCGATGGCGTCATTTCAGTCGATACATACATCGACTGATCAACCGCTATCGCAGGCAAGCCAGCTCCCACATTTGTATCGGGGTACGGCCAATTACCAGTGGGAGCAGGTTTGCCTGCTCCCACATTTGTTACCTCGGCGCAGCTCAGGACTGGGCGCGAGCCTGGTTACGCAGGGCTTTCACCTGATCGTGATTGCGTTGCGCACCATGATACTGGCGCTCAACCAAGTCACGAATACCGACCAGGTTGTGCTTGTTGATTTTCTCGATGGCCTCTTTGTAAGCCTTCAGTGCGTGGTCTTCACCGCGCTCGGCTTCGTTGAGTACCGCTTCTTCGTCCTTGCCGGTGACCATCGACTTCACGTCGACCCAGCCACGGTGCAGTGCGCCGGCCACGCTGCCGGAATCTTCCGGATCGCCACCCAGGGCCCGCACGGCCGTTTGCAGTTCGGCAGCCGCCGACGCGCAGTCTGCGGAACGCTTGATGAACAGCGCCTTGAGCTCAGGGTGCTTGATGTCTTCTGCGCAGGTCTTGAAGCCTTCCTGGCCGTCTTTGCTGGTTTCGATCAGGTCATTGAGTACGGAGATCGACTCTTTGTTGATATCAGTCATTTTTCAATTCCTTCGCGGGTTTAGAAAGGTATTGGGGTAGTTGCAGCGCCCGTGCCAGGTCTCGAATCAGTATTTATTCTTTATTTTTCAATAAGTTATAAATATCCCCCAAATCTGTATCCGCTTTATTTGCATGATCTGTCATTTGGCCTTCATGCAGAATGCCTGTATTTTCCAAGGCATCCTCCTGATTGCCTGAAGCCCGTATGAACCCCGAAAAACTCGAACTGCTGATCACCCGCCAAATGCCGTTCGGCAAGTACAAGGGCCGGATCATTGCCGACCTGCCCGGTCCGTACCTGAACTGGTTTGCCCGCGAAGGTTTTCCCCACGGCGAGCTGGGCGGTTTGCTGGCCTTGATGCAGGAAATCGACCACAACGGCCTGTCCGAACTGCTGGAACCGCTGCGCGCCAAACACGGTAAACCCGCCCCGCGCCACTAACCGAGCCCGCCCATGCCCCACACCCGCGACGAAGCCTATTGGCAGGCCATTGCCCAGCGCTATGACCTGGAGCCCGGCCCCATCAACCTGGAAAACGGCTACTTTGGCCGCATGAGCCGGGCCGTGTTGGCCCAGTATCAGGAGCACGTGGCCTTCATCAATCGCAGCAACTCGGTGCATGTGCGCCAGCGCTTCGAGCAAGGGCAACACGTCGAGATTCGCCGGCAACTGGCCGAGTTGGTCAACGTCGACCCAGAAGCGATTGCTTTCACCCGCAATGCCACCGAAGCCCTGCAGTCGCTGATCCGCAACTACAACCGCCTGCAGCCGGGCGACCAGGTGCTGATCAGCGATCTGGAATACGACACGGTCAAAGGCGCCATGCGCTGGCTCGCCGGCTACCGGGGGGTAGAGGTGATCGAAGTGTCCCACGCCCATCCGGCCAGCTTCGACAGCCTGCTGCAGACTTATCGCGACACCTTCAGCCGCTACCCACGCCTGAGGCTGATGGCGCTGACCTATGTCACCCACCGCACCGGCCTGGTCATGCCGGTGGAGGCCATCGCCCAGGTTGCGCGGGAATATGGCGTCGAAATCATCCTCGATGGCGCCCATGCCCTTGGCCAGATCGACTTCGACCTGGCCCAGTTGGGCATCTCGTTCGCCGGCTTCAACCTGCACAAGTGGATCGGTGCACCGCTGACCCTGGGCTTTCTCTATATCGCCCCGCAGCGGCTGGCGGACATTGACCCGGACATGGGCGAGTTCCATTACCCAGCCAGCGACGTGCGCGCCCGTACGTCCTACAGCACGCCTAACTTTCCAGCGCTGATGACCTTGCCGCTGGTGCTCGAAGAGCATCGGGCCCTGGGCGGCGCGCAGGCCAAGGGGGCGCGGGTGAAATACCTGCGTGACCTGTGGGTGAGCCAGGTACGGCCATTGCCGGGGATCGAGGTGCTGACCTCGGATGATCCACGGTTGTATTGCGCGATTACGGCGTTCAAGTTCAACGGGCGTGATCAACAGGTGATGGCGGATCGACTGCTTGATGAATACAACCTGTTTACCACCCTGCGCAGTGGGGCAGCGTTTGGTACCTGCATACGGGTGACGCCGGGGGTGGTGACGTCGGCGGCGGACATCGACGTGCTGGTCAATGCCATTACCAAGCTGAACACTGATTAAAATGTGGGAGCTGGCTTGCCTGCGATAGCGGTGGGTCAGTCAAATATCGGTTAACTGAACCAGCGCTATCGCAGCATAGGTATCTACACAACTCTTTTCTGGGGTTGTGTACATATCTGTTGTTACGGTTATGGCGGCTATTGGTTCCGCCCTTACGTGAACTGCCCCCCGAATGTTGGACACCTGACCCCTCGGGAGGGTGTTCCATGACGAAATACAACCTAGCGCTCAAGCAATCACTGATTGAAGAGTGTCTGTCTGCCAGTAGCGTTCATGAGGTGGCCCTCAGGCATGGCTTGAGTCCATCGCTACTGCGGCGCTGGATCAAGGGTTTTGAAAAGCACGGTTCCTCTGGCTTGATTGCTAAGTACAGCCATTACGATGCCCAGTTTAAATTGAAGGTTTTGCAGTGCATCGAACAAGACGGACTGTCGGCCCAACAGGCCTGTATACAGTTTGATATCCGTGGCCCAAGCAGTATCAGGCAGTGGCAAAAGCTGTACGATGAGGGCGGCGTAGAAGCGCTACAACCGCATCGTCTTCAAGAGTCCAGCATGCCCCGCAAACCTTCCAGACAACCCAAAGCAAGTCCTGCTCTTCCTGCGGACGCAGAGCTGACCCCTGAACAAATGCTCGCAGAACTGGCCTATCTGCGCGCGGAGAATGCCTATTTAAAAAAGCTCGATGCCTTAATCCAAGCGGATCCCCGTACTGCGCAGCCAAAAAAACGCAGGCCGTCCAAGGATTGAGGCATGAGCATCCACTTGCTCTGTTGCTACGTGCAGCGGGACTTGCACGCAGCACCTTCTATTACCAAAGCAAAACACTGCTAACCGACAAGCATGCCGACCTTAAAGATCGCATCCGCAGCGTCTTTCACGGGAATAAGGGGCGTTACGGCTACCGCCGTATCACTGCGACCCTTGGAAACAGTGGTGAGTTGATCAATCACAAAAAGGTGCATCGGCTGATGCAGATAATGGGCCTCAAGTCGCTGGTCAAAGTGAAGAAATATCGCTCTTACCGAGGTGCTGAAGGGCTTGTTGCGCCTGATCTACTAAAGCGCGAATTTAAGGCAGAAGCCCCTAACCAGAAATGGGTAACCGACGTGACGGAGTTCAAGGTGAAGGGGCAAAAGCTGTTTCTCTCGCCTCTCATGGATTTGTACAACGGCGAGATCCTGGCCTACCAGATCAACCGACGTCCCGAATTCAGGATGGTCTCGATGATGCTGGAAAAAGCCTTCGGGCGACTGAGTCGAGATGAAAAACCAATACTGCACTCTGACCAGGGTTGGCTGGGCGGATTCAACCGGTCGTCGCAACACTGGATTGTTGTACAGACTTTAGATACTCATTCAGTGCTTCGGCAGGTGTTTTCCATCCGAGTGTTTTTCGAGGTCTAGTGTTAAGTACGTGAGCTACCGCCTGTATTTCTTGGGCACTCCAACGAGAGAGGTCAGTGCCTTTCGGGAAGTATTGCCGTAGAAGGCCGTTCGTATTTTCGTTTGTGCCGCGCTGCCATGGACTATGTGGGTCAGCAAAGAAAACCTTTACTCCGGATTCGATGGTAAATCGAGCGTGATCCGACAGCTCCTTTCCACGATCCCAGGTCAAAGATCGCCACAGCTCGATGGGAAGATCAGTCACCGTCTTCTTCAATGCATTGGCCATACTAACAGCCCCATAGCCAGCCAGCGCCGGGCCGTTCTTCGTGCGGGGAATTAGCCCATAACCTTTCTCGCGAGGCAGGTGGACGAGCATGGTAAATCGAGTTGAGCGCTCGACCAGAGTTCCAATCGCAGAGCGGTTCAGACCGATGATCAGGTCGCCCTCCCAATGCCCGGGTACAGCCCGATCTTCTACCTCAGCAGGGCGACTGGAGATCATGACGTCCTCGCTGACGTGTGCCCACACTTTGGCCTGCGCTCTGGCTCTCGGCACGCGCAATGCTCGTCCTGAGCGCAGGCAGCTCACCAGTTCGCGCTTGAGAGCTCCTCGACCCTGAATGTAGAGCGCCTGATATATGGCTTCATGAGAGATACGCATGGACTCATCATCCGGAAAATCGATCTGGAGCCGGTTGGCAATCTGTTCAGGCGACCAGCCATTGACCCATTTACGGTCACTGCGATGCGGTTTATTTCGACCTTTGAAGGGCGCTTGCCGAGGCCCAGAAATCTCACGACCATCGGCGTCTTGAACCTTGCCCTCAAGGCGGTCGCGCACGTACTGGTGCAGTCGCGGGTTAGTGACCAGTTTCGCTGGTTTCGGCCTCTTGGCCACCAGTTCTGCCTTCCATTGCGCTACTGACGCTCGATATTCAAGCCGACCGCAACGGGTAGCAGCATTTCGTGTCAGCTCCCGTGAAATTGTCGATGGGCTTCGTCCAAGGCGACGGGCAATCTCACGAGCGCCAACACTTTGCGCTCGAAGCAGCCCAATCTCTTCTCGCTCTGCAAACGATAAGTATCGTCCTGATATGTGATTCGACATGAATAATGGCATCCCGCCTCGATGACGGAACCAGCGTGTACCTACCGCTGTTGATACGCCAACGGCATGTGCTGCCTTTTCGCTTGTGATGCCTGTTGCTATCTGCACCCAAAATAGCCGCTCGATCTCATTACGAAGTGAGGGTGCACCTGGAGAACGCATAGCTCCCCGGCCCGTCAATTTTTGCATCCATCCTGCGGGTCGTCCCATAAACACCTCGATTAAGGTGTTGCGACGACCGGTTGAATCCGCCCAGTACAGGCAGCCTACCTACCGACATATGCTGGCCGAAAAGAGCATCGAGCAGAGCATGTCGCGCAAGGGTAATTGCTTGGACAATGCCGCCATGGAAAGCTTTTTCGGCACACTCAAGAGCGAGTTTTTCTATCTGGAATCATTTGAGAGTGTGGAGCAGCTGGCATCAGGCATAGAGGATTACATTGCCTACTACAACCAAGACCGCATAAGCCTCAGACTGAATGGCTTGAGTCCGGTACAATTTCGTATCCAGACGCTGAATCAATAGCGTCCCTGTCCAACATTCGGGGGGCAGTTCAACGGCGGGTCACTTTTGGAAAAGAGCCCGGAGTGCCGGCCCAGCCAAAAGTAACCAAAAGGGCTCCTGCCCCACCACTCGGCACCTCGCCTAGGCTCGGTGTGCCCGTCATCCGACATTGATTTGGGGGGCCGCCGCGATGGGCCATCCATGGCCCAGCGCGGCTAACCCGGCGTCCTGCCGGGTTACCCCCCAAATCAATATCGGATGACGGCCAGCGTGGTTTAACGGGGCGCCTAAGATCAAAATCAAAGCAAAGCGAGGCGGCCTTAGAGCCGACCTGATCGTCAAGGCGTACGCATATACCTGTGGGAGCTGGCTTGCCTGCGATGGCGGTGTATCAGTCGATAAATGTATTGGCTGAGACACCGTCATCGCAGGCAAGCCAGCTCCCACAGGGGAATGCAGCTTCGCGCTCTTGCTTTGCTGTTGCTCTGCTTTTGATCTTGATCTGAGGCGCCCCGTTAAACCACGATGGCCGCAGGCAGGCATTGCGCAGTGGGCACCCCGGCATGGATGCCGGGGTAGCCGCGACACGGCCAGGGATGGCCGATCGCGGCGGGCCCACGGAGCAATGCCTGACTGCGGGCATGCCGAGCCTAGGCGAGGCACCGAGTGGTGGGGCAAGAGCGCTTTGCTTACTTTGGCGCTCCTCCAAAGTGAGCCGCCGTAAGGGCGGAACCCTAAGTGGCCGTGACCGCAGCAACGGATATGTACACAGACCAAGAAGAGAGTTGTGTAGATACCTACGGCTATCGCAGGCAAGCCAGTTCCCACACAAGCCCCCCCCCATTTGAATTACGGTGATATTTCGCTTTTCTATAGGCAAAAAAAAGCGGCGCACCGACCAAGTGCACCGCAAACATGCCGTGAAGCACAGCAACAACGATTCGGTAAAGCCAATCAGTCCAGCAGTGCCAACGCCTCGGCGGTGACTTCCTGGATGCGCGCCCAGTCGCCGTTCTTGATCCACTCCGGATCAAGCATCCAGCTACCGCCCACGCACATCACGTTTTTCAACGCCATGTAGTGTTTGATGTTGGCCGGGCCAACGCCGCCAGTGGGGCAGAATTTCACTTCGCCAAACGGTCCGCCCAGGGCCTTGATTGCCGCCACACCGCCGCTGACTTCCGCCGGGAACAGTTTGAAACGACGATAGCCCAGGCCATAGCCTTCCATGATGCCGGAGGCATTGCTGATGCCGGGCAGCAGCGGGATCGGGCTGTCGACACTGGCTTCAAGCAGGTCACGGGTAATACCGGGGGTGACGATAAACTGCGAACCCGCCGCCTCGGCAGCCGCCAGCATGGTGCGATCGAGCACCGTGCCCGCGCCCGTCACCAACTCCGGACGCTGCTCACGCAGGACCTGGATGGCCTTGAGGCCGAACTGCGAACGCAGGGTCACTTCCAGCGCGGTCAAGCCACCCGCCGCCAGGGCATCGGCCAGGGGCAGAATGTCCTGTTCGCGGGCAATGGTGATCACTGGCAGGATCCGCGCCTTGGCGCAGAGGCTGTCGATCAGGGCAACTTTATCCGCCATGGACACGGTCGGGTGAGGGCTTTTCATAGCGGCTGATCCTTGGCTCATGGGCACCAGTAAATCTCTAGAGTGGGTTGCAAAAACGCGCGAATCGGCATGCCGGCAACATCGTCGCTGGCCAGCGCTTCGCTCAGGGTATGGAGTTTCGAATCGCCGGCAATCGACAACACGGTGTAACGGGCGCTGGCCAGCAATGCACGACTCATGGTCAGGCGCTGATGGGGCACGCTCGGCGCCAGCATCGGCCAGCACCTGCGGGAGCCATCGGGCTGCAGCGCTTCGGCCAGGTTCGGGCTGTTGGGGAACAGCGACGCGGTATGCCCGTCATCGCCCATGCCCAGCACCAGCACATCAATCGCCGGCAGTTCGGCCAGCAGGCGATCCGCCTGCTCGGCAGCGCCGTCCAGGTTCGCGGCGGCGCTGTAAAGGCTCAAGAACTTGGCCTTGGCCGCCGGGCCTTGCAGCAGATATTTCTTCAACAGGCCGGCGTTGCTGTCGGCATGTTCCACCGGCACCCAGCGCTCATCGGCCAGGGTAATGGTGACCTTGGACCAGTCCAGCCCCTGGCTGGCCAGGTTCTGGAAAAACGCCACCGGGCTGCGGCCACCGGACACCACCAGGGTCGCCTCGCCACGGGCACTGATGGCCGCGCGCAGTTGTTCGGCCACGTCGTTGGCCAAGCCTTCGGCCAGCAGTACCGGCGTGCGGTACTCATGGGGTGTTACGCCCTGGGGCAGTTTCAAATCAGATATCGCCATACCACGACCTCCCGTCCCGCGTGATCAGTGCAATGGAGCTCATCGGCCCCCAGGAACCCGCCGCGTACGGCTTGGGTGCATCACCGGATTTTTTCCACCCGGCGATCAACTGGTCACACCACTTCCACGCGGCTTCGATTTCATCTTTACGGACAAACAGGTTCTGATTGCCGCGCATCACTTCCAGCAACAACCGCTCGTAGGCATCGGGAATCCGTGCGCTGCGGTAGGTGTCGGAAAAATTCAGTTGCAGTGGCCCGCTGCGCAGTTGCATGCCCTTGTCCAGGCCCTGCTCCTTGGTCATCACGCGCAAGGAAATACCTTCGTCCGGTTGCAGGCGGATGATTAGCTTGTTGCTGATCTGCAGGCGCTGTTCGGGGGCAAAGATATAGTGGGACGGTTCCTTGAAGTGGATAACGATCTGCGACAACTTTTGCGGCATGCGCTTGCCGGTGCGCAGGTAAAACGGCACCCCGGCCCAACGCCAGTTGCGGATATCGGCCCGCAGGGCGACGAAGGTTTCGGTATCGCTCTGGGTGTTGGAGTTATCTTCTTCCAGGTAACCCGGCACCGGCTTGCCGGCGCTGTAGCCAGCAATGTACTGGCCGCGCACGACCTGGGTGGTCAGGCCTTCCGGGCTGATCGGCGCGAGGGCCTTGAGCACCTTGACCTTCTCGTCGCGGATGCTGTCGGCGGACAAGTCGGCCGGCGGGTCCATGGCGATCAGGCAGAGCAATTGCAGCAGGTGATTCTGGATCATGTCCCGCAGTTGCCCGGCCTTGTCGAAGTAACCCCAGCGACCTTCGATACCCACCTGCTCGGCCACGGTGATTTCCACGTGGGAGATGTAATGCTGGTTCCACTGGGTTTCAAACAGGCTGTTGGCAAAACGCAGGGCGATCAGGTTCTGCACCGTCTCTTTGCCCAGGTAGTGGTCGATGCGGTAAGTGCGGTTTTCCGGGAAAAACTGCGCCACGGCGTCGTTGACCTTGCGCGAGGACTCCAGGTCCGAACCGATGGGTTTCTCCAGGACCACCCGGGTATTTTCCGCCAGGCCGACCTTGGACAGGTTCTCGCAGATCGCGCCATACACCGCCGCCGGGGTGGCGAAGTAGGCGATCAGGCGTTGTTCGGTGCCGGCCTTGGCGGCCAGGGCCACGTAGTCATCGGCATTCATGAAATCGACATGCACATAGGCCAGGCGCGCGAGGAAGCGCGCAGCTACCGCTTCATCCAGTTCCTGACCGACGTATTTGCGCAGTTCGTGCTCGATGTGGTCCAGGTGCTGCTGCTCGGAGCCAGCTTCACGGGCCAGGGCCAGGATGCGGGTGTCGGCGTGCAAGAGCCCGGCGCCATCGAGTTGATAAAGGGCAGGAAATAACTTGCGCAGCGCCAGATCACCCAAGGCGCCAAACAGGGCAAAGGTGCAGGGTTCCACGGTTATCGAAGGCATGATGTTTGTTCTTTTATCAAGTTAAGCTACAAATACCTTTTTTCAAGGCATCACTCAAGGAAAAATGTAGTAATAACCACAACATTTTCCCAAAATACGCATTGCGAGTGGTGGTGTTCAACTACCCTCAGTAGGATAGGCCACCGCCAAGGGCCGCTCGTCGACCTGTTACTGGCCCTTACTTGCATCGTCGCCCGAAGGAAAGACTGAATGGACCGCGTGCGCAATCTTCTGGAACAGATCCGGAACCGCCTCGAAGAATTGAACAAGGCCGAGAAAAAAGTCGCCGAGGTCATCCTGCTCAACCCACAGCAGGCGACCCGCTTCTCGATCGCCGCCCTCGCCCAAGCCGCCTCGGTCAGTGAACCGACGGTCAACCGTTTCTGCCGCTCGTTCGGCGTCAGCGGTTACCCTGAACTGAAATTGCAACTGGCGCAAAGCCTGGCCAGTGGCGCGGCCTATGTCAGCCGCGCCGTGGAGGCCGATGATAACCCCGAGGCCTACACGCAGAAGATTTTTGGCAGCGCCATCGCTTCATTGGACAGCGCCTGCCAGGCCCTGGACCCCGCGCTTATCAGCAAGGCCGTGGACTTGCTGATCCAGGCACGGCAGATCCACTTCTTCGGCCTCGGTGCTTCGGCGCCAGTGGCCATGGATGCCCTGCACAAGTTCTTCCGTTTCAACCTGTCGGTGACGGCCCACGCCGACGTATTGATGCAACGCATGATTGCCTCGGTAGCGCATACCGGCGAGCTGTTCGTGATCATTTCCTACACCGGCCGCACCCGCGAGCTGGTGGAAGTAGCGCGCATTGCCCGGGAGAACGGCGCCTCGGTGCTGGGCGTGACGGCCGAGAACTCGCCATTGGCCAAGGTCAGTACGGTGAGCTTGAACATACCGCTGCCGGAAGACACCGACATCTATATGCCAATGACCTCGCGGATCATTCAGTTGACAGTGCTGGATGTGCTGGCGACCGGCATGACCTTGCGCCGTGGTGTGGATTTCCAGCCCCATCTGCGCAAGATCAAAGAGAGCTTGAATGACAGCCGGTATCCGGTGGGGGATGAGTTCAACTAAAGCTGGAATCGCCTCCAGCAGGGCCAGCCCAGCCCGCTACCTTGTGGGAGCGGGCTTGCCCGCGATGAGGCCCAGGGCAACACCACTAACCCCCCGCCCGGGCCTGCAAACTCAAATGCGCCCTCTCCCCCGGCGCCAGGCTGGCCCCAGCCATGGCCGACTCCACGCACACAAAGCCCGACGCCTCGTTAAAGCTCACCCCCAGCAATGGCCGGCTGCCCGGATGCCAGACCACCGTGTCGGCACTGTCGCCAGTGTCGATGCACAGTTCGCGCTGCCAGGCGTGGTCTTTGAGCTGCAACTCCCCCTCATGCTGGAACACGCGCTGGCAGCCGCCATCGACGCGCAACTCACCTTGCTGCTGGCAAACCTGACGACTCAACTGGTCGTAACCCTGCGCCCCGTCGAGCCCAGACAGCGCTATCTCGCCCACGTTGCCAATCCGCCAATAGGCGTGCAAAGCGTGGCTCAACTGGCACGGCAGCTCATCCTGATGCTCGGTGCTCAGGCGCAGTTCGAGGGTTTCGCCCAGGTGCGCATGCAGGTCCACCTGCCAATCGCACAGCTGCAATTGCCAATGCAGGCGCACACCGTCGTCATCGGTGCTGCTGTCCAATAGCTTCCAGTCAATCAAGCGTGCCCAACCATGGGAGGGCCAGGCGTTTTCGCTGGGATGGCGGCCATACCACGGCCAGCACACTGGCACGCCGCCACGGATCGCCCCGACCTGCGGCCACTTGGCCGCGCACCACAGCCATGGCTTCTGGCCCGTGGGTTGGAAATGCAGCAACTGCGCGCCCTGGCGGCTGAATACCGCCTGGCACAGGGGGTGGTCAATCACCAATACGTCGCGCATCTGGAAGCGCTCCCAGGCGAATACCGGTTGCTCGCGCAGGGATTTGAAAAAGCGTTGCAGCGGATGCTCATGCATGTGCCACGGTCCTGTAGATCACTATCGCTCACCTCTTTGGTGAACCTGTGGAAGCTGGCTTGCCAGCTCCCACACGCGTTATGCGCACCCGCTCAAAAAAAAGCGGATAGCCATGGCTACCCGCAAAATGCGCACAGAGAGAAGGAGCTTATCGCAACCGCGTTAGAACACCGACTGAATTTTCAGACCGGCGACCAGGGCGTTGTCGACTTTATCCACGCCACCTGGGTGGGTGACGTATTGCAGGTTGGGACGCACGGTCAACCAGTTGGTGACGTGGAAGCCGTAGTTGATTTCGTAGTTGTACTCGGTGCCGCGCAGTGGCGCATAACCTGCCTGGCTGTAATCGGTGAAACCGCCCGCTTCGTTCAACAACTCGGCGTTCTTGCGCACGTCATCGTTGACATGCAGGCGAGCAGCACCAATGCCGACGTCATCTTTTGGACGCGCATCGAATGGGCCTTTGTACACCAGCATGATCGACTGATAGTTGTCGACCGTGTTGGTTTCCTTGTCGTGGAAGGTGGCGTTGGCCGCGATGTTCAGGCCACGGGAAGCGTCGCCGTTATGGGTGGTGAGCTGCTGCTGGGCAACGAACCAATAGCCTTTTTTGCTGCTGCGGGTACGGTAGTCTGCGCCAGTGGTGGCCGCATTGTCGCCGTTGACGTCTTCACGTACGTCGGGAGCATCGGCGGCGCTCTTGTAGTAACCCACACGGTATTCGCCCGGCAGGTTATTGACCTTCGGCGACCAGACCAGCTCCACCGGAATCACGGTGCCCTTGGTGCCACTGCCGCTGAGCTTGAAGCCGTTGCCGTGCTCCAGCTGCGAGGGGTTCTGGTTGTACGCGCCGATCTGCGCATACAGCTCAGGCGTGATGTGGTACTTCACGCGGATCGCGGCCTGGCTGACCGGCCAGTTGTACCAGGTGTTGACGTAGTTACCCACTTGGGAGCCGCAGAACGAGAGGTTCTGGAAGTCGCACGGGAAGGTGTTGAAGTCTTCGCCTTCACCGAAGTAACCGAGTTTCACATCCAGCTTGTTGTCGAACATCTGGTGCTGAATCCAGAACTGGGTCAGGCGCACCATATGGCCACGGCCGTACACTTCTTGAGACGAACTCAAGGTGCCGGCACGCGGGTCGCCAATGCGGTCATTGGAGATGTTGCGGCCATTACGGCTGGTCATCTGGATCTTGGCCTGGGTGTTGTCCCAGCCCCAGAGTTTTTGCAGGTCCAGCGCTACGCCGAGGCCGAACTGGTCAGCATAACGACCGGTCTTGTCATCGTTGTAGCCGCCGTGGGCGTTGTAGCCCGCTTCCCCAACGTAGTCGGCCTTGATGTCGATACCCCGCTCGATCAGCTTGGTCCGCTCGCCGCCCCAATCGCCGGTCATCCATTTGGAATCGGCACTGAAGGCCTCGTCTGCCATCGCATTGGCGGACAAAACCAGCGCTGCCGCTGCTGACAGCTGGCAGATCAAGCGAGTGTTGTTGTGTTGCTTTTTCATCCCTACATCCTCGTCTTTATTGTTATTAACTGTTTTTATCTAACGCGGTTTACAGCTATTTCCGAAACATCCACATCGAATGTGTGGGAGCGGGCTTGCTCGCGATGGCATCACTGCGGTGTGCCTGGTAGACCGAGCGGCCTGTATCGCGGGCAAGCCCGCTCCCACATTTTGATTTTCAGCGGCCTTTAAATTGGGTGACGTTGTCGGCGTGTGGCACTGGCACTGACGCGGCGGTGCCCAGGCGTTCTCCGGTCTTGGCGTCGAACAGCAGCACCTTGGCCGGATCGAACTGCAAGGTCAGGCTCTCGCCCACTTGCGGCGCCACATCTGGCGCCAGGCGGCAGCAGACCTTGGTGTCATTGAGCTGCACGAACACCAGGGTGTCCGGGCCTGTGGGCTCGGTCACCTGGACTTCAGCACGAATGTTCGGCAGGCCATTGCCCTCGCTGCTGGCCAGGACAATTTGCTCCGGGCGCAGGCCGAGGATCACATCGCGGTCTTCAAGACCCGCATCGTTCATGCCCAGTGGCAATTCGCAACGCGCCTGGCCGCTGTCGAGCAGGGCCAGCAGGCGGCCCTCCTTGCGTTGCAGGCGCAGGGGGATGAAGTTCATCGGCGGCGAGCCGATAAAGCTCGCCACAAACAGGTTGGCCGGATCGTTGTAGATGTCTTTCGGCGTGCCGAACTGCTGGATGATCCCGTCCTTCATCACCGCCACTTTGTCGCCCAGGGTCATCGCTTCGATCTGGTCGTGGGTCACGTAGACCGTGGTGGTTTTCAGGCGCTGGTGCATCAGTTTCATTTCGGTGCGCATCTCGACCCGCAGCTTGGCGTCGAGGTTGGACAGTGGCTCGTCGAACAGGTAGATCTTCGGCCGCCGCGCCAGCGCCCGGCCCATGGCCACGCGTTGTTGCTGGCCGCCCGAGAGCTGGCCCGGCTTGCGATTGAGCAGGTGCTCGATCTGCAGCAGCTTGGCCACCCGCGCCACTTCCTCGTCGATGTCGGCCTGGCTCATCTTGCGGATTTTCAGGCCGAACTCGATGTTCTCGCGCACGCTCATGGTTGGGTACAGGGCGTAGGACTGGAACACCATGGCGATATCCCGGTCCTTGGGGCTCATGCCGCTGACGTCCTGGTCACCGATCATGATCGCGCCGCCGCTGATGTTCTCCAGGCCGGCGATGCAGTTCATCAAGGTCGACTTGCCGCAGCCCGAGGGCCCGACAAGAATCAGGAACTCACCGTCCTTGATCGACAGTTCGATGTTCTTCAGGGTGTCCGGCAGGCCGGCACCATAGGTCTTGTTTACGTTGCGAAGTTCGAGCGTAGCCATGATTACCCCTTGACCGCGCCAGCCGTGAGGCCGCGCACGAAATACTTGCCTGCGACCACATAGACCAGCAGGGTCGGCAGCCCGGCGATCATCGCCGCCGCCATATCAACGTTATATTCCTTGGCCCCGGTGCTGGTGTTGACCAGGTTGTTCAGCGCCACCGTGATGGGCTGCGAATCACCGCTGGAGAACACCACACCAAACAGGAAGTCGTTCCAGATCTGGGTGAACTGCCAGATCAGGCAGACCATGATGATCGGGGTCGACATCGGCAGAATGATCCGACGGAAGATGGTGAAGAATCCTGCGCCATCCAGGCGCGCAGCCTTGACCAGCGCATCCGGAATGCTCACGTAGTAGTTGCGGAAGAACAGCGTGGTGAATGCCAGGCCGTAGACCACGTGCACGAACACCAGGCCGGTGGTGGTGCTGGCCAGGCCCATTTTGCCGAGGGTGAACGAGGCCGGCAGCAAGACGGTCTGGAACGGCAGGAAGCAGCCGAACAACAACAGGCCGAAGAACAACTGCGAACCGCGAAAACGCCACATCGACAGCACGTAGCCGTTCAACGCACCGATGGTGGTGGAGATCAGCACCGCCGGGATGGTGATCATGAACGAGTTCCAGAAGTACCCGTTTACCGTGGCCCAGGCCTTGACCCAGCCGATCCCGGTAATCACCGTCGGCCAGCTCAGCAGGTTGCCGGTGCTGATGTCTTCCGGGGTCTTGAAGCTGGTCAGCAGCATCACCACCAGCGGCACCAGGTACAGCACCACGGCGAGGATCAGCACCGCATGGATCGCCAGGCGGCTGAAGCTGATGGAAGGTTTGGCGAGACTAGTCATGGCGCTTGGTCCTCAGCTCGGAGTACAGGTAAGGCACGATGATCGCGAGGATCGCGCCGAGCATCAGGATCGCACTGGCCGAGCCCATGCCCATCTGGCCGCGACTGAAGGTGAAGGAATACATGAACATCGCCGGCAGGTCGGACGAGTAGCCAGGGCCACCGGCCGTCATTGCCGCCACCAGGTCAAAGCTCTTGATGGCGATGTGCGCAAGGATCATCACCGCGCTGAAGAACACCGGGCGCAGGCTGGGCAGCACCACGCTCCAGTAGATACGCGGCAGGCTCGCGCCGTCGATCTGTGCGGCACGGATGATCGACTGATCAACCCCACGCAGGCCGGCGAGGAACATCGCCATGATAAAGCCCGAGGCTTGCCATACCGCCGCAATCACCAGGCAATACACCACGCGGTCCGGGTCGATCAGCCAGTCCAGCCGGAAGCCTTCCCAGCCCCAGTCGCGCAGCAGTTTGTCCAGGCCCATGCCGGGGTTGAGCAGCCATTTCCAGGCAGTACCGGTGACGATCATCGAGAGCGCCATCGGGTACAGGTAGATGGTGCGGATAAAGCCTTCGCGGCGGATGCGCTGGTCGAGAAAGACCGCCAGCAGCACGCCGATCACCAGGGTGATGCCGATAAACATGCCGCCGAACAGCGCCAGGTTTTTGCTCGCCACCCACCAGCGGTCGTTGTCGAACAACCGTGCGTATTGCGCCAGGCCCACCCATTTGTAGGTGGGCAGGAAGGTGGAGTTGGTGAACGACAGCACGAACGTCCACAGGATGTAGCCATAGAAGCCCACCAGAACGATGAACATGCTCGGGGCCAGCACCAGTTTGGGGAGCCAGCGCTGCAATGCATCGAACGGCGAGGCCTTGCTGAACACAGCAACAGAACTCATGGGGAAATCCAGGGCAGGGAATAAGGGACTAATGGATAACCTTGTGGGAGTCGGCTTTGGGTGGGGGCTGGTTTGCTTGCGATGGCATCACCTGAGTGTCACTGCTACACCGAGGCGCTTGCATCGCGGGCAAGCCCGCTCCCACACTGAAACCGATTGCCCCTAGGGGTTACTTGGCAGACTTGATCGCCGCACCAAGTTTCTTTGCGGTGTCGGCCGGGTCGGCTTTCGGGTCGTTGATGAAGTTGGTCACCACATCAAAGAACGCGCCCTGTACCGCCAGCGTGGTCGCCATGTTGTGCGCCATGCTCGGTTGCAGGCCGCCGGACTTGGCATCCACCAGGAAGTCCTTGGCCGCCGTCTGGGCGCAGCTGTCGAAGCCGTATTTGGCCATGTCGCCGAGCATGTCGTTGCGCACCGGGATCGAGCCCTTGTTGATGCTGAAGACCTTCTGGAAGTTCTCACCC
The DNA here is from genome assembly GCF_030687625.1 of Pseudomonas sp. FP2294. Classification (NCBI taxonomy): domain Bacteria; kingdom Pseudomonadati; phylum Pseudomonadota; class Gammaproteobacteria; order Pseudomonadales; family Pseudomonadaceae; genus Pseudomonas; species Pseudomonas sp. FP2294. The sequence continues at coordinate 4,377,925 of NZ_CP117441.1, forward strand.
AGCACGACCTTGGCGATGTCTTGCTGACCGGCCGAGGTACCGGCATTTTTCTGCTTGAACACCGCCAGGGAGTCGATGTTGTAGGTGAAGGCCTTGTCGGTGCCCGGGAAGGCTACGCACTCGTAGTCCTTGCCGGCGATTTTCTTGGCGGCTGTCCACTCGCTCTTGGCCCAGTCACCCATGATCTGCATGCCGGCCTTGCCGTTGATGACTTTGGCGGCTTCCAGGTTCCAGTCCTGGCCCTTGCCGTCGGCGTCCATATAGGTCGCGACCTTTTTCAGCTCGGTCAGCGCCTTGACCATGTCCGGGCCGGTCAGGGTCGCGTTGTCGAGGTCGACCAGGGCTTTCTTGTAGCCGTCCACGCCCATGACCGAGAGCACCACGGCTTCGAACACCGTACTGTCCTGCCAAGGCTGGCCACCGTGGGCGAGCGCAATGAAGCCGGCAGCCTTGAGCTTGTCACCGGCGACATAGAATTCTTCAAGGGTCGTAGGGTTTTTGCTGATGCCGGCTTTCTTGAAGACTTCAGGGTTGATCCACAGCCAGTTGACGCGGTGGATATTCACCGGCACGGCCACGTAATCACCTTCGTACTTCACCGTGTCGGAGACTTTCTTGTCGAGCAGTTCGTCCCACTTCTCGGCCTTGGCCACGTCCTTCAGGACGTCGGTGTCGAGCAGCCCGGTGGACGCCCATTCCTGGATGTCGGGGCCTTTGATCTGGGCCACGCCTGGCGGGTTGCCGGCGACCGCGCGGCTTTTCAGCACGGTCATGGCCGTGGCACCGCCGCCGCCTGCGACGGCCCCGTCTTTCCAGGTAAAACCGTCTTTCTCAACTTGGGCCTTCAGGACATCCACCGCCGCCTTCTCACCGCCCGAGGTCCACCAATGCACAACTTCAACCGTCCCTTTGGAGTCGGCGGCAAATGCACTGAGGGGAAACAACGAGGCAATGGAAATAGCAACGGCGAGGCGATTAATCGCGTTCATCTGAGTACCTTTTTCTTGTTGTTATGCATGCAAGTCTGGAGCTTGCGCTGCATAGGATTCTAAACAGGGATTTTTGCCAGGCACGTAACAAAGGGACGGGCAAATGTCACCACTTGGTGACATAGCAACCGGCCCCCAGCGCACTGGCCATGCTTGGGGATAACGGCAGGCCCGGCAGCAATACGGCCTGCCAGGCATGGTACAGGTCCGGCTTGCCCCCCCAGATTTTGCTGGCGGGCAGGTTTTGCGGATCGAGTTCGTGGTGCCAACTGCCCTGGACCCGGTCGATCAGGTGGGTTTCACAGAACTCCCAGAAGCGCCGGTACCAGACCTCGTAATGCCACTCGCCGGTGCGCTTGAGCAGGGCCTGGGCGGCCGCGCTGGCTTCGGCGTGGGTCCAATGCAGACGCTCGCGCACCACCGGGCGGTAGTGCCAGTCCAGGGTGTAGACCAGGCCCGGGCCACCGTCCACCGACCAGCCATACTCGCAGGCGCTGGCGAACAAAGCCTTGGCATCCTCCAGCAACCACGCTGGCGTGACGAGCCCCGCCTGCTGGCGTGCGGCTTCAAGGTGCAACACCAGGCGCGCCCATTCAAAGCCGTGCCCGGGAGTGATGCCGTAGGGGCGAAAGCCGTCGGCCGGGTTTTCTTCGTTGTAACGGTGCAGGGGTTGCCAATAGCGGTCGAAATGCTCGATCACCATAAATTCATTGGCGGCGGCGTGCCGATGGATCACCCGTTCGACAATACGCAGCGCCCGCCCCAGCCAGCGCGTGTCGCCGGTGACATCGGCCAGGGCCAGAAAGGCTTCGGTGGCGTGCATATTGCTGTTGGCGCCGCGATAGGCTTCTTCACCGCTCCAGTCCCGGGCGAAGGATTCAAGCATTGCGCCCTCCTCCTCGCACCAGAAATGCTGGTCGATGATCTGTATGGCATCCGCCAGCAACGCTTGCGCCCCAGGGGCACCCGCCACCACTGCGGAACTGGCGGCCAGGGCGACAAAGGCGTGCAGGTAGGCGGCCTTGCCCGTATTGCCATCACCCGCGCCGGCGACGGCAAACCAGCCGCCATGCTCGGCATCCCGCAACGGGCCGGTGAGGCTGGCCACACCGTGCTCCACCAGCTCGGCATAGCCCGGCAGCCCTTGGGCGTGAGCCATGGCGAAGCTGTGGGTCATGCGGGCGGTGTTCATGGTTTCGGCGTGGGCATCGACGGGCAGACGGCCCTGTACATCGAGGTTGCCGAAGCCTTCAGGCAGCCGCGAGGCCTTGGCAAAACCCAGCAGGCGCTGGCCTTCGGCGGCGAGCCAGGCGTGATGGGCAGGGGCGTTCAGCCAACTGCTGGCAGGCAGTGGTTGCATGATCATGGGTGGCCCTTTTTGTTTTTATGGGATGACCGCAGTCTAAACAAGGGTCGGGAGAGGGCATGTAACGAAAGAGCGAGGAAATGTCACCGATTGGTGACATTGGCAAGAGCCGGCAAGCCGGCCCCAAGAGTAACAATGGCGTCACTGGCCCAGGGGCGTGACCTTGGCCGGCGCACTCACTTCCCGTTGCAGGTTCTGCATCTGGGTTTGCAAGGTGGTGATGTTGCGGGTGGTCTGGATACGGAACACGTCGAACTCTTTATTCGACGGCCCTTCGGTGGCGGCGCGGTTGTCCAGTTCGCTCTTGACCACCAGCAGGTCCTGTTCCAGGCGTGCAATGGCCGTGGCCGGATTGCCCTGCTTCTTCAAGGCGGCCACCTCCGTGCCCAGTTCCTTGACGTCGGCATTCAATTTGGCGGCTTCGGCCTGTGCGGCCTTGAGGGCGGTCAATTCATTGACCAGGCTCAGCACCTGGGCCTGCAACTGGGTATTGGCGGTGGCCAGGTCCGTGGTGCTGGCACTCATCTGCGCCAGGCGCTTGTCCAGGTCGGTGGCCTGGCCCGCCACGCCCAACTGCTGCTTGCCCTGCTCCAGCAATTGGCTTTCCAACTGCTTGATCTGCAGCTTGAGCGCTTCGCTACCGGTATTGACGATGGCCTCACTGGCCACCACCTTGCCGGAAATGTCCTGCAAGCGGCCGGCGGCTTCTTCGCTGATACGCGCAAAGCTTTCCTGGGTGGCCACCAGTTGCTGCCCCATCAGGGAGATCTGCTGGAAACTCCACCAGGCCAGGCCCACGAAGGCGAACAGCAGCGCGCCGACCAGGGCCCACAACGGCCCGGTACTGGCACTCTTGACCTTGACCACCGGCGCCGGGCGCGAGCGGATGGAGGTGGCAGCTGTCGGCACAAAATCATCGTCATCGCCAACGTCGGCCCGCAGGCTCGGCACATTGTCGAAGTCGTCTTTAGTATCGTTACGCATGAATCAACCTTGAGATAGCCACATAAAAAACCAAGCGGCGGGAGTATAAACCCCTGGCCCGTCGCCTTGGTCGAGCGGCAACCGAAAAATCGGTTCCCGGTGTTGCGAAGGCTACTGGGAGCCCGGTTCCTGGACTTTCCACCAGTGGCAAAATTCGTCGAGCGCTGTCCACAGGCTGACCCTGGGTTGGTAATCGAGGTAGTGCTGCGCGCGGCTGATGTCCAGGGTGAAATCCTTGTTCATCACCTGCATGCCCAGGCGTGACAGTGACGGCTCCGGACGCCCCGGCCACATCGCGCAGAAGGCTTCATTGAGCGCCGCGACGCTGTAGGACAAGCCGTAGGAACGGTAACGCGTGACCTGGGGCATTTCCATCTGGCGCATCACGTAGTTGATCACGTCCCACACCGGCACCGGCGTGCCATTGCTGATGTTATAGGCCTTGCCCAACGCCGAGCCAGTGGCCAGCAGGCTGCTGAGCAGGGCCTCGTTGAGGTTGTGCACACTGGTGAAATCAACCTTGTTCAGGCCGTCGCCGACGATGGCCAGGCGGTTTTTGCGCTGCATTTTCAACAGTCGCGGGAAGATGCTCATATCCCCGGCCCCGGTGACAAAGCGCGGGCGCAGGGCCAGCACTTCTAGGCCGAACTCCTGGGCACCGAAGACTTTTTGCTCGGCCAGGTACTTGGTGGCCGCATAGGGATGCTTGAAACGCTTGGGCACTTGCTCTTCGGTCAGCCCCAGGTGATCGCGGCCATCGAAATAGATCGACGGCGACGACAAGTGCACCAGGCGCCCGACCCGCTGTTTCAGGCAGGCTTCGACCACGTTTTCGGTCACCTGCACATTGCCCTGGTAAAAGTCCTGGTAACGCCCCCACAACCCTACGGCACCGGCACAATGCACGACGGCTTCGACGTCGCGGCACAGGTTGCGCACCAGATCCGGATCATTCAGATCACCCTGGATAAACTCGGCGCCGCGCCGTACCAGGTGCTCGACACCCTCGGCCCGCCGCCCGTTGACCCGCACGTCCAGGCCCTGCTCCAGGGCGAAGCGCGCAAAGCGCCCGCCAATGAAGCCGCTTGCGCCGGTGACCAGAATTTTCATGTATTACTCCGTGTTCTTTACATTTTTCATCGCAGTTGCGTTGACGCCAGCAGTCACCCCAACGGCACCAACAACTGGCCGGTCGCCCGCGCCAGATGTTCGGTCAACAAGCCGAGCAATTGCCCACCGCTGCGCCAATGATGCCAGTACAACGGCACATCAATGGGTTTATCTGGCAATAACTCCACCAACACCCCACGCTGCAGTTGCTCACGCACCTGTAACTCCGGCACCAGCCCCCAGCCCAGGCCGGCCTCGGCCAGGCGGATAAACCCTTCGGAAGACGGGCATAAATGGTGTTCGAAACCGCCGTCCACGCCCAGCGAGGCGAGGTAGCGATGCTGCAGGAAATCATCCGGGCCAAATACCAGCGCCGGGGTCCGGGCCAACTGATCGGCGCGCACCCCGCCGGGAAAGTGCCGGGCGATAAACGCCGGGCTGGCCAGGGCCCGATAGCGCATGGCCCCCAGCAGCAGGCTGCGGGCACCGGCCACCGGGCGCTCGCTGGCGCAGACGCAGGCCGCCACTTCGCCGGCGCGCATGCGCTTGAGGCCGACGGTCTGGTCTTCCACCACCAACTCCAGCAACACATGCTGTTCGGCGCAAAAATCCCCCACCGCCTGCCCCCACCATGTGGCCAGGCTGTCGGCGTTGATGGCAATCCGTAGGCGCTCCGGCATGCCCTCCTCGTCCAACGCCGGCACCTGGCTTTGCAGGTCGCGCTCCAGCAGGCGCACCTGCTGCACATGGTTGAGCAGGCGCCGGCCGATTTCCGTGGGGGTGGGCGGCGTTGCGCGCACCAGTACTGGCTGGCCGATACGCGCTTCGAGCAATTTGATGCGCTGGGAAATGGCCGATTGCGACACGCCCAGCACCTGGGCGCCACGTTCGAAGCCGGCCTGTTCCACCACCGCCGCCAGGGCAGAGAGCAATTTGTAGTCGAACATCAGTTTTCCTAATGAGCGATGAGCAATATTGGTTTTTCTTATACAGCGCCAGACCGGAGAATGACCAGCATCCCGTGTTTATCTTCTTTCAAGGATCTTCCAATGGCTGGCGAAACCGCCCTGGCAACCCTACTGCGCAGCATGAGCCCACAGCTCAACGCGGGCGACTATGTGTTCTGCACCCTGGCCGACAACCGCCTGCCCGCCTGCGAAGTGATCGGCAGCTTTCGCGAACAGGAAGGCTTGACGGTGATTGTCGAGCGCCAACAGGCCGAACAGGCCGGCCTGGCCTTTGAGTATGTGGCGGCGTGGATCACCTTGAACGTGCATTCAGCCCTGGAGGCCGTCGGCCTGACCGCCGCCTTCGCCACTGCCCTGGGACGTGCCGGGATCAGTTGCAACGTGGTCGCCGGCTACTACCACGACCATTTGTTTGTCGGCCGCAACGATGCCGAGCGGGCAATGGATGTATTGAAACAACTGGCAGCGGGCGCGAAGTAAATCCTATGTGGCAAAGTTATGTGAACGGCTTGCTGGTGGCCCTCGGGCTGATCATGGCTATCGGTACGCAAAACGCGTTTGTGCTGGCGCAGAGCCTGCGTCGCGAACATCACCTGCCAGTGGCGGCCTTGTGCGTGGTGTGTGATGCGCTGCTGGTGGCCGCCGGGGTGTTTGGCCTCGCGACGGTGCTGGCGCACAACCCGTTATTGCTGGCGATTGCCCGCTGGGGCGGCGCGGCTTTCCTGCTGTGGTATGGCGCCCTGGCCTTGCGCCGCGCCTGTTCGCGGCAAAGCCTGGGGCAAGGCGAGAGCCAGAAGGTGCGCTCATTGCGCGCGGTGATGCTCAGCGCCCTGGCCGTAACCCTGCTCAACCCTCATGTGTACCTGGACACGGTGTTACTGATCGGTTCCCTGGGCGCCCAGCAAACCGAGCCGGGCGCTTATGTCGCAGGCGCCGCCAGTGCGTCGTTCCTCTGGTTTTCCGCCCTGGCCCTGGGCGCGGCGTGGCTGGCCCCGTGGCTCGCGCGCCCGGCGACCTGGCGCCTGCTGGACCTTTTGGTGGCGGTGATGATGTTCAGCGTGGCCTATCAATTGATCAGCACCTGAGGAATATTCCAAAACGCTCTGGAACCTCTATCCCACACAGTTGTTGCGTGGTTTTGCCGCACCCCCGGTGCTATGATCCAGCCCCTGCGCCGCAAAGAGTACAAACTCCCCGGCGCTTGTTTGGCCGCCCGTGATCGGCCTTGCGCTCACCGCAACTGACCTGATTAGGAGAATTATCATGGCTTTCGAATTGCCGCCGCTGCCCTACGCACACGATGCCCTGCAGCCGCACATCTCCAAGGAAACCCTGGAGTATCACCACGACAAGCACCACAACACCTATGTCGTGAACCTGAACAACCTGGTGCCTGGCACCGAGTTCGAAGGCAAGACCCTGGAAGAGATCGTCAAATCCTCTTCGGGTGGCATCTTCAACAACGCCGCCCAGGTCTGGAACCACACTTTCTACTGGAACTGCCTGGCGCCAAACGCCGGCGGCCAACCGACTGGCGCACTGGCCGAGGCGATCAACGCCGCTTTCGGTTCGTTCGACAAGTTCAAGGAAGAGTTCACCAAGACTTCGGTCGGCACCTTCGGTTCCGGTTGGGGCTGGCTGGTGAAAAAGGCTGACGGTTCCCTGGCCCTGGCCAGCACCATCGGCGCCGGCAACCCGCTGACCAGCGGCGATACCCCGCTGCTGACCTGCGACGTCTGGGAACACGCCTACTACATCGACTACCGTAACGTGCGTCCAAAGTATGTGGAAGCGTTCTGGAACCTGGTCAACTGGAAGTTCGTTGCCGAGCAGTTCGAAGGCAAAACCTTCACTGCGTAAGTAACCCTTGCAGTAAAAAAGAGCCCGGCAATTGCCGGGCTTTTTTGTGCCAGATTGAAACCACCTCACCCCAACACCCGTGGAACTCACCGACAGGAATTGACCACTGAGCCGGTGAGAGAAATAACTCCCTCATCTATTTTAGGAGTATCAACCATGCTTGGAATAATGGAACTCGCCAAGGGCGCCATGCCAGGGATCGGAGAGCTTGTGGGTGCCTTGGCGGGAGTGCTGGGGAATGCAATAAAGGGCAAGTCAGGTGAAGACGAGGAGAAAGAACCCGGCAAAATAGCCGAAGATGTACACGCCAAAGTCGATATGCAGATTACCTACCCGCACCCTTGAGGCCATCGACGTGCTCTTGCGACAGGCAGAAAAGCCTACGCCTGTACGCCCGCCAGCCGTGCAAAAGGGCGGAAGATTTGATCCGCCCATCGCCTTCCAGATCTTGCCCCGCTAGCGTCCAGACGCCACGCACCGCAATGTTCCTTTGACTGCCACCACGGGATTGCCAATACTCATGGCATATTGAGGCTACCCGCATGGAACAAGGAATAACCCTTTGAAGCTGGAACTCAAAAACAGCTTGTCGGTGAAGTTGCTCCGGGTGGTGCTGTTGTCGGCACTGATAGTGGGCGTGGCACTAAGCGTGGCGCAGATCGTCTTTGATGCCTACAAGACGCGCCAGGCGGTGGCAGGCGATGCCCAGCGCATCCTCGACATGTTTCGCGACCCCTCGACCCAGGCCGTCTACAGCCTGGACCGTGAGATGGGTATGCAAGTCATCGAAGGCCTGTTTCAGGATGATGCGGTGCGCATGGCCTCTATTGGCCATCCCAATGAACCCATGCTCGCCGAAAAAAGCCGGGACTTGCAGCAGTCCCCCAGCCGCTGGCTGACGGACGTGATTCTGGGCCGGGAACGCAGCTTTACCACCCCGCTGGTAGGGCGCGGGCCTTATAGCGAGTATTACGGCGACCTGAGCATCACCCTCGACACCGCCACCTATGGCCGGGGCTTTATCGTCAATTCGGGGATCATTTTTATCTCCGGGGTGCTGCGCGCCCTGGCCATGGGCCTGGTGTTGTACCTGGTCTATCACTGGCTGCTGACCAAGCCCCTGTCGCGGATCATCAGCCACCTGAGTTCGATAAATCCCGACCGCCCCAGCGAGCACAAGATCCCGCAACTCAAGGGCCACGAAAAGAATGAACTGGGGCTATGGATCAACACTGCCAACCAGTTGCTGGCGTCTATCGAGCGCAACACCCATTTGCGCCACGAAGCAGAAAACAGCCTGTTGCGCATGGCCCAGTACGACTTTCTTACCGGCCTGCCGAACCGCCAGAAACTGCAGGAACAGCTGGACAAGATCCTGGTCGACGCCGGGCGCCGGCAACGCCGGGTCGCGGTGCTGTGCGTGGGGCTGGATGACTTCAAGAGCGTCAACGAGCAGTACACCTACCAGGCCGGCGACCAGTTGCTGCTGGCCCTGGCCGACCGCTTGCGTGCCCACAGTGGGCGCCTCGGCGCCCTGGCGCGCCTGGGCGGCGACCAGTTCGCCCTGGTCCAGGCCGATATCGAGCAACCCTACGAAGCCGCCGAGCTGGCACAGAGCATCCTCGATGACCTGGAAGCCGAGTTCGCCCTCGACCACGAACAGATCCGCCTGCGCGCCACCATCGGTATCACCTTGTTCCCCGAAGACGGCGACAGCACCGAGAAACTGCTGCAAAAGGCCGAGCAGACCATGACCCTGGCCAAGAGCCGCTCGCGCAATCGCTATCAGTTCTATATCGCCAGTGTCGACAGCGAGATACGCCGTCGCCGCGAACTGGAGAAAGACCTGCGCGAAGCCCTGGGCCGCAACCAGTTTCATCTGGTGTACCAACCGCAGATCAGCTATGCCGATCATCGCGTGGTCGGCGTCGAGGCGCTGATTCGCTGGCAACACCCGGAACACGGCCTGGTGCCACCGGACCTGTTTATCCCGCTGGCGGAACAGAACGGCACCATCATCCCCATTGGCGAGTGGGTGCTGGACCAGGCCTGCCGGCAATTGCGCGAATGGCATGACCAGGGCTTTACCGAGCTGCGCATGGCGGTCAACCTGTCCACGGTGCAACTGCACCACGCCGAACTGCCACGGGTGGTCAACAACCTGCTGCAGATCTATCGCCTGCCGCCGCGCAGCCTGGAACTGGAAGTGACCGAGACCGGCCTGATGGAAGACATCAGCACCGCCGCCCAGCACTTGCTGAGCCTGCGCCGCTCCGGCGCGCTGATTGCCATCGACGATTTCGGTACCGGCTACTCGTCACTGAGTTACCTGAAAAGCCTGCCTCTGGACAAAATCAAGATCGACAAGAGCTTTGTCCAGGACCTGCTGGACGACGACGACGATGCGACCATCGTGCGGGCGATCATCCAGCTGGGCAAAAGCCTGGGCATGCAGGTCATCGCCGAAGGTGTGGAAACACCCGAGCAGGAAGCCTACATCATCAGCGAAGGCTGCCACGAAGGTCAGGGCTATCACTACAGCAAACCCCTGCCCGCCCGTGAGCTGGCGGCCTACCTCAAGCAAGCCGAGCGCAATAACGCCGCCATCCTGTAAAGCCTTAATGCCGCCCAAGGCACGGCCTTGGGCGGCTGGCGCCTGACTATGAAACTTTTCCTGCGTTAACCCTTTACAGAAAATGCAAATCTTTCGCATTATGTTGCAGTTTTGCGCGCTGCACTGCGCCCCGATCCACTACCGAAGCAGGATGTTCGCCATGATTCGTATGCCCCTGGCCACCGCCAGTCTGCTGGCCATCGCCATTTCTCTCGCCGGCTGCGGCGAGGGCAAAGACAAGGCTGCCGCGCCTCAGGCGCCGACGCCAACTGCCAGCACTACCGCTCCAGCGGCTGCCGCTACCGCCGGCCAGGTTGACGAGGCGGCCGCCAAGGCAGTCGTCGCGCATTACGCAGACCTGGTGTTCGCGGTGTACAGCGACTCCGAGTCCACCGCAAAAACCCTGCAGACCGCGATCGACACCTTCCTCGCCAACCCCAACGACGAGACCCTGAAGGCCGCCCGTACCGCCTGGATCGCCGCGCGCGTACCGTACCTGCAGAGCGAAGTGTTCCGCTTCGGCAACACCATCATTGACGATTGGGAAGGTCAGGTGAACGCCTGGCCGCTGGACGAAGGCCTGATCGACTATGTCGACAAGTCCTACGAACACGCCCTCGGCAACCCGGGCGCCACGGCCAATATCATCGCCAACACCGAGATCCAGGTCGGCGAAGACAAGGTCGACGTCAAGGAAATCACCCCGGAAAAACTCGCCAGCCTCAATGAGCTGGGCGGCTCCGAAGCCAACGTCGCCACCGGCTACCACGCCATCGAATTCCTGCTGTGGGGCCAAGACCTGAACGGCACCGGCCCTGGCGCCGGCAACCGTCCAGCGTCGGACTACCTGCAAGGCGACGGCGCCACCGGTGGGCATAACGAGCGTCGCCGCACTTACCTGCGCGCCGTGACCCAACTGCTGGTCAGCGACCTCGAAGAAATGGTCGGCAACTGGAAACCCAACGTCGAAGACAACTACCGCGCCACCCTGGAAGCAGAACCTGCGACCGACGGCCTGCGCAAGATGCTGTTCGGCATGGGCAGCCTGTCCCTGGGTGAACTGGCGGGCGAGCGCATGAAGGTGTCCCTGGAAGCCAACTCGCCGGAAGACGAGCACGACTGCTTCAGCGACAACACCCACAATTCGCAGTTCTACGACGCCAAGGGCATCCGCAACGTCTACCTGGGCGAGTACACCCGCGCCGATGGCACCAAGCTGACCGGCGCCAGCCTGTCGTCCCTGGTGGCCAAGATCGACCCGGCCGCCGATGCAGCCCTCAAGGCTGACCTGGCTGCTACCGAAGCGAAGATCCAGGTCATGGTCGACCACGCCAACAAGGGTGAGCACTACGACCAGTTGATCGCGGCCGGCAACACGGCGGGCAACCAAATCGTGCGCGATGCCATCGCCGCCCTGGTCAAGCAGACCGGCTCCATCGAGCAAGCAGCTGGCAAGCTGGGCATCGGTGACCTGAACCCGGATACCGCTGATCACGAGTTCTGATCCACGCGGTTTGAATGAGGCGGCCTTCGGGTCGCCTTTTTTGTATTCATCGTTTGCCCTCGCCACCTCCCCTGTAGGAGCTGGCTTGCCTGCGATGGCGGTGGGTCAGGCCCGAATGCTTGACTGAACCGCCGCCATCGCAGGCAAGCCAGCTCCCACACAAGCCAGCTCCCCATTAAGCCAAGTCCTACATCATATCCGCGCCCCCTTTGCAGCCCCCGGTTTACAAGCCCTGCACCGTAGGTAGAATGGCGCCTCCGACTGTTACCCGAGCGCTATTCATGGCAATGCCGACCCTGCGGATCATTGGTTTCATCATCGGCATCTTCCTGATTACCCTCGCGGTCGCCATGGTCGTGCCCATGGCCACCCTGATATTTTTCGAGCGCACCAGCGACCTGCCGTCCTTTCTCTGGGCCAGCATGATCACTTTTATCGCCGGCCTGGCCCTGGTGATTCCCGGGCGCCCGAAGCAGGTGCAACTGCGCCCCCGGGACATGTACCTGCTGACGGTCAGCAGTTGGGTGGTGGTGTGCATCTTTGCCGCGCTGCCGTTTTTGCTGACCCAACACATCAGCTATACCGACTCGTTCTTTGAAAGCATGTCCGGCATCACCGCCACCGGCGCCACCGTGCTCAGCGGCCTGGACACCATGTCGCCGGGCATCCTGATGTGGCGCTCGATGCTGCACTGGCTCGGCGGCATCGGTTTTATCGGCATGGCGGTGGCGATCCTGCCGCTGCTGCGCATCGGGGGCATGCGCCTGTTCCAGACCGAATCCTCGGACCGCTCCGAGAAGGTCATGCCGCGCTCCCATATGGTGGCGCGCCTGATTGTGGCGGCCTATGTGGGGATTACCATCCTCGGCAGCCTCGGGTTCTGGTGGGCCGGCATGGGCCTGTTCGACGCGATCAACCACGCGATGTCGGCCATTTCCACCGGTGGGTTCTCCACCTCCGATGAGTCCCTGGCCCACTGGAAACAGCCGGCGGTGCATTGGGTGGCGATCGTGGTGATGATCATGGGCAGCCTGCCGTTTGCCCTGTATGTCGCGACATTGCGTGGCAACCGCAAGGCGCTGATCAAGGACCAGCAAGTACAAGGTTTGCTGGCGATGCTGCTGGTGACCTGGGTGGTGCTCGGCACCTGGTACTGGTGGACCACCAACCTGCACTGGCTGGATGCACTGCGCCATGTCGCGCTGAACGTCACGTCCGTGGTGACCACCACCGGCTTTGCCCTGGGCGATTACAGCCTGTGGGGCAATTTCTCGCTGATGCTGTTCTTCTACCTGGGCTTTGTCGGCGGTTGCTCGGGCTCCACCGCCGGCGGGATCAAGATCTTCCGCTTCCAGGTCGCCTATATCCTGCTCAAGGCCAACTTGAACCAGTTGATTCACCCAAGGGCGGTGATCAAGCAGAAATACAACGGCCATCGCCTCGACGAAGAAATCGTGCGCTCGATCCTGACGTTCTCGTTCTTCTTCGCCATCACCATCTGCATGATTGCCCTGGCCCTGTCGCTGCTGGGCGTGGACTGGATGACCGCCTTGACCGGCGCCGCCAGTACCGTCTCCGGTGTAGGTCCGGGGCTGGGGGAAACCATTGGCCCGGCTGGCAATTTCGCGACCCTGCCGGACGCCGCCAAGTGGATCCTGTCCCTGGGCATGCTGCTGGGCCGGCTGGAGATCATTACGGTGTTGGTGCTGTGCATTCCGGCGTTCTGGCGCCACTGACACTCACCGACGTAGCCTGCAGCCGCGCCCGGTATTCGCCGGGCGTGGCATCGAACCAGCGGCGAAACGCGCGGAAGAAGTTACTCGGGTCGGCGAACCCCAGCAGGTAGGCGATTTCCAGTAGGGTCATGCTCGGCTGCGCCAGGTACTGCTCGGCCAGCTCGCGGCGGGTGTCGTCGAGCAAAGCCTGGAAGCTGGTGCCCTCCTCCTGCAAGCGCCGCTGCAAGGTGCGCTGGGACAAGTGCAACGTCTGCGCCACCACCTCACGCTTGGGCTCGCCCTGGGGCAACAGCCGGCACAGCACCTGGCGAGCCTTGTGGGTCACCCGGCTCTCGGAAAACCGCGCCAGGTACTCCCCGGCAAATCGATCGTGCAGCAGCGCCATAGCCTCATTGGCGGTGGGCAACGGCGCTTCCATGTCCGCCCGCTCGAAGATCAGCGCGTCATACGGCGCGTTGAACACCAGCGGTGCATGAAAGGCCTGCTTGTAAGGCTCCAGGTCCACTGGCTGATCACCCTGCACCAACACCTTGCGCGGCTGCAGCGTGCGCCCGGTCAACCAGCCACATAACGCCAGGGCACAGGCCAGTGAAGCCTCGGCGCTTTGCCGGGTGGGTGGCAGATGGTCGCCGTGGACCGTAAGGATCAGCGCATAGCCTTCGGGTAACAGGCGGAAACTCAGGTCGGCACTTTCGGCAATGATTCGCTGGTAACGCACCAGCCGGGCAAAGCCTTCAGCCAGGGTGCTGCTGGACATCAAGGCATAACCCGCCACATGGAAGGACGCCGGACGCACCACCTTGCCCATATTCAAGCCAATGGCCGGATTGCCCGACAGCTCAACCGCGCGCTGCCAGAGCCGGGTCATGGAGTCCTGGGGGAAACGCGCATCGGGGTCATCCAGGGCGCGGTAATCCAGGCCCAGCTGTTGGAACAGGGCACGGCAATCCAGGCCATCGAGCTCCAGCGCCTTGACTATCCCCATCGCCCAACTTGCAGAAGTGGTTCGTTCGTTCATGGCGTTTTCTTGCGCGCGTTCTATGAAGGGACGGCTGAAACCGCAGCCCGGAACCCAAGGATACTAAAGTGGCGTCTATTGTCACTGGCCCTTGCCTGTAATGACTCTAGACTCAAATAAGCTCCCCGCCGAACATCCGTCGGGCACAACAACAAACAGAGGGCCGGCCAACGTGGAAAATGTCAGACAATTCAATAGCTTCGCCGAGTTCTATCCGTATTACCTGAGCGAACACGGCAACAGCACCTGCCGGCGCCTGCATTTTATCGGCACCAGCCTGGTGATTTTTATTCTCGCCTTCGCCGTCGGCAAAGGTGCCTGGTGGCTGCTGTGGGTGTTGCCGGTGGCCGGCTACAGCTTTGCCTGGATCGGCCACTTCTTCTTTGAAAAGAACCGCCCGGCCACGTTCCAGCATCCGTTCTACAGCCTGCTGGGCGATTTCGTGATGTACCGCGACATGATTCTGGGCAAGGTACCGTTCTAAACCCGCAAAACAATAAGAGACATGTCGATGAGCCAACAGGCCCGCTTTACCCATATGCAGGACGGCACCCAGGAAGACTGGGCAATCATCGCTGCCGACTTCAGTGCCTACGCCCGCCAACTGCCCGGACGGATCCTCGCGCACCTGCGCCTGCTGGAAGGTGACTTCGGCGGTTTCCCGGTGGACCGCCTGACCCATTCCCTGCAAACCGCCAGCCGCGCCTGGCACGATGGCCGCGACGAAGAATATGTGGTCTGCGCGCTGCTCCATGACATCGGCGACACCCTGGGCTCCTACAATCACCCGGACATTGCCGCCGCCATCCTCAAGCCGTTCGTCAGCCCGCAGAACCTGTGGATGGTGGAAAAGCACGGGATTTTCCAGGGCTACTATTTCTTTCATCATCTGGGCATGGATCGCCACCTGCGCGAGCAATTTGGCGAACACCCGCAGTACGAGCAAACCATCGAGTTCTGCGCACTGTATGACGCGGCGGCGTTCGACCCCGCCTATGCCACCCTGCCCCTGAGTTTTTTCGAACCGAAGCTGGCGCGGGTCTTTGCCCAGCCAAAAAACTCGCTCTACAAGGCCGCCATGGAACGCCAGGCCAGCCTGTGACCTCTTGTCACTTGCGCCGGGTAGATGAAGGTTTGCGCATTTGGCGAGATAAAAGTCTTTTTGTCATTTGCAGTGCTGTATCCTGCCCAGGCTTTGTGAAAAGCGTGGCACATCTGCAATTGCACAACAGACCTTGCGAGGAGCGACGACGATGCACGAAATTCCCAATCTCCCCTTCCCAAGCCTGCACGAGACTGAGCAGCCAACCCCGCAACAGGCCGGCAGTGACAAACAAGCGCCGGCACAGGCAACACCGGTCGACAGCGATAGCGACGACTGACCGCAGCACCCAGACCGTGTGGAAAGCGTGACATTGCGCGCTTTCCACACCGCCTGAATCAAGAGACACGCCACATGCCCGATACCCCCCACAATTCCCCCGATGAAGCGTTACTCGGCGCCGCCCTGCAAATGGTCGACGTCTGGAGCCGCCTCAGCCCGGAAAAACAGGCGCTGCTGCTCAAGCGCTTTGGCACCCAGGAAAACGCCCTGGCCGCGCTGGTGACCACGCGCATGCTCGACCCCGAAACCCCCTGATTTTTATCCTGTGGCGAGGGGGCTTGCCCCCGTTGGGCTGCGCAGCAGCCCCCCTGTCAGGTAAACCGAGGTGGCTGGTTTTGGGGCGGCTACGCCACCCAACGGGGGCAAGCCCCCTCGCCACAGCAAGCCCCCTAGCCACCACAAGCCCTCTGGTTACAGTAAGCCCCTTTGCCACAGTTGCCGTGGTGAATGATTTTCTGGCAGCGTAAAGCACCGGTATCATAAGCAACCTATCTTTTCCTGCCGCGACAGTGGATCTTTCCCATGCCAGATACCCAGCGCCCCATGGCGGTCACGCTGCAAGTCGTTTCCATCGTGCTGTTCACCTTTATCGGCTACCTGAATATCGGCATCCCCCTGGCCGTATTGCCGGGCTATGTCCACAGCGACCTGGGCTTTGGCGCCGTGATCGCGGGCCTGGTGATCAGCGTGCAGTACCTGGCCACCCTGCTGAGCCGGCCCTACGCCGGGCGCATCATCGACAACCGCGGCAGCAAGCGCGCGGTGATGTACGGCCTGGCCGGTTGCGGCTTGAGCGGGGTGTTCATGCTGGCATCCGCCGCCCTGACCCACCTGCCGGCCCTGAGCCTGGCCAGCCTGTTGATTGGCCGGCTGGTGCTGGGCAGTGCCGAAAGCCTGGTGGGTTCGGGCTCCATTGGCTGGGGCATCGGCCGGGTCGGCGCGGTGAATACCGCCAAGGTCATCTCCTGGAACGGCATTGCCAGCTATGGCGCCCTGGCGATTGGCGCCCCGCTGGGGGTGCTGCTGGTCAGTCGGTTCGGGCTGTGGAGCATGGGTGCCAGCATTATTGCCCTGGCGGTGCTGGGCCTGTTGCTGGCCTGGCCGAAAGTCGCGGCGCCCATTGTGGTCGGCGAGCGCCTGCCCTTTATGCATGTGCTCGGCCGCGTGCTGCCCCACGGCTGCGGGCTGGCCCTGGGTTCCATCGGTTTTGGCACCATCGCCACGTTTATCACCCTGTATTACGCGACCCGCAACTGGGATAACGCAGTGCTGTGCCTGAGCCTGTTCGGCGCCAGCTTTATCGGGGCGCGGTTGCTGTTCGGCAACCTGATCAACCGGATCGGCGGGTTTCGCGTGGCGATTGCCTGCCTGTCGGTAGAAACCCTCGGCCTGCTGCTGTTGTGGCTGGCCCCGAGCGCCGAGCTGGCCCTGGCGGGCGCGGCCTTGAGCGGTTTCGGGTTTTCCCTGGTGTTCCCGGCGCTGGGGGTTGAAGCGGTCAACCTGGTACCCGCCTCCAGCCGTGGCGCCGCGGTGGGGGCCTATTCGTTGTTTATCGACTTGTCATTGGGTATCACCGGGCCGCTGGCCGGGGCGATTGCGGCGGGTTTCGGCTTTGCCTCGATCTTTTTGTTTGCCGCGCTGGCGGCCTTCGCCGGGCTGCTGCTGAGCCTATATCTGTATCGCCAGGCCCCCAAATACCGCGACGAACGTAACGCCGGCTAGAAATCCACCTTGCCGCGCCCGGCCTTGATGCTGCCGCGCTTGGTCTTGGATTCCAGGCGACGCTTTTTCGAGCCCAGGGTGGGCTTGGTCGGGCGGCGTTTTTTCTCGACCTTGGTCGCGCTGAGGATCAACTCCACCAGGCGCTCCAGGGCATCGGCGCGGTTCTGTTCCTGGGTCCGGTATTGCTGGGCCTTGAGGATCAATACGCCGTCGCTGGTAATCCGACTGTCACGCAGTGCCAGCAAGCGTTCCTTGTAGAACGGCGGCAGCGACGAAGCGCCGATATCGAAGCGCAAATGCACGGCGCTGGAGACCTTGTTGACGTTCTGCCCGCCAGCGCCCTGGGCGCGGATGGCCGTCAACTCGATTTCGGCATCGGGCAGGTGCACGTTACTGGAGATCACCAACATCGAAAGCGGGTCCGTGAGCGAGGGTAGAGGCCGGGTTGCCGGCCCCTACGCGGTGGGCTAGGGGTTCAGCGAGGATACAGCACTCACGTCAGCCTGAGCCTTGCGCTTGTTCTTGAGCACATAGCACACCCACATAAAGGCCAGCCAGACAGGAATCGCATACACCGAGACCTGAATCCCCGGAATCAACAACATGACCCCCAGGATAAACACCACAAACGCCAGGCACACGTAGTTGCCATAGGGGTACCACAGCGCCTTGAACAGTGGCACCTGACCGGTGCGGTTCATGTGCTGGCGGAACTTGAAGTGCGAGAAGCTGATCATCGCCCAGTTGATCACCAACGTGGCCACCACCAGGGACATCAGCAGTTCCAGGGCATGCTGCGGGATCCAGTAGTTCATCAACACCGCCACCAGGGTGACGGCCGCCGAGGCCAGGATCGAACGCACCGGTACACCGCGCTTGTCGATCTTCGCCAACGCCGCCGGGGCGTCGCCTTGCTCGGCCATGCCCAGCAGCATGCGGCTGTTGCAGTAGGTGCCGCTGTTGTACACCGACAGCGCCGCCGTCAGCACCACGAAGTTGAGGATATGCGCGGCGGTGTTGCTGCCCAGCATCGAGAACACCTGCACGAACGGGCTGCCGCTATAGGCATCGCCGGAAGCATTCAGGGTCACCAGCAGGCTGTCCCACGGCGTCAGCGACAGCAGCACTACCAGGGCGCCAATGTAGAAAATCAGGATGCGGTAGATCACCTGATTGATCGCCTTGGGGATCACGGTGCGTGGCTGGTCCGCTTCAGCGGCGGTAAAACCGAGCATTTCCAGGCCGCCAAAGGAGAACATGATGATTGCCATGGCCATCACCAGGCCGCCGACACCATGGGGGAAGAACCCGCCGTGTTCCCACAGGTTGGTCACCGACGCCTGGGGCCCGCCGGTGCCGCTGACCAGCAGGTAGCTGCCCAGGGCGATCATGCCGATAATCGCCACCACCTTGATAATCGCAAACCAGAACTCGGCTTCGCCAAACACTTTGACGTTGGCCAGGTTGATCACATTGATCAGCACGAAAAAGGCCGCCGCCGAGACCCAGGTCGGAATCTCCGGCCACCAGTAATGCACATACTTGCCGACCGCCGTCAGCTCCGACATACCCACCAGGATATAGAGGATCCAGCAGTTCCAGCCCGACAAGAAGCCTGCGAAACCGCCCCAGTACTTGTGGGCAAAATGGCTGAAGGAACCGGCCACTGGCTCTTCGACGATCATTTCGCCCAACTGGCGCATGATCATAAAGGCAATGAAACCGCAGATGGCATAGCCGAGGATCATCGACGGGCCGGCTGACTTCAGCACCCCCGCCGAGCCCAGGAACAGGCCGGTACCGATCGCGCCACCGAGGGCGATCAATTGAATATGACGATTTTTCAGGCCGCGCTTCAGTTCGCCTGAATGCGAGTTGGGTCCACTCATGAAAAGGGTCTCACGCAAGGTTTGATGATGTTCAATACACGATGCTGCTTTGAAACCGACTCAAGCAGCGCCGATCAAACCCCAGCGCAAACACCAGGAGTCCAGCGTCTTTCTAACGGTCATGCGTCACCTGTTTGTTTTTATCTGTGACGAAATCGAACCCGTCCGGCTTATGGCCGGGCGGAGTTAACAAGGCAGCTAGCCTTGAAGGCCTTTTGCGTGGGTACGCAAGGGGGGGTCACAGTAAAACGCGGCGCATTGTACACCGCTCGATCCGCTAGGGAGGGTTGCGGGAGAGATTGTTCGTCAAATGGAAGATTTTCTTTACACAGAAAGTTCATCAAGAGCACGCGCTGCGTAGGCTCGGCCCAGTCGTAAAATAATCGTTACATCGCGGAAGCCATTCCTGACACCCCACCGACTCCCCCGTGGCGAGCGGGCTTGCCCGCGTTGGACTGCGCAGCAGTCCCTTGAAAGAACAACCCAGTCAACCAGGCAGACCGAGACAGCAGAGTGTGGGGCTGCTGCGCAGCCCGACGCGGGCAAGCCCGCTCGCCACACAGCGTGCAAAAAAAACGCCAACCCGCAGGTTGACGCTTTTTCTTACAGCTTGAAGCTTAAAGCTTGCTGCTGCTCTTAAGGCTTCTTACGCCCAAACCCCGGACGCTGGCCGGAACCTGCCGGTGCGCCACGGCGCTTGCCCGACGGCTCGTCCGCAACCAGTTTGAGCCCTGGGCGCTTTTTCGGCGCGGGCTTGGCTGGACGCTTGGCACCTTCGGCTGGGCGATCAGTCTGCGGAGCACCACGGCCGGTATCGCCACGGTTGCTGCGACCGCCCGTTGGTGCTTCGCCACGACCGGCAGGCCGCGGGGTACGCGGTGCACGCTCGCCATCCTGACGGGCCGGAGCCGATGGACGACGATCGCCCTCGATCTGCGGCTGACGGGAAATACGACCGCCTGTGGCCGGAGCATCCAGCGCCGGGCGCAAGGTGCGCGCAACGCGTTCGGTACGTGCCACCGGGCGCGACGATTTACGCTGCATGCGCTCCAGCTTGTCTTTGCTCTTGGCATTCATCTGCGGCATGGCCACAGGGGTCAGGCCCACTTCAGCACTGAGGATGTCGACTTCGTACTGGCTCATTTCGCGCCAGCGACCCATCGGCAGGTCCGAGTTGAGGAACACCGGGCCGAAACGCACGCGCTTCAGGCGGCTGACCACCAGGCCCTGGGATTCCCACAGGCGACGTACTTCACGGTTACGCCCTTCCATCACCACGCAGTGGTACCAGTGGTTGAAACCTTCGCCACCGGGGGCCTGCTTGATGTCGGTGAACTTGGCCGGGCCGTCTTCCAGCACCACGCCAGCCTTGAGGCGTTCGATCATCTCGTCATCGACTTCACCCCGTACACGTACCGCGTACTCACGGTCCATCTCGTAGGACGGGTGCATCAGGCGGTTGGCCAGTTCACCGTCGGTGGTGAACATCAGCAAGCCGGTGGTGTTGATGTCCAGGCGGCCGATGTTGATCCAACGGCCTTCTTTAGGCTTGGGCATCTTGTCGAACACGGTTGGACGGCCTTCCGGGTCGTCACGGGTGCAAATCTCGCCGTCGGGCTTGTTGTACATGATCACGCGGCGCACCGATTCGGCGGCCTCTTCACGCTTGATGACCTTGCCATCAATGGTGATCGCATCATGCAGGTCGACGCGCTGGCCCAGGGTGGCTTCGACGCCATTGACCTTGATGCGCTTCTGGGTGATCCAGGCTTCTACGTCGCGGCGCGAGCCGACGCCGATACGGGCGAGGACTTTTTGCAGTTTCTCGCCGGCTGGGCCGATTTCCTGGCTGTCGTTCTGGTCTTGGTCTTTCATCTTAAGCACCTCCCGGTGTGTCGATTCAGGCGTGGCCTGAAGGTATTGAAACTGTTGTCTTGGGCGAACGCATCGCCGAAGGGTCGCAAATCATACGCTCATGGCGCGCATTGCGCATCAGAGACTAGTCGATATGGGCCGGCTCATTTGCTTTTCCGCCGACCGGTGGCACCCAGGGCGATCAGCCGCAGCTCGGCTTCGGCCAGCACCGCGCGCTTGTCGACCTTGTCGAGCTTCTTCCAGGCCCGGATCTCACGCTTGCTGCGCCCGCAGCCGACGCAGATATCGTCGCTGAACTTGCAGAGGCTGATGCAGGGGTCTTTGGTGGAGCTCATATACATTCTCCCTGGTGCAGAAGATCCAATGTGGGAGCGGGCTTGCTCGCGATTGCGGTAGATCAGTCATATATCCAGTGGCTGACACTCCGCAATCGCGAGCAAGCCCGCTCCCACATTTGGTTCTGGGTCAGTCTTCGAATTCGCGGCGTTCGTTTTCGATGGCTTCGGCCAGTGCCCGGGCTTCGGCTTCTTCTTCGCTCAACTCGGGCTGTTCCAGGGCGGCGACGGCGGCCAGCAGTTTTTCGCGGGCGGCCGCCACACCCAGGATGTCTTCCTCAGGCTCAGGTTCGACCGCAGGCGCCGTTTCAACGTTCACCGGCATTTCGCCCGCCCCATCACGCAGCAAGTCATCAAAGTCGGTCTTGATCCCCTGCTCCATATCGTCCAGCTCCAGCAGCAAGGTGTGGAAACTGGTCTCGTCCTTCGGCTCTTCCGGCTCGGCGCTGGCATCAGCCAGCTCCTGCAAGCCGGGCGGCACCGGGGCATCGTCGAAATCGAGCACCGGTTCGGCCTCGATCTCACGCAGCTCGGCCAAAGGCGGCAGGTCGTCGAGGTTCTTCAGGTTGAAGTGATCGAGAAACACCTTGGTGGTGGCGAACATCGCAGGTTTGCCGGGTACGTCGCGGTAGCCGACGATACGGATCCACTCGCGCTCCAGCAGCGTCTTGACGATATGGCTGTTGACCGCCACGCCGCGCACGTCTTCGATCTCGCCACGGGTGATGGGCTGGCGATAGGCAATCAGCGCCATGGTTTCCAGCATCGCCCGGGAATACCGTTGCGGGCGCTCTTCCCACAGGCGCCCCACCCACGGCGAAAACTTCTCACGGATCTGCAAACGATAGCCCGAGGCCACTTCGCGCAGTTCAAAAGCGCGGCCGTCACAGGATTTGCGCAGGATTTCCAGGGCCTTCTTGAACACCGGCGGTTCCGGGCGCTCGGCCTCTTCAAACAGTTCAAACAGGCGTTCCAGCGATTGCGGCTTGCCCGAGGCCAAGAGGAAGGCTTCCAACAGCGGTGCCAGTTCGCGAGGTTCAGTCAGATTCATCAATTCAGCTCGTTATTCGGCTCGCGCCCGCACGTGGATAGCCGCAAAAGGCTCATTCTGCACCAGCTCGACCAAGGATTCCTTGACCAGCTCAAGGATCGCCATAAAGGTCACCACCACGCCCAGGCGCCCTTCTTCGGCGGTAAACAGCTCGACAAACGGCACAAAGCCGCCGCCCTTGAGACGCTCCAGCACATCGCTCATACGCTCGCGGGTGGACAAGGCTTCGCGGCTGACCTGGTGGCTTTCAAACATATCGCCACGGCGCAGCACCTCGGCCATGGACATCAACAGTTCTTCCAGGCTCACATCCGGCAATAATTTGCGCGCCCGGGCTTCCGGGGCATCGAGCTTGGGCACCACCACGTCACGGCCCACGCGGCTCAAGCCATCAATGCCTTCGGCGGCAGCCTTGAAGCGCTCGTATTCCTGCAGGCGGCGGATCAGCTCCGCGCGGGGGTCGTCCTCTTCGGCTTCGATTGTCTCGGAACGCGGCAGCAGCATGCGCGACTTGATCTCCGCCAGCATCGCCGCCATCACCAGGTACTCGGCGGCCAGCTCCAGGCGCACCGATTGCATCAACTCGACATAGCCCATGTACTGGCGGGTAATTTCCGCCACAGGGATATCGAGGATATTGATGTTCTGCTTGCGGATCAGGTACAGCAGCAAGTCCAGCGGACCCTCGAAGGCCTCAAGGAACACTTCCAGGGCATCCGGCGGGATATACAGGTCCAGGGGCATTTCCATGACCGCCTGGCCGTAGACCATGGCAAATGGCAGCTCCTGCTGGGCGCCGGCCTGGCTGTCGACGGTTTCCACGGCCGACATTCAGGCCTCGACCAGGAACGGTGCCGGATCGCCACAACCCACACGGATCACCTCCGGCTCGCCGTCGGCCAGGTTGATCACGGTGGACGCCTTGTTGCCGCCATACCCGCCGTCGATGATCAGGTCTACGTGCTTTTCCAGGAGTTGGCGCATTTCATAGGGATCTTCCAGCGGCTCAGTGTCGCCGGGCATGATCAACGACACGCTCATCAGCGGCTCACCCAGCTCGGCCAGCAGCGCCAGGGCAATGGGGTGCTCCGGCACCCGCAGGCCGATGGTGCGCTTTTTCGGGTGCAGCAACAGGCGCGGCACCTCGCGGGTGGCATTCAGAATAAAGGTGTACGGCCCCGGCGTATGGGCCTTGAGCAGGCGGAAGGTGCCGGTATCGACCTTGGCGAACAGGCCCAATTGCGACAGGTCGCTGCAGATCAGCGCAAAGTTGTGATTCTTGTCCAGTTCGCGCAGGCGTCTTACGCGCTCCACGGCGTTCTTGTCGCCGATCTGGCAACCGATGGCGTAGGAGGAATCCGTGGGGTAGATCACCACGCCGCCGCCTCGAATGATCTCCACGGCCTGCTTGATCAGCCGCGCTTGCGGGTTTTCCGGGTGAATCTGGAAAAATTGACTCACGTTCTCTACCTGTTCAGACGGTGGCGGTAATGGGGTCATGCTTGAATCGCCCCCACAGGAGCGGCAAGTCTTCCGGGACCGGGCGATATTCGCCGATCTCCGACCAGCCGCCTGGGCCATGGAAATCACTGCCGGCACTGACCAGCAGACCAAATTCACGGGCAAGAATCGCCAGGCTGCCAACCTGTTCGGCGGGTTGATGCCCATTGACCACTTCGATGGCGTGGCCACCCGCTTGAATATAGTCGCCTATCAGCTTGCGACGCTTGCTGCGGGTAAAATCGTAATGCCAGGGGTGCGCCAGGCTGACCCAGGCCCCGGAAGCACGCAACGTGGCAACCGTGTCCTCCAGAGTCGGCCAGTGCAACTTGACGTCCCCCAGCTTGCCGGCGCCCAGCCATTTGCGGAACGCTTCGGCGCGGTCCTTGACGAACCCTTCACGCACCATCCAGTCGGCAAAATGCGGACGGGCCGGCGCGTTGCCGCTGTCGCCCAGCTCCTGCTGGATCGCTCGGGCGCCCTCCAGCGCGTTGGGCATGCCCTTGAGCGCCAGTTTGCGGCTTATTTCTTCGGACCGCAGCCAGCGGCCATCGTGCAAATTGGCAATGGCCGCCACCAATGGCGGGGCCGTGACGTCAAAACCGTAGCCCAGGACATGAATGGTCGCGCCGCCCCAGGTGCAGGACAATTCGACGCCATTGACCAGATGCATCCCCAGGGCCGTGGCGGCACTACGCGCCTCTTCCAGGCCTTCGAGGGTGTCGTGGTCAGTCAGCGACAGGACTCGCACGCCTTTTTCAAACGCACGCGCAACCAGTACCGCGGGCGCCAGGGCGCCGTCGGAGGCCGTGCTGTGGCAGTGCAAATCAACATTCACGGAAGTGTGTAACCTCAAGTCAGCTGGCGCTTTCGCTACCAAGGATGTTTGTTATTATGCCGCCACATCCAGCTTCTGGCTCTTACTGTGAAACAATTCATCGACTTCATCCCGCTGTTGCTGTTCTTCATCGTTTTCAAAACCGATCCACGGGTCCTTGATATCGGCGGCCATGAGCTGTCGTTCGGCGGCATCTACAGCGCCACGGCGGTGCTGATCATCAGCTCCCTGGTGGTCTACGGCGCGATCTTCATCTCCCAGCGCAAGCTGGAAAAAAGCCAGTGGCTGACCCTGATCGCCTGCCTGGTCTTTGGCGGCCTGACCCTGGCCTTCCACAGCGAGACCTTCCTGAAATGGAAAGCCCCGGTGGTCAACTGGCTGTTTGCCCTGGCCTTTATCGGTAGCCACTTCATTGGTGATCGCCTGTTGATCAAGCGGATCATGGGCCACGCCCTGAGCCTGCCGGAGCCGATCTGGACCCGCCTGAATATCGCCTGGATCGGGTTTTTCCTGTTCTGTGGCGCGGCCAACCTGTTCGTGGCCTTTACCTTCCAGAGCTACTGGGTCGACTTCAAGGTGTTCGGCAGCCTGGGCATGACCGTGGTGTTCCTGGTTGCCCAGGGTATCTACCTGTCGCGCCATCTGCATGACACCGACCCCACCACGCCAAAAACCGAGGACTGACATGCTCTACGCCATCATCGCCACCGACGTCGCCAACTCCCTGGAAAAACGCCTGTCCGTTCGCCCGGCCCACGTGGACCGCCTCAAGGCGCTGCAGGCCGAGGGGCGCTTGATGATCGCCGGCCCGCACCCGGCGGTCGACAGCAATGATCCGGGGGACGCTGGCTTCACCGGCAGCCTGATCATCGCCGAGTTCGCCTCCCTGGCCGATGCCCAGGCCTGGGCCAAGGCCGATCCGTATGTGGCGGCCGGCGCCTATGCCGATGTCGTGGTCAAACCGTTCAAACAAGTCCTGCCCTGATCCCGGTGGTGCTGAACCTATTGGGCTCGGCAAACGCCTAATCGCTCATTATTCTCGGTAACCTGCCGACAACGTTCTGAATATTCGTGTGGAATCAGGAGTTCCGATGCGCTTACGTCAGTTGTGTCTGTTGGCAGTGTTAACGATCGGGGCTACGGCCCAGGCTGAAGAAACCTCGAACACCGGCAGTTCCACGCCCCTGTCCTTGAGTGCCGGCAGCCAGATCACCGAGTTGCAGCAACGCTTGAAAGAAAGCGAACGCCTGCGCGAAGAGCTGAGCAAACAATTGCAGACTGCCGATGCTGCCCGCGAGAGTGCGCAACTGAGCCGGCTGCGCCAGGACAATCAGCGCCTGGCCCAGCAACTCAAGGAAGCACAAGGTGGCGCCCTGCCACGCTGGCTCACCGACCAGCAGCAATGGTTTGTGATTGGTGCGGGAGTTGCGCTGGTCGCCCTGCTGTGCGGTATCTTCGCCAGTGGCGGGCATCGGCGCCGTCGACAATGGCTAAATTGAGTGAGTCATGAGCGAGCTGTTACTGATAGATGATGACCAGGAGCTTTGTGAGCTGCTGACCAGTTGGTTGAGCCAGGAAGGTTTCCAGGTGCGCGCTTGCCATGACGGCGTGAGCGCGCGCAAAGCCCTGGCCGAAGCCGCGCCGGCGGCGGTGGTGCTGGATGTGATGCTGCCCGACGGCAGCGGCCTGGAGTTGCTCAAGCAATTGCGCGCCGACCACCCGGAGCTGCCGGTACTGATGCTCTCGGCCCGGGGCGAGCCCCTGGACCGGATCCTCGGCCTGGAACTGGGTGCCGATGACTACCTGGCCAAGCCCTGCGACCCCCGCGAACTGACCGCCCGCCTGCGGGCGGTACTGCGCCGCAGCCACCCGACGGCGGTGTCGACCCAGCTGGAACTGGGCGACCTGTGCTTCAGCCCAGTGCGTGGTGTGGTGATCATCGACCATCAGGAACTGACCCTCACCCTGTCCGAAAGCCGCCTGCTGGAAGCCTTGCTGCGCCAGCCGGGCGAGCCCCTGGACAAGCAGGAGCTGGCGCAGATCGCCCTGGGGCGCAAGCTGACCTTGTATGACCGCAGCCTGGACATGCACGTCAGCAACCTGCGCAAGAAAATCGGCCCGCATGCCGACGGCCGCCCGCGGATCGTTGCATTGCGCAGCCGTGGCTACTACTACAGCCTCTGACATCCCCAGCAGGAGCCGGCAACCCGGCGCCTACAGGTTTGTAAGCCCCCACCCAATCCGTCTTTACCCAAGCTTTACCCTTCCCTGACCGCCGCTGACCTTGATCTTCGTAATCTACTCACATCCGGACTCACCGGAACCGAGACAAGGAGAAACACCATGCGCAAGACCCTTATCGCTCTGATGTTCGCCGCAGCCCTGCCGACCGTCGCCATGGCCATGCCAGAAGGCCATGGCCCGATGGGCGGCCCTGAAGGCCACATGATGGGTGGCCCGGGCCACGGCAGTGAACACGGCATGCGCGGCAAAGGCGGCCCGTTCAGCCAACTGGACCTGACCCGCGAGCAGCGCCAGCAGATCGGCAAACTGATGGGCGAACAACGGGAAGGCCGCCAACAACTGGTCAAGAAGTACCTGGACAAACTCCCGGCCGCTGACCAGAAGGCCATGAAGGACGAAATGGCCGCCGCCAAGCAGAAAACCCAGGCGGATATCCGCGCCTTGCTCAAGCCTGACCAGCAGAAGAAGTTCGACGAAATGGCGAAGAAACGCGCCGAGCGTCAAGCCGAGTGGCAGCAGTTCCAGGCCTGGAAAGCGCAACAACCGCAAAAAGCGCAATAATGCGTTAGCAACCTCCCAGCCCAGTGGCCCGTGCCGCTGGGCTTTTCCTGTTTGAGGGTTTCCTGTGCGTTCACTCTTCTGGCGCATCCTTGCCAGTTTCTGGCTGGCTATCGCCCTGGTTGCCGGGCTGTCGGTCCTGCTTGGGCATATGCTCAACCAGGACGCCTGGATTCTCAGCCGCCATCCCGGCCTCAACAACCTGGCCGAAGAATGGACCCAGCGTTATGAAACCCAGGGCGAGGACGCCGCCCAGGATTTGTTGCAACAGCGCAAACGCCAGTACCACGTCGATGTGCAGGTGCTCAACGAGAGCGGCGACCCGGTGGTGCGTGGCACCTTCCCGCGCCGCGCCGCCGCCTTTGAAGCCCGCCAGCATGAGAGCCACGAGGGCCGGCTACCGTGGCGCCGCCTGACGGCCGAGTACACCAGTGAAAAAACCGGCGATACCTACCTGCTGATCTACCGCATCGCCCTGCCGGAGCTGGATGCCTGGCACCGCAGCAGCCTGCTCTGGCCCTTGAGTGCCCTGGCGATTGCGTTGGTGGTGCTGACCCTGTTCAGCCTGCTGGTGACCCTGTCCATCACTCGCCCCCTCAGCCGTCTGCGCGGTGCAGTGCATGACCTGGGCCAGACCACGTACCAGCAAAACAGCCTGGCGCGCCTGGCCGACCGACGTGATGAATTTGGCGTACTGGCCACCGACTTCAACCGCATGGGCGCTCGCCTGCAAAGCCTGATCGGCAGCCAGCGGCAATTGCTGCGCGATGTGTCCCACGAACTGCGCTCGCCCCTGGCGCGCCTGCGGATCGCCCTGGCCCTGGCGGAACGGGCCACGCCCGAAGCCCGGGAGAAGCTCTGGCCGCGCCTGACCCTGGAATGTGATCGCCTGGAAGCCTTGATCAGCGAGATCCTGGTGCTGGCGCGGGTCGACGCCGACAACGCCAGCGCCGAAGACATCGACCTCAACGCCCTGCTCAAGACCCTGCAAAAGGACGCCCAGCTCGGCGCCCCGGAGCAGCTGGTGCAACTGCAAGCCGAGCCGGCGCTGCAACTCAAGGGCTGGCCCCATATGATCGAGCGGGCGCTGGACAACCTGTTGCGTAATGCCCAGCGCTTCAACCCTCCCACCCAGCCGATAGAAGTCCAGGCCCTGCGCCAAGGCGAACGCATTGTGATCAGCGTGCGCGACCACGGCCCGGGCGTGGAGGCCGAACACCTGCAAAAACTGGGCGAGCCGTTTTACCGCGCCCCCGGGCAAACCGCCCAAGGTCATGGGCTGGGCCTGGCCATCGCCCGTCGGGCCGCCGAACGTCATGGCGGCAGCTTGAGCCTGGCCAATCACCCGGAGGGCGGATTTATCGCCACCCTGGACTTGCCCTTGCAGCCGGGGATTGCAGCACACCCCTGAAGATCTTCTATGATGGCCCCTCTCTTATGGAGGGCCTTTGATGACTGATCTGCTCACCTCGATCCAGCGTGCAATCGATCTGCCGCCCACGCCGCTGGCGACCACTGCAGCCGGCGCCCTGCCGTCAACCTTCGCTGTCACCGAGCTGGCCTGCGCCAGCATCGGGGCTGCCGGCCAGGCCATAGCCCGGCTGCTGGAACAACACACCGGGCGCCTGCCCCTGGTCAGCGTCGACCCGCGCCTGGCCTCCTTCTGGTTCTCCAGCTCCCTGCGCCCACTGGGCTGGAGCGTACCGCCGCTGTGGGATCCGATTGCCGGTGACTACGCCTGCGCTGACGGCTGGATTCGTCTGCACACCAACGCCCCCCACCACCGCGCAGCTGCCGAGCGTGTACTGGGGCAGGTCGCGGATCGGGCGGCGATGGCGCTCAGGGTCGCCTCCTGGAACGCCGCCGAGCTTGAGCAGGCGTTTGTCGATGAGGCCGGCTGCGCCGCGCAGATGCGCACCTGGCAGCACTGGCAGGCTCATCCCCAAGGGTTGGCGGTCAATCAGGAACCGTTGGTGGCATGGGAGCGCTTCGAGGCAGCCGGCAACACCACCTGGCTGGGCAACGTGGCGCGCCCGTTGGCGGGGGTCAAGGTACTGGACCTGACCCGCGTTCTGGCCGGTCCTGTGGCCAGCCGTTTTCTCGCAGGGCTTGGCGCCGACGTATTACGCATCGACTCCCCCACCTGGAACGAACCAGGGGTCGTGCCGGAAATGACCCTGGGCAAACGCTGCGCGCGCCTGGACCTTAAAAACACCGACGACCGGCAATTATTCGAAGGTTTGCTCAAGGATGCCGACATTCTGTTTCACGGTTATCGGGCCGATGCACTGGAGCAACTGGGTTACAACGCGAGCGCACTGCAGCAACTCGCCCCCGGCCTGATCGACGTCAGCCTCAACGCCTACGGCTGGAGCGGCCCGTGGCGCAATCGCCGGGGCTTCGACAGCCTGGTGCAGATGAGCAGCGGTATCGCCCACGCCGGCATGCAATGGAAGCAGGCGGATAAACCCGTGCCGCTGCCGGTGCAGGCGCTGGACCATGCCACCGGTTACCTGATGGCGGCCAGTGCGATACGGGCCTTGGCCGAGCGTTTAAGCAGCGAGCATGGGGGGTCGGCCCGGCTGTCGCTGGCGCGTACGGCGAAATTGTTGATCGAGGCGGGACAAGACGTGAAGCAGCCAGCGTTGCGTGAAGAAGAACCGAGTGATCAGGGGCTGCTGGTGGAGCAGACGGCCTGGGGGCCGGCGCATCGGTTGCTGGCGCCGGTCACTCTTGCCGGGACACCACTGCAGTGGGATTTGCCGGCTGGGGAATTGGGCGCGCATCGGGCACGGTGGTGACCTTGAAATGGTCATCGCGGGCAAGCCCGGCTCCCACAGTTGACCGGGTACACGATCAACTGCGGGAGCGGGCTTGCCCGCGATAAGGCCCTCCCCAGCACAATCAACCAGGCGTCATGCTCACAGGGTCAGCACTCCGCTATACAACCCATACGCCGCCAGGCTCGCCCCGGCAATCACGCAACTGAAAATCCCCTTTTCCAGCAAGGTAAACAGCGGCTGGCCCTGCTCGCGCTTGGCCTGGGCAAACAGAATCACCCCAGGTGCATACAGCAACGCCGACAGCAGCAGGTATTTCAAGCCCCCGGCATACAGCAGCCACACCGCATAGCCCAGGGCAATCACGCCGACCAGCAGGTCCTTGAGCCGCTGGCCATGGGCTTCTTCGTAGGTTTCTCCGCGCCCGCACAACAACACGGCATAGGCCGCCGACCATAAATACGGCACGAGGATCATCGACGACGCCAGGTAGATCAACGTGGTGTAAGTGCTGGCCGAAAACAGCGTGATCACCAGGAACAGCTGGATCATCACATTGGTCAGCCACAACGCATTGACCGGCACGCGGTTGGCATTTTCCTTTTTCAGGAAGGCCGGCATGGTCTTGTCATGGGCAGTGGCGTAGAGAATCTCGGCACACAGCAAGGCCCATGACAGCAACGCCCCCAGCAGCGACACCGCCAGGCCGATGCTGATCAACATTGCGCCCCAGGGGCCGACGATATGTTCCAGCACGCCCGCCAGTGAGGGGTTCTGCAAGTTGGCCAACTCGGGCTGGCTCATGATCCCCAGGGACAGCACGTTGACCAGCACCAGCAGGG
Organism: Pseudomonas sp. FP2294; assembly: GCF_030687625.1. Taxonomy (NCBI): domain Bacteria; kingdom Pseudomonadati; phylum Pseudomonadota; class Gammaproteobacteria; order Pseudomonadales; family Pseudomonadaceae; genus Pseudomonas; species Pseudomonas sp. FP2294. The sequence continues at coordinate 4,409,092 of NZ_CP117441.1, forward strand.
CCAGCACTCCGACAAACCCGATCACCGTGGCGCGGCCCACGTCCGAGCGTTTTTCCGCGCGCGCCGAGTACACGCTGGCCCCTTCGATACCGATAAACACAAACACGGTGACCAGCATCATATTGCGCACCTGGTCCATCACCCCACCGAACTGCGGGTTGCCCAGGCCCCAGATATCCCGGGTGAATACATCCGCCTTGAAGGCCACGGCGGCGATCACGATAAACATCAGCAGCGGTACGATCTTGGCCACGGTGGTGACCTGGTTGATAAACGCTGCCTCCTTGATCCCGCGCATCACCAGAAAATGCACAGCCCACAGCAGCAACGACGCGCAACCGATCGCCACCGGCGTGTTGCCTTGGCCGAACACCGGGAAAAAATAGCCCAGGGTGCTGAACAGCAACACGAAATAGCCGACGTTGCCCATCCAGGCACTGATCCAGTAGCCCCAGGCCGACGAGAAGCCCATGTAGTCGCCAAACCCCGCCTTGGCGTAGGCATACACCCCGGAGTCGAGGTTGGGCTTGCGGTTGGCCAGGGTCTGGAACACGAACGCGAGGGTCAACATACCCACGGCAGTGATCCCCCAACCGATCAGGATCGCCCCCACCTCGGCCCGCGCAGCCATGTTCTGCGGCAACGAGAAGATTCCGCCGCCAATCATCGAGCCCACCACCAATGCCACCAGAGCACTGAGACGCAGCTTTTGTGCCGGTTGCGACATAGAAACTCCTGCAGATAAAACAGTTATTGAGCGCTGCACTCGGCTAATTTATCGAAATCAATCAATGTTTATTAGCTATAGCGAATAAAACTGCTCGCCTCATAACTTAATGACATTTCAATTAATCGAGTTTAGGTAAATTTAGAATTTAAATACGGCTTGTCTTTTATCCATGGGAGGTATTTGGCAAAGCCTCTGAAAAAGTTTGCACATCTGCGAAAACGGGCTAGCTTCAAGCGTCCACGTCTTGCGCACAAAAGGATTAACCCGAACGGAGAGATGCTCTGAAATGAGCATATCCGGGCAATTATACGCCTGTAGCATTTATTCATAAGTCTTTAATTCACAATGGAATGTGCCAATGAAGTGATCTAAGTCAGCTATTTGAACAGCGCACAGTTTTATTCTGTGGTCTCTCTTCTCCTGCATTGGAGTCACGCAATGTCTGAATCTCCCGGAAAACTTCGATTAGGCGCCCTTGTTGCTCTTGTTGTGGGCTCAATGATTGGCGGCGGGATCTTCTCGTTGCCGCAAAATATGGCCGCCAGCGCCGATGTCGGTGCGGTGTTGATTGGTTGGGTTATCACTGCCGTGGGTATGTTGACCCTGGCCTTTGTATTCCAGACTCTGGCCAATCGCAAACCTGACCTGGACGGCGGCGTGTACGCCTACGCCAAGGCCGGTTTTGGCGACTACATGGGTTTCTCGTCAGCCTGGGGCTACTGGATCAGTGCCTGGCTGGGCAACGTCGGCTACTTCGTGTTGCTGTTCAGCACCCTGGGCTACTTCTTCCCCATCTTCGGCGAAGGCAACACCCCGGCGGCGGTGATCGGCGCCTCGGTGCTGTTGTGGGCCGTGCATTTTCTGGTATTGCGCGGGATCAAGGAGGCGGCGTTTATCAACCTGGTGACCACCGTCGCCAAGATCGTACCGCTGGTGCTATTTGTATTGATCGCGCTGTTCGCGTTCAAGCTGGACATCTTCACCGCTGATATCTGGGGCCTGAAAAACCCCGACCTGGGCAGCGTAATGAACCAGGTGCGCAACATGATGCTGGTCACCGTCTGGGTATTTATCGGTATCGAAGGCGCGAGCATCTTCTCGTCCCGTGCCGAAAAACGCTCGGACGTGGGCAAGGCCACCGTCATCGGCTTTATCACCGTGCTGCTGTTCCTGATGCTGGTGAACGTGCTGTCCCTGGGCATCATGACCCAACCGGAACTGGCCAAGCTGCAGAACCCGTCGATGGCCGCCGTGCTGGAGCATGTGGTCGGCCACTGGGGCGCGGTGCTGATCAGCGTCGGCTTGATCATCTCGCTGCTGGGTGCGCTGCTGTCGTGGGTGCTGCTGTGTGCAGAGATCATGTTCGCCGCTGCCAAAGACCACACCATGCCGGAGTTCCTGCGTAAGGAAAACGCCAACCATGTGCCGGTCAACGCCCTGTGGCTGACCAACGCCATGGTCCAGGTCTTCCTGGTGATCACCCTGTTTTCCGCCAGTACCTACCTGTCGCTGATCTACCTCGCCACCTCGATGATCCTCGTGCCCTACCTGTGGTCGGCGGCCTACGCGCTGCTGCTGGCAGTGCGCGGCGAGACCTACGAGGCGGCCCTGGCCGAGCGCAAGAAAGACCTGTTTATCGGCGCCGTCGCTCTGATCTACGCGGTCTGGCTGTTGTATGCCGGTGGCACCAAGTACCTGCTGCTGTCCGCCCTGCTCTACGCCCCTGGCGCGATCCTGTTCGCCAAGGCCAAGCGTGAACTGGGCAAACCGATTTTCACCAACGTCGAGAAGCTGATTTTCGCCGCAGTGGTCATTGGCGCCCTAGTGGCGGCCTATGGGCTCTACGACGGCTTCCTGACCCTGTAACACCTGAATCTTTATGTTCACTGGAGGATCTGTAATGACCACGGAAAAAGTTAAGTACGGCGTACATTCCGAAGCCGGCAAACTGCGCAAAGTCATGGTGTGTTCCCCAGGTCTGGCCCATCAGCGGCTGACCCCCAACAATTGCGACGAACTGTTGTTCGATGACGTGCTCTGGGTTGCCCAGGCCAAGCGGGACCATTTCGACTTCGTCACCAAGATGCGCGAACGCGATATTGATGTGCTGGAAATGCACAACCTGCTGACCGACATTGTTGCCATCCCCGCAGCCCTGGACTGGATCCTGGAGCGCAAGATCACTGCCGATACAGTTGGCCTGGGCCTGGCCGATGAAGTCGGTTCCTGGCTGCGCAGCCTGGAGCCGCGCAAGATCGCCGAGTTCCTGATCGGTGGCGTGTCGGCCGACGACCTGCCGAGCAGCTTTGGTGGCAAGACCATCGAGATGTTCCGCGACTTCCTCGGCCACTCAAGCTTTATCCTGCCGCCGCTGCCCAACACCCAGTTCACCCGCGACACCACCTGCTGGATCTACGGTGGCGTAACGCTCAACCCGATGTACTGGCCGGCGCGACGTCAGGAAACCCTGCTGACCACCGCCATCTACAAGTTCCACCCCGAGTTCACCAACGCCGACTTCCAGATCTGGTACGGCGACCCTGACCTGCAACACGGTGCAGCCACCCTGGAAGGCGGCGACGTGATGCCGATTGGCAACGGCGTGGTCTTGATCGGTATGGGCGAGCGCTCGTCCCACCAGGCCATCGGCCAACTGGCGCGCAACCTGTTCAAGAACAAGGCCGTGGAAAAAGTCATCGTGGCCGGCCTGCCGAAATCCCGCGCCGCGATGCACCTGGACACCGTGTTCAGCTTCTGCGACCGCGACCTGGTCACCGTCTTCCCCGAAGTGGTAAGCCAGATCGTTCCTTTCACCCTGCGCCCTGACGAAAGCAAGCCCCACGGCATTGATATCCAACGGGAGAAAACCAACTTCCTCGACACCGTGGCCGCAGCCCTTGGCCTCAAGACCCTGCGCGTAGTGGAAACCGGCGGCAACAGCTTCGCCGCCGAACGCGAACAGTGGGATGACGGCAACAACGTGGTAGCGGTAGAGCCTGGCGTGGTGATCGGTTACGACCGCAACACCTACACCAACACCCTGCTGCGCAAGGCCGGTGTGGAAGTCATCACTATCAGTGCCGGTGAACTGGGTCGCGGCCGTGGCGGTGGCCACTGCATGACCTGCCCAATCATCCGCGATCCTATCGACTACTAAACGACCGTCTCCCCGGTCGGCACCTACCCGATGCCGACCGGGCCGATTACCGAATCCAAGGAGAATCATCATGGCGTTCAACATCCACAACCGTAACCTGCTGAGCCTGGAACACCACACCCCGCGCGAGCTGCGCTACCTGCTGGACCTGTCCCGCGACCTCAAGCGCGCCAAGTACACCGGCACCGAGCAGCAGCACCTCAAAGGCAACAACATCGCGCTGATCTTCGAGAAAACCTCGACCCGCACCCGATGTGCCTTCGAAGTCGCAGCCTATGACCAGGGCGCCAACGTCACCTATATCGACCCGAACTCGTCGCAGATCGGCCACAAAGAAAGCATGAAAGACACCGCCCGCGTACTCGGGCGCATGTACGACGCCATCGAATACCGTGGCTTCAAGCAGGAAATCGTCGAAGAACTGGCGAAATTTGCCGGGGTACCGGTGTTCAACGGCCTGACCGACGAGTACCACCCAACCCAGATGATCGCCGACGTGCTGACCATGCGTGAACACGCTGACAAGCCGATCCACGACATCAGCTACGCCTACCTGGGCGACGCCCGTAACAACATGGGCAACTCGCTGCTGCTGGTCGGCGCCAAACTGGGCATGGACGTACGCATCTGCGCACCCAAAGCCCTGTGGCCCCACGATGACCTGGTCGGTCGCTGCAAAAAATACGCGGAAGAAAGCGGTGCACGCATTACCCTCACCGAAGACCCGAAAGCGGCGGTCAAGGGCGTGGACTTTATCCACACTGACGTCTGGGTCTCCATGGGCGAGCCAGTGGAAGCCTGGGCCGAGCGTATCGAGCAACTGCTGCCGTACCAGGTCAATGCCCAACTGATGAAAGCCACCGGCAACCCACGCACCAAGTTCATGCACTGCCTGCCGGCGTTCCATAACAGCGATACCAAGATCGGCAAACAGATTGCCGAGCAGTATCCGCACCTGGCCAACGGCATCGAAGTGACCGACGACGTGTTCGAGTCCCCAGCCTGCATCGCCTTCGAGCAAGCGGAAAACCGCATGCACACCATCAAGGCGATCCTGGTTTCGACGCTGGCTGACTTGTAACCCAACACCGCTCCCACTGATGTAACACGGTCAATGTGGGAGCGGGCTTTATGCGGCCTTGCCCGCGATGCAGTCACCTCGGTCTGCCAGGCATATTGAGGTGATGCCATCGCAGGCAAGCCAGCTCCCACATAAAGCCAACTCCGACATTTTGTCCGGTGTTCACAAAGCCGCACTCTAAAAGGACAACCGCTATGCGTATCGTCGTTGCTCTGGGCGGTAACGCCCTGCTCCGCCGTGGTGAACCCATGACTGCGGACAACCAACGCGCCAATATCCGGATCGCCACCGAACAGATTGCCAAGATCCATCCCGGCAACGAGTTGGTGATCGCCCACGGCAATGGGCCGCAAGTCGGCCTGCTGTCCCTGCAAGCCGCCGCCTACACCCAGGTTTCGCCCTACCCGCTGGACGTGCTGGGTGCCGAAACCGAAGGCATGATCGGCTACATCATCGAACAGGAACTGGGCAACCTGCTGGACTTTGAGGTGCCATTCGCCACCCTGCTGACCCAGGTTGAAGTGGACGCCAACGACCCGGCCTTCCAGAACCCGACCAAGCCGATCGGCCCGGTCTACTCCAAAGCCGAAGCGGAAAAACTGGCCGCCGAAAAAGGCTGGGCGATTGCCCCCGATGGCGATAAATACCGCCGGGTGGTGGCCAGCCCACGGCCCAAACGCATCTTTGAGATCCGCCCGATCAAGTGGCTGCTGGAAAAGAGCAGCATCGTGATCTGTGCCGGCGGCGGCGGCATCCCGACCATGTATGACGAGAACGGCAAGCTCAAGGGCATCGAGGCCGTGATCGACAAAGACCTGTGCTCCTCGCTGCTGGCCCAGCAACTGGAAGCCGACCTGCTGGTGATCGCCACCGACGTCAACGCCGCCTTTATCGACTTCGGCAAGCCGACGCAAAAGGCTATCGCCCAGGCCCACCCCGACGACATGGAAACACTCGGCTTCGCCGCCGGCTCCATGGGGCCCAAGGTCCAGGCCGCCTGCGAGTTCGCCCGCAACACTGGCAAAACCGCAGTGATCGGTTCACTCTCGGACATCGAAGCGATCGTCCAGGGCACCGCCGGTACCCGTATCAGCACGGCAAAACCTGGCATCACCTACTTATAAATACACCCCGGGCGGCTGTTGCAGCCGCCCTTCTCCAATGCCTTGTTAGGGAGAGACGCCTATGGCCATTTTTGAACCCGGTCACTTGCATGTTGAACGCCACGCCTTGAATGCCCAGGACCACAGCTACGACCTGTGCATCGACTATGAAGTCAGCCAGGATCCAAAGGAAGGCAAGGGAATGCTCTTCAAGATGCATGGTTCGGTGCAGGGCAAAGAGCTCAAGGAAGAATTCTTCCTGCCCAAGGACCAGGCCTTCGACTTTGCCCGCCATGCCATGAACATTGCGCAGAAATACGGCATGCCGAAAACCGCGGTCCTCAACGGAGGCATGCATAAACAGTACGACTTGATGTTCGAGGATGTGCGCCACCAGCTGGATGTAAAGCCGGGCGATCCGATCAAGCCTGAACACCTGGAATAACCCCTGCTCCACGGCCAAAACAGATCAAATGTGGGAGCCAGCTTGTGTGGGAGCTGGCTTGCCTGCGATGAAGGCACCTCGATGTATCAGTCACACCTCGATGAGGCTATCGCAGGCAAGCCAACTCCCACATTTTTGATCTCCACCGTCGCTCAGGCATACTGGCCACCCTCCGCATTGCAGAATCAAAGTCCGCCCCATGCGTATCCACGTCAGCTTCATCGACCGCGTCGGCATTACCCAGGAAGTCCTGGCCCTGCTCGGTGGGCGCAATCTCAACCTGGATGCGGTGGAGATGATCCCGCCCAACGTCTACATCGACGCACCGACCCTGAGCGTGGAGGTGCTGGAAGAGTTGCGCGACGCGCTGTTCAGCGTCCATGGCGTACAGGCGGTGACGGTGGTGGATATCCTTCCCGGCCAGCGCCGCCACCTGCAACTCGACGCCCTGCTGGCGGCCATGACCGACCCGGTCCTGGCCCTGGACAGCGCCGGCAAGGTGCTGCTGGCCAACCCGGCGCTGATCGCCCTCTATGGCCGCGAGCCGGCTGGCGAAAGTATCGCCGAGCTGTTTGACGATCCGGCGCTGCTGGAGGCCTTGCTCGAACATGGCTTTCGCCTGCCCCTGCGCGAGATCAGCGTCAACGGCCAGACCTTGCTGCTGGATGCCACGCCGATTACCGATGCCGGCGCGCTGCTGACGTTGTACCAACCCAATCGCATCGGCGAGCGGCTCTCGGCGCTGCACCATGACCATGCCGAAGGCTTCGATGCGTTGCTGGGCGAGTCCGTGGCCATCCGCACCCTCAAGACCCGTGCGCAACGGGTGGCGGCCCTCGACGCCCCGCTGTTGATCCAGGGCGAGACCGGCACCGGCAAAGAGCTGGTGGCCCGCGCCTGCCATGCCATCAGCGCACGCCACAGCTCACCGTTCCTGGCGCTGAACTGCGCGGCGCTGCCGGAAAACCTCGCCGAAAGCGAGCTGTTCGGCTACGCCCCCGGCGCCTTTACCGGCGCCCAGCGCGGCGGCAAGCCAGGGCTGATGGAACTGGCCAACCAGGGCACGGTGTTTCTCGATGAGATCGGCGAGATGTCGCCGTACTTGCAGGCCAAGCTGCTGCGTTTTCTCAATGACGGCAGCTTTCGCCGGGTCGGCGGCGACCGCGAGGTCAAGGTCAATGTGCGCATCCTCAGCGCCACCCACCGCGACCTGGAAAAGATGGTCAGCGAAGGCACCTTCCGCGAAGACCTGTTCTACCGCCTCAATGTGCTGAATGTGGAAGTGCCGCCCCTGCGCGAACGTGGCCAGGACATCCTGCTGCTGGCCCGCTACTTCATGCAGCAGGCCTGCGCGCAGATCCAGCGCCCGGTCTGCCGCCTGGCACCGGGCACCTACCCGGCGCTGCTGGGCAACCGCTGGCCGGGTAATGTGCGCCAGTTGCAGAACGTGATCTTCCGCGCCGCCGCCATTTGCGAAAGCAACCTGGTGGACATTGGCGACCTGGATATTGCCGGCACCTCGGTCGCCCGCCAGAGCGACGGCGAAGTGAACAGCCTGGAGCAGGCCGTCGAGGACTTTGAGCGCAGCCTGCTCGAAAAGCTCTACAGCACCTACCCCTCGACACGTCAGTTGGCCAACCGTCTACAGACGTCTCACACCGCTATCGCCCATCGGTTGCGCAAATACGGCATCCCCGGCAAACCCTGATCACCACAGGACCCTGCGTCCACGCTGGATCACCGCCCCCGTCGCGCTGAAAAACAGCTGCTGGGCCATGGCTGGACTGATCCGCGAATAGTAGATCGCAATCACATCGCTGTCGGTCTTGTCGGCCAGACTGCGAAAGCTCATAAAGCGTTGTTCCGGCCGTTTCAAATGGCCGGCGCTGTATGGCGCGTTGGCCGCCTCGCGTGTGCGGTAATGAAAATGGGCGTAGGCCAATACCTTGCCGCCAGTGTCCTTGACCAGGTATTCCTGCAGGAAATCATTCTCCCGTTTAAGCGCTATGCGCCCCTCTATCGGTAGGATTTGCACCTCATTCTGGCTCTTGAGGTAAGCAATCCCCTCTTCATCAGGCGCCAGGCGCTTGACCATCTCGATACGGATCAGCCTGCCGTGCTCCGCCAGGCGGCTGGAGGCCTGACCCAGTTCCTTGAGCAGGGGCTCCTGCGTTTGGCTTTGCTCCTGCCCCAGGGCCTTGCGGATCTTATCGGCCACCCCATTGATTTTCCCGGCATGCCGTAACAACCGGGCCTCGACGCTGGCGGGCTGGCTGGAGAGGCGCGCTTCGTTACGCGTCTGCTCAAGCACAGTCGACTGGCGCGCCAGCAGCTTGCGCCCATCGTCCCTGAGCCTTTCCAGGGAACGCACCGGGCGCACTGGCGGCGTACTGGCCTGGGTGATTGCCTCAAACTCATCACTGCCAGGTGCCTGCCGAAAGCTCGCCACCACACTCTGATCGACCGGGTTGATGACATCGACAATGTGCTCGTTCATCTGCGGCGTACGCGCCCGAACCTGGCCCACCAGATAGCGGCTCTTGCGGTCACGGATCAGGCGCTTGCCAGAGCCAAGCGCGGGCCCGGGCGCGCGTGCAGGAGTCTGCTCGCGCTCACGCAGCAGCGCCGCCAGGGAACCGCGCGCTTCATGCTCCAAGGCGTTGAGCATGCGATTCAAGCGCTCGATGCTGCCCTCATAGAGCAGGTCGGAATCCATGTCGCCGTACTCACGCAGGGACGCTTGGGTGTTGTCATAGTCGAGCAAAATCGCGTCATAGCCGTCGATGCGCTGTTGCACACTCAGGGGGCCTGCCTCCTGCAGGTTTTTTTGTGACTGCACCGATTGGGTCGCCTCATCGACCAACGAGCCGATCCGGATGAAATCCTCATATTCCTCGGGCTTCGGCGGCCTGCGCACTATCACCCCGCCCAATGCCTTCAACTGCAGCGACTTCCAGTCCAGCGGCGTGCCAAGTGTGGAGGGAAGCAAGGCTTCAGGCCGCGAGTCATACCCGGGTACTTGGGCCAGCCTGGCATAGTTGTTTCGCTCCAGGATGCTCAAGTCGATCAGTTGCTCGTTGTAGCCAATAATTGTCTGCATCGACTCGACGAGCGTGTGGTGCGCAGCCTGAACAACGGCTACGTCTTCATGCTCCAACTGCTCACCCAACTGGCTGCGACGCTCACCGGGAAACACCTCGTTCGAGCGGTTTGCGATCAGCATCACCATCTGCACACGCAGGGTCTGGACAAGGTCCTCCAACTGCAGAATCTTTTCCGGCTCGAACCGCTCCACGGGTTTGTTGGCATTTTTTGCGATCAACGCGTCCAGCCGGTTGAACTGCGCCCGGCTTTGTTTCTCCAGGGCGGCCAGATAGCTGGCCCGCAGCGCTTGCAGGGATGGATCAAAGAGTTTTTGCTGATCGCCGCCGCGGGCGTGTTCAAAGCGCTCTTCAGCGGCCGCTGCGGCTTTTTCAGCCTCCATCAGGCGTTCCGTCATCTCTTGATAATGACGTTCAAACATCTGGTTCTGACGCTGGATATTGGCGCGGCGGCTGGCAGCCGACAGCTTGGGATGGCCACCGAGCAATTGCAGGCCCAGGTCGACTTTCCACACCCCGCGTGAATCTTTCCTGAGCCAGGGACCGGCGCGCAGGGGGGTTCTCAGGTCCACGATGCGCCAACGCCCATCCACCTGCTTGCCCCCATACAGCTGGCTGTCAATCAACAGGTAATCTTCATGGCTGACCGTGCCGCCGGGGCGCCGCACCGCGACCCGGCCGCGTATAGGGCTGTCTGGCGAGCTGACCGTGGGCGTTCCCGGCCACTGCTCGCCCGGCCCCGGGGACCAGCGGAAGGTCTCAAGCTGTGCCTGTTGCGCGGGATCAAGGCGCAACCGCGCGTTGGCCCAGGAAAAGTCCATGCCCGTGACATCGGCCAGTGAACGCTGCCAGGCAAAGGTCGAGGGCGTCTGCTGGACATGCCTGACCGCCGTGGTTTCGATCGCGCCAGTAGACAGTGACCGGGTCTCACTCAACCGCAAACGCTGATCAAGACTGACCACCGGGCTCAACAGCAGGCCGGCCAGGCTGCCGAGCAAATCGACCAGGGCACCGGCGGTGTCTTCCTGACTGGCTGCGGCCGGCAAAGCCAGCACCGTGCGAAAGCTGACATACACCTGGGACAACCACCCCGCCACTGACACCGATCCCCTGAGCAGGGGCAGCAGGGCATTGAAGATCTGCCAGAGATTATTCTTGAACAGCGTCCAACGCAGCGCCTCGATAGAGGTGGCGCGTTTTTCGGCGGACTGCCAAAGGCTCCTGGCGTTTTCATCAAATACCGTCTCAAGAAACACCCCAGGTACTGGCTCGTCGCTGAGCAATGCAGGGCTCGCCGCAGCGTGCTCGCTGTATTCGTCCCCCTGTAGAAAGCGCTGGACATGGGGGCTTGAAAACCCGCCGTTGGCAAACAATGCGCGGCTGTTTTCAGACAGTTGCTCAAGCACCACCGCCTGCAGGTCACTGCCCGTTCGAGTGATCTCGTCGAGCAGCGCCTGGCGGCTGGCGAACTGCTGGAGCAGCACCTCGGCCTGATCAGGCCGGTACAGAATATGGGGCAACGGGCTGTTATCCCGCGGACCGATGACAAACAGGTTGCTGGCTTTATGCACCGTTCCCCCGGCATGCGTCAGAAAAGCCAAGGGCCGGGCGATGATCACCTGGTTACCGACCGCCCGCTTGAGCGGGTCGCTCTGCAGCAAGGCTTGCACCACCTCTGCGCCGGGCGGGGTAAACCCGTTGCGTTGGCGCAGGCTGTTCTCAAGGGCGCGCAATGGAAGCTGCAAGGCCATCTGCTCGACAAACAAGCGTCGGCGCCGTGCAGACTCTGCCGGGTCCGACACCAGCGCCCGCTTGAGTAGCGCGGGGTAATGCCGCCCCACATCGACCGTCTCAATCAGTTTTTCCAGGTACGCCGGCCTGATCCACCCGGCAACCTCCTGCCCCGGCGCCGCCTGATGGGCGATCTGCACACTGGCATAGGGGGTTGCAAAGGGGTTTTCCAACGACCATGAGGTCAAGGACTTGGTGGTGCGCTGCGTCCAGCCCACCGTGGCGCCTTGGGTGCGTTCAAACGTCAGCAGGTAATCATCCGGATTGATCGCGGCTTCTTGCGGGAAATCCAGGTGCATCTGGCGTTGCAGCGCATGGCGGGCATACACGTCAATCGGCTCCAGCCCGTCGAGAAACGATGCACCGCCCGTGCGTTTTTGCAGGTCTGCCAGACGCTCCAGCCATTGGCCGTAGGTGTTCCGGTCGGCCCCGCTGGCGACCTGCAACCACAGCGGCAACTGCTCTTCGTGGGGCTGCTGGAGATAGTCGCCCTCGAACCACACCTCGGGTGCGGTGAGTTGGCTGAACAGGCGCTTGTAGCTGTCGACGCCGGGCAGGGCCGACCAATTGAGCTGCTGCAACGCCCTTAACTGGCGCTCCAGCAAGGTCTGGGCCTGTGCATCGAACACATCACCTTGCGGCTCCTTGAGCACCCAATTGACGAGCAGTCCAGGGGTGTAGTGGCTCATGTAGCGTGGCAGCAGGCTGCCCAACTCGTCCAACGCAGTCAGTTTGAGCAGGCTTATCGCGGGAACATAAACCAGGTTGACCTGTTGCTGCGCGACCTGACGCTGCAAGACCAACAACGGCAGCCACTCGCCGGGCCGCCCCTCCTGGCCGGCATAGACTTGATAGATCCGCAGCACATCGGCCCCGCCCAGCGCTTGCCGGTCCACCTGATGGCCCCACAGTTCCTGCGGCCCGTCCCCCAGCCCCAGCAGCGCGCTTGCTTGCTGCGGTGTCAGGGGCGGAGTCTGCCGGGCGCTGAGCAAACACTCACGCAACTGCGTGCCGACTGCGCCCCAGCGACTAAGCCCTGCATCGCCGGGGGCAGGCGCGTTCCAGTAGGCCACCAGCCTTGCGTTAAAACCGGCGAGCAACTGGGGGGCCAGGGCGTTGAGCATGAACTCAATATCATCGACCGACACCACATCGGTTATCGGCACGAGGCCATGGCTTATGGAACTGACCAACAGGTAGTGATGACCGGCCACGTAGTTCAGCACTTCGCTGCTCATGCAGCGCCTGATCAAGGCATCACCCAGGGTCGTGAGCTGGGTATAGCTGTCAGCGCCGGCTTGAGCGGGCTGCCTCACGCCGATCCAGGTGATGTTGGCCCGTAAACGGGAGGCCGCGAACCCGTCGGCGATCCAGTCCTGGACCATGGACTCGGCCACTTGCGTCAACGTCGGGCGCTGGGCAAACAGGCGCCGGAGAAAGTCGCGGGATGCGTTTAGCTGGGAAGTGCCCTGAAATGCCGCTATTGAATGGCTCATGCCGCGCGTCCTAATCATTGGATAACGGCAAAATAAGCCGCCCCCTGCCGGCCCGTGCGCTACATACATCTCGCGCAGCCGTATCGAAAACGCTACAGCGGAACGTTTTCAATACACGTCTGGCCCGCCTTCGCCATGCAAGGCTTTGATCCAAATAGGCTTTTTTTCCACTGTCGATCCGTAGCGATTTCGCTACAGCGCGCGTCCCTCACTCACCACCACATATCTATAAACAGTTGATTAATAACAATAAATTTATATTGGCCGCATTTTTGCTAAGGACTCTCCCATTCCAATCCCGTCCACCAGACGATTCTGGCCCTGAGGAGTTTCCATGAGCGAATTGCGTTTTACTGAAGATCACGAATGGCTGCGTGCCGAAGCTGACGGCAGCGTCACCGTAGGTATTACCGCGTTCGCGCAAAACGCCCTGGGTGATGTGGTTTACGTGCAACTGCCGGAGCTGCAGGCCTACGAGCAGGGCGCCGAAGCCTCCACTGTGGAATCGGTCAAGGCCGCCAGCGGCGTGTACATGCCCCTGACCGGCGAAGTGCTGGAAGTCAACGACCAGCTCAGCGAAAGCCCGGAACTGGTCAACGAAGACCCGACGGGCGAAGGCTGGTTCTTCCGCTTTAAACCGGCTGACGCCGATGCAGTAGCTAAGCTGTTGGATCAGGATGCGTACGACCGCCTGATCAAAGCCAACGCTGAAGCTTGAGGAGCGCGCCATGAGTATCAACCTGAGCACCGCCAACGAATTTATCGCCCGCCACATCGGCCCGCGCCAGGACGACGAGCAACAGATGCTCGCGACCCTGGGTTTTGACTCCCTGGAAGCCTTGAGCGCCAGCGTGATCCCGGAAAGCATCAAGGGCACCGCCGTGCTGGGCCTGAGCGACGGCCTGAGCGAGGCCGATGCACTGGCCTCGATCAAGGCCATCGCCGCCAAGAACCAACTGTTCAAGACCTACATCGGCCAGGGCTATTACAACTGCCACACGCCGTCGCCGATCCTGCGCAACCTCCTGGAAAACCCGGCCTGGTACACCGCCTACACGCCTTACCAGCCCGAGATCTCCCAAGGCCGCCTGGAAGCGCTGCTGAACTTCCAGACCCTGATCAGTGACCTTACCGGCCTGCCGATCGCCAACGCATCCCTGCTCGACGAAGCCACTGCCGCCGCCGAGGCCATGACCTTCTGCAAGCGTCTGAGCAAGAACAAGGGCAGCAACCAGTTCTTTGCCTCCGTGCACAGCCACCCGCAGACCCTCGACGTGCTGCGCACCCGTGCCGAGCCGCTGGGCATCGAGGTGGTAGTGGGCGACGAGCGTGAACTGACGGATGTCAGCCCGTTCTTCGGCGCCCTGCTGCAATACCCGGCCAGCAACGGTGATGTGTTCGACTACCGTGAATTGACCGAGCGCTTCCACGCCGCCAACGCACTGGTGGCCGTGGCCGCCGACCTGCTGGCCCTGACCCTGCTGACCCCACCGGGTGAGTTCGGTGCCGACGTGGCCATCGGCAGTGCGCAGCGCTTCGGCGTGCCGCTGGGCTTTGGTGGCCCGCACGCCGCTTACTTCTCCACCAAGGACGCGTTCAAGCGTGACATGCCGGGGCGTCTGGTCGGTGTGTCCGTAGACCGTTTCGGCAAGCCGGCCCTGCGCCTGGCCATGCAGACCCGCGAGCAACATATCCGCCGCGAAAAGGCCACCAGCAACATCTGCACCGCCCAGGTACTGCTGGCCAACATTGCCAGCATGTACGCGGTGTACCACGGCCCCAAAGGCCTGGTGCAGATCGCCACGCGCATTCATCACCTGGCCGCAATCCTCGCCAAAGGCCTGGGTGCCCTGGGCTTCAAGGTTGAACAAGAGACGTTCTTCGACACCCTGACCCTGGCCACCGGCGCCAACACTGCGGCCCTGCACGACCAGGCCCGTGCCCAGCGCATCAACCTGCGCGTCGTGGACGCGGCACGCCTGGGCCTGTCGGTGGATGAAACCACCACCCAGGCCGATATCGAAACCCTGTGGAGCGTGTTCGCAGGCGGTAAAGCCCTGCCGGACTTCGCCGCCCTCGCCGCCAGCGTCGACAGCACTCTGCCGGCCGCGCTGCTGCGCCAATCGCCGATCCTCAGCCACCCGGTGTTCAACCGCTATCACTCGGAAACCGAGCTGATGCGCTACCTGCGCAAGCTGGCCGACAAGGACCTGGCGCTGGACCGCACCATGATCCCGCTGGGCTCGTGCACCATGAAGCTCAACGCCGCCAGTGAAATGATCCCGGTGACCTGGGCCGAGTTCGGGGCCCTGCACCCGTTCGCCCCGGCCGAGCAAAGCGCCGGCTACCTGCAACTGACCACTGAACTGGAAGCCATGCTCTGCGCGGCCACCGGCTACGACGCCATCTCCCTGCAGCCGAACGCCGGTTCCCAGGGCGAGTACGCGGGCCTCTTGGCGATCCGTGCCTATCACCAGAGCCGTGGTGAAGAACGCCGCGATATCTGCCTGATTCCTTCGTCGGCCCACGGCACCAACCCGGCCACCGCCAACATGGCCGGCATGCGCGTAGTCGTCACCGCGTGCGATGCCCGTGGCAACGTGGACATCGAAGACCTGCGCGCCAAGGCCATCGAGCACCGCGAGCACCTCGCCGCGCTGATGATCACCTACCCGTCGACCCATGGCGTGTTCGAGGAAGGCATCCGCGAAATCTGCGGGATCATCCATGACAACGGCGGCCAGGTGTATATCGATGGCGCCAACATGAACGCCATGGTCGGCCTGTGCGCCCCGGGCAAGTTCGGCGGCGACGTGTCGCACCTGAACCTGCACAAGACCTTCTGCATCCCCCACGGCGGTGGCGGCCCGGGCGTTGGCCCGATTGGCGTCAAGTCGCACCTCACGCCATTCCTGCCCGGCCACGCGGCCATGCAGCGCAAGGAAGGCGCAGTCTGCGCGGCGCCATTTGGCAGTGCGAGCATCCTGCCGATCACCTGGATGTACATCAGCATGATGGGCGGTGCAGGCCTCAAGCGCGCTTCGCAGCTGGCGATCCTCAATGCCAACTACATTTCCCGTCGCCTGGAAGAGCACTACCCGGTGCTGTACACCGGCAGCAACGGCCTGGTGGCGCACGAGTGCATCCTAGACCTGCGCCCGCTCAAGGACAGCAGCGGCATCAGCGTGGATGACGTGGCCAAGCGCCTGATCGACTTTGGTTTCCATGCCCCGACCATGTCGTTCCCGGTGGCCGGCACCTTGATGATCGAGCCGACCGAAAGCGAATCCAAGGAAGAACTGGACCGCTTCTGCGACGCCATGATCGCTATCCGCGAGGAAATCCGCGCGGTGGAAAACGGCACGCTGGACAAGGACGACAACCCGCTGAAAAACGCGCCGCACACGGCAGCTGAAATCGTCGGTGAATGGAGCCACCCGTACAGCCGTGAACAGGCGGTGTATCCGGTAGCGTCGTTGATCGAAGGCAAGTACTGGCCGCCGGTCGGCCGGGTCGACAACGTGTTTGGCGATCGCAATCTGGTGTGTGCGTGCCCGTCGATCGAGAGCTACGCGTGATCTGACTGAAGAGACGCAGTCAGTGTAGGAGCTGGCTTGCCTGCGATAGCCTCACCTCGGAGCTACTGATAGACCGAGGTGTCTGCATCGCAGGCAAGCCAGCGCCTACACAAGCCCGGCTCCCACAGTGATCGCATTGCGCAGAACAGCTTGCTTCCAATAATAAGAAACCGGAGAACAACTCATGTCTTTAAGCGTGTTCGACCTGTTCAAGATTGGCATCGGCCCCTCCAGTTCCCACACCGTTGGCCCGATGCGTGCCGCCGCCCGCTTCGCCGAGGGCCTCAAGCGGGACGACCTGTTGCACGCCACCACCTGCGTCAAGGTGGAACTCTACGGTTCACTCGGCGCCACCGGCAAAGGCCACGGCAGTGACAAGGCCGTGCTGCTGGGCCTGGAAGGCGAACACCCGGACACCGTCGACACCGAAACCGTGGCCGCGCGCCTGGTGCAGATGCGCGGCGACGCTCGCTTGAACCTGCTCGGTGAACACAGCATTGCGTTCAACGAGAAAGAACACCTGGCGATGATTCGCAAACCCCTCGCCTACCACCCCAACGGCATGATCTTTCGTGCGTTTGACGCAGCCGGCATCCAGATCCGCAGCCGTGAGTACTACTCGGTGGGCGGTGGTTTTGTGGTGGATGAAGACGCGGCCGGCGCCGACCGGATCGTCGAAGACGCCACGCCCCTGACCTTCCCTTTCAAGCACGCCAAGGATTTGCTTGGCCATTGCACCACCTACGGGCTGTCCATCAGCCAGGTGATGCTGACCAACGAAAGCGCCTGGCGCCCGGAAGCCGAGACCCGCAGCGGCCTGCTGAAGATCTGGCAGGTCATGCAGGACTGCGTGGCGGCCGGCTGTCGCAATGAAGGCATCCTACCCGGTGGCTTGAAGGTCAAGCGCCGTGCGGCCGCGCTGCATCGCCAGTTGTGCAAGAACCCGGAATCGGCGCTGCGCGACCCGCTGTCGGTGCTGGATTGGGTCAACCTGTATGCCCTGGCGGTCAACGAAGAAAACGCCAACGGCGGGCGCGTGGTCACGGCGCCCACCAACGGTGCCGCCGGGATTGTGCCGGCGGTGTTGCATTACTACATGCGCTTTATCCCCGGCGCCAATGAGGACGGGGTGGTGCGCTTCCTGCTGACCGCCGCGGCCATCGGCATCCTCTACAAAGAAAACGCCTCGATCTCCGGGGCTGAGGTCGGCTGCCAGGGCGAAGTGGGCGTGGCCTGTTCCATGGCCGCCGGAGCCTTGTGTGAAGTGCTGGGCGGCACCGTCTCCCAGGTGGAGAACGCCGCCGAAATCGGCATGGAGCATAACCTCGGCCTGACCTGCGACCCGATTGGCGGCCTGGTGCAGGTGCCCTGCATCGAGCGCAATGCCATGGGTTCGGTGAAGGCGATCAATGCGGTGCGCATGGCCTTGCGCGGTGATGGGCAGCACTTCGTGTCCCTCGACAAGGTGATCCGCACCATGCGCCAGACCGGCGCCGATATGAAAAGCAAATACAAGGAAACCGCCCGTGGCGGTTTGGCCGTCAACATTATCGAGTGCTGATGCTTATAAACGCGCCAGCACGTTTTTCAGGAGCTGAATATGTCCACCGAAACCCTGTTGAAAACCCCGCTGCACGCCCTGCACCTTGAACTGGGCGCACGCATGGTGCCGTTCGCCGGTTATGACATGCCGGTGCAATACCCCCTGGGCGTGATGAAAGAACACCAGCACACCCGTGAACAGGCCGGGTTGTTTGATGTGTCGCACATGGGCCAGATCCGCCTGACCGGGTCCAACGCCGCCAAGGCCCTGGAAACCCTGGTGCCGGTGGATATCATCGACCTGCCCGTGGGCATGCAGCGCTACGCCATGTTCACTAACGACCAGGGCGGCATCCTCGATGACCTGATGGTCGCCAACCTGGGTAACGACGAGCTGTTTCTGGTGGTCAACGCCGCCTGCAAGGATCAGGACCTGGCGCACCTGCGCCAGCATCTGGGCGAGCAATGCCAGATCGAGCCACTGTTTGAAGAGCGCGCCCTGCTGGCCCTGCAAGGCCCGGCAGCGGTGAAAGTACTGGCGCGCCTGGCGCCGGAAGTGACCAAGATGACCTTTATGCAGTTCGCGCCCCTGCGCCTGCTGGGGGTCGAGTGCTACGTCAGCCGTTCCGGCTATACCGGCGAAGACGGTTTTGAGATCTCGGTGCCTGCGGCCAGTGCCGAAAGCCTGGCCCGTAGCCTGCTGGCCGAAACTGAAGTCGAAGCTATCGGCCTCGGCGCCCGCGACTCCCTGCGCCTGGAAGCCGGGCTGTGCCTCTATGGCCACGATATGAACACCGAGACCACGCCGATTGAAGCCAGCCTGCTGTGGGCGATTTCCAAGGCCCGTCGCGCCGATGGCGCGCGTGCCGGGGGCTTCCCGGGGGCAGATCGGATTTTCACCCAGCAGCAAACCGGCGTCAGCCGCAAACGCGTTGGCCTGCTGCCCCAGGAACGCACCCCGGTCCGTGAAGGCGCCGAGATTGTCGATGAACACGGCACCGTGATCGGCCGTGTGTGCAGCGGCGGCTTTGGCCCGAGCCTCGGCGGCCCGCTCGCCATGGGCTACCTCGACACGGCCTTTACCGCGCTGGAGAGCGAAGTCTCTGCATTAGTGCGTGGGAAAAAGGTGCCACTTCGTGTAAGTAAAATGCCATTCGTGCCACAACGTTACTACCGTGGCTGATCGACTGTTCCTATAAGTAACGCGGTTGTGTTCATTTGCACTAATCTGTAACGCAACCGCCATAAAATAGTGCACTGACGATAGTCAATATTATATCGATTAACCTATAACAAGTGACCCACGCTATCGAATAACACAGTGCCGCAATGTTGACCGAAGTGTCATGAAGGCGAGTAAATACGTGGCTTGCAGAGGGCTTGTTTTTTCTGTGTTAGTTGTCGTAGAGTTTGCCCACTGTGTTTGCATGGGTCGCTTTGAACCTGGACCTGGGCAGTAGCCAAAGTTTGCTACAACCCGTTCGACGTCTCTTACTTTCCTGCAACCCAGCCCAGTACTCTTTCAGGTGAAAGGGGCTGTCATTAATTTTTAGCGTCAAGGAAATAAGAAAATGGCTGAACGTCAGAGCGGTACCGTCAAGTGGTTTAACGACGAGAAAGGTTTTGGTTTTATCACTCCAGAAAGCGGTGCGGATCTGTTCGTGCATTTCCGCGCTATCCAGGGCAACGGTTTCAAGAGCCTGAAAGAAGGCCAGAAAGTGACCTTCATCGCCGTGCAGGGCCAGAAAGGCATGCAGGCTGACGAAGTACAAGCAGAAGCCTGATCCTTACTGCGACAAAAAGCCTCTGATGGTGACATCAGAGGCTTTTTTATGTGCGTTTGTCCGTAAAATGGCTTTTTTCCTCCAGAGAGCCGAGCCATGTCGAAACACCTGCTAAGCCCCCAAGGCGAATTCCCCGCCGTTGGCCTGGGCCGTCGTCTGGCAGCGATGTTCTATGACTTCCTGTTGTGTACCGCCCTGCTGATCGTCACCGCCTTCCTCTATAAGCTGGTGTGGATTGCCTTTGTCGGTGAAGCGAAGATGCGCACGCTCTCGGAGTCCGGCGCCCTGGACGGTGATCCGTTGCTGTCGACGATTCTGTTTTTTGTGCTGTTTGGCTTCTTCGCCAAGTTCTGGACCCATTCCGGACAGACCCTGGGCATGCAGGTGTGGGGCGTACGTGTGCAGAATGCGGACGGCTCGCGCATCAGCCTGTGGCAGGCGCTGTTGCGTTTTGTGGTGTCGATTGCGTCGTGGTTGTGCGCGGGGCTGGGGTTTATCTGGTCGCTGGTGGACAAGAAACAGCGGGCCTGGCATGACATCTATTCGGACACGCAATTGGTGCGGATCCCGAAGAAAAAGAAATAGCCCCAGGCCAATGAAATCTAAATGTGGGAGCGGGCTTGCCCGCGATGGCGGTGTGTCAGTCACTACATGTGCAGACTGATCCACCGCTATCGCGGGCAAGCCCGCTCCCACATTTTTTGCTGCATCAGCCGTGGATCAGGCGTTGCCCGCCAGCTTCAGGCGGGCCGCCTGGGTAAAGTCCAGCATGCGCTTGAGTGGGCGCACGGCATGGGGGATCAAGGACGGCTCGACAAAGATCTCGTTGCTGCCTTCCCGCAGGCATTGCAACGTGCGCTCCAGGGTATTCATCGCCATCCACGGGCAGTGCGCACAACTGCGGCACGCCGCGCCGTTGCCGGCGGTTGGCGCTTCGACAAACACCTTGTCCGGGCACAACTGCTGCATCTTGTAGAAAATGCCGCGGTCAGTGGCGACGATAAACGTCTTGTTCGGCAAGCGCTGCGCCGCCGCAATCAACTGGCTGGTGGAACCCACCGCATCGGCCAACTCGATGACCGAGGTCGGTGACTCCGGGTGTACCAGGATCGCTGCGTCCGGGTACAGCGCCTTCATGTCTTCCAACTGCTTGGACTTGAACTCCTCGTGGACGATGCAGGCACCGTCCCACAGCAGCATGTCGGCACCGGTCTGGCGCTGGATATAGGTGCCCAGGTGCTTGTCCGGGCCCCAGATAATGGTCTCGCCGTTATCCATCAGGCTTTCGACGATTTCCAGGGCGCAACTGGAGGTCACCACCCAATCGGCACGGGCCTTGACCGCCGCCGAGGTGTTGGCATACACCACCACGGTGCGTTCCGGATGCTGATCACAGAACGCCGAGAACTCTTCCACCGGGCAACCCAGGTCCAGAGAGCATGTGGCTTCCAGGGTCGGCATCAGGATGCGCTTTTCGGGGGTGAGGATTTTCGCTGTCTCGCCCATAAAGCGCACGCCGGCGACCAGTACGGTCTTGGCCGGGTGGGCGGCGCCGAAGCGGGCCATTTCCAAGGAGTCGGAAACACAGCCACCGGTTTCTTCGGCCAGGGCCTGAATCACCGGGTCACAATAGAAGTGCGCCACCAGCACCGCGTCTTGAGCCTTGAGCTCGGCAGCAATGGCAGAACGTAAGCTTGCCTCTTGCTCGGCACTGAGCACCTTGGGCTGCTTGGCATCGAGGTGGGCTTGGACCAGAAGGCGTTCGGAAATTTGCGTCATGTTCGCAAGACCTGCAGGCGCAGTTGCGCGAAAGTCGAGTGTACCACCGGCTCCGGAGCCCTTCGGGCGCCGCCGGACGAAGTGATTGTGTTCATCAAGCACGGGTTAAGGTGAAGCTGCGCAAGGCTACAGAATATCGAATGGATTCAAAAGCCTAATATGCCGCAAAACGCCTACCCGGCGGGAGCATACGGGTGATATCCCGCGACATTGGCATCGTTTAGGGCGCAGGGACATTGCCCATTTCCCTGGCCAGGTCCAACCAGGCTCGTGCAGCCGGCGGCAGATGAGCATTGCGCCGCCAGGTCAAAGCAATATGCCAGTCGGTCTGAGGCTCATCCAGGGCAATCAGGGCAATGCCGGCATGCAAGTGTTTGTAGGCCAGCATGCGCGGCAGGAAGGCGACTCCCAGGCCCGCGCCCACCAGGTCGACGATAAAGTCGATCTGGGCGCTGCGCACCGAAACCTTCGGCGATACACCGCGACGCTCGCAGGCGGAAAGAATGATGCGGTTCAAGGCAAAACCGGCTTCGAACAGTATGAATGGCGAGTCGGACAGGTCGGAAAAATCCACACTCTCACGCCCGGCCAATGGATGGCTGCTGGGCAGGACGACCATCAGCGGCTCGACGCGCACGTCCTGATACTCAAACTCGCCCTCCACCGGCACCAGTAGCGCAGCCACATCCACCTCCCCCGCTTGCAGGCACTCGCCCAGCTTCTTGCTGCCGTGCTCGATCAGCTCAATCTCTATCTGTGGGTAACGCTGGCGGTACACTGCAAACATCGCCGCAAACAATTCACCACTGCCCACCGGCGGCAAGCCAATGCGCAATACGCCACGCTTGAGCCCCAGCAGGTCGTTGATCTCGGCGACCAAGTCACTGCGCTCGGCGAGCAACACCAGGGCGCGGCGGTAGGCAATTTCACCGGCTGCTGTCAGTTCGCTCTTATGGCCGATACGACTGAACAACGGCGTGCCCAACTCTTCTTCAAGGGTCTTGACCGCTTTGCTGACGCTCGATTGGGTAAGCGAAACCATCTCGGCCGCCTGTGAGAAACTGCCTTGGCGCACCACTTCGACAAAGGCTCGCAGCGTTCGCAGGTTCATGACTATTCCATTTGCGACTTGAATGAAGTTGTAAAAGTTGTTTTTACCATGAAATGCCTTTGACTATCCTCCACCCACCGTTTTCTTTATTCCGGGGCCTCACTGTTCATGATCATTTCGTCCGCATCGGATTACCGCGAAGCCGCACGCCGCAAACTGCCGCGTTTCCTGTTCGACTATATTGACGGTGGCGCGTACGCCGAGCACACCCTCAAGGCCAACAGTTCGGACCTGGCAGACATCAGCCTGCGCCAGCGTGTCCTGCGCAACGTCGAGAGCCTGAGCCTGGAGACCACGCTGTTCGACCAACCGCTGGCGATGCCGGTGGTCATGAGCCCGGTAGGCCTGACCGGCATGTTTGCCCGACGCGGGGAAGTCCAGGTGGCCAACGCGGCGGCCAATAAAGGGGTGCCGTTTTGCCTGTCGACCGTGTCGGTGTGCCCGATCGAGGAAGTAGCGTCGCAGACGGCGCAGTCGATCTGGTTTCAACTGTATGTGCTGAAAGACCGCGGCTTCATGAAAAACGCCCTGGAGCGTGCGCAAGCCGCCGGGGTGAAAACCCTGGTGTTTACCGTCGACATGCCCACCCCCGGCGCCCGCTACCGTGATGCCCATTCCGGCATGTCCGGCCCGTACGCCGCCCAGCGGCGCATGTTGCAGGCCGTGACCAAACCGGCCTGGGCTCTTGATGTAGGGCTGATGGGCCGCCCCCACGACCTGGGCAATATCTCCAAATACCTGGGCAAACCGACCCACCTTGAAGACTACATCGGCTGGCTCGCTACCAACTTCGACCCTTCCATCAGCTGGAAAGACCTGGAGTGGATCCGCGAGTTCTGGAAGGGCCCGATGATCATCAAGGGCATCCTCGACCCACAGGACGCCAAGGACGCGGTGAGTTTCGGCGCCGACGGCATCGTCGTGTCCAACCACGGCGGCCGCCAGCTCGATGGCGTGTTGTCCACCGCCAAGGCTCTGCCTGAGATTGCCCAGGCGGTTGGCAGCGACCTCACGGTGCTGGTGGACTCCGGGGTGCGTTCGGGGCTGGACGTGGTGCGCATGCTCGCCCTCGGCGCCCGTGGCGTATTGCTGGGACGAGCGCCTGCCTATGCGCTGGCTGCCGATGGCCAGCGCGGTGTAGAGAATCTGCTGGATATCTTTGCCAAGGAAATGCGCGTGGCCATGACCCTGACCGGGGTTACGTCGATTGCGCAGATTGATGAGTCAATCCTGGTGCGCGGGCAGATCTGACCCGCCAGCCTCAGGCTTCGCTGATTTTGCTGACACTGGTGATCTGTCCATTCCAGACCATCTCGTAATGGGCGGCCTGGACAATCGACGACACCGGCCTGGGTGTCAGCAACGCCCAGCAGTGATCGCCTTCTGAGCGCACCGACAGGTAACGAAGGCCGGGACAACCGGCCTTCTTTAGCGCGCCCCCCAAGCGCTGGGCGTGGCTGTAGTCGTCAGGGTCGTAGATCGGATCGCTCATCGGCACCGACGTCGCATCCTTCATGGCGTCGCCGGCAAAGGTGCAAGACAGCCCACGAAAAACAAAGCGCTCATAGTTAAGGCCATGAACTCCGGACCAATACTGGTTCTGGTGATAACGCACTTCTGCCAGTGCCGTCTCGACCGTGGCCGCCAGGTACAGCACGCCAAAATCACCCGCGCTGAAACGCGATCCGCCCGGATTGACGTGGGTGAACGGGGCAATGGCGTAGGAACATCCCACGATCCCGAAGGGGATTTCCCTACGGGGTATCAGCTCGATCCGACCGACCTCATTACCCAGTCGTGGGTTGGTCAGGGCCTGGATCTGATAGAGCGCCTCAAACTCGTCGGCATCCGCCACATCGTCAAACAACGCAATCGGCGGGAATTTGGAATTGACCAGGCGATGGGCGTGCAACAGCCCGCTGGGCAAATCGCCCAACTGGCTCACCTTCACCATTGCGCACCACGCAACACGTCAATACGGCGGAAGGTCTCGTACAGGGAAATCATATCGCCCTGGGCCATAACCTCGAGGGGCGAGCGCCCGTTGAAAAACGCGTTGTCGTTGGCCATCGCCGCAAAGCCGTACACGTTCTCGGGGTTATCGAACACCATGCGCAGCGTGGCGTGGATGTTCAGCACAAAGCTGATGCGCTGCATCTGGTCGGCATCCAGGCTCACCGACCACGCGGCATCGCGCTGCCGCGCACGGGTATAAGTGCTGCGCGAGATACGCAGGATGCGACAGGCCTGGTCGCTGCTGGCCTGCCATTTTTCCAGGATGCCCACGGCCGCCCGGAGTCCGGCGACACATTGCTCCCGGGTGAAGGGCTGTGCTTGAAGGGCTAGGCTCATGGTTGCCACCTCGGAATTAATCTATAGATTCAAATATAGACAACATGAGTCTGCAGAGCAAACCAGCGCTGGATAAACGTCAGCGATTACAACCAAAACCATCAGCAGTGTGGTTTTTGTATTTCGAATCGCACTTTACCGCCTGATGGGTGAGAATGGTTCCCGTCTACCTCTTCCCAATCTCTTTGTGCACGAGCCCCCAAGAAATGGAATTCAACGCGCCTTCTTCGTCCCGCTGGCTCCTGGCCTTGTTCGGTGCAAGCCTGCTGTCACTGTCCGGCTGCCAGAGCCACACCCCCGAACAGGCGGCAGCCTCAGCGGCAGCACAGCTGCAACAAAAAGACGAAAAATTCGTCACTACGTTCCAAACGATATTGCGCGGCTATGCCCTGGCCGCCAATGAACAGGAACTGACGGGGGTGATGAATATGATCCTGACCGTCGATGCGCAGAACCACGTAGTGGACTGCTCAGCCCAACGCGGAACCCTGCTGCCCAACGAGGGCCAGAACAACCTGCGCCAGGCAAAGCTGGCCAAACTGGTCACCGAACTGTGCTGGACCACCTTGTTTCCCGAAGTCTCGCCCAAGGTCTTCGCCGATGCCAAGGACACCCAAAAGATTATCGCCCCCATGGTGTTCACCCCTCTGATTGGGCTTTCGGAAGAACAGCAACAACTGCAGAAAAAGCGCATCGACCTCTACCGGCAGATCCGCTTCTTCCGTGAACAATTGTTTGTCGGGCATGACCCCCAGAGTATTGGCGTCGCGAGCTTCCACTTCATCGCCGATGCCCAGGGCAAAGTGAGTGAGTGCATGGTCAACCTGAATCAAAGCCCGTACCGCTCACAAGGCTTCAAGGTAGATAGCGCGTTGCAGCAGCGCCTTGTC
Source organism: Pseudomonas sp. FP2294 (assembly GCF_030687625.1). Classification (NCBI taxonomy): domain Bacteria; kingdom Pseudomonadati; phylum Pseudomonadota; class Gammaproteobacteria; order Pseudomonadales; family Pseudomonadaceae; genus Pseudomonas; species Pseudomonas sp. FP2294. The sequence continues at coordinate 4,435,032 of NZ_CP117441.1, forward strand.
ACGCAGTGCAAACGACTGGACTTGCGACAGATGCAGGGGTTTGCCAACTACCCTCAAGGCCTGCCCCAGGGTTACGTGGAGGTGGACTACAGCCCTTGGATGAATGGAGCCAAGCAGCTTTGAGCCTAGGGTTGCGGCGCGGTTCAGGGGCAGCCGAAGCCCATCTTCAGCCGATCGACATCAACCCACCCACGAAATGAATGGTCGCCGCAGACGGCTGCCTGTCTAACCGGCAAGCAGCACGTCACGCTGCCAGAGAGCCCTGCGCGTGCTTTTGCACCAGGCAAAAAAAAAACCCGGAAATCCTCACTTGCGTGGGCCTTCCGGATTTTCTAAACCGCCAAAAATGGTGGGTCGTGTGGGATTCGAACCTACGACCAATTGGTTAAAAGCCAACTGCTCTACCAACTGAGCTAACGACCCGCTGTGTGGTGGCGCGTATAATACTGATTTCTAAGGATTATTCAACACCTTATTTTAAATAAATCAGAAATAACGCGTTGGGTCAGTAATTCCGGCCGCTTGGAAGCCTTCAGCGCGCAGGCGGCAGCTGTCACATTTCCTACAGGCACGACCATCATTGTCCGCCTGGTAGCAGGAAACAGTCAGCGAGTAGTCGACACCCAGCCTTACACCCGCCTTCACGATATCCGCCTTGCTCAGGTTTTGCAGCGGCGCCTGGATACGGAAGCCGTGGCCTTCTACGCCGGCCTTGGTCGCCAGGTTGGCCATACGCTCGAACGATTCGACGAACTCTGGGCGGCAGTCCGGGTAGCCGGAGTAGTCCACGGCGTTGACGCCGATAAAGATGTCACGGGCGTTGAGCACTTCTGCCCAGCCCAGGGCCAGCGAGAGGAACACGGTGTTACGGGCCGGCACATAGGTGACCGGAATGCCCTCTGTGGGCGCCTCAGGCACGTCGATGGTGTTGTCGGTCAAGGCCGAGCCGCCAATGCCATTGAGGTTCAGGCCGATTACCTTGTGCTCCACCACACCGAGGTCGCGGGCAACCCGGGCGGCGGCGTGCAACTCGGCATGGGAACGCTGGCCGTAGTCGAAGCTCATGGTGTAGCAGCTGTAACCCTCGGCACGGGCCATCGCCACCACGGTGGCGGAGTCAAGGCCGCCGGACAGCAGGATTACCGCACGTTTTTGATCAGTCGTTTGTTCAGTCATTTCAGCGTCCCGGCTCGTCATTCCAAAGGTATTTATGCAGCTGCAATTGCAGGCGCACCGGCAGGTTGTCCGCAACCACCCAATCAGCGAGGTCGCGAGCGTTCAAGTCATGGTGGCTTGGAGAGAACAACACCTCGCCGGCGCGTCGGTCCAGGCCGTACTGGATCAGCTTGGAGTTGGCCCAGTCATAGTCGTCCCGCGAACAAATGACGAACTTGACCTGGTCGTTGGCCGTCAGCAGCTCGATGTTCTCATAACGGTTGCGATGCGCCTCCTTGGAGTCCGGGGTTTTCAAGTCAACCACTCGGCTGACGCGAGGATCGACCGCGGAAATGTCCAGGGCACCACTGGTTTCCAGCGACACTTCGTAACCGGCGTCACACAGTTGCTTGAGCAAAGGAATGGCATTGGGCTGGGCCAGGGGCTCGCCGCCTGTCACGCAGACGTAGCGCGGCCGGAAGCCTGCAACCTGCTCCAGGATGTCGTCGAGGGTACGAATGGTGCCGCCGCTGAAGGCGTAGGCGCTGTCACAGTACTGGCAGCGCAGCGGGCAGCCAGTGAGGCGCACAAATACTGTGGGCAGGCCGGCAGTGCGCGTTTCACCCTGTAACGAGTAAAAAACTTCGGTGATGCGTAATGTGTCTTGCATAGTCGCCACGGGCGTAACAGCTAAACAGGCTGTCCGCCTCCGTCAGGCACTTCATGGGATCCCGGCAAAGCGTGAACCCCAAAAAGCGTATTTCATAAAAGGGCGTGGATTCTAACGAAAAAACCCGCGACAGGCGCGGGTTTCTTCCAAGCGGGACAGCACTGCTTACAAACGCTGCAAATCGCGCTGAGCCAACTGGGCAGCAGAGGTCCCAGGATATTGGGCCACTACTTGCTGCAGAATGCCTTTGACCTTGTCGGTATGACCCAGGCGGCGCTCTACGTCAGCCAGTTTGTACAACGAATCAGGCACCTTGGCATGCTTGGGGTAAAGCTGGCTGACCTTGGCAAACGCCTGGCCTGCACCTTGCAAATCACCCTTGGCCAGGTTGACCTCACCCAACCAGTACTGGGCGTTGCCCGCGTACTGGCTGTTTGGATAACGTCCCAGGAAAGCGGTGAACGCTTTGCTGGCCCTGTCGAAATCCTTGGCTTTGATCAGGTCGAAGGCTGCATCGTAATACAGCTTTTCCTTGGCCGGATCAGCCGGTTCACTGCTGGCCGCTGGGGCCTGGGCGGCTGCACCACCGGCGGCGCTTGCAGCGCCACCGGCAGAAGAATTCTCAGGAGTCGCGGCAGGTGTAACGCCGGTTCCTATACGCCGATCAAGATCCTGGTATCGCTCCAGGCCTTCTTGCTTCAGGCGGTTCACTTCATTTTGCAGAACCTCAATCGCACCTTGTTGCTGTGCCAATTGATCCTGCATGCGTTGCAGCTGGTTGAACAGCTCGCCCTGTGCCGAGGGAGCGGCAGTAACCGCTCCCCCTGCATAGGCGCCGTTCGTGCCATAACCTGCTGGTGGATAACTACTCCCACTATTGTTATAGCCAGAGTTGCTATCTTCCACGGGAACCGCAGCCCACACCGCAAGCGGTGCGAGGCTGAGAGCCAATACGGTTACTACACGACGGCACGTTCGCATGACGAATTACTTACGCAGTTCGACGCGACGGTTTTGAGCCCAGGATTGCTCGTCGTTGCCGGTAGCAACTGGACGCTCTTCACCGTAGGAAACCAGTTCCAGCTGAGCTGGGGAAACACCTTGCAGTACCAGGTAGCGCTGAACGGCTTTCGCACGACGCTCGCCCAGTGCCATGTTGTACTCACGAGTACCACGTTCGTCGGTGTTGCCTTCCAGAACAACGCGAGCGCCGTTACCTTTCAGGTCTTTCGCGTGAACGTCCAGAGCGCGCATGGCTTCTGGCTTCAGGTCCGAACTGTCGTATTCGAAGTAGAAAGTGGTGATTGCGCGCAGAGCAGCTTCTTCGCTCAGGGAGCCGTCAACTGCACCAGTGTTAGCGCCGTAACCAGCGTTTGGATCAACAGCTGCGCCTTCACCGGCATTGTCGCCGCCTTTAGACGAGCAACCAACGGCTACGGACAGAGCCAGAGCCAGAGCAGCAAACTTACCAAACTTCAGCATTTCCATCGTGAAACTCCTAATGAACCCCAGTGTGTTAAGTACTTCTTTTTGTAGCGCCGCGTCAGTTCAGGTAAGGGGACCAGGATGGTTCTCTGACTTCGCCTTGTGCGGTAGGAAGCGGGAGCCTTACGCGTCCATTAATGGACACGAGCATCAAGACTCCCCGGCCCTGCTGGCGGGTGGCGTAGATTACCATGGTGCCGTTGGGCGCAACAGTAGGCGACTCATCAAGAGTGCTATCTGTGAGGATTTTTACGCTTCCGCGCTGCAAATCCTGGGCCGCCACCTTGAAATTAGTGAAACCATCCTGGCGATGGATCATTACCAGGGTCTTTTCATCAGCCGAAAGCTTCGGATTGGCGTTGTAGTTACCGATAAAGGTCACACGCTCCGCACCGCCACCGCCAACACTGCTCTTATAGATCTGCGGTTTGCCGCCACGGTCTGAAGTGAAGTAGATGGTCGAACCATCCTTGCCCCAGAACGGTTCGGTGTTGATGCCAGGACCGGAAGTGACGCGGGTGATCTGGCGCGAACCGAGGTTCATCACGTAGATATCCGGGTTACCGTCCTTGGACAGCACGAATGCCAGGCGATTGCCATCCGGCGACCAGGCTGGCGCGCCGTTCAGGCCCTCGAAGTTGGTGATCTGCTCACGGCGACCGGTATCAATGTGCTGAACGAAGATGCGCGGACGCTTCTGTTCAAACGACACGTAGGCGATACGCTTGCCATCCGGGGCAAAACGCGGCGACAGGATTGGCTCGCGCGATTGCAACAGAGTCACTGCACGGGCACCGTCGTAGTCCGAACGTTGCAGGGTGTAGCGGGTGTTGTTCACCGAGAAACGCTCAGCCGTCACGTACAGGATGCGGGTGGAGAACGCACCTTTGATACCGACCAGTTTCTCGAACGATTGGTCGGCGATGTAGTGCGCCATGTCCCGCAGTTGGTCGACGCTGCCCGATACGCTACCGGTCAGCACTTGCTGCTCGGTGGCCACGTTGAACAGGGCGTATTGCACCTGCAAGCGACCGCCTGCTGGAACAATGCTACCGACCATCAGGTACTGGGCGCCCAGGGCTTTCCAGTCACGGTAGATCACTTCGCTACCTTGGGTCGGCTGGCTGATCATGTTCTGTTTCGGAATTGGCGCGTAGTAACCCGAGTTGCGCAGGTCATTACCAATGATTTCCGCCATATCGTCCGGCAGCACGCTGCCGCCCTGCCAGCCAAACGGTACAACCGCAATCGGAGTGGCCCGATCGCTACCGCTGGTTACCAGGATGTTCTTTTCATCCGCCGCCGCTATCCCTGCCATGCAGCAAATAACGACAAGCATTCCTCGAAGAAGGTTTCTCACAAGGCTAGATCCTCAGGTGTGAATGTCATCTTGAATGAACGATAGGGAGCGAAGTCGCTTGGTTTCATTCCCTGCATCTCGGTCAGCCGGCCAATATTCTTGACCGCTGCAACCGCCGAACTGTCGAACGAACCATCGCCACTGGACTTGGCCACGCTGACCGAAGTCACCGTACCGTCCGGCAACATGCCGATCTGCAGCACGACTGTCATGCCTTTGCGTGCCGAAGGTGGACGTGTCCAGCCTTCCGCTGCGCGCGCGCGAATCAGATCGTCGAAACTGCCTGCGACTTCATCACCACGTTCATCGGCCAAGGCCTGTTGACGTTGCGGCGTGTCGGAAAGCAAATCTGCCAGGGCCTGGGCCTTTTTATCTTCGGCGGATTTGCGCGCTGCTTCCTGGGCCTTTTTCTTGGAGGCGTCGGCGGCAGCTTTCTTCTTCGCGTCGTCGGCGATTTTCTTCTTCGCCTCGTCTGCTGCAGCTTTTTTCTTGGCGTCTTCGGCGGCTTTCTTCTTCGCGTCTTCGACTATCTTCTTCTTGGCTTCTTCAGCGGCCTTTTTCTTGGCCTCTTCTTCAGCCGCTTTCTTGGCTTCTTCTTCAGATTTCTTCTTGGCTATATCAGCCAATTGTTTCTCTTCGGCTTTTTTGGCTTCGGCAGCTTTCTCGGCTTTCTTGGCTTCATCAGCCTTTTTCGCCTCGTCGGCCTTCTTCGCTTCGTCAGCCTTTTTCGATTCCTCGGCCTTTTGAGCCGCCTCGTCTTTCTTTTGTTCCGCAGCAGCCTTCACCGCTTCCTGCTCGACCTTCTTCTGTTCCATCTGTTCGACTTCAGTCTGGCGCGCAGCCGACTTCTGGGCCTCACCCGCAATCTTCTGATTGGTCTGGGTGGTGGCCTGACTTTTCGATTTCAGCTGATACAGGGTCGCCTGCACGATCGGCTTGGCTGGCGGCAGCTCCGGGGTCATGGCAAAGCTGACAAACAGCATGCCAAACACCAGAACGTGCAGGGCTATTGCCCAGACGCTAGGCCAGAAGAAGCTTTCCGAGGCGGACGGCTCTCGCTGTTGCTGCATCAGGGCGCCTCGGTAATCAAGCCAACATTACCGACCCCGGCTTTCTGCAGCCCGCCCATGGCGCCCATGACGGAGCCATAGTCGACCGACTTGTCACCGCGGATGAACACCTGGGTGTGCTTGCCGCCTTCGTTGCCGGCGCGGATGATTTTGGTCACGGCGTCGGTCATTTGCGGCAAGGTCATGGCCTTGTCCTGCTGCTTCTGGGTATCGACTTCGCTGCCAAGGTTCCAGTAATAGGTCTTGTCAGCCTTGATCGAAATGGTCAGGACCTGGGTGTTGTTGTCCTGCGGCAAGGCTTCGCTGGAAACCTTGGGCAGATCAACTTTCACCCCCTGATTGAGCATCGGCGCGGTCACCATGAAGATCACCAGCAGCACCAGCATCACGTCGATGTAAGGCACTACGTTCATCTCGGCGACCGGCTTGCGCTTTTTGCGAGCTCGAGCGATTAAAGCCATTGGGAATTACCTGCTTATTCTTCGCTGGTGTGCACTTTACGGTGCAGGATCGCCTGGAATTCATCGGCGAAGGTGTAGTAACGGCCAATCAGGGTTTCGCTGGTGGCGGCGAAACGGTTGTAGGCGATTACTGCGGGGATTGCAGCGAACAGGCCGATGGCAGTGGCGATCAGCGCTTCGGCGATACCCGGGGCCACGGTGGCCAGGGTCGCTTGCTGGGCCGTTGCCAGGCCACGGAAGGAGTTCATGATGCCCCATACGGTACCGAACAGGCCGATATACGGGCTGACCGAACCGACGGTGGCCAGAAATGGCAGGCTCTGCTCGAGTTTTTCTTCCTCACGGGAGATCGCTACGCGCATCGCACGGGCCACGCCTTCCATGACGGCTTCCGGGTCAACGCCGGACTGCTGGCGCAGGCGGGAGAATTCCTTGAAGCCAGCGCGGAAGATCTGCTCGACGCCCGAATCCGGGTCCGGGTTGCTGCCCGCCTGGCGATACAGCTTGGACAGGTCGATACCCGACCAGAAGCGCTCTTCGAAGCTCTCCAGGGCACGTCGACCGGCACGCAGCAGGTTGCTGCGCTGAAAAATCATGACCCATGAGGTAACCGATGCGGCTACCAGGGTCAGCATGACCAGTTGAACCACGACACTGGCATTGCTGACCAGGCTCCACATGGAGGAATGGTCGACGACGGTAGGTTCCACGCTAAATCTCCTGCTTTGATTGTTGACCCGCGCCGCTCACGTTGGCAAAGGCCGCACGTAGAGTTTCGGGAATGGCCCTGGGTTTCAAACTGTTGGTGCGCACACACGCCACCAGGAACTGCCCCTCACAGAGCAGCGTTGCATCCGTTGCCCGCCTGACCTGCTGTTTAAAGCGCAGGCTGACACGGTTCAATTCGATTACTTCCGCGCTGACCAGCAATTCATCGTCCAGTCGCGCCGGCGCGTAGTAACGGGCCTCGCTGGAATGCACGACAAATAACAGGTCCTCCCCTGCCAGCTGGGATTGGGCAAAGCCCAGCTCCCGTAGCCGCTCGGTTCGAGCCCGCTCCATGAACTTTAGATAATTGACGTAATACACGATGCCGCCCGCATCGGTGTCCTCGTAATAAACGCGACAGCGATGTGCGAACGACTGATCCCCGTTTTGCGCGCGCATACTCTAGTGCTTACTCCTCAGGTTGCCAATCCGGCCAGGCAACTGTTTTTCATTCTCTGCAGCATTTCTAACGAAAGAATGACGACGCCAGCCACTAGGACAGCACAAACGTCGAATAAATCGACCCGCCATACCTTTTTAATCGTCCACTGCATCGAGGAATTCGTCTACCACAGGCATCTCCCCCAATCGTGACGGAATGTTTAACCCAAAGTGCAAATACGCATGGCGCGTGACCACGCGGCCCCTCGGCGTGCGCATGATGTAACCCTGTTGAATCAGGTACGGCTCCAGCACATCTTCGATGGTATGGCGCTCCTCACTGATCGCCGCCGCCAGGCTGTCCACGCCCACTGGCCCGCCATCGAACTTCTCGATCATGGTCAACAGCAGGCGCCGGTCCTGGTGGTCAAAGCCATGTTCATCGACATCCAGCAGGTTCAGCGCCAGGTCGGCCACGGCCTTGGTGATATGCCCCTTGGCCCGCACTTCGGCAAAATCGCGCACCCGCCGCAGTAAGCGGTTGGCGATCCGCGGCGTGCCACGCGCCCGACGGGCAATCTCGAAGGCACCCTCAGGGTCCAGCGGCAAGCCGAGAATCCCTGCCGAACGACTGACAATCGTCGCCAGATCGGCAGTGCTATAAAACTCTAGACGTTGAACAATGCCGAAACGGTCTCGTAACGGATTGGTCAGCATGCCGGCACGGGTGGTGGCGCCGACCAGAGTGAAGGGCGGCAGGTCGAGCTTGATCGAGCGCGCCGCCGGCCCTTCGCCAATCATGATATCCAGCTGGAAATCTTCCATGGCCGGGTACAGCACTTCTTCGACGATGGGCGACAGCCGGTGGATTTCGTCGATGAACAGCACATCATGGGGTTCAAGGTTGGTCAGCAACGCAGCCAGGTCGCCGGGGCGCTCCAGCACCGGACCGGAGGTGCTCTTGATCGACACCCCCATTTCCTGGGCGATGATATTGGCCAGGGTGGTCTTGCCCAGCCCCGGCGGACCGAAGATCAACGTATGGTCCAGGGATTCGGCACGCCCGCGCGCCGCCTGGATGAACAGCTCCATCTGCTCACGCACAGTGGGCTGGCCGATGTAGTCGGCAAGGCTCAGGGGGCGGATGGCCCGGTCCTGGACCTCTTCACGGTCGCGAGGGCCGGTGGCCGCAATCAGACGATCAGCTTCAATCACTTAAATCATTCCCTTCAGGGCTCGGCGGATCATGTCTTCAGCGCTCAGGTTCTTGTCCTTGATGGCCGACACTGCCTTGCTGGCTTCCTGCGGCTTGTAGCCCAGGGAGATCAGCGCATTGACGGCATCGCTTTCGGCACTGGCGACCTGGGCCGCCGGCATATCCGGCTGGTTCGGCACCAGGGCAAACATGCTGGGCGCCACTTCCCAGGCTTTGAAGCGGTCCTTGAGCTCCACCAACAGGCGCTCAGCGGTTTTCTTACCGACCCCTGGCACCTTGGTCAGCGCCGAGGTGTCCTGGGCCGAAACGGCACGTACCAGTTCGTCCACTTCCAGGCTCGACATCAAGGCCAGGGCCAGTTTCGGGCCCACACCATTGAGGCGGATCAGCTCACGGAAGAAGTCACGGTCACGCTTGCCGATGAAACCATAGAGTAGTTGCGCGTCTTCGCGCACCACCAGATGGGTGTGCAAGGTTATCGGCTCACCGACCGACGGTAGGCGGTACAGGGTGGTCATGGGCACTTCCAGCTCATACCCCAGCCCGTTTACATCCAGAATCAGGTGCGGCGGCTGTTTCTCAGCCAGGGTGCCGCGCAAGCGTCCAATCACGGTTCAGATCCTTAAAGCTTGAGGTCAGATCGAGGCCCGACCATAACGATTGCGCTGATGCTATCAGAGACGCAGGCGCCCGCCACGACTGCGTGCCGTGCCAAGGCCATGGGGCAGCAGGCTGGAACGGGTATGGGCATGGCAAATGGCAATGGCCAGGGCGTCAGAGGCGTCGATCTGTGGCTTGGAGGTGAGTTTGAGCATATGCATGACCATCATCTGCACCTGCTCTTTATTCGCCGCGCCGGTACCGACCACCGCCTGCTTGACCTGGGTCGCAGTGTATTCGGCGATTTCCATGCCCTCCTCCGCCCCGGCAACAATGGCTGCGCCCCGCGCCTGGCCCAGCTTCAAGGCCGAGTCGGCATTTTTGGCCATGAACACCTTTTCAATGCCCATGGTCACCGGCCCGTAGGTCTGGATCACTTCACGCACGCCGCGATAGACGATTTGCAAACGCTCGGCCAACTCGCCGGCGCCGGTGCGGATACAACCCGACGCCACGTAGACGCAGCCACGCGGGGTCTGCTGCACCACGCCAAAGCCGGTGATGCGTGAACCGGGGTCGATACCTAGGATTAAAGTCATAACGCCTGCAGGTTGGGTAAACACATTTTTTGATACAGCGAAGATCCAATGTGGGAGCGGGCTTGCTCGCGGAAGCGGTGTTTCAGTCAACGCATGGACTGACTGACAGACCGCTTTCGCGAGCAAACCCGCTCCCACATTTTGGTCTACACCAGCCTTCAGACTAGCTGTGCGGCCACGTCTTCTGGAATGTCGGCGTTGGAGTAGACGTTCTGCACATCATCCAGGTCTTCAAGCATATCCAGCATCTTGAGCACCTTCTGCGCGCCGTCCAGGTCCAGTTCGGCACTGGTGGTCGGCAGCATGACGATTTCCGCGTCGGTGCCCTTGAAACCAGCGGCTTCCAGGGCGTTACGCACCGCGTAGAAGCCGGCAAACGAGGTAAACACGTCGATGGAGCCGTCTTCGTTGGTCACCACGTCGTCGGCATCCGCCTCCATCGCGGCTTCCATCAGCGCATCTTCATCCGTACCCGGCGCAAAGGTAATCTGCCCCTTGCGCTCGAACAGATAGGCCACCGAGCCATCCGTGCCGAGGTTACCGCCACACTTGCTGAACGCATGGCGCACGGCTGCCGCAGTACGGTTGCGGTTGTCGGTCATGCACTCGACCATCACCGCGACGCCGCCCGGGCCGTAGCCTTCGTAGGTCAGCTCGACCATGTCGTCGGTATCCGCCGCACCGGCGCCACGGGCCACGGCACGGTCGATGATGTCGCGACTCATGTTGGCGCCCAGGGCCTTGTCCAGCGCCAGGCGCAGGCGCGGGTTGGAGCCCGGATCACCGCCACCCTGGCGGGCAGCAACCGTCAGTTCACGAATCCACTTGGTGAAGATCTTGCCTTTTTTGGCATCCTGACGCTCTTTGCGGTGCTTGATGTTCGCCCACTTGGAATGGCCAGCCATAACACAACTCCGAAATTCTCTAGAAACCTTTCAATCCCGCCCCAGGCGAGATTTCCCTCTTTTAAACGCAAAGGCGCATCCGAAGATGCGCCTTTTTGACTGCGTACAACGTTATCGCGCTTTCACGCCGCAGCCTTACTCAGCCTTCGGCGCCTCGCGCAGACGGATGTGCAGCTCGCGCAGTGCCTTGGCATCCACCACACCTGGAGCCTGGGTCATGACGTCCGCAGCACTCTGGGTTTTCGGGAAGGCAATCACTTCACGGATCGACTGGGCACCGGTCATCAGCATCACCAGGCGGTCAAGGCCGAAGGCCAGGCCACCGTGGGGTGGAGCACCGTATTTCAGGGCATCGAGCAGGAAGCCGAACTTCTCCTCCTGTTCCGCTTCGTTGATGCCCAGCAGGCGGAACACCGACTGTTGCATCTCCTTGCGGTGGATACGGATCGAACCGCCGCCCAACTCAGTACCGTTGAGCACCATGTCGTAGGCACGGGACAACGCGCCGGCCGGGTTGGCTTCCAGCTCCTGTGGCGTGCACTTGGGTGCGGTGAACGGGTGGTGCAGGGCGCTGAAGCTGCCGTCGTCGTTTTCTTCGAACATCGGGAAGTCGACAACCCACATCGGGGCCCACTTGCAGGTCAGCAGGTCGAGGTCGTGACCCAGCTTGATCCGCAGCGCGCCCAGGGCTTCGCTGACGATCTTGGCCTTGTCGGCACCGAAGAACACGATATCGCCATCGACTGCGCCAACGCGATCGAGGATCACATTGAGCTTGTCTTCCGGGATGTTCTTGACGATTGGCGACTGCAGGCCTTCAACACCCTTGGCGCGCTCGTTGACCTTGATGTACGCCAGGCCCTTGGCACCGTAGATACCCACGAACTTGGTGTAGTCGTCGATCTGCTTGCGCGGCATGCTCGCGCCGCCTGGCACACGCAGTGCGGCGATGCGGCATTTCGGGTCGTTGGCCGGGCCGCTGAACACCTTGAAGTCGACTTCCTTGAGCTGGTCGGCAACGTCAACCAGTTCCAGCGGGTTACGCAGGTCTGGCTTGTCGGAACCGTAGCGGCGCATGGCCTCTTCGAAGGTCATGTGCGGGAACTCGCCGAATTCCAGACCCAGCACTTCCTTGAACAGGTTGCGGATCATTTCTTCGGTCAGGCCCATGATCTCTTTTTCATCGAGGAAACTGGTCTCGATGTCGATCTGGGTGAATTCCGGCTGGCGGTCGGCGCGCAGGTCTTCGTCGCGGAAGCACTTGGCGATCTGGTAGTAACGGTCGAAGCCGGCGACCATCAGCAGTTGCTTGAACAACTGTGGCGATTGCGGCAAGGCGAAGAAGCTACCGGCGTGGGTACGGCTTGGCACCAGGTAGTCACGTGCGCCTTCTGGCGTAGCGCGGGTCAGGATCGGCGTCTCGACGTCGAGGAAGCCGTTCTCGTCCAGGAAGCGACGGATGCTGGTGGTCATGCGCGAACGCAGGCGCAGCTTCTCGGCCATTTCCGGGCGACGCAGGTCGAGGAAGCGATAACGCAGGCGGGTTTCTTCGCCAACGTCAGAGAACTCGTTGAGTGGGAACGGCGGGGTTTCCGACTCGTTCAGCACTTCCAGCTCGTAGCCCAGGACTTCGATCATGCCCGACGCCATGTTGGCGTTGGTGGCACCGGCCGGACGCAGGCGGACCTTGCCGGTGATTTTCACGACGTACTCGCTGCGCACGCGGTCGGCGGCGGCGAAGCTCTCGGCGCGATCCGGGTCGAATACCACCTGGGCCAGACCATCACGATCACGGATATCGAGGAAAATCACCCCGCCATGGTCGCGGCGACGGTGAACCCATCCGCAAAGGGTGATTTCCTGACCTTCCAGGGTCTCGTTCAGTTGGCCGCAATAGTGGCTGCGCATCATGGTAGTGGTTTCACTTCTCGTAATTCGAAATTCGGTGGAGTTCCTGCTCGGACACCGCACCTTTTAAGTCAGGCCACGGATAATGCAGGAGCTCGCGCGTAGAGTTCAACTCAGTCTGCTTTGTCGCCGCCCGCCAGATTCTTCTTGGCGCCGGTCTTGAAGTCGGTCTCGTACCAGCCGCTACCGCTCAGGCGAAAACCCGGCATGGACAGCATCTTTTTCAGCTCTGGCGCCTGGCAAGCAGGGCAATCGACCAACGGCGCGTCGCTGATCTTCTGAATGGCTTCCAACTGGTGACCACAGGAAGCGCATTGGTAATCGTACATGGGCATGGGATGTCTCGGCGATCACGTCATTGCTGCGCTGCGCCCGGGTAGAGCCGGTTGCGCAGCAAAGGGCGAGATTATATCCGTTAAATCGAGGCTGTGCAGCCGTGGCAACGTGCAACGCACTATATAGAAACACCCCTGCGGCTCCGGTCTCGGCTAACCCGGCTATATAAGGCCCGCCTGATTGACGGCTGAAGCCTGCCCTTTCAACGCATGAACCACACACACGACCCGGACCAGACCGCTGAAATTCTTCACCCCGCCATAACGCAAGTGCACCTCGCGATCCACGTAGGACAGCAACGCACTGACCGAACAGGTATTGATCCTGGCGATTTCGCCAAGAATATTCCAATACACTTCTTCAAGCCGCAGGCATGTTGAAAAACCATTCAACCGGACAGAGCGCGACAGTGGCCGTGCCAATGCCATATCGAACCCTTTGACGAAAGGGTCGATCTTTATCTTGTAGACGCCGGAAGTTTCCAGCACACCTTTACCCGTACTACGCGACATACACCTGACACTCCCTTGCCAAACGGCTCTTGAACAAACGGCTGTTATTGGCCGTTGAGCCTATAAAACATCAAGCAGGCAAGTGCAGCCAGAAGACGGAGAGTTGTTGTGCGTAGGACAAGCCAACGCAGGTATCAGGAAGCAATCAGCTGAAGCCAGTGGCGCCTGCCAGGCACCACTGGCCTGCGGTGCTTATTTGCCTTCGAGCAGCGAACGCAGCATCCAGGCGGTCTTTTCGTGGATGTGCATACGCTGGGTCAGCAAGTCCGCAGTCGGCTCATCGCTGACTTTATCAAGTAACGGGAAGATCCCACGTGCGGTGCGGGTAACAGCTTCCTGCCCATCGACAAGTTGCTTGATCATGTTTTCAGCACTGGGCACGCCTTCTTCTTCCTTGATCGAAGACAGACGGGCATAGATAGAGTAGGCACCCGGCGCAGGAAAGCCCAGGGCACGAATACGTTCGGCAATGGAGTCAACCGCCAGCGCCAGTTCGTTATATTGCTCTTCAAACATCAAGTGCAATGTACGAAACTGTGGCCCCGTGACGTTCCAATGAAAGTTATGGGTTTTCAGATAAAGTACATAGGTATCTGAAAGCAGCCGTGAAAGTCCGTCAACAATGGATTTACGATCTTCTTCGCTGATACCGATATCGATTGCCATGTCTATTCCCTTCAATTGATGAAAATTCATTGATCAGGTGCTTACCCACTCTAGCAAGAGTCCTCGCCTTGCGCAGCCCTACTGCCGCAGGTGGCCTGCGGCAAATCGCCCCTTTGCATCGCGCTCGACCACGGGCGGCAAGGCCTGGCACGGTTAAAAACACCCACACCTGTCTAGGACAAGGGTTTGCCGCACAAATGCGATGATCTTTGCAACGCCCTGAAACGCTTGATTTGAGAAGGCACAGGCTTTGCTGTTAAATAGGCTGCGTGTCGCCGCCGCTATTTCCTGCGGCAAGCGGCATAGGCTGAATAATCGCGCACGTGCCCAACGCCTCCCATTGTTCAGAAGCGAACCGTGCCAGTCAGCTCTTCCTTCGTGATCCGTCTTAACGTGAGTTAATCAAAATGTTGAAAATCGTCCACCTGCTAACGGGCGCTGCAGCTTTGCTGCTGTCCTTTATCCCGAGCCTGCAACCAGAAAGCCTGCCGTACCTGCAACAACACGACGCGCTGTACCTGGCTCTGTTCGGCCTTCTCAACCTGACGCTGGCGCCAGTGATTCCCTACTGGAACAAAGGCACACGCCATCAACTGCAAAACCTGGTCAGCGCCCTGCTGGTGCTGGCTGTCGTGGTACAAACCCTCACCCTCCTGGCCCCTATGCCTGAAGTCGGCGGCCATCCAGCCATCCTGCTCAGCCTGGCCATTGCGGTGGTCGCGATCGTTCTTCACCTGGCCATCAGCTTCTACCGTTCGTCTGCCCCGGCCAGCTCGCAAAACTACGACATGACCAACCGGGATACCGGGACCGTCAAGTGGTTCAACACATCCAAAGGCTTCGGCTTTATTTCCCGGGACTCGGGCGACGATATCTTCGTCCACTTCCGGGCCATCCGCGGCGAAGGCCATCGCGTCCTGGTGGAAGGCCAGCGCGTGGAGTTCTCCGTGATGAACCGCGACAAAGGCCTGCAAGCTGAAGACGTGATCGCCGCCCTGCCGCGTCGCTGAACCCAGAGCACGCCCCAAAAAAAACCGCGATGCAGCTGACACTGCATCGCGGTTTTTTATCGCCGGGACTTTTCCCGAGCCCTCAATAATGAGGCGGTGGCGCTTCTTCCTCGGAAGACTCGAACTGCCCGCCCATTTCTTCCTGACGCTTGAGCAAGGCCGCCATCTGCAATTGCAGACGCTCTACCGCCCGCTGCTGGGCGACCAGGATGTCATTCAATGTCTCGATGGTGTCGTCCTGGAAAGCCAGGCGGCTCTCAAGGTCCATCACGCGGTCTTGCAGGTCCATGGTTCAGTCCTGGGCAAAAATGAATTCGGGCGGCAGCAGCTCCCGCAGGCGGGTACGAATCAGCGCCACCTGATCGTCGCTATAAGGCACTGCCGGATGCTTGCCCCAGACCGGTGCAGGCCAAGCCGCATCGTCGCGTTTGCGCACAATCACGTGCACATGTAACTGGTTGACCACGTTACCCAGCGCACCGATGTTCATTTTATCGGCGCCGAACCCGTCATTGAGCAACTGTGCCAACGTGGTGGTTTCGCGCCACAACCGGGACTGGTCGCCAGCGTCGAGCTGGAACACTTCGCTGATGCCGGCAATGCGCGGCACCAGGATAAGCCAGAGGTAGTTAGAGTCATTGGACAGCAGCAGCCGGCACAGGGGGAATTCCCCGATGGGCAAGGTGTCGTTTTGCAGACGTGGATCCAAGGCGAACACCGCAGTCACTCCGTTCGGCTAGTCAGTTTCAGGCGCCCAGCATACCTGCGAATGGCGACTGCTTCACGGGGCAATCCGCGCGACACCTGCGGCAATCGGCAGATGCACCAAAATGAGTCTTTTATGCCCTACATCGGGCAGGGCTTATCCGCCGATTACCCACCCCACAGGGTGGACCGGTAACATTTCTGACAGAAACGTATTATTGCGCGTTCGAAATCCCGCACAACTGGCGCCACGAATTCCAAAAAAAACCACGCAAAAGCCCCGTTTCCAGGCGCTTTTCACAGATCCAACACATTTTTCACGAAAAAATGACATCCGCCCGGCAGTTTGAGCACGCTTGTTGCATTCACTCCCATATCGTCGACAACGGCACTTGCCAGGAAGGCAGTGTTTCACGATAAAAACAACAGTGAGTCAATACACCTACAGGAAGTTTTAAAACTTTGAACAGGGTACTTTGCACCCCTGCTCAGGGTATTAAAGACAGTATTGAAGTTGTCAGTCTGGTGACAAACAGACTGTAGATTTGCGACATGGATCTAGCAATTTACGACAGCCTCGTAAAGAAGCTGAAAGGACAGATGTGCAAGTATCGCCAACTATTGCCAGCGTGCTATAAGTTTGCGTTGTCACAAAAAAGAAAGAGCCGCCCAGACAAAAATACAGGTGGGACGGCAGTACTCTTCCTAAAACCAAAGGAGCAAATCACGATGCGCGTGATGAAGTGGAGCATGATCGCCCTCGCTGTCTCAGCAGGCACCTCACAGTTCGCAATGGCGTCCGCCCAAGATGATGCCAAAGGTTTTGTCGAAGACAGCACCTTCAGCATCAACACCCGTGCCCTGTACTTCAGCCGGGATAACCGCAACAACACGTCGGGTAAAAGCTACACCCGGGAAAGCGGCCTGGGCTTCAACGGTTTGTACCAGTCGGGTTTCACCCAGGGCACCATCGGTGTGGGTGTTGACGTAATCGGCCTGCTGGGCGTGAAACTGGACAGCGGCAGAGGCCGGAATGGCACTGGTTTGTTCCCGGAAGGCTCGGATGGCCGCTCAGAGGATGAGTACTCCAAGGGCGGCGGCGCCATCAAGTTCCGTCTCTCCAATACCGTGCTGAAAGTCGGCGACCAGTACACCACTGCGCCGGTCTTCGCGTCCGACGACAGTCGCTTGCTGCCGGAGCTGCCGCAAGGTATCTCGATCGTCAGCAACGAGATCAAAGACCTCAAGCTTGAAGCCGGTCACTTCACTTCCAGCGTTGCCCAGGCGCAAACCTACAGGGACAGTATCATCGACTTCCCTGAAACCTCCCGGGGCATCAAGCAAGCCAATTTCGTGGGTGGTACCTACGGTTGGACGCCTGAGTTCACCACCAGCCTCTACTACTCGAAAGTCGAAGACTACTGGCGCAAATACTACGCCAACGTCAACTGGACCCATGCCCTGAGCGACGACCAGTCGGTGGCTGTAGACTTCAACATCTACGACACCAAGAGCGACGGTGCCGGCCTGCAACGCGCTTTCAAAGACGACGTGACCAAACTCGACAACCGTGCGTTCAGCTTGCAGGGTGCCTACACCATCGGTGCACACACCTTCACCCTGGCTGCCCAGAAGGTTACCGGTGACGGCGACTACGGCTACGGCATTGACGGTGGCGGCACAGTGTTCCTGGCCAACTCCGTCGCCCGTTCCGACTTCAACGCCGAAGGCGAGAAATCCTTCAAGGCCCGTTACGACCTCGACATGGCCACCTTCGGTGTACCTGGCCTGAGCTTCCTGGCTTCGTACGTCACCGGTAGCGGCGCCAACACCGCCCTGACCTCGAACGGCAAAGAGTGGGAACGCGACCTCGAAGCCAAATACGTGATCCAGAGCGGCCCGGCCAAAGACCTGAGCCTGCGTATTCGCCAAGCGACTTATCGCTCGTCTGATGGCGTTTACTACGGTTCTTCGTCGATCGACGAACTGCGTCTGATCGCGCAATACCCGCTGAACATCTTGTAATCGAAGATGCCCAGGGGCTTCGGCCCCTCATTAAAAAGCCGCTCACTGTTAATCAGTGAGCGGCTTTTTATTGCACTAATATTTCTACTGCTTAAATAACTAGCAAGCTAGCTATCTAGTTTGTTACTGCGATTAAACCTGACCATTCAGCCAAGTTCGATCCCTGCTCCCGTTATTACTTGGCAGGTGCTTCCTGCATCATGCGAATAACGCGCTGCGGGAATGGGATATCTATCCCTACAGCTTTCAAACGATCCCGCGCCAGTTCATTAAACATGAACATCACATCCCAATAATCTGCAGTCTTGGTCCATACGCGCAGGGAAACAGTGATCGAACTGTCGCCCAGGGTCGAAATCACGGCAACCGGCTCCGGGTCCGCCAGAACCCGTGGGTCCTTGGCCAGTTCCAGCAGCACTTCACGGGCCTTTTGCAGGTCGGCTTCGTAGTCGACACCTACGTCAAACACCACCTTGCGGGTCGGTTGGCGGTTGGTGTTGGTGATGATGCCGTTGGACAAGATGCCGTTAGGCACGATGACCGTCTTGTTGTCGCCGGTGCGGATCACCGTGTGGAAGATCTGGATGCTATCGACGGTACCCGCTGTGCCCTGGGCTTCGATCCAGTCACCGATGCGGAACGGGCGGAACAGCAGGATCAGCACGCCACCGGCAAAGTTAGCCAGGCTGCCTTGCAACGCCAGGCCAATAGCCAGGGTCGCGGCACCGATCGCGGCGACGAACGAGGTGGTTTCGACACCGATCATCGAGGCGACGCTGACGATCAGCATCACTTTGAGCACGATGTTCGCCAGGCTGGTCACAAAGCCCTGCAGCGCCAGGTCGGCATTGCGCAGGGCCAGCAGGCGCCCTACCTTGTGGGTCAACTTGTTGATCAACCACCAGCCAATGGCCAGGGTCAGCACCGCCAGCAATACCCGGCTGCCGTACTCCATGATCATCGGGACCCAGGCTTGGGAAGCCTTGATCAATTGATCCACTTCAGCATTCAAGTCCATCTAGATTCTCCTGTTTAGCACTGCATATAAAGGTCGCCACAGCAATTGAGCCCCGTAGGGCTCAATCGTTTCTGCAGGTTCTGTGGCGTGGGACGTCGAAATCCCTCACGGGTTCCCGAGAACCGGGTCAGTCGCGGAAGTTGTTGAACTGCAGCGGCATATCAAAGGTCTTGGCGCGCAGGGCGGCAATCGCATCCTGCAAATCGTCACGCTTCTTGCCGGTGATACGCACCTGCTCGCCCTGGATCGCGGCCTGGACCTTGAGCTTGGCGTCCTTGACGTGAGCGACGATTTTCTTCGCCAGCTCCTTGTCGATACCTTCCTTGAGCACGGCTTCCTGCTTCATCAACTTGCCCGAAGCGTAGGCATCCTTGACTTCGAGGCACTGCACATCAATCTTGCGCTTGACCAGGGCCAGCTTGAGGATCTCGATCATCGCTTCCAGCTGGAAATCGGCTTCAGCGGTCAGGTTGACCGTCAGTTCTTTTTCCTTGAACTCAAAGCTGCCTTTGCCTTTCAAGTCATAACGACGGTCCAGCTCCTTGACGGCGTTCTCGACGGCGTTGGTGACTTCGTGCTTGTCCAGTTCAGATACCACGTCGAACGACGGCATGTAGTTTCTCCAATAAAAAAGGGGCGCGGCTCAGTAAAGATGGAGCGCGCCTGGCTTGCGGGTAAAATGCCGGGGCATTATAACGACTCTTTACCCTGAGCTGCTTGGCTCACCCAGCGGCTTACGGAGCAAAATTGATGTCCACCACCTGGCATGTCCTCGGCGCAGGCAGTCTCGGCACATTATGGGCCACACGCCTGGCCCGCGCGGGCCTGCCCGTCACGCTGATCCTGCGCGATCAGGCGCGCCTGACCCGCTATCAGGCATCTCCCGGGCTGACCCTGGTCGAACAAGGGCATGCCCAGACTTATCCGGTGGTTGCACAAACATCCGACAGCCCCGAGCCAATTGATCGCCTGCTGGTCGCGTGTAAAGCCTACGATGCTCCTGGCGCTGTCGCACAGCTGGCACGACGCCTGACACCCAATGCCGAGGTAATCCTGCTGCAGAACGGCTTGGGCAGCCAGGATGCGGTTGCCGCCCTATTGCCCCAGGCACGCTGTATCTTCGCCTCCAGCACCGAGGGTGCGTTTCGGCAAAGTGATGGCAGCGTGGTATTTGCCGGCCAGGGCTTCACCTGGCTCGGTGACGCCAGCCATCCCACGGCGCCGCTGTGGCTGGACGACCTGCACGCTGCCGGCATTCCCCACCAGTGGAGCACCGACATCCTCACGCGGCTCTGGCGAAAACTGGCACTCAACTGTGCGATCAATCCACTGACGGTGCTCTATCAATGCCGCAATGGCGGATTGCAGGCGCATCACTGTGAGGTGGCGACCTTGTGTGCCGAGCTCGGCGAGCTGCTGACGTGCTGCGGCCAGCCCGCGGCGGCCGAGAATCTGCAGGCCGAAGTGGAGCGGGTGATCCAGGCGACAGCGGCCAACTTCTCGTCGATGTACCAGGATGTGGCCAACGGGCGGCGCACCGAGATCAGCTATCTGCTCGGCCATGCCTGCCAGGCGGCCTTGCGCCATCGTTTGAGCCTGCCGCATCTGCAACAACTGCAGGTACGCCTGGCCGCCTACCTGGACGCACACGGATTGCCCAGCGACTGAGGCACGCGCTACCCTGCCAACTGGATCCTTGCCTGCGAACCACCTGATGCCACTGCGCCAGCGTCTCGAAAACCTCCCCGTCGGGCAGAAACTGCTGGCGGCCCTGCTGGTACTGCTGACCACCGTGCTGCTGGTGGCCAACCTGACCTTTATCAGCGCCGCCTATTGGATCTCCCAGGAAAGCATGGCCCCGCAAGCCTTGCAGGCAATTGGCCGGCTGGTTTCCAACCCCGCCCTCGCCGCGCAAGCCCTGGACTCTCCCGCCAACGCCGATGCCTTGCTCAACGAGCTGACCAGCTATTCGCCACTGCGGGCGGCGGCCCTGTATGACGGCGAAGGCAGCCGCCTGGCGCAACTGCAACACGGTGATCGCCTGCAACTGCCGGCGCACTATCGCGACATCGAGGCGTGGCGGGTTACCGAGTTTCGCAGCAATCAAGTCATCACCCTGCCCCGCCCCGGCCTGCCCTCAGGGCATCTGCTGCTGGTGGCCAGCAGCGAACTGCCAGTCGCTTTCTACACCGGCACCCTGACCGCCAGCCTTGGCATCCTGATTTTCAGCATCCTGCTGTGGATGGTGATTGCCCGGCAGATCAAACGCCTGATTACCCGGCCCATCCACGAGTTGGAAGAGTTGTCGCGCCAGGTCACCCGCGAGGAGAACTACGCCCTGCGGGCCGGTCGCGGCAACCATGACGAAATCGGCAGCCTGGCCGAAGCGTTCAATACCATGCTGTCGCGTATCGAAGCCCGGGAGCAGCAACTCAAGCGCGCACGGGACGACTCCCAGGCCGCCTACGACCAGGCCCAGGGTCTGGCCGAGGAAACCCGGCATACCAACCGCAAGCTGGAACTGGAAGTGCAGGTTCGCAGCAAGATCGAGAAAAAACTCACCGGCTTTCAGAACTATCTCAACAGCATCATCGACTCCATGCCCTCCGCCCTGATTGCCCTGGACGAGCAGCTCTACGTCACCCAATGGAACCAGGAAGCCAGCGCCCTGTCCGGCACGCGCCTGGATGAAGCCCTGAACCAGCCGATCTTCCTCGCCTTCGAACCGCTCAAGCCCTATCTGCCCCAGCTCAAGGCCACGGTGGAGCAGCACACGGTGGAGCGCATCGAGCGCGTTACCTGGATCAAGGACGACGAACCCAAGCACTATGCCCTGACCTTTTACCCGCTGATGGGTGGCGCCGGGCGCGGGGTGGTGATCCGTATCGACGACATCACCCAGCGCCTGTCCCTGGAAGAAATGATGGTGCAATCGGAGAAAATGCTGTCAGTCGGAGGGCTCGCCGCAGGCATGGCCCACGAAATCAACAACCCGTTGGGGGCAATCCTGCACAACGTGCAGAACATTCGGCGACGCCTGTCGGCGGACCTGCCGAAAAACCAGGAGCATGCCGAGCAGGTGGGCGTGGAACTGGAAACGGTCAACCGCTACCTGCAAAGCCGCGAAGTGCCGCAGCTGCTCGACGGCATCCAGCAAGCCGGGGCCCGTGCAGCGAAAATCGTCACCCATATGCTCAGTTTCAGCCGCCGCAGCAACCGGCAGATGGCGCCTTGCGACCTGCCGGCCCTGATTGACCAGGCCGTGGAAATTGCCGGTAACGACTTCGACCTGACCATCGGCTTCGACTTCAAGGGCCAGGCGATCATCCGCCAGTTCGACCCTTTGCTGGGCCCCGTGCCGGGCACCGCCAACGAATTGGAGCAGGTCCTGCTCAACCTGCTGAAAAACGCCGCCCAGGCCATCCACCTGCGCGAAGACGACAGCGAGCCGGGGCGCATCATCCTGCGCACCCGGCTCAACCCACCCTGGGCCGAGATCCAGGTGGAAGACAATGGCATCGGCATGAGTGAGAACGTGCGCAAACGCACGTTCGAACCGTTCTTCACCACCAAGGAAATCGGCCAGGGCACGGGGCTGGGCCTGTCGGTCTCGTACTTCATCATCACCAACAACCACAAGGGCCAGATGGAGGTTCACTCCACCCTGGGCCAGGGCACCTGTTTCACCTTGCGCCTGCCACTGGCCGGTAGCCAGCTTGCCCACCACGAACTGACTCAACTGGAGCACTGACCATGGGCTTTCGCCTGTCGAAAATTTACACCCGTACCGGCGACAAGGGCGAAACCGGCCTGGGTGACGGCCGCCGCGTGCCCAAGGATCACCCCCGGGTGGAGGCGATCGGTGAAGTGGACAGCCTCAACAGCCAACTGGGCCTGCTGTTGGCCGGCCTTGAGGAGCAAAGCGGCCAGCATCCCGCGCTGAAGGATGTGATCGAGGTACTGACACCCTGCCAGCATCGATTGTTTGACCTCGGTGGCGAGTTGGCAATGCCGGTCTACAAGGCACTCAACGCGGGCGAGGTGGACCGCCTGGAAGCCGCGATTGATCGCTGGAATGAAGAAGTCGGGCCTTTGGAGAACTTCATCCTGCCCGGCGGTTCGGCGCTGATTGCCCAGGCCCACGTGTGCCGCAGCCTGGCCCGTAGCGCCGAGCGGCGCTGCCAGCAACTGAATGCGCTGGAGCCGTTGGAAGGGGTGGGATTGGCGTATATCAATCGGCTATCGGATTTGCTGTTTGTGGCAGCAAGGGTGATTGCCCGGAGGCAAGGGATTGCGGAGATTTTGTGGCAGGCGGCGGCTAAGCCGCACTGAGACTCTGCGGGGTTTTGTATTGTTTGGCAGGGCCTCATCGCGGGCAAGCCCGCTCCCACATTTTGATTTGTGAATACATTCAAATGTGGGGATTTTGTGGCAGGCCGCTAAGCCGCACTGAAATTCTGCGGGTTTTGTATTGTTTGACTGGGCCTCATCGCGGGCAAGCCCGCTCCCACATTTTGATTTGTGAATACATTCAAATGTGGGGATTTTGTGGCAGGCGGCTAAGCCGCACTGAAATTCTGCGGGTTTTGTATTGTTTGACTGGGCCTCATCGCGGGCAAGCCCGCTCCCACATTTTGATTTGTGAATACATTCAAATGTGGGAGCTGGCTTGCCTGCGATGGGGCCAGCAATGACAACTCACACCTCAGGCCAGAACGCCCGAATCCCCGCCACACCCTGCGCCCCGCTCTCCCAGGCCTTCTCCCGCTCGTCAGGCCCAACCCCGCCCAACAGAAACACCGGCTTGCTGAAGCCCTTGATCAACTGCGCCGCCTCTTCCCAACCCAGAGGCTGCGCATCAGGGTGAGTCTGGGTCGGCTGCACCGGCGACAGAGTGACAAAATCCACGTCCATCAGTTCGGCCAATGCCAGTTCCTCGGCATTGTGGCAAGACGCCGCCAACCAGCGGTCCTTGGGCAACGGTCGGCCCTTGCTCGCGTATTTGCGCAGTTGCGCCGAGGTCATGTGCCAGCCAGCAGCCGGGAAATCACCGAGCCATTCAAACGGCCCCTTGAGCATCAATTGCGCCTTGCCAGCACACAGGCCTACGGCGTCCACCGCCAGGTCGCGGTATTTGGGGTCGTAGCCATTGGGCGCACGCAACTGGATCAGTTTGATACCACCGGCAACGGCTTTCTGGATACCGCGCAACAGCACCGGGGCTTCCAGTTCGCCTGGGGTGATCAGGTAGTCGGCGGGCAAACGGGCAGCAGCAACGATGGGCGCATTGGCCGCGGGAAACTCGTAGTTCTGCAAGTCCCGTGGCGCCACCCATTCAAGGGGCTGCCCTTCCGCGCCGTGGGGCTCGCCGGTAAACGCCGAGACCTCCCAGACATCCAGCAACACCTGCTTGTCCGGGTAATCATGCTGTACCTGGATCAACGGCCGGGCCGTGGTGACCTGGATACCCAATTCTTCCTGCAGCTCTCGCCCCAGTGCGGTGAGCACCGACTCATCGGCCTCCACCTTGCCACCGGGAAACTCCCAGAGGCCGCCCTGGTGCTGGGTATCTGCACGACGGGCCAACAGAATCCGGCCATCGGTACCGCGAATGACTGCGGCTGCTACATGAACTCGTTTCACGGTTTTACGTCCTCTAAGCCGGCGCCTGCCGGGGCATTGCCAATGCCCCGGGCAGGTATCAAGTACGGTATTCGGCGTTGATCTTCACGTACTCGTGGGACAGGTCGGTGGTCCAGATGGTTTCGCTGCACTCACCGCGCCCCAACTCGATACGGATGGTGATTTCTTCCTGCTGCATCACCGCCGAGCCCTGGGCTTCGGTGTAGGTCTCGGCACGGGCACCACGGCTGGCGATGCACACATCGCCGAGGAACACGTCGATCTTGCTCACATCCAGGTTCGGTACGCCGGCACGGCCAACCGCCGCGAGGATCCGGCCCCAGTTCGGGTCGGACGCAAACAGCGCGGTCTTGATCAATGGCGAGTGGGCCACGGTGTAACCCACATCCAGGCACTCCTGGTGATTACCGCCGCCGTTGACTTCAACGGTAACGAACTTGGTCGCGCCTTCGCCGTCACGCACGATGGCCTGGGCCACTTCCATGCACACTTCAAACACCGCCTGCTTCAACGCCGCGAACAGCGGGCCGTTGGACGAGGTGATTTCCGGCAGGTCGGCCTTGCCGGTGGCAATCAACATGCAGCAGTCGTTGGTCGAGGTATCACCGTCGATGGTGATGCGGTTGAACGACTTGTTGGCGCCATCAAGCATCAGGTTTTGCAGCACGTCACGGGAGACTTTGGCGTCGGTGGCGATGTAGCCGAGCATGGTCGCCATGTTCGGGCGGATCATGCCCGCGCCTTTGCTGATGCCTGTCACGGTGACGGTCACGCCGTCATGCACAAACTGGCGGCTGGCGCCCTTGGGCAAGGTGTCGGTGGTCATGATCCCGGTAGCCGCGGCCGCCCAGTTATCCACCGACAGGTCGTCCAGCGCGGCTTGCAGGGCGCCTTCGATTTTTTCCACGGGCAATGGCTCACCGATCACCCCGGTGGAGTACGGCAGCACTTGGCTGGCGTCCACGCCGGTCAACTCCGCCAGCTTGGCGCAGGTGCGCGCGGCAGCGGCCAGGCCTGGTTCGCCGGTGCCGGCGTTGGCATTGCCGGTGTTGGTCAGCAGGTAACGTACCGGGCCTTCGACGCGTTGCTTGGCGAGAATCACCGGCGCGGCGCAAAACGCGTTCAGCGTGAACACGCCGGCGATGGTCGAGCCTTCGGCACAGCGCATCACCACCACGTCTTTGCGCCCAGGGCGTTTGATGCCGGCCGAAGCGATACCGAGTTCAAAACCGGCAACCGGGTGCAACGTGGGCAAAGGACCAAGACCAACAGCCATGAATGCGCTCCTTAACGATGTCTGCACCGTCGTCGTCGACGGTGATTAAATGGCAAAACGCCGCGACGGCTGATGCCGGTCGCGGCGCGGGGGTATTGCAGCGTCAGGCAAAAATCTTAGTTGATTTCGCCGTGGCAGTGTTTGAACTTCTTGCCCGAACCGCACCAGCACGGCTCGTTGCGACCCAGCTTCTGCTCGTTGCGCACCGGCGCCTGGGCCAGGGCCACGTCGACTTCTTCGCCCAGCACTTCAGGTGCTTCAAGACCCGGTGCTTCGTCATGCTGGAACTGCATGCGCGCGGCAAGGGCTTCGGCTTCCTGGCGCAGACGGGCTTCTTCTTCGATCGGGTCTTCGCGGCGCACCTGAACGTGGGACAGCACACGAATCGAATCGCGCTTGATCGAATCCAGCAACTCGGAGAACAGCGTGAACGACTCGCGCTTGTACTCCTGCTTCGGGTTCTTCTGGGCGTAGCCGCGCAGGTGGATACCGTGACGCAGGTGATCCATGGTCGACAGGTGGTCTTTCCACAGGTCGTCCAGCACGCGCAGAACGATTTGCTTCTCGAAGGTGCGCAGTGCTTCGGCACTGGCTTGCTCTTCTTTCTCGTTGTACGCGGCCAGCAGTTCGGCCATCAGTTTTTCGCGCAGGGTTTCTTCGTACAGGTGGTCGTCTTCGTCGAGCCATTGCTGGACCGGCAGATCGACACCGAAGTCGCTCTTCAACGCCGCTTCCAGGCCGGCAACATCCCACTGCTCAGGCAGGGACTGTGGCGGGATATGGGCGCTGACGGTGGCGTTGAGCACGTCCTGACGGAAGTCGGCGATGGTTTCGCCAATGTTGTCGGCGGCCAGCAACGTGTTACGCATGTGATAAATCACTTTACGCTGTTCGTTGTTGACGTCATCGAACTCCAGCAGTTGCTTACGAATGTCGAAGTTACGACCTTCGACCTTGCGCTGGGCCTTTTCGATGGCGTTGGTCACCATGCGGTGCTCGATGGCTTCGCCGGACTGCATGCCCAGGGCCTTCATGAAGTTCTTCACCCGATCCGAGGCGAAGATGCGCATCAGGCTGTCTTCCAGGGACAGGTAGAAACGGCTGGAACCGGCGTCACCCTGGCGACCGGCACGGCCACGCAGTTGGTTGTCGATACGACGCGATTCGTGACGCTCGGACGCGATCACCTGCAAACCACCGGATTCCAGCACTGCCTGGTGGCGTTTCTGCCAGTCAGCCTTGATCTGGGCGATCTGCTCAGGGGTCGGGTTGTCCAGGGACGCCACTTCCACTTCCCAGTTGCCGCCCAACAGGATGTCGGTACCACGACCGGCCATGTTGGTCGCGATGGTCAGCGCGCCTGGGCGACCGGCCTGGGCAATGATCTCGGCTTCTTTTTCGTGGAACTTGGCGTTGAGGACCTTGTGCTCGATACCTTCCTTGTTGAGCAGGTTCGACATGTGCTCGGAGGTTTCGATGGTGGCAGTACCCACCAGGACCGGACGGCCGTGGGTCATGCATTCCTTGATGTCGGCGACGATGGCCGCGTATTTCTCGTCGGCGGTCAGGAACACCAGGTCGTTGTAGTCTTTACGCGCCAGCGGCTTGTTCGGTGGGATGACCATCACCGACAGACCGTAGATCTGGTGGAATTCGAACGCTTCGGTATCCGCAGTACCGGTCATGCCGGACAGCTTGTTGTACAGGCGGAAGTAGTTCTGGAAGGTGGTCGAGGCCAATGTCTGGCTCTCGGCCTGGATATTGAGCTCTTCCTTGGCTTCGATGGCCTGGTGCAGGCCTTCGGACAAACGACGACCGGGCATGGTACGGCCGGTGTGTTCGTCGACCAGTACCACCTGGCCGTCCTGGACGATGTATTCGACGTTGCGATGGAACAGCTTGTGGGCGCGCAGGCCGGCATACACGTGGGTCAACAGGCCCAGGTTGTGCGCCGAGTACAGGCTTTCGCCTTCAGCCAGCAGGCCGATCTGGGTCAGCATTTCTTCGACGAACTGGTGACCGGCTTCGTTGAGTTCGACCTGACGGGTCTTCTCGTCGATGGAGTAATGACCTTCTTTGGTCACCACGCCTTCCACTTCCTCGATATGTTGCTCAAGGCGCGGGATCAGTTTGTTGATTTCGGTGTACAGGCGCGAGCTGTCTTCGGCCTGGCCGGAGATGATCAGCGGAGTACGGGCTTCGTCGATGAGGATGGAGTCGACTTCGTCGATCACGGCAAAGTTGAGTTCGCGCTGGAATTTTTCTTCCATGCTGAACGCCATGTTGTCGCGCAGGTAGTCGAAACCGAATTCGTTGTTGGTGCCGTAGGTGATGTCGGCGGCGTAGGCGGCACGCTTCTCTTCCGGCGGCTGGAACGGCGTCACGACGCCGACGGTCAGGCCGAGGAATTCATACAGCGGACGCATCCAGTTGGCGTCCCGGCGGGCCAGGTAGTCGTTCACCGTCACAACGTGCACGCCCTTGCCGGACAGTGCGTTGAGGTAAACACCCAGGGTTGCCACCAGGGTCTTGCCTTCACCGGTGCGCATTTCGGCAATCATGCCTTCATGCAGGGTCATGCCGCCGATCAACTGGACGTCGAAGTGGCGCATGCCCATCACCCGCTTACCGGCTTCGCGGGCGACCGCAAAGGCTTCGGGCAGCAGTTTGTCGAGGGTCTCACCTTTGGCTATGCGGGCCTTGAACTCTTCGGTCTTGGCGCGCAATTGCTCGTCCGACAAAGCAACCATCTGCTCTTCGAAGGCATTGACCAGCTGCACCGTCTTGAGCATGCGTTTGACTTCGCGCTCATTCTTGCTTCCAAAAAGTTTCTTTAACAAAGGCGCAAACATATCGGCAGGTTCTTCCACACATTAGGGATGAAGGGGCGCCCCGTGAGTCGCCCGAGCAGCCCTCACGGCCGCATGCGAACGAGCATTCTACCCGGAAACGAGGGTGAGGAAAGTGGCGTTGTTCCACGATGCAGGCACAGCGTTCCCAGAGGGCTTGTTTAAAATAGGGGCTTTTTGCTGAACTTCAACCCATTCGAGTGAGAAGTTACTTATTGATTTAATGGATAAACTGCTGACAAAGCAATGACCACGGTGCCGCACACGCTTTCTGCTACCATGGCGGCTCTGTTACCTAAGGTGTCTAGATCATGGCATTTCGCCCTCTTACGGCCCGTGCTCCCGCCGTGTTGCTGCGCGAAGCCAAGCCTTTAAAAGCCATCTTTGGCCATGCGCAACGCCTGGGCCATCTGCAACGCCTCCTGGAAAGCCAACTGCAACCTGCAGCCCGCGAGCACTGTCATGTGGCGTCGTGGCGTGAAGGTACGCTGCTGCTGATCGTCACCGATGGGCATTGGGCAACCCGCCTGCGCTACCAACAAAAACGCTTGCAGCGCCAGCTACAGGCATTTGAGGTATTTGAGAGCCTGCAGCGCATCCAGTTCAAGGTCCAGCCACCGACCGTGCAGCAAGGTGCGGTGGGGCATACCATGGATTTGTCGGTGAATGCCGCCGAAACCATCCAGGCGACGGCAGACGGGATTACAGATCCGAAGTTGCGCGCAGCGCTGGAGCGCCTGGCCAGTCACGCCAAGCCCAAGACCTGAGAGCGGGCAGCCGCGAGTTCGGTGTGCCAGTCGGCACATGTATCGACTGATACAGCGCAATCGCGGGCAAGCCCGCTCCCCCATTGGGTTGCATAGACCTGGATGGCTACTTGCGCTTGCTACCGCCAAGCAAAGACCCCAACAGCCCGCGCACCAACTGGCGGCCCATCTGGTTGGCCGCCTGCTGCATCGCCGATTTCAGGGCCTTGCCCGCAGTCGTGCCAAGAAACGCCCCGGCCTTGTCGGTGAAGCTCGGTTCTTCAGCGGCAGGCGCAGCACTCGCCTCGGGCCCCAGCTCCTTGCGTGCCATCAGCACTTCATAGGCGGATTCACGATCAATCGGCTTGTCATAGCGCCCCTGTAGGGGCGAGCCGGCAATCAACCCTGCCCGCTCGGCGGCAGTCAACGGCCCGATCCGCGACTGCGGCGGCGAGACCAGCACCCGCTGGACCACCTCGGGGGTGCCTTTTTCCTGCAGCGTACCCACCAGCGCCTCACCCGTGCCCAGCTCGGTCAATACCGCCAGCGCATCAAATGCAGGATTTGGCCGGAAACCATCGGCCACCGCCCGCAGGGATTTTTGCTCCTTGGTGGTGAACGCCCGCAGGCCATGCTGGATCCGCAAACCCAGTTGCGCCAGTACGCTATCCGGCAAGTCGCCCGGCGACTGGGTGACAAAATACACCCCCACACCTTTGGAGCGAATCAACCGCACCACTTGCTCCAGGCGATCCTGCAAGGCCTTGGGCGTATCGGCAAACAGCAAATGCGCTTCGTCGAAGAACAGTGCCAGCAGCGGCTTGTCGGCATCTCCGCGTTCCGGCAACTGCTCGAACAGCTCCGCCAGCAACCACAGCAGGAAGGTCGCATAGACCTTGGGTGACTCGTGCACCAGGCGGCTGGCATCCAGCAAATGAATACGCCCTCGCCCATCGCTGGCCGGTTGCAGAATATCTTCCAGTTGCAGCGCCGGCTCGCCGAACAGAGCTTCGGCGCCCTGCTGTTCCAGCACGGCCAGGCGCCGCAGCAAAGCCTGGCTGGAGCCCGTGGTCATCAGGGCCGCATCATCGCCGAGCAATTCGGGGTGGAACTTGAGGTGATTGAGCAGGGCCTTGAGGTCCTTGAGATCCAAGAGCAACAAGCCCTCGCGATCGGCCACTTTAAACGCTGCATATAAGGTCGACTGCTGGCTGTCGGTCAGCTCCAGCAGACTGCCCAGCAACAGTGGGCCCATTTCACTCAAGGTTGTACGAAGTGGGTGACCGGACTGACCGTGGATATCCCACAGCGTTACCGGATATGCCTTAGGCGCGTAATTCAGGAACGGCATGCCGGCGATCCGCTCGGCCACCTTGCCCTGGGGATTGCCTGCAGCGCCAAGGCCACACAGGTCACCCTTGATATCTGCAGCGAACACCGCCACGCCAGCATCACTGAACGCCTCTGCCAGCCGCTGCAACGTCACGGTCTTGCCGGTGCCGGTAGCGCCGGCTATCAGGCCATGGCGGTTACCCAGGCGCATGGCCTGGGCGATGACTTGGCCTT
This sequence comes from Pseudomonas sp. FP2294, assembly GCF_030687625.1. Classification (NCBI taxonomy): domain Bacteria; kingdom Pseudomonadati; phylum Pseudomonadota; class Gammaproteobacteria; order Pseudomonadales; family Pseudomonadaceae; genus Pseudomonas; species Pseudomonas sp. FP2294. The sequence continues at coordinate 4,465,962 of NZ_CP117441.1, forward strand.
CGAGGTCTGCACCAATAAGAAGTTGCGAGGAGTCTGGCATTTTGTCACCCATGATTAATCTTTAGCCCTGCACGGTCGATACAGATAAAGCGAGAGACCCAAAAAGCCTAAAAAAGTTAGGTCAGATAATTCCTGCAGGAGCAAATGGAAATATCACACTTTATTTAACGCTGTCATTTATGCGTTGCCATAAAAGACGCGCCTTGGACATTAAGACACTAGCGGACACGACGAGCCATGAATAAAAATCTGCGCTTCAGCCACAAAATCCTGCTTGCAGCCGCCCTTATCGTCATTGCCGCATTTGCGTTGTTTACGCTGTACAACGACTACCTGCAACGCAACGCGATTCGCAATGACCTCGACAGCTACCTACACGAAATGGGGGATGTCACCGCCAGCAATATCCAGAGCTGGTTGGCCGGACGTATTGTGCTGGTGGAAAACGCCGCCCAGAACATCGCCATCAACCCCGAGCCGAGCGTCATCGCCAGCCTGCTAGAGCAGAAAGCCCTGACATCTTCGTTCATGGCAACCTATCTGGGCGATAGCAAAGGCGGCTTCACCATTCGCCCCGATGCCAAGATGCCCGACGGCTTCGATCCACGCGTGCGCCCCTGGTACAAGGGTGCCCAGAGCAGCAATGGCTCGACCCTGACCGAGCCCTATATCGACGCCGCCACCGGCCAGTTGATCATTTCCATCGCCACCCCCAGCAGCAAGGCCGGGCAAAGCGTCGGCGTGGTCGGCGGTGACCTGAGCCTGCAAACCCTGGTGGACAATATCGGCGCGCTGGACTTCGGCGGCATGGGCTACGCGTTCCTGGTCAGTGCCGACGGCAAGATCCTGGTGCACCCGGAAAAAAACCTGGTGATGAAGACCCTGGGCGAGGCGTACCCGAACCAGACCGTCAAGATCAGTGCCGACTTCAGCGAAATCGAGGTCGAGGGCAAAACCCGTATCGTCACTTTCGCCCCGATCAAGGGTTTGCCGTCAGTGAACTGGTATATCGGTCTGTCGGTAGATAAAGACAAATCCTTCGCAATGCTCAGCGAATTCCGCACCTCGGCCATTATTGCCACGGTGATTGCCGTGGCAATCATCATCGCGCTGCTGGGCATGCTGATCCGCGTGCTGATGCAACCGCTGCATGTCATGACCCGGGCCATGGAAGACATCGCCGATGGCGAAGGTGACCTGACGCGCCGCCTGACGATCCAGAACCACGACGAATTCGGCATTCTGGGCAAAGCCTTCAACCGCTTTGTGGAGCGGATTCATACTTCGATTCGCGAAGTGTCCTCCGCCACCGGCCAGGTCAATGAAGTGGCCCTGCGCGTGGTAAGCGCCTCCAACTCGTCGATGGTCAACTCCGACGAACAGGCCAACCGCACCAACAGTGTCGCGGCAGCGATCAACCAGTTGGGTGCCGCTGCCCAGGAAATTGCCCGCAACGCCGCCCAGGCCTCGAACCAGGCCAGCGACGCACGCCATCTGGCCGAAGATGGCCAGCAAGTGGTGGAGCGCAATATCAAGGCCATGACGCAACTGTCCGAGATGATCAGTGCCTCCAGCAGCAATATCGAGGCACTTAACAGCAAGACCGTGAATATCGGCCAGATCCTCGAAGTGATCACCAGTATTTCCCAGCAAACCAACCTCCTGGCACTCAACGCAGCCATTGAAGCTGCGCGAGCCGGGGAAGCCGGACGCGGGTTTGCGGTGGTGGCCGACGAGGTGCGCAACCTGGCCCACCGCACGCAGGAATCGGCGCAACAGGTGCAAAAGATGATCGAGGAGCTGCAGGTCGGCGCCCGGGATTCGGTCAGCACCATGAGCGAAAGCCAGCGCCACAGCCTCGAAAGCGTGGAAATCGCCAACCTGGCAGGCGAGCGCCTGAGCAGCGTGACCCAGCGCATCGGTGAAATCGACGGCATGAACCAATCAGTGGCTACCGCGACGGAAGAGCAGACCTCGGTGGTGGAGTCGATCAATATCGACATCACCGAGATCAACACGCTCAATCAGGAGGGTGTGGAAAACCTGCAGTCCACCTTGCGCGCCTGCTCCGATCTGGAGCAGCAAGCGGCGCGCTTGAAACAATTGGTGGGGAGCTTCCGCATCTAGACCTCAACACAGCAGCGCCTACATTCAGCCAGCGTTGTTTTTGTCAGGGCCGGGCTTGTCGTGCGGCCCTGACTCTTCCTGCAACTGCTCCCACAACCGGGCGGCATCGGGGAAATCCGTGCCGTCCTCGGCATCCAGGGCATCCGGGTCATAGCGGCTCAAACAGCCCTCCCCCAAGGTGGCGGGCGCCTTGGACGTGGCTTTATCCAGGGGATCATTCATGGTTCGATCCTCGCAACTGACACTAATAAAAAGGGCCTGGGTGATTTAACGCCCAGGCCCTTTTTGCTTCAACCCAAAACAGTCGATCAGAACACCACGGTCTTGTTGCCGTGCACCAGCACGCGGTCTTCCAGGTGATAGCGCAGGCCACGGGCCAGGACCATCTTCTCGACGTCGCGGCCGAAACGCACCATGTCTTCAATGCTGTCGCTGTGGCTGACGCGGACCACGTCCTGCTCGATGATGGGACCTGCGTCCAGCTCTTCGGTGACGTAGTGGCAGGTTGCACCAATCAGCTTCACGCCACGCAGCGACGCCTGGTGATACGGCTTGGCCCCGACAAAGGACGGCAGGAAGCTGTGGTGAATGTTGATTACCTTGCCTGCGTATTCGCGGCACAGTTCCGGCGGCAGGATTTGCATATAGCGCGCCAGGACTACAACGTCCGCTTGATGCTGCTCGACCAGACGCGAGACTTCGGTGAAGGCCGGCTGTTTGTTCTGCGAGTCGACCGGGACGTGGTAGTACGGAATGCCATGCCACTCCACCATGCTGCGCAGGTCGCCGTGGTTGGAAATCACACAGGCGATCTCACAATCCAGCTCATCGCTGTGCCAGCGGTGCAGCAAGTCCGCCAGACAGTGGGATTCGCGGCTGGCCATCAGCACCACGCGTTTTTTCTGCTCGGTGTCGGTAATACGCCAGGTCATCGAAAACTCTTCGGCGATGGGCGCAAACGCCTCGCGAAACGCTTCAAGGCCAAACGGCAGGGTGTCCGCGCGAATTTCGTGGCGCATGAAAAACCAACCACTGAGATTGTCCGAGTGATGACTCGCTTCGGTGATCCAGCCATTGTGGGAGGCCAGAAAGTTACTGACTTTAGCGACGATACCAACCCGATCCGGGCAAGCAATCACCAGACGAAAAGTGCGCATTAGGGGCAAACTCCAGAACTTCGCAAAGGCCGCCATTCTAGCGACACCGTAGAAAAACTGCAGTACTCCTCAGCGCTTATTCGCGCGATTCCTTGCGGCGGCCCTAAACAGCGTATGGTTTTTACCTGGGCACTATGTCAGTACAAGCATCTGTTACCGCAATTAGCCGAGATCTAATGAGATTATCTTTAGCCGGCTGGACGCACTAAATAATGCACTCCGAGCCTTTCGCTACAAACAACCAAAGTAAATCACATAAAACCGAGCTTAAATGTTTACTTGGGCAAACTGTCTGACTATTATTAGGCCACTATCCCTGTCCCTCAGCGTCCCGTATAAGGTAGTCCTCATGTCCCTGATCAACGAATACCGTGCCACCGAATCCGCTATCAAAGAGCTGCAAGAACGTTTGAAGAATCTGTCCCAAGACGACAAACTGCAAACCGAGCTGGAATTCGAAGGCAAATTGCGCACCCTGATGGGTGAATACTCCAAATCCCTGCGTGACATCATCGCGCTGCTGGATCCGGAATCGAAAGTTAAAGCACCACGCGCCGCCGTGAAAGTTACCGGTACCAAGCGCGCGCGCAAGGTCAAGCAATACAAAAACCCGCACAACGGCGAAGTGATTGAAACCAAAGGTGGCAACCACAAGACTCTGAAAGAGTGGAAAGCCAAGTGGGGCGGTGACGTGGTTGAAGGCTGGGCTACCCTGCTGGACTAAGGTTCGCCAGATCGTCACCTGATTCGCGACACAATAAAAAACGCCAGTTCGCTGGCGTTTTTTATTGCCTACTTTTTATCGAACGCCGATTACAGGTCCAGGCGCTGGCTTAAAGCGTCAGCATATTCCTGCCACTCATCCAGCACCTGACGCTGAAACGATGTAGCACTAGCGTCCAATTCAAGCCTGGCCTTATTGAAACTCTCAAGGGTATTTGGCGCGCCGTAATCCGCATCTGACAAGCGTTGCTGACAGAAGAGTTTCCAGCGTTGTTGCTCTTCACTGTCCAAGGTGTGCGCAAAGTTGCGGGCACGATAGCGAAATAATAATTCCGGCAAACGATGATCATCAAAAGGCCACTGCTGGCGTGCTAGTTGCTCGGGTTCAGCAGTGCGGACTTGCTCACATAAACGTCGATCCCGATCACCAATAAAACCATCGTAGAGCTGTTGCTCCGGGTCGGCGCTTGCGGCGAAATCGTCCTCGGCATAAATCGCCGGCAATTTATCCCGCCAAAGTTCCTGTGCGTCAGTTAGCCGCAGTGCCCGGGCCTGATATTCACGCATGTCCAGGTTCAATCGCTGCTGGTCTTGCGCCCGCAACACATTCAGCGGCGCGACGACCGGACAACGATTGATGTGAACAAGTTTGAGCGGGACCGGCAACTCACCCTCGGCCAATTGATCGCGCCGGGTATACAAGCGCTGGCGCAGGGTTTCGGCATCCAGGTCCAGCAGCGCCTGTGGGTCGAGCCCCAGGTCGCAGACAATCAACGCGTTGCGATTGCGCGGATGCCACGCCAGGGGCAGGACCACCCCCAGGTAATGGCGCTCAGCGGAAAAGCGCCCGGAAATATGCACCATGGGCTGCAACAGGCGGATTTGATCCATGACCCGCTGCTTGCTGCGCAGTTGAAACAACCAATCGTACAACTTGGGTTGTTTTTCCCGGACCAACCGCGCCAGGGCGATGGTGGCCCGCACGTCAGCCAAAGCCTCGTGAGCCTGGCCATGGTCAATTCCATTGGCCGCCGTCAGGCGCTCCAGCTTGAGGGTCACGCGTCCGTCCTGCTCGGGCCAGACAATGCCGTCGGGACGCAGGGCATAGGCCGTGCGCATCACGTCGATCAAGTCCCAGCGGCTGTTCCCGCTCTGCCATTCCCGTGCGTAAGGGTCGAAAAAATTGCGATACAAACTGTAGCGGGTCATTTCGTCATCGAAACGCAGGGTGTTGTAACCCGCACCACAGGTGCCGGGGGCGGCCAGCTCGGCATGCACCCGCGTCATGAAGTCGGCTTCGGCCAGACCCTTTTCCGCCAGTTGGCCGGGGGTAATGCCCGTGATCATGCACGCGGCCGGGTGCGGCAGGATATCGTCGCTGGGCTGGCAATAGAGATTGACCGGCGGCCCGACCTCATTGAGGTCATGGTCGGTGCGAATCCCGGCAACCTGCAGCGCACGGTCGCTGCGCGGGTTGATGCCGGTGGTTTCATAGTCGTACCAGAAGATCGAGGTCACGGGCTATTCCTGTGCTGAAGACCGACAAAGTCTAGGCGCTGGACGCCGCCCGGGGCCAGCGCCGTGTGCACTGGATAAACATTCAGTGAAACCTTGGCGCATTTTCAGGTGTTACTTCCGTCCGCGACACTGCTAGCATCGGCCTCTCGAATTGCCGGCTGCCCGACGAGGTTGCCCATGCCCAGCCACACCGCACTGCCAGGGAATGCAATGCCCACCGCACCATTGGACACCCGCTATCAGATCGAGACCCCGGAAGGCATCGACCTGCCCTTGCGCCCCGCCGGGCTGATGCCCCGGGCACTGGCATTCGGCTTCGACCTGGGCCTGCGCGGCCTGATCCTCGGTGTCCTGTTCATCGCCCTGGCGTTTCTCGGCAACCTGGGCATCGGCCTGGGCTCGATCCTGCTGTTCCTCGTCAGTTGGTGGTACATGGTGCTGTTCGAAGTGCTCAACCAGGGCAGTTCACCGGGCAAACAGATCATGGGCCTGCGCGTGGTACAGGATGACGGCACGCCCATTGGCTGGTCCGCATCCCTGATCCGCAACCTGCTGCGGTTTGTCGATATGTTGCCGTTCGGCTATTTCCTCGGGGCCATCAGTTGCCTGCAACATCCCCACTTCAAACGCCTGGGCGACATTGCGGCCGGTACCCTGGTGATCTATCGCGAACAGCCCCTGGCCCGCCCCCTCCTGCCCCAGGCCCCGGCATTGCGCCTGCCCTTTGCCCTCGAGCTGGACGAGCAACGTGCGATCCTGGGTTTTGCCGAGCGCCAGGGTGAGCTGTCCGCCGAACGGACCCACGAGCTGGCGGCGATTCTGGCCACGCCCCTGCAGGTCTCCCCCGCGCGCGCCGTGGAACAGCTCAATGGCGTGGCCCGCGGCCTGTTGGGGCCGACATGAAGCAAAGCCTGTTCGAAACCCGTCACCAGCCGCACTGGCAGGCATTTGCCAGCCAGTTGGCCCTGCTTGAACAAGGCAAGGCAAAGGCCGAGGACCTGACGCGTTTCCCTCAAGATTACCGACGCCTGTGCCAACATCTGGCACTGGCGCAGGAGCGGGGCTATAGCAGCTACCTGATAGACCCGCTGCAACAGTTGGCCTTGCGCGGCCATCAACAGTTGTATCGCCATCGCAGCCAGCTCGGGGCCAAGGTGCTGGGCTTCCTGCTGGCGGATTTCCCCCGCACGGTTCGCGAGCAATGGCGCTTCGTGCTGGTCGCCAGCCTGCTGTTCTTTGGCAGCCTGATCGGCATTGCGCTGCTGGTCTACCTGTTCCCCGAACTGATCTACACCATCGTCAGTGCCCCGCAAGTGTCCGAGATGCAGGAGATGTACGACCCCGATGCCAGTCGCCTGGGCCGCGCAGCCGCACGGGCGTCGAGCGAAGACTGGATGATGTTCGGCTACTACGTCATGCATAACATCGGCATCGCGTTCCAGACCTTTGCCGGCGGCCTGCTGTTTGGCCTGGGCAGCGTGTTTTTCCTGTTTTTCAATGGCCTGATGATCGGCGCCATCGCCGGTCACCTGACCGAAATCGGCTATGGGCAGACCTTCTGGTCCTTTGTCATCGGTCACGGCGCCTTTGAACTGACGGCCATCGCCCTGGCCGGCGCGGCCGGCCTGCAACTGGGCTGGGCCTTGATCGCGCCGGGAGCATTGCCCCGGGGTGAAGCACTGCGCCTGGCAGCCCGCAAAAGCGTGAAAATGATCTGCGGCGTGATTTTATTCCTGCTGATCGCGGCCTTTATAGAGGCCTATTGGTCCTCCACCACCGCCGTGGAACCTTGGGGCAAGTACCTGGTGGGCGCCGCGCTCTGGGCGATGGTGCTCGCCTATCTGCTGTTTGCCGGCAGGGGTCGTCATGCGCCTGAGTGACGCCAGCGTGGTAATCCGCCCCCGCACTACGTGGGAAGCCATGGACCTGGGGGTATTGCTGGCCCGCAAGCACCGCGTGCTCTTGATGAGCAGTTGGGCCTTGGTCAGCCTGCCGATCTTTATCCTGATCAGCCTTGCGCTGTGGGACTACCCATCTGTTGCTGTACTGGTGTTCTGGTGGTTGAAACCGGCCTTTGAGCGCCTGCCGCTGTATATCCTGTCCACAGCACTGTTTGGCGAAACGCCTACCCTCAAGCAGGCGCTGCGCCAATGGCCCCGCCTGCTCAAAGGTCAACTGCTGGCCAGCCTGACCTGGAGACGCTTGAGCCTCAGTCGCAGCTTCGTCATGCCCGTGGTGCAACTCGAAGGCCTCGGCGGCCTGGCCCGCCAACAACGGCTGGGGGTGCTGCAACAGCGCAATGCCGGTGCAGCGCGCTGGCTGACGCTGATCGGTATTCACCTGGAAACAGCACTGTGGATTGGCTTGATGGCGCTGTTCTACCTGTTCCTGCCACAACAGGTAGAGCTCGACTGGGACTGGCAACAACTGGCGCTGGCCAGCAGCCAGGACTGGCTCTGGCTGGAACACCTGACCAATGCCTTGTACGCCCTGGTCCTGGTGCTCTGGGAGCCGATCTATGTGGCCTGCGGGTTCAGCCTCTACCTGAACCGGCGTACCGTGCTCGAAGCCTGGGACCTGGAGTTGGTGTTCCGCCGTCTGCGCCAGCGCCTGGGGTCAACGGTGGCCGTCCTGCTGCTGGCTGTCGGCCTGCTGCTGCTCCCGCCAACACCCCAGGCCATGGCCGATCAACCCGTGGCTGCACAACCCTTGAGTACGCCAGCCGCCAGCCAGGCGATCAAGCGCCTGCTGGAAGAGCCCCCGTTCAAGAATCCGGAATCCGTGACCCGCTACCGTTTCGGCGAAGACAAGACCATCGACAAACCAAAGCCCACAGGGGATGCCCGGTTGCCTGCCTGGCTTAAATCCTTGCTCGACAACCTCAACAGCGACACCTTCAAGTCTCTGGCCCTGGTCATGGAGGTGCTGTTGTGGAGCCTGCTGATCGCCGGCATTGCCTTGGTGGCCTGGCGCTATCGTGATTGGCTGCACGCCTTTGTCAGCCATCGCCGCGCCCCCCGCACCGTTGACCAGCCAGTGCCGTCACAACTGTTCGGCCTGGACATGGGCGTGGAAACATTACCCGATGACATCGCCGGTACCGCCGAGCAACTGTGGGCCTCGCAGCCCCGTGAAGCGCTTGGCCTGCTCTATCGCGGCCTGCTTAGCCGCCTGTTGCATGACTTCAACCTGCCCCTGAAAAACGCCGATACCGAAGGCCAGGTCCTGGAGCGCGTGCGTCACTTGCAACAGCCGCAATTACTGGCATTCAGCGACGACCTGACCCGCCACTGGCAAAACCTCGCCTATGGCCATCGCGTACCGCCTGCCCTGGCCCAACAACAACTGTGCGCCCACTGGCGCGCGCTGTTCGACAGCGAGGCCACGGGATGAACCGGCCACTGATCTGGCTCGCGCTGATCCTGGCCTGCCTGCTGACGGCGGGGGGCTTCTACGCCTGGCACAAGGCGATCCCTTACGAGGAAGTGGTCGAGCGCGGGCCATCACCCGAAGCCCAGGCTAATCCCTACCTGGCGGCGGAGCATTTCCTACGCCAGCAAGGCATAGCCGTTGAGCACGCCAACAGCCTGGAACGCCTGGCTACCCTGCCCACCAAGGGCGGCAGCCTGTTGTTGCTCAGCGAACGCAGCAACATGACCCCGCGCCAGGTTGACCAGTTGCTGGAGTGGACCCAGGCCGGCGGCCACCTGCTGCTGGTGGCCGAAGCTATATGGGATGAAGAAACCCAGGACAGCGGCGACCTGCTGCTCGATCGCCTGCAGTTGCGCCAGGCCTTCAGCGATGACTTCGACCAGCCAGTCCCACCTCGCAAGGGCAAGAAGCCGGACCTGACACGCCTGTATGTCGATAATGAAACCGCACCGGCCTTCTTCAGTTTCGACACCGACTTCACCTTGATCGACCCCAGGCACCTGGCCCAGTTTTCGGCCAACAGCGCCAAGTCCAGCCACTTGATGCAACTCGATCTCGGGCAGGGCCGTGTGACAGTGATCACCGACAGCGAACTGTGGAAAACCCCGGATATAGGCCTGCACGATAATGCCTGGCTGCTCTGGTACCTGACCCAGGGCAGCAATGTCACCCTACTGTCCAACACGGATGTCGAGAACCTGTTCAGCCTGTTGCTGCGTTACTTCCCCCAGGCCCTGTTGGCACTCGCCGCCTTGATTGTGCTGGGGTTGTGGCGCGCCGGCATACGCCAGGGGCCCATCCAGGCACCCGCGCCCAAGGCGCGCCGGCAACTGCTGGAGCACTTGAATGCCAGTGCCGATTTCCTGCTGCGCCGCAGTGGGCAAAACAGCCTGTTGCACGCCCTGCAGCGGGACATCCTGCGCACCGCCCGCCGCCGCCACCCCGGCTTCGAACAGTTGGACACTGCCGGGCAATGGCAAGCCCTTGAACGCCTGACTCGCCAACCGCCATCCATTATCAGCCAGGCCCTGGGCCCACTCCCGGCAAAGCGGCTTTCCAGCGCCGACTTCAGCCGCCAGGTGGCCTGCCTGCAAACCCTCAGGAATGCCCTATGAGCGACTCTCCAGTGGATTCACCCAACACCCTCGACACCGGTCGGGCCACCCAGTTGGCCCAGGCGCTGCGCACCGAGTTGCGCAAGGCCGTGATTGGCCAGGATGGGGTGATTGATGATGTGCTGACCGCATTGATCGCCGGCGGCCACGTGTTGCTCGAAGGGGTTCCCGGCCTGGGCAAGACCCTGCTGGTACGGGCCCTGGCCCGCTGCTTTGACGGCGACTTCGCGCGTATCCAGTTCACCCCGGACCTGATGCCCAGTGATGTAACCGGGCATGCCGTGTACGACCTGCACACCGAGCAGTTCAAACTGCGCAAGGGGCCGTTGTTCACCCACTTGCTGCTGGCGGACGAGATCAACCGGGCCCCGGCAAAAACCCAGGCCGCCCTGCTCGAAGCCATGCAGGAACGCCAGGTCACCCTCGAAGGCGAAGCCCTGCCTATCGGCCAGCCCTTTATGGTGCTGGCCACCCAGAACCCCATCGAACAGGAAGGCACTTATCCACTACCGGAGGCCGAACTCGACAGGTTCATGCTCAAGGTGCGCATGGACTACCCCGAGGCGCAGCAAGAGGTGGATATGGTGCGTGAAGTGACCCGTTCATCGCGCGCCGACATGCTAGACGTGCAACCACTGCGCACCGTGCTGCAAGCCGCTGACGTGTTGCTGTTGCAGCAGGTCGCCAGTGAGCTGGCCCTGGATGAACAGGTACTCGACTACGCCGTGCGCCTGGCTCGTACCACCCGCACCTGGCCCGGTCTGGCCCTGGGCGCGGGCCCGCGTGCGTCCATCGCCCTGGTGCGGGGTGCCCGTGCTCGCGCCCTGCTGCGAGGTGGCGAGTTCGTCACGCCGGACGACATCAAGAGCTGTGCGCTGGCAGTGTTGCGCCATCGGGTACGCATCGCCCCGGAGCTGGATATCGAAGGCCTGGAGGTGGATCAGGTGCTGACCCAGTTGCTCGACCAAGTGCCGGCACCACGCCAGTGACATGCCCATGAGACCGACTCGCCTGTTGCTGGCCTGGCTTGCCGTGTTGCTGGGCCTGAACATCGCCCTCGGGACGGCCGTGGCCCTGCAACTCAACGTGCCGGCCGCTCTGCATTCCATCGCCTGGGGCCTGCTCCTGGCGCTGCTCTTGCTGGCCTTGCTCGATGCTGGCCGGCTGAAACGCCGCCCCTCGCCACGCCTGCGCCGGCAGATGCCGGGCAGCCTGGCGCTGGGGCGTTGGAGCGAGGTGCGGATCACCCTGGAACATGACTATCCACAGCCGTTGGTCCTGGAGGTGTTTGATCACGTACCGGATGGTTTGAGCGTGCAAAACCTGCCCCAGTCCATCACCCTGCGCCCCGGGGAACAGAGCGAACTGGGCTACCGCCTGCGCCCCTTGAGCCGTGGGCATTTCAGTTTTGAGCGCTGTGAGGTGCACCTCCCCAGCCTCCTGGGGCTGTGGACTGCCAAGCGCCAGGTGCCGGTCAAGGACGCCACCCGGGTTTATCCGGATTTTGCCCGACTGTACGGCGCGCAATTACTGGCGGTAGACAACTGGCTCAGCCAACTGGGTGTACGCCAGCGCCAGCGTCGCGGCCTGGGCCTGGAGTTTCACCAGTTGCGGGAATTTCGCGAGGGTGACAGCCTGCGCCAGATCGACTGGAAGGCCACGGCCCGGCAACGCACGCCGATTGCCCGGGAATATCAGGATGAGCGCGACCAGCAGATTGTGTTCATGCTCGACTGCGGCCGGCGGATGCGCAGCCAGGACAACGAGCTGGCGCATTTCGACCACGCTCTCAACGCGTGCCTGCTGCTCAGCTATGTGGCCCTGCGCCAGGGCGATGCCGTGGGCTTGTGCACCTTCGCCTGCGACCAGCCGCGCTACCTGGCACCCGTCAAGGGCAGCGGCCAGTTGAACCAGTTGCTCAACGCGGTATACGACCTGGACACCACCCGGCGCGCGGCCGACTACCAGGCTGCGGCCAACCAACTGCTGGCCCGCCAGAAACGCCGGGCCTTGGTGATTGTCGTGACCAACCTGCGTGATGAGGACGACGAGGATCTGCTGACCGCCGTCAAGCGCATCAGCCGCCAGCACCGGGTATTGGTCGCGAGCCTGCGCGAAGAAGTGCTGGATCAAGTGCACCAGGCGCCTGTGCAAACCTTGCCGGAAGCGCTGGCCTACTGTGGCAGCGTCGACTACCTCAATGCCCGGGAAGAATTGCATGACCGCATGAAGGCGCAGGGCCTGGCGGTATTGGACGCCCTACCCTCGGACCTCGGCGCAGACCTGGTAACCCGTTACCTGGGCTGGAAAAAGGCCGGCGTGCTATGAGTGGCGCATGACGCTAGGCCGAAGCCTGCAAGGGATCAAAGCTGAAGTACTGCAACAGCGCGGCAATCAATTGCCCGTACTCGTCGGGGGCCTGCAGCAGGGTGAACCCCGAATCGTAATGCTGGGGGTTGATATCCTCACGACTCCACAGGCAGGTGGCAGTGAAGTCAATGGCATGCACATCCCCCTCAGGTCCGGGGATCTTCAAGCGCAGCTCAAAATCCGCGTTGACCATCATGGGTAATCGGCTGACCAACATCAGCCCCTCGCTGGAGATGTTACCCAAGTAACCGATGGGTTTATCCGTGTGGCGGTTGAACACCTGTAAAAAACAGGGCAACTGGTGTCGCTCAATCCTTCGGTCGGTAAACATGATGAGATCGCCGTCCAATGGCCATGATTCTGGCCGTTCCTGTGATTCGGACCGGAGCGCTGCCAGCAGCACCCCGCTCTCCCCCGGATTTCGCTACAACAGCAGCCTTTGCCCTGTCGCTTAAACGCCATCGAATCAGGGGCTACATCTATTTGGATTGAAAGTTGTACAAACAGACATTCGAAGAATAGCCCAACTCCGGCAAGAGGCCAGCTGTCAAATTACAAATGTCATCACAAGGCGGCTGGCCGTGCGCGGGCAGTGCTTGCACCGGGGTAATGCCCCAGTTGTTGCAGGGTATCCAGGCGTGCGCGGGCACGGAATGCGTATTCGCTCGACGGATATTGGCTGATGATGAACTGATAGGTCTGCACGGCATCCACGAACAACTTCTGCCGTTCCAGGCACTGCCCACGCAGCATCGAGACCTCCGGCTGCACGTAGCGCCGGGACCGGCTTTGACGGTCGACCTGGGACAATTCCAGGGTGACCCGTTCGCAGTCGCCTACATTGTAGGCCCGGTAGGCATTGTTCAAATGATGGTCCATCGACCAACGGGTACAGCCGACAACACTGACGGCCAGGGCTGCAATGATCAAAACTCGCATGGGTGTTCTCCTGTCTTGAGCAGTGTATCGACCCTTGGGCGAAAATCTTCAAGGTTGTTCGTCTGGCGTCATCGCGTGAAAACAAGCGAATCGACAATAAGTAGTGCAAACGAACAATGACTACAGCCAAAGAGCATAGTAGCCTTCCCCAGCGCTAGAACTCAGGAGTCCGTGCATGTCCGTCCGTCGTACCAAAATCGTCGCCACCCTTGGCCCGGCCAGTAACTCGCCGGAAGTCCTCGAACAGCTGATTCTGGCTGGCCTGGACGTTGCCCGTCTGAACTTCTCCCACGGCACCCCGGACGAGCACAAGGCTCGCGCCAAGCTGGTACGTGACCTCGCCGCCAAGCATGGCCGCTTCGTCGCGCTGCTGGGTGACCTGCAAGGGCCGAAGATCCGTATCGCCAAATTCGCCAACAAGCGCATCGAGCTGAAGATTGGTGACAAATTCACCTTCTCAACCAGCCATCCGCTGACCGAAGGCAACCAGCAGGTCGTGGGTATCGACTACCCGGACCTGGTCAAAGACTGCGGCGTCGGCGACGAACTGCTGCTGGACGATGGCCGCGTGGTCATGCGTGTCGACACCGCCACCGTCACCGAGCTCAACTGCACCGTGATCATCGGCGGCCCGCTGTCCGACCACAAAGGCATCAACCGTCGCGGTGGTGGCCTGACTGCACCGGCCCTGACCGAAAAAGACAAGGCTGACATCAAGCTCGCCGCCGAAATGGAAGTGGACTACCTCGCCGTATCCTTCCCGCGTGACGCTGCCGACATGGAGTACGCCCGCCAACTGCGCGACGAAGCCGGCGGTACCGCCTGGCTGGTGGCGAAGATCGAGCGCGCCGAAGCCGTGGCCGACGACGAAACCCTCGACGGCCTGATCAAGGCGTCCGATGCAGTGATGGTTGCCCGTGGCGACCTCGGTGTAGAAATCGGTGACGCAGAACTGATCGGCATCCAGAAGAAAATCATCCTGCACGCACGCCGCCACAATAAAGCGGTGATCGTCGCGACCCAGATGATGGAGTCGATGATCCAGAACCCGATGCCGACCCGTGCCGAAGTGTCCGACGTGGCCAACGCCGTGCTCGACTACACCGACGCCGTGATGCTCTCGGCGGAAAGTGCTGCCGGCCCGTACCCGCTGGAAGCAGTCCAGGCCATGGCGCGTATCTGCGTCGGCGCTGAAAAACACCCGACCAGCAAAACCTCCAGCCACCGCATCGGCAAAGTGTTCGAAAGCTGCGACCAGAGCATCGCCCTGGCCGCCATGTACACCGCCAACCACTTCCCGGGTGTGAAGGCGATCATCGCCCTGACCGAAAGTGGCTACACGCCGTTGATCATGTCGCGTATCCGTTCCTCGATCCCGATCTACGCGTTCTCCCCGCACCGCGAAACCCAGGCCCGTGCGGCCATGTTCCGTGGCGTCTACACCGTACCGTTCGACCCGGCGTCGCTGCCGCCTGAGCAAGTCAGCCAGGCTGCCATCGACGAACTGCTCAAGCGTGGCGTAGTCGAGAAAGGCGATTGGGTGATCCTGACCAAGGGCGACAGCTACCACACCATCGGTGGCACCAACGGCATGAAGATCCTGCACGTTGGCGATCCAATGGTCTGAGTGACCCGCTGAAAAGCAAAGGCCCTGGCACGTGAGTGACAGGGCCTTTTGCATTTCAAGTCACGCTGCTGTGGTGACTGGACTGGCGTTATCGCGGGCAAGCCCGCTCCCACATTGGAGCGCATTTCAAGTGTGGGAGCGGGCTTGCCCGCGATAACGCCAGTCCAACCACTTGGATTTCAGCGCCGGGCAATAAACCCAGACAACGCCGCAATCGCCTCCGGCGACCTCAAGCGCTGGGTAAACAATGCACCCTCCTCCTCGATCACCTGGCGCAATTGCTCGCGGTCGACGCTCTTCATCAATTGCTTGGTCACCTGCACCGCCCCCGGCGCCAGGGTCTCAAAGCGCCCGCCGACTTCCCGCGCCTTGGCCAGGGCCGCTTCGCCGCTGCCCAACGCTTCGGTGGCGATCCCCCACTGCGCAGCCTGCTCTCCACTGAACCCTTCGCCCAGCAGCAGCAACTCGGCGGCTTTCGCGTGCCCCAGCAAGCGCGGCAGGATCAGGCTGGAGCCAAACTCAGGGCACAGCCCCAGGTTGACGAATGGCATGCGCAACCGGGCATCGCGACTGACATACACCAGGTCGCAATGCAGCAGCAGCGTGGTGCCAATGCCCACCGCCGCCCCGGCCACGCCGGCAATCACCGGTTTACGGCAGTTGAGCAGGCTTTGCATGAAATGAAAGGGTGGGCTGTCCAGGTCTGTGGGCGGCTGCTCAAGGAAGTCGCCGATGTCGTTGCCGGCGGTAAAGCAGTCGCTGCTGCCCTGGATCAGCACGGCATTGACCGTCGTGTCGGCATCGGCCTGCTCCAGCGCCGCCGCCAATTGGCTGTACATGGCGCGGGTCAGGGCATTTTTCTTGTCGGGGCGATTGAGCTGCAGGATCAGCAGCCCACGGTCACGGTGCAGCAGGATGGCGTCGGTCATGGTGAGTCTCGCAGATAGACATCAGCGCTCAACCACGGGGCAGGAACACATCGGCCAGCAGTTGATTGCGCGGCAAGCCAGCCAGGAACAGGCGCTTGGAAAAGGCCTCGACACTGCTGGGGTGCCCGCAGAGTAAGGCCAGGGTTTGCCGGGAAACAAGCCGCAGTTGCGCCAAAGCCTCGGTCAACTGCGCCGCCGTCCACAGCTCCACACTGAGGCTGGGATGGCTCGCGGCCAGTTGCCTCAGGGGCTCGGCCAGATAATGGCTATCAGCATCATGGGCCAGGTGAATCACGCGAATGGCGCCCTGGTGATCCTGGCGCAACGCCTCACGCAACACGCCCCACAACGGGCCCATTCCGGTGCCGGATGCCAGCAGCCACAGCGGCCGGGATTGCCAGTCCGGATCGTAGTGCAACGCGCCGCCGCGCAACTCGCCCAGGCGCAATGGATCGCCGGCCTGTAACTGCCGCGCAAGGTCGCTGAATTCGCCGGGCAGGCGGCAATCGAGGTGGAACTCCAGGAACGGATCTTCCTCGGGCAGGCTGGCCAGGGAATACGGCCGCGCCACCGTGCCCGCCCACAACACCAGGTGCTGGCCGGCCCGGTAGCGCAACCCACGTTCCGCTTGCAGGCGCAGGCGCAACACTGTCGGGTTCAGCCAGTCGGCGCTCAGCACCGTTGCCGCCGCGCCGTCGCGCAAGGGGTCAAAGGTCTCGACCTGTACATCGCCCACGACCTGGCACTGGCAGGCCAGACGCCAACCGTCCTGGCGTTGTGCCGGGTTCAGGGCATCGGGCTGCTTGTCGTCAACCTCGCCCTGGCAGCGCACCAAACACGCATGGCAACTGCCCGCGCGACAACTGTAGGGCACAGCCACACCGGCCTGGTTCAAGGCATCCAGCAGATTGCTGCCGGTGGAGACCGACCAGCGGCGTTCGCCGACGTGCAGTTCAGGCATGAAAGGCCTCGCATCAAAATGTGCGATCACTGTAACTGCTTTTTGCAGGCGTCGGCTCCTCCAGGAGGGTGGTCGGCAGCGTTTGACCATCGTCGGGTGTATCGGCCATCGCGCCGGGTTATACTGCCGCGCCTTTTTAGCGTCGCGCCAGCACTACCCGGCGTGCCTTGGAAAAGGTGGCTTCAGCGACCGATGCACCCATCTGAAGCCACCTTTATTGAATGTTCCCTTATAGAGGAGCGCGACTCATGACCGTGATCAAGCAAGACGACCTGATTCAGAGCGTTGCCGACGCCCTGCAATTCATTTCCTACTACCACCCCGTTGACTTCATCCAGGCGATGCACGAGGCCTACCTGCGCGAAGAATCGCCGGCAGCCCGTGACTCCATGGCGCAGATCCTGATCAACTCGCGCATGTGTGCCACCGGCCACCGCCCGATCTGCCAGGACACCGGGATCGTCACCGTGTTCGTACGCGTGGGCATGGATGTGCGTTGGGATGGCGCCACCATGGGCCTGGACGACATGATCAACGAAGGCGTGCGTCGCGCCTACAACCTGCCGGAAAACGTCCTGCGCGCCTCGATCCTCGCCGACCCGGCCGGTGCGCGCAAAAACACCAAGGACAACACCCCGGCCGTGATCCACTACTCCATCGTCCCGGGTAACACCGTGGAAGTGGACGTGGCCGCCAAAGGCGGTGGTTCCGAGAACAAGTCGAAAATGGCCATGCTCAACCCGTCCGACTCGATTGTCGACTGGGTGCTCAAGACCGTTCCGACCATGGGCGCCGGCTGGTGCCCACCGGGCATGCTCGGCATCGGCATCGGCGGCACCGCCGAGAAAGCCGCAGTGATGGCCAAGGAGGTGTTGATGGAATCCATCGACATCCACGAGCTGAAAAAGCGCGGCCCGTCCAACCGTATCGAAGAGATGCGCCTGGAGCTGTTCGAGAAGGTCAACCAACTGGGGATCGGCGCCCAGGGCCTGGGTGGCCTGACCACCGTGCTCGACGTGAAGATCATGGACTACCCGACCCACGCCGCCTCGTTGCCGGTGTGCATGATCCCCAACTGCGCCGCCACCCGTCACGCGCACTTCGTGCTCGACGGTTCCGGCCCGGCCTCCCTGGAAGCGCCACCGCTGGACGCGTACCCGGAAATCGTCTGGGAAGCCGGCCCGTCGGCCCGTCGTGTCAACCTCGACACCCTGACCCCGGAAGACGTACAAAGCTGGAAGCCGGGCGAAACCGTCCTGCTCAACGGCAAGATGCTCACCGGTCGCGACGCGGCGCACAAGCGCATGGTCGAGATGCTGAACAAGGGTGAAACCCTGCCGGTGGACCTCAAGGGTCGCTTTATCTACTACGTCGGCCCGGTAGATCCGGTGCGCGAAGAAGTGGTTGGCCCGGCTGGCCCGACCACCGCCACGCGGATGGACAAGTTCACCCGCCAGATCCTCGAACAAACCGGCCTGCTGGGCATGATCGGCAAATCCGAGCGCGGCCCGACCGCCATCGAAGCGATCAAGGACCACAAGGCCGTGTACCTGATGGCCGTCGGCGGCGCTGCTTACCTGGTGGCGCAAGCCATCAAGAAGTCGCGCGTGGTAGCTTTCGCCGAACTGGGCATGGAAGCGATCTACGAGTTCGACGTCAAGGACATGCCGGTCACTGTTGCCGTCGACAGCAAGGGCGAGTCGGTACACATCACCGGTCCTGCCATCTGGCAGAAAAAGATCAGTGAGAGCCTGGCGGTAGAGGTGCAGTAAGCACTTCCCCGCAAGGATAAAAGGCGACTGTGGCTCCATGCCGCAGTCGCCTTTTTTATGACCGGCGACTTTGTGGGAGCGGGCTTGCCCGCGATGCAGGCACTGCGGCCTGGCTGCAGAACGCGTCGATGCAATCGCGGGCAAGCCCGCTCGCCACAAGTACTGCGCTCGTCCTGCTGCATGGTATGGTGCTCGCCCCCTACTGCAGCTGTTCATTCTCGTATGATCGCGATCCCTCGCCCATTGCGTCTGACCTTCTACTCCCTGCTGATTATCGCCGGTGCCGTTTTGGCCGCCGCTCTTGCCATGCGCCAGGCTGAACGCCAGTCCCTGGTGGACGATGCCGGCCGTGCCAACCAGCAACTGGCGCTGTACGCCAACTCCCTGCACACCCTGATTGAACGTTACCGCGCCCTGCCCGCCGTACTGGCCCTGGATTCGGAAATGATCCGCGCCTTGCAAGGCCCGCTGGATCCGGCGACCCAGGACGTGCTCAACCACAAGCTGGAACGCATCAACGGTGCCGCGCAGTCGTCGACCCTGGAACTGATGGACCGCACCGGCCTGGCCGTGGCGGCCAGCAACTGGCGGTTGCCCAGTAGCTATGTCGGCCACAACTATGCGTTTCGCCCGTATTTCAGCCAGACCCGCAGCCAGGGCACCGGGCGCTTTTATGCGGTGGGGGTGACCACCGGGATTCCGGGGTATTTCCTGTCCAGCGCAGTGCTGGATGAGCAGGAGCAGTTTCTCGGCGCCATGGTGGTGAAACTGGAGTTCCCGGAACTGGAGCGCGAATGGGCCCAGGGCGACGACCTGCTATTGGTCAGCGATGCCCGGGGCATTGTGTTTATCGCCAATAAACCCGGATGGCGTTACCGCAACCTGCGCCCGCTGTCGGCCAACGATCTGGCCGAGCTCAAGGCCACGCGCCAATACGATAAAAAACAACTGCAGCCCCTGGACACCCAGACCTTGCAGCGCTTTGACGAAAACAGTCACTTGATGCGCGTCGCCGGGCCCGAAGGCAATGCCAACTACATCTGGGAATCCCTGCCTCTCAAAGCCGAAGGCTGGACCCTGCACCTGCTGCGCAAACCCCAGGTCGCCTTTGAAGACCAACGTAACGCCGGCCTCGCCGCCGCTGGCCTGTGGTTGACCCTGGTGTTCCTGGTGCTGTTCCTCAGCCAGCGCTGGCGCCTCGCCCGCTTGCGCCAGCGCAGCCGCGCAGAGCTTGAGAGCCTGGTGGAAGAACGCACCCGGGCCTTGCGCACCGCCCAGGATGGCCTGGTGCAATCGGCCAAGCTGGCGGCGCTGGGACAGATGTCCGCGGCCCTGGCCCATGAAATCAACCAGCCACTGACTGCCCAGCGCATGCAACTGGCCACCTTGCGCCTGCTGCTCGACCACGGGCGTATCGACGACGCCTACCAGGCCCTGACGCCGTTGGACGACATGCTCACCCGCATGGCCGCCCTCACCGGCCACCTCAAGACCTTCGCCCGCAAAAGCCCCAGTGGCCTGCGCGAACGCCTGGACCTGGCGACCGTGGTCGACCAGTCCCTGCAGTTGCTCGACGCACGCCTGCGGGACGAAGCCATCGGCACCGTGCTCGACCTGACCCGTCCGGCCTGGGTGCGCGGCGATGCCATTCGCCTGGAACAAGTACTGATCAACCTGCTGCGCAATGCCCTGGACGCCATGGCCAACAAGCCACGCAAGCGCCTGGAAATCCGCCTGCATGCCGATCAACAACTGTGGCACCTGAGCGTCAGCGACAGCGGCGGTGGGATTGCCGAGGAACACCTGAACAATGTGTTCGACCCGTTTTTCACCACCAAGCCAGTGGGGGACGGGCTCGGACTTGGGCTGGCGGTGTCGTACGCTATCGTGCATGAACTGGGGGGGCGCCTGATTGCTGCCAACCAGGGAGACGGCGCCGTCTTCACCCTGATCCTGCCCATCGCGCTGGAGGCGCCAGACCTATGCTGAACGCGGTGATCGTGGTCGATGACGAGGCCAGCATCCGCACGGCCGTGGAACAGTGGCTGAGCCTCTCCGGGTTCGAGGTGCAGTTGTTCAGCCGTGCCGAGGACTGCCTGGCCAAGCTGCCCAGGGATTTCCCCGGGGTGATTCTCAGCGACGTGCGCATGCCGGGCCTCAGCGGCCTGGAGCTGCTGGCCGAGGTGCAACGGCGCGATACCGATTTGCCAGTGATCCTGCTGACCGGCCATGGCGACGTGCCGATGGCCGTCGAAGCCATGCGCGACGGCGCCTACGACTTCCTCGAAAAACCCTTCAGCCCCGACGCCCTGCTCGCCAGCCTGCGCCGGGCCCTGGACAAACGCGGACTGATCCTGGAAAACCGCCGCCTGCACCAACAGGCCGATCATCGCGCCCAGTTGGAGTCGACCCTGTTGGGGGTGTCGCGCAGCCTGCAGAACCTGCGGCGCCAGGTGCTGGACTTGGCCGGTTTGCCGGTCAATGTGCTGATCCGCGGCGAGACCGGCAGCGGCAAGGAACTCGTCGCCCGTTGCCTGCATGACTTCGGGCCCCGGGCAAAGAAGCCATTTGTCGCGCTCAACTGTGCGGCGATTCCCGAGCAACTGTTTGAAGCCGAACTGTTCGGCCATGAAAGCGGCGCCTTCACCGGCGCCCAGGGCAAGCGCATCGGCAAGCTGGAGTACGCCAACGGCGGCACGTTGTTTCTCGACGAAATCGAAAGCATGCCCCTGGCCCAGCAGGTGAAGCTGCTGCGGGTGTTGCAGGAACAGAAACTGGAGCGTCTGGGTTCCAACCAGAGCATCAAGGTCGACCTGCGCATCATTGCGGCCACCAAGCCCGACCTGTTGGACGAAGCCCGCGCCGGGCGTTTTCGTGAAGACCTGGCCTACCGCCTGACGGTGGCACAACTGCGCCTGCCACCGTTACGCGAACGCCGCGAAGATATCCCACTGCTGTTCGACCACTTTACCCAGATAGCCGCCGAACGCCTGGGCCGCGAGACCGTGCCCCTCAACGGGCCGCAACTGGGGCAGTTGCTGAGCCATGACTGGCCGGGCAACGTGCGCGAACTGGCCAACGTCGCCGAACGCCAGGTGCTGGGCCTGGGCGAGCCGGAGCCGGAAGGTATCGAGGCCGGGCAATCCCTGGCGGCGCAGCAGGAGGCATTCGAGGCCCATTGCCTGAAAGCCGCGCTGACTCGGCATAAGGGCGATATCAAGGCGGTTCTGGCCGAACTGCAACTGCCACGGCGGACCTTCAATGAAAAGATGCAGCGCCATGGGCTGACCCGGGAAATGTTTTTGTCGATGGATTGAGGGCCCCCTGAGGGCCTCATCGCAGGCAAGCCAGCTCCCACACTTGAATGTATTCGCAAATCAGAATGTGGGAGCTGGCTTGCCTGCGATGAGGACAGCCGCCATAAGCGGATTTCCGCTCATCAACAAAAAATGATCAGCGACTTTCCGCTCAAAATAATCCCCCAACCCTTCTAGATCGGGCCCTCACCTGCTTGGCACAGCTCCTGCTATAGGTCCAACCAGGCTGCGCTGACGCGCGCTCCACAAAAACAATGACATGAAGGATCCTTCAATGGATAACTCCAATACCCTGCCTCTGGGGTCGGCGGCTGCGCCGGCGCAAGCACGCACCACCTCCAGCCGCATCAAGTCGATCTTCAGCGGATCGGTCGGCAATATGGTCGAGTGGTACGACTGGTACGTCTACGCTGCTTTCTCGCTGTACTTCGCCAAGGCCTTCTTCCCTAAAGGCGACACCACCGCCCAACTGCTCAACACCGCCGCGATCTTCGCCGTGGGCTTTTTGATGCGCCCGATTGGCGGCTGGCTGATGGGCCTCTACGCCGACCGCGCAGGCCGTAAAGCCGCATTGATGGCGTCGGTGCTGCTGATGTGCTTCGGCTCGCTGATCATCGCCCTGAGCCCCGGTTATGAAACCATCGGTGTCGGCGCGCCGATCCTGCTGGTGTTCGCCCGCTTGCTGCAAGGCCTGTCGGTCGGTGGCGAATACGGCACCTCGGCCACCTACCTGAGTGAAATGGCGACCAAGGAACGTCGCGGCTTCTTCTCCAGCTTCCAGTACGTGACCCTGATTTCCGGCCAGCTCATCGCGCTGGCGGTGCTGATCGTGCTGCAACAGATCCTCACCACCGAAGAGCTGTATGCCTGGGGCTGGCGTATCCCGTTTGCCATCGGCGCACTGTGCGCAGTCGTAGCCCTGTACCTGCGACGCGGCATGGAAGAAACCGAGTCCTTCACCAAGAAGGAAAAAGCCAAGGAAAGCGCAATGCGCACCTTGATGCGCCACCCCAAGGAACTGATGACCGTGGTCGGCCTGACCATGGGCGGCACCCTGGCCTTCTACACCTACACCACCTACATGCAGAAGTACCTGGTGAACACTGTCGGCATGAGCATTTCCGACTCCACCACCATTTCTGCGGCCACGCTGTTCCTGTTCATGTGCCTGCAACCGATTGTCGGCGGCCTGTCGGACAAGGTCGGTCGCCGGCCGATCCTGATCGCCTTCGGCATCCTCGGCACCCTGTTCACCGTGCCGATCCTCACCACTCTGCACACCGTCCAGACCTGGTGGGGCGCGTTCTTCCTGATCATGGCGGCGCTGATCATCGTCAGCGGCTACACCTCGATCAACGCCGTGGTGAAGGCCGAGCTGTTCCCTACCGAAATCCGTGCACTGGGTGTCGGCCTGCCTTACGCACTGACCGTGTCGATCTTCGGCGGTACCGCTGAATACATCGCCCTGTGGTTCAAGAGCATCGGCATGGAAACCGGCTACTACTGGTACGTCACCGCGTGTATTGCCGTGTCGCTGCTGGTCTACATCACCATGAAAGACACCCGCAAGCATTCGCGGATCACCACGGACTAAGGGTTCGCCAGGTGTAGAAAAGGGCCATGTCATCCAATGACATGGCCCTTTTTTCATCCCGTCAGGACAGCTCTGCCAGCGGCTGACGGCTGTCCCTGCGCTGTACCTACCAGGCACCGGCGATCATCACCAGCAACCAGACGAGCAGGATCATCGATCCTTTGCAGACTGGCCGCAGGGCGGTAAAAAACAGGTGGTTGCTGGATGAAAACTCCAGGCGGCACCGCCAATCCGGTGGAAATCCTGCCCTTGGGCCTGCACTATTGCGCTTTTCCCCGCCGCAGGAACCCCCGTCCATGCCTGACGATATCCATTTCTACGAACCCGCCAACGGCCACGGCCTGCCCCATGACCCGTTCAACGCCATCGTCGGCCCACGCCCGATTGGCTGGATTTCGTCCCAGGACCGCGAAGGCCGCCTGAACCTGGCGCCCTACAGTTTTTTCAATGCCTTCAACTACATCCCGCCGATCATTGGTTTTTCCAGCGTCGGGCGTAAAGACAGCCTGAACAACATCGAACAGACCGGCGAATTTGTCTGGAACCTGGCCACGCGCCCGCTGGCCGAGCAGATGAACCAGAGCTGCGCCGCCGTGTCACCAGAGGTCAACGAGTTTGAATTGGCCGGGCTGACGCCAGTGGCCTCCAAAGTGATCGCCGTGCCGCGGGTCGGCGAAAGCCCGGTGTCGTTCGAGTGCAAGGTCACGCAGATCATTCAGCTACAGCGGGCCGACAAGGAACTGGTGCCCAGCTGGCTGGTGCTTGGCGAAGTGGTCGCGGTGCATATCGCCAAATGGTTGCTCAAGGATGGGGTGTACGACACTGCGGCGGCCGAGCCGATTCTGCGGGGCGGCGGCCCGGCGGATTATTTCCAGCTGGGGCCGGAAGCGCTGTTCAAGATGTACCGCCCTGGGGCTACCAAACCCTGATTGGATCGAATGCAATTAAAAATGTGGGAGCGGGCTTGCTCGCGAAAGCGGTGGATCAGTTCCAAATTGGCTGGCTGACACGACGCTTTCGCGAGCAAGCCCGCTCCCACACAAACCCCGCGCCCACAGTTGGGTCGGTGGTGTTCTTTAGTTTGTTGCGGTTGCCCAGGCCAGTTGGCCCTCTTCGTCGATATCGCTCAAGCGCTCCAGTTGCTGGGCCGCCGCATCGTCGGCGTCGTCGGCAGTCTTGAACAGTTGGCCATCGAGGATCTTGTGAAAGCGCGGTGCGCTCATGCCGTCCAGTGCCTTGACGGCAATGGCGGCGCTATAGCCGCCCTGGTCTTCGCGCACTAGGGCGGAAACAGCTTCGTGGTGGGCAAATTCTTTACGTGCCATGTTGCAGGTCCTGGCCAATGGAAAGTCGGCCATTCTAAACCCTAACCGGCCAGTTGCAGGTACTCGCCATAAGCCTTGTCGGCGCAGGCGTCAGTGAAGGTCTGGAAGTCCATGCTGCGCACGACCCTGTCGTTCAACAACTCGGTAAACAGCACCAGCGCCGGCGAGCTGAAGTAGGCACTCATGGCCTGTTCGCTGCTCCAGAAACCTGAAACCAGCCAGACATCGGGGTCAACCTGGGAATGCTGCAACGAGAATTGCAGGCAACCCTGAGCCTGACGGCCCGGTTCGATCAAACTGCTCAAGCGTGCACCCAGTTCGGTGCTGCACCCGCTGCGGGCGCGGATAAAGGCCAGATGGCTCGCGGGAATGGGGGTGGACATGTTCGACTCTCCCGTTGAGAAGTGATGCTCGGCAAGCACTGTGAGGGCGTGTTGCCACACAATCAAAGATACGGGCGCAGGCCCCTGCGCGGTTAGTCGATTCCTGCCGGCTTATTGCACAATCCTGCCAGAAGCGTAGACACCCGGTTCGGCCCCAGGCTTTATTGCAGGGACAAGCGCCTTGTTTCAGGCAGATGACAGGCCGGGGGGCTTGCCTGATTCCAGACGCGCCGCAGGATCAGGCAAGGATTGTGCAGAATCGACATAACACTGCTTGCAGCGCCACCGCTAAGCTGTGCCCATCAAAGAAGCATGCAGAGGACGCTCCATGTCGTCGCCCGAACAGCAGTCCATTCCCCTCGATGCCGAGATGGAAAAACAGCGCGCCGAACTGGCCAGCATTGTGCACCGGCACACTTGGGAGGACGGTTCCTACGGCACCGCGATCACTTCGCTCTACCTGAACCGCCACAATACGCCGCGCGACTTCATGCCGGTGCTGGTGGAACCTGCCCTGTGCATCCTCGCCAACGGCAGCAAGGAAGTGCGCCTGGCCGACGAAATCTTTGCCTACGACCCCCTCAACTACCTGGTGTTCTCGGTCGCGATGCCGGTGGCCGGGCGAGTCATCGACGCCACGGTCGAAGACCCCAACCTGTCGGTGCGCATCAATATCGACCCGGCGCAACTGACCGCCCTGATTGCGGAAGCCGGCCCGATGGGGGTGCCCACGCGCCCGACCGCGCGCGGTATGTATGTCGACCGGATCGACACCCAGTTGCTCGACGCCGTATTGCGCCTGGCACGCCTGCTGGATACGCCCAAAGATATCGCGATGTTGGCGCCGTTGATCAATCGCGAAATCCTCTACCGCTTGCTGCGTGGGCCACAGGGCTATCGCCTGTACGAAATTGCCGTGGCCAATAGCCAGAGCCATCGGGTCAGCCGCGCAATCACCTGGCTGAACGGCAACTACGAACAACCGCTACGCATTGATGACCTGGCCAAGGAAGTGAATCTCAGCGTGTCGACCCTGCACCACCGCTTCAAGGCCATCACGGCCATGAGTCCGTTGCAGTACCAGAAGCAACTGCGCTTGCAGGAAGCGCGGCGCCTGATGATCGCCGAAGGCCTGGAAGCCTCGGCGGCGGGGTATCGGGTGGGGTATGAGAGCCCGTCGCAGTTCAGCCGGGAATACAGCCGATTGTTTGGGGCGCCGCCGCTTAGAGATTTAGCCAGGTTGCGCCAGAGCCTCTGACCTACTGCGGACCGCTGTGGGAGCTGGCTTGCCTGCGATGGCGGTGGGTCAGATGTACCGCTATCGCAGGCAAGCCCGCCCCCACATAGGCTCGGCAGCGCGGCTTAGTCCGGGGTGCGGGGCAGTTGCAAGGTCACCCGCAGGCCACCTTCGCGCAAATTCTGCAAACTCACTTCGCCGCCATGGCTATGGGCAATATTGCGTGCAATCCCCAGCCCCAGGCCATAGCCCTGCTGCTGCCCGGCCAGGCGAAAGTGCGGTTCGAAGACCTGCTCCAGACGCTGCTCCGGTACACCGGGCCCCTCGTCATCCACATGCAGGATGAACTGCGCACCATCGTCCTCGATACGCAGATGGGCGTTCTGCCCGTACTTCAAGGCGTTGTCGATCAGGTTGCCAATGCAGCGCTTGAGCGCCAGCGGCTTGCCCGGATAGGCCGTCAACGCCCGGCCGTGCTGGGTCACCCGGCCATTGCCGTTGGGCGCCAGATACGGCTCCACCAGGCAGTCGAGCACATGGTTGAGGTCCACCGGCTCGATGTTCTCGTGGATGTCCGTGTCCTTGACGCACTGCAACGCGCCCTTGACCAGCAGTTCCAGCTCATCCAGGTCACGGCCGAACTTGGCTTGCAGCTTTTCGTCTTCCAGCAGTTCCACCCGCAGCCGCAGGCGTGTGATTGGTGTGCGCAAGTCGTGGGAAATTGCGCTGAACAACTGGCTGCGTTCGGTCAGGTAGCGGCTGATCCGCTCGCGCATGGCATTGAACGCGCGGCCTACCTCCACCACTTCGCTGCCGCCGCCTTCGGCCACCGGCTCCACGTCGGCGCCCAGGGACAGGTCCCGCGCCGCCCGCGCCAGGCGCTTGAGCGGCCGGCTTTGCCAGTGCACCAGCAAGCCGATAAACAGCAACAGAAAGCCGCTGGTCAGCACGATAAACCACACTTGCTGGGACGGCAGACCCTGTTCTTCGAGGCTGGTGTAGGGCTCGGGCAGCAACGAGGCGATATACAGCCATTCGCCGGCGCCCAATTCGATCTGCGTCACCAGTACCGGCGGGTTGACCGGCTCCAGGGTCAGCGCGTAATGCGCCCAGGAACGTGGCAGCTCATCGAGTTTCAGGCCGGCATTGAAGATACGCAGGTCTTTGGCACTGACAAATTCCACCGAAAAATGTACATCACTGCCCAGGGTCTGGCGCAGCACTTCGTCCACCGCGCCGAGCACCGCCTGTTTGCGCGGGGTTTGCGGCAAGATCTGCATATCCAGCGGTTTGTCGTTGAGCGTCACCACAAAGCGCGTGCCGCCCATGCTGCGCAACTGGTCGAGCACCAGCGGGCGATAAGCCACCGGCAGGGAACGGAAATAACTGACGCTGGCGGTCATCGAATGGGCCAGGCTGCGGGCGCTGGTGACCAGGCCCTCAAGCTGGGTGGCGCGCAGCTGCGAGACCCAGATCACGCTGGATAAAGCCTGGGCAAACAGCACCGCCAACAGGGTCAGCAGCAGCATGCGCCCCAACAAGGAACGCGGGACCGGAATGCGCCCGCGCTCAGTGGGCATTGCTGGCAACCACACTGGCCGCCAGTTGGTAACCGCTGCCGCGCACGGTGCGGATCAGCCGTGGCGGTTTCTCGGTGTCGCGCAGGCGTTGTCGCAGGCGGCTGACGGCCATGTCGACAATGCGGTCCAGGGGCATCAGGTCACGGCCACGGGTGGCATTGCCAATGGTGTCGCGATCAAGGATTTGCTGCGGGTGATCGAGGAACAGTTTGAGCAGGGCAAAGTCGGCGCCGGAGAGGATGACTTCCTCGCCATCAACGTGAAACAAGCGATGGCTGATCATGTCCAGCCGCCACTCATCAAACACCAGCACATCGCCACCGCTGCGCTCCTGGCCAAACTGGCAGCGGCGCAACAGGGCCTTGATGCGTGCCTGCAGCTCACGGGGGCTGAAGGGTTTGCCGATGTAATCGTCGGCGCCCAGCTCCAGGCCGATGACCCGGTCGGCCTCGTCGGAACTGGCGGTGAGCATGATGATCGGCACCTGAGCCTGGCGCGGGTGCTGACGTACCCAGCGGCAGAGGCTGAAGCCGTCTTCGTCGGGCAGCATGACGTCGAGGATCACCAGGTCGCATGGGGCTTCGTCCATGGCTTGGCGAAACCCTGCGCCATTGGGCACGCCCCGCACCTGGAAGCCGGCGCGACTGAGGTAGGTTTGCAGCAACTCGCGGATTTCCTCGTCGTCATCGACGAGAAGAATGGATTTACTGATTACGCTCACGGGGGCCTCCTTGTTGTTATGGGGTGCTCTCTAGGGCCTCTTCGCGGGCAAGCCCACTCCCACATTTTGATTTGTGAACACAATCAAATGTGGGAGTGGGCTTGCCCGCGATGGGGCCATCACTGCCTACGCAAATGCCTGCTCCAAAGCCACACCCGCCCCGGTCAACCCGGAATACGGCGCCGTCACCAACCACACCGGGATCCCTTTGAAGTAGTCGCTCATGCAACCTTTGTCCGCAAAGCTCTTGGCAAAGCCACTGTTGATAAAGAACTCGGCAAACCGCGGGATCACCCCGCCCACGATATACACCCCACCCCGGGCGCCGGTGGTCAGCACGTTATTGCCGGCCACGCGGCCCAGCCAGATGCTGAACTGGTCGAGGACCTCCATCGCCACCGGATCGCCAGCCAACCCTGCCGCAGTAATCGCCTCCGGGGTTTCCAATACCGCCGGATGGCCGTCCACCGCGCAGATCGCCCGGTACAGGCGTGGCAGACCGCTACCGCTCAGGGCGGTCTCGGCGCTGACATGCCCGATCTCGTTGTAGATGTGTTGCCACAACTGGGTTTCCCGTGGGCTGCTCAGGGGCAGGTCGACATGCCCGCCCTCGCCCGGCAACGCGGCCCAGCGGCCGGCGCCCAAGTCCAGCAAGGTGCCCACGCCCAGCCCTGTGCCTGGGCCGATCACCACGGCCGGGCGCCACGGCTCCGGGGTGCCGGCGCAGACCACGCGGTACTCATCGGGTTGCAGGCGGGTCATGCCCAGGGCCATGGCCGAGAAGTCATTGACCAGCAGCAGCTCGTCCACTTGCAGGGCCTTGCAGAACGCGGTCTTGCTCAGGCGCCAATGGTTGTTGGTGAACTTGAACTCATCACCACTTACCGGCCCGGCCACCGACAGGCACACCGCGCCGATGGAACCCGGCGCCAGGCCTTCCTCGGCGAGGTAGACCTTGATCGCCTCTTCAGGGCTGGCGTGATCCGCCGTGGCCAGCACCCGGATCGAATGCAGTGCCTGGTCCCGCCATAACGCAAACCGGGCGTTGGTACCGCCGATGTCACCAACCAGCGCAAGTTTCACTTAAGTGTCTCCAGGGCAGAGGTAAAGGCGCTGGCGCCCTGCTCTGCGGAGCTTGCGGCCAGGCGCATAAATGCAAACAGCTCGCGACCGGCCCCCACGTTATTGCCCAACAGGCCCGTGGCAGGCGCGCGCGCTGCAAATTCTTCGGCGTCCACCTTAAGCTCGAGGGTGCCTTTGACGCCATCGACGCGAATGATATCGCCATCCTTGACCCGCGCCAGCGCCCCACCGCACTGGGCTTCGGGGCTGACGTGAATCGCGGCGGGAATCTTACCCGAGGCGCCGGACATGCGCCCGTCTGTCACCAATGCGACTTTGAAACCCCGGTCCTGCAACACACCAAGGAACGGCGTCATCTTGTGCAATTCCGGCATGCCATTGGAGCGCGGGCCCTGGAAGCGCATGACCGCGACAAAATCCTTCTCCAACTGGCCGGCCTTGAACGCGTCCGCCAGGTCCTGCTGGTCCTGGAACACCACGGCCGGCGCTTCGACGATTTGATGCTCGAGGGCCACGGCCGAGACTTTCATCACCCCACGGCCGAGGTTGCCTTCCATCACTCGCAAACCACCCTCCGGGGAGAAGGCACGGGCCACCGGGCGCAGGATGCTTTCGTCGAGGCTTTCGATCGGGCCTTCACGCCAGACCAGTTCGCCATCCACCAGGAATGGCTCCTGGGTGTAGCGGCTCAGGCCATGGCCGGCCACGGTGTTGACGTCTTCGTGGAGCAGGCCGGCTTCCAGCAACTCACGGATCAGGAACGACATGCCGCCCGCCGCCTGGAAGTGGTTGATATCAGCTTTACCGTTCGGGTAGACGTGGGACAGGGTCGGCACCACCTCCGAGAGGTCGGCCATGTCCTGCCAGGTGAGGATGATGCCCGCGGCCATGGCGATGGCCGGCATATGCAGGGTGTGGTTGGTCGAACCGCCGGTGGCGTTGAGAGCGACGATGGAGTTGACCAGGGATTTTTCGTCGACGATCTCGCCGATCGGTGTGAAGTTGCCATTGGCCTTGGTCAGGCGCGTGACCTGGTGCGCAGCCTCGCGGGTCAGTGCATCGCGCAGCGGTGTGTACGGGTTGACGAACGAAGCGCCGGGTAAGTGCAGGCCCATCACTTCCATCAGCAACTGGTTGGTGTTGGCGGTGCCGTAGAAGGTGCAGGTGCCGGGGCTGTGGTAGGACTTCATCTCCGATTCCAGCAGCTCTTCGCGGCTGGCCTTGCCTTCGGCATAGCGCTGGCGCACATCGGCCTTCTGTTTGTTGGAGATCCCCGAGGGCATCGGCCCGCCGGGCACGAAGATCATCGGCAGATGGCCATAACGCAGGGCACCCATCATCAGGCCCGGGACGATCTTGTCGCAGATCCCCAGCATCAGCGCGGCGTCGAACATGTTGTGGGACAGCGCTACCGCCGTGGACATGGCAATCACTTCGCGGCTGAGCAGGCTCAGCTCCATGCCCGGCTCGCCCTGGGTCACACCGTCGCACATGGCCGGGGTGCCGCCGGCGAACTGGCCGACCGAGCCGACTTCGCGCAGGGCTTTTTTGATCTGTTCCGGGAAATGTTCGTACGGCTGGTGCGCCGAGAGCATGTCGTTATATGACGAAACAATTGCCACGTTGGCGGCATTCATCATCCGCAGGCTGTTTTTATCTTCAGTGCCGCACCCGGCCACGCCGTGGGCAAAGTTGGCGCATTGCAGCTTGCCGCGCATCGGCCCGTCGCTGGCCGCGCCGCGAATCAGCGCAAGGTACGCCTCACGGGTTGCCCGGCTGCGGGCGATAAGGCGTTCGGTGACCTCAAGTACGCGGGGATGCATGTGTAGAACTCCAGGCTAACGGATGTGGCGACCTGAGTGTCTATGCTGATCAAACGCCCACCGCTCATGGGATGGCAGGGAGTCGTTTGGATCATCGGACCAGTTGATTCAGGTCACTCGTTGTAGATTGAACAAAATATTGCCACTAAAAAGGCTTGTTTTCTATTTTTATGCGAATAATCTTGTAATTCTTACAACAAATCGACGACAGGCGCTTTCAAATGACTCTTCGGATTGCAATCAATGGTTTTGGCCGTATTGGCCGCAACGTCCTGCGCGCACTTTATACCCAAGGTTACCGCCAGGATTTGCAGATCGTCGCCATCAATGATCTGGGCGACAGTTCGATCAATGCCCACCTGCTCAAATACGACACCGTCCATGGCACTTTCGATGCAGAGGTTGCTCACGATCAGGAAAGCCTGACCGTCAATGGCGACCGGATCGCTGTGAGTGCCATTCGCAACCCCGCCGACCTGCCGTGGGCTGCGCACAAGATCGACGTGGTGTTCGAATGCACCGGTCTGTTCACCGACCGTGACAAGGCTGCTGCCCATATTAGCGCCGGCGCGCGCAAGGTCATTATCTCGGCCCCGGCCAAGGG
The DNA here is from genome assembly GCF_030687625.1 of Pseudomonas sp. FP2294. Taxonomy (NCBI): domain Bacteria; kingdom Pseudomonadati; phylum Pseudomonadota; class Gammaproteobacteria; order Pseudomonadales; family Pseudomonadaceae; genus Pseudomonas; species Pseudomonas sp. FP2294. The sequence continues at coordinate 4,498,299 of NZ_CP117441.1, forward strand.
CGCGGATGCCACCGTGGTCTACGGGGTCAACCATGACATTTTGCGTCAATCCCACCAGATCATCTCCAACGCCTCCTGCACCACCAACTGCCTGGCGCCGGTAGCCCAGGTGCTGCACCGCGAATTGGGTATCGAAAGCGGCCTGATGACCACCATCCACGCTTACACCAACGACCAGAACCTGACCGACGTCTACCACACCGACCCGTACCGCGCCCGCTCGGCCACGCAGAACATGATCCCGAGCAAGACCGGTGCAGCCGAAGCGGTGGGCCTGGTCCTGCCGGAACTGGCGGGCAAGCTGACGGGCATGGCGGTGCGCGTGCCGGTGATCAACGTGTCGCTGGTGGACCTGACCGTGCAACTGAAAAAAGAAGCCACGGCCGATGAGGTCAACGCGCTGCTCAAAGAAGCCAGCCAACACTCGAAAATCCTCGGCTACAACACCCTGCCGCTGGTTTCCAGTGACTTCAACCATAACCCGCTGTCGTCGATCTTCGACGCCAACCACACCAAGTCCAGTGGCAAGCTGCTCAAGGTACTGGCGTGGTACGACAACGAATGGGGCTTCTCCAACCGTATGCTGGATAACTGCCTGGCGCTGTGTAACGCCGAATAACCCCCCCTGTGGGAGCGGGCTTGCTCGCGAATGCGGTGGGTCAGTAATGAATGTATTGACTGACCCACCGCATTCGCGAGCAAGCCCGCTCCCACATTTGTCTTGCGTGGGTTCAGAGAAATAGCCACTTGCCATTTGCGTTGATGATAAGCATTATCATTAACTGCCAATTGGTCCGGTATCACTGTGAGCCTATCTCGCTTCAATCAAGTCTTCCTCACCCAACGGGTGGTGCTACTGCGCACCTTGCAGCGGATGGTGAATAACCACAGCACCGCCGAGGACCTGTTGCAGGAAACCTACCTGCGCGTCACCCGGGCGCTCAGCGAGCGACCGATTGATCACCTCGAACCTTTCGTGTTCCAGACCGCACGCAACCTGGCCCTCGACCATCTGCGCGCGCGTCGGATCCAGTCCCGCACCTTGCAGGAAGATGTCCCATTGGATGTCCTGCAAAGCGTCGCCTCCCCGGTCACGACGCCCGAAGATGCCGCCCACGCCGAGCAATTGCTGGAGCACCTGAGTGTCAGCCTCGGACAGTTGAGCGCCCGCCAGCAGCAGATTTTTATCCTCAGCCGCCTGCACGGCTGCAGCTATCAGGAGATTGCCGACCAGTTGCAGGTGTCCTTGAGCACCGTGCAAAAGGAACTGAAATTGATCATGGCCATCTGCATAGGTGTGGCCGAACGACTCGATCACCCTTAAGCTTTGTCGGGACAAGCCGACAGAAATGTCGCAAAAATACGCAAGACACTGAATAAAACGTGGCGAAGACCCGAGGAACACCGTGACGGACCCGAACAAACTGCGCCCCCATGAGCTGGCTCATGAGGTGTTGCAACATGCGGCCATGGACCAAGCCCTCGACTGGCTGATCGCTTTGCAATGCCCGCAGCCAGGCCAGCAGGCCGAGTTCCAGGCCTGGCTCACCGCCGACCCGAGTCACGCCCAAGCCTTTGCCAAAGCCCAGGCCGCCTGGGGCGGTGCGCCGGTACACAGCGCCGCCGTGGCCCTCAATGCACCGCGCAAGCCCAGCGCCTGGCGGCGCATCAAGCCGCACTGGAAGCCCTTGGCCACGGCGGCGGTGTTGCTGCTCGGGCTGTTCAGCTTCAGCAACCTGCCGGTGCGCCTGCAGGCCGACCATTTGACCGTGGTCGGCGAGCGCCAGCGCCTGCAGCTGGATGACGGCTCCAAGGTGCTGCTCAATACCAATTCGGCGTTTTCCAGCACCATCGACGAACATCAGCGCATCGCCCGCCTGTACCAGGGCGAGGCGTTTTTCGAAGTCGCGGCCAACCGTGGCCTGCCCCTGCAAATCGACGCCGGCCCAGTGCGCGCCAGTGTCAGCGATACGGCATTCGCTGTGCGTTATCTCAACGGTGAGGCCCAGGTTCAGGTGCAACGCGGAGACGTTGACCTGAGTACCCCCTTCGGCAACAACCGGGTGCGCCTGAGTGCCGGCGAAAGCATCCGCGTCGGCCCCGAGGGCTTCGGCCAACCCTCCAAACTCGATGCGACCAAGGAGCTGGCGTGGGTCCAGGGCCGACTGGTCTTTGAAAACTGCCCGATGAGTGAAGTGCTGGCAGAGCTGCGGCGCTATTACCCGGGCTGGATCGTCAACACCAACGAGCAACTGGCCAGCGTCGCGGTGACCGGTAATTACCGCCTGGACCAGCCCCTGGACGTAGTGCGCTCCCTGGCGCATATCACCTCGGCCAGGCTCTCGGAGTTCCCCGCGCTAGTCATTCTCAATTGAGAATAATTATTTTTACTCGATAACCTCTGCTGGTACGTCTCGTCTTAGCCAATGCAACTGATTCCTATTTGATTCAGGCTCGCAACTATAAGACTCGTACCTCGGAGCGCTCTCGATGTCCTCTCGTTTCAACCGCCGGTCCTCTTCGCCCACGCTTTGCCTGCTGGCCGCCGCGATCCTGTTGGCAGGCAGCCCGGTCCTGACGGCCACTGCCGCCGAACCCGCTGCGCGCAGCCACGCCAATTACACCTTCAGCATCGAGCAGCAATCCCTGGTGTCGGCGCTCAACGCCTTTACCGCCGTCACCGGCTGGCAGATCGGCCTGCCCGCCGAACTGGGCCAAGGGGTTTCATCCCCCGGCGCACGGGGCTCACTGACACCGGAAAAGGCCCTGGATCGGCTGTTGGTGGGGACCAACCTGAACTACCGCAAACTGGGTAACAACAATATCGTCCTGGAAAAGCGCACGGCGGGCAGTGCTATCACCCTGCAGCAAATGACCATCAGCGCCACCCGTCAGGAACAAGCGGTAGACAGCGTGCCCAGCACCGTCACCGTGCATGAGCGCGAGGAGCTGGACCGCCAGAACGTCAACACCATCCGCGAACTGGTGCGCTACGAACCGGGCGTCTCGGTCGGTGGCGCGGGCACCCGCTCCGGTAACTCCGGCTACAACATTCGCGGGATCGACGGCGACCGCATCCTCACCCAGGTCGACGGTGTAGAGGTGCCGGACAACTTCTTCAACGGCCCGTACGCCAAGACCCGGCGCAACTATGTCGACCCGGAAATCGTCAAGCGCGTGGAAATCATCCGTGGCCCGGCCTCGGCCCTGTACGGCAGCAGCGCCATCGGCGGCGCCGTCAGCTACTTCACCCTCGATCCGGATGACATCATCAAGCCTGGCCAGGATGTGGGCGCGCGGCTGAAGACCGGCTACAGCTCGGCGGACGAAAGCTGGCTGACCTCCGGCACCGTCGCCGGCCGGGTGCAGGACTTCGACGGTTTGCTGCACCTGAGTCAGCGCAACGGCCACGAGATGGAGTCTCATAACGGCAACAACGCCACCGGCCTGGCCCGCACCGGCGCCAACCCGGAAGACGTGCGCACTACCAACGTGCTGGCCAAGCTGGGCTGGAACTACGGCGAAGACAACCGCCTGGGCCTGACCTACGAGAAGTACAAGGACGACCGCGACATCAACCAGAAAAGTGCGGTGGGCGGGATCTTCCTCGAGGGCCAGGGCACGAACATGTACCGTGACCGCCGCGGTAACGACACCATCACCCGCGAACGCTTTGGCCTGGAGAACAAGTTTTCACTCGACTCGCCGATTGCCGATCACATCAAGACCAGCCTCAACTACCAGATCGCCAAGACCGACCAGGCCACCAGCGAAATCTATCAGGCCGGCCGCCGCGTGCTGCGTACCCGCGACACCCTCTACGAAGAAAAGCAGTGGGTGTTCGACGCGCAGTTGGACAAGGCCTTCGTCATCGGCGATACCGATCACCTGCTGACCTACGGCACCACGATCAAGCAGCAGAAAGTCACCGGTTCGCGCGAAGGTGCGGCGACCTGCCTGGCTGTAGGCGCGGGCTGCACTGCCATCGGCGCACCGAGCCCAACCCCTGCCGACAGCGTGAAAAAAGCCAGCGATTTCCCCGATCCGACCATCAACAGCTACGCGCTGTTTGCCCAGGATCAGATCAGCTGGAATGACTGGACCTTCCTGCCCAGCCTGCGCTACGACTACATCCAGCTCAAACCCAAACTGACCGAAGCGTTCCTCAATACCACCGACCCGGACCGCAAGTACCCCCATGACGACTCGAACAAAACCTGGCATCGCTTCTCGCCAAAACTGGGCGTGACCTACGCACTGACCGAGCAGTACACCTGGTTTGGCCAGTACGCCGAAGGTTTCCGCACGCCATCAGCCAAAGCGCTGTATGGCCGTTTTGAAAACCTGGAAGAAAACTATGTCGTCGAGCCCAACTCGAACCTCAAGCCGGAAACCAGCAAGAGCTACGAAACCGGAATCCGTGGCAACTTCGACTCAGGCAATTTCGACGTCGCGGTGTTCTATAACAAGTACCGTGACTTCATTGACGAGGACAACGCCGCACTGAGCCCAACCGGTACCATCTTCCAGCCCGGCAATATCAAGCGCGCCACCATCAAGGGTATGGAGGTCAAAGGGCGCTTGAACCTGGACGCCTTCGGCGCGCCGCAAGGCCTGTACAGCAAAGGCGCGATTGCCTACGCCCACGGCCGCAACGATGAAACCGGCCAGCCGCTGAACAGCGTCAACCCGCTCAAGGGTGTGTTCGGCCTGGGCTACGACCAGGACACCTACGGTGCGCTGGTCAGTTGGACCCTGGTCAAGAAACAGAACCGGGTAGACAGCACCACGTTCTTTACCCCGACCGGCATCAAGGCCAACGGCCCGTTCAAGACCCCGGGCTTTGGCATCGTCGACCTGACCGGCTTCTACAAAGTCACCGACGAGCTGACCGTCAACGGCGGCCTGTACAACCTGACCGACAAGAAATACTGGAACTGGGATGACGTGCGCAGCTACGACGGCGTGGGCGAAGCCGGCGTGACCTCGCCGGCCAGCCTGGACCGCCTGACCCAGCCAGGGCGTAACTTTGCGATCAACCTGATCTGGGATATCTGACCCACGCAACCCCGCCTCGCCGGTTTTATCGCCGGCCGGGGTGAGGATTTTTTACTGTGACGCGTCTTCTTGTTCGTCTAGTAATAACAGCCTGGCAACAAGGCGCTTTTCCTTCTCAAGGACATCCAATGACCGCTTCCACCACCACAGAACGCGCAAGCCTGCGCTCCCAGCGCCTGAACCAGATCACCCACGAGCCACACACCAAGCTCGACGCCCTGGTCAAGGCTCACGCCCCGTTTGAAACCCAGGCCAACTTCGCCCGTTTCGTGGTCGCGCAGTACCTGTTCCAGTCGGAACTGGTGGCGCTGTACAACGATCCCGAGCTGATCAAGCTGGTGCCCGACCTGGCCGAGCGCTGCCGCGCCGACGCCGCCAAGCTGGACCTGGCCGACCTGGACACCGAAGTGCCTGCCCCCGTGGCCGGTGCCGTGCAGAACCCGAGCAAGGCCCAGGCCCTGGGCTGGCTGTTCGTCTCCGAAGGTTCAAAGCTGGGCGCAGCATTCCTGATCAAACGTGCCGTTGGCCTGGGCCTGAGCGAAACCTTCGGGGCCCGCCACCTCGGCGAGCCGGCCGGTGGCCGTGCCGAAGGTTGGAAGCGCTTCACCCGCACCCTCGATAGCCTGGAACTGAGCGCCGAAGAAGAAGCGGCGGCGGAAAAAGGTGCAGTGGATGCCTTTGTACGCTTCACCGTGTTGCTGGAACAGGCGTACGCTAGCGCCCCAGAACTGGCCTGACCCGCTGCTGGCATGTCATGAATGTGGGAGCTGGCTTGCCTGCGATAGCATCGCCTCGGTCTAACTGATACACCGAAGCGTCTGCATCGCAGGCAAGCCAGCCCCCACATGTTGATCGCGCTCCATTTGCAGATTTTTCGAAACCCAGACAAATCGTACCTATGACAGCCCCCGCCCCCTCCTCCTCCAAGCTCGCCCGAATCCTGTTCGGCCTGCTGGCCTATGTCAGCCTGGGGATCGGCTTGATCGCGATTGTCATACCGGGCCTGCCCACCACCGAATTCATCCTGCTGGCCGCCTGGGCTGCCACCAAGAGCTCGCCGCGCCTGAGCGCGTGGCTGGAAAACCACCGGCTGTTCGGGCCGATCCTGTTCAACTGGCGCAACGGCAAGATCATCGCGCGCCGGGCCAAGGTCAGCGCCACCGTGAGCATGCTGCTGTGTGCCGGCCTGATGCTGGTGATGCTCGATCACGGGTGGCCGATCTACCTGGCGATCGCCGGCATGAGCCTGGGCAACCTGTGGATCTGGTCACGCCCCGAACGCCTGGCGCGAACCCCCGCCTGAGCGCCCTACCGCTCATCGCCTGTTCCTCATGAATTACCCGTCGGTGCCGATGTTCCGGGCATAGCGCCGAATGGACTTGGCCGTTGCCCTGCTTGCACACCAACAAGTCCAATCGCGAGTAAGCCCATGTTCGACACCCTCTCCATCCGCTTGAAAATCGTGCTGCTCTCCGGCCTCTGCCTGTTGGGGGTGATTGCGCTGATCGTCAGCCTGAACATCTACCAGACCAACCAGAACGACCAACTGGTCAACACCTCAAGTTCGCAGATGCTCACCACCAGCGTGGAAAACCTGCTCCAGGCCAAGGCCGCCGAGCAGGCGGTACAGGTACAGAAAGCCTTCGGCGAGAGCCTGTTGGTGGTCACCGCCCTCGCCGATCAGGTCAAGGACTTGCGCAACATGGCCGCCAAGCGTTCGCTGGAAGCAGGGGCCGTGCGCGAGGAGCTCAATCAGCAGATCAAGACCGCCTTCGAGCGCAACACCAAGGTGCTGGGGATCTGGTTGTCGTTTGAACCCAACGGCCTGGATGGCAAGGACAGCGAATTTATCGACGACAAGCTGCGCGCCTCCAACGAAGCCGGGCGTTTCTCCAGCTATTGGAGCCGGGCCGGCGGTGAAGGCCTGAACACGATCATGGTGGAAGCGGACCTGACCAAGACCACCCTCAATCTCAGCGGCACGCCCTACAACATCTGGTACACCTGCCCACGGGATACCCGCAGCGTTTGCCTGTTGGACCCGTACGCCGACGAAGTGGCCGGCAAGTCGATGCTGATGACCACCATCTCCCTGCCGCTGCTGGCCGACGGCAAGGTGATTGGGGTGATCGGTATCGACATTGCCCTGGACGCCCTGCAAGCGGCGGCCAATACCGCGCAAAAAGAGCTGTTCGACGGCGCCGGAATCATGGAAATCCTCTCCAGCAGTGGCCTGATCGCCGGCTACAGTGGCGAGCCGGACAAGGTCGGCAAGAGCATCGTCGATATGCTTGGCGGCGAAGGCAAAGAGATCGTGCAACTGCTGGCCAGTGAAACGCGCAAGGTCCGCGAGCAAAACGACACGATCCACGCGGTATATCCGCTCAAGCCGATTGCCGGTGCCAAGCCCTGGGGCGTGTTGATTTCGCTGCCCAAGGACGTGCTGCTGGCCGATTCGGTCAAGTTGCAAGGCGTGCTCGACGACGCCCAGGCCCGCGGCACACTCCAGGCGTTGCTGGTGGGCGCCGTGGCTGGCCTGCTGGGCCTGCTGCTGATATGGCTGACCGCGACGGGTGTGACTCGCCCGATCAACAGCGTGGCGGCGATGCTCAAGGATATTGCCAGCGGCGACGGCGACCTGACCCAGCGCCTGACTTATACGAAAAAAGACGAACTGGGAGAACTGGTCAGTTGGTTCAATCGCTTCCTCGACAAGCTGCAGCCGACCATCGCCCAGATCAAGCAGAGCATCACTGAAGCCCGTGGCACCGCGGATCAGTCCTCGGAAATCGCGCGCCAGACCAGCGAAGGCATGCAGGTGCAATTTCGCGAGATCGACCAGGTGGCCACCGCCTCCAACGAGATGAGCGCCACCGCCCATGAGGTGGCCAACAGCGCCTCAAATGCGGCCAGTGCAGCACGCGGCGCCGATCAATCGGCCCGTGAAGGCATGGCGATTATCGAGCGCAGTACCCGCGATATCACCACCCTCGCCGAAGAAGTCAGCAAGGCGGTGACCGAGGTCGAAGCCCTGGCGGTCAACAGTGAGCAGATCGGCTCGGTGCTGGAGGTGATCCGCAGCATTGCCGAGCAGACCAACCTGCTGGCGCTCAACGCGGCGATTGAAGCGGCACGCGCCGGGGAAAGCGGACGGGGTTTTGCGGTAGTGGCAGACGAAGTGCGCAACCTGGCGCGACGCACCCAGGACTCAGTGGAAGAAATCCGCCTGGTCATAGAACGTATCCAGAGCGCTACCCGTGGGGTAGTGACCACCATGCATTCGAGCCAGAGCCAGGCGCAGAACAACGCCGGGCAGATCCAGCAGGCGGTCCAGGCCCTGGGCAAGATCAGCGATGCGGTGACGGTGATCAGCGACATGAACCTGCAAATCGCCAGCGCTGCCGAAGAACAGAGCGCCGTGGCCGAAGAGGTCAACCGCAACGTTTCGGCGATCCGTACCGTGACCGAGACCTTGACCGGTCAGGCCACTGAATCGGCGGCGATCAGCAGCCAGTTGAATGCATTGGCCAACCAGCAGATGAAACTGATGGATCAGTTCCGGGTGTAGACCCAGGTCCGGAAAACGATGAAATACCCCATGTGGGAGCGGGCTTGCTCGCGATAGCGGTGGACCCGTCAATAAATCCGGCGACTGACACTGCGCTATCGCGGGCAAGCCCGCTCCCACATACAGCACCAGCAGATTTGCAGTGAGTCAGACACCGGTCCAGGCGCTGACAAACGCCGTGATGTCTTCTTTCGCCGCCGTCCGCGGCGGGTTTTGCGCAGTGCCCAAATAAAGGAAGCCAATCACTTCCTCACCCGCACTCAGCCCCAACCCCTTGGCCACATGCGCCGAATACGACAAATCCCCGGTCCGCCACACCGCACCAATGCCCTGGGCATACGCCGCCAGCAAAATACCGTGGGCCGCACAGGCCGCCGCCAGCAATTGCTCGGACTTGGGCACCTTGAAGTGCTCCTGCAGACGGGCAATCACCACCACCACCAACGGCGCACGCAACGGGCCATTCTGCGCCTTGTCGATCACCGCTTGCGGGGCCTCGGGGTCTTGCAGGCGGGCCGCTTCGGCCAGCAGGGTGCCCATTTGCTCGCGGGCTGCGCCTTCCACGGTGAGGAAGCGCCACGGCCGCAGTTGGCCGTGGTCCGGCGCACGCATGGCTGCCGCGAACAGCACTTCGCGCTGCTCGGCAGTAGGGGCCGGTTCCAGCAGGCGCGGTACGGAAACACGGTTGAGCAAAGCGTCGAGAGCCTGCATTGGCCACCTCCAAAAAAAATGTGCGGTCATTCTAGCGGGAATGCATCAGATTGGAGCAAACGATAATTGCTCTTATTCAATCCGCCCCGCCCTGTTAGACTTTGCCCCTGAATTTCATCCACCCTCGCCCGTCTTCCAGGATTCTTGATGCCCCGTTTGCTTCTTCGCCTGTCTGCACTCTTGATGGCCGTGAGTCTGAGTGCCTGCGATGACGCCCCGCCGCCGACGTTTACCCAGGCCGAGCCCGGTGAAGCCCGTTCGGGGGGCAGCACCACGGTGCGCAAGACCGACCAGAATGCCTTTTCTCTGCCGTCGGCCAACCTGGCACCAACCCGCCGCCTGGACTTCAGCGTCGGCAACAGTTTTTTCCGCAATCCATGGGTGATCGCCCCGGCCACCACCACCGCCCGCGACGGGCTGGGGCCGCTGTTCAACACCAATGCTTGCCAGAACTGCCATATCAAGGACGGGCGCGGCCATCCGCCCGCGCCTGAGGCCAACAATGCGGTGTCGATGCTGGTACGCCTGTCGATCCCGGATTCGCCGCCCTATGCCAAGGTCATCGAACAGTTGGGGATCGTGCCCGAGCCGGTGTATGGCGGGCAGTTGCAGGACATGGCCGTGCCCGGTGTCGTCCCGGAAGGCAAGGTGCGGGTCGACTACACACCGGTCAACGTCACGTTCAATGACGGTACGGTGGTGGAGTTGCGCAAGCCGAGCCTGCAGATCACCCAGCTCGGCTACGGGCCGATGCACCCGGATACGCGGTTTTCCGCCCGTGTAGCACCGCCGATGATCGGCCTGGGCCTGCTCGAAGCCATCAGCGACGCGGACATCCTGCAAAACGCCAGCAAACGCCCGGACAAAAACGGCGTGCTCGGCCGCCCGAACTGGGTCTGGGACGATGCCCAGCAAAAAACCGTGCTCGGGCGCTTTGGCTGGAAAGCCGGGCAGCCGAACCTCAATCAACAAAATGTTCACGCGTTCTCTGGTGATATGGGCCTGACCACCAGCCTGCGGCCCATGGACGACTGCACCGACGCACAGGTTGCCTGTAAGCAGGCGCCCAACGGCAACGGCGAAAATGGCGAGCAGGAAGTCAGCGATAACATCCTGCGCCTGGTGCTGTTCTACACCCGGAACCTGGCCGTGCCCGCCCGACGCGACGTCAACGCGCAACAAGTGCTGGACGGCAAGAACCTGTTCTTCCAGGCCGGTTGCCAGGCATGCCACACACCGAAGTTCACCACCGCCAGCAATGCCGCCGAACCGGAGCTGGCCAACCAGGTCATCCGACCGTACAGCGATTTGCTGCTGCACGACATGGGCGAGGGCCTGGCCGATAACCGCAGCGAGTTCAAGGCCGGTGGCCGCGACTGGCGCACGCCGCCGTTGTGGGGCATTGGCCTGACGCAAAACGTCAGTGGCCACACCCAGTTCCTGCATGACGGCCGTGCCCGCAACCTGCTCGAAGCCGTGCTGTGGCACGGCGGTGAGGCCCAGGCGGCGCAGCAACAGGTGTTGTCTTTTAATGCGCAGCAGCGAGCAGCATTGCTCGCGTTCCTGAATTCTCTATAAGCTTTGCCCCAATTATTGAAGGGAGCTCGACATGTTCCGTCCCAAGTTGTTGTTCACCAGCCTGGCCGCCCTGGCCCTTGGCGCCTGCTCGCCGCAGGATCCGCAAGCGGTCACCTCGGCAGCCATCGCCAAGCAAGTGATCCTGCCGACCTACAGCCGCTGGGTCGAAGCTGACCGGCAGTTGGCCGTCAGCGCCCTGGCTTACTGCCAAGGCAAGGAATCCCTGGAGACCGCCCGCGCCGACTTCCTCCACGCGCAAAAAGCCTGGGCCGAGTTGCAACCGCTGCTGATCGGCCCGCTGGCTGAAGGCAATCGCGCCTGGCAGGTGCAGTTCTGGCCCGACAAGAAAAACCTCGTCGGCCGCCAGGTCGAGCAACTGGCCACTGCCCAGCCACAGATCGACGCCGCCGCCCTGGCCAAGTCCAGCGTGGTAGTGCAAGGCCTGTCGGCCTACGAATACATCCTGTATGACGCCAAGACCGACATCGCCAACGACGCCCAGAAAGCCCGCTACTGCCCGCTGCTGATGGCCATCGGCGAGCGCCAGAAGCAATTGGCCGAAGAAATTCTGGCCAGCTGGAACAGCACCGACGGCATGCTCGCGCAGATGACCAAGTTTCCTAACCAGCGCTACGCCGATTCCCACGAAGCCATCGCCGAACTGCTGCGCGTGCAGGTCACGGCCCTGGATACCCTGAAGAAAAAACTCGGCACGCCGATGGGTCGCCTGTCCAAGGGTATCCCGCAGCCATTCCAGGCCGATGCGTGGCGCAGCCAGTCGTCCCTGCAAGGCTTGCGAGCCAGCCTCGCGGCGGCCCAGACCGTGTGGGTCGGGGTCGACAACAAAGGCCTGCGCGGCCTGCTGCCTGCCGACCAGAAACCTCTGGCCGAAAAGATCGACGCCGCCTACGCCGCCGCCCTGAAGCTGTTCGACAGCAACCAGCGTTCGCTCAATGAACTGCTGGCCGACGACGCCGGGCGCGAGCAACTCAACGCTATCTACGACAGCCTCAACGTGGTCCACCGCCTGCATGAAGGCGAACTGGCCAAGGCGCTGGGCATCCAACTGGGCTTCAATGCCAACGACGGTGACTGATGATGCTCAGGCGACAGGCTTTGGCCATCGGCAGCGTGCTGCTCAGTGCAATCACCCTGGGCGGCTGGACGCTGTTCAAGCGCAAGGGCGACAGCCCGCTGTTGCTGTCGGCCCGGGATGATGCCGACGGCAAGCACTACGCCGTGGGCTATCGCCTGGACGGCAGCCAGGTGTTCGCCACCCAGGTCGGTCAGCGTTGCCACGACATCATCAACCACCCGAGCCTGCCCATCGCGCTGTTCGTGGCGCGCCGCCCCGGCACCGAGAGCTACCTGGTAGACCTGCGCGACGGCACGCTGCTGCAAACCGTGACGTCCCAGGCCAACCGGCACTTTTATGGGCATGCGGTCATTCACAAGAGCGGCGACTGGCTATACGCCACGGAAAACGACACCACCGACCCCGGTCGCGGCCTACTGGGCGTGTACAGGTTCGAAGGTGAGCGCCTGGTACACAGCGGGGAGATGTCCACCCACGGCATCGGCCCGCACCAGGTGTCGTGGATGCCCGATGGCGAGACTCTGATCGTGGCCAATGGTGGCATTCGCACCGAGGCCGAAAGCCGGGTCGAGATGAACCTCAACGCCATGGAGCCGAGCCTGGTGCTGATGCAGCGCGACGGCACCCTGCTGAGCAAGGAAACCCTGAGCCAGCCAATGAACAGCGTGCGCCATATGGGGATCGCCAGCGATGGCACGATCCTCACCGGGCAACAGTTTATGGGGCCTTCCCAGGAGCGTTCCGAACTGTTGGCGATCAAGCGTCCGGGGCAACCGTTCGTGGCGTTCCCGGTGGCCGATGAGCAATTGCAGGCCATGGGGCACTACACCGCCAGCGTGGCCGTACACAGCGAGTTGCGTCTGGTGGCACTGACCGCGCCACGGGGCAATCGCTTCTTTATCTGGGACATGGACAGTGGCGAACTGCGCCTGGACGGGCCGTTGCCTGACTGCGCCGGCGTCGGCGCAGTGGCCGACGGGTTTGTCGTGACCTCTGGCCAGGGTCGTTGCCGTTTCTACGATTGCCGGCAGCCCCAACTGGTGGCCAAGCCCCTGGATCTGCCAGCTGGGTTTTGGGATAACCACCTGCATCTAATCTAAAGCCACTGTCGCGCTCCCGGGCCCACACCTGGGAGCCGACTCACCAGAAAAACCCTACGCAACCTGTGAAAAAACCCCGCCACGGGGGCTACTCATCTCACAGACACGTCCGACTTTCCGCCTTATAGCACTCGCCTTTCTGATGAAGACTGCCTGGCTCATCGTGCCAGCGAGCGCCCCTGCGCGCGCCCTCCGCACCCTGTCACCTTCACAAGGAAGCAACTATGCCGGGCCGCCGGATGATTACCATGCTCAGCATCGTACTGCTGGTCGTGCTGATGCTCGCCAGCTATAAAGCGTTCTGGGTTTACCAACAGCTGCAGCTGCTGCATGCGCCAAAGCCGCCCGTCAGCGTGGCGGTGGCAACCGCCCTCGAACAACCCTGGCAGCGCCAGTTGCCCGCCGCTGGCACCCTCAAGGCATTGCAGGGCATCAACCTGAGTATCGAGGTGCCCGGCGTCGTCACCCAGTTGCACTTCGACTCCGGGCAAGTGGTCAAGCAAGGGCAAACCCTGCTGCAACTCGAACACCAGGCCGAGCAGGCCGCATTGGACGTAGCCCTGGCGGACCGCAGCCTGGCCCGGCAGAACTTCCAGCGCGGCCGCGAACTGGTGGCGATCAACGCCATCTCCCAAGAGGAGTTCGACCGACTGTCCGCCGAGTTCAACCGCAACAACGCCGTCGTTGCACAACGCCGCACTGCGCTGGACAAAAAACGCATCGTCGCCCCGTTCAACGGCACCCTTGGCATCCGCCAAGTCAACATCGGTGACTACCTGCAAAGCGCCACCGTGATCGCCAGCCTGCAGGACGCCGATAGCCTTTACGTCGATTTCCACATCCCCGAGCACGCCGTTCAACTGATCAAGATCGGCCAGTCCGTACGCATTGAAGTTTCGGCACGCCCAGGACTTTCCAGTCTCGCCACCATTAGCGCCATCGACCCCATCGTCGACACCCACACGCGAAATGTGTTGGTACGCGCCACCCTGACTCATCCGCCCGCCGACCTGTTGCCGGGTATGTTCGCCCACTTGCAGGTGCTGCTGACGAACCCGGGTTTGCATATCGTGATCGAGGAGAGCGCAATCGCCTACAGCCCCTATGGCCAGTATGTGTACGTCGTAGCCCCGCGCAAAAACAGCGAAGGCCGTGACGAGCTGGATGCCGAGGGCAAGCCGCTGCTGATCGCCGAACAACGCCTGGTCGAAACGGGCGAGCGACGCGATGGCACCATCGTGATTGCCAAAGGGCTGGCCAAGGGCGAACAGGTCGTTACTGCCGGCCAGATCAAATTGCAAAACGGTACCCCAGTGCGCATCAGCATCCACCGGAACCAACCTGATGAGCGTCCACTGGCGGCCCAACGGGAGAACGAAAAATGACGTTCACCGACCTGTTTATCCGCCGCCCCGTACTGGCCCTGGTGGTCAGCCTGTTGATCGTGTTGCTGGGCTGGCAGGCCTTTGGGCAATTACCATTGCGCCAATTCCCGCAGATGGAAAGTGCGCTGGTCACGGTGACCACGGTCTCTCCAGGCGCCAGTGCCGAGACCGTGCAGAGCTACATCACACAACCTCTGCAGAAAAGCCTGGCAAGCGCGCAAGGCATCGACTACATGCGCTCCACCAGCCGGCAGAACGTGTCGATTATTTCCATCTACGGGCGGGTCGGGGCCGACAGCGACCGGTTGTTCACCGAGCTGTTGGCCAAGACCAATGAAGTAAGGAACCAACTGCCTCGGGACATAGAGGATCCGGTGCTGAACAAGGTCGCGGCGGATAACACCGCGCTGATGTACCTGGGTTTTTCCAGCGACACCATGAACAATGCGCAAATCACCGACGTCCTGCTGCGTGTGATCCAGCCTCGCCTGGTGACTCTGCCGGGCATGGCCGAGGCCCAGATCATCGGCAACCAAAGCTTTGCCATGCGTATCTGGCTTGATCCGCTGAAACTCGCAGGCTTTGGTTTGAGCGCCAGCGATGTGACCCAGGCCATCAAGCGCTACAACGTACAGTCCATTGCCGGCGACGCTACAGGTGAATTGGTCGTTACCAGTGTCACGGCCAATACCGAACTGCAGTCGGTTGAAGGCTTCCGGGCCATCACCTTGAAAACCAACGGCGACAGCCAGGTCCGCCTCGGGGATGTGGCGCGGGTGGAGCTGGGAGCGCAGAACTACGACAGCTTCAGTTCATTCAATGGCCTGCCCGCGACCTACATCAGCATCAAGCCGACCCCCGACGCCAACCCGCTGGAGCTGGGCAAGCGCGTACGCGAACTGATGCCCCTGCTGCAGGCGCAGTTACCGCCTCATCTGCAAGCCGATATCGCCTACGACTCGACGTTGTACATCAACGCCTCTATCGACCATGTGCTGTCGAGCCTGCTGGAAGCCATCCTGATTGTGGTGTTGGTGGTGTTCCTGTTTCTGGGCTCTTTGCGCGCCGTGGTGATTCCCGTCATCACCATTCCCCTGTCGCTGGTCGGCACGCTGTTCTTCATGCAACTGATGGGGTACTCGATCAACGTCCTGACGCTGCTGGCCATGGTCCTGGCCATTGGCCTGGTGGTGGATGACGCCATTGTGATGATGGAGAACATTCATCGGCATATCGAACGAGGCAAGTCGCCCCTTGAGGCCGCGATCAAAGGCGCGCGGGAGGTGTGCGTGCCGGTCATTTCGATGACCATTACCCTGGCCGCGGTGTATGCGCCCATCGGTTTCCTGCAGGGGTTGACCGGGGCGCTGTTCAAGGAGTTTGCCCTGACCCTGGCCGGGGCCGTGGTGATTTCCGGTATCGTTGCGCTGACCCTGTCACCGATGATGTGCGCCCTGTTATTGCGCCCTGAAGAACAGCCACGGGGCCTGCCCCTGGTCCTGGACCGGCTGTTCAACCATCTGAAGCAGCGTTACCAGCGCCGCCTGCATCAGATCATGGAGGCGCAGTCGGTGGTCATCGTGTTCGCCCTGCTGATCCTCGGCCTGATTCCCGCCATGCTCACCTTCACCCTCTCCGAGCTGGCCCCCGATGAGGACCAGGGCCTGATCTTTATCCTCGCCAGCGCACCGCAGCCGAGCAACCTGGCCTACCTCAACCGTTACACCCAGGACTTCATCGCGCTGTTCAAGACCCTGCCCGAGTACCAGGCCTCGTTCCAGATCAATGGCCTCGATGGCGTGCATTCGGGGGTGGGCGGTTTCCAACTGCGCCCGTGGGACCAGCGCGAGCGCACGCAGATGGAGGTGCTGGCGCCGCTGCGCAAAAAGCTCGACAGCATCCCCGGCCTGCAAGTATTTGCCTTTAACCTGCCGTCCTTGCCGGGTACAGGCGAAGGCCTGCCTTTTGGTTTTGTCATCAGTTCCCAGCAGGACCACAAGTCGATGCTGGCGGTGGCCGAGCGCGTCAAACAGCGGGCCATCGACTCCGGGAAGTTTGCCTACGTGGATATCGACCTGGCCTTCGACCGGCCCGAAGTAGTGATCGACATTGACCGGGCCAAGGCCGCGCAAATGGGCGTGTCCATGCAGGACCTGAGCCTGACCCTGGCGACCCTGCTGGCTGAAACGGAAATCAACCGCTTCAGGATTGATGGCAATCTGTACAAGGTCATTGCCCAGGTCGAGCGCACCTACCGCGACAACCCGGACTGGCTGAGTCACTACAACGTCAAAAATGCCAAGGGCCAATTACTGCCCCTGTCGACGTTGATCACCGTCTCCAGCCAACAGGTACGCCCGCGACAGTTGAACCAGTTCCAGCAGCTCAATTCGGTGCTGGTCTCGGCTTACCCGATTGTCGGTATGAGCAACGCCCTGGAGACCGTACATGCCATCGCCCAGGAAGAGGCTCCGGCGGGCTACACCTTCGACTACAGCAACGCCACGCGCCAGTTTGTGCAGGAGGGCAATGCGCTGTGGGGTACGTTCGGCCTGGCGTTGGCGATCATCGGCCTGGTGCTGGCGGCCCAGTTTGAAAGCCTGCGTGACCCGCTGGTGATCCTGGTGACGGTGCCGCTGTCGATCTGCGGGGCATTGATTGCGCTGTTCCTCGGCTGGTCGACCCTGAACATTTACACACAAATCGGCCTGGTCACGCTGATCGGCCTGATCAGCAAGCACGGCATCCTGATCGTCGAGTTCGCCAACCAGTTGCGCAAGGAGCAGGGGCTGTCGGCGCGTGCCGCCATCGAAGAAGCCGCCGCGATCCGCTTGCGGCCGGTGCTGATGACCACCATCGCTACCGTGCTGGGGGTGATCCCGCTGGTGTTTTCCAGCGGTGCCGGCGCGGTCAGCCGGTTTGATATCGGCATGGTGATCGCCACCGGCATGTCGATCGGGACCTTGTTCACTTTGTTCGTCCTGCCGTCGGTGTATACGGCGCTGGCCAAGCGCGACATGCCCGCACCCTGACCTCATATGGGAAAGGCCTGACACCCCTTTCCCTATTCCCCTACGCCTTAAAACCATTGCGCTTGAGCCTGCCCGCGAACGCTGAAATTTACCAGTTGGAATCCCCCCGAAACTCGGAGTAATGTGCCGAATCGTTCGTCTTCGTCTGCCTCAGTTTTTTCCAAGGAACCGGAATATGCTGCGTCGTCGCATGCTGATCATGTTGGCCGTTGTGCTGCTCATCGTCCTGCTGCTGGGGGGCTATAAAGCCTTTTCCATCTATCAGCAGATCCAGGTCTTTTCCGCGCCCAAACCGCCGATCAGCGTGGCGGTGGCCACCGCGGTCGAACAACCGTGGCAACAGCGCCTGCCGGCGGTGGGTACGCTCAAGGCCTTGCAGGGGGTGAACCTCGCCCTGGAGATTGCCGGCACGGTCAAGGACGTGCAGTTCGAGTCGGGGCAGAAGGTCAAGGCCGGGCAACCGCTGGTGCAACTCGACAGTGCGGTGGAAGACGCCCTGCTGCAAACCGCCCAGGCCGACCTGGGCCTGGCCCAGCTCGATTACGGGCGCGGCAGCCAACTGGTGGGCAGCCAGGCGATCTCCAAGGGCGAGTTCGACCGGCTCTCGGCGCAACTGCAAAAAAACAAGGCCACGGTCAACCAGCTCAAAGCGTCCCTGGCCAAGAAACACATCGTCGCGCCGTTCAGCGGCACTATCGGCATTCGTCAGGTCGATGTGGGCGACTATCTGGCCAGCGGCACGGTGATTGCCACCTTGCAGGACCTGAGCAGCCTCTATGTGGACTTTTATGTGCCCGAGCAGTCGGTGCCCAAGCTGGCCGTGGGCCAGGGGGTACAGGTGCAAGTCTCGGCCTACCCGAAACTGACCTTCCCCGGCACCCTCAGTGCGATCAACCCGAAAGTCGAGAGCAGCACCCGTAACGTGCTGGTTCGAGCGACCCTGGCCAACCCGGACAATAAACTGCTACCGGGCATGTTCAGCAGCCTGCAAGTGCTGCTGCCCGACCCGCAAGCGCAGGTGGTGATACCGGAAAGTGCCATTACCTACACCCTCTACGGCAACTCAGCCTACGTGGTAACACAGAAAAAGACCGAGGACGGCAGCCTCGAAAAAGATGCCAACGGTCAACCGATCCTGATCGCCGAACGGCGCTTTATCGAAACCGGCGAACGGCGCGATGGCCTGGTGCTGATCACCAAAGGCCTGAGCAGTGGCGAGCAAGTGGTCAGCGCCGGGCAGATCAAGCTCGACACCGGTGCGCATATCGCCATCACTGCGGATAAAAACCTGCCGGCCGCCCCTGGCCAACCTCCGCGCAACGACGGTTCAAGGAACTGAGCCATGGCGTTTACCGACACGTTTATCCGCCGCCCGGTGCTGGCCATGGTGGTCAGCCTGCTGATCGTGCTCCTGGGTTTCCAGGCCTACAGCAAACTGCCTCTGCGCCAATACCCATCCATGGAAAATGCCCTGATCACGGTGACTACCGCGTACCCCGGGGCCAATGCCGAGACGATCCAGGGCTACATCACACAGCCGCTGCAGCAAAGCCTGGCAAGTGCCGAAGGTATCGACTACATGACCTCGGTCAGTCGCCAGAACTTCTCGGTGATTTCCATCTATGCGCGGATCGGCGCCAACAGCGACCGGCTGTTCACCGAGCTGCTGGCCAAGGCCAACGAGGTCAAGAACAAACTGCCCCAGGACGCCGAAGACCCGGTGTTGAGCAAGGAGGCCGCAGATGCCTCGGCGCTGATGTACATCAGCTTCTCCAGCCAGCAACTGAGCAACCCGCAGATCACCGACTACCTGTCGCGGGTGATCCAGCCCAAGCTGGCGACCCTGCCCGGCATGGCCGAAGCCGAGATCCTCGGCAACCAGGTATTTGCCATGCGCCTGTGGCTGGACCCGGTCAAGCTCGCGGGCTTTGGCCTGAGCGCCAGTGACGTCACCGACGCCGTGCGCCACTACAACTTCCTCTCCGCCGCCGGCGAAGTGAAGGGCGAGTATGTGGTCACCAGCATCAACGCCAACACCGATTTGAAGACCGCCGAGGCCTTCGCCGCCATCACCGTGAAGACCGATGGCGACAGCCGGGTGCTGCTGGGCGACGTGGCCCGGGTGGAAATGGGCGCGGAAAACTACAACGCCATCAGTTCCTTTGGCGGTACGCCTTCGGTGTACATCGGCATCAAGGCCACGCCCAGTGCCAACCCGCTGGATGTGATCAAAGAAGTACGCAAGCTGATGCCGGAGCTGGAATCCCAGTTGCCGCCCAATCTCAAGGCAGAAATCGCCTACGACGCCACGCTGTTTATCCAGGCGTCCATCAACGAAGTGGTCAAGACCCTGTTTGAAGCGGTGCTGATCGTGATCGTCGTGGTGTTCCTGTTTCTCGGGGCGCTGCGCTCGGTGGTGATCCCGGTGGTGACCATCCCGCTGTCGATGATTGGCGTGCTGTTTTTCATGCAACTGATGGGCTACTCCATCAACCTGCTGACACTGCTGGCGATGGTGCTGGCCATCGGCCTGGTGGTGGATGATGCCATTGTGGTGGTGGAGAACATCCACCGCCATATTGAAGAAGGCAAGACGCCACTGGACGCTGCGCTGGAAGGCGCGCGGGAGATTGCCGTGCCGGTGGTGTCGATGACCATCACCCTGGCGGCGGTGTATGCGCCCATCGGTTTCCTCGAGGGGCTGACCGGGGCGTTGTTCAAGGAGTTCGCCCTGACCCTGGCCGGTGCGGTGGTGATTTCCGGCATCGTCGCCCTGACCCTGTCACCGATGATGTGCGCCCTGCTGTTGCGCCACGACGAAAACCCCACGGGCCTGGCCCATCGCCTGGACCGCATCTTCGAAGGCCTCAAGCGCCGCTACCAGACAATGCTGCACGGCACATTGAACACCCGGCCGGTGGTGATCGTATTTGCCCTGATCGTGCTGTGCCTGATCCCGGTTTTCCTCAAATTCACCCAGTCGCAACTGGCCCCGGATGAAGACCAGGGCATCATCTTTATGATGGCCAGCGCACCGCAGCCGACCAACCTGGACTACCTGAACACCTACACCGACGAGTTCATCACGATCTTCAAGGACTTCCCGGAGTATTACTCCTCGTTCCAGATCAATGGGTTCAACGGGGTGCAATCGGGTATCGGCGGCTTCCTGCTCAAACCGTGGAACGAGCGCGACCGCACGCAGATGCAGATCCTGCCTGAGGTGCAGAAACGCCTGGAGCAGATCCCCGGCTTGCAGGTATTCGGCTTCAACCTGCCATCACTGCCCGGTACCGGCGAAGGCCTGCCCTTCGGTTTTGTGATCAACACACCCAATGACTATGAGTCGTTGCTGCAAGTGGCCGACCGCGTGAAGAAACGGGCCATGGAGTCGGGCAAGTTCGCCTTTGTCGATATCGACCTGGCATTCGACAAACCCGAGGTGGTGGTGGACATCGACCGCGCCAAGGCGGCGCAGATGGGGGTGTCGATGCAGGATCTGGGCAGCACCCTGGCGACCTTGCTGGCGGAGGCGGAAATCAACCGGTTCACCATTGATGGGCGCAGCTACAAGGTCATCGCCCAGGTCGAGCGGGCCTACCGGGACAACCCCGAGTGGCTGAACAGTTACTACGTGAAAAACACCCAGGGCGAGCTGTTGCCGCTGTCGACCCTGATCAGCATCAGTGACCGCGCGCGCCCGCGCCAACTGAACCAGTTCCAGCAACTCAACTCGGCGCTGATCTCGGGCTTCCCGATTGTCAGCATGGGCGAGGCCATCGACACCGTGCGCCAGATCGCCATCGAAGAAACCCCGGCCGGCTACGCCTTCGACTACAGCGGCGCCTCACGCCAGTTCATCCAGGAAGGCAGCGCGCTGTGGGTCACCTTTGGCCTGGCGTTGGCCATCATCTTCCTGGTGCTGGCGGCACAGTTCGAGAGCTTCCGTGACCCGCTGGTGATCCTGGTGACGGTGCCGCTGTCGATCTGCGGCGCGTTGATCCCCTTGTTCCTGGGTTGGTCGAGCATGAACATCTACACCCAGGTGGGGTTGGTGACGTTGATCGGGCTGATCAGCAAGCACGGGATCCTGATCGTCGAGTTTGCCAACCAGCTGCGCAAGGACAAGGGCCTGACGCCCCGTGAAGCGGTGGAAGAAGCGGCGGCAATTCGCCTGCGCCCGGTGTTGATGACCACGGCAGCGATGGTGTTTGGCATGGTGCCGTTGATCTTTGCCACAGGGGCCGGGGCGGTCAGTCGGTTTGATATCGGGATGGTGATTGCTACGGGGATGTCTGTGGGTACGTTGTTTACGCTGTTTGTGTTGCCGTGTGTTTATACGTTGTTGGCCAAGCGTGAGGCCTTGGCGGCGGCGGATTGATTGAGTACCTATCCGTTTCTGCGCCCCCCTGTGGGAGCTGTCTCGCCCTGCGAGGCTGCGATAGCGGTGTGTCAGACAACATAAGGCTAGCAGTGCCGGCGCCATCGCTGGCAAGCCAGCTCCCACACCCACCGGGGAACGCGGCTTCGCGCTCGGGTTCTACTGTGGCTCTGCTTTTGATCTTGATCTGAGGCGCCCCGCCAGGGCTGAGCGTATAGCCGCCATCCCAGACCAAGAACGCCGCAACACGTAAAAAAACAAAAGGCCCCGCACTGCGGGGCCTTTTACAGGGGCGTCAATCTCTTCAACTCGCAGGCCTCATCCCTTGGGACATCCCAAACATAAACAGCAAAAGCTGATGATCAGGCTGCGTGCCCCCCGTGGTCTTGGCGATCCGCGGCACCGGGCATTGCCCGCCGTTGTGCGCCGCGCTGAGGACTTCTGTGCGGGGCTGCTCCCAGGCAGCCAGGGCCAGGGAGGCGATGCCCAAGGCCCCCAACAGAAACAAACCTCGTGCTATTTCTAGCTTCATTAGGTTAAACCCTTGATAGCGCTGCCAAACGCCGCTTCGTAAAAGTAGCTGAGTTTTTGCCAGTCGGCGGCATTCCACGACGAATGGCGCCGCAACTGCTGCATGTCATGGTCAGCGGCCCGGCGGGCGGTCAAGCGTTGGCGACTCTTCTCGAGATCCAGCAGCGCCACTTCGACCGTCGCGCCCTCTGCCGCCCCGCTGACCCGCACAAAAATATGCTTGCTGTACAGGCAGCCATGCTGCCAGCGCCCCTTGTGCATGCGCGCCAGGGTTTGCGCCAACTCAGCTAGCAGGCGCTCATGCACCAGTTCCCCACATTGCGCACGGCCATCGGCGGCGTACCAGCTGTCGATATCCACAAAGCCATCCAAAGCCGCCGTCACCAGCAAAGCCTTCCACTGTTGGTCCGGATCACGACGGGCGCCACAGAACACCAGTTCCGGAACCCCCACATCGAGCAAGCGCAGGCCCCTGAGCGCATCGCGCTCGCGCAACACCGTGGGCCGCCCAAAAGGATGCAGCCAACTGCGATAGGTGTGACCTGTCTGGCGCTTGCTGTAGAGCAAGCGCCCATTGGTGCCGATTACCCGCTGTACGCCGCTTTCGCCCCCTCGACGCCGATTGGGCTCCTCGACCCACTCGCCCTGCTGCCGCCAGAAGTAATCGAAGCGCTCTTCGGGAGCTACGTGACTGCCTGCTACGTACTCAACTGCCATCCTGCTACCTCTTGCGCAATACATACACCCGCCACATGGCGTACAGCGGTATGAAGTCCAAATACTCCTGGACACGAAAACCAGCTTGCTCAAACTCAGCCTCAACAGTAGCAGCCGGTAACACAAAACGATTTCGGTAACTCTCCTGCTCACTTTTGTTGCGGCGCTGCAATTCCAGGCGCTTGCGTTTCCAGGCCTTGAAGTTGCCATCCACCCACAACGAAATGATCACACTATCGCGGGTAACCCTTTGAAATTCCTTCAATAAAGCCAGTCGATGCGCCGGGTCGCCGATGTGGTGCAGCAGACGCATGCAGAAAATGCTGTCCACTGCGTTGTCTGGCAGGTCGATATCAAACGCTGATGTCTGCAAGGGCCGTACCCGCTTGAGCACATCCGCCGGTTGCGACGCAGTGGCGATGTTCAACATGGACTCGGAATTGTCCGCGCCGATGATCACTCGGTTGGGCTTTTCGGCCAGCAGAGGCCAGAAACGCCCCGCACCGCACGGCAAATCCAACACCAGGCCAGGCTCACCAGCCATCGCCAGCGCACCGCGGGCCAATTGCTCATCCCGTTTGTGCGACAGCCGCCGCGCCAACTTGCCCTGATGTTTAAGCAGATATTGTTGAGCGTGCCGGTCGTCGTACTTGGCGGAAAATTCAAGTTTGATAGGGGTAGCCATCAACGGATCTCCTAGACTGATGCCTGCAACCTTAAGCAGTCGCACGTCATCCGCAGGTCAACCCTTTGTGAAAAAAACGTCCCGTCCAACCCTAAAAAATTACAAGATTTTACAAGAAAAAAGCATGGCATGAAGCCATCTTCGCCGAACAGACGGGAGTCTGCCCCAGGAACAGGGGCAGGAAAGGGGTCAGGATTTGACCTGATTCAATTCAACATGGAAGCGACAACCACTGGGTTCCATGGTACTGAGGCTGACCACCCAGCCCTGGCTCTCGCAGA
This sequence comes from Pseudomonas sp. FP2294, assembly GCF_030687625.1. Lineage (NCBI taxonomy): Bacteria > Pseudomonadati > Pseudomonadota > Gammaproteobacteria > Pseudomonadales > Pseudomonadaceae > Pseudomonas > Pseudomonas sp. FP2294. The sequence continues at coordinate 4,522,422 of NZ_CP117441.1, forward strand.
TGCGCTGGACCAGCGACAAACCCAGGCCCAGGCCGTCACCGCGCTTTTCGTTACCGCGTACAAACGGCTCGAACATAGCCTCGCGCTTGTCTTCGGGAATCCCCACCCCGCTGTCTTCCACCACAAAGCCGGTGGGCTCCAGGGTCAGGCGGATAAATCCGTGTTCGGTGTAGTGCAGGGCATTGCGCAGCAGGTTGCCCATGACCGCGTGCAGGAAGGTGGCGTTGTAGCGGGTGTCGAGTGGGTTGCCCGGCAGGTAGAACAACTCGATGCCCTTGCGCTCGATAGGTTCGCGCCAGATCCCCAGCAAGCCCTCCGCGACCTCGGAGAGGCTGACCTGGGGCGACATTGTGGTGTCGTCATGCTGGGCACGGGCCAGCATCAGGAAGGTCTGTACCAGCTCGCGCATTTCCTCGCAGGCCCGGGCGATACGCTCGACCTGTTTACGCCCCCGTGAATCAATCGCCGGGTTTTCCAGCAGCAGTTCGCAGGAACTGGCCAGCACCATCAAGGGGGTGCGCAGTTCATGGCTGACATCACTGGTGAACAAGCGCTCACGGGTCAGGGCCTGGCGCAGACGGCCAAGGGTGGCGTCGAAGGCCACTGCCAGCTCGCCCACTTCGTCGGCCGCATAGTCCGGGGCCAGCGGCGGGGCCAGCCCCAGTAATTGGTCACGATGCCGCACCTGGCGCGCCAGGCGCACCACCGGGGCCATCACCTTACGGGCGAGGACCCAGCCGAGGAATACCGCCAGCGACAGGCTGAGTACAAACCCTACCAGCACCACCGCAAACAACACGCGCTCGCGCTCTTCGAAATCGCTCTGGTCTTGCAGCAGGACATATCGACGGCCGTCGACGATCTCGACCATGGCATGGTAGGAAAGCGCATCGCGAAATACCTCGTGAAAGCCAGCGTCCAGATGCCGCAAGTCCTTGGGCAGTTGGAAATCCCCTCGTCCGCCGCTGAAATAGAACAGCTGGTCCGGCTCGGGACGGTGGCGCCAGTCTTCGACACTGTCCATCAACAGCAGACGCTGCAGGTCGCCGCCCAGCCCCGCCGAAATCAGTTTTTCTTCCACCAGGTGCACCGTGGCGACGATGCCCATGGCGAAGGCCCCCGCCACCAGCGCGCTCATCAGCGCAAAGGCGATGATGATCCGCTGGGCAAGGCTTTGCTTAAACTCCATCACGCCCCTCGGCCAAGCGATAACCCACGCCATGCACGGTTTGCAGCAAGGGTTTGGCAAATGGCTTGTCGATCACTTGGCGCAGTTGGTGGACATGGCTGCGCAGGCTGTCGCTGTCCGGGCAGTCATCGCCCCACAGGGCCTCTTCAAGCACTTCGCGGCGCAGGACATGCGGGCTTTTCTGCATCAACACCGCGAGCAATTTCAGGCCGACAGGGTTGAGCTTGAGCAGGCGCCCTTCGCGGGTCACTTCCAGGGTGTCGAGGTCGTAGGACAGATCGCCGACTTGCAGCTCGCGCCGGCCGCCACCCTGGGCGCGACGCAGCACGGCTTCGATACGTGCGGCCAGTTCCGACAGGGCAAACGGCTTGAGCAGATAGTCATCGGCCCCCGACTTGAAGCCTTGCAGGCGGTCGTCCAATTGGTCGCGGGCGGTGAGCATGATCACCGGTGTGTCGCGGCGCGCGTCTTCACGCAGGCGTTTGCACAGGGTGTAGCCATCAATCCCAGGCAGCATGATATCGAGCACGATCAGGTCGTAATGCTCGGTGGCCGCCAGGTGCAGGCCAGACAAACCGTCCTGCGCACAGTCCACGGTATAGCCCTTGAGTCCGAGGTAATCCGCCAGGTTGGCCAGAATATCGCGGTTGTCTTCAACCAATAAAATTCGCATGGGCAGTGTCTCCGTACGCGGTAACAGCCGTGTTGGCTCGCGCAGCTTAAGGCCAAGTATGGCTTACCGCTAGGCCTGAACGGTCAACCGATTACTGTTTTCAATCGATAAAAAAGCCCCGCCTGATCACTCAGGCGGGGCTTTTATGCATCGGGGGTAAGGCTGGCTTACATCATGCCGCCCATGCCACCCATACCGCCCATGTCTGGCATACCGCCGCCAGCCGAGCCTTCTGCTTTCGGCTTGTCAGCGATTGCAGCTTCGGTGGTCAGGATCAGGCCACCGATGGAGGCTGCAGCCTGCAGCGCGGAACGAGTCACCTTGGTAGGGTCCAGGATGCCCATTTCGATCATGTCGCCGTAGACGCCAGTCGCAGCGTTGTAACCGTAGTTACCTTTGCCGTTCTTGACTTCGTTGACTACAACGCTTGGCTCGTCGCCGGAGTTGGCAGCGATCTGGCGCAGCGGTGCTTCAACAGCACGACGCAGCACAGCGATACCGACGTTCTGGTCAGCGTTGTCGCCGGTCAGGTTGGTCAGGGCTTCCAGAGCACGGATCAGCGCAACGCCACCGCCAGGTACCACGCCTTCTTCAACGGCCGCACGGGTTGCGTGCAGGGCGTCTTCAACGCGGGCTTTCTTCTCTTTCATTTCAACTTCGGAACCAGCGCCAACCTTGATCACTGCAACGCCGCCAGACAGCTTGGCCAGGCGCTCTTGCAGTTTTTCACGGTCGTAGTCCGAGGAAGTCTCGGCAACCTGGGCACGGATCTGGGTGATGCGCGCCTGGATGTCCTGCTCAACGCCAGCACCGTCAACGATGATGGTGTTTTCTTTGGAGATGGTCACGCGCTTGGCGCTACCCAGGTTTTCCAGGGTGGCGCTTTCCAGGCTCAGGCCGATCTCTTCGGAGATTACGGTACCGCCGGTCAGGACGGCGATGTCCTGCAGCATGGCCTTGCGACGATCGCCGAAGCCTGGAGCCTTGACGGCTGCGACTTTAACGATACCGCGCATGTTGTTCACAACCAGAGTCGCCAAGGCTTCGCCTTCAACGTCTTCGGAAACGATCAGCAGTGGACGGCCGGCTTTGGCAACGGCTTCCAGTACTGGCAGCATTTCGCGGATGTTCGAGATCTTTTTGTCGACCAGCAGGATCAGCGGGCTGTCCAGCTCGGCAACCATGGTCTCTGGCTTGTTGACGAAGTACGGGGACAGGTAGCCACGGTCGAACTGCATGCCTTCTACAACCGACAGTTCGTTTTCCAGGCCAGTGCCTTCTTCAACGGTGATCACGCCTTCTTTACCGACTTTTTCCATGGCTTCGGCAATGATGTCGCCGATGGAGCTGTCGGAGTTGGCGGAGATGGTACCTACCTGAGCGATAGCCTTGGTGTCAGCGCATGGCTTGGACAGGTTTTTCAGCTCAGCAACGATGGCGATGGTCGCCTTGTCGATGCCGCGCTTGAGGTCCATCGGGTTCATGCCGGCAGCGACGGCTTTGTAGCCTTCGTTGACGATGGCCTGAGCCAGAACGGTGGCGGTGGTGGTGCCGTCGCCGGCGTCATCATTGGCACGGGAGGCAACGTCTTTGACCAGCTGCGCGCCCATGTTTTCGAAACGGTCTTCCAGTTCGATTTCTTTGGCGACCGAAACGCCGTCCTTGGTGATGGTCGGAGCGCCGAAGCTCTTCTCGATGATCACGTTACGGCCTTTCGGGCCCAGGGTCGCTTTTACTGCGTCAGCCAGGATGTTGACACCGGTGAGCATTTTCTTACGGGCGGAATCGCCGAATTTAACTTCTTTAGCAGCCATGATCGATATTCCTTAAATACTTTGTAGTAACGGGAAAATGAGCGGGGAATCAGCCTTCCAGTACAGCGAGAATCTCGTTCTCAGCCATAACCAGCAGGTCTTCGCCGTCGACTTTCACAGTGTTGCTGCCGGAGTAAGGACCGAATACAACCTTGTCACCGACTTTAACGGCCAGCGCACGCACTTCACCGTTTTCCAGAGTCTTGCCTGGGCCTGCAGCGACGATCACACCGTGGTTGGCTTTTTCAGCAGCCGAACCTGGCAGAACGATACCGCCAGCGGTTTTCTTTTCTTCTTCGCTGCGACGGATAACGACGCGGTCGTGCAGAGGACGAAGCTTGCTCATTGTCGATCTCTCCTAATTGTAAGTTTCATCGGCCGGTATCAGTACCGGCGGGTGGTATTCCGGCGGTGCCGGTCGCGGTTCGCCAAGCGAAACGCGGAAGTCTGTCTGGTGTCGCCACCAGAAACCTTGCGGTGACCGTTACATAAGGGCGTATATGCTTATTACAAGGGCCGCAGATGAAAATTTTTGTGTCAGCAGGGCACCCGAAGGTGCCCTGCCAGGGATGGCGTTACTTGGAGTCGCGGTGCTCGAACTCACCTTCGATCACATCACCTTCACGCCCCAACGGCTGGCGAGGTGCCGGGCCACCACGAGGCTGCAGGTCATCGGCAAACGCACGCTGGCGGATCGCCGCTTCTTCGGCACGCTGGCGCAGCTTGCCTGCCAGCAAGCGCCGGGTGAATGGCAGCAGCAGGATCAAACCCAGCACATCGCTGACAAAACCCGGCACGATCAACAGGCCACCGGCCAAAGCCATCATCAAGCCTTCAAGCATGGTCTGGGCCGGCAACTCGCCGCGATTCAGGCTTTCACGGGCACGCAGTGCTGTGGCCAGGCCGGCGATACGCAGCACGAACACGCCGAGCATCGAGCCGAGAATAATCAGCAGCAGCGCCGGGAAAAACCCTATAGCACCGCTGACCTTGACGAATACGAACAGCTCCAGCACCGGAAACAGCAGAAAGAGCAATAAAAAAGGGCGCATCAAATGGTTCCTCAACGCAAGAATGCCTTGCTACTAGACCCTAGATGACGTCGCCCTTTCGTGAATTCAAGCTTGCGAGGTGGCTTTTTTCGGCCAAGCCTCGGCGTGAGCCAGGAAAACCAAGGCCTCGCGCACTTGTGTCGGCGTGTTGCAAGTATCCGCAAAGGGCAACCAGTGCAGGCCCTGACCGATGCGCAGGTGCATGCCTTCGCTGTCGATACCGGCCAGTTGCGCCGGCTCGGACGTCGGCAGGCCGGCCAGTTCGACATAGTGGGCGATGGCCTTGGTGTGATCGCTGTTCATGTGCTCGATCATGCTCAACTCGGCCTTGCCGGCGAACGGGTTGGCCAGGGTCAACTGATCGACCCAGTGGATCGCCCCAAAACCGCCGATGTAGCGATGCCGCACCGGCTTGAGCACCCAGAAATCGAAGTCATGGGCCTTGTGGTAGTTGGCCGAGTCCGGGAAATACCGGTAGTAGCGTTCGGCGGCGGCGGCAATGGCCGCCTCGTCCTCGAGCTTTTCGGCTTCGGCGAGATAGGTCAGGCGCCCGACAGCTTGCACATCATCAGCCTCGCGCTCGCCCACCAACAGCGAGCACTTGGGGTCTTTTTGCAGGTTGTGGGTGTGCTGGGCAATACGGCTGATCAGGATCAGCGGCCGGCCTTCGGCATCCAGGCAATAAGGCACCACCGAACCAAAGGGGAAGCCGGGCATGGCCTTGGAGTGGGTGGCCAGCGCCCCACGGTATTCCTTGAGCAGTAGTTCTCGTGCATTCTTGGCAACGTGGACGCTCAACTTATGACTCCTTCGATAAATTCCGTCAGAAAACGGACTGGGGCAACCGCTCAAATCTGCTCATAGGACATGCGAATGCATCTCAACGACAAAGTAATCATTATCACCGGCGGTTGCCAGGGCCTGGGCCGCTCCATGGCCGAGTATTTTGCAAGCAAAGGTGCCCATCTGGCACTGGTGGACCTCAATCAGGAAAAGCTCGATGCGGCCGTGGCTGCCTGCCAGTCCCATGGTGTCACCGCGCGCAGCTATCTGTGCAATGTGGCAGATGAAGACCAGGTGACTCATACCGTAGCGCAGATCGCCGAGGATTTCGGCGCGATCCACGGTTTGATCAACAACGCCGGGATCCTGCGTGATGGCCTGCTGCTCAAGGTCAAGGACGGCGAGATGACCAAGATGAGCCTGGCCCAGTGGCAGGCGGTGATCGACGTCAACCTGACCGGCGTGTTCCTCTGCACCCGCGAAGTGGCAGCAAAAATGGTGGAGCTGAACAACCAGGGCGCCATTATCAACATCTCGTCGATCTCCCGCGCGGGTAACGTGGGCCAGACCAACTATTCGGCGGCCAAGGCCGGCGTGGCCGCGGCGACGGTGACCTGGGCCAAGGAACTGGCGCGCTATGGCATTCGCGTGGCGGGTATTGCGCCGGGCTTTATCGAGACCGAGATGACACTGGGCATGAAGCCTGAAGCGCTGGAAAAGATGACTTCGGGGATCCCGCTCAAGCGCATGGGCCGCCCGGAAGAAATCGCCCATTCGGCGGCGTACATCTTCGAGAACGACTATTACACCGGGCGCATCCTGGAGTTGGATGGTGGGCTGCGGTTGTAACTGACACCGCGAAATCCCATGTAGGGCGGCTTGTGGGGGAGCTGGCTTGCCTGCGATAGCATCGCCTCGGTAATACTGAGAAACCGCGGTGGCGCTATCGCAGGCAAGCCAGCGCCTACATTCCAGTTACCAGGTCACGCCAAACCCTGCGGTGTAACGGGTCTTGCTCAGGTCGCTGTCCGAGCCGCCACTGATGATGTCGCGCTCGGCCTTGAGATTGAGCGAGGCCCATTCGGTGACTTTATAGCGCAGGCCCATTTCGGCATCGAGGGCGTAGTCGGCCGGACCGGCCAGGGGTTTGCCCACTTCGCCGTTGGTGAAGAACTCCACGGTCTTGCCGATCAGGTAGCGGTTGTAGTCCCACTTCATGGCCAGGGAATAGAAGTTGTCCTTGCCGCCGTCCTGGTACTCATAGTCAGTGCGGTTGAGCAGCGAGCCCAGGGAGAACGCTCCCAGTTCATCGTCCCAGAACTGATAACCCGGACCGGTACCGACGGTGCGCTGGCGACGCAGGTCTTCAACCCTGTCGTGCTTGTACGTCAGGCGCCCCTGCCAGAACCACTGGTCGGTAATAAAGCGGTCCAGCGCGTACTCGGCGCTCCAGTTGTCGGTGGTGACCACATCGTTCTGGAATTCGCGGTTGTATTCGCCCTCGGCAATATGCCGCCACTTGCCGTGACGGGCGGTGGTCTTGAAGTCGATGTCGTAGTCGTCGGTGTCTTTTTCCGCACGCTTGTAGTCCAGCGCCACGTCGACATTACCCTTCCACACCAGATCCTCGATCACCGGTTTTGGCTTGATGATCTGCTGGATGCTGGCCAACTCCACCGTCTTGGGAGACTCGCCGTTGGCCAGGATCACCTTGCCGTCCTCGGCCGGGTGCAGGGACTTGGCCTTCTCGCCGGTGTAGGCGTCTTGCTTGACCAGCAGCTCCTGGTCGCTTTCCAGGGTTTTCACCTGTTTCCAGTCCACCGGGATCGCCCCGGCGTATTCAGTCTGGATCAACAGCTTGCCGCCGTCGAAAACCTTGATCTTGCCGGTCAGGCGATCACCGTTTTTCAACCAGATGGTATCGGCCAGCACAGGGGTAGAGGCAGTAAAAACAGCGAGGCACAGCAGGGTTCTGGACAACATAAGCGGTTACGGGGCTCAAGTTTGGCGAAAAAAGGGGCATTATCGGCGTAGCTGAAGTCTTAGCAAGGACTGACTCAAGGTTTTCTATTGAGTTCAATTCTCAACGCCATCTTTACAGATGTTTCTTACATAGAAACGACTGATTTCAACCGAGCCAGCCAGAACAGTGAACGAGCCCGTCGAAGCGCCGCAAACCCCGTCCGAAATGCGCCGTACTGCGCTGTACCTTACCTTGGCCCAAGTGCCCGAAGGCTGCGTGGTGAGTTATGGCGAACTGGCGCACCTGGCTGGACTGGGGCGTGCCGCACGCTTCGTGGGCCGCACCCTGAGCCAGCTCCCAGAGGGTTCGAAATTGCCCTGGCACCGGGTGGTCGCCGCCGGCGGTCGGATAAGTCTGCCGGCGGGCAGCGCTTCAGGTGATGAACAACGTGCGCGTTTGCGCAGCGAAGGTGTCAGTATCCTGAACAATCGCGTTGATATTCAGCGCCATGGCTGGCGCCCGGTAGAGCACAGCGGTTAGAGTGCGCGCTTTGTTTCCGTAAATCTGAGGCAGACTCCAGCCCATGCCCCGTAAAACCTGGCGCGCCGCGCTCGCTGCCTATGCCAGCCCCTCGACGTTAGTGCTGTTATTGCTCGGCTTTGCCGCCGGTCTGCCTTACATGTTGGTGTTCTCGACGCTCTCAGTCTGGTTGCGCGAAGCCGGTGTGGCACGCGAGACCATTGGCTATGCGAGCCTGATCGGCCTGGCATATGCGTTCAAGTGGGTCTGGTCACCCCTGCTGGACCAATGGCGCCTGCCGCTATTGGGCAAGTTGGGCCGTCGTCGTTCCTGGTTGGTGCTGTCCCAATCCCTGGTAATTCTCGGCTTGATCGGCATGGGCTTCTGCGACCCGCAGAAACACCTGTCCTGGCTGATCGCCATTGCCGTTATCGTCGCATTCGCCTCCGCAACCCAAGACATCGCAGTTGACGCCTATCGCCTGGAAATCGCCGATGACAGCCGCCAGGCCGCGCTGGCCGCCAGCTATATGTCCGGCTACCGCATCGCCGCCCTGCTGGCCACGGCGGGCGCGCTGTTCTTTGCCGAAGGCTTTGGTTCCACCGGCTTCAACTATAAGCATTCGGCGTGGACCGGCACCTACGTGCTGTTCGGCGTGTTGATGATCCCTGCCCTGCTCACCAGCTTTTTCATGCGTGAACCCGACGTGCCCCTGCGCACCCAGTTGCAGGCCGGGCGCTACACGTTTGCCCACCAACTGATGTCGGTGTTTGTGCTGATCGTCCTGCTGGTGTCGGTCCCGGCGATGTTCACCCAGTTGTACAACACCGATTTCGCCAGCGTACTGTTCGAAGGCGTAAGCCTGCTCGACCTGCTGCTGGAAGACCGCGCCTTCCTGCGCGCCATCCTCTATATCACCCTCACCGCCCTGTGCCTCTCGGCCATGGGCCGTCGAGGCCTGGCGCCGGTGCTGACGCCGGTCAACGACTTTATCCTGCGCTACCGCTGGCAGGCCCTGTTGCTGCTGGGGCTGATCGCCACCTACCGCATGTCGGACACGGTGATGGGCGTGATGGCCAACGTGTTCTATATCGACCAGGGGTTCACCAAGGACCAGATCGCCAGTGTCAGCAAGATCTTCGGCCTGATCATGACCCTGGTCGGCGCCGGCATGGGTGGCCTGTTGATCGTGCGATTCGGCATCCTGCCGATCCTGTTTATCGGTGGTATCACCTCGGCCGGCACCAACTTGCTGTTCCTGATGCTCGCCGACATGGGCGCCGACCTGCAGATGCTGATCTTCACCATTTCCCTGGACAACTTCAGCTCGGGCCTGGCGACCTCGGCGTTCGTCGCCTACCTGTCGAGCCTGACCAACCTGAAGTTCTCCGCCACCCAATACGCCCTGCTCAGTTCGATCATGTTGCTGTTGCCACGACTGATCGGTGGTTACTCGGGGGTCATGGTGGAAAAGTTCGGCTATCACAACTTCTTCCTGATCACCGCGATGCTCGGTGTGCCGACACTGCTGCTGATTGCCTTGCACTGGTACCAGGAAAGCCGGCGGATCCGTTTGAACCCGCCCGAAGAAGGCTGATACCTGTGGGGGTTGGCCCGCTCCCACGTGAAGCCAGCGCCCCACAGAAATCCAGTCACCACCTGATGCCTGTACTCTGGCGGCGACCGCCCGTACAATCCCAGGTCACTTCAAGTCCAAGCAACCGACAACGGCCTACCATGCGCACCAGTCAATATTTGCTCGCCACACAGAAAGAAACGCCTTCCGACGCGGTCGTGATCAGCCACCAGCTGATGCTGCGCGCCGGTATGATCCGCAAACTGGCCTCTGGCCTGTACACCTGGCTGCCCATGGGCTTGAAGGTGATGCGCAAGGTCGAAGCGATCGTTCGCGAAGAAATGAACGCCGCCGGCTCTCTGGAAGTATTGATGCCGAGCACTCAGCCGGCTGAACTGTGGCAGGAATCCGGGCGCTGGGAAGAGTACGGCCCTGAGTTGCTGCGCTTCAAGGATCGTCATGGTCGCGACTTCTGCGCAGGCCCGACCCATGAAGAAGTGATCACCGACCTGATGCGCAACGAGTTGAGCAGCTACAAACAGCTGCCCCTCAACCTGTATCAGATCCAGACCAAGTTCCGTGACGAAATCCGCCCACGCTTCGGCTTGATGCGTGGCCGCGAGTTCATCATGAAGGACGCCTATTCGTTCCACGCCGATCAGCCTTCGCTGCAGGTCACCTATGACCGCATGCACCAGGCCTATTGCAACGTGTTCACCCGCCTGGGCCTGAAATTCCGCCCGGTCGAAGCGGACAACGGTTCCATCGGCGGCGCGGGTTCCCATGAGTTCCACGTGCTGGCAGAGTCCGGCGAAGACGATATCGTCTTCAGCGACGGCTCCGACTACGCGGCCAACATCGAGAAAGCCGAAGCGGTGCCACGGGAAACTTCCCGTCCTGCGCCGGCTGAAGAACTGCGCCTGGTCGATACCCCAGACACCAAGACCATCGCGGCCTTGGTCGAAAAATTCAATCTACCGATTGAAAAGACCATCAAGACCCTGATCGTGCATGCCGAGGAAGAAGGCAAGTTGATCGCCCTGGTGATCCGTGGCGACCACGAACTCAACGAAATCAAGGCTGCCCAGCAACCTGGCGTCGCCAGCCCGCTGGTCATGGCCTCGGACGCCGAACTGCGTGACGCCATTGGCGCCGGCGCCGGCTCCCTGGGCCCGCTGAACCTGCCATTGCCGATCATCATCGACCGCTCGGTCGAGCTGATGAGCGACTTCGGTATCGGTGCCAACATCGACGACAAGCACTACTTCGGCGTCAACTGGGAGCGTGACCTGCCGGTTCCAACCGTGGCCGACCTGCGCAACGTGGTGGCCGGTGATCCAAGCCCGGACGGCAAGGGCACCCTGGAAATCAAGCGCGGCATCGAAGTGGGGCACATCTTCCAGCTGGGCAACAAGTACAGCAAGGCGATGAAGTGCGAAGTGCTGGGCGAAAACGGCAAGCCGGTGACCCTGGAAATGGGCTGCTATGGCATTGGCGTTTCCCGCGTGGTGGCCGCTGCCATCGAGCAGAACCACGACGACAAAGGCATTATCTGGAGCGACACCCTGGCGCCGTTCCAGATCGCCCTGGTACCGCTGCGCTACGAAACCGAGCAGGTTCGCGAAGCCACCGACAAACTGTATGCCGAACTGACGGCCGCCGGTTTCGAAGTGCTGCTGGATGATCGCGACAAGAAAACCAGCCCGGGCATCAAGTTTGCCGACATGGAACTGATTGGCATCCCTCACCGGATCGTGGTCAGTGACCGCGGCCTGGCCGATGGCAATCTGGAATACAAGAGCCGGACCGAAGCCGAAGCCCAACCGTTGCCGGTGGCTGACGTGCTGCCCTTCCTTCAGGCGCGTATTCGTCGCTGAAAACCAGATCAAGAGAAGTCATGTTCAAGCGAAACACCAAAGCCCTGGGGGGCGCCGCCTTGTGCGGCGCCCTGCTGGTCAGCGGCTGCGCCAATCAAATGTCGCAGCGTAGCGAGCACGAGGAACGGATCGAGCGCAAGTTGCTCGACCACAGCCTGCAGATTGATGTCGGCGAACCCAAAGTACTTGAGCTGCCGCAACGCCGCGTGCGTATTCATGAACAGCGGACTTTCGAAGTCACTGAGTTTGAAGTCACGCGCCACTATGATCGCTACACGCCCTACCAGCCCTGGCGCGAACTCTATGAGATCCCGCTGGGTGCCGTGGCAGTGGTCGCGGGCGCCGGGGCCAATGTGGCGAACATCTTTGCCCTGGGCAACCTGCCCGACAGCATGACCCATGACTGGATCAGTTACGGCGTGGCCGGGCTCAACCCGTTCATGAACGTGCAGTCACACGGCCGGGCGCAGCAGAACCTGGCAGGCATCGACGAAATCCAGCGTGACCGCCGCCTGGAATACACCAGCCTGCCGTGGAGCGAGCGACCGGTGCAGGTCAAGGCCGGCAAGCAGACCCACGAGATGACCACCGACCGCAATGGCGTCCTGCGCCTGAACCTGCTGAACAGCCCGTTTGCCGAGCAGGACCTGAGCCAGGTCCGCACCTTGCGGATCAGCATTGAAGATGCCCAGGACGACGTGCACTCGGACTCATCCCTGGCCATCAGCACCACTTTGCGCGGCAAGCTGCTGGAAGCCCATGCCTTGATCTACGACGACCTGGAGGATGACGAAGTCAGCCAATGGGTGCATCGGGTCAAGCGCTTGTCAGAACTGGGCCTGGAAGAAGAAGCCAGCGAACTGGAACAGAGCCTGATTGAACTGACCCGCAATGATCCGGAATTGCAGCAGGAATTTCTCAAGGCGCTGACCCAGGATGGCGGCCGACTGGTGGCTGACCCGGGTACCCGCTGAGGCAGCACTCAATGTAGGAGCGGGCTTGTGTGGGAGCGGGCTTGCCCGCGATAGCGGAGTGTCAGGTTAGATTTATTCGACTGACCCACTGCCATCGCGGGCAAGCCCGCTCCCACATAAGGCCCACCTCCAGCCGTCTACCAGGACAGCTCCAGCTGTTCATTGCCCATGCTCAAATCGAGCAAGCGCACACCAATCCCCAGCAATCGCACCGGCTTACCCCCGCGATTGAACGCCTGGGTCAGCAACTGCCGGTAACTCTCCAGGTCCCGCCCTGCCCCCGCCTGTTCCAGGGTGGTCTGGGTAAAATCATGGAACTTCACTTTGACAAAGGGTTTACCCGGCCGATAACTGCTGTCGATACGCTGCATGCGCCCGGCCAGGGTCTCCATCAGCTCAGGGAGTTTTTCCAGGCAACTGGGCAGGTCCGGTAGATCGACATCGTAGGTATTCTCTACGCTGATGGATTGCCGGCGGCTGTCGTTATGCACCGCACGGTCATCAATCCCACGCGCCAAACTCCATAACCGCTCACCAAAACTGCCGAATTCCCGCACCAGCGCCAACTTGTTCCACTCGCGCAGTTGCAGGCAGTCCTCTATTCCCAGCCGCGCCAGTTTTTCAGCAGTGACCTTGCCGACGCCATGCAACTTGCTCACGGGCAGCGCCGAAACAAAGTCCTCCACCTGATCCGGGGTGATCACAAACAGTCCATTGGGCTTTTTCCAGTCGCTGGCGATCTTGGCCAGGAACTTGTTCGGCGCCACCCCCGCAGAAACCGTGATATGCAACTGATTGGAGACCCGCCGACGGATATCCTGGGCAATACGCGTGGCGCTGCCGCCGAAATGCGCGCAATCGGAAACATCCAGATAGGCTTCGTCCAGCGACAACGGTTCGATCAGATCGGTGTATTCACGGAAAATCGTGTGGATTTCTTTCGATGCTTCTTTATAGGCATCCATACGCGGCTTGACGATGGTCAGGTCGGGGCACAGTTTCAACGCATGGCGCGAGGACATGGCCGACCGCACGCCGTAGGCCCGCGCCTCGTAATTGCAGGTGGCGATCACCCCGCGCCGGTCCGCCGAGCCACCTACCGCCAGGGGCTTTTGCGCCAGGCTCGGGTTATCCCGCATTTCGATGGCAGCGTAGAAGCAGTCACAGTCGACGTGGATGATTTTGCGCTGCGTCATATAAAGAGAGGCGTGATCAGGACATAAAGTGGACGGATCGCCAGTATCGCATTCACACCTGTATATAGCACCAGTACTTTGAATCATCTGACAAAGCGGTAGGAAAAAGCCCGGATGAATTTATTTTCTCAATCGAAGAACACGCCCCAATAGAGCTGGAAGCCACGGCCTGACTGGCCGCAAACCCTTCCAGCAGTTGATTTGGAGAGCTAAGCGATTGAAGCACAAGCGCTTTTCTTTGAATCCGTGGTTGACACAGTGTCATTCCTCTGTAGAATGCCGACACACAGACGCGGGATGGAGCAGTCTGGTAGCTCGTCGGGCTCATAACCCGAAGGTCGTCGGTTCAAATCCGGCTCCCGCAACCAAACATCAAGAAAGGCTACTCGAAAGAGTGGCCTTTTTTGTGCGCGCAGGTTTTTGCCCTGCCGCCTGATGCAATATGCCGACGTAGTGAAAAGTCGTGCTCAATCGAGCACTTAGGCTAATTTGCAGTTATTTGGCCCTTTATGCCATTAACGGTTGACACCTCGTCGTTGCGCTGTAGAATGCCGCCCACAGACGCGGGATGGAGCAGTCTGGTAGCTCGTCGGGCTCATAACCCGAAGGTCGTCGGTTCAAATCCGGCTCCCGCAACCAAACATCAAGAAAGGCTACTCGAAAGAGTGGCCTTTTTTGTGTCTGACTGAAAAGTTCTTTTGAAACAATGGCATGGCATCTTTCAGGAAACCGCTCATGGGTTTCGGACTCCATCCAATTGCAGGCCATGCTCGAGTGCCGAGCACACCCTTGCGCGACCAATGGACGCTGTCGCCGGCCCCGGTGATCCGCGTTACTATTTGTAATTATTTTGTACATAGGGATTGGTAACTTGGCTGGATACCCCCATCCTGTCGCGCACAATCCACGAGGTGATTGATGCGCGCCAATTCGTCTGAACCACAAGACACTGTCACAGCCACACAACCGATCACCCCCACCCGTCTGCGCTGGCTGGATCGGTTGAGCAAGTATCGTCAACCCATTGGGCTGGCAGTCACTTTGCTGCTGTTTACCATTGCCTTGATCGCTTGCCGCCACTTGCTCCTGGAGCTGGATCTTTACGCCCTCCACGACTCGATCCTGGAGGTGCCGCAGCCCGCCTTGCTGGGCGCCTTCGCCGCCGCGATCGCCGGTTTCATCATTCTATTGGGCTACGAATTTTCCGGCGCACGCTACGCCGGGGTAAAACTGCCGGCCAAGACTTTGGCCTATGGCGGCTTTACCGCGTTCGCCATTGGCAATGCGATTGGCCTGTCGATGCTGTCCGGCGGCTCGGTGCGCTACCGCTTATATGCACGGCATGGCATCGGGGCTTCGGAAGTTGCCCGGATGACGGTGTTTGCCAGCCTGGCCCTGGGCTGCGCCCTACCGCCGCTCGCAGCCCTGGCCACCCTGAGCAACCTGCCCGCCGCCTCCAATGCCCTGCACTTGCCCGCAACGTTGCTCGGCGCAATCGCCGGTGCGGTGCTATTACTCTCGGTCGTACTGTGTATCGGGATTTATCGCCGTCGAACGCCAGAACAACCCTACCCCGACAACCTGCTAGTCAGAGTCGGCCGCCGCACCTTGCGCCTGCCAGGGCGCCGACTGACCTTCCTGCAATTGATCATCACCGCCCTGGACGTCGCCGCTGCCGCTACCGTGCTTTATCTGCTGCTGCCAGAAGCGCCGCCATTCGGTCCGTTCCTGCTGGTTTACCTGCTGGCGCTTGCCGCCGGTGTCCTGAGCCATGTACCAGGCGGCGTCGGGGTATTCGAAGCGATCCTGCTGGCCGCATTTGCCGACACGCTCGGCGCCGCGCCGCTGGCCGCCGCACTGCTGCTGTACCGCATGATCTACGTGGTGCTGCCGCTGTTGATCGCATGCATCTTCCTACTGATCAGCGAGGCTCAGCGTCTGTTCCAGACCCAGCAGAGCCTGCGGGTGGCCTCGGGCCTCGCGGCACCGGTGTTGGCCGTGCTGGTTTTTTTGTCCGGGGTGGTGCTGCTGTTCTCCGGCGCCACCCCGGAAATCGACTCACGCCTGGAAAACATCGGCTTCCTGATTCCCCACCGCCTGATTGACGCCTCGCACTTTGGCGCCAGCCTGATCGGCGTGCTGTGCCTGTTGCTGGCCCAGGGCCTGCGTCGACGCCTGTCGGCAGCCTGGATGCTGACCATGGTGCTGCTGCTGGTGGGCGCCCTGCTCTCACTGCTCAAAGGCTTCGACTGGGAAGAAGCCAGCCTGATGACCACCACCGCCGTGCTGCTGGCGATCTTCCGGCGCTCGTTCTACCGCGCCAGCCGCCTGACCGAGTTGCCGTTCTCGCCGCTGTATCTGGTGGCCAGCGTCTGCGTGCTCGGTGCGTCGATCTGGCTGCTGCTGTTTGCCTATCAGGATGTGCCTTATAGCCATCAACTGTGGTGGCAGTTCACCCTCGACGCCAACGCCCCGCGTGGCCTGCGCTCGCTGCTGGGCGCCGCAATCCTGTTGGTGATTGTCTCGCTGACCTGGCTGTTGCGCACCGCACGCCCGGTGATCCACCTGCCGAGCGCCGATGAGCTGGAGCGGGCCACCAAGATCCTGATGGCCTCGTCGCAACCCGACGGCGGCCTGGCCCTGACCGGCGACAAGGCCCTACTGTTCCACCCCAACGACGAAGCCTTCCTGATGTATGCCCGCCGTGGCCGTAGCCTGGTGGCGCTGTACGACCCGATCGGCCCGACCCAGCCAAGGGCCGAGATGATCTGGCAGTTCCGCGACCTGTGCGATATCCATCACGCCCGCCCGGTGTTCTACCAGGTGCGCGCAGAGAACCTGCCCTTCTATATGGATATCGGCCTGACGGCGATCAAGCTGGGCGAAGAAGCCCGGGTCGATCTCAAGCGCTTTGACCTGGAAGCCAAGGGCAAGGAGATGAAGGACCTGCGCTACACCTGGAACCGCGGGACGCGGGACGGCCTGTCTCTGGAAATCTTCGAGCCGGGGCAGGCGCCCATGGACGCGCTGAAAGTCATTTCCGATGCCTGGCTGACCGGCAAGAACGTGCGGGAAAAGGGCTTCTCCCTCGGCCGTTTCAGCGATGAATACCTCAAGCATTTTCGCATCGCGGTGATTCGCTTCGAGGGGCAGCCGGTGGCCTTCGCCAACCTGCTGGAGACCTACAGCCATGACCTGGCCAGCCTGGACCTGATGCGCGCGCACCCCGACGCACCAAAGCTGACCATGGAGTTCATGATGGTCGGCTTGATCCAGCATTATAAAAGCCACAACTATGCACGCTTCAGCCTCGGCATGGTGCCGTTGTCGGGCCTGCAACCGCGTCGTGGCGCACCGCTGACCCAGCGCCTGGGCTCGATGGTATTCCGCCGTGGCGAGCAACTGTATAACTTCCAAGGTTTGCGCCGCTTCAAAGACAAGTTCCAGCCTGACTGGGAACCTCGCTACATGGCCGTGCCCGCAGGACTTGATCCGCTGGTGGCACTGGCCGATACCGCCGCCCTGATCGCAGGCGGCTTGACTGGATTGGTGAAACGCTGATGATTCGACGCTCCTGGCGGTATGTATTGGCAGGTCTGGTGGTGCTGGCCCTGATCCTCGGTGGCGGCTACTGGTACTGGAATCGCCCTGCCCCCCAACCGACCCTGGAACAGTTGCCCCAGGCCGACGGCTCGAGCATGACCCGCGTAACACCGGGTACCCCCACCAAGGCCCGCGTAGCGGTCGCCGTGATGGCCGACGCCAGCCTGACCGATAATCAACTGATTGCCTTGAGCCAGGGCGGCAGCGCGCAGATCGTGCAAGTGATCCTGCCCAAGGAAGACTGCAAACTGCAGGAACAAGCCCTGCAAGCGGCGCTGGGCCAACTCAAGGGCCCGGCCACCCTGGTCAGCGGCATCGGCCCTGGCGCCGGCCTGGCCTGGCGCTGGCTGGCGACGCAGAACGACGACAAGGCCAACGCCATCTCGGTGGGCTTTGCCCTGGTCCAGGAAGGTTGCACGGACCCACTGCCCAAGACCGCCGCCCACGGCAACTGGCTGGTGGCCTGGAACGACAACCCCGACGACGAAAGCGCCAGTTTCGTACGCGACACCCCGCGTGCCACCACCAGCATCAGCGACTACGACATCAACTACCCGCAAGTGCTGAACAATGAACTGCGCAAGCAACTGGTGGGCTCGGACAATGGCGGCCTGGCGATCCCGGTGGTCGAAGTACCGGCCGGCCAGGCCAAGGACACCGTGACCCTGTTCCTCTCCGGCGACGGCGGCTGGCGCGACCTGGACCGCGACGTGGCCGGCGAGATGGCGAAGATCGGCTACCCGGTGGTCGGCGTCGACACCCTGCGCTACTACTGGCAGCACAAAAGCCCGGAACAGAGCGCCAAAGACCTGACCGAACTGATGCAGCACTACCGGCAGAAATGGGGCACCAAACGCTTTGTGCTGACGGGTTACTCGTTCGGTGCCGATGTACTGCCAGCTATCTACAACCGCCTGCCGGAAGCCGAACAGCAGCGGGTCGACGCCATTATCCTGCTGGCCTTTGCCCGCACCGGCAGCTTCGAGATCGAAGTGGAAGGCTGGCTGGGCAACGCCGGCAAGGAAGCCGCCACCGGCCCGGAAATGGCCAAGCTGCCAGCGGCCAAAGTGGTGTGCATCTACGGTGAGGAAGAAGTCGATGAGAGCGGCTGCACCGACAAGACCGCCGTGGGCGAAGCCATGAAGCTACCGGGCGGCCATCACTTCGACGAGAACTACCCGGCATTGGCCAAGCGCCTGGTGGATATCATCGAGAAGCGTCAGGTCAAGGCAGAGTAACGTCTGCTCCTACCGTAGATCCCATTGCAGGTTAATCGCCGTACAACAAAAAGCCCTCGCTGCCTCACGGTAACGAGGGCTTTTTAGTGGGCCTCAGCGCACCGCTGCCGACGGTCCGGAAAGATCCCACACATCATCCTGCGCGTGACTGGCCTCCCAGGCTCGCACCTTGCGCCGCGCTTCATCAAACAGACGCACGTAGTTGCCGTGACTGATTTTTTCCGCGACATCAGGTGGCAGTCGACTGAACAGCGGTCGGATCAACTCGGGAAGCGCCAGGTATTGCTCGACCGTGAGGCGCTGGCCAGGTACCACCTTGTCCGGCAACTCTAGCGTGTTCTTGCTGAACATCACGGTATCGGAGCCCCATAACACCCGGCTGCTGTACTGATTGAAAAAGCCGATCCACTCATTGACGGGCGGCATGCCAGGTCCGGGGTGAATAATATTTTCCTGGACCAGATCCCAGGAAATATCCACTACCCATGCCGGGCAGCTGTCGAGAATACGAGCAACGGTCTTCAAGTGGGTGGACGTCGGTTTTACATAGCGCCCCAGCCCGGTGTGCGCCCAGATCACCGAAGCACTGGGGGCCGCGCTGCACAAATGCTTGAGGGCCGCCTCATAGGTCCGGCCAGGGAAGACATCCTCCACCGTACCGTCGTAGTTGACTTCGGTCTGGTACAAGTCGTTGTGTAGCGTCACGACCAGACCGGTCTCTTCGGCCACCTTCAGCAGATCTACCAGGGACTGGGCATACAGCGACATCGTGCCTTTCTTATCGAGGTCAGCGGGTAGCGGCACGGTGGCAGTGCTGCGGATGGTCTCGCCGGCGATCTTGCGTGACACCAACTCCTTGTGCACCGTGAACTCACCGATACCGGCAAACGCCCCCGGAAAGGTCAGCAGCACCCGCTTGATGTGCTGGGCCCCATACCGGTCCATGGGGTTGAAGCCGGTAATCATAAGGTCCAGCCGCCCCTGATCCGCCGCTGACAACTGCAGGTACTCCCTGGCATACATCGCGTCCGCGAAGGCGTAATAGTACAAGTCCGCCTTGGGGCCGATGTAGTAGTTGGCGCCATACAAACGACCGGAAGGGTCCATCACCTGATAGTGTTCAAAACTGTCCCAGCGCTGCTGCAACGGCAGCGGCATCACCACCGAACGGACCACACTGGCCGATAAATAGTCTGACAGTAGGGTTTTCAACGAAACGCCCTGATAGGCGTAATTGGAAGGGTGGAAGTGAGCGTCGGCAAAGGGCAAAGCCTGGGGGACGACGGGCGGTATATCAATGCTGCTGGACGAACAACCTACAACTAAAAGCGTGATGCCTGACACCAATCCTGAGAGCGTGCGCTTCATCTTTGGCTTTCCCTAGTAAGTGGATCCTCATGGGCCAGACGACAAACTTGGATAAAAAGACGTTAGCACACCCCCCAGGCTTTAAAAGGCGATGATTCAACCAAGGATCGACAGGCCAAAAAAAACCGCGATGGCATACAGCCCATCGCGGTTCTGTTTTCAACACGGCCTACATTTCTACCTGGGTGCCCAACTCAATCACCCGGTTCACCGGCAGCTTGAAGAAGCGCAGGTTGCCATTGGCGTTCTTCAGCATGAAAGCAAACAACCCTTCACGCCAGCGCGCCATGCCTTCGAGCTTGGAGGCGATGACCGTCTCGCGGCTGAGGAAGTAGGTGGTGCGCATGGGGCTGAAGTCCAGGTCGTCCAGATGGCACAGCTTCAGGGCTTCGGGTACGTCCGGCTCATCGGTAAAGCCAAAGTGCAGGATCACGCGGAAGAAACCGTCGCCATAGGAATCCACCTCGAAGCGGCGCTGGGCCGGGACGCGCGGGATATCTTCATAGACCACCGTCAGCAGCACCACCTGCTCGTGCAGCACCTGGTTATGCAACAGGTTATGCAGCAAGGCATGGGGCACCGCGTCCGGGCGGGCGGTGAGGAACACCGCCGTGCCCTGCACGCGATGGGGCGGCTGGACGCGGATGCTGCTGATAAAGATCGGCAGCGGCAGCCCGCCCTCGTCCAGGCGCTCCACCAGTAATTGCTTGCCGCGCTTCCAGGTGGTCATCAGCACAAACAGCACGATCCCCGCCAATACCGGGAACGCACCGCCCTGCACTACCTTCGGCACGTTGGCCGCAAAGAACAGGCCATCCACCAGCAAAAAGCCCAGCAACACCGGGACTGCCAGGACCGGCGGCCATTTCCACAGCAGCAGCATCACCGCGGAGACGAGGATCGTGGTCATCAGCATGGTTCCGGTCACGGCCACCCCGTAGGCCGAGGCCAGGGCGCCCGAAGACTCGAAGCCCAGCACCAGCAGGATCACGCCAACCATCAGCGACCAGTTCACCGCGCCAATGTAGATCTGGCCTTGCTCGGCGCTGGAGGTGTGCTGGATATGCATGCGCGGGATGTAACCAAGCTGGATTGCCTGGCGCGTCAACGAGAACGCACCGGAAATCACCGCCTGGGAAGCAATCACCGTGGCCAGGGTGGACAAGCCCACCAGCGGCAGCAGTGCCCAGCTTGGCGCCAGCAGGTAGAACGGGTTGCGCGCGGCCTCGGGGTCACCCAGCAGCATCGCGCCCTGGCCAAAATAGTTGAGCACCAGGGCCGGCAGCACCAGGATAAACCAGGCGCGGGCAATGGGTTTGCGGCCGAAATGGCCCATGTCGGCATACAGCGCTTCGGCACCGGTCAAGGCCAGCACCACGGCGCCGAGGATCGCCACGCCGATACCCGGGTGGACCATGAAGAAGCGCACGCCCCACATCGGGTTCATCGCGTTGAGCACTTCAGGGTGCTGGACGATGCCATAGATACCCAGGCCACCCAGCACCAAAAACCAGGTGACCATCACCGGCCCGAACAGCTTGCCGATGCGGTCGGTGCCATGTTTCTGGATCAGGAACAGCCCCACCAGCACCACCAGCGCCACGGGCACGACCCAATGCTTCAGGCCGTCGAACGCCAGTTCCAGGCCCTCGATGGCCGACAACACGGAAATCGCCGGGGTGATCATGCTGTCGCCATAGAACAACGCCGCACCGCACAGGCCGCACACCACCAGGAAACTGCGCAGCCGCGGGTGATTGCCCGCCGCCCGTCGGGCCAGCGCCGTCAGAGCCATGATGCCGCCCTCGCCCTGGTTGTCGGCGCGCAGCACGAACAACATGTACTTGATGGACACCACCCAGATCAGCGACCAGAAAATCAGCGCCAGGATCCCCAGCACGCCGTCATGATTGACCTGGACCCCGTAATTGCCGGAAAACACCTCTTTAAGGGTGTAGAGCGGGCTGGTGCCGATATCGCCATAAACCACCCCGACCGCGGCCACCAACATGCCGATTGGCTTTGCGCTGGAGTGCCCGGCACCTGCCGCCTGACTATTTACCTGACCCATCAACCACTCCCGCCCTTTTGACCTGAGGTCTTCTATAAGCAGCACAGCTATACACTTAAGCCCAACGCCAAGCTATACACAGCGTGTACTGCTGTACTTCTAGTAACAGATTATTTGTTGACTACCGATCTACCCCGATGCAACGGCGCGCAGCATAACGCAGCACTCGTCGTATTTCCCTGCATAAAGCTGGTCAAGCGCGTTTCCCGTCGCTAGAATTGCGCACTTTTTGATCAGAGGCACATCAAGTGCCCATCCGTTGCCCTGTCGTGCCCGACTGGCGGCGTCATTCAATACCGAGGTTAGACATGTCCACCACCATCGCAAAAGCCAACCCAAAGGTTGGCTTTGTTTCCCTGGGTTGCCCGAAGGCTCTGGTCGACTCCGAGCGCATCCTCACGCAACTGCGCATGGAAGGCTACGACGTTGTGTCCACCTACCAGGACGCTGACGTGGTGGTGGTCAACACCTGTGGCTTCATTGACTCGGCCAAGGCAGAGTCCCTGGAAGTGATCGGCGAAGCCATCAAGGAAAACGGCAAGGTCATCGTCACCGGCTGCATGGGCGTGGAAGAAGGCAATATCCGCAACGTGCACCCAAGCGTGCTAGCGGTGACCGGTCCGCAGCAGTACGAGCAGGTGGTCAACGCCGTGCACGATGTGGTGCCGCCGCGCCAGGACCACAACCCGCTGATCGACCTGGTGCCACCCCAGGGCATCAAGCTGACCCCGCGTCACTATGCGTACCTGAAGATTTCCGAAGGCTGCAACCACAGTTGCAGCTTCTGCATCATCCCGTCGATGCGCGGCAAGCTGGTCAGCCGCCCGGTGGGCGATGTACTGGACGAGGCCCAGCGTCTGGTCAAGTCCGGGGTCAAAGAGCTGCTGGTGATCTCCCAGGACACCAGTGCCTACGGCGTCGACGTGAAGTACCGCACCGGTTTCTGGAACGGCGCGCCGGTGAAAACCCGCATGACCGAACTGTGCGAAGCCCTGAGCAGCCTGGGTGTGTGGGTGCGCCTGCACTACGTGTACCCGTACCCGCACGTCGACGAACTGATCCCGTTGATGGCCGCCGGCAAGATCCTGCCGTACCTGGACATCCCGTTCCAGCACGCCAGCCCCAAAGTGCTCAAGGCCATGAAACGCCCGGCCTTCGAAGACAAGACCCTGGCGCGGATCAAGAACTGGCGCGAGATCTGCCCGGACCTGATCATCCGCTCGACCTTTATCGTGGGCTTCCCCGGCGAAACCGAAGAAGACTTCCAGTACCTGCTGGACTGGCTGACCGAAGCCCAACTGGACCGCGTCGGCTGCTTCCAGTACTCGCCGGTGGAAGGTGCCCCGGCCAACCTGCTGGACCTGGCGGTGGTGCCGGATGACGTCAAGCAGGAGCGTTGGGAGCGTTTCATGGCCCATCAACAAGCCATCAGCTCGGCCCGCCTGCAACTGCGCATCGGCAAGGAAATCGAAGTGCTGATCGACGAAGTGGACGAGCAAGGCGCGGTCGGCCGCTGCTTCTTCGACGCGCCGGAAATCGACGGCAATGTATTTATCGACGATGCCAGCGGCCTCAAGCCCGGCGACAAGGTCTGGTGCACGGTCACCGACGCCGACGAGTACGACCTCTGGGCGCAAAAACGCGACTAAGCGGTAAAAAATTGAAAAAGCCCTGCTTCTGGACAAGATGCGGGGCTTTTTTAGGTCTATCGTTTGCCCCATCACCGCCAACAAGCAGCAAGGAGCAGCGGGCATGGACCAGCACTCGGTTATCCACACCCCGAAAACCAGCGACTATCCGGAATTGACCCGGATCTGGGAGGCCTCGGTGCGAGCCACCCATGACTTCCTGCCGGATAGCTACATTGAGCGCCTGAGACACCTGGTGCTGACGCGCTACCTGGATGCCGTGATGTTGATCTGCACCAAGGACGCGCGCCAGCGGATCACCGGGTTTGCCGGCGTTGCGGCGGGCAAGGTGGAAATGCTGTTTATCGACCCGCACTACCGGGGCCAGGGGCTGGGGCAGCAGTTGCTGCAGTATGCGGTTACGTCGATGAATGCCGATGAACTGGACGTCAACGAACAAAACCCCCAGGCCCTGGGCTTCTACCTCAAGCAGGGTTTTGAAGTGATCGGGCGCACCGAGCATGACGGCATGGGCCAGCCCTATCCGTTGCTGCATATGCGTTTGCGCCAGGTGCAGCAAACACGCAGCGGCTGACACAGCCCAAATCAAATGTTGGCGCTGGCTTGCCTGCGCCCACAAAAAGCAACTGCGGCGAAATGGGGCCGGGATTAACCGGCTCCAGGCAGGTACAATAGCTGCCCCCTTTTGTTACGGCCCTTGTCATGACTGACCCCATACGCCTCTCCAAACGCCTTATCGAACTGGTCGGTTGCTCCCGTCGGGAGGCCGAGCTGTACATCGAAGGCGGCTGGGTCTCGGTAGATGGCGAAGTGATTGATGAGCCACAGTTCAAGGTCACGACACAAAAAGTCGAACTTGATCCCGAGGCCAAGGCCACGGCTCCAGAGCCTGTGACTATCCTGTTTCATGCACCGGTTGGTGTGGATGTCGACAGCGCGATGCAGTCCCTGAGCGCCGAAACCCTGTCTGAAGAGCACCGCTTCAGCAAGCGCCCGCTCAAGGGCCACTTCCTGCGCCTGACCGCCAGCGCCGACCTGCAGGCCAAGGCCAGCGGCCTGTTGGTGTTTACCCAGGACTGGAAAATCCTGCGCAAGCTGACGGCCGATGCCGCCAAGATCGAGCAGGAGTATGTGGTTGAGGTCTCCGGCGACGTGGCAGAGCACGGTCTGAACCGCCTCGCCCATGGCCTGATGTACAAAGGCAAGGAATTGCCGGCGGTCAAAGCCAGCTGGCAGAACGAGAACCGCCTGCGCTTTGCCCTGAAAAACCCGCAGCCCGGCATCATCGCCCTGTTCTGCGAAGCCATTGGCCTGAAGGTTGTGGCCATTCGCCGCATCCGCATTGGCGGCGTGTCCATCGGCAAGGTGCCGGTCGGCCAATGGCGCTACATGTCCGGCAAGGAAAAGTTCTAAGCCACCCTATTTCTCGAGATCGCCCGCCCGGGCGATGTCTACAGTCGAATACCAGGATTGCCCACCATGATTCACAACGACGTACTGCGCAGCGTGCGCTACATGCTCGACATCAGCGACAACAAGATGGTCGAGATCATCAAGATCGGCGGCATGGAAGTGTCCAAGGACGACCTGCTGACCTACCTCAAGAAAGACGAGGAAGAAGGCTTCGTGTTCTGCCCCGACGAAGTCATGGCGCACTTCCTCGATGGCCTGGTGATCTTCAAGCGCGGCAAGGACGAAAGCCGTCCCCCGCAGCCGATCGAAACCCCGGTGACCAACAACATCATCCTCAAGAAGCTGCGCGTGGCCTTCGAGCTCAAGGAAGACGACATGCACGCCATCCTCAAGGCGGCCGAGTTCCCGGTGTCCAAGCCGGAATTGAGCGCACTGTTCCGCAAGTTCGGCCACACCAACTATCGCCCGTGTGGCGACCAGTTGCTGCGTAACTTCCTCAAGGGCCTGACCCTGCGGGTTCGCGCGTAAGCCATGAACTACAACGTCTCACCCGTAGGTTTCGTGCGCTCCTGCTTCAAGGAGAAGTTCGCCATCCCGCGCCAACCCCAACTGGCGCCCGCCGCCAGGGGCTTGCTGGAGCTGGTGGCGCCGTTCGACCAGGGCGAGGCCGTACAGGGCCTGGAGCAGGTCAGCCATGTGTGGCTGCTGTTCCTGTTTCATCAGGCCCTGGAAGACAAGCCGCGCTTGAAAGTGCGCCCGCCGCGCCTGGGTGGCAACACGTCCATGGGCGTATTTGCCACCCGTGCGACCCATCGCCCCAATGGCATCGGCCAGTCGGTGGTGAAGCTGGACAAGGTGGAGCCGGGCCGGCTGTGGATTTCCGGGATCGACTTGCTCGATGGCACGCCGGTCTTGGATATCAAGCCGTATGTGCCTTATGCCGACATCATCGACACGGCCACCAACCGCATCGCAAGCAGCGCGCCACAGCTGATTCCCGTGCAGTGGCTGAAGACCGCGCTGCACCAGGCACAAGGCCACGCCCAGCGCCTTGGCGAGCCGTTGGTGGAGCTGATTGAGCAGTGCCTGGCACAGGACCCCCGGCCGGCGTATCAGACGCCAGGGCCGGAGCGCGAGTATGGTGTGCGGTTCTGGGATGTGGACGTGCGTTGGCACTATCCCGAGGCTGGGGTGATTTGCGTGCTTGAAGTGGTTGCGGCCGAATAAACGCCAAAAACAAATATGGGAGCTGGCCAGTGTGAGAGCTGGCTTGCCTGCGATATAGGCACCTCGGTGTATCAGCTACACCACGGTGATGCCATCGCAGGCAAGCCAGCTCCCCCACCGGGCAGCTCCCACATTTTTATAGTCGCGCTTACTTCTCGACGAACGCACGCTCGATCAAGTAGTCACCCGGCTCACGCATGCGTGGCGAAACCTTCAGACCGAAGCTGTTCAGCACTTCGCTGGTCTCGTCGAGCATGCTCGGGCTACCGCACAGCATGGCGCGGTCGTCTTCAGGATTGATCGGCGGCAGGCCGATATCACTGAACAGCTTACCGCTGCGCATCAGGTCGGTGAGGCGGCCTTCGTTTTCGAACGGCTCACGGGTCACGGTCGGGTAGTAGATCAACTTTTCACGCAGCGCCTCGCCGAAGAACTCGTTCTGCGGCAGGTGCTCGGTGATGAACTCGCGGTAGGCGACTTCGTTGACGTAACGCACGCCGTGGCACAGGATCACTTTTTCGAAGCGCTCGTAGGTTTCCGGGTCCTGGATCACGCTCATAAAGGGCGCGAGGCCCGTACCGGTGCTGAGCAGGTACAGGTGTTTGCCCGGCTTCAAATCGTCCAGCACCAGGGTGCCCGTCGGTTTTTTGCTGATGATGATCTCGTCGCCTTCCTTCAAGTGCTGCAATTGGGAAGTCAGCGGGCCATCCGGAACCTTGATGCTGAAGAACTCCAGATGCTCTTCCCAGTTCGGGCTGGCGATGGAGTAAGCGCGCATGAGCGGGCGGCCATTGGGCTGTTGCAGGCCGATCATCACGAACTGACCGTTCTCAAAGCGCAGGCCCGGGTCGCGGGTGCACTTGAAGCTGAACAGAGTGTCGTTCCAGTGATGAACACTGAGGACACGCTCGTGGTTCATGTTGCTCATGTACGGGGAACTCCTGGAAATGGGTCAGCGCCAAAAATGATAGGTGCGCAATTGCACAGTATTCTAATGGCGGCGACAATATCTGTTAACTGGATTATTAAGATAAGGGTTATCGGTTATATAGATATGCGATTTACTCTCCGTCAACTGCAAGTCTTCGTCGCCGTCGCCCAGCAGGAAAGCGTGTCTCGCGCTGCTGGCCTTCTGGCCTTATCTCAATCCGCCGCCAGCACCTCGATCACCGAGCTGGAGCGCCAATCCAGCTGCCAATTGTTCGACCGCGCCGGTAAACGCCTGAGCCTCAATGCCCTGGGTCATCAATTGCTGCCCCAGGCGGTGGCGCTGCTGGACCAGGCCAAGGAAATCGAAGACCTGCTCAACGGCAAGTCCGGCTTCGGCTCCCTGGCGGTCGGCGCCACCCTGACCATCGGCAATTACCTGGCGACGCTACTGATCGGCAGCTTCATGCAGCAGCATCCCGAGAGCCAGGTGAAGCTGCATGTACAGAACACTGCACATATCGTGCATCAGGTCGCGCATTACGAAATTGATCTGGGTCTAATCGAGGGTGACTGCAGCCACCCGGACATCGAGGTGCAAACCTGGGTCGAGGATGAACTGGTGGTGTTCTGCGCGCCCCAGCACCCCCTGGCCCTGCGCGGGCAGGCGACCATGGAGCAGTTGACCCATGAAGCCTGGATCCTGCGGGAACAGGGCTCCGGGACGCGCCTGACGTTTGATCAGGCTATGCGCCATCATCGCAGCGCGCTGAATATTCGCCTGGAGCTGGAGCACACCGAGGCGATCAAGCGCGCGGTGGAGTCGGGATTGGGGATTGGTTGCATTTCCCGGCTGGCACTACGGGATGCGTTCCGGCGCGGCAGCCTGGTGCCGGTGGAGACCCCGGACCTGGACCTGGCCCGGCAGTTCTACTTTATCTGGCATAAACAGAAGTACCAGACCTCGGCCATGCGCGAATTCCTCGAGCTGTGCCGCGCCTTTACCGCCGGGGTGCAGCGCAGTGACGAGATCGTGCTGCCGAATATCGCCTAGATCAGGATAACTGCCCACACCACGGTGATCATGGTCAGCGCCACGAATTGCGCGGCGCTGCCCATGTCCTTGGCGTTTTTCGACAGCGGGTGGCGATCCAGGGAAATCCGATCAATCGCCGCCTCCACGGCCGAGTTGAGCAACTCGACAATCAGCGCCAGCAGGCACACGGCAATCAACAGTGCGCGCTCTACGCGGCTGACCGTGAGGAAGAAGCTCAACGGAATCAGGATCACGTTGAGCAGGACCAACTGGCGAAAGGCCGCCTCGCCGGTGAAAGCCGCACGCAAACCATCCAGGGAATAGCCCCCGGCGTTGAAGATACGTTTGATACCGGTTTGACCCTTGAACGGCGACATAGGCAGGCAACTGAGCAAAAAATGATGGAAGGAAGCTAGAGCACGTCAAGTCAAAAAAGCGTGAACAGCACCGCTCTATTAATGGGAAATTGACTCAAGCTGTTGCAAGAGCAGCGCCGCCTGGGTGCGGGTGCGCACGCCCAGCTTACGGAAAATCGCGGTGACGTGCGCCTTGATGGTCGCCTCGGATACGCTCAGCTCATAGGCGATCTGCTTGTTCAGCAAGCCTTCGCAGACCATGGTCAGCACACGAAACTGCTGGGGCGTCAGGCTGGCGAGCCCTTCCTGGGCGGCCTTGGCTTCGGCAGACACGTTGATTTCTTCAAATGCCTGGGGCGGCCATGAGACATCACCGTCCAGCACCGTACGCACCGCAGCTCGAATCTGCTCCATCGAACTGGACTTGGGGATAAAGCCACTGGCCCCGAACTCACGAGAGCGCACTACCACGTCGGCCTCTTCCTGGGCCGACACCATCACCACCGGAATCTGCGGATATTGCCCGCGCAACAGTACCAGGCCGGAAAACCCGTAGGCGCCGGGCATGTTCAGGTCCAGCAGCACCAGATCCCAATCAGTCTTGTCAGTGAGCTGGGTTTCCAGTTCAGCGATGCTGCCCACTTCAACCAGGCGTACATCCACGCCCAGCTCCAGCGTAACCGCCTGGTGCAGCGCGCTACGGAACAGCGGATGGTCATCGGCAATCAGGATTTCGTATGTGGCCATTTATTAAATGATCCTGTTTTTTATGGGAGTACCGATGGGTTCGGTGCTCACCAACGTACGAGGTGCCAGCCAGCGGCTGTCACGAACAGTTACGCTTGATGGCATTTTAGCCGGCTCAGGCGATGCAGTGCCATCATGCAAATGTCATCTGGCCGCGAAGTCCTACAGATAAGGTGCAAGACGGGTATGGACACTGTCCGTCGGATCCAGCGCCAACTGGAACTTGGCCGCCAGGTAATGGGTACTGAAAACATCCAGGTAGGCGTCCAGCACTTCGCTAGCCTGCTGGTCCTCGGCCAATTCCAGGCACAAGGCAGCCACTTCGGCAGTGCAGAAATGGTCATCGCGCTTGGAGCGGCGCAACTTGTAGCGCGATAACTGCTCCGGTTCCAGGCTCAGTACCGGCAGGTGCTCCAGATACGGGCTCTTGCGGAACATCTTGCGCGCTTCGCTCCAGGTGCCGTCCAGCAGGATAAACAATGGACGCTTGCCATCCGCCACCTTGACCTCGCTGACCACCCGCTGCGGCGCTACAAACTCGCCGGGGAAGACGATATAGGGCTGCCATTGCGGGTCGGCCAGCAGCGCCAGCAGCTCAGGTTCGACGGCCGTGCGCGCCCAGGGAAAAGCACTTGTATCGTCGATTACATCCGCTATCAACCAACCGGTATTACTCGGTTTCATCGGTTCCACGTCATGCATCAACAGGCACATGGCCGACCTGGCCTGAACCTTGGGGCGCCACGCACACAAGCAGTATTCGGGGATGACCCGGCATCTGGGGCAACGTTCGGCACGCGAGCCGCGTGCGACAAAAGGGCTGACGGCACGGGCCAGGCGTTGGGTACGCAGACGGAAGACCGCATGACTCATAGCGGGTGCCGTTGTGAAACGATGAAAATCGACACGGGCAAAACTCGGGGCAGCAAAAGTGCCGGCAGTTTACCAGAGCCGCCCAACCAATACGCCTGGCCGTCGCGGCGACAGGTCACCTATAATCCCGCGCCACTGAACGCATAGCGCAGTGACGGGTCTATGGACCAGTAACCGAATCAGGAGAGTTTCATGCTGCGTCTTATGTTGCGTCTTGCCGCCCCGACCGTCGCCCTGGCGCTGGTATTACCCGTAGGCGCCCAGGCAGCCTCCCTGGTGGAGCTGCAAATGAACAAGAAACTGCAAAGCGTCGCGGCAGAAAGCAACAAGGACCTGCCCAGGGAAATTGATGAACAAACCCTGGAAGTGGCCTACACCGTCGAAGGCATGCAACTGATTGACCACCTGAGCGTCCTGCCAGAGCGCGCCGAACAGATGCGCGCCAACCCCAAGGCCGTGTATTTCCAGCTGGGACAGAGCGTCTGCCTGAATAAAGGCTATCGCGAATTGATGGCCAAGGGAGCGGTGATGCGCTACGAAATCACCGAAAACAAGACCAACCGCCCGGTGGCGTCGGTCAAGTTCGTCGAAGCGGATTGCCCGGCTCCGGCCAAGAAGAAAAAGTAAGTCCCTCCCCAAGCGCCAACATGGCCCCTGTTGAGCTGTGCAGCAGCCCTGGAACCTGAGTTGTCGGCCTATCTGCCAGACCTCAGGGGGGCTGCTACGCAGCCCAACGGCAGACAAGCCTCCTTGCCACAACCCTTCCTGCAAAACCTTGATCAATCCCTATTAAGTTATTGCCAGACAAGACTTTAGGGGCTCATGATCGAGCCATCCGGTAACATTTCCAGGGCAAAAAAGGTTGCCCTCGCGCGACTTGCAGTGCAAAGGTTTTTAATCACAAGGAACATACAGAGCCTGTTTCGTCGCCGTCAGCAGCCTGCAATAAGACGCCGGGGCTCTGTAACGAAGGAGAAGCTGAATGCCTGATCAACCGAATGACCTGCTGAATCGTCATTTTCCAGGAAACGGGACCGACCTCGCCCAGCAGGTCGAAGCGCAACTCAACCTGATTGCCCCCAGTAGCCCGAATATTTCGCTGTATCGCGACATGATCCTCACCGTGCTGCGCATGGCCCAGGACGACCGTGACCGCTGGAACGCCAAGATCACCTTGAAAGCAATCAATGAACTGGACCACGCGTTTCGTGTGCTCGAACAGTTCAAAAGCCGCCGCAAGGTCACCGTCTTCGGTTCGGCCCGCACCCCAGTGGAAAGCCCCCTCTACGCCCTGGCCCGCGAAGTGGGCGCGGCCCTGGCCCGTTCGGATCTGATGGTCATCACCGGTGGCGGCGGCGGCATCATGGCTGCCGCCCACGAAGGCGCCGGGCTGGCCCACAGCCTGGGGTTCAATATCACCCTGCCCTTTGAACAGCATGCCAACCCGACCATTGATGGCACGGAAAACCTGCTGTCGTTCCACTTCTTCTTTACCCGCAAGCTGTTTTTCGTCAAGGAAGCCGATGGGTTGGTGCTGTGCCCGGGTGGCTTCGGTACCCTGGATGAAGCCTTGGAAGTCTTGACCCTGATCCAGACCGGCAAGAGTCCGCTGGTTCCAGTAGTACTGCTGGACGAGCCCGGCGGTGGATTCTGGCAAGGCGCCCTTGACTTTATTCGCAGCCAACTGGAGGCCAACCGCTACATCTTGCCCACCGACCTCAAGCTGGTGCGCCTGGTGCACAGCGCCGAAGAGGCAGTGAACGAAATCAACCAGTTCTACGCGAACTTCCACTCCACCCGCTGGTTGAAACGCCAGTTTGTGGTGCGCATGAACCACCCTCTCAGCGAGCGTGCGTTGGCGCATATACAGACGGCATTCGCTGACCTGCGGCTGAGTGATGACTTCCAGCAATTGGCCTATGGGGGCGAAGAGCACGATGAAGCGCACTTCAGCCACCTGACGCGACTGGTGTTCAACTTCACCGGGCGTAATCAGGGGCGGTTGCGGGAGTTGGTGGATTACATCAACTTGCCGGAGAACTGGGCCCAAGCCCAGGGTAAAACACAGCAACGCGTAGCGCCGGAACCGGCGTGAGGCCGTAAAACGCAAAAAAGGCCCGCTATTTTCATAGCGGGCCTTTTGTTTTAGTGCTGTTTTATGTGGGAGCTGTCGAGCCCCTTTGATCGCCGCTTGCCGAAGAATCAGTCGTCCAGATCTCGACCGCTCAACAAGCGGCTGATCATCTCCATTGAAAACCCGCGATAGCTCAAAAAGCGCCCTTGCTTGGCACGCTCACGGGCATCAATCGGCAGATGGCCGGCAAACTTGCGACGCCAGGTGTCTTCCAGTTGCGTTTGCCAACTGATGCCACACTCACGCAACGCCAGTTCAATATCGGCGCGCTGCAAGCCCCGCTGACTCAATTCCTCACGAATCCGCGCAGGGCCGTAGCCCGAGCGTGCCCGGTAGGAAACAAAACTTTCGAGATAACGGGCTTCGGAAAGCAGCCCCTCTTCCGTCAAGCGGTCGAGGGCTGTTTCGATCATTTCGGGAGGGGCGCCACGCTGACGCAGTTTACGCGTCAGCTCGACACGACCGTGCTCGCGTCGTGCGAGCAGGTCCATTGCCGTACGCCGTACGGCAACCAGCGTATCGAGTACAACTGTCATCGTTGGACTCAGATATCAGCGTCGGCTTCTGCCATGTCATCAACAGGTTCGCGGTTGGCTGCTGCCTTGACGTCTGGCGCCGGGGTCAGCAGCTTGTCGCGGATCTGCTTCTCGAGGGTCGCCGCGATATCCGGGTTGTCCTGCAGGAACTTGGCCGAGTTGGCCTTGCCCTGACCGATCTTGCTGCCGTTGTAGGCATACCAGGCACCGGACTTCTCGACAAAGCCGTGCAGTACGCCCAGGTCGATCATCTCGCCGTTCAGGTAAATACCTTTGCCGTAGAGGATCTGGAACTCAGCCTGACGGAATGGCGGAGCCACCTTGTTCTTCACAACCTTGACGCGGGTTTCGCTACCGACAACCTCGTCACCTTCCTTCACCGCGCCGGTACGGCGGATGTCCAGACGGACCGAAGCGTAGAACTTCAGCGCGTTACCACCGGTGGTGGTTTCCGGGCTGCCGAACATCACGCCGATCTTCATCCGAATCTGGTTGATGAAGATCACCAGGCAGTTGGCGTTCTTGATGTTACCGGTGATTTTACGCAGCGCCTGAGACATCAGACGGGCTTGCAGGCCGACGTGCATGTCGCCCATTTCGCCTTCGATTTCAGCCTTTGGTACCAGGGCTGCCACGGAGTCGACCACGATCACGTCGATGGCGTTGGAGCGCACCAGCATGTCGGTGATTTCCAGGGCTTGCTCGCCGGTGTCCGGCTGCGAAACCAGCAGGTCGTCGACATTGACGCCCAGCTTGCCAGCATATTCAGGATCCAGGGCGTGCTCGGCATCGACGAACGCACAAGTGGCGCCCATTTTTTGTGCCTGGGCAATCACCGACAGGGTCAGGGTGGTTTTACCAGAAGACTCCGGACCGTAGATTTCAACGATACGGCCTTTTGGCAGGCCGCCAATGCCGAGCGCGATGTCCAGACCCAGAGAGCCAGTGGAAATAGCCGGGATCGCCTGACGGTCGTGATCGCCCATACGCATTACGGCACCCTTGCCGAATTGACGTTCGATCTGACCCAGGGCCGCAGCCAAGGCTTTCTTCTTGTTGTCGTCCATTAAAGTCCTCACGTAATCAATAAGGCCTGACGGCCAACACCTGTATAAGTAGACAGTATTGTTCCATAAAGATCGGGGATCGCCTACCCCTGATTTTCTATTTCTGCTGCAGCTCGTCGCAACAGCCCCTCTAATGCGGCTTTTACCGTTTGTCGGCGGACCTCGTCGCGGTTGCCGGGGAAGTGCTGGCACTCAGCCGTAACCTCGTCACCGACACCCCAGGCCAGCCAGACAGTACCCACCGGTTTGTCCGGCGAGCCGCCATCGGGGCCCGCCACGCCGCTGACCGCCACCGCAAACCGCGCCAGGCTTTTTTCCTGGGCGCCCCGGGCCATGGCCTCGACCACTTCACGGCTCACCGCGCCGACCTTGGGAAACAACCCTTCCGGCACATTGAGCTGACGGGTCTTCTGGCGATTGGAATAGGTCACATACCCGGCCTCGAACCAGGCCGAACTCCCCGGAATACGGGTGATGGCTTCGGCGATGCCGCCACCGGTGCAGGATTCGGCGGTGGTGACGTGGGCATTGAGCACCTGCAAACGTCGGCCAAGTTCGGCGGCGAGTTGGGTAATTTCCTTCACGGTCGTCTCCAGGAAAGTGCGGGGGTTTGCCTACCCTACAGGAGCCCATCGGCCACGCAAGCAGCAGACGGCTTCAACAGATTACCGGGTGATGGCACTTACATACGCCTGGCAGGCCCGCAACGCGATCAGTCCGTTATCGCCGGCATCGGTGATGCCGATAATTCGTTGAGCATGCGCCGGGTCAAGTCGACCTCGCGGGGCTCCATGAACCACGCTGCCGGCGGCGGTGGCCGGCATTGCGCGGCCATTGGCGGGGTCGGTGGCGTCGAGAAGGACTGACAAGCGCACATCAGCAGTGGCCAACCGATCGCGCAGATAAACCTGGTGACGCTGTGCATCGCTCAACTCCCGCGTGTGTTGTTGATCGCTGGCGTGAAGCTGTTGCTCCAACGCCCGACGCCTGTCCT
Source organism: Pseudomonas sp. FP2294 (assembly GCF_030687625.1). Taxonomy (NCBI): domain Bacteria; kingdom Pseudomonadati; phylum Pseudomonadota; class Gammaproteobacteria; order Pseudomonadales; family Pseudomonadaceae; genus Pseudomonas; species Pseudomonas sp. FP2294. The sequence goes on from NZ_CP117441.1 coordinate 4,557,277, forward strand.
GTTCGGCCCGGTATTGGCCCTGTGCTTCCTGGCTTTGCCGGTTGAGCAGGGCTGAATGCCGTGCGGCCTGGCGCTCAAAGGCCAGGCCATGACGCCAGGCCTGGACCTGCCAACTGGCTGCCGCCGAGATAGCCATCAGCAGGGCAACCGCCCATATGCGCCCGCTCAACGGCATAACACCGCCCTCGCCTTTTCCCACAACTGTTGGCGGTGCTCCAGTCCGTTGAGGCCACCATTGATACGGCGGGTGATGGTGGTGAATTGGTCCTGGTCGGCCAATTCATTCAAGCCATTGCTGTGCCAGAACCAGGCGGCGGATTCGGCCGCCCATTGCGGCTGCTCCAGCAGTTCGGGGAAATGCAGCAAACGTTCATCGCCAAACAGCGCCCGGCTGCAGGCCAGGTAATTGCGCCGCCCGGTAATCTGGATCAAGCCGCGGCCCCGGTACTTCTGGCCGTCACCGTCGGCGTCGGGAGTGTTGCCCAGGCGTGCAGCCAAGGCGCCCGTGTCGTATTTGCTCAGGTAGTGCTCGCCGCCCAGTTCACGCACGTAACGCAGCTCGCCGGACTCGTGCCCGACCTGGGCGATAAAGGCCGCCATCCGCTTAGGCCCGGTGATGTGTCGATGGAGCATGGCGGCGTTCAGCGCCAAAATAAAAACGCCCGCTTGGGCGCGGGCGTTAGGCAGGATCTGTTGCAACTGCTTCAGCGTGATCATCCTTGATCTCCAACCATTTAAGAGGCCAATCCACGGGCCATGATCGAACTGCGATACCCCGTCGTCGTGTCGCCTACATGGGTCACCTTGTCAATCGACCAGCGCCCCTGCATATAGCCCGGCCAGGTTTCATCCAGCAACAACAGGCCTTCGGCGGACAGCAACGGGTTACCAGGGCAGTCGATGGTGATGCTCAAACCTTCACGCCCCACCCGGCGCAACTCGCCCTGTGCCACTGAGCGCGCTTCGGTTTCACTCTGGCACCGTTGGCGCAACGTCTTGAACGGCGCGATCCCCACCTCGACCACGCGCTGGCGAGAGGCCGCGGCATCCCACCAACTGACACGGCAACCCTGGTATTTGGCCCGCGCATTTTCATCAACCCGGGCACTGATAAACGCCTGCTCGCCGGGACGGTTGTCATGGGTCACCGACAGCCGCACATCCGGCAGTTGCTGGCCCGAGAGCGACTTGACCTGGCCGCTTTCCGCCAGCACATACAGCTCGTTGACCGGCTTGGTCACCGCGTTGTAACGCCCGGCCAGGCGGGTGATAAAGCCCATGTCCGTCTCGTTGGACTGGTCGATATGATCAATCGCAATCACATCCAGCGACGGCGCCACCCTGGGCGAAAACCCATGCCGCGTCGCCAGTTGGCGAAACAGCGCTCCAAGGGTCGTGGGCCCATGGCTGGCGGAACGGCGCTGGCGGTAGCCACTCTGGTCCATCACGCTGAACGGCGCCGCCGTGGCCACGATCACCAGGCGCATGGGAAACAGGTAAGGCGTGCGCTGGGTAATCACAAACTCGCCTTTTTCCACCAGGCCCGACTCGCGGTAACCCACGCGCAAACCGATCTTGGCGCCCAGGCTCGGCAGGCCTTCCAGGCCCTCGATATTGATGGTCAGTTCGAGGCGGTCGGATTCGATCCCCGCCGCGTCGGTGTGCTTCCACTGCATCAGCCGTGGGTTGATCAAGGCCGCGTTGGCGCCATAAATCTCCACGACCGGGGTAAATCCCATTGCCATGTTGCCTCCTTAATCCCAGGCCGAAACCGGCTTTGCAACACCCGGTTGCGCGTCCATCTCGGGCACGATTACCCCGATGCCCGCCGGCAACACTGGGCCATACTCGGCAAGCCCGGGGTTCAAGCGCCAGAGGGTTTCTTCGGCCGCGTCATCGCACCGCCCCAGCTCACGGTAGAGCAGCAGGTTGACCGAATCACCGGCAATACTTCGGACTCTACGCATTGATAAATTCCTCCAGCACCAGCGTCCACTTGATCACCATGGCAGTGCCGTCATCAATCACGCTGGCCTGGTTTTCCGTGACCGCCGTAATGCGCCACAACCCCCAATTGCGGCCGATGCCATCGACCAGCGGCAGCGGTGCCCGTGCATCCTGCAAGGCGCGCAATTGGTCCAGGCGCTGCATGCCGACGGCCGCCATGGCGGTTCCATTGAAGGTCAGTTTTTCCAGCTTCTGACCGTTCTGTCGCGACTGGGGCTTGCTGGCAATAATCTCCAGGTCGCCCCAGCCACCATCACTGCTGCGCTGGAGCGCGGAATAGGCGAACCCTCGGGACAGCCCGAAAATAAAGTCGCCCAACACCATCTGCTGTCGCATCAATCACCTCCGTCGGTCAGTGCCGCATTGCGCCGAACCGCCAGTGAATCGCTGAGCATCGGCACGCATTGGTTTTGCAGGCTTTGCAGGACCCGGTCGACCACCTGCTGGGCGTCGGCAGGGTTGACGCCGGTGATCTGGATGCTCGGCGCCAGGGTGACCTGGACGTTGTCCGAGCGGGCGCTGTTGAGCTCTTTGCTCACGGCATCGGGCGATGGCAGGCGGTCACTGGGGCCGAACAATTTTTCACCGAACCAACTACCGCCCTCGCCGCCCAACAGGCCACCGATAACGCCGCCCACCGCAGTGCCCACGCCAGGGAATACCAGGGTGCCAAGGGCCGCCCCGGCAGAAGCGCCGGCCCATGCGGCACCGGCGGTACCGAGGCCGCTGCCGACGGCTCGCATGTTGCCGCTGCGCACGCCCCGGACGACGTTGATGGCCGCCTCGGCGGAGCGCAATGGCGTCAACCTGCGCACGCCTATAGACCCCAGCCGGCTCAGGGTTGGGACCAGGCGGGAGGCTGGGGCCTTGCGCAGGCCGAGGGCTGATGCACTCTTTAATAGCAACGCCTTGCCTGTGTTCAACGCACGGGTAGAAACCCTTCGCAGGCTAGCGCTTACCGAAGTCACCCGCGCCAGGAACCCCGTTTTCAGGCCGTCAAACACCTTGCCTGCGCGCTCGCCCAGGCTCCTCATGATTGCCATGGGCCCAGTGGCGCTCCTGCCGGTCCCTGAGGTTTTTCTCGGCATCGGTGGGCTTGTGCGGCCAGTGCCGTTTTGCCTCACCGTTTTTCGTGACCCTTTGGGCCCGTAACGAGCCCGCCCGGTCAAGGGTTCGCTGGCGCCTGGGCAGCAGCAGTCCTTGCTATCGTCCCGGAACAATTTCCCGACGTAGGGCAACTTGCCCAGCGTTGCATCGACTACCTTGCCCGATACCCGGCTCTTGACCGTATCAAGCAAGCTTTCACCCACCCATTTGGAACTCTTGCTCAACCAGGACTCAGTCGCCGAGGCCTTGTCTTCGGGCGCAGCTTGCGGCGCACTGGTCATGGTTTCAGCGACCGTGCCGCCCAGCGGCCCACCCGTGATAAACAGGGTGCCATTAAGGGTTTCCAGGCTCTCGCGCAGGCGCACCTGTTCCTCGGTCAACGCGTGGATATGCAGGCTGGCGTTGGCCAGGGCCAGGCTCAGCTCAGACGGCGGCTCGGTTGCGCCGCCCACACTGGAGGCGCCAACCAGACTTTCGTCCTGTGCTTCAAGCAGGCCCGGCAGTTGCAAGGCGCCACTTTCGGCCAGTGCGGGAAAGGTCATCCAGCGTTTGTCTTCGTCGGCGAGCTTGAGCGTATATCGAGGGTCTTGCATCTCGCTCTACTCCTATTTGACGCCAAGGCGATTGATCGCGATGTCGTAGCGGCGCAATGCTTTTGCGGCATCCCATTCGAGGATTTCCGCTTCGTTTACCGAGTAAACCAGCGGTACAACGTCGAGGATTACTTCGATGTCGCGCTGCGAAAGAAGTCCGCCGGTTTGTTTAAAAAATCGTCGATGCGCTCCTGCAATTCCGTCCAGTCCGGCACTGTCAGGCCGTCCAGATCGGGGATCATCAGGCCGGTGCAGTGCGAGGTGATGAACTCGGCGCGCTCTTTGTTGGTGGCGAGTTTTTTCATCACTTTGGTGGCACGCAGGGCAGGCATTTCCAGGGTGACGCTGGTCAATACCCGGCCGGCCACTTCCAGTGGCAGCAGCAGTTGCACTTGCTCGCCGGGCTCGGTGGAACCTTCCAGAAAGAACGAAGCCGGGCGCGTCGACAGGTCGTGCACGTACTGGACGATGCTCACGTAGTCCGGGCGCTTGAGTTGGTCGAGTTCCTTTTCCGAGAGGCCGGTGGCCAGTTTAGCCAGCTCGAAGAACTGGTCGTCCTCATCGTCGCCCGCACGGGCCAGGGCCTGTTTTTGTGGGGCGTAGAACAAGGGTTTGAGTTGGATCTGCTCGATCGTCGCACCGCTGTCGGCGGTGATGGGCGCCAGCAGGATATGCAGGGGTGGCTTCCAGGCCATGGGCGAAATTCCTTGATGAACAATGTTGAACACGTGGACACGGTCAATGTGGGAGCTGGCGGGCCTGCGATCGCGCTGTGTCAGCAGCCTCATTTGTCACTGGTAGACCGCTATCGCAGGCAAGCCAGCTCCCACACTGGCCGTGCCTATTTCCGATTCGTGGAAGGGCTTACGGCATCAACACCGCACGCCGGGCATCGCCGAGGATGTCGACGCCGTTGAGCACAAACTTCTGGGTGCGCACGTCGATGTCGATCACCGGCACGCCGTTGTCCAGGCGATGGTAGGTGCGGCAGGACAGATCCAGGGTGGTGGTGGCCTTTTCGCCCATCTTCAGCTTGGCTTCCTCCAGGGATTTGAGCTTGCCGCCGACGGTGTGGTAGGTGAAGTAGGTCTTGCCGTCCTGGTCCTGGCCCGCTTCGCGCACGTTGAGCAGGATGTCTTCGCCCAAGCGCACGCCCAGGGCCAGCATGATTTCGGGACCGGCGCCTTGCAGCACCAGCTTGGCGCTGAGCACCTTGGCACTCTTGGCCATTTCCTCGGCGATAAAGCGCCCGCCGGACATGGGCTCCATCTCGAACTCGATCTTCGGCGGGGTGAATTCCTCAACGGTCGCCGACAGCGGCAGGCCCTGGAGGGTGGCCGCAATGGCCTGTCTGACTCGGTTGGTAAACATTAGAGAACGTCCTCCAGGAACTGCTCGATGATTTCATCGCGGGCATTGAGTTGATAAACCATGTGTTCGTTCGGCGCGTAGCGGCCGTAGTCGATCACGATGAACCAGGTGCCGTTCTTGTACTTCTCGACACTGTTGAGTTCCGGGTGCAGGTACACACTGCCGCCAGGGATGGTTTCGTCGGCCACCAGGGTTTGCAGCCAGTCGTTGATGCGCTTGACCTCCTGGTCCATGAACGACTTGGTCAGGTTGTGCGCCATGGCTTTCTGCCCGGCCTTGACCAGCTTGCGGCTGATGGCATCTTCCAGGCCGACATAGCTGATGAACTTGCCGGTGAGGGAGCGGTTACCCAGCAGCGAGAAGCCACCGAGGATGGTGCGCGCGTAGTAGCTCACGCCGTAACGGTTGAGCAGGTCGCCTTCGGTGGAGGTGTCGAGGATGTTGTACTCGACCACGCGGGACACGTCTTCGGCGAAGGTCACCTGGTTGCCCGGGCTTTCCCATTGCTTGACCTTGGCCAATGCGGCGATGGCCAGGGACGACGGCGCGAGGAATACGTTTTTCTTCGCCGCCTTGGAGTACACCGACGGCATGTTGTGCACCAGCAGGCAGCGGTCGAAACCCAGGTCGGCACCACCCAGCTCGCCGCTGTAGGTCACTTGGTCGGCGACACTGGCGTCTTTGCCGTCCAGCACCACACGGGCCTTGATGCGCTTGCCGAACGCGGCAAATTCACCGGCCACCGCCTTGGTCCCGGTAAAGCCCGGGGCGCCGATGATGGTCAGGTCTTCGGGGACGCTGCTCAGCGCCGCGAGGCCCAGTTTGCGACCGGTTACCGGCTCGTTGCCGCCGATCACGTTGTTGAGGGTATCGGCCGGGGTCGCGCCCTCTTCGACGATCACCACATACACCGGCACCTTGACCACTTTGAGGATCTGGTACACCGCATGAAACAACGTGCCCGACTCGGCGCCGGTCGGGTCCAGCAGCGCCTGGGCGGTGAAGCTGTTGATGCGAAACGGGGCGTTTTTCGGGATCGACAGGTGCGCATTGGGCGCGGTGCCGACCAGACCGATCACGTTGTCACCCAGGCCACCCATGGCCTCGGGGGATTCGCTGGCATTGACGGTGATGCCGTTATGCTCGAAGTTCAAAACCTCAGCCATGATTATTCAGCCTTCTTGGTGACGGCCTTCTTGGCCGGTGGGGTGTCTTGGGCGGCAGCCAGCACGCTGGTCAATTCCAGGCGGCCGGCGGTGCGCAGGGCGGTTGCTTCGACGTCCAGCAGGTCCAGTTCCTGGCCGACGGCGGACCAGTGGCCACCTCCGGTGGGGAATGGGATGAGGACGGTGTAGGTTTGGCGGTTGGCCATGGGGGAACTCCAGAAACGCGAAAGCCCCAGCGATGGGGCTTTCTTGGATGCGAAAAAAAAACCGCTTTCGCGGTGGTGGGGGGTTACTTATCTTCAGGCAGTGGGAAGCGGGCCTTGATATCGGCAACCTTATCCCGCCACACCTTTTCAGAAGCCGGTTTTTGATCGTATTGCCACTCCAGATAAAGTGGGTCCGCTTCTGCGATGTAAGCCGCGCGCCGCACTTGCTGGGCCGCAACCACATGCTGCGCCACTAACGCTTCATCAATAATACTTACTGGAACGCCAACACCAACAAGATACTCATAAGAACACTCACTATATTTACGCGAAGCAAATTCCAAATTTTTTATAGTTTCCATTCAGTTCAATCCTTAAGATTCGTTAGAGCATTTGACATATCCTGAGAAATAAGCCCAGCCCATGTAGGAGCACCCTGCCGAACCATTTCTATCCCATACAAAGAAAAAGGGACAGAAACGTTATGGTAGCTCCCCATTAAAAACTGATACCCTGTAGCAATCGGCAAAGTACTAACAGACACCTTATCCAATAAGACATTCCGCATAAACAAGTCAGCAACCCCAATTGACCCAGACGTATGCTGATACATAAAGGCACCATTATTCAATTCTACTGCGCAATGCTGAAGCATAACAAAGCTTTTAGAATTATGGGTTTTCACAAATGACGTACGCCAAATATCATGCCCTTTACCTTGAAGCGCAGAGGAAAGTTTCGCCGTTTTTAATCTGCACCCATAAAAGACCAACACCGAGTTGTACCCAAGATGAAAACCGCCCGACTGAACCCTATCATCTTCGCCTATAATAGAATCAGTCTGCAGTTCCACATAGGAGCTAGTATCATAAGCTTTAAACTCACTAGGCTGGATAGAAATCGTCTTATTGTCACAGACCTGATCTTTTGCCAATGAATACACAGAGCCGGGCTTGAGAATAATAGAAGCCCTACCTCCTGAAGTCATTCGTGCAAAGGCTCCAGCAATAGTCTTCACTGCCGTTGCCCAACTGACACCATCGTTCGCGTCATTCCCAGCGACAGCATCTACATAAAGCGCAACATCCATCGCCCTTCGTACTGTTTGAGGAACAACAGTGACCGCCTGCTGTACCTTTAGATTAATATCACCAATCTTAGCCGCGATCATTTTTGTCAAATCATTCGCAGCATCAACTACCGCAACCAACTTCTGCTCTGTGCTCAAAATATAATTCCTTTTAATTACCCTGCAAAATCCATAGTTTACCTATCACACAAACCAAAATATCAGACCACTAGCCATTCTCTAAAGCCATAACACGAAACAAGATATCCACGCCTCTGTTCATATTGTCGATAGTGGCAACAGAAAGCACCGCTAACTCCTCAGTCATTAACAGATTAAGGTTCTCACTCCCCACCACAATCGTCACGCTATCCGCCGGCAACGGCGAAATATCCAACGTAAACTTCTGCAGCACCCGAGCAGCCGCCGCCTTATACGTCAGCAACTGCCCCGCCACCGAATACACGGCCAACAACGTCCCACTGGCGAGATAAAACCCAAACTCGCCAATCTCATACTCGCCATCGCCATCAAACAGCGCGGCCATGCGCAGTTGGCGCTGGCCCAGGTCTTCGTAGTCCACAATCGCCACCCGCTGGCGCTCATTGCGCAGGGCGGTTTCGTTGCCGGTGGGGTTGTAGCGGCCGGTGCCGGCGGCGATGTGGGTGATTTCGCCTTTCAAGCCTTGGTTCTTTGCCTGCAGCACTTCATCCAATCCCTTGGAGGTGAAGCGCACCAGGCGCGTGATGTCATCGGTCATGGCTGCGCCCTGAGGTCGTAGTCGTTAATGGTGTAGTGCTGGGCCACGCCCGCACTGTTAAGCCTTGAACTGAGCATCAGTTCCGGCAGCGCGCCCCACAGCGACAACTCGCCGTCGCTCAACGCCCGGTGGGCGGCGCCGGTCATCGGCAGCCCACCGTGCACTTCATGCACCAGGGTGATGGTGGCCAGGTCGCGCTCGCTCTTGGCCGCGTTGATGCGGCGGATCAAGCGGTTGTGGTCGCCACTGGACCAACTGCGCCCGATGATTGCCTGCACGTCGAAGGTGTAGGGCTGGGCCTGCGGGCGCTGTTGGTACCAGGCCAGAATATTGGGGGTAAACCCCAGGGATTCGACCGCGTGGCTCAACGCCTTGGGCGTGCCGGCCTGGCGCTGGATTTGCCAGGACAGCGCCACCGTGAGGCGTTTTTCGGTTTCGTCGGCAGAGGCATTCCACTCACTGACGCCGCGGTCGGCGGCCAGGTAAGGCAGGAACGGCGCAGGCGTTTGCAGCGGGTTCATCAGCGCCGGGAAGGGCGGGACGACCCGTTCGAGCAGTCGACCAAAGCCCAGGTCCAAAGCCTTCTCCAGCGGTGAGCTGTTGGCAGGCAACAGGCTGGGAGATTGTTCAGTCATAAGGTACGCACCTCCACCTCGACACCCGTGCAATACGGGGCCTGGAACGCCGTGGTGATGATCGGCGCCAGCGGCTCGAGAATCTCCAGCTGCGCCGCCCCGGCGGTGTGGATGGTGTAGTCGATCCAGCTCGGGTCCACGCGCCCTTCCAGGCAGTGACAGGACTCGGCATAGGTCTGCAGCAACTGCTGGGCCGCCACTTGTGTCAGCCCCGAGTCCGGGCCGGCGTTGATCTTGGCCACCACGCGGATCTTGTACGGCACGATCTGCGCGCCCTGCACCGTGACCCAATCGGTTTCCGGGCGTACATCGGGCCGGGCGAAATGGCGCCGCACCCCTTCAAGCAAATCCGCCGACGGCGTGCCATTGCCGGTGCGGGACAGCACGGTGACCATGACTTGCCCAGGCGCGGTGCGCCGGGCGTTGCCGTCCTTGACCTGGGCGGCATAGCCATCCGGGTCGAAGGTATAGCTGACCGTCACCACCCCCGCAGCCGTACCGTGGACTTTCACCGCCGGCCGCTCGCCGAGGGTAAAGACCTCGCGCCGATACTGCATGCGCGAACCGGCAGCCGGTGCGTGGGGGGCCAGGTAGTAACGCAGACGAGCATCATCATCGCTTTCCAGGGTCGGCGGCACGGGCGGGAATGCCGCCGGGTCGCCGGGGTCGAGCACCTGGCGCTCCAGGCCCATATCGGCCAGGCGCGCATCCAGGTTGCTGCCGGTGGCCCACCACGCCAGCATCTGCTGGATGCGCGCGTTGTACTTGCGCTCATGGGTTTGCAGGCGCACACAAAACGCTTCCAGGGCCAGGGTCAGCAACTCGCTTTCGTTATCCAGGCTGACCTTGAGCTTGGCCGCGCTTTGCGGGGCGCGGGCGGCGACATAGTCGACGACAAACGCCTTGAACTGCGCCAACAGCGGCTCGAACTCGTCGACGGCGATCAGGTCGGGCGGCGCCAATTGGTTCTGCCCGGGGATCAACATGCTCATGTCACCACCTCGAAGGATTGCTTGCGGTTTTTCCAGGTGCCGGCAAACCGCAGCAACAGGCCAGCGCCCTGGCGATTGGCGACGATGACTTGCGGAACAAAATCGGCGATGCCGTTCTGTGGGTTGTAAAAAGCCTGGGCAGCGTGGCTTTGGGCGAGGATCAACAGGTCGTCGCCCAGGTTCTGCCCCAGCAGTTGCGGGATCAGCGAACCGTACAGCGGGCGTTTCTGCCGTGTGCCCAAAGGTGTGGTCAGGGCCCGGGTGGCGCGCTGGACAAATTGCGGCCAGTCGTCCACCACGGCTCCGGTGTTTCTCTCTATTCCGATCATGGCAAATCCTTATGCCGTGCTGATAACTCGACCCTGGTGGTCCACCACCGGGCCACTCAAGTGAACGCCGGACGCATCCAGCAGCAGGCCGACTGCACCGACGTGCACGCTGATGTTTGCGGCGGTCATGACCAAACGGGCAGCGCCCAGACTCATTTCCACCTGCTCGCGAGAGCCAGTGAATGCCGTGGGGCCGTTGCTCCAATCCAGCACATGACCGGCGGCGTCGTAGGCGCTTTGCGTGCCGTCCGGGTAACGCCGACTCGTCAGGCTGGCGACACTGGACAGCGGCGGGAAGCGATCACTGTTCAGGCCAAACAGCGCCACCGACTGCCCCCCGCCCTCGCCGCCGCCGTAGTTGAGCAGCAGGCATTGCTCCCCCACCGTGGGGATCCGCGTTTCGGTCTGCGCCCCGGCGCTGGGGTTGAAAAAGCGAATCGCCGGGGTCAGCAACTCGCCATGCCTGACCTTGCAGGTATTGCTGGCCGCGTCGACCTCATGACACACGCCGATCCGGCAAAAACTCTCGGCCCGCCGATAGAGGTCTTCAAGCTGGGTTTCCATCTGCGCCAGGCGCTCGACGATGGGCGCCAATTGCAGGCGTAACAGTGCGTCGAACATGGGGCTACTCCTGCAGGGGCCGGTATTGATCGGGGTCGTCGATATTCGACACCTCCCAGGTGCGGGCAAACAGCGGCTTGCCCATAGGGTCGTCCAGCAGCGGCGGGCCGATGTAGAGGGTTTGGTTGAAGGACACGGTCCAACTGTCGTACTGGGTGTCGGCCCCCGCCAGGGTCGATGGCAGCGCGACAATGTTGACTGGCACATCGCACTGGGCCGCCGGCAACTGCCAACGGTTATCCAGCACCAGGTCCATCAGCCGGCTCGCCAGGTCACAGGCGTCAAAAGCTTGCGCGCCTTCGGCGGCCATGACCTTGAGCGAGATCGACAACACATGGGCCTTGCGTCCTTCAAGGGAACGTACGCCCGGGCCATTACGCTCGACTGTGATTGCCACGGCGGTTTCATCCGCCGCCAGGATGCCCGGCGGGCTGCCCACCCGTAACGCCGGGAACGCCTTACGCAGGGCCTGGCCGATGGCTATTGGCAGTTGTGACGGTTTTTCAATGAGGGTCATGGTGTGGCTTCCTTGCAACGATCACTTTGAGTCCGGGGGCGAACCGGGCGGCTCATTCACCCCGATGCGCTTGGCGGCCCAGCGCTCGTAGAGGCCGATGGCGACGTCGGCACCGGCCATGGCGGTCAGGCAGCCGAGGGCGCCCGCCGTCCAGATCGACATGCCGGCGGCGTACAGCAGCATCAACGCCGACACCCCGCACACCATGCACGCCCCGGAACGCAGGGCCAGGCGGCGGACCAGCGACCAACCGCGGGCACCCTCCTTGTCGGCGCGCCACATCTCCCCGGACACGCCGCCGATCAGGGCCAGAATAATCACCAGCCAGATAGGCATTTCTGCCAACGCTTGCTGCTCGTTTGTCATGTCACGCCTCCTGGAATGCGTAAAACCGGCAGGTGGCCGGTGCTTTGATAAATAGATGGATGGGTGTGTCGGTAGGCATTCCAAAAAGCCCGGTAGCCCGGGCTTTTCAGTAATGCGGTCCTTGGATCTTTCGGCGCTACTGGCGCGGTACGGATCTTTCCTCGATGTTTTTCCGACCACGATCCCTGTCTGCCGGATAACTGCTTGTGGTGCTTTACGCTGCACACCCGGGTCAGTTGCCAACCCTCTGAACCGTCAAGGCCGGTTCATCGCTGCCTGTTGTAAACCGTGAAACTAAAGAGCGTCGGCATCCTTGCCGGTGTTGCCTGGCGTCCTTGCCATCACTCGGTGGCGTCCATGCCAGTGTTGCGTGCCTTCCTTGTCTTCCTTGGCAGCATCCTTGCCGCCTCCACCAGACCTTGTTGGCTGGCTTGAGATGGAGAATATGCATGTATGCATATACAGTCAATGCACAAATGCATTTATTTTTACTCGGATAATGCATTGGCGCATAAACCCCTTGAGTGGTGGGCCCTGGGCGGTTTTCCATAGGCGAAAAAAAGCCCGCTCTCAGGCGGGCTGTTTCTTACAGAGAAGGGTTAGCGGGCGTACATGCCCCACCAGAAAACGTGACCGAGGATGCTGATCTGCTCTTCCTGGATATCCTGGAAGCTGTAGTCCTCATCCGGGTGCTCATCACGATTGAAACTGCGCAGGCGGATCCCCGAAGGCAGACGATAGAGCTGTTTGACCCGCAATTGACCGTTGTGATTGATGGCATACAAGTCGCCATCGACGATATCGCCGATCCCGCTCTTGCCGGCATTCACCCCCACCGTGGCGCCATCACGCAACACCGGCAGCATGCTGTTGCCGCGTACCGTCACACACTTGGCCTGGTCGAACTGCACACCGTTATGCCGCAGGCTGCGCTTACCAAAACGCAGGCTGGCCTTCTCGCTTTCCTCGATGACGAATCTTCCTGATCCAGCAGCCAATTCAACCTCGCGCAAAAAGGGGATCGACACCTCGTCATCATTAACGGGCGTGTCGTCGTCCCACAGGCTTATATCCTTGAGCTCCGAATGCATCGGGTCGCGCTCATCCTGCCACGCCGACCCCGCGCGCCCGCGCAACTGGTCGGTGCTCACCCGGAAGTAATCGGCGATCCGCGAGATGTGCTTGTCCGACGGATCAACGATCTTGCCGCTGAGAATCCGGGACAGAGTGGATTGAGGCACGCCGGTACGCCGGTGAAGCTCCGTGGGGGAGATCCCGTCGCGATCGAGCAGCTCTCTTAAGACGATTGAAACGTTGCGTTTTTGCATAACGGGGATAGTGACGGGAGTTTTTGGGGTTGGCAAATGCTAATTTGCATATTTTGTGCATGGGGTATGCGGGTGTACTGGCCGTTTGTGAACTGCGAAGCACGGACCTCGCATGTTAACCTTGCCGCCATCGCAAAAAATGCTGGGCCAAGCGCCCCCTTTGCCCCATCACTTTCAACGAATTTGCCTACTACCCAATGAGTAAAAACACCTCCGATCTGTCCTCCCACACTCCAATGATGCAGCAGTACTGGCGCCTGAAAAACCAGCACCCTGATCAGTTGATGTTCTATCGCATGGGCGACTTCTACGAGATCTTCTATGAAGACGCGAAGAAGGCCGCCAAGCTGCTGGATATCACCCTGACCGCGCGCGGGCAGTCGGCTGGGCAGGCGATTCCAATGTGCGGGATTCCTTATCATTCGTTGGAAGGTTATCTGGCCAAGCTGGTCAAGCTCGGTGAGTCGGTGGTGATCTGTGAGCAGATCGGCGACCCGGCGACCAGCAAGGGGCCGGTGGAACGTCAGGTGGTGCGCATCATTACCCCGGGGACGGTGAGTGATGAGGCGCTGCTGGATGAGCGGCGCGACAACCTGATCGCGGCGGTGCTGGGGGACGAGCGGTTGTTCGGCCTGGCGGTGCTGGATATCACCAGTGGCAACTTCACGGTCCTGGAAATCAAGGGCTGGGAGAACCTGCTGGCGGAGTTGGAGCGCATCAATCCGGTGGAGCTGATGATCCCGGATGATTGGCCAAAGGATCTGCCGGCGGAAAAACGCCGTGGGACCAAGCGCCGTGCGCCGTGGGATTTTGAGCGCGATTCGGCGCTGAAAAGTCTGTGCCAGCAGTTCTCCGTACAGGATCTGAAGGGTTTTGGTTGCGAGACCCTGACCCTGGCCATCGGCGCCGCCGGTTGCCTGCTCAATTACGCCAAGGAAACCCAGCGCACCGCCCTGCCGCATTTGCGCAGCCTGCGCCATGAGCGCCTGGACGATACGGTGGTGCTCGATGGCGCCAGCCGGCGCAATCTGGAGCTGGACACCAACCTGGCCGGCGGGCGCGACAATACCCTGCAGTCGGTGGTGGACCGTTGCCAGACCGCCATGGGCAGCCGTCTGCTGACCCGTTGGCTGAACCGTCCGCTGCGCGACTTGACCGTATTGCAGGCGCGCCAGTCGTCCATTACCTGCCTGCTGGACGGCTACCGCTTTGAAAAGCTGCAACCGCAGCTCAAGGAAATCGGTGATATCGAGCGGATTCTTGCGCGGATCGGCCTGCGTAACGCCCGCCCGCGTGACCTGGCGCGCCTGCGTGACGCACTGGGTGTGCTGCCCGAGTTGCAACAGGCGATGACCGAACTGGACGCGCCGCACCTGCAACAACTTGCTGTCACGGCCGGCACCTACCCGGAACTGGCTGCGCTGCTGGAAAAAGCCATTATCGACAACCCGCCCGCGATCATCCGCGACGGCGGCGTGCTGAAGACCGGTTACGACAGCGAGCTGGATGAGCTGCAAGCCTTGAGCGAGAACGCCGGGCAGTTCCTGATCGACCTGGAAGCCCGCGAAAAAGCCCGCACCGGCCTGGCCAACCTGAAGGTCGGCTACAACCGTGTGCACGGCTACTTCATTGAGTTGCCAAGCAAGCAGGCCGAGCAGGCACCTATTGATTACCAGCGTCGCCAGACCCTTAAAGGTGCCGAGCGCTTTATCACCCCTGAGCTCAAAGAATTCGAAGACAAGGCGCTGTCGGCCAAGAGCCGCGCCCTAGCCCGGGAAAAGATGCTCTATGAAGCCCTGCTCGAAGACCTGATCGGCAAGCTGGCACCGCTGCAGGACACCGCTGCGGCCCTGGCCGAGCTGGATGTGTTGAGCAACCTTGCCGAGCGCGCCCTGAACCTTGACCTGAACTGCCCGCGTTTTGTCGGCGAGCCGTGCATGCGCATCGTCCAGGGTCGCCACCCGGTGGTGGAGCAAGTGCTGACCACGCCGTTCGTGGCCAACGATCTGTCGCTAGACGACGATACCCGCATGCTGGTGATCACCGGTCCGAACATGGGCGGTAAATCCACCTACATGCGCCAGACCGCCTTGATCGTGCTGCTGGCGCATATCGGCAGCTTTGTGCCGGCGGCCAGTTGCGAGCTGTCCCTGGTAGACCGCATCTTCACCCGGATCGGCTCCAGCGATGACCTGGCCGGTGGCCGTTCGACCTTTATGGTGGAAATGAGCGAAACCGCCAATATCCTGCACAATGCCAGCGACCGCAGCCTGGTGCTGATGGACGAAGTGGGGCGCGGCACCAGTACCTTCGACGGCCTGTCCCTGGCCTGGGCTGCTGCCGAGCGCCTGGCCCACCTGCGGGCCTACACGCTGTTCGCCACCCACTATTTCGAACTGACCGTGCTGCCGGAAAGCGAGCCGTTGGTGGCTAACGTGCATCTCAATGCCACCGAGCACAACGAGCGCATCGTGTTCCTGCACCATGTGCTGCCAGGGCCGGCCAGCCAGAGTTACGGCCTGGCCGTGGCCCAGTTGGCCGGTGTGCCGAACGATGTGATCCTGCGCGCCCGCGAGCACCTCAGCCGCCTGGAAACCACCGCCCTGCCCCACGAAACCGTGGTTGCAAGCCCAGCCAAGGCCACCAGCAAACCGGGTGTGCCCATGCAGAGCGATATGTTCGCCAGCCTGCCCCACCCGGTACTGGATGAGTTGGCAAAGCTTGACCTGGACGACTTGACTCCACGAAAAGCGTTGGAATTGCTCTATGCACTGAAGACACGGGTCTAACGCAGACGCGTGCAAGCTGATAGAATCTCGCGCGGTTTGGGATGCTGCGGGCTTTTAGCCTGGCCTGCAGACTATCGCTCCCAAACCTCGCGAGCCCTGCCAGAAGGGGTTTCGCTGCCGCCGCCTGAGGAGAAAACTAGAAATGACCTTCGTCGTCACCGACAACTGCATCAAGTGCAAGTACACCGACTGCGTAGAAGTGTGTCCGGTGGACTGCTTTTACGAAGGCCCGAACTTCCTGGTAATCCACCCGGATGAGTGCATTGACTGCGCCCTGTGTGAGCCAGAATGCCCGGCCGTTGCGATTTTCTCCGAGGATGAAGTACCGGAGGACATGCAGGAATTTATTCAGTTGAACGTCGAGCTGGCGGAAATCTGGCCCAACATCACTGAGAAGAAAGAATCGCTTCCAGATGCGGAAGAGTGGGATGGCGTTAAAGGCAAGATCAAAGACCTCGAACGCTAACAGCGTCGCGCCCCTCTAAAAGGCCCCTTGCGGGCCTTTTTGCGTTTTTGCGCGCGGGTCTTTTACTTTTCTGCAGGCAAAAAAAAGGGGCGGTTTGACCCGCCCACATTTTTTCCCTAGTCCCTGTGTTCCTTTTCATCGTCCTGATGAATCGCATCCTGCGAGGTTCCCTGAATCATCGTTCCGTGATGACTGTGTCAATCCGTGGACACAGGGCTGATAGTAGAGACTTCCCAGACAAGTTCAACGGGATCCATTCCCAAGCACACCCCGCCGTCGCTCTCGATCACAAATAAATAAGCGTTATATTTCAATGATATAGAAATATGTCCAGGTGATTCGAGGCATCCAGGTCCGGTTAAAAAACCAAACACTTACGAAAAAGTAAGCGAATGCTTACACCGTCCATTAGGGAAATGCGCACCCGCCCTCCCAAAAGGTTTACGCCAGACAAGAAAAAGCCCCGACAGGGTCGAGGCTTGTCTGCCTTCAGGTCGATCAGTCGTCGCTGACAGTGATGGTCGGCATTGCCTGGGCACCGGCTTCCTGCAAGACAATCCGCGCGCCTACATGACGGGCCAGTTCCTGATAGACCATGGCGATCTGCCCATCGGGTTCGGCGGCGACCGTCGGCTTGCCACCATCTGCCTGCTCACGAATGCCCATCGCCAGCGGCAACGAAGCCAGCAGCTCAACGTCATATTGGGTGGCGAGTTTTTCGCCGCCGCCTTCACCGAACAGATGCTCGGCATGGCCGCAGTTGGAGCAGATGTGTACCGCCATGTTCTCCACGACACCCAGCACCGGGATGTTGACCTTGCGAAACATCTCCACGCCTTTGCGCGCATCCAGCAACGCCAGGTCCTGGGGGGTGGTGACAATCACTGCACCGGCCACCGGCACTTTTTGCGCCAGGGTCAGCTGGATATCACCGGTGCCCGGCGGCATGTCGATCACCAGGTAGTCCAGGTTGCCCCAGTCGGTCTGCATCACCAGTTGCATCAAGGCCCCGGAAACCATGGGCCCGCGCCACACCATCGGGGTGTTGTCATCGGTCAGGAACGCCATCGACATCACTTCCACGCCATGGGCCTGGATCGGCACGAACCACTTCTGGTCCTTGATCTTTGGCCGCGAGCCTTCGGCGATGCCAAACATCACGCCCTGGCTGGGACCATAGATATCCGCGTCGAGGATGCCCACCCGCGCGCCTTCACGGGCCAGGGCCAGGGCCAGGTTGGCCGCCGTGGTCGACTTGCCCACGCCGCCCTTGCCGGACGCCACCGCCACCACGTTCTTGACGTTGGCCAGGCCGGGGATCTGTGCCTGGGCCTTATGCGCGGCGATCACACACTGGATGTCGACCTTGGCCGAGCGCACGCCGTCCAGGCCTTCAATGGCCATTTGCAGCATCTGCGCCCAGCCACTCTTGAACAGGCCTGCGGCGTAGCCCAGCTCAAGCTGGACCGTGACCTGATCGCCCTGCACCTCAATGGCCCGGACACAGCCGGCGCTGACCGGGTCCTGGTTCAGGTAGGGGTCGGTGTACTGGCGAAGAACGGCTTCCACCGCTGCGCGATTGACGGCGCTCATGGGCTACTCCCGGAAAAGACAGACTAAAACAGGCGGCTATCCTAACCGTTCCGAGGCTTGAGGGGCATGCTTTCGCGATATTGGAAAACCCTGAAACAGCCTCACGGGGTGAAATAAATTCCCCAGCGCTTTATAGTGGCCGACCTCCGTTTCATCAAGTAGCCGAGCCCCATGTCCGAGCCACGCAAGATCCTCGTCACCAGCGCCCTGCCCTATGCCAATGGTTCCATCCATCTTGGCCATATGCTTGAGTACATCCAGACCGATATGTGGGTGCGCTTCCAGAAGCATCGCGGCAATCAATGCATTTATGTCTGCGCGGACGACGCCCACGGTTCGGCCATCATGTTGCGCGCCGAAAAGGAAGGCATCACCCCGGAACAACTGATCGCCAACGTCCAGGCTGAACATAGCGCCGACTTTGCCGAGTTCCTGGTGGATTTCGACAACTTCCACTCGACCCACGCCGAAGAGAACCGCGAGCTGTCGAGCCAGATCTATCTGAAACTGCGTGATGCCGGGCACATTGCCACCCGCTCGATCACCCAGTATTTCGACCCGGAAAAGAAAATGTTCCTGGCCGACCGCTTCATCAAGGGCACCTGCCCCAAGTGCGGCACCGAAGACCAGTACGGCGATAACTGCGAAAAATGCGGTGCCACCTACGCACCGACCGATCTGAAAGATCCGAAGTCGGCGATCTCGGGCGCCACCCCGGTGCTCAAGGATTCCCAGCACTTCTTCTTCAAGCTCCCGGATTTCCAGGAAATGCTGCAAACCTGGACCCGTAGCGGCACCTTGCAGGACGCCGTGGCAAACAAGATCGCCGAATGGCTGGATGCCGGCCTGCAACAGTGGGATATCTCCCGCGATGCGCCGTATTTCGGTTTCGAGATCCCCGATGAGCCGGGCAAGTACTTCTATGTGTGGCTGGACGCGCCGATTGGCTACATGGCCAGCTTCAAGAACCTCTGCGACCGCACGCCGGAGCTGGACTTCGACGCGTTCTGGGGCAAGGACTCCACCGCCGAGCTGTACCATTTCATCGGCAAGGACATCGTCAACTTCCACGCCCTGTTCTGGCCGGCAATGCTCGAAGGGTCGGGCTACCGCAAGCCGACCGGCATCGCCGTGCACGGCTACCTGACGGTCAATGGCCAGAAGATGTCCAAGTCCCGTGGCACCTTTATCAAGGCGCGCACCTACCTGGACCACCTGTCGCCGGAATACCTGCGCTACTACTACGCATCCAAGCTGGGCCGTGGCGTCGACGACCTGGACCTGAACCTGGAAGACTTCGTGCAGAAGGTCAACTCGGACCTGGTGGGCAAGGTGGTCAACATCGCCAGCCGCTGCGCCGGGTTTATCCACAAGGGCAACGCTGGGGTGATGGTGCCGGTCAACGCCGCACCAGAGCTGACCGACGCCTTCCTGGCGGCCGCGCCAAGCATCGCCGACGCCTATGAAGCCCGCGACTTTGCCCGCGCCATGCGCGAGATCATGGGCCTGGCCGACCGCGCCAACGCCTGGATCGCCGACAAGGCACCGTGGTCGCTGAACAAGCAGGAAGGCAAGCAGGATGAAGTCCAGGCCATCTGCGCCACCGGCATCAACCTGTTCCGCCAGTTGGTGATCTTCCTCAAGCCGGTGCTGCCGTTGCTGGCCGCCGACGCCGAGGCGTTCCTCAACGTTGCACCGTTGACCTGGAATGACCACACCAGCCTGCTCAACAACCATCAGCTCAACGAATTCAAGCCGCTGATGACCCGTATCGACCCGGTCAAGGTGCAGGCCATGACGGATGCTTCCAAGGAAGACCTGACCGCCAGCCAGACCGACACCGGCAACGCCGCCCCAGCGGGCAATGGCGAGCTGGCCAAGGATCCGCTGTCGCCGGAAATCGACTTCGATACCTTTGCCGCCGTGGACCTGCGGGTCGCGCTGATCATCAAGGCCGAAGCCGTGGAAGGCGCCGACAAGCTGTTGCGCCTGACCCTGGATATCGGTGACGAGCAACGCAACGTGTTCTCCGGGATCAAAAGTGCCTACCCGGACCCGTCCAAGCTCGATGGTCGCCTGACCATGATGATTGCCAACCTCAAGCCACGCAAAATGAAGTTCGGCATCTCCGAAGGCATGGTGATGGCAGCCGGCCCTGGCGGCGAGGAAATCTACCTGCTCAGCCCGGACAGTGGCGCCAAGCCTGGCCAGCGCATCAAGTAACCGGAAAACCCTGTCGCGGTGATTGGCCGCGACAGGGCGGTTTGCGCTAGTACCCTCTCCCTGCTTGCCGGATAATCAGGCCCTGTTTGCTTAACCGGCTCGACCATGACCGAACTGCTTGTCGCCCTTCTCTGCGCTGCCCTGATCAGCCAATACCTGCTGCGTGTTGCGCTGCCTGGGGATCCGCCTTTGGAACGACGGCTGGTGCACGCCCTAGGGTTGGCGACCACACTCTTGGTCGCCCTCAGCGGCGCTTTCAGCTACCTGGTTGTTCACTTTGTGTTGCAACCCTTGGCGCTGGACGCTGTATGGCTGTTTGCTTATGTGCCGGTGGCGATCTTGTTGAGCCAGCCATTGCTGACGGTACTTTCCCGCCGCGTGCCCGCACTGCCCTTCGACGGGTTGTGGCTGCCGCTGCTGGCGAACGCCGGTGTGCTCAGCGTGGTATTCCTGGGCCCTGGCAATACCACCCAACTGATCTATAGCCTGGGGATCGGCCCGGCATTCTGGCTGACCCTCAGCCTGTTCAACGATTTGCGCCAGCGCATAGACCACAACGATATCCCCCAGCCCTTCAAAGGCCTGCCCGTGGACCTGTTCAGTGCCGGGCTGATGGCCGTGGCGTTGCTGGGCTTAAACGCAATGATCAAACCATGAGCCTGATTCAACGTATCGACGCCCTGCTGCCCCAGACCCAATGCGGCAAATGCGGGCACCCTGGTTGCAGCCCCTACGCCGAAGGCATCGCCCGGGGTGAGGCTATCAACAAGTGCCCGCCAGGCGGCACGGAAACCATCGCCGAGCTGGCGCAGCTGTTGAACCTGGCGCCCCTGGAGCTGGACAGCACCCGTGGTGAAGCCCCCGCGCAGATTGCCTTTATCCGTGAGGCCGAGTGCATCGGTTGCACCAAGTGCATCCAGGCTTGCCCGGTGGATGCGATTGTCGGCGCGGCCAAGTTGATGCACACCGTGATCGTGGATGAATGCACCGGTTGCGACTTGTGTGTCGCGCCCTGTCCGGTGGACTGCATCGACATGCTGCCCTTGCCGCTGGCCACGGTGCTGCCAATTGTCGCGGGCTATGCCAGCACCGCCGAGGAGCGCCAAGAGCGCAGGGCCAAGCGTGAGCGCGCCCGCCGCCGCTTCGAGCAACGCAACGCCAGGCTGCAACGCGAGGAAGAGCACAAGCTGGCAGAACGCCTGGCCCGCAGTAAACGCCCGGCCCCCAGCGCAGAGAGCAACGGCGACCCGCTGCAGGCTGCCATCGAGCGCGTGCGCGCGCAAAAAGACGCCGACATCGACGCCGCGCTAAAAAAGGCCAAGATCAACCTGGCGATGAGCCGGGCGCAACTGCATAAATCCCTGAAAGCCTTCGGCCATCCGCCGACCTTTGAGCAACAGTCGCAGTTGATCATCCTGCAACAGCAATTTGAATCCGCCGAACAGGCATTGGCCGCCCTTGAAACCAACGCCCCCGCTGTTGTGATCCCCCAGGCCAATAAAGATCCAGCGCTCAAACGCGCCAAAATCCAGTTGGCCATGCGTCGCGCCGAGCTGAAAAAAGCCCAGGACGCGCTTGCCGATGCCGAACAACTGGCCGCCCTGGGCGCAGCCCTGGCCGACGCTGAACAAGCCTTGCATGCGGCCGAAGAAGCCTCCGAGCAGCCCAGGCCTGATTTGCAACGTATCGAGAAACGGCCCATCGACAGCCAACTGCGCCAATTGAAGACCGCCCTGGCCTATGCCCGCGCCGACCTGAACAAACTCGAACGCCAGCCCGCCAGCAGTACCAACGCGTTAATGGACGCCAGACAACGCCTGGCTGACGCTCAGCGGTTGGTGGATGAACATGTCGGGGCCTGACGTTGTTGAGCGCCAGCAACAGGCCATGCAGCGCCTGTTGATGGCGGTAACGCCCGGCGTGCTGGTGCTGTTCTGGCTGTATGGCTGGGGCGTGTTGATCAATCTGTTGCTGGCCGGTACCTGTGCCTGGGCCATCGAAGCCGGGGTGCGCCGGTTGCGCGGCCAGGGCGGTGGCGACCTCAGTGGCCTGGTCAGCGCGGTCCTGCTGGCCCTGGCGCTGCCACCTTACTGCCCGTGGTGGCTATGCGTGGGCGCTGTGAGCAGTGGATTGCTGCTGGGCAAACACCTGTATGGCGGCAAGCAGAACCCCTTCAACCCGGCCATGCTCGGTTATGCGCTGATGCTGCTGGCCTTTCCCCAGCCAATGACCCATTGGCCGGCGTCCCACGGCCTGGACCTGCTGGCCGGCCTGCAACAGGTGTTCGGCCTGCACGGCGAGACCGCCGATGCCTGGGCCCGGGCCACGGCGCTGGATACGTTACGCATCAATAACAGCCTGACCATTGATGAACTGTTTGCCAGCAACCCGGCGTTCGGCCAGATCGGCGGCACCGGCAGCGAGTGGGTAAACCTGGCGTTTCTCGCCGGCGGCGTCTTTTTACTGCAGCAACGGGTATTCAGTTGGCATGCGCCGGTGGGCATGCTCGCCAGCCTGTTTGTCATCAGCCTGCTGGGCTGGAACGGCTCGGGCTCGGACTCCAATGGCTCGCCGCTGTTTCACCTGCTGACCGGGGCCACCATGCTCGGGGCCTTCTTTATCATCACCGAACCGGTGTCGGGCGCAAAAAGTGCGCGGGCACGCTTGCTGTTTGGGGTGGGCGTGGGGCTGCTGACCTACCTGATCCGCACCTGGGGCAGCTACCCGGATGGCGTGGCGTTCGCCGTACTGATGATGAACCTGGCAGTGCCGACACTGGAGCGCTGGGCACGGCCGCAGGCGGTGAAGGCATGACGCGCACCTGGCAAGCCTTGATCGTGCTGATGATCGCCGTCGGCGCGGTGGGCCTGACCGTTGGCCTGCAACAGCTGACGAGCAAGCCCATTGCCGCGCAGCAGCGTGAAATGCAAAGTCGGGCGTTGCTGGATGTACTGCCCGCTGGCAGTTATGACAATCACCCCCTGGAGCGCCCGCTGGGTATCGCCTCGGGAATGCTGGATAACAGTCAACTGCTGGGTGGTTACCTCGCGACCCTGGCCGGTAAACCCAGCGCCGTCGTGCTGCGCGCGCAGGTCGATGGTTACGGTGGACGTATCCAATTGCTGATTGCCATCGACCACAACGCCAAGCTGCTCGGGGTAAAGACCCTGGCCCACGCAGAAACCCCCACATTGGGCGGACCTATTGGCGGGCCCGGCAATCCCTGGCTTGCCTCGTTCAAAGGGTTGTCGCGGGAAAGTCCGCAGATATGGGCGCTGAAGAAAGACGGCGGCCAGTTCGACCACATGGCGGGCGCGACCATCACCTCCCGCGCGGTGATTAACGCAACCCATGATGCCTTGCGGTATTTTGACGAACATCGTCAGGCGCTGCTGGAGACTGCCAGCCATGACTAAACCATTCGCCCTTGGCAGCCTGTTGCTGCTGCCTGCGCTGCTGGGTGTCAGCGCCACCCCGGCCGGCGCCGCTGCCTTCTGGGCGCTGTGTGTGCTGATCGTGACGCTGCATGGCTGGAGCTGCGCCTGGGTGCGTAATCGCCTCAGTGGCAATTGGCGGCTGATTGCCAATGTGTTGCTGGCCACCACCTGGGTCAGTTGCGCACACTTGGTGGCCCAGGCCCTGGCCTTTGGCCCGTCTATGGCCCTGGGAGCGTACCTGGGGTTAATTGGCGTGCAATGCGTATTGCTTGAACATGCCGGCCTGTTCGCCGCCAACCAGCGCAGGGCGCAGCTTCAGCTATTCACCGTTGCTACCGGGCTATTGGTTGCAATCACCCTCTCGCGCTTGTTACTCGGCAGCAGCATCGCCACCCTCGCCCCCACAGGGTTTATCCTGCTCGGGTTGTGGCTTGCCGGGTGGCAAGCCTGGACCCAACGCCGCAAATCACACTGAAGGAACCGCTCGCCCCATGAATGCCGCAAAACGCCTGGAGATCTTTCGTCGGTTTCACGAGGACAACCCAGAACCCAAGACCGAGCTGGCCTACTCGTCGCCGTTCGAGCTGCTGATTGCGGTGATCCTGTCTGCGCAATCGACGGATGTGGGCGTCAACAAGGCCACGGCCAAGCTGTTTCCGGTGGCCAATACTCCAGCGGCGATCCATGCCCTGGGGGTGGAGGGGCTGTCGCAGTACATCAAGACCATTGGCCTGTATAACAGCAAGGCAAAAAACGTCATAGAAACCTGCCGACTGCTGGTCGAGTTGCATGGCGGCGAAGTGCCACAAACCCGGGAAGCACTTGAAGCTTTGCCCGGCGTGGGTCGCAAGACGGCCAATGTGGTGCTCAATACAGCGTTTCGCCAATTGACCATGGCGGTGGACACACATATTTTCCGCGTGAGTAACCGCACAGGGATCGCACCGGGCAAGAATGTGGTGGAGGTGGAGAAAAAACTGATGAAATTTGTGCCAAAGCCTTACCTGCTCGACTCCCACCACTGGTTGATTCTGCACGGCCGTTATGTGTGCCAGGCCCGCAAGCCGCGTTGTGGCAGCTGTCGCATCGAGGATCTGTGTGAATACAAGGAAAAGACGTCTGACGATTGAGCCGTCATTGCTTTTATTGATGAGTCGATTGAAAAAATCTTTTTTACCCGGTGCGCAATTGCCGATATAAGGAGCGCCAACGGCAGTCTTAGCCTGGAGTTAACCTTATGAGCACTGGCAAAGAACAACTGGATGTAGAAGATGACTTTGTGGCAACGGACACTGACGAAGTAGCCGAGGCGCCCGTAGAAGTGGCCAAGACCAATTTGAGCAAACGCCGCACCATCGACAATCTTCTGGAAGAGCGACGCCTGCAAAAACAGTTGGCCGATTACGATTTCGATCTCTAGCCAAACGATCACACAGAAGCCTCCGCGATGGAGGCTTTTCCTGCCTGTTGCTCCCTGCTTCTTAAACCAGGCCGTTGCGCTGAGCGAGCTCGATCAGGTCCACCAGGGACCGGGCATTGAGCTTGAGCAGCAGACGCGTCTTGTAGGTACTCACCGTCTTGTTGCTGAGGAACATGCCGTCGGCGATTTCTTTGTTGGTTTTTCCCTGGGCCAACTGCTGTAGCACCATCATCTCCCGGCCTGAGAGCCGTTCGACCATATCCGCCTCGCTGGTATTGCCCTGGGTGGACCGCACCGAGTTGAGTGCCTGGTTGGGGAAATAGCTGTAGCCAGACAGCACGGCCTTGATTGCGCTCAGCAGCTCGGTAAGGTCCTGCTGCTTGCACACATAGCCCGCCGCCCCCGCCTGCATGCAGCGCATGGAGAAGTGACCGGGTGCCTGGGAGGTCAGCACCAGCACCTTGAAGGGTTGCGCCTGCTTTGTGGAAGACAGGCGACAAATAACTTCCAAACCGTCAAGTTTGGGAATTCCAATATCCAGGATGACAATATCCGGCATATGCTCCCGCGCTAGTTGTAACGCGTCGACTCCGTTATCGGTCTCTGCAACGACCTCATAACCATGACGTTCCATTAGCATGCGTACAGCAAGGCGAATGACGGGATGATCATCCACGATCAGCACTTTATTCATGGGCAAGTCCAATTTCGCTGTTCGAATTATTCAGAGCCAGCACAATAGCCTAGTCGTTTCCTCCTTGGCATAGCACTCCCCCCCAAGTAACGACAAGCAGAGACCCAACCCACAAAGTTATGAGAATAGACCTACAAAAAAACGCCTCTATGGATGTGTCGGTTATTGTTCAGCCTTTCAGAACTTTCCGTGGGCAAACATATTTTGAGCAAAAAAAGCACCGTTTACCCTAGAAAAGTAAACATGACGCACGCCATTTTCAGGAAATGCCCCTTGCACGGGCCAGACCTGCGTGCCTCGACGCGGCCATTGCCCCTGCAAAAAAGTTCCCTCGGTGCAACAGTCATTAACAACACTTGGAATTATCTGACAGATATTTCCACAAATAAAATAGAACTCCATCTCTTTCCTACTAAACAACCGAATGATTTTAAACACAAACAAGGCTGCATGCCTGAAGCATCAACTTCCCGACACAAAAAAACAAAAGCAAAACTAATAAACAGCAACGCCCCAAACACATCGGCAAGACATTAAACACTGATAAACAAAACCCGGACCTCCTGAATGACGGACAAAAAAAATGGCCCCTTTTTCAAGGGGCCACTCTTTATGACGCTTCAGGTACTTCAGAACAACTTGCGGCCCTTGTTGGCCGCAATGCGCATGCGCAGTGCGTTGAGCTTGATGAAGCCAGCAGCGTCAGCCTGGTTGTAGGCACCGCCATCTTCTTCAAAGGTCGCGATATTGGCATCGAACAGCGACTCATCGGACTTGCGGCCGGTGACGATCACGTTGCCCTTGTACAGCTTCAGGCGCACCACACCGTTCACATGGACCTGGGAGGCGTCGATCATCTGCTGCAGCATCAGACGCTCAGGGCTCCACCAGTAACCGGTGTAGATCAGGCTGGCGTATTTAGGCATCAGCTCGTCTTTGAGGTGAGCCACTTCACGGTCCAGGGTGATGGACTCGATGGCGCGGTGAGCGCGCAGCATGATGGTGCCGCCCGGGGTTTCGTAGCAGCCACGGGACTTCATGCCCACGTAACGGTTTTCGACGATGTCCAGACGGCCGATACCGTGCTCGCCACCGATACGGTTGAGGGTCGCCAGTACGGTGGCCGGGGTCATTTCGACGCCGTCCAGCGCGACGATGTCGCCGTTGCGGTAGGTCAGTTCCAGGTACTGCGGCTTGTCAGGAGCGTTCTCCGGGGAGACGGTCCATTTCCACATGTCTTCTTCGTGCTCGGTCCAGGTGTCTTCCAGCACGCCGCCTTCATAGGAGATGTGCAGGAGGTTGGCGTCCATCGAGTACGGGGACTTCTTCTTGCCATGGCGTTCGATCGGGATGGCGTGCTTTTCAGCGTAATCCATCAGTTTTTCACGGGACAGCAGGTCCCATTCACGCCAAGGAGCAATCACTTTCACGCCAGGCTTCAGGGCATAGGCGCCCAGTTCGAAACGCACCTGGTCGTTGCCTTTGCCGGTGGCGCCATGGGAAATGGCGTCAGCGCCGGTTTCGTTGGCGATTTCGATCAGGCGCTTGGCAATCAGCGGACGTGCGATGGAAGTACCCAGCAGGTACTCGCCTTCGTAGACGGTGTTGGCGCGGAACATCGGGAAAACGAAATCGCGGACGAATTCTTCGCGCAGGTCGTCAATGTAGATCTCTTTGACGCCCATGGCTTGCGCCTTGGCTCGTGCAGGTTCGACCTCTTCGCCCTGACCCAGGTCAGCGGTAAAGGTCACCACTTCACAGTTATAAGTATCCTGCAGCCACTTGAGGATCACCGAAGTGTCCAGGCCGCCGGAATACGCGAGAACGACCTTGTTTACGTCGGCCATGCCATCACTCCACGGGGTTTTACGGAAAGGCGTCGATTCTACCGATCAAAACCGTGAAATTACAGGGGCGCGACAGCAAATGAAGATAAAGCGACAGATTATGTCGGGCGAGCGACGAATGGCCGATGCCTACGAGGTCGCCGCCGCATTCGCCGGGGCGGTGGCCTGGGGTGCCGGTTTCTCGGGGGCTGGCACCCGGTCGAGATGGATATTCACCCGTCGGTTCTTCGCCCGGTTGGCCGGGTTGGTATTGGGCACCAGCGGGTAGCGCTCGCCGTGGAAGCGCAGGACGATCTGCGATTCGGGAATGCCATTGGCCTTGAAGAAGTCCATCACCGCCAGGCCTCGACGCCGGGACAGGTCGCGATTGGTCAGGCGATTGCCGCTGTTATCCGAATGGCCGTCCAGTTCGATATGGTTGACCGTAGGGTCGGCCTTGATGAACTCAAGCATGACCAACAGCTTGGCCTTGGCCGCCGGGTCGAGGTCAATACCGCCACCCGGAAAGCCGACTTCAGCCTGTTTGACCTGCTCGAAATTCATCGGCAGCAATTTCGCAGTACATAACTGGTAATCGCTGTAGGCCTTGTTGAAGCGCACCGGCAGCAAGCGGATTTCCGAATAGCCGCCATCCCGGGAATAGTGGCGCACAGTCGGGCTGCGGCCATCGAGCAAGCCATTGAACAGGCGCCCGGCCTGGGCCTGGGAGCTGTTGAACAGCACATCGCCGCTGCCCGCACGCACCGCACCGAGGTTGATATCACCGCGCCCCGGCTGCCACGGCGCCGCCGCCGCCAAGAGTGTTGCGGAGCCGACGCCCAGCGCGCTGTTGTAGGCCTTCAAGCGAAATGTCGCCTGCTCGCCGGCCCGGCGCACGAACTCACCCGAACCAAAATCGGCGATCGGCTGGCTCAAGCGGCACTCGAACTTGTCGCCTTCCACCTTCCACTCGATATTTTCCAGGCGCGTCTGGAAGGTCAGGGCCATCGCAGGCAGGCTGGCGAACACGCTGAGCAGGGCTAGATATTGCTGGCGCACGGGCGGCTCCACTGGTTTCTACAACACAACAAGGCGTCATACATCGTTAAGGCATACCCAGGGATATCGGTCGCGCCCTGCAAAACTTGATAGCGAGTGCCTGCAAGAGTCTTTTCCGGTAGCATTCCCACCAGATTGACCCGCCTGGAATCCCCAATGTCCGACCGCCTGACCCTG
Organism: Pseudomonas sp. FP2294; assembly: GCF_030687625.1. Taxonomy (NCBI): domain Bacteria; kingdom Pseudomonadati; phylum Pseudomonadota; class Gammaproteobacteria; order Pseudomonadales; family Pseudomonadaceae; genus Pseudomonas; species Pseudomonas sp. FP2294. The sequence continues at coordinate 4,586,028 of NZ_CP117441.1, forward strand.
CTGCGTCCCGACGACTGGCATATTCATCTTCGCGATGGTGCTGCGTTGCCCCAAACCGTGGCTGATGTAGCGCGCACGTTTGGCCGTGCCATCATCATGCCTAACCTGGTACCTCCGGTGCGCAATGCCGCAGAAGCCGACGCCTATCGCCAGCGCATCCTCGCTGCACGACCGGCCGGCAGCCGCTTTGAACCGTTGATGGTGCTCTACCTGACCGACCGCACCCAGCCCGCAGAAATCCGCGAGGCCAAGGCCAGCGGTTACGTGCATGCCGCCAAGCTGTACCCGGCCGGCGCCACGACCAACTCCGACTCCGGCGTGACCAGTATCGACAAGATCCTGCCCGCCATCGAAGCCATGGCCGAAGTGGGCATGCCGCTGCTGATCCACGGTGAAGTCACCCGTGGTGATGTCGATGTGTTCGATCGCGAGAAGATCTTCATCGACGAACACATGCGCCGTGTGGTCGAGCTGTTCCCGACCCTCAAGGTGGTGTTCGAGCACATCACCACTGCCGACGCCGTGCAATTCGTCACCGAGGCTTCGGCCAACGTTGGCGCGACCATCACCGCGCATCACCTGCTGTACAACCGCAACCACATGCTGGTGGGCGGAATCCGGCCGCACTTCTATTGCCTGCCGATCCTCAAGCGCAACACCCACCAGGTGGCACTGCTCGATGCCGCCACCAGTGGCAATGCGAAGTTCTTCCTCGGTACCGACTCGGCCCCCCACGCCCAGCACGCCAAGGAAGCTGCCTGCGGCTGTGCCGGCTGTTACACCGCCTATGCGGCGATCGAGCTGTACGCCGAGGCTTTCGAGGCACGCAACGCCCTGGACAAACTCGAGGCCTTCGCCAGCCTCAATGGCCCGCGCTTCTACGGCCTGCCGGCGAATACCGACCGCATTACCCTGGTCCGTGAAGACTGGACCGCCCCCACCAGCCTGCCATTTGGCGAGCTGACCGTTATCCCGCTGCGCGCCGGTGAAACACTGCGCTGGCGCCTGCTGGAGGAACACACGTGAGTGAAGACCATTACGACGACGAACAGGAACACAGTGGCGGCGGTTCGCGCCACCCGATGGCCGAGCGTTTTCGCGGCTATCTGCCTGTCGTTATCGACGTAGAAACCGGCGGTTTCAATTGCGCCACCGACGCGCTGCTGGAAATTGCCGCGACTACCATCGGCATGGACGAACAGGGCTTTGTGTATCCAGAACACACCCATTTCTTCCGCGTCGAGCCTTTTGAAGGTGCCAACATCGAAGCGGCGGCCCTGGAGTTCACCGGAATCAAGCTCGACCATCCGTTGCGCATGGCCGTCAGCGAAGAAGCGGCATTGACCGACATCTTCCGTGGCGTTCGCAAGGCCCTGAAGGCCAACGGCTGCAAACGCGCGATCCTGGTCGGCCACAACAGCAGTTTCGACCTGGGCTTCCTCAACGCCGCCGTGGCGCGCCTGGACATGAAGCGCAACCCGTTCCACCCGTTCTCCAGCTTCGACACCGCGACCCTGGCTGGCTTGGCTTATGGCCAGACCGTACTGGCCAAGGCATGCCAGGCTGCCGGTATCGACTTCGACGGTCGTGAAGCCCACTCGGCTCGCTACGACACCGAGAAGACTGCCGATCTGTTCTGCGGCATCGTCAACCGCTGGAAGCAGATGGGCGGCTGGGAAGATTTCAGCGACTGATCAGGTCGCTAAATCCCACGCATAAAAAAACCGGCCCTCTCAGGCCGGTTTTTTTTACCGCGAATCTGGCTTACAGCTTGCCAGCGTTCTCGGTCAGGTAAGCCGCAACGCCTTCTGGCGAAGCGTTCATGCCTTTGTCGCCTTTTTTCCAGTTGGCTGGGCAGACTTCGCCGTGCTCTTCGTGGAATTGCAGAGCGTCGACCAGGCGGATCAGCTCTTCCATGTTACGGCCCAGCGGCAGGTCGTTGATGATCTGCGAGCGCACAACGCCCTTGTCGTCGATCAGGAACGCGCCACGGAAAGCCACGCCGCCTTCGGACTCAACGTCGTAGGCCTTGGCGATGTCGTGCTTCATGTCGGCAGCCATGGTGTATTTGACTTTGCCGATGCCGCCATCATTGATGGCAGTGTTGCGCCAGGCGTTGTGGGTGAAATGGGAGTCGATGGACACGGCAACCACTTCAACGTTACGTGCCTTGAAGTCGTCCATGCGGTGATCCAGGGCGATCAGCTCGGATGGGCAGACGAAAGTGAAGTCCAGCGGGTAGAAGAACACCAGGCCGTATTTGCCTTTGATGGCTTCAGACAGCTTGAAGCTGTCAACGATTTCGCCATTGCCGAGGACGGCAGGTACGTCGAAATCCGGGGCTTGTTTGCCGACGAGTACACTCATTGGTTATCTCCTGATGGTAATTGAAGTAAATGGACCGCCCCTGAGTCTGCCGTGAATTGACGACAGGCCTGTGACGCGATCACGCTTCGTAAAGACCGACCATCATACCTGAAAAAAGCCGTTCGTCAGTGAGGGGCCCACGGCGGGCAAAGGTTTGAGAAAGCACTTTGACAATCATTCTCGTTAACATTAAGATCCATCGCACTTAAGCCTTAAACCGCGATGGTTCTCCCTTATGTATGTCTGCCTCTGCACTGGCGTCACCGACGGACAAATCCGCGAAGCGATCTATGAAGGTTGCTGCAGCTACAAGGAAGTGCGTGAAACCACCGGCGTTGCCAGCCAATGTGGCAAATGTGCCTGCCTTGCCAAGCAAGTGGTACGGGAAACCCTGACATCGCTGCAAACAGCCCAGGCCGCGATCCCCTACTCGGCAGAATTTACACACGCCTGAAGTGGCGTGTTTTAAAGAACCGGACTTAGCGTCCGGTTTTTTTATGCCTGTAATTCAAATAGTTAGCGCCAAGACGCGGAACACAAACATTCTTATTCCGATTAATTTTCATTTATTATTCAATAACTTAGGTTTGACACTAGTAGTTGTGCAGCTCAAACTCCGCCTTATATACAACGAATACAGGGCAGGACCCCAATCATGAAAGGCGACATCTCAGTCATCCAGCAACTCAACAAAATCCTTGCCAATGAACTGGTCGCGATCAATCAGTATTTCCTGCATGCACGCATGTATGACGATTGGGGCCTGGAAAAGCTCGGCAAGCGTGAGTACAAAGAGTCGATCAAGGCCATGAAGGACGCAGACGCGCTGATCAAGCGCATCCTGTTCCTCGAAGGTCTGCCGAACGTCCAGGACCTGGGCAAGCTGAACATCGGCGAGCACACCCTGGAAATGCTCAACAGCGATGTGGGCTTCGAGCGCAAGAGCCATGCCGACCTCAAGGCCGCCATTGCACATTGCGAGACCAAGGGCGACTTCGGCAGCCGCGAACTGCTGGAAGATATCCTCGAAGACCAGGAAGAGCATATCGACTGGCTGGAAACCCAGATCGGCCTGATCGACAAAGTGACCCTGGAAAACTACCTGCAATCGCAGATGGGTGAATAACCGCGCCAACAGGCACAAAAAAGCCCCGCTCTCGAATGAGAAGCGGGGCTTTTTATTGCGCGCGAATTACGCTTCGGTCTTGGCCGCTGCTTTTTCAGCTGCGTCCTTGATCAGCGCTTGCAACGAACCATCAGCCGCCATTTCGGTGATGATGTCGCTACCGCCGACCAGCTCACCGGCCACCCACAGTTGTGGGAAAGTAGGCCAGTTGGCGTACTTCGGCAGATTGGCGCGGATTTCCGGGTTTTGCAGGATATCGACGTAAGCGAACTTTTCGCCACACTGCATGACGGCCTGGGAGGCCTTCGCGGAGAAGCCGCACTGCGGGGCATTCGGTGCGCCCTTCATGTAAAGCAGAATGGTGTTGTTAGCAATCTGCTCTTTAATCGTTTCGATGATATCCATGGAACACCTCGGCTGGAACTTTGCGACTCACAGGTCGGCACGGTGGCGCATTGTAACGCAAAATCCCAGCGTGGTGCTCGGGCTCCCCGACAGACTCACTGCGTCACGCCGCCGCGACCTGCACCGGCACGCCGTTCAACGCCGCGTTACCTGACAGTTCGTCCAACTGACGCTCATCCGTCAGGTCGTTGGCACTCGCCCCCGGCTGTGCGCTGGCAATACTCATCTGCACACCCGGCCGGTCATGACCCCAGCCGTGGGGCAGGCTGACCACGCCGGGCATCATCTCCAGGCTGGCCAGTACGTGCACCTCGATCATGCCGATCCGCGAACTGACCCGCACGCGCTGGCCGTCACTCAGTTGGCGACTGGCGAGGTCATCCGGGTGCATCAGCAACTGATGCCGCGGCTTGCCCTTCACCAGCCGGTGATAGTTATGCATCCACGAATTGTTGCTGCGCACGTGCCGGCGGCCGATCAGCAGCAACTCATCAACCTTGGGCAACGGCAATGCGGCAAACCGCGCCAGGTCCGCGAGGATCACTGCTGGCGCCGCCTGCACCCGACCATTGGCGGTTTTCAAGCGTCCCGCCAGGTTGGCCTTCAGCGGTCCCAGGTCCAGGCCATGGGGATGCTCGGCCAGCATCGCCACCGATAGCTTGTGCGAGGAGGCATCGCCATAGGCCCCGGCCCGCAGGCCCAGGTCAATCATCTGCGCCGGCGCCAGGGTTGGCTTGAGCGGGTTGCCAGTGCGGGCCGCAAACGCCTGGGCCAGGCCGACAAAAATCTCCCAGTCGTGCAACGCGCCCTCGGGCTTGGGCAGGATCGCCCGGTTGAAGCGCGTGACGTTACGCACCGCAAACATATTGAAGGTGGTGTCGTAGTGATCGTTTTCCAGGGCCGAGGTCGATGGCAGGATCAGGTCGGCATAGCGCGTGGTTTCGTTGATATACAGGTCCACGCTGACCATGAACTCCAGACCGTCCAGGGCCTGCTCCAATTGGCGTCCGTTGGGGGTGGACAACACCGGGTTGCCGGCCACTGTCACCAGCGCACGGATTTGTCCTTCGCCCTCGGTGAGCATCTCTTCGGCCAGGGCCGACACCGGCAGCTCGCCGCTGTATTCGGGACGCCCGGAGACCCGGCTCTGCCAACGGTTGAAGTGCCCACCAGACGTGGCGGCCACCAGGTCCACCGCCGGTTCGGTGCACAAGGCGCCCCCTACCCGGTCCAGATTACCGGTGACCAGGTTGATCAACTGCACCAGCCAGTGGCAAAGGGTACCGAACGCCTGGGTCGATACCCCCATCCGCCCATAGCAGACCGCCTTGTCTGCCGCCGCAAAATCCCGCGCCAACTGGCGGATCTGCTCGGCCGGCACCGCGCACTGGGCGCTCATGGCCTCGGCGGTAAAACCTGCGACGGCCCGGCGCACCTCCTCCAGGCCGTCCACCGGCAAGTGGCTGTCGCGGGTCAGGTGCTCACTAAACAATGTGTTGAGTAGCCCGAACAGCAACGCCGCATCCCCGCCGGGGCGCACAAACAGGTGCTGGTCGGCCATGGCCGCCGTTTCACTGCGTCGGGGGTCGACCACCACCACTTTGCCGCCCCGTGCCTGAATGGCCTTCAGACGTTTCTCCACGTCCGGCACGGTCATGATGCTGCCATTGGAGGCCAGTGGATTGCCGCCCAGAATCAACATGAAGTCGGTCTGGTCGATATCCGGGATGGGCAGCAACAGGCCATGGCCGTACATCAGGTGGCTGGTGAGGTGATGGGGCAGTTGGTCTACCGACGTCGCGGAGAAGCGATTGCGCGTCTTCAACTGCCCGAGGAAGTAATTACTGTGGGTCATCAAGCCGTAGTTATGCACACTGGGATTGCCCTGATACACCGCCACCGCATTCTGCCCATGCCGCGCCCGGATCCCCGCCAGCCGTTCGGCCACCAGGGCGAAGGCCTCGTCCCAGGGGATCGGCTGCCACTCGCTGCCCACCCGCAACATCGGCTGGTGCAAGCGGTCGGGATCGTTCTGGATATCCTGTAGGGCCACGGCCTTGGGGCAGATATGGCCACGGCTGAAGGTATCCTGGGCGTCCCCTTTGATCGAGGTGATGGCAATGCTGCCATCATCCGAAGTGGTGGTTTCCAGGGTCAGGCCGCAAATGGCTTCGCACAGGTGGCAGGCACGGTGATGGAGAGTCTTGGTCATGGCCAGTCTCTTTATTAGGGCTTTGGCCTGACTATGGGCTGCGGCCAGCGGCGGCACCAGCATCGTTCGCCCCGTGAATCAATGGGCATCAGGCCAGACCATGGGCAAGCATGAGCAAATGTTTCAGAAACCGCCCACACCGCCCCAGAAACCGACGCAACCTGGCCCGGAGCCGCCATCACACATTGCAAAAGGTCGCAGCGCCAGTGTACAAATGACCCGCTGCTGTCCGTAAACAGGCCTCAAAAGTGCAATTCCCGCCCCTTTGAACACCCCTAAAAAACCGTAGCCTATTGGTAAGACGCGACATTTAATGTCAATATCGCGCCTTCCCCTATTTCGTCGCCCCGTGCGGCTTTCGCCGCAGGTCTCGCCCGTTGTCACAATAAACAAGGCTTTGAGTATCTGCGGTCTGTTGCAAAAAGGTAGTTAATGATGAGCGCAAGGCACTTTCTCTCCCTGATGGATTGCACGCCCGAAGAGCTGGTCAGCGTGATCCGTCGAGGCATTGAGCTTAAAGACCTGCGTAATCGCGGCGTACTGTTCGAGCCTCTGAAAAACCGCGTACTCGGGATGATTTTCGAGAAGTCGTCCACCCGTACCCGCCTGTCCTTCGAAGCCGGCATGATCCAGCTCGGCGGCCAGGCCATTTTCCTGTCGCCTCGGGATACCCAACTGGGCCGTGGCGAGCCGATCAGCGATTGCGCCATCGTCATGTCACGCATGCTCGATGCAGTGATGATCCGTACCTTCGCCCACAGCACCCTGACTGAATTTGCCGCCAACTCGCGAGTGCCGGTGATCAACGGGCTGTCCGACGACCTGCATCCGTGCCAGTTGCTCGCCGATATGCAGACGTTCCTCGAACATCGCGGCTCGATCCAGGGCAAGACTGTGGCCTGGATCGGCGATGGCAACAATATGTGCAACAGCTATATAGAAGCGGCGATCCAGTTCGACTTCCACCTGCGCATCGCCTGCCCCGAGGGCTACGAGCCGAGCGGCGAGTTCCTGGCCAAGGCCGACGCCCGCGTGCAAATCGTGCGCGACCCGAAAGACGCGGTGATCGGCGCGCACCTGGTGAGCACCGACGTCTGGACCTCCATGGGCCAGGAAGACGAGACCGCCAAGCGCCTGGCCCTGTTCGCGCCTTATCAAGTCACCCGTGAATTGCTCGACCTCGCCGCCCCGGATGCGCTGTTCATGCACTGCCTGCCGGCCCATCGCGGCGAAGAAATCAGCCTCGACCTGTTGGACGACCCGCGCTCCGTCGCCTGGGACCAGGCAGAAAACCGCCTGCATGCGCAGAAGGCCCTGCTGGAATTCCTGGTCCCACCGGCGTATCACCACGCATGAGCCAGCCACTTCTGCTGAACCTGCGCAATCTGGCATGCGGCTATCAGGACCAACGGGTGGTGCAGAATCTCAACCTGCACCTCAACGCTGGAGATATCGGTTGCCTGCTGGGCTCCTCGGGCTGTGGCAAGACCACCACCCTACGGGCGATTGCCGGGTTTGAGCCGGTGCACGAAGGCGAGATCAACCTGGCTGGCGAAGTGATCTCCAGCGCCGGCTTTACCCTGGCCCCGGAGAAGCGTCGCATTGGAATGGTGTTCCAGGACTACGCGCTGTTTCCACATCTGAGCGTGGCCGACAATATCGGCTTCGGCATTCGCAAACACCCGCACAAAGAGCGGGTGGTCGCCGAACTGCTGGAGCTGGTCAACCTGAAGAACCTGGGCAAGCGCTTCCCCCACGAACTGTCCGGTGGCCAACAACAGCGCGTGGCCCTGGCCCGTGCTCTGGCGCCGGAACCGCAATTGCTGTTGCTGGACGAGCCGTTCTCCAACCTCGACGGCGAACTGCGGCGCAAGCTCAGCCATGAAGTGCGCGACATCCTCAAGGCCCGTGGCACCAGTGCGATCCTGGTGACCCATGACCAGGAAGAAGCCTTTGCGGTGAGCGACCATGTCGGCGTGTTCAAGGAAGGCCGCCTGGAGCAGTGGGATACGCCCTACAACCTCTATCACGAACCGCTGACGCCCTACGTCGCGAGTTTTATTGGCCAGGGTTATTTCATCCGTGGCCAATTGAGCACTCCGGAGTCGGTCACTACCGAACTGGGCGAGCTGCGCGGCAATCGTGCCTATACCTGGCCAACCGGCTGCGCGGTGGATGTGTTGCTGCGCCCGGATGACATCGTGTACGCACCGGACAGCCCGCTGAACGCGCTGATCGTCGGCAAGACCTTCCTGGGTGCCTCGACCCTGTACCGCCTGCAGTTGCCGACCGGCGCCCAGCTGGAGTCGATTTTCCCCAGCCATGCCGATCATCAGGTGGGTGTACATGTGGGGATCCGCGTGGCGGCCGAGCATCTGGTGTTGTTCCAGGCTTCGGGGAGCACGGCGGCGCAGATCCCGCAGGTGGAGTCCGGTGTGCGGCGCTACAGCACCGCCAGTTGAACAAACCGAGTCAAAAAGGTGGAAGCGGGCTTGTGCGGGAGCCGGGCTTGCCCGCGATGCAGGCGCCTCGGGCTATCAGCTACAGCGAGGTGAGGCTATCGCAGGCAAGCCAGCTCCCATAGAGGCTGGCTCCCACATCTGATTCCACCGTTCTTGAAATCACGCCCGGCCAATCGGCGCAAATTTACCCTGGGTATGCTCGGCCAACACCGCCGCCGCCAACTCCACTTCCAACCCTCTCCTGCCTGCGCTGACAAAAATTGTCGCAAAAGGCTCTGCGCTCACATCAATGAAGGTGCGCAAGCGCTTCTTCTGCCCCAAAGGGCTGATCCCGCCCAACAAATAACCGGTCGAGCGCTGCGCCGCCGCCGGGTCGGCCATCTCGACTTTCTTTACGCCCGCCGCGTGAGCCAGGGCCTTCAAATCAAGACTTCCGACGACCGGCACCACAGCCACCAATAATTCACCTTTTTCGCTGCTGGCAAGCAACGTCTTGAACACCTGCGCCGGGTCGAGGCTCAACTTTTCCGCGGCCTCCAGGCCATAGGATGCCGCCTTGGGGTCATGTTCATAACTATGGATGCGATGTTCGGCGCGAACTTTTTTCAACAAGTCCAATGCAGGTGTCATGGAGGCTCCAGGCTTGGGGAAAACGTGGAAAAACAGACCGCCGATTCTAGGACAAACCCAGGCAAAACGCTCTAGTGCAGGGGGTCGTGCGACGAATCCGCGCAGATCCTGGCCACGCTTGCCGCCAGCCCCGCCGATGGGTTGCCGAGATCATTCATCACGCGAATAGTTTGAAAATGACCAACCGTTCACTTTCGACCTTTGACAGCGGCGTTTCTTGTCTATATTTTTTCGTTTCCGAATACTGTAAGAATCTATCCACAGTGTCCGAGCAGTAAGCCGTGCGCAGGATGGGGATCCTGACCACGGTGAAAATCGCGCATCGCCCGTTGTGGCACAGCGCCAGACAAGAAAAAAAATCGAGGTTTTCAATGACAACTGCTCTTCAACAGCCTTCACTCTCCAGCCAATGCATGGCCGAGTTCCTCGGCACCGCGTTGCTGATCTTCTTCGGTACCGGTTGCGTCGCTGCGCTCAAGGTCGCGGGTGCCAGCTTTGGCCTGTGGGAAATCAGCATCATCTGGGGGATCGGCGTGAGCATGGCGATCTACCTGAGCGCCGGCATTTCCGGGGCTCATCTCAATCCAGCCGTCAGTATCGCGCTGTGCATCTTTGCCGATTTCGACAAGCGCAAACTGCCCTTCTATATCATCGCCCAGGTTGCCGGCGCCTTTTGCTCCGCCGCGCTGGTCTACACGCTCTACAGCAACCTGTTTTTCGATTACGAACAAACTCACCAGATGGTTCGTGGCTCCGCAGCCAGCCTGGAACTGGCCTCGGTGTTCTCCACCTACCCGCACGCCCTGCTGAATACGGCCCAGGCGTTCCTGGTGGAAATGGTCATCACCGCGATCCTGATGGGCGTGATCATGGCCCTGACCGACGACAATAACGGCTTGCCCCGCGGCCCCCTGGCCCCGCTGTTGATCGGCTTGCTGATCGCCGTGATCGGCAGCGCCATGGGCCCGCTGACCGGGTTTGCGATGAATCCGGCTCGGGATTTCGGCCCCAAGCTGATGACCTTTTTCGCCGGTTGGGGTGAAATGGCTTTCACCGGCGGGCGCGATATTCCTTACGTCCTGATTCCGATCATTGCACCGATTGTCGGTGCCTGCCTCGGCGCTGCGGCCTATCGCGGGTTGATTGCCCGCCATCTGCCCAACGCCGCAGCTGCTACAACTGATGCAGCCGAAACCGCCACCAGCGGCAACACCCGAACTTCTTGAAAGCGGTAGCCTGAGCCCTTCTGCCCCTTGCGGCCCAGGCTACTTACCCACTCCTTTTTTCCGTCCAAGGCAATCGACATGACCGACACACAGAATAAGAACTACATCATTGCCCTCGATCAGGGCACCACCAGTTCCCGGGCGATCATCTTTGATCGTGACGCCAACGTGGTGTGTACCGCCCAGCGTGAATTCGTCCAGCACTACCCGCAAGCCGGTTGGGTCGAGCATGACCCGATGGAAATCTTCGCCACCCAGAGCGCCGTGATGGTCGAGGCCCTGGCACAAGCCGGCCTGCACCACGACCAGGTCGCCGCCATCGGCATCACCAACCAGCGTGAAACCACCGTGGTCTGGGACAAGATCACCGGCCGCCCGATCTACAACGCCATCGTCTGGCAATGCCGGCGCAGCACCGAAATCTGCCAGCAGCTCAAACGCGACGGCCATGAGCAATACATCAGCGACACCACCGGCCTGGTCACCGACCCGTACTTCTCCGGTACCAAGTTGAAGTGGATCCTCGACAACGTCGAAGGCAGCCGCGAACGCGCGCGCAACGGCGAGCTGCTGTTCGGCACCATCGACAGCTGGCTGATCTGGAAATTTACCGGCGGCAAGACCCACGTCACCGACTACACCAACGCTTCGCGCACCATGCTCTTCAACATCCACACCCTGGAGTGGGATGCGAAGATGCTGGAGGTCCTGGACATCCCGCGCGAGATGCTGCCGGAAGTGAAGTCCTCCTCGGAAATCTATGGCCGCACCAAAAGCGGGATTGCAATCGGCGGCATTGCCGGCGACCAGCAAGCCGCCCTGTTCGGCCAGATGTGCGTTGAGCCGGGCCAGGCGAAAAACACCTACGGCACCGGTTGCTTCCTGTTGATGAACACCGGCGACAAAGCGGTCAAATCCCAGCACGGCATGCTCACCACCATCGCCTGCGGCCCACGTGGCGAAGTGGCTTACGCCCTCGAAGGCGCTGTGTTCAACGGTGGTTCCACCGTGCAGTGGCTGCGCGATGAGTTGAAGATCATCAATGACGCCCACGACACCGAATACTTCGCCAACAAGGTCAAAGACAGCAACGGCGTGTACCTGGTACCGGCGTTCACCGGTCTCGGCGCTCCGTACTGGGACCCCTACGCCCGTGGCGCGCTGTTCGGCCTGACCCGTGGCGTACGTGTCGATCACATTATTCGTGCAGCGCTGGAGTCGATTGCCTACCAGACCCGCGACGTGCTCGACGCCATGCAGCAGGACTCCGGCGAACGCCTCAAATCCCTGCGGGTAGACGGCGGCGCAGTGGCCAACAACTTCCTGATGCAGTTCCAGGCCGACATCCTCGGCACCCAGGTCGAGCGCCCGCAAATGCGCGAGACCACGGCGTTGGGCGCTGCCTACCTGGCCGGCCTGGCCTGTGGCTTCTGGGGCAGCCTGGATGAGCTGCGTGGCAAGGCAGTGATCGAACGCGAGTTCGAACCACAACTGGACGAGCCCGCCAAAGAAAAACTCTACGCCGGCTGGAAAAAAGCGGTCAGCCGCACCCGTGACTGGGAACCCCACGAAGGCGCTGAATAAGCCAAGCGTAGGACCCACATCGGGTTGTAACTGGCAGGGAGCGGATTCCTGCGTCATCATGGGCCACTTTTGTATGGCAGCCCACAGGACGCCCAATGAATCTGCCTCCCCGTCAGCAACAAATCCTCGAACTGGTCCGCGAACGCGGCTACGTCAGTATCGAGGAAATGGCGCAGTTGTTCGTTGTTACCCCGCAAACCATCCGCCGCGATATCAATCAGCTGGCCGACGCCAATCTGCTGCGTCGCTACCACGGCGGCGCCGCCTATGACTCCAGTGTCGAAAACACCGAGTACGCCATGCGTGCCGACCAGATGCGCGATGAAAAGCAGCGTATCGGCGAAGCCATTGCCGCACAGATCCCCGATCATGCCTCGCTGTTCATCAATATCGGTACCACCACCGAATCCATTGCCCGGGCGCTGCTCAACCACAGCCACCTGAAGATCATCACCAATAACCTCAACGTCGCCATGATGCTCAGCGCCAAGGACGACTTCGACGTGCTGCTGACCGGCGGCAATGTACGCCGTGACGGCGGCGTGGTGGGCCAGGCCAGCGTGGACTTCATCAATCAGTTCAAGGTCGACTTCGCCCTGGTGGGTATCAGCGGTATCGACGAGGACGGCAGCCTGCTGGACTTCGATTACCAGGAAGTGCGGGTTTCCCAGGCAATCATTGCCAACGCACGCAAGGTGATCCTCGCGGCGGACTCCAGCAAATTCGGGCGCAATGCCATGATTCGCCTGGGGCCGATCAGCTTGATTGATTGCCTGGTCACTGATCAGCAGCCGGTGCCGGCGCTGGTGCAGTTGTTGAGCCAGAACAAGATTCGTCTGGAAGTCGTCTGAGCGCCCCCTGAGCTCGTTGGCGCCTGGACCTGCGCCATCGCGGGCAAGCCCGCTCCCACAGGAACGGGCTTGCCCGCGATGGCGGCCCAGAGGCTACAACTCTCTTGAGCCAGCATCCGGCTCAATGTTCACAATTTTTCCTTTTCCCGCCCTTCGATGAGTTTTTTCAATCGAAGTCAGCTGGCTGTGCCCGCGTTTATGAGCTACCATTTTCGCAAATGAACATTAATGTTCGAATTCCAATATTAAAAAAGATCGCGAGGCCAGCCGATGACCCCTTCTACCTTGCCTGCTCCACCCCTTGCCGAAGTCTATGATGTTGCCGTGATTGGCGGCGGGATCAATGGTGTAGGCATCGCGGCAGACGCAGCCGGTCGCGGCCTGTCGGTATTCCTTTGCGAAAAGGATGACTTGGCCAGCCACACCTCGTCTGCCAGCAGCAAGCTGATCCATGGCGGCCTGCGCTATCTTGAACATTACGAATTCCGCCTGGTGCGCGAAGCCCTGGCCGAACGCGAAGTGCTACTGGCCAAGGCCCCGCACATCGTCAAGCAGATGCGTTTTGTGTTGCCCCATCGCCCGCACCTGCGCCCGGCCTGGATGATCCGTGCCGGCCTGTTCCTGTACGACCACCTTGGCAAGCGCGAGAAACTTGCAGGCTCCAAAAGCCTGAAGTTCGGCGCCGACAGCCCGCTGAAAAGCGAAATCACCAAGGGCTTCGAATACTCCGATTGCTGGGTCGACGACGCGCGCCTGGTTGTACTCAACGCCATGGCCGCCCGGGAAAAGGGTGCACATATCCACACCCAGACCCGTTGCGTCAGCGCCCGTCGCAGCAAGGGCCTGTGGCACCTGCACCTGGAGCGCGCAGATGGCAGCCTGCTGTCGATCCGCGCCAAGGCTCTGGTGAACGCGGCCGGCCCATGGGTCGCCAAGTTCATCAAGGATGACCTCAAGCTCGATTCGCCGTATGGCATCCGCCTGATCCAGGGCAGCCACCTGATCGTGCCGAAACTGTACGAAGGCGCCCATGCGCACATCCTGCAGAACGAGGATGGGCGTATCGTCTTCACCATTCCGTACCTCAATCACCTGACCATCATCGGCACCACCGACCGTGAGTACACCGGCGACCCCGCGAAAGTGGCGATCACCGAAGGTGAAACGGACTACATGCTCAAGGTGGTCAACGCCCACTTCAAGCAGCAGCTGAGCCGCGACGATATCGTGCACACCTATTCCGGCGTGCGCCCGCTGTGCAACGACGAGTCGGATAACCCGTCGGCCATTACCCGCGACTACACCCTGGCACTGTCCGGCAGCGGCGAAGAAGCGCCGATCCTGTCGGTGTTCGGTGGCAAGCTGACCACTTACCGCAAGCTGGCCGAGTCGGCCCTGGCGCAACTGGCCCCCTACTTCCCGCATATCAAGCCGAGCTGGACCGCCAAGGCCAGCCTGCCCGGCGGTGAAGACATGAGCACGCCAGAAGCCCTGGCCACCGACATTCGCAGCAAGTTCGAGTGGATCCCCAGCGAGATCGCCCGCCGCTGGTCGACCACCTATGGCAGCCGCACCTGGCGCCTGCTCGAAGGCGTGCAATCGCTGGCCGACCTGGGCGAGCACCTGGGTGGCGGCCTGTACACCCGGGAAGTCGACTACCTGTGCGCCGAGGAATGGGCGACCCAGGCCTACGACATCCTGTGGCGGCGCACCAAACTCGGGCTGTTCACCACCCCCGAGGAGCAGGAGAACCTGCAGCTTTACTTGGTCAAGGTCGAACAGAACCGCAGCAAGATCGAAGCAGCCTGATGCATCCAGCCCCTGCGCCGAAAGGCCCAGGGGCTTTTTTATGGACGTCTTGATGTGAAATGCGATCAATGTGGGAGCTGGCTGGCCTGCAACAACGGGCGGTGATCGCCGGCAGCCAATGCCTACAGATTCGGTTTTCCGAACGTGGTAACGCCACCTATTCGGTTTGCCGGATTTAAACACCGGATAAACCTCGTCATATAAAGTTAATCGCCATATAAATCATACAGTTAGACTTTTAATCAGAGTCTGGCACGACTCATGCTCTACACTTGGTACGTGTTTGTCTGAGATGCTTCAGGAGCCGTCACAGGCATTCGCTGTATCGAAAGAGCCGTCCAGGCTTCATAAAAAAAACAAATGTCGAGGAAGTATTGATGCGTATCGTTCCCCATATTTTGGGCGCAGCTATCGCTGCTGCTCTGATTAGCACTCCAGTCTTCGCCGCCGAACTGACCGGCACGCTGAAGAAAATCAAAGAGTCGGGCACCATCACCCTGGGCCACCGCGACGCCTCCATTCCGTTTTCCTACATTGCGGATGGTTCGGGCAAACCAGTGGGCTACTCCCACGACATTCAACTGGCCATCGTCAAAGCTGTCGAGAAAGACCTCGGCATGAAGGAAGGCGAGCTGAAGGTCAAATACAACCTGGTCACTTCGCAAACCCGTATCCCGCTGGTGCAGAACGGCACCGTGGACGTTGAGTGTGGTTCCACTACCAACAACGTTGAGCGTCAGCAGCAAGTCGACTTCTCCGTCGGCATCTTCGAAATCGGTACCCGTCTGCTGTCCAAAAAGGACTCGACCTACAAGGATTTCGCTGACCTCAAGGGCAAGAACGTCGTGACCACCGCCGGCACCACGTCCGAGCGCATCCTCAAGTCCATGAACGCTGACAAGCAGATGGGCATGAACGTCATCTCCGCCAAAGACCACGGTGAGTCCTTCCAGATGCTGGAAAGCGGCCGCGCCGTTGCCTTCATGATGGACGATGCGCTGCTGGCCGGTGAAATGGCCAAGGCCAAGAAGCCTACCGACTGGGCCGTGACCGGCACGCCGCAATCCTTCGAAATCTATGGCTGCATGGTTCGCAAAGGCGATGCACCGTTCAAGAAGGCTGTGGATGACGCTATCGTCGCCACCTACAAGTCTGGCGAAATCAACAACATCTACACCAAGTGGTTCAGCTCGCCGATCCCACCAAAAGGCCTGAACCTGATGTTCCCGATGAGCGACGAACTCAAGGCCCTGATCGCCAATCCGACCGACAAAGCAGCCGACGACAAAACGGCTGAAAAAAAGTCCTGATTCCGAACTAACCTTATCTCCTGAGGGAGCCAACCCTCCCTCAGGCGTCTGTTACTACCTGCTGGCATTATTTGGAACACTCGACCTGGCGGTTTCCGAGCCGATCGCGTGTGCCTGACGTTCACCGTCAGGCGGGAATGGATCTTCCCCAAGCGGGTGCTTGTACATCGATTGATTTCGGGGGAGACCCTAATGAATTACAACTGGGACTGGGGCGTATTCTTCAAGTCCACCGGCGTGGGCAGCGAGACCTATCTCGACTGGTTCATCTCCGGTTTGGGCTGGACCATCGCCATCGCCATCGTGGCGTGGATCGTCGCCTTGCTGCTGGGCTCGATACTGGGTGTGATGCGCACGATGCCTAACCGCCTCGTAGCCGGCATCGCCACCTGCTATGTGGAACTGTTTCGTAACGTGCCACTGCTGGTACAGCTGTTCATCTGGTACTTCCTGGTGCCCGACCTGCTGCCGCAAAACCTGCAGGACTGGTACAAACAAGACTTAAACCCAACCACCTCGGCCTACCTGAGCGTTGTCGTGTGCCTGGGCCTGTTCACCGCCGCCCGCGTATGTGAACAAGTGCGTACCGGTATCCAGGCGCTGCCCCGTGGCCAGGAAGCCGCCGCGCGCGCCATGGGCTTCAGCCTGTCGCAGATCTACTGGAACGTGCTGCTGCCCCAGGCCTACCGGATCATCATTCCGCCGCTTACCTCGGAATTCCTCAACGTGTTCAAGAACTCCTCCGTGGCGTCCTTGATCGGCCTGATGGAACTGCTGGCGCAAACCAAGCAGACCGCCGAGTTCTCGGCCAACCTGTTTGAAGCCTTCACCCTGGCCACGCTGATCTACTTCACCCTGAACATGAGCCTGATGCTGCTGATGCGCCTGGTCGAGAAGAAAGTCGCTGTGCCCGGCCTGATTTCCGTGGGGGGCAAATAATGGAATTTGATTTCAGCGGCATTATCCCGGCCATGCCTGGCCTGTGGAACGGCATGGTCATGACCTTGAAGCTGATGGTCATGGGCGTGGTCGGCGGTATCGTTCTCGGTACTATCCTGGCCTTGATGCGCCTGTCCTCCAGCAAACTGCTGTCCAGCCTGGCCGGCGCCTATGTGAACTACTTCCGCTCGATCCCGCTGCTGTTGGTGATCACCTGGTTCTACCTGGCGGTGCCGTTCGTGTTGCGCTGGATCACCGGCGAAGACACGCCAATCGGTGCGTTCACCTCCTGCGTCGTGGCCTTCATGATGTTCGAGGCGGCGTACTTCTGCGAAATCGTGCGGGCCGGCGTGCAGTCGATCCCCAAGGGCCAGATGGCTGCGGCACAAGCGATGGGCATGACCTACGGCCAGACCATGCGCCTGATCATCCTGCCCCAGGCGTTCCGCAAGATGACCCCGCTGCTGTTGCAGCAGAGCATCATCCTGTTCCAGGACACCTCGCTGGTCTACACCGTGGGCCTGGTGGATTTCCTCAACTCCGCCCGTTCCAACGGCGACATTATCGGCCGCTCCAATGAGTTCCTGATCTTTGCCGGTGTCGTCTACTTCATCATCAGCTTTGCCGCCTCGCTGCTGGTCAAGCGTCTGCAAAAAAGGTTTGCCGTATGATCTCTATCAAGAACATCAACAAGTGGTATGGCGACTTCCAGGTGCTGACCGATTGCAGCACCGAGGTCAAAAAAGGCGAAGTGATCGTGGTGTGCGGGCCCTCCGGCTCGGGCAAATCCACCCTGATCAAGTGCGTCAACGCCCTGGAACCGTTCCAGAAAGGTGACGTTGTGGTCGATGGCACCTCGATTGCCGACCCGAAGACCAACCTGCCGAAACTGCGCTCGCGCGTAGGCATGGTGTTCCAGCACTTCGAACTGTTCCCGCACATGACCATCACCGAAAACCTGACGGTTGCGCAGATCAAGGTGTTGGGCCGCAGCAAGGCAGAAGCCGAGAAGAAAGGCCTGCAATTGCTGGAGCGTGTAGGTCTGTCGGCACATAAGGACAAGCACCCGGGCCAACTGTCCGGCGGCCAGCAGCAGCGCGTGGCGATTGCCCGTGCTCTGGCAATGGACCCGATCGTCATGCTGTTCGACGAACCGACCTCGGCCCTGGACCCGGAGATGGTCAACGAAGTACTGGACGTGATGGTGCAACTGGCCCAGGAAGGCATGACCATGATGTGCGTGACCCACGAAATGGGCTTCGCCCGCAAAGTGGCCGACCGCGTGATCTTCATGGATGCCGGCAAGATCATCGAAGACTGCCCTAAAGAAGAGTTCTTCGGCGATATCAGCGCCCGTTCCGAACGTGCGCAGCACTTCCTCGAGAAAATCCTGCAGCACTAAGCACAACACAG
Organism: Pseudomonas sp. FP2294; assembly: GCF_030687625.1. Taxonomy (NCBI): domain Bacteria; kingdom Pseudomonadati; phylum Pseudomonadota; class Gammaproteobacteria; order Pseudomonadales; family Pseudomonadaceae; genus Pseudomonas; species Pseudomonas sp. FP2294. The sequence goes on from NZ_CP117441.1 coordinate 4,604,362, forward strand.
CGTCCACTGTAGAAACCGGGCCCTGTGGGAGCGGGCTTGCCCGCGATTGCGGCATATCAGTCAACCTCTGTGGCTGACCTACCGTCATCGCGGGCAAGCCCGCCCCCCACACCGGTCCAGGCAAGCGCTGGTTGACCCAAGGCATCTGTGATGAAATGCGACCCCACCCTCTATCGCGCCGCACCGCCATCCCTTGCCGTGAAGCCTCGTCTGATTCGCCAGCTGTTCCTGCCGCCCCTGATCATCCTGTTGATGATCGGCCTGGGTTTTATCGGCTTCTGGACCAGCGAGCATTACGGCATCCGGACCCTGGGCGAGAACGGCGAGCGCCAGCTGGAGCTGCATGCGCGCACGGTCGAGAGTGAGATCAGCAAGTACACCTACCTGCCCAGCCTGCTGGAGCTGGAATCCAGCGTCTCCAAACTGCTGGCCGACCCGAACCCGGAACACCGGCAAAGGGTCAACGAATACCTCGAAGGCCTGAACCGGCGCAGCCGCAGTCGGGCGATTTATGTGATGGACACCACCGGCCGCGTGATGGCCACCAGTAACTGGCGCGATGTCGACAGCTACCTCGGTGAAGACCTGTCGTTCCGCGCCTATTTCCAGAATGCCGTACGTGGCCAGCCCGGCCGTTTCTATGGCATCGGCAGCACCAATGGCGAGCCTGGCTACTACCTGGCCCATGGCCTGGAAGAACACGGCAAGATCATTGGTGTCGCAGTGGTCAAGGTGCGCCTCGAAGCGCTGGAAGAACGCTGGCAGCGCGCGCGTCTGGAAGCCTTTGTCAGCGACGAGAACGGCATCATCATCCTCTCCAGCGACCCGGCACGCCGGCTCAAGGCGGTGCGCCCGCTGAGCGACGATACCAAGGAGCGCCTGGCCCGCAGCCTGCAATATTACTGGGCGACCCTCAACGAACTGCAACCCCTGGCCCGCGAACAGCTCGACACTGGCACCGAAAAGCTGACCTTCCCGGCCAACAGTGAAGTGGTGGCCGACGACCGGGAAGTCACCTACCTGGCCCAGACCCGGCCCCTGAACGACACACCGTGGAATTTCACCCTGCTCACCCCGCTCAACGACCTGCGCCAGGCCGCGATCAACCAGGGCATCCTCGTTGCGGTGGCCTTTGCCCTGGTGGCGTTCCTGCTGATTGCCTGGAATGAGCGGCGCAAGGTAATCGCCACACGCCTGGCCGCCCGCGAGGCCCTGCAGGAAGCCAACAACCAGCTGGAGCGGCGGATTGCCGAGCGCACCACCGACCTGCGCGCCAGCAACGAACGGCTCAAGGCGCAGATCCGCGAGCGGCGCCAGGCCGAAGAAACCCTGCGCCGGGCCCAGGATGAATTGGTCCAGGCCGGCAAATTAGCGGCCATCGGCCAGATGTCCACCAGCATCGCCCATGAACTGAACCAGCCGCTGGCGGCCCTGCGCACCTTGTCCGGCAATACCGTGCGCTTCCTCGAGCGCGGCGCCCTGGATACTGCCAGCACCAACCTCAAGACCATCAATGAACTGATCGACCGCATGGGACGCATCACCGCCAGCCTGCGCTCGTTTGCCCGGCGGGGCGACGACCAGGGCGAAGCCAGCCTGGGCAAGGCCGTGGATGCGGCGTTCCAGGTCCTGGGCAGCCGCCTCGACAGCCTGCCGCTGACCGTACACCGTCAGTTCAGCCAGGCCATGCTGCAGATCGACCAGACGCGCCTGGAGCAAATCCTGGTCAACCTGATCGGCAATGCCCTGGACGCGATGCACGCCCAACCCGCCCCGCAGCTGTGGCTGGAAAGTGACATCAGCGAAGGCAAATACCGCCTGCGGGTGCGGGACAACGGACATGGCATCGACCCTGAGACCCGCAAGCATTTGTTCGAACCCTTTTTCACCACCAAACCCGGCGAGCAAGGCTTGGGCCTGGGCCTGACCCTGTCGGCCAGCCTGGCCGCAGCCACCGGCGGCAACCTGGCCGTCGAGCATCCGGCCGCTGGTGGTACAGCCTTTGTCCTGAGCCTGCCCCTGGCAGGCCATCAACCCGGCGAGTCGATATGAACAGCCAACCCAACACCGAGCTGACCGTGCTGATTGTCGAAGACGATCCCCATGTGTTGCTCGGCTGCCAGCAAGCCCTGGCCCTGGAAGATATTCCCAGCGTCGGCGTGGCCAGCGCAGAAGAGGCACTCAAGCGTGTCGGCGAGAACTTTGCCGGCATTGTGATCAGTGACATCCGCCTGCCCGGCATTGACGGCCTGGAACTGTTGACCCGCCTCAAGGCCCTGGATAAAAGCCTGCCGGTGGTGCTGATCACCGGCCACGGCGATATTTCCATGGCCGTGGGCGCGATGCGCAACGGTGCCTATGACTTCATGGAGAAACCCTTTTCTCCGGAGCGCCTGGTGGACGTGGTGCGCCGCGCCCTCGAACAGCGTGGCCTGGCCCGGGAAGTCTGGGCGCTGCGCCGGCAACTGGCCGAACGTGACTCCCTGGAAGGCCGGATCATCGGGCGCTCGCCGGCGATGCAGAACCTGCGCGAGTTGATCGCCAACGTCGCCGACACCTCGGCCAACGTGCTGATCGAAGGCGAGACTGGCACCGGCAAAGAGTTGGTCGCCCGCTGTCTGCACGACTTTAGCCGCCGCCACGCCCACCAGTTCGTCGCCCTGAACTGCGGCGGCCTGCCGGAAAACCTGTTTGAGAGCGAGATTTTCGGTCACGAAGCCAACGCCTTCACCGGTGCGGGCAAACGGCGGATCGGCAAGATCGAGCATGCCCACGAAGGCACGCTGTTCCTCGACGAAGTGGAAAGCATGCCGATGAACCTGCAGATCAAACTGCTGCGGGTCTTGCAAGAGCGCACCCTGGAACGCCTGGGTTCGAACCAGAGCGTGGCGGTGGATTGCCGGGTGATTGCCGCGACCAAGTCCGACCTCGACGACTTGAGCCGCGCCAACCAGTTCCGCAGCGACTTGTATTACCGCCTGAACGTGGTGACCCTGGAACTGCCGCCGCTGCGCGAGCGCCGCGAAGATATCCTGCAGTTGTTCGAACACTTTCTACAGCAATCATCCCTGCGCTTCGACCGCATCGCCCCGGAGCTGGACAACCAGACCCTGTCCAGCCTGATGAGCCATGACTGGCCCGGCAACGTACGTGAACTGCGCAACGTCGCCGAACGTTTTGCCCTGGGCCTGCCCGCCTTCAAGAAAAGCGGCGCCAGCCCCGACAACCATGGCCTGGCCTTTACCGAAGCGGTGGAAGCCTTTGAACGCAACCTGCTCAGCGACGCCCTGCAACGCAGCGGCGGCAACCTGACCCAGGCCAGCCAGGAACTGGGAATGGCCAAGACCACCCTGTTCGACAAGGTCAAGAAATACGGCCTGAGCCACTAAGGAGTCATGCGTGGATTTAGTCTTCAAGGCCGCCCTCGGAGCGGCGGTGGTGTTGCTCCTGGCGGTGCTGGCCAAAACCAAGAACTATTACATCGCCGGCCTGGTACCGCTGTTTCCGACTTTTGCACTGATCGCCCACTACATCGTCGGCAAGGGCCGCTCGGTGGACGACCTGAAGACCACCATTGTGTTCGGCATGTGGTCGATCATTCCGTACTTTGTGTACCTGGCGACGCTGTATGTGATGGTCGACCGCATGCGCCTGGAGGCCTCCCTGGCGGTGGCCGCAGTGGCGTGGCTGATGGCGGCGACGGTGCTGGTGAGTGTGTGGATTCGAATTCACGCCTGACACTCCACGGCTCCACTGTGGGAACTGGACCCACTCGGTACACCCATAAAACCGAGTTGCCTGCATCGCAGCCTCGCTAAAGCTCGACAGCTCCCACATTTGATCCCTGTGATTCCCCAATCCCTTATGGGAGCTGTCGAGCCCCGGCGAGGCTGCGATGGGATCGACTCGGTACATCTGCAAAACCCAGCTGCCTGCATCGCAGCCTCGCTAAAGCTCGACAGCTCCCACATTTGATCCCTGCGATTCCCCAATCCCTTGTGGGAGCTGTCGAGCCCCGGCGAGGCTGCGATGGGATCGACTCGGTACACCTGAAAAACCCAGCTGCCCGCATCGCAGCCTCGCTAAAGCTCGACAGCTCCCACATTTGATCCCTGTGATTCCCCAATCCCCTGTGGGAGCTGTCGAGCCCCGGCGAGGCTGCGATGGGATCGACTCGGTACACCTGAAAAACCCAGCTGCCTGCATCGCAGCCTCGCTAAAGCTCGACAGCTCCCACATTTGATCCCTGTGATTCCCCAATCCCTTGTGGGAGCTGTCGAGCCCCGGCGAGGCTGCGATGGGATCGACTTGGCACACCTGCAAAACCCAGCTGCCTGCATCGCAGCCTCGCTAAAGCTCGACAGCTCCCACCTTTGCTCAGTGTGCCTCCCCAATCCCCTGTGGGAGCTGTCGAGCCCCGGCGAGGCTGCGATGGGGTCGACTCGGTACACCTGTAAAACCCAGTTGCCTGCATCGCAGCCTCGCTAAAGCTCGACAGCTCCCACATTTGCTTATGTGTGGCTCCCAGGGCTCAGCGTACGATTTTGTCGATCTGGATCCCCAGCTTTTTCAAGCGGTACCAAAAGCTGCGTTCGGAGATGCCAATCCGCGACGCCGCAGCCGCCTGTACGCCATTGCTCTCCTGCAAGGCCGCAAGGATGTAGGCTTTTTCCACCTCGGCCAGCGCCGCGTCCAGGTCCTGGGGCACGCCTGGGCCTTCGCTGAGGATTGTCGTCACATCCCGCTCGGTCGGCTGGGACGCGAACAGGTAGGCCGGCAGGTCGATATCTTCAATCACCGGGCTGGAGGCGACGATGGTCGCGCGCTCCACGCAGTTTTGCAGCTCGCGGATGTTCCCCGGCCAGTTGTAGGCGGCCATGGCCTGCAAGGCGTCGGGGCTGAAGCCGGTGATGCGTTTACCGGCGTTGGCACTCAGGCTGCGGGCAAAGTGGCGGGCCAGCGGGGCGATGTCTTCGACGCGCTCACGCAATGCTGGCAGTGGGATCGGGAACACATTCAGGCGGTAGTAGAGGTCTTCGCGAAACTCCTTGTTCGCCACCGCTTCCAGCAGGTTCTTGTTGGTGGCGGCGATCACCCGCACGTCCACCTTGCGCTCACGCGGGTCGCCGACCGGCTCGATCACCCGTTCCTGCAAGGCGCGCAGGATCTTGGCCTGCAACGCCAGGGGCATATCCCCCACTTCGTCGAGAAACAGCGTGCCCTTGTCGGCCTGCATAAAGCGCCCTACCCGGTCGGCCACGGCGCCGGTAAACGCGCCCTTGCGATGGCCGAACATTTCGCTTTCCAGCAAGCCTTCGGGGATCGCGGCGCAGTTGACCGCCACAAAAGGCTTGTCTGCACGGTTGCCATGCTTGTGAATGGCGCGGGCGACCATTTCTTTGCCGGTGCCGCTTTCGCCGGTCAACAGGATGGTGGCGTTGCTTTCACGCACCGAATCCACCGCCTGCAACACTCGGCGAAACGCCGGGCTTTCCCCGACCAGGCTATCGAACTGGGCATGTTCATCGAGTTCGGCACGCAGCCGTGCGTTGTCGCGCATGATGTCGCGAAACTGCAAGGCCTTGGCCACGGTGATGTCCAGCTCGTCGATATCGAAGGGCTTGGCAATGTAGTCGTAGGCACCGTTACGCATGGACTGCACGGCATTTTTCACGGTGCTGTAGGCCGTCATCACGATCACCGGCAATTGCGGGTAGCGCACCTTGATCTCGGCCAGCAGTTGCGGGCCGTCCATGCCGGGCATGCGCCAGTCGCTGATCACCAGGTCGATGTCCTCCTGCTCCAGCACCTTGAGCGCATGCAGGCCATTGCCCGCGATAAACACCTGGATATGGTTCTGGCTCAGGGCCGACGACAGCAAATCGCAGAGCTTGGGCTCGTCGTCGACCACCAATATGTTATGTGTCATGACTGTCCTCGTCGTCGCCGTCATCTTCACCGTTGGCCGGAATGTACAGGCTGAAGGTGGCGCCGGCATCTTTCTCGCTGGTGCATTCGATGCTGGCGTCGTGACTCTCCATGATTGAATAGACTTTCGCCAGGCCCAGGCCGGTGCCCGAGGCCTTGGTGGTAACAAAGGGGGTAAAGATCCGCTCGATCATTTCAGGGGGGATGCCCTGGCCGCTGTCGCTGATGCTGATCACCGTGTAGTGATCGACACGGCTGATGCTCAAGGTCAGGCGCCCGCCCTGGGGCATGGCGTCGATGGCGTTGAGGATCAGGTTCAGGCACGCCTGCTTGAATTGCTTGGCGTCCACATACAGGGTCGCACCCGGCGCCTGGTCGTCGAGATGGGCGTCGATGGCGTGGCTGGCCAGCTCCGGCGCGCAGAAACCGAGGATTTCTTCCACCAACGGCCGCGCCGGTTGCTGGCTGCGCAGCGGTTCGCTGGGCTTGGCGAAGTCGAGGAAGTCGGTGATCAGGTCATTGATCCGGCTGACTTCGCTGATCACGTATTCCAGGTGGCGCTTGTCGGTCTCCGGCAAGTCCGTGCGACGGTGCAGCAGTTGGGTCGCGGTCTTGATGATGCCCAGCGGGTTGCGGATTTCATGGGCCAGGCCCATCGCCACTTCGCCCAGGGCATGCAGGCGGTCGCGGCGGCGCAGTTGGGCTTCGAGGTGATGCAACTCGCCCAGGCGCTCGGTCATATGGTTGAAGGTGCTGCTCAATTGCGCCAGCTCGTCACCGCCGGTGACGGCCACGCGGTGCTGGTAGTTGCCGCTGATCACCGCGCTCACCCCCTGGGACAACTCGCGCAGTGGCCGGGTCAGGTGCCGGGAGACCAGCACACCGGCGCCCAGGGACAAAGCGGAACTGAGCAGGAAGATCAGCACAAACAGATTGCTCTGGTTCACCAGCCCCACCAGGCTGGTGTGGCGCAGCAGGCCGCTGAAGATCACGCCCTGCAACTCGCCGGTGTCATTGAAGATCGGCCAGTACAGGCCGCTGTAGTTGCTGGTGAACTGTTCACTGGGCTGCTTGGTGCTGCGCAGCAGGGTTTCCACGGATTTCGGCACGCGGGTCGGGTGGTCTTCAAAACGCTGGGTGGAGAAGATCTCCGAAAAGCCTTCGGTATTGGCCAGGTACAGACGCAAGTCCAGGGAGTGCACCTCGGCGACGCTGGTCAGGAAGCTGCTGTCCAGGTAGGTACCGACCAACAGTTCGTAGTCGACGCCATCCTGGCTGGTCTCGAACGAGGAAATCACGGCCCCGGTGGCCGCGCCGCCGACCTGCACGGTTTGCAACACGGCATTGGGAGCGAGGCTGATTTGTTTCACCACATCCTCGCCCACGGTGCTGAACATCACCTTGCGGTCACTGCTACGAATCAGCGTGACCACATCAATATCAGTGGCGCGGGCAATGTCCGCGATCAAACGGTCATGACGCATCGCTTCATGGCTGGAAGGCGGACGCACATACCGCAGGAAGATCTGCGCCACACGGGCGTTGTCGTGCAGGATGTCGCTGACTTCATCCTTGACGATGCGGGTCGACTCTTGCAGCCAGATGCGCACGTTGCTGTCGAAAATCTGCGACAGGGTGGTGGCCGCCAGCTCGGCGGCGATCATGGTCGGGATCACCGTCACCAGCCAGAACGCCAACACCAGCTTGCGCTGCAGGCTCCAGCGGGAAATGGCAAATGGGCGGGCTTTCTGACGGGTTTTGGCGATCATCGGGTTTCGCTTATTGCAGCAGCCATGGCAGGGTCGGATCGGTCCGGGCGAATAAACACTTTTACCAGCTTGAGCAGGGTATCGAGCAGCCGGTTGCGGTGCTGGAAGAACAGCGTATTGCCGGCGAACTCACAGCCCAGGCGTAGCTTACTGGCATACCCGGCCTGCCCGCACTCGTACAACGCAATATTGTGCTCGATGCAGTAGTCGACGTTGGTCAGCCAACTGCGAAAGTACAGGTTATGTTCGCGGCTGTGGGCCAGGTCGTGGGCAAAGAACTTGTCGATCAGCCGGTGCTGGTCCAGCAGCACCAGGTTGAACGCCACCAGTTGCCCATCCACCCAGTAAAGTACACAGCGCGCCCGTTGTTCAAGCTGGGCGAGCACCTGGCTGAAATAACCGGCAGGCAGGCGCTCGAATTGCAGGTCGGCGCGAGCCAGCGTGGCTTCGTAGAGGCGCATGATATCCGGCAACACATCATCGACATTGTCCCGCCACTCCACCTGTGGCCCCGGCGCACGCAGCTTGCGCCGCAAATCCTTGCGCGTGGATTTGCCCAGGGAGCCCAGATAGGCATCCACTGAGCCGTAGGGCAGCGGCAGCAACCCGGTAGGCAAACTCGGCATGCTGTGCAGGCCGGCGGTCTTGCAGCTGTCGGCCCAGTCCTGATCCAGGCTCGGCGCGTCCTTGACCGCCAGCAGGCCGATGCCGAATGCATCGGCATCCCGACGCGCCGCGACCAGTAATTGCTCCAACAGCGCACTGCGGCGCGCAGCGGGCACATGGCTGGCGACACCGGCATGGCATTGCTCGGCCACCGGCGAGCCGATGGCGTACAAGCCCAGGCGCAACGCTCCCGGCCACCAGCGTTCCAGGCGTTGGGTAAAGCGTTTGGCGATGCCCGACACGGTGGTATCGAGGCGATAATGGGTGATGAACGCCGGGGCGACGGCCAGCAGTTGCCCGTCCTCATAGAGGGCCAGGTAGCGCCACTGGAAGTCGTCGATGGCAGCGTTTTCTACGGCGACGTAGTAATCCCAATCCTCCAACGCCTGGGGAAAACAGTCATTCCAGGCACTGCGTTCGATGGCGTGGATGCTCGGGAAGGTGTGTGCGGTGATCACATCGGAATATCCCTGTAAGTGCTCCTGTGGGCGCTGTCTCGCCCCGTGAGGCTGCGATAGCGGTGGCTCAGGCAACATCAATGTTTACTGTGCCGCCGCCAGCGCGGGCTCGCAGAACGAGACATCGCCCATTTTTGAACCGGTGTGTTGCTCGATAAAGTCGGCACTCAACTCGATCACCCGGCGGTATTGCAGGTCGACGGTGATCATGTGATAGCAGTTGTCCAACAGGATCTTGGTCACCGGCCCCCCCAGGTGGCGTTCCACGTAGTCGGCGTTCCAGCGGCTGGTGATGTCGTCCTCGATAGAGTGCAGCACCAGCGCCGGGGTCTTGATCGACGGCATGCGTTTCTTCACCACCGCATTCATCCAGTGCAGCTCGCGCACAGTGACGCCTTCCATGGTCAACAACCCGGCCTCGCTGCTCTCGCCCTCTTTCATCTGCCGCTCGACGATGGCCCGCAGGCGTTCGTTCTTGATGCCGTAGGGCGGTTTCTCGGTAAAACGGAACAGGCGCACGCCGAATGGAATACGGATCAGCAACGGCGTGATGAACGCAAATTTGTTGATGCTCCAGCCGTCGTACTTGAGGGTCGTGGAGTACATCAGCAACCCGGCGACCTGGCCCGGAAACTCCGAGGCCAGGTACATCGACATTACCGCGCCCATGGACAAGCCACCGACGAACACCTGCGCATGGCGCTGCTGCACGCCGACAAAGGTCTTGCGCACGCCCTCGTACCAGTCGCGCCAACCGGTGGCCTGCAGGTCTTCGTTGCCCCCGCAGTGCCCGGCCAGGGTCGGCACATACACGGTGCAGTTGCCCTCCTTGGCCAGGCCCTGGGCCACCCGACGCAACTCGGTCGGGGTGCCGGTCAGGCCGTGGATCAACAAGACCCCGACCGGACCGTTGCCGAGAACGAAGCCGGCGTTGCCTTCGCCGAGATCGATATCGGCCTGGTTCACCGCTTCATCGCTCGGGTCAGCAGTTGCTCCAGCAGCTTCAAGCCCAGGTCGATTTCCGGGTAGCTGATTTCCAGGGACGGCGCCAGGGTGATCACGTTCTTGTAGTAGCCGCCCACATCGAGGATCAGCCCGAGTTTCTGGCCGTCTACCAACATGTCGCCTTTCATGCCCTCGTCAACCATGTAGTCCAGGGTCGCCTTGTCCGGGGTGAAGCCATCGGGACCGCAGATTTCACAGCGCAGGGCCAGGCCCAGGCCATCGACGTCGCCGATGATCGGGAAGCGCTTTTGCAACTCTTGCAGGCCTTCAAGGAAGTATTTGCCCTTGGCCATGACCATCGCGCCGTAGTCGACCTCGCTGGTCATCTTGAACATTTCCAGGCCCACCGCCGTACCCAGCGGGTTGGAGGCGAAGGTGGAGTGGGTGGAACCCGGCGGGAAGACTTTCGGGTTGATCAACTCTTCCTTGGCCCAGATGCCGCCCAGGGGGTTGAGGCCGTTGGTCAGGGCCTTACCGAACACGATCACGTCCGGCTGCACATCGAAGTGCTCGATCGACCACAACTTACCGGTGCGCCAGAAGCCCATCTGGATTTCATCGACCACCATCAGGATGCCGTGCTGGTCGAGCACCTGCTTGAGTTCGCTGTAGAAGTTCATCGGCGGGATCACGTAGCCGCCGGTGCCCTGGATCGGCTCGACGTAGAACGCTGCGTACTCGCTCTGGCCGACTTTCGGGTCCCACACACCGTTGTATTCCGTCTCGAACAGACGGGCGAACTGCTGCACGCAGTGGCTGCCGTACTCTTCCTTGGTCATGCCCTTGGGACCACGGAAGTGGTACGGGAACGGGATGAAGTTGGCGCGCTCGCCAAAGTGGCCGTAGCGGCGACGGTAGCGGTAGCTGGAGGTGATGGACGACGCACCGAGGGTGCGCCCGTGGTAACCGCCCTCGAAGGCGAACATCAGGCTCTTGCCGTTGGTGGCGTTACGCACCACCTTCAGCGAGTCCTCGATGGACTGCGAACCGCCGACGTTGAAATGCACCCGACCATCGAGGCCGAATTTTTTCTTGGCATCCACCGCGATCATTTCCGACAGCTCGATCTTGCCCTTGTGCAGGTACTGGCTGGCGATTTGCGGCAGGGTGTCGATCTGCTGTTTCAGCGCATTGTTCAGGCGCGGGTTGGCATAACCGAAGTTGACCGCCGAGTACCACATTTGCAGGTCGAGGTAGGCCTGGTCTTCGGTGTCCCACACGTAGGAGCCTTCGCAACGGCTGAAGATACGCGGCGGGTCGATGTAGTGGACGGTGTCGCCGTAGGAGCAGTATTTGGCTTCTTTATCCAGCAGAACCTGGTCTTCGGCGGTAGCGATACGGATATCAGACATGATGAAAGAGTTCCTGATTTTCGGAAGTGAAATGGGTGGCGTTGGCGGCGATGCCCTGGGGCAGCCTGGCCAGCAAGGCCGGCAGTTCGGCAAAGGTGTCGAAGCGCAGATGGGGGATGGCGTGGGCCTGGCAGTACTGGGCCAGGCTGCCCTTGGCGAAAACAAAATCGGCGGTGGTCGAGACGCACATATCGGACTTGCCGTCGCCGATCACCAACACCCGTTTGTTACGCGGGGTGGACTTGCATTTGCAGTTGCCCGAGGCCGCGCGGCAAGCGTCGCTGGCATGGGGGAAGTCGATGCGCCAGCTGTTCTGGTCAACCTGGCGCAGGCGGTTGGCGATGATCGGCAGCAGGGTCACGTAGTTGCGCGAAAGGATCCGCGCGATGCCTTGCTCGATGCCGTCGCTGACCACTTCAAGGGACGCGCCCAGGCCAAGGACATGGTCGACGAAGTCCGGGAAGTCCGGGTCGATCTCGACGGTGTCGAAATACGCCAGCAGTTCGGCCGGTGTCGCCTTGATCAATGCCAGTTGGCGGCTCAGGCATTCGCGGGATCCGATATGGCCGTCCAGCCATTGTTGCTCGATGGTTTCCCACTCGGGGCCGGCGAAGCGTTGGAGAACATTGTCGATGACATCGGTGGGTGTGATGGTCCCATCGAAGTCACACACGATATGCCAGTCATTCATCTGCGTTTACCTTGGAGATGACAGCGCGGATGCGCTTGTACCAGGGTTAGAGCAGGGACTGTGCCAAGTGCACAAAACCCAATGGGGCCGGGCTTCTGCCGCATGTCGCGGTGAAATACCCAGTGCCCAAGCTACAATTTTTGTAGGTCGCTACAAACAACATGAGTGCTTGCGTGGGGCCCTGCGCCTGCGCGTTCATGCGCGCATATTTTGCAAGAGGAGCAAGCAATATGTTCAGGGTGACTTCGCGGGTATTCGCCGGCGTCCTGGGGCTGTGGATGGGTTCGGCAGCAGCGGCCGACATCAGCGGCGAGGTGGGCCTGGGCCTGAGCTATCAGCCACGGGAGCCCGCCGCCAGCCGCTATCAGACCGTGCCGGTGCCCTACTTCGACCTGGATTGGGGAGATGTCAGCCTCGATACCGATGACGGCCTGACCTGGAGTGCGCTCAACAGCAATGGCTTGAGTGCCGGGCCGTACCTCAATTACCTGGCGGGACGCACGGCCAACGGGCCGCTGAAGGGCCTGCGGGATGTATCGGACATGGCCGAGGTCGGCGGGTTTATCCAGTACGCGCCAGCGGACTTCTGGCGGGTCTACGCGCAACTGGGGCGGGCCGTGGGCGGTGCCCGCGCGCAAAGCGGCGTGCTCGGCAAGCTCGGCGGGGAGCTGGGTTACCCGTTGGGCGGCGCAGTGATTGGCAGCACGGGGCTGGTCGCGCATTTTGCCGATGGTCGCCAGACCCAGACGTTTTTCGGGGTGGATGAGCAGGAAGCGGCAGGCTCCGGGATTCGCCCGTACAACGCCAGCGGCGGGTTCCAGAACCTGACACTGACCCAGAGCGTGCAGATTCCCCTGGCGCCCAAATGGTCGTTGCTGGCCAGTGCCAGTTGGGTGCATCTACTGGGGTCAGCGGCGGACAGCAGCATCGTGCGCCAGACCGGCGAGGTGAACCAGGGACAGGTGCAGACGGCGATCAGCTACACCTTCGATTGATTGTGTGGGAGCGGGCGTGCCCGCGATAGCATCACCGCGGTGTAACTGATACACCACGGCGCCTGCATCGCGGGCAAGCCCGCTCCCATATTTGTCCGTCATTCCAGTCTGGGCTCAGTTTTCTTCGCCCTCGGCCAGCAGTGCAATCCCGCCAATAATCACCACCACGCCCACCCAGTGCAGGAAGCTGATGTGCTCGCCCAGCCCCAACCACGAGCCGAGCAGCACCACCACAAACACCAGCGAACTCAGGGGGAAGGCCAGGGACAGGCTGCTGCGCCGCAGGATCAGCATCCACACAAAGAACGCGCCGATATAGCAGGCGATCGCCGCGAGGATCCCCGGGTTGACCGCCACCGCCGCCAACCACTGCCAATTGAAATCCATCTGGCCAATTTGATCGCCAGCCACCTTGGTAAACAACTGGCCGGCGCTTTCGGTGAGGATCAACAACGCCCATAACACTACGGTGCCCAGGCGCCCATGCAGCCAGCCAACCGGACGGATAGCCATCTCTTGCGCACTCATGATTGTGCTCCTGCTACAGCCACCAACATCACGCCGGCGGTAATCACCATCGTGCCCAGCCAGCGCCGGCGGCTGACGGTTTCGCCCAGTATCACCTTGCCCGCCAACACCACCCCGCAGTAAGCCAGTGCGGCGGCCGGGAACAACAGGCTCAACGGCGCGCGGGACAAGGCTTCAAGCCAGACAAAAAATTCGATGACATAGGCGCCGATGCCCGCCCACAGCAACGGCGCATTAAATACCTGGCCCCAGAAGGCATTCAGGCGAAAGCCGCCTTCGAGTTCGGGCAAGCGGTCCAGGCCCAATTTGAAACACAACTGGCCGATCACATCGAGAACGATGGAAAAGGCCACCAGCAACACGACGGTCAGGGTCACGGGAACAGCTCCTCGAACAGGTTGATCAACGCTTCATTGGTGGTGGCGTTACGCAGCAGGTCGTCAGCGCTCCAGCGTGCGGCCGGCGGCTGGTCGGACTTGGCTTCCCAGCGTTTGAAGGCGTTGCTGAACGCAGGCTGGGCAAACTCGCCGCACACGTCGATGCCAAGGATCCGCTTGCTCGCCGCCAACGCACGCAGGGCTTGCAGCAGGTGCGTCAGGCGCATGCCGCCCTGGTCCCAGTTGGTGGCCGCGTCTTCGCTGGCCAGCACGTCCTTGTCGAGGGTGATCCATACCGCCTCGGTGGGCAGGCTGGCGATCATTTGCTCAAGGAATGCAGGCCAGTCGAGCTCAGCGAGGTTGCGCCAGTGCAAGTGGTTTTCCTGTTGTGCATGGCCGGCGCCATCCCCTACCCGCCCCCAGACTTTCGACGGCGCGTGCTGCCAGGGAAACAACTGCAAATGCCCGCGCTTCAGGGCGCCGAGGTTACCGCCGCGCAGTTGCGGGTTATGCAGGTCATCGCTGCACGGGCCGAGGGTGACGATGCGCTGGATCGCCGGCATCTTCAGGGCCTGATTGACCCATGAGCCGCAGTGTCGGCGCGGGGCCAGGCGTACCCAGTCGGGGTGGTTGTCGAAGTGGATCAGGCTGATAGGTTCCTGCACTTCGGCGAGAAAAGCCGGGGTCAGGTGGTGATAGTCGCCGGAGCCGACAAAGAAGATTTCCGGGCGCGCCGTGCTTGGCCGGGGCCGTTGGGCCAGGCGCTGGACAAAGCGTTTCCAGGTTTTTTCGGTGGACCACAGGCGCAGTTTCGGGCCCAGGTCGAGCAGGTCCAGGCGCGTCGCTTGACCACTGGCCAGACGCCGGGCGATGGGTGCCTGGGCTGTGAGGCTGTGGTCGAGATCAAGAATATTCAAGGTAATGTTTCACCCCCTGGCAGTGCCCAGCCGCTTACCGGCGGGGCTTTAGGGGGGTAATGCAAGGGATGGGCCAGGAACCCATGTGGCTTGCTCGCCAAGGCGGTGGGTCAGTCAAGAGATACTTAGCTGATCTACCGCTTTCGCGAGCAAGCCCGCTCCCACATTTGGTCGGTGGTGTTTGTTAGCTTTTGGCTTCGTTGATGATCTGGCGGATTGCACCGACAAACGCTTCAACCGGCTGCCCACCACTGACCGCGTACTGGTCGTTGAACACGATGGTCGGCACCGAACTCACCCCGCGTGATACCCACAGCTGCTCCTGCTCGCGGACTTCTGCGGCGTACTCGTCCGAGGCCAGAACCTCGGCTGCGCGCTTGAGGTCCAGGCCAACGCTCTCGGCAATGATTGCCAACGTGGCGTGGTCGGACGGGTCCTGGCCATCGCTGAAGTAAGCCTTGAACAGCGCTTCCTTGAGGTTGTACTGCAAGCCCTCGAGCCCGGCCCAATGCAGCAGGCGATGGGCGTCGAAGGTGTTGTAGATACGGCTTTGGCCATCGGTACGAAACGCAAAGCCCAGGGCGGCGCCCATGTCGCGGATGCGCGCGCGGTTGGCCTGGGACTCTTCGGCAGTGGAGCCGTATTTCTCGGTGATGTGCTCGGTGATGTTCTGCCCTTCGGCGGGCATGTTCGGGTTCAGCTCGAAGGGCTGGAAGTGGATCTCGGCCTGCACTTCGGCGCCCAGTTGGTCCAGGGCTTCGGTCAGGCCGCGCAGGCCGATGACGCACCAGGGGCAGGACACGTCGCTGACAAAGTCGATTTTCAGGGAAGTACTCATTCAGGCAACCTCGCAGGCATTACACGCCACAAAGTTCGCACCATACACCTCTACGCGGCCGTCATAAAACCTTGGCGGGGGCCAGGGGCTCAACCTGCGCCCAATGCGCCGCCTCTTCGCGGTGGGCTTGCAGGTACGGCAACACCGCCGCCAGCAACGGCGCCTTGAACGCTTCCTGAAAACGATGGGCCAGACCCGGGATCAGCCGCAACTGGCTGCCCTGGATATGCGCCGCCAGGTGCACACCATGCATCACCGGCAACAACGGGTCGGCCGTGCCATGCACCACCAGGGTCGGCACGCGCAGTTGGTTGAGCAATGGCACCCGGCTCGGTTCGGCAAGGATGGCCATGATCTGGCGCTTCACACCCTCGGGGTTGAATGCCCGGTCGTAAGACTGCGCCGCCTGCTGCAGCAACGCCTGGCGATCATCCTCAACCTGGGGGCTGCCCAGGGCGGCCAGCAAGTCGGCCTGCTGCTCCAGGGCCACTTCACGGTTGGGCGCACTGCGCCGCGACAGCAGCTGCACCAGCGCGGCATTCGGCGCGGGCAGGCCTTCGGCGCCGGAGCTGGTCATGATCAGGGTCAGGCTTTCTACGCGCTGCGGGGCCATCGCCGCCAGGTGCTGGGCGATCATCCCGCCCATGCTCGCGCCCAGTACATGGAACTGGCGCACCTGCAACGCATCCATCAACCCCAGGGCGTCGTCGGCCATATCGGTCAGGGTGTAGGGCGCAGCCACCGGCAGGCCGAGTTTGTAGCGCAGCACTTCAAAGGTCAGGTTGGCGCTGGCCGGGGCCTGGCGCCAGGTGGACAGGCCAACGTCACGGTTGTCGTAGCGGATCACCCGAAAACCTTGTTGGCACAAGGCGACCACCACTTCGTCCGGCCAGTGGATCAACTGCCCGCCCAGGCCCATCACCAGCAGCAACGCTGGGTCGGAAGCACGGCCGATGCTCTGGTACGCCAGGCTCACCTGGTCCAGGTCGACCCGCTCAGTCGGGACATTGACATCACATCGAGAAGCCGCAAAAGACGGCAGGCCGAACAATAAGGCGGCCAGTAAAAGCAACACGCGCATGAAAAACACCGAAACGCAGAACCCCAGTAGAGCGCGAGTCTGATGAAGTTTGTTCAAGCGCGCTGCCACAGTTACGTGACAGTTTGATGAAGAGTGCCCAGCGGTCATGGTCGACAGAATTGGCAACATGAGACAAACTCACGCTATCCGAACTTGTCACAAATTATCTTCATGGAGAGCCCGTGCTCGAAATCCGTCATCTCAAGACCCTGCACGCCTTGCGCGAAGCCGACAGCCTGGTGGAAGCCGCCGAGCGCCTGCACCTGACCCAGTCGGCACTGTCCCACCAGTTCAAAGAGCTGGAAGAGCGCATGGGCATGCCGCTGTTTGTGCGCAAGACCAAACCGGTACGCTTCACCAGCGCCGGCCTGCGCCTGCTGCAACTGGCGGACGCCACCCTGCCGCTGCTGCGCGGTGCCGAACGGGATATCGCACGCCTGGCCGGCGGCACCGCCGGGCGCCTGCATATGGCGATCGAGTGCCACAGCTGCTTCCAGTGGCTGATGCCGACCATCGACCAGTTCCGCGATGCCTGGCCGGAAGTCGAGCTGGACCTGGCTTCCGGCTTTGCCTTCGCCCCGCTGCCAGCCCTGGCCCGTGGCGACCTGGACCTGGTAGTGACCTCCGACCCGCTGGAGCTGGCGGGCATCACCTATGTGCCGTTGTTCACCTACGAAGCGATGCTCGCCGTGGCCAACCAGCACGCCCTGGCCAATAAGCCGTACATCGTGCCCGAGGATCTGCTCAGCGAAACCCTGATCACCTACCCGGTGGAGCGCGACCGCCTGGACATCTTCACCCGTTTCCTGGAACCGGCCGACGTCGAGCCGGCCCAGGTCCGTACCTCGGAGCTGACGGTGATGATGATGCAGTTGGTGGCCAGCGGACGCGGCGTATGTGGCATGCCCCACTGGGCGCTGCACGAGTACAGCTCGCGGGGTTATGTGAAGGCCAAGCGGTTGGGCGAGAAGGGCCTGTTTGCCACGCTGTACGCCGGGATCCGCGCGGATATGCTGGATGCGCCGTACATGCGCGACTTTTTGCTGACGGCCAAGGACACCTCGTTTTCGACCCTGGATGGGGTCAGCGCAGTCCGTTGATTGCTCACGCGCTGCGCCGTTGCTCCAGCATCAGGCGCACCGCCAGGGCGGCCAGCACAAACCCCATGAAATAACGCTGCACCGCCAGCCACGTGGGGTTGTGGATAAACCAGGCGGCGATGCTCGCGGCGCACAGCGAGATCAGCAGGTTGACCACAAAGCTGACGCTGATCTGGGTAAAGCCGAGCATCAGGCTCTGGGTGAAGACCGAACCGTGCTCCGGGGTGATGAACTGCGGGAATACCGACAGGTAGAACACCGCGATTTTCGGGTTCAGGGCGCTGGTCAGAAAGCCCATGGTCACCAGCTTGCGCGGCGAGTCGGCGGGCAGTTGCTGGGCCTCGAACGGCGAACGGGCGCCCGGTCTCACTGCTTGCCAGGCCAGCCATAGCAGGTACAGCGCGCCGGCCCACTTCAGCACTTCGTAGGCCACCGGCACCGTGAGAAACACTGCGGTCAACCCGGCAGCCGCGGCGAACAGGTGCACAAAAAAACCTGCGACCACCCCCAGCAACGACGTGACCCCGGCCTTGCGGCCCTGGCAGATCGAGCGGGAGATCAGGTAGATCATGTTCGGCCCGGGCGTGAGTACCAGCAGCAGCGAGGCGGCGGCAAAAATCAGCAGTTCATTGAGGGGGATCACGGCTCAGTCCTTTGCGCCCGACAGTTCAGGCAGTAGTGGTCAGCGATGCTCGATAAAACGGCAGGATCAAGTCACGTGTCAAGGGCGCCAGCTGCAGGCCGCCGTCGCCGGCCGGGTCGATCCAGCACACTTCTTCGATCTCGGCAGCGGGCGTTACCGGCACGTCGATACGCACTTCAAACAGCTCGGCCGCCACGGTAAACCCCGGCTCGTTGGCCGCCGGCGCCGAGAAGTGGCCCAGGTAGTGTGCCTGGGCCGAGTCGATACGCAGCCCCAGCTCTTCGTACAGCTCACGCGCCAGGGCCTGCACCGGTTGTTCGCCCGCGTCGATCTTGCCGCCCGGCTGCATGAACGCCTGGGTGCCGCGCTTGCGCACCAGCAGGGTCTGGCCGTCGCTGCCGATCAACAGGGCGGCGGCGATACGGATAGTCTGGGACATGAAATAAACGCCTTGGAGTAAAGGGCGCAAAGGATCACACGACCCTGCGCTGCGCTGCCAGCTTTGTGGCCGTTTTTTTGTGATGACGGGTTTGTTGTGGCGAGCGGGCTTGCCCGCGCTGGGCGGCAAAGCCGCCCCAGACCACCCACCGAGCTCCAACTGAGAAAACACGGTGGCCTGATTAGGGCTGCTTCGCAGCCCAGCGCGGGCAAGCCCGCTCGCCATAACAAGGCTGGTCGCCCCGTTGCCACAGGTTGTGTGATTTTTTATTGAGCGGGGAGCGGTTCGTCAGGCTCCTTGATGAACACGCTGTACTTGGCGCCTTCCATGGCTTCAAAGGCGATCAGCTTGTCCACCAGCGGCAGGTTCAACACCTTGCCGGCGTTGAGCAACAGCATGCCGTTGTCGGCATTGAGATTGCGCGCCAGGATCATGCCTTCGGCCAATTCCCGCGTGCCAAGCACCTTGACCGTCGGGTCGCCCAGGGTCACGTCGCTGAGGAAGGCCGCACAGGCCTGGACGAAGTCTTCCACCATATCCGGGTCATACAGGCGCCCGGCGTATTTGCGGATGTACAGCAGCGCTTCGTCGCTGTTCATCTGCCGCTCCAGAATCAAGCCGCGCTGCAATTCGATAAAGTCCACCGCCAACTTCAGCAAACGCGAGCCAAACGGAATCCCATCGCCCTTGAGGTGGTCGGGGAAACCACTGCCGTCCCAGCGTTCCTGGTGATGGCGGATGATGCGCGCCGCATCCTTCATCGGCTCCAGGGTCATCAGCAGCGATTCGCTTTGGGTCGGGTAGGTGCGATACAGCTCGCGGTCGGTGCTGTGCAACAGGTCGGCGGGAGCGATCATCATCCTGTCGGTCCAGCTCAACTTGCCGACGTTGTACAGCGCCGCAGCCATGGTCAGGTCGCGCACACTGGACTCATCCATCGACTGGGCTCGGCAGTACACCCGGATCAGCTCGATCAATGGGCGGTTGGTCTGTTTTTCCTTGGGCAGGCGCAGGTTGGCCAGCAGGGAAAAGACTTCGGTGCCGGTCACGTAGCTGCGTTTGAGCTCATCGTAGGCCAGGTCAAGCATGTCGGCGGTCTGTTGCAGCTCGCTGGTGCGCGAGAGGACGCGCTTTTCCAGGGTGGCATTGAGCGCCTTGAGTTGATCGTTCTGTTCGCGGGTCAGTTGCTCCAGGCGCAGCCTTTCGCGATCGGAAAACTGATGCTCCAGGGACTGGCGCAGGATCAGGAGCAGTTCATCATCGTTCCACGGCTTGCTGATATAGCGGTGGATCTGCCCCTCGTTGATGGCCTTGATGATCATCGTCAGGTCGGCGTAGCCCGTCAGCAGGATGCGCGACGTCGCCGGGTACAGGCGATGGGTTTCGGCCAGCAACGTCGCCCCGTCCATGGCCGGCATCCGGGCATCGGTCATGACCAGGTCCACGGGTTGGGCCGCCATGATTTCCAGCGCCTGGGCACCGCTGCCGGCCAATAAGACGTCATAAGGCTGACCGCGCAGCAGGCGGCGCAGGCTGTTGAGGATCGACTCTTCATCATCGACCAGCAAAACCGTGGGCCTGTAGGGAGAAGTTGTAGCGAGTTGCTCATCCATGGCGACACCTACTCAAACTTGAACTAGATTTAACCCTTGCACCTGCCGTTGACTGCGCGGTGCTTGCCCAGGCAATCAGCGCTCTACGTCAAAGGGTGAGCTGCCGTTGATTTGACGCCAACTGGCCGACTAATTCAAGGGAGCCGACTACGCTTGTACATAGAGTCAGCAATTGACTCACTCCTCTCACCCGTTGCGGAAAGGAATCCTTATGCACCCCTCCATGTTGTTGCATGCCGATGGGTCCGGGTCATGAGCCAGCGCCCTAAACATGCAAACCGACGCATTCTGATCGTCGACGATACGGCCTCTATCCATCAGGACTTCCGCAAAATCCTCTGTGCCGAGGCCATCGCTGACCAGACGCTGGAAAGTATCGAGCAAAGCCTGTTCGGTACGGCACCCGCGGTTCACCAGCGCTACACCCTGGACTCCGCCTACCAGGGCCAGGAAGCCCTGGCGTTGGTGAGCCAGGCGCTGGCTGACGGCGCGCCATACGCCCTGGCGTTCATCGACATGCGCATGCCGCCGGGGTGGGATGGCCTGGAGACCATCGAGCAGCTGTGGAACATCGACTCCAACCTGCAAATCGCCCTGTGTACCGCCTATTCCGACTACTCCTTCGAAGCGATTGAAGCGCGCCTGAAGTTCAGCGATCAGTTGCTGATCCTGAAAAAACCCTTCGACCATCTGGAAATCCGTCAGATGGCCAGTGCCCTGACCTGGAAATGGCAGTTGGCACAGGATGCGCTGCTCAAGGTGTCGAACCTGGAGCGCACGATCGAAGAACGGGTCCAGGAACTGCTCAAGGTCTCGCACCTGCTGCAATACGATGCCCTCACCGGCCTGCCCAACAGCACGTTGCTCGGCGACCGACTGACGCAGGCCATTGCCCTGGGCCGGCGCCACAATACTCAACTGGCCGTGATGTTTATTGGCCTGGACCGCTTCAAGCGTATCAACAACGCCCTGGGCCACCCCGTGGGCGATCAAGTGTTGCAACAGGTCGGCGAGGACCTGGCGGCAACGGTCCGCAAATCCGACTCGGTGTTCCGCTATGGCGCCGACGAGTTCGTGATGATCCTCAACGACATTCATCACCCCCAGCAAACCAAAAGCATTGCCGAGAAGGTCCTCAAGGCTCTGGGCCGCACCCGCCATGTGGCGGGCCATGACCTGCGTGTCACTGCCAGCCTTGGCATCAGCATTTACCCCAATGACAGTTTCAATGCCGTGGAGCTGATCAAGAAGGCGGAAACCGCCATGCGTAACGTCAAGGAACAGGGGCCGGACAACTTCAGCTTCTTTATCGAAGACATGAACCTCATCGCGCGCCAGCAGCAGACCCTGGAGGCCGCTATCCGCCTGGCCCTGGAGCGCGATGAGTTTGTCTTGCACTATCAGCCGAAGCTGGACTTGAAGAGTGGGCGGATTGTCGGCGCCGAAGCGCTGATTCGCTGGTTTCAACCGGCTCATGGCTGGGTCTACCCATCGGACTTCATCCCCATGGCCGAAGACAGCGGCCTGATCGTGCCCTTGAGCCAGTGGGTCTTGCGCCAGGCTTGCGAACAGGCGCAACGCTGGCAAGCCCAGGGCTTGGCGCCCATTTGTGTCTCGGTGAACATCTCGGCTATCGACTTCCGTCAGCGCGACTTTGTCAGCAACCTTGCGACCATACTCGAGCAGACAGGGTTGGCGCCCGCCCTGCTGGAGCTGGAGATTACCGAGAGTGTATTGATGCAAAACGTCGAAGACACCGTTGCCATCCTGCACGAGATCAAAAAAATGGGGGTGCGGCTGGCCATTGATGACTTCGGCACCGGCTACTCCAGCCTCAGTTACCTGCGGCGCTTTCCCGTCGATGTGCTAAAAATCGACCAGTCGTTTATTCGTGGCCTGGGCGAGAACACCCAGGACATGCAACTGATCAGTGCCATTATCAGCCTGGGCAAGAGCCTGGACCTCAATATCATTGCCGAGGGCGTGGAGACCGTCGAACAACTGGAGTTCCTCAAGGCCCGGCACTGCGAGGAGGGCCAGGGCTATCTGTTCAGTAAAGCCGTGGCGGCCGAGGATTTTGCCCGGCTGCTGCAAACCGGCCCACATCATCTGATGCCGGATCAATGACTCTCTGCTCGCAAGGAACTGAAGTTGAGGCATACATCACCGCTTTACGCGTCGGCATTGTTCATATGCCTTGTATCCGGCGGATGGCTGGGAAGCTCTGTGGCGCTGGCGGCGCCGCTCAACGAGGCACTCACGCCCCTGCCTGAGCTGCCAGTGCTGGATGCCCACCGGGTCGAGCTGGGGCGTCGACTGTTCAATGAAACACGCCTGTCGATCAACAACACCCTGTCTTGTGCCAGTTGCCATCACTTGGACAAAGGCGGCGCCGATGACAAACCCTTCTCTCTTGGCTTCGACGGTAAGCCAGTGAGGCTCAATACGCCCACCGTGTTCAATGCCAGCCTGAGCTTCAAGCAGTTCTGGGACGCCCGGGTGAACACGCTGGAGGCGCAAGTCCACCAAGTGGTCACCAGCCCCGTGGAAATGGGCAACAACTGGCAAACCGTTGTCGCGACCCTGTCCGCTGCGCCTGAATATCAACGCGCATTCACCCAGGCGTACCCCGACGGCGTCACGGCCGCCAACGTGCAGAATGCCCTGGCCACGTACGAGCGCACCCTGCTCACGCCCAACTCACGCTTCGACCAGTACCTGCTGGGCAACACCGACATCCTCAGCTATGACGAAAAACAGGGTTACCTGCGCTTCAAGGAGTACGGTTGTATTGCCTGTCATCAAGGGGTCAACATCGGGGGCAACATGTACCAGAAGTTCGGCGTGCTGGGTGACTACTTCAAGGACCGCGGCAACCCGGTGGACGCGGACCTGGGGCGCTACCTGGTCACCCTGGATGAGGAAGACCGCCATGTGTTCAAAGTGCCCAGCCTGCGTAACGTCGCCGTCACCGCCCCGTACTTTCACGATGCCTCGGCCAAGACTCTGGAAGAGGCGATCGACGTGATGTTCAAGTACCAGTTGGGGCGCACGCCGTCGGCGGATGACAGGGCCCTGATTGCGCTGTTTCTCAAGACGCTGACCGGCGAATGGGAGGGCAAGCCGCTATGAAGCTGACTCGCCGCGCCAGCCTGGCACTGCTCGGTGTCGTCACCGTGGTACTGGCCTCGATCCTGGTTTTTTTATACATCAAGTCTTCTACTGACCAGAGCAGCAACTACACCCCGTCCCGGGACCTGATCCGCCATATCAAGCAATTGAACGCGCAATGGGACAGCGAGGTGCTCAAGGCGCGGATCGCCCTGACCCACAACTACGACCCGCTGGTCGCGCCGCTCAACGAGATGAACAGCCTCTGGGCCGAGTTGGAAGCGCGCGAGCACCTGCACCAGCATGCCGATCCAGCCAACTGGCAATTGGCACAGAGCACCTATCAAGCGGCGATCGAGGAAAAAGCGCGGCTGGTGGACCAGTTCAAAGCCCATAACGCCTTGCTGCGCAACTCCCTGGCCTTCCTGCCGAACGCCGAGGACGATATCCAGATGCAGTTCGGTCTGCTGGACGACAACAATCGCCTGCAGTTGCAGGACATTACCAGCGACACCTACGACTTGTTGCTCAGCAGTCTTGAGTTCGCGCTGGTTGCCAGTGATGACAAGGCCGCAGAGATTCTTGTCGGGTTGAACAAACTGGCGATCAACAAGGAACACCTGCCTGGGGATTTCCAGAGCCCTATCGAGCTTCTCAGCAAGCACATTGCCCTGATTCTGCGTGAGCAACCGGTGGTCAACAGTTTGCTTGAGCGCATCGCCGCAATCCCGCTGTCCGAGCACTTGGACGTCATGACCAACCAACTCGACCAGGATCAACGGGTCGCCGAACTGACCGAGCAGAAGTACCACCGTTACCTGCTGGTGTTTTCGACGTTATTGATGCTGGTACTGGTGTACCTGGCTGTTCGCCTGTTACGCAGCTTCGCCGAGATCAACCGGGTCAACCGCGCCCTGCTGGCTGTCAACGAAAGCCTCGAACAACGGGTCGAGGAACGCACCCGGGAACTCAAGGACGCCCAGAGCGAGCTGCTCGACAGCGCCCGCCAGGCCGGCATGGCGGAAATTGCCACGAATGTGCTGCACAACGTCGGCAACGTGCTCAACAGCGTGAATGTGTCCGCCGACCTGGTCACCCGTAAGCTGCGGGCCAGCAAGGCCCTGGGGCTGGGCAAGGCCATGCAGTTGATCAACGAGCATCCCCATGACCTGGGCACCTTCCTGACGGACGACGACAAGGGCAAAATGTTGCCGGGATACCTCAATCAATTGGTGGACGCGATTGCCATCGAGCAGCAAGGCATGGCCGATGAACTGGTGCAGTTGACCAAGAGCGTCGACCACATCAAGGACATCGTCTCCACCCAGCAGTCCTATGCTGGCGCCTCCAAGCTGCTGGAACCGGTCCATATCAGCGCCCTGGTCGAAGACGCGCTGCGCATGAATTCCGGGGCCTTGAGTCGCCACCATGTCACGGTGGTCAAAGACTATCAGCCAGTCCCCGAGGTCATGGTCGATAAGCATCGTTTGCTGTTGATTCTGGTAAACCTGATCAGCAACGCCAAGTACGCCATGTCCAACCTCAGCGACCGGCCACGCCAGATAACCCTGACGGTCCGCCCCCTGGATGACCATACGCTGCAAATCAGCGTAAAAGACGAAGGCGAAGGAATTCCCGCAGAGAACATGACGCGGATCTTTACCCACGGTTTCACCACCCGCAAGGAAGGCCACGGCTTCGGCCTGCATAGCTGCGCCCTGGCGGCCATCGAAATGAAAGGCCGTCTCACCGCCCACAGCGATGGGCCGGGCCAGGGCGCCCTGTTTACCTTGTCTATCCCTCTTGAACGTGCCGAGACCTGACCATGCCCTCTCTTTACAACCGGCGCATTCTGCTGATTGATGACACCCCCTCGATCCACGAGGACTTTCGCAAGATCCTGATGCCGACGCTCGAACAGAACGCGGCGCTGGATGAGATGGAGAGCGCGCTGTTTGGCGAAGCCGCCAAACCCCAGGCCCAGACCTTTGAACTCGACTCGGCCTACGGCGGCCAGGAAGGCTTGCAGCAACTGTGTGCGGCCATGCAACAAGCACGACCCTACGCCCTGGCGTTTGTCGACATGCGCATGCCCCAGGGCTGGGACGGTGCTCAGACTATCGAAGAGCTGTGGAAAGTCGCCCCGGACCTGCAAGTGGTGGTCTGTACCGCCTACACGGACTATTCCTGGGAAGAACTGCTGTCGCGCCTCAATGCCCATGATCGACTGCTTATTCTGAAGAAGCCCTTCGACAATATCGAAGTCCAACAGATGGCCAATACCCTGGCGGCCAAATGGGACATGGCCCGCCGCGCCAGCCTGAAAACCGTGCACCTGGAGCAGTTGGTAGAACAGCGCACCGAGGCGCTGACCCTTGCCAGCCAGGCCTTGCAGCAGGAAATCGACGAGCGCAAGCAGCTGCAAAGCCAGTTGATCCAATCGGAGAAGCTGGCCTCCCTGGGGCAACTGGCTGCCGGGGTGGCGCACGAAATCAATAACCCCGTGGGCTTCGTCACCTCCAACCTTGGCACGCTGGAGAGTGACTTCAAGCAATTGCAGCGCATGCTCGACGCCTATCAACAGGCTGAGGCGGCCCTGGCGCCCGGTGACTGCCTTGAACAACTGAGCGCCTTGCGCAACGAGTTGGACCTGGACTTCCTCAAGGAGGACATCCCGATCCTGATCCGCGAATCCAAGGACGGCATCGGCCGTGTGACGCAGATCGTCAAAGACCTGAAGAACTTCTCCCGGGTCGATAACGACGAGCAATGGCAATGGGCGAACCTGCAGCAAGGGATCGACTCGACCCTGAACATCGTGGCCAGTGAACTCAAGCACAAGGCGGACGTGATCAAGCACTACCAGCCCCTGCCCGAGATTGAATGCCTGGCCTCACAAATCAACCAGGTGGTGATGAACCTGGTGATCAACGCAGCCCAGGCCATGGGCCCGGAGCGCGGCACGATCACCCTCAGCAATGGGGTCGAGGGCGATCGGGTGTGGCTGGAGGTGGCGGATAACGGCTGCGGGATTGCGCCCCACAGCCTGCAGAAAATCTTCGACCCGTTTTTCACCACCAAGCCGGTGGGCGAAGGCACGGGCCTGGGGTTGTCGCTGTCCTATGGCATCGTCAAGAAACACCACGGGGATATCTCGGTGAGCAGTGAAGTCGGCAGGGGCACCACTTTTCGGGTGGTGCTACCGATCCGGCAGACAGCGGCGTGACGCCTCTGCTGTTCAGGCTTCAGCGGGCTTGGGGCTGGAACCAAACGAGGCAAACCGCTTGTTGAACCCGGCAATCCGCCCTTCGACCTGGGTCTTGCGCTGCTGCCCGGTGTAGATCGGGTGGGACGCGCTGGATACGTCGAGGGCCATGTAAGGGTAAGTGTTGCCATCGGTGTGTTGGTGGGTGCGATCCGTGTCGACCGTGGAGCCGATCAGGAAAAACACATCGGCGGCAGTATCGTGGAACAGCACGGTGCGGTAGTCGGGGTGAATACCAGCTTTCATAGGGCCTCCGGGGCATCTGGGCAGGATTAATACGTTATACAGTAACGTAAATAATGCACCCAAACGAGAACGTATTGCAATACCAAGAGAGGCTTGGGTTCTCTGCGGTTGCCCCGGCAAGGAACTCGACCGTAAGCTGGGCCCCGTGTTGAACCGTGAACCCGCATAAAGAATAGAACCTTGTAGGAGCAGGCTCCTACAGGTCGTAGAGAGTCCGAACCCAAGGAAACCGTATGAGCCTGTCGTTGCTTAGCCGTTATGCATTCTTTGCCGTGTGTGTCATTTTCACCCTCGCCAGCCTCCCCTTTATCCAACACGAATGGCTCTGGCCGATGACCCTGGTGACCGGCGTGCTCAGCCTGATCGGCGTGTTCGACCTGCTGCAAAGCCCCCACGCGGTGCGCCGCAACTACCCGATCCTGGGCAATATCCGCTACCTGGTGGAAGGCATTCGCCCGGAAATCCGCCAGTACCTGCTGGAGTCCGACAGCGACGCCCTGCCCTTCTCCCGGGCCCAGCGTTCGCTGGTGTACTCGCGGGCCAAGAATGAAAGCGCCGACAAACCCTTCGGCACCCTGATCGACGTGTACCAGTCCGGTTTCGAATTTATCGGCCACTCCATGCGCCCGGCCCCGTTGAGCGACCCCAGCGCCTTTCGCGTGGTGGTCGGCGGCCCGCAGTGCACCCAGCCGTACTCGGCGTCGGTGTTCAATATCTCGGCCATGAGCTTTGGCTCGTTGAGCGCCAACGCCATCCGCGCCCTCAACCAGGGCGCCAAGCTCGGCAACTTCGCCCACGACACCGGCGAAGGCAGCATCAGCGCCTACCACCGGGAAAACGGCGGCGACCTGACCTGGGAGCTGGGCAGCGGCTACTTCGGCTGCCGCACCAGCGACGGCCGTTTCGACCCCGAACGCTTTGCCGTGCAGGCGCAAAACCCGCAGGTACGGATGATCGAAATCAAGATGAGCCAGGGCGCCAAGCCCGGCCATGGCGGGATCCTGCCCAAGCACAAGGTGACGAAGGAAATCGCCGAGACCCGTGGCATCATGATGGGCGAAGACTGCATCTCGCCGTCACGCCACAGTGCCTTCTCCACGCCGATTGAGCTGATGCACTTTATTGCCCAGTTGCGTGAATTGTCCGGCGGCAAACCCGTGGGCTTCAAATTCTGCCTGGGCCACCCGTGGGAGTTCATGGGCATCGCCAAGGCCATGCTCGAGACCGGGATCCTGCCGGACTTTATCGTGGTCGACGGCAAGGAAGGTGGCACCGGCGCCGCCCCCGTGGAGTTCACCGACCATATCGGCGTGCCCCTGCGTGAAGGTCTGTTGTTTGTGCACAACACCCTGGTGGGCCTGAACCTGCGGGACAAAATCAAACTGGGCGCCAGCGGCAAGATCGTCAGCGCCTTCGATATCGCCAGCGTCCTGGCCATCGGCGCCGACTGGGCCAACTCGGCCCGGGGCTTTATGTTCGCCATCGGCTGCATCCAGTCGCAGAGCTGCCACACCAACAAATGCCCGACCGGCGTGGCCACCCAGGACCCGTTGCGCCAGCGCGCACTGGTGGTACCGGACAAGGCCCAGCGCGTGTTCAACTTCCACCGCAACACCCTCAAGGCCCTCGCGGAAATGCTCGCGGCGGCCGGCCTGGATCACCCTTCGCAGTTGTCGGCCAAACACCTGGTACGGCGCATGTCGGCCACCGAGATCAAGCTGTTCTCGCAGTTGCATGTGTTCCTCAAGCCAGGGGAACTGCTGACCGGTGAAGTGAACGGCGAGTTTTATTCGCGGATGTGGCAAATGGCGCGGGCCGACAGTTTCGAGCCCCATGAAGTAGAAGCGGCTTAAAGGACAAATGTTGTGTTGAAAGTGATCGCCGAAGACTTTATCAAACCCGAACACCTGGAAACCGTGCGCCCCTGGTACGCCGAACTGGTGGAAAAAACCCGCCAGGAACCGCTGTGCATCGCCTACGACTTGTTCGTCGACCAGAAAGACCCGGGGCACTTTATCTTCATCGAGCAATGGCCCGACCAGGCCGCGCTGGATGCCCATTGCCAGACCGAACACTTCACCCGGCTGGTGCCGCAGATCAACGCGTATCAGGCCAAGCCTTGCCGGGTGTTGTTGATGGATGGGTTTTAATCCCTCATTGAAGAGGCGGTTTCTGGCAGCCACTCGCCAACGGGCAAATAGCCATAAGCTGGGCTTTTTCCTTACCTACCCTATAGGTGCCAAGCAACTGCCAATAGGCAGGAAGCTTTCGCGTGAGGGTGCCACGGTCCTGGGCATCAATCAGCCAAAGTCGGCCTGAGGCCGTTGTGAGCAATTCCAGGTCATCGACATAGATCTGATCGGCCTTGTCTTGAATCAGTGTGGAAATCTGATACCCGTTGGGACGCCCTGATGTGCCATCCGCGTTTATTGGTGTGTACTGCATCGCAGGGCGTTCGCTCTTGAGGTAATAGATCATGGACAAGTGCATGAAAGGCTCCAGCACCAACACCCCGTCTCCCGGCTGCGAAGTGTGGTCAACATAATCGGCCAGCGCGCCCAGCTGGTTGTTTTCATAACACCACGTACACGTCTTGTTATACACATGCCACAAACCATTCAACTCAAGCAGAATAACCGCTGACAAACCGATGACGAACGCCGACTTACTTCGTGTCGACATGCCCTCCAGTGCCATTGCAATGACGAGAGGCAACGCCAGCCCGGCAAATAAAAAATAACGTGGATACAGCAGCGGCCAAAACAATGACACCAGCATGATCGCCGCTATCGGGCACCATACATACACAACAAGAAGTGCATTATTTTTTCGATCACTTGCATCCCACAGACAAATAGATACGGACGCGATCCACACCACCAAGGCCAGGCCATAAAACCCCCAGACAGGCACCTGCTGACCTTCACTGAAATTCAGAAAAAACCAAGTCAGCTCGACCAACTCCTTAATACCCGGCTGGGCGATCCAGTCCAACCTCGAATACGTCAATTGATTTAGCAGGCTGGGCAACCAGGGTAAAAAACAAATCACAATCAAACCATTGGCCAGCCACCAACTACGACTCCACAGATACTTATATTTTATCTGTCGAGACGTTGCCAGAAGCGAAATATAGGCCCAATGGGACAACAGGCATAAAGCCGCAAAATAGTGCGTATAAAGCCCTGCCACCATCAGCAGGATGTACAGGGCGAGCGGAACTTTACTCTGCGGACGGTCAAGCCAGTAGATAAATGCAATCGTCGCGCCCAGCATCAAAGCCCCCAGGAACGAGTACATACGGACTTCCTGGCTGTAGCGAACGGCCGCCGGAAAGATCGCCAATAATATGCTTGCCAGCATTGCCGCACGTCGAGGGAGCAACAGGTGCGACAACCAGATCCCCAGCGCCACCGAAACAACCCCAAAAAACACACTCAGACTGCGGGCGGCAAAAGCGCCATTACCGAACACCTTGATCCACTCATGCAACATCAGATAGTACAGTGGCGGATGAACATCACGGGCCGTATGAGACAGAATTTCAGAAGGCGGCTTCATACTCAGCAGCAGGCTGAAAGCCTCATCAAGCCATATACCTGTTTCAGTCAACTCGGCAAACCGCACCCCCACTGAAACCAACAACACAAAAAAATAGAACACTATAAGAGCCAGGGAAATATCAATTTTTGTTCGCTTCGAGTTATCAACACCGCCCATAGCCACCCCATCAAATTGACTCATCTGGCGTCTCCTGGTTCTTCACTACATTGGCGACTACATACCGCGGCCTATGCTTGGCTTCCATATAGATCCGCCCCACATATTCCCCCAATATGCCAATCCCGATCAGTTGCACACCGCCTAAAAACAGAATCGCCGTCATCAGCGACGGATACCCCGGCACATCATTGCCAAACAGCAATTTGTCGATGATCAGATACCCCGCATACCCCAGCGCCAATAACGAAATACCGGCACCGATGTAACTCCATAACCGCAAGGGCAAGGTGCTGAACGAAGTGATGCCCTCCAGCGCCAGGTTCCACAGTTTCCAGGCATTGAACTTGCTGTGGCCGACCACCCGGCAAACCCGGTCATATTCGACGATAGCCACGGTGAACCCGGCCCAGGACAGTACGCCCTTCATGAACAATTGCTGCTCCGGCAACGTCTTGATCACGTCCACCACCTTGCGGTCCATCAGGCGGAAGTCGCCGACGTTTTCTTCGATATGGGTGTAGGCGATGCGATTGAGCAGGTGATAGAACATCGAGGCACTGTGGCGTTTGAGGTAGCCATCGCTGGAGCGATCACGACGCTTGGCCAGGACTACATCGGCGCCCTCCTTCCATTTCTCGATCAGGCGCGCGACCACTTCAACCGGGTCTTGCAAGTCGACGTCCATGGGCACCACCGCCTCACCGCTGGCGTACGCCAGGCCGGCAAACAGTGCCGGTTCCTTGCCAAAATTGCGGGAAAAGTTGATCAACACCACATCGCTATCGGCCAACGCGATATCCCTGGCGATATCACCCGTGCGGTCGGTGCTGCCGTCATTGATAAACACGATCTCGACTTCGTGATCCTGCAACGACGGCTCCTGGCGTACGGCCCGATAAAACAGGTGTATCGCCTGCTCCTCATTGAACAACGGCACGATCAGCGAGAGCCTCATGGGGCGGACCTGCGGAACACCCAGTACTTCGATAGCAGGAAACCGCACACCAGGCTGACCAGGGAAAACACCACCACGGTGACCAGCCCGGGCAAGCGCCAGCGATCCGCCAGCCACCCCACCGCCAGGCTCAAGCTGCCCAGGCAGAAGATGAACAGCAGGTAGCGGCCCAGCGAAGCCGCCATACCAAAGGTGAAAGTGGCATTCGCAAAAAACGAAAAGGTCGCCGCCACGCAAAAGGCCAGGAAATTGCTGAAGGCCTGGCTCAGATCAAAGGCGGCCCTGAGCACGAAAAACAGCTGCCAGTGGATCACCGTATTGGCGATGCCGATCACCGTGTAGGTGGAGAACCCCATCCATAGTCTGCCCATGCCACCATCGCGCCTCGTTGCCCATCGCGGTCGATGGGCAAGCAAGCCATGCCGAAAAAACCTCGTCTACTGTCAGAACTAACAGGTAGGGGCGGTTATGCGACCGGCGGTACAATTCCATCCCGAAATTGAGACATTCCGTAATATCCATCCTTTGCAATTGCTTACAAATACCGCCAACCTGCGCCCGCCCGACGCGCGGCAGGATCATTGCCGACACCCGCGGGTCAGTATTTAACCCACTGTTCAAGAGCCCGAGCCATGCTTAACGGACGCGACCCGCGCATCGACTTTTTTCGAGGCCTGGCGTTGATTTTCATTTTTTGGGATCACGTGCCTCACAACCCCCTTGGTCAGATCACCCTGCGTAACGTCGGCTTCAGCGATGCCGCCGAAGTCTTCGTGTTCCTCGCCGGCTACGCCTCGATACTGGCCTACAGCAAAGTGTTGCAGCGCGAAGGTTTTTGGATGGCCAGCCTGAAAATCCTGCGCCGTACCTGGGTGTTGTATGTGGTGCATATTTTCTTGCTGGCGATGCTGATGGGCATCGTCTTCTTCGCCAACAGCAAGGTGGAGACCCGCGACCTGGTCCAGGAAATGGGCCTCACGCACTTCATTACCAACCCGCAGCAAGCCCTGACCGATGAATTGCTGCTGCGCTTCAAGCCCAACCTGATGGACCCGCTGCCGCTGTACATCGTGTTGCTGCTCGGTTTGCCGCTGGTGCTGCCGGTACTGGTGCGCGCCCCCCTGGCGGTGGTGGCGGTGTCGGTGGTGGTGTACCTGCTGGCGCCCAAATTGGGCTGGAACCTGGCGGCGATTGCCGATGGCGTGTGGTACTTCAACCCGGTGACCTGGCAGTTATTGTTCGTGCTCGGCGGCGCGGCGGCAATCCGCGCCGGGCAGCCCCGTGCACCTGAGACCCGGCCGTTGCAGCGACAACCGCTGTTTCTTGCGGCCGCCGCCTACACACTGCTGGCCGGCGTGATTACCGTGTCCTGGCGCTGGCCCGAGATCCACGATGAGCTGATGCCCGCCGCCTTGAGTAACCTGCTGTACCCGATCAGCAAGACCGATCTGTCGCCGGTGCGCCTGCTGCACTTCCTCGCCCTGGCCTATGTCACCGCCAAGCTGCTGCCCGGCCGCGCCTGGACACAAAACTGGCTGGCGCAACAAAGCTGCCGCATGGGGCGCTATTCCCTGGAAGTGTTCTGCCTGGGGGTCTTACTGGCGCCGCTGGCGGATATGCTCAACGCCCAGGTCGACGACGCCTGGCCGATGCAGATATTCAGCGCACTGCTGGGCCTGGGATTGATGGCTGGGCTGGCGGCATGGCTGGAGTTCAACAAGCAACTGAACCTGGCCCGGCGCAGTGACGAGCGCCCCTTAAATAGTTAGCCCCCGAGCCTGGGTGCGGGCTGATTCCATCTACCTTCCACTTATCGTGAAAGGTAGAGCACATGCCGACTCATCAATTACTCAACGGCCTGTCTGGCAATCTGCAATCGAGTACCGCCTGGGCCCAACAACAGGCGCTGGAGCTGATCCAGCGCAACGTTCACCAGGCCCTCGATGGCCTGGACACCCAGGAAAAAAAACGCTTTCTGCAGCTGCAACGCGACGCTCTCGCAGCCCTGGCGGCGGTTGAAACCGAGAAAGAGCGAGTGGTCCGGGCCTTCAAGACAGACAGCCTGATGCAGTTGCGCAACCGGATCGGCGGACGCGACCCGCAGTTATACCGCTTCGAGACCACCTATCTGGAAAAGGTCGAGCATGCCTTGCCCTGGGATCGTCAACCGGGCAGCCACATCCGCGTGCCCCGCCGCTCCGATAGCAATCTGCGCGAAATCGAACACGTCAAGAGCATGACCTTGTGGGAAGCCGCCTGCGTGAATTTCGGCTTTACCTCCGCCATTCGCCAGGACTCCGGCTACAGCCTGGTGGACGCCAGCCGCGTGGTAGGCCCCGATGGCGATCGCAGCCTCAGCGCCCGGGCGTTCATCACCATCGCCCGCGAGCTGGACCTGGGCCACCAGTTGCAAGTAAAGATCAAGGCCGCACTCGGCGAGAACGGCACGCTGCGCCGGTTGATGAGCGAGGCGGCGCTGGCACTCTTGCGGTTCGATGCGCTGGACGCCTGGCGCAACCGTGCCCACAACGGCATGACCCAGGCGGTATACGACAGCCTCACGGCGTTGATCGAGGGCAACGGGCCGCCCCTGGTCGTCGAGAGCCTGAGCCTGACCTCGGGCGTCACCCCCGTGATTGCCGTGCCCTTTGTGCCCTGGCAGAGTGCGATTCCCGTTCCATTGCTGCTGATCAGAGTGGCCAGCCTCGCGGTGCTGTCCTATTTCCCCTTTCGCCCCGGCGGCGCGTTCCGCTACCACCGCGACGCGCGCTCGGCCGAGGCTGATTTTCGCCAGCAGTTGCTCGACAGTCACCAGCAAGGCGACCTCGGCTGGTTTTCCCGCCAATTACCGCTGGTAGGCCTGTCGTTGTTCCGGCCGTTGCTGACCCAGGAACCACGCCCCGAGGGCATGAGCTGGCTGGCCGGGCTTCTGTATGACGGCTTTCACAAAGCCTTCCCGGAACAGACGCTCAACGACATTCATTTCGCCACCGACCCTGCCACCGGCCCCACCGAAACCCTGCTGCAAGCCCTGACTTATCGCCAGATCCAGCGCTGCCAGGCCGATATCGACACCCTCGCCAACACCCGCTCCGAAGCCGACTGGCAAGCGCTCAAGGACGCCACCGCCGCTATCGCCAACGAAGTCCTGCAACTGTTGCTCACCCCCCTGCCCGGTGGGGTCACGGGGATGAATCGGGTCATGCAACTGGCGGTGCTCGGCAGCATGACCTACAGCGTCAGCGCAGGCCTGGATGAAGCCATCAAGGGCGACGCCAGCGGCTTCGCTTCGACCCTGACCGATGTCGCCGATCTGGCCGTCAGCGGGCGCTTGATCAGCGTTGCCGGCAAAGCCCATCGCCAGCGCATGCTCCACTACCTGCAACAGCTGGGTAACCCGCGCAAGGTCACGCGCCCCGACGGCGTGGATGAATTGTGGAAACCCGACGCCCGCCACTACGCCCATGACCAGCAATACCTGCTCGAAGGTAAAAGTGCCGATGCCCTGTGCATGTTCACCGTACAAGGCAGGCAGTACGTCAAACTGCACCACGAGCGCCAGACCCTGGTGGCCGAGGTCATCCACGACCAGCACAATCAGCGCTACGTGCTCAAGAACAGCCGCAGCGCCTACAAGCCTGCGATTGTGTTTGCCCCGCACCTGCAAGCCTGGACCTTCGACTTGCACCACACCCGAGACCTGTCGGATACGCAGTTGCTGCAACAGATGCTGCACAATGGTTCGTCGATCATCTCCCCGGTCGACCTGGAACGGATGCTGCGCAGCACCGCCACCTCCCGCGCCATCCTGGAAAATGTCTGGCGCGGCGCACCGCCCCCCCTGAACCTGATCGAAGGCGTGCGGCGCCTGCAGGCCGATCAGGTGATCCAGCAGATTATCGAACACTTCCACGAAGCCGGTTATTTGCCCCCCTATGGCGATAGCGTGGTGCTGTGCCTGCTGACCCAACTGCCCGAGTGGCCCGCCGCAGTCCTGTTGAGCATCAGCGACCCACAACGCTCAGTGATCGAAACCTTTGGCAAGACTGAACAGCGGGTGCCTGGGTTGACGACCCTGACAATCGTGCGCAACGAAGACGGCAGTTACCAGGCCGAACGTTATCGCGGCCAGCCGCGCTACCGCGCCGCCCCCCTGCTGGACCTGGTCATCAGCCTGCAGCCCGACACCTCGCAACTGGGCCTGACGGAGCAAGCCGATGCCACGCCCGCCCAGCGGATCATGGCAGTGCGCCGTGCCGTTGTAGACCTGGCACGGCGCGAACGCACGGCCTTGTTCGCGGCCCTGGTGAACTACGCCAGTTATGAAAAAAGCGAGCAACTGCCGCCCCCCACTGTCCGGCGTTTCTTGCCGGTCAAGGCAGCAGAGCCCCTGGTGGCCGTCACCCCGCTGCTGAAAAAAATGCGCGACCTCAACAGCCCATTGTCACCGGCACTGCTCCAACGGCTGTTGGAACAGCATCCACTGAGCCCAAGCCAACAACAGGCCTACCTGCGTGGCGGGCTTTTGCCAACGGCCTTTTATGAGCTGTTGGACACTCACCGCACCGCCCTGCGCATCGACGCCGCCATCGACGCGCTGTATCACCCCCGTCAGTTCAACAACGACGCCGATCAATGGGCCAGGGAGTTCGCTTCCGCCTTGATACAGCAACGTCTCAAACGCAGATTCGTCATCACCGAAGTGATCGCTGACACCATCGCCAGCCCTTATGTCTCCAGCGGCCCCGACGACCTCACCGTGGAACTGCGCCACTTCGGCGAAGGCGTCTACGAGGCCTATGACATGCGCAATGCCGGCACGATTGCCGTGTCACCGGCGGTGGACAGCTTCTACCTGGCCATTGGCTCAGTGCTGCAACCCCATGAACGGCAGCTACTCAGCATGAGCAGCGAAACCGATGCCCTGGGCCTGCGCGCTACCCTGGGTGACTACATGAGCAACCAGCGCGGCCCTTCAGGCTTTGTCAGGCTGGCCAACGGTTCGCTGGCGCAGTACGAACACACCCTGTCCTTGCCACACAAACTGCAGCTCGATGCCCTGGGCCTGCTTCCCCTCAGCGGTGACCATTACCTGCCCCTGTTTGGCTCCTGGTATCGGATCATCTATGACAGACGGGTATTCAAGTGGCGGCTCATGCATCCGCAAAAGGTCGGCGTCGACA
Organism: Pseudomonas sp. FP2294; assembly: GCF_030687625.1. Taxonomy (NCBI): domain Bacteria; kingdom Pseudomonadati; phylum Pseudomonadota; class Gammaproteobacteria; order Pseudomonadales; family Pseudomonadaceae; genus Pseudomonas; species Pseudomonas sp. FP2294. Next base: position 4,641,245 of record NZ_CP117441.1, read on the forward strand.
CCCCGACCCTGGAGCACAACGGTGAAGGTGCCTGGCGCCTGTCCAGCGAGAACCCGATGAGCTGGGATGACCACAGCCTGCTCTATCGCCTCGGCAGCGACCACTACGCATTCCCCAAGGATATGGCCACGTCCATTCTCGCCCTGACCGACACCCCGCCCCATGTATTGCGCCAGATACACCGTAGCAATCGGGCATCGCCGCCGCTGCTGGCCGATACGTGCAAGCGCTTGCGCATCGACCAGGAAATCAACCGGTTCATCGAGGCGATGTATGCCCTGCCCAGCAACCCTTTCGCCCGTCCGGACCTGCAATTGCTGGTGATTACCAGCCTGCCCGGATGGCCCGACACCCACGTGTTGCAGATTGTCGACCGCGATAATCGCGTCACCCACCAATACCCCGAGCACCAGCGGCCCGACAACCAGGTGGTGACGGTCACCGATGCGCAGTTCAAAAGTGCCCGGCTGCTCGAGGCCATCGTCCCCCACGATGACGTTATCGAGGGCCTCCTGGGGCAGGTCCCCAAGACCACCGAGCAGCGTCTGGTCCAACTGGTCACCCGGATCGTCGAGTACACCGAACGGGAGCGGGCGCAACTCCTCAAGTCTTTGTACCGACGCAGCGAGTCCGGCGGCACCGAGCAAGAGCGGCGTTTCAAGGCCAAACACCCGGAACTGCCCACCAGCACGGTCAAGGCGATCCTGGGCCAGGCCTCGTCACGGGAGCTCAGACAACTGCATAAGCACAACCAATTGAGCCTGCGCCTGGCGGAACAGGCGCGCACAAGTGCCCACGACTTGCGCCTGAACCGTGCGTACGAAGGCCTGTATGTGGATGCCTGCGCCAATGCCGACAGCGACCGGATCACCCTGTACCTGCTGCGACTCCTGCCCGCCTGGCCGAAAACCCTGCGCATTGATATTCGCGAATGGGACAACCAGGGACGCTTGCTGGAAACGGCAGGGCATCTGGTGGGGACATCACGCAAGACGATCGCCAGGACCAACCGGGGGTATCAGGCCTATGACCAACAGGGCGAACCGCTGGGCCAGCCATCGAACAGATTGCTGCGGGTCATTCTCAGTACCTTGTCTGCTGCCGAGCAGAGCTTGCTTCAGGTTGACACCCAAAGCGGTATCGCCGAGCTGCAGTACCAGCTTGCCGAACTGGCCTTCGCCCGCCGTATTGAAATCAAGGGTCTGCTGGACATCCCACACCTGCAACCCTGGATGCAACCGGCGATGGGCGTTGACCGTTCGTTCCTGGTGTATCCGTTATGGCAACGAATCTGGCCTTTTCGCGGCCCCCGGCCACCGGACCTGGTGGCCAAGGTCCAAGAGCTGTACCCCCATTTCAACAACGACGATGCACGGCGACTGCTGCAGTCATTGAACATGAGCGACCCAGAAAAACTGCTCGAGCTGGAACGCCGCCAGGCGGAGTATCAGGCCATGGATGTGGAGCTGTCGCGCTGGAGTGAAACCCTGTTGCCGACCGACAACGAGCTCAACGATCCCCTGGGCATGAACCGCGGAAGGCGACGCCATATTGCCTACCAACTGCGCAGCGCATGGCGTCAGGAAAACGCTACGTTTTACATCGCCGGGCTATTCAACGTGCCCTCGCTGGAGTTGCAACTGGACGACGAAGGCTTGCCTCCTGCGTCATTCCTGACGGGCACCACCGGCTTCAATCACATTGAATACCTGCGGATTTCCGGCAATGCGTTCCCTGCGACAGGGTCGGAGTTTCTTGGCAAGTTCACCCAGCTCAAGGCATTGCGCATTGATTGTCGCCTGACTGAACTGCCCCAGGCGATCACCGACATGACCACACTTACCCACCTTGACCTGAACGACAACGACCTGCACTTGACCCAAGAGTCTGTGCAACGCCTGGCAAGCATGGTCAACCTGCAGAAACTCGATCTGAACGATAATCCGGACCTGACCCTCGTACCGGATGTCAGCCGGATGCTGCAAATGAATACCTTGCACCTGGCCAATACAGGCATCACTCAGTGGCCCATCGGCGCCAGCGCCCTGCCAAGCCTGACAGAACTGCACTTGCAGGCAAACGGGATCACCACCATCCCTGAAGAGGTTTTCACCAACCCATGGCTGCAAACTGCCAATCGCAACACCCTGCTCCATGAAAACCCGTTGTCCGCCGAGACCCTGGCGCGCATCGACACATACCGCCTGGATACCGGCATCCGCCTGGGCGGGCAACTTCGCACACCGGCCCATGCTCCCGTAGCGGCAAACGACCTCGACACCTGGCTGACAGGCGTCGCGGCACAAGACGTGCCCGCCCGCCGAGAGCTGTGGGAACAGTTGAAAGCGAATGAAACCGCCAGGGCCGATGATGTGTTCCGGGTGCTGCGTGACCTGAAGCGAACCCACGCCTATCGCCACACGGCATCGAGGGCGCGCCTGACCGAGCGGGTCTGGACCTTGCTGATCGCCATGGGCGAGTCGACGCAACTGCGCAACGCGGTCTGCCTCAATACCTATGGTTCAGGCAATTGCGGCGACAGCGTCCTGTTGGCATTTACCAACATGGAGCTGCATCACCGGATCCATCAGGCCAAGCAGCAGCCAAGGAGTTACCTGGCCGACAGGGCATTGCTGGAGCTGGCCAAGAGCTGCTTTTACCTGAACCAGCTGGATCACTTTTGCGACCGGTTTATTCTTGAGCGCGAGCAGGCAGGGCTTGAAGTCGACCCCGCCGAGGTCACCGTTTACCTGCGGGACAAACTGGCCCGTGAATTCAACCTGCCGTTTTATCCACTGGCGTTGCTGTACACCGTGGATGATTACGTCACCGACGAGGTGGTCAATGAAGCGCGCAGGAGTCTGCGGGCACTCGGCCAGTCACCGGCGTTGCAGGAAGCAATCTTGATGACCGACTTCTGGGTCGAGTATCTGGCCAGCAGCGAGCCGGAAGCGTTTTTCACCGTCAAGGGCACCATCGCTTACAAAGTCGGCGCGCTGAATCAGGAGTTTCCGACCAAGGACTCGGATGAGTATTGGATCCGCCACCAGCAACTGCTCGACGAGGAAACGGCCGAACAGAACCGCCTTGTGCGTCAGTTGACCGAGGGCACGCAACGGACGTTGATGCACGTCTGAAGCGCGACTGGCCTGCCTGTGAAGCAAACAGGCAGGCCAGGGGTCAGGGGATTACGCCGAACGTTGCGCGCCAAGACCGTCCTGGGTCGGCTGCAGCTTGAACACGTAGAACAGCACGGTCAGGAATACCAGGAACACCGGGCCCACATACAGCGCCACGCGGGTATCCGGGAAGTAAGCCATCAGGCCCACCACCAGTACCAGGAACGCCAGGGCCAGGTACGAACTGACCGGGTACAGCCACATGCGGTACTTCAGGGCCTTCTGTTCGGCCGGGCTCAGGCTCTTACGGAACTTGAGCTGGGCCAGCAGGATCATCACCCAGGTCCAGATCGCACCGAAGGTGGCGATGGAGGTGACCCATACGAAGACCTTGTCCGGTACCAGGTAGTTGGCCAACACCCCCAGCAGCAGGGCGAAGATCGACAACAGCAGGGCCTTGCGCGGCACGCCGTTGCTGGAGGTGGTACCGAAGGTCGCCGGGGCCTGGCCGTTCTGCGCCAGGCTGTAGAGCATGCGCCCGGTGCTGAAAATCCCGCCGTTGCAGGACGACAGCGCGGCGGTGATCACCACGAAGTTGATGATGCCGGCAGCCGTCTTGATGCCAAGACGCTCGAAGGTCATCACAAACGGGCTGCCCTGGGTGCCGATTTCATTCCACGGGTAGATCGACAGGATCACGAACAACGCGCCGACGTAGAACAACAGAATGCGCCAGAACACCGAGCCGATGGCATTGGGGATGGTCTTCTGCGGGTTCTTCGCTTCACCGGCGGTCAGGCCGATCATTTCCACGCCGAGGTAGGCAAACATCACCATCTGCAGGGACATCAACACGCCCTGCACGCCATTGGGCATAAAGCCGCCGTGGGCCCACAGGTTGGAAATCCCCAGCGCCACGCCGTCGTTGCCGAAACCAAAGGCAATGATGCCGACACCGCCGATAACCATGGCAATGATGGTGACGATCTTGATCAGGGCGAACCAGAACTCGAACTCACCGAAGGCTTTTACCGCGATCAGGTTGATCGTGCCCATGCTGATCAGAGCCGCCAGGGCCCAGATCCAGCGCGGCGTATCGGGGAACCACACGCCCATATACACGGCAACGGCGGTGATTTCCGCAACGCAGGTCACCAGCCAGAGGAACCAGTAGTTCCAGCCGGTAAGAAAGCCCGCCAACGGGCCGAGGTAATCCTGGGCATAACGGCTGAAGGAACCGGCCACCGGGTTATGTACGGCCATCTCACCGAGGGCGCGCATGATCACCAGGATCGCCAGGCCACCAATGATGTAGGACAGCATGATTGCCGGGCCGGCCATCTCGATGGCCTTGGCCGAACCGAGGAACAGACCGACACCGATACAGGCGCCGAGCGCCATCAAGCGAATATGCCGTTCGCCGAGTTCGCGTTTGAGCGGACCGCCTTGAGCGGTCTCGCCATGGGGCAGATGGTTGCCAACAGGCATAGGGGTACAACCTCATTTTGTTATTGGATATGAACCACCGAGTGTCCGGCATCACGGCGGATCGCCACGACGCCCTCCTGCCAGGCTGCCTTTTGGGCAAACCTGCCTGGCCCTAGAAACCGGGCCCGCTCAGCGGGGGTGCAGTATAAAAAGCCATGAGCAGGGCTTTTCACTCAATAAACAGCAAGATTCAGCGAGAACTCTCGGCAAAAGCGCCTTTTACGGAGGAGCATCACCTGGGCAATGTAGGAATTGCCTTCATTAAACGGCGGCGAGTATTGCACAAGGATGGTGCACAGTCATGCCCCTACCTTTGGCGGATTTACCTGCGGGGATGGCTCTAGGACGGGCCTTCCCTGCGGTGTGCTGGCGTGGGGGCTTGTCCCCTTGCCTGACCACCGCTCGCGGTGTTTGCAGACATTCAGAGGGCTGGCTGTAAACAACGGGTATGCACACCCACCCAAACAACTGCACAGGAGAGATAGGTAGATCCCCCCGCACCACGCCACGTGCATTCGGCCAAAATCTCACACTCCACACAAATCCTTCCTACACGCCTACCAGCGTCTAAGCTTCAGACAAGTCCGATCAATCTGCGTGAATGGATCAATCGACTATGGGTGCTTCGTGGCAAACCAATTCGGCCAAGGCTGCGGTGCCAACCGACAGCCCGGATGAACAGCCACCGCCCCAAAAGCCCCGCAAACGACGCTATGCCTGGCGTATGTTGTGGTTGTTGCTGGTAATGGGCCTGATCGCGCTGGGGTTTGCCGCTTCCCGGGAAATGCGCACGTCCAAGTGGCAGGCGCGGGAGTTCAGTCGCCTGGCGGCAACCCTGACCTACAGCGTGCAGCCCGGCCCCAGCGATGCCATCGTCTACCCCGGTGCCGGCCCGTTCGATCAGCGCCTGGGCTACAGCGCCCTGGGTGACTTCTTACCCAGGCTGCTCAAGCGCGATTACCTGATCCAGTCCCAGGCGCGCTTCTCCGACGCGCTGATGAACCACACTCGCCACGGCCTGTTCGTGCCCTATGCCGAGAAAGTCCAGGCGGGCTTGTCGATCACCGATTGCCGTGGCACCGCGCTGTACCAGTTCAGCTACCCGCAGCAGCTCTACCCTTCCTTTGCCGATATCCCGCCACTGGTGGTCAACAGCCTGCTGTTTATCGAAAACCGCGAGTTGCTCAACCCCGCCCAGCCCCAGGCCAACCCCGCCGTGGACTGGCCGCGCTTTGCCAAGGCCGCCTGGTCCCAGGTCGCCAAAGTGTTGCACTTGCCCGGCCAGACGGCGGGCGGCAGTACCCTCGCCACGCAATTGGAAAAGTACCGCCACTCCCCCGACGGGCTGACCCTGTCCGGCGGCGAAAAAATTCGTCAGATGATTTCCGCCAGTGTGCGCACTTATCAGAATGGTCCGCAGACGCTGAAGGCACGGCAAAACCTCGTGCGCGATTACCTCAACAGCGTGCCGTTGTCGGCAGTGCCGGGGCATGGCGAAGTGCATGGCATGGCCGAGGGCCTGAGGGTGTGGTACGGCGCGGACTTCAACCAGACCAACGCCCTGCTCGCCGGCAGCGACCCACAATCCCTGGCGCAAAAAGGCCTGGCCCTGCGTGAAGTGCTGTCGCTGATGATTGCCCAGCGCCGCCCGTCCCATTACCTGACCAAGGGCCGCGATGAACTGGCGCAGCTCACCGACAGCCATATCCGCCTGCTGGCCCAGAACGGCGTGATCGAACCGGCACTGTCCACGGCGGCCCTGGCCAGTCAGGTCAACTATCGGGACTGGCAGCAGCAACCCACCCTCCGGCCAATCGAAACCAACAAGGGCATCCGCGTCGCCCGCAGCCGCCTGGCCGCCCTGCTCAATCGTTCGCTGTACGACCTGGACCGCCTCGACCTGGCCGCCACCAGTACCCTGCAAAGCGATCTGCAAACCCAGGCCACCGAGTACCTCAAGCGCCTGGCAGACCCGAGCGTTGCCGGCCAACTCGGCCTGCTCGGCCCGCGCCTGCTGACCGCGGCCGGCACCGCTCAGGTGCGCTACAGCTTCAACCTCTACGAAATGACACCCGACGGCGCCCGGGTGCGGGTGCAAACCGACAACACCGACCAACCCTTCGATATCAACGAGAGCAGCAAGTTGGAACTGGGCTCCACCGCCAAGCTGCGGGTGCTCACCACCTACCTGCAAATCATCGGCGAACTGCACGAGCGCTATGCCGGGCAGACGCCCGCCGCGCTGAAAAAAGTCGTGCTCGACGAGCAGGACCGCCTGTCCCGCTGGGCCGTGGATTACCTGGTGCAAAACAGCGACCGGAGCCTGGCGAACATGCTCGACGCGGCCCTCGACCGGCAGTACTCCGCCAGCCCCGGCGAACGTTTTTTTACCGGCGGCGGCCTGCATCGCTTCAATAACTTTCGCAACGAAGACAATGGCCGCAACCCGACCCTGCGTGATGCCCTGCGCGAATCCATCAACCTGCCGTTTATCCGGCTGATGCGTGACCTGGTGCGCTACAGCACCTACCAGGCACCGGGCAACAGCGCCCAGTTGCTCAAGGACGACAGCGACCCGCGCCGCCAGGAATACCTGGCCCAGTTCGCCGACCGCGAGGGCAAGACCTTTTTGCTGCGGTTCTGGAAAAAATACCGCAACAAGGACACCCAGGCCCGGCTAGCGACTTTTCTCGACAGCATTCACCCCACCGCCATTCGCCTGGCCGCCGTGCACCGGTACCTGTTGCCCCAGGCCAGCCAGCAGAGCTTCAACAGCTTTGTGCGCTCCCATCTGACCGGGACCAAGGCCGCGGAAAAACTTACCGATGCACGCCTGGAAAAGCTCTATCAAGACTACGGCCCCGGCGCCTATGACCTGCCGGACCAGGGTTACATCGCCAAGGTCCACCCACTGGACTTGTGGCTGCTTGGCTACCTGCTGAACAGCCCCGACGCCACCTTCGCCCAGGCCGTCGCCGCCAGCCAGTACGAGCGCCAGGAAGTCTATGGCTGGCTGTTCAAGAGCCGCCACAAAAGCGCCCGGGACACCCGTATCCGCACCATGCTGGAGATTGAGGCGTTCCTCGATATTCATCAGCGCTGGCAGGCGGTTGGCTATCCCTTCGACCACCTGGTGCCGTCCCTGGCCACCGCCATCGGCAGCTCCGGTGACCGCCCGGCAGCCTTGGCGGAACTGGTAGGGACGATCCTTAACGATGGGGTACGTGAACCGACGCTGCGGATCGACAGCCTGCACTTCGCCCCTGGCACGCCCTATGAAACCCGACTGGTGAACCACCCCGATAAAGGCAAGCGGGTGATGCCCAGCGAAGTCGCCACAGCCCTACGGAGTGCGTTGTCCCAGGTGGTAGACGCAGGCACCGCAAAAAGGCTGTCGGGCAGCTTCAAGTTGGCCGACGGCACGCCACTGGCCATGGGCGGCAAGACCGGCACCGGGGATAATCGCATCGAAGCCATTGGCGCCGGCGGGCGCGTCCTCAGTTCCAAGGCAATCAACCGCACGGCGACGTTTGTGTTCTATATCGGCGATCGGCATTTCGGTACCTTGACCGCCTTTGTCCCCGGCAGCGGTGCGCAGAACTTCACGTTTACCTCGGCGCTGCCGGTCCAGGTGCTCAAGGGCATGGCGCCGGTGCTGACGCCCTATCTGCAGCCCGCTGGCCACACCTTGTGCAGCGCGCCCTAGCCGTTGATCTCGACGACTCTCTCGGAGCTGCCTTCCACCAGGAAAAACCGGTAGGTCCGCCCGGCCTGTTTTTCAAAGCTGAATACCCGCCCCGGGAAGATATGGTTCTTGGTCACGGGGGCGCAGTCCGTACGATCCGCTACCGAACAGTCCTTGAACTCATCCACCACCACGACGGTGTTGCCGGCGTTGCGCAGGGTGTAGGTGCGGCCACCGTTTTCGGTGCGGGTATCGAAACGGCTGTGCTCGGGCCGCACAAAGAACACCGTGCCGTACCCCGACATCACCCGCACACCTGCCGTCAATGACGCCTCATACGCCGCGCGGTCCTCGTCGTTGACGCCAAAGTCATCGTCCTTTTCCGGCGCCACGGGCAAGTAGCGCACCCGGAAGTAACGCTCCCGGTCCCGCTCCCCCATAAACAGGAAGCGCGTGCTTTGCATCGCATTGGCGGGCACGATCAAGCGTGCCGGGCTGGCCATCAGGCCATCGCGCACCATGCCGTCGCCTTGGCTTTGGAGCGGTACTTCGTCGTAGCTGCCATCGGGTTTGTAGAGCATTTCGGTGACATTGATCTTGACGAACGCGGTGCTGGTGCCGCCATTGAACACGCGCTTGAGATAAGTGTTTTTGTCGCCATTCAAGTAATCGTAAAAATCCCCGACATTGATGGCCGGCCCGGCATAGGCATTGAAGGACCACAGCCACGCGCCCAGTACTGCATAAACGTATTTCATAACCACCTCTTACGGTCGCAACGCGTCGAATATCAGGTTAACGCTGCCAAAATAGTCGCCCGGCACGTAGCCGTCCTCCGGCTCGACGGCAGCAATGTCCAACAGCACTCGCTTGCCGACCCGCGCTTGATCGGCGGGCACCACCAGGGTGTCCGTCAGGTCCAGCGCCTGGCCGTTGAAGGACACGTTCAACAGGATCAGGCGCCGGCCGTTGGACAGCACCGGCAGATCGCCCAGGCGCGCGACAATCCCGCCGGCGCTGTTTTTCACGTCGAAGTGTTCGCGCAACGGCTTGAGCGTGCGGGTCACCAGGTTCCACGCCATCTCTTGCTCACGCTCCAAAAACACCGGGTTGATCGGCAGCACATAAAAGTCGGCGGTGGGAATGGTGACGGAGACCTCGAACACCTGCTCTTCACGGATCGCGTGGGCCTGGGTACTGAGCAACGTGACAACCACCAGCAACAGTGCTGCCAACACGACTTTGCAGCCTCTGCATGGGCGGTGCCCGTGCCTATGTGCTCTTTCAATGACCATTAGCCTTTGACCTCATATGGTTTTTTCTCGCTGCCCTCGACCAGAGTGAAGCGATACGTACGCCCTGCCTGCTTGGGGAAGCTGAAGGCACGGCCCGGCAGGATGTGGTTCTTGGTGACGGGCAAACATTCCTGGGCACCGTCGCTGGCGCAGTCCTTGAACTGGTCGACCACCACCACGCTGTTGCCATCGTTATGCATCCCGTACTCAGTGGGCTGATCGTCGATACGGGTGGCAAAGCGCGTGACCTTGGGCCGCACGAAAAACACTGTGCCAAACCCCGCCAGTACCGTGACGCCGGCCGAGAGGTTGGTTTTATAGGCCTCGCGCTCGTCGCTGGAGACGGCAAAATCGTCCTCCGGCTCCGGCATCACCGGCACAAAACGCACGCGGAAATAGCGCTCTTTGTCGCGCTCGCCCAGGTACAGCAAACGTGTGCCTTGCATGCCATCGGCAGGGACGATCAGGCGTGCCGGGGTGGCCATCAAGCCGTCGCGGGCGGTGTTCTCGAGGTTGCTCTTGAGCTCCACTTCCTCGGAGGTGCCGTCGGCGTTGTAGAGGATCTCCATCACCGAGACTTTGATAAATGCCGTGCTGTCACCGCCGTTGAAAACCCGTTTGAGGTAGGTACTTTTATCGCCGTCCAGGTAGTCATAGAACACCCCGACATTGATGTTGGGAGCGGCCGGTGCCGAGATCGGCAACCAGCACAGCGCACACAGCGCCAACAGATGTTTCATCTTCATCAGTCTCATTTAAAGTTCCGAGTCCCAGACCACCGTGACCTGGCCCGAGTAAGTGCTGCCACCGCGCTCGAGCATCTGGTCGGCGTGGTCTTTCTTGACCTCGAAGTGCAACGTGCCGGGCCGCCTGTTGACGTAGAAGCCCGGATTGAACTGCTCGGTACCGGCGCCGCTGAGCAGCAGCGGCTGGCGAATCACGGCGCTGCCGTCGGCCCGGTTCAGGCCATGGGGCAGGCTCACGCTGACGTCCAGCGGCACCTCGTGGCCGTCGGTGGTGTTCTTCAAGGCACAGGTGTCGCCGATAGACCGCTCACAGCTCATCTGCATCTTGAAACGCGACGAGGCAGAAATGCTGAAGGTCTGGTCGCGAAACAGACGCGCAGGTTTGCGGCCCTGATTCAGCCAGGCTTGCCAGCCGCCTTGGGGTACCAGCTCGATACGGTTGCCGTTGGGGGGAACTTCGACTTTGAGGTCATGTTGCACCGCCAGGGTGAAATTCAGAGTCAGCGTAGGGCTGCTGGGCATCATCACGTCGCCCAAATCGAAGTCCTTGCCGGGCCCTACGGTGTATTGATGACTACCGATGTACTCCCCTGAAGACATGCCCAATGGGTTGGGCGTGATGAGTTCATAGGCAAACTCCAGGCTGTTTAAGCGCATGGTGGGAATGTCGAACCTGGCCTGTCTGGCACATAGAGAGCCGACGGGTGTTCGCCAGAAAAACCCATAGGTTATCGTCCCATAAAGGCTCACCCCGGTGCCCAGGCAGGTACGCGGCGGGTACACCCAACTGGAGCCGGTCCACATTCTCTGATGAGCCTGCAAAGGGGTCACACCCCCTCCGACCAGGCTAATCAGGTTGGGAATGGAATATGTCGAACCGACCCCCATGATCCGTACCTTTAACGTCTCGGTCTCCTGAGTCTGCCGATGCACCACGGTCAGATCCTGCCACTCCGTTGGGACCTTAAACATTGCGCCTTGCCGTTGATCCGTATGAAACGCAGAGATCTGCGTCACGGTCTCAGCCGAAATAGCAGCCCTGAGGCTGAATATGTTCAAGGAGTTACATTGGGCAGGGAATGACACACAGTAACCAACACTGGGCGTTTTGTTCTCGAACTTATTCAAGTGCGGCTGTGCAGGGTCCGGCCGAAACTCAGCATGAATGCTCATCTCCACTGCGATTGCAGGCATTGCCAGCGACGCCAGTAACACGCTGGCCGCCACCTGCGAGCCACGCCCTAGCCACTTCGCTACATTCATGCCGCTACCACTGACGGCCTCTATCTGACGGCAGCTCATATTTGTGAATCCCAGACCACTGAGACCTGGCCCGTGTAGGTGCTACCGCCTCGACTGAGCATCTGCTCGGCGTAATCTTTCTTGACCTCGAAGTGCAACGTGCCGGGCCGCCTGTTGACGTAGAAGCCCGGATTGAACTGCTCGGTGCCGGCGCCGCTGAGCAGCAGCGGCTGGCGATTCACCGCGCTGCCGTCTTCACGGTTCAGGCCATGGGGCAGGCTGACGCTGACGTCCAGCGGCACTTCATGACCGTCCGTGGTGTTTTTCAAGGCGCAGGTGTCCCCTACGACCTGATCGCAGGCCATCTGCATCTTGAAGCGCGACGAGGCGGAAATATTGAACGTCTGGTCACGGAACAACCGTGCCGGCTTGCGCCCCTGGTTCACCCAGCCTTGCCAGCCGCCCTGGGGCACCAGTTCGACACGGTTACCGCCCGGGGGGACGTCCACCTGGAGCTGGTGTTGCACTTCCAGGGCGAAATTGAAGGTCAGTTGGTTGTCCGACGGAATCAGCACATCGCCGAAGTCATAATCTCCCCCAGGCCCCATGGTGTAGGTGAGGCTGCCAGAGTATTCACCGCTGGACATGCCTAGCGGATTGGGGGTTTTAAGCTCATAGGCATACTCGAGTTGGAACAGGCGCAACCTGGGAATATCCAGCGAGGGCTTGCGACCACAGGCGCCTGCTCCTTCAGGGACCAACCAGAAATACGTGGCAGAGGCGTTGGTAAACTTAAGGTGACCAGTACTTCGGCACGGGCTCGGAGCGTTTTGCCATTGCGCATGCCATGCGCGTCCAGGTTGCGCCCAAGCCGCCACCCCCGGCGGATTGGCCGCAGTCCAGACGCCACCTAGCCCGGCAATACGCATCTTTACGGTCTCGACTTCCCCGGTTCTGTTATGCGTCACCAGCACATCTCGCCACTCGGATGGCACTTTTACGTAATAGCCCTGGCGGTCATTCTCATGGTTGGCCAGGATCGGCCCGTTGGATAACGCCTCAAAGTTCCACTCCCGCAGGCTGAAGATATTCAACGCCTTGCACTGGTTTGGAATGTGAGACTCGCAAATAGAACTGATAGGCGTTGTATTACGAAACTGGTTCACAAACGGATTGCCGGGGTCCGGCGTAAACACGGCCGTGATGTCCTGGGTCAGCGCCACCGCCGTCGAACTGAACAACAACGTAGCGCCTACTCCTCCCAACTGGCAGATCAAAGTTCTGATGCGTTTCATGGTGGTCGGTAATCTCGTCATGCCACTCAACCTGCGGTCTGCTGGGTAAAGGTGAAGTCGGCCAGGGTGTCCGGCGTGCAGCGCAAATCCCCAATCATCAGCACGTCGTTTTCACTGTGCGCATTGGCGGTATCCAGGCGGAACTGGCACAGCAGCTGGTTGTTACGCCGCACCTCGAGGGTCGGCGAGCTGGCGTTCATTTCCAGGGAGAAAAACCCATCGACCTCGCTCACCCCACGGCTGGCGTGGTTGAGAATGTGGTGGCCCTTGAGCGGTTTGCCCTGGGGGTCCACCAGGCGCCCGAGCACGGTGACGGTGCGCATCACGCTGATCTTGCAATAGTCCACGCCGCCCTTGTTCAGGTGGTAGGCCGTGCGCGGCGGCTGGATGTTGGCCGCAGGTGCGTGGTTGCCGTCGAAGTCGAAGCTGACCGAGCTGCCCTTGTAGGCGGCGATTGGGATGAAGTTGCGCCCAGGTCGCAACATGGTGCTGCCGCCACTCAAGTCATCGGCCCGCAGGACGATGTCGTCCACATCGCTTTCAACGTCGACAATCATCCCCGAACCGCTGCCGGCATACTGGCTGGTGAGCACCATCCGCTGCCCGCCGACGGCAAAGGTGCTGTCCAGGTTGAGGCCACCGGTCAGGTCGTTATTGAACGATGAGCGCTGCACAAAACCGTCACCATTGACCGCATCGGTCTGGAAGCTGGCCATGCCGGACAGCCCGACGCCGTAGGTGTCAACCAGGGCGGTGGCCGAAACACTTTGCAGAACATGATCCTGCAGGTCGCGGCGATAGCTCAGCGAGCCGTTGTTGTCGCGGCCACCGTCACGGGAGGTGCGTGTACCGATGCTGGCCGACCATTGTTCGCCCGGGCTGCCAAGGGCCAGGCTGACGCTCAGGTCGACCCCGCGATTGCGCTTGTCGCCGGTGCTGGAGCTGGCAGGACGGTCGAACAGCGACAGTCGCCAGTTGGCGTCGTTGCCAAACAGGTGAGCCCGTTCGGTCCAGCCCACGTCCAGCCCCAGACCTTGAACGTTGCCTTCGCTGTAAGCCAACCGGGCGTTGATGGAACGCAGGTTACTCAGGCGATGGTTCACGGACAGCGACGACTGGCTGGTCTGGCCGACAAAGATATCGAGCTGGCGAATGCGGGTGCCGTCGGGCAGGGTTTCGTAGGTGTTACGGTTGTCCAGCCAACTGCGGGTGTGGTTGAACACCACACTGCCCAGCCCATAGTTGTAGAGGCTGTTGAAGTCGACGCCGGTGCCGTAGTTATCGGTCTGGTAGATGTTGGCGTAGAGACTGGCGTTATTGGCCAGGGACCAGTCGACGGACGTGCCGTACTGCATGTTGTCCTTGACCTGGCGCCCGGACAACCCCAGTACCACTCGCGGGTGAGCCAGATAGTTGAGGGAGGCACCGGCGGTCAGGTCGCCACTGGATTGCTCGTCCCAGTTGCTGAGCAGTTTGCTTTCTTGCCCGGCAAAGACGTTGTAGCGCCAGCGGTTGTCGAGGTTGCGCCAGTTATTGGGCTTGTACACCAACTCCTGGGTGGTGCTGGTGATCTGGCCGTCTTCCACCAGGCGCACTTCCACCTCGTAGATGCCGCCGGGCAAGGGCCGTGTGTCCAGGCTCTGCAAGCCTGTGGTAACGGCCTGGGTGTTGATCAACAGCCCGTTGCGGTAAATCTCGACCGAGGCCTGGCGATTGGCCGTGACGTAAATGGGGTAGATGCTCGGCTTGGGATTGCTGATCATCAGGCTGTCGGAGCTGCCGTACATCACGCCCACGGCGGTGTCGGGGCTCGCGCCGAACGTACGCAGTTGCCGGGTCAAGCCTTCGGCGTTAGGCGTGAAATAGCCCAGGCGCAGGAACTCACCGTGCATTTCACGCTGGGAGTACAACGAGTACACGGCGTGGTTGAGGGCATCGTCATCCGGGCCGCCCAAGCGCGAGAACTGCATGTTCAGCACCTGGTTCCAATTGCCCAGGCTGCCGCTGGCGTCCAGCCCCAGGCGTCCGCCCAGGTCCTGGCCCTGGCCGCCACTGATATTCAGCTGGTTACGCACGATCAGGCCCGTGCTGCCGCCCGTGGGCAGGGAGTAGTACTTCGATTCTTGCCCTTCACGCTCGGCATTCTCGGTGAGCAATGTGAGCAGGGACTTTTCCAGGTTGTAGTGCACCGCCAGCAACTGATCCGGGCAGCCACTTTCGCAGGCCCCCAACGGCACACCCTGCTTGAGGTAGTCGCCCCAGCGGTCGCGCTCGACATCCTTGATCACACTGCCTTCATGGTCAGTGAAATTCAGCAGGGTCAGGCGGTCGTCGCGGGTGAGGACAATCATCGCCTCAGAGACGAACTCCTCATCCAGTTCGACCCGTACCGCCAACGGCACATCAAAAAAATGCTCTTCGAAGTCCGCCGGTAAACCCTTGGCCTGGGACAGCAAACTTCTTGGGGTTGTGCCAGTTGCCGCGTCAGCTGCAAACGCCCCCGTACAAAACAACAAGGCGAGCGCTGCCGCGATGAAAATCATCGGGAACATGAACGGATACTCTGATTACGCACAGGGAATACTTGAATACCGATCAACCGACAGCGACTGCCTGTCGATCGGTAGGGCTAAGCAATAAGCCGATGCATACTGATCAACAGGTCGCCTTTACGGCGTAACGCGTGGCTCGTGATCGAACACCACGGTGTAGTTGGTGGTGAACAGGCCTGCGTCGGTGTCGGCTGGCTTGGCGGCCACAACCACCATGTCGGCCTGGGTGCCCGGGGTGGAGCTGGCGTCATCCACGACTTCCAGTGGCGAACCGGTCAGGGTCACGCCGTTGAAGGAGGTGGTCAGGGGGATGGAGGACGTGCCGTTGCTCAGGGATGCCGGGCCGCCTTCGATGTAGGCCTTGATCGAACCGTCAGTATTTTTTACCGCGTAGGTGGCACGGATCTGGCTCAATTGGCCAGTGACGGTGTTGTAGGACATGGTTTCATCCTTACCGAAATCCGGATCCACCGGCTGGGCGTGGAACTGTTTGGTAGGAATGGTTGCCTTGATGTTGATGACACTGGTGGCTTCACCGGCAGCAAACACGCTGGAAGAGCCGATAGCCAACAAGACCAGTGGCAGGACGAAAGCAGTTTTTTTCAGCATCGTTAAATACCTGTTGTCACTTTAAGTAAGTTAAAGATTCGACTCGATCGAAACTTCATGACGCGCCACAAGCCCAACTCCAAGTTGAGTCCTAAGACGCAAGTAAATGATCTGCCGATTCCAACTTCAGGTAAGCCAGCTATTTCCGTGTAGCGCGTAGTTATCAAACCCTCTATGCAGGCAGAAAAAATCCTGAAAACTCAATAAGTCACGTATTACCTGTCATCCCGGTAATACAGGCAACATTAGTTCGGCTTACCTATATAAGACATCGTTCCGTAAGAAATGGAGTACACGAATAGCTATAGCTAAGCAGAACTTACTTTAGAGCAAAAACTCCACAATGCCATTTAAACCGACCATTTATAAATCGGCCTGTGGTGCCGGTGATAGCACCCGGGGTTGGCGCCCTACCGTTCGTCAGAAGGCATTGCTCGAGTCATAAGATATATCTTACGTTATGTCTTAGACACCCACAGAGAGCATGACAATGAGAGACCATCATTCCCACCGTGAACCCGGTGACGGCCGCGACGGCTTCGAGAAACGCCCAGGCCGCGAGCGCGGTGGCCGGGGGCCCCGGGTCTTTGCCCCGGGCGATCTGAAAATCCTCCTGCCGGCGCTGATCGCCGAACAGCCGTGCCATGGCTACGACCTGATCCGCCAGATCGAAGGACTGTTCGACGGCGCCTATAGCCCCAGCCCCGGGGTGATCTACCCCACCCTGACCTTCCTCGAAGAAAGCGAGTTGATCAGTGGCGACGCCGAAAGCGGGAAAAAACGCTACACAATCACCGACGCCGGACGTCTCTTCTTGAGTGAACAGAAAATTGCCCTGGACGGTGTGCGCATGCGCATCGACGTCAGCAAGCGTTCGCTGCGCGGCCACGACCGGCCACCCGAGATCCACGAGGCGGTGCACAACCTGCGCCATGCCTTGCAACTGCACCACGGGCGCTGGAGCCCGGAAGAAATCACGCGTGTTGCGGGGCTGCTCAACAGCACCGCCCAAGCCATTGTGGATGGCCCGGCCGTCCAACCTGTACAGGGGAAAAGTGAATGAACAAGCCCGTCATCCACCGCGTCACCCACGAGATCAAACGCCGCCGCCTGCAGGTATTGCGGGTGGTCGATATCACCCCGCGCATGCGCCGCATCACCCTGGGTGGCGAGCAACTGGCCGGGTTTATCAGCCTGGGCAGCGATGACCATATCAAGCTGCTGTTCCCGCAGAACGCCGCCGAACTGGCCGCGCTGCAAAGCCCGACCTTCACCATCAAGGGCGAGGGCCCACAACCGGCGATGCGCGACTACACACCACGGCGTTTCGACCTGGCCCTCGGGGAGTTGGATATCGACTTTGTGCTGCACGGCGACGGCCCGGCGTCGACCTGGGCCGAGCAGGCTGCCGTCGGCCAACACCTGTACATCGGCGGGCCACGGGGCTCGATGATCGTGCCGGATATCTTCGACAGCTACCTGCTGATCGGCGACGAAACCGCAATCCCGGCCATTGCCCGGCGCCTGGAAGAACTGCCGGCGGGGCGCAAGGTGCTGGCGGTGATTGAAATTGCCGATGAGCACGAAAAGCAGGCGCTCGATAGCGCGGCGGATGTGGAAGTGATCTGGGTGATGCGCGGGGTCGATGACCTGCTGGCCACGGTGGAGCACCTGCAGCCACCGGCCGGGGCGCTGTATGCCTGGGTGGCTACCGAGACCAAGCTGTCACGCCAGGTTCGGCGGGTGCTGCTGGATAAGCACCAGCTCAACGACGAGTTCGTCAAGGCCGTGGGCTACTGGCGAGCCCAGGGCAGCGACGAAGAATAGGGCTCACTCGGTCAAAATGTGGGAGCGGGCTTGCCCGCGATTGCGCTGTATCAGTCGGCACATTTGCTACTGACCCACTGCAATCGCGGGCAAGCCCGCTCCCACATTAGTCCTTCGTTACCTTGGGGATCTTGTCCAGCCCCACTATCGCCAACGCCACCGCCACAAACCCCAGCAATATCCCCCCCGCATTCATAAACACCTGTGGATATCCCAAGGTGTCGACATCAATAAACGGGTACTGATACTGCCCCAGCATATGCCCGCGCAGCAGCACGTACACGAAATACAGCAACGGGTAGATCGCCCAATAGCCGATGTGCCTGAGGCGCAACGTCCCCTTGGGCACACACCGCCACCAATACCCCAGGAACAGCAGCGGCATCACATCGTGGAGCAATTCGTCGGCGATAAACTGCCAGCCCTCGGGGCTCCACAAATGCCGCAGCAGCAGGCTATACGCCAGCCCCACCACGACGATACTCACCGCTATCCCGCTGCTGACCGCAGGCTGCAGGAAAAAGCGGCGCCCGGCTGAAGGGCGATTCACCAGTGCATAACTGAGCACCACCGCCGCCAGGGTGTTGGTCAGCACCGTGAAGAAGCTGAAGAAACTCACCAACCCACCCAACAGGCTGGCATCGGCCATCCAGCGTGAGTAGAGGACCAGGTACTGCTGGATCGCCAGGCCCGCCCAGCCGGCCAGCGCCGCTGACGCGATAAAGCGCTTCATGGGATCAGTCCAGCGGGCGTTTGGTGCGCATCAGCTTGACGTACAGGCCTTCGACTTTCTCCCGCGCCCACGGGGTCTTGCGCAAAAAGGTGAGGCTGGACTTGATGCTCGGGTCGTTCTTGAAGCAGCGAATATCAATGCGCTCGGCCAGGCCTTCCCATTCGTAATGCGCCACCAGTGCAGTGAGCACCTGTTCCAGGGTAACGCCGTGCAGGGGGTTGTTATTCGATGCGGTCATGCCGGGCCTTTGCCAAGTAAATAAAGAGGAAGCCGCGCACCTTAGCCGAGAGGCCAGGCAGGCGGAAGCACCGTGTTCACTATAGCCGTTGAAAAAGTTCCGCTTCCCGGACGAAAAAGAGATGTTATATTGTAACCATTCATATCAAACCTTCTCTGCTTTGCCAAGGAACCCCCGATGTCCCTCTCCCCTCTCTGGCGCCTGACGCCGCTGGCCGCCGCCCTGCTGATCGGCACCCAGGCCCACGCCCTGGAACTGCAACCCCAAGTCATCACCGGCAACCCGCTGGGCAGCCAACAACTGGCCTCGCCCACCACAGTGCTGGAAGGCGATGACCTGACCCTGCAACAAAAAGGCAGCCTTGGCGAAACCCTGAACAAGCAGCCGGGGGTGTCGTCGTCGTACTTTGGCCCTGGCGCCAGCCGCCCGATCATCCGTGGCCAGGATGGCGACCGCATCCGCATCCTGCGCAATGGCGTCGGCGCGCTGGATGCCTCGTCGTTGTCTTATGACCATGCGGTGCCGCTGGACCCGGTCAATGTCGAGCGCATTGAGATCGTCCGTGGCCCGGCCGCCCTGCTCTACGGCGGCAGCGCCATCGGCGGCGTGGTCAATACCTTCGACAACCGCATCCCCACCGAAGCCATCGAAGGCATCCATGGCGCGGGCGAGTTGCGCTACGGCGCCGCCGACACCACCCGCAGCAGCGCCGGTAAGCTGGAAGCCGGCAACGGCAGCTTCGCCCTGCACCTGGATGCCAGCGCACGGCAATTCAACGACCTGAAAATCCCCGGTTACGCCCGCAGCCGCCATGCCCCGCAAAGTGAAAACGGCCCCGGCAAAAACGGCCGCCTGGGCAACAGCGATGGGCGTCAGGACAGTGGCGCAGTGGGCGGTTCCTACACTTGGGACGACGGTTACGCCGGGCTGTCCTACAGCAACTCCGACAGCAACTACGGCTCGCCCGCCGAACAGGATGTGCGCATCCGCATGCAGCAAGAGCATTACGCCTTTGCGTCCGAAATCCGCAACCTGCAAGGGCCGTTTACCTCGGTCAAACTCGACGCTGGCTACACCGATTACGAACACCGGGAAATCGAAGGCGGCGAAACCGGTACCACTTTCAAGAACAAAGGCTATGAGGCGCGCATCGAAGCACGGCACCAGCCGATGGGGCCTTTCGACGGCATCGTCGGTGCCCAGGTCAGCCGTAGCGAATTTTCCGCCCTGGGCGAGGAAGCCTTCGTACCGCAGACCGAGACCAATGCCGGCGCGCTGTTTATCCTCGAAGAAATGCAGGCCACCGAGCGCCTGAAACTGAGCCTGGGCGGGCGCCTGGAACACACCACTGTCGACCCGGACGGCAAGGGCAACGAGCGCTTTGCCAATGCCAACACCTCCAGCAGCTTCACCGCTGGCAGCCTGTCATCGGGCGCGGTGTATACCCTCACGCCCATCTGGTCGCTGGCCGCAACCCTGGGCTACACCGAGCGCGCGCCGACCTTCTACGAGCTATACGCCAACGGCGCCCACGTCGCCACCGGCACCTATGAAGTGGGCGACGCCAAGTTGTCCAAGGAAAAAGCCGTGGCCAGCGACCTGGCCCTGCGCTTTGACAATGGCACGCACAAGGGCAGTTTTGGCGTGTTCTACAGTCACTTCTCCAACTACATCGGCCTGCTGAACAGCGGTCGCACCTTGAATGACGAAGGCGAAGAAGACGCCGACGGCATCCCGGAATACACCTACTCCGGCGTACGCGCACGTTTCGTTGGCTTCGAAGCCCAGGATCACTGGAAACTTGGCGAAAGCGCCTACGGCAAATTTGCCCTGGAACTGTCGGGCGACTACACCCGCGCCACCAACCTGGAGACCGGCGAAGCCCTGCCCCGTATTGCGCCGCTGCGCCTGAACAGTGGCCTGCTGTGGGAACTGGATCGCTGGCAGGCGCGCATTGATGTCGAGCATGCTGCTGGCCAGGGTCGGGTGCCGAACAACGAAAGCGGCACCGACGGCTACACCACATTGGGCGCCAGCGCCGGCTATCGCTTCAACCTGGGTGGCAGCCAGTGGCTGGCATTTGTTGACGGCGAGAACCTGACCAACCAGACCGTGCGCTACGCCAGCTCGATCCTGCGCGATATCGCACCGGCACCGGGGCGCAGCGTGCAGGTAGGCCTGCGCACGACCTTCTGACAGACAGGGATGTTCAACCTGTGGGAGCTGTGTGTTGTCTAGCCAAACTCGTGCTGCAGACAAGCTCCCTTGTGGGAGCGGGCTTGCCCGCGATAGCGGTGGGTCAGCCAGCCTTTCCGGTGCTGACCCAACGCTATCGCAGGCAAGCCAGCTCCCACATCAAATTGTGTTGTCTAGCCAAACCCGTACTGCAAACGAGCCCCCCCTGTGGGAGCGGGCTTGCCCGCGATGGCGGTGGGTCAGCCAGCCTATCCGGTGCTGACCCAACGCTATCGCAGGCAAGCCAGCTCCCACATCAAGTTGTGTGGTCTAGCCAAACCCGTGCTGTAAACGAGATCCCCTGTGGGAGCGGGCAAGCCAGCTCCCTCACTGCTTTGCGGTCTCTGCGCCGACTGTTACCAAATCCGAAATAATCCATCTTGCGATTAGCCCTTTCTCTCCCCGTGCCGGCGCTTTATCCTTGTCGGCAACAACCTGAAACGTTTCATCTGCCACCCAAAAACCTGATGCGCGCCCGCCCTGCCGGTCGCCGTTTGCGTACTAAAACCAAAAACTATTAAGACCTGCCCTTGCCTATGCCTGCTTTCCCAACACTGCGCCTGTGCGCTGCGCTGCTGCCTTTGTGCCTGATCACCTGTGCCCAGGCCGCCCCTGCCTTTGACCGCGAGTCACCGTGGATGCTGGGTGATTTCGGCGGTTCCCGGACAGCGCTGTCTCAACAAGGCTACGACTTCAAGATCGACTACACCGGCGAGATGGGCAGCAACCTGCATGGCGGCTCGGACCATGACCGCACCGCCCGCTACAGCGACCAATGGGCCTTCGGCAGCCACCTGGACCTGCAGAAGATCCTCGGCTGGCACGACGCCGAGTTCCAACTGACGATCACCGAGCGCAGTGGCAATAACATCAGCAATGACCGCATCAACGACCCACGGGTCGGCGGTTTTACCTCGTCCCAGGAAGTCTGGGGCCGTGGCCAGACCTGGCGCCTGACGCAGATGTGGTACCAGCAGAAATTCTTCGACCAAAAACTGGATATCAAAGCTGGGCGTTTTGGCGAAGGCGAAGACTTCAACAGCTTCCCCTGTGACTTCCAGAACCTGGCGTTCTGCGGCTCCCAGGTGGGCAACTGGGTCGGTGGCATCTGGTACAACTGGCCCGTGAGCCAATGGGCGCTGCGGGTCAAATACCACCTGACGCCCGAGTTGTACGCGCAGGTCGGCGCCTATGAACAGAACCCGTCCAACCTCGATCGCGGCAATGGCTTCAAGCTCAGTGGCAGCGGCACCCAGGGCGCCCTGCTGCCGGTGGAGCTGGTGTGGACGCCAACGTTCCATGGCCTGCCGGGCGAATACCGCGCCGGTTACTACTACAGCAGCGCCAAGGCCAGCGATGTCTACAAGGACCGCTACGACCAGCCCGCCGCCGTCAGTGGCGAGGCCTATCGCAGTGCCTCCAGCAAGCACGGTGTGTGGCTGGGCGTGCAGCAGCAGGTCACCCGCCTCGCCAGCGACAACAGCCGTGGCTTGAGCGTGTTCGCCAACGCGACGATGCACGATAAGAAGACCAACGCTGTGGATAACTATGTGCAGGCCGGGGTGGTCTACAAAGGCCCGTTCGATGCCCGCGCCCAGGACGATATCGGCTTTGCCGTGGCCCGCGTGCACGTCAACCCGGCCTATCGCAAGAACGCCCAGGCCAGCAACCAGGCCCGTGCGGTCTACGACTTCGACGACGCCGCCTACCTGCCGGTGCAAGACACCGAATACAGCGCCGAGCTCTATTACGGCGTGCATGTCAGCAACTGGCTGACGGTGCGCCCGAACCTGCAATACATCCGGCATCCGGGGGCCGTTGCCCAGGTGGATGACGCGCTGGTCGGCGGGATCAAGCTGCAAGCGTCCTTCTGAATCGCAATAAACGCAATGAGACCTGAACCAAGCCCGCGCGCAAACGTCATCTACAGTGAACAAGCGCGGGACTACTTTAAACGTCACGGAGAATCACACTATGAGCACTGATGGTGCTTCAAGCCCAAGCCGCCTGCTGCCCAGGCTGCTGGGGATCTTGCTGCTGATCATGGGCCTGGCCTTGTTGGCCGGGGGCGTCAAGCTGAGCATGCTCGGCGGGTCGCTGTACTACCTGCTGGCCGGTATCGGCATCACTCTGACCGGCGTCCTGCTGCTGGCTACGCGCCGCGCGGCGCTGGGCCTGTACGCTGTGGTGCTGTTCGCCAGTACGGTGTGGGCTCTGTGGGAAGTCGGCCTGGACTGGTGGCAACTGGTGCCGCGCCTGGCCCTGTTGTTCGGCCTGGGCATCGTCATGCTGCTGCCGTGGTTCCGCCGTCCCCTGCTGCGTGGCCAACCCGCCCCGCTGGGCACCGGCGCGCTGAGCGTAGCCGTGGTACTGGCCGGCGCAACCGCCGTGGCCAGCCAGTTCACCAACCCCGGTGAAATCAAGGGCCAACTGGACCGCGACGCGGTACCGGGCATGACCAATGCCGCGCCGGCCCAGGCCGATGGCGACTGGAATTCCTATGGCCGTTCGGGTTTCGGTGATCGTTACTCGCCGCTGGCGCAGATCACCCCGGAAAATGCCCACAAGCTGGTGCCGGCCTGGACTTATCGCACCGGCGACCTGCCTGGCCCGGGCGACCCTGGTGAAACCACTGCGGAAAACACCCCGCTGAAAGTCAACGGCATGCTCTACGTGTGCACACCGCACAGCCAGGTGATTGCCCTTGATCCGGATACCGGCAAGGAAATCTGGCGTTTCGACCCTAAGCTCTCGACGCAGAAAGCCGAGAACTTCAAGGGTTGGGCGCATATGACCTGCCGTGGCGTGTCGTATCACGATGACGCGGCCTACGCCGCCACCGAGCAAAGCCCGGCCACCGGCGCCGCCACGCCAGCCGCCAATGCCTGCCCGCGCCGCATTTTCCTGCCGACCGCCGACACCCGTCTGATCGCACTGAACGCCGACACCGGCAAGATGTGTGAAGACTTCGGCGACAAAGGCCAGGTCGACCTGGGCGCCAACATTGGCACCTTCGCCCCCGGTGGTTACTACTCCACCTCGCCGCCCGCCATCACCAAGAACCTGGTGGTCATTGGCGGTCACGTCACCGATAACGTCTCCACCGACGAACCAAGCGGCGTAATCCGCGCGTTCGACGTGCACACCGGCAAGCTGGTGTGGAACTGGGACAGCGGCAACCCGGACGACACCACGCCGATTGCCGAAGGCAAGACCTACACCCGCAACTCGCCCAACATGTGGTCGATGTTCGCCGTCGATGAAAAACTCGGCATGCTCTACCTGCCGATGGGCAACCAGACCCCGGACCAGTTCGGTGGCTACCGCACCCCGGCTTCCGAGCTGCACGCTGCCGGCCTGACCGCCCTGGATATCGACACCGGTAAAGTGCGCTGGCACTACCAGTTCACCCACCATGACCTGTGGGACATGGACGTGGGCGGCCAGCCAAGCCTGATCGACATCAAGACAGCGGCCGGCGTGAAGCAAGCCGTGATGGCCTCGACCAAGCAAGGCAGCATCTACGTGCTGGACCGTGCAACGGGCGAGCCGGTGGTGCCGATCAACGAAATCCCGGTACCGCAAGGCGCAGTGGCAGGCGATCACACCTCGCCGACCCAGCCCAAGTCCGACCTCAACTTCATGCCACCGCCCCTCAAGGAACGTGACATGTGGGGCGTGACCCCGTTCGACCAAATGCTCTGCCGGATCGACTTCAAATCCCTGCGCTACGATGGCCCGTTCACCCCGCCATCGCTGCAAGGTTCGATCGTTTACCCCGGCAACTTCGGCGTGTTCGACTGGGGCGGCATCTCGGTTGATCCGGTGCGCCAGATTGCCTTCGTCAACCCAAGCTACATGGCGTTCAAGTCGACCATGATCCCGGCAGAAAAAATCGCCGCCATGGGCCCGCGTGTCAGCGAGACCGAAGGTGTGCAGCCGAACAAAGGCACGCCTTATGGCGTGGTCCTGGAAGCCATGCTCTCGCCAATGGGCCTGCCATGCCAGGCACCGGCCTGGGGTTATGTGGCCGCCGTGGACTTGACCAACAACAAGACCATCTGGATGCACAAGAACGGCACCGTGCGTGACAGCTCGCCAGTGCCCATCCCCCTGAGCATGGGTGTGCCAAGCCTGGGCGGGGCCTTCACCACCGCCGGTGGCGTGTCCTTCCTCAGCGGTACCCTCGACCAGTACCTGCGTGCCTATGACGTGAAAAACGGCAAGCAACTGTGGGAAGGCCGCCTGCCTGCAGGCGCGCAAACCACCCCGATGACCTACACCGGCAAGGACGGCAAGCAGTACGTGCTGGTCGTGGCGGGCGGTCATGGTTCCCTGGGAACCAAGCAGGGTGACTATGTGATGGCGTTCAAGCTGGCGGATTAAGCGACAGCGGCAACAAAAAAACCCCGGAATTCCGGGGTTTTTTATTTGAAATACAACTCAAATGTGGGAGCTGGCTTGCCTGCGATAGCGCTGGATCAGTTGGCATATGTTGCACTGACCCACCGCTATCGCAGGCAAGCCACTCCCACACAAGCCCTCTCCCACATTTTGACCGCGCCGGCCCCGTCACACCGTACTGCGATCCCGGCGCATCCACATCTCAAAGGCCATGGCATTCAACGGCCGGCTGATCAGGTAGCCCTGGGCGGTGTCGCAATTCCATTGCTTGAGCAGCCTCAGGCTGGGTTCGAACTCCACCCCTTCGGCCACCACCTTGAGCCCCAGGTTGTGGCTCATCTCGATGGTCGAACGCACGATCACCGCGTCACCACTGGTGCTGTCGAGGTTGCGCACAAAGGACTGGTCGATCTTCAGCTCCTGCACCGGCAGGCGCTGCAACTGGGCCAGGGACGAGTAGCCCGTGCCGAAGTCGTCCACCGACAGGCTGATGCCACAGCCGCGCAGTTGCTCGAGGATGCGCAAGGCCTGTTCCGGGTTGTGCATGATCGCGCTTTCGGTGATCTCGAAAATCAACTGCCCGGCCAGCACCCCGTGCAATTCCAGCAGTTCGGTCACCCGCGGCGCCAACCCTTCGTCGCCGAGGTCGTCCACCGAAATGTTCAGCGACAGCTGCACCTCCAGCCCGCGCACGCTCCACTCTGCCAACTGGCGGATCGCCTCTTCGATCACCCAGTGGGTCAGGCTGGCCATGCTGCCGGAGCGTTCGGCCAGGGGGATGAATTCGACGGGGGACACCAGGCCCAGGGTCGGGTGCTGCCAGCGCAACAGTGCCTCGGCCTGGCGCACGTAGCCGTGGCGCAGGTCGAGCTTGGGTTGATAGCACAGGAACAATTCGTCTTCGATGGCGGCGCGGCGCAGGTCGCGGATCAGGCTGATCTGGCGTTGATGGGCAAGGTCGCGATCTTGTTGATAGATCTGCAGATAGCCGGGCAGCGCGGCCGCATCGTGGCGCGCAATGGCCGCGCGGCTGATCAGTTCTTCGACCTGCTGGCCATCTTCGGGGTAGGCGGCAATGCCCATGCTCACTTCGTGGCGCAGTTCATCGACACCCACCCGCTGCGGCTCGGTCAACAGGCTGTACAGGCGGTCGGCGCGGGCCACGGCGCTGTCGAGCTTGGTGTTTTCCAACAGTACCAGAAATTCGCTGCCGGTAATGCGCGCCGCCGAATCCCCGGCCGCCAGGCTCGACAGCAGGCAGCGGCTGGCTTCGCGCAACATTTCCTCGACCCCTTGGGGGCCAAAGCCTTCGTTGATCACCCGGTAGTTTTCAATCCCCAGGTACAGCAACACAACCGGGCGCCGCGCACTGATCGCACTGCCCAGGCGCTCCATGGCCAGGGCGCGGTTGGGCAGGCCGGTCAGCGCATCGTGCAGGGCATTGTGCGCCAGTTGCCGCTCGCGCACGGCGATGCCGCTTTGCATGGCATTGAAGGCACGGGCCAGCAGGCCGAATTCATCCTTGCCGCGCACCGCCACTGGCGTGCGGTAATCCCCGCCACCAATGCGCTCGGCTGCCTGCACCAGGGCATCGAGCGGGCGCGACACGCGGCGCGCCATCAACAGCGCACCCACCAGCGAGACCAACAGGGCCGCGAGGGCGATGCCGAGAAATTGCCGGTCCAGCGGCGCAAAGGATTGCAGGGCGTGGTCCAGCGGGCTTTGCAGCAAGGCCATGACTTGCCCGCCATCGCCGGTGTTGGCCAGGGGCAGCACCTGGCTGAGAAAACGCTGGCCGTGAAACTCACTCATTTGTGCCAGCGCCCTGGGAGGCGACGCCTGTAGCGCCTCGATAATGGCCGGGCGATCGGTCACGGGCTGGGTGCTGAACAAGGCCCCCGGCTGGCCCTTGTCCACGCTCATGAACGACACCTCCAGGTTGCTCAGGGAGCGCAACTCGGCGGCGAACTCCTCATCCATGGAAAAGCCCATGACCACCCGCGCAATGGGCAGCGGGTCCAGCACATCTTCCTGGACCAGCAAAAAAGGCTGGCCGGCCAGGGAGACGACGAGCATTTGCAGGGAATTGCGCCGAGCCTGACGCAGCGCCTCGGCGTAGGGAAAGACTTGCTGCGCCGACACGTCAGCCAGGGTGCTGACGATGACCTGCCCATCCAGCCCCAGCACAAACACCTCACTGGAACGGATGCCGCTGCCCTGCCGGTGCAGGGCCGCGAGGATCGCCGCCGGCTGGCCCTCAGCGACGGCGCGACGGAACTGTTCGTCCACCGTCAGCCAGTCGAGGCCGTATTGCAGGCGCCGCCCGCGCAGGTCCAGCAGGCGCTCGAACACTCGGCTGCCGGTCTCCAGTTGCACCAGGGCCTGATTTTCCACGGCCCGGGTGGTGGCCACTTTCACGGCAAAATACACCGCGCCCACCACGACCAGCAGCAGCAACGCCAACACCCCCGCCAGCCGCGCCTGGAAGGCGTGGCGCCATTTCATCCGCTTGCCTCCTGGCAGCGTGCCCACGCCCCAGCTCAAGCGCCCTTTTGTCATACGCATCCCTCGCGACTGGCGGCCCGGTGTCAAATAAATGCCCGTTCATACCGGGCATTTGGAAAACCCAGATTAGCCTTCGCCGGGCAGAAGTAAACCTAATAAATACGGGAGGTTGGCTGACATTATTTTGACGACAGATCGCCGTCTAAACCGCGCAGGCACCCCAAAAATCGCCACCGATTTGCTGAAGGGGGACTGCGGTGACGTCGTAAATGTCATGCAATTTGTTGCTAACCACGCCGGGCCATTGAAACCACCGCTCACCTGCCCCATCTAACCTCCATACTTCACTGTGCAGGTGCCCCATGAGCGACCAGCAAGAATTCCCCGATATCGACCTCAACGACTACGCCGACCCCGAAAACGCTGAAACTCCGTCGTCCAACACCGGCCTGGCCCTGCCTGGGCAAAATCTGCCGGACAAGGTCTATATCATCCCGATCCACAACCGGCCGTTCTTCCCGGCGCAGGTGTTGCCGGTGATCGTCAATGAAGAGCCCTGGGCCGAGACCCTGGAGCTGGTGAGCAAATCCGACCACCACTCCCTGGCGCTGTTCTTCATGGACACGCCGCCCGAAGACCCGCGGCATTTCGATACCTCTGCCCTGCCGTTGTACGGCACCCTGGTCAAGGTGCATCACGCCAGCCGCGAAAACGGCAAGCTGCAGTTCGTTGCCCAGGGCCTGACCCGCGTGCGCATCAAGACCTGGCTCAAGCACCACCGCCCACCGTATCTGGTGGAAGTCGAATACCCGCACCAGCCCAGCGAGCCGACCGATGAGGTCAAGGCCTACGGCATGGCCCTGATCAATGCGATCAAGGAACTGCTGCCGCTCAACCCGCTGTACAGCGAAGAGCTGAAGAACTACCTCAACCGCTTCAGCCCCAACGACCCGTCGCCCCTGACCGACTTCGCCGCCGCGCTGACCTCGGCCACCGGTAACGAGTTGCAGGAAGTGCTGGACTGCGTGCCAATGCTCAAGCGCATGGAAAAAGTGTTGCCGATGCTGCGCAAAGAGGTGGAAGTCGCGCGCCTGCAAAAGGAAATCTCCGCCGAGGTGAACCGCAAGATCGGCGAGCACCAGCGCGAATTTTTCCTCAAGGAACAACTCAAGGTGATCCAGCAGGAGCTGGGGCTGACCAAGGACGATCGCAGCGCCGACGTCGAACAGTTCGAGCAGCGCCTGGAAGGCAAGGTGCTGCCGGCCCAGGCGCAGAAACGCATTGATGAAGAGCTGAACAAGCTGTCGATCCTCGAAACCGGCTCGCCGGAATACGCGGTCACGCGTAACTACCTGGACTGGGCGACCTCGGTGCCGTGGGGCGTGTATGGCGAGGACAAACTCGACCTCAAACACGCACGCAAAGTCCTGGATAAACACCATGCGGGGCTGGACGACATCAAGAGTCGCATCCTCGAGTTCCTCGCGGTCGGCGCCTATAAAGGCGAAGTCGCCGGTTCCATCGTGCTGTTGGTAGGCCCGCCGGGTGTGGGCAAAACCAGCGTCGGCAAATCCATCGCCGAGTCTCTGGGGCGGCCGTTCTACCGTTTCAGCGTCGGCGGCATGCGCGACGAGGCCGAAATCAAGGGCCATCGCCGCACCTACATCGGCGCCCTGCCGGGCAAGCTGGTGCAGGCGCTCAAGGATGTGGAGGTGATGAACCCGGTGATCATGCTCGACGAGATCGACAAGATGGGCCAGAGCTACCAGGGCGACCCGGCGTCGGCCCTGCTGGAGACCCTCGACCCGGAACAGAACGTCGAATTCCTCGATCACTACCTGGACCTGCGCCTGGACCTGTCCAAAGTGCTGTTCGTGTGCACCGCCAACACCCTGGACTCGATCCCCGGCCCGTTGCTGGACCGTATGGAAGTGATTCGCCTGTCGGGCTATATCACCGAAGAAAAAGTCGCCATTGCCAAGCGTCACCTGTGGCCAAAGCAGTTGGAAAAAGCCGGCGTGGCCAAGAACAGCCTGAGCATCACCGATGGCGCCCTGCGCGCGCTGATCGACGGCTATGCCCGTGAAGCCGGGGTGCGCCAGTTGGAGAAGCAACTGGGCAAGCTGGTGCGCAAGGCGGTGGTCAAGCTGCTGGATGAGCCGGACTCGGTGATCAAGATCGGCAACAAGGACCTGGAAAGCTCCCTGGGCATGCCGGTGTTCCGCAACGAGCAGGTACTGTCGGGCACGGGTGTCATCACCGGCCTGGCCTGGACCAGCATGGGCGGCGCGACCTTGCCGATCGAGGCGACGCGTATCCACACGCTCAATCGTGGGTTCAAGCTCACCGGGCAGTTGGGTGAAGTGATGAAGGAATCCGCCGAAATCGCCTATAGCTACATCAGCTCCAACCTGAAGTCGTTTGGCGGTGACCCGAAGTTCTTCGACGAAGCCTTCGTGCACCTGCACGTGCCGGAAGGCGCCACGCCCAAGGACGGCCCGAGTGCCGGGGTGACCATGGCC
Source organism: Pseudomonas sp. FP2294 (assembly GCF_030687625.1). Taxonomy (NCBI): domain Bacteria; kingdom Pseudomonadati; phylum Pseudomonadota; class Gammaproteobacteria; order Pseudomonadales; family Pseudomonadaceae; genus Pseudomonas; species Pseudomonas sp. FP2294. The sequence continues at coordinate 4,671,740 of NZ_CP117441.1, forward strand.
AGTGCGCTGCTCTCGCTGGCGCGCAACCAGCCGCCGAAAAAAGGCGTGGCCATGACCGGCGAACTGACCCTGACCGGGCACGTACTGCCGATTGGTGGCGTGCGCGAGAAGGTGATTGCGGCGCGGCGCCAGAAGATCCATGAACTGATCCTGCCGGAGCCCAACCGGGGCAGCTTTGAAGAATTGCCGGAGTACCTCAAGGAAGGCATGACGGTGCACTTTGCCAAGCGCTTTGCGGATGTGGCGAAGGTGTTGTTCTGATAGATCTGTAGCGTTGGCACTGGCCTCATCGCGGGCAAGCCCGCTCCCACATTTTGATATGTGAACACATTCAAGTGTGGGAGCGGGCTTGCCCGCGATGGCGTCAGCCGCCTCAACACAAAACCCTGCTGTAACACCTTGTCTCATCTTCGGTTATGCTCGCCCTTCGTCGCCAATAAACGGAGCCTTCATGACCGCTGCCCGCCTGCTTCTTCCGCTAAGCCTCGCCCTGCTCGCGGCTTGCGCCAGTGCACCGAAGCAAAACGTCACCGTCGAAAAACAGAGCGCCTGCCCGCTCAAGCTCAAGGCCGGGCAAAACCTGACCCTGACCTTGCCGAGCAACCCCACCACTGGTTATCGCTGGGCGATCCAGGATTCGGCCGGCGGCGTGCTGCGCAGCCTCGGCCCCGAGGTCTACAGCAACCCCGAGGACGCCGGTGTAGTGGGTGCCGCCGGGCAATCCACCTGGCGCTTCCAGGCCTTTACCGCAGGTAGCGGCCGCCTGCGCCTGACCTCCCAACAACCCTGGGCCCCGGAAGTGAATCCGGTGGACACCTTTGACTGCGCCATTACGGTGAACTGATATGCCATGGATGATTCTTGCGTTGATGGGTGCGGGTACCTTTATCTACGGTCTGAGCACGCATGCCACCTTGCTGTGCCTGTTGGTCAAGCCGCTGCCGGTACTGGCGCTGTTGGGTTGGCTGCATGATGCGCCGCCCAGTGACTATCGACGCTGGATCAGCCTGGGGTTGATCTTCTCCGTGGTGGGCGATGTGTTGCTGGCCTGGCCCGGCGACCTGTTTATCTTCGGCCTGGGCGCGTTTTTGTTCGCGCACCTGGCGTATCTCAAAGCCTACTTCAGCGACTGCCGGCGCCCGGCCCTGTTGCCGCTGGCCTTGGCCCTGGGGGTTGGGGCGATCCTGTTGAGCATCCTGATATCCCACGGCCTGGGCGACTTGCTGATTCCGGTGGTGGTGTATGCGCTGGTGATCAGCGCCATGCTCTGGCGTGCACTGGCGCGCCTGGGCAGCGACGTACCCAAGCGCTCGGCGCAGTTGGCGGCCGTCGGCGCGGCGTTGTTTGTGTTTTCCGACACGCTGATCGGCATCAACCGCTTTGTGGTGACCTTCGATGCCGCACCGTACCTGTTGATCATCACCTACTGGTTGGGACAGTGGGGCATCACCGCATCGGCCTTTTCCCAGCCGCGCCGCACGCCCCTGACCTGACTCCCCCTGTGGCGAGCGGGCTTGCCCGCGTTGGGGCGCGCAGCGGCCCCCTAGATGGGACTGCTGCGCAATCCAGCGCGGGCAAGCCCGCTCGCCACAGATCAGAGAAGGCGCGCATCGCTCGGCCAAGTTGGCTAAAATGCCGGCCTTTTCCACTTCGTCGCCGGAACAGCCGTGAGCAAAGAACCCGATCGCCTATTCGCCCAGCCCTTGCCCCAGGTGCCGGACTTCGCCTTTAACGAGGACGTGGTGCGGGTGTTCCCGGACATGATCAAGCGCTCGGTGCCCGGTTACCCGACGATTGTCGAGAACCTCGGCGTGCTGGCGGCGCAGTTTGCCCAGCCGGGCAGCGTGCTGTACGACCTGGGTTCGTCCCTGGGCGCGGTGACCCAGGCCCTGCGTCGCCACGTGCGCACCGACGGTTGCCGGGTGATCGCTGTGGATAACTCGGCGGCGATGGTCGAGCGCTGCCGCGAATACCTCAACGGCCAGGACTCGATGTTCCAGGAGCTGCTGCCGGTGGAGGTGATCGAAGGCGATATCCTCGCCCTAGAGTTCCAGCCGGCCTCGGTGGTGGCGCTGAATTTCACCCTGCAATTTATCGCCCCCGAGGAGCGCCTGGCCTTGCTCGGGCGGATTCGCCAATCGCTGCTGCCCGGTGGCGCGCTGATTCTCTCGGAAAAACTGCGCTTCAATGATCCCGAAGAACATGCATTGCTCACCGATCTGCACGTAGCGTTCAAACGCGCCAACGGCTACAGCGAACTGGAAATCGCCCAGAAGCGCAGCGCCATCGAAAACGTCATGAAGCCCGACAGCCTCGAAGAACACCGCGAACGCCTGCTGGCGGCCGGGTTCTCGAAAGTCGTGCCGTGGTTCCAGTGTCTTAACTTTGCCTCGTTGATTGCCTTGCCATGATTGATCTGTCCCCCCTCGCCCGCCATCTGGTCGGCACTCCCCTGGCCGTGTGGGCCCAGGGCCTGCAAGCACAACTCGATGCAAAAATGGAAAAGGGCCATGGCGACCTGGCGCGCTGGCAAAGTGCGCTGGATGCGCTGCCCAAGATCCTGCCAAGCGAAGTCGACCTGCTGAACGGCCTGACCCTCGACACCGATTGCGATGACACAACCCGTGAGCAGATGCATGCCGCGCTGATGGGCCTGAGCCCGTGGCGCAAAGGCCCGTTCAACCTGTTCGGGGTGCATGTGGACACCGAATGGCGCTCGGACTGGAAATGGTCGCGGGTCGCGCCGCACCTGAACCTTACGGGCAAGCGCATCCTCGATGTGGGCTGTGGCAACGGCTACTACATGTGGCGCATGCTCGGCGCCGGCGCCGACAGTGTGATTGGCGTGGACCCCAACTGGTTGTTCTTCTGCCAGTTCCAGGCGGTGCAGCGCTACCTGTCGGCGCCCAACGCCTGGCACCTGCCCTTCCCGTTCGAAGACCTGCCGCCGAACATGGAAGGTTTTGACACGGTGTTCTCCATGGGCGTGTTTTACCACCGCCGCTCGCCGATCGAGCATTTGTTGGCGCTCAAGGATTGCCTGGTCAAGGGCGGCGAACTGGTGCTGGAAACGCTGGTGATCGAGGGCGATCAACAACAGGTACTGGTGCCGGAAGACCGTTACGCGCAGATGCGCAATGTGTGGTTCCTGCCCTCGGTGCCGGCGCTGATGCTATGGCTGCGGCGTGCCGGCTTCACTGAGGTGCGCTGCGTGGATGTGAGCGTGACCACGGTCGAGGAACAACGCGGGACAGAGTGGATGAAGTATCAGTCCCTGAGTGACTTCCTCGATCCTGAGGATCACAGCAAGACGATTGAAGGGCTGCCGGCGCCGATGCGCGCGGTGATTATCGCCAAGAAGTAACCCCCAATCGCCCTGAGAAAATGCAGATCAAAAATGTGGGAGCTGGCTTGCCTGCTACCACATTGAGGTCAGGGTTTAGCCCGGCGCGCCTTGAAGAACTCACTCAACACCGCTCCGCACTCCTCGGCCAGCACCCCGCCTTCATACATCACCCGATGATTGAGAAAGCCCTGGGTAAAGAATTGCCCCTGGCTTTGCACAATCCCCGCCTTGGGCTCCAGCGCGCCGTACACCACCCGCGCGATGCGCGAGTGGACGATCAGCCCGGCGCACATGCTGCACGGCTCCAGGGTCACATACAGGGTGCTGCCCGGCAGGCGGTAGTTGCTGACGGCCTGGGCCGCCGCGCGGATGGCGACCATCTCGGCGTGGGCGCTGGGGTCGCTGCCGCTGATCGGGCAGTTGAAGCCGCGCCCGATGATTTCGCCGTCCTGCACCAGCACCGCACCCACCGGCACTTCGCCGAGGGCCGCGCCCTGGGCGGCGAGGGCCAGGGCTTCGCGCATAAAGTCCTGGTCGCGGCTGCGGTCGATAATCGCCGTCGGGCGTATCTGGCGCATCACGCCACCTCGATGGCGGCCATCAGGCCGGTTTCCATATGGTCGATCACATGGCAGTGGAACATCCACACCCCAGGGTTATCCGCCACCAACGCCACGCGAGCGCGCTCGTTCTTGCCCAGCAGGTAGGTGTCGGTGAAGTACGGTGTGACTTTGTGCCGGTTCGAGGCGATGACCTTGAAACTCATGCCATGCAGGTGGATCGGGTGCTGGTACTGGGTCATGTTCTTCAGTTCGAAAATATAGCTCTTGCCCAACTCGAGCTTGGCAATCGGGCGGTCGGCGCAGGTCTTGTCGGTGATATCCCAGGCCTGGCCGTTGATCTGCCACAGGCTCGGCGGCCTGTTTTCGACATCGACCGAGACCGAGCCGACCCATTCGAAATTGAAGTTGAGTTTCTCGGCATTCGCCAGGTCGGGCTCGGCAATCGGGTTGGCCGGCAACGCCGGTGGCCACTCGCCGGGGGCGTCGGTGTTGGCCACCGAGCGGAAGGTGCCCAGACGCACCGGGCCATTGCGGATCGACAGCTCTTCGCCGGCCGGCGGGGCCTTGATTGCCAGGCAGATGCGCATGCCCGGGCCCAGCCAGTATTCCTTGCCCAGGGGCCGTGGCTCGATGGGGTTGCCGTCCAGCGCGTAGATCTGCGCCTCGACGTTGGGGATATTCAGGCGATAGGTCAGGGTGTTGTCGAGGTTGAGCAGGCGCACCCGGGTGATTTGCCCGGCAGGCAGGTCGATGACCGCCTGCGGCACACCGTTGATGGTCGACAGGCGCCCGGCCGTACCGCCACGGGCTGCTTCGCGGGGGATGCTGAACTCGACAAATTCACCCTGCTCGTCGATATGCCAGTTTTTCAGGCTCAGGGTGCGTTCGTGCTGGAAGCCGGTGGGCTCGCGCTCTTCGACAATCAACGGGCCGACCAGGCCACGACCCAGTTCTTCGCTGCTGCTGACATGGGGGTGATACCAGTAGCTGCCGGCATCCGGCACGCGGAACTGGTAGTCGAAATACTCACCGGGCAATACCGGCAGTTGCGAGACGTAGGGCACGCCGTCCATTTCCAGGGGCAGGCGGATGCCGTGCCAGTGGATGGTGGTGGCAACCGGCAGATGGTTGATAAAGCGCACCCGCAGCCATTCGCCCTGGCGTACGCGCAACTCGGTGCCCGGCGCCGAAGGGCCAAAGGCCCAAGCCTCGGTCTTGTGTCCCGGCACCAGTTCCACGTCCAACGGTGCGGCGATCAACTCGTAATCGCGCCCGGCGCTGGCGTCCGCGACTTTCCCCAGCCAGTAGCGATAGGCGCCACCGGCACCGACACCCACGACTGCCAGGCCGACGAGGCCACCAAGGATTTGTCGACGGGAAAAGGATCGGGACACAACAACCTCACAAATCTGCGCAGGCCCAAGGCCCGCAAAGGGCAAATACGATACACCCCTGCCGGCTAAACAGTAAGGCTTCGCATTGCCGCATGTGGGAAAGGCCTTGTGTGGGAGCAAGCTTGTGTGGGAGCGGGTTTGCCCGCGATAGCGCTGTGTCAGTCAATAGAGGTATCGACTGAAACGCCCTTATCGCGGGCAAGCCCGCTCCCACACAAGCCCGCGCCACGTTGAATCTTTGGCGTTGATTAGGGCTTGGCGGCAGCCAGGATCAGCGCTTTCATCTCGGCAACCGCGCCTTTGAAACCGACGAACAGCGCGTGCGCCACCAGCGCGTGGCCGATGTTCAGTTCGTTGATGCCCTTGATCGCCGCCACGGCTTCGACGTTGTGGTAGTGCAGGCCATGGCCGGCGTTGACGATCAGGCCCTCGCGCAGGCCACAGGCCACGCCGTCGATGATGCGCTGCAGTTCTTCGGCCACTTCGGTGGGGGTGGTGGCATCGGCGTAGCGGCCGGTGTGCAACTCGATGGCCGGGGCGCCCACGCGGCGCGAGGCTTCGATCTGCCGTTCGTCGGCGTCGATAAACAGCGAGACTTCACTGCCGATCTGCGACAGGCGCTCGACCGCCGCCTTGATCCGCGCTTCCTGGCCGGCGACATCCAGGCCGCCTTCGGTGGTGAGTTCCTGGCGGGTTTCCGGGACCAGGCAGATATGCGCCGGACGGATGCGCTCGGCGAAGGCCATCATTTCTTCGGTGATGCCCATTTCGAAGTTCATGCGCGTTTGCAGCACGTCCTTGAGCACCAGTACGTCGCGCTCCTGGATGTGCCGGCGGTCTTCGCGCAGGTGCACGGTGATCCCATCGGCGCCGGCTTCTTCGGCATCCAGCGCGGCCTTGACCGGATCAGGGTAGCGAGTGCCCCGGGCCTGGCGCAGGGTGGCGACGTGGTCGATGTTGACGCCAAGAAGAATGCGATTGCTGGTGGTCACGGAAGCGCTCCTGAAAAGGGAAAGAATCGGCGCACAGCATACACGGGGATGTCAGGGCTTTCGAAACAACTCGCGACTGACCAGCGGCCGACCGCCCAGATGCACGGCCAGGGCCTGGCGCATCAGGCGCTTGGCCGCAGACAAGGCACCGGGGGCGCTCCAGTCGGCGTCGGCCATGGCCAGCAACTCGGTGCCCTGGAACAGGCCGGGTTGCAGCAGGTAGACGCGCTCCAGGCCGGCATCCACCTGCAGGCGGTACATGCCGTCGCTGGCGATGGGCTCGCCGTGCAGGTCGTTGCTCAGTTCAAAACCGTAGCCCAGGTCGTCGAGCAGACGCCACTCGAAAGCACGCAACAGCGGCTCCAGGGGGCGGCCTTCGGCCAGGGCCAGCAAGGTCGCAGCGTAGTGATCGAACACTGCGGGGTGGGGGTCTTCGGCGGGCAGCAGGCGGATCAGCAGTTCATTGAGGTAGAGGCCGCTGAACAGCGCCTCGCCATTGAGCCAGGCCGAGGTGCCGATGCTTTCCAGGCGGCCGACGTTTTTCAGCTCGCCCTTGCCGCGAAACTCCACGTCCAGGGCCACGAATGGCCGCGCCAGCGTGCCCGCCTTGCCCCGCGCACTGCGCAACACCGCGCGCAGCCGGCCCTGGGGCGTGAGGAAGTCCACCAGGGCGCTGGTCTCGCGGTAGGCGCGGCTGTGCAGGACGTAGGCGGGTTGGCTGGGGGGTGGGGTTGGGGACATGGGGTTCTCGCTGCGGGAACACGGTCTGGAAAACAACGACTATCCAATGTGGGAGCGGGCTTGCTCGCGAATGCGGTGGGTCAGCCAAAGCATCTGGTGACTGATCCATTGCATTCGCGAGCAAGCCCGCTCCCACATTTTGTCCTGCGGTGTTACTAAAGACTGATTACAGGTCGCCGTAGCCCAGGGAGCGCAGTGCACGCTCATCATCGGACCAGCCACCCTTAACCTTCACCCACAGGTTAAGCATGATCTTGGAGTCGAACAGCAATTCCATGTCCTTGCGCGCCTCGGTGCCGATGCGCTTGATGCGCTCGCCCTTGTCGCCAATGATGATTTTCTTCTGGCCGTCACGTTCGACGAGGATCAGCGCATGGATATGCAGGGTCTTGCCCTGCTGCTTGAACTCTTCGATTTCCACGGTGATCTGGTACGGCAGTTCGGCGCCCATCTGGCGCATGATTTTCTCGCGTACCAGTTCAGCGGCGAGGAAGCGGCTGCTGCGGTCGGTAATCTGGTCTTCCGGGAAGAAGTGCTCGTTCTCCGGCAGGTAGCCGGCGATCACCCGCTCCAGGGCTTCGAGGTTGTGCCCGTGCTGGGCCGAGATCGGCATGATCTGGGCGTTCGGCAGTTGTTCCTGCAACCAGCTCAGGTGCGGCATCAGCTCGGCTTTGTCTTCGATGCGGTCGGTCTTGTTCAGCGCGACGATCAAAGGGCCGGTGACGTACTGCACACGCTCCAGCACCATCTGGTCTTCATCGGTCCACTTGGTGCGGTCAACCACGAAGATCACCACGTCGACGTCTTTCAACGCCGCCGAAGCGGTCTTGTTCATGTAGCGGTTCAGGGCTTTCTCGCCGCCTTTGTGCATGCCCGGGGTGTCGACGTAGACCGCTTGCACGTTGCCTTCGGTCTTGATGCCCAGCATGTTGTGGCGGGTGGTCTGCGGCTTGCGCGAGGTGATCGCCAGCTTCTGCCCGAGGATGTGGTTGAGCAGCGTGGACTTGCCCACGTTGGGACGGCCGACGATGGCAACATAGCCACAGCGTGTTGCGGTTGAATCAGTCATGGCCATTCTCCACGCCCAGGGCAATCAGTGCTGCAGCGGCCGCTACCTGTTCGGCAATACGACGGCTCACACCCTGACCTCGGCTTTTTTCGTTCAATAAGGTGACTTCGCATTCGACGAAGAACACACGGCAATGCGGCTCACCCTGGATATCCACCACTTCGTAGCGTGGCAGTTCGCAGCCGCGCGACTGCAAAAATTCCTGCAGGCGGGTCTTGGGATCCTTGTTGGTATCCACCAGGGTCAGGCTGTCGATTTCCGACGCCAGCCAGGCCATGACCCGCTCCTTGGCCACTTCCATCCCGGCATCGAGATAGATCGCGCCGATCAGGGCTTCCAGGGCATCGGCCAGGATCGACTCGCGACGGAAACCGCCGCTTTTCAACTCGCCGGACCCCAGGCGCAGGTACTCGCCCAGGTCAAAACCACGGGCCAATACGGCCAGGGTCTCGCCTTTCACCAGGCGCGCGCGCAGGCGCGACAGCTGGCCTTCACGGGCCAGGGGGAAGCGGTTGAACAAGGCTTCGCCCGCGGCGAAGTTGAGAATGGCATCACCGAGGAATTCCAGGCGTTCATTGTTGCGCCCGGCAAAACTGCGATGTGTGAGGGCAAGGACCATCAATTCCTGGTCCTTGAAGGTGTAGCCGAGCTGACGCTCAAGACGACTCAAAGAAACGCTCACGGTTTACCTACTTTCAGTACGTGGCGGCAAAGGCCATCGACGATTAACGCTGTGTTCAAATTCAAATCCTGGCAATGCTGCGTATCGCTCGAGGCCGGACCAATGTCCAAGCCCCAGAAAAGCATTCGGCGCTGTGTTCACAGCGCCGCATGGATTACTTGATCAGCCCCACCCGCGAGAAGTTCGGCAGGTGGCTGAGTTTGGGTTCGGGCCAGCTCATCCAGACCGCGAAGGCCTTGCCGACGATATTCTGGTCCGGAACCATGCCCAGCAGCTCCTTGGGAATGCTTGGATCATCCCAGTAGCGGCTGTCGTTGGAGTTGTCGCGGTTGTCGCCCATCATGAAGTAGTGCCCGGCAGGCACGGTCCACTGGTTGTCGGGCGGCGAACGGTAGCGGCTCATTTCCTTGCGGATCTGGTGCTCTACCGCCCCGAGTTTTTCCTCGTACAGCTCGGCGCTGCCCAGGGTATTCGGCTCGGCACCGATGAGTTTCTCAGCCACCGACTCGCCATTGACGAACAGGCGTTTGTCGCTGGTGTAGCGAATCACGTCACCCGGCAGGCCGACCACACGCTTGATGTAGTTGACGTTCGGGTCGCTTGGGTAGCGGAACACCATCACATCGCCGCGCTGCGGATCACCCACCTCGATGATTTTCTTGTCGATCACCGGCAAGCGGATCCCGTAGGAAAACTTGTTCACCAGGATAAAGTCGCCCACATCCAGGGTTGGCTTCATCGAACCCGAAGGAATCTGGAACGGCTCTACCAGAAACGAGCGCAGCACCAGCACGATGAACAACACCGGGAAGAACGACTTGCCGTATTCAACCAGCAGGGGCTCTTTGTTCAGCTTCTCGATCACCACGCCATCGGGCTGGCTGACGCTGCCCTGATAGGACGCGATGGCCGCCCGGCGACGCGGGGCGAAGAACAGCAGATCGAGCAGCGCCAGGAAGCCACAGACGGCAACGGCGATGACCAGCAACAGCGGGAAATTTAGTGACATAGGACCTAACTATCCAACCTGAGCACCGCAAGGAAGGCTTCTTGTGGAATTTCCACGTTACCCACTTGCTTCATGCGTTTTTTACCGGCCTTTTGCTTCTCAAGCAGCTTGCGCTTACGGCTGACGTCGCCGCCATAGCATTTGGCCAGTACGTTCTTTCTGAGAGCCTTGACGGAGGTCCGCGCAATGATCTGCCCGCCAATGGCGGCCTGGATCGCAACGTCGAACATCTGGCGCGGAATCAGTTCCTTCATCTTCTCGGTCAACTGGCGACCTTTGTAGTGCGCATTATCCTTGTGCACGATCAGCGCCAGGGCATCGACCTTGTCGCCGTTGATCAGCACATCGAGCTTCACCAGATTGGCCGATTGATAACGGTCGAAATGGTAATCCAGCGAAGCATAGCCGCGACTGGTGGATTTGAGACGGTCAAAGAAGTCCAGGACCACTTCGTTCATCGGCAAATCGTAGGTCACTTGGACCTGGGTACCGAGGAACAGCATGTCGTGCTGCACGCCACGCTTTTCGATACACAGGGTAATGACGTTGCCCAGGTGCTCCTGCGGCACAAGAATATTGGCGCGCACGATCGGTTCGCGCATGTCTTCGATCGACGACAGATCCGGCAGCTTGGACGGGTTGTCGACGTAAATCGTTTCACCGGTTTTCAGCGCCAGCTCAAAAATAACGGTTGGCGCGGTGGTGATCAGGTCCAGGTCGTACTCGCGCTCCAGGCGCTCCTGGATGATTTCCATGTGCAGCATGCCCAGGAACCCGCAGCGGAAGCCGAAGCCCAGGGCGTCGGAGCTTTCCGGGGTGTACTGCAACGACGAGTCGTTGAGGGTCAGCTTTTGCAGGGCTTCGCGGAAATCCTCGAAGTCATCGGAACTGACCGGGAACAGGCCGGCGTAGACCTGGGGCTGGATGCGCTTGAAGCCTGGCAGCACGTCGACATCAGGCGTCGAGCTCAAGGTCAGGGTGTCACCGACCGGCGCACCGTGGATGTCCTTGATACCGGCGATGATGAAGCCTACTTCACCGGCTTTCAGATCAGTGGTAGCGGTGTGCTTGGGGTTGAATACACCGACGCTGTCCACCAGGTGGATCTTGCCGGTGGACTTGACCAGGATCTTGTCGCCCTTCTTCACCCGGCCATGGCGCACGCGTACCAGGGACACAACGCCCAGGTAGTTGTCGAACCAGGAGTCGATGATCAACGCTTGCAGCGGATCTTCGTAGTTACCGGTTGGCGCAGGAATGGTCTTGACCAGGCGCTCGAGCACTTCGTCGACACCCAGGCCGGTCTTGGCGCTGCACTCGACGGCGTCGGTGGCGTCAATGCCGATGATTTTTTCGATTTCTTCCTTCACACGGTCCGGATCGGCCTGTGGCAGGTCGATCTTGTTCAGCACCGGCATGACTTCCAGGCCCTGCTCGATCGCGGTGTAGCAGTTGGCCACGGACTGGGCTTCAACGCCCTGCCCCGCGTCCACCACCAACAGCGCGCCTTCGCAGGCGGCCAGGGAACGGCTGACTTCGTAGGTGAAGTCGACGTGGCCCGGGGTGTCAATGAAGTTCAGCTGGTACTTGATACCGTCTTTGGCGGTGTAGTACAGGGTAACGCTGTGGGCCTTGATGGTGATCCCGCGCTCGCGTTCGAGGTCCATGGAGTCCAGGACCTGGGCTTCCATTTCACGCTCGGCAAGGCCGCCGCACATCTGGATGAATCGATCGGCCAGCGTCGACTTACCATGGTCAATGTGGGCGATGATGGAGAAATTGCGGATATGACTCAAATCACTCACGGATCAACACTCAAAAAGGCTGCAGGCAGATTGCCCGCTGAAAAATAGCCGGGAATTGTACCTGATGCTCAGGCCAGACGTCATCTTTGACGACCAATAACAAAAATGCCCCGTTCTTGCGAATGGGGCATTTTTTATTCAACAACCGCGGATCAACCGGCCCGCCGCAGCAGCCAGAACCCGGCCAGGGCACAGATGCCGGTCGGCACCAGCACCGCAAACAGCGGCGAGAAGCCGAATACCAGGCTCGACGGCCCCAGCAGGTCCTGGGCAATGCGGAAGGTGAAACCGACCAATACCCCGGTAAATACCCGCTGGCCCAGGGTTACCGAGCGCAACGGGCCGAAAATAAACGAAATCGCCATCAGCACCAGGGCAGCGGTCACCACCGGCTGCAACACCTTGACCCAAAATGCCAGCCAGTAGCGGCCGTTGTTCAGGCCCTGGTCTTTGAGGTAGTGGATATAGCTCCACAAACCGGAGATCGGCAGGCTTTCCGGGACCATCACCACGGTATTGAGCAGTTCCGGTTTGAGGGCGATGTCCCAGGTCTGTGTCGGCTCGTTGATCACCTCGGTGCTGGCCTCGGTGCCTTTGCCGGGGTTGCGGAAATGGGTAGTGGTGACATCGCTCAGCACCCACTGGTTGTCATTGAACTGTGCCCGTTTGGCAAAGCTCGACGACAGCATGTGGCGCTCTTCATCAAAGCGATAGCGGGTCACACCCACCAGCAGGCCACCGGGTTGCACGGCGTTGATGTGGATAAATTCATCGCCCTGGCGGTGCCACAGGCCCCGCTTGGAGCTCTGCGCGTCGCCCGAGCCCTGGGCCAGCGCACGGTTGGCCTGGGCGGTGGTTTCCGCCGGTGGCGCCACGTATTCGCCGATCAATACGCTGGTGGCCATCAGCAGCAGCATGGGTTTCATCACCGCCCAGACGATACGGGCAATGGACACCCCCGCGGCGCGCATGATGGTCAGCTCGCTGTTGCTGGCCAGGCTGCCCAGGCCGATCAGGCAGCCGATCAGTGCGGCCATCGGCATCATGTCGTAGAGCCGGCGCGGCGCGGTCAGCGCCACGTAGCTCAGTACGTCAGTGACCGTATAGGTATCGGTGACGTTGCCCACTTCATCAATGAAGGCAAACAACGACGCCAGGCCGAGGATGATGCCCAATACCGCCAGGATGGCGACCAGTACGCTGCTACCGATGTAGCGATCCAACTTACCCACGAGCCATCTCCTTCATGCCGCGACGGCTCTGCATTTTCAAGCGAATCGGTTCCCAATACAGCAGGCCCAGGCCAATTACCAGGAAGATGCCGTGGACCCACCACAGCCCCAGGGTCGGCGACAGCTTGCCCTTCTCCAGGGAGCCACGGGCGGAAATCAGGATGGTCAGGTAGGCCATGTACAGCAGGATCGCCGGCAGCAGCTTGAGGAAGCGGCCCTGGCGCGGGTTGACCCGGGACAGCGGCACCGCCATCAAGGTGACGATAAACACCAGCAGTGGCAGGGAAATACGCCATTGCAGCTCGGCAATCGAGCGCAGTTGCTTGCTGCCGATCAGGGCTGAGGTCGGGATGGCATCGCGGTCGGTGACCTCGTTGCTCACATCCGGCCGGGCCAGCATGACCCCGTAGGTGTCGTACTTGATGGCACGGTAGTCGGCCTGGCCGGGGCTGCCGTCGTAGCGGTAGCCGTTTTCCAGGATCAGGTAGCGGCTGCCGTCCGGACGCACTTCCTGGCGCCCGCTATCGGCCACCAGCACGGAAATGCCTCGGTCTTTCTTGTCCTGGCCCAGGCGCTTCTCGGAGATGAACACACCGCCGAGGTTGGCCCGATCGTCGGTCATGCGCTCGGTGTAGGTTACGCGGGTGCCGTCGTTGAGCGCCTGGAAGCGCCCCGGTTCGAGGGTGTCGAACTCGGTCATCGCGTCCTGTTTGTTGAGCACCAGCTGAAATTGCATGGCGCCCTGGGGCGCCAGGCTCAGGCTCAGCCAGGCCACCACCAGCGCTACGCCGGTGGCCGGGACCATGGTCATGGCCAGCAGACGCTGCTGGCTCATGCCGGTGGCCGACAGCACGGTCATCTCGCTTTCGAGGTAGAGCCGGCCATAGGCCAGCAGGATCCCGAGAAACAGGCCCAGGGGCAGGATCAGCTGCAAGAAGCCAGGCAGGCGGAACCCCATGATCAGGAACAACGAGCCTGGATCCAGGGCACCCGAGGCGGCCTGGGCCAGGTATTTGACGAAACGACCACTCATGATGATGACCAGCAGTACCGCACTTACGGCACTCAGGGTCAGCAGAACTTCGCGGGACAGATAACGGAAGACGATCAAACCAGACACTCCAGGGTTGTCAGGCTAAGGCGGCCAAACAAGCAAGCATATCAAGTCGCCCCGTTGACACGGGCCGGCGAAAAAGATGGCGCATTATCCTGTGATTGTCCGCGCCTGTCACGGAGCTTGCTCACACCCATGCACAAAGCTGGCGTCAAGGGTTGTCAGGCTCGGGCGGCGCGGTACAAACTGCGGGCTTTGTCGCGGCCGTCTACAGGCGGCCCAGCCCACAGGCCGGAGTACAGACTCCAGGCTCTTTGACCTTATATAAGGGACCCGAACATGGAATTGGTTGTAAAAAGCGTTAGCCCCGAAACGTTGAAGACCGCCACCCTCGTGGTCGCCATCGGCGAAGGCCGCAAGCTCGGCGCGGCCGCCAAACAAGTCGATGAACTGAGCGGTGGCGCCATCAGCGCGGTGCTCAAGCGTGGCGACCTGGCCGGCAAAGTCGGGCAAAGCCTGCTGTTGCAAGGCCTGCCGAACCTCAAAGCCGACCGCGTGTTACTGGTGGGTGTGGGCAAGGATGCCGAACTGGGCGACCGCCCGTTCCGCAAGATCATCAGCGCCATCCTCAACACCCTCAAGGGTCTGGGCGGCAGCGATGCGGCACTGGCGCTGGACGAAATCGTGGTCAAGGGCCGCGACAGCTACGGCAAGACCCGCCTGTTGGCCGAAACCCTGCTGGACGGTGGTTACACGTTCGAACAGTTCAAGAGCCAGAAAGCCGAACCCGGCGCCCTGAAGAAAATCACCCTGCTGACCATCAAGGCCGCCCAGGCTGAAGTACAGCGCGCCACCACCCACGCCCAGGCCATCGCTGCGGGCATGGCGTTCACCCGCGACCTGGGCAATATGCCACCAAACATCTGCCACCCGACCTACCTCGGTGAACAGGCCAAGGCCTTGGGCAAAGAATTCAAGGGCCTGAAAGTCGAAGTCCTCGACGAGAAGAAGATCAAAGAACTGGGCATGGGCTCGTTCTATGCCGTGGGCCAGGGCAGCGACCAGCCGCCCCGCCTGATCGTCATGCAATACAACGGCGGCAAGAAGGCCGACAAACCGTTCGCCCTGGTCGGTAAAGGCATCACCTTCGACACCGGCGGCATCAGCCTCAAGCCGGGTGCCGGCATGGACGAGATGAAGTACGACATGGGCGGCGCCGCCAGTGTGTTCGGTACCCTGCGCGCCGTGCTGGAGCTCAAGCTGCCGATCAACCTGGTGTGCATCCTGGCCTGTGCCGAAAATATGCCGAGCGGCGGTGCTGCCCGCCCAGGCGATATCGTGACCACCATGAGCGGCCAGACCGTGGAAATCCTCAACACCGACGCCGAAGGCCGCCTGGTGCTGTGCGATGCCCTGACCTACGCCGAGCGCTTCAAGCCCCAGGCAGTGATTGATATCGCCACCCTGACCGGCGCCTGCATCGTCGCTCTCGGTTCCCACACCTCGGGCCTGCTGGGCAACAACGACGAGCTGGTCGAGCAATTGCTCAGCGCCGGCAAGGCGGCCGACGACCGCGCCTGGCAATTGCCCCTGTTCGATGAGTACCAGGAGCAACTGGACAGCCCGTTCGCCGACATCGCCAACATTGGCGGGCCAAAGGCCGGCACCATCACGGCGGCGTGCTTCCTGTCGCGTTTTGCCAAGAACTTCAACTGGGCTCACCTGGATATCGCCGGCACCGCCTGGACCAGCGGTGGCAAGGACAAAGGCGCTACCGGCCGTCCGGTGCCGTTGCTGACCCAGTACCTGCTGGATCGCGCCAAAGCCTAAACGCAACTCTGTAGGAGCCGATTTACAGGCTCCTACAGGTTTTTGCGTGCCTGCCTGGAAATGTAATGACCCAAGTCGACTTCTATATATTGCCCAGCGCCGATCCGTCGGCTCGCCTGGACTTTGCCTGCAAACTCACGGAAAAAGCCTGGCGCATGGGCCACCGCATCTACCTGCACTGCAGCGATGCCGCCCAGCGTGACGACCTCGATGCCCGCCTGTGGCGCTTCAAGGGCGAGAGCTTTGTGCCCCACGGCCCCGCAGAATCGGAGCCGGACAGCCAGGTGGTGCTGGGTGTGGGCGACAGTTGTGGCGATCACCATGACCTGCTGGTCAACCTGGACCTGAAAGTGCCAGCCTTCGCCAAGGGGTTTGCCCGGGTCGCGGAAGTGGTGGTGGAAGATCCGGCTATTCGTCAGGCCGCGCGTGAGAGTTTCCGTTTCTACCGCGAACAGGGCTATTCTCTGCAAGATCACCGATTACAGCGACTCTGAGCACATGATGGACACTTCAAATCCGCTAAAACCGTCTGACCACCTGCTGGACGACCTCGAGTCGATCCGCCAGTTGCTGGGTGATGACAACCTGCAACCGCCGCTGCTGACCGATACTGTCGCAGAAGAGGTACAGATCCCCCTGCTGTTCGATACGGTCGGCGCCAAGCCAGCCGCCGCCGCGCCGGTCGAGCCGCCCGTCGTCCAGGCAGCGCCCGCCGCCGAAAAAGCCCCCGATGCCCTGTTGCTGCACCTGGACAACGAACTGCGCGCCGCTGCGCAATTGATCATGCAGGACGTGATCGACGACTTTGCCCCGCATATCGAAACCGAGATCAAGCGCCGGATGGATGCGCGGATGGAGCGGTTGCTTAGCCAGTACCAGTCCTAAGCCACATAGATATCCCCTGTAGGAGCGGGCAAGCCCGCTCCTACATTTGACCCGCGCCAGCCTTAGCCCCTCTCTTCGTCTCGCCCTCTCCCCTATCCCTCGTTATACTTGCCGGCTTTCCTGAATAAATGCCAACTAGGGTCCCGCCGCGCATGGATAAGACCTACCAGCCGCACGCTATTGAAACTTCCTGGTACCAGACCTGGGAGTCCGAGAATTATTTCGCTCCGCAAGGTGCGGGCGAGTCCTACACCATCATGATTCCGCCGCCGAACGTCACTGGCAGCCTGCACATGGGCCATGGCTTCAACAATGCGATCATGGATGCGTTGATCCGTTTCCGCCGTATGCAGGGCCGCAACACCCTGTGGCAGCCAGGCACCGACCACGCGGGTATCGCCACCCAGATGCTGGTAGAGCGCCAACTGGAAGCCACCGGCCAAAACCGTCACGACCTGGGGCGCGAGAAGTTCCTGGAGAAGATCTGGGAATGGAAAGACCATTCCGGCGGCAATATCAGCCGTCAGATCCGTCGTCTCGGCTCGTCGGTGGATTGGAGCCGCGAGCGCTTCACCATGGACGATGGCCTGTCGGAATCGGTCAAGGAAGCCTTCGTGCGCCTGCATGAAGATGGCCTGATCTACCGTGGCAAGCGCCTGGTCAACTGGGACACCAAGCTGCACACAGCGATTTCCGACCTTGAAGTGGAAAACCACGACGAGAAGGGTTTCCTGTGGAACCTCAAGTACCCGCTGGCCGACGGCGCCAAGACCGCCGAAGGCAACGACTACCTGATCGTCGCTACCACCCGTCCGGAAACCATGCTCGGCGACGCTGCCGTAGCGGTTAACCCGAACGACGAGCGCTACCAGGCGCTGATCGGCAAGTTCGTCGAGCTGCCGCTGGTAGGCCGCCGCATCCCGATCATCGCGGACGACTACTGCGACCCTGAATTCGGCACCGGCTGCGTGAAAATCACCCCGGCCCACGATTTCAATGACTATGAAGTCGGCAAGCGCCATAACCTGCCGCTGCTCAACATCTTCGACAAGAACGCCGCCGTATTGCCGGCCTGCCAGGTGTTCAACCTGGACGGTACGCTGAACGACAGCATCGACGGCAGGATCCCGGCCGAATACGCCGGCCTTGACCGTTTCGAAGCGCGTAAGCAGATCGTTGCCGCCTTCGACGCCGCTGGCCTGCTGGTCAGCGTTGACGACCACGCCCTGAAAGTGCCAAAAGGCGACCGTTCCGGCACCGTGATCGAGCCGTGGCTGACCGACCAATGGTACGTGTCCACCAAGCCGCTGGCCGAGCCGGCAATCGCGGCTGTGGAAGACGGCCGTATCCAGTTCGTGCCTAAACAGTACGAAAACATGTACTTCTCATGGATGCGTGACATCCAGGATTGGTGCATCAGCCGTCAGTTGTGGTGGGGCCATCGCATTCCGGCCTGGTACGACGAGTCGGGCAAGGTCTATGTCGGCCGCGACGAAGCCGAAGTACGCGCCAAGAACAATCTGGGTCCGGACGTCGCGTTGCAACAGGACAACGACGTACTCGACACCTGGTTCAGCTCGGGCTTGTGGACGTTCTCCACCCTGGGCTGGCCGCAACAGACCGAGTTCCTGAAAAAATTCCACTCCACCGACGTGCTGGTCACCGGCTTCGACATCATTTTCTTCTGGGTTGCCCGGATGATCATGCTCACCATGCACTTGGTGAAGAATGAAGACGGCACCCCGCAGGTACCGTTCAAGACCGTGTACGTACACGGCCTGGTGCGTGATGGCCAAGGCCAGAAGATGTCCAAGTCCAAGGGCAACGTCCTGGACCCGCTGGATATCATCGACGGCATCGACCTGGAAACCCTGGTGCAGAAACGCACTTCGGGCCTGATGCAGCCAAAGCTGGCGAAAAAGATCGAGAAGCAGACCCGCGACGAGTTCGCCGACGGCATCGCCAGCTACGGCACCGACGCCCTGCGTTTCACCTTCTGCTCGCTGGCATCCACCGGTCGCGACATCAAGTTCGACATGGGTCGCGTCGAAGGCTATCGCAACTTCTGCAACAAGATCTGGAACGCAGCGCGCTACGTGCTGGACAAGGGCGAAGACTGCGGCCAGAACGGCGAAGCCTATGAGCTGTCTCTGGCTGATCGCTGGATCATCTCGCAGCTGCAGCGCACCGAAACCGAAGTGACCCGCCAACTCGACCAGTTCCGTTTCGACCTGGCCGCCCAGGCCTTGTACGAGTTCATCTGGAACCAGTATTGCGACTGGTACCTGGAACTCTCCAAGCCGGTGCTGTGGGACGAGAACGCGCCGGTCGAGCGCCAGCGCGGTACCCGTCGCACCCTGGTGCGCGTGCTGGAAGTGGCGTTGCGCCTGGCGCATCCGTTCATGCCGTTCATCACCGAAGAAATCTGGCAGCGCCTGGCGCCGCTGGCCGGTATCGAAGGCAAGACCATCATGCTGCAACCTTGGCCAGTGGCCAATGAAGCACGCATCGACGAGGCTGCCGAAAGCGATATCGAATGGCTCAAGACCCTGATGCTCGGCACGCGCAATATCCGCGCCGAGATGAACATCGGCCCCGGCAAGCCTTTGGCGGTGTTCGTGAAGAACGCCAGTGCCGAGGACCAGCGCCGTCTCACCGAGAATGACGCCCTGCTCAAGAAGCTGGCGAAGCTGGAGTCGATCACCGTATTGGCTGACGGCGCCGAAGCACCGCTGTCTGCCACCGCACTGGTCGGCGAGATGGAAGTGCTGGTGCCAATGGCCGGCCTGATCGACAAAGGTGCCGAGCTGGCGCGCCTGGACAAGGAAATCCTGCGCCTGCAGGGCGAAGTGCAGCGCGTGGGCGGCAAGCTGTCCAATGCAGCCTTCGTGGACAAGGCCCCGGCCGAAGTCATCGACAAGGAACGCGCCAAGCTGGCCGAGGCCGAACAGGCGTTGGGCAAGCTGGCGGAGCAACGTGCGCGGATTTCCAGCCTGTAAGAGGCAACCCGGGTAAAAAAAGAGACCTTCGGGTCTCTTTTTTTTGGCCCTGGAAAACACCCCGCTTCCCACATTTGCCCGGGGCGGGCTCAGGATGTGTGACAATGGCCGCCACTTTGAGCCAACACCAGAATCATCATGACCGCCCCCAGCACACCCAAACCGCCCCGCAAGAAGCCGAAAACCGCCGCCACAGCCAAGCCCGTGGTGCCACGCAAAGAGGCCACTCTGCATCCGCGCAACCGCCACCAGGGCCGTTACGACTTCCCGGCGCTGATCAAGACTACGCCGGAACTGGCCCAGTACGTGATCCTCAACCCCTACGGCAAGGAAAGCATCGACTTCGCCAGCCCGGACGCGGTGCGGGTGTTCAACCGGGCGCTGCTCAAGGCGTTCTATGGCGTGCAGCACTGGGATATCCCGGCTGACTACCTGTGCCCACCGGTGCCAGGGCGTGCCGACTACGTGCACTTCCTCGCCGACCTGCTGGCCAGTGTCAACGACGGCAAGATCCCCCGTGGCTCGATCGTCAAGGTGCTGGATATCGGCATGGGCGCCAACTGCGTCTACCCGCTGATCGGCTACATGGATTACCGCTGGAATTTCCTCGGCTCCGAGATTGACCCTACCGCCGTGGCGGCCGCCAAGGCCATCGTGCAGTCCAACGACCTGAGCAAGGTCATCCAACTGCGCCTGCAAACCAACCCGAAACATATTCTGCTGGGGCTGCTGGAGCCGGGTGAGCGTTTTGACCTGACCATGTGCAACCCGCCGTTCCATGCCTCCATGGACGAAGCGACCAAAGGCAGCGAGCGTAAGTGGCGCGCCCTGGGCAAGGCCGACCCCAAGCGCAAGTTGCCGGTACTGAACTTCGGCGGCCAGTCGGCAGAGCTATGGTGTGAGGGCGGCGAAGCGCGGTTTGTCACGCAATTGATCGCCGAAAGCGCGCATTTCGCCCATAAAGTGCTGTGGTTCAGCACCCTGGTGTCAAAAGCCTCCAACCTGCCTGCCATCGAGACCGCGCTGAAAAAAGCCGGTGCCCTGGAAAGCCAGGTAGTGGAGATGTCCCAAGGCCAGAAACAGAGCCGTTTTGTGGCCTGGACCTTCCAGACCAAGAACGAGCAGCAGATCTGGCGCCAGCGCTGGGTGCGCTAGAGGTAAATCGCAGGCAACAAAAAACCGTGCCCGGATCGCTCCGGTGCACGGTTTTTTTGCTGCGTCTTACTTGTTGATCGAGTCGGTCAGGCCTTTGGCCACAACCAGCTTGATCACTTTCTTCGCAGCGATTTCGATGGCAGCGCCAGTCGAAGGGTTACGGCCGGTACGGGCTGGACGCTCGGTCACTTTCAGCTTGCCAACACCTGGCAGAGTGATTTCGCCGCCGTTGTCCAGCTGGTCACCAACGATCTGAGCCAGTTGCTCCAGTACGGCACGTACTTGAACCTTGGTGGTATCAGTGGATTCGGCGATATCAGCGATCAGTTGGTCTTTAGTCAAAGCCATTGTGGTGTTCCTTCCCTATCAAATTCATTTGGATTGCAGAGTGCAGTGTCAGCCATCGAGCCCGACCGTCATGGCCTGGCACCCCTGGCCATAACCGCGAGAGATCGGGGTTATAGATGCCTGAAACGGGGTTTGGTTCGACCTGACAAATGCTGAATGCACGCTTAACGCCGATACATCGCGTAAGACCGGGCAAAACTAGCACAGAGACGGGGAAATATCCGCTTCTACCTACCCATTTGGTCAGCTTTATCGCTCTAAACCGTGAAAAAAAGGCATCTGACCCGTCAGAGGCCTCCCGAAACCGCTTCAAACGACGCCGCGACCAACGGGTGCGGTACACTGGCGACTTTTTCCGGGAGGCCAACCGCTCCCGCTCAACCAGCCGAGAAGCCCATGCCGATCCGTCATTGCATCGTCCACCTGATCGACAAAAAACCCGACGGCACGCCCGCAGTTCTCCACGCCCGTGACTCCGAATTGGCCGAGTCCGCCGCCATCGAGAACATGCTCGCCGACCTCAACGAGAGCTATAACGCCAAACAAGGCAAGGCCTGGGGTTTCTTCCATGCCGAGTCCGGCGCGCACCCGTTCAGTGGCTGGTTGAAGGAATACTTCGAAGGCGGCAAGGATTTCACCGCCTTCAGCCGGATTGCCGTGGAGCATCTGCAAAAACTGATGGAGGAGTCCAACCTCTCCGTCGGCGGCCACGTGTTGTTTGCCCACTATCAACAGGGCATGACCGACTACCTGGCTATCGCCCTGCTGCACCACAGCGAAGGCGTGGCCGTGACCGACGAGCTGGACGTGACGCCCTCGCGCCACCTGGACCTGGGCCAGTTGCACCTGGCGGCACGCATCAACGTGTCCGAATGGCAGAACAACAAGCAGTCCAAACAGTACATCTCGTTTATCAAGGGCAAGAACGGCAAGAAGGTCTCGGAGTACTTCCGCGACTTTATCGGCTGCCAGGAAGGCGTCGACGGTCCGGGCGAGACTCGCACCCTGCTCAAGGCCTTCAGTGACTTCGTCGAAAGCGAAGACCTGCCGGACGAGTCCGCCCGCGAGAAAACCAAGACCCTGGTGGATTACGCCAGCAGCCAGGCCAAGCTCGGCGAGCCGATGGGCCTGGAAGAACTGTCGGGCCTGATTGATGAAGATCGGCCAAAGGCCTTCTACGACCATATCCGCAACAAGGATTACGGCCTGTCGCCGGAAATCCCGGCGGATAAACGCACCCTCAACCAGTTCCGCCGCTTCACCGGGCGCGCCGAGGGCCTGTCGATCAGCTTTGAAGCGCACCTGCTGGGCGACAAGATCGAGTATGACGAAGCCGCCGGCACCCTGATCATCAAGGGCTTGCCGACCCAACTGACCGACCAGCTCAAGCGCCGTAACTGATGCTCGGCGGGGTACTGAAGAAAGTCCTGCTGGTGTTGCTGGTAGTGGTGGCGATCCAGAACTGGGGCAAGATCGAGCGACTGTTCAATCCGTCGCAGGTCGTCCCGGAGCAGGTACGCGCCACTGCCCGGGTCACGCTGTACAGCACCGAGTGGTGCGGGTACTGCAAGCAGACCCAGCGGTTCCTCGATCAGAAGGGTATCCCCTACAAGACCGTGGACATCGAGAAGGACGCCCAGGGACGCAAGGCTTATGAGGCCCTGGGAGGCGGCGGGATTCCATTTGTGGACGTGAATGGCACGCAGATCCGCGACTACAACCCGGATGCCATCCTGTCCGCCCTGAACCTGTAGGCGCGAGCAAGCCCTAATGCCGACCCGTTAAGCGAACGCAATGCTCAACGCAGCGAAGACCAAATGTGGGATCTACGCCTGACTGAACGGCATTCGAGCAAACCCGCGCCTACAGCGGTTTGATTAACGGATTAAGAAGCCCAGGCGCGGAAAGTGCACATGCACGGTGCCGCCACGCTCATCCTCGCGGCGCAGGATCAACTCTTCGCGACCGGCAAACACCAACTCCCCCGCCACCGGGTCGACGCCGTAGTCGGTCGCGGCGATGGTCACTTGCTGGCCGACCTTGAACCCGTTGGGATCTTCAAACACTTCATCCGGCAACGCCGCAGGCGCGCTATCGCGGGCGATTTCCAGGGCCTGCCCGGCATTCATCTCGCTGGCGGTGCCATGCCCGAAGCCCAGCACCCGAGCAAGCCAGGCGCTGGCAGCCGGATAGTTATCCACAAGCGGCGAGGTCACTGATGAGCCTTTGAGGAACCACAACGGATGGGCCATGGCGAAGTCGGCAATCGACGGTTCGCCAAACAGGAAATCCCCTGACTGACGCTGCAACTGTTGCTCAAGCCGCGCAATGATTGCCGGCCACTGGTGCCGCGCCACCTCCAGCGGCATGCGGGCGGCGCTACCGTCGCCGAACATCTTGCTACGGTCGGCGACCAGCACCTGCAGCAACTGCGGTGGCACCTTGGCAAATTTCACGGCCAGGGATTCGGGTTGGAACACCAGGGCCACGGCATGGGAAAACACCACTGAATCGGCCCAGGCGGCAAAACTTTGGCTGAGCAGTTCCTGGCCTTCGGGAAACAGCGGCGGCGTGGCCTTTTCCTGTTCCAGGCGGCGGGCGATCAGCGCGGTGTCGCAATAAATATCCGCGCCCACCTGCAGCACCGGGGTTTTGCGGTAACCGCCGGTCAGGGCCGTCAGGTCCGGCTTGGGCATCACCGGGGGAATGATCACCGAATGCCAGGACAGCCCTTTGAAGCCCAGGAGCAGGCGGGCTTTTTCCGCGAAAGGGGATTGGGGGTAGTGGTGCAGGATCAACTCAGACATGCCGGACTCCGCCAGATGAAGGAGCGGCCAGATTATCGCGCAAAACCCCGGCGGCCTAGCCATTGGCCTGATGGGAACTGATCAGTCAGATTGATAAGCCCGGGCCAGACACTCCTTGGCGCTTTTCTTGAGCTTCTTTATCAGGCGTTCCTGGCGCAGGGCTTCGCCCTTGCTCGCGCAAGCCTCGGTATACACCAGCGCCACCGCCGGGCTGGACAGAAAAAACCGCGCGCCCTTGCCGCTCTGGTGCATCGCAAAGCGGCGCAGCGGATCGTTGCTGATCCCGCAATAGAGCGCGCCATTGGCCGCCCGGACCAGGTAGACAAACCAGGGTTTGGGCGCGACAGGTTCAGGTGGGCTGTTCACAAAAGGTTCTGGCAAACGAAAAGAGCGCCAATCTTATCAACGACTGGCCTGGAACGCCTTCAACCCTTTCAACGCCTGGCCGCGCACCGCGTTGCGCACCAGCGGCGTCCAGCCCAGCAGCAGGCCCTTGGTGCCAAGGGCCTGACGCGACCAGCGCCACAGGTCGAAATGGTCGTGGTGCTCGCAGATCTTGCCGTCGCGAAACACAAAGCGCGCCTGGATATCGTTGACCACCGTGCGGCCGGTCTGGCTGAACAGGTAGGTCGCCACCCAATGAGCACTGCCTTTGTTGTCGTCACTGTGTACCTGGTCGAAGGTCAGGGAAAAGTCCTTGGCCCGGGTGGTGAGCATGCGCCACATGTCGCCGGCATCGCGCCCGCGCAATTCGCCGAACGCCGGGTCGCTGAACAGCACATCCTCGGTGTAGCAGGCACTCATGGCCTCGGCATCCAGGCGCTGGAAGGCGCCATAGAACTCGTTGATCAGGGCGTTATGGGCGTCGCTCATGGGCAGCATCCGGCGAAGGGTTGAAAGTCACTTACGATAGTGTGCATGGGCCTGCAACACCATCGGCATTGATCTGCGGAATACCTAGGGCACCATCCCGCAGCTGCGAGCATAGGCGAACAGATCCACGTCGGTGGAAATACACAGGCGGTTCATGGCCGTGCTTTTCTGTTTGCTGATGGTGGAAATGCTGCGATTGACCCGCGCGGCGATCTGACTGACCGTCATGCCACTGGCGAGCATGCGCACCACTTCGCGCTCCTTGCCGGACAACTGCGGCTGTTGCGACTGGTCGCCCGTACCCGCCTCCACCAACTGCACCCGCAGGCATTCGCTGACAAAGGTCTGGCCGGCGTGCACCGTCTTGATAGCCAGGGGCAACTCCTTGGCCGAGGCACTTTTGGCGACGATCGCCTGTGCGCCGTGGGCAAAGGAGGCGCGCAAGGTGGCGACGTTGGCAAACATGGTCACCAAAATCACCGGCAACCTCGGGTACTGGCGGTGCAACAGGCTCAGCAGGCCATAGCCGTCAGCCTGCTGGCCGCCCGGCATAGCGAAGTCGGTCACCAGTACGTCGCAGGGCGTGGTTTCCAGCAACCGCAGCAGTTCATCGGGGCCATCGGCCTCCCCCACGACTTTGCACCGGCCGTTCGCCTCGATTACCACTCTCTGCCCGATACGCACAATGGGATGATCGTCAGCAATAATTACGCGAAGCATAAATACCCACGGATGATGGCAACTTGAATCCGCGCAAAATACCTGCGCCGGTCCCCTTCAACAACTGCCTGAGCTCCCGGTTTTTTCATCACGATCAATGTTTGGTAGCCAGCCCGGCAACACCTACAAAATAAAAAGAAAACGCCTACACCAAAAACTTTCAACACAGACTTCCATTTACCTACAAATCGACAAAGGCATCACAGCGAGCCCAAGTAAGTGAGGTAGGTATGCAAGTCAGCCTGGAACGCTTCCAGCTGCGACGCGCTCAATGCTATGCCCTGGGCATGGACGCGCTCGATCAGGCGCATGCCTCGCAACTCCAGGTCCGCCACCCCGAGGAAGGCCAGGCTCCCCACCAGGCGATGCAAGCGCTCGGCGGTCAACGGCGCATTCAGAGTCCGGCACGCATGAGCCAGGCCGACACTGTCCTCCCGGGCTTCGCAAAGCAGGCTGGCGAGCATCTGGTCCACTACAAGAGCATCGCCAAAGGTTTCAATCAGGCCGGCACGGGTCGGCCAGAGTGCCGAAACGGGCACCGGCGCCTGCACATCGGCCGGGCCTGGCAGCCACAATGCCAATACGCTATGCAATTGCCCCAGGGACAACGGCTTGAGCAACCAGGCATCCATGCCTGCATCGCGGCAACGCTGGGGGTCGTCATGTACCAGGTTACCGGTCAAGGCAATGATCGGTACCCGCCTCTGGGCGTTAGCGTGTTCACGCAGACGGATTGCACGGCTCATGGTGTAGCCGTCCATATGCGGCATCTGGCAATCACTGATCACCAGGTCGAATCGCCGTTCGGTAAGGGCTGCCAGCCCGTGCTGCCCGTCGCCGACCAATTGATGGCCCAGCCCGAGCTGTTTGAGGAACCACCCCATTAAGATGCGGTAGGCGGAGTGGTCTTCCACCACCAGTACCTTGAGGTGCTGCCAGTGCACAGGCGGTGTAGGCGAAGGTGTCGGTTCACGGGAAAGCACTGCGTTGGAAAATACGCCAGTCTCCATGGTCACCTCATGATTGCGATGGGTCCTGCAACGCCCAGCGCTCGTAGTAGGCCGGCAACGCTGACGCAACAGCCAGGGGACGTGCGAACACTTCACACGACTGCTATCGCACTACAAAAGTAGCCTTATGAAGGCGGTCATGACGATGCAAAAACTACGAAAAAACCAACTTTCCTACAAAACAAATTAACTTATTCCGACACGCTCCAAACTGATTTCCCTCTCCCGCCGATTGTCGTAATAGTTGTATTTCCCCTGCCCAGTCTCCCCGCTAAATTGCGCCTACCCCGAGAAGAGGGAGCTCAGGCGCCGCCCCGCAGCAGCCCTGAAACCCATAAGCCAAGCCGCCTTGTAAGCCACCCTTCACAAAGGGCAGGTATTGCCGTGTGCGCCTTATCAGCCGAACCTGCACTGGAACAACCTGAACATGAACAAGTCGTTAAACCTGGTGGGCACCGCCCTGTTGCTCGCCAGTGCCTCATCGGCCTTTGCCGCCAGCACCGTGGACCTTACGGTCAAAGGGCTTATCACCCCAAGCGCCTGCACCCTCACCGTGCCGGGCGCTATCGACTTCGGGAAAATCTCGGCCAAAGACCTGAACCCGGACACACAAACACGAATTGAAGACAAGACCCTGCAACTGACTGTGAATTGCGAGGCCATGACGCTGTTTGCGATCAACCCTGTCGATAATCGGGCAGGTACATCGCACGGCACCAATGCCTCAGGCTATGGCCTGGGGCTGATCAATGGCACGGAAAAACTCGGGATGTATGTAGTGATCGTGCGTAACCCCGTCGCCGACATCCCATCGCAAATGCTGCAATTTCGCGATGGCACATGGCGCATGCAGTGGGACGACGACTATGTCGCGCCCAACCGGTTGATTGCATTCGGCAGCTTTGTCCCGGATGTCGGCTACTTGCCGCACCCCCTCGAAACCGCATCCGTGGAGATCGTGCTCAATACCTGGATTGCCCCGGCAAACACGCTGACCCTGACCGATGAGGTGGCGCTGGACGGTTCGGCAACCCTGGAAGTGAAGTACCTCTAAACCGGTCGACGCTGCTTGGACCACTCCAGATAAAGGGCCCTATGTCTATGAACGCTTTTGCCTCCAGACTCCTACTGACATTGCTGTTCACACCGGCGGCATTCGCCGCCAGCACCACCGACCTCGCCGTCAAAGGCACCATTACGCCCAGCGCCTGCGCACCGTTGATCTCAGGCGACGGCACCATCGACTTCGGGAAAATGTCGGCCAAGGACCTCAACGCCGACCAGCACACCAAACTGCCCAATCAATCCATGCTACTGAGCGTGCGCTGTGAAGCACCGACGCTTTTCACCCTGAACACTGTCGACAACCGTGCCGGCTCCTCGGCCAACCACGACAACTGGCATGGCCTGGGCATGACGCCCGGGGGCGAGAAACTGGGAGGGTCCGCCTTTCATCTCTACACCCCGATAGCTGACGGTGCCCCGGTACGGACCATTACCTCGCGAGACGGCGGCGTGACGTGGGAACTGACCAATATGCTCAACCACACCCTGGTGACGGCAGTTGCGAGGGGCAATGACCTGGTACCTATCGCCGTCCGCGCCTTGGACGCGGAGATCCGCCTGTACACCCACATTGCGCCTGCCGATGGCCTGACCCTGACCGACGAAGTCCCCGTCGATGGGCACGCCACGGTCCAGGTCAACTATCTGTAACGCCACACACAGCCCCAATCGAAAGGAACTCGCTCCCATGAAACCCGTGTTCACCGCCATCGCCACCAGCCTGCTGCTGCTTGGCTCTGCCACCAGTTACGCGGCCTCCACCGTCGACCTGACCGTCAAGGGTCTGATCGTCCCCAGCGCCTGTACGCCTAACATGGACCATGGCGGAATCGTCGACCATGGCAAGATTTCCGCGAAAGACTTGCGTGCGGACAGCCCCACACAAATCGGCACCCACGTCCTGATCCTGGGGGTCACGTGCGATGCCCCGATTCAATTTGCCCTGCACGCCATCGACAACCGCGCCGGCTCGTCCCCCACTGCGGCCCAGTTCGGCCTGGGCTTGATCAACGGCACGCAAAAACTGGGCTGGTTCGGGTTGACGCTACGCAACGCGGTCGCCGACGGAATACCGATGCAGCCGATTGCATCCGCAGACGGCGGCAATACCTGGTACAGCGAAAAGTTCTGGAATCCAGGTTTGTACATGGCCGCAGCCACCATGGATGACGCCACCCAGCCGGCCTCCATCCAGGAGCTGGTGGCGGAACTGGTGGTGGAAACCAGCATTGCCCGTACCGACGGCCTGGACCTGAGCAACGAGGTCACCCTCGATGGTTCCGCCACCCTTGAAGTCAAGTACCTGTAACCCTTGGACGCCCATGCCTGGCTGAGACTTGCGGGCATGGGTATTTCTTTCGTATCGGCCGTGTCTACTTCGGCCAGTGGCGCCCACCGATGAACACCTACCCTCGCCTTCTGGCGATCTGGCTTTTGCTGACGAATGGCGCAGCGGCCTTCGCCGCGTCTTCTGTCGATATCACGGTAACGGGGCGGCTGACGCCGGATGCCTGCCACGTGACGCTGTCAGAGGACGGCACGGTTAATCATGGGAAAATTCCCGCACACACCCTCAACGCCAACGAGTTCACCGTACTACCGGGCCAGTTGCTGGAACTGAAGGTGCAATGCACCAGGCCGATGTTGTTCGCCCTGGTGGGGCTCGATAACCGCGCGCAATCCTCACTGGCCCCTGGGTTCTTCTATGGCTTGGGCCGAAACATCCACGTCCCGGCCGAGCGCCTGGGGTCCATCGCCCTGTCCTATCGCAACCCCCAGGGCGACTCACAGCCCATGCAGGTCCTGGCCTCCACCGACAGTGGCGAAACCTGGCGCCCGGAACCCAATGCGTACCCCAAATCCTATGTCGGCTTTGCCCTGCCCGGAGATCGCCAGCCGGACTTCATCGGCCAGTTGACGACTCAATTGCGCATCGACACGTCGATCAACTTCACCCAGTACCTGACCCTGAATCAGGAGGTGCCGCTCGATGGCTCCATCGTGCTGGACCTGCGTTACCTCTGACCTCTTCACGCTGCCCCAATGGAAGACCCCGGCATGACCACAACCTTACTCAAAACAGCAACCTGCTGGCTTGCCCTGTCGCTGCTGCTTGGCGCACAGGCCCAGGCCGACGGCATGGTGCCGGACACCTCCGTGGTGATTATTTACGAAGCCGAGGGTGAGGCCGCCGTTTCAGTGACCAACACCGACGGCCAGCTCGCCTTGTTGCACGTCACCCTGGAAGACATTCCCGAAGACACCGAACCCCTGCTGGTAGTCACGCCGCCACTGTCGCGGGTGGAGCCGGACAAATCGCAATTGGTCCGTTTCATCCTGCAAAGCCAACAACCGCTGCGTACCCAGCGGCTCAAACGGGCGATCTTCGAAGGTATGCCCCAGGGCCGTTCCGCGGCCAAAGCCGGGCACGCACAGGTCGGCGTGACGGTGCGCCAGAACCTGCCGGTGATCATCCACCCCAAGGGCCTGGCCCTCAATCGCACGCCCTGGACCAGCCTGACCTGGTCGCAACAGGGCAGTACCTTGCACGTGCGCAACGACAGCCCGTATGTGGTGCGCCTGGCCCAGGACCTGCGCCTGCTGCCCGGTGACGGCAAAGCCATGCTGCCTCGCACCTACGTGTTGCCCGGGGAGACCCTGAGTGTGCAGGCCAGCGGCGGCCCCGCCACTAAAGTGCGACTGCAACCGGCCACCGTCTACGGCTTTGCGGCTGCCGCCTACGAAGCCCCGATCATCTGACGAGCAACAAGAGGTTCCCGACCCGCCACAGACGCCCTTCAATCGAGTGCCTTTCGTGAAAACAATATTGAGCTCCCGTGACGGCGAAGCAGTGCCCGACACTCCCGCTCGCCTTGCCTTCCCCGCGATGCTGCTGGCCTGTGCCTTATTGCCGGGCAAAGCCTGGGC
This sequence comes from Pseudomonas sp. FP2294, assembly GCF_030687625.1. Lineage (NCBI taxonomy): Bacteria > Pseudomonadati > Pseudomonadota > Gammaproteobacteria > Pseudomonadales > Pseudomonadaceae > Pseudomonas > Pseudomonas sp. FP2294. The sequence goes on from NZ_CP117441.1 coordinate 4,702,247, forward strand.
CGAAGCACGGCCCGGCTTCGACGCCACCACCCTGCACCAGCGCGGCATTGACCCAGAGTTGGCCAACCTGCTGCTGGACGCCCCGCGCTTTGCCGCCGGCAGGCAGGCGGTGAGCCTGCGGGTCAACGGCCAGCCTCGTGGGCGCCTGGAGGTGGGTTTTGATCAACAGGGCGTACTGTGTTTTGACCGATCCTTGCTGGACGCCGCCAACCTGACGATCCCCGGCGACGAAGGGCCCTGCCATGATTTTCTCGCGCAGTACCCACAAAGCCTGGTGGAGCCGGACCCCGCCAGCCTCAGCGTGTCCCTGGTGGTGCCGACCGATGCATTGCGCCCGGTGCAACAAGACGTCTCGGGCTATGAAACCGGCGGCGTCGCCGGCTTGCTCAATTACGATCTCACAGGGTTCTATAACCGCTTCGGCGACGGCAACAGCCGGTTTGGCTCGGCCAATACCGAGGTGGGTTTCAACGCCGGCGACTGGATCGTGCGCAGCCGCCAAGTACAGACCTGGCAGGATGGGCTGTCGCGCAGCACCCATCTGGAGGCCTATGCCCAGCGCACTTTTGCCAGCCATCAAGCCGTGCTGCAAGCCGGGCAGATCAGCCTCTACAACCCGGTGTTATCCGGTGCGCAGATCACCGGGGTCCAGGTCCTGACCGAACAGGCTCTACTGGCACAGGGGCAAAGCGCGACCATCGACGGTATTGCCAACAGCCCGGCGCAAGTCGAGGTGCGGCAGAACGGCGCGTTGATTCACTCCACGGTGGTGCCCGCCGGACCGTTCTCCCTGACGGACGTACGGCGCCTGAACTCGCGTTCGGACGTCGAAGTCACGGTCAAGGAAAGCAGCGGCGGCGAGCGACGCTTCACCGTCCCCGCCGCCATGCTCGGCCTCGGGTTGCCAGCACCGGGGTACTCGGTGGCGGTGGGCCGTGTGCGCAATATCGGCGATGCCCAGGGCGACGATCCGTGGGTCGCCAGCGCGGGCTGGACCGGTGCCGTGCACTCGCAACTGTCCCTGGGCAGCGGCGTGCTGGTGTCCAGTGAATACCGGGCTGCGGGGCTGAGCCTGGGTTGGCTGCCGTGGCTGGACAGTCAGATCCAGCTGTCCACACAGCTCGCCGATACCCAGGCGCGGGACAAGGTCCGTGGCCTGCAAACCGACCTGTCCTGGGCCCAGCGCCTGAATGATCAATGGTCGTTCAGCGTGGCCAATTCCTGGAGGACACCGGGCTATCGGGAACTGGAAGAAGCCACCTACGCGCCCGACACCACCCAGCAACCGCGCTCCCGTTATCGCGATCAACAAAGCGCCACGCTGGGCTGGTCCCACCCGTGGCTGGGGGCTTTCAGTGCCGGGGTTTCGCGCTCGAGCAGCGCTGACGGCGAGAGCAGCAGTCGCGGCCTGGCGTCCTGGGGCACCAGCGTCGGCGGGGTGTCATTGTCGGCCAGTGCCGAGTGGCAGATGGGCGGGCGCCAGCAGCAGGACAACGCGGTGTACCTGAACGTCAGCCTGCCCCTGGGCGAGAGCCGCCGCGTGCGGGCCTGGGTCCGCAACTCGGGCAGCGAACATCGCACGGGGCTGGGGCTGAACGAACAGATCGACGATCAATTGAGTTACCGCGTCAGCGCCGAACACGACACCCGCGACCAGCAGGTCGAAACCACCCTCGGCCTCTCGGCCCTGCCCCGCTACAGCCAACTCGATTTCAGCTACAGCCGCGCCGATGCCGAGCGTTCGAGCTATCAGGGCAGCGCCCGGGGGGGCGTGGTGCTGCATGGTGGCGGTGTCACGTTGTCGCCGTATGCGGTGCGCGACACCTTTGCCGTGGTGGCGCTGGGCGACATGGGCGGTATCAAGCTGAGCACGCCCAGCGGCCCGGTGTGGACCGACTGGCAAGGCCAGGCCGTGGTGCCCCAGGTGAGCGCCTATGGCCGCAGCCCGGTGGAAGTGCAGACCCGCTCGCTGCCGCGCAACGCCGATATCAACAACGGCCTGACCATGATCTCGGCCGGGCGCGGCGCCGTGCAACGGGTCGAATTCGGCGTGACCTTGACCCGTCGAGTGTTGCTCACCGCGCGCACCGCGCAGGGGGCGTTGCTGCCCCGTGGCGCCTCTGTCAGTACCGCCAGCGGCGAGTTCGTGACCCTGGTGCAGGACAGTGGCCAGGTGTTCCTGCCCAACGTGCTGGAGCAGTCTGAATTGTGGGTCAACGCACCAGAGATGGAGCGCTGCCGGCTGCAATTTGAACTGCCGGCCAAGGGCGATCCCCAGGTGTACTTCGAAACCGTGCCAGCGAGCTGCAACGCCTTATGAGGACGATCACCATGCGCCTTTTCCGCGCCCCAAAGCGACTGATGGCGGTCGTGCTTACCGTCGGCCTTGCCGGCAATGCCCTGGCCGATGACGAGTGCCAGTTGACCCTCAGTGAATCCCTGCTGGATTTGGGCCTGATGAGCCGCCTTGCACAAAACGACAGTGCCCCCCAGCGCCTGCTCGGCGAACGCCGCCTGAGCCTGAACCTGAGTTGTCCGCAACCGGCGGATATGGGTGTGTTCTATCGGGCCCTGGCGGCGAATGCGCAATACCTGCAATTTACCGAACATGGACACTACGCCCTGCAAGTCAGCGATGGCGTGCTGGATGGCCAGGCAGTGGAGCTGGGGTTACTACCGGGCGCCGGCCAGCCTCCCGCCACCGTCGCCACAGCGTTGAACTGGCGTCCAGGCCATGGGGTGGTGCCGATGGTCGGCGGCAATCCGGTGCAAGGCCAGCACTTTTCCCTGCAAGTAAGCCTCAGTGCCTGGGCCGACGTGGCCGCGACCCACGTGCGCGATGCGACCACCTGGGAAGTGTCGGGCACCTTCGACGCCCCCCAAAGCGGGCGCTACCGGGAACTGACCCTGCGCGCCCACTTCGCCCCCGTCGCTTGCACACCGCAGTTATCCAACGGCGGCCTGGTGAATTACGGCACCTTGCTGGCCAAGGACCTGAGCGCCACTGCAGAAACCCCGCTGCCCACCCGTACGTTGCAGTTTTCCGTGAGTTGCGATGCCCCCGCACGCTTCGCCCTGGTGATGCACGACAACCGATTCGGCTCGGCCACCGGCGGCACCGATGAGACCGCCTATGGCCTGGGCGTGGATGCCAGTCACAACAAAATCGGTCGCTACTATCTGAACATCGACCCGGCGGACTTCAGCGCCGATAACCTGGGCACCCTCTATCGCACCGACTCCACCAGCAACGGCCAGGCCTGGAGCAGCGCCACCGCCCGGCAGATCCCGATCGCCGCCAATAGCCTGATGGGGTTTACCGACAGCATCGGCAGCACCCTGGGGCCGATTGCCGCTCAACACCTGGTCGGCACGGTGCGCATCAAGCCCTACCTGGCCCCCACCCAATCCATGGACCTGCGCAACGTGGTGCGTATCAACGGCTCCGGCACCCTGGAAATCATCTACCTCTGACCTCTGGAACCTTCTTTATGCACAAGCACTGCCTGGCTTTGCCCGCCCTGCTGTTACTGGTCTCGGCGCAACCTGCGCTGGCCGCCTCGACCGTGGACCTGAGCGTCAAAGGCCAGGTCACGCCGACAGCCTGTACCCCGCTGCTGTCCAGCGGCGGGCTGATCGACTACGGCAAGATTTCCCAACATGACCTGAACCTCGACAAGGGCACACGCCTGCCGATCAAGCAGTTGCAAGTCAGAATCGGCTGCAATGCCCCAGCGCGCTTTGCCCTGCGCATGCGCGACAATCGCAACGGTTCGGCCACGGTCAACAGCGAGATCTATTACGGGCTGGGGTTCGACAACAGTGGTAATCGCATCGGGCTGTATTCCATGACGTTTGATCCCAGAAAAACGCTGGTCGACAGTACTTCGCTGATCTACGGCACCGAGTCCACCACCGGCGGCCTGGCCTGGCGTACCGCCAACCTCAACACCATCGAGATTGGCGCCAACAGTTACCTGGGGTTCACCGAAACCAAAGACAGTGTCGCCGGACCGTCGGCGATTCAGGTTCTGATCAGCACGGTCAAAGTCGAAGCGGTGATCAATGCCCGGCAGAACCTGGACCTGAGCACCGACACCCCGCTGGATGGCTCGGCAACCCTGGAAGTGCTGTATCTCTAGAGTTTCTCGCTGGTGACCTGCACATACTGCGCACGTCCTGCGCCCAGCCCGGCGACGATTGCACCCAGGCCGATTACCGCGAAAATCCAGCCAATGGCCGTCCAGCCGCCGGTCCAGTCATGCACCAGGCCGACCGCGAACGGGCCAAGGGACGCCAGGGTGTAACCGATGCCCTGGGCCATGCTCGACAGGTTGGCGGCCACATGGGAATCGCGCGAGCGCAGCACGATCAAGGTCAGCGCCAGGCTGAACGTGCCACCCTGGCCCAGGCCCAACAGAATCGCCCAGCCCCACAGACCGTCCAACGGTGCATACAGGCACCCGAACAGGCCGCCGAGGGTCAGCAGCATTACCACCACAATGGCCAGGCGTTGATCCTTGCCACGGGTGGCCAGCCAGGGTGCGGCCAGGGAGCTGGCCAGTTGCACGATGATCGAGCCGGACAGGGCCAACCCGGCTTCAGTGGCACTCAGGCCACGGCCGATGAGGATCGACGGCAGCCAGCCGAACACGATATAGGCCAGGGACGATTGCAGGCCCATATACAACGTCACCTGCCAGGCCAGCGGGTCGCGCAGCAAGCCCTTGACCCGATACGCCACCTGGTGGGCGCCGTGTTTCTGCCCGACTTGCGGTAACCAGAACAGCGCCGCCAGCAGTGCCGGCAGCATCCAGAAGCCCAGGCCGATGTTCCAGCTGTCTGCGAAGTAATGACTCAACGGCACCGTGGCCCCTGCTGCCAACGCCGCGCCCAGGCACAGGGCCATGGTGTAGACCCCCGTCATGGCCCCGGCCTGCCTGGCGAAGTCACGCTTGACGATACCCGGCAACAACACCCCGATAATGCCAATACTGGCCCCGGCCAGCAGACTGCCGGCGAACAGCCCGACCTCACCGAACGAGCTGCGCAGAATGATCCCGGCGGCCAGGGTCAATAAAATCCCCAGCACCACCCGCTCGGCGCCAAACCGTCGGGCGAGGATCGGCGCCATGGGCGCAAACAGGCCCAGGCACAGCACCGGCAAGGTGGTCAGCAGGCCGGCCTGGGCCGCCGACAACCCCAGGCTGGCGGACACTTCACTGAGCAGCGGTGCCATGCTCGACAACGCCGGGCGCAGGTTCAACGCCACCAGGATCAGGCCCAGTAATAACAGCCACGGACGATGCACCTGCGGCGGACTGTGCTGGACCACCTCGTCGTCGGCCTCGGCGTCGATCAGCAATTCTTCAAGGGCATTTTCTGGGCGGGGCATGGCGTTCTCGGGTTCAAGGTTCATTGATCAACTGCCGGGACAGGGCTTTGGCGCGCTCCGGGGCCTGCTGCTCCACGGCATTGAGCAGTTCGACATGCAGGTCGAACACTGCCTGGCGACGCGGCTTGATATTCAGGGTCTGGCGCAACTGGGCGCCGACGATGCTGGAAAAGTACTGGTACAGCTCGCTCAAGGCCGGGTTGTGGGCCGCGTCCACCAGGCGCTTGTGGAACACCAGGTCGCACTGGATGTAGTGCTCCAGGTCGCCGTGGTAGTGCTCGCCACTGGCCCGCAGCGCTTGGTGCAGGCGTTGCAGATCCTCAGGGGTGCGGCGCAAGGCCGCCAGGCCGACGGCCTCGACCTCAAGAATCTGCCGCGTCTCCTGCGCCTGCTCCAGGGTGCACTGGGACATGGCATTCATCACCCCTAACGGATCGGTCATGGAACGCAGGTAGCTACCGTCTCCCTGGCGAACCTCGATCAGCCCGGAGAACGCCAGCACCCGCATGGCTTCGCGCACGGTATTGCGGCTGATGCCCAGCTCGGCCGACAGCTCCGGCTCGGTGGGCAGGCGCTCGCCAATCGCCCATTTGCCTTGGGTGATGCGCTGGCGCAGTTGGTCCAGGGCCTGGTCGACCAGGGAGCGTTTGATCAGAGGGGCGATGTCCGGCATGGGTTTTGTACTTTCGTCCAATCATAGGATGAATTTTCGTACAGACTATTCGGAGTTGCCTACAGAAGCAACGCACCAGGGTTTTCAGGCGGGCAAAGGAAGCGAATTTTCGATCAGTAAAATTACCCTTCAAGGGTAACTATTGGCCTCAGGTGTCTTATGGAAAAGTACACACCTCATTACGATTCGGCGGTGATAAAGGCGGATGTCAGGCGGCTTGGAAGGAACGCAAAACCATCAGTGTCCAGGGCATGGGGCGTCGGGTCGACACTCTTTCAGGCTGGGGATGCAAAGCCTGTGGCGACGGCTTTTGGGACCCCGATACCGATAGTGCGGATCGCTATGCAGAAGCGGGTGATGAGTTGGTTCTCGCCGCGCGAAAAATGATCGGCGCCGAGATAAAACGCATCCGCCGAGGGTGCTGATTTGTTCGGTGCCTTCACCTCTACCGTGAACAGCGACACTGAAGTACTCAACGCTTCCTAGCCGCAAAAAAAACCCGGCGCCAGGCCGGGTTGGTCTCAAACATCCATCAATGCAAAATCTGACTCAAGAACAACTTGGTCCGCTCATTCTGCGGGTTGTCGAAGAAGTCATTGGGCGCCGCCTGTTCCACGATCTCGCCCTTGTCCATAAAGATCACGCGGTTGGCCACGGTGCGCGCAAAGCCCATTTCGTGGGTCACGCACAACATGGTCATGCCGTCTTCGGCCAGGCCGATCATGGTGTCCAGCACCTCCTTGACCATCTCCGGGTCGAGGGCCGAGGTCGGCTCGTCGAACAGCATGATTTTCGGCTTCATGCACAGGGCACGGGCAATCGCTACGCGCTGTTGCTGGCCGCCCGACAATTGTCCCGGGAACTTGTGGGCCTGCTCCGGGATGCGCACGCGCTCCAGGTAGTGCATGGCGATTTCCTCGGCCTTGCGCTTGGGCATCTTGCGCACCCACATCGGCGCCAGCGTGCAGTTCTGCAGGATGGTCAGGTGCGGGAACAGGTTGAAGTGCTGGAACACCATGCCCACTTCCCGGCGCACGCTTTCGATCTGCTTGAGGTCATTGGTCAGTTCCACGCCATCGACCACGATGCGCCCCTGCTGGTGCTCTTCCAGGCGGTTGAGGCAGCGGATGGTGGTGGATTTGCCCGAACCGGACGGGCCGCACAGCACGATGCGCTCGCCCTGCTTGACGTTGAGGTTGATGTCTTTCAACACATGGAACTGGCCGTACCACTTGTTGACGCCCTGCATCTGGATAATGCCTTCAGGGCTCACCGGCTGTTTGATTGCTTCGCTCATCAAAAAACTCCTAACGCTTGTGGCCAGTGTCGAGCTTGTGTTCCAAATGAATGGAATAGCGCGACATACCAAAACAGAAAATCCAGAACACCAGGGCCGCGAACACATAGCCTTCAGTGGCCATGCCCAGCCATTTCGGGTCGGCGGCGGCTTGCTTGACGCTGTTGAGCAGGTCGAACAAGCCGATGATGATCACCAGGCTGGTGTCCTTGAACAGCGCAATAAACGTGTTGACGATGCCGGGGATCACCAGCTTCAGGGCTTGCGGCAGGATCACCAGGCCCATGCTGCGCCAGTAGCCCAGGCCCATCGCGGCGGCCGCTTCGTACTGCCCCTTGGGAATCGCCTGCAAGCCACCGCGCACCACTTCAGCCACATAGGCCGACTGGAAGAGGATCACGCCGATCAGGGCCCGCAGCAGCTTGTCGATGCCCATGCCTTCAGGCAGGAACAGCGGCAGCATCACCGACGACATGAACAGCACGGTAATCAACGGCACGCCGCGCCAGAACTCGATGAAGGTCACACACACCACACGAATCGCCGGCATGTTCGAGCGTCGCCCCAGCGCCAGCACAATCCCCAGGGGCAAGGCCCCGGCGATGCCGACGGTGGCGATGACCAGGGTCAGCATCAGGCCGCCCCATTGGCTGGTGGCGACGTTGGTCAGGCCGAAGATCCCGCCGTGCAGCAGGAAGAAGGCGATGATCGGGTACAGCACCAGAAAGCCCAGGCCGTAGACCGCCTTGCGCTGAAACCGCGAGATAAACAGCGGGGCCACGCCAATCACCGCCAGCCACACGGTGAAGTCCACGCGCCAGCGCAGGTCGCCGGGATAGTAGCCGTACATGAACTGCCCGAAGCGCTGTTGGATAAACACCCAGCAGGCGCCTTCCTTGGTGCAGTCGGCGCGGGTGGTGCCGACCCAGTTGGCGTCGAGGATCGCCCACTGCAGGATCGGCGGCACCACCAGGTACACCAGGTAGAACGCCAGCAAGGTCAGCAGGGTATTGAGCCAACTGGAAAACAGGTTGGCGCGCATCCATGCCATCGGGCCGAAGACTTTGTTCGGCGGCGGCATATCAGGTTTGAAAGTATGGGAAGTCATGCGGGTGTCCTCACCGTTCGATCAGCGCAATGCGCTTGTTGTACCCGTTCATCAGCAGGGAAATGCTGATGCTGATTGCCAGGTACACGCTCATGGTGATGGCAATGACCTCGATGGCCTGGCCGGTCTGGTTGAGCACCGTGCCGGCAAACAGCGAAACCATTTCCGGGTAACCGATACCGGCGGCCAGGGACGAGTTTTTCGCCAGGTTCAGGTATTGGCTGGTCAGCGGCGGGATGATCACCCGCAGGGCTTGCGGGATGATGACCTTGCGCAGCGTGGGCCCGGGGCGCATGCCCAGGGAGCGCGCGGCTTCGGTCTGGCCGTGGCTGACCGACTTGATGCCCGAACGCACGATCTCGGCAATAAACGCTGCTGTGTAAACCGTGAGCGCCAGGGTCAGCGCCAGCAGCTCGGGGATCAGAACCCAGCCGCCGACGAAGTTGAAGCCCTTGAGTTCCGGCATTTGCCAATGCACGGGCGCACCAAACAGCAACGTGCACAACGCCGGGATCACCAGGAACAGCCCCAGACCCGCCCAGAACTTGTGGAACGGCACGCCGGTGGCTTCAAAGCGTTTATTGGCCCAACGGCTCATCAACACAATGGTAGTGATCGCCAGCACCACACTGCCGACAAACGGCCAGAACCCATCGGCCGCGACGGCCGCCGGCATGTTCAGGCCACGGCTGCTGACAAAAAAGGTGTCGCTGAAGTTATGGCTGTTGCGCGGCCCCGGCATGGTCAGGAACACCGCGAAATACCAGAACAGGATTTGCAGCAGCGGCGGAATATTGCGAAACACCTCCACATACACCGTCGCCAGTTTGCTGATGATCCAGTTCGGTGACAGCCGGGCCACGCCGATGATAAACCCGAGGATGGTGGCCAGGACCACACCGATCACGGTGACCAGCAAGGTGTTGAGCAGACCGATCACAAAGACCCGGGCATAGCTGTCCGATTCGGTGTAGTCGATCAAATGTTGAGCGATGCCGAAACCGGCGCTGCGCTCCAGGAAGTCGAAGCCGGAGGTAATGCCCCGGTGCTGAAGATTGGTTTGCGTGTTGTTGAACAGGTACCAGCCCAACGCGACCACCGCCACGATGGTGATGATCTGGAACAGCCACGCACGCACTTTTGGATCACTGAAGCTGAGCTTCTGTTTTGGTGCGCCGATTTGAGTTTGCATTAAGTGCCCCGCAAAAAATGGAACAGAACATCACCCGGCGGTTGGCCCACCGGGTGATAGAACCATCAGCGATCAGCGCACAGGAGGTGCGTATTGAATGCCACCGTTGTTCCACAGCGCGTTCAGGCCACGGTCGATTTCCAGCGGGGTGCTCTTGCCCAGGTTGCGCTCGAACACTTCACCGTAGTTACCGACCTGCTTGACGATCTGGACCACCCAGTCCTTCTTCACTTTCAAGTCTTTGCCGTATTCGCCGTCAGCGCCCAGCAGACGGGCAACGTCCGGGTTCTTGGTGGCCTTGGCTTCAGCCTCGACGTTTTTCGAGGTGATACCGGCTTCTTCAGCGTTGAGCATGGCGTAGCCCACCCAGCGCACGATGGCCAGCCACTCGTCGTCGCCATTACGCACGACCGGGCCCAGGGGCTCCTTGGAAATGGTTTCCGGGAGGACCACGTAGTCTTTCGGCGCGGCCAGCTTGCTGCGCTGGGCGAACAGTTGCGACTTGTCGGAGGTCAGCACGTCGCAGCGCCCGGACTCCAGGGACTTGGCGCTTTCATCGGAGGTGTCGAAGGTGATCGGGGTGTACTTGAGGTTGTTGCCACGGAAGTAGTCGGAAACGTTCAGCTCGGTGGTGGTACCGGCCTGGATGCAGATGGTTGCACCGTCCAGTTCCTTGGCACTTTTCACGCCCAGCTTGTTGTTGACCAAAAAGCCGATGCCGTCGTAGTAGGTGATGAACCCCGGGAATTTCAGGCCCATGCCCGCATCGCGGGAGCTGGTCATGGTGGTATTGCGCGAGAGGATGTCGACTTCGCCAGACTGCAGCGCGGTGAAACGCTCCTTGGCATTCAATTGGCTGAACTTGACCTTGGTCGCGTCGCCGAACACCGCAGCGGCCACGGCGCGGCAGTAGTCAGCGTCAATCCCGAGGATCTTGCCGCTGGCATCCGGCACCGAGAAACCCGGCAGGCCGTCGCTGACGCCACATTGCACAAACCCTTTCTTCTGCACTGCATCCAGGGTGGCACCGGCCTGGGCCAGACCACTGATCCCCAATACGGTCGCCGCAGTCACGATGGCCAGGGTGGACTTCAATACCTTCATTCAAACCTCCAGTTGCTCTTGTTGTGTCGGAGCTCGAACCTCTGCGCACCCTTATGAGGCGATATCGACCCGTGTTGGCTTTTTTTGGGGTCAAGCAGCAAGAGGCTGTCGCTGTCATTGCAGCGGCTATCCCAGAGGCGGTAGTCACTGATAGTGTTACCGTTCCCGGATAGTTCTGACATCAACCTACACATAGCAAGCGCCGTACCAGAGTGTCAGATGAGTCGTTTCAGCCCAGGATCAATCGCAAAACAGTCAACCATGCGACATCTTGTTAACTGAGCCGCCTTGCACGAGCTGCCTTGTCGCATCTCTTCGGCGCGCACGCACATTTATGGAGCAAACATGACCGACCCCTTGATTCTTCAGCCCGCCAAGCCCGCAGACGCCTGCGTAATCTGGTTGCATGGCCTGGGTGCCGATCGCTACGACTTCTTGCCAGTGGCGGAGGCGTTGCAGGAAACCTTGCTGTCCACGCGCTTTGTATTGCCCCAGGCACCGACCCGTGCGGTGAGCATCAATGGCGGCTACGAGATGCCAAGCTGGTACGACATATTGGCCATGAGCCCGGCACGGGCCATCAGCCGTGAACAGCTGGATGAGTCGGCAAAAATGGTCATTGATTTGATCGACCAACAAAAAGCCAGCGGAATAGACGCCTCGCGCATTTTCCTTGCCGGCTTTTCCCAAGGCGGCGCGGTGGTCCTGCACGCCGCCTTTATGAAATGGCAGGGGGCCTTGGGTGGCGTGCTTGCCCTCTCCACTTATGCACCGACGTTCAGCGATGAACTGGAACTGTCCGCCAGCCAGCAGCGCATTCCGGCCCTGTGCCTGCACGGCCAGTACGATGAAGTGGTGCAGAACGCCATGGGCCGCAGCGCCTATGAGCATTTAAAGCAGCAGGGTGTCACCGTGACATGGCAAGAATACCCAATGGGTCACGAAGTGTTACCCGAAGAGATCCGCGATATCGGTCAATGGCTAAGCCAACGGCTTGGCTAAAAAACCGCCATTGTGTAGCCGCGTGTCCAACGCACTACGCCGCGCCCGATTCTTGCATTACACTGGCCGGCGTACATTCCTTAACCAATTGATGAGATGACCGTGCTCAAAGCACTCAAGAAGATGTTCGGTAAAAGCGAGGCTGAACCACTCGCCCCTGTTCCCAGCGCCCCGGCCCAAACTTCCGGCAGCCGCAATGACGGTAAACAGCCTGGCCGAACCGCGCCCGTTGCCTCGCCAAAACCAGCGCCTGCCACGCCTGCCGCCCCGGCTCCAGCCGCCCAGCCCGTAGAAGAACCACCGCGCGTAGAAAAACCGCGCCGCGAACGTGCGCCAAAACCGGTGGTAAAGCCGTGGAAACTGGAAGACTTCGTGGTTGAGCCCCAAGAGGGCAAGACCCGCTTTCACGACTTCAAGCTGGCCCCGGAACTGATGCATGCCATCCAGGACCTGGGCTTTCCATACTGCACGCCGATCCAGGCCCAGGTACTGGGCTTCACCCTGGCCGGCAAAGACGCCATTGGCCGCGCCCAGACCGGTACCGGCAAGACCGCAGCGTTCCTGATCTCGATCATTACCCAGCTGCTGCAAACCCCGCCGCCCAAAGAGCGCTACATGGGCGAGCCACGGGCACTGATCATCGCCCCGACCCGGGAGCTGGTGGTGCAGATCGCCAAGGATGCCGCCGACCTGACCAAGTACACCGGCCTCAACGTCATGACGTTCGTGGGCGGCATGGACTTCGACAAACAGCTCAAGCACCTGGAAGCGCGGCACTGCGACATCCTGGTCGCCACCCCGGGCCGTTTGCTGGACTTCAACCAGCGTGGTGACGTACACCTGGACATGGTTGAAGTGATGGTGCTGGACGAAGCCGACCGGATGCTCGACATGGGGTTTATCCCACAAGTGCGTCAGATCATTCGCCAGACCCCACCGAAAAACGAACGCCAGACCCTGCTGTTCTCCGCGACCTTCACCGAAGACGTGATGAACCTCGCCAAGCAGTGGACCACCGACCCGTCCATCGTCGAGATCGAGGCGCTGAACGTCGCCAGCGAAAACGTCGAACAGCATATCTATGCGGTGGCCGGTGCCGACAAATACAAGCTGCTCTACAACCTGGTCAACGACAACGGTTGGGAGCGGGTCATGGTATTTGCCAACCGCAAGGACGAAGTGCGGCGCATTGAAGAACGCCTGGTTCGCGACGGCGTCAATGCCGCGCAACTGTCCGGCGACGTGCCGCAGCACAAACGCATCAAGACCCTGGAAGGCTTTCGCGAAGGCAAGATCCGCGTGCTGGTGGCCACCGATGTGGCAGGCCGCGGGATTCATATCGACGGCATCAGCCACGTGATCAACTTCACCCTGCCGGAAGTGCCGGACGACTACGTACACCGTATCGGCCGTACCGGGCGTGCAGGCGCTGCCGGTGTGTCGATCAGCTTTGCCGGGGAAGACGACTCGTATCAATTGCCGTCGATCGAAACCTTGCTGGGCCGCAAGATCAGCTGCGAAACGCCGCCGACGCACTTGCTGCGTCCCGTAGAGCGTAAACGCCCTTAAGCTGGAATGCGGTAAAAGATGTGGGAGCGGGATTGCTCGCGAACGCAGTGAATCAGTCAATATGTCCAGAGACTGACACACCGCATTCGCGAGCAAGCCCGCTCCCACATTTGCTTTCAGCGCTTTCACATTCAAGGAGGAACACATGAACCAGGCCGACTACATCATCATCGGCGGCGGTATTGCCGGTGCCTCCGCCGGTTACTGGCTGTCCCGACACGCCCGCGTCATCGTGCTGGAGCGTGAGTCCATGCCGGGCTATCACTCCACTGGCCGCTCGGCCGCGCTGTATATCGCCGCCTACGGTACCCCGCAAGTGCGCGCCCTGACCCTGGGCAGCCGCGACTTCTTCGATCACCCGCCCGCAGGTTTCAGCGAGCATCCGTTGCTCACGCCCCGTGGCGAACTGCTGGTGGACCTGCTGGGCGATCCTGACGAACTGCAGCGCCAATACCTGAGTGCCAAGGCCCTGGTACCCGAGACGCAGCTGCTGAGTGCCGAGGAGGCGCTGCACAGGCTGCCGATCCTGCGCCCGGAAAAAGTCCACGGGGCGATCTACGACCCGACGGTCTGCGACATCGACACCGACGCGCTGTACCAAGGCTATCTACGTGGTATCCGGCGCAATGGCGGAGAAATCCACACCGACAATGAAGTGCAGAAACTGACCCGCGACGGCGAGGGCCAGTGGCACGTGCGCACTTCGCAACAACGCTTCAGCGCCCCGGTGATCCTCAATGCCGCCGGCGCCTGGGCCGACACCATTGGCGAGCTGGCCGGAGCGCGGAAGATCGGCCTGCAACCCAAGCGGCGCAGCGCCTTTATCTTCGCGCCCCCCGCCGAGGTGAATAGCCACACCTGGCCGGAACTGGCGGCCCTCGACGGCTCGTTCTACATGAAGCCCGACGCCGGCATGTTCCTCGGCTCACCGGCCAATGCCGACCCGGTGGCGCCCCACGACGTGCAACCCGAAGAGCTGGACATTGCCACGGGCATCTATCACATCGAACAAGCCACCACCCTGAGCATCCGCCGCCCGACCCGCACCTGGGCAGGGTTGCGCAGCTTTGTCAGCGATGGCGACCTGGTGTGCGGGTTCGATCCACAGGTCGAGGGTTTATTCTGGGTAGCGGCCCAGGGCGGTTATGGCATCCAGACCTCACCGGCGATGGGCCAGGCCAGTGCGGCATTGGTTCGCCACCTGGCGTTACCCGAGGCGTTGCAGCGTGCCGGCCTGACGGAGGCGATGTTATCGCCCCGGCGCCTGGGTTGATTGCAGGCACGGTGCCCTGCTGGATCATCCTTGATACAACTGCGCAATGATGGGCTGGCGAATGCGCGACGCCTCGTCTCTGAATGCCTGGTAATAGCCTGCACTGCTGGCCGGCATATCCACCAGGCGACTGCCCGTGGCTTGCGGCTGGGGATGGGCCGAACCGGGAGCACCTGGCACGGGTTGGGCAGGATCGCCACCACCCGAGCCTGCCGATGTGGTTCTGGCCTCTACCGAGCGACCAAAGTTGGTACTTCTCAATACGAAACGGGTGACCCCGTAAATCTTGCTGAAGCTAGTGATTCCCTGTTTATCGGTGAACTTATAGCTCAAGCCCAGCATCCGCTTGCCAGCCGCCAGAAAGCTGGCCCCCAGTGGGGCGTCAAAAAAGCTGCTGTACTTGACAAAGTCCTTGGCCGTGCTGGCCTTGAGAGCCGCAGTGTAGGCCATACTTGCCGACGTGTAGGCCCCCGCAAAGCTAACTACCCATGACGCCACAGAGAACCCGAAAGATGCCCACCCCAGGTTTTGGATGTGGTGCGAACGGTCCCAACCCATCGCCCTGTCGACCTCAGCGATACTCAAGGCTGCGACACTAAGCGTTCCCCCAACCACCCCCAACGATGCAGCCCCCAGCAGCGCCGCCTTGGAAGCAACAACCATCCCCGCCGCAGATGCCGCCGCCGTTCCAGCTGCCGCCGCATATGCCGCTACCGCGGTAACAAATCCGGGAGCCGCAAAACCTACCGTCACTATCGACAACACCAGCGCAACTCCGGTCAATACCCACTTCAACCAGTTCGGCAACAACCCGCTGGGGTCCATTAGGTTGACCGGATTACCAGCACAGTAGGCATAGCTGTTGATCCCCCCCTCGTCAAAAGGGCTCAGCGGATCAGGCTGCAAGAACATCATCAGGTGAGGATCGTAGACCCGTTGACCGTTGCCGAGAAAGTAGAGGTTGATCGCCGCATCCAGCCGTTGACCATTCAACGCCGGCAGTTGCAGATCAGCCATGCTACGGACCTTGCCGTCATCCAGCGGGATTTTCGTATCGCCGTAGGGCGTGTAGTGTCGCCGCACATGGGCCTGGCCTGGGGCCGATACGCCGCGCACGCTACCGCTGGCATCGTTCATATGCAGTTGCAGCCCGTCGACGCCCCCGCTGCGTGCCATCACCTCATCCCCGCCGTCGGCATAACGGATCTTTTTACTCCCTTCAACCAGAGTCTCCAGCCGGTCGCCGGCGTATGCCAGCATCACCGGCGGCTCACTGCCCCGGGACGCCAGTACCTGGCGGGCCTCGGCATCGTATTGGTAGCTGTACTTGAGGGGACCGGCCTGCACTGTGGTCAACTGCTCAAAACCATTGTAGGTATAGGCCTGGCCCGCCGGGTGTGCCTGCAAGTTGCCCGCCGCGTCATACGTCAGGGTGACATCCTGCGCCGGGCGTGTGTGGGTCAGCCGGGTCAGTTGAGTGGGATCGGCACCGGTAAAATAACGCTCGCAGGTGTCTTGCGTGCTGTCGGCAAACGTCGTGACAACCCGAGTAATGTTATTGAGGCTGTCAAAGCTGAAATCCTGCCCGACAATGCCACGCCCCAGATGATCCTTGGGGTGTTCGGGCCCCGTGCAGCGATAGGTCTTGAGCCGCAGAAAGGCATCGTAGGTGAAGGTTTCGCCGATCACCAGGCGTGAGCCGGCGTCCTTGAGTTCCCGTGTCGCCAACATACTGTTGAGGTGATACGTGCTGGTCATGACCTGGAACAGCGCACCGTTCTGCTCGAAGCGGCGCTCGGCTTCCCGACCCAGCGAGTCATAGGACAGCTTGGTAACGACTCGCGTGCTTTCATAGGCGGTGCTCAGGACATGCGGCCGGCCCAATGTATCGTAGGTTTGCTCGATGACCATGGCGCCAGTGGTCATCTTGGAGAACCGCCCGAACACATCGTACTCAAGCTGGCTGGACTGGCCGTCGGCGGAAGTTTGCTGCAGCAGGCGCCCGCCAGGGGAATAGCCATACTGCGAGGTCAGGACGTTGCCGTTGGCGGTTTGGATATCCTTTTCAGGACGGCCGTTGGCATCCATAACGAACTCATGGATCAAGCCATTGGTCTCGGAACGTGTCATAGCACCGGTAACCGGGTCATGCCGGTAGGTGCTCGCCGGATGGTCCGACATCTCAATCCGAGTCGGCACATCCAACTCTGTGTCATAAGTCAGGGTCTGGCGAACCCCACGGGAGGAAACCATGGTGAACGGTTCCATCTCTCCGGCCTTGTACTCCCAGGTCGTGGCCTGCCCCGATGCCCCACGCGTCTGGCTGGTCATTCTGCCGAGGCTATCGTAGGTACGGGCCCCCAGCCGCTTGTTGTCGACCGTAAAAGCACTGGCCAATTCACTGCTGGTGCCGGGGGCGTAATCCGTTTTACGCAGCCGATGAGGAGTGCCATCTATTGGTTTTTGAAGGGTCGTCAGCACCCGGTCGAACACGTCATAGGTCAGCTCAGTGGACGTTTTATTGACATCCATTGCCGTCACGCAGCGCCCCAGGCCATCGTAGGTATACGACGCCAGCTCCACTTTATTATTGTTGGCATCCAGGCGCTCCACCTTCATTGGCTGGTTATGCGTATTGAAATAGGTCAACAGCCGTTCACCGCCAACCACGCCCTCCTCGGTAAGATTGAGCCGCGGGTCATACTCGTTGATGACAACACGGCCATCGGCGTGGGTGACGCGGCTGGCGTTGCCCCACTTACTGTAGGAGTGGACGCTGCGCAACGAGCGTTGCCCGTTGGTCACGTAGTCGCTCTTGACCACTTCCACAGTTTGCCCAAGCGCGTCATAACGCCAAGTGCAGGCGACTCGCTCCTGGCTCGAGCCGATCAATTGTGCTTCGGACACCTGGCGTCCGGCACCGTCGTAGTAGGTAATCGTCTTGTTACCTTGCGCGTCCGCGGTAATCAGATGGGCACGCTTATTCTCTTCGGCAAAATGGTAAGCGTATTGCCGGGTCGCTTTCTGCGGCGCTCCAAGAGCTACGGTTTCTGCGGTCAGCCGGCCATTGACGTCGTACGCCAGGCCCATCGTGCTGCCGCCATCTCGCGTTAACGACAACAGGCGTCGACTGACCATCGAAAGCGTGCGTTTTGCCTCAAGCCATTGATTTCCTTGTTCTTCGCGCCCTTTCAACCGTCGGGTTTCGATCAGGTTATCGCCTTCAATGACGTAACTGAAATCACTGGTCAACAGCTGCCCGCCGACCGTACTGGTGCTGCTCTTCAACCGGCCAGCCAGCGCCACAGGGGTTTCGTAGTAAGTCTGCTGCATCACTAGCACACCAGCCTGGCTGCTCGATTGCTGTAGCACAAAATAACTACTGCCCGTCTGGGGGACGCGCGTATGGGTATATTCCGTGAGTCGCGCGGTAGGCGTGCCTCCTACAGGTACGAGTCGCTCTTGTTTGAGGTAGCGCTGGAACAATTTGTGGGGGTCCGCCGGGCATTTGCCGCTTTCGCCGGCAATCGGGTAATAACTGTATTCGGTGCGAATGCCAGAGGGTTCGGTGCGGCTGAGTTCGTTGCCATAATCATCGGTTTCGATCTGCTGGATCTCTTCCCTCGAGGTGCCACCAGCTACGAGTTCATAGCGATTGGTAACGGTTTTGGGCAGTTGGAAGTTCGCGGGCTGGCTGGGAAATAGACCGGGGAGCGTGTTATAGGTGATATTTACTTTACTGCGCGTTCCCTCGCGTAGGACCTGCTTTTCGGTCAACAGGTGAAACTTATTGTAGGTGGTACGAGTGACGCTCAAGACCGTATTGTTATTGGCCGCGTCAATGCTTTTCTCCTCAGTCCAATAGTCATAGGCGCCGCTAATCAGATACAGGTTGTCCTCACCCTCTTTGAAACCACCCGCATAAGGGAACCCCGTGAAGTTCTGCCCTGGACTGTAATCATAAGTCCGGATCATTGGAGGTTGATTGGCACCTGGAGTCTGCGTCCAACTGGACACACGGGGGATGAATTGGTTGTTGCCATATTGATGACCGTTTTCGGTATAGTTGATCTGCTCAGTTCCGCCCATCGGCGTTTGCACCCGCTCAATCGCAACCAAGCCATTACGAAACAGCGTCCTGTATACAAACGTATAGGCAGCAACCCCCGGCGCACCACTACGATCGTAAGGCGCAGTGACACCTGTAAGGCGATCATTGATCTGTGTAAATCGCGTACGCGCATAACGCCCCCCCTCGACACGTCTATCAGCCGTTTGCAGGCGCCCACTCGCGTAGGTCAGTAGCAGCAACTCTTCCTGTTTGTGATTGAGGATACGCTCAAGAGAACCACCTGGGGCATAGCCGAATCTGAAGACCTCACCATTTTCAAATCTTATGGAAGTAATTCGATAAGGGAGCGTACTACTGGTACGCTCCAAAACTTCAATCGTGCCATCCCGATAAATCACATGCAGCGTGGTTTCATTCGTTCGCCTTACCACTAGATCTTTAAGTTTTCGATCCTTGAAAACCATCGTTCCGCCAACAGAAGGCATACCTTGCGTCTTAAATCGCTCGCCGCTAATCAACGTGAGTTGCGCACTGGAAAGGTCAAATTCCGTATTACTCAGGCGCCACCCCAACCCATAAGGTACACGGCCAGGCTCAAACATTGAAAATAACAAAACAATACTGCGACTGACCTCGAGAGGCCCCTCAGGAGATAATTGAGCCAAATTGATTTGGGCACCATACTGACCTGTTCGTGGATCGACGGAACCGTTCAAGTACGAGGAAAAATTAAATGCGTTGGAATAGACATTCATGGTAAGCACCTGTTCTGAAGACGAGACGCACAAATCTAATCAGCTCTCATAATCCAACAACTCAATATTTTGCCTACTTCCACGCATAGTATATACATGCATGCAGCCATAATTATCGACTAGTCGCCAAGGTGTGTTGCCCTCCCCTTCAAACATGGGGAGCTCAATGGAAACCCATAACGCACGCATAATCGTATTTACTCGATTAAATCTCAGAATATGATAATTATCTGACAAGTTTTCATGTATCTCATCAAGAGAGGGGCTTGACCCAGGCTTATCGTGGCCCACTACAACTCCGCCTTTTCTATCAACTCCACCGGCCCCATTAACAAAAGACGTCTGAAAGTAACGCCCCTCCCAAGGGACCCACATGGGTGCGTCTAACCCCATTTGGGAGATAAACCTCACCCCAGGCGGGGGCAACCAATACCAAACATCAATATCGGTCTTCGTATTGTGATTCCAATAAGCGTGATCCACAGTAAGTATAAGATCACGAACTCTCACTCGATAAGGCTGCCGAGGCGAGATATTCACCCAAGCATTAAACTTTGAATCCCCTTCGTTAAAATTCGTGGTATAAACTTTACCATCTATAATTATCTTAGCCATAAGCCTCCGACTCTCCATTGAAGCGCCGGTTTCCAAACGCATAAATCGCTCAACTATCTCTATAGTATCCAGCGCCCCACTCTTTTGTTGCGTAGTGTTCTCCCCAATTCCGCCCCCCTCTGCGTCTTGTATCTCTCGAATCCAAAGTCCGGTATCATATATATTTTTCACGGTATCGCAGGACCACCCCCCCGGTAGAGGCTGGTTCACATTTGGAGAATATAATGTGACCGCTACACTGGCTTTTTCATCCTCCCGCAGGAGCGTGCTCTCCCAATTACCATTAATCCCTTCCTGCACCATAGTGACTTCAATAAGAACTTTGCACTGATGCCGGCCATTGGCATACAGCGCGTCAGTAGAATCCTGACCATTAGCAAGGACGATGTGGAAGTGCTGAGGTCGCCTTGCTAACTTAACGGGCTCCACCGTCAGACGATTGCCACTTTCATAGGGAACTATTTTAAATACATGAAGATTCCCATAGTTATCCCGCAACCGCCACTTGCTATTCAAAACCTCATGCGGAAGGTCCGGAATCTGTGTAGTAAGTTTAACCGCGCACATGACACGATTACTTATCCGATGAATCACTGGATCCTCACCTGGATTTACAACTGGAAGATACTGGTGAACCATACTCAACCGTAAAGTACTGCTCGCAGACCCAGAGAAAACCCCTCCTTTATAATTACCCGAAAGTCCATAAGACGTCTGAAAGGAGGTCCCTTCATTTGGCACCTCCACTGACTCATTCAACCCATAATTATGAACAAACCACAAACCATTAACACCTTCCCAATAGTACATATCAATATCAAGAAGCCCTGTAATATTTAAAGCATCATAATCAACAATCAAATCAAGCTCTGTAGAAAGCAATACTGGGGGCACCGTGGGCTTGATAAATACCGACGACTTAAAATCAGTCGGATATTCGGAATAGCTGTTAGTAACCGTCTCTCCGTCCAACACAATAGTCGCCATGAACTGTACAGCCTTGAGAGAGACATTTTCCTCAAGGCGCATATAACGCCTGACAATCTCTACCCCCGCGTCAACAACCGTATTGTTTGGCAGACTCTCGCCGAGTTCTTCCCCAGTACGATTCCAGAGTCCTGGATCATATTCGTTCTTCTGCGTATCGCAACTCCACCCGCTGCCTACACTGGCATTATCCGCGATAGAAACAGGTACGATTTTTACACTCGCTCGCTCACTATCGGTTAAGGAGGCTTGACTCCAGACACCTTTTTTCCCCAAAACCTGCTTTAAAACCTCAACTACAACTTCAACTTGATGATGCCCATTGGCATAAAGTGCATCCGTATAGTCAGTGCCATCAGCAAACCTGACCTTAAAATGCACAAGCCGCATATTATGTGATTGCCTGATCATCTCGTTCTCCAAAAATCACATCCATCGCCGTAGCGCGAACTTTCTCGAAACCAAATTCGAGCTGAAATTCCACGAACTTAGATATCGAACACTTAGGGAGATTAGAGACCAGGAAAAAAGAGAAAGTAACTGTTAAAAATGACAGTTAATTAGCTGAAATAGAAATAACTTAATGAACCTTTATAACTATAAACCACAGCCATGACTGCGTGTTCTTGCAAGCGCCACCCAATGATAAACAATCAGGCTTTCCAGCGACCCGCCGCCGCATGATCACTCTCTCGCCCCTCAACCCACCGCGCCCCCTCACTGGTGTTCTCCTTCTTCCAGAACGGCGCCCGGGTCTTGAGGTAGTCCATCACAAACGCACAGGCATCAAACGCCGCCTGGCGGTGGGCACTGGCGGCCGCGACGAACACGATGGGTTCGCCGGGCTCCAGGGCGCCGATGCGGTGCAGCACTTCGAGCTTGAGCAGCGGCCAGCGCTGCTCGGCTTCGACGGCGATCTTGGCCAGGGCTTTTTCGGTCATGCCGGGGTAGTGTTCAAGGAACATCCCCGCCACATCGAGGCCATCGTTGAAATCGCGTACATAGCCGACAAAGCTCACCACCGCACCCACACCCACGTTGGCCGCGTGCATGGCGTTGACTTCGGCGCCGGGGTCAAAGGGCTGGGCTTGCACACGAATGGCCATGGTCAGCCTCCGGTCACGGGCGGGAAGAAGGCGACTTCGTCACCGGCCTGCAAAGGCTCGTCGAGGGAGCACAGTTCCTGGTTGCGCGCACACATCAGGCTGGCCTCGTTGAGCACCTCGAAGCCCGCATCAGCCGCCAGTGCCAGGCGCACGGCATCGACCGTAGCGAAGTCGCCTTCGACCTCCAGGGAGTCCAGGCCTATCGCCTCGCTGTAGCGTGCAAAAAACAGTACGTTGATGCTCATGCCTGGTCCGCCTTGAAATGCCCGCTTTTGCCGCCGAGCTTTTCCAGCAGGCGGATGTTCTCGATGGTCATGCCACGGTCCACCGCCTTGCACATGTCGTAGATCGTCAACGCGGCAACACTGGCGGCAGTCAGTGCTTCCATTTCCACGCCGGTCTGCCCGGACAGCTTGCAGCGGGCGATGATGTGCACGGTATTTTCCCCTTCGGCTGCCAGCTCAACCTTGACGCCCGTCAACATCAGCGGATGGCACAGGGGGATCAGGTCGCTGGTCTTTTTCGCCGCCTGGATCCCGGCGATGCGCGCCACGGCGAACACGTCGCCCTTGGGATGGGCGCCGTCGACAATCATTTGCAGGGTCTGGGGCAGCATGCGCACCCGCGCCTCGGCCACGGCTTCGCGGAACGTCACGGTTTTATCGGTGACGTCGACCATATGGGCACGGCCCTGGGAATCGAGATGAGTCAGCACGGGGATACTCCTGATCAGAAGCCCCGATTGTAAACCCAACGCAGATCAAAAGGTGGGAGCAGGCTTGCCTGCGATAGCGCAGTGTCAGTCACCAACGCCATCGCGGGCAAGCCCGGCTCCCACAGGAATTGAGGTGAACCGGGCGATGGAGGCATCGCCCGGTTTCGGATTACAGGTGGGATTCGGCGTATTCGGCCAGAATCGAGCGAGGGACACCCTGCAAGGCGATGTGCACGCCGTTCGGGAAATCCTTGAAGCGTTCCGTCAGGTAGGTCAGCCCGGAGCTAGTCGCGGACAGGTAGGGGGTGTCGATCTGTGCCAGGTTGCCCAGGCACACCACTTTGGAACCGGCGCCGGCACGGGTGATGATGGTTTTCATCTGGTGCGGCGTGAGGTTCTGGCATTCGTCAATCAGAATCAGGCTCTGCTGGAAGCTGCGACCTCGAATGTAGTTGAGGGATTTGAACTGCAACGGCACTTTGCTGAGGATGTAGTCGACGCTGCCATGGGTGTTTTCGTCATCCATGTGCAAGGCTTCGAGGTTGTCGGTGATCGCCCCCAGCCACGGCTCCATTTTTTCTGCCTCGGTGCCGGGCAAAAAGCCGATTTCCTGGTCCAGGCCCTGCACGCTACGGGTGGCGATGATACGGCGATAACGCTTGGTGACCATGGTCTGCTCGATGGCAGCCGCCAGGGCGAGGATGGTCTTGCCCGAACCCGCCGCGCCGGTCAGGTTGACCAGGTGGATGTCCGGGTCGAGCAGCGCGTACAGCGCCAGGCTCTGGTAGATATCACGCGGTTTCAGGCCCCAGGCTTCCTGGTGCAACAGGGGCTCCTGATGCAGATCGAGGATCAGCAGCTTGTCGACCTGGATCTCTTTGATCCAGCCCACAAAGCCCTGTTCGTCGATGATGAATTCATTGATATGCACCGCCGGCAGGTTGTCGGTCAGTTGCACCTGGTGCCAGGTGCGGCCATGGTCCTGGCGGGTCTCGACCTTGCTCACGCGGTCCCAGAACGAGCCGGTCATGGTGTGATAACCCCGGGACAGCATCGACACATCGTCGACCAGTTGGTCGGTACTGTAGTCCTCGGCAGCGATCCCACACGCTCGTGCCTTGAGGCGCATGTTGATGTCTTTGGTCACCAGCACCAGGCGCAGGTCCTTGTCGCGCGCGTGCAGGTCGATCAGTTGGTTGATGATCTTGTTGTCGTTGAGGTTTTCCGGCAGCAGGCTGTTGGGCTCGCTGCGCTTGCTCATCAGGATCGACAGCAAGCCCTTGGGCCCGCCCTTGCCACGCTGGATCGGGACGCCGACTTCCACATCATCGGGCGAGGCCTCGCCCAGGGTCTTGTCAATCAGGCGGATCGCCTGGCGGCATTCGGCGGCAACGCTGTGGTGCCCGCTTTTGAGTTTGTCGAGCTCTTCAAGCACGATCATCGGGATGGCGACGTGGTGTTCTTCGAAATTGAGCAACGCGTTTGGATCGTGAATCAATACATTGGTATCAAGCACATAAAGGATTGGCTGGTCGGAAGAAGGGTTACGTCCATGATCATCCATACTCGGTCACCTTTGTGGGAGCCAGTCGACGCAATACCACAACAGTGCTGCGCCTCGATTCGAGCGCCGAATACACCGCAAAGGGAGTCTGGGAAGACGCCACCTGTGGTGCAGGTTTCGGCGATCTGACTTCGTAATACCGCAAAACCCATGACAGGAAAAAGCACTTTGACGCTTTTTTGAAGTTTATTTTTCAGGATGACGAATAGCACTGGCGGGCCGCCACGCACCCCGCTAAAGTCGGAAGTCCGCCTGCATCGAAATGTCGCAGCAAATCACCCCAAAAAACCCTCATCCCCAACAGGGCCGGGCTTTTGCCCTTTTCAGCGAAACGCTTCCCGACAATCCTGCCAACCCAGCCCACTTTGCGCCGTTGCCTGTAGCAACAGCGGCAATGCGACCCGCGCCTTGTCCTGGGTGTCGTGGAACACAATCACCCCTTTGCGCCACAACAACATCAGCGTCAGCACCCGCTGGGCCGACTCGTCGGCCTTGAGCAGGCCGGGTTCATCCTGGGAGTCGATATCCCACAATGCCACTTGCAGGCCCTGGGCCTGGAAAAAGCCCTGGCTGTCAGCCCGGCGCTGGCCATAGGGTGGGCGGAACAGCGG
This sequence comes from Pseudomonas sp. FP2294, assembly GCF_030687625.1. NCBI lineage: Bacteria > Pseudomonadati > Pseudomonadota > Gammaproteobacteria > Pseudomonadales > Pseudomonadaceae > Pseudomonas > Pseudomonas sp. FP2294. The sequence continues at coordinate 4,727,285 of NZ_CP117441.1, forward strand.
CACGTAGTTTTCCGGCAGCAGGTTCTGGGTCAGCGACGCACTGCGGGTGATCGAGCTTTGCCAGTCGACCCAATGGCTGTGGGAACGGTATTGCCAGCCCTGGATACCCACGCACTGACCCTGGTACAAACCCTGCACATCGACGGCCGAGGTTTTCTCCAGGCGGGTTTGCAGGCTGTTGCCCAGGACAAAGAAGGTGGCTGTCATTTTCTGCTTGCGCAGGTAGTCGGCCAGCCAGTCGGTCTGACCGCCGGGCGGTGACGGGCCGCCATCGAAGGTCAGTAAAAACAGGCGGTCGTTGAGTTCATCGCCATTGCGCTCGAAATCCCCAAAACGCGCCACTTCGCTGCCGATCTGCGGGAACAGCGCGGCCTTGCGCAGCAGCTCATCCAGGTAGCGCTGGTGAAACGCGCGACTGGGACCGGCCCAGCCTATATAGAAAGATTGCTCGCTCACCTCGAACTTGCCGGCTTGATCGCGCAGGTCGTCGAGGTTGTCCACCAGATAGCAGAACGAGGCGTCCTGTTCGCAGCTTTGCTGGGCGAACATGTAGTTCTCCAGCAACCGCTGCCAGAGGTGGCGGCGCAGGTCGTCGATAGCGCCCTGGTTGACGATCTTCAGCCCCAGGCGCTGCTTGAGGGCCGGTTCATCCAGGGCCTCGCTGGCCAGCAGCGCGTTGGCGAACATGAGGATTTCGGCGCGTGATGCCACATCAAACAGCGCCGGGCTGCTGAGTTTTTCCGGCCAGGTGCCACGGTCCAGGGTCGCGACATCCACACTGGCCGCCTGGGCGCCCAGGCACGTCAGCCAGGCGCACACTAAAAGCGCAATTCGCACAACAGGTCTCCCCCTCCTGATTCGTCGGCCACTATAGCCGATCACTATCCTCCCACAGGGATAACCGTATGGCAGCTATTGGCGTGATAGGTGGAGTCCAACGCCCCAACCCCCTAGAATCCCCCGACGATTACAGGAGACGACTTCATGCTGACGGTGATTTCCCCCGCCAAAACCCTCGATTTCGAGACCCCGCCGGTAACCCAGCGCTTTACCCAGCCACAATACCTCGACCACTCCCAGGAGTTGATCGAGCAGTTGCGCGAGCTGAGCCCGGCGCAGATCAGCGAACTGATGCATGTTTCCGACAAGATCGGCGGCCTCAACGCCGCACGTTTCGGCAGCTGGACCCCGGCCTTCACCCCGGCCAATGCCAAGCAGGCGCTGCTGGCCTTCAAGGGCGACGTCTACACCGGCCTCAATGCCCAGACCTTCAACGACGCCGACTTCGCTTACGCCCAGGACCACCTGCGCATGCTCTCGGGCCTGTACGGCCTGCTGCGTCCCCTGGACCTGATGATGCCGTACCGCCTGGAGATGGGCACCAAGCTGGGCAACGCCCGTGGCAAGGACCTGTACGCCTTCTGGGGCACGCGGATCAGCGAATGGCTCAACGAGGCCCTGGCTGAGCAGGGCGATGATGTGCTGCTGAACCTGGCCTCCAACGAATACTTCTCGGCGGTCAAGCGCCCAGCCTTGAACGCGCGGATCATCAATACCGAGTTCAAGGACCTGAAGAACGGCCAATACAAGATCATCAGCTTCTACGCCAAGAAGGCCCGGGGCATGATGAGCCGCTTTGTCATCGAAGAGCGCATCAACGACCCGGCGCAGCTCAAGCAGTTTGATGTCCAGGGTTATCGCTTCAGTGCCGAGCAGTCCAAGCCGGATAACCTGGTATTTTTGCGCGATCACGCACCGGAGTAGGTCGCCAGTACAGCGCAAATCCGATGTGGGAGCTGGCAAGCCTGCTCCCACATTTTTTCCGTATTTCAAATGCGGAATCGTCATTACTTTGACGTCAAAAATATTTCTTCAGATTTCCTAACGTTTCTTTCACTCGACATTCGTCAGAATTTTTCGTAGTGGCACCACTTTTTTCAAACAGTAGTGGCACAAAACTATATCCCCGCGTCAACTCCCTATAACCACTAGCCCAATCCGCAAGTGCTATCAATATAGTACTAGTGCCATCTTTCCTAATATTTCAAGAAATTTCCAGAAACAGGATGAGCGGCCAGGAACTATGTCCTTCAGTGCCGCTCATACCACCGGTAACGATTATCTCTGTTCTTGTGCGATATGACTTACACAGCGACCAACGGAAGTAGCAAAGTTGTCATATTCAACTTTGACCCTTCGGTCTAATTAACAACTGTTTAGTTGAGGGCGGGCGATAAGGTTGCATGACCATCCCCTACAAGGCCAAGGCTGAGCCTACCCAAATGGGTCAGTGAGACAACCCAATGCGTTGATAGATAAGGGCTTTATGTCCATATCAAGGCGTTGCGGCACTGACGCCAGACCCTTCTCACCGAAGGCTGGCTGCATTTCAGGGCAAGCCCCAACAATAAGGCCAAGTTGCGCACAACTTGAGTGCATTAGTTAGTCACTCGACTTTTAACATGCCTGTACATGGCAATGCTGTGTCTATTCACCGCATTACCTAGTGCATGAGTGACGCTTGAAAACATGAACTCCGGCCATCTAATGGCGTGATAAAGATAGAGGTAAATGCGATGCGCATCAGCATATTTGGTTTGGGTTACGTGGGCGCAGTATGTGCCGGTTGCCTGTCTGCACGGGGCCACGAAGTGGTCGGCGTAGACATTTCCAAGGATAAGATCGACCTGATCAACGCGGGCAAATCCCCCATCGTTGAACCCGGCCTGGGCGAACTGTTGAGCCAGGGCATTGCCACCGGCCGCTTGCGCGGTACCACCAACTTCGCCGACGCCATCCGCGATACCGACCTGTCGATGATCTGTGTCGGCACGCCGAGCAAGAAAAACGGCGACCTGGAACTCAACTACATCGAGGCGGTATGCCGCGAGATCGGTTTTGTCCTGCGTGACAAGACCACCCGCCACACCATCGTGGTGCGCAGCACCGTGTTGCCCGGCACCGTGGCCAACGTGGTGATCCCGATCCTCGAAGACTGCTCCGGCAAAAAAGCCGGCGTCGACTTCGGTGTCGCGGTCAACCCGGAGTTCCTGCGCGAATCCACGGCCATCGCCGACTACGACCTGCCACCGATGACCGTGATCGGTGAACTGGACAAAGCCTCCGGTGATGTCCTGCAATCGCTGTACGAAGAACTCGATGCGCCGATCATCCGCAAGGACATCGCCGTTGCCGAGATGATCAAGTACACCTGCAACGTGTGGCACGCCACCAAAGTCACCTTCGCCAACGAAATCGGCAACATCGCCAAGGCCGTAGGCGTCGATGGTCGCGAAGTGATGGAAGTGGTCTGCCAGGACAAGACCCTCAACCTGTCCCAGTACTACATGCGCCCCGGCTTTGCCTTCGGCGGCTCGTGCCTGCCAAAAGATGTGCGCGCCCTGACGTACCGCGCCAGCTCCCTGGACGTGGAGGCGCCGCTGCTCAACTCGCTGATGCGCAGCAACGAATCCCAGGTACAGAACGCTTTCGACATCGTCTCCAGCCACGACAAGCGCAAGGTCGCCCTGCTGGGCCTGAGCTTCAAGGCCGGCACCGATGACCTGCGTGAAAGCCCACTGGTGGAACTGGCGGAAATGCTTATCGGCAAGGGCTTCGACCTGAGCATCTACGACAGCAACGTCGAATACGCCCGTGTGCATGGGGCCAACAAGGACTACATCGAAGGCAAGATTCCCCACGTGTCGTCCCTGCTCAACTCGGACTTCGACGATGTGATCAACAACAGCGACGTGATCATCCTCGGCAACCGCGACGAGAAATTCCGCGCCCTGGCCCAGCAAGCCCCGCACGGCAAGCAAGTGGTCGACCTGGTGGGCTTTATGACCCAGGCCACCAGCGTCAGTGGCCGTACCGAAGGCATTTGCTGGTAACAGCAACGGCAAGTTTCAAGCTGCAAGTGTCCTGATCCCCAGCGCTTGCAGCTTGAAGCCTTCTTCACCTTCGGATGACGCTCATGTCCAAGTTAAAACACGTACTGCTCCAATCCGCCGGCTGGCTGGTCTTTCTGAGCCTGCTGATGGGACTCGCCCTGCTGCTGCCGGCGAGTACGTTCGACTCCGAGTCGAAGAATTTTATTTTCCTGATTGGCGCCGTGGGTATCTGGCGCTACTCGATGGGTGCTACGCATTTCTTTCGCGGCATGCTGTTCCTGTACGTGGTCTACCCGCACCTGCGGCGCAAAGTGCGCAAGCTGGGCAAGGCGGCGGACCCGTCCCATGTGTTCCTGATGGTTACCAGCTTTCGTATCGACGCATTGACCACGGCCCAGGTCTACAGCTCGGTGATCCGCGAGGCCATCGAGTGCGGTTTCCCCACCACTGTGGTCTGCTCCCTGGTGGAAATGTCCGATGAGCTGCTGGTCAAGAGCCTCTGGGAAAAGATGAACCCACCGGCTCACGTCAAGCTCGACTTCGTGCGTATCGCCGGCACCGGCAAGCGCGACGGCCTGGCCTTCGGTTTTCGGGCGATCTCCCGTCACCTGCCGGACGACCGCGCCGTGGTGGCGGTGATCGACGGCGACACCGTGCTCGCCGAAGGCGTAGTGCGCAAGACCGTGCCGTGGTTCCAGCTGTTCGGCAATGTCGGCGGCCTGACCACCAACGAGTTCTGCGAAGTGCGCGGCGGCTACATCATGAGCGAGTGGCACAAACTGCGCTTCGCCCAACGCCACATCAACATGTGCTCCATGGCCCTGTCCAAGCGCGTGCTGACCATGACCGGACGCATGTCGGTGTTCCGTGCCAGCGTCGTCACCGACCCCGGTTTTATCGCCGACGTGGAAAGCGACTCGCTGCAACACTGGCGCCTGGGCCGTTTCAAATTCCTGACCGGCGATGACAAGTCCAGTTGGTTCAGCCTGATGCGCCTGGGTTACGACACCTTCTACGTGCCCGATGCGGCGATCAACACCGTGGAACACCCGCCGGAAAAGAGCTTTATCAAGGCCAGCCGCAAGCTGATGTTCCGCTGGTACGGCAACAACCTGCGCCAGAACTCCCGGGCCCTGGGCCTGGGCATGGGCCGCCTGGGTCTGTTCACCAGCGTGGTGCTGTTCGACCAGCGCGTGTCGATGTGGACCTCCCTGCTCGGCCTGACCGTGGCGATCATCGCCACCTTCAAGTACGGCGGCGCGTTCATCCTCGCTTACCTTTTGTGGATCGGCATCACCCGCCTGATTCTGACCCTGTTGCTGTCGTGCTCGGGGCACAAGATCGGCCCCGCCTACCCGGTGATTCTCTATTACAACCAGATCATGGGCGCGCTGGTGAAGATCTACGTGTTCTTCCGCCTCGATCAACAGTCCTGGACCCGCCAGGACACCAAACTGACCCGCGATTTGGCCAGCTTTCAACGTTGGTTCAACACCTGGTCGTCTCGGACCATGACCTTCTCCGCCGGCAGCATTTTCGTCGCCGTGTTGCTGATGATGGTCTGACCCTGCCAAGCCTGAATTAACTTAAGGAAATGCCCTGATGAACAGTCAAGTAAACGCCAATGTTGTCCACGAATCCGAAGCCCAGCGCCAACACGCCCGGGTGAAAATCCCGGCCAAGCTGCGCTTCTTCGGTGCCGACCGCACGCCCATGGAAGTACGGGTCATCGACCTGTCCGCCGGCGGCCTGGCCTTCAATGCCGCCCAGCAACCGCTGAAGGTCGGCGATGTGCATAAAGCGCGCCTGCAGTTTGTCATCGACAACCTCGGCCTGGCGATGGACGTGGAGCTGTTGATCCGCTCCCACGACCGCCAGACCGGCCGCACCGGCTGCCAGTTCCAGAACCTGGATGCCCAGGATATTTCCACCCTGCGGCACCTGATCACTTCGCACCTGTCCGGCGATATCGTGACCATGGGCGATGTACTGGCGACCCTGCAGCGCGACAACTTCACCAAGGCACGCAAGGTCAAGGACAGCGGCAGCGGCATGAGCGCCTTTGGTCGCCTGCGCGCCGTGACGTTCAGCCTGGCGATCTTCCTGGTGGGCCTGGCGGCATTCGGGTTTGTGTTCAAGTCGGTGTATGGCATGTACTTCGTCAGTCATGCCCAGGCCGGCCTGGTCAGCGTGCCGGGGATGAACGTCACGATGCCCCGCGACGGCACCGTGCAAAGCCTGATCAAAGACAACGGCGTTGCCGCCAAAGGCGCGCCACTGGCGACCTTCAGCACCAGCATGCTGGATGTGCTCAAGGGCCACCTGGACGAAGACCAGCTGCAACCGGCCAAGGTCGAAGAGCTGTTCGGCAAGCAAATGACCGGCACCCTGACCTCCCCTTGCGACTGCATCGTCGCCCAGCAACTGGTGGCCGATGGTCAATACGCGAGCAAGGGTGATGTGATCTTCCAACTGGTGCCGCGCGGCAGCCAGGCGAATGTCGAGGCGCGCTTCTCCTATCGCCAGTTCGGCGACGTGCGCCCAGGCACCCCGGTGAGCTTCCAGGTCGCCGATGAAGAACAGACCCGCACCGGCACCATCGTCAGCAGCACCAGCCTCAACAGCGCCGACCTGTCCTCGGATATCCGCGTGCAGATCAAGCCCGATGCCCCGCTGGACAGCGCCTATGCCGGCCGCCCCGTGGAAGTGACCAGCGACCGTGGTCCGTCCCTGAACTGGCTGATTGATAAAGCCATGGCTGCTGGTTTGTAAGCGAGGATTTGCCTGTGAACCCTATTTCAAGAACAACACAATCCTTGTGGGAGCCCACTTCTGTGGGAGCCGGGCTTGCCCGCGATAGCATCGATTCGGTGCAGCAGATGCACCGCGGCGATGCCATCGCAGGCAAGCCAGCTCCCACAAAAGCTCGCTCCCCCTTGCGACCTGTGGCGCTGCTGGCATTGGCCGTCACACTGGCCGGTTGCGCCGGCCTGCCCGACCAGCGCCTGGCCAATGAAGCCCTCAAGCGGGGCGACACCGCCACCGCCGCGCAGAACTACCAGCAACTGGCAGAGCTGGGCTACAGCGAAGCCCAGGTCGGCCTGGCCGATATCCAGGTCGGCAGCCGTGACCCGGCGCAGATCAAGCAAGCCGAAGCCACCTACCGTGCGGCCGCCGATATTTCGCCCCGCGCCCAGGCCCGTCTCGGTCGTCTGCTGGTGGCCAAGCCCGGCGCCACCGAAGCCGAGCACCGCGAAGCCGAAGGCCTGCTGAAAAAAGCCTTTGCCAATGGCGAAGGCAACACCCTGATCCCGCTGGCCATGCTGTACCTGCAATACCCCCACGATTTCCCCAGCGTCAACGCGCAGCAGCAGATTGATACCTGGCGCTCCGCCGGCTACCCGGAAGCCGGCCTGGCACAGGTGCTGCTGTACCGCACCCAGGGCACCTACGATCAGCACCTGGATGACATCGAAAAAATCTGCAAGGCCGCGCTGAACAGCACCGATATCTGCTACGTCGAACTGGCCACTGTCTACCAGAAGCGCGAGCAACCGGAGCAACAGGCCGAACTGCTCAAGCAGATGGAAGCCGGCTACAGCCGTGGCACCGTCAGCGCCCAGCGGGTCGACAGTGTGGCCCGTGTGCTGGGCGATGCCTCATTGGGCAAGACCGATGAAAAAAGCGCCCAGGCCCTGCTGGAAAAAATCGCCCCTGGCTACCCGGCGTCCTGGGTCAGCCTCGCGCAACTGCTCTACGACTTCCCGGAACTGGGCGACGTCGAGCAGATGATGAAGTACCTCGACAACGGCCGCGCCGCCGACCAGCCCCGCGCCGAGTTGCTGCTGGGCAAGCTCTACTACGAAGGCAAGTGGGTGCCGGCCGATGCCAAGGCCGCCGAAGCCCACTTCCAGAATGCCCAGGGCCGGGAAGTGGCCGCCGATTACTACCTCGGCCAGATCTATCGCCGTGGCTACCTGGGCCAGGTCTACCCGCAAAAAGCCCTGGATCACTTGCTGACGGCGGCGCGCAACGGCCAGAACAGCGCCGACTTCGCTATCGCCCAGCTGTTTTCCCAAGGCAAGGGCACCCAGCCCGACCCGCTCAACGCCTATGTGTTCAGCCAATTGGCGAAGCGCCAGGACACGCCGCAGGCCAATGAACTGGCCGCGCAACTCGAACAACAACTGCCACCCGCCCAGCGCGCCGAGGGCCAGCGCCTGCTGCAACAAGAGCTGGCCGCCCGTGGTGCCTTGAGCCAAAGCACGCTGCAACTGCACGCCCTGCAAGAAGAAGACGGCGAGGAATCCCTATGAAACTCAATCCATTCGTCAAGGCCGGCATTGGCCTGACCTTCGCCCTGCTGTGGTCGTGCCCGACCCTGGCCGCGCTGACCGAAGACAAGAACTTCGGCCTGGACGTGAAAGTCACCGGCCAGTCCGAAGACGACCGCGACCTGGGCACGCAAAAAGGCGGCGACGTCAACGGCATCGGCCTGGATGTGCGCCCGTGGATCTACGGTGAAAGCGGCGCCTGGAGCGCCTACGCCATGGGCCAGGCGGTGGCGTCCAGCGACATCATCGAAACCGACACCCTGCAACAGTCCGATGGCGACACCACCGAGCAATCGAGCAACAAGGACCGCAAGACCAAGAAAAACTACCTGGCCCTGCGTGAGTTCTGGGTCGGCTACAGCGGCTTCACCCCCTACCCCGGCGAGATCCTCAAGCTCGGCCGCCAGCGCCTGCGCAATGATGACGGGCAATGGCGCGACACCAACATCGAAGCGCTGAACTGGACCTTCGACACCACCCTGCTCAAGGCCAATGTCGGCGCCGCCGAACGCTTCAGCGAGTACCGCACCGACCTCAAGGAACTGTCCCCCGAAGACAAGGACCGCCAGCACTTCTACGCCGACGCGGCCTACCAGTGGACCCCGGGCCATTGGGTTGGCGTGCGCGGTCATCACAGCCATGACGACGGCAAGCTCGACTACCCGCAACCGGGCGTGGCCGCCGATTCGCTGGACAAGCGCCAGAACGGCGATCTGACCTGGCTCGGCATTGAGGCCAACAGCGACGCTTACAACTGGCGCAACACCAACACCGTCAACTACTGGGCCAGCGTCACCGGCATGCAGGGCGACCGTAGCAACGTCAACGCGCTGAACGCCGACGGCAGCCGCCCGGCCAACGCCAAGCGCAATACCGATGTGGATGGCTGGGCCACCGACCTGGGGGTGCGCCTGCGCCTCGACCCGCAGTGGCAAGTGGGTGCGGCCTATGCCCGCGCCAGTGCCGACTACGAGCAGAACGGCCTGCAAAGCAACCGCTCGAACTTCACCGGCACCCAATCGCGGATGCATCGTTTTGGCGAGGCGTTTCGCGGCGAGATGAACAATATGCAGTCCATGAGCCTGTTCGGCTCCTGGCAGTTGCGCGATGACTACGACGCCAGCCTGGTCTACCACAAGTTCTGGCGCGTGGACGGCAACAAGCCGGTGGGCAGCAATGGCATCGACGCGGTGCAGAACAACTACGACGACGTCACCGGCGCCGTGCTGTCCAGCGCCTCCCTGCCCCTGGAAGACGGTAAGAAAGACCTTGGCCAGGAGATGGACCTGGTGGTCACCAAGTACTTCAAGAAGGGCCTGCTGCCCGCCGCCCTCAGCCAGTCGATCGACGAACCGTCGGCCCTGGTGCGCTTTCGTGGCGGAGTGTTCAAACCGGGCGACGCCTATGGCAAGCAAGTCGACTCGTACATGCACCGCGCCTTTGTCGATGTGATCTGGCGTTTCTGATGGGAGCCTGCGCAATGAATCCTCACGCCCTCAAAGGCTCGGCCCTGCTCGCTGCGGCAATGCTGCTGGCGTGCGCCCCGGCCTTTGCCAATGTCGAGCCGCAGGTCAAGGCGCCCACCCTCGCCAAGGAACTGCAACAGGCCAAGACCTACACCATCACCAGCCCGCCTACGGCGCCGCTGGAGATGGCCAAACCGCCACTGCCGGACCTCTCGGGCTACACCGCCGAAGCCGTGGCGAAAAAAATCGTGCGCAGCAAGGCCGCCAAGGTCAGCGTGCGCCGGATGATGCAGGAAAACGCCCTCAAGGACTTTATCGGCGGCGACAACAAGATGGCCGAATGGGTGGTGCGCCAGCACGGCATTCCCCAGGCGATCTTTATCGACGACGGCTACATGAACCTCAAGGACCTGCTCAAGAAGGTGCCCAAGCAATACCTGAGCGAAACCTCGCCCGGTGTGTTCCTGGCCAGGCTGCCGATTGTGGTCGGCGAAAAAGGCATCCTCGAAATCGACGGGCAGACCCAGGAATTGCGCCTGTCCCAGGAAGCCGGCTCGTTCCTGGTCAACGACGGCCAGCTGTTTGTGCGCGACACCAAGATCACCGGCTGGCGCGAGAAAACCAACGGCCCGGCGACCTTCCGCTCGCCCACGGAATTCCGCCCGTTCCTGCTGGCCTGGGGCGGTACCCAGACCTATATCGTCAACAGCAAGATGGCCAGCTTCGGCTATGCCAACAGTAAGTCCTACGGCGTGAGTATTTCCCAGTACACGCCGAACATGGCCAAGGTCCTCAAGCGCCCGGAGCCGACCGGCTGGATTGTCGATTCCGAGTTCTCCGACATGTGGTACGGCTTCTACTGCTACGAAACCACCGGTTTTGTGATCAAGGGCAGCACCTACAAAGACAACATCGTCTACGGCATCGACCCCCACGACCGCTCCCACGGCCTGATCATTGCCGACAACACCGTATACGGCACCAAGAAGAAGCACGGCATCATTATTTCCCGTGAAGTCAACGACAGCTTCATCTTCAACAACCGCAGCTACGACAACAAGCTGTCGGGCCTGGTGATCGACCGTAACAGCGTGAACAACCTGATCGCCGACAACGAGATCTACCGCAACCACACCGACGGCATCACCCTCTATGAGAGCGGCGATAACCTGTTGTGGGGCAACAAGGTGATCAGCAACCGTCGCCACGGCATCCGTGTCCGTAACAGCGTGAACATCCGCCTGTACGAGAACCTCGCCATGGCCAACGGCCTGACCGGGGTCTACGGCCATATCAAGGACCTGACCGACACCGACCGCGACATCGCGCTCGATCCGTTCGACACCAAGGTCTCGCTGATCGTGGTTGGCGGCGAGCTGGCGGCCAATGGCAGCGGGCCGCTGTCCATCGACTCGCCGTTGAGCATCGAGCTGTACCGCGTGTCGATGCTCGCGCCGACCAAATCCAGTGGCATCAGCTTCTCCGGCGTTCTAGGTGAGCGCCAGGAAGAGATTCTCGACTTGCTGGTACGCCAGAAAAAAGCCGTGCTGATCGACCCTGTCGAACGCCAGACCCCATTGCAGGACTGAGGATGACCTTTATGCACCCACACATGATCAAGCTACTCAGCCTCTCGGGTTTGACCCTCGGCATCCTGGCCGCCAGCAGCGGCGTGCGCGCCGATGAAGCCCAGGCGCCGAGCTTTACCGCCGAGCCGTGCTGCAACCTGTGCCCCGAGGCCCACGACGCAAAGAACTACACCACCCGCTACCAGCAGAACTTCACCACCCTGGTACAGGCCCAGGGCGACTGGCTGTTCCGTACCCAGGAAGACCTGCGCACCGAATTCGACACCACCCCGGCCGGCTACAAGCGCATGCAGCAACTGCGCGATGCGTTCAAGAGCAAGGGCGTGGAACTGGTGGTGGTCTACCAGCCGACCCGTGGCCTGGTGAACCGCAACAAACTCAACCCGGCAGAGAAAGCCAGCTTCGATTTCGACAAGGCCCTGGGCAACTACAAGAGCATGCTCGGGCGTTTTGCCAAGATGGGCTATGTGGTGCCGGACCTGTCGCCGCTGACCAACGAGCAATTGCCGGACGAACAGCCGGCCCACGACTTCTACTTCCGTGGCGACCAGCACTGGACCCCGTATGGCGCCCAGCGCACCGCCAAAATCGTCGGGGCCAAGGTGCGCGCCATGCCCGAGTTCGCCGGGATCCCCCAGCGTGAATTCGAGACCAACAAGTCCGGGCGCATGGGCAAGACCGGCACCCTGCACAACATGGCCGGGCAGCTGTGCGGCACCAGCTACGCGATCCAGTACATGGACCAGTTCAGCACCGAGCCCAAGGGCGAAGCGGCGGACGGCGACCTGTTCGGCGACTCCGGCAACCCGCAGATCACCCTGGTGGGCACCAGCCACAGTGGCAAGAACTACAACTTCGCCGGCTTCCTGCAACAGGAAATCGGCGCCGACATCCTTAACGTCGCCTTCCCCGGCGGTGGCCTGGAAGGCTCGATGATCCAGTACCTGGGCAGCGAAGAATTCCAGAAGAGCCCACCGAAGATTCTGATCTGGGAATTCTCACCGCTGTATCGCCTCGACCAGGAAACCACCTACCGCCAGATGATGGCCCTGCTCGACAACGGCTGTGAGGGCAAGCCGGCGCAGATGAGCGCCAGCACCACCCTCAAGCCGGGCAAGAACGAGTTGATGGTTAACAGCAAGAACATGGACCTGCGCAACAGCCGTCATCAGGTCGACATTCGCTTCGCCGATCCCTCGGTGAAAACCCTGCAAGCCACCCTCTGGTACATGAACGGGCGCCACGAGGACATCAAGATCGACAAACCCGAAACATCCGAGACAGACGGGCGTTTCGCCTTTGAACTGCGCACCGATGAAGACTGGGCCTCGCAGAACCTGCTGGCCGTGGAAGTGCAGGGCCCCGAAGCGGGCGCTGCGGCGCAGAAAGTCGAAGCGAAAATTTGCACACGCAACGTATTCCCCGCGGGTGGTCAGCAGACTGCTTCCGCCGGGCAATGAGGTTACCTATGCAGAAGTTATTGATTCCAACGTTGCTCGGCCTGGCGATATTTGCCGGCCACGCCAACGCCGCCGCGCCGCTGCGTCCGCCCCAGGGCTACTTCGCGCCGATTGAAGCGTTCAAGACCGGCGACTTCAAGAATGACTGCGACGCCATGCCGACGCCCTACACCGGCTCGCTGCAGTTTCGCAGCAAATACGAAGGCTCCGACAAAGCCCGTTCGACCCTGAATGTGCAGTCGGAAAAAGCCTTTCGCGACAGCACCGCCGACATCACCAAACTGGAAAAAGACACCAGCAAGCGGGTGATGCAGTTCATGCGCGACGGTCGCCCGGAGCAATTGCAGTGCACGCTGAACTGGCTGGTGAGCTGGGCCAAGGCCGATGCGTTGATGTCCAAGGACTTCAACCACACCGGCAAGTCGATGCGCAAATGGGCGTTGGGCAGCATGGCGTCGGCCTATGTGCGCCTGAAGTTCTCCGAGTCGCAACCGCTGGCCAGGCACCCACAGGAATCGCAGTTGATCGAAGCCTGGTTCAACAAACTGGCCGAGCAAGTGGTCAGCGACTGGGACAACCTGCCCCTGGAAAAAACCAACAACCATTCGTACTGGGCCGCCTGGTCGGTGATGGCCACATCCGTCGCCACCAACCGTCGCGACCTGTTCGATTGGGCGGTGAAGGAATACAAGGTCGGTGCCAATCAGGTCGACGCCCAGGGCTACCTGCCCAACGAACTCAAGCGCCAGCAACGGGCCTTGGCCTACCACAACTATGCGCTGCCACCGCTGGCGATGATCGCCAGTTTCGCCCTGGTCAATGGCGTGGATGTACGCCCGGAAAACAACGGCGCACTCAAGCGCCTGGGCGACAAGGTGCTGGCCGGGGTCAAGGATCCGGAACTCTTCGAGCAGAAGAACGGCAAAGAGCAGGACATGCAGGATCTGGAGCAGGACTCGAAATTCGCCTGGCTGGAGCCCTTCTGCACCCTCTACACCTGCGCCCCGGAGGTACTGGAGCGCAAGCACGAGATGCAGCCGTTCAAGACCTTCCGCCTGGGTGGCGACCTGACCAAGGTCTACGACCCGGCACATGAAAAAGGCAGTTAGCCGCTGATCGTTCCCACGCTCCGCGTGGGAATGCAGCACGGGACGCTCTGCGTCCCACAGCGTGACGCAGAGCGTCACAAGAGGCATTCCCACGCAGAGCGTGGGAACGATCGCCCTCCCCGGTTTTCGTGGGGGGTTTGGGGGGGCCGTTGGCCCTTGACTGTTGGTTAAACATGGAGAGATCGGGATGGTTTTCTCGTCCAATGTGTTCCTGTTTCTGTTCTTGCCGATCTTTCTCGGCTTGTACTATTTGAGCGGGCAACGCTATCGCAATCTGCTGCTGCTGATTGCCAGTTATGTGTTCTACGCCTGGTGGCGAGTGGACTTCCTGGCGCTGTTCGCCGCCGTGACCCTGTGGAACTACTGGATCGGCCTCAAGGTCGGTGCCGCAGGCGTGCGCACCAAGCCGGCCCAGCGCTGGCTGCTGCTCGGCGTGGCGGTCGACCTGTGCATCCTCGGCTACTTCAAGTACGCCAACTTCGGCGTCGACAGCATCAACCTGATGATGAAGTCGGCGGGACTGGAGCCGTTTATCCTGACCCACGTGCTGTTGCCGATCGGGATCTCGTTCTACATCTTCGAGTCCATCAGCTACATCATCGACGTGTACCGCGGCGACACCCCGGCCACCCGCAACCTCATCGACTTTGCGGCGTTCGTGGCGATCTTCCCGCACTTGATTGCCGGCCCGGTGCTGCGCTTTCGCGACCTGGCCGACCAGTTCAACAACCGCACCCACACCCTGGATAAATTCTCCGAGGGCTGCACGCGGTTCATGCAGGGCTTTATCAAGAAGGTGTTTATCGCCGACACCCTGGCGGTGGTGGCCGACCATTGCTTTGCCCTGCAAAACCCCACCACCGGCGACGCCTGGCTCGGCGCGCTGGCGTATACCGCGCAGCTGTATTTCGACTTCTCCGGCTACAGCGACATGGCGATCGGTCTGGGCTTGATGATGGGCTTCCGCTTTATGGAAAACTTCAAGCAGCCGTATATCAGCCAGTCGATCACCGAGTTCTGGCGGCGCTGGCATATCAGCCTGTCCACCTGGCTGCGTGACTACCTGTACATCACCCTGGGCGGCAACCGCAAAGGCACGCTGACCACTTATCGCAACCTGTTCCTGACCATGCTGCTCGGTGGCCTGTGGCACGGCGCGAACATCACCTACATCGTCTGGGGCGCCTGGCACGGCATGTGGCTGGCGATTGAAAAAGCCATCGGCCTCAACACCTCGCCACGTAGCTTCAACCCGGTGCGCTGGGCCTTCACCTTCCTGCTGGTGGTGATGGGCTGGGTGATCTTCCGTGCCGAAAACCTGCACGTCGCCGGGCGCATGTACGGCGCGATGTTCAGCTTTGGCGAGTGGTCGCTGTCGGAACTCAACCGCGCCAACCTGACGGGCCTGCAAGTGGCAACCATGGTGGTGGCCTACGCCACGCTGGCGTTCTTCGGCCTGCGCGACTTCTACAACAATCGCCCGGCCGACAAGGCCAAGCCGGCTGATCCGAGCCTGATCAAGGCAGTGCCTGGCGACACCCCCGGCAGCATCCAGGAGCCCGGTTTCAGCGTCGGCAGCAACGCCGCCGTGCAACCGGCCTACTGGACCGCCGACTGGCCCCGCTATGCCATGCGCGCGGTGATCCTGCTGCTGTTTGTGGCTTCGATTCTGAAACTCTCGGCGCAAAGCTTCTCGCCGTTCCTTTACTTCCAGTTCTGAGGGAGCCGACCATGACCCGTTCATTCCGCATCCTCTACGCCGCGCTGTTCATGGCCCTGCTTATGGCCCTGGGCGCGTGGTCGGTGCGCAGTTTCTTCGGTTTCAATACCAACGCCGAGGCCACCGTGCTCAACGGGCGCTGGGCCAAGGCCGTCGAGACCCATTACGACGACGAGTTCCCGATCAAGCGCCTGGGCACCAACCTCTGGGCCGCCCTGGACTACAAGCTGTTCAACGAAGGCCGTCCCGGCGTGGTGCTGGGTCGCGATCACTGGTTGTACAGCGACGAGGAGTTCAACCCCGCCGTCAACGAAGAGCAGAACCTGCAAGACAACTACGCCCTGGTCGAAGGCGTGCGCCAGACCCTCAAGGCCAAGGGCGTGCAGTTGGTGATGGCGATTGTCCCGGCCAAGGTGCGCCTGTACCCGGAGCATCTGGGTGAAGTGCAACCGGCGAGCATTCATGCCGGGCTTTATCAGGACTTCCATGCGCGGGTTGCCGCTGACAAGATCCTCGCCCCCGACCTGCTGGGCCCGCTGCAACAGGCCAAGCTCCACGGCCAGCAGGTGTTCCTGCGCACCGACACCCACTGGACCCCGGATGGCGCCGAAGTCGCCGCCAAGCAGCTGGCCAGGACCATCAACGCCAAGACCCTGCTCAGCGGCGAGCCCCAGCGCTTTGTCACCGACGCCGAGGGCATCGCCCCCCACAGCGGTGACTTGCGCCTGTTCCTGCCCCTGGACCCATTGTTCGAAAACCTGATGCCGCCCAAGGAGCCCCTGCAAAAACGCGTGACCCACGCAGTGCAGGCCCAGGCCGCAGGCGACGACGCGCTGTTTGCCGACAGCGAGATGCCGGTGGCCCTGGTGGGCACCAGCTACAGCGCCAACCCCAACTGGAACTTCGTCGGCGCCCTGAAGCAAGCCCTGGGCAGCGAAGTGGTGAACTACTCCGAAGACGGCCACGGCCCGATCCTGCCGATGCTCAGCTACCTGAAAAGCGATGACTTCAAGAACAGCCCGCCGCAAGTGCTGATCTGGGAGTTTCCGGAACGCTATCTGCCGGTGAACAACGAAATCGGCGAGGCCGACCCCGAGTGGGTCGCGCAGCTCAAACAAGCCGGTACGCGCCAACAGAACATGGCAAGCAACACCCCAGTTAAAACCGAAAAATCCGAGACGCCCGACCGGGCGCAAAACTGAAAGAGAGGTAACTCACATGACTTTCACTACTACTCCGCGTCGTCTCGCCAAGACTCTGGCCCTGGCCGCCGGCATGAGCTTCGTATCCATGTCCGCGTTCGCAGGCGACGCCGCCCTCTATAGCCCCGTCGCACCGAAAGGCTCGAGCTTCGTGCGCCTGTTCAACGCCAGCAACCAGGAAGTCAGCGCCAGCGTCGGCAACACGGCGTTGAGCGATGTGGCACCGCTGGCCAGCAGTGACTTCAGCTTCCTGCCGGGCGGCGACTACAGCGCCAAGGTCGGTAGCCAGAACGTCACGGTCAAACTGGCCGCCGATCACTATTACACCCTGGTCAACAGCGCCAGCGGCCAGCCGCAACTGATCGAAGAACCGCCGTTCAAGAACAAGCAGAAATCCCTGGTGCGCGTGCAGAACCTCAGCGACAAGGCCCTGACCCTGAAAACCGCCGACGGCAAGACCGATGTGGTCAAGGCCGTGGCCGCCAAGGGCCGTGGCGAGCGCGAGATCAACCCGGTGAAGGTCAGCCTGGCGCTGTACGACGGTGACAAGAAGGTTGGCGATGTGAAGCCGGTGGCCCTGGAACGTGGTGAGGCGGCGGTGCTGTATGTCACCGGCTCCGGCAGCAACCTGTCGCCAGTGTGGGTCAAGCGCCCCGTGTCGACCCGTTGATGATTTCCCTGAGTTGAGACGCCCCCTTGTGGGAGCTGGTTTGCCTGCTCCCACACTGTCCGCGTGTCGACTCAGGACCGAGACAAAAACAAGAGTGAAACGACAAACCTTCGTAGCTCTGACCCAAATCGATTCAAGGAGAAACACATGATCCCAGTAATCCTTTCCGGTGGTAGCGGCTCACGTCTTTGGCCGCTTTCCCGTAAACAGTTTCCTAAACAGTTCCTGGCCCTGACCGGCGAGCACACGCTGTTCCAGCAAACCCTCGAGCGCCTGGTGTTCGAAGGCATGGACGCACCGATCATCGTCTGCAACAAAGACCACCGTTTTATCGTCAATGAGCAACTGAGCACTCGCAAGCTCGACAGCCAGCGCATCCTGATGGAACCGTTTGGCCGCAACACCGCGCCGGCCGTGGCCCTGACCGCGATGATGCTGGTCAATGAAGGCCGCGATGAACTGATGCTGGTCTTGCCAGCCGACCATGTGCTGGATGACCAGAAAGCCCTGCAACGCGCCCTGGCCCTGGCCACCGTGGCGGCCGAGCGTGGCGAGATGGTGTTGTTCGGTGTACCGGCCACCCGTCCGGAAACCGGCTACGGCTATATCAAGTCCACCAACGATTCGCTGCTGCCCGAAGGTGTCAGCCGGGTGCAGCAGTTCGTCGAGAAGCCGGATGAAAAACGCGCCGTCGAGTTCGTCAAAAGCGGCGGTTATTTCTGGAACAGCGGGATGTTCCTGTTCCGCGCCAGCCGCTTCCTCGAAGAGCTGAAAAAGCACGACCCGGACATCTACGACACCTGCGTGCTGACCCTGGAACGCAGCGAACACACCACCGACACCGTGACCTTCGACGAAGCCACGTTCGCCTGCTGCCCGGACAATTCCATCGACTACGCGGTGATGGAAAAAACCCAGCGCGCCTGCGTGGTGCCGCTGAGTGCCGGCTGGAGCGACGTGGGTTGCTGGGCCTCGTTGTGGGCGGTCAATGACAAAGACGCCAACGGCAACGTGACCAAGGGTGACGTGGTGATCCAGGACAGCAAGAACTGCATGATCCACGGCAACGGCAAGCTGGTGTCGGTGATCGGCCTGGAAAACATCGTGGTCGTGGAAACCAAGGACGCGATGATGATTGCCCACAAGGACAAGGTCCAGGGCGTCAAGCAGATGGTCAACACCCTGAACGAACAGGGGCGCAGCGAGACCCAGAACCACTGCGAGGTCTACCGTCCGTGGGGCTCCTACGACTCGGTGGACATGGGCGGGCGTTTCCAGGTCAAGCACATCTCGGTCAAGCCGGGCGCGTGCCTGTCGCTGCAGATGCACCACCACCGCGCCGAACACTGGATCGTGGTCAGCGGCACCGCCGAAGTGACGTGCGACGAGAATGTGTTCCTGCTCTGCGAGAACCAGTCCACCTACATCCCGATTGCCTCGGTGCACCGCCTGCGCAACCCGGGCAAGATCCCGTTGGAGATCATCGAAGTGCAATCGGGCAGCTACCTGGGCGAAGACGATATCGAGCGGTTTGAAGATATCTACGGGCGCTCGACTCCCGTCGAGCGTGGTGTGTCAGTGAAAACCATCGCGCAGTAACACCGCAAAACAAAAAGCCCTCGCCCAGCCCGTTGCGTCCCCTATCCGCAATGGGCTGGGCGGGGGCTTTTTCTGATCGGGCCACTTTGCAGATTGGCAGCGATCACCCACTCAGCGTTGTTCCCTTCACTCGAAATAGTCCTTGAAATTGTTCGGCCCCAAATACAGAAAGTTCGACGGCGTCAGCTTGATTTCTTTGGCCATCTTGAGCTCGACGAACTGGCTGCCGGCCGTGACCGGGCCTAAATCCGTGGGCACCTGGTCAGAGCTGAAGATCACCATATAGTCGCCACTGCCCACATAGCGTTCATTCCCTAAAAACAACAGGTTCTCAACGTTCTCGCTGTTAAATTGCTGGCCTGGGGGGTTAACGTACACACCGCCCTTTGAACCCGCACGCCTTTCACCACGCGCCAGATCATTGATGCTTCGCTCGCGAGCGATCGCTTCTGCGCCGGCCTTGCTGGTGTAGTGAATGTAAACCGGCTTGCCGTTGTAAGTGCCCGAATCCACTATCGACTGCCAATCCTGATGATTGGCCAAGGGTTGATTGGTTGCTGAGCTTGATGCCAGCGGGCCTTGCCCGGCAGGCTGCTCGCGGGCAGCGTTGACCCCCTTGCCTTTTCTATTGCCCCCGAGCATCTTGCTCGCGCGCCATTGGTTATCGGCACCTGTTTCAACGGTCAGTACGGGTTTACCGGTCTGGGGATCAATAATCTGGACATAGCCGTCACTGAGTTTGAAATCACCTTTAATCTCATACGTCTTGGCGATACCGGACTGATCGGTGTAACGGATAAACCAACGATCTAGCCCCGCCTCGTTCTTGTACTGATAAATCCCTCTAGCATTGACTGTGCTCTTGGCCAGTAATGATTCGCCATCGGCAATGGCGTAGGCGCTGATGTTGTCCGTTTGTGACGGTTGCAGGCGATTGGGCACATCGGCATCAACGCCTGGAGAGTCAGGCGCCGGTTCGGACGCGGACTCCACGGAGGGCTCAGGGGCTAGCGGTTCTTCTTTGGGCAGCGCAAAGGGATCCGCGGCATTTGAGCTGAGACCGGCAGAGGAGAACAAGGTGTTGATCATGCCATCGAATGACTTCGACGCCCCGTCATGACGTTCAGCCTGGGTGTCGCCCGAAATCTCTTTTTCGGTGCCCAATACCACTTCCGTGAGACTTGTGATGACGGCAGCGGCGGCGACCGGAGCAGCCAGCGGGGCCAGTTTGACCAGCAGTTCTGCGCCGACCGAAATGTCGTTGAGCCAGGTGTCACGGGTGACCTCGCTGTTGGATTTGATCGCGGTGTCTGCGTCGTTCCTCATACGCTGCTGGCCACTGTCCGCCATGTGACTGAACACATCGCCCTTGATCGCGATATTGCTGCGGTCAATGACGTTGCCCTCCTGGCTGCTGACGCTATCCGTACTGAGGTATTCCAGGGATGAATCGACGCCGTTTTTTGGCCGTATCTCAGAGATCAGGGAACCCAGCGGCACGATTGCATTAAAGAATGCGGTCCCAAAACCACCGGACTCACTGTTCTGCCGATCAGCCAACGAGAAGTGCGACTCCAGGGCTTTGCGCGTCTGGGGCGTCTTGCCTTGATCGCTGACCCATTGATCCATTTTTTCCAGTGAGGCGAATTTCAGAAAGGCTGGCTTGGCGTCAGGAATATAGAGAATTTGCACGCCGTCCAGGCGCCCGCTGGCATCCTTCTGGAGCCCCTCTGCGGGCAGGGTAAAACGCAAAATATCACTGGACTGAAAGCCATTGATATCAAATGCATGAACCTGGACATCGCCGGTTACCGGGGAGGTTGCCTGCAGTTTCTCCACGGTCATGGGCTGGTCTTCGGCTATTTCTGCACCGGTAACCGCCTTCATCAGCCGTCTATAGTCACTCCTGGTGAGCTGATGCTCGGGCGGCTGCAGCGCACGTTCGGCCGGTAACTTCGCCTCCTGGGCCTTGAGTTGCTCGCCTGCCCTATAGATGAATATGCCTTTCTGGACTGTGCGGTAGCCATCGGCGTGGTCTTTCCAGAAGCTGTCGATTTTTGCCGACATGGTCGTCTGGAAGTCGGATTTCCAAAGGGCCTTCATAAAGGCCGAAGGCGCCAGGGGGATTTCGTTGTGGGCGCCATAGCCTGCTTTGGCGCTTTGTCCGGGGCCGTCTTTATACAAGCCCGCTTCCGAGTCCAGAGTGCCGGGAATCCCGTCGTACTCGGAAAAGTTCTTCAACACGGCGTCAGTCAAACTGATGGATGACGTGGGTTCTTCCTTCATGTGTTCCCAACCGGTAGCGGTTTGCCCTGATTGCGAACTGTTAAAACGATTCAAATAAGTCTTGTCGGCGTCTACATGGATTCCGGTCAACCCGAACACAATTTCTTCTGCACGCTTTTTGGCTTCTTTGCGCACATCTGGAAACGCCACGGCCGTGTCCAACACAATCTTTTTGAATTTGGTTTTTTCGACATTGGCCTTGGCGGCTCGCTCGGTAATGACTGCGTAGGCATTCGAGGGACTTGTCGGTGCCAGGGCAGACACAGTCTGCCTGAGTTGGATGAGCCCCTCTCGGTTTTGCGGAATGCTCCAGCCATTGGCGGTGATGTATTGCGCAAGGCTGACTTCCATGGTCGGGCCTGGGTGTTGCGCATCGGGAGCCAATTGTATTTTGGCGGCTTGCAAGGCCGGGAGAATATGCTCATTGGATATACGGCCCGTTGCAAGGCCTTGCTCCAAGCCTGCCAGGGTCAGTATCAGCGCGTTACGGTTGTCCAGGGCACTGTTGCCGGCGACGGTGGTGGCTTGGGGATTGGAGGCCGACTTCATTGGGCTGCTCTCATCGTCAGAAGCGAAGGAGCGGTAGGCTGGAACAGCAAAATTTTGTACGGATAAGGTCATGGCGTTGTTCTCGGCACGTATAAAAAAAGCTCACAGAACAACGACCGTCAGTCTGTGGCTGTATATAGGTGTGTGAAGCGAACACCCCCCTTGATTCCAGCGCGAAGGTTACGTGGAGTGTCCGTTCGGGGGTGACCGCAACCCGATAGGCAACCGCATGCTGTCAACGGTACGATGGTTCATCCACCCACGAGGCTGTCCCCATGTTATTCGGCGTTCTGCTCATCATCACCTGGCTGGTCCTACTCCTGCGCTACCCGGCCAAGGCATTGCCGGTTTCCCTCGCCGCAGCAGTGGGTTTGGGCTTCGTGGCGATATGGGTGGTCTGGCTGGACAACCGCGAAGCCTCGCAACTGGCGCGCCTGGAACTGCGCATCCACTATGCCCCCGATCAGTGCCCCGCCGACCGCCCCTTGCAGCTCAAGCTCAACAACGGCAACGACGTCCCCCTGACCGAACTGCGCTGGCGCGTCGCCGCCTACGCACCAGGCGATACGGTGAACCTGGCGGACAACGTCTATGCTGCCCCGCGTTATCGCGGCCCCGGCGAACTGCAGGCCGGCGCCACCTGGGAAGACTGTCTGCCGGTGCCGCCCCTGCGCCCCGGCTACCGCCCGCAAACCCTGGAGTTTCGCGCCGAACACCTGCAAGGCAGCTTCTCCGACTAACCACTACCAAGGATTGCCCCATGCCTAACGTGCTTATCACCGGTTGCTCCAGCGGCATCGGCCGTGCCCTGGCCGATGCCTTCAAAGTCGCCGGCTATGACGTATGGGCCAGCGCCCGCCGTCCCGAAGACGTCGCGGCCCTCGCATCTGCCGGTTTCAAGGCCGTGCAACTGGACGTCAACGATGGCGCGGCCCTGGCGCAATTGGCCGGACAGGTGGGCGAGCTGGATGTGTTGATCAACAACGCCGGCTACGGCGCCATGGGCCCGCTGCTCGATGGTGGCACCGAGGCCCTGCAGCGCCAGTTCGAGACCAACGTGTTCGCCATCGTCGGCGTGACCCAGGCGCTGTTCCCCGCCCTGCGCGCGCGCAAAGGGCTGGTGGTGAATATCGGCAGCGTTTCCGGGGTGCTGGTCACGCCGTTTGCCGGCGCCTACTGCGCCTCCAAGGCCGCCGTGCATGCCTTGAGCGATGCCTTGCGCATGGAACTCGCACCGTTTGGCGTGCGAGTCATGGAAGTGCAGCCGGGGGCGATCAATACCCACTTTGCCAAGAACGCCGGCACCCAGGCCGAATTGCTGATCAATGAACAATCGCCGTGGTGGCCACTGCGCGAAAGCATCCGTGCCCGCTCCCAGGCCTCCCAGGACAAACCGACCCCGGCCAGCACCTTTGCGGCGGATGTGCTCAAGGCCGTGCAACAGAGTGAACCACCGCGCCTGCTGCGTTCGGGGAATGGCAGCCGGGCGTTGCCGTTGATGGCGGCGCTGCTGCCCAAGGGGTTGTTGGAGACGGTGTTGAAGAAGCGATTTGGGCTGGGTGGAGCACTTTGATCACCGTGGCGAGCGGACTTGCCCTCTGCACGGGGTCTTCGCTATTTCATGAAGTCAATAAACGCCCGCACCTTCAGCGGTAAATGCCGCGTGTCCGGATACAGCGCATACACCCCCTGAGGCGCGAAACGATGATCCGGCAACAGGCGTACCAGCCGCCCCGCGTCCAGGTCCTCCTGCACCAGCCACTGCGGCAGGACCGCCACGCCATGCCCGCGCACGGCAAATGCTTGCAGCACGGCGGCACTGTCGACCACCAGCGCACTGGGGCCAGAGCGATAGTGATGTTCGCCACCTGCCGGGTCGGTCACGCTCAACTCAGTCAGGCGGCCATGCCCCAGCTTGGGCAGTCGTTCTAGTTCATCCAACGTATGGGCACTACCCAAACCAGGCGCCGCAACGGCAAATACCTGATAGGTGGATAACTGCACCGCACGATGATTGGAGTCCACCAGGCGCCCCAGCCGGATCGCCACGTCAAACCGCTCGGAGATCAGGTCGGCATGGGTCGAGGATGTGGATAAGTGGATGTTGAGGTCCGGGTGCAGGCGGCGAAAACCTTCCACGGCCGGCGCGACCACCGCCAACGCATATTCAACAGTCGTGGTGATGCGCAGGGTGCCTTTGAGCTGGGCGTGCTCAGAACGGGCCTCTTCCACTGCCAGCCGTGCTTCTTCGAGCATGCGTGTACAGCGCAGGTAGAAACGTTCGCCGGCATCGGTGAGCGCCAGTTGGCGGGTACTGCGGGTGAGCAGGGTGACGCCCAGTTCGGCTTCCAGACGTTTGAGATTGAAGCTGACCACCGCGCGGGTCTGGCCCAGCAGATCGGCGGCGGCCGTCAGCGAGCCGGCCTCGACCACGGCTTTGAAAGTGTCGAATCGGTCCAGACTGACCATGGCCACAGCCCCCCTTTGTCAAAATATTTTTGACAAACTAACAGGCAAACCCGTGTATCCCAAGCTCTGCAACCGGCCTACCCTGCCAGCCTCAAACGCTGGATCGCCCCTATGACCTACCGCTCGAAAGTCGCCTGGATCTTTTTACTGGGCTTCGCCCTGGACCTGGTGAACATGTTTGTCGCCACCGTCGCCTACCCGGATATCGCCCATGAACTGCAGGCTTCGGTCACGCAATTGGCGTGGATCAGCAACGCATACCTGCTCGGCCTGACCCTGATTATTCCGCTGAGCGTCTGGCTCGCCGCAGTGTTGGGCGAGCGGCGCTTGATCGCCGCGAGCCTGGGGCTGTTTGGCATGGCATCGGTGCTGGTAGGCCAGGCCGAGTCGATTCAGGCCCTGATCGGCTGGCGGCTGTTGCAAGGCTTGGGGGGTGGATTGCTGATACCGGTGGGCCAGGCCTTGGCGTACCGACACTTTGCCCCTGGGCAGCGTCACCAACTGACGGCCCGAGTGATGTCGGTGACGCTGCTGGTGCCAGCACTCTCCCCGGCGCTGGGCGGCTTGCTGGTGGACACGGTGTCGTGGCGCTGGATCTTCTATGCCAACCTGCCATTGGCCCTCCTGACCCTGCTGCTGGCACTGCTGTGGATAAAACCCGATGTGCCCGCAACCTCGCGACCGGCCCTGGCCTTGGGGAGTCTGTTCAAGCAGATCCGCCACCCGATGCTGCGAGTGGCGATGCTGGTGTATCTGTTTATCCCCGGCGTCTTTATCGGCACCAGCCTGGTCGCCATCCTCTACCTGCGAGGCCTTGGATACGACGCGACACGCACCGGGGCCTTGATGCTGCCGTGGGCACTGGCCTCGGCCCTGGCCATCTACCTGAGCAAGCAGTTGTTCAGCCGGTGCGGGCCCAAGCCATTGCTGCTGGCCGGCATGGCCTTGCAATGCGCCGGCATCCTGCTGCTCAATGCTGCCCAGCCCGCCCTGCTGGTGGGCGCCTATGCCCTGATGGGCCTGGGTGGCAGCCTGTGCAGCAGCACCGCGCAGACCCTGGCCTTTCTGGATATTCCTGCCGAACGCATGGGCCACGCCAGCGCGCTGTGGAATATCAATCGGCAAGTGAGCTTTTGCCTCGGCGCAGCGGCACTCAGCGCCGTGCTATCGGCCTCGGATTCCTTCACCATGACCTTCTTGATCGCGGCAGCCCTGACACTGCTGCCGCTCTTCGCAGCGCTGAGCCTGGATACCTCCAGGGTTCGCGCACTGCTTCACCCAGCCAGCGAGACTCAATGATGATTGATTACAGCGACTTTTTTGAAGAAGTGATCCAGACCCACATCGAGATCGAGCAGTGGTTTGCCGGCACAGCCCCCGAAGGCACCCTGCAGAACTTGCTGGCGCGCTTCTCCCCCGAGTTCAGCATGATCGCCCCCGCCACCGGCGCACGGGTGAATGCCGCCGGGGTCCAGGCCCTGTTCACTCGCCTGGGCGGCATGCGGCCCGGATTGAAAATCACCTTGAGTGAACTGACCGGCATCGACCGCCATGCGCGGGGTGCCACGGTGACCTACCGTGAGCATCAGGTTGATCACAGCGCCAGCCAGACGGATCGCCGGGCCACCGTGGTGTTCGAGAAACAGGCCAGCGGCGCACTGCTGTGGCGGCACCTGCATGAGACCTATATCCAGGGCCAATAACCCTCCCCTGCAGGAGCCGGCAGGCGACGTGCCTGATGCCCTCTGTTTAGTTTTGTGCCTGGTTGACGATCACCGTGCAAGTAATCCCCGCCGCCAGCAACACCCCCTCCGGCACTTCATCAATATGGATCCGCACCGGTACCCGCTGGGCCAGGCGTACCCAGTTGAAGGTCGGGTTCACGTCGGCGATCAGTTCGCGGCTCTCGGGGTTATCGCGGTCGTAGATGCCGCGGGAGATACTTTCCACATGGCCCTTGAGGGTCTCGCCGCTCATCAGCTGCATATCGGCTTTATCACCGACTTTCACATGGGGCAGCTTGGTTTCTTCGAAGAAGCCGTAGACCCAGAACGAGTTCATATCGACTACGGCCATCTTGGCTTCGCCAATGCGCGCATAGTCGCCGCGATGCACGTTGAGGTTGGTGACATAGCCGTCGACCGCTGACACGACTTGCGTGCGTTTCAAGTTCAGTTCGGCGGCTTCCAGTTGCGCCAGGGCATGTTGGTAGTCGGCCAGGGCCGAGTCGGCGATGTTGCTGGCGTCATCGCGGTTCTCTTTGGAGATCACCAGGGCGTCGAGGTCGGCGCGGCGGTGGGCGTTGACCTTGCGCATCTCCCAGGTGGCTTTGCGTGAGGCGACCAAAGATTGCGCCTGCTTGACCGCGATGCGGTAGTGCTCGGGGTCGATCTGCATCAGCAGGTCGCCCTTTTTCACCAACTGGTTGTCACGCACCGGCACATCCACCACTTCGCCGGTGACGTCGGCGGCCACGTTGATGATGTCGGCGCGCACCCGGCCATCGCGAGTCCATGGGGTCTGCATGTAATGGACCCACAAGGTGCGGCCAATCCAGATCGCCAGGGCCAGAACCAGCAGGGTTGCGAGCAGGCTGAAAAACTTTTTCATCGGGGCATTCTCAACGGTAGACAGTCAGCGCCATGGCGCCGAAAAGACAGGTGAACAGGCTCAGGCGCAGCAGCGCCGGGTGCCAGAAAAAACGGTACAAATCAAAGCCCGCCAGGAAGCGATCCAGGGCCCAGGCCAGTGCGGCGGCGATAAAAAACATCAGGGTCATGGTCGGCATATAGATGCCGTGGAACGCGATTTCACGAGGCATGGGCGACTCCGGAAGGCTTGAAGGCAGCCAGGGGCGATTGCGGGTCCAGCAGGGAGGTGCGGATAAAGTGCAGGTAGCTTTTCACCCGGCGCAGGGCCGAGGTGTCGAAGTGCGGGGCGAAGGGTTCGTCGGTGGCCTGCACGCGGCTGATGGCGTGATCGACCGCCACCAGGGCGCGCTCCAGGTTGCTCTGGCTCGGTTGCAAAAACAGCCGCACCAGCGAACGCCCCATGACCCGGATGGCCTGGCGCCAGGGCTGGGATTGAGCGTACGCCGGGTGCACCGGCAGAATCGCCTGTTCCTTGCGCAACTCAATGATCGCGTGACCGACTTCAAGCACCACAAACATCCAGCGCAACAGGTTGCGTTGCACCTGTGGCTGGCCGGCGGCCAGGCCATAGGCCTGGTGCAGCAGGTCGCGGGTGCGGCTTTCAAAACCCGAGGCCAGGCCCTTGAGCTTGCCGCTGATGGCATATACCACTTGCTCACGCAGGTCGCGCTCCAGGCGGCGCCACAGCCAAGGGCTGTTGGGCGGCAGGATAATCGCCCCCGCCGCGGCGCACACCAGCATGCCGATGATCATGGCGATGTAGTCGTTGATAAAGGTGTAGGGGTTGTAGATCGTCAAGTTGTCCGGCACCGAACCGGTACTGAAAAAGATCAGCAGGCCCAGGCCGACCCCGGCGTATTGCGGGCGCGACGAGAGGAACGCACCGAGCACGATCACCGGGGCGAGCATCACGCAGAGCAAGGGAAAGCCGTCGATCCAGGGAAACACGAAGAACATTTCGACAAAGCCCACCACGGCGCCGATCAGCGTCCCGCAGGCCATTTGGAAGGCCATGCGCTTGGGGTTCGGCGTGGCGGCCGACAGGCCCACGGTGGCTGCCGCGATCAGGGTCATGGTCGCGCCGCTGGGCCAGGCGGTGGCCACCCAGTAACTGCCCAGCACCAGCAGAATGAATGACGCGCGAATTCCCGACGCGGCACAGGCCAGCCAGTTGGTTTTCGGCGTGTAGGACTCGTCCCAGTGCTCCCGTGCGTGGCTGTGCTCGGCCAGGGAAGCATGGGTCTGCGCATAGTTGTGCAGGTCATCGACAAAGCGGTACAGCAGCTCGTAGGCAGTGTGGAAATCCAACTGCTCGGCATCGCTCGGGCTGCTCTCCTGGAACATCGCCCGCAGGCTGCGGACCTTGGCCGGCAGGCTCTCCTTGTAGGCCGTCAGTTGGCTCACCAGGCGCGCAGCATCGGGGCTGGTCAGGGCGCGCCCACTGAAGCCATCGAGCAGTTCGGCCAAGTCCTGCAGGCCGGGCTTGATCGCGGCCACCACATGGTCGGCGGCATCGCTGCGCAGGCGTTCGAGCAACTGGTGCAGGGCGTTGAAGCGCGTGGTGATGCCCATGAACTCACTGTTTAAGCGACTCAAGCGACCATTGCGCCGGCGCATATGGGGGTCTTCGAATACGGTGACGCTGCGCAGCCCTTCCAGGCCCACGGCTTCGGCGATAAAGCGCACGTTGCTGCTTTCAAAACCTTCACGCTGGCCGCGCCCGCGCAGGCCATCGGTGACGAACAGCGCGAAGGTGCCGAAACGCTGGTACAAGGCGTTGCGCATGGCCGCGCTGCTGGTTTGCGGCAGGATCGCGGCACTGACCAGGGTCGCACACAAAATCCCCAGGGAGATTTCCAGCACCCGCCAGACCGCCGCCATAAAGGCGCCGTCCGGGTGGGCGAGCGCCGGCAGGCCGACCATCGCCGCCGTATACCCGGCCAGCACAAAACCATACGCGCGAAAGTTACGGTTACGGGTGGCACCGGCCGTGCACACGCCGACCCAGATCGCCAGCGCGCCAAGGAACAGCTCGGTGTTTTGCGCAAACAAGGCGATCAACAACACCATCACCGCCGACCCCGCCAGGGTGCCGAGGAAGCGGTAGAAGCTCTTGGCAAACACCTGGCCGCTTTGCGGTTGCATCACGATAAACACGGTGATCATCGCGGTACGCGGTTGCGGCAGTTCCAGGCGCATGGCCAGCCACAGGGTGAGAAACGCGGCGATCAGTACTTTGAAGATATACACCCAGGTCACGCCATCACTGCGCGCCCAGTCGAAAAAGCCACGGCGCCATTCCAGGGAATGCAGCCAACGCAGCGGTGCAGGCAAGGGAGTCATGGGGAACCTGATCAGTGATCGAACACGGCCAAAGCCGCCGGGGTCTTGCTCGGGAGTGTCTTATCGGGTGTCGGAGCATCGCTGCCAGCACCCAGGCCACCGCCCAGGGCTGTCACCAGTTCGGCATGGGCGCTCAAGCGCGCGGCCTGGACCTGTTGCTCGACCTGCTGCTGGCGAAACAGCAGGGTCTGGGCATTGAGCACATTGAGGTAATCGGTCAGCCCGCGCTGATAGGCGATCATTGCGAGGTCATAGGTTTTCTGCGCCGAGGCCAGCGATTCGGCGGCGAAGGTTTGCTGCTTGGCCATGGATTCGCGGCGGATCAGTTGGTCGCTGATGCCCTTGAGTGCATTGACCAGGGTCTGGTTGTAGCGGGCCACGGCAATGTCGTAGCCGGCGCTGGCCTCGCCCAATTGCGCACGCAGGCGGCCACCGTCGAAGATCGGCAGGGTGATCGCCGGGCCGACGCTGTAGTTGAGTTTCTTGCCGGTGAGGAACTCCAGCATGCCGCCGCCGGTGGCGACGTAGCCGAGGCTGCCCACCAGGTCGACGTTGGGGTAGAAACCGGCGTGGGCCACGTCAATCCCCCGGGCCTGGGCCGCGACTTGCCAGCGGCTGGCGACCACGTCCGGGCGCTGGCCGAGCAATTGCGCGGGCAGTGCCGAGGGCAATTTCAGCGGCGCACCGAGGGCCAGGGTCGGCCGCTGCAAGGTTGCACCCTCCCCCGGCCCCTTGCCGGCCAAAGCCGCCAGTTGGTTGCGGGTCAGGGCGATCTCTTCGTCGAGGGCGTCCAGTTGCCGATGGGTTTCCGGCAACGGCGTCTGGGCCTGGCTGACTTCAAAGTGCGTGCCGATCCCGCCATCCAGGCGCTTTTGCGCCAGGTCGAGGATCTGCTGTTGCTGGGCCAGGGTGGCGGCGACGATATCGCGCTGGGCGTAATGCAGCGACAGCTGGATATAGGCGCGCACCACATTGTTCTGCAATTCCAACTGGGCCTGGCGTGCCTGGGCGACACGCCTATGCGCCAGGTCGACGGCGCGCTCGCTGGCATTGCGCTCGCGGCCCCACAGGTCGAGGGCGTAGCTCAGGCCCAGGGCAGCGTTGTTGTCCCAGGTGGTGGAATTGTCCAGCTTGCCGGGGCCGTAGAACTGATCGCTGGGCCAGTTGTGGCGCTTGAAGGTGGCATCCCCGTTGATCTGCACGGCCTCGGCCGACTCGGCCAACCCGGCCATGGCCCGTGCTTCACGCACCCGGGCGGCGGCTTCGGCCATGCTCGGGCTGCCTTGTACGGCGAGGTCGATCCACCGATTGAGTTGCGGGTCGCCATAGGCCTGCCACCACTGGCTGGTCGGCCAGTGGGCATCCCGGGCGGCGCTCTGGATCGCGTCGTCGGTGGCCAGGGTATTGGCGGCGAGGTGCTTGCCTTGGGGGGCAATTCCTCCGGTTCCGATGCAGCCGCTGATTGCTAACGATAAAGCCCAAACACTGAGAGTCTTCAGCTCTCTGCTGATGCGACGCGGCACTGCTGCGAATTCCTGAGGTGGTGTTGCGGGGACGGTGCGGCAATTCTAGGGGGCACGGGGAATGGCGATAAGGTGGGATTCCTGTGAATCTTTATTACCGTTCAGGCGATAATCCATTGGTCGGGCTCACTCGCCCCCGTAACTTCGTGTCACAATTTGCCATCTCCCTTGAGAGCACCCCATGGACACTTTGCAAAACATGCGCGCCTTCAGTTGTGTCGCCGAGGCCGGCAGCTTCACCGCCGCCGCCGTACAACTGGACACCACCACGGCCAACGTCTCGCGCGCGGTCTCCAATCTGGAAGCCCATCTGCAAACCCGCTTGCTCAACCGCACCACCCGCCGCATCGCCCTGACCGAGGCCGGCAAGCGCTATTTATTGCGCTGTGAGCAAATTCTCGCCTATGTCGAGGAAGCCGAGGCCGAAGCCAGCGACGCCCATGCACGCCCCGCCGGGCAGCTCAAAGTGCACACCATGACCGGCATCGGCCAGCATTTCGTGATCGACGCGATTGCCCGCTACCGCCGCACCCACCCCGACGTGACCTTCGACCTGACCCTGGCCAACCGCGTGCCCGACCTGCTGGACGAGGGCTACGACGTGTCCATCGTGCTCGCCAGCGAGCTGCCGGACTCGGGGTTTGTCTCCCAACGCCTGGGGATCACCTACAGCATCGTCTGTGCCTCGCCGGCCTACGTCAAAGCCAACGGCTGCGCGCAGCGGCCCAGTGACCTGCTCAACCATGCCTGCCTGCGCCTGGTCAGCCCGGTGATCCAACTGGACAAATGGGCCTTCAACGGCCCGGACGGCCAGGAAAGCGTGAGCATCAACAGCTCGCCGTTCCTGGTGAACTCCGCCGACGCGATGAAGACCGCGATCATCAGCGGCATGGGCGTCGGCCTGCTGCCGGTGTACGCGGCCATCGAAGGCCTGCGTAACGGCACCCTGGTACGGATGATGCCGAATTACCGCTCCCAGGAACTGAACCTGTACGCCATCTACCCGTCGCGCCAGTACCTGGATGCGAAGATCAAGACCTGGGTGGAATACCTGCGCGGCTCGCTGCCGGAGATCCTCGCGGCGCACCAGGCGGAACTGGTTGCGTATGAACTGAGTGGCAGTTTGGGTGGGGTGCGGCTGGGTAGCTGACCTGCCGTCATCGCAGGCAGGCCAGCCTCCCACATTTTGCCCTGTGCCCACAGAGGTCTAGCGGTGTCCTGACATTCGCAGCGAGGAATGTTAGCGTGCTTGGCATTCTTCCCTGTCGATGAGCCTCACTTGCGATGAAAAAGACTGTCCTCGCCTTCAGCCGTGTCACCCCCGCGATGATCGAACGCCTGCAACAGGACTTCGAGGTCATCGTCCCCAACCCCAAGCAGGGTGATATCAACGCGCAGTTCACTGAAGCCCTGCCCCACGCCCACGGCCTGATCGGCGTCGGCCGCAAGCTCGGGCGGGCGCAGCTCGAAGGGGCGAGCAAGCTGGAAGTGGTGTCCAGTGTCTCCGTGGGTTACGACAACTACGACGTGGACTACTTCAACGAACGCGGGGTCATGCTCACCAACACCCCCGATGTGCTGACCGAAAGCACCGCCGACCTGGCCTTCGCCCTGCTGATGAGCAGCGCCCGCCGCGTGGCCGAGCTGGACGCCTGGACCAAGGCCGGGCAGTGGAAAGCCAGCGTCGGCGCGCCGTTGTTTGGCTGTGATGTACACGGCAAGACCCTGGGTATCGTCGGCATGGGCAATATCGGCGCGGCCATCGCCCGCCGTGGGCGCCTGGGCTTCAATATGCCGATTATCTACAGCGGCAACAGCCGCAAGACCACGCTGGAACAGGAACTGGGCGCGCAGATGCGCAGCCTGGACCAGTTGCTGGCCGAGGCGGATTTTGTGTGCCTGGTGGTGCCGTTGAGTGAAAAGACCCAGCACCTGATCAGCCATCGCGAGTTGGGCCTGATGAAATCCAGCGCAATCCTGGTGAATATTTCCCGAGGCCCGGTGGTGGACGAGCCGGCACTGATCGAAGCCCTGCAAACCCAGCGCATTCGCGGCGCCGGGCTGGATGTGTATGAGCGCGAGCCCCTGGCCGAGTCGCCGCTGTTCCAACTGAGCAATGCAGTGACCTTGCCGCACATCGGGTCGGCCACCCATGAAACCCGTGAAGCCATGGCCAACCGTGCCCTGGACAACCTGCGCAGCGCCCTGCAGGGCCAGCGCCCGCAGGATCTGGTGAACCCGCAGGTGTGGAAAGGCTGATCGGCATTGTAGGAGCTGGCAAGCCAGCCCCTACAGTTTTTGGCGCGAACGTCGATAACCCGCTATAGATTGTTATCGCTGATCCACAGAAGGTTTTTATGTCCACCACCAAAGCCCGCGCAGATTCACTCTCGCTTCTGCTCTTTACCTTGCGCAGCGGCAAGCTGATGGCCATCAACCTGCTGAAAGTCAGCGAAATCATTCCCTGCCCGCCGCTGACCAAGCTGCCGGAGTCCCACCCGCACGTCAAAGGCATCGCCACCCTGCGTGGCGCGGCCTTGTCGGT
The DNA here is from genome assembly GCF_030687625.1 of Pseudomonas sp. FP2294. Lineage (NCBI taxonomy): Bacteria > Pseudomonadati > Pseudomonadota > Gammaproteobacteria > Pseudomonadales > Pseudomonadaceae > Pseudomonas > Pseudomonas sp. FP2294. The sequence continues at coordinate 4,760,693 of NZ_CP117441.1, forward strand.
GATCGACCTCAGCCGGGCGCTGGGCGAAATGCCCCTGCAAGACCCCGACGGCGGTTGCCTGATCGTCACTGATGTCAGCCGCTCCAAGCAGGGCCTGCATGTGCAGGCGGTGAGCCGGATCGTGCATTGCCTGACCACCGATATCCGTCCGCCGCCCTTTGGTTCCGGCGGTACGCGCTCGTTTATCACCGGCGTGACCCAGGTCGACGGGGTGCTGGTGCAGGTGCTGGACATCGAAAAAGTCATCCACGCCATCGCCCCCGCGCAGATCGAAGTGGCACCGACCGACCTGACCATGGAAGAAGCCGAAGTGCTCGGCCATGCGCGCATCCTGGTGGTGGACGACAGCCAGGTGGCCCTGCAGCAATCGGTGCACACCCTGCGCAACCTCGGCCTGACCTGCCACACCGCTCGCAGTGCCAAAGAGGCCATCGACGTGCTGCTGGAACTGCAAGGCAGCGCCGGGCAGATCAATGTGGTGGTGTCTGACATCGAAATGTCGGAAATGGACGGCTACGCCCTCACCCGCACCCTGCGCGAAACCCCGGACTTCCAGGATTTGTACGTGCTGTTGCACACCTCCCTGGACAGCGCGATGAACAGCGAAAAAGCCCGCCTGGCCGGTGCCGACTCGGTGCTGACCAAGTTCTCGTCACCCGAGCTGACCAAATGCCTGGTGGTTGCGGCCCAGACCGTGGCGCAAAAAGGCCTGTAAACCGTGACAGCGTATTACCAACTGCTGCGCCGCGACCTCACCACCAGCCTGCCCGCGCCGCAATGGCCGGCCGGCATCCGCCTGGACCATTACCGCGACGAACTGGCCCCGGCGATTCATGCGGTGTTACGCATGACCCAGGAACAAGGCGGCGGCCATGTCGCCAACCTGGACACCTGGCAGCAGCAGTTCATCAGCAACGCAGAGTTCGACCCCAGGCTGTGCCTGGTGGTCAGCAACGCCGAAGGCATTCTTGGCGTGGCCCAATGCTGGACCAGTGCCTTTATCAAGAATCTCGCCATTCACCCCTGTGCCCAGGGCCAGGGGCTGGGTCGCGCCTTGTTGCTGCACAGCTTCCAGGTGTTCAAGCAACGCGGCGAGCCCTATGTGGACCTCAAGGTGCTGGAGAGCAATCTGCGCGCACGCCAGCTGTATGAAAGTGCGGGCATGGTGTTTGTGCTGCGCGACGTGGTCAGCGACGACTGACCGGCACTGGCGCATAACTTGCTTCCAGAGTCTCTGAACGGCGGATAGAGGTAAAAACCCGTCACCGTCCAAGAGCGCCCTCTGACCTGGCCTGGTAGCAGATCCTCCATGAATACCCATTTTTCCTGCGTTGGTTGCGGCAAATGCTGCACCGACCATCATGTCCCCCTGACACTCGACGAAGCCCGCCAGTGGGCGGCGGACGGCGGCAATGTCATCGTCCTGGTGGAAGGCTTCCTGGGCAATGGCCTGGGCCTGCCGCTGCAACAACGCGAGCATGCCGAACGGCGTTCGGTGGTGGTGCCCAGCGGCACGACCGAGGCGTTTGTGGCCATTACTTTTGCCGCCTACAACGCGGGGCCCTGCCGGAATCTTGACGAAGACAACCGCTGCGGCATCTATGAGCGGCGGCCGCTGGTCTGTCGTATCTACCCGATGGAGATCAACCCGCATATCCCACTGAACCCGGCCGCCAAGGATTGTCCGCCGCACTCCTGGGAACAGGGCCCGGCGCTGATCGTCGGGGGTGAACTGGTGGACCCTGAACTGGCGGAGCTGATCCGCCGCTCACGCCAGGCCGACCGTGACGACGTGCAGACCAAGGAAGCGGTGTGCGCCCTGCTGGGGATTCGCACCACGGCGCTCAAGGGCGATGGTTTTACCGCGTACCTGCCGGATATGGGCGCGTTTGCCCAGGCCATTGAATTGGCGGTGGAACAACCGGCCATGGCCAATGAGTGGGTGTTTCATGTGTCCGGCATGGACATCGCCGAACAGTTGCTGGATGCCGGGGCACAGATCGCCACCGAGGTGCCGGCCAACTATGCGTTTATCTCGCTGCGCGCTGCCTGAGGCGCGTCAAATGGGGTTGGGGCTGTAGCTGTAGCTGTGGCGAGGGAGCTTGCTCCCGTTGGACTGCGTAGCAGTCCCATTTTAGGGCCGCTTCGCGCCCCAACGGGAGCAAGCTCCCTCGCCACAGGTGACTGATTGCCCTGCCCCCTCTCTGAACTGAAGGGCATCCACAACCTAGTGGCGTTTGCCCCAGAACTCTTCTGCCAGCCGCCGCAGATCTTCCGCCAGGGCCGCCACGTCGCCCGAGCTGAGCTGGCTCTGCTGACCGGCAGTGACGGTGGCTTCGCCGGCATTGCGGATGCCGACAATATTGCGATTGATGTCTTCGCTGACCGCGCTCTGTTCTTCCACTGCAGTGGCAATCTGCACACTCATGGCGGTGATCTGGTTGACCCGCTGGCTGATGCCATCCAGGGCCGATGCGGCGCGCTGGGCGTGATCGACGCTGGCTTCGACATGCTGGCTGCTCTGTTCCATGGCCATCACCGCATCCCGGGCGCCGCCCTGCAGGGTGCTGATCATGCGCTGGATTTCATTGGTCGATTGCTGGGTACGTTGTGCCAGGCCGCGCACTTCGTCGGCCACCACCGCAAAACCACGGCCCTGTTCGCCCGCTCGCGCTGCCTCGATGGCCGCGTTGAGGGCCAGCAGGTTGGTCTGCTCGGCAATCGCCCGGATCACCTCCAGCACACCGGAAATATCACCGCTATGGCTTTCCAATTGATGGATCACCGTGGTGGCCCTGGCCAGTTCCTGGGACAGACGCAGCACCGCATCGCGGCTTTCGTCCACTCGCTGATGACCTTCACGGGTCGCGCTGCCGGCCTGGTCGGCGGCTTTCGAAGCTTGCTGGGCATGGTTGGCGACTTGCGCCACGCTGGCCGCCATCTCGTGGATGGCGGTGGCCACCTGGTCGGTCTGGCTCTGCTGGCCCAGGGTGCTGCTGTGGCTGCTGTCCAGTTGCTCGACCAGGGCGGCGGCGTGCCCGGACAAACGCTGCGATGCATCGCCAATCCGGCCGACCACCGCGCCCACCTGGGCTTCAAGCATCTGCATGGCAAATTCGATTTGCCCCAGCTCATCCGCACGCCCGGTATAGATCGCCTGGCTGACGGGATTATCGGCGATCTGCCGCGCCCGCTCGCTCAGTTGCCGCAGGGGGCGCAACAACAGGTTGACGCCTAATATCCCCACCGCGCCCACCGCCGCCAGGCCCAGCACTTGCACCGCCCACGGATAGCTTGCCAAGCCGACCCCTGCCCCCCAGGTCAAGGCGCATGTCGCGCCGGTGACCAGCGACAACTTCAAGGGCATCTCCAGCACCGGCCGCATGCGCCGAGTGCCCGTGCGCAGACGGGCATACACGCGCTCCGCCGCCATCACCCGCCGCGCATCGGGCCGGGTCCGCACGGACTGGTACTCCACCGCCACGCCGTCGCGGGTGACCGGCGAGGCATAGGCACTGACCCAGTAGTGATCGCCGTTCTTGCAGCGATTCTTCACCATGCCCATCCACGAGCGACCGCTTTTGAGGGTCTGCCACATATGGGCAAAGGCCGCCGACGGCATGTCCGGATGGCGCAGCAGATTATGTGGCGCGCCCAGCAGCTCCTCGCGGCTGTAGCCGCTGACGTCGATAAAATCCTGGTTGGCGTAGGTAATCGAACTGCCGAGGTCGGTGGTCGAGAGAATGTTGGCATCTTGGGCAATGTCCACATTTCGCCCCGTGACCGGGAGATTGATCTTCATGGAAAGCGCGCTCGGGAGTTATTGGGGGAGTCGGCAGGGGCACCGACTCTAAGCGCACCGGTTGAGCAAATACTGATCCAGCTCATGTTCCACGCATTTAGTTGCCCGGCGCCAGCGCCTGCGGCTCGTGGTACTCCTCAATCAGGGCGACACAGTCCAGCGCCACCCGTGCGCTGCGCGGCAACCTGCGCACGGCCAGTACGCTGCGGGCGGGCAAGCGGCTACGGGCGAAGTAGCCCAGGTACACCTCATTGACCAGAGCCAGATCATCCAGGTCGGCCAGCATCAAGGTGCATTTGACCACCCGATCCAACGACGAATGATGACGCTCCAACAGGTCGTGCAGGTTCTTCATCACCTGCTTCATCTGTGCGCCCGTCCCGCCTTTCACCGGATTGCCGCGAATATCCAACCCCGAGATACTGGAGATGTACAACGTGTCGCCGACCCGCACCGCCTCGGAAAAAGGCAGCGTCAGCTCGCTGGGGTAAAAGCGCGGCCCATCGCCCGGTTGCGCCGCTGCAATGTCGAGTTCCTCCCGCAGATACCCTCGCAGAATGCGCTGGTGCTCGCCGCTCTGCTTGAGCTGCTCCAGCGCCCGGTTAAGGTCACTGCGCAATTCACGATCGGACTTGCGCACGCCGATGGCCACGGCAGTGCCCATCTGTTGGCCGGTGACCGGCGGGCCGACGAAATCGAAAGGTTGCCCCTGCTCGGTGTCGAGCAGCTCCTGGCGAATTTCGGCTGTACCTTGCAGAGTCGCGTCAATATCACCGGCCACCAGGCTGCGGATCAACTGGTCATTGAGCCAGAAGCTCTTGATGATCACCCCGGCCGGCGCCCATTGCGCCAGGGCGAACGCTTCGCGATTGCTGCCGGTCAACACCCCCACGCGCTTGCCCTTGAGGGCGCGTACCGTGGGCATCAGCCCGGAATAACGGCGCGCCACCAAGTGCGTGGTCAGGGGGTACAAATCGTCGGTGAAGTCGATCAACTGCCGGCGTTGCGGGGTAGAAGCCATGCCCATGATTGCGTCGAAACGCCGGCTTTCAAGGGCTGCGATGCTATGGGTGAAGACTTGATCGACCCAGGTGCAGCGAACATCGAGTTGCGCGCACAAGGCATTGCCCAGTTCGATGTTCAAGCCGACCAACTGCCCTTGGGCGTTGCGGCTTTCATAGGGAGGAAACAGAGGGGAAATCGCGAAGCGGATCTCGCTGCGCGGCGCCGCGGCGGCCACCGGCCCTATCAGAAAGGCGCCCGACAGTAGCGCCCCAATGGATAAAACAAAGATCTTTGCCCAAGCCATGAAGACATCCCTTTCTTGAAAATCCCACTCCTTCACCCCGTGCTGCCAACCAGGCGCGGCGAAGGGGTATCGAGCAAGCTTTCAAGAAAAGGTCATGGGCCGACAAGGCGAAAAGTCAGCAATGGCTGTAGGCAGTCAGCGCTTGCCCATCGAACGACGGGTGCCGGGCGGCGCCATGCCGGGGGTCTTGGTGTGACCGTTCTTCGCGCCGTTTTTGTACCACGGCTGATTGCTGTCTTTCGCCCCGGCCAGCTCACCCGGCTTGAAGGGGAATTTGAACGCCGGGATCACCGGCTTGGCTTCACTGTCGAGGCTGTCTGGATCAGCGAGTTCGGCGCTTTCAACAGGCGGTTGTGTCGGGGAATTCATGGAAGCTCCGGAGCGTGCAAAAAATGACGCGGGCCCGACTTGCGGGCCACACTGGCGCGCAGTATACCTGCGCGCCCTGGTTCTTTAACCACTGCCCGTACGAATGGTCGACCTTTGCTGACAGCCCTGTCAGTTACCGGTCACTTTGCTGACCGGCTTTACAGGCTATAAAGAGCCTCCACTCCTCCCTTTCCCTGTCCGGACGCCGCGAGACCATGCCCATTCAACGCAAAACCACCGTGATTGTGCTCGCCGTCGTGGCCCTGGCGGTCGTGGCCTGGGTGGCGACCCGGCCGGCCAAGACCAAGCTGTCGGCTTCCAGCGCAATCCCGGTCCGGGTGGTCAGTGTCGCGCAGCAGGATATCCCACGGTTTGTCAGCGGTATCGGCTCGGTACTGTCGCTGCATAGCGTGGTGATCCGCCCGCAGGTCGACGGCATTCTCACCCAGTTGCTGGTCAAGGAGGGGCAACGGGTCAAGGCCGGCGACCTGCTGGCGAGCATTGATGACCGGGCGATCCGCGCCAGCCTTGACCAGGCCAAGGCCCAGTTGGGCGAAAGCCAGGCGCAGTTGCAGGTGGCACAAGTCAATCTCAAGCGCTACAAAGAGCTGAGCATCGACGACGGCGTGTCGAAGCAGACTTACGACCAGCAGCAAGCCCTGGTCAACCAGCTCAAGGCCACGGCCCTGGGTAACCAGGCGGCAATTGATGCGGCCCAGGTTCAGCTTTCCTACACACAGATTCGCTCCCCCGTCAGCGGGCGGGTGGGGATTCGCAATGTGGATGAAGGCAACTTCCTACGTACCAGCGATGCCCAGGGCCTGTTCTCGGTGACGCAGATCGACCCGATCGCCGTGGAATTTTCCCTGCCGCAACAGATGCTGCCGACCCTGCAGGGCCTGATCGCCGCGCAACACCCGGCCAGTGTCGATGCGTTCCTCGGCGCCGACACCGACAGCCCGGCCGCCATCCTGCTCGGCAAAGGCCGCCTGAGCCTGATTGATAACCAGATCAGCGCCACCACCGGCACCATCCGCGCCAAGGCCGAATTCAGCAATGCCACGCAAAAACTGTGGCCGGGGCAACTGGTCACGGTGAAGATCCAGACCGCCCTCGACAAGGCGGCCCTGGTGGTGCCGCCGACCGTGGTCCAGCGCGGCCTGGACTCGCACTTCGTGTACCGCGTCAATGGCGACAAGGTGGACGTGGTGCCGGTGCACGTGACCTACCAGAACAGCGACCTGACGATTGTCACCGGTGTGCAGGCCGGTGATGTGCTGGTCAGCGACGGCCAGTCGCGCCTCAAGGCCGGTGCCCAGGTGGAGGTGCTCAAGGAGCCGCCGCAAGTGGTCCAGACCGCCCAAGCGCAGGCCCGGCCATGAAGGGTCGTGGCTCAGTATCGGCCTGGTGCGTCGACCATCCGGTCGCCACCCTGCTGCTGACCTTTGCCCTGGTGCTGCTGGGCTTGATCGCCTTCCCGCGCCTGCCCGTCGCGCCATTGCCGGAGGCGGAGTTCCCGACGATCCAGGTCACCGCCCAACTGCCCGGCGCCAGCCCCGACACCATGGCCTCGTCGGTGGCCACGCCCCTGGAAGTGCAATTCAGTGCCATCCCCGGCATGACCCAGATGACCTCCAGCAGTGCCCTGGGCTCCAGCCTGTTGACCCTGCAATTCACCCTCGACAAGAGCATCGACACCGCCGCCCAGGAAGTGCAGGCGGCGATCAACACGGCGGCCGGCAAATTGCCCAGCGATATGCCCAACCTGCCGACCTGGCGCAAGGTCAACCCGGCGGACAGCCCGGTGCTGATCCTCAGTATCAGCTCCAACAGTATGCCCGGCACCGAACTGAGCGACTACGTGGAAACCCTGCTGGCCCGGCAGATCAGCCAGATCGACGGCGTCGGCCAGATCAGCATCACCGGCCAGCAACGCCCGGCAATCCGGGTACAGGCCTCGCCGGACAAACTCGCCGCCATCGGCCTGACCCTGGCCGATATCCGCCTGGTGCTGCAGCAGTCGAGCCTGAACCTGGCCAAGGGCGCGCTGTATGGGCGCGACAGCGTATCGACGCTGTCGACCAACGATCAGCTGTTTCATCCTGAGGAATACGGCGAGCTGATTGTTTCCTACAAGGACGGCGCGCCGGTGCAGTTGCGCGACGTGGCACGGGTGATCAACGGTTCGGAAAACGCCTACGTGCAGGCCTGGTCCGGTGATACGCCGGGGGTCAACCTGGTGATTTTCCGCCAGCCGGGGGCCAATATCGTCGACACCGTGGACCGCATTCAGGCCGAGCTGCCGCGCTTGCAGGCGATGCTGCCGGCGTCGGTGGAAGTCAGCTCGCTGTCGGATCGCACCAAGACCATTCGTGCCTCGCTGCATGAAGTGGAAATCACCCTGTTGATCGCGGTGTTGCTGGTGGTGGCGGTGATGGCGCTGTTCCTGCGCCAGTGGTCGGCAACCCTGATTGTCTCCAGTGTGCTGGGGGTGTCGCTGGTGGCCACTTTTGCCCTGATGTATGTGATGGGCTTCAGTTTGAACAACCTGACCCTGGTGGCCATCGTGATTGCCGTGGGTTTTGTGGTGGACGATGCGATTGTGGTGGTGGAGAACATCCACCGTCACCTTGAGGCGGGCCTGGACAAGCGCGAAGCGGCGATCAAGGGCGCCGGCGAGATCGGTTTTACCGTGGTGTCGATCAGCTTTTCGCTGGTGGCCGCGTTTATCCCGTTGCTGTTCATGGGCGGCGTGGTCGGGCGCCTGTTCAAGGAATTTGCCCTGACCGCGACCTCGACCATCCTGATTTCGGTGGTGGTGTCCCTGACCCTGGCGCCGATGCTGGCCGGGCAGTTTATGCGCGCGCCCGCCCACCCTCCCCACGACAAACCGGGCTTTGGCGAACGCCTGCTGGCCGGTTACGCGAGGAACCTGCGCCGGGCCCTGGCCCATCCGCGCACGATGCTCGGCATCTTCACTGTGACCCTGGGCCTGGCCGTGGCCGGCTACGTGTTTATCCCCAAGGGCTTTTTCCCGGTACAAGACACCGGTTTTATTCTTGGCACCAGCGAGGCGGCGGCAGATGTGTCCTACCCGGACATGGTGGCCAAGCACCAGGCCCTGGCCGAAATCATCAAGGCCGACCCGGCGGTGGAAAACTTCTCCCACTCGGTGGGTGTGACCGGCAGTAACCAGACCATCGCCAACGGCCGCTTCTGGATTGCCCTGAAAGATCGCGGTGATCGCGATGTGTCGGCCAGCCAGTTTATCGACCGGATCCGCGCCAAACTGGCCCGGGTACCGGGGATCGTGCTGTACCTGCGCGCCGGCCAGGACATCAACCTCAGCTCCGGGCCCAGCCGCAGCCAGTACCAGTACGTGCTCAAGAGCAACGACGGCGCGACCCTGAATACCTGGACCCAGCGCCTGACCGAAAAACTGCGCACCAACCCGGCCTTCCGCGATCTGTCCAACGACCTGCAACTGGGCGGCAGCATCACCCACATCAGCATCGACCGCCAGGCCGCCGCGCGTTTCGGCCTGACCGCCACCGATGTCGACCAGGCGCTGTACGATGCGTTCGGCCAGCGCCAGGTCAATGAATTCCAGACCGAGACCAACCAGTACCAGGTGGTGCTGGAACTGGACAGCCAGCAACGGGGCAAGGCCGAGAGCCTGAACTACTTCTACCTGCGCTCGCCCCTCAGCGGTGAAATGGTGCCATTGTCGGCGCTGGCCAAGGTCGACCCGCCGACGGTCGGGCCGTTGTCCATCAGCCACGACGGCATGTTCCCGGCGGCCAACCTGTCGTTCAACCTGGCACCGGGCGTGGCCCTGGGCGACGCCGTGATCATGCTCGACCAGGCCAAGAACGAGATCGGCATGCCGAGCACCCTCATTGGCAATTTCCAGGGTGCGGCCCAGGCGTTCCAGAGTTCATTGGCCAGCCAGCCGTGGCTGATCCTCGCGGCGCTGGTGGCGGTCTATATCATCCTCGGCGTGCTGTATGAGAGCTTCGTGCATCCGCTGACCATCATCTCGACCCTGCCCTCGGCCGGCCTGGGTGCGTTGATCATGCTGTGGCTGCTGGGCCAGGACTTTTCCATCATGGCCTTGATCGGCCTGGTGCTGTTGATCGGCATCGTCAAGAAAAACGGCATCCTGATGATCGACTTTGCCCTCGAAGCGCAACGGGTTCGTGGGCTGGCACCGGCGGATGCGATTTATGAAGCCTGTGTCACGCGTTTTCGACCGATCATCATGACCACCCTCGCCGCGCTGCTGGGCGCAGTACCGCTGATGCTCGGCGCAGGCCCCGGCGCGGAGCTGCGCCAGCCCCTGGGCATCGCGGTGGTCGGCGGGTTGCTGGTGAGCCAGGCGCTGACGCTGTTCACCACGCCGGTCATATACTTGTACCTTGAGAAGCTGTTCCACAGACCCACTCCGGCCCCCGGGCTGGCGACCACACATTGAGGCGGGGTCATGCGTGTCCTGATTATTGAAGACGAAGAGAAAACCGCCGACTACCTGCATCGCGGGCTGACGGAACAAGGCTACACGGTGGACGTCGCCCGCGACGGCATCGAGGGCCTGCACCTGGCCCTGGAAAGCGACTATGCAGTAATCGTGCTCGATGTGATGCTGCCCGGCCTCGACGGGTTTGGCGTGCTGCGCGCACTGCGGGCGCGTAAACAAACCCCGGTGATCATGCTGACTGCCCGCGAGCGCGTGGAAGACCGCATTCGCGGCCTGCGCGAAGGCGCCGACGATTACCTGGGCAAGCCGTTTTCCTTTCTCGAACTGGTCGCCCGCCTGCAAGCCCTGACCCGCCGTAGCGGCGGGCATGAACCGGTGCAGGTGACCGTTGCCGACCTGTGGATCGACCTGATCAGCCGCAAGGCCAGCCGCGCCGGCCTGCGCCTGGACCTGACGGCCAAGGAGTTCTCGCTGCTCAGCGTCCTGGCGCGGCGCCAGGGCGAGATCCTGTCCAAGACGGCGATTGCGGAAATGGTCTGGGACATCAATTTCGACAGCGACGCCAATGTGGTCGAAGTGGCGATCAAGCGCCTGCGGGCCAAGCTCGACGGGCCCTTCGAGCACAAGCTGCTGCACACCATCCGTGGCATGGGCTATGTACTGGAGAACCGCAGTGTCGAGTAACTCGATTGCCCTGCGCCTGAGCGGCATGTTCACCCTGGTCGCGCTGGTGATTTTCCTGCTGATCGGCGGCGCGCTCTACCAGCAGGTGGACCGTGGCCTGGGCCTGTTGCCGGAGGCCGAACTGGATGCGCGCTACAGTGTGCTGGAGTCGTCGATCACACGTTTCGGCACGCCGGATCACTGGGTGAAAATGACCAACAAACTCAAGCTGCTGGGCGAAGAGGATGCACGCATACGCTTCTGGGTAGTGAGCAGCGACCCGGCCTATGAGTACGGCAACCCGGACGCGCACCTTCGCGAGTTCGCCGCCGGCCCCACGGGCAAGCGTGATTTATACCTGCCGGGGCATGCGTATCCGTTCAAGGTGCTGGTCAGCCAGTTCCCGGCCAAGGACCTGCGCCCGCCGCTGCGCTTTATGATCGCCATCGACACCGCCAACTTCCGCGCCACCCAGCACCATTTGCTGATGGCGTTGATCAGCCTGGCGTTTATCGGCGTGGTGCTGGCTTCGCTGCTGGGCTTCTGGGTCGCGCGCATCGGCCTCAAGCCGCTGATCAGGCTCTCGGACGAAGCGCAAAAACTGGCCCCGCCGAAACTGTCCGGGCGCTTGCAATTGTCGCCGCTGCCCCCGGAACTCAAGCAATTCGCCAATGCCTTCAACTCCACCCTGGAGCGGGTGGAAACCGCCTACTCGCGCCTGGAGTCGTTCAACGCCGACGTGGCCCACGAACTGCGCTCGCCACTGACCAACCTGATCGGCCAGACCCAGGTGGCGCTGACACGTGGCCGCTCGGCCGAGCATTACTTTGAAGTGCTGCAATCGAACCTGGAGGAGTTGGAGCGCCTGCGTTCGATCATCAATGACATGCTGTTCCTGGCCAGCGCCGACCAGGGCAGCAAAGCCACCAAGCTGGTTGAAAGCTCCCTGGCCGATGAGGTGGCGACCACCCTCGACTATCTGGACTTTATCCTTGAAGACGCCCAGGTGCAGGTCACGGTGGTCGGCGATGCCCAGGTGAGGATCGAAAAGGCCCATTTGCGCCGGGCCCTGATCAACCTGCTGAACAACGCCGTGCAGCACACCTCGCCGGGGCAAGTGATCGAGGTGCGGATTGAAACGCACGAGCAGCAGGTGCTGATTGGCGTGACCAACCCTGGAGAACGGATCGCCAGCGAGCATTTGCCACGGTTGTTCGAGCGTTTCTACCGCGTCGACGCCTCGCGCAGCAACAGCGGGGCCAATCATGGGTTGGGGTTGGCCATCGTCAAGGCGATTGCCTTGATGCATGGCGGGGAGGTGTTTGTGCGCAGTGAACACGGTGGCAACACCTTTGGTATCACCCTGCCGATCTGAATTTCAAAATCACTCCGACATAAGCCCATTCCCATAGAGGGTCTTCATCGTCTCGACTGTTGCGATTTGGGCAACAGTCATTATCTTGTTACACTCTGTACCGTACCGCTCGCCTGCGCCAATATGTCGCATCGACGAGCGAGACGGCAAAGACAGCCGACCCGCCCTGCCATTTCCCTCGACTTATTTCCAGGGCTCTACACTGGGAATCTGTCTTAAAGCCGCTGACTTCAGCGGCTTTTTTTTGCCGTAAAAAAGGCCAGGAACACCCCACAACATTGGCCGTTCAGACTGACCCAAAGGAGCTCCCCCGGTGAAAACCGCGCTGACATTCACCCCGTTATTCCTCGCGATTGCAGCAACTATCTCCCCTATCGCCCATGCCGCAGACACCCCTCCCACCGACGGATTCGTCGAAGGCTCCAGCCTCAATATCAACACCCGCAACTACTACATGAATCGTGACCGCCGCGACATTCACACCGACGACAGCAAAGAGTGGGGCCAAGGCTTCCTCGGGGTCTTCGAGTCCGGTTACACCCAGGGCACCGTGGGTTTCGGCCTGGATGTGCATGGCATGCTCGGCCTGAAACTGGACGGCGGCGGCGGTACGGACGGCTCCAGCATCCTGCCGTACGGCAGCGGCAACGGCAAAGCGCCGGGCTCGTTTTCCACCGGTGGCGGCACCTTGAAAATCCGCGCTCTGGATACCGAATTCAAAGCCGGCGATCTGTTCCTCAACAACCCGGTAATTGCCGGCGGCATGACCCGCATGCTGCCCGAGACCTTCCGTGGCGTCAGCCTGACCAACCACAGCCTCGACGGCTGGATGTTCGAAGGCGGCCAGGCCAGCTTTGCCAAGCTCTACAACCAGAGCGGCCACGGGCGCATCGGCACCAGCTATGGCGCGCTGCCCACGGGCCAGGACAGCCAGCATATGAACTGGGCAGGCGTGGCCTGGAGCGGTCTGCCAGGGCTGACCAGCAACCTGTACGCCTCCGAACTCAAGGACGTGTGGAACCAGTACTACTACGACCTGGACTACACCTACGCGGTCAATGACCTGGTCAGCCTCAACCCGGGCCTGCACTTCTACCATACCCAGGACACCGGCAATGCCTTGCTGGGGGATATCGACAACAACACCTACAGCCTGCATTTCACCGTGGGCGTGGGCAATCACAGCGTCATGGCCGCCTACCAGCGGGTCAACGGCAACACGCCGTTCGACTACATCGCCCAGGGCGACAGCGTGTACCTGGACAACTCCCAGCAATACTCGGACTTCAACGGCCCCAACGAGCGCTCGTGGAAGCTCAAGTACGCCTATGACTTCGCCGGGCTCGGCGTCCCTGGCCTGACGTCAGCGGTGTCGTACATCAGCGGCAAGACCGACCTGACCAAAGTCGACCCCAACAGCCGCGGCTACTCGGCCTGGTACAGCGCCGACGGCAAGAACGCCAAGCACTGGGAGCGGGATATCGACCTCAAGTACGTGGTGCAGGGCGGCAAGGCCAAGGACCTGGCGGTGCGCCTGCAATGGGCGACCAACCGGGGCAGCAATGGCTACTCGGCGGTGGACCGCGATGTGGATGAGTACCGGGTGATCGTCGACTACCCGATCAATGTGTTCTGACGGCCAATTATCTTTTTTGCCGATGAGCTAATTTCAGGCGCGCGGAACTAAACTGCCCTCATCGTCACCGCCGAAGTCCGTCCGATGAGTCAACGCCGCGCCCTTAACCTGCCTGCACGCCCGGAGCTTTTGCTGATTCTGGGCAGTGGCCTCACCGTCACCCTGATCCTGATCATCGTCGCCGTGCTGCTGATCCGCGAACATGCCAGCACGCTGCAGACCGCCCAACGGTCTACCAGCAATATCACCCAACTGATCAATGCCGATGTGCTGCGCAACGTCGAGCTCTATGACTTGGCACTGCACGGCCTGATTGAGGCGGCCGGCAAGGACTTGTCGGGACTGCCGGCGGATGTGCGGCATCAACTGCAATTCGACCAGTCCACCGCAGCCCCCTATAAAGGTGAAGTCCTGCTGCTGGACGCCCAGGGCGCGGTGCTTGCCGACTCGTCGACGCTGACCCCAACCCGACGTAACTTCGCCAACCGCGACTACTTCCAGGTCCATCAACAGAACCCCGAGGCCGGACTGTTTATCAGCCGCCCGTTCAAGATCCATTGTCAGTGCGAGCAGGTCTGGCGTATCGCCTTCAGCCGCCGCGTGACCGGGCCCGACGGCGAGTTTGCCGGGGTGGCCGTGGCGACCATGCGCCTGGCGTATTTCGACCAACTGTTCAGCAGCCTGACCATCGGCAACGGTAACACCATCAACCTGCTGAACAACCAGGGCATCCTGCTGGCCCAGCACCCCGTGCTCGAACAGGACATGATCGACAAGGACCTGAGTTCACTCCCCAACTTCAAGCGCATGCTGAAAGAAGGCAGCGGCAGCTTCCGGGCCATCTCTGCGATCAGCGGTACGCCACGGCTGTATACCTTTACCAATGTGGGGCGGTTGCCATTGATCGTGGTGGTGGCGTTGGCCAGCGACGATGTGTTCGCCGCCTGGCAGCGCGCCGCGTGGCTGACGGCAGGGGCCACCGGGGTGTTGTGTGTGGGCCTGCTGTGGCTGAGCTGGATGTTGCGCCTGGAGCTGCGGCGCCGCTATCGCGCCGAGAAGGTGCTGTCAGAACTGGCAGCCACGGACGGCCTGACCGGCCTGGCCAACCGCCGGACCCTCGACCAGCGCTTGGCTCTGGAATGGGAGCGCGCCCGCCGCTCGACCGAGCCCTTGTCTGTGCTGATGATCGACGTCGACCACTTCAAGGCCTTCAACGACCGCCATGGCCATCAGGGGGGGGATGAAGCCTTGCGCAGCGTGGCGCAGGTGATCGGCCGCCAAATCCGCCGCCCGGCCGATCTGGCGGCACGTTACGGCGGCGAAGAGTTTGCGGTGATCCTGCCGCATACCGATGCCAGCGGTGCCAGGACGATTGCCGAGCATATCCGCCAGGGGATCCAGCACTTGCCGCCGGTTGCCGGTGATAGCGAGCCTATTACGGTGAGTATCGGCCTGAGCACCTGGGACAAACGCAGCAGCGCGTCATTGGAGGAGTTGCTGCTCAGTGCTGACCGGGCATTGTATGAGGCGAAAAATAGCGGGCGTAACCGCGTCGTCGATGCGGCCCTGGTGAGGTAGTGGTTGCGTACCTATTGTGGCGAGGGAGCTTGTCACCGCAGGTCTGTTTTGCGCCTTGATTGAACATTGGCGGAGCCACAAACCACCGCCATAAAAAAAGGCCACCCGAAGGCAGCCTTTAAAAACTAAAGAAAGAGAGTTGTTACTTACACCGCCGCAACGGGACGCATGTAAGAGATCGGTGCGGTGCTGGCATCTTCGAAGGTCACGACTTCCCAAGCATCTTTCTGCTCAATCAACTTGCGCAGGAGCTGGTTGTTAAGTGCATGGCCCGACTTGAAGCCTTTGAACTCGCCTATCAGGCTATTGCCCAGCAGGTAGAGGTCACCAATTGCATCGAGGATCTTGTGCTTCACGAATTCGTCTTCATAGCGAAGGCCGTCTTCGTTCAGTACACCATCCGCGTCGACCACGATGGCGTTTTCAACGCTGCCGCCGAGTGCGAGGTTGTGCTTGCGCAGGTACTCGATGTCACTCATGAAACCAAAGGTACGGGCGCGGCTGACTTCTTTTACGAACGAAGTGCTGGAAAAATCCACGCTTGCACTTTGGGTGCGGTCACGGAATACCGGGTGATCGAAATCGATCTCAAAGCTCACTTTAAAGCCTTCGAACGGGACGAAGGTGGCGCGCTTGTCGCCGTCTTCTACTGTCACTTCCCGCAGAATGCGAATGAACTTCTTGGCTGCGTCCTGTTCTTCCAGGCCGGCAGATTGAATCAGGAATACGAAAGGTCCAGCGCTACCATCCATGATCGGGACTTCAGACGCGGAGAGCTCGACGTAGGCGTTATCGATGCCCAGGCCAGCCATGGCCGAGAGCAAGTGCTCCACCGTGTCCACTTTGACGTCACCGTTGACCAATGTGGTCGACATGGTGGTTTCGCCAACGTTTTCCGCGCGAGCAGGAATCTGCACCACAGGGTCCAGGTCGGCACGAACAAACACGATGCCGGTGTCGACAGGTGCGGGCTTGAGAGTCAGGTATACCTTCTCCCCGGAGTGCAGACCTACACCTGTGGCACGGATAATATTCTTCAGGGTGCGTTGTTTAATCATGGCTTGGACCGCTTCAGCGCAAATTGCGAACTGGTATCAACAAAGGCTGGCGATAATAGCAGACCAGACCTTTGCTGAACACCAATCACCTTCATAGCCCTGATACATTCCATTAATCGGCCTGACGACGCAGGAAAGCCGGGATGTCCAGATAGTCCAGATCATCTTGCGGATTCGGGCTACGGGACGCCGCAGCACCGGCCTGGGCCTGGTTGCGCATCACGGTCGGACGATCCAGATCACGGTAGTTCACCGACGGCAGTTCCTGACGAGCAGGTGCTGGAGCGGCGGCCGAGGCCTGGCTGGTGTGCACGGTATTGTCGATAACCTTCACCGGTTTCTCGATTTTAGCGCCCAGACCCGTGGCAACCACGGTCACATGCAGCTCGTCGCGCATGTCTGGATCGATAACGGTACCGACCTTGACCATCGCGTGCTCGGAAGCGAAGGCTTCGATGATGCTACCCACGTCGGAGTACTCACCCAGGGACAGGTCAGGACCGGCGGTGATGTTCACCAGGATGCCGCGTGCACCTTGCAGGTTCACGTCTTCGAGCAACGGGTTGCGGATGGCCGCTTCGGTCGCTTCACGTGCACGGTTAGGACCGCTGGCGCAGCCAGTGCCCATCATTGCCATGCCCATTTCGCTCATGACCGTGCGTACGTCGGCAAAGTCGACGTTGATCATGCCCGGACGCTTGATGATGTCGGAGATACCGCGAACGGCACCGGCCAGTACGTCATCGGCCTTGGCGAAAGCCGACAGCAGGCTGGCGTCTTTACCGAGGATGGTCAGCAGTTTCTCGTTGGGGATGGTGATCAACGAGTCAACGCTTTCAGACAGCAGACGGATACCTTCGTCGGCGATCTGCATACGCTTGCGGCCTTCGAACGGGAACGGACGGGTCACGACAGCGACCGTCAGGATCCCCATTTCCTTGGCTACTTCAGCAATGATTGGCGCCGCACCGGTACCGGTACCGCCGCCCATGCCGGTGGTGATGAACACCATGTTGGTGCCTTGCAGCACTTCGGCAATACGCTCGCGGTCTTCCAGGGCGGCTTGACGGCCGACTTCCGGATTGGCGCCAGCGCCCAGGCCCTTGGTCACGGCTGTGCCCAATTGCAGGATGGTCCGCGCGCCGATGCTCTTCAGCGCCTGGGCATCAGTGTTGGCGCAGATGAATTCAACGCCTTCAATGTTGCTCTTGACCATATGATTGACAGCGTTGCCGCCGCCACCGCCGACACCGATTACTTTAATAACCGGGCTTGCGGGGATGTTGTCTACGAGTTCGAACATTTTCCCTCTCCTTTCATTTCTCTAGTTTTTTCGCCTACTACTTTGAAACGGTGTTGCGGTAAATCTTTAGAAATTGCCTTTCACCCAAGCCTGCAGGCGCTCCAGCAACGGCGCTTTGGGCTCGTCACTGCTATAGCTTTCGCGGCTGCCAATGCCCGACAGGGAAATGCCGTCGGTCTGCTTTTGCAGGCCGTACAACAGCAAGCCCACACCGGTGGAATAAATCGGGTTGCGCACCACGTCGCCCAGGCCCTTGACGCCATGGGGCACGCCCAGGCGGACCGGCATGTGGAAGATTTCCTCGGCCAGTTCGACCGCGCCTTCCATCTTCGAGGTGCCACCGGTCAGCACGATGCCGGCCGGGATCAAATCTTCGTAGCCGCTGCGACGCAGTTCAGCCTGGATCAGGGTGAACAGTTCGTCGTAGCGCGGCTCGACCACTTCGGCCAGGGCCTGGCGCGACAGTTCACGCGGTGGACGGTCGCCCACGCTCGGCACCTTGATGGTCTCGCCGGCACCGGCCAGCTTGGCCAGGGCGCAGGCGTAGCGGATCTTGATTTCTTCGGCGTACTGGGTCGGTGTCCGCAGGGCCATGGCGATGTCGTTGGTCACCTGGTCGCCGGCAATCGGGATCACCGCGGTGTGACGGATCGCACCTTCGGTAAAGATCGCGATATCGGTGGTGCCGCCGCCGATGTCCACCAGGCACACGCCCAGCTCTTTTTCGTCGTCGGTCAGGACCGAGTAGGCCGAGGCCAACTGCTCAAGAATGATGTCGTCGATTTCCAGGCCGCAACGACGCACGCATTTTTCAATGTTCTGTGCGGCATTCACGGCGCAGGTCACCACGTGGACCTTGGCTTCCAGGCGGACGCCCGACATGCCCAGGGGCTCACGTACGCCTTCCTGGTTATCAATCACGTAGTCCTGCGGCAGGGTGTGCAGCACACGCTGGTCAGCCGGGATCGCCACGGCCTGGGCAGCGTCGAGGACGCGCTCAAGGTCGGCCGAGCTGACTTCACGGTCGCGGATCGCCACGATGCCGTGGGAGTTCAGGCTGCGGATGTGATTGCCCGCCACGCCGACGAATGCCGAGTGAATTCGGCAGCCCGCCATCAGTTGCGCTTCTTCGATAGCGCGCTGGATCGACTGCACGGTGGATTCGATGTTGACCACCACGCCCTTCTTCAGGCCCCGGGACGGATGCGTGCCGATTCCGACGATTTCCAGCGTGCCGTCGTCCGCGACCTCGCCTACCAGCGCCACCACCTTGGAGGTGCCGATATCGAGACCGACGATCATTTTGCCGCTTTGCACGTTTGCCATGGGTCCTGCCTCTTCTTAATTCTTCGCGACAGCGGGTTGCGCTGCCGTGGGCGCAGCCGGTTCGCGCCAGCTAACGGCCAGGCCGTTGGCGTAACGCAGGTCGATGCTCGCAATGTTCGTAATCTGTTCTTTCAGGGTTTTGTCGTAGATGGCGATAAAGCGGCGCATCTTCTCCACCAAGTGGTCGCGTCCCAGCAACAACTCGATGCCCGGGCCGGAACTGCCTGCCCCGGTGGTCAGGAACCAGCTGCCCCGCTCGCGCAATTCCAGGCGCGCAATGGAGAAGCCCAGTGGCCGCAGCATCTGGCTCAACGCCTGGTACTGCTGCATCACTTGTTGTTGCGCCCGTTGCGGCCCGAACAACTGCGGCAAATGCTCGTAGTTGGCCAGCTCACGCGGGTTGAACGCCTGGCCCTGGTTGTTCAACAGCGCTTCGTCACCCCAACGGGCCACGGGCAGTTGTTCTTCCAGGCGGATCGTCACTTGATCCGGCCACACGCGCCGTACTTCGGCGTGGGCAATCCACGCCATCTGCTCCAGTTCGGCACGCATGCCTGCCAGGTCGATGGTGAAGAAGCTCGCCGCGACAAAAGGCGCGATCCGCTGCTGCACCGCTTGCTGGCTGATGTAGCTCAAGTCGCCCTGCACGCTGATCTTGGTGATGGGGCGGTCGGCATACGGCAACAGGCGCTGCGCACCTTCATAGGTGCCAAAGCCCAACGCCACCAACAGCACCGGCCAGAACAGGGCCTTGAGAAAACCAAAGTTGGCTTTCGGCAGGCGCGCCGACATCGGCTCTTTAGCCACCATTCGACTGGCACCACGCGGCACCGGCTTGCGGCCGGGAGCGGGTGGCTGATGGCGAAGCGATGCGCCTTGCATGGTCTTAACCTCGTGCCTCTTCATTACCGGCCACATTACCGGCCACATAACTGGCGGCCAGGATCGCCAGCACCAACTGCTGGAAGTCCAGGCCGGCTGCGCGTGCAGCCATGGGGACCAGGCTGTGGTCGGTCATGCCCGGTGCGGTGTTGACTTCAAGGAACCAGAAGTTCCCCTGGTCATCCTGCATCACGTCTGCCCGCGCCCAACCGGCGATACCCAACGCCTCACAGGCTTTCGCTGTGAGGTCCATCAATTCCTGCTCTTTGGTTGCATCGAGGCCGCATGGGATCCGGTACTGGGTATCGGAGGCCAGGTACTTGGCGTCGTAGTCGTAAAAGGTATGGGGGGTGCCCAGCGCGATAGGCGGCAATACCTGGTCACGGAGGGTCGCGATGGTGAATTCGGGACCGGAGATCCACTGTTCCACCAACACTTGCGAATCGTAGGTACTTGCCGCTTTCCATGCGTCGATCAATTCGGCGGCCGAGTTCACTTTAGCCATGCCGATACTGGAGCCTTCATGGGCTGGTTTGACGATCAAAGGCAGGCCCAGTTCCTTGGCCGCAGAAATACAATCGTCTTCGCTGCACAAAACGCTGTGACGCGGCGTCGGA
Source organism: Pseudomonas sp. FP2294 (assembly GCF_030687625.1). Taxonomy (NCBI): domain Bacteria; kingdom Pseudomonadati; phylum Pseudomonadota; class Gammaproteobacteria; order Pseudomonadales; family Pseudomonadaceae; genus Pseudomonas; species Pseudomonas sp. FP2294. The sequence goes on from NZ_CP117441.1 coordinate 4,781,088, forward strand.
ATGCCCAGGCTGTGCCACACCTGCTTGGTGCGCAACTTGTCCATGGCCAGTGCCGAGGCAAGGATGCCGCTGCCGGTGTAAGGGATCCCGGCGCACTCCAGCAGGCCCTGCATGCTGCCGTCTTCACCGCCACGGCCGTGAAGAATGATGAAGGCTCGGTCGATCTTCTCGGCCTGCAGGCGAGCGAGGAAGTCATCGCCCACGTCGATACCAAAGGCGTTCACACCGGCACTTTGCAGCGCTTGGAGCACAGCATTGCCGGACTTGAGCGACACTTCGCGCTCAGCGCTCTTGCCGCCGAACAGTACCGCCACGCGGCCGAAGTCGGCAGGCGCGATGGTGGAGAACAGGGAGCCGTAGTTGGTGGTCATTTCGACTTCCCCTGGGCAGGCGCGGCAGCAAACAGCGGGCTCGCGAGCAATTTAGGGGCAAGGCCGCCGATATCACCGGCACCCTGGCACAGCAAGATGTCGCCGGCACGCAACAGCGGCTTGACGACCGGCGCCAGGTCCACGCCGCGCTCGATATAGATCGGGTCCAGTTGCCCGCGCTGACGGATGCTGTTGCACAGCTTGCGGCTGTCGGCGCCGGGGATCGGTTCTTCACCGGCCGGGTAGACTTCCATCAACAGCAGCACGTTGGCATCGGCCAATACATTTACGAAATCGTCGTACAGGTCACGGGTGCGGCTGTAGCGGTGCGGCTGATAGACCATCACCAGGCGACGCTCCGGCCAGCCACCACGCACGGCCTTGATCACGGCCGCGACTTCGGTCGGGTGGTGACCGTAGTCATCCACCAGCATCACGTCGCCGCCGTCTACCGGCAGGTGGCCGTAGACCTGGAAGCGCCGGCCCACACCGGCAAAACCCGACAGGCCTTCGACGATGGCTTCATCGCTGACGCCCTCATCGGTGGCGATGCAGATGGTCGCCAGGGAATTGAGCACATTGTGGTTGCCCGGCATGTTCACCGAGACGTCCAGCGGCTCGCGATCCGGGCGCAACACGGTAAAGAAGGTCTGCATGCCTTGCTGACGTACATTGATCGCGCGCACGTCGGCGTCTTCGCTGAAGCCATAGGTCACGGTCGGACGCTTGACCAGCGGCAGGATTTCGCGCACTACCGGATCGTCCAGGCACACCACGGCCAAACCGTAGAACGGCAGGTTATGCAGGAACTCGACGAAGGTTTTCTTCAACTTGTTGAAGTCGCCGTCGTAAGTCGCCATATGGTCGGCGTCGATATTGGTGACCACGGCCACCAGCGGCTGCAGGTGCAGGAAGCTGGCATCGCTTTCATCGGCTTCGGCAATCAGGTAACGGCTGGTACCCAGTTGTGCATTGGTACCTGCTGCATTCAGCCGGCCACCGATCACGAAGGTCGGGTCCAGGCCGCCGGCGGCAAATACCGAAGCGATCAGGCTGGTGGTGGTGGTCTTGCCGTGGGTACCGGCGACGGCGATGCCGTGACGGTAACGCATCAGCTCGGCCAGCATCTCGGCGCGGGGCACCACGGGAATACGGCGTTCAAGGGCGGTGGCCACTTCCGGGTTGGAGGTGTTCACGGCACTGGAGACCACCAGTACATCGGCCTGCGCGGCGTTCTCGGCACGGTGGCCGATAAAGATCTGTGCGCCAAACGATTCCAGGCGCTCGGTGACCGGCGAGGTCTTGAGGTCGGAGCCGGAGACCTGGTAACCCAGGTTCAGCAACACCTCGGCGATCCCGCACATGCCCACGCCGCCGATACCGACGAAGTGGATGCGACGGATACGGCGCATTTCCGGTTGCGGCATGGCTTTTTGATTCTCAACCATGGGCCACCTCCAGGCAGATATCGACCACGCTACGGGTGGCGTCGGGTTTGGCCAGGCGGCTTGCGGTGCTCGCCATGCTGTTCAGTCGTTCGGGTTGCATCAAAACCTCAGTCAGGCGTGCGGCCAGATCGGCGGCGCCAGTCGTTCTTTGCGGCAGCAGGAAGGCAGCGCCCTCCCCGGCCAAATATTCGGCGTTGCGGGTCTGGTGATCGTCGATCGCATGGGGCAAAGGCACCAGCAAGGACGGCAGACCGGCAGCAGCCAGTTCACTGACGGTCAACGCACCTGCGCGACAGACCACCAGGTCGGCCCAGCCATAGGCATGGGCCATGTCTTTGATAAAAGGCTCTACAGTCGCCTCGACACCGGCCTCGCGATAGCGGGCGGCAGTCACTTCATCGTGGTTCTTGCCTGCCTGATGGAAAATCTCGGGACGCAGTTCCACAGGCAGTTGCGCCAGCGCCTCCGGCAGCAGCTTGTTCAGCGGTTCGGCGCCCAGGCTTCCGCCGAGGATCAGCAGGTGCGCCTTGCGCCCGGTCAGGGCCTGGCGGGCAATGTCCATAAACAGCTCGGTACGCACCGGGTTACCGGTGGTGCGGCGCTTGTCCATGGCTGCAAACGTATTCGGGAATGCCTCGCAGACTCGCGCCGCCAATGGCGCCAACAGGCGGTTGGCAGTACCGGCCACAGCGTTCTGCTCGTGGACGATCACCGGCACACCGGCCAATCGCGCGGCCACACCGCCGGGACCGGTGACATAGCCACCAAAGCCCAGCACACACACCGGCTTCAACTCACGGATAACCTTGCGCGCCTGCCACACCGCCTTGAGCAACACGAACGGCGCCTTGAGCAGGGACAATTTGCTTTTGCCGCGCAGGCCGCTGACGTTGATCAGGTGCAGGGGCAAGCCGGCCGCCGGAACCAGTTCATTTTCGATGCCACGGGGCGTACCCAGCCAATGCACGGTGTAGCCGCGGGCCTGGAACTCACGGGCACAGGCCAGCGCCGGGAACACGTGGCCGCCGGTGCCGCCCGCCATGATCAGCACGTTAGCGCCCATGGGTCGGCTCCTCGGCAAAATCGCTCTCGCTGAATTCCATCTCTTCGCTGCCCAAATGGGTTCGACTCTCCCACTCGATACGCAGCAACAAGCCGAGACAGGCACAGCAGATCACCAACGAGCTGCCGCCATAACTGAGGAACGGCAGGGTCAGGCCCTTGGTCGGCAGCAGGCCGACGTTCACACCGATGTTGATCAGGAACTGGCCGATCCACAGGAAGGCCAGGCCGTAAGCCACATAGGCGGCAAAGAATTGTTTGGCTTTCTCGGCCCACAAGCCGATGTACATGGCCCGCACGCAGACGAACACGAACAGCCCGACGGTGGCCAGGGAGCCGACCACGCCCAGCTCTTCGGCGAGTACCGAGAACACGAAGTCGGTATGGGCTTCCGGCAGGTAGAACTGCTTCTGCACGCTGTTGCCCAGGCCCACGCCCAGCCACTCGCCGCGACCGAAGGCGATCAGCGCCTGGGTCAGCTGGTAGCCGGAGCCGAACTGGTCAGACCAGGGGTCGGTAAAGGTGATCAGGCGCGCCATCCGATAGGGTTGCGCCTGCACCAGGATCGTCACGGCCGCCACGGCGAGCCCGACCATCAGGGCAAAGCGGAACAAGCCCACCCCGCCGAGGAACAGCATCGCAGCAGCGGCGCCCATCATCACCACGGTGGCGCCGAAGTCCGGCTCCATCAGCAACAGACCGGCCATGGGCAGCAGCACGATGAATGGCTTGAAGAAGCCCATCCAACTTTCCCGCACTTCTTTCTGACGACGCACCAGGTAGCCCGCGAGGTAAATCACCACGAACACCTTGGCGATTTCCGAAGGCTGCACGTTGAAGGCACCGAAGCCAATCCAGCGCATCGAACCGTTCACCTCACGGCCGATGCCGGGGACGATTACCATCACCAGCAGGCCGAAGGCACCGAGCAGCATCAGCCAACCCAGGCGCTGCCAGGTGGCGATAGGAATCATCATGGTGACGATGCACGCACCGAGGCCGATCACCAGGTAAATCAGGTGGCGGATCATGTGGTACAGGGTGTTACCCGACTGTACGGCGGCCACTTCCGAGGAGGCCGAGGTGATCATCACCAGGCCCAGGCCCAGCAGCGCCAGGCAACCGGCGAGCATCGGGAAGTCGAGGTCGATCCCGCGCCCGGTAATGATCGGCGACGGGTACGGCTTGATAATGTTCTTCAGGTCCAGACTCATGCCAAGCCCTCCACGGCACGGGCGAACAATTGGCCGCGCTCTTCGTAGTTCTTGAACATGTCGAAACTGGCGCACGCCGGCGACAGCAGCACGGCATCGCCGGGCTGGGCCAGGGCGCGGCATTGGGCGATGGCGTCGTCCAGGGAGGTGGCGCGCACTTGCGGCACTGCGTCGCCCAGGGCAGCGGCGATCAAGTCGCTGTCACGGCCCATCAGCACCACGGCACGGCAATGAGCAGCCACCGGGCCCTTGAGGTCCTTGAAGTCGGCACCCTTGCCGTCGCCACCGGCGATCAGCAGGAGTCTGCCGTCGATATCGGCACCCAGGCCTTCGATGGCGGCCAGCGCGGCGCCGACATTGGTGGCCTTGGAATCGTTGTAGTAGCTCACGCCATCCAGGTCGCGCACCCACTGGCAGCGGTGCTCCAGGCCGGCAAAGGTGCGCAGGCTCGACAACATCGCGTCGAACGGCAAGCCGACCGCATGCCCCAACGCCAGGGCCGCCAGGGCATTGGACTGGTTGTGGGCGCCACGGATTTTCAGTTCACGAACCGGCATCAGGTTCTGGAATTCGAAGGCCAGGTATTTCTCGCCATTCTCTTCACGGATACCAAAGGCCTTGAAATCGGGTTTGCTCAGGCCGAAGGTCCAGCATGGCAAGCCCTCGCCCATCAGCGGACGGCTCAGGGCATCCTGGCGATTGACCACCACTTGCCGCGCACCACGGAAGATCCGGTGCTTGGCCAGGTGATAAGCCGGCAGGCCGCTGTAGCGGTCCATATGGTCTTCGCTGACGTTCAACACGGTGGCCACTTCGGCGCCGAGTTGATCGGTGGTCTCCAGCTGGAAGCTCGACAGCTCCATGACATACAGCTCGATATCGTCGCTGAGCAAATCCAGCGCCGGCGTACCGAGGTTACCGCCCACGGCCACGCGCTTGCCGGCCGCAGCCGCCATTTCGCCGACCAGGGTGGTGACGGTGCTCTTGGCGTTGGAACCGCTGATCGCAACGATGGGCGCCTTGGCGTTACGCGCAAACAGCTCGATATCGCCGGACAACTTCACGCCACGCGCCGCTGCCGCTTGCAGGGCCGGAGTCGCCAGGGCCAGGCCAGGGCTCACATAGAGCTCGTCGGCACGGCACAGAAACTCGACATCCAACTCGCCACAACGCACTTCCACGTGCGGGTAGTCACGGCGCAGCGTGACCAGCTCCGGTGGATTTTCCCGCGTATCGGCCACGGCAAACGACGTGCCCCGGTTCGCCAGGAAGCGAACCAGGGACATGCCGCTCTTGCCGAGGCCGACAACGATGCGGAAGTGGTCTGAAGCGATCAGGGACACTCGTTTCTACCTCAGTTTCAGGGTGGCAAGGCCAACCAGCACAAGAATCACGGTGATGATCCAGAAACGGACGATCACCCGTGGCTCCGGCCAGCCCTTGAGTTCAAAGTGGTGATGAATCGGCGCCATGCGAAACACGCGGCGACCGGTCAACTTGAAGGACGCAACCTGGATCACCACCGACAGGGTCTCCATCACGAACACGCCGCCCATGATGAACAGGACGATTTCCTGGCGCACGATCACGGCAATGGTGCCCAGGGCAGCGCCCAGCGCCAGGGCGCCGACGTCGCCCATGAACACTTGGGCCGGATAGGTGTTGAACCACAGGAAGCCCAGTCCGGCACCGATCAGCGCGCCGCAGAACACAATCAATTCACCCGCGCCCGGTACATACGGGATCAGCAGGTATTCAGCGAATTTCACGTTACCCGACAGGTAGCAGAAGATGCCCAGGGCGCCGCCCACCATCACCGTCGGCATGATCGCCAGGCCGTCGAGGCCATCGGTCAGGTTGACCGCGTTGCTGGAGCCGACGATCACGAAATAGGTCAACACCACGAAGCCAATGCCCAACGGGATGCTGGCATCCTTGAGCATCGGGAAAATCAGGGTGGTTTCCACCGCGCTCGGCGCAGTCATATAAAGAAAGATCGCCGCGCCCAGGCCGAACACCGATTGCCAGAAATACTTCCAGCGGCTTGGCAGCCCCCTGGAGTTCTTCTCGATTACCTTGCGGTAGTCATCGACCCAGCCGATGGCGCCGAACAGCAGGGTCACCAGCAACACCACCCAGACATAGCGGTTGGCCAGGTCGGCCCAGAGCAAGGTGCTGATGCCGATGGACGACAGGATCAACGCGCCGCCCATGGTCGGTGTGCCGGACTTGGACAAGTGCGACTGCGGGCCGTCATTGCGCACGGACTGGCCGATCTGCAGGTTTTGCAGAGTACGGATCATCCATGGCCCCAGAAACAGCGACAAACACAGCGCGGTCAGCACACCCAGGATCCCGCGCAGGGTCAGGTACTGAAAGACCGCGAAGCCTTTGTGGAACTGTTGCAGATACTCAGCCAGCAGCAGCAGCATTAATGTTTCTCCGTACTTGAGCCACACAAGGCCGCGACGACGTTTTCCATCACCGCGCTGCGCGATCCCTTGATCAAAATGGTTGTGTGTTTGTCTTGTTCGGCTACGCCCAGCGCCTGGATCAACTCGGCCTGGCTCGCGAAGTGCCGCGCGCCCAAACCAAACGCGGCGACGGCGTGGGCCATGTTCGGGCCGACGGCGTAGAAGGCGTCGACCTTGCCACTGGCGTAGGCACCCACTTCGCGGTGGGACTGTTCGGCCCAGTCGCCCAGCTCGGCGATATCACCCAGCACCAGCACCTTGCGACCGTCAAAGCCTTTGAGCAGGTCAATGGCCGCGCAGATCGAGGACTGGTTGGCGTTGTAAGTGTCATCAATCACGCGCATGCCGTTGCTCGCCAGTTGCGCCACGGTGCGCCCCTTGACCGGTTGCACTGCGCCCAGGCCGGTAGCAATGCCGAACAGCGACACGCCCAGGGCGTAGGCAGCGGCGGCGGCGGCCAGGGCGTTGGCAACGTTGTGGTTGCCCAGCAGGTTCAATTGCACGTGCTCATCACCTTGCGGGCTGTGCAGGGTGAAGGCCGGGCAGCCACGGGCATCGAGCGTGATGTTCGAGGCATGGAAGTCCGCCGCGGCGTTGTGCACGGCGAAGCTCAAGACCTTGCGCCCGGCGGCACGTACACGCCAGGTTTCGAAGGCCTTGTCATCGAGGTTCAGGACTGCGGTACCGGAAGCGTCCAGTCCCTCAAGGATTTCACCCTTGGCCTGGACGATCTTCTCGGGGCCACCAAACTCGCCAACGTGGGCAGTGCCCGCGTTGTTGATAATGGCGACGTGCGGCCGGGTCATGGCTACGGTGTAGGCAATTTCGCCAATGCGCGACGCGCCCAGCTCGATCACGGCGGCGGTATGTTCCGGCGCCAGTTCAAGCAGGGTCAGCGGTGCGCCGAAATCGTTGTTCAGGTTGCCACGGGTCGCCAGCACCGGCCCGCGCGTGCGCAGGATACCGGCAAGCAGTTCCTTGACCGTGGTTTTGCCACTGGAGCCGGTGATCGCCGCCACCGGATTAGTGAACGCCGCGCGGTTCAACGCGCCCAATTGACCCAGGGCCAGACGGGTGTCGGCCACCAGCAACTGCGGCAGTGTCGCGTCAGTGACTTCACGCTGCACCAAGGCACCGACCGCGCCTTTGGCGGCCACCTCATTCAAATAGTCATGCCCGTCGAAGCGCGGGCCGGCCAGGGCGACAAACAGTTGCCCCGGCTTGATGTTGCGACTGTCGATACTGACGCCGTCGAAGCTGCAATCGCTCGACAACACACGGGCCGACAAGGCCTGGGTCAGTTCGCTGAACTGCATGGCCTTAAGCATGGGCCACCTCCCACGCGGTCAAGGCGCGATCGGCCTCGACCAGATCGGAGAAGGCATGGCGTTCGCCGTTGATTTCCTGGTAGTCCTCATGGCCTTTACCGGCCAGGACCACCACATCGTCAGCGCTGGCGCTGGCGATCAATTGGGCAATGGCCGCGCCGCGACCGGCGACGAAGCTCACCCGAGAGGCGTCTTGGAAGCCTGCGCGGATATCATCGAAAATCTGGCTTGGCGCTTCGCTGCGCGGGTTGTCGTCAGTCACCAGCACACCATCGGCCAGGCGCTCGACGATCTCGGCCATCAGCGGGCGTTTGCCGCGATCGCGGTCGCCGCCGCAGCCGAACAGGCACAGCAACTTGCCCTTGGCGTGAGGGCGCAGGGCTTCGAGAACTTTTTCCAGGGCATCCGGGGTGTGGGCATAATCGACCACCACCAGCGGCTGCGTCCCGCCCCCCAGGCGCTGCATACGCCCGGCCGGGCCTTCAAGCTTGGGCAATACACGCAGGATTTCGTCCAGGGCGTAATCCAGGCCCAGCAAGGCGCCGATGGCCGCGAGGACGTTGCTCAGGTTAAAGCGACCGAGCAAGGCACTGCGCAAGTGGTGCTCGCCCTGGGGCGTGACCAGCGTCGCGAGTACACCTTCATCATTGAACTGGGCTTCGCGGCAATACAGGCAGGCGCTGGAGTCTTCCAGGCTGTAGCTGATCAGGCGCGCTTCGCTTTTTTCTGCGGCCAGTTGGCGCCCGAATGCATCATCGAGGTTCACGACGCGGCACTTCAGATCGGTCCAGCCGAACAGCTTGGCCTTGGCGGCGGCGTACGCCTCCATGCTGCCGTGGTAGTCCAGGTGGTCGCGGGACAGGTTGGTCATCACTGCCACGTCGAACGCCAGGGCGGTGACCCGGCCCTGGTCCAGGCCATGGGACGACACTTCCATGGCCACGGCCTTGGCCCCGGCCTTTTTCAAGTCGGCCAGGGTCGCCTGCACGGCAATCGGGTTCGGTGTGGTATGCAGTCCGCTTTGCAGCGCGCCATAGAAACCGGTGCCCAGGGTGCCAACGATGCCGCAGTGCTGGCCCAGCAGATCCAGCGCCTGGGCCACCAACTGGGTGACACTGGTCTTGCCGTTGGTGCCGGTGACGCCAATCAGGTTGAGCTGGCGGCTCGGGTCGCCATAAAAACGCCCGGCGATATCCGACAACTGCGCCGCCAGGCCCTTGACCGGAATCAACGGCACATCGGTAATCGGTAATACAGTGGCGCCTTCGACTTCGTAGGCCACCGCCGCCGCGCCGCGCTGCAGGGCGTCGGCGATATGGGCACGACCATCGAACTTGCCGCCCGGCACAGCCAGGAACAGGTCGCCAGCACGTACGTTACGGCTGTCCAGACTCAGTTCGCGAATCAACAGATCGCGGCCAGCGTGGGCGAAAATCTTGTTCAGGCTAAGAGACATCAGCCGCGCCCTCCATTGGCTTTTACAGCAGCGACCGGTGGTCCGGCGTTGGCTTGTTGGGTCGGCGGCAGGTTGTCCGGCGTGATGTTCATCAAACGCAGGGTGCCGGACATGACTTTGCTGAATACGGGGGCCGAGACCAGGCCACCGAAGTAGCCGGCTTTGCTCGGCTCATCAATGACCACGACGATGGCGTAACGCGGATCGCTCATCGGGCCGAAGCCAGCGAACAGCGAGCGGTAGGAGTTTTCGGCATAGCCCTTGGTGCCCACCGACGTCTTCCGTGCGGTACCGGACTTGCCGGCCACGTGATAGGCCGGGACCTGGGCACGGAACACGCCGCGTGGCGCCTCGATCACTTGTTGCAGCATGGTCTGCATGGTCTTGGCGACGTTTTCCGGGATGACCTGTTCGGATTTCGGCGCTTCGTCCAGGTGGATCAGGCTCAACGGCGTCATGCGGCCATTGTTGGCCAGCACGGAAAAGGCGTGGGCCAGCTGGATCGCGGTCACCGACAGGCCATAGCCATAGGACAAGGTCGCGGTCTCGGCCTTGCGCCACTCACGGTAGTTGGGCAGGTTGCCGACGCGCTCGCCCGGGAAGTCCAGGCCGGTAGGCTGGCCCAGGCCGATCCTCTGCGCCAGGTGGTAGATGTTTTCGCCGCCGATATCAAAGGCGATTTTACTCATGCCGACGTTACTGGAGTTGATCAGGATGCCGGTCAGGTCCAGCACCGGGCCTTCGCTGCGGGACACGTCGCGAATGGTGTATTTGCCCAACTGCAGGGTGCCCGGATAGACCTCGACCTTGTCGGTCGGCTTCCAGCGCCCGGATTCCAGGGCCGCACTCATGGAGATGGCTTTCATGGTCGAACCCGGCTCGAACACGTCGATCATCGCGCGATTGCGCATCATCGCCGGTTGCAGGTTGCGACGGTTGTTCGGGTTGTAGGTCGGCTGGTTGACCATGGCGAGGATCTCGCCGGTCTTCACGTCCATGATCACCAGGCTGCCGGCCTTGGCGCCGTTCTCGATGATCGCATTGCGCAGCTCGCGGTTGGCCAGGTACTGCAGGCGCAAGTCAATCGACAACGCCAAGGGCTTACCGGCCTTGGCGTTTTTGGTGACCTGGACATCCTTGATCAGTCTGCCGCGCCGATCCTTGATGACCTGCCGCTTGCCGGGAACCCCGGCCAGCCACTCGTCGTAGGCCAGCTCCACCCCTTCGCGGCCATGGTCATCAATGTCGGTGAAGCCGACCATGTGGGCAGTGGTCTCGCCGGCCGGGTAGAAACGCCGAAATTCCTCGATGCCGTAGACACCGGGGATTTTCAGGTCGAGCACGCCTTGACCCTGTTCCGGGGTCAGGCCGCGAACCAGATAGATGAATTCTTTGCTGGCCTGGGCTTCAAGACGCTCTTTAAGGGCCTTGGGATCCTGGCCGAGGGCGTGGGCCAGCTCGGTCCATTTGTCCTTGAACCCTTGCAGTTCCTTGGCGTTGGCCCACAGCGTAGTCACCGGTGTACTGACAGCCAGGGGTTCACCGTTACGGTCGGTGATCAGCCCGCGGTGCGCAGGAATCGGGATATGACGCAGGCTGCGGGCATCGCCCTGGCCGATCAGGAAGTCGCGATCCACCACTTGCAGGTCGACGATGCGCCAGACAATCGCACCCACCATCAACGCGAGCAAGCCCAGCACGACGCGGAAGCGCCACGGGTAGAGTGCGCCTTCGAGTTTCATCATGGCGCCACCATGCGGACTTCCGCCGCGCCAGGAATGTGCATCTTCAGCTGTTCGGAGGCCAGCACTTCGATGCGGCTATGGGCCGTCCAGGTGCTTTGTTCAAGAATCAACCGGCCCCACTCCGCCTGGGCCTTGTCGCGCACACTCAATTCGCCGTACAGGCTATTGAGCAGCTGACGGTTCCAGTGGGCGCTGTAGGACACCGCAATTGCAGACACCAGTACGCCGACGTACAGCAGCATCATAAAGAAGCTGCCGCCCGGCAGGGGCTTGGCGAAAAGCTTGCTCACCGCAACTTCTCCGCAACACGCATGACGGCGCTGCGAGCACGTGGGTTGGCCTTGAGTTCGGCTTCGGAAGCGAACTGCGCTTTGCCATGGATTTTGATTTTCGGCACAAAGGCTTCGAAACGTACCGGCAGGTTGCGCGGCAGGTTGTCGGTTTCGCCCTTGACCAGACGACGCATGAACAGTTTGACGATGCGGTCTTCCAGGGAGTGGAAGCTGATCACCACCAGACGACCGCCCACTTCCAGGGACTCCAGGGCAGCCTCGAGGCCAGCCTCCAGGTCGCCCAGTTCGTTGTTGACGTGAATGCGCAGGCCCTGGAATGCACGGGTCGCAGGGTTCTTGCCCTTCTCCCATGCCGGGTTGGCGACTTTCAGCACTTCGGCCAGGTCGGCGGTGCGTTCGAACGGCTGGATTTCCCGGCGCTCTACCACGGCACGGGCCATGCGGCCGGCGAAACGCTCTTCGCCGTATTCCTTGAATACGCGGGTGATTTCTTCGTGGGGCGCGGTGGCGATGAACTGCGCGGCGCTGATGCCACGGCTCGGGTCCATGCGCATGTCCAGCGGACCATCATTCATGAAACTGAAACCGCGCTCAGGGTCGTCCAACTGCGGCGACGACACGCCCAGGTCCAGCAAAACCCCGGCCACCTTGCCCGCCATGCCCCGCTCGGCGACTTCCGCGCCCAACTCGGCAAAGCTGCGCTGCACAACGACAAAGCGGCCGTCTTCGGCCGCTAGCGCTTGCCCGGTGGCAATCGCCTGGGGATCCTTGTCGAACCCGAGGAGTTTGCCCTCCGGGCCAAGCTGGCTGAGGATCAACCGGCTATGCCCGCCGCGCCCGAACGTGCCATCCAGATAGCAGCCATCAGGGCGCACGGCGAGAGCCTCGACGGCTTCGTCAAGCAGCACGGTGATGTGGTTAAAGCCGCTATCAATAGTCACAGGATCAAATCACGCAGTTCATCAGGCATGGCGCCCGGTTGTTGAATAGCAGCCAGGTCAGCTGCAGACACAGCATCCCAGGCATCTTCGTCCCACAATTGGAACTTGTTCAGTTGGCCTACCAGCATCGCGCGCTTATCCAGCTTGGCGTATTCGCGCAGACGCGGTGGAACCAGGAAACGACCACTGCCATCGAGTTCGAGGTCGACGGCATTACCAATCAGCAGGCGTTGCAAACGGCGGTTTTCTTCACGCAACGAAGGCAGAGCGCGCAACTTGGTTTCAATCAACTCCCACTCATCGAGGGGGTAAACACACAAACAAGGGTCAACGGCATCAATCGTGATGATTAACTGCCCGGAACTTCGCGAAATGAGCTCGTCACGATACCGGCTCGGCATGGCGAGACGGCCTTTTGCATCGAGACTGATAGCGTTAGCTCCGCGAAACACAGGTGCGTTTCTCCAAATTTTAGCGTTTTACGTTCAAAAAACCCACTTTGTGCCACTTTCCGCCACTTGCGCACACTATAGGAATGCGCCTACCACACCGTCAAGGCGCGGATTAAAGGAAAAGCCTTACAGAACGGAGATTTAGGAGCGTAAAAGGAGGAGAAACGAGAGTTCGACGATGTTTTTGACTCAACAAACGCAAATAGCTCAAAGAGCTAGAGCTTGAGCTTAAAGTAATTTATTAAGAGTAAGATTTTTTCGGTATTACGAAGACGCATCTGCCAATGATTTGGCAGGGAGGGATTCTTGCGCTACTACCTGGTTTCTGCCCGAGACTCGTGCAGAGGGAAAAAGGTGGAGAGTCGATCTATAAGCCGGGTTCTGTCTTGAACAGTCATTCGTCTACGATGGCCATCACTGGACATCTTTAGCAACCTACCCGGTTCCAGCGCGGGCCACGCCTTGGAACCCTATTTGGTCTTGCTCCAAGTGGGGTTTACCTAGCCACGAACTGTTGCCAGTCGCGCGGTGCGCTCTTACCGCACCTTTTCACCCTTACCGGCACCGAAGTGCTTAGGCGGTTATTTTCTGTGGCACTTTCCGTAGGCTCACGCCCCCCAGGCATTACCTGGCACTTCGCCCTATGGAGCCCGGACTTTCCTCCCCCCCCTAATTTTCATAGAGGGCAGCGACTGTCCAATCGACTCTCCGCCGCGAAGGTTAACGGCACGGCGGCCTTAGAACAAGTATTAAAAGACAGCATTGCCATCATGTTCCGACGCCGTGCAGGTTAAACCCTGGAACTATTCGCTCTTTTGCTTATCAAGCGCGGCCTGATACAGCACGTTCTTGCGCACACCGGTGATTTCTGCGGCCAGGGCTGCGGCGCGCTTGAGTGGCATTTCCTTGAGCAGCAGGTCCAGCACGCGCATGGCTTCACTGCCCACGGCATCTTCAGTCTCTGGCGCGGCCCAGCCCGCGACCAGCACGACGCATTCGCCACGCTGCTGATTGCTGTCACCCTCGACAAACGCGCGCAGCTCTTCCAGCGGCAGGCCCTTGAGGGTTTCAAAAGTCTTGGTCAGCTCCCGTGCCAGCAAGGCCAGGCGTTCGCCACCGAAGACCAGCTCCATATCTTGCAGGCACTCGAGGATACGGTGCGGCGCCTCGTAGAAGATCAGGGTGCGCGGCTCTTCCTTTAACAGTTCCAGACGCGCCCGGCGCCCCACGGCCTTGGCCGGCAGGAAACCTTCGAAGATAAAGCGGTCGGACGGCAAGCCCGCGGCTGACAAGGCGGCAATCAACGCACACGCCCCGGGAACCGGGACTATATTGATGCCCGCCGCCCGGGCCTGACGGACCAGGTGGTAACCAGGGTCGGAGATCAATGGCGTACCGGCATCGGAAATCAACGCCACGTCATCGCCCGCGAGCAGGCGGGTAATAAAGCGACTGCCCTCGTCACGCTCATTATGCTCATGGCAGGCCGCCAGGGGCGTGGTGATGCCAAAGTGCTGCATCAGGCGCAGCGAGTGCCGGGTGTCTTCCGCCGCAATCAACTTGGCTTCGCGCAACACTTTCAGCGCCCGTGCGCTGATGTCGTCCAGGTTGCCAATGGGCGTCGCCACCACAAAAAGCGAGCCAGCAGTGGAATTCAAAGGACCTGGAGCAGTCAAAGCGCACACCTCAAAGATTGGCAAAAGCCATATTGTAGCGCGTAGACGTCAAGAAAATGCGCCAACGGGGTCGTGTCCATCGGGTCTGTTTGCTGCGGTTACTGACGCCCTGCAACATTTAAACGATCTAAATAGACGGTTTCACGCCAGTAACATCGCGCCCGGGCCAGTGCTTGGGTACAATTCCACGCTAATTTGATCGGTATCAGGAACACTTACATGATCGCTTGCCTGCGGCTGTTCTCCGCCCTTTGCCTGGCTGCCCTGTTGGCGGCTTGCGCAAGCTCGCCCTCGTCAAGCCTTGGCGAACTCCCACGGACCCCGGATGCCACCATCGAGCAACTGCTCGAACAGGCGACTTCGGCCAAGACTCCAGAAAAAGCTGCACTGCTGCGCCTGAGCGCAGCGGACATGGCCTTCCACCAGAACAATCCTGGGCGCTCCGCGCAGATCCTCGCGCAAGTGCCGCTGGACAGCCTCAAGCCGGCCGCCCAGGTCTTCGCCAGCACCTTGACTGCAGAACTGGCCATGGGCCGCAACCAGCCCAAGGCTGCGTTGACCGCGCTGAGCCATCCGAGCCTGCAAAACCTCAAGGAGTTGCCGCCGGAACAACAGATCCGCACTGGCAGCGTGCATGCCCGCGCCTATGAAGCCGACGGCCAGACCCTGGCCGCAGCCCGCGAACGCGTGGCCATGGCCCCGTTGCTGACGGGCGATGCTGCCGCCAGCAACCACGAAGCCATCTGGAGCCTGATTGCCGCCGTACCTGGCGAGCAGTTGCAGGCCAGCGGCAATCCGGTCCTCGACGGCTGGATCAGCCTGGCCCAGGCCGTGAAGAACGCCGGCACCCTGGAGCAGCAGCAAGCCGCCATCGACACCTGGCGCGTGCAGAACCCTGCGCACCCGGCGGCGGTGCAACTGCCGACGCCGCTGACCAAGCTCAAGGAACTGGCCAGCCAGCCGCTGAATAAAATCGCCCTGCTCTTACCGCAGCAAGGCCCGCTGGCCAGCGTGGCCAGGGCCCTGCGCGAAGGTTTCATGGCCGCGCACTACCAAGCGCAACAGGCCGGGCAGAAGCCACCTGTCATCGAGTTCTATGACAGCTCGCGCGTCAGCTCCATCGATGAGTTCTACAAAAAGGCCCAGGCTGATGGCGTGCAACTGGTGATCGGCCCGCTGGAGAAGCCGCTGGTCAAGCAACTCAGCGCCCGCCCGCAACTGCCCATCACCACCCTGGCCCTGAACTACAGCGAGGGCGACCAAGCCCCTGCGCAACTGTTCCAGTTCGGCCTGGCTGCCGAGGACGAAGCCCGTGAAGTGTCGCGCCGTGCCCGCGCCGATGGCCTGCACCGCGCAGCGGCCATGGTGCCAAAAGGCGAGTGGGGCGACCGTGTGCTCAAGGCCTTCCGCCAGGACTGGGAAGCCAACGGCGGCACCCTGATCGGTGTCGAACATGTCGACCAGCCTGTGGCCCTCGCCCAGCAGATCGCCGACCTGTTCAAGCTGCGCCAGAGCGAAGGCCGCGCCAAGAGCCTGCAAAGCACAGTCGGCACTGACATCGCGGCACAGCCATCGCGTCGCCAGGATATCGAGTTCATCTTCCTCGCCGTGACACCGCAACAGGCCCAACAGATCAAGCCGACGCTGAACTTCCAATACGCGGGCGATGTGCCGGTATATGCCACTTCCCACGTGTTCAGTGCCAGTGGCGACAAGAACCAGTACAACGACATGAACGGCATTATGTTCTGCGAAACGCCGTGGCTGCTCAACACCACCGACCCGCTGCGCAATCAGGTTGCTACACAATGGCCACAAGCCAATGGCAGCCTGGGCCGCCTCTATGCGATGGGTGTGGACGCCTACCGCCTGGCGCCACGCCTGGGTCAACTCAAGGCGCTGCCCGACACCCGCATCGACGGCCATTCCGGCAACCTGGGCATGAGCCCGAGCCAACGGATCGAACGCCAGATGCCGTGGGCCAAGTTTGTCAGTGGCCAGATCGAACGCTTGCCCGATACCCCGCGCTGATGCCCCCACGCTCCAGCGCAGAAACCGGCAAGGATGCCGAACAACAAGCACTTGAACACTTGCAGCGACAAGGTCTGCGCCTGCTGGCGCAGAACTGGTTGTGTAAACGCGGCGAGCTTGATCTGGTCATGCTTGACGGCGATACAGTAGTATTTGTCGAAGTCCGCTACAGAAAATACGCACAATGGGGTGGTGCGCTCGCCAGTATCGACGAGCGCAAACGTCAAAAGCTGATACTCGCCGCGCAGTTTTTCCTGCTCAGTGAACGTCGCTGGGCCGACTCCCCCTGCCGTTTCGATGTGGTTGCCATAGAAAGCAGCCCCCACGGAACCGCTGGTCTGAACTGGCTGCGCAACGCCTTCGACGGCTGAGCGCCACCGGCACAGATCGGACATCTTCACCGCACACTTTTGCTCTTTGCTTTGCGGGCTGCACATTCGTGTGCCATACAGCCGCGCTACTTAAGGTCACACAGATGGACATGCAATCCCGAATTCGCCAGCTTTTCCAGGCCAGTATCGATACCAAGCAACAGGCGATGGACGTACTTGCACCGCACATCGAGCAAGCCAGCCAGGTCATGGTCAACGCCCTGCTCAACGAAGGCAAAATGCTTTCGTGCGGCAACGGCGGTTCGGCCGGCGACGCCCAGCACTTCTCCTCCGAGCTACTCAACCGCTTTGAGCGCGAGCGGCCGAGCCTGCCGGCTATCGCCTTGACTACCGATTCGTCGACGATTACCTCGATCGCCAACGACTACAGCTACAACGAAATCTTTTCCAAACAAATCCGTGCCCTCGGCCAACCGGGCGATGTGCTGCTGGCGATTTCCACCAGCGGCAACTCGGCAAACATTATTCAAGCGATCCAGGCCGCACATGATCGCGAAATGATTGTCGTAGCATTGACCGGGCGCGACGGTGGCGGCATGGCTTCACTGCTGCTGCCCGAAGACGTGGAGATCCGCGTCCCGGCCCATGTCACTGCACGTATTCAGGAAGTCCATCTGCTGACGATCCACTGCCTGTGCGATCTGATCGACAGCCAACTGTTCGGGAGTGAAGAATGACCGTTAACCGCCTCAGCCTTATGGCCATCACGCTGTGCCTCGCTATCAGCGGCTGCACCTCGGCCATCACCGCGACCCGCGACTCCCCTATCCAGGACGACCGCGGCACGCGCACCTTTGGCAGCAAGATCGATGACTCGCTGATCGAGACCAAGGTCGGCGTCAACGTCGCCAAGGCCGCCACCGACCTGGGTAACGGCGCATCGCGCATCGTCGTGACCAGCTTCAACGGCATCGTGCTGCTCGCCGGGCAAACCCCGCGCGCCGACCTCAAGACCCAGGCCGAGCAAGCTGCTTCGACCGTGCAACGGGTCAAGAAAGTCCATAACGAATTGCAGGTCGCACAACCCATCACCCTGCTGGCAATCAGCAATGATGCTGTGCTGACCACCAAGATCAAGGCGCAGATGCTCACCGACAGCGCGATCCCCGGCTCGCGGATCAAGGTGGTGACTGACAACGGCATCGTCTACCTGATGGGCCTGCTGACCCAGCAGGAAGCCACCCGCGCCACCAACCTGGTCCAGGGTGTGTCCGGGGTACAGAAAATTGTGAAGCTGTTCGAATACATCGACTGATGTAATCGCCAGCCAATAAAAAGGGCGCCGTGCATTGACTGCACGGCGCCCTTTTTATTGGCTGGCGGTTACTGGTACTGCTGGTACGGATTGCCCTGGAACTGGTTGTTCTGCTGCTGTTGCTGCGCAGGCTGGCCGTACTGCTGACCCGGGATCGGGCCGAGGTTGACCTCGACACGACGGTTCTGCGCACGACCATTGACATCAGCGTTGCTGGCAATCGGGTTATCCGGGCCGGCACCACGGGTGGTCAGGTTGGTCGGGCTCACACCTTGGGAGGTCAGGTAGTTGGCCACGCTTTGCGCACGCCGTTGGGACAGGTCCATGTTGAGCTGGCGGCTGCCGGTGCTGTCGGTATAGCCGACAATCTGGATGGTGTTCTGGTTGAACTGCTTGAGCGACCCGGCCAGGTTGTTCAAGGGGGTGTAGAAGCTGCTGGCGATAGCATCGGAGTTGGTGGCAAACGTGATGTTACCCGGCATGATCAATTTGATCTGGTCACCCTGGCGCTGCACCTCGACGCCGGTGTTGGCCATGCTTTCCCGCAGTTTCTTTTCCTGCTGGTCAGCGTAATAGCCGTAACCGGCAGCGCCGATACCGGCCACGGCGGCGCCGATCAGCGCGCCCTTGCCACGGTTGTTGTGGTCAATGGCTGCACCGGCCAAGGCACCCGCCAGCGCGCCGAGGCCGCCGTACTTGGCGGTTTTGCTCATGCCTTGTGAACCGTTGTCCGCCTGTCCCTGGCTGCCATCGTAAGGGTTAGGGGAAGCACAGCCCGACAATAGGGCTACCGCGGTAGCAACAACAAGCAGACGACGCGAAGTGAACATGAGGGAAGCTCCTACTTTTGCATTCTGTGATGCAGAGGACATTGGCAATGGACCTGTGCCGAGTTTGGAACGCGACAAACGGCAAAAATTCCGTGCTCCGCCGCGCACCTGTGACAAAAGATAAACACCGGCACGCTCACCTAAACCCTAGCAGAGCCTTGCCCTGTCAGGCCCTGACAAACACCCTTATATCAATTACATCACCATACATCGAGATTCAGATCTCAAGAGCAAGGCTCTCATAACGGCGTACAACGCGTGCCCCCCCTCATGCCTGGCGCGCCACAGCACGCGATCAGTGGTTTTGAAGCGGCGGCACTTCTCGAAATGAGCTAACAGTTGCCTGAGCACGCTCACAAGCATCACGTAGCACCAACGCTCATAGATTTCCTAGGTGGGACTGATCCATAAAGACTCCTCCCCGACCGCTCTACTGATACCAGAGCGCAGGGCATACCGGTCGTAACGGTAGGCCCGCGCGTAAGCCGGATGGGCGGAGATCACATTCAATCCTGCCGCAGACAGACGCCGAGACTTCAGGTGTCTGAATGGCTGGTCACGCTCCAGAAGCTCAAGCTTTTGTTGCAACGCGGTCAGATACCCAATCCGTCGCTCCAAGCGTGGCGTCAATGGCGAGCGAGTTTCACTAACACGGGTCTTGCTCGCCACTGTCGCTAGAGCACTGCTGACCTTCCGGCACCGGACAGTATTAGCCCCTTGGCTTGGTGCATACAGGCGTAATGATAGAACGAGCATGAAATACAGCGCCTACTTCCCTCAGTCAGTTCGAAGTCTGCTGCAGCGACCATTGATACCCGTATAGCGGCGGGCGGAACATGTCAAAAACTGTAAAAAAATTTGATTATGACATACTGGCATCACTTAGACTAAACCACTGGCGATTCGATTTCTTTGTCAGGATTAACGCGCAACGATCCCCTGCCTTGAATTGCACCACTAACACGTAATCCACTTGAACATAAGATATTAATCAAAGGTTGGCAGGTGCGGAACTGCAATTGGTTTCTCTTCACTGATCCAAGCATCAAATCCGCCCATGATCGACTTGACATACAGATAGCCCATATTTTTCATTGACGCGGCCGCTAGTGCGGCACGGCCACTTGTCTTGCAATAAACTACAACTTTAAGCTCTCGAGAACTGAGGGCACTGTCGTTAGTAAGTTTAAATTCCAGCATGCCGCGCGAAGCATGTATCGCGCCTGAAATGTGTCCAGCAGCATACTCGTCCGCTTCGCGCACATCGATAAGCACATCTGCATCCTGGATAGCCTGCTCTGCGTCCTTGATGGAGACCTCTTCAATCAGTGCTTTTGCCTCAGTTACTAGGTCATGGGCAGTTTTTATCATGATATTTTTAAAAGTCCAATTAAGTGAGGTGATTACTTCTGTTTGGTGAGACAGCATTGGAAAACCATCTGGGCATAGATACGCACCATCAGAAAGTTCAGACTGAAGAACATCTATCAAACTGCTCTCACAAGCAGCAGGTAAAACCAATTAAAAACATTGCGATTGTGCGGATGCTGAAAGTAGACGCAACGTTCAGACGGGTGCCGCAATACCTGCACTTTGCCCATCAGTATTAATCATATGATCGGCCATTTCGGAAAACATACGTTGTAGCTTGCTATTTAGCGCTATGTCATTCACCTGTTCATCAATTGCCTGACGCATGCACAGCATCCATTCGTCGCGCTCAACAATACTGACTGCAAAGGGCGCATGTCGCATGCGCAGACGCGGGTGGCCGCGCTCCAGTTGGAACAGCGGCGGGCCGCCAAACCAGCCGCTGAGGAACTTAAATAGACTGTCAGCACTGTCGGCGAGGCTCAATGGATGCATCAGGCGCACCACTCTCGCTTCAGATAGCGTATCCATCAGCTCGTAAAAGCGGTTGACGAGTTTACGGACGCCTGATTCCCCCCCTAACTGGAGATAAGTACTAGCGCCTTCTTTATATTGGTCACTCAATAGCTCAGTCATATCGTCGGTCCTCAATGTAGAAACTTTGCCCAACCAGCAAGCGCAAGTGCCGCAAAGCAGGTCCAGCCTGAGAAAAGCCAACGCCAGACGAGCATCCGCGGGACAAAACCCACACCTCTCACGAAGGCCACACTCATGGCCGCAAACAACGCAGTAGCCAGCACATGGTCAGCTTTCCCATCGGGGGCTGCCATCATGGGGGGATACAGCGTACATGCGAGCATGATCGCCACAGCGATAAGCAAACTCAGCAAATTAATTTGTGAGGATGGTGGAGCGTTAGCAACACGCGGCATCATGTCCGCGTCTCCTCATTGTCACTCAAGGCTCGGCCGCCCTCGTTCTCGCCCCACATCGCATTCAATATAGCCAGTAGCAATGCAAAACCGACTCCCAGCATCCAGGCGAAATACCACATAGTCTTTACTCCTTTGCTGGCACTAATAGGCTGAATGTTCGTTGGCTTTGATGTGTGCGACGGTGACCTTGCCCCGCATAACGCGATACGCCCACGAGGTGTAAATCACGATCAGTGGCATGAAGATCAACGTGGCCCAGAACATGATGGCTAGGCTTAAATGACTGGAGACGCTGTCCCACACGGTGAGACTTGCCGCAGGTACTGTTGATGACGGCATGATGAATGGAAACATCGACACACCCGCCGTGCTGATGACTGCGATCACCGCAAGCGATGAGGCAACAAACGCCGAGAGTGTGCGACGCATCATCAGCAATATGGCGGCACCTCCTGCGCCAACCAATCCCAGTACGGGCAACAGCCACAACAACGGATAATGACCATAGTTAGCCATCCAGGCGCCCGCTTCGCGCACCACGGACTTATTAAGAATATCGGGCAATCCGGCGGTATCAACCAACGATGTAATGCGATAACCGTCGATCCATTGCAGCCAGATGCCGGCCGCTATAAACGAGCACGACAATACGATTGCCGCAGCCACTCCACCTTTGATCGCCCTGGCCTGGATGACACCTTCAGTGCGATGTGCCAGATAGGTACCGCCCTGCAAGGTAATCATTGCGCTACTCACAACCCCGGTCAGCAGCGCAAAGGGATTGAGCAGTTGCCAAAAACTGCCGGTGTACGTCGATACCAGAAGGTCGTTGAAATGAAACGGCACCCCTTGCAACAGGTTGCCGAACGCGATCCCGAACACCAGGGGCGGCACCGCGCCTCCGACAAAGAGGCCCCAATCCCAAGTGCTGCGCCAAGTGGAGTTTTGAATCTTGCTGCGATAGTCAAAACCCACCGGGCGGAAGAATAGCGCCCACAGGACCATGATCATCGCCCAATAGAACCCGCTGAATGCAGTGGCATACACCACTGGCCACGCCGCGAACAGGGCGCCGCCGGCAGTGATGAACCACACCTGATTGCCATCCCAGTGCGGCCCTACGGTGTTGATAACCACGCGTCGTTCCAGGTCGTTGCGGCCGACAAAAGGCAGGAGTGTGCCAACCCCCATGTCGTGGCCGTCCATGATGGCGAAACCGATCAGCAGTACGCCAACCAGCGCCCACCAGATAATTTTCAGGGTGAAGTAATCAAGCATGGTGGAGTTCCTTCAAATGGGCGTCGTGGGCATAACGACCTGTACCGAGGCTGCCGGGACCTTGACGGGCAAACTTGACCATCAGGAACATTTCAACCACCAGCAGCACGGTGTAGAACACGATGAATCCCGCCAGCGAGCCATAGAGGTTATTGACGCTGAGGGTAGACACACTCATGTGGGTAGGCAGCACGCCATAGATGGTCCATGGCTGACGACCATATTCGGCGACGAACCAGCCCAACTCGCAGGCAACCCATGGCGCAGGCAGCATGTAAAGAGCCCAACGCAGTAACCAGCGGCTGCGCGTGCAGGTCGACTTCAACGTGCTCCAGAAGGCAAGCCCGAAGAGCATCAACATCGCAAAACCAAGCCCCACCATGATCCGGAACGCCCAGAACATGGGGGTTACGCGTGGGACGGTATCGTTCACTGCTTTGTCGATAATGTCCGGCGTGGCCTGGTTGACGTCCTCGACGTATTTTTTGAGCAGCAGACCAAAGCCCAGGTCCGCCTTATAAGCTTCGAAGGTTTCGAATGCCGCTTTATCGGTGCGGTCGGCTCGCAGCGCTTCCAGCGCATTGACGGCGGTAATGCCGCGGAGAATTCGAGCGCGGTTTTTTTCTTTAATGTCATGTATGCCTGGGATTTGCTTGCTGGCCGAGCGAGTGCCGATCAAGCCCATCACCCATGGAATATCAACCTCCCAGTTGTTCCTGGACTCGGCTTCATTGATGCTGGCGACCAGGGTCAAACCCGCAGGTGCCGGTTTGGTGTCCCACATGGCCTCCATGGCCGCCAGTTTGGTTTGCTGCGCCTCACCTACCGTGTAACCCGACTCATCCCCCAGCACGATCACGCTCAACACGGATGCCAGACCGAAGGCGGCCGCCACCCGGAAGCTGCGCTTGGCAAACTCGACATCACGATTCTTGAGCAAATACCAACTTGAAATCGACAGCACAAACATCGAGCCGGTGACATAGCCGGCAGAGACCGTGTGTACAAACTTGGCCTGGGCAACCGGGTTGAACACCACTGCCCAGAAATCAACCATCTCCATGCGCATGGTGATGTAGCTGAACTCCGAGCCCACCGGATTCTGCATCCATCCATTGGCGATCAAAATCCATAGCGCAGAGAGGTTTGTACCAATGGCCATCAGCAACGTGACCAGTAAGTGGTGCTCTTTTTTCAGGCGATCCCAGCCAAAAAAGAACAGGCCGATCATGGTCGATTCAAGGAAGAACGCCATCAAACCCTCGATGGCCAGCGGGGCACCGAAGATGTCGCCGACGTAGTGCGAGTAATACGCCCAGTTGGTGCCGAACTGAAATTCCAGGGTGATACCCGTAGTCACCCCGAGGGCGAAGTTGATGCCGAACAGCTTGCCCCAGAAGCGCGTCATGTCTTTCCAGATGACATTACCGGTCATCACATAAACGCTTTCCATGATGACCAGCAGCCACACCATGCCAACCGTGAGCGGTACAAAAAGAAAGTGGTAAAGCGCAGTGGCTGCAAACTGCAGCCGAGACAAATCCACCAGTTGTTCTGAAATCACTTGCTTGCCCCTTGAGTCGAGGTGGGTACACCGAACCTGTCGCCGATAGTGTTCGAGTCGACGCTGACGTGCGAATCCCGGATGAACAGCCACCACAGCACTGTCAGCACCAGTAGCTTGATCAGTACTGCTGTGAGCAGATGGCGTCGTAGTCGTTTGTCGGAAATGGTCATGACTATGCAGTTAGCACACGGCATGCCAAGGGGATCTTTTTTATTTTTATTGTTTAATAACAGTATGTTAGAAGTGAATCCGTCAAGGCAGAGGATGCCATGGCAGGTTAATACGCTGCCAATCTGCCAGAGTGGCAGTCATTGGCAGTCATGCGGTGTGAGCGCTAGCGACTACGCCAACCCTTGCTCTTTCAGTCGCCTATACAACGTACGCTCGCTAATCCCCATTTGCTTGGCCAACTCACTGCGGGAACCTTTAAAAGTCGCGAGTGCTTGTACCAGCGTGCTGCCGCCTAAAGGGGTGGACGTCGAGGACTGAGGAGGTATCACGACGCTGGGCAGGGGTAAATGTATGGAGCGGATCACTCCATCGTCAGCGAACAGACTGGCTCTTTCTAGAACATTGCGTAACTCACGGATATTGCCGGGCCAGGGAAGGCGCTGCAATTGTGTCAGAGCATCGGCATCTATCGTCAGCCGGCGCTTGCCTGTACCGGCACGTTGTAGAAATGAATTCACAAGCAAGCCAATATCTTCAACTCGGTTACGCAAGGGGGGTAACTGAATTGGAAAGGCGCTGATGCGGTAGTACAGGTCCTGCCTGAACTCACCTCTCTCCATCATTTTTTCCAGTGGTTTATGGGTCGCAGCAATTAACCTGAAGTTGGCGTGAAGGGTCTCGACACTGCCGACACGGCGATAGGTGCCCGATTCGATCAGGCGCAACAGTTTCACCTGCATTGCCAGCGGAACATCGCCAATCTCATCAAGAAACAACGTGCCGCCCTGGGCCGTTTCGACCAAACCAGGTTTACGCGTGGAGGCACCGGTGAATGCTCCTTTTTCATGGCCGAACAGCTCGCTCTCAAACAACGTTTCGGTCAATCCTGAGCAATCTACGACTACAAAGGGTCCAGTGGCCCGCTCGCTGGTTTCATGCACCGCGCGAGCGAACAACTCTTTGCCCGTACCGGACTCGCCTAACAGCAGTACCGGCAGCATTGATGGTGCGACCCGCTGCAGCTCAGACAGGGCGAGGTTAAAGGCTGGTGAACAGCCCACCAGCCCTTCGTTACTGGGGCGCGCTGAGGCGCTTCGGACCAGTGTGAGACGCTCAACATACGCGGTAATTATTCCGTGCTCGTCTAGGATCGGACGCAATTCGACGTCGACATGCTCGGGACCGCGAGGCGTGTGGTGAATGTGCAAAACACGATCCGGCCCGCGCATTTCCTGCGCCTTTTTCATCGGACAATTCTCACCCGCCTGATCACAAGGGACATCGTAATGGTGTGAGACTTGATAACACTTATGACCGATAAAGGGTTTGTCAGCGCTGCCAAACTGCCGCTGATAGGCAGTGTTGGCGGCCAGGATGTTGTACTCCGGATCGAGCACGATCATCGGCTGGGGTTCGTGCTCAAGAAACGAAACAAGCGACTGCACTTGATCCGGGTGTGGGAGTGAGTTGTCCGGGGCGGGCAGGATGGTCTTCATGGTGGCTCCTGAGAATCCACCATCCTGTTGTGGCACTGCCAGCTCTGTCAACAGGCACTGCCAATGGCAGCGAATTTCAGGGTCTTATAAAAAAACAAATCCCTAAAAAAAATATAAATCTATTGAAATCAACAAGATAAAAACCATTTTTCGCACACAACAACCTTGGCAGGCTTATTGCTATGTCAGTCCTTAGTGTGAGCGGCTCGATAAAAGCCCCCCTAAGGAGACAGGTCATGAGCGTAAAACTTCACGTCGAAGGATTCTTCGATTCTGCCACCAATACCGTCAGCTACCTTGTGCTGGATGAAGCGACCAACCACTGCGCTTTAGTAGACAGCGTACTTGACTACGACCCTAAATCCGGCCACACCGCCACAACGTCTGCCGACAAATTGATTGCGAGGGTGAACGAACTCAATGCGAAGGTCGACTGGATTCTTGAGACTCACGTCCACGCAGACCACCTGACGGCCGCGCCATACCTGAAGGAAAAGCTCGGTGGAAAAATAGGGATCGGCAGCCAGATTTCGACGGTGCAAGAGGTATTCGGCACTCTGTTCAATACAGGTCGTGATATGGCCCGCGATGGAAGCCAGTTCGATCACCTGTTCGTCAATGACGAGCTGTTCGCCATCGGCACGCTGCAATGCCACGCGCTCCATACACCGGGCCATACACCAGCCTGTATGACTTATGTGATCAGCGATGGGACCGAAAAGGCTGCATTCGTCGGCGATACCTTGTTTATGCCGGACTACGGTACTGCACGCTGTGATTTTCCCGGTGGTGATGCGCGTACGCTGTTCCAATCAATCAACAAGGTACTGAGTCTGCCGGCCAATACCTTGCTGTACATGTGCCACGACTACCAGCCAGATGGCCGCGAGGTGCAGTTCGTCAGTACTGTTGCAGACCAACGCACGCAAAACGTCCACGTGCGTAATGGGATCAGTGAGGAAGAGTTCGTGGCGATGCGCACAAAGCGTGACGCATTGATGGACATGCCAACGCTGATCCTGCCATCGGTTCAGGTCAACATGCGAGCCGGGCATTTGCCTGAGCCTGAAGCGAACGGGACGCGCTACCTGAAAATCCCACTCAACGTCGCCTGACGTTGCCTCCCCTGAAAAACCTATAAGAAAATACCCATAACGGAGACCTTTATGGACATTCGTTGCCTTGTGCCTGGACTGTCAGTATCAGAACAAATTTTCCCCAACCAATTGGCGGAACTGAAAGAAGCTGGTTTTCGCGCCATTGTGTGTAACCGTCCCGATGGCGAAGGCGGCGATCAACCGTTGTTTGCCGAAATCAAACGAGCCGCCCAGGCGATCGGTATTGAGGCGCACTACCTCCCTGCTGAATCAGGCAAAGTCACCGACGAGCAAGGTATTGCCTTTGGCAAGCTCCTTGAAACGCTTCCAAAGCCCGTGTTGGCCTATTGCCGTTCCGGCATGCGCTCGACAACGATGTGGGCACTGTCACAAGCCGGCCAACAATCCCTGCCACACATCGTCGATACTGCCAAAAAAGCCGGGTTCGATATGAAAGGCGTCATTCGCCGAATTGCGAATCAGGGGCGCACACCGGTCGAAGTTTCTGAGGCGGAGCATTCCGTGGTCATCATCGGTGGCGGTGCGGCGGGTATCGCGACTGCATCCAGCTTGCTGGCACGAGAGCCTGGACTAGACATTGCCATCATCGACCCGGCAGATGTGCACTACTACCAACCAGGCTGGACGCTTGTCGGCTGTGGTGTCTTCAATGCACCCCAAACTGCCCACACGATGGGCACAACCATCCCGCGAGGCGTGCACTGGATCAAGTCGGCGGTCGCCGCATTCGAACCAGAGAGAAATGCCGTCATTCTTGATGGATGCCGAGTCGTCAAATACGAGCAGCTGATTGTATGCCCTGGCCTGAAGCTTAACTGGCATGCCATCGAGGGGTTGTCGGACACGCTAGGCCGCAACGGTGTGACTTCAAACTACCTGTATCACCTTGCCCCTTACACGTGGGAACTGGTGCAGCAACTGCGTGGTGGGCGAGCCATTTTCACTCAACCACCCATGCCGATCAAATGTGCCGGGGCACCGCAAAAGGCAATGTACCTCTCCGCCGATCATTGGAAACGTACCGGTGTATTGGACAACATCGAGATCGAGTTTTGCAGCGCTGGCGCGGTGCTGTTCGGAGTTCCCGACTATGTGCCCGCACTGATGTCATACATCAAGGCTTATGGTGTCGACCTGAATTTCGGCAACACACTCACCAGCGTGAATGGGCCCGCACGGACTGCAACGTTCAACTGCGTCGATTCGGATGGCAGCTCCCATCTTGTTGCGCGCGACTTCGATCTACTTCATGTGGTGCCACCGCAGATTGCGCCGGACTTCATCCGGGTCAGCCCTCTCGTTGACACGGCTGGCTGGATTGATGTCGACCCTGCCACTTTGCGCCATAAAACCTGGGTCAATATTCACGCGCTGGGAGACGCGGCCAACTCCAGCAACGCCAAAACCGCCGCAGCAGCACGCAAGCAAGCGCCAGTCGTTGCCCATAATGTGCTGGCTGCAATGGGTAAAGCGAAAGGCAGCGCCCATTACGACGGTTACGGCTCCTGCCCGCTGACGGTTGAACGCGGCAAGATCGTACTGGCTGAGTTCACCTATGGTGGCAAGGTCGCCCCCAGCTTCCCATCCTGGCTAATCGACGGCACCCGGCCATCGAGGCTGGCATGGCTGCTCAAGGAACGGATTCTTCCACCGCTGTATTGGAAGGGAATGCTCAAGGGCCATGAGTGGATGGCGAAACCTGAGTTGGCCGACCTATGAAACCAGACCTGAAAGCAAGGAGACTGAGATGATCGTGATCCTACTGCTCGGGCTTACTGTTGGGGTCATTCTGGCGCTGACCGGCGCTGGCGGAGGAATACTGGCTGTTCCCTTGCTGGTGTTTGGAGTGGGGTTGAGCATGGCCGAAGCTGGGCCAATCGGTTTACTGGCTGTCGGTTTAGCCGCGACTCTGGGTGCCGTGATGGGACTCAAAAACGGCACCGTCCGCTATAAAGCAGCGCTTTTGATCGCAGGTGCGGGGATCGTCTGTTCTCCGCTTGGCCTTTGGCTGGCGCAGCGCATGCCGAACCGTCCGTTGACGATCATCTTTGCCTTTGTCTTGATGTACGTAGCGTTCCGGGTGTTTCAACGCTCATTGCCTTCTTCCGCGGAATCAAAGACACCGGCCATGAACAAACAACCGCCTTGTCTGTTGGACGCAAATCGCGGAAAGCTGAACTGGACTGCACCCTGTGCATGGGCGCTCACCGTTTCTGGGATTGTCGCGGGCGGGCTTTCCGGCTTGCTCGGCGTGGGCGGTGGCTTCGTGATGGTGCCGGCGCTCCAGCGATACACCAATTTGACAGCGCAGTCCGTGCTCGCAACGTCTCTAGCCGTTATTGCACTGGTTTCAATTTCCGGCGTTGCTGCAAGCTCGGCAGCTGGGCACTTACAGTGGGCAGTTGCCATTCCGTTTTCCATTGGCGCATTAGCCGGCATGATCTGCGGGCGCTTGGTCGCTGCCAAGCTGTCGGGGCCAAACTTACAAAAAGGGTTTGCCATTGTATCTGCAGTGGTTGCAGTGGCCTTGCTGGTAAAAGCTATTCAGTAGATCAGGGCGGAGGACTTATCCGCCTGTTGACGGCTGCCCTGGAAGCCTTCAGCCAATCCATGACTGCCAGATCCGGCCGCGATGGTTCTTCTGCTGGTATTTATCTCGGCCACCCCACTGATCCACTTCCTGGTCCGCTGCTGCAGAGCTGGATTGAACCTACCGTCAAATGAACGAAGGATTGGACTCATGAACGACAGCACTCGTGTGAATTTGCGTTTGGAGCAACAACATGACTATCGCTGCACGCTGCACTTCGAAGAAGGTGCGCCGACTCTGACCGTGGATGAGCCACCCCCACTGGGTGAGGCTGTTGGTCCCAGCCCGGTGGAACTGCTGCTCGGTGCGGTTGCTAACTGTCTGACTAACAGTCTGCTGTTCGCCCTGCGTAAGTACAAGCAGGATGCCGAGCCGCTTTCATGCAAGGCCACTGCTGAGGTCGGACGCAATGCTGAAAATCGCCTACGGGTACTCCATATAGACATTGAACTGCAGTTAGGAAAATCAGCTGCCAAGCTGGAGCACTTACCGCGCATCCTTGGCCAATTCGAAAGTTTTTGCACCGTTACACAAAGCGTGGCCCAAGGCATCCCAGTCCAATTACGAGTCATAGACTCCGAAGGGCTGGTACTAAAAGGTGATCTGCATGCTTCCACTGAACCCGCTTCGACAGGGGCGTGAAAACTTGCAGCGGATAGGTAAAACATTGTGGCTTAGAGTGCCCGATTGGTATTGGAGTTGGTGACGTTCTATCGCATCAGCAGTCCAGCAGCATCGGCAGTCATCCAAACCCTGTATCAACAATTTTGTGCCGGAGAAGCTTCATGAATGTCGACTGGCTCAACTTCACTCCCTGGTCATCCCTTGCAGGCGGTGCATTGATTGGCTTGGCGGCCAGTCTATTCGTCGTCGCCAACGGGCGTATCGCAGGCATCAGCGGTCTGATCGGCAGTTTTTTACAGCGTGGGAGCGAGGGGGTGAGTGAGAAAGCACTTTTTCTCCTGGGCCTGCTCATCGCGCCTCTTCTATGGGGCTTGTTCGCCACGCTGCCGCAGATTGAGTTCCAAAGTGGCTGGTTCGAATTGATCGTCGCCGGTGTATTGGTGGGCATCGGCACACGATATGGTTCAGGTTGCACCAGTGGCCATGGGGTGTGCGGCATATCGCGCCTTTCGCCGCGATCGATGGTTGCCACTGCGTGCTTCATGTTCAGTGGTTTCGCCACAGTGTTTGTCTTGCGTCATCTGCTGGGGGGTTGGACATGACCAAACTGAGTGCATTCATTGCGGGTCTGCTGTTCGGCTTGGGTCTGCTTCTGGCAGGCATGGCCAATCCGAGCAAAGTACTCGCTTTCCTCGATTTAACCGGTGCCTGGGATCCTTCCTTGGCGTTGGTCATGGTCGGGGCGATCGGCATAGCCGTTGGCCCGCTAACCTGGGCGCGACAGCAATCAAGTTCTCTGCTGGGAAGGCCAATGCAGCTACCGATCAAACGTGAGTTGGACCCGCGCTTGATTGGCGGGAGCCTGTTGTTCGGCATCGGCTGGGGAATAGCAGGCATCTGTCCTGGCCCCGCCGTGGCAATTCTGCTGACAGGAAGCTGGCAAGTGATTGTGTTCATGTTGGCCATGCTGGCCGGCATGTTGTTGTTTACTGCGCTGGAGACCCGGCGCAGCCATTGATCGGGAGATCGCCATGAAAGCGAACATTGGAACCATTGACCGTAGCCTGCGCGTTGTCGCTGGTCTGCTTCTCATTGGCCTCAGTCTATCCGGTGTGATCGGCGTGTGGGGTTGGATAGGTTTGGTGCCGCTGGCCACTGGCATTTTCCGTTTCTGCCCTGTCTATACGTTGCTAGGCATCAAAACCTGTAACCGTTGCTGAGCGGCAACCGTTGCACACTAGCGGGCGCCTGAAGGTGCCCCTGGTGGTTTAGATCGCAGCACTGATCACGGTTCCTTACCAGAGCCCGTTGGTAGATCAGCACTCCACTTCGTATATCGAAAAGAGAATTCCATCATGAAACCACATGTAGAAGCTTTTTTTGACTCCGCTAAGCATACCTATAGCTATGTTGTCAGTGACCCGACTATAAGGTCCCGGGTCGAGATGAATACCGCAATGAAACAACCATTGCAGAGCAACGAACTCATAACGTCCATGTGCATCATGGGCACCAGCGAAGCAGATTTCGTTGCTATGCGCCAAGCGCGGAATGCCACCTTCGGTACGCCGACACTTATCCACCCATCCGTGCAAGTGAACATGCGGGCCGGTCAGTTACCTCCATTTTAAGGAAGTGGCACTTGCTACCTGAAAATGACTCTTAACGTGCTCTGAGTTGCTGTCGTTAATTGACTCACTTAAATAATTGGCATGCGTCAATACCGTCGCTACCTGACAAGGGCAGATGCACGTTTTAGATCGTGACTCACCACCCCGTCAAGGCCATGTTTGTTAACCCCAACAGTTCGATCGAGAAAAGTATGAGGAAATTGATATGCGGATGGTAACGATTTTTCTGAGCGGAGCATTGAGCGTTGCAGCCTATGCTGACGACCTCGAAAAGATGACTGCTGAAGGGGCTGCTCTTATTCCCCCCTTCCAGCAGCATCTTATGGACACCGTGAAATCAGCGATGCAAACAGGCGGAGCGGTTAACGCCGTTGAGGCTTGCCAGTTGCTCGCACCACAAATTGCTGATCAGCATAGTCAAACACCGTGGGTTGTGGGTCGGACAGCATTAAAGGTTCGAAATCCGGATAACGCGCCAGATGTTTGGGAAAGGCAGATCCTTGAGCAGTTTGTTAAGCGCGCTGCGGCAGGTGAAGCATTATCTGGTTTAGCGTATTCGGAAATCGTAAAGGGTGAATTCCGAATGATGAAGGCTATTCCCACAGGTGAGGCGTGTTTAGGATGCCATGGTAAGGAGCTAAAGCCGGAACTGGCTGCGGTAATAGATCAACGATACCCACAGGATAAAGCCCGCGGCTTTGCTCTAGGAGAGTTGCGCGGTGCATTTACTCTACGCCGAATCATAGAGACAACAAATGATTAACTTAGGAACGCAAAAAAATACCCATTCTGGGTGAGCGGTATTTCTGTTAAGCCTACAACATTCGATCCTTGAGCCGAACACTAGAGCATTTCAATTTTTATTAGACCACTACATATGGAGCCTAAGTAAGAAAAAAACATCTACACGTCTACGTGTCTTACTTATAAATTTAACAATCGCTGCTAGCTGACCGGAATCGAATCTACAATCGTTCAAACAAGGATAACTTAATATCTGACCTGAACGATCCATGAGTGTTTTTTGCCGCTGAGGGAGCCTTGCCGGCTTGGAACCGAACCAGTCTTTCGCTTATGACATTTGGCTTCGTGATTGAGCGATTCGGATTACTTTTTCAGTTGCTAAAACCAAGCGTATTGGGCAGCCCAGAAAGACAATCTTCCTTGTGCAGGTGCAGCGTGGCGCAGGTCTTGTCTTTCAACTGGCCGGAAGCCAGGAAGTGGTCCAGGTGCGCATCGGTGTGGATGATGCTCACCACCTTAAGGCCCAGGCCCAGCGCGTCGAGCCGCGCCGCGCCGCGCCAGGATCAGCTCATGGTTGCCATACGGATCGACCACGATGGCCTTCTTGGTGACCCGCCGATGATTGTGCAGTTGCACTGCAAAGGGCCGACGGGGAAGGTTTCGCGGATCAGTCGGGGGTTGTGGCGTGCATAAGGGCTCCCTTCTAGCTGTTGGCCCGTGCGGCGTGCAGTTTTTTGTAGCTGTCGATCAGCCGCAGGTGTCGATCCAGGCCTTCGAGCTTCATGCTGGTCGGGGTCAAACCATGGAACCGCACGCTGCCCTCCACCGAACCAATGGCGGCGTCCATGCGCTCGTTGCCAAACATCCGGCGGAAGTTGGCCTCGTAGTCTTCCAGCTCCAAATCCTCGTCCAACTGCATCTCCAGCACCGCATTCACTGCCTGGTAGAACAGGCCGCGTTCGACGGTGTTGTCGTTGTATTGCAGGAACATCTCCACCGCTTCCTTCGCCTCTTCATACTGCTGCAAGGCGAGATAGATCAGCAGCTTCAACTCAAGGATCGTCAACTGGCCCCAAGCCGTGTTGTCGTCAAATTCGATGCCGATCAGGGTGGTGATATCGGTGTAATCATCCAGTTCACTTTCCACCAGGCGCTCGACCAGCGCTTGCAGGCCGTCTTCATCCAGGCTGTGCAAGTTGAGGATATCGGCGCGGAAGAACAACGCCTTGTTGGTGTTATCCCAGATCAGGTCGTCAACCGGATAGATTTCCGAATAGTCCGGCACTAGGATGCGGCAGGCCTTGGCGCCGATATGCTCGTACACCGCCATGTAGACCTGCTTGCCCATGCCTTCGAGAATACCGAACAAAGTCGCGGCCTCTTCGGCGTTGGAGTCTTCGCCCTGGCCGGAAAAATCCCACTCCACGAACGCGTAATCGGACTTGGCACTGAAGAAGCGCCACGACACCACGCCGCTGGAGTCGATGAAGTGCTCGACAAAGTTGTTCGGCTCGGTCACCGCATGCCCTTCAAAGGTCGGCTGCGGCAAGTCGTTCAGGCCTTCGAAGCTGCGGCCCTGAAGCAACTCGGTAAGGCTTCGCTCCAGCGCCACTTCCAGGCTTGGGTGGGCGCCAAACGAGGCAAATACGCCGCCGGTGCGCGGGTTCATCAGGGTCACGCACATCACCGGGAACTCGCCGCCCAGGGACGCATCCTTGACCAGCACCGGGAAACCCTGCTCTTCCAGGGCCTGGATACCGGCGAGGATGCTTGGGTATTTGGCCAGCACTTCAGCCGGGACATCCGGCAAGGCGAATTCACCTTCAATGATTTCGCGCTTCACCGCACGCTCGAAAATCTCCGACAGGCACTGCACCTGGGCCTCAGCCAAGGTGTTACCGGCACTCATGCCGTTGCTCAGGTAGAGGTTTTCGATGAGGTTGGAGGGGAAATACACCACCTCGCCGTCAGACTGACGCACAAACGGCAGTGAGACGATGCCACGTTCTTCATTGCCGGAGTTGGTATCGATCAGGTGTGAGCCGCGCAACTCGCCATCGCGGTTGTAGATTTTCAGGCAGTACTCGTCGAGGATTTCCGTCGGCAGCGCGTCTTTACGGCCGGGCTTGAACCAGCGCTCCTCCGGGTAATGCACAAACGCCGCGTTGGCGATGTCTTCGCCCCAGAACTGGTCGTTGTAGAAGAAATTGCAGTTCAGGCGCTCGATAAACTCTCCCAGGGCCGACGCCAGTGCGCCTTCCTTGGTCGCGCCCTTGCCGTTGGTAAAGCACATCGGCGAATGGGCATCGCGGATATGCAACGACCAGACATTGGGCACGATATTGCGCCACGAGGCGATTTCAATCTTCATGCCCAGGCCCGCGAGAATGGCCGACATGTTGGCGATGGTCTGCTCCAGCGGCAGGTCCTTGCCCGCGATGAAGGTGCCCGCGTCTGACGCAGCCGCCGGCATCAGCAACGCCTGGGCGTCGGCGTCGAGGTTTTCCACCTCTTCGATAACAAACTCGGGCCCGGCCTGTACCACTTTCTTGACCGTGCAGCGGTCAATGGAGCGCAGGATGCCCTGGCGATCCTTGTCGGAAATATCCGCCGGCAACTCGACCTGAATCTTGAAGATCTGGTTGTAGCGGTTTTCCGGGTCGACAATATTGTTCTGCGACAGGCGGATATTGTCCGTGGGGATATTGCGCGTGCTGCAGTACAACTTCACAAAGTAAGCCGCACACAACGCCGACGAAGCCAGGAAGTAGTCGAACGGACCGGGGGCCGAGCCATCGCCCTTGTAGCGAATCGGCTGGTCGGCCACCACGGTGAAGTCATCGAACTTGGCTTCAAGCCGGAGGTTGTCGAGAAAATTGACCTTGATTTCCATGCGGGATTACCAGAATAGCGGAGCAAACGAATTGGCCGCCATTATCCGGCTTTTACGGCGCAAGTCTCCCCCTTACCCCAACAACCCCATCTCCTGCGCCCGCGCGACTGCCTGGGTGCGGCGCTCGACCCCCAGTTTGCTGTTGATATGACTGGCGTGGGTCTTGACGGTGTGCAGCGAGATAAACAGCTGGTTGCTGATTTCCTGGTTGGAGCACCCTTGGGCGATCAACTGCAGCACTGCCAGCTCACGGGCGCTCAAGGTTTCGCTGGAATGGCTGGTTTCGACTGGCTCGCGCGGGGCAACCGCCGGCAGCAGGGCCCAGAGGCTTTGCCGCATCAAATCGTTCGGCGCCTGGCCCAGTTGCTCGCGTACCCAGTCGGGATAACGTTCCAACAGGCGCTGGAAGGGTTGCAACGCGCCACCGCTGGCCATTTGCAAGGCGCGGGCAAACAGCGGCCGGGCTGACATTGCCTGGCCGTCATCCAGCAACAACAGCACGTGCTGGTTCAGGGCCATCACCGCGATCATCTGCTGGCCTTTGCCTTCGGCTTGCCGCGCCAACCCATCGAGTCGACGCCGGGCGCTTTCGCACTGGCCACGAATAGCATCCAGGGCCGCCTGTTGCAGTTCGATATGTTGCGCCAGGTGCGGATGAAACTCCGGGGCGGCGGCAGCCTGCTCGCCGTTATAGGTTTGCCCCAGGCGCACCAGCCAGGCATCGGCCAGGTCGGTACGGCCCTGGGCCAGCCACAACTCGCATTTGATCAGGGTGATCATGGCCAGGTAGTAGATCGGCGGCACGTCCCAGATATGCATCAAGCGCTCGGCTTCGGCCAGTTCGGCAAAGGCCTTGGGAAAATCGCCACGGCGCCCCTCAAGGTTGGCGATGACACAGTGGCCGATCAACACGCTGATATCCCGGCAGGCGCGGGCTTCGGCAAGCCCTGTACGCAAACGCAACAGGCCGGCCTCCGGCTGGCAACGCATCAGCAGCAGGAACCCTTCATACAACGACAGGCGTGCGCGCACCGCATACAGGCGCTGGGATGCCAGGCCCTGCAAGCGTTGCAGGCCCTCGCGCACCTCCTCCAGGGAACGCAGGATTTCCCCACGCGCCTGCAGCACCCGTGCCCGGTCGTAATGGGCCAGGGCCTCGAACAGCGGGTTGCCGACGCGTTGCGCCAGTTCCAGGGATTCGCGATTCAAGCCCCGCGCACGCCACAGGTCGGCGTCGACGATGGCCAGGTTCGACAAGGTCGACAGGCACATCAAACGCTGGCCGTAACGCTTGTGCGGCAGGCTTTCCAGGGCCTCTGTGCAATACAAGTGGGTCAGTTCCCGGTCGCCGCGCCCACGGGCGATGATGCCGCTGAGGGCCAGCCACTGGGCGAGCATCGACTTCTGCGCAGTGGCCGACGGTGCCGGCAGGAAGCGGCTGAGATGGCTGGACAACTCTTCCGCCGCATCCAACTGGCAAGCCAGCCCCAGCGCCCAGCTATAGAGCACGATCAAGCGCGGCGTGCTGATCAACAGGCTGTCGGGCAAGTCCATCTTCCAGCGCAGGAGCATGCCGACGTTCTGCTCGGCCAGCAGTTGTTCTTCGGACAGGTTCTGCACCAGATTCGCCGCCACATCCGGATGCCCGGCACGCAGTGCTTGCTCCACGGCCTCATCGAGCAAGCCCTGGGCGTTGAACCAGCGGCAGGCGCGCAGGTGCAGGCTGGCGGCCGGCAACATCGCATTTGGCGAGCGCCGGGTGCGCAGTAAATCGGAAAACAGGTGGTGATAACGGTACCAGTGGCCCTGCTCGTCCAGCGGCACCAGGAACACCTGATGGGCTTGCAGGTAGCGCAGGATTTCCGCGCTGTCATGGGCCTCGCGCACGGCATCGCACAACTCGCTGCAAAAACGCTCCTGGGAGGCCGTGTCGTAAAGGAAGGCCTGGACTTCCGGCGGCAGGCAGTCGATCACCTCTTCCAGCAGATAGTCACGGATCAGCCCCTCCCCACCATGCAGGCCCTGGGGCAAGTCGGCCTCGTTGCCGGCTTCGGAGGCCGCCAGCAACCAGAAACGCAGGCCGGCCACCCAGCCTTCGCTGCGACGGATCAGGTTGTCCAAGGCTTCACCGCGCAACGAGCTGCTATGACTCTCGAGCAAGGCCAGGGATTCGTCGTTGGTCAGGCGCAGGTCTTGTTCATGCAACTCCAGCAGATGCCGGGACAAACGCAACCGTGCCAAATGCCAGTCGGGACGCTGGCGGCTGGTGACCAGCACCAACAGGCCATCGGGCAAATGGTTGAGAAAGAATTGCAGGCAGCGATCCAGCACCGGGCCCTGGGCCAGGTGGTAGTCATCCAGCACCAGTAGTAACGGGGTACGTGTGGACAGGTGGACGGTCAATTCGTCGAGCAGGCCATCAAGCCACTCTTCAAAGGCAAACGGCTGATGGCGCTGGCGCATTTTCAACAAACCCAGGGCCTGGGTGCCGACCTGCGGGAAATACTGCTGCAAACCTTCCAGCAGGCGCTCAAGGAAGCGTCCCGGATCACTGTCCCGCGAACTGAGGCCCAGCCACAGGCTATGCCAGTGATCAGGCAGGCTTTGGCAGAACTCCACCGCCAGCGAGCTCTTGCCAAACCCGGCCGGCGCGCTGACCAGTAATAGACGCCCGTCCAGGCCGGCGCTCAAGCGCTCGCACAAACGCGGGCGCAGCACATAGCCATCGGGCAGCGGGGGTCGGTAGAAGCGCCCTTCCAGCGTGGGGATTATCGCACTGGCAGGCCCTTGGATTGGGGACAGATCAGTCATCGCCGGGCTCTTGTAGTAGGCTGTGGTCGGCATTGCAGATGTCCGCAGACTAGCGTTAAAAGCCGTCGCTTTGTAGATCTTTGCAACATTTGTCTGAAAAAGACTACAACAAGAAATAACCAACTATTTTCCGGATGCCCAAAAACAAATGTGGGGATGGGCTTGTGTGGGAGCGGACTTGCCCGCTCCCACACAAGCCCACCCCCACAGGTGCGGACTTGTCTAGCGCTGTTTAGCGAACACCATCCTGACGCAGAGCCGCCGGGGTGAAGTCGCTGGTGGTGGCAGTGAAGCCGAAGTCATAGGCCTGTTTCTCTTCGTTCTTCATGCCCAGGGCCAGGTAGCGGCCGGACTGCAGGTCGTAGAGGGTTTCGAGGGCGTACCACGGCACTTGCTTGTCGTAGTAGTTCTCGCCATGGGCTTCCGCTACACGCCACAGTTGGCCACGACCGTCGTAATGGTCGATCACCGCTGCTTGCCAGGTGTCTTCGTCGATGTAGAAGTCACGCTTGGCATAGATATGGCGCTGGCCTTCCTTCAAGGTGGCGACCACGTGCCAGACGCGGCGCAGTTCATAACGCGCCAGGTCCTGGTTGATGTGGCCGGCCTTGATGATGTCGGCGTACTTGAGCTTCGGATCGTCGAGTTTGTAGCTGTTGGAGGCGATGTAGATTTCCTTCTTGCCTTCCAGCTTCCAGTCGTAGCGATCCGGAGCGCCGTTGTACATGTCGAGGTTGTCGGAAGTCCGCAGGCCATCGGCGGCAGTCCCCGGCCCGTCATAGGACACTTGCGGCGCGCGGCGCACACGACGCTGGCCGGCGTTATAGACCCACGCGGCGCGCGGTTCCTTTACCTGGTCCAGGGTTTCGTGCACCAGCAATACACCACCGGCCAGACGCGCAGGAGCGGTCACTTTCTGCTTGAAGTAGAACAGGATGTTGCCCGGATTTGCCGGATCGTAATCCTTCATCTTGTCGCGGAACACGAACTGGTCCTGGAAGTACACCAGGCTGTACGAGCCGTTGGCCTGTGGCGTGGCCTGGGTTACCAGGCGTGTCACGCTGCCGCCGCGATAACGGGTGATGTGGTTCCAGATCACCTCGACCCCGCTTTTCGGGATTGGGAACGGAATCGCGGTTTCGAAGTTTTCCAGGCCGTTACCACCGCCTACCAGGTTGGTGCTGGTGGCGTTTTTCTTGATGGAGGCGAACACTTGCGCCGGCACGGTGGCACCGCGATGGGTGGTGTACACCGGCATCTTGAAGGTTTCAGGGTAGCGCTTGAACATCGCGTACTGCCCCGGCGCCAGCTTGTCTTTGTACTGCTCGACGTTCTGCGCGGTGATGATGAACTGCGGCTGCTCGCTGGCATACGGGTTGGCCAGGAAGCCTTTGGCGTCCACGGCGCCGGCGTTGGTTGGCAGGGCTTTCCAGGCAGGGATGGTGCCGGCAGCGTTGCCGGCCATTTCCGCGCCCATCGGGGTCAACGTGGTGCCCAGCTTGGCGGCTTCATCCGCCGAGACGGCCGCCATGACGCTGCTGGCCATGATCGACAGTCCCAGCACACCCACGTGCAACAGACTTTTGGTTATTTTCATGTTCTGGTCTTCCTGAAATGCAGTGTACTTAGAAGTTCGCGCCGAAACTCAGGGCCACGAAATCGCGGTCAACCGAGGTGTTGTAGTCGCCACCAAAGAAGTTGGTGTAGGCCAGACTCGCCGTGTAGGTGTTCTGGTATTCCGCGTCCAGCCCCAGGCTCACCGCTTTGCGACCTTCTTCAAAGTTGCCGCCAGGACCTGGCGAGTAACCGTTCACATCATGGGACCACGCCACGTTAGGCTTGAGGTTCACGCCGGCGAAGACATCCGGGTATTCCCAGATTGCCCGGCCACGGTAGCCCCAGGAAGTGGCGGTAGTGAAGCCATCATTGTTGCAATTGGCAGTAAGGTTGCTGGCATCGGTGCCAGGTCCGGCACCGGCAATTGTTCCGCCGTTAAGCGTTGCACAAAGAGCGCCTTGCCCAGGGCCATACACCGGATCACGCCCGTAACGTGCTTTGTTACTGCTTTCCAGGCCACCGACGTGGGTCACGCCCACTTCACCGACCAACGTCAAGCGACTTGCTCCCATCACTTGATCGAAGAAGTGCGTAAAGGTCGTCTGGAACTGGGTAACTTCCTTACGCCGGTAGCCGTTCAGATCCTGGTCAGCAGAGCCTTTAAGTGGCGAAGCGTCCCCCAGGCCCAACAGCGGCGTTACGCCCGCATACAAAATATCGGTGGTATTGAGTTGCACTGGCGCATTCGGCCGATAGCTCAATTCACCACTCCAGGCGGTCCCTGTCGCCAGCGTGGTGGAGAAGCTCAAGCCATACAGCCGAATATCCTCCGGGTACTCGACAAAGTAGCTGGAGTTACCGGCCACAATGAGAGGACGCAACTGACTGGCGCCAGGTGTAAACGTCAATGCGTTAGCTGCTGCGTAGGTCGCAGCGGAGGCGCCCCTGGCGCTGAAAATCGGCGCACGGCTGTGATAGTTCATGAAATACGCGCCGAACTCAGTATCCAGCGGCTCAAAGTTGTAGTGCATCGCCACGCCGAACTGACCGCTATCACGTGCGTCGCGATCAGGGCCACGCTTGACCAGCACACCCTCCTCATTGATGTTCACGCCAAACGCGTTCATCAACGGCAAACCACCGCCCGCCGCGATCACTGAACGCTTGCTGAGCAAGCGCAAGTTATCGTTGCAGCCGTCAGCAATCACATCCGGCTGCGAGAAGAATGTCCCGCAGTTGTCGGTGATCGTCTGATCCCATTCCAACTGGTAGAACGCTTCTGCCGACAGGTTATCGGTCAAGGATTGCGACACGTAGAACATGTTGACCGGAATCAGGCCTTCCTTGATTTCGGCGCCCGGACGACGGAACGCAGACACGTCGATCGGGTTGACGGAGTTGATACCACCGCCAATGAAAGTACTTTCACCCCAGCTCACTACTTGCTTACCAAAACGCACCGAACCCGGCGCATCGGCAATGGAGTAGTTGTGGTAGATGAACGCATCGAGAATCTGCCCGCCGGAAGACTTGGCGCCCTCTTTGCGATTGTGGTCGCTGATGTCCTTGAACTCGCGGCCTTCATCCTTGAGTTCGAAGTCGTACCAGTATTTGCCACGCACGAATACACCGGTATCGCCGTACTTCAGTTCCAGGTCATG
Source organism: Pseudomonas sp. FP2294 (assembly GCF_030687625.1). Lineage (NCBI taxonomy): Bacteria > Pseudomonadati > Pseudomonadota > Gammaproteobacteria > Pseudomonadales > Pseudomonadaceae > Pseudomonas > Pseudomonas sp. FP2294. Next base: position 4,822,503 of record NZ_CP117441.1, read on the forward strand.
GATGCCCTTGAAGATCTTCGAGAACGTCTCCCCGCGCTTGAAGTTCAAGTGACCGTCATCGGAGGTCTGCGACAGCCCCTTGCCACCGTTGTTGACACCAATCAGGTCGCGATCGGGCTTGGCCGTGCTCCAGCTGGCCCCCACCGACAGGGACGAGTCGAAGCTGCCTTCGACCTCACCAATGTTGAAACTGACGCCGAATGCGGGCCCGGCGAGGGTCGAGGCAAGACTGACCGCCAGGGGTAATCTCGCCCGGCGCCAGAACTGATTTACTGAGGTCATCGACGCTACTCCATGTGCATTTTATTGTTATGGCAGTGAGCCTTTTCAAACACGCTTGTAACGGCCGGAATACAACGATTCCAATGCCAGACAGCCACCGGACCACCCAGGACCGCAGCGCCGCATCCTTGAAAAACTCTGGGAGGGACTATAGCCAGCAGGGGGTACCGCTTGATCCCTCTAAAGTGTGATTTGCATCACCAACCCGTCTGCGACAGCCCTTTCGCCATGTCAGCGAGGGCTGACGCAAAAGAGGATGGCTGAAATTCGGCAAATGACAAGGCGAAGGCTTGTAATAGAGCATTGCCGTGCCCGAACGGGCACGGCACAAGGGCTCAGAGCGTGGACAGGAAGGTGCTGTTATTGGCCTGCCATTCAATGATGTCGATACGGATACGTTTCTTGTCCAGCTTACCGACGCTGGTCTTGGGAATTTCCGTAACAATGGCAATCTGACTTGGAATTGCCCACTTGCTCAGGTGGCCCTGCTCGACATACGGCTTGAGGTGTTCCTTGAGTTCGCGGGCGCCAATCCCGTGGCCTTCACGGACCACCAACAGGGCAAACGGACGCTCGCCCCACTGCGGGTCGGCAATCCCGACCACCGCTACTTCGCGTACCGCCGGGTGACGGCTGACCAGGTCTTCAAGGGCCAGGGATGAAATCCACTCGCCGCCGGTCTTGATCACGTCCTTGATACGGTCGCGAATGTCGATCACACCGAAGGCATCGAGGGTGGCCACGTCGCCGGTGTGCATCCAGCCGCCTTCCCAGAGTTCGGCGCCCTTCTGCGGCTCGTTGAAATACCCCTCGCTGAGCCATGGCGCGCGCAGCACCAGTTCGCCCTGGGACTCGCCATCGGCCGGGAGGAAGTTGCCGTCCCCGTCGATGATCGCGGCTTCCACCAACGGCCCCGGCACACCGGCCTTGATCCGGTAGGTGGTGCGCTCGTCTTCGCTGCCGGCCATCAGTTCTTCGTTGAGGTGGGCACAGGACACCAGCGGGCCGGTCTCGGACATGCCATAGGCCGCTGTCAACTGGATGCCACGGGCCTTGGCTGCTTCATACAGCGAGCGGTTGAGGGCACTGCCGCCAATCACGATTTTCCACCCGCCAAAATCCACACCCTGGGCGGCCTTGGCGTTGAGCAGCATCTGCAGGATGGTCGGCACACAGTGGGAGAACGTGACCTTCTCTTTGCGCCACAACTCCACCAGGTATTCCGGGTCGTAGCGGCCGGGGTAGACCTGCTTGAGGCCGAGCATGGTCGCCACATATGGCAAGCCCCAGGCGTGGACGTGAAACATCGGCGTGATGGGCATGTACACATCGTTGGTGCCCAGCAGACGCACGCTGTCGACGCTGCCCATGATGGTCGCCACGCCGATGGTGTGCAGCACCAGTTGGCGGTGGGTGAAATACACACCCTTGGGGTTACCGGTGGTACCGGTGGTGTAGAAGGTGGTAGCCACCGAATGCTCGTCGAAGTCCTCGAAGGTGTAGTGCGTGCTGGCAGCGGCCAATAGCGTTTCGTACTCGCCTACCAGGTTGGGCAGATCGGCGGTTTTCTCGTCGCCATCGGTCAGCAGCAGGGTTTTGTCGACGGTGGTCAATTGGCCGGCAATGGCCTGGTACAGGCCGACGAACTCGCTGTTGACCAGCACAAAGCGGTCCTCGGCGTGGTTCATCGTGTAGAGGATCTGCTCTGGCGACAGGCGCACGTTGATGGTGTGAATCACCGCGCCAATCATCGGAATGGCGAACATGCATTCCAGGTAACGGTGGCTGTCCCAGTCCATCACGGCCACGGTATCACCGGCCTTGACCCCGGCTGCGGTCAGCACATTGGCCAGGCGAGCGACGCGTTCAATCAGGGTGGGGTAGGTGTAGCGCAGCTTGTCGCGGTAGACGATTTCCCGGGTTTTCTCGTAGCGCGCACCCGACATCAACAGGCGCTTGATCAACAGCGGGTATTGGTAGGCGCCTTCGGCGGGCGGGATAACACGAGTCTGCAACATACGAATCCCTTTTTATGACTGCACGGTCTTGGCTAAAGGATTTGCACTGTAGAGACCTTGCACGCCGGCCAAATCAGCCGAAGGAATGATTTGCAGAGCCGGATGAATGCTAGCTTTACGCCAGCATTCATTCAGCCAGCGGCGCCTTTAGCGCTCGGTGAGGGCCACTTTCACGCCAATGGCAATCAGCACCGCACCCATGCTCCGATCAAACCAATGGCCCATGCGCGCAAACCCGGCGCGCACGCGCTGTTGGCTGAACAACATGGCCACCATGCAGAACCACAGGGCGGTAGCCACGGCCAGGTACAGGCCATAACCGGCCTGGATGGCCAGCGGCGTGTGGGGGTTGATCACCACGGTGAACAGCGACAGGAAAAACAGCGTGGCCTTGGGGTTCAGGCCATTGGTCACAAAGCCCGAGGTAAAGGCGCCGCGGGCACTGCGCTCGCCCACTTCGCGGTGCAAGTCTTCTTCACTGGCAGGCTTGGCCGGCTGCGCCCGCAGGGCTTTGAAGCCGATATACAACAGGTAGGCCGCCGCCGCCCATTTCAAGGCGTTGAACAGCACGATGGACTGGGACACGATCAAACCGATACCGAGCAACGAGTAGCCAACGTGAAGGAAAATCGCCGAACCGACGCCCAACGCCGTCCAAGTGCCGGCACGCCGGCCATGGGTCACGCTCTCGCGTACCACCACGGCAAAGTCCGGCCCGGGGCTGGCCACGGCCAGCAGGTGAATCAACGCCACGGTCAAAAACTCGGTGAGGTACATGCACACTCCAAGAAGTAACTGATTATTTCATCTGGTAGGCTCGGCAGATTACGCCTTCGAACCCTGTCGCAAAAGGTACAGTTGATGACGAACAATCGCCGCGCCGTCTTCCTTGATCACCCTTCCCTGGACCAGGGGGACCTTGACCTCAGCGGGTTGCGGGAGACCTTCAGCGACTTGCAGTTGTGCGAACAGACCTCGGCCGATCAAGTGGTCGAGCGCCTGCAAGGCGCCCAGGTAGCGATCAGTAACAAGATCCTGATCAACGCCCAGACGATGGCCGCCTGCCCTGACCTGAAACTGATCCTGATCGCCGCCACCGGCACCAACAACGTCGACCTGGCCGCCGCCCGCACCCAGGGCATTACCGTGAGTAACTGCCAGGGTTACGGCACGCCGTCAGTGGCGCAACACACGATCATGCTGCTGCTCAACCTTGCCACGCGCCTGAAGGACTATCAAAAAGACGTCGATGCCGGGCTGTGGCAGCAAGCCAAGCAGTTCTGCCTGCTGGACTACCCGATTGTCGAGCTGGAAGGCAAAACCCTGGGTTTGCTGGGCCATGGCGAACTGGGCGGCGCCGTCGCGCGTCTGGCCGAAGCCTTTGGCATGCGCGTAGTGCTGGGCGCCATTCCCGGTCGCCCGCCCCGCGCAGATCGGGTGCCACTGGACGAATTGCTGCCGCAGGTCGACGCCCTGACCCTGCATTGCCCGCTCAACGAACATACGCGGCACTTTATCGGCGCCCGCGAACTGGCGCTGCTCAAGCCGGGCGCGTTCGTGGTCAACACCGCACGCGGTGGCCTGATTGATGAACAGGCCTTGGCAGACGCCCTGCGTGGCGGTCATCTGGGGGGCGCGGCCACCGATGTGCTGAGCGTCGAACCGCCGATCGCCGGCAACCCGCTGCTGGCGAGCGACATCCCACGGCTGATCATCACCCCACACAGTGCGTGGGGCAGTCGCGAAGCGCGGCAACGGATCGTCGGCCAATTGACCGAAAACGCCCGGGGCTTTTTCAGCGGAGCACCGCAGCGCGTCGTCAGTTGATAAACTGCGCTCCTTTTTCAGGGAGCAGACCATGGATCCGCGCAGTGAAGTACTGCTTCGTCAGGCCGAACTTTTTCAAGGCAATGTGTTACTGGCCGGCCTGCCCGCCGACGACCTGCTGGGCCGCCTGCCCAATGCCCATGGCTGGTGCTGGCATGCGGGCGATCAGGCGGCGCTGGATGCGCGGTTTGCCGAGCGCAGCCATTTCGGGGTGAATGTACCGCAGCGTGCATTCGACACAGCCGTGGTGTTTCTGCCCAAGTCCAAGGACCTCGCCGACTACATCCTCAAGGCTGTGGCGGCACGGCTGCCGGGCGCCGAGTTGTACCTGGTGGGCGAAAAACGCGGCGGCATCGAAAGCGCCGCCAAGCAACTGAACGCCTTCGGCAAGCCACGCAAGCTCGACAATGCGCGGCACTGCCAGCTGTGGCTGGCCACCGTGGCCGACGCCCCGGCAGCCCCCGACCTGGCAAGCCTGGCCGAGGTCTTTGAAGTGCCACTGGCCGACGGGCCGCTCAAGGTCGTCAGCTTGCCCGGCGTGTTCAGCCATGGCCGCCTGGATCGCGGCACCGCGCTTTTGCTCGAACACCTGGACAAGCTGCCCAGCGGTCATCTGCTGGACTTCGGCTGTGGCGCCGGCGTGCTCGGCGCGGCGGTCAAGCGGCGCTATCCGCACAACACCGTGACGCTGCTCGACGTGGACGCCTTCGCCACCGCCAGCAGTCGCCTGACCCTGGAGGCCAATGGCCTGGAAGGCGAAGTGCTGACCGGTGATGGCATCGACGCCGCGCCCATGGGCCTGGATGCGATTCTGAGCAACCCGCCGTTCCATGTCGGGGTGCATACGGATTATTTCGCTACGGAAAACCTGCTGCGAAAAGCACGCCAACATCTGAAAAACGGTGGCGAACTTCGGCTAGTTGCCAACAGCTTCCTGAAGTACCAACCACTGATCGAAGAGCATCTGGGCGTGTGCGCAGTCAAGGCCGAGGGCCAGGGTTTTCGCATCTACCGTGCCAAGCGCGGCTGACGGGCGTTTGAAAAAGAACGCTTGCCGAATGGATTTTGCCAAGGCAGAATCCGCTCCGTCCTAGGGGAGTAGTCTCCCACGAGCAACATGCTCGTCCGGCATACGTCAACATACTTGGTCAGCAGACCATGGCGTATGCGACCCAGGAGTCCGCACAGACGGACCGGGGTTTGACAAGACCTATGACACGCACACCTTACCCGGGGCGGGAAGGCTGTACGTGTCATAGCCGTGTCGACCCGCCCCTGGAAACCTACCTGATGCTGGATTCACTCCTCGTTCCTACCGCAATCGTTGCCTTGGCCGAAATCGGCGACAAGACGCAATTGCTCGCGCTCATCCTCGCCGCACGCTTTCGCAAACCCTGGCCGATCATCGCCGGCATCATCGCCGCGACCCTGGCCAACCACGCCGCCGCCGGTGCCGTGGGTGCCTGGTTTGGCAGTTTCTTCTCGGATGCGGTGTTGCACTGGATACTCGCTGCGAGCTTCTGCGCCACGGCCCTGTGGACCCTGGTGCCGGACAAGCTCGACGATGACGAGGCCAGTACTTCACGCAAGTTCGGGCCGTTCCTGACCACGCTGATTGCGTTCTTCATCGCAGAAATCGGGGACAAGACGCAGATCGCCACGGTGATGCTGGCGGCGCAATACCCGGAGTTGTGGCTGGTGATTATCGGTACCACCCTGGGCATGCTGATTGCCAACGTGCCGGTGGTTCTGGCGGGGAATTTCGCCGCGGAGAAACTACCGCTGACCCTGATTCGGCGCCTGGCGGCCTCGGCGTTCTTTATCCTGGCGCTGGTGGCGGTGTACAAGGCCATGCAAAGCAGCGGCTGGTTGTAACCCTTTGCAAATGTGGGAGCTGGCTTGCCTGCGATAGCGCTGTATCAGTCACGTATTAATTAACTGAACCACCGCTATCGCGAGCAAGCCCGCTCCCAGCTTTGGATCGTCACAAGGCCTGGATTATCAGGACTTCTTGGCCTGCTGGTACAACGGCATCACCTTGGGAATCGCCGCCTGCAACGAGGCGATCCGGCTGCTGGAGGCCGGGTGGGTGCTCATGAACTCAGGCGGTGCGCCTTCGGAGGCCTTGGCCATTTTGTTCCAGAGCGTGATGGCCGCGTTCGGGTTGTAACCGGCGCGGGCCGAGAGTTCCAGGCCGATCAGGTCGGCTTCGTTCTCGTTGCTGCGGCTGTTGGGCAAGGTCATGCCGTAGTTGGCCACGGTATCGGCCAGCGCCATGCTGTCCTGGCCCAGGCCCAACAATGCGCCGGCGCCCTGCTTGGCCATCTCGATGCCGTAGGCCTTGGACATGGCTTCGCGGCCATGTTCACGCAGGGCGTGGGCAATTTCATGGCCCATGACCGCCGCCAGCTCATCATCGGTCAACTTGAGGGTGTCGATCAGCCCGCTGTAGACAAATATCTTGCCGCCAGGCCCGCAGTTGGCGTTCATCTCGTCGCTTTTGATCAGGTTCACTTCCCACTTCCACTGCGCCGCATCCGGACGGAAGGTGGGAGCCTGGGCGATCAGGCGCTTGGCGATAGCCTGCACACGTTTGGCGTTGGTGCTGGTCTTGTCCAGCAGGCCCTTGCCACTGGCTTCGCCAAGGGTCTGCTGGTACGACTGCGCGTACATCTGGTCGACTTCCTGGCTCGACAGCATGCTGAACATGTACTGCTTGCGCTCCACACCCACGGCGCCGCCACTGGTGGTGTTGACCGACTGGCAACCGGCGAGCAGCAAGGCTGCGCTCAATGCCGTTACCGCCAAATATTTTTTCATGCGCCTTCTCCCTGAAATTATGGCGCATATCCTAGGCCCTCCCTTGTATCTGCGCCAGATACACCTGACGCATAACCGCTGATTTCAGACATCCCCCACGCCCACAACCATTCTATAAACGACACCCCTGATTCTTTTACAGGGCAGCACCTCATGTCTGCAGCGCCTGTGGCCGATATAAGAAAACAGATGATGCCCTAAGCGCCCGGAGCTTCCATGAAATTCAAGTCGATTCAGTTTTCTGTTGCGGCATTGGCCGGGGCCATCGTGCTGAGCGTCGTGGCGGCCCTGGTGCTGTACGCGCTGTTCGCCGGCGCACGGACCCAGGACATGGTGCAGGCACGCACCCAGGCGCAATTCGAGCAGATCATCGAGCAACGGCTCACGGCACTCGCCCACACTCAAGCCACACTGATCCAGCGCGAACTGGAAGCGCCACTGGTGACCGCCAAAGGCCTGGCCACCACCAACGCACTGATGGGCATGAAAGACGCAAACGGCGGCGCCCCATTGCAGGTCAGCCGCGAACAACTGATCAACCTGCTGCACGAAACCGTGGTGCGCAACCCGAAAGTCCTCGGCTCCTATATCGCCTGGGAACCCAATGCCATCGACCACAACGACGCCAACTACCTGAACACCGCCGTGGTTGGCATAGAGCCCACAAACGGGCGCTTTATGCCCTGGTGGTTCCGCAACCAGGACGGCAGCCTGGGCCTGGAAAAACTCGCCGACCTGACCGACCAGAAAATTCTCTCCACCGGCATCCGCGCCAGTGAGTACTACCTCTGCTCCAAGGAAACCCAAAAACCCTGCGTCATCGACCCCGCGCCCTATCGCGTAGGCAATACCACGGTGATGCTGGCCTCGTTTATCGAGCCGATCATGATCGACGCAAAGTTCCAGGGCATCGTCGGCGCCGATCTGTCGGTTAACTTCATCCAGGAAATGCTGACCGCTGCCGACCAGAAGCTGTACAACGGTGCCGGCGAAATGGCGCTGATTTCCAACAATGGCCGCCTGGTCGCCTATACCAAGGACGCCAGCAAGCTGGGAGAGAAAGCCAGCGACCTGTTCGACAAAAATACAATCGATCACCTCAACCAGCCGAACGTCGGCGAAGTCCGCTACGACGTCGACCAGGCCCAGGGGCTGATCGAGTTGTTCCTGCCCTTCAACATCGGCCAGACCGATGCGCGCTGGACCTTGATGCTGCAACTGCCGTTGGGCACGGTGATGGCCGACTTGCAAGCGCTGCAGGGCGACCTGGACGCCCAGCGCAAAACCGATATCTTCGGCATGACCATGGTTGGTCTGGTGATTGCCGGCATCGGCCTGCTGGTGATCTGGCTGGTGGGGCATGGCATTGCCCGGCCGCTCAAGCAGATGGTGGCGATGCTCAATGACATCGCCCAGGGCGAAGGCGATTTGACACGCCGCCTGACCAGTGACCGCGCCGACGAACTGGGCGCGATTGCCGCCGGCTTCAATACCTTTCTGATCAAGCTGCAGGGCATGATTACCCAGGTGGTCAGTTCGGTGCAGAAAGTCAGCGATTCGTCGGAACACACCGCCGACATCGCCATCCGCACCAACCTCGGGGTGCACAAGCAAATGGTCGAGATCGACCAGGTCGCCACCGCCGTGCACGAGATGACCGCCACCGCCCAGGACGTGGCCCGCAATGCCACCCAGGCCGCACAAGCCGCCACCCATGCCGACCAGGCTGCGAGCCAGGGCATGCAGATTGTGCGCGACACCTCCACGTCCATCGGCGCCCTGGCCCTGGAGATCGGCAAGGCAGTGGGCGTGGTCCAGACCCTGGCCAAGGACAGCGAGAACATCAATGCCATCCTGATTGCCATCCGCGGCATTGCCGAGCAGACCAACCTGCTGGCCCTCAACGCCGCCATCGAAGCTGCACGGGCTGGCGAACAGGGCCGGGGCTTTGCGGTAGTGGCCGACGAGGTGCGCAACCTGGCGCAGAAAACCCAGAAGGCCACCGAAGAAATCCAGGCCATGATCCAGCAATTGCAGCAAGGCACGCGGGACGTGGTACGGGTCATGGAAGACAGCCAGCAGCGTACCGATGAAAGCGTGCAGCACGCGGCCAAGGCGGCCCAGGCCCTGGAGACCATCACCCAGGCCGTGTCGGTGATCAATGACATGAACACGCAGATTGCCAGTGCGGCAGAGGAACAGAGTGCGGTGGCCGAGGACATCAACCGCAATGTGATCAATATCGGCCAGGTGGCCAATGAGGTGGCGGGCGGTGCCGATGAGTCCAGTGCTGCCAGTGCGGGGCTGACCCAGTTGGCGGAGCAGCAGCGGCGGTTGATCAATCAGTTCAAGGTATAAAGGTTTCAGTGGCCTTCAGGGCCGTATCGCAGGCAAACCAGCGCCCACATTTGAAGGTATTCACACGTCAAAATGTGGGAGCTGGCTTGCCTGCGATGGCGCCAGCGAATCCCCCACTCAACCCCCAGCCTCAACCCGGGGTCAAACACTCCGGCCCATTGAGCTTCGGATCATTGACCATGTTAGCCAGCACCCGCTCACGCAACGCCGCCGGCTCACCGGCCAGCAACCCCTGCAACACATGCAACGGCGTCTCGGGATCGAGCCAGGCTTCCTGCCCCGCCGCATCCAGAATCAGCGGCCGGCGCTGGCTCTGCGCGGCCTGGGTCACCACTGCCGCGCTCAACCACACCTGCTCCTGCACCGGATAAGCCTCCCAGATCGCCGCAAAGAACAGCGTCGAGCCCTCCCCCGGCGTGAGCCAGTACGGCCGCTTGCGCTGGGTGCCACGCCATTCATAAAAGCCATTGGCTGGCAGCAGGCAGCGGCGCAGGCGAAAGGCCTCGCGAAACATCGGTTGTTCGGCCAGGGTTTCGGCGCGGGCATGGGCCGGGGTGCGGGACAGATCAGTCAACCAGGGGGGCGTCAGCCCCCAGCGGGCCCGCGCCAGGGTGCGCTGGCCGTCGGTAGCGCGCTGGATCAGCACCGAATCATTGGGAGAAATATTCCACTGGGCCTGTTGATCCGCCGGGAACCCCGGCAAGGCAGCGAAGGCGGGGTTCCAGCGAAACAGGGCATAACGTCCACACATGGGGCAACACGACTCTTGGGTAAACCGAACGACAGCCTAACAGACCAGCACGTCGGGGTAGCTGTCGGGTTCATCGCCGGGTAGCGGTTGGGCGCCGATATAGGCGGTAATCAACTCGCGGGCTTCACCAGCCTGGTCGTTCTCCACTTCCAGGCCCAACAGGCCGAAGATCGGCAGTTCACCCGTACCACCCAGCAGATGGCGCCCCACCAGATGGGCGTCGATACCTTCGCTGGCGAGCATTTGCTGCAGCAACTCGCCCTCCATCAGGTTTTCCGGTTCGTAGATTCGTTGCATGGCTGCCCCCCTTATTCATTCTCGCTGCGCACTTCGAGCATCCATTCCTCGCCGTGGACCTGCAGGTAGAAATTGATCGGCCGACAGCACACCTGGCAGTCCTCTATATAGTTCTGGTCACCGCCGGACAAATCCACAGATGTCTCGACCTCTTCACCACAATAAGGACAATCGTACAGCGCAGGTTCTAGCATCGCGGTCTCTCCCAGGTGACTTGTGCGTATAATCGCCGGTCTATTTGCAGGGCTTTTTCGTTTGATGCCATTTGTTCAGACCTGCCCTGTCACTTATCGATCCAAACCTTTACTTACCCTAGCCGTTTCTAACAAGAGAGCATGATGGGCGAATTCGATACCATCCGACCTTACAACGACAGCGAAGTCCCGGCAGTACTGGCCCGGCTGTTCAGTGACAAGGCCTTTCTGGACATCCTGACCCACTTTCGCTTCCCGCGCTTTGCCGGCGCCTTCGGCTGGCTGCTCAAGCCGCTGATCGCCCAGAAGCTGCGCCGTGAGTTCGCCGGTGTGACCACCGTCGCCACCTTGCAGGACAAAGTCGAGTTTTACGTCGACCACACCATCGACCGGGCGACCGACGGCGTCACCTATACCGGGGTCGAACAGCTCAAGTCCGGTACGGCCTATGTTTTCCTGGCCAACCACCGCGATATCGTGATGGACCCGGCCTTCGTCAACTATGCGGTGTACCACGCCGGCCTGCCAACACCGCGCATTGCCATCGGTGACAACCTGCTGCAGAAGCCGTTTGTCAGCGATCTGATGCGCCTGAACAAGAGTTTTATCGTACATCGCTCCATTACCGGGCGACGCGAGAAGATGGCGGCGTACCAACTGCTGTCGGCCTACATCAACCATTCGATCCGTAACGACTGCCAGTCGATCTGGATTGCCCAGGCCGAAGGCCGCGCCAAGGATGGGGATGATCGCACTGAGTCGGCGATCCTCAAGATGTTCCATATGAGCCGCAAGGATGAGCCGTTTGCTGACGTCATCCTGTCGCTGAACCTGACGCCGGTGTCCATCAGCTACGAATACGACCCGTGCGACGCGGCCAAGGCGCGCGAACTGTATATCCGCGCCACCACCGGCACCTACGCCAAAGCGCCAGGTGAAGATGACGTGAGCATTGCCCTGGGCATCACGGGCTACAAGGGCCGGGTCCACGTCAACTTCGCGCCGCCGATTGTCGAGCGTTTTGAAGACACCAAACAGTTGGCCATCGAGATGGACCGACAGATTCTGGGGGGCTACCGGTTATTTCCCGTGCATTACCTGGCCTACGCACAATGGAGCGACGCCGACCCGCAATTGCAGGTGCCGACGGCTGCCGAGGTGTTCCCGGCGGACGAGTTGGCCAAGGCGAAAGCAGAGTGGGAGCGACGCTTGAATGCCTGCCCGGCGGAGCACCGACCGTATCTGGTGCTGCAATATGCGATGCCGGTGCGTAATCAATATCGGGTTAAAGCAGGGATTGTCCTGTAACCCAATAGCGTGAACAACACACAACACAATGTGGGAGCGGGCTTGCCCGCGATAGTGGTGGGTCAGTTGATAACTATTTGACTGACACACCGCTATCGCGAGCAAGCCCGCTCCCACAGTGGTTTTGGGGTATTTTTACAATTGAGTGCTGAGCCAGGAGATCACTAGCGCCAGCCCGACACAGGCAAACCCGAGGCGGTAGCCCAGGCGATGACGGCGCTCGGTACGCACATCCAGAAACAGCATCGGCTGGTCGATCGCCCGCTCTTCACTTTGCGCGGCAAGCTGGGCCATCGCCCGCTGCTCCCGCAGGCGGGTCACAAACAGCAGCCCGGCGCCGGGGCAGGCAATCAACAATGCAGCGGTATTTAGCAGTAATGCCGGCAGCGACATCAAAAACCTCGGTGTAACAGTGACCGGGTATCCATCCAGATACAAACCTGAACGAACTGCGCCCTCCTGCGCATCACAGCTCCCTCCCCCATTGACGACTAATGTATCGAGTAATTTACAGCGTCACCTGAACGTCACCTTAACAAGCCACTCTGTTGCCCTTCGCACACAAGGGAGCTTGTCATGTTGCACGCGCAGAACCAGGATCGGCTGTATCTGATCGCCCCCAGCGATGAGCAAGAGGCGCTGGTCGGCGGCCTGGCGTTCAATGTTCAGGACCGGCACTGGCTGGTGTATTGCGCCCTCGGCGGGCACCAACATGCCGACCTGCCGGAGATGGACCTGCTGACAGGCGTGAGTGTGCTGGACTTTTATGTCGAAACGGCGGCATGAAGAGCGCAGACACAAAAAAGCCGGGCCCGTAACGGGGCCCGGCTTTTTTACAGCTGATTATTGCGAGCTAAGGATTTGGCCGATGCTTGGATCCTTGAACAGACGCGTCAGGGCATCACTCAACACGTCGCTGACCAGCTTGGTGTTGGTTTCCTGGTTCGGCGCCATGCCGAAGCGCTGGTCCAGGGACGCACCGTAACGGCCGCTGTAGCGACGGTTGCCGGCGGACACATCAGAGCGGAAGGTCGCACCGATGGTGGCTTCGGTCACGTACAGGCCTTCCTTGGGCGACTGATACTTCAGCTCCGCCAGGGTCACGGTCAGTTGCGGCGCGCCAGGCGAGTTGCTGGTCGGGGTGAAGCCCAGCAGGCGCACAGCCGCTTCGGCCTGGGCTTGCAGCTTGGGCAGCACGTCGGCACCAGTCACCGTGATGGCGCTGGTTTCCGGGTACAGGCCACCGCGGGTGCCCAGGGTCGGCGACGGACGACCGTCAACCACCCGCACCGAGACCGGCTGGCCATGGCCTACAGGCGCCAGCTGGGTGGTGAGCTTGGGTTGCGGGCTGAGTTGCTGCGGGCTGTGGGCGCAGCCAACCAGGGTCAAGCTGGTCACAGTGATCAAACCGAACAACAGGCGTTGCAACATGCTTTTCTCTCCAGAAATCAGGTACCGACAGCCGAGCAGTATAGCGGTGCGCCGCTGCCGGGAACTAGCGTCAGTTACAACCTCAGACACAGGCCCGCCGGCGGCGGTTCAGTGTCACCGATATGTCATGCTGGGCTGGCATGCTTGGCCCCATTATCAGGAGGCCCACCATGTTCGACTTTCTCTGGCGCTTATTCGCACGCAAGCCCGCCTTTCGACACTTTGCCCTGCTCGACGCGCAAGGTCGTTGCCAGGCATTCAAGCACTGCAGCCAGCCACCGGTGGGTGAAGGCTGGGTCGAAGTCGAGGAGATCCGCTTGAGCTGGATGCACCAGCCACTGCCCGCCCGCGCCCGCATCAGCCCGCGCCGCGCACGGTCATCACACCGCCTGCCGTTGACCGCCTGACCGAAGCGCTAATAAAAGTCATAAAACACGTCCATTTCCCTGCAGTTCTTCGCTACAATCTCCCCCCGATTATAAGGACGTCTCCTGATCGGGCCTCGCAGCATCGCTAATGCTCCGGTATTAGCTCCCCCGCACCGCCCACAGAGAGCCGCCCACACAGATCGAGTGAAGCTGGCGAGCTGGCTGTTTTGTCTGCAAACCTGCGCCTTTACCGAATCTGCCAGAGCTGCCATTGCGCTCGGCCACTTGAGTTGTTTGCCCGTTATGCCGCGTGTCGGCAGTGATTTCGGGCCAGGTGCCAGGCTGGGGCAGCCCTTTTTTGAGGTTCACGTCTTCAAAAGAGCGTGAAAAAAACGGGTTTTCACAACTTCACAAGAGTGTGGCGAGCAAATGAATAGTTTTGCGTTTGTACAAGCACCATCAACGTCTGGCACTGCCCAACCACACAGGACCGAGTACTCCTCAAAAACCGGAGCTTGAAGCCTGTCCGCTACGGATTTGGTTGCACGATCGGACGTACTTGACCATAAGTCGAATTGCCACAGGGGCCCTTAAATGCGTTCATATGCAGATAAGGCCTGGTCGGCAGCGTCCGCTGAAGTTGCAAAAAAATTGCGAAGAATCGGACATGGCGATCCTGGCCATGGGTAACCTGGGGCATTACGTGAACCGCCCCGTCACTCCTGGCAGCCATGCCGTCAATTTGGTGCTGCAGATTTTGGAGACGCGTTAAATGGCGCATAACGAAGCAGTCGACGTAGTACTGGTAGGTGCGGGCATCATGAGTGCCACCCTTGCCGTACTGCTCAAGGAGCTCGACCCCGGCCTCAAGCTGGAAGTCGTTGAGCTGATGGATTCGGGTGCCGCGGAGAGTTCCAACCCGTGGAACAATGCCGGTACCGGTCACGCCGGGCTGTGCGAGCTGAACTACACCCCGCAGGCGGGTGATGGCTCCATCGACATCAAGAAAGCCGTGCACATCAACACCCAGTTCGAGGTGTCGAAGCAGTTCTGGGCGTACCTGACCAAAAAAGGCACCTTTGGCTCGTCAAAGTCCTTTATCAGCCCCGTGCCGCACCTGAGCTTCGTGCAGGGCGAAAAAGGCGTGTCGTTCCTCAAGAAACGCTTTGAAACCCTCAGCCAGCACCACGCGTTCTCGGACATGCACTACACCGAAGACCGTGCAGAAATGGCCGAGTGGATGCCGCTGATGATGCCGGGCCGCCCGGCCGACGAGAAAATCGCCGCGACCCGCGTGATGAACGGTACCGACGTCAACTTCGGCGCCCTGACCAACCAATTGCTCGCGCACCTGAGCAGCTCGGCAGATGCCCACGTCAAGTACAGCAAGCGCGTTACCGGCCTCAAGCGCAATGGCGCCGGCTGGACCGTGAGCATCAAGGACGTCAACAGCGGCAACACGCGCAATGTCGACGCCAAGTTCGTGTTCCTCGGCGCCGGCGGCGCGGCCCTGCCGCTGCTGCAAGCCTCGGGTATTGAAGAAAGCAAAGGTTTCGGCGGCTTCCCGGTCAGCGGCCAATGGCTGCGTTGCGACAACCCGGAAGTGGTCAAGCTGCACCAGGCCAAGGTCTACAGCCAGGCCGCCGTGGGTTCGCCGCCGATGTCGGTGCCGCATCTGGACACCCGCGTGGTGGATGGCAAGAAATCCCTGCTGTTCGGGCCATACGCTGGCTTCACCACCAAGTTCCTCAAGTTCGGCTCGTTCCTTGACCTGCCCATGTCGATTCGCCTCGGCAATATCGGCCCGATGCTGGCCGTGGCCCGGGACAACATGGACCTGACCAAGTACCTGGTCAGCGAAGTGATGCAGTCCATGGAGCAGCGCCTGGAATCCCTGCGCCGCTTCTATCCCGAAGCCAAAGCCGAGGACTGGCGCCTGGAAGTGGCTGGTCAACGGGTGCAGATCATCAAGAAGGATCCGAAGAAAGGCGGCGTGCTGCAATTCGGTACCGAGTTGGTCGCGGCCAAAGACGGTTCGCTGGCGGCGCTGCTAGGTGCGTCCCCAGGGGCTTCGGTGACTGTTTCGATCATGCTGGAACTGATCGAACGCTGCTTCCCGGCCCAGGCGGCCGGTGAATGGGCGGCCAAGTTGCAGGAAATCTTCCCGGCCCGGGAAAAAGTCCTGGAAACCGATGCCGAGCTGTATCGCAAGATCAGCGTGCAGAACAACATCAGCCTGGAACTGGTTGAGCAAGGTAGCGAGGCCGAAAGCTACGCTTGAGGTCGTGACGCGTAGCGTCACCGGATGCATTCCCACGCAGAGCGTGGGAACGATCGCCCCGCTCTCGTGCTGAGAACGGGGCGTTTTTTTATGTCCTGGCTATTCAGCCGCGAGCGATTTTGATCAGCTCGATGTACTCGTCCGCGTTGCGCTGATCCTTGATCAGATCGACGAAGGTCTGGCCATGCTCGTCCTTGCCGTCGAGGTCCAGCCCAGCGTCCTTGAAAAAGCCCAGGAACCGCTCGAAATCGTCGATGCGCAGGCCGCGATAGGCTTTGATCAGCTTGTGCAGGGACGGTGAGGTGGCGTCGACCGGTTCAAAATCCAGGAACAGCTTGATCTGATCGTCGCCGATCTCGTCACCAATCACTTGTTTCTTATCTTTACGCATTGCCGACTCCAGCCTGCAGACATGTACACGGGGGTAGAAGTCTACCTGCGGGACACAAGGTTCGGAAGCCACGAGGCTCTAATGTGGGAGCGGGCTTGCCCGCGATGGCGGTGGGTCAGTCGAACATATCTAACCTGCCACTCCGCTATCGCGGGCAAGCCCGCTCCCACACAAACCCCACCCACCTTTTTTCCGCTGCCAGGTTCAATCGAACTGGGCCAGCATCCAGCGATGATACTCAGCCATGCCGGCTTCGCCTTCCCGGGGTGCCCAGGTCGCCAGTTCGCCCTCGCCCACCGGGCGATAAGGGCCTGCCTTGCACTCGAACATCACCGTGTCGGGCTCAAGCACCACCAGACCGTGGAAAACCCCTGGCGACAGATCAACGCCCTGGCAATCGCCACCGGCCTGCAAGATGCGCCGCTCCAGAACCGCGCCAGACTCGCTGAAAATCAAAATACCCAGGCGCCCCTTGAGTACCAGCAGGGTCTCGGCCTTGTCAGCGGTGAGATGACGATGGGGCTGCACATAGGTGTGTGGCTGCAAACCGACAGCCATGCGATGGCACGGCTCTTCCATCTGGTGGAAGTTGACGTTCTGCCGGCCACGGGGGTTGGCGGCGGCTTTCTCGGCCAATTCGGCAAACAGCGACTGATCAAGAAAACGCGCCACGACTTACATCCCCTTCACAGCAAAGATGCCATTGGCATTGCGCCAGTAGCCTTTGTAATCCATGCCGTAACCGAAGATGTAGCGGTCGATGCACGGCAGGCCGACGTAATTGGCCTTCAGGTCCGGGCGGGCCTTGCGGTCGTGGTCTTTGTCGATCAGCACGGCGGTGTGCACGTTGCGCGCGCCGGCGTGTTTGCAGAAGTCGACAATCGCGCCCAGGGTGTGACCTTCGTCGAGGATGTCGTCGATGATCAAGACGTCGCGGTCGATGAACGACACTTCCGGCTTGGCTTTCCAGAACAGGTCGCCGCCACTGGTTTCATTACGATAGCGCGTGGCGTGCAGGTAGGACGCTTCCAGCGGGAATTGCAGATGCGTCAGCAATTTGCCGGCGAAAATAAGACCGCCGTTCATCACACAGAACACCACCGGGTTGGTTTCAGCCATTTCACGGGTGATGTGCGCGCCGACCTTGGCGATAGCCTCTTCGACTTGTGCTTCGGTGTACAGGCAGTCAGCCTCGCGCATGATTTGACGGATATGCTCGAGATCAGCGGACATGGCGCTCTCCAGGGGTACTGTGGCAAGAAAAGCGGGCGAAGGTACGCCTCTGGGACGCAACGTTCAAGCCTTTATGGACTAACGTACTGGTTGTCTATAGGACAACACCCTCGGATAGATTAATCTAGGCCGGTTTTTTTGCCCGCCGCCGGAGCCTTTCCCCATGCCCATCCGTGAGATCCGCCACCCGCTGATCCGACACAAGCTCGGCCTTATGCGCCGCGCCGACATTAGCACGAAGAACTTCCGTGAGCTTGCTCAGGAAGTCGGAGCGTTGCTCACCTACGAAGCCACCAAAGATTTACCCCTGGAAAACTACGAGATCCCCGGTTGGTGCGGTCCCGTCCAGGTCGAGAAAATCGCTGGCAAGAAAATTACCGTGGTACCGATCCTGCGCGCCGGTATCGGCATGCTTGAAGGCGTGCTGAGCCTGATCCCGGGCGCCAAGGTCAGTGCTGTGGGCGTAGCCCGCAACGAAGAAACCCTGCAGGCCCACACCTACCTGGAAAAACTCGTCCCCGAGATCGACGAGCGCCTGGCGATGATCATCGACCCGATGCTGGCCACCGGCAGCTCCATGGTCGCTACCATCGACCTGCTGAAGAAAGCCGGTTGCAAGGATATCCGCGCCATGGTGCTGGTAGCGGCACCCGAAGGTATCGCCGCCGTAGAAAAAGCTCACCCGGATGTAGTGATCTACACCGCGTCCATTGATGAGCGCCTGAACGAGCACGGCTACATCATTCCGGGCCTGGGCGATGCTGGCGACAAGATCTTCGGCACCAAGCAGAAGGACGCGTGAACATGCAGGATGAATTCAACGACCCGCTTTGGCGCCAGATCCTGTCTGGCGCACAAATGCTCTTCGTAGCATTTGGCGCGCTGGTGTTGATGCCGCTGATCACAGGTCTTGATCCAAACGTTGCACTGTTTACCGCAGGCCTTGGCACGTTGTTGTTCCAGATTGTCACCGGGCGCCAAGTGCCGGTGTTCCTGGCATCGAGCTTTGCGTTTATCACCCCAATCATTCTCGCCAAGGGCCAGTTCGGCCTCGCGGCGACCATGGGCGGGGTGATGGCGGCGGGCTTCGTCTACACCTTCCTCGGCCTCGCCGTGAAGATCAAGGGCACCGGTTTCATCGACCGGCTGCTGCCGCCCGTGGTGATCGGACCGGTGATCATCTCCATCGGCCTGGCCATGGCGCCGATTGCCGCGAACATGGCAATGGGCAAGTCGGGCGACGGTGCCGAGTTGATCCCTTACCAGACGGCAATGCTGATCTCGATGCCGGCGCTGCTGACCACGCTGATCGTGGCCGTGTTCGGCAAGGGCATTTTCCGCCTGGTGCCGATCATTGCCGGGGTGCTGGTGGGTTTTGGCATGTCGTTCTACTTCGGCGTGGTCGACACCGCGAAGATCGCCGCCGCACCGTGGTTTGCCCTGCCCCACTTCACCGCGCCGGAATTCAACTGGCAGGCGATTCTGTTCATCGTCCCGGTGGCCCTGGCCCCAGCCATTGAACACATCGGCGGCGTGATTGCCGTGGGTAGCGTGACCGGTCGTGACTACCTGAAAAAGCCCGGCCTGCATCGCACGCTGTTGGGCGACGGTATCGCCACTACCACGGCTGGCCTGTTCGGCGGCCCGCCCAACACCACTTACGCCGAAGTGACCGGCGCGGTGATGCTGACCAAGAACTACAACCCGAAGATCATGACCTGGGCGGCGGTATTTGCCATCACCCTGGCCTTTGTCGGTAAGTTCGGCGCGCTGCTGCAGAGCATTCCGGTGCCGGTGATGGGCGGGATTCTGTGCCTGTTGTTCGGCTCGATTGCCGCGGTGGGGATGAACACCCTGATCCGTCACAAGATCGACCTGGGGGAGGCGCGCAATCTGGTGATTGTGTCGGTGACTCTGGTGTTCGGGATTGGCGGTGTGCTGATCGGCACCGGTACCGGTCCCGATGATTTCGGCCTGAAGGGCATCGCCCTCTGCGCCGTGGTAGCGATTGGTTTGAACCTGCTGCTGCCGGGCAATGATGGCTGGAAGCACAAGAAGCCGGACGAGCCGTTGCTCTAAAGGCTACGGAGTGTCGGTGTAGCTGATGGCCTCATCGCGGGCAAGCCCGGCTCCCACATTGGAATGCATTTCCATGTGGGAGCCGGGCTTGCCCGCGATGCGGCCCGTCCAGCCCATATAGATTCAAGCCTTAAAGATCACCCAAACCATCAATCAACGCCTGGTTCTGCTCAGGTGTCCCGATGCTGATCCGCAGGAACTGGGCAATCCGCTCCTGCTTGAAGTGCCGCACAATCACCCCTTGCTCCCGCAACTTGGCCGCCAGGCCGGCCGCGTCGTGCCGTGGGTGGCGGGCAAAGATGAAGTTGGCCGCTGACGGCAACACCTCAAAGCCCTTCTCTCGCAACTGCGCCACAAGCGTCTCGCGGCTATCGATCACCAGTTGGCAGGTCTTCTCGAAGTATTCACGGTCTTCGAAGGCCGCCGCCGCGCCGACAATCGCCAGGCGATCCAGTGGATAGGAGTTGAAGCTGTTCTTGACCCGCTCCAGCGCCTCGATCAGGTCCGGGTGGCCCACCGCCAGGCCTACCCGCAAACCGGCCAGTGAGCGCGATTTGGAGAGGGTCTGGGTCACCAGCAGGTTGGGGTAGCGATCCACCAGGCTGATGGCCGTTTCGCCGCCGAAGTCGATATAGGCTTCATCGACCACCACCACCGAATCCGGGCTGGCCTTGAGGAGTTGCTCCACCGCGTCCAGCGCCATCACGCAGCCGGTCGGCGCGTTCGGGTTGGGGAAGATGATCCCGCCGTTAGGCTTGGCGTAGTCCGCCACGCGGATCTGGAACTGCTCGTCCAGCGGCACCGGGGCCGAGGTGATGCCATACAGCCCGCAGTACACCGGGTAGAAGCTGTAGCTGATGTCCGGGAACAGCAGTGGCAGGTCGTGCTGGAACAGACCGTGGAAGATATGCGCCAGGACTTCGTCGGAACCGTTACCGAGGAATACCTTGCTCCCATCCACCCCGTAGTACTTGGCCACGGCCTGCTTGAGCAGGTCGCTGTTGGGGTCGGGGTACAAACGCAGGTTGTCGTTCAACTCGGCCTGCATCGCTGCCAGCGCCTTGGGCGACGGGCCGTAGGGGTTTTCATTGGTGTTGAGCTTGACCAGCTTGGTCAGCTTCGGCTGCTCGCCGGGCACGTAAGGCACGAGGTCCTTGACGAAAGGGCTCCAGAATTTGCTCATGTCTTACTCTCCCTTGACGATGCGGTATTCGGCGCTGCGGGCGTGCGCGCTCAACGATTCACCACGGGCCAGCACCGAGGCGGTCTTGCCCAGCTCGGAAGCACCTTGTGGCGAGCAAAAGATGATCGACGAGCGCTTCTGGAAGTCATACACCCCCAGCGGCGACGAGAATCGCGCAGTGCCGGAGGTCGGCAACACGTGGTTGGGGCCCGCACAGTAGTCGCCCAGGGCTTCGCTGGTGTGGCGACCCATGAAGATCGCACCGGCGTGACGAATCGACGGCAGCCAGGCCTGTGGGTCGGCCACCGACAGTTCCAAATGCTCGGGGGCGATGCGGTTGGCCACTTCGATGGCCTGCTCCATGTCACGCACCAGGATCAACGCACCCCGGCCATTGATCGACTTCTCGATAATCTCGGCACGCTCCATGGTCGGCAGCAGCTTATTGATGCTCGCCGCCACCTTGTCGAGGAACTCGGCGTCGGGGCTGACCAGGATCGCCTGGGCGTCTTCGTCGTGCTCGGCCTGGGAGAACAGGTCCATGGCAATCCAGTCCGGATCGGTCTGGCCGTCGCACACCACGAGGATTTCCGAGGGGCCAGCGATCATGTCGATACCGACCTGGCCAAACACATGGCGCTTGGCAGTGGCAACGTAGATGTTGCCGGGGCCGACCACCTTGTCGACTTTCGGCACGCTTTCGGTGCCATAGGCCAACGCGGCGACGGCCTGGGCCCCCCCGATGGTGAACACGCGGTCAACGCCGGCGATGCAGGCAGCGGCCAGCACCAGTTCGTTGATTTCACCGCGCGGGGTCGGGACCACCATGACCACCTCGGTCACGCCCGCCACTTTGGCGGGAATGGCATTCATCAGCACCGACGACGGGTATGAAGCCTTGCCGCCCGGCACGTACAGGCCGGCGCGGTCCAGCGGTGTGACTTTCTGGCCCAGCACCGTGCCATCGGCTTCGGTGTAGCTCCAGGAGTCCTGTTTCTGTTTTTCGTGGTAGCTGCGCACCCGCGCCGCTGCGACTTCCAGGGCTTCGCGCTGCGGCGCGGTGATGCGCGTCAGGGCCAGTTCCAGGCGTTCGCGGGGCAGGATCAGGTCGGCCATGGACTTGACGTCCAGGCCGTCGAACTGGCGGGTAAAGTCCACCAGCGCCGCATCGCCGCGCTCGCGCACGGCCTTGATGATGTCGAGCACCCGCTGGTTGACCGAATCGTCGGACACACTTTCCCAGCTCAGCAGATGATCCAGATGATGGGCGAAATCCGGGTCGGCAGCGTTGAGTCGGGCAATTGCAGTGGACGTGGTCATAGCGAGGGCCTCAATAGAATTGGCAAAAACTCAGGCGCCCTAAACTAGCAGTCGTTTCCGCTTGGG
Source organism: Pseudomonas sp. FP2294 (assembly GCF_030687625.1). Lineage (NCBI taxonomy): Bacteria > Pseudomonadati > Pseudomonadota > Gammaproteobacteria > Pseudomonadales > Pseudomonadaceae > Pseudomonas > Pseudomonas sp. FP2294. The sequence continues at coordinate 4,844,710 of NZ_CP117441.1, forward strand.
CACCTGAGAATTCTGGCTATGAGGCGGATAGACGGGCGCGACCTAGGGCCGCGCAGGTGAGTCAACCGCGGTGTCGAGACTCCACTGCCTTGCGCAGGGTGTCGATCAACGCCTGGATCCGGGCGTGTTGCATTTTCATCGAAGCTTTGTTGACGATCAGGCGAGAGCTGATGTCAGCGATAAAGTCCTGGGGTTCCAGGCCATTGGCGCGCAGGGTGTTGCCGGTGTCGACCACGTCGATGATCTTGTCGGCCAGGCCGATCAGCGGCGCCAGCTCCATCGAGCCATAGAGCTTGATGATATCGACCTGACGGCCTTGCTCGGCGTAATAGCGCTTGGCGACGTTGACGAACTTGGTGGCTACCCGCAGGCGGCCTTTTGGCTCGACGTCACCGACACGGCCGGCGGTCATCAGCTTGCACAGGGCGATACGCAGGTCCAGCGGCTCGTACAGGCCCTGGCCGCCGTATTCCATCAGCACGTCTTTACCGGCGACACCGAGGTCGGCGGCGCCATGTTCAACGTAGGTCGGCACGTCGGTAGCACGCACGATCAACAGGCGAACGTCGTCCTGGGTCGTGGGGATGATCAGCTTGCGGCTCTTGTCCGGATTCTCGGTCGGCACGATGCCCGCTTCAGCCAGAAGCGGCAAAGTATCGTCAAGGATGCGGCCCTTGGACAGTGCGATGGTCAACATGGGAAACGTCAATCCTTCATCAGGCTATTGCTGTCCGGTCGCAAATGGCGCCAGACACAGATCGAGGCCATTACAGCCTCGATTTGAAACAAATTCAGCCGAGGCGTGCCTGTGCACACCTCGGGCGGGCGCTTCCCTGCGCCCGAGCAGTGGGGGTTAGCCCGGTACGCGGCGGATTTTCGCGCCAAGCATCTGCAGTTTTTCTTCGATGCACTCGTAGCCACGATCTATGTGGTAGATGCGATCGATCAGGGTGTCACCGTCAGCGCACAACGCCGAAATCACCAGGCTGGCCGAAGCCCGCAGGTCGGTGGCCATCACTGGCGCGCCCTTGAGCTGCTCGATACCGGTGACGATGGCAGTGTTGCCTTCGACCTGGATCTTGGCGCCCATGCGGTGCAGTTCGTACACGTGCATGAAGCGGTTTTCGAAGATGGTCTCGATGACCGCACCAGTGCCTTCGGCAATCGCGTTCAGGGAAATGAACTGCGCCTGCATGTCGGTCGGGAACGCCGGGTACGGAGCGGTACGCACGTTGACGGCTTTTGGCCGCTTGCCGTGCATGTCCAGCTCGATCCAGTCTTCGCCGGTGGTGATTTCGGCACCGGCTTCGCGCAGCTTTTCCAGGACCGCTTCAAGGATGGTCGGATCGGTGTCCTTGACCTTGACGCGACCACCGGTCACGGCAGCCGCAACCAGGTAGGTACCGGTCTCGATACGGTCCGGCATCACTTTGTAGGTGGCCGAGTGCAGGCGTTTCACACCGTCGATGGTGATGGTGTCGGTGCCGGCGCCAGTGATGTTGGCACCCATGGCGATCAGGAAGTTGGCCAGGTCGACCACTTCCGGCTCGCGCGCGGCGTTTTGCAGGACGCTGCGGCCATTGGCCAGGGCAGCGGCCATCATGATGTTCTCGGTACCGGTCACGCTGACGGTATCAAAGAAGAAGTTTGCACCACGCAGGCCGCCTTCCGGCGCCTTGGCCTTGATGTAGCCACCTTCGACGTCGATGGTCGCACCCATGGCTTCAAGACCACGGATGTGCAGGTCCACCGGACGCGAACCAATGGCGCAACCGCCAGGCAGTGCCACTTCGGCTTCGCCGAAACGGGCGACCATCGGGCCCAGTACCAGGATCGAGGCACGCATGGTTTTCACCAGTTCGTACGGTGCGATCAGGGTCTTGATGGTGCGCGGGTCGATTTCGACCGACAGCTTCTCGTCGATCACCGGCTCAATGCCCATGCGACCGAACAGCTCGATCATGGTGGTGATGTCGTGCAGGTGCGGCAGGTTGGCTACGGTAACCGGGCCATCGCACAGCAAGGTGGCGGCCAGGATCGGCAAGGCCGAGTTTTTAGCCCCGGAGATACGGATTTCGCCATCAAGACGGGCACCGCCGGTAATAATCAATTTATCCATAAGAATCTCGACGCCTTGGGGGCTCAGGTGCGCTCGGCCCAGGCCGCGCGGCTGAAAAATTTCATAGTGACCGCATGGATGCTGCCATCGGTGATCCACGGGTTCAAATGGGCATAGATCTGCTGCTGACGCTTGACCGGGCTCAATGCCGCCAGTTCATCGCTAATCACGTTCAGCTGGAAATTGCAGCCTTCGCCTTCAACTGCAACCTCAGTATTCGGCAGCTTTCCTTCAAGGAAGCTTTTAACTTCTAGGGCCTGCATGCTCAACCTCTATCGGCGCCCAGTGCGCGCGGGTCGCACATCATACAAAAAAGCCCCGCGCCTGCGAACCCCGCATAGCAGGACTCTGACGGGGGGCTTCTTCAATAATGTGTATTAAGGATGCGCCAACAGCTCGGCCAGACCGCAAACCTGGGCAATTTCACGCATATCCTCGGGTAATGCGCGAATACTGACAGGTTTGTTGACCGCCGCGGCGTCACGTAGGAAACACAAGAGCAATGACAAGCCAACACTGCTGGACTTCACCACCGCCGAGCAATCGAGGACCAATGCCGGCGCAGTGCTGGCATTGATCAGTGCCTGGCCCTGCTTACGCAGGGCCGGCCCGGTGCTGTAGTCGAGCACGCCACTGAGGAGCAGCTCGCCGGCCTGGCCTTGACGAACAGCCGACTCAGTCATGGGGCCTGCTTCTCTGCAGCTTCTTCGGTCACTTCCTTGGCCTTGGCCACTTCGCCGGCCCAGCCATCAATGGTCTTGTCCAGGTTGTTGCCATTGCGCTGCATGGCATCGGCGAACTGATCACGGAACAGCTTGCCGATGTTGATGCCGTTGATGATCACGTTGCGCACTTTCCATTCGCCGTTGATTTTCTCAAGGGTGTAGGAAACCGGATAGATCGAGCCATTGTTGCCCTTGACCTGCATATCCACGCTGGTGCGGTTGCCAGACTCATCCTTGGCCGGGGAAACGACGATACCCTGGTTGTTGTATTCCAGCAGGGCGTTGCCGTAGAACTGCATCAGGCTGCGCTTGAAGTTTTCCTGGAAGCGCTGCATCTGCGCAGGCGTAGCTTTACGCGAATACTTGACGGTCATGATGCTGCGCGAGATGCCGTCAGCGTCGACCACCGGACCCACGATACCGTTGAGGGCATCGTAGAACGCGCTTGGGCTCTGCTTGTACTGTTCCTTGTTCGCGGCAAGGTCAGCCAGCAGCTCTTTGGTGGTTCTATCAATAATGTCGTGCGCCGAAGGTGCCGCCACGGCGTTAGCCATCAATGGCAAGGCTGCCAACAGCACCAACAGGCCACGTCGCAAGGTTGAGATCATGAACAAACTCCTCATTTGGCGTCTTTACTAACCGTATTAAGCAGGAATTTACCGATCAGGTCCTCTAATACCAACGACGACTGTGTGTCATGAATGGTCGAACCATCCTTGAGCAAGGCTTCTTCCCCGCCCACGCTGATACCGATGTACTTCTCGCCCAGCAGACCGGCCGTGAGGATGGACGCTGTGGAGTCAGTCGGCAGGTTATCTACCTTCTTGTCCAGTTGCAGGGTCACGCGGCCGGTGAAGCTGTCGCGGTCCAGATCGATTGCTGTGACCTTGCCGATGGTCACACCGGCCATGGTCACTTTGGATCTGACCGTCAAACCGGCGATATTGTCGAAGTAGGCGTAAAGTTTATAGGTATCGGCGCCCGAACTGGCCGACAAGCCGCTGACTCGCAGGGCGAGCAACAGCAAAGCCAGGATGCCAGCCAACAAGAAAAGGCCTACACCGATTTCCACAGTGCGGTTTTGCATCAGAAATCTCCAAACATCAAGGCGGTCAAAATGAAGTCAAGGCCCAGTACCGCCAGCGAGGCGTACACAACGGTCTTGGTAGTGGCTCGACTGATCCCTTCTGAAGTGGGTTCACAGTCATAGCCCTGGAATACGGCGATCCAAGTCACGACGAAGGCGAAGACGATGCTCTTGATAATGCCATTGAGCACGTCACCGCTGAAGGTCACGCTGTTTTGCATGTTGGCCCAGTAGGAGCCGTCGTAGACCCCCAGCCAGTCCACCGCCACCCACGAACCGCCCCAGATCCCGACCACGCTGAAAATCATTGCCAGCAGTGGCAGGGAGATGAAGCCGGCCCACAGGCGCGGGGCAACAATGTACTTGAGCGGGTCCACGCCGATCATTTCCAGGCTGGACAGTTGCTCGGTGGCCTTCATGTTGCCGATCTCGGCGGTCAACGCAGAGCCGGCGCGACCGGCAAACAGCAAGGCGGTGACCACCGGCCCCAGCTCACGCAGCAGCGTCAGTGCAACCATCTGCCCCACCGCCTGCTCGGAACCGTAGCTGGACAGGATATTGAAGCCCTGCAACGCCAGCACCATGCCGATGAACACCCCGGAGACCACAATGATCACCAGGGACATCACGCCCACCGAGTGCAGTTGCTTGAGCAGCAAGCCAAAACCACCGCCGATACCACCGCGGCCCAGCAAGGCGTGAAACAGGAAAATCGTCGAACGCCCGAGCACTTCGACAATGTCGATGCCGGAACGACCGAAAAGGCGCACCTTCTCGATTAAAGATGTCTTGCGCATCAGCGCTTCCCCAGAAGATCTGCGCGGTAATCCGCTGCCGGAAAATGAAAAGGCACCGGGCCATCAGGGTCGCCGGTCATGAATTGGCGAATACGCGGGTTATCGGCGTTCATCAGTTCTTCAGGCGTGCCCTGCCCCAATACCTGGCCATCGCCGACGACATAGAGGTAGTCGGCAATGCTCGCGGTTTCGGCCAAGTCATGGGACACCACGATGCTGGTGATACCCAGCGCGTCATTGAGCAGGCGGATCAGGCGCACCAATACGCCCATGGCGATAGGGTCCTGGCCGACGAACGGCTCGTCATACATGAGAATCTGCGGGTCGAGGGCAATCGCCCGCGCCAGAGCCACGCGCCGCTTCATACCACCAGAAAGCTCATCCGGCATCAGGTCGATGGCACCGCGAAGCCCTACGGCCTGCAGCTTCAACAACACAATGTCACGGATCATTTCTTCCGACAGTTGGGTATGCACCCGCAGCGGGAACGCGACGTTTTCGAAAACGTCGAGGTCGGTGAACAGTGCACCGCTCTGGAACAGCACACCCATGTGCTTGCGCGCATCGAACAGATCGCTGCGCGACAGGGTCGGCAGGTTCTGGCCATTGACCCAGACTTCCCCGGCGGTAGGCCGCAGTTGCATGCCCATCAGGCGCAGCAGGGTCGTCTTGCCGCAGCCGGAAGGGCCCATGATGCCCGTCACCTTGCCGCGGGGAATGCGAATATCGACATTATTGAAGATGCTGCGCGTACCGCGCTTGAAGGAAAGACCCTTCAGCTCGACCGCGTAGGCGTTATCGGCACTCATCTAAACTCCTTGGGATGCAGCTTCTCACTCAGACACCATGCTTGGGACAACTGCTTGCGACAGTTAGACACATGTGCGCTGCGCGGACCGAACTGGCGGCGAACTATATCACTGCTGACATAAAGCGCCCAAGGCCGGAGCTGTGCTTGTTCAGAAAGAGGACAGGTAATTGCGCATTTGAGAGCGATCTCACTCTTAAGTAGAACAACGCCTGACGAACTTGCGTGAGGGAATTGATCATTACCGCTATAATCGCCGACTTTTCGTCAGGCTATACGATTTCAGACATGAGCCAATCCAGCGACCTTATTCAATCCGCACAACGCACCATCCGCCTCGAGCTTGAAGCCGTAGAAGGCTTGCTGGCCCATATCGACGCAGATTTCGTACGCGCCTGCGAGATGATCCTGGCCAGTAAAGGCCGGGTTGTCGTGGTCGGCATGGGCAAGTCAGGCCATGTCGGCAACAAGATTGCCGCCACCCTGGCCAGTACCGGCACCACGGCATTTTTCGTGCACCCGGCCGAAGCCAGCCATGGTGACATGGGCATGATCACCCGCGATGACGTGATCCTCGCCCTGTCCAACTCAGGCACCACCAACGAAATCGTGACCCTGCTGCCCCTGATCAAGCGCCTGGGCATCAAGCTGATCAGCATGACCGGCAACCCGGACTCGACGCTGGCCAAGGCCGCCGAAGTGAACCTGAATGTACATGTAGCCCATGAGGCCTGCCCGCTTAACCTGGCGCCCACCTCCTCCACCACCGCCGCCCTGGTCATGGGCGACGCGCTGGCCGTGGCCCTGCTGGAAGCCCGTGGTTTTACCGCCGAAGACTTCGCCTTTTCCCACCCCGGTGGCGCCCTCGGCCGTCGCCTGCTGCTGAAAGTGGAAAACGTGATGCATGCGGGTGACGAGCTGCCACAGGTACAACGTGGCACCCTGCTCAAGGATGCCTTGATGGAAATGACCCGCAAGGGCCTGGGCATGACCGTGATCCTCGAGGCCGACGGGCGCCTGGCCGGGGTCTTCACCGACGGTGACCTGCGTCGCACCCTGGACCGCACCATTGATATCCATACCGCCACCATTGATCAAGTCATGACCCCTCACGGCAAGACCGCCCGCGCCGAAATGCTCGCGGCTGAAGCCCTGAAGATTATGGAAGACCACAAGATCGGCGCCCTGGTGGTGGTCGATGATGCCGATCACCCGATTGGCGCCCTGAACATGCACGATTTGCTGCGCGCGGGAGTGATGTAAATGAACACCGACCTGTTGCAACGGGGCAAGGCCATCAAACTGGCGATTTTCGACGTGGATGGCGTGCTGACCGACGGTCGCCTGTACTTCCTCGAAGACGGCAGCGAATTCAAGACGTTCAATACCCTGGACGGCCAGGGCATCAAGATGCTGATGGCCTCTGGCGTACAAACCGCGATCATCAGTGGTCGCAAGACCCCGGTCGTGGAGCGCCGCGCACAAAACCTGGGGATTCCTTACCTCTACCAGGGCCGTGAGGATAAACTCGTGGTTCTGGACGAGCTTCTTGGCAAACTCAACCTAAGCTATGAGCAGGTCGCCTATCTGGGCGATGATTTGCCTGACTTGCCGGTGATTCGCCGCGTCGGCCTGGGCATGGCTGTAGCCAATGCCGCGTCGTTTGTTCGCGAACACGCCCACGGCATTACCCAGGCCCGTGGCGGCGAAGGCGCCGCCCGCGAGTTCTGCGAACTGATCCTGCGAGCCCAGGGCAGCCTTGAAGCGGCCCACGCCGCCTACTTATAGAGCCCTCTATGCTGAGTAAAAAGATTCGCAACTTCCTGATATTCGGAGCCATCGCCGCGCTGTTCCTCGCTGTGGGCTACTGGAATATCAGCCCGGAGCGCTTCCTCGACCAGCCTGTTGCGCAGGTCGACCAGGGCGCTATCGACTATTACGCCACCAACGCCTACAGCGTGCAGTTCCTGCCTGACGGCAAGGTGCAATACGAAATGACGTCGGACAAGGTCGAACACCTGAAGGCTTCCGAGGTCACATTGCTGACCAATCCGGACCTGAACCTGTATCGCGGCACCGAATTCCCGTGGCACGTCACCAGCAAGCGTGGCGAGGTCAACCCGGACGGCACCGAAGTGGAACTGATCGACTCGGTGCGTGTTGCGCGCACCGACGCCCAGAAGCGCGACACCATCATTACCAGCAGTCGCATGACCGTATTCCCACAGAAGCAATATGCGCAGACCGAGCAAGACGTTAGAATCGACGGCGCTGGCGGTGTATCGACTGGCAAGGGAATGAAAGCGTATTTGAAAGAAAGCAGGATACACCTGCTATCGAACGTAAGAGGACAGTATGAGGCTCGTTAAAACCCTCCCTATTTTGCTCGGTCTGGGCGCAGCACTGGGAAGCGTGAGCGCCTGGGCTCTGCCGAACGATAGCCAGCAACCGATCCACATCCAGGCTGACGATGCGCAGTTGGATGACAAGCAAGGTATCGCGACCTACAAGGGCGACGTCATCATCACCCAAGGTTCGATGAAGATTACCGGTAACACCGTGACCCTGACCCGTACCCCGGCCGGCGACATCGACGTCGTGACTTCGGTGGGCAACCTTGCCTATTTCGAACAGAAGCAAAACGCCGCCGATCCAGGTCCGATCAAAGGCTATGGCGTGACCATCCAGTATCACGCGCCGCAGAACCGTATCGTACTGACTGACCGCGCCAAAGTGATCAGCAGCGACGGCAACTCGACCGAAGGCGAGAAAATCGTCTATGACACCGTCAAGCAGGTCGCCACTGCCGGCCGCGCCAATGGCACCAAGGTCACTGCGCCACGTCCGCGCATCGACATGGTTATCCAGCCGAAGAAGAAGGCCCAGTAATGGCGACCCTGAAAGCCCAGCATCTGGCCAAGGCCTATAAAAGCCGTCAGGTCGTGCGCGACGTCAGCCTGTCGATCGACAGCGGCCAGATCGTCGGCCTGCTTGGCCCCAATGGTGCCGGCAAGACCACCTGCTTCTACATGATCGTCGGCCTGGTCCAGGCGGACCAGGGCCGTGTATTGATCGACGACCTGGACGTCAGCCACCAGCCCATGCACGGCCGTGCACGGGCCGGTATCGGCTATCTCCCCCAGGAGGCGTCGATCTTCCGCAAACTGTCAGTGTCCGACAACATCATGGCGATCCTGGAAACCCGCAAGGAACTGGATCGCGACGGACGCCGCCAGGAGCTGGAAAGCCTGCTGCAGGAGTTCCACATCAACCATATTCGCGACAACCTCGGCATGAGCCTGTCCGGCGGCGAGCGGCGCCGCGTGGAAATCGCCCGCGCCCTGGCCACCGCACCGAAGTTCATCCTGCTGGACGAACCCTTCGCCGGTGTCGACCCGATTTCGGTAGGCGACATCAAGCAGATCATCCATCACCTCAAGGCCAAGGGGATCGGCGTGCTGATCACCGACCACAACGTGCGTGAGACCCTGGATATCTGCGAAACCGCGTATATCGTCAACGACGGCCAACTGATTGCCGAGGGCGACTCCGCCACCATCCTGGCCAACGAACTGGTCAAGGAAGTGTATCTGGGGCACGAGTTCCGCCTGTAAACACTGGGGTGTCAGGACATTCGCCATCAGGCGCGGGAGTCAATAAAAACCTTATTGTTTTTATTGTTACCGCGCTCTAGGCAAAGCCCCCGATATCAGGCATATAATTTGCTTATGTTTGGCGCTCACGCGCCCTGTCGTGGATGGCGCATTGCGCCGGCGAATAAGGTGTTAAGCCCCTGCCATGAAACCATCGCTAGTCCTGAGAATGGGCCAGCAGCTGACGATGACACCGCAGCTGCAACAGGCCATCCGCCTGCTCCAATTGTCGACCCTGGACCTGCAACAGGAAATCCAGGAGGCCCTGGAGTCCAACCCGATGCTCGAACGCCAGGAAGAAGGCGACGACTTCGATAATGCCGACCCACTGGCCGACAACATAGAGCAAAAACCCAATCCCGACGTCCAGGAACCCTCCTACCAGGAAACCGCACCCACGGTGGATAACCTGGAAGAAGGCGAATGGAACGAACGCATTCCCAATGAACTGCCGGTGGATACGGCCTGGGAAGATGTCTACCAGACCAGCGCCAGCAGCCTGCCCAGCAACGACGATGACGAGTGGGACTTCACCACCCGCACCTCCGTCGGCGAAAGCCTGCAGAGCCACTTGCTGTGGCAACTGAACCTTGCCCCGATGTCCGACACCGATCGCTTGATCGCGGTGACCCTGATCGACTGCATCAACAATCAGGGCTACCTGGACGAGACCCTCGAAGAAATCCTCGAGGCTTTCGACCCGGAACTGGACATCGAGCTGGACGAAATCGAGGCGGTCCTGCACCGCATCCAGCAGTTCGAGCCCGCCGGCATCGGCGCGCGCAACCTCAGCGAGTGCCTGTTGCTGCAACTGCGCCAACTGCCCGCCAAGACACCGTGGCTGGCCGAAGCCCAACGCCTGGTCACCGACTATATCGACCTGCTGGGCAGCCGCGACTACAGCCAGCTGATGCGTCGGATGAAACTCAAGGAAGATGACCTGCGCCAGATCATCGAACTGGTACAGAGCCTCAACCCGCGTCCCGGCTCGCAGATCGAGTCCAGCGAAGCCGAGTATGTCGTCCCCGACGTGATCGTGCGCAAGGACAACGAGCGCTGGCTGGTGGAGCTGAACCAGGAATCAGTGCCGCGCCTGCGGGTCAACCCGCAATACGCAGGTTTTGTACGCCGGGCCGACACCAGCGCCGACAACACCTTCATGCGCAATCAGTTGCAGGAGGCTCGCTGGTTCATCAAGAGCCTGCAAAGCCGCAACGAGACCCTGATGAAAGTGGCCACCCAGATCGTCGAGCATCAGCGCGGCTTCCTGGAATATGGCGACGAGGCGATGAAACCGTTGGTGCTGCATGACATTGCCGAAGCAGTGGGCATGCACGAATCGACCATTTCCCGGGTCACCACCCAAAAATTCATGCATACCCCACGGGGTATATATGAGCTGAAATACTTTTTCTCCAGCCACGTCAGCACCTCCGAAGGCGGTGAATGCTCGTCCACGGCGATCCGCGCGATCATCAAAAAACTCGTTGCGGCGGAAAATCAGAAAAAGCCGTTGAGTGACAGCAAGATCGCTGGTTTACTGGAGGCACAAGGCATTCAGGTCGCCCGTCGAACCGTCGCCAAGTACCGCGAGTCCCTTGGGATCGCGCCTTCCAGCGAGCGTAAGCGATTGATGTGACGGGCGGGCCATAGCGTTCCAGTGGCGGGTACTCCTACCCGCCGCTTTATGCACTGGCAACGAAGGAGAAGCTGTATGCAAGTCAACATCAGTGGACACCAACTGGAAGTGACCGAACCGCTGCGCGCCTACATCAGCGAGAAACTCAAACGAATTGAGGGGCATTTCGACAAGATCACCAATGTGCAAGTCATCATGTCTGTCGAAAAGCTGAAGCAGAAAATCGAAGCCACCTTGCGTATACCCGGCGGGGAAGTAGTCGCCAATGCAGAGCATTCAGACATGTATGCCGCCATTGACGACCTGACCGACAAGCTGGATCGCCAAATCAAAAAGCATAAGGAAAAGCAGCAGAGCCTTCTTCAAGGCACAGGCCGCTAACACTCCCCACCCATGATTCGACTTGAAACCATCCTGACCCCCGGCCGTTCACTCGTGAACGCGCCGGGTGGCAGTAAAAAGAAAGCCCTCGAACAGATTGCCAACCTGATCAGCCGCGAAGTGCCTGAGCTGGTGATGCAAGATGTATACGAGGCTCTGATTGCTCGTGAAAAACTCGGTTCGACCGGTTTTGGCAACGGCATCGCTATTCCTCATTGCCGCCTAAAAGGCTGTGAAACACCGGTGAGCGCCCTGTTGCACCTGGACGCCCCCACTGATTTCGACGCTATCGACGGCGCCCCGGTTGACCTGCTGTTCGTCCTGCTGGTCCCGGAAGCGGCCACCGATGCACACCTGGAACTGCTCCGGCAGATCGCCAGCATGCTTGACCGTGACGAAGTACGTAAGAAACTGCGTAGCGCCAGCACCAATGAAGCGCTGTATCAGGTTGTCCTGGATGAACAAAGCGGGCAGTAATCATGCGTTTGATCATCGTCAGCGGGCGTTCCGGCTCAGGTAAAAGTACGGCCCTCAATGTGCTTGAGGACAGTGGTTTCTATTGCATAGACAACTTGCCGGCCGGCCTGCTGCCCGAGCTGGCAGAACGTGCGCTGATCCATACCGAGCTGGCACAACCGCTGGTGGCCGTGTCCATTGACGCACGCAACCTGCCCAGCCACCTCACGCGTTTCCCGGAATTGCTCGAAGAGGTACGCGCCAAGCATATCCATTGCGACGTGCTGTACCTGGATGCCGACGAAGAAACGCTGCTCAAGCGCTTTTCGGAAACCCGTCGCCGCCACCCACTGAGCAGCCCGCACCGCTCGCTGGCCGAAGCCATCGAGGACGAGACCAAGCTGCTGGGGCCGATCATTGACCTGGCCGACCTCAAGATCAACACCACCAGCCTGAACCTTTACCAACTGCGTGACGCCATCAAGCTGCGCCTGCTGAACCAGCCGGAACCCGGCACCGCGTTCCTTGTTGAGTCCTTTGGCTTCAAGCGGGGCATGCCGATAGACGCCGACCTGGTATTTGACGTGCGTTGCCTGCCCAATCCTTACTGGAAGCCGGAACTGCGCGACCAGTCCGGGCTGGACCAACCGGTTGCCGATTACCTGGCGGCGCAACCGGATGTCGAGGAGATGTTCCAGGACATCTCCAGCTACCTGCTCAAGTGGCTACCGCGCTTTGCCGCCAGCAACCGGGCCTATGTCACCATCGCTATCGGCTGTACCGGCGGGCATCACCGCTCCGTCTACCTGACCGAGCGCCTGGGCCAGGCCTTGCAGCAAACCCTCAAGAATGTCCAGGTTCGCCACCGCGACCTCAGCTGAAAGGAACACCTTCGCGATGCCCGCTCTGGAAATTGAAATCATCAACAAACTGGGCTTGCATGCCCGCGCGTCGGCCAAGTTCGTCGGAGTTGCGGGCCAGTTTCCTTGCCAGGTGCGTGCCGGGCGTACGCCAGAGTCCATGGTCGATGGCAAAAGCATCATGGCCATGATGATGCTTGCCGCAGGCAAGGGCACGACGATTCATCTGAAGACCGAAGGTGAGCAGGAACAGGAAGCGCTGGATGCGCTGGTGAAGTTGATCAACAACTACTTCGATGAAGGCGAATAGCCCTTCTTTCCTGAATGCAGCACAAATCAATGTGGGAGTGGGCTTGCCCGCGATAGCTGGGAGTCAGTCGATACATACTTGACTGATACACCGCTATCGCGGGCAAGCCCGCTCCCACATTTTTTATGCCGAGGTGTCTGCATCGCAAGCAAGCCAGCTCCCACACTAGCCAGCTGCCACATTGCTTTTTGCGTTAGGCATCAGCCCAGCGCTGTATCCATGGCCATCATCAGGCAAAACCCGATGCACAACCCCAGGCTGGCAAGTTTGTCATGGCCATTGCGTCGCGACTCGGGGATTACTTCGTGAGTCACCACCAATAACATCGCCCCGGCCGCAAGGGCCAAACCCAGAGGCAGCAGCATCTCGGCCAGGCTGACCAGCCAGGCACAGAGCACGGCAAACACCGGCTCTACCAGGCCGGATGCCGCCCCAATCAGGAATGCCTTGACCCGCGACATCCCCGCCCCTGCCAGCACCAGCGCAATCACCAGCCCTTCCGGCACATCCTGCAAGGCAATGCCCATGGCCAGGCTGTCGGCATCGGGCATACCGCCACCCGCCGAGACGCCTACCGCCATGCCTTCGGGAATATTGTGGGCAATGATCGCGAACACAAACAGCCAGATACGCGGCGGGATCACCGGTTTATCGGGCGTACCGACCAGCATCTCCGGGCTGGCACCGGAGACCTTGCGGTCCACCAGAAACAGGCCGAAGGCACCGAGCATGATGCCGAAGCTGACCAGGCCGCTGGACGCCCAGGGAGTGAACCCCAGGTTTTCGGCGGCGGCGATCCCTGGCACGACCAGCGAAAACGCGGTCGCCGCGAGCATCACGCCAGCACCGAAGCCCAGCAACGTATCGCTGACCGCTAACGGCATCCGCCGGATCACCAGCACCGGCACCGCCCCCAGCGCCGTACCCAGGGCGCAGATTGCGCCACCTTGCAGTGCGCGCAGGATCCGCGGCTCCAGGTTCAGCCAGGCCAGCCCGTGGGCCACCAGCAATGCCATTCCCGCCAACAGCAGCAGCGAGCCAAACGCATAACGAAACATTCGTACGCTGCTGATCGCCAGTGTTTCAGTGCCCATAGTCGGCCTTAAGTCTTGTTATGAAAGGTCATTAAGCGAGGGCCGCCTGGTAGCGCTCAGCGACTTCCGGCCAGTTGATAACACTGTAGAAGGCGTTGATGTATTCAGGACGGCGGTTCTGATAAAGCAGGTAGTAGGCGTGTTCCCACACGTCCAGACCGAGGATCGGCGTATTGCCATTCATCAACGGGCTGTCCTGGTTGCCACTGCTCTCGACTACCAGGGTCTTTTGCGGGGTCACGCTCAACCAGGCCCAGCCACTGCCGAAGCGGGTCAGCGCAGCTTTGGTAAAGGCCTCCTTGAAGGCGTCAAAGCCACCCAACTGCTCATCAATCGCGTGGCCCAGGGCACCTTCGGGCTTGCCGCCGCCCTTGGGCGACATGACTGCCCAGAACAATGAGTGGTTGGCATGCCCGCCCCCCTGGTTAATCACCGCTGCGCGCAGCTTTTCCGGCAGTTGCTGGACGCTGGAGACCAGTTTCTCGATGGGCCAGCCAGCAAACTCAGTACCTTCGACCGCCGCATTGAGGTTATTGATGTAGGTCTGGTGGTGTTTGGTGTAGTGGATTTCCATGGTTTGCGCATCGATATGCGGCTCCAGGGCATCGTAGGCGTAAGGCAAGGCAGGCAAGGTGTAGGACATATCAATGTGCTCCATAAAAAGGGCTGTTGCGGGTCGGCGCATCCGTCGACGCCGTATGGCTGCCTAGCAAGCGATGGGTACGGGGGTATTCGCCGTGATCGCTGATGAAATTCAACAGTTCGACGTAGGTCTTGCTGCTCTGGCGCAAGGCCGCCTCGCGCAGTGGCTGAGGCAGCCGGGTGTCCTGCATGGTCTGCAGCAAGCGCTGGTGAATGGCGCAGAGGTATTCCGCGCTTTCTTCCGGCTGGTTCAGGCGCAGGTGCAGGTCCGCCAGGTTGTGATGGGAAATGACGCAAGCGGCTACGGTTTCGTCGGCATCACCCCAGCGCTCGAACAACACTTGGGCCAGGGCCAGGGCTTGCAGGTAATGCTCGCGGGCATCCACCAGTTCGCCCTGCATAAAGCAGTGATTGGCCCGTTCGATCGTGCGTTTCCAATGCTCCATGGTGAGCCTCCAAAGCAGGGTCGGTGATTACACGCCACCCGCCGTGAGCTTTTCCGGATCCAGGAGGATTTCCAGTTGGCTGCGGGGCAAGTCGGTGTGCTCAAGCGCCACATCAATCACCGGCCGGCCTTGTTGATAGGCTTTCTTGGCGATTTCAGCGGCCTTTTGGTAACCAATGATCGGGTTGAGTGCGGTAACCAGGATCGGGTTACGCGACAGCGCTTCCTTGAGCTTGGGTTCGTTGACCTTGAAGCTGGCGATGGCCTTGTCTGCCAGCAGACGGCTGGAGTTGGCCAACAGTTCCAGGCTGCTGAGCAGGTTCTGGGCGATGATCGGCAGCATCACGTTGAGTTCGAAGTTGCCGGACTGACCGGCGATGGTGATCACGCTGTCATTGCCGATCACCTGGGCCGCAACCATGGCCGTAGCCTCTGGAATCACCGGGTTGACCTTGCCCGGCATGATCGACGAGCCCGGCTGCAGGCCTTCGAGTTCGATTTCACCGAGACCGGCAAGGGGGCCGGAGTTCATCCAGCGCAGGTCGTTGGCGATTTTCATCAGCGACACGGCAATCGCTTTGAGTTGGCCGGAGACGGCAACGGCGGTGTCCTGGGAGCCGATCAGAGCAAACAGGTTCTTGCCCGGAGTGAACTGCACCTGGGTCAGGCTGCTCAACTGCTGACTGAAACGCGCAGCAAACTCAGGATGCGCGTTGATCCCGGTGCCAACGGCCGTGCCGCCCTGAGCCAGGGCCTGCAGGCTTGGCAGCAAGCCCTGCAAGTGCGCGATATTGGCCTTGAGTTGCTGCGCCCACCCTTCAAGCACCTGGCTCATGCGTACCGGCATGGCGTCCATCAGGTGAGTACGCCCGGTCTTGATGAACGGATGAACTTCCACCGCCTTGCGCCCGATCACCGCAACCAGATGCAGCAACGCCGGCAACGTCTGTTCATGCAGCACCAGCGCGGCGCTGACGTGAATGGTGGTCGGGATGATGTCGTTGCTGCTTTGCCCGCAATTGACGTGGTCATTGGGGTTGACCGGCTCGCCCAGCAGGCGGCTGGCCAGGGTCGCAATCACTTCGTTGGCGTTCATGTTGGAGCTGGTGCCGGAGCCGGTCTGGAAAATATCCACCGGGAAGTGCTGCATGAAGTCGCCTTCCAGCAAGCCTTGGGCGGCGTCGACGATGGCTTTGCCCTGACTTGCGCTGATCTGCTTGAGATCGACGTTGGCCCTGGCGGCGGCGGCCTTGGCCAAGATCAGGGCGCGGATGAACTGGGTCGGCATGCGCTGGTGGCTGATCGGGAAGTTATCCACTGCACGCTGGGTTTGCGCGCCATACAACGCGTCGGCCGGTACCTGTAGTTCGCCCATGCTGTCGCGTTCTATACGGGTGTTACTCATCGGAAGATCCTTGCACCAAGTCGGAGTGAGAAATCGAAGGTTGCAGTTCGCAAGTCGCCAATTGCCAGGCAAAGGTCTGCCAGCGCTTGAGGCGGCAGGCACAGTGAGACAGGTTTTCCAGGTCGCGCAGCGGGCGCCAGGCCTGGTCCAGGCACGTGGAGCGCCAATGCCAGGGCAAGGCGATATCGGTGGCAGTGTCGAGCAGCAGACGGAACGAGGTCTCGGCGATGGTCCACGGGTGCGTGGCCGTGCAACAGGCCAGATAGCGGCCTTCGCTGAGGTAGTGTTCGATCAGGCGCGGCTCGTCAGGGTTGAGCCCGCAGCGAATCTGACGACTCATCCAGCGCCAGCTTTCCAGGTAGGGATCCTCGTGCAGGACAGAACTCATGACCCATGCTCACTCGATAATGATATTTATTATTAAATGATATTGAGAATCAAAACAAGCTATTGAACCGATACCTTTGTCGGCCTTGTGATATTCCAGGCAAAAAAAAGCGCCACCCTGGGGGTGGCGCTGTTGTGTAACGGGTTGCGGCTTAGCTGCCGGCGACGGTCATGCGTTCGATCAGCACCGAGCCGGTGCGGATATTGCTGCGCAATTCCAGATCGTTACCCACGGCGACGATCTGCTTGAACATGTCGCGCATATTGCCGGCGATGGTCACTTCCTGGACCGCGAACTGGATTTCGCCATTCTCCACCCAGAACCCCGCCGCGCCTCGGGAATAATCGCCCGTCACCATGTTCAAGCCGTGGCCCATCAGCTCGGTCACCAGCAAACCACGGCCCATGCGCCGCAGGAGCGCCGCCTGGTCTTCGTCGCCATGGGTCACGAACAGGTTGTGAACCCCACCGGAGTTGGCGGTACTCGGCAGACCGAGCTTGCGCCCGGCGTAGGTGCCAAGCACGTAGGACACCAGCTCACCGTTCTCGACAAACGGCTTGGCGTAGGTTGCCAGGCCGTCGCCATCAAAGGCCGAGCTGCCCATGGCGCGCATCAGGTGCGGGCGTTCGTCCAGGGTCAGCCACTCCGGAAACAGCTTCTGCCCCAGCGCGCCTTCAAGGAACGACGATTTGCGGTACAGATTACCCCCGGAAATCGCCCCGAGAAAGCTGCCGAACAGACCACCCGCCAGTTCCGCCGAAAACAACACCGGCACTTCGCACGTCGGCACCGGGCGCGCACCCAGGCGGCTCGCCGCCCGTTGCGCGGCGCGCTGGCCGATGCTCACCGGGTCCGCCAACAGCTCACCCTGGCGACTCACGTCATACCAGTAGTCACGCTGCATCTGGCCATCGGCCTCGGCGATCATCACGCAGCTCAAGCTATGGCGCGTCGACGCATAGCCGCCGATAAACCCGTGGCTGTTGCCATACACCCGGCAACCCTGGTGGGTGCTCAGGGTGGTGCCATCGGCATTCTTGATCCGGCTGTCGGCATCAAACGCCGCGGCTTCGCAGGCCAGGGCCTTTTCGATGGCCTGCTCGGGAGTGATATCCCAGGCGTGAAACAGGTCGAAATCCTTGAGATCCCGCGCCATCAAGGCCGCATCCGCCAAACCCGAGGCCTCGTCTTCGGAGGTGTGCTTGGCAATCGCCAGTGCGGCGGCAACCGTCTCGCGAATCGCTTCCGGGCCGCTGGCCGAAGTGCTGGCCGAGCCTTTGCGCTGCCCCACATACAAGGTGATGCCAAAACCCTGGTCGCGGTTGAACTCAACGGTTTCCACTTCCCGCTGGCGTACCGAAGTCGACAGGCCCTGCTCCAGCGACACCGCCACTTCACAGGCACTGGCGCCCTGGCGCTTGGCCTCGGCGATGATCTGCTCAACTTGTTCCTGCAGTGCCGGTAACGCTTGTGGACCGACGCTTTGGGCTGCACTCATGGTTCTCTCCACTCAAATTCTGCTTTCGGTTAAGGCCATCGAGCGACCGGGCCGGACAAGCGGCCCCCGACTGGTTATCATGGCGGCGTTTCTTTGCGGACTGCCACCATGGTTGATTCTTACGACGACTCCCTCGATGGGGAGAAAAGCAAAACCCAGGTCAAACGCGAGCTGCATGCTCTGGTTGATCTCGGCGAGCGCCTTACAACACTCAAGCCGGACTTGATTGCCAAACTGCCACTGACCGACGAAATGCGCCGGGCCTTGGCGGATGCACCCAAGCACACCGCGAATATCGCGCGTAAACGGCACATCATGTTTATCGGCAAGCTGATGCGCGACCAGGACACTGACGCCATTCTGACTTTGCTCGATCAACTCGATGCTTCCACCCGCCAATACAACGAACGTTTCCATAACCTGGAACGTTGGCGTGACCGCCTGATCGGCGGTGACGACGCTGTATTGGAGAAGTTCGTCCTGGACTATCCGGACGCCGACCGCCAGCAACTGCGCTCCCTGATCCGTCAGGCCCAGCACGAACTGGCACAGAACAAGGCGCCGGCCACCAGCCGTAAAATCTTCAAGTACATCCGTGAGCTGGACGAGACTCAACGCGGCCTGCGCTGATCCTCTTCCCCGGGTGGCGGTCTTCGCCACCCGAAGCTCCACGCCTTACGACCCCGTACCACCCACGGTGATCGCATCAATTTTCAGGGTTGGCTGGCCGACACCCACCGGCACCGACTGCCCATCCTTGCCACACATCCCCACACCGCTGTCCAGCGCCAGGTCGTTACCGACCATCGACACCTTGCTCATGGCTTCCGGGCCGTTGCCAATCAGGGTTGCACCCTTGACCGGCGCGGTGATCTTGCCGTCTTCGATCAGATAGGCTTCGCTGGTGGAGAACACGAACTTGCCGCTGGTGATATCCACCTGGCCGCCACCAAGATTGGCGCAATAGATCCCACGCTTCACCGAGGCAATGATCTCTGCCGGGTCGCTTTCGCCCGCGAGCATGTAGGTGTTGGTCATGCGCGGCATCGGCAAATGCGCGTAGGACTCGCGACGGCCGTTGCCGGTACGCGCCACGCCCATCAGGCGCGCGTTGAGCTTGTCTTGCATATAGCCCTTGAGCACGCCATTTTCGATCAACGTGGTGCACTCGGTCGGCGTACCTTCGTCGTCGACGCTCAGGGAACCACGGCGACCGGCCAATGTACCGTCGTCGACAATGGTGCAGAGCTTGGAGGCGACCATTTCGCCCATGCGCCCGCTGTAGGCGGAGCTGCCCTTGCGGTTGAAGTCACCTTCCAGGCCATGCCCCACCGCTTCATGCAGCAAAACCCCGGACCAGCCCGAACCCAGGACCACCGGCAGCGTACCCGCTGGCGCCGGAATGGCTTCCAGGTTGACCAGCGCCTGGCGCAACGCCTCGCGGGCATAGCCCATGGCGCGGTCGTCGGTGAGGAAATAGCGATAATCCGTACGCCCACCGCCACCGTGGCCGCCGCGCTCGCGACGCCCGTTCTGCTCGACGATCACACTGACATTAAAGCGCACCAGCGGGCGCACATCGGCCGCCAGGCTGCCATCGGTGGACGCCACCAGGATGCGCTCCCAGACCCCGGCCATGCTCACGCTCACTTGCTGGATACGCGGGTCGAGGGCCCGGGTTGCAGCATCCACACGCTTGAGCAACTCGACCTTTTCGGCACGGGTCATTACTTCCAGTGGATTATCCGGGCCGTACAACTGGGCCACATCCTGGGTACTGAACGCCTGCACGGTGCCGTGCTGCCCGGCGCGGGAAATCGAACGCGCCGCGCGGGCGGCCAGGCCCAGGGCTTCGAGGGTGATGGCATTGCTATAAGCAAAGCCGGTCTTCTCACCGGACTGCGCGCGCACGCCAACCCCTTGGTCAAGGTTGAAGCTGCCGTCCTTGACGATCCCGTCTTCCAGGGACCATGACTCGGAAATCTGCCCCTGGAAATACAGGTCTGCAGCATCAATACCCGGCCCGGCCAGGTCACCCAGTACGGTTTGCAGACTTTCGATGGTCACGCCACCGGGCGCCAGGAGGTGTTCACTGACTGAGGACAACAACTCGCTCATAGGTTCGGCCTTAAATTCATCGTTCTGAAGCAGGTCGCTGTGCGCCCTGCGAGAAAAAGCGCCGGTGGCCTGCCACCGGCATGCGCGCCCGTATCGACGCTTGTTCGCTGCTATCGCGTTCGGCCAACAACACCGCTTCGCCTTGATCTTGTTGCGCCAGTACGCGCCCCCATGGGTCGATAATTGCCCCATGGCCAAATGTTTCCCGTGGCCCCGGATGCACACCGCCCTGGGCGGCCGCCAGCAGATAGCACTGGGTTTCTATGGCCCGGGCCCGGATCAGCACATCCCAGTGCGCAGCCCCCGTTACCGCCGTAAAGGCCGAAGGCGCAGTAATCAATTCGGCCCCCGCCGCACGCAATTCGCTGTACAACTCGGGGAAGCGCAGGTCATAACAGACCGTCAGCCCCAGGCGCCCAACCGGCGTATCGGCCACCACTACCTGGTTACCGTAAGCATAGTCGTCAGATTCGCGATAACGACCGCGCGCATCCGCCACGTCCACGTCGAACAGATGCAGCTTGTCGTAGCGCGCCACAATCTGCCCCTGCGCGTCGATCAACAGCGAGCACGCATTGGACTTGGCGTCGGGCTGCCCGAGCGGGGGCAACGGCAAGGTACCGGCCACTATCCATAAGTTGAGGTCACGGGCGGCCAGTTTCAACCACGGCAGGATCGGCCCCTCGCCCACAGCTTCGGCGTGGCCGATAGCGGCCACGTCACGGCGGCCCATGGCGGCGAAGTTTTCCGGCAGCACTGCCAGTTGCGCGCCCCCCGCCGCCGCCTGCTCCAGCAACCGCCGGGCCTGGGCCAGGTTGGCCAGAACATCACTCTGGCTGACCATCTGGATTACCGCAAAGGACATGGGCCGACACTCCATAAAAAGCATGGGGCCATGCTACTCCACAGGGGCTTATTGCGGTTTTTCAAATGGCTTGTCGAAGGTGATTTTTGGATCTTTCCATGGCCCTTCCACCTTGTACTGGACGCTGGCAAAACGCGAGACCCGATCGCCAATCAGTTTGTCGATCAGGAACAGTGCGCCGCCAATGGCCGGTGCCCCCACGATCAACGCGGCGATCGGCAGGTTGTTGGTCACCGGCAGGGTCACCAGCAACTTGGCATCGACACGGTCAGCCACCAGGTCCAGCGTGCCGTTAAGCTCCAGGTTGCTCGACGGCCCGGTGAGAACAATCGGCTCACGGGTCACAAACACACCATTGCTGGCGGCCAGCAGGCCCTTGACCCGATCGTAGCTCAGGCCCTTGCCGAGCAAGTCCGAGAAGTCCAGGCGCAAACGCCGGCCAATCGAGTTGAAGTTCAGCAGACCAAACACCCGCAACGCCTGGGCACCGCCCTCGACCTCGACAAACTGGCCCTTGCGGAACGATGCATCCAGGCTCCCGGAAAACCGCTTGGGCCCAACCCACGCAGGCGAACCCGGCCAGCGTCCATCAACATCCAGATGGAAGCTCTGGCTGGTCACGGTGGGCGCGAAGCCCCAGCCTTTAAGCACATCGGCGATATTCTTGCCGTCCAGGCGCCCCTTGTACCAACTGCTGCTGGCGCCCGGCGCCCCTTCCCAGCCACCGGCCCCCTTGAGCCGCATACCCTTGAGGCCCAGGTCGAGGTTGTTGAAGGCCATGCCCTTGGCCGTCGGGCGCACCTTCAAGGACCAGGCACCGATCAAGTCGGGCCCCTGCAACAACTGGCCAATGGAAATATCCAGCGCCGGAATGTCCTTGGGATCAATGTTCGCCAGGGGATCAGGCGCGTTCTCGTCGGCCTGTACCGTGGGGTCAACCGCCGGTAGCTTCACGTATTGCAGATTGATGGCGATGGGTGCGCCCTTGGCATCCGGCAGGCCAATAGCCCCCTTGGCTTGCTGGCTGTCGAGCTGCAGCCCCCAGGCCGCGGGCTTGCGCTCCAGTTGCAGGCTGACCTGGTCGAATTGAGTACCAAAGCCTGTCAGCTTGCCGATCTTGAAATCGGCACTGCTCAACAGTTGCTTGGCATTGCCACTCGGATCATTGCCGGCGTAGCGGTCCACCAGTTTCTTCCACGGATCTATATCCAGCTCCGACAGCACCCCGCGAATCCGCAGGCCCTTGCCACCGGGCAGCAAGGCATCGCCATCCCCGAGGAACAGTTCGCCACGGCCCTGGGCAAAGTTGTTCGCCGGGGCTGCAAAGGTAAAGTTCGCCAGCTCGCCGTAATCAAACCAGTAGCGTCGCTCTGCGCCCTGCAAGGTCATGCGGAACACACTGGCGCGGCCCTGACCGGCGGACATGCCAAACGGAGCAGGCAAATCCACCGCCACGCCCTTGAGGTTGGAACTGACCCGCAACTGGCTGTCGGCACCGTCCAGGTCCAGTTGCAGTTGATACGGGATATCCCCGGACACCGGCAGCGGCTGGCCGACTTTCAGCCAGTCGGTGAGGCGCTTGACCGTCACCTGGCCCTTGGCGGTGACCCGCGTGCTGAGATTGCCCGGCTTGCCACCGGCAGCAATCTGCGCCGTGATCGGCCGGTCAAAGGCCTGGGCACTGATGTTCTGGCCACTCAGGCCCTTGGTGCTGTCGAAGCGGAATTCGCCCTTGAGCTGGTTCAGGTCCAGGGTCGGCTCGGCCAGTTGCAGGTGCGCCTTGTCAGTCTTGAAGTCCACCACGATTTTCGGCTCGGTGCCTTTGGCCAGGGGGATGTCCAGGTCGAGTGAACCTTGCAGGTCGCCCTCGCCTTTCCAGCCGGCAAACGTCGACGCCGTGCCGATGGGGGCTTCCTGCAGGATCTTCAGGCCGTCACCCAGCCCACCGGCAAACCCGCCCGTCAGCAGCAGATGACTGTCATGGCCAGGAAGCGCATGGGGAATGTTGACGTAGATATCCTTGACCTTGGTGTCGAGCAATTGCCCCTTGCTGGCCAGGATGCGCACACCGGTTTCTTCGACAAACACTTCACCGGTCACCTTGCTCACATGGGGCCAGCCAGGCTGGAACGCCAGCTCGGCGTCATGCACCTTGAAGAACAGGCTGATATTGCGCGCCGCCATCACCGCATCGTGGTTCAACGAGCCTTGATACTGGAAGAAGCCTTCATCGACCGCGCCCTTGAGAATGGCCGTACGCAGCCATTCATCCAGGGCCGGGCTCAACACGGCCGGTAGGTATTTGGGAGTAAAGCGTCCATCGCCCTCGACCATGCCGACCCGCAGGTCCATGTAGTCTTCCTGGCTATGATCGAAATGCAGGCGAATCAGGAAGTCCGCCGCGACCTTGCCCTCTTCCCCCAGCACCTTGATATACGGAGCGATCAGCGTGAAGCCTTGTTTATCCAGCCTCCACGTCAGGCGCGCGTTGGCCTGGATGTACTGCCAGGGCTTGGCGAAAATCGGGTACAGGTGCAAGGCAAAGTCCTTGCTGTCCATGCGCAGCTCGCCCTGGCCCAGGTCGCCGCTGATGCTGCCGGAGACATTGCGGGCCGCCGGTGCGCCGAAATACGCATCAAAGCCCACCCGCTCGAGGTTGGCGGCAAAGCTGACGCGCTGATCGCCCGTCTCCTGGGGACGATAATCCACCAGGACATTGCGCAGCACGCCCGTGGCTTTCAACGCTTCGACGGTCTTGGCAAAACCCTCGGGCAATGGCGCCAGGGCGTTGAGCAAGGGGGTGATCGGCGTCAGGTCCAGGCGGTCGGCCTGCAGGTTCCAGGTTTCCTGAGCCTTGTCGGTGGCCAGGGTTTGCTGCAATTGCAGGTGCGACTCCCAACGGGTGTCGCCCAGGTTCATGGCCAGCGAGTCGAAGACCACCTTAAGGCCGCGATCACTGCGTTGCAGGTAGGCCGTCAGGCCCAGGTTGTGGATGCTCACGGGTTTGCGCTGGGCATACCGCACCTTCACTTGCGGCGCATTGAGCCGCGCGGCGGCGCTTTGCAGCGTTCCGCCGGCCCAGGTCAGCCAGAGTTCGCCGCCGGCTTTCAGCTCATTGAGTTTCCAGTCCCGGGTCAACTTCGCCGGAATCCATTGCGCCCAATTGCTCTGGGGCAGGCTCAGGTAGGCCTGGACTTCACCATCGCGCCACTGGCTAGCGCGGATCCGCGTGCGCAGGCTGAGGGCCAGCGGCTGCCCATCGGGCAAGGTCAGGCGTGCATCCAGGCGTTGGCGGGTGGCACCGGTTTGCAGGCTCAGGCCCACATAGGTCAAGGTCAGCGGCGCTTGTTCAAACGGTTGCAAAGTGACCTGGCTGTCGAGCAGCGAAATCTTCGCCACCGCTTGCATGCGCGTGAGCAGTCGTTCCGGGTCCAGGGGCTGGTCGTCCTGCACAGGCAGGCCTTGCAGCGCCCAACGGCCGTCCTGGTCCTCCTTGACACTGAGCTGCAATCCGCTGACTTCCAAGTGGGCAATGCGCACATCCCACGCCAGCAAGCTGGCCCAGAGATCGGGCACCACTTGCACCTGGTCCAGGCGCAAGGCACTGCTGCCCTCGCCGACCATCACGTCATGGGCCAGCAAGACCGGGGCAAAGCCGCTCCAGCGCCCTTCCAGGCTGCCAATGCTCAGGGGCATGTCGACCGCCGCCTGCGCCTTGGCCTCGACTTCGGCACGGTACTCCGCCACCAATGGCGTCAATTCACGGCCCAGGCTGACGTAGACCGCCGCCAGTACCAACAGCAATGCACACAGGCCAAGGCCCCAACGGGTCAGTGCGGCAAAAAAGCGTTGTAGACGCTCCATGTCAGGCGACCCTCAAGGTAATAGTCGGACGGCAGATCAAGGTCTGGCGGTCTCGTTGAACAGGACGGATGCGAATCAGAGCAGCACCACGTCGTATTGTTCCTGTGAATACATGGTTTCGACCTGGAAACGGATGGTACGGCCAATGAAGCCCTCCAGTTCCGCAACGTTGCCCGACTCTTCGTCGAGCAACCGATCAACCACCTTCTGATTGGCCAGGACTCTATAACCCTCGGCCTGGTAAGCGCGTGCCTCTCGTAGAATTTCCCGGAAAATCTCGTAGCAAACCGTTTCCGGGGTCTTCAACTTGCCGCGGCCCTGGCAACTGCTGCACGGTTCGCACAGCACTTGCTCAAGGCTTTCACGGGTACGCTTGCGGGTCATCTGTACCAGGCCCAACTCGGTGATCCCGATGATGTTGGTCTTGGCGTGATCGCGCTCCAGCTGCTTTTCAAGGGTGCGCAACACCTGGCGCTGGTGTTCTTCATCTTCCATGTCGATGAAGTCGATGATGATGATCCCGCCCAGGTTGCGCAGGCGCAGTTGACGGGCAATGGCGGTGGCGGCTTCGAGGTTGGTCTTGAAGATGGTTTCTTCAAGGTTGCGATGGCCGACGAAGGCGCCGGTGTTGACGTCAATGGTGCTCATGGCTTCGGCCGGGTCGACCACCAGGTAGCCACCGGACTTGAGCGGCACCTTGCGCTCCAGGGCCTTCTGGATTTCGTCCTCGACGCCATACAGGTCGAAAATCGGCCGTTCGCCGGGGTAGTGTTCCAGGCGATCGGCGATTTCCGGCATCAGTTCGGCGACAAATTGCGTGGTGCGCTGGAAGGTTTCCCGCGAGTCGATGCGGATTTTCTCGATCTTCGGGCTGACCAGATCACGCAGGGTTCGCAGGGCCAGGCCCAGGTCTTCGTAGATGACACTCGGCGCGCCGACGGTCTTGATCTGGGCCGCGATCTGGTCCCACAGGCGCCGCAGGTAGCGGATGTCCATCAGGATTTCATCGGCACCGGCACCTTCGGCGGCAGTGCGCAGGATAAAGCCGCCCGCCTCTTTGATACCTTCGGCCGCCACGCAATCGCTGACCACCTTTTTCAGGCGCTCACGCTCACCTTCGTCTTCGATTTTCAGGGAAATACCGACGTGGGCGGTGCGCGGCATGTACACCAGGTAACGCGAAGGAATCGACAATTGCGTGGTCAGGCGCGCGCCCTTGGAACCAATCGGGTCTTTGGTGACTTGCACCACCAGGCTCTGCCCTTCGTGCACCAGGGCGCTGATGCTCTCGACCGCAGGGCCTTCGCGCAGGGAGATTTCCGAGGCATGGATAAATGCGGCACGGTCCAGGCCGATATCGACAAAGGCTGCCTGCATGCCCGGCAACACCCGCACAACCTTACCTTTATAGATATTGCCAACGATCCCGCGCTTCTGGGTGCGCTCGACGTGCACTTCCTGCAAAACACCGTTTTCTACCACCGCCACGCGCGATTCCATCGGCGTGATATTGATCAGAATCTCTTCACTCATGGCTGGGTCTCGTTCAGGCGTTTTCACAATAGTGGCCGATCGCTTAAAGGTGGCGCTGGAGTAGAGCGTTCAGCGCACGGAAAGGTGTTGCCAACAGGGTATGCCGAAATGGCCCAGCAGTTCTGCTGTTTCGCAGACCGGCAGGCCAACGACTGCCGAGTAGCTGCCATTGAGCCCGGCGACAAATACCGCCGCCAACCCTTGGATAGCATAGCCGCCCGCCTTGTCCTGGGGTTCACCGCTGTGCCAGTAAGTCGTTGCTTCTTGTGTGGAAACCTGGCGAAAGCGCACGCGACTGCTGACCAGGCGCGTTTCGCAACGCTGGCCATCAAGCAGCGCAATGGCGGTGAGGACTTCGTGCTCACGATCAGAAAGGGCCAGCAGCATGGCCAGGGCATCGGCCTGGTCCACGGGCTTACCGAGGATCCGGCCATCCAGGATGACGGCAGTATCGGCCCCTAGCACGCAGGCATTTGCGGTATCGGCTAATGTCGCCAGGCCTGCAGCGGCTTTGCCACGGGCCAGGCGCTCGACGTAGGACGCAGGCGACTCGTCGCCCAGGGGTGTTTCATCAATAGCGGCGTTGACCACGGTGAACGGCACGCCAATCTGGGTCAGCAGTTCACGCCGCCGAGGAGAGCCGGAGGCCAGATAAAGCGATTGCATTGCAAACTCTCCCTGCGGGTTCGATAACCAGGCAGAGCTTCGCGCCCCACTCAATTGATTTTATAGCGGCGACACAAACCACGCAGACCGAAGCTGACCCATGGCCACAACAGCGCGCTGACCAGCGCCGGCAAGACCAGCGCGAGGGTCGGCTGGCGGTTACCGGTCAAGGCGCTAAGCCACAGTTGCACCAACTGGGCCAGACCGAAGATCACCAGGATCACCAGGCATTGCTGCCACATCGGAAACATGCGCAGGCGTTGCTGCAGCGACAGCACCAGGAAGGTGATCAGCGTGAGAATCAAGGCGTTCTGGCCGAGCAAGGTGCCATACATCACGTCTTCAGCCAGCCCCAGGCACATCGCGGTGACCATGCCGACCTTGTGCGGCAAGGCCAGGGCCCAGAAGGCCAGCAGCAAGGCCAGCCACAGCGGGCGCAGGATTTCCATGAATTGCGGCATCGGCGAAACGCTGAGCAACATACCGATGGCGAAGGTCAACCAGACCATCCAGCCATTGCGTGAATGTGTACCGGCCATTATTGCGCCCCCTGTCGAGTGGTTGCCGGCGCAGGTGCAGCAGCAGCAGGCGTGGACGCCGCAGGCCTGACCGGCCGGGCAGGTGTTGCCGAAGCGGGCGCGGCGGGTGCAGCCGGTGTCGCCACTGGCGCTGCCGGTGTCGCAGGCTTGGGTACGGTGGCCGGGATGATCGGCGTGGTGGTGCCGTCCTGCCGGTCCTGCGCTTCCTGGGCCTGGGCAGCCTCGTTGGCGCGCTCTTCCGGCGTGCGCGTGTCACTGAACACCAGCAACAGGTAGCGGCTACGGTTCAGCGCGGCTGTCGGCACGGCACGGACAATCGCGAATGGCTGGCCGGAATCGTGGATCACTTCCTTGACCGTCGCCACCGGATAGCCCGCCGGGAATCGCTGGCCGAGGCCGGAGCTGACCAGCAGGTCGCCTTCCTTGATGTCAGCGGTGTCGGCCACATGCCGCAATTCCAGGCGTTCCGGGTTGCCGGTACCGCTGGCAATCGCCCGCAGGCCATTGCGATTGACCTGCACCGGAATGCTGTGGGTGGTGTCGGTGAGCAGCAGCACGCGGGAGGTATAGGGCATCAACTCCACCACCTGGCCCATCAGGCCACGGGCATCGAGCACCGGCTGGCCAAGGACCACGCCATCGCGCTCGCCCTTGTTGATGATGATGCGATGGGTGAAGGGGTTGGGGTCCATGCCGATCAACTCGGCCACTTCGACCTTTTCGTTGACCAACGCGGAAGAATTGAGCAACTCGCGCAGCCGGACGTTCTGCTCGGTCAGGGCCGCAAGCTTTTGCATGCGCCCCTGCAGCAGCAGGTTTTCGGTCTTGAGCTTTTCGTTCTCGGCCACCAGTTCTGTGCGGCTGCCAAACTGGCTGGCCACACCTTGCCATAGCCGTTGCGGCAGGTCGGTGATCCAGTAGGACTGCATCAATACCAGCGACATCTGGCTACGCACTGGCTTGAGCAGTGTGAAGCGGGCATCGACCACCATCAGCGCGACCGATAGCACGACCAGCACCAACAAGCGCACGCCCAATGAGGGGCCTTTAGTGAAGAGCGGTTTAATAGGCCGCTACTCCCGGGCAGATATTCTCTTTATTCATACGGCATCAAACCGGCCTGGATGCAGATTGAAGAAGATAAACGCCAACAGGCAGCACTGCAAAGTGCTGCCTGTTGGCGAAACATGGCGCAACCAACGATCTTATTCGCTGGAGAGTAGGTCCATGGTGTGTTTATCCATCATTTCCAGTGCACGACCACCGCCACGGGCAACGCAGGTCAGCGGGTCTTCGGCGACGATCACCGGTAGGCCGGTTTCCTGGGCCAGCAGCTTGTCGAGGTCACGCAGCAAGGCGCCACCACCGGTCAGCACCAGGCCACGCTCGGCGATATCGGAAGCCAGTTCCGGCGGCGACTGCTCCAGCGCGCTCTTGACCGCCTGAACGATGGTGGCCAGGGACTCTTGCAGAGCTTCCAGCACTTCATTGGAGTTCAGGGTAAAGGCACGTGGCACGCCCTCAGCCAGGTTGCGACCGCGAACATCGACTTCGCGCACTTCGCCACCCGGGTAGGCGGTACCGATTTCCTGCTTGATGCGCTCGGCGGTGGATTCGCCGATCAGGCTGCCGTAGTTACGACGCACATACGTGATGATCGCTTCGTCGAAGCGGTCGCCGCCAACCCGTACGGATTCGGCATACACCACGCCATTGAGGGAGATCAGGGCGATTTCAGTGGTACCGCCACCGATATCCACCACCATCGAACCGCGCGCTTCTTCAACCGGCAGGCCGGCACCGATGGCAGCGGCCATTGGCTCTTCGATCAGGAACACTTCGCGGGCACCGGCACCAAGGGCCGATTCACGGATGGCACGACGCTCCACCTGGGTGGATTTGCACGGTACGCAGATCAGCACACGAGGGCTGGGCTGCAGGAAACTGTTTTCATGAACCTTGTTGATGAAGTACTGCAGCATCTTCTCGCAGACACTGAAGTCGGCGATCACGCCGTCTTTCATCGGACGAATGGCGGCAATGTTGCCAGGTGTACGGCCGAGCATGCGCTTGGCCTCGGTGCCCACGGCAACGACACTTTTCTGATTACCATGGGTCCGAATGGCCACAACCGATGGCTCATTCAGGACGATACCGCGCTCGCGCACGTAAATAAGGGTGTTGGCAGTGCCCAGGTCGATGGAAAGATCGCTGGAAAACATGCCACGCAGTTTCTTGAACATGGGAAAGGGACCCTAGGCAACGCGTGGGTAAAAAAGTGCGGCAAACTCTAACAACGACAGGGATTTTGGGCAAGGCGCCAATGTGCTAAATTGGCCGACTTTCTGTGCACCTAACCCCACAATCGCGGCCTTATGACCGTAGAAATGCGGTAGTGTTCCGACAATCTAACACACGGATAGCTTCCGTTCTGTTTTCCACTGGAGAATCCCATGGCGCTTGAACGCTCCGACGTGGAAAAAATCGCTCATTTGGCCTGCCTGGGCCTCAATGAAGCCGATCTTCCACAGACCACCGCAGCCCTGAACAGCATTCTCGGGCTGGTCGACCAGATGCAAGCGGTGAATACCGATGGCATCGAACCCCTGGCCCACCCACTGGAAGCCAGCCAGCGCCTGCGCGCAGACGTCGTGACCGAACGCAATAATCGCGAGGCCTACCAGTCCATCGCACCAGCGGTCGAAAACGGCCTGTACCTGGTTCCGAAAGTCATCGACTAAAGGGAAAGAGCCTGCAATGCATCAATTGACTCTGGCCGAGATCGCCCGCGGTCTCGCCGACAAAAAGTTTTCTTCCGAAGAGCTGACCAAGGCCCTGCTGGCGCGTATCACCGCGCTGGACCCGAAGGTCAACAGCTTCATCAGCCTCACCGAAGAGCTGGCCCTTAGCCAGGCCAAGGCCGCTGACGCCCGTCGCGCCAACGGTGAAGGCGGCGCGCTGCTGGGTGCGCCAATCGGTCACAAGGACCTGTTCTGCACCCAGG
Source organism: Pseudomonas sp. FP2294 (assembly GCF_030687625.1). Classification (NCBI taxonomy): domain Bacteria; kingdom Pseudomonadati; phylum Pseudomonadota; class Gammaproteobacteria; order Pseudomonadales; family Pseudomonadaceae; genus Pseudomonas; species Pseudomonas sp. FP2294. The sequence goes on from NZ_CP117441.1 coordinate 4,875,606, forward strand.
GCATCCGCACCAGCTGCGGCTCGAAGATGCTCGATAACTTCAAGGCGCCCTACGATGCGACCGTGGTCGCCAAGCTGGCCGAAGCCGGGGCCGTGACCCTGGGCAAGACCAACATGGACGAATTCGCCATGGGCTCGGCCAACGAATCGAGCTACTACGGCGCGGTGAAAAACCCGTGGAACCTGGAGCACGTGCCCGGCGGTTCGTCCGGTGGTTCGGCTGCAGCCGTGGCCGCCCGCCTGCTTCCGGCCGCCACAGCCACCGATACCGGCGGCTCGATCCGCCAGCCTGCCGCGTTCACCAACCTCACCGGCCTGAAACCGACCTACGGTCGTGTTTCCCGCTGGGGCATGATTGCCTACGCGTCCAGCCTCGACCAGGGCGGCCCTTTGGCCCGCACTGCCGAAGACTGCGCAATATTGTTACAAGGCATGGCCGGGTTCGATGCGAAGGACTCCACCAGCATTGATGAACCGGTGCCGGACTACAGCGCCAGCCTCAATACCTCGATCCAAGGCCTGCGCATCGGCGTGCCGAAAGAGTATTTCAGCGCCGGCCTCGACCCGCGTATCGCCGAGCTGGTGCACAACAGCGTCAAGGAGCTGGAAAAGCTCGGCGCGGTGATCAAGGAAATCAGCCTGCCGAACAACCAGCACGCAATTCCGGCGTACTACGTGATCGCCCCGGCAGAGGCCTCGTCGAACCTGTCGCGCTTCGACGGCGTGCGTTTCGGCTACCGCTGTGAAGACCCGAAAGACCTCACCGACCTGTACAAGCGCTCCCGTGGCGAAGGTTTCGGCGTGGAAGTACAACGCCGGATCATGGTCGGTGCCTACGCCCTGTCGGCCGGTTACTACGACGCGTACTACCTCAAGGCGCAAAAGATCCGTCGCCTGATCAAGAACGACTTCATGGCAGCCTTTAATGAAGTCGACGTGATCCTCGGCCCAACCACGCCAAACCCGGCCTGGAAGATCGGCGCCAAGACCGGCGACCCGATCGCCGAATACCTGGAAGACCTGTACACCATCACCGCCAACCTCGCCGGCCTGCCGGGCTTGTCCATGCCTGCAGGCTTTGTCGACGGTTTGCCAGTGGGCGTGCAACTACTCGCCCCGTATTTCCAGGAAAGCCGCTTGCTCAATGTGGCGCACCAGTACCAGTTGCACACTGACTGGCACACTCGCACCCCAACCGGCTTCTGAGGAGAACACTATGCAATGGGAAGTTGTGATCGGGCTGGAGATTCATACCCAGCTCGCCACCCAATCGAAGATTTTCTCCGGTAGCGCCACCACGTTCGGCTCCGAGCCCAACACCCAGGCCAGCCTGGTAGACCTGGGCATGCCTGGCGTACTGCCAGTACTGAACCAGGAAGCCGTGCGCATGGCGGTGATGTTCGGCCTGGCGATTGACGCCGAGATCGGCCAGCACAACGTGTTTGCGCGCAAGAACTACTTCTACCCGGACCTGCCCAAGGGCTACCAGATCAGCCAGATGGAATTGCCGATCGTCGGCAAGGGCTACCTGGATATCCCTCTGGAAGACGGCACGATCAAACGCGTCGGCGTGACCCGTGCGCACCTGGAAGAAGATGCCGGCAAGAGCCTGCATGAAGAATTCAATGGCGCCACCGGCATCGACCTGAACCGCGCCGGCACGCCGCTGCTGGAGATCGTGTCCGAGCCGGACATGCGCAGTGCCAAGGAAGCCGTGGCCTACGTCAAGACCATCCACGCGCTGGTGCGCTACCTGGGCATCTGCGACGGCAACATGGCCGAAGGCTCCCTGCGTTGCGACTGCAACGTGTCGGTGCGGCCAAAAGGCCAGGTCGAGTACGGCACCCGCTGCGAGATCAAGAACGTCAACTCGTTCCGTTTCATCGAGAAGGCGATCAACACCGAAGTCCGTCGCCAGATCGAGCTGATCGAAGACGGCGGCAAAGTGATCCAGCAGACCCGCCTGTACGACCCGAACAAAGACGAAACCCGTGCCATGCGCAGCAAAGAGGAAGCCAACGACTACCGTTACTTCCCCGATCCGGACCTGTTGCCAGTGGTGCTCGAGGATTCGTTCCTCAATGACGTGCGCGCCACCCTGCCGGAATTGCCACCGCAAAAACGCGAGCGTTTCCAGGCGCAGTTCGGTCTGTCGGTGTATGACGCCAGCGTGCTGGCTTCGAGCCGCGAGCAAGCCGACTACTTCGAAAAAGTCGTGAGCATTGCCGGTGACGCCAAGCTGGCCGCCAACTGGGTCATGGTCGAACTGGGCAGCCTGTTGAACAAACAGGGCCTGGAAATCGACGAAGCCCCGGTCTCGGCCGAACAACTGGGCGGCATGTTGCTGCGCATCAAGGACAACACCATCTCCGGCAAAATCGCCAAGACCGTATTCGAGGCCATGGCCAGCGGTGAAGGCAACGCCGACGAGATCATCGAGAAGCGCGGCCTCAAGCAAGTCACCGACAGCGGCGCCATCTCGGCCGTGCTGGATGAAATGCTGGCGGCCAACGCCGAGCAGGTCGAGCAATACCGTGCGGCGGATGAAGCCAAGCGCGGCAAGATGTTCGGCTTCTTTGTGGGCCAGGCGATGAAAGCCTCCAAAGGCAAGGCCAACCCGCAACAGGTGAACGAATTGCTCAAGAGCAAGCTCGAAGGCTGATAGCAATGAATGGTCCGAGCGGGATTTTACTTGCGACTCGGACCCCATGTGGGAGCGGCGGTGCGACGACTCGAAGCGTCGCACCGCCGCTCCCACATTTGTAATGGGGATATTTTGATAATGAAGCGTCTACTCGGCCTCTGCGCCCTGTTCTCCCTGCTCACCGGCTGCGCCAGTGGCCTGATCGACCCCAACGGTTACGACGAAACCGGCACCGCGTCCTACTACGGCGCCAAGCACCACGGCAAGAAAACCGCCAGCGGTGAACCCTTCAACCAACACGCAATGACCGCCGCCCACAGACGCCTGCCATTCGGCACGCGGGTGCAGGTCACCAACCTGTCCAACGATAGATCCGTGGTGGTACGCATCAATGATCGCGGCCCACACACCCGTGGCCGACTGATTGATCTTTCACGCCAGGCCGCCGAACAGTTGGGTATGCTGCGCAGCGGAACCGCGCGCGTGCGCGTACAAGCCCTGAGCAACTGACTGTCGGAGCCCTGACCATTTTCGGATTAAGCGCCCTCTCGCCCATCAGCCTGATTGAACTGATCAGCGGCCTGCTGCTGCTGATTGCCGGCGCCGAAATGCTGGTACGCGCCGCCGTGCGCCTGGCCGCCAGCCTCAAGGTCAGGCCGCTGATCATTGGCTTGAGCATCGTGGCCTTTGGCAGCAGCGCGCCGCAAATCGCCGTCAGCCTGCAGGCCACCCTGGCCGGCAATACCGATATTGCCGTGGGCAGTGTGATCGGCAGCAGCATCTTCAATATCCTCGTCACCCTGGGCCTGTCGGCGCTGATCATTCCCTTGCGCGTGTCGCGCCAACTGGTGCGCCTGGATATCCCGGTGATGATCGGCGCCAGCCTGCTGCTGTTTATTCTCGCCAGCGATGAGGCCCTGACCCCGCTTGACGGCCTGACCCTGCTGGTCGCCCTACTCGCCTACCTCGCTCTGTTGCTGTACCAGACCCGCCATTCGCGCCGCCCGCGGACCCGCGACACCGTGGTGCAGGCGCCGTGGTTGAGCAGTTTGCTGTGGATGATCGGTGGGCTCGTGCTGCTGGTGATCGCCGGGCACCTGGTGCTGGGGGCGGCGGTGGAAGTGGCCGGCGACCTGGGCCTGTCCGAGCGGGTGATCGGCCTGACCATCGTTGCCGTCAGTACCTCCCTGCCGTGCCTCGCCACATCCCTGATCGCCGCCGTACGCGGCGAGCGGGAGATTGCGGTGGGCAACGTGATCGGCAGCAACCTGTTCAACCTGTTGGGGGTACTGGGCTTTACCGCGCTGGTGGCGCCGTCGCCCTTGTCGGTATCGCCCAATGCCCTGGATTTCGACCTGCCGGTAATGCTCGGCGTCGTGGTGTTGTGCTTGCCGGTGTTTTACACCGGCTACCGCATTACCCGCGCCGAAGGCTTGCTGCTGCTGGGCTTGTACCTGGCGTATGGGCTGCATGTGCTGTCGTTCACCACCGGCATGCCGCTGGCCAATAAACTCGAACAACTGATGCTGTACTACGTGCTGCCAGCGCTGGTGGCTTTCCTGTTGTTCACCTCGCTGCGAGCCTGGCGCCGCCAACACCACAAGAGGGAATCGCAATGACCGATCAACCGAAATCCGGCGAGCAAATGCGTCGCCAGGTCATGGGTGATGTGTTTGTCGACCGCGCGCTGGGCAATGCCACCGAGTTCACCCAGCCACTGCAGGACTTCGTCAACGAACATGCCTGGGGCGGGGTGTGGAACCGTGAAGGCCTGCCACTGAAGACCCGCAGCCTGATTACACTCGCGGCATTGACTGCCTTGAAGTGCCCGCAGGAACTCAAGGGCCATGTGCGCGGCGCGCTGAATAATGGCTGTACTGTTGAAGAAATTCGCGAGGCGCTGCTGCATTGCGCGGTGTATGCCGGCGTGCCGGCGGCGATTGATGCGTTTCGGGCGGCGCAGGAAGTGATTGAGGCGTATCAGTCAGGCCCGCAGTGACTGTTAGATCGCTATCGCGGGCAAGCCCGCTCCCACAATTTTGATTGTGCACACCTTCACCAGAACATTTCAGATCCAGCCACCCGCCTGCAACACGAAGATCCCGATATTAGTGGTCACCGCCGCCATCAAGGTGGTGATCACAATGATCGCTGCCGCCAACTCGTGGTTGCCCTGGGCCGCGCGAGCCATGACAAAACTGGCGGCGGCCGTCGGCGCGCCGAAATACAAAAACAGGATCCCCAGTTCCGGCCCGCGGAACCCGTACAGCCACGCGCCGGCAGTCGCCACCAGGGGCAGCCAGATCATCTTCATCAGGCTGGCGCTCAGGGCAATGCTGCCGCTTTTCCGCAGGGCAGCCATGGACAACGTGCCGCCGATACAGATCAACGCCAATGGCAATGTTGTATCTGCCAGGTATTGCCCGGACTTTTCCAGCCAGCCGGGCAAGCCAATCTGGAAATACGCGAAGGGTGTGGCCGCAATCACGCTGATAATCAATGGATTGGCCAACACGCTTTTGCAGATGCTCCACGGATCGGACTTGATCACCGGACTGTAGACCGCCAGCACGATGGTCGACAGGGTGTTGTAGAACAGGATCACCAGGGCGGCGAGGATCGCGCCAAGGGAAATCCCGTAGTCGCCGTACATACTGGCCGCCAGTGCCAGGCCGATCACCCCGTTGTTACCACGAAATGCACCTTGGGCATAAATACCCCGGTCCTCACGCGGGCAACGGAAAATCGCCCACCCCCAGGCCAGGGCGAAGCCGACCAACGTCGCAACCGAGAAATAAATCAGCAGTTCTGGCTTGAGCGCCGAATGCAGGTCGGCGTGCAGAATCCCCAGAAACAGCAACGCCGGCATGGTGACGTTAAACACCAAGGCCGACGCAGTGTGGATAAAGTCGTCGTTGATCCAGTTGATGCGCTTGAGCAGGACGCCCAGGAACAGCATGGCAAACACCGGCGCGGTGATGGTCAGGGTTTGCAGGAAGATAGCCAGCATGCCAGGGAGAACCTTGGTGAGGGTCAGTAGGTGGCTAATCATAAAACATCCAGCACCATTGCGCCCGGCAGGCCTCCATCGCGAGCAAGCCCGCGATGATGCGACACGGTCTCAGGTGATCGGCGCCGGATTGAACAACGTAATGTCATTGTGCAATTTATGCCGCTCGGCCCAGGTCTGCTTCTTGCCACTGGCTACATCCAGGTAGAAGTGGAACAACTCCCAGCCCAGCTCCTCGATGGTCGCACGGCCGGTGGCGATGCGTCCGGCGTCGATATCGATCAGGTCTGGCCAGCGCTGGGCCAGTTCCGTGCGGGTCGAGACCTTCACCACCGGCGCCATCGCCAGCCCGTAAGGCGTGCCGCGACCGGTGGTGAAGACGTGCAGGTTCATCCCCGCCGCCAGTTGCAAGGTGCCGCAGACAAAATCGCTGGCCGGTGTCGCGCAAAAGATCAGGCCTTTGCCCTTGAAGCGCTCGCCCGGCCCCAGTACGCCGTTGATCGCGCTGCTGCCGGATTTGACGATGGAGCCCAGGGACTTCTCGACAATGTTCGACAACCCGCCCTTCTTGTTGCCCGGCGTGGTGTTGGCGCTGCGGTCGGCCTCGCCCTTGGCCAGATAGCGGTCGTACCAATCCATTTCCCGTACCAGTTCCCGGGCAACGTCTTGGCTCTCGGCACGGGAGGTCAGCAGGTAAATGGCATCGCGCACTTCAGTGACTTCGGAAAACATCACCGTCGCCCCGGCCCGCAGCAATAAGTCCGAGGCGTAACCCAGCGCCGGGTTGGCGGTGATCCCGGAAAACGCGTCACTGCCGCCGCATTGCATGCCGAGGATCAGCTCCGAGGCCGGTACGGTTTCCCGCCGGCGCAGGTCGAGTTTCTTCAGGCGGACTTCGGCCAGCGCCATGACCTGCTCGATCATTTCACTGAAGCCGTGGCTGGCGTCCTGCAGGCGGTACAGCCACGGCTCGCTGAGGTCCACCGAGCTGTCGTTGTCGTGCATCACTTGCCCGGCCTGCAATTTCTCGCAGCCCAGGCTGATCACCAGCGCTTCGCCCCCCAGGTTCGGGTTGCGTGCCAGGTTGCGCACAGTGCGGATCGGGATATAGGCGTCGGTGGCGGTAATGGCCACGCCACAGCCGTAGCTGTGGGTCAGTGCCACTACGTCATCGACATTCGGGTACTTGGGCAGTAACTCGTCCTTGATGCGCTTGACCGCATGGTCCAGCACGCCGGTCACGCACTGCACAGTGGTGGTGATGCCAAGGATATTGCGCGTACCGACGGTGCCGTCGGCATTGCGATAACCTTCGAAAGTAAAGCCTTCCAATGGCGCCTGGGCCTCGGGGACCTCGGTGGACAGCGGCAGGCTGTCCAGCGGCGGTGCGGTAGGCATGCGCAGTTGATCTTCCTGGACCCAACTGCCGCGCGGTATCGGCTGCAAGGCGTAACCGATGGTTTGGCCATAGCGAATGATCTGACCACCTTGCGGGATATCTTCCAGGGTCACCTTGTGGCTCTGGGGGATGAACTCCACGGTCACCAGGCCGTCCGGGAACTCGGTGCCCGCCGGCACGCCCTGGTCATTGACCACGATTACTACGTTGTCGCGCTCGTGCAGACGAATGGAGCGCGGCGAGTCGGCATGTTCAATCAACTGCATCACACGGCCCCTTCAGGATTGCGCTTGGGAAAGGTTAGTCAACTCGGGGCCTTTGCTCGGTGGCTCGTTGAGCACCACGCGCTTGATCGGGCCGACGATCACCAGGTAGCTGAATACCGCCACCAGCGCATTGGCGCCGACGAACACCAGGGCCCACTTGAACGAACCGGTAGTGCTGATGATGTAGCCAATCACGATGGGCGTGGTGATGGAAGCCAGGTTGCCGAAGGTGTTGAACAAGCCGCCGCTGAGGCCGGCGATTTGTTTCGGCGAGGTGTCAGACACCACCGCCCAACCCAGTGCGCCAACGCCTTTGCCGAAGAAGGCCAGGGCCATAAAGCCGACCACCATCCATTCCACATCCACGTAGTTGCAGGCAATGATGCTACTGGAGACCAACAAACCGGCAATGATCGGCGCCTTGCGAGCGAAGGTCAGGGAGTGGCCCTTGCGCAACAGGTAATCGGAAATCACCCCGCCCAGCACGCCGCCGATAAAACCGCAGATCGCCGGCAACGAGGCGATAAAACCGGCCTTGAGGATGGTCATGCCACGGTCCTGCACCAGGTACACGGGGAACCAGGTGAGAAAGAAGTAGGTAATACCGTTGATGCAGTACTGGCCCAGGTAGACCCCGAGCATCATGCGGTTGGTCAGCAACTGGCGGATGTAATCCCACTTCGGCCCGTCGGTTTTCTTACCCTTGGCCTTGTCCTGATCCATATCGACCATCGCCCCGTTGGCAGCGATGTGGTTGAACTCGGCTTCGTTGATCAGCGGGTGCTGGCGCGGGCTGTAGATTACTTTCAGCCAGATCAGCGAGAACACGATGCCGATCACGCCCATCACGATAAACACGTGCTGCCAGCCGAAGCTGTAGACGATCCAGCCCATCAGCGGTGCAAACAACACAGTGGCGAAGTACTGCGCCGAGTTGAAGATCGCCGAAGCCGTACCGCGTTCGGCAGTGGGGAACCAGGCCGCGACAATCCGTGCGTTACCGGGGAAGGATGGCGCCTCTGCCAGGCCCACCAAGAATCGCAGCATAAACAGCGCCACCACGGCGGTGGAGACCCCGAACTCACCGACATAGCCTTGTAGCACGGTGAACAGCGACCAGGTGAAGATGCTCAGGGCATAGACTTTTTTCGAGCCGAAACGGTCGAGCAGCCAGCCGCCGGGGATTTGCCCGGCAACATAGGCCCAACCGAACGCAGAGAAGATATAACCGAGGGTGACCGCGTCGATGCCGAGGTCTTTTTGCAGGCTGGAACCTGCGATGGCGATGGTGGCGCGGTCGGCGTAGTTGATCGTGGTCACCAGGAACAGCATGAGCAAGATCAAATAACGGACGTGCGTCGGCTTGGTCGCTTGCATGTAGATGTACTCCCACTAATTATTTTTTTTGCGGGTAATGGTTTTGGTGCTGCGCACTGCTTTTTTGTGGGAGCTGGATTGCCGGCTCCCACACGTATTGCGTTTACGAGCCGATGTAGCTGGTTTTCACCACGGTGTAGAACTCTTGCGCATAGCGACCTTGCTCACGCGAACCGTAGGATGAGCCCTTACGCCCACCAAAGGGAACGTGATAATCCACACCCGCCGTCGGCAGGTTGACCATCACCATCCCGGCCTGGGAGTGGCGCTTGAAGTGGTTGGCATACTTGAGCGAGGTGGTGGCAATGCCTGCCGACAAACCGAACTCGGTGTCGTTGGCCATGGCCAGTGCCGCTTCGTAGTCCGCCACGCGCACGACATTGGCCACCGGGCCGAAGATTTCTTCACGGCTGATGCGCATGGCGGCCTGGCTGTCGGCGAACAGAGTCGGCGCCAGGAAGTAACCTTCGGTGTCACACGTCACCAAACCACCACCGCTGACCAGCCGCGCACCCTCGCCCTGGCCGATGTCGATGTATTTCAGGTCCTGGTCCAGTTGGGCCTGGGACACCACCGGACCGATATCGGTGCCCGCGTGCAGGGCATGGCCGACCTTGATCGACTGCATGCGCTCGGCCATGGCCGCGACGAATCGGTCGTGGATCCCCGCCGTGACGATAAAGCGACTGGACGCCGTGCAACGCTGGCCGGTGGAGTAGAACGCGCTCTGCACCGACAACTCGACGGCCTGCTTGAGGTCGGCATCGTCGAGAATGATCTGCGGGTTTTTGCCGCCCATCTCCAACTGCACCTTGGCCTGGCGCGACACGCAACTGACTGCGATCTGTCGGCCCACGCCCACGGAGCCGGTAAAGCTGATGCCATCGACCTGCGGGCTGTTGACCAGCGCATCGCCGACGACGCGGCCGCTGCCCATCACCAGGTTGAACACACCACTGGGGAAGCCGGCGCGGGAGATGATTTCGGCCAGGGCCCAGGCACAGCCGGGCACCAGGTCTGCCGGCTTGAGCACCACGCAGTTGCCGTAGGCCAGGGCCGGGGCGATTTTCCAGGCGGGGATGGCAATCGGGAAGTTCCACGGGGTAATCAGGCCCACCACGCCCAAGGCTTCGCGGGTGACTTCGACATTGACCCCAGGGCGCACCGACGGCAGGTAATCACCGGACAGGCGCAGGCACTCGCCGGCAAAAAACTTGAAGATATTACCGGCACGGGTCACTTCGCCGATGGCTTCCGGCAGGGTCTTGCCCTCTTCGCGGGCCAGCAGCGTACCGAGTTCTTCACGGCGGGCGAGGATCTCGCTGCCGACTTTATCCAGGGCGTCATGCCGGGCCTGGATGCCGGAGGTCGACCACGCCGGGAACGCCGCGCGGGCCGCGTCGATGGCGGCGTTGACCTGGGCCAGGTCGGCCGTGGCGAAATCGCCGATGACATCCGACAGATCCGACGGGTTGATATTGCTTGAGTAGTCCGCACCGGCCACCCATTGGCCGCCGATGTAGTTGTCAAAACGCTTGGCTTGGGACACGCCTCTTCTCCTTACGCAAAAAGCCGCTGATCACTCAGCGGCTTTATTAATGGGTTACTGCGCACCTTGCTTGTCGATCAGCGCGGCCAGGGCTTCGTATTCTTCTGGCAGCAGATCGGTCAGCGGGGTACGTACCGGGCCTGCGTCATAGCCGGCGATTTTTGCGCCCGCCTTGACGATGCTCACGGCATAGCCGGCCTTGCGGTTACGCAGGTCCAGGTAAGGCAGGAAGAAGTCGTCGATGATCTTGTTGACGGTGGCGTGATCTTCCCGGGCAATCGCGTGGTAGAAGTCCATCGCGGTCTTGGGAATAAAGTTGAAGACTGCCGAGGAGTACACCGGCACGCCCAGGGCCTTGTAGGCAGCGGCGTAAACCTCTGCAGTCGGCAAGCCGCCCAGGTAGCTGAAACGATCACCGAGACGACGGCGGATCGACACCATCAGCTCGATATCACCCAAGCCATCCTTGTAGCCGATCAGGTTCGGGCAACGTTCGGCCAGGCGCTCCAGCAGCGGCGCGGTCAGGCGGCAGACGTTGCGGTTGTAGACCACCACACCGATTTTTACCGACTTGCACACCGCCTCGACATGGGCGGCGACGCCATCCTGGCTGGCTTCGGTCAGGTAGTGCGGCAACAGCAGCAGGCCCTTGGCTCCCAGGCGCTCGGCTTCCTGGGCGTACTCGATGGCCTGGCGGGTGGAGCCGCCGACACCGGCGAGGATCGGCACGCTGGTAGCGCAGGTATCGACTGCGGTTTTCACCACTTGGGCGTATTCACTGGCTGCCAGGGAGAAAAACTCACCGGTGCCGCCCGCCGCAAACAACGCAGAGGCGCCATACGGGGCCAGCCACTCCAAGCGCTTGATATAGCCCGCCGGGTGGAACTCACCCTGGGCATTGAAATCGGTGACCGGGAAAGACAGCAGACCGTGGGAGAGGATGGACTTCAGTTCTTGTGGATTCATTATTTGAACACCCTGGGCAAAGACGAAGACTGGAACGTTATTATTTATGTGGTACGTCATCGTACAACTATAAAAATGTTCGTCAACCTTCTTTTGTCGGCTTGCCGGTATTTCGAGGTCATTAGTAGCGAGCGCCTTGACGTAGGAAATTATTCCTCTATTCTCGCAGTAACTGTATATACATACAGTTATCAAGGAAGATTCCTACGACATAGCAAGGAGCTAACATGTCAGAACTTGAATCGGTCATTACCCGCAAAACCCTCCCCTCCCTGCGCTTTGAAGGCGGCGAGCACACCGCCATTGGCGATGACACCCAGCTGCGCTTCGTGCAGGGCGCGCCCTCTATTCCGGGCGCGCAAGTCAAGCTTCAACTACCCAACGGCCTGGCCCTGACCTATGGTCAGATCATCTCCCTGGGCGGTGACTTCTACGGAATTCCCGGCCAGCCCATCAGTGACGGTGCGTCACCCACCGAGCGTGTGCAGCGCTTCACCGCCGCGTTTAACTCGCTGGCGACTTTGCCGGCGTCACGGGAGGAAGCGGGCAAAATCCTCGCGGTCATGCAAAAAGAGATCAACGCAGTGAAGCAGGCCATTCAGGATGGCAAGCAACCCCATGAGGCCTACGACGCACTAGGAGATACGTTGTCTGAAGAGTGGAACCGTATCACCGGCGGCGGCAGCGTGGTTTCAGCCATGGTTCCCCTGGGGCGCTACTTGAAGCTGGCGGCCGATAATGCCGACCATTTCGGCGAGTGGGCGCTGTCTGCCTACCTGGCCGGGCATTCTGCCGCCCTGCAACAAGCGGTGGTGGCTCACCAAAGCGGCAGTGGCCAGCAATTGGAACTGGCTTACGCCATGAACAGCTTTGCTGATCACTTCTTGACCGACCTGTTTTCCGCAGGGCACCTGCGCGTCCCACGCAAACAACTGGCGGCCGTGGTGACACCGGGTGAACTCGGGTCGTTGATCAGCCGCTTTATGCACGATGAAGACAGCAAGTTCGGGCTCAATGTACGCAATGCCCTGGGCGATGAGTGGCATGCCTATGGCGACAAACGCTATTTCGATAGCAATGACGCCGCCAACCGCACTCAGGTCAAGCGTGCGGTACAGGCTTCGGCCGATGAGATCTTCGACGCGTACATCAGCGGTATCGCGCCCTCCCCGGCCACATTCAAGGCACCACTGCATGTGCCGGACTTGAACGCGGCGAACAATCCAGCGAATAACTTTTCGCCGCTGTTCAAGGCCGAGGGCGACAAGGTGTTGCGGCGCAAGGACGTCAACAACTTGAATGACAAGCAGTGGACCAATGATTGGTGGGGGTGGAGTACGTATCTGTTGCTTAAGGACTACAAGCCAAATAACCCGCTGCCTTGATGTAGCCACAGCGCCCCTGTGTACGGATGATTCGTATACAGGGGACCGTTCGTCGTCACTGTGAATTCTGACAGTATCAGCGATGTACCCGTCGCCCCTAGATTGAACGCCACCACCGGGCAACCTCAGCCGCAAGAGGTGCAGTCACCCTGGAGGCCCTTCAGTAATCGAGAAATAGCGAGGCATGCCATGGCTACTAGAAAATGCACGTTTACATCCAAATCCAATAAATTCAAAGCAGCGACGCAGAATATCGATGCTGTGGACCTACCCAATATCGGTGATACCGTTCAACTTGATGGTGGTCCGCCTGAATTGATCATAGGCAAAAACTTCCAAATCAAAAATGGCGAAGTTAAGCAAATCGACTTTTTCCTGGCGTAAATGCCTCCCTAGCAATCACCGAATTACCCCCGCTGCGCCTGCGCTTCTTCATGAGCCTGGCGCAGCCGCTCTCGACTATTGGTCAAATGCAATCTCATCGCCGCCCGCGCCGCATCCGAATCCTGGCGGGCAATCGCCTCATAAATCTCTTCGTGCTCACGGCTCAGGCGGCTCATGTAGTGCTGCTGGTCGTCATGGGCCAGGCGCGCAGAATTCAGGCGGGTCCGCGGAATAATGCTGGTGCCCAGGTGGGTCATGATATCGGTGAAGTAACGGTTGCCGGTGGACAGGGCAATCTGCAAGTGGAACTGGAAGTCCGACGCTACCGCATCACTGGCGTGCGCTGCACTTTCATTCAGGGCATCGAGGGCCGCGCGCATCGCTGCCAACTGCTCGTCACTGCGACGCTGGGCCGCGAGACCAGCAGACTCCACTTCCAGGCTGATGCGCAATTCGAGGATCGCCAGTACATCACGCAGCGTGACCACGGTCGCCGGATCAATGCGGAACCCGCTGGGGCTCGGCGTATCCAGCACAAAGGTGCCGATGCCATGCCGGGTTTCCACCTGCCCGGCTGCCTGCAGCCGCGAGATCGCTTCGCGCACCACCGTGCGGCTGACCCCATGGGCTTCCATGATGGCTGACTCGGTGGGCAGTTTGTCGCCACGCTTGAGCTGGCCATCGCGGATCTGTTCGGACAACACCGTGACCAGTTCCTGGGCAAGGCTACGGCGCTTGCGGGGAAGACGCGGGGCTGTGCTGAGGTTTTCCATGGGCAGGCAACTATCTCGATGATTCAAAAGGGCATCATAGCCCAAGCGAGTTGTACGATCACCGCCCTGCATGATTTGCCCAAGGTTTATCGCGCGCAAAAAAATGCCCCAGCCTAAGCCGGGGCATTTTCAACACATGCCCGAAGGCGCATGTTTTATCACTTCACCACTTTCAAGCTCGGCCGGCCGCTAGGGCGCGGTGGCTCGGAATCAGGTGGCGGCAGATCATCTTCAATTTCAATCGCTTCGTCGTCTTCAAGGGACGACTCCAGATCAAACACCATGCCCTGGCCATTCTCCCGGGCATAAATGCCCAGGATCGCGCCGATGGGCACATAGAGCGTATGGGGTACCCCACCAAAACGCCCTTCAAAGCTGACCGCTTCATTGTCCATGTGCAGTTGACGCACGGCACTGGGCGAAACGTTCAGGACAATCTGTCCGTCACTGGCAAAACCTTGTGGCACCTGCACCGCAGGAAACTCGGAATTGACCAGCATATGCGGGGTGCAATCGTTGTCCACAATCCACTCGTAGAGCGCGCGGACCAGGTAAGGTCGACTGGAGTTCATCAACGGCTCCTTAAGCCTTAGCGCATATCACGTTCGACGCCAGACAGACTTGCCTGGAAAGCCTCACGCGCAAACTGGCGCTCCATGTAATCAAGCAGCGGCTTGGCAGGCCGCGGCAGTTCAATGCCCAGAATCGGCAAACGCCAGAGTATGGGTAATAGGCAGCAATCCACCAGGCTTTGTTCCTCACTGAGGAAAAAAGGTTTGTCGGCGAACAATGGAGAAACGCCGGTCAGGCTCTCGCGCAATTCCTTACGCGCCTGCACACGGGCCGCTTCTTTGCTGCGTGTATCCAGAATCAGATCCACCAGCCCACACCAGTCACGCTGGATCCGATGGATCAGCAGGCGGCTGTTGGCACGCGCCACCGGATACACCGGCAGCAAAGGTGGATGGGGGTAACGCTCATCCAGATATTCCATCACCACGGTTGACTCCCACAACGCCAGGTCACGATCGACCAGGGTGGGCAAGCTGCCGTAAGGGTTCACTTCGATCAGTTTCGGCGGGTGACGTCCCACCTCCACACTGATGATCTCGGCGCTGACACCCTTCTCTGCGAGCACGATGCGTACTCGGTGGGAATAGTGGTCGGCGGGGTCGGAGTAACAGGCCAACCGGTTGGTCACGCCCATGGCGGTCCTCCTCGCTTGTTGAAATTATCGAAAGCTCAAAAACGAGCGCGCCCAGAAAGCATCTCCTGTAACACCTGGATCAACCAGAGCGTTACCCGTTCAGAGACGTCGCTGGGCGCGCAAGATTAACAGCAATTGCCTAAGGTTGGATCAATGCACATCCTTCCAGTATTCACGCTTGAGCAAATAAGCGAATACGAAGAAGAAAGCCAGGTACAGCAACACATAGGTACCGATGCGTTGATGCTCCAGTTTGACCGGGTTGGCGGAGTAAGCCAGGAAGGTCACCAGGTTCTTGACCTTCTCGTCGAACTGCTCCTCGTTCAGCGCGCCGCTCTTGGGCACGATGGTCAGTTGGTCACAGGCTTCGTGGGTCAACGGCGTGCCGGTCAGCGGGTCATATTGCTTCTTGCCGTTTTCCACGACTTGAACCTGCTTGCATCCGACCACCTGACGGCCTTGCAGGCCGACCAGCACGTTAGGCATACCCACGTTCGGGAAGACCTTGTTGTTCACGCCCCATGGGCGCGTAGGGTCTTCGTAGAACGATTTCAGGTAGCCATACAGCCAGTCGGTGCCACGTACGCGTGCTACCAGGGTCAGGTCGGGCGGTGCAGCCCCGAACCAGGCCTTGGCGTCGGCCGCTTGCATGCCGATGTTCATGTGGTCGCCAATCTTGGCACCGGTGAACACCAGGTTCTTGAGCATCAACTCATGAGGGATGCCCAGGTCATCGGCCACGCGCTCGTAACGCTGGAACTTGGCGCTGTGGCAGCCCATGCAGTAGTTGGCGAACGTACGGGCGCCGTCTTGCATGGCAGCCTTGTCAGAAACGTCAATGTCGACTTTTTCCAGTGCCACGCCAGAACCGGCCGCGAAGGACAGTGCCGGCAGGGCAGCAAGAATCAATGCAGCGAATAATTTTTTCATCAGCCAGTCACCCTTTCCGGAACCGGTTTTGTCTTCTCGAGCCGGGTGTAGAACGGCATCAGAATGAAGTAGGCGAAGTACAGGAAGGTGCAGACCTGCGACAACAACGTCCGCTCAGGGGTCGGCGCCAGTACGCCCAGCACACCCAGGATCACGAACGAGATACAGAACACCCACAGCCAGATTTTGCTCAGCCAGCCCTTGTAGCGCATGGACTTGACCGGGCTACGGTCGAGCCAAGGCAACACGAACAGCACCGCAATGGCCGCACCCATGGCGATAACGCCCATGAGCTTGTCGGGGATCGCCCGCAAAATGGCGTAGAACGGCGTGAAGTACCAGACCGGGGCAATGTGTTCCGGGGTCTTGAATGCGTTCGCCTGTTCGAAGTTAGGCTTTTCGAGGAAATAGCCGCCCATTTCCGGGAAGAAGAACACAATCGAGCAGAAGACGAACAGGAACACCACCACGCCGACGATATCTTTCACGGTGTAGTAAGGGTGGAAAGGAATGCCGTCCAGCGGAATGCCGTTCTCGTCCTTGTGCTTCTTGATGTCCACGCCGTCGGGGTTGTTCGAACCGACTTCGTGCAGCGCCAGGATGTGCAGCACCACCAGACCGAGGATCACGATCGGCAAGGCCACCACATGCAAGGCAAAGAAGCGGTTCAGGGTGATGCCCGAAATCAGGTAGTCACCACGGATCCACTGGGTCAGGTCGTTGCCGATGACCGGGATCGCGCCAAACAGCGAGATGATCACCTGGGCACCCCAGTAGGACATCTGGCCCCAAGGCAGCAGGTAGCCCATGAAGGCCTCTGCCATGAGTGCCAGGTAGATCAGCATGCCAAACACCCACACCAGTTCACGCGGCTTCTGGTACGAGCCGTAGAGCAAGCCACGGAACATGTGCAGATAGACCACGATGAAGAACGCCGAAGCGCCAGTGGAGTGCAACAGACGCAGGATCGAGCCGTACTCGACGTCGCGCATGATGTATTCGACGGAGGCAAATGCTTCTTCCGCCGACGGGGTGTAGCTCATGGTCAGCCAGACACCGGTCACGATCTGATTGACCAGTACCAGCAATGCCAGGGAGCCAAAGAAATAGAAGAAGTTGAAGTTCTTCGGCGCGTAATACTTGCTGAGATGGTCTTCCCACATTTTGGTGGCGGGGAAGCGCGCATCCACCCAATCCATGAACTTGCTCATTACGCGCTCTCCTTATCGACACCAATGACAATAACGTCGTCAGATTCGTAGTTGTGCGGCGGAACCGGCAGGTTCAACGGAGCAGGCTGGGATTTGTAGACGCGACCGGCCAGGTCGTAGTGGGAACCGTGGCAAGGGCAGAAATAGCCGCCAACCCAGTCCTTGCCCAGATCCACAGGCGCGACTTCCGGGCGGAAGGTCGGCGAGCAGCCCAGGTGCGTGCAAAGACCGACCAGCAGCAGAATCTCTGGCTTGATCGAACGCGCTTCGTTTTGGGCGTAGGCGGGTTGTTCGGAATTCTTGGATTCGGGGTCAGACAACTGGCCCTCGATTTTCTTCAGATTCCCCAGGATTTCCTCGGTACGACGAACGATGAATACTGGCTGGCCGCGCCACTCAGCAATCATCTGCTGGCCTGGCTCGATCTTGCTGACATTCACCTTCACCGGTGCACCTGCGGCTTTCGCCTTGGCACTGGGAAACCATGACCCCACGAACGGGACCGCAGCCCCCACCGCTCCTGCAGCACCCACAACGGATGTGGCTGCTACCAAGAAGCGACGCCGGCCTGCATTCACGCCGTCATTGCTCATTCAGTCCTCTCCCATCAGCTTTTTGGCCTGTTAAATCAGGCGTCTACTAAGTATTAAATCTGAACTTATAAAAATTTTGCCGAATGGTAATGAAAAGCCCCACCTCTGACAAGGTAATTACCCGGAGCCTAAGCCCCAAGCCTTGTAGTATAGGGGGTCTACGGATGTGGCAAGTTGTCACACAGAAAAAACCTGCATAAAAAGCGGGCAATAAAAAACGCCCAGCTCCGCGAGGAGGCTGGGCGTTTTTGTGGAACGTAAAGCGAATTAACGCTTCGAGTACTGCGGACGCTTACGCGCTTTACGCAGACCGACTTTCTTACGTTCAACTTCACGGGCATCACGAGTCACGAAGCCAGCTTTGCGCAGAGCGCCGCGCAGGGTTTCGTCGTACTGCATCAGAGCGCGAGTGATACCGTGGCGGATTGCGCCAGCTTGACCACTTACACCGCCACCGATAACGGTGACGTAGATGTCGAACTTTTCAACGGTCTCGGTCAGTTCCAGCGGCTGACGAACTACCATGCGGGCAGTTTCGCGGCCGAAGAAGTTGTCCAGAGTGCGGTTGTTGATCGAGATGTTACCAGTGCCCGGACGCAGGAAAACGCGTGCGGTTGCGGTTTTGCGACGGCCAGTGCCGTAATTTTGAGTCGCCGACATAATGAACTATTCCGTTAAAACTTCAGTTCTTGGGGCTGCTGAGCAGCATGAGGGTGAGCAGCGCCCGCATAGACTTTCAGCTTGCGATACATGTCGCGACCCAGTGGGCCCTTCGGCAGCATACCTTTAACCGCGATCTCGATCGGGGCTTCAGGCTTCTTGGCAATCAGGCCTTCGAAGTTCGAAGACTTGATACCGCCTGGGAAACCGGAGTGACGGTAGTACATTTTGTCGCTTGCTTTGTTGCCGGTTACACGAACCTGCTCAGCGTTGATGATTACGATGTAGTCACCGGTATCAACGTGAGGGGTGTACTCAGGCTTGTGCTTGCCACGCAGACGGCTGGCGACTTCAGTGGCCAGACGACCCAGGGTCTGACCAGCGGCGTCGACGACAAACCAGTCGCGCTGAACTGTTTCCGGTTTTGCAGTAAAAGTTGTCATTCTTTAATAGCCTCAGGGGCCGCCCTGTAAATTAGACGGCGGATCTTACTGAATAGTGCGTACTTTGACAAGTCAAAGGCAGCCGGATACAGACGCTATCGGGGGCTCGGGTCAGCGCGTCCGTTCAACGGCAAGATTCTTCGGCAGGCGGCGCATCACTTCCACTGCAGAAAGAGGTGGGCAATTATGCAGATTGCGAAAAAAAATTCAACCTGCTTTTATGATTGTTTTCCCCGAAGGAGCACCCGATGGATTATCGACAGCTGGGCCGGACCGATCTGAACGTGAGCGCGATCTGCCTCGGGACCATGACCTGGGGCGAGCAAAACACCGAGGCAGAGGCCTTCGCCCAGATTGAAAGAGCCAAAGGTGCGGGGATCAACTTCCTCGATACCGCAGAAATGTACCCGGTCCCCCCCAAGGCTGACACCTACGCCACCACCGAACGCTACATCGGCAACTACTTCAAGAGTCGGGGTGACCGCGCCGACTGGATCCTCGCCAGCAAGATCGCCGGCCCCGGCAACACCATCGACTACATCCGCGACGGCCAGCTCAAGCACAACCGCAAGCACATCGTCGACGCCCTGGACGCCAGCCTCAAGCGCCTGCAGACCGACTGGATCGACCTGTACCAACTGCACTGGCCGGAACGCAGCACCAACTTCTTCGGCCAACTGAGCTACAAGCACCAGGAAGAGCCCGACCTCACACCGCTGGAAGAAACCCTCGAAGCCCTCGACGAGCAGGTCAGGGCCGGCAAGATCCGCCATATCGGCCTGTCCAATGAAACGCCGTGGGGCACCATGAAGTTCCTGGCCCTGGCCGAGGCCCGTGGCTGGACCCGCGCGGTGTCGATTCAGAACCCCTACAACCTGCTCAACCGCAGCTTTGAAGTGGGCCTGGCAGAAGTCGCCATCCGTGAGCAATGTGGCTTGCTGGCATATTCGCCACTGGCATTCGGCATGCTCAGCGGCAAGTACGAAGGCGGCGCACGGCCGGCCAAGGGTCGCTTGAGCCTCTACAGCCGCTTCAGCCGCTACTTCAACCCGCAATCGGAAGCCGCGTGCAGCCGCTATGTGGCCCTGGCCCGCGAGCACGGCCTGGACCCGGCGCAGATGGCCCTGGCGTTTGTCAC
The DNA here is from genome assembly GCF_030687625.1 of Pseudomonas sp. FP2294. Taxonomy (NCBI): domain Bacteria; kingdom Pseudomonadati; phylum Pseudomonadota; class Gammaproteobacteria; order Pseudomonadales; family Pseudomonadaceae; genus Pseudomonas; species Pseudomonas sp. FP2294. Next base: position 4,895,540 of record NZ_CP117441.1, read on the forward strand.
GCAGCAGCCGTTTGTGACCAGCAATATCATTGGCGCGACGACGCTTGCGCAGTTGGACAGCAATATCGCCAGTGCTGATCTGAAACTGTCGAAAGAGGTGTTGGACGGGATCGAGGCGATTCAGAAGGATCACCCAAATCCTGCGCCTTGATTGACCTTCAGGCCGCCATCGCAGGCAAGCCAGCGCCCACATTTGATCGGTAATGTGGGCGCTGGCTTGCCTGCGATGGGGCCCTCAACAGCACCAGAGATTCAAAGCGCCCGCGCAATGATCTCCTTCATGATCTCATTGGTCCCCGCATAAATGCGCTGTACCCGCGCATCCGCCCAGGCCCGGGCAATCGGGTATTCCCACATGTAACCGTAGCCGCCGTGCAACTGCACACACTCATCGAGCACCTTGCATTGCAGGTCAGTGGTCCAGTATTTGGCCATCGCCGCCGTCGGCACATCCAGCTTGCCTTGCAGGTGCTGTTCCAGGCACTTGTCGACAAACACCCGACCAATCTGCACCTCGGTGGCGATCTCCGCCAGCTTGAAGCGGGTGTTCTGGAAGTCGGCAATCGCCTTGCCGAACGCCTTGCGCTCGCGGGTGTAGTCCAGGGTCCATTGCAGCGCCGCCTCGGCCGACGCCAGGGCGCCGATCGCCACGGTCAGGCGCTCCTGGGGCAGCTCCTGCATCAGGTAGGCAAAGCCCATCCCCGCCTGGCCCAGCAGGTTCTCCTTGGGCACCCGCACGTCCTGGAAGAACAGCTCGGAGGTGTCCTGAGCCTTCATCCCGACCTTTTCCAGGCGCTTGCCCTTGTCGAAGCCCGGCGTATTGGCCTCGACCAGAAACAGACTGGTGCCCTTGGCGCCGGCCTTGGGATCGGTCTTGGCCACCACAATCACCAGGTCCGCCAGGAAGCCATTGGTAATAAACGTCTTGGAGCCGTTGATTACATACTCATCGCCGTCCAGCACGGCAGTGGTCTTGACCCCCTGCAGGTCCGACCCGGCACCCGGCTCGGTCATGGCAATGGCCGTGACCATCTCCCCGGAAACGAGCTTGGGCAGGTACTTGTGCTTCAGCGCCTCGCTGCCGTAGTGCAGGATATACGGCGCAACAATGTCCGAATGCAGGGAGAAGCCAATCCCGGTCAGCCCCAGGCGGCCGATCTCTTCGATCACCACGGCGCTGTAGATAAAGTCCGCGCCCAGGCCGCCATATTCTTCCGGCAGGTGCGAGCACAGCATCCCCGCCTCCCCCGCCTTGCTCCACAGGGCGCGATCAATATGGCCCTGCTTTTCCCATTGCGCATGGTACGGCACCGCGTCTTTTTCGAGGAAGGTGCGCACGCTCTGGCGGAAGAGTTCGTGCTCGGAGCTGAACAAGGTTCTGGGAATCATGAGTCACCTGCGTCGATTGTCGGACAAAAACAAGATCACAGAGCCTAAGCTGCACGGACGTCACAGGACACTGGACACATGCGACAAAAAATAAGACGATCCAGCCGTTAGTTGACCACTTTCCCCTATAAGAATAATCGAAATTATGTCTAACCTCGTCTCCACGCCCTTGCGGCGCGTCAGCATTTTGGCCATTGACCGGGTGTTTGCTTCCACCCTCATGCAAGCCAAGGATTTCTTCCACCTCGCCAGCCTGCGTTACGGCAAACAGCAGGGCCTGGGCCTCACGCCGGCCTTTGAAACCCGCCTGGTAAGCCCCGATGGGCAATCGGTGTGCAGCTTCAGCGATGTGATCATGCCGGTCGACGGCGGCCTGGAAAACGCCGATATCATTGTGCTGCCGGCCTTCTGGGATGACTTCGACGCCCTGAGCAAACGCTACCCACAGATCCTGCCCTGGCTGCGCGAGCAACATGCGCGCGGGGCGGTGTTATGCGGTGAGGCCACCGGGGTGTTCTGGCTCGCCGAAGCCGGCCTGCTTGATGGCAAGGAGGCGACCACCTACTGGCGCTTCTTCAACGCCTTCAGCGAACGCTTCCCCAAGGTCCAGCTCAATCAGGACAAGCACCTGACCGACGCCGACAACCTGTACTGCGCCGGGGGCACCACGTCGGCCTGCGATCTCTACATCTATCTGATCGAGCGCTTCTGCGGCGCCAACATCGCCCAGGCCGTGGCCCGCGACATCCTTTACGAAGTGCAGCGCAGCTACGCGCCGGGACGCATCGGTTTTGGTGGGCAGAAGCTGCACCAGGATGTGATCATCCTGCAGATCCAGCATTGGCTCGAAGAGCACTTCGCCGACAAGTTCCGCTTTGAAGACGTGGCCCGAGAACACGGCATGAGCATCCGCAACTTTATGCGGCGCTTCCAGACCGCTACCGGCGACAAGCCGCTGCACTACCTGCAACGCCTGCGCATCGAGACAGCCAAGGGGTTGTTGTCGGGCAGCCGCAAGAGCATCAAGACCATCAGCTATGAGGTGGGTTACGACGATGCGAGCTTTTTTGCGCGGCTGTTCAGGCAGCACACGGAACTGTCGCCGAACCAGTATCGCCAGCAGTTCCAGCAGGCCGCCTAACTAAAGCCGGGCACAATCAAATGTGGGAGCGGGCTTGCTCGCGAATGCGGTGTGTCAGTTAACGAATAAGTCGACTGATACGCCGCATTCGCGAGCAAGCCCGCTCCCACATTTTGGTTCGGTGTTTGCCTAAGGCTTGTGCGCCCGCGCCAGGAACTCGTGGGACTGCATTTCCAGCAAGCGGCTCAAGGTCCGTTGGAACTCGAAGTTCAAGCGACCGCCGGTGTAGAGGTCCTTGAGTTCGACTTCAGCCGAGATGATCAGCTTGACGTTACGGTCGTAGAATTCATCGACCATGTTGATAAAGCGCCGGGCGATGTCGTCGGTAGTGACGCTCATTTGCTCGACACCGCTCAAGATCACGGCATGGAAGATCTTGCCCAGTTCGATGTAGTCGTTCTGGCTGCGGGGGCCGTCGCACAGCTCGCGGAAGTCGAACCAGGCCACGTCGTCACAGGTGCGCAGGGCAATGATCTGGCGATTCTCGATCATCAACTTATCGTTTTCCACCGCCTGGGTGCATTCCGGCGTCAACGCACGGAAGCTCTTGCGCAGGCTTTCGTGGGCCGCTTCGTCGAGGGGGAAGTGGAACAACTCGGCTTGCTCGAGGTGCCGCAGGCGGTAATCGACGCCGCTGTCGACGTTGACGATATCGGTGTGCTGCTTGATCAGAGCGATGGCCGGCAGGAAACGCGCACGCTGCAGGCCGTCCTTGTACAGGCCGTCAGGCACGATGTTCGAGGTGGCGACCAGGGTCACGCCGTTCTTGAACAACTCTTCCATCAGGGTGCCGAGAATCATCGCATCGGTGATATCGGACACGAAGAACTCATCGAAACAGATAACCCGCGCTTCCTGGGAGAAACGCTTGGCGATGATGGTCAGCGGGTTTTTCTCGCCGTGCAGGGTCTTCATCTCTTCGTGCACGCGCTTCATGAAGCGGTGGAAGTGAGTGCGCGACTTCTCCTTGAACGGCAGCGCTTCGAAGAAGGTGTCGACCAGGTAAGTCTTGCCGCGACCCACACCGCCCCAGAAGTACAAGCCTTTGACCGGCGTCTGGTCTTTCTTGCCAAACAGCTTGCTGAGCATCCCCGGCTTGCTCTGGGAAGAGGCGACCAGGTCTTCGTACAGGCGCTGCAAGTGACGCACCGCCGTTTCCTGGGCAGCATCATGGAAGAAGTCGGGGCGCTTCAGATCAGCTTGATATCGTTCTAGGGGCGTCATAATTTCGTTAGCAAGGCAACAAAAACGGGCCGTCACTGTAACGACGGCCCCGGATAATGGCAATCAACCCTTGGTCGGGTCAGTCTTCGATTGGCGTCAATGCTACGCGCACGGCTTCGATGGCGGCATCCCGCGCAGCGCTATCGGCGAAGGCCGGGCTGTCGGCGATACACGCGCCGTCGAGCCACACCGTAAAGCCCAGGGCCTCACTGCGCACATCCAGCGCCTGGCCGGACTGCAACTGCTTGGTGACAGCGCCGGCCGCCTTGCCATCGGCAAAGTTGCGCGACAACAACAGCTGCTCGCCGTCAGCCGCCAGCAGGCGGAAGCGGAAGCTGCCGTCGTCTTCACGGAAGCTGACAAACCGCGCGGCCTTGACTGCCTTCTTCTTGGTGCTGGCAGCCTCGCTGGCCTGGTTGACGAACGAGCGCAGGCCCACGGCTTCCCGCAGCTCCTGCAGGAATGGACCGGCGACGGCACGGGCCTTCTTGGCGCCGACCAGCAGCAGGTCTTCCATGTCCGAAGGGCGCGCCATCAATTGATGGTAGCGCTCGCGGGCTTCGCCCAACTGGCCGTCCAGCAGTTGGAACAGGCGGTTTTTCGCCTCGCCCCAGCCCAGGCCGTCGAGCAGTTCGCTGCGCAGTTGCTGTTCCTGTTCAGGGGTGGCGAACGCCTGGTACAAGGTGAACAGGTGCGAGTTATCCGGATCCTTGGCCTCACCCGGCGCGCGGGAGTCGGTGACGATTCGCGAGATCGCGTCCTTCATGTCCTTGGCGGTGGTGAACAACGGAATGGTGTTGTCGTAGCTCTTCGACATCTTGCGCCCATCCAGGCCCGGCAAGGTGGCGACACCTTCTTCAATCACTGCCTCGGGCATGGTGAAGAACTCTTTGCCCTTGCCGAACAGGTGGTTGAAACGCTGGCCGATATCACGGGCCATTTCCACGTGCTGGATCTGGTCGCGGCCGACCGGGACCTTATGGGCATTGAACATCAGGATGTCCGCCGCCATCAGCACCGGATAGCTGTACAGGCCCATGCTGATCCCGGCATCCGGGTCTTCGCCGTTTTCCAGGTTCTTGTCCACCGAGGCCTTGTAGGCGTGGGCACGGTTGAGCAGGCCCTTGGCCGCGACGCAAGTCAGCAGCCAGGTCAGCTCGGGAATTTCCGGGATATCGGACTGACGGTAGAAGGTCACCCGGTTCACATCCAGGCCACCGGCCAGCCAGGTCGCGGCGATTTCCATACGCGAGCGCTGGATGCGCTGCGGGTCATCGCACTTGATCAGGGCGTGGTAGTCGGCCAGGAAGTAGAACGAATCGGCATTGGCATCCTGGCTGGCGAGGATCGCCGGGCGGATGGCACCGGCGTAGTTGCCCAGGTGCGGGGTGCCGGTGGTGGTGATGCCGGTGAGGATACGGGTACGAGTCGTCATGGGTAATCGCTTATCAGACTGCTATCAATTCGAAAGGCGCGGCAGCACCAGATCCTTGAGATCGGTGAGCTTGCCATGAAAAAAGTGCCCGCATTCTGCCACTTTCAGCAGCTCATGGGGGCGTTTGAGGGCGGCAGACCAGTCGTAGACCTGCTGCGGGTCGACCACTTCGTCGGTTTCCGGCTGGATCACGGTCAGCGGGCAGCCCTGTGGAAGCGGGTCCTCGTCACGCAAACGCATGACGGCCGCAGCCACCATAAACAGGTGCGCGAGTTTTTCGCCCTTGGCTTCCAGGCGCCCGCCGAGACTGGCGGCAACAAATCCACCGAACGAGAAACCCAGCAAGGTGATGGGCAGGTCCGGGTGTTTTTCACGCAGCCAGCTTACGGCGGCTTCGGCATCGTCCACTTCACCTGTGGCCATATCATGGCTACCAGCGCTGGCACCGACGCCACGGTAATTGAAACGCAAAGTAATCAAACCGGCATCGCGGGCGGTACGTTGCAGGGTCGAGACGACTTTATTGAGCATGGTCCCACCCTGCACCGGGTTAGGGTGGCAGATCAGCGCCAGGCCACGTGGCTCGGGGTGATCGAGGTACAAGGCTTCCAATTGGCCTACCGGGCCATCAATCAAAACAGGGGTTTCACGCATGAGCAAGGAATGAACTCCGTGACCTCTCAAGGGGTCGACTCGTCTAGCTAAAAGTCTGTGCATGGCATCATTGCGAGCTTAATCGCGGTATACAGCGCAGGTCCGAGCCGTTAACGTAAAGCAAAGCCGTTTATAGAGGAAGGACTCGTGGAACACTCGCTCTTAGTTTGGTTGTTGCCGACTCTTGCCCTGGTTGCCGGTGTCGCCATTGGATTCCTGGTTGCTCGCCTCCTGCCGAATGCCGCGCCTAACCGCACGCAGCGTCAGTTGGATGACATCCAGGAACGTTTTGACAGTTATCAGAACGAGGTTGTTACCCACTTCAACAGCACCGCGACCCTGGTCAAGAAGCTCACCCAGAGCTACCAGGAAGTACAGGATCACCTCGCCGATGGCGCCAACCGCCTGGCCCTGGACGATATTACCCGTCAGCGTCTGCTGGCCGCGCTGCATTCCGATGCCACGCAAGCCCCACGGGAGCGCCTGACCCCGCCACGGGAAAACCAGGAGCCGCCGCGGGACTACGCGCCAAAGGCGCCGAACGCCCCCGGCATGCTGGATGAGCATTACGGCTTGAAAAAGTAAGTCGTTTTCAAGCCATACAAAAAGCCCGGCTGATCCATGATCAGCCGGGCTTTTTGTTGGAACTGGATCGGCAGAACAATGGAGATCCAATGTGGGAGCGGGCTCGCTCGCGAAGGTGGAGTGTCAGTTGTTAAAGACTTGACTGACACTGCGCCTTCGCGAGCAAGCCCGCTCCCACACAAGCCCACTCACCGTAGTTCAGCGCCGTACCGGGCGCTTCTGCAGCTTGCGCTGCAAGGTCCGGCGGTGCATGCCCAGGGCACGGGCCGTGGCTGAGATATTGCCTTCGTGCTCGGTCAACACGCGCTGGATGTGCTCCCACTGCAGGCGGTCCACCGACATCGGGTTTTCCGGCACCAGGGTGTCGAGGTCGGCATGCTCGGAGAGCAAGGCGGCCAGCACATCATCGGCGTCCGCCGGCTTGCACAGGTAGTTGCAGGCACCGCGCTTGATCGCCTCGACAGCGGTGGCAATGCTCGAATACCCGGTGAGGATCAGCACGCGCATTTCCGGGTCCAGCTCCAGCAGCTTGGGCAGCAGCACAAGGCCCGAGTCACCGTCCATTTTCAGGTCCAGTGCCGCGTAGTCCGGCAGGTCGGCCTGGGCGATGGCCAGGCCTTCTTCGGCGGAACCTGCAGTGCTGACGCGAAACCCGCGACGGCTCATGGCTCGCGCCATTACGCGGGTAAAGGTGGCATCGTCATCTACCAGCAACAGGTGCGGCAGTTCTTCGCCTTCGACTTGGATCTCGTCACTCATCGATGTCTCCTCGTGCAGCACGGGGCAGGCGCAGCTCGGTGAGCGTGCCGCCTTCCTCATGGGGGTAAAGTTTCACCGAGCCGCCAGCGCGGGTCACGCTGGCCTTGCTCAAGAACAGGCCCAGGCCGAAGCCTTTGCCCTTGGTGGTAAAGAATGGCTTGCCGATCTGCTCGGCAATCGCCAGCGGCACGCCAGCGCCGTGGTCGCGAATACTGATGGTGAGGTTTTCCCAATCCCAGTCCAACTGCACTTCCAACCCTTCCGGGCAGGCGTCGGCTGCATTGTTCAACAGGTTCAGCAACGCCTGGGTCAGGTCCGGCGGTGGCGCCATACGCGGCACTGCGCCCTGCCCCAGCAGGTGGAAACGGTAACTGGCTTCGGGACGCATCAAGTGCCAGCGGTTCAGGGCTTCGTCCAGCCACTGGGTGACGTCTTGCATATCCACCGCCAGGCGCCGGTTGGCTTCAGCGGCGCGCACCAGTTGCTGCAAGGTCTGCTTGCACTGCTTGACCTGTTCCTGCAACACGCCGAGGTCGTCTTGCAAGGCCGGGTCGTGATGGTCCTGGCGCATTTCCTTGATCAGCACGCTCATGGTTGCCAGCGGCGTGCCCAGTTCATGGGCCGCACCGGCGGCCTGGGTCGCCACGGCCAGCAGTTGCTGGTCACGCAGGCCCTCTTCACGGCGGATTGCGCGCAGTTCTTCCTGGCGCCGCAGCTCTTCGGCCATGCGCGCGGCAAAAAAGGTGATCACCGCCGCCGACAGCGCGAAGCTCAGCCACATGCCGTAGATCTGCAGGTTTTCCCGGGCAATCGGGAAGGTTTCCAGGGGATAGAACTGCGCCAGCAACAAGGTGTAAAGCGCCAGGGCAATCCCCGACAGGATCACCGAATAGCGCCACGGCAAGGTCACGGCAGCGATGGTCAGCGGTACCAGGTAATAGGAAACGAAGGGGTTGGTGGAGCCACCGGAGAAATACAGCAACACGCTGTGGATAAACAGGTCGCAGGCCAGTTGCAGCGCGTACTCCAGCTCCGTCACCGGCCAGGTGGTGCGCAGACGGATGGCCGTGAACACACACAGCACCGTGGAAAAGGCCAGGGTCACCCACAGTTGCAGCCAAGGCAGCGGCAGCAGTTCAAACCAATAGGCGAGCCCCACGGAACCGGCCTGGGCGGCCAGCACCAGGGTGCGGATAAACGTCAGGCGCCAGAGGTTCTGGCGAGTGGCGGAAGTCAGTTTTACGGGGGCGAGCATGAGCTCTCCTGATGAGCGCTCCAGGCGGATCGCAGCAAGTATAAACGAAGCGACGATACAGTCTGCGAGTCTGTGGCCCTTTGACGCAGGTCATGGCTTTATGACCGTTCGTCGGCATCGTCGCCAGATGTAGAGATTTTGTAACCCGCCGAACCCGAATCCCCCGTCTACAGTCTTACCGAACACGATCACTCTCAAGGAGCTTCCATGTCACGTTTCACTCGCAGTGCCGCCCTTATTGCCCTCAGCGTTGGCAGCATTGCCAGCCTGCCCGCGCTGGCCGCCGACCAACTGCACTACAACCAGATTTCCCTGCGGGCCGAAGTCAGCCAGGAAGTGGCCCGTGACAAGATGATCGTCACCCTCTACACCGAGTCGCAAAATACTGACCCGGCCAAGCTCGCCGCCGAAGTCACAACCATCATGAACAAGGCGCTGGGCGAAGCTCGCGAAGTAAAAGCCGTGACCCTGCGCCAGGGCAGCCGCAACAGCTATCCGATCTACGACAACAAGAACCAGAAGATCACCGGCTGGCGCGAGCGCGCCGAACTGCGTCTGGAAAGCGCGGACTTCCCCGCGCTGTCCAAGCTCACCGGCGAGCTGCTCAACACCCTGAAAATGGACAATATGGACTTCGCCATCGCCGACGCCACGCGCAAGTCCAGCGAAGACGCGTTGCTCAAGGATGCGGTCGCCGCGTTCAAGGCCCGCGCCCAACTGGCCACCGATGCACTCGGCGGCAAGGGCTACAAGATCGTCAACCTGAACTTCAATACCAACGGCTACCCAATGCCGTACGCGCGAAATGGCGGGATGATGATGAAGGCGGCAGCGATGGATTCGGCGCCGACACCTGAGGTCGAGGCCGGCACCAGCCAGGTCAGCATGAGCGCCGACGGGGTGATTGAAGTCTTGCAGTAACCTTTGCAGCCTTAGAAACGGCGCAGCCTCAACGGCTGCGCTTTTTTTTGGGCAACTTTTTCGACTATCAGCACCTACACCGCCTGAATAAAATCACTACTTACATTGCCGCTATTGAAGACCATGCAGGCAATGTTTCAGTAACGACGGCAGTAAAGCTTAAGTGCCCTCCAAACTCAAACCGCCCTGTAACAAGGTTACGGTACTTCTGCGTAAACCTCTTCTTCAGCACTGTGGGGATAAGCTTAAAACCCACTCTATACGCTCAGCCCGAGTGTAACAGTGGAACTCAATGTATCCAGACAGCCACTTGATTACTGTCACCGCCACCTTAGTTAAAGGAACGTGATTCTTCGAAAATCTCTGTGCGGTACCGCTAATGCACGGTATTTAAATTCATTGCTGAGTGGCAGCACATAGATGATCGATGATTAGCCTACAACCCACTCCGTGATCGAGCCGAAAATGCGCATACAGGAACCCTCTCGACTACAATTTCCCGCCACCACTAATTCCCCATCAACAGCCAACCCCCTGGGCTCAAAAGCAGACTACCCAGAGCAAGAACCTGCGTCGAATCGCGTCTCTCGCTCAATAGCCCCCGGGGATAGATCGAGGGGCAATGTTCCGCGTAACAAGCAGTTTTATCGCGGTGGGTTTAGTGGGCATTCGCCCAATGAAGACCTTAAACCGGGTAATTACAAGGGGGTCATTTATGGCTGGAGCCTCACTCCGCCCGGGGCGAGCGCCTCCATGCAGGAACGGGAGAAACGTGTTGATGACTATGCGTATCGTGTAGAACTGAAAATCAAGAATGTGGAATCCGGTAGCGAAGGCGAAAGGAACATTAAATTCCAAGACACTCGTCAATTCATGGAGCCCGCAGGTTACTTCAGTGCTGGTTTGTTGGCAGCGGGATACGACCCGCATAAAAAAATCACGGTGACATTCAAGTCCTATGTGGGACGGGGCACTCCCGAAAACTTAAGCAACGTAGAGAAACGCACCTACTCAGCATGGGAAATTGCAGCAGGCGCACTTCAGCACGATAAAGTAGAACGAGGCGGGCCGATAAATTTTAGCTTTATGGAAATCGAGCCTGAAGACAAGCAGATGGTGAGCAACTTAGAGTCGCTGGGCAAAAAACTCCAAAACAGTTGGGAAAAAACCGTAGCCACGCCAATGCGAAACGCCTCGGGAGAATTGGCAGAAAGATCAGGCAAAGCAGACACCTATACTTTAAAGGGAACTTTAAAAAGCCTGCATAGCGATAAAAATGCATTCAAGACCTTAAGCCCTGAAGGTCAAGAAGCCATCAACCGGACACTGAATAAAAATGGGCAGGTTATCATCCCCAACATATACGGCTACCCACTGGCAGGGTATGCATTTATTCCATACACCCCCTATGATGGCAACGCTAATAACAGGCCCAACCAGGGGCTGATGGTTGATTTAAAAAATGGCACTATCAGCGAGATTCATGGTGATAAAGATTTCGCGGCCTGGGCTAAAGTCAACCGTGACAACTTAGTGCAAAGCTTTAATGCCAGAGACCGGCAAGGCGGAAAGGATGCCCATTGGCCAAGCGCAGTCGGCGTCCTCGACAACTTGATTGAAGGCGCCCCCGCCCTCTACCCCGGACGCCAGAACTTTGTGAAGGATAAGGAAGTACCGGTTTCGGAACTGTTCAATTACACCCAATCACGGGACAGTGACTATTATTTGAGGTTCGGCAACCTGAGCAATGGCATTGCTTCAGAATTTCAAAAAGAGAATGCCAAGAATGCCGTATGGTCTGACCAAACTGAAGTATTTGGATCCTCACAGCAGGGCTGGAAGAAGGCAAAGGAACTTTGGGGGAATACTTTCGGATATTTACCCGTCGTCGGCAATACGGGCAATATTGTCTTCGGAGCCCATGACAGCCTCTATGGCATGACCGCACAAGATCGCGCGGGAGGCACTAGCGCAGCGGTTATATCAGGACTGCAACTGGCACAAGAAGCTGCATTTGCCGTTGTCGGGGGGGCCGAGGTTGAGGCAGAGAAAGCAGCCATACGCTTTAACTCTTCTGCCGGCTATGATTATCAGTGGAAATATAACGCAGATACAAGCAGCTACGAATTTGAGCACCCCCCCAAGGCTAATAGCGGTACTGAGCCCTCCCCGAACCAGGTGCCCAAAGAAGGCGGTATATTAACGTCCCTCCCGTTGACCGACGCCGAAAACACCAGTATTGAAAAGCTTAAATCAATTAAAAATCTTCCAACAGGTGAAGAGCTATTTTCCACCGCCGATAGCGTCAATATACTCAGCGGAGACGCAAAGGACCTCAACCACATCAACAAAGATCTTTACACTTTTGTCGATGACTCAAAACTAGGCAAAGATTCTCGCCTGAACATTGTGGTACATGGCGGGCTCGACAAATCAACGGGAACAAGCAAAGTTTCATACAATGGAAAACTAAATACTCCACAGGAGCTACTGGACACACTACATCAACAAGGCATCCGGCCGGAAAACTTTCAAAAAGTACGCCTTCTATCTTGCTACTCCGCAAACGGTGCTGAACAGTCATTTGCCGCTGAATTCCAGAAGCTCATAAACCGCCCAGTAAAAGGTTACGAGGGAACATTAACGGCACGCCTCGCTCCAGAAGTTATTACAAAAGCCATCGGCAAAGTAGAAACCTTCTACTTAGAACACTTAAAACAGAGCAACACAAATCTGACCCCTGCGGTGAGACGAGCGGTCAGGATACAAGCCGAAGAATACGTCAACGATAATTTGGCCAAGACGTTCAACCCCACCAAGAAAAACCCACATTGGAACCCAATAAAGTGGTGGTTTTTCACTTATAAGCCCGCTCATTTCGGCGCTTAAGGACGATCTGAAGCAGTCAGCGATTTTTGCCGCCCCCGTTGGGAGAGGCTCAAAAACGCTGGCGGGCAATTGGCGCAGAGCACCCGGCCTGCGACCAAATGGTCTTATGCCCTCAACATCAAAGACTCACCGCACGATCCGGCCAAGGCCTGGGCGCTACTAAAAGAAGCAGGAGTTGCACCAGGTATCACCCCCCCATCTATAGGCGATGACGATGGGGCGCGCCTCCACTCCCAACACGCGAATGTCAGCGCAGATGGTCCGCCAGGATTGGACCAGATTCGGGATCACCGCCAATATCGTCAGCTATGAGTGAGTGAATGCATCAAACGTGCAAAAAACGGCGAGCACGATGTGATGATTTACGCCTGGACCGGCGCACCGGATTACTGGCTCGGTGTGCTCTACAGGTGTGCCGCGATCAAGGGCCGCGATTATGCAAAATGGTGTCACCCGGAGTACGGCCAACAGGTGCAGAAGGCCAGGCTCAGCAGTGACCATGACGAACCCATCAAGTGGTATTAACAGGAGCAAAAAATACCTAACAATCAAATACCTATAACGCCAATTGTGAACTCGACGGTTTTCCAGCACCTGCGCAAGGACGTCCAGGATTGAAAAATCAGCCCGTTTGGCCTGACGCCGTTCTACGGCGTAAGTCTGAATAAGTAACAGCTACGCCCCAATCTAGTGCGCCAGACACCTCGACCGAACCGATTCGGTGCGCGTCACGCACCGAAAAACACCCTCAAAAATGCAGTTTTGTGCCGAAAATTATATGAATGCGACATTCCTGTACGTTCGTACCACTCTTTGCCGCTTGTTGCCTCTCAACGTCTTGCATTGGGTATGGGGCCTGCATAAGTATCCGCAGGCCGACTCACGAGGTCGCCCTCAATTCCAAAAATGACAACAAATCATGAGGCCAACATGCTTAAACACGCAGTCATTCCGTTTTTAGTCAGCGCCGGTTTAATGGCCGCTGCACCTTTCGCCCAGGCGGCGACTAATCTGGTGTTCTGCTCCGAAGGGAGCCCGGCCGGTTTCGACCCAGGCCAGTACACTACCGGAACAGACTTCGATGCTTCGGCCGAAACCATGTTCAACCGGCTCAGCCAGTTCGAGCGCGGCGGCACCGCCGTGATTCCTGGCCTGGCCACCAAGTGGGATGTATCCGAAGACGGCCTGACCTACACCTTCCACCTGCGCGAAGGGGTCAAGTTCCACACCACGCCGTATTTCAAGCCGACTCGTGAATTCAACGCCGACGACGTGCTCTTCACCTTCAACCGGATGATCAATAAAGACGATCCGTTCCGTAAGGCCTACCCCACCGAGTTCCCGTACTTCACGGACATGGGGATGGACACCAACATCAAGAACATCGAGAAAATCGACGACCACACCGTCAAGTTCACCCTTGGCACCGTGGACGCCGCGTTTATCCAGAACCTGGCCATGAGCTTCGCCTCGGTACAGTCGGCCGAATACGCCGCCCAACTGTTGAAGGACGGCAAGCCCCAGGACATCAACCAGAAGCCGGTCGGCACTGGTCCGTTCGTGTTCAAGAGCTACCAGAAAGACTCCAACATCCGCTTCACCGGCAACAAGGATTACTGGAAGCCTGAAGACGTGAAGATCGACAACCTGATCTTCGCCATCACCACCGACCCGTCGGTGCGTGTGCAGAAACTCAAGAAGAATGAATGCCAGGTCACCCTCTTCCCGCGTCCGGCCGACCTCAAGGCCCTGGGCGAGGACAAAACCCTGAAACTGCCGCACCAGGCCGGTTTCAACCTGGGTTATATCGCCTACAACGTCATGCCAGTGCTCAAGGGCCAGACGGCCGCCAACCCCCTGGCCGACCTGCGCGTACGCCAGGCGCTGGACATGTCGGTCAACAAGCAGCAGATCATCGACTCGGTGTACCAGGGCGCAGGCCAACTGGCGGTCAACGCCATGCCGCCGACCCAATGGTCCTATGACGACACCATCAAGGACGTCCCGCACGATGTGGCCAAGGCCAAGGAACTGCTCAAGGAGGCCGGCGTCAAGGAAGGCACCGAGATCACCTTGTGGGCCATGCCGGTCCAGCGTCCGTACAACCCCAACGCCAAGCTGATGGCCGAGATGCTGCAGAACGACTGGAAGCAGATCGGCTTGAAGGTCAACATCGTCAGCTACGAGTGGGGCGAGTACATCAAGCGTTCCAAGGGCGGCGAGAACCAGGCCATGATCATCGGCTGGAGCGGTGACAATGGTGACCCGGACAACTGGCTGAACGTGCTGTTTGGCTGCGACTCCCTGGCCGGCAACAACTTCTCCAAATGGTGTGACAAGAAATTCGACGGCATCGTGAAAGAAGCCAAGGCCACATCGGACGTCGCCAAGCGCACCGAACTGTACAAGCAGGCGCAACACGTCCTCAAAGATGCAGTGCCCATGACACCTATCGCACACTCGACGGTGTATCAACCCATGCGCAACAACGTGCAGGACTTCAAGATCAGCCCATTTGGCTTGAATTCCTTCTACGGGGTAAGCGTCAGCAAGTAGTGATCTCTAGCGGCGACGTTTCATAACGTCGCCGTTATTGCATCCGCCCAGATCCTAGGAATCGAACTACCCCCGCATGGGCTGCCGTCCTACAGCAGCTAACTGCGCAGGTTACGTCCGATACCTACAAGGTCTGTCCGGTTCTGCGCATTTACCGCCCTGCCCTCGTTCCCTAACGTCGAGGTAGGCAAACGCGCAATTCCGATACGGCATTTGCTGTGGATGGGAGCAGTGCTTTCTCCATGCCAGGTAAGGCGTGCTGATTGTTCACTGACGAAAACGATAAACATGGATTGGGGACCGTCATGCGCCATACCACCGTTCTATCCGCGATATTGGGTACCAGCCTGTTGGCCGTCGCTTCGATGGGCCAGGCTGCCGAAAAGAAAAGCCTGGTGTTCTGCTCCGAAGGCAGCCCGGCCGGGTTCGATACTGCGCAGTACACCACCGCCACCGACAACGATGCGGCCGAGCCGATCTACAACCGCCTGGTTGAGTTCGAAAAGGGTGAAACCGGCGTCGTACCAGGGCTGGCTACCAAGTGGGATATCTCGCCAGACGGCCTGACCTACACCTTCCACTTGCGCGAAGGGGTGAAGTTCCACAGCAACAAGGAATTCAAGCCGACACGGGATTTCAACGCCGATGACGTGCTGTTCACCTTCAACCGCATGCTTGACGCCAACCACCCGTTTCGCAAGGCCTACCCCACCGAGTTTCCGTACTTCAACGGGATGAGCCTGAACAAGAACATCGCCAAGGTCGAGAAAACCGACCCGCATACCGTGGTGATGACCCTGAACACGGTCGATGCCGCGTTTATCCAGAACATCGCCATGAGCTTCGCCGCGATCCTCTCGGCCGAGTACGCCGAGCAACTGCTCAAGGCCGGCAAACCCAGCGATATCAACCAGAAGCCGATCGGCACCGGGCCGTTCGTGTTCCAGCGTTACCAGAAGGATTCGCAGATCCGTTTCGCCGGCAATAAAAACTACTGGGACCCGAGCAAGGTCAAGCTCGACCAACTGATTTTCGCCATCAACACCGACGCCTCGGTACGCGTGCAGAAGCTCAAGGCCAATGAATGCCAGGTCACCCTGCATCCACGCCCCGCCGATGTCGACGCGCTCAAGGCCGACCCGAACCTGCAACTGCTGACCAAACCCGGCTTCAACCTCGGCTACATCGCCTATAACGTGCGGCACAAACCCTTCGACCAGCTCGAAGTGCGCCAGGCCCTGGACATGGCGGTGAATAAGCAGAGCATCCTCAATGCCGTGTACCAGGGCGCGGGGCAACTGGCGGTCAACGCCATGCCGCCGACCCAGTGGTCCTATGACGACAGCATCAAGGACGCCGCCTACAACCCGGAAAAAGCCAAGGAATTGCTCAAGGCGGCCGGCGTCAAGGAAGGCACCGAGATCACCCTGTGGGCCATGCCCGTCCAGCGCCCGTACAACCCCAACGCCAAGCTGATGGCCGAGATGCTGCAAAGCGACTGGGCCAAGATTGGCCTCAAGGTCAAGATCGTCAGCTATGAGTGGGGCGAGTACATCAAGCGCACCAAAAACGGCGAGCACGATGTCAGCCTGATTGGTTGGACCGGCGACAACGGTGACCCGGACAACTGGCTGGGCACCCTCTACAGCTGCGACGCCATCGGCGGGAACAACTACTCGATGTGGTGTGACCCGGCGTACGACAAGCTGATCAAGCAAGCCAAGGTCGTCACCGACCGTGAACAACGGACTGTTCTGTACAAACAGGCGCAGCAACTGCTTAAAACACAGGTGCCGATCACGCCTGTCGCCCACTCGACGGTCAACCAACCGTTAAGCACCAAGGTCGAAGGTTTCAAAGTCAGCCCCTTCGGCCGCAACGTGTTCTCGGGCGTCAGTATCACCCCATAAGAAAATAACCGGATGCGCAGAGCGAAGTGGGCTCTGCCGCAAACGTGCAGCTGTAATTCGCGAAATGTCCTACAGCAAACGTTTGCAAGTGCTTGAAGAGTTACACACCCAATAGCCGGCTCATCTAAAAAGGCCGGCATAAAAAAAAGAGAACCAAAGGAGCTCCACCCATGAAACTAAGCAGCAAAGTGCTACTGGCCATGGCCATCAGCAGCATCACCGCGACCGCTTACGCCGAACCTGCAAGCCAGGAATTCGTGCCGACCACACTGGCCGGCGCCAGCGCCCAAAGCGAAGCCAAGGGCTTTATCGAAGACTTCAGCCTCGGCGGCAGTACGCGCAACTGGTACTCCCACGAAAGCCTGTACCGGGGGGGCAGCTTCAAATACAAAGAGCACGGTGTCGTAAAGACCGACCGCAACCGTACCAACTGGGTTCAGGGCACCATCCTCAACGCAAGCTCGGGTTTCACCCAGGGCACTGTTGGTGTCAAGACCGAAGTAGCGGTGTACAACGCTCTGGTTCTGGACCGCAGCAAACGCGATATCAAGGGCGGCTCTAACCGCACCTTGGCTGACTCTGACGGCAATGCCGTAGACCAGTGGAGCAAACTGGGCCTGGCCAACGTCCAGTTCCGTGTTTCCAACACCACCCTGACTGCCGGTCGCCAGAACTTCAGCAGCCCTATCGTCGACACTATCGGCAACCGTGCCCTACCTTCGAGCTTCGAGGGTGTGAGTTTCAACAGCGAAGAATTCAACAACCTGTCGTTCCAGGGCGGTGTGTTTGATCGTGTTTCGCCACGTACCGAGCAGAGCCTGTCGAAGTTCCGTACCGAATACACATCCGATGCCAGCGTGGAGACCGACAAGGTCTACACCCTGGGCGCCAACTATCAGCCGTTCAAAAGCCTGAAGACCAGCTTCTTCGGTGCCAACGTGAAGGACTTCTGGAACCAGTACTACTTCGGTGCAACCCACGAACTGGGTGACAGCCAGCAACTGGCCCTGACCACTGGCTTCAACTACTACAAGACCGTCGACGAAGGCAAAAAGCTGATGGGGGATATCGACAACGATACCTTCTCCCTGTCCCTGGGCCTGGCGCACCAAGCCCACAGCCTGACCTTCTCCTACCAGGCGGTGAACGGTAACGAGTACTTCGACTACCTGCACGAAACCAACGGCATCTACCTGGCCAACTCCTTGACTTCGGACTTCAACGGCCCGAACGAGAAATCCTTCCAGGTCGCCTACGGCATTAACATGGCCGAATACGGCGTGCCGGGCCTGAAGTTCAACATCTACTCGGCTCGCGGCTGGGGCATTGACGGTACCCACTACACCGGCAACCGTGGGGTAGTCGGCAAGGGCTACGACGGTATCCAGAAGCAAGACGGCGAGAAACACCAGGAATACGGTGTAGGCGCCGGTTATGCGATCCAGAGCGGCCCGCTCAAGGCCACTGCTATCCGTGCGACCTACGTCGAACACCGTGGCAGCGAGTTCCAATCTGACGGCAGCGTCAAGGAATTCCGTCTGGTCACCACCATCCCATTCAACATCCTTTAATTAGCGCCAGGTAAACGGCAGGCTCAGGACGAGCCTGCCGTCTACATTTGTGTGGTTGAATCGTTTGCAGAGGGCTCTTCAATGAAAATGCTCCCGTTACAAGCCGCCATGACCGCTGCACTGCTGAGTGTGGCCCTGGGCATTTCGGCCAAGCCGCTGGTGGTCTGCACCGAAGCCAGTCCGGAAGGCTTCGACCCGGTCCTGTACACCACGGCCGTCACCGCCGATGCTGCGGCCGAAACCATGTTCAACCGCCTGGTGGACTTCAAGCCCGGCACTACTGAAATCGTGCCTGCACTCGCCAAATCGTGGGACATCAGTGAAGACGGTCTGACCTATACCTTCCACCTGCGTGATGACGTCAAGTTCCACACCACCGACTACTTCAAGCCCACGCGCAACCTGAATGCCGACGACGTGCTCTGGAGCTTCCAGCGTCAACTGGACCCGAAACATCCGTGGCACAACAAGTCCACCACCGGTTTCCCCTATTTCGAAAGCATGGGTTTCAAGGAACTGCTCAAAAGCGTCGAGAAGACCGATGACCACACCGTGGTCTTCACCCTGACCCGCCCCGAAGCCCCGTTCCTGGCCGATGTCGCGATGCCCTTCACCGCCATCCACTCCGCCGAATACGCCGACAAACTGCTGGCCGCCAACAAGACCGGCGAGCTCAACAGCAAGCCGATCGGCACCGGCCCGTTTATTTTTACCCGCTACCAGAAAGATGCCCAGGTGCGCTTCAAGGCCAACCCGGAATACTTCCGTGGCAAGCCGCCCGCCGACCCGCTGATCCTGGCCATCGCGGTGGATAACAACGTGCGCCTGCAAAAGCTCAAGGCCAATGAGTGCCAGATCGCGCTGTATCCAAAGCCTGACGACCTGCCGAGTATCAAGGCCGATTCCAACCTGAAGGTCGCGGAACTGGCGGCGATGACCACCGCCTACACCGCCATGAACACCACCCACAAGTACATGAGCGACGCGCGGGTGCGCCACGCGATCAACATCGCGTTCGACAAACAGGGCTATAACGAATCCCTGTACGGCAAAGGCAATGCCATCGACGCCACCGGCCCGTACCCGCCGACCCTGCTGGGCTTCAACGACCAGCTGAAAAACCCGCCCCGCGACCTGGACAAGGCCCGTGCCCTGCTCAAGGAAGCCGGCGTGCCGGAAGGCACCGAATTCACCCTGTTCACCCGCAACGGCGGCGGCCCGACCAACCCCAACCCGATGCTCGGCGCCCAGCGCATGCAGGCGGATCTGGCGAAGATTGGCCTGAAGGTCAATATCAGGGTCATGGAGTGGGGCGAAATGCTCAAGCGCGCCAAAGCCGGCGAACACGACATGGTCTCGGCCGGCTGGGCCGGAGACAACGGCGACCCAGACAACTTCCTCACCCCCAACCTGAGTTGCGATGCCGCTAAAAACGGCGAAAACTACGCCCGCTGGTGTAACCAAGAGTTTCAGGGCTTGATCGACAAGGCCCGCGCCGTGGCTGAACCCGCCGAACGCGCCGCACTCTATGAACAAGCGCTGGCCGTTTTCGACAAGGACCAACCATGGATCCCCATGGCCTACCCGAAAATGTTCACCGCCATGCGCAAGAACGTCGAGGGTTATACCCAAAGCCCCCTGACCAACAATAACTTCGCCACCACCCAGGTGAAGTAATAAGAGACGCCCGGTTCCGTCGACGTTGACGGAGCCGGACCTGCCTAACCGGCTGATTGAGGTAGACAACACGATGTTTAGTTTTATTGCCCGCCGATTGGGGTTATTGATCCCCACGTTCTTCGGCATCACGTTGCTGACTTTTGCGTTGATTCGCATGATCCCTGGCGACCCCGTAGAAGTCATGATGGGCGAAAGGCGGGTTGACCCCGAGATGCACGCCCAGGCAATGGAACGCCTTGGCTTGAACAAACCCTTGTATGCGCAATACCTGGACTACGTCGGCAAGCTCGCCCAGGGCGACCTCGGCGAATCCCTGCGCACCCGCACCAGCGTCTGGAGCGAGTTCACCGCCCTGTTCCCCGCGACCCTGGAACTGTCCATGGCCGCCCTGTTGTTCGCCGGCATCCTCGGGCTATTGGCCGGGGTGATCGCGGCACTCAAGCGAGGATCCCTGTTCGACCATGGGGTGATGGGCATCTCCCTGGCGGGATATTCGATGCCGATCTTCTGGTGGGGCCTGATCCTGATCATGTTCTTCTCGGTGAGCCTGGGCTGGACCCCGGTTTCCGGGCGTATCGACCTGCTCTACGACATCGAGCCGCGCACCGGTTTCATGCTGATCGACACCCTGCTGGCCGACGAGCCGGACGCATTCTGGGATGCCCTGCACCACCTGATCCTGCCGGCCATCGTACTGGGCACCATCCCGCTGGCAGTGATTGCGCGGATGACCCGTTCCTCGATGCTTGAAGTGCTGCGCGAAGACTACATCCGTACCGCCAAGGCCAAGGGCCTGTCGCCGGCGCGCGTGGTGTTCGTGCACGGCCTGCGTAACGCGCTGATCCCGGTGCTGACAGTGGTGGGCCTGCAAGTCGGCACACTGCTGGCCGGTGCGGTTTTGACCGAAACCATCTTCTCCTGGCCCGGCATCGGCAAATGGCTGATCGAAGCCATTGGCGCGCGGGACTACCCGGTGGTGCAAAACGGCATCCTGCTGATCGCCTGTCTGGTGATCCTGGTGAACTTCGTGGTGGATATCCTCTACGGCTTCGCCAACCCACGCATCCGTCACCAGCGCTGAGATCATGACCATGACCACACCTACTCAAGTGTCAGCAGTCGATCAAAGCCTGCTGTACCCGTCGCCGTACAAAGAATTCTGGCAAGCCTTCTCCAAGAACAAGGGCGCGGTTGCCGGCCTGCTGTTTATGTTGCTGATCGTGTTCTGCGCGATCTTCGCCCCCTGGGTGGCGCCCCATAACCCGAGCGAGCAATACCGCGACTTCCTGCTGACCCCGCCGTCGTGGCTGGAAGGCGGGCAGATCCAGTTTTTGCTGGGCACCGACGAACTGGGCCGCGACCTGCTGTCGCGCCTGATCCAGGGCTCACGCCTATCGTTGCTGATCGGTTTGTCGTCGGTGGTGATGTCGCTGATCCCGGGGATCCTGCTAGGCCTGTTCGCCGGGTTCTTCCCGCGTCTGCTCGGCCCGACCATCATGCGTTTGATGGACATCATGCTGGCCCTGCCATCGCTGCTGCTGGCCGTGGCGATTGTCGCCATCCTCGGCCCTGGCCTGATCAACACCGTGATCGCGATTGCCATTGTGTCGCTGCCGTCCTACGTGCGCCTGACCCGCGCGGCGGTGATGGGCGAGCTCAACCGTGACTACGTGACCGCCGCGCGCCTGGCCGGTGCCGGCCTGCCGCGCCTGATGTTCGTGACCGTGCTGCCCAACTGCATGGCGCCATTGATCGTGCAGGCCACCTTGAGCTTCTCCTCGGCGATTCTCGATGCCGCCGCCCTGGGCTTCCTCGGCCTTGGCGTGCAACCGCCGACACCTGAGTGGGGCACCATGCTGGCTTCGGCCCGTGACTACATCGAACGTGCCTGGTGGGTCGTGAGCCTGCCTGGTTTGACCATTTTGCTCAGCGTGCTGGCAATCAACCTGATGGGCGACGGCCTGCGCGATGCGCTGGACCCGAAACTCAAGAATGCCGCGTGAGGAGATTCCCATGTCACTGCTAGAAATCAAGAATCTCAATGTGCGCTTCGGCGACAAAACCGCTGTGCCGGTGGTCGATGGCCTCGACCTGTCCGTGGACAAAGGCGAAGTGTTGGCCATCGTTGGCGAGTCGGGTTCGGGTAAGTCCGTGACCATGATGGCGCTGATGGGCCTGATCGAGCATCCCGGCATTGTCACCGCCGACTCGCTGACCTTCGACGGCAAGGACATGCTCAAGCTGAGCAATCGCCAGCGCCGGCAGATCGTCGGCAAAGACCTGGCGATGGTGTTCCAGGACCCGATGACCGCCCTGAACCCCAGCTACACCGTGGGCTTCCAGATTGAAGAAGTACTGCGCCTGCACCTGAAAATGTCCGGCAAGCAAGCGCGCAAGCGGGCCATTGAACTGCTGGAAAAGGTCGAGATCCCTGGCGCCTCCAGCCGTATGGATGCCTACCCGCACCAACTGTCCGGCGGCATGAGCCAGCGTGTGGCAATTGCCATGGCGATTGCCGGCGAACCAAAGCTGCTGATCGCCGACGAACCCACCACCGCCCTGGACGTGACCATCCAGGCGCAGATCATGGAACTGCTGCTGGCTCTGCAAAAAGAACAGAACATGGGCCTGGTGCTGATCACCCACGACCTCGCAGTCGTCGCGGAAACCGCTCAGCGCGTGTGCGTAATGTACGCCGGCCAAGCGGTGGAAGTCGGCCAGGTGCCCGGCCTGTTCGACGTGCCGGCGCACCCGTACAGCGAAGCGTTGCTGGCGGCGATCCCGGAACACAGCATGGGCGCCGCCCGTCTGTCGACCTTGCCGGGCATCGTCCCCGGTCGGTATGACCGCCCGCAAGGCTGCCTGCTGTCGCCACGCTGCCCATATGTGCAGGACAGCTGCCGCCAGACCCGTCCGACCCTGGACCCGCAAGCCCACAGCCTTGTGCGCTGCTTCTACCCCTTGAACCAGGAGGTGGCGTAATGGCCGTCGTTCTTACCGCCCGCGACCTGACCCGTCATTACGAAGTGTCCCGTGGCCTGTTCAAGGGCCACGCCACCGTGCGCGCCCTCAATGGCGTGTCGTTCGAGCTGGAAGCCGGCAAGACCCTCGCCGTCGTGGGTGAGTCGGGGTGTGGCAAATCCACCCTGGCCCGGGCGCTGACGCTGATTGAAGAGCCGTCGTCCGGCTCGTTGAAAATCGCCGGCCAGGAAGTCGCCGGCGCCGACAAGGCCCAGCGCAAACAACTGCGCAAAGACGTGCAGATGGTGTTCCAGAGCCCCTATGCCTCGTTGAATCCGCGGCAGAAAGTCGGTGATCAACTGGGCGAGCCGCTGTTGATCAACACCAACCTGTCCGCCGCCGAACGCCGCGAAAAAGTGCAGGCGATGATGAAGCAAGTGGGCCTGCGCCCTGAGCATTATCAGCGTTACCCGCACATGTTCTCCGGTGGCCAGCGCCAGCGCATTGCCCTGGCCCGCGCCATGATGCTGCAACCCAAGGTGCTGGTGGCGGATGAACCGACCTCGGCCCTCGACGTGTCGATCCAGGCCCAGGTGCTCAACCTGTTTATGGACCTGCAGCAGCAGTACAACACGGCCTACGTGTTCATTTCCCACAACCTGGCGGTGGTGCAACACGTTGCCGACCACGTGATGGTGATGTACCTCGGTCGCCCGGTGGAAATGGGCGCGAAGAACGACATCTACGAGCGCCCGCTGCACCCTTACACCCAGGCGCTGCTGTCGGCCACCCCGACCATTCACCCGGACCCGAACAAGCCAAAGATCAAGATCGTCGGCGAGCTGCCCAACCCGCTTAACCCGCCCTCCGGCTGCGCGTTCCATAAGCGCTGCCCGTATGCCACCGAGCGCTGCAGCAGTGAAGAGCCGCTGCTGCGCGAACTGGACAACCGCCAAGTGGCTTGCCATCACGCGGAGCAGTTCGTGGCCTAACCCCCTGTAGGGGTGGGCTTGTGTGGGAGCGGGCTTGCCCGCGATAGCATCAGCGCGGTTTAACTGACAGTGCGAAGCCCTATCCCACACAAGCCCTCTCCCACAGGGCGATACAGCGTTGTACAGCCTCTCCCGCCAGATTGCGCATCAGTCTGGCGGGAGGGGCTTTTTTGTTTTTAGCAAAGTGTAAAAGTTGTAAATGACATTTACTTGTATTTGATAATGACTAGCATTCCGGCGCACAGAGGGCGCCGAATCCTGCTGGAAGGCAGTTCTGGTGCATCTCGCTCAGTTGCCACCTTCCCTAAAGGATTCTGCGGACATGTCACCTCGATTCAGGCTCAGCCATTTCTCCCTGGCGTTTATCGCCGCCCTCTCGTCTCCCGCACTGCTGGCGGATACCTTGGAAAGAGAACACGGCAAAGTGCCGGTAGCCGCTACCGACCTGCCCGTCGACGGCACCTCCCAAGCCCTGGAGTTGAGCGAAACACGAATCCTGGGCACCGCTGCCGAAGAACTCAAACAAGCCCCCGGCGTGTCGATCATCACCGCCGAAGACATCAAGAAACGCCCGCCGACCAACGACCTGTCGGACATCATCCGCCGTGAACCGGGCGTCAACCTCAGTGGCAACAGCTCCAGCGGCAGCCGAGGCAACAACCGCCAGATCGACCTGCGCGGCATGGGCCCGGAAAACACCCTGATCCTGATCGATGGCAAGCCCTCGACCTCGCGCAACGCCGTGCGCTACGGCTGGAGCGGCGACCGTGACACCCGTGGCGAAACCAACTGGGTGCCGGCCGAAGAAGTCGAACGCATTGAAATCCTGCGTGGCCCGGCGGCTGCTCGCTACGGCTCCGGGGCCATGGGCGGGGTGATCAACATCATCACCAAGCGCCCCACCGACCAGTTGCACGGCTCGCTGACCACCTACGTGTCGCTGCCCGAAGACGATGCCGAAGGCATGAGCAAACGCACCAACTTCAACCTCAGCGGCCCGTTGAGCGACACCTTGGCGTTCCGGGTGTATGGCGGCCTGAACAAGACCGATGCCGATGACTCCACCATCAACCAGGCCGAGCAGGCTAGCGCAGACTCGCTGGTCGCCGGCCGCGAGGGTGTGCGCAACAAGGACGTCAACGGTTTGCTCAGTTGGCAATTCACCCCCGAGCAGACCCTGGACCTGGAAGCCAGCTACAGCCGTCAGGGCAATATCTTCGCCGGCGACACCATGCTCAACGGCGGCGGTGTATTCGTGAACAGCCTGGTCGGCAAGGAAACCAGCGTGATCCAGCGCAGCAGTTTCTCCGCCACCCACCGTGGCGAGTTCGACTGGGGCTCGACCATGGCATCGCTGAGCCACGACCTGACCCGCAACGCACGCCTCAACGAAGGCCTGGCGGGTTCCGGCGAGGGCGCGCCCTCCGCCACCGCTGGCCGTTTCGAATCGCGGCTGCGCAACACCCGGGCCACGGCCGAGGTCAACCTGCCCCTGAGTTTCGGCACCGAGCAGGTGCTGACCCTGGGCAGCGAATACCTCTACGAGTCGATGAACGATCCGGGGTCGCTGCGCCCACAAAGCTACGACCCTGGCACAGGTGGCGTACCGAGCATTCCGGGGATGAGCCGCAGCAGCACCAAGACCACGGCCTCCAGCTATGCGCTGTTCGCCGAGGACAACATCGAAGTCGGCAGCAAGACCATCATCACCCCCGGCCTGCGCTACGACGATCATGAAGAGTACGGCGGCAACTGGAGCCCGAGCCTCAACGCCTCGCACCAACTGACCGATGAGCTGAGCCTCAAGGGCGGTATTGCCCGCGCCTACAAGACGCCCAACCTGTACCAGTCCAACCCCAACTACTTGCTGTACAGCCGTGGCAACGGTTGCAACGCCAGCGAAGCCAACTCCGGCGGCTGCTACCTGGTGGGTAACCCGGACCTGAAACCGGAAATCAGCGTCAACAAGGAAATCGGCCTGGCCTATGACAAAGGCACCTGGCGCACCAGCGCGACCTACTTCCGTAATGACTACAAGAACAAAATCAACGCCAGCAACACCGCCGCCTACCGCCTGGACGGCGGGCGCCGCGTGCTGGAGTGGGAAAACAGCGGGGCGGCACTGGTGCAGGGGGTCGAGGGCAACCTGTTCATGACCCTGCGCGACGACCTGGACTGGAACACCAACCTGACCTACATGATCGACTCCAAGGACAAGGACACCGGCGAACCGCTGAGCGTCATTCCCAAGTACACGGTCAACACCACTCTGGACTGGCAGGCCACCGACAAGCTGTCGTTCCAGGTCAGCGGCACCTACTACGGCAAGCAGGAGGCGCCGACCCTCAACTCCCGCAGCGCCAACCGCTATGATCGCAGCGCCCAACAGGATGTGGACCCGTACGGTTTGATGGGGTTGAGCAGCGGCTACGAGTTCACCAAGAACCTGAGTGTGCGCGTGGGCATCGAGAACCTGCTGGACAAGCGCCTGTATCGCAAAGGCAATGCTGACGATGCCGGTGCCCAGACGTATAACGAACCGGGTCGGGCTTACTTTGCGTCGGTGACGGCTTCGTTCTAAGGGCCATGCTATTGAAGGTCTTTGAATAGTCAGCTGTATCTGGACACTTTGGCGAGGGGACAAATCCCCTCGCCACCAGTGGGTGTTACCTTTAATTAAGCGTTAGCAATTACCGTTTATTCGCGAGCAAACCAACGACAAGTCCGACATTAAAAACAGCACTATCGCCCACCAACAAAGCAAACTTTCCGCAACTTGTAACTACCATGTTTCCGCAATTGCGCAACGCAATCTCAGAAGAATAAAGTCCGCCAGCTACAACTTCCTATATTCTTTGCGAGAACTGTCATGAGAGAAATTTCAAAATCTCTGAAAAAGCTGCTGTCTGATATCTACGAGGACGGCGACGTGTCGCTGATGGAGTTCAAGGCCTTGCAGGTTGAATCCGACCTGCGCTGGGGAAGGGTGGTCGATGAACTGGGGAAAAACAATACATTGCTGGCATTTCAAAGTTCGATGGATGTTGCCATGCACTTATTGTTTTTGAGCCTGAACTACATAAAGGACCAGGAAATCACTGATGTGGGCGAAGCCATTGTCAAGGATGCAATAGCCGCACAAGTTGAAACGCTAATGGCCGGTGCTGAACTGTCCCTTAAACAACTTAAAGTTGGCCCCAACACCCGGTAATCTACCGCAAAAAAAGGCGAAGCCATCACAGCTCCGCCTTTTTTTATACCGCTAACCCTTAGTGGTGTTCGCGGGTCGCACGGAATTTCACATCAGGCCAGCGCTCTTCCATCAACGCCAGGTTCACCCGGGTAGGCGCCAGGTAGGTCAGGTGGCCACCGCCGTCGATGGCGAGGTTTTCCACGGCCTTGTTGGAGAACTCCTCCAACTTCTTCTTGTCACTGCAATCAATCCAGCGTGCCGAGTACACGGTGATCGGCTCGTAGGAGCATTCGACCTTGTATTCCTCTTTCAAGCGGCTGGCCACCACATCGAACTGCAGCACACCCACGGCGCCGAGGATGATGTCGTTGCTGCGCTCGGGGAAGAACACCTGGGTGGCGCCCTCTTCCGCCAATTGCTGCAGACCTTGGCGCAGTTGCTTGGATTTCAGCGGGTCGCGCAGGCGTACGCGGCGGAACAGTTCCGGGGCGAAGTGCGGGATACCGGTGAAGCTCAAGGCTTCGCCTTCGGTGAAGGTGTCGCCGATCTGGATGGTGCCGTGGTTGTGCAAACCGATGATGTCGCCGGCAAACGCTTCTTCCAGTTGCTCACGCTCCGAGGAGAAGAACGTCAGGGCGTCGCCGATGCGTACGTCCTTGCCGGTGCGTACGTGGCGCATCTTCATGCCTTTTTCGTACTTGCCGGAGCAGATACGCATAAAGGCGATACGGTCGCGGTGCTTGGGGTCCATGTTCGCCTGGATCTTGAACACGAAGCCGCTGAATTTCTCTTCAACCGGCTCCACGGTACGCTCGTTGGCAACCCGCGCCAGTGGTTTCGGTGCCCAATTGACCACCGCATCCAGTACGTGGTCGACGCCGAAGTTGCCCAGGGCGGTACCGAAGAACACCGGGGTCAGTTGCCCGTCGAGGAATTCCTGCTGGTTGAACGCGTGGCAGGCGCCCTGCACCAGTTCCAGTTGGTCGACGAAGCGCTCGTACTCGTCACCCAGGTGGGCGCGGGCCTCATCGGAGTCGAGTTTCTCGATGATCTTCACATCGGTGCGTTCGTGACCGTGGCCGGCGGTGTAGACAATGATGTAGTCGTCGGCCAGGTGGTACACGCCCTTGAAGTCGCGGTAGCAGCCAATCGGCCAGGTGATCGGCGCGGCCTTGATCTTCAGGACGGCTTCGATTTCATCCAGCAGTTCGATCGGGTCGCGGATGTCACGGTCGAGTTTGTTGATAAAGCTGACGATCGGCGTATCGCGCAGGCGGCACACGTCCATCAGCGCGATGGTGCGTGGCTCGACGCCCTTACCGCCGTCGAGGACCATCAAGGCCGAGTCCACCGCGGTCAGGGTGCGGTAGGTATCTTCGGAGAAGTCTTCATGGCCCGGGGTGTCGAGCAGGTTGACCATGTGGTCGCGATAGGGGAACTGCATGACCGACGTGGTAATGGAAATACCCCGTTGTTTCTCCATCTCCATCCAGTCAGAGGTGGCATGGCGATCGGATTTGCGGGATTTCACCGTGCCGGCCACTGCGATCGCCTTGCCCATCAGCAGGAGCTTTTCGGTGATGGTGGTTTTACCGGCATCGGGGTGGGAAATAATGGCGAAAGTGCGGCGTTTCGCGACTTCGGCGGCCTGGTGGGTCATGGGAAATCGCCTGGCAGGTGAGTCAAAAAAGGGCGGCGAGTATAGCGCAAACCCAGGGAGCCGGACCACCGTTCACCCGATTGGGGGGTGGCTAAATGCTGCCAAGTATGGAACCTTTTAAAAGGTAGAGACGTCCACTCCCCTGCTACCGCACTCGGAACAGGGGCTGAAAAATCAGCAAGTTAGCCTGACGAGGCTGCGCTCATGGCTTGGTCGCATACCGCGTTGCCGGTATCGGCGAGCTGCTTTTCGCGAACATATTCGCCGACAGCCAGGAATGGCATTGCCGCTCGGAAATGTGTTCGCCGACAAAAGAAAAAAGGAGTCCGCCTGTGGCTATTCGCTATGGCAAAGGGCTGATAGGAGGAGCGGTTGTCGTCGCTCTCCTGGCCCTGCTGGTCCACTGGATCGGCATCAACACGATCGAACTGTACCGCGACGATTTGTTGTTTTACCTGCAAGCTCACCTGATTCTTGTACTTGTCTCCATGCTGGCTGCCCTGATCGTAGGGATCCCCGCCGGTATCCTGCTCAGCCGACCGAATATGGTCGGGCGCGCAGAACGCTTCATGCAGATCTTCAACATCGGCAACACCGTCCCTCCCCTGGCCGTACTGGCCATCGCCCTCGGCGTCCTCGGCATCGGCAGTGGCCCGGCCATCTTCGCCCTGTTCCTCGCCTCCTTGCTGCCCATCGTGCGCAATACCTACGAAGGCCTGAAAAACGTGCAGGGTTCCTTGAAGGAAGCCGCCGTCGGCATCGGCATGACCCCACGCCAGGTGCTGTTTCGCGTCGAATTGCCCAACGCCGTGCCGATCATTATCGGTGGCGTACGTGTGGCCCTGGCAATCAACGTCGGCACCGCACCGCTGGCGTTCCTGATTGGCGCCAATAGCCTGGGCAGCCTGATCTTCCCCGGCATCGCCCTGAACAACCAGCCGCAATTGCTGCTCGGCGCCGCGTGCACCGCGCTGCTGGCATTGCTGCTTGACGGTCTGGTGACCATGGCCAGCCGCCTCTGGCTGGAACGCGGGTTGCGTCCGTCTTAAGGCTTGGCAAAGGAATTCACATGAAAAAACTGACTTTGATACTGAGCTGCGTCCTGCTGTTTGCAGGCATTGCGCAAGCTGCTGAAAAACCGGTGATCCGCATCGGCGCCCGGGTCTTCACCGAACAGACCCTGCTCGCCGAAATCACCTCCCAGTACCTGCGCACCAAGGGGTACGACACCCGCGTGACCGGCGGCCTGGGCAGCAACCTGGCGCGCAGTGCCCAGGAAAGCGGGCAACTGGACCTGATCTGGGAGTACACCGGCGTGTCCCTGGTGGCCTACAACCATGTGGACGAGAAGCTCGACAGCGAACAGTCCTACGCACGGGTTAAAGAACTCGACGCAAAAAAAGGCCTGGTCTGGCTGTCGCCGTCGAAATTCAGCAATACCTACGCCCTGTCCCTGCCGGAAAACGTGGCCAAGGAGTATCCGCAGATCAACACCATCAGCGACCTGACCCAGGCGCTGGCCGAGACAACCCATGAAAACCGCCTGGTGGCCCTGGACACCGAGTTCGCCAACCGTTCCGACGGCATGGCCGGCATGGTCAAGCTGTACGGCATGAACCTCACCCGCAAGAACACCCGGCAGATGGACGCCGGTCTGGTCTACACCGCCTTGCGCAATGGCCAGGTATTTGCCGGCCTGGTGTACACCACCGACGGTCGCCTCAATGCCTTCAAATTGAAGCTGCTGGAAGATGACCTGCACTACTTCCCGGATTACACCGCAGCCCCCGTGGTGCGTCAGGTTTATCTGGATGCCCACCCGCAATTGGCCGCCGACCTCAAGCCACTGGCAGCGCTGTTCGACGATGAAACCATGCGCCAGCTGAACGCGCGGGTCGACGTCGACCATGAAAGCCCATCGGCTGTAGCCGCTGATTTCCTGCGCCAGCACCCACTCAACTAAAAGAGGAGAAGACATGGAATTTCTGAACGCCTTTTCCCATCTTGATTGGGCCCAAGTCCTGCACCTGACCTGGCAGCACATCACCCTGGTCGGGATCGCCGTGATCCTCGCGATCGTCGTAGGCGTGCCCCTGGGCGTGCTGATGACCCGCTTCCCGACCCTGGCCGGCCCGTTGCAAGCCAGTGCCACGGTGCTGCTGACGGTGCCATCGATTGCCCTGTTCGGCCTGCTGCTGCCGTTCTACTCCAAATTTGGCCAGGGCCTGGGGCCGATGCCGGCGATCACCGCCGTATTCCTCTACTCCCTGCTGCCGATCATGCGTAACACCTACCTGGCCCTGACCGGCGTCGAGCCGGGCATCCGCGAAGCCGCCAAAGGCATCGGCATGACCTTCGGCCAGCGCCTGCGCATGGTCGAGCTGCCGATTGCCGTGCCGGTGATCCTCGCCGGGGTGCGCACCGCCGTGGTGATGAACATCGGTGTGATGACCATTGCCGCCACCATCGGCGCCGGTGGCCTGGGTGTACTTATTCTGGCTTCCATCAGCCGCAGCGACATGTCGATGCTGATCGTTGGCGCCGTGCTGGTCAGTCTCCTGGCCATCTTCGCCGACCTGCTTCTGCAATGGCTGCAACGCTCGCTGACTCCAAAAGGATTGCTCAAATGATCGAACTTCAAAACCTGTCCAAGACATTCCAAAGCAACGGCAAGACTGTCACCGCCGTTAACGACGTGAGCCTGACTGTCAATGAAGGCGAGATTTGCGTGTTCCTCGGTCCCTCGGGCTGCGGCAAGAGCACCACGCTGAAGATGATCAACCGCCTGATCAAGCCCTCCTCGGGCAAGATCCTGATCAACGGCGAAGACACCACCGACCTCGATGAAGTGACCCTGCGCCGCAATATCGGCTACGTGATCCAGCAGATCGGCCTGTTTCCCAACATGACCATCGAGGAAAACATCGTGGTCGTGCCCAAGCTGCTGGGCTGGGACAAGCAGAAATGCCACGACCGCGCCCGCGAGTTGATGAGCATGATCAAGCTCGAACCCAAGCAGTATCTGCACCGCTACCCGCGCGAGCTGTCCGGTGGCCAGCAACAGCGCATCGGCGTGATCCGCGCCCTGGCGGCCGACGCGCCGTTGCTGCTGATGGATGAGCCGTTCGGCGCGGTCGACCCAATCAACCGCGAGATGATCCAGAACGAGTTCTTCGAGATGCAACGCGCGCTGAACAAGACGGTGATCATGGTCAGCCATGACATCGACGAGGCGATCAAGCTGGGCGACAAAATCGCCATCTTCCGCGCCGGCAAGTTGTTGCAGATCGACCACCCGGACACTCTCCTGGCCCATCCTGCCGACGAGTTTGTCAGCAACTTTGTCGGCCAGGACAGCACCCTCAAGCGCCTGCTGCTGGTCAAGGCCGAAGACGCGGCGGACAACGCCCCGTCGGTCAGCCCGCAAACCCCGGTGGCCGATGCCCTGGAGCTGATGGACGAGCATGACCGCCGCTATGTGGTGGTCACCTGCGCCGAGAACAAGGCGCTGGGTTATGTACGACGTCGCGACCTGCATCGTCAGACGGGTACCTGCGCCCAATACCTGCGCGAGTTCAACGCCACGGCGGCGTTTGACGAGCACTTGCGCATCCTGTTGTCGCGCATGTACGAGTTCAACCGCTCGTGGCTGCCGGTGATGGATGCCGAGCGGGTGTTTTTGGGTGAAGTGACCCAGGAGTCGATTGCCGAGTACCTGAGCTCTGGTAAGTCCCGTGGGGGCAAGACCAGTATTGTGTCGCCTGCCGAGACCGCACTGGCCTGAGACCACTCGGTCAAAATTGTGGGAGCGGGCTTGCTCGCGAAAGCGGTGTGTCAGTCACTGAATGGGTGCTGACCCACCGCCTTCGCGAGCAAGCCCGCTCCCGCATTTAGTTCTGCTGGGTGTCAGGAAATAGCCTGATTCCTCCTCATTGGGGAACATCAATCCGTCACACCGGTCGGTTACATAAGTAGCTGAACTGGGTCACGCGACGAACGCGTGCAAAAACGCGACATTTTTAGTTGATCTCAAGCCCCTCACGCCCTAAAGTTCGCGCCGAACGTCCATGCTGGAAACGATCCATCCGGCTCAAGTACTGACGACGAGACAGCAAGGCCAAGGGAAGCTTATCCCATGGCCTTTTTGCTTTCGGCGACATGCCTTGGGAAGTAGGCGAACCAAAGTGGGGATACGGAGGACGTTCATTTGCACCCATTGTTAATTTCAGTTTGCCCTTAGGAGTTCCCAGCATGTCGATCAACGTCGAAGATTATTTCGCGCGCGCCACTTTTGACAAAATGAAGGCGTTCGCCGACAAGCAAGAAACCCCGTTCGTGGTGATCGACACCGCGATGATCAGCCAGGCCTACGATGACCTGCGCGCCGGTTTCGAATTCGCCAAGGTGTACTACGCCGTCAAGGCCAACCCGGCTGTCGAGATCATCGACCTGTTGAAAGACAAGGGTTCGAGCTTCGACATCGCCTCGATCTACGAGCTGGACAAGGTCATGGACCGCGGCGTCAGCGCCGACCGTATCAGCTACGGCAACACCATCAAGAAATCCAAGGACATCCGCTACTTCTACGAGAAGGGCGTGCGCCTGTTCTCCACCGACTCCGAAGCCGACCTGCGCAACATCGCCAAGGCCGCGCCGGGCTCGAAAGTCTATGTGCGTATCCTCACCGAAGGCTCGACCACGGCTGACTGGCCTTTGTCGCGCAAATTCGGCTGCCAGACCGACATGGCCATGGACCTGCTGATCCTCGCCCGCGATTTGGGCCTGGTGCCTTACGGCATCTCGTTCCACGTGGGTTCGCAGCAGCGTGATATCAGCGTGTGGGACGCCGCCATTGCCAAGGTCAAAGTGATCTTCGAGCGTTTGAAAGAAGAGGACGGCATCCACCTCAAGCTGATCAACATGGGCGGTGGCTTCCCGGCCAACTACATCACCCGCACCAACAGCCTGGAAACCTACGCCGAGGAAATCATCCGCTTCCTCAAGGAAGACTTCGGTGACGAGCTGCCGGAAATCATCCTGGAACCAGGCCGTTCGTTGATCGCCAACGCCGGGATCCTGGTCAGTGAAGTGGTGTTGGTCGCCCGTAAATCCCGCACCGCCGTCGAGCGTTGGGTGTACACGGATGTGGGCAAGTTCTCGGGCCTGATCGAAACCATGGACGAAGCCATCAAGTTCCCGATCTGGACCGAGAAAAAGGGCGAGATGGAAGAAGTGGTGATCGCCGGTCCTACCTGCGACAGCGCCGATATCATGTACGAAAACTACAAGTACGGCCTGCCTCTGAACCTGGCCATTGGTGACCGCCTGTACTGGCTGTCGACGGGTGCGTACACCACCAGCTATAGCGCAGTTGAATTCAACGGTTTCCCGCCGCTGAAATCCTTCTACGTCTGATCCCGTAGGAGCCGGCTTGCCGGCTCCTGCAACTCCTCTGCGCGTTGTTGGTAGGCATCGGCCATGGCGCGAATCTGCGGATCATTGGCCGCTGCCAGCGCTTTATGGGCCACCCGCAAGAACTTCAGATTCCCGCCCTCCAGTGCCTTGTGCAACCACTCCAGCGCCGCTTCGATCTGCCCATGCTCAGCCAGCATGGCCGCATAACTGAACTGCCCGCGAAAATCCCCACCTTGCGCCGAGCGGCGATACCACTCAAGCGCTGCGGGCACGTCTTGCGCACAGAACTGCCCTTCTTCCAGGTAACGCCCCAACAGGTTCATCGACTTGGCATGCCCCCGTTCGGCAGCCTGGCGATAGCAGGCCAGTGCCTGCTGCTGGTCTTGCGTCACCCCGCGCCCGGTGGCCAGCAGGTTGGCGTAGTTGTACAGCCCCCAATCCAACCCGGCTTCTGCCGCCTGGCGGTACTCCCCGGCAGCCGCCCGCTCATTGGCGGCGCAACCCCAACCATGCTCCAGGCAGCGCCCCACCATATTGCGGGCCATCAAGTGGCCGCCCTGGGCGGCAATCCGGAACCAGCGCAGGGCCAGTGCTTCATCGCGCTCGATCCCGCGCCCTTCCAGGAGGATTTGCCCCAGTAGCGCCTGGGCATCGAGCACGCCCTCCTTCGCCGCCATCAGGATCGCCTGGGCCGCGCGGGCCGGTGATTCGTCGAGCATGGCCCGCAGTTGTTCGCCGTCGAGGCGTTCTTCGCGGCGCAAGTGAAAAGCCATGCTCAGACCTCGACCCAGCGACGCAACAGGTTGTGATAGGTGCCGGTGAGCTGGATCAGCGCCGGGTGGTCCGGTACGTCACGGCTCAGTTGCTGGATCGCACCGTCCATTTCGAACAGCAACGTACGCTGGCTGTCTTCGCGCACCAGGCTTTGGGTCCAGAAAAACGCGGCATAGCGCGCGCCCCGGGTCACGGCATTGACCTTGTGCAGGCTGGAGCCTGGGTACAACACCATGTCGCCGGCCGGCAACTTGACCCGCTGTAGGCCGAAGGTGTCCTGGATCTCCAGTTCGCCGCCGTCGTATTCATCCGGGTCGCTGAAAAACAGCGTAGAGGACAGGTCAGTGCGTACCCGCTCGTGGCTGCCCTTGGGCTGGCGTACGGCGTTATCAATATGGAAGTCGAAGCTGCCGCCGGCGGTGTAGCAATTGAGCAGGGGCGGGAAGACTTTATGCGGCAGCGCCGCCGACATGAACTGCGGGTTTTGCCACAGGCGCTCGAGCATGGCCGCGCCGATTTCCTTGGCCAGTGGATGGCCCTCCGGCAATTGCAGATTGTGCTTGGCCTTGGCCGACTGATGACCGGCGGTGATCTTGCCGTCAGCCCAGTCCGCCTGCTCCAGGGCTTCGCGGATGCGCAATACCTCGTCGCGGGAGAACAGGCCGGGAATATGCAGCAGCATGGGGCGTTACCTGAGAGCAGAGGGGCGCCAATGGTATTGATTACTATTGGCGCTGTAAAACCCTGATCCGACGGGCAGACGTATGAGCCCGCAAAAACCGTAACTCCCGAAGTGTAAATTTTGTAAATAGAATGCAAATAGCAATGCCTCTCAATTGCTATGCATAATTGTTTACAATATATTTCGCGCCCTAACATCCTTGGGGTAGGGAATTTCATGTCGCGCCACATTACAAAAACACCAAACAGTTCACCGCGCTTGCTGGCCTCGGCCATTGGCGTGGCCATCAGCGCCAGCTCCGTGGCCCACATGGCGCAAGCGGCCGAAGAGACCGAACAAAAAGGCGAGCGCAACAGCATTTCCCTGGGAGCCACCAGCATCACCGGCCAGGAACAGGACGCGACCTCCTACCAGACCGAAAACGCCTCTTCGCAGAAATACACCGCGCCGCTGGTCGACACCCCGCGCTCCGTCACCGTGGTACCGGCGCAGGTACTCAAGGACACTGCCGCCACCTCGCTGCAGGACGCTTTGCGTACCGTGCCGGGCATTACCTTTGGTGCTGGCGAAGGCGGCAACCCCCAGGGCGACCGCCCGTTCATCCGCGGCTTCGATGCCCAGGGCGACACCTACCTGGACGGCGTGCGTGACACCGGCGGCCAGAGCCGGGAAATTTTCGATATCGAGTCCATCGAAGTCAGCAAGGGCCCCAACTCCTCGTTCGGTGGCCGTGGCTCGGCCGGTGGCAGCCTCAACCTGGTGAGCAAAACCCCACAAGCACGGGACTTCCTCAACGGCGGTTTTACCTACGGCTCCGACCAGACCCGTCGCTATGCCCTCGACGTCAACCGCCAGTTCCTCGACAGCGCCGCGTTCCGCCTGAACCTGATGAGCCACGAACAGAACGTGGCCGGCCGCGACGCAGTCAACTACGACCGTTGGGGCGTGGCACCGTCGCTGACCTTTGGCCTGGGCACCCCGACCCGCGTCAACCTCAGCTACTACCATATGGAAAGCAACGACCTGCCGGATTCGGGTATTCCTTATGGCTATAGCTCCGCCGCAGCCACCGCCCATGGTCACGACAAGCCTACCGACGGCGGCGACAGCAGCAACTTCTACGGCCTCAAGGATCGCGACTTCCGCAAGACCCGCGCCGATATCAGTACGTTCTCCATCGAGCACGATCTGAACGACAACATGACGATCAAGAACACCCTGCGTCATGGCAGTACGGGTCAGGATTACGTCCTCACTCAGCCGGACGACAGCAAACTCAACGTCAACCAGTTCGGCACCGTCTGGCGCCGGGCCAATAGCCGTGTGTCGACCACCACGACCACCACCAACCAGACCGATCTGTTTGGCAGCTTCCAGGCCCTGGGCTTCAAGCACAGCTACTCCACCGGCCTGGAATTTACCGGGGAAGAAACCCGTGTCAGCGGTTACACCGTCAGCCCTAACAGCAACCCTACCGGCGGCTGCACACCTGGCAAGGTCGGCAACAGCGGCGGCCAATGCACCTCGCTGGGCAACCCGAACCCAAACGATGCCTGGACCGGCAGCGTCGCCCGCAACTACATGGGCACCAACACCAAGGCCACCAGCCGCGCCGCGTACGTGTTCGACACCATCGAGCTCGATCCACAGTGGCTGCTGAACGTTGGCCTGCGTTATGACACCTTCGACACCGTCGCCAACACCAACGCAGCCACCGGCCGTACCAAGCTCAAAGACGACAGCCAGTTCTTCAACTGGCAGGCCGGCCTGGTCTGGAAGCCGATGGAAAACGGCAGCATCTACACCTCCTATGCCACTTCGGCCTCGCCCGCTGGCGGCCTGGTGGGTGAAGGTGTCGACTCCAACGCCATCCCAACCGGCATCAACACCAGCGACATGAAGCCGGAAGAAACCGTCAACTACGAGCTGGGCACCAAGTGGGATCTGTTCCACGACCGCCTGTCCCTGACCGCTGCCCTGTTCCGCACCGAGAAGAAAAACGCGCGCATCCTGGTGAACTCCAACACCTATGAAAATGCCGGCGAATCCCGGGTCGATGGCCTGGAGCTTTCCGCCAGCGGCAAGCTCACCGAGCAGTGGCAGGTATTCGCCGGCTACAGCTACCTGAAAAGCGAGCTGGTGGACCCAGGCAAAAACGGCAACCGCCAAGGCGTGGTGACTGCGGGCTCCAACAAAGGCAACGAAATGCCCAACACGCCGAAGCACTCCTTCAGCCTGTGGACCACCTATGACATCACCTCGAAACTGACCGTCGGTGGCGGCGCGTTCTATGTGGACGACGTCTACGGCGACCCGGCCAACACCGTCTACGTGCCGTCCTACACCCGCTACGACGCCATGGCCAGTTACAAGCTGACCAAAAACGTCGACCTGCAATTGAACGTGCAAAACCTGACCGACAAGACCTACTACGACAAGGCCTATGGCGCGCACTTCGCCAACCAGGCAGCCGGTCGTACCGCGCTGTTGACCACCAGCTTCCACTTCTAAGGCGCTAGACGTTTCATGCAAAAGCCCCGCGCATTGGCTGCCCGGGGCTTTCGTCTGTAAAAAAGAAAGTTTCTCGACCACCCACGGCATAATGCGCGCCGTAAAAATCATATCCAGCTCAGCGAGGCCGTCCGACGTGTTGAAGAAAACCCTGTTCCAGTTGCACTGGTTTTTCGGCATTACCGCCGGGCTGGTGTTGGCATTGATGGGGATTACCGGGGCCGCGTACTCGTTCCAGGATGAAATCCTGCGGGCGCTCAACCCCACGGTACTGACCGTGCAAAAACAACCCGCCGGGGTGCTGCCGCCCGCTGAACTGGTACGCAAACTCGAAGCCACCGAAGGCAAGGCCGTGTCCATGCTGTGGGTAGAAAGCGAAAGCGGCAACGCTGCCCGCGTGTTCTTCACCCCGCCACCGGGCGAGCGCCGGGGGCAGATGCGCTACTTCGACCCGTACACCGGCGACTACCTGGGCGACGCCGTCGGCCAGGACTTTTTCGGCCTGATGCTGCAACTGCACCGCTTCCTCGCCATGGGTGACACCGGCCGGCAAATCACCGGCGCCTGTACGCTGATTCTGATTTTCTTCTGCCTTTCCGGCCTGTACCTGCGCTGGCCGCGCCAGGTGGCGAGCTGGCGTGCCTGGCTGACCCTGGACTGGCGCAAGAAAGGCCGCAGCTTCAACTGGGACCTGCACTCGGTGTTCGGCACCTGGTGCCTGCTGTTCTATCTGTTGGCCGCGCTTACCGGGCTGTCCTGGTCCTACGAGTGGTACAACAAAGGCCTGACCCGGCTGCTGTCCGATGCACCGCAGAACGAGCGGGTGCGCAATCGCGGCCCGGCGCCTGCGGGCCCGGCGCCCATCGCCAATTACGAGGCAATCTGGAGCAGCATCTAC
Organism: Pseudomonas sp. FP2294; assembly: GCF_030687625.1. Lineage (NCBI taxonomy): Bacteria > Pseudomonadati > Pseudomonadota > Gammaproteobacteria > Pseudomonadales > Pseudomonadaceae > Pseudomonas > Pseudomonas sp. FP2294. The sequence continues at coordinate 4,934,595 of NZ_CP117441.1, forward strand.
AGCACTGCCGGCCCGGGCTTGAGCGCCTACAACATCCGTATGCCACCTGTCGCCGGGCAACCGGCCACGGTCTACTACCTGTTGCAGAGCTCGCCCCATGACCGCGCGCTGAACCAGATCAACCTCGACCCGGCCACAGGCGTCGTCAAAAGCGTCGAGCGCTATGGCGACAAAAGCCTCAAGGCGCAGCTGCTGACCAGCATCTATGCCCTGCATGTGGGCAGTTATTTCGGCCTGGTGGGGCGGATCATTCTTACCGTCACTGCACTGTGCATGCCGCTGTTCTTTATTACCGGCTGGTTGCTGTACCTGGACCGCCGCCGCAAAAAGCGCCAGGTGCGCGATGCCCGTAAAGGCCTGGGCGAGAACCACAGCGATGCACCGGCCTGGCTGATCGGTTTCGCCAGCCAGAGCGGGTTTGCCGAGCAACTGGCCTGGCAGACCGCCGGCCAGTTGCAGGCCGCCGGGTTGCCGGTGAAGGTCCAGCCCTTGGGCAGCGTCAGCGAAGAGGACTTGCGCCAGTCGGAACACGCACTGTTTGTGGTCAGTACCTTCGGCGATGGCGAAGCACCGGACAGCGCGCGCGGCTTCGAACGCAGCGTGCTGGGGCGCGACCTTTCTCTCCAGGGCCTGAACTACTCGGTGCTGGCCCTGGGCGATCGCCAATACCAGCACTTCTGCGGCTTTGCCCGGCGCCTGCACTTCTGGCTGACCCACCAGGGCGGCAACGCGTTGTTCGCCCCGGTCGAAGTCGACAGCGGCGACCAGGAGGCCCTGCTGCACTGGCAACACCAACTGGGGCAGATCACCGGCCATGCACCGGCCGCCTGGGCCAGCGCCCACTATGAAAGCTGGACCCTGAGCCGGCGTACCCTGCTCAACCCAGACAGCAGCGGCACGGGTGTCTACCTGCTGGGCCTCAACCCGCCCGCCCCGCGCGACTGGCTGGCCGGCGACCTGGTGGAAATTCTGCCACGCCATTGCCCGTGGGCCGTCGAGCATTTCCTCGATGGCCTGGGCATCGCCGGCACGGACGAAGTGCTTGTCGATGGCCTGGCGCGGCCCCTGGAACAGGTGCTGGCCAGCCGCCAATTGCCGGACAACCGCTCCCATCTGGTCGGCCTGCACGCCCAGGCCCTGGTGGAGGCACTGGTGCCAGTGGGCATGCGCGAATACTCCATCGCCTCGATTGCCAGCGACGGCGTGCTGGAGCTGATCGTGCGCCAGGAACGCCACCCTGACGGCAGCCTGGGCCTGGGGTCGGGCTGGCTGACCGAGCACGCGCCGCTGGGTGCCGCGATCAGCCTGCGGTTGCGGCGCAACAGCGGCTTCCATCTGCCAACGGAGCCTGTGCCAATGATTCTGCTGGGCAACGGCACTGGCCTGGCCGGCTTGCGCAGCCTGCTCAAGGCGCGCATCGCCGATGGCCAGCAGCGCAACTGGTTGCTGTTCGGCGAACGCAACATCGCCCATGACTACCACTGCCAGGACGAGCTGCAAGGCTGGTTGGCCAGTGGCGACCTGGCGTTGCTGGACCTGGCGTTTTCGCGGGATCAAGACGAGAAAATCTACGTCCAGGACCGCCTGCGCGAATCCGCCGATGTACTGCGTAAATGGCTGGCCGAGGGCGCAGCGATTTATGTCTGCGGGAGTTTGCAGGGCATGGCGGCCGGGGTGGATCAGGTGTTGGTGGATGTTCTGGGAAGCGAGGCGGTGCAACGCCTTATCGAACAGGGCCGCTACCGCCGGGATGTCTACTGACCTACAGCCATCAAAATGTGGGAGCACTCCAAATCAAGAAGACTGGGAGCCCACAAACGGCGGGATGTCTACGATCTCTGGACACGCACACATCCAAATGTGGGAGCGGGCTTGCCCGCGATGGCGGTCTGTCAGTAACCGATTGGCTGGCTGATCTATCGCAATCGCGGGCAAGCCCGCTCCCACAGGTTTGGGCGCATTTCAGGTCAGGTGGGTTGGAGTTTTTGTTCGAATACCGACACGCCATCCAGGTCGCGCAACGTGACCGTCAGCTCCGCCGTTTGCCCATCAATCTGCACCTCGCCAAAAAACTGGAACCCGGCAAACGGCGACGTGTTTTGCGCCGGTGGGGCTTTTTCAAACACCACCTGCGGGCCAAAGGTTTTATCCAGCGGATTGGGCCCGAAGCTCCCTGCATTCAAGGGCCCCGCGACAAACTCCCAGAACGGCTCGAAATCCTGGAACGCCGCCCGGTCCGGGTGGTAGTGGTGCGCCGCGCAGTAGTGCACATCGGCGGTCAGCCACACATGGTTGCGCACCTGTTGCGCGCGCAGGAAACCGAGTAACTCGGCAATTTCCAGCTCACGGCCCTGGGCCGCGCCAGGGTCGCCGTTGGCCACCGCTTCCCAGCGCGGCACACCGGGGCTGACTTCGCCGTCGGGCACGCCGAGGCCGATAGGCATGTCGGCGGCAATCACCTTCCACTGCGCCTTCGATGCCTTGAGTCCGCCCTTGAGCCAGTCCAATTGCGCCCGCCCCAGAAACGGTTTGGCAGCGCCCAGGTTGTCATCGTTGGCCTCACGATAGCTGCGCATGTCGAGTACAAACACATCGAGCAACGGCCCGTAGCTGAGCTTGCGGTAGATGCGCCCGCCCTGGTCGGCGCCCTGCAAGCGCATCGGCGCGTATTCCAGCCAGGCCTGGCGTGCGCGGCCCACCAGGGTGGTGATGTCCTTGGTCTGGTAACGCTCGTCCAGTTGCTTGCCAGGCGACCAGTTGTTGACCACTTCGTGATCGTCCCATTGCCAGATCTGCGGCACCTGGGCATTGAAGCGGCGCACGTTTTCGTCCATCAGGTTGTAGCGATAGTTACCACGGTATTCATCCAGGGTTTCGGCGACTTTGCTCTTGGCCTCGGTGGTGAGGTTGCGCCAGATACGCCCGCTTTCGGTGGTCAGTTGCGCCGGCACCGGGCCGTCGGCGTAGATGGTGTCGCCGCTGTGGATAAAAAAATCCGGCAGGCGCAGACGCATGGCTTCGTAGATGCGCATGCCGCCGATGTCCGGGTTGATGCCGAAGCCCTGGCCGACGGTGTCGCCGCTCCACACAAAGCGGATATCGCGGCGCTGTTGCGGCACGCTGCGCAAGTGGCCGAACCAGGGCTCGCTGGCCACGCCGGTCTGCGCGTCCTCAAATTGCACACGGTAGAAAATCGCCTGGTCGGCGGGCAGCCCGGTCAACTCGACGCGGGCGGTGAAGTCGCTGCGGCTGTCGGCCAAAGGCGAGATGAATCGGCGCGGGTTGCTGAACAGGCTGCGGGTATCCCACTCGACCACCATCCGTGCAGGGCGGTCGCAGCGGCTCCAGATCATGGCGCGGTCGCCCAGCAAGTCGCCGGACTGCACGCCATCGGTCAACTGCGGCCGGTCCTTGACCGACGCGATCACCGCCGGTGCCAGCCCCGGCAACAGCAGGCCGGCGCCGACACCCTGAATCACCCGGCGACGGCCGGGGTTGAAGTGGCTCATGGCTTTCCCTCTGCACAGCAAAAGGAAAACTAAAGCATGGGCGGATGAAGCACAGATGACAGGCGCCGACACCTACATTCAGGCGACGGCCTCGGGGCGCTTGATCACGGCATACACCAAGCCGGTGAGCACGCTGCCAGCGACGATCGCCAACAGGTACAACAGCGCATGGTTGATGGTGTTCGGGATCAGCATCACAAACAGCCCGCCGTGGGGTGCCATCAGCTTGCAGCCGAAGTACATCGACAAGGCACCGGTCAATGCGCCGCCGGCGATGCTGGCCGGGATCACCCGTAGCGGGTCCTTGGCGGCAAACGGGATGGCGCCTTCGGAGATAAAGCACATGCCCAGGATCAACGCGGCCTTGCCGGCCTCGCGCTCGGTCTGGGCGAACTTGCGCCGGGCCAGGAACGTGGCGATTGCCATGCCAATCGGCGGCACCATGCCCGCGGCCATGGTGGCGGCCATCGGTGCGCCGCTCTGGGAGGCCAGCAGGCCGACGGAGAACGCGTAGGCCGCCTTGTTGATCGGCCCGCCAAGGTCGGCGCACATCATCCCGCCCAGCAGGATGCCCAGCAGCACCGCATTGGTGGTGCCCATGGTGCTGAGGAAGTCCGTCAGGCCCACTAGCATCTGCGCCACCGGCGGGCCGATCAGGTAGATCATCGCCAGGCCGGTGATCAGGCTCGCCAGCAACGGGATGATCAGGATCGGCTTGAGCGACTCCAGGCTCTGCGGCAATGGCACCGCGCGGGTAATCAGCTTGACGCTGTAGCCGGCGAGGAACCCGGCAAAGATCCCGCCGATAAAACCTGCGCCCAGGGTGCTGGCCAACAGGCCGCCGATCATCCCCGGCGCGAGGCCCGGACGGTCGGCAATCGAATAGGCGATGTAGCCGGCGAGCAGCGGCACCATCAGGGTGAAGGCATGGTCGCCGACCGCTTTGAGGGCCGCCGCCAGGGTGCCGGGCTCTTCGTAGGCGTGAATACCGAAGACGAAGGACAGGGCAATCAACAAGCCCCCGGCCACGACCATCGGCAACATGAATGACACGCCGGTCAGCAGGTGTTTGTAGACCCCGGTTTTCTCTGGTTTGGCCGTCGTACCGCTGGCGGCGCTTTCCTGCTGGCCTTCGGCCAGGGCTTTATCGAGGATCGCGGCGGACTGCTTGAGCGCAATGCCAGTGCCACAGCGGTAGATTTTCTTGCCGGCAAAGCGCTCGGTGGCCACTTCGATATCGGCGGCCAGCAGCACCACGTCGGCGTCGCGAATGGCTTGCTCGCTCAGGGGCGTACGTGCGCCTACCGAGCCCTGGGTTTCTACCTGCAGGTCGTAACCCTTGGCCTTGGCGGCCTGCTGCAACGCTTCGGCGGCCATAAAGGTGTGGGCCACGCCGGTGGGGCAGGCGGTGATGGCGACAATGCGCGGCACGTTTTTTACCGTCGGCACTGTGGTGCTGGCAACGTACAACTGGGCCTCTTGCGCGCCCCGTTGCAGCACCGCTTCAACGTCCTGTAACGCCTGGGCCGGAGTGCTCTGGTACACGCGCTTGCCGACAAAGCGCTGCATGTCCACGGGCGTACTGGCGACCAGCAACACCCATTCGGCCGCGTCGAGGGTGGCCTGGGAAAGGGCGCGCTCGGGGTGGTTCACGTCCACCACTTCCACGCTGGTGCTCCAGCCCTGGCGTTGTGCGGCGGCGTCCAGCAAGCGGGCGCACAGCACACTGGTGACCATGCCGTTGGGGCAGGCGGTAACAATGGCTAACTTCATGACAAACCCTCTTATTGTTCTGTCAGCGGGCGTACTTGCACGCCGCTTTCGAGGCGCGCCAGGTGCGCGTCATCGCTGATGCCGAAACCGATCTGTGTGACGGCCATGGCGGCGATGGCCGTGGCCCGCGCCAGGGTCGTATGTGCGCTGTCCTGTACCAGCAGACCGTGGAGCATGCCGGCCAGCAACGAGTCACCCGCGCCCACCGTACTGGCGACGGTGACGCGGGGCGGCGTGGCATGGAACGCGCCGTTTGCAGTGAACCAATTGACCCCCTCGGCACCCTGGGACACCACCACATGCTCCACACCTTGCGCATGCAGGCGCTTGGCCGCCTGGGCCTGTTGAGCAGGCGTGTCGGCTGAGCAATCCAGCGCATCGGCCAGTTCTTCGGTGTTGGGCTTGATCAACCAGGGAGCGGCCTGCAACCCGGCACGCAAAGCCTCGCCGCTGGTGTCCAGGGCGACTTTGAGACCCAGGGTTTTCAGGTGCTGCAACAAGGCGTACAGCCACTGCGGGCTGACCCCACGGGGCAGACTGCCAGCGACCACCACCACATCATGGCCGGGGGCAATCCGCGTCAACTGCTCAAGCATCGCCTCTTGCGCCTGCGCGCTGACCTGTGGCCCCGGGGCGTTGATATCGGTCACCCGGCCGTCGTGCTCAGCGATTTTAATATTGCTGCGGGTTTCCCCCGGCACACGAATAAACGCATCGACAAAACCCCGACGGGCAATCAACGCGTCGAACGCCTGGGGATTGTCTGCCCCCAGGAATCCGCCAACCGTCACTTGATGGCCAAGGTCCGCCAACACCTGGGCGACATTCACGCCCTTGCCCGCCGCATGGGTCAGCATGGCCTGGCTACGATTGACCGCCCCTGGCTCCAGGCGCGCCAGTTGTACGGTCAGGTCCAACGCCGGGTTCAGCGTCAGGCTTAGAATCCTTGCCATTTACACAGCCTCCACAAGGGCGCGCACTTGCGCGGGAGAGCCCACGGCCAAGGCGTTTTGTGCGAGAGTCTGGGCCTCGCTCAGGGTGAATTCACGGACACGGGCCTTGACCTCGGGAATGCTGCGGGCCGACACGCTCAACTCGTCGACGCCAAGGCCGACCAGCACCGGCACGGCCAGCGGGTCGGCCGCCAGCTCACCGCACACCCCGACCCATTTGCCATGGGCATGGGCGGCGCGCACGGTGATGTCGATCAGTTGCAGCACCGCCGGGTGCAGCCCGTCAGCCTGGGCCGACAGGGTGGGATGCCCACGGTCGATGGCCAGGGTGTACTGGGTCAGGTCATTGGTGCCAATGCTGAAAAAGTCCACTTCCTTGGCCAGTACTGGCGCCAGCAAGGCCGCCGAAGGCACTTCGATCATGATCCCCAGTTGCAGGTCCGCTACCGGGATCTGCTCGCGCAGGCGCTCGGTCATGTCCCGGGCCTGGCGCCACTCATCGACGCTGCCGACCATGGGAAACATGATGCGCAGCGGGCGACCGTCCGCCGAACGCAACAGCGCACGCAGTTGGGTTTCCATGATCTGCGGGCGTTGCAGGGTCAGGCGGATGCCGCGCACACCCAGGAACGGGTTTTCTTCTTTGGCAATCGGCCAGTAAGGCAGGGGTTTATCACCGCCCACATCCAGGGTGCGCACCACCAGCGGTCGCCCAGCCAGGCCGTCGAGCACCCGGCGGTATTCGGCTTCCTGGGTGGCTTCGTCCGGGGCCTGGGAATGGGCCATGAAAATCAGTTCGGTACGCAGCAGGCCAATGCCTTCGGCGCCCTGCTCGACCGCCGCCGCCACTCCTGCGCTTTCGCCGATATTGGCGAACACTTCCACGGCATGCCCATCACGGGTCATGGCCGGTTCATGGCGCTGGGCGGCGGCGGCCTGCAGGCGTTGTTCGCGGGTGTCGCGCTCCTGCGTGGCGCGCTGCAAGGTGCCGGCATCGGCATCCACATGCAGGCGCCCACGCTGGCCGTCGAGCAACAGTGGCGTGCCCGAGGCCAGCAGCAAGACCGCCGGCCCCGCGCCAACCAATGCGGGAATCCCCAGGGCGCGGGCGACGATGGCACTGTGGGCGGTGGCCCCCCCACGTGCGGTGAGGATCCCCGCCACGCGCGTCGGGTCGAGGCGCGCCACATCCGACGGGCCGACCTCATCCATCACCAGAATGTAAGGTTCGTCGGGCTCCTGCGGGGTGTCGATGCCACACAGTTGCGCCAGCACCCGCCGGCCGATATCCCGAAGGTCGGCGGCGCGTTCGGCGAGCAGCGCGTCCTGCAAGGACTCCTGCTGTTTGGCGGCCGCTTCGATCACGCTCATCCACGCCGCTTCGGCGCTTTCGCCTTGCTTGAGGCGGGTGTCGACTTCGTCGGTCAGTTCCGGGTCGTCGAGCATTTCCTGGTGGGTGATGAAAATCTCGCGGATCGCCTTGGACGTGCTGCGCTCGATCAAGCCCTGGATATCGTGGCGCACATCACGCAGCGCAGCGGATAGGCGCTCGCGCTCGGCGCTGGCCGACTCGCCCCGCAGTGGATAATCGAAAGGCTGCAACACTTGGATATGGGCCGGACCGATGGCGATCCCCGGTGCCGCAGGGATTGCCTGAATCAGGCTGCCGGAGAGCGGCGCACTGAGCGGTGGTTCGGCCTCGATGACTTCAACCCGCGCGCTGACGGCCGGCAGCGGCTCGACGTCTTCACCGAGCCCCGCTTGCACAGCCGCCAGCAACGCCGGCAGCGCATCGTCGGCAATCGCCGGCTCGGCGACAAACTCCAGCACCTGGCCACGGCGGGCGCCGAGGCTGAGCAGCTTGCTCAAGCTCTTGACCGACACCGCGCCGCCCTGCCCGTCGACGATCCGCACGCGGATCTCGCCGTCGAAGCCCTTCGCCAGTTGCGCCAGGGCCTTGGCCGGCCGCGCATGCAGGCCGTGGGCATTGGCCAGGGCAATGCGTGCGCTGGGCCAGTCGGCGGGCAGTTCGCCACCCAGTACTTCGAGGACCGCCCGGCTGCTGGTGGCGCGCCCCAGTTCCTGGCCGCGCCCTTCAATCAGCAAGGCGCACAGGCGCTCAAGCAGGGCCTGGTGGGCCTCACCGAGGCTGGCCAGGCAGAACAGGCCGCTCAATGGCTGGCCGAGGTAGCGCATGGGTTTGTCCGGGGTGACAAAGGCCAGGCCCGGGCGCTTGACCGTTTGTTCACTGTGCAGCCACCACAGGCCATCACCCAGGGGTAATGCATCGACTTGCTGCAACACGGCAGCAAAACCATTGCTCACGCAATCGGCCTGGCGCAACAGGCGCGCGCCGCGCCACACCAGTTCTTCAAAATCGTCGGCGGACACGCCCAGGCCGATCATCTGTGCATCCAGCGCCAGCTCCTGGGGCGCACCCTGCAGCAGTTTGAGCAAGGCGTCGGCCGAGGTGGCGCGGCACAGCGCCTGGCCCAGGTCGGTTTCACCGAGGGCGCGGGTCAGCAGTTGCAGCAGGCGCAGGTGTTCATCGGATTTGGCCGCGATGCCAATCGCCAGGTAGACGATCTGGCCATCGCCCCAATCCACGCCTTGGGGAAATTGCAGCAGGCGCACGCCGGTGGCGAATACCTGGTCGCGGGTTTCGGGAGTGCCGTGGGGGATCGCAATACCTTGGCCAAGGAAGGTCGAGCCTTGCGCTTCACGGGCTTGCAGGCCGCTCAGGTAACCCTCGGCGACCAGGCCATCGGCCACCAGTTTTTCGGCGAGCAGTTGCAAGGCAGCAGACTTATCCACAGCCACCTGGCCCATGGATATCTGCTCTACGGTGAGCTCAAGCATGCCTTTCTCCTAGTTAGTGCGGGGTGCGCACTAGGTATTGTTTTGATTAAACCGTGCAAAAATAACTGACTGAGTGGTCAATTGGCAGTAGGCACTCAGCAGCGATCATCGTAAAAATACGCCTGCTGAAACGTTTAATCTAGAATTTATGGCAGATTACTGGGTAATTCTGCATCCTTGAAGCACCGCTCGGCGCTTGAGTTGCGACAATGGTCGCGTGCAGGAATCGGTTACGATTGGACAAAATGTCGGGGCAAGCTCTAAAAAACAAGGAAATCCCGGTTTGAAACTCAGTGATATTGCACGCTTAGCCGGTGTGTCCGTGACCACCGCCAGCTACGTCATCAATGGCAAGGCCGCACAGCAACGGATCAGCACCGCCACCGTGGAACGGGTGCGGGCGGTGGTCGAGGAGCACGGCTTTACCCCCAACCCCCAGGCCGCCGGCTTGCGCAGCCGGCACACGCGTACCTTGGGCTTTATCCTGCCGGACCTGGAAAACCCCAGTTATGCACGGATCGCCAAGCTGTTGGAACAAGGCGCACGGGCCCGTGGCTATCAGTTGCTGATCGCCAGTTCCGATGACGATGCCGACAGCGAGCGCCAGTTGCTGCAACTGTTCCGCGCGCGGCGTTGCGATGCACTGTTCGTCGCCAGTTGCCTGCCCGCCAGCGATGACAGCTATCGCGAGCTGCAAGCCAAGGGCCTGCCGGTGATTGCCATCGACCGGGTGATGGACGCCGAGCAGTTCTGCTCGGTGGTCAGCGATGACCGCCAGGCCTGCCAGCAATTGACCAGCAGCCTGCTGCAACCCCTGCCCCGGCAGATCGTCCTGATCGGTGCCCGCCCCGAGCTGAGCATCAGCCAGGAGCGCGCGGCGGGTTTCCAGCAAGCGCTTGAAGACTTCAAAGGTGATGTGCTGGTCGAGCACGGCGAAGCCTTCAGCCGCGACTGCGGTCGCCAGTTGATGGAAGAACTCCTGCAACGCCTGGGGCATTTACCCGATGCATTGGTGACGACTTCCTACGTCCTGCTGCAAGGGGTGTTTGACGCGCTGCATGACTTCCCGCTCAAATCCCGGCCGCTGCGCCTGGGCACTTTTGGTGATACCCAGTTGCTGGACTTCCTGCCGCTGCCGGTCAACGCCATGGCCCAGCAGCATGCGCTGATCGCCGAGACGGCCCTGCGCCTGGCACTCGCTGCGATTGAAGAGCAACACTACCAACCGGGTGTGCATGCCATTGGCCGGACCTTCAAGCAGCGGATTCACGAGGCGTAGGCGTGGAGCTGATCGACAGCCACACCCACCTCGACTTCGAGGACTTCGACGCTGATCGCGACGAGGTGCTCAGGCACAGTCGCCAGCTCGGCGTGCGGCGCATGGTGGTGCTAGGGGTGTACCAGCGCAATTGGCAACGGCTATGGGACCTGGCACAACAGGACCCGGACCTGCACGGGGCCTTCGGCCTGCACCCGGTATACCTGGATGAGCATCGCCCCGCAGACCTGATCGAGTTGGGCGACTGGCTGACCCGCCTCAAGGGCCATCGCCAACTCTGCGCCGTGGGTGAAATCGGCCTGGACTACTTCCTGGCGCACCTGGACCGCGAACGCCAGCAATCCCTGTTTGAAGCCCAGTTGCAGTTGGCCGTGGACTTCCAGTTGCCGGCGCTGCTGCATGTGCGGCGCAGCCATGCGGCCGTTATCGCCACCCTCAAGCGCATTCGCCTGCCCCGGGGCGGGATCATCCATGCCTTCGCCGGCAGCCGCGAAGAAGCCCGCGAATACATCAAGCTGGGGTTCAAGCTGGGCCTGGGCGGCGCGCCAACCTGGCCTCAGGCCCTGCGCATGCACAAGGTCATCGCCCAACTGCCGCTGGAATCAGTGGTGTTGGAAACCGACTCGCCGGACATGGCGCCCGCCATGTACCCCGGCCAACGCAATAGCCCGCAACACCTGCCGGCCATCTGCAGCGCCCTGGCCGAACTGATGGGCATCAGCCCTTCAGCGCTGGCCAAAGCGAGCACCCGCAACGCCTGCGAAGTGTTCCACTGGCCCGTCGATGACGGGGTTGACCGCCTCTAGCGTCAGGGTCATGCGGTGCCGGTGGCGGGCGTGGCGCAGGGTCAGGAAGTGAATCAGGATCGCCACCAGCGACACATTCAATTGCCCGATCTTGCTGATCAAGCCGACCCACTCGACCACCAGGGCCACCAACAAGGCCACGCAGGTCAGCACCAGCATGCTCGGGCGCAGCAGGGCCAGGTTGTCCAGGGACTTCAACTGACGCAGTTGCCTGGGGCAATTGAGCAGCAGGACTTTGTGGCAATACGGGCAATCAAAGGGCTCGTTGAGTGCAATGGCATTGAGCTGCCAGGGCTTGAGCACAAAGGTGATATCGCAATGGGCGCAATGCCCTTTCACGCCTGGAGTTGTCGCGGTCATGGCCCTGCCTCCCGGAAGCGCTGGATGGGGTGAAACAAATTCTCACCCAATCCCAGCGCAAAAAAAGCTCACGCGGGAAAACAGGACATGCACCACATAGCAAAGGGATAAAGCCTACAACCAAGTCTTACACGCGGAAGGCACCGATCAGCTTTTTCAACTCAATCACCTGCAAGGACAATTGCCGGCTGGCCTCTTCGGTCTGGTGCGCGCCCTGGGCCGCGTGCTCGCCAGCCCGATTGATCTCGACGATATTCTGGTCGATGTCGTGGGCCACCGCCGTCTGCTGCTCCACCGCCGCCGCGATTTGCTGGTTCTGATCGACGATCATGCCCACCGCACCGAGGATATTTTCCAGGGCCAACTGGACCTGTTCCGACTGCCCGACCGTGCCGCTGGCCATTTTATGGCTGCTGCCCATGGCCTTCACGGCCGCGCCGACGCCTTGGTGCAACTTGGCGATCATCTGCTCGATTTCTTCGGTGGAGTGCTGGGTGCGCCGGGCCAGGGTGCGCACCTCATCGGCCACCACGGCAAACCCACGCCCCTGCTCCCCCGCCCGCGCCGCCTCGATGGCCGCGTTCAGGGCCAGCAGGTTGGTTTGTTCGGCGATGCTCTTGATCACTTCCAGCACGCTGCTGATGGATTGACTGTCGATGGCCAGTTGGTTGATCACCAGCACTGACTGGTCGATCTCCGATGCCAGTAGCGCGATGCTGCCCTGCTGGGATTGCACCAGGCCACGCCCGTTAAGGGTTTCATCGTTGACGCTATGGGCACTGCTGACAGCCGCCGCGGCACTGCGCGCCACTTCATGTGCAGTCGCCGACATCTGGTTCATGGCCGTCGCCACCTGCTCGATCTGGCTGCGCTGGCCCGACACCGCCTGATTGCTGCGCGCCGACACCGACTCCACCTGCCCGGCCTGATGCTCGACCTCCTGGACGGTCTGCCCTACCCGCTCGATCAGGTCGTGGATTTTCGCCACGGTGCCATTGAACACTTCGCCCAATTCACCCAGCTCATCGCGACTCTGGGACTTGAAGCTGACAGTCATGTCCCCGGCAGCGACCTTATCCATCATTGCCCCCAGGTGGCGCAGGGTGGTGCGGGTCGAGGCGTAGAAGCCGCCGTACAGATAGAAAATCAACAAGAACACCGCCGCCAGCGCTGTGACCAGCAGCACCATGTGCGTACGGTTCTGGGCCAGGCGCTGCTGCAGTTGCTGGTCGAGGAAGGACAGGGTCGCGTCGTCCAGTTGATAGGTCTTGGCCATCAAGGCCGTCACTTCGTCATAGAAGGTCTGCCACGGCGCCTCCAGGGTTTCGGCCATCACCACCTGCTCTTCAAACAGCTCGCTGCCCTGCTTGAGGCTGGCCTGGCTGGCTTGGGCCAAGGCATCCAGTGAACCATGGGCGGCCTTGCTGGAGCCCAGGGCGTCCTGCACTTTCAAACCGTATTCCGCCTGGAGTTTTTCCAGTTGCTGCAGCAGTTCGTCAAAACGCGTGCTGGACGATGAGTTGAGAAAACCCTGGCCCAGGGAATATGCGCCCATGGCCCGGCCTTCGCCCAGGGTCTGGGTGACTTGCGGAGTGACGCTGGTAATCAGTTCGCTGAGTTGGCGCACGTCGCCCTGGACATCACGACTCAACCCCGACTGGCTGGCAATGATCTGGCTGAACATCTGCGCCTTGTTCAGCAACTTGCCGATCAAGGCACTTTTGCTCAGCAGTGAAGACTCGCTTTGCTGGGCCTTGAAGGCCGCAATCATCTCATCGCGCTTGCCCTCGAACACCGCGACCTGCTCGGGATCGGTCGTCATCGCCTGGAAACCTTGCAGACGTTCCAGTACGCGCTGCTCCAAAGCGCTGATTTGACTTTCGATATCCCCCGCCTTGCCCGCCTGCCCAAGGGTGGCGTTGATCTGCACCTGATTGTTCAGGGTTTCCAGGTCGCGCCGCAGGATCAGGCTGCTGCCCAACAGGTCCAGGCTCTGCAACTCAACCTGCGTGCCCTGGAACTCACGCCAGGAATCGCGGACCAGGTAATAGTTGGTCACCAGCATGGGCAGGAAAAACAACACACTGATCAGGCTGAACTTCATGCCGAAGCTCAGGCGATTCATCAGCGCGATGGCGGGATAGAGCAAGCTCTTCACAGATGAACTCCCTTTTCTTTTATTTTTATTGAAGGCGCAGGGCAGCGGCAGAAAGCCACTATTGGGCGCGCTGTCTGTATAGCTTAAATCGGCGGGAAGTTTTGTAACTTAAGGTTAACGCGATCGGCGGGGCCTGGCGGCCGACCGATTTTTGAAGCCACTACGGGCTCTTTGTGGGAGCGGTGTGTCAGTACCAGATTTTTTGACTGCTACACCGCATCGCGGGCAAGCCCGCTCCCACACAAGCCCGCTCCCACAAGAGGTGTTTTTCAGGGCAGGACGGTCCAGATCGCAAACCCGGCGTACCACAACACGGCCGCGCGCAGCAGCAGTTCCCACAACCGATCCAGGCTGTTGATCCCTTCGGCACCGACCACCGGCGCAGGAATTTCGCCGGCCACCAGGCCAACCTTTTCCACCAACTGCGCCGCACTGATATCCCAGTTCAACAGTTCATGCAGCATTACCCGGCTGACCGCGACAAAATTGCCGACCAAGGCAAAGCTCGCCGCCAGCAACCGCACCGGCAACCAGTCGAACGCATGGCGCAATTGTCCGGCGCGCTCGACCACCAGCGGGTTCTGCCCGTGTTCACTGGCCAGGGCCAACAGGCGGTAGGCCAGGGCCACCACCGGGCCGAGGAGGAAGTACCAGAAAATCACCGCAAAAAAACTCTGATAGGCCTGCCACAGCAAATGGCCCTGGACCCGCTCCAGCAGTTGCTCGCCGCTGTCGGCGCCAATGCCCAGGTCACGTTCGGCAACGTGTTCAGCGGCTTGCAAGTCACCCCGGCGCCAGGCATCGCGAAACGGCCCCAACTGGCCCAGCAAATCGCCGCGGCCCAGGCTGTAGATCACCACCAACAGGTGCACCGGCAGCGCCAGCAAACCATAGGCCAGCGGCTCCAGGACCAGCAGTAACAGCCCCAGCAATGCCACCGGCAGCAACACCAGCAGCGCCAGGATCAGCCAGGGTTGTTTGCCCAGCCGCGCGCTCGACTCAAGCCGGGCCAGTTGGCGCAGCCAACGGCCATCACGCTGTACCCGCTGACGCAAGGCCGAGAACTTCTCGATCCACACTGCCAGCACCAACACCAGGAAACTCATTGTGCATGTCCTCCATCCTGCAAGGCGCCGCGAAAACGCGCCCAATCAAAAGCCGGTCCAGGATCGGTCTTGCGTCCTGGGGCGATGTCACTATGACCGCAAATGCGCTGGTGCGTGATGCCCGGGTAGGCGGCCAGCAATTGGCGACTCAGTTCGATCAGGGAATGGTACTGGGCGTCGGTAAAGGGTTGGTCGTCGGTCCCTTCAAGCTCGATCCCCAGGGAAAAGTCATTGCAGGTCTCGCGCCCCTCGAAACAGGAGACGCCAGCATGCCAGGCACGGTCCCGGCAGGAGACAAATTGCGTCACCGTACCATCACGCTCAATCAGAAAATGCGCGGATACCCGTAGGTCAGCGATGCCTGCAAAGTAGGGATGTTCCGTGACATCCAGACGATTCTGGAAAAACGCCTGCACTTTGCCCGTGGCGAACTGGGCCGGCGGCAAACTGATGTTGTGCACCACCAACAGGGAAATCTCGCCGCCTGGGCGTTCATTGAAGTTGGGCGACGGGCAATGGGCAATGCCCTGGCACCAACCGCTGGTGGGGTCCAACTGCATACAGGTTCCTTGCGCACGACTTGGGAGCGCTCAGTATGCCGTGATACGCAGGGTGGTTGCGATCACTTGGCGCGATTGAGTTGGCGCAAGCTGCCAATCACCGACGCCAGCGCGCGGTCGAACAGCAGTGCATCATCCAGGGTGCGGACCCCGCCACGCTTGAACTCCAGGGCCAGCTCCGTGCAGGTTTTTTCCAGGACCTTGAGGCCAGTGCGATTGACAAATATATAGCTGTTGGCCGGGGCAATGATCGCCGTCAGCTTGCAGCGCAGGGTGTTTTCCTCATCTTCACGGAACTCGACCCAACTGCCGATGCGCAATTGCCGGACCTTGAGCAGATCGGGATCGTCCTCTGCCAGCCTGACCGCCTCCACCGGCGGCGCAGCGCCTGAGTTTTCGCGCACTTCAATCAGCGTCACATTGGGAAGCGCCGCCCCCTGGAACGCCTGGGTATGCAGGGCCTGCAACTGGATAAAAAACTCACGGGTCACAAAGGAATCAAACGCCGCCTCGCTCAGCCCCTCACGCAGGGCCTTGAGCAACGCGGGCAATTGTTCCAGCAGGCGGCGGCCGGCTTCGGTGTCTTCACTCAGGCCGACACTCCAGATCAATTCGTCCATGACCCGCAGCCGCGCCTGCCACTGCGGCGAGGGTTGCTCGTGCTTGAGGCATTCGAGCAACAACACCTGGCTCCAGGCCTGTTGCAGGAACTGCACCACGAAGTGCGGCAAGACCTTGCCCCGCAACCGTTGATTCACCGCATCGGCGACCCGCTGCCGGGCCTGTTCGGTGCGGGCGCGCCCTTCTTCGGCGTCGCGGGTACGCTGTTCGAGCAGCTCACTGCGGCGGCGCTCGTCCTGGGTAAACGCGGTGAACTCCTGCAGAAGTACGGCGAAAATCGCCGGGTCATCGACAAAGTCGTTCAACAGGCGCTGCACCACCTGCTCGATGCGCACATAAAGACTGTCACGCTGATAGTCATCACGCTTGCCCCAGCCCAAGGCGGCCGTGCCGATTTCATTGAGCAGGCGCCGCGCCGGGTGGCTGCCACGGCTGAAAAAACTCTTGTCCAGCACGGCCACTTTCAACATGGGAATCTGCAGGCGCGCAATCAACGCCTTGAGGGAGTCGGGCAAGGTACGGTCGTCGAGAATGAACTCGAACAACATGGCGATCAGGTTGATCACGTCCTCGTCGGCATCCTCCACCACCCGCGACTTGCCACTCTTGACGCTGACCCGGGTCAGCAGTTCTTCCAACTGGCGGCGCAGGTCAAAATCGTCCTCGACCGCAGGGTCTGGCACATATTGCTGTAAGTGGGAGAGCAGACGCAGCAGGTCGCGGGTGGAAATAGGCTGGGCCTGGGCGCTGGCCTCCAAGGTCGGGGCGACGCTGCCGCGCACTGTCAGCAACAGTTCCTGCAGGGCCGCGAACACTTGTTGCTCACCCTCATCGGCCTGGGCGTCGGCAGTCGGAGCTACCTCCGCCGGCGGGCGGACCCGGCTGGCACGTTCGCCGGGACGTCGTGAGGGTACGGCCTTGAGCTCGGGCAGCACACCCGTGGCCACCAGTAACTGATTGGCCTCGCCGTACAGCAGGTCGGCATCGCTGAGCACGTATTTTTCAAACAGTTTCAAAATGATCAGCTTGACCCGGATCTCCACCCCCAGGCTGCGCCCGGCCCGCAGGAAGTACTCGCAGAGCATCGCCGGGCCCAGGGGGTTTTCCCGATCGTCGAGGTGCTTGCCCAGCAGCGCACCGAGGCGGGCGGTCAGTTGCCCCAGGGCCAGGCCGTCACGGTGCATGACCTTGTCGAGCATGGCCTCCAGGGCCACGGCTTTTTCCAGGTCATCGGCGCACGCGCCGGGCGCTGCTTCGTAGGAGACCGTCGGCAACAGCAACTCGCCTTGCCCGGCCTGCCCCAGGTTGGCAAATGCGTCGAAGAGCTGTTCCATGAACATGCGCTCGAAGTTCTTGCGCTTGAGGCGCAGGTCGCGCATGGCTTCAAAAAAAATATTGTGGTCGGCGCTGCTGCGGGCTTTGTCGGCCATCTCGAACAGAGTGTCGTCGGCGTTATCGAACAACTCCTGCAGCCCCCGGTCGAGTTGCTGCGTGGCCTTGTCACGCACCTGCAGCACAATCACAGGCAGGCGGGCGAGCGGCGACGGCATCGCTTGTGCGGCGATCCTGTTGATCGGCACCACCTTTGCGTCATTGTGCATGCTGGCCTCCTGGAGCGACGGGGTTCGGTTTTGTGAACGATCGCCACAACCACCGATGGAATACCGGTGGCTACCACGATTATTTGTAGATCACCGAGACGTCAAAGCTATGACGCCAATTGCAAGGCGCGAGATTATCTTGCAAATAGACCCTGTAGCGCCAGCAAACTCTGTACGGGCTTTGTAATCAGCCAGGTTATGCCGGCATACCTTGGGTTCGGCGCTGCCATGCCCCTATAATCGAGGCACTTTGTATGTGGAGCCCGCTATGCCGAATCTACGCCTCGCCGACCTCACCGCCGAAATCGAAGCCAACGTGCGCCGCGCACTGCTGGAAGATATCGGCAGCGGCGATATCACCGCGCAACTGATCCCGGCCGAACGCCTGGCCAAGGCCACGATCATCACCCGTGATGCTGCGGTTATCAGTGGCACCGCCTGGGTCGATGCCGTGTTCCGCCAGTTGGACCCACGGGTTGCCGTGCATTGGCAGGTACGCGACGGTGAACGCGTCAGCCCCAACCAGGCGCTGTTCCACCTCGAAGGGCCTGCCCGCTCATTGCTGACCGGCGAACGCAGTGCACTGAATTTCCTGCAACTGTTGTCAGGCGTGGCCACCCGCGCGCAGTACCTGGCAGACTTTGTCGCCACCACCCAGGTCAAGCTGCTGGACACCCGCAAGACCCTGCCGGGGCTGCGCCTGGCGCAAAAGTACGCGGTGACCTGCGGCGGTTGCCACAATCACCGCATCGGTCTGTATGACGCGTTCCTGATCAAGGAAAACCATATCGCCGCCTGCGGGGGGATTGCACAGGCCATTACTGCCGCCCACAAGATCGCCCCGGGCAAGCCGGTGGAAGTCGAAGTGGAAAGCCTGGAAGAGTTACGCGAGGCCCTGGCGGCAGGTGCCGACATCATCATGCTGGATGAGTTGAGCCTGGACGACATGCGCGAAGCCGTGCGCCTGAACGGCGGCAAGGCCAAGCTGGAAGCCAGTGGCGGGATCAACGAAAGCACTTTGCTGCCCATTGCCGAGACCGGCGTGGACTACATCTCTATCGGCGCGATGACCAAGGATGTGAAGGCGGTGGATCTGTCGATGCGGCTCAGTATCTGAGTCGCTGCAAACTTCAAGCTGCAAGGGCGCGTGGCGACACTTGCAGCTTGAAACCTGCCGTGGCTTCTAAACCACCAGATTGTTCATCTCGCAATACTCTTCCCACTCGACACCCAGCACCTCGGCCGCCTCTTTGTGCAGGGCCAGGCGCGCAGCTTCGAATTCTTCCGCTGTGCAGGTGTACTTGAGGGTCAGTTCCCAAGGCTGGAAGCCCTGGCTCTCGGCCTCGTCCTCGAATGCCCACTGGATCTGGTCACGCTGATCATCAGCGCTCAGGTCCTTAATCTCTTCCTTAAGCTGCGCCGACTCCTCGAGGTATTTCTTGAGGGCTTCTGCGTGCCGCACTTCCTGGGTCATTTCTGTCGTGGTCATGTCGTTCTCTTAGATCGAAGGAATGGGGATGCATCTGGGTCATCAAGGTTGCGCAGATACAAAAGAACGGGCACGAATACCGGTTCGTCTGGCCTTCAGAACCATTCTGGGATCATCTGAAAACTGTGGTGCCTTATTTGCCCGAGACAGGAATCGAACCTGCGACCTTCGCGTTACGAGTGCGCTGCTCTACCAACTGAGCTACACGGGCGGTGGGCTAAAGCTAGCACTGCAATGGGCGCCCGGCAACTTACCGAATGTGCGGCGCAATGACTCCCTGGACCCAGAAGCGCGGCTGCAGATGGCTTTTGGCAATGTCGATATAGTGCTGGCTGCGCTCGGTGGCGCCTGGCAGGTCGCGGTACACGACAAATACCAGCAACGCCACCGACAGCACAGCCGACACCTGCCAGGCCCCGCGCAACAGCGGCATCGGCTCGACAACCGGCGTGCGCCACGGATGCAATGCCATCAACCAACCCACCACCAGCGCCAACCACAGTTGCGAATAGGGCATCACGATAATCCCGTCGACCATCGCCTGCACCGTCGCGCCCAGCAGCGCGGCGAATAGACACAGGCGCAGCAGGTCTTGCGGTGCCCCTGACGGCCCTTGCCGATGAATGACCCTCAGTGTGGCCCAGCCGCCGCGCAGCGCCAGCAACGCGACGCACAGGGCCGAGGGCACGCCCCACTCACTGGCCCACTGCAGGATTGCCTGGTGCGGATGGGCGGCAATCGGGTTGGGGATATCGGCAAAGTGCATCGGCCCGAAACCGAGCCACGGCCGTTCGCGGATCATGTCCCAGGCTTGCCACCAGATCACTTCACGACCCGAAAGGCTGGTGGTAAGGCGGTCATTGGAAAGACTGGCAATTTCCAGCCCCAGGTAAGGCGCCAACACCGTGAACAACAACCCGTATAAAACCAGCCCGCCACACAGCGCAGCCAGCTGCCAGGTCAACCAGCGACGCCCCGCCGCCCCCAGAAAAGCCAGGACCAGTGCCGCAACGCCGAAGCCCAGCCAGGTGCCACGGGTGCCGCCACTGATTGCAATCAACCACCATGCACACAACAGGGCGAACACCAGCCCACGCGCCAACCGCGAGGTGCCCGTGAGCAGCAGCGGCAACGCCAGCAAGGGCAAGGTAAACGTCTGGAACTGGCCGTAGAAACGCTTGTTGGAGAACCCGGAAAGCAGCAGGTCGGTGTCCAGTGTCGGTTCGCCACTGGTAAACGCCAGGACGCCCGCGTACCCATATTGCAGGCTCTTGATCAGGCACAGCAGCAACACAAACAGGATCAGCACCTGATCCAGGGTTTGATCGCCATTGCGTCGCAAGCGGGCAAAAGCTGCGGCAATCACCCCGCAGGTGATCATCAGCGCCCACTCGGTCAGCGCCCAGAGAGGCTGGTGGGCCAACAACGAAGAGATCAGGCCCAGGCCGAACACCAGCCCCAGGCCGATAGCGGTGGGTCTGTCGACCAGGCGCCCGGCGGGAGTCGCCAGGCCATAGAGCAACGCACACACAGCCACGCCGACCTGCAGCACACGCTGCCAGTCATGACCACTGAAGGACAGGGTGATGCCCAGCAGCAAAAGGCTCAGCGCCATCACCAAAAACACGCTTCCTCGCTGTTGCACGGATAACGTCATGGGCACCCCTTACTACCCAGTGAAGTGCCTGGGAGCCCGTCACGCCAGGCCCCCATCACTGATTTAGGTGGCCCGGGCTCAGTTGCCAGCCGTGCAACCCTTTGCAACGTACTGCTCGTCAGCGTTGGTGGTGCACTTCCAACCGTCACTGGCACTGCGCGCCAGGGTAATGAGCTTGCCCTGGACAGGCGCAGGCGCATCGAGGATCTCACAGGCAATCGAACCCGTCCCCGCAGCCACATCGCCCGCCACGCTGATCACGCAATTGGCGGTCGGGCTGGTGCCGCCGATCAGCGTCAGCGTGGGTGCCGTGCCCTGGTTGAAGGTGTCTTCGAAGCCCGCCTTCAACGCCGAGACTTCCGCCAACCCCGCAGTGAACTTGGCCTTGGCCTGGTGCTTGGTATACATGGGCAGGCCAATCGTGGCCAAGATGCCGATGATCGCCACGACGATCAACAACTCGATCAAAGTAAAGCCGTTCTGACGCATCACATTCACTCTCCAGAATAAAACCCATCGCAAGGCACCTCCTGCGCCCTGCCCTCAACAACCGCGCCAGTGTACTCATCCGCGCCGGGCCAGGCCCTCACAAGACGCACAATCTGACATTTTTCCCTTGCCCAATCGCCTGACGGACACACAGCCCTGACTAAGCTGTAAATCGTCACCTGTCGATGAGCCGTAGCACCCCATGAATGATGTCACCGTAAACCCGGCCCCCACCGCCACCTACGCCTGGGAAGGCACCCTGCGCAATGGCCGCAAGGTGTCCGGCGAAACCCGAGGGCATAGCCCGGCCGTGATCAAGGCCCAATTGCGCCGACAAGGGATCAATCCGGTTCGGGTCCAGATGCGCTCCAGCCTCCTGTCTGGCCTGCGCAACCCCATCACCCCAGCCGATGTTGCGCTGTTCACCCGCCAACTGGCGACCCTGCTGAAGGCGGGAATCCCCCTGCTGCAAGCCTTCGACATGATCGGCGAAGGCTTTGAAAACCGGGCCATGCGCACAATGGTCCAGGGATTGAAGCAGGAGATTGCCGCCGGCAACAGCCTGACCGGCGCGTTATTGAAACAACCGCAGTGCTTCAACGCCCTGTATTGCAGCCTGATCGCGGCCGGCGAACAGGCCGGCACCCTGGAAACCCTGCTGGAGCGGGTCGCCACCCACCTGGAAAAAAGCCAACGCCTCAAGGCCCGGATCAAGAAAGCCATGACCTATCCACTGGTGGTCCTGCTCGTGGCCACCCTGGTCAGCAGTATCTTGCTGATCCACGTCGTGCCCCAGTTCGAAAGCCTGTTCGCCGGCATCGACACGCCGCTGCCGCGCTTTACCCTGCTGGTTATTGTGCTGTCCGAATTCATGCAAAGCGCGTGGTGGATGCTGTTGCTGGCCGTGGCGGCGACTACTTGGGGCATACGTCGCAGCTATCGTCGACACAGTGGTTTTCGCCTGTGGCTGGACGCCGGTTTGTTGAAAGTGCCATTGGCAGGCACACTGCTGAAAAAAACCGCTGTCGCCCGCTACGCTCGCACCCTCGCCACTACCTTTGCCGCCGGCGTACCGCTGGCACAGGCGTTGGATTCAGTGGCGGGAGCCGCCGGCAACGAACGCTTCAAACAAGCAGTCACGCGTATGCGCCAGGACGTAGCAATAGGAATGCAATTGAATCGAACCATGACCGCCAGCGGCCTGTTCCCTGGCATGGCGATCCAGATGACAGCCATCGGCGAAGAATCGGGCGCACTGGACAGCATGCTGGAGAAGGTCGCCGACCATTATGAAACGGACGTCGACAACCTGGTGGACAACCTGACCAGCCTGATGGAACCGCTGATCATGGTGGTGCTCGGCAGCATTGTCGGGGCGCTGGTGATCGCCATGTACCTGCCGATCTTCCAGCTTGGCACGGCGTTTTGAACATGACCCTGGACCTCCTCCTGATCCTCCATCCCTGGCTGTTCGTCTGGGCTTCACTGGTGCTGGGGCTGATCGTCGGCAGCTTCCTCAACGTGCTGGTCTGGCGCCTGCCAAAAATGCTCGAGCGCGACTGGCGCGCCCAGGCCCATGAAATACTCGGCCTGCCCCCGGAACCCGGCGGCCCGACCTATAACCTGTTGCACCCCAACTCCTGCTGCCCGCACTGCTCACAGCCGATTCGCCCGTGGCAAAACATCCCGGTGCTCAGCTACTTGCTGCTGCGGGGGCGCTGCGCGCAGTGCCACGGTTCCATCAGCCCACGCTACCCGCTGACCGAACTGGCGTGCGGGCTGCTTTCGGCATTTATTGCCTGGCATTACGGCTTCGGCTGGCCAGCCGCTGGCGTGCTGTTCTTGAGCTGGGGCTTGCTGGCCATGAGCCTGATCGACGCCGATCACCAACTGCTGCCGGATGTGCTGGTGCTGCCACTGCTGTGGCTGGGGTTGATCCTCAATTATTTCGAGTTGTACACGACCTTGCCCGATGCCCTGCTGGGCGCGGTTGCCGGTTACCTGAGCCTGTGGTCGGTGTTCTGGCTGTTCAAGTTGTGCACCGGCAAGGACGGCATGGGCTATGGCGACTTCAAGCTGCTGGCCCTGCTCGGTGCCTGGGGCGGTTGGCAGATCCTGCCGCTGACGCTGTTGCTGGCATCGCTGGTGGGTGCGATCGCAGGGGTGATTGTCTTGCGCATACGCAACGCGCAGACGTCAGTGCCCTTGCCTTTTGGTCCCTATCTGGCGATTGCCGGCTGGATTGCATTGCTCTGGGGTGGTCAAATAACCGACTTCTATTTGCAGTCTGTCGGTTTCAGATGACCACTTCTGTCGCAACACCCTGGATCCTTGGCCTGACGGGCGGCATCGGCAGCGGTAAAAGCGCTGCGGCCCAGCACTTTATCGACCTTGGCGTGGACCTTATCGACGCCGACCATGCCTCGCGCTGGGTGGTGGAACCCGGCCGCCCGGCGCTGGCGAGGATTGCCGAGCACTTCGGCGGCGAGATCCTGCTGCCCGATGGCCAACTGGATCGCGCGGCCTTGCGCAAGCGCATTTTCGAGGCGCCGCAAGAACGCCTGTGGCTTGAGGCCCTGCTGCATCCGTTGATTGCCGACGAGATCCGTAGCCATCTGGCCCGCGCCCGCTCACCCTATGCGATCCTGGTGTCGCCGTTGTTGATCGAGTCGGGCCAGCACACCATGACCCAGCGCATCCTGGTGATCGATGTGCCGCAAGCAACGCAGATTCAGCGTACCCTGCTGCGCGATGGCATCAGCGAAGAACAGGTGCAGGCGATTCTCAAGGCCCAGGCCTCACGGGAAGACCGTTTGCGCCAAGCCGACGATGTACTGGTCAATGATCAGGACCTGACCTGGCTAAAGGCCGAGGTCGAGCGACTGCACCACTTTTACCTTACTTTGCGTGGAGGCCGAACATGAGCCAACCCTTGACCGTCGAATGCCCAACCTGCGGCGCCCCCGTGGAATGGAAAGCGACCAACCTCAACCGGCCATTCTGCTCGGATCGCTGCAAACTGATCGACCTGGGCGCCTGGGCTGCGGAAGAACACAAGATTCCGGTCAGCCCGGACGCCGAAGACGAATTGTTCTCCGAAGACCTGCCACCGCGCGCCCACTAAGGCCGCATAAAGCCGTAATCCTGCTGGTCGTCGAGGTTTTCCGCGAGAAATTGCAACTCGTCGGCCAAGTCTTCGGCACTGCGCACGCCTTTGCTCTGCTGCACCACCGCGCTGAGCAAGGCGCGCAGGCTCAGACCCGGGTCAAAACCGATTTCCTGTGCTGCGTCCTGGCTTCTGCGCAACTCCTGCCGTGCCCACTCGTACACACTCATGATCGTGCTCCTGGAAGTTTCGCAGAGCATGCGACCACTTTTGCGTGGCGCCCTTGATTTGGATCAAGGGCGTGAATTGTCATCTTTCCAGGGCGCCGAGAGGTAGCGCGTGCGGTTGAACGTCTCAAGCCACTCCGGGCAAAACACCACCAGCGCACTGATCACGGTGCCGTTGATAAAGGCTTCGGGAAAGATGATCAGCCACAGGTAACCGATAAAATCCTCGATCCACTCGGGCATGGCGAAGCGGCCGTCCAGCCACAGCAGGCCCAGGCCCGCCAATAGGCACAACAACGCCGACAGAGCAGCGGCAAAAAAACCCGAACAAAAGATATACACAAAAGGATTGCGCGGCTGTGCCCGCTCCACCAGCAGCGCGCACGTCTCTGTCACCAACACCGGCAGCAGGACCAGCAGCGCACCATTGACCCCGACCGCCGCCAAGTCCTGGCGCCCGAGCAGCACCAGGCCCAATTGTGCCGCCAGCCCACCGACAATCGCCAAGGGCCAGTCGAGCAGCAGGGTCACGGCGGTCATGCCGATAAAGTGGTAGGACACCCCGGTATCGAAGTCCCGACGCACCAGCCACAGCATGAACAGCGCGAACACCGTGCCAAACAACAGGTGCTGGCGGCGCCGGTCGGCGAACAGTTCGACCCAGGACGAGCGCAGGATCGCCCAGACAATTACCGGCGCATACAGCAGCCAGCCCAGCCACAGGGTTTGCGGCGCCAGCACGGCGGCACTGATCACGGCTGCACCTGCTCCAGGACCTGGTGCAGCTCGGCGGCAGTCGCGTATTCATGGCGCGCAACCAGCTTGCCGTCTTCGAGTTGCAACCACAGCACTTTATCCACAGGCGCCGGATAACGCGGAGCGATCCGCGCATCACGGTCAAGCATCACCCGGTAGTTGTAGGCTTGCATCGCCGGGACGGCAAAGAGCTTGGCGATCAGCCTCGGCATACGCTGGATATCGGCGACAAACACCACATGGCGCGCCTCCAGATACCCCTTGGGCTGGCCCTGCAAGGCCGCATCCACCAACTTGGCGGCATCCATGCTGCGCGCCACCAGCAAGACCTGCGCCTGGTTATCCAGGGTATAGGCCTGGTCGAATTGATCGAGCAGGGTCCACGGCGCCAGCCGCTCCCCGAGTTCAACCGCCTGAGCCCACAGGGGCAAAAGGCTGAGCAACACCGTAAGCAAAAACTTCACCGCGAACTCCTTGTGCAAAACCGTCGACAGAACCGCCAGTCTACACCGAGCCTTTTCACACGGGACTTCCTGCAGTCATCATTTGAACGCTAAGCTGCAAGCATGGATGACTCAGATTATTTGCGCCTGCTCACCATAGCGGCCGAACAAGCCAACGCGTTCCTGTCCAATGCCCGCAAATGGGAGCGTGAGCGTTGGGTCTGCCAGCGCCTGCTGCAAGGCCTGAATGTGCCGTACCGCGCCGAAGAGTTTCATGCCGCCGGTCAGGAGCCGCCGGACGTACTGTTTCGCGATGCCAGCTTCGAAGTGTTTTTTGTCCTCGATGAAGGCCGGCGCCTGAATGACGAGTGGCGCGACGAACTGGTGCGTCGGCGCAGCGCTTTTTCCCTGAGCCAACTGGTGCGGCGCGAGGCCAAGCCCAGGCGCATTCCCGCTCATGAATTCCTGCTGCGCCTGGCCCCGACCCTGCGCAAGAAAGCCCATAACTACAAAGAACGCGGCATGGACCTGGGAGAGCTGGATATCATCGCCTTCGCCAGCCTCAAGCGCGAAGTGCTGGACCTCAACAGCCATTTCCCGCCGCCCACCGAATACCTGCGCCAGGGCTGGCGCTCGCTGTCGTTGGTCGGCCCGACCTTTGCGCGGGTGCTGTTCGCCCATCCCGACGCACCGGATTTCTTGCGCAACAACCTGGGGCGCAGCATAGTGTTCGATGTGGGTATCAGCCTGTAACGTGATGCCCTTTTGCAACGTCTCCCTGACGAGGCCTTTATGACCAGCCGCCTGAACCCTGACGACCAACAACATGTCGAAGAGTACCTGCAACTGTCCCAGCACCAGGTTGAGCGCAAGCCTTTCCGGCCGTGGCTGCTCCTTGGGGTGGTACTGGTTGTGGTGATTGGCCTGGGCGTCCTGAGCCGCCTTTTGAGTTACCTGACGCTATGAGCTGCCTGGCGCTCGCTCGGGTAACTGCACCGATTTCTTTTAGCCTTGCGAGATACCCCCATGACCCATCGTATTATTATCGTCGGCGGCGGCGCCGGCGGCCTGGAGTTGGCTACCCGCCTGGGTAAGACTCTGGGCAAGCGCGGTACCGCCAGTGTCACGCTGGTGGATACCAACCTGACCCATATCTGGAAGCCCCTGCTGCACGAGGTGGCCGCCGGCTCGCTGAACTCCTCTGAAGACGAACTCAATTATGTTGCCCAGGCAAAATGGAACCACTTCGAGTTCCAGCTGGGGCGCATGAGCGGGCTCGATCGTGAACAGAAGAAAATCCAGCTGGCCGCGACCCTCGATGAAGAAGGCCGGGAACTGGTGCCTGCGCGCGTGCTGGGTTACGACACCCTGGTGATTGCCGTCGGCAGCACCACCAATGACTTCGGTACCGAAGGCGCGGCGCAGCACTGCCTGTTCCTCGATACCCGCAAGCAGGCCGAACGTTTCCACCAGCAATTGCTCAACCACTACCTGCGCGCCCATGCCGGGCAAACCGATGTGGTGGAACAGATCAGCGTGGCAATCGTTGGCGCTGGCGCCACCGGCGTCGAACTGGCCGCCGAGCTGCACAATGCGGCCCACGAACTGGCGGCCTATGGCCTGGACCGGATCAAGCCGGAAAACATGTACATCACCCTGATCGAAGCCGGGCCCCGGGTATTGCCGGCCCTGCCAGAGCGAATCAGCGGGCCTGTGCATAAAACCCTGGAAAAGCTCGGGGTGACGGTGATGACTAACTCGGCTGTGAGTGAAGTCACCGCCGACAGCCTGATTACCAGCAGTGGCCAGGTGATCCCTGCCAGCCTCAAGGTCTGGGCGGCGGGGATTCGCGCGCCAGGTTTCCTCAAGGACATCGACGGCCTGGAGACCAATCGCATCAACCAGCTGCAGGTGCTGCCAACCCTGCAGACTACCCGTGACGAGAATATCTTCGCCTTCGGTGACTGCGCGGCCTGCCCGCAACCGGGCACCGACCGCAACGTTCCGCCACGGGCGCAAGCAGCGCACCAGCAGGCGTCGCTGCTGGCTAAATCGCTGAAGTTGCGCATCGACGGCAAGGCGCTGCCCAGCTACAAGTACACCGATTACGGCTCCCTGATCTCGCTGTCGCGTTTTTCGGCTGTGGGTAACTTGATGGGCAACCTGACCGGCAGTGTGATGCTCGAAGGCTGGCTGGCGCGGATGTTCTATGTGTCGCTGTACCGCATGCACCAGATGGCGTTGTACGGGTTCTTCCGCACGATGATGTTGATGCTGGGCAGCAAAATCGGACGGGGCACCGAGCCGCGGCTCAAACTTCACTGACAATACGGTTCCGGACGGGGCGCAAGCGAGGCGATTTTATAAGCATGCGCGCCCTGCCCTCCCCTGTGGGAGCTGTCTCGCCCTGCGAGGCTGCGATAGCGGTGTGCCAGGCGACATGGCAGTGACGCCGCCATCGCAGCCTCGCAGGGCGAGACAGCTCCCACCTTTGATCACCATGCACCTTCAGGTTTTGCGCAGGCAAAAAAAATCCCCGTATCTTTCGATACGAGGATTTTTAATATGGTCGGGGTAAGGGGATTCGAACTCCTGACATCCTGCTCCCAAAGCAGGCGCGCTACCGGACTGCGCTATACCCCGGTAAAAAAAAGGCGACCTTTTCAAGTCGCCTTCTTCGATCAGGGCTTTTGGCCTCTGATCTTAAGATTCGATTCCAGCGTTAACTGGTCTCAAAAATGGTGGGTCGTGTGGGATTCGAACCTACGACCAATTGGTTAAAAGCCAACTGCTCTACCAACTGAGCTAACGACCCAAATATGGTCGGGGTAAGGGGATTCGAACTCCTGACATCCTGCTCCCAAAGCAGGCGCGCTACCGGACTGCGCTATACCCCGGTTTGAAATTGGCTCCGTGACCAGGACTCGAACCTGGGACCCAATGATTAACAGTCATTTGCTCTACCGACTGAGCTATCACGGAACTACATATTTCAAAGTACTACGGTGCTTCTTGTTACCTTCTCTTCGACTTGTCCGTATCGCTACGTTCGTGTCTCTGAGGCGCGCTATTCTACAATCTTAAAAGCCCCTGTCAACCCTTTAAATTGCTTTTAAGACAATGATTTGCGCTTCTTTCTGATTTCTCCTTGGGGAGAAGAAACCCGTGGGCTGACGTTGCTGCGGGGCGCACTTTACAAGCCTTTGCCTTACAGTTCAACGCCCTATCGAAAAAAAAGGCCCCGCAATGCGGGGCCTCTGCTCATAACCACCCAATTCGGGCTTAGTGGAAGACGATTTCGTCGTTTTCCACGGTGGCCTTGACGCTGGTCCCCGGGATAAAGCTGCCCGACAGGATCAGTTGGGCCAACGGGTTCTCGATCCAGCGCTGAATCGCACGCTTCAACGGCCGCGCGCCATACACCGGGTCGTAGCCGACAGCGATCAACTTGTCCAAGGCCTCGCTGCTCAGCTCCAGCATCAGCTCGCGCTCCGCCAGACGGCTGCGCAGGCGGCCCAGTTGGATCTCGGTGATACCGGCGATCTGATCCCGCGCCAAAGGCTCGAAGATCACTACCTCATCAACCCGGTTGATAAATTCCGGGCGGAAGTGACTGGTCAGCGCATCCATTACCGCAGCACGCTGGCCTTCACGATCACCGACCATCTCCTGGATCTGTACCGAGCCCAGGTTGGAGGTCATCACGATCACCGTATTACGGAAGTCCACGGTACGTCCGTGACTGTCCGTCAGCCGGCCATCTTCCAACACCTGCAGCAACACGTTGAACACATCCGGGTGGGCCTTCTCGACCTCATCCAGGAGGATTACCGAGTAAGGCTTGCGCCGTACCGCTTCGGTCAGGTAGCCGCCTTCCTCGTAGCCCACATAGCCTGGTGGCGCCCCGATCAAACGAGCCACGGAATGTTTCTCCATGAACTCGGACATATCAATGCGCACCATCGCCTCTTCTGTATCAAAGAGGAACTCGGCCAGGGCTTTGCACAGCTCGGTCTTACCCACACCGGTCGGGCCGAGGAACATGAACGAGCCGCTCGGACGGTTCGGGTCGGACAAGCCGGCGCGGGAACGCCGCACCGCGTTGGACACTGCCACCACGGCCTCTTCCTGGCCAATCACGCGTTGGTGCAACAGGCTTTCCATACGCAACAGTTTGTCACGCTCGCCTTCCAGCATTTTCGACACAGGAATGCCGGTCCACTTGGACACAACCTCGGCAATTTCTTCCTCGGTCACCTTGCTGCGCAGCAACTGGTTTTCGCTGTGGCCATGCTGGTCGACCATTTGCAGGCTGCGTTCCAGGTCCGGGATCACCCCGTACTGCAACTCGGCCATGCGGTTCAGGTCGCCTTTACGGCGGGCAGCTTCCAGTTCCTGGCGCGACTGCTCGATCTTCTGCTGGATCTGTGCGGAACCCTGTACTTCGGCTTTTTCCGAGGTCCAGATTTCTTCCAGGTCCGAATACTCACGCTCCAGACGGCCGATTTCCTCCTGGAGTTTTTCCAGGCGTTTCTTCGCCGCGTCATCGTCTTCTTTTTTCAGCGCCTGGGATTCGACTTTCAGTTGAATCAGGCGACGCTCCAGGCGATCCAGTACTTCAGGCTTGGAGTCGATCTCCATGCGAATCCGGCTGGCCGCTTCGTCGATCAAGTCGATGGCCTTGTCCGGCAACTGACGATCAGTGATATAGCGATGGCTCAATTTGGCCGCCGCAATGATCGCGCCATCAGTGATTGCCACGCGGTGGTGGACCTCATAACGCTCTTTCAGGCCACGCAGGATCGCGATGGTGTCTTCTTCGCTCGGTTCTTCCACCAGGACTTTCTGGAAACGACGTTCAAGGGCCGCGTCCTTTTCAATGTACTGGCGATACTCGTTGAGCGTGGTAGCCCCCACGCAATGCAACTCACCCCGAGCCAGTGCAGGCTTTAGCATGTTGCCCGCGTCCATCGAGCCTTCGCCTTTACCCGCGCCGACCATGGTGTGCAGTTCGTCGATAAACAGAATGATCTGCCCTTCCTGCTTCGACAGCTCATTAAGCAGGGATTTCAGGCGCTCTTCAAACTCACCACGGAACTTGGCACCGGCAATCAAGGCCCCCATGTCCAGGGACAGCAAGCGCTTGCCCTTGAGGCCGTCCGGCACTTCACCATTAATGATGCGCTGGGCCAGGCCCTCGGCGATGGCGGTTTTACCCACCCCAGGCTCACCGATCAACACCGGGTTGTTCTTGGTGCGGCGCTGCAGGACCTGGATGGTGCGACGAATCTCGTCGTCACGCCCGATTACCGGGTCCAGCTTGCCGTCTTCGGCGCGCTTGGTCAGGTCGACGGTGTACTTGTCCAGGGCCTGGCGCGACTCCTCATGATTGGGGTCATTCACCGCGTCGCCGCCGCGCAGGTTGTTGATGGCATTTTCCAGGGCCTTTTTGCTCACGCCCTGGCCCAGCAACAACTTGCCGAGCTTGCTGTTTTCATCCATGGCGGCGAGCAGCACCAGTTCGCTGGAGATGAACTGGTCGCCTTTCTGCTGGGCCAGGCGATCGGCCTGGTTAAGCAGGCGCGCCAGATCCTGGGACATATTCACGTCACCCGTCGGATTCTGGATTTTCGGCAGTTGGTCGAGCTCTTTGCTCAACTCCTTGCGCAGGCTGTTGACATCGAAGCCCACCTGCATCAACAGGGGCTTGATAGAACCACCCTGCTGTTCGAGGAGTGCCTGCATCAAGTGCGCGGGCTCGATGGCCGGATGGTCGAGGCCAACGGCCAGGGATTGGGAATCCGATAACGCCAATTGTAATTTGCTGGTTAAACGATCAATACGCATTAGTCACCTTCCTTTTGAGCAGGCCGGAGCTATGTGCGAGCGAGCTTGCTCGCGAGAAACGCATCCTGAATGAAGAAACCTGCCAGATACCCCTATAGATGGGGGGGATTCTGGAACATTCAAGCCGGCAATGCTTGATATGGATCAGGAGAGTCTAGCGTTCGAGCCAGATCAGGGAGGCAAATCGACCGGTACGCGGGCTGCGCCGGTAAGAAAAGAAGCGCGGGTCAGTCACGGTGCACAAACCGCCACCGTAGACAGCGGTGATACCACGCGCAGCCAGGCGCAGGCGCGCCAGCTGGTAGATATCAGCCAGGAACTTGCCAGGGTTGTGGCTGGGAACGAAAGCCTGCGCGGTTTGCGGGTGTTGCTGCATAAAGGCTTCACGCACTTCCGGGCCGACTTCAAAGGCCTTTGGGCCAATCGCCGGGCCCAACCACACCAGTACGTCGGCAGGCGCAGCATCCAGGCTGTCGGCGGCCGCTTCCAGCACACCCGCCGCCAGGCCACGCCAACCGGCATGGGCGGCAGCAACACGAGTTCCGGACTTATTGCAAAACAAGGCCGGCAGGCAATCGGCGGTCATCGCCGTGCAGGCGATGCCGGGCGTACCGGTCCAACTGCCGTCGGCCTCGGCAATCCGTCCCGGATCGGCCTCGACCACGACCACACCATGCACCTGGCGCAACCAGGCGGGCTGGATAGCAAATGCGGCGGTGAGACGACGGCGATTCTCAAGCACAGCTTCGGGGCTGTCCTCGACATGATCGCCTAAGTTGAGGCTGTCGAACGGCGCCAGACTGACGCCGCCCGCACGGGTGGTGACGCAGGCTTTGACCCCGGCCGGCGCAGGCCAGTCAGGAATCAGCCAGTCATTCATCCGACAAAGGCCTCGCGGTCCTGCTTGAGCAACGACAGCAACCAGACAAAATCGTCGGGCAGAGGCGATTCCCAGCTCATCCGCTCACCGCTCGTCGGATGATCCAGTTCCAGGAAGCGTGCATGCAGCGCCTGGCGCGGGAACGACTTCAGCGACTCGACCATGGTCACACTGGCGGCCGGCGGAATACGGAAGCGACCACCGTAGGCCGGATCGCCGACCAACGGGAAGTTGATATGCGCCATATGTACCCGGATCTGGTGGGTACGGCCGGTTTCCAGCTTGACCCGCACATGGGTGTGGGAACGGAAACGCTCCAGCACGCGGTAGTGGCTGACGGCCTGCTTGCCGCCCTCCATCACCGCCATGCGCTGGCGCTGCTGGCCGTGACGACCGATAGGCGCGTTGATCTTGCCACCGGCCACGACCACACCAATCACGATGCACTCATAGATGCGGCTGACACTGCGGCTCTGCAATTGTGTGACCAACTGCGTCTGCGCCTGAATGGTCTTGGCCACGACCATCAGACCAGTGGTGTCCTTGTCCAGGCGGTGGACGATGCCGCAGCGCGGGACATTGATGATGTCCGGCACATGGTGCAACAAGGCATTGAGCAAGGTGCCATCAGCGTGCCCGGCCGCCGGGTGAACCACCAGGCCTGCGGGTTTGTTGATCACCAGGATGTCGTCGTCTTCATAGACGATATCCAGCTCGATGTCCTGGGCGATCCATTCTCCCTGGGCTTCCTGCTCGGCAGTCAGCTCAAGAACCGAACCGCCATGCACTATGTCTCGCGGGCGGATAACCGCTCCATCCACAGTCAGGCGGCCGTCTTTGATCCAGGCGGAAAGGCGCGAGCGCGAGTGCTCAGCGAATAGTTGTGCGGCGACTTGATCGAGGCGTTGGCCGCCCAATTCGGACGGCACCTCTGCGCGAAGTTCAATTTTATCGGACATGCTCAGACTAGGCGTGGCACAGCCTTTGGTTTCGGCTGCGCGCTTGTGGTTAAATACGGCGTCTTTTGCCCCGAGGCTTTCATCGGGGCGCTCATCATAACAGGACGGCCCCGCCCAAGACAGCGGCCGTCATAGGGACGCAAGCCGCCATGCAAGTGAAACACCTGCTGCTGATCGCCATCCTCGCCATGACTGCTGCTTGCTCGTCAACAAAGGACGTCGTCGACGAAAACCTCAGTGAAGTCGAGCTGTACCAGCAGGCTCAGGCCGACCTGGACAACAATAGCTACACAAGCGCCACGGCCAAACTCAAGGCCCTGGAGTCGCGTTATCCGTTTGGCCGCTATGCCGACCAGGCCCAGCTCGAACTGATCTATGCGAACTACAAGAACGCCGAGCCGGAAGCTGCCAAGTCCGCTGCCGAGCGTTTTATCCGCCTGCACCCGCAGCATCCGAACGTGGACTACGCCTACTACCTCAAGGGCCTGACCTCGTTTGACCAGGACGTTGGCCTGCTGGCGCGCTTCCTGCCGCTGGACATGACCAAGCGTGACCCAGGTGCCGCGCGCGACTCCTATAACGAGTTCGCCCAGCTGACCAGCCGCTTCCCCAACAGCCGCTACGCGCCGGACGCCAAGCAGCGCATGATCTACCTGCGCAACCTGCTGGCTTCCTACGAAATCCACGTAGCCCACTACTACTTGACGCGCCAGGCCTATGTCGCCGCCGCCAACCGTGGTCGCTATGTGGTGGAGAACTTCCAGGAAACCCCTTCCGTGGGTGACGGCCTGGCAGTGATGACCGAGGCTTACCAGCGCCTGCACCTCGATACCCTGGCCGCTACCAGCCTGGAGACCCTGAAACTCAACTACCCGGACCACCCTAGCCTGCAAGACGGCCAGTTTGTGCCGCAGGTTGCCGAAGCGGACAACCGCTCGTGGTTGAGCAAGTACACCCTGGGCATGATCGAGTCCCGTCCACCGCTGCCGCCGGGCGAAACCCGCGCCAACCAGGACATCCTCAAGCAGTACCAGGATGCCAAGGACGCCATTCCGTCGGAGCTCAAGCCCCATGACGAGAACGGCGACGTGATCGAGGAAGAAGCACCAGAAGCCCTGGGCAACAACCAGGATCGCTCGTGGTTCAGCTACATGACGTTCGGTGTCTTTGACTGAAACCCGTCTTGGCAGCGCAAGAAGGAGCCCCTCGGGGCTCCTTTTTTCATGGCGCGACTTTATTACCCTGTGCGCCGCTAACATCCTTGGCTAAACTGCCGGATTCCCTGTTGAGAAGCTGCCTGCCATGGTTCGTTTACTGTTCTGGATTGCCCTGATTGCTGCTGCGGTATGGTTCTGGCGCAAGTTCAAGCGCCCCGCTTCGACGCAGCAACAGCCCGGCGAACAAGGCGCCGCGCCGATGGTTCGCTGTGCACACTGTGGCGTGCATCTGCCGCAGGACCGGGCACTGAGCCAGCGCCAGGACTGGTATTGCACCCAGGCGCATCTGGAGCAGGGTCCGAAGTCTATCGAGCGCTGAGTCCTCTGGAACGGTAGGCCCCCCGGTTTATATCCGACCAGTGGGCGCATAAGGGGCCGGGTCGATCACCGGCTCATGCCCCAGCAGCAAGTCAGCAAACAACTGGCAAGACGCAGGCGCCAATACCAGGCCATTGCGGTAATGCCCGCAGTTGAGCCACAGCCCTTCATACCCTGGCACCTTGCCGATATAGGGAATGCCCTCCGGCGAACCAGGCCGCAAACCGGCCCAATGCCCCACCACCTCGGCATCCGCCAGGGCCGGAATCAGTTCCACCGCCGAGGCTTTGAGGCTGTCCAGAGCCGATTCGGTCGGTGTCTTGTCGAAACCTTCATGCTCCAGCGTGCTGCCAATCAGGATATGTCCGTCCCGGCGGGGAATCGCATAGCGCCCCTTCGCCAGGACCATGCAGGACAGAAAGTCCGAAGCACACTTGTACAAAATCATCTGGCCCTTGACCGGCTCCACCGGCAGCGTCAGCCCCAGGCTGGCGAGCAGCTCACCACTCCAGGCACCGGCCGCGAGCACTACCTGGTCGCCTCGCACCTCGCCCTGCGCAGTATTGACCCCGACAATGCTGCCGCCCTCCTGGATAAAGCCCTGTACCGCGCACTGCTCATGCAGGGTCACACCCGGCAATGCCAGCAACGCCGCCTTCAGGGACTTGATCAAGCGTGGATTGCGTACATTGGCCACGTTCGCCATATAGATAGCCTCGGCGAACCCCGCGCCCAATACCGACACCGCGTCACGGGCGGACGACACATCCACCTTGCTCAAGGGCCGGCCTTCCCGCGCAGCCCAGGCCAGGGCGTCGGCCTCGTCATCGAGGTCCAGCCAATACAAGCCCGTGGTATGAACCTCGGGATCCACGCCGGTGGCCGCAAACAGGCGCTGGGCCAATTGCGGGTAAAAATCCTGGGACCAATGGGCCAGCGCCGTGACGGCCGGGCTGTAGCGCCAGGGGTATAACGGCGAAACAATCCCGCCACCGGCCCAGGAAGACTCCTGCCCAACCGACGAACGGTCAAGCACCACCACCGCCAGCCCCTGGGTTGCCAGGTTGAACGCCGTCAACAGCCCGATAACACCACCACCCACAACCACGACTTGCTGTTGCTTGGTCATTGTTCGATCCAGCTCATAAAAAGAAAGGAGTGCTCCAGGCACCCCGTCGCCCACCAGCGTCATCGCCCCCAGCACTCCTGACGCGTGGTGCCGGGTGCGGCGCCGGGATTGGCCCGCGCGCCAGTACTGGTCAAACTGAACTCACCACAAGGATCACCCAGCATCGCGCCAGCAAAAGGCGTCGCGGTCAGGGTGAAATCCTGGGGGTTCAGCATCACCGTGATTCTATAGCGATCATTGCCGGTGCTGACGCCGCTGGCATCAATAAAAGTGCCATTTCTCACGTAATAGCGCTCCAGATGCTGGGCTTGCTCCGTGAGCAGCCCGACGATTTCTGTGCGGTAAGCCTTTTTCACGTGGGCGGCGTACCCCGGATAGATCACCGCCGCCAAGGTGGCAATGATCGCCAGCGCGATCAATAACTCGATCAAAGTGAACCCCTTGCAATTGCCGCTCATCGTCATGATTACCTACTGGAGTTGTCGCCATAGAATTCGCCGGAATCGCTCACTGGCATCAGCATCCGCGGCTACCCGCGCATAGACGCTTTCCAGAACGGTGCGCGATTGGCCACTGATCCCCACTGCCGTAACCCGATACAACGTCGCTGGGGTGTCGGGCGGCAAATGTGCCAACCCGCTAGCGGGGCCGAGGTTCTGAATACCGTACACACCCGCTTTCATGCCGACCCAGGTGATAGCCGAGACTGGGTCGACGCCTGGCTGGCTGATGGCATACGCCTCGTTCGGCGGGGCACAGGTCACCAGCGACTGACAGGCCGGCAAACCGAACCCGCGCGCCTGTACAGCCGACTCACCGCGCCTGAGCCCGCTTTCGGCCGCCTGGAACGATTGGTTGCGATGCCTGAGGCTGCCGGCGAGCTGTTCCTGCGACGTCGCGCCCTGCATCGAAGCCAGGCCGACAACCGTCAACAACAGCAGCAATACCAGGCTGATCAACAGCACCATGCCGCGCTGCCCAGGGGCCGGTACCCGGCACTCGCTATTCAAGACGATTACGCACGGCAGCGACGACGCTGTAGACCTGGTCCCGCACGCGACCAAGCGGATCGCGCAGCGTCAACATCACCCGCACACTGCGGATCAGCGACTCGTCGCCGGGATGGCTGTCATAGCGGCTCACGACACTGGACCCTGGCCGGCTGGCCACCCCGAAACTCAACTCAAACGCCCCCACGTTATCCACCAGCACCGCCCTGGCCGGCGCTGTCGGTGTGCTGAGCTTCAACTGCCCTGACTCAAAGGTGTAGGTCAGTTTGCGAACCGGGAAAGCAATCTGCCCAGGACCAGGCTTGGGCGGTACCCCCGAGTAGGCCTGGGCGCTGTCGACACAATTACTGAGCACGGTCCAGTCGGGCCGACTGCCCTGACCGCCGACATCGCCAGTGACCAGGGTCAGGTTGGTTGAGGCACCGCTGACCGCCACACTGATCGGCGTGGAAAAGTCAGCCGGCGCCTGAACAATCGCGGGAAGGGACAGGCAACCGAACATCCCCGCCAGGCGAATCTCCTGAATCATCTTGCCCAGGACAAATCGCCCATCATCCTGCAACAACGCCGAGGCATGCTGGCTGGCTGCGGTGCTTCGGGCGGCCAGCGTTACCTGGACGGCCGCCAGGACCACCACCAACCCCAGGGTCGCCGCCAGCAATGCCTCGACCAGGCCAAAACCCGTACTGGAGCGCCTCATCGCGCAGGCCTCGGATCGACCGCGACGCGACTGGTCAGGGTGAATGTTTCCCGGGCGCCGCCGGCATGGGCTGCGCGTGAGTCGTCCCAACTGATGCTGATGGTGACTTCGCGCTGGCTGATCGCAATCGAACCTTTGGCGGTATCGCCGGCCAAGTGGCGGATATTGGCCTCGAAGTCGTGCAAGTCCAGGTCCCGGACACTCGCGGCCAAGGTGTTGGCGAGCGAGATATCCTCGCCTCCCCAGGAATAGTCGGCGGCGGCATTGGCGCGAATCCGGTCAAGCATGTCGTAGGCAACGAAGCTCGCCTGGCTGATCATCCTGGAACTGTCGGTGTACTTGAGCGCATTCAGCTGGATCAGCCCGGCCCCCAACAGGCCAACGCCGAGAATCAACAGCGAAACCAGCACTTCGATCAGGCTCATACCGATCTGTTGTGTGTCGGTCGGGGGTGTACAAGACGTTACCAGGCAAGCTCGCATAGCCATCGTCATCCTTGTCGAGGGTCATCCAGACGGCCGAGATAGCCGTGCGTTGCCCAAGACTAGCGCCGCTGTTGTCGTCGCGCTGCCCCTCGGAATAAAGGGAAATACTTTGGACAGGAAGGCCATCACTGCCCCCCCCACGCAGTGCCGCTATAACTAGTTCAGGCACACGGTCCACGGAGGGACGAGGTATGAAACAACGCGGTTTCACATTGATCGAATTGCTGCTCGGCTTGATCGTCAGCGGCATCCTGGCGCAATTGGCGGTACCCGGCTTCAAGAGCCTGCTGGACTCACAAACGCGACTGAGCGCCGCGCAGACACTGGCGTCAGGCTTGCGCTACGCCCGCACCCAGGCTATTGCGCGCAATCGAACGGTGATCATCCACGCGCTGGATGATGACTGGAGTCGGGGCTGGAGGGTGGTGGTGGACATGAATGGCCGCGGTCATCTGGACGACGACAACCCCGTACTGCTGGAACGCCAGGACAATGGGCGGATCCCCATTGTGGGCAATACCCCGGTGCGCACGCAGATTCGCTTCAGCGGTTTGGGCGAACCCCTGCTGTCTGCGGGTGGGTTTCGCGCCGGCACCGTGCATGTGTGCTCAACGGACCAGCCGCTGAGCCTGCATCAAGTGGTGCTGGCGCCCACCGGCCGCATCAGCCTGCGCAGCGACAAGGCCGAGCAGGCATTGTGCCGGGGCTACGATGATCTGGGGCTCAGAGCAGCGAACGAACCCGCAGCTCCTTGGGCATGGAGAAAGTGATGTTCTCTTCGCGCCCTGACAACTCGTCGGCACCTGTCGCGCCCCACGCCTGCAACTGCTGGATCACGCCACGTACCAGGACTTCCGGCGCCGAGGCGCCCGCAGTGATGCCAATGCGCTCGACACCGTCGAACCAACTGCGCTGCAGGTCTTCGGCACCGTCAATCAGGTACGCCGGGGTAGCCATGCGTTCGGCCAGTTCACGCAGACGATTGGAGTTGGAGCTGTTAGGGCTACCGACGACCAGCACCACGTCACACTCGTCGGCCAGTTGCTTGACGGCGTCCTGGCGGTTTTGCGTGGCATAGCAGATGTCGTCCTTGCGCGGCCCACCGATGGCAGGGAAACGGGTACGCAGGGCGTCGATGACCCGGCTGGTGTCATCCATCGACAAGGTGGTCTGGGTCACGAATGCCAACTTCTCAGGGTTATGCACTTGCAACTCGGCGACGTCTTTTTCGTCTTCCACCAGGTAGATCGCGCCGCCATTGCGGGCGTCGTACTGACCCATGGTGCCTTCGACTTCGGGGTGACCGGCGTGGCCGATCAGGATGCACTCACGGCCGTCGCGGCTATAGCGCGCCACTTCGATATGCACCTTGGTCACCAGCGGGCAGGTCGCATCGAAGACTTTCAGGCCACGGCCTGCGGCTTCGGTGCGCACTGCCTGGGAAACGCCATGGGCGCTGAAGATAACGATGACGTCGTCCGGCACCTGATCCAGTTCTTCGACAAAAATGGCGCCACGGGCGCGCAGGTCTTCGACCACGAACTTGTTATGGACCACTTCATGGCGCACGTAGATCGGCGGGCCGAAGACTTCCAGGGCGCGATTGACGATTTCGATCGCCCGGTCCACCCCGGCGCAGAAGCCACGGGGGTTGGCGAGTTTGATTTGCATGCTGGGCCTCGTGTCTTTGTGGGAGCTGGTCTGCCTGCGCTCGGTGCAACTGGTACACCGAGGCGTTGCTATCGCAGGCCAGCCAGCGCCTACAGGAACCGGTTTCGTCAGTTAGAGCGCTTTAACGTCGATGATTTCAACATCAAAGGTCAAGGTCTTGCCGGCCAACGGGTGATTGAAGTCGATGGTCACCTGAGTGTCATCGAAGGTTTTGACCACTCCGGGCAGTTCGGTATTCGCCGCATCGTTGAAGATCACCAGCAAGCCTTCCGACAGCTCCATGTCCTGGAACTGCGAACGCGGGATGATTTGTACGTTCTGCGGGTTGGGCTGGCCAAAGGCGTTTTCCGGCGGGATCTGCAGGTTGCGCTTGTCACCGGCCTTGAAGCCGAACAGCGCCGTCTCAAAACCCGGCAGCAGGTTGCCATCGCCGACCTTGAAGGTCGCCGGGGCTTTATCGAACGTGCTGTCGACCGTGTCGCCATTCTCCAGGCGCAGTGCGAAATGCAAGGTGACTTCCGTGTTCTGGCCAATGCGTTGTTCGGCCAATACTTGTTCAGTCATTTACGGCTTCTCCGGGCTTGTTGCCCTTGAACATATCCAGCGCCAGCATGATTGCGCCAACGCAGATGGCGCTGTCGGCAAAGTTGAACGCCGGGAAGTAATGGCGGTTCTGCCAATGCACCAGAATGAAGTCGATCACATGGCCCAAGGCGATGCGGTCGTACAGATTGCCCAGCGCACCGCCCAGCACCAGTGCCAAGGCGATAGCCAGCCAGGTGTCATTGCGGCCAAGGCGCTTGAGCCAGACCACCAGCACCGCACTGACCACCACAGCGATCAGGGCGAACAGCCAACGCTGCCAGCCACCACCGTCAGCGAGGAAGCTGAAAGCGGCACCGGTGTTATAGGCCAGGGTCCAGCTGAAGTAGTCAGGAATCACCACGATCTGCTGGAACATTTCCAGGGTGCCCTCGAAGTGAGCCTTGCTGACCTGGTCGATGACCAGGACCAGCAAGCTCAGTACGAGCCAACCCAGACGTCCGAAACGGCTGGATTTAGGCATAGTGGCGAACCTCACCGGCACCGCTGATGTTGTCGACGCAACGACCGCAGATTTCCGGATGCTCCGGGTTCACGCCAACGTCTTCACGGCAGTGCCAGCAACGGGCGCACTTGGCGAAGGCGGACTTGACGACCTTGAGCTTGAGGCCCGGGACTTCGGTCGCGACCGCATCAGCCGGGGCCTGGGCGAAGGGTGCCAGGCTAGCCGTGGAGGTAATCAGCACGAAGCGCAGTTCGTTGCTCAATTTGCCCAGGTCGGCGGTCAGGCCTTCCTCGGCAAACAGGGTGACTTCAGCCTGCAGGTTGCCACCGACGGCCTTGGCCGCACGCTGGACTTCCAGTTCCTTGTTCACCGCAACCTTGACGGCCATCACACCTTCCCAATACTCGCGGCCCAGTTCGAAGTCGGCCGGCAATTCGGTCAGGCCTTCGTACCAGGTGTTGAGCATTACGGACTCGTTACGCTCGCCCGGCAGGTATTCCCACAGCTCGTCGGCAGTGAAGGCCAGGATCGGCGCGATCCAGCGCACCAGCGCTTCGGAGATGTGGTACAGCGCGGTCTGCGCCGAGCGGCGGGCCTTGCTGTTGGCGCCGGTGGTGTACTGGCGGTCCTTGATGATGTCGAGGTAGAAACCACCCAGCTCCTGCACGCAGAAGTTGTGGATCTTCGAGTAGACGTTCCAGAAGCGGTATTCGCCGTAGTGCTCCTGCAACTCACGTTGCAGCAACAGGGTACGGTCCACAGCCCAACGGTCCAGGGCGAGCATTTCCTCGGCCGGCAGGATGTCGGTGGCCGGGTTGAAGCCGGTCAGGTTCGACAACATGAAGCGTGCGGTATTGCGGATACGGCGGTAGGCATCGGCGCTGCGTTGCAGGATCTGCTCCGAAACGGCCATTTCACCGGAATAGTCGGTGGAAGCCACCCACAGACGCATGATGTCGGCGCCCAGGGTGTCGTTGACCTTCTGCGGCGCAATCACGTTGCCCAGGGACTTGGACATCTTGCGACCGTTCTCGTCGACGGTGAACCCGTGGGTCAGCAGCTCGCGGTACGGGGCGTGATCGTCGATGGCGCAACCGGTCAGCAGGGACGAGTGGAACCAGCCACGGTGTTGGTCCGAGCCTTCCAGATACAGGTCGGCGCGCGGGCCGGTCTCGTGACCCATCAGGTGCGAGCCGCGCAGCACGTGCCAGTGGGTGGTACCCGAGTCGAACCACACGTCGAGGGTGTCGCTGATCTTGTCGTACAGCGGCGCTTCGTCACCAAGCAGCTCGGCAGCGTCCAGCTTGAACCAGGCTTCGATACCTTCCTGCTCCACACGCTGGGCCACCACTTCCATCAGTTCGACGGTGCGTGGGTGCAGTTCGCCGCTTTCCTTGTTCAGGAAGAACGGGATCGGCACGCCCCAGTTACGCTGGCGGGAGATGCACCAGTCGGGACGGTTGGCAATCATCGAGTGCAGGCGTGCCTGGCCCCAGGCCGGTACGAACTTGGTGTCTTCGATGGCTTTGATCGCACGCTTGCGCAGGGTTTCGCCGGCGACAGGCTCTTTGTCCATGCCGATGAACCACTGCGCGGTGGCGCGGTAGATCAGCGGGGTCTTGTGGCGCCAGCAGTGCATGTAACTGTGCTTGATGGTTTCGGTGTGCAGCAGCGCACCGACTTCCGACAGTTTGTCGATGATCGGCTGGTTGGCCTTGAAGATGAACTGGCCACCGAAGAACTCCAGCGACGGCACGTATACGCCATTGCTCTGCACCGGGTTGAGGATGTCATCGTTGACCATGCCATAGGCTTTGCAGGTCACGAAGTCGTCCACACCGTAGGCCGGCGCGGAGTGAACCACCCCAGTACCCGAGCCCAGTTCGACGTAGTCAGCCAGGTACACCGGCGACAGACGGTCGTAGAACGGGTGACGGAAGTTGATCAGCTCCAGCGCGGAGCCCGTGGTCGTGGCGATCACCGAGCCTTGCAACTCGTAGCGAGTCAGGCAGGCCTCGACCATTTCCTCGGCCAGCACCAGCAGGCGGTCACCGACGTCCACCAGGGCGTAGGTGAATTCCGGGTGCACGTTCAGCGCCTGGTTGGCCGGGATGGTCCACGGGGTGGTGGTCCAGATCACGATGGCGGCGGGCTTGGCCAGGCTTGCCAGGCCAAAGGCCTCGGCCAGCTTGGCGTCGTCGGCGATCGGGAACGCGACGTCGATGGTCGAGGACTTCTTGTCTTCGTACTCGACTTCCGCTTCGGCCAGGGCCGAGCCGCAGTCAAAGCACCAGTTCACGGGCTTGAGGCCCTTGAACACGAAGCCGCCCTTGACGATCTCGGCCAAGGCACGGATTTCCCCGGCCTCGTTCTTGAAGTTCATGGTCTTGTACGGGTTGTCCCAGTCACCCAGCACACCCAGGCGGATGAATTCGGACTTCTGCCCTTCGATCTGCTCGGTGGCGTAGGCGCGGCACAGCTCGCGGGTCTTGTCGGCGCCCAGGTTCTTGCCGTGGGTCACTTCGACTTTGTGTTCAATCGGCAGGCCATGGCAGTCCCAACCCGGGACATAAGGCGCGTCGAAGCCCGAAAGGGTTTTCGAGCGGATGATCATGTCCTTGAGAATCTTGTTCAGCGCATGACCGATGTGAATCGTGCCGTTGGCATAAGGAGGGCCGTCGTGCAGGACGAATTTCGGACGATCCTTGCCAATCTCGCGCAACTTTCCGTACAGGCCAATACTGTCCCAGCGCTGCAGGATCTGCGGTTCGCGCTGTGGCAGGCCGGCCTTCATTGGGAAGGCGGTGTCCGGAAGGTTTAGCGTGGCTTTATAG
Source organism: Pseudomonas sp. FP2294 (assembly GCF_030687625.1). Classification (NCBI taxonomy): domain Bacteria; kingdom Pseudomonadati; phylum Pseudomonadota; class Gammaproteobacteria; order Pseudomonadales; family Pseudomonadaceae; genus Pseudomonas; species Pseudomonas sp. FP2294. The sequence continues at coordinate 4,978,445 of NZ_CP117441.1, forward strand.
TCGGTCATTTAAGGCTCTTCATTAGCGATGGGCGCTAGGTGCGGCTAGTGCACGGGCGGCGGCGACATCCGCATTGATCGCCGTTTTCAGCGCCTCCAGGGAGGCGAATCGCTGCTCTTCACGCAGCTTTTGGTGGAAAACCACCGTCAAACGCCGGTCATACAAATCCCCGGCAAAATCCAAAAGGTGAACTTCCAGGTGGGCCTTGCCATCACCTGCAACCGTTGGCCTGACGCCTATATTGGCGACTCCGGGCCAGGGTTTACCGTCAATATCGACACTCACCAGGTACACCCCGGTCAGTGGCACGCGACGGCGCTTGAGTTGCACGTTGGCGGTTGGCGTGCCCAGTTGGCGCGCCAGCTTCTGGCCGTGCAGGACCCGCCCGGCAATCCGGAACGGGCGACCGAGCAAACGCTCGGCCAAGGCGAAGTCGGCAGCGGCCAAGGCATTTCGCACCTGGGTGCTACTCACGCGCAGGCCGTCCAGTTCGACGGTTTGCGCGGCTTCGACAGTAAACCCCTGGGTCACGCCGGCCTGCTGCAGGAAATCGAAATCCCCTACCCGGTCGCAACCGAAGCGGAAGTCGTCGCCGACCTCCAGATGCTGCACGCCCAAGCCATCGACGAGGATACGGTCGACGAACTCGGTGGCGCTGAGACTGCGCAAACGCTGGTTGAAGGCCAGGCACAGAACCCGGTCCACGCCCTCTTCGGCCAGCAGTTGCAGCTTGTCCCGCAAGCGGGCCAAACGGGCTGGAGCCGTCTCGGGAGTGAAGAACTCACGGGGCTGCGGCTCGAAAATCACCACGCAGCTGGGCACGCCCAACTCGACTGCGCGCTCGCGCAGCCGCGCCAGGATCGCCTGGTGGCCACGGTGAACACCGTCAAAGTTGCCAATAGTGGCGACGCAGCCCCGATGCTCGGGGCGCAGGTTGTGGAGACCTCGAACCAGCTGCATAACGCGCTTCTTGCTCATAAAGTGGTCGATTATAACCACACCCGGCCCCGGACGACAGGCAACAGCACAGGCCAAATGATTCGAATCGAAAAAACAGCCGGCTTATTGTTGATTGCGATCAATTCAGCGCCTTGCGATTGAAATCCCGCAGGCGGAAGCCCAGCAGCAGCAACATGCCAAAGTAGGCGATCACCCCGGCCACCACCAGCAGGCCCAGGCGCAGGAATCGCTCAAGCATCTGCCCCTCGCCCCACGCAGGCATCCAGTGCATCAACCCCAGCAATACCGCTGACATCACCGCCACCGCTACCAGCAATTTGAGGGCGAACATGCCCCAGCCTGGCTGCGGCTGGTACATTTTTTGTTTGCGCAATTGATAGAACAACAGGCCGGCATTGATGCACGCCCCGGCACTGATCGCCAGGGCCAGGCCCGCGTGAGCCAGCGGCCCGATGAAGATCAGGTTGAACAGCTGGGTGACCACCAGGGTGAAAATCGCAATTTTCACCGGGGTCCGGATGTTTTGCTGGGCGTAAAAGCCCGGCGCGAGGACCTTGATCACGATAATCCCCAGCAACCCCACCGAATAGGCGACCAATGCACGCTGGGTCATCAAGGCGTCGAACGCGCTGAACTGGCCGTACTGGAACAGCGAAACGGTCAGCGGCTCGGCCAGGATCCCCAGGGCCAGGGAGCATGGCAGCACCAGCACAAAGCACAGGCGCAGGCCCCAATCGAGAATACGCGAGTATTCGTGGCGGTCCTTGCTGGCATAGGTGCGAGCCAGGGTCGGCAGCAAAATGGTACCCAGCGCCACGCCCAGCACACCGGAGGGCAACTCCATCAGGCGATCGGCGTAATACATCCACGACACGGAACCGGAGACCAGCAACGAAGCGAATGCGGTGTTGATAATCAGGGAAATCTGGCTGACCGATACCCCGAGAATCGCCGGCAGCATGTTTTTCATCACCCGCCACACACCCGTGTCCTTGAGGTTCAGGCGCGGCAGCACAAGCATGCCAATCTTTTTCAGGTGCGGCAGTTGATACAACAGTTGCGCCAGGCCACCGGCCAGCACCGCCCAGCCGAGCGCCATCACCGGCGGATCGAAGTACGGCGTGAGGAACAGGGCAAAGATGATCATGCTGACGTTAAGCAGGGTCGGCACAAACGCCGGCACCGAGAACCGGTTCCAGGTATTGAGGATCGCGCCCGCCAGGGAAGACAGGGAAATCAGCAATATATAAGGAAAGGTCACCCGCAACAGATCACTGGTCAGGGCGAATTTTTCCGGAGTGTTGGCAAACCCGGGCGCCGTGGCCCAGATAATCCAGGGCGCAGCGAGCATCCCGGCGACGGTCACCAGCATCAGCACCAGGGTCAGCAGGCCCGAGACATAGGCGATAAAGGTGCGGGTGGCCTCCTCGCCCTGCTGGGTCTTGTATTCCGCCAGGATCGGCACGAACGCCTGGGAAAACGCGCCCTCGGCGAAGATCCGCCGCAGCAGGTTGGGCAGTTTGAACGCGATAAAGAAGGCATCCGTGGCCATGCTCGCGCCAAAAATACGTGCGATGAGGGTGTCACGCACAAACCCCAGAACCCGGGAAATCATGGTGATCGAGCTGACGGCGGCCAACGACTTGAGCAGATTCATTGAAAGAGTTTTTGCCTATAGATAAAGAGCAGGCGAACAAAGCGCCTACTTATGCGATACTGCGCGCCTGCAACAGCACAGAGCCAAAGCTCGCGAGTTTACAGGTCAAGCGCCGGAAATAAATCACCCGCCTCTTCAGATCGACCACTCAGCAGTTCGCATCAGCCGCCCTTGACAAGACTTCAACTCATCGGCATGATTCGCGGCCTATTTTGTTTGCTATTTCCTAAAAAGTCTTTCGAGGAGCTCGACGGTGGCCAACACACCTTCCGCCAAAAAACGTGCAAAACAGGCTGAGAAGCGTCGCAGCCACAACGCCAGCCTGCGTTCCATGGTTCGTACCTACATCAAGAATGTAGTTAAGGCCATTGACGCAAAAGACGCTGAAAAAGCTCAAGCTGCTTACGTTCTGGCCGTGCCAGTTATCGACCGTATGGCCGATAAAGGCATCATCCACAAGAACAAAGCTGCTCGCCATAAAGGTCGTCTGAATGGCCACATCAAGGCTCTGAACCTTGCTGCTGCAGCCTAAGCGATAAGCTTGTTAAAAAACCGACCCCAGGGTCGGTTTTTTATTGCCTACGATTTATGCCCTCCCCCAAAACAAATGTGGGAGCTGGCTTGCCCGCGACGGATACATAACACTCAACATTGATGTCGACTGTTAAACCGCTATCGCAGGCAAGCCAGCCCCCACATAAAGCAGAGCGGAGCTGCCAGGCTTATTGCGCGCCAGGCCACGGCAGGATTGGAATCGCCGTCACCGCATTCTGCGGGCTGCCTTCGATCAGACGGTCGCTGTAGACCAGGTACACCAGGGTATTGCGCTTCTTGTCGAGGAAACGCACCACCTGCATGGTCTTGAACACCAGCGAGGTGCGCTCCTTGAACACCTCATCACCATCCTTGAGCTCGCCCTTGAAGCGAATCGGCCCCACCTGACGACAGGCAATGGATGCCTCGGCACGATCCTCGGCCAAGCCCAGACCACCCTTCACCCCACCCGTCTTGGCGCGAGACAGGTAGCAAGTCACGCCATCTACCTTGGGATCATCAAAAGCCTCGACCACGATCCGATCATTGGGGCCGACAAACTTGAACACGGTCGACACCTGGCCAATCTCTTCGGCCGAAGCCAGCAGCGGCATCGCCATCAGCAGCCCCAGCAACCCCTTCATTACGCGCATCGCAATTTTCCCTTTAGACCAGAATCAGGTTATCGCGGTGAACCAGTTCCGGCTCAGCCATGTAACCCAACAGACCGACAATCGACTCAGACGACTGCCCAATGATTTTCTGCGCCTCAAGGGCACTGTAGTTGGCCAGCCCACGGGCAATCTCACGACCGTCCGGCGCGACACACACCACCATTTCACCGCGCCGGAAGCTACCCTGGACCAGCTTGACACCTACCGGCAACAAGCTCTTGTTGCCCTGGGACAGCGCCGACACCGCACCCGCATCCAGCACCAGGGTGCCACGGGTCTGCAGATGGCCAGCCAGCCACTGCTTACGCGCCGCCAGCATGCCACGCTCGGGCGACAGCAATGTGCCGATGCGCTCGCCTGCCTTGAGGCGATCCAGCACGCGCTCCAGGCGCCCGCCGACGATGATGGTATGGGCACCCGAACGGGCCGCCAGGCGCGCCGCGCGTAGCTTGGTCTGCATGCCACCACGCCCCAATGCACCACCGACACTGCCCGCCACCGCATCGAGCGCCGGATCATCGGCCCGCGCTTCGTAAATCAGCTGAGCGTCAGGATTGTTGCGCGGATCGGCGTCAAACATGCCATCGCGATCCGTGAGTATCACCAGCAGGTCAGCCTCCACCAGGTTGGCCACCAGGGCCGCCAGGGTGTCGTTATCGCCAAAGCGGATTTCGTCGGTCACCACGGTGTCGTTCTCGTTGATCACCGGGATCACCTTGAGCTCGACCAGGGCACGCAAGGTGCTACGGGCATTGAGGTAGCGCTTGCGGTCGGACAGATCGTCATGGGTCAGCAGAATCTGCGCGGTATGGCGGCCGTGCTCGGCAAAACTGGATTCCCAGGCCTGCACCAACCCCATCTGACCAATCGCAGCAGCGGCCTGCAACTCATGCATCGCGCTGGGTCGCGCGGTCCAGCCAAGGCGGCTCATCCCGGCGGCAACCGCCCCGGACGACACCAGCACCAACTCGACACCTGCCTCATGCAAGGCCACCATCTGTTCAACCCAGACGCTCATGGCTGCGCGATCCAGCCCCTTGCCATCCGCCGTCAGCAGCGCACTCCCGATCTTTACGACCCAGCGTTGCGCACCCGTCACTTTGCTCCGCATCATCTTCAACCTTAGATTGAGGGCCACGCGACCCAGCGCCGCCCATAACGTTATTCGTGACTACCGATTTCCAGATACTAAAACGCCGCTCTATTGAGCGGCGCTTAAGTTTATCGCAACAGATCAGTCACGCACGTAAATGATTTCTGGACCATCTTCATCATCCACATCTTCCTCGTCCCAATCATCGTCACCGATGTCATGGACCGACTTGACGCCACTGCGACGCAGGGCACGCTGATCATCCAGCGCCTGCAACTGGGCACGCGCCTCGTCTTCGATACGCTGATCGAGGTCAGCCAATTCAGCCTTGTAGGCCGGGTCGGCAGCCAGGCGATCAGCACGATCTTCCAGGTAGCGCATGATGTCGCGAGTCAAACGCTCAGTGCCTTCTTTGGCAATGGCGGAGATCACGTAGACCGGACCTTCCCACTGTAGGCGGTCAACGATTTCCTTGACCCGCTCTTCGTGCTCTTCCTCGAGGATCTGGTCGCACTTGTTCAGCACCAGCCAACGGTCACGCTCAGCCAGGGACGGACTGAACTTGGTCAATTCGTTGACGATCACTTCAGCCGCGTCCGGCGCACTGGTTTCATCCAGCGGCGCCATGTCGACGAGGTGCAGCAACAGACGGGTACGGGACAAGTGCTTGAGGAAGCGAATCCCCAGACCCGCGCCATCGGAAGCACCTTCGATCAGGCCCGGAATATCCGCGATCACGAAGCTCTTCCAGCGATCGACGCTGACCACACCCAGGTTTGGCACCAGAGTGGTGAACGGGTAATCCGCAACTTTCGGCTTAGCGGCCGACACCGAGCGAATGAAGGTACTTTTGCCCGCGTTTGGCAGACCCAGCAGGCCCACATCCGCCAGCACTTTCATTTCCAGCTTCAGGTCACGCTGCTCGCCCGGCTTGCCCGGCGTGGTCTGGCGCGGCGCACGGTTGGTACTGGACTTGAATCGGGTGTTACCCAGACCGTGCCAGCCACCCTGCACAACCATCAGTTTCTGGCCGGCCTTGGTCAGGTCGCCAATCACTTCCTGGGTGGCAGAGTCGATGATCGTGGTGCCGACCGGTACACGCAGCACCAGATCCTCACCCTTTTTACCAGTGCAGTCAGTGCTGCCGCCGTTGGAGCCGCGCTCGGCATCGAAGTGCCGGGTGTAACGGTAGTCCACCAGGGTATTGAGGTTTTCGTCGGCCATCATGTAGATGGAACCGCCATCACCACCGTCGCCGCCGTTCGGGCCACCGTTTTCGATGAACTTTTCGCGACGGAAACTCATGCAACCATTGCCGCCGTCGCCAGCTTTTACTCGGATCGAAACTTCATCAACGAACTTCATAACAAAACGCCTCTCGCCGCACGGACGAGCTTAAGAAACCAAGACATAAGACTCTTGCAAAAATGAGCGCAGCAACCTCAATCAGCGACCGCAAATCCCGCTGCCTTCGCCCACCACAAACAGCTTTGCAAGAGACTCACCCCACAAACGAAAAAGCCCCGTCGCAAGACAGGGCTTTTCCAGCGAGCTCGCAATTAAGCCGAGACAACGCTCACGTAACGGCGGTTGAACGCGCCTTTTACTTCAAACTTGATCACGCCTTCGATTTTCGCGAAGAGGGTGTGATCTTTACCCATGCCTACACCGTAACCGGCGTGGAATTGGGTGCCGCGCTGACGCACGATGATGTTGCCCGGAATGATTTTCTGGCCGCCATACATCTTAACGCCAAGGCGTTTGGCTTCTGAGTCGCGACCGTTACGGGTACTACCACCAGCTTTTTTGTGTGCCATGAGTCAATTCTCCTAGTGAGGAATTAGGCTGAAATTAAGCCTGAATACCGGTGATTTTGATCTCGGTGTACCACTGGCGGTGGCCCATACGCTTCATGTGGTGCTTACGACGACGGAACTTGATGATGCGGACTTTATCGTGACGACCTTGGGAGATCACTTCAGCCACAACGGTAGCGCCAGCAACAACTGGAGCGCCGATGTTCACGTCATCGCCATTGGCGACCAACAGAACGCGATCAAAAGTAACGGATTCGCCGGTAGCGATTTCCAGTTTTTCGATCTTCAGGTATTCACCTGGGGCGACCTTGTATTGCTTGCCACCAGTAACAATTACTGCGTACGACATGGTATTTCTCCGATAATCCTGCTCACCCAGCGCTTTATAAGAAGAGGTATTGGCTGGCATGGCTGCATGGGATGGACGTCCCGAATGCAATTGCGTAAGGCAGGTGCTGCCCAGGAAGTTCAGGGTGCGCGATTGTACGCAAGCTGTGGAAGGCTTGCAAGTAGCCGTCTATCGCGCCTTGACACCCAGGGGCGCGGGTCCTAGCATGCCGCGCAACCCTTCTGGAGCGACAGTCGCTGATGCAACCCCAAGCTTTCTACCGCGCGGTGGCGGACGATTTTAGCGCCGTCGACGGCATCATCAAGAAGCAGCTGACTTCTAAAGTGCCGCTGGTCTCCAAAATTGGCGACTACATTACTTCGGCCGGCGGTAAACGCCTGCGTCCTTTATTAGTGCTGCTGTGTGGCAAGGCCCTGGGCCGCGAAGGCGATGACCTGCGCCTGCTGGCCGCCACTATCGAGTTCCTGCACACCGCCACTCTGCTGCACGACGACGTGGTCGATATGTCTGGCATGCGCCGGGGTCGCGAGACCGCCAATGCCATGTGGGGCAACGCGCCCAGCGTGCTGGTGGGTGATTTCCTGTATTCGCGTTCGTTCGAAATGATGGTCGAACTGGGCTCGATGCCGGTGATGAAGATCCTGTCCCAGGCCACGCGCATCATCGCCGAAGGCGAAGTGCTGCAACTGTCCAAGGTACGCGACGCCAGCACCACCGAAGAAACCTACATGGAAGTGATTCGCGGCAAGACCGCGATGCTCTTCGAAGCTTCGACCCACAGCGCCGCTGCCCTGTGCGAGGCGACCGCCGAACAGGCCGAAGCCCTGCGCACCTTTGGCGATCACCTGGGCGTGGCCTTCCAGTTGGTGGATGACCTGCTCGATTATCGCGGCGACGCAGAAACCCTGGGCAAGAACGTCGGTGACGACCTGGCCGAAGGCAAGCCGACCCTGCCGCTGATCTACACCATGCGCGAAGGCACCCCGGAACAAGCGGCACTGGTGCGCAAGGCGATCCAGAAAGGCGGCATCGAAGACCTGGAAAGCATCCGCGCCGCCGTGGAAGCCTCGGGCTCGCTCGACTACACCGCACAACTGGCCCGTGACTACGTGGCCCGCGCCATCAAATGCCTGGAAGCCCTTCCAGCCAGCGAATACCGGGATGCCCTGGTGGAGCTGAGTGAGTTTGCGGTAGCCCGTACTCACTAACGCTCTGTGGGAGCTGGCTTGCCTGCGATAGCATCACCTCGCTACAGCTGATAGACCGAGGTGTCTGCATCGCAGGCAAGCCAGCTTCCACATTTAGACCGCATCGCCCCTCCCCCCGACAAAACCCTATATAATGTGCGACTTTTAGCCATCCTGACTTTCAAGGAGCTTTAGTGAGCACGTTGCCACCCTGCCCAAAATGCAATTCCGAATACACCTACGAAGACGGCGCCCAGCTGATCTGCCCGGAATGCGCCCATGAGTGGTCCGCCGGCGGTGAAGCCGAAACAACCAGCGATGAAACCGTAAAAAAAGACTCTGTTGGTAACGTCCTGCAAGACGGCGACACCATCACCGTGATCAAGGACCTCAAGGTCAAGGGCACCTCGCTGGTGGTCAAGGTCGGCACCAAGGTCAAGAACATCCGCCTGTGCGATGGCGACCACGATATCGACTGCAAGATCGACGGTATCGGCCCGATGAAGCTCAAGTCCGAGTTCGTCCGCAAGGTCTGACCGGCCTGCCCCCCATCCCGCGCCTGATGCGGGATGGCGTTTCACCCTCCCCCCATGACCTCCCCAGTAGCAAAAGGCCAGCCCTGTTGACCTTGCACAATGTCCACTCCGAAAAACCAGGAAATTGCCAATAGGCACTTGCTATTCTACGAATAAGAATTATTCTCATTGAAATCCTTCAAGGAGATGCGACCCATGACTTATTTGATTGATGCCTGGCTGGACCGTCCGCACCCTTACCTGCGGATCCTTCATCGGGAAACCGGCGAAGTGTGTGCGGTGCTGGAAGAAGAAGCGCTGAATGAACTGCAGGACCAGGGCGACCTGGACGTCAACGGCCTGAGTTCCAGTGAGCCTGGAGTGCTGAAGGAGGTGGTGAGGAATCTGTTTCTGTTCTGCTATGCCAGAGCGTTGCGCCCGGTGACGGAGCTCAATGGCAAGTTTCACCCATGAGCCACCACCCGCTTTATGTGTGAACTGGCTTGCTCGCGATGCAGGCAAGCCAGCCCCCACACAAGCCCGGCCCTATAGAGAGCCAGGCGTAACCTGCAGCGGGTCTTACAGAACGTCGAGCAGCTCGACGTCAAATACCAGAACGCTGTGCGGCGGGATGCTGCCAACGCCTTGTGCGCCGTAAGCCAGTTCGCTCGGCACGTACAGGCGCCATTTGCTGCCGGCATTCATCAGTTGCAGGGCTTCGGTCCAGCCAGCGATCACGCCGCCGACCGGGAATTCTGCCGGCTGACCACGCTCGTAGGAACTGTCGAACACAGTGCCGTCGATCAGGGTGCCATGGTAGTGGGTACGCACCTGGTCTTCACGGGTCGGCTTGGCGCCGTCGCCAGCGGTCAGCACTTCAAATTGCAGGCCGGAAGCCAGGGTGGTGATGCCGTCACGCTTGGCGTTTTCAGCCAGGAAAGCCAGGCCAGCACCCGCGGCCGCTTCAGCCTTGGCGGCTGCTTCGGCTTGCATGATGTCGCGGATCACTTTGAAGCTGGCAGCCATTTGTTCCTGGTCAACACGGCTTGGCTTGCCGCCGAACGCGTCGGTCAGGCCGGCCAGGATCGCGTCCAGGCTGACGCCCGGTGGCGGGTTGTCGCGCAGTTGGTCACCCAACTGACGGCCAATGCCGTAGCTGACGCGGGTTTCGTCGGTGGACAGATTGACTTCGGACATGGAAAGGCTCCGCTGTAGGACAACCCCAAGATCCTGCAAAAGCGCAGTTTCTTGCGTGTCATCCAAACTAAAAGGGCGAGCAGACTAGCACACTCGCCCTACGCTTGATCAGCCCAAAATCCCAGGCAAACAGGCGCCCGGCGCGGATCAATGCTTGGTGAGTTTATCCAGGTAGCCCATGGCAAACGCCGAGATCACGAAGGTCATGTGAATGATCACGTACCACATCAGGTGCTGTGGATCGACATTCTTGGCATCCATGAAGATACGCAGCAGGTGGATCGAGGAAATCGCCACGATGGAGGCCGCCACTTTCATCTTCAGCGACGAAGAGTCCATGGTGCCCAGCCAGTTGAGCTTTTCCTTGTTGTCGTCGATATCCAGTTGCGAGACGAAGTTCTCGTAGCCGGAGATCATCACCATCACCAGCAAGCCACCCACCAGGGCCATGTCGATCAACGACAGCAGCACCAGGATCAGCTCCGACTCGGCCATCGCAAAGACATTGGGCAGCAGATGGATCACTTCCTGGAAGAATTTCAGCGCCAACGCCAGCAGCCCGAGGGACAAGCCGAAATAGATCGGCGCCAGCAGCCAGCGGGAGGCGTACATTGCATTTTCGATAAAGCGTTCCATGGAATCTCACACAGCTTGGCTAGAAATGGCGGCGAGTATATCAGCCGCGCGCATCGCGCCATAACCACCCGGAAACTGACCTGTAGCGCTTCTGTAAGACAATTTTTCTGCTAGTGTCGGCCCCATCAACGTGGCTCGATGCTGCCGGACAGGAATCTCAAATAATGGATGTGCGATCTCCCTTGGCCAGTCTTGGCCTGTGTGTGGCATTGCTGGCGGCCAGCGGCTGCTCCCCCAGCGACGAGCACAAGCAAGCCACTCTCGAAGAAAAAACCGCCCAGTTCGAACAGTCCCTGGATACCATCCAGGATCCCCGCCTCAAAGAGGCCGTAGGCGAACTGGGCGGCTCGCTGCTGCTACTGGAGCGGGCGCGCATCAAGCTCGACACCAGGCCTGTCGAGACCGAGTACGGGGAAAACGCCCTGGCCGTGCTTGCCCACTACCCTACCCCGCAAGCCCTGGTAGATACCTACATCAACGGGCTGTTTGTCCTGCGCAAGAACTCGCACTCGGACTACCTGACCGATCTGCAACCGGTGTTCCCGTTCAGTTTCAATATGCCGGACCAATTCCCCTTTCCCCATGGCCTGGAATGGCAGTCGGTGACCCTGAGCAACAACAAGATCATCCCGTTCCAGCCGGAATGGTCGGAAACCGACCCCGGCATTCAGTTGAGCCCCAGCAGCTCCAACCTGACCAATCCGGACGACCTGACCGTGACCTATCCGTTCATCGAAGGTATCGAGACGGACAACAAGAGCCAGCCGCAGCCTGTCATGCTCAAAGGCCAGGTCGAGGTGATTGCCCCGAGTAAAGTCCTGGCCTTCGACCTGACCCGCCAGGACGTGGGCCAGAAACGCACTCAGGAAAACATCACGCTGACCCTGCTGGCCCTGGAAAACAACTACGCAGAGATCGAGCTGAGCAACACCAGCCCCCTGGCGCCACAGGTGGCGGATGAATCACCCAACCCGCTGCTGGTCCAGGCCCGGGACACCACGGGGCAGTTTCTTTCCCGCTCCGGTTCGATCAACGAAAGTGCCGCCCAGGTCGCCTTCTACGAGCAGCAACTGGCACAGATGCGCAAGCAGAACACCTGGTCCGAGGCCTTTGAGAAACAGTTGGAGGACGCGCAAAAAGCCTTTGAACAAAAGCAGGCCAGCCACTACGCCAAGGTCTACTTCAATGGGGTGATCGATACGCTGCAGGTCAACGTGCTGGATTTCTCCGACGCGACAGTCACCCATAAGGATCTGGAGCTGCCTGTACGGCGCTTCGACAAGAACAGCCTGGAAAAGACCGTCCAGGGCCTGCCCATGCCGGTCACCGTGTATGACGACCAAGCTGCGGACTGGCTCAAAAGTGCCACGCTCTCCGAAGACCAGCTCAAAAGCAGCATCACCATCAGCCAGTCAGTAGAGGACGCCAGCGCCGCCCACATCACCTTCGACCATCCTTTCACCTTCAATGACGACCTGGTCGGCTCGACACGCACCAGCAGCGACGCCCCGCTGACGTTCTTTACCGCAGATGATGAAGGCAACCGCGGGGAACCCATCGAGTTGCCCACCGAAGCCTTTGAAGTCGACCCATGGCGCGGCGCCATCACCTACGATCTCAATTTATTCCCGGAAACCCCGGCCTATGCGGTGGGATCCATCCCGCTGTTCCTGGCCACGATCGAAAAAAACACCCTCGACACCACGCACTTGCCCAAGGGCCTGTTGCTGAAAGATAACGCCCTGATCGTCGACCAGGCGCTGTTCCCTTCCGATAGCTGGCGGTTCTTTGCCAAGGATGCCAGCGGCAACTACCTGAAGGAAATCCTAGGCGTCAGCCACCGCGCCGAGGAATACGGCACCGCACTGTTTGACGTGCATTACTTTTATGGCCAGCCGACCGTGCTTGAAACCTACCAGCGCACTGCGCTGAACACGCTGCAATACGGCTTTGAGGTCAAGCTGGACAAGCCCGAGACCAAATAAGCCGTGGGCTAGAGGTGAACCGCATGAACCCGCCCGCCATTGAGCTGGCGCAGGTGTGCCTGCAGGTGCAGGCACCATATCTGCGGATCGTCGGCCAGTTCATAGCCGTGCAGGGTCAGGCTTTGCACGATGGATTCCAGCATATTTTCTGCGACGAACGGCCCAGGGAAGGGCCCCTGGGACTTGATGGTCGAGGGCTGCTCGCCGGTCATTCCGGCGGCAAACAGCAACGTCCACATCCCGGTATCCCCCGCAAGAGGGCGAATGGAACATTCAATTCGGGTGACCAGGCCCAGGCACTGGCGAGTGAGGCAAAGGCTGCGCGGCATGGCGGCGACCCTCGGTAGATCCGGTGTTCAGCCTCCAGACACAAGGCTGTCTCTATCCCATGACCCCTGTAGCTATCCCTAGAGCTGAGAATAGAAGAAAACCGGTACAAACCAAGGCCGTAGGGACCAACGGCGGTTGGCCCCGAAAAACCCAGTCAAAATCATGACACGCTGTCTGTAGGGGCGAGCAAGCTCGCGCACCTACAGTGGAAACCTCAGCTTGGCTTGGCTGCGGCCAACGCCTGCTGCGCCAGCTCCTTTTCCGCCTCCTTGAGGTCTTCTTCGCTGATCATCTCGGCAATGGCCCGCAGACGCTCAACCACGCGGGCATTGACGCTGCCCTCGGGGAATTGCCCTTCGGCATCCGGCTCACCGGCAGGCTCGCCCACCAACAGGCTCAAGGCTTCGTCGGCCTGGCGCACGGCATACACGTGGAACTGCCCTTGCCTTACCGCCTGCAAGACCTTCTCGTCGAGCATCAACGTCGCGACGTTGGCCTGGGGAATGATCGCACCCTGCTCCCCGGTCAAACCACGGGCCTCGCACAGGCGGAAGAAACCTTCGATCTTCTCGTTGACCCCACCCACCGCCTGCACTTCGCCGAACTGGTTGATCGAGCCGGTGATGGCAAAGCACTGCTTGAGCGGCGTCTTCGACAGTGCCGAAATCAACGTGCAGGCCTCGCCCAACGAAGCGCTGTCGCCATCGACATAACCGTAGGATTGCTCCAGGGCGATACTTGCGGAGATCGCCAGGGGGAATTCCTGGGCATAACGGCTACCCAGGTAACCGGTGAGGATCATCACGCCCTTGGAGTGGATCGGCTGGCCGAGGTTGACCTCGCGCTCGATATCGACGATGCCGCTGCCGCCGGGGTACACCGTGGCGGAAATCCGCGCAGGCACACCGAACGCCGAATCACCGACCTCCAGCACGGTCAGCCCGTTGCATTTGCCCACTGCGGCACCCGCCGTGTCGATGAGGATTACCCCGGCGAGCATGTCGTCGAGAATCCGCGCCGAGACCCGCCCGGTGCGCGTGGCCTTGGCTTTCAGTGCACGCTCGATATGCCCGGCGTCGGTGCGTTCGTCGCCCGCCAGATGACGGATGAAGTCCGCCTCGCTGACCAGTTGGAACAGGTCGCCGATCCGCGCCGACAGGCGCGCCTGGTGCTCCGCCAGGCGGGCGCTGTAGGTCGCCAGCCGCGCCACGGCATCCGAGGTCAGCGGCGCCATGCCTTCTTCCGAGGTGCGGGTTTTGAGCAACTGGGCGAATTGCTCCAGGCTCTCATCGACCATCGGGATATCTTCATCGAAATCCACCAGCACCCGGAACATCTCCTGGAAGTCCGGATCCAGGTCTTGCAGGGTGTAGTACAGCGAACGGGCGCCGATGATGATGACCTTGACCTGCAACGGGATCACTTGCGGGTTGAGGGTCACAGTGGCCAGGCGGCCCAACTCGCCCAGGGGCGACTCCATCTTCAGCTTGCGCGATTGCAGGGCTCGCTTGAGCGCATCCCAGACAAATGGCTCGCTGAGCATTTTCTCGGCTTCAAGGATCAGGAACCCACCGTTGGCGCGGTGCAACGCCCCCGGGCGCAGTTGGCGATAGGTGGTGTAAAGCGCGCCCTGGTCAGTGCTGTATTCGATACGGCCAAACAGGTTGTCGTAGGTCGGGTGCGGTTCGAACACCACCGGCGCCCCACCATTGAGCGGATGGCCTACCACCAGGCTCGGGCAGTACTGCTCTTCGAGCAACTTGCGCGCCTGGGCGTCGGTTTTCGCGTCATCCACCAGCAGCTCGACCACGGTCTTGAGCAGATAGACCTGCATGGCTTGCAGGTAGCCGCACACCCCGGCGTTCTCGGCGTACTTTTCCGACAACGGCGCCAGCAACGGCTGCAAGGCCAGGGTGATGGTCTCTTCGTTGAAATGGCGCATCTGGTTGTTGGACTCGCGCTTCCACTGCGGCAAGCTGGCGAGTTCTTCGTTGAGGCGCTCTTCCAACGCGGAAATATCCGTGTGGAAACGCTCGCGGTCGGCTTCCGGCAACTGCGAGAACTCGGCCTCGTCCAGGGCCTTGCCATCGAGCATCGGGGTAAACGCGATGTTGGTGCTGTCACGGTACAGCGCCACGTCCTTTTCCAGGGCCAGGCGCTCGATCACATCCAGGGCACGGTCGTAGCGCTGGTTGAAGGCACGGTCGATAGCACTTTTGCGCTGTTGATACGTTGGGTGCTCGAACACTGCCGGAAAGGTGGCGACAAGGTTGTCGATCAGGCTACTGATATCGGCGATAAAGGGCGCCGCACCGCCCGCAGGCAACTCCAGGGCGCGGGGCTCGCGAGGCTCGTCGAAGTTATTGACGTAGACCCAGTCTGCCGGGGTCTGCAGGCGCTTGCCTTCGGCCTTGAGGTAGCGTTTGACGAACGAGAAACGGCCGGTACCGGGCTCGCCCATGACAAATACGTTGTAACCGGGGCGCGGCATGGCCACACCGAACTGCAAGGCTTCAACCGCGCGTTCCTGGCCAAGCACACCGCGAAAGGGCTCCAAATCATTGGTGGTCGAGAAGCTGAACTGTTCAGCGGAGAAAGGACGGGTCAGCGCTTCGGGCGCTAGACGCAAGCTGGCAGCAACAGGATCAGGCATCGGGCTTCCTTACATCAGGCGGGGCAATGGCGGCATTCTGGCGCCGTGCGTAGCCGGCTGGCAAGGCACGACTGAGGTAAAGCATAGACACGGGATGCCGCCTGCAAAAAAACCAGTCTGCATTGATTGTTTTACAAAAAACCACGGAACCCTTGGAACATGCCTAAACTCCAAACTGCGCGGGTTGGACTAATAACTGGCCCCTAGGGTGCTTTGCGGCGCCTGAACCCTTGTCCATTGGTTTGCACACTAAGAGAACAAAGCTATGAAACGGATCCTTCTCGGTACTCTCTTCACCGTTGTCTCCCTCAATGCAATGGCCGAAGCGCCAGGTGGCCCGAACTGTGGTTGGGGCAACATGTTGTTCGAAGGCCAGCGCGGCACGCCGGCTCACTTCCTCGCTTCCACCACCAACGGCACCTCCGGTAACGCCACCTTCGGCATGACCTCGGGCACCAACGGTTGCAGCACCAACAGCGCGCTGACTTACGGCGGCAAATCGTGGATTGCCATGAATGGCATGATGAACGAGCTGTCCGAAGACATGGCCAAAGGCAATGGCGAAGCTCTGACCACCTATGCCGTGGTCCTGGGCGTTGCTCCAGAAGATCGTGATCACTTCGCCGCTGTGACTCACGAGCACTTCCAGCAGATCTTCAGCAAGGCTGACGTGACCGCAGAAGACGTGCATTCCAACACCCTGGCAATCCTCAAAGGCGACGCCCGCCTGGCGAAATACGCCACCCAGGCTTAAGCTCGACCTGCCCGCGCCCTTACCCGGCGCGGGTTTTATTTTTTGGACCTGCCCCTTTCTTGGGTCTTTATTTATTCCGACTTAAGTTGCCCCTATGCTCAAACGCCTTGCCAGCCTGGCACTCTTCGCCTGCGCCCCGCTATATGCGGCGCCGCACCTTGATGATCAACGTTTGCAGCACCTGGCCAATGATCCGTTCTGGCTCTCGCTGGGGCACTACGAAGCCGGCAAGCTCAAAGGCTGGCGCAGCTATGTCAGCGACGCGAAATTCTTCCTCGCCAAAGACGGCGCGCACCACCCGGACGCCGAACTCAAGGCCACCGTCGACGCGCTCTACGCACCGGCCAGCCTCGGCGAAAAACATGCTCAATGCGTGTACCCGGCCCGCACCCGCTGGCTCAAGGACCAGTTGCACCTGACCGACCTGCCCGCCGTGGACTGCGTCGAATTCAAGCAATGGTTCAAGGATGTCGCGCCCCACAGCGCGGTGATGATCTTCCCCGCGGCCTACCTCAACAGCCCGTCGTCGATGTTCGGCCATACCTTGCTGCGTATCGACCAGGCTGACGTGCAAAGCAACAAGACCGCATTGCTCAGCTACGCGATCAACTTCGGCGCCTACATTGAAGGTTCGGACAACAGCATCCTCTACGCCTGGAAAGGCCTGATGGGTGGTTATCCCGGCCTGTTCGCCCTGGTGCCCTACCAGGAAAAACTCTCGGAATACCGTAGCCTGGAGAACCGCGACCTGTGGGAATACCGCCTGAACCTGACCCAGGTCGAGACCGAGCGCATGGTCGAGCATGTGTGGGAACTCAAGCAGATCCAGTTCGACTACTTCTTCTTCGATGAAAACTGCTCGTACCGCCTGCTGGAATTGCTGCAAGTGGCCCGCCCCGGCCTGCGCCTGACCGAACAGTTCCCGCTGACCGCCATCCCCACCGACACCGTGAAAGCGGTGAAGGACGCGGGCCTGGTGGAAAAAATCGACTACCGTCCGTCCCGCGAACGCGAATTGCTGGAGCGCGCCAAGCCCCTGGACAGTGACGAGCAGCAATGGGTGCTAAAGATCAGCGATGACCAGAAGCAGCTGCAAGACCCGACATTCAAAGCCCTCGGCAAAGACCGCCAGGCCCTGATCATCGACGCCGCCTACCGCCTGGGCCGCTACCGCGCCAACGGCCTGGAACGCGACAGCGAACGCTCCCAGCGCAGCTTCGAGTTGTTGCGGGCGATCAACCAGAACCCGGCGCCCGACCTGCAGATCGAGCGCCCCGGCCTGCCGGAGAACGGCCATGAGTCACGTACCTGGCAGGCCGGTATCGGCACCCGTGGCGACAAGGCCTTCGCTGAGTACGGCCTGCGCATGGCCTACCACGACCTCAACGACAACGCCGAAGGCTTCCCCCTGGGCGCGCAGATCGAGATCCTGCAAATGAAACTGCGCCAGTACGAAGGCAACAACTGGCAATTGCAGCAATTGGACCTGGCGACCATCCGTTCCCTGACTCCGCGCAATGAGCTGCTGCAGCCGTTGTCCTGGCAGGTCACCGGCGGCCTGGAACGGGTACCGGGCAAACATGACGACGAAACCCTGGTCAGCCATGTCAACGGCGGCGCTGGCGGCACCTGGCAACTGCACGACGACATGCTCGGCTTCGCCCTCGGCACGGTACGTGTGGAACATAACAACGACTTCAGCGAATTCATCTCCCCTGCGGCCGGCTTTAATACCGGCCTGCTGTGGAAAAACCCACTGGGCAACCTGAGCCTGGAGGCCAAGGGCGACTTTTTCACCAATGGCGAGGTAAGGCGTAGTATCAGCCTGAATCAGCAGTGGGAAGTATCACGCAACCTGGGTGTGCGCCTGAGTGCACAACGGGAGTTCAGCCACTTGGCAACGCCGGTGAACGAAGTGATGCTTGAAGTGAAGTGGTATCACTACTGACCGGCCCCAACGCCTATTGAAGATCCAATGTGGGAGCGGGCTTGCCCGCGATAGGGGTGTGTCAGTCGCTGTGGATATGACTGATCCACCGCCATCGCGGGCAAGCCCGCTCCCACATTGGGCCCGCGTTTATCCCACACATTAAGGAGTTTTTACGACATGGCCGTTACCTGCACCACCCTTGAACAAGTCCGGGAAAACATCGACCGTCTTGATCGACAGATCGTCGCCCTGCTGGCCGAACGCGGCAGCTTCGTGTCCCAGGCCGCCGGTTTCAAAAAAGACAGCGATGGGGTCAAGGCCCCTCAGCGCGTCGAACAGGTCATCAGCAAGGTTCGCGATTTAGCGCAGACCCTGGGCGCCAACCCCGACGTCACTGAGCAGGTGTACCGCGCGATGATTGGCGCATTCATCCAGCAGGAACTGGCCGAACACGCCGCTCTCGCGCAACCCACCACATAAGCCCCTGTGGCGAGTAAGCCGCCCAAACACATTACTCACCCGCTTTTCACATCTCCCCGACGAATCCCCTTCTAGACTTCCCTTATCAGCCGCTTAACGGCCTGGGAGTATGAGATGTGGCGGTTCGCCGTAATGCTGGGGGTGGTGATGGCGCTTTCAGGCTGCCAGTCCACCCGCGATGAGTTGCTGGCCAAGGGTTATCCACCGCCCTTCGCCGACGGGTTTGACGATGGCTGTAGCAGTGGGCGCCAGGCGGCCGGGGTGATCACCGGGACGTTTCGCAAGGACGTCCCGCGTTATTTGAAAGACCGCGCCTACGCCGAAGGTTGGGAGGATGGCTTTCGCCAGTGCAAGGCCATGCGTGAGAGCGAAGACCGCGATGAGTATAGGGAACGCCACTGGGACGAGCGCGAGCGCGCCTGGCAGCAGGAGAAGGACCGCGACGCCGCACGGGCGTATCGCAGCCAGTAACACCACCCAGAACGAATGTGGGAGCTGCAAGCCCCCACAATTGATTCTCGGTGGCGCTCAGGTCGCAGCCTAGACGATGCCCTGCGCCAGCATTGCATCCGCCACTTTCACAAAACCGGCGATGTTCGCGCCTTTCACGTAGTTGATCCGGCCGTTTTCTTCGCCATAGTGCACACAGGCATGGTGGATCGACTGCATGATGTTATGCAGCTTGCTGTCCACTTCACCGGCGGTCCACAGCAGGCGCATGGCATTTTGGGACATTTCCAGGCCACTCACTGCCACGCCACCGGCATTCGATGCCTTGCCCGGCGCGAACAGGATACCGGCGTCGATAAAGATATCCACAGCCTCCAGGGTCGTCGGCATATTGGCGCCTTCGGCCACGCAGATGCAGCCATTACGCAGCAGAGCGCTGGCGGCTTCGGCGTCCAGTTCGTTCTGGGTCGCACAGGGCAGGGCGATGTCGCATGCCAGTTCCCATGGGGTCTTGCCGGCGCGGAATTCCAGGCCAAAACGCGAGGCCAACTCGCTGATGCGCCCGCGCTGCACGTTTTTCAGCTCCAGCAGCGCCGACCATTGTTCCTCGGTCAAACCAGTCTCGCAGTACAGGGTGCCTTCGGAGTCGGACAGGGAGATCACCTTGCCGCCCAGGTCCATGACTTTGCGTGCCGCGTATTGGGCCACGTTGCCGGAGCCAGAGACTGCCACGCGCTTGCCTTCAACCCGCTGACCCTGGCGCTTGAGCATCTCTTCGGCGAAGTACACGCAACCAAAGCCGGTGGCTTCCGGGCGGATCAGGCTGCCGCCGTAGCTCATGCCCTTGCCGGTGAATACCGAGGTGAATTGGTTGCTCAGGCGCTTGTACTGGCCAAACAGAAAACCGATTTCCCGAGCGCCCACGCCGATATCACCGGCCGGGACGTCCACGTCTGCACCGATATGACGGTACAGCTCACTCATGAACGACTGGCAGAACCGCATGACTTCGGCGTCGCTCTTGCCCTTGGGGTCAAAGTCCGAGCCGCCCTTGCCGCCGCCCATGGGCAGCGAGGTCAGGGAGTTCTTGAAGGTCTGCTCGAAGGCGAGGAATTTCAGCACCCCCAGGTTGACCGAGGGGTGGAAGCGCAGGCCGCCTTTGTAAGGGCCGATGGCGCTGTTCATCTGGATACGGAAGCCGCGATTGACCTGGACCTTGCCCTGGTCATCAACCCACGAGACCCGGAAGGTAATCGCGCGTTCCGGCTCGCAGATGCGCTCCAGGATGCCCGAAGTCAGGTAGTGGGGATTGGCCTCAAGAAACGGCCACAGGCTGCGTAGGACTTCTTCCACAGCCTGGTGGAATTCCGGCTGGTCCGGGTCGCGTTTTTTGAGGCGGGCAAGGAAGGATTCGACGGATTCAATCATGAAAAGTCTCGGCAGATTTATTGTCATTAATGGCGATTTGCCCAGGACTTTATCAATTCATGTCGCACCGTGACAGGGCAAAATGTCGCTTTTGTGAATTTAAATGGTGCAATAGATATAAATAACCCTGATTTTCTGCCCCTTAACAGGGATTTCAACGCGAGCTATGCACCAATAGTTAAACCGCTAATGCAGGCACCTCAGGCCACCTCAATTGCGCCAAAAAAAACGGAGCCCGAAGGCTCCGTTTTGTTCAAACCAACCCGAATCAGGCCAGTTTTTTGTGCCGTACACGATGCGGCTGGGCAGCCGCTTCGCCCAGGCGCTTCTTGCGATCGGCTTCGTACTCGGTGTAGTTACCTTCGAAGAACACCGCTTGCGAGTCGTCTTCGTACGCCAGGATGTGCGTTGCCACGCGGTCCAGGAACCACCGATCGTGAGAGATCACAATCGCGGCGCCCGGGAAGTCCAGCAGGGCTTCTTCCAGGGAACGCAGGGTTTCAACGTCGAGGTCGTTGGACGGTTCGTCGAGCAGCAGGACGTTGCCGCCCTCCTTCAGGGTCAGGGCCAGGTGCAAGCGCCCGCGTTCACCACCGGACAGGTCCTTGACGAACTTCTGCTGGTCGCCCCCCTTGAAGTTGAAACGGCCAACGTAGGTGCGCGACGGGATTTCATAGTTGCCGATACGGATCTGGTCGGAACCGTCGGAAATCTGCTGGAACACCGTCTTGCTGCCGTCGAGGTCTTCACGGCTCTGGTCCACGCAGGCCAACTGCACGGTTTCGCCGACTTCAATGGTGCCCGAATCCGGTTGTTCCTTGCCCATCAGCATGCGGAACAGCGTGGATTTACCCGCACCGTTACCCCCGATCACGCCGACGATGGCGCCTTTAGGCATGGAGAACGACAGGTTGTCGATCAGCACGCGATCGCCATAGCCTTTGCAGACGTTCTTGAATTCGATGACCTTGTCACCCAGGCGCGGACCGGCCGGGATGTAGATTTCGTTGGTCTCGCTGCGCTTCTGGAACTCCTGGGACTGCATTTCCTCGAAGCGTTGCAGACGGGCCTTGGATTTCGACTGACGAGCCTTGGCGCCTTTGCGCACCCACTCCAGTTCGTCCTTCATGGCCTTTTCATGGGCCGACTGCTGCTTGGATTCGGCCGCCAGACGGTCGGACTTGGCTTCCAGCCAGCCAGAGTAGTTACCCTCGTAAGGGATACCGGCGCCACGGTCGAGTTCCAGGATCCAGCCCGCGACGTTGTCCAGGAAGTACCGGTCGTGCGTGATCGCGACCACGGTGCCCGGGAAGTCATGGAGGAAGTGTTCCAGCCAGGCCACGGAGTCAGCGTCCAGGTGGTTGGTCGGTTCGTCGAGCAGCAGCATGTCGGGGGCCGACAGCAGCAGGCGGCACAGGGCCACGCGGCGCTTTTCACCACCGGACAGGTGCTCGACCTTGGCGTCCCAGGCCGGCAGGCGCAACGCATCGGCGGCGACTTCCAGCTGGCGCTCCAGGTTGTGACCGTCGCCAGCCTGCAGGATGGCTTCGAGCTTGGCCTGTTCGGCGGCCAGTTTGTCGAAGTCGGCATCCGGCTCGGCGTAGGCCGCGTAGACTTCGTCCAGGCGGGCCTGGGCGTCCTTGATCACGCTGACGGCTTCCTCGACCACTTCACGCACGGTCTTGGACGGGTCCAGGATCGGCTCTTGCGGCAGGTAACCGATGTTCAGTTCGGGCATTGGGCGGGCTTCGCCTTCAAACTCGGTGTCGACGCCGGCCATGATTTTCAGCAGCGTGGACTTACCCGAACCGTTGAGGCCGAGTACGCCGATCTTGGCGCCCGGGAAGAAGGACAGCGAAATGTTTTTCAGGATTTCCCGCTTCGGTGGAACAACTTTGCCCAACCGATGCATGGTGAAAACGTATTGAGCCAAAATGTGGACCTCGTAAAAAGATGAGAACAGGGCCTGCGTAGCGTCATGGCGCTGTACGTAGCACATCGAATGATCAAGGTTAACCTAAGTCAGCGACGGCGGGCAGATTGACAGGCGCTTTTGAGCCGCGCTTTTTCCTGCTGTGGGCCAGATGGAACACAATACCCGGCAACATCCCCCTAATGAAGAAGACACATGCCACCTGCATTCTGGACCACGCCTTACCCCCTGACTGTCCCGGGAGACAGCTTCGATGCTTAACGTCATGTCTGCACTTGGGCTATTGCTCTTGATGCCGGGGCCGACCAATACCCTGCTATTGCGCTCGGGCGTGCTCTCGGGTTTCAGGCGGGCCTGGACCCTGAGCCTGCTGGAGTGCCTGGCCTACCTGCTGCAGATCTCTTTTTGGGGCTACGCCCTCAGCCATATTGGCGCCAATGCGCCCTGGTGCCTGAAGGTGATGCAGTTCGTCTCTATTTGTTACCTGGTCAAGACCTCGTACGGCCTGTGGCGCGAGCCCGCCGTCGACCTGTCCCTGCTGCCCGGAGCGCGGGTGTCGAGGTGGCACTTCTTTTTACTGACGCTGATCAACCCTAAGTGTTTACTGGTGGTTTCGTTCATCGTGCCGGTGCAGACCTTTGCCGATCTGGCCTTATATGGGCAGTTCGTCATGCAATTCACCGCAGTGGTGATCCCAGTTGGCTGCGCCTGGGTGCTGTTCGGCGCACGCATCAGACGCAGCGGGCATGCCTGGCTGACGCCGCAGAACATAAACCGCACCGCTTCTGTGGTTATTAGTTGCTTTGCACTGGCCATTCTATTCAAACTGGCGGATGGCTTGATCAGTACTGGCCCGGCGCTGTAGTCCTGCCAGGCGGGGCTGGCACTTTGCCACAACTCAAGGCATGCTAGCCGCCCTTCGGGCGTCCGGCTTATAGTGCACGTCGCGCGCCAATCCAGCCAAACCGCAGGATCACAGCTTGACCAACGTAACAAAGCCGAGCCCGTTGCGCGCAGCCCATATTGCGCCGGGCGCCCCCCTGCACGGCCCCCTCAAGGGCGCATTGGCGACGCTGGTCCTGTTGCTGCTCGCACTATTGTTCTGGCAACTGCTGGATCAATTGCAGCAGAACCAGAAGGACCAACAGCAATACACCATCAACTACAGCGCCGACCTGGCCGAACAGATCAGCCTGAACATGGCCCTGAGCGCGCAAATCGCCCTCAACCTGCTGCCGATCGTCGAACCGCCACGCAATGAAGAACAACACCAGGCCCTGATGCGCAGCTTGCAACGCTCGTTGCCGGAACTGCGCAGCGTTGCCCTGCTCGCCCCCAGCGGCGCGATCCTCAGTGACTCCGCCGATAACAGCCAGGACAGTGCCTGGCTCGAAGAACTGGTCAAGCGCAGCCATGCGCAGTCCTATTATTTGAGCAATAACGGCGACGGCTCCATCATCTACCTGCTGCTGCACCAGCCCAGCGGCGGCGCCAAGATGTACTGGGTGTTGCGCCTGGCTCCCAATTACCTGGCCAACCTGACGCGCCAGGACGGCCAGGGCTCACGCCCGATGTGGGCCATTGAAAACCAGGTGAACCACCGGGTTGTCAGCCGTGACAGCGGCATGCCCAGCCAGTGGTCGGCCGGGCTGACCCCCGAAGAGCTGAATAAAACCGTACTGGTCACCCCTTTGAGCAAAAGCGACTGGCAACTGCGCGGGCTGTTTGATCGCGCCGCTGTGCTGGAGCAACTGTTGCCGGCGTTTATCGGCAAGTGCCTGCTGGGCCTGGCCTTTTCGCTGATCCCGGTGCTGGTGCTGCTGAACATGCGGCGGCGCCAGCGCCAGGTCAATGAAGGCCGGCGCCGCTATCAGGATATTTTCGACGGCACCGGTGTGGCCTTGTGCGTGCTCGACCTGTCGGGCCTGCGCGGTTTCTTCGACAAGGCCCAGTTGCACACCCGCGAGCAATTGCAGGAGTGGCTGCACAACAGCCCCGAGCAACGCCAGCAACTGCTCAAGGAACTGCGCATCACCGAGGTCAACCAGGTCGCCGTGCGCCTGCTGAACGTGGCGTCCTGCGAACAGGCCTGGGAACGCTTGATCGACGGTTGCCCGCTGAACACCAGCGCCATCGGCTACGCAGTGCTTGAAGCGGTGCTGACCCAGCACAAACAGCTGGAGCTGGAGATTCAACTCAGCGACATCGAGGGCAACGACCAGTACCTGTGGCTGGTCATGCGCCTGCCGGAAGAACAGCACGACTATAAGGCGGTGATCCTCAGTATCAGTGATATCACCAGCCGCAAACTGGTGGAACTGTCGCTGGTGGAGCGCGAAGCGTTCTGGTCGGACGTGGTGCGCACCGTGCCGGACCACCTGTATGTGCAGGATGTAATCAGCCAGCGCATGATTTTCAGCAACCACCACCTGGGCCACACCCTGGGCTATAACAAACACGAACTGCAGCAAATGGGCGAGTACTTCTGGGAGATCCTGCTGCACCCCGAAGACGCCGAGAGCTATCACGACCTGCGCCAGCAACAACGCGCCGCCGGGTACCTGGCGCAGTTGCAATGCCAGTTGCGCTTTCGCCACCGCAACAACCAATGGCGGCGCTTCGAGATCCGCGAACAGGCCCTGGCACGGGACAAGACCGACCAGGTCACGCGGATTATCGGGGTGGCCAAGGACATTACCGACCAGATCGAGGCCAGCGAATCCCTGCGCGACAGCGAGCAGCGCTACCGCATGCTGGCCGAAAGCATCAGCGACGTGATTTTTTCCACCGACAGCAAGCTGGCCCTCAACTACGTCAGCCCGTCGGTAAATGCGGTGCTGGGCTATGAAGTCGACTGGATCTTCAAGAACGGCTGGCAATCGACCATCGCCAACCCGCAGCAACTGACCGGCATCTACACCCTGGTGGAGCGGGTCAGCCGCGCCCTCGACCAGCCCGAAGCCCTGGCCCTGTTGCGCGACGATGTGCAGACCCAGCTGTTCCTGTTCGATTGCCTGCGGGCCGACGGGCGCAAGGTGCCGATCGAACTGCGCCTGGTACTGGTGTGGGACGAGCACGGCGCGTTCGAAGGCATCCTCGGCGTGGGCCGCGATATCAGCCAGCAACGCCGCGCCGAGAAAGACCTGCGCATGGCGGCCACGGTATTCGAGCACTCCACCTCGGCGATCCTGATCACCGACCCGGCCGGCTATATCGTGCAGGCCAACGAAGCCTTCAGCCGGGTCAGCGGTTATGCCGTGGCCGATGTGCTCGACCAACTGCCGAACATGCTCACCGTCGACGAACAGCAGGAAGCCCACCTGCGCTATGTGCTCAAGCAACTGCACCAGCACAGCACCTGGGAAGGCGAAGTGTGGCTCAAGCGCCGCAGCGGCGAGCACTACCCGGCCTGGGTCGGCATTACCGCTGTGCTCGATGACGAGGGCGACCTGGCCAGCTATGTGTGCTTCTTCAGCGACATCAGCGAGCGCAAGGCCAGCGAACAACGCATCCACCGCCTGGCCTACTACGACGCCCTGACCCACCTGCCCAACCGCACGCTGTTCCAGGACCGCCTGCACACCGCGTTGCAGTCGGCCGAACGACAAAAGTCGTGGGTGGTGCTGATGTTCCTCGACCTCGACCGCTTCAAACCGATCAACGACTCCCTGGGCCACGCCGCCGGCGATCGCATGCTCAAGGAAATGGCGACCCGCCTGCTCGGTTGTGTGGCCGAGGACGACACGGTGGCGCGCATGGGCGGTGACGAGTTCACTTTGCTCCTGCAACCCCGGGTCAGCCGCGAAATGGCACTGAACCGGGCGATTCATGTGGCCGAACAGATTCTCGCCAGCCTGGTGAAGCCGTTTGTGCTGGAAGGCCGCGAGTTTTTTGTCACCGCCAGTATCGGTATCGCCCTGAGCCCTCAGGACGGCAACGAACTGAGCCAGTTGATGAAAAACGCCGACACGGCGATGTACCACGCCAAGGAACGCGGCAAGAACAACTTCCAGTTCTACCAGGCCGACATGAACGCCAGCGCCCTGGAGCGCCTGGAACTGGAAAGCGACCTGCGCCATGCCCTGGACCAGAACGAATTCGTGCTCTATTACCAGCCGCAGTTCAGTGGCGATGGCAAACGTTTGACTGGCGCCGAAGCCCTGCTGCGCTGGCGTCACCCACGCCGTGGCCTGGTGCCACCGGGGGATTTCATCCCGGTCCTGGAAGAGCTGGGCCTGGTGGTGGACGTGGGCGACTGGGTGATCGACGAGGCGTGCCGCCAACTCAAGACCTGGCACCAGAACAAGGTGCGAGTGCCCAAGGTCTCGGTGAATATTTCGGCGCGGCAATTCTCCGACGGGCAGTTGGGCACGCGGATCGCCACCATCCTCAAGGAAACCGGCCTGCCGCCGGCGTGCCTGGAGCTGGAATTGACCGAAAGCATCCTGATGCGCGAGGTCAACGAGGCCCTGCAGATCCTTGCCAGCCTGAAAAACCTCGGCCTGAGCATCGCTGTGGACGACTTCGGCACCGGCTACTCATCGCTCAATTACCTCAAGCAATTCCCCATCGACGTGCTGAAGATCGACCGCACTTTCGTCGACGGCCTGCCGTCCGGCGAACAGGATGCGCAGATCGCCCGGGCAATCATCGCCATGGCCCACAGCCTGAACCTGGCGGTGATCGCCGAAGGCGTGGAAACCCATGAGCAACTGGACTTCCTGCGCGAGCATGGCTGCGACGAGGTGCAGGGCTACCTGTTCGGGCGGCCGATGCCGGCCAATCGGTTTGAGGCGCAGTTCAGTAACGACGCCCTTTTCATGTTTGACTGAGGTTTTGCGGTGGGGCTGATGGCCTCATCGCGGGCAATCCCGCTCCCACAGTTGAATGTGGGAGCGGGCTTGCTCGCGAAGGGGCCATCAAATACGCCATCCATCTCTGGATGAACGCCACTTGTCCGCGACATGATGTCCTTTCATATGCCATCTAAAACCCATTGGGTTAGAATGCCCCTCTTTTCTGCCCCCGATCCTTGAGGACCGCCATGTTCAGCCGTGATTTGACTATTGCCAAGTACGACGCCGATCTCTTTGCCGCCATGGAGCAAGAAGCTCAGCGCCAGGAAGAGCACATTGAGCTGATCGCTTCGGAAAACTACACCAGCCCTGCCGTGATGGAGGCTCAAGGTTCGGTTCTGACCAACAAGTACGCCGAAGGTTATCCGGGCAAGCGTTACTACGGCGGTTGCGAATTCGTCGATATCGTCGAGCAACTGGCTATCGACCGCGCCAAGGAACTGTTCGGCGCCGATTACGCCAACGTCCAGCCACACGCCGGCTCCCAAGCCAACGCGGCCGTGTACCTGGCCCTGCTGCAAGGCGGCGACACCATCCTGGGCATGAGCCTGGCCCACGGCGGTCACCTGACCCACGGCGCCAGCGTTTCCTCCTCCGGCAAGCTGTACAACGCTGTCCAGTACGGCATCGACGGCAACGGTCTGATCGACTACGACGAAGTCGAGCGCCTGGCCGTCGAGCACAAGCCAAAAATGATCGTGGCCGGTTTCTCTGCCTACTCGCAGATCCTCGACTTCCCACGCTTCCGTGAAATCGCTGACAAAGTGGGCGCCTACCTGTTCGTCGACATGGCCCACGTGGCCGGTCTGGTCGCCGCTGGCGTCTACCCGAACCCAGTGCCTTACGCTGACGTCGTGACCACCACGACCCACAAGACCCTGCGCGGTCCACGTGGCGGCCTGATCCTGGCGCGCGCCAACGCCGATATCGAGAAAAAGCTGAACTCCGCCGTATTCCCAGGCGCCCAAGGTGGCCCGCTGGAGCACGTGATCGCCGCTAAAGCGATCTGCTTCAAGGAAGCCTTGCAGCCTGAGTTCAAGACTTACCAGCAACAAGTGGTGAAAAACGCCCAGGCCATGGCCACTGTGTTCATCGAGCGCGGTTTTGACGTGGTGTCCGGCGGTACTGAAAACCACCTGTTCCTGCTGTCGCTGATCAAGCAGGATATCTCCGGTAAAGATGCTGACGCTGCCCTGGGCAAAGCCTTCATCACCGTGAACAAGAACTCGGTACCGAACGACCCACGTTCGCCGTTCGTCACCTCGGGCCTGCGCTTCGGCACCCCGGCCGTGACCACTCGTGGCTTCAAGGAAGCAGAGTGCAAGGAACTGGCTGGCTGGATCTGCGACATCCTGGCTGACCTTTCCAACGAAGCCGTGATTGACGCGGTACGTGAGAAGGTCAAGGCCATCTGCAAGAAGCTGCCGGTATACGGCGCTTGATTGCAGTTGCTTGAATAAGAAGCCCGGCTCTTGAGCCGGGCTTTTTTATGCCTGTTGACCGCGTTTCAAGTCAGGGTTGGTAGACCCGCTGGAAGCCTTCGCGGATCTTGTCTTCCGGCAACTCATCGGCAATAAACACAATCACACTCTCCCGCGCCTCACCCTCGGCCCATTCGGTGTCCCAATCGAACCCGTAGAGCTTGAGCACGCCCTGGAACACCATGCGCCGATCTTCCCCGGCGATGTTCAGCACGCCCTTGTAACGCAGCAGTTGTTTGCCGTGTTCTTCCAACAGTTCGTTCATGAACTCACTGAGCCGGTCGATATCCAGCGGCTGGTCGGTGCGCAGCACCAGGCTGGAGATACGGTCGATGGACGGCGCCTGGCTGACCGGGCGCAGGGTCATGCCGGCGTTGAGGTTAAAGCCGCGCACGTCCAGCAGCTCAGCCAGGTCGATCTTGCCATGTTCCACCACACGAATCGGCGCACGACGGTTGATGCGGGTCAGGCGTTGACTGAGCGCCTCGAAGCTGGCGTCGTCCACCAGGTCGCGCTTGCTTATCAGCAGGCGGTCGGCAAAGCCGATCTGGGCCTGGGCGATGGTCTGGGTCAGGTGGTGCTCGGCGTGGGCCGCGTCCACCAGGGTGATGATGCCGTCGAGGAGATAGCGCTCGCGCAATTCCTCGTCGATAAAAAAGGTCTGGGCCACCGGCGCCGGGTCAGCCAGACCGGTGCACTCGATCACCAGGCGGTCGAAGGCGATCTCGCCGCTGTCCAGGCGTTCGAGCAGCAGGTACAGGGCTTTGGTCAGGTCGGTGTGGATGGTGCAGCACACGCAACCGTTGGACAGGGTCATGACCTGGACCGGCTCATCGCCCAATAGCTGGGTGTCGATGCCGGCGTCACTGAATTCGTTTTCGATCACGGCGATTTTCAAGCCGTGCTCGGCCTTGAGCAGATGGCGCAACAAGGTGGTCTTGCCAGCGCCGAGGAAGCCGCTGAGGACGGTGACGGGGATGGGAGAGGACAAAATATTCTCCTTGAGGAAACACAAAACAAATGTGGGAGCGGGCTTGTGTGGGAGCGGGCTTGCTCGCGATGCAGGCAACTCGGTCTATCTGGTATACCGAGGTGATGCTATCGCGAGCAAGCCCGCTCCCACACAAGCCCGCTCCCACAGGGGATCACATAGGCCCAACCCTATTGGATCAACAGCACTTGGGCCCGCCCTTGCCGCCGTAACGGGCTTCCTGGCGCTCCCGGAAGAACGCCTTGTAGTCCATCAACGGCTTGTCCGGGTGCTTGGTTTGCATATGCTCGACGTAGGTGTCGTAGTCGGGCATGCCGACCATCAGGCGTGCAGCCTGACCGAGGTATTTACCGAGGCGACCGATGTCATTGAACATGTCTGCAACCCTCTATCACGCGTCCGGCATGGCTTGGAATGGTGCTTCTTTATCCGTACGTTCCTTGGTGCCCCAGGCGGCAACGCCGACCTTGATGGCATAGAACAGGATGCTGAAGACCACGAACAGGAACAACACCGTCAACGTCGCGTTGGTGTAGGCGTTCCAGATCACGTGCTGCATCTGGTCGATACTCTTGGCCGGGGCCAGGATCTGCCCATTGGCCAGCGCATCGCTGTACTTCTTGGCCAGCGACAGGAAGCCGATCGCCGGGTTGGCGTCGAACAGCTTGATGAAGCCTGCGGTGGTGGTGCAGATCAGCAGCCAGACAGCCGGCAGCAGGGTCACCCAGATGTAGCGCTGGCGCTTCATTTTGATCAGCACAACGGTGGCGAGCATCAGCGCGATACCGGCCAGCATCTGGTTGGAGATGCCGAACAGCGGCCACAAGGTGTTGATACCACCCAGCGGGTCGATCACGCCCTGGTACAGCAAGTAGCCCCACATCGCCACACAGCCTGCAGTGGCGATCAGGTTGGCCGTCCAGGACTCGGTACGCTTGAGCGCCGGCACGAAGGAACCGAGCAGATCCTGGAGCATGAAGCGCCCGGCACGGGTACCGGCGTCCACAGCGGTCAGGATGAACAGCGCTTCGAACAGGATTGCAAAGTGGTACCAGAACGCCATGGTGTTTTCACCCGGCAACACACTGTGCAGGATTTGCGCGATACCGACCGCCAGGGTCGGCGCACCGCCGGCACGGGCCAGGATGGTGGTTTCACCGATGTCATTGGCCACCGCTTGCAGCGCTTCCGGGGTAATCGCAAAGCCCCAGCTGCTGACGGTTTGCGCAACAGTCACCACATCACTGCCGACAATCGCCGCAGGGCTGTTCATGGCGAAGTACACGCCTGGCTCGATCACCGAAGCGGCAACCATGGCCATGATGGCGACGAACGACTCCATCAACATGCCGCCATAACCGATGTAGCGCGAGTGGGCTTCATTGGCCAACAGCTTGGGCGTGGTGCCCGAGGAAATCAGCGCGTGGAAACCCGATACCGCACCACAGGCGATGGTGATGAACAGGAACGGGAACAGGCCGCCCTTCCACACCGGGCCAGTGCCGTCGATAAACTGGGTCAGCGCCGGCATTTTCAGGTCAGGCATGGTGACCAGGATGCCAATCGCCAGGGCGATAATGGTGCCGATTTTCAGGAAGGTAGACAGGTAGTCGCGCGGGGCCAGGATCAGCCACACCGGCAGTACCGCGGCCACGAATCCGTAGCCAACCAGCATCCAGGTGATCTGGATCCCGGTGAAGGTGAAGGCCTTGGCCCATACCGGATCAGCGGCAATCTGCCCGCCGAGCCAGATCGAACCCAACAGCAACAGCACGCCAATGATCGAAATTTCGCCGATGCGGCCCGGACGGATGTAGCGCATGTACACGCCCATGAACATCGCGATCGGGATGGTCGCCATCACCGTGAAGATGCCCCACGGGCTTTCGGCCAGGGCCTTGACCACGATCAGCGACAGCACCGCGAGGATGATGATCATGATCAGGAAGCAGCCAAACAGCGCGATGGTCCCGGGAATGCGGCCCATTTCTTCGCGGACCATGTCCCCCAGGGAGCGGCCGTTGCGACGGGTGGACAGGAACAGGATCATGAAGTCCTGCACCGCACCCGCCAGCACCACGCCGGCAATCAGCCACAGGGTACCGGGCAGGTAGCCCATCTGTGCAGCCAGTACCGGGCCGACCAGAGGCCCCGCGCCGGCAATGGCGGCAAAGTGGTGACCGAAGAGAATATGTTTGTTGGTCGGCACATAGTCCAGACCGTCGTTGTTGATCACTGCGGGGGTGGCCCGCCGTGGATCGAGTTGCATCACGTTATTTGCGATGAACAGGCTGTAGTAACGATAAGCCACCAGATAAATGGCGACTGCCGCGACTACAATCCACAAGGCGTTGATTGCCTCGCCGCGCCGCAAAGCCACTACGCCCAGGGCGCACGCTCCTACGATTGCCAGCAACAGCCAGGGTAGATGGCGGAGCAGGCTATTATTATTTTTCATTTTTATATTCCAGCCAGGGTGGACAGAAAGACAGCCAGGCCGAGTTTAGCGCGCTGTGCCCTAAAGACCAGCCCCCTACGTTGGTCTAGAGCCTTGCCGGGGCGAAAAAAACAGAAATAAACGCCCGATAATGGCGCAAGGCTACAATCCCTGGACCAACAGAGGGTTTCACCATGAGCGACCAGCCGTCAGATCGACGCCGTTTTCGGCGGATTGCCTTCAATGCCAAGACCGAGCTTAAGCAAAACGGCCAGCAATGGCCGGTGCAACTGGTGGATTTATCGCTCAAAGGGTTGCTGGTGCAAAAGCCCGCGCCATGGCTGGGCAAGGGTGACGAGCCCTTTGATGTGGACATTCACCTGGACGCCGACACGGACGTGAGCATGCAAGTGCGGCTGAGCCATGACGACAAGGGGCAACTGGGGTTCGTCTGCGAATATATCGACCTGGACTCGATCAGCCATTTGCGCAGGCTGATCGAGCTGAACCTGGGGGATGAGGAGGAGCTGCATCGGGAGCTGGGCGAGCTGCTGAACATCTGACGATGTGCACACATCAATGTAGGAGCTGGCTTGCCTGCGATGGCGGCGTGTCAGTCAGGGACGCAGCGACTGATTCGACACCATTGCAAGCAAGCCATCTCCTACAGGGTTCTGTGGTATTTCGGGTTATTCGAACAAGGCATCCAGTGCCTGTTCGAGCCGCGTCACCGCAATCACCTGCAACCCAGGCGGCGCCTCCTTCGGCGCGTTGCCCTTGGGCACGATGGCACGCTTGAAACCATGCTTGGCGGCTTCCTTGAGGCGCTCCTGGCCGCTGGGCACCGGGCGTACCTCGCCCGACAGGCCCACTTCACCAAATACCAACAGGTCATGGGGCAGCGGCCGATTGCGCAGGCTCGACATGACCGCCGCCATCAAGGCCAGGTCCGACGCGGTTTCCAGCACCTTGACGCCGCCGACCACGTTGAGGAACACGTCCTGGTCATGGGTCGGAATCCCGCCATGGCGATGCAATACCGCCAGCAACATCGCCAGGCGGTTCTGATCCAGGCCCAGGGTCACGCGGCGCGGGTTGGCCAGGTGGCTGTCGTCCACCAGGGCCTGGACTTCCACCAGCATTGGCCGGGTGCCCTCCCACGTAGCCATTACCACGCTGCCCGGTACTTCTTCCTGGGCGCGGGTCAGAAAGATCGCCGAAGGGTTGGAGACTTCTTTCAGCCCCCGGTCCGTCATGGCAAACACACCCAGCTCGTTGACCGCGCCGAAACGGTTCTTCACTGCCCGCAACAGGCGCAGGCGCCCATCGGACTCGCCCTCGAAATACAGCACCGTATCCACCATATGCTCCAGCACGCGCGGGCCGGCCAGTGCGCCCTCCTTGGTGACATGGCCCACCAGGAAAATCGCCGTGCCGCTCTGTTTCGCGTAGCGCACCAGCAACGCCGCACTTTCCCGCACCTGGGACACCCCTCCCGGCGCCGATTGCAGTTGCTCGGTGAAGATCGTCTGGATCGAGTCGATCACCATCACCTTGGGTTTTTCCACGCGGGCGGTGGCGATAATGCTTTCGATACAGGTCTCGGTCATGACCCGCAATTGGTCCTGGGGCAAGCCCAGGCGGCGGGCGCGCATGGCCACCTGTTGCTGGGATTCTTCGCCGGTGACGTACAGGGCTGGCATGCGGCTGGCGATGCTGCATAGGGTCTGCAAGAGGATGGTCGACTTGCCGATGCCTGGATCGCCACCGATCAGCACCACCGAGCCGTCCACCAGGCCGCCACCGAGTACCCGGTCGAGCTCGCCGGACGCCGTGGAAAAGCGCGGGATTTCCTCGACGCTGACTTCCGCCAGGGTCTTGATCTGGGCTTGTTGCCCGGTCCAGCCGGAGCGCCCGCTGGGAGCTGCGGCGCCACCGCTTTCAATCATAGTTTCCGTGAGGGTATTCCACGCCCCACACTCGCCACACTGGCCCGCCCATTTGGGAAAGGTCGCGCCGCACTCTGTGCAGCCGTACATGCGCTTGGCCTTTGCCATCTGAGAACCTCCAACCGAAAAACCGCGATGATAGCTCAGCGTGGCGCTGCGGTACGGATTTCACCGTTGGCCAATCGTGTAGCGCTATTGCCCAGCGGGTCTTCGGCATTCAGGTCGGCGCCCTGGGCCTTGAGTGCATCGAGCAGTTCGATACGCTTGAACAGCCCGGCGTACATGGCCGCCGTCTGTCCGGCGCCGTTGCGTTGGTCGGGGTTGCAGGCGGTGCCCAGCAAACGCCGGGCAATGCTCAACTCGCCCTTGAAGATCGCGCCCATCAGCGCCGTATTGCCGCGTTTATCCTGCACACAGGCATCGGCACCGGCTGCCAGCAGTTGCTCCACGGCCGGTTCGTGCCCGTGATAGGCGCTGAGGATCAGCGCGGTGTAGCCCTTGTCATCGACGGTATTCAGGGAATAGCCGGATTCGATAAAAGTCTTGAGCATTTCCACGTCGCCACGTCGGGCAGCGTCGAAGTAGTAATCCTGTAACTGCGCCTTGAGGGCCAGCGGGTCGGCGAACACACTCAAGGACCAGCAGGCCAGTAGTGCCCCTATAAAGTTACGCATCATCAACATCCTCTGCAGGTCCCTGTAGGAGCGAGCTTGAACTGGCGGCGACAAGCTCGTTCCTACAGGAGGGGTGGATTAGTCGGTCAGCTTTTCAGCCAGTGCCTTGACCCGCGCCAGATCGCCCTTGGCCACTTTGGCCACACCCGTGCCGTACTCCGGGTCGGCCTTGTAGAGGAACGACAGGATGATGTGCTTGCTGACGTCATCCGTGGTTGCCAGGGAGCCACCGAAGTTTTCGATCAAGTCCTGGCGCTCTTTCTTGCTGTAGGACCGATACAAGTCGCCCGCCTGCTTGAAGTTCTGCTCGCGCTGGATTTTCGCCTGCTGGGTGCTGCCGGCCAGGAGCATCTGGCTGTAACGCGCACTTTGCGGCTCTTCCCGAGGCATCAGGCGGCTTGGCTGGTAGTTCACGCCCGTGCTGGTCTTGCCAAAGTTCATCGCACCATCCTGGTTGCCGTTGTTGACGGTGACCCGTGGAGCATTGATCGGCAGTTGCAGGGCATTGGCGCCCAGACGGTACATTTGCGTATCGGCATAGGAGAACACCCGACCTTGTAACAAACGGTCCTCCGACGGTTCGATACCTGGTACCAGGTTGGCCGGGGCCATGGCCACTTGCTCGGTTTCCTGGAAGACATTGGCCGGATTGCGGTTCAGCACCATTTGCCCGACTTTGCGCTCGGGAACATCGGGCCAGATCTTAGTGGCATCCAGGGGATCGAAATCAAACTTGGCCAGTTCTTCAGGCTTGAGCACTTGCACATACAAGTCCCACTTGGGGAAGTCGCCCTTGTTGATGTGAGTAACCAAGTCGTTGGTCATATGGCTGTAATCACGCCCTTGCACTTGCACGACCTCCTTGGGGTCCAGGTTCTTGATGCCTTGCAGGCTCTTCCAGTGAAACTTGACGTAGTGCACTTCACCCTTGGCATTGATCAACTTGTAGGCATGTACGCCATTGCCGTCCATCTCCCGGTAACTGGCCGGTGTGCCGGAGTCCGAGTACAACTCGGTGAGGGTGCGGGTGGACTCTGGAACATGGGAGAAGAAGTCGAAACGACGGGAGTCGTCATCCAGGTTAGTGCGCGGGTCGGGCTTGAAGGCATGCACCATGTCCGGGAACTTGATGGCATCGCGGATAAAGAACGTCGGGAAGTTGTTGCCGACCAGGTCCCAGTTACCTTCGGCGGTATAGAACTTGGTGGCGAAGCCGCGCGGATCGCGCAGGGTTTCCGGGGAGTGGTTGCCGTGGACGACGGCAGAGAAACGCACAAACACCGGCGTGGCCTCACCGGCGGCAAACACTTTGGCCTTGGTCAGGTCGCTGAGGTTGTCGGTGACGGTGAAGGTGCCGTGGGCGCCGGTGCCGCGGGCATGCACCACGCGCTCGGGGATACGCTCACGATCAAAACGCTGCAGCTTCTGGATCAGTTGCACATCCTGCAGCAAGACCGGGCCGTTTGCGCCGGCGGTCTGCGAGTTCTGGTTATCACCCACCGCTGCACCATTATCGCGGGTCAGGTTGGCGGCACTGACGGCTAACGACAACAGGCTGGTACTGGCAATCAAAAGTACATTGCGCGCAGCAATAGACCTGCGACTAATAAGGTTTTTCATCATGCAATCCTCTGGTTTTTTTAATGCACTTTTATGGGTGCTTGCCAGAGGCTA
Source organism: Pseudomonas sp. FP2294 (assembly GCF_030687625.1). Classification (NCBI taxonomy): domain Bacteria; kingdom Pseudomonadati; phylum Pseudomonadota; class Gammaproteobacteria; order Pseudomonadales; family Pseudomonadaceae; genus Pseudomonas; species Pseudomonas sp. FP2294. The sequence continues at coordinate 5,015,069 of NZ_CP117441.1, forward strand.
GTGATGCTGACGCCAGAAGATAAATAGAAAACCCACACCATCACGATTAAAAAAATAGTGTGGTAAGGCCCTGAAATAACGGGTATTTCGCGCGCGACTGATGGCACTTTGCAAACTATTTGCGTTTTAATGTGTCGATTACAACGAACAGTGTTAACCGTTGTGTCGAGCAAGCTCTTGCAGACTGATTTACACTGAGTTCCTCTCCTCTCAACTGTAACAAGGAATAACCTATGGGCGTGATCAGTGAGTTCAAGGCCTTCGCGGTCAAAGGTAATGTGGTCGACATGGCGGTCGGTATTATCATCGGCGCCGCCTTCGGCAAAATTGTTTCGTCCTTTGTAGGCGACGTGGTGATGCCGCCTATAGGTCTGCTGATCGGCGGTGTGGACTTCGGTGATCTGGCAGTAACGCTCAAGGCGGCCCAGGGCGATATTCCGGCGGTGGTCCTGGCCTACGGCAAATTCATCCAGAGCATCATCGACTTCGTGATCGTCGCGTTCGCGATCTTCATGGGCGTCAAGGCCATCAACCGCCTCAAGCGTGAAGAAGCGGCTGCGCCAAGCCTGCCACCGGTGCCCACCAAGGAAGAGGAATTGCTGGGGGAGATCCGCGATCTGCTCAAGGCCCAGAACAACAAGCCGCTGTAGCCGATCCGCAATACCTGTCAGCCACTAAAAAGGCGCCTCTCACCGGGCGCCTTTTTTTACCAGTAGTTTTCTACCGCCACCTGCCCTGGCCGACGCGTCAGGCTTAACTGCATATCGCGTTGCTTGAGCAATTGCCGGGTGTCATCAATCATCTGCGGGTTGCCGCAAATCATCACCCGCGAATGTTCCGGTGTCAGCGCCACGCCTGCCGCGCGTTCCAATTCGCCATTTTCGATCAGGGTGGTGATACGCCCATTCAATGCCCCTGGGTGCTGCTCCCGGGTGACGATGGGCAGGTAGGTGAGCTTATGGGCGTGTTCGCTCAGGTACTCACGCTCAGCCAGTTCCTTGATAAGGGTCTGGTAAGCCAGCTCCCTGGCTTCCCTGGCGCTATAGACCAGGATGATGCGCTCGAATTTTTCCCAGACTTCAAAGTCCTGCAGGATCGACAGAAACGGCGCAATCCCGGTGCCCGTGCCCAGCAGCCACAAGTCGCGGCCATCGACAAAGCGGTTCAGGGTCAAGAAACCCGTGGCCTGTCGCTCCACCAGCAGCTCATCACCCACCCGCAGGCGGCTCAACTCACTGGTGAACTCACCGCCCGGCACCACAATCGAGAAAAACTCGAGGAACTCGTCGAAGGGCGACGACACCACCGAATAGGCGCGCCACACCAGGCTTCCATCGGGCTTGGTCACACCCAGGCGCACAAACTGCCCGGCGACAAAGCGAAAACCCGCGTCGCGGGTGGTCCGCAGGGTAAACAGGCTGGGGGTCAATGACTGCACATCAAGCAAGGTCTGGCGTGTGAATTTTTCCGCACTGGCCGTCATGGGGGGCTCCGGTCTACAGGTGACCCCTAGTGTGGCCCAAAGCGGAGCCTGGAAACACCGCTGGTTTGTAGTGACATCCCCATCCAGGGGATTTATCCGAGCAGAAAAGCCGAACGCCCTACACTTGAATATGAAAAAAACAGAGCGATAGCAATATGATTCCAACTAAAAACATTTAGCTATTACCTTCTCCCCACAGGCGCTACTTCCCACTAACAATCATCGGTGGCACGCTGCCAGACTTCTCGGCAAATCAATGAAAAACAAGATATTAAATCTGAATCACGGCCACCGCCCGCCACGTCTCACAAGGTGCGAGGAAGATTATTACCAATAAAAAACGCCCTGCTAAGTGCGAAAATTCCCACCCCAGCATTGCATGCTGTCCTACACTCGATTCGTTGGCGCTATGAGGACGTGCGTCGCAAACAATCAGCGTAAAACTCAGGGAGTGTTACCGATGGTCAACTGGCGAAACACACGGTTACCCAAACTTGAAGGTGAAGATGAGGTAACAACGATGTTTGAAGCCGCTCTGAACATTACCTATGAGCTAGGCTTCGAATACTGCGGTTTTATAATGGGTTCCAATGCTCTCTACCGCCCTAACAGAAGCATCCATCTCAACAACTATCCGGATGAATGGAACAAAATCTACAAAACAGAAAACTACTTTGAAATGGACCCTTTGGTTATTCACTGTAAGCGCGATGTGCTACCGCTTGTATGGGAAGAGAAAACCTTTTCCGCAGTACCTGACATGTGGGCTCACGTACATGCCCAAGGCCTGAATTTCGGCTGGGCCCAGTCGGTGCACGACTTCCGGGGCTTCTTCAGTATGATCAACCTGGGACGACGCAAGGGGCCGGTGCAGGCCCATGAGCTCTATGAAAAAGCGGGCCAGGTTCTGTGGATATGCCATGCCTTGCATACGGTGGCGGCGCAAACCTACAGCCAGGGGCCGACCTTCCAGTGCCCCGCCAAACTCACCAGCCGCGAGACAGAGATCCTGCAATGGTCGGCACTGGGCAAAACTGCGGCTGATATCGCCACAATTCTCTGCCTATCGGAACGTACCGTCGGTTTTCACATCAGCAGTGCGATGAGAAAGCTGGGGGTCAGCAATAAAATCGCCGCCGTGATCAGCGCCGTGAGAAACGGTCTTTTTTAAGCGCAACCGGCTCAAATCCTCTTGAAAACACCGAATGTAATCCCGGAGAAAAAAACGTAACATTTACGGCCAGTTCTGAGTGATGACGCCGCTCGTCAAAGCCCGCGTCGCAGTCCACTCAGAAGGTTCCTCGCCTAGCCTGGAACACCCGTCGATTATCCAGAGTTTCCCCCGCCATGCCCCTGCTCGATAGCCCCTTCGCCCAACTCGACCTGATCCGCCAGCCCGAGCAGCCAAACGAACCGCTGCAAGCCTTCGATGCGGCTGACGAGTATCTGCTCGCCTATCTGGCGGAGCAGCAACCGGCCAGCAGCACCCGCGTGCTGGTGCTCAATGACAGCTTTGGCGCGCTGGCGGCCAGCCTTGAAGGGCAGATGCGTGTCACCACCAGTGGCGATTCGTTTCTAGGCACCCAAGCGTTGCAAAAAAACCTGGTACGCAACCACAAGACCTTCGATGCCGTGTCGTTCGTGCCTGCCAGCCAGGTGCCGAGCGGGCCCTTCGACCGCGTGCTGATCCGAGTGCCGAAAACCCTGGCGCTGCTGGAAGAACAACTGATCCGCCTGCAAGGCCAACTGGCGCCCGGCGCCGAAGTGATCGCAGGCGCCATGGTCAAGCATCTGCCCCGCGCCGCCGGTGAACTGCTGGAGCGCTACATCGGGCCGATGCACGCGTCGCTGGCTGTGAAAAAGGCCCGGTTGCTGATTGCCACCCTGGCTGATCGGCCCCGGGTGGTCTCGCCCTACCCCACGCGTTATCGCCTGGACGCGCCGGCCATCGAGCTGCTCAACCACGCCAATGTGTTCTGCCGTGAGGGCCTGGACATCGGCACCCGTGCCTTTCTGCCGCACCTGCCATCCAACCTGGGCAGCGCCCGCGTGGCGGACCTGGGTTGCGGCAATGGGGTCCTGGCCATCGCCAGTGCCCTGCAAAACCCCGAGGCGCAGTACACCTTGGTGGACGAATCCTATATGGCTGTGCAATCGGCCGCCGAGAACTGGCGCGCGGCGCTGGGTGAGCGGCCAGTGACGATTCGCCCCGGCGACGGCCTGGCGGACCAGGAGCCGCAATCGTTGGACGTGGTGCTGTGCAACCCACCGTTCCACCAGCAACAGGTGGTGGGGGACTTCCTCGCCTGGCGCATGTTCCAGCAGGCCCGCGAGGCACTGGTGGTGGGCGGCGCCTTGTATATCGTCGGCAACCGTCACCTGGGTTATCACAGCAAGCTGGCGCGGCTGTTCCGTGGTGTGGAGCAGGTCGCGGCGACGCCCAAGTTCGTGATCCTCAAGGCACGCAAGTAAACCCAGGCAAAAAAAACCCTCCGCAAGGAGGGTCATAAAGGTGCGGGATTTCAGTGGGTGCTCAGGCCCGCGGCGTTCATGAACATGCGCATCAGGCTGGCCACCACGAACAGGGCCAGGACGCTGCCGGTCCAGATCATCGCCAGCCAGCCCAGGCGCTGCCACAGCGGCTTTTTCTCGGCCTGTTCGATCTCGTCCAGTGAAGGTTTACCGGTCATGGTCCAAGCCTCCTAGTGATAGCCGTCTTCATGGGTCACCTTGCCGCGGAACACGTAGTAGCTCCAGAAGGTGTAACCCAGGATGAACGGGATGATGAACAGCGTGCCCACCAGCATAAAGCCCTGGCTCTGTGGCGGCGCGGCAGCCTCCCAGATCGAGACCGACGGCGGGATGATGTTCGGCCACAGGCTGATGCCCAGGCCGCTGTAGCCCAGGAAGATCAACACCAGCGTCAACAGGAACGGCGCGTAATGGGCATTGCGGGCCACGGCACGCACCAGCGCATACATGGTCACCAACACCAGGATCGGCACCGGCAGGAACCAGAACAGGTTCGGCAGGGTGAACCAGCGCGAGGCGATATCCGGGTGGGCCAGGGGCGTCCAGATGCTGACAATGCCAATTACCGCCAACACCACGAACGCCAGGGGCCGCGCCAGGTTGTGCATCTGCTCCTGCAACTTGCCTTCGGTCTTCATGATCAGCCAGGTGCAGCCCAGCAGCGCATACGCCACGATCAGGGCCACGCCGCAGAACAGGGCAAACGGCGAGAGCCAGTCCAGTGAGCCGCCGGCGAACTGGCGGTCAACCACCGGGATGCCTTCAATGAATGCCCCCAGCGCCACGCCCTGAAAGAAAGTCGCCGCCAGCGAGCCGCCGATAAACGCCTTGTCCCACAGGTGGCGTTTGTCATCCTTGGCCTTGAAACGGAACTCAAAAGCCACACCACGGAAGATCAGGCCGATCAGCATCAGGATCAGCGGCAGGTACAGCGCCGAGAGCACCACCGAGTAGGCCAGCGGGAACGCGCCGAACAACGCCGCGCCCCCCAGCACCAGCCAGGTCTCGTTGCCGTCCCACACCGGGGCGACGGTGTTCATCATTACGTCACGGTCGGTCTTGCCCGGGATAAACGGGAAGAGAATGCCGATCCCCAGGTCAAAACCGTCCATGACCACGTACATCATGATGCCGAAGATGATGATCACGGCCCAGATCAGCGGAAGATCAATACCCATGACTCAATTCCCCTTGTTCAGAGTGTCGCCGTGATCGGCGTCGCCGCTGTCATCGGCCGCCGACAATGGACGCGCCGGGGTGCGTTTCTGCCCGGGGCCGCCGTGGGCCGGTTCGGTACTTTCGTGGGTGACCGGGCCTTTGCGCACCAGGCGCATCATGTAGCCCAGGCCGGCGCCAAACAGGGCGAAGTACACCACCACAAACAGCACCAGGGTGATGCTCATCTGCATCACACTGTGGTTGGAGGACGCGTCCGCCGTGCGCATCAAGCCGTAGACCACCCAGGGCTGGCGCCCGATTTCGGTGGTGAACCAGCCGGCCAGGATCGCAATCAACCCCGACGGGCCCATCCACAGCGCCAGGTACAGGAACGGTTTGTTGGTGTACAGCCTGTCGCCCTTGCGCAGCCAGAGGCTGAACAGGCCGGTGAAGATCATCAACAGGCCCAGGCCGACCATGATGCGGAACGACCAGAACACGATGGTCGAGTTGGCGCGATCCTCAGGCGGGAACTCCTTGAGGGCCGGCACTTGCTTGTCCAGGGAGTGGGTAAGGATCAGGCTGCCCAGGTAGGGGATTTCCACTTTGTACTTGGTGCGCTCTTCCTTCATGTCCGGCCAGCCGAACAGGATCAGCGGGGTCGGCTCGTTACCGACGTTTTCCCAGTGGCCTTCAATCGCCGCAATTTTCGCCGGCTGGTGCTTGAGGGTGTTGAGGCCGTGGAAGTCACCGATCACCGCCTGGATCGGCGCAACGATCAAGGCCATCCACATCGCCATCGACAACATGGTGCGGATCGCCGGGTTGTCCTTGCCCCGCAGCAGGTGCCAGGCCGCCGAGGAGCCGACGAAGAACGCGGTGGCGACAAACGCTGCCGTGGCCATGTGGGCCAGGCGATAGGGGAACGAAGGGTTGAAAATCACCGCCATCCAGTCGGTTGGAATCACCTGACCATTGACGATTTCAAAACCTTGGGGGGTCTGCATCCAACTGTTGGAGGCGAGGATCCAGAAGGTCGAGATCAACGTACCGACGGCCACCATCACCGTGGCAAAGAAGTGCAGCTTGCGCCCGACCTTGTTCCAGCCGAACAGCATCACCCCAAGAAAGCCGGCTTCGAGGAAGAACGCGGTGAGTACTTCATAGGTCAGCAAGGGCCCCGTGACGGAGCCGGCGAAGTCCGAGAAACGACTCCAGTTGGTACCGAACTGATAGGCCATGACCAGGCCCGAGACCACCCCCATGCCGAAGTTGACGGCAAAGATCTTCGACCAGAAATGGTAGAGGTCACGGTAGGTATCGTTGTGGGTCTTGAGCCACAGACCTTCCAGCACCGCAAGGTAACTGGCCAGGCCAATGGTGATGGCCGGGAACAGGATATGGAACGAGATGGTGAATGCGAATTGAATTCGGGCGAGATCTAGCGCCTCCAAACCGAACATAAGTCTTCCTCTGTCAGGTAATACCGGCTGCTGGCTGGGGGCCTGCACCCACTGCCCCCACGGATATGGAGTGTGGCGAATTGCAATTCGTTCTTTTTTTACCAACCACGTAGGGATTCTGGCCTGTTGGCCGCCACACCAGCGCTGCAATCAGCATTGATCTGGATCAAGCATCGATGAAAGAGTAGTCCCATTTTCCAGGTTGGACTGTGTGGTCTTTTGCCGCGTGACAGGTTGACTCAGCGAAATAGATGTCTTGCTAAGGATATTTCTTTTCCAGCAACTATTTGTTACAGCTTGATGCTAATCTCGGCGCTTCCCAGGTTCAGTCCAGTCCTTGCCGATGCCCAGTGAAACCCCGCTGCTGTTACGTCATCACCGCCCTTTCATCGCGTTCTGGCTGGCGCGGATTTTTACCGCCAGCGGCTTCCAGATGCTCACCGTGGCCATCGGCTGGAACCTCTACCAACTGACTGGCAATGTGCTGGACCTGGGGCTGGTGGGCCTGGTGGAATTTGTGCCGCGGGTGCTGTTTATGCTGCACACCGGGCATGTGGCGGACCGTTATGAACGGCGTAAAGTCGCTGCCATTTGCCAGACGTTGCAAGCATTGATTGCTCTGGCGCTGGTGATTGGCAGCCTGACGGACAATGTCACCCGCGAGATGATTTTTATCCTCGCCTTCCTGCTGGGCTCTGCCCGCTCCTTCGAAATGCCCACAACCCAGGCCCTGCTGCCGAGCATCGTGCCCAGCGCCCTGTTCCCTCGGGCAGTGGCGGCGGCGCAGTCGGCCCAGCAATCGGCAACCATCGTCGCGCCGGCCCTGGGCGGCCTGCTTTATGCCTTCGGCAGCGCCTGGGTGTATGGCCCGACGGTGCTGCTGTACCTGATTGCCTGCATGCTGACCCTCAACCTCCCCGCGCGGCAGACCCCGCTGAACAAGGGCAAGGCCACCCTCGACTCGCTGCTCGCCGGGATTCGTTTTATCCGCAGCCGGCCGGACATCCTCGGGGCAATTTCCCTGGACCTGTTTGCCGTGTTGTTGGGCGGCGCCACGGCGTTGCTGCCGGTGTTTGCCAAGGACATCCTGTTGACCGGCCCCTGGGGCCTGGGGCTGCTGCGCTCGGCTCCGGCAGTCGGCGCGCTGTTGATGTCATTGTGGCTGGCACGGTTTGCCGTGGACCGGCGTGTGGGCCGGGTGATGTTTACCGCGGTCGGCGTGTTTGGCGTGGCGACCATTGCCTTTGGCCTGTCCACCTCGTTCTGGTTCTCCCTGGCGGTGCTGGTGGTGCTGGGGGCGGCGGACATGATCAGCATGGTGATCCGTGCCTCATTCGTACAGCTGGAAACCCCCGATGAAATGCGCGGGCGGGTCAGCGCGGTCAATGGGCTGTTTATTGGCGCGTCCAATCAGTTGGGCGAATTTGAGTCCGGCGTCACGGCCCACTGGCTGGGCACGGTACCCGCCGTGGTGCTGGGCGGGGTCGGGACGCTGGTGGTGACCGGGGTGTGGATCAAGCTGTTCCCGACCCTGGCCAATCGGGACCGCATGCATATGCCGGCCGAAGCGCCCTGAACCTGCAGGAGCCATCACTGGATGCGTAACTGAGTCACCAGGGTATTGCGGGGCGCGTTGATCGACGTGTTGCTGTACTCGAACCAGCCTGCGGCGCGGATATCCACGTCAAATACATAGATGTAGCCCATCAATGTACCAGCGCCATTGCAGGCCTGGCTGACGGAGCCGACCTGGCAAATCGCCGTCTTTTGTCCCGCAAGCCGCGCCCCATCAAAGGTCGCGATGGAATTGTTGCCCAGCCCCACTTCCATCACCGAGACCCGCGTCGCCCCACGGTGCTGGCACTGCCGGGTACGGTCGGCGCCCTCGGCGATGGACTCGCTGCAGCCCTGGGACTGCACCTGGAACACCCGCACTTCGCTCAAGGCCGGTGCAGGCGCGCCCCACGCCGGTGCCACCGCCAGCCACAGGCCGAGACAGGCGAACGGAGCTAGACTCCACGCGATGGCTTTTTTCATGCTCTGGATGACCCTGGACTGAACGTCGACGGAGTATGCCTCAAGGCCACACTCAACAAAACCGAGGCCGGGCGCCACAGGTCGTCGACCTGCTGGTATGATGCGCCGCTTTTTCCGATCCTCTGTAGAAAACACGCGGCGCTTGGCGCAGTTTGTGCTTTGACTTTGAGGTCAACAAATCACGGCGCCGAATGCGCCACAGGGAGCAGGCATGCTGGAAAAGCTGTTTCAACTCAAGGCACACAACACTAACGTGCGTACCGAGATTCTGGCCGGTATCACGACATTCCTGGCCATGGCCTACATCCTGTTCGTCAACCCGAGCATTCTCGGCGAGACCGGCATGGACAAGGGCGCGCTGTTTGTCGCCACCTGCCTGGCAGCGGCCATCGGCTCGACGATCATGGGTCTGATCGCCAACTACCCGATTGCCCTGGCACCGGGCATGGGCCTGAACGCCTTCTTTACCTACACCGTGGTCCTGCACCTGGGCCATACCTGGCAGGTGGCGCTGGGTGCGGTATTTATCTCTGCCGTGCTGTTTTTCCTGCTGTCGATCTTCCGCATCCGCGAATGGATCATCAATGCCATCCCCCTGCCCCTGCGTTCGGCGATTGCTGCCGGTATCGGCCTGTTCCTGGCGCTGATCGCCCTGCATAACGCCGGGATCGTGGTCAGCAACCCAGCGACCATGCTGGGCATGGGCGACCTGGCGAAGCCGGCACCGATCCTCGCCACCCTGGGTTTCTTCCTGATCGTGGCCCTGGAAGCGCTAAAAGTGCGCGGTGCAGTACTGATCGGCATCCTCGCGGTGACCATCGCCGCCATCGCGCTGGGCGTCACCCCCTTTGGCGGCGTGGTATCAATGCCACCTTCCCTGGCCCCGACCTTCCTGCAACTGGATATCGCCGGCGCCCTGGACGTGGGCTTGATCAGCGTGATCTTCGCCTTCCTGTTCGTGGACCTGTTCGACAACTCCGGCACCCTGATCGGCGTTGCCAAGCGCGCCGGCCTGATGGGCAAGGACGGTCACATGCCGAAAATGGGCCGCGCCCTGATCGCCGACAGTACCGCAGCCATGGCCGGCTCGCTGCTGGGTACCTCGACCACCACCAGCTACATCGAGTCGGCTGCTGGCGTGAGTGCCGGTGGCCGCACCGGGCTGACCGCCATCGTCGTGGCAATCCTGTTCCTGCTGGCACTGTTCTTCTCGCCGCTGGCGGCCAGCGTCCCGGCGTTTGCCACCGCCCCCGCGCTGCTGTTTGTCGCGGTGCTGATGACCTCGGGCCTGGCGGAAATCGACTGGGACGACATCACCGTTGCAGCGCCCGTGGTAATCACCGCCCTGGCGATGCCCTTCACTTACTCCATCGCCAACGGCATCGCCTTCGGCTTCATCGCCTGGACCGGTATCAAGCTGCTTACGGGCCGCTACCGTGAACTCAACCCAGCGCTGGTGATCCTGTCGATTCTGTTCGTGATCAAGCTAGGCTGGTTCCCCGCATGACTTTTGACGCAGCAAGTTACGCCCTGCAACTGCAAGAAAAGGTCACGCGCTTGCGTGACCTGCTCGCGCCGTTCGACGCGCCCGAGCCGCAGGTGTTCGATTCGCCCCTGCAGAACTTCCGCCTGCGCGCCGAGTTTCGCCTGTGGCGCGAAGGGGGTCAGCGCCATTACGCGATGTTCTCCCAGGATGACAAGCGCACGCCGATCCTGATCGAAGAATTCCCCATCGCCAGCCTGCGCATCAACCAGTTGATGCCGCAACTCAAGGCCGCCTGGCAAGCCAGCGCTGCCCTGAGCCACAAACTGTTCCAGGTGGAGTTCCTCACCACCCTGGCCGGCGACGCGATGATCACGCTGTGCTATCACCGCCCGCTGGACGAGCATTGGCACACGGCGGCCAACAAACTGGCTGCCGATCTGAACGTCAGCATCATCGGCCGCTCCAAGGGCAAGCGCGATGTGATCGGCCACGACTACGTGGTCGAGAAACTCGATGTCGGCGGTCGCACCTTCAGCTATCGTCAGCCCGAAGGTGCCTTCACCCAGCCCAACGGCACGGTGAACCAGAAGATGCTCAACTGGGCCTATGGGGCCCTCGGCGATCGCAGCGATGACCTGCTGGAGCTGTATTGCGGCAACGGCAACTTCACCCTGCCCCTGGCCACCCGCGTGCGCAAAGTGCTGGCCACCGAGATCAGCAAGACCTCGGTCAACGCCGCCCTGAGCAACCTCGATGAAAACGCGGTGGATAACGTCACCCTGGTGCGCCTGTCCGCTGAAGAACTGACCCAAGCCCTGAACGAAGTACGGCCGTTCCGACGCTTGCACGGTATCGACCTCAAGAGCTACGCGTTCGGCAGCGTCTTCGTCGACCCGCCCCGCGCAGGCATGGACCCGGACACCTGCGAATTGACCCGGCGCTTCGAGAACATCCTGTACATCTCCTGCAACCCGGAGACGCTGGCGGCGAACATCGCGCAACTGCACGACACGCACCGCATTACCCAGTGTGCAATGTTTGACCAGTTCCCGTGGACCCACCATATGGAATCAGGCGTGCTGCTGACCCGGCGCTAACCCTCTGCCCCGGCACACCTAGAAAAATGTGGGAGTGGGCTTGCCCGCTCCCACATAAGCCCACTCCCCCGGCTGTGCATCACTCCTCCTTGCGTGGCCGCCCGCCCTTCTTGCCATTAGCACGGGCGGCTGCGGACTTGGCGGCGCTGGTTTTACGGCCGTTGCGCGATGCCACCATGCTCGCCGCCAGGTCCATCAGGGGCTGACTCGTAGCGACCAGGCCAGTGATGGAAACATGCAGATCACGAGCTTCACAGCACAGTGCCTTGCCGCCAAAACCGACCTCCAGCGCCTGGAAGTCCTGCGCAGAAAAACCTTCGAATTCAGAGAGACCGGCCACCGGCAACAGGATGCGGCTGCCGTCGCCGAAGCCGATGGAAATGCAGTCGTCCTGGTAGTGCACGGAGCTGGCATTGGCGTACACCCGCTTGAGCTTGCGCCCACGGGCCACGGCCTTATCAACATCGGCGTCAGTGATCGGTGCATCAGGCCGGACTTTGGCTTTTACCGTTTTCATAACTCAATCTCCACGGATCCTGGCGCCCTCACCAGGTTCAAGATGGTTCGCCGCCCCGCCACATCGTGCCGGGCCCTGGCGATCACGTAGACACCTCGCCGGATGACCAACCCCGGCACGACCTCGTCGGCCTCCCAATCCCAGGAATGGTTCTCCAGGCAGACTGTTTGCAGCTTCTCCCACCAGATCCTTTGTGCCCGCGCCAGATAATGCGGCTGCATCAAGGTCTGGCGAATGCCTTCCAGAACGCTAGTGGCTGGTCGCCGCCGCTCGGGATACACATCCCACAACGCCACGTCCCCATCCAGGAAACTGAAGCGAAAACGCGCATCCCAGTCCTTGCCCATGACATGTACGTGCGGCGGGCAATGCTCATCCCTGAGCAACACTGCAATCACATATCCCTTGTAAGTGCCTACTTTCATCGTAACCCATCCGTTAGGTTATTTGTCGCCGACCAATGCTTTATCCAGCCCCAGCCGACAGCCGGCCTCTTCAAATTGCCAGAGCTGCCTCACAGACTAGTAACGACTGGCACCGCTTCAAATGCCGGGTTGTAACCGCAGATGCCCAGGCGGTCGTCGTTGAAAAACAGCCCCTCCTTGAACACATTGACGCCCATCTCCCAATCCCGCGACTCTTCAGCCTTGAGATACGGGCTGGGAAACACCCGCTCTGCCGAGTTGCCGCCATGGGGGCGACCGGTCAGTGACCTGGCCCTTGAGCGCGGTGCTGCGGATCCCGGGGGATGTAAAGCAAACAGGCGGGCATCTTAAGTTTTGTCGAGAATGGTTTCCAATTGACATCAACTCTTGGACAGTCCCGACAGGCTGCATTCACCGTTCGATAATCGAACGGTTATCTGCAGCACCGCGCTTGGCCAATTGACCAAATTAACCATTCAGTACATTTTGTCTCCATCCATAAAAACAACAGTGGAGACACCCCCATGCCGCCTATTGTGCTGGTCCTCAACGGCCCCAACCTGAACCTGCTCGGCACCCGCGAACCGGCCACCTATGGCCACGAGACCCTGGCTGACGTCGCCGCCCTATGCGGGCGTAGCGCCGAACAGTTCGGGCTGAAACTGGAATTTCGCCAGACCAACCACGAAGGCGAGTTGCTGGACTGGATCCATGGCGCCCGCGCTCGTTGTGCGGGCATTGTGATCAACCCGGCGGCCTGGACCCATACCTCGGTGGCCATTCGCGACGCCCTGGTGGCCAGTGAACTGCCGGTGATCGAAGTGCATTTGTCCAACGTGCATGCCCGCGAACCGTTCCGTCATCACTCTTTCGTCTCGCCCATTGCCAAGGCCGTGCTCGCCGGGTTTGGCAGCCACGGTTATCACCTGGCCCTCGAGCATTTCAGCCGGGAGCTCAAATGAAACCGCGTATTCTTGCCGGGCTGATCGGCGCCGGCATCCAGGCGTCCCGCACGCCGGCCCTGCATGAGCAGGAAGGCGATGCCCAGGGTCTGCGCTACTTGTATCGCCTGATCGACCTGGACCCGCTGCAACTGGACAGCAGCGCCCTGCCCGATCTGCTCAAGGCCGCCGAACAGATGAACTTCACCGGATTGAACATCACCTACCCATGCAAGCAAGCGATCCTGCCGTTGCTCGATGAGCTGTCGCCCGAAGCCCGGGGCATCGGCGCGGTCAACACCGTGGTCTGGCGCGATGGCAAGCGCATCGGTCACAACACCGACTGCCTGGGTTTTGCCGAAGGGTTTCGCCGTGGCCTGCATGACGCTGCGCGCCAACGCGTGGTGCAGATGGGCGCCGGTGGCGCAGGCGCGGCGGTGGCCCACGCGCTGTTGGCCGAAGGTGTCGGCCAGTTGAGTATTTTCGATATGGATCACGACCGCGCCCAAAGCCTGGCCGCCAACCTCAACCAACACTTTGGCCCTGACCGAGCGTGTGCCGGCAGCGACCTGGGTCGCGCGATGGCGGCGGCTGACGGCCTGGTCAACACCACGCCCATGGGCATGGCCAAGCTACCGGGGATGCCCGTGCCAGCAGCATTGTTGCGCGCGGATTTGTGGGTCGCGGAGATCGTCTATTTCCCGCTGGAAACCGAGCTGCTACGCAACGCCCGGGCGCTGGGTTGCCGCACCCTGGATGGGGGGAATATGGCGGTGTTCCAGGCGGTGAAGGCGTTCGAGTTGTTCAGTGGTGAGAAAGCAGATGCACAAAGGATGCTCGCTCATTTCCAGAGCATGAATACTTCACTGTAGAAACCGGATCCTAATGTGGGAGCTGACTCGCCCCACATTGAGTTCGGTGGGGAAATCAGGCTTGCAGGTAACGCAGCACCGACTCGCAGATCATCGCCCGATGCCGCTGCTTGATTGCTTCATCCGACAATTCGATCTGAAAAATCTCACTGAAGGTATGCCGGTTGGATACCCGGTAAAAGCTGAACGAGTTGATCAGCAAATGCACATCCAGCGGCTCCAGCCCAGCGCGGAACACCCCCAGCTCCGCGCCCCGGCGCAAGGTCGCGCCCAGTGCTTCAAGGATATTGCTGTTCATCGCCTTGATCGCATCCGACTGTTTCACATACTCGGCGTTGTGAATGTTCTCGATGCTGACAATCCGCACAAAATCCACATTCTGGTCGTGGTGGTCGAAGGTGAATTCCACCAGGCGCCGGATTGCTTCACGGGGTTCCAGTTCAGTGAGGTTCATCCGGGTTTCGGTGTTGCGGATATCCCCGTAGAGCTTTTCCAGGACCTCGACGTACAGCTGTTCCTTACTGCCGAAGTAGTAATAGATCATGCGCTTGGAGGTGTGGATGCGCTCAGCGATGGCATCCACCCGCGCCCCCGAAAGCCCCTGCTGCACGAACTCGACAATGGCTTCTTGCAGAATGTTCTCGCGGGTCTTTTCCGGGTTGTTCTTGCGGCTCTTGCGCGGCGCCAGGGAGACGTCGGGCAGTTCGGAGGTCGGGGTCATGGTGCGCTCACGGCCATTTATGCAGGCCGTGATTATGGGCTGCCATGCCGTACGAAGGAAGCGGCAACGCCCTACAGCCTGGCCTGGCGCACTGCCCCACTGCGCGACTTGGCCATCGCCGCCAGGCGTACCGCCACATTCGCGGCGCCATAGCCGGCGTAACCGTTCTTGCGCTGGATAATCTCGAAGAAAAACCGCCCTTCAAAGGGTTCGGTGTACACGTGAAACAGCTCACCGCCCTGGGCATCACGGTCGTACAACACGTTGTAGTACGCCAGCTCGCTGAGGAACTGATCGTCGAAATCAAAACGCGCCGCCAGGTCATCGTAGTAATTGAGTGGGATATCCAGCAGCGGCACGCCCACCTCCTTGGCCCGGCTGACCTCGGCGAAAATATCCGCGCAATCGAAGGCAATGTGATGCACGCCCGAGCCACGGTAGCTGGATAACGCGTGGGAAATCGCCGTGTTGCGGTTCTCGGAAATATTCAGCGGCAAGCGGATCGAACTGCAACGGCTGCGCAGCGCCCGGCTCTTGACCAGGCCGTAGGGGTCCGGCAACACCACCTCATCGTCGGCCTCGAAATCCAGCAGGCTCTTGTAGAACAGCACCCAACTGTCGAGGCTGTCGGCCGGCAGGGCCATGGCCATATGGTCGATGCGCAGCAGCCCGCCGCCGCCGGTGCTGGCGGCCTGCAGGTTGAAATCAGTGTGGTAGATCCCGCCGGCGTGCTGGTCCACCAGGTAGATCAGGCTGCCATCCGGCGCGCGTACCGCCGCCAGCTCCAGCTCATTGGGCCCGACCAGCCCGCGATAGGGTTGGCCCTTGTAGGCCACCGCCCGTTCCAGGGCCTTGGCACTGTCCTTGACGCGAATCGCCGTGGCGCACAACGACGGGCCATGGGCCTCGAAAAAGTTGTGGGCAAAGGAGTACGGCTCGCAGTTGAGGATCAGGTTGATATCGCCCTGGCGCAGCAGGCTCACGCTCTTGGAACGGTGCTGCCCGGCCTTGACGAAGCCCAGGCGTTGCAGCCATTGGGTCAGGCGGGCGCCGAGGTTTTCATCCACCGCAAACTCGAGGAATTCGATGCCGTCGTACTCGCTGGCAGCCGGGGTCTCAAACAGGATATCCAGCGGCGCGGCCTGTTGCTGCAGGCGTTGGCGGGTCTTCTCTTCCAGGTACAGCAACGAGCGCAAACCATCCGCCGCGTTGGCCCGGGTGGGTGCGGCGCGAAAGCCATCGTTGAAAATCTCCAGGGACAGCGGCCCGGTGTAGCCACTCTGGATGATCGGCGCGAGAAAACCCGGCAGGTCGAACTCGCCCTGGCCGGGGAAGCAGCGAAAGTGCCGGCTCCACTCCAGCACGTCCATGGCCAGCAGCGGCGCGTCGGCCATTTGCACAAAGAAGATCTTGTCGCCAGGGATCTGGGCGATAGCCGTCGGATCACCCTTGAGCGACAAGGTATGAAAACTGTCCAGCAACACCCCGAGGCTGGGGTGCTCAATCTCGTGCACCAGTTGCCAGACCTGTTGCCAGGTGTTGACGTGCCGCCCCCAGGCCAGGGCTTCATAGCCAATGCGCAAGCCACGGCGCCCGGCGTGTTCGGCCAACAGGCTGAGGTCATCGCGCAGGATCGAATGTTCGCCCGTGGAATCGGCAGAAGCATTGCTGCACACCAGCACCAGGTCGGTGCCCAGTTCCTGCATCAGGTCGAATTTGCGTTCGGCCCGTTCCAGGTTGCGCGCCAGGCGGTCGCGGCGACATCCTTCAAAATCACGAAACGGCTGGAACAACGTGATGGCAATGCCCAGATCGGCACACATCTGCCGCACTTCACGCGGGCTGCCGTCGTAATACAGCAAGTCGTTCTCGAAGATTTCCACCCCATCGAACCCGGCCGCAGCAATGGCTTCGAGCTTTTCCGGCAGGGTGCCGCTCAGGGAAACAGTGGCGATGGAACGTTGCATGGGGTGACTCCCGGCAATGATGGGTGGTCTTGTTTGCAGCAAATTATTGGCCGCGCGCGATAAAGCAGCAATTCAAAATGTACCAATCAGTTAGTTTTTCGGGCGATTATCGAACACAATGGCGATTGGCGAATTGACGATTTTTTAGCCACTGCGCACCATCGAATGCGCATCCAGGGCCGCTTTTTTTAAGGCGCAAACCTGTGATCAAGACCCAGAACACACCATAAAAATTTCAAAAAACGGGTACCTCTCATGCCTTCGCAAAATTCCGCCGTGGCCCCGCGCCCTGGCAACCCGCAAGCGGCCATTGGCGACAAGATTCGCGGCGCCCTCGCCGTCGGCAAAACCCGCTGGGGCATGTTGGCCCTGGTGTTTTTCGCCACCACCTTGAACTACATCGACCGCGCCGCTCTGGGCGTGATGCAACCGATCCTGGCCAAAGAGATGAGCTGGACGGCGATGGACTACGCCAACATCAACTTCTGGTTCCAGGTCGGTTATGCCATTGGTTTTGTGCTGCAAGGCCGGCTGATCGACCGCGTCGGCGTCAAGCGTGTGTTCTTCTGCGCGGTGCTGCTGTGGAGCATCGCCACCGGCGCCCACGGCCTGGCGACTTCGGCGGTGGGCTTTATGGTCTGCCGCTTTATCCTCGGCCTCACCGAAGCGGCCAACTACCCCGCCTGCGTCAAGACTACCCGCCTGTGGTTCCCCGCCGGCGAGCGCGCGGTGGCTACCGGGATCTTCAACGCCGGCACCAACGTCGGCGCCATGCTCACGCCAATGCTGTTGCCACTGGTGCTGCATGTGTGGGGCTGGCAGGCTGCATTTTTATGCATGGCTGCCCTGGGTGGGATCTGGCTGGTGTTCTGGGGCCTGAAGTACTACAACCCCGAAGACCATCCGAGCGTAAAACAGTCGGAACTGGACTACGTGCAACAGGAAGTCGAGCCCGAACAACCCCGCGTGCCCTTCAGCCGTATCCTGCGCATGCGTGGCACCTGGGCCTTCGCCATTGCCTACGCCCTGACCGCCCCGGTGTTCTGGTTCTACCTCTACTGGCTGCCGCCGTTCCTCAACCAGCAATACAGCCTGGGGATCAACGTGACCCAGATGGGTATCCCGCTGATCATCATTTACCTGACGGCAGACTTCGGCAGTGTGGGCGGCGGGATTCTGTCCTCGTTCCTGATCGGACGCGGCATGCAGCCGATCAAGGCGCGCCTGCTGTCGATGCTGCTGTTTGCCTGCTGCATCGTCGGCGTGATCATGGCCGCCGGCTCCAGCCAGCTGTGGGTCGCAGTGTTTGCCATCTCCCTGGCCATCGGCGCGCACCAGGCCTGGACCGCCAATATCTGGAGCCTGGTGATGGACTACACCCCCAAGCACATGATGAGCACGGTATTTGGCTTTGGCGGGATGTGCGCGGCTATCGGCGGGATGTTTATGACGCAGATCGTCGGCCATATCCTGACCGTGACCAATAACAACTACACCGTGCTGTTCACCCTGATCCCGGCGATGTACTTCATCGCCCTGACCTGGATGTACTTCATGGCGCCGCGCAAGATCCCCACCGTCGCGGTGTGACTCAACGCCGCCGCTGCTGCCAGGCAGCGGCCAAGCCACTCAGGCAGATCACCCCGATCCCGACCACCGTGGTCAGGTCCGGGGTGTGATTGAACACCAGCCAGCCCAACAGCCCCGCAAACACGATCTGGCAATAGCCGAACGGTGCCAGTAACGCCGGTGCAGCGAAGCGGAAGGCCTGGGTCAGCATCAAGTGCGCGGTCATCCCACAGGTGCCCAGTGCCAGCATCAACAGGCCATGGCCCAGGGTCGGTACCTGCCAGAAGAACGGCACCAGCGCGCTCATCACCAGGGTGTTGCACAGGCCGGCGAAGAAGTTGCTGGTGGTCGGGCTGTCGTACTGGCTGAGGATGCGGGTCAGCAGTTGGTAGAAACAGAAGAACAACGCCGAGACCAATGGCAACAACACCGCCGGGGTGAACAGCTCACCGCCCGGGTGCACAATGATGATCACCCCGACAAACCCGCAGATCACCGCCAGCCACTGGCCCCGCGTCACATGCTCGCCCAGCAGCGGCACCGACAGGGCCGTCACCAGGATCGGCGCGAGGAAGTTCACTGCGGTGGCTTCGGCCAGCGGGATGTAATGCAGGGCAGCGGTAAAAAACAGGCTGGTGCCCAGCAGGCACAACGCCCTGGCCACCTGCAACAACGGGCGCTTGCTGCGCAGTACACGCAAGCCCGATTGCGGCAGGAAAATCCCCGCCATCAGCAACGTATGCACCATGTACCGGGCCCATACCACCATCACGATGGGGTAAAAGCCGGCGAGGTATTTGGACAACGCGTCATGGCTGGAAAACAGAAACGTCGCCAGCACAATCAGCACGATGCCCTTGAAGGGATGGTTGACGCCGGAAAGAGGAGTGCTGAGGGTCATTGAATTCTCGTGCGTGACAGGCTGAAATGACCGCCGCAAGCAGTGGCACTCAACGCGCTAATCTAGAGCGGGTGGTGCATCGGTCTCAAGAGCATAACCAAACAGCGGGCGATCAGCGCACTAAATCGCCTAAACCCAGTCCAACGCTGCACGCCAGCCAGCCATTGCGCTTTTTTTAATCAAGGCCAATCCATTATGAAAAAAACACTGTTTATTCTCTCGACCCTCGCCCTGCTCAGTGCCTGCGATAAAACACCCGAGCCGCCCAAGCCGGCGCCGCCTTCCGTACAAGCGACCCTGGTCCCGGAGACCCTGCCCACCGACAAATGGGTCGGCAAGTGGGTCGGCGTCGAAGGCCTGCACCTGACCGTCAGCAAGGACGACAGCATCGGCCGCGGGCATTACTTGCTGAGCATGCAGTACGGCCTCGATGCCGACGCCTCCGGCACCTTCAAGGGCCAGGCCAGCGAAGACGGCATCACCTTCAACCGCCCGGACGGCCCGCAAATACTGCGTGCCGGCGACGGCGCCGCCACCGGTTTGAAATGGCTGGCTGATAAAAAAGATTGCCTGGTGGTCAATACGGGCGAAGGGTATTGCCGCGAATAACGGCCATACTCAATCACGGCGCTAACAACACGATCATCAAGAGGATTGCCCCATGCTATGGAAAAAGGGTCGACGCAGCGACAACGTGGTCGACGCGCGCAATGACGGCGGCGGCGGTGGCGGCGGCATGCGTTTTGGGGGTGGCAAGGGCCTGAGCCTGACCGCCATTGTGCTGATCGTCGGCATCGGCCTGCTCACCGGCCAGGACCCGATGCAGATCCTCGGGCAACTGAGCGGCCAGATGACTGAACAGGCCCCTTCGGTCAGCCCGCAAACACGCCAGGCGCCGCCCGCCAATGATGAGCAGGCAGATTTCGTACGCGCCGTGCTGGGCGACACCGAAGACACCTTTGGCCAGGTGTTCCAGGAAAACGGCCTGACTTACAAGAACCCCAAGCTGATCCTGTTCCGTGGCCGGGTGAATTCTGCCTGCGGTGGCGCGACCTCCGCCAGCGGCCCGTTCTATTGCCCGGCCGACCAGCAGGTCTACCTGGACCTGGATTTCTTCCGCGAAATGTCCCAGCGCTTCCAGGCGGCCGGCGACTTTGCCCAGGCCTATGTGATCGCCCACGAAGTCGGCCACCACGTGCAAACCCTGCTGGGCATTTCCTCGAAAATCCAGGTCGCACGCCAGCAAGGCCGGCAGATGCAGGGCGATGGTGGCCTGCTGGTCCGCCAGGAACTGCAAGCCGACTGTTTCGCCGGGGTCTGGGCCAACCGCGCGCAAAAGCGCCTGAACTGGCTGGAACCGGGCGATATCGAAGAAGCGCTGAACGCCGCCAACGCCATCGGCGACGACCGCTTGCAGCAACAGGGCCAGGGCCGTGTGGTTCCCGACTCGTTCACCCACGGCACGTCGCAACAGCGGGTTCGCTGGTTCAAGACCGGGTTTGCCCAGGGCCAGATCAGCCAATGCGATACCTTTTCGGCCAAGAGTCTGTAAATGAGTAAACGAGCCGGATGGCTGCTGGGGTTGATGATCGGTTGCGCCACCACCCCCTTCGCCGCCGGGCAGGCGGTCAAGGTTGTCAGCCCCGAGCGTTTCTCCCTGCAAGCCGGCGACCTGAGCCTGGGCCTTAGCCAGGACTGGCGCCAGCCACTACCGCAGATCACTCGGGCGCTGATCATCGTGCATGGGCGCCTGCGCAACGCCCAGACCTACCTCAAAAGCGCCGAAGATGCCGCCGCCCACGCGGGGCAAGGCGCCAACACCCTGGTGATCGCACCGCAGTTTCTCAACGATGCCGATATCCAGCGCCATCACCTGGGCGACAGCGTACTGCGCTGGCACGGCAATGGATGGATGGCGGGCGATTCGTCAATCGGTCATGGCCAGATCAGTTCCTACGGCGCCCTGGACCAGATCATCAAGCACCTGGGCAACCGCCAACTGTTCCCGGCCCTCAAGGAAATAGTGGTCGCCGGGCATTCCGGTGGCGGCCAGGTGGTACAGCGCTTTGCCCTGACCGGCCATGATCACCCGGCCCTGCAAGCCGCCGGCATCAGCCTGCGCTATGTGATCGCCAACCCATCGTCCTACGCCTACTTCAGCCCGCAGCGCCCAGTGCAGTTAGCGCCGGGCAGTTGCCCGCAGTTCAATGACTGGAAGTACGGCATGCAAAAACTGCCGGCCTACGCCAACGGCCAAAGCCCCCAGCAACTGGAAAAAGCCTACGCCGCGCGGGATATCACCTACCTGCTGGGCCAGCAGGACACCGACCCCAACCACCCGGCCCTGGACAAGAGCTGCGCGGCCGAGAGCCAGGGCGCGTATCGGCTGATTCGCGGGCATAACTACTTTGACTACCTCAAGCAGCGGCATCCGCAGTTGAGCCAGAGGTTGATTGAAGTGCCTGGGGTTGGGCATGACGGCGACAAGATGTTTACCTCGCCGCTGGGGCAGAAGGCCTTGTTCCACTAATCCCCCAGGGAAAACCCAAGCCAGCTCCTACCGGTGATGCGTGGTGCCTGGGCTAGATCATCTGGCGCAATGCCGCGCAGTCTTGCGCATGCCAATCTGCCAGTTCCGGCCATGGGTTTTCGGGCAGGTTGACCAGCACCGTCCGCGTCCCCGCCGCCCGGCCGCAATCCAGGTCGAAGCGATAGTCGCCCACCATGACCATCTCGGCCGGCGCCACATCCCAGGCCTGGGCCAGTTTCAACAGGCCACCGGGATCAGGCTTGGGCGGGGCGTCGTCGCGGCCCAGCACATCTTCCACGGCAAAACAGTCCGCCAGGCCGATGGCTTTCAAGGTGATGTGCGCCAGCTCCTGGGCGTTGCGCGTCAGGATCCCCAGGCGACAGCCCCGTGCTGCCAGGTCGCGCACCAACTCCACCGCGCCCGTGGCCGCTACCGAGCCCAGCGCCAGTTCGCGCTCATGCTCCAGCAACCAGGCATGCTTGGCCGCCGCCTCCGCTGCTGGCAACGCAGCCAGGTGGGTGAGGATGTCATCGGCAGGCGGAATATCCAGGGCCACGCGGATCGCCGCAAAATCATGCACGGCCACCGTGAGGGTGCCGTCCATGTCGAACACCCAGTGTTTTACGTCCGTGAGGCTCATGCCCAATCCTTGCGATGGCGAATCAGGCCTTCCTGGGTCACCGAGGCCACCAGTTGGCCCGCGCGGTTATACACGCTGCCACGGGAGAACCCGCGGGAATTGCCGGCCCATGGGCTGTCCATGGCGTACAGCAACCAGTCATCGGCCCGCAGGTCAGCGTGGAACCACAGCGCATGGTCAAGACTGGCCACTTGCATGTCCTTCTGCCACACGGTCTTGCCATGGGGCAGCAACGAGGTGGTCAGCAGGCCGAAGTCCGAGGCGTAGGCCAGCAGATATTTATGCAGCGCCGGCAAATCGGCCAGGGCGCCATCGGCGCGAAACCACACATACTTGACCGGGTCGGACGGCTGCGGGTTGTACGGATCTTTTTCGGTCACCGGGCGCACTTCAATCGGCTTGGGGCACAGCAGTTTTTCGCGCATGGTCTCGGGGATCAGGTGCGCACGCTGCCGGGTCAGTTCCAGCTCCGACGGCAGGTTCTCCGGGCCCACCACCACCGGCATGGTGGTCTGGTGCTCGAAGCCTTCTTCGTCGTACTGGAACGAGGCGCTGCAGGTGAAGATCGGGTTGCCCTTCTGGATCGCCGTCACCCGGCGCGTGCTGAAGCTGCCGCCATCGCGCACCCGGTCCACTTGATAGACCACTGGCAGCCCAGCGTCGCCTGGGCGCAGGAAATAGCCGTGCAACGAATGCACATGCCGCGCTTCTTCGACGGTCTGGCTGGCTGCCGACAGCGACTGGCCCAAAACCTGGCCGCCGAACAGTTGGCGAAAACCCAAGTCCTGGCTGCGGCCGCGGAAGAGGTTTTCTTCAATCGGTTCCAGGGTCAGCAAGTCGACCAGATCTTCCAACACTTGGCTCATTCAAACTCTCCTCACACAAAGCAAAACCGCGCAGTCTTGGCTGCGGCGGGTAATAACATCGGGCGGCCTGCCTATCCGTGCAGCGTATCCAACCATTGGGCGCGGGTGATGCGGTACAACACATGATGGCGCAGCGGATCGTCCGCCGCGAGCCTGGGGTGCTGAAAATCTGCCGCCGGATCGTAATGCATACCGATGGCCTGCATGACTTTCTGCGACGGCAGGTTGGCCTCGGTGGTGAAGGCCACTATTTCTTCCAACTGCAAACGGTCAAAACCACAACGCAATGCAGTCCAGGCCGCTTCACTGGCAAAACCCAGGCCCCAGTGCTCGCGGGCCAGGCGCCAGCCAATCTCCACCGCCGGGGTGAAGTCGGCGTCAAAGCCGACATTCATCAATCCCGTCAGGCCGATAAATTCGCCGCTGTCCTTACGCTCCAGGGCCCACGCACCAAACCCATACTCGGCAAAATGCCCACGTATTCGCCCGATCAATGCCGCGCTTTCCAAGCGGTCCAGGGGTGCCGGGAAATAGCGCATCACCTGCGGGTCGGCGCACATCCGGGCAAACTCCGGCAAATCGCTGTCGCGCCATTGGCGCAACACCAGGCGCGCGCTTTCCAACTGCAGTATCGGCTCCATCGTTCCCCTCCCTTGCCATGTGCGTGAGTGTACAGCGCTGTTAAGATCCGTCGTTGGTTCCTGTCAGAAATTGCCATGCCTTTGCCATTGATCTACCACGACGACTACAGCCCCGAGTTCCCGGCGGATCATCGCTTCCCCATGGATAAATTCCGGCTGCTGCGCGATCACCTGGTCGACAGCGGCCTGACCCAGGACAGCCAACTGCTGCGCCCCGAATTGTGCCCGGCCCAAGTGCTCGCCCTGGCCCATGACCCTGGCTATATCGAACGTTATATGAGCGGTGAGTTGTCCCGCGAAGACCAGCGGCGCCTGGGCCTGCCCTGGAGCGAAGCCCTGGCCCGACGCACCGTGCGCGCGGTCGGTGGCTCGTTGCTGGCGGCCGAGCAGGCTCTGGAACATGGCCTGGCCTGCCACCTGGCGGGGGGCACCCACCACGCCCATTACGATTACCCGGCGGGCTTTTGCATCTTCAATGACCTGGCGGTGATCAGCCATTTCCTACTGGCCAGTGGGCGAGTCAACCGGGTGCTGATCTTCGACTGTGACGTGCACCAAGGCGACGGTACCGCGCGCATCCTCCATGACACACCGGACGCCATTACCGTGTCCCTGCACTGCGAAAAGAACTTCCCGGCGCGCAAGGCCGCCAGCGACTGGGATATCCCGCTGCCCATGGGCATGGGCGACGCCGACTACCTCACGGTGGTGGACGATGCCCTCAACTACCTGCTGCCGCTGTATCAGCCCGACCTGGTGCTGTATGACGCGGGCGTCGATGTGCATAAGGACGACGCCCTCGGCTACCTCAAGCTGACAGACGCAGGCGTCGCCGCCCGTGACGAAAGCGTGATGCGCCATTGCCTGGGCCGCGATATCCCGGTGGTGGGCGTGATCGGTGGCGGCTACAGCAAGGACCGCCACGCCCTGGCCCGGCGCCACGGCATCCTGCACCACAGTGCGCAGCGGGTGTGGACGTCATCAGGTTGTCATTGAAACCTGGGCGTTACCCACAATGCCTGTGGAACGGCCTGTGGATAACTTGAGCGTAACCGCCTGCAAGGCAGGCACCACATAGCATGTAGGAAGGTGTACGTTTTTTGATCAGGCAGTTTCGCGGTCCTCGGGTAGAATGCTCGCCCTACTTCGCCGAACCGCAGTCACCCCCATGCCTCAGATCCCAGCCCAGCCTTTTCACGTCACGATCATCGGCGGCGGCCCCGCCGGGCTGATGGCTGCCGAAGTCCTGAGCCAGGCCGGGGTCCGGGTGGACCTGTATGACGGCATGCCATCGGTGGGGCGCAAGTTCCTGCTGGCGGGCGTGGGCGGCATGAATATCACCCACTCCGAAGCCTACCCGGCATTTCTTTCACGCTACGCCGAACGCGCGTCGGACATTGCCCCCTTGCTGCGCCAGTTTGGTGCCGAGGCGTTGTGCGAATGGATTCATGGCTTGGGCATCGAAACCTTTGTCGGCAGCTCCGGCCGTGTGTTTCCTACCGACATGAAAGCCGCCCCCCTGCTGCGCGCCTGGCTCAAGCGCCTGCGCGACCAGGGGGTAGTTATCCACACCCGGCATCGCTGGCAGGGCTGGAATGCCGACGGCGGCTTAATTATCCACAGCCCGGAGGGCGACAAGACTGTCCACAGCGATGCCGTACTGCTGGCCCTCGGTGGCGGCAGTTGGTCGCGCCTGGGCTCGGACGGTGCCTGGCTCAAATTGCTGGAACACCAAGGCGTGCCCTGCACCCCGCTGCAGCCCAGCAACTGCGGCTTCGAGGTGTCAGCCTGGAGCGAATTAATGGTGAGCAAGTTCGCCGGCGCGCCGCTGAAAAACGTCGCCATAGGGTTGGCGGATGACAAACCCCGCCTGGGCGAATGCGTGATCACCGCGACCGGTATCGAAGGCAGTCTGATCTACGCACTGTCGGCGCCGATTCGCGAAGCGATCAACCGTGACGGTTCAGCCACCGTGCACATCGACCTGCTGCCGGGCAAGCCGCTGGACAAGGTGCAGGCCGCATTGGCCAAGCCCCGTGGCTCACGCTCGATGAGCAAGCATTTGCACAGTCAGTTGGGCCTGGATGGGGTAAAGGCTGCACTGTTACGCGAGTTGGCGCCCACAGGTCACTTCAATGATCCGGCGCAGTTGGCTGTGGATATCAAGGCACTGCCACTGACGCTGGTAAAAACCCGGCCGATGGATGAAGCCATCAGTACCGCCGGCGGCGTACCGTTTGAAGCGCTGGATGAGCGCTTGATGCTCACGCAGCTACCGGGGGTATTTTGTGCCGGGGAGATGCTGGACTGGGAGGCACCGACAGGTGGGTATTTACTGACGGGGTGTTTTGCCAGTGGGCGGATGGCGGGGCGTGGCATGCTGGAGTGGCTCCAGCGCCGATAGTTGCGGGCAGCTCAGGTCCGCCTTCGCAGGCAAGCCAGCTCCCACATTTTGATCTGTGAACACATTCAAATGTGGGAGCTGCTTGCCTGCGATGAGGCCCTGACAGACGCCAAAGAAGTTACTTCTTCTTACGCGGCCCGGTATTAAACACAGGCACTTTGCGCACCGGCTTGATCGACGGCTCCGCCGCCACTTCCCCGCTTTCGACCCACTTGCCCAGGTTGCGCTTACCGCCACCACCAGACGTCTTAGGCTTCTTCGGTTTTTTCGGCTTCTTCACCACCTGCCCGCTGGCATCAGTGTCGGGCACGCGGTGCTCCGGTTCGAAATCCTGTTCCATTTTGCGGGTCAGGGTCTGGCGGGTCAGCATCTCGATGGCCGAGAGCATGTTCACTTCGTCGGCACACACCAGGGAAATCGCCTCGCCGGTGTTGCCGGCCCGGCCGGTACGGCCGATACGGTGGATGTAGTCCTCGGCAACGATGGGCAGGTCAAAGTTGACCACCATCGGCAAATCTTCGATATCCAGGCCACGGGCCGCCACATCAGTGGCCACCAGGATCTGCACCTCGCTGGCCTTGAAACGGTCCAGTGCCCGCTGGCGCGTGGCTTGTGGCTTGTCGCCGTGGATGCCGTCGGCATTGATCCCCAGGCCTTGTAGCTTGTCTACCAATGCATCCACACCGTTGCGGGTCTTGGCGAACACCAGCACCTGCTTCCACTTGCCCTTGCGCATCAGATGCACAAACAGCTCCGCCTTGCGCTTCTTGTCCACCGGCACCACCCATTGCTTGACGGTGTTGGCAGCGACGTTGCGCGGGCTGACTTCGATGCTCAGCGGGTCAATAAGCATCTGCCCGGCCAGCAGGCGGATGTCATCGGAGAAGGTCGCGGAAAACAGCAGGGTCTGACGCTTTTTCGGCAGCATGCGGTAAATGTTCGCCAGCTCTTCGGAAAAACCCAGGTCGAGCATGCGGTCGGCTTCATCCAGCACCAGGGTTTGCAGCTGATTGAGCTTCAGCGCGTTCTGGCGGAACAGGTCGATCAGGCGGCCAGGGGTGGCCACCAGCACGTCGACCCCCTTGCGCAGCTTCATCATTTGCGGGTTGATGCTGACGCCGCCATACACCGCGTAGGTGGTCAACGGCAGGTGCTCGGCGTACTGGGCGACGCTGGCGTGAACCTGCTCGGCCAGCTCGCGGGTCGGGCACAGGATCAGCGCACGCACCGAGTTGGCGGTGACTTTTGGCCCTTCCATGGTCAACCGTTGCAGGAGCGGCACGGCGAAGCCGGCGGTCTTGCCGGTGCCGGTCTGGGCCGCAGCCATCAGGTCGCGACCGGCCAGCACCGCCGGAATGGCTTGCGCCTGCACCGGCGTCGGGGTCTGGTAGCCAAGCGCCTCAAGGGCGCGCAGCAAGGGTTCGATCAGGCCAAGTGTGGCGAAAGTCATGTGTTTACCGTAGGAAAAATTCAGCGCAAGGGCGTAATGCGCGGCAGTTTACCTTATTTCCGGCTTCGGCTTGCGCCACTGGGGCAGGCTGATCAACAACACGGCGCTGATAATCACCAACATCGCCAGGGCTTCTTCCAGGCCAATGGTCTCGCCGACAAACACGATGCCCAGCAACACCGCCACCGCCGGGTTGACGTAGGCATAGCTGGTGGCCGCTGCCGGACGCACGTGCTTGAGCAGGTACATATAAGCGTTGAAGGCGATGATCGAACCAAACACGGTCAGGTAAGCCAGGGCCAGCCAGCCTTCCACCGGAGGCATCGCTTGCAGGTGCTCGCCTTTGAGTGCACTGCCGATCAACAGCACCACCCCGGCGATCAGCATTTCGGCGGCGCTGGCCATAGCGCCCTGGGGCAACGGCAAGTGCCGGCTCCATACCGAACCAAAAGCCCAGGAAGCGGCGGCAAACAACAGCAGCCCCGCGCCCAACGGGCTCGATTGCAGGTTGGAGCCCATATTGAGCATGGCAATGCCGATCATCCCCAGAATCACCCCGGCCCACTCCAGACGGGTATTACGCGCGCCCCAGAAATATCCACAGAGCAAGGTAAACAACGGCACCGTCGCCACGGCCAGCGCAGCGACACCTGAAGTCACGCCGCTGTGTTCAGCCACACTCACTGCGCCATTACCGAAGGTCAGCAGCAAGATGCCGATCATGCCCGCGGCTTTCCACTGCGCCCAGGTCGGTGCCGGCACCCCGCGCCAGCGCAGGTAGCCATACATCAGCGCCCCCGCAGTACAGAAGCGAATCCCCGCCAACATCAGCGGCGGCCAGTACTCCACGCCAATACGGATCACCAGGTAGGTAGACCCCCAAATCACATACAGCGCAAAAAAAGCTGCGATCAACGGTAAGGGAAAACGACGTGGGCCAGGCATGGGCAGCTCTGCAGCAGGACAAGGAATCGTTATTTTAGAAATCCACACCAGTAAACATAAGTTACAAAACCTGTTTAAAGCGCCCATACACTTTTCAAATCATGGTTATCAGGGCTATAAGCCTTGTATTCGAAAGCCCGCCATTGCCAGAGCCTTATTCATGGACAAATACGATCGCATGCTCCTCAGCGCCCTGCTCAAGGATGGGCGCGCCACTTACGCGCAACTGGCCCGCACCGTAAACCTCTCCGCCCCCGCCGTGGCTGAACGCGTGGCCAAGCTGGAGGCCAGCGGAGTGATCACCGGTTACCAGGCCAAGGTCGACCTGTCCAAGATCGGCCTGCCGATCCAGTGCACGATTGAACTGCGCTTGACCAAAAACGGCAGCCAGAAAGTCTACGACGCGCTGGCAGAAATCCCCGAACTGACCGAATGCCATCGGGTCACCGGCGACCCGTGCGTGATCATGCAGGCGGCGGTGGGTTCGATGCCGGAACTGGAAAGCCTGATCAACAGGGTGGCGAAATTCGGGTTCAGCAAAACCTCGATCATCTTGTCGAGCGCCGTAGAGCGGCGGTTGCCGTTGGGGTATTTGGAGGGAAAGAATGGCGGCGCCTGAGCGAGCGCTATCGCGGGCAAGCCCGGCTCCCACAGTTGACCCGATTGCCCGGACTGGATGCGATCCCATGTGGGAGCTGGCTTGCCTGCGATAGCGGTGTATCAGGCCAAAATATCTCAACTGACACACCACCATCGCGAGCACACCCGGCCCCACAGCTAACCCGATTGCCCGGGCTGGATGCGATCCCATGTGGGAGCTGGCTTGCCTGCGATAGCGGTGTATCAGGCCAAAATATCTCAACTGACACACCACCATCGCGAGCACACCCGGCCCCACAGCTAACCCGATTGCTTGGGCTGGATGCGATCCCATGTGGGAGCTGGCTTGCCTGCGATAGCGGTGTATCAGCCACGAATACACCAACTGGCCTACCCACACCCGACGCCCACATTTTGCTCTTTATCGTTCTGAGAATCGGGATCAGAACCCGCGATGTTTCTTCAGATGGTCATTGATCTTCGCTGCCGGCACTTTTTGCAGGCTGCACAGCAGATCATGGGTCAACTCGCGCAAGCCGTGGGTGCGGCGCAGTTCCTGGGCCAGGTGGGCGGTGAGGTTGGCCGCCATTTCAGCATCCGCCATCGCCCGGTGAGCCTTGCCGGTGTGGGGCAATTGCGCATAAGACGTCAGGGTGCCGAGTTTGTGGTTGGGCGCCGTGGGCATCAGCCGGCGGGCCAGGAGCAGCGAGCAGGCGAATTTTTGCAGGCGGGTGCGGCGGATCAGGCCCAGTTCGAAGTCCCAGAACTTCTGGTCGAACGCGGCGTTGTGCGCCAGTAGCGGCGTGGTGCCAACAAATTCATTGACCTCGTTCATCACCCGCTCGGCCGGCGGCGCGCTGCGCAGCATGGCATTGCTGATGCCGGTCAGCTGCTCGATAAACCCCGGCACGCGCACACCGGCGTTCATCAGGCTCTGGTAGCGGTCCACGATCTGGCCCTGCTCCAGGATGACCACGGCGATTTCCGTGGCCCGGCAACTGCTGCTCGGCGAGATGCCGGTGGTTTCAAAGTCGATGACCGCTATACGTTCCAAACCTGTTCCAACCCCATCTGAAAATCTATTTGAGCAACAACGCGCCTTCGATAGGCACGTAGCGACTGGCCGCGCGGATCAACGAATTGGCCGTCAGCCCCGGCACGCCGTAGGCCACGGCTTCGACGCCATGTTTATGGATGATGCGGTCGAGCAACATATCGAAATCGCCATCACCCGAGGCCAGTACCACTTCGTCGACATGGGCGGCGGCGTCCATGATGTCGATGGTGATACCCACGTCCCAGTCGCCCTTGGCCGAGCCATCGCTGCGCTGGATGTACGGTTTGAGCTTCACGGTAAAGCCCAGGTTGCGCAGGATCTGCTGGAATTGCTGCTGCTTGCTGTCGCCACGGTCGATGGCATAGGCGTACGCCTCGACGATCTGCCCGCGCTGGCTGATATCGGCCCACAGGGCGGCGTAGTTGAAGTGGCAGCCATAGGCCTGGCGCACGGTGTAATAGAGGTTCTGCACATCGGCGAACACTGCAATTTTTTTCACCGTATATCCTCATCGCACTGGCGGACGTGATGGCCCGCAAAGGTCGTCAGTATGCCAGCCAAGAGGAGGTTTCCGAGAAAAATCAGACCGGGGCGACAGCGCGCCCCGGTTCAGTGGGTGTCAGACGAAGGAGTCGTCGTCGCCAAAGAAGGAAGAATCGTCGGCATAACCGCTGTCGGCGCTGTCATTGTCAGCGAAACGCTGCTCGTCATTGCCCCAGCCGCCGTTGTCACTGGCAGGCGCCGGCTCTTCGCGAACGATCTCTTCCACCACCTGCGGCTGCTGGTTGTGGCTGAACAGGCTGCTGATACCTTGGGCCAGCATCACACCCCCGGCCACCCCGGCGGCGGTTTTCAGGGCGCCACCGAGAAAACCACCACCTGCGGGCGCCGCCTGCTGGGGTTGCTGATAGTTCTGTTGTGGGGTGCCAAAGCTCTGTTGCGGCGTCGGCGCGCTGAAGCCGGGCCGAGTCGGCTCGCGCCAACCACCCGCGCCAGAGGCCGGCGCGCTCGGCGCAGGCTGCGGCTCGCGGGAGCTGCCGCCAAAGATGCTCGACAGGAACCCACCACCGCTGGTGGCCGGCTGCGTTGTCTTGGCCCGTTGCAGTTCATCCTGCAATTGCTGGATCTGTTGCGCCTGCTGCTTGTTCTGCGCATCCAGGCTTTTGATCGCGGCTTCCTGCACCAGAATCGCCTGGGTCATGAAATACCCGGCGGCCGGTTGGCGAGTGATGTGCTCCTTGATCCGCGCTTCTGCCTGGGCGTCGCGGGGGGCTGAGTCCGTTTCGGCTTGCTGCAACCGTGAAAACAGTCCGTCGATCAGGGTTTGCTCTTCGCTGTTCATGGCGACCTCGTTAGATTGCCGGTAAAAATCTGCGTCCCGCCCGCAATGGGCAAGGTACGCCACCAGTAATGGGGCTGGCCCGCAGCGTTTCAATGATCTTTACCCAAGGTTTACGTTTGTCGGTGATCGGTTAAAGTGTCCGCTGCTTTTTCCGCCTGTGATGACTTTGATGAATCCGTTGACCGTTCTGCGCGACTCTTTCTACTTTTTCCAGCGCAACCTGGGCGCCATCGTGCAGTTGTGCCTGCCCTTGGTGATCCTGGAGGCCGTGCTGCAACAAGTGCTTGATCGCACCCTGGGCCCGGAGGCGTTTACCGGCTACAGCATGATCGTGGGTTTGCTGGTGTATCCGCTGTACACCGCCGCCCTGATCCTGTTTCTCGACGCCCGCAGCCGTGGCGAGTCGCCGCGCACCGCCGCCGTGCTGGCCATGGCGCTGACCTTGTGGCCACGCTACGCGTTGCTGACGGCCATGAGCACCCTGCTGATCCTGCTGGGGCTGTCGTTGTACTTCCTGCCGGGGCTGTGGCTGATGGTCACCCTGGCCTTCGCCGAGTACTTGCTGGTGCTGCGCGGAATGCCCGCGCTGGCGGCGATGAAGGAAAGTTTCCGTCTGACCCGTGGGCATTTTCTGCGCATCCTGATCTGCCTGTTGTGCGTGATGACCCCACTGTGGCTGCTCAAGGGTGCCAGCGTCGCAGCCTGGCCCGACCCGCAGAACCCGCTGCTGGCGGTGCTGATCGACAGTGCCCATAGCTTCTTGCAGCTGTTTACCAGCGTAGTGCTGTTCCGCCTGTTCATGCTGATCGCCGGTGATGCCGACGCTCGCTAACGTGCTCCCTGGGCTCCCGGCCACCGGTCGGGTATGCTCGGGGCCTGTCCCGCAGCGCCATAAGGCGAGCCGATGACCCGTTTACTGCGTAAAACCCTGGTAGGCCTGCTGATCCTCGCAGGCTTGCTGACGGCCCTGATCTACAGCCTGACCTGGCGCCCCGCCGACAAACAGACCCTACCCGTCAGCTGCGTGGCCCCGCGTGCGCCGACGCTGCTGCCCGGCCAGGCACTCAAGGTGATGACCTGGAACGTGCAATACCTGGCGGGCAAGAACTATGTGTTCTGGTACGACACCCCCGACGGCAGTGGCCCGGACGAGCGCCCCACCCCTGAAGACATGGCCTCCAGCCTGGACGAAGTGGCGCGGGTGATCCGTGACGAGCAACCGGACGTACTGTTGCTGCAGGAACTGGACGAAGGCGCCAAGCCATCCCACTACCAGGACCAACTGGCGCTGCTTCAGGAGCGGCTGGTGGACCTCTACCCGTGCAGCGTCGAGGCCTTCGACTGGAAAGCCGACTTTGTGCCCGACCGGCATATCTTCGGCAGTGTCGGCCGCAAGCTGGTGACCCTCAGCCGCTACCAGATCGAACATGCCGAACGCCTGCAACTGCCGGTGGCCCCGGCCAACCTGATCAGCCGTCAGTTCCAACCCAAGCCCGCGCTGCTGCTCAGTTACCTGCCGTTGAGCGACGGCGGCCAACTGGCGGTGCTCAACACCCGCCTGGACAACGCCGCCCCCGGCCACAGCGCGGTGCGCGAGCAGGTCGAGGCGACCATCAAGCTGCTGGATAAATTCGAAAGCCGGGGCACGCCGTGGCTGATTGGCGGGGATTTCAATCTGTTGCCCCTGGGGCAGTTCCTGCGCCTGGACGCCGACAGACGCGGGCAGTATTCGCCGGACAGTGAGCTGCATCTGTTGTGGGATAAATACCCGATGGTCCCCAGCAACAGTCAATCCAGCGGGATCGACCGCGCCCAGTGGCTGACCCACTTCCCCAATGACCCGGGCCTCGATGGGCCGGACCGTACGGTGGATTATCTGTTCTATAGCCCGAGGTTGAAGAAGGTTGAAGCGCGGGTGCGGCAGGACGATACATTGCGTATCTCCAATCATTTGCCGGTGATTGCACGGTTCCTGCTGCCCGCCGCGCAATAGCCCACAGGACACAACCCGATGTGGAATAGGGTTGGTGTAGGAGCTGGCTTGCCTGCGATAGCGCTGGGTCAGCTGGCCAGGTTCTGGCGGACAGACCGCTATCGCAGGCCAGCCAGCTCCTACATTCAGATATTAAGCATGATTACTTGCGCGGTTTGATCCGCGCGGTCGCTTCTGCCACCAACGGGTCATCGGGCCAGTAATGCTTGGGATACCGCCCCTTCAGATCCTTCTTCACCTCGGCGTAAGTACTGCGCCAGAAGTTCGCCAGATCCTGGGTCACCTGCACCGGACGCCGCGCTGGCGATAACAAGTGCAACTTCACCACCTGCCGTCCACCGGCGATGCGCGGGGTATCGGCCAGGCCAAACAGTTCCTGCAGGCGCACCGCGAGAATCGGCGGATGCTCGCTATAGTCCAGGCGTACCGATGAGCCCGAAGGCACCTTCAAATGATGGGGCGCCAGTTCATCCAGGCGCTGGGGCAGCGGCCAGGGCAGCAGATTATGCAGGAAGCTGGAAAGATCCAGGTTGGCGAAATGGCTCAAGCGCGAGACCTTGCCCAGGTACGGCATCAGCCAATGTTCCAGGCTGGCGAGCAACGCGCTGTCACTGACGTCGGGCCATTCGCCGGGCTTGCCGGAGTCCAGTTGGCGCAGCAGCATGACACGGGCCTGCCACTGGCGCAGCTCCGGGGTCCAGGGCAGCAGTTCCAGGCCTTTGCGCCGCACCAGGTTGACAAGCGCCTGGCTGCGGGCGGACTCGTCCAGGCCGGTCAGCGGCTCGCGGCTGAGTACCAGTTCACCGACCTTGCGCTGGCGTTCGGCACGCAACACGCCTTCGCGCTCGTCCCAATCCAGCTGGTCGAAAGAGCGCACCTGTTCGGCCAATACCGAGTCGAACAGCGTCGGGTCGAAGTCTGCAGCCAGGTAAATCCGCTCTTCACGCTGGCCCTGGCGGCTGCCCAGGTCGGCGATGACCAGCCACGGCTGCTTCATCAGGCTGTCAGCTTCGGCAAACAGCGCGGCGCGCCCATTGGCCAGACGATATTCGGCACCGCCCGCACGGCGTTGTTGGGCCACCCGGTCCGGGTAGGCCAGCGCCAGCAGCGCCCCCAGCCAGCGCGGGTGATCGGGATCAGCCACCGGCTGTTCGGCCTTGCCTCTTAGATAGCCGCGATATTGCCGGGCCAATTGCCGGGCCCGCTGTACGCCGCCTTGAGTACCACGGGCGCGTTCCTCGCCGGACAACAAGGCCAGGCGACTGTGCACATCCGCACCGGCACCGCGCAAGATGTCGCGCTCGCCCAGCAGCGCGGCGACATCACACGCCATGTTCGCCAGCCCCAAGTCCTGGCCGCGCAACAACAAATGGGCGATACGCGGGTGCGCCGGCAGGCTGGCCATTTTCTGTCCGTGGGGGGTCAAGGTCGCGTCCTTGAGCGCCCCCAGGCGTTCGAGCAAGTCCTGGGCCTGGGCATAAGCGGCAGTGGGTGGCACATCGAGCCACACCAATTGTGCTGGCGTCACGCCCCAGCGCGCCAGTTGCAGGGCCAGGCCGGCCAGGTCTGCCGAGAGAATTTCCGCGCTGCCATAGGCCGCCAGCCCTTCATGCTGGTCCTCGGACCACAACCGATAGCACACGCCCGGCTCCAGCCGCCCGGCCCGGCCGGCACGCTGGGTGGCGCTGGCGCGGGAGATGCGCTGGGTGTCGAGACGGCTCATGCCGCTGCCGGGGTCGAAACGCGGAACCCGCGCCAGCCCGGCGTCGATCACCACCCGCACGCCATTGATGGTCAGGCTGGTCTCGGCAATGTTAGTGGCCAGTACCACCTTGCGCTTGCCCGCCGGCGCCGGGTCGATGGCCGCTCGCTGCGCTGCCAGGTCAAGCTCGCCATGCAGCGGGCACAGCAGCACATCGCCGCGCTCACCGAGGGCATCCGCCAACTGTTGATGGACCCGGCGAATCTCCGCCTGCCCCGGCAGGAACACCAGCACGCTGCCGGTTTCGTCGTGCAGGGCTTCAAGAATGGTCTGCACCAACCGCGGCTCGATAAATTCCCCAGGCTGGAACGGCCGCCCCCAGCGCATCTGCACCGGGTACATGCGCCCTTCACTGCGCAGGATCGGCGCGTCGTCGAGCAGCCCCGACAGGCGTTCACCTTCAAGGGTGGCGGACATCAGCAGGATTTTCAGCGGTTGTTCATCGCGAAACAGCTCGCGGCCATTGAGGCTCAGGGCCAGCGCCAGGTCGGCGTCGAGGCTACGCTCGTGGAATTCGTCGAAGATCAGCAGACCCACGCCATCCAGTGCCGGGTCATCCTGCAGGCGCCGGGTGAGGATGCCTTCGGTGACCACTTCAATACGGGTGTTGGGGCCGACCTTGCTGTCCAGGCGGATCCGGTAGCCGACGGTTTCCCCGACCTTTTCCCCCAGCTCACTGGCCAGGCGTTCGGCTGCGGCGCGGGCGGCGAGCCGGCGGGGCTCAAGCATCAGGATGGTTTGCCCGGCCAGCCAGGTTTCGTGCAACAGCGCCAACGGCACCCGCGTGGTCTTACCGGCGCCGGGCGGTGCTTCGAGCACGGCTTCATGGCGCGTCGCCAAGGCTTCACGCAAGGCGGGTAAAACATCATCGATTGGCAACGAATTCATACTGGCTCCAAAGCAGAGCGGCGAGTATAACGGCGAACGGCTGGATATCGGTGCTCTCTCAGGCGCGGCCATGTCCCTTTGGAAGGGCTCCCACATTAGAGGGGTGGCACCTGGTAGATCTGCTTTATAGTCACACCCTACAAGTGTTCAGGAGAGTCTCATGCGTATTGCTTCCCGTGTCATCGGCGGTGTTCTGGCCGTCACCCTGTTGAGCCAGCTGACGGCCTGCGGTTCGATTTTCTATCCTGATCGCCGTGGCCAGATCGACGGCAAGATCGACCCGGCAATTGCCGTGCTCGACGCGGTCGGCCTGCTGTTTTATGTGATCCCCGGCCTGATCGCCTTTGGCGTGGACTTCGCCACCGGCGCAATTTACTTCGAGCCCGGCAAAACCGCACAAGTGGCCCCCGAAAAACTGCAAGAAGCCATCGGCGCCGACGGCAAGGTGGATAACACCAAGCTGCAAACCATCATCGAGCACGAAACCGGCCGCAACCTGCCGCTGGACGACCCGCGCCTGATCCAGTTCAAGGGCAGCGTGCAACAACTCGCGTCCCTCGGCCTGCAACCTGCTGCGTAAGGACCTGATTGCCCCATGAACACCAGCACCGAACACGCCCGGCTATTGCGCCTGGCCACCCGCGCCTCGGTCGGCGTGGCCAGTATTCTGATTATCGGCAAAGCCATCGCCTGGTGGTTCAGTGGTTCGGTGAGCATGTTGGCCGGGCTGACCGATTCGCTGCTCGACGGCGTGACGTCACTGCTCAACCTGCTGGCGGTGCACTACGCGCTGCGCCCGGCGGATGATGATCACCGCTACGGACATGGCAAGGCGGAATCCCTGGCGGGCATGGCCCAGGCGCTGTTTATCGCCGGCAGCGCGGTATTGATCGCCTTCCAGGCGTACCAACGCCTGCAGCACCCGGAACCCGTGGGCGCGCCCTGGCTGAGTATTGCAGTGATTGTGATGTCGCTGGTGCTGACCGTGGCGCTGCTGGCCGTGCAACACCGGGTGATCCGCGAAACCGGCTCGAACGCGGTGCGCGCCGACTCGCTGCACTACCGTTCCGACTTGCTGCTCAATGGCAGCATTCTATTGGCGCTGGTGCTGGCGGCCTTCGGCTGGCATCAGGTCGATGCCTGGTTTGGCCTGGCGATCGCCCTGTACATCTTGTGGAGCGCGATCCAGATCGCCCGGGAAAGCTTTGCCGTGCTGATGGACGAAGAACTGCCGGCAGACGTCAGCCAGCACATGCTGGAACTGGCCTGTAGCGTGCCCGGCGTACTGGGTGCCCATGATTTGCGCACGCGGATTTCCGGCAACCACTGGTTTGTGCAGTTGCATCTGGAGTTGCCGGGGGAGTTGAGCTTGTCGGTAGCCCATGGCATCAGCGACCAGGCCGCCGATGCCATCCATCAGGCCTACCCACGGGCCGAGGTGCTGGTGCACGCCGACCCGCAGGAAGTGGTCACGGGCAGCAAGGCCTAGTAGGTCACCTGGTACCCGCGACTGCTCAGGCAGTTGCCCTGGGCCTGGCGGTAGGTTTGCACCACCGCCGGCGCAGGCGCGTAGGTGACGGTCTGGGGGTCGAAGCCGCTTTGCTGCACCGCCCAGCGATAGCAATCGTAACCGTCCTGCTGCACCTGGGCGGGAGATTGGCCATTGGCGGGATAGGCCACCACGTCATACCCGTTGCCCTGGGGCGTCGGCTGCGGCGGCATGGCCACCGGCGGTTGCACCACCACGTACTGCTGGGTGCTGGTCTCGTAGCTGTAATAGGCGCCAGCGGCGAGGAAAAACAGCGCACTGCCGACCCACACTTCCCGCGCATAGTCCGGCAGGTAATGCACGCGGATCCCATAGGGTGGCGTGACTACGACGTAGCGCGGGCCCTGGGGCCGGTACCAATAGCCGCCCGAGAAAAAGTAATCCTGGCCGCGATAGGGCACACGGTAATTGCGGTCGGGGAAGCGGTCCACCGTGTAGCCGGGCCGATACTGCGGGCCGGGGCCCCAGCCGTTGCCATGGCCGTCGGGGCGGCCTGGCCAGCGGTTATCATTGGGGTGGCCGTTGTAGCCAGGCCGCGAGCCAGGGCCACCGGTTTGCCAATGCGGGTTGCCATCATTGCGCCGGGGAATGTCACGGTAGTTGCCCTGGCGCGGCTCCTGGGTCTGGCCCACGGAATCGGGCCGGCCCTGGATCGGCAGATTGCTCCCCGCCTGCGGTGCCGGGCGCGGCGCTTCATTACCTTGAGGGCGAGCCTGCCACTGGCCGTTCTGGCCGGCGCGCTCTACCGGTTGGTTTTGCGGGCGCGGCTGGCTGTGTTCCGGCCCCCGCTCATGCGGTCCACCACCGCCCTGCGGGCCTTGCCCCTGGCGGGGTGCGTTGTCTCGTTCGTCGGCCATCACCTGCGTGCCCAAGGTGACCATCAACACACCTACACCTGCCAAACGCCAGATGCGCTTCATGCTATTCCTCACTGCGGATTAGGGCCTGTGCATGAGACTGGAAAAGCCGGGCCCGGTTCTGCGACAGGTTATCAGTCACCAGCACAATTTTCGCCGGCAAAAGAAAAGGGGCGACCCGTCGGTCGCCCCTTGAGAACTTCGTCCTGGCTCAACGCTTATGACGTTGGCTCACCTCACGCCGTCTTGTGGACAGTGTGCAGCCCGGGGGCCGGCACAACCCGGTGGGGTTGGCGGGCCGCAGCCGGCCTGATTGGGCGGGCTGCTGTGGACTCTATGTCCGGGCAGTGATTCTGTTGGTAATCATAGGCGTGAGGGCCCGACAGATGATTGCGAAGATTGCGTCAATAAACAGTGCTTGCGCAATTTTTAACCCTGGATAGATAATTCGCAGCAATAGTTACGACAAAGGCCAGCCCCATGAGCAAACTTGACCGATACGACCTGAGTATTTTGGCGGAATTACAGCGCGACGCGAGGATCTCCAACCAGGAGCTGGCCGAGCGGATCGGCCTGTCACCGTCACCCTGCTCACGCCGGGTCAAGCAATTGGAGGACGACGGCTACATCTCACGCCAGGTCGCCCTGCTCGACCGCAAGATGCTGGGCCTGAGCCTCACGGCCTACGTGTTG
Source organism: Pseudomonas sp. FP2294 (assembly GCF_030687625.1). Taxonomy (NCBI): domain Bacteria; kingdom Pseudomonadati; phylum Pseudomonadota; class Gammaproteobacteria; order Pseudomonadales; family Pseudomonadaceae; genus Pseudomonas; species Pseudomonas sp. FP2294. The sequence goes on from NZ_CP117441.1 coordinate 5,054,455, forward strand.
ATCGGCATGGACCGACACACGCCCGAACGTTTCGAGAACTTTGAAGCGGCGATCCGCACCTTGCCGCAAGTGTTGGAATGCAGCCTGGTCACCGGGATGGATGCCGACTATCAGCTGAAGGTGGTGGTGCCGGATATGGACCACTATCAAAAACTGCTGCTGGGGCACCTGACCCGGATTGAGGGCGTGACCAGCGTGCGCTCCAGCTTTGTGCTGAACCAGGTGCTCAACAGCACGGAGTTACCGTTGACTCACCTGCGGACCTAAGACGCCCCACCCATCCCATGTGGGAGCGGGCTTGCCCGCGATAGCGGTCTTGCAGGCACACCGCTATCGCAGGCAAGCCAGCTGCCACTTTTTGCCCATGTTCAGGCAATGACATCAGGGTGCGACGCACCGACGCAGGTCAACTTTGAACCTGCCCCCTTGCCTTATACTCCGCGCCTGCCTTTGTCGGAAACTGCCCAATGAATTCGATTGACCCCGTGCTGTTTGAAGAGTGGATGATGACCGGCCTGGTCACCATCCTGATCATTTTCATGGGCTTTATCGTCTGGGACCTGGCGAAGAAATCCAAGGCCGGGCGCTTTGGCTCGCTGATTCTGTTCTTCGTGCTGGGCCTGGGCGTGGCCGCGTTTATCATCAAGAGCGTGGTGATCGGCCTGATTGAGTCCGGGGCTTTATAAGCGCGCCGGCACTTCGCGGTACTGGCCTTGGCCCAGGCCTTCAATCGACCAGTCGCCGATTTTCACCCGCACCAGACGCAAGGTCGGCAAGCCCACGGCGGCGGTCATGCGCCGTACTTGACGGTTGCGCCCCTCGCGAATCACCAGCTCCAGCCAATAGGTCGGGATGTTTTTACGAAAACGTACCGGCGGGTTGCGCGGCCAGAGTACCGGCTCGTCCAGTCGCCGGGCTTCAGCCGGCAAGGTCATGCCATCGTTCAACTCCACACCGGCGCGCAGACGTTGCAGATGCTCCTCGGTGGGCTCGCCCTCCACCTGCACCCAATAGGTTTTCGCCAGTTTGTGCTTGGGGTCGGCAATCCGCGCCTGTAACTGGCCATCGTTGGTCAGCAGCAACAGGCCTTCACTGTCCCGGTCCAGGCGCCCAGCCGGGTAGATGCCCGGGATATCAATAAAATCCTTGAGCGTGGCGCGACCGCCTTCGTCACTGAACTGGGTCAGCACATCAAAAGGTTTATTGAACAGGATCAGCTTCGGCTCGGCCGGCGGCGCCTTGGCGACACGGCGAGCAGCGGCATGGGGAGGTTTCACGCCAGGGCGGCGCGAGTCAGGGCGGGCAGGACGGGACATGGCAATGGAACATCTAACGGTCAGGACCGACCATGCTAGTGGCCTGACCGTTAAATAACCACCCCGCTATTTAGCGGAACGGCGGCTCGTCAAAGCTGCGCAGCTTGCGCGAGTGCAACGAGTTGAGCTCGGTGCGCAACAAGTCCACTGCCTCGATACCGATCTTCAAGTGCTGGCTCACAGCCCGTTCATAGAACGCGTTGGCCGAACCTGGCAACTTGATTTCACTGTGCAACGGCTTATCCGACACGCACAGCAATGTGCCGTAAGGCACCCGCAAACGGTAGCCTTGCGCGGCGATGGTGCCGCTCTCCATATCCACGGCCACGGCGCGGGACAGGTTGATCAGCGGCCGCTCCTGGGCCCAGCGCAGTTCCCAGTTGCGATCGTCGTAGGTCAACACGGTACCGGTGCGCAGGCGCTTTTTCAGTTGCTCGCCCTTCTCGCCCGTGACGTTAGCCGCCGCTTGTTGCAATGCCATCTGCACTTCGGCCAGGGCCGGGATCGGAATGTTCGGCGGCACCACGCGGTCGAGAATGCCGTCGCGCCGCATATAAGCGTGGGCCAGCACATAGTCACCGATGGTCTGGGATTGGCGCAGGCCACCACAGTGGCCAATCATCAGCCAGCAATGGGGACGCAACACCGCCAGGTGGTCGGTGATGTTCTTGGCGTTGGACGGGCCGACACCGATGTTGACCAGGGTCACGCCGTGGCCGTCACTGGCCTGCAAGTGGTAGGCCGGCATCTGATAACGGTGCCAGACCACGCCTGCGGCGATGGCAGACGCTTCACCATGGTCCATGCCTTTTTCGATGATCACATTGCCCGGCAACACCATGCGGATAAAGCGTGGGTCGCTGCGCAACTGTTCCAAGCCATGGACGATGAACTGGTCGACATAGCGGTGGTAGTTGGTCAGCAGAATCCATGGCTGCACATGGCGCCAGTCGCTGCCGGTGTAGTGCACCAGGCGACGCAGGGAAAAGTCCACGCGGGCCGCATCGAACAGTGCCAGGGGCAGTGGGTCGGTGTTTTCCCAGTCATACAGGCCATCGGCGATGCCATCGGTGGCGGCAGACAGGTCGGTGCTGGGGAACACCCGTGCCAGGGTCGCGGCCGTTACACCGGAGCCGGCCAGTTCATCGCCCTGCTCGACCACGTACGGATAAGGGATGTTCTGCTGGCTGACGCCCACTTCCACCGTCACGGTGAAGTCGTGCATCAGCGGCACCAGTTGTTCCAGCAGGTATTTGCGAAACGCTGACGGATGGGTGACGGTGACGCTGTAAGTGCCCGGCAACTGCACCTTGGCATACGCGCGGGTGGTCTGTGGGACTTCGCCGTGGCAGTGGTAGGTCAGGCGCAGTTCCGGATAGCGAAACAGAGCACGCTGTGCGGCGTCGGGCTCGACGCGATCCTTGAGGTATTGCTTGAGGGCCTGGTTGAGCGCGCCGGTAGCACGCTCATGCAGAGCCGCCAGCCGGTCCACGGCCTCTTCGGCGGTTTGAACGACAACAAAAGCTTCGGTCACGGTAGGCTTCCTGTTTTCTTACATGCAGGAGGTCATCTTGCCTGCATCGCTGCCAGACGCAAACTCTGAATTGGAATGCCCACTGAAGATCAATGCAACCGCTGTAGGAGCTGGCTTGCCTGCGATGGCAGCGGGTCAGCCAATATAGAGGTGGCTGACCCGCTGCCATCGCAGGCAAGCCAGCTCCCAGATTTTTTACCGGTTTTATTCAGAGAGACGGAGTTGAGCGGGCGACGATGGCCTGTACATCCACACCTCGTGGCAAGGTGCCATATACCCGTCCCGACGACTCGCCCAAGCGGCTGGCTATAAACCCATCGCTGACACTGGCATTGCCCGCCTCCAGCAGCAATTTGGCCTGCAGGGCCACGGCAATATCCTCGGTCAACTGCCGCGCCCGGTACTGGATATCCTGGGTGTCCATAAACGCCGACTTCAATTGCTCGATATGTCGGGCTAGGCGTTTTTCGCCATGCCCATCGCCCAGTTCGACAAACAATGTCTCCAGCACACCGGGCTCTTTCGACAAGGCCCGCAGCACGTCCAGGCATTGCACGTTGCCGGAACCTTCCCACGTCGAATTGACCGGCGCCTCACGGTACAGGCGCGGCAGGATGCTGTCCTCGACATAGCCGGCGCCGCCCATGCATTCGGCGGCTTCGTTGATCATCGCCGGCGCACGCTTGCAGATCCAATACTTGCCCACCGCCGTCACCAGCCGCGCGAACTTGGCTTCCTGCTCATCGGCCAGATGGTCCAGCGCCCGGCCCATGCGCAGGCTCAAGGCCAGGGCCGCTTCACTTTCCAGGGCCAGGTCCGCCAGCACGTTCTGCATCAACGGCTGTTCACTGAGCACGCGGCCACCGACCAAACGATGGGCGCAATGATGGCTGGCCTGGGTCAGCGCCTGACGCATCAAGGAACTGGAGCCAACCATGCAGTCGAAACGGGTCATGGCCACCATCTCGATAATGGTCGGTACGCCACGGCCTTCTTCGCCGACCATCCACGCCAGGGCGCCACGGAATTCGACTTCGCTGGAAGCGTTGGAGCAGTTGCCGAGCTTGTTTTTCAGGCGCTGGATATAGAACTGGTTACGCGTATCGTCCGGGCGCTGCCGGGGCAGTAGGAAACAGGTCAAACCCTTGTCAGTCTGGGCCAGGGTCAGGAAGGCGTCGCACATCGGCGCCGAACAGAACCACTTATGGCCCACCAGCTCATAGGGTTGGCCTGGGCCGCCGGCGCCCACGGGGTAGGCGCGGGTGGTATTGGCCCGGACATCGGTGCCGCCCTGTTTCTCGGTCATGGCCATGCCGATGGTTGCGCCGGCTTTATGGGCGATGCCGACATTGCGCGGGTCGTATTCAGTGTTGAGGATTTTCGGCAGCCAGGTGTCAGCCAGATCCGGCTGCAGGCGCAGGGCCGGCACGCAGGCGAAGGTCATGGTCAGCGGGCACCCCGTGCCAGCTTCGGCCTGGCTATGCAGGTAGGTCATGGCCGCGCGGGCGACATGGGCACCCGCCTGGGGATGGGCCCAGGGCAGCGAAGGCAGGCCATGCTCGACGGCGGTGCGCATCAGTTCGTGATAGGCCGGATGAAACTCCACCAGATCAATGCGGTGACCATAGCGATCATGGCTGTTGAACACCGGCTTGTTCTGATTCGCCAGGAACCCCGCCGCCATCAGTGGCCCACCCGCCAAGGCGCCGTAGGCGTCGATGCGGGCCTCGGCCCAGCCTGCCCCAAAGCGCCGCGACCACTCCTGCAAGGGCAGGTCGAGGCGATACAAATTGGCGCCATCGAGTGACGGTGGCTGGTTGGTAACGTCGTGGGTTTCGGCGAACTGGTGCAGATTCATGACGGGCCTCCTGATAAAAGGCCGCGTTGATTGAGGCCTTGAATTCAGTTAAGCATCGTCACTGCGCTTAAAAAAGTGGCATAAGCGCCTAACTGCCGGCGCTTTCACCCTCTAACGGGCACAGCAGGCGGCGCTGCAACACGGCTTGCAACAGCTCGAAACGCACCGGCTTGAGCAACTGCTCGGTCGGGCCGACGCCGTGACAATGCTGGCGGGCGCTGCCTTGCAGGGCGTCGCTCAGGGCGATCACCGGCAGCTCGCCGCACCCTGGCAAGGCCCGGATCTGGCAGCACAGGGAGAAGCCATCTTCGGGCACATCCAGCAACACCGCATCAAACGCCCCCTCCTGCAGCATCGCCAGGGCCGTGGGGCCACTGTCCGCGACTTTCACCCGGTAACCGAGCTTGAGCAACATGCCACGCAAGACCAACTGGGTGACGCAATTGTCCTCCACCAGCAATACCGTGCAGTCTTGTGGTGCGCGGTGCAGGTCCACGGCCCGGGCCGGCTCCGGCGGCACCGCGATAACGGCCACCTCCAGCTGGAATCGGCTGCCCTTACGCGGTTCGGAATGATGGGTCAGGCGCCCGCCGAGCAACTCGATCAACTGCCGGCAGATCGCCAGGCCAATGCCCAGGCCGCCATATTCGCGAGTGGTCGAGCCGTCCACCTGGAAGAAGCGCTGATACAGGGTCGCCTCATCCAGTTGCGCAAAGCCAATCCCGGAGTCGCTAACGATAAACGTCAGATGCAAATGGCCATCCGCCTGGGGCAGGCCCACTACGCGCACGCGCACCGCACCGTCGTGGGTGAACTTGAAGGCGTTATCCAGCAGGCATTCCAGGCACTGCATCAATTTGCCTGCATCGCCGTCCAGGCGATCCGGCAACTCACTCGCCACGTCGATGGAGAACGCCAACCCCTTGCTCTGGGCATTGCCCAGGAACTGCTGACGCAAGGTATCGAGTACCCCGCGCAGGCTGAATACCTGCGGTTGCACAGTGAGGCGACCGGCTTGCAACTCGGTGAGGGTGAGGATGCCATTGACCATGCGCATCATGTCCCGCGCAGAGCCGGCGGCGGTTTGCTGGTACTGCGCCAGGTCGCCGGCCAGAGGCTCGGTCTGCATCAGTTCCAACGACCCAATCACCCCGTTCATCGGGGTGCGCAGTTCATGGGTCAGGGTCGCGAGGAATTCGTCTTTCAACTGGTTGCTGTGGGCCAGTTGCTGGTTGAGCACTTCCAGTTTCTGACTGGCATCAAACAGGATTTGCGCCTGCTGTTCGCGCATCGCGTTGATCCGGTCGGCCAGCGCCAGGGACAACAAGGCGACTTCAATGGCCGAGCCAATCTGACTGGAGTACATGGTGAGAAACACATTGGGCAGGTAGCCCAGCACCATCAGCGTGTTGATCACCCCGCCGATCAGGAACGCCGACCAGGCGATGATGAAATACCGCGCCACACGCTGGCCACAGCACCAGGCCTTGATCCCGGCGACAAAGATGGTCACGGTGAAAACCAGGGCCAGCGCGGTCGCCAGGCGCAGGGCCAGGGCGTAGCTGGTCATCAGCGACAACACCATCACCACCGCCCCCGTCCCCACCAGCACCAGCAGCACCCGGTCCAGCCAGCGGCTGTAGAGGGCAGTGTGCAGGAAGCTGCGGGCAAACAGGCTGCCGAACAACGCGGAGGCGCCGATCAGGAACGGCGTCGCCGCATTCGCCCACCAGGGGTTGTCGGGCCAGAAATACTCCACGGCCGCGCCATTCACCGAGAGCTGGTACATGCCGAACGAGGCGATATAGAGGATGTAATAGAGGTAACTGGTATCGCGCACGCTGAGGTAGATAAACAGGTTGTACACCAGCATGCCCAGCAGCACACCGTAGATCAGGCCCAGCACATACAGGCGCAGCGGCTGATCTTCCAGGTAGGCGGTGCTCGACCACAGGGTCAGCGGCGCCTGGATCGAACCCTCGCTTTGCAGGCGCAGATAGAGGGTTTTCTGCTCGCCCGCACTGAAGTCGACGGTGAACAGGTAATTGTTCTGGCGAATCTCACGGCTGGCAAAGGGCAATGCATCCCCGGTGCGCCCGGCCAGGCGATAGTCGCCGTCACCCTCGGGCAGGTACAACTCAAGATGATCAAGGGGCGGATAGGCCAGCTCCAGCAGCCAGGTGCGCAGGGCGTCGGGATCCTTGGGCAGGTAATGCAGGTCGACCTTGAGCCAGAACGCGGAGCGCGAGTAGCCGGCATTCAGGGTGTCTTTATCGTGCGGGGTGTAGCGACTGGCGAGTGCCGCTGAACGGGCCTCGGCGATGGTGAGATTGCCGCTTGGATCTTCGAGTACTTGCATGACCCGGCCCAGGGGAAGACTTCGGGTGGTTTCATTGAACTCGACGGCGCCGGCCAGCATCGGCAGCCCGCACAAGAGAAACATCAGCAAATAGCGCATAGAGCCCCAGCGTGGCCTGTCCGGTTATGTCAAAAGCCCCCCATTCCTTTTGAGATGACGTACACCGGCGATACATTTAAGTTGTTTGGATCCACTCTAGCATAGCCGGTAAAGGCCAAAAGACACCATTGAAATAATTTTTTGAAAGGCTCTAGACCGGGCCTTTCAGCGCACTAATTGCTAGAAATGGATGATGGCCTATAGCCATTTACCAGTGTGTTTCGGCGTCAAATACCAGCACTGCCCGACAGCCACGCAAAAAGCGTTTGGTGGTAAGCTCGCGCACCATGAATATCTACAGCTCTCGCCCCGTTGTCCTCTGTCTCTCCGGCCATGATCCCAGTGGTGGCGCCGGCTTGCAGGCAGATATCGAAGCCCTGCTCGCCCAGGGCTGTCATGCGGCCCCGGCCGTGACCGCGCTGACCGTGCAGAACACCGTGAATGTCAGCGATTTCCGCGTGCTCGACCGCGAGTGGGTATTGGCCCAGGCCAACGCCGTGCTCGGTGACTCCGAAGTCGCGGCGGTCAAGCTGGGCATGCTCGGGTCCACGGTGATGGTCGATACCGTGGTCGAACTGCTCCAGCAGCACCCGCACCTGCCGGTGGTCTGCGACCCGGTGCTACGCGCCGGCGGCGGCGGTAGCCTGGGCAAGGACGAGGTCGGCTATGCGATGCGCGAGCGGCTGTTGCCCTTGTCGCTGATTGCCACGCCCAACCTGCCTGAGGCGCGCATCCTCGCCGAACTGCCCAACGGCACGGCGGATGAATGCGCCGAGAAACTGCTGCCGTTTATCAAGCACCTGTTGATCACCGGCGGCCATGGCGACGAGCATGAGGTGCACAATCGCCTCTACAGCCGCGACGGCACACGCCACACGTTTACCTGCCAGCGCCTGCCCGGCAGCTATCACGGCTCCGGTTGCACTCTGGCCAGCGCCCTGGCCGGCCGCCTGGCCCAGGGTCAAAGCCTGGCCAGCGCCGTGGAGTCGGCACTCAATTACACCTGGCGCACCCTGCGGGACGCCGAACAACTGGGCCAGGGGCAATTTGTGCCGCGTCGCCTGCCATTGGATTTCTGTTCGTAATATCAAGGGGCCTGCTCGATGAAACTACGTGGCCTGTACGCCATTACCGACAGCCAACTATTGGCCGGTAAGTTCCTGTCCTACGTCGAGGCCGCGCTGGAAGGCGGCGTGACCTTGCTGCAATACCGCGACAAGAGCAGCGACGAGGCCCGTCGCCTGCGCGAAGCCGAGGCTCTGCGTGAACTGTGCTCGCGCTACAAGACCCATCTGATCATCAATGACGATGCCGAACTGGCCGCGCGCCTGGGCGTCGGCGTTCACCTGGGGCAGACCGACGGCCCGCTGACACCGGCCCGGGCGTTACTCGGGCGCAATGCCATTATCGGCTCCACCTGCCACAGTCAGATCGAACTGGCCGAACAGGCTGCGCGCGAAGGTGCCAGCTATGTTGCCTTTGGCCGCTTCTTCAACTCCACGACCAAACCCGGTGCACCCGCAGCCACCGTTGAAATGCTGGCCCAGGCCCGCGCGCGCCTGCAGGTGCCGATCTGCGTGATCGGCGGCATCACCCTGGAAAACGCCGCGCCCCTGGTGGAGCACGGTGCCGACCTGCTGGCAGTGGTCCACGGCCTGTTCGGTGCCGACAGCCCCCAGGACGTGACGCGCCGCGCCCGCGCCTTCAACGAACTCCTCAAATCCTGAATTCAGAGAGCCTGCCTATGTCTCGTTCCGAAACGTTGTTTGCCAATGCCCAGAAACACATCCCCGGCGGTGTGAACTCCCCCGTGCGTGCGTTCAAGAGCGTCGGCGGCACGCCGTTGTTCTTCAAGCACGCCGAAGGCGCCTACGTCACCGACGAAGATGACAAGCGCTATGTGGACTACGTGGGTTCCTGGGGCCCGATGATCCTCGGCCACAGCCACCCCGACGTGCTGGACGCAGTGCGCAAGCAGTTGGAGCACGGCCTCTCCTACGGCGCGCCCACCGCCATGGAAACCGAAATGGCCGACCTGGTGTGCTCGATCGTGCCGTCGATGGAGATGGTGCGCATGGTCAGCTCCGGCACCGAAGCGACCATGAGCGCGATTCGCCTGGCCCGTGGGTTCACCGGCCGTGACAGCATCATCAAGTTCGAAGGCTGCTACCACGGCCACTCCGACAGCCTGCTGGTCAAGGCCGGCTCCGGCCTGCTGACCCAGGGCGTTCCGAGTTCGGCTGGTGTGCCAGCTGCGTTTGCCAAGCACACCCTGACCTTGCCGTTCAACGACATCGGCGCCGTCGAGCAAATGCTCAGCGAAGTCGGTCAGGAGGTGGCGTGCATCATCGTCGAGCCGGTGGCGGGCAACATGAACTGTGTACCGCCGGCCCCGGGGTTCCTCGAAGGCTTGCGTGAGCAGTGCGATAAACACGGTGTGGTATTGATCTTCGACGAAGTGATGACCGGCTTTCGCGTTGCCCTCGGCGGCGCCCAGGCTCACTACGGCGTAACGCCGGACCTGAGCACCTTCGGCAAAATCATCGGCGGCGGCATGCCGGTAGGCTGCTTCGGCGGCAAGCGCGAGATCATGCAGCACATCGCGCCGCTGGGCCCGGTCTACCAGGCCGGCACCCTGTCCGGTAACCCGCTGGCCATGGCCGCCGGCCTGACCACCCTGCGCCTGATCAGCCGCCCTGGCTTCCATGCCGAGCTGAGCGACTACACCACGCGTTTGCTGGACGGCCTGCAACAACGCGCCGATGCAGCGGGTATCCCGTTCGTCACGACCCAGGCCGGTGGCATGTTCGGCCTGTATTTCAGCGGTGCCGACGACATCGTGACCTTTGACGATGTGATGGGCAGCGATGCCAACCTGTTCAAGCGTTTCTTCCACCTGATGCTCGAAGGTGGCGTGTACCTGGCACCAAGTGCCTTTGAAGCCGGCTTCACCTCCATCGCCCATGGCGACGCCGAGCTGAAACTGACCCTGGATGCTGCCGAGCGCGCCTTCGCCGCACTGAAGTAAGACAGCCATAACCTGACGTCGCCCCTGGCGGCGTCAGATTTGTTACCTTGCTTACAGAAATTTCCTCGTTTTTTCGAGAAAACACCTGCAATCCGGCAGATAACTTGCCCACGCAGCAGAAAAACGAGTAAAGACTTTGTAAGCAGAGGCCTGCTTATTTCATAATGCGCGCTTATTGGATCCCCACGTGGCTCCACGCGCCCCGTCAGAGGTAAGTCGATTCCCATGAAACGCACCGGCCGCACCCTGGTTCTGGGCTGCCTGTTGCTCCTTCAACCGCTGCTTGCACATGCACAAGCGGGCGGCAACTCGTTGTTGATCCCAGCGATGGGTCGTTGCACCCTCAATACTCAGTCCGACAGCCAGGCCGAGGCGCTGAGCGCCTGCCAAACCCTGGCCGATGGCGGGGATGCGCAGGCGCAATACGAGTTGGGCGAATTCTTCTACGACGACAAAAACCCTGCCCGCGACCTGAACAAAGCCTTGAGCTTCTTCGAAAAAGCCTCGCTGCAGGGTCATGCCCAGGCGCAATTCAAGCTGGGCAGCATGTTCTTCCATGGCGAAGGCGTGCCGGCCAACAACGTGCAGGCGTATATCGTGCTGAAGATGGCGGCGGTCAACGGCGCCGAAGATGCCCTCGACACCGCAGACGAAGTGGCCGAGCACATGCAGCGCGATGAGCTGGAAGTGGCGACCCAGGTGCTGGGGCAGATTTTCCGCAATTACCTGCAGGAATTGCAGAGTGCGGATGGGCGTTCGCCCTTTTCGCCGCTGCCCTGACCTGTCAAGGCGATAACAGGTCGCCCTGTCGATAGGCCCTGACACCCGCGACATGGGCAATCGTCATACCCGCCGTCGCCATCCGCCGTAACGAGCGCACATACAACATCCCCCCATGAGCACAGACCACCGGTGTCGAGCGGTCGGTGATCGGATCAATGATCTCGGCGACCCGCTGCCCCTCCTGTAGGGCGTCGCCAACCCTGGCGCAAAACACGATCAGCCCAGGCGCCAGACTCACTATCGGCTCCACCCCCGCCAGCGGTGTGGGTGGGTTAAGCAGAGGGGGCAGTTGCGGTACCAAGCCCTCAATGGCTCCTATATAGGTCAGGTAATCAATCAGCGCCTGGCTGTCCCGGCGCGCCAGCCCGTGATCCACATCGGCCACACCGCGCAACTCCACGGTTACCGCGAAGCCCGGCGGCTGAATACGTCCGGCAAAGCGCGCCTGCATCTGCCTCCAGAACAGTGTGAAACACTCGTCGAACGATTGCCCCCCCGCCTCGTGCGCCATGAAACAGGCTTCGGCACCCAGGTAGCGCGCCAGAGGCTCGACTTGTGGCCAGAAGTCCGGCGCCAGGTACAGGTGCTGCACCGCTTCGAAGTCGCAATGCAGGTCCAGCACCATATCCGCGTCACAGGCGAGGGTTTGCAAGGTCAGGCGCAGGGATTGCAGTTGCGTCGTGGGGACCTGACGGGCCAGGACGGCTTTCAGGCTTGCGCGGATCAGATGCAGGTTGCGGACAGGGTCATCGGTCAGTTTCGCGCCCACTTCATCGCCCACCTGCTGACTGAGGTCGAGGAAAAACCGATTGAAGTTCTCCCGGCTTTCGTTATCGAAGCGCCCCTGGGGCACGTCCATCAACACCTGCTCCAAACCCAACGGGTTGGCGACGGGTACCAACACAATGTGTCGACGCAGCGCGCCCGATGCCTCAAGGGCGGCCAGCCGTTGCTTGAGATGCCAGAGCACCAACATGCCCGGCAACTCATCGGCGTGCAGGGAAGATTGGATATAGATTTTTCCGCAGGACGCCGGCGGTCCGTAATGAAAGCTGTAAATCTGCCGGGACATGCCCGGCACCGCCGCCAACAGTTCATGTCGTTCTATTTGCATATCGACCTCCTATCGGCCGGGTCCCAAAAAGCTCAACCAGCGCCGCTCCGCCAGGCGGAACAGCCCCACCAGGGCAAACGTGGTCAACAGGTAAAGGAGCGCGGCAATGGCAAAGGACTCAAACGTAAGGAACGTCGTGGAACTCGCATCCCGCGCCACTTTCAGAAGGTCCGCAACCGTGGCCGTAAAGGCCAGCGTCGTAGAATGCAGCATGAAAATCACTTCATTGCTGTAGTAGGGCAATGAACGACGCACCACGGCGGGCATGACCAGGTAAACGTAGAGCTTCCAGCCGCCAAACCCCAGGGCTCGAGCGGCCTCGACTTCGCCACGGGGCATGGCGCGAATGGCCCCGGCGAATATTTCGGTGGTGTAGGCACAGGTATTGAGGGCAAAGGCCAGTACGGTGCAATTGAGCGCGTCGCGAAAAAAAGCATCCAGCAATGGCTGTTCGCGTACTGCAGCAATACTGTAAATGCCGGTGTAACAGATCAATAACTGGATATAGAGCGGCGAACCACGAAACAGGTACGTGAAGCATTGCACCGGCCAGCGCAGCCGCCGCCGGCATGCAACCCGGGCAATGGACAAGGGCAGCGCCGCGATGAATCCCAGGCATAGCGACAGGCTGGTCAACCACAAGGTCATCGCCAGCCCAGTGAGCTGTTCGCCGTCGGAGTAGAGAAAGGGTCGCCAGTACTCCTGGATCAGCTCGATCATAGCCGGCTCTCGCTGCTGTAACGGCGCTCAAGCCAACGCAACAGCGCGTTGGACACACTGCTCAGCAAGAGATAGATCAGCGCCGCAAACAGCAGAAAACCCAAGAGCTGCTGACTGCCCTTGCCCGCCATTTGCGCCACCTTCACCAGATCGGCCAAGCCAATGATCGATACCAGCGCCGTGGCCTTGAGCAAGACCATCCAGTTATTCCCAAGGCCTGGCAAAGCGAACCGCATCATCTGCGGGAACACCACATACACAAAGCCCTGCCAGGGAGTCAGGCCCAATGCCTTGGCAGCATTCGCTTGCCCACCGGGTACCGCCAGCAAGGCCCCACGGAACGTCTCGGTAAAGTAAGCCCCATAGACAAACCCCAGGGTAATAACCCCCGCGCTAAACGGGTCGATTTCTATGTAGGCCCATTCCAAGGCGTTTGTCAGGCGACTCAGCCCGGTTTGTAGACCATAGAAAATCAGCAGCATCAGCAGTAAATCCGGCACCCCTCGGATAAGCGTGGTGTAAAGCTGGGCCGAGAAGCGCCAGCCCCACACTCTGGACAGTTTCGCGCACGCCCCGATCAAGCCAAAGACCAGCCCCAGCAGCAGGGATAACAACGCCAGCTTGAGTGTGAGCCAGATGCCTTGCAGCAACAGGGGGCCATAGCCCAGCAGGCTCGTAATGAAGTGCGCGGCGACCGGCAATAATGGTTCAAACATAAGTGCCCGCTCCTTACTTGATAAAGAGCGGTCAATTGCCGCTGAACATGTCCATGCCGTCGAAGTACTGGTCTTGCAGGCGGGCATAGGTGCCATCCGTGTGCAGCGCCGCCAACCCCTGGTCCAGCATGCCTTTCAAGGCGGCGTTGCCCTTGGCGAGACCGATGGCACTTTTTGCTGGCATCAATTCGCTTTCAATCACAGGACCAAGGACAAAACCGGCACCACGGGGCGAGCGTAAAAATCCGCTGCGGGCTTGCTGTGCGTCTTGTAGCGAAGCCTGCAAACGCCCCGTTATCAGATCGGCATAGACTTGCTCCTGGTCGGGATAGGCCACCACCTTCATGCCCGCCTTGGCCAGCACTTGCTTGGCATAGACCTCCTGGATGGAGCCTTGCAAATAGCCGACAGATTGACCGCTGGGCGCCTCCAGGCGGGTACCTTGCCTGTACACCATGGCAGTCGGGCTGGAGAACACTTCGGAAGTGAAATCAATCACCTTCAGACGTGCGGCAGTAATGCTCATCGAGGCCAGTATGGCGTCGATCTTCCCGGCCTTGAGGCTTGGGATCATAGCGTCGTAGTCAATCTCGACCCACTGGCAACGGACATCCAGGTGTGCACAGATAGCGTTGCCGATATCAACTTCAAAACCGACCAGTTGACCGGTGTTGTCTTTATAGGCAAAGGGCGCGTAGTTGGGGTCAACGCCAAAGCGAATAACTTCGTAGTTTTTGGCAAGTACCGAACCATTGAATAAAAAAATAATAGACAGCGATAACATCAGGACTATTTTTTTCATTGTTTTATTCCTCGTTATTTGTAGAACAACAGAACGCTACATAACCTCCAGACATGTAATTTCTCGACGCATGAATAATGAGCCGGCAGGGGCGTCAAATTCTCGCGCCTGGCGATGACCGCCATACACCGCCGCCGCTATGGTCCCCGGCGCCAGGCAGTCACCTATCGGGAGCAGAGTCTGGATACCGGCTTCTCGCAACTCTTCGTCAGGCCGGTCGAGCGCCCGGAACAAAGCCTGCTCGGGCTCGCGGGACGTCACCAGTAACAGCGAGGCCACAGCAATCACACGAGGCCGACCGGTATAGACACAGCTGGCAATCACACCATCAGACGTCACCGTCATCAGCGAGTGGGAAGCGATGATGGTGACATCCAGTTCCAGCAGGCGACGCTGGATGCGATGTTGTTCAAGGGTGTTATGGGTCCAGGCCGCAACATCCGCTGCCGGGGTGACGAAGACAACCTCCACGCCCTGGGCCACCAACCGCTCGGCCAGCACGCTGCCCATGTAGTAATGATCGTCGTCGAACAACAGCACTGGCGAAGGGGCAAGCGCACCGCCCATCACATCATCCGGGGTCAGGATCGGCAGGCTTTCCAGTCCGGGCAAGGCCTGACGCAGCGCCCTGCCCAGGCCATCACGACGCCAGCGAGCGCCGGTCGCAATAAAAACGTGCGCGGCGGCGAAGTCCAGTACGTCTTGAGCCTCCAGGGGGCTTTGCCGATAGATCTGCACCCTGTCCATGCGGCTCAGGGCATCCAGCCGATAGTCGATCACCCGCGACCAACTCGACAACCCGGGCAATTTTGACTCAAGCGCCACACGCCCGCCCAGGGTCCGCGAGCTCTCCACCAAGGCGACCTCCATGCCGCGCGCGCCCAGCACACGCGCACATTCAAGCCCGGCGGGCCCTGCACCGACCACCAGGGCGCGGCTTGAGCTGCGTGCAGGGCTCACCGACTCGGGGTGCCAGCCCCGCCGCCATTCTTCGCCCATGGTCGGGTTCTGCGTGCATCGCAAGGGCGTACTGGTGTGGTCGCCACTGACGCAGACATTGCAGCCAATGCATTCGCGGATCTCATCCATCCGCCCTTCTTCAATCTTCTTGGGCAGGAACGGGTCGGCAATCGACGGGCGGGCAGCACCGATCAGGTCCAGCACGCCACGTCTGACCAGGGAAACCATGGTATCCGGCGAGGTAAAACGCCCCACACCCACCAGCGGTTTGCTGGTCAACGCCTTCAGCCCGGATAAAAAGGTCTCTTGATAACCTTCGCTGGCAAAACGCGAGGTCATGCTGTCGTTCGACCAGTCGGCCACATTGATATCCCACAGGTCTGGCAAGTCAGCCAGCATGGTGAAGATTTCGGCCCCCTCCCCTTCGTGGGACAGGCCAGCGGCGATCTGCTCATCCACCGCCAACCGCACAGCGACCGCACACCGGTCGCCCACCGCGTCCCGAGTGTCTTCAATCAACTCGCGCAACAAGCGCACGCGATTCTCCAACACCCCTCCGTACTCATCGGTACGACGGTTGTTGCGCGGTGTCAGAAAATGAAACGGCAAGCCCAGATCGTGGCCGGCGTACACATAGACGATATCGAAACCCGCCGAGCGCGCCCGCAAGGCGGCCGCCCGATGCATCTGACGCAGTTGCCTGATATCCGCAAGACTCATGGCCCGCGCCTGGACCGGGTCATACCCTCGCACTGGAGTGTCAGAGGGGGCCCACGGCACTTCGCGGCTGTAGCGATTCGGCGCGGAGTAGCCATTGAACGCCAGTTCAACGCCTGCCAGTGAACCGTGCTGGTGGACCGCCTCACACATGCGCGCCAGCGCCGGTATATCTCGCTCGTCCCACAACCGTGCTTCTATATAAGGAGAAAACTCGCTGTATGGGCTGATCTCGCACTCCTCCGTACAAACTACGCCCCATCCTCCCTGGGCCTTGATGCCACGCATACTCGCCATGGCGGAGGGGTGCACATGCCCCATACCGTTGCAATGAGGCACTTGATAAAAGCGGTTACGGGTGCGAACCGGTCCTATTTGAACTGATTCAAAAAGAATGTCATACCGAGGATCGCGCACAGGGCTACTCCCGAACGAATAAGTCCGTTGATAAAGGCTCAAAGAGCTATATAAAAATCAGTCGTGCGTTAACAGTCGAATTGCAACGCAGGTTCAACTTTGTACATAACCTACAAATGTTTGATGCAACTGTGCGATTGAACGCAAATACTCTTCCATCTCTGGACCGAGCTTTTTCGACATATCGTTAATCAACAAATGGGTCAGGGACAACATGGTCGACGTCGAGTCCCATAGCAGCTCAAGCTCCGTGGACACCCGGAATACCTCGTCGGCATTTTGCTCGGCCCACTCGCAAAAGTTATCGGTAATCAGCGTGACGGGAATATTGCGGCTGCGAGCCTCGCGACATAACAGCAGTGATTGGCGCGAATAACGTCGCGCTTCATAGACAATCAGCATCGAACCGGCCGGGGAAGCGAGCAATACCTCGCCGAAATGACCGGAGGCGCCATCCAGCAGATGCACGCCACGGCGCAGATACTGCAGCATATGAGCCATGGAACAGGCGGTACCGCGCTCAGTCCCGAAACCGGCGACAAAAATCTGCGGTGTTTGCGCAAGCCTGCTGGTCACTGCCTGCCAGGGAACGGTACGGGTGTATTCATAAACCCGCACCAGGGCCGCGATTTCCAACTCCAGGCTGCGGGCCAACGAACGCTGGCTATCAGAACCCTCCTGCTGGAAAGCGCGCAGCCGGTCGCCGATCAACCAGGGGCTATCGCCCAAGTCATCCTTGAGTTCGTTCTTGAGGTCTTTGAAATGCTTGTAGCCCACGGCGCGACAGAAGCGGCCAACGGTGGACTCACTGATGGCAAGCTTCTGCGCCACCATCGCCGAGTTCTCGAAGGGCAGATCCCTCAAGTTCGACAAAATATAAGCCGCCAGCGCGCGATAGGAAGGCGATCTGGATGACAGCTGCTGTTGGAGGCGTGTTTTTATAGGTGTGTTCATGGCGTCCTCTGCGCATGAGCACAAACTGATATTTTTCTATCACTCAGTCAATACGTGACAGATAACTATCAGAACAATCCTACAAATCAGGGTCTGGAGCCCAGCGTTCTACTTTTCCGGCATCGGCATCGGAAACGGCATGACATTGCTCACACCCCGCGCCTCGCTGATCTTGGGCGTGCCCAGGCGCTCGACTTCGTCGATGCGCACAATCGAATGCATCGGCACAAAACTGCGCACCACGCCTTCGAACTGGGCCTTGAGCTTTTCCTCGCCCGGATCGACGACCAGCTGCGTGCGCTCGCCAAAGACGAACTCTTCCACTTCCAGGAAGCCCCACAGATCACTTTGATAGATCTGTTTGGCGTACATTTCGAACACCTGGCCCTGGTTAAGGAAAATCACCTTGTAGATTGGAGCTTCACGTTTGGTCATGGGGGGCGGGCAGCACATCGGCGGATATAAATGAGGGCGCGAACTATAGCATGGCACCCGATGCACAGTGCTAGGAACCAATGGGCATGCCCCCTATAATGCGCGGTTCTTTACCACCAGTTGACGATTCCCATGGCCAAGAAGCTTTACATCGAAACCCACGGTTGCCAGATGAACGAGTACGACAGCTCGCGCATGGTCGATCTGCTGGGTGAACATCAGGCCCTGGAAGTCACGGCTCGCGCCGAAGATGCCGACGTGATCCTGCTCAATACCTGCTCGATCCGCGAACGGGCCCAGGATCGGGTCTACTCGCAGCTGGGCCGCTGGCGTGAACTGAAACTGGCCAACCCGGACATGGTGATCGCCGTCGGTGGTTGCGTGGCCAGCCAGGAAGGCGCGGCCATTCGCGACCGCGCACCCTATGTCGACGTGGTCTTCGGCCCGCAGACCCTGCACCGCCTGCCGGAAATGATCGACGCTGCGCGTATCACCAAGTTGCCGCAGGTGGACGTCTCGTTCCCGGAAATCGAAAAGTTCGACCACTTGCCCGAGCCACGCATCGACGGCCCGAGCGCCTATGTGTCGGTGATGGAAGGTTGCAGCAAGTACTGCACCTTCTGCGTGGTGCCTTATACCCGGGGCGAAGAAGTCAGCCGACCGTTCGACGATGTGCTGGCGGAAATCATCCACCTGGCCGAAAACGGCGTGCGTGAAGTGACCCTGCTGGGGCAGAACGTCAACGGCTATCGCGGCCAGACCCACGATGGGCGCCTGGCGGACCTGGCCGAGCTGATTCGCGTGGTCGCGGCGGTAGACGGTATCGAGCGGATTCGCTACACCACCTCGCACCCGCTGGAGTTCTCCGACAGCCTGATCCAGGCCCACGCCGAAGTGCCGGAGCTGGTCAAGCACCTGCATTTGCCGGTGCAATCGGGCTCGGACCGCATCCTCTCGGCGATGAAGCGCAACCACACGGCCCTGGAGTACAAGTCCAAGCTGCGCAAACTGCGCGCCGCCGTGCCGGGCATCTGCATCAGTTCGGACTTTATCGTTGGTTTCCCTGGCGAGACCGAGAAGGACTTCCAGCAGACCATGAAGCTGATTGAAGACGTCGGTTTCGACTTCTCCTACTCCTTCGTCTACAGCCAGCGCCCCGGCACTCCGGCTGCCGACCTGGTCGACGAGACCCCGGAGGAGCTGAAAAAGGAGCGCCTCAACGCCTTGCAGCATCGCCTCAACCAGCAAGGTTTCGAGATCAGCCGACAAATGGTCGGCTCGACCCAGCGCATCCTGGTCACCGATTACTCGAAGAAAGACCCGGGCGAGTTGCAGGGACGTACCGAGAACAACCGGATCGTCAATTTCCGTTGCGACAACCCGACGCTGATCGGCCAGTTCGCCGACGTGCACATCGACGCGGCGCAACCGCACTCGCTGCGCGGCTCACTGATCCAGTAACCCATCAATACTCCTGACTGGTGGAGATCAAAATGTGGGAGCGGGCTTGCTCGCGATGGCAGTGGATCAGTGACAGATGCATTGACTGACACACCGCGTTCGCGAGCAAGCCCGCTCCCACATGGGAACCGCGCAGCATTCCGATAACTTAAGTGCTTTCGCACACCGGCGGCTGGCGTTATCCTCTATTTCACCTAAACAGCCAAAGGGCGGCTAAAAGCAACCTTGAACGCACCCATAGCAGAACCCCATCGTTTCCTCCTCGAGCCGTTTGAGGCTCGTCGCTTCGCCAATCTGTGCGGACAGTTCGACGAGCACCTGCGCCTGATCGAACAACGCCTGAGCATCGAGATCCGCAACCGCGGAAATCAATTCGAGCTGATTGGCGACCCCCAAAACACCACGTCTGCAGAAAACCTGCTGCGTCGCCTCTACCGCGAAACCAAGGGTAGCGAGCTGTCGCCGGAAACCGTACATCTGTACCTGCAGGAATCCGCCGTGGAAGACCTGGCCAACAACCCGGTGGCCGAAGCCAGCGTGGCACTGCGTACCAAAAAAGGCATGATTCGCCCGCGCGGCTTGAATCAGCAGCGCTATGTCAAAGAAATCCTCGGCAACGACATCAACTTCGGCATCGGCCCGGCCGGTACCGGCAAGACCTACCTGGCCGTAGCCTGTGCGGTAGACGCCCTGGAGCGCGAACAGGTGCGACGCATCTTGTTGGTGCGCCCGGCGGTGGAAGCTGGCGAGAAACTGGGCTTTCTGCCCGGCGACCTGGCCCAGAAGATCGACCCGTACCTGCGCCCGCTGTACGACGCGCTGTATGAAATGCTCGGCTTCGAGTATGTGGCCAAGCTGATCGAGCGCCAGGTGATCGAGATCGCCCCGCTGGCCTATATGCGCGGTCGCACGTTGAACAACAGCTTCATCATCCTCGACGAAAGCCAGAACACCACGGTCGAGCAGATGAAGATGTTTCTGACCCGTATCGGTTTCGGCTCCACCGCTGTGATCACCGGTGATATCACCCAGGTCGACCTGCCCAAGGGCACCAAGTCGGGCCTGGGCCAGGTGATCGAGGTGCTCAAGGACGTGCCGGGGATCAGCTTTACCCACTTCATGCCCAAGGATGTGGTGCGTCACCCGCTGGTACAGCGCATTGTCGAGGCCTACGAGCGCTTCGAACACCGCGACGACGGGCTGTCGAAGGACAACCGCCGCGATGCTTGAGCTTGATCTGCAACTGGCCACTGAAGCGCCAGCCCCCAGCGAAGAACAGTTCCGCCAATGGTGCACACTGGCCCTGCGCCAGCGCAGCGCCGACTCGGAACTGACCATCCGTCTGGTGGACGAACCTGAAGGCCGCGAGCTGAATCACACCTGGCGCCAGAAAGACTACGCGACCAATGTACTGTCGTTCCCCGCCGATGTGCCGGATGAACTGCTGGATATCCCGCTGCTGGGTGACCTGGTGATCTGCGTCGCGGTGGTGGAGCGCGAAGCAAAGGAACAAGGCAAGGCCCTGGAGGCCCACTGGGCCCACTTGGTCATGCACGGCTGCTTGCATCTGTTGGGTTACGACCATATAGATGATGAAGAAGCCGAAGAAATGGAAGCACTGGAACGAACGTTGCTTGCAGAGTTGGGTCATCCTGACCCCTATGCAGACGACGAACACTAATCGACACTCAACTGAAACAATCAAGGATTTAGAGTAATCGCTATGAGCGAAGACCGATCGAGCAACGGGCAAAAGTCATGGCTGGGTAAACTGACCCAGGCTTTTGCCCACGAGCCGAAAAACCGCCAGGAGCTGCTGGAGCTGCTGCGCGAGGCCCATCAGAACAAGTTGCTGGACAGCGAAGCGCTGGCCATCGTCGAAGGCGCCATCCAGGTGGCTGACCTGCAGGTTCGGGACATCATGGTCCCGCGCTCGCAGATGATCAGCATCAAGGCGACCCAGACCCCACGGGAATTCCTCCCGGCCGTGATCGACTCGGCGCACTCGCGCTACCCGGTGATCGGCGAGAGCCATGACGACGTCATGGGTGTCCTGCTGGCCAAGGACCTGCTGCCGCTGATCCTCAAGGAGAACGGCGACAGCTTCAACATCAAGGACCTGCTGCGTCCTGCGACCTTCGTGCCTGAATCCAAGCGCCTGAATGTGCTGCTGCGCGAGTTCCGCGCCAACCACAATCACATGGCCATCGTCATTGACGAATACGGCGGTGTCGCCGGCCTGGTGACCATCGAAGACGTGCTGGAACAGATCGTCGGCGATATCGAAGACGAACACGACGTTGAAGAAGACAGCTACATCAAGCCGCTGCCCAGCGGTGACTTCCTGGTCAAGGCGCTGACGCCGATCGAGAACTTCAACGAGTTCTTCGACAGCGAATTCTCCGACGATGAGTTCGACACTGTCGGTGGCCTGGTGATGAGTGCGTTTGGTCACTTGCCCAAGCGTAACGAAACCACCGAGATCGGCGCCTATCGCTTCCGCATCCTGAATGCCGATAGCCGTCGCATCCACCTGATCCGCCTGACACCTATTGCCCGCTAAGGACTGATATGCGCCGTCTCACCGCACCCGGCTGGCCCGGTAACCTGCTGGCCGTGGTGGCCGGTGCTATCACCACCCTGGCGCTGGCGCCGTTCGATATATGGCCGCTGGCGCTGGTGGCGGTCGGGGTGTTCTATGCCGGGATGCGCCAACTGACACCCCGCCAGGCCTTCGGGCGTGGCTGGTGTTTCGGCTTTGGCCTGTTTGGCGCGGGCACCAGTTGGATCTACTACAGCATCCATCACTTTGGCGGCGCGTCGGTGTTGCTGGCCGGGCTGTTGATGCTCGCGTTCACCGCCGCGATTGCGCTGTTCTTTGCCCTGCCCGCCTGGCTCTGGGCGCGCTGGCTGCGCCGTAACGAAGCGCCGCTGGCCGATGCCCTGGCGTTTGCCGCGCTATGGGTGGGCCAGGAAGCGTTTCGCGGCTGGTTCCTCACCGGTTTCCCTTGGTTGTACTCCGGTTACAGTCAACTCGACGGCCCGCTGGCCGGGCTCGCGCCGCTGGGCGGGGTGTGGCTGATTTCGTTTGCCCTGGCCTTGAGCGCGGCACTGCTCGTCAACCTGCCGCGTTTGCTGGCAGCCAGGCGCAACGCGTTTATCGGCGCAGGCCTGGTGCTGCTGGTTGCGCCCTGGGCCATTGGCCTGGGGCTCAAGCACTACGCCTGGACCAGCCCCGCCGGTGAACCGCTGACCGTCGCGGCGATCCAGGGCAATGTCGAGCAGAGCATGAAGTGGGACCCGGCCCAGCTCAACGCGCAACTGGCGCTGTACCGCGACATGAGTTTTGCCTCCAAGCGCGTGGACCTGCTGATCTGGCCGGAAACCGCCGTGCCGGTGCTCAAGGAGTCCGTCGAGGGCTACCTGGGGATGATGGGCAAATTCGCTGCCGACCGGAACGCGGCGATGATCACCGGCGTGCCGATCCGCCAGGAAGTACGCCATGAGAAGCGCTACTTCAATGGCATCACCGTGGTCGGTCAAGGCGATGGCACCTATTTGAAGCAGAAGCTGGTGCCCTTTGGCGAGTACGTACCGCTGCAGGATGTATTGCGCGGGCTGATCGCGTTCTTCGACCTGCCGATGTCGGACTTCGCCCGCGGGCCTGAGGACCAGGCCATGCTGCAAGCCAAGGGTTATCAGATCGCGCCGTATATCTGCTACGAAGTGGTCTATCCGGAGTTCGCCGCCGGCCTCGCCGCCCGCAGCGACTTACTGCTGACCATCAGCAATGACACCTGGTTCGGCACCTCCATCGGCCCCTTGCAGCACCTGCAAATGGCCCAAATGCGCGCCCTCGAAGCCGGCCGCTGGATGATCCGTGCCACCAACAACGGCGTGACCGGCCTAATCAACCCGTTCGGGCAGATTACCGAGCAGATCCCGCAGTTCGAGCGCGGCATTCTCTACGGCGAGGTCGTACCGATGCACAACCTGACGCCGTACCTGCAATGGCGTTCGTGGCCGCTGATCATCCTGTGCCTGGGGCTGTTTGGCTGGGCCCTGCTGGCCGGGCGCATGGCCAAGACCGTCTGACAGACACCCAAGACCCAATGTGGCAGCGGGCTTTTTGTGGGAGCGGGCTTGCCCGCGATGGCGGTGTATCAGTCAGCATTTTTAGTGACTGACCCACCGCCATCGCGGGCAAGCCCGCTCCCACACAAGCCCCATATGTTGATTTGCGGCGTTAACGATAGAACAGGCGGTAACCTACCTGCCCCACCGCCTCATTGATCAACTGCCCGCTCTGCCAGATCGACTTGAATTCCGGCATCCAGCCGCCCAGCGGCCGGGCATTGTCCACCCCCAGGAAGCCGACCGGCGCCGGCACCACGGTAAAGCCGGCCTTCTCGAAGCTCCACACCGAACGCGGCATATGCCAGGCCTGGGTCACGACTACCACGCGCTTGACGCCCTGGGGCAACAGGATCTCGGCACTCATCTGCGCATTTTCCCAGGTGGTGCGGCTGCGCTCTTCCTTCCAGCGTACGGCCACGCCAAAGTCTTGTTGCATCGACACCGCCATCAACTGCGCCTCGCTGGGCGGCGTGCCGTAGTGCAGGCCGCCGCTGGTCAGTACCGGCAGCCCGGACGCCTTGGCCAATCGCGCCGCGTAGCGCTGGCGCTCCAGGCCGATACCGGTCGGCTGATCGGCGCCCCACGCCGGATCACCGCGCTCGCGGCCCGAGCCCAGCACCACAATGGCATCGGCCCGTTCTGCCAGGCTGGCCCAGTCTTCCACGGCCAATGGCGGCTCGGTTTCCAAGGCGCGTGCGCCCCACTCCACCATCACCGGCAAGCTGATCAGCCACATCCCGCCAAACCCGAGGGCAAAGCACACGCCGGCCAAACGTGGACGGGTGCGGCGAAACCACCAGGCAAGGGCCAGCAGCAGCAAGAGAATGCCGGGCGGCAGCAATAATTGTTTGATGAAATAACGAATAGGCATCGAGCATCTCCAAAGATGCCCGAAGCCTAAGGTGTAACGGGGTTTAGCGACAATCTTTACCAGCGGTGGATAACGCTGATCAAGTTACTTGAATCGCACAGACCGCAGCTTTTCCGGGCCGCGGCCGGCCGACAAGTCCTTGAGCCATACCACCTTGGACGATCGCACCGCTTCCCTGGCTGGCACAGGAGCCACCCATTGCGGGATCGGGCGCGCGTTCAAGTCCAGGTAGGCCTTGATCACTTCAAACTCTGCAGGGCTCAAGCCTCGCAGTTCCAGCTCATCAGGCCGTTCGTCACGCAATCGGCCTGCGGTTCTTGCTGCGTCCAGTGCTCGACCCAAGCGGTCGATCAGTCCTTCATACACTTCCGGTTTCGTTCTCATTCGCTGCAAATCAACCATCCCCTCACCTCATTAAAGATAAGTCTCACTCCCCAATAAACAGCGTAGCTGCGCTGACGCAACCAACCGCGCGCCGCGACCAACGGCCTGCGCAGCGCAATCAGGGTTTCCCTCGATAGAGTGGGGTCATGTATGCTACGGCGCTTCCTGTAACTCCACTTCCCGCAGGGTTTGGGCACGGACGCGCCGCTTTTTGGTGTCGCTCAACCCGGACAATGCACCGAAGAGGATTAGGCCACCCCTATTCAGTTCAAAAGTAGCCATGCACGAACAATATCAGCCCCGTGAAATAGAAAATGCCGCCCAAACTTTCTGGGACGAGCAAAAGTCCTTTGAAGTCAGTGAACAGCCAGGCAAGGAGACTTACTACTGCCTATCCATGTTCCCTTACCCCAGCGGCAAACTACACATGGGGCATGTGCGTAACTACACCATCGGCGACGTGATTTCCCGCTACCAGCGCATGCTCGGCAAAAACGTCCTGCAACCTATGGGTTGGGACGCCTTCGGCATGCCTGCGGAAAACGCCGCGATGAAAAACAACGTAGCGCCCGCCAAGTGGACCTACGAGAACATCGCCTACATGAAGACCCAGCTGCGCAGCCTGGGCCTGGCCGTGGACTGGTCCCGCGAAGTGACCACCTGCAAGCCGGACTACTACCGCTGGGAACAATGGCTGTTCACCCGCCTGTTCGAAAAAGGCGTGATCTACAAAAAAAGCGGCACCGTGAACTGGGACCCGATCGACCAGACCGTCCTCGCCAACGAGCAAGTGATCGACGGCCGTGGCTGGCGTTCCGGCGCGCTGATCGAAAAGCGCGAAATCCCGATGTACTACTTCAAGATCACCGCCTACGCCGATGAACTCTTGTCGAGCCTAGACGACCTGCCGGGCTGGCCTGAACAGGTCAAGACCATGCAGCGCAACTGGATCGGCAAGTCCAAGGGCATGGAAGTGCAGTTCCCGTACAACGTCGATTCCATCGGTGAAACGGGCGCTCTGAAAGTTTTCACCACCCGTCCGGACACCCTGATGGGCGCGACCTACGTCGCCGTGGCCGCCGAACACCCGCTGGCCACCCAAGCTGCACAGAACAACCCTGAGCTGCAGGCCTTTATCGCCGAATGCAAAGGCGGCAGCGTGGCTGAAGCCGACGTCGCCACCCAGGAGAAAAAAGGCCTGCCGACCGGGCTGTTCGTCGAGCACCCACTGACCGGTGAAAAACTGCCGGTTTGGGTCGCCAACTATGTGCTGATGCACTACGGCGATGGTGCAGTAATGGCAGTGCCCGCTCACGACGAGCGCGATTTCGAATTCGCCACCAAGTACAACCTGCCGATCAAGTCTGTGGTGCGTACCAGTTCCGGTGATACCAACCCGGCCCCATGGCAAGACGCCTACGGCGAACACGGCACCCTGATCAACTCCGGCGAGTTCGACGGCCTGGACTTCGCAGGTGCCTTCGACGCCATTGAAGTCGCCCTGATCAAGAAAAACCTCGGCGCCTCGCGTACCCAGTTCCGCCTGCGCGACTGGGGCATCAGCCGCCAGCGCTACTGGGGCTGCCCGATCCCGATCATCCACTGCGAAACCTGTGGTGACGTGCCGGTGCCGGAAGACCAACTGCCGGTCGTCCTGCCCGAAGACGTGGTGCCGGACGGCGCCGGTTCGCCGCTGGCGCGCATGCCCGAGTTCTACGAGTGCAACTGCCCGAAATGCGGCCAGCCTGCCAAGCGTGAAACCGACACCATGGACACCTTCGTCGAGTCCTCGTGGTACTACGCCCGCTACGCCTCGCCGCACTATGAAGGCGGCCTGGTGGAAAAATCCGCAGCCGACCACTGGTTGCCGGTGGATCAGTACATCGGTGGTATCGAACACGCGATCCTGCACCTGCTGTACGCGCGCTTCTTCCACAAGCTGATGCGTGACGAAGGCCTGGTCAGCTCCGACGAGCCGTTCAAGAACCTGCTGACCCAGGGCATGGTGATCGCCGAGACTTACTATCGCCGCGAAGCCAATGGCGCCTACACCTGGTTCAACCCGGCGGACGTCGAGTTGGAGCGTGACAGCAAAGCCAAGGTGATCAGTGCCAAGTTGAAATCCGACGGCCTGCCGGTGGAAATCGGCGGTACCGAGAAGATGGCCAAGTCGAAGAACAACGGCGTCGACCCGCAGTCGATGATCGACCAGTTCGGCGCCGACACCTGCCGCCTGTTCATGATGTTCGCCTCGCCGCCCGATATGAGCGCCGAATGGTCGGACTCTGGCGTCGAAGGTTCGCACCGCTTCCTCAAGCGCGTCTGGCGCCTGGCCCATGGCCATATCAGCCAGGGTTTGCCGGGCAAACTGGACGTGGCGTCGTTGAGCGACGAGCAGAAGCTCATTCGCCGCAGCACCCACCTGGCCATCAAGCAAGCCAGCCAGGACGTGGGCCAGCACCACAAATTCAACACCGCCATCGCCCAGGTGATGACGCTGATGAACGTGCTGGAAAAAGCCCCGCAGGCTACCGAACAGGATCGTGCACTGGTGCAGGAAGGCCTGGAAGCAGTCGTCCTGCTGCTGGCGCCGATCACCCCGCACATCAGCCACGACCTGTGGAGCCAGTTGGGCCACAGCGGCGCGGTGATCGATGCTGCATGGCCGGTCGCGGATGACAGCGCCCTGGTCCAGGACACGCTGCAACTGGTGATTCAGGTCAACGGTAAACTGCGCGGCCAGATCGACATGCCTGCCAGCGCCAGCCGTGAAGAAGTCGAAGCTGCCGCGCGCAGCAATGAGAACGTGTTGCGCTTCACCGAAGGCCTGACGATCCGCAAAGTGATCGTAGTGCCCGGTAAACTGGTCAATATCGTCGCTAGCTAATCGGATCGGGCGCCAGGGCAAGAGCCCTGGCGCCGAACAAAACCTCCAGGGCCTCGATAAGGCCCACATGGTTTCAAGGGGAGCAATAAAATGATCAAACGCAACCTGCTGGTTATGGGCCTTGCCGTACTGCTGAGCGCTTGCGGCTTCCAGCTGCGCGGCACCGGCACCACGGAACTGGCGATCAAGGAATTGGATGTCAGCGCGCGCAACGCCTATGGCGAAACCGTGACCCAGCTGCGCCAAACCCTGGAAAACAGCGGCGTCAAAGTCTATACCGGAGCGCCTTACAAGCTGGTACTGGTCGACGAAAAAGAAACCCAGCGTAACCTCAGCTACGCCAGTGCCGGCCGCTCTTCGGATATCGAGATGAGCAACGTGCTGTTTTTCCAGATCCAGGGCCGCGACCAGTTGCCGCTGATCAGCGACAAGCTGCAGGTGCAGAAAGTCGTGACGCATGACGGCAACAACCTGGTCGGTTCCGACACTGAGGTCAATCAGGTGCTCAGTGAAATGCGCCGTGACCTGGTCCAGCGTATGGTCCTGCGCCTGCAGATGATCAGCCCGGCCCAGCTCGATGCCCTGCAGCAGACTGCCGACGCCAAGGCCAAGGCGGATGCCGAGGCGCTGAAAGCCGCGCAGGACTATGAAAACAGCATTCCCAAGCAATCGCCTGTTGAAGTCCCTGCCGAGTAAACCAGACGGGGCGCGTCATGCGCCCCGTCCATCCAGCCTATGAAACTCGCCCCCGCCCAACTCGCCAAACACCTGCAAGGCAACCTCGCGCCTGTGTACATCGTCAGTGGCGATGATCCGCTGTTGTGCCAGGAAGCCGCCGACACCATTCGCCAGGCTGCGCGCCAGCAAGGCTTTGATGAACGCCAGGTGTTCAGCGCCGACGCCAGCTTCGACTGGGGCACCCTGCTCCAGGCCGGGGCCAGCATGTCGCTGTTTGCCGAAAAACGCCTGCTGGAACTGCGCCTGCCCTCGGGCAAGCCCGGCGACAAAGGCGCGGCGGCCCTGATGGAATACTGCGCCCGCCCCGCCGAGGACACGCTGTTGCTGATCAGCCTGCCCAAGCTCGATGGCAGCGCGCAGAAAACCAAATGGGGCAAGGCGCTGGTGGAAGGGGCACAGACCCAGTTCATCCAGATCTGGCCGGTGGACAGCAGTCAGTTGCCGCAATGGATTCGCCAACGCCTGTCGCAAGCCGGATTGTCTGCCAGCCAGGACGCGGTCGAACTGATCGCGGCCCGGGTTGAAGGCAACCTATTGGCGGCGGCCCAGGAAATCGAAAAGCTCAAGCTGATGGCCGAAGGTGGCCAGATCACCGTCGAGACCGTGCAGGGCGCGGTGGCCGACAGCGCACGCTTTGACGTATTCGGGCTGGTGGACGCAATCCTCAACGGTGATGCGGCCCACGCCTTGCGCATGCTCGAAGGGCTGCGCGGTGAAGGGGTCGAGCCGCCGGTGATTCTCTGGGCGCTGGCCCGGGAACTGCGCTTGCTGGCCAATATCGCCCTGCAGTACAGCCAGGGCACCCCTCTGGACAAGGCCTTCAGCCAGGCCCGCCCGCCGGTGTGGGACAAGCGCAAGCCCCTGATGAGCAAGGCCCTGCAACGGCACTCGGCGCAACGCTGGGCGCAATTGTTGCTCGAAGCCCAACGCATCGACGCGCAGATCAAGGGCCAGGCCGCAGGGTCGCCGTGGATGAGCTTGAGCCGTTTGTCGCTGCTGATGTCCGGCCAGCGCCTGGCACTGCCCGCCGAATAGCACGCTCGCCCAACCACCACAAAACCAATGTAGGAGCTGGCTTGCCTGCGATGCAGGCGCCTCGGTGTGTCAGTCACGCGGTGGTGATGCCATCGCAGGCAAGCCAGCTCCTACAGTTTTGATCGTCGCCGTATTCAGGTTTTTGATATTTCCTACATCGCGCCGGGCTGGACAGCCGGCAGACTTCGGCAGATGATTTGCACCGCATCACCCACCCCATCGGAGAGTCCCGATCATGAGCAAAAAGCCATCCAAGCATGGCCCCAACAAGGCCAAATCCATCATCGCCCAGCCGTTGTTCCGCAGTCGCCAGGAACGCGCCGGCAAAGGCAAAGGCAGCTACCGCCGCGAAGCCTTCCAGTCTAATAGCTGGGAGGCTTCTTACTTTCTGGCTGCCTGAAGGCAAGCGCCCCTCTGGCATGATAAGGTCTGCACCTGATTCGTATTTCCTGGACCTGTGCATGCCCTCTAGTCTTTCCCGTCGTTGGCACCTTCGCCAATTGATTGCTGCCTCCAGCCTGATCCTGTTAGTCGCCTGCGCCGAAAAACCCACCGCCGCCGACGCTCAGCCCCTGCCCACGCTCCAGACCGCACCGGTTGCCGCCCCCGCCATAGTTGCGCCCCTGGCCGTGACCAATCTCGATATCCAACCGACCCAGACCTTCGCCGAATGGCAGGCAGGTTTTCGCGTCGAGGCCCTGAAGGCCGGTATCACCCCGACGGTATTCGACACCGCCTTCGCCAACGTCACCCCCGACATGGCGGTCATCCGCGCCGACCGCAGCCAGCCGGAATTTTCCCGCCCGGTGTGGGAATACCTCAACGGTGCCTTGTCGGCGCTGCGCGTACGCAATGGCCAGGCCTTGCTGATCAAGCACGCCGATATCCTGCAAAGCATCGAACAGCGCTACGGCGTTGATCGCCAGGTGCTGGTCTCGGTGTGGGGCATGGAAAGTAACTTCGGTTCGTTCCAGGGCAATAACTCGGTGATCCGCTCCCTGGCGACCCTGGCCTATGAAGGCCGCCGCCCGGCATTCGCCCAGGCGCAGTTGCTGGCCGCGCTGCAAATCATCCAGCACGGTGACATTCCAGCCGAACAGATGCGCGGCTCGTGGGCCGGCGCCATGGGCCAGACCCAGTTCATACCGACCACCTACAACACCCACGCCGTGGACTTCGACGGCGACGGTCGCCGCGACATCTGGAACAGCTCGGCCGACGCCCTCGCCTCCACTGCGCACTACCTGCAAAGCTCGGGCTGGCAGAAAGGCCAGCCGTGGGGCTTTGAGGTGCAGCAATTGCCGACAAACTTCGATTACGCCCTGGCTGATGGCGTGGTGCGCAAGCCGGTCGGCGAATGGTTGAAGCTGGGCCTGCAGGTGCCGGCCGGTGCCAGCGTGCCGCCCAACGTAGAAACGCTGTCGGCCGCCCTGCTGCTGCCGGCCGGCCATCGTGGCCCGGCGTTCCTGGTGCTGGATAACTTCCGCGCAATCCTCAAGTACAACAACTCGTCGTCATACGCCCTGGCGGTCGGCCTGTTGTCCGAGCGTTTTGGCGGCGGTGGGGTGATTCGCGGCGATTGGCCAACCGATGAACTGCCACTGACCCGCTCCCAGCGCATCGAGTTGCAGACGGTGTTGAGCGCCAATGGCTATGAGGCCGGCAACCCGGACGGGATTATCGGCGCCAATACGCGCAAGGCGATTCGTGCGGCGCAGCAGTCGTTGGGCTGGCCGGCGGATGGATATCCGACGGTGAAGTTGTTGGAGTCGTTGCGTAGCCGCTAGATCGGTGTAGGGCGACTGCCGCTCCCACATTTGGAATGCAATTCCCTGTGGGAGCCAGCTTGCTCGCGATAGCGTGCCGACAGGCGGCAAAACACTCAGAGCCTAGACACCACATCCTGCTCCAGCACCAGCCGCTGTTCCCCCGCATCCAGGCGCACCAAGGCGCCCATCGGCAAGGTCAGATTGGGGTCACAATGGCCGCTGCGCCAGCCGGACAGGACCGGAATACAGAACGGCTGGAAGGTCTGTTTCAGCAGGCGCTCCAGCGCGACGTTATCCACTCCCGCCACATCCCCCACCAGCACACCGCGCACCTGCGCCAGCTTGCCCGCCAGGCGCAAGTGCGTCAGCAGGCGGTCGATGCGATAGATTGGCTCGTTGACGTCCTCGATAAACAGGATGATGCCCTCGGCATCAAGCTCGAAGGGCGTGCCCATCACCGCCGCGATCATCGACAGGTTGCCCCCCAGCAAGCGCCCACAGGCGATGCCAGGCTCAATGGTGGTCAGCGGGTACGCCACTGGGTGCGCCAGCACACTGCCAGCGCCCAGCTGGCCGCGCAGCAGGCTGAACAGTGATGACTCAGTGGGCTGTTGCTTGTCACCGAGCAGGTCGGCATTGAGCATCGGGCCGTGGAAGGTCACGAAGCCGGCGTAGCGGCTGATCGCCAAGTGCAGCGCGGTGATATCGCTGTAGCCGACGAAGGGCTTGGGATTGGCTGCCAGCAGCTCGAAATCCACGCTATCGAGCAAGCGTGGGGTGCCGTAGCCACCGCGCAGACAGAAGATGGCGTCGATCTCGGGGTCGGCGAAGGCAGCGTGCAGGTCGCGCAGGCGTACTTTATCGCTGCCGGCCAGATAGCCATCGCGCTCATACACCCCCGAGAAAATCCGCAGCTCGTAGCCACGGGCGCGCATCCATTGCCCGGCCTTTTCAACATCCAGCGCGGCGGGGCCAGCGGGGGCAATGAGGCCGATCACACCTTCGGCGCGCAGGGCGGGTACGGCGGTGGCAAGCGGGTTAGTCATCCTTGGTTCTCCCTATTCTGTACAGCACAACGAACTGTGGGAGCGGGCTTGCCCGCGATGCACACGCCTCGGTGTATCAGTTGCACCGAGGCGATGCTATCGCGGGCAAGCCCGCTCCCACACAAACCAGCCCCCCTACACGCCCATCCACACAAATGGATCGGCGCCAAGGTTTAGGAAACCAGGCTAGCCTTGACCAGCTTGGCCTGTTCGTCGGCGTGGTACGACGAACGTACCAGCGGGCCCGACGCGACGTTCTTGAAGCCCATCTTGTAGCCTTCTTCGGCAAACCAGGCAAAGGTGTCCGGGTGCACGAAACGCTGCACCGGCAAGTGGCTGCGCGATGGTTGCAGGTACTGGCCGAGGGTCAGCATGTCGATGTCGTGTTCGCGCATGCGCTTCATGACTTCGATGACTTCTTCGTCGGTTTCGCCCAGGCCCAGCATCAGCCCGGACTTGGTCGGGATGTGCGGCATCATCTGCTTGAATTTCTGCAGCAGGGTCAGCGACCACTGGTAGTCCGAACCCGGACGCGCAGCCTTGTACAGGCGCGGAACGGTTTCCAGGTTGTGGTTGAACACATCTGGCGGCTCGGCGGCAGTGATTTCCAGGGCGACGTCCATACGGCCACGGTAGTCCGGGACCAGGGTCTCGAGCATCACGTTCGGCGACAGTTTGCGGATTTCGCGGATGCAGTCGGCAAAGTGCTGGGCACCGCCGTCGCGCAGGTCATCGCGGTCTACCGAGGTGATCACCACGTACTTGAGTTTCAGGTCGGCGATGGCGATGGCCAGGCTTTCCGGCTCGTTGACGTCCAGTGGCTTCGGCCGGCCATGGCCAACGTCGCAGAACGGGCAACGACGGGTGCAGATGTCACCCATGATCATGAAGGTCGCGGTGCCGCCGGAGAAGCACTCGCCCAGGTTCGGGCAGGAGGCCTCTTCGCACACACTGTGCAGCTTGTGCTTACGCAGCAGCGCCTTGATACGGTCGACTTCCGGCGAGACCGGGATGCGCACGCGGATCCAGTCGGGCTTTTTCGGCAGTTCGGTGGTCGGAATGATCTTCACCGGGATGCGTGCAACCTTCTCGGCGCCGCGCAGCTTGACGCCGGCTTCCACCTTGGCACGCGGAGCCGGGGCCGGACGCTCGGTAATGTCCAGCGTCGAGATCATGGTTTGCACAACATCAGTAGTCATATCAGTCGATTCCGCCCGTCAGGGTCGTCTGCTCAGCATAGTCGAGGTGTTTGACGAGCTGCGCGCGCAGCCGGGCACTTACCTCGGCAAATTCTAGGGGTGTTGCGTGATCACTCAACTGGGTCATGGCCAAACCGGCGTAACCACAGGGATTGATCCGGCGAAACGGCGCCAGGTCCATGTCCACGTTCAGGGCCAGGCCATGAAAGGAACAGCCATGGCGGATGCGCAGGCCCAGGGAGGCGATTTTCGCGCCGTCGACATACACACCTGGAGCATCGGGCTTGGCCACGGCAGTCACACCATAACTGGCCAGCAGCTCGATCAGGCAGTTTTCCATGCGACTGACCAGCTCACGCACGCCGTAACCCAGCTTGCGCACATCCAGCAGCAAATAAGCCACCAGTTGTCCGGGCCCATGGTAAGTCACTTGACCACCTCGGTCGACCTGCACCACCGGAATATCACCCGGAAGTAGTAGATGCTCAGCCTTGCCAGCCTGGCCCTGGGTGAATACCGGCGGGTGTTCCACCAGCCAGATTTCGTCGGGAGCCGAGCTGCCGCGCTCATTGGTAAAGCGCTGCATGGCGTGCCAGACCGGCTCGTACGCCATCTGGCCGAGCTCGCGAAAGCCCAGGACCTGCGACATCACAACACCATATGTACGAAACCGGTGGCTCGCAGTTCGCTGTTGATGTCGTAAAGCTGGTCTTGACCGGTCGCAACGATGTGCAACTGGATCGTGGTGTACTTACCGTTGGTGCTCAAGCGCTCATCCACACGGTTGTCGTTGATCGTTGCGTGTTTACGCATGATCTCGAGGATCTTGTCTTTGTTGCCCACACCGGTATCGCTGATCACCTTGACGGGATAGTCCGTCACCGGGAATTCGATCTTTGGCGCCTTTACTTCTTTATCGGTCATGGCGAAACGGCCTCGTAAGCGGTAAGCCGTGGCGACGGGCAAAGCCCCGCGTCGGATCAACGCGGGGCCTTGCGGGTGCACACAATCAGTTGAACAAGCCGTAGAAGAATAGACGGATGCTATCCCACACGCGGCGGAAGATACCACCTTCCTCAACGGCGTCGAGCGCGATCAGATCGGCGCTGTGTACGACTTTGTCGTCCAGCTTCACTTCGACTTTACCGATCACATCGCCCTTGGCGATTGGCGCGGTCAGTTGTGGGTTCATGGTCATGCTGGCAGCCAGTTTCTTCAGCTGGCCTTTAGGCATGGTCAGGGTCAGGTCGTCAGCCAGGCCGGCCTTGACTTGACGCTCGGTGCCTTTCCACACAGGAGCCTGGGCCAGTTCGGCACCCTTCTGGTAGAAGGTCTGGGTTTCGAAGAAACGGAAGCCATAGGTCAGCAGCTTCTGGGTTTCCGCCGCACGGGCCTGTTCGCTGTTGGTGCCGAACACCACGGCGATCAGACGTTGGCCGTCACGCACAGCCGAGGACACCATGCAGTAGCCAGCTTCGTCGGTATGCCCGGTTTTCAGGCCGTCGACGGTCTTGTCGCGCCACAGCAACAGGTTGCGGTTAGGCTGCTTGATGTTGTTCCAGAAGAACTCTTTCTGGGAGTAGATGGCGTAGTGCACCGGGTCGACACGAATGATCGCGCGCGCCAGGATCGCCATGTCATGGGCCGACGAGTAGTGGTCTGGGTTTGGCAGGCCGGTCGGGTTCATGAAGTGACTGTTGGTCATGCCCAGGTCAGTCACGGTTTTGTTCATCATGTCGGCAAATGCATCTTCGCTGCCGGCAATGTGTTCGGCCAGGGCGACGCTGGCGTCGTTACCGGACTGGATGATGATGCCGTGCAGCAGGTCGCTGACGGAGACCTGGGAGCCGACCTTGATGAACATCCGCGAACCGCCGGTGCGCCAGGCGTTTTCGCTGACGGTCACCGGATCGTTTTCACCGATCTGGCCGCGACGGATTTCCAGGGTCGCGATATAGGCGGTCATCAGCTTGGTCAGGCTGGCCGGCGGCAAGCGCTGGTCACCGTTGTTTTCGACCAGCACGTTGCCGCTGGCGGCATCCATGAGCACGTAGGACTTGGCAGCCAGTTGCGGTGGTGCTGGCATCATTTCGACGGCCCAGGCAGCGGGCGCAATGATCAGCGGGACAAGCAGGCACAGGCGTTTGGCTAAGGTGGTGATGTTCATCCGTCTCTCGAAATTGCTTATGGAAACTTGCCCTCGCGGGCAAAACATTCAGACAGCCCGTCACCAGGCTGTCGCGTATTCAGTTGCCAGCTCAACCCTTGCCTTCGGGTTTTTATTATTCGAAGAGCCTGCAACCAGGGCCCCGGCGCGCAAGCGCGCCAGCACCCTCGATCCGCTACTGCTTATTCGGCGCCGACCACGCTGGGCTGGCCCAGGTTGGCCAATCGCACGCTGTTCTGTACCTGGGCAATCTCACCCGCCGAGCCGATGGGGCCCAGGCGTACCCGGTGCAGGGTCTGCTGGTTACGCACAATGGAGCTGATAAAGACTGGCGCGCTGACCATCCCGCTGAGCTTGGACCTTAACAGTTCTGCCGCATCCGGGTTGGCGAAAGCGCCGACTTGCAGGTACTGCCCGCCCGCTGCATTGCCCGGCGCCGCCTGTGGCACGGCCACGACTGGCGCGGCGTGCTGCTGGGGCGGCGGCGTCCACTGCTCGACCTTGCCTGCCGAAGCGGTGATCTGCGGTTGTGCGCTCTGTGGTTCGTTGAGCATCAATGGCGCTGGCTTGCCGCGCTGGGCCCAGTACTGGGCCGGGTCGATGCCTTCAACCTTGACCCGCGCCGTGCCGGATTCGGCATAGCCGAGTTTTTTCGCGGCTGCGTAGGACAAGTCGATGATGCGGTCGGAGTAGAACGGCCCACGGTCGTTGACCCGCAGGATTACCACGCGGTTGTTGTCCAGGTTGGTCACCCGTACATAGGCCGGCAGCGGCAAGGTCTTGTGGGCCGCGCTCATGCCGTACAGGTCATACACCTCGCCGTTGGCGGTGTTCTGCCCGTGGAACTTGGTGCCGTACCAGGACGCGGTACCCGACTGCACATAGTTCTTGGATTCCTGCAGCGGAAAGTAGGTCTTGCCCAGTACCGTGTAGGGGTTGGCCTTATAGTTGCCGGTATGCAGGGTCGGCGTGGCATCCGGGATGCGCGAGACGTCAACGTCCCACCACGGCGCGCCGTCCTTGTGAGCCCGGTTGATATCCAGCCCCGGCTGCGCGCGGACTACCGGGCCACCGGCCTTCTGCGCCGGCGCACGGCTGGTGGAGCAACTGACAACCAGCAAGGACAATGCGGCAAGCGCCACCAGCTTGAGCGGTTTATTGATCGGCGATACCCGCATTACTTGACGCCCCGTGCTTGAACCAGCATGTCTGACAGCTGATGTACGGCCATGGCGTACATCACACTGCGGTTATAACGCGTGATTGCGTAAAAATTCTTCAGGCCCATCCAGTATTCCGGGCCGTCTGCGCCCTCCAGGCGAAAGGCGGTAACCGGTATATCATCGCGCAGCGCATCATGACTTGACCAGCCCAGCGCCCGCAACTCCCCGACGGTTTTCACCGGCTCGATGCCCTGGGTCAGGCCTTCATCGGCGCGATCGCCCGTGACATCGGCGCGAATCACCACCGGCTCGCCAGCCACCCAGCCGTGACGCTTGAAGTAGCTGGCAACACTGCCGATGGCATCATCGGGGTTGCTCCAGATATTGATATGGCCATCACCGTCGAAATCCACGGCGTAGGCGCGAAAGCTGCTCGGCATGAACTGTGGCAGGCCCATGGCCCCGGCGTACGAGCCTTTGAGGGTCAATGGGTCGATCTGCTCTTCACGGGCCAGCAGCAGGAACTCGCGCAGTTCCTTGCGGAAGAATTCGGCACGGGGCGGGTAATCGAAGCCCAGGGTCGACAAGGCGTCGATCACCCGGAAACTGCCGGTATTGCGCCCGTAAAAGGTTTCAACGCCGATAATCGACACGATCACCTGGGCCGGCACGCCATATTCCTGCTCGGCACGGGCCAGTACGGCCTCGTGCTGGCGCCAGAAGTCCACACCCCGCGCCACCCGGGCGTCGGTGAGAAACATCGGGCGATAGTCCTTCCACTGTTTGACGCGCTCGGCGGGGCGAGAGATCGCGTCGAGGATCGACTGCTTGCGCTGAGCCTCGCGGAACACGCCCATCAGTTGTTCGCCGGCGAAACCATAGTCACGCGTCATCTCGCCGACAAACTCGGCGACCTGGGGCGAGCCGTCGTAATCGCCGGCCAGGGCTGGCTGTGCAGCGCCAAAGGCGCCCACCAAGCCCAGACAGGACGCATACCGAGCAGCCCAGCCACGCATTGCTTGCATTGACATCTTCACCTTATTCAAACCTGTGCGATCCACTTGCGATGGGTATGGATCGACATCAAGACCCCAAACGCTGACAGTAATGTCACCAACGAAGTTCCGCCGTAGCTAATGAACGGCAACGGCACCCCAACCACCGGCAGCAGGCCACTGACCATACCGATGTTGACGAAAACGTAAACAAAAAAAGTCATTGTCAGCGCGCCGGCAAGCAATTTACCGAACAACGTCTGCGCTTGCGCGGTAATCACCAAGCCACGCCCGATCAACAGCAAGTAGATCAGCAACAGTGCGCAGATGCCCACCAGGCCGAACTCCTCACCCATCACCGCGATAATAAAGTCGGTGTGGCTTTCCGGCAGGAAGTCCAGGTGCGACTGGGTGCCCAGCAACCAGCCCTTGCCAAACACGCCACCGGAACCGATGGCCGCCTTGGACTGGATGATGTTCCAGCCGGTGCCCAGCGGATCGCTCTCAGGGTCGAGGAAGGTCAGGACCCGCTGCTTCTGATAGTCGTGCATGAAGAAGAACCACATGGCGACAGCCACCGGCACGGCCGCCACCAGCACACTGACAATCCAGCGCCAGCGCAGGCCGCCCATGAACAACACGAATGCACCGCCGGCAAGAATCAGCAGGCCGGTGCCGAGGTCCGGCTGGCGCACGATCAGAATGAACGGAATGCCGATCAGGATCAGGCTGATCCCCACATGCTTGAGCTGCGGCGGCAAGGTGCGCTTGGCCAGGTACCAGGCGATGGTGGCCGGCATGAGGATTTTCATGAATTCCGACGGCTGGAAGCGAATCACCCCCGGGATATTGATCCAACGGGTGGCGCCCATGGCGTTGTGCCCCATGACGTCCACCACCACCAGCAGCAGCACCCCGACGACATACCCCAGCGGCACCCAGCGCGCCATGAAGCGCGGCTCCAACTGGGCGATAACCACCATCGACAACAGGCCCAGGCCAAACGAGGACGCCTGCTTGATCAACAGGTCCCAGTTCTTGCCACTGGCCGAATACAGCACGAACAGGCTACCGGCTGCCAGGGTCAGCAGCAGGATCAGCAACGGGCCATCAATGTGCATGCGTTGCAACAAGGTGGCGCGGCGGCGCATCACATCCTCACTAGAGAGAATGCGGTCGAAATTACTCTTCACGGGCCGTAGCCTCCGCGCTTGAAGGGTTGGCAAACTCAGGCTTGAGCTTGCCGTCCTGGTCCAGCAACCAGGCATCCATGATCTGGCGCACCACCGGGGCGGCCACGCCGGAACCGGACTCGCCGTTCTCGACCATCACCGCCACGGTGATTTTCGGGTTGTCGGCCGGGGCGAAACCGACGAACAAGGCGTGGTCGCGATGGCGTTCCTGGACTTTGGAGCGGTCGTATTTCTCGCCCTGCTTGATTGCGACCACCTGGGCAGTCCCGCTCTTGCCGGCAATCCGATACTGCGCGCCAATGGCCGCCTTGCGCGCCGTGCCTCGCGCGCCGTGCATCACTTGTTGCATGCCGTGGTTGACCTTGGTCCAGTCGGACGGGTCGCGCAGGACGATGTCGGGGATCGGGTTTTCATCCACCGGCTGTTCACCCTCGATGGTCTTGGCCAGGTGCGGACGAATCCACTTGCCTTTGCTGGCCACCAGCGCCGTGGCCTGGGCCAGTTGCAAGGGCGTGGCCTGCATATAGCCCTGGCCGATCCCCAGGATCAGCGTCTCACCGGGGAACCAGGCCTGGCGCCGGGTGGCGCGCTTCCACTCGCGGGACGGCATCAGGCCAGGGGACTCTTCAAACATATCCAGGGACACTTTCTGACCGAGGCCGAACTTGCCCATGTAGGTCGATAAACGATCAATCCCCAGCTTGTGGGCCAGGTCATAGAAGTAGGTGTCGTTGGAACGCATGATCGCCATATCCAGATCCACATAGCCGTCGCCGGTACGGTTCCAGTTACGGTATTTGTGATCGTAGTTGGGCAACATGTAGTAACCCGGATCGTAGACCCGGCTGGAAGCAGTCACGACACCGGCATCCAGGCCGGCAATCGCCACCGCTGGCTTGATGGTCGAACCCGGTGGATACAGACCGCGCAGCACCCGGTTGAACAACGGCCGGTCGATGGAATCACGCAACTCGGCATAGGCCTTGAAGCTGATCCCGGTGACAAACAGGTTGGGGTCGAAACTCGGCTGGCTGACCATGGCCAGGACCTCGCCGGTGTTCGGGTCCAGCGCGACCACCGCACCACGACGCCCGCCGAGGGCCATTTCCGCGGCCTCCTGCAGCTTGATATCCAGGCTCAGAACAATGTCCTTGCCGGGAATCGGGTCGGTGCGCTTGAGCACCCGCAGCACGCGGCCACGGGCGTTGGTCTCGACCTCCTCGTAACCCACCTGGCCGTGCAGCTCCGGCTCGTAGAAGCGCTCGATACCGGTCTTGCCGATATGGTGGGTGCCGCTGTAATTGACCGGATCGAGGGTTTTCAGCTCTTTTTCGTTGATCCGCCCCATATAACCGACCGAGTGGGCAAAGTGCGCCCCCTGCGGGTAATGCCGCACCAGTTGCGCCACCACCTCCACCCCCGGCAGGCGGAACTGGTTCACGGCGATCCTGGCGATCTGCTCTTCAGTCAGCTCAAACAGGATCGGCACCGGTTCAAACGGGCGCCGCCCCTGCTTCATGCGCTTCTCGAAGATCGCCCGGTCTTCCGGCGTCAGTTGCAGCACCTCGACAATCACATCGAGGATCTGCTGCCAGTCACCGGACCGTTCGCGGGTCATGCTCAGGCTGAAACTGGGCCGGTTATCGGCAATCACCACGCCATTGCGGTCGAAAATCAGGCCACGGGTCGGCGGGATCGGCTGCACATGCACCCGGTTGTTTTCCGACAACGTGGAGTGATACTCGTACTGGATCACCTGCAGGTAATACAGACGGGCGATCAACACGCACATCAACGCCACCACCGCGATCGCGCCAAAGATCACACGCGCGCGTACAAGACGTGCGTCTTTCTCGTGGTCCTTGATGCGGATCGGCTGGGTCATCAGGCAGGGCGCAGACTATTTGTGGTAAGGGTGCCCGGACAGGACTGTCCAGGCGCGATACAGCTGTTCACCAATCAGAATCCGCACCAGCGGATGGGGCAACGTCAGGGGCGACAGCGACCAGCGCTGATCGGCCCGCGCGCAGACTTCCGGCGCCAACCCCTCGGGGCCGCCGACCATGAAGTTGACCGTGCGCGAATCCAGGCGCCAGCGATCCAGTTCCACCGCCAACTGCTCGGTGCTCCAGGGTTTGCCGTGCACCTCAAGGGTGACGATGCGCTCGTTGGCACCGACCTTGGCCAGCATCGCCTCGCCTTCCTGACGGATAAAGCGCGCCACATCGGCGTTCTTGCCCCGGGTGTTGAGGGGTATTTCCACCAGTTCCAGCGCCAATTCGGATGGCAGACGCTTGGCATATTCATGCCAGCCTTCTTCCACCCACTTGGGCATGCGTGAACCGACAGCGATCAGACGCAGGCGCACAGCCGTTCCTTATTCCTGGTCTTTGTTGAGCTTGTCGAAGTGCGCGTGACCGACTTCAGGGCTGTGGTGCTTGCCATCGGCAGCACGGCTCTGCTCGGCGCCTTTCCACAGACGCTCCAGGTCGTAGAACTGGCGAGCGTTGCTGGTCATCATGTGTACGATCACGGTGTCCAGGTCAGCCAGCACCCAGTCGCTATCGCCCTTGCCTTCTTCACCCAGTGGCTTGACGCCCTGGGCTTTGACGGCTTCGCGAACCTTGTCCAGCATCGCGCCGATCTGGCGGTTGGAGGTACCGGTGGCGATGATCATGAAGTCGGTGATGCTTTGCTTGTCGCGCACGTCCAGGACCTGGATGTCCTGGGCCTTCACGTCTTCCAGGGCGGCTACGGCCAGCGCGACCAGCGCTTCGCCTTCAGGGGCCGGGACCAGCAGGGCTTCCACTGGCAACGGTGCGCTCTTGAACGTGCCTTTGCGCTTAACTTTGCTTACGTCTTTGTTCGTCATATAAAACTCGTTTTGCTCATTAGTTCGGGCGCTTCAATACACGACTATTCGTGCCTTCAAGCGCGCCTTTTCAGTTCGACGCACGGTAAAGCCCGTGCGCATCGATGTAGGCCAGGACCGCGTCAGGCACCAGGAAACGTACCGACTTACCGCTGGCCAGCAGTTGACGGATCTGGGTGGCGGACACCGCAAGCGGGGTCTGCCAGACGAATGCAATATTCCCGCTCGGCCCGGTCAGGGCCTGTGGGTCACTTACCGACCGCGCTGCCAGCAGGTTGCGCAAGGCATCCGGCGGTTCGCTGTCGGCATCCGGGCGTTGCAAAACCAGGATGTGGCAATGCTGGAGCAACTCTTCCCAGCGATGCCAAGTGGGCAGTCCGCAAAATGCGTCCCAGCCCAAAAGCAGAAACAACTGGTCATCGGCGGCCAACTCGGCCCGCGTCTGTTCCAGGGTGTCGATAGTGTAGGACGGTTTATCGCGTTTGAGCTCGCGGTCGTCCACCACCAACGGGGCAATCCCGGCCACCGCACACTGCACCATCGCCAGGCGCTCCTGCGCGCTGACCTGCGGTGTGTCCCGGTGCGGCGGCCTGGCATTGGGGATCAGCCGCAGCTCTTGCAGCCCGAGGGTATCCGCCACTTCCAGGGCACTGCGCAAATGGCCGATGTGCACGGGGTCGAAGGTACCGCCGAGCAGCCCGATGCGTTTACCCATCAAGTGCGCACATGACCATCGCCAAAGACCACGTACTTCTCGCTGGTCAGGCCTTCCAGGCCCACCGGGCCACGGGCATGCAGCTTGTCCGTGGAAATCCCGATCTCCGCCCCCAGGCCGTACTCGAAGCCGTCGGCAAAACGCGTCGAGGCGTTGATCATCACCGAAGCAGAGTCTACTTCGGTGAGGAAACGCCGGGCATCGCTGAAATGCTCGGAAACAATGGCGTCGGTATGCTTGGAGCCGTAGGTATTGATGTGCTCGATGGCCTGGTCCAGGTCATCGACGATACGAATCGACAGGATCGGCGCCGTGTATTCGGTGTACCAGTCCTGCTCGGTGGCTTCGATCACGTCGCTGCCCAGCAATGCCCGGGTACGCTCGCAACCCCGCAACTCCACGCCTTTGTCACGGTAGATTGCAGCCAGCG
The DNA here is from genome assembly GCF_030687625.1 of Pseudomonas sp. FP2294. Classification (NCBI taxonomy): domain Bacteria; kingdom Pseudomonadati; phylum Pseudomonadota; class Gammaproteobacteria; order Pseudomonadales; family Pseudomonadaceae; genus Pseudomonas; species Pseudomonas sp. FP2294. The sequence continues at coordinate 5,097,329 of NZ_CP117441.1, forward strand.
GCGGCAACACGCGCTCGGCAATGCCGGCGTGGACCAACAGGGTTTCCATGGTGTTGCACGGCGCGTAGCGGTGGGTCTTGGCGTTATCGGCAATGCGGATCGCCTTGTCGAGATCGGCCGCCACGTCGATAAACACATGGCAGACGCCATCCAGGTGCTTGATAACTGGCACCTTGGCATCGCGGCTGACACGTTCGATCAGGCCCTTGCCGCCGCGTGGAACAATTACGTCGACAAACTCCGGCATGGTGATCAGCGCCCCGACGGCGGCGCGGTCGGTGGTTTCCACCACTTGCACCACTTCAGCCGGCAACTCGGCCACGGCCAGGCCTTGCTGGATGCAGGCGGCGATGGCGCGGTTGGAATGGATCGCTTCGGAGCCGCCGCGCAGGATGGTGGCGTTGCCGGACTTCAGGCACAGGCTCGCGGCGTCGATGGTCACGTTGGGCCGCGACTCATAGATGATGCCGATCACGCCCAGGGGCACGCGCATCTTGCCGACCTGGATACCTGACGGCAGGTAGCGCATGTCGCGGATCTCACCGATGGGGTCCGGCAGCTTGGCCACCTGGCGCAAGCCTTCGATCATGTCGTCGATACGGGCCGGCGTCAGCGCCAGGCGATCCAGCAATGCCGGCTCCAGACCATTGGCCCGGCCGTTGGCCAGGTCCAGCTCGTTGGCAGCGGTCAACTCGGAGCGCGAGGCATCCAGAGCATCGGCGGCCGCCAGCAGGGCACGGTTCTTCTGCGCGGTGCTCGCACGGGCGATCAACCGCGAGGCCTGACGGGCAGCGCGACCCAGGCGGGTCATGTAGTCAAGAACGGACTCAGTCATGGTCTGGTGGGGTCTTGGCAAAGAGGAAAGCGGCAGATTATAGCTGTCGCGCCGTCCTACGGACAGCGGTGAGGGGCGGATGGTCGAAATGAACTGTAAAAACTCGACGTTCAGCGGTGATTAAGGCTGAAGTTGATATCATCCTGTCACATTTGGCCTGCGCAACCGTCCATCGTCATGTCCAGTTCTCCCCCAAAGCTCCCCGCCAACCCCCTGCCGGATGGCTTTTTCGACCGCGACGCGCAAACGCTCGCGAAAGATTTGCTGGGCAAAGTCATCCGCCATCGGGTCGGCGAGTTGTGGCTGTCGGCGCGAATTATTGAAACCGAAGCCTATTATTTGGCCGAAAAAGGCAGCCATGCGTCCCTCGGCTACACAGAAAAGCGTAAGGCTTTGTTTCTGGATGGCGGCCACATCTATATGTACTACGCCCGTGGCGGTGACTCCCTGAACTTCAGTGCCCAGGGGCCAGGCAATGCCGTGCTGATCAAGTCGGCCTACCCCTGGGTGGATGAGGTATCAGGGCCTGCCAGCCTGGCGCAAATGCTCCTCAACAACCCCGACGCCAGCGGCCGTCCGCGCCCGGCCCAGAAGCTTTGCGCCGGGCAAACCCTGCTGTGCAAGGCCCTGGGTTTAAAGGTGCCAATGTGGGACGCCAAGCGCTTCGACCAGGAGCGGCTGTACGTCGAGGATGTGGGCCTGGCCCCCACGCAGATTATCCAGACCACCCGCCTGGGCATTCCCGGCGGGCGCGATGAACACCTGATGTATCGCTTTGTCGATGGCGGCTATGCGCCCTATTGCACACGGAACCCGTTGCGACGCGGCCAGGTCGAAGGCCGCGATTACGTTTTGATTTGAAATATGCCCTGCAGGAATGGGCTTATGTGGGAGCGGGCTTGCTCGCGATAGCATCACCTCGGTCTGTCAGTCATACCGAGTCGCCTGCATCGCGAGCAAGCCCGCTCCCACACAAGCTCGCCCCTATAGAGGGACATCACCACTGATGGAGAGGATTGTATGGGCCCATGGCTCGATGGCATTACTGGCTGGCTGACCCTTAACCCGCAATGGCTGGCCGCGGCGGTGTTTATCGTCGCCTTTGTGGAATGCCTGGCCATCGCCGGGATTATCGTGCCAGGCACGGTGCTGCTGTTTGCGATTGCCGCACTGGCCGGCAGCGGCGCGCTGTCCCTGAGTGAAACCCTGCTGCTGGGCTTGCTCGGCGGGCTTTTGGGCGACGGAATTTCCTACTACCTGGGCCGGCATTTCCACCAGAACATCCGGCGCCTGCCCGGCTTGCGCCATCATCCCGAGTGGATGGACGGGGCCGAGGCCTACTTCCAGAAGTACGGCATCGTCAGCCTGCTGGTAGGACGCTTCATCGGCCCATTGCGCCCCATGCTGCCCATGGTCGCCGGGATGTGTGATATGCCGTTCCCGCGCTTTGCCGCCGTCAGCGTGCTGGCCGCCACCGGCTGGTCAATCGCCTATCTGTTGCCGGGCTGGGCCGCCGGCGCGGCGTTTCGGTTGCCGCTGCCCGAAGGGTTCTGGCCCGAGGCCGGGGTGGTTGCCGCGTGCCTGGCCGTGTTGTTCGGCATCGCCCTCAACAGCACCCTGCGCGGCCATCGCCGGGCCACGTTGTGGATGGGCTGCGCCAGCCTGGCGTTGTTGATCGCGATGTTTATCGGTTATCCGTACCTGAACCATTTTGACCAGGGTTTGATGGCCCTGGTCCAGGAACACCGAGGCCCGGCGATGGACCGGATCATGGTGATGACCACCCAGTTGGGCGAGTTCAAGAAGATGTTCGTCGCCAGCGCGGTGCTGACCGGCCTGCTGCTGCTGGCGCGACAATGGCGCCAGGCGATTTTCGTCGGTGCCACCCTGCTCGGGGCCGCGCTGATCAACACCGGGAGCAAGCTGTTCTTTGCCCGCGGCCGGCCAGAAATCCTCGTCGACCCGCTGACCAGCTTCAGCATGCCCAGCGGCCACGCCTCTGGCTCGTTTGCGTTCTTCCTCGCGCTGGCGGTGCTGGCCGGTCGCGGCCAACCGACCCGCATGCGCCTGGCATGGCTGCTATTGGGCGCCATTCCGGCCGCTGCCATTGCGTTGTCGCGGGTATATCTGGGGGCCCACTGGCCGAGCGATATCCTCGCCGGCACCTTGCTGGCCATGACGGTCTGCGCCTTCAGCCTGACCTTGAGCCAGCGCCACAGCCTGCTGCCGCCCATGGCACCGAAGGTATGGTGGTTGATCGTGCCGGGGTGCGTGGCGGTCCTGGGGTTCTTTGCCCTGACCGGCACCTCCCATGCCCTGCTGCGCTACGCTTATTGAGCTAGGCCGGGCCGACCCAGTCCACGGGAGCGTGACGCCGTTCGGCGCAGCGCTCCCGGCGCTCCAGCAACATTTCATCGGCAATTTCGGCAGCCCGCTCGGCAATGTATTCGGGGCCGCGATCGCGGGCCTGCTGAATCACTTGCGCGGTCACACTGACAAAAAATGCGTCCCAGACCAGTTGCTCCGATGGCGATAATCGAATCATGTTCATTCCCTGATAGTGGTGGCGGAGCCTCCACTATTTCAGGCGATGGGCACGCGGCAACGATGAAAAATCCGAAGCGGTCACGGATTATTCCGAGATAACGGCACTCAAGCGAACAGCTCGCCCTGCAATTCATCCAGCAGCACCTGAATCGCATCCAGGCGCAGTACCGGATCGTCGAGCTGCAGCAGCTCGATCTTGTCGGCGTCGGTAAACGGCAACAGGTAGGCCAGGCGGTTGCCCAGTTCCTGCTGCCCGTGCACGTCGGCGCCCATATCCAGTGAGGCGACCATCGGATGCTCGGCCAATGCCTGCAGCAGGGCCAACAGGTCGGCGTCTTCCTCATCCAACGGGCGCTCGGGCTGCTCTTGCAGCCACTCGACATCGGCGACCAGTAGTTGATCGCGCTGGACCTGCGCCTCCCGCACCCGAAACCTGCGCCCACCCTCGACACGGATCCCCAGCAGGCCATTGTCCTGCTGCTTGAAATCCCGAATCAGCGCTTCGCACCCCATCAATGCATAGCCGTCCGGCGCGAGACCGACTTCCTGGCCATCGAGGATGCACACCACGCCAAAGCCTTCGCCCTTTTTCATACAGCGACTGATCATGTCCAGGTAGCGCGCCTCGAACAGCTGCAGGTCGAGTGTGCAACCTGGAAACAGCACAGTATTGAGAGGGAACAGCGCCAGACTCATAAAGCGTTCCTTAAACCCGACTTAAATCGCCAAAGACACGGCCAATGGCAGGAATACTGCCGTAGCCACGCCCATCAAACTCATCGCCAATGCCGCAAAGGCGCCACACTCCTCGCTTTCCTGCAAGGCCACCGAGGTGCCGACCGCGTGGGCGGTCATGCCCAGGGCCATGCCCCGCGCCTCCGGGGTGTGCACGCCCAGGTACGACAGAAAGGCCGGCCCGATCATCGCCCCGATGACCCCGGTGATCAGCACGAACACCGCCGCCAGTGCCGCGACGCCGCCGATCTGCTCGGCCACCAGCATGGCGATGGGCGAGGTCACCGACTTGGGCGCCATGGTCATCAGCACCATGTGTTCGGCGCCAAACCACCAACCCAGCCCAATGCACAGGCCAGTGGCAAACACGCCCCCCACCACCAGCGTAGTAAAAATCGGCCAGAACAACTGGCGAATCCGTCGCAGGTTCAGGTACAGCGGCACCGCCAGTGCCACGGTGGCCGGGCCCAGCAGGATGCTCATGATCTCGGTACTTTTGCGGTATTCGACATAGGTCAGGCCGCACCCCAGCAACACGCCGATCACCAGCAACATCGAGACCAGCACCGGTTGCAGGAAGATCCAGCGAGTTTTCTCGAACCCCGCCAGCACCAGTTGATAGGCGCCCAGGGTAATGCCGATGCCAAACAAGGGATGGTGGATCACCGCAGCCCACGCGCCCTGCCAATCGAAGGTCATTGCCCCTCCTCCCGCTGTGCCTGGCGCTTGACCAGCTTTTGCATGAGCACGCCGACAAAGGCCATGGCAATCACCAGCGACAACACCAGCGCCCCGACGATGGCCCAGAAGTCGGCGGCAATGTCCTTGGCATACACCATCACCCCCACTGCCGGCGGCACCAGCAGCAACGGCAGGTAACGCAACAGGCTGCCGGCCGCCAGGCTCAGTGGCTCACCGACCTCGCCGCGCCACACCAGATACGCCAGCAGCAACAGCAGGCCGACAATCGGCCCCGGCAAAACCGGCAGGAACAAGTGATTGATTGCCGTGCCCAGCAATTGAAACAACACCAGCCATGTCAAACCGCGTAACAACATGGGTTTTTCTCCCCCAAAAGCCCGTGGGCATTATAAGCACGCCGCTCCTATGAACAGGCATTCGCCAAAAGCATGGTGGGTTGACCGGGCCATTTGCCCATGATGATCTACATTGGTTCTCTGCAAACCACCTAAAACAACAACCCCCTGCCGGCGCCAGCGTGCCCGTGCCGCCAGGGTGAGATAGATGAACCAAGGAGAGTCGCAATGCCCTTTGTACCTGTAGCGCAACTCAATGAATATGTCGGCAAGGAACTGGGACGTTCCGCATGGCTCACCATCGACCAGGAGCGTATCAACCTGTTCGCGGAAGCGACCGGCGATTTTCAGTTCATCCACGTCGACCCGGTAAAAGCCGCCCAGACTCCGTTTGGCAGCACCATAGCCCATGGCTTTCTGTCGCTGTCGCTGATCCCCAAATTGATCGAAGACATCCTGATCATGCCCGAGGGTTTGAAGATGGCGGTCAACTACGGCCTGGACAGCGTGCGCTTTATCCAGCCGGTGAAAGTCAACTCCAAGGTACGCCTGGCGGTGACCCTCACCGACGCCACCGAGAAAAAGCCTGGCCAGTGGCTGCTCAAGGCCACCTGCACCCTGGAAATCGACGGCCAGGAAAAACCGGCCTACATCGCCGAGTCGCTGTCACTGTGCTTCGTCTGACACACCTGTAGGAGCCGGCCTGCCGGCGATAGCGCCAGCAGCCGCGCCATCGCCGACAAGTCCTTATTCGCACACAGACCACTAGGTATAGCTTCCCCCGCTGCGGCATACTCGGCGCTCAATTACCCGGATCCCGCTATGCGCCCACTCGTCCCCCTTGCTCTCGCCTTGTTGCTCACCGCTTGCGGCGACGGCGAATCCCTGTTGCCGCCCGACGCCCGGCTGCCGGACGGCGGGCGTTATCGCGGGGATGTGGTCGATGGGCTGCTGCAAGGCCAGGGCCGGGTGGATTATCCCAACGGCAGTTGGTACGCCGGGCAATTCGACAAAGGCCAATGGCACGGCCAGGGCGAATGGCATGGCAGCAATGGCGAGGTTTATAAAGGCCAGTTCCAGCAGGGCCTGTTCGATGGCCAGGGCACCCTGACCACGGCGGCCAACACCTACGTCGGCGGCTTCAAGCAAGGCCGGCGCAACGGCGAAGGCACCCTCAAAGAGGGGCAAATGACCTATCGCGGCGAATTCAAAGACGACCAATACTCCGGCCTCGGCCGCCTGGAACTGCCCGACGGCAGCCAGTACCAGGGCCAATTTGCCCACGGCAAGCCCAACGGCGAAGGCCAGCGCAACGACGACAGCGGCAACCAGTTCAGCGGCCGTTTCGTCAATGGCCAACTGGAAGGCAACGGTACCTTCAACAGCGCCGAAGGCGACATGTACGTCGGCCACTTCAAGCAGAACCAACTCAACGGCAAGGGTCGTTACGAAAACGCCGACGGCGACGTGTGGACCGGTGAGTTCCGCGAAGGCGCCCTGAGCGGCAAGGGTGAGCTGACCGGCGTGGACGGCAGCCATTACATCGGGTACTTCAGTGACTGGCGCTTTACCGGTGAGGGGCGCCTGAACCTCAGCGATGGCAGCTTCTACATCGGCGGCTTCGACAACGACAGCTATCACGGCCAAGGCACCCTGGTACTCACCGATGGCACGGTGCAAGCAGGGACCTGGGCCAACGGCCTGCGCGTACGCGATGCCGACGGCAAGCTGTTGCCCGACACCCTGGAAGTCGGGGTGCTGGCCCAGGGCCGCTTGCTCGACGACGCCCTCGCCGCCGTGCCGGCATCCACCCCGGCTGTCGAGCTGTACAGCCTGGTGGTGGCCGGTGACGGCAAGCAAAGCGTATTCCTGCGCGAGGCCGACTACGTCAGCAACCTACTGAGCAGCCGCTTCGGCGCCCGCGGGCAGATCCGCCTGGTCAACCACCGCGACCATATCGCCTACCGCCCGATGGCGACCCGCGAAAGCCTGCGCCGCGCCGTGCAGACCCTGGCCGAGCGCGCCGGCCCCGAAGACCTGGTGTTTATCTACCTGACCAGCCACGGCACCCACGAACATCAACTGGTGCTCGACCAACCGCGCATGGAGCTGGCCGACCTGCCGAGCGACGAGCTGGCGGCGGTGATGGCGCCGCTGAAAAACCGCGACAAAGTCATCGTGATTTCCGCCTGCTACTCCGGCGGTTTCATCCCGGCGCTCAAGGATGAACACACCCTGATCATGACCGCCTCCCGCGCCGACCGCGTGTCGTTTGGCTGCTCGGAAGAAGCCGACTTCACCTACTTTGGCGACGCCCTGTTCGCCCAGGCCCTGACCCAGACCGACGATTTGCTGCACGCCTTCAAGCTGGCCCAACGGCATGTGACCGAACGGGAAATGGCGGACAACTTCGAAGCCTCCGAACCACAGATCTGGGCCCCCAAGAGTGTGATCGCCCGTTGGCAACAATTACGTAAACAGCAGGCACGAAAGGCGCTGGAAAGCGTCTCTATCAATAGCAAGGAAGCAAAGAGCAACTAAGCTGAAACTGTATCAAGGGGGGAAACACTATGTACTTGACGCCTCAGCATATATTGCTTGCCGGAGCCTCGGGCTTGACCGGGGAACATCTGCTGGACCGCCTGCTCAACGAGCCTACCGTCACCCGCGTATTGGCGCCCAGCCGCCGGCCACTGGCCGAACACCCGCGCCTGGAAAACCTGGTCGGCGACCCCAGCACATTGCTGCCACAACTGAGCGGCCGGGTCGACCTGGCCTTCTGCTGCCTAGGCACCACGCTTAAGCAGGCAGGTTCCGAGCAGGCGTTCCGCGCCGTAGACCTGGACCTGGTGGTGGCGTTCGGCAAGCGCGCCCGGGAGATGGGTGCACGGCATCTGATCGTGATCAGCGCGATAGGCGCCGACCCCAAATCCTCGGTGTTCTATAACCGGGTCAAGGGTGAGATGGAGCAGGCCTTGCAGGCTCAGGGCTGGCCACAACTGACCATCGTGCGGCCCTCGCTGCTACTGGGCGAGCGCCTGGAGACACGCTTGGCGGAGAAACTCGCAGGGCCGTTGTCGCGGCTGATTCCCGGCAAGTATCGTGGCATCGAAGTGTGCGAGCTGGCCCGGGCCATGTGGCGCCTGGCCCTGGAGGAGCAGGACGGGGTGCGGATTGTCGAGTCGGATGAGTTGCGTAAGCTCGGCAAGTGAATCTGCGGTGACCGGGCGGGCCTCATCGCGGGCAAGCCCGGCTCCCCCATGAATGCATTCACCGATCAAATGGGGGAGCTGGCTTGCCTGCGATGGGGCCCGCCCAGACCACAACCATCGCTACAGGCTACAACCCACCCGTCGCATTAAACCCAACCCCCAATACCGTCAACGCCGACAGCGGCAACAGCAGCGTGTCGAGCAGCGCGCTGGCCGGCAGGTCGAGGCCCGGGTAGCTCGGCGCTTCGGCGCCAAAACGGTCCATGGCACAGCAACCACCCTGCAGCGCATACAGATCCAGGCGCGTGCCCGCATACACCACTGGCGCACCGGGTTTCGCCGCATCCAGGGTGCGTACGGTGGCGCAGCCTGCCAGTTGCAGGCCCAGCACGATCAGCAGGACTTTATTCATCGCTGCTCAAATGATGCTCACCCCAGCGCGGCAACATGTCCTGGGGGATGTTCAGCAAGTTGAGAATCCGTGCCACCACGAAATCCACCAGGTCATCAATGGTCTGCGGCTGGTGATAAAAGCCCGGCGACGCCGGCAGGATGGTCACGCCCATATTCGACAGTTTGAGCATGTGCTCCAGGTGAATGCTCGAATACGGCGCCTCGCGCGGCACCAGGATCAACTGGCGGCGCTCCTTCAAGGTCACGTCCGCCGCGCGCTCGATCAGATTGTTGCAGGCACCGGTGGCGATCGCCGACAGGGTGCCGGTGGAACACGGCACCACCACCATTGCCGCCGGCGCACCGGAGCCGGAGGCCACGGGCGACATCCAGTCTTCCTTGCCATAGACCTTGATCTGCCCCGCCGCCGCACCGGTGTATTCGGTCAGGAAGGCCTGCATCATCTGCACCTTGGGCGGCAGCGAAACATCAGTCTCGGTGGCCATCACCAATTGCGCGGCCTTGGAAATCAGGAAATGCACCTCGCGGTCTTCGCGCACCAGGCAATCGAGCAAACGCAAGCCATAGGGCGCGCCGGAGGCGCCGGTCATCGCCAGCGTGATGCGCTCCGGCCCGCTCATTGCAGCGCCTCGGCGAGTTTGCCGTGCAGGCCGCCAAAGCCGCCATTGCTCATGATCACCACGTGGGTACCGGGCTTGGCCTGGCTTTTGACCCGTTCGATGATGCCTTCCAGGGAGTCGCTGACAATCGACGGCACCGTGCAAAGCCTGGCCACGGCTGCCAGGTCCCAACCCAGGTTGGCTGGCGCGTACCACACCACCTGGTCGGCATCGTTGACGCTTTCCGGCAGGCCATCACGGTGCGCGCCCAGCTTCATGGAGTTGGACCGCGGCTCGATAATCGCAATCACCGGCGCATCGCCAACGCGCTTGCGCAGGCCGTCGAGGGTGGTGGCGATCGCCGTGGGGTGGTGGGCGAAGTCGTCGTAGATGGTAATCCCGTTCACTTCGGCGACCTTTTCCATACGCCGCTTGACGCTCTTGAACGCGCTCAGCGCGGCAATGCCCATGGCCGGTACCACGCCGACATGCCGGGCTGCAGCCAGGGTCACCAGGGCGTTGGCGACGTTATGCTGGCCGGTCATGTCCCAATCGACGATGCCTTGGGCCTCGCCCTCAAACAGCACTTCGAATTGGCTGCCATCCTCGCTCAACAACTTGACCTGCCACTGCCCGCCGGCGCCAGTGGTTTGTACCGGCGTCCAGCAGCCCATCTCGATCACGCGCTGCAAAGCCGGCTCGGTGGTGGGGTGAATCACCAGGCCTTCGCTGGGAATGGTGCGTACCAGATGGTGGAATTGCCGCTCGATGGCCGGCAGATCAGGGAAGATGTCCGCATGATCGAACTCCAGGTTGTTCAAAATCGCCGTGCGCGGGCGGTAGTGAACGAACTTGGAGCGCTTGTCGAAGAAGGCGCTGTCGTATTCATCGGCCTCGATCACAAAAAACGGTGTATCGCCCAAACGCGCCGACACCGAGAAATTCTGTGGCACGCCGCCGATCAGGAAGCCGGGGCTCATGCCTGCATGTTCCAACACCCAGGCCAGCATGCTGCTGGTGGTGGTCTTGCCATGGGTACCGGCTACCGCCAGCACCCAACGGCCCTGCAGCACGTGATCGGCCAGCCATTGCGGGCCGGACACATAGGGCAGGCCTTTGTTCAGCACGTACTCCACGGCAGGGTTGCCACGGGACATGGCATTGCCGATCACCACCAGGTCCGGGACCGGATCGAATTGCGCCGGGTCGTAACCTTGGGTCAGCTCAATGCCCTGGGCCTGCAACTGCGTGCTCATGGGCGGATAGACGTTGGCATCGGAGCCGGTGACGTGATGCCCCAGCTCTTTGGCCAGGACCGCCATTGAGCCCATGAAGGTGCCGCAAATACCGAGAATATGAATGTGCATAGTCGACCTCGTAAAACATCGAGGCAGGTTAGCGTAGGGTGGGAAAATTCGCACTCTTTTAGCGATTAGCGTGCGATCTTTTCCGCCACTGAGCGTGGCGCTCACTGATAAACAGTCGAGGGACTTTTCTACTCTTTTTGCAATTCAGTACACTGGAATCAAGCCCGGCATTTAAGAACTCCCGCAAAATACCGGGCCTGACAGCTGCTACTTAGTAAAACATACAACCGAACTCAAACCACCGAACCAAAAGCAGACAGACCACTATCAAACTATCTCTTTCTTGCCTTTTGTTTCCACTTCCCGAATGGCAACCATCCTTGCAATGAAGTTATTGATTGTCTCGTTCCTTTTATCAAGTACATCCAGGCGACTGGTAACAGTTTTAGGCTCGACCACTGATTCTTCTTTATACGGCTTGAAAATAAAACCGTTTTCCGCAGCCGTCAGCTCCATATTTTTCTCTGCTGCGCCGTACAGCTCCTCAAGTTTTTTGATACGCGCATTTGTCTCGGTTGGCCAGTTCGGATCTTTCGTAAGAGCCTCACCATCCCCTCCCTCAGCCAGCAGTTGAATAGTGTTAACCGCGTACAGCAACTTTGTCTCGGCATTATCCAACCGCAACTTAATCATTGTGGCGTCTTGCTCTCCTGTACCGCCTGCCGCTGGCGTAACGCCATTGGATTGCTGACTCGGAGCCGGCTGGTGGGCCGGGGGCAATAATGGGGTAGTGGCGCTAAAGCTACCCTTGATGGTTTCACCGCTCCAAACCGATCCGGCATAAGTACCAATACTCAACGGAGTACTAACCAGGCCATTTACGGACGCATTCACAAAAGCATCGCGAGCTACAGTTTTCAAAGGTGTATCGGTTTTAAACACACCGGCCTTGACCAGGCGATCAGCCGCAATCAGATTGGTGGCAACATCGCCAAATGTCTTGGGTTGCGCAACCACGGGCTTGGGCCCAACGGGCAGTGAGGCGCCAGGGTGCTGCGTTTTGAACACAATGTCCCTGAAGTTAGCTATCCCCTTGCTGTTCGAGGCCCCTGCAGTCGGACGGGGAGCCACATTAGGCTTTACTGACGCTGTCTGTACAAATTTACCGGCGATCCCGTTAGAGGGGACTTTAAGGGCCTTTGATCCTGCGCTGGAAAACGGTCGAGGAAGGCGAGGGGATCCAAACCCGCGCCTGACTCGCACGGCGCCTTCACCCGAATTTTCACCCGTACTGTTCGCCTCGCTGGACGCCTGGGTGTCTGGAGTTTGCGCCGTTTCATCAAAGTAGGACGCACTTTTCGTAACGGCTGATGCCTGGTGCCGGGGCAAGCCATCCACGGGATCATTCACGTGCAACGGAACCGAAACAGGAAAACCTGAAATATTCATATTGCCACCTATATAGTAAAAAACACGTCAACGACGTGATTACTATCAATTTTATTCATCCCTAGTGTCAAAGCATCATAAACGATGAACCATCCCTTCCACTTGAGTATGAGATAGGCAGACTTCAGTTCCACACAACACACAAATTAAATGAACCATTACAACCAATAGCGTCACACCTCAACCGCAACACTTTTCACACCGACGAATCATGCAAACACCTAAAAACAATAAATGCATTAAATAATCACCCCGCCAAGTCGCAACCAGTAAGCTAGCAATCACACACAACTTCACAACAAATATATTAACCCCTATTACACCCATACCCATTGAACAGAGATCATGAGGGCGAATTGATCAGCACAGGCGTCAAAGCACAGGAGCGGTCTTTACCCTCGCTCAGCCCGCAGAACGCAACGCAATTCCATGCTTGCGCAGCTTGCGGTACAGCGTATTGCGGCTAATGCCCAACTGCTCTGCAGCAAGGGTCATATGCCAGCGCTGCTGCTCCAGCATGTTCAGCAATGCCAGCCGCTCGGCATCTTCCAACGGCTGCTTGACGACGGTTCGCGCCTGGACAGGCACCCGGCCAATTATCGCAGGCAGATCGCTCAACCCGACCCGTGCGCCCTCGCAGAGTGCAGCCAAAGTACGCAACACCGTGCGCATTTGTCGCACGTTACCCGGCCACGAGAAGTCCAACAGTGCCTGACGCGCATCGTCATCAAGTACGATTGTCTGCCCCTGCGCTTCCTGCGCCAGAAGAAAGTCCAGCAACTGCGACTTGTCAGTGCGCTCGCGCAACGGCGGCAAGGCGATTTCCAGGCCATTGAGCCGGTAATACAAGTCCTCGCGGAAACTGGCGTCACGCACACGTTCCTGCAAGTTGCGGTGCGTCGCGCTGATCACCCGCACGTCCACCGCTTGCGGCTCACCCCCAATGGGCACCACCAGCCGGTCTTCCAACACTCTTAGCAACCGGGTCTGCAACGCCAGCGGCATATCGCCGATTTCATCGAGGAACAAGGTACCGCCATCGGCCTGTTGCAGCTTGCCGCGCATGCCTTCCTTGCGGGAGCCGGTGAAACTGCCACCGCGATAACCGAACAATTCGCTCTCGATCAGGCTCTCTGGGATGGCCGCGCAGTTCAGGGCGACGAAGGGTTTGTCGGCACGCTGGCTGGCATGGTGCACGGCTTTGGCGAATGCCTCCTTGCCGGAGCCGGTTTCGCCATTGATCAGCAGCGGCACGTCGCGTTCAAAGACCCGCAGGGCCTTGCGAAAGTCATTCTGCAGCGCCTCATCGCCCAGGCAGATGCCCGGCACGCGCGGCCGCTCGACCTTGGCCGGCACCGGAACCCGTGGGCCGGGCGCCCGCCGGGCCTCGCCGCGCAACACCGCGAACAGGCTGCGCCCATCGCGGGTGCGCAGGGGCCAACTGGCGCTGGCGTTGGCACTGGCGCGGCCGAGCAAGTCATCCAGGCGGCAGTCGAAAAACATCTCCACCGGCAGGCCCAGCAAACGCCCGCGTGGCAGCCCCAGCAGGTTCTGCGCGCTTTGGTTGAGCGCACAGATCCGCCCTTCACCGTCGAACGCCAGCAGCCCTTCGCTGAACAGGCCCACGGATTCGGCCTGCAGGTGGAAACGCAGCAACCAGTGGTTTTCAAAGTGGCGCAGGAAGTAGCAGCTCTCGATCATCTTCGCCGACAGATTGACCAGCGCCATGGTATGGAACTGGCTCTGACGCGATACCGCCTCACGGGCCGAGGACACGTCCAACACTGCCAGCAGGTCGCCATGGGGGTCGAATACCGGGCTGGCGGAACAGGTCAGGCCGGTGTGGCGCCCGCGAAAGTGTTCGTCGCGATGAATGGTCAGGGCCTGGCGCTCCACCAGGCAGGTGCCGATGCCGTTGGTGCCTTCGCAGGCCTCGCTCCAGTCAGCGCCGAGCCATAGGCCGGCATGCTCGAACACCTTGCGCTCGCTAGGCGCGGTGACGCAGTTGAGGATCACCCCACGCGCATCGGTCAACAGCACCGCGTGCCCGGCGCCGGAAAGCTGTTGATGCAAATTGTTCATTTCGGTGCCGGCGATGTGCAGCACCTGCTGCAGGCGCTCGCGGCTTTCCAGCAGGCGATCGTGCTCCAGCACCGTGGGGGCAATGGTCAGTGCCGGGTCGAGGTGATAGTCCTCCAGGCAGCGCAGCCAGGAACGGGCAATCGAGGGATCGCTGCCGGGACCGTGCAGCGGGTCTTGCCCACGGGTGACCGTCAGGACTTGCCGGGCATGGCGGCTGAAATGATCGTTTTGCATCTTCTTATTGTTCTCCTGTTGCGTGGGACACACCGCGGACCGGGACGCCCAGCATCCTCCACGCCTTGGCGCATTGCAATCCCGGGGCGACCCATGGGTCACAGGTTGTATCGCCGGTGGCACAAACTGTCACCCCGACTGTCCCAAAGCTGTCACAGCAACGCCTTGCAACAAACCCTAAAGCCTTGATTTACCTGGCCTGCAGGGCGCTGGCCCGACCTTTGCTCTACGCTTTATCAAGCGCAGCCACGCTGCACTCCAATAAACATAAGAAGTCAGGAGATACCCACCATGCGTTATGCACACCCCGGTACTGAAGGCGCTATCGTTTCGTTCAAGGCCAAGTACGGTAACTACATCGGTGGCGAGTTTGTGGCCCCGATAGATGGCAACTACTTCACCAATACTTCGCCGGTAAACGGCAAGCCCATCGCCGAATTCCCACGTTCCACTGCCAAAGATATCGACAAGGCACTGGACGCCGCCCACGCCGCCGCTGATGCCTGGGGCAAGACCTCGGCCCAGGACCGCTCGCTGGTGCTGCTGAAAATCGCCGACCGCATCGAACAGAACCTCGAACTGCTGGCCATTACCGAAACCTGGGACAACGGCAAGGCCGTACGCGAAACCCTCAACGCCGATATCCCCCTGGCCGCTGACCACTTCCGCTACTTCGCCGGCTGCATCCGCGCCCAGGAAGGCAGCAGCGCCGAGATCAACGAACACACCGCCGCCTATCACTTCCACGAGCCCCTGGGTGTGGTCGGGCAGATCATCCCGTGGAACTTCCCGCTGCTGATGGCCGCCTGGAAACTCGCGCCCGCCCTGGCCGCCGGCAACTGCGTGGTACTCAAGCCTGCCGAGCAGACCCCGCTGGGCATCAACGTGCTGATGGAAGTGATCGGCGACCTGCTGCCACCGGGCGTGCTGAACGTGGTGCACGGCTTCGGCAAGGAAGCGGGCGAAGCCCTGGCGACCAGCAAGCGCATCGCCAAGATCGCCTTTACTGGCTCCACGCCGGTGGGTTCGCACATCATGCATTGCGCGGCCGAAAACATTATTCCGTCCACCGTTGAGCTGGGCGGCAAGTCGCCGAACATCTTCTTCGCCGACATCATGAAAGCCGAACCGCAATTTATCGAAAAGGCCGCCGAAGGCCTGGTGCTGGCGTTCTTCAACCAGGGCGAAGTGTGCACCTGCCCCTCCCGCGCGCTGGTGGAAGAGTCGATCTACGACGACTTCATGAAGGTGGTGATGAAGAAGGTCGAGTCGATCAAGCGTGGCGACCCGCTGGACACCGACACCATGGTGGGCGCCCAGGCGTCCGAGCAACAGTTCGACAAGATCCTGTCGTACCTGGAAATCGCCAAGGGCGAAGGCGCCGAGCTGCTGACTGGCGGCAAAGTGGAGAAGCTGACCGGCGACCTGGCAACCGGCTATTACATCCAGCCGACCCTGCTCAAGGGCACCAACAAGATGCGTGTGTTCCAGGAAGAAATCTTTGGCCCGGTGGTGAGCATCACCACCTTCAAGGACGAAGCCGAAGCCCTGGCGATCGCCAACGACACCGAGTTTGGCCTGGGTGCCGGCTTGTGGACCCGCGACATCAACCGCGCCTACCGCATGGGCCGGGCGATCAAGGCCGGGCGTGTGTGGACCAACTGCTACCACCTGTACCCGGCGCATGCCGCGTTTGGTGGTTACAAGAAGTCCGGTGTGGGCCGTGAGACGCACAAGATGATGCTGGATCACTATCAGCAGACCAAGAACCTGCTGGTGAGCTACGACATCAACCCACTGGGTTTCTTCTAACCCTCCCCCGCTCCCACACTTGAAATGCAATTAAATGTGGGAGCGGGCTTGCTCGCTCCCACACTTGGATCTTCATCAATAGTTGCGACGTGCATTCGGCAGACATCCGCCGAGTTAAAACAATAAAAACAAGGTACTTTCCCATGCCTAGCGAACCGACAGGATCCTCCGTCGACTTCGAAAAAGTCGGCTCCGAATACTTCCAACAACGAGAACTGAAAAAAGGCGCCGCCGGCTGGGTGCTATTAGTCGGCCTCGGCGTTGCCTATGTCATTTCCGGCGACTACGCCGGCTGGAACTTCGGCCTGGCCCAAGGCGGCTGGGGCGGGATGTTCCTCGCCACACTCCTGATGGCCACCATGTACTTGTGCATGTGTTTCTCCCTGGCCGAACTGTCCTCCATGATCCCTACCGCCGGTGGCGGCTATGGTTTTGCCCGCAGCGCCTTCGGCCCCTGGGGAGGATTTCTCACCGGCACGGCGATCCTGATCGAATACGCCATCGCCCCCGCCGCCATCGCGGTGTTTATCGGCGCCTATTGCGAATCACTGTTCGGCATTGGCGGCTGGATGATCTACCTGGCGTTCTACATCATCTTTATCGGCATCCATATCTTTGGCGTCGGTGAAGCGCTGAAGTTGATGTTTGTGATTACCGCCGTCGCCGCAATTGCCCTGGGCGTGTTCCTGGTGGCGATGGTGCCGCACTTCAACGTCGCCAATCTGCTGGACATTCCCGTGACCGAAGCCAAGGGCGCCAGCAGTTTCCTGCCGTTCGGCTATGTCGGCGTGTGGGCCGCGATTCCTTATGCGATCTGGTTCTTCCTCGCCGTCGAAGGCGTGCCCCTGGCTGCCGAAGAAACCAAGAACCCCAAGCGCGACCTGCCCCGCGGCCTGATCGGCGCGATTGTGGTG
Source organism: Pseudomonas sp. FP2294 (assembly GCF_030687625.1). Classification (NCBI taxonomy): domain Bacteria; kingdom Pseudomonadati; phylum Pseudomonadota; class Gammaproteobacteria; order Pseudomonadales; family Pseudomonadaceae; genus Pseudomonas; species Pseudomonas sp. FP2294. The sequence continues at coordinate 5,114,506 of NZ_CP117441.1, forward strand.
CTCACCAGCTTTGCCCTGCTGATCCTGGTGATTGCCCCCGGCGGCGCCGGCACCCTGGCGCTGATCAAGTCCGGCAACCCGTTGGTGGAATCCCTGGCCCTGGCCTACGGTGGCTCGACCTGGATGGGCAGCTTCGTCAACCTGGTGGGCCTGGCCGGACTGATCGCGAGCTTCTTCTCGATCATCTATGCCTACTCCCGGCAGATTTTCGCCCTGTCCCGCGCTGGCTACCTGCCGCGCAAACTGTCGCAAACCAATAAAAGCAAGGCACCGGTGCTGGCCCTGGTCATTCCCGGGATCATCGGTTTTGGCCTGTCGCTGACCGGCCAGGGCGACCTGCTGATCCTGGTGGCGGTGTTTGGCGCGACCATTTCCTACGTGCTGATGATGGCCGCGCACATCACCCTGCGCATCCGTCGCCCCAAAATGGAGCGCCCATACCGCACGCCGGGCGGCATCTTCACCTCGGGCCTGGCCCTGATACTGGCCTGCATCGCCGTGGTGGCGGGCTTCCTGGTGGATCCGCGCGTGGTGATTGGCGCGGCGATCATCTATGGAGTATTAATTGCTTACTTCGCTTTCTACAGTCGGCATCACTTGGTAGCAGGCACGCCGGAAGAAGAGTTCGCGGCGATCCAGGCCGCAGAGGCCGCCTTGCACTAACGCCGTAAACCACGGCGCGGGCCACCGCCCGCGTCGTCATGGAGAGTCTGTATGGCAAGTTTTTCCCACTCGGTCGGTGCATTGACCTACCGTTTCGACAGCCTCAAGGACGTGATGGCCAAGGCCAGTCCCGCCCGCTCCGGGGATTTTCTCGCCGGCGTCGCCGCACAGAACGACGGCGAACGTGTGGCGGCGCAAATGGCCCTGGCCAATATCCCGTTGAAGCACTTCCTGGAAGAGGCGCTGATCCCCTACGAAAGCGACGAAGTCACCCGGCTGATCATCGACACCCACGACCAGCAGGCCTTTGCCGTGGTCAGCCACCTGACCGTCGGCGGGCTGCGGGACTGGCTACTCAGTGACGCGGCCGACGAACACAGCCTGCGTGCACTGGCGCCGGGGTTGACCCCGGAAATGGCCGCCGCCGTGTCGAAGATCATGCGTGTGCAGGACCTGGTGCTGGTGGCGCAGAAGATCCGCGTCGTCACCCAGTTTCGCGGCACCATGGGCCTGCGCGGGCGCTTGTCCACGCGCCTGCAACCTAACCATCCGACGGATGAACCGGCGGGCATCGCCGCGAGCATCCTCGATGGGCTGCTGTACGGCAACGGCGACGCCATGATCGGCATCAACCCGGCCACCGACAGCATCGCCTCGATTTGCGCCATGCTGGAAATGCTCGACGCGATCATCCAGCGCTACGAGATCCCGACCCAGGCCTGTGTGCTGACCCACGTCACCACCTCCATCGAAGCGATCAACCGCGGCGTACCGCTGGACCTGGTGTTCCAGTCGATCGCCGGCACCGAGGCGGCCAACGCCAGCTTCGGGATCAACCTGAATGTGCTGCAGGAAGGCTACGACGCAGGCCTGAGCCTGAATCGCGGGACTCTGGGGCAAAACCTGATGTATTTCGAGACGGGCCAGGGCAGCGCCCTGTCGGCCAACGCGCATTTCGGGATTGATCAACAAACCTGCGAAACCCGTGCCTATGCTGTGGCGCGGCACTTCAAGCCATTTTTGGTCAACACGGTGGTCGGTTTTATCGGCCCCGAGTACCTGTACAACGGCAAGCAAATCATCCGCGCCGGCCTCGAAGACCATTTCTGCGGCAAGCTGCTCGGCGTGCCCATGGGTTGCGACATCTGCTACACCAACCATGCCGAAGCCGACCAGGACGATATGGACACCCTGCTGACCTTGCTGGGCGTAGCCGGAATCAATTTCATCATGGGCATCCCGGGTTCCGACGACATCATGCTCAACTACCAGACCACATCCTTCCACGACGCGCTCTACGCCAGGCAAACCCTGGGTTTAAAGCCCGCGCCGGAGTTTGAGCAGTGGCTGGCGAAAATGGGCATCTTCACGCAAGCCGATGGCAAGGTGCGGTTTGGTAACAACCTGCCACCAGCCTTCCGCCACGCCTTGGCGCAATTGGGATGAAGGAACCTCCAGTGCAAATCGACACACCTGAAAGCGATAACCCCTGGCTGGAGCTGCGGCGCCTGACCCCGGCGCGAATCGCCCTGGGCCGCACCGGCACCAGTATTCCCACCGGCGCGCAACTGGACTTCCAGTTCGCCCATGCCCAGGCCCGCGACGCGGTACACCTACCGTTTGACCATACCGGCCTGAGCAGCCAGATGGCCGAGCGCGGCCGCGATAGCCTGTTGCTGCACAGCGCCGCGCCCGACCGCCACAGCTACCTGCAACGCCCGGACCTGGGACGGCGCCTAAGCGATGAGTCGGCCCAGACCCTGCGCGACTACGCCCAGGCCAACCCGGGCGGTGTGGACCTGGCGGTGGTAGTGGCCGATGGTTTATCGGCGCTGGCGGTGCATAAACACACCGTGCCGTTTCTGACACGCATGGAAGAACAGACCCACGCTGAAGGCTGGTCCTTGTCGCCGGTGATCCTGGTGGAACAAGGCCGGGTGGCGGTGGCCGATGAGATCGGCCAGTTACTCGGGGCAAAAATGGTGGTGATCCTGATCGGCGAGCGGCCAGGGCTCAGCTCGCCGGACAGCCTGGGGCTGTACTTCACCTATAACCCCAAGGTCGGCCTGACCGACGCCTACCGCAACTGTATTTCCAATGTGCGCCTGGAGGGTCTGAGCTACGGCATGGCCGCGCACCGCCTGCTGTACCTGATGCGCGAGGCCTGTCGGCGGCAGTTGTCGGGGGTCAATCTCAAGGATGAGGCGCAGGTTCAGACCCTGGAATCGGATGATCCGGACCTGATGAAAGGCAATTTCCTGCTCAGCCCAACCAAGGACTGATGCCGGCACGATTGCGATTTTTCACCGCTTTAGGCAGCATCAAGCAGCGGGCGCCCGAGTAATGGACCGTTTGCCGTTGTATTCCTATAGAAGTTGAGGCCTAGCATGCGGATTACTCAAGCGACTCTGGAACACCTGGACCTGTTGACCCCATTATTCGTCAAATACCGCGAGTTCTATGGCGCGCTGCCCTTTCCGGACTCCTCCCGGGCGTTTCTGGAGAAGCGTCTGCGGCGCAAGGAGTCGGTGATCTACCTGGCGCTGCCGGATGACGACGACAGCAAGCTGCTGGGCTTCTGCCAGCTGTATCCGAGCTTTTCTTCGCTGTCGTTGAAACGGGTGTGGATCCTCAATGACATCTACGTCGCCGAGGACGCCCGCCGCCAACTGGTGGCCGACAACCTGATGCGCGCCGCGAAAAAAATGGCCAAGGAAACCAATGCCGTGCGTTTGCGCGTGTCCACCAGCAGTAATAACGCGGTGGCGCAGAAGACCTATGAGTCCATGGGCTTTCGCGAAGATACCGAGTTCAAGAACTACACATTGCCGATCAGCGAAGACTGAAGCCATTCGCCCAAACACCCAAAAAATGTGTGCGGGCTTGCTCGCGATAGCGGTGGTTCAGTTGATGTATTTTTAACTGACCCACCGTTATCGCGAGCAAGCCCGCTCCCACATTTGGATCAGTGCTAGCCAGAATAGCCGCGACATCCCCCGCTACAAAACCAGCACGCTTTTCATCACTCAGTCCGTATAATGCCGACGTTTTAGGGTTGTAGGAAAAACGGCATACACACGTAGCCTTATTGCCCGAAGCCTCCGCACAGGCCCGCTGAGTCGGGCCATTCACACAGGTGCCATCCATGGATTTCAACCCGCTCGACCTTATCCTGCATCTCGACGTGTACCTCGACTTGCTGGTAACCAATTACGGTCCGTGGATCTACGCCATCCTGTTCCTGGTGATTTTTTGCGAAACCGGCCTGGTGGTCATGCCGTTCCTGCCCGGCGATTCCCTGCTGTTTATTGCGGGCGCCGTCGCTGCCGGTGGCGGCATGGACCCGGTCCTGCTGGGCGGCCTGCTGATGCTGGCGGCGATCCTCGGTGACAGCACCAACTATGTGATCGGCCGCACCGCCGGGGAACGCTTGTTCAGCAACCCCAATTCGAAAATCTTCCGCCGCGACTACCTGCAAAAGACCCACGACTTCTACGACAAGCACGGCGGCAAAACCGTGACCCTGGCGCGCTTCCTGCCGATCCTGCGCACCTTCGCGCCGTTCGTCGCCGGTGTCGCCAAAATGCCGTATCCGCGCTTTTTCGGCTTCAGCGTGCTGGGCACCATCCTCTGGGTCGGTGGCCTGGTCACCCTCGGCTACTTCTTCGGTAACGTACCGTTCATCAAGAAAAACCTGTCGCTGCTGGTGGTGTTCATCATCCTGCTGTCGCTGGTGCCAATGATCATTGGCGTGGCCCGCAGCCGCTTTGGCCGCACCTCCTCCGAAGCCAAGCCGCACTGATCGGCCATGTGGTCCCTCAGCGCCTGGCGTCGCCGGCGCCTCCTGGCCAAGCACCCGGTTGCCGATGAAACGTGGCAACGGGTGCGCCATCACCTGACCTTCCTCGACGGCATCAGCGCCGAACAGGACCAATGGTTACGTGAGGCCAGCGTGCTGTTCCTCGCCGAAAAACACCTGACTGCCCTGCCCGGCGTCGATCTGCACCAGGAACAACGCCTACTGCTCGCCGCCCAGGCCCAACTGCCGCTGATGAACCTGGGCGAGTTGGAGTGGTACCAGGGCTTCCATGAAATCATTCTCTACCCCGATGACTTTCGCAGCCCCCAGCGCCATCGCGACGCCAGCGGCCTGGAACATGAATGGGATGGCGAGCACAGCGGCGAAGCCTGGCAGCAAGGCCCGGTGATCCTCGCCTGGCCGGGCGTACTGGCCAGCGGCAATTGGGAAGGCTACAACCTGGTGATCCACGAACTGGCGCATAAGCTCGACATGCTCAATGGCGACGCCAACGGCCTGCCGCCGCTGCACAGCGACATGCGCGTCCAGGAGTGGGCCAGCGTGATGCAGAGCGCGTTTGATGACCTCAACCGCCAGCTCGACCACAACCCCGACGCCGAAACCGCCATCGACCCGTATGCCGCGGAAAACCCGGCAGAGTTTTTTGCGGTCACCAGCGAATATTTTTTCAGCGCCCCGGATTTGCTGGTGGACAGTTATCCACAGGTCTACGGGCAACTGAGCCAGTTTTACCGCCAGGATCCACTGGCACGCCTGAAACATCTGCAAGCCAGCGACCCGCGCTATCAGACTGAAGGCTAAGTACCGTACGACGTCTGGCGCGTGGCATCGGCGCAGGAATATGCCTATAATCGCCGCCACTTTTAGGCCAATCCGGCCAATTTACTTGGCCAACTACGGGGGCAACGCCCAATGAGCTATAGCAAGATTCCGGCTGGCAAAGACCTGCCGAACGACATCTACGTCGCCATCGAGATTCCGGCCAACCATGCGCCGATCAAGTACGAAATCGACAAAGACAGCGACTGCCTGTTCGTTGACCGTTTCATGGCCACCCCGATGTTCTACCCGGCCAACTACGGTTTTATCCCCAACACCCTGGCTGACGACGGCGACCCCCTCGACGTGCTGGTCGTGACCCCTTACCCGGTCACCCCAGGCTCGGTCATCCGCGCCCGCCCGGTTGGCATCCTGAACATGACCGACGACGGCGGCGGCGATGCCAAAGTCATCGCAGTGCCACACGACAAGCTGTCCCAGCTGTACGTCGATGTGAAGGAATACACCGACCTGCCGCCGCTGTTGCTGGAGCAGATCAAGCACTTCTTCGAGAACTACAAAGACCTCGAAAAAGGCAAATGGGTGAAGATCGACGGTTGGGGCAACGCAGACGCCGCCCGTGCCGAGATCATGAAGTCGGTAGCTGCCTACAAAGGCTGATACCGCTACTCATTGCCACGGCAATCTAAAAAAGCCCCGATCACTCGGGGCTTTTTTGTGGGAAAAAATAAACAACAAGTTCAATTAAATAAACAAAACAACAACTAACGTTTAACTAGACAGAATCTAGCCAAGATTTTACTTGCAATAAGGAAACACCTACATACACCAACTCAACGTATGGTTTATTTGATCTTGTTTTCCGGACAGTAAACTCTGCGTTTATGAATACATCAGGTGATCGCTTAAGAATGTTACTTCGGGAAGTTCATCTTTCCGCATCCGACTTCGCCAAGAATCGCGACGTCACGCCCCAGCATGTGAACAACTGGTTCAAGCGCGGCGTGCCCTTGGCCCGGCTCGACGAAATAGCAGAACTGCTGTGTGTCACCAGCCGCTGGCTACGTACCGGCGAAGGCCCTAAACACCCGCCGACCAACCTCCAGCTGGAAGGCCCCAACCACGGAAACAGCGCTACCGCCCGCGAAGACTGCGGCCATTACCTCTGCGGCCCCAATAGCGGCCCGGAAAAGATCGACGTGGAGATCCCCCTCCACGCCTCATTCAACTCCCAGGAAAGCCTGCGCCTCTCCCTGCGCACCCTGGAACAACTCAACGTCACCGCAGACCGCGCCCTGGGGGCCTACATGGTCGGCAACAGCATGATCGACATCATCCAGGATGGCGCCATCCTCGCCATCGACCGCGGCCGCACCCAAATCATCGACGGCGAAATCTACGCCCTCGAACACCACGGCATGCTGCGCATCAAATACCTCTACAACCGCCCCGGCGGCGGCCTGCGCATGCGCAGCCACAACAACAGCGAACACCCCGACGAATTCCTGACCTACGACCAGCGCTTCGAGCAAAACGTACACATCCTGGGCTGGGTATTCTGGTGGTCCACCCTCAACAACCGCCGCCCACCGGTCCCGCTGGACGAACACTTGACAGGCTACGACGGCTCTAAATCAGACTAGACGCTGGGAAACTGCGGGGAATGTGAGTATCATGCGCGGCACATTTGGCAGGGGTTGGCGTGAAGCCAGCACACCCTGCCCGGCGATGCGGAGGAGTTCCCGCTGATGCCCCCCTCTATCACTTGGGCGAGCGCTTGAGTGAACGATTGAAGGCTGGTGAGGTTTACCAAAAATAGACTTAACCAGTCCCCGAGAAGCCGGCCACAAGCCGGCTTTTTAATGTCTGAAATAATCCTATCCCATCCAAGAATCTTCCTGATAGCTTAGCTATTCCGGGGCTTTCAGGCATTCCCTTGTCCAATGGCGCTCAACGCCATTTAACCTCATCCGACGACGAAGTGGGGGGACAGGTGGGGGGACAAAAAGGACAACAGGGGAAATCCAATGGGTAAGCTGAATCCGAAACAAGTCGAAAACCTGACCGAACCTGGCACCTATGAAGATGGTGATGGCCTACGGCTGGAGGTCAAACCTAGCGGAAGTAAATCCTGGACACTTCGCTTCCAACTGGCAGGTCGCCGCAGAGAGATGGGCTTGGGCTCATTCCCTGAAGTGAGCCTCAAGAAGGCGAGACAAGACGCCAGCGCCAAACGCACCCAATTGAGCGACGGTATAGATCCCTTAGCCGCTCGCGACATCGAACGCGCGGCCCAACGTGAAGCACAACGAACTAGCGAAGCGAAACAGCTGAAGTTCGAGACACTCGCGAAGGAATACTGCGAGGCACACGGAGGTACCTGGTCAGATAAGTGGCGTAAAGGCTGGCTACGAAAGCTGGAGCTGTATGCGTTTGACCATATCGGCAAGCTGTCAGCCGAGGAGATCGGTACCCCTCAGGTACTCAAGGTGCTGCAACCGATCTGGGCCACCAAGACCAGAACTGCCGACGAGGTACGTGGACAGATTGAACAGGTCCTGGACGCCGCCAAGTCACGTAACCTGCGGGAGGGCGAAAATCCCGCTAGGTGGCGTGGTCACTTAGACAATCTGTTGAGTCGTGCTGAAAAGAAGAAGGCTCGGAAACGCGAGCACTTTGAAGCCTTGCGGTGGCAGGACGTGCCAGCCCTGTTGACCAAACTCAAAGCGGACAACACACCAGCATCCTTTGCCGCTCAACTGCTGATCATGACCAGCGCACGCGCCCACATGGTGAGGTTTGCTCGTTGGGATGAGTTTGATTTGGAGGCTGGTACTTGGTCGCTGCCAGATGAGCGAATGAAGATGCGAGTAGCTTTTGTAATCCCGCTTGCCGAAGAAGTCGTCACGCTAGTGAAGAGCCTTGAGCGGGGAGAGAGCTCGTTTCTATTTCCAGGTCAGGGGAAGTCAGGCGTCATGCACGCAAACGCCATACGAACGCTCCTACACGGCATGGAATACAAACACATTACGCGACACGGCTTTCGTTCATCATTCAGAGACTGGGCCGGGGAATGTACCCACTACCCTCGTGAGGTTTGCGAGATGGCTCTGGCGCATGATGAACGCGACCAGACTGAAGGGGCCTATTCGCGTTCGGACTTTCTCGATAAACGCCGATTACTCATGAGAGACTGGGCACTGTACGTACATTCCACCAACGAGCCCTCGATCTCATAAAACTAATCCAGGACTGGCATTATGCTCAAATCGAAACAAATGGACGGACAAAACATAGTTACACCCCCCACCCAAAGAGCGTCCATGACGCATCCTTTGGAAACAGTTGAGGACACTTTAAAATCTTTGCAGATCGACATCGGCTTGACGCTCAGAGCCATATTAAAAAAACAATGGCCAAAAGAGCTTCATAGTTTAATCAAAAAAGAGATCAATCAGCACCTCAAAACTAAAGAAATTTACTGGCCAGACGTCCAACAATGCTGGAGTCATCCCGACACGGAGGAAAAGCATAGCGAACTAAAATTATATTTCTTTTATGCCACGCTGCATTATCTTTCCGCAGTAAAGCACTTAAAAAATCAAAATGACCTTTCAGCCCATATTAGCTTAACTCATGCTGCTCACTGCATAGGTTTTCTAGACGGATATGAACGGCGTAAAGGGGTGCATGAGATTAGGCAGAAACGGGCGAGTAAGGGAGGCAATGAAAAAGCATCGAAAAAAGCGGTAATCAAAGAGCATTTTCCAGAACTATTAAAAAACCGCCCTAAAGGAGGCTGGGGGACTGAAAGAGAAACGATTTATTATATTTTAAACAGCGCCGCGTTCAAAAGAATCACAGCCCTACGCAATATCAATTTCTCAGAAGACACACTATACGAACTTCTAGCCGGCGAAATACAGACCCCCGACAACCAGAAAACATACAAACAACACAGTAAAAAATAGAATCCTGCATAAAATAAGCCAAGGACAAACCTTGGCTAAAAACCTCCAACATTTAAATATCAAAACTCCACAACAGATGCATTTCTTACTTCAGAGATCGATATTAAATCTCGCAAAGCCATTTCATCCAAACAAGCATCTAAACGCTTCTTACTTCTAAGCCTACGGGGACCATACTGCATAATTTCATTTCTTTTGACCCAGCGATACCCTTCACTTCTTTTTAGCCTTAGCCACTCCTTAAGCTGGATAACATCCAATTCTATTTCTGGAGTAGGTATAAACAAATGAAAAAACTCATCCGAACACCACAGGCACAAATCAACGGAAAACCTCAAAGACTCTAAACTTATACTCCCATCACCCCCCTCAAAAACATGAAATAGCGCCGCCACCCTTGCGATATTATCTGCTAATTTTGAAGCCAAATCCGCCGCATGTTCAAACCTACCATTTTCCATAATTCCAGATTCGATCTCATTAAAAACATCCACCCACAACTTACTGGCTGCGGGAGAAAAAACAATTTCAGCACGCTCTTTACAAGGGTGACTTAGGAGATCTAAATTACACGTCAATAATTGTTCTATGCGCTCTGCATAACGATGTATATGCTCATGAGAAAGCGTGGCGTTATCCAACAGTCTTTTGCCTTGGGTCGAGCTTGGATCACACACCAAAAAACGAGCCCATAACCCTGAGCCTCGCGCATCATCCCCCCGTGCCTTCATATAAGCTTTAAAAGCAACCGGCTGAGTCATCACTGAAAATGTCAACCTCGCCCCGTACAACTGATAACTTTCTGCAACTTTTCGATCAACAACGATAGGATCCCCACTCCACATGGCGTTTTGTTTTGGCAAGTCATTAAAAGCACGCCCCTTCAATCCTCCCTCACTGGAGATGATACCGGCGCTGGAGAGGTTTTCATAAAGCCCACAAAACAGCGCCTCTGAAGTGGAGTCATCGTAAAGCATCTTAAACTGTCGCGGCCTGGCTGGTCGACCCTTACTGTGCTTCATTAGTTCAAGCTCTAAGTCAGCAGTACTCTCTTGTTTACAACAGAGCGATTTAATTTTCTTCTCGATTTCTTTATTTTTGATCAGCCATATTTTTTCCTTAACCTTCCACTCACTCACCTGCTCCTGCCAAATACTCTCCTGCTTTTTCTGAAACGATCTAATCGGCTTTAAAAACTTCTCTGCCGTAAAGGATTTTCGCTCACCAGACTCGGCGACAGTTAATAGAAGCAGGGACGTAGGTACGCACTGACCAGTCGGCTTTCGAACATCAAATAATCCTTGGATCGAAACAGAAAGAGCAGTCAGCAGACCAAACATAATTAGTGGCCGTGGAGCTTTCGTGTTAATCTCCACTTCGTCTAATACTGCATCAACAAGGGGAAATGGCGAGTACCTTGGAAAGCTAGCATTAGTTCGTGGAAGACACGACCTTTCAAACCGATGCATTATTTAATACCGGCTTTATGAGAGCTTACAGCGACACGACTGCCAATGAATGCGCAGATATCCGACTCTAACCAACCGATAGCTCCCCGATCAGTACAAACGGAAAGACGCAAGGGCAAAGGGAACTCTTTGTTATAACGAGGCGACGATGGGTTCATCCAATCATAAATCGTAGACCGCGCTATACCGAGTCGCTCAGTGACTCGGCCAATACGAAGTACAGCCCCTTTAAAATCCGCATGCAAAGCTGGGCTAATACGGCCGTTCTCATCAGTCATTTCACTATTCCTCGTGTGTTAAAGATTGAGCGAAAGAATACGAAGTACTGACTGCATTAGCAGGGAGGGTGCTTAAATTTATTGATATTTATTCAAGCACCCCTATTGACTTCATGAAACCCATCAAATTAACGAAGTGTTCTTAGCCGCCTCCTTACCCTACTGTCTTGATTCGAATCGCCCGGATAATGCGAAGAATTGACGCCGCAGAAGGTGAAAAAGCGGCTATTTTGGCTACAAACAGCAGGAATAGCCGCCATAAACACGATGAAGGCTAGATTTCGAGTACCGAAAGCCACCCCGGACTCACCCTCGCCGAATCTCAGCCACCACCGCGTCGACTGGGCATCCAGGTGCTTGCACGTGAGGTAAACACCTGCCCCATGGCACCTCTGCCTTCGCCCGACTTGGGCATGCCCATTGATAGCGGCGTATTCTTCCCAAGATTGCACGATCTATTTCTATGATCTTTCTTAACACCGACTCCCCCCGAAACCATGCTGACCGTTCGCATAGCTCTTGGTCGCTGCCTTACACAGATAACTAGAACGATACATAAACCGATCATGTCCAAAATAATCTCGTCGAGTTAGACGAAAGGTCGCCTTCTTGGGTATATGCACTGTACGTCTTACATCAGCGACAGGTAATCTAAGTGCACGTGCCCAAGCCACTTGCAGCCGCCTGTGCATGTTTATGCATTCAGACTCGATGGAGCCGAGAGAGCGGTAGGCGTGCCCATTGAGAAACACGATACAATGATAATGAGGTCGGCCTCGCCCTCCAACCTCTCTTACCCAAAAATATCTAACACAGGTATCGTGGGCTGCGCGATTGCGTTTACGCGCACACTTGCGACTATTTTCAATCTGAGCATCAAAGGATGACTTGAAGCGATGTAGCACCTTATTGGTCATTGCATCATCGGGTAAGGTTTGGCCAAAAGGGAGTCTTAGGTCAAACCTAAATGCGAATACACGAGAGTAATCTGCAAGGGCATGATTTAGGGTCTGGTATAACTTCTCCAAACACTCTTCAATGAATGGCCCCTTATTCACCATGAGTTGATAGCCATCATAGGAATCTTCGTACCAATAGTGCAGGTTCGGGTTATCCGGCAAGCGTTTAGGGTGAGTTGTGTTCATTCAGGTTATGCCTTGTTGATTAGGTCATATCTGAAGACACTTGGTTTATTTTTAACTCAGTATAACTTCCATAGTTTCATAAGAAGCCATCCCTCAAACTAGACTTATGAGTTATTATTTAGTATTCACTCAGATATATGTAGACAGGTCAGTTGTCGATAGACCAGGAAAGATGTATACGCAGAGAACAATAGGCGTAGTACTGTTTTCCCGAGGCGACACTCCCTCGACGTAGCGGGGAGCAGATGTAATAAACCTCGGCAGCACCGGTATTTATAGCGTAATCAGCCTCAATATTTACTCTGTGAAATTATCATTTCACCTCGCCATCGTTAATCTACGACTCTCTACGGCAATAGTCCCGATAGCGCCGGCGACGATGTTAGCAACTCGGCGAAGAGCCGTTCCCATGCGCGCGCTACTCAAACCGTAGCCCGACCAATCCCCTGTCACAGATTACTCTTCAGATGCTGGTATAATTCGGCCCTCGCTCATACCCTCTATTTTTAGCGCAACGCAGGATGACAGTCCTTGGGTATGGGCAAGCCAGTATCCAGTTCCAAGAACATAAAGATATTTGGTCAGGCCTCGGTTTCAGTTCATATTCCTCGACACTGCGTTACCTGAGATGTGTTCCAGGCCACTTATAAAACTCCACTCGAAAGATTTTCAGCCCTATATCACTGCTTTGACATCAACACTACGAAGGTTCACCTCATGTCATTGCAATGTCCTCGCTGTCACTCACCCAAAATCGCCTCTCTCCACCAAGCCATGAAAATTGCGGCGGCCATCGGTACGGTTGGCGGTGCAGCACGCGGCGTCAGTGCAGCACTTGCAGGCGGTCAGGCAGGTGCCACCGTTGGCGCTATTGCCGGCCCGCTCGGCGTCACTCTCGGAGCCGTTTCTGGCGCCATCATCGGCGGTCTTGTAGGTGGAGCTGGTGGTTGTGCATTGGGCGCTCAACTCGGCGATAAACTTGACCGCCATGTCCTCGCTCACAATCTTTGCCTGATCTGTGGGCATCGCTTCAATCTGCCTATTTAAACCGTCCTCCACTTCTCTCTTTTAGTACGTCCGGACAGTGCCACGCGTCGCGTGGCATTTATGCCGTCCTGCCCCCTAAGGAATCGTAATCATGGCTCATCAAATCGAACAAATGGCTTACGTTGGTGCGACCCCGTGGCATGGCCTCGGCAGTCAACTGACGCAAAAACAGCCTATTGAAGTCTGGCAGCGTGAGGCCGGGATGGACTGGAAAATCCAGGAAAGCCCAGTTCACTTCAAAGCCGACGCGATAGGTCACCTGGGATCAATTCATTCCTTCCCAGAACAGAAAGTACTCTACCGCTCCGACACCAAGGCGCCGCTGTCGGTGGTGTCGCAGCGCTACCACACTGTGCAACCACGTGAGGTCCTCGAGTTTTACCGCGATCTCACCGAGGTCTCCGGCTATGAATTGGAAACGGCCGGCGTGCTAAAGGGCGGGCGCAAGTTCTGGGCGCTGGCGCGTACCGGGCAAGACGTTGTCTTGAAAGGTAACGACCAGGTAACCGGTTACCTGCTGCTGGCAACGTCCTGCGACGGCACCTTGGCCACCACGGCCACGCCCACCACGGTGCGGGTAGTGTGTAACAACACCCTGACCATTGCCCTGGAAGGCAATAGCCGGGCGATCAAAGTGCCGCACAACACCCGCTTCGATCCGAAAACCGTGAAGAAACAACTGGGCATAGCCGTCTCCGGCTGGGACGAGTTTATGTACCGTATGCGCCATCTCGCTGAACGTAAGGTCCAGTGGCCGGAAGCGATGAGTTTCTTCCTCAGCGTGCTGTGCGACACGCCTGCTAACAGCCCCATTCCTGAAGTACTACCGAACGAACGAGCACTACGCAAAGTACAAAGCCTGTATGAAGGACAAGGCCGAGGCTCAACCTTGCAGTCTGCTAAAGGTACCGCATGGGGACTGCTCAACGCTGTGACCGAATATGTCGACCACGAGCGGCGGGCAAGGAGTTCTGAGTACCGTATGGACTCGGCATGGTTTGGACAAGGTGCAGTTATTAAGCAGAGGGCATTGGATGCGGCCCTACGCCTCGCGGCCTGAACCGTTTCGCACACCAACACCGCCTAGCCAGTTCCTACTGGCTGGGCGCTTTATGCCCGATGGGAACACCATTGAGATCAGGTTTGTCCCTACCCAACTGAACTGCAAAGGGTGGGCAGAGCCAGGAATTAATACGGTTTACGCAAACACACCGCTGATTGATGAGAGGTCATAGTCTTGCGTCGATGAGCAAATCTGACGGTTTGCAGTGCAAAGCCGTCGCAATCCGAAGGATATTCAAAAAGGTAACGTTCCTCTCCCCTCGCTCTATTTTCCCCATGTGAGAACGGTCGATCCCGGCAGCATCCGCCAAGGCTTCTTGTGACAGCGTATGCCCTAGTCTTCGTGCGCGTATCGCCGCACCAAGCAGTACCAGGTCGCCGTCTTTATCGTGAGTCGCAGAGATTCTTGCCATGGCGGAAATCGTCGCGCTATGATGCTTTGACGACCACGGTATTTACGACCCTTTTTTAGAGGCGCATGGCATCACGCTAACTCAGCGTGAGAGTCACCTCCTACTCTCAGCAAAGAGAACTTTAAACATGCCACTCAAGACAGTTAATGGCCTAAACGAAACTGAAATAGATATTCTTCTACGAGCCAAAGTATCTTTCGTGATTGTAGGTTTACGAGGTCAGTTCACGAAGAGCGTACTGAAAGTCGAGAAAAAGATAGAGAACTTAGGACTTAAATGTCGCGTCAGTAGCGACTTAAAAGGCGTGGTGGCCAAAGGCGGAGTACTGGGGGTATTTGGAGCCGTTGCATCCATATCAACGCTACCGCTGCTAGCTATCTCAGCAGCCACGATCACAGCCCATAAACTGGCTACCTACGATCCTGACTACGAAATAGTAAAGGACTTTGTAAATAAAAAAATAACTGTTAACTATAAAAAAAACACTCCCACCAACACAGCAGGATACTAACATGAAGCTACTTATCTTTACCTTCCTTACCCTTCTCACTAGCAGTGTATTCGCTGTCGATAACTACGGCAAAAACGGAGCTATCTTCCCGGATGAGAAAACTGCAAACGGCTTACCCTATGCTATACCATGTACAAACAATGGCTACGGAAGCTATAACTCAATCGCCTGTACCTGGCTCGAATGGCCACGTGATATTGTTGCCTATGATCAGACGCAAGGTCGAAACATTATTTACAGCAACCACTTAAACGGTAAATGCATCAATGGCCGCTGTATGCTTAGCGACGGCAGCACTCAACTAGGAAACTGGGGGCGAGATACTGCGTTCACTATCTCGCTGTGGTATTACATCGGCGAAAGCTCAGACGGCAAGCCGGTAGCATATCGTAACGACGGCGGACCATACGTAAACGGTGGGAAACCAGTCAGTTACGTTGAAGCAGGCCAGCTACTTTGGAAGTTCTATAAAGATGCTGGAGTCAGCGAAAAACTATTCAGTAATACATTTAAAATGCGTTATGACGGTGGAATAGAACAGTTCAATCTGGATCAGGCCAATCTATCTGGAAAAATCTCAAAGGCCAATTCAATAAAAGTAACCGCAGCCTCGTGTAATCCGCAGATGGACGATGATTGCCAAATCAACAATAAGAAGGTGCTTAAGGAAGATCTAGGGCAATATCTGCCGACCGTAAAAGTAGATGACGTTGAAAACGCTGGCGGCTACTGTGAGTATCCAATTTGTTATGACAATAGCGACAAGCCTATCGGTATCCGATAGATTCAGATTAACGAAGGGGACCGGGACACTTCGCCCGTTCACTGCTTACCAAGCGCACTCCTCTCCTAAGACTGTACACTCTTAGAACTTTATTCAAAATGCCGGCCATAGAATGCGTCCGGCATTTTTTATGCCGCGTAATATATCATCATCCCTAGCACTAAAATTAACCGTTCGCTTTTTCTTGCCGATACCTAGCTGAGGAGCACTCAATGAAATCCAGCAAGTTTAAGGTCGGAAAAATACCCGACACCTATATAGTTGACGCACAAATTACCGAACTAGAAATCCTCAGCATGGCGCTAAAGCTAGCTAAAAAAAGACTAAATAAGGGTCTCTCTTTAGAAGCCCCACAACAGGTATTCTCTCACCTACAAATAATTCTGCAAGACTATGAGCACGAGGTCTTCGCACTTCTTATGCTAGACAACAAGAACAGGATCATTGAATTCTATGAACTATTCAGAGGCACCTTAGATGGAGCAAAAGTTTATCCACGTGAAGTTGTAAAGACTGCGCTCAAGTATAATGCAGCAGCAGTGATTTTTGTGCATAACCATCCATCTGGAGATCCTGAGCCTAGCCAAACAGACCGAGCTTTGACCTTGTCTCTCAAAGATGCATTAAATTTGATAGGCACGCGAACCCTAGACCATATCGTCGTAGGCTCGGAAGGTTGTATTTCACTAGCAGAACGGGGTTATCTTTAGCCCTTAGCATTAATCAGGTAGACAACGGCCCTCGGAAGCCCCGAGGACCGTCACACTTAGTGCAAGCACTGTTTTTTTCTACGTGCATCGGACATCAATTTTCGAAACCCACGCACAGTCTTGTTAAAACTGTTACAAGCACAAAGCAGCTGTCTGCACCACTCTAATAGCAAACTTTAGCTACTAGAATAAACCTTAACATTTAAACTCCGCCTTTAGATAACCGACACTAATCCCCAGAGAAATTTTATCATCAGGCACTAGCAAATAGCTCCACAACTTACCATCATGAATTTTTGCATGCTCATTTGCAAACTCACACCACTTCTTCGCAGCTCTTGCTTTATCCTGAACATCTTGCTGACTGAGCTGATCACTCCGCTTTGGCTCAACAATTAATAACTCATGCTTAGTCTCAACGACAAAATCAGGCTCGTAGTTTTGACCGTTAGCATATTCAATACGGAATTGACGAGGAGCTGGCTTCATCCATTTCAGAACATCATCATCATCTTCAAGCAGCTGAGCCAAGCGCCACTCACCATCAACCGAGTCGAATTTTTGATAGGGATAGCAGCAGCGCTTAAACCCTTCAAAAACCATCTGACGTATCGCCCGCTTGTCGTTGATGGACGCTCGAAAATCGCGAGGTTTTTCTCCAGCCGCCAAAGTATAGGTTGCAGGTCTAAGCACATCGAAACCGGGAACTACCTTCCCCTGGTAGTCGCAAGGCGTCGTCCATCGCTGTTCGTGCATCTGCGCCCAGATAAAGTCGCCAAGCTGTTTTTGCCAGTAAAGTAGAACGTTTTCAACTGCGTCTTCATTAACGAGATAACTACGCAAATGCACGACCATCTGTGCCGCGAGCTTGTAGAGCAACTCAGCGTAAAGGTCATAATCAACTTCATCCCGATCTAGTAGATGCCGCACCAGATAATCCTCTGGCCGCGCTTCACGGGCTTCCTGACTTCCCCACTGGATGCTTGCACTGTGATTATTTTCCAAGTGTCGCAGCAGCATTTCCCGACTCACCGGCTCCAGCCTGATGTTGGTTAGGTTCTGTAAGTCGAAGTCACTAAAACCGTAGTTTACTTCTCTGGTTGGCAGCACGGTAATATGTGGCACATCGATAGTTAACTCGACAGCTTTCTCCGTCACACGGCGCACCATATTTTGAATTTCCTCAAAACTTGGCGCCTGATCTTCTAGCCCCTCCAACTGCCCTTGGACAGGACGACTCTCGTCCAGTACTCGCTGTACATGTTTCACAAGCCGTTGTTGCACTTCTTCACTCTTCAACTGCTCACTGGAAGTAACTTTTCGAGCCTCCTCCTGTACAGCCTGAATTGCAGCGCCAGCAATTTTCACTTGCTGCTCAGTCTGTACCTGCACCTGATAACGACTGGCGGTTTCGGCTACTGAGTAACCTTCCTGATCATGCGTTCGCACGACTGAGACAGAGGAGGACTCTAGCAACTGCGGCTCACGATCAGGAATATCTACGTCGCTTCCGCTGCCAATATAGACCTTTTCATGAATCAACGAATCCTCCTGGTTTGCGCGGAGGATGATTTCTTCGAAGCGGTCGTGAGCTATGATGCACAAACGATCTATGGCATCTACACCGGTTCGCTTGCCATAGGGTAGACGCAGGCCACGTCCAATAGTCTGCTCGGTAAGTATCTCCGAAGCCGAAGCCCGCAACGGCACTATGGTGTACAGATTGGTCACGTCCCAACCTTCCTTGAGTTTGTTAACGTGGATCACTACCTCAGTAGCCTCATCGTGCTCCACTGCAAGAAGGCGCTGCATCGACTCATCTGACTCTTCGCCGGACAGGTTGGAATGAACTTCAATCACCCGCCCCTTGTAACGTCCGGAAAAGAAGCCATCCGACTCAATGCGCATGCGAATGGCTGCAGCATGGGTAGTATCCTGCGCCACTACAAGCATGAAGGGCTTGACTAACCTGGCAGCATGGCTGCGGGCATAATTTTCCAGCTCCACTTTGACGTATTCGTGGTGATGTATGCCGTCCTCGAGTTTAATTGTTTCCAGATCATCCTGAGTATACTGGTCGGCGCGAAAATTCTTGCGGGTGGCCACCGCTGGTATTTTTACAAACCCATCCTTAAGAGCACTAGAAAGTGGATAGTGGTAGATCACGTTTCCGAATGCTCTTGGTTTGCTACCGGCCGTTTTAGGTGTAGCGGTCAGCTCAATACCCAGTACCGGCTTGAGATCGTTAATTGCCTTGGCACCTGCATCGGCGTAATAGCGATGAGCCTCGTCCATTAATACGACCAGATCAGGCAGAGCCGCTAGATAATCGAAATAGGACTCTCCTAGATACTCCTGCAAACGCCGTACCTTTGCCATGGTCGACTTAGCAGCACCCTTTTTGTTGTCGCGTGCGTTTATCTTGGAAATATTGAAGATATTGATATGCAGACTACTTTCGGCGCCAAACAAATCGCCAGTCAGACTTGCTGG
Source organism: Pseudomonas sp. FP2294 (assembly GCF_030687625.1). Lineage (NCBI taxonomy): Bacteria > Pseudomonadati > Pseudomonadota > Gammaproteobacteria > Pseudomonadales > Pseudomonadaceae > Pseudomonas > Pseudomonas sp. FP2294. The sequence goes on from NZ_CP117441.1 coordinate 5,133,652, forward strand.
GACCGCGTAGTCTAGACGTACACCACGCCCTTCCTCGTAGTCCTCACCTGTCACAATTACCGGCGGCGTGTTGGCTATCTCCGGAATCCCCGCAAATACGTATTTAGGATTGCCTAAGCTAAAATCCTTCTTCAGCTTTTCGTAGATGGTTAGGTTAGGGGCCAACACCAGGAAATGCCGACTGCGTCCAGTGATGTAAAGCCAAGCAATCATTGCCCCCATTAGTCGGGTCTTCCCCACCCCGGTAGCCAAAGCGAAACACAAGGAAGGAAATTCCCGCTCGAAAGCCTCCATACTAGAGTAGCGAGACTTGATTTCCTGCAGCCAATGCTGGAGATCGGGTTCCTTCTCCAATGGCAACTGACCGAGAAGATCAACCAGGATGTCCATGGATTCACGCTGAGGTTTGCGCAGCGACAGACGCGCGGCAAGCTGATTGGCTACTTTCTGGCCATTAATAGACTCAGCCATGATGGTTTCCTTTCCGTTATTAGTCTTCAAATAATTCGTCGGACAACTCTTCAGATTTCAGGTCAATGCTGAAACTGTAATCGTCATGATCCCATTCGCATTTGCCAAGTATTGCTCTGGGAATCTTCTTCAAAGTAAGATTTGGAAAGGCCTCTGCATCGGCCATGAACGCTTTGCAGCAAATCAGTAGCGTTCGCTCATTACCAACTTCCTCGCTTACCAGGCGCAACTGATCGTGGCTGAGACTGCCAGTAGTGACGAAGATAAAATCCGTCTCGCTGCTGTGACCATGCATCCAGTAATGTTCCTGGCTTGGCGCATAAGTGAAGCCCATATGCTTACACATCGCCTCGGTGAGCATCTCACCGTTGTAAGCAGGATTGATCACCCAGTTGCCCCACTGGTCTCTCTTCAATAGTGAAGGAGCTAAGCTGTAATAGCGAAAACCTCCACCGCCTAGCCAGCCGACCGTCTTAGATATTCCACCCTGATCATCACCATCGATGACTCTCTTAAGTCTAGGCACGATATGTGTCTGGCAGTGTTCGCCCAGCTCGATCATAATCCAGCGCCGTCCCATCTTGTGGGCAACGGCTCCTGTGGTTCCGGAGCCGCCAAATGAGTCAAGGACAAGGTCCCCAGGATTAGTCGAAATATCGATAATTCTTTTCAGAAGTTGCTCTGGTTTTTTCCCCCGCGAAAAATTAACCCCCCCTTCATTCGCAATATCTGCTTTCGGTATATCTTCATGCCGCCAAAAATTGGTCAAATTAGTATCTTTAACTATTTTCCCTTCAGAAGTCTCGGCGGTATCTTTTAACCAAGAAAACAACTCAGCATTATAGTAAAAAAGCTCCGTCTTCTCCCCTTCAAATTTACCTCGGCTAGGGGTATACATGACAGAATACAACTTTTTCTTATCCATCCCAGCAACAAGATCTCGCTGAAAAGAGTTCTCTTTTTGTATCTGATTAGTCCTAAACAATCCATCAAAGCTACTTACGAGCTGTGAATTTATTTCATCCTTCCTAGACTCATAATTTTTAAGAGATATAGTTTCAATCTCAAACCCCTCATGCTCATACACAAGGACGGGTAAACCATTAGATTTTGACTGAAACTCTCGAACCAGCTTTTTCTCCCCTTTCTTAACTAAAACCTTGTTGTATCTTTTGATGGTTTTTAAGTCTAGATCAAATGAGTTTTTTACCGAATGCGAATTCAATCTCTGCTTTCGATAGCAAAGAATGTGCTCAGATGTATCTACCAAGAAGCCGCCCTGACCAATGCCGGCAGCCGAGGATCTCTCGTAAGAAACATGAGAAACGAACTTATCCCTGCCAAATATTTCATCAAGCATAACTTTTAGATAATGAACTTCCGAATCATCGAGATGAACCCAGAGAAGACCATCCTCAGACAGCAAGGTTTTGATAATTGTTAGCCTTTGATGCATTAGGCTAAGCCACAGAGAGTGTTCTACACCGTCATCATAGTGTTCAAAAGCCTGACCGGTGTTAAAAGGAGGATCAATGTAAACGCATTTAACGGATCCAGCATGGCTAGTCTCAAGCGCCTTTAGCGCCAAGAGATTATCGCCATGAATCAGCAAATTGTTGGCGGAGCTTTTTATTTGCACGTCCGCCAATAGATCGCCTTGCATGGGTGTGGGCGCTTCGGCGCGATAGGATAGCGTCTTGTCCTCGACCAGGATGCGCGGCTCTAACCGTGTGCGCTTGTCCTTGCCAATCCAAGTCAACTCCAGTTTCTGTTTTTCACTCATCGCGTAGTGCTGCCTTATTCATCATCAAACTGCGCCACCAAACCGTTGCTTTCACGACTGGCAGCGTAGATCGTTAGTTTCAATTCAGTATGGTCAGTCTGCTCGTAGAGCGGACGACGCAGAGAAAGCCGCTCGCTGGCGGCCATGATAGTGGGCACCCCTTCACCACGCCGCTCGATCACGTTTTGCCGGCGGGTCACAGGGTCTGCAGGGTAATAACGACTCAGAAGATTCACTAGGGTTTCGTTACGGCTGATGCTGTTGGCATCCATACTCTCAACACTGAGGCTGTTGGGCAGTCCACCAGGCGTGCTGATTTCCAAGTGATCGGAGAAAAGGTGCACCCGCACTCGCGCACCGTGCATCGCATAGTCCCGGTGCGCTACAGCATTCACCAATGCCTCGTAGACCGCACCCAAGTCATACTGGGGAATATCGATGCGACCAGGACGCTTTACCGCCTCAACGCGCATGTTGCGTTTGACAAAATTGAAAGCCTGCTGGATCTGCTCGTCCACCGGGCCATCACAGTCCTGAGCATCTACTTGATATTCGGCATTGCGCTCAGTCCCGGCGTAGGCAACACACTGAACATAGGCCGACGAGAGAAAACTCGCAGGGCGTCTAGTGAGCAGCAATACACCGGTTACGGTCAAGCGGGGCTGGTGGTTCTCATCTTCCAGCAACAGATAAAGCTTTTTCAGCTGCATCGCATCCGGCAAGTTTCCGCCCAAAAAACGGGCTACGAGTCCTGGATCAATATCGTCTCTATCTGTATTTGGAACCAGTTGCTCATCAAAGCGAATAAGCCGGGCCATGCTGCGCTGTTGGAACATCCGGGCAAGCAGCTCTGGTGCCATCTCTCTCTTGCTTGAGCCAACACGATGGAAATAGCCATGGGGACTTCGATGGACGAACAGACTTTTCGTTACGCGAATCCAAACCACAGGCTTGGCATTTCCTTGATGGTCCGGGATTTCTACTAAACGAGTTTCAATGGATAACGGTGGGTCAATAGCTTGAGTAGCCATGTTGGTCAGCCAAAGTTCGACGTTACCCAACTGCTCGAGCTCGATCCCTTCAACATCGCGGTTCTTGTCGTTGACGCCGAGAAGTAAAACACCGCCGTTACCATTGGCAAAAGCGGCAAGCTCATCCGCTACGCTGTCGCGGTGAGGCTTGGTGACCTTATTATCGTGGATGGTCACCGCCTTAAATTCATACGCAGAATCCTCACCAAGGCGGATCTGATAGACCAACTCGCGCACCAAATCAGTTGTGTTGATCATGCGGTGGCCTCCAGACGCCAGCGTAGGCAGAACAAACGTTCATGGCTCACGCTGATTTCCAAGTTCAGCTCTATTTCTTCGAGCAATTGGTCTTCCTCGGCTTCGATCTTCTTCTTTTCTTCGTGATAGGCGAGCATCAGATCGTCACGCTCGCGTTCAAGTTTTTTCAAAGCCTTTTTGGCACTCATTTTTTCCAGCAAAGTTTCTAGCTGACGCACAGCTTTGCGCGCTTCCTTGATTTCTTGATCGAGCTGATTGATACGAATATCCAGACCAATGCGCTTGTCCTCCGCCCAACGCTCAAGTTTTTCGGTCTCTTCTTCGAAATATTTCTCGTTGTTAGCTTCAGTCTGCTCCAGACAATTTCCCCGTAGGACTTCAAGCTGGTCTTGCAGAATCGCTTGATGAAAAAAGCCTGATTCGGTCGAGAGCTCTTCCGAACTGAGCAAGAGCAAGCGCTCACAGGTGCGCTCGCTCAGTAGCTCCCCGTTGTCGCTGCAACCGGCCAGCAAAAGATACTCACGACGCTGCTTAGGCGTACTAAGAACCAGTTTTTCCAATGTCAGCTCACCTGACCTGCCCAACAGCTCAAGCAAGTCGGAATACTGACCGTTATCGGTAGAGGAGTACCTAAACAAGAGCTCAGCACAGGTGGGAACCTGAAGCTGTTCTTTGGCTTTCTCGATTAACTCGTGGCCCATACCATCCTTAGGATGGAGGAACTGGGCATCGTTCTGGGAAGCGTGCTGCCAGTCTGGATAGAACCATTGTTCATTGAATTCAAACCCCTCTCCCACAAAACGCGCCTGTGGCAGGCTCATCCTTGCAAGCAGAAGCATCCGTTGCTGATAGTCGTCCAGCGCCCTTTCGGTTCTATCACGGCATATGTTCAGCCGCGTGACCACATCAACATCGAAGTTTTCTAGCAATGAACGACGAGCGTCCTGGTTCCTGCTTTCTATCTGGGTTTGCAATTGAGACTGGAGCTCGTCGAACTGGCGCTCGATCTCCTCGTCGCTACGGCACTTCTGGTAAATATCATGAATACGCCGTTCGATATCGACGCCCGACTCGATAGATCCGAGAATTTCGTCCGATGCACCGAAAACACCCTCGAACAGCTGAAATTTTCTATTCAACAATTCAAATACACGACGGTCGGCGACGTTCGCATTGTTGAGAAAGTTAACCACTACCACATCGTGCTTCTGACCGTAACGATGTACTCGTCCGATACGCTGTTCGACACGCTGCGGATTCCAGGGCAGGTCATAATTGATCAGCAATGAGCAGAACTGCAGGTTGATCCCTTCCGCACCAGCTTCGGTACAGATCATGATACTGGCCTGATCGCGAAAGCGCTCGACAAGCGCCGCTTTCATATCTGCAGTTCTAGAGCCGGAAATGCGAGATGATCCTTCATGCCTTTTCAGCCAAGCCATGTAAGTTTTTTGGGAATCAGCATCTGTATTACTGCCGTTGAGCAAAACAACACTTTCGCTATAGCCGGCGGCACATAGCAGCTTATACAGCCATGCTTGGGTACGGATCGACTCGGTGAATATCACCGCCTTACGCTGGCCGCCTAGGCGTTCGGTGAATTCGAAGGCTCTACCTAATACCCGCAGCAAGGCATCACCTTTGGCATTACTACTTATGCTACCGGCAAGACTGAGGAACCCCTTGAGTTTGTCGATTTCAGCCTGGAGAGCGACTAGATCGATAAAGTCCTCGTCCTCCACACCACTGGCATCGGCCAAATCGTCCAGTTCCTCGTAGTCGCTTAGAGCATCAGCGAGGGACATCTTACTTTCTAGGCGATCAATCATCCTCTGCAAAGTCCCCTGAATAGCATGAGACGAAGACGCAAGGATCTTACGAATAACGAGAGTCACAAGATGGCGCGCACCAGGCTTGATAGCCAGCACATCGTCAGCCTGTAAATAGCTCGAAACATTCTGATAGAGCTCCCATTCATCGCTATTTGGGTCGTAGGGCTCGGTTATCGAATAACGGCGGGTGAAGTTGATACCGCCCTCTGCCTGAACCTGCCGGCGCAGTGTGCGGCTACAGATGGATTTGAGTCGTGATCGCAGTGCACCCAGCTCCGTCGACTCCAATTTCGGCTTGTTATAGCGCGCCTTGAACGAATCAAGATCGCCGAAAAAGTGCGGATCAATGACTGACACCAAGCCATACAATTCGAGCAGGCTATTCTGCATAGGTGTGGCCGATAACAATACCTTGAAGCAGCCTTTCAACGCCTCCTCTAGGTTTTTGGCAATCTTCGCCCCGTCATTCTTGTAGATGTTGCGCAGCTTATGAGCTTCATCGAACACCACCAGGTCCCATTTGATACTTGCCAGTTCCTGCTGCTTACGTGCCGCGAATTCATACGAGGAGATGACGATGGCTGACATGCCAAAAGCAAGCTCGAGATCAAACGGATTACCTGTCCCGTTTTTCCGGGCTTCATTGAAATTCTTACTCTCTAGAATGATCGACGGAAGCGCAAATTTGTCGCTTAGCTCCTGGCTCCATTGCTTACGCAGAGTCGCCGGTACGATCAAAAGCAATTTGCAGCGCTTTTCGGCCCATTTCTGAGCCAATACCAAACTGGCTTCAATGGTTTTACCGAGACCAACCTCATCTGCCAGCAATACCCCCTGAGAAAGCGGTGAACGCAGCGCAAACAGAGCCGCGTCAATCTGGTGAGGGTTCATGTCAACCTTGGCGCTAGCGATGGTCTTCGTCAATGATTGCTCATTGCCCCTCGTAAGCGATAGCCAGTGTGCCACGTAGGCCCGTTGATAAGAGGTATACATCAGCCGTCCTTTCTAGAATCCAGAGGATCGAAGCTAGCCTTTTGCTCGACACGAGCCAAGAATTCGTTAATGGCCTGACGTATCACCCAAGCCAGTGAGAGTCCATGACGATCGGCCAGCGCCTGCAACTGCTCCAACTGATCTGGGGGGAGGGAAATGGTGGTTCGGACAGATTTCATATCTACTCATAACGGCGCATAACTTTGCATCACCTTACAGCTATCACAGTGGTCGGTCCATATGTCCATGCGGACCTCCGGTGATGCCTCACCGATCCGATGCAATTGCATAAGTGCATTGGACATGACTACCCAAACGCGCTGCCACTAACCAGGCACAGGCATTCACGATGTTGGGTGGACGCCTGGAAGACTGAGCTTTATGGATTTTGCCCAACCGCCAGTCAAAATGATGGCAATGAGCCGCGCTGGGTGATTGAATCTGCGTGAAACGCCAGACATCCCATGCCTACCCAGGACCCGATTCGAGATCGAAAATCATGGAAGAACTTTGCTTGGACTCACACAGTGTCGATTTGACAGCAGCAACGCTGGCTAGCAAATTCGTAGGCGATATTTCTGGTGTTTTCAGGGTGCCTGGGTATCAACGTGGCTACCGTTGGGACACTACGGATGTGGAGCGCCTGCTGAACGACATCTGGCAGGCTTTGAAAACCGCAGAGTTGGACCAGCCCTATAACCTGCAGCCTATTGTGGTCAAACAGCACTCACGCGGCTCTTCGGCGCAGACGTGCCAATGGGAACTGGTCGATGGGCAGCAGCGCTTGACCACGATCTACCTGATACTGCTCTACATGCATAAAACGGGTTTGAACAAGGCCCCGCTGCCCTATTCACTGCACTACGAAACCCGCCCAGGGAGCGCAACATTTCTCGAAAGGCTCGGCGATGAGGAGCTGGACGACTACGACAGCAACATCGATTACTTCCACTTGCACAGAGCGTACCGCTGTATTGGCAAGTGGTTCGATGCCCACGGCGCTCGCATTCAATTCGCGGCTAACAAATTCTACGAAGCGCTGTTCGAGAAAGTAGCGGTGATCTGGTACCAAGCCCCTCAGGACATGGATGCCACGGCCCTTTTCACTCGTTTAAATGTCGGCCGGATACCGCTGACGGACGCGGAGTTGGTCAAAGCGTTGCTGCTGTCCAGGATCAAGGTCGATCATGCCCATCGAGCCGCCGAGGTCGCCAGCCAGTGGGACATCATCGAGCGCGACCTCCACGCCCCCGAGCTGTGGGGATTCATCTGTGGCAACTCGCCGAAGAGTGGCGACCGCTACCCGACCAGGATCAGCCTTTTGCTCGATTCTCTGGTACGAGGTATCCAGTCACGCAAGTCACCGCGTTACCATACCTTCGAGTCTCTGCGGCAGGACATCGAAGTAGACCCGCTGGCATTTTGGATGAAGGTTCTAAACCTGCATGACCTGATGCTTGGCTGGTTCAATAACCGTGACCTGTTTCATAAGGTGGGTTATCTGGTACTCACAGGGACGGACTTTGGTGAACTGGCTAACTTGTCCGCAGATCAGAGCAAGCGTCAATTCGAACAGGACCTGGATTACCGCATCAGAGCGTCGCTGGGACTCAAGGCTTCCGACGTGGAAGCACTCAGCTATGACGACCGAAAGGACTACGACAAGTTGCTGCACCTGCTGTTGCTGGTGAATGTCGAAACCATGCGCCGGGTTCCACAAGCCAACCAACGCTTCCCCTTCCATATGCACACCGATACCGCATGGTCGCTGGAGCACATCCATGCGCAGGATGCCGAGAACCTGACCAAGGCCGAACAATGGCAAACCTGGTTAAAGCTGCATTTGGCCGCGCTGAATGAGCTGGCACCCGATACCGTTCCGCAACAGTCGGAGCTGCTTGAGGATTTGAAGATAGCGCTAGAGCAGGTCGGCACTGCGCAGAACTTCGGTAATACCTTTCAAGACCTGGCCAGTCGTGTCGTCGCCGCCTTCAACGCACCGGACGAGCAAACTGCCTCCGCTCATGGTTTGCACTCCATCGCCAACCTTGCCCTGCTATCGAGGGCGGACAACAGTCTGCTGAGCAACGCGGTGTTCGAGGCTAAGCGACAAATGCTACTGGATGTAGACCGCAAGGGAGGCTACATACCGGTCTGTACACGTAATGTCTTCCTCAAGTACTACACCCCGGCGAACGCGCACCAGAACCATTTCTGGGGCCCCCAAGATCGCAATCATTACCTCGATACAATCCTTGAGATCGCGAAGCCCTATTTCTTGAACGAAGAGAAAATGGCATGAACCACACTCTTACGTCGTACATTTCACTCTTTGACAACAATTTGCATGCGACTCATCGAATCCAAAGAATCGAAATCCCACTGATCCAGCGCGATTATGCACAAGGCCGCCATGGCGCATCGGTGGAGCGAATCCGCAAGGACTTCGTCGACGCCTTGCATGATGCAGTCATGCATGACGACCGTCCTATCAGCCTAGATTTCATCTATGGCGATGTCGTGGATGGCACCCTCTACCCCCTGGATGGCCAACAGCGCCTGACCACACTGTTCTTGCTGCACTGGTACCTGAGCTGGCAGGCAGGCGAGCCCATCGAAGGGCAAGCATGGCGCAACTTCACCTACGCCACCCGTGCCAGTGCACGCCAGTTCTGTGAGGCATTGGCCAACTATCGACCACCCGCGGGCGAGACCGACTTGAAGGGCTGGATTGTCGATCAGCCCTGGTACTTTCACGGCTGGCAACATGACTCCAGTATCCGGGCCATGCTGGTCATGCTGCAGGCGCTGGAACAGCGCTTCGCCAGCGCCAGCAGCGAAGCATTCGAGGCTGCTTGGCAACGCCTTGCCGCCACCGACCATCCGGCGATCAGCTTCCACCTGCTGCCGGTGGTGAAGAACAAGCTCAGTGACGACATCTATATCAAGATGAATTCTCGCGGCAAGCCTCTGACGCCGTTCGAAAACTTCAAAGCGCATTTCGAGACGTTGCTCAACAGCGTCTGTCTTGCGCAAGCCGACGATTTCGCACACAGGGTTGATACCGTATGGACGGATGTCATCTGGGCTTACAAGGACGCTGATCAGCTTATTGATGATCAGTTTATGCGCTACTTCCGTTTTGTGTTTGACCTTTGCACCTGGCGCGAGGGTAATCGCGCCGACAACAAGGCCACGCTCGATCAGTTGGCGCAAAGCTTGTTTGCCAAAGACCAGGCAAAGGCAGTCGAGCACCTGCACTTCCTGTTCGTCGCCTTCGATATATGGGTCGACCTGGACACTCGTGATACCTTCAACACTTGGCTGCGCGCAACCGATTCTCGGTCCCCATCGGCCCTGCTGCTGTTCAACCCTCTACGCCCCCAGCCCGGCCAAAACCCTATCGACCTCTTCGGTGGTTGCTGCCGGCATTACGGGGGGTCCGAGTGGAGTCAGGCTCATAGCCTTCTGCTCTACGCGGTTCTGCTGCATCGCATGCACAACACCGCTGATTTCCCTGATCAGCTACGTATCGTGCGCAACTTGATCGAAGCATCCGGTGGCGGTGAGATGCGCGCCCAGAACATGCCCGCCTTATTGGAAGATGTTCAAAGTGTCATCGTCGACAGAACCCTAGACGGCGTATCGACCTTCAATCAAAAGCAGTTAGAGAACGAAAAGGACAAGATCAAACTCCTGACGGCCCACCCGTCGCTGCGAGAGGTGGTCTACCGACTGGAAGACAACCCCGTGCTCCGCGGCGCATTGGCCGTGTTCGACCTCGACCCGGCCCTGGACCCTGCAATATTTACCCAACGCGCCGAAGCGTTTCTTACCTTGTTCGAGAATGCTCACTGTTGGCCACAGTTGACCGGCGCACTGCTCTCACTGGGAGATTATTCGCGCAAGCAGGATCGTTATGGCGGCTACCGATTTTTCGATTTCGGCTCGCCGCGCGTCGAAACAGTCTGGCGGGATCTGCTAGCAGGCAGTAGAAGGCCTGAATTGGTGCAGCCTCTTACCCAACTACTCAATCAAGTAGCGCAAAGCGGCAACGATCTCGCCGTGCTCCAAGAGATACAGCAGGCGTTCATCACCACTTGCGAACGCGACCGCGTGCTGGACTGGCGTTACTACTTGGTGAAGTACCCGCGCATGCGTGAAGGTAACTCGGGCCGCTATGCCATCAGCCAACGTGGCTACAGTGCCTGCATGCTGAACAAGACCGTCATGCGCAGTTACTACCGCGACCCCTATCTCTCGGCGCTGGCGACCATGAGTGGCTTGAAGATTGCGGACAACAACCTCTGGTTCTATGGATACGAAAACCAGCGTCGCTGGCTGGAACGAACGGGTGGCACCCTCACCCTCGAAAGTGTCGACGAAGGCTGGGCACTCGCAAATTTACCTGACGACCCAGAACGTGTACGGCATATGGAGGACATACGCGCAAGCTTCGACATCGGCAGTGAGCAGATATATCGAGTGCCACAGGAAAACGGCATAGATGCCACTGACCGGATCGTGATGGGTGTCAAGTTGCTCCATGCACTGGATGAACTTGGTCTCTAACGAAGGATCAACTCAGGGGTTCGCCGGTTTCTGACTAGTAAGATTGTTGTCGATAGTTATCTCGATACTCAGGGACAGAACCAGCGGGTTTTCCATACCTGAGATTCATAGGTCAAGGCGTCACGGGGCCGCTTAGATTACAATTCTGCTAAAGCCCCCCAGACGCCTAAGTCAAGACGAAACCCCAAAGTGGGGGGACAAATGGGGGGACAAAAAATAAACACGCAAAAAACACCAACAAAATAAGACTACAACTCAAAAATAACGCCGGCCACAAGCCGGCTTTTTAATTGTCCGAAATAAACCTATTCCATCCGAGAGTCCTGCCGATAACTTAGCTATAACGGGCGTTTCAGGTTCGTCCCTGTCCAATGGCGTTCAACGCCATTTGACCTCATCCGACGATGAAGCGGGGGGGACAAATGGGGGGAAAAAGAGTCGCATTCTGAATAGCTGTGTGGCGAGGGAGTTTGCTCCCTCGCCACAGGTTGAAGTTTTACTCTTGCTAAAGCATCAAAAATCCACGGTCGCCGACAACTCGTACGTGCGCGGCGCGCCCAGGCCCAGGCTGGACGTCAGCGGCATGCCCCAGTACGCCTTGTCAGTGACGTTGGTCACCGTGCCACGCAGGGTCACCGGTCGCCCGGCGACCTGCATTGCATACCGCGAGCCCAGGTCGAAAATGGTGTAGCCGGGGATCGACTGCGAGTTGTCATCACTGATGTATTGCTGGGAAACCGCCGTCGCGTTGGCGGTCAGGGTCAGGCCCGGCACCAGTGGCGTGTCCCATTCCGCGCCGAGCTTGCCTTGCAGCTTGGGCAACCCGGTGGCCGTCTTGCCTTCGTCATCGCCGCCTGGCGATTTGGTGATCTTCGGATCAACATGGGCAACGCCGCCCATCAGGCGGACGTCGTCGATGGGCGAGCCGAAGAAGCCCCACTCGATGCCTCGGTTGCGCTGTTCGCCACCAAAGGAGAACACGTTGGTCACCGGATCGGTCGAGCTGCCCGGGCGCTCGATCTGATACAGGCTGAGGGTGTGGGTGAACGTGCCCAGGTCGAGCTTGAGGCCGATTTCCTTCTGCTTGGATTTGTACGGGGCAAAAACGTCGCCGTAGTTAGCTGCCGTCATCGGCGCCATCGCGCCTTTGCTCAGGCCCTCGATGTAGTTGGCATACACCGAAACCTGTTCCGTGAGCTTGACCACCACGGCTGCGGCGGGTGTTGTTGCGCTTTCGTCATAGCCGGGCTTGTTACGCGCGCCGGTGGTGGTATTGAAGGTGTCCGTGACCACGTTCTGGCGGCGCACGCCAAGGGTCAGTTGCACCTTGTCGTCAAGGACCGACAAGGTGTCCGCCACGCCGTAGCTGGTCAGCGTGGATTCGGTGTGTGCCACCGGCGCAAAGCTGCGCGGCGCCTCCGGCCCCCAGGTCGGGTGATAGATATTGGTCAGCCAATCCGCACCGGGCACCCAACGCCGGCCATAGTCCTTTTGCTTGTCGGCATACCGCGTGGCATTGACCACCCACTGGTGCCCGATCGGCCCGGTCTGCCATTTGCCCTTGAGCCCCGCCTCGCCCGAGGTTTTCTCGATGTCCATCTTCAGTTGGCCCATGCTGGTCTTCAAATCCCCCGCATTGTTGATCACCTGGGCCGACATCGCGCCGCTGTAGCGGTAGTGGGTCTCGCTGGCGCCGAACGCCGCATAGGCCAACAGTTGCTCAGTCAGGTCGAATTCGCCGCGCACAATCGCGCCCTGATCCTTGGTATCGACAAACGCCCAGTCCGGGTTGAGTAAAGTGTCCGACTTCGGCGGCTTGGGCACGGCCACATTCGCCGCCAGGCTGATCCCACGGTTTTGCCCGCGCACGCGGTCTTCGCTGTTGTAGAGGTCGGCCGACAGCCGCGCCCGCTCACCGCGCCAATCCAGGCCCAACGAATTCAACTGCGCTTTCTGCTGTTGCTGCTCGGTCGCTGTGTCGCCATCGCGGTACACACCGTTGAAGCGCACGCCAAATTGCTGCTCATCGCCAAAGCGACGGCCTACGTCGAGGTGGCCGCCAAACTGCGCCTCGGACATGTAGGTGGTGGTAAAGCGCGTCAGCGGCTCAGCACCGGCACGCTTGGGCACCAGGTTGACCATGCCTCCCACCGAACCGCCTGGCGGCATGCCGTTGAGCAGCGCCGACGGGCCTTTCAGCACTTCGATGCGCTCGTACATCTCCGGCGAAATACGGTAGTACGGCGCCACGCCAAACAGGCCGTCGATGGTCACGTCGCTGATGCTGGTGGCAAAACCACGGATCGAATAGTTCTCGCTGTAGGTACCCTTCAGGCCATTGCTGAACACCGCTGGGTCGGTCGCGGCGATCACATCGGTGACGGTCTGGGCCTGGCGGTCGGCAATGAACTTTTCCGTGTAGCTGATGGTGCTGAACGGCGTTTCCATAAAGTCCTTGTTGCCCAGCAGGCCGAGCCGGCTGCCATACGCCACCTGGTCACCGGCGTAGCTCAGCGGCAGGTCGGCGGCCGGCATTTCACCCTCGACGCGAATCGCCGGCAAGGTAGACACGCGGTTTTCTTCGGCTTGCGCGAGTTCTTCGGCGAACGCGGGGGCGCTGCTGATTGCCAGGCCGAGCAAGGCCATGGAGGTAAAGCCCGGACGAGCGGGCACAGGGGTACGTGTACGGTGAGTCATGGAAGGCTCCGTAAGGTGGGATGTTTTTTAGTATTGGCAGCTTGAAGCGGGGTTAACGCCTGGAATCAGGGTTGATAGCCCTGGATCACATCGGCGATCACTTGCTTGATCGAGCTAGGGCTGGCCGCCATGACGTACCAGGCATCGGCATCGACAAACACCACGCGCCCGGTTTTCCAGGCATTGGTCTGGCGCAACAACGGGTTGCCCAGGGTTTGCGCATTCAGCAACGGGCGATGCTCCATGACGGCCGTGCGATCAACTACGTAGAGAATGTCCGGGTTGGCCTGCTGGATGAATTCACTGGAAATCGGCTGGCCATGCAAGCCGGCCTCGGCGGTCGGGCTGGCCGGTTTCACGCCCAGCTCGGTGAACACAAAGCCGTAGCGCGATTGCACGCCAAACGAGCTGAACGCGCCGTTGTTATGCAGCACCACCAGGGCGCGTTCGGGGCGGTCGGCGGTGATGCGTTTCGCTTCTGCAACCTTGGCGTCGAGGGCGGCAACCTGTTGTTGTGCCAGGGCCGGCTTGGCGAAGATCTGCCCGAGGGTCAGCAGGTGCTGCTTGATTACTTCGATATGGCGCTTCTGGCTGTCGCGGTAATCCACGTCGAAATGCACGGTGGGCGCGATCTCGCTGAGTTCGCCGTAGTGCGGGGCCTGCAGCGAGGTGATCAGGATCAGGTCCGGCTTGGCCGCGTGCACCCGCTCCAGGTTCGGCTGGACGATGGCGCCGGTGTCCACCACCGCCGCGTCGTTCTTGTAGCGTTGCAGGAACTGCGGCACGAAGTCCTTGGGCATACCGGCCACCGGTACGCCCAGTTGGTCGAGAAAATCCACTTCGTTCATGTCCAGGGCCACCACGCGCCGTACGGGCGGCTGGATCAGTGTGCTGCCCAACGCGTGGGTCACGCTGATCGGGGCGGCGGCCGAAGCCGGCCCTGCGCCAAGCGCGGCCAGTAACAGGGCGCAGGCCCAGGCTGTGTGTGTCCGGTTCATGGGAGTTCTCATGCGGGGTTGAAGTAGTTACACAGGCAGCCACGGGCGCCGTGGGTGATCTCGAAGTCGAGTTCGTACAGTTCGCCCAGGCGGGTTTCGTTGACCACCTCGGCCACGCTGCCGGCGCAATGCACGGCACCGCCTTTCATCGCGAGGATGTGGTCGGAGTAATGGGCGGCGAAGTTGATGTCGTGCACCACCAGGATCACCGTACGGCCCTGCTCGTCACACAGCCGGCGCAGCGCACGCATGATGTGCACGGCGTGTTTGATATCGAGGTTGTTCAACGGCTCGTCTAGCAGCAGGCAGTCGGTTTGCTGAGCGATGGTCATGGCCAGGAACGCCATTTGCCGCTGGCCGCCGCTGAGCTCGTCGAGGTAGGCGCGGCGCAGGGGTTGCAGCGCGAGAAAGCTCAGCGCGTCATCGATCACGCGGTGATCTTCGCCGGTCAGCGCGCCACGGCTGTAAGGGAAGCGCCCGAAGGCCACCAGTTCCTCGACGGTCAGGCGCAGGTTGAAATCCGGCGCCTGGCGCAAGGTGGCCACGCGCTTGGCGTAGTCGCGCAGCGGGATATCGCCGACCTGACGGCCATCCAAGCGAATGTCGCCGCCGCTCGGTGCCATCAGCCTCGCGATCATCATCAACAGCGTGGTCTTGCCGGCGCCATTGGGGCCGATCAGCGAGGTCAGGCGCCCAGCGGCAAAGTTCGCGTTGACGCCGGCCAGCACGGTCTGGGTGCCGTAGGTTTTGTGGAGGTTGTGCACAGTGATCATCGGGTGCCTCGGGTGCGCAGCATCAGCGCCAGGAAATACGTGCCGCACAGCAGGTTCACAAGAATGCTGACGGTGGTCTTGTAGTTGAAGACGTGTTCGACCAGCAGTTGCGCCGTGATAAAAATCGCGATGGCAATCGTGCTGCCCATGGGCAACGTAACCCGATGGCGGAACGTGCGCGCCAACGCATAGGTGGTGTTGGCCACGAGCACCCCCATGAACGCCGTGGGCCCCAGCAGCCCAGTGGAGATCGCCACCAACGCCGCGACCAATGCCAGTTGCAGGCGCACCACACGCGGGTAATCCACCCCCAGCGACATGGCTTGGTCGCGGCCCAGGGCGAGCACATCGAGGGTCGGCAACGTGCGTGCAAAGCCCAGGCACAGCGCCGCCACCAACAACCCCGAGAACAGCAGTTGCTGCGGCTGCACGCGGTTGAACGAGGCCTGGCTGAAGTCTTGCAGGATCGAGAACTCGCCGGGGCTGATCTTCAACTGCACAAACTGCGTGACCGTGCCGATCACCAGGCTCAACACCAGGCCCAGCAGCAACAGGAAGTACACGTTGCTGTTACCCTCGCGCAGCAACCAGCGTTGCAGCGCCCAGGAATAGCCGAGCATCAGCAGCACCGACAGCACAAAATTGCCCTGGCTGCCCAGCAGCATCAGGCTGGCGGTGCCCAGCAACAACACCAACAACGCCTGGAACAACAGGTACACCGCTTCATAACCCATGATCGCCGGCGTGAGGATGCGGTTGCCGGTGAGGGTCTGGAAAATGATCGACGACCACGCCACGCACACCCCGCCGATACACATCGCCGCCAACCGCGCGAGCCGCTTGGGGATCACGTAGTCAAAATCCAGCCCCGAACGGAACAGCACAAAGCCCAACGCCAGGGCGAATACCAAGGCCCACAGCCGCTTCATCGCTGCCTCCAGACGATCAACGCGAGGAACAACCCGCCACCCACGATGCCCGCGGTGAGGCCAATCGGCACTTCGAACGGGAAGATCAGCAGGCGCCCGAGAATGTCGCAGGCCAGCAGCAACGCGGCGCCGCCGAGGGCGACGATGGGCAGCGTGCGGCTGAGGTTTTCGCCGTAATACAAGGCCACCAAATTGGGAATCATCAGGCCGACAAAGGGGATCGAACCGATGGTGATCACCGTCGCCGCCACGGTCACGGCCACCAGCAACAGGCCCAGCGCCGCCGTGGCCGCGTAGTTCAGGCCCAGGCTGGTGGCCATGCCCTCGCCCATGCCCATCACGGTAAAACGCTGCGCATACAGGTACGCCAGCGCGACGATGGGCAGGATCAGATAAATGATCTCGTAGTTGCCCTGCACCACCTTGGAAAAATCCCCCAGCAGCCAGCCCTGCATGCTTTGCAGGATGTTGTGGCGGTACGCATAAAACTCGGAAATGGCGCTGAGTACACCGCCGTACATCAGGCCAATCACCGGCACCAGCAAGGTATGGTGAAAACGCAGGCGCCGGATGATCGCCAGGAACACTAGGCTCGCCGCGAAGCAACACAGCAGCGCAAACAGCATGCGCACGCCGGCGCTGGCGGCCGGCGCCACGCCCAGCGAGACGAGGATGCCAAGCTTGGCCGCGTCCAGGCCGCCGGTGGTCCCCGGCTCCACGAACTTGTTGCGCAGGATGTGCTGCAAGATCACCCCGCACACCGCCAAGCCCACGCCGGTCAGCACCAGCGCGGCCAAGCGCGGCAAGCGGCTGGCCGTCAGCGTCAGCCACGCGTCGCCGTCGATTGCCAACAGGTCGATCTCGCGGGAGCCAACCAGCAGCGACACGCCGCACAGCACCAGCAACACGCCGCAGCCCACTAGACGCATCATGCAATCCGCCAACCACGGGCCGCCCGGCGCTGGGCGAGAAACTGCGCGTACCGCCCAGCGCTGGCCGCCAGGATCGCTGGCGTGCCCTGCTCGACAATCTCGCCGTCATCCAGCACTAGAATCTGATCGGCCATGGCCACCGTCGACAACTGATGCGCGATAACAATCAACGTGCAGCGCCCGCGCAACCTGGCCAGCGCATCGGCGATGGCGGCTTGGTTGTAGGTGTCGAGGGCGGCGGTGGCTTCGTCCACCAGCAGGATCGGCGCGTCCTTGAGCAACGCACGGGCAATGGAGATACGTTGGCGCTCGCCCCCTGACAACCGCGCCCCGCCCTCGCCCACCGGCGTGTGCAGGCCCTGGGGCAAACGCGCAATGATCTCGGCCACGCCGGCTTGCTGCGCCACCGCCGCAATCTCGGCCAGGCTGGCGCCCGGTTTACCGAGGCGGATGTTGTCGGCAATGCTGCCCTGGAACAGGTAGGTGTCCTGGAAAATCTGGCTGATCTGCGCGGCCAGCACCGCTTCGGACATCTCGCGCACCTCCACGCCACCGATCAACACCTGGCCCCGGTTCGCATCGAAGAAGCGCGCCAGCAGCCGCACCAACGTGGTCTTTCCCGAGCCCGACGCGCCGATCAGCGCGGTCATGCTGCCCGGCTCGATACGCAGGCTCACCCCGCGCAGCACCTGGGGTTCGTCGGGGGCATAACGAAAACTGACGTTGCGCAATTCCACCGAACTATCCATGGGCATTTTCGCTTGCGCGGCGACCGGTAACGGCTGCTCGGCAAGAATGCTGTGCACCTCATCGAGCTGGGCGTTGGCTCTGCGCAGGATCTCGCCATAACTGGCCACTTCCAGCAGCGGTTCGATATAACGACACACCAGCACCAAGGCCACGCAGGCGGCGATGGCTTCGTGGGCATCCAGGGCGTCGCACCACAGCGCGACCGCCACCAGTAACGCGCAGAAGATCCCTTGCACCGCCCAGGCATTGAACACCGCCGACAATGAGGAGCGATAGATCAAACGCTGGCCGGACTGGCGTTGCTGGTCGATGGCCTGGTCCAGCAAACGCGTGGCGCCGCCGCTACCATTGAACGCGCGCAACACCGACTGGGCCTGCGCGAACTCGACCATGCGCTGGCTGGTCTGGGCGAAGTTCTGCTGATAGGTGTTGTCGGCACTGTGGCCCAGGCGCGCGGTGAGCAGCATCACGCCCACCAACACCGGTAGCGCCAGCAACGCCAAAACACCCAAGGGCCAGTGCAAGGCAAACAGCGCGGCAACCAGCACCAACGGCGTCACCGCGCCGCTGATCACCGGGGTGAACACATGCGCCGGCAACTGCGCCAGCGCCATCATGCCCTGGGTGATCAGATGGCCGAGCCGCGCACTGTTTTGCGCGCTGAACCAGCCCACCGGCAGGCGCGCCACGTGATCGCCGACGCGTTGTCGCGCACCTTGCAGCACCGCCACGCCGACGGCTACACCGGCTTTGTCGAGGGTGCGACGCCACAGCGCGCAAGCGGTCACGCCGAACAGCAACGCAACCAACCAACGCCCTGCCTCCAGCGCATCACCGGCCAACAGGTGGCTGATCAGTGGCACCAGCGTGATCAGGGTCAGCCCGCTGAGCAGGCCGTAGAACACCGCCATCACGGCATAGCGGCGCAGCGTGGGCGCGTCTTCACCGAGCAGGCGCACAAAAGTCTTCAGCATGGTTGCACCACCTGTGATTCGCTGCGGGCGTAATCGCCCAGTTGCCATAACCGCGCGTAGAGCCCGCCATGGGCCAGCAGGTCGGCGTGACGGCCCTGCTCGTGCAGGGTGCCGTCGTGGATCACGAGGATCTGATCGGCGTGCATCACCGTGTCGAGCCGATGGGCGATGACCAACAATGTGCGGCCCTGGGCGAAGCGTGACAGTGCTTCCTGAATCGCCACTTCGTTGTCGGCATCGGCAGCGGCGGTGGCCTCGTCGAGCACCAGCACTGGCGGGTCCAGCAGCACTGCACGGGCGATACTGAGGCGCTGTTGCTCGCCGCCGGAGAGCTGGGCGTCCTCGCCGATCACCGAGTCGTAACCACGCGGCAGGCGCAGAATGCGCTCGTGGATATTCGCCGCGCGGGCGGCGTCTTCGATCTGTTGCGCGGTGGCGGACGGTCGGCCGAGGGCGATGTTGTCGCGCACGCTGGCGTTGATCAGGCGCACCTCTTGCAGCACAAAACCGATGCGCTGGTACAACAGCGGCGTATCGATATGGCGCAGGTCCGCACCGCCCAAAGTGATGCGCCCACTGCTGGGATCGAAAAACCGCAGCAGCAGGCGCGCCAGCGTTGACTTGCCGGCGCCGGACAGGCCGACGATGGCCGTGGTGGTGCCCGGTTGCAGGGTGAAGTTGATGTCCCTCAACACCGCGTGGTCGCGCTCATAGGCATAGCCGACCTGCTCAAAGCAGATTGCGTTGCCGCTCGGCAACTGCACGGCCGATTGCGTCAGCGTCGGCGTGTCCAGCAACCCCTGCACGCGCTGCGCAGCGCCGGTGGCGTTGTTCAAATCGTGGGTGATGTAGTGCAACAGCAGCAACGGCGCGCTCAGACCCGGCGCCACCAATACGAAGGGCAGCACGTCCACTGGCGCGATCCAACCCAGGCTAACAAACAGCGTGCCCGCTGCCAGCACTACGCCGAGCACAGTGACCGGCGCGATCATCGCGTTGGCATTCGCCATCGACGCCACCAGCGGGCGGGTGAAGTCGATAAAGGTCGTGGCAAAGGTGTCGATGGCGCTGCGATAAGCCCCGTGCGCTTTGCCACTGGCGCCGAAAGCCTTGACCACCGGAATGCCGTTGACGAACTCCACCACCGCGTTGTCGATGCGAGCCATCCCGCTGACAAATTCCTGCATACTCGCGCCGCTGGCGCGCATGGCCCGCGAGAAAAACAGGAAATACCCGGCAAACGGCAACAGCGACACCAGCGCCAAACGCCAGTCCATCGCAAACAGGTAAACCATCGACACCAACACCGCTCCGCCCGCGCGCCCGGCGGTGGTGTAGAAATGCGCGGTGAGGCTGTGCAGCGTATTGATATCGTCCTGCATCGCCCGTTTCACTTCGCCCGATGCTCGGCTGCTGAACCAACCCAGCGACACACGGCTCAGGCGCTGGGTGATCGCGCGGCGTAAATGGTGAGTGAGGCGATTGTCGGCCAGGTGGGCGAGCAGCTCAGCGGTAAAAATCAATGCCATCCCCGCGAAAAGGCTTAAAGCACTAAGGCCAACAACCCACCACACTTCGCTCGACAGCTGACCGCCAGCGCCGAGGACACGTGCGGCGATATGGGCGATGGCCGCCAGCGGCACCAGCGTCAGCATGCCGCCGACAGCGGCAAGCCCTGCGGCGACACACAGACGCCCACGGATAGGCGTCAGAATCCGGCTAAGCGTGCCTGCAACTTGAGGGTTGGCCGAAGCCGCTTCAGGAGAGTCCATTGACAGAAAAGGTCCGTTTGAGAATCAGAATCATATTTAGTTGCATGACTATAAACTAATTTGCGCAAAGCCGACAAGACAGCTACAACCTTGTGTTCAGTGATTAAGGAATACCCATGGAACCCGCAAAAAAAACCGCCACCCGCGGCCGCCCGCCGAGCATCACCCGCGAGCGCATCGTCGACGCCGGCATCGAGATGGGCCTGCCCAACATCACCTTCGTCGGCCTGGCGGCGGCGTTGGGGGTCAGCCATATGGCGCTGTACAAACACGTGGCCAACCTCGAAGCGCTCAAGGCCATGGTTGCTGAAGAAATCTTCACCCGCTGGCAGATCCCCCAGGACTGCGGCGAGGCCGACGGTGGGTTGAAGGACTACCTGATCGTGTTCGCCACCTCGGTACGCGAGTTCGTCAAAACCCACCCCGGGCTGACTCCCTACGTGATCCGCCGCGCGGCAGCGACCGCGCCGATGCTGGCCAAGATTGATGGGCACCAAGCGTTGATTGCGCAGGGGTTTGGGGTGAGCAAGGAACAGGCGCGGTGGCTACTGGCGACGGTGGCGTTTCACTGCATGGCGGTGGCGGATACGGTGTATACGGTGACGCAGCGGGAGCCAGTGGTGGAAACGGCGCGGGATACGGAAGAAGCGGAGATGGAGGTGGAGTTGGCGCGGGGGATGGAGGCGTTGGTGGTGGGGGCGTTGGTATTGGTGGAGGGCGTTGCCTGAGCGTTGCCAAGGCCTGCCTTGGGCAGGCCGATAGGATGTAATCGTTCCAATCTGGACTTAACCGGTTTCTGAGGCCATCCAGATCAGAAAACTACGTAGTTGCGCAATAAACTCTTTCGACTTGGCGTCCGGGCTCCTTGCCTGGGACAAGAAAAAGCAGATCTGCATGCACATACACGGGAAATGCTGGATAAACAGTTCGACATGTTCATCCAGTGTTTGCGGCCACATCAAGTCCTGTTCGGAACGAAGTACTTGCGTTGAGCGGATGAGTTTGCGCGAAGCTTCGCGTTGCAAACGCAGTGATTGCGTCGGTGTCGCCGCACCGAGAAGCGCGTACCTATCCCCTCCTCCGAGACATTCAGCCTCCCCCCAAACCTCGATTTGCCCACCCCCTTGGCGCCAACAAAGATGCCCTCGCTAACTAGCCACAGTTCAAATAATCGGCACCACAACACGTACATCGCCTTGCCCACTATCAGCTAACAACTTGGCCACAAAACCACGCCTCACGAGACGGCAGATGAAGTCTTCGATGTATTCAGCCGCAATTCTGCGTGCTTTCGGAACAGCCATCGCCTGGCGAATTTCCGTGAAGTTGTCTTTCACTACCCTGACCCCTGTGGTTGAGTTTGCAAACCGCTCCAAAGGCTGTCTGACCCCGGCCGCTGCTTCCAGCCCCTGCTGTAAAAAGAGGTCGACGGCACTTGCAGAGGTGTCCGCTCGAACAAGCTCAGCATGTTGCAGGGTGCGTGACAGGTACAGGTCATACGCAGCACCTCGGCCGACAGAAATTCTGTGGCCTTGCATATCCAAATCAGATGCACGTTCGAAAGGGCTTGCTGCATGAACGAGGTAGGTGCCATCGATGCTCACATAGGGACTGGAGAAAGTGATCTTTTGCGCTCGTACAGGCTCGATAGCCAGAAACGCCAAATCCCAACCCCCCTCCTCCAGGGCCGCGAACACTTTCCCAGCCGCGTCGTATGGCATCAGGTTGACTGCAATCCCCAACTCCTTCGCCAACTCGTTCGCGAGTGCAACCGAGACGCCTCCCAATCGGCCAGTGACCGCATCGCGCTGGGCCAAAACGGGATTACCCAAGTTGATCGCCACTCGCAGTTCACCACTTGGCGCTAAATCATTTCGTACTGCAGCCATATCAACGTTCATGGTTGCTCGCCTTAGCCGCCATGGAACATGGCTGAGCACGTCGATGCATAGGGTCAACAAGGAGTTCGGGGAGGCATACCCAGCCTTCCATCAGTCGGCGTGCACTCCGGCTCATCACTGCTTTTTCAACCACCCAGGCGCCATCTTCCAGGACGGTTTTCGCGCCGACCGCGACGCTGCCGGCGGTATGCCCCATGCGCACCTGGCGATCGCCGATATTGCCGACGATGCGATTGACCAAGGTGCCATCAAGCGCTGCGGCAACTGCCACGGCAACCGCTCCGGTGCCAGTGATCGCATGGTGAAGCTTGCCCATTGAAAGTATTCGCGCAATCACATCAATGTCCTCAGGCTCAACCTGCTTACCCCCGGCGGCTTTGTAGGGTTGCGGCCTGGCAACCAGGCAAAGCTTCGGCGTATGAGGACGCCACCGTGTTGCTTCGTCAGCACTCGCGGCCAAGCCCATGGCTACAGTGCAATGCGCGCGAATGGTCTCCAGCCGGGCAAGTAACTGCGTATCACCGTTGACCTGGTCTTGTGTCTCGGTTCCCTTCAAGCCCACCTGCTGCGCGTCTATAAAGATTGTCGGATTGCCGGCATTCAGCAATGTCACTGCAAGCTTACCAAGGCCTGGTATGTCCAGTTCGTCGACGGCATTCCCCGTTGGAAGAAGGCTGCCGTCTGCACCACCGGGGTTGAGAAACTCCAGAACGACTTCCGCTGCCGGAAATGCCACGCCGTCGAGCATGAAGTCGCCCTCTTCCTGGACTTCGCCGTTGCGCATCGGAACATAAGCAATGATTCTTTTCTGGATATTGGCCTGCCAGATACGAACAACGGCCATGCCATCAAGCGGTGCCTCGACGAGACCTTCGGATATCGCGTAGGGGCCAACCGCCGCGCTCAGATTTCCACAGTTACCAGACCAGTCGATGACCGCCGTCTCGATGGCGGGTGCACCAAACAGATAGTCGACATCACAGTCGTCACGCCTGGATTGACCGATGATCACCACCTTACTGGTACTGGAAGTGGCGCCGCCCATGCCATCTATCTGCTTGCCATACACATCGGGGCTGCCGACCACCCGCAGAAGGATGGCATCCCGCTCAGCACCTGCGGGCGGCAGGTGCTCCTCAAGAAAGAAAACGCCCTTGCTCGAGCCACCACGCATGTAAACGGCAGGAATACGTCTTTGGGTCATTCTAGTTTTACTCCAGCGAATCAGCGTTGCATCAGTTGAGGGAGGCGCTCTGCATACTTTCGATCAGCAGCTGCGGCAGCAAACCACCGCTGCGCAAGTAGCGAACGTCTTCGAAGGTGTCCAGGCGGCTCAAGACCGACACCCGCTCTTTCTCGCCATTCTCACGTTCGATCACCAGGGTGATTGTTGCGCCCGGCTGGAAGTCTTGGGTGATGCCTTCAACGCTGAATAATTCGCGTCCGTTCAAGCCCAGGCTCTGGCGAGAAACACCGTCTTCAAACTGCAGAGGCAGAATGCCGAGACCCGCCAGGTTGGTGCGGTGAATGCGTTCGAAGCTTTCGGCCACGACCACCCGCACGCCTAACAGGCGCGGGCCCTTTGCCGCCCAGTCACGGGAAGAACCGCTGCCGTACTCTTTGCCGGCCACAACGATCAGCGGCTGCTTGCGTTGTGCGTAAATCTGCGCGGCCTGGAAAATCGTGGTGACTTTTTTCTCGGGCAGAAGCAATGTCCACGGGCCTTCACGGCCATCTTCAAGCAGTTCGTTTTTCAGGCGGGGGCTTGCGAAGGTCGCACGCTGCGCGGCCTCATGGTTGCCACGGCGAGTGCCATATGAGTTGAAGTCCTGTACCGCGATGCCGTGGGATTGCAGGTATTGACCCGCATCGCTTTCTGGAAGAATCGCGCCAGAGGGCGAGATGTGATCGGTGGTGATGTTGTCCGAGAGCATGGCCAGCACACGCATGTTGCTGAGGTCCTGGGTGGTGTCTGTCGCACTCACCGCATCACTCCAGTAGGGAGGTTTGCGGATGTAGGTGCTGTTGGCCTGCCAGGGATACTGATCGCTGACGCCGGCGCGCAGGTCGCTGGCAATCAAGCCCGCTTCACGGGGAACATCTTCGTAGGCCTTGTCGAACAAATCGGCAGTCAGATTATCGGCTTCGATTTGCGTCAGTTCCTCATCGCTCGGCCACAATTCGTGGAGATAGACCGGCACGCCATCGTCGTCGAGACCCAATGCATCTTTTTCCGGGTCGATCAGGTAGGTACCTGCAATCGCGTACGCAACGATCAGCGGCGCAGACATGATGAAGACTTCGCGGGCCAACGGGTGAACACGCCCTTCAAAGTTACGGTTGCCGGAAGTAGCGGCCACGGTTTCCAGCTTGCGAGCCCGAATTTCGTCTTCGATTTCGGTACTGAGCAACGGGCCGGACATACCGTTGCAGGTCGTGCAGCCATAGCCGACCAGGTTGAAACCTAACGCATCCAGGTCCTCATTCAAGCCAGACCGCTCAAGATAGTCCGACACCACCCTCGAGCCCGGTGCGAAGGATGTCTTAACCCAAGGCGCTCTTTTCAGTCCACGCTTGCGGGCGTTACGTGCAACCAGCCCAGCAGCAATCACTCCACGGGGGTTGGACGTATTGGTGCAACTGGTGATGGCGGCGAGCACCACAGAGCCATTGTCCAGGCCGCCAGGCAGTTGGGTAGCAGGCGCCTTTTGCCCCAGCACAATACGCTGGTGAGGCTGCTTCGGCCCGGCAATCGAGCGCGCGACGGTGCTGAGATCAAGGGTCACGACCCGGTTGTACTCAACGCCCGCGAGACTGTCATGCCACAGACCCTGTGCACGCGCATACGCCTCGGTGAGGCCGGAAATCTCACCGCCACGCCCGGTCATACGAAGGTAGTGAAGCGTGCGATCATCAATTGCGAACATTGCCGCTGTCGCACCGAATTCCGGCGCCATGTTCGATAAGGTTCCCCGGTCTGCCAGCGACAGTTGCGCGACACCCGGGCCGAAGAACTCCAGGAAAGCACCGATAACCCCCGCTTTACGAAGTTGCTCAGTCAACGCCAGCGCGATGTCGGTCGCAAGATAGCCCCCAGGCAAGTAGCCCTCCAGGCGTACCCCGACAATGTCCGGCAATCGCAGCATCAGCGATTTGCCCAGCATCGCAGCTTCGGCTTCGATCCCCCCAACCCCCCAGCCCAACACGCCAATGGC
Organism: Pseudomonas sp. FP2294; assembly: GCF_030687625.1. Classification (NCBI taxonomy): domain Bacteria; kingdom Pseudomonadati; phylum Pseudomonadota; class Gammaproteobacteria; order Pseudomonadales; family Pseudomonadaceae; genus Pseudomonas; species Pseudomonas sp. FP2294. The sequence goes on from NZ_CP117441.1 coordinate 5,159,533, forward strand.
GTTAATCATCGTTGTATGGCTGTCGGTACCTACCAGCGTATCCGGGAAAGCCCACAGCTCATTGCCACGGCGCTGAGTACCCACGACGGTGGTCAGGCGCTCAAGGTTGATCTGGTGCAGGATGCCTTTGCCCGAGGGAATGATCGAAAGATTGCTGAACGCCTTGTTGCACCAGTCCAGGAACTGGAAACGCTCGGCATTGCGTACGCGCTCGATGGCCTCGTTATCGGCCTGCGCGCTGGCATCGCCCCAACGCTCGACATTGAGTGAGTGATCCACAACAAGGTGAGTGGGGGTGACAGGGTTCACCAGGCGCGGGTTGCCACCTTTCTCGGCGACGGCATCTCTCAACCCGGCAAGGTCGACCAGTGCCGGCGTGCCCAACAAATCCTGCAGCACAACCCTGGCCGGTCGAAACGGAATGTCGAATTCTTTGGAGCGTGCACAAATCACTTTCAGTGCGGCTTCAGGATCAGTCTCGCCACGCAAAACGTTCTCGGCCAGGATTCGCAAGCTGTAGGGCAGCGTTGCGTAATCACCCCCCAGATCAGTTACAACCCCGCGGATATCGCTGACACGGTACTCGACTCCGTTGGCGCTAACGGTTCGACGCTTTGACATAGGCATTGGCTAATCCTCACAGGCTGCACGGGCAATGTTTTTGTGAGGCGCATATTGAACTTTATCGCGATATAGATCAATCCAAGCTTTATCCGCTTCATCGTACCGGTCAAATCGGGCGCCCACCCACGCCCACGATTTCTACGGTGTGGTTAAGCTTACCGTCACGCTAGAATGGGGCTTCCATGGTCAGCTCTACTTGGTCTCGATCCGATGCCCCTAAGCCCGCTGCAAGCACGCATTGCGCGTGACATTGTTTCTCTCGTGCGTCGTGAACGCTTTGCTATCGGACATCACCTGGTTGAGTCGCAGTTGGCGGCGGCGCTGAACGTCTCGCGCACGCCGGTAAAGTTTGCGATGGGCCATTTGGTCGAAAAAGGCATGCTCACTTACGACCGCAATCGCGGCTTTTTCTTGGCCAGGTCCAGCGAGGATCTCGTCGATCTGGCCTCGCAAGTCATGGAAGGCAGTGACGATCCGCTGTACCTGAAATTTGCCGAATTGCGTCTGGGCAGGCAGCTCCCGGAGCTGTTCACCGAGATTGAATTCATGCGTCAGTTCGATGTGTCACGGGCGGCGCTGAGGGCCGTTCTATCACGCATCCAACAGGAAGGATGGATTGAACAGCGTGCCGGCCAAGGATGGCGTTTTCTCCCCATGATCGACTCAGTGGAGGCGTATGAAGAAAGCTATGCTTTGCGCGCGACCATCGAGCCATCCGGCCTGCTCTCCCCCGCATTCCTGATCGATGGTGAAACGCTGGCGGCCTGTCGCAAGCAGCAAGAGTTCATTGCCGGCGGTGGGTACTTGAGCATGACGCCTCAGGAGTTGTTCGAAGCGAACGCCCAGTTTCACGAGACGCTGGCGGGGTGTTCCGGCAATCGCTTCCTGCAACAAACGGTCCGCCGTTTAAACCAATTGCGTAGGCTTGTGGAATACCGCCAAGCCAGCACGCGAGCGCCACGCAAGGGCCAGGCCCAGGAGCATCTGGCCATTCTCGATTGCCTCGAACGAGGAGACCGCCTTGCAGCAGCCGACCAAATGCGCAAACACTTGGAACAGGCTCGGCGCAAGAAAGTAGATCCAGCGCTGTTCGAATAGCCCCGGCCTGGACGGTCCCTCACAGAGCTGCGCTCGCCTGCGCAGCTCTCTCAAATCCCGATAGACCTACCGCGTGCCCCGCAAGCGCAACGCCGACGGCATAAAGTAAGAATCCTCAGGAATCGCCTGGCCAAAATCCACCGTCTGCGGTTCTTCGTTATCCAGGTTCTGCACGTAATAACGCCGCGCCTGCAGGTCATGGAACACATCCAATGCACTCCAGGTCGTGGGCAGGTCGTAGAAGTTCTTCAGGTAGGCCATCGACACCCGCCACAGTTCGCCACGACCGTCGTACTGGTCAACCACCGCTGCGCCCCAGCTGTCTTCATCGAGGTACAGCACGCGTTTGGAGTACAGGTGACGCGCCGTCGGTTTCAGGGTGCCTTCGACAACCCACACACGGTGCAGTTCGTAGCGCGTGTATTGCGGGTTGAGGTGTCCGACCTTGAGCAGGTCGGCGTATTTCACGTCGGCGCTGGCGACTTTGTAGTTGTTGTAGGGGATGTAGATTTCCTTCTTGCCCAGCAGTTTCCAGTCGTAGCGATCCGGCGAGCCGTTGAACATGTCGGTGTCATCTGCCGTGCGCAGGCCATCGGAGGACGAGATCGGCGTGTCGTACGCCAGGTTCGGCGCGCGGCGTACGCGGCGTTGGCCGGCGTCGTAGATCCAGGCTTGGCGCGCGTCTTTGATCTGGTCGAGGGTCTCGTGTACCAGGGTCGCGCCACCGGCCAGGCGGGCCGGGCTTTTTACGAAGGTCAGGTAGTAGAACAGGATGTTCTTCAGGTCGGCGTACTGCCCGCCCTGCCGGTAATAGTTAAACAACCCTTCCTGCTGCGACGTGACCAGGGCGAAGCTGCCATTGCGCTGCACGGGCGCTTCCGAAGCACGGCGGACCACGTAGGTGCCGCGATAGCGGGTGATGTGGTTCCACAGTGCTTCCACACCGTTTTGCGGAATGGGGAATGGCACGCCGCCAAAGGCGTCGGCGAAGCCGGTGCCGCCGTCCAGCAGCTTGGCGCTGGTGGCGTTCTTGAAGGTGTTGTCATACACCCACTGGGGCGCCGAGCCAGAACGCCGGCTTGGGTAGATGGGCATCTGGAAGGTGTCGGGGTAGCTGTTGAACAAGGCGATCTCGCCCGCCGTCAGGTTGGCCTTGTACTGTTCCAGGTTGGCCTTGGTGATGGTGAACAGCGGCTTGTCGCCGGCAAAAGGGTCGACATGGTGTTTACCCTTTTCATAGCCCTTGGGGGCCTGGGTGATCCCACCTTCCCAGGTCGGGATGGTGCCGGCGGCATTGCCCGCGCGCTCGGCGCCGAGCGGTGTGAGCTGGGCCTTGAGCTGTTGCGCATCCTGGGGCGAGAGCGCAGCAAGCGCATTGCCGGCGGCCAGGCCGAGGGCCAGGGCCAGGCTGGCGGTGAGTATTCGAGGTGTGTGGAACATGGCAAATCTCCAAAAAAACGAGGGCGGGCAGCCGCCCTCGCGCCGCAGCACGGCAGCGGCTTACAGGAAGTACTTGAGGTTGAAACCGATGTTGTCGCGGTCGCGGATCACGTTGTTCTGGCCGCCACCAAAGAACTCGGTGTATTGCAGCTCGGCTTCCAGCTTGTTCTGGTAGTTGGCCTTGAGCCCCAGGGTGTAAGCCTTGCGTCCCTCGATGTAGTTGCCGGCCTGATAGGAGTTGCCCTTGAAGTCGTCCTTGTAGACCGCGTAGGGCGACAGGTTGACCCCGGCGAACACGTCGTTCCAGGTGCCGTTGAACATCACTGTATAGCTGTAGGAATCACGGCTGACCTGGTCATCACGCTCACCACCAGACACATAAGAGGTGTTGCCGCTGCCCGCGTAGTAGCGGGTGCTGCCATCGTAGGCCTGGTACTTCAGGCTGCTGCCGCGCAGGTGCTCGGAGGCCAGTTCGAACACGCCGAACAGCGAGTCGAAGCTCAGGCCCGGGCCGAAGTTGTAGATGCTGCCCAGCGAGGTGTTGAAGGCCTCGACGCGCTCGGAGTTGTCGATCTGGCTGTTGAGGTTGACCATCTGCCCGCCGACATTGATGAACTGCCCGCCCGCCGCCGCGCCGGCGCCATTGGCCAGGTCGCCGATCAGGTCGTTGGTGGCGGCGATACCAATCGGCAGGTTCGGCCGGTAGGCCAGCTCGCCAAACACCGAGGCCTTGCCCAGGGTGGTGTTGAAGCTGAAGCCATACATGCGGATGTCTTCGGCATAACGCCGGTGCGCCTGGATATTGCCCATTACATCCACCGTCGCCAGGCCATTGGCCAAGGCCGCGGCCTGGCTGCCGGCCACCGACGACAGCATGCTGGTCAGCGCCGCCATGTCGATGCCCTTGTAGCCCGCCAGGTCTGCGGCGATGGTCGGCTCCTTGGCGTGGTAGTTGACCAGGTACAGGCCGAACTCGGTGCTGTTGAGTTCCTCGGCGATGTAGCGGAAGGCAAAGCCGTACTGGCCATCGTTGCGCGCGTTGTAGTCCTTGCCGATGGACGCCACCTTGAGGGTGTTGCCGTAGGCCGGGGTCATGCCGTTGGCATACAGCCCGGTACTGCGCAGCATGCCGCCGAACATCGGGTTGTTGCCCAGGGCGTCGTATAACCCGATGACGTTGCCGCCGATGGGCGTCGGGGTGTCGAGGGCGCTGCCGGTGAAGTTGTTGTACCCCGTGCGGCCGCCATCGGCGAACAGGTCGCTCTGGGAATAGAAGGTGCCGACCGGGTCGATGCGGGTCTCCTTCCAGTTCCACTGATAGAAGCTCTCCATCGACAGGTTGTCGCTCAAGCCGATATTGAAGCTGATGGCTTCCACCGGCATCAGCACTTCCTTGACCTCGGCGCCCGGCAGGCGGTACTTGGCCGCGTCCACCGGGTTGGTGGTATTGACCCCGCCGCGATAGAAAATGCCCTCGCCCCAGTTGAACACCTGGCGCCCCAGGCGCGCGGTCAGAGGCATCTGGCCAACGTCCCAGTTGCCATAGATGTAGGAGTCGAGAATCTCCACACGGCTACCGGCAATGTCGCGGGTCTGGTCGGTGAAGTGGTCATCCTGGGGATGGCTCTGGCTGGGTTGCGACGGGCTGTTGTTGCGGTAGTAGTCGTTGCGCTTGTCCATGATCTGGGTGTCATAGAACCCCGTGCCACGCACGAACAGCCCGTAGTTCTGATAGTTGGCTTCCAGCTCCGAAGTGATCTTGTACACCTCGGAAACCAACCCGGTATCGAAGTTGCGATTGCCGTCGTTGGTGTTGACGTCGTCGTTGCCCTTGTCACGCCCCTGGACCCGCCACAGACGCCCATAAGACAGGGTGCTGTCGAACGAGCCGGTGACCTGGTTGTCCAGCACGCTGAACTCCATGGCCTGCACGGTCCCGCCGCTGCACAGTTGCAACAGACCTACCAGGCCGACGCCCGCCCCAGTGGATGTGATGGACCATTTACCCTCGGATCCCGAGCCTTGCGCGCGCACTGTGGTGCTCATTACCGTCTCTCCCCTGCAACCTTTTTTGTTGTTATTGCACTGCGTTGTCTGTTGTTACGGCGCCGGCGCCGGGCGGTCGAGACCAGCCCTGACGTAGTTGCGACTGTGGGCGCCAAAGTGGCGCAGCAACTGCACCAACTGTTCGTTGAGCCGGGTATGGTCGTAGCGTTCGGCGGGCAACTGGTTGCCGGCACTGAAGCTCTGGGTCGCCCCGGGCGTGGTCAGCCACTGGCCGATGGCCTCGTCGAACGCCACGGCCTGGGCATCCGCCTGGGCACTGACCACTTGGCGCAGGTAGTCCGTCGAGTAAGCCGGGTAATCGGCGTCCTGAGTGGCGTCGGCATAGGCCGTCAGCATCGGGTTATCCGCCCCCGTCAGCAGCAGGTGGCGCAGCCAGGCGAACTGGTAGCGCTCCACCTCATTGTGGCGCGTGGCGACACGTTCGATCGCCGCCCGCTTGTCGCTGTCGTAGCCGGCCAGGGCCTTGCCTTCCATCAGCAGCATGCTGGTCAAGTCATCGCCCGGCAGAGTGGTGGCGTGATACGGCTGGGTCAGGTCCTGCAGGTAGTGCATGCCCCATCCGAGGAAGCGATAGCCCCAGTAGGGATGGCCATTGGCGAAGGCAAAACGCGCCAGACCGAAGTACTGGTAGGCCCGCCAGTCCGGCCAGTTACGCAACAGGAAAGGCGCGGCGACATAGACCACCGCGCTCTCGTGAAAGAAGCCCATATGAAACGGCGCCTGGGAGCTGTACTGGAAGCGCGCGTCGCCAAACGACTGCACACCGAAGCCATAGAGTGCGCCGACCGCCCCTGGGTTATCGCTGAACAGGTTGATATCGTGGCCGTAGTCCGGCTCGTCCGCGGCGGTTGCCAGCACGGCCAGCGGCGCGACCGTCTGCCCCGGCTGCAGTTGGATAAAGCGCTGGCGATTCCACGGCGAGAGGGTCTGTTCGACCATCACTTCGGTGGCCTTGAGCTGCGGGCGCCCAGCCAGGTCCTCGCCGGGCATGGGCTGGATCACCTGGGCCAGGTGGATCTGTGGGTTGACCCGCAGGGCCATGAGCAAGTCCCGGCGCAGATCGGCCCCAGGCTGCGGCGCCAGACGCAGGTTGTCGGGGCGCGGCGGGTAGTCGGGAAAGTGCTTGCGGGCGAAGTTTTCCTGCTCGTCCAGCAAGGCCACCAGCCCTGGGTACTGCTCGGACACAAACTGCTCAAGGGACTCGACCGCCACCTCGGGCGCCTCGCGCAACGCGGGCAAATCCCGCAGGGCCAGGTAGCTGCCCACGCTGTGATTGGACCATGCACCGGCCCCAGGCGACAGACTGCACAGCCCCAGGCACAGCAGCAACGACGGCAACTTCATGGCTTTACGCTCTTTTTGTAGATGCGTTCAGCCTAACAATCCGGGTATCCCCCGACACTGTCCGATCTTGCCAAAACGACTCTCCAATAGCGCCATACAGCCTGGGCCTACGCCGGGTAGCCGGTAATCTCGCGGATGCTCTGGTACAGCGGCTTGAGCTGGCGATACATGTGCAGGTAGACCTCGCGGTATAAGCGGTCGTACATCTGTTGCGCCTCGGGCTGGGGCATGAACACCTCGGCGGTGCGGGTCATGGCGGCGATGGCGGTATCGAAGTCCGGGTACAGCCCAAGCCCCACCGCACAGGCAATCGCCGCCCCCAGCCCGGACGCCTCGTAGACATGCGGACGCTCGGCGGGCAGGCCGAAGATATCGGCGGTCAGTTGCATCGCCGCGTCGCTCTGGGAACCGCCACCGGCCACGCGCAAGCGCTTGATCGACAGTTTCGACCGGCGCTCGATACGCTCCTTGCCCTGGCGCAAGGCATAGGCCAGCCCCTCGAGGATCGCCCGGTAGATATGGGCACGGGTGTGCACGTCGCCAAAGCCGATCATCGCGCCCTTGGCCTCTACACCCGGCTCGCGGATGCCCGGCGACCAGTAGGGTTGCAGGGTCAGGCCCATGGAGCCGGGCGGCACCGCGTTGACCAGCGCATCGAACAGTTGCTCCGGTTCCAGGCCCTGCTCCCGGGCCTGCTGCATTTCCCGCAGGCCGAACTCGTTCTTGAACCAGCTGACCATCCAGTAGCCGCGATAGATCATCACTTCGCAGTTGTAGTGATCGGGGATCGCCGCCGGATACGGCGGGATCAGCGGCACTATCTCCAGGTAGCGCGAGCGGGTAGTGGTGATGGTCGCCGTGGTGCCGTAGGACAGGCACGCGGTCGTCGCCTCCACCACGCCGGAACCGAGCACCTCGCAGGCCTTGTCGGAGCCGGCGGCAATCAGTGGCAGGCCCTCGGGGATCCCGGTGTGGCGGCTGGCCTCGGCGGTGATGCGGCCCAGTTCTTCTCCTGGCTTATACAGGCGCGGCAACTGCTGCGCACGCACCGCCAGGGCCTGCCATTTCCAGTCCCGGGGCGCGGCCCAGCGCAGGTGCTTGAAGTCGAAGGGCAAGTAGCCCACGCAGCACCCCACCGAGTCGACAAAACGCCCGGTCAGGCGATGGCTGAGAAAGCCCGAGAGCAGCAGGAACTTGTCGGTGGCGGCCCAGATATCCGGCTGATGCTGGGCGATCCAGTTGGCCTCGGCCTGGGCGCGAAAATAGTCCACCGTGGCCTCGGCGCCGATCAACTTGAACAGCCAGCCCCACGGGCCCTTGATCCCGCCCTCGGGCTCGCACTGACGCTGGTCGAGCCAGAGGATCGCCGGGCGCAAGGCCTGGCCCTGGGCATCGACATTGATCAAGGTGCCGCGCTGGGTGGTCAGGGACACGCCACGGATCAGGCTGCGGTCGATGCCGGTCTGCGCCCACAACTGCTGGCAGGCTTCGCCCAGTTTGCGCCAGTAGTAATCCGGATCCTGCTCGGCCCAGCCGGGCTGCGTGGAGTAGTAGGCCTGCAACTCGACCTTGCCTTTGCCCAGCAGATTGCCCTGCAAGTCGAACAACAGCGCGCGGACACTCTGGGTGCCGTTGTCGATCGCCAGCACATAGTGTTTGTCGGGGGAATTGTTATCCACGAAGCTCTCTTTATTCATGACGCGCTCTTCAGATCGAGGCGGACGGGACGCTGTGATGGCGTTGCCAGAGTTGCAGGTAGCGCTGCTGTTCCTGTTCCCAGCGCGTGTCGTCCCAGCCCAGGCGCGGCTGACATAGCCGGCGGATGTCTGGCAGGTAGTGAGCGGCGCCGTCGGGCAGTAGCAACCCCAGACGGGTGCGCCGCAACAACAGGTCGTCCAGGTGCAGGATCATCTCGGCCTCGGCGGCAAACGCCAGCTCCGCCCACAAGGTATCGCTGGCGCCGACACACTCGCTGCCCAGGCTGCGTATCAGCCGGGCCAAACGTGGCAGGTCACGGCCATGGCGCCCGGCCAGACGCCGCAGGCCGGCGGCGCTCAGCCCAGGAATCGCCTGCAGCGGCACGGCCTGGAACACTGGCGCGCCGTCATCCTCCAGGGTCTTCCCGAGCATCCCGGCACAGGCCCGCAACACCTCGATGGCCTGGGGCCTGAAGGTGGTCAGCTTGCCCCCCGCCAACGTCACGCAGCCCGGCTCCTGCCACAGCACATGCTCGCGGGTTTCATTGGAGGGCTTGGCCTGGGAGTCTGCGGCGCCCACCACCGGGCGCACCCCGGACCAGGTGCACAGCACGTCCGCCGCCGTTACCTCGGCCTGGGGAAATGGCTGGGCGCAGGCCTCCAGCAGGTAGTCGAGTTCTTCGCGGGTAATGCTCGCCCCGAGGTCCAGGTCCTCGCGATGATCCAGGTCGGTGGTGCCCACCACAGTGGCCCCTTCCCAGGGAAAGACGAATACCGGGCGACCGTCGCGCCGATGCATGAAACTGAAGGCGTGGGCCACCGGCAAGCGCCAGCCCGGCAACAACAAGTGGCTGCCTCGCAAGGGCCGCAACTGCCGCTGCCCACCACCCGGTTGCAGGCGTTCAGCCCAGGCGCCGGTGGCCACTGCCAGCACCGCGCAACGCACTTGCATAACGGCAGCGCCTTGCGTGTCCTCGACCTCGACCCCACACACCCGCCCGCCCTCGCGCAGCAACTGGCGCACCCGCAGGCCGTTCAGCGCCCAGGCGCCATCGGCGCGGGCCTCGGCCAACACACGCATGACCAGGCGCGCATCGTCGGTCAGCGCATCGCGAAACTGCGAAGCCCCCAGCAGGCCCGGCTCCATCAACCCCGGCGCCAGGTAGCGCAGTTGTGCAGGTTTATGAAACTGGCGGCTGCGACAACCGGCCAGGGCGTCATACAGGCGCAGCAAGCCGCCGAAGACCCGCGGTCCGGGGAACCCGCCGCGATAGTGCGGCATCAGGAAACTCAAGGGCTCCACCAACCCCGGTGCTTCGCCCATCAGGCGCTGGCGCTCGCGTACCGAATCACGGGCCAGGCGCCACTGGCCCTTGGCGATGTAGCGCAGGCCGCCATGGACCATTTTCGACGAGCGGCTGGAGGTGCCCCAGGCAAAATCCCGTTGCTCCAACAGCAGGCAGCGCCAACCGCGCCGGGCCGCCTCGCGCAGGATCCCGGCGCCGCTGATACCACCGCCAATCACGATCAAGTCCCAGGTTTCATTCGCCAGTTGCGGCAGCACGGCCGCGCGCCACTGGGCATTCCAGTCATCGCTCATGGGCCTAGTCTTCCAGCAGGGTGCCGGGGTTCAGACGCCCGGCCGGATCGAAATGCCGGCTCAGGCTGTGCAGCGCAGCCATCGCCAGTTCGCCCTTCTCCCTCGGCAGGTAGGGCGCGTGGTCCTTGCCCACGCCATGCTGGTGGCTGATGGTGCCGTGGTTGTCGACGATGGTGCGGCTGGCCGCCTGCTTCAGGGCCTTCCAGCGCTCCAGGGTGGCCGGGTAGTCCGTCGCCGGGCGGAACACGTAGCTGGTGTAAATGCTCGAACCTTCGCCATAGACATGGGACAGGTGGGTAAACACATGGACCCGCTCGCCCTCGGCCGCCAGGCAGTCACGCAGGCTGGCCTCGATCGCGTGCAGTAAGGCGTCGACATGGCACCAGTCGGTCGCAGTCTCCAGGGTGTCGACCACGTAGCCGGCATTCCAGAGATTCTCCCGCAGGTAGGGGAAGCGAAAACGGTTCTGTTGCCATTTCTTACCCAGCAGGGTGCCGGTGAACACCCCGCCAAAAGCCTTGAGGTGCTGGCGCGCCTGGCGTAACGACAAGGCATTCTGCCGACGATTGCCGGTGACGCCGAAAGTCAGCAGGCATTTGCCCTCGCCAGCCCCGCGCAGTGCCAGGTAGCGCTCCAGCCAGGCGATTTGATGGGGATGGCCAGCCAGCGCCAGTTGGGTCTGGGTTTCCATGGCATTCGACAGACGCAGCATCGACAGCGGCACCCGTGCCTGCACCAGCCGGCGGATCGCCTGCAGGGCCTGGGGCCAGTCGGGCAGGAACACGCCATAGAAGCGCTCGTCCTCGGGCAGCGCGCTGACCCGGACCTTGACCGTGGAAATGATGCCGAAGCGCCCTTCGCTGCCCAACACCATTTCCCGCAGGTCAGGGCCGGCGGCCGAGGCCGGGAAACTCGGGATTTCCAGGGGCCCGGCGAACGTTTCCAGGGTGCCGCCGGCGAACAGTTGCTCGATCCGCCCATAGCGCAGCGATTGCTGGCCGCTCGAGCGGCTGGCCACCCAGCCGCCCAGGGTCGACAACTCCCAGGACTGCGGGAAGTGCCCCAGGGTGTAGCCTTTGGCACGCAACTGGCTCTCCACCTGGGGGCCACTGGCACCGGGGCCGAACGTGGCGATCAGGCTTTGTTCGTCGAGGTCGAGCAGGCGGTTCATGTGGGCCAGGGACACCGTCAGCACCGGGCGCGTGGACGCCGGCGGGTTGATATGTCCGGCCACGGACGTGCCACCGCCATAGGGAATCAGGCACAGGTCGGCACTGTCGGCCAGGGCCAGCAACTGGCGGATCTGCTCGACAGTTTCCGGCAGGGCCACAGCATCCGGGTACCGACCCAGGGCACCTTCACGCAGGGCCAGCCAGTCCGGCAGGCTCTGACCGCGGGCATGCATCAGGCGGTCCTGGGGCTCGATGCTGTAAAGCGCGTGGGGCGCCAGCCGCGACGCGGGCACTGCGGCCAGGGCACTGTCCAGGCTGGCGTCCGGCAGGGTGTGCCCGTCGCCCAATCGCTCGCGCAGGAACGCTGCGCCATGGGCGGGCATCTCCATCTGCGTGGTTTCTTCGCCCCAGCCGTTCCAGCGTCGCATGCCTGTTTCTCCCAGCAGATCTTGTGATTTTCAGTGCTCCCATACTAAACAGCCGGCGCGGGCTGTCACGGTCGCATCGGGACAGATGGAGTAGCCAATTGGGTCACTCGCTGTATTACCGGATGTATCCACGGGAGCATTTACTTTAGTCACGATTTCAAATTACCTTGCGTGCCATCGACGCGCGCAAGGCACTGCCGCCGGCAACACCCCGCCAGGAACCCGATCATGCAGACACTCGGCTCTACCTCCGTCCCTCCTCTGCTGAAGTACCTGCGCCATGCCGAACAGCTCGGCGTGGCAACCGCCCCCGCACTGGAGGCGGCCGGGATCACTGCCGGCCAACTGGACGACAACAGCCTGCGCCTGCCTGTGGAAGCCCACGAACGCCTGCTGGAGTATTTCTGCGAACATTCCGGGGACCTGCTGTTCGGGCTCAATTCAGCGCGCTTCGTGTTGCCCAACTCGTGGAGCGTGCTCGGCTACATCACCATGAACTGCGCGACCCTGGGCGAGGCAATGAACCGCATCATGCCGTTCGAAAAACTGGTGGGCGACATGGGCACCAGCCGCGCCGAAATGGTCCATGACCAAGTACGCCTGATCTGGAACTGCCGCCACCAGCAGCCGCGCATCCGCCGGCATATGGTGGAGAACGTGCTGGCGTCCTGGCTGGTGTATGCCCGCTGGATCGCCGACACCGAACTGTCGCCAAGCCAGGTGTTGCTCGAACACCCGTTGCCGGACGGCGCGCAGCTCAGCCAATACGAGGACTTCTTCGGTTGCCCGGTGCTGTTCGAGCAACCCTGCTCGGCCCTGGTGGCGCCCTTGAGTTACCTGCAGACATCCCTGCGCCAGGCCGATGCGCAGTTGCTGCGCACCCTGGAAGAACATGCCCTGGCCCTGATGGCCTCGCTGGACGATTCAAGCCTGGCGCTGCGGGTGAAAAACGCCCTGCGCCAGTTGCTCAAGGAAGGCCTGCCGCGCAAAGAACAGGTGGCCGAACAGTTCGCCATGTCGGTGCGCACCCTGCAACGCCAACTGCAGCAGGCCGGCACGTCCTACCAGCAGATCCTCGACGACCTGCGCCAGGAACTGGCCGAGCACTACCTGCTGCACAGCGACCTGCCGATCCAGGACATCGCCCAATACCTGGGCTTCACCGAACCCCGCTCGTTCCACCGCACCTTCAAGAGCCGCACCGGTGTGCCGCCGGGCGAGTATCGGCAGACCCATCGGGGCAGTTAGGGTTTGGGGGACTGCATTTCAGGTCCCGACCAAACAGAGTGAACCCGGTATTCAACACAACGAAGATCAAATATGGGAGCTGGCTTGCCTGCGATAGCGCCCGATCAGGCCATTCCTGGGTACTTGACTCTCCCCCTAGGGTCACACGCCATCCTGCGGGCCCGACTTCAGGACTCCCCACCCATGGCCCGCCGCATCCTGCTCATTCTTGGCCACCCCGCCAGCACCAGTTTCTGCTACGCCTTAGCCTCTGCCTATCGCGAATCAGCCAGCCGCGCCGGCCACGAAGTGCGCACCTTGTATCTGGGCGAGTTGAGCTTCGATCCTGTCCTGCACCACGGCTACGCTCAGGTACAAGCCTTGGAGCCGGACTTGCTCATGGCGCAATCCGACATCCTTTGGGCCGATCATCTGACGTTTATTTTCCCTATCTGGTGGGGGGGAATTCCAGCATTGATGAAAGGCTTCATCGACCGCGTGTTCCTGCCCGGTTTCGCCTTCAAATACCGCAAGGGCAAAGCATTCCCCGACAAGCTCTTGAAGGGCCGTACCGCCCATCTGCTGGTGGCCCTGGATACGCCGCCGTGGTATTACCGCTGGTTCTACCACATGCCCGGCCTGCACCAGATGCGCAAGACCACCCTTGAGTTGTGTGGTATCAAGCCGATCAAGACAATCATGTTCGGGCCTGTGCTGGGCTCTACTGCGGCGCAGCGCGACAAGTGGCTGAAAAAGGCTGGCACACTCTTTTAGGAATGGATCTGCATGTACATCGGTAAAGCCGCGCAGTTGTCAGGCACGACAATCAAGGCGATTCGTCACTATGAGGACATCGGCTTGCTGCCACCGCCGCAACGCGAGGGGCGGTATCGGGTTTACTCGGCGCAGAGCGTTGAGCTGCTGACGTTTATCAAGTGCGCGCAGCAGTTGGGCTTCAAGCTCAAGGAGTTGCAGGGAATTCTCCACGGGCACCGTGGCGATGAGCTGCCGTGGCAGCGCGCCAACCAGGCGATCGCGCAAAAGAAGCTCGAGTTGATGACGCAGATCCAAGCCCTGCAACAGGTGCATGCAGGGCTGGTGGCGTTTGAGGGCAGCCTGGAGCAGGCCCAGGGTCAGTGCCAGTTTGCACGTCTGGTGGAAACCGGCACTGCGCGCAACAGCTAGTTCAGCAGATCGCCCCATTTGTTTTGCAGGGCGCGTTCATCAGCGATGATCTCCCGCGTCAGGTGGTCGACCCATTGCTGGGCAAACCCATTGGCTTCACGCAGCAGCAGCATGATGTCGTCGACTTCAAAGTCGCCGGGCTTGGCGGCCCCCTTGTGCTCATCCAGCAGCTTCCTGACCATTTCATTGAGTTGCTGCTTGGTAGCCATTTTGGCCATGGCCATGGCCATCAGCATCTGGTCGTCCTCCGGCCTTACCTTGCTGTGGGGGCTGCGCTCCTGGTAGTTCTCGCACATCATCAGGAACCCGGTCAGAAAGCCCTCGAGCAGGCCATCCTGCTGACGGATCGACTCGGGAATCTTGTGAAACGAAAACCCGTACATAAAGGCCAGCACGTAGAAGATCTGTTCTTCAATCTCCTCATCCGGAAAACCGATCAGTTTTTGCGCCTTGGGAATCACCGCCCCCAGGTAGTTAATCGGCAACTGCCAGATAACCGCTGAATCCGGGTCGTCACGCTGTTCCTGCTTAAGGTCGGCAAGGATCGCCTGCATCTTTTCAATGGCCCGCTGCCCCGGTTGCACCACCGGCTCGTCGTCCATCAGCAAGTCATCGAGTTCGGCATGGTAGGTCGGGGCCAGACGCGCCGTCGGGGTGATGTCTTGCAGCGCCGCAACCCGCTCGGCTTCGCCGGCCAACAGTTTATCGAGGAGCTTGTTGCGGTTGTCGAGGACGAAACGCACGAAGGTTTCTTCCTTGAGGGCCAGGCGCACGACACCGGGCAGAAAGGCGTAGATAAATGCGCCGAGCTTCTCGACATTGCCGTCATCGCGCAGGGCCGCCAGGGATGCCTCGCCGGTCTTGTCCTTGATGAACGGCAGGATCTTCGATTTGTTCTGCTCGATGGCCACGGCCACGTAGCCCAACAGCTTGTCCTTGCCGCTGACTTTTTTCTGCGGATCGTCAGGCGTTGTCTGTTCGATGACCGCCAAGGCGAGGATTTCTTCGGCAACCGGCTCTACAAGCACAGGCTCGGCTTCGGGCTTGGCGACGACCACTGCGACGGCAGGTTGCGCCACCGCCACCACCGGCTGATCAACCAGCCCACGGCGGGCATCCCCCAGTGCCTCGTTGATCACCGAGAAGAACTCACCCAGCTCTTTCTCACCCACCTGGGTAAAGGTTCCGACCTTGCGCGAGTTGACGAACAGGTCGCGCTTTTCCACTGCCAACGAATCCAGGTGGCGCCAGAAAAACAGGCGCGGGGTGTCGAAGACCATCTTCACCGCCAGCTTGCTCTCGCCCATCAACACGCCTTCCTTGGCGCCGCCAAACAGGGTGTCGTCAATCAGCACCAACACCTCGTCTTCGCGCATGTTGGCGCCGTAGGAGTCCAGCGCCGCCTGCAGCTTTTTCTGCGGGATGTGCGGGCGCACGTACACGCGCTCCAGCCCCAGCCGCTCAGCCAGGCTGAGGGTCATGTGCACAATTGAATCAACCTGGGCCGCCGACAGCTCCTGGTTGCCGGCCGAGGCCTTTACCGCCGCAGGCTTCGCCACCGGGGCCGATTGCTCGCCGCCCCGGGTCCGCAGCCATTCCTGCAACAGGGAAAAGCAATCGTGCAGATCGTCTTTGTCCGGCATGTTGAAGGCAATCGCCTGACGCTTGTTGAGGAAGAGTTTGCTGCCCTTGAGCTCCAGGGCGTCCACTTCGTCATAGGCGTAGGCCACCGCGTCGCTGAAGCTCTCGCGGATGGCCAGGTATTGCTGGCCGATCAAGCAACCGTCCTTGCCGCTGGCGAACATGGTGTCATCAATCAGCACGACCACTTCGCTGGGGTCCACGGTCAGGCCGTAGGCAGAAAGGGCGTTGCTCAAGAGTTTTTTCGGGATGTTGGGTGCGACATGAACCCGTCCCGAGCTTGAATATTTTTGGGCCTGCAAAAACTCCAACAACGACATATCCCTATCTCCCTTTCTGATTTATTTCAGCGTCATTGCGCCTGGCCATCGGAGGTTGCGCGACAGAATAGCACTAGGCCACTATCCCGATCACCCTTCAAGACAGCTCCAGCCTTACCTTCAGCTCCTGGACCCGCGCCCGCTCTGCCCGCAAAGCGCGCTTGAGCTCACGGTTTTCCATCTCGCGGATCTTTGCCCAGCGTGCCGCCGAACGGCACCCTGCAACGAACGTCCAGATTTCCCGCAGGCGCAGGTACTGCATCAACAGCACCAGCAAAATCACGCCAATGAGTACCAACGCACTTGTCGAAATAACCTCCGACATCCCCATGTCCTGCTTCCTTTTAGTGAGTTCGAGCGATCTCGAAGACAGCTACACGATATGTCGTGTTTTATTACAGGTCCATACTGTAGACAGATACAGGTAAAGTAATCGCACATATGGGAGGGGTCATGAAACGCAAACAATCCGTCGAACAGGTACGCTGGGACCTGGCACTTCGCTATCGTTTGATCGAGACCGTCGCCTGGTGGGAGGGCCGCCTGACCACGGGGCACTTGATCCAGAGCTTTGGCATCAGCCGCCAGCAGGCCTCGAAAGACATCAACACCTACATCACCGAACATGCGCCCCGAAACTTGACATATGACAAGCAGCTCAAGGGCTACATCCCGAGCAAGCACTTCAAGCCGCGCTTTATCGACGACAGCGCCAGCGCCTATTTACACCTGCTGTACCAGAACAACGAACGCGCACCACACATTGAAGGGCTGGCGCTGGCCTATGCCCATACCAAGGTGCTGGAGGTGCCGGACCGCAGCATCCGCCCACAAATCCTGCGCCCACTGCTCAAGGCTTGCCGCGAAGGTTTGCGCCTGGAAACCGAGTACGTGTCCCTGGCCAACCCCGAGCCGGAGGTGCGCCTGATTGCCCCGCACACCCTGGTGTACACCGGCATGCGCTGGCACGTGCGGGCCTACTGTGAGAAGAACGGCAAATACCGCGACTTTGTGCTCAGCCGCCTGCGCGGCGAACCGGAGTTGCTGGGCAAATCCGAAAACCTGATCGGCGATGACCACGTCTGGGAAACCGCCGTGAACCTGGTGATCACCCCGGACCAGCGCCTGGCGGCGGCGCAACGGGCAATCATCGAGGCGGATTTCGGCATGCTCGATGGGCAGTTGGTGATCCCCAGTCGCCAGGCCCTGGTGAAGTACGTCCTGCAGCGCTACCAGATTGATCCGAAGAACCTCGACCCCAAACCCGAGGCCCAGCAGATTGTGGTGAAGAACCTGCAGGAGCTGAAGCCTTGGCTGTATGACTGAAAAACCCTGGTGTGCTCAAGCGCCCCTCATTTGCCCCTACCCCCCCTATCTGCTAGTGTCGCGCCCGTTTACCGTCAACCGGAATAGCCGCCATGGCCCGCAAAAAAGTTGCACTCGATTTCGAACAATCCCTCGCCGATCTGCAAACCCTGGTCGAGCGTCTGGAGAACGGCGAGTTGTCGCTGGAAGACTCGTTGACGGCGTTTGAGCAAGGTATTGGCCTGACCCGCGATTGCCAGAGCGCTCTGGCGCAGGCGGAGCAGAAGGTCCAGGTGTTGCTGGAACGGGATGGGGAGTTGGCCGAAGAACCTTTCGACGCGGAACAAGCGCAATGATCGACGTTTATCAGGCCAGCAGTCAGGCCCGGGTCAATGCTGCGCTGGAACCGCTGTTTGTGGCGCCAAGCCCGGAGTTGGCCAGGCTGTATGAAGCCATGCGCTATAGCGTGATGAACGGCGGTAAGCGCGTACGGCCTTTGCTCGCCTATGCGGCCTGTGAAGCGCTGGGCGTGGACGCCGCGCAAGCCAATGGCGCGGCGTGTGCGGTGGAATTGATTCATGCCTATTCGCTGGTGCATGACGATTTGCCGGCCATGGACGATGACGATCTGCGTCGCGGCCAGCCCACTACCCATAAGGCTTTTGACGAAGCCTGTGCGATCCTCGCCGGCGACGGCCTGCAAAGCCTGGCGTTCAGTGCCCTGCTCGACCCGCGTTTGAGCGGCGTGAATGCCGAGATCCGCCTGCGCATGGTCACTGCGTTGGCCGCCGCCGCAGGCCCGGCCGGTATGGTCGGGGGCCAGGCAATTGACCTCGGCTCGGTCGGCCTCAAGCTGGACCAGCAAGCCCTGGAGTATATGCACCGGCACAAGACCGGGGCGCTGATCGAGGCTGCCGTGCACCTCGGCGCCCTGGCCAGTGGTCGCGCCGAAGCGGCGCAGTTGGCCGCTTTGCAGATCTATGCCCGGGCCATCGGCCTGGCGTTCCAGGTACAGGACGATATTCTCGACGTGGAAAGCGATACCGCGACCCTCGGCAAGCGCCAGGGCGCCGATATTGCCCGTGACAAGCCGACTTATCCGTCGCTGTTAGGGCTGGATGCCGCCAAGGCCTATGCCCTGGAGTTGCGCGACCAGGCCCTGGCCGCCCTGCGACCATTCGACGCGGCAGCCGAGCCGCTGCGTGACCTGGCGCGGTACATCGTCGAACGCCGCCACTGATTACGGCGGCGATTACCGCCGCATATCGGCCAAGTTCGGTGCTCTGCGTGGGCAGTTTGCGATGCTTGAGGTAAACTGCCGCCTCTTCTATACCTATAACGATTCGCCTGATGCCCACGACGTTTCAAGAGATTCCCCGCAAGCGCCCGACCACGCCGCTGCTGGACCGTGCCAACACGCCGGCCGGCTTGCGCCGTCTGGGTGAAGCCGAGCTGGAAACCCTGGCCGATGAGTTGCGCCTGGAATTGCTCTACACGGTCGGCCAGACCGGTGGGCATTTTGGTGCAGGCCTGGGCGTCATCGAGCTGACCATCGCGCTGCATTACGTATTCGACACCCCGGACGACCGGCTGGTGTGGGACGTGGGTCACCAGGCGTATCCGCACAAAATCCTCACCGGACGCCGCGAGCGCATGGCTACCTTGCGCCAGAAGGACGGCATCGCCGCCTTCCCGCGCCGCTCCGAGAGCGAATACGACACCTTTGGCGTCGGCCACTCCAGCACCTCGATCAGCGCAGCCCTGGGCATGGCGATTGCCGCCCGTCTGCAAAACAGCGATCGCAAGGCAATTGCCGTGATCGGTGATGGCGCGCTGACAGCCGGCATGGCGTTTGAAGCGTTGAACCATGCGCCGGAAGTGGACGCCAATATGCTGGTGATCCTCAACGACAACGACATGTCGATCTCGCGCAATGTCGGTGGTTTGTCCAATTACCTGGCAAAGATTCTGTCCAGCCGCACCTACGCCAGCATGCGCGAAGGCAGCAAAAAAGTGCTTTCACGCCTGCCCGGCGCGTGGGAAATTGCCCGCCGCACCGAAGAATACGCCAAGGGCATGCTGGTCCCCGGCACCCTGTTCGAAGAGCTGGGCTGGAACTATATCGGCCCGATCGACGGCCACGACCTGCCGACCCTGATCGCCACCCTGCGCAATATGCGCGACCTCAAGGGCCCGCAGTTCCTGCATATCGTCACCAAGAAAGGCAAAGGCTTCGCCCCGGCGGAAGTCGACCCGATTGGTTACCACGCCATCACCAAGCTCGAACCGCTGGACGCGCCCGTGGCGGCGCCAAAAAAGGCCAGCGGGCCGAAGTACTCCGGTGTATTTGGCGAATGGCTGTGCGACATGGCCGCCGCCGACCCGCGCCTGGTGGGCATTACCCCAGCGATGAAGGAAGGCTCGGACCTGGTGGCGTTCAGCGAGCGTTTCCCGCTGCGTTACTTCGATGTGGCGATTGCCGAGCAACATGCGGTGACCTTTGCCGCCGGCATGGCCTGCGAAGGCGCCAAACCGGTGGTGGCGATCTACTCGACCTTCCTGCAACGCGGTTATGACCAGCTTATTCACGATGTGGCGGTGCAGAACCTCGACGTGCTGTTCGCCATCGACCGCGCCGGCTTGGTGGGCGAAGACGGCCCGACCCACGCCGGCAGCTACGATCTGTCGTACTTGCGCTGCATCCCCGGCATGCTGGTGATGACTCCGAGCGACGAGAACGAGCTGCGCAAGATGCTCAGCACCGGCCACCTGTACAACGGCCCGGCAGCGGTACGTTACCCCCGTGGCAACGGCCCGAATGCGGTGATCGAGAAAGACCTGGAACCGATCGAGATCGGCAAGGGCATCGTGCGGCGCCAGGGCAGCAAGACCGCGTTCCTGGTGTTTGGCGTGCAACTGGCCGAAGCCCTGAAAGTGGCGGAGAAAATCGACGCCACCGTGATCGACATGCGCTTTGTCAAACCCCTCGACGAAGCCCTGGTGCGCGAGATCGCCGGCAGCCATGAATTGCTGGTGACCGTTGAAGAAAACGCCATCATGGGCGGCGCCGGTGCGGCCGTCAGCGAATTCCTGGCGCGGGAGAACATCCTCAAGTCGGTGCTGCACCTGGGCTTGCCGGACATTTATGTGGAGCACGCCAAACCCGCGCAGATGCTGGCTGAGTGTGGGCTGGATGAAGCGGGGATCGAGGCTGCGGTTCGCCATCGCATGGCTTTGCTCGGCCTGTAAACCGGACCAAACTGTGGGAGCTGGCTGGCCTGCGATGCAAACACCTCGGTCTTTCAGAGAGACCGGGTGATGCGATCGCAGGCCAGCCAGCTCCCACATTTGTTTTGTATTGCCTTGAATCCATGGACGGCCCATGAAGCACCTTCGACTTGCCCTGCCACTCCTGCTCTTGCCCACTGCGGACCTGCTCGCCGACACCCGCGACGCTGCCCTGAAGCTCCCCGATGTGGTGATCAGTGCCAACCGCCAGGTGCAGGCACGCAATGACAGCAGTGCTGCCAACACCGTGTTCACCCGGGACGATATCGACCGCCTGCAACCCTCCAGCCTGACCGACCTGCTCAGCCGCGTGCCCGGCGTGCAAGTGGCGCGCACCGGTGGCCGGGGCAGCTTGCCGGGGATTTTCATACGCGGCACCAAGTCCGCGCAAAGCCTGGTGCTGGTGGATGGCCAGCGGATTGCCAATAGCACGTCCGGCGACAGCGGCCTGCAATACCTGAATATTGATCAGATTGAGCGGGTAGAAGTGCTGCGCGGGTCGCGCTCGGTGATTTACGGCAGCGATGCGATTGGCGGGGTGATCCAGGTATTTACCCGCCGCAATGCCGGGCCAGGCCTGCAGCCGCGCTTGAAGCTGGGCTTTGGCAGCCACAACACCTGGGAACGCAGCCTGGGCCTGTCGGGCGGCGATGAACGCACGCGCTTCAACCTGGGCGCGAGCCTGGATGACACCGCCGGTATCGACTGGAGCCACACCTCCTTCCCCAGCGACCGCGACCATGATGCCTATCGCAATAAGTCGCTGAGCTTGAACCTGAGCCATGAGTTCAGCGATGAGCTGGAGGTGGGTTTCAACCTGCTGGATAGCCGGGGCAAGTCGGAATTTGATAACAGCGCCGGGCGCTACGACGACGTCAGCAAACAAACTTTCGGCCAAAAACCCTATACCGACTACACCGTCAGCAGTGCCAGCGCTTATATCGACGCCCAACTCAACGAGGCATGGCAGACCCGTGTGGAACTGGGCCACAGTGAAAACCGCGACACCAAGCGCGACAAGCTCAGCACTGACTTCAGTGTGTTCAGCACCTATCGCGACTCGATTAACTGGCAGAACGACCTGACGCTCAACCAGCAAAACAGCCTGATCCTGGGCGGCGATTGGTATGAGGACCGCATTCACAGCGACAAACCGTACAACGAAAACAGCCGGTGGAACCGTGCCGCGTTTATTCAGCATCGTTTCAAGGGGGAGTGGTTTTCCACCGAACTGGGGCTACGCCGCGACCAGAACCAGCAATTTGGCGGGCAGAACAGTTGGAGCGGTACGCTGACCTTGCCGGTCAATAGCGATAACGACTTACTACTGAGTTACAGCGAAGGCTTTCGTGCGCCGAGCTTCAACGATCTGTACTACCCGGGCGGCAGCAACCCCAACCTCAAGCCCGAGCACTCGAAAAGCTATGAGTTGCAATGGCGCAGCCAGCTGACCGACACCACACGCCTGGAAACCTCTCTGTATCGCACTGACCTCAAGGACGCCATCATCGCGCAGCAGCAGAATAACTACATTCCGTACAACGTCGCCAACGCCCGCATCAACGGCTTCGAAGCCGCCCTCAAGCAAGAGTTCTTCGGCTGGCAAGGCAACCTCGGCCTGTCGATCATCGACCCGCGCGACCGCAGCAGCGGCCACACCCTGGCCCGTCGTGCCAGGCGCACCCTGAACCTGGACCTGGATCGGCAGTTCGATCAACTGAGCCTGGGCGCCAGCTGGCAGGGCATCAGCAGCAGCTACGACGACGAGTACAATAAAAATCGGCTCGCTGGCTATTACCTGGTGGGATTGCGCAGCGGTTGGGCGCTGAATCGGGAAGTGGCGCTGTCGCTGAAGGTCGATAACCTGCTGGATCGCCGCTATACACGGGCGCGTTACAGCTATAACGATCCGACCTTCCAGAGCAATCAGCCATATCGAGAAGAAGGCCGGACGTGGATGCTTGGGGTGACGTGGACGCCGCAGCTCTGAGGTTGTCCGGGCCGACGCCATCGCAGGCAAGCCAGCTCCCACATGTGTTCTGTGGTGTGGCCAAAATATTCTGCACTGCCGAGCGCCCACTTTTTGATGTGTGAATACAGTCAAATGTGGGAGCTGGCTTGCCTGCGATAGCGCTCTCAACGGTTCGGCGCAATCACCTGACACAGCCGGCCCACCGCCTCCACCATCTGCCCACTGGGCCGCTCCAGCCCTTTATCCGGCACGATCAGCAAACGCCCCTGAGCCACCGCCGCCACCTGGGGCCAGGCCTTCCAATCGTCCAGTTGCGCTTGATCCGCCGCGAGGATCACTTCGGGATCACGCTGCAACACCGATTCGATACTGACCTGCGGGGCTGGCAGCTTGAGGTCATCAAACACATTGCGCGCGCCACACACGCTAAGCGCATCGCTGATGATCTGCCCACCGCCCACGGTGTACAGAGGCTGGTTCCACACCTGATAGAACACCCGCAACGGCTGGCTGCGCTGATAGCGCTGGCGCAACTCGGCCAAGCGTTGACGCAAGCGGGCAGCCAATTGGCGACCTTCATCAGCGCGGCCTAGCTGTCGGGCGATGGCTTCGACCTGGCTGCTCAGTTGTTCAAGGCTATGGGGTTCGGCGACGTAAACAGGGATGTTCAAACGCTTGAGCTGCTCGCGCTGGGCCGGGCCGACGCTGCCGGGCCAGAGCAGCAGCAAGTCAGGCTGCAGGCTGAGCAGTCGTTCCAGATCCAACTGCCCATAACGCCCCACCGAGGGCAGGCTACGCAGCGCGTCAGGCCGTTCACCGCCGTCGAGTACGCCCACCAGCAGATCGCTGGCGCCCAGTTCAACGACGATTTCAGATAAGGAAGGCGCGAGGCTGACCACCCGCTCGACCGCCATCGCCGACGCACTGGCGGCCAGCAGCAGACCCGCCAGCCAGAGGCGCATCAGCCGAGTTGACGCGGGATGCGATAGAGGTAGAACAGCACTAGGGTCGACAATGCCAGCAGAAACAGCGGCACCGCTTCCAGGCCAACGAACACTGCCAGTGCACCGATCCAGGCGGGAAACGCCGCGACCAGCAGCGCCGTACGCCGACGGGCCGCGAGGGTGATCCACGCGGCCGGCTCTTCAGGCGTATCGAGGGCCTTGGAGGTGGCGATCAGTGCATGTTTATAGGCATGGAAGTAACGCAGGCTGGCAAACATCGAGGCAACGCCGGCGATAAAGAATGGCATTGCCAGCACCGGCAACAACGGCTCGCCCTGGCCAAATACCAGATTGATCACGAACAACGGCAACAACGCCAGCGCCAGGTACTGCCACCAACTGAAGGACAGGCGCCGCTTGACCTGACCGCGCGTCACGCCCGGTCTGCCTCGCCCTGATGCTCGTTGCCCATCATATGGTCGAGCTTGCTGGCCTTGGTCGCCAGGTAGAGTTTGTTGTGCGGGTTATGCCCGGTGTGCAGCGGCACACGCTCGGCGACGGTGATGCCCATCTCGGTCAAGGCCTTGACCTTGCGCGGGTTGTTGGTCATCAGGCGCAGGGACTGGATGCCCAAATGCTCAAGCATCGGCAGGCAGATGGCGTAGTCGCGCTGATCGGCGGCGAAACCCAGGCGCTCGTTGGCCTCGACGGTATCGGCGCCACCGTCTTGCAGTTCGTAGGCGCGGATCTTGTTCAGCAGGCCAATGCCACGGCCTTCCTGACGCAGATACAGCAGCACGCCACGGCCTTCACGGGCAATGGCTTGCATGGCGGCTTCCAGTTGCGAGCCGCAGTCGCAGCGCTGGCTGAACAGTGCGTCACCGGTCAGGCACTCAGAGTGCAAGCGGCCCAGGACCGGGGCGCCATCGGCCACATCGCCCAGGCTGAGCACGACGTGCTCGCGCCCGGAGGCTTTTTCAAGAAAGCCATGCATGGTGAACGTGGCAAAAGGGGTAGGCAGCTTGGAAGCAGCAACGAAAACGACGGGCACCGTGTGCTCCTGATTTCAGATTTCACAGAGGCGGGCATTGTAACAGCACGTTCCTACAGACGCTTAAGCTGAATTATCGCTGATAAAGATCAATAGGTTCGATTGGCCTTTGCCTTGGTTCTATGGGCGTCAAAACGGATACGGTTGGTTCCAGCGCTGGAAAATCGGTTTCAACTCGCCGCTTTTCACCAACAACTCCATGCGCCGGTCAAATACCCCCCGCAATGACCGCCCTCTCTCACTGTCGGTAAACCCCAGGAACAACGGCAATTCGGCAATGTGCGTGAGTTTGAACGCCGATGGGTCGTCAGCCTGGCCGAGGATGTACTGCAGTTCGGCCAGGGCATCAATGTAGAAGTCGGCCCGCCCATGCTGGAGCATCGGCAAAATCCCGCTACGTCGTTCGATCTGGTTGAAACGATGAATATTGGGCAGGTATTCCTCGTACTTGTAGCCACGTACCCAGGTCAGGCGGTAAGAGCCCAGGGTCACCAGGGTCGGCGCCGGGCTGCCCGCCAGGCCCAGGGCGTAGATGTGGTCGGAGTCGTAGTGCCAGCGGGCGTACAGCACGCCCTCGGTCTCATCATGATAGGAGCCGACCCAGGCATCCACTTCGCCCCGCCGGGCCAGACCGACCGAACGGGTGTAGGGCACGCTGCGGATCTTGACCTTGACCCCGGCCGGCTCGAAGACTTCTCGCAACACATCCCAGGCCAGGCCGCTGCCATCGGCGTTGGTGTAGTCATTCCAGGTTTCACTGGCCAGACGGATCTGGCCGGGCACTTCGGGGGTGTCATCGGCCCACACGGGAGACGCGACCACACACAGCAGAATCAGCAACCAGCGTCGTAGCCCCATGATGACGCCCTCCATGGTAAAGCGATCGTTTCTACAACGCGGTAAAGGGTAGCGCAGCCCGGCGGGTCACGGCGTCTCGCGAAAATGTTGATAACCGCGCACGGCCGGGGTGATGTCATGGCCACCGGCATCCAGCAGTCGCACGCCGGCCCCCGCCTCTACGCGCCCGACAATATGCACCGGCCAACCGTCGGCCAGCAATGGCGCCAGCTCAGCGGGCGGCAAGGTGAACGCCAGGACGTAATCATCGCCACCGCTCAAGGCTGCGGAACGCGCTTGATCATCCCCCAGAAAGGCCAGCAACGCCGCCGACAGCGGCAAACGGTGCCGCTCGATCACCAGGCTTACGGCTGAAGCCTTGGCGATATGCCCACAATCTGCCAGCAGACCGTCGGAAATATCCAACGCAGACGTAGCCTTGCCACGCAACGCCATGCCCAGGGCCAGTTGCGGCTGCGGCGACCAGTAATGGCCCAGCAGCGGCTCGGCGATCTGCGCAGCAGCGCTACGCTGCCCCAACACCAACGGCAAGGCCCCGGCCGCATTGCCCAGCTCGCCGCCGACACACAGCAGGTCGCCGGGCTGCGCGCCACTGCGGGTCAACGCCAGCCCCGCCGGGACACGGCCGAACACGGTGACGGTCAGGCTCAGCGGCCCACGGGTGGTATCGCCGCCCACCAGGCCCACACCACAGCGCTGGGCCATGGCATTCAAACCCTGGGCATAGCGCTGCAACCAATCGGCCGCGACCGTCGGTGTAGTGAGTGCAAGGGTAAATGCGAGGGGATGGGCGCCCATGGCCGCCAGGTCGCTGACTGCCACCGCCAGCGAGCGCTGGCCGAGCAAAAACGGGTCGCAGGGGTCGGCAAAGTGCACGCCGGCCACCAGGGTATCGGTTGAAATCGCCAGCTGTTCCCCGGAGGGAACTGCCAGCAAGGCGCAGTCGTCGCCGATCCCCAGGGCAATGCCCTCGCCGCCTTGCGCACAGGGCGCGGCGGCGAAGTAGGTGCGGATCAGCTCGAACTCGCCCATCAGGGAGTCAAGCGCAGGTTAGCGCTTGTACGCCTTCACTTCGGCTTCACGCAGGCGCGGGGCCAGCTTGTCGAGCACGCCGTTGACGAACTTGTGACCGTCGGTCGAACCGTAGACTTTCGCCAGTTCGATACCTTCGTTGATCACTACGCGGTACGGCACGTCAACGCGCTTGAGCAGTTCCCAGGTGGACAGGCGCATCACGCACAGTTCAACCGGGTCCAGCTCTTCGAGGGTCAGGTCCAGGCAAGGTGCCAGGGCCGTGTCGATCTCGGTCAGGTTGGCATGCACGCCGTGCAGGATGTCGTGGAAGTACGGCAGGTCGGCGAAGGTAAAATCGTTGTCGACGCGAAACTGTGCTTCGATTTCGTTCAACGAAGTACCCGCCATCTGACGCTGATACAGCGCCTGGGTCGCCAACTGACGGGCAGCACGGCGCTTTTCGTTCTTCGATGGCTTGCCGGCGTCTGCAGGACGGGGGTCGCGCGGGTTGAAACGATCGCTCTCGTCGGAAATCACTTGGCCTCCAACTGCGACAGCAGGCTGACCATTTCCAGGGCAGACAGGGCAGCTTCAGCGCCTTTGTTACCGGCCTTGGTACCGGAACGCTCGATGGCTTGCTCGATGGAATCAACAGTCAGTACGCCGAAGGCCACTGGCACGCCGAACTCCATGGACACCTGGGCCAGGCCCTTGGTGCACTCGCCAGCCACGTATTCGAAGTGCGGGGTGCCGCCACGAATGACCGCGCCCAGGGCGATGATTGCTGCGTATTCGCCTTGCTGGGCAACTTTCTGCGCAACCAGTGGAATTTCGAAGGCGCCAGGGGCACGGATAATCGTGATATCGCTTTCGCTCACACCGTGGCGAACCAGGGCGTCCACGGCACCGCTTACCAGGCTTTCAACCACGAAGCTGTTGAAGCGGCCAACCACCAGGGCGTAGCGGCCTTTGGGGGCGATGAAGGTACCTTCGATGGTCTTCAGGGTCATTCGACAAATCTCTTAAAGAGCCGGGACGCGTATATGACGCGCCCCTTAGTGATATTTGAACCGCGAACAAGGAGCGATAATCGCCGGCCTTTATTCGGAGGGCACGTATTCTACTACTTCCAGGTCGAAACCGGATATCGCATTAAATTTCATGGGTGCGCTCATCAGGCGCATTTTACGCACGCCCAGGTCACGCAGGATCTGCGAGCCGGCGCCGACGATGCTGTAGGTGGTCGGTTTTTTCACCGGCACCTGGTCAGCGCTTTCGCGGATATGCGCCAGCAGCACATCGCCATCCACCGGATTGCCCAGCAACAGCACGACACCGCTGCCCGCCGCGGAAACCGCTGCCATGGCGGCTCGCAGGCTCCACCGGCCCGGCTGCTTGACCATCAACAGGTCGCGCAACGGGTCCATGTTGTGCACCCGCACCAGGGTCGGCTCTTCGGCGCAGATGTTGCCCAGGGTCAGGGCCATATGCACGTCGCCTTCCACCGAATCACGGTAGGTCACCAGGTTGAAATGCCCCAGTTCGCTGTCCAGCGGCTGCTCGGCAATCCGCTGAACGGTACGTTCGTGGATCATCCGGTAGTGAATCAGGTCGGCGATGGTGCCGATCTTGATGTTGTGTTCGGCGGCAAAGGCTTCCAGTTCAGCGCGACGGGCCATGGTGCCGTCGTCGTTCATCACTTCGCAGATCACCCCGCTCGGCTCGAACCCGGCCATGCGCGCCAGGTCGCAGGCGGCTTCGGTGTGGCCGGCACGGGCCAGGGTGCCACCCGGCTGGGCCATCAGCGGGAAGATATGGCCAGGGCTGACAATGTCTTCGGCCTTGGCATCTTTCGCGGCAGCGGCCTGCACGGTGCGGGCGCGGTCAGCGGCAGAGATGCCGGTGGTCACGCCGGTGGTCGCTTCAATCGAGACGGTGAACTTGGTGCCAAACCCCGAGCCATTGCGCGGCGACATCAGCGGCAGCTTGAGCAGTTCGCAGCGCTCGCGGCTCATGGGCATGCAGATCAGGCCACGGGCGTGCTTGGCCATGAAGTTGATGTGCTCAGGTTGGCACAACTCGGCGGCCATGATCAGGTCGCCTTCGTTCTCGCGGTCTTCGTCATCCATCAGGATGACCATCTTGCCTTGGCGGATATCGTCAACCAGTTCTTCGATGCTATTGAGCGCCACGCGGCACCCCCTTGGTCAGGATTTCAGGTAGCCGTTAGCGGCCAGAAAACTTTCGGTGATGTTACCGGCTGCAGGCTCTGCGGCCTTTTCGCCCAGCAGCAGGCGCTCCAGGTAACGGGCAAGCAAGTCCACTTCCAGGTTCACCCGGCGACCCGGCTGGTACGAGGCCATGATGGTTTCGCTGAGGGTGTGGGGAATGATGGTCAGTTCGAATTCGGCGCCATTTACGGCGTTCACGGTCAGGCTGGTGCCATCGACGGTGATCGAGCCTTTGTGGGCGATGTACTTGGCCAGTTCTTTCGGCGCACGGATGCGGAATTCCACGGCCCGCGCGTTTTCGCTGCGTGCCACCACTTCGCCGACGCCGTCGACATGGCCACTGACCAGGTGGCCGCCCAGACGGGTGGTCGGGGTCAGGGCTTTCTCCAGGTTGACCGGGCTGCCGGCCTTGAGGTCATTCATCGCGGTGCAGTCCAGGGTTTCCCGGCTGACATCGGCGGCAAAGCCATTGCCCGGCAGTTCGACGACCGTCAGGCATACGCCGCTGACGGCGATGCTGTCGCCCAGCTTGACGTCGCCGAGGTCCAGCTTGCCGGTTTCAACCAGCAGGCGCACGTCGCCACCTTTGGGGGTCATGGCGCGGATGCTGCCGATGGATTCGATAATGCCGGTGAACATGGCCTTCTCCTGGAAAACAGTGCGGGCGCCGGGGCGACCGGTCGCAATTATACGCTCGCTGGGGGGAGCGGAATGGCAGTGACTCGCCAGTCGTCGCCTACAGCGCGCATTTCAATGATCTTGAGTTGGGGAGCGTCGGCCAGTTTCTCAAGCGGCCAGTCCAGCAAGGGGCGGGCGGCGGAACCGAGGAATTTACCGGCGACGAAAATCACGTACTCGTCCACCAGGCCTTGCTGGGCAAACGCGCCGGCCAGGCTTGGCCCGGCTTCCACCAGCACCTCGTTGACGCCACGGGCCGCCAGTGCCACCAGCGCCGAGCGCAGGTCGACCTGGCCGTCGACACCCGGCACCACCAGGCATTCGGGGCCACGGGGAAACTGGTTTTCCGCAGTCACACAGGTGATGACCAGGGCCGGCCCGGCCTTGAAGAACGGCGCGTTGAGCGGCACCCGCAGGCGGCCGTCGATCAGCACGCGCAACGGTGGGCGCGACATGGCCAGGGCGGTGGTTTGCGGATCCAGGCCCAGTTCGGCGGCACGCACGGTCAGGCGCGCGCCATCGGCCAGCACAGTATCGGCGCCGGTCAGCACCACACTGGCCTCGGCCCGCAGGCGCTGCACGGCGGCGCGGGCGGCGGGGCCGGTGATCCACTGGCTCTCGCCACTGGCCATCGCGGTGCGCCCGTCCAGGCTCATCGCCAGCTTGACCCGCACAAACGGCAGGCCATGCTCCATGCGCTTGAGGAAGCCGGGGTTCAGGGCGCGTGCCTGGCTTTCCAGTACGCCGCTGAGCACCTCGATGCCGGCCTGGGCCAGACGCTGCATGCCACGCCCAGCCACTTCCGGATTCGGATCCTGCATACCCGCGACCACCCGTGCCACGCCGGCGGTCACCAGCGCATCGGCGCAGGGCGGCGTATGGCCATAATGGCTGCACGGTTCGAGCGTCACATATACCGTGGCGCCTCGGGCTTTATCGCCCGCGGCGCGCAAGGCGTTGGGCTCGGCATGGGGTTCGCCGGTGCGTTCATGCCAGCCTTCACCGACAATCTGCCCGTCGCGCACAATCACGCAGCCGACCCGAGGGTTGGGATGGGTGGTGTACAGGCCCTTGCGCGCCAGTTCGAGGGCACGAGCCATGTAATGGGCGTCGAGCACGGCCTGTTCTGCAGAAGGAGGGTTCATTCTTTGACCGGCTCACGGGCCAGGCGGTCGATCTCTTCACGGAACTCATTGAGATCCTGGAAGCGTCGATACACCGAGGCGAAACGAATGTAGGCAACTTCGTCGAGCTTTTGCAGCTCGCCCATTACCAGTTCTCCAACCACCAGGCTCTTGACCTCGCGCTCACCGGTCGCCCGCAGCTTGTGCTTGATATGCGCCAGCGCCGCTTCCAGCCGCTCGACACTGACCGGGCGTTTTTCCAGGGCGCGCTGCATACCGGCGCGCAGTTTATCTTCGTCGAAGGGCTGGCGGCTGCCGTCAGACTTGATCAGACGGGGCAGTACCAGTTCGGCGGTTTCAAAGGTGGTGAAACGCTCACCGCAGGCCAGGCATTCGCGCCGGCGACGCACTTGGTCGCCCTCGGCGACCAGACGCGAGTCGATGACCTTGGTGTCGTTGGCACCGCAGAAGGGACAGTGCATGGTGGCAGGCAACAAAAAAAGGGAGGGCCATGGTAGCGCATCCCCGTGGCAAGACAAGCCATAGCCTTTACGGTATATAGGCTGACTATTATGTTTCTTATGTTCAGTTCACGGATTTTTGCCCTTTTTGGAGCCGTACATGCCGTTACGACCGCTGGTTTTACTCACAATGTTCAGTTTTCTGGTCGCCTGCAGCAGCGAAGCGCCAAAACCAGCCGCCCCGCAACCCACGCCGCAGCAAGAGAAAAAAATCCCCGGCCAGGAACCGCTGGGGCCATTGCCGGCCTACCAGCGTGAAGTGAGCGGCACCCTCACGGGTGTGCCCGCCGGCGCTGAAGTGGAGCTGGCACTGCTGGTGATCGACGAGCGCAGCCGCCCGCAACAACTGCTGGCCAGCAGCGTGCTGATTGGCAACAACAAACCATTGGCCTTCCGCCTGCGCTTCAACCCGCAAGCGTTTCCCGCCGGCGCCCGCGTTGAACTGCGTGGCCGCGCCAGCCAGTCCGGGCAGTTGATCCTGCACCTGCCGGCGGTGCGTATCGAGCAAGCCATCACCCAGACCACCGGGCCCCTGCAACTCGTGCGCGCCCCATGACGCCACCGCTGCACCTGCAACGGGCCTTGAGCGAACTGATCGGCGACGCGCAACTGCTGCCCTGCCCGTTGCCCGGCACCGACCTGTCGTTGTGGCTGCTGGACGCCGACAACATGGACCGCGCCTTCAGCCCCGAGGAAACCCGGCGCATCCTGCATGAGCCGCCCTACTGGAGCTTCTGCTGGGCCAGCGGCCTGGCATTGGCCCGCTACCTGGCCGCCAACCCCGAGTGGGTGGCGGGCAAGCGCGTCCTGGATTTTGGCGCCGGCTCCGGTGTGGCGGGAATTGCCGCAGTGAAAGCCGGCGCCCTGGAAGTGGTGGCCTGTGACCTGGACCCACTGGCGCTCGGCGCCTGCCGTGCGAATGCTGAACTCAATGGCGTGACCTTGGGCTATTCGGCGGACTTCTTTGCCGAAGCCGATCGTTTCGACCTGATCCTGGTGGCCGACGTGCTGTACGACCGGGCGAACCTGCCGCTGCTGGATCAATTCCTCACCCGCGGGCGCGAAGCGCTGGTCGCCGACTCGCGGGTACGGGATTTCCAGCATGCGGATTATCAGCGGCTGGGCATCCTCGAGGCGCTGACCCTGCCGGACCTGGCGGAGCCTTGGGAGTTTCGCAGGGTGAGTCTGTACCATTCACGACGCTAGGCCTCTCAGTTACAAATTTTCAGCAATAGAGTGGCTAAGACAGCGCCCGGCAGGACATGGAAAATAGCGTTCTCCCGCACGCGGCCTGGACGATCGACCTGCATGCATTTCCCCGTTTTTTCGCCGCTCAGCGCCCCTCCAAGGGCGTTGCAAAAACCTGGGCAGTTGCATAATCTGCTTGGCAATACACCCGCCATGCCTCTGGTTGCGCCAGCAACCAAGCACAAATTGTGCGGGTTTTTTATGCCTGCTGGTTTTCCAGCATGAGGGCGTTCGACAAACCAGCCCTTGATGTCCCGGCCCAGTTGGAGCTGCTCAAGTCTCGGGGCTTGATCATTGAAGATGAAACAGGCGCCCGGCGCTTCCTGCAATCGGTCAGTTTCTTTCGATTAAGCCCCTATATGCGGCCTTTCCAACAGTCGGAAGATATCGACCACCACTTCCATGCCGGCACCCATTTTCACCAGTTGGCACGACTCTACGATTTTGACCGTCGCCTGCGCCTATTGACCATGGATGCCATTGAGCGGGTCGAGATCGCCTCCCGTGCAGTCATCAGTAATCACATGGGCCCCACCTACGGCAGCCATTGGTACATCGACAGCCAGGCTTTTCACCCGACATTTGACCACCAGCGCCTGCTTGCAACGCTACACACCAGACAGTCTGTGGCGACCCGTGACTATGAACGCGAATGTTTGCGCGTCGACCGACTACACACAGACGACAATCGAAAAGACCATCTCAAGCGTCAAAGAGCCAAAGAAAGCTACGCGCGCCACTATCCAAATACCTATGACCACCCCTCTCTCATGCCGGGTTGGGCCATGCTGGAAGAGTTGACGCTGGGCGACCTCTCCCATCTCTACAAGGGCCTGGCCAAGGACGCGGATAAAAAAGCCGTTGCCAGGCGACTGGGGCTCCCCGCGCCACTGCTGCAGTCCTGGCTTCACACCTTGACCACTGTGCGAAACATGTGCGCCCATCACTCAAGAATGTGGAATCGGCAACTGGGTATTCGTCCTGAATTACCCAGGAAAGCCAACTTCCCGTGGCCAAACCATCTGCTCCAGCCAGGGCCCCATACCCGCATTTTTTCGACACTTTGCATGCTTAACCATTTGATGCATCAGATAAGCTCCCACACTCACTGGGACCAGCACCTTTATCACCTGATCAGCGACTTCCCCCACCTCAACCTAAAAGCGATGGGGTTCCCTCGTGACTGGTATCAGGACCCTTTTTGGCACGTATCTCGTGCTTGATCCTTGCGCTGCTTCCGATAGAGCCCGCCAGTCTTTATAGTTGCCCCATCCCACGCGTCATTGAGAACCTCCATGAGTGAGCCCACGCCGTACATTTTCGATGTCACCACCGCCACCTTCGACCAGGCTGTCATCGAAAATTCGTTCCACAAACCCGTGCTGGTGGATTTCTGGGCCGAGTGGTGTGCGCCGTGCAAGGCGTTGATGCCGCTGCTGGCGCAGATTGCCGAGAGTTATCAGGGCGAGTTGCTGCTGGCCAAGGTCGATTGCGAAGCCGAGCAGGATGTTGTCGCGCGCTTTGGCATTCGCAGCCTGCCGACCGTGGTGCTGTTCAAGGACGGCCAGCCGGTGGATGGGTTTGCCGGGGCGAAGCCGGAGTCTGAGATTCGCGCGCTGCTGGAGCCCCATGTGCAGATGCCGCCACCGGCTGAGGCGGACCCGCTGGAACAGGCCCAGGCGCTGTTTGCCGAAGGCCGCATCAGTGAGGCCGAGGCGGTGCTGGTGGCCTTGCTCGGTGAAGACAACACCAACGCCGCCGCGCTGATCCTCTACGCCCGCTGCCTGGCCGAACGCGGTGAACTGGGCGAGGCGCAGGCCGTGCTGGATGCGGTCAAGAGCGATGCTCACAAGGCCGCCCTCGCCGGCGCCAAGGCGCAGATCACGTTCCTGCGCCAGGCTGCCGACCTGCCGGATACCGCTGACCTCAAGGCCCGCCTGGCGCAAAACCCGCAGGACGATGAAGCGGCGTATCAACTGGCCGTGCAGCAATTGGCTCGCCAGCAATACGACGCGGCGCTGGAAGGCTTGCTCAAGTTGTTTATCCGCAACCGCAGCTACAACGAAGGCCTGCCGCACAAGACGCTGCTGCAAGTGTTCGAGTTGCTGGGCAACGACCACCCGCTGGTCACGGTGTATCGCCGCAAGTTGTTCGCCGCGCTGTACTAATCAGCGATCCAACTGTACTGCGGCGTATCCCCGCCGCTGGACACCTTCACCTTGGCGCTATGGCGCAGGCGCACCAACAGGCGCTTGCCCGCCGGGGCGCTGCCGGCCAGCCCTTCGAGGCGATCCGACAACTCCAACCCGCTGAGTTGCCCGGCCTCACGCAGCAGGTCCTGGGCGGCCTGCCACAGGCTCTCGTCCTGGTTGACCGGCGCCGGGGCAGCCGGTACTTCGCCCGTCACCGGCGTGGCCGTCTGCAGGTGCATGCCCAGCCGCGCCCAATCGCTGTCGTCCAGTTCCAGGGTCAAATCCACAGGCAGCTCGCCGATGGTTCCACGAATTCGCATCATTGCTCGTCCTCCAGCACTTTTCTGACGAGCATGCTCCCATGTGCCTTGCGCAACGCCAAGCAGGCGGTCAAACTCTCGACTCTTTTGTTATAAGATCACATAACAAAATCTTCATTCACGCCCTGGAGTCTCGCTATGCGCCGCCTGTTGCTCGCTTTGCCGTTTGCCCTGTTGCCACTGGCCGCCCAGGCCGCTGACGAACATAACCACGATCATGACCATGAACATGGCAGCCTGGACGCCCACGAGCACGGTGTCGGCCGCCTGAACGCGGTGCTGGACGGCAAGGCGCTGGAACTGGAGCTGGAAAGCCCGGCGATGAATCTGGTGGGCTTCGAGCACCTGGCCACCACCGACGCCGACAAAGCCAAGCTCGCCGCCGCCCGCAAGCAGTTGGAACAACCACTAGTGCTGTTCAGCCTGCCCAAGGCCGCCGGTTGCGTGGTCAGTAGCCAGGAGCTGGAAAGCCCGCTGTTTGGCGACAAGCCAGACGATGATCATGACCACGCCACTGATGGCAAAGGCGCGGCCGCCCATGACCATGACCATGACCATGACCATGACCATGACCATGACCATGATCACAGCGAAATCCACGCCCACTACCAGTTCACCTGCGCCAGCCCCGCAGCGCTGAAAAACCTCGATCTGGCGAACATCTTCAAGACCTTCCCCGCCACCCAGAAAATTCAGGTACAACTGATCGGCCCGAGCGGCCAGCAGGGTGTTGAAGCGACGCCTCAGGCCGCGACCCTGAAATTCTGACTCCACACGGTTGATGTAGGAGCGGGCTTGCCTGCGATGCAGACGACGCGGTGGATCAGTGACACCGCGTCGATACCATCGCAGGCAAGCCCGCCTCCACAGTTGACCGCGCTCTGCAGGTGATACTGAGTTCCCATGACCCAAGCACTGATCGAACTGTCCGACCTGGGCTTTAACTGGCCCGGTCACCCCCAGTTGCTGGACATCCCGGCATTTCGCCTGGAGCCAGGGGAAACCCTGTTTCTGAAAGGCCCCAGCGGCAGTGGCAAAACCACCTTGCTCGGCCTGCTGGGTGGAGTGCAGATCCCCAATCGCGGCAGCATTCGCCTGCTGGGCCAGGAGTTGACCAAACTGTCGGCCGGCGCCCGCGATCGGTTTCGGGTCGACCACACCGGCTATATCTTCCAGCAGTTCAACCTGCTGCCGTTTCTCTCAGTCCGCGAGAACGTCGAACTGCCCTGCCATTTCTCCAAGCTACGCGCACAGCGGGCGATCCAGCGCCACGGCAGTGTCGACCAGGCCGCCGCTACCTTGCTCGCACACCTGGGCCTCAAAGACCCTGATTTGCTTGGGCGACGCGCCGATGCGCTGTCGATCGGCCAGCAACAACGGGTGGCCGCCGCCCGGGCATTGATCGGCCAGCCGGAACTGGTGATCGCCGACGAACCGACCTCGGCCCTGGACCACGACGCCCGGGAAGCCTTTCTTCAATTGTTGTTCGCCGAATGCCGCGAAGCGGGCGCCAGCCTGTTGTTCGTCAGCCATGACCAGAGCCTGGCTTCGCTGTTTGACCGCAACCTGTCGTTGGCCGAGCTTAATCGCGCCGCCACGCCGCTCGAGGTTTGAGATGTATTTGTTCCGTCTAGCCATGGCCAGCCTGGCAAACCGCCGCTTTACCGCGATCCTGACGGCATTCGCCATCGCCCTGTCGGTGTGCCTGCTGTTGGCGGTAGAGCGTGTGCGTACCGAGGCCCGCGCCAGCTTTGCCAGCACCATCAGCGGCACCGACCTGATCGTCGGCGCCCGCTCCGGCTCGGTCAACCTGCTGCTGTATTCGGTGTTTCGCATTGGCAACGCGACTAACAACATCCGCTGGGACAGCTTCGAGCACTTTGCCGCCAGCCCGCAGGTGAAATGGGCGATCCCCATGTCCCTGGGCGACTCCCATCGCGGTTACCGGGTGATGGGCACCACCCAAGCCTACTTCGAACACTACCAGTACGGCCGCAAACAAAACCTGCAACTGGCCAGTGGCCGCGCGTTTGATACCGACCCGTTTGAAGTGGTGCTCGGCGCCGAAGTGGCCGACGCCCTGCATTACAAGCTCGGCGACAAGCTGGTACTGGCCCACGGCGTGGCGGTGGTCAGCCTGGTCAAGCACGATGACAAACCCTTCACCGTGGTCGGTATCCTACAACGCACCGGCACCCCGGTGGACCGCACGCTGCACATTAGCCTGGGCGGCATGGAAGCGATCCATATCGACTGGCACAACGGCGTGCCCGCCCAGGGCAAAGGCCGGATCAGTGCCGACCAGGCGCGCAATATGGACCTCACGCCGCAAGCCATTACCGCGTTTATGCTGGGTTTGAATAACAAGATCTCGACCTTTGCCCTGCAACGGCAGATCAACGAATTTCGCGGCGAGCCGATGCTGGCGATCCTCCCCGGCGTGGCCTTGCAAGAGTTGTGGAGCATGATGGGCACCGCAGAAAAGGCGCTGTTCGTGATCTCGCTGTTTGTGGTGCTGACCGGATTGATCGGCATGCTCACCGCGATCCTCACCAGCCTCAATGAGCGCCGTCGGGAAATGGCGATCCTGCGCTCGGTGGGCGCACGACCGTGGCACATTGCGAGCCTGCTGATTTTCGAGGCCTTCGCCCTGGCGCTGGCCGGGGTGGTCGCGGGGGTTGGCCTGCTGTATGTGTGCATCGCCGCGTCCCGTGGCTATTTGCAGGCCAATTACGGCCTGGATCTGCCGCTCGCGCTGCCCAGCCCGTATGAATGGACGCTGCTCGCCGGTATTCTGGTCGCCGCCCTGCTGATGGGCAGCGTGCCGGCCTGGCGCGCCTATCGCCAATCGTTGGCCGATGGTCTGTCGATCCGTTTATAAGGAAGGCTTTGATGCGCCGTGCCCTGCTTGCGCTGTTACTGATGGTGGCCCTGCCCGCCTGGGCCGAGGCGCCCCGAGACTTGTCATGGCAAGAAATGATTCCGCCGGATGCCCCGGTGGAGGTGCCGAACATGACACCGCTGCACAACCTGTCGAACATGGCCGACGCCCTGGCGGCGGAAGCTGCGCCAGCGGCCAAACAGGATTTGCCCAACGCGCCGGTGGTAGCCACCCTCAACGGCCAGCATATCCGCCTGCCGGGCTACATCGTGCCGCTGGAGGTCAGCGAGGAAGGCCGCACCACTGAGTTTCTGCTGGTGCCGTACTTCGGCGCCTGCATCCACGTGCCGCCCCCGCCGTCGAACCAGATCGTGCATGTGCGCAGTGAGATTGGTGTGAAGCTGGAGGAGTTGTACCAGCCGTATTGGATCGAAGGCCAGATGCAGGTCAAGCCGTCTACCAGCGAACTGGCGGATGCTGGCTATCAGATGGACGCCGAGAAGATCTACATCTACGAGTTGCCGAACTAAACCCCGCCCGCAATAACACCGCAATCCCAATGTGGGCGCGGTGTATTTGGCTGATCGCCGTTTCATTGAGCTGAGTCAAAGGCCCGGCCGCAACGATCTTTACCATTGGACACAGCCAACTAAAAACGTCCTTTGGAGCCACTCATGCACAAGTCACTGCTCAGCGCTTCCCTCTTCGCGCTTGCACTCGCCGCCCCTATCGCCCACGCCCACGAGGCTGGCGACATCCTCGTTCGCGCCGGTGCTATCACCGTTAACCCAAAGGCCGACAGCGGCAGCGTCAAGGTTGACCAGGGCCCATTGGCCGGCACCAACCTGGGTGGCAAGGCGACCATGAGCAGCGACACGCAGTTGGGTCTGAACTTCGCCTACATGCTGACCAACCACGTCGGTATCGAGCTGCTGGCCGCCACCCCGTTCGAGCATGATGTGAAGATCAAGAACACCGCCCTCGGCGCCGCCAACGGCAAGCTCGGCACCCTCAAGCACCTGCCGCCAACCCTGAGCGTGGTGTACTACCCGCTGGACAGCAAGTCGCCGTTCCAGCCTTACATCGGTGCCGGTATCAACTACACCTGGATCTATGACGAACACGTCGGCAGCCGCGCCCAGGGCGAAGGTTTCAGCAACTTCAAGGCCGAGAACTCCTGGGGCTGGGCCGCACAGGTCGGCATGGACTACATGATCAACGACAAGTGGATGATCAACGGTCAGGTGCGTTACATCGACATCAGCACCAAGGCCACCGTCGACAACAACGCCCTGGCGGCGGGCACTCGTGCCAAGGTCAATGTGGACGTGGATCCGATGGTCTACATGGTCGGTATCGGCTACAAGTTCTAAACCCGACGTAACAAACGCCACACAACAATGTGGGAGCAGGCTTGTATGGGAGCTGGCTTGCCTGCGATAGCATCACCTCAATGTCTTTGATAGACCGGGGTGTCTGCATCGCAGGCAAGCCAGCTCCTACACAAGCCGGGCTCCCACATTTTTTTGTGTTCAGTCAGCTAGTGATGCCGGTAGAAGCGATCGAGCAACGCCGGCAGTCCCGCACGCCACGCCCGTGGCTTGATGCCGAATGTATGCAGGATCTTCTTGCAGGCCAGCACCGCATGTTGCGGCTCGTCGGCGGCATCCGGCCGCGCGGCATGGGCTTGGGCCGTCGGCGCTTCGACCGCCAGCGCATGGAAGTTACGCGCTTCGCTGAGGATCGCCTGGCCAAGGGCCACAGGCGTGGTCGCCTCTTGCCCCGCATAGTGGTAGGTGCCCCACAACGGTGCCGCACAATCGAGTTGCTTGAGCACCGAGATGATCACCCGCGCCGCATCGTCCACCGGCGTCGGGTTGCCCCGTCGATCGTCGGCCAGCAACAATTCCTCGGTTTTCTCGGCACGCGCCAGGAAACGTCCCAGCGTGCCGTCGACGCTGTCATCGAGCAACCAGCCAAAACGCAGCAGCACATGCTGCGGGCAGGTAGCGCGCACACTCTGCTCAATGCGCCATAGCGCCTGGCCACGCAGGCCCAGGGGCACCGGCTCGTCTTTTTCGCTGTAGGCGGTGGCGCGCGAGCCATCAAACACCCGGTAGCTGGACGGTTGCAGCAGCGTGATGCTGTGGTGCTGGCACAACTCCGCCAGGCGCTCGACGGCGGATTCCTGCCCGGCCAGGCGAACCTCGTTCACGCTCTCGGCCTGGAACCAGTCGAAATAGTAGGCGAGGTTGATCAAGGCATCGGGACGGGTGTCGTCGAGCAACTGGGTAAGGCTGGCGGCATCCCAGCCGTCTTGGGGCGGGCGCGGGGCGAGGAAACCGATATCTTCCTCCGCACCGAGGCGAATCAGCGCTTGCCCGAGAGCATTCCCGCCGCCCAGTAACATAAGGCGCATTCGCATAGATTGAGCAGGCCCGGTCTGTTTGGAACGATGGCTAGTATCGACAGGCGGTGACGCCATGCCGTAGGTGTTTGCCAGAATCGTTGCATTTTGCGGGTTTGTAGCGCAACCGTCACTTACTAAGTGGCTTTGGGCAGCGCGCCCTCCTCCTCAATCTGCGCCACACGCTGCGGCAAAAGCACCGGCTGTGGATAAGTTTGCGCGAAGTGTACTGCGGGGCAGTTATCCACAAGCTTTTTCAGACGCTGGTTGAAAGCGCGACTGACCGCGTACTGCCCACCAGACACCGCACGGAACTGCGCCGTCAGGACCACGCCATTGAGGTCCATCTTATCGACCCCAAACACTTCCAGCGGGCCTTGCAGGTTGTACTTGAGGAACACATCGTCGCGAATCGACTGCCCGGCTTCGCGGATCAACGCCACGGCCCCGTCCCCGTCGGGGTCATAGGTGAACTGCACCGAATGCAAAAAGCCCTTGCCGTCGCGCAGGTGCAGGGTGCGGATGGTCAGGCCATGGATGTGCCGTTTGTAGGACCGTCGAAACTTTCCTTCGAACACCACAGTCAGCCATTAACGAACGGAGGCCACTGCCCCGCCAACCCACGGGAGCCACCATGGCTGTGATTCCAGAATGGGTGCCTGTCACGCCCAGCGCT
Source organism: Pseudomonas sp. FP2294 (assembly GCF_030687625.1). Taxonomy (NCBI): domain Bacteria; kingdom Pseudomonadati; phylum Pseudomonadota; class Gammaproteobacteria; order Pseudomonadales; family Pseudomonadaceae; genus Pseudomonas; species Pseudomonas sp. FP2294. Next base: position 5,200,086 of record NZ_CP117441.1, read on the forward strand.
GCCATCACCCGCTTCAAGGTGCTGACGGTCAATACTCACAAGGGCTTCACTGCCCTCAATCGACGCTTCATCCTGCCGGAATTGCGCGAGGCGGTGCGCGGCGTGGCTGCCGATGTGGTGTTCCTGCAGGAGGTGCATGGCACCCATGAGCACCACCCGCGCCGCTACAGCAACTGGCCGAGCATGCCGCAGTACGAGTTTCTCGCCGACAGTATCTGGCCGCAGTTCGCCTACGGGCGCAACGCGGTGTACCCCCATGGCGACCACGGCAATGCATTGCTGTCGAAATTCCAGATCATTCGCTATGACAACCTCGACATCTCCCAGAGCGGTCACGAAAGCCGCGGGCTGTTGCATTGTGTGTTGCGCCTGCCCGGCACCGGCCGGGAGGTGCATGCCATTTGCGTGCACCTGGGGCTGCGCGAGGTTCACCGCCAACAGCAGTTGAAACTGCTGGCGCAGCGGATCGCCGAGATCCCCGGCGAAGCACCGTTGATCGTCGCCGGCGACTTCAATGACTGGCGCCAGCAGGCCGACCTGAGCCACAGCGGCCTGCAGGAAGTGTTCGTGCAAGCCCACGGCAAACCGGCCCGTACGTTTCCGGCGCGCCTGCCACTGCTGGCACTGGACCGCATTTATGTGCGCAACCTCAAGGTCCATCAGCCGCAAGTGCTGACAACTCGCCCCTGGTCGCACCTGTCGGATCACGCGCCGCTGTCGGTGGAGATTGAGTTATGAACGGCGCCGTGGAACACATCGCCACCGATCAGCCACCAGATGACACCAGGGCCAGGGATCTGGACTACGCCTGGCAGCCCGGCAACCAGGTGGAGTTGCTGGAAAACGGTGAAGCGTACTTCCCCAAGGTGTTCGAGGCCCTGCGCCAGGCCCGCCAGGAAATCCTCCTGGAGACCTTTATTCTGTTCGAGGACAAGGTCGGTCATGAACTGCACGGGATTCTGATCGAGGCCGCACAGCGCGGGGTGAAGGTGGTGGTCAGCCTTGATGGCTTTGGCTGTGGCGAACTGAGCCCGGGGTTTCTCGGCGAACTGGCCCAGGCCGGGGTCACGGTGCAGATGTTTGACCCGGCGCCCAAGACCCTGGGGTTTCGCACCAACTGGTTTCGCCGCTTGCACCGCAAGATCGTGGTGGTAGATGCCACGGTGGGGTTTATCGGCGGGATCAATTTTTCCGCCGACCACTTGGCGGACTTCGGGCCCGAGGCCAAGCAGGATTATGCGGTGCAAGTGATCGGGCCGGCTGTGGCCGACCTGCATCACTTTGCCCTGGCACAAAGCGGGCGCCCGGTGCGTACGCGGCGTGGCTGGCGACGTCAGCAACGGCCTGCCTGGGCTACAGAGGAAGGTGATGGCCTGGTACGCCTGATCTACCGCGACAACCTGCAACACCGCTCCGATATCGAAGAAGCCTACCTGCACGCCCTGCGCCACGCCCGCCAGCGCGTGGTGATCGCCAATGCCTATTTCTTTCCCGGTTATCGTCTGCTACGCGAACTGCGCAATGCCGCGCGGCGTGGGGTGCAGGTGCAACTGATCATGCAGGGCCAGCCCGATGTACTGCTGGCCAAGCTGGCGGCTCGCATGCTCTACGACTACCTGCTCAAGGAAGGCGTGGTGATCCACGAATATTGCCAGCGCCCGTTGCACGGCAAGGTGGCCCTGGTGGACGAAGCCTGGAGCACCGTGGGCTCGAGCAACCTCGACCCGTTGAGCCTGTCGTTGAACCTGGAAGCCAACGTGCTGATTCATGACCGGGGGTTCAATCAACAGTTGTTCGAGCGCCTGGAAGACTTGAGCCGCAACCACTGCAAGACCATGCCGGAAAACCGTACCCCACGCGGCTGGTTATGGCGGGTGACCGTGGGGTTTGTGGTGTTCCATGTGCTGCGGCACTTCCCGGCCTGGACCGGCTGGTTGCCTGCCCATAAACCGCGCTTGAAACCCTTTGTCCATGACCGGAGCCAGGACCATGAGCCAAGCCCACACGGCTGATGCCAGCCCCCGCGGTTTCAAGCGCTGGAAGAAACCGCTGACCATCGCGTTCTTTCTGCTGCTGATCGTGCTCTTCACCCTGCTCGCCCGGCGTATCGACTGGAGCGAGGTGTTCGACACCCTCGGCGACTTCAAGCTGCGCACCTTGTGGATCGCCGCCGGGCTGACCTTGTGCAGTTTCCTGGTGTATGCGTGCTTTGACCTGATCGGCCGCACCTACATCCGCCAACCCTTGCGCTGGAAGCAGATCCTGCCGGTGGGCATCATCAGCTATGCGTTCAACCTCAACCTCAGCGCCTGGGTCGGCGGGATTGCCATGCGCTATCGGCTGTATTCGCGGCTGGGGGTGAGCAACGGCAATATCGCAAAAATCCTCGGCTTGAGCCTGGCCACCAATTGGTTTGGCTATATGGCCCTGGCCGGCGTGGTGTTCAGCAGCGGCCTGGTGACGATGCCGCCGGGCTGGAAGCTCAGTAGTGGCGCGCTGCAAGGAGTTGGCGTGTTGCTGATCGTTGCGAGCCTCGGCTATCTGGCTGCGTGTCAGTTCTCGAAGAAGCGCGCCTGGTCGATTCGCGGGATCGAGATCAACCTGCCGTCGCTGCGCATGGCGTGCCTGCAACTGGCGCTCGGCGCGTTGAACTGGTCGCTGATGGCGGCCGTGATTTTCACCTTGCTGCCGGCGAAGCTGGACTACCCGCTGGTGCTGGGGGTGTTGCTGATCAGCGCGATCGCCGGGGTGCTGACGCATATTCCGGCCGGCCTTGGCGTGCTGGAAGCGGTGTTTATCGCGCTGCTGCAACATGAAGCGTCACGGGGCAGCCTGCTCGCCGGATTGATTGCTTACCGGGCGATCTATTTTATTTTGCCACTGCTGGTAGCGCTGCTGATGTACCTCACGGTGGAGGCGAAGGCCAAGGCCTTACGGGTGAAGAAAACACCCGCGTGAAACCCGTCATCAGGATTGGATGATGCTCAAGCGCTCGCCCACCACCATCTCGGTGATCCAGTCCACCAGGATCGAGGTGTAGGCCTGCTGGGACACCGGGTCGCTCAAGGAGTGATCGCCACCGTCGATGATCCGGTGGGTCAGCGAATGGGTCTGCTGGCATGCAGCCCGGTAGCTCATGATGGTGGCGTGGGGCACGTGGTCATCGGTTTCCGATTCGACAATCAACACATCACCGGTAAACGCCGCACAGGCGTGCAATGCGCGATTGCTCTGGGCGTGTACCAGGGTGCTGCGGTAATCCATCAAGTCGACTTTATCCAGGTCGCGCTTGGGCGTGTGCCATTCCTGGTCGCGGTACAGCGCCGGTACCCGCAGCGCCAGCCAGCGCACCGGGCGCAATGACGTGAGGATCGCCGCCAGGTAGCCGCCATAACTGGTGCCCACCACCGCTACCGCCGAGGTGTCGATGGCCGGGTGCGCCAGCAATCGATCATAGGCCGCCAGCAAGTCCCGCAGGTTGTCTTCGCGGGTGACCCGCGACAAGGGGATGCCGTTGCCCGCGTGCCCGCGCAGATCAAAGGTCAGGCACACGCAGCCCAGGCCGGCGATACCTTTGGCCCGTTCCAGGTCCCGTTCCTGGCTACCGCCCCAGCCATGCACAAACAACACACCCGGCACTTTTGATTTGGGGCTGAGGAAGGTCCCGCTCATCTGTTCGTCGTCGATATCAATGGTGATGGTTTCGCTTCTAGCCGTCATAAGGTTGGACCGTTACGTACTTGAGAAGAAAGTCGCCGTGCTCTGCCGGGCCGCGATAGATCTCGATCGCATGGGCGGGCAGTGGCTGGTCGATATAGGTTTCGACGGACGACACACGAATCGCGCGCAGGCCGGGATCATTGATAAAACTCTGCAGCGCCGCGACCTCGGCGCTACTGGCACCGCCCATGCGCCAGGACTGCTCCAGCACCCCGCTGCGGCGCGTGCCTTGGCTGTCCAGGCCCTGGGCGATATCGTAATTGCGCCGCGAGGCATAAAACCCAGGATAGGCTTCATCGGCGGCGTTATCGAACACTTGTGCCTGCTCGATGGCCAGGCGCACGTCATCCTCCAGCGCCAGGGCCAGCAACGCGTCGTAATACCCCGGTACCACCAGCAGGTTGGAGCCGCCATAGACCGCTTCGCCCTGCCCGTCCTGGGTCAGGTATTGCTCGCCGCAGTAACTGAATACACGACCGCCAATAAAGCTCTGGCCGACACTGTGGGTGACGACCTCCTGTAAATCCTGCTCCAGTACTACGCCTTGAGTGAACAGCTCTGGCATGTCCGGGCGGGCGAGGATCAGCTCCAATTGCTTGAGGCTTTCGATCACCTCCTGACCACGACCGGCACAGGCATGCACCGGCTTCAGGCGAATCGGCCCACTGTCCAGCAACTGTGTGGCGGCGATGCGGGCATCCTCCATGGCAAACACGCTCAAGCCATCGAGGACCACCCCGCGTACCCGCTCGGCAAACAGCGGCGACCAGCCCTCGGGGGCCACTGCATCAGGGGCGTGCAGGCCATGGGTGATGGCTTTGGTGCAGATAAAATCGTGGTCCACATAACCGCCCCACAAGTCCTCCGGCCCCTTCACGCCCAGGCTCAGTGCCTGGGCCGCGCCTATCAGGGTCTGGGTTGGCAGCAGGTAAAGATCGGCGGGGGCATGCAGGTCGGCGCTGTAGCTGGCGCCGTAGTCGAGCCCGAGGATCTGCGCCAGCCAACGGGCCAGGGCGCGGTTGGTTTCCACTTCGTGCAACGGTGCATCGGGCCGGACCGAGTGCGCCACCACGGCTTTTTTGCGGTTGGTCGGGGTCATGCGTCCCCCTTGGGCAAGGCTTGCAGGTGTGTAGTGCAAGGGTTGCAGGGATCAGGCCAAGGCGCAGTCGGGGCAAAGGGTTGGCGGATCAAGTGGTTAGGGGGCAAGCAGTAGCATTTGGCCTGCATCATTCTGCACGACGGGCCGAGCAAGGTCCGGCGTTCTGCACGATCCAGGGCGCTGGGGCGATTAAAAATATGGGCTTGTCCGCGATAGCGGTCTATCAGTGAGTACCGCTCTGACTGGTCCACCGCTATCGCGGGCTAGCCCTAATGCCAGTCAGTTAAACGCAGATCCCCTGTGGGAGCGGGCTTGCTCGCGAAAGCGGTGGGTCAGTCAACATCAATGTTGGCTGGGCCGACGTCTTCGCGGCGATGCGGCGATCCGACAAGCCCGCTCTCACATTTGATCCTCACTGCTTTGAGCATTGCGTTCGCTTAACTGATCGGCATTAGGGCAAGCCCGCTCGCACATAGGGGGTTGGCGTGTTCGGGATTCAGGTCGGGGCCCTGACGCCGAATCGGTTGCGGTAATCACTGGGCGCAAGGCCGGTGATTTTTTTGAAGATCCCGCGAAAGGCGCTGGGGTCCTGATAGCCCACGGTCCAGGCAATCTGATCAATGGTGGTAGTGGTGAACTCCAGCATCTGTCGCGCCTTGCCCACCCGCAGGTGCTGACAGTACTCGGTGGGTTTCAGGCCGGTGGCAGTGCGAAACCGGCGCAGGAAGGTGCGCTCTTCCAGGCCGGCGGCCTGGGCCATCGCCGCGAGGGAGACATCCACCGCGCCACTGGCCTGTAACGCGTGCTGGACCTTGAGAATGGCTGCGTCGCCATGGCCGAGGATCGGCGCAAAATTGCTGCCGCACTGGCTGGCGCTGTCACTGTGCTCAATCACCAGAAAGCGCGCGGTGTCGGCGGCGATGCTCGGGCCCATGAGGCGGTCGACCAGGCGCAGGCCCAGTTCGGACCAGGCCATCAGCCCGGCAGTGGTAATCAGGTCGCCATCATCGACGATAGGCTTGTCGGCCTCCAGGCGCACCGCAGGAAAACGACTGGCGAAGGCGCTGGCCGAAGACCAGTGGGCAGTGGCGCTACGCCCATCGAGCAAGCCGCTGCGCGCCAGCATGATCGAACCGATGCACACACCTCCCAGCACGGTGCCGGCCGCATGTTGCTGACGCAGCCAGTGCAACAGCGCGGGCGGCGCCTGTTCTTCGCAAAATTCGCCAATCGACGGCGGCACCAGCACGGCCATCAACGGTTGATCGGGGCCCGGCTGGCTGTCAAATGCCCGAACCGGCGTACCCTCTGCATTAACCTGCCAGTGGCTGACACGCAGCAAGGGTAGCTGCTGGCTCTGATGCTCGGCGGCGATACGATTGGCGACGCCGAACAGGTCGGTCAAACCGTGTACTGCCGCCATCTGCGCGCCACGGTAGATCAGCACGCCGAGCTCGACGATCGCGCGTTCCACAGCCATTGTCAGTTTTCCCCCTGTTATTGTCGGTAGAGCCAATCCCCGCGCCATGCGCCAGCTACGATACTGGGCGCATCAACCCCTCACGAGAAAACACACATGGCCAAGCAAGCACTTATCCTAATTGATATCCAGAACGACTACTTCCCCCAAGGCAAGTGGCCATTAGCCGGTGTGGAAGCGGCGGCCGACAAGGCGCAACAGGTGCTCCACGCATTTCGTCAGGCCGGCGATGCAGTGATCCACGTGCGCCATGAGTTCACCTCGGCAGATGCGCCCTTCTTCACCCCGGGCTCTGAAGGCGCCCATATACATGCCAAGGTGCAGAACGAAAACGACGAGCCGGTGGTGCTCAAGCACTTTGTAAATGCTTTTCGCCAAACCAATCTGCGCGAATTACTCGAACGACACAGCATCACCGACCTGGTGGTCGTCGGCAGCATGAGCCACATGTGCATCGACGCCGTGGTTCGCGCAGCGGCGGACTATGGCTACAACGTGACGGTGATCCACGACGCCTGTGCTACCCGCGATCAGGAATTCAATGGCAAGACCGTTCCGGCGGCGCAGGTGCATGATGCCTACATGGCGTCACTGGCCTTTGCCTACGCCAGCGTGGTGTCGGCGGACGAGTTCCTGAAGGCCTGACTGTCAGCGTGTCGCGAGGACGAACAGCCGTGGAAATGGCAGCAACACCGTGCCATCGGCCAGGGCCGGGTAAGCCTCGCGGATACGCGCCAGATAGACGTCGAGAAAAGCACCTTGCTCGGCCTCATCCAGCGGCGCCAGAAATGGCCGCAGGCCCGTGCCCTTGAACCATTCCACCACCGCCTCATGGCCGCTCAGCGGATGGTAATAGGTGGTGTGCCATACATCGACGGTGCTGCAATGCTTGTTCAGCATCTCGTAGTAATCACGTGCCCCGTGGCGCTCGTTGTGCTTGACCGCACCGATCTTGTCCGCCCACGGCCCTTGCGCTGCCACTTCACGGGCCAGGCGGTGGGCGGGCTCGTTGAGGTTGTCCGGGGTTTGCACCGCCAGCGTCCCGCCCGGCGTCAATTGCGCCACCAGGTGCGGATAGAGGGTGGCGTGGTCCGGTACCCACTGCAGCGAGGCGTTGGCGAGGATCACATCAAACTGTCGCGCAGGCTTCCAGGCGCCGATATCGGCCAATTCAAAGTTGAGTGCCGGCAACCGCTCACGGGCGCTGACCAGCATGTCCTGCGAGCTGTCCAAGCCAGTAATCGTCGCCTGGGGGAAACGCTGGGCCAACACCTCGGTGGAGTTGCCGGGGCCACACCCCAGGTCGACTGCAGTTCGTACGTCGCCTGCGGGAATGGCGGCGACCAGATCCCGGACGGGACGGGTGCGCTGTTGTTCAAACATCGAATACTGCTGGGCAGACCAGGTCATCGGGGCTTCCTTCTTGGGTAAGGGAGTGCGCTACAGCCTAAATCTTGTGACGCTTAGGGACAAATGCCAGAGCCGGGGAGTTTCCCTACCTAAAAACAAGAAACCCCCGAGGCAAATGCCAGCGGGGGTTCCTGGTGTTACGGGATAGTCCGGGCCAAGGTGGCCTTAGAACGGAATATCGTCATCAAAACTGTCGAAGTCAGCGGCTGGCTGTGGTGCCGCCTGCTGTGGCGCTGGACGCGACTCACGCTGTGGCTGCTGGCTTGGCTGCGGACGGGACTGCTGTGGACGCGGTGCCGAGTTGGACATGCCGCCCTGGCCCTGTTGGTCGCCCTGTGGACGGCCGCCCAGCAATTGCATGGTGCCTTGCATGTCGACCACGATTTCTGTGGTGTAACGCTTGATGCCGTCTTTTTCCCACTCGCGGGTCTGCAGTTTGCCTTCGATGTAGACCTGCGAACCCTTGCGCAGGTATTCACCGGCGATCTCTGCAACCTTGCCGAACATCGACACACGGTGCCATTCGGTTTTCTCGACCTTCTGGCCGGTCTGCTTGTCGGTCCACTGTTCGCTGGTCGCCAGACTCAGGTTGGTCACGGCGTTACCGTTAGGCAAGTAGCGAACTTCGGGATCCTGGCCGCATGTACCGACCAATATGACTTTGTTAACCCCACGGGCCATAACGTTCTCCTAGGCTGGGCGCGCTGTCGGCACTGGGTTGACCAGTTGCTCGAGCGTCGCGCGATCCAATAGTTCGGTGTCCAATTTGATGTAAATGGCCGCTTCTTCCGCGACCACGACTGCATCTGTTACCCCTACGACGGCCTTCAGGCGTTCTACCAGACCGCTTTCACGGATCGCCTCGGGCGATAGCGGCAAACGCAGACTTGTGACGTAGGGAGGTTCGCGCATGGTAACAGCAAAGACCAGCCAAAGTGCAGCCAGCCCGGCGCATCCGAGGAACACAACCGACAAACCGCCATGCTGGAACATCCAGCCGCCCATGATGCCGCCCAGCGCCGAACCGAGGAACTGGCTGGTGGAATACACCCCCATTGCCGTGCCTTTGCCGCCTGCCGGTGACACTTTACTGATCAGCGAAGGCAGTGACGCCTCCAGCAGGTTGAACGCGGTGAAAAACACCACCGTGCCGATTACCAGTGCCCGTAGGCTGTCGCCGAACTGCCAGAAGAATAGTTCAGTGAGCATCAATGTCGCGACGGCGCCGAGCAAAACTCGTTTCATTTTGCGTTTCTTCTCGCCATAGATGATGAACGGGATCATGGCGAAGAACGAAATCAGCAATGCGGTCAGGTACACCCACCAGTGCTCCTCCTTGGGCAACCCGGCCTTTTCCACCAGCGCCAGGGGCAAGGCGACGAAGCTGCACATCAACATCGCGTGCAATACGAAGATACCTAAATCCAGGCGCAGCAGATCCGGGTGCTTGAGGGTCGGTAGCAGCGCCTGCTTCGCCACGCCCGATTCACGGTGCTGCAGCGGCCCGGTGGAGCGCGGCACCATAAAGGCCACGATCACGATACCCAACAGGGCCATGCCGCCAGTGGCCAGGAACAGGCCGTGCAAGCCAAAGGCGCGGGTCAGCAAGGGGCCCACCACCATGGCCACGGCAAACGACAGGCCGATGGTCATGCCGATCATGGCCATGGCCTTGGTGCGATGTTGTTCGCGGGTCAGGTCCGACAGCAGCGCCATCACCGCCGCAGAAATCGCCCCGGCGCCCTGCAGGATACGTCCGGCGATCACGCCCCAGATCGAATCGGCATTGGCCGCCAGCACACTGCCCAGGGCAAAGATGATCAGCCCCAGGTAGATCACCGGTCGACGGCCAATGCGGTCGGAAATGATCCCGAACGGAATCTGGAAAATCGCCTGGGTCAGGCCATAGGCGCCAATCGCCAGGCCGATCAGGGCCGGGGTCGCGCCTGCGAGGTCCATGCCATAGGTCGCCAGTACCGGCAACACCATAAACATGCCCAGCATACGGAAGGCGAACACCAGGGCCAGACCGCTTGCTGCTCGGGTCTCGCCGCTACTCATGCGTTCGCTGTGGGGATCGTGCATGGAAAAACCTCGTGTGAACCGGCGGCGATTCTACCAGTCCCATCGTTTGAGAGGGTATATGCGGCGCTTTGCCGCGCAGCTTTCATGTAAGGCTGAAATGGGCAAACTGACAGTGTATATTCATCCAGTCTTTAACCGTATACTCCTGCATTATTTATACGCCCGCCGTGCGAGGCCATCTTGGACAAGATCCTGATTCGTGGGGCTAGAACCCACAACCTGAAGAACATCGACCTGACCCTGCCCCGGGACAAACTGATTGTCATCACCGGCTTGTCCGGGTCCGGCAAATCATCGCTGGCGTTCGACACGCTGTATGCCGAAGGCCAGCGTCGTTATGTGGAGTCGCTGTCGGCCTATGCCCGGCAGTTCCTGTCGATGATGGAAAAGCCTGATGTCGACACCATCGAAGGCCTGTCGCCAGCCATTTCCATCGAACAGAAGTCGACCTCCCACAACCCACGCTCCACCGTGGGCACCATTACCGAAATCTACGATTACCTGCGCTTGCTGTATGCACGCGTCGGTATTCCGCGCTGCCCGGATCACGATATCCCGCTGGAAGCCCAGACCGTCAGCCAGATGGTCGACCTGGTGCTGGCCCAGCCGGAAGGCGCCAAGCTGATGCTGCTGGCGCCGGTGATTCGTGAGCGCAAGGGCGAGCACCTGTCGGTCTTCGAAGAGCTACGCGCCCAGGGCTTTGTCCGCGCCCGGATCAACGGCAAGCTGTATGAGCTGGATGAAGCGCCGAAGCTGGATAAACAGAAGAAGCACACCATTGATGTGGTGGTCGACCGTTTCAAGGTGCGTGCCGATCTGCAGCAACGCCTGGCGGAGTCGTTCGAGACCGCATTGAAGCTGGCAGACGGTATTGCCCTGGTGGCGCCGATGGACGACGAGCCGGGCGAAGAAATCATCTTCTCCGCGCGCTTCGCCTGCCCGATCTGCGGCCACGCCATCAGTGAGCTGGAACCCAAGCTGTTCTCCTTCAACAACCCGGCTGGCGCCTGTCCGACCTGTGATGGGCTGGGGGTCAAGCAGTTCTTCGATATCAAGCGCCTGGTCAATGGCGACCTGACGCTGGCGGAGGGCGCGATACGTGGTTGGGACCGGCGCAATGTGTACTACTTCCAGATGCTCGGGTCGTTGGCTGCCCACTATAAATTCAGTCTGGAAGTGCCTTTCAACGAGCTGCCGGCCGAGCAACAAAAAGTCATCCTGCACGGCAGCGGCTCGCAGAACGTCGACTTCAAGTACCTGAATGATCGTGGCGACATCGTCAAGCGCTCCCACCCGTTCGAAGGCATCGTGCCTAACCTGGAACGGCGCTACCGGGAAACCGAGTCGGCCAGTGTGCGCGAGGAGCTGGCCAAGTTCCTCAGCACCCAGCCCTGCCCGGATTGCCGCGGCACCCGTTTGCGTCGCGAGGCCCGCCACGTCTGGGTCGGCGAGAAAACCCTGCCGGCCGTGACCAACCTGCCCATCGGCGATGCCTGCGAATACTTCGGCGTATTGAAGCTGACCGGGCGACGCGGCGAAATTGCCGACAAGATCCTCAAGGAAATTCGCGAGCGTCTGCAGTTCCTGGTCAATGTGGGGTTGGATTACCTGTCCCTGGATCGCAGTGCCGACACCCTGTCTGGCGGCGAGGCACAGCGTATACGCCTGGCCAGCCAGATCGGCGCCGGCCTGGTGGGCGTGCTGTATATTCTCGACGAGCCGTCCATCGGCCTGCACCAGCGTGACAACGATCGTCTGCTGGGCACGCTCAAGCACCTGCGGGACATCGGCAACACGGTGATCGTGGTCGAACACGATGAGGATGCCATTCGCCTGGCGGACTATGTGGTCGATATCGGCCCTGGTGCCGGCGTGCATGGCGGCCATATTGTGGCCCAGGGCACTCCCGCGGAAGTCATGGCCCATCCGGACTCATTGACAGGGAAATACCTGTCTGGCCGGGTAAAAATCGAAGTGCCGGCCAAACGTACGCCACGCAACAAAAAACAGGCGCTGCACCTCAAGGGCGCGCGCGGCAACAACCTGCGCAATGTCGACCTGGAAATCCCCCTGGGCCTGCTGACCTGCGTGACCGGTGTATCCGGCTCTGGCAAGTCGACGCTGATCAACAACACGCTGTTCCCCCTCAGTGCCACGGCACTGAACGGTGCCACCACCCTGGAAGCTGCCGCCCATGACAGCATCAAGGGCCTGGAGCTGCTGGATAAAGTGGTGGATATCGACCAGAGCCCGATCGGTCGCACGCCCCGCTCCAACCCTGCGACCTATACCGGGCTGTTCACGCCGATTCGCGAACTGTTCGCCGGTGTGCCGGAGTCCCGCTCGCGGGGTTATGGGCCAGGGCGCTTCTCCTTCAACGTCAAGGGCGGGCGCTGCGAGGCGTGCCAGGGCGATGGCCTGATCAAGGTCGAGATGCACTTCCTCCCGGACATCTACGTGCCGTGCGATGTGTGCAAGAGCAAGCGTTACAACCGCGAAACCCTGGAGATCAAGTACAAGGGCAAGAACATCCATGAAACCCTCGAGATGACCATCGAGGAGGCGCGGGTGTTCTTTGACGCAGTGCCGGCCCTGGCACGCAAACTCCAGACCCTGATGGACGTGGGCTTGTCGTATATCAAACTAGGGCAGTCGGCGACTACGCTGTCCGGTGGTGAGGCGCAGCGGGTGAAGCTGTCTCGCGAGCTGTCCAAGCGCGATACCGGCAAGACCTTGTATATCCTCGACGAGCCGACCACTGGCTTGCACTTTGCGGATATTCAGCAGTTGCTCGACGTGCTGCACCGCCTGCGCGACCACGGCAACACGGTAGTCGTGATCGAGCACAACCTGGATGTAATCAAGACGGCCGACTGGCTGGTGGACCTGGGGCCGGAAGGCGGCTCCAAGGGTGGGCAGATTATTGCGGTGGGTACGCCGGAGCAGGTTTCCGAGATGCCGCAGTCCCACACTGGCTACTATCTGAAGCCGTTGCTGGCGCGCGACCGGGCCTGAGTTTTCGGGCCCAACAAAAAGCCCCTGTCACCGCTACGGTGACAGGGGCTTTTTTATACCGGCGAAATCAGAACTGCGATTGCAGGTAGTTTTCCAGACCGATCAACTTGATCAGACCCAGCTGCTTTTCCAGCCAGTAGGTGTGATCTTCTTCAGTGTCGTTCAACTGTACGCGCAGGATTTCCCGGGTCACGTAGTCGTTGTGCTTCTCGCAAAGCTCGATGCCTTTGCACAGCGCAGCACGAACCTTGTATTCCAGGCGCAAATCGCTGGCGAGCATCTCAGGCACGGTGGTACCGGTATCCAGGTCGTCAGGACGCATACGCGGCGTGCCTTCGAGCATCAGGATACGGCGCATCAGCGCGTCGGCGTGCTGTGCCTCTTCTTCCATTTCGTGATTGATACGCTCGTAGAGCTCGGTAAAGCCCCAGTCTTCGTACATCCGCGAGTGAATGAAATATTGGTCACGAGCTGCCAGTTCGCCCGTCAGCAACGTGTTGAGGTAATCGATTACGTCGGGGTGACCTTGCATAGCCCTACATCTCCCTGCTTGAAAGGCCCTAGTTTGAACCATGCCGACCTGCAGGTCACGAGACGAACGGCAGAAAAGTGAAGATTTTCAGAGAAAAGTAGCTGAAATAACGCAAAAACCGCCCAAATGAGGGCGGTTCTGCTTATCACTTAGAGTCAGTTAAGCGATACACCCAGCGCTGTTGCGATTCCTTCTCCATAAGCGGGATCAGCCTTGAAGAAGTGCTGCAGTTGACGCTGAACCACATCACTGGAAACCCCGGCCATCGCGCCGGCGATGTTGTTAATCAACAGCGCTTTTTGCTCAGCGTTCATCAGGCGAAACAGCGCACCGGCATGGCTGTAGTAATCAGTGTCTTCGCGGTGGTCGTAACGATCGGCCGCACCACTGAGCGCCAAGGCTGGTTCTGCGTACTGCGGTGCCTGTTGTGGCGCATCGGCGTAACTGTTTGGCTCGTAGTTGGGAGCCGCACCGCCGTTGGTGCCGAACGCCATGGACCCGTCACGCTGATAGGTGTTGACCGGACTGCGTGGAGCATTCACTGGCAGGTGCTGATGGTTAGTGCCGATACGGTAGCGGTGCGCATCGGCGTAAGCGAATACACGGCCCTGCAGCATGCGATCCGGCGACAAACCGACGCCTGGCACCATGTTGCTTGGGCCGAACGCGGCCTGCTCCACTTCGGCGAAGTAGTTCTGCGGGTTGCGGTTCAACTCCAGCTCACCCACTTCAATCAACGGAAACTCTTTCTGCGACCAGGTTTTGGTTACGTCGAAGGGGTTCTCGTAGTGAGCGTTGGCCTGGGCCTCAGTCATGATCTGGATGCACACACGCCATTTAGGGAAGTCACCGCGCTCAATGGCCCCAAACAGATCGCGCTGGGCGTAATCCGGATCGGTACCGGCCAGACGCGCTGCATCGGCAGGCGCCAGGTTCTTGATGCCTTGCTTGGTCTTGTAGTGCCACTTCACCCAATGACGCTCGCCATTGGCGTTGATCAAGCTGTAGGTGTGGCTACCAAAGCCGTGCATATGACGGTAGCCGTCAGGGATGCCACGGTCCGAAAACAGGATGGTGACCTGGTGCAGCGCCTCAGGCGAGTGCGACCAGAAGTCCCACATCATCTGTGCACTTTTCAGGTTGCTTTGCGGCAGGCGCTTTTGAGTGTGGATAAAGTCGGGGAACTTCAGCGGGTCACGGATAAAGAACACCGGGGTGTTGTTACCAACGATGTCCCAGTTGCCTTCTTCGGTGTAGAACTTCAGCGCGAAGCCACGTGGGTCGCGCTCGGTGTCTGCCGAGCCGCGTTCACCACCTACGGTAGAGAAGCGCAGAAAGGTCGGAGTCTGCTTACCGACAGCTTCAAACAGTTTGGCATTGGTGTATTGGGTGATGTCTTTGGTAACCGTGAAGGTCCCATACGCTCCCGAGCCTTTGGCGTGTACGCGGCGCTCTGGGATGTTTTCACGGTTGAAGTGGGCAAGCTTCTCGATCAGGTGAAAGTCGTCGAGCAACAACGGGCCACGCGGGCCGGCGGAACGGGAATTCTGGTTATCCGCAACGGGAGCACCGCTGGCGGTTGTAAGGGTTTTATTCTGGCTCATGCTCAATCTCCTCAGGTCAGTCTTGGAACTGCCGGCTAATCGGCTTGGAGGCAGTATTGACCAGGAAGATGACACCTTCAAATGTATTAAATCATGCCACTCAATAGATTTTTACTAACACCCAATCGACTCGCATAGCCAAAGGGCAATGAGTGAACATCACGTTGCTTTTCAATCGCCCACAAAAAACCGGGCACTAGGCCCGGTTTTTCGTAGCAGACTGTCGTCTTACTCGGCGGATACAGCTTCGCCAGCAGTAGCACGATCAACCAACTCGACGTACGCCATAGGCGCGTTGTCGCCAGTGCGGAAACCGCACTTGAGGATGCGCAGGTAGCCACCCTCACGGGTAGCATAACGCTTGCCCAGGTCGTTGAAGAGCTTACCAACGATAGCTTTCGAACGAGTACGGTCGAAAGCCAGACGGCGGTTAGCCAGGCTGTCTGTCTTGGCCAAAGTGATCAGCGGCTCAGCAACGCGACGCAGTTCTTTGGCTTTCGGCAGTGTAGTTTTAATCAGCTCGTGCTCGAACAGCGACACCGCCATGTTTTGAAACATGGCCTTGCGGTGCGAGCTGGTACGGCTCAGGTGACGACCACTTTTACGATGACGCATGGTTCATTCCTTACCAAACTCACGTTCGGTGATTACGACGATCAGGCAGTCGCCTTGTCGTCCTTCTTAAGACTTGCAGGCGGCCAGTTGTCGAGGCGCATGCCGAGGGACAGACCGCGGGAGGCCAGAACGTCCTTGATTTCAGTCAAGGATTTCTTGCCCAGGTTCGGAGTCTTCAACAGTTCTACTTCGGTACGCTGAATCAGGTCACCGATGTAGTAAATGTTTTCCGCCTTAAGGCAGTTAGCCGAACGTACAGTCAGTTCCAGATCGTCAACCGGGCGAAGCAGGATCGGATCGATCTCGTCTTCCTGCTCGATTACCACTGGTTCGCTGTCACCTTTGAGGTCGACGAACGCAGCCAACTGCTGTTGCAGAATGGTTGCAGCGCGGCGAATAGCCTCTTCAGGATCCAGAGTACCGTTGGTTTCCAGATCAATAACCAGCTTGTCCAGGTTAGTACGCTGCTCGACACGGGCGTTTTCCACCACGTATGCGATACGGCGAACCGGGCTGAACGAAGAGTCAAGCTGCAAGCGACCAATGCTGCGGCTTTCGTCTTCATCGCTCTGACGCGAGTCGGCCGGTTCATAACCACGACCACGAGCTACGGTGAGCTTCATGTTCAAAGCGCCGTTAGACGCCAGGTTAGCGATTACGTGATCGGGGTTAACGATCTCGACATCATGATCCAGCTGAATATCGGCAGCGGTAACCACCCCCGAACCCTTCTTCGACAAGGTCAGCGTAACTTCGTCACGGCCGTGCAGCTTGATAGCCAGACCTTTAAGGTTCAACAGGATTTCAATTACGTCTTCCTGTACACCTTCGATGGCGCTGTACTCGTGGAGCACACCGTCAATCTCGGCCTCGACTACTGCACAGCCGGGCATTGAGGACAACAGGATGCGGCGCAGCGCGTTGCCCAGGGTGTGGCCAAAACCACGCTCGAGAGGCTCGAGAGTGATCTTGGCGCGGGTTGGACTGACAACCTGCACATCAATGTGGCGGGGTGTCAGGAACTCATTTACCGAAATCTGCATGGATGCACCTATTTTCTAGCCCTTACTTGGAGTAGAGCTCGACAATCAGGCTTTCGTTGATGTCGGCGGACAGATCACTGCGAGCAGGAACGTTCTTGAAAACGCCCGACTTCTTCTCAGTGTCTACTTCTACCCATTCTACGCGGCCACGTTGGGCACACAGATCGAGAGCTTGGACAATGCGAAGTTGGTTTTTTGCTTTCTCGCGAATCGCGACCACGTCACCAGCACGAACCTGGTAGGACGGAACGTTAACGGTTTGGCCGTTTACGCTGACGGATTTGTGCGATACCAGCTGACGGGATTCGGCACGAGTCGAACCAAAGCCCATACGGTATACAACGTTGTCCAGACGGCATTCGAGCAGTTGCAGCAGGTTTTCACCGGTTGCACCTTTCTTGCCAGCAGCTTCTTTGTAGTAGCCGCTGAACTGACGCTCGAGAACGCCGTAGATACGACGGACCTTCTGCTTTTCACGCAGTTGGGTGCCGTAATCGGACTGGCGACCGCGGCGTTGGCCGTGGATACCAGGTGCTGCTTCAATGTTGCACTTCGATTCGATCGCGCGCACGCCGCTCTTCAGGAAGAGATCGGTGCCTTCGCGACGAGCGAGTTTGCATTTTGGACCAATGTAACGAGCCATTCTTTACAATCTCCTGGATTACACGCGGCGCTTCTTCGGCGGACGGCACCCGTTGTGCGGGATTGGCGTCACGTCGGTGATGCTGGCGATCTTATAGCCACAGCCGTTCAAAGCACGGACAGCAGACTCACGACCTGGACCTGGACCCTTGACGTTAACGTCGAGGTTTTTCAGGCCATATTCCAGCGCAGCTTGACCAGCACGTTCAGCAGCTACTTGAGCAGCAAACGGGGTGGACTTGCGGGAACCGCGGAAACCCGAACCACCGGAGGTAGCCCAAGAAAGCGCGTTACCTTGACGGTCGGTGATGGTCACGATGGTGTTGTTAAAAGATGCATGGATGTGGGCGATGCCATCAACCACTGTCTTTTTAACTTTTTTACGAGGACGAGCAGCAGGTTTTGCCATGATAATTTTCCTGTCGATTCGCTGGGGCGATTACTTGCGGATCGGCTTACGCGGACCTTTACGGGTACGCGCGTTAGTCTTGGTACGCTGACCGCGCACTGGAAGACCACGACGATGACGCAGACCGCGATAGCAACCGAGGTCCATCAAACGCTTGATTTTCATGTTGATTTCGCGACGCAGGTCACCTTCAGTGGTGAACTTCGCCACTTCGCCACGCAGCAATTCAATCTGCTCGTCGCTCAGATCCTTGATCTTAGCGGCTGGGTTTACCCCAGCAACTGCGCAAATTTTCTGCGCAGTAGTGCGACCAACACCATAGATGTAGGTCAGCGAGATAACAGTGTGCTTGTTATCTGGAATGTTAACGCCTGCAATACGGGCCATTCAGTGGGACTCCAATTGACAGCTACCTACGCCCCGGAAGCCAAGAAATAGGGCGCGAGATAATATCGCTGTAATAACAAATAATCAACCCGGCAGCGCACTAGCTGCCGGGCTTCAAGCGGATCACACTCAGCCTTGGCGCTGTTTGTGACGCGGTTCCGCGCTGCAAATTACTCGAACAACACCTTCGCGGCGAATAATCTTGCAGTTACGGCACAGCTTTTTCACCGATGCACGAACTTTCATCACCAACTCCTCGAACCTTATGGGGTACTCAGCGCAACATGCCGCTGCCGTAGCCCTTCAGGTTGGCTTTCTTCATCAGGGATTCGTACTGGTGCGAAACGAGGTGCGATTGTACTTGGGACATGAAGTCCATCACAACCACGACCACGATCAGCAACGAGGTCCCGCCAAGGTAGAACGGAACGTTTGCTGCAACCACCAGGAACTGGGGCAACAAGCACACGGCCGTCATATATAGAGCACCGAACAGGGTCAAACGGGTCAGAACGCCATCAATGTAGCGCGCCGACTGCTCGCCTGGACGAATACCCGGAATAAAGGCACCGGACTTCTTCAGGTTTTCCGCTACGTCTTTCGGATTGAACATCAACGCCGTATAGAAGAAGCAGAAGAAAATAATCCCTGCACTAAACAGCAGAATATTCAACGGCTGACCAGGAGCGATCGACTGCGAGATGTCCTGCAACCAGCCCATACCTTCAGACTGACCAAACCAGGCACCCAGCGAAGCCGGGAACAGCAAAATGCTGCTCGCGAAGATAGCAGGAATAACACCGGCCATATTCACTTTCAGCGGCAAGTGGCTGGTCTGCGCAGCGAAGACCTTACGGCCCTGCTGACGCTTGGCGTAGTGAACAGCAATACGACGCTGGCCACGCTCAATGAACACCACAAAACCGATAATCGCTACTGCCAGCAAACCGATGGCAACCAAGGCGAAGATATTGATATCACCCTGACGTGCAGACTCGAAAGACTGCCCGATTGCCCTCGGAAGACCGGCGACGATACCTGCGAAAATCAACATCGAGATACCGTTGCCAACACCACGCTCAGTAATCTGCTCACCCAGCCACATCATGAACATCGCACCAGCCACAAATGTGGTTACCGCGACGAAATGGAAGCCAAAGTCACCAGTGAACGCTACGCCCTGCCCTGCCAGACCAATGGACATGCCAATAGCCTGGACAAGAGCAAGAGCGACAGTGAGGTAGCGGGTGTACTGGCTTATCTTGCGACGACCAGCTTCACCTTCCTTCTTCAACTGCTCCAGCTGCGGGCTGACGGCGCTCATCAACTGCATGATGATCGATGCCGAAATGTACGGCATGATCCCCAGTGCAAAGATGCTCATCCGCTCCAGCGCGCCGCCGGAAAACATGTTGAACAAGCTAAGAATGGTCCCCTCATTCTGTCGAAACAGGTCTGCGAGTCGGTCCGGGTTGATACCTGGAACCGGGATGTGTGCGCCTATTCGGTAGACGATAATCGCCAGGAACAGAAAACGCAGACGAGCCCAAAGTTCAGACATACCGCCTTTGCCGAGCGCTGAGAGAGCACCTTGCTTAGCCATTTATTCCTCGAACTTGCCGCCAGCTGCTTCGATAGCCGAACGCGCACCTTTGGTGGCGCCGATTCCCTTGCCGATAGTGACAGCGCGAGTCACTTCACCGGACAGCATGATTTTCACACGCTGTACGTTGACGTTGATCACGTTGGCATCTTTCAGGGTCTGCACGGTAACGATGTCGCCTTCCACTTTAGCCAGCTCGGACAGACGCACTTCTGCGCGGTCCATGGCCTTCAGGGAAACGAAACCGAACTTCGGCAGGCGACGATGCAGCGGCTGTTGACCGCCTTCAAAGCCTGGAGCGATGGTGCCACCGGAGCGGGAGGTTTGACCTTTGTGGCCACGGCCACCAGTCTTACCCAAACCGCTACCGATACCACGGCCCGGACGATGCTTTTCGCGACGGGAACCCGGCGCTGGACTCAGATCATTGAGTTTCATCGATTAACCCTCGACACGCAGCATGTAGTAAGCCTTGTTGATCATCCCGCGATTCTCGGGAGTATCCTGGACTTCTACAGTGTGACCGATGCGACGCAGACCCAAACCCTTAACGCACAATTTGTGGTTAGGGATGCGGCCGGTCATGCTTTTGATCAGCGTTACTTTAACGGTAGCCATGATCAGAAGATCTCCTTGACGCTTTTGCCACGCTTGGCGGCAATGGATTCAGGAGATTGCATAGCTTTCAAACCTTTGAAAGTGGCGTGAACCACGTTTACCGGGTTAGTCGAGCCGTAGCACTTGGCCAGAACGTTCTGAACACCAGCAACCTCGAGGACAGCACGCATAGCGCCGCCAGCGATGATACCGGTACCTTCAGAAGCAGGCTGCATGTACACCTTCGAAGCGCCGTGAGCGGACTTCATTGCGTACTGCAGAGTGGTGCCGTTCAGGTCAACTTGGATCATGTTGCGACGAGCAGCTTCCATTGCCTTCTGGATCGCAGCAGGCACTTCACGCGACTTGCCACGGCCGAAGCCAACACGGCCCTTACCATCACCAACCACGGTCAACGCGGTGAAGGTGAAGATACGGCCGCCTTTAACGGTTTTGGCTACGCGGTTAACTTGAACCAGCTTCTCAATGTAGCCTTCGTCGCGCTTTTGGTCGTTATTTGACATAACTTAGAACTCCAGCCCAGCTTCACGAGCAGCATCAGCCAGCGCTTTAACGCGGCCGTGGTACTTGAAGCCAGAGCGGTCGAAAGCCACTTGCGAGACGCCAGCGGCCTTAGCACGCGTAGCGACCAGCTGGCCAACCTTAGTGGCCGCGTCGATGTTGCCAGTGGCACCATCACGCAGTTCTTTATCCAAAGTCGAGGCGCTTGCCAGGACTTTGTTGCCGTCGGCCGAGATGACCTGGGCGTAGATGTGCTGCGACGAGCGGAACACGCAGAGACGCACGACTTCGAGTTCGTGCATTTTCAGGCGTGCTTTGCGAGCGCGACGCAGTCGAGTAACTTTTTTGTCGGTCATTTGCTATGCCCTACTTCTTCTTGGCTTCTTTACGACGGACGACTTCGTCCGCGTAGCGCACACCTTTGCCTTTGTACGGCTCTGGTGGACGGAAGTCGCGGATCTCGGCAGCCACTTGACCTACCAGCTGCTTGTCGATGCCCTTGATCAGGATATCGGTCTGGCTAGGAGTTTCAGCGGTGATGCCTTCCGGCAGTTCGTAATCCACTGGGTGCGAGAAGCCAAGGGCCAGGTTCAAAACCGTGCCTTTTGCTTGCGCTTTGTAACCAACACCGACCAGCTGGAGCTTACGCTCGAAGCCTTGGCTTACGCCTTGGACCATGTTGTTTACCAACGCACGCGTGGTACCGGCCATTGCGCGAGTTTGTTGATCGCCATTGCGAGCAGCGAAACGCAGCTCACCAGCTTCTTCAACGATCTCAACGGACGAATGGATGTTCAGTTCAAGAGTACCCTTGGCACCCTTCACCGAAAGCTGTTGGCCTGCGAATTTTACTTCGACACCGGCTGGCAGCTTAACGGGGTTCTTAGCGACGCGAGACATGCTTATCCCCCCTTAGAACACAGTGCAAAGAACTTCGCCGCCGACACCGGCAGCGCGCGCAGCACGATCCGTCATCACACCTTTGTTGGTGGAGACGATAGACACGCCAAGACCGCCACGAACTTTCGGCAGATCTTCAACGGACTTGTACTGACGCAGGCCTGGACGGCTAACGCGCTTCACTTCCTCGATGACCGGACGGCCTTCGAAGTACTTCAGCTCGATGGACAGCAGTGGCTTGATTTCGCTGCTGATCTGATAACCCGCAATGTAGCCTTCGTCTTTCAGGACTTTGGCAACAGCTACCTTCAACGTGGAAGATGGCATGCTTACGACGGACTTTTCAGCCATCTGGGCATTACGGATACGAGTTAGCATGTCCGCTAACGGGTCCTGCATACTCATGGGCTAGACGCTCCTAATACAAAAAAATTAGCCTTGCGGCTACATATGTCACCGAGAATCTCCGGGCATAAAACACACGGGCTCAGGCGAGCCGCGTATTTTAGACACACTCCGGAAATGAAACAAGCCCCAAAAGGGGCTTGTTCCAGATTCTAGGCCACCGGCGGTCAGTATCTTGCGATCCTGGCCACCGAGACTTCGAAAGTACTTACCAGCTGGCTTTAACCAGACCAGGTACGTCACCACGCATTGCCGCTTCACGCAGTTTGTTACGGCCGAGGCCGAACTTGCGGTAAACGCCGTGCGGACGACCGGTCAGGCGGCAGCGGTTACGCATGCGCGAAGCGCTTGCGTCACGTGGCTGCTTCTGCAGAGCTACTGTAGCTTCCCAACGCGCTTCTGGACTTGCGTTCAGATCAACGATGATAGCTTTCAGTGCTGCACGCTTCTTGGCGTACTTGGCAACCGTGAGCTGACGCTTCAGCTCGCGGTTTTTCATGCTCATCTTGGCCATGGTCCTACTCCAATCAGTTGCGGAACGGGAATTTGAACGCACGCAGCAGAGCGCGGCCTTCATCATCGTTCTTGGCAGTGGTGGTCAGGGTGATGTCCAGACCGCGGAGAGCATCGATCTTGTCGTAGTCGATTTCCGGGAAGATGATCTGCTCTTTCACGCCCATGCTGTAGTTACCACGACCATCGAAGGACTTGGCATTCAGGCCGCGGAAGTCGCGAACCCGAGGCAGGGAGATCGACAGCAGACGATCCAGGAACTCGTACATACGCTCACGGCGCAGAGTCACTTTGACACCGATCGGCCAACCTTCACGGACTTTAAAGCCAGCGATGGATTTCCGAGCGTAAGTCACAACGACTTTTTGACCGGTGATCTTTTCCAGGTCAGCAACAGCGTGCTCGATGACTTTTTTGTCACCGATCGCTTCGCCCAGACCCATGTTCAGGGTGATTTTGGTAACGCGCGGAACTTCCATCACGTTCGAAAGCTTAAGTTCTTCCTTAAGCTTCGGAGCGATTTCCTTCCGGTAAATCTCTTTTAGTCGTGCCATGGTCTTATCTACCTAGCAGTGTTCAAGCATCAACCGCTTTTTGGGTCGACTTGAAGACACGAATTTTCTTACCGTCTTCTACTTTGAAACCAACGCGGTCAGCCTTGTTGGTTTCGCCGTTGAAGATGGCGACGTTAGAAGCGTGCAATGGCGCTTCTTTCTCGACGATACCGCCCTGTACGCCCGACGCGGGGTTAGGCTTGGTATGACGCTTGACCAGGTTCAGACCACCAATGACCAGACGGTCATCAGCAAGAACCTTCAGCACCTTACCGCGCTTACCTTTGTCTTTGCCGGCGATCACGATGATCTCGTCGTCACGACGAATCTTTTGCATGTCGGATCTCCTTACAGCACTTCTGGGGCGAGCGAGACGATCTTCATGAACTTCTCAGTACGAAGTTCACGGGTCACTGGCCCAAAGATACGGGTGCCGATCGGCTCTTGCTTGTTGTTCAGAAGAACAGCAGCGTTGCCATCAAAGCGGATAATGGAGCCATCAGCACGACGTACGCCGTGACGAGTGCGGACTACAACAGCAGTCATCACTTGGCCTTTTTTCACTTTACCGCGAGGAATTGCTTCCTTCACGGTAACTTTGATGATGTCACCGATACCAGCGTAACGACGATGGGAGCCACCCAGCACCTTGATGCACATAACACGGCGAGCGCCGCTGTTATCGGCCACATCGAGCATGGATTGAGTCTGAATCATATAATTTCTCCGACCCCTAGTCCTTAGACTTCCACAGCGCGTTCGAGAACATCAACCAGCGCCCAAGACTTGGTCTTGGCCAGCGGACGAGTTTCACGAATAGTGACTTTGTCGCCGATGTGGCACTGATTGGTTTCGTCGTGCGCGTGCAGCTTAGTCGAACGCTTAACATATTTACCGTAGATCGGGTGCTTAACGCGACGCTCGATCAAAACGGTGATGGTTTTGTCCATCTTGTCGCTGACAACACGGCCAGTCAGCGTACGGACAGTCTTTTCGGCTTCAGCCATGATCACTTACCTGCCTGCTGGTTGAGCACAGTCTTCACGCGAGCGATGTCACGCTTAACTTGCGAGAGCAGATGAGACTGCCCCAACTGGCCAGTTGCTTTCTGCATACGCAGATTGAACTGGTCGCGCAGCAGGCCGAGCAGTTGCTCGTTCAGCTGCTGTGCGGATTTTTCACGAAGTTCATTCGCTTTCATCACATCACCGTCCGTTTAACAAAGGCGGTGGCGAGCGGCAGCTTTGCAGCAGCCAGGGCAAAAGCCTCACGCGCCAGCTCTTCAGTTACACCCTCGATTTCATACAGGACTTTGCCTGGCTGAATCTGGGCTACCCAGTATTCCACGTTACCCTTACCTTTACCCATCCGAACCTCGAGAGGCTTTTTGGAGATCGGCTTGTCCGGGAATACACGGATCCAGATCTTGCCGCCACGTTTAACGTGACGGGTCAGAGCACGACGCGCTGACTCGATCTGACGAGCGGTGAGACGACCACGAGCTACAGACTTCAGCGCGAACTCGCCGAAGCTGACTTTGCTACCGCGCTGAGCCAGACCACGGTTGTGGCCTGTCATCTGCTTGCGGAACTTCGTACGCTTAGGTTGCAACATTTGGCGTACCCCTTACTTAGCAGCTTTTTTACGAGGCGCTGGTGCTTGTGGTTTCAGTTCTTCTTGGCGACCACCAATTACTTCGCCCTTGAAGATCCAAACCTTTACACCGATCACACCGTAAGTGGTGTGAGCTTCGTAGTTGGCATAGTCGATGTCGGCACGCAGGGTGTGCAATGGCACACGACCTTCGCGATACCATTCAGTACGTGCGATTTCAGCACCGCCGAGACGACCGCTCACTTGGATTTTGATGCCTTTGGCACCAATGCGCATGGCGTTCTGTACAGCGCGCTTCATAGCACGACGGAACATTACGCGGCGCTCCAGCTGCTGAGCTACGCTCTGCGCAACCAGCATACCGTCGAGCTCCGGCTTGCGGATCTCTTCGATATTGATGTGCACAGGCACACCCATTTGCTTGGTCAGGTCCTGACGCAGTTTCTCAACATCTTCACCTTTCTTCCCGATAACGATACCTGGACGAGCGGTGTGGATGGTGATACGTGCAGTTTGCGCCGGACGATGGATATCGATACGGCTTACGGACGCGCTTTTTAGTTTGTCTTGGAGATACTCACGCACCTTCAGATCAGCGAACAAATAGTCCGCATAAGTCCGACCGTCTGCGTACCAGACGGAGGTGTGCTCCTTGACGATTCCCAGGCGAATGCCAATGGGATGTACTTTCTGACCCATCTCTTCGACTCCGTTACTTGTCAGCAACCTTGACAGTGATATGGCAAGACCGCTTGACGATGCGATCAGCACGGCCTTTGGCACGCGGCATGATACGCTTCAGCGAACGCCCTTCGTTGACGAAAACGGTGCTGACCTTCAGGTCATCAACGTCTGCGCCTTCGTTATGCTCGGCGTTGGCTACGGCCGACTCCAGCACTTTCTTCATGATCTCGGCGGCTTTCTTACTGCTGAAAGCCAACAGGTTGAGCGCTTCGCCCACCTTCTTCCCGCGGATCTGGTCGGCGACCAAGCGGGCTTTCTGGGCGGAGATTCGAGCGCCCGACAACTTAGCGGCTACTTCCATTTCCTAACCCCTTAACGCTTGGCTTTCTTGTCTGCCACGTGCCCACGATAAGTGCGGGTACCGGCAAACTCGCCCAGTTTGTGGCCGACCATGTCTTCGTTAACGAGAACTGGGACGTGCTGACGACCGTTGTGTACTGCGATGGTCAAACCGACCATTTGTGGCAGGATCATAGAACGGCGCGACCAGGTCTTAACTGGTTTGCGATCGTTCTTTTCCGCCGCCACTTCGATCTTCTTCAGTAGGTGAAGATCAATAAAAGGACCTTTTTTCAGAGAACGTGGCACTGTCGTATCCCTCTATTTACTTGCGACGACGGACGATCATTTTGTCGGTACGCTTATTACCACGAGTCTTCGCGCCCTTAGTCGGGAAGCCCCATGGCGATACCGGATGACGACCACCAGAGGTACGACCTTCACCACCACCGTGTGGGTGGTCAACCGGGTTCATGGCAACACCACGAACGGTTGGGCGAACGCCACGCCAGCGTTTGGCACCAGCTTTACCCAGCGAACGCAGGCTGTGCTCGGAGTTCGAGACTTCGCCCAGGGTCGCACGGCATTCAGCCAGTACTTTACGCATCTCACCAGAACGCAGACGCAGGGTCACGTAGACACCTTCACG
This sequence comes from Pseudomonas sp. FP2294, assembly GCF_030687625.1. NCBI lineage: Bacteria > Pseudomonadati > Pseudomonadota > Gammaproteobacteria > Pseudomonadales > Pseudomonadaceae > Pseudomonas > Pseudomonas sp. FP2294. The sequence continues at coordinate 5,226,507 of NZ_CP117441.1, forward strand.
AGCGATCAGCTGAGCCGAAGCACCAGCGGAACGAGCGATCTGTGCGCCTTTACCTGGCTTCAATTCGATGCCGTGTACGGTGCTACCAACTGGAATGTTACGCAGTTGCAGAGCGTTGCCCGGCTTGATCGGTGCCAGGGCACCTGCGATCAGCTGGTCGCCAGCACTCACGCCTTTAGGCGCGATGATGTAGCGACGCTCGCCATCTGCGTACAGCAGCAGAGCGATGTGAGCAGTACGGTTTGGATCGTATTCGATACGCTCGACAGTGGCAGAGATGCCATCTTTGTCGTTGCGACGGAAATCGACCAGACGATAATGCTGCTTATGGCCACCACCGATGTGACGAGTGGTAATGCGACCATTGTTGTTACGACCACCAGTCTTCGATTTCTTCTCGAGCAGCGGTGCGTGAGGAGCGCCTTTATGCAGCTCCTGGTTGACCACCTTGACCACAAAACGGCGGCCAGGGGAAGTCGGTTTGCATTTAACGATTGCCATGATGCACCCCTTCCTTACTCAGCACTGCTGCTGAAATCGAGATCTTGGCCTGGCTGAAGGGAGATAACTGCCTTCTTCCAGTCATTACGCTTGCCCAGACCGCGAGCAGTGCGCTTGCTCTTACCCAGAACATTCAGGGTAGTAACACGCTCTACTTTCACGCTGAACAGGCTTTCGACGGCCTTCTTGATTTCCAGCTTGGTTGCGTCAGTTGCAACCTTGAAAACGAACTGGCCTTTCTTGTCAGCCAGAACCGTAGCCTTTTCGGAAACGTGCGGGCCAAGCAGAACTTTAAATACGCGTTCCTGGTTCATCCCAGCAGCTCCTCGAATTTCTTCACGGCCGACACGGTGATCAACACCTTGTCGTATGCGATCAGACTAACTGGATCGGAACCTTGCACGTCACGTACATCAACGTGTGGCAGGTTACGAGCAGCCAGGTACAGGTTCTGATCAACAGCTTCAGACACGATCAGGACATCAGTCAGACCCATGCCGTTCAGCTTGTTCAGCAGATCTTTGGTTTTCGGCGCTTCAACAGCGAAGTCCTGAACCACGACCAGACGATCAGTACGCACGAGTTCAGCAAGGATGGAGCGCAGTGCTGCGCGATACATCTTCTTGTTGAGCTTCTGAGAGTGATCCTGTGGACGAGCTGCGAAAGTGGTACCGCCGCCACGCCAGATTGGGCTACGGATAGTACCGGCACGAGCACGGCCAGTACCTTTCTGACGCCAAGGGCGCTTACCGCCACCACGAACGTCGGAACGGGTCTTTTGCTGCTTGCTACCTTGACGGCCGCCGGCCATGTAGGCCACGACTGCTTGGTGAACGAGCGTCTCGTTGAATTCGCCGCCAAATGTCAGTTCGGAAACTTCGATCGCTTGAGCGTCATTTACATTTAATTGCATGTCAGCTTCCCCTTAACCGCGAGCCTTGGCCGCTGGACGTACAACCAGGTTGCCGCCAGTAGCGCCAGGAACAGCACCCTTGACCAACAACAGATTGCGTTCAGCGTCGACGCGCACTACTTCGAGGGACTGCACGGTCACGCGCTCAGCGCCCATATGACCGGACATTTTTTTGCCCTTGAATACACGACCAGGAGTCTGGCACTGGCCAATAGAGCCCGGGACGCGGTGGGAAACGGAGTTACCGTGAGTGTTGTCTTGGCCACGGAAATTCCAACGCTTGATCGTACCCTGGAAGCCTTTACCCTTGGACTGACCGGTTACATCAACCAGTTGACCAGCGGCGAAGATTTCAGCGTTGATCAGATCGCCAGCCTGGTAGTCACCATCTTCAAGACGGAACTCCATAACAGTACGACCAGCTGCAACGTTTGCTTTAGCGAAGTGACCTGCTTGAGCAGCAGTCACGCGCGAAGCACGACGCTCGCCGACAGTGACTTGCACTGCACGATAGCCATCGGTTTCTTCAGTTTTGAACTGGGTGACGCGATTCGGCTCGATCTCAATGACCGTGACCGGAATGGAGACACCTTCTTCGGTGAAAATACGGGTCATACCGCATTTACGACCGACTACACCAATAGTCATGTTGTAAACCTCATGAGTGTACGGGGCTTTCACCCGCTATGGCCGCCCATTTCAGAGCGTTACACGACTAAGACCCGAGTCTTAGCCGAGGCTGATCTGTACTTCCACACCGGCCGCCAGATCAAGCTTCATAAGTGCATCAACGGTTTTATCCGTTGGCTGGACGATGTCCAGAACGCGCTTATGAGTACGGATCTCGTACTGGTCACGCGCGTCTTTGTTGACGTGCGGGGAGACCAGAACGGTGAACCGCTCTTTGCGGGTAGGCAGTGGAATAGGACCACGCACTTGTGCCCCAGTACGTTTCGCGGTTTCCACGATTTCCTGGGTGGATTGGTCGATCAGGCGATGGTCAAAAGCCTTCAACCTGATACGGATTTGCTGATTTTGCATTGGATTTCAGACTCCGGCTGCTATTCCCACCGAGCGCACTGCGCCCGTTAAAAGGAGGCGCAATTCTATAGACGCCCCAGATAGGTGTCAACCCAATAAAAAAGCCCCCGCTGAGCGGGGGCTTTTCAAAGCATCGAAGCTATCTCAGAAGAGATGCTTACTCGATGATTTTAGCTACAACGCCAGCACCAACGGTACGGCCGCCTTCACGGATTGCGAAGCGCAGACCGTCTTCCATTGCGATGGTTTTGATCAGGGTGACAACCATTTTGATGTTGTCGCCTGGCATTACCATTTCAACGCCTTCCGGCAGTTCGCAGTTACCAGTCACGTCAGTAGTACGGAAGTAGAACTGTGGACGGTAGCCTTTGAAGAACGGAGTGTGACGACCGCCTTCTTCTTTGCTCAGCACGTACACTTCAGCTTCGAACTTGGTGTGCGGCTTAACCGAACCTGGCTTAACCAGAACCTGGCCACGCTCAACGTCGTCACGCTTGGTACCACGCAGCAGAACGCCGCAGTTCTCGCCAGCACGACCTTCGTCAAGCAGCTTACGGAACATTTCAACACCGGTGCAGGTGGTGACGGTAGTGTCACGCAGACCAACGATTTCCAGTGGATCCTGAACCTTGACGATACCGCGCTCGATACGACCAGTTACAACAGTACCGCGACCGGAGATCGAGAATACGTCTTCGATTGGCATCAGGAACGGCTTGTCGATAACACGAACTGGATCTGGGATGTAGCTGTCCAGAGTCTCAACCAGTTTACGAACGGACGTGGTGCCCATTTCGTTATCGTCTTTGCCTTCCAGAGCCATACGAGCAGAACCGATGATGATCGGAGTGTCGTCGCCTGGGAAGTCGTAAGTGCTCAGCAGATCGCGCACTTCCATCTCAACCAGTTCCAGCAGCTCAGCGTCGTCTACCAGGTCGGCCTTGTTCAGGTAAACCACGATGTACGGAACGCCTACCTGACGGGACAGCAGGATGTGCTCACGGGTTTGTGGCATCGGACCATCAGCGGCCGAGCAAACCAGGATTGCGCCGTCCATCTGGGCAGCACCGGTGATCATGTTCTTCACATAGTCAGCGTGACCTGGGCAGTCAACGTGAGCGTAGTGACGGATCAGCGAGTTGTATTCAACGTGCGCGGTGTTGATGGTGATACCACGAGCTTTTTCTTCTGGCGCGCTGTCGATTTTATCGAAATCAACGATTGCGGAACCGAATACTTCGGAGCAAACGCGAGTCAGAGCAGCAGTCAGAGTGGTTTTACCATGGTCAACGTGACCGATAGTGCCAACGTTGACGTGCGGTAGGGAACGATCAAATTTTTCTTTAGCCACGACAATTAACTCCTTGCCTAAAGGACTGAATCAGCCTTGTTTTTTGGATACAGTTTCAGCGATGTGCGCCGGAGCTGTGTTGTATTTTTTGAATTCCATAGAGTAGCTTGCGCGACCCTGGGACATGGAGCGAACGTCGGTCGCGTAACCGAACATCTCACCCAACGGAACCTCGGCGCGAATCACTTTGCCGGAAACCGTGTCTTCCATACCCAAGATCATGCCGCGACGACGGTTAAGGTCGCCCATGACATCACCCATATAGTCTTCAGGTGTAACAACTTCTACCGCCATGATTGGCTCAAGCAACTCACCACCGCCCTTCTGGGCCAGTTGCTTGGTTGCCATGGAAGCAGCCACCTTAAACGCCATCTCGTTGGAGTCGACGTCGTGGTAAGAACCGTCAAAAACGGTTGCTTTCAGGCCGATCAGCGGATAGCCGGCAACAACACCGTTCTTCATCTGCTCTTCGATACCCTTCTGGATAGCAGGGATGTATTCCTTAGGAACAACACCACCTACTACTTCGTTCACGAATTGCAGACCTTCCTGACCTTCGTCAGCAGGAGCAAAACGGATCCAGCAGTGACCGAACTGACCACGACCGCCGGACTGACGAACGAACTTGCCTTCGATTTCACAGTTCTTCGTGATGCGCTCACGATAGGAAACCTGAGGCTTACCGATGTTGGCTTCGACGTTGAACTCACGGCGCATCCGGTCAACCAGGATGTCCAGGTGCAACTCGCCCATGCCGGAGATGATCGTTTGACCAGTCTCTTCATCAGTCTTGACGCGGAAAGATGGATCTTCCTGAGCAAGCTTGCCCAGTGCAATACCCATTTTTTCCTGGTCATCCTTGGTCTTAGGCTCTACGGCAACCGAGATAACCGGCTCCGGGAAGTCCATGCGAACCAGGATGATTGGCTTAGCAGCGTCGCACAAGGTCTCACCAGTGGTGACATCCTTCATGCCGATCAAGGCCGCGATGTCACCAGCGCGTACTTCCTTGATCTCTTCACGGGCGTTTGCGTGCATTTGCACCATACGACCCACACGCTCTTTCTTGCCCTTGACCGAGTTGATCACGCCGTCGCCGGAGGCCAACACGCCCGAGTAAACGCGGACGAAAGTCAGGGTACCCACGAATGGGTCGGTAGCGATCTTGAACGCCAGAGCCGAGAACGGCTCGCTGTCGTCAGCGTGACGCTCCATCTCTTCTTCCTCGTTATCAGGGTTAGTACCCTTGATAGCAGGAATGTCAGTTGGAGCAGGCAGGTAGTCGATAACGGCGTCGAGAACCAGGGGAACACCCTTGTTCTTGAAGGAAGAACCGCAAACAGCCAAGACGATCTCACCAGCGATAGTACGCTGACGCAGAGCAGCCTTGATTTCCACGTTGGTGAGTTCTTCACCTTCGAGGTACTTGTTCATCAGCTCTTCGCTGGCTTCGGCAGCAGCCTCAACCAGGTTATTGCGCCACTCGTCAGCCAGCTCCTGCAATTCTGCAGGGATAGGCTTACGAACAGGAACCATACCTTTGTCGGCGTCATTCCAGTAGACGGCTTCCATGGTGATCAGATCGATCTGGCCCTGGAAGTTGTCTTCAGAACCGATAGCCAATTGGATTGGCACCGGAGTGTGACCCAGACGCTGCTTGATCTGACCGATCACGCGCAGGAAGTTCGCACCAGCACGGTCCATCTTGTTTACGTAAACAAGACGTGGAACACCGTACTTGTTGGCTTGACGCCATACGGTTTCCGACTGAGGCTCAACGCCCGAAGTACCGCAGAACACAACGACCGCGCCGTCGAGTACACGCAGGGAACGCTCAACTTCAATGGTGAAGTCTACGTGGCCCGGGGTATCGATTACGTTGAAGCGGTGCTCGTCCTTGTACTGCTTGGCAGAACCTTTCCAGAAGGCGGTAATAGCAGCAGAAGTAATGGTAATACCACGCTCCTGCTCCTGAACCATCCAGTCTGTGGTCGCGGCGCCATCATGCACCTCGCCCATTTTGTGACTTTTGCCGGTGTAAAACAGTACGCGCTCGGTGGTGGTGGTTTTACCAGCATCCACGTGAGCAACGATACCGATGTTACGGTAGCGGCTAATCGGAGTAGTACGAGCCATAAAGCCCTCGCAAAATTAGTGAAGCTAAGATTAGAAGCGGTAGTGCGAGAAAGCTTTGTTAGCTTCAGCCATACGGTGCACGTCTTCACGCTTCTTAACAGCAGCACCTTTACCTTCAGCAGCGTCCAACAGCTCGCCGGCCAAACGCAGAGCCATAGACTTCTCGCCGCGCTTACGGGCGAAGTCTACCAACCAGCGCATTGCCAGGGCGTTACGACGGGACGGACGAACTTCGACCGGAACCTGGTAAGTAGCACCGCCTACACGGCGCGACTTCACTTCGACCAGCGGAGCGATGGCGTCGAGAGCTTTCTCGAAGATTTCCAGGGGGTCGCTGTTCTTGCGTTCTTTAACCTTTTCCAGCGCGCCATAAACGATACGCTCGGCAACGGCTTTCTTGCCGCTTTCCATCACGTGGTTCATGAACTTGGCCAGAATTTGGCTTCCGTATTTTGGATCGTCAAGCACTTCGCGCTTGGCTGCTACGCGTCTTCTTGGCATGGATAAGCCCTCAAACGGTCTTCAGGTTCGTTCGGAATCGGTGCCCTTGCGGGACGCCTCCGACCTTACTCTTATCGACTCAGAAAATAAGATGATTCAGTTTACAAAAAGCCGCTACTACTTAGGCTTCTTGGTACCGTACTTCGAACGACCCTGGTTACGACCTTTAACGCCGGAAGTATCCAAGGAGCCGCGTACGGTGTGGTAACGAACACCTGGCAAGTCTTTTACACGACCGCCGCGGATCAGTACCACGCTGTGCTCTTGCAGGTTGTGACCTTCACCACCGATGTACGAGGAAACCTCGAAACCGTTGGTCAGGCGCACACGGCATACTTTACGCAGTGCCGAGTTAGGTTTTTTCGGCGTAGTGGTATACACGCGAGTGCATACGCCACGACGTTGCGGGCAGTTCTGCAGCGCAGGTACGTCGGATTTCTCGACGATACGCTTACGCGGCTGACGTACCAGCTGGTTGATAGTTGCCATCTACTAGCTCCACTGTTGTCTTGCGACGCTATTGTCTTGCAAGAAAAGCAAAATGGCAGGAACGAATTCCCGCCAAATTTAGGGGTACAAGAGTCTAAAGAGGATCTTGCCCCCAGTCAAGGCAAGGCCCCGACCTCCCCCTCCATCGAAACCCGACAAAACTGTCTTGTTCCGACGAACGGGGCTGCCAGGGCCCGGACTTATTTATCGCAGAACTCAGTTACCGCTAGAGTTCAGCGCTTCGGTCAGTGCAGCTTCCACTTCACTGGCGCTTACGCGCAGCGGCTTGTCGAGTTCACGGCGACGCTTACGCTCGCTGTGGTAGGCCAAGCCGGTACCGGCCGGGATCAGTCGACCCACAACCACGTTTTCTTTCAGGCCGCGCAGGTAATCGCGCTTGCCGGTTACCGCTGCTTCGGTCAGTACGCGAGTGGTCTCCTGGAAGGAGGCCGCCGAGATGAACGACTCAGTGGACAACGACGCCTTGGTGATACCCAGCAACACGCGAGTGAACTTGGAAACAAATTTCTCTTCGGTTGCCAGACGCTCGTTTTCTACCAGTACGTGAGTCAGTTCCATCTGGTCGCCCTTGATGAAACTCGAATCGCCGGATTCAGCGATTTCAACTTTACGCAGCATCTGACGCAGGATGGTCTCGATGTGTTTATCGTTGATCTTCACGCCTTGCAGACGGTAAACGTCCTGGATCTCGTTAACGATGTACTTGGCCAGCGCACTCACACCCAGCAGACGCAGGATGTCGTGTGGATCGCTCGGACCGTCGGAGATAACTTCGCCGCGGTTTACCTGCTCGCCTTCGAACACGTTCAGGTGACGCCACTTCGGAATCAGCTCTTCATACGGATCGCTACCGTCGTTCGGGGTAATGACCAGACGGCGCTTGCCCTTGGTCTCTTTACCGAACGCGATGGTGCCGCTGACTTCAGCCAGGATCGACGCTTCTTTCGGACGACGAGCTTCGAACAAGTCGGCAACACGCGGCAGACCACCGGTGATGTCACGGGTCTTCGAAGTTTCTTGCGGGATACGCGCGATAACATCACCGATCGCGATCTTCGCACCATCCGCTACACCGACCAGGGCGTTGGCTGGCAGGAAGTACTGAGCGATAACGTCAGTGCCTGGCAGCAACAGATCCTTGCCGTTGTCATCGACCATCTTCACGGCAGGACGGATGTCTTTACCGGCAGCTGGACGATCTTTGGCGTCGAGTACTTCAATGTTGGTCATACCGGTCAATTCGTCAGTCTGACGCTTGATCGTGATGCCTTCTTCCATGCCCACGTAGGTCACGGTACCTTTCATTTCGGTAACGATTGGGTGAGTGTGCGGATCCCACTTGGCCACGATTGCGCCAGCGTCGACCTTGTCACCTTCTTTAACCGAAATCACAGCACCGTACGGCAGCTTGTAACGCTCACGCTCACGACCGAAGTCATCAGCAATCGCCAGCTCACCGGAACGGGACACAGCAACCAGGTGGCCATCCACTCGCTCAACGTGTTTCAGGTTGTGCAGACGGACAGTACCGCCATTCTTCACCTGAACGCTGTCGGCTGCGGAGGTCCGGCTTGCCGCACCACCGATGTGGAACGTACGCATGGTCAGCTGGGTACCCGGCTCACCGATGGACTGGGCAGCGATAACGCCGACCGCTTCACCGATGTTCACCTGGTGGCCACGAGCCAAGTCACGGCCGTAGCACTTGGCGCAGATACCGTAGCGGGTTTCGCAGCTGATCGGCGAGCGAACAATCACTTCGTCGATGCTGTTGAGTTCGATGAACTCGACCCACTTCTCATCCACCAGGGTGCCGGCAGGAACGATAACTTCCTCGGTACCTGGCTTGAACACGTCACGGGCAATAACACGACCCAATACGCGCTCACCCAGCGGCTCTACAACGTCACCGCCTTCAATGTGCGGAGTCATCAGCAGGCCGTGCTCGGTGCCGCAATCGATCTCGGTTACAACCAGATCTTGTGCAACGTCTACCAGACGACGAGTCAGGTAACCGGAGTTAGCGGTTTTCAACGCGGTATCCGCCAGACCTTTACGAGCACCGTGAGTAGAGATGAAGTACTGAAGTACGCTCAAACCTTCACGGAAGTTCGCAGTAATCGGCGTTTCGATGATGGAACCGTCCGGCTTGGCCATCAGGCCACGCATACCGGCGAGCTGACGGATCTGCGCAGCAGAACCCCGTGCGCCCGAGTCGGCCATCATGTACATCGAGTTGAAAGACTCTTGATCGACTTCCACGCCATGACGGTCGATAACCTTCTCTTTCGAGAGGTTGGCCATCATTGCCTTGGACACTTCGTCGTTGGCCTTGGACCAAAGGTCGATCACTTTGTTGTACTTCTCGCCCTGGGTTACCAGGCCGGAGGCGTACTGGCTCTCGATCTCTTTCACTTCGTCAGTAGCAGCACTGATGATGCGGGCTTTTTCATCCGGGATAACGAAGTCGTTAACACCGATGGAAACGCCGGAAATGGTCGAATAAGCAAAACCGGTGTACATCAACTGGTCAGCGAAGATCACGGTCTCTTTCAGACCAACCACGCGGTAGCACTGGTTGATCAGCTTGGAGATCGCCTTTTTCTTCATCGGCAGGTTGACGACGTCGTACGACAGACCTTTTGGCACAACCTGGTACAACAGCGCACGGCCGACAGTGGTGTCGACGATACGGGTGTTGCTCACGCTGCCGCCGTCACGGTCGTTGACGGTTTCGTGAATGCGCACTTTGACCTTGGCGTGCAGTGCGGCTTCGCCGGCACGGAACACACGGTCAACTTCTTGCAGGTCAGCGAACACACGACCTTCGCCCTTGGCGTTGATCGCTTCACGGGTCATGTAGTACAGACCCAATACAACGTCCTGCGACGGAACGATGATTGGCTCACCGTTGGCTGGCGACAGAATGTTGTTGGTCGACATCATCAACGCACGCGCTTCCAACTGGGCTTCCAGTGTCAGCGGTACGTGCACGGCCATTTGGTCGCCGTCGAAGTCGGCGTTGTACGCAGCACAGACCAGAGGGTGCAGCTGGATAGCCTTACCTTCGATCAGTACCGGTTCAAACGCCTGGATACCCAGACGGTGAAGGGTCGGTGCACGGTTGAGGAGGACCGGGTGTTCGCGAATCACTTCAGCGAGAACGTCCCAAACCTCTGGCAGTTCGCGCTCGACCATTTTCTTGGCCGCTTTGATGGTGGTCGCGAGACCGCGCATTTCCAGCTTGCCGAAGATGAACGGCTTGAACAGCTCAAGCGCCATCTTCTTAGGCAGACCGCACTGGTGCAGACGCAGGGTCGGGCCTACGGTAATTACCGAACGACCGGAGTAGTCAACACGCTTACCGAGCAAGTTCTGACGGAAACGACCTTGCTTACCCTTGATCATGTCAGCCAGGGATTTCAGAGGACGCTTGTTGGAACCGGTAATAGCGCGGCCACGACGACCGTTGTCGAGCAAGGCGTCGACCGCTTCTTGCAACATACGCTTTTCGTTGCGCACGATGATGTCCGGAGCGGACAGATCAAGCAGGCGCTTCAAGCGGTTGTTACGGTTGATCACGCGGCGGTACAGGTCGTTGAGGTCGGACGTCGCGAAACGACCACCGTCCAACGGTACCAGCGGACGCAGGTCTGGCGGCAGAACCGGCAGAACAGTCAGCACCATCCACTCTGGGAGGTTGCCGGAACCCTGGAAGGCTTCCATCAACTTCAGACGCTTGGACAGCTTCTTGATCTTGGTTTCGGAGTTGGTTTGCGGAATTTCTTCACGCAGGCGGCCAATCTCGTGCTCCAGGTCGATAGCGTGCAGCAGTTCGCGGACAGCTTCGGCACCCATGCGGGCATCGAAATCGTCGCCGAACTCTTCCAGCGCTTCGAAGTACTGCTCGTCGTTGAGCAGCTGACCTTTTTCAAGGGTGGTCATGCCTGGGTCGATAACGACATAGCTCTCGAAGTAGAGAACGCGCTCGATATCACGCAGGGTCATGTCCATCAGCAAGCCGATACGGGACGGCAGCGATTTCAGGAACCAGATGTGGGCAACCGGCGAAGCCAGCTCGATGTGCGCCATGCGCTCACGACGAACCTTGGCCAGTGCAACTTCAACGCCGCACTTCTCGCAGATCACACCACGGTGCTTCAAGCGCTTGTACTTACCGCACAGGCACTCGTAATCCTTTACCGGGCCAAAGATCTTGGCGCAGAACAGGCCGTCACGCTCAGGTTTGAACGTACGGTAGTTGATGGTTTCCGGCTTTTTAACTTCACCGAACGACCACGAACGGATCATCTCAGGCGATGCCAATCCAATACGGATGGCGTCGAACTCTTCGACTTGACCCTGGTTTTTCAGCAAATTCAGTAGGTCTTTCAAGGCCTTTCCTCCTGGCGGAGCAGAGAGCGGGCATCACTGCCCCGCTCTCGATTCGCGTCACGTGTTATTCGGTTTCCAGATCGATATCGATGCCGAGGGAACGAATTTCTTTGATCAACACGTTGAAAGACTCGGGCATGCCCGGCTCCATACGGTGATCGCCGTCCACGATGTTTTTGTACATCTTGGTACGACCGTTCACATCGTCCGACTTCACTGTGAGCATTTCTTGCAGAGTGTATGCAGCACCGTATGCTTCCAGTGCCCAGACCTCCATCTCCCCGAAACGCTGACCACCGAACTGAGCCTTACCACCCAGCGGCTGCTGGGTAACCAGGCTGTACGAACCGGTAGAACGAGCGTGCATCTTGTCGTCTACCAAGTGGTTCAGCTTCAGCATGTACATGTAGCCAACAGTAACCGGGCGCTCGAACTTGTTGCCGGTACGGCCGTCGAACAGCTGCATCTGGCCGCTTTCTGGCAGGTCTGCCAGTTTCAGCATGGCCTTGATTTCGCTTTCCTTGGCACCGTCGAACACCGGGGTAGCCATTGGAACGCCGCCGCGCAGGTTTTTCGCCAGATCCAGGATTTCCTGGTCGGAGAAAGTGTCCAGCTCTTCTTTGCGGCCGCCGATCTCGTTGTAGATCTCGTGCAGGAACTTACGCAGGTCTGCGACCTTGCGCTGCTCTTCGATCATACGGTTGATCTTCTCGCCCAGACCTTTAGCCGCGAGGCCCAGGTGGGTTTCAAGGATCTGACCAACGTTCATACGCGAAGGTACGCCCAACGGGTTGAGGACGACGTCGACCGGGGTGCCATTGGCATCGTGCGGCATGTCTTCAACCGGCATGATCACGGAGACCACACCTTTGTTACCGTGACGACCGGCCATCTTGTCGCCCGGCTGAATGCGACGACGGATTGCCAGGTAAACCTTGACGATTTTCAGCACGCCTGGAGCCAGGTCATCGCCCTGCTGCAGTTTGCGCTTCTTGTCTTCGAACTTGTCGTCCAGCAGACGGCGGCGATCAACGATGTAGGCCTGGGCCTTCTCGAGCTGCTCGTTCAGAGCATCTTCAGCCATGCGCAGTTTGAACCACTGGCCGTGCTCAAGACCGTCGAGGATTTCGTCGGTGATATCCTGACCTTTCTTCAGACCTGCGCCGCCTTCAGCCTTGTGGCCTACCAGGGCAGAACGCAGACGTTCGAAGGTCGCGCCTTCAACGATCCGGAACTCTTCGTTCAAATCCTTGCGGATTTCGTCGAGTTGAGTCTTCTCGATGGACAGTGCACGAGCATCACGCTCGACGCCGTCACGGGTGAAGACCTGTACGTCGATGACAGTACCCTTGGTACCAGTAGGTACGCGCAGGGAGGTGTCTTTAACGTCGCTGGCTTTTTCGCCGAAGATGGCACGCAGCAGCTTCTCTTCCGGAGTCAGCTGGGTCTCGCCTTTCGGAGTGACCTTACCGACCAGGATGTCGCCAGCGCCAACTTCAGCACCTACGTAAACGATACCGGCTTCGTCCAGCTTGTTCAGCGCAGCTTCACCCACGTTCGGGATGTCTGCAGTGATTTCCTCTGGCCCAAGCTTGGTGTCACGTGCCACACAGGTCAGTTCCTGGATGTGGATCGTGGTGAAACGGTCTTCTTGAACAACACGCTCGGACAGGCAGATGGAGTCTTCGAAGTTGAAGCCGTTCCACGCCATGAACGCGATGCGCATGTTCTGACCCAGAGCCAACTCACCCATATCGGTGGACGGACCGTCGGCCATGATGTCGCTACGCTGAACGCGATCACCCTTACGCACCAGCGGACGCTGGTTGATGCAGGTGTTCTGGTTCGAGCGGGTGTATTTGGTCAGGTTGTAGATGTCGACACCGGCTTCGCCAGTTTCAACTTCGTCATCGGCAACACGAACCACGATACGGCTGGCATCAACAGAGTCGATCACGCCGCCACGACGAGCCACGACGCAAACGCCGGAGTCACGGGCTACGTTACGCTCCATGCCGGTACCTACCAGCGGCTTGTCAGCGCGCAGGGTCGGTACAGCTTGACGCTGCATGTTGGAACCCATCAACGCACGGTTGGCGTCATCGTGTTCCAGGAACGGGATCAGCGATGCTGCAACCGAAACTACCTGCTTGGGCGATACGTCCATCAAGGTGACGTCTTCCGGCGCCTTGACGGTGAACTCGTTCAAGTGACGAACAGCTACCAGCTCGTCGATCAGGACTTTCTTGTCGTTCATCGTGGCCGAAGCCTGAGCGATCACGTGATCAGCTTCTTCGATGGCGGACAGGAAGACGATCTCGTCGGTGACCAGGGCGTCTTTCACCACGCGGTACGGGCTCTCGAGGAAGCCGTACTGGTTGGTGCGCGCATAGGCAGCCAGGGAGTTGATCAGACCGATGTTCGGACCTTCCGGCGTTTCGATCGGGCAAACACGACCGTAGTGCGTCGGGTGTACGTCACGAACTTCAAAGCCAGCACGCTCACGGGTCAGACCGCCCGGGCCCAGTGCAGAAACACGGCGCTTGTGGGTGATCTCGGAGAGCGGGTTGTTCTGGTCCATGAACTGCGAAAGCTGGCTGGAGCCGAAGAACTCTTTCACCGCCGCAGCCACTGGCTTGGCGTTGATCAGGTCTTGCGGCATCAGGCCTTCGCTTTCGGCCATCGACAGACGCTCTTTGACCGCACGCTCAACACGTACCAGGCCAACGCGGAACTGGTTCTCGGCCATTTCGCCTACGCAGCGAACACGACGGTTACCCAGGTGGTCGATGTCATCGACGATGCCTTTACCGTTACGGATGTCGACCAGAGTCTTCAGGACCGCAACGATGTCTTCCTTGCACAGCACGCCCGAACCTTCGATCTCGGTACGACCGATACGACGGTTGAACTTCATCCGGCCGACCGCAGACAGGTCATAGCGCTCAGGGCTGAAGAACAGGTTGTTGAACAGGGTTTCGGCAGCGTCTTTGGTTGGTGGCTCGCCTGGACGCATCATGCGATAGATTTCGACCAGCGCTTCCAATTGGTTGCTGGTGGAATCGATCTTCAGGGTGTCGGAGACGAACGGACCGCAGTCGATATCGTTGGTGTACAGGGTCTCGATGCGAACAACCTGGGCCTTGGCGATTTTTGCCAGGATCTCGGTGTTCAGCTCGGTGTTGCACTCAGCCAGGATCTCGCCTGTCGCCGGGTGAACGATAACCTTGGCGGTAGTGCGGCCCAGGACGTAGTCCAGAGGCACGTCCAGCGACTTGATACCGGCTTTTTCGATCTGGTTGATGTGGCGCGCAGTAATACGACGGCCAGCCTCAACAATGACCTTGCCCTTCTCATCCTGGATGTCCAGGACGGCAATTTCACCACGCAGACGCGAAGCAATCAGTTCCAGGCTGAGGGTTTCATCCTTCAGGCTGAATACGTTGGTGGTGTAGAAAGCGTCCAGCACTTGCTCAGTGGTATAGCCGAGCGCGCGCAGCAGTACCGAGGCCGGCAGCTTGCGACGACGGTCGATACGCACGAACACGCAGTCTTTAGGGTCGAACTCGAAGTCCAACCACGAACCACGGTACGGAATGATCCGCGCGGAGTACAGGAGCTTACCGGAGCTGTGCGTCTTGCCGCGGTCGTGGTCGAAGAACACGCCCGGGGAACGGTGCAGCTGGGAAACGATTACACGCTCGGTACCGTTGATAACGAAGGTACCGTTCTCAGTCATCAATGGGATTTCGCCCATGTAGACTTCTTGCTCTTTGATGTCCTTGATCGCTTTGTTCGACGATTCTTTGTCGAAAATGATCAGACGAACTTTTACCCGCAAAGGTACGGCGTACGTAACACCGCGCAACACGCATTCTTTGACATCAAATGCCGGTTCGCCCAGGCGATAACCGACGTACTCCAGCGCAGCATTGCCGGAGTAGCTGATGATCGGGAAAACGGATTTGAAGGCCGCATGCAGGCCCACGTCGCGGAACTGATCTTTGGTCGCTCCCGCCTGCAAGAATTCACGATACGAATCCAGCTGGATAGCCAGAAGGTACGGGACATCCATGACGTCCGGCAACTTGCTAAAGTCCTTGCGGATACGTTTTTTCTCAGTATATGAGTAAGCCATCAGCGTTCCCCAGCTTGGTCACCTGCTTGTTTGGCCCCCCCGACGGGAGCAGCCAGAAAATCTTGCAAACCCCTTGGTTTGCACCACCGCATCGGGTGGCTACAGCGCGTTAGTGGCGGCGACCGAGTCGACAGCCAAGAACGGAAAAAGGCCGGTGGCAAGAGCCACCAGCCATCAGCCTTCAGCTTAACGCTTGGGCTGGAAACGCAAGGTCGATGCTTACTTCAGCTCGACTTTAGCGCCTGCTTCTTCCAGTACTGCTTTGGCTTTGTCAGCAGCGTCTTTGGACACAGCTTCCAGAACCTGGGCAGGAGCGCCGTCAACTACAGCCTTGGCTTCTTTCAGGCCCAGACCGGTCAGTTCACGTACTGCCTTGATCACGTTTACTTTCTTCTCGCCAGCTTCCAGCAGCATGACGTTGAATTCGGTTTGCTCTTCAGCAGCAACAGCAGCAACAGCTGGGCCAGCGGAAGCAGCGGCAGCGGAAACGCCGAATTTTTCTTCGAAAGCTTTGATCAGCTCAACAACCTGCAGAACCGACATTTCAGCTACGGCGTTGAGGATATCGTCTTGGGAGATAGACATTGCTGTATTTCCTGAATTGGGGGACGGCCTACGCGGCCATCGAAATAAACAAAAAAACGCGAGAGACGTTGCTCAGCCTTAGGCTGCTGCAGCTTCTTTTTGCTCGCGAACTGCGGCCAGAGTACGAGCCAGCTTGCTGGTAGCGCCTTGAATCACGCTCATCAGCTGCGAAATAGCTTCGTTACGGGTCGGCAGTGTTGCCAGTACGTCGATTTGGTTAGCTGCGAGGAACTTGCCCTCGAACGCAGCTGCCTTGATCTCGAACTTATCCTGACTCTTGGCGAATTCCTTGAACAAACGGGCAGCAGCGCCTGGATGGTCCTTGGAGAACGCGATCAGAGTCGGGCCGGTGAACACGTCGTTGAGGACACTGTATTCAGTGTCAGCAACAGCGCGCTTGAGCAGGGTGTTACGTACAACACGTACGTATACGCCAGCTTCACGAGCCTCTTTACGGAGTCCGGTCATAGCGCCTACTGTCACACCACGGGCATCAGCCACGACAGCGGACAGAGCAGCTTTGGCAGCCTCGTTGACTTCAGCGACGATGGCCTTCTTGTCTTCGAGATTAATTGCCACGGGTTTAACTCCTGCTTGTTACCGTTTCATCTGGCCTAGGCCGGATGTCGTTTTGGTGTCTGATTCGGTAAGGAACCGGGAGCACCATCTGCGTAGGCTTGATGGTTTAAGACTTGCGTCGCCTACGGTCTTGGATAGCCCCCGCCAGGCAGGGACCCCAATTTTTCAATTGGCGCAATCACTCGCGCCAACCTGTGTCTTATACGTCCAGCGAACCCTGGTCGATGACCAGACCTGGGCCCATAGTGGTGCTCAGGGTAACGCGCTTGACGTAGATACCTTTCGAAGAAGCTGGCTTGATACGCTTCAGATCAGCGATCAGGGCTTCAACGTTTTCCTTCAGCTTGACGGCGTCGAAGCCGACCTTGCCAACGGAAGTGTGAATGATGCCGTTTTTGTCGGTGCGATAACGAACCTGACCAGCCTTGGCGTTTTTAACCGCGGTAGCTACGTCTGGAGTTACGGTACCGACTTTCGGGTTAGGCATCAGACCACGTGGACCCAGGATCTGACCCAACTGACCTACAACGCGCATTGCATCCGGGGAAGCAATAACTACGTCATAGTTCAGGTCGCCGCCTTTCATTTCGGCAGCCAGGTCGTCCATGCCAACGCGATCAGCGCCAGCGGCCAGAGCAGCTTCAGCTGCCGGGCCTTGGGTGAAGACAGCAACACGTACAGTCTTGCCAGTACCGTGTGGCAGCACAGTAGCGCTACGAACGACCTGGTCGGATTTACGTGGGTCAACACCCAGGTTTACAGCAACGTCAACGGACTCGCTGAACTTGACAGTCGACAGCTCGGTCAGCAGAGCAGCAGCATCTACAAAGTTGTAGGACTTGCCCGCTTCGATTTTGCCGGCGATAGCCTTTTGGCGCTTGGTCAGCTTAGCCATTACACACCCTCCACGTTAAGGCCCATGCTACGAGCAGAACCGGCGATGGTACGCACGGCTGCATCCATATCAGCTGCAGTCAGATCCGCGTTTTTGGTTTTCGCGATTTCTTCCAGCTGAGCACGAGTTACGGTGCCAACCTTAACGGTGTTCGGACGAGCGGAACCGCTAGTCAAACCAGCAGCTTTCTTCAACAGAACCGAAGCCGGGGTCGACTTGGTTTCGAAAGTGAAGCTACGGTCGCTGTATACAGTGATGATCACTGGAGTCGGCAGACCTGGCTCAATACCCTGGGTACGGGCGTTGAAGGCCTTGCAGAATTCCATGATGTTCACGCCGTGCTGACCCAGAGCTGGACCGACGGGTGGGCTAGGGTTGGCCTGAGCGGCCTTCACTTGCAGCTTGATGTAAGCGGTAATCTTCTTGGCCATGAGGCACTCCAATTACGGGTTCAAGCGCCTCGAAAGGCTCCCCGGTTACTTGCGCGTTTATCCCAGTGACGACAAAACCCCACAGCCTAAGGCTGCGGGGTTGGGATGCTTTGTCAGCTAGACCTTTTCGACCTGGCTGAACTCCAACTCTACCGGAGTAGAGCGACCGAAAATGAGCACCGCCACTTGGATCCGGCTCTTTTCGTAGTTAACTTCTTCGACAGTACCGTTGAAATCAGCAAACGGACCATCAGTGACACGAACAACCTCACCCGGCTCGAACAACGTCTTCGGCTTTGGCTTGTCGCTACCGTCAGCAACACGACGCAGAATCGCTTCTGCTTCCTTGTCAGTGATCGGTGCAGGCTTATCAGCGGTACCGCCGATGAAGCCCATGACGCGAGGAGTGTCCTTGACCAAGTGCCAAGTACCCTCATTCATGTCCATCTGTACCAGCACGTAGCCAGGGAAGAACTTGCGCTCGCTTTTGCGTTTCTGGCCATTACGCATTTCAACCACTTCTTCAGTGGGAACCAGAATTTCGCCGAAGCCATCTTCCATGCCTGCCAGCTTTACGCGCTCTAGCAAAGAGCGCATGACATGCTTCTCGTAACCCGAGTAAGCATGCACAACGTACCAACGCTTAGCCACGGGACACCCTTAGCCAACAATCAAGGAAACAAGCCAGCCGAGCAGGGAATCAAGACCCCACAACAGCAACGCCATAACCAGAACAACAGCCACAACAATCAGCGTGGTCTGCGTGGTTTCTTGGCGAGTTGGCCAAACGACTTTACGTATTTCGGTGCGAGCTTCCTTTACCAGCACAGCGAAAGACTTACCCTTTACTGTCTGCAGACCAATGAAAACGGCCACAGCAGCAAGAGCGAGCAATACGAGTACGCGGTACAGGATCGGCGAAGCAGAATAATACTGATTGCCAACAACGCCTACGACCACCAAAGCGACGACAGCGAGCCACTTAACCAGATCGAAACGAGAGCTTTGAGCTTCAGCCTTAGGAGTCATCTATGAAGATCCTGTGAAAAGAAAGCCAGATACACCACGTGAATCTGGCAGGTCAGGAGGGAATCGAACCCCCAACCTACGGTTTTGGAGACCGTCGCTCTGCCAATTGAGCTACTGACCTAAAACAAAATCAGGCCGACCATTATGCAGGCCTGAAAAAGACTTTACAACAACCAACCCCAATAGACTTGAAACAACCCGATAACACCAGGCAAAACAACATCAAGCCGAGGCAGCTGTTAAAACAAAGGCAGATATTTTCATATCTGCCTTGTTATATGGAGCTCTTGAGCGGATTTGAACCGCTGACCTCACCCTTACCAAGGGTGTGCTCTACCAACTGAGCTACAAGAGCGAAACACTTTGCACAACCTGCAAACTTGGAGCGGGTAGCGGGAATCGAACCCGCATCATCAGCTTGGAAGGCTGAGGTTCTACCACTAAACTATACCCGCGGAGCTTGCAGCTCACGCTAAAAATGGTGGAGGGGGAAGGATTCGAACCTTCGAAGTCGTAGACGTCAGATTTACAGTCTGATCCCTTTGGCCGCTCGGGAACCCCTCCTAAGCGAGCCGGCATTTTACATTACGCCGACCTTCTGTCAAGCATTTTCTCATAAAAAATATGAGGTTAGCTGCGTGACGATCGCTTCACACCAACTTCCCAAGAGGGTCATCACTGTGGAGCGGGCGCCATTCTATGCAAACTATTCGACAGTTGCAATGCCTTCGCACGGCATTATTTTATGTTTTAACTCATTGAATTCATTAGCAAGGCTTTCAAAAGGCAGATCGTCAGCCAGGCGGCGGCTTTCAGGCGCTACACGCAACCAGAAAGAAGGCGCACCCGCTGAGACCAACGACTGGATCCGGACCCTGATATCCAGACTGATAAGCCGCTGCTCCAGGAACTGCGCTTGCTCATGACTCGAAAACCCTCCGATATACAAGCAGCCAGCAGGCGCCTCCGGAGCCTTGGCCTTGTCACGCCGCGACACAGAGTCCGCCGACTCGCTCAGCAGCTGAATATCTTGCTGGGAGCCCCGGTACAGCGCCAACGGAGTGACATCCTTTGCACGCAGCGGAGCCTCTTGCTGGTGCCAGACGTAATAAAAAACATTGAGGACCAGCAGCAACAGAAACAACCAACGCATAAAAACCTCAGGACAAAGGGCACGCCATCGCCAAGCCAACAAATACCAGGTCCGGAACGAAGCGAGCGCCCGGCAAGGCGTCAGCGACCAACTCCGCATCCCCCCCCGTAAGAAACACCGAGAAGTCTTCCCCCCAATAACTGCGGGCCAGTTCCAGTTGTGACTGAGCAAAACCGCGGAGCATGAGCGTGCAACCTCGTTCAACGGCTTGGGCAGTGGTACGGCCAGGCACCAGGCTTTCCAACGCACGCTCAGCAGCAACATCGTCATACCGTATTTTACGGGTATGGGTTCGCAGCTGATTGCGCATCAGGGGCATGCCCGGGCAGATAAATCCTCCAAGATGCTCGCCATCAGCCGTGATGAAATCGGCAGTGGCCGCCGTACCAAAATCAAGCACCAGGCATGCTCCCGAGGCTAGCTGGAAGCCTCCAAGCATCGCCAGCCAACGATCCAGCCCTAGACGGGCGTAGTCTTCATACCCATTGCGCACGCCGGCCATTTCACGCGACGGCGCAGCACAGCTGATAGAAACACCAAAGGCCGCAACCAACACACCCGCCAGGCGGTTCGTCTCTTCCTGCGCGCGAACGCTGACCAATCTGCAATGCTGCAGCGACAGTCCAGTCAACGAATGAAGGCTACCCAGCAACGCCACATCGGAATCAACAACCCCTTCAGCAAAAACGGCTGAGTGGCTTGCCTCGAGCACTCGCCATTTGATGAAACTATTCCCACAGTCGAGTTCAAGAATCATCACGCAACCTCAGGCTTAACTCACCACCACTGTATATTTTCTCAACACCGTTTACTTCGAGACGTAGAGCGCCTTGATCATCAATACCCAGCACAACCCCGTCCACCTGGTTAACACCTGCGATCAATGACACCGCCTTTCCCTGCCATAGATGATTTTGCTCCCACTCCTGGCGAATTACCGAAAAGCCGGAATCTCTATGATGATCGAGATAACCTTGTAACGCCTGACTCAGGTGTGCGACCAGATGATTTCGGTCTACCGCACGACCTGTTTCGAGCTGTATTGATGTCCACTGCTGATCCACTTCCGCGGCGCTCTGCATGTTCGCATTGATACCAATACCGAGCACTACATGGCATACGTCAACAGGGTCCCCTACCAACTCAAGAAGGATGCCAGCTATCTTCTTCGAACCAACGAGCACGTCATTAGGCCACTTCAAACCCGAACCGTGGACACCAAAGTCGCGCAACGTTTGCATCACCGCCAAGCCCACGACGAGACTCAGCCCTTCTAGCTGTCGTAAACCGCCATCGATACGAAGCACAAGGCTGTAGTAAACATTCTGTGCAAATGGACTGACCCATTTACGCCCTCGACGCCCCCTTCCTGCGGTCTGCTGTTCTGAGAGAACAAGAAACGGCGCCACCTGCCCCGCCTCAATAAGGCGCAAAGCCTCGGCATTAGTGGAGCCGATGGTCTCGGATATAAAAACTGAACCTGCGCAGACCTGTGACTTGAGGGCGATCTCATCAGCGCTCAATAGAACCAGCGGGGACGCCAATTGATAGCCCCTCCCCCTGACCTTGTGAATTGTCAGATCCAGCTCGATCTCCAGATGCTGGAGTTGCTTCCACACAGCACTACGACTGACGCCCAGGGCGGCGCCTAGCGCTTCACCCGAGTGGAATCGGCCATCTTTCAGAAGTTTTAACAACGTCAGCATGCAAGTCTCGCCTCACAATGAGGCACGCATGATAGCCATGCGCAGAGCCATTGCATAGAAAGCAAGCTGGCTTATGGCGAGAGCGCAGGGACAGCTTGCTTTCTATGCAATGGCGATAGGCCAGAACCTTTTCGACCGCCCAAAACAAAACCCCAACTGCTTTCGCAATTGGGGTTTCGGAATTTAATCTTGACGATGACCTACTCTCACATGGGGAAACCCCACACTACCATCGGCGATGCATCGTTTCACTACTGAGTTCGGGATGGGATCAGGTGGTTCCAATGCTCTATGGTCGTCAAGAAATTCGGGTACTGAGTCGTGACCAGATGGCCTCGCTTCAGCAAATTGGGTATGTGATAGCTTTCGGTGTTTTGTGAGATTCGAACTTTCGGTTCATTTCGTCTTCACACACCGCAATCTGATGCTTTTGCTTGTTTCCAAGTCAAGAGTAGTCAAATTGCTTGGGTGTTATATGGTCAAGCCTCACGGGCAATTAGTATTGGTTAGCTCAACGCCTCACAGCGCTTACACACCCAACCTATCAACGTCGTAGTCTTCGACGGCCCTTTAGGGAACTCAAGGTTCCAGTGAGATCTCATCTTGAGGCTAGTTTCCCGCTTAGATGCTTTCAGCGGTTATCTATTCCGAACATAGCTACCCGGCAATGCCACTGGCGTGACAACCGGAACACCAGAGGTTCGTCCACTCCGGTCCTCTCGTACTAGGAGCAGCCCCTCTCAAATCTCAAACGTCCACGGCAGATAGGGACCGAACTGTCTCACGACGTTCTAAACCCAGCTCGCGTACCACTTTAAATGGCGAACAGCCATACCCTTGGGACCGGCTTCAGCCCCAGGATGTGATGAGCCGACATCGAGGTGCCAAACACCGCCGTCGATATGAACTCTTGGGCGGTATCAGCCTGTTATCCCCGGAGTACCTTTTATCCGTTGAGCGATGGCCCTTCCATACAGAACCACCGGATCACTAAGACCTACTTTCGTACCTGCTCGACGTGTCTGTCTCGCAGTCAAGCGCGCTTTTGCCTTTATACTCTACGACCGATTTCCGACCGGTCTGAGCGCACCTTCGTACTCCTCCGTTACTCTTTAGGAGGAGACCGCCCCAGTCAAACTACCCACCATACACTGTCCTCGATCCGGATAACGGACCTGAGTTAGAACCTCAAAGTTGCCAGGGTGGTATTTCAAGGTTGGCTCCACGCGAACTGGCGTCCACGCTTCAAAGCCTCCCACCTATCCTACACAAGCAAATTCAAAGTCCAGTGCAAAGCTATAGTAAAGGTTCACGGGGTCTTTCCGTCTAGCCGCGGATACACTGCATCTTCACAGCGATTTCAATTTCACTGAGTCTCGGGTGGAGACAGCGCCGCCATCGTTACGCCATTCGTGCAGGTCGGAACTTACCCGACAAGGAATTTCGCTACCTTAGGACCGTTATAGTTACGGCCGCCGTTTACCGGGGCTTCGATCAAGAGCTTCGCGTTAGCTAACCCCATCAATTAACCTTCCGGCACCGGGCAGGCGTCACACCCTATACGTCCACTTTCGTGTTTGCAGAGTGCTGTGTTTTTAATAAACAGTCGCAGCGGCCTGGTATCTTCGACCGGCATGAGCTTACGGAGCAAGTCCTTCACCCTCACCGGCGCACCTTCTCCCGAAGTTACGGTGCCATTTTGCCTAGTTCCTTCACCCGAGTTCTCTCAAGCGCCTTGGTATTCTCTACCCAACCACCTGTGTCGGTTTGGGGTACGGTTCCTGGTTACCTGAAGCTTAGAAGCTTTTCTTGGAAGCATGGCATCAACCACTTCGTCATCTAAAAGATGACTCGTCATCAGCTCTCGGCCTTAGAATCCCGGATTTACCTAAGATTCCAGCCTACCACCTTAAACTTGGACAACCAACGCCAAGCTGGCCTAGCCTTCTCCGTCCCTCCATCGCAATAACCAGAAGTACAGGAATATTAACCTGTTTTCCATCGACTACGCTTTTCAGCCTCGCCTTAGGGACCGACTAACCCTGCGTCGATTAACGTTGCGCAGGAAACCTTGGTCTTTCGGCGTGGGTGTTTTTCACACCCATTGTCGTTACTCATGTCAGCATTCGCACTTCTGATACCTCCAGCAAGCTTCTCAACTCACCTTCACAGGCTTACAGAACGCTCCTCTACCGCATCATCCTAAGATGATACCCGTAGCTTCGGTGTATGGTTTGAGCCCCGTTACATCTTCCGCGCAGGCCGACTCGACTAGTGAGCTATTACGCTTTCTTTAAAGGGTGGCTGCTTCTAAGCCAACCTCCTAGCTGTCTAAGCCTTCCCACATCGTTTCCCACTTAACCATAACTTTGGGACCTTAGCTGACGGTCTGGGTTGTTTCCCTTTTCACGACGGACGTTAGCACCCGCCGTGTGTCTCCCATGCTCGGCACTTGTAGGTATTCGGAGTTTGCATCGGTTTGGTAAGTCGGGATGACCCCCTAGCCGAAACAGTGCTCTACCCCCTACAGTGATACATGAGGCGCTACCTAAATAGCTTTCGAGGAGAACCAGCTATCTCCGAGCTTGATTAGCCTTTCACTCCGATCCACAGGTCATCCGCTAACTTTTCAACGGTAGTCGGTTCGGTCCTCCAGTTAGTGTTACCCAACCTTCAACCTGCCCATGGATAGATCGCCCGGTTTCGGGTCTATTCCCAGCGACTAGACGCCCTATTAAGACTCGCTTTCGCTACGCCTCCCCTATTCGGTTAAGCTCGCCACTGAAAATAAGTCGCTGACCCATTATACAAAAGGTACGCAGTCACCCAACAAAGTGGGCTCCCACTGCTTGTACGCATACGGTTTCAGGATCTATTTCACTCCCCTCTCCGGGGTTCTTTTCGCCTTTCCCTCACGGTACTAGTTCACTATCGGTCAGTCAGTAGTATTTAGCCTTGGAGGATGGTCCCCCCATATTCAGACAAAGTTTCTCGTGCTCCGTCCTACTCGATTTCATGACTAAGAGATTTTCGCGTACAGGGCTATCACCCACTATGGCCGCACTTTCCAGAGCGTTCCGCTAATCTCAAAGCCACTTAAGGGCTAGTCCCCGTTCGCTCGCCACTACTAAGGGAATCTCGGTTGATTTCTTTTCCTCAGGGTACTTAGATGTTTCAGTTCCCCTGGTTCGCCTCTTAAGCCTATGTATTCAGCTTAAGATAACCATCTTATGATGGCTGGGTTCCCCCATTCAGACATCTCCGGATCAAAGTCTGTTTGCCGACTCCCCGAAGCTTTTCGCAGGCTACCACGTCTTTCATCGCCTCTGACTGCCAAGGCATCCACCGTATGCGCTTCTTCACTTGACCATATAACCCCAAGCAATCTGGTTATACTGTGAAGACGACATTCGCCGAAAATTCGATAATACTCAATTTGAGTAACTCACAAATTTTACCTTAGCCTGATCCGTTACCAGTGAAAGTAACGTTCAGTCTATCTTTCTATCACATACCCAAATTTTTAAAGAACGAACTAGTCAAAGACTAGAAATCAACATTCACCATCGCATTGATGGAATGCTCATTTCTAAGCTTTATACAGACAGAAGCAGTAGTGGTGGAGCCAAGCGGGATCGAACCGCTGACCTCCTGCGTGCAAGGCAGGCGCTCTCCCAGCTGAGCTATGGCCCCGTATTTCTACAGGCGTTTCCCACACAAAATTGGTGGGTCTGGGCAGATTCGAACTGCCGACCTCACCCTTATCAGGGGTGCGCTCTAACCAACTGAGCTACAGACCCAATTTCGGGCTGCTTCTTTCGTCTTCTTCAATGAATCAAGCAATTCGTGTGGGAACTTATGGAGCAGCTGATGTCGTCGATTAAGGAGGTGATCCAGCCGCAGGTTCCCCTACGGCTACCTTGTTACGACTTCACCCCAGTCATGAATCACACCGTGGTAACCGTCCTCCCGAAGGTTAGACTAGCTACTTCTGGTGCAACCCACTCCCATGGTGTGACGGGCGGTGTGTACAAGGCCCGGGAACGTATTCACCGCGACATTCTGATTCGCGATTACTAGCGATTCCGACTTCACGCAGTCGAGTTGCAGACTGCGATCCGGACTACGATCGGTTTTGTGGGATTAGCTCCACCTCGCGGCTTGGCAACCCTCTGTACCGACCATTGTAGCACGTGTGTAGCCCAGGCCGTAAGGGCCATGATGACTTGACGTCATCCCCACCTTCCTCCGGTTTGTCACCGGCAGTCTCCTTAGAGTGCCCACCATTACGTGCTGGTAACTAAGGACAAGGGTTGCGCTCGTTACGGGACTTAACCCAACATCTCACGACACGAGCTGACGACAGCCATGCAGCACCTGTCTCAATGTTCCCGAAGGCACCAATCTATCTCTAGAAAGTTCATTGGATGTCAAGGCCTGGTAAGGTTCTTCGCGTTGCTTCGAATTAAACCACATGCTCCACCGCTTGTGCGGGCCCCCGTCAATTCATTTGAGTTTTAACCTTGCGGCCGTACTCCCCAGGCGGTCAACTTAATGCGTTAGCTGCGCCACTAAGAGCTCAAGGCTCCCAACGGCTAGTTGACATCGTTTACGGCGTGGACTACCAGGGTATCTAATCCTGTTTGCTCCCCACGCTTTCGCACCTCAGTGTCAGTATCAGTCCAGGTGGTCGCCTTCGCCACTGGTGTTCCTTCCTATATCTACGCATTTCACCGCTACACAGGAAATTCCACCACCCTCTACCATACTCTAGTCAGTCAGTTTTGAATGCAGTTCCCAGGTTGAGCCCGGGGATTTCACATCCAACTTAACTAACCACCTACGCGCGCTTTACGCCCAGTAATTCCGATTAACGCTTGCACCCTCTGTATTACCGCGGCTGCTGGCACAGAGTTAGCCGGTGCTTATTCTGTCGGTAACGTCAAAATTGCAGAGTATTAATCTACAACCCTTCCTCCCAACTTAAAGTGCTTTACAATCCGAAGACCTTCTTCACACACGCGGCATGGCTGGATCAGGCTTTCGCCCATTGTCCAATATTCCCCACTGCTGCCTCCCGTAGGAGTCTGGACCGTGTCTCAGTTCCAGTGTGACTGATCATCCTCTCAGACCAGTTACGGATCGTCGCCTTGGTGAGCCATTACCCCACCAACTAGCTAATCCGACCTAGGCTCATCTGATAGCGCAAGGCCCGAAGGTCCCCTGCTTTCTCCCGTAGGACGTATGCGGTATTAGCGTCCGTTTCCGAACGTTATCCCCCACTACCAGGCAGATTCCTAGGCATTACTCACCCGTCCGCCGCTCTCAAGAGAAGCAAGCTTCTCTCTACCGCTCGACTTGCATGTGTTAGGCCTGCCGCCAGCGTTCAATCTGAGCCATGATCAAACTCTTCAGTTCAAACATCTTTGGGTTTTTAAGAAACCCTAAACTTGGCTCAGCAATCGTTGGTTACATCTTTGATTTCTCGCGGAGTAACTTGTGATGCTGATAATCTTGTTGACTATCAGTCTGACTCCACAAGCACCCACACGAATTGCTTGATTCAGTTGTTAAAGAGCGGTTGGTTAAGATCTTTCGTCTCAACCGAGGCGCGCATTCTACAGCAGCCTCATTTGCTGTCAAGTGATTATTTTCAGAAGTTTTCGAGGATTTCCTCAACAACTTCAACCACTTGCGCTTCCGATCTCTCGTTAGCGGGAGGCGAATTCTACAGCGTTACACGCTGCTGTCAACACCTCTTTTTCTCCGCTTTCGACCGAGAGGATCGAAACGTTAATAGAGCCAAACAACACTGCTCTACCAACTCCTTCTGGGCTTCGATGAACTGAAGCAACTCGCTGTCGAATTCTGCGTAACTCTTTGTTTACCAAGGAGTTTTCCGTTTCGACTGCGCCGGAAGTGGGGCGAATTATAGACAGATATAAATCGCCGTCAACAGTTAATTTCAGGTTTATTCGGATTTAAGCGTAATACGCGCAAATGCCTTCTTGCCGGCCTGGCAAACGTGGGTCGCGCCCAGCTCGTATATAAAGGCGCGATCGACAACCTCACCATCTATACGCACACCACCGGAACCCAGAAGGTCACGTGCAACCGCCGAGTTCTTCACCAGGCCCGCCTTATTAAGGACGGCCGCAATCGGCATCGCCTCACCAGCAGTCAATTCGATCTCAGGCAGATCATCCGGCAGCTCGCCATCCTTCATACGATTGCCCGCCGCACGGTGAGCACTGGCCGCAGCCTCCTCGCCATGGAAACGCGCAACAATCTCTTCCGCCAGCTTGATCTTGACGTCCCGAGGATTCGCACCCGCCTCCACGTCAGCACGCAACGCGTTGATCTCATCCATCGAGCGGAAGCTCAACAGCTCGAAGTAGCGCCACATCAGCGCATCAGGGATAGAAACCAACTTGCCGTACATCACCCCCGGCGCTTCCTGGATGCCGACGTAGTTGCCCAGCGACTTGGACATCTTCTTGACGCCATCCAAGCCTTCCAGCAACGGCATAGTCAGAATGCACTGAGCCTCCTGGCCATACGCACGCTGCAGCTCACGCCCCATCAACAGGTTGAACTTCTGATCAGTACCGCCCAGCTCAACGTCCGCCCGCAACGCTACCGAGTCATACCCTTGAACCAACGGGTATAGGAACTCATGTATCGCAATAGGCTGATTGGTGGAGTAGCGCTTATCGAAGTCATCGCGCTCAAGCATCCGCGCAACGGTGTACTGGGACGTCAGGCGAATGAAATCCGCCGGCCCCATCAGATCCATCCAGGTGGAGTTGAAAGCCACTTCGGTCTTGGCCGGATCGAGAATCTTGAAAACCTGGGTCTTGTAGGTCTCGGCATTATCGAGAACCTGCTCACGGGTCAGCGGCGGGCGCGTGGCGCTCTTACCACTCGGATCACCGATCATCCCGGTGAAATCACCTATAAGGAAGATCACCTGATGCCCCAACTCCTGGAACTGGCGCAGCTTATTAATAAGCACGGTGTGACCCAGGTGCAGATCCGGTGCCGTCGGATCAAAGCCAGCCTTAATACGCAGGGGTTGGCCACGCTTGAGCTTTTCGATCAGCTCGGCCTCGACCAACAGTTCTTCCGCACCACGTTTGATCAGCGCTAGCTGCTCTTCAACCGACTTCATAACAGACCCGCAAGGCTCAGATTCAAAGGGAACCAACCATACAAGATCAGGGACTAATTACAAGTTTTGCCCTGCAAACGGACACCATTCGGCGAGCCCGGCATTCGCAAGCTTGCGCCACAGATGATTTGGTTATATTTTATACAGTTATTTCATCTTCATCATGTCATTCATCTTTTCCATTTCACCTTTTCAAAGTCAAAATTACCTATGACCACTGAACCGTCTAAAGCGCCACCGCTTTACCCGAAGACCCACCTGCTCGCCGCAAGTGGTATCGCCGCCCTTCTAAGCCTGGCACTCCTGGTATTCCCTTCCAGTGACGTAGAAGCCAAACGAACGACCCTGAGTCTTGACTTGGAGAGTCCGGTTGAACAACTGACACAAGATCAAGACGCTTCTGACGCGCAACAAGCCACAACCGCGAGCGCAGAGTCGCCATTTGCGCAGATTGAAGAAAGCCCAGACGACACCAAACAAACCGCTCAGGTAGCGAAAGGCCCCGTGCATCGCGAAGTGGTCGTGGCCAAAGGCGATACGCTGTCGACGCTATTTGAAAAGGTCGGCCTACCCGCCACCACCGTTAGCGATGTGCTGGCCAGCGATAAGCAAGCCAAGCAATTCACCCAGCTCAAGAGTGGCCAAAAGCTTGAGTTCGAGCTGAGCCCTGAAGGCCAACTGACCACTCTGCACACCAAGCTCAACCACCTCGAAAGCATCACCCTGACCAGAGGCGCCAAGGGCTTTGCCTTCAATCGCGTGACCACCAAGCCAGTGGTGCGCTCCGCCTACATCCACGGCGTGATCAATAGCTCGCTGTCCCAGTCCGCAGCTCGCGCGGGCCTGTCCCATAGCATGACCATGGACATGGCCAGCGTATTTGGCTACGACATCGACTTCGCTCAGGACATTCGCCAGGGTGACGAATTCGATGTGATCTACGAGCAAAAGGTGGCCAACGGCAAGGTTGTCGGTACCGGCAATATCCTCTCGGCGCGCTTCACCAACCGCGGCAAGACCTACACTGCCGTGCGTTACACCAACAAACAAGGCAATAGCAGCTACTACACCGCCGACGGCAATAGCATGCGCAAAGCCTTCATCCGTACTCCGGTTGACTTCGCCCGTATTAGCTCGCGTTTCTCCATGGGTCGCAAGCATCCAATTCTGAACAAAATCCGCGCCCACAAAGGCGTGGACTATGCAGCACCGCGCGGCACGCCGATCAAAGCTGCCGGCGACGGCAAGGTGCTGCTGGCCGGGCGCCGTGGCGGCTACGGCAACACCGTTATCATCCAGCACGGCAACAGCTACCGTACGCTTTATGGGCATATGCAAGGCTTTGCCAAAGGCGTGAAGACCGGCGGCAACGTCAAGCAAGGCCAAGTGATTGGCTATATCGGCACCACCGGCCTGTCCACCGGCCCGCACCTGCACTATGAGTTCCAGGTCAACGGCGTGCACGTCGACCCACTGGGCCAGAAGCTGCCGATGGCCGACCCGATCGCCAAAGCCGAGCGCGCACGCTTCCTACAGCAAAGCCAACCGCTGATGGCACGCATGGACCAGGAACGCGCCACCATGCTGGCTTCGGCGAAGCGCTAAGCGATGGCGCTCTATATAGGTGTCATGTCCGGGACCAGCCTTGATGGCCTGGACATAGCGCTGATCGAGCAAGATACGGCGGTCAAGTTGATCGCCACACATTACATCCCCATGCCTGAATCCCTGCGCGCCGAGCTGCTGGGCCTTTGCGCCAGTGGCCCGGATGAAATTGCACGCTCGGCGATTGCCCAGCAAAGCTGGGTAACGCTCGCAGCCCAGGGCATTCATGCCGTGCTTGAGCAGCAGCAACTCACTCACCACGACATCCATGCGATTGGCAGCCATGGGCAGACCATTCGCCACGAGCCCGCCCGCGGTTTCACCGTGCAGATTGGCAACCCCGCCCTACTGACCGAACTGACCGGAATAACCGTCGTCAGCGACTTTCGCAGCCGCGATGTAGCCGCCGGCGGCCAGGGAGCACCACTGGTGCCCGCCTTTCACGAAGCGCTGTTCGGCGAGGCTACTGGTAACCGCGCAGTATTGAATGTCGGCGGCTTCAGCAATCTGAGCCTGATCGAAACCGGCAAACCCGTAGCGGGTTTTGATTGCGGCCCGGGCAACGTTCTGCTGGACGCCTGGATTCACCAGCAAAGGGGCGAAAACTTTGACCGCGACGGCCAATGGGCCGCGACGGGAAAGGTCGAGCCACAGTTGCTTAACGCATTGCTCAGCGACCCCTTCTTCCTGACCAAGGGGCCGAAAAGCACTGGGCGCGAAGTCTTCAACCTGCCTTGGCTGGAACACCACCTCGGTCGACTGCCATCGTTCAATGCCCAGGATATCCAGGCCACGCTGCTGGAACTGACCGTACAGACCATCGTCGAGTCGTTGAAAACCGCACAGCCGCAAACCGAAACCCTGCTGGTGTGTGGCGGCGGCGCCCATAACTCGACGCTGATGAACCGCCTCGCCGCCATGCTACCGACCACCCGTGTCAGCAGCACCGCCACCCACGGTGTAGACCCCGACTGGGTGGAAGCCATGGCCTTCGCCTGGCTGGCCCATTGCTGCCTGGAAGGTATCGCCGCCAACCGTCCCAGCGTGACAGGCGCCCGCGGCCTTCGTGTACTTGGCGCGATCTACCCCGCCTGAAACGCAGATAGCAAAACGCCGCTTGGCCCCATAAGAGCCAAGCGGCGTTTTGCTTAATCCGCTACTGATCAGATCGAGAAAGACGAACCGCAACCACAAGTCGTGGTGGCATTCGGGTTCTTGATCACAAAGCGTGAGCCTTCCAAACCTTCCTGGTAGTCCACCTCGGCACCTGCCAAGTACTGGAAGCTCATCGGATCCACGACCAGGCTTACGCCTTCGCGCTCGACAATGGTGTCGTCGTCAGCCACATCTTCATCGAAGGTGAAGCCGTACTGAAACCCTGAACAACCGCCGCCCGTAACGAATACGCGCAGCTTCAAGCGATCATTACCCTCTTCATCGACCAGGCTCTTCACCTTGTGCGCAGCACCGTGGGTGAATTGCAAAGCCGTGGGGGTGAAGGATTCAACGCTCATGCTGATAATCTCCCGGCGTAGCGCCGCCATATGCGTGATGACCGCCATTATCCGCTTCTCCTAGAAAAGCGGTCAACTATTGTTACGGTATATCAATCTGCCCGGCGGCCCTTAAAAACACGAAAGGCCCGATCAACGGGCCTTTTGCACAGCAGCCAACGCCTTAAGGCAGCATGCCGGCGTGGGACAAACCGAGCTTCTCATCAAGGCCGAACAAGATGTTCATGTTCTGCACAGCCTGGCCCGAGGCGCCCTTGACCAGATTATCGATAACCGACAGCACCACCACCAAGTCGCCATCCTGCGGACGATGCACGGCAATCCGGCACACGTTGGCACCGCGCACGCTGCGGGTTTCCGGGTGACTACCGGCAGGCATTACATCGACGAACGGCTCATTGGCATAACGCTTTTCAAACAATGCCTGCAGATCCACCGAGCGATCCACGACCGTTGCATACAGTGTCGAGTGAATCCCCCGGATCATCGGGGTCAGGTGCGGCACGAACGTCAGACCGACGTCACTGCCCGCCGCACGCCGCAGCCCCTGGCGAATTTCCGGCAGATGGCGATGCCCCTTTACGGCATACGCCTTCATGCTTTCCGAGGTCTCGGAGTACAAGGAGCCTACTGCTGCACCGCGACCAGCGCCGCTGACGCCCGACTTGCAGTCGGCAATCAGGCGCGAGGCGTCCGCCAGGCCAGCTTCCAGCAGCGGTAGGAAACCCAGCTGCGTAGCCGTCGGATAGCAACCCGGCACGGCGATCAGACGCGCCTGCTTGATCTGCTCACGATTAACCTCTGGCAAGCCGTACACCGCCTCTTCAAGCAGCTCTGGAGCACCATGGGGCTGACCGTACCACTTGGCCCACTCATCGGCATCCTGCAAACGGAAGTCCGCCGAGAGGTCAATGACCTTGGTCCCTGCGGCCAGCAGCTCGCCGGCCAACGCATGGGCAACACCGTGGGGGGTCGCGAAAAACACCACATCGCAGGCGCCCAGGGTCTTGATATCCGGAACGCTGAACGCCAGGCCGTCGTAATGGCCGCGCAGGTTGGGGTACATATCGGCAACGGCCAGGCCGGCCTCGGATCGGGAGGTAATGACCACTACCTCAGCTTGCGGATGCTGAGCCAACAGACGCAGCAATTCGACACCGGTGTAACCCGTGCCGCCGACGATACCGACCTTGACCATAAACCTGCCCTCAACGAACCCACTGGAAAGCCGTCGATAATAGGGGCCGTATCGTTCTGCGACAACCGTCAAGGTGACGTACGCACGCTCTAACCTCTACTATCTCCAGTTACCGTGAACCTGGGAATAACTAAAAATGCTTTATCTATGGCTCAAAGCCTTCCATATCGTCAGCATTGTCTGCTGGTTTGCCGGGCTGTTTTACCTGCCGCGCCTGTTCGTCTACCACGCACAAAGCCAGGATGCCGTCAGCCAGGAACGCTTCTGCATCATGGAGCGCAAGCTGTACAAGGGCATCATGCTGCCGTCGATGATCGCCACGCTGGTATTCGGCATCTGGTTGATCAGCCTTAACCCGAGCATCTTCAGCCAGGGTGGCTGGATGCACGCCAAGCTGACCCTGGTGGTGATCCTGATCGGTTACCACCATATGTGTGGCGCTCAGGTAAAACGTTTTGCTCGTGGCGAAAACACCCGCAGCCATGTCTTTTATCGCTGGTTCAATGAAGTGCCGGTTCTGATATTGCTGGCTATTGTAATTTTGGTCGTCGTCAAGCCGTTCTAACTCTACTTAGCCGCACTTAATCCGGGGTACTTCCAATGTCGCTGCCCGCTTTGCTTGAACAACGTCTGCGCCTGCCCGTGGTGGCTGCGCCGATGTTCCTGATTTCCAATCCGCAACTGGTCCTGGCGTGCTGCCGCAATGGCGTGGTCGGGAGCTTTCCGGCACTCAACCAGCGTGAAAGCAGTGGCTTCAAGGCCTGGCTGGAAGAAATCGAAGCGGGCCTGGCGCTGCTGGACAACCCTGCGCCCTACGCGGTCAACCTGATCGTGCACCACAGCAACCCGCGCCTTGAGGCTGACCTGGCGATTTGCGTCGAGCACAAGGTGCCGATCGTTATCACCAGCCTGGGCGCGGTCAAGGAATTGGTAGACGCCGTACACAGCTACGGCGGCCTGGTGTTCCACGACGTCACCACTCGGCGCCATGCCGAAAAGGCCGCCGAAGCCGGGGTCGATGGGCTGATCGCGGTGGCGGCAGGGGCTGGTGGCCACGCCGGCACTTGGAGCCCGTTTTCGCTGGTCGCCGAAATTCGCCAGTTCTTCGACAAGACCCTGTTGCTGGCCGGCTGCCTGAACCATGGGCACGAAATCCTCGCCGCGCAATTGCTCGGGGCTGATCTCGCGTATTTCGGCACGCGCTTTATCGCCACCACCGAAAGCCACGCCCCCGATGCCTATAAAGAGATGCTGCTCACATCGCGTGCAGCCGATATCGTGCACACTCCGGCGGTGTCCGGCGTGCCTGCAAGCTTTATGCGCCAGAGTCTGGAAAACGCCGGTTTCGACCTCGCCGCCCTGCAAGGCAAGGGCGAAGTCAACTTTGGCTCCAAGCTCAAACCACTCAGCGACGAGGCCAAAGCCTGGAAGACCGTATGGTCCGCCGGCCAAGGCGTCGGTGAGATTGACGATTTACCCAGTGTCGATGAACTGGTTGCCCGCCTTGATGCCGAATACCGCAAGGCGCGCGAGCACGCAGCACAATTGCGCTGGCCGCGCTGACCCACCCGCCTGGCCTGCCGAATGAGGCAGGCCAGCATTACCCCCCTGAAAAGTGACAAGGATGCCTGCATGAGCGACAACCGTTTCAAGATTGTGTTTGATGGAGCCTTGCTCCCGGGTGTCGAAAGCACCACCGCCAAGCTGAACCTGGCCGAATTGTTCAAAAGCGAAGTCGAGGCGATCGAAAAGCTCTTCACCGGGCGTCCAGTCGCCCTCAAGCGCGACCTGTCTCGCCCCGATGCCGAAACCTACCTGGCCGCCCTGAAAAACGCCGGGGTGGATGCGCGCATCGAAGCTGAACAGCCTGTGGCTTTCAACCTGGCTGAAACCCACGAGACCGACTCCGGCGCCTCCGATTTTTCGCGCCCGGCCACCTCGCCGTATGCACCACCGCGCGCAGCCGTGGGGGATGACCTTCCAGAGTTTTCCACCCTCAACGTGTTCACCGTCAACGGCCGTATCGGGCGCCTGCGTTTCCTGGCCTGGACCCTGGTCCTGAGCCTGGCGCTGTTCGCCATCGTGGGCGCCTTGTTCACCGTGGGCGTGGGTATTGCCGCGGCATC
This sequence comes from Pseudomonas sp. FP2294, assembly GCF_030687625.1. Classification (NCBI taxonomy): domain Bacteria; kingdom Pseudomonadati; phylum Pseudomonadota; class Gammaproteobacteria; order Pseudomonadales; family Pseudomonadaceae; genus Pseudomonas; species Pseudomonas sp. FP2294. The sequence goes on from NZ_CP117441.1 coordinate 5,261,985, forward strand.
TCCCACTGCGGCGATCATCATTGGTTCACTGCTTGGTCTGGTCTTGCTCGTGGCATCGGTGTGGATGAGCGTCCTGATCACCGTGCAGCGCCTGCATGACCTGGGCTGGTCCGGCTGGTTATGGTTCCTGAACCTGGTGCCGATCGTGGGCAGTATTTTCCCGATCCTGTTGATCGTGCTGCCCGGCAATGCAGGCGCCAACCAATATGGTGCACCACCGCCACGCAACTCGACCGCAGTAAAGGTCCTGGCCACCCTGTGGCTGGCGCTGCTCCCATTGATATTCGCCGCCGCAGTGATGCTGGCCATGGGCGGTTACCTGGACCAGCTCGAAACCAGCGTGGACAGTGACTACGAAAGCAGCTCCATGTCCACCGATGAAGAAGCTGACCAGAGCGTCATCGCCGGTGAAGAAGATGTGCAAAGTGCTGACGATGCGGCCGAACCTGTAGACTCTCCGCAAGAATGAAGAAACGCCCCACGCCTGTGACGCATCTGTCGCAGGCGCGGTGGCGTTGCGATGGAGAAATGCATGACCCGTTACGCTCTGATCACCGGTGCCTCCAGTGGCATCGGCCTGGCCTTGGCCGAAGCACTGGCCCGTCGCGGCCGCAGCTTGATTCTGGTGGCCCGCCAGCGTGATCAGTTGGAAAGTATTGCCATAGAGCTGACCCAACGTTTTGGCGTCGAGGTGCTGTTCCGCGCCTGTGACCTGGGCGAGCCACTGCGCCTGTCCGGGTTCCTGCTGGAGCTGGAAGAAGGCGAGCGGCAGATCGACTTGCTGGTCAACTGTGCCGGTATTGGCACCAGCGGCCCATTCCTGGCCCAGGACTGGATGACCGAGCAGGACCTGATCGAAGTCAACATCCTCGCCCTGACCCGCCTCTGCCATGCGCTGGGTAACTCCATGGCCTTGCACGGTGGAGGGCAGATTCTTAACGTCGCCTCCGTCGCAGCCTTCCAGCCTGGGCCATGGATGAGTACCTACTACGCCAGCAAGGCCTATGTACTGCACTTCTCCGAAGGTCTGCGCGAAGAGCTGAAAAGCTGTGGTATCAAGGTCTCAGTGCTCTGCCCCGGCCCGACCCGCACTGCCTTCTTCGGCACCGCACAGATGGACACCGCCAAGCTGGACCGTCAGCAGTTGATGAGCCCGGAAGAAGTGGCGCTGCACACCGTACGAGCCCTGGCAAAGAACAAAGCGATCATTGTTCCCGGTCGCCGTAACCGCTGGCTGGCGTTCAGCCCACGCTTGAGCCCACGCTGGTTGACCCGCAAGATTGCCGGCGCGATCAACAAGGCCTATTGCCCGCGTTGACCTGCTGGGTACACTCACCCTGCACTTTCATAATGGAGAAACAGCTGTGGATACTCTGTTCACCAAGATCATCAACAGAGAAATACCCGCGAGGATTATCTACGAGGATGACCAGGTCCTGGCCTTCCACGATATTGCGCCAATGGCCCCCGTGCATTTCCTGGTGATTCCGAAAAAGCCGATCCGCACCCTCAACGACCTGACGGAAGAAGACAAGGGCCTGGCTGGACACATCCTGTTCACCGCCCAGCGCCTGGCCGTGGAACAAGGCTGTGAAAAAGGCTTTCGCGTGGTGATGAACTGCAATGAAGATGGCGGCCAGACCGTCTATCACATTCATATGCATGTACTGGGTCAACGCCAGATGAACTGGCCACCCGGCTGAAACCCGCCATTGCAGGAGCCGGCTTGCCGGCTCCTGCAAGAAGCATGACCCAGCGCAAACGCACGCCCCTCTCTTGCGGTAAACTGACCGCCGAGATTTTTCCCGGAGGTCAGCATGACTACCCAACGTCACTACTCGCCGATTGACCGACTGTTGCTGCAGGCCGACACAGCCATGCGCACACTGCTGCCCTTCAGCGGCCAGCCGTATCGCCCGTCACCTGCCATCGTGCAACCCGAAGCACAAATGAGCGAAACGGATACCCGTCATGTCGCCGGCCTGATGCGCATCAACCATACCGGCGAAGTCTGTGCCCAGGCGCTCTACCAGGGCCAGGCCCTGACCGCCAAGCTGCCGCAAGTACGCGCGGCCATGGAGCACGCGGCTGAGGAAGAAATCGACCACTTGGCCTGGTGTGAACAACGTATCCGCCAATTGGGCAGCCACCCCAGTGTGCTCAACCCACTGTTTTATGGTCTGTCGTTTGGCATCGGCGCCGCTGCCGGCTTGATCAGCGACAAGGTCAGCCTGGGTTTTGTCGCCGCGACCGAACATCAGGTGTGCAAACACCTGGATGAGCACCTGGAGCAACTACCGGCCGAGGATGAAAAGTCCCGGGCGATTCTTGAGCAGATGCGTATCGACGAAGAACACCACGCAGAAAGTGCGCTGGATGCCGGCGGTTTCCGCTTCCCGGCGCCGGTGAGGTTTGGCATGAGCCTGATGGCCAAGGTCATGACCAAGAGCACCTACCGAATCTGAGCTGCAAAAAAGGGCGCTTGCAAAGCGCCCTTTCTTTTTGTCAGAAGATCCCGCGATCAGCCCAACTCAATGATCTCGTAATCATGGGTAATGGCCACACCTGCCGCGCCGAGCATGATCGAAGCCGAGCAGTACTTCTCCGCCGACAGCTCGATGGCCCGCTTGACCTGCGCTTCCTTCAGCGCACGCCCCTTGACCACAAAATGCATATGGATCTTGGTGAACACCTTCGGGTCTTCAGTCGCGCGCTCGGCTTCCAAAAAGGCTTCGCAGCTTTCCACCGCCTGGCGCGACTTCTTCAAGATGCTGACCACATCGAAGTTGCTGCAACCACCCACGCCGAGCAGGAGCATTTCCATGGGCCGTACACCCAGATTGCGGCCACCGGCTTCCGGCGGGCCATCCATGACCACCACATGGCCACTGCCCGACTCACCGAGGAACATGGCTTCGCCCGCCCATTGGATGCGTGCCTTCATCGCCCAGACTCCACTGCTAAAAAAGGGGCGCCAGCTTATCACAGGCCCCCGCAAGCGCAGTGTTCTGCCCAAATACGTTCAACAGCAGACTTTGATAGGTAAATTCCCTGATCGAGTCAGAATGTGTCTGTTAAGCTGACGCCAAATCTATGGCGCATTGCCATCCTCCGGATGGATCCGCTCTATAAAAATACCAGCCCAACCACACCGTGCAGTCTTTTCGGGATACAACCATGGTTGCTATTACCCCCATACCCAAGATCAAGAACCTCGATAAGTTACTGACCCATTGTCAGCGGCAACGCTATCCGGCCAAGCAGAACATCATCTGCGCCGGGGAACGCTCGGAAACCCTGTTTTTCATTATCAAAGGTTCAGTCACGATCCTGATCGAGGATGATGACGGTCGCGAAATGATCATCGCCTATCTCAATACCGGTGATTTCTTCGGTGAGCTGGGCCTGTTTGAACAAGCGGGGAAAGAACAGGAGCGCAGCGCCTGGGTGCGGGCGAAGATTGAGTGTGAGGTCGCAGAAATCAGCTATGCGAAATTTCGCGAACTGGCCCAACAAGATCCGGACATCCTTTATGCCCTGAGCGGCCAGATTGCCCAGCGCTTGCGCAACACCACGCGCAAAGTCGGTGACCTGGCGTTCTTCGACGTCACCGGGCGCGTCGCCCGCTGCTTGCTGGAACTGTGCAAGCAGCCGGATGCCATGACCCATCCAGACGGCATGCAAATCAAGGTTACGCGCCAGGAAATCGGCCGGATTGTCGGTTGCTCACGGGAGATGGTCGGTCGAGTGCTCAAGGATCTGGAAGAGCGCAACCTGGTGCACGTCAAAGGCAAGACGATGGTGGTGTTCGGCACTCGCTAGTGCGCAAACACCTGTGCGAGCATCTGCCGGTATAAACCGTCGAGGCGGCTGATGGCATCCGGCGCAGCAAAGGCTTCATGCAAGGCGATATGGCTGTCGGCACGCACCCGCTGCTCGAGGCCGCACGCCTGATTGAAGCGATTGACCGCTGCAACCAGTTCCTCACGATGGTTCTCCAGCAACAATGCGCCATGCACCAGGCCTACCGGGCGCCCGCCACTCTGGCGCCAGCGCTGGGCAGTACCGACCATCTTGCGTCCGTTGAGATTGACGTTATAGCGGCCATCGCAAAAGGCCCCGTCGATTTCGCCCACAGAGGCATCGCCGCCCAACTCGGTCAGCAAGTCGCAAATGGGCTGGCACAGGCGCAGGTAGCCGGTCTCGATGCGGCCCTGGTCGCCTTCGCTACGGGGCGGCGCGTAGACCAGTGCGATATTCACCGTCGCCGCAGACTGCGGCACTGGCTCCCCTCCTGTTTCCCGCAGCAACACCGGCCAACCGTGGGCGGCCGATACCTGACTGGCCGCGTCAAAGGCGGGCAGACGACTCAGACGGCGAGGCATCACCAGTGCCTGGTCGCTGGGCTGCCAGAACAGCAGGCCGAAGGATTGTTCACCCGCGCAGACGGCGGCCAGCAAGTCCTGCTCGGCGGCAAGGCCTGCTTCAACGGTCATCGCTACGGGTTGGATCATCGAACACCTGCCTTTCTGAATAAACACAAAAATGTGGGAGCTGGCTTTCCGGCGATGCTGTCGCCTCGGTGTCTGCGTTACACCGAGGTGATGCTATCGCAGGCAAGCCAGCTCCCACAGTGTCCGCGTTTCAAATCAATCCAGTGTCGAACCACTGATCGGTAGACCACGCTCCGGGAAAAACAGGCGCTGCAACTCCGCCCCTGGATTCTCCGCACGCATAAAGGTCTCGCCGACCAGGAACGAATACACGTCGCTGATTTCCATCAACTCCACATCCGCACGATTGACGATCCCGCTCTCGGTAATCACCAGGCGGTCACGAGGAATGCGCGGCAGCAGGTCCAGGGTGGTTTCCAGGTTGACATCAAAGGTGTGCAGGTTGCGGTTGTTGACCCCAACCAGTCGTGTGTCGAGGGTTTTCAGCGCGCGCTCCAGTTCGTCACCGTCATGGACCTCGACCAGCACATCCAGGCCCACGCCTTTGGCAACCGCCGCCAACTCGGCCATCTGCACGTCGTCCAGCGCCGAAACGATCAGCAGCACGCAATCCGCGCCCAACGCCCGGGCCTCGACGATCTGGTACGGGTCGATCATGAAGTCCTTGCGGATCACCGGCAACTTGCACGCGGCGCGGGCTTGTTGCAGGTAAGCGTCGGAACCCTGGAAGTAGTCGATATCGGTCAACACCGAAAGGCAAGTTGCCCCGCCCTTCTCATAGCTGGCAGCAATCTCTGCCGGCACGAAGTTCTCGCGGATCACGCCTTTGCTCGGCGAGGCCTTTTTGATCTCGGCGATCACCGCTGGCTGCTTGAGCCTGGCCTGGGTGATCAGGGCATTGGCAAAGCCGCGGGGTGCATCGGCGCTTTTTGCCAGGTTTTCCAACTCGGCCAGGCTCACCCGTGCGCGGCGTTCGGCCACTTCTTCAACTTTGCGGGCGAGGATGTTTTCCAGAACTGTTGGCACGCTCATCCTTCATTCTCCATCTTGAATACGGCCGTGAATGCTCCCAGCTCTTCGAGCTTTTCGCGAGCCAGACCCGTATGCAGCGCATCGTGGGCCAAGGCGACACCTTCTGTAAGACTATAGGCGTGATCGGCTGCATAAAGTGCCGCGCCAGCATTCAGAACAATCATCTCTGCCGCTTTCTGACCGTTCTCGGTCTTGCGACGCCCCAGGGCATCGCGAATCAATTCAAGGGACGCCGCCGGGCTTTCTACCGCCAGGCCATGCAGGCTCTGGCTCTTCATACCGAGGTCTTCTGGCTCGACCCAATATTCGGTGACCTGATCGTTCTTCAGCTCGGCCACAAAGGTTGGGGCCGCCAGGCTGAATTCGTCCAGGCCATCCTTGGAGTGCACCACTAGCACGTGTTTGCTGCCCAGGCGCTGCAGGACTTCGGCCAATGGCCGGCACAGCGCCTGGCTGAACACGCCCACCACCTGATGCTTCACACCGGCCGGATTCGTAAGCGGGCCAAGCATGTTGAACAGGGTACGCAGGCCAAGGTCCTTGCGCGGGCCCGCGGCGTGTTTCATCGCCCCATGGTGGGACTGGGCAAACATAAAGCCGATACCGACGTTGTCGATGCAGCGCGCCACCTGCACCGGGGTCAGGTTCAGGTAGATCCCGGCCGCTTCCAGCAGATCGGCACTGCCGCTCTTGCCCGATACCGCGCGGTTGCCGTGCTTGGCCACGGTGCAACCGGCGGCGGCTACGACAAAGGATGATGCCGTCGAAACGTTGAAAATATTCGCACCGTCACCGCCGGTGCCGACCACATCGACCACGCCGTCGAGGGTCTTGAGTTCGACCTTGTCCGCCAGTTCACGCATCACCGAGACGGCGCCGACGATTTCGTCGATGCTCTCGCTCTTCATGCGCATGGCCATCATAAAGGCGCCAATCTGCGCATCGGTGCATTGGCCGGTCATGATTTCGCGCATGACATCGCTCATTTCAGCGGTGCTCAGGTCCAGATGGCCGACGATACGGCTCAGGGCAGTCTTGATATCCATGGAAAGTCCTTAGCGCGTGCCGCCGCTCTGCTTGAGAAAGTTGGCGAACAGCTCGTAGCCCTGCTCGGTCAGAATTGATTCAGGGTGAAACTGCACCCCTTCGACATTCAGTGTCTTGTGCCGCAGGCCCATGATCTCATCGACCGAGCCGTCTTCCAGCTGGGTCCAGGCCGTCAGTTCCAGACATTCGGGCAAGGTCTCGCGCTTGACCACCAGTGAGTGGTAACGGGTCACCGTCACCGGCAGGTTCAAGCCCTGGAACACACCTTGATCATTATGGAACACCGGGCTGGTCTTGCCGTGCATCACCTGGCGGGCACGCACCACGTCGCCGCCAAATGCCTGGCCGATGGACTGGTGGCCCAGGCAAACCCCGAGAATCGGCAGCTTGCCGGCGAAAAACCGGATGGCTTCCAGGGAGATACCCGCCTCGGTCGGCGTGCAGGGGCCTGGGGAAACCACGATACGCTCCGGGTTCAGGGCAGCAATCTGCGCCACCGTCATTTCATCGTTGCGCACCACCTTGACCTCGGCACCGAGCTCGCCCAGGTATTGCACAACGTTGTAGGTAAAGGAGTCGTAGTTATCAATCATCAGCAACATGTGGGTTCAAACCTCTTGAATTCACTGATTTCGAATGACCGCCTTCTAAGAGCGTGACCCGCTGCCAGACGCACGTTCCGGTTGCCAGGGTCAGCCGGCAAGGGGCGTCGAACAAAGGGTGAAGAAGGCAAATCGGTACAGGTCCGGCCGGGCCGGCAGAGAAAATTCAGGCGCGCCAACGCCAACGGGCGTGTGCCTTGACTACTCGCATCAAGAGTTTGCTGATGATCAACACGGGGAGGGTCTCATTCATACGTTCCCGCACAGTAACGTAGCCTCGCCAGCGGTGCAATATAGAGCAGCAAATACGGGGGGCATGACGAAGGTTTTGTAAGAAAAAACGATTTTCCTCACAGAAAACTCCCTCTACATTGCTAGTGTTTCACTTCCGATACAAAAACAATCATATGGAATCCCTATGCTCAGACCATCTTTTGTTGCGCCCCTTGCCGGATGCCTCCTGGCACTGGCCTGCGCGCAGGCGTTTGCAGCACCGTCACCTTATTCAACCATGGTGGTTTTTGGCGATAGCCTGGCGGACGCCGGCCAGTTCCCCGATGGTGTGTCCGGTGCCACCCTGCGTTTTACCAACCGTACCGGCCCCACATTCCAGGGTGACTACGGCCTGGTTTCATCGACCCAGCTGGGCTCCAAACTGGGTGTAGCGCCAAACGACCTGAACGCCTCCACCTCGCCGGTTCGCGCCGCGCAAGGCTTGCCTGACGGCAATAACTGGGCGGTCGGTGGCTACCGTACCGACAACATCCTGGATTCCATCACCTCAGTCTCCGACACGGCGATCCCCCCCGGCAATGCGGGCGCGGGCACTGTTTTACGCAGTCGCCAGGGTTATCTGCCGGCAAACGGTGGGCGGGCCGACCCCAACGCGCTGTATTTTCTGTCCGGTGGCGGTAATGACTTCCTGCAACAGCGCGTCCTCAGTCCAGGCCAAGCCGTTGCCGCAGGCGGGCGCCTGGCCGACAGCGCCCAGGCTCTGCAACAAGCCGGTGCGCGCTACATCATGGTGTGGATGCTGCCCGACCTGGGCCTGACACCCGCCATCAACGGCACGCCGCAGCAGGCTGGGACGTCCGCCCTGAGCACTATTTTCAACCAGGCACTGGTACAGCGCCTGTCGCAGATCGACGCCCAGATCATCCCGTTGAATATTCCACTGCTGTTGCAGGAAACCTTCGCCGACCCGGGCCGATTTGGCCTGGCGACCGGGCAGAACCTTACCGGCACCTGCTTCACTGGCAACAGTTGCACCGCCAACCCGACGTATGGCATCGGCGGCACCCAGCCGGACCCGACCAAGCTGATCTACAACGACTCGGTCCACCCCACCGTCGCCGGGCAACGCTTGATCGCCGACTATGCCTACTCGCTGCTCGCCGCCCCCTGGGAGCTGAGCCTGCTGCCAGAAATGGCCCAAGGCACCCTGCGCGCCCATCAGGATGAGCTGCGTAACCAGTGGCAGGCAGACAACGGCAACTGGCAAGCCGTCGGCCAATGGCGCGCAATTGTCGCCGGTGGTGGTCAGCGCCTGGACTTCGACGGTCAAGGCAGCTCGGCCAGTGGCGACGGCAGTGGCTACAACCTGAATGTCGGCGGCAGCTATCGTCTCGACGACAGCTGGCGCGTAGGTGTCGCGGCCGGGCTGTATCGCCAGACTCTCGAAGCAGGCGCCAGCGACTCGGACTACAAGCTCAACAGCTACATGGGCAGCGCATTCGCGCAGTATCAACACAATCACTGGTGGGCCGATGCCGCGCTGACCGGCGGCCGGCTGGACTTCGACAGCCTCAAGCGCAAGTTCGCCCTGGGCGTCAGCGAAGGCTCAGAAAAAGGTGACACCGACGGCTGGCTCTGGGCCTTGAGCGGCCGCGTGGGCTATGACATTGCCGGGGTCGGCAGCGATTGGCACCTGTCGCCGTTCATCAGCGCCGACTATGCGCGAATCGAAGTCGATGGCTACTCGGAAAAAGGCAGCCGCTCCACCGCGCTGACCTTTGCCGACCAGCAACGCGACTCCAAACGCCTGGGCGTTGGCCTGCAGGGCAGCTACCGCGTCACCCCGCAAACCCAGGTTTTTGGCGAAGTGGCTCACGAGCATGAGTTCGAAAATGACACCCAAAAGGTGAATATTTCGCTCAACAGCGTGCAGGGGATCGGCTTCGAACTCGACGGCTACACCCCTCGCAGCAATTCGGATCGCTTGAGTCTCGGGGTCAGCCACAAGCTCACCCAGGAGTTGGCACTGCGCGCGGCGTATAACGTGAGGAAGGATGACAGCCTGACCCAGCAAGGGGTCAGTGTCGGAGTGAGCCTGGATTTCTAATACGGCCTTAAAAACAACATAAAACCCATGTGGGAGCGGGCTTGCCCGCGATAGCGGTGGTTCAGTCACTACATCGGTGACTGACAGACCGCCATCGCGGGCAAGCCCGCTCCCACACAAGCCCAACCCCACATTTAGCTCGGGATCGACCGTCAGTCTTGCGGGGTCTGCTCGGCCAATGCCACCGCACGGAACATCGCCCGGCGCTTGTTCAGGGTTTCTTCCCACTCAAGGGCCGGCACCGAGTCGGCGACAATCCCGCCGCCCGCCTGCACATGCAGTTCGCCGTCCTTGATCACCGCCGTGCGGATCGCAATGGCGGTGTCCATGTTGCCATTCCACGCGAAATAACCCACGGCGCCGCCGTAGACCCCACGCTTGACCGGCTCCAGCTCGTCGATGATTTCCATCGCACGAATCTTCGGGGCGCCGGACAAGGTGCCCGCCGGCAGAATTGCGCGCAGCGCGTCCATCGCCGTAAGGCCGGCCTTCAGCTCGCCGGTGACGTTGGACACAATGTGCATCACGTTGGAATAACGCTCGATCACCATCTTCTCGGTGAGCTTCACCGAGCCGATTTCCGAAACGCGTCCGGTGTCGTTACGCCCCAGGTCGATGAGCATCAAGTGCTCGGCGATTTCCTTGTCGTCGGACAGCAGGTCTTCTTCAAGTGCCAGGTCGGCCTCTTCGGTCGCGCCACGGGGGCGCGTGCCGGCAATCGGGCGCACGGTGATCAGGTTGTCTTCGACGCGCACCAGCACTTCCGGCGAGCTGCCCACTACGTGGAAGTCGCCAAAGTTGAAGAAGTACATGTACGGCGTCGGGTTGAAGCAGCGCAGTGCCCGGTACAAGTCGATGGGCGCCGCCTTGAAGTCGATGGACATCCGTTGCGACGGCACCACTTGCATGCAGTCACCGGCGAGGATGTATTGCTTGATGGTATCGACCGCGCGCTCGTAGTCATCCTGGGTAAAGCTGGAGCGAAACACCGGATCGGCCGCCGGCGGACGGCTGAGGTCCAGGCCGCGACGCGGGGTGATCGGCTGGCGCAGCTTGTCCAGCAGCGCTTCGAGGCTGGCCTGGCCTTGCTCGAACGCATCGGCCTGGGTCGGGTCGGCGAGCACAATCGCGTGCATCTTGCCGGCCAGGTTGTCGAACACCACCACCGCGTCGGAAACCATCAGCAGGATGTCCGGCACACCCAACGGGTCGGGGTTCGGGCATTTGCCCAGGCGTTGCTCCACGTAACGCACGCAGTCGTAGCCGAAATACCCCACGAGGCCGCCATTGAAACGCGGCAAACCAGCAATGGTTGGCACGTTGTAGCGCGCCTTGAAGGCTTCGACGAAGGCCAGCGGGTCTTGCACATCGTGGCTTTCGATCTCGACGCCATCATGGGTGATGCTGACGTGATGGTCATGCACCCGCAGGACCGTGCGGCACGGCAGGCCAATGATCGAGTAACGGCCCCACTTTTCGCCGCCCTGCACCGATTCCAGCAGATAGGAATTGGGCTCGTCGGCCAGTTTCAGGTAGATCGACAGCGGCGTATCGAAGTCGGCCAGGGTTTCCCGGGCCATGGGGATGCGGTTGTAGCCGGCAGCGGCCAAACGCAGGAATTCTTCGCGGATCATGGGGTGCCTCGTGGCGTGAGGGTCTAACAGTCAGGTATGCAAACGTGCCGCAGCGCGGCCAGGATCAGTCAGGCGCGCCAACGCCAGCGGGCCAGGGCCTTGATGACTTTCATCCAGAGTTTGCGAGTGACCACCACGATGGGATTTCCAGAAGGGGATGGGACAGCGTCGGGCAACGTTATCTCAGCGCCCGCTCCCAAGCAACCGGGGATTAGCAGTCGCAGGTCATCAATGACCAGCGCCGGCGACTCTTCGGCAATCGGCCGGCCATGGTTGTAGCCATAGCTTAAGGCCACACACTTGACCCCCGCCGCTTTCGCCGCCAGCACATCGCTGCGCGAATCGCCGACAAACAGCGACTGGGACGCCGGGATATTGGCCATTTTCATCACAAAGAACAGCGCCGCCGGATCCGGTTTTTTCTGCGGCAGGGTATCGCCGCCGATGATCCAGCGGAAATACCGGCCGATCTTCATCTGGTCCAGCAGCGGCGCGACGAAGCGTTCCGGCTTGTTGGTGATCAGGGCCATTTCCACGCCCTGCTTGTGCAGCCACTTGAGGGTGTCGCGCACGCCGGGGTAAACCACGGTCAGTTCGTGGCCGTCTTCGTAGGCCGCGTTGAACAGTTCCAGCGCGTGCTCGGCCTCCACCTCATCGACACCTTCGGCATCAATGTGATTGGCCAGCGCACGGCGCACCAGCATCTGCACGCCGTTGCCGACCCACTCGCGTACCGATTCGATACCGGCAGGCTTGCGCCCCAACTTGAGCAACATGTGATCCACCGCAGCCGTCAGGTCCGGCACCGAATCGACCAGGGTGCCGTCCAGATCGAACATCACCAGCCGCGGCAATTTACCGGGGAACAGCTGCTCAAAACCGCTCATGGACGCGCCAGCGCCAGTTCTTCACGCATCTTGGCAATCACGGCCTGGTAGTCAGGGGTGTTGAAGATCGCCGAGCCGGCGACGAAGGTGTCGGCGCCCGCCGCCGCGATATCACGGATGTTGTTGACGTTGACCCCACCGTCGATCTCCAGGCGGATATCGCGGCCAGAGGCGTCAATCAGCGCACGGGCCTCACGCAGCTTGTCGAGGGTACCGGGAATGAACTTCTGCCCGCCAAACCCCGGGTTGACGCTCATCAGCAAGACCATGTCGACCTTGTCCATCACGTACTTGAGGGTGTCCAGCGGGGTCGCCGGGTTGAACACCAGGCCAGCCTTGCAGCCGCCTTCGCGGATCAGTTGCAGGGAGCGGTCGACATGCAGCGTGGCTTCCGGGTGGAAGGTGATGTAGGTCGCACCGGCTTCGATGAAGTCGCCGATGATGCGGTCCACCGGGCTGACCATCAGGTGCACGTCAATCGGCGCGGTCACGCCGTACTTGCGCAGCGCGGCGCAAACCATCGGGCCGATGGTCAGGTTCGGCACATAGTGGTTGTCCATGACATCGAAGTGCACGAAGTCGGCACCGGCGGCCAACACGTTGTCCACTTCCTCGCCCAGGCGGGCGAAGTCGGCGGAGAGAATCGATGGAGCAATTACGAAGGGCTGCATGACGCACCTTTTCTGAGCTAAATCACGATGGCGCGCATTGTATACCTCATGCTTTGTTGCGCGCACCGTGACCTGACTCAATGACTAGTACGCGGCGCGGTAGATTTTCTCGATATCCGCCGCACTGAGCTTGCGCGGATTGTTGCGCATCAGGCGCTCGATTCCCGCGGCTTCTAAGGCCATGGCCGGAATCGCCTCCTCTGGCACGCCGAAGCTGCGCAAGCCGCTAGGGATCTCCACTGCGGCGCACAGTCGCGTCATCGCCTCCACCGCCTGGTCCGCTGCATCGTTGACGCTCAAGCCCGTGATATTCACCCCCATGGCCTGGGCGATATCCTGCATGCGCTCGACGCAGGCCAGCTTGTTCCAGTGCATCACATAGGGCAGCAGCAACGCGTTGCTCACCCCGTGGGCAATGTTGAAACGCCCGCCCAACGGGTAGGCCAGCGCATGCACCGCCCCCACCCCGGCATTGCCGAAGGCCATGCCGGCCATCAGGCTGGCCGTGGCCATATCGTCACGCGCCTGCAGGTTGGCCGGATTGGCGTAGGCCTTGGGCAAGGCGTTGGCAATCAACTTGATCGCGCCAATGGCCAGGGCATCGGTGATTGGCGAGGCGTTCAGGGACAGATAGGACTCGATGGCATGCACCAGGGCATCCACACCACTGGCAGCCGTAACACTGCGCGGGCAGGTCAGGGTCATTTGCGGGCTGATCAGCGCAACATCCGGCAGCAGGTAGTCGCTGACGATGCCTTTTTTCAATTGCGCGGCCTTGTCCGACAGAATCGCCACATTGGTCACTTCCGACCCCGTGCCGGCCGTGGTGGGAATGGCAATCAGCGGCGGGCCTTTGCGCGGCACCTGGTCCACACCGAACAAATCCTCGAGTGCGCCGTGATAACCGGCATAGGCGGCGACGCTTTTGGCGATATCAATGGCACTGCCACCGCCCACGCCGATCAGGCCGTCATGCCCGCCTTCGCGGTAGGCCTGCATGCAGTCTTCGACGATGGCGATCTCCGGGTCGGGCAGCACCCGGTCGAAGATCTCGTAGGGCCGATCACCCAACTGCGCCAATGCCAGTTGCACCGTACCGGACTTGACCAGCGCAGCATCGGTGACGATCAACGGGTTGTCGATATCCAGCCGGGTCAGCTCGGCGGCCAATTGCTCGATGGCGCCTGGGCCGGTGAGCAATTTGTGGGCGATCTTGAATGAGGAGGTACTCATGTGCGCGGCCTCTTATAAATTGGTGGGCTGGCACAAGAATAGCTGGGGAATGCGGGTTGTCTGCCATTCAGCGGCTGAATGGTTGGGTCATTCAAAGCGGGCGCGGTCAATGTCGGAGCTGGCTTGCCTGCGATGGCCTCGACTCGGTGCATCAGGTGTACCGAGTCGAGACCATCGCAGGCAAGCCAGCTCCCACAGGTGATCGGGTTTCAGCAGTCAGACCTGCGCCGTCCGCAGTTTTTCGCTGCGCCCACGCAGCCACTCCAGGGTCAGCAACAGCACCACCGAGAAGGCAATCAGCAAGGTCGCCGCTGCGGCAATGGTCGGGCTGAGGTTTTCGCGGATGCCGCTGAACATCTGCCGAGGCAAGGTGGCCTGCTCGGGCCCGGCGAGGAACAGCGTCACCACCACCTCATCGAACGATGTGGCAAAGGCAAACAGCGCCCCGGAAATGACGCCCGGCGCAATCAGCGGCAGCGTCACCCGGCGAAACGCGGTCAACGGCGACGCCCCCAGGCTGGCCGCGGCTCGCACCAGGTTGTGGTTGAAGCCCTGCAAGGTCGCCGACACGGTGATGATCACAAAGGGCACGCCCAGCACCGCATGCACCACAATCAGCGAAAAGAAACTGTTGCCCAGCCCCAGCGGGGCAAAGAACAAGTAACTCGCCACGCCGATAATCACCACCGGTACCACCATCGGCGAAATCACCAGGGCCATCACCAGCGCCTTGCCGGGGAAGTGGCCACGGGTCAGGCCAATAGCGGCCAACGTGCCAAACACCATCGCCAGCACCGTGGCCGCCGGGGCGACGATGATGCTGTTCTTCAAGGCGCGCATCCATTCCGCCGAGGCAAAGAAGTCCTGGTACCAGTGCAACGAAAACCCCTGCAGCGGGTACACCAGGAAACTCCCGGAGTTGAACGACAGCGGGATGATCACCAGCACCGGCAGGATCAGGAACAACAGGATCAGGCCGCAGAGGATCCGCAAGCTGTAGAACCACACCCGCTCGATGGGTGACATATAAGGACTGCTGGACATTTCAGGCGCTCCTCAGCTCAGGCGCAGGCGGCTGGCGCCCACCAGCCAGTTGTAGATCAGGTACAGCACCACGGTCGCCAGCAGCAGCAAGCCGCCCAGCGCAGTCGCCATGCCCCAGTTGATGCTGGTGTTGGTGTAGAACGCCACGAAGTAGCTGACCATCTGGTCGTTCGGGCTGCCCAGCAGGGCCGGGGTGATGTAGTAGCCAATCGCCAGGATAAACACCAGCAGGCAACCGGCACCCACACCCGCGTAGGTCTGTGGGAAGTACACCCGCCAGAAACTGGCGAATGGGTGACAACCCAAAGAGATCGCCGCACGCATGTAGGTCGGTGAAATGCCCTTCATCACGCTGTAGATCGGCAGAATCATGAACGGCAGCAGGATATGCACCATGGAGATGTAGACCCCCAGCCGGTTGAACACCAACTCCAGAGGCTTATCAATGATGCCCAGGCCCATCAGCGCGCCGTTGATCAGCCCGCCGGACTGCAGCAGCACAATCCAGGCGGCCACGCGCACCAGCACCGAGGTCCAGAAGGGCAGCAGCACCAGGATCATCAACAGGTTGCTTTGCCGCGCCGGCAGGTTGGCCAGCAGGTACGCCAGCGGATAGGCCAGCAGCAGGCAGCACACGGTAATCACCAGGCCCATCCAGAAGGTGCGGGCGAAGATATCGAGGTAAATCGCCTGGTCCGGCGTGGCCGGCGCGACTTCGCCGAGGTCGTCGATCCGATGATCGACCGCCGCCAGCAGGTAATAAGGCGTGAGGCTGCTGGTGTTGCGCCGGATGGCCTGCCAGTACGCGGGGTCGCCCCAGCGTTCGTCGAGGTTTTCCAGCGCTTCTTTATAAGAGGCCGGCACTGCGCTGAACGGCAGCGCCCGCGCGGTTTTGGTCAACAGGCTGCGATAACCCGCCAGCTCCATGTTCAGGCGCTTGGACAAGTCGCCCAGGGTCTGGTTTTTCCGGGCTTCACCCAGGTCCTCGCTGACAGCCTGGTACACCGACTCGCCGGGCAGGCCACGACCATCCCAGGCGGTCACCGCCACCACGGTACGCGGCAGGCCAGCGACCACTTCCGGGTTACCGACGCTTTTGTACAACAGCGCAACGATGGGCACCAGGAACACCAGCAGCAAAAACACCACCAGCGGCGCGATCAAGGCCTGGGCCTTCCAGCGGTTAAGCCGCTCGGCACGCGCCAGGCGCTGCTTCAAGCTGGGGGTGGTGACCTCGTTCGAGGGAACGGCGATGGCCATGGCAAACTCCGGAAAATCTACAGTTGAAACCCGTGTGAAAGGCCCCCTTGTGGGAGCCGGGCTTGCCCGCGATGGCAGCAACTCGGTGTGTCGGGTCTACCGAGGTGCTGCCATCGCAGGCAAGCCAGCTCCCACAGGGGTTAAGCGGTGGGGCTTGTTATTTGGCAGCCCAGGAATTGAAGCGCTGCTCCAGTTGCTCACCGTTATCCGCCCAGAAGCTCACATCAATCTGCACCTGGTTGGCGATGTTTTCCGGAGTAGTCGGCATATCCTTGAGGATGTCCTTGGCCAGCAGCGGCACGGCTTGGGTATTGGCCGGACCGTAGGCGATGTTTTCCGAGTAGATTTTCTGTTGCTGCGGTGCAACGGAGAAGGCGATGAATTTCTTCGCCGCCTCGGCGCGCTCCTTGCTCAGGCCCTTGGGGATCGCCCAGGCGTCGAAATCGTAGATACCACCGTTCCACACCACTTTCAGGTTGCTCTCTTTCTGCACGGCGGCGATCCGGCCGTTGTAGGCCGAGCTCATCACCACGTCACCCGAGGCCAGGTACTGCGGCGGCTGGGCGCCGGCTTCCCACCACTGGATCGACGGCTTGAGTTCATCGAGTTTCTTGAAGGCGCGGTCCTGGCCGTCCTTGCCGGCCAGCACTTTGTACACGTCCTTGGGCGCTACACCGTCGGCCATCAGGGCGAATTCCAGGGTGTACTTGGCCCCCTTGCGCAAGCCGCGCTTGCCGGGGAAAGTCTTGGTGTCCCAGAAGTCCGCCCAACTGGTTGGGGCCGTCTTCAGTTTGTCGGCGTTGTACGCCATCACCGTGGACCACACGAAGAAACCCACGCCACAGGGCTGGATCGCGCCTTTCACATAGTCGTCGGGGTTGCCGAACAGCTTAGGATCCAACGGCTCGAACATGTCCTCGTCACAGCCACGGGACAGTTCCGGCGACTCGACTTCCACCAGGTCCCAGGACACGCTTTTGGTGTCGACCATGGCTTTGACCTTGGCCATCTCGCCGTTGTACTCGCCGGCGATGATCTTGCCGTTGCCCGCGCTTTCCCACGGGGCATAGAAAGCCTTGACCTGGGCCGCCTTGTTCGCGCCGCCAAACGACACCACCGTCAGGTTCGGACCTGCCATGACCTGTGAAGCACTCGCCAGGCCAATGGCCAGGGCGGTCAATTTCAGGGATCTCAACATTTATTGTTCTCTCCACGTGCAGGGTTGGATGAAGCCAAGGGGGCGATCAATTCGCCTCTAGAAGTGGGTCGAGTGCGCGAACGTGCTCGACTTGCCAGCCAATCGGAACCACATCGCCGACCGTCAGTGCCGGATCCAGCTCGGCGATCGGTTGTTTCACAAAGAAATCGGCCTTGCCGCAGACTTCCAGGCGCACGCGCACGTGGTCGCCCAGGTAGATAAATTCGGCCACCCGGCCCGAGAAACGGTTGCTGCAGCTTTCGCTGGAACCGTTGAGGCTGACCCGCTCCGGGCGCACCGACAGCGTCACCGGGCCACCGATCTGCCCGACATTCACCGCCAGCGCCTCGACCTTCTCGCCGCGCGCCAGCTCAACCACGCACCGCTCGCCGGTGTGGCTGTGCAGGCGGCCGTTAAGACGGTTGTTCTCGCCGATAAAATTGGCGACGAAGGTGTTTTTCGGCTCTTCATACAAAGTGCGCGGCGGAGCGATCTGCTGGATCTCGCCCTGGTGGAACACCGCTACCCGGTCGGACATGGTCAGCGCTTCACCCTGGTCGTGGGTCACGTAAACCACGGTCACGCCGAGGCGCTGGTGCAGGTGCTTGATCTCCATCTGCATGTGTTCACGCAGCTGTTTATCGAGGGCGCCAAGGGGTTCGTCCATCAGCACCAGCTGCGGCTCGAACACCAGGGCGCGAGCCAGGGCCACCCGTTGCTGCTGGCCGCCGGAGAGCTGCGCCGGGTAGCGCTGGGCGAAGGCGTCGAGCTGGACCATGCTCAGCACGCGCTTGACCCGTTCGCTGACATCGGTCTTGCTCAAGCCCCGCACCGTCAGGGGGAACGCCAGGTTCTCGGCCACCGTCATGTGCGGGAACAGCGCATAGTTCTGGAACACCATGCCAATGTCGCGCTTGTGCGGCGGCACATTGTTGATCGAGCGCCCGGCCAGCAGGATCTCCCCGGCGGTCGGCGTTTCGAAGCCCGCCAACATCATCAGGCTGGTGGTCTTGCCCGAACCGGACGGGCCCAGCAGGGTGAGGAACTCGCCTTTGCGAATGTCCAGGTTGAGGTCTTTGACGATCAGGTTCTCGCCATCGTAGCTCTTCTGCACACCACGAAAGCTGACCAGCACATCATTTGAATCCGCCTCGCTCATACCCGCACCTTTGTGTTTTGGACTGCTGTGAAGCTAGCGTAATCCAGGTGCAAGCCCCCGGAAATCGGGGCGCAGGAGAGATTGGCATCAGCAGGATGGAAGGTTCGGGGTAGGGATTGCCCTACACGGATGGCGGGCAAGGGACAGTTGCGCAGCAAGCTTCAAGCGACAAGCTGCAAGCACGGGCTTCCTGGGGGTTGAGCGATGTCGCAAATAGACACGCGCCTATAGGAGCCTGTGCTCCATCGCGTACTTCACCAGCTCGGCCAGGGAGCTGATGTTGAGTTTTTGCATCAACCGCGCCTTATGGGTGCTGATGGTCTTGCTGCTCAGGGCCAGTTGCTGGGCGATATCGTTGACGTTGGCGCCCTGAGCCAAGCGCTCGAACACCGAGAACTCGCGCTCGGACAACAGCGAATGCAACGGCCGGGTATCGGTGAGGCCGACCTCAAACACCATGCGGTCCGCCAGGTCCGGGTCGATATAGCGCCCGCCCGCGGCGACTTTGCGGATTGCCGTCAACAACAGCGCAGGATCGCTGTCCTTGGTGGCATACCCTGCCGCGCCGACCTTCAGCGCCCGGGCGGCCATTTGTGCCTCGTCATGCATCGACAGCACCAGAATGGCCGGCGGGTTGTTCAGCGCGCGGATCCGCGCAATCGCCTCTAGGCCGTTGACCCCGGGCATGGAGATATCCAGCAGCACCACCTCGCAGGGCGTGTGACGCAAGGCTTCCAACAGCTGTTCGCCGTTGCCCGCCTCGCCCACCACCAGCAGGTCCTTGGCCAGGCCGATCAACTGCTTGATGCCTTCACGGACGATGGTGTGGTCTTCGGCTACCAATACGCGGATCACGGCAATTTCCTCTCTCTATAGCGATTAAACGCCGACATTCAAAATGTGCGAGCAAGCCCACAAGGGATCTATGGCGAATCCAACGGCACCGTAACGCTCAGGGTGGTGCCCTCCCCCAGTTCGCTGTCGAGGGTCAACTGCCCGCCCATGATCAGCACCCGCTCGCGCATGCCCACCAAACCAAACGACACCGGGCGCCCCGGCGCAGGGACGAAGCCTGCGCCATCATCACTGATGGTCAACCGCAGATTGGCGCCCTCCACCACCAGGGTCAACTCCACCGTATGCGCCTGGGCATGGCGCATGACGTTGGTCAGCGCCTCCTGCAGGATACGGAACAGGCCAATGGCCTTGGCGTCACTCAAGGCCGGGAGGTTGTCCGGCACCTGCACCAGGCACGGAATCTGTGTGCGCGCCTCAAACCGCCGGGCCTGCCACTCGATGGCCGAGGCGATCCCGGCGTCGAGAATCGGCGGGCGCAACGCCGTGGCCACATCACGGACCAATTGGAACAGTTGAGCGATCAGGCGCTTCATGCTGTTCAGGCGCTCGTGCAGGCCTGGGTCCAACTGGGCGTAGGCCAACTCGCACATGGAGGTTTCCAGCTTCAACACCGTGAGCATCTGCCCCAGCTCATCGTGAACTTCGCGGGCGATCCGCGCCTTCTCTTCCTCACGCACGGTTTCCAGGTGCGCCGAGAGTTCGCGCAGTTGCGCCCGCGAGGCGTCCAATTCCAGCTCAATGCGTTTGCTGTCGCTGATGTCCCAGACGATCCCGTCCCAGACCACCGCCCCATCGTCCAGACGCCGGGTGACCGCCTTGATCTCGGCCCAGCGCTGCTCGCCCTGGCGGGTCAGGATGCGGCCCTGCCACGACCAGTTGCTCTCGGTGTCGATGGCCTGGTCCTGGGTCTGGTGGTAACTGGCGCGATCATCCGGGTGGACCAGGCTGCGAATCCCCACATCGCGGTGGCTGAGCACGGACGGCGAATAGCCCACCAGGCGCTCGCTGCCTTCGCTGATATAGGCAAAGTCGATGGCGGCGCTCAACGGCAGACGCTCCAGGCGAAACACCAGCCCTGGCACATTGGCGGCGATGCCTTGCAGGCGCGCTTCACTTTCCTGCAACGCGGCCAACGCCCGGCGGCGCTCGGTGACGTCGTTGAGGTACACCACCAGGTATTCGCCACCGGCAAAGCGCAGGAAACTCAAGGACACATCCGTGGGCAACAGGCTGCCATCCGCGCGCAGGCACTGGGTGGCGAAGCTCTGCGGCCCGTCTTCACTGGCCCGGGCGCGCTTCCACAGGTTCAGCCAGCGGTCCATGCTCAGATTGGGTTCGAACTCGATCAGCGGGCGCTCGATCAACGCTCCCGGGGCGTAACCGAGCATGGTTTCGGCGGCGACGTTGGCGTAGCGCACATGGCTGTCCCAATTGACCCAGAGGATACCCACGGTGCTTTGATCAATCGAAAACTGGGTCAGACGCAATGCTTCGGCGCCCGCCGCACGGGCAGCGCTTTCCTCACGCGTGGCCAGCAACTGGTGTTCCAGGGCATGTTTTTGCCGACGCTGCCACAGGGCAACCGTCAGGCACGCGAGCAACAGCAGGCCCAGCAGCAGGCTGAGGTTTTGCCAGAATCCCGGTGATTCCGACAGGCGTGGGTATTTGGGTTGCAGCCAGCGGGCATGCAATTGCTCCAGTTCACGGGCTGGAATGGCGCGCAGGCCGCTCTCGACAATCTCTGCCAGGGCTGGCCAGTCACGCCGGGTGGCCACCCGCAACAGTTGCGGCAATCCAATATCGCCGACCACGGCCAAACCGGCGAACTCGGGCTCGATCGACAAGCGGCTCAACTGCGCCTCATCGACTACCGCATAGCGCGCCTGCTGGCTGACCAATAACTGCAAGGCCTGGCGCTCCAGGGGCACACCTTGCAGGTTCAGCCTGGGGTAATTGCTGCGCAGGTAATCCGCCACGCCGCTGGGCATGCGCACGGCGACCCGGGACTGTTCATCGAGTTTTTCCAGGTCCACCGTGCCGCTGCCGTCGCGAATGCCAACAATGTGCTGGGGCACGCGCATATACGGGTCGGAAAACTGCCACAGGCGCAGGCCGGCAGGGGTTTGTAGCAGACCTGGGGCGAGGTCGACTGCATCATCGCGCAAGGCGTCCTCCAACTGTTCCTGCGTGGGGAAGTTGCGCCAGGTCAGCTCGATATTCAGCGCCTTGGCCAGCGCCTGCATCAGCTCGACATTGGCCCCGGACAAGCGCTGCAGGCGCCGGTCGTATTGCGCGTAAGGCGCCTGCAACACCACCCCGACCCGCAGTTGCGGGTGCTGCGCCAACCACTCGCGCTGCTGCGGGTTGAGCACCGCCGGCGGCACCACAGACGCAGGCGCGGCATTCGCCATCAAGGGCAAGCACAGATAGCCGATAACCAGCAGACAGCGAAAATTCATCATTCACATCTCACATCCAACCCATTAGGCTGCCGGGATCACTTCTGGCCGGGATTCCACTATGCCCCTGCTTCACCGTTCGACACTGCCAGCATTGTGCCTGTCGCTGCTGTTTACCAGCACCTTTTGCGTGCAGGCGGCTGACACCGCGCCGGCGGCCGCCGAAAAACCACCAGAACGCCAGCCTCTGCCAGAGCGTAGCCAGGAGGAAGCCCAGGCCCTGGAGCGACAACTGCCGCCCCACGAGCAGCAACAATTGCAGGCCGGCGACGAGTCGTTCCTGGCACTGTGGAAACCGGCGAACAGCCCCGAACCGCAGGGTGTGGTGATTATCGTCCCCGGCGCCGGAGAAACGGCTGACTGGCCGCAAGCCATCGGGCCTTTGCGCCAGAAGCTGCCGGATGCCGCCTGGGGCAGCCTGAGCCTGTCGCTGCCCGACCTGAGTGTCGATACCCTGCCGCCGCGGGTGATCCAGGCTCCCGATGCGGTCGTCGACAGCAGCAAGGATGCCAGCACCGCCGCGCCCAAGCCCATCGAACAGGCGGCCAGCGCCGAAGCCGAGGGCACCGACCCGGCCGTGATCTCTGGCGTGGATGAGCAGGACAAGACCGACGCGACACGGATCTTCGCCCGCATCGACGCAGCCGTCGCCTATGCCCAGACCCAGAACGCCCGCAGCGTGGTGCTGCTGGGGCACGGGACTGGGGCCTGGTGGGCTGCGCGCTACCTGAGCGAAAAACAACCGGCCCAGGTGCAAAAGTTCATCATGGTCGCGGCGCAGTCGCCGGTGGGCCGTCAACCGGATCTGCAACAGCTGACCCCGACATTGAAGCTGGCGACCGCCGATGTCTTCTATCAGGACAACGCCCTGGCCAGCAAAATGGCGCTGGAGCGCAGCCAGGCAAGCAAGCGGCTGAAGAATGACAACTACAAGCAGGTGTCGTTGAAGACTATTCCCGGGAATAGCGCAGCGGCCCAGGAACAGTTGTACCGGCGGATTCGCGGCTGGTTGAGCCCGCAAAGCAGCGGTAGCTGAGCCCAACTGCCCCGTCTGTGGTTGTGGTTGTGGCGAGCGGGCTTGCCCGCGTTGGGTTGCGCAGCAGCCCTAAAACCCGCCGCTCGGTTTATCTGACAAACCTAAGAGGCCCTGTGGGGGCATGAGGATCTACACAACTCGCTCTTTTTTGGTTATTGGGTTTGTGTACATATCCGTTGCTGCGGTCATGGCCACTTAGGGTTCCGCCCTTACGGCGGCTCACTTTGGAGAAGCGCCAAAGTAAGCAAAACGCTCTTGCCCCACCACTCGGTGCCTCGCCTAGGCTCGGCATGCCCGCAGTCAGGCATTGCTCCGTGGGCCCGCCGCGATCGGCCATCCATGGCCGTGTCGCGGCTACCCCGGCATCCCTGCCGGGGTGCTCACTGCGCAATACCTGCCTGCGGCCAGCGTGGTTTAACGGGGCGCCTGAGATCAAGATCAAAAGCCAGATCAAAAACAGAGCCAGAGCTGCGAAGCTACATTCCCCTGTGGGAGCTGGCTTGCCTGCGATAGAGATATCTCGGCCAATACATCTATCGACTGATAGACCGCCATCTCGGTGCCCCCCGAATCACTGCTGGACTGCAGGCACACCGAGACCAGGCGAGGTCCCGAGTGGTGGGTCCCCGGCCTCCGATGTCAGGAGCCCTTGGTTACTTTGGGGCTCTTTTTTTACGGACCGGGCACATGGTTGACGGGTGTGCGGGGACAGGGTGGACACTTTTGGCAAGCACGCTCGCCACAGGCGGTCGGGTCAGCGGAAATCCCGCTGCTCGCGAATGATCGTGTAGGCACTATGCAGCTCTCGGGTGCGCTCCGTGGCCTCGCGCACTTGAGCGGGGCTCGCGCCAGTGCCGGCAATCTTGTCCGGGTGGTGCCGACTGAGCAGCCGTCGATAGGCACGTTTGATGACCGCAGGCTCTGTCGTTCCGGTTACCCCGAGGATCCGTAGGGCCTCTTGATAGGTGCTACCGCGGGTGACCAGGGGCTTGCGTTCCGGCTCATAGTCATGGGCCAGTGCCTGGAGTTGTTGCGGCGTCCACCCCAGCCATTTGCCCCATAGCTCGATCAGCTCGCGCTCAGCGGGGCTGGCCTTGCCGTCGGCCCAGACCATGCGCCAGCAGGCGCGCAGCACGCCTTCCGCCGCATGGGGCTGCACCTTGAGCACGCGCAGGTAACTGCGCACGCGGTCGGCCCCCGACTTGCCTCGGTTGAACGCGGCAATCGCCCGGCGCTGGGCCGGCTCGCTCATGTCCAGCGAGCGCATCTCCACCCGCGCCTGCTGGATATGGCCGTCCACCACCCGCCCATTACTCTTGGCCAGGCGGCCCAGCAGGACAAACAGCAGTTCGTCATTGCGCAGCGCCGGCCGGCCGCCCAGGCGTTCGCGCAGTTGGGCCCAACTGTGCAATTGCAGGCGCCGATCCAGTGCCTGCCCCAGCAACCCACCCAACATGGCCCCCGGAATGCTGGCGATGGCAAAACCCGCCCCGGCGCCGATCAGAGTCCCAGGCCACAACATCTTACTGGCCCACGGTCAGCAGACTTTCAACCTGCGCCAGGCGCTCCAGCGTACCGACGTCAATCCAGCGTCCATCCATGTGTTCCCCCGAGACCAAGCCTTGAGCCATCGCCGTGCGCAGCAAGGGCGCCAGCTTGAAGGCACCGGCACTGCAACCCGCGAACAGCTTGGGGTGCAGCACCGAAATGCCACTGAAGGTCAGGTTATCGGCACCGGGCGCTGCATCATGAAGCAAACCATCCTTGATATAGAAATCGCCACCACTGGGGTGATGAGGCGGGTTATCGACCATGACCAAGTGCGCCAAGCCGCTCGAGGGCTGCTTGAGGCGGACAAAGTCGTAGTCGGTCCAGATATCGCCATTGACCACCAGGAACGGCTCCTCCCCCAGCAAGGGCAAGGCCTGGAAGATTCCGCCACCGGTTTCCAGGGGCTCGCCCTCTGGCGAATACTGGATACGCACGCCGTACTGCGCGCCGTCTCCCAGATAACTCTCGATTTGCTGGCCCAGCCAGGCATGGTTGATGACGATATCGGTGAATCCCGCTTTCGCCAGCGCCTCCAGGTGGTACTCGATCAGGCGCTTGCCACCGGCCTGGACCAACGGTTTTGGGGTGTGCAGGGTGAGCGGACGCATCCGCTCGCCCTTGCCGGCCGCCAGGATCATCGCCTTCATACGTGGGCCTCGGCCGGTTGGCGCAGGCTGGCCAGCAACTCGCCCAGGTCGGCCAGTTCCGGCCGATCGGCCAGCACCGCGTCTATATAGGCAAAGAAGCGCGGCACGTCCGCCAGGTAGCGCGGTTTGCCATCACGGTGGCAGATACGCGCAAAGATACCGATGACCTTGAGGTGACGCTGCACCCCCATCAAGTCGCTGGCGCGCAGGAAATCTTCAAAGTCCGCCTGCACCGGGATGCCCAATTGGCCAGCACGCTCCCAATAACCACGCTGCCATTCGCGCACCCGCGCCTGGGGCCAACTGAGGAAGGCGTCCTTGAACAGGCAGGTGATGTCGTAGGTCACGGGGCCGTAGACCGCATCCTGGAAATCCAGCACGCCAGGGTTCGGCACGCTGATCATCAGGTTGCGCGGCATATAGTCGCGATGCACCAGGACCTTGGGCTGGGCCAGGGCGCTGTCGATCAGCAATTGGCTGACCCGCTGCCATTGAGCCAACTGCTGCTCGTCGAACTCAATGCCCAGATGCCGGCGCACGTACCATTCGGGGAACAACTCCAATTCACGGCGCAACAATGGCACGTCGTAGCTGGGCAACCCGGCGTCCATCGGCAATTGCTGGAAAGCCAGCAGCGCGTCGATGGCTTCGGCAAACAATTGATCGGCATTTTCACCGTCAATCACATCCAGATAGGTGTTTTTGCCCAGGTCGTTGAGCAAAAGAAAGCCTTGGGAGAGATCTTCTGCATAAATTTGCGGAACATTTATTCCCGATTTCGCCAACATTCTCGCGATATCGACGAAAGGTTTGCAGTTTTCCTGGGGGGGTGGGGCATCCATCACGATCAATGTGCGACCTTCGCCCTGCCAACGGAAGTACCGTCTGAAACTCGCGTCGCTGCTGGCCGCAGTCAATGTAGCCGGGGGTACGGCCCCCCATCCCTGGGCATGGAAAAGCTCGGGTAACTGCTGATCGAGCCAGACTTTCAGGTGTTGCAAACGTAGATCTTGGTCGGGCATTACAAGGGTCTCCGACGGCGCTAGCCGTCAAGCGGGTCATGCTTTATTATCACGCATCTTTTTCAGACCATCGAGAGGCGTGCGGCCCACACCGCGGGCAGATGGCACGCAGGAAGCCCGGACTAATAAGATGGCATTGAAATCCCCCGCGTTTCGTAGAAAATTTCCGTTGCTGGTAACCGGCAGTCTGCTGGCCATGCAACCCTTCGCCACCTCATTCGTGGTCGCCGCGGAACAGTATGACTGCTCAGTCTCTGCTTCGGGTGCCTGGGATTGCGCGCCGAAAGCCAGCGCAGCCCCGTTACCACCGCGTCCGGTGCATGACGGCAGTGCCGTCAGCTCGGCCAACGGCACGCCGCAAGGCGAAGCTGCTGGTGCCGAAGCCGTACCGCAGACCAAGCTGGTCACCGAATCCAAGGGCCGTGGCCTGCGTTCGCGCAGTGCCGACTACAGCCACCTGGACTGGGTCCCTCGAGAAAACCTCACCGCAGCGCAACTGGCCGAAACCGGTCCTTATTGCGCCGGTGCGTACATCGAGCCGCCCCGTCCTGGCATGAACGACAAGACCGACAAGAGCGACGCACCGACCTTCATCGGTGCCAAGGCCTCTCGTTACGAGCAGGAAACCCAGGTCGCCACCCTGGCCGGTGACGTGGTCATGCGCCAAGGCAGCATGCAGGTCGAGGCCCAAGAGGCCAGCCTGTACCAGGCCGAGAACCGTGGCGAGCTGAACGGCAATGTGCGCATGCGCGACAATGGCGCGCTGATCGTCGGCGACCATGCCCAGGTCCAACTGGACACCGGCGCCGCGCAGATCGACAACGCCGAATACGTGATGCACAAATCGCGCATCCGTGGTAACGCGCTGTACGCCAAGCGTGCCGAAAACGCGATCATCCGCCTCAAGGACGGTACCTACACCACCTGCGAGCCAGACAGCAATGCCTGGCAGCTGCGCGGTAACAACATCACGTTGAACCCGGCCACCGGCTTCGGTACGGCGACCAACGCGACGTTGCGGGTCAAGAACATCCCGATCCTGTACACCCCGTACATCTACTTCCCGATTGACGATCGTCGTCAGTCCGGCTTCCTGCCGCCGAGCTTCAGCTCGGGTGGGGAAAGTGGCTTCACGCTGGTGACACCGTACTACTTCAACCTGGCGCCGAATTACGATGCCACGTTGTACCCGCAATACATGACCAAGCGCGGCATGTTGATGGAAGGCGAGTTCCGCTACCTCACCAAGTCCAGCGAAGGTCAGTTCGGCGGTGCGTATCTGAACGATGACAGCGACGAACGCAAGAAGCAGAGCGACTACGACAAAACCCGCTATATGCTCAATTGGCAGCACAAGGGCGGGTTGGATTCGCGTTTATTGACTGAGATCGACTACACCAAGATCAGCGATCCGTTCTACTTCCAGGATCTGAAGTCCAATCAGATTGGCGTGGAGACTCGTGAATTCGTCAACCAGCAAGGTAGTGTCAGCTATCGCGGAGACAGCTATAAAGCCAGGTTGAATCTGCAAGCCTACGAGCTGGCGACGATCTCGCAGATTACTCCGTATGATCGATTGCCACAGATTACCTTCACGGGTTCATTGCCTTACAACCCTGGCGGGCTGCACTTTGATTATGACGCCGAGGCCGTCCGGTTTGATCGGGATCTGAGGACTGGCAATATTACCAACAAGGATGGTGGGCCGTTTAACCCCAACGGCACGATAGGTGAACGCCGCCTAGACACCTATGTAACAGGATTGACCCGTGCCAACGGAACACGATTGAATGTAGCACCAAGCATATCGTTGCCGATGAACTGGAGTTACGGCTTCGTCACGCCGAAACTCAAGTACGCCTACACCAAATACGACCTTGATCTCGACGGCACCGGCAAAGAACAAATGGTTGCCGCGGGACAGAAATTCAAGAGTTCCCAAGACCGCTCCATACCGATCGCCAGCGTCGATAGCGGGCTATTTTTTGACCGCAGCACCCAGTGGTTTGGCAAGAACTACAACCAGACCCTGGAACCACGCCTTTTCTATCTCTATGTACCAGAGAAAGACCAGTCCGATATCCCTGTGTTCGATAGCAGCGAAGCCACGTTCAGCTACAACTCGCTGTTTCGCGACAACCGCTTCTCGGGCAGCGACCGGATCGGTGACGAAAACAAACTGTCCCTGGGCGTGACCAGCCGCTGGATCGAAGAAAACGGCTTTGAGCGTCAGCGCATTTCCGTCGGCCAAGCCCTGTACTTCAAGGATCGCGAAGTACAACTGCCTGGCGTCGTGGCTGCCGACCGCGAAGACTCGCAGTCGGACGTCTCGCCAATCGCCCTGGACTACGAGTTCCGCTTCAACCGCGACTGGCGCGCCACTGCCGATTACAACTGGGACACTGAAAGCCACAGTGCCCGCTCCGGCAGCGCGATGTTCCACTACCAGCCGGAAGACAACCTGAACAAGGTTATCAACGTTGGTTATCGCTATCGCAACGACCAGGTGGTCTACAACCAACTGACCGGTAAATGGCAGTTTGGCGGCAACTACGGAACCGAAGGGCAACCGAACTTCGTGAAGGATTACTACAAAATCCAGCAACACGATTTCTCGATGATGTGGCCGATCGTTCCACAATGGAACCTGATCACCCGCTGGCAGTATGACTATGCACGCAACCGTACCCTGGAAGCCTTCGGTGGTTTCGAGTACGACAACTGCTGCTGGAAACTGCGCGTGATCAACCGTTATTGGGTTTCCAACGACGAATACACCCAGATCGCCCCGCAGAACGAAAAAGGCGACCACGGTCTCTTCCTCCAAATCGTCCTCAAAGGACTCGGCGGCCTGACTGGCGCCAAGGTAGAGAGCTTCCTCGACAAAGGCATCCAAGGTTATCGTGAACGTGAAGATCAAGCTTTCTGATTGTCTGCGCCCGCTGATGCTGGGCGCGCTGTTCCTGGGTACTGCAGCGGCACACGCTGCAGTGCAACCGCTGGACAAGGTGGTGGCCATCGTCGATAACGACGTGATCATGCAGAGCCAACTGGACCAACGGGTCAAGGAAGTTCAGCAAACCATCGCCAAGCGTGGTGGTGGCGTGCCGCCGACCAGCGTCCTGGACCAGCAGGTGCTGGAACGCCTGATCGTCGAAAACCTGCAATTGCAGATTGGCGACCGCTCCGGCATCCGCATCACCGACGAAGAACTGAACCAGGCCGTCGGCACCATCGCTCAACGCAACAACATGAGCATTGATCAGTTTCGTGCGGCCCTGGCCCGTGACGGTTTGTCCTATGAGGACGCCCGTGACCAGATCCGCCGCGAAATGATCATCAGCCGCGTGCGTCAGCGCCGTGTGGCCGAACGTGTGCAGGTATCAGAGCAGGAAGTGAAGAACTTCCTGGCCTCGGACCTGGGCAAGATGCAGCTCTCCGAAGAACTGCACCTGGCCAATATCCTGATCCCGACACCGGACAGCGCCAACGCCGAGCAACTCAATGCCGCAGCGGCCAAGACCCAGGCGATCTATGACCGTCTGAAGGCCGGTGCCGACTTTGCCCAGATGGCAATCGCCCAGTCCGGTAGCGACAACGCTCTCGAAGGCGGCGACATGGGCTGGCGTAAAGCTGCTCAATTGCCACCGCCGTTTGACCGTGAGCTGAGTGCCATGGAAGTAGGTGGCATCACCCAGCCTGCGCGCACCCCTGGCGGCTTCATCATTCTGAAGTTGCTGGAACGCCGAGGCGGTGAAACTTCGTTGAAAGACGAAGTGCATGTTCGCCATATCCTGGTCAAGCCAAGCGAAATCCGCACCGAGGCTCAAACCAAGGAACTGGCGCAAAAGATCTATGAGCGCATCGAAGGCGGTGAAGACTTCGCCACCCTGGCCAAAAGCTTCTCGGAAGATCCGGGTTCTGCCCTCAACGGCGGCGACCTGAACTGGATCGACCCACGAGCCCTGGTGCCCGAGTTCCAGCAAGTCATGAACGATACGCCCCAAGGCGTGCTGTCCAAGCCGTTCAAGACCCAATACGGTTGGCATGTCCTGGAAGTCCTTGGCCGCCGCGCCACCGACAACACCAGCCAGGCCCGTGAGCAGCAAGCACTGACCGTACTGCGTAACCGCAAATACGACGAAGAGCTGCAAACCTGGCTGCGTCAGATCCGTGACGAAGCCTACGTGGAAAACAAGCTTCCTGGCGCCGACACAACAGGCACCGACCAGGCAGTCCAGTGAAACCCCAGCGTTTCGCATTGACACCCGGCGAGCCGGCCGGCATAGGTCCAGACCTGTGCCTGCTGCTCGCCGCGCAAGCCCAGCCTCACCCCCTGATTGCCATTACCAGCCGCGACCTGCTCCTTGAGCGGGCCGCGCAACTGGGCGTGGCTGTCGACTTGCTGCCCGTTTCGCCGGGCAACTGGCCCGACCAGCCGGCACCTGCCAATAGCTTGTACGTGTGGGACACCCCGCTGCAGGCCAAGGTGGTCGCCGGGCAACTGGACAAGGCCAACGCCGCCTTCGTCCTGGAGACTCTGACCCGGGCCGGACAAGGCTGCATCGACGGCGACTTCGCCGGGATGATCACCGCGCCCGTGCATAAAGGCGTGATCAACGAAGCCGGCATCGCCTTTTCCGGGCATACCGAGTTTCTCGCAGAACTGACCCACACCGAACAAGTGGTGATGATGCTGGCAACCCGCGGCCTGCGCGTGGCACTGGTGACCACTCACCTGCCCTTGCGCCAGATTGCCGATGCCATTACCCCCGAGCGCCTGGAGCGTGTAACGCGCATCCTGCACGCTGACCTGCAACAAAAATTCGGCATCGCCCAGCCGCGAATCCTGGTATGCGGCCTCAACCCCCACGCGGGTGAAGGCGGCCACCTGGGCCATGAAGAAATCGACATTATCGAACCGACACTAGAGCGCCTGCGCCAAGACGGCATGGACCTGCGCGGCCCATTGCCTGCGGACACTCTGTTTACCCCCAAATATCTGGAGCACTGCGATGCAGTGCTGGCGATGTACCATGACCAGGGGCTGCCCGTGCTGAAATACAAAGGTTTCGGCGCCGCAGTCAACGTGACGCTGGGCCTGCCGATCATCCGCACCTCCGTCGACCATGGCACCGCCCTGGACCTGGCGGGCAGCGGCAAGATCGATACCGGCAGCCTGCACGTGGCCCTGGAAACCGCCTATCAGATGGCCGAGACCCGTATATGACCGAGCATTACCAACACCGGGCGCGCAAGCGCTTCGGGCAAAACTTCCTGCACGATGCCGGCGTTATCGACCGCATCCTGCGCTCCATCCATGCCAAGCCCGAAGACCGCCTGCTGGAAATCGGCCCGGGCCAGGGCGCACTGACCCAGGGCCTGCTCAATAGCGGCGGCCAACTGGATGTGGTTGAGCTGGACAAGGACCTGATCCCGATCCTCAACCAGCAATTCGCTGGCATGCCCAACTTCAACCTGCACCAGGGCGACGCGCTGAAGTTTGACTTCACCAGCCTCAATGCCGCCCCCAACAGCCTGCGGGTGGTCGGCAACTTGCCGTACAACATCTCCACGCCACTGATCTTTCACCTGCTGAACAACGCAGGGATCATCCGCGACATGCATTTCATGTTGCAGAAGGAAGTGGTCGAGCGCTTGGCCGCCGGCCCTGGCGGCGGTGATTGGGGTCGCCTGTCGATCATGGTCCAGTACCACTGCCGGGTCGAGCACCTGTTCAATGTCGGGCCGGGCGCGTTCAATCCACCACCGAAAGTCGATTCGGCGATTGTGCGTCTGGTGCCCCACGCGGTCCTTCCTCATCCGGCCAAGGATCATCGCCTGCTGGAGCGGGTAGTGCGTGAAGCGTTCAACCAGCGCCGCAAGACCCTGCGCAATACACTCAAGGCATTGCTGAGCAACGCCGAGATCGAAGCCGCCGGTGTCGACGGCAGCCTGCGCCCGGAGCAGTTGGACCTGGCCGCGTTTGTACGTCTGGCGGACCAGCTAGCTATCCAGCCAGCGCCGACGGCGGAATAAGCCGCAGAGGCTTGATGCAATGCGATCCACATGTGGGAGTGGGCTTGCCAGCTCCCACACTTGTTTTTGCTGGCCCCACTCCCAGCGCCCGCCGCAGTTCCAATGTGTGCGGGCTTGCCCGCTCCCACATTTGCGCCGCGCTACACTGGTAGCGCTTCGTCATCTGCCAGGACGCCATCGTTTACCAAGCCAGACACATGTCTGGCCTAGTGCCCTCCTCATGGCCTAGACTGATCCGCATCTGCTGTCCTCCGCTTTTGCTCTTAAGGCCTCTTGCATGTCCGATCCTCGCTATCAGATCGACGTCAGCGTCGTCACCCGCTTCCTGGCGGAACAATCGCAACCTGAACAGAACCGCTTTGCCTTTGCCTACACCGTCACGGTGAAGAACAACGGCCAGGTGGCCGCCAAGCTGCTGTCGCGCCATTGGGTCATCACCGACGGCGACGGCCATGTCGAGGAAGTGCGCGGTGCGGGTGTCATCGGCCAACAGCCACTGATCGACAGCGGCGCCAG
Source organism: Pseudomonas sp. FP2294 (assembly GCF_030687625.1). Taxonomy (NCBI): domain Bacteria; kingdom Pseudomonadati; phylum Pseudomonadota; class Gammaproteobacteria; order Pseudomonadales; family Pseudomonadaceae; genus Pseudomonas; species Pseudomonas sp. FP2294. The sequence goes on from NZ_CP117441.1 coordinate 5,294,675, forward strand.
CCACACCTACAGCAGCGGCACCGTAATGACCTCCAAGGTCGGCACGATGCAAGGCAGCTATCAGATGCTTGCCGAAGACGGCAAACACTTCGACGCCATCATCGCCCCCTTCCGCCTGGCGGTACCGGGAGCCCTGCACTGATGGCAACCTATGCTGTCGGCGACCTGCAAGGCTGCCTGGAGCCGCTCAAATGCCTGCTTGACCGTGTCGCCTTCGACCCAGCCCAAGATCGTCTGTGGCTGGTGGGTGATCTGGTCAACCGTGGCCCGCAATCCCTGGAAACCCTGCGCTTTCTTTATGGCATGCGCGACGCCCTGGTGTGCGTACTGGGCAACCATGACCTGCACCTGCTGGCGGTCGGCAATAACATCGAGCGCCTGAAAAAGGGCGATACCCTGCGCGAAATCCTCGAAGCTCCGGATCGCGCCGAGTTGCTGGACTGGCTGCGCCGGCAAAAGCTCGTGCACTACGACGAGGGCCGCAATACCGCCCTGGTGCATGCCGGCATCCCACCGCAGTGGAGCCTGAAAAAAGCCCTTAAATGTGCTGCCGAGGTTGAAACCGCCCTGGCCGATGACACGCTGTTCGCCACCTACCTGGACGGCATGTACGGCAATGAGCCAGTGAAGTGGGATAACGATCTGACCGGCGTTGCCCGCCTACGGGTCATTACCAACTACTTCACGCGCATGCGCTTTTGCACCGCCGAAGGCAAACTCGACCTCAAGAGCAAGGAAGGCGCCGAAACCGCCCTGCCCGGCTACAAGCCCTGGTTTACCCACAAGGAGCGCAAGACCCGCGAAACGAAGATCATCTTCGGTCACTGGGCCGCCCTTGAAGGTCACTGCGACGAGCCCGGGGTATTTGCCCTCGACACAGGGTGTGTCTGGGGCGGAGCCATGACCCTGATGAACATCGACACCGGCGAGCGCCTGAGCTGCCAGTGTGAATCCCCCCTTCCCGTTACACTGCCGGCTGCCGCCAAGCGCTAAACGCCGCTTGCCGCCCGCCCAAGGAGCCCGCCATGAGCGAATTCAAACGTATCCCTCCCGAACAAGCCCAGGCCCTGCGTGAGCAAGGCGCCGTGGTGGTGGATATCCGTGATCCCCAGACTTACGCCCTGAACCACATCAAGGGCGCACAGCACCTGGACAACCACAACATTGCCGATTTCATCCGCGCCGCCGACCTCGACGCGCCAGTGATCGTGGCGTGCTATCACGGCAATTCCAGCCAGAGCGCGGCGGCCTATCTGGTCAGCCAGGGGTTCTCCGATGTCTACAGCCTGGACGGCGGCTTTGAGCTGTGGCGTACGACGTATCCTGCGGAAACTGCCACAGGCAATTCGCAATAATTTTTTTCAAACCCCGCTACCCCGCGTGACGCTTGGGCTCGCGCCGTTTCTGAGAAACGGCGCACCCAAACTAATTAGGCATCTCGCCTTGACCTCCCGGATTCCCAACTATCATTAAGCGCAGGCCATCCAAAACAGGGGAGAGCCGGTACACCGGCGTGCGGGTCATCGGTAGCGTTTCAGGGTGTTCTGGGGGGAAATGGCCACGGCAAACGCCACTGGCTGCCAGCATCGACTGATTGATCCGGCGTCGGCTCCACGTATCGAGCGAGGTGACGACGTCATGAGTATTTTTAGCCACTTCCAACAACGCTTCGAGTCCACCCAGCAGGAAGAACTCACGCTGCAGGAGTATCTTGAGCTGTGCAAAAAGGACCGCAGCACCTATGCGTCTGCCGCCGAGCGCCTGCTACTGGCGATTGGCGAACCGGAGCTGGTAGACACCTCCAACAACTCGCGGCTGTCGCGAATATTCTCCAACAAGGTGATCCGCCGCTACCCGGCCTTTGAAGACTTCCATGGCATGGAAGAATGCATCGACCAGATCGTCTCCTACTTCCGCCATGCCGCCCAGGGCCTGGAAGAGAAGAAACAGATTCTCTACCTGCTCGGCCCCGTGGGCGGCGGTAAATCTTCCCTGGCCGAAAAACTCAAGCAACTGATCGAAAAGGTGCCCTTCTACGCGATCAAGGGCTCTCCGGTGTTCGAATCGCCCCTGGGCCTGTTCAACGCCACAGAAGATGGCGCGATTCTCGAAGAAGACTTCGGCATCCCACGGCGCTATCTCAACACCATCATGTCGCCCTGGGCCACCAAGCGCCTGGCCGAGTTCGGCGGCGATATCAGCCAGTTCCGGGTGGTGAAGCTCTATCCGTCGATTCTCAACCAGATCGGCGTCGCCAAGACCGAACCGGGGGATGAAAACAACCAGGATATTTCCGCGCTGGTGGGCAAGGTGGATATCCGCAAGCTGGAGGAATTCCCGCAGAACGACGCCGATGCCTACAGCTACTCGGGCGCACTGTGCCGGGCCAACCAGGGCCTGATGGAATTCGTGGAGATGTTCAAGGCGCCGATCAAGGTGCTGCATCCATTGCTCACCGCCACCCAGGAAGGCAACTACAACAGTACCGAAGGCCTCGGGGCGATTCCGTTCACTGGCATCCTGCTGGCCCACTCCAACGAATCGGAGTGGCACACCTTCCGCAACAACAAGAACAACGAAGCCTTCATCGACCGGATCTATATCGTCAAGGTGCCGTACTGCCTGCGGGTCAGCGATGAAATCAAGATCTACGACAAATTGCTGTTCAACAGTTCCCTGGCCAAGGCCCATTGCGCGCCAGACACCCTGAAGATGCTCGCCCAGTTCACGGTGCTCTCGCGTCTCAAGGAGCCGGAAAACTCGAATATCTACTCGAAAATGCGCGTCTACGACGGGGAGAACCTCAAGGACACCGATCCCAAGGCCAAGTCGATCCAGGAGTACCGCGACACGGCGGGCGTCGATGAGGGCATGAATGGCCTGTCGACCCGCTTCGCCTTCAAGATCCTGTCCAAGGTCTTCAACTTCGACCCCCATGAGATCGCCGCCAACCCGGTACACCTGCTCTATGTACTGGAGCAGCAGATCGAACAGGAGCAGTTCCAGGCCGAAACCCGCGAGCGTTACCTGCGCTTCCTCAAGGAGTACCTGGCGCCGCGCTATATCGAGTTCATCGGCAAGGAGATCCAGACCGCCTACCTGGAGTCCTACAGCGAATACGGCCAGAACATCTTCGACCGCTATGTGCTGTACGCCGACTTCTGGATCCAGGATCAGGAATACCGCGACCCCGAAACCGGCGAGATCCTCAACCGCGTAGCCCTCAACGAAGAGCTGGAGAAGATCGAAAAACCGGCCGGCATCAGCAATCCGAAGGATTTCCGCAACGAAATCGTCAACTTCGTACTGCGCGCCCGGGCCAACAACAACGGCAAGAACCCGACCTGGCTCAGCTACGAGAAGCTGCGGGTGGTCATCGAGAAGAAAATGTTCTCCAACACCGAGGATCTGCTGCCGGTCATCAGCTTCAACGCCAAGGCCAGCAAGGAGGACCAGCAAAAACACAACGACTTCGTCACACGAATGGTCGAGCGCGGCTACACCGACAAACAGGTACGGCTGCTCTCCGAGTGGTACCTGCGGGTGCGCAAATCGCAGTAAGGCAGCGACAGGCGTGCGCTGCCGGGCCCCTGGCCTGGCAGTTGACCGCTTGTCTCTAAGCTTCCAGCTCGCGGCTTGAAGCTTGTAACGTGAAGCTGCCCGGAGGGCTCCCTATGAGCTATGTGATCGACCGACGCCTCAATGGCAAGAACAAGAGCACGGTAAACCGCCAGCGGTTCCTGCGGCGTTACCGTGACCACATCAAAAAGGCCGTCGAAGAGGCGGTGAGTCGCCGCTCCATTACCGATATGGAGCACGGCGAGCAGATCAGCATTCCCGGCCGGGACATCGACGAACCGGTGCTGCATCACGGCCGCGGCGGCAAACAGACCGTGGTTCATCCGGGAAACAAGGAATTCACCACTGGCGAGCATATCCAGCGCCCTCAGGGCGGTGGCGGCGGCAAAGGCCCAGGCAAGGCCGGCAACTCCGGCGAAGGCATGGATGAGTTCGTGTTCCAGATTACCCAGGAGGAATTCCTCGAATTCATGTTCGAGGACCTGGAGCTGCCCAACCTGGTCAAGCGCAACCTGACCGGCACTGACACCTTCAAGACCGTGCGCGCCGGTATCAGCAACGAGGGCAACCCCTCGCGCATCAATATCATCCGCACCCTGCGTTCGGCCCATGCACGGCGTATCGCCCTGTCTGGCAGCAGCCGCGCCAAACTGAGGGAAGCCAAGGAAGAATTGGCGCGCTTGAAGCGCGAAGAGCCGGACAACTTCGGCGATATCCAGGAAATAGAAGCAGAAATCGAGAAACTCAGCGCGCGTATCCACCGCGTGCCGTTCCTCGACACCTTCGACTTGAAATACAACCTACTGGTCAAGCAACCCAACCCCAGCTCCAAGGCGGTGATGTTCTGCCTGATGGACGTTTCCGGCTCCATGACCCAGGCGACCAAGGACATCGCCAAGCGCTTCTTTATTCTGCTGTACCTGTTTCTCAAGCGTAACTACGACAAGATCGACGTGGTGTTTATCCGCCATCACACCAGCGCCCGCGAGGTCGACGAAGAAGAGTTTTTCTATTCGCGGGAGACCGGCGGCACCATCGTGTCCAGTGCGCTGAAACTGATGCAGGAAATCATGGCTGAGCGCTACCCAGCCAACGAATGGAACATCTACGCAGCCCAGGCTTCCGACGGCGACAACTGGAACGACGACTCGCCCATCTGCCGCGACATCCTGATCAACCAGATCATGCCGTTCGTGCAGTACTACACTTATGTGGAGATTACCCCCCGCGAGCACCAGGCCCTGTGGTTTGAATACGAGCGCATCGGTGAAGCCTTCGCCGATACCTTCGCCCAGCAACAACTGGTCTCGGCCGGCGATATCTATCCGGTCTTCCGTGAACTCTTCCAGCGCAGGTTAGTGACATGACCGCCAAAGAGCATAAGCGCCAACCCATTTCCACGGGGTCCGAATGGACCTTCGAACTGATCCAGGCCTATGACCGGGAAATCAGCCGCATTGCGGCCGGTTATGCCCTGGATACCTATCCCAACCAGATCGAAGTGATCACCGCCGAACAGATGATGGACGCGTATGCCTCGGTGGGCATGCCCCTGGGCTATCACCATTGGTCCTACGGCAAGCACTTCCTCAGCACCGAGAAGTCCTACAGCCGCGGCCAGATGGGCCTGGCCTACGAAATCGTGATCAACTCCGACCCGTGCATCGCCTACCTGATGGAAGAAAACACCATCTGCATGCAGGCACTGGTGGTGGCCCACGCGTGCTACGGCCACAACAGTTTCTTCAAGGGCAACTATCTGTTCCGCACCTGGACCGACGCCAGTTCGATCATTGATTACCTGGTGTTCGCCAAGCAGTACATCATGCAATGCGAGGAGCGCCACGGGATCGACGCCGTGGAAGACCTGCTCGACTCCTGCCATGCCTTGATGAACTACGGGGTAGACCGCTACAAACGCCCTTACCCCATTTCCGCCGAAGAGGAACGGCTGCGGCAGAAGGACCGTGAAGAGCATCTGCAAAAGCAGATCAACGACTTGTGGCGCACCATCCCCAAGCGCGCCGACAAGAACAGCGACAAAGACAATGCACGCTTCCCCAGCGAACCCCAGGAAAACATCCTGTACTTCCTGGAAAAGCACGCCCCGTTGCTGGAGCCGTGGCAACGGGAGATCGTGCGGATCGTGCGCAAGATCGCCCAGTATTTCTACCCCCAGCGCCAGACCCAGGTGATGAACGAAGGCTGGGCTACGTTCTGGCATTACACCCTGATAAACGACCTCTACGACGAAGGGCTGGTGACCGACGGTTTCATGATGGAGTTCCTCACCTCCCATACCAGCGTGGTCTTCCAGCCAGGCTTCGACAGCCCCTACTACAGCGGCATCAACCCTTATGCCCTGGGCTTTGCCATGTACCGGGATATCCGGCGCATGTGCGAACACCCGACCGAGGAAGATCGCCGCTGGTTCCCGGAGATCGCCGGCAGCGACTGGCTATCGACCCTCAAGTTCGCCATGAGCAGCTTCAAGGATGAGAGCTTTATCCTGCAGTACCTGTCGCCCCAGGTGATTCGTGATCTCAAGCTGTTCAGCATTATGGATGACGACCTCAAGGACGACCTGCTGGTACCTGCCATTCACGACGAAGCCGGTTACCGCACCATCCGCGAGACCCTGGCGGCCCAGTACAACCTGGGCAACCGCGAGCCCAACGTGCAGATCTACAGCATCGATATGCGCGGCGACCGCTCCCTGACCCTGCGCCACCAGCAGCACGACCGCAAACCCCTGGGCGAATCCACGGATGAAGTGCTCAAGCACCTGCACCGGCTATGGGGTTTTGATATCCATCTGGAGACGCTGCAAGGCGACCAGATCATGAAAACCCACCATGTTCCGCCGCGCAACGAACACAACGACAACGACTACGGCCGCCTGGACCTGGCCGTGGTTCACCTTTGATGCAGCAATGCCTCCATTGGCCTGGCACAGGCGTTATCCTGTAGGGCTAATGGAGGCTTTTTCATGCAAATCTACAAAGTCGGCGGAGCGGTACGTGATCGCTTGCTGGGCATTCCCGTTACCGATGTCGATCGGGTCGTCGTAGGCGCCACCACCGAAGAAATGCTCGCCCTGGGCTATCGGCCTGTAGGCTCTGATTTTCCGGTGTTCCTGGACCCGAAAAACAACGAGGAGTACGCCCTCGCCCGTACCGAGCGCAAGAGCGGCCGGGGGTATGGCGGCTTTGTGTTTCATGCCAGCCCTGAAGTCACCCTCGAACAAGACTTGATCCGTCGCGACCTGACCATCAACGCCATGGCTGAAGACGACGACGGCAACCTGACCGATCCCTATCATGGCCAACGCGATCTGCAAGCCCGAGTGTTGCGCCACGTTTCCCCGGCGTTCGCCGAAGATCCCTTACGTGTGTTGCGGGTGGCACGGTTTGCCGCACGTTATGCCAGCCTCGGTTTCACTGTCGCCCCCGAAACCCTGGAACTGATGCGCCAACTCAGTGACTCTGGCGAACTGGATGCCCTGACCCCGGAGCGCAGTTGGAAGGAAATTTCCCGGGCGCTGATGGAAGATCAACCCCAGGTGTTTATCCAGGTGCTGCGCGACTGCCACGCCCTGAAAACCTTGCTGCCGGAAGTGGACGCGCTGTTCGGTGTACCCCAACCCGAAGCCCACCATCCGGAAATTGATACCGGCATCCATACCCTGAGCGTGCTGGAACAGGCAGCCCTCCACGCCCAACCCTTGACTGTGCGCTGGGCTTGCCTGCTGCATGATCTGGGCAAGGGCCTGACCCCTGTGGATAAGTTGCCCCGGCATATTGCTCACGAGCAGCGGGGCCTGAAGCTGATCAGAGCGGTCAATGAACGCTTCAAAGTACCGAAGGATTGCCAGGAACTGGCACTTTTGGTTGGCGAGTATCACACCCACGGCCATCGCGCCCTGGAGCTGAAAGCCTCGACCCTGCTGGAGTTGCTGCAGAGTTTTGACGTATTCCGCCGACCACAGCGTTTTGAAGAGTTTGTTGTCGCCTGCGAAATGGACGCACGGGGCCGCAAGGGCCTTGAGCAGCGAAGTTATCCACAGGCGGATTATTTACGCGGTGCTGCGCGGGTAGCGCGGGGGGTGGCGGTGGCGCCATTACTGGAGAAAGGCTTCAAGGGCCCGGAACTGGGTGAGGCTCTCAAGCGTGAGCGGCTCAAGGCCCTGAAAGCCTACAAAGAACACCATTCACTGCAGGAGCGGGGGGACGCCTAGTGCTTGCCCGCGCCTACAGAAGAGCGTCCGGGGTCAGTTGCCGGTCGCGCCATTTGAAGGCAACCGGGGCCAGCACCTGCTCAATCTGTGCATCCCGCCACAGCACGGCAAATGTCTTGCCCACTTCAGGATGCACACGCTCCGGCGCCATCAACGACAGCGGCCACAGCACAAAGGCGTTCTTCAGGATCTCTGCGCGCGGCAACACCAGCCCGTCGAAATTCCCTGTCAGGTCGCCATACAGCAGCACATCAATATCCAGGGGCAAGCCCTTGCGATCCGGCGCGTAACGGCCATTGTCAGCCTCGATGGCCTTCAACCGGCGGTCCAACTCCATCAACGACAGATCGGTATACGCCGACACCACCAGGTTGAAAAACGGCCCACTCTTGATCCCCACCGGCTGGCTTTCGAACACGGCGGAACAACGCATATCGGTCAAAAAGCCATCTAACGCCTCAAGCCCCGCCTGCAAATGGGGCTCGCGCTCGATATTACTGCCAAGACCAAGGTAAACCTGAGTTAGCGACATCCGCGCTCGATCTCCACGCCCACGCCCTTGGCGGCCGGGACGGCACCGGGCTTGGTCAACTTGAGGTGCAGCCAGGGGATCTGGAACTCCTCCATCAAGACTTGCGCCAGGCGCTCGGCGAACGTTTCCACCAGTTGGAACTGCGCCTGCTCGGCAAACGCCTGGATGCGTGTGCAAACACTGGCGTAATCGAGGGCCAGGGTCAGGTCATCACCGGCTGCGGCGGGGCGATTGTCCCAGGCGAAACTCAGGTCCAGGCGCAGGCACTGACGGATACCGCGCTCCCAGTCGTAGGCCCCGATTACGGTGTCAACTTCCAGGCCTTCGATAAACACTCTGTCCAAGCACTCTTCTCCACAGCACGACAAGGGCGCAATGCCCCGTTAGAATCAAGGCGTCCTCGCCCGGAATAGTTAGCATGTCTTGGTTACTGGCGACCCTCGCCTACCTGCTCGGCTCGCTGTCCTTTGCCATCTTGCTCAGCCGCCTGACGGGAAATCCCGACCCGCGAATGAGTGGCTCAGGCAATGCCGGCGCCACCAATATGTTGCGCCTGGCCGGCAAGAAGCTCGCCGTACTCACGCTGCTTGGCGACGTGTGCAAAGGCCTTTTGCCCGTACTGATCGCCGATCTCGCCGGCCTCTCCCTGCAACAACAAGCCTGGATCGGTGTATGCGCCGTCCTCGGCCATCTGTTCCCGCTGTACTTTCGCTTTCGCGGTGGCAAGGGCGTCGCGACGGCGGCCGGCATGCTGCTGGGGATCTACCCACCGGCAGCCCTGCTAGCGGTGGCCGCCTGGCTGCTGACGTTCTACCTGACCCGCACCAGCTCCCTTGCCGCATTGATCGCCACGCCCCTGACCCTGCCATTGCTGGCCTGGCAGGAGCCGGCGGCCCTGCTGCCGATGAGCGTACTCACCCTGCTGATTGTATGGCGCCATCGCGGCAATTTACGCGACCTGTTTGCCGGGCGCGAACGGCATTTTTAAATACGCCGGCTGAACCCGCCTCATGTTCGTCGATCACAACGGCGGCAATTGCTCCATCGGCCAACGCGCCTGCACGCTGATGGCCAGGCTTTCATGCTGGCCAGCCTGCAATCGCTGGCAACCGGCGAAGGCGATCATCGCGCCGTTGTCGGTGCAGAACTCGGGGCGAGCGTAAAACACCTCGCCCTTGAGGTCGCCGAGCATTTTTTCCAATGACAGACGCAAGGCCTTGTTGGCGCTGACGCCGCCTGCAATGACCAGGCGCTTCATGCCGGCCTGTTTCAAGGCACGCTTGCACTTGATGGTCAAAGTCTCCACCACCGCCTGCTGGAACGCCAGAGAGATGTCGCAACGGGCTTGCTCGCTGTCGTCCCCGGCGCTGACGCTTTGCTGCCAGGTGTTCAAGGCAAAGGTTTTCAAGCCACTGAAGCTGAACATCAGGCCAGGGCGATCACACATCGGGCGCGGGAAGGTATAGCGCCCGGCCACGCCTTTTTCCGCCAGACGCGCGATTTCCGGACCACCGGGATAATTGAGGTTCATCATCTTGGCGGTCTTGTCGAAAGCCTCGCCGGCAGCATCGTCCAGGGTCTCCCCCAGCAGCGTGTACTGGCCGATTGCATCGACCTGAACCAGCTGCGTATGGCCACCGGAAACCAACAAAGCGACGAACGGGAACCCAGGCGGGTTTTCTTCCAGCATCGGCGCCAGTAAATGGCCTTCCATATGGTGCACGCCGAGGGCTGGAATACCCCAGGCAAACGCCAGCGCCTGGGCGCAGGAGGCCCCAACCAGCAGGGCCCCGACCAATCCCGGGCCGGCGGTATAGGCGATGGCATCAATCTCGGTGGCGACGCAACCGGCCTCGTCCAACACCTGACGAATCAGTGGCAGCATGCGTTTGACGTGATCCCGGCTGGCAAGCTCGGGCACCACGCCGCCGTAGGCCCGGTGCAGGTCGATCTGACTGAACAGCGCATCGGCCAAAAGCCCGCGTTCACTGTCGTAAAGCGCGACGCCGGTCTCGTCGCAGGAGGTTTCTAAGCCCAGTACTAACATGGGTTTGCGCCTTGTAGAGGCTGAATTCGAAGGCGCGCATAATAGTCGCCACTTCCCCTCCCGACTAGCGGTTTTCGATCAGAGGCTTTGCATTCCGGGCAATGAGGGGTTAACATCCGCAACCCTTAAAAACCGACGACCTCAGCCGCGAATTTTTTGCGACGAGAACGTTGATTCCCGGTAATGAAAGAAGGTAGCTCTGGATGCCAGCCGTCAAAGTAAAAGAGAACGAACCCTTCGACGTAGCTCTGCGTCGTTTCAAGCGCTCCTGCGAAAAAGCCGGTGTTCTGGCTGAAGTTCGTAGCCGCGAATTTTATGAGAAGCCAACTTCTGAGCGTAAGCGCAAAGCAGCAGCCGCTGTTAAGCGTCACGCCAAGAAAGTTCAGCGCGAGCAGCGCCGCGCCGTTCGTCTGTACTAATACACAGACGTTCGTAGCAAGCTTCTGCCAAGCCCGGCCCTCAGCCGGGCTGTTGGCATTTGCGGATATCGCTTGATGCTTCACCGTCGACGCCGCACATGCGACCGAGACAAAGCTTCACACGTCAGGACTGGCTCTTTTGCCAGCGGTGCGCGTCTCTTCTGACGAGCCTATCAAGGCTACTGACGAGCACACTTATTTTCCAAGCAGGCGATCAATAGGTCGACTGTGCCCCATGATGAGCTCCCGAGGCCGCACTGGCCGCGACCGGACTCCAGGGCAACACTTTCAAACACGTCGAAGACTGATTGGAACTACCGTCAGTGAACACTCGACAGATACACTTCCTGACAGCCCAAACAGACATTTGATGATCAAGCCGCCAACATGCGCGCCTTGAGTGCGTCACGGGCTCTCATTTACACGCAGTGATGACGAGAACGCCATGGCCGGGCTAATTCCCCAGAGCTTTATTGACGACCTTCTGAACCGCACCGACATCGTCGATGTTGTCAGCTCACGCGTGCAAATGAAAAAGGCCGGCAAGAACTACACGGCCTGCTGCCCATTCCACAAAGAAAAGACCCCATCGTTCAGCGTCAGCCCCGACAAGCAGTTCTACTACTGCTTCGGCTGCGGCGCGGGCGGCAACGCCCTCGGCTTTATCATGGACCACGACAACCTGGATTTCCCCCAGGCCGTCGAGGAACTGGCCAAAGCCGCCGGCATGGAAATCCCCCGCGAAGAAAGTGGCCGGCCGCACAAACCACGCCAGCCCACCGACTCGCCGTTGTACCCGTTGCTCACCGCCGCCGCCGAGTTCTACCGCCAGGCCCTGAAAAGCCATCCGCAGCGCAAGGCCGCCGTGGACTACCTCAAGGGCCGCGGCCTGACCGGGGAAATTGCCCGCGACTTCGGCCTGGGCTTCGCCCCGCCGGGCTGGGACAACCTGTACAAGCACCTGAGCAGCGACACCCTGCAGCAAAAAGCCATGATCGACGCCGGCCTCCTGGTGGAAAACGCCGAGACCGGCAAGCGCTATGACCGTTTCCGCGACCGGGTGATGTTCCCGATCCGCGACAGCCGTGGCCGCATCATCGCCTTCGGCGGCCGAGTACTGGGTGACGACAAGCCCAAATACCTGAACTCCCCGGAAACCCCGGTATTTCACAAGGGCCAGGAACTCTACGGCCTGTTTGAAGCGCGCAAGAACAACCGCAACCTCGATGAAATCATCGTGGTTGAAGGTTATATGGACGTGATCGCCCTGGCCCAGCAAGGCCTGCGCAATGCCGTCGCGACTCTCGGCACCGCCACCAGCGAAGAGCACATGAAGCGCCTGTTTCGTGTGGTGCCCAGCGTATTGTTCTGTTTCGACGGCGACCAGGCCGGGCGCAATGCGGCATGGCGTGCCCTCGAGGCCACCCTGCCGAGCCTGCAGGATGGCCGCCGCGCACGCTTCCTGTTCCTGCCCGAAGGCGAAGACCCGGACACCCTGGTGCGCTCCGAAGGCACCGACGCGTTTCGCGCGCGCATCCACCAGCACGCACAGCCGCTGGCCGATTATTTTTTCCAGCAATTGACCGAAGAAGCCGATCCGCGCTCCCTCGAAGGCAAGGCCCACATGGCCACCCTCGCAGCACCGCTGATCGACAAGGTGCCCGGCGCCAACCTCAAGGCCCTGATGCGCCAGCGCCTGCTGGAAATCACCGGCCTGAGCGGCGAAGCGGTCAGCCAGCTGGTGCACAGCGCGCCCCAGGATACGCCACCGGCCTATGACCCGGGCTTCGACTACGATGCCATGCCGGACTACGCTGACTTCCACCAGCCCCAAGAAGCCTTTGTGCCTCAACAGGACTGGACGCCGAAGAAACCCGGCGCCGGCGGCAAGAAATGGGACAAGAAGCCCTGGAGTAAAAACGGCAAGCGCGGCGATCGCGACGAGGCCTACGCCCCGCGCACGCCGGTGGCCGTGGAGGCGCCGACACTGATTGCCCTGCGCACCCTGATCCACCACCCGCAACTGGCGGGAAAAGTGGAAAGCGCCGAACATTTTGCCAACGAAAGCAACACCTATGCCCAGGTGCTAATTGCCCTGATCGAGGCCGTACAGAAAAATCCTAAGCTAAACTCTATTCAGCTTATGGCTCGCTGGCACGGCACGGAACAAGGCCGCTTGTTGAAGGCTCTCGCGGAAAAGGAGTGGCTAATTGACGGCGATAACCTTGAACAACAGTTTTTAGACACCATTACTAGGTTATCCGCGGGCCAGCACACGCAGACCCTCGATGAACTCATCAAGAGAGCAAGGCAGCCGGGATTGTCGGCTGAAGAGCAAATTCAGATAGCAAAACAGATGCGCGACCTCTTAAAACAGAATGTTTCCGCATCAAACCCGACCTCAGCTGGCGTGTGAGGTCATAGCTCGGGTATAATCCTCGGCTTGTTTTTTGCCCGCCAAGACCTTCAGTGGATAGGGTGTTATGTCCGGAAAAGCGCAACAGCAGTCTCGTATCAAAGATTTGATCCTCCTGGGTCGTGAGCAGAAGTATCTGACTTACGCAGAGGTCAATGACCACCTGCCTGAGGATATTTCAGATCCTGAGCAGGTGGAAGACATCATCCGCATGATTAACGACATGGGGATCCCCGTACACGAGAGTGCTCCGGATGCGGACGCCCTTATGTTGGCCGACTCTGATACCGACGAAGCAGCCGCTGAAGAAGCAGCCGCCGCGTTGGCAGCAGTGGAGACCGACATCGGTCGCACGACTGACCCTGTGCGCATGTATATGCGCGAAATGGGTACGGTAGAGCTCCTGACACGGGAAGGCGAAATCGAAATCGCCAAACGTATCGAGGAAGGCATCCGTGAAGTGATGGGCGCAATTGCGCACTTCCCAGGCACGGTTGACCATATTCTGTCCGAGTACACTCGTGTGACCACCGAGGGTGGCCGCCTGTCCGACGTCCTGAGCGGTTATATCGACCCGGACGACGGCATTACTCCGCCGGCTGCCGAAATACCGCCGCCTGTCGACCCGAAAGCCGTGAAAGCGGACGACGAAACCGACGACGACGAAGCTGAAGCCAGCACCGACGACGACGAAGAAGTCGAAAGCGGTCCGGATCCCATCATCGCAGCCCAGCGCTTTGGCGCGGTCTCCGATCAGATGGAACTGGCGCGCAAGGCCCTGAAGAAGCATGGTCGTGGCAGCAAGCAGGCAACCGCCGAACTGCTGGCCCTGGCTGAGCTGTTCATGCCGATCAAACTGGTACCGAAGCAATTCGAAGGCCTGGTTGAGCGGGTTCGTAGCGCCCTTGAGCGTCTGCGTGCACAAGAGCGTGCGATCATGCAGCTCTGTGTCCGTGATGCGCGTATGCCGCGTGCCGACTTCCTGCGCCAGTTCCCGGGCAATGAAGTTGACGAAAGCTGGACCGACGCCCTGGCCAAGGGCAAAAGCAAATACGCTGAAGCCATTGGTCGCTTCCAGGCCGACATCGTTCGTTGCCAGCAGAAGCTGACTGCACTGCAGACCGAAACCGGTCTGACGATTGCCGAGATCAAGGACATCAACCGTCGCATGTCGATCGGCGAGGCCAAGGCCCGCCGCGCGAAGAAAGAGATGGTTGAAGCGAACTTGCGTCTGGTGATCTCCATCGCCAAGAAGTACACCAACCGTGGCCTGCAATTCCTCGACCTGATCCAGGAAGGCAACATCGGCTTGATGAAGGCTGTGGACAAGTTCGAATACCGTCGCGGCTACAAGTTCTCGACTTATGCCACCTGGTGGATCCGTCAGGCGATCACTCGCTCGATCGCCGACCAGGCCCGCACCATCCGTATTCCGGTGCACATGATCGAGACCATCAACAAGCTCAACCGTATTTCCCGGCAGATGTTGCAGGAAATGGGTCGTGAACCGACCCCGGAAGAGCTGGGCGAACGCATGGAAATGCCTGAGGATAAAATCCGCAAGGTATTGAAGATCGCTAAAGAGCCGATCTCCATGGAAACCCCGATCGGTGATGACGAAGACTCCCATCTGGGTGACTTCATCGAAGACTCGACCATGCAGTCGCCAATCGATGTCGCCACCGTTGAGAGCCTTAAAGAAGCGACGCGCGACGTACTGTCCGGCCTCACTGCCCGTGAAGCCAAGGTACTGCGCATGCGTTTCGGCATCGACATGAATACCGACCACACCCTTGAGGAAGTCGGTAAGCAGTTTGACGTGACCCGCGAGCGGATCCGTCAGATCGAAGCCAAGGCGCTGCGCAAGTTGCGCCACCCGACGAGAAGCGAGCATTTGCGCTCCTTCCTCGACGAGTGATCACAAAACCCCCAGGCCCAGGCCTGGGGGTTTTGCTTTGTGCAGATTAAATCCTCCCCGCGTCACTCCCCCTCGCAATGCCCGTCTACACTCGAAATATTCCCCGTGCCATAACGAGACCGTTATGCCCAGACTGCCGACCGTGCTACTGCTGTCGCTGCTGACCTGGACCGCGACGGCTGGCGCGTTGACTCTCACAGATGAAGAGCAGGGCTGGTTGGCGGACCACCCAGAATTGCGCCTGGGCGTTGATGCCTCGTGGCCGCCGTTTGAATATCGCGATGAAGAAGGTCGCTATCAGGGCCTGGCCGCTGACTATGTGCGGCTGCTCCAGGAACGCCTGGGCATCAAGATCAAGCTGATAGAACCGGCCAACTGGAGCGCATTGCTGGAGCAGGCGCGGAACAACCAGCTCGACCTGTTGCCGGGCATCATGTCCACCCCGGAGCGTCAGGGCTTCCTCGCATTTTCCCGGCCTTACCTCGACTTCCCCATCGTCATTCTCGCCCATGAAGGCGGTGCCCAGCCCCGCTCCCTCAAGGACCTGTATGGCCTGAAGATCGCCGTGGTGGAGAACTATGCCCCCCACGAATTGCTGCGCACCCACCATCCCGACCTGAACCTGGTGGCGATGCCCAATGTCAGCTCGACGTTGCAGGCCCTGGCCACCGATGAGGTGGACGCCGTCGTCGGCGACCTCGCCTCCAGCGTCTGGAGCCTGCGCCAGCTCAAGCTCGACGGCTTGTATGTCAGTGGCGAAACGCCCTATCGCTACCAACTGGCAATGGGCGTGCCTCGAGAGAAAAAACTGCTGATTGGCATTCTGGATAAAGTGCTCGCCGACCTCAGCCCCAGCGAAATTAACGAGATCCAGGAGCACTGGGTCGGCAATGTCATTGATCACCGGGCGTTCTGGGCCGACTTGCTGCTCTACGGCCTGCCTGCCGTGCTGCTATTAAGTACCGTGCTGGCCATCGTCATTCGGATCAACCGCCGGCTCAGTTCGGAAATTTCCCGCCGGGTAGCCCTGGAGCAAAAACTGCGCAGCAGCGAATACCATTACCGCGGGCTGGTAGAGAGCCTCTCCGCCATAGCCTGGGAAGCTGACATCAACGATTTCACCTACAGCTACGTGTCACCCCACGCCGAAGAACTACTGGGCTATCCACGGGCTCACTGGCTGATCCCCGGCTTCTGGCGCAACATCATTCACCCCGCCGACCTGACCCGCGCCGACAGCTTCTGCCAGCAGGAAACCCGCGCCAACCGCGACCACAGCATTGATTACCGGGTGATCACCGCTGACGGCCGCTGCCTGTGGGTCAGGGACATTGTCAGCCTGATCAAGTATGGGCATGAGCCGGTTCTGCGTGGCCTGATGATTGATATCAGCGAAGCCAAGCGCACCGAGGAAGCGTTGCGGCTCTCGCAGGAGAAGTTCGCCTCGGTGTTCCAGCAGTGCCCGGACATCCTGGTAATCGCCCGCCTGTCCGATGGCTGTCTGCTGGAGGTCAACAAAGCATTCGAGGACCAGATTGGCCTGAGCGCCGCAGACGTCATTGGCAAGACCGCTACCGAGCTGAACATCTGGGGTATCCAGGGTGTGGGGCCCAACCTGCTCAAGCGCGTGCAGACCACCAGTATCCGCAACCTGGAGATGCCGTTCCTGCGCAGCAACGGCCAGGCGTTTACCGGGCTGATTTCTGCCGAACCCTTCCAGCTCGATACCACCGCAGCCTTGGTGGTGGTGGTGCGGGATATCACCCAACTGAAGGAAACCCAGCAACTGCTGCAGACTACCGAAGAGAAGTTCGCCAAGGCCTTCCACGCCTCGCCGGACGGCTTGTTACTGACCCGCCAGAGTGATGGCCTGCTGCTGGAAGTCAATGAAGGCTTTAGCCGTATCACCGGGTTCAACAGTGCGATGTCCCTGGACCAATCGACCCTGGACCTGGGCATCTGGGTGGACTTGAACGAACGCAAGCACATGCTCGAGCTGCTGCAGCGCGACGGCCTGGTGCGTGATTTCGTCTGCCATATCCGACGCAGTGACGGGCAGATTCGCCTGTGCGAGGTGTCCAGCCGCCCACTGCCCATCGGTGATGACGATTGCATGCTGACCATCGCCCGCGACATTACCGAACGCCAGTTGATGCAGGAAAAACTGCAACAGGCCGCAACAGTTTTCGAAAGTACCGCCGAAGGCGTATTGATCACCGATACCCGGCAGAACATCAGCGCCGTCAACCGTGCCTTCAGCGAAATCACTGGCTACAGCGAAGCCGAAGCCCTGGGCCACACCCCACGCCTGCTGGCTTCCGGCCTGCACGACAGCGCGTTCTACGCGGCGATGTGGCATCAATTGACCGCCAACGGCCACTGGCAAGGCGAGATCTCCAACCGGCGCAAGAACGGCGAGTTGTATCCCAGCTGGCTGACCATCAGCGCCGTGCGCAATCACGACCAGTCGATCACCCACTTCGTGGCGGTATTTGCCGATATCTCCAGCCTCAAGCACGCCCAGGCACGGCTTGACTACCAGGCGCACCACGACCCACTCACCGGCCTGCCCAACCGCACTCTGTTTGAGAATCGCCTGCAGGCCGCCCTCAATAACCAACAGGAAACCGGCAGCCAGGGCGCGGTGCTGTTTCTCGACCTCGACCGCTTCAAACACATCAACGACAGCCTCGGCCACCCGATTGGCGACCTGCTGCTCAAGGACATTGCCGTGCGCCTCAAGGAGCAGTTGCGCGATATCGACACCGTGGCCCGCCTGGGCGGTGACGAATTCATCATCCTGCTACCCGGCCTGCAACAAGCCAGCGACGCCCAGCACCTGGCCAATAAACTGCTGACCTGCTTCACCCTGCCCTTCCAGGCGGGCGAGCACGAGTTCTTTATCAGCGCCAGCATCGGCACCAGCTTCTATCCCCAAGATGGCATCGACGTTGCCACCCTGGTCAAAAACGCCGATGCCGCCATGTACCGCTCCAAAGCCAAGGGCCGCAATCGGGTCGAACGCTACACCCAGGACCTCACCGCCCAGGCCAACGAGCGCGTCGCCCTCGAACACGAACTGCGGCGCGCCTTAGAGCGCGAAGAACTGTTTCTGTATTACCAACCCAAGCTGAGCCTGGAGACCCAACAACTGATCGGCGCCGAAGCCCTGATCCGCTGGCGCCACCCGACCTTCGGCGACGTGCCTCCCGAACACTTCATCGCCCTGGCCGAAGAAAACGGCATGATCCTGCAAATCGGCGACTGGGTCCTGGAACAGGCTTGCCGACAACTGCACCAGTGGCGCAAGTCCTATGACTACTTTGGCCCACTCTCCGTCAACCTCGCCGGTGCCCAACTGCGCCATCCCAACCTGCTGGGGCGCATCGAGCAACTGCTCCGGGACAACCACCTGGAGCCCGGTTGCCTGCAACTGGAAATCACCGAAAACTTCATCATGAGCCAGGCCGAAGAAGCCCTGGAAGTGCTGCATAAACTCAAGCGCCTGGGCGTACAGCTGGCCATCGACGACTTCGGCACCGGCTATTCATCCTTAAGCTACCTCAAGCGCCTGCCCCTGGACTTCCTGAAAATCGACCAGTCCTTCGTCCGCGGCCTGCCCGATGACCCCCACGACGCCGCCATCGTGCGCGCCATCATCGCCCTGGGTCACAGCATGCAATTCACCATCATCGCCGAAGGCGTAGAAACCCTCGCCCAACAGGCCTTCCTCACTGACGAAGGCTGCGAACAAATGCAAGGCTACATCGTCAGCCTGCCCCTGCCCCCCGACATATTCGCCGCGACCTTCCTTCACATGACCCATTCGGATTTTTCGGATAGCACAGTGGAGAAACCATCGTTATAATCCGCGACCTACTGAGGGCCTATAGCTCAGTTGGTTAGAGCAGGGGACTCATAATCCCTTGGTCGTAGGTTCGAGTCCTACTGGGCCCACCATCTCTAAAAGCCGCGCACTGCGCGGCTTTCGCGTTTCTGGCGGTCCCCCCAAGCACCACTGGCCATGAGCCTGTAACATGCTCCCCCATTGCCGCCCACGCCGGAGCCCATCTTGTCCGCCACCCGCCCTCCCGTTCTCGATGAAATCGACCGCCAACTAATCGCCGCCTTGCAGCTCAACGCCCGTGAAAGCGTGGCAATGCTCGCCCGGCAATTGGGGATTGCCCGCACCACGGTGACCTCGCGCCTGGCGCGTCTGGAAAAGACTCAGGTGATTACCGGTTATGGCGTGCGCCTTGGCCAGCGGGTGGTGGATGGGGGGCTGCAGGCTTATGTGGGGATCACGGTGCAACCGCGTTCCGGCAAGGAAGTGCTGCGCCGACTCAGTGCCATGGCTCAGGTCCAGCAGTTGTGTGCGGTCAGTGGTGAGTTTGACTATGTAGCCTGGCTGCGCACCGACTCGCCGGAGCAGCTGGATCAATTGCTGGACCAGATCGGCAGTGTCGATGGGGTAGAAAAGACCACCACCTCGATCATCCTCAGCAGCAAACTGGATCGCGGCCAGCCAATCTGACCGCCAGCTTCGTCACTTCGACTAAAAACAAATCAAACCGACGACACATTGCGTCTTATTAACGAGCGCTACGCTCCCTAGAATGGCTGCCATCTTTTCCTATACTTCACGGGTCGTGCCCCGCGGAGTTGCCAGCAAGGTCAGCCATGAACGCCACTCACAAGAACAATCGCCACCCTGCAGACGGTAAAAAACCTATCACCATCTTTGGTCCGGACTTCCCGTTCGCCTTCGATGACTGGATCGAACACCCGGCCGGGCTGGGCAGTATTCCTGCCGCCAACCACGGCGCCGAAGTGGCGATTGTCGGCGCGGGTATTGCCGGGCTGGTAGCCGCCTACGAGCTGATGAAGCTCGGTCTCAAGCCGGTGGTGTATGAAGCCTCGAAAATGGGCGGGCGCCTGCGCTCCCAGGCGTTTGAAGGAGCCGAAGGCATCATCGCCGAACTGGGCGGCATGCGTTTCCCGGTGTCGTCGACGGCGTTCTACCACTATGTAGATAAGCTGGGGCTGGAAACCAAGCCCTTCCCCAACCCGTTGACGCCTGCCTCCGGCAGTACCGTGATCGACCTGGAAGGCCAGACCCATTACGCACAGAAACTCGCCGACCTTCCTGCGCTGTTCCAGGAAGTGGCTGACGCCTGGGCCGACGCCCTGGAGGCCGGTTCGCAGTTCAGCGATATCCAGCAAGCCATTCGCGACCGCGATGTACCACGACTCAAAGAGCTGTGGAACACCCTGGTGCCGCTGTGGGATGACCGCACCTTCTACGACTTCGTCGCCACGTCCAAGGCGTTCGCCAAGCTGTCGTTCCATCACCGCGAGGTGTTCGGCCAGGTAGGTTTTGGCACCGGTGGCTGGGACTCGGACTTCCCCAACTCGATGCTGGAAATCTTCCGGGTGGTGATGACCAATTGCGACGACCACCAGCACCTGGTGGTCGGTGGCGTGGCGCAGGTGCCTATGGGGATCTGGCGCCACGTGCCGGAGCGTTGCGCCCATTGGCCAGCCGGTACCAGCCTCAGCTCCCTGCACCATGGCGCGCCCCGGGCTGGGGTCAAGCGCATTGCCCATGCTGCCGACGGGCGTTTCGCGGTCACCGACAATTACGGCGACACCCGGGAATACGCCGCCGTGCTGACCACCTGCCAGAGCTGGCTGCTGACCACTCAGATCGAATGCGACGAAAGCCTGTTCTCGCAAAAAATGTGGATGGCTCTGGATCGCACACGCTATATGCAGTCGTCGAAAACCTTTGTCATGGTCGATCGGCCTTTCTGGAAGGACAAAGACCCGGAAACCGGCCGCGACCTGATGAGCATGACCCTCACCGACCGCCTGACCCGTGGCACCTATCTGTTCGACAACGGCGACGATAAGCCGGGGGTTATCTGCCTGTCCTACTCGTGGATGAGCGACGCCCTGAAAATGCTGCCGCAGCCCATTGATAAACGGGTGAAGCTGGCCCTCGATGCGTTGAAAAAGATCTACCCGAAAGTCGACCTCAAGGCGCGGATCATCGGCGACCCGATCACCGTCTCCTGGGAGGCCGACCCGCACTTCCTCGGCGCGTTCAAGGGCGCGCTGCCGGGCCACTACCGCTATAACCAGCGCATGTACGCGCACTTCATGCAAAAGGATATGCCGGCCGAGCAGCGCGGGATTTTCATTGCCGGCGACGACGTATCCTGGACCCCAGCCTGGGTCGAAGGCGCAGTGCAGACCTCACTGAACGCGGTTTGGGGCATCATGACCCACTTCGGTGGCAGTACCCACCCGCAAAACCCGGGGCCTGGGGATGTATTCGATGAGATCGGCCCCATCGCCCTGGCCGAATAAGGAGTCAAGCCATGCGTGTCGCCCTGTACCAATGCCCGCCATTGCCGCTGGATGTGGCCGGCAATCTCAAGCGCCTGCATAGCGTCGCCCATGAAGCGTCCGATGCAGATGTGCTGGTGCTGCCGGAGATGTTCCTCACCGGCTACAACATCGGTGTTGAAGCAGTCGGCGCGCTGGCCGAAGCGCAAGATGGGCCATCGGCACAAACCATTGCCGAACTGGCACAGAACGCGGGCCTGGCAATTCTGTACGGCTACCCGGAGCGCGCCGAAGATGGGCAGATCTACAATGCCGTGCAACTGATCGACGCCAATGGCCAGCGCCTGTGCAACTACCGCAAGACGCACTTGTTCGGTGATCTCGATCACTCGATGTTCAGCGCCGGCGGCGACGAATTCCCTATCGTCGAGTTGAACGGCTGGAAGCTGGGATTCCTCATCTGCTACGACCTGGAGTTCCCGGAAAACACCCGGCGCCTGGCCCTGGCCGGCGCCGAGTTGATCCTGGTACCGACGGCCAACATGGTGCCCTTCGACTTCGTCGCGGATGTCACCGTGCGGGCACGGGCCTTTGAAAACCAGTGCTATGTGGCCTACGCCAACTATTGCGGGCATGAGGACCAGATCCAGTATTGCGGGCAAAGCAGCATCGCGGCGCCGAATGGCCAACGTGTCGCCCAGGCCGGCCTGGATGAAGCGCTGATCGTCGCCACCCTCGACCGCCAGGCGATGCGCGACGCGCAAGCGGCCAATCACTACTTGGCAGACCGGCGCCCCGAGCTATACGCAGCGCTGCACAAGCACTGACCGCCGCGCTTTGCGCTAGCATAGGCACTTCCTACGTTCTGGAAGTGCTCATGCCTGTGCCGGCCCACCCTCATTATTTACAACTGACCCTGGCCAATGGCCTGCGGGTTTCCCTGCGTCATGCCCCACGCCTCAAGCGCTGTGCAGCAGCCTTGCGGGTAGCGGCTGGCAGCCATGACGCGCCGCTGGCCTGGCCAGGGCTGGCACATTTTCTCGAGCACCTTTTGTTTCTCGGCACCGAGGCTTTTCCTGCACCCGACGGTTTGATGGCTTACGTGCAGCGCCACGGCGGGCAGGTCAACGCCAGTACTCGCGAGCGCACCACCGACTTCTTCTTTGAAGTGCCCACCCCGGTGTTTGGCGACGCGCTGCAGCGCCTGGGCGATATGCTCGCCCACCCACGCCTGGCCATGGACGAGCAACTGCGCGAGCGTGAGGTGTTACAGGCGGAGTTTGTCGCCTGGTCCCAGGATGCCGAGGCACAGCTTCAAGTCGCGATACTTGAAGGCCTGGCAACTGGGCATCCGCTGCGGGGGTTTCATGCGGGTAATCGCGACAGCCTGCCGGTGCCACAGGAGGATTTCCAACAAGGGTTGCGCGGGTTTTATCAAGACTTCTATCAAGCCGGGCAAATGACCTTGAGCCTTGCCGGCCCACAGTCGCTCGAGGAGCTGCAAGCCCTGGCCCAGTGCTTTGCCGACAGCCTGCCCTCAGGCCACCTACGCCCGCAGCAGGCGCCACCGGCATTGATGAACGGCGATCAACATCGCTATCAACACCTCGACAAACAGCATCTGCACCACCTCATCGCCTGTAATGCACCCCGTGAAGCCCTGGAGTTCCTCTGCACCTGGCTGAATGCCGAAGCGGCCGGTGGTTTGCTCGCCGAGCTAAAAAGCCGGGAGTGGGCCAGCGCGCTACATGCCAAGGTGCTGTACCAATTCGCCGGGCAGGCGCTGCTGGATATAGAATTCACCCTGGGGCCAAAGGGTTCACAGCAGGCCCCGGCCATCGAAGCGCTGTTAAACGACTGGCTGGGCTTTTTCGCTCATAGCGACTGGACGGCGCTGCGTGAAGAGTACGCCCTGCTGGTCGACCGCCAGCGACAAGTCCGGGGTGCCCTGGCTCTGGCGCGCCAGGACAGTGAACACCTCGAGGCGCAACTTTCCGAGCCCCACTGCCAAGCCCTCAAGGCCATGCTGAATACGCTGCAACCGACGCCCGCGCAACAGGCCTGGCAACTGCCGCCGAGCAATCCATTCCTGCAGCGGGCCCCCCAGGAACAACGTCCCGGACTGATTCGTGGCCAGACCAGCGCCCATCGCGGCTTGCGTACCTTTGCCCAGGACCGCTCCCGTGGCCGGCGCGAACTGCCAGGCCTGTCGTTCAGCCAAGCATTGCCTGCCGATAGCGACGAAGGCGCCCTGTACCTGCGCTGGCAACTGGATTCGCCCGCGCAGGGCTTGGGCAACAGCCTGCAAACACTGCGGACCAACGCCCGTCAGGCCGGCGTGGAATTATCCTTCGAAGCCGTAGGCAATGACTGGCTGCTGAAAATGAGCGGGCTGCATGAACCAATGCCGGCCATCGTCGAGCAACTGGCACGGGACCTGACCCGGCCCGCTGCCAACCTTTGGCACAACGCACTCGTCAGCCCGGCGCCGCAGATGGCCATTCGCGAACTGCTCAAGGTACTACCGACCTGTTTTGCCGACACCGCTAACGGCAACGCGCTACCTGACCGGTGGGCCACCGCTCGCTGGCAAGGCTTGGGCATTGGCCTGCCGGCTGCGTGCGAAATGGCGATCAAAAATGCGGCGGCACGCCTACCCGGACACTGCACCGACAGTGAACACAAAGCCCTGCCCATCAACGGCCAACATCGCTGGCAAACCGTCACAACCGATGGCGACGAAGCCGCCTTGCTGCTGTTTTGCCCGGCCCCCAGCCAATCCCTCGCAGACGAAGCCGACTGGCGGTTGCTCGCTCACCTGGCGCAGGTCCCGTTTTACCAACGCCTACGTGTCGAGTTGCAAGTGGGCTACGCAGTATTCAGTGGCATCCGACAGTTCAATGGGCAAACCGGCCTGCTGTTTGGCGTGCAGTCGCCCAATGTCGCGCTTGCGAGCCTGCTCGAACACATCCAGGCCTTCCTCACGCAACTGCCAGCCTTGATCAAGGGGAACGACGACCTGGGCAACACCTCCCTGGCCCAGCAGTTCTCGCCACAGACACTGCCCAACGCCCAAGCCGCCGAGTTGCTCTGGCAGGCGCATTTGGCGGGGCATGGCGCGGACTATCTTGAGCAACTGCAACAGTTGATCCAGGCCCGCAACCGTCAGAACCTCGTCGATGCGGCGCAGCAACTCAAGCAAGCCGCCGGCGGCTGGCAGTGCCTGGCCAATGGTGCGGCGGTGGGCGATTACTGGCAGCAATGAAGCCAATCGTTGCCGATGCTGCAACAGGCTTTTTCTGCCAAGACAGCGCTAGCTCGGCGAGAAATGGGTAATATTCCCACACACATCTGAACATCTCCGTCAGGAGGTGGACTATATGTATTACTTGGTAGTAAACGTCCCATCCCTTCGTAGGAGTATGAATATGACTTGGTCCAAACCTGCTTACACTGATCTGCGTATCGGTTTTGAAGTCACCATGTACTTCGCCAGCCGCTGATTGCTTTTGTATTGCAATGCAACGCCTCGGCTCGCCGGGGCGTTTTTATTTTGAGTCTTGTGTGAAGGAGCGGCGATGTTTGTCCAGATTCTAGGTTCAGCCGCCGGTGGTGGCTTCCCGCAGTGGAACTGTAACTGTGTGAACTGCGCCGGCTTTCGCGACGGCAGCCTGCGGGCCCAGGCGCGCACCCAATCGTCCATCGCCCTCTCCGATGACGGCGTGAACTGGGTGCTGTGCAACGCTTCGCCGGATATCCGCGCCCAATTGCAGGGCTTTGCACCGATGCAACCCGGCCGGGCACTGCGTGATACCGGGATCAGCGCAATCATCTTGATGGACAGCCAGATCGACCACACCACCGGCCTGCTCAGCTTGCGTGAAGGCTGCCCGCACCAGGTATGGTGTACCGACATGGTCCATGAAGACCTGAGCACCGGTTTCCCGCTGTTCACCATGCTGACCCACTGGAATGGCGGCCTGGATTGGCAGCGCATCGAGTTGGATGCCAGCTTCACCATTCCCGCCTGCCCCAACCTGCGCTTCACCCCACTGCCCCTGCGCAGTGCCGCACCGCCCTACTCGCCCCATCGGTTCGACCCGCACCCCGGTGACAATATCGGCCTGATCGTCGAAGACCTGCGCACCGGCGGCAAACTGTTCTATGCCCCGGGCCTGGGCAAAGTGGACGCGCCGCTACTGGAAATCATGGCCGGCAGCGACTGCCTGCTGGTGGACGGCACGATGTGGGATGACGATGAAATGCAGCGCCGTGGCGTCGGCACCCGCACCGGCCGCGAAATGGGCCACCTGGCCCAGAACGGCCCCGGCGGCATGCTAGAGGTCCTGGAGCAACTGCCCCAGCAGCGCAAGGTGCTTATCCACATCAACAACACCAACCCGATCCTCGACGAAGACTCGCCCGAGCGCGCCGAGTTGGCCCGGCGCAATGTAGAAGTAGCCTACGACGGCATGAGCATTGAACTGTAGGAGAGCCCCAATGACCGATACACCGCTGAACCCCGCCGAGTTTGAACAGGCCTTGCGGGCCAAGGGTGCCTTCTACCATATCCACCATCCCTACCACGTGGCGATGTATGAAGGCCGGGCCACCCGCGAGCAGATCCAGGGCTGGGTCGCCAACCGCTTCTACTACCAGGTGAATATCCCACTGAAGGACGCCGCGATCCTGGCCAACTGCCCGGACCGGGAAATCCGCCGCGAGTGGATCCAGCGTTTGCTCGACCATGACGGCGCCCCCGGCGAAGACGGCGGCATCGAAGCCTGGCTGCGCCTGGGCCAGGCAGTGGGCCTGGACCCGGATCAACTGCGCTCCCAGGAACTGGTGCTGCCCGGCGTGCGCTTTGCCGTGGATGCCTACGTCAATTTCGCCCGCCGGGCCAGTTGGCAGGAAGCCGCCAGCAGCTCGCTGACCGAGCTGTTCGCCCCGCAGATCCACCAATCGCGCCTCGATAGCTGGCCCCAGCATTACCCGTGGATCGACCCTGCCGGCTACGAATACTTCCGCACCCGCCTGGGCCAGGCCCGGCGCGATGTCGAACACGGGCTGGCGATCACGCTTACGCACTACACCACCCGCGCCGGCCAGGAGCGGATGCTGGAGATTCTCCAGTTCAAACTGGACATCCTTTGGAGCATGCTCGATGCCATGAGCATGGCCTACGAACTGAACCGCCCGCCCTATCACAGCGTGACCGCGCAGCGGGTCTGGCATAAAGGGATCACCCTATGAGTTTCGACCGCAGCAAAAAACCGACGTGGCGCCAGGGTTATCGCTACCAGTACGAGCCGGCGCAAAAGGGCCATGTGTTGCTGTACCCCGAAGGCATGATCAAGCTCAACGACAGTGCGGCGTTGATTGGTGGCTTGATCGACGGTGAGCGCAGTGTGGCGGCCATCATTGGCGAGCTGGAGCAGCAATTCCCCGGCGTGCCCGAACTCGGTGAAGACATCGAGCAATTCATGGAGGTCGCACGTGCAGAGCACTGGATCGAACTTGCCTGACAAGCCCGAGATTGGCCTGCCGCTCTGGTTGCTCGCCGAGCTGACCTATCGCTGCCCGCTGCAATGCCCGTATTGCTCCAACCCGCTGGACTTCGCCGAGCAGGGCAAGGAGTTGAGCACCGAACAATGGATCAAGGTGTTTCGCGAGGCCCGGGAAATGGGCGCGGCGCAATTGGGGTTTTCCGGAGGTGAGCCGCTGGTGCGCCAGGACCTCGCCGAGCTGATCAGTGAAGCCCGCAAGCTGGGGTTCTATACCAACCTGATCACCTCCGGCATCGGCCTGACCGAGCAGAAGATCAGCGACTTCAAAAAGGCCGGCCTGGACCATATCCAGATCAGCTTCCAGGCCAGCGACGAACAGGTGAACAACCTGCTGGCTGGCTCCAAAAAGGCCTTCGCGCAGAAGCTGGAAATGGCCCGGGCAGTGAAAGCCCATGGTTATCCGATGGTGCTGAACTTCGTCACTCATCGACACAATATCGACAAGATCGACCGCATCATCGAGCTGTGTATCGCCCTTGAGGCGGACTTTGTCGAGCTTGCCACCTGCCAGTTCTATGGCTGGGCCCAGCTCAACCGCGTCGGCCTGCTACCTACCCAGGAACAACTGACCCGCGCCGAGCGCATCACCAACGAATACCGCGCCAAGCTGGAAGCGCAAGGTCATCCGTGCAAGCTGATCTTTGTCACACCGGACTACTACGAAGAACGCCCGAAGGCCTGCATGAATGGCTGGGGCAGTATCTTTCTGACAGTAACGCCAGACGGCACCGCCCTACCTTGTCATGGCGCCCGACAGATGCCGGTACAGTTTCCCAATGTGCGCGACCACAGCATGCAGCACATCTGGTACGACTCGTTTGGCTTCAACCGTTTTCGCGGCTACGACTGGATGCCCGAGCCGTGCCGCTCGTGCGACGAGAAAGAAAAGGACTTCGGCGGCTGCCGCTGCCAGGCGTTCATGCTGACCGGTGACGCCAGCAACGCCGACCCGGTGTGCAGCAAGTCTGCCGATCACGACATCATCCTTAATGCCCGCCTCGAAGCCGAGCACGCCACGCAGACCATCGAGCAATTGGCTTTTCGCAATGAGCGAAACTCACGGCTGATCGCCAAAGGCTGACGGCTCAGCGCTTGGCGATGATGTACACCGCATGCACGATACCTGGGATGTAGCCGCACAGGGTCAACAGGAGATTCAGCCAGAATGCGCCGGCGAAGCCCACTTGCAGGAACACACCCAAGGGCGGCAACAGAATGGCGATGATGATACGAATGAAGTCCATGGGTCAGCTCCAAAAAATCGGCTCGTGTGAGCCGTACAGCTAATCGACCCTGGCCGCGCGTGAGGGTTCAGTGGAATCTGGCACCGGGCCATCCTCCTCAGGCGAGGATGTCCAACCCGTGCTTTTGCACAATGCTCAATAGCTTGAGCGCCATACCACTGGGTTGCTTCTCGCCGGATTCCCATTGCTTGACTGTCGAGGCGCTGGTGTTCAGGTAGCGGGCGAACACCGGCTGGCTGACATGGCTACGTTCGCGCAGCTGCTTGATCTGGGCGGCAGGTATCTGCGCCGGCACAGGCGCAATGCATAGCTCATCGAACTGCCGAAGGGTGGTCTTGCTGATGGCGCCAATCGAATGCAGCGCGCTGGCCGATTGGTGAATGGACTCCAGCGCTTCAGTTTCATATTTTTTGCGCATGATCTATCTCCACAAACTCCCTGAGATCCAGTAATTGCTGGATCTGTATTTCGTTTAAGCCTTCATAGGCCTTTGCCAATGCCCTAAACCCAGCCAATTCCTTGTGGCTGATATTGCTTTGACCTTGCTTGGCGAACAGAAACTGATAAACCCAGTAATGCCTGCCCTTTGCCAAAACGATGGAACGATGCCGGTTGTGATTGAGGCGTTTCTTCCAGACTCCACCACCCAAGTTATCCGCCTGGCCCCTGAGCATTTCGCCAAATGCCTCCCCCAATTCCGAATCGCAGGTCCAGGCTTTGCTGGCGGCATCAGCAAAATGCCGGCTTTTGAACAGTCTGAGCTTCATAGGCATCCCTTCCCCACAAACATACCACCCAGTGGTAGACATTAAAAATAGGGCACGCACAAAAATCTCAGCCCCCTACCGGCACTCCCTGCCGGCGCCCGCAAAAAAGCCATTTTTTTCGACGGATCTCAAGCCTCCTTTTCAATCCAAAAATGACACACAAAAAAACGCCCCCAGCCAAAAAAATCAGGCTGGAGGCGCCGCGTATAACGCGAGACGGTTCAGGAATAAGGGTTAAACAGCGATGCCCTTGCGGCATTGCAGTTGGGCGGTGTGCACGCGGGAAAACGCGCGGGCCAGACGCAGCAGCATTTCGTCAATATTGCTCTTGCTTAGCGTCAGCGCCGGGGTAAAGCGCAGGCAGTCGGGTTGTGGGGCATTGAGGATCAAGCCTTCATACAGTGCCGCCTTTACCACGGCATCTGCCGAATCATCCGACAAGGTCAGGCCCCACAACAGGCCCTGGCCTCGCAGTTCGCCCTGTCCATAGCGGTGAGCAACACGGGCCAGGCCTTCGCCCAGGTACTGCGCGGTATCACGTACGTGTTCGAGGAAGCCGTGCCCCAACACGCTATCGAGCACGGCGACGCCGGCCGCAGCCATCAGCGCATTGCCGTGGTGGGTGCCTTCGAGCTCACCCAGTTCAAAACAACAGGCTTTGCCACGGGCCAGCAAAGCCGCCAATGGCACTCCGCCCCCAAGGCCTTTACCCAGGGCGACGATATCGGCGCGCACACCGTAGCGCTGTTCCGCCAGCAAGGTGCCGCAACGCCCGATCCCGGTCTGCACTTCGTCGAGGATCAGCAGGATCCCCAGCTCCCGGCACAGCCGCTCCACCCCCTTGAGGTAATGCTCGGTGGCCGGAACGACGCCGGCGTCGCTCTGGATCGGCTCCAGCATGATCGCCACGGTTTGCGCATCAACGGCGGCATGCAAGGCCGGCAGATCGTTGAACGGTACGTGGCAGAAGCCCGGC
Organism: Pseudomonas sp. FP2294; assembly: GCF_030687625.1. Classification (NCBI taxonomy): domain Bacteria; kingdom Pseudomonadati; phylum Pseudomonadota; class Gammaproteobacteria; order Pseudomonadales; family Pseudomonadaceae; genus Pseudomonas; species Pseudomonas sp. FP2294. The sequence continues at coordinate 5,324,728 of NZ_CP117441.1, forward strand.
AGTTGCGGCTCGAAACGATTGTCGCCAGCACCTGCCGAGGCCGCCAGTGTCGCCAGGCTGCGGCCGTGGCAAGCGTTGCTGGCGGTGATGATGCGATAGGCGCCGCCACGATGCAGTTGGCCCCACTTGCGCGCCAACTTGATGGCCGCTTCGCAGGCTTCTGCACCGCTGTTGAGCAGGTAGGCCTGGTCGCTACCGGTGCTGTGGCACAGGCGGTCCACCAGGTTCAGTTGGCTGCGGTTGTGCAGCCCGATGCCAGGGTTGATCAGCGCTTGCGCCTGGTCAGCCAGCGCACGCACCAGTACCGAGGGGCTATGGCCGAGACTGTTGGCTGCGCCGCCCTGGGTAAAGTCCAGGTAGGCACGGTCTTCGCTGTCCCACAGCCAGGAGCCCTGGCCGCGTACGAAAACCTGTGGCGGACGGGCCACAGTGGGCATCAGGGATTGGCTGGAAAGCTCATCGCGCAGCATCGGTTTTTTCGCGTCCAGTAACAGGTCATCCAGGCTCGGTGCCGGGCGGCGCAGGTTGAACAGATTCATACCTGCACACCCCGCAGGCTGTTGGCAACCCTCGATTGACGGAAGCCCGGCAAGTCGTTTTTTGCCTTGCCTATGTAAACACCATCGCTGTAAACGGTATTCATCGCGCTTTCTGGCCCTGTAAGCCTTGTGAATAGGCGCTAGACTAGGCGCCTTGGGGGCGTACAGCCATTTCGATTTTCCAGCTTTTTCGATAAGCGTTACTTATGGATTTCAAGCAACTGCGTTATTTCGTCGCGGTGTACGAAGAGGGCCATGTAGGCCGGGCTGCCGAGCGCCTGTCGATCTCCCAGCCGGCGCTGTCGCAGCAGATCCGCCAGTTGGAGCAGCACCTGGATGTGAGCCTGTTCGAACGCAGCAGCAAGCGCCTGTTGCCAACCCTGGCCGCCCACACCTTGTACAACCACGCCCTGCCGCTGCTCGATGGTATGCAGCAAGCCGTCGAGGCCCTGCGGCATTTCAAGGGCCAGGCGCTGCGCACCCTGGCCATCGGCGTGCTGCAAACCGTGCATACCAGCCTGGTGCCGCAGATGCTGGAGCGGGTACGCAAGGCCCAGCCGCACCTGGTGGTGCAGATCTACGAGCTGACGGGCCTTGAGATCGAACGCCGCCTGCTCAATGGCTCGCTGGACATTGGCATCAGCTACCTGCCGGCACGCCAGCCCGGTTTGCACGGTGTGCTGCTGTATGAAGATGAACTGAAAGTGGTCATCCCGGCCGACCATCCCTTGCGTGAATTCAAGAAGGTCTCCCTCAAGCAGGCGGCGGAGTTGCCCATGCTGTTGTTGGGCGAAGAGTTCCAGGTCAGGCAGATCTGGCAAGCGCAACTGGCGAACCTGGGGCGTCGACCACAGGTGCAAGCCGAGCTGAACACTATGGTGGGGATTCTCGACAGCCTGCCCCATACCAAACTGGCGACGGTACTGCCCGGCCGATCACAGGACGAACACACCAGCCAGGCGCTGCTATGGAAGCCCTTGAGTGAGCCACGGGTGCCGCTGAAGGTGGGGTTGGTGTGCCGGGATGTACAACGTCAGCAGGCAACGTTGGCATTGCTGCGCACCTTGCTCGAAGACGTGATGAATGGTCCACATGGGCCGACGGCCACGGTAGACGGGCTGGCCTGAACTTTTTCGCGGGCAATAAGAAAACCCCGCCGAAGCGGGGCTTTGCAGACTGTTTCCCTGACATCCATTTCACTCCGCCATCCTGGCAGAATCCTACGTGTCCCTGTTGTTGCTTTGCGCTTCCTGCGCGACGTCCATGTGAAGTAGATTAGCTGTGGATCCAATCTGGCGATAGAGGACGATTAGCAGCACGTCATGTAAGAGAATGCTTACACGCCCTCTTCGGCTTAGAACTGCGCTTCGTCCAGCAGGAACAGCGATTCACTGCCGGCCTTCACCGAAGCACTCAAAGAGTGGATACGCGGCAGCAGGCGGGCAAAGTAGAAGCGCGCCGTCCCCAGTTTGCTGGCGTAGAAGTCCTCCTCGGCCTCTTTGCCCAAGGCGGCCTTGGCCATCAGCGCCCACATGTAGGCGTAGGCCATGTAGCCAAAGGCGTGCAGATACTCCACCGAGGCCGCACCGATTTCATTCGGGTTGCTCTTGGCGCGGTCCAGGACCCAGGCAGTCAAGGTGTCGAGTTCGTCCACCGCAGCACTCAGCGGCTGAATGAACTCAGCCAGGTCACTGTTGGCAGTGGCGATGAAATGGCGGATCTCATCGGCAAACAGGCTGTAGAACGCCCCGCCGCTGCCAACGATCTTGCGCCCCATCAAGTCCAGCGCCTGGATGCCGTTGGTGCCTTCGTAGATCTGAGTGATGCGCACATCCCGCACCAACTGCTCCTGACCCCACTCGCGAATATAGCCATGACCGCCGAAAATCTGCTGGCCGTGCACGGTGGTTTCCAGGCCCAGGTCGGTGAGGAACGCCTTGGAAACCGGGGTCAGCAGCGCCACCAGGTCATCCGCGCGCTTGCGGGTCGCGGCGTCTTCGCTGAACTTGGCGGTGTCCAGTTGCATCGCCACGTAAGTGGAGAACGCCCGGCCGCCTTCGTTCGCGGCCTTCATGGTCAGCAACATGCGACGCACGTCAGGGTGGTTGATGATCGGGTCGGCGATCTTGTCCTTGGCCTTGGGGCCGGTCGGCGAGCGGCTTTGCAGGCGGTCACGCGCATATTCGACCGCGTTCTGGTAAGAGCGCTCGCCGGTCGCCAGGCCCTGGATACCGACACCCAGGCGCTCATAGTTCATCATGGTGAACATCGCCGCCAGGCCACGGTTCGGCTCGCCAACCAGGTAGCCAACGGCTTCGTCGAAGTTCATTACGCAGGTCGCGGAGGCCTGGATCCCCATCTTGTGCTCGATCGAGCCACAGGTCACCGGGTTGCGCGCGCCCAGGCTGCCATCGGCATTGACCATGAACTTGGGCACCAGGAACAACGAGATGCCCTTCGGCCCGGCCGGGGCGTCCGGCAGCTTGGCCAGCACCAGGTGGATGATGTTTTCGGTGAGGTCGTGTTCGCCACCGGTGATAAAGATCTTGGTGCCGCTGACCTTGTAGGAACCGTCCGCCTGCGGCTCGGCCTTGGTACGAATAATCCCCAGATCGGTACCGGCATGGGGCTCGGTCAGGCACATGGAACCGGCCCACACACCCGAGTACATATTCGGCAGATAAGTGGCTTTCAGTTCGTCACTGGCGTGGGTGTTGATCGACACGCAGGCGCCGGACGTCAGCATCGGGTACAGGCCAAACGCCAGGCCCGAGGAGTTGATCATCTCTTCGACCTGGGCCGAGACCGCCTTGGGCATGCCCATGCCGCCGTAGGCAGGATCGCCACCAACGCCCACCCAGCCGCCTTCGGCGTAGGTCTTGTAGGCCTCGGGGAACCCGGCCGGGGTGGTGACCACGCCGTTGTCCCAGCGGCAACCTTCCTCGTCGCCATTCCGGCTCAACGGGGCGATGGTCTTGGCGGTGACTTTACCGGCCTCCTCAAGGATCGCCTCGACGGTTTCAGCATCCACGGTCTCGGCCAGGGCCGGCAATTGCGCCCACAGCTTGGCAACCTCGAATACTTCGTTGAGGACGAAGCGCATATCGCGCAGCGGCGCTTTGTAGTCAGCCATGGCAAACCTCGTGAGAACGTTAAAAGTGATTCGGTAGGATCGGTTTCACAGACCCAGAGTGTAACCGAACAACTTTTGTGACACATAGGGTCTGCTTGTGACCAATTGGTATTTTACAGTCACGCCAACAGTTATAAGGCGAACAATTCGGCCGGCAAACTCATCAGGCAATCACTGCCCGCCTCCACCGCCGCACGATGGGCACTGGTGCGCGGCAACAGGCGCTTGAAATAAAACTCACAGGTCACCAGCTTGCCCCGGGCGTAATCCCCATCGCCACTGCCCGCGTCCAATTGCGCCTGGGCCACCAGGGCCATGCGCAACCACAGGTAGGCATGGATGATGTAACCGCTGTACATCAAATAATCCAGGGCGGCGGCGCCGACTTCATCAGGGTTTTTCATCGCGGCCATGCCGACCTTGGTGGTCAACTCGCCCCATTGCTGGTTCAGCTCGTTGAGCTGTGCAACCTGGGTCTTGAGTTGCGGGTGCTCGGCATGTGCCGCACAGAACTTATGCACAATTTTGGTAAAGCCGCGCAGCAACTTGCCCTGGCTGCCCAGCACCTTACGCCCCAGCAAATCCAGGGCCTGGATGCCGTTGGTGCCTTCATAGATCGGCGCGATGCGACAATCGCGCACCAACTGTTCCATGCCCCACTCGCGGATAAAACCGTGGCCGCCGAACACCTGCATGCCGTGGTTGGTCACTTCCAGGCCGGTCTCGGTCATAAAGGCTTTGCAGATCGGCGTGAGGAACGCCAGCAAATCCTCGGCTTCCTGGCGTTGCTGCGGGTCGTCGCTCAGGTGTGCGGTGTCCAGCAGTTGCGCGGTGAAGTACGTCAGGGCGCGGTTGCCTTCGTTGAAGGCTTTCATGGTCAGCAACATGCGCCGCACATCGGGATGCACGATGATCGGGTCCGCCGGTTTGTCCGGGGCCTTGGCGCCGGTCAGGGCGCGCATCTGCAGGCGGTCGTTGGCGTAATTGATCGCGCCCTGGAAGCTCGCTTCACCCAGGCACAGCCCCTGCATGCCGGTGCCCAGGCGCGCGTGGTTCATCATGGTGAACATGCAATTGAGGCCTTTATTGGCCTCGCCGATCAGATAGCCCTCGGCACCATCGAAATTTAGCACGCAGGTGGCCGAAGCCTTGATCCCCATCTTGTGCTCGATGGAGCCGCAACTGACGCCATTGCGCGCCCCGCTATCGGCGAGGAACTTGGGCACGATAAACAGCGAAATACCCTTGGTGCCAGCAGGCGCATCCGGCAACTTGGCCAACACCAGGTGGATGATGTTTTCACTCATGTCGTGCTCGCCGGCCGAGATGAAGATCTTGCTGCCGGTCACCGCGTAGCTGCCATTGGCCTGGGGCACGGCGCGGGTCTTGATGATGCCAAGGTCAGTGCCGCAGTGGGCTTCGGTCAGGCACATGGTGCCCGTCCACTGGCCGGCGGTGAGCTTGGTCAGGTAGGTGTCTTTCTGCTCTTGAGTGCCATGGGCGTGGATCGCCGACATGGCGCCGTGGGTCAGGCCGGGGTACATGCCCCAGGAGGTGTTGCTGGAGCCGATCATCTCGCTGAGCACCAAGCCCAGGGAAGACGGCAAGCCCTGCCCGCCGTAGGCCGGATCCGCCGCCAGGCCGTGCCAGCCGCCTTCGACGTATTGCGCGAACGCTTCCTTGAAACCTTTGGGTGTGGTCACCACGCCATTGTCGAAATGGCAGCCCTCTTCGTCCCCCGGACGGTTCAACGGCGCCAGCACGTTCTCGCAGAACCTCGCGCCTTCTTCGAGGATCGCGCTGACCATGTCCGGGCTAGCCTCGGTGGCGCCCAGGGCAGCGTAGTGAGCGGGGAAATCAAACACGTGATCAATCAGAAAGCGCATATCGCGCAGGGGAGCTTTATAGGCAGGCATGGTGATGTCTCCGGCGGCAGATGACTCAAACCTACTGCCGCCAGGAGCCCCGGACAATCACTGTACAGACGCTGAATACACCACCATCACTCAACCGGCAGCGCCCTGCATGCGCACCGCGCCACGGCGGTTCTGGCCGGCCGCCACCACACAGTTGCGCCCGGCGCCCTTGGCGTTGTACAGCGCCTGGTCGGCGGACTTGAGCACTTCTTCGGGGGTGCGCTGCTCGGCCTGGCGCTCGGCGACGCCGATGCTCACGGTCACCGACACACTATTCGCCCCCGTGCCCGAACGGCGCTGGCGCCCCTGGTGATCGTCCTGGGGCCGGCTGTCGGGGTTACGCAACTTGATGTGGTAGTTGGCAATGATCTCGCGAATTTCTTCCAGGTGCGGCAGGCATTCATCCAGGGTCTTGCCGGCAAACACCACGGCAAACTCTTCGCCGCCATACCGATAGGCCCGGCCGCCGCCGCTGACTTTCGACAGTTTGCTGGCGACCAGCCGCAGCACCTGGTCACCGACGTCGTGGCCATGGGTGTCGTTGAATCGCTTGAAGTGGTCGACGTCGCTCATCGCCAGCACATAGTTGCGCCCCAGGCGCTGCATACGCTCGTTGAGGGCGCGGCGTCCGGGCAGGCCGGTGAGTTCATCGCGAAAGGCCATCTGATAGGCCTCGTGGGACACACCTGCAGCAATCATCAACATCACCTGGCTGCACATGATGTTCAGGGTGAACGGCAGGATAAAGGTCTGCGGCAACATCCAGAACATCCCCAGCAACCCCACCAGCTGTGCCGCATGCAACGGCCGCGGTTCGCGCCAGTACTGGGCCGCCAGTGCGACAAAGCCCAGCAGGAACATCGGGTACGACAGTTGGATCAAGCTCATCCACGCGCCATGCAATGCCGGCCAGCGAATTTCCGCCAGCCAGTTGAGCAACGGCCCTGGGTAACTCTGCTCCAGGCCCAGGGCCACGCTGCCTACGGCGAGCAGCACCGCGCAGCGTGCGACAAAGTCGCGGAACAGGTGGGTTTTCTCCTGCCACAGGGCATAAATGCTGAACAGCATCGGCAACAGCAGGCAGACCAGATGGAACACCACGGCGGCGTCTTCGCGCACACGGCCATGGTCGCGGTAGAAATCGGTCTGGGTGTCCAGCAAGAAGTAGGCGACATACACCGTCACCATCAAGAACAGCTCACGCTGGCGACGGTACACCGTGCAATAGGCCCCCCCGAGCAACAGCACCAAGGTCGGCAGGACATTGAACAAGGAGGTGAAGAAGACGTTGAGGTCCTTGACGTAAGCAGCCGACAACCCCGCCAGCAATAACAGCAACGACGGTAGGAAATGACTGAAACGTACAGCAGACGCGCGCGACAAGGGTAAAGCTCCGACCCATAAAAAAGATGGCACAGTGCCTTCACTGAACACAGTTAAGCACACTCAATGTGACCTGTATCACATTGCCACCACTGTAACGGCAGCCAGGCGCAATCCCTGAGCGCGCTACTCAGGTTTTTTCATGCGCCCACAAAAAAGCCGCCGCTCCCGAAAGAGCGGCGGCTTGGCAGGGAACCCGCCGGGGCTTAGTAGCCCAGGTCGAAGTTCTCTTCTTTCATGTCCATCAGGTTGTTGGCGCCCGACAGCATGGTGGCTACGTGGGTGCGGGTACGCGGCAGGATGCGCTGGAAGTAGAAGCGTGCAGTCTGCAGCTTGGCGGTGTAGAAGCCTTCTTCGCTGGTGCCGGCAGCCAGTTTTTCAGCAGCCAGGCGCGCCATCTCGGCCCAGAAGTACGCCAGGCAGGCATAACCGGAGTACATCAGGTAGTCCACGGACGCGGCACCGACTTCTTCACGGTCCTTCATGGCAGCCATGCCGACCTTCATGGTCAACTCGCCCCATTCCTTGTTCAGGGCAGCCAACGGTGCGACAAACTCGCTGACCGCTGCGTTGCCTTCGTTGGCCTGGCAGAACTTGTGCACGATCTTGGTGAAGCCCTTGAGCGCTTCGCCCTGGGTCATCAGCACTTTACGGCCGAGCAGGTCCAGGGCCTGGATGCCCGTGGTGCCTTCGTACAGCATCGAAATGCGGCTGTCGCGAACGTTCTGCTCCATGCCCCACTCGGCGATGAAACCGTGGCCGCCGTAGATCTGCACGCCGTGGTTGGCGGACTCGAAACCGACTTCGGTCATGAACGCCTTGGCGATCGGGGTCATGAACGCCAGCAAGCCATCTGCCTGTTTCTTGGCTTCGTCGTCGGTGCCGTATTTGACGATATCCACTTGCTTGGCGGTGAAGTACACCATCGCACGGTTGCCTTCGGCGAAGGCTTTCATGGTCAGCAGCATGCGGCGCACATCAGGGTGCACGATGATCGGGTCAGCGGCCTTGTCCGGCGCTTTCGGGCCAGTCAGGGAACGCATCTGCAGACGGTCACGCGCATATTTCAGGCCACCCTGGAAACCGATCTCGGCGTGGGCCAGGCCTTGCAGTGCGGTACCCAGACGAGCGGTGTTCATAAAGGTGAACATGCAGTTCAGGCCTTTGTTCGCCGGGCCGATCAGGTAGCCGGTGGCCGCGTCGAAGTTCATTACGCAGGTGGCGTTGCCATGGATGCCCATCTTGTGTTCCAGGGAACCACAGGACACCGCGTTGCGCTCACCCACCGAACCATCGGCGTTGGGCAGGAACTTAGGCACGATAAACAGCGAAATGCCTTTGGTGCCAGCCGGAGCATCCGGCAGGCGGGCCAGTACGATGTGGACGATGTTATCGGCCATGTCGTGTTCACCGGCCGAGATGAAGATCTTGGTCCCGGAGACTTTGTAGGAACCGTCGGCCTGAGGCTCGGCCTTGGTGCGCAGCATGCCCAGGTCGGTGCCGCAGTGCGGTTCGGTCAGGCACATGGTGCCGGTCCACTCGCCCGAGACCAGTTTGGTCAGGTAGGCATCCTGCTGCTCGGGGGTACCGTGCTCGGAAATGGTGTTCATCGCGCCATGGGACAGGCCTGGGTACATGCCCCACGACCAGTTGGCTTCACCGACCATCTCGCTGACGGCCAGGCCCAGGGATTCCGGCAGGCCTTGGCCGCCGTGCGCGACGTCGTGGGCCAGGCTCGGCCAGCCGCCTTCGACGAATTGCTTGTAGGCTTCTTTGAAACCAGTAGGGGTTTTAACGCCTGACTCGCTCCAGGTGCACCCTTCGATGTCACCGACGCGGTTCAACGGGGCCAGCACTTGCTCACAAAACTTGGCGCCTTCTTCGAGAATGGCGTCAACCATGTCTGGGGTAGCGTCCTGGCAAGCCGGCAGACTCTGATAGTGCGCTTCGTAGCCGAGCAGTTCGTCACGAACGAAGCGAATATCACGCAAGGGGGCCTTGTAGTCAGGCATAGCGATAAACCTCTGCTGATGAATCCTGGAATGAACAACCGCGTGGATTTGTTGTAGCGGTCAAACAGTTGTTTGAAACATACGTTTACGCCCAATCCTTGTCAAGCGCCCAGCGGATGCCGTTTGTCATGACGCAGGTCAACGCCAGGCGCGACGAGGCCTGCAGCGTGATGCCGCACAGCGTTTCAACAATGGGAAGATGGGAGAATCAGGCGTTTGTGGCGAACGGGCTTGCCCGCGTCGGGTTGCGCAGCGCCCCAGAAAGGCACTGGCGGTGTATCAGATGAATTGCATTGCTGGTGTGGGGCTGCTGCGCAGCCCGACGCGGGCAAGCCCGCTCGCCACAGGAAAAGCACCCGCCATATGGCGAGAGGGGATCAAGCGTAGGTGTCGATCAACGTGCCGAGCATTTCGTCGGAAGCCTTGGCGACTTTCGCGCCCAACTCCACCTGAAACTTGCCTTCGGCCAGTTCCACCATATTGCTCGCCGAGTCGGTCGGCTGGCCGCGATTGACCGCCTGCAAGCGATCATTCTGGGCATCCGAAGGCTGGCCGGTGGCGGCACTGGCGATTTTGCCGGCGGCCTGGTCGACGCGGTTCTGCCCGGCCTGAATAGTGCTCAGGCCTGAATAAAACGCACTGTTTCCAGAGATTTCCATGGCGAACCTGCCTTGCAATAAATCGTGAACCCTTATTGAAGCAGACAATCTGGCAAAAGGCCCGTCAATAACACTAATGGCATAATGCCTTATCGCTAGGAAAAACTAATCAAGCAAGTCCAGTTGCAGGTACCCGGCCACTGCTTCGGCCGTGGGCTGCTTGAGCCTTGGCACTCGGCCCAGGCAGGGCGCCGGCAGGCGTTCGGCCAAGGTGGCGAGGTTTTCTTCCAGACGGGAGGTCTTCGGGTCGATGATATTGGCCACCCACCCCGCCAGCGGTAAACCGTCCCGGGCGATGGCTTCGGCGCTCAACAATGCATGATTGATGCAGCCCAGACGCACGCCCACCACCAGGATCACCGGCAGCCCCAAGGCCTTGGCCAGGTCGGACAGGTTGTGCTGATCGGCCAGTGGCACGCGCCAGCCGCCTGCGCCTTCGATCAAGGTGAAGTCCGCGTGTTTATCGAGGATGTGCCGCATTGGTTTGAGCAGCGCTTGCACGGTCAACGCCACACCAGCTTCACGGGCCGCCAGGTGCGGCGCGATGGCGGGCTCGAAGGCCAGTGGATTGACCTCGGCATAAGCCAGCGGCAACGAGCACTCGGCCAGCAAGGCCAGGGCATCGGCGTTGCGCAAGCCACGGGAGGTCACTTCGCAGCCCGAGGCCACCGGCTTGCCGGCAGCCGTGCTCTTGCCCGCTTGCCGTGCGGCATGCAGCAGGCCTGCGGCGACGGTGGTCTTGCCGACATCGGTGTCCGTGCCGGTGATGAAATAGGCGGCGCTCATAATGGTTTCTCCAATACGGCGTACACGACTTGATAGGTTGCCGGCAGCCCCTGGGTCTGGCGAAACTGCTCGTAGGCCTGCACCAGTGCAACAACCCGTGCCCGGCCCGTCAAGCCACCGGGGCGCCCCGGGTTCAGATTGTGCGCGCCCAATGCTTTCAATTCGTGGGTCAGGCTGCGCACATCCGGGTAATGCAACACATGGGCACGTTGCTCCAGGCTGACCACACGCAAGCCACTGTCCGCACACAGCTGTTGATAAGTACTGAACGGGCGGAAGCGATTGACGTGCACCATCCCATCCGCCGCCCGCCAGCTTTCGCGCAGTTCGTCCAGGGTGCCGACGCACAGGCTGGCAAACGCCAGCACACCGCCAGGCTGCAGCACGCGCCGGGCTTCACTGAGCACCGCGGCAAAATCGGCACACCACTGCACTGCCAGGCTGGAGAAGATCAACTCGCAGCTTGCATCCTGTAACGGCAAGCGCTCGGCATCCCCGGCAATAAAGTACTCAGCACCGCCCAATGGCCGGGCGTGATTAAGCATGCCTTCGGCGATATCCAGCGCCAGGCCCTGGCCCTCGGGGAATACACTGTTTAATGCGCGGCTGAAATACCCGGTGCCGCACCCCAGGTCCAGCCAGCGCTGGGGAAGCAAGGCTGACGGCAGACGGGACAGCAGTTCGCCGCCCACATCACGCTGCAACGCGGCCACGCTGTCATAACTGGCCGCCGCCCTGGAAAACGACGCCGCGACCTGGCGCTTGTCGGGCAAGGCGCCCGGCAGTGGAGGATGGGACAAATCAGTCATCACCGCACTCATGCAAAAAAGCCTGGATCGCCCCCGCCACTCCGTGGGGGTTGTCCAGTAGGAAAGCGTGGCCGGCCTGTTCAATCAGACCGACTTCGACATCTGGCAGCAACTTCAACAACTCAATAGCCGCCTCACAGGGCACCAACTCATCCAGGCCGGCAAACAGATGCAACTGCGGGCCACGAAAGGCCTGCAAGGCCTCGCGAGTATCCAGTTGTGCGAGCAGTTCAAGGCCGCTCATCAGCACACTGGAGGGGGTAGCCGGCGCGCTGCTGACCAGCAAGCGCGCAATGCCCCGTGGGTCTTGCGTGCCCTTGGCGCACAGCAGGCCGAAACGTTTGAGGGTGACTTGCGTGTCGGCATGGCAACCGGCCAGGAACCCATCGAAAGTCTGCGCCGGCATCGCGCTGGGCCAGCCCTCATGCGCCACAAAACATGGATTGCTGGCCAAGGTCAGCAGGCCGCAGCAGCGCTCGCCACGCCGTGCCGCCAACTCAGAGGCGAGCATCCCGCCCAACGACCAGCCGCCCAGCCAGGCGTTATCGGGCAAGGTGGCGTCAAGTTCGTCGAGCCATTCGTCGAGGTCGCTGCCCGCCAGCGCCGGCAACGGTTCGATAGCTACTCGCAGGTGCTCGTCCAAACCGCGCAAGGCGGCGGCCAAAGGCTCCAGCGGCGAGACACCCAGGCCCCAGCCGGGGAGCAATATCAGTCGATCACGCATGGTCGGACTCCCGGCCTGACAAACGCAAACACGTGTCCAATGCGTCTAACAATAGTCGTACCTGCGCCTCGCTGTGGGCGGCGGTCAAGGTCACGCGCAAGCGCGCGCTGCCGGCCGGCACCGTGGGCGGGCGGATGGCCGTGACCATGATCCCGCGTTCGCGCAGCATCTGAGACAGGCGCATCGCCCGGGCACTGTCGCCAATCATGATTGGCTGGATCGGCGTGAAGCTGTCCATCAGCTCCAGGCCGATCTGCTCGGCGCCCTGGCGGAACTGACGGATCAGCGTGCACAGATGCTCGCGTCGCCAGTGCTCGCTGCGCAGCAGCTCCAGACTTTTCAGGGTCGCACAGGCCAGCGCCGGCGGTTGGCTGGTGGTGTAGATGTATGGGCGGGCGAACTGGATCAGGCTTTCGATCAGTTCCTCACTGCCAGCCACAAACGCCCCGGCGGTGCCGAAGGCCTTGCCCAGGGTGCCGACCAACACCGGCACATCCTCCTGGCTCAGGCCGAAATGCTCGACAATCCCGCCCCCCGTGGCGCCCAACGGGCCGAAGCCATGGGCGTCATCCACCATCAGCCAGGCGCCCTTGGCCCGGGTTTCGCGGGCCAGCGCCGGTAGGTCCGCCAGGTCGCCGTCCATGCTGAACACACCGTCGGTGACCACCAGGGTATTGCCGCTGGCTTTTTCCAGGCGCTTGGCCAGGCTGAGCGCATCGTTGTGCAGATAGCGATTGAATCGTGCGCCGGAGAGCAAACCCGCATCCAGCAGGGACGCGTGGTTGAGGCGGTCTTCGAGCACCGTATCGCCCTGCCCCACCAATGCGGTGACGGTGCCGAGGTTGGCCATATATCCGGTGGTGAACAACAAGGCACGCGGGCGCCCGGTGAACTCGGCCAGGGCCTCCTCCAACTCATGATGCGGGGTGCTATGACCGACCACCAGGTGCGAAGCCCCGCCGCCGACGCCCCAGCGGGAAGCCCCGGCCTGCCAGGCTTCGATGACTTGCGGATGATTGGCCAGGCCCAGGTAGTCGTTATTGCAAAAGGCCAATAGCGGCTTGCCGTCTACCACCACCTGCGGCCCCTGGGGGCTCTGCAGCAGCGGGCGCTGGCGATAGAGATGGTCTGTACGGCGGGCAGCGAGGCGCGCGGCGAGATCGAAAGACATGCTGGCCTCGGTAGATCAGGTTGGACTCGACCCACTGTAGGAGCTGGCTTGCCTGCTCCCACATTTGGATTGCACTCCAACAGGGAGATGGGGGTCAGACGGCGGCGTTGTAGAACTGCTCGCTGCTTTTCTGCTCGACCAACGCCTGCTCAATCGCCGCCTGGTGCACTTCATCGGCATGCTCTTCGCGGGCTTCCGGCAGGATGCCCAGGCGCGAGAACAGTTGCATGTCCTTGTCCGCCTGCGGGTTGGCGGTGGTCAGCAATTTGTCACCGTAGAAAATCGAGTTGGCACCGGCAAAGAACGCCAGGGCCTGCATCTGCTCATTCATTGCCTCGCGGCCGGCGGACAGGCGCACGTGGGATTTCGGCATCAGGATGCGCGCCACGGCGAGCATGCGGATAAAGTCGAACGGGTCGATATCCTCGGCATTTTCCAGGGGCGTACCGGCCACCTTGACCAGCATGTTGATCGGCACCGACTCCGGATGCTCCGGCAGGTTGGCCAGTTGGATCAGCAGGTTGGCGCGATCGTCCAGGGATTCGCCCATGCCGAGGATGCCGCCCGAGCAGATCTTCATCCCCGAATCACGCACATACGCCAGGGTTTGCAGGCGCTCGCTGTAGGTGCGGGTGGTGATGATCGAGCCGTAGAACTCCGGCGAGGTGTCCAGATTGTGGTTGTAGTAGTCGAGGCCGGCCTGGGCCAGGGCCTCGGTCTGGTCCTGGTCGAGACGGCCAAGGGTCATGCAGGTTTCCAGGCCCATGGCCTTCACCCCTTTGACCATCTGCAACACATAAGGCATGTCTTTGGCCGACGGGTGCTTCCAGGCCGCGCCCATGCAGAAACGGGTCGAACCGATGGCCTTGGCGCGTGCAGCCTCTTCGAGGACTTTCTGCACTTCCATCAGTTTTTCTTTTTCCAGGCCGGTGTTGTAGTGGCCCGACTGCGGACAATATTTGCAATCTTCCGGGCAGGCACCGGTTTTGATCGACAGCAACGTCGACACCTGCACCCGATTGGCATCGAAATGCGCGCGGTGCACGGTCTGCGCCTGGAACAACAAGTCATTGAACGGCTGGACGAACAGGGCTTTGACTTCGGCCAAAGACCAGTCGTGACGCAGAGTGGCAGTGAGGCTGGCGCTCATGGGCGATTCCTTGTTTATGCTTGGGCAAGCGCTGTGGGCAGGGCAATACCCACAGGCACGACACGGATGCTCGGCATATTTAAGGAAGATTCATGCACTGTCAACCCAGGCACAAACATGAAGTTTACATCTGGTCAAAAAGCAACCAAACCTGCTTGATCTGTGATGAAGCCACCGACTCGCCCTCAACGGTGTGCAACGCCTGCGAACTCGATCTGCCGTGGCTGACGGACGGCTGCCGCGTGTGCGCCCTGCCGCTGCCGATGAGCGGGCTGATCTGCGGCGAATGCCAGCGCTCACCGCCGGCGTTCCATCAGGTGACCGCACCTTGGACCTACAGCTTCCCGGTGGACAGCCTGATCAGCCGCTTCAAGCATCAGGGCAAATGGCCTCTGGGCCATCTGTTGGCCAATCTATTGGGGCAATGCCTGCAAGACGGCTTCGACAACGCCGAACTGACCCGCCCCGACCGCCTGCTTCCCGTACCGATGGCCGCCAAACGCCTGCGCCAGCGCGGCTATAACCAAGCCGCCATGCTCGCCCGCTGGCTAAGCCAAGACCTCGACCTGGCCTTGGATGAACACATGCTGTTGCGCCCTCAAGACACCATCGCCCAGCAACAATTGGCAGCCAAACAACGCCAGCGCAACTTACTCAAGGCGTTTGCCCTGGCCCCCGACGCACAGGTGCGTGGCCAGCACCTGGCGCTGGTGGACGATGTGCTGACCACCGGCGCCACCGCCCACAGCCTGGCCCGCCTGCTGCTGCACGCCGGCGCGCGCCGGGTCGACGTGTACTGCCTGGCGCGCACGCCCAAGCCCGGCACATGACTTGACTCTGGCGCCGCCTGCCCGCAACGTCCGGTGCATTCCAAGCCAGTGTGCAGCCGTTCGCCATGCCTTTACCGTCGCTGTTGAGCCAACATATTGTCCGTCGCCCGCAACGCATCGCCTTGCTGCAACACATCGCCGAACAGGGCTCCATCACCCGGGCGGCGAAAAGCGCGGGTTTGAGTTACAAGGCCGCGTGGGATGCCATTGATGAACTGAACAACCTGGCGCAGAAACCGCTGGTCGAACGTAGCGTCGGCGGCAAGGGCGGCGGCGGTGCGCGACTCTCGGCAGAGGGCGAGCGGGTGTTGCGCCTGTATCAGCGCCTGCAAACCCTGCAGGCCCAGGTGCTGGAGGCCGCCGAAGACGCCAGCGACTTCAACCTGCTGGGCCGCCTGATGCTGCGCACCAGTGCGCGTAACCAATTGCATGGCCAGGTGATCGCCATGGATAGCCATGGTCGCAATGACCGGGTGCGCCTGGAGCTGGCCGGCGGCTTGACCCTCGATGCACAGATCACCCACGACAGCACGCTGCGCCTGGAGCTGGAAATCGGCACTGAAGTGGTGGCATTGATCAAGGCCGGCTGGCTGGAGCTGATCGCTGCCGACCAGGCGCCGGTGCCTGGGTTTAACTGCATGGGCGGCCAGGTCGAGGCGGTTCTTGATGCAGAGGATGGCCCCAGTGAGGTGCGCATTGCCTTGCCCAATGGCCTGGTGCTGTGTGCGCTGGCGGCGCCCGAGCAGCTCAAGGCGCTGGGGGCGGGTGAAGGCACGCGGGTTCAGGTGCAGTTTGCGCCGAGCAATGTGCTGTTGGGTACGCCGGTTTAGGTGATCTTTAGGGCCTCATCGCGGGCAAGCCCACTCCCACATTTGAGCGGTGTACACAGAAACATTGTGCGGGCTTGCCCGCGATAGCGATGGCACACGCGCCACCTATCCAAGGCCCGGTGCGATACCATACCCGGCCGGACGCGGCGACCTGCTGCGCGCAGGAGTTCGCATGGCCCACCCGTTTGAAACATTGACCCCCGATCTGGTTCTCGATGCTGTCGAAAGCATCGGTTTCCTCAGCGATGCTCGCGTATTGGCGCTCAACAGCTACGAAAATCGCGTCTATCAGGTCGGCATCGAAGACTCCGAGCCATTGATCGCCAAGTTCTATCGCCCCCAGCGCTGGACCAACGAGGCGATCCTCGAAGAACACCGCTTTACTTTCGAACTGGCCGAGTGCGAAGTCCCGGTCGTCGCCCCGATGATCCATAACGGTGAAAGCCTGTTCGAACACGCGGGCTTTCGTTTCACCCTGTTCCCCCGTCGTGGTGGCCGGGCGCCGGAGCCGGGCAATCTCGATCAGCTGTACCGCCTCGGGCAGTTGCTCGGGCGCTTGCATGCGGTCGGCGCCACCCGCCCTTTCGAGCACCGCGAAGCCCTGGGCGTGAAGAACTTCGGTCACGACTCCCTGAACACCCTGCTTGAAGGCAATTTCATCCCCAAGAGCCTGTTGCCTGCCTACGAATCCGTGGCCCGTGACCTGCTCAAGCGTGTGGAGGATGTGTACAGCGCCACGCCGCACAAGAACATCCGCATGCATGGCGACTGCCACCCCGGCAACATGATGTGCCGCGACGAGATGTTCCATATCGTCGACCTCGACGACTGTCGCATGGGCCCGGCGGTGCAGGATTTGTGGATGATGCTTGCTGGTGATCGCCAGGAATGCCTGGGGCAGTTGTCGGAGCTGATGGATGGCTACCAGGAATTCCACGACTTCGATCCCCGCGAACTGGCGCTGATCGAACCGCTGCGCGCCCTGCGCCTGATGCACTACAGCGCGTGGCTGGCACGGCGCTGGGATGACCCGGCATTTCCGCACAGCTTCCCGTGGTTTGGCAGCGAGCGGTATTGGGGCGACCAGGTGCTGGCGCTGCGCGAGCAATTGTCGGCGCTCAACGAAGAGCCCCTGAAACTGTTCTGACACTGGCCTCGCTGTGGCGAGGGGCTTGTGCCCTCGCCACAAAAAGTCAGCACGCATTTCCTGACAAACATCCTTACAATTGCGGCATTGTTAGCTGCCTAAGCAAGGATTCTGCATGCAAGCCGCCAACCCGCGTCGCGGGTACATTCTGGGCCTGAGTGCCTACGTCATCTGGGGCCTGTTCCCGCTCTACTTCAAAGCCATCGCCAGCGTCCCGGCGGCCGAAATCATCGTCCACCGCGTACTGTGGTCGGCGCTGTTCGGCGGTTTGCTGTTGCTGGTGTGGAAACACCCCGGCTGGTGGCGCGAACTGCGGGACAACCCCAAGCGCCTGGCGATCCTGGCGTTGAGCGGCTCATTGATCGCGGGCAACTGGCTGACCTATGTGTGGTCGGTCAACAGCGGGCGCATGCTGGAGGCCAGCCTGGGTTACTACATCAACCCGCTGGTCAACGTACTACTGGGCATGCTGCTCCTCGGCGAACGCCTGCGGCGCTTGCAGTGGGTGGCCGTCGGGCTGGCCGCCGTGGGCGTTGCGCAACAGGTGTGGCAGGTCGGCAGCTTGCCGTGGGTGTCGCTGGTGCTGGCGCTGACCTTTGGTTTCTATGGTTTGATCCGCAAGCAAGCGCCGGTCAAGGCGCTACCCGGGTTGGTGGTGGAAACCTGGATGCTGGTGCCGATTGCCCTGGCGTGGCTGCTGCTCAACCCCACAGCCCATAGCGCCAACCTGGCATTCTGGAGTACTTCCGAGGCCTGGTGGCTGGTGGCCGCAGGCCCGGTGACATTGATTCCCCTGGTCTGCTTCAACGCTGCGGCACGGCATCTGCCCTACACCACCCTGGGCTTTTTGCAGTACCTGGCGCCGACCCTGGTGCTGCTGCAAGCGGTGCTGTTGTTCGACGAACACATGAGCCCCGCCAGCCTGGTGGCGTTCGTGTTTATCTGGGCCGGGCTGGCGGTGTATAGCGTTGATGCATGGCTGAGCCTGCGCAAACGCTGATCAAATAACGTACAAAACCCTGTAGGCCACGGCCGGCGTGGCTTACAGGGTTTCACCCCAAGGTTATCCACAACCTGATCCCCGGCGTTTGTGCACAAGCCGTTGAAATTGCTCGTTTTTTGCTCAATACACTACACGCCGCGGCCGGCGTGGCCTGGCGCCGGGTCTCTACAGCTTATCCACAGGCCCATGCAAGATTTAGATGAACAACCCTGTGGACGGTTATTCCTCGCTGCGCAGTTGCAGTTCCACCATCAAATCATCGGCCAGGGTTTCCAGGGCGGCTTGCAGCGTGTCCAGTGCCAGGCTGGACGGCACCGCCAACGCGGCCTCGGCGTGAAACAACGGGTCACTGCTCATGGGCGCCGGACGCACGTCGGTGCTCAGGCGTTCCAGGTTGACCCCTTGCTTGCTCAACAGCGCGGTGATCTCGCGCACGATCCCCGGCCGGTCATTGCCCACCAGGGTCATCAGGATCGGTTTGCTCGCCGAGGCTTGCGCGCCGCTGCTCTCGCCCACCAGCACGCGGATGCCATGGGTGGACAGGTCCTCCAGGGCGCTGACCAACTCACTGCGGTTTTCCATCGGCACACTGACCCGCAGGATCCCGGCAAATTGCCCGGCCATATGGGCCATGCGACTTTCCAGCCAGTTGCCGCCGCGCTCGGCAATGCAGTGGGCAACACGTTCGACCACGCCGGGTTTGTCGGCGGCGATCACGGTGAGTACGAGATGGTCCATGGCAACAGCCCTCTTGTTGTGGATTAGCCAGTATAGGCAGATACGGGTATCGGTTGGCTCATGTGGCAGTTGGCTTGCCGGCGATGCGGGTGCTGCGGTGTAGAGGCCATCGCAGGCAAGCCAGCTCCCACATTGATCGCATGGCGGTGAGGAAAAACAAATCGTGTACCATTTTTATATTTATCTGGAACAATCCATTGGTTTTTTGAGAACATCCCATACCCCGCTGTGACCGTACAACCAAAGTGGGTCGCTAAACGACGTATTTAGTCTAATTTTCACAACCGCAACTCATCATGTAGTATGCCTCGGCGCGCACTACATAACGTTAGGTCGATGTCTGCCCAGGCGCCGTCGTAACCCCGAACACCCCGTCAGCAAGCCTTGCGCCGTTGATTGGAACCACCCAGCCGCCGTGATGGCATGTACTGGTGCCGGGTTTGTGGTTTAAATGGCCAGAGGCTTCATTGGTAAATTGAAAAGCTGAAAAGCGAATTAGCTCCGCAGAGTGAGGCAAGCAATGACTGAACACGTTCAAGTCGGTGGCCTGCAGGTCGCCAAAGTCCTGTTCGACTTCGTGAACAACGAAGCCATTCCCGGTACCGGCCTGACCGCCGACCAGTTCTGGGCCGGTGCCGACAAGGTCATCCACGACCTGGCACCGAAGAACAAAGCCCTACTCGCCAAACGCGACGATTTCCAAGCGCGAATCGATACCTGGCACCAGACCCATGCCGGCCAGGCCCACGACGCGGTGGCCTACAAAGCCTTCCTGCAAGATATCGGCTACCTGCTGCCAGAAGCGGCGGATTTCCAGGCGACCACCCAAAACGTCGATGACGAAATCGCCCGCATGGCCGGCCCGCAGCTGGTGGTGCCGGTGATGAATGCGCGGTTCGCCCTCAACGCCTCCAACGCGCGCTGGGGCTCGCTGTACGACGCACTGTATGGCACTGACGCCATCAGCGAAGCCAACGGCGCCGAGAAAGGCCAGGGCTACAACAAGGTGCGTGGCGACAAAGTCATCGCCTTCGCCCGTGCCTTCCTCGACGAAGCCGCACCACTGACCGCCGGCAGCCACGTTGACTCCACCGGCTACAAGATCGTCGACGGCAAGCTGGTGGTCAGCCTCAAGGGCGGCAGCAACAGCGGCCTGCGCAGCGACGCCCAGTTGATCGGCTACCAGGGCGACGCCGCCCAGCCCATCGCACTCTTGTTGAAGCACAACGGCCTGCATTTCGAAATCCAGGTTGACCCCAGCACCCCGGTCGGCCAGACCGACGCCGCCGGCGTCAAAGACATCCTGATGGAAGCCGCGCTGACCACCATCATGGACTGCGAAGACTCCGTTGCCGCCGTCGATGCCGATGACAAAGTGGTGATCTACCGCAACTGGCTCGGCCTGATGAAGGGCGACCTGGCCGAAGAAGTGGCCAAGGGCGGCAAAACCTTCACCCGCACCATGAACGCCGACCGCACCTACACCGGTGTCGATGGTAATGCCGTGACCTTGCATGGTCGCTCGCTGTTGTTCGTGCGTAACGTTGGCCACCTGATGACCATCGACGCGATCCTCGACGCCCAGGGCAATGAAGTGCCCGAAGGCATCCTCGATGGCTTGATCACCAGCCTGGCGGCGATCCACAGCCTCAATGGCAACAACAGCCGCAAGAACAGCCGCACAGGCTCCGTGTACATCGTTAAACCGAAAATGCACGGCCCGGAAGAAGCGGCGTTCACCAACGAGCTGTTCGGCCGCATCGAAGACGTACTGAACCTGCCGCGCAACACCCTCAAGGTCGGGATCATGGACGAGGAACGCCGTACCACGGTCAACCTCAAGGCCTGCATCAAGGCGGCCAGCGAGCGCGTGGTGTTTATCAACACCGGCTTCCTCGACCGTACCGGCGACGAAATCCACACCTCCATGGAAGCGGGCGCGATGGTGCGCAAAGCTGCCATGAAGGCCGAAAAATGGATCGGCGCCTACGAGAACTGGAACGTCGATATCGGCCTGAGCACCGGCCTGCAAGGCCGTGCGCAGATCGGTAAAGGCATGTGGGCCATGCCCGACCTGATGGCGGCCATGCTCGAGCAGAAAATCGCGCACCCGCTGGCCGGTGCCAACACCGCTTGGGTGCCGTCGCCGACCGCCGCAGCATTGCACGCGCTGCATTACCACAAGGTCGATGTATTCGCCCGCCAGGCTGAACTGGCCAAGCGCGAACGCGCGTCGGTGGACGACATCCTGACCATCCCCCTGGCGCAGAATACCGACTGGTCCGAGGAAGAAATCCGCAACGAACTGGACAACAACGCCCAGGGCATCCTCGGCTATGTGGTGCGCTGGATCGACCAGGGCGTGGGTTGCTCGAAAGTACCAGACATCAACGATGTGGGCCTGATGGAAGACCGCGCCACCCTGCGTATTTCCAGCCAGCACATTGCCAACTGGCTGCGCCATGGCGTGGTCAGCGAAGCCCAGGTCATGGAAAGCCTCAAGCGCATGGCGCCGGTGGTGGATCGGCAGAATGCCGGTGATGCGCTGTACCGCCCGCTGGCACCGGATTTCGACAGCAATATCGCGTTCCAGGCCGCGGTGGAGTTGGTGATTGAAGGGACCAAGCAGCCCAATGGTTATACCGAGCCGGTGTTGCATCGTCGGCGTAGGGAGTTCAAGGCCAAGAATGGTTTGTAACTGGTCATTGAAATGAAAAAGCCCCGGTCCTATGACCGGGGCTTTTTTATGTTGCAAGGCTTAACCTGAAACCACAATCAGGTAACTACCCGACAGCTCCAACTTACTGCCTTGCCCTGAGCCCGTTCCGTCAACCTTCAAGCCGATCAACTGACCGGTATGGTTATTACCGACGACTTTCACAACGATGGTGCCTGCAACTGGATGAGTGAATGTGCTTCCGGTTGCATCTAAATATTCAATTCCAAACTGAGTATGCGTCAGGGTATGAGTCCCGTTCTTCAGGTCCTGGCCGTAATTAATTGTCAGGTGGGTAGTAATATCTGTGTCCATTCTGACCTGGGAAGGGATACCAAAAAACTGATTCGGAGAAAAAACCTCCTGCTGACCATTGATAGAGGCGTGAATATTAGCGCTGTGTTGCGGGTTGTTTTTTTCAGTACTCATAATGAACTCCTGTTCGCGTCATTTAGAGGCGCTGATCCCAAACCAGCTCCCTCCCAACGATTAAACAAGCGCCACTCAAACCGCCGATACTGTGAAATCTGACAGTACTGACCAACGGTAAAAACACCCCCTACTGCGCCATCCCCAGCTCGCGTTTGACCATCTTCGCCAACTTCACGCTATCAATCGGCTTGAGCAAAAAGTCCACCACGCTCAGGTGCATCGCGTCGATCACGTCCGGTGCCTCGGCATCCCCCGACATGATGATGATCGGCAACGCAGCCCGGGTGGACTCGCGTACTTTGCGGATCAGTTCCAGGCCGTTGCTGGGCGCCATGCGCAAATCGGTGATCAACAAACCAATGGATGTGCTGGCATTCAAGAGTTCCCAGGCCGCCTCGCCGCTGTCTGCCGTCATGCAGCGAATGCCATCCAGCCCAAGAATCTCCGCCAACAGTTCACGGGCATCTTTATCGTCATCAACGATCAGTACCCGCTGCGGCGGTAGATCAGGCTCCAGCATCACGGCGCTTAGCGCCTCGCGCTCGGCATCGCTCAAAATATCTTGGTCGGGCATATATTTCTCAGCAGTTGCACTCAATCTCCCAGCACAGAAGTCAGACATCACCGGAAGGGCGAACAATGTGCACTTCGTCGGATAGTTTTCCTAGTGGGCGTTCTACGGGGTCTGGACGATATTCATGTAAGGTTTTTCCCTAGTCATTGAAGGCCGGATAGCTACCTAGACTTACGTCCAATGGGCACCCGCCGCGTGGGGGTCGACCATGAGGGACGATAACGACAAAAAAACTGCGGTCATGGTTATGAGTAAAGCTGATGCTTTCACCCAGGCAGGGAAAACTGCGGTATTGCAGAACATTCACGGCACCCTGCAATTCCTGCAACGCTTCCCTCCGTTCAATCAGATGGAAAACGCCCACCTGGCGTTTCTGGTGGAGCAGTGCCAGTTGCGCTTCTACGGCCCCGGCGAGAGCATTCTCAAACCGTCGGCAGGCCCTGTGGAGCACTTCTACATCGTCAAACAGGGGCGGGTGATCGGCGAGCGGCCGGATTCGGCGCAAACCACCTTCGAAATCACCACCGGCGAATGCTTCCCCCTGGCCGCGCTACTGGGGGAACGGGCGACGCGAACTGAGCACAAGGCCGCCGAAGACACGTTCTGCCTGCAATTGAACAAGCCGGCGTTTATCAAGTTGTTTGCCCTGTCCGGACCGTTTCGCGACTTTGCCTTGCGTGGGGTCAGCAGCCTGTTGGACCAGGTCAACCAGCAAGTCCAGCAAAAGGCCGTGGAAACCCTCGGCACCCAGTATTCGCTGAACACCCGCCTGGGCGAGCTGGCCATGCGTCACCCCGTGACCTGCAGCCCGCGGACGCCGCTGCGTGAGGCGGTCACACTGATGCATGAGCAGCAGGTCGGCAGCATTGTGGTGGTCGATGAACACAAGGCGCCCCTGGGGATTTTCACCCTGCGTGACCTGCGCCATGTCGTGGCCGAAGGCACCAGCGATTTCACCCAGGCCATCGAACAGCATATGACCCAGGCGCCCTTCTTCCTCAGCCCGGATCACAGCGCCTTCGACGCGGCGATTGCCATGACCGAACGGCATATAGCCCATGTGTGCCTGGTCAAGGATCGGCGCCTGTGTGGGGTGGTGTCCGAGCGCGATCTGTTTTCCCTGCAACGGGTTGACCTGGTCCACCTGGCACGCACCATCCGCAATGCACCACGGGTGGAAAACCTGGTGGCGATCCGTGGCGAGATCAGCCAGTTGGTGGAGCGCATGCTGGCCCACGGCGCGTCCTCGACCCAGATCACCCATATCATCACCCTGCTCAACGATCACACGGTATGCCGGGTCATCGAGCTGAGCATCGCAGACAAGGGCGACCCCGGCGTGCCATTCAGTTGGCTGTGTTTTGGCAGCGAAGGCCGCCGTGAGCAGACGCTGCACACCGACCAGGACAACGGCATCCTGTTCGATGCCCGCGATGCCGCCCACGCCGCCGAGATTCGTGGCCTGCTGTTGCCCCTGGCGCAGCAGATCAATCAAAGCCTGGCGCTGTGCGGTTTCACCCTGTGCAAGGGCAATATCATGGCCGGCAACCCCGAGCTGTGCCTGTCCCGTGCCGAATGGGCCCGGCGCTTTGCCGCATTTATCCGCGAAGCGACGCCAGAGAACCTGCTCAAGTCCAGCATCTATTTCGACCTGCGGGTGGTGTGGGGCGATGAGCAAGGCTGCGAGCAACTGCGCCAGGGCATGCTTGAGCAAGTGGCGGACAATCGCCTGTTCCAACGGATGATGGCCGAGAACGCCTTGCGCCAGCGTCCGCCGGTGGGGCGCTTCCGTGACTTCGTGCTGACGCGTAAAGGCTCGGACAAGGCCACCCTCGACCTCAAGGTGCAGGGCCTCACGCCTTTCGTCGACGGTGCCCGCCTGCTGGCCCTGGCCAATGGCATCGCCACCAACAACACCCTGGAGCGCTTGCGTCAGTTGGTGGATAAAGAGGTGATCGAACGCCTGGACGGCGCGGCCTATGAAGAGGCCTACCACTTTATCCAGCAAACCCGCATGCAGCAGCACCAGTTGCAAACCCGCGAGAACCAGCCCTACTCCAACCGGGTCGACCCCGACAGCCTCAACCACCTGGACCGGCGCATCCTGCGTGAGTCCCTGCGCCAGGCCCAACGCCTGCAAAGCAGCCTGGCCCTGAGGTATCAGCTGTGAGTCTGTTCAGTTGGCTGCGCCCTGCCCGGCCAGGCCTGAATGCCCAGCAACAGGCGCGCCTGCAACAACTGGCTGCCCCCAAGGCACTCGGCGAACACAGTCTGCGCGAGCAGCGCTGGGTGGTACTGGACCTGGAAACCAGCGGCCTGAACCTCAATCGTGACCAGGTGCTGTCGATTGGCGCGGTGGTGATCGAAGACGGCGCGGTCGACTTTTCCCAGCAGTTCGAACGTACCCTGCAACGGGCCGACAACAAAATCAGCCCCAGCGTGCTGATCCATGGCCTGGGCCCCAGTGCGATTGCTGCCGGATGCGATCCAGCCGAGGCGTTACTGGACTTCATGGACTTTGTCGGCGACAGCCCGCTGCTGGCGTTCCACGCACCATTCGACCAGCACATGCTTGGCCGAGCGCTCAAGGACAGCCTGGGTTATCGCCTGACCCATCCGTTCCTCGACGTGGCAGACCTGGCGCCCATGCTGTGCCCCCAGGCGCATATCCGCGAAGCCGGCCTGGATGACTGGATTGCCCATTTCAACCTGCAAGTGGGCGAACGCCATCACGCCAGCGCCGATGCCCTGGCCACCGCAGAATTGATGTTGATTCTATTCAGCCGTGCCCGCCAGCAAGGGCTGGACAGTCCTGCCGCGTTGCAACAACGCCTGAGCCAGTGGAAACGTCGCAAACAAGCCCCTTCCTTCTAACGGCTGCCGTTCAGTTAAGAGAGGCAATCGGTAACCTGTGGCGAGGGGGCTTGCTCCCGTTGGGGCGCGAAGCGGCCCTGAAACGGGAGCAAGCCCCCTCAGCAACATCCGTCCCGCCCGACCAACGCCAATTGCACCCATCCGCCACCTCTGCCACAATCGCGAATAATTCTCGTTAGTTTAAACATCTCGATTGGTGATGCCTTGTCGTCAGCCCAAAGTCCCCACAGTGAGCTTGTTGGCACGTTGTACCGTGACCATCGCGGCTGGCTGCTGGCGTGGCTGCGGCGCAACGTGGCCTGCCCCAGTCGTGCCGAGGACCTGAGCCAGGACACCTTCATGCGCCTGCTGGGCCGTGAAGAACTGCGTGAACCCCGCGAACCCCGGGCGTTTCTGGTGGCTGTCGCCAAGGGCCTGTTGTTCGACTACTTTCGCCGCGCCGCGCTGGAACAGGCCTACCTCACCGAACTGATGCTGATCCCGGAAAGCGAACAGCCTTCCCCGGAAGAACAGCACCTGATCCTCGAAGACCTCAAAGCCATCGACCGCTTGCTCGGCAAGCTGTCCAGCAAGGCCCGCGCCGCGTTCCTCTATAACCGCCTGGACGGCCTGGGCCACGCCGAAATCGCCCAGCGCCTCGGCGTGTCGGTGCCCCGGGTACGGCAATATCTGGCCCAGGGGATTCGCCAGTGCTACATCGCCCTGTATGGCCAGCCGTTGTGAGCCAGGTCAGTTCCAGACCGGTCAGCGCACGGGTGCTGGATGCGGCGATTGCCTGGCAACTGTCCCTGGACTCCGGGGACAGCAGCGCCGTGGAGCATGAAGCATTCAACAAATGGCTGGCCAGCAGCGAAGAACACGCCCGCGCCTGGCGCCAACTGGGCATGCTCGACCAGCGCTTCAGCGTGGCCAGCGGCCCGGCACGGGCGGCGCTGCTGCAATCGCGCGAAGGCATTCGGCAACGGGTGCGCAAGCTCGGCAGCGGCCTGGCCAGTGTGGTGCTGGTCTGCAGCCTGGCGGTGTTCGCCGGCCAGCGCTACGTGCCGATCAACTACTGGCTGGCCGACCAACGCACCGCCACCGGTGAACAGCGCACGCTGAAACTGGCAGATGGCACCCTGATCAACCTCAACACCCACAGCGCCATTGACGTGCGTTTTGACGAAAAGCGCCGAGTAATCGTGCTGCAGGAAGGTGAGATCTTCGTCGAAACCGGGCACAACGATGGGCGCCCCTTTGTTGTCGAGACCCGCGACGGCAGCCTGCGCGCCCTGGGTACGCGGTTTATCGTCAAGCGCGAGGACGATGGCACGCGGCTCAGCGTGTTGCAGTCGGCGGTTGCGGCGCAGCCCGAGGCGTTGCACCAGGAGCAGGTGTTCAAGGAAGGCCAGCAAGTGCTGATGCGCCGTAACAGCCTCGGCCCGTCGCTGGCCGTAACCCCCGGCGCCGACGCCTGGACCCGCGGCATGCTGGTGGTGGACAACGCGCGGCTGGGGGATGTGGTCGAGGAACTGGCGCGCTACCGCACCGGCTACCTGGGTGTGGATAAAAACGTCGCCGACCTGCGCATCACCGGCAGCTTCCCGCTGCACGACACCACGCTGGCGCTTAACGCGCTGCTGCCGACCCTGCCGGTGCAGATCGAGCAACATACGCCGTGGTGGATTAACGTGGCCGCCAGGCCCGTGCCAGACGGTTCCGTTAGCAATAATTGAATAAAGGCAATGTCGAAAACAAAGCCCTCTGCGCCCCCACTGCCGAGGCGCTGGCCACTGAATGCCGACTGCGCTGCGGGGTGGCCGGTGCGCTCAACCTCAATCGCTTCGCCGACTGCAAAAGCTACGAAGAGCGCGTGAGCATTCACAGATTTATTTTCACTTGGCCCTATCACTTTTTGATTCTCGTCCGGCACCTAGGCAATTGAGAAATATTTCCATTCCGGAGCCGCCCTATGTCCCGCACATTAGACACCTTGTTGCGCCCCAGCCTGCTAGCCGTGGCCATCGCCCTCAGCGCCCCGCTGACCAGCACCTCGCTGTTCGCCGCCGAACAGGCATCCAGTGTGCGCGCCTACAACCTGCCGGCTGCGCCATTGGCCAGCACCCTGAACCAGATCGCCAGCCAGGCCGGCCTCCCCCTGACCCTCAGCCCGGCACTAGCCGCCGGCAAGACCTCGGCCCCGGTCAAGGGCCAGTTCGATGCACCGGGCGCACTGCGCGAGGCCCTGCGTGGGACGGGGTTGCAGTTGGAGCAGAGCAGCGCAGGCACCTACACCCTGGTGGCGATTCCAGAGGGTGTGGTGTCGCTGCCGGAGACCAATATCACCGGGCAGGGGAATTACGAGAGCGCGTGGGGGCCGGTGGAGGGTTATGTTGCTACGCGGACGGCGGCGGGGAGCAAGACTGATACGCCGATTGCCGAATTGCCGCGCTCCGTGACAGTGATCACCCGTAAACAAATGGAAGACCGCTCAGTTCTCAACCTCAACGACGCGCTGCGCTATACCGCTGGGGTGCAGAGCAGCGGCTATGGTTCTGACTCGCGCAGCGATTGGTTACTGGTACGCGGTTTTGTACCGACCCAATTCCTCGACGGCCTGCCTTTGCCTAAGGGCAACTATGCCACGCCAAAAGTCGACACTTGGAGCCTGGAGCGTATCGCCGTACTGCGCGGTCCGGCTTCGTCCGTCTACGGCCAGACGCCTCCCGGTGGGTTGCTGGATATGGTCAGCCGTCGCCCACAAGCTGAAAGCAGTCACGAGGTCGAGGTACAAACCGGCACCAATAATCACAAGCAGATCAACTTCGACAGCACCGGGAAAATCGATGACGAGGGACAATTCCTCTACCGTATCGGTGGCGTAGTGCGTGACAGCGATACAGCGGTCGATCACATCCCTGACAAACGCTACAACGTCGCGCCCAGCCTGACATGGAACATCAACGACGACACCAAGCTGACCCTGCTCTCGCAGTTCACCCGCGATGACACCGGGATCACTGGTCAGTTCTTGCCGCTACAGGGCACCAAATTGTCTTCGCCTGCCGGCAAAATCTCCCACCACAAGAACCTCGGTGATCCGGACTGGGAATTCTACGACCGCACTTACTATGCGCTCGGCTATGCCTTTGAAACTCGTCTGAACGACACCTGGCAGTTCCGCCAAAACCTGCGCTATACCAAAAATGACCTGTCGTTCCAGGGCATCACTGCAGGTGGCAGTTTTTGGCCAAACGGGCCTGAGTTGGCCGTAGACGCCGATGGCAACGTGAGACGCTCAGCCGGCAAAGTCGATGAAAACATCGGGCAGTTTGCCATCGACAACAACTTCCAGGCCGACTTCCAGACCGGTGCGGTAAGCCACACCTTGCTGCTGGGCCTGGACCACCAGCGCTCTGATGCCGATGCGCGCTGGTTATGGGGTTCCGCCGGTGTTCCAACCATCAACTTCAATCGACCGGTGTATGGGCAGGACTTCTCCAAAGTCCAATACTTCACCATGTATGACTACACCCAAAAGACCCAGCAAACCGGCCTGTACGTACAGGATCAAATGGCTCTCGACAACTGGCGCCTGACTCTCGGCGGGCGTGAAGACTGGGTGCACACCGGCACCACGTTCCACAACCAGAACGACGCCACCAACACCCAGCGTGACAAAAACTTCAGCGGTAACGCGGCACTAAGCTATGTGTTCGACAATGGCGTCACTCCATACCTCTCCTACGCAGAATCGTTCCAAGCGGGCTCGGGGACACAAGTACTCAGCACTGGTGCATTCAAACCCACCAAAGGCAAACAGTACGAAGCAGGAATCAAATACCAGCCACCTGGTACCAAGGCTCTATTGACCGCAGCCGTCTTCGATCTAACACAGACAAACACTTCAGTGACTGAGGGCGGTATCACTCGCCAAGTGGGCGAGGTACGTGTGCGCGGCCTGGAGCTGGAAGCCAGCGCCGACGTCACCGAAAGCCTCAAGCTCGTAGGCTCGTACACCTATAACGACAGCGAAATCACCAAGGGCGCTGCCGGAGAAAAAGGCAACCGCATGAATCAGGTACCTCGTAACCAAGCCACCGCCTGGGCTGACTACACCTGGCACAGCGGTCCGCTCGACGGCTTTGGCGTTGGTGCAGGCGTGCGTTATGTCGGCGATACCTACGGCAACGCTGCCAATACCGACTGGGGCCATGTGGGCTCCTATACGGTGTACGACGCCTCAGCCCATTACGATCTCGGCCGCGTAAGCAGCTCTCTGAAAGGTGTCACCGTGGCGGTCGATGCCAAGAACATCTTCAACAAGGACTACCTCGCCACCTGCGATGGTTTCTACTGCTACTACGGCGACCAACGTAACGTCGTCGCCAGCGTGAACTACAAATTCTAAGACGGTTAAAAACCGCAGATGAAGGGCCGCCTCAATGGCGGCCCTTCTGCCTTTTGGAGCCGTGATGAAAAGCACAACCATCCGCCGCTGGTCCTTCATCCACACCTGGACCAGCCTGATCTGCACCGTGTTCCTGCTGATGCTGGCGCTGACCGGCTTGCCGTTGATCTTTCACCACGAGATCGATCACCTGCTGGGCAACGAACCCGAGCTCAAGCAGATGCCGGCCGATACTTCGCAGCTCAACCTTGAGCAACTGGTGTCCAAGGCCCAGGCCCATCGCCCGGGCGAAGCCATGCAGTACCTGGCCTGGGATGAGGACGACAAGAACGGGGTGGTTGCGATCATGGCGGCCACCGCCGGCACCGAGCCCAATTCGTCCCACACCTTTATGCTCGATGCGCGCACCGGGGAAAGCGTGGAGATGCCGTCGGCCAATGGCGGCTTGACGATGTTCCTGCTGCGCCTACATGTGGATATGTTCGCCGGCCTGCCGGGCAAGTTGCTGCTGGCCTTTATGGGCGTGCTGTTTGTGCTGGCGATTGTTTCCGGCACGGTGTTGTACCTGCCCTTTATGCGGCGCTTGAAGTTCGCCACGGTGCGCCAGGACAAGTCCACGCGCCTGCGCTGGCTGGACCTGCATAACCTGATCGGCGTCGTCACCCTGACCTGGGCCCTGGTGGTGGGCGTCACCGGGGTGATCAGCGCCAGTGCCGACTTGATCATCGCCGCATGGCGCAGTGACAGCCTCACCGCGATGATCGAACCCTATAAGAACGCGCCACCGCTGACCTCGCGGGCGCCGGCCACCGACCTGCTGAAGATTGCTGAGCAGGCCGCGCCGGGCATGACCCCAGACTTTATTGCGTTCCCCGGTACGCGCTTTTCCAGCGAGCACCATTACGCAGTGTTTATGAAAGGCAGCACGCACCTGACCTCGCACCTGCTGACCCCGGTGCTGATCGACGCCAGCGACCTGAGCGTCACCGCCGTGGCCGGGCGGCCGTGGTACATGGACGCCATGGGCATGTCCCAGCCCCTGCACTTTGGCGACTATGGCGGCATGCCGATGAAAATCCTCTGGGCGGTGCTGGATGTGCTGACCATCATCGTGCTGGGCAGCGGCGTATACCTATGGCTGGTGCGGCGCAAGGCGGCCAAGTCATGAGGCCAAGGCAATCGAATTTCTGGAAGGTGTTCGGGGTGCCGCTGGGGATCGGGCTGCTCAGTGCTGCCGGACTGTTTGCGGCGTTGCTGGGGGATGGGGGTTGGGATTCCCTGAGCTGGATTGGACTGGGGATCCCGTCGGTAATCGGTGTCTGGGGGTTGCTGCGGCGGCCGTAAGGGCGCCATCGCAGGCAAGCCAACTGCCACAGTTGGCAGTGTTCACACATCAAAATGTGGGAGCTGGCTTGCCTGCGATGAGGCCCGCAAAAACAACCAAGATCCCCCTCGCCAGTCACCTCGCAACTGTCTAGTCTATGGCCGACCCTTTCCGAGGATTGCCCATGTTCGCGCCCAGCATGACCTTGTTCCACAACCCTGCCTCGCCGTTTGTCCGCAAAGTCCTGGTGCTGCTCCACGAAACCGGCCAGCAAGACCGCGTTGTCCTGGAGACTGTACTGGTCACGCCGGTCAACCCGATCACCGCGTTGAACGAGGGCAACCCGCTGGGCAAGATCCCGGCCCTGCGCCTGGCCGATGGCAATGTGTTGCACGACAGCCGGGTGATCCTCGACTACTTCGACCACCAGCATGTCGGCAACCCGCTGATCCCCCGGGACGGCTCGGCCCGCTGGCGTCGCCTGACCCTGGCCTCGATGGCCGACGGGATCATGGACGCGGCCGTATTGGTACGCTATGAAACCGCCATGCGCCCGGCCGACAAACACTGGGATAGCTGGCTGCAGGAGCAGCGCAACAAAATCCGCCGCGCCCTGGCCGAATTGGAACAGGACGCTATCGCTGAACTGGCCAGCCATTTCGACATCGCCGCGATCAGCGTCGCCTGCGCCCTGGCGTATGTGGACTTCCGCCACCCCGACCTGCAGTGGCGTTCAAGCAATCCCAAACTGGCCGCCTGGTACGCCGAGGTCAGTCAGCGGCCGTCAATGTTGGCGACCCAGCCGCCGGCCTGATTCCTGTAGCAACCCGTTATGGGTGGCGAGCGAGGCTTGTTGTGGCGAGGGGGCAAGCCTCCTCGCCACAACAAGGCCATTAGCCACAAAGGTGTCGCGCCACTCCGGAAACAGCGCGTTAATTTTTCCCACCAGTTGTGCCTTCTCCCGCTGATCCTCCCGTAGCCCGATCATTGCATCACCTCCAACTCGGCCGCCTTACGCTTGCCCACCCCATACCAGTCCAGTTTGCGTGTCAGCACCATCACCGTACCCAGCAGCCCGAACAGCAACAGCGAGCCCATCAACAGCGCGTAGTCCTCGGCACTCAACAACCCGTACAGCAAGCCATACAGGGCCGCCAACCCCGTCGAAAACCCCAGCCCATGGGCCACGCTGCGCAGCACATGGCACACGTAAAAACCGATCAACAACACACAGGCACTGGCCGAGATCAGGTACGCCAGGGCAAAGCCGATATGCTCGGACAACGACAGCAACAGCAAGTAGAAAAACGCCAGGGCCACCCCCACCAACGCATACTGGATCGGGTGCACCGCCAGGCTCTTGAGCACTTCAAACAGGAAGAAACCGGCGAACGTCAGGGCGATGAACAGCAGCGCATATTTGATCGCGCGATCGCTCTTGAGGTACTGGTCCACCGGGTCGATAAAGTTCACGCCAAAGCTGCGTTCGTTGAAGTCCTCGCAGCGACTGCCAACCACACAGCCGTACAACGATTCCTCAAGGTTGGTGGAGAAGAACGAGGTCTGCCAGTTGGCGCTGAAGCCTTGGTCGTTGATCTCACGCTGCGCCGGCAGGAAGTTGCCGACAAAGCTCGGATGGGGCCAGTTGGAGGCCAGCTTGACCTTGCTGGTCTTGCCCACCGGCAGTACCTGCAGTTGCTCGGTACCCTGCAGGCGCAGGTCGAAGGCAAAATCCAGCGGCGCGGGGTTCTTACTGTCCTGGGTCGGCAACATCACGTGTACGCCAGCGCCGAGAAAGCTCACTTGGGTGCCCGGGGCAAACTCCAGGCGCTGGCTGCCCAGCTCCAGTTTCAGGGCGTTTTCAATGCCGCGGATATCGCTGATACCGACCGCCAAAAATGCCTGGCCAAACTTGTAATCGGCAAAGTCCTCCTTGATGCCCATTTGCGCCGGCAGCACAAAGCGGCCGCTGATGCGGTTGTCGGCATGGAACAGTCGCGCCTGGTAGATTCCTCGCGCCCGCAGTTCGGTTTGCACCTGCCCATCGAGCTCGAACTGCTCCGGCAGGAAGTACAGGCGGCCCTGTTCTTCACTGAGCACTTCATAGCGTTTGTTGAGTTTTTCGTTGAGCTTCCACTCACGCACGGTCTTGCGAAACGGCACCACCATCAATGGCCCGCTGACCTGCTGGCTGTAGCTGGAGCTGCGGGCAATGTCCATCACGACGCCGTCGCGCAGTTCCTGGCGCTCGTTGATGATGCCGTTGATCATCAGCAACGGAATCAGCAATAGCAGGATCAGCAGCGCGATGGCGCCCAGTTTGAATAGCAGGCTGCGGTTCATGGGTCTCTCCCTGTTTTGATGGGGAGAGTCTGGCGGCGGCCTGTGGGGGATTTATGAGGGCAATGTGGAGACTGTGTGGAGATGCAGCACCACTTCCACGCCACCCGGCACGTTGCCGATCTGCAAGGAGCCGCCGTGCAGCTTCATCACTTCTTCGACAAAGTTCAGGCCCAGGCCGGTGCTTTTGCGGCCACTGACCGGACGCGGCAGGGAATAGAAACGCTCGCTCAGGCGTGGCAGGGCGTATTCGGGGATCGGTTCGGCCTGGTTGAACAGGCGCACATCCACAGCATGGTGCCGCACCTGGGCGCTGAAACGCAGCGTGCCGCCGGGCGGGGTAAAGTCCAGGGCATTTTCCAGCAGATTGCCCAGGGCCTGACGCAGCAGAAACGGCTCGCCAAACAGCTTTACGTCGGCTTCGATCAGACGTTCGACCTGCAACCCGGCCTGCTCGATCCGCGCGCATTGCGCCTTGAGGACCTCATCGACCAAGGCGGCCAACGGTACCGAAATCTGCTGCTCCAAGCCCTGGCGCTGCTCGACCTGGGCCAGGTTCAGCAGGCGTTCGATCAACTGCTGCAAGCGCGCGCTTTCACTGGCGATATTGCCGACGAACCGCTGCTGCTGGGCGACTGTCATTTCCCCCTGCAACAGTTCCGCCGCACCGCGAATCGCCGCCAACGGGCTTTTCAGTTCGTGGGTCAGGGTGTGCACATAACGCTCGACATAGGCCTTGCCTTCCAGTTGCGTGCGCATGTGCTCCACAGCGGTGGATAACTGCGCCAACTCGCCGCCACGATAATGCGGCAACTCGGCGCGACGCCCTTCGCTGACCGCCTGGGCATAGGTGGTCAGGCGCCGTAGCGCCGCGCTCAACCACCAGGACAACAGGGCCCCCAACAGCAAGCCCAGCGCCACCAGACCGGCGCCGTACCACAGCAGACGGCGCTCGGTACGGTCGACATAAGGCTGCAGCGAGCTGTTGGGCTTGGCCACCGTAACCACGCCTATGATCTGCCCGTTATCGCGGATCGGCGCGCCCACGTGCATCACCGAGGACGCCGGGTCATCGGCATCGCTGCGGGTCGAGCGGGCGCCGTACTCACCGCGCAGGGTCAGGTACACATCGTTCCATTTCGAGTAGTCCTGGCCCACTGCCGTACCGCTGGAATCCAGTAACACGACACCCTTGGCGTCCGTCACATAGATGCGGTGGTTGACCTGGTTTTTCGCCAGGCCCCAGATGGTTGCCCCCGGCTGGCGCTCGCCGTAGGCCTTGAGCACGGTGGGCCAGTGGCTTTGGCCAAGGGTGCCGTTCTTCACATCGTCACGCAGGATTTCCGCCAGCAGGTTGGCGGTGTCCACCAGGGTTTCTTCGGTGGACTGGCGCACGCCGGGGCGGATTTCCTTCATGACGGTGTTGAGCACAAAGTAGCCGGTCAGGCCGATAAACAGCGCATACACCAGGAAAATCCGCAGCCCCAGGCGCATCAGGCGTGGCTCGGGCTGTAGCTGTAGCCCAGGCCGCGATGGGTCTGGATCGGCTCGGCCTCGGCAACCACGCCCCGCAGCTTGCTGCGCAGGCTTTTGATATGGCTGTCGATATTGCGCTCGTAGCCGGCATCGGCGGCCACGCCGACCGCATCCAGCAACTGCTCGCGACTGAACACCCGTTCGGGCTGTTCCAGCAGGCAATTGAGCAGGCGGAATTCATGGCGAGTCAGGCCCAGCAACTGGCCGCGATACTGGATCTGCACCCGCTCGTGGTCCACCTGGAACAGCCCGCCGCTGGCCGGCACTGCCACCGGTGCCACGCGCTTGAGGATCGCCTTGACCCGCGCCGCCACTTCCCGTGGGCTGAAGGGTTTGACCACATAGTCGTCGGCGCCGATTTCCAGGCCCACCACGCGGTCGATCTCGCCGTCGCGGGCACTGAGAAACATCACCGGCACTTCGCTGAAGCGGCGCAGTTGCTTGCAGGTTTCAAAGCCGCTGATGTCCGGCAGGCCGATGTCGAGGATCAGCATGTCTGCCGGGGTCTGCCGCTGATGCTCCAGCGCGGCCTGGCCGAGGGTCAGCCAGGTGGTGGTGAAGCCTTCGCCCTGCAGGGCAAAAATCAGCGTATCGGCTATCGCCGCTTCGTCTTCGACAATCAGGATATGGGGCATGGCGTCCGAGCACTGGGAGCTAAAGGTGAACGGTGCCCCATGCCTTGTGCGGCGTCAATCAGCAGTCAGGTTTGTCGGCGGTGTAGCGCCGGGCCGGGTTCACCGCAGCGCCGAACTCGCGCAGCGCCTTGGCGCCGATCAGCAGCGGGTAGTTGAAGCTGCTGCGGTCGGTGAGGTTGACCTCCACCGTGCGCTTGACGTTGCCCAGGCACATTTCCAGCTCCACCACCGGGCGCTTGGCCACGCCGCTGTCTTCCTTGTCTTCGTCTTCGTCGGCGCGGTTCTTGATCTTGCTGATGCGCGCCACTTTGTGTTCATAGACCTTGTTGCTCACATCCTTGCCACTGAGACGGAACCGCACCCAGTCCTCGCCATCGCGGGTGAAGGTCTGGATGTCGCGGGCCGACAGCGAGGCGGTCAGCGCGCCGGTGTCCATCTTGGCCTTGAAGGTCTCGCCGATTTCCGGCAACTGGATATATTCGTAGCGCCCGTACAGGGTCGGCTCGGCGGCCATCACGGGCAGGGCAACCACGGCTAACAGGGCAAGGAGGGATTTCACGTAGGAGGTTTCCTTGAAGGTAAGTAGGCCAATACTAGACTGCAAACACAGCCCGAAGTTGGATCGTTACCCAGCATACGCAACACAAAGTGAAACATTCGTCAGGTCAATTGCGATTTGGCCTCTAGACTCAAGCTGCTTATCATGGCCCGTCCAACCGTTTGCAAGAGTTCCTTATGCGCCGCCTGCTCACCGGCTGTTTCGTCACACTGCTGCTGTTACTCAACACGCTGATCCTGATCGGCCCGCTGATGGTCTTCGCCCTGCTCAAGCTGGTGGCGCCCGGGCGGTCACGGGACTATGCCTCCCGGGCCGTGATGTGGATTGCCGAGACCTGGGCCGAGATCGACAAGCTGATCTTTGCCCTGTGTATCCCCACCCAATGGGATATTCGCGGCGATACCGGGCTGAGGGTCGATACCTCGTACCTGGTGATCAGCAACCATCAATCCTGGGTGGATATCCCGGCGCTGATCCAGACCCTCAACCGGCGCACGCCATTTTTCAAATTCTTCCTGAAAAAGGAGCTGATCTGGGTGCCGTTCCTGGGCCTGGCCTGGTGGGCCCTGGATTACCCGTTCATGAAGCGCTACACCAAGGCATTCCTGGCCAAGCATCCGGAACTGGCGGGCCAGGACCTGAAGATCACCAAACAGGCCTGCGAGCTGTTCAAGCGCCAGCCGGTGACGGTGGTCAACTACCTGGAAGGCACGCGCTTTACCGAAGCCAAGCGGGCCCAGCAGAACTCACCGTTCACTCGCCTGCTCAAGCCCAAGGCCGGTGGCGTGGCATTTGTACTGGCGGCCATGGGCGAGCAGTTGGATGCGATCCTCGACGTGACCGTGGTCTATCCACAGGACAGGATTCCAGGATTCTGGGATTTGATCAGCGGCGCGGTGCCCCGGGTGATTGTTGATATCCGCACCCGCGAGCTGGATCCGGCGTTGTGGCAGGGGGATTACGAGAATGATCCGGCGTTTCGCCAGAGCGTCCAGAACTGGGTCAACCAGCTCTGGCTGGAGAAGGATGCGCGCCTTGATGAGCTTATCAGGTGACTCGTCGCAGCCCGTGACGGCCACCTGGCAGGCTGGTTCATTTAAAACTTGATCGATGCCCCGGCACCGGCACTAAAACCCACACCGGCAACGCTCCCGGAGGCGTCCGCGCCGCCGGAGACACGACCCGTTTCCGAATCAGGCTTATTGCCGTTGATCATTTCATCGTAAGACATGAACTTCATGCCTGCAGCCTTCTCGAACTCCTCCCTGGTCATCTTGCTGTAGTCGACCGGGGGTTTCCCAAATACCGGGAATGAATTGCGCGATATTGTTGATTCGCTCATTGGAAGATCTCCTTAAAGGGAACGACACCCGGTCTGGAGCCCCCTCGCTGGGGGAGGAGAAGGCCGAGTTCCAGGCGGGTGTAGATCAGTGGTTAGAGCCGACCGCTCAGTTCCCTGGATGACTTCACACCGAGGTGTTTTTCAGCTCCCCGCCCCCCAGATGCCGGCTAGCTTGCCCAGTACTGAACTGTCGGCACCCTGGCCACCCAGGTACTGCAGGATCACCGGGGCAAACTGGCCGATCATGCCGCTGTCCATGCCCAAGGCGCTGAACGCAGTGTTCAGGTCGTTGGCGTCCTTGACGTTCCCCAACAGGCCATCGAGGCCGCTGGTCTTGCTGCCACCGGTTTGGCCGAGCATGCCGCTCAAGGCGCCAAGGCTGCCCAAAGCGTTGCCACCCGACAGCTTATCCAGGCCCGGCACGCTTTTGCCCAACTGCGAATAATCAGTGCTGCTGAGTTGGTTCTTGGCCAGGCCCAACATCGCACCGGTGCCACCGACGGCCTGCTCCGGGGTGACATTCAACTGTTTGGTCAACGCCCCCAGCAAACCTGCGGTTTGTGCGCTCGGCGCAGAGGCGGCGGCCTTGTTGGTGCCCTGGGCGCCAGCAACGGCGTTGGCCACATCACCCAGGCTGAAGCCTGCTGCAAATACCGGGCTGGCCGCCACGGTCAGGAGGCAGGACAGGGCAAAACCGCGTGAAATCTTCATCGAGACAACCTCGTAAATGTAGGAGCTAAAGCAGCCGTTTGACCCAGCATCCCACCGGTTGTTCCAGCTCACAGATTTGTTCAGAAAAGCCCCAAAAACCGACACCATCAAACTGCCACTAGGAACCCATCGCCAGCCACAGGGTCAATCAACACACTACAAAACTTGTCAGGAAGAGCCTTATGACTGCGTCCCAACCCCCAGTGATCGAGCACAAGCCCTCATTCTGGACCCGCCCGCGCCTGTTCATCGGCGTCTGCGTGGTGGTGGTTGCCGGTATCGGCGGCGCGCTCTACACCCAGGACAGCGTCAAGTCTGCAGCGACCCTGGTCAGCAGCACCCAACAGCCGGCGGCGCAAATCATGGCGCACAAGGATTACCTGGAAGTCCAACCGATTGCGGCCACTGCGCCGGAACCGGACCGCAGCCTCGAACTGTGGGCCCTGCCTGCAGGCGGCACGCCGGTGTCTTTGGGCCTGTTGCCGGAGGATGGCAAAGGCATCATCGGCCTCAACCCACGTCAGCAGGAAACTATCAGCCAGCCGGTGGAATTGATGGTCAGTTCGGAAACCAAGGGTGGCTCGGTGAGCAAGCAGCCTACCGGCCCGATGGTGTACCAGGGTGCGCTGGCGATCCGCTGATCCCCAGACACCCAATCGCCAATGTGGGGGCCAGCTCCCACATTGGCGATTGGTTGTTGCTGTTAAGCCGCGCTGAACAGCTTGTGCGGATCAATCACAAACTTCTTCGGCACACCTGCATCGAACTCGCCATAACCACGCGGCGCGTCGTCCAGGCTGATCACCTGCACACCCACGATCTCCGCAATGTTGATGCGGTCCCACATGATCGCCTGCATCAACTGGCGGTTGTACTTCATCACCGGGGTCTGGCCGGTGTGGAAGCTGTGAGACTTGGCCCAGCCCAGACCGAAACGAATGCTCAGGCTGCCCATTTTTGCGGCGGCATCCACCGCCCCTGGATCTTCAGTGACGTACAGGCCGGGAATACCGATCTTGCCCGCCACACGCACCACGCCCATCAGTGAGTTGAGCACCGTGGCCGGGGCTTCGGCCTTGACGCCGTCATGGCCATGGCCGCGGGCTTCAAAGCCCACGCAGTCAACGGCGCTGTCCACTTCCGGCTCGCCAAGCAGCGCGGCGATTTGCTCGTGTAGCGGGGTGTCGGTGGACAGGTCGGCGATTTCAAAGCCCTGGGCCTTGGCGTGGGCCAGGCGGATCGGGTTGACGTCACCGATGATCACCACCGCCGCCCCCAGCAAGCGTGCGGAAGCGGCAGCGGCCAGGCCTACGGGACCGGCGCCGGCGATGTACACGGTGCTGCCAGGGCCAACGCCCGCAGTGACGGCGCCGTGGTAGCCGGTGGGCAGGATGTCGGAGAGGCAGGTCAGGTCACGGATTTTCTCCATGGCCTTGTCGCGATCCGGCAGTTTCAGCAGGTTGAAGTCGGCGTAGGGCACCAGCACGTACTCGGCCTGGCCGCCGGTCCAGTCGCCCATGTCCACGTAGCCGTAGGCACCACCGGCACGGGCCGGGTTGACGGTCAGGCATACGCCGGTGTGTTGTTCCTTGCAGGAGCGGCAGCGGCCGCAAGCAACGTTGAACGGCACAGACACCAGGTCGCCGAGTTTCAGGTTCTCGACGTCGCTGCCCTTCTCGATCACCTCGCCGGTGATTTCGTGACCGAGCACCAGGCCGGTCTGGGCGGTGGTACGGCCGCGCACCATGTGTTGGTCGGAGCCGCAGATATTGGTGGAGACCACGCGCAGGATAACGCCGTGTTCAATCTTCCTGCCACGGGGGTCCTGCATTTTGGGATAGTCGATTTTCTGTACTTCGACCTGACCGTTGCCGAGATACACGACACCACGATTACCAGACATGCTTTCACCTCGCTGTTGTTTTTATGGAACTGCGTTGCCCCTTTGGATGGGCAGCGCGTTTGAGTGCTCGGGTTACAGATGCTGTTTTTGCGTTGTTTGTGAGGGCCTCATCGCGGGCAAGTCCGCTCCCACAGGGTTCACATATCACCCGGTGGGAGCTGGCTTGCCTGCGATGGCGTCAGTCAGAGCACCACCGTTCTATTGGCGTTCAAGAACACCCGTCGCTCAATGTGGTACCCCACCGCCCGCGCCAATGTCAGTCCCTCGATATCCCGCCCCTTGGCAATCAGGTCCTCGGGATAGTGGCTGTGATCCACCACTTCCACGCCCTGGGCGATGATCGGGCCTTCGTCCAGGTCGTTATTGATGTAATGCGCAGTGGCGCCAACCAACTTCACCCCTTTGTTGTATGCCTGGTGATACGGCTTGGCGCCCTTGAACCCCGGCAGCAATGAGTGATGGATATTGATCGCCTTGCCATCCAACTTGCGGCACAGCTCCGGCGACAGCACTTGCATGTAGCGCGCAAGGATCACCAGTTCGGCCCCCGTCTCTTCAATCACTTGCCACACCTGGCGCTCTTGGGACGGTTTGTCATTGGGGTCGAGGGGGAAATGGTAGTAAGGAATCTGGTGCCAGTCGGCCAATGGCTTGAGATCGGGGTGATTGGACACCACTGCGACCACGTCCATCGACAATTGGCCGATGCGTTGGCGGTACAACAGATCGTTGAGGCAGTGATCGGCCTTGGACACCATGATCACCACTTTTGGCCGGTAGTTCGGCGCCGTCAGCTCGAAGATCATGCCAAAGGCTTCGCCGCGGGTGGCCAGGCCATCGCGGAAACCTTGCTCGTCAAAGTCGTCGGGCTGGCGGAATTCCACACGGATAAAAAAGCGCCCGGAGAGGCGGTCATCGAACGAATGGTGCTCGGTGACGTAGCAGCCCTGCTCAAACAGATAGCGGGTGACCGCGTCCACCGTGCCGAGCACGCTGGGGCAGTCGGCGGTCAAAATCCATGTATCGGGTGCGCGGCTCATACTTGAATCCTCAGGCCTTTGTGGCGAGGGGGCTTGCCCCCGTTGGGCTGCGAAGCAGCCCTGAAATCAGCCACTCGGTTCTTTCAGAAAAACTGCAGTGACCTTACCGGGACCGCTGCGCGCTCCAACGGGGGCAAGCCCCCCTCGCCACAACAGCCCATCTGCTCAGGCTTGGACACTCAGGCCGTATTCGGCCGAGGCGTCCTGCAGCCACAACCACCAATAGTCCGAGAAGCTGCGACGAATCAGCAGTTCCCAGGTGTCTTCGGCGGTATGGCGGATCACCAGTTGCGACTTGGCGAACACCGTGCCCACGGCCTTGCCCACCGGGAAATTGTCGGGGTGCACGTCGTAGCTGGTGGATTTCATCAGCACATCGCGCACGTTCGGGCCACTCAGTTCGAGGATCTGCTGGCCGCCGCTGACGTTGACGATCTGGATATGCAAATCCCCCAGGGCCGCGCGCAGGTTTTGCTCGGCGGCAAATTCCTCACCGCTCGGCACGATCAGCAACCATTCATCCGGGCCGAGCCATTGCAGGCTGGTTTCACCTTTGACGATCACGCTCAGGGCACCCGGCAGTTCGATGCCCAGGGCCTTGTGCACGCCGGCGGCGAACGCGGCATCGTGGCCATCGCCGCGCAGGGTCAGGTGGCCGAGGAGTTTCTTTTCACGCACGATCACGCCGGCGTTCTTGCGCCCCTTGCCGACCAGGCTGGCGAGGTCGGCATGGTGCAGCGACGACTCGGCCTTGGCGCCGGTGGTGGGGCGTTGTTGGTACACATTGGCTGCGGTCATAAAGCACCTTTCTTGAATTCTGTTGTGCGGCTTCTGCCGCCATCGCGAGCAAGCTCGCTCCCACATTTCGGAATGCATTTCCCCAGTGGGAGCGGGCTTGCTCGCGAAGGCCGCACCTCGGTCTATCAGATGTTCTGGCGCTCGCCTTTCGGGTCAAAGAACACCGAAGACACAATCTCCGCTTCGATCACACTGCCATCCGCCTGCGGTGAGAACACCCGCTCGCCCATACGCTTCAAGCCGCCCTTGACCACCGCCATCGCAAACGAATAGCCGAGGGAGTTGTGCGCATAGCTGGAGGTCACGTGGCCGACCATCTTCATCGGGATGCTCTGCTTCGGATCGAACACCAGCTGCGCGCCCTCAGGCAGCCACACTTTCGGGTCAATCGGCTTCAGGCCCACCAGTTGCTTGCGCTCTTCACGCACGCAGTCTTCGCGGTTCATCCCGCGCCAGCCGATCCACGAGAACGGTTTGGTGCGGCCCACACACCAGCCCATGTTGAGGTCGTCCGGGGTCATCGAGCCGTCGGTGTCCTGGCCGACGATAATGAAGCCCTTCTCGGCCCGCAGTACGTGCATGGTCTCGGTGCCATACGGGGTCAGGTTGTACTGTTTGCCAGCCTCGACAATCTGTTCCAGCACGCCCATGGCGTAGTCGGCCTGCACGTTGACTTCATAGGACAGCTCACCGGTAAACGAGATACGGAACACCCGCGCCGGCACGCCGCCCACCAAACCTTCTTTCCAGGTCATGAACGGGAAGCCGTCCTTGTCCAGGTCGATATCGGTGACTTCGCTCAACAGCTTGCGACTGTTGGGCCCGGACAAGGTCATGGTCGCCCAGTGGTCGGTGACCGAGGTGAAGTACACCTTGAGGTCCGGCCACTCGGTCTGCTGGTAGATTTCCAGCCACTGCAGCACGCGGGCGGCGCCGCCAGTGGTGGTGGTCATCAGGAAGTGGTTGTCGGCAAGGCAGGCGGTCACGCCGTCGTCGAAGACCATGCCGTCTTCCTTGCACATCAGGCCGTAGCGCGCCTTGCCCACGTCGAGCTTGGTCCAGGCGTTGCTGTAGATGCGGTTGAGGAACTCGCGGGCATCCGGGCCTTGAATGTCGATTTTACCCAGGGTCGAAGCGTCCAGCAGGCCGACGCTGTCGCGCACGGCCAGGCATTCGCGCTTGACTGCCGCATGCAGGTCTTCACCGTTGCGCGGGAAGTACCACGGGCGTTTCCACTGGCCGACATCTTCAAACTCGGCGCCGTTTTTCACGTGCCAGGCTTGCAGCGCGGTGTAGCGCACCGGCTCGAAGATGTGCCCACAGTGCCGGCCCGCTACCGCGCCGAAGGTTACCGGCGTGTAGTTGGGGCGGAACATGGTGGTGCCCATCTGCGGGATGGTCACGTTCAGCGAGCGGGCCGCGATGGCCAGGCCGTTGACGTTGCCCAGCTTGCCCTGGTCGGTGCCGAAGCCCAGCGCGGTGTAGCGCTTGACGTGCTCCACCGACTCGAACCCTTCGCGGGTCGCCAGTTCGATGGCGGCGGCGGTGACGTCGTTCTGCAGGTCGACAAATTGCTTGGGCGCCCGTGCAGTGGCTTTTTCGTGAGGCACCTGGAACAGGGCCAGGGTCGGCTCTTCCAAGCGCGTCAGGGCCTTGGGCAGCGTACCTTCCACCGGAGCAAACCCAGCCTCGCTGGCCGCGCGCACGCCGCCTTCAAAGCCATCGGCCAGGGAGTCACCCAAGCCGTAGACACCGTTGATCCCCCCCACGCACACACGTTTCTGCGGCGCTTCGCCCGGTACAAAACCGAGGATATCTTCACGCCAGGTCGGCTTGCCGCCCAGGTGCGAAGCCAAGTGCACCACCGGGCTATAGCCGCCGGAGCTGGCCACCAGGTCGCAGTCCAGCCACTCGCCGGGGCTGGTGACCTTATGTGCTTTGACGTCGATGGCGGCCACACGGGCGCCGGTCACATGCTTACTGCCACGGGCTTCGATCACGGCACTGCCGGTGAGGATGCGAATGCCTTTGGCGCGCGCTTCTTCCAACAGCGCGCCGCGTGGGTTGTGGCGTGCATCGGCCACCGCGACCACGGTGAGGCCAGCGTCGAACCAATCCAGCGCCACACGGTAAGCGTGATCGTTGTTGGTCGACAGCAGCAGTTTTTTACCCGGCGCCACGCCGTAACGGCGCACGTAGGTCGAAACTGCACCGGCGAGCATATTGCCCGGCACATCGTTGTTGCCGTACACCAGTGGACGCTCACACGCGCCGGTCGCCAGCACCACACGCTTGGCACGCACACGGTGAATACGCTGGCGCACCACGCCAATCGGCGCACGGTCACCGAGGTGATCGGTGAGGCGCTCATGGATGGTCAGGAAGTTATGGTCGTGGTAACCATTGACGGTAGCGCGAGGCAGCAGCACCACGTCTGGCAGGGCCTTGAGCTCGGCGATCACACTGGCGACCCATTCGGTCGCCGGCTTGCCGTCGAGGTTTTCGCGCGAATCGAGCAACGACCCGCCGAACTCTTCCTGCTCATCAGCGATGATCACCCGCGCGCCACTGCGCGCAGCGGCCAGGGCCGCTGCCAGGCCGGCAGGGCCGGCGCCGACGATCAGCACGTCGCAATGGCGGTTCATGTAGTCGTAGGTGTCCGGATCGTTCTCGGTCGGCGAGCGGCCAAGCCCGGCGGCCTTGCGGATGTACTTCTCGTAGGTCATCCAGAACGATTGCGGGTACATGAAGGTTTTGTAGTAGAAACCCGGCGGCATCAGCTTGCCGCCGACCTTGCCGAGA
The DNA here is from genome assembly GCF_030687625.1 of Pseudomonas sp. FP2294. Taxonomy (NCBI): domain Bacteria; kingdom Pseudomonadati; phylum Pseudomonadota; class Gammaproteobacteria; order Pseudomonadales; family Pseudomonadaceae; genus Pseudomonas; species Pseudomonas sp. FP2294. The sequence goes on from NZ_CP117441.1 coordinate 5,369,534, forward strand.
ATGCCCATCATGTCGTTGTTCACGCTCGGCCAGCCGTTGGTGCTGGTGGCGACCAGGCCCTGGTACAGCGCCTGTTGCGTGGCGCGCACGTTAGGGATTTGCGTGGCTTCGGTGGCACCGATCTGCAGCACCGCGTTCGGCTCTTCGGCGCCGGCGGCGAAGATGCCGCGCGGACGCGAGTACTTGAAGCTGCGGCCGATGATATCCACACCGTTGGCCAGCAAGGCGGCAGCCAGGGTGTCGCCTTCAAAGCCTTTGTAGCTCTGGCCGTTGAAGGTAAACGTCAGGACTTTATTACGGTCGATGCGGCCACCGTTGGACAGGCGATTGATCTGGCTCATACCTTCTCTCCAGAAGCCTTGGCGGTGAATTGCGGCTGGGTACCGATCTTGTAGGTTTCAAGAATTTCGTAGGTCAGGGTGTCGCGGGTCGCGTTGAAGTACTGGCGGCAACCGGCGGCATGGATCCACAGTTCGTGGTGCAGGCCACGGGGGTTATCGCGGAAGAACATGTAGTCGCCCCACTCTTCATCGGTGCAGGCATTCGGGTCCAGCGGGCGCGGGATATGCGCTTGGCCGGAGGCATGGAATTCCTCTTCGGAGCGCAGTTCGCCACAGTGAGGACAGAAGATATGCAACATAGGGAATTTCTCCTGTTAGTGGGCGACGGCCGCAGCGCCGTGTTCGTCGATCAGCGCACCGTTGTGGAAACGGTCGATGGAGAAAGGTGCCGCCAGCGGGTGCATCTCACCCTTGGCCAGGCTCGCGGCAAACACGTTGCCTGAACCGGGGGTGGCCTTGAAGCCACCGGTGCCCCAGCCGCAGTTGAAAAACATGTTCGGTACCGGGGTCTTGGAGATGATCGGGCAGGCGTCCGGCGTGGTGTCGACGATGCCGCCCCACTGACGGTTCATGCGCACCCGCGACAGCACCGGGAACATCTCGACGATGGCCTGGATGGTGTGCTCGATCACCGGGTACGAGCCACGCTGGCCGTATCCGTTATAGCCGTCGATACCGGCGCCGATCACCAGGTCGCCCTTGTCGGACTGGCTGATGTACCCGTGCACGGCGTTGGACATGATCACGCTGTCGATAATCGGCTTGATCGGCTCCGACACCAACGCTTGCAGCGGGTGGGATTCAATAGGCAGGCGGAACCCGGCCAGCGAGGCCATATGCCCGGAGTTACCGGCTGTGACCACCCCGACGCGCTTGGCGCCGATAAAGCCCTTGTTGGTTTCCACGCCGATGCACACGCCGTTTTCCTTGCGGAAACCGATGACTTCGGTCTGCTGGATCAGGTCCACGCCCAAGGCATCGGCAGCACGGGCAAAGCCCCACGCCACAGCATCGTGACGGGCCACGCCGCCGCGCCGTTGCACGGTGGCACCCAGTACCGGGTAGCGGGTGTTTTTCGAGCAATCGAGGTACGGAATCTCGTCCGCGACCTGCTTGGCATTCAGCAGCTCACCGTCCACACCGTTGAGGCGGTTGGCGCTCACGCGACGCTCGGAATCACGGATGTCCTGCAGGGTGTGGCACAGGTTGTAGACGCCACGCTGGGAGAACATCACGTTGTAGTTCAGGTCCTGGGACAAACCTTCCCAGAGCTTCATCGCATGCTCATAGAGATGCGCCGACTCGTCCCACAGGTAGTTGGAACGCACAATGGTGGTGTTGCGTGCGGTGTTACCGCCGCCCAGCCAACCTTTCTCGACCACGGCCACATTGGTGATGCCGTGTTCCTTGGCCAGGTAGTAAGCGGTGGCCAGACCATGCCCGCCGCCGCCGACGATGACCACGTCGTAGACCTTTTTCGGGGTCGGCGTGCGCCACATCTTCTGCCAGTTTTCGTGATGGCTGAGGGAGTGCTTGAAGAGGCCGAAGCCTGAGTAGCGTTGCATAGGCATTACTCCAAAACCGCGCTCAGCGATAAACCGGGAAATCAGCGCACAGCGCAGACACGTGCTTGGCCACATTGGCCTCGACATCGGCGTCACCGAGGTTGTCGAGGATGTCGCAGATCCAGCCCGCCAGCTCCACGCATTGCGTCACCTTGAAACCACGGGTGGTCACCGCCGGGGTACCGATGCGCAGGCCCGAAGTCACGAACGGCGACTGCGGGTCATTGGGCACGGCGTTCTTGTTGACGGTGATGTGGGCGCGACCGAGGGCGGCGTCTGCGTCCTTGCCGGTCAGGCCCTGGCGGATCAGGCTGACCAGAAACAGGTGGTTATCGGTGCCGCCGGACACTACATCGTAGCCGCGTTTGATAAACACGCTGGCCATGGCCTGGGCGTTGTCGATCACCTGCTGTTGATACGCTTTGAAGCCTGGCTCCATTGCCTCCTTGAAGCACACCGCCTTGCCCGCGATCACATGCATCAATGGGCCGCCCTGGGCGCCGGGGAATACAGCGGAGTTGAGTTTTTTCTCAATCTCTTCGTTGGACTTGGCCAGGATCAAGCCGCCACGCGGACCGCGCAAAGTTTTGTGGGTGGTGGTGGTGACCACATCGGCGTAAGGCAGCGGGTTCGGGTACAGACCCGCAGCCACCAGGCCGGCGACGTGAGCCATGTCGACGAACAGCAGCGCACCGACCTTGTCGGCGATGGCGCGAAAACGCGGGAAGTCCAGTGTCTTGGAATAGGCGGAGAAGCCGGCAACGATCATCTTCGGCTTGTGTTCCACGGCCAGGCGCTCGACTTCGTCGTAGTCGATCAGCCCGGTGTCGGTGTTGATGCCGTACTGCACCGCGTTGTACAGCTTGCCCGACGACGACACCTTGGCGCCGTGGGTCAGGTGACCGCCGTGGGCCAGGCTCATGCCGAGGATGGTGTCACCGGCATTGATCAGCGCCAGGTACACCGCACTGTTGGCGGACGAACCGGAGTGCGGCTGCACGTTGGCGTAATCGGCGCCGAACAGTTGCTTGGCGCGCTCGATGGCCAGGGCCTCGACTTTATCCACATGCTCGCAGCCGCCGTAGTAGCGCTTGCCAGGGTAGCCTTCGGCGTATTTGTTGGTCAGGCCGCTGCCCTGGGCCTGCATCACACGCTTGCTGGTGTAGTTCTCCGACGCGATCAGCTCGATATGATCTTCCTGGCGCTGCTCCTCGGCATTCATGGCCGCCAGCAGTGCGTCGTCATATCCCTGGATCTGGTCTTGTTTGCTGAACATCGCGTCTCTCCCAGCCTTTCGTATTGTTGAGGCCCGTGCAGGGCCCTTTGATGCGATGGTAGGGCTGGCGCAGGCAGGTCAAATGCCTACGCACGCCACGCAAAGGTGCGTTTACGACATGGCCAGAACAACACTGAACAAATGTGGGAGCGGGCTTGCTCGCGAATGCGGTGTGTCAGGCAGCACATGCATTGGCTGGGCCACCGCATTCGCGAGCAAGCCCGCTCCCACAGGGGCTATGTGATGACCTTTCGAAGGAGTAGCAGCAGTAAGAAATGCGCGGGATAAAGTGCATACGCCCAGCGGCGCATGGCCGGGGGCGAGGCGCCTTGGGCATGTCGCAACAAGACCAATCCGGCCAGTGGCGCAATCAGGCAGGTGGCCAACCCGAACATCGCGACGAGATTGCCGCTATTGAGTAAGACCTGCCATTGATTGGCAGCTACACACACCAACCCCGGCAACACGCTGAAATACCAGGGGCGACTAAACACCAACAACATCGCCAGCGGCAGCAATACACCAAAAAAGCCGAACATCAGTTGCGCCGAGAACACAGCGCCGGCCAGCAGGGCAATCAGCGCCAATCCGCGGTCAAAAAGCGTCTTTTGCTGCCATCCTCGGGCAACCAGCAAACCCAGCGCCAAGGTCGGCAGCACATTCAATGTATCGGCATTGTCGATAAACAGCCGATACGGCACCTCGCTGATCACGCTGAACAGCAGCAGCCACCCCAGGTAACGCCATTGCCCGGTGACAGGTGCATCACGGACCCGCTGCAAATTGGCCGCAATCGCCAGGCAAAACCACGGGAACGCCAGGCGCCCCGGCACGTACAGGCCATCGAGGCTTAAACCGACATAGCGCAAGTGGTCCAGCACCATGCTCAATAGCGCCAGCCATTTGAGCAGGTCCAGCGCGCCATCGCGCTCGCGCTGTAAAGGAATCGTTTCAGTACCGTGCATAATTCCCCAGAGACTTTGCATTAACAGTGCGTGCGTGCGCCGGATATTCTTGGTTAAAGTGCGCACCAACATCGACCACAGGAACGGGCCATGACCGACAAGAGCCAACAATTTGCCAGTGACAACTATTCCGGTATCTGCCCGGAAGCCTGGGCCGCCATGGAGCTCGCCAACCAGGGCCATCAACGCGCCTATGGCGATGATGAATGGACCCACCGCGCCGCCGACGGTTTCCGCAAACTGTTCGAAACCGACTGTGAAGTGTTCTTCGCCTTCAACGGCACAGCGGCCAACTCCCTGGCCCTGTCTTCCTTGTGCCAGAGCTACCATAGCGTGATTTGCTCGGAAACTGCCCATGTCGAGACCGACGAATGCGGCGCGCCGGAGTTTTTCTCCAACGGTTCCAAGCTGCTCACCGCGCGCACCGAAAACGGCAAGCTGACCCCCGAATCCATCCGCGAGATCGCCCTCAAGCGCCAGGACATCCACTACCCCAAGCCCCGCGTCGTGACCCTGACCCAGGCCACCGAAGTGGGCAGCGTGTACACCCCGGATGAAATCCGCGCCATCAGCGCCACCTGCAAGGAACTGGGGCTGAACCTGCACATGGACGGCGCGCGCTTCTCCAACGCCTGCGCCTTCCTCGGCTGCTCGCCTGCCGACCTGACCTGGAAAGCCGGTGTGGATGTGCTGTGTTTTGGCGGCACCAAAAACGGCATGGCGGTGGGTGAAGCGATCCTGTTCTTCAACCACAAGCTGGCGGAAGACTTCGATTACCGCTGCAAACAGGCCGGCCAACTGGCGTCGAAAATGCGCTTCCTTTCCGCCCCTTGGGTCGGCCTGCTGGAAAACGACGCCTGGCTCAAACATGCACGCCACGCCAACCACTGCGCCCAGTTGCTCAGCAGCCTGGTAGCGGATATTCCCGGCGTGGAATTGATGTTCCCGGTGCAGGCCAACGGCGTGTTCCTGCAACTCTCGGAACCGGCCATCGCGGCGCTGACGGCCAAGGGCTGGCGCTTCTACACCTTCATCGGCAAGGGCGGTGCGCGCTTCATGTGTGCGTGGGATACCGAGGAAGAACGGGTGCGTGAACTGGCAGCGGATATTCGTGAGGTGATGGGCGCCTGATCTCATGCGGCTTGCCGGTGTGGGCCTGATACTGGCGGAATGCCGAGACTATTTTTTGATATTTCTGACAGCACCCAGCCTGCTCTTCATGGGCTAGCCTCCTGGAACCCGCAAGGAAAGGCCACTGCAAAGGCCACCTTGCGGGCCACACTGCCTGCCGAACTATCGGCCGGAAACGGAAATCCAGCAGAGGACTGCACCATGGAAAATCAAACCTTCGGCAACATCCTGCAAAGCGATACCCAACTCTCGACCACCCTCGTCGGCTGGGATGAATTCCGCAAACTGGCGAAGGTCGGTGACATCATCCAGGAACCTGGCCAGACCTTGAGAATCACCGAAAAAGTCTTCGAACCGACAGCTTCAGGCGAGCAATTCGCGATTCATATCTACGCCCGCTAACTTCCTGATCGTTCCCACGCTCTGCGTGGGAACGCCTCCCAGGACGCTCTGCGTCCCCTCAAGGATGAGCCTATGGGTAGAAGCCGCTACGTCATCACCGAACCCGAAAAACCACACTTCCTGACATGTACCGTCATGGAGTGGCTACCACTGTTCACCCGTGACTACCTCGTCAGTCATCTTCTGGATTGTTGGCGATATCAACAAAACCACCACGCCCTCAACCTTTATGGCTACGTCGTCCTGGAAAACCACCTGCACTTCGTCGCTCAGGCGCCTGACCTGAGCAAATGCGTCAGCCAATTCAAATCCTTCACCGCTCGAACCATCATCGATGACCTGCACAGCAAAGGCGCTGAACGGGTATTACAACGTCTGCGCTTTTGCAGACGTGCACACAAGGTAGATCGGGTGTATCAACTCTGGCAGGAAGGCTCACATGCCGAGCTGGTATACAGCGAGGCGGTGATACGCCAGAAGCTTGATTACATCCACCACAACCCAGTGAAGCGGGGTTATGTGGACCTTGCTGAACACTGGAGGTACTCCAGTGCTCGCAACTATTTGGGCATGGAGGGGTTGATCGACATCCAGCGCTGGTCTTGAAGATCGTTCCCACGCTCTGCGTGGGAACGCAGCCTGTGACGCTCCGCGTCACATCGCACACAAGGGACGCGGAGCGTCCCGGGAGGCATTCCCACGCGGAGCGTGGGAACGATCAGGGGGGGGTATTAGAACTCGATCCGCACATCGCCCTTCGGCACGCTGCAGCACGACAGGATGTAGCCTTCGGCTTCGTCTTCCTCGGTAATCCCGCCGTTGTGCTCCATCTCCACTTCCCCACCCAGTTTCATCACCTTGCATGTGCCGCATATGCCCATGCCGCAGGCCTTGGGAATCAGCAGGCCCAGCTTCGCCGCTGCCGCATGCACGGTTTCCCCGGGTGCCACACGAATGCTTTTGCCTGACGAGATAAATTCCACCTGGTGCAGATCCGCCAGGTCGATTTCCGGCGCATCGGCGGCCTGTTCGGCTTGTTCCACAGCATCGGCCCGCGCCTCCGGTGGCGTGGCGCCGAAGGATTCCTCGTGGTAACGGCTCATGTCGAAGCCATTGGCGTCCAGCAGGCGCTTGACCGCGTTCATGTAGGGCGTAGGGCCGCAGCAGAACACTTCGCGCTCAAGGAAGTCCGGCACCATCAGTTCGAGCATTTTCTGGTTGAGGTAACCCCGATAACCGGCCCACGGCTCGCCCAGGCCGTGTTTCTCACAGATCAGGTGCAGGCTGAAGTTGTCGATGCGCGACGCCATATGCTCCAGCTCGCGGTGGTAGATGATGTCTTTCGGCGAGCGGGCACTGTGCACAAACACCATGTCGACATTGGCGTTGGTGTCGTAATACCAGCGCGCCATGGACATCACCGGTGTGATACCCACGCCGCCGCTGAGGTACAGCACCTTGGGGTTGCTGAAGTCGATGGCATTGAACAGCCCGACCGGCCCGTGTACCGCCAGCTCCTGGCCTTCGTGCAGGGTGTCGTGCAACCAGTTGGAGACCTTGCCACCCGGCACGCGCTTGATCGTCACCGAGAAGCTGTAGGGCACCGATGGCGAGCTGGAAATGGTGTACGAGCGCATGATCGGCTGGCCGTCGATCTCCAGCTCCAGGGTGACGAACTGCCCCGGCTTGAAAAAGAACAGGATCGGCTGGTCGGCCATAAAGCAGAAGGTGCGCACATCCCAGGTTTCCTGGATGACTTTGACGCAACGGACGATGTGCCGACCATTGGCCCAGGTCTGGGTGGTGACAGGATTCAGGAAGCTGTTGGACATGCTGTTCTCCACGGCCGTAGTTCGGCTTGATGCTGGCGATTCTGCGTAACGCCGCGACCTGCCATTTACCTATCTGCGACATTCGCATACTTATCGCGACCAGCCCCCATACCACTGGGGTTGCGCGTCGGGAACAGAGTGGGCCATGTCGTTAATGGATAAGGTTGCGGGCAGCACCGGGCCCACACTCGCAGCCAACAACGACGCTTTCTTTACGCCTTGCTGCAAACCTGATCAGCCACTTATCGCGGCCACACAGAATGGCCTTGAGGACACACATAATGGACGTCACCGCAACCTTGAGCTTGGGCGATCCGCTGGAACCCGCACGCAAGGCCACCGCGCAAATGCTGCAAGAGCGCGAGCGCACTTTTTCGCTGCCCCAGCCGTTTTACTCTGACCAGCGGCTGTTCGATATCGACATGCAAGAGATCTTCCAGAAGGAATGGTTGATCGCCGGCATGACCTGCGAAATCCCGGCCAAGGGCAACTACCTGACCCTGCAGATCGGCAAGAACCCGATCATCGTGATTCGTGGCGCCGAAGGCGTGGTGCATGCCTTCCACAACGTCTGCCGCCATCGCGGCTCGCGCCTGTGCACCAGCGACAAGGGCAAGGTCGCCAAACTGGTGTGCCATTACCACCAGTGGACCTACGAACTGGACGGGCGCTTGCTGTTCGCCGGTACCGAGATGGGCGCCGACTTCGACATGAAGCAGTACGGCCTCAAACCGGTGAACGTGAAGACCGCCGGCGGCTACATATTTATCAGCCTGGCCGAGAACCCACCGGCCATTGATGACTTTTTGTCGACGCTGAACCATTACATGGAACCCTACGACATGGAAAACACCAAGGTGGCGATCCAGACCACCTTGTTCGAAAAAGCCAACTGGAAACTGGTGCTGGAAAACAACCGCGAGTGCTACCACTGCAACGCCTCCCACCCCGAGTTGCTGAAAACCCTGCTGGAATGGGACGACGTCACCGACCCACGGGCCGACCAGGCCTTCAAGGACCACGTTGCCGCTTCAGCCGCCGCCTGGGACGCCGAGAAGATCCCTTACGCCCACGCCAGCTTCGGCCTGCGTAACCGCATCGTGCGCATGCCGCTGCTCAAGGGCACCGTGTCGATGACCCTGGATGGCAAGCAGGGCTGCAAGAAACTGATGGGCCGCATCAAGAACCCCGACCTCGGCTCGATGCGCATCCTGCACCTGCCGCACTCGTGGAACCACTGCATGGGCGATCACATCATCGTCTTTACCGTGTGGCCGATCAGCGCCCAGGAAACCATGGTCACCACCAAGTGGCTGGTGCACAAGGACGCTGTGGAAGGGGTGGACTACGACGTCGAGCGCATGCGCCAAGTGTGGGACGCGACCAACGACCAGGACCGGCGCCTGGCCGAAGAGAACCAGCGCGGAATCAACTCCACCGCTTACCAGCCGGGGCCGTACTCCAAGACCTATGAGTTTGGCGTGGTGAACTTTGTGGACTGGTACAGCGAGCGCATGCTGAACAACCTGGGGGCGGCACCGGCGCCGTACCTCAAAGGTGTCGCCGCACACGAGTAACCGACGCACCAGAGATCAAAAATGTGGGAGCAAGTCCGCTCCCACATTTGGATACTCATCTGTTCATAAATTGACCATCACCACTCCAGCCCGCTACTACCCTGCCCTCCAGCCATCGCCCAACAACTTATCCACAAACCCACCCACAGCAATTGTGGGCAACTGCCCTGTTCCCTCAAAATAAAACCAAGAAAATCCGTGACTTATTCAAAGCAGCGGGTTTTATCCAACATTGATCAGTTTTTAACCAGAAGCTCACAAGCCACGTTCTATATGGCCTGCAGAGGAACGCAAACACCTTATCCACAGAAGCGCCAACAGACTTTGGGGGCAACTTTACCCCTTCTGTGGAAAACCGCCGGCAACCGAGCAAAATCGAGGCTTTACGCGCGTAGATCGGTTGAAACAGCGACATTGATCATTTTTCAACCAACTTACTACAAGCCTTTATCCCTATGGCTTACAGCGGATAGCGAACATCTTATCCACAGAAGCACCAACAGACTTTGGGGGCAACTCTGAACTAGGCTATTTCCTTATCCACAGAAAAAGCCGAGCAAAAACCGTCGCTTAGGTTGGTTGTTTTTCGTACAGAGGGCTGCAGGGCTTGATTTCACTGGGGTGTGGACAACCGCGAACAGGTTATCCACAGGTGAACCAACAGGGATTGTGGGTAACCCCCAGTCGAGGGCTACGGGTACTGCATCAAGTAAGCTTTGCCGGTGACACCTAGCATCGGGTGCGGGGTTATCTGGCAACTGTCGACAATCCGAAAGCCATGGCGCTCATAGAACCTCAGGGCACCGGTATTGGCCGCATAGTCAATCAGGCTCAAGCCGATAAGCCCAAGGTGCTCGGCCCGCTGTCGGGCATGGTCGAGAAATTGCACGCCCAAGCCTTGGCCGCGCCAACCTTCGTGCAGCGCCAGGCTGGAAATATAAAGGGTATCGGGGATCTCCAGGTCCGCGTAGGGAGCAAGGACTGGATCGGTAACCGGCTCTGCATCCGGATCATGGCGCATGACATAACTGTGCATCATGCCCACCACCACGCCCTCTGATTCGGCGATCAGGCAATTTTCATAAGAGAAATCCACACCCGAGCGCGCATAACGGCTGGCGCCAACGTCCAGGAGTTCCTGGCCTGGCTCTGCGAGCTGGCTCCAGATGTAAGCCGCGGCTCCTTCTGAAGAGATCAGGAACAGACGCGCTATATCGCGGGCATCGGCGGGCACTGCCGCGCGGAATTTGACGGGCATGGGGCTGGATCCTTTGGCTGAAAATTTATTTATTTAAGCTCACACCCAGGCACTGGCAAAGGCTGGCATCGCGGTATGTATGTGCGATTATTTCAGCCCTAGCGAACCACACCCTCCTCAATCAGCAGCTTGAGAATTGCCTCAGCGCCCGCCTCAGGGCTTACCCCCTTAAGCACCTGCCCACCTCCGCCGCTGGCCTTGGCCGTGGCGGCCTTCATGCGGTCGGCGCCGCTCTTGGCCTTGATCACCTTGAGCCGCTTGGGCCGAGGCTTGGCCGGTTGCAGCACGGCGCCTGTGAATAACTCATCGTCCACCACCGCCACGTCGTGCTCCTGCAGCACGCCACGCTGGGCCGGGCCGTAGGCGCTTTGCCGCGGCTTGGGCCCGGCGTTATCCACCGTGGCCAGAAACGGCAGGCGCACTTTCAGGCGTCGCCGCTGACCACGAGGCAGCGCTTGCAGTACCTGGGCTACGCCGCTGTCGATGGACTCCACCTGAGCCAGGCCGACAATCAGCGGCCAGCCCAGTTGCTCGGCCAGCAGGAACGGCAACATCCCCGAGCCCTCGCCCGTTTCGGCCTGGCTGCCGGTAAGCACCACCTGCGCACCAGTGTCCCGCAGGTAGTCGCCGAGCACTGGCAGGGCATCGGCGCCGGCCGGTTGTTCCAGCACGTGTAACTGCGCCAGCCCCATGCCCAGGTAAGCACGCAGGGTCGGCTCGGCGATATCGCCGGCATGCAGCACTTGCAGGTTATCCCCAGCCAGTTGCAACCCCAGCTCGACGGCACGCGCATCCTGTTCGGCGCGGCGTGGCCGGCCGGAGGTCGGGTGGGCGCCTATGGATACCAGGCTGATTACATGGGTGGTCATGGCCATATCCTTTGTTTAAGCCGCATCGCGCTTGGCGCCGTTACGGTGGGCCTGGACCGCAGCAATCAAGGCCCGGAGAATGTCGCCGCTGTCGCCGATCACCGACAGGTCGGCGCGCTTGATCATGTCGCAACCCGGATCGAGGTTGATCGCCACCACCTTGTCGCAGGCACCGATGCCTTGCAGGTGCTGGATCGCCCCGGAAATCCCGACCGCCACATACACCCGGGCGGTGACCCAGATACCACTGGCACCCACCTGGCGATCACGAGCCATGAAGCCATCATCCACCGCCACCCGCGACGCACCTTCGGTAGCGCCCAGGGCCGCGGCCGTCTGATGGAACAAGTCCCAGTCCTTGACCCCATTGCCACCGGAGAAAATAAACTCGGCCTCGGCCATGGGAATCGCACCGGGATCCACTGCCACCGCACCCAGATCCTCGATACGCGGCAAGCTGCGCGCCAGGGCTGTGGATAACTCCACCGGCAACACTTCATGGCGCGTTTCGCTGACTGGATCGGCACATTCCACCGCAGCGAGGATCAGCCGTGGCAGCGGGCGCGCGAGGTCTTCCTGGCCCGCGCCGGCACGGCCGATGCACTCATTACCCTTGATCTGCCACACCCGGGTGGCCGGGCGCTCCTTGAGGCTCGCGGCAAAACGCCGCCCCAGTTCACCCCCGCCACTGCGGCTGTCGGGCAGCAGCCAATGACGCGGGCGGAACTGGTTATCCACAGCCCGCAGGCCATGGACCCGCTGCTCCGGTGAATAACCCTCGAATTCGTGGCCGTCGAGCACCAGCAGGCGATCCACGCCGGCCGTGTCGAAGGCACTTTCCTTATGTTCGCCAAACACCACCGCCAGCACCGCACCGTCGCTGCCGGCCAGTTGCCGCGCCAGGCCCAGCAAGTCGCGGTCGTGGCTGCTCAGGCGGCCGCCGACCATGTCCGGCACCACGTTGATGTAAAACGTCGGGGCTGGCACCTGGTGCAGCGGCAACTGCACTTGCGCCGCGGCCGTACGTTTGGTCGCACCGCCCTGCTGGGCGCCGCTGCGGTCGATCCGCTTGATGCCGTTGGGGCCGATAAAACCGATGCCATGCACATTTTTACGGATGATGCCGTTAGGCCCCATCCAGCTGTGCTGCTCCGGTTGCATCGCCGCGTGCAACGGGTGCAAGCGGTTGCGGGCGATCCATTCGGCCCGTGGATCGCGGCGGATAATGTCGCTCATCAGTGGACCTCCGCTGGTACACGTGTGTTCTTGGCCGGTGCAGCCTCTTCGAGCAAGGCATCCGCCACCAACTCGGCAATGTCCTTGATCAGTGGGCGGGGCTCGACCACCCCTTCGAGCATCGCCGTGCACTGTGGACAACCCACGGCTACCAGCTCGGCGCCGGTCTCGCGGATGTCTTCCATACGCATGTCGGGGATGCGCTGCTTGCCGGGAATATCAGTGATCGGCGCGCCGCCACCGCCACCGCAGCAACGGGAACGGAAACCCGAACGTTGCATCTCCTTGACCTCAATCCCCAGTGCCCGCAGCACTTGGCGCGGGGCCTCGTACTCACCGTTATAGCGCCCCAGGTAGCACGGGTCGTGGTAGGTCACGCTGTTGCCCTTGTGCTGGCCCAGGTTCAGCAGGCCTGCGTCGATCAGCTCGGCCATGTAGGTGCTGTGGTGCTGCACCTGGTAGTTGCCGTCGAAGGCGCCGTATTCGTTTTTCAACACATGGAAGCTATGGGGATCGCAGGTCACGATGCGCTGGAAGCGGTACTTGGCCAGGGTCTGGATATTGCGCGCGGCCAGCAGTTGGAACGTCGCCTCATCGCCCAGACGCCGGGCCACGTCGCCGCTGTCGCGCTCCTCCAGGCCCAGTACGGCGAAGTCGACCTTGGCCGCTTTCAGCACTTTGACGAAGGCGCGCAAAGTGCGTTGGTTGCGCATGTCGAAGGCGCCGTCGCCGACCCAGAACAGCACGTCGGTGGTTTGCTTGTCGCCGAGCAATGGCAGGTTCAAATCCGCCGCCCAGTTCATCCGCCCACCCGGGGCGAATCCGCCGGGGTTGTCGGTGGCGATCAGGTTCTCCAGGACTTCGGCGCCCTTGTTCGGCGTGGCACCTTTTTCCAGGGTCAGGTGGCGGCGCATATCAACGATGGCGTCTACGTGCTCGATCATCATCGGGCACTCTTCGACGCAGGCGCGGCAGGTGGTACACGACCACAATGTCTCGGCGTCCACCAGGCCATTGACGATCGGTTGGTGCGGATTGCCGCCGTGTTCGCCCACGGGCTTGCCGGGATACGGGCTGCCGGCGAACTTGGCATCAGTGCCGCCGGCCAGGCCGACCACCATGTCCTGGATCAGCTTTTTCGGGTTCAGCGGCTGGCCGGCGGCGAAGGCCGGGCACGCGGCTTCACACTTGCCGCACTGCACACAGGCGTCAAAACCGAGCAGTTGGTTCCAGGTGAAATCCTTGGGTTTCTCCACGCCCAGGGGCGCGTTCTTGTCGGCCAGGTCCAGCGGCTTCAAGCCGGTGGAACGGCCACCGCCAAAGCGTTCGGCGCGGCGGTGCCAGGCCAGGTGCAGGGCGCCGGCAAAGGCATGTTTCATTGGCCCGCCCCAGGTCATGCCGAAGAACATTTCCGACACGCCCCACAGCACGCCCACACCGAGCAGCGCGGCCAACAGCCAGCCACCGAAGTCGGCAGGCAGGAGCCCGGCCACCGGCAACGTCACCAGGAAGAAGCTCACCGAAAACGCCATCAGGCTTTTCGGCAGGCGCATCCACGGGCCTTTGGACAGCCGCGACGGCGGGTTGCGCCGGCGCAGATAGACGAAGGTGGCGCCGACAAACATCAGCACCGATGCCAGCAGCAAGGCGTAGCCGAGGATACGGTTATGCAGGCCGAAGCCGTGCACCAGGATCGCCAGCAACGCCGACAGCACAAAGCCCAGGGCCGTGGCGACGTGGGTGTTGGCGATATATTTGTCGCGGGCGACCACGTGGTGCAGGTCGACCATATAGCGCTTGGGCATGGCCAGCAGGCCACCCAGCAGGTCGACCTTGGCGGCACGGCCACGGCGCCACATATTCACCCGGCGCAGGGCGCCGAGGACGGCGAGGCCCATCGCTGCGAACAAAAGAACAGGAAGCAAGGTGTTCAACATGGTGAAGCTCCCACAGACCACACAGGTCTAATGTGGGAGCGGGCTTGCTCGCGAAGGCGGTGCATCAGCCACCGGATGTATCGACTGACACACCGCTTTCGCGAGCAAGCCCGCTCCCACATTTTTGACCGAGTCCACATTGGTTCGGTGTTGGGTCAGAAATCCTTGCACAGGCGCAGGGCGTCATAGATCGCAGCGTGGGTATTGCGCTGGGCCACGCAGTCGCCGATGCGGAACAGCAAGTAGCCCTCCCCCGGCTCGCTCAGGCACGGTTGCGGCTTGATCGCGAACAGCGCCTCAACGTCCATCTGCCCCTTGTTGCGCGCCCCTTGCTTGAGGGCGTAGTAGATTTCTTCGTCCGGACGCACGCCGTTCTCCACCACCACCTGGTCCACCACCCGCTCTTCCTTGGCGCCGGTGTATTCGTTCTCCAGCACGGCGATGAGTTTGTCGCCCTCGCGGTAGACCTTCTCCAGCATCATGTCGCCGGTCATGATCACTTCCTTGGGGTACATGCTGCGGTAGTAGGTCGGGAATGACGTACCGCCGATGGCCACACCAGGCTTGATATCGTCAGTGACGATCTCGACCTGGCAGCCCTTGTCGGCCAAAAAGTCCGCCACCGACATGCCGGTGAATTCGCAGATGGTGTCGTACACCAGCACGTTCTTGCCCGGCGCCACCTTGCCGTCGAGCACGTCCCAACTGCTGACCACCAGGCCTTCTGCCGCGCCCCAGTGTTCGTTCTGCTCGAGGAACGGGTGCCCGCCCACGGCCAGCACCACCACATCGGGACGCAGGTCGAGGATGGTCGCGGCATCGGCCGCCACGCCCAGGCGCAGGTCGACGTTCAGCCGCGCCAGTTCCAGCTGGAACCAGCGGGTGATACCGGCGATCTGGTCGCGCTGCGGTGCCTTGGACGCCGTGGTGATCTGCCCGCCGATAAAGTCTTTTTTCTCCAACAGGGTCACATCGTGGCCGCGCTCGGCAGCGACCCGCGCCGCTTCCATCCCGGCCGGGCCGGCACCGACCACCACCACTTTGCGCTTGGGCCCGGTGGATTTTTCGATGATGTGCGGCACGCCCATGTATTCACGGGAGGTCGCGGCATTCTGGATGCACAGCACGTCCAGGCCCTGGTACTGGCGGTCGATGCAATAGTTGGCGCCGACACACTGCTTGATCTGGTCGATCTGGCCCATCTTGATCTTGGCGATCAGGTGCGGGTCGGCCATGTGCGCGCGGGTCATGCCGACCATGTCCACATAGCCGCCTTCGAGGATGCGCGTGGCCTGGTTCGGGTCCTTGATGTTCTGCGCGTGCAGCACCGGGACCTTGACCACTTCCTTGATCCCGGCGGCCAGGTGCAGGAACGGCTCCGGCGGGAAACTCATGTTGGGGATCACGTTGGCCAGGGTGTTGTGCGTGTCACACCCCGAGCCAACCACGCCGATAAAGTCGAGCATGCCGGTGTCGTCGTAATACTTGGCGATCTGCTTCATGTCCTCGTGGGACAGGCCGTCCGGGTGGAACTCGTCGCCGCACAGACGGATGCCGACGCAAAAATCCGGGCCGACTTCTGCACGCACGGCCTTGAGCACTTCCAGGCCGAATTTCATCCGCCCCTCGAAGCTGCCGCCCCATTCATCGGTACGCTTGTTGACTCGCGGGCTCCAGAACTGGTCGATCATGTGCTGGTGCACCGCCGACAGTTCCACGCCATCCAGGCCACCGGCCTTGGCCCGAGCTGCGGCGCTGGCGTAGTTGCCGATCACCCGCCAGATTTCTTCCGGTTCGATGGTCTTGCAGGTCGCACGGTGTACCGGCTCACGCACGCCGGAGGGCGACATCAGGGTTGGCCAGTTGAAGCCGTCCCAACGCGAGCGACGGCCCATGTGGGTAATCTGGATCATGATCTTGGCGCCATGCTTGTGCATCGCGTCAGCCAGGTTCTGGAAGTGCGGGATGATGCGGTCGGTGGACAGGTTCACCGAACTCCACCACTCCTGCGGGCTGTCGATCGCCACCACCGAGGAGCCGCCACAGATCGCCAGGCCAATACCGCCCTTGGCTTTCTCTTCGTAATACTTCACATAACGCTCGGTGGTCATCCCGCCGTCGGTGGCATACACCTCGGCGTGGGCGGTACTGAGCACGCGGTTGCGGATGGTCAGTTTGCCGATCTGGATCGGCGCAAACATTGCTTCGAAAGCCATGGCACGGTCCTCGGCTTACAACGGCTTGACGGTGAACAAGCCGTCATCGTGGCCCTCTTCGGAGCCTCCGTAGACTTGTTCGGCGACAGTGCGGATCTGGCTGCCGCGCGCTTGCAGAATCTGGTCCATGGCGCCGGCAAACCAGCCGGTGAACATGTAGTCCACTTTGCGCCCGACCTTGCCGTACACATACACAAAGGCCGAGTGTTCGAGCTTGACGCTGGCAGTGCCTTTGTCGAGGTCGATGCCCTGGATCTTGAACAGGCCCCAGCCGCGCTGCGACAGGCGCTTCATGTAGTGCTCGAACACCGCGACGCCTTCCAGACCGTGGCATTCGGCTTCTTTTTCACACCAGTGCCAGGCCGATTTGTAGCCGGCCTTGTAGAGGATTTCGGCGTAGGCGTCAGCGCCCAGCACTTCCTCGATGCCCATATGGTTGTTGACGAAGAAATGGCGCGGCACGTACAGCATCGGCAGGGCGTCGGAGGTCCAGACACCGGTTTCGCTGTCGACTTCGATAGGCAATTGCGGGGCGATCTTGGCCATGGAAACTTAACTCCAGAAAATTCTTGGTAATGCCCCGGCGCGAATGGCCGGGGGAGAAAAAACGATGGCTTATTCGCCCCAGACGTCTTTCAACACGTTGACCCAGTTTTCACCCATGATCTTGCGCACCACGCGTTCGCTGTGGCCGCGCTTGAGCAGGGTCTCGGTCAGGTTGGGGAACTCGCCCACGGTACGAATGCCCAGCGGGTTGATGATTTTTCCGAAGCTGGTCAGGCGGCGGGCGTAGCCCTTGTCATGGGTCAGCATTTCGAAGAAATCCTGGCCATGGCCCTGGGTAAAGTCGGTGCCGATGCCGATGGCGTCTTCGCCAACGATATTCATGGTGTACTCGATGGCTTCGGCGTAGTCGTCGATGGTCGAGTCAATGCCCTTGGCCAGGAACGGCGCAAACATGGTCACGCCGACAAAACCACCGTGGTCGGCAATGAATTTGAGTTCTGCATCGGATTTGTTGCGCGGGTGCTCTTTGAGCCCGGACGGCAGGCAGTGGGAGTAGCACACCGGTTTTTTCGATTCGAGGATGACTTCTTCGGATGTCTTGGAGCCGACGTGGGACAGGTCGCACATGATGCCGACACGGTTCATCTCGCCGACGATTTCACGCCCGAAGCCCGACAGGCCGCCGTCGCGCTCGTAGCAGCCGGTGCCCACCAGGTTCTGGGTGTTGTAGCACATCTGCACCACGCCGACGCCGAGCTGCTTGAAGATCTCGACATAGCCGAGTTGGTCTTCAAAGGCATGGGCATTCTGGAAGCCGAAGATGATGCCGGTCTTGCCCTGCTCTTTGGCGCGGCGGATATCGGCGGTGGTCTTCACCGGGATCACCAGGTCGCTGTTCTCGCGGATCAGGGTCTGGCTGGCCACGATGTTATTGATCGTGGCCTGGAAGCCTTCCCACACCGACACCGTGCAGTTGGCGGCGGTCAGGCCACCCTTGCGCATGTCCTCGAACAGGTCGCGGTTCCACTTGGCAATGATCAGCCCGTCGATAACGATGCTGTCGGCGTGCAGTTCGGCTGGGCTCATCAGGCGTCCCCTTATTGGCGATTCATGCGCCGAATCGTCTGCCGGCGCTTTGGGGCCAGCATATGCCCAGGGGCTGACGGAGCCGGGTGCAAAAACGACAGGGGAATTGCCGAAAGCGTCAATCCACGACAAAGGGTGCACGGACGTGTCTGTCCTGCATCTGTTCTTTGGCCTACGCTTGAGCCAGAATTCGACCCATCCCCTGACATGAGAAGGCGCAATGAAACCGATTTTCCTGGCTTTGGTACTCCTCGCCACCGGCGTCCACGCGGCTGAAGACACCGACAGCACGCCGTGTGATGGCATCGAAAACGACAAACAGACCCTGGAATGCGCCTCCTACAACAAAACCACCGCCGAACAGCTGCTCAAGGATAACTACCAGAGCTTGCTGGAACGCATGGGCACTACCTACGCCAGCAACAAGGCACAGTTGGCAGACATCACCGCTCGTCTGAAGGATGCCCAGCAGAAGTGGGAAAAGTTACGGGATGCTGATTGCGCGGTGGATACCTTCCCGGCGGTGACCGGCACCCAGGCCTATGCCATTGCGCAGAATGACTGCCTGGCGCGGATGAGTGATGAGCGGTCGGAGTTTTTGGAGTCGATTGCCCAGGAATAAGCGACAATCGCGCCCATCCTTTTCTCTGAAACAAGGCTATCCATGACTCTCTGCGGCATCGAAATCAAAGGCAGCGAAGCCATTATCGCCGTTGCCGCCCAGGACCTGACCCACGTCGCCCTGGCCACCAAGAAAATCGCCCTCGAGGACGATGACGAGGCCGCCAACGTCAAAGCCTTTGCCCGCCAGGTGGCCGCGTTTGTGCGCGACAACGGCATCACCCGTATCGCGATCAAGAAACGCAGCAAGAAAGGCGAATTCGCCGGCGGCCCGACCACGTTCAAGATTGAAGGGGTATTGCAGTTGCTGGACGGCGTTGAAGTGACGCTGCTGTCGCCGCAGACCATCAATGCGCAGAACAAGAAGCATGACTTTGCATTGCCGGCGACGCTGAACAAGTATCAGCATGAGGCGTTTAAAGCCGCGTGCTCGGCCTTGGTAAAAAAATAAGCCCCACCACACATCCCATGAGGGAGCTGGCTTGCCTGCGATAGCGGCGGGTCAGCAACTTATCTGCCAACTGATACACCGCGATCGCAGGCAAGCCAGCTCCCACATGGGGTCGGCATATGCCCAATAGACTTACTCCACCTCCCGCCGCCGATCCTCTCGCGGGCACTTGGCAAACCGCGCCCGGTAGCTGCGGGTGAAATACGACGGCGACTCAAACCCACAGGCAATGCTCACTTCCAGCACGCTCATGCCGCTCTGGCGCAATAACTGCCGGGCTTTTTCCAGGCGCAGGCCAAGGTAGAAGTTGCTCGGGGTGTCGTTCAGGTGCAGGCGGAACAGGCGCTCCAGTTGTCGCCGCGTAACCTTGATCATCTGCGCCAGCACCAGGGTGCTCAGGGGCGGCTCGGTATGTAGCTCCATCTCGCCAATCACCTGCACCAGCTTCTGGTTGTTGATGCCGTAGCGCGTGGCGATCTGCATGCGCTGGTGGTCTTTGCGCGGGCGGATGCGGCCCAGCACGAACTGCTCGGAAACCTGGATCGCCAGCTCCGGGCCGTGGGCCTGGCTGATCAGGTCGAGCATCAGGTCGATGGACGCGGTGCCGCCGGCACAGGTGATGCGCCGGCGGTCGATCTCGAACAGTTCCTGGGTCACGGCCAGTGCGGGATAGGACTCTTTGAAGGCGTCGATGGCCTCCCAGTGCAGGGTCAGGCGGTAGCCGTCGAGCAGGCCGGCCTGGGCCAGGACGAAGCTGCCAGTGTCGATGGCGCCCAGGGTTACGCCGTCGTGGTCGAGACGGCGCAGCCAGTGCTCCAGGGCCGGAGTGGCGAATTCCAGCGGTTCGAAGCCGGCCACCACCAGTAGGGTCGCGCCTTTTTTCAGGGGCTCCAGCCCGGCGTCGGCATTGACCGACATGCCATTGCTCGCCAACACCGCGCCGCCGTCCGCGCTCAATACGTGCCAGCGATACAGTTCACCGCGAAAGCGGTTGGCCACGCGCAGCGGTTCGATGGCGGAAATAAAGCCGATGGCGGAGAACCCCGGCATCAGCAGGAAGTAGAAATCCTGGGACATGGTGCGCACTCGTGGGACGGGTAGCGTGGTCTGTGATACGCCAGTTCCATCGCCCATTCAAGGGCACAAGGTCGCTGCAGTGCAAAAGTGGGTCGCCACCGTGCGTTTTACCGGGCAGCAAGCTGGGTAACTTGGCTGCACGGCGCACAAAGACGCCGGAACCCACAATAACGACCTGCCGAGGGATCCATCATGAACCGACTGATCAGCCGCTGCGTGCTCGCACTCGGCGCCGTGTTGAGCACCAGCGCCTGGGCCGCCGATGCCGCCTCCTGTAAAAACGTGCGCATGGGCGTGGTGAACTGGACCGACGTGATCGCCACCAGCGCCATGACCCAGGTGCTGCTCGACGGCCTCGGCTACAGCACCAAGCAAACCAGCGCATCCCAGCAAATCATCTTCTCCGGCATTCGCGACCAGCGCCTGGACCTGTTCCTCGGTTACTGGAACCCGCTGATGACCCAGACCATCACACCTTTCGTCGACGCCGGGCAGGTCAAAGTCCTCGACGCGCCCAGCCTCAAGGACGCCCGCGCGACCCTCGCGGTGCCGACCTATCTGGCAGACAAGGGCCTGAAAACCTTCGCCGACATTGCCAAGTTCCAGAAAGAGCTGGGCGGCAAGATCTACGGCATCGAGCCCGGCTCGGGGGCCAATACCCAGATCAAGGCGATGATCGCCAAGAACCAGTTCGGCCTGGGCAAATTCCAACTGGTGGAGTCCAGCGAGGCCGGCATGCTCGCCGCCGTGGACCGCGCCGTGCGTCGCAAGGAAGCGGTGGTGTTTTTCGGCTGGGCGCCGCACCCGATGAACGTCAATGTGCAGATGACCTATCTGTCCGGCAGCGAGGACGCTTTGGGGCCCAACGAAGGTATGGCCACGGTCTGGACCGTCACCACCCCGACCTACGCCGAGCAATGCCCGAATGTGCACAAGCTGCTGACCAACCTGACCTTCACCGCCGCCGACGAGAGCCGGATGATGCAGCCGCTGCTGGAGCACAAGGATGCGTTCGAGTCCGCCAGGCAGTGGCTCAAGGATCACCCCCAGGACCAGCAGCGCTGGCTGGAAGGTGTGACCACCTTCGATGGCAAGCCGGCTGCGCAAAACCTGCAACTGAGCAGCAAATAACCTCTTTCAAATCACCGCTTCGCAGCTGATTCCGGCTGCGAACGGCATCACTACGCCCGCCTGTAAGGAACCTGCCCCATGAACCACGACGTCATCATCACCTGCGCACTCACCGGTGCTGGCGACACGACCGCCAGAAGCCCCCACGTGCCGGTCACCCCCAAGCAAATCGCTGCAGCAGCAGTAGAAGCGGCCAAAGCCGGCGCCACCGTGGTGCATTGCCATGTGCGCGACCCGCACACCGGCAAATTCAGCCGCGACGTAGCGCTGTACCGCGAACTGATGGAGCGCATCCGCGAGGCGGACATCGACATCATCGTCAACCTCACCGCCGGCATGGGCGGCGACCTGGAAATCGGCGGCGGCGAGCACCCCATGGAGTTCGGCCCCAACACCGACCTGGTCGGCCCATTGACCCGCCTGGCCCACGTCGAAGCGCTGCTGCCGGAAATCTGCACCCTGGACTGCGGCACCCTGAACTTCGGCGATGGCGACACCATTTACGTGTCCACCCCGGCCCAGCTGCGTGCGGGTGCCAAGCGCATCCAGGAACTGGGAGTGAAGGCCGAGCTGGAGATTTTCGATACCGGCCACCTGTGGTTCGCCAAGCAGATGATCAAGGAAGGCTTGCTCGATGACCCGTTGTTCCAACTGTGCCTGGGCATCCCGTGGGGCGCGCCGGCCGACACCACCACCATGAAAGCCATGGTCGACAACCTGCCTGCCGACGCGGTGTGGGCCGGCTTTGGCATCGGCCGCATGCAAATGCCGATGGCGGCGCAGGCGGTGCTGCTGGGCGGCAATGTGCGGGTCGGCCTGGAAGACAATTTGTGGCTGGACAAGGGCGTACTGGCGACCAATGGGCAACTGGTGGAGCGGGCCGGGGAGATCCTCAGCCGCCTGGGCGCGCGAGTGCTGACCCCGGCTGAAGGCCGAACCAGGATGGGCCTGACCAAACGCAGCTAATCCCCCTGCCGCAACCGGCTCCCACAATGAACCTCTTTAGCACTGGAAATTACCAAAATGAGCTTTATCACCGAAATCAAAACCTTCGCCGCCCTGGGCAGCGGTGTAATCGGCAGCGGCTGGGTGTCCCGCGCCCTCGCCCACGGCCTGGATGTGGTGGCCTGGGA
Source organism: Pseudomonas sp. FP2294 (assembly GCF_030687625.1). Taxonomy (NCBI): domain Bacteria; kingdom Pseudomonadati; phylum Pseudomonadota; class Gammaproteobacteria; order Pseudomonadales; family Pseudomonadaceae; genus Pseudomonas; species Pseudomonas sp. FP2294. The sequence goes on from NZ_CP117441.1 coordinate 5,392,145, forward strand.
CCCGGCGCCCGGCGCCGAAGCCGCCCTGCGCAAGCGCGTCGCCAATGCCTGGGGCGCCCTGGAACAACAGGGCCTGGCGCCGGGCGCCTCCCAGGAGCGTCTGCGTTTTGTCGCGACCATCGAAGAATGCGTGCAAGACGCCGATTTCATCCAGGAAAGCGCCCCCGAACGCCTGGAACTGAAACTGGAACTGCACAGCAAAATCAGCGCGGCGGCCAAACCCGATGCCTTGATCGGCTCCAGCACTTCGGGGCTATTGCCCAGTGAGTTTTATGAAGGCGCCACGCACCCGGAACGCTGCGTGGTCGGCCACCCGTTCAACCCGGTGTACCTGCTGCCGCTGGTAGAAGTGGTCGGTGGCAAACACACCGCGCCCGAAGCAATCCAGGCCGCGATCAAGGTCTACCAATCTCTCGGTATGCGCCCGCTGCATGTGCGCAAGGAAGTCCCGGGGTTTATCGCCGACCGCTTGCTGGAAGCGCTGTGGCGTGAGGCGTTGCACCTGGTCAACGATGGGGTGGCGACCACCGGCGAGATCGACGATGCGATCCGCTTTGGCGCCGGCTTGCGCTGGTCGTTCATGGGCACATTCCTGACCTACACCCTGGCCGGCGGCGATGCCGGGATGCGGCATTTCATGGCGCAGTTCGGGCCGGCACTGCAGTTGCCGTGGACGTACCTGCCGGCGCCGGAACTGACCGACAAACTGATTGATGATGTGGTTGATGGCACCCGTGAGCAGTTGGGCAGCCATAGCATTTCGGCGCTGGAACGCTATCGTGATGATTGCCTGCTGGCGGTGCTGGAGGCGGTGAAGACCACCAAGCAAAAACACGGCATGAGCTTCGCCGAATAACGGCGGTTGATATCTGTGGGAGCAGGCAAGCCAGCTCCTGCAGTTGACCGAGCACAGATCTGGAATTGACGACATGCCCGCACTGACGACCTACACCACCAACATCCTCCCTGACTGGGTCGATTACAACGGCCACCTGCGCGATGCGTTTTACCTGCTGATCTTCAGCTACGCCACCGATGCATTGATGGACACCCTGGGCCTGGACAGCGACCACCGCGAAGCCAGCGGCCACTCGCTGTTCACCCTGGAACTGCACCTCAATTACCTGCACGAAGTGAAACTCGGCGCCGAGGTCGAAGTGCATACCCAGTTGATCGCCCATGACAACAAGCGCCTGCATCTGTATCACAGCCTGCACCTGGTGGGCGAAGAGCGGGAGCTGGCGGGCAATGAGCAGATGCTGCTGCATGTCGACCTGGCGGGGCCACGCTCGGCCCCCTTCAGTGAGGGGGTTGCACAGCGGTTGACGGCCATCAGCACCGAGCAATCAGACCTGCCCCGGCCGGCCCTGCTCGGTCGCGTCATCGGCCTACCCGGCAAATAAAAAAAGCCCCGATCAAGCCGTGACAGGATCGGGGCAGAGTGCTTTGTGCGAGCGTGCGGGCCGAGGGTGACCAAACCTTCATTCTGCTTGCTTGAAAACCAGTGTGCCCGCAACCACCCTCGGCAACTGGCCCGAAAACGACCTGCTCATAGTCGTTCCAGCCATCGCGTCATTCAGCCCTTGCCGACCCGCTGGCGGCCCACCAGAATCAAAGGCTCCCCTAACCAGGATGAACATCATGATGCACGCGGATTTGATTGATCAGGATGACCTGCTGAGCCAACTGCGCTCCCTGGGTTTCGAGGTGTCCAGCGGCGCCACCGCCGAGCAGGCCTGTGAATGCGCGGTACGCGGTTTGAGTGAGGCGCGGGCCAAGGCACTCAAGGGTATGGTCGAGCAGATGTACACCAGCAGCGCGACGATTCTGCCGGCGGTGCGCCAGGCGATTGATAAGCAGTTGTTGCCGGCCCTGATGCAGTTCAAACAGAATTCCGGGGCCTGATACATCGCTATCGTCGGCAAGCCAGCTCCCACATTTGAAGGTATTCACAGATCAAAATGTGGGCGCTGGCGTGCCGGCGATGCAGACGCCTCGGCCTACAGCCTTACACTGGCAAACGTCGACTCATTGCGCGCCTGGCTCAACGCCGACATCGGCCCGGCCAGCGGTGACAACACCAGCGCCTGCGGAATCGGCATCATCGCCACTTGCTGGGTGGTGTTGGAACCTACGCGCTCATCCCGTGGCGGAATGCCGAAGTATTCGCGGTAGCACTTGGAGAAGTGCGGCGTGGACACAAACCCGCACACCGAGGCCACTTCGATGATCGACATCGGCGTTTGCTTGAGCAACTGCCGGGCGCGGATCAGGCGCAGCTTGAGGTAGTAGCGCGACGGCGAGCAGTGCAGGTATTTCTGGAACAGCCGCTCCAGCTGACGCCGCGAGACGGCGACATAGACGGCCAATTCATCGAGGTCGATCGGCTCTTCCAGGTTGGCTTCCATCAGCGCGACGATTTCCTGCAGCTTCGGCTGATTGGTGCCGAGCATGTGCTTGAGCGGCACTCGCTGGTGGTCCTGCTCATTGCGGATACGTTCGTACACGAACATCTCGGAAATCGCCGCCGACAGTTCACGGCCATGGTCGCGGCTGATCAGGTGCAACATCATGTCCAGCGGCGCGGTACCACCGGAACTGGTGAAGCGATTGCGGTCGAGGGTGAACAGGCGCGTACTCATCGACACCCGTGGGAAGGCTTCCTGCATCGACGCCAGGCATTCCCAGTGCACGCTGCAATCAAACCCGTCGAGCAAGCCGGCGCAGGCCAGGGCCCAACTGCCGGTGCACACCGCGCCGAGGCGGCGGGACTGGCGCGCCTGGCTTTGCAGCCACGACACATGTTCACGGGTCACGGTGCGCTGGATACCCACGCCGCCGCAGACAATCACGGTGTCCAGGGCCGGGGCTTTGTGCATGGAGCAATCGGGGGTGATTTGCAGGCCATCGCTGGCCCATACCTGGTTGCCGTCGACGCTCAAGGTAGTCCAGCGATACAGCTCGCGGCCGGACAATTGGTTGGCCATGCGCAGTGGTTCCACTGCGGACGCCAGGGAAATCAGCGTGAAATTGTCCAGCAGCAAAAAGCCGATGGATTGAGGCGCACGGTTCTGGGGTTGGGCCCCGGAGTTGAACGACGTCATCGCGGTATCTCCTCACACAAAGCAGGTAATGGCCTCAGGCGAGGCTCTTGTTATTGCGCTCGTCATCCGTCAGGAGAGAGGCTTTGAATTGATAGAGCAAATGCCATGCCTAAAGTTGAATAGGTATTCAATAACTCCTGAAAACGACCTGTTGAGGTGTCTATATAAGCCCGCGCCCGGCGTGGGGATATGACTCGGAAAAAGCCTACGCTCAGGGTCTGTGAGCAGATCGGTAGCACTTGTGGGAAGGCGCTTTCAGGGCGTAGGAAAAGTGTGTCACCACACGCACAGGTGATGGGTGGTCGGAAGGGAAATCGTTTGGGGGCTACTTATCTGTTTGCGACGCGCTAAAAGGTGGCGTATCGGGGGTGGAGTGTTCACTTTATGAGCAGTGGGGTTTGACACACCACCATCGCGGGCAAGCCCCAATGCCAGTCAGTTAAACGCAGATCTCCTGTGGGAGCGGGCTTGCTCGCGAAAGCTGTGGGTCAGTCAACATCAATGTTTGCTGGGCCGACGTCTTCGCGGCGATGCGGCGATCCGACAAGCCCGCTCCCACATTTGATCTTCACTGCTTTGAGCATTGCGTTCGCTTAACACTCGACAGCACTCACCGCCAACCCACCCCGCGAGGTCTCCTTGTACTTGTCATGCATATCCGCGCCGGTATCGCGCATGGTGCGGATCACCCGGTCCAGGGAAATAAAGTGCTGGCCGTCGCCCCGCAGGGCCATCTGCGCGGCATTGATCGCCTTGACCGCGGCAATCGCATTGCGCTCGATACACGGCACTTGCACCAGGCCGCCCACCGGGTCGCAGGTCAGGCCCAGGTTGTGTTCCAGGCCGATTTCGGCGGCGTTGCACACCTGCTCCGGCGAGGCGCCAAGAATCTCTGCCAGCCCCGCCGCCGCCATGGCGCAGGCCGAACCGACTTCACCCTGGCAACCCACTTCGGCGCCGGAGATCGACGCATTCTTCTTGCACAGGATGCCGATGGCCGCCGCACCGAGAAAGTAGTCCACCACATTGGCCTCGGTGACTTCTTCGCTGAACTTCATAAAGTAATGCAGCACCGCCGGGATGATCCCCGCCGCGCCATTGGTGGGTGCGGTGACCATGCGCCCACCGGCGGCGTTTTCTTCGTTGACGGCCAGGGCGAACAGGTTGACCCACTCCATGGCGCTCAAGGTGGAGCCGATCACATTCGGCTTGCCCAGCTCCTGCAAACTGCGGTGCAACTTGGCGGCGCGGCGGCGCACATTCAAGCCGCCGGGCAGGATGCCTTCATGCTTGAGGCCTTGCTCGACACAGTCCTGCATGGCACGCCAGAGTTTCATCAGGCCGCTGCGGATTTCCTCCTCGGAGCGCCACACCTTTTCATTGGCCAGCATCAGGTCGGCAACCCGCAGGTTGTGGGTGTTGCATAACTGCAACAACTCCACCGCACTGGAAAAATCATAGGGCAGTTCGGTGCGGTCCATATCCGCCACTCCGCTGCGCGCCTGGGCCTCATCCACCACAAAACCGCCACCCACCGAATAGTAGGTATCGCGATGCAACTCGGTCTGGGCGCCGTAGACCACCAGGGTCATGGCATTGGGATGGAACGGCAGGTTTTCATCGATCAGGCGCATGTCCCGCGACCACACAAAGGGCACCGGCACACGGTTGTCCAGCAGCAGCGTCTGCGTCTCACGCAGGGTCTCGATACGCGGGCCGATCTGCGACGGATCAATCGCATCCGGCCACTCGCCCATCAGCCCCATGATCACTGCATTGTCGCTGCCATGCCCGATGCCGGTGGCCGACAACGAGCCATACAGCTGAACTTCGACGCGCTGCACCTGTTCCAAAAGAGCACGTTCACGCAAGTCCTGGACGAACAACGCCGCGGCCCGCATGGGGCCGACGGTGTGGGAACTGGACGGCCCGATGCCAATCTTGAACAGGTCGAAAACGCTGATAGCCATTGCGCGAAACTCCTCGATAGCACAGGCCAGGCGCAGTAACGCCTGGTGGCGGAGCTGCTACGCTCAAGTCGCCCAGATGGCGGCATCATCAAGCTTTCGTTGCGCCGTCCGGCGTCTGACACCGACATACCCATGCTCACCAGCGTCGTCCCCTCGCAATGGGGCGTAATCGCCGTTTTTTGCGGCGCAGATCGAGAAAAAGTGCAGTTTTGCCTGTGGAAAAACCTGTATGCGACGTCACCGACACTGGATACGACCATCCCTGTACTGGATGCGACCCACCCTGTAGGCGTCAGATTTTCACTGGTACATGATCAGTCTCGACTCGTTTGCAAGGTACCGAGGCTGCACGTTGCTCGCACGCCCCAACTGCAACACTTATAAGCGCGGTCTCGCACCGCCAGAAAAACACCAGGAGTCCAAACCCATGAAAGGTTCCCCCCCGTTGTTGTTGGCCGCCATGCTGAGTCTTCCCTTTGCGGCCCACGCTGCTGATCCCGAGCAGTGCAGCACCGTCAACTTCTCCGATGTCGGCTGGACCGATATCACCGTCACCACCGCCACCACCAGCGAAATCCTCAAGGGCCTGGGCTACAAGCCCCGGACCACGATGATTTCCGTGCCAGTGACCTACAAGTCCCTGGCTGATGGCAAGAACATGGATATCTTCCTCGGCAACTGGATGCCGACCATGGAAAACGACATCAAGCAGTACCGTGATGCCGGCACCGTGGAAACCGTGCGCGCCAACCTGGAAAACGCCAAGTACACCCTGGCAGTGCCACAAGCGCTGTACGACAAGGGCCTGAAGGACTTTGCCGATATCGCCAAGTTCAAGAAGGAGCTGGGCGGCAAGATCTATGGCATTGAACCGGGCAACGACGGCAACCGCACGATCCAGAGCCTGATCGACAAAAATCAGTTCGGCTTGAAAGACGCAGGTTTCAAGGTGGTCGAGTCCAGTGAGGCGGGGATGCTCTCGCAAGTCGAGCGCGCCACCAAACGGGAGCAGGCCATTGTATTCCTGGGCTGGGAACCGCACCCGATGAACACCCGGTTCAAGATGAAGTACTTGACTGGCGGTGACGATTCATTCGGCCCCAACTACGGCCAGGCCACCATCTACACCAACACCCGCAAGGGCTACGTGCAGGAGTGCAGCAACGTCGGCCAGCTCCTGAAAAACCTGGTGTTCACCCTCGACATGGAAAGCACCCTGATGGGTAACGTCCTCGACGACAAAATGAAACCCGACGCCGCCGCCAAGGCCTGGCTGAAGAAGAACCCGCAAGTGCTCGACACCTGGCTCGCCGGGGTCACCACCCTTGATGGCAAACCAGGACTTGCCGCCGTAAAAGCCTACCTCGACAAGTAACCGCTGACCCTGGGCCGGCGCGCCGGCCCAGGATGTTTCCCTCTTCGCATGTGGACATTCACTACCATGCTGACTGAACAGAAAATCCCACTAGGCCAGTACATCGCTGCCTTCGTCGAATGGTTGACGCAGAACGGCGCCGATTATTTCGACGCGATCGCATCGACACTGGAAACGATGATCCACGGCGTGACGTTTGCGCTGACCTGGTTCAATCCGCTGGCATTGATCGGTCTGATTGCGCTGCTTGCTCACTACATTCAACGTAAGTGGGGGCTGACTGTATTTGTGATTGCCTCCTTCCTGCTGATCCTCAACCTGGGGTACTGGCAGGAAACCATGGAGACCCTGGCCCAGGTGCTGTTCGCCACCCTGGTCTGCGTGGTCATCGGTGTGCCGCTGGGCATTGTTGCCGCGCACAAACCGATGTTCTACACCGTGATGCGCCCGGTGCTCGACTTGATGCAGACCGTGCCGACCTTTGTTTACCTTATCCCGACCCTGACCCTCTTCGGGCTGGGTGTGGTGCCTGGCCTGATCTCCACGGTGGTGTTCGCGATTGCCGCGCCGATCCGCCTGACCTACCTGGGCATCCGCGATGTACCGCAAGAGTTGATGGATGCCGGCAAGGCCTTTGGCTGCTCGCGCCGCCAGTTGCTCTCGCGCATCGAACTGCCCCACGCCATGCCGAGCATCGCTGCCGGTATTACCCAATGCATCATGCTGTCGTTGTCGATGGTGGTAATCGCGGCCCTGGTGGGCGCCGACGGCCTCGGCAAACCCGTGGTCAACGCGCTGAACACCGCCGACATTGCCCTGGGCTTTGAAGCCGGCCTGGCGATTGTGCTGCTGGCCATCATGCTCGACCGCATCTGCAAACAACCCGACGCCAAAGTAGGGGGTGATGCATGAGCATTATCCGATTCGACAATGTCGATGTGATTTTTTCCAAAGACCCACGCGAAGCCCTCAAGCTGCTGGACGAGGGAATGCACCGCAATGAAATCCTGAAGAAGACCGGGCAGATCGTCGGCGTGGAAAAGGCCAGCCTGGATATCGAGAAAGGCGAGATCTGCGTGCTGATGGGCCTGTCCGGCTCCGGCAAATCCAGCCTGTTGCGCTGTATCAACGGCCTTAACACCGTGAGCCGTGGCCAGTTGTTTGTCGAACATGAAGGACGCCAGATCGACATCGCCTCATGCACCCCGGCAGAGCTGAAAATGATGCGCACCAAGCGCATCGCCATGGTGTTCCAGAAGTTCGCCCTGATGCCCTGGCTGACCGTGCGTGAAAACATCAGCTTTGGCCTGGAAATGCAGGGCCGCCCCGAAAAGGAACGGCGCAAGCTGGTGGACGAGAAGCTTGAGCTGGTGGGCCTGACCCAATGGCGCAACAAGAAGCCCGACGAACTTTCGGGCGGCATGCAACAGCGCGTCGGCCTGGCCCGCGCCCTGGCGATGGACGCCGATATCCTGCTGATGGACGAACCCTTCTCGGCCCTCGACCCGCTGATCCGCCAAGGCCTGCAGGATGAGTTGCTGGAGCTGCAACGCAAACTGAGCAAGACCATCGTGTTCGTCAGCCACGACCTGGATGAGGCGCTGAAGCTGGGTAGCCGGATCGCGATCATGAAAGACGGCAAGATCATCCAGTACAGCGTGCCGGAAGAGATTGTGCTGAACCCGGCGGACGACTATGTGCGCACCTTCGTCGCCCATACCAACCCGCTGAACGTGTTGTGCGGCCGCAGCCTGATGCGCACCCTGGACAACTGCAAGCGGGTCAACGGCTCGGTATGCCTGGATCCGGGCGGCGATTCGTGGCTGGACCTGGCCGAAGGCAACACCATCCAGGGCGCACGGCAAAATGGCGTGGCAATGAACCTGCAGAACTGGGCGCCGGGGCAAGCCGTGGAAGGCCTGGGGCGGCTACCGACCTTGGTGGATTCGAATATCGGCATGCGCGATGCCTTGCAGATTCGCTACCAGACCGGCAACAAGCTGGTGCTGCACGACAACAACAAAGTGGTGGGGATTCTGGGGGACAGCGAGCTGTACCACGCCCTGCTGGGCAAGAACCTGGGCTAAAAGGCAACACAAAACAAATGTGGGAGCGGGCTTGCTCGCGATTGCAATGTATCAGTCAATGAACCTGGTACTGATACACCGCAATCGCGAGCAAGCCCGCTCCCACATTTTGACCAGATGGTGTCAGTGACGACACCACCCGCCTTCAACCATCAGCTATAGACACGGCCAAGGAGCTGCCGATGGCTTTCAAACTGATCGAGCACATCCCGGGTGATCTGCTCCTGGGTGAAGCCCATCAGGTCGTACTCCTGGCCGCCGTTGTGCAGGTAAACCTCGGCGCGGTAGTAGCGCGCACGCTCCTCGTCGGCCTCGATCGACTCACTCGGCGCCGCCAGGTAGCCGTCCAGGCTCACCTCGTAGACAAACGGGTTGCCTTCCATCTCGATCCGCACGCCAATGCAGCGCTTGGATTTACCCAGCAGCGTCTGCACATCCAGCCCTTGGGCGCGCAGGGCCACGGCGGCTTCTTCCAGCGCCGGGGTGACCTTTCTGTCCATAAAGCGCTGCACCACGGCCTGGCTCGGCTGCAGGTCCTGGGCAGTCAGGCGCTCGCTGAAACCACGACGGCCGCGTTCGGCCAATTGCGCCTGCTCCTGTTCGATGGCCACGTCCTGGCGCATGGCCTTGTGCAAACCGAACATAAAGAAGATCAGCACCACCGAGAACGGCAAGCCCGCCAGCACCACCATGGTCTGCATGGCTTCAAAGTTGCCCGCAAACAGCAAGCCGATGGTCACCAGGGTGATCACCGCCGACCAGAAGATCCGCAGCCAGTGCGGCGCATCCTCATCCACGTTGCCACCTTTGCACGACAGGTTGGCCATCATCACCGCGCCGGAATCCGCCGGCGTCAGGAACAGCACAAAACCCACAAAGATCGACACGCCGATCACCACTTTCGACGCCGGGTAGTACTCCAGCAACTGGTAGATCGCCATGGAGGGTTGCTCCAACGCCGTCTTGCCCAGCTCCACGGCGCCATGGTTGAGCACCAGGTCCAGGGCCGAGTTGCCGAAGATCGACAGCCACGCCAGGGTAAAGCCCAGCGGGATCAGCAGCACGCCCGCCACCAGTTCGCGCACCGTACGGCCACGGGAAATACGCGCGATGAACATGCCCACGAACGGTGCCCAGGAAATCCACCAGGCCCAGTAGAACAGGGTCCACAGGCCCATCCAGCGCTCGGACTTCTCACCATCGCCTTCGTACACGTAGAGGTCGAAGGTTTTCAGCACCAGACCGTTCATGTAGTCGCCGATGTTCTGCACAAAGCCGTTGAGCAGGTGCAGGGTCGGGCCAAACAGCAGCACAAAAATCAGCAGGCCGCTGAACAGCACGATGTTCAGGTTGGACAAGCGACGAATGCCGTTCTCCACGCCCGACACGGCGGCGATGGTCGCCACGGTGCTCATCACGATGATCACGATCAGCAGGTTGGTGTTGCTGTGCTCCATGCCGAACAGGTTTTCCAACCCGGACGACACTTGCATCGAACCAATCCCCAGGTTTGTCACCAGGCCCAGCAGGGTCACGAACATGCCGAAGCCGTCCACCGCGTGACCCGCCGCGCCTTTGACCCAACGCTCGCCCATCAATGGGTACAGCGCCGAACGCAGGGCCAGCGGCTGGTTATGGCGGTATGCGAAGTACGCCACGGCCAGGCCGACCAGCGCGTAGATCGCCCAGCCATGCAGGCCCCAGTGCAGGAAGGTCAGCTGCAACGCCTGGCGCGCGGCCATATGGGTGGCGGCGGCGCCTTCGGGCGGGTTGAAGTAGTGGTCCAACGGCTCGGACGCGCCGAAGTACAGCAACGAAATGCCGATGCCCGAGGAGAACAACATGCCGGCCCAGGCGCCGTAACTGAAGTCCGGGGTATCAGCCTTGCTGCCCAGCTTCAGTTTGCCGTAGGACGAAAACGCCAGGCCCACCACAAATACCAGGTAGGCGGCGATGACCACCATGTAATACCAGCCAAAGCTTTTCGAGAGCCAGGTCTGGGCGACTCCCAGCATTCTGCCGGCCTCTTGCGGGGCGATGATCAGAACGGCGGTCAACAACAGGATCAACGCGGTAGAGGTGTAGAACACCCAACCGTTGACCCGCACTTTTTCCGGTGGGGTCTTTATTAGAGAGGCAGAACTCATGGCACAGAGGCTCCGGGCAGTGCGAGAGAGGACACAAGGCAGCGCTTGACCCACGCCATCGATTTTTCGGCAGTCGACGGACGGGTGTTATAAAGACATCCCGAAAAACCCCAGACCCCAGCAACGCGCTGTCATGGGCTGTTTCAAGGGTTTTTACGGATGTCAGATGCGTCTGCCGACACGTAGGAAATACCTGTAGGCAGCGACCATTTGTCGCAGATCTTATTCTTTGTTGATTGAACGTTCAATCAAAACAAAATAGACTGGCCTTCACGCCGACGAACGTTTACGCCCGTCGGCAGGCCTAAGGAGAGGTGCTACATGCCCAAGGTCGGTATGCAACCCATACGCCGCCAGCAGTTGATCGAAGCCACATTGACGGCCATAGATCAGGTCGGGATGGGGGATGCCAGCATTGCGCTGATCGCCCGTTTGGCCGGCGTCTCGAACGGCATCATCAGTCACTACTTTCAGGACAAGAACGGCCTGATCGCCGCAACGATGCGGTACCTGATGAATGTGCTGATCGAGAATGTCCACGAACGCCGGCAGGCATTGAAGGAAGACACCCCGCGGGCGCACCTTCAAGTGATTATCGGCGGCAACTTCGACGCCAGCCAGGTCAACGGCCCGGCAATGAAAACCTGGCTGGCCTTCTGGGCCACCAGCATGCACCACCCGTCTTTGCACAGGTTGCAGCGGATCAACGATCACCGCCTGTATTCCAACCTGTGCTGCCAGTTCCGCCGTGTGCTGCCGCTGGAAGATGCACGCAGCGCAGCCCGAGGCCTGGCGGCCTTGATCGACGGTTTGTGGTTGCGCGGCGCCCTGTCGGGAGACGCTTTCGACACGGAGCAGGCGCAACGGATCGCTTACGAATACATGGATTTCCAATTGGCCAAGCAGGTGAGTTAGAGCACACATAAACGCTCAACCCCTGAACGGCTACTGAACGGTGTTGCCAGAACCTTATGGCTGCACCTTTTGGTGGTTAACGCCAACCACTTATGCACTTGCGAGGACTTTATGGCCCGTTTCGAACTGCAAAAACTCTACATTGACGGCGGCTACAGCGACGCTGGCAGCGATGCCACCTTCGAAGCCATCAACCCGGCTAACGGTGAAGTTCTCGCCAACGTGCAACGCGCCACATTCGAAGACGTTGAGCGTGCGGTGGTCAGCGCCGAAAAGGGCCAGAAAATCTGGGCCGCCATGACCGCCATGGAGCGTTCGCGCATCCTGCGTCGCGCCGTGGAAATCCTGCGCGAGCGCAATGATGAACTGGCGGCCCTGGAAACCCTGGACACCGGTAAATCCTTCTCTGAAACCAAGTACGTCGACATCGTCACCGGCGCCGACGTGCTGGAATACTACGCAGGCCTGGTGCCCGCCATCGAAGGCGAGCAGATCCCGCTGCGTACCACCTCGTTCGTCTACACCCGCCGCGAGCCGCTGGGCGTGGTCGCCGGTATCGGCGCGTGGAACTACCCGATCCAGATCGCCCTGTGGAAGTCCGCCCCTGCCCTGGCTGCCGGCAACGCGATGATCTTCAAGCCAAGCGAAGTCACCTCGCTGACCACCCTGAAGCTGGCCGAAATCTACACCGAAGCTGGCGTGCCGGATGGCGTGTTCAACGTTCTGACCGGTAGCGGCCGTGAAGTCGGCACCTGGCTGACCGAGCACCCACGCATCGAGAAAATCTCCTTCACCGGCGGTACCGACACCGGCAAGAAGGTCATGGCCAGCGCTTCGAGCTCCTCGCTCAAAGACGTCACCATGGAACTGGGCGGCAAATCCCCGCTGATCATTTTCGACGACGCCGACCTGGATCGCGCCGCCGACACCGCGATGATGGCCAACTTCTACAGCTCCGGCCAGGTCTGCACCAACGGCACCCGTGTGTTCATTCCAAAGCACCTGCAAGCCGCCTTTGAAGCCAAGATCGTTGAGCGTGTTGCGCGCATCCGCGTTGGCAACCCAGAAGACGAAAACACCAACTTCGGCCCACTGGTCAGCTTCGCCCACATGGAAAGCGTGCTGGGCTACATCGCCAAGGGCAAGGAAGAAGGCGCACGCCTGCTGTGCGGCGGCGACCGCCTGACCGACGGCGACTTCGCCAAGGGCGCATTCGTGGCACCGACCGTGTTCACTGACTGCACCGACGACATGACCATCGTGCGTGAAGAAATCTTTGGCCCGGTGATGAGCATCCTCACCTACGAGACCGAAGAAGAAGTGATCCGTCGTGCCAACGACACCGACTTCGGCCTGGCCGCTGGTCTGGTGACCAAGGACCTGAACCGCGCCCACCGCGTGATTCATCAGTTGGAAGCGGGTATCTGCTGGATCAACGCCTGGGGCGAGTCCGACGCGAAGATGCCGGTTGGCGGCTACAAGCAGTCGGGTGTTGGCCGTGAGAACGGCATCAGCTCGCTGAACAACTTCACCCGCATCAAATCGGTACAGGTTGAGCTGGGCGACTACGCCTCGGTGTTCTAAACCCGAGTTCTGTATTGCCTGCGGGGCCGCTATCGCTGGCGAGCCCGGCTCCCACATTCTGATTGTGGGAGCTGGCTTGCCTGCGATGGGGCCCGACCTGACCAACTCCAAAGAGGGTGCATTTATGTCCCAAGAATACGACTACATCATTGTGGGTGCCGGCTCCGCCGGTAACACCCTGGCGACCCGTCTGACCGAAGATGAAGGCGTCACCGTTTTGCTGCTGGAAGCCGGCGGCCCCGACTACCGCCTGGACTTCCGCACCCAGATGCCCGCCGCCCTGGCGTTCCCGCTGCAAGGCCGCCGCTACAACTGGGCCTACGAAACCGATCCAGAGCCACATATGGACGGGCGTCGTATGGAATGTGGTCGCGGCAAGGGCCTGGGTGGCTCGTCGCTGATCAACGGCATGTGCTACATCCGTGGCAACGCCATGGACTACGACAACTGGGCAAAACTGCCAGGCCTGGAAGACTGGAGCTACCTCGACTGCCTGCCGTATTTCCGCAAGGCCGAAACCCGCGACATCGGCCCGAACGACTACCACGGTGGCGAAGGTCCGGTCAGCGTGACCACGCCTAAAGCCGGTAACAACCCGCTGTTCCACGCCATGGTTGAAGCTGGCGTGCAGGCCGGTTACCCGCGTACCGAAGACTTGAACGGCTACCAGCAGGAAGGTTTCGGCCCGATGGACCGTACCGTGACGCCGAACGGCCGTCGCGCCAGTACCGCCCGTGGCTACCTGGACACCGCCAAGAAGCGCTCGACCCTGACCATCGTCACCCATGCCCTGGCCGACAAAGTGTTGTTCGAAGGCAAGCGTGCGGTCGGTGTGCGTTACCTGATCGGTGCCGCCGAAGAGCGTGTTGAAGCCCGCGCGCGCAAGGAAGTGCTGGTGTGCAGCGGCGCCATCGCCTCGCCGCAATTGCTGCAACGTTCCGGTGTAGGCCCGGCCAAACTCCTGGAAAGCCTCGACATCCCGGTGGTCCACGACCTGCCAGGCGTCGGTGAAAACCTGCAGGACCACCTGGAACTGTATCTGCAATACGCCTGCACCCAGCCGGTCTCGCTGTACCCGTCGCTGCTCTGGTACAACCAGCCAGCCATTGGTGCCGAATGGCTGTTCAACGGCACCGGCATCGGCGCCAGCAACCAGTTCGAAGCGGGCGGTTTTATCCGCACCCGTGAAGAATTCGAGTGGCCGAACATCCAGTACCACTTCCTGCCGGTCGCGATTAACTACAACGGCAGCAACGGTGTGAAAGAGCACGGTTTCCAGGCGCACATGGGCTCCATGCGTTCGCCGAGCCGTGGCCGCGTGCAAGTGAAGTCGAAGAACCCACGGGACTACCCGAGCATCCTCTTCAACTACATGGCCACCGAGCAGGACTGGCAGGAGTTCCGCGATGGCATCCGCCTGACCCGTGAAATCATGCAGCAGCCGGCACTGGACGCGTTCCGTGGCCGTGAAATCAGCCCGGGCATCGACGTGCAAACCGACGAGCAACTGGACAAGTTCATCCGCGAGCACGCCGAAACCGCGTTCCACCCGTCCTGCTCGTGCAAGATGGGCACCGACGAAATGGCTGTGGTCGATGGCGAAGGCCGCGTGCATGGCATGCAGGGCCTGCGGGTGGTCGATGCGTCGATCATGCCGATCATCACCACCGGCAACCTGAACGCGCCAACCATCATGATCGCCGAGAAAATCGCCGACAAGATGCGTGGTCGCCAGTTGCCGCGCAGCACCGCGGACTACTACGTGGCCGGCGATGCGCCGGTGCGTGGCAAGCCGTTGCGTGAAGTGGGTCCGACCGCGCAGTAACCGCTACACCGCGGCGCTCTTATCGCAGGCAAGCCCGCTCCCACATTTGAACGTATTCACACATCAAAATGTGGGAGGGGGCTTGCTCCCGATAAGACCCGACCAGCCAACACCCATCTTCCCAGACTCTTCCTACACTGCCCCGCCCTTGATCCCACCCCCCGCGCCGGCCTAATCTAGTCCCTCGCGCAAACGTTTCACCTTCCTACCGACACGCCGGCTTCTGCCTGGCCACGAGGCTTTCTCATGTTTGATGTCGTTTCTTCGAGCAAATGGCCTACCGGCTTCCTGATCAATCCAAACGTTGAACCGCTGGACCCGAAATGGCTGAAGGAATTCAGCAAGATCCCGGCGGCGGCCGTCAGCGACTGCCTGGGCCGTAACGTCGGTGGCCTGGGCCTGAAAGCCTTCCACGGCAATGCACCGATGCTCGGCAGCGCCCTCACCGTGCGGGTGCGCCCCGGTGACAACCTGATGATTCTCAAAGCCATGCAGATGGCCCGCCCGGGCGATGTGCTGGTGATCGACGGCAGCGCCGACCTGACCCGCGCGGTGTTCGGCGGCATCATGCGCGCCATGGCCCTGAAGGCTGGCATTGTCGGTGTGGTGATCAACGGCGCCCTGCGCGACCTCGACGAATGGCAAACCGGCGAACTGCCGGCCTACGCCATCGGCGGCGTACACCGTGGCCCGAGCACTGACGGCGGCGGCGAGATCAACGTGCCGATCTCCTGCGCTGGCATGCTGGTAGCCCCTGGCGACCTGATGATCGGCGATGGCGACGGCGTGGTCGCCGCCTCGCGCAGCGAACTGCCGGAATTGCTGGTGCGCTGCCATGACCTGCTGGCCCGCGAGAAAGCCACACTGGCTGCCATCGAAGCCGGCACCCTGGACCCTGACCGCTTTGACGCCATCCTGCGCGCCAAGGGTTGCCCGGTCTAAAGCCAAGGCAAAAGCATCGCAGGCAAGCCTGCTCCCACATTTTGATTTGTGAGCACATTCAAAAGGTAGGAGCTGGCTTGCCTGCGATGGGGCCCTCAAAGCCATCACCGCCCACAAGGAAGGCCCCATGTTCGACAAACACCCGCAACTCAAACAACATTTCGCCGCCCTGCGCACCCGCGCCGAATTCTTCTCCCTGCGCTACGTGCGCGAGTCCGGCCAGTACCTGTCGGTGCGCAAGAATGTCGCCGAACCGCCGCACCTGAGCCGCGACGAAGGCGCCATGCTCACCGTGCGCCTCAACGGTGTCGAAGCCTACGCGGCCACCCACGATATTTCCCTGGCCGGCCTGCAAGCGGCCCTCGAGCGTGCCGAACAGCAAGCCCGGCGGATCAAGCCCCATGCCCTGCTCGACCTGCGCGACCAGCCGGTGTCCAGCGACATCGCCGACTACCTGTCGCCAGAGCTCGATCAAGCCTTCCCGTCCCTGAGCGACTGCTACCAACTGCTCGGCGCAGAGTCAGCGGCCGTGCCCAGGGACGAGCGCCTGGTGAACTGGGAAGTCAGCCTGGGCACCACCCACGTTGAACAGATCTACCTCAACAGCGCCGGCGCGCAACTGCGCCAGGCCCAGCGTTTTGTGTTCCCCGGCGTCAATGTGACCGCCTACCACGGCAACGACAGCCAGACCCGCACCCTGGGCGGCAGCAACTTTGGCCAGCAGGGCGGCTTTGATGTGATCAGCCGCTTCGGCCTGGTAGGCGCCGCGCCACGGGTGGCCGACGAGGCCCTGCAACTGCTGCTGGCCCCCAACACGCCCCAGGGCCCGCGGAACCTGCTGTTGATGCCCGACCAGATGATCCTGCAGATCCACGAATCCATCGGCCACCCGCTGGAGCTGGACCGCATTCTCGGCGACGAGCGCAATTACGCCGGCACCAGCTTCGTCAAGGCCAGCGACTTCGGGCACCTGCAATACGGCTCCAACCTGCTCAACGTGACCTTTGACCCGGACATTCCCGAGCAACTGGCCAGCTACGCCCATGACGACGACGGCACGCCCGCCAACAAGCAGTTCCTGATCCGTAACGGCCTGCTGCTCAAGCCCCTGGGCGGGGCGCTGTCGCAGTACCGCTCGGGCATGGGCGGCGTAGCCAACAGCCGCGCCAGCAGTTGGAACCGCGCACCCATCGACCGCATGGCCAACCTCAATATCGAGGCTGGCGACCAGAGCCTGGCGCAACTGATCGGCGGCATCGAGCACGGCATCCTGATGTCGACCAACCGTTCCTGGTCGATCGACGATGCGCGCAACAAGTTCCAGTTCGGCTGCGAGTGGGGCCAGTTGATCGAGAACGGCGAACTCAAGGGCGTGGTGAAGAACCCCAACTACCGGGCGATTTCCGCGCAGTTCTGGCGCAAGCTCAGTGCCGTGGGCGATGCCAGCACCTTCAAGGTGCTGGGCACGCCCAACTGCGGCAAGGGCGAGCCGAACCAAGTGATCCGCGTCGGCCATGCATCGCCGGCGTGTGTCTTCAGCGATGTGGATGTGTTTGGGGGAGACGCCTGATGAAGGCTTTCAAGGACCTGGTGGAATGGCTCAAGCAGGCCATCGCCGATGGGGAACAGTTTCATCTGGGCTACGCGGCGGAATCGTCCGAATTCGTGCGTTTCAACCACGCCAAGGTGCGCCAGGCCGGCCAGGTACAGCAGGCCAGCGTCAACCTCAAGCTGATCAACGATGGCCGGCACGCCGACCTGGCCATCACCCTGGCCGGCACCCCCGAGGTGGACCGCCAGCGCCTGGCCGAGGGCCTGCAGCAATTGCGCGACACCTTGCCCTTGCTGCCCAAAGATCCTTACCTGCTGCTCAATCACACGGCCTGGCAAAACAGCAGCGAGCAGGCCCAGGCGCTGCCGGACCTCGATCAAGTCCTGGGCGAAATCAGCCAGGGCGCCCAAGGTTTCGACCTGGTCGGCATCTATGCCGCCGGGCCGATCAGCCGCGGGTTCGCCAGCTCGTCGGGGGCTTTTGGCTGGCACCAGGCCAATAGCTTCAACTTTGATTTCAGTCTGTTCCATGCCAATGGCGAGGCGGTCAAGGCCAGCTACGCCGGCGATGCCTGGGACAGCGCGGCATTTGCCCAGCGCTTGCAGCAAGCCCGCGAACAACTGGAGTTTCTTGGCCGGCCCTTGCACACCCTGGCGCCCGGCCAATACCGCGCCTACCTGGCACCGGCGGCCATGGAAGAAATCATCGGCATGCTCGCCTGGGGTGGTTTTTCTGCGCAGGCCATCGCCAGCAAGGGCAGCCCGTTGCAGCGCCTGTATGCTGGCGACCAGGCCCTGAGCCCGCTGGTGGGCATGGGCGAACAGATCACCGGCTCCCTGAGCCCGGCGTTTTCCCGGGACGGTTACCCGCGCAGCGACGTGACCTTGATCGCCAATGGCCAGGCGCAAGGGCAACTGGTCAACTCGCGCAGCGCCGCCGAATACGGCTTGAGCACCAACGGCGCCAGCGGCGATGAGTCCCCCAGCGCCTTGCAGATGGCCGCCGGCAGCCTGGCCCAGGCCGATATCCTCAAGCAACTGGGCACCGGCCTGTATATCAGCAACCTGTGGTACCTGAACTACTCCGACCAGCCGGCGGCGCGCCTGACAGGCATGACCCGCTTCGCCACGTTCTGGGTCGAAGACGGCGAGATCAAGGCACCGGTCAGCACCATGCGCTTTGACGATAGCGTCTACCACCTGCTGGGGTCGCAGTTGGAAGCGCTGACCGCCGAGCGCGAGTTGCTGCTGTCGGCCAGCACCTATGGCGAGCGCAACACCTCGTCCAACCTGCTGCCGGGCGCGTTGGTAAAACGCCTGACCCTGACCTTGTAAACGCCCGGCTTGTGCTGTGGCGAGGGGGCTTCTCGCCACAACAAGCGCGCGCCTTGCCACAATTTAAGCTGGCTCCTACAGGGGAATACCCTGGGTTCTGATGAACCTTCCCTGGCAGCATCCCGTTGGTTGGCGGACTGTTGTCGACGCTCGAAAACCTCGTTATAACGGTTAGTGGCATCCCGCCACTCTCAACCCATTTGTTCGCAAATGATGCATGACCTCGCCCGGGACTGGGCGAGCCGGAGCGTTGACATGTACCAAGGAAGTTTTGTCATTGATAAGTTGTTCAAGCACTACAACGTTCACGTAGAGCAATTGGGTAACGATCCGCAACGCAAGACCGTGCTGTTGGTCAACGGCGCGCTGTCCACCACCCGCTCATTCGCCCGCACCAGCAAGTGCCTGGCCGAGCATTTCAATGTGTTGATGTTCGACTTGCCGTTTTCCGGCTATTCGCGCCCCCACAACACCGATCTGGACCTGGTGACCAAGGACGACGAAGTCGAGATCCTGCGGGCGCTGGTGGAGCGTTTCCAGGTCAACCACCTGGTGTCGGCCTCCTGGGGTGGCATCTCGACCCTGCTGACCCTGGCGCACAACCCGCCTTCCATCGAAAGCTCGGTGGTGATGGCCCTGGCACCCAATCTCAACCCGGCAATGCTCGAATATGTGGAGCGGGTGCGGGTGCTGATCGAGGCCGATGACAAGTCTGCCGTCGGCCACTTGCTCAATGAGACCGTCGGCAAATTCCTCTCCAGCCGGCTCAAGCGCAATAACCATCGGCACCTGTCGACCATGGCCACCACCGAGTACCGCCAGGCGCGCTTTCATATTCATCAGGTGCTTGCCCTGGGCGATGGCAACTACCTGCCGCAATTGCGCCAGATCGAAACCCCAGTGCATTTTCTCAACGGCACGCTGGACGAATACACCCCGGCCAATGAAGCCCAACTGTTCAAGCAATACGTGGGCCGCAGCAGCTTTGCCAGCGCCGAGCACACCGGCCATTTGCTCGACCTGGAGTCGCGGGAGGCGGCGCTGGCGGTGCATCGCGCGCTGATCGACTTCCTGGTGGGCAAGGACGTGGCCATCGCTGATATAGACGAACCGCCAGTGGGAAAATCGGCAGAGGTTGGCGCATAATCGGCAACCCATAGCCTGCTAACAAAAAGGGATCTCATGCCGAATCGTGTCGTGCTCGATGCCAAGACCGCCCGCTGGTTACCCTGGGTGGTAGCGATTGCCTTCTTCATGCAGTCGCTCGACGGCACGATTCTCAACACGGCACTGCCCGCCATGGCCGAGGACCTGGCGGAAAACCCGCTGCGCATGCAGGGCGTGATCATCGCCTACATGCTCACCGTGGCCTTGCTGATCCCGGCCTCGGGCTGGATCGCCGACCGTTTCGGCACCAAGAAGATTTTCTTCGGCGCGATCATGCTGTTCAGCATCGGCTCGCTGCTGTGCGCCCTGTCCAGCAGCCTGAGCATGCTGGTGGGCGCACGGGTGATCCAGGGTCTGGGCGGCGCGCTGATGCTGCCGGTGGGCCGGCTGGTGGTGCTGCGCGCCTACCCGCGCTCGGAGCTGGTGCGGATCATGGGTTTTATCACCATTCCCGGCCTGCTCGGCCCCCTGCTCGGCCCGACCATGGGCGGCTGGATGGTGCAGTACCTGACCTGGCACTGGATTTTCCTGATCAACCTGCCGGTGGGCATGATCGGCTGCTACGCCGTGTGGAAATTCATCCCCGACCTGCGCGGCAGCGAGCGTACTCGCTTCGACAGCCTGGGCTTTTTGCTGTTTGGCGCGGCAATGGTGCTGATCACCATTGCCATGGAAGGCCTGGGCGAGCTGCACCTGCCGCACTTGCGCGTGATGTTGTTGCTGTTCGGTGGCATGGCGTGCCTGGCGGCCTACTGGCTGCGCGCCGGGCATATCGAAAACCCACTGTTCTCGCCGGTGCTGTTCAAGACCCGGACCTTTGCCGTGGGCATTCTCGGCAACCTGTTCGCGCGCCTGGGCAGCGGCGCCCTGCCGTTCCTCGTGCCGTTGCTGCTGCAGATCGCCCTGGGTTACTCGCCGTCCCAGGCCGGGATGAGCATGCTGCCCCTGGCGGCAGCGGCGATGGTCGCCAAGTCGGTCGCCCGGCCGTTGATCGAACGCCTGGGCTATCGCGTCGTGCTCACCGGCAACACCCTGCTGCTGGGCATGATGCTGGCGAGCATGGGCCTGGTCAGCGAACAGACGCCCTACCCGCTGTTGCTGGCGATGCTCGCGGTACTGGGGGCGATCAACTCCCTGCAATTTACCGCGATGAACACCGTGACCCTGATCGACCTCGACGATGCCCAGGCCAGCAGCGGCAACAGCCTGCTGTCGGTGGTGGCGCAACTGGCCCTGAGCCTGGGGGTGGCCTGCGCCGGTGCCCTGCTTGGCGGGTTTACTGCCCAAGCCGGTAACGATGGGGTCAACACCGTGCTCGAGGCGTTCCAGTTGACGTTCCTCACCGTGGGCATCATGGCGATGCTGGCGGCGGCGATCTTCTTGCAATTGTCGCCAAAAGACGGCAAACGAGTGGTCAGCCGCGAGCACGACATTGAGCATTAGGCGGCGTCTCGTCTAGAACTTGCAGGGAAATTCCCACGGGGCTGGTACACTGCGCGACATTTTGTTTTTGCAGAGCCTGTCCCGTGACCACCATCGCCACCGCTTTTAATACTTTGCCGCTCTCCGCCGCCATGCTGGCTAACCTTGACTCGCTGGGTTATGCCGAGATGACGCAGATCCAGGCGCAAAGCTTGCCGGTGATCCTCAAGGGGCTGGACCTGATCGCCCAGGCCAAGACCGGCAGCGGCAAGACCGCCGCCTTCGGCATCGGCCTGTTGAACCCGATCAACCCGCGCTACTTCGGTTGCCAGGCCCTGGTGATGTGCCCGACCCGCGAGCTGGCTGACCAGGTGGCCAAGGAAATCCGCCGCCTGGCCCGCGCCGAAGACAACATCAAGGTGCTGACCCTGTGCGGCGGCGTGTCCCTCGGCCCGCAGATCGCTTCCCTGGAGCATGGCGCCCACGTCATCGTCGGCACCCCGGGCCGCATCCAGCAACACCTGCGCAAGGGTTCGCTGGTGCTGGACGGTTTGAACACGCTGATCCTCGATGAAGCCGACCGCATGCTCGACATGGGTTTCTACGACGCCATCGAAGACATCATCAGCAAGACCCCGGCCCGTCGCCAGACCCTGTTGTTCTCGGCCACCTACCCGGTGAGCATCAAGCAACTGGCCTCCAAATTCATGCGCGCGCCGCAGCAGGTCAAGGCCGAAGCGTTCCACTCCGATGAGCAGATCGAGCAGCGTTTCTACGAAATCTCCCCGGAAGAGCGCATGGACGCGGTGACCAAGGTGCTGTCGCACTTCCGTCCGGCCTCTTGCGTGGCCTTCTGCTTTACCAAGCAGCAAGTGCAGGAAACCGTGGATCACCTGACCGCCAAGGGCATTTCTGCAGTCGGCCTGCATGGCGACCTGGAACAGCGCGACCGTGACCAGGTGCTGGCAATGTTCGCCAACCGCAGTACTTCGGTACTGGTGGCCACCGACGTGGCGGCCCGAGGCCTGGACATTGACTCGCTGGACATGGTGATCAACGTCGAACTGGCCCGCGATTCGGAAATCCACATTCACCGCGTCGGCCGTACCGGGCGTGCCGGTGAGACCGGGATCGCCATCAGCCTGGTGGCGCCGTCCGAGGCACACCGTGCCCAGGCCATCGAACTGCTGCAAAAGGCCCCGCTGAACTGGGATCAACTGAGCAACCTCAAATCACAGGGCGGCGCGCCGCTGCTGCCGGTGATGAGCACGTTGTGCATTGCTGCCGGTCGTAAAGACAAGGTCCGCCCAGGCGACATCCTCGGCGCGCTGACCGGTGAAGCCGGGATCCCGGGCGCCCAGGTGGGCAAGATCGCGATCTTTGACTTCCAGGCCTATGTGGCAGTGGAGCGTAGCGTCGCCAAGCAGGCGTTGCAGCGCTTGAATGACGGCAAGATCAAGGGCCGTTCGTTGCGCGTGCGGATCCTGTAAAGCTCTTCGATTCAATGGAGATCCAATGTGGGAGCGGGCTTGCTCGCGAATGCGGTGTACCAGTCGCCAGATGGGGTGGCTGACAGCCGTATTCGCGAGCAAGCCCGCTCCCACATTTCTGATTGCATTTGAGATCAATATTTTGTGAGGACACCGTTTTGCGCTCGACCGAAGTTGTGATCATTGGCGCTGGCGCCGCAGGCTTGATGTGCGCGCTGACCGCCGCCGGGCGTGGGCGCAAGGTGATGTTGATCGACCATGCGAACAAGGCCGGCAAGAAGATCCTGATGTCCGGCGGTGGCCGCTGTAACTTCACCAATATGTACACCGAGCCTGCCAACTTCCTCTCGCACAATGCGCACTTCTGCAAATCCGCCCTGGCCCGTTACACCCAGTGGGATTTCATCGGGCTGGTGGCCAAGCATGGCGTGCCGTACCACGAGAAGAAGCTCGGCCAGCTGTTCTGCGATAACAAATCCAGCGACATCCTCGGCATGCTGCTCGACGAATGCATCCAGACCGGCGTGAGCCTGCACCTGGACACCTCGATCCAGGAGATCGCCAGGCTCGACAGCGGCTACCAACTGCAGACCACCCTCGGCGAGTTGCGCTGCGAGTCCCTGGTGATTGCCACCGGTGGCCTGTCGATTCCGACCCTGGGCGCCACCGGCTTTGGTTATCAGGTGGCCAAGCAGTTCGGCCATGAACTGCTGCCGACCCGTGCAGGCCTGGTGCCGTTTACCATCACCGATCAGCTCAAGGAACTGTGTGGCGAGCTGTCCGGCACCTCGGTCGATTGCCTGGTCAGCTGCAACGACCAGAGCTTTCGCGAGAACATTTTGTTCACCCATCGCGGCCTGAGCGGGCCGGCGATTTTGCAGATCTCCTCGTACTGGGAGCCCGGCGACACGGTAGAAATCAACCTGCTGCCCGACCACGACGCCCACGCCTGGCTGCAACAGCAACAGGCCGAGCGCCCCAACAGCGAACTCAAGACCCTGCTGGGCGAGATCTTCACCAAGAAGATGGCCAACCTGCTGGCCGAGACGTGGTTTGTGTCCAAACCGATGAAGCAGTACACCCACGCCGAACTGGCAGATATCGCTACCAAGCTGGGCAGTTGGCAATTGGTCCCGGCCGGCACCGAGGGCTACCGCACCGCCGAAGTCACCCTGGGCGGGGTGGATACGCGGGAAGTGTCGTCCAAGACCATGGAGTCGCTGAAAAGCCCCGGCCTGTACTTTATCGGCGAAGTGCTGGATGTGACCGGGCACCTGGGCGGGTTCAACTTCCAGTGGGCCTGGGCTTCGGGGTATGCGGCGGCGCAGTACGCCTGAACGGTAATGTGATCAACTGTGGGAGCGGGCTTGCTCGCGAATACGGTGGGTCAGTCAGCTCATTCAGCGACTGACACTCCGCATTCGCGAGCAAGCCCGCTCCCACAGTTTGATGGGGTGTGCCAAAACAATTTTTGCTTATGAATGTGATCGCCACGCTTGCCGTGACGTCATTACTGGCTCAATTTAGCGGCATCGTCCCGGAAGACCCCAGACTTCATGTCCTCGACCTCGTTCAAGCAGTCCATGCGGCGCCTTTGGGCACTGGATAAGTTCAGTTACAGCGTACGGGTGTTTATCGCCCTCACCGGCAGCATGGCGCTGTGCTGGTATCAGGATGAAATGTCGCTGCTGATCCCGCTGTTCCTGGGGATTATCGCCAGCGCCCTGGCCGAAACCGATGACAGCTGGCAGGGCCGCCTCAATGCGCTGGCGGTGACGCTGGTGTGTTTCAGCGTGGCGGCGCTGTCGGTGGAGTTGCTGTTTCCCTACCCGTGGATTTTTGCCATCGCCATCGCCCTGGCGAGTTTCTGCCTGACCATGCTCGGCGCCCTGGGCGAGCGTTATGGCGCCATTGCCTCGGCCACTTTGATTCTGTCGGTCTACACCATGATCGGCGTGGACCAGCGCGGCGGCGCCGTCACCGACTTCTGGCACGAACCCTTGCTGCTGGTGGCCGGTGCCGCCTGGTACGGCGCGCTGTCGGTGCTGTGGCAGGCAATGTTTTCCAACCAGCCGGTTCAACAGAGCCTGGCCCGGCTGTTTCGCGAGCTGGGGCGTTACCTCAAGCTCAAGTCATCGCTGTTCGAGCCCATTCGCCAACTGGACGTCGAAGCGCGGCGCCTGGAGCTGGCGCAACAAAATGGCCGGGTGGTGGCGGCGCTCAATGCGGCCAAGGAAATCATCCTGCACCGTGTCGGCAATGGCCGGCCGGGTTCCAAGGTCAGTCGCTACCTCAAGCTGTACTTCCTGGCCCAGGACATCCACGAGCGCGCCAGTTCCTCCCACTACCCCTACAACGCCCTGGCCGAAGCCTTCTTCCACAGCGATGTGCTGTTCCGTTGCCAGCGCCTGCTGCGCCAGCAAGGCAAGGCCTGCCAGGCCCTCGCCGAGTCGATCCAGCTGCGCCAGCCGTTTGTCTATGACGCCAGCTTCGCCGAGGCCCTGGGCGACCTGAATGCCTCCCTCGAACACCTGCGCATCCAGAGCAACCCGGCCTGGCGTGGCCTGCTGCGTTCGTTGCGCGCGCTGGCGGCCAACCTGTCGACCCTCGACCGCCTGCTCAGCGACGCCAGCAACCCAGACAGCCTGGCAGATGCCAGCGACAGCAGCCTGCTGGACCGCTCGCCGCGCAACCTCAAGGAAATGTGGACGCGCCTGCGTACCCAACTGACCCCGACTTCGCTGCTGTTCCGTCACGCCCTGCGCCTGCCCCTGGCGCTGAGTGTCGGCTACGGCATGGTGCATTTGATCCACCCGTCCCAGGGCTACTGGATCATCCTCACCACCCTGTTCGTCTGCCAGCCCAACTACGGCGCCACGCGGCGCAAGCTCGGCCAACGGATCGTCGGCACGGCCATCGGCCTGACGGTGGCCTGGGCCCTGTTCGATCTGTTCCCTAACCCCTTGGTGCAGTCGATGTTCGCCATTGCCGCCGGGCTGGTGTTCTTTATCAACCGCACCACCCGCTACACCCTGGCCACCGCCGCCATTACCCTGATGGTGCTGTTCTGCTTCAACCAGGTGGGCGATGGGTATGGGCTGTTCCTGCCGCGCCTGTTCGATACCTTGCTCGGCAGCCTGATCGCCGGGCTGGCGGTGTTCCTGTTCCTGCCGGACTGGCAAGGCCGGCGCCTGAACAAAGTGCTGGC
This sequence comes from Pseudomonas sp. FP2294, assembly GCF_030687625.1. Classification (NCBI taxonomy): domain Bacteria; kingdom Pseudomonadati; phylum Pseudomonadota; class Gammaproteobacteria; order Pseudomonadales; family Pseudomonadaceae; genus Pseudomonas; species Pseudomonas sp. FP2294. The sequence goes on from NZ_CP117441.1 coordinate 5,418,267, forward strand.
CAACACCCTGACCTGCAACAGCATCTACTTGCGCCAGATCATGCAGCAATATGCCGCCGGCAAGAGCGACGACCTGGCCTACCGCCTGGCCCGGCGCAATGCGCACAACGCCGACGCCGCGCTGTCCACCACCCTGGCCAATATGCTGATGGAGCCGGGGCACTTCCGTAAGGAAGCCGACGTTGGCTTCCGCTTCCTGGTGCTGTCCCACACCTTGCTCAGTTACCTGTCGGGGCTGGGTGCCCACCGCGACACCCAACTGCCGGCCGATGTGCGTGAGCACCTGATCGAAGGCGCGGGCAAGACCCTCGCCACGAGCATCGACGAAATCGCCAGTGGGTTGGCGAACAAACAGCCGATTGCGGTGCAGAGCGATGCCGAGGAAGCGCTGGCAGTGGAGCTGGAGCAGATGCCGGATGAGATCGACGAAGCACAGCGCCTGGTGCAGACGCAGTTGGCATTGATCTGTCGGCAGTTGGGGCCGTTGCGCACGCTGGCGGCGCATTTGATCAAGGAAACCAGTGCGGCTTAGAGCCCTATCGCGAGCAAGCCCGCTCCCACATTTTGATCTGCGAATACGGGCATGCTCGCGATGGCGACCTCAAGAACACTACATCCCGTGTTGCTTGAGAAGACGCGCATAACTGCCATCTGCCTTCATCCGGGCAATCTCCCGATCAAACCCCGCAACAATCTGCTCATGCCTGGGGTTTTTCAGGCTGACCAGAATATGCAGGCTGTTCTCACTCAAGGTCTTGGGCAGGAATTCCACCGCGTTGCGCACCCTGGGTGATTCCCGCGCCAGGTGAAAACGCGCGACATACTCATCCTCGACCGTCAGCCGCACGCGCCGGGCCGCGAGCATGCGCACGGCCATGGCGAAGTTATGCACCGGGACTTTTTGCAGTTGGGGATCGGCATCGAACTCCGCCGAATAGGCGTAGCCGCGTACCACGGCGACGGGATAGTCATGCAGTTGCTGCAGGTTCTGGAACTCGATGGGATCATCACGGCGCTTGATAAAACGCACGCGGTTGAGCAGGTACTCGTCGGAAAACTGCCCCAACTGCGTACGCGCCTCGTCGTACCAGGCATTGATCAACACGTCATAACGCCCGTCGCCCACCCCCATCAACGCCCGCGCCCACGGCACCTGCTCGAAATCGCTGGCAAAGCCGGCACGCGCCAGGGCGGTGCTGACGATATCGGTAGCCAGCCCGCCATTGAGCAGGGTCGCATCGGTAAACGGCGGCCATGCATCTGCCACCAGGCGCAAACGTTCTGCGGCCACCGTCGGGACCAGCAACAGCAATACCAGCAAAGCAACGGCACGAGACAGTCGCAGCATGCTTAATGTCCTTGCACAGCGGGCAGTTCCTTGCGGGCAATGGCGTCTGGAAGAACAATGCCCAGGCACCTGACTGTAGCTTATCGCTCGCGGTGTACAGCAGATTACACAAAGAACTGAACCGCGAAAGCACTCAATGATGGCAAATTGACGTCATTCACAAAAAATAAGGTTTCACAGGTGTTTATGCCACCCCCCAAGACAGTTGCCGGCCAGGGCATTACTATCCAGGCCAGGTCTTTATGCGAGATGGAACGATGACTGTCGATTGGGTTTGCAAGCACCACAATGATCTGGGCAAGGAACAGCTCTACGCCATTTTGCGTCTGCGGGCAGAGGTATTTGTCGTCGAGCAGAAATGCATCTACCAGGACATCGACGATCAGGATCTGGAGGGCGACACCCACCACCTGATGGCCTGGAAGGACAACCAATTGGTGGCTTACCTGCGCCTGCTGGACCCGGAGCTGCATGGCGGTGACGTGGTTATCGGCCGCGTGCTGGTGGCCGAGGCAGCCCGGGGCACTGGCCTGGGCCACCAGATGCTGGAGGAAACCCTCAAGCAGATCGACGATATCTGGCCGCAGACACCGATTTTTCTTTCAGCCCAGGCGCATTTGCAGGGGTACTACGGCAGATATGGGTTCAAGGTCGAGGGTGAGGAATACCTGGAGGATGATATTCCGCATATTGGGATGCGGCGCGCTTGAGGATGCTATCGCGGGCAAGCCCGCTCCCACAGGTTGATTGCGATCAAATGTGGGAGTGGGCTTGCCCGCGATAGCGTCAGACCTGCCAACCCAGTTTCAGGGATAACCCAACACCTGCTTGACCTGCACCAGGTTGCGCTCGATCCAGCCACGGTCAATCGCCCCCCAATCGCGAATCCGATAGCGCCCGGCATGATTGCGGGCGCCGTCTTCCTGCTCGAACTCGCAGACGATATCCAGGTCCGCCAACGCGGCGATGGTGTCCTGGGCCGTGCGCCGGGGCATGCCGGTCACTTCGGTCAACGCCGGGACGCTGCTGGCCAATTGGCTGTCGATCAGATACGCCACATACAGGCGGCGGTAGAAACTGCTCTTGGTCTTGCTCACATCCATGCTCGCTTCCTCTTGGTTCAATCCCGCGCTGCGCCCTGCAAGTCGCGATAGGTCAGGTACACCCGCAGGTCGAATTCCACCTGATGGTAGCCGGGCAACATATATTCGCAGAGTTTGTAGAACGCCTTGTTGTGGTCCGATTCCTTGAAGTGCGCCAGCTCGTGGACAACGATCATCTTCAGGAACTCCGGCGCCGCGTCCTTGAACAACGCGGCGATGCGGATCTCTTTCTTGGATTTGAGATTGCCGCCCTGCACCCGCGAAATCGTGGTGTGCAGGCCCAGGGCGCGATGGGTCAGGTCCAGGCGGTTGTCGAACAGCACTTTGTCGATGGCCGGTGCATTGCGCAGGTGCTCCTGCTTCAGGGCCAGGGCGTAGCTGTACAGCGCCTTGTCACTCTGCACCGCATGGCGCTCGGGGTAACGCTGGTGCAGGTAGTCGCCTAATTGATCCTTGGCGATCAATTGGCGCACTTGCTCTTGCAGGGCGGCGGGATAGGCCTGGAGGTATTTCAGCGCAGTCATGGGTTCGAACGGCAGGGGCGTGAGGCCGCCAGTGTAGCGAATTCAGCAGGGGCCTGCGCGCAGCGCGAAAGGCTGCGACCACTGGGAAATATCGTCGGCCATCAGCGACGGGGCCACCAGCGGGCCCTGGATGAATTGGCAGCCATTGGCCTGCAGCCAGTGGCATTGCTCAAGGGTTTCCACGCCCTCGGCAATCACCAGCAAGCCGAAGTGCCCACACAGCTCGATAATACTGCGAGCCAGCGCGGCCTCCCGTGGCGAGTTGAGTACGCGGGCAACCAGGCCGGGGTCGAGCTTGAGCGTGTCGAACTCCAGGTCACGCAGATGCGCCAGGGAGCAGTTGCCCGAGCCAAAGTCATCGAGGGCTATTCGCACCCCCAGGCGCCGGAGTTGCTTGAGCTGCTTGGTGGACTCTTCGATATTGTGCATCAGGCTTTCTTCAGCTATTTCCACTTCCAGTTGCCGCCCCTGCAACCCATGTCGCTCCAGTGCCTGCTGCAGCTGGGTCGCCAGGTTGGGCATATTGAACTGGCTGCTACTCAGGCTCACGCTCAGCACCCAGTCGTCACTCATGACCGGGGCCCAGGCGTGTCGCGCCAGCGCCACCTGGTGGAAGATCCAACTGCTGAGCTGACTGATCAGGCGCGCCTCCTCCAGCAAGGGCAGGAACAACCCGGGCGGCACATCGCCGACACTCGGGTGCTGCCAGCGCAACAAGGCTTCGACCCCGCGCAAGTGCCCGTCCACCAGGGACACCTGGGGTTGGTACACCAAGGTCACCTGCTTATGGTCGATGGCCTCGCGCACACTGCTTTCAAGCATCAGGCGCGAGCGGGCCCGGCCGTTCATTTCCTGATCGTAATAGCGATATTGCTGACGCCCGGCGCGCTTGGCTTCGTACATGGCGATATCGGCAGCGCGCAGCAGGCCGCTCAGGTCACGGCCGCAATCGGGGAAGATGGCAATGCCGATACTGACCCCCAGCATCACCTCCAGGCCGTCCACTTGCTGGCAGATCGACACCCGCTCGATCAACTGTTCGGCAAGCTTGGCAGCCTGCTCCGGGTATTCCAGTTCCAGCAACGCGACGAACTCATCCCCACCAAGGCGGCCAAGAATGTCGCAACTGCGCAGGCACAGCGCCAATTGCTCCGAGACCCAGCGCAGTACCCGGTCGCCGGCGTCGTGCCCTACGGAATCATTGACCCGCTTGAAGCCATCCAGGTCCATATACAGCAGCACCGTGGCATGCTCGCTGCGCTCGTTGCGCAACAGGATCGTCTCCACGGTCTGATAGAAACCACGCCGATTGAGCAAACCGGTGAGGGGGTCAGTGACGGCCTGGGACTCCAGTTGCTGATGCAGATGGCGCACTTGCGACATGTCCTGCACGGTCACCACCATGGCCTTCTGTTCGCGGGGCAAGGGCGCACAGGACATGGCCACCGGCAGTTGCTGGCCGGGCGCCGTGCGCAGGATCGCGTCGTGCAGGCGCCAGGTTTCACCGCGCAAGTAGCCGGTGTACAACTCGCAGGCAAACCAGTCGGGCATATGGGGTTTTTGCAGGAAGCCCAGGAACGCCTGGCCTTGCAACTCGCCCACCGTGGCGTTGAGCAGTCGCGAAATAGCCGGGTTGGCGTAGCTGATCACCCCGTCTTCGCCCACCACCAGGATGCCCTCGGCGGCGTTGTCGAGCACCGAGGCATTGAAGGCCCGGGCCAGCTCCAGGTCATGACTCAAGCGCTGCAAGGCCCGCCGGTTGCGCTGATGCTCCAGCAAGGCCTGGACCTTGGGCTTGAGGATCAGCGGGTCGAAGGGCTTGAACAGGTAGTCGATAGCGCCGCTGGCATAGCCCTCCAGCACTGCGGCGGGCGATTGCTCAGTGGCACTCAGGAAGATGATCGGGGTCATGCGGGTGCGCTGGCTGCCGCGCATCAAGCGCGCCACTTCGAAGCCGTCCATACCCGGCATCCGCACATCCAGCAGCACCAGGTCCACGTCAGTTTCGAGCAAAAGCCCCAGGGCCTCCTCGCCGGAGGCTGCCGTCACCACCTGCCAGTCGTCGCGCTGCAGGAGCGCGCGCATGCTGATCAGGTTTTCCGGGTAGTCATCGACCACCAGGAGCACTGAGCAGCCTTCGGCCGGGGTTGGAGCGCATTCCATGCTGCATCTCTTCCTTGAGGGTTCATTCCGGTCATTTTTGCGACAAAACCGGACATTCAATGTGGAGTCACTCTAGCCTTGGATCCCCTAAAGCAGAAGGTGCGCCGATGCCATCATTGCGCCAAAGGCCACACAACCGACTAACGGTCAGCGCCTACAGCCCACGGGTTACGGGAAGGATGGCTTTTTGACAGACCACTGGCGCCAATAAACCGCCATAAAATCATTAACAAACCGTTACCAGCCGCTTATAAAGAACGCGCCAGCCCTTGGGCCAAAGCCTTTTGACCCTTCTTTCGTACAGCAAAGGCGCACTCAATGATTGATCTGTCCACCTGGAACCTGAGCATCCCTGTTGGCACCCCGCCAGCCACCATCGACACCCCTAAACTGCTCAGCGGTTTCAATGGCAAATACTTCCAGGCCGAAGGCAGCAGCGTGCAATTCTGGTCCCCCGTCACCGGTACCCGTACCGAAAACGCCATCTACCCGCGCAGCGAACTGCGGGAAACCTATGCCGACGGCCGGCTGCGCAACTGGACCTACCCGGAGGCCGACAACTACCTGCGCGCCACCCTGTCCATCAACCAGGTGCCCTCCTCGGGCAAGATCGTGATCGGTCAGATTCACGCCTATGACAGCCAGAAACCGCTGGTCAAAGTCGAATACCAATACAAGGAAAAAACCCAGACCGGCAACATCGTCGCCAAGGTGCGCATGCGCCCCGATGACAGCAAAGGCCGGGTGATTATCGTGGCCGAGAATGTGCCCCTGCAGCGCAACTTCACCTACGTCATCCACCTGAACAAAGCCGGCCTGCTGAGCATCGAGGCCGCCAACGGCCAATGGAACGAACGCCTCGGTGCCGCCTGGGGCAAGAAGCCGTTGTACTTCAAGGCCGGCGTATATGTGCAAGACAACAGTGGCGACAGCAAGGAAGGCGGCAAGGTGACATTTGCCAAGCTGGATATTGATCACAACTGACAGTCTGATCATTCTCACGACGCTTTAGGACAGAACCGCGACCCAGGGTCTCGACTTTTTTGTAGGACAATTCGAGTATGGCGCCGCGCATGCGCAATGCTTACCTATAAGAAAGTCATGGAGACTCATCAATGCCCTTCACTCGCACCCTACTCGCCCTGTCCATGGGTATGGTTCTGCTGCAAAACCCGGCCTTCGCTGCCCCGCCCTTATCGATGACCGACGGGGTGGCCCAGGTCAGTATCCAGGACAGCAACGCCTGGGTTGAGATCAGCAAAGCCGCGTTTGAACACAACATCCGTACCCTGCAAACCAGCCTCGCCGACAAGTCGAAAATCTGCGCCGTGCTCAAGGCCGACGCCTACGGTCACGGCATTGGCCTGCTGATGCCATCGGTGATCAAGCTCGGTGTGCCTTGCGTGGGCGTGGCCAGCAATGAAGAAGCCCGCGTCGTGCGCGAAAGCGGCTTCAAGGGTCAACTGATCCGCGTGCGTACTGCCGCCCTGAGCGAACTGGAAGCGGCGCTGCCGTACAACGTCGAAGAACTGGTGGGCAACCTCGACTTCGCCGTGCGCGCCAGCCTGATCGCCGAACATCATGGCCGCCCGCTGGTAGTACACCTGGGCCTGAACTCCAGTGGCATGAGCCGCAATGGCGTAGAAATGACCACAGCCCAGGGCCGCCGCGACGCCGTAGCCATCACCAAGGTGCCGAACCTGGAAGTGAAGGCGATCATGACCCACTTCGCCGTCGAAGACGCCGCCGACGTACGCACCGGTCTCAAGGCCTTCAACGAGCAGGCCAATTGGCTGATCGACGTCGCCCAACTGGACCGCAGTAAAATCACCCTGCACGCGGCCAACTCCTTCGCCACCCTGGAAGTGCCCGAGTCCCGCCTGGACATGGTGCGCCCCGGCGGCCTGCTGTTTGGCGACACCGTGCCGTCGTTTACCGAATACAAGCGGGTGATGCAGTTCAAATCCCACGTGGCCTCGGTCAACAGCTACCCGAAAGGCAACACCGTCGGCTACGACCGCACCTACACCCTGAAGCGCGATTCAAAACTGGCCAACATCACCGTGGGCTATTCCGACGGCTATCGCCGGGCGTTCACCAATAAAGGCATCGTGCTGATCAACGGGCATCGGGTGCCGGTGGTGGGCAAGGTGTCGATGAACACGCTGATGGTGGATGTGACGGATGTGCCAACCGTGAAGAGCGGGGATGAGGTGGTGCTGTTTGGCAAGCAGGGGAATGTCCAGACCACCCAGGCGGAGGTAGAGGATATCAATGGGGCGTTGTTGGCTGACCTTTATACGGTGTGGGGGAATTCAAACCCCAAAATACTGGTCGATAAATAAGCCGAACACCATCCAAATGTGGGAGCGGGCTTGCCCGCGATGAGGGCGTATCAGTCATCCATTTATCGACTGATACACCGCTATCGCGGGCAAGCCCGCTCCCACACTGGTTTGTAGGCGGCCTCAAATAGCGAGCACAAAAAACCCGCATCTCTGCGGGCTTTTTATTAACACCTGAGGCTTAGTTGACCTTAGCGTTCAACTCACCTTTCAAATACCGCTGATACATCGCTTCCAACGACACCGGCTTGATCTTCGAAGCATTACCGGCCGTGCCGAACGCTTCGTAACGCGCAATACATACATCACGCATCGCAGTCACAGTGGCGCCGAAGAACTTACGCGGGTCAAACTCGCTCGGGTTGGTGGCCATCAGGCGACGCATCGCACCGGTGGAAGCCAGGCGCAGGTCGGTGTCGATGTTGACCTTGCGCACGCCGTGCTTGATGCCTTCGACGATTTCTTCAACCGGTACGCCGTAGGTTTCTTTGATGTCGCCGCCGTACTGGTTGATGATCGCCAGCCATTCTTGCGGTACCGAGGAAGAACCGTGCATCACCAGGTGGGTGTTGGGGATGCGCTTGTGGATTTCCTTGATGCGGTCGATGGCCAGCACGTCGCCGGTAGGCGGCTTGGTGAACTTGTAGGCGCCGTGGCTGGTGCCGATGGCGATGGCCAGGGCGTCGACCTGGGTGCGCTTGACGAAGTCAGCGGCTTCTTCCGGGTCGGTCAGCATCTGGCTGTGATCCAGCACGCCTTCGGCGCCGATGCCGTCTTCTTCACCGGCCATGCCGGTTTCCAGGGAGCCCAGGCAGCCCAGTTCGCCTTCTACCGAAACGCCGCAGGCGTGAGCCAGGGCCACGGTTTGTTGGGTGACGCGCACGTTGTAGTCGTAGTCGGTCGGGGTCTTGCCGTCTTCGCCGAGGGAGCCGTCCATCATCACCGAGCTGAAGCCCAGTTGGATGGAGCGCTGGCATACGTCAGGGCTGGTGCCGTGGTCCTGGTGCATGCACACCGGGATGTGTGGGAATTCTTCGATTGCCGCGAGGATCAGGTGACGCAGGAACGGTGCGCCGGCGTATTTGCGGGCACCGGCCGAAGCCTGGACGATCACTGGGGAGTCGGTCTTGTCAGCGGCTTCCATGATGGCGCGCATCTGCTCAAGGTTGTTGACGTTAAAGGCTGGGACGCCGTAGCCGAACTCGGCTGCGTGATCCAGCATTTGACGCATGCTGATAAGTGCCATTGTGTCTCTCTCCCGGTCGAGGGTCGTTAATCGTGCAAGCCTGCCGTAGCGGCGGCTGCTATTCAAGTTATTGCAGATCAAGGGGTTGAGCCTTGACCTGCTGAATCGTTATTGCAGGGTGCGGTTCGCAATCTTTGTCGAATTGGAACCGGATCCCATGTGCTCTGTATTACTGGGCCTTGCAGCCCCGGCCGATCAAATCATCGGTGGCAACCCAATAAACCAGGCCTTCCTCACCTTTTGTGTGAAACGCCAGTTGCTCATTGCTGTACAGCGCGCCGGAAGCGGCCACATCTTCCTTGAGGCGATACACCAGGTCGGAGCCGCCGAGGCGCACATCCACCTGCTTGTGGTCGGTATCGACAAACCGCCAGTTCACCTGGGCCTGGCTGTCGCATACCCAGGTGGTCCATGGTTCTTGCTGCGCTGGTGCCTTGTTGAACATGTTCAGGTTGGCACAACCGGCCAATAGAGCCAGTGCTGCCAGGGCGATAACGCCTTTCATTGCCAATCCTCGAACGGCGGCCCGAGGCCGCCACTGCTGTCGGTTAGTGAATCAGACCCATCAAGGGCAACCCTGTTCCTTACCTTTGGGCGGGGAATCGTATTTCTCCAGACCGTCGGGCCCTATGCGCTTGCTGATCACCGGCATGGTTTCAGCCTGCCAGTCGGCCTGGTAGCAGCCCTTGTGCGGTGCAGCCCCTGGGGCGTCGTCTGCCGGCGCCTTGGGCGCGCTGCCGCAGCCAGCCAACAGGCCTGCTGCAATCACCAGCGCGAATGGCTTGATCATGGGAATGCTCCTTTTCCAGGCTGCGGGACTCAGCCCTTGGCTCGACTTTCCAGCACTTCAACGGCTGGCAGGACCTTGCCTTCGACAAACTCAAGGAACGCGCCACCACCGGTAGAAATGTAGGAGATCTGCTCAGCAACGCCATACTTGTCGATGGCCGCCAGGGTGTCGCCACCGCCGGCAATGGAGAATGCCGAGCTTTCAGCAATCGCCTTGGCCAGCACTTTGGTGCCGTTGCCGAACTGGTCGAACTCGAACACACCGACCGGGCCGTTCCACAGGATAGTCCGGGAGGCTTTCAGCAGCTCGGCGAAGTTGGCCGCCGTTTGCGGGCCGATATCCAGGATCATGTCGTCAGCCGCCACATCTGCGATCAGCTTGACGGTCGCTTCGGCGCTTTCGGCAAATTCCTTGGCAACCACCACGTCCACCGGCAGCGGCACGCTGACCTTGGCCGCGATGGCACGGGCGGTGTCCAACAGGTCCGGCTCGTACAGCGACTTGCCTACCGGATGGCCAGCAGCGGCCAGGAAGGTATTGGCAATGCCGCCGCCCACGATCAGTTGGTTGCAGATCTGGCTCAGGCTGTTGAGCACGTCCAGCTTGGTCGACACCTTGGAACCGGCCACGATGGCAGCCATTGGCTGGGCTGGTGCGCCCAGGGCCTTGCCCAGTGCATCCAGCTCGGCAGCCAGCAACGGGCCAGCAGCGGCCACCTTGGCGAACTTGGCCACGCCATGGGTCGAACCCTCGGCGCGGTGCGCGGTGCCGAAGGCGTCCATCACAAACACGTCGCACAGCGCAGCATATTGCTGGGCCAGTTCGTCGCTGTTCTTCTTCTCGCCTTTGTTGAAGCGCACGTTTTCGAACAGCACGATGTCGCCGGCCTTGACGTCAACACCGCCCAGGTAGTCAGCCACCAGCGGCACTTCGCGGCCCAGGGCCTTGCTCAGGTAATCGGCTACAGGCTTGAGGCTGTTTTCGGCGGAGAACTCACCTTCGGTCGGACGACCCAGGTGGGAGCAGACCATCACGGCCGCGCCTTTTTCCAGGGCCAGCTTGATGGTCGGCAGCGAAGCCAGGATTCGCGCATCGCTGGTGACTACACCGTCCTTGACTGGGACGTTGAGGTCTTCGCGAATCAGTACGCGCTTACCTTGCAGATCGAGGTCGGTCATCTTCAACACGGTCATGGTCGCAGTTCCTGAATTACTTGATTTTGAAGGGCTAATTTTGAAGAAGCGATGTGCAGATAATGTTCCGCAACATCCAGCATGCGGTTGGCAAAGCCCCATTCGTTATCGAACCAGGCCAGGATATTCACCAGCCTGGGGCCGGAAACGCGGGTCTGGCTGGCATCGACGATGGCCGAATGCGGGTCGTGGTTGAAATCACAACTGGCGTGCGGCAACTCGGTGTACGCCAGCAGGCCTTTGAGCGGGCCGCTGGTGGCAGCCTCGCGCAGGATCCGGTTGACCTCGCTAGCGTCGGTGTCGCTGACAGTCTGCATGGTGATATCCAGGCACGACACGTTCACCGTCGGCACGCGCACTGCTTTGGCCTGGATTCGCCCGGCAAGTTCCGGCAGCAGGCGTTCAATACCACGAGCCAGGCCGGTGGACACCGGAATCACCGACTGGAACGCCGAACGGGTACGGCGCAGGTCTTCATGGTGATAGGCGTCAATCACCGGCTGGTCGTTCATCGCCGAGTGAATAGTGGTAATCGACACATACTCCAGGCCAATCGCCTGGTCCAGCAGGCGCAACAACGGCACACCGCAGTTGGTGGTGCAGGAGGCGTTGGACACCAGCAACTCGTCACCGGTCAGGCAGTCCTGGTTGACCCCATAGACGATGGTGGCGTCGACATCCGCCTCGCTGGCCATCGGCTGGGAAAACAACACGCGCGGCGCGCCGGCGTCGAGGAACCGCTGGCCATCGGCCCGGGTGTGGTAGGCCCCGGAGCATTCCAGCACCAGGTCGACGCCCAGCGCCGCCCAGTCGATGCCCTCGGGCGTGGCACTGCGCAAAACCTTCACGCAGTTGCCATTGATATGCAGACAATCGCCGTCGATCCGCACTTCGCCGGGGAACCGGCCGTGGGTGGAGTCGAAGCGCGTCAGGTATTCGATGCTGGCCATGTCGGCCAGATCGTTGATGGCGACAATTTCAAACCCGGCCGCCGCCCCTCGCTCGAACAGCGCACGCAAGACGCAACGACCAATCCGGCCGTAGCCGTTGAGTGCAACTTTGTAGGGACGGGGTTGAGGCATGGGGTTCTCGATCAATGTTCGTTCAGTGTTGAATGTTCCATCGCTATCGCGGGCAAGCCCGCTCCCACATTAGACCGAGATCCAAATGTGGGAGCGGGCTTGCCCGCGATGGCGCCAGTACAGACAACGCAGACTGACTTAGTCTTCCAGCAGCTCTTCAGCCTGACCCAGGATGTTTTCCAGGGTGAAACCGAACTCTTCGAACAACGCTGGCGCCGGCGCCGACTCACCGTAGGTGGTCATGCCGATCACGCGGCCTTCCAGGCCCACGTACTTGTACCAGTAGTCGGCGTGCGCCGCTTCGATGGCAATACGCGCGCTGACCTGCAACGGCAGGACCGATTGCTTGTAGTCGGCGTCCTGGGCTTCGAACACGCTGGTGCACGGCATGGACACAACGCGCACGTTGCGGCCTTGGGCGGTCAGCTTGTCGTAGGCCTGAACGGTCAGGCCCACTTCGGAACCGGTGGAGATCAGGATCAGCTCCGGCTCGCCAATGCAGTCCTTGAGCACGTAGCCACCACGGCTGATGTCGGCGATCTGCGCGTCAGTACGCACCTGGTGTTGCAGGTTCTGACGGGAGAAGATCAGCGCCGAAGGGCCATCCTTGCGCTCGATCGCGTGCTTCCAGGCCACCGCGGATTCCACCGCGTCGGCTGGGCGCCAGCAATCCAGGTTCGGCGTGGTGCGCAGGCTGGTCAGTTGCTCGACCGGCTGGTGCGTCGGGCCGTCTTCGCCGAGACCGATGGAGTCGTGGGTGTACACATGGATCACACGCTTCTTCATCAGCGCGGCCATGCGTACGGCATTGCGCGCGTATTCCATGAACATCAGGAAGGTCGCGCCGTAAGGCACCAGGCCGCCGTGCAGGGCAACGCCGTTCATGATGGCGCTCATGCCGAACTCGCGCACGCCGTAGTACATGTAGTTGCCGCTGGCGTCTTCAGCCGAGACACCTTTGCAGCCTTTCCACAGGGTCAGGTTGGAACCGGCCAGGTCAGCCGAACCGCCGAGGAACTCAGGCAGCAACGGGCCAAAGGCGTTCAGGGTGTTCTGGCTGGCTTTACGGCTGGCGATAGTCTCGCCCTTGGCCGCGACTTCGGCGATGTAGGCCGAGGCTTTTTCCGAGAAATCAGCAGGCAGGTCACCGGCCAGGCGGCGTACCAGTTCGTTGGCCAGCTCCGGGAACTCTGCGGAGTAGGCCGCAAAACGCTGGTCCCACTCGGCTTCTGCGGCGCGACCGGCTTCCTTGGCGTCCCACTCGGCGTAGATATCAGCCGGGATTTCGAACGGGCCATGGTTCCACTTCAGCGCTTCACGGGTCAGGGCGATTTCCGCGTCACCCAATGGGGCGCCGTGGCAGTCTTCCTTGCCTTGCTTGTTCGGCGAACCGAAGCCAATGGTGGTCTTGCAGCAGATCAGGGTCGGCTGCTCGCTTTTGCGCGCGGTTTCGATGGCGGTCTTGATCTCTTCCGGATCATGGCCGTCAACATTGCGGATCACCTGCCAGTTGTAGGCTTCGAAACGCTTTGGCGTGTCGTCGGTGAACCAGCCTTCGACTTCGCCGTCGATGGAGATGCCGTTGTCATCGTAGAAAGCAATCAGCTTGCCCAGGCCCAGTGTGCCGGCCAGGGAGCTGACTTCATGGGAAATGCCTTCCATCATGCAGCCATCACCCAGGAACACATAGGTGTGGTGGTCGACAACATTGTGGCCTGGACGGTTGAACTGCGCCGCCAGGACTTTTTCTGCCAGGGCGAAGCCCACGGCGTTGGCCAGGCCTTGGCCCAGGGGACCGGTGGTGGTCTCGACGCCTGGGGTGTAGCCGAATTCCGGGTGGCCCGGGGTGCGGCTGTGCAGTTGGCGGAACTGCTTGAGGTCGTCGATGGACAGGTCATAGCCGGTCAGGTGCAGCAACGAATAGATCAACATCGAGCCATGGCCGTTGGACAGCACGAAGCGGTCGCGATCGGCGAACGACGGGTTGCTCGGGTTGTGTTTCAGGTAGTCACGCCAAAGTACCTCGGCGATATCCGCCATGCCCATTGGGGCACCGGGATGGCCGCTGTTGGCTTTTTGCACGGCATCCATGCTGAGGGCACGAATGGCGTTGGCACGCTCACGACGGCTGGGCATCGCTGATCTCCTGGAGGTTGAATAAAAGAAACGGAAAAAAGGACCGGCATTTTCCCTCAGCCAAGGCCTCAGGGGCAATGACAGATACCGACTTATGTAGGTTTTTCCTGTGGTTTGGACTGCATTGGCGGCAAGAACACTTCCCGCCGTTCGTCTAAAGGTTATAGCGCCTGCTTATAACCACCGATTATCGACCAATATCAAAACTTTTTGATATTGGCCTTGCGGGGATTTGACCTCATCACTAGACTGCTGGCCTTATGAACTTACCTGCGCCTTCCATTCGCCCCGACGATTGCGATGAGCTGGCGGCCCTGTGCAAGGCCGGCGGTGATCCGCTGCGCTTGAATGTACTGCGCGCCCTGGCCAACGACTCGTTTGGTGTGCTGGAACTGGCGCGGATCTTTGCCATTGGCCAGTCCGGCATGAGCCACCACTTGAAAGTGCTGGCCCAGGCCGACCTGGTGGCCACCCGCCGTGAAGGCAATGCGATTTTTTACCGTCGCGCCCTGCCCCACACCGATTTGCTGGGTGGCAAGCTGCACGCTGCATTGCTCGAAGAAGTGGACAACCTGGCCCTGCCGGCTGACGTGCAGTCGCGGATCGCCCAGGTCCACGGGCAACGCGCTGCGGCCAGCCAGGACTTTTTCTCCCGGGTGGCGGACAAGTTCCGCGCCCAGCAGGACCTGATTGCCGGGTTGCCTCAATACCGCGAAAGCGTATTGGCGCTGCTCGACAAACTGGGCTTCAACCCAGGTGCCACGGCGCTGGAAGTCGGCCCGGGCGACGGCGGGTTCCTGCCGGACCTGGCACGACGCTTCCACCAGGTGACGGCGCTGGACAACAGCCCGGCCATGCTGGAACTGGCGCGCCAGCTGTGCGAGCGCGAACAATTGGGCAACGTCCGCCTGCAACTGGCCGATGCCTTGAATGAGGTCGGGCTGCAAGCCGATTGCGTGGTGTTGAACATGGTCCTTCACCATTTTGCCGCGCCGGCCGATGCTCTCAGGCAGATGGCCGGTTTGCTGCAACCGGGTGGCAGCCTGCTAGTAACTGATTTATGCAGCCACAACCAGAGTTGGGCCAGGGAGGCCTGCGGTGATCTATGGTTGGGGTTTGAACAGGACGATCTGGCCCGTTGGGCCACCGCTGCGGGACTCGTTCCCGGGGAAAGCCTGTATGTAGGCTTACGTAATGGTTTCCAGATTCAGGTCCGCCACTTTCAGCGGCCAACTGGCGACACTCACCATCGGTAAATATCAGGAAAACATCGAGATGAGCGAATATTCCCTTTTCACCTCCGAGTCCGTGTCTGAAGGGCATCCGGACAAAATCGCCGACCAGATTTCTGATGCGGTGCTGGACGCCATCATTGCTGAAGACAAGTTCGCCCGCGTGGCGTGCGAGACGCTGGTGAAAACGGGCGTGGCGATCATCGCCGGTGAAGTCACCACGTCGGCCTGGGTCGACCTGGAGCAAATCGTCCGTGACGTGATCACCGACATCGGCTACACCAGCTCTGACGTCGGCTTCGACGGCGCGACCTGCGGCGTGATGAACATCATCGGCAAGCAGTCGCCCGACATCAACCAGGGTGTCGACCGCGCCAAGCCAGAAGACCAGGGCGCCGGCGACCAGGGCCTGATGTTCGGCTACGCCAGCAACGAAACCGACGTGCTGATGCCTGCACCGATCACCTTCTCGCACCAGTTGGTCAAGCGCCAGGCCGAGGCCCGTAAATCCGGGCTGCTGCCTTGGTTGCGCCCGGACGCCAAGTCCCAGGTGACCTGCCGTTACGAAGGCGGCAAAGTGGTGGGCATCGACGCGGTGGTGTTGTCGACCCAGCACAATCCGGAAGTCTCCTACAAAGACCTGCGCGAAGGTGTGATGGAGCTGATCGTCAAGCACGTGCTGCCTGCCGAACTGCTGAGCAAGGACACCCAGTTCCACATCAACCCGACCGGCCAGTTCATCATCGGCGGCCCGGTGGGCGACTGCGGCCTGACCGGGCGCAAGATCATCGTCGACAGCTACGGCGGCATGGCCCGTCACGGCGGTGGCGCGTTCTCCGGCAAGGATCCCTCCAAGGTTGACCGCTCGGCAGCCTATGCCGGTCGTTACGTGGCCAAGAACATCGTCGCCGCTGGCCTGGCCGAGCGTTGCGAGATTCAGGTGTCCTACGCCATTGGTGTGGCCCAGCCTACGTCGATCTCGCTGAACACCTTCGGCACCGGCAAGATCAGCGATGACAAGATCGTCAAGCTGGTGCGTGAGATCTTCGACCTGCGTCCGTACGCAATCACCACCATGCTCGACCTGCTGCACCCGATGTATCAGGAAACCGCGGCCTACGGCCACTTCGGTCGTACCCCTGAACAGAAGACCGTAGGCGACGACACCTTCACCACGTTCACCTGGGAAAAAACCGACCGCGCCGACGACCTGCGCACCGCTGCCGGTCTGTAATCGCAGCACGTAGCACCCAAAGCCCCACCGGGTTTTCCCGGTGGGGCTTTTTGTTGCGCTTTTTTGCGGGCGGGGGTTAGCGCGACGGCGAACCTGGCAAATAGTTCACATTTATTGGATCCAAACCTTGCAGGCTAAATGATGGCCCACTAGAATTCGCGCCCTCCCGAGCCCTTAACCACATTGGATACTGCACTGCGCCTGCTCGGGACAGCCAAGTGCGCAGGCAATCGAACATTGAGGTTTTTCATGCGTATTTCCACCTTCGCTCCTGCCGCCGTACTGCTCAGCCTGTTCGCCCTGCCAGTGCAAGCCGCTGACCTGAGCGGCCTGACTGGCGCCCTGACTTCCCAACTGGGCGGCGCTACCGGCAACTGCGAAAAACAGAGCCAGGAGCTGCAAGCCAAAGTCGACGCCGCCAAAGCCAATGGCGAGGACCTGAAAGTGAGGGCCATGCAGGCAGCACTGGACCAGGTAAACAAAGGTTGCAAAAAAGTCGGCGAGTCCCAAGGCAAGCTCGACGAAACCGCGCAAAAGCAGCAGGCCAAGGCTGACAGCAACGACACCGTGAAAGCCCTGGGCGGTCTGTTCAAGTAAGCAGAAACACCCGGTAAAAAGCCTCGCGCCTGCGGGGCTTTTTTATGGGCGTTTGCTTGCTTTAGGCTGGGCGCCCCTTCAGAGCAAGGATGCTCATGATGACACCACGCCTGCTGACCTACCTGCTATTGATGCTCTTCCCTATCGTCGCTTGGGCGCAGGGCTGCCCGGACTGGCAAGCCGACAAGGCCCGGGACGAAATCACCGCCCTGCAACGACAAATCGACCTCTGGGACGACAGCTACCACCGACTCGGCCAATCCCTGGTCAGCGACGAGCTCTATGACCAGGCCCGCATGCGCCTGGAGCAATGGCGGACTTGCTTTGCACAGGCGCCGTCACCTGCGCAAAATCCCCTGGCCAGCTCGCGGGGCACTGTCGCCCATCCCGTCCCGCACACGGGCCTTGAAAAGTTGGTCAACGACCGCGCCGTGGCAGACTGGATCGGCACACGCAGCGACCTGTGGATACAACCCAAGGTCGATGGGGTGGCCGTGAGCTTGGTCTATCGTGGGGGTCGCCTGGCCCAGGTGATCAGCCGCGGCGACGGCCTGTCCGGCCATGACTGGACGGACTCGGCCCGCAAGATCCCCGGCCTTGTGCAACAACTGCCCGAGGCCATCGACCTGCTCTTGCAGGGCGAGCTGTACTGGCGCCTGGACGCCCATATACAAGGGGAGACGGGCGGCATGAATGCCCGCAGCAAAATCTCCGGGCTGATGAACCGCCAACACCTCAATGACGCCGACGCCGCCGGCATCGGCCTGTTTGTCTGGGCCTGGCCGCAAGGGCCGGCGGACCTCAAGCAGCAGTTGGACACCCTTGCACACTGGGGTTTTACCGACAGCCGTCGCTACAGCCAGCCCATCGACACCTTCGAGCAGGCCCGTCACTGGCGAGCGTTCTGGCATGGGCACCCTTTGCCCTTCGCCACTGATGGCGTGGTGCTGCATCAAAGCCAGCGCGCCCCGGCCGAACGCTGGCAGGCCAGTACGCCTTACTGGGCTGTTGCCTGGAAATACCCGGTCATCACAGCCCTGGCCCATGTGCGCCAGGTGCAGTTCAAGATCGGCCGCACCGGCCGTATCACCCCGGTCCTGGAACTGCACCCGGTAATGCTCGACGATCGCCAGATCAAGCGCGTCAGCATCGGCTCGTTGAAACGCTGGCAACAGCTCGATATCCGGCCCGGCGACCAAGTGTCCATCAGCCTTGCCGGCCAAGTGATTCCCAGGCTCGACCAGGTCATCCTGCGCAGCTATCCACGGGTCGATGTCGCGGCCCCGGTGGCGGGCGACTTCCATCACCTGAGCTGCTTGCGTCTGGCCCCGGCCTGCGAGGAGCAACTGCTGGCCCGACTGACCTGGCTCAGTGGCAAGCAGGGGCTGGATCTGCCACACATTGGCCGCGAGACCTGGAACTCCTTGATCCAGGCCGGTCAAATCAGCGGTTTGGTGGATTGGTTGAACCTTGATGAGACAGAGCTTGCTACCATTGACGGATTCGGCGACCGCAGCACGACGCGCCTGCTTGCGAGCCTGCAGACCGCACGTCAGCGACCGTTCGCTCAATGGCTGATGGCGCTGGGGGTTCCACCGACCGCCCGCAATAACCTGGTGGGTGGCTGGCATGCCCTGGCCGCCCGCGACACGCAAGCCTGGCAGGCCGAGGCAGGAATCGGCCCGGGACGCGCGGCGCAGTTGAGCGCCTTTTTTCGCGACCCTCAGGTGGTGGCCATGAGCGAAACACTACGGGCTGCCGGGATCGACGGCTTTTAGGCCCGGCCCGCTACATTCATCGGTACCGGCAGAAATCATCCTGCCCACCTGACAACGATCTTGTTTATTTTGGAGTTCTTATGAAGTTTCTTGCACCGCTTGCCCTGTTGACCGTCACCAGTTTTCTGACCACTCCCTTGCTGGCTGCCGAGACAGCCCCGCAACTGACCGGTTGCGCTGCCAAGCGCCAGGCCATCAGCCTGCAGATCGAACAAGCCAAGGCCCATGGCAACAGTGAGCAACAAGCCGGTCTGGAAAAAGCCTTGAGCGAAGTCACCGCCCACTGCACCGACGCCTCCCTGAAAAAGGAACGCGAGAACAAGGTGCTGGATGCCAAGCACGAAGTCAGCCGTCGTCAGGCTGACCTCGACAAGGCCATGAAAAAAGGCGACTCCGAGAAGATCAACAAGCGTAAGGACAAGCTCGCCGAGTCGCGCAAAGAGCTACAGCAAGCCCTCGACGACCTGGACAAGTAAGACGCATCCGACCGATGCCTCAATGGTCGCGAAACTGCTTATGACAGGCGCTGCACGCATCTTCGACTTTCTGCACGGCCGGCTTCAGGTCACTGGCTTTGTACGGCTGCACCTGGCTGGCGATCACCAACTCACCGGTGGCCGCCTCAAGGTTGCGCGCCAGTTCCTGGAACTGGGCCTGTTTCTGCCATACATCGTCCTTGGCACTGGTGTGATCTTCTTCGCGCACCGTTGGAAAGTGCTTCCACGGCTCATGGGACAGGGTGTCGAGCTTGACCGCACCCTCGGCAAATTTCGCCCCGTCGAACGGAATACGGCCGCGCAGCATCCCGCCCAGGTCTTCGCCGGTCTTGAGCATCTGCTTGAAGATGGCCTTGCGCTGGCCCAATGGCGAGTTCGGATCCACGCCGCCGCAGGCGGTCAGCGTCAAAGCGGCCAGCAATACAACAGTCAGTTTTTTAAAAGTCATGGTGGCTCAGGGTCACGGGAAACGGCGGCCAGTATCCCCGCCCCGCCCGGAAAGACCAATAGCCCTATTAATAATATGGACGCTTGTGCCGTAATCGGTACCGGCTACCGCCTTGGGAATTACTTGCATGAATAACCTGTTGAACCCCTGGAGCCGCCGACTGGCATGGGCTCTGCCGATGATCGCGCTGCTCGCCGGATGCGACGGCGGCAACGCCCCGACCCCCAAGCCCGAGCCGGAAAAACCCCACGCCGTGGCGACCTATGTCAGCGCCACCTGGGAAGCCCTGCCGGAAGTTTCGGACACTGACCTGCAAGCCGGCTTCGAATCCTGGCGCAGTGCCTGCCAACGCCTGAAGAACGATCCGGTGTGGGGCACCACCTGCGCTGCCGCGGCCAATGTGCCGGGCAATGCCGGTGATATCCGGGGTTTCCTCAAGCAACAGCTGGAGGTGTATGGCTTGCGCTCGGCAGACAACACGCCCAATGGCCTGATCACCGGCTACTACGAACCGGTCTACCCCGGCAGCCTTACCGAAACCAAGACCGCCCATGTTCCTGTGTACGGGGTGCCAGACGACCTGATCATCGTCAACCTGGAAAGCATCTACCCGGAGCTCAAGGGCAAACGCCTGCGTGGGCGCCTGGAAGGGCGGGTACTCAAGCCCTATGACGATGCCGGCACCCTCAACCAGCAAGGCTCCAGCGCCAAGCCCATCGCCTGGCTGACCCACCCGATGGAC
This sequence comes from Pseudomonas sp. FP2294, assembly GCF_030687625.1. Lineage (NCBI taxonomy): Bacteria > Pseudomonadati > Pseudomonadota > Gammaproteobacteria > Pseudomonadales > Pseudomonadaceae > Pseudomonas > Pseudomonas sp. FP2294. Next base: position 5,438,725 of record NZ_CP117441.1, read on the forward strand.
CTGCAATTCCTGCAAATCCAGGGTTCGGGCCGCATCCAGTTGGCGAACGGTCGTCAACTGCGCGTGGGCTATGCCGACCAGAACGGTTTCCCCTACCGCCCTATCGGCCGCTGGCTGGTGGAGCAAGGCGAGTTGAAGAAAGAAGAAGTGAGCATGGGCGCCATCAGTGCCTGGGCCAAGGCCCATCCCGAGCGGATCCCGGAGTTACTGGCGAGCAACCCCAGCTACGTGTTCTTCAGCACCCGGCCCGACAGCAATGAAGGCCCGCGCGGCTCGCTGAACGTACCACTGACCGCAGGCTACAGCGTGGCCGTGGACCGCAAGGTGATCCCACTGGGCAGCCTGCTGTGGTTGTCCACCACCCGCCCCGATGGCGCACCGATCGTACGGCCGGTAGCGGCCCAGGATACGGGGGGCGCGATTGTCGGTGAGGTGCGTGCCGACCTGTTCTGGGGCACGGGTGATGCAGCGGGCGAGCTGGCCGGGAACATGAAGCAGCAAGGCCAGATCTGGATGCTGTGGCCCAAGGGTGCGGCGCTGCCTCAAGTGCCGGACGCGCCTTTGTAGGAACCGGTTTACCGGCGATGGCGGTTTCAAATCCGCCATCGCTGGCATGCCAGCTCCCACAAGGGTTGGCTGCGTGCCTTAGATCGAAACGAAGAAGAAGCTCGCAATCAACGCCATGCCCACAAACCACACCAGCGAACGCAAGATCGCCCAGTCCGCCAGGTAGCAGATGATGTACAGCAGGCGGCTGGTGATAAACAGCACCGCCAGTACGTTGATGGTCACCAGTTCCGCGTTGCCCGCAAGGTGGGCAATGATCACCGCTGCGGCAAACGCCGGGGTCACTTCAAAGCTGTTGAGCTGTGCGCTATGGGCGCGTTTGGCAAAGCCTTCGAGGGTTTCCAGGAAGGCCCGGGGGTCATGGTTCTGCCGGGGCCCGAATTTGCCACCACTGAACTTGGCCACGCCAGTACACAGGTAAGGCAGAAAAATTGCGATCAACACACACCAGAAAGCAACAGTCATCACTCATTCCTTTTTTAGTTTTATCCGCTGGTTAGAGTTTCATCACGAGCATGCCGATCAGTACCAACCCACAGGCTAAGAGCCGGGAGCGGCCGAAAGGTTCTTTCAGGTAACGCATACCGAACAACACCACCAGGATCACGCTGACTTCTCGCAGCGCGGCGGCCTCGGCAATCGAGCCCAACTGCATGGCCCAAAGCACCAGAGCGTAGCTCAACAACACGCACAACCCCACGCTCAGCCCCAACCGCCATTGCGTGCGCCAAAACAGGCTGAACGCCGCGCGCTTGCGCACCATGGCCAGCAGGGGAAAGGGCCAGGCACTGAGCAGGGTCAGCCATACCAGGTAGTCCAACGGGTGCGACCAGCGCCGCAGCGCCTGGCCATCAAGGAAGGTGTAGCAGCCGATGCACAGGCCGATCAGCGCGACCACCGGCAACATCGACCAGGGCAGCCGCTCCCCGCCACCGCCCTGCCACAGCAGGCACAGCATGCCGAACGGGATCAGCAGGATGCCGACAATCTGCTGGGTACTGAGCACTTCCCCGGCAAACACCAGGGTCAACGCCAGCACCACCAGCGGTGATAAGCCGCGCATCAGCGGATACACCAGCCCCAGGTCGCCAACGCGGTAGGCCTGGATCAGCAGGTAGCGATAGAGCAACTCGAACAAGGCCGATGCGATGATCCACGGCCAGATTTCCAGGGGCGGCAACGACACAAATCCGACTGCCAGTAGAACAAACAACAGGGCCACGCTGTCCATGCAGGCGATCACCAACAGGCGCTCGCCGCTGAACTTGATCAAGGTGTTCCACGTCGCATGCAACAGCGCCGCTACCAGCACCAAGGCTGTCGCAACCACAGGGAGCCCCTTGTCAGAATGGTCAGAGTTGATTCTTCATGTTTCAGCACCTGTTTATACTAAAAACCACCCCGCTGCACCCCGCCCTCTATCCCATGGCCCCCCGGATGCTTGAACTTGTTGCAGCCTTCATTTGCCTCACCACCCTGCTCACCTATGTGAATTTCCGCTTTATCGGCCTGCCACCCACCATCGGTGTAATGGTAACGGCGCTGCCGTTTTCCCTGTTATTCCAAGGCCTGAACATCACTGATCCTTGTCAATCGACTGCGGATGCCTCGGGTCCGCAGCCTGCTTGCCCGGCAGGCTGCCTTCGCTGCGAATCTGCGCATGGCTGATCAGCGCGAAGATAAAACTGCCGCCGATGATATTGCCCGCCAGGGTCGGCCCGGCAAATACCAGCCAGAAGTCCTTCCACGGTAGCTCGCCGGCAAATACCAGATAGGACACCTCCGCCGAACCGACGACAATGTGGGTGAAATCACCCAGGGCCATCAGGTAGGTGATCAGGATAATGATCCACATCTTGGCGCTTTCCATGGACGGAATCATCCACACCATGGTGGCGATCATCCAGCCGGAGACGATGCCTTTGGCAAACATCTGGCCCGTGTCGTTCTCCATGACCTTGCGCCCGATGTCGAGGAAGGCCAGGTCGGTCTTGATGTCGAAAATCGGCAGGTGCAGCATCACGTAGGCCACCAGCAAGGTGCCGCAAAGGTTGCCCACCAGTACCACCGTCCACAACCGCAGCAGGCGCCCGGCATTGCCCAGGGTCGGCTTGCTCATCACCGGGAGCACGGCGGTCAGGGTGTTTTCGGTGAACAGTTGCTGGCGCGCAAGGATCACCGCGAGAAAACCTGCGCAGTAGCCAAAGCTGGCAATCACCTTGAAGCCTTCACCGCCCGGCAGGCGGGAGTTGAGCAGCCCCATGGCCATTAATGACAGGCCCATGGTCAGGCCGGCGGCCAGCGCCGACCACCACAGCGCCGCGACGCTGCGCTCCAGTTCCTGGTCGCCCTGGGTGCGAATGATTTCATGCAGCACCGCTGCCCTGGGCGGTTGGTTCTTGTCCACATCCTGCTGCTCTTCCTGCGACAGGTTGGGAGTTTTGCCGTCTTTTTGGGTGGCCATGATGTTCCAGTGTCCAAGGGGTGCCTGTAGCTACGACACGCTGGCGCAGTGGCTGTTCAGTGGCCGGAGAACTAAAGCGGGATGCGCCAGGCCTTGGCCATTTCCACGGTGGTCGAGCTCAGTGGCTTGGACCAGGGTTTATTACGCGCACCATAGTGTTCAATGATGTCGTCGAGCACCCGATTGAACTCGGCCGGCGTCGCTGCCGTGGCCAGGTCGCGCGCGGCCCGCTGCAGAAGCTCGACGTTGGCGGCCGTCTGGCCTGCACGGTAGAGGGAGGGGTAGATGACTTCGCGGGTGAAGTTGTCGGCTTTTACGGCAATATCCCGTCGCTGCATTTGAGCCACGGCACTGGTCATGACCTTGGAGGTTGGCGTGGAAGCCCCCTGATTGTGCTTGGCAACCACCTGCAACAGTTGCTGGAAGTTATGCTGCCCAGGGGCGTTAAGCCGCCGCCCCAACCACTCGATATGCTGGGGCCGGGTAACCAGTGCATCCAGGTTACGCAGCGCAGAGAGCAACCCAGGCGTGAAGACCAAAGTATTGCCTGCCTTGTTGGCCTCGGTAATCGCTGCGTCCAGGGCTTGCAATGCCTGCTGTGCCTGCTTGCGAAAACGCAGCACATTCGCCGCGGCGGGATCCTTCTGGAGTGCCACTTGCACGCTGGCAAGCATTGCATCGTCCATCGCCAGCACCGCGTCGTCCAATGACTCGAACAAGTGCCGCTCACGTACCTTGCTGCGCTGCTCCTGGTGCTGCGTCACCGCTTGCCGGGCCTGGGCCTGCAAATGCTTTTTCTGCTCGGCGGTCATGGTGAAATTGACCGTGCCACTGAGCAGGCCACTAAAGTCACCTTTGGCGGATTTGAGCGGCAGCACCACGGTTTGCTCGTTAAATTCCTTGAGGCGTTGCTGTTGATAGGCGCCTGCAGCCGTATGGGCAGTGCCTGTCAGTTTGTCCGCAACAGCGCTTATGACGCTGCCGCTCTTTTTCTGCGATGCAGGAGCCTGGGACTCGAATTTGACGATCAACGACTCCGGCTGGCTCAGCGGGCTCTCGGGAAACGAGCGCTCGATCACCCCGGGTGCCGGGGTGTTGAGCACCAAGCCACCGTCCTGGAAAAAAGTGGTTTCACCCACCGCCTGAAACCCATGGCCTTGCTCGGCAGGGCTTTTGAACAGTCCCGGTAGGGAGCCCGAGATATGCGCGGCGCAGGCAATGTCCATATCCGGGGTCAGGCTGGCGTTGAACACCACCAACTGCGGGCGACCATCGAACATGCCGGTCCCCGTGATGTTCAGTAGTTTGATCGCCGGGATATGCCTGCTCAGCACGTCAAGATCAGCAAAGGTCGGTGCCCCTCCGGCGCTCAGCCTGTCGGCGATTTTCATCACTTCGTCGGGGCGGGCTGCCCTGGGCATGGCGGCAATATGGGCCAGGATCGACTTGCGTGACTCGTTACGGATCAGGTCTTCGAGCGAGTGCGCCTGGGTTTGCAGGCGCGGCATCATGGTCAGCAGCAATTGGGAAATGTTGCCCGCCGGGCCTGGCAGGCGCCCGGCAAGTTTGCCGAGGCTCGCCCCGGCATTTTGCAGCCAGGCCGTCACAGGGTTGGGGCTGTTGAGCAGGCTGGGCAGATCAATGCTGTTTGAGAGCGTGCCGAAGGCCTTGGCTCCCATGCCACTGGCCAGCAGCGCTGCAGAAATCGCACCGGCAGATGAACCAGAAATGGCAGAGATGCCTGGCAGTGTTCCGGTTTCTTCAAGGGCCTGGACCATCCCGGGGAAGGCGATGCCCTTGGCACCACCGCCGCTGAGTACCAGATGGCTGACCGCAGGGGGTGACAGCACCACCTCCACCTGCCCCTTGCTGTCTCGAAACAGGCTCAGCTTTCGCGGGCCGACGCCCTCGACCAAGGGTGTCTTGTTGCCTTGGGCGGGGGGCGGCGGGGGTTGCCGCGATGACGGCTGAGTCTTGGCAGCCGGGTTGGCGGTCACTTTCATTGCGGGCTCTCTCTACAGGATGTGGTCCTGAGTGCAGAGAAAGCCTGGAAGCGATCCACCCGGACAGATTTGGTAAATCAAATCAGGCCGGGCCGGGGTTACTCAGTGAGGTTGTCATCCTGGAACTGGTCTTTCACGTACTTGATCTCGGTACGCCCGTGGGGTGCCGGCAGACCGTCTTCGCCGAGGTTGACGAAGACCATTTTTTCCACGGTGAGGATGCTTTTGCGCGTGATCTTGTTGCGCACTTCACAGGTCAGGGTGATGGAGGTGCGGCCAAACTCGGTGGCGGTGATGCCCAGCTCGATGATGTCGCCCTGGCGCGAGGCGCTGACAAAATTGATCTCGGAGATGTACTTGGTCACCACGCGCTGGTTGCCCAGTTGAACGATGGCGTAGATCGCCGCTTCTTCGTCGATCCAGCGCAACAGGCTGCCACCGAACAGGGTGCCGTTGGGGTTGAGGTCTTCGGGTTTTACCCATTTGCGGGTGTGGAAGTTCATGCTCACTCCAAAGCGTCTTGCCGAATGATGGGCAACATCATGGCAGAGCGCCGGCCCAAGCTCTATGAGCCATTGCCTATCAGCACCATGAACGATCTTCATGCCCCCGACAGAAAGGCTTGGGAAGTCAGGCGCAGGCAGCTATAATCGCCACCGCTTCAAAACGGTCATCTGTGATTGATACCGTTCTCCCGCCACCTGTCCGAGGGGCGCTGCAGCAGGCCCTGGCCTGTCAGGCTCGGATGGGGCGTTGCCCGGCCGGGTTGTCCTGGCTGGATACTAAACGCACAACGGCGCCCATTCGCACACTACGAATGGAGGCTCTTCATGAGCGCTGTAATCACGCCTGCAGGTTTTACCGACTACAAAGTCGCCGACATGTCCCTCGCTGCCTGGGGCCGTCGCGAAACCTTTATCGCCGAATCCGAAATGCCAGCCCTGATGGGTCTGCGCCGCAAGTACGCCGCTGAACAGCCGCTCAAGGGCGCGAAGATTCTCGGCTGCATCCACATGACCATCCAGACTGCCGTGCTGATCGAAACCCTGGTTGCCCTGGGTGCCGAAGTGCGCTGGTCGTCCTGCAACATCTTCTCGACTCAGGACCAGGCCGCTGCCGCCATCGCAGCCGCTGGCATCCCTGTCTTCGCCTGGAAAGGCGAGACCGAAGAAGAGTACGAGTGGTGCCTGGAGCAAACCATCCTGAAAGATGGCGCGCCTTGGGATGCCAACATGATCCTCGACGACGGCGGCGACCTGACCGAGCTGTTGCACAAAAAGTACCCGGCCATCCTGGATCGCGTCCATGGCGTGACCGAAGAAACCACCACCGGCGTACACCGCCTGCTGGACATGCTGGCCAAGGGCGAGCTGAAAATCCCGGCCATCAACGTCAACGACTCGGTGACCAAGAGCAAGAACGACAACAAGTACGGCTGCCGTCACAGCCTCAACGATGCGATCAAGCGCGGCACCGACCACCTGCTGTCGGGCAAGCAAGCCCTGGTGATCGGCTACGGCGACGTGGGCAAGGGTTCGTCCCAGTCCCTGCGTCAGGAAGGCATGATCGTCAAGGTCTCCGAAGTTGACCCGATCTGCGCCATGCAAGCCTGCATGGACGGTTTCGAAGTGGTCTCGCCGTTCATCGACGGCCAGAACGACGGCACCGAAGCGAGCATCGACAAAGCCCTGCTGGGCAAGATCGACCTGATCGTGACCACCACCGGTAACGTCAATGTGTGCGATGCCAACATGCTCAAGGCCCTGAAAAAGCGCGCCGTGGTGTGCAACATCGGGCACTTCGACAACGAGATCGACACCGCTTTCATGCGCAAGAACTGGGCATGGGAAGAAGTCAAACCTCAGGTGCACAAGGTTCACCGTACCGGCGCTGGCGATTTCGACCCACAGAACGATGACTACCTGATCCTGCTGGCCGAAGGCCGCCTGGTAAACCTGGGTAACGCCACTGGCCACCCAAGCCGCATCATGGATGGCTCGTTCGCCAACCAGGTACTGGCGCAGATCTTCCTGTTCGGCCAGAAATACGCCGACCTGTCGCCCGCCCAGAAAGCCGAGCGCCTGACCGTGGAAGTACTGCCGAAGAAACTCGACGAAGAAGTGGCCCTGGAAATGGTCCGCGGCTTCGGCGGCGTCGTGACGCAACTGACCAAGACCCAGGCCGACTACATCGGCGTGACGGTTGAAGGTCCGTTCAAGCCGCACGCCTACCGCTACTGATCGGCCTGTTGCCTGCTCTCCATGTGGAGGGCAGGCTTCTGTGGGAGCGGGCTTGCTCGCGAAAGCGATGTTTCAGTATCAGGTATGTTGACTGAAACTCCGCTTTCGCGAGCAAGCCCGCTCCCACATTGACGGTGTATGTCTTCCGGTTTTTTGAGTTTCCAAGGGTATGACCATGTCCCAAGACCGTCGCTACAGCTTCGAGTTCTTCCCGACCAAGACCGATGCTGGGCATGAAAAATTGATGGCGACTGCCAAGCAGTTGGCCAGCTACAACCCCGACTTCTTCTCCTGCACCTACGGCGCAGGCGGCTCGACCCGTGATCGCACGATCAACACCGTGCTGCAACTGGAAAGCGAAGCCAAAGTGCCCGCCGCACCGCACCTGTCGTGCGTAGGCGACAGCAAGGCCGACCTGCGCAGCCTGCTGACCCAGTACAAGGCCGCCGGCATCAAGCGTATCGTCGCCCTGCGCGGTGACCTGCCATCCGGCATGGGCATGGCCAGCGGCGAGTTGCGCTACGCCAATGATCTGGTGAGCTTCATTCGTGAAGAGACTGGCGACCACTTCCATATCGAAGTGGCCGCCTACCCGGAAATGCACCCTCAGGCGCGCAATTTCGAAGACGATCTGCGCAACTTCGTGCGCAAGGCCGAAGCCGGCGCCAACAGTGCGATCACCCAGTACTTTTTCAACGCCGACAGCTACTTCTACTTCGTCGAGCGCGTGCAGGCCCTGGGTGTGAATATCCCAATCGTGCCGGGCATCATGCCGATCACCAACTACAGCAAGCTGGCGCGCTTCTCTGACGCCTGCGGTGCAGAAATCCCACGCTGGGTACGCAAGCAGCTGGAAGCCTATGGCGATGACGTCAAAAGCATCCAGGCCTTTGGCGAGCAAGTCATCAGTGAAATGTGCGAAACCTTGCTGCAAGGTGGCGCGCCGGGCCTGCACTTCTACACCCTGAACCAGGCTGACCCGAGCCTGGCGATCTGGAACAACCTCAAGCTGCCACGCTGAGGCTACCCCTTTGTACCGCCAGCCGGGATTCCTTCCCGGCCCGGCGGCACAATAAAAGTTCAGGTTTGCGACCTGAAGATCCCCGATCCAGAGCTTCTCTTTAACCTGCGACAGTCGTAACCTCAGGGTATGCCCGTCATTTTCCAGCTGTTGACCGCTGTCCTTTTCACTTGCCTGAGCCTGACCGCCCACGGCGAGAAATTGCGCATTGTCACCGAACCCTGGGCCCCTTACGTCTACGAAGAAAACGGCCAGATGCGCGGGCTCGACTACGAGGCCACCGTCATCGTGTTCGAGCGCCTGGGGATCGAGGTGCAATGGCAGTTCCTGCCCTGGAAACGTTGCCTGGCCATGCTCGACCAGGGCCTGGCCGATGGCGCGCTGGATATTTTCCACAGCCACGAACGCGACGCGGCGCTGCTTTATCCCAGCGAACCGCTGTCCCAGGTTGAGTTTGTGATGTTCTACGCCAACGAGCGCCCACATCCGTTCCAGACCCTGGATGACCTCAAAGGGCTGACCATCGGCACCTCCCCCGGCTACCTGTATAGCGCCGGGTTCAGCGAATCCACCCTGTTTACCCGCGAGCCGGCCCCCAGCCATGAGGCCAACTTCGGTAAACTGGCCCGTGGCCGGATTGATCTGGTGATCACCGACCGCCGGGTTGGCCAGCATGTGCTCAAGGAGTTAGGCCTGGAACACCACGTTACCCAGGCGTCGCCGGTGATCAGCAGCCAGAAACAATTCCTCGCCGTACGCCGTGGCGCGGGCATGGACTTGCTGGTGCAGCGCTTTGGTGCCGAGCTCAAGCGCTTCAAGCAAGAGCCCGCCTATGCCGCCCTGAGTGCAAAATATGCCGGCAACAGTGCCAAAACTGCCCCCTCGCCGCCGCTGGAGCAAACCGTTGAGCAGCAGGAAAGCGGCGCGCGGTGATTGCTCTGTTATACTCCGGCCTTTCCGCCAGGCTTACGCCCGGCCGTTGTGGTCGTATAACAGGCATCCAACCCCGCTACTGCGCAGCTTTGCAGCCCGCGCGAGCCGTTGGAGTGCCTGCCAGCCCCAGCAGGACCGGACGGGGTTGCGTTCCTCTAAACGCGATTCGCGCCCGGCAAGATTATCCCTTTGGGCCAAGCCCTAACTACAAACAGGATTACTCATGTCCTTTGCTTCCCTCGGTCTCTCCGAGGCTTTAGTCCGCGCCATCGAGGCAGCGGGCTATACCGAGCCTACTCCGGTGCAACAGCGGGCTATTCCCGCCGTGTTGCAAGGTCGCGACCTGATGGTCGCGGCTCAGACAGGTACTGGTAAAACCGGCGGCTTCGCCCTCCCGATTCTGGAGCGGTTGTTCCCCAATGGTCACCCGGACAAATCCCAGCGTCACGGCCCGCGCCAACCCCGCGTACTGGTCCTGACCCCTACCCGCGAACTCGCCGCACAAGTGCATGACAGCTTCAAGCTGTACGCCCGCGACCTGAAGTTCGTCAGTGCCTGCATCTTCGGCGGCGTTGGCATGAACCCCCAGGTTCAGGCCATGTCCCGTGGGGTTGACGTGCTGGTCGCCTGCCCTGGTCGTTTGCTCGACCTGTGTGGCCAAGGCAGCGTCGATCTGTCCCACGTGGAAATCCTCGTGCTGGACGAAGCCGACCGCATGCTCGACATGGGCTTTGTCCATGACGTGAAGAAAGTCCTCGCGCGCCTGCCGGCCAAGCGTCAGAACCTGCTGTTCTCGGCAACGTTCTCCAACGACATCACCGCCCTGGCCGGCAAGCTGCTGCACAACCCCGAGCGCATCGAAGTCACGCCGCCCAACACCACGGTCGAGCGTATCGAGCAGCGGGTGTTCCGCCTGCCAGCCAGCCACAAGCGCTCGCTGTTGGCCCACCTGATTACCGCCGGTGCCTGGGAACAAGTGCTGGTGTTCACCCGCACCAAGCATGGCGCCAACCGCCTGGCCGAGTACCTGGACAAGCACGGCCTGACCGCCGTCGCCATCCACGGCAACAAGAGCCAGAACGCGCGGACCAAGGCCCTGGCCGACTTCAAGGCCGGCTCCGTACGGATCCTGGTCGCCACCGATATCGCCGCCCGCGGCCTGGATATCGACCAACTGCCGCATGTGGTCAACTTCGAGCTGCCAAACGTCGATGAAGACTATGTGCACCGTATCGGCCGTACTGGCCGTGCCGGTCGTTCGGGCGAGGCCATTTCCCTGGTCGCCCCGGATGAAGAAAAACTGCTGAAAAGCATCGAGCGCATGACCAAGCAGAAAATCGCCGACGGCGACCTGATGGGCTTCGATGCCAGCACCGTAGAAGCCGAAAAACCGGAAGTGCGCGAGCGTCCGGACGTGCGTAACCCGCGCAACCCACGTGGTCCTAAGGGCGATGGCCCGAACGGCGGCGGTGGTGGCGGTGGTCGTCGCGACAAAGGCAAGGACAAAGGTGGCAAAGACAAGGCACCTACCAACGGCCGTGGCGAACGCCCAGCCCGCGAGCAAAAGCCCCGCGAAGGCACCCCGGCCCGCGAACAGCGCCAGCCGAGCCAGCCGCCACGCGCCGCAGCCGACCGCGCACCGGACGAGTTCCTCGACGATGACGTGGATAACTTCGGTAACCGCGTGGACTACGTGCCACAGGCCAAACCGGCCCAGGGCCGTGGTCGTCGTCCAGGTGCCCCGGCACCGGGCGCTGGTGCGGGCGCTCCGCGCACCGGCGGCCAGCCACAGGGTCGCCAGAACGGTCCGCGCAGCAGCAACGGCGCCACCACCGGCACCCCACCGGCCAAGCGCAATGGTCCGCGTAACGGCGCACCGCGTGATGGCCAGGCCCGTCGCGAAGAGTCGCGCAACCGCCGCCCTGCACGTGATGAGCAGCCACGCTCCTCGGAACCTGCCGTGCAGAACCCGCGCAGCGGCACGACGCCGAAGATCATCCACAAGGAGTCGAAAAGCGATCGCTTCCCGACACCTGAGCAGTTGGATCAACTGCCAGGCCGCCCTCGTGGTGAAAAACCAGCGTTGCTGACCCGCAACCGCTGATTTTCAAAGCGCCATGAAAAATGCCCCGCATCGAAAGATCCGGGGCATTTTTATGGGCTCGACAACGATCAACTGCAGAAGCTGGCTTGCCTGCGATGACGGTACTTCAGCCTGCATCGCAGGTGGCTGACCTGCCGCTATCGCAGGCAAGCCAGCTCCTACATTGACCGTATTCCAGGCTAAAAAAAACCGGATCTCACGATCCGGTTTTTTATGCAGCCTGCGAATTTACTTCGTTTTGACACCTTCCAGCGTGATGTCCAGGTCTACAGTCTGGGAAGTCGGGCCAGGGCCTTTGACGCCAAAGTCATTCAGGTTCAGCGTAGTCTTGGCGTTGAAGCCAGCACGTTCGCCGCCCCACGGATCCTTGCCTTCACCGTTGAACGTGGCCTTGAAGGTCACAGGCTTGGTCACACCGTGGAAGGTCAGGTCGCCGGTCACGTCAGCCGTTTTTTCGCCGGTTGGTTTAACTGCGGTCGAAACGAACTTGGCATCGGCGAACTTGCCAACGTCCAGGAAGTCCTTGCTGGCGATGTGCTTGTCACGTTCAGCGTGGTTGGACCACAGGCTGGCGGTTTTCACGTCGACGGCGATTTTGCTGGCTTCAGGCTTGGCGGCATCCCAGCTGAACGTACCATCCCAGTCCTTGAAGGTACCGTGGATGTAGCTGTAGCCCAGGTGGCTGATTTTCCAGTCGATGAAGGCGTGCTGGCCTTCCTTGTCGATCTTGTAATCAGCAGCCATCACCTGACCGGCAGACAGCAGAGCAGTACCGATTGCCAGAGCGGCGAGAGTCTTTTTCAACATGCTTTCTATTCCTTGTGAGTCGAGGTTGAACATCAGGCTTTGCGCCCCAGCATACGAACCAGGGTCGCGTCACGATCAATGAAGTGGTGTTTCAACGCGGCCACGCCATGCAGGCCGGCAAACACCACCAGCACCCAGGCCAGGTAAAAATGCACCAGGCCAGCTACGTCTGCCTGGTCCGGTAGACCGGAAACCACGGCAGGAATTTCAAACAGGCCAAACACCGGGATCCCCACACCGTCTGCGGTGGAAATCAGGTAACCGGCAATCATCACGGCAAACAAGCCGACGTACAGGAACGCATGGCCAAACGCCGCGCCGATACGTGTCATGCGGCTATAGCTGGCCAGTGCGGGCGGCGGCGGGCTGAGCAGGCCCCAGACAATCCGCACCAGCATCACGGCGAATAGCGTAATACCGATGCTTTTGTGCAAGTCCGGGGCGTCTTTGCGCCACAGGCTGTAGTAGTCGAGGCCGACCATCCACAGGCCCAGCGCGAACAAACCAAACACCACCAGCGCCACACTCCAGTGGATAACGATGCTGACCCAGCCGTAGCGGGTCGATGTGTTTCGTAGTTGCATTCCCCAAATCCCGTAAGAGCCGTGCCCAAGACTAGCGTTTTACTTATCGACATAAAGCGGAAAATTTCGCTTCAAAAGATCGACTTATCCGATATTGAGCCTATGAACAGTAAATTAACTAGGGATTAAGGACTATTCAGCACAAACGTGACAGACCGTCCTACATTTACTGCCAATTCACCGCCCATGGGTTGTGACACAGCCCACCATTGCATAGGCTTGCGCGATTGTTTTGCCTGCGCAGGCAGTGGCAGCGCTTCGAGGAGACTAAAAGATGGGCTTGAATAACCAGTGGATGCAACGCGACCTCGCCGTGCTGTGGCATCCCTGCACCCAGATGAAAGACCACCAGCAACTGCCGCTGGTGCCGATCAAGCGCGGTGAAGGCGTATGGCTGGAAGACTTCGAAGGCAAGCGCTATCTCGATGCGGTCAGTTCGTGGTGGGTCAATGTGTTCGGCCACGCCAACCCGCGTATCAATCAGCGCATCAAGGACCAAGTGGACCAACTGGAGCACGTGATCCTCGCCGGTTTCAGCCACCAGCCGGTGATCGAGCTGTCCGAGCGTCTGGTCAAGCTCACCCCCGAAGGCCTGACCCGCTGCTTCTATGCCGACAATGGCTCGTCGTGCATCGAAGTCGCGTTGAAGATGAGCTTTCACTATTGGCTCAACCGCGGCCAGCCGAATAAAAAGCGCTTTGTCACCCTGACCAACAGCTACCACGGCGAAACCATCGCCGCGATGTCGGTCGGCGATGTGCCGCTGTTCACCGAGACCTACAAGGCCCTGCTGCTGGACACCATCAAGGTGCCCAGCCCGGACTGCTACCTGCGCCCCGCCGGCATGAGCTGGGAAGAACACTCCCGCAACATGTTCCAGGCCATGGAACAGACCCTGGCGGACCACCACGACAGCGTCGCCGCGGTGATCGTCGAGCCGCTGATCCAGGGCGCCGGTGGCATGCGCATGTACCACCCGGTGTACCTCAAGCTGCTGCGCGAAGCCTGCGACCGGTATGGCGTGCACCTGATCCACGACGAAATCGCCGTGGGTTTCGGCCGCACCGGCAGCATGTTCGCCTGTGAGCAGGCGGGCATCCGCCCCGACTTCCTGTGCCTGTCCAAGGCCCTCACCGGTGGCTACCTGCCGCTGGCCGCCGTGGTCACCACCGAAGATGTGTACAGCGCCTTCTACGACGACTACCCGACCCTGCGCGCGTTCCTGCACTCCCACAGCTACACCGGCAACCCGCTGGCGTGTGCGGCGGCCCTGGCGACCCTGGATATCTTCGAAGAAGACAACGTCATCGAGAACAACAAGGCCCTGGCCCAGCGCATGGCCACGGCCACCGCGCACCTGGTGGACCACCCCCATGTGTCGGAAGTGCGCCAGACCGGCATGGTGCTGGCCATCGAGATGGTCCAGGACAAGGCCACCAAGACCGCCTACCCCTGGCAGGAACGGCGCGGCCTGAAGGTGTTCGAGCACGCCCTGGAACGCGGCGCATTGCTGCGCCCGCTGGGCAGTGTGGTGTACTTCCTGCCGCCGTACGTGATTACCCCGGAGCAGATCGACTTCCTCGCTGAAGTGGCCACTGAAGGCATTGATATCGCCACCAACAGCACAGTCAGCGTGGCCGTGCCCAAGGACTTCCACCCAGGCTTTCGCGACCCCGGCTGATTGAACCCACCCCATTAATCTGGCGCCTGGCCTGCCGCATCGCGGGCAAGCCCGGCTCCCACAGGTTTTGCATTTTCCCGAGAACAGAAATGAGACTGTCCCGCTTTTTCACCGATACCCCGTTGAGCCTTGGCGACCACGAGTTGCCCGAGGCCCAGGCGCACTACATCAGCCGCGTGCTGCGCATGAACGAAGGCGATGCCGTGCAACTGTTCGACGGTTCTGGCCAGGAATTTCGCGGCAGCCTGCTGGAAGTCGGGAAAAAACGCGTGACAGTGCAACTGACCGAAGCCTTCGCCGGCCAGGTGGAGTCGCCTTTGCACATTCATCTGGGTCAGGGCTTGTCCCGTGGCGAGCGCATGGACTGGGCCATCCAGAAAGCCACCGAGCTTGGGGTCAACGCCATCACACCGATTTTCAGCGAGCGCTGCGAAGTGCGCCTCAAGGACGAACGCGCCGACAAGCGCCTGCTGCACTGGCGCCAGGTCGCAATCAGCGCCTGCGAGCAATGCGGGCGCTCCACGGTGCCGGTGATTCACCCACCGTTGTTGCTGGCCGACTGGTTGAAACAGGCTGAGGCGGATTTGAAGTTGGTGCTGCACCCGGTGGCCGAGCCACTGGTGAGCCATGCCAAACCGTCGAGCCTGGCGTTTTTGATCGGCCCGGAGGGAGGCTTGACCGATGGCGAAGTCCAGAGCGCGCAAAATGCTGGCTTCCACGCCGCACGCCTGGGCCCGCGAGTATTGCGCACCGAGACCGCGCCCGTAGTTGCGCTATCCGTTGCGCAACAACTGTGGGGCGACTTCTAACCCCACTGTGCAAACCCAATCAAAACGGTGGGAGCTGGCTTGCCAGCTCCCACATCGGGATGGGTGGGTTACTCCACCGGATCGCTGACCGGCTTGGCAATAATCGCCTTCAGCTCGCTGGTCATGGGGAATTCCAGGTTCAAGCCCTTCGGCGGGATCGGCTGTTCAAACCAGCGCTGGTAGATCCCATTGATTTCCCCCGAGCTGTACAGCTCGCCCAGGGTCTCGTTGACCACCGCCAGAAACTGCGGGTCGTCCTTGCGCACCATGCAGCTGTAGATTTCCCGCGATTGCTCCTCGCCCACCACCACCCACTTGTGCGGGTCCTTGGCCTTGGCGCGCTCGCCGTAGAGCAACGCATCGTCCATATAAAACGCCACGGCCCGGCCCGATTGCAGCATCTGGAACGCTTCGCCGTGATCCTTGGCGCTGATCACCGACATATCCAGCTTATGCTCGTGGTTGTAGCTCTTGAGGAAGCGCTCGTTGGTGGTGCCTGCAGTGGTCACCACATTCTTGCCGCGCAGGTCGGCGAAGCGCTGGATACCGCTGTCCTTGGCAGTGAGCAACTGGCCCTTCACATAGATAAAGCCATAGGAAAACGCCACCTGCTTCTGCCGCTCGGCCGTCACCCCGGTGGAGCCGCACTCCAGGTCAACGGTACCGTTGATCACCAACGGAATACGGGTCTGGGAGGTGACCAGGTTGTACTTCACGTTGAGCTGGGGCACGCCGGTCTTCTGTTGGATACGCTCGACAATCTTGCTCGCCAGGTCCACCGAGTAACCCATGGGCTTGCCGGTATGGTCGCCGACATAGGAAAACGGCACCGACGCATCGCGATAGCCCAGGGTGATGCTCTTGGCGTTCGCGACCTTGGCCAGGGTGCCCGTCAGCGGCGCTTCATTGGCCTGGGCCTGGGCAGTCAACAACAGCCCCAGCGCAGTGCCGATCAACGTGATTTTTTGCATTGTTATTCTCCGTTGGTTTTCTTGTTATGGGCGGCGCACAGCGATGACGCTGATTTCCACCAGCACACTCGGGCGTGCCAGCTCCGCCTGCAGGGTGGTGCGGGTCGGTGCCTGGCCGGGCGTGAGCCAGGCGGACCAGGCATCATTCATCGGCGCAAAGCCCTCCTGAATGTTTTTCAGGTAGATCGTCGCGTTGAGCAGATGATCCTTGTCACTGCCGGCTTCGGCCAGCAACGCATCAATTTTGGTCAGCACCTCTTGGGTCTGGGTGGCGACGTCCTGGCCCTCGCCCGGCACCTGGCCGGAGAGGAATACCAGGTCCTGGTAGGTCACGGCGCCCGACAGGCGACTATTGCTGTTGATCCGGGTGATGGTCATTGCAGTGTCCTATGCGGCGCGGGGCGCGAGGCCCTGCATATCAATGGAAGGGGTATGCCGGCCGATCAGTTCGGCCAACAGCTGGCCGCTGCCACAGGCCAGGGTGAAACCCAGGGCGCCATGGCCAAGGTTGAGCCACAGGTTGCGGTACACACTGGCGCCAATCAGCGGCACGCCGCTGGGGGTGGCCGGGCGCATGCCGGCCCATTCGATGGCCTGGCTGTAATCGCCGGCCAAGGGGAACGTCTCACTGGCCTGGCGCTTGATCAGGGCCAGGCGCTTGGGCTCAAGGCCCGTATCAAAGCCGACGATGTCGACCATCGCCGCCACCCGCAGTTGCTCACCGATCCGTGCGTAGACGATCTTGCGGTCATAGTCGGTGATGCTGATTTTCGGCGCGGCGTGCTGCTCGCCAATCGGCACGCTCAAGCTGTAGCCCTTGAGCGGATACAGCGGCAACGCGATGCCCGGCAAGGCCAACTCGGGGCTGCGCACCCCCGCCGCCAGCACCAGGTGCTGCACCGGCATCACCTCGCCACCCAACTCAATCGCCTGCACCGTGCCGTTGGCATGGCGGATGCCCGTGACTTTGCGCCCCAGCACAAACCGGCAACGACCCGACGCTTCCAGGCGTGCCGCCAATTGCTGGCAGAAGCCATGACAATCCGCCACTTCTTCATTGGGTGTGTAGATGCCCCCGACAAAATCCGAGGCCCCCAGGGTCGGTTCCAGGCGAGTGCAATCGGCCGCCGACAGCACTTGCTGTTGCAGGCGATCGAGCACCTTATTGCGAGCGTGTTCAAACGTGTGGTGGCTGCGAAACGTCACCAGCTTGCCGTTGCGTTTCCAGTCGAAACCGTCCAGCCCGTCTTCTTCGCGCCACTGCTGCAAGATGCCCTGGCTCAGGCTGGCCAGGCGCAACAAGTGGCCGGCATTACGTTTGTTTACCGAAGCCCGGCAGGCGCCGAGGAACGAGGCCATCCAACGCCATTGCGCCGGGTCCAGGCGCGGGCGCAACTTCAACGGTGAATCACCGCGCAGCAGCCAGCCAATGGCTTGCAGCGGCACACCTTTGTCCGCCAGCGGCGCAACGTAGCGATAGGACAACTGGCCGCCATTGGCAAAGCTGGTCTCGCTGCCCAGGCTGTCGCGGGCCTCGACCACGGTCACGTCCATGCCGGCGCGCACCAGGGCATAGGCACTCGCCAGACCGATGACCCCACCGCCAATGATGCAAACCTGCTGAGCCATGTCGATTCCCAAGCGTTGTAATGAGCGTCCAAGGGTAGGGGCAGGTGACAGGCGCCGGACAATGAATAAAGATGGGCCACCTATAAACAAAGGTTATGGACTCGTCATGCGCTTGCGTCATATCGAAATCTTCCAGGCCATCCGCCAGACCGGCTCGGTCAGCGCCGCCGCGCAGTTGCTGCATGTCTCGCAACCGGCGGTGACCAAGGTGCTGCAACATGCCGAGCTGCAACTGGGCTTCCCGCTGTTCCTGCGCATCCGCGGCAAGCTGCAGCCCACCCCGGAAGCCCTGGCCCTGGAGCGCGAAGTCGATAAGGTCAGCGAAAGCCTGCAAGGCGTGCGGCGCCTGGCGCAGAACCTGCGACGCGCACCCGGTCAAAGCCTGCGTATCGGCGCCACGCCAGCCCTGGCCTTGTCGCTGCTGCCGCCGGCGATTGGCGAATGGACCCAGCGCTACCCGGACATCGCCTGCGAACTGTCCAGCGCCCACAGCCGTGAGCTGGTACAAAACCTGTTGATGCGCGAGATGGATGTGGCGCTGACCCTCAAGTCCCCGGACCATCCGGGGCTCAAGGCCCAGGCATTGGCCCACGGCGTGTTGGTAGCCCTGGCGCCACGGGGCTTCTGGCCGGCAGCGGAACTGGGCAAACCCTTGCCCTTGATGGCCCTGGCGGGCGCGCCGTTGATTGGCCTGTCGAGTGCCGACCCACTGTCGGCGCGGCTCGACAGCTACCTGGAAGCGGTCGAGCCGCCGCCGCGCGTGCGGATCTCGGTGCAGACCTATTCCCTGGCCCGCGCCATGGTCGAATCCGGCGCCGGCCTGGCGGTGATCGACCCTTTCACCGCGCTGGGTGCATCCACCGACAGCACCTGCATCCGCCCCCTGGCCCCGCCGTTGCCCATCACCCTGTATGCCCTGACCCGCGCCGACGAACCGCCGCCGCATATGTTGGCGAGCCTGTTGGAGATCTTTGGCAGCCGTGCCCAGGAGCAGTTAGACCGTCTCTAAAACACCACAAAACCCATGTGGGACTGGGCTTTTATGAGAGCTGGCTTGCCTGCGATGCAGGCGCCTCGGTTCATCAGTTAAACCGCAGTGATGCTATCGCAGGCAAGCCAGCTCCCACACAAGCCAGCGGCTACAGTTTCAGAGCACGTAGCGCATGATCGCCACAAAATGCAGCAGGCTGCCGCCAATCACAAACAAGTGCCAGATCCCATGGGAATGCCTTAACCGGTGTTCCAGGGCAAAAAAGATAATCCCCACCGTGTACAACACCCCGCCCGACGCCAGCCAGATAAACCCGTCCATGCCCAGCGCGGCAATCAACGGTTTGACCGCCACCAACACAATCCAGCCCATCACCGCATAAATCACAATCGACAATATGCGCGCCTCGGAACGCGGCTTGATCTCCTGCAGGATCCCGATCACCGCCAGCCCCCAGACAATCCCGAACAGCGTCCAGCCCCACGGCCCGTGCAGGGTCACCAGGCAAAACGGCGTGTAGCTGCCAGCGATCAGCAGGTAGATCGAAAAGTGGTCGACCTTCTGCATGATCGCTTTCTTGCGCCCGCGCACGCTGTGATACACCGTCGAGGCGCTGTACAGCACCAGCAGCGTAACCCCGTAGATCGCCACGCTGACGATCTTCCACGGGCTGCCGTCCATACTCGCCACCACCAACATCCACACCGCGCCGATAAAGGCTGCCACGGCGCCGAGCAAATGGCTCCAGGCGTTGAATCGTTCTCCGTGATACATGTGTCGCCGACCTCCAAAACTGCTGCGTCTACCCCATAAGGCTCAGGCCTGCCAGACGAGAGTGCAAGACCGTTATGACGACTGCGGTACAGATGGCGCTACATGGCTGGGAGCAGCGGGGTTTTGCGGGCACAATCGAACGCATTCGAATAAGAGTCATCGCCATGCTGATCGACGAAGAATTCACCCTCAAGAAACTGGAAATCTTCCTGGCCTTCATGCGCACCGGCAACCTGGCCCGCGCCGCCGCCGAGTTGCAGACCAGCAATGTCAGCGTGCACCGGGCCATCCACTCCCTGGAAAACGCCCTGCGTTGCCCGCTGTTCAAACACGAAGGGCGCAACCTCACCCCGCTGGAAAGCGCCTACGTCCTCGAAGAACGCGCACAGAAGCTGGTGCAAGAGGTGGTCGACAGCGTGCGCCTGACCCGCGAAGCCGCCGGTTTCTCTGCCGAACGTTTCAAGCTCGGCGCCTTGTATTCACTGACGGTCAAGACCGTGCCGCAACTGATCATGGGCCTGAAAATCAGGCGCAGCGAGCTGAATATCGACCTGATCCTGGGCTCCAACGTCGACCTGATGTACAAGCTCAAGAACATGGAAGTGGATGCGATCCTGATCTCCCTCGACGACCAGGCCGTCGAGCCGGACTGCGCGCAGATTCAGCTGTTTTCCGACGACATCTTCCTCGCCACCCCCGCCGACTCGCCCCTGGACCGCGAACAGGAAATCGATCTGGCCCAGGTGCGCGACGCCACCTTCATCACCCTGACCCAAGGCTTCGCCACCCACCAGGACGGTGCGCGGGTGTTCAAGCAGGCGGGCTTCGAGCCGAAGGTGGCGATGCAGGTCAACGACATCTTCACCCTGCTGAGCATGGTCAGCTCGGGCGTTGGCTATGCGCTGCTGCCGGGGAGGATTGCGGCGGTGTATGAGAACCGGGTCAAGCTGATCCCGTTGCAGCCACGCTACCGGTTGCAGCAGCACATTGGCGTGGTGTTCTTGAAGGCCAAGGAGCGTGATCCGAACTTGCTGGCGTTGTTGGCGGAGTGTCGGATGTATGCCAATCGGCAAATTTGAAACCGCCATCGCAGGCAAGTCGAATCGTCGCACCGCAGCTCCCACATTTGAATGTATTCACACATCAAAATGCGGGGGCGGCGGTGCGACTTGCCCGCGATGAGGCCCGATCATTCAATCGAAATGTTGTGCCCTACCCCACCAACCCCCGCATCATCAAAAACAACAACGAAGGCCCCAACAAACACCCCAGCGCCGTATAAAACGCCGCCGTCAGGCAGCCATAAGGCACCAGCTTCGGATCAGTCGCCGCCAACCCGCCAGCCACACCGCTGGAGGTGCCCATCAACCCGCCAAAGATCACCGCACTGCGCGGGCTGTTCAGGCCGATCAGCGGCGCGACGAACGGGGTCATTACCATCACCAAAATGGCCTTGATCAACCCCGCCGCAATCGACAGTGCCATCACCTCGGAACTGGCGCCAATCGCCGCCCCGGTCACCGGCCCGACGATATAGGTCACAGCACCCGCGCCGATGGTGGTCAGGCTCACCGCATCGGTATAACCAAACGCCATGGCCACCCCGACGCCGGCGATAAATGACGAACCGACGCCGACAAACAACGCCAGCACCCCCACATACCCGGCGCGTTTGAGTTCATCGACGCTCACACCAAACGCGGTGGCGACGATGGCAAAGTCCCGCAGCATCGCCCCGCCCAGCAGGCCGATGCCCGACAGCAGCGGGATATCCACCACGCCCTTGGCCCCGCCGGTAAACGCACCGCCCACATAGGACAACACCAGCCCCAGCAGGATCGCGATGGCCGAGCCATGCAGGCGGCCTTTGGTGAAGTTGTCGCTGATCCAGTAGGACACCCACATGGTCAGGCCGATCACCGCAAAACCACTGATCAGGCCGTAGCCGGTGATGACTTTCATCAAGGATTCGTACATGGCGCTCACCCTGCCGACTTGGTGGGAACGACCGCATCCGGCTCACGGTTGCCGATGCGTACCAGCACCGGCACCAGGGCAAATGCCACCACCACCGCACTAGCACCGGCGAGGATCGCCATGGGGCCGCCACTGATCGCGCCATACACGTTTTGCTGGGCTGCCATGGCCACCACAATGGGAATGTACACCGCCGCCCAGAAGCTCACGCCCTGCTCGGATTTGCCGGTAAACAGGCCACGCTTGCCGAGGTAACTGCCCAGGCCGATCAGCAGCAACATCGCGATTCCCACCCCGCCGACGTTGGCCGGAATGCCCATCCATTTGCCCAACAGCTCGCCGACAAACAAGCCTGCAAGGGTACACAAGGCCAGAAACGCCACACCGTAAATAATCATGCTGGTAGTCCTCTTGATGCTTGATCGAAATTGTTGTTTTTGTGCTTCGAAAGCCAAGCTCACGCTTTATCGGTGGTGGCGGCCCTCCTGTTCCAGCAGGGCCTGCAAGGTGTCCAGGCGCGCGCCTTCGAAGGCGATCACGGTGCCTTGCTCAAACACACGCCGCGCCAGGCCAGTGAGGACTGCGCCCGGTGGCAGTTCGATCTGCAGGCGTACACCACGCTCATAGGCGCTTTGCACGGTGCCGCGCCAATCGACGATGCGGCACATGTTGAACGCCAGGTCGTCGCGCAACTGCGCGGGATCACGGATCGGCCGCGCCCGGGTACTGCTCAGGTAAGTGATGGCCGGCGCATGGAGCGCAACCTTGGCGAATGCCTCGGCGAGGGCCTCGGCCGGCTGCTCCAGCAGAGCGCAGTGGGACGGCACGCTGACGGCCAGGCGCTTGGCCACGGCCTGGCCTTTGACACGATCCGCGACACGCTGCATGCCGGTATCGCTGCCGGCAATCACGCACTGGTTGTCGGCATTGATATTGGCCAGGTACACCGGGGTTTGCGTGCTGTGGACCTCGGCGAGCACGCTTTCGACGGTGGATAACTCCAGGCCGATCAGTGCGGTCATGCCATAGCCCTGTGGATAAGCGTGCTGCATTAGTTCACCGCGCAGGCTGACCAGCCGGAGCGCATCGGCAAACTCCAGGGCGCCCGCGATCACCGCCGCCGGATAGGCCCCGATGGACAGACCCGCCACGTAATCCGGGATGCGTTGCAATTGCCGGGCATGGGCCACGCCGGCGATCAGCAGGCACAGTTGCACAGCGCGGGTGCTGGCCAGGGCGTGCGCCGAATCGAGCTGGCGCACATCTTCGACCAACGCATCACTGGCCTCATCAAGGACGCTGGCGGGCAGTTGCTGGAGCATGCCCGGACGCTGGGCGCCCTGCCCCGGAAACACCAAGAGGCTGCTCATGCCACCGCCTGCCAAGGGTCGCTGACCAAGTGCGCACCGCTGGCGTTTTTCAGCAGCACCCGTTGCGCGGGGCCGGCCCATTCGCGCAAGGCGACGGCGCCATAAGGGGTTTGCAATTGCAGGTCCACGGCACACGGCGCGGTGTTCAGAATCGCCAACAGACCCTCGGCATCGCCGCGATCAAGACGCTCGGGAGTGCGCAGCAGCAGGTCCAGATCGCTCTGGGCATGCAGCGCTTCAATGCCCGTGGCCAACTCGAACCCCGCGCTGCCGGTCACGCCCCAAGCCTCTTGCGCCAGCACCGGCCGCAGTTGATCGAGGGCGCGCAACGCCGGTAGATTCCGGGGCGAAATCACCCCGCGCAGGGCCTCGGGTGTCACTCGCCGTTGCACAGCCGCCAGGGGCATCACGGCCGCAAAACGCTGCTCGCGCAAACGCCCACGCACCCCCACCGCCACGTAGCCCGGATCGACCAGCGCCCGGCGTACCACCACCGGATGCCCCGCCCCGATCACCGCCAGGACCCAGGCCGGTGCGTCAGCAGGCAGGTGCGCCGGGGTCATGCCCCAGAGCAAGTCGTGGGCGTTCACCATTGTTCCCGCAGCAGTTGGCGCACATGGCTGGACGCGGCACGGTTGGCGGCGCCCAGGCGCCCGCGCAAATCGCGCACGCCGCTGTTCTCCACATCCTTGATCGCCTGCACCAGGCAATCCCTGACCCGCGCCAGGTCGTCGACGGTCGGCTGTTCGATCTGGCTGACCGTCAGGGTTTCCCAGAGCAAGCCGAGGCTGGCATAGCTGTCGATGTCATAGGCCATGGGCGGCACGCTGGCGGCCAGGGCTTCCAGTTCTTCGACGCTGCGCAGGGTCACCCGCGCCGCCGAGGCTTTGCCCATGGCGTGCACCATCACCCCAGGGTCGCGCAGGGCGATCAGGCGATTGGCCTGGTAGCCATGGGCGAGAAACGCCCCGGACATGGCCTTGCCCACCAGCAACCCGATCACCGGGTGCCCGGCCAGGCGCGCGCGGGCATAACTGTCTGCCGCCGCCGCCAGGGCTTGATGGATGCCCAGGGCTTCTTCGCGACGGCCATAGGCCTGGCTGGGCACGTCGACGATGGCAACAATCGGGCGTTGATCGCCGCTGGCGATGGCTTCATCCACCGCCTTGGCCAGGCCCCAGCCTTCCAGCAGACCGACTTCACCCTGGCGCGCCCGGGGGAAGCGGTTGGCAGCATCCGGCACCACCGCGATAAAGCGTACGGCATGCTCGCCGAGTACCCCATCGGCGACTTTCAACGACGCCGGCAAACCCGCCACTGGCGCTGCGCCGGCGCTCAATGCATTGAACCACTGCAAGCC
Source organism: Pseudomonas sp. FP2294 (assembly GCF_030687625.1). Classification (NCBI taxonomy): domain Bacteria; kingdom Pseudomonadati; phylum Pseudomonadota; class Gammaproteobacteria; order Pseudomonadales; family Pseudomonadaceae; genus Pseudomonas; species Pseudomonas sp. FP2294. Next base: position 5,463,010 of record NZ_CP117441.1, read on the forward strand.
TCTCATGGGCGTTCTCCCTGATACAGGTCGCGAACCGTGGCCGGTTCGATCTGCGGTTCGGCGTCCAACGCAGCCAGGCGTGCCAGGTAATAGTCGGCCTGACGGCTGCGTTGCACTGCCGGCAAACCTTGCTGCAACAGTTCACTGATCGGCTGGCGGATCTGCGCCACATCGTCCGCCACATAACGGTCGGCCAAGCCGCTGTTGAAGCGCTGCTCGCCGCCGGTCAGGCTCCAGATAAAGGGCCGGTCACGGGAGTCGTATTCTTCAAGGCCGGCTTCCTGTTCGATCACTTGTGGGCCGTTCAAGCCCAGGCGTGCTTCGCGGGTCACCAGCAAGTAACTGCACAGGCCAGCGGCAATGGACATGCCGCCAAAACAGCCCACGCTGCCGGCCACCACGCCGATCACCGGCTGGTACTGGCGCAGGTCGACAATCGCGGCGTGGATATCGGCAATCGCCGCCAGCCCGAGGTTGGCTTCCTGCAAGCGCACGCCGCCGGTTTCCAGCAGCAACACAGCCCGCGTGGGAATGCCGTTGCGGTTGTCCTCGGCGGCCAGTTCCAGGGCACCGGCGATTTTCGCGCCGCCCACTTCACCCAGGCTGCCGCCCTGGAAGTTGCCTTCGATGGCCGCAATCACCAGCGGCAGGCCGTCGAGCGTGCCCTTGGCGATCACCACCCCATCGTCGGCCTGCGGCACCACGCCCTGGCGACTCAACCACGGCGACATCACGCGCTGGAACGGGTCGATCAGTTCACGGTAGCTGCCGGCATCCAGCAAGGCCTTGGCCCGCTGGCGGGCACCGAGTTCGACGAAGCTGTGCCTATTGAGTAAATCAGTCATGGCCAAGCTCCTCGAAACCTTGCTCCAGGCGCAAACGCACCACGCCGGGGGTGGCGCCAAAATCGTGGATCTGAATGTTCAAGGCCGGTGGGGTCTGTTCCTGGAAGATCCGCTGGAACAGGTGCTGCCAGCGTTGCTCGGCGCCGTTGACCGAGGTTTGCACCTGGATGCTCAAGGTGCCCGCCGTGCCTGGTTCCAGCAACACTTCAAGGTCGCCGGAACCGACGCAACCCACCAGCGCACGGCCTTTGTGCGGCTGCCCGGCGGGGAATTCAAAGGATAGGGTTTCCATCAAAACGCTCCGTCGCAAGACTCGATGCGGTCGATAAACAGGCACGCGGCCAACAGGTCGGCGGCGCCACCGGGGGAAGCATTCAGCGCCAGCAGTTGCTGGTCCAATTCATTGAGGCGACGCCGCCCCGCCAGGCTCGCGCTGCCGCCCGCATCCAACACGGCCTGGGCGCCTAGTTGCATGGCCTGCAGGCCGTCGGTGCCGGCGCGGTAGAGCACGCAGGTGTCGGCCAGTTGGGTCATGATCGCCAACAGTGCGTCGAGGCGCGCGTTCTGCTCGCCGTGGTGCTGCAGGCGGCTTGCATGCAGTTGCGGCAGGCCGCGTTGCAGCACGGCGGGGAAGCCCAGTTGCGCTTCTTCGCGGGCGCCACGCACGCCATAGCGTTGCGCGACTTGCGCGCCGTGGCTGAGCGGTTGCGGTGCAAAACGGTCATTGAGCAGGGCCAGGCGCGCAGCCCGCAGGCTCAGGGCACTGGCGTGACGGGAGGTGGGGTCCAGCGCGGCAGCGGCCACCAGCAGACCGAGGGCCCAGATCGCGCCACGGTGGGTGTTCACGCCCTGGGTAGTGGCGAGCATCGCCTGCTCGCCTTCGCGGCCGATACGGCCGAGGGCTTCGCGCAGCGGCAGGCCAATTTCACCCAGGGCAATCGCCGCTTCGGCCATTTCCTTGAAGGCCGGCCACAGGGACAGCGCCGAGGCGTGCATCAGGCCCAGGTGTAGATCCTGATGGGCGCCATTGCCGCGCCGATCCACCAGCGCCGGTTTGGGCGACAGGTCCGCTTCGTCGATCAGCGCCTCGACCGCCAGGTCCGCCAGTTGCTCGGCCAGGGTCAGTGTGTGCAGTTTGAGTGCGTGCATTTACCAGCTCCTGAACTTGGCGGGCGGGTTGTACAGGCCACCGGACCAGTCCACCAGGTCGGCCACGCTTTTGGCCGCCAGCAGTTCGCGGGTGGCATCGGTGCGGCGGATCCCGAGGTCTTCGGGCAAGGCGATCAGGCCTTCGCGGCGCATGCGCGCGGTGTCCTTGGGGTTGTGGCGCAAGCCGATGACGGTCACCCCGGCGACCGCCGCGATCATCGCCTGGCGCTCTTCCAGGGAGCGCGCCTTGTACAGGTAGGCGATGCCTTCTTCGGTGAGCAAGTGGGTCACGTCGTCGCCGTAAATCATGATCGGCGCCAGGGGCATGCCGCTTTTGCGCGCCACTTCCACCGCGTCGAGGGTGTCGACGAAGGTCGGTTTGCCGCCCTCCTGGAAGGTCTCGACCATTTGCACCACCAGTTTTTTGCCGCGTTCCAGCAAGGCTTCGGGGGCGTCGTCATGGCGCATGTCGAGCCAGGCCGGGGTGCCGTGGCGGCGCCCGCGCGGGTCGTGGCCCATATTCGGCGCGCCACCAAACCCGGCGAGCCGGCCACGGGTCACGGTGGACGAATGACCGTCACCATCCACCTGCAAGGTGGCGCCGATAAACAGGTCCACCGCGTATTGCCCCGCCAGTTGGCAGAACATCCGGTTGGAGCGCAACGAGCCATCGCGACCGGTGAAGAACACATCCGGGCGCGCGGCGATGTAGTTTTCCATGCCCAGTTCGGTGCCGAAGCAATGCACGCTTTCGACCCAGCCACTTTCGATGGCGGGGATCAGCGTCGGGTGCGGGTTGAGGGTCCAGTTGCGGCAGATCTTGCCTTTAAGGCCCAGGGACTCGCCGTAGGTCGGCAGGATCAGTTCAATCGCGGCAGTGTTGAAACCAATGCCATGGTTCAGCGACTGCACATTGTGTTTTTCGTAGATGCCACGGATCGCCATCATCGCCATCAACACATGCACCGGCTTGATATGCCGGGGGTCGCGGGTGAACAGCGGTTCGATATAGAAGGGTTTGTCGGCCACCACCACGAAATCCACCCAACTGGCCGGGATGTCCACACGGGGCAAGTCGCTGACGTCGTCGACCAATTGGTTGACCTGCACGATGACGATGCCATCGCTGAAGGCCGCCGGTTCGATCAGCGCCGGGGTGTCTTCGGTACTGGGGCCGGTGTAGATATTGCCGGCGCGGTCGGCCATAAAGCCGGCGGACAGCACCACGTTGGGGATCAGGTCTACGACCAGTCGCGCATAGAGTTCGATGTAGGTGTGGATCGCGCCGACTTCCAGCAGGCCATCTTCAAGGAGCTGGCTGATGCGCAGGGATTGGGTGCCGGCAAACGAGAAATCGAGTTTGCGTGCGATACCCTTTTCAAACAGGTCCAGGTGCTCGGAACGCCCGACGCTGGGCATGATCATGTGCAAGTCATGGAGCACGGCCGGGTCGGCCTTGGCCAGGGAGCGCGAGAGAAAGTCAGCCTGCTTCTGGTTATTGCCTTCCAGCACCACCCGGTCGCCGGGCAGGATCAGGGCTTGCAGGGCCTCGACGATCCGGTCGCTGGGCAGCACGGCCCCGTCGGCAAACGCCTGCACCAGCCCGAGCCGCCGCTGCTTCTCGTCGCGGCGCCGCGTCCAGCGCGAGTCGGGGGTTATTGTTGTTGTCATGATCGCTCCACGGGTTCGCTGTCGTGGGGCTCACCATAGGAGTGAATCGGAGGGGTATCAATCAAGCTCGGTGGTGGACTGTTACGGTTGGAGTAACGGTCAGGAGCGCCGCCATTCCCTGCGCTGGCGCCACACGGTCCAGCCCATCGCAATGCCCGCTACGCCATGGAACCCCAGCACCGCCGCCAGGCTCCAGCTCACCAGCCCCCAAATCGCCTGCACGTACACGGGCAGCAGAAACAGCAACAGCCCAAACAACACGGCCACGCCCAGCTGTTCCCACTTCATCAACCGACGCAGATAGGAGACGATCGCACAGCCCGACGCTGCGCCCAGGAAAACCAGCAACAGGCCCGACACGACATGCCCCGTTACCACAGGCCAACCGAAGAACCACAAGAGCAGGCAGAGCGCAGACAAGGCAAGTGAGCACATGAGGATAAACACGAACAGGTATTCAAAGATCCTCAGGCCCCAGCCGCGGACGAAGTTGCGGGTCTTTTGGAGCTCGGCCTTGCTCGGTCCTTTCGAGATAGCCACCGCCAGCAGGCCCGAGCCCAGGCCGCCCAGGGTCATGACTATAAAGTTGGTCACAACCCCTTTGATTTCTTTGCCGGTGGCGCTGAGCGTCAGCAGTTCCAGGTGCCCCAGAATCAACACCGCACCTACGGACGTGATCCCAAACCCTAAGAGCTTGCCGCGCCTGGTCGGGTGTTTCATCGTCACGCTGGCGGTGATCACCAGCACCACAAGCCACATTATGAAAGCGAAGGTAAATGGGTTGAGGTTATACAGCCGGGCAAATACATCAAATAGCCACATTGTGTTGTTGCTTCCACCGAAAGACTCCTTGGGTTATCGGCGGGTTTACGTGGGGCTTTACCCGAGCAGGCATCAGTCCCAAAAAGGGAACGAACGGTCCCTTTCTGGGACTGATCAAGTTTTACGCAGCGGCCGCAGGCGATATTTGCTCCAGCGCACGCTCGACCAGCAGTTGGCCCAGTTCGGTCATTTGTTGGATGGCCAGGAGTACGCCGCGCTGGGCGCCGTTGAGCTCAAAGGCCAGGGCGCAGGTCAGGGCGTTGAGGGAGGCGAGGGTTTCGCTGGCGTTGACCAGCAGGGTTTCGGTGTTCTGGTGTGGGTTGACGGTGAAGATACTGGATGAGGTAGGTGGGTTGGGGGTGGGTTTGATCATGGTGAACATCTCCGATATGTGAAGGAGACTGACACCACTTGCTTGCACGCAAATCGGGTGGCAGCTGTGCGCAGGTGTGCAAGACCGGGCATATCGGCCCCCGGCAGACCCGAAGGTCTCCCACGCACAGCCGCCATAACAAACACAGCAGGCATAAAAAACGCCCGTTGAATGGCTATGGGCGTTGGTGCGCCGATATGTAACCGGACTTGCACGTCCGTGTCACCGTTTTTTGCGATGACCGACCAAGCCTAGGCGCGAAGGCGGCGAGCGACAAGTTCATGGGCGGCGCGTAAACGTGCGGGAAAAATCTGAAGGCATCATGCCGCACGATCATTCCTACAGGTTTTGGGGGTTGTTGCTCGGACATCGCCTCACTAGCCTTTTGTATCCGAACCCTTTTGTCCACACTAAAAATGAATGCCTATAGACATACAAAGCATTCAATATTGACTGCCTATAAACATACATATAGCCTGAAAATGTATGCCTATAGGCATTCGATAAATTAAGATCAACGATGCAAACACATCCGCAATTTCGCGGTGTGAACATCTGATAGGCAAATACGGGTGCCCCCATGACCTCCTCCTCACTCAACGAACTGCGCCTTGCCCAAGTAGAAAGGGCCCTGGAGCCGTTTGAAACACTAAGCGGTAAATCCACCCCGCCTGGAGGATGGCTGCGCTCGATCAGAGAATCATTGGGCCGATCGCTGAGGTCCCAGGCAGCCCTGCTTGGCGTTGCCTTTGCGACGTTGCAGCAGTCGGAGCAGGCCGAAGCCGATGATCGCATCACACTCGCCCAGTTGCGTAAGTTGGCGGCAGGTCTGGACTGTGAGCTTGTTTACGCTCTGGTGCCAAGAAAACCGCTGCGCGAGATGGTGCAGGCGCGCGCCGAGGTACTGGCCAGGCAAGAAGTGATGGGTGTCGCTCATACGATGGGCCTCGAAAACCAGCGCCCGTCAGATACGTTCGTCGAGCGTCAGGTGGCCGCTCGCCGTATGGAATTGCTCCGCGGCTCATGGGCTCGATTGTGGCGATAGTACTTGAGCTGAAACCCGGCCAAACACCCCTGGATCCCGACGAAGTAGCAGGGCTCAAGCCTAGGCACATCACCACCCAAGGCGAGCTGGATGAATGGGAAGCTGCAAACATCCTCAAGGCAATGCGTTGGCTGGGGCGACAAAACAAGCTTGATGTCTTGAATGAACATTTCTGCCGTCAACTCCACGTCAGAATGTTCAGTGATACATGGAAATGGGCTGGGACATTCAGGCACTCCGACAAAAATATCGGCTGCGACTGGACGAAGATTTCAGTCAACCTACGTCACCTTCTAGACAACACAACGTATTGGCTGGAACACGATGTATTCCCGTGCGAAGAGGTTGCTGTCCGCTTCCATCACCAACTGGTTTCACTGCACCCATTCCCCAATGGCAACGGTCGCCACGCGCGCTTGATGGCTGACTGCCTGCTCAGACAACAAGGGCTCGCACTTTTCTCCTGGGGAAGCGCTAACCTGATCGCCGCCAATGAAGTCCGTATGCGCTACATCCAGGCACTGCGCGCAGCCGATCTGAACGATTACGGCCTGCTTCAAGCTTTCGTGCGCAGCTAGCTGTGGGAGGTCTCCACACATTGGGTCTTCAGAGGTGCTGAGAACGGGGGTTCAGGCCAGGCCAGCTTCGACCAGCAGCGCTTCCAGCCCCATCAGGTCCGGTACTTTCGCCACATGCTCGCCGACCTGTACCGCCGCCAGTTCCAGCGGCGACAGGGGGACGTCCACATAACTCAGTTGGCTGTCGAGCTTGTACGAGCGGGGAATGCCCTGGATCACCAGCGCAATAAACTTCAATGTCGGGCGCCCGCCCAGGGCGTTGAGCACGACGATTCGTGCGCGTTCGCTGACGACGCTGGTGCCACCGCAGGCCGCTTCAAAGCTGATCAGGGGCAGTTGCTGGTCGCGCCAGGTCACTGGCCGCAAGTACCACGGCGGGGCGTCGCTGGCCGGTTCGCCGCGCTGGAAGTCGATCAGCTCGGCCACCGCCACGTTGGGCAGCAACAGGTGGCGGTCGGCCAGGGGCAGCAGCAAGCCGGTGAGTTGACTGGTGCGGTGGTCAAGCATGTTTCGGGCTCCAGTAGGCGATGCTTTCGAGCAACACCGACTCTTGATAGGGCTTGCCAAGGTAGTCGTTGACGCCAATCGCCATGGCCCGGTCGCGGTGTTTCTGGCCGGTGCGCGAGGTGATCATAATGATCGGCAGGCGCGCGAGCCGCGGGTCGTTGCGCACCTGGATCGCCACTTCAAAACCATCCATGCGCGGCATTTCGATGTCCAGCAACATCAGGTCGGGGGTGTGTTCTTCAAGCAAGGCGATGGCGTCGATGCCGTCCTTGGCGGTCAGTACGTTCATGCCGTTGCGTTCCAGCAGGCGGCTGGTGACTTTGCGTACGGTCACCGAATCGTCCACCACCAGCACCAGCAACCGCTGTTTTTTCTGCGGCTCGTTGACCGCCAATGCGGTGTCCGCCGCCTGGGCCGGCAAGGCCGGGGCCAGGGCGCGGATATGCGCCAGCAGGTCGATGATCAACACCACCCGGCCATCGCCGAGGATGGTCGCCCCCGACAGCCCCTGCACCGCCGCAAACTGCGGGCCGAGGCCCTTGACCACGATTTCCCGGGTACCGGCCATGTCGTCCACCTGCACCGCAATGTACCGCTCGTTGCACTGCATCAGCAGCACCGGCAGCGGCTGGCTTTGCCCCAGCAGCTTGGGCCGGGCCACGGTGTGCAGCAACTCGCCCAGGTAATACAACTCGTAGTGCTGGCCGGCGTATTCATACACCGGCGGGTCCAGTTGGTAATGCCCTTCCAGCTCATTGGGCAGCACGCGCACCAGGCCCTGGATGGTGTTCAGCGGAATCGCGTACTGATCCTCAAAACACTGCACCATCAATGCCCGGTTGACCGACACGGTAAACGGCAGGCGAATGCGAAAGTGCACGCCCTGCCCCGGTGTGGAGTCGATCACCATGCTGCCGCCCAGTTGGCGCACTTCTTCATGCACCACGTCCATGCCCACGCCGCGCCCGGAAATCTGGGTGATTTTTTCGGCGGTGGAAAAGCCCGGCTGCAAGATGAACTGCAACACGTCGCGGTCGCTGATCTCCATCTCCGGGTCCAGCAGGCCGCGCTTGATCGCCTTGCGCCGCACCGCATCCAGAGGCACGCCCGCACCGTCGTCACGCATGTCGAAGATGATGTCGCCGCCTTCGTGGCTCAGGTCCAGGGTGATCCGGCCCTTCTCCGGCTTGCCCGCCAACAACCGCGCATCCCGCGATTCCAGGCCATGGTCGACGGCGTTGCGCAGCATATGCTCCAGGGGCGCGGCCATGCGTTCCAGCACGTTGCGGTCCATCTCGCCCTCGGCATTGCCGACCACGAATTCCACGTCCTTGCCCAGCTCGCCGGCCACTTGCCGCACGATACGCTTGAGGCGCGGCAGCATGCGCTCGAACGGCACCATGCGCGTGCGCATCAGGCCCTCTTGCAACTCGGTGTTGATCCGCGCCTGTTGCTGCAACAGGTTTTGCGCGTCCTGGTTACGCTGGTCGAGGGTCTCCTTGAGGTCCAGCAGGTCCGAGGCTGACTCAGACAACGCACGGGACAACTGTTGCAACTGGGAATGACGATCCATTTCCAGCGGGTCGAATTCTTCATAGCCCAGGCGCTCGGTTTCGGCGTGCTGACGGCTGAGGATGCGCCCCTGGGTCTCGGTATCGAGGCGGCGCAGTTGGTCGCGCATACGCTCGATGGTGGTTTCCACCTCGCTGAGGGCGGCGCGGGCATCGTTGACCTGCTGCTCGATACGCCCACGGAAAATCGAGGTTTCACCGGCCAGGTTGACCAGGTCATCCAGCAGCTCGGCAGAGATTTTCACCATGTCCGCGCCCGGTTCGCTGGCTACCGGCGCTTCCGGTTTGCTGGCGACCATGGCGACCGGTACCGCCTGGTCTTCGCTGGGCTGGACCAGGCTTTTGATGCGTTCGATCAGGCGTTCCACCGAGCCGACCGGCAACCCCGCCGCCACCGCCTCGACCATCTGCGCCAGACGGTCATGGCAGCCTTGCAGCAGCGCGAACAGCTCGCTGGTGGGCGCCAGCAAGCCCGCCGACAGGCCTTCGTAGAGAAACTCCAGCTCATGGGCCAGGTCACCGATCGGGCCGATTTCGACCATGCGCGCGCCGCCCTTGAGGGTGTGCAGGTCGCGCAGCAGGGTCTCGACTTCCTGACGGCCCTGGGGCTCGGCCTGCCAGCGCAACAGCGCGGCGCCGGAGCTGTCGAGGATGTCGGCCGCTTCTTCAAGAAAGATATCCAGCAGCTCGGGATCACTGCCGGCCCCCTGCGCCTCGGGTGCAGTGGGCGCCGCGACCGGCGCAGCGTTCTGGCGCACCTCGCGCAAGCGGCTGATCAGGGCGTTGGAGTCGCTCAGGGGTTGCTGCTCTTGCAACTGCTCCAACTGCAAGGCCAGGTGTTCGTGGCTGTCCATCAACACTTGCGCTATTTCACCGGAGTAGCTGTAGCGCCGGTCCACCAGGCCTTCGTAAAGGCTTTCCAGTTCCTGGGCCAGATCGCCCACCGGCCCGATTTCGGCCATGCGCGCGCCGCCGCGCAGGGTATGCAGGTCCCGTTGCAGGGACGACAGCGGCGCCACGCCGTCGGGCTCCAGCAACCAGCGTTTGAGGGACTGCCCGGCGCTGTCGAGGATATCCACCGCTTCCTCAAGGAAAATCTCGACGATTTCATCGTCCACCGCCCAGTCCTGTTGCAACTGCGTGGTGGCCGCCCCCAGTTCGGCAATGCTCAAAGCGCGGCTGCCGTCGGTTTTGATCAGGCCGGTGGCGCTGGGGTCCAGCCCTTCATCGAGCAACTCGCGCAAGGCTTTCATGCGCGCCGGCGCCGGGCTGACTTCCTGGCCGGCGGCCAGTTGGTCGAGCATATTGATCAGGGCTTCATGGGCCTGCTCGGCCTCCTGGAAAAACCGCTCGCTGACCGCCAGGCTGCTCTCTTCCACTGCGCCATAGAGGTCGAGCAAGGCTTCGCACAGCTCATCCATCGGGTGCAGGTCGGCCAGGTGCGCGCCCTCACCCAGGGTGGTCAGCTCGTCCAGCAATGCGCTGAGTTCCTGGCGCTCGCCAGGGTGTTGCTGCCAGCGCCGCAGCAGGCTTTCGGCGTCGAGCAGGATGTCCATGCCCTGGGCCAGGAAGTTGCTGATCAAGTGTGGGTCGCGCTTGACCCGCAGGCCGGCGCTCGGCGCATTGAGCACCGCTTCGAGATGGCTGTCGAGGTGCGCCTGGGTGCGCTTGATCAAGTCGGCCGCGCCGTTGATGGGCACCAGAGGATCGCTGTCCAACTGGCGCAGGCCGCGCTGGAACAAGGCTTCGCCCTCCAGCAGCAGTTCGATTTCATCCAGGTCCAACGGCAAGCGATGGGCCTTGTATTCACGGGTCAGGTGGTCCAACGGCCGCGCCAGTTCGGCGATGGGCAGCACCCCCGCCATGTAGGCGCTGCCCTTGAGGGTATGCAGGGCGCGTTGCAACTCATCGCTGACGGGCAGCGGCATCTGTTCGGTGGCCTGGTGCAAAAACTGGTTGAGGCTGTCCAGGTGGCTCTGCGCTTCGTTGCGGAAAATTTCCAGCAGCAGCGGGTCGAGTGCGCTGTCGTCCGGCTCCATGGCTTCGGGTAACGGCGCGCCACTGGCCAGGGCATGGGCGCGCGCGGCAAGCAGGTCGACATCATCGCGCTGGCGCTGGGCGTCGGCGGCGAACTCGGCGATCAGCGCCGGCAAGAGCACCAGCACATCATCCAGTACGGCCTGGACCTCGGCACCCGGCGCGACCACCCGCTCGAGCACGCGGTTCAGCAGGTTTTCCACGGCCCACGCCAGCTCCGCCAGCACCAGGGCTCGCACCATGCGCCCACTACCCTTGAGGGTATGGAAGGCACGGCGCATGTCGCTCAGGGCGGTCTTGTCTTCGAGGCTGGCAGCGCCTTGGGGTATCAAGCGCTGCAGTACTTCCAGCACTTCGGCGGTTTCTTCCAGGAACACTTCGCGCAGTTCATCATCCACCGACTCTTCGTCGGCCGGTGGCGGCAACAGGCTGCCCGGGCGTTGCAGTGCCGGCGGGTTGAGGCGCGGCGTCGGGCTGGCGAGCGCCTGTGCCAGTGTCTGGGTGTTATCCGTGGTTTCATCGCTCAACGCCGAGCGCTCCTGGCGCCAGGTCTGCTGGGCCTGCAGCGGCGCGTAACCCAGCGCCGCGAGGCCTTCGTAAGCGATGTCCAAGACGCGTTCGCCGGGCGCGTCCGGGTCCTGGAGCATGCGTTCGAGGTAGTGCTCCAGGCTGGTGAGCACGTCGGCAAGATGCTCGAGTTGTGCCGCAGAGGGCGCAGTGTCCTGGACCATCAACTGCTCATCCACGTAGTCATTAAAACCACGCATCAGGCTCGCCGCACGGGGCAGCGGAATCATTGCCAGGGCGCCACGCACCTGGGTCAGCAGCTCTGGCAGGGATTCCAGACGTTGTGTATCCCATTGCGCCTCAAGGCAGTCAATGATCAACTCCCGCGCCTGCTTGAGGCACTGGCACGATTCCTTGATCACCAACTGGTGGATCTGGGTCAGGTCGGTGGTGGGCAGGCGGCTGTCTTCACGGTTTTGCGGCTCGACAGTGCCGACCATCCCGGCCAGGGTCGCTTCGACATAAAGCAGGGCCCCGGCGACATCCATCAACACCGCGTCGTTGGGCTCGCGCTGCCCCTGGGCCAGGCCCTGGACCACCGCCAACTGGTCGATGATGACTTTGCGCGGCTGGCCAAAGCCAAGCACCGCCAGGGTATCGGCGATCTGGCGCAAGGGCGCCAACAGGCTGTCGAGGTCCGCGATGTGCTGGCGGTCGCTGCGCACAAACAGGTCCAGGCGTTCCTTGACCCGTACCAACTCCTCACACAACGCGCCGAGCACCGAGCCCATGGCATTGCGGTCAGGCCCGGCCAGGCGCGCGCGCTCGGCATCGACCACGGTGCTGTCGGGCAAGGCTTCATCCAGGCCGTAGCGTTCCTTGAGGCTTTGCATGCGCGGCGTCGGCCGGGTGACTTTGGCGATATAAAACAGCAGGCTCTTGAGCAACTGGTCCGGCGCCGGGCTGTTGATCCCTTCGATGCCCTGGGTTTGCAGGCGCTTGAGCACCTTGTCGCAGCTCTTGAGCAGGCTGCGCAATGCCGGGCTATTGGCGATCACGCCAGTGAGCATGCCTTCGGCCAGCGCCGAGGTGACTTGCCACAACGGCAGCAATGGCGCGCCGTGACACAGTGCTTCCAGTTGGGCGAAGACCCGTGCCATGTCTTCCAGGTTGCTCGGGCCGTGATCTTCACGCAGCAGCCCGGCCAGGCCCTGTTGCAGCATTTGCCGCCAGTGCTGCAGTTGCTCGGCAAAGTCGGCCGGTGCCCGCTGGGCCAGGGCGTCATCGGGCAGCGGGGCAATCACCAGCAGTTGCGGGCTGAACAGGCTGGTTTCCGAGAGCAGGCTTTTGCCATGCACGCTGCGCAGGTCGTTGAGCAGCGGCAACACCACCAGGGGCAGGTCGCGCCGGGCGCTGTGCACGCGGTCCAGGTACAACGGCAGTTGCCCGAGGGCCTGTTGCAGCAGGCGGATACCTTCTTCGCGCTGGCTGACGTGCCCGGCTTGCAGGGCCTGGGCCAGGTGCTCCATTTCTTCGGCAAGCAGTGCCGCGCCGTAGAACTCGACCATCTGCAGGGCGCCGTGGACCTGATGAATGCCCTCCAGGCACTGCGCGAGGGCTTGCTCGCTGGCGTCGTCGGCAAAGGCGTCCAGTGCCGCACGGGCCTGCTTCAGGGTATCGGCGATCTCGCCCTTGACCCATTCGAGGGCGACGTAGTCGTGCCGGTCAACCATAACGACTCCGGAGTGAGTTAACACCGCAATACAAATGTGTGAGCTGACCCACCGCTATCGCAGGCAAGCCAGCTCTCACAGGGGTTTTGTGCAGGTGTTGAGAGGGCATGTCATTCATCGGTCTTGCGCACGGGCGGCAAGGTGAAGCCCGATACCGAGCGGCGCAACTGGCTGGCCATTTTGGCCAGGTTGCCAATGCTTTCGGCGGTGGCCGTGGAGCCCGATGAGGTCTGGCTGGTGATTTGCTGGATCACGTTCATGGTCAGGGAGATCTGCCCCGCCGACGAGGTTTGCTGCTGCGCCGCGTTGGAGATGCTCTGGATCAGCGCGGCCAGGGTCTTGGACACCCCTTCGATTTCTTCCAGGGCCACCCCGGCGTCCTGGGCCAGCCGCGCGCCACGTACCACTTCGGTGGTGGTCTGCTCCATGGAAATCACGGCTTCATTGGTGTCGGTCTGGATCGCCCGCACCAGGTTCTCGATCTGCCGGGTGGCGGCCGACGAGCGCTCGGCCAGGCGCTGCACCTCATCGGCTACCACCGCAAAGCCGCGCCCGGCGTCACCGGCCATGCTCGCCTGGATCGCGGCGTTGAGGGCAAGGATGTTGGTCTGGTCGGCGATATCGTCGATCAGGCTGACAATATCGCCAATTTCCTGGGACGACTCCCCCAGGCGCTTGATGCGTTTGGCGGTGTCCTGGATCTGTTCACGGATGTTGTCCATGCCGTGGATGGTGTTGTGCACCACCTCGTTGCCCTTGTTGGCAATCTCCACCGAACGTTCGGCCACGGCCGAGGACTCGGCGGCGTTGGCCGATACCTGGTCGATGGATTGGGCCATCTGGTTGATCGCCGTGGAAGCTTCGGCGATCTGCTGGGCCTGGTGCTCCGAGGCCTGGGCCAGGTGCATGGCGGTGGCCTGGGTTTCCTGCACCGCACCGGCCACTTCACCGGCGGTGAGGTTGATGGTCGCCACCAGGTCGCGCAACTGGTCCACCGAGTAGTTGATGGAATCGGCGATGGTGCCGGTAAAGTCTTCGGTCACCGAGGCGGTCACGGTGAGGTCGCCGTCGGCCAGGTCTTCGATTTCGTCCAGCAGGCGCATGATCGCGTTCTGATTGCGTTCGTTTTTCTCGGCGGTTTCGCGCAACTGACGATTGGTCTCGCGCACCATCACCAGGCCGATCAGGATAATCGAGGCCAGCGCCAGCAAGCCCAGGGCATAGCCGCCGATGGTGTCGAGGGTGCGCCCGCCGGCCAGGTTTTCAAAGCCGGTGGCCAGTTGCGAGGCTTCATCGAGCAGGGTCTGCGAGAGGCTGAAGATGTTGCTCGCCGAGGCGCGCACCTGGAACAGTTGTGGCGAGGTTTCGAGGATTTCATCCACGGAGCCGGAGACAAACTCGAACAGCTCGGCAATTTCCGCCAGGCGCGCCCGGGCGTCCGAGTCTTGCACCTCGCTGATCTTCAGGCCGGCACTGCCCTGGAGCATACCGGCCAGGACCTGGCCAAAACGGTTGGCGTCGCGGCCAAAGGCGTCGGCGGCCTTGACCGCCGTGTCATCTCCCGCCAGCACCGTGTTGACCGCTCCCAGGATGCGCTCGGCCAATAGCGACTGGCGCTGGGCCACCGCCACCTGGCTGGCGGGCGCGCCGCGTTGCAGCAGGATCTCGACGACCTTTTCCGACTCGATCTGTAATTGCGGCACGGTTTCGGCCAGGGTCGCCGCCACTTGATGCAGGGACAGCACCGTCTGCTCGCTGGCCAGGATCACGTCGGTGTTCTTCAGCAAGGCTTCCCAGTCATGCTGCACGGCGCGCATTTCGCTGCGCACGGCAGCGGGTGCAGCGGGCAGGCCGGTGGCCGGGTCGCCTTTTTTCAGGTAACCCCAGCGCTGGGCAAAATCATTGCGCGCCTCACTCAGCAGCTTGAACGCGGCGGCCTTGCCGGCGGCGGCCTCCGTGGCGTTCTTGGCAATGCGCTGGGACAGCACCCGCAGCTCGCCGGCGTGGCCGATGTACTGCTTGTCGTAGGTGGACTGGGTGTTGAGGTACGCGAAGTTCGCGAACAGCAGCATGATGAAGATGATCAGCGCGATAAACAGCACGATGATCTGCGAACGGCTACGGGAGGCTTCCTGCGGTTTGACGGGGGTGGCGGTGCTCATGCGGCAACATCCAGAAAGCCCGGGGCCTGGGCCAGGGCGAAGGGGCTGAAGACCTGCCACAGCGGGTCGCCGCTGAACTGGCCTTGGATAAACGCGGCGCTGGCGGCGGGCACGCTGGCCGATGCCGGAAGCAGCAGGTCCTGGGCAAAGTGTTGCAGGCCGACCACTTCATCCACCAGCAGGCCGACAAAGGTGTCTTCGTGCTCGATCACCAGCACCCGGCGCTGCTTGCGCGCCGCCGACAGCTCATAGCCGAAAAACCCACACAGGTTGATCACCGGCAGCAAGCGCCCGCGCAGGTTGGCCACGCCCCTGACCCAGGGCTTGACCCCCGGCATCAAGGTGCAGCGCGGTTCATGCAGCACCTCGGCGACTTCGCCCATGGGCGCCACATACCAATGCCCGCCCAGGCGAAAGCCGATGCCGCTCCAGCTGTGCGACCGGGTTTCCTGGGACGGCAAATCAGCGGCCAGCAGGCGGCAGCGGCGGTCGATGTCCAGCAGCAGCTCAAAGGCGGTTTGCGACTCGGTCATGGGAACGTGCCGTCAGGGTTTGAGCACCGAGTTCAGGACTTCAATCAGCTTGTCTTCTTCCACCGGCTTGGTCAGGTATGCCTTGGCCCCTTGGCGCGCGCCCCAGATCTTGTCGGTTTCCTGGTCCTTGGTGGTGACGATGATGATCGGGATACCGCTGGTTTCCGGCTCCTTGGACAATTGGCGCGTGGCCTGGAAGCCATTGAGGCCGGGCATGACGATATCCATCAAGACGGCGTCGGGCTTCTCCTGGCGGGCCAGGGCAACGCCATCGGCACCGTTTTCGGCCTTGAGGACCTGGTGACCGTGCTTTTCCAGCATGCCGGTCAGTTTGTACATTTCAGTCGGCGAATCGTCGACGATCAGAACGCGTGCCATGGTTTTCCCCACTACATTGGTTGACGCAAGCCCCGGGGGCTAGGTCAATGTGCTTGTTCTACTGCAGCGAAACCCGGCACATAGGCCTTGATCGCACTCAGCAGTTCTTCCTTGCTGAAAGGCTTGGTCAAAAATTGATCGACGCCGACGATGCGCCCCTTGGCTTTGTCGAACAGGCCGTCCCTGGACGAGAGCATGATCACCGGAATGGCCTTGAACGCCGGGTTGTTCTTGACCAGGGCGCAGGTCTGATAGCCATCCAGGCGCGGCATCATGATGTCGACAAAGATAATGTGCGGGTGATGGTCAACGATCCTGGCCAGGGCATCAAAACCGTCGATGGCCGTGATGACTTCGCACCCCACGTTCTTCAACAGCGTTTCAGCGGTGCGGCGAATCGTTTTCGAATCGTCGATCACCATCACTTTCAAGGCGTTGGAATGCTGTTCCATATCTGCTCTACCATCGCCACAGCGAATCGGTTTTCGGTGTGTACTGCCGGGTGCGGCCTGGGACCAGCGCCAAAACCCTTGCCGTGCAAGGGCCGACACGCCATGGCAGCCTTTTTAGCACAGACTGGGAAGGCAATCTATCGGCCGACCGGCAAGGTGGTTTTTCCTTGACCCACAACAGCCGCAGCGCCACTCTGACGCCACTTTTATGCGCCCTTATTTGTTAGAGGAATTCCCCATGAGCGTTCGCGTCGGCATTGTCATGGACCCTATCGCCAGCATCTCCTATAAAAAGGATAGCTCGCTGGCCATGCTGCTCGCCGCCCAGGCCCGCGGCTGGACCCTGTTCTATATGGAGCAGCGCGACCTTTACCAGGGCGACGGCGAGGCGCGGGCGCGGATGCGCCCCTTGCAGGTGTTCGCCAATCCAGAGAAGTGGTTTGAGCTGCAAGACGAGATCGACAGCCCCCTGAGCGACCTGGACGTGATCCTGATGCGCAAGGATCCGCCGTTCGACATGGAGTTCGTCTACTCCACCTACCTGCTGGAGCAGGCCGAGCGCGCCGGCGTGCTGATCGTCAACAAGCCGCAGAGCCTGCGCGACTGCAACGAAAAGCTGTTCGCCACCTTGTTCCCGCAGTGCACGCCACCGACCGTGGTCAGCCGCCGCGCCGATGTATTGCGTGAATTTGCCGCCAAGCATGGCGATGTGATCCTCAAGCCGCTGGACGGCATGGGCGGCACCTCGATCTTCCGTCACCGCGCGGGCGACCCGAACCTGTCGGTGATCCTTGAGACCCTGACCGCCCTCGGCACCCAGCAGATCATGGGCCAGGCCTACCTGCCAGCGATCAAGGACGGCGACAAGCGCATCCTGATGATCGACGGCGAGCCGGTGGATTACTGCCTGGCACGCATCCCGGCGGCCGGCGAGACCCGTGGCAACCTCGCGGCCGGTGGTCGTGGCGAAGCCCGCCCGCTAAGCGACAAGGACCGCTGGATCGCCGCCCAGGTTGGCCCAACCCTGCGGGAAAAGGGCCTGCTGTTTGTAGGCCTTGACGTAATTGGCGAGCACCTGACCGAAATCAACGTGACCAGTCCCACCTGTATCCGCGAAATAGACAACGCGTTCGGCACCAATATCGGCGAAATGCTCATGGCAGCAATTGCCGACAAGCTACAAGCCAAGTGACATAGAACAGCCAGATGTAAACCAACATTGCGCTATCATGCGCCACCCGTGAGACGCGCGATGTTGGTTTTCCTGTTATGACGCTTCCGTCCGACCTGCCCCCCCAATTCACCCATAGCGGCGTACGCCCGGCTGATCGGCTCGGATTTACCCTGTTCCTGGCAGCGCTGATTCATTTGGCGTTGATCCTTGGCCTGGGCTTCACCTTCGTCGAACCCCAGCAGATCAGCAAAACCCTGGAAATCACCCTCGCCACCTTCAAAAGTGAAAAAAAGCCCGAAAAGGCTGACTTCCTGGCCCAGGACAATCAGCAGGGCAGCGGCACCCTGGATAAAAAGGCGGTGCCCAAGACCACCGAAGTGGCGCCCTTCCAGGACAACAAGATCAATAAGGTCACCCCGCCTCCAGCGGCCAAGCCTGAGGTCAAGCAGGCCGCGCCCAAGGCCGCCGTCGCCACCGTTGCGCCAAAACCCCAGAAGGCCGTGACCCAGCGCGAAGCCGTGAAGACCGAGCCTACGCCAAGCAAACCCGCCCCCACATTTGACAGCTCGCAGCTTTCCAGCGAAATCTCCAGCCTGGAAGCCGAACTGGCCAACGAACAACAGCTGTACGCCAAGCGCCCGCGCATCTACCGGCTCAATGCCGCCTCCACCATGCGCGACAAAGGCGCCTGGTATAAGGACGAATGGCGCAAGAAGGTCGAGCGCATCGGCAACTTGAACTACCCGGACGAGGCCCGTCGCCAGCAGATCTACGGCAACTTGCGCCTGCTGGTGTCGATCAACCGCGACGGCTCCCTGTATGAAGTGCTGGTGCTGGAGTCCTCCGGCCAGCCATTGCTGGACCAGGCGGCGCAACGCATCGTGCGCCTGGCCGCACCGTTCGCCCCGTTTACCGGTGACCTGAACGATATCGACCGCCTGGAAATCATCCGCACCTGGCGTTTTGCCAAAGGCGACCGGCTTTCCAGCAACTGACCACTGCAAGCTCGCGCCTACACGGGAAACAAATCCGCTAACCGTATTCCTACACATCCCCAGCTTGTCAGTTCGCCCCTCCAACGCCACACTAGCGGACATGAAAAATGTCAGCCCGACTTACCTCAAGCACCAATTCCTGATCGCCATGCCCCATATGGCCGACCCGAACTTTGCGCACACCTTGACCTATATCGTCGAGCACACGGCCAATGGCGCCATGGGGCTGGTGGTCAACCGCCCGCAAAGCCTGAACCTGGCGGATATCCTTGAGCAACTGCGCCCGGAGATCGACCCGCCCGCCAGTTGCCAGGCAGTGCCGATCTATTTCGGCGGCCCGGTGCAGACGGACCGGGGTTTCGTGCTGCATCCCAGCGGCCCGACGTTCCAGGCCACTGTCGACCTGGAGGGCGTGTCGCTGTCCACCTCCCAGGACGTGCTGTTTGCCATCGCCGATGGCGTCGGCCCGCAGCAGAGCCTGATTACCCTGGGCTACGCGGGCTGGGAAGCCGGGCAACTGGAAGAAGAACTGGCCAACAATGCCTGGCTGACCTGCCCGTTCGATGCCGACATTCTGTTCAATACCGCCAGCGAACTGCGCCTGAATGCCGCGGCCAAGCAGTTGGGGGTCAACCTCAACCTGCTGACCAGCCAGGCGGGGCACGCCTGATGGCCTTGCGACTGATCCTCGGGTTTGACTACGGCACCAAGCAGATCGGCGTGGCCGTGGGCCAGGTCATCACCGGCCAGGCCCGCGAGCTGTGTACCTTGAAGGCGCAAAACGGCATTCCGGACTGGAATCAGGTCGAAGCCCTGATCAAGGAATGGAAGCCCGACGCGGTGGTGGTCGGCCTGCCGCTGAACATGGACGGCACCCCCAGCGACATGTGCCTGCGTGCCGAAAAGTTCGCCCGTCGCCTCAATGGCCGCTACAACCTGCCCTTCTATACCCACGATGAGCGCCTGACGACCTTCGAGGCCAAGGGTGAGCGCCGCGACCGTGGCGGGCAGAAAGGCAGCTACCGCGACAACCCGGTCGACGCCATTGCCGCCGCCTTGCTGTTGCAGGGCTGGCTGGATGAAAACACTGCTTTATTTGAATCCTGACTGACGCGGCTTGCCGCGTCTTCTTACGTTTGAGCCCGGACTTTGTCAGCGTCACGCTGGCCGAGCCCTTGAAGGAGCCACCATGAGCCTGCCCAATCCCGCCGAACTGATCAGCCAGATGGCGATTCGCCTCAAGGCCCATCTGCAACACCGCGCCATCAGCGAGCCGCGCTTCATCGGCATCCGCACCGGCGGTGTGTGGGTCGCCCAGGCGTTGCTGCAAGAGCTGGGCAGTGACTCGCCCCTGGGCACCCTGGACGTGTCCTTCTACCGCGATGACTTCAGCCAGAACGGCCTGCACCCACAAGTGCGCCCGTCAGCCCTGCCGTTCGAGATCGAAGGCCAGCACCTAGTGCTGATTGATGACGTGCTGATGAGCGGCCGCACCATCCGGGCCGCCATGAACGAGCTGTTCGACTACGGCCGCCCGGCCAGCATCACCCTGGTCTGCCTGCTAGACCTCGAGGCTGGCGAACTGCCGATCAGCCCGGATGTGGTGGGCGCGACCCTGTCGCTTTCAGCCCAGCAGCGGGTAAAATTGTCCGGTCCCACGCCGCTCGAACTCGAACTGCAAGACCTCGCCCTTTAAACCGCCTTGTAAAGAGTCCCCGCGATGACGCCTCTAGATGCCAAGCGCCCGCTGCAGCTCAACGCTCAGGGCCAGCTGCAACACTTCCTGTCCCTCGACGGCCTGCCCCGCGAATTGCTCACCGAAATCCTCGACACTGCCGACTCGTTCCTTGAAGTCGGCGGCCGAGCGGTGAAGAAAGTCCCGCTGCTGCGCGGCAAAACCATTTGCAACGTGTTCTTCGAGAACTCGACGCGCACCCGCACCACCTTCGAACTGGCAGCCCAGCGCCTGTCAGCCGACGTGATCACCCTGAACGTCTCCACCTCGTCGGCGAGCAAGGGCGAAACCCTGCTCGACACCCTGCGTAACCTGGAGGCCATGGCGGCCGACATGTTCGTGGTGCGTCATGGCGACTCGGGCGCGGCGCACTTTATCGCCGAGCACGTGTGCCCGCAGGTGGCGATCATCAACGGCGGCGATGGCCGCCACGCCCACCCGACCCAGGGCATGCTCGACATGCTCACCATCCGTCGGCACAAGGGTGGCTTTGAAAACCTCTCGGTGGCCATCGTCGGCGATATCCTGCATTCGCGGGTAGCGCGCTCGAACATGCTGGCCCTGAAAACCCTGGGCTGCCCGGATATCCGCGTGATTGCACCGAAAACCCTGCTGCCGGTAGGCATCGAGCAATACGGGGTGAAGGTCTACACCGACATGGCCACGGGCCTGAAGGATGTGGACGTGGTGATCATGCTGCGCCTGCAACGCGAGCGCATGGCCGGTGGCCTGCTGCCCAGCGAAGGCGAGTTCTACCGCCTGTTCGGCCTGACCACCGCGCGCCTGGCCGGTGCCAAGCCGGATGCCATTGTCATGCACCCCGGCCCGATCAACCGCGGGGTGGAGATTGAGTCGGCGGTGGCCGACGGGCCGCACTCGGTGATTCTCAACCAGGTTACCTACGGCATCGCCGTACGCATGGCCGTGCTGTCCATGGCCATGAGCGGGCAAACCGCCCAACGTCAATTCGAGCAGGAGAACGCCCAGTGAAGCTCAGCATTCTCGGCGCCCGAGTCATCGATCCGGCCAGCGGCCTGGATCAAGTCACTGATCTGCACCTGGAAGCTGGCAAGATCATTGCCATTGGCGCCGCCCCCAGCGGTTTCAGCCCGGTTCAGAGCATCGACGCCAAAGGCCTGGTGGCTGCTCCCGGCCTGGTAGACCTGAACGTCGCCCTGCGCGAGCCGGGCTACAGCCGCAAAGGCAGCATCGCCAGCGAAACCCGCGCCGCCGCTGCCGGCGGTGTCACCAGCCTGTGCTGCCCGCCACAGACCAAACCGGTGCTGGACACCTCGGCCGTGGCCGAGCTGATCCTCGACCGTGCCCGCGAGGCCGGCAATTGCAAAGTGTTCCCCATCGGCGCCCTGAGCAAAGGCCTGGATGGCGAACAACTGGCTGAGCTGATTGCCCTGCGCGACGCGGGTTGCGTGGCCTTCGGCAATGGCCTGGAAAGCTTCCGCAGCACCCGCACCCTGTGCCGTGCCCTGGAATATGCAGCCACCTTCGACCTGACGGTGATCTTCCACTCCCAGGACCACGACCTGGCTGAAGGCGGCCTGGCCCATGAAGGCCCTACCGCCAGCTTCCTCGGCCTGGCAGGCATCCCGGAAACCGCAGAAACCGTAGCCCTGGCCCGTGACCTGCTGCTGGTGGAACAAAGCGGGGTGCGTGCGCACTTCAGCCAACTGACCAGCGCCCGGGGCGTGGCCCTGATCGCCCAGGCCCAGGCCCGCGGCTTGCCGGTGACCGCCGATGTGGCGTTGTACCAGTTGATTCTGACCGATGAGGCGTTGATCGACTTCTCCAGCCTGTACCACGTGCAACCGCCACTGCGCACCCGCGCCGACCGCGACGGTTTGCGCGCAGCGGTGAAGTCCGGGGTGGTTTCGGCGATCTCCAGCCATCACCAACCCCACGAGCGGGATGCCAAGCTGGCCCCATTTGGCGCGACAGAGCCTGGGATCAGCAGCGTCGAGTTGCTGCTGCCGCTGGCGATGACCCTGGTGGAAGATGGGTTGTTGGACTTGCCAACGCTGCTGGCACGCCTGAGCTCAGGCCCGGCCCAAGCGCTGCGCCTGCCGGCGGGCAAGCTGGCGGTGGGTTCTGCGGCGGACCTGGTGCTGTTTGATCCGGCCAGCTCCACCGTGGCTGGCGAGCAGTGGCTGTCTCGGGGTGAAAACTGCCCATTCATCGGCCATAGCTTGCCGGCGACTGTGCGCTACACCCTGGTGGATGGACGGATCAGCTACCAGGCCTGATCCGCTCTAAAGTGGGCACGGTCAAAAATGTAGGAGCCAGCTTGTGTGGGAGCTGGCTTGCCTGCGATTGCATCACCTCAGTGCCACTGACATACCGAGGTGCCCGCATCGCAGGCAAGCCTGCTCCCACATTTGACCGTGCCCACATGAGCCTAGCCAGGCTTAGCGCCCGCCCAGCCGCTCGGCATTGCGGATCGAAACCTGCGTATTCAGCGTCCAGAAGTCATACAGCACGCCGACCAGGAACAAGCCGCCCGTTACCAGATACAACAGGCCGGTGAGCCATTTGCCCTGATACATGCGGTGCAAGCCAAACACCCCAAGAAACGTCAGAAGAATCCAGGCCACGTTGTACTCGATCGGCCCGGCGGTAAAACGCAGGTCGGCTTCACGGTCCATCGCCGGGATCAGGAACAGGTCGATCAGCCAGCCAATACCCAGCAAACCAAAGGTGAAGAACCAGATCGTCCCGGTCACCGGCTTGCCGTAGTAAAAGCGGTGTGCCCCGGTAAAACCGAAGATCCAGAGCAGGTAACCGATCACCTTGCTATGGGTGTCCTGTTGCGAAACATCCTGTCGATAGGTGTTCATGAATGACCTCTTTAGCCTCGATAGATAAATATTTCTGGTTTCTTTGTGACTTTTTTACAGGCACCCGACGTACGGCAAATGTTATCGTCGCTTCCCTCAAAGCCTTATACCGCCTGACTTGTGTAGGACAATTGCGACAGTTCGTCGCGGTTTTCCTGATTTTGACGTCAAGGTTCAGTCGACAGACGGCCTGAGAAAGACACTAAAAGCTGTTATAAAGTTGCGCGCAAACCAACAAGAGCCTGCCTTATGCGACCATTTTTAAAGACATGGCTAACCATTTGCCTATTGATGCCACTGGCCGCCCACGCCACCAATCGTGAGCAACGACTTCCGAACGTTAATGGTTTTACCCCTAAAGTTCACGCCACTACCACCTCCGCCAAATCGGCAAAGCTCACCGTCAAGCGCCCGACTCAGCTGAGCAAGGCCAACGTTAAAGCAGTTCCGGGCCTGGTAGCGAGCAATAACCAGCAAAGCAGCAAAGTCTTGAGCCGTGCCGTCAACGTGCTCGGTACCCCTTATCGTTGGGGCGGCAGTAGCCCAAGTAAAGGCTTTGATTGCAGCGGCCTGGTGAAATACGCCTTCAATGATGTGGCTGCAGTGGATTTGCCACGCACCTCCAACGCCATGGCCAGCGGCCACGGGCAGAAGGTCGATCGCAAGGATCTGAAGCCCGGCGACCTGTTGTTCTTCAAGCTCAAGAGCCGCCAGGTCAACCATGTTGCCATCTACCTGGGCAACGACCGCTTTATCCACGCACCGCGCCGTGGCAAGTCGGTCAGCATCGACACCCTGAAAAAGCCGTTCTGGAACAAGAACTACGTGATTGCCAAGCGCGTGCTGCCCAAAGAGCAGAACAACCTGCGGATTGTGCAGCGCTGACAGTAAATGCAAATGTGAATGCTGGCTTGTGTGGGAGCTGGCTTGCCTGCGATAGCATCACCTCAGTGTGACTGACACACCGAGTTGCCTGCATCGCAGGCAAGCCAGCTCCCACATCCTATATATCTGCGGGCACCCGCGCCTGCTCCCGGGCCTCTTCAAGCCTGACCAGTCCCTGACTGACCAACCCCTTCAAGCTCATATCCAACGTCTTCATCCCCAGCGCCCCGCCCGTCTGAATCGCCGAATACAACTGCGCCACCTTGTCCTCGCGGATCAGGTTGCGGATCGCCGGTGTGCCGAGCATGATTTCATGGGCCGCCACGCGCCCGCCGCCGACTTTCTTCAGCAACACCTGGGACACCACCGCCTGCAGCGATTCCGAGAGCATCGAGCGGACCATGGCCTTTTCCCCCGCCGGAAACACATCCACCAGCCGATCCACGGTTTTCGCCGCCGAACTGGTGTGCAGGGTGCCAAACACCAAGTGCCCGGTTTCCGACGCCGTCAGGGCCAGGCGGATGGTTTCCAGGTCGCGCAACTCGCCAACCAGGATCACATCCGGGTCTTCGCGCAACGCCGAACGCAGGGCCGTCGAGAAACTGTGGGTGTCGCGGTGCACCTGGCGTTGGCTGATCAGCGCTTTACGCGGTTCGTGGACAAACTCGATAGGGTCTTCAAGGGTCAGGATGTGCTGCTGACGGGTGCTGTTGAGGTAATCGACCATCGCCGCCAGGGTGGTGGACTTGCCCGAGCCCGTGGCACCAGTCACCAGCACCAGCCCTCTGGGCAATTCGGCGATGCGCCGGAATATGTCCCCCAGCCCCAGGGCTTCCAGGCTCTGGACCCGAGAGGGGATCGCACGGAACACCGCCCCCAGCCCCCGGTGCTGGCAGAACACGTTGGCGCGAAAGCGCGCGACGCCAGGCAAATCGAAGGAAAAATCCGTTTCAAGAGATGTTTCGAAATCCTTTTGCTGGTGTTTATGGAGGATCGGGCTGAGCAAGTCCGCTACTTGCGTAGCACTCAGCACCGGCCAATCCAGTGGCAGTACCTCGCCATCGACGCGCATCCTCGGCGCCAAGCCTGCCGACAGATGCAGGTCGGAGGCGCCCTGGCTGACGCTTGCGGCCAGCAGTTCAGTGATGTCCATAGGGCTATCCATTTCCAGTAGAATGCCGCGGACTCCATATCCGCGGGCGCAACTTTAATGTCGACCATAGCAGACAATATCGGCCTGGTTACCGAGCGGATCCGTGCCGCGGCCCAGGCCGTGCAACGCGATGAAACCAGCGTGCACTTGCTGGCCGTGAGCAAGACCAAACCCGCGCAAGCCGTGCGCGAAGCCTACGCCGCCGGGATGCGCGACTTCGGCGAGAACTACTTGCAGGAAGCCCTGGGCAAACAGGCCGATTTAACCGATCTGCCCTTGAGTTGGCACTTCATCGGCCCCATTCAATCGAACAAGACGCGCGCTATCGCCGAGAACTTCGCTTGGGTGCATTCCGTGGACCGCCTGAAAATTGCCCAACGCCTGTCCGAACAACGCCCGGCCGACCTGCCGCCGCTCAATATCTGCATTCAGGTCAATGTCAGTGGCGAAGCCAGCAAGTCCGGCTGTACACCCGCCGACCTGCCAGCGCTGGCCGAGGCGATCCAGGCCCTGCCCCGCTTGAAGCTGCGTGGCCTGATGGCGATCCCCGAGCCCACCGACGACCGGGCACAGCAAGATGCGGCGTTTGCCGCTGTGCGTGACTTGCAAGCGAGCCTGGACCTGGGGCTCGACACACTTTCCATGGGCATGAGCCATGACCTTGAGTCGGCCATTGCCCAAGGGGCCACCTGGGTGCGGATCGGTACCGCGCTGTTTGGTGCCCGCGACTACGGCCAGCCATGAAATGGCTGACTTCCATCTGAGTAAGGACCTGTCATGAGCAACACGCGTATAGCCTTTATCGGCGCCGGCAACATGGCGGCCAGCCTGATCGGTGGCCTGCGGGCCAAGGGCCTGCAAGCCTCGCAGATTCGCGCCAGCGATCCGGGCGCCGAGACCCGTGCCCGGGTGAGCGCAGAACACGGTATCGAAACCTTCGCCGACAACGCCGAGGCCATCCAGGGCGTCGACGTGATCGTACTGGCGGTCAAGCCACAGGCCATGAAAGCCGTGTGCGAAGCCTTGCGCCCAAGCCTGGCGCCGCAGCAACTGGTGGTGTCGATTGCCGCCGGTATCAACTGCGCCAGCATGAACAACTGGCTCGGCGCCCAGCCCATCGTGCGCTGCATGCCCAACACCCCATCGCTGCTGCGCCAGGGTGTCAGCGGCCTGTACGCCACCGCCCAAGTGAGCGCCGCCCAGCGTGAGCAGGCCCAGGAGCTGTTGTCGGCCGTGGGTGTGGCCCTGTGGCTGGAAGAAGAGCAGCAACTGGACGCCGTCACCGCTGTGTCCGGCAGTGGCCCGGCATATTTCTTCCTGCTGGTCGAAGCCATGACCGCCGCCGGCGTGAAGCTGGGCCTGCCACGGGAAATCGCTGAGCAACTGACCCAGCAAACCGCCCTCGGCGCCGCACATATGGTGGTCTCCAGCGATGTGGATGCGGCCGAATTGCGTCGTCGCGTGACCTCGCCCAATGGCACCACACAGGCGGCCATCGAATCATTCCAGGCCGGGGGCTTTGAAGCCCTGGTCGAAAAAGCACTGGGTGCCGCCGCGCACCGCTCGGCTGAACTTGCCGAACAACTGGGTCAATAAGGAGCCAATATGATTGGTTTGAACACCGCTGCCGTCTATGTACTGCAAACCCTCGGCAGCCTTTACCTGCTGATCGTGCTGTTGCGCTTTGTCCTGCAACTGGTACGCGCCAACTTCTACAACCCGCTCTGCCAATTCGCCGTGAAGGCCACCCAGCCGCTGCTCAAGCCGCTGCGCCGGGTAATCCCGAGCCTTTTCGGCCTGGACATGTCGTCGCTGGTGCTGGCGATCCTGGTGCAACTGGCGCTGATGGCCCTGACGCTGCTGCTGACCTACGGCACCATGGGCAACTTCCTGCAACTGCTGGTCTGGGCCCTGATCGGCGTGACCGCGCTGTTCCTGAAGATTTTCTTCTTTGCACTGATCATCAGCGTGATCCTGTCCTGGGTCGCACCGGGCAGCCATAACCCTGGCGCCGAACTGGTCAACCAGATCTGCGAACCGGCCCTGGCGCCATTCCGCAAGATCCTGCCGAACCTCGGCGGCCTGGATATCTCGCCGATCCTCGCGTTCATGGTGCTCAAGCTCCTGGACATGCTGGTGATCAACAACCTGGCGGCAATGACCATGATGCCGGACATCCTGCGCTTGCTGATCTGACGACTGTTTGCGGGCTGCGCAGGACAACATGTGGGGGCAGGCAAGCCCCCACATTTTTGTAACTGTGTCTTGAAGTGAATCCATGCAGGCCTTCGCTTGCCGCTAGGCCCCCCGCTCTTTAGACTTACGCCTCATTTAAACGAGAGCAGGGTCGATGCCAACTGCCTTTCCCCCCGATTCTGTTGGACTGGTCGTGCCCCAAGTGGCGCACTTCAGCGAACCCCTGGCCCTGGCCTGCGGGCGGTCGCTGCCGGCCTATGACCTGATCTATGAAACCTACGGTGCGTTGAACGCCACGGCCAGCAACGCCGTGCTGATCTGTCACGCCCTGTCGGGCCATCATCACGCCGCCGGCTACCACAGCGCCGACGAGCGCAAGCCCGGCTGGTGGGACAGCTGCATCGGCCCTGGCAAACCCATCGACACCAACAAGTTCTTTGTGGTCAGCCTGAACAACCTCGGCGGCTGCAACGGCTCCACCGGCCCCAGCAGCCTCAACCCGGAAACCGGCAAGCCGTTTGGCGCCGACTTCCCGGTACTGACCGTGGAAGACTGGGTGCACAGCCAGGCACGCCTGGCCGACCTGCTGGGCATCCAACAATGGGCAGCGGTGATCGGCGGCAGCCTGGGCGGCATGCAGGCCCTGCAATGGACCATCACCTACCCCGACCGCGTGCGCCATTGCCTGGCCATCGCCTCGGCCCCCAAGTTGTCGGCACAGAACATCGCCTTCAACGAAGTGGCGCGCCAGGCGATCCTCACCGACCCCGAGTTCCACGGCGGTTCATTCCAGGAAGCCGGGGTGATCCCCAAGCGCGGCTTGATGCTGGCGCGGATGGTCGGACATATCACCTACCTGTCGGATGACTCCATGGGCGAAAAATTCGGCCGTGGGCTCAAGAGCGAGAAGCTCAACTACGACTTCCACAGCGTCGAATTCCAGGTCGAAAGCTACCTGCGTTACCAGGGCGAGGAGTTTTCCGGGCGTTTCGACGCCAATACCTACCTGCTGATGACCAAGGCCCTGGACTACTTCGACCCGGCGGCAAACTTTGATGACGACCTGGCGAAGACCTTCGAAGGCGCCACGGCCAAGTTCTGCGTGATGTCGTTCACCACCGACTGGCGCTTCTCGCCGGCCCGTTCGCGGGAGCTGGTGGATGCGCTGATGGCTGCGCGCAAAGACGTCTGCTACCTGGAGATCGACGCACCGCAGGGCCACGATGCCTTCCTGATCCCGATCCCGCGCTATCTGCAGGCCTTCAGCAATTACATGAACCGCATAACTTTGTGAGAACGCCATGAGAGCCGACCTGGAAATTATCCAAGACTGGATCCCCGCCGGCAGCCGCGTGCTCGACCTGGGTTGCGGCGATGGCGAACTGCTGAGCTGGCTGCGCGACAACAAGCAAGTCACCGGCTATGGCCTGGAAAACGACCCGGACAACATCGCCCAGTGCGTGGCCAAGGGCATCAACGTAATCGAGCAGGACCTGGACAAGGGCCTGGGCAACTTTGCCAGCAACAG
Organism: Pseudomonas sp. FP2294; assembly: GCF_030687625.1. Lineage (NCBI taxonomy): Bacteria > Pseudomonadati > Pseudomonadota > Gammaproteobacteria > Pseudomonadales > Pseudomonadaceae > Pseudomonas > Pseudomonas sp. FP2294. The sequence continues at coordinate 5,491,888 of NZ_CP117441.1, forward strand.
CTTCGATATCGTGGTGATGACCCAGGCCCTGCAGGCTGTGCATTACCCGGACCGGATCCTTGACGAGATGTTGCGCGTCGGCCGCCAGTGCATCATCACCTTCCCCAACTTCGGCCACTGGCGCTGCCGCTGGTACCTGGCCACCAAGGGCCGGATGCCGGTATCGGACTTCCTGCCGTACACCTGGTACAACACGCCCAATATTCACTTCTGCACCTTCGAGGACTTCGAAGCACTGTGCAGCGGGCGCGAAGCCAAGGTGATCAACCGCCTTGCCGTCGATCAACAGCATCGCCACGGCTGGGCAAGTAAGCTATGGCCTAATCTTTTAGGTGAAATCGGGATTTATCGGGTCAGCAGTCCTGGCCTGACCGATCATCAGATTGCCGTCTAACCATTTTCGAGGAGGACGATCATGAGTCGCCTGGCTATTTTTCTACTCACCGCCTGCCTTGGCGCCAGCGCCATGGCCGCCGGCCCTATCGACAGCAATCGGCAGAAGGCGTTTGGTGATATCACCGTGCACTACAGCACCTTCACCTCCAGCTTCCTGCAACCCGAGACGGCCCAGGCCGTGGGCGTGGTGCGCAGCAAGAACAAGGGCATGATCAATGTCTCGGTGATCAAGGGCGTGGAGCCCGTGGCGGCCCAAGTGACCGGCACGATCAAGGACTTGACCGGCAAGAGTGAAATGCTGACCTTCAAGCAAATCACCGAAAAAGGCGCGATCTACTACCTCGCCCCCTACTCGGTGCCGCAGCAGGAGTTCCGCACCTTTACCATCAATGTTGAAACCGGTGGCAAAGCCCACGGCTTCAGTTTCACCCAAGAACTGTTCCCGGCCGAATAATGAACCTGACACAACTCGTACTGGCCAGCCATAACGCCGGCAAACTCAAGGAACTCCAGGCCATGCTCGGCGAATCGGTGCAACTGCGCTCGATTGGCGAGTTCAGCCAGGTGGAGCCGGAGGAAACCGGCCTGTCGTTCGTCGAGAACGCCATCCTCAAGGCCCGCAATGCCGCGCGCATTTCCGGGCTGCCGGCACTGGCCGACGACTCCGGCCTGGCCGTGGACTTCCTCGGCGGCGCCCCCGGCATCTACTCGGCGCGCTATGCCGACGGCAAAGGCGACGCGGCGAACAACGCCAAGCTGCTGGACGCCCTCAAGGACGTGCCGGACGCGATGCGCGGCGCGCAGTTTGTCTGTGTGCTGGCCCTGGTGCGGCATGCCGACGACCCGCTGCCGATTCTCTGCGAAGGTTTGTGGCACGGGCGCATCCTGCACGCGGCCAGCGGCGAGCACGGGTTTGGCTATGACCCGCTGTTCTGGGTGCCGGAGCGCAATGTGTCCAGCGCCGAACTGAGCCCCGCCGACAAGAACCAGATCAGCCACCGCGCCCGCGCAATGGATTTGCTGCGCCAGCGTCTGGGCTTGAAATGACCCAGAACACCTCCGCGCAGCCCCTGATCCTCGGTGGCGCGCAAACACCTCGGGCGGCCCTGCCAGTGCTGCCGCCCCTGGCGCTGTACATCCACATCCCGTGGTGCGTGCGTAAATGCCCCTATTGCGACTTCAACTCCCACACCGCCAGCAAGGTGCTGCCGGAAGAAGAGTATGTCGACGCGTTGCTGGCGGACCTGGATCAGGACCTGCACGCGGTGTATGGTCGCGAGCTGAGTTCGATCTTCTTTGGCGGCGGCACGCCAAGCCTGTTCAGTGCTGCGGCGCTGGGGCGGTTGCTGGAGGGCGTGGAGCAACGTATCCGGTTTGCCCGCGACATCGAGATCACCCTGGAAGCCAACCCCGGCACCTTCGAGCAAGAGAAGTTCGTCGCCTACCGCAAGCTGGGGATCAATCGCCTGTCGATTGGCATCCAGAGCTTCCAGCAGGACAAGCTCAAGGCCCTGGGCCGCATCCACAATGGCGACGAAGCCGTACGCGCCGCCGGCATGGCACGCCAGGCCGGCTTTGATAACTTCAACCTGGACCTGATGCACGGTTTGCCCGACCAATCCCTGGACGACGCCCTGGGCGACCTGCGCCAGGCGATTGCGCTCAAGCCGACCCACCTGTCGTGGTACCAACTGACCCTGGAACCCAACACTGTGTTCTGGAACCAGCCGCCGACGCTGCCGGAAGACGACACCCTGTGGGATATCCAGGAAGCCGGCCAGGCCCTGCTCGCCGAACACGGCTACGCGCAATATGAAGTCTCGGCCTACGCCCAGCCGGGCCGGCCCGCGCGGCATAACCTCAATTACTGGAGTTTTGGCGACTTTATCGGCATCGGCGCCGGCGCCCACGGCAAGCTCAGCCATCCAGACGGGCGCATCGTGCGCACCTGGAAGACCCGCGCACCTAAGGACTACCTCAACCCGGCAAAAACCTTCCAGGCCGGGTCGAAAGAGCTGACCAATGAAGAATTGCCCTTTGAGTTCCTGATGAACGCCCTGCGCCTGACCGAGGGCGTCGAAGCCAGGCTGTATGCCGAGCGCACCGGCCTGGACTTGGCCAGCCTGGAACAAGCCCGCAGGGATGCCGAACAAAGTGGCTTATTGCAGGTCGAACCGTCACGCCTGGCGGCCACGGACCGTGGGCAACTCTTTCTCAATGACCTGCTGCAGAAGTTTTTGAGCTGATCGCTCTAAGGAAATCGAATGGATCTGGTACTCGACCTGCTCGCCACCGTATCCCGCTGGAGCCGTAGCAACCTGTCGGAAATCTCCCTGGCGCTGGTAGGCTGCCTGTTGGTGCTATTCGGCGCCGATATCAAGGGTTGGGTCGAAGCACGCCTGGGCAACATCGCCGGCGCCTTGCGCGTACCGTTGATGGCCCTGCTGTGCATGATCGGCAGCGGTGCTGCGCTGATCTACGCCACACCCTGGATTGTGCGGGGGTTGAGCCAGTTCAATAACTACAGCCTGGCACCGGTGCTGTTGGTGGTGCTGGTGTTGATTGGCGTGGTTGCCGACCGCCGCTGACTCAAAGCCCACCACAAAACAACTGTGGGAGCTGGCTTGCCTGCGATGCAAGCACCTCGGTGTATCAGTGACACCGAAGTGATGCTATCGCCGGCAAGCCAGCTCCCGCAGTTAATCGCATTTCAGCTTGCTAGCTGATTACGCCAGCTTTTCGAACTTCAAATCCCAAACCCCATGCCCCAATCGCTCGCCACGGCGTTCGAACTTGGTGATCGGACGCTCGGCCGGGCGTGGTACGCACTGACCATCTTCGGCCAGGTTGCGGTAGCCAGGGGCGACGTTCATCACTTCCAGCATGTACTCCGCATACGGTTCCCAATCGGTGGCCATGTGCAGGATGCCGCCGACCTTGAGTTTGCTGCGCACCAGCTCCGCGAAGGACGCCTGGACGATACGGCGCTTGTGGTGACGGCTCTTGTGCCATGGATCCGGGAAAAACAGCATCAGGCGGTCGAGGCTGTTGTCGGCGATGCATCGGTTGAGCACTTCGATCGCGTCGCAGTCATAGACCCGCAGGTTTTTCAGGCCCTGGGTCAGCACGCCGTTGAGCAGTGCGCCCACGCCCGGACGGTGCACTTCCACACCGATAAAGTCTTGCTCGGGCGACGCTGCAGCCATTTCCAGCAGGGAATGGCCCATGCCGAAGCCGATCTCCAGGGAGCGCGGGGCAGAACGGCCAAACACCTGGTCAAAGTCCACCGGCGCGTCAGCCAGGGGCAGGACGAACAGCGGCGCGCCTTGGTCGAGGCCCTTTTGCTGGCCTTCGGTCATGCGCCCGGCACGCATCACAAAACTCTTGATGCGGCGGTGCTTGGACTCGTCGCCTTCTTCCACGGGGTTCGGCGTTTCGTTTGATTCAGTCATCAATGGCTCTTACTTGATCAGACCATCCAGCGGCGAGGAGGCGCTGGCGTAAAGTTTTTTCGGCATACGCCCGGCGAGATACGCCAGGCGGCCGGCGACAATCGCGTGTTTCATGGCTTCGGCCATCATGATCGGCTGTTGTGCGTTGGCGATGGCCGAGTTCATCAGCACCGCTTCGCAGCCCAGCTCCATGGCAATGGTGGCATCGGACGCGGTACCGACGCCGGCATCCACCAGCACCGGGATCTTGGCTTCTTCGAGGATGATCTGCAGGTTGTACGGGTTGCAGATCCCCAGGCCAGTGCCGATCAGGCCGGCCAGTGGCATCACCGCGATGCAGCCGATCTCGGCCAGTTGGCGGGCGATGATCGGGTCATCGCTGGTGTAGACCATCACGTCGAAACCTTCCTTGACCAGGGTTTCGGCGGCCTTGAGGGTTTCGATCACGTTGGGGAACAGGGTTTTCTGGTCCGCCAGCACTTCCAGCTTCACCAGGTTGTGGCCGTCGAGCAGCTCACGGGCCAGGCGGCAGGTGCGCACGGCTTCGATGGCGTCGTAGCAACCGGCAGTGTTCGGCAGGATGGTGTAGCGATCCGGCGGCAGGATATCCAGCAGGTTCGGTTCGCCCGGGTTCTGGCCGATATTGGTGCGGCGCACGGCCACTGTCACGATTTCGGCGCCCGAGGCTTCGATAGCCAGGCGGGTTTCTTCCATGTCGCGGTACTTGCCGGTGCCTACCAGCAAACGCGACTGGTAAGTACGACCGGCCAGGACGAAGGGCTTGTCGCTACGAACGATGCTCATGGGAAATCCTCGAGTTGGGGTGAGGTTCTGCAGAATTCGGGTAGTTGCCCCGGGCCTAGCCGCCGCCGATGGCGTGGACCACTTCGACCTGGTCGCCTTCGGTGAGGGCGGTTTCGGTGTGCTGGCTACGCGGGACGATATCCTGGTTGAGCTCCACTGCGACGCGACGTCCGGTCAGTTCCAGACGGGTCAGCAGGGCCGCGACGGTTTCACCGTCGGGCAGTTCATAGGATTCGCCGTTCAATTGAATGCGCATGCCACGGGCCGCCATCGTTTTTAGGGGCCAGCATTCTAGCCTGATCGTGACCTGAAGGTCAGCTACAAGCGTCAGGCGGTCAGTTGCAGGCGCCAGGCGGCGAGCCCCAGGCACAGCCAGCCAATCAGGAACGCCAGGCCGCCAAACGGCGTGATGATCCCCAGTTTGCCGATGCCGATGGTGGTCAACAGGTACAGGCTGCCGGAGAACAACAGGATACCGATGCTGAACGACACACCGGCCCACAGCACCAGCCGCCCAGGCATATGCGCGGCCAATAAGGCCACGCCAAACAACGCCAGGGCGTGCACCAACTGGTAGGTCACACCGGTGTGGAAAGTCGCCAGGTACTCAGCACTCAGGCTCTTTTTCAGGCCATGGGCGGCAAATGCGCCGAGGGCAACACCGGTAAAACCGAAAAAGGCAGCCAGCATCAGAAAGCCACGCAACATGAGGAACTCCAGTCAGACTCATTGGGCAGGGTCTGTATAATGGCCCGCTCAACGGGTTCGGCCAAGCCATCTCTATGCTGCGTGTCCTCTTCAGTCGTTTTCTCAAAGTCGTGAAATGGTTTGTCATCGGCAGTGTTTTGCTGGTGCTGCTGTTTCGTGTCGTCCCGCCGCCGTTCACCGCACTGATGGTCGAGCGCAAGATCGAATCCTGGATCGACAGCGAGCCCATTGACCTGCAACGGACCTGGGTGCCGTGGGATGAGATCTCCGATGACCTGAAAGTCGCGGTGATGGCCGGCGAGGACCAGCGCTTCCCGCAGCATTGGGGCTTTGACTTTGGTGCGATCCAGGCCGCTTTGCTGCATAACGAGCGCGGTGGTTCGATTCGCGGCGCCAGTACACTGAGCCAGCAGGTATCGAAGAACCTGTTCCTGTGGGCCGGCCGCAGTTATTTGCGCAAGGGCCTGGAAGCCTGGTTTACCGGGTTGATCGAGATCCTGTGGCCCAAGCAGCGGATCCTTGAGGTGTACCTCAACAGCGTGGAGTGGGATGAAGGGGTATTTGGCGCAGAGGCGGCGGCGCGGCATCATTTTGGCGTGGGTGCCAAGGGACTTTCGCGGCAGCAGGCCAGCTATCTGGCCGCTGTACTGCCTAATCCACGGGTGTGGAGTGCCAGCCATCCGACGGCGTATGTGGCGCGGCGGGCGGCTTGGATTCGTCAGCAGATGGGGCAGTTGGGTGGTACCGGCTATTTGAATGAGCTGAACAGTACGCGGCAGGCGCCGAGGGCCAACTGACACCACCCAATAGGGCTGGCTGACCCACCGCGATCGCAGGCCAGCCAGCGCCTACACCCTGGACCGCGTAAGGCTTGAGGTTTCTCGGGCACGAACAAAAATGCCCCGATCTTTCGATCGGGGCATTTTTTTGGTCGTTCGCAGCGTGTTAGGCGGCGATCGACAGTTTCAGCTTATTCATCGCGCTCTTCTCAAGCTGACGAATACGCTCGGCCGACACGTTGTACTTCTGCGCCAAGTCGTGCAGCGTGGCTTTTTCTTCTGCCAGCCAGCGCTGGTAGAGGATGTCACGGCTGCGGTCGTCCAGCACTTCCAGCGCTTCGTGCAGATTGTGGTTGGAGTTGTCGCTCCAATCGGCATCTTCCAGTTGACGCGCCGGGTCGTACCGGTGGTCTTCCAGGTAGTTGGCCGGCGATTGGAAAGCGCTGTCGTCGTCCGCTTCGGCGGCCGGGTCGAAGGCCATATCATGGCCGGTCAGGCGACTTTCCATCTCGCGCACTTCCCGAGGCTCCACACCGAGGCTTTCCGCCACACGGTGGACTTCCTCGTTGTTCAGCCACGCCAGGCGTTTCTTCTGGCTGCGCAGGTTGAAGAACAGCTTGCGCTGGGCCTTGGTGGTCGCCACTTTCACGATGCGCCAGTTGCGCAGGATGAACTCGTGGATTTCCGCCTTGATCCAGTGCACAGCGAACGACACCAGGCGCACACCCATTTCCGGGTTGAAGCGTTTTACAGCCTTCATCAGGCCGACGTTGCCTTCCTGGATCAGGTCAGCCTGGGCCAGGCCGTAGCCGCTATAGCTACGGGCGATATGTACGACAAAACGCAGGTGGGCGAGCACCATCTGCCGAGCCGCCCCCAAATCCTGCTCATAGTAGAGACTCTCGGCCAGTTCACGCTCCTGCTCAGGCGTCAGCAATGGAATGCTGTTGACCGTGTGCACATAAGCCTCCAGGTTCGCACCCGGGACCAGAGCATAAGCAGGTTGCAAAGAAGTGGTCATACGAAAAAACCTCCGACTCACATAACTCGTGCAGTTCAGCACTGCGAAAATTGACCGGGAACCGTAGGACAAGTTCCCTAAACCACTGATACGGTCAATACAAACGAAACCACATTAATCTGACATTAACTACTTCGGCGCCAGCTCACGTAGATGCCGTGCGACCGCAATCCAAGCACCGATATACCCCAACAACACCGCGCCAAGCAAGAGTGATAGACCATCGGCCGCAGGTACGCCAGCCAGGGCAAAGTCACTGCCATACAATCCGGCCAGGCCGACTACCGCGTCGTTCAGCCAATCCAGGCCAAACGCCAGGACGCCCCAGGACAGAATCCCCGCACCGAAGCCATAAAGCGCGCCCATATATAGAAAAGGACGACGCACATAGCTGTCTGTGCCGCCGACCAGTTTAATCACTTCTATCTCGGTGCGGCGGTTTTCAATATGAAGACGAATGGTATTGCCTATCACCAAAAGTAATGCAGAAACCAGCAACACCGTCAGGCCGAAGACAAACCGGTCGCCCAGCTTGAGAATCGCCGCCAGACGCTCGACCCACACTAAATCAAGCTGCGCCTGTTGCACCTTGGGCAGTTCAGCCAATTTTTGTCTTAATGCTTCAAGGGCCGTCTTGTCGATTTCATTGGGCGTGACCAGCACAACCCCCGGCAGCGGGTTCTGCGGCAGCTCCTTGAGCGCCTCACCCAAGCCGGACTGTTGCTGGAACTCTTCCAGCGCCTGGTCGCGGCTGATGTACTCGGCATCCGCCACACCCGGCAGGTTCTTGATCTGCTCGCGCAAGGCCTCGCCTTCAGTGGCGCTGGCATCCAGTTGCAGGTACAGGGAAATCTGCGCCGCGCGCTGCCAGGAACCGCCCAGGCGCTCGACATTATTCAGCAGCAACGACAAACCCATCGGCAGGCTCAACGCCACGGCCATCACCAGGCAGGTGAAGAAGCTGCCAATCGGCTGCTTGCCCAGGCGGCGCAGGCTGTCCACCAGGCTGGCGCGATGGCTTTCGATCCAGGCGTGCAGCAAGGTGCTGAAGTCAGGACCGTCATCATCGTCGCGTTTCTTTTTCTGCGGTTGCGGGTCGGCGGCTTTCGGCGCCACGCGCTCGGAAACTTTAGGGCTGCGTGTGGCACTCATACGCCAGCCTCCCCGTCACCGATCAGGCGCCCGCGCTGCAGGGTCAACATGCGATGGCGCATACGCGCGATCAATGCCAGGTCGTGACTGGCAATCAGCACACTGGTGCCCAGGCGGTTGATGTCTTCAAAGACCCCCATGATCTCCGCCGCCAGGCGCGGGTCGAGGTTACCGGTGGGTTCGTCCGCCAGCAGCAAGGCCGGGCGATGGACGATGGCGCGGGCAATGCCGACGCGCTGTTGCTGGCCGGTGGACAGGTCGCCGGGATACAGGTCGGTCTTGTCCGACAGCGCCACGCGCTCCAGGGCCGAATCCACACGCTTGACGATCTCGGCCTTGGACAGCCCGAGGATCTGCAATGGCAGGGCGATGTTATTGAACACCGTGCGATCGAACAGCAACTGGTGGTTCTGGAACACCACGCCGATCTGCCGGCGCAGGAACGGGATCTGCGCATTGCTGATGGTGGCCAGGTCCTGGCCTGCCAGCAGCAGTTTGCCGGTGGTCGGGCGCTCCATGGCCAGCAGCAGGCGCAGCAACGTACTTTTGCCGGCCCCGGAATGACCGGTGACAAACAAGAACTCGCCACGGCGCACCCGGAAACTCAGCTCATGCAAGCCGACATGCCCGTTGGCGTAGCGCTTGCCCACCTGTTCAAAACGAATCATGAACGCTCCCGCTCGGCAAACAGTGCCTGGACAAAGGGTTCGGCCTCAAACGTGCGCAGGTCATCAATACCTTCGCCTACACCGATATAACGAATCGGCAGCCCGAATTGTTTAGCCAGGGCGAAAATCACCCCACCCTTGGCCGTGCCATCGAGCTTAGTCAACGCCAGGCCAGTCAGTTGGACTGTCTGGTTGAATTGCTTGGCCTGGCTGATGGCGTTCTGCCCAGTACCGGCGTCCAGCACCAACAGCACCTCGTGCGGCGCGTCGGCGTCGAGCTTGCCCATCACCCGGCGGACTTTCTTCAACTCTTCCATCAAGTTGTCTTTGGTATGCAGGCGACCAGCGGTATCGGCAATCAGTACGTCGATGTTGCGGGCCTTGGCGGCCTGCACTGCGTCGAAGATCACCGAGGCGGAATCGGCACCGGTGTGCTGGGCGATCACCGGGATCTTGTTGCGCTCGCCCCACACCTGCAATTGCTCTACGGCGGCGGCGCGGAAGGTGTCACCGGCGGCGAGCATGACTTTCTTGCCTTCCAGTTGCAGCTTCTTCGCCAGCTTGCCGATGGTGGTGGTCTTGCCGGCGCCGTTGACGCCGACCACCAGGATCACAAAGGGTTTTTTCTCGGTAATCACCAGCGGCGCTTCCACCGGCTTGAGCATGGCAGCCAGTTCGGCCTGCAATGACTTGTAAAGCGCGTCGGCGTCGGTGAGCTGCTTGCGCGCCACCTTCTGGGTCAGGCTCTGGATGATCACGGCAGTGGCTTCGACGCCCACGTCAGCGGTCAGCAGGCGGGTCTCGATATCTTCGAGCAACTCGTCATCAATGATCTTCTTGCCCAGGAACAGGCTGGCCATGCCTTCGCCGATGCTCGCGCTGGTCTTGCTCAGGCCTTGCTTGAGGCGGGCGAAGAAGCCGGTCTTACTGGTTTCAGCAGGTACAGCGACGGGTTCGGCGACCACCGCAACGGGCTCGGCAACCACTGGCTCGACCACCAACGGCGCCGGCTCAACGACAACGGGCTGGGGCTCGACGGCGACCTGGACCGGCTCCACCACCACAGGGATCGGCGGCGTCACATGTTCGGCCTGCACATCCTCGACCAACGCAACAGGTTCTTCAGCCACCGGCAATGGCGGCCACGGCTTATGCTCTGGCTCTGGCTCTGGCGCAGCCTCCACCTCCGGCTGCAAGACCGGCTCGGCGATAGGCAGCACCACCGGCGCTGGCGTCTCGACGACAGGCTCGGCCACGGGCTCAATCGCCGGTTCCGCTTGCAGAACAGGCTCAGGCACCGGCTCGGGTTGGACTTGCGGCTGTTCGACGACGGTTTCCTGCGGCTTTTTGCGCAGCCATCCGAACAGGCCTTTTTTCTCGCCAGCCGCAGCTGGGCTCTTCTTGTCGTCGTTGGAACCAAACATGGAGGACGGCTATCTCACGGTAGCGACGCGCCAAGGAGGCGCCTCGGTAAATAATATTCGATGCGCAACAGACTGTTTTTTAGCCAGCTTGTTCATGCGCAGCATTTTGTGAGGCGTGAATACAGCCTCAACAAATCGATTCAATATAGGACTGAAGCGATAAAATCGGCGAAAAGCGAATTAAAACCGGGGAAACCCACGGATAACTCCATCTTTACGACGACTGGATCCGAAACGATATGACAGCCGCAGTGGCCGCCGCTAATACGGATCAGTATCCTAGCACCTCCTCGCCCGCCGACGCTAAGACCAAGCGGGCAGCCCAACAGGTTTAAAAACGAATGAATGCTCTAGCCCGCCGCGCCGCAGGCCTGCTGCTCAGCACAGTTTGTCTGCCCCTTTCAGCCTTGGCTGCCGACCCACAACCCACCCATGAATTCACCCTGGACAACGGCCTCAAGGTCGTCGTGCGCGAAGACCATCGCGCCCCGGTGGTGGTCTCGCAGGTCTGGTACAAGGTCGGCTCCAGCTATGAAACCCCTGGCCAGACCGGTTTGTCCCACGCCCTGGAACACATGATGTTCAAGGGCAGCTCCAAGACCGGCCCCGGCGAAGCCTCGTTGATCCTGCGCGACCTGGGCGCCGAAGAGAACGCCTTCACCAGCGACGACTACACCGCCTACTACCAAGTGCTGGCCCGCGACCGCCTGGGCGTGGCCCTGGAGCTGGAAGCCGACCGCATGGCCACCCTGCGCCTGCCGGCCGACGAATTCAGCCGCGAGATCGAAGTCATCAAGGAGGAGCGCCGCCTGCGCACCGATGACAATCCGATGTCCAAGGCCTTCGAACGCTTCAAGGCCATGGCCTACCCGGCCAGCGGCTATCACACGCCGACCATCGGCTGGATGGCCGACCTGGACCGCATGAAGGTCGAGGAACTGCGCCACTGGTACCAATCCTGGTATGTGCCGAACAACGCCACCCTGGTGGTGGTCGGCGACGTGACCCCGGACGAGGTGAAAACCCTGGCCCAACGTTACTTCGGCCCGATCCCCAAGCGTGACGTACCACCGGCGAAAAAGCCCCTGGAACTGGCCGAGCCGGGCGAACGCCTGCTGACCATGCATGTGCAGACGCAGCTACCGAGCGTCATCCTCGGCTTCAACGTACCGGGCCTGGCCACCGCCGAAGACAAGCGCTCGGTCAACGCCCTGCGCCTGATCTCGGCACTGCTCGATGGCGGCTACAGCGCGCGCATCCCGAGCCAGCTGGAACGCGGTGAAGAATTGGTGTCGGCTGCCTCGACCAGCTACGACGCCTACACCCGCGGCGACAGCCTGTTCACCTTGAGCGCCACCCCCAACCAGCAGAAGAAGAAAACCGTGGCCCAGGCCGAAGCCGGGCTCTGGCGCCTGCTGGATGAACTCAAGGCCAAGCCACCGACCGCCGAGGAACTGGAGCGTATTCGCGCCCAGGTCATTGCCGGGTTGGTCTACGAGCGTGACTCCATCACCAGCCAGGCCACAGCCATTGGCTCCCTGGAAACGGTCGGCCTGTCGTGGAAACTCATGGACACCGAGCTTGCCGAACTGCAAAGCGTGACGCCCGAAGACATCCAGAAGGCCGCGCGCACGTATTTCACCCGCGAACGCCTGAGTGTCGCCCATGTCATGCCACAGGAGAGCACTCATGAGTGATCGCAGAAACAACCGCCTGGTGCTGCCTGGCCTGATCGTCGTGACTCTGGTGGCGGCAGTCGCGGTGTATATCGGTCGCCCGGACGACTCCGTTGCCAGCCCGGCGCTGGAGCAGGCCAAGTCCAGCAAGACCCTGCAATCCCTGGCAGAACTGGACGGCAAGAACCCGACCAACCGCCAGCTCAACGTGCAGACCTGGAACACCGCTGAAGGCGCCAAGGTGCTGTTCGTCGAAGCCCACGAACTGCCGATGTTCGACATGCGCATCCTGTTCGCTGCCGGCAGCAGCCAGGACGGCAACACGCCGGGCCTGGCCCTGCTGACCAACGCCATGCTCAACGAAGGCGTGCCGGGCAAGGATGTGGGGCAGATTGCCGCCGGTTTTGAAGGCCTGGGGGCGGATTTCAGCAACGGCGCCTACCGCGATATGGCGCTGGTGTCGCTGCGCAGCCTCAGTGCCGCCGACAAGCGCGAGGCCGCCCTCACGCTGTTTGACCAGGTGATCGGCCAGCCGACCTTCCCCGCCGACTCCCTGGCGCGGATCAAGAACCAGTTGCTGGCCAGCTTCGAGTACCAGAAGCAGAACCCGGGCAAGCTGGCGAGTATCGAGCTGTTCAAGCGCCTGTACGGCGATCATCCCTATGCGCACCCGAGCGAAGGCACGCCCGAGAGCGTTCCGGCCATTACCCAGGCACAGCTGAAGGCATTCCACGCCAAGGCCTACGCCGCCGGTAACGCGGTGATCGCGATGGTCGGCGACCTGTCCCGTGCCGACGCCGAAGCCATGGCAGCCAAAGTGTCCGCATCCCTGCCCAAGGGCCCGGCACTGGCGAAGATCGCCGAGCCGACCGAGCCCAAGGCCGGCCTGGGGCATATCGAGTTTCCCTCCAAGCAGACGCACCTGTTGTTCGCACAACTGGGCATCAACCGCGCCGATCCGGACTACGCGGCCCTGTCCCTGGGCAACCAGATCCTTGGCGGCGGTGGCTTTGGCACCCGCTTGATGAGCGAAGTGCGCGAGAAGCGCGGCCTGACCTATGGCGTGTACTCGGGCTTCTCGCCGATGCAGGTGCGTGGTCCGTTCATGATCAACCTGCAGACCCGCGCCGAGATGAGCGGCGGCACCTTGCGCCTGGTGGAGCAAGTGCTGGCCGACTACCTCAAGACCGGGCCGACGCAAAAAGAACTGGATGACGCCAAGCGCGAACTGGCCGGCAGCTTCCCGCTGTCCACTGCGAGCAACGCCGATATCGTCGGGCAACTGGGCGCCATGGGTTTCTACAACCTGCCGCTCAACTACCTGGAAGACTTCATGAAGCAATCCCAGGCCCTGACTACCGAACAGGTCAAGGCTGCACTGAACAAGCACTTGAGCAGCGATAAAATGGTGATCGTGACCGCTGGTCCCACCACCGCGCAAAAGCCACTACCGCCCCCCACTGATAAACCTGCCGAGCAGCCGCTCGGGGTTCCGGAGCATTAATGGCTAGTCCATCCCGCCCTAAAAAACCTGTCCATAACGTGCATAACGGTGTGGGCCAGCTGCGCATCATTGGCGGCCAATGGCGCAGCCGCAAGCTGAGCTTCCCCGATGTCGTGGGCCTGCGCCCGACTCCGGACCGGGTCCGCGAGACCCTGTTCAACTGGCTCGCGCCGTACATCGAAGGGGCCAAGGTGCTTGACCCGTTCGCCGGCAGCGGCGCGCTGTTCCTCGAGTCCCTGTCCCGTGGCGCCGCCCTGGGTCAGGCCCTGGACGCGAGCAACGTGGCGGTTTCCAGCCTGCGCGAACACCTGGGCACCCTGCGTTGCACCACCGGTCACGTCCAAACCGCCGATGCCCTGCGCTACCTGGAAACCCAGCCAGCCAGTGCATTCGACGTGGTGTTCCTCGACCCGCCGTTCAACCAGAACCTGTTGCCAACCGTCTGCGCGCTGCTGGAAGAGCGCCAGTGGCTGGCCGATGACGCCTGGGTCTACACCGAAAGCGAAACCGCGCCGTCGACCCTGGGCCTGCCGGGCAACTGGCGCCTGCACCGCGAACAAAAATCCGGGCGGGTGTATTACGCGTTGTGGCAACGTACGGTCCAGACCGCTGACTAAATAACGTGGCAAGCCACTTTACTGTGGCGAGCGGGCTTGCCCGCGTTGGGTTGCGCAGCGACCCTAGAAAATGGGACTGCTGCGCAGTCCAACGCGGGCAAGCCCGCTCGCCACAGCCACAGCCACAGCCATAGCCACAAGCCACAAGCCACAAGCCACAGCCACAGCCACAGCCACAAAATACGCAGCCAACATTAAAGCAGTGTCGAGACCACCCATCGTGCCGCAACCCTCCCACCGCTTCACCCCCGCCTTCGGCCTCGGCAACCCTCACCTGCAAACGTTGTGGGGCCCGCTCTGGCGCCCCACCACCCACCTCGAACGCCAACGCGAGCGCCTATGGCTGGAGGATGGCGACTTCCTCGACCTCGACTGGCACGGCCCCCACGACCCGCATGCGCCCCTGGTACTGGTGCTGCATGGGCTGACCGGCTCGTCCAATTCGCCCTACGTCGCCGGCCTGCAAAAAGCCCTGGCCAGTCAGGGCTGGGCCAGTGTCGCGTTGAATTGGCGTGGTTGTTCCGGCGAACCCAACCTGCTGGCCCGCAGTTATCACTCCGGGGCCAGTGAAGACCTGGCGGCCGCCATCGCGCACCTGCGGGCCAAGCGCCCATTGGCGCCGCTGTATGCCGTGGGTTACTCCCTGGGCGGCAATGTGTTGCTCAAGCACTTGGGCGAAACCGGCGACAACTCCGGCCTGCAAGGCGCGGCCGCGGTGTCGGTACCATTTCGCCTGGACCAGTGCGCCGACCGTATCGGCCTGGGCTTTTCACGGGTCTATCAGAAGCACTTCATGCGCGAGATGCTCGGCTATATCCGGGTCAAGCAGCGCCAATTCCTACAGGATGGTCGCGAAGAAGCACTGAAAACCCTGGCCGAGCTGGGCTCCCTGGAAAAGATGCGCACGTTCTGGGATTTCGATGGGCGCGTCACTGCGCCATTGCATGGCTACCTGAGTGCCGAGGACTATTACCGGCGGGCGTCGAGCCGTTACTTCCTCGGGGCGATTCGCACACCGACGCTGATCATCCAGGCGGCAGATGATCCTTTTGTGTTTGCCCACAGCCTGCCCCAGGCCAGTGAACTGTCGGACTGCATCGAGTTTGAATTGCAGGCCAAGGGCGGTCACGTGGGGTTTGTCGATGGTTCGCTGAAACAGCCCGGGTACTACCTGGAGCGGCGGATCCCGCAATGGCTGCTGTCTCAACTCGATAAATAATGTGGCTGGCTTGCCTGGTGAAATCAGTCGCCAGTAGCAATTGCCCGCTGCGGATCATTGATCCACTCACTCCACGACCCCGCATACAACTTGCCCAACGGATACCCCGCCAGGCTCAGGGCAAACAGGTTGTGACACGCCGTCACGCCCGAGCCGCAATACGCCACCAACTCATTCGGCGAACGACCTTGCAGCTTGTCGGCAAACCGCTGCTTGAGCTGCTCCACCGGCAAGAAGCGCCCGTCACTGCCCAGGTTCTCGCTGAACGCCGCACATTGCGCGCCGGGAATATGCCCGGCAATCGGGTCGATGGGTTCCACCTCACCGCGAAAGCGCGGCAAGGCCCGGGCGTCGATCAGTGTCAGGCCCGGCTGGCCCAGGCGTTTTTGCAGGTGCTCTGCGTCCAGTAGCAGGTCGTAGTCGGCAGTGCCAGCAAAGGTCCCCGGCTCGGTGCCCGGCGCATCCAGGCTCAAAGGGAAACCGGCGCTGTGCCAGGCCTTCAGGCCACCATCGAGGATCGACACCCCGTCGCGCTTGCCCAACCAGGCCAGCAGCCACCAGGCACGGGCGGCATATGCGCCAGGACCATCGTCATACAGCACGATTTCGCTGTCGGCATGGATGCCCCAGGCCCGCAACTGCTGGACCAGCGCCTCGGGTGCCGGCAGCGGATGGCGTCCAGTCACGCCTTTAGTCACCGGCCCGCTGAGGTGGCGTTCCAGATCGGCATACTGTGCCCCCTCGATATGCCCTTCGGCATAGCTGCAACGCCCGTAATCCGGATCTTCCAGGGCAAACCGGCAATCGAGGATGACTAAGCCTGCGTGCTGCTGGCGCTCGGCCAGTTGTTGCGGGCTGATCAGTTGTGCAAGCGGCATAACGGACTCCTGGAAATACGTTCGGGAAAGGGCCTACTTCACTTCTTCCAGTGCCTGACTTAACGGCACGTAAAATTCCTTGAACAACGCGTCCACGGCTTCTTTGGCCTGTGGCGTGATAAACCCCGCCTCCAGCACCAGCACCTGGTACACCCCGCGCTTGATCGCCTCGGCGCTCAGGTGTGCGGAGTTCTCGTTGGTGGTGCACAAAAAGCGCACCCAGGAGGTGAGGATAATCCAGGCATTGAGGGTCAGGGCTTCGGTCTGCACCGGGTCCATGTTCAGGATCCCGGCCTCGACAAACCCCCGGTAAATCGCGCCGCCCTGAATCAGGCAGCGCTGGGAGAAACGCCGGTAGCCGGTGGCCAGCTCCGGGTCGCTCTCCAGCAGATGCTCAAGGTCACGGTGCAAAAAACGGTAGCGCCACATGCCGGCCAGTACCGCCTGCAGGTAGAAACGCTTGTCTTCGACCACCATGGCGCGCCCCTGGGGCGGGCGCAGGAAGCTGTCCACCAGGGCTTCATACTCGCGAAACAGCACCGCGATAATCGCCTGCTTGTTCGGGAAGTGGTAGTACAGGTTGCCCGGGGATATTTCCATATGGGCGGCAATATGGTTGGTGCTGATGCTGCGCTCGCCCTGCTGGTTGAACAACTCCAGGCTGGTTTGCACGATGCGTTCGCTGGTCTTTACTCGTGGTGCCATGGGGTATCGGCTTCTTGAATCCTGATGCAAACATCTTACGGTCTATCCTTGCCAGGATAAAACTGCATGTTACTGCGAAGGCATTTGACAAATTAGAGCAATGACTCTAAAACCCAGGTACTCCAATAATATTCGGGAACTGCGCCATGTCTGCCAATGTTGCCTACCTGCAAGATTCCCAGGCGCTGGACCAGCTCCAGGACCTGTTCGCTGCCCAGCGCCGCGCCTACGCGGCCAACCCGATGCCGCCAGCGGCGCAGCGCCAGCAGTGGCTCAAGGCATTGCGTGACCTGCTCAGCGATGAGCGCCAGGCGCTGATCGAGGCCATCAGCAACGATTTCAGCCATCGCAGCGCCGATGAAACCCTATTCGCCGAACTGATGCCCAGCCTGCACGGCATTCACTACGCCAGCAAACACCTCAAAGGCTGGATGAAACCATCGCGCCGCGCTGTAGGTATAGCCTTCCAGCCGGCATCTGCCAAAGTGATCTATCAGCCCCTGGGCGTTATCGGGGTGATCGTGCCCTGGAACTACCCGCTGTACCTGGCCATAGGGCCGTTGGTCGGCGCGCTGGCGGCGGGTAACCGGGTGATGCTCAAGCTCAGCGAATCCACCCCCGCCACCGGCCAACTGCTCAAGACCCTGCTGGCGCAAATTTTCCCCGACGACCTGGTGTGCGTGGTGCTCGGCGAAGCCGAAGTGGGCATGGCGTTCTCCAAGCTGCCGTTCGATCACCTGCTGTTCACCGGGGCCACCAGCATCGGCAAGCATGTGATGCGCGCCGCCGCCGAGCACCTGACCCCAGTCACCCTGGAGCTGGGCGGCAAATCCCCAGCCATTGTCTCGGCCGATGTACCACTCAAAGACGCCGCCGAACGGATCGCATTCGGCAAGGCGCTGAATGCCGGGCAAACCTGTGTGGCGCCGGACTACGTGCTGGTTCCCGAAGACCGGGTGGACGGTTTCGTCGAGGCCTACACCCAGGCGGTACGCGGGTTTTATCCGACCCTGGCCGACAACCCGGACTACACCGCAATCATCAACGAGCGACAACTCGCCCGGCTCAATGCCTACATCAAGGACGCCACCGACAAGGGCGCGACCCTGTTGCCGCTCTACGACCAGGGCCAGGCCCGGCGCATGGCCCATAGCCTGCTGCTGAATGTCAGCGATGAGATGACCGTGATGCAGGACGAGATTTTCGGCCCGGTGCTGCCCATCGTGCCCTATCGCGGCATCGACCAGGCCTTTGCCTACATCAACCAGCGCCCGCGCCCGCTGGCGTTGTATTACTTCGGCTACAACAAGGCCGAACAGAATCGCGTACTCCACGAAACCCATTCCGGCGGCGTGTGCCTGAACGACACCCTGCTGCATGTGGCCCAGGACGATATGCCGTTTGGCGGCATCGGCCCGTCGGGTATGGGCCACTACCATGGCCATGAGGGTTTTCTCACCTTCAGCAAGGCCAAGGGGGTGCTGATCAAGCAGCGCCTGAATGCGGCCAAGCTGATTTACCCGCCGTATGGCAAAGCCATCCAGAAACTGATCCAGAAGCTGTTCGTGCGCTAAAACCGTTACCACCGGGACAACAATAAAAATGAACCCTAGCCTGACTGAATCACCCGCGCTGTCGCGGCGCGGCGTCTTGAAAATCGGCCTGTGCGCCAGCGCCTTCCTGGCCACCGCCGGCCTTGGCGCCAGCCTCAGCGGCTGCTCCAGCAGTACCCCCGCCAGCGGCTTTGCCATGTTGCGCAACAGCGACCTGCCGTTTTTGCGCGCAGTGATCCCGGTGTTGCTCGAAGGCGCGGCCAGCGCCGAGGTGGTGGCGGCAGGCATTGAAGACACCCTGAAAAAACTCGATTACAGCCTGCAGCACCTGTCACCGGAGATGTTCAAGCTGACCCAGCAGTTGTTCGACGTACTGGGCATGGCCGTCACCCGTGGCCCGCTGACCGGCATCTGGGGCAGTTGGGAAAACGCCAGCAGCGAGCAGATCCGCAACTTCCTGCATCGCTGGGAAAACAGCTTCCTCAACCTGCTGCGCATGGGCCAGGGCTCGCTGCTCAAGCTGGTGATCATGGCCTGGTACTTCCGGCCCGAGTCCTGGGCCCATTGCGGGTACCCCGGGCCACCGAGGATCTAGCCTGGGTAACCCACGTTGATAGCCACTCCGTAGCCATAACAATAAGAGAACAAGCTGATGCCCGTACCTGATGTGTTCCGCGATGGCATGGCCCGCGGCTGGAAGACCCATAACGGCGCCGCCCTCGACCAGGACCTGGTGCTGGAGGCCGATGTCGCGATCATCGGCAGCGGCGCAGGCGGTGGCACCACCGCAGAAATCCTCAGCGCCGCTGGCTACAAAGTGCTGTTGATCGAAGAAGGCCCGCTCAAGACCAGCAGCGATTTCAAGCTGCTGGAAGACGAGGCCTACGCCAGCCTGTATCAGGAAGGCATCGGGCGCATGAGCAAGGACGGCGCCATCACCATCCTGCAGGGCCGCGCCGTGGGCGGCACCACGCTGATCAACTGGACCTCGAGCTTTCGCACGCCCGACCCGACCCTGGCTCACTGGGCCAGCGAGTACGCGGTCAAGGGCCACAGCAGCGCCGAGATGGCGCCGTGGTTTGAAAAGATGGAGCAGCGCCTGGGCATCGCACCCTGGGCCCTGCCGCCCAACCCCAACAACGATGTGATCCGCAAAGGCTGCGAAAAGCTCGGCTACAGCTGGCATGTGATCCCGCGCAACGTGCGCGGCTGCTTCAACCTGGGCTATTGCGGCATGGGCTGCCCGGTCAACGCCAAGCAATCAATGCTGGTGACCACCATTCCCTCGACCCTGGAGCAAGGCGGCGAATTGCTCTACCTGGCCCGCGCCGAGCGCTTGAAGTTCAGTGGCGATACCATCACCAGCCTCGAATGCGTGGCCATGGACTCCCGTTGCGTCGCGCCCACCGGCCGCAAGATCACGGTCAAAGCCAAGCATTACGTGCTGGCCGGCGGCGGCATCAACAGCCCCGCGCTGTTGATGCGCTCGGACGCACCCGACCCGCATTCGCGCCTGGGCAAGCGCACCTTCCTGCATCTGGTGAATTTTTCCGCGGGGCTGTTCGATGAGGTGATCAACCCGTTCTACGGCGCGCCGCAGTCGATCTACTCCGACCACTTCCAATGGCAGGACGGCACCACCGGTAAAATGTCCTACAAGCTCGAAGCGCCACCCTTGCACCCGGCGCTGGCCAGCACGTTGTTCGGGGGGTATGGCACGCAAAACGCCCTGGACATGAGCCAGTTGCCCAAGACCCACGCGATGCTGGCGCTGCTGCGGGACGGCTTCCACCCCGACAGCCAGGGCGGCAGCGTCGGCCTGCGCGGCGATGGCACGCCGGTGCTCGACTATGAGGTCTCGCCCTACGCCTGGGACGGCCTGCGCCGGGCGTTTCATAGCATGGCCGAGATCCAGTTCGCCGCCGGCGCCAAGTCGGTCAAGCCACTGCACCACGATGCGCGCTACGTCAGCACACTGGCCGAGGCCCGCAGCCTGATCGACGGCCTGAACCTGGAGCTGCATCGCACCTGCCTGGGCAGCGCCCATGTGATGGGCGGTTGCGCCATGGGCGAAGAGCCGAAAAATGCCGTGGCCGACAGCCTTGGCCGGCATCACCAACTGCGCAACCTGTCGATCCACGATGGCTCGCTGTTCCCCACCAGTATCGGCGCCAACCCCCAGCTTTCGGTGTACGGCCTGACCGCGCAACTGGCGACGGCGCTGGCCGAACGTCTGAAAACAGCATGAAAAAACCAGGTATTCGCGGTGTCTATAGTGCTTTCTTCTGAATAAGTTGACTTGGCCGACCGGGATGGCTGCGATACCATCCGGTTCCCCAACGGACTCCGCCAGGACGACGCGATGAACCGAGTGTTGTACCCAGGTACCTTCGACCCGATTACCAAAGGCCATGGCGATCTGGTCGAACGCGCCTCGCGCTTGTTCGACCATGTGATCATCGCGGTCGCGGCCAGCCCCAAGAAAAACCCGCTGTTTCCCCTGGAACAGCGCGTGGAGTTGGCCCGTGAGGTCACCAAGCACCTGCCTAACGTGGAAGTGGTGGGCTTTTCGACGCTGCTGGCACACTTCGCCAAGGAGCAGAACGCCAATGTATTCCTGCGCGGGCTGCGGGCGGTGTCGGACTTCGAGTATGAATTCCAGCTGGCCAATATGAACCGCCAACTGGCGCCGGACGTTGAGAGCCTGTTTCTTACGCCGTCGGAACGTTATTCGTTCATTTCTTCGACCCTGGTCCGGGAAATCGCGGCATTGGGCGGGGATATCACCAAGTTTGTGCACCCTGCGGTCGCCGATGCGCTGACGCTGCGCTTCAAGAAGTAAGACCGCTCGACCGGCGCCCGCTCGCACTGCGGGCGCCAATGCGGCACAATTGCGCGCATTAGTTTTTCAGATGCCTTGGCAGAGCGCCCTGGCAGGAGTTTCCATGTCCCTGATCATCACCGACGATTGCATCAACTGCGACGTCTGCGAACCCGAGTGCCCGAACGCTGCCATTTCCCAGGGTGAAGAGATCTACGTGATCGACCCCAACCTGTGCACCCAGTGTGTCGGCCACTACGACGAACCCCAGTGCCAGCAAGTGTGCCCGGTCGATTGCATCCCCCTGGATGAGGCACACCCTGAGACTGAAGAGCAGTTGATGGAGAAGTACCGGTTGATTACCGGCAAGGCCTGAGACCTTGTGGTGGCTGGGCGGGCCTCATCGCAGGCAAGCCAGCTCCCACACTTGAAGGTATTCACAAAGCAAAATGTGGGAGCGGGCTTGCCCGCGATGACGGCAACCGCCGTCACACACAATCAGCTCTGGCACTTGGGGCAAAACACACTCGCCCGCTGCCCCAACATCACATTGCGCAATTCGCTCCCGCAGACCTTGCACGCCTCGCCACCCCGGCCGTAGACGAACAGTTCCTGCTGGAAATACCCCGGCTGCCCATCGCCACCGATAAAGTCGCGCAATGTCGTACCGCCGCGCTCGATGGCGGCCGCGAGGATGCGTTTGATCTCGATCGCCAGCTTCAGGTAACGCCCACGGGAAATGCCCTTGGCCTCCCGGCGCGGGTCGATCCCGGCGGCAAACAGCGCCTCGGTCGCGTAGATATTGCCCACTCCCACCACCACCGCGTTGTCCATGATGAACGGCTTGACCGCCATCGAGCGCCCACGGGACAGCTGGAACAGGCGCTCGCCATCAAACAGGTCGGTCAACGGCTCCGGTCCCAGGCGCAGCAGCAGTTCGTGGTTGTGCGGGTCCTGGCTCCAGAGCATCGCGCCAAAGCGCCGGGGGTCGGTGTAGCGCAGGGCCAGGCCCGACTCCAGTTCGATGTCCACATGCTCATGCTTGGCTGCCGGTAGACCGACTTCCACCAGGCGCAAATTGCCCGACATGCCCAAGTGGCTGATCAAGGTGCCGACTTCGGCGTTGATCAGCAGGTACTTGGCCCGCCGCTCCACCAGCACGATGCGCTGCCCGGACAGGCGCACATCCAGGTCTTCGGGGATCGGCCAGCGCAGGCGCCGTTCACGCACCACCACGCGGCTGACCCGCTGGCCTTCCAGGTGCGGCGCAATTCCGCGCCGGGTGGTTTCGACTTCTGGCAGCTCAGGCATATTCGTCTCGCGATAGAAAGGTTAGTGCGCGCCCAAGTCGCGGATCGACAACTTCAGGTTCTCGAAGTCGTAGTCCGACAGGCCCACGTAATCCAGCACCAGGTGGCCGATGCTGTCCCATTCATGGTCCACCGTCTGGTTGCCCAGTACCCGATAGGACGCGCAGATATGCTCGGCCATCTTCAGGATCGCCAGCAGGTTTTTCAGCGGGCTGTTACGCGCCGACTCATCGCTGAAAATCGCCAGGGCATTGTGGTGGTTGGCGATGGCGTTGGTCACATGCTCCGGCAGGCGCCAGGACTTGGCGGTGTAATAGCCCACCACCGCATGGTTGGTGTGGAACGCGCTGTTCTCGGTGTCGACCACCCGACAATCGGGCCCCGCCTTGGCGTAGGAATCTTCCAGCACGCTCATGTAGTCCGGGAAACGCTTGAGCATCAGCGGCACGCCACAATCGTGGAACAGCCCCAGGGCATAGGCTTCGTCTACCGCCTGGGAGCCGGTGCGCTTGGCCAGGGTCAGGCAGGTCATCGCCACGTCCTGGGCGGTGTCCCAGAACCGGTTGAGGGTGACGATGGTGTCATCGCTCATCTCGCCCTTGATCGACTGGGCGTTGATCAGGTTGACGATCGAGCGGCTGCCCAACAGGTTCACCGCGCGCTGGATCGAGGCAATTTTGTTGCTCAGGCCGTAATACGGCGAGTTGACGATTTTCAGCAACGAGCCGGAGAGGCCCGGGTCCTGGGAGATCAGCCGCGCAATCACCTCCAGGTCCGGATCGGGCATGTACTGCTCCATCTGCAAATCCACCATGATTTGCGGTTGGGGCGGCACGCTGATGCCTTGCAGGGCCTGTTGGATCTGTTCGGCGGAAAGCTCTTGGGACATAGGTACATACTCTGGACTAGGCGCGAATTCTAACCTCTAAGCAAAGCTGACCGACACCTCAAAAACCCGAACCGAACCCCGATCCAATATGGGAGCTGGCTTGCCTGCGATTGCATCGCCGCCGTACGTCAGATACACCGCGCCGTCTGCATCGCAGGCAAGCCAGCGCCCACATGAACGGGCGCGCAAAGGGTATACTCCCGCTCTTTTTTCCGGAGCGACGTCATGTCCCTGCCAAGCCTGCGTCTCAAAGCCAACGCCGATCGTCGTTTGCGCAACGGCCACCTGTGGGTCTACAGCAACGAAATCGACGTGGCCGCCACCCCACTCCACGGCTTCCAGGCAGGCGACCAGGCCATCCTCGAAGCGGCCGGTGGCAAGACCCTGGGCATCGTGGCCATGAGCCCGAACAACCTGATCTGCGCGCGCCTGCTGTCGCGCGATATCAAGTTGCCGCTGGACAAGTCGCTGCTGGTGCACCGCATCAACGTCGCCCTGTCCCTGCGCGACCGCCTGTTCGACAAGCCGTTCTACCGCCTGGTCTACGGCGACTCCGACCTGCTGCCGGGCCTGGTGGTCGACCGTTTCGGCGATATCCTGGTGGTGCAGATCGCTTCGGCGACCATGGAAGCCCATAAAGAAGACGTGATCGCCGCGCTGACCCAAGTGCTCAAGCCCAGCGGCATCCTGTTCAAGAACGATTCCGCCGCGCGCGACGCCGAAGGCCTCAACCGCTACGTCGAAACCGTGTTCGGCCTGGTCCCTGAATGGGTTGCCCTGGAAGAAAACGGCGTGCAATTCGAAGCCCCGGTGATCCAGGGCCAGAAGACCGGTTGGTTCTACGACCACCGCATGAACCGTGCACGCCTGGCCCCGTATGCCAAAGGCAAGCGCGTTCTCGATCTGTACAGCTACATCGGCGGCTGGGGCGTGCAAGCTGCCGCGTTTGGCGCCAGTGAAGTGTTCTGCGTCGATGCCTCGGCCTTTGCTCTGGATGGCGTAGAACGCAACGCCGCGCTGAACGGCGTTGCCGAGAAGATGACCTGCATCGAAGGCGACGTGTTTGAAGCGTTGAAAGAATTGAAAGCCAGCGAAGAGCGCTTCGACGTGATCGTCGCCGACCCACCGGCCTTCATCAAACGCAAAAAAGACATGAAAAACGGCGAAGGCGCTTACCGCCGCCTCAATGAGCAAGCCATGCGCCTGCTCAGCAAGGACGGCATCCTGGTCAGCGCCTCGTGCTCCATGCACCTGCCGGAAGACGACCTGCAAAACATCCTGCTGACCAGCGCCCGCCACCTGGACCGCAATATCCAGATGCTGGAGCGTGGTGGCCAGGGCCCGGACCACCCGGTGCACCCGGCGATTGCCGAGACGCGCTACATCAAGAGCATTACGTGCCGGTTGTTGCCCAATAGCTAAGTAACATGCAGATCAAAGGTGGGAGTGGGCTTGCCAGCTCCCACCTTTTTTGTGCAGTGTCAGAAAGATTTTTCCTACCGTCGCAAGCCGCGCGCACCCCAGGAAATTTCCTTCAAAGGTTTTGATTGAATTCCACTTTTTGCAGACTAGTATCGGTTTCTGGCTTCACTGCGGAAAACAAAAACAATGTCTGACTCCACCTGCTCGCCCGTCCTCGATGGCCCAGCCAAACGCCAGTATCTTTCCCGCTTCATCCTCATCACCTGCATTGCCCTGATCAGCTTCTTCCCGATCAATATCCTGCTGCCTTCATTTCCGGCCCTCGCCGCCAGGTTCGACACGCCCAGCGCCAATGTCGCGCTGTCCATCAGCCTGTTTACCCTGGTTTTTTCGGTCTCCCAACTGATCGCCGGCCCACTCTCGGATAAATGGGGGCGCAAGGAAGTCCTGCTTGGCTGCATCACACTGTCGATCCTGGGGGCGATAGGCTGCACGCTGGCATCGGACTACCTGACCTTCCTGCTGTTTCGCAGCGTGCAGGCCATGGGCTGTGGCTTCTTCGTGCTGGGCCACGCCCTGGTGGAAGACCTGTTCGAGGAGCAGGACCGGGCTCGCGTGCGCCTGTATTACATGACCCTGAGCGGCTCGTTCGTCGCCCTTTCGCCGCTGATCGGCTCCTGGCTGCAAACCACCTTTGACTGGCAAGGCAGCTTCTACGGGTTCGCAGTGATGGCATTGGCCATGTTGATCCATGCGCTGTGCATCCTGCCGTCCAAGTCCGCCAGCCCCCATCGCGCACCGGTGTCGATCATCGCCACCTTGAAAGCCGTGGCCGGCAACCGGGACTTCCTGCGCTACTGGTGGATCGCCGCACTGGTGTTCGCCTGCTACTTCGCCTTGATCAGTGTCACCCCCCTGATGTTCATGGATGGGCTGAAACTCTCCGAATACCAGTACGCCCTGGTGCTGATGGTCTACGGCGTGGCCTATCTGCTGGGCGGCGTGGTGGCCTCGTTTCTGCAAAAACGCATCTCGCTGTCCCGGCAAATCAATATCGGCCTGGGGTTACTGCTGGTGGCCGGTGTGCTACTGATGCTGATCGTCAGCCTTGACGCCATCACCACCATAACCCTGCTGATCCCGATGCTGATCAGCGCCCTGGCCGTGACCCTGGTGCGCCCGGCGGCGATTTCGGCGGCGATGCTGTTGTTCTCAAGCAGCGCGGGCACGGCCGCCTCGGCGGGCAACAGCATCATGTTCCTCACGGCCGCGATCAGCAGCGCCGCCCTTGCGCAAACCGGAACGCATTTGCTGATGACCATTGCCGCAAGCTTCATCGCCTTCAGCCTCTGGGGCTGGCTGACAAATACGAGGGTCGGGCGATAAAGCCCCGGGACATGCTTCTCGCCATTCCCTCCCGACGCCAGCGGTGTAGAATCGACCCTATTCATCGCCAGTCATCCCCCGGCGGGTTTATGAGCTCGAGGCCCAAGCAAGCGGCGATCCCGCGACGCGAGTGGCAACTTCCGGACACACGGCCATTTTTCGGGTGTTCCAGTCGTCAATTAGAAGCTCACTCCCCTTTAGTACTTGATTAGCCGCCCGGAGTGCTCCAATGCCAGATTACCGCTCGAAAACATCCACCCATGGCCGCAACATGGCCGGCGCCCGCGCACTGTGGCGTGCCACGGGGATGAAAGATGACGACTTCAAGAAGCCGATCATCGCGATTGCCAACTCGTTCACCCAATTCGTACCGGGCCACGTCCACCTCAAGGACCTGGGCCAACTGGTCGCCCGCGAGATCGAACGTGCTGGCGGCGTAGCAAAAGAATTCAACACCATCGCCGTGGATGACGGCATCGCCATGGGCCATGACGGCATGCTGTATTCCCTGCCGAGCCGCGAGATCATCGCCGACTCCGTGGAATACATGGTCAACGCCCACTGCGCCGACGCCATCGTCTGCATCTCCAACTGCGACAAGATCACCCCTGGCATGCTGATGGCCGCCCTGCGCCTGAACATCCCGGTGATTTTCGTCTCTGGCGGCCCGATGGAAGCCGGCAAGACCAAGCTCGCCTCCCACGGCCTGGACCTGGTTGACGCCATGGTCATCGCCGCCGATTCCAGCGCTTCTGACGAGAAGGTCGCGGAATACGAGCGCAGCGCCTGCCCGACCTGCGGTTCGTGCTCCGGCATGTTCACCGCCAACTCGATGAACTGCCTGGTGGAAGCCCTGGGCCTGGCCTTGCCGGGCAACGGTTCGACCCTGGCCACCCACAGCGACCGCGAGCAGTTGTTCTTGCAGGCCGGCCGTACCATCGTCGAGCTGTGCAAGCGTTACTACACCGAGAACGATGAGTCGGTATTGCCGCGCAATATCGCCAACTTCAAGGCGTTCGAAAACGCCATGACCCTGGATATCGCCATGGGCGGTTCCACCAACACCATCCTGCACTTGCTGGCCGCAGCGCAAGAAGCCGAGATCGACTTCGACCTGCGCGACATCGACCGCCTGTCCCGCCACGTGCCGCAGTTGTGCAAGGTCGCGCCGAACATCCAGAAGTACCACATGGAAGACGTGCACCGCGCCGGCGGGATCTTCTCGATCTTAGGCTCCCTGGCCCGTGGCGGCCTGTTGCACACCGACCTGCCGACCGTGCACAGCAAATCCCTGGCCGAGGGCATCGCCAAGTGGGACATCACCCTGACTGACGACGAAGCCGTGCACACCTTCTTCAAGGCAGGCCCGGCTGGCATCCCGACGCAAACTGCTTTCAGCCAGTCGACCCGTTGGGACACCCTGGACGACGACCGTGAAAATGGCTGCATCCGCAGTGTCGAACACGCCTACTCCAAAGAAGGCGGCCTGGCTGTGCTGTACGGCAACATCGCCCTCGACGGCTGCGTGGTGAAGACCGCTGGCGTGGATGAGTCGATCCATGTGTTCGAAGGTCGCGCCAAGATCTACGAAAGTCAGGACAGCTCGGTACGCGGCATCCTCGCCGACGAAGTGAAAGAAGGCGACATCGTAATCATCCGCTACGAAGGCCCGAAAGGCGGCCCGGGTATGCAGGAAATGCTCTACCCGACCTCGTACCTGAAGTCCAAGGGCCTGGGCAAAGCCTGTGCGCTGCTGACCGACGGGCGCTTCTCCGGCGGTACTTCGGGCCTGTCCATCGGCCACGCTTCGCCAGAAGCCGCTGCCGGTGGCGCGATTGGCCTGGTGCAGGATGGCGACAAGGTGCTGATCGACATTCCGAACCGCTCGATCAACCTGTTGATCAGCGATGAAGAACTGGCGGCACGCCGGGTCGAGCAGGACAAGAAAGGCTGGAAGCCGGTGGAGAAGCGTCCGCGCAAAGTCACCACCGCCCTGAAGGCTTACGCCCTGCTGGCCACCAGTGCCGACAAGGGTGCAGTGCGTAACAAGGCCATGCTCGACGGCCTGTAAGCCCCGCCCATAAAAATGCCCCGCCAAGTGCGGGGCATTTTTTTGCGCCGAAGAAATCGCGCAAATTACCCCGGGGCGATACTCCTGGCCAAACCTGCCGACCATGCAGCAACCATCTTGTCTGCCACCCCTTCAAACGCGGGATGAGTACTTCGATAGGCCAAAAGCTCCGTCATTGCGCGGCTCATGCCATCCTGCACCCTGGCGAGCAACTCATTGCAGCGCGCCTCTGTCAGATTGCACGAACGGCGACCGAACTGGACCAGCATCTTGCGTTTGGGCCAGGCCTTAGAACCGTCCAGCAAGAGGGCCATGATGTCGCTGCCCTGGTAGACCGTGGTGGTCACCAGGTCGTAGGCCGGCGCGAGCCAGATGTCAGCCTCTTCGGCACAGTTCTCATAAAGCACACCGAAGTTTTTCAGGTGCCCGTCACCATTCTGGATACCGGCAGAGAGCGCCACCATCATGAAAAAATCTTCCAGCGCCTTGGTTACCCGGCTTGGCGTGACATAAGACTTGATCAGCCTGGCGCATCCCTGGTAAGTCCCGTCGTACTTCCTGCGCGTCGCCAACCCTGACAGAACGCACATATCCTCAAACCCGAGGTAGGCGCCATCACTGACGTCGAACCGTTGCACAACAAGGAATTTCGCGTTTTTGCTCAGTTGAAAAACCGGCACTTCAAGGCCGCAGTGCAATGCCGCCCGCATGCAAAAAAACTCGTTGGCCGCCAACTGAGGGAAGTCTTGTTCATTGAACGCCTTCACCAGGTGCGTGACACCCCGGTGGGTAAACCGCGCCATATCAGGCGCCATCTCGTCAATATCGCGCACCAGCACTTTCGGCTGAACGCCCGAAACCCCGGAGTAGGCGGCGTAGGTTCGCAATAGGTCACTGAAGAGATCGTTTGCCCCGTCATGGACCAACAGTTCAGACAGGTTGATCTGCGGCAGCGATGCCTCACCGCCAGCGTGGACAATGCTGATTCGGCCAAGCTGGTGTGGCCCAACGATACCCAGCAATGCCAGGTCGTCGAAGCCGCGTACTGACTTGCTGAAACGCCGCACGAGCTCGTCTTTGAGATACCCCTCGGGAAGGTGCATCTCGAACAGCGGATGGATGCCGTACTCCCAGTTGTAACTCTCCAGGCGCACCGGCATCGTCAAGGAGACGGCATTCTCTTCGGCCACCGCATCGTTATACGAGAAAACCGAATCGTGCCTGTTTTCTTCGCTCCGGCCGAGTGTTCCTGCCACCACACCACCAGTGCCGATGGACAGTCGGTCATTGTGCCTGGTCATGGATGCGTCCTGATTTCAGCTCATCGAGCGTCATGCGCCGACGCCTGGGAGTCGCGGTCAATTCGTATCCCAAGCCCTCAAGGATCGCGGCAACCTTGCGAATCCCCACTTCCGGGATGCTGTTGTTCTCGATCCCAGAGATGGTTGCACGACTCATCCCGTGCCGTTGCGCAAGCTGGGTCTGTGAGAGGCCAGCGGCTTTACGCAATTGTTTGATTAAAAGACCTAATTCATCCACGCTAAATTGCATCCTATACAATGCAAAACATGAAAAATCACTCAAATGCACCGCATACAATGCATTAAAGCGTGATGGTCCTTTCTACACCCAACGGTAAAGCCTGGCAACTCTGTGGCGGGGCCTTATTGAATCGCCTCCGGCTTGACGATCACCCAGTTCTTATCCGCCGTCACCGGTAACCCTTCCTTGGCCTGGGCCGCCGCATGCTTGGCCATCATGCCGTTAATCTGGGTCATGTACTTGTCCTTGCGGTTGATCCACAAGTGGATGCCACCCTTGGCCACGTCCACATCGTGAAACAGCATGTAGCCGTCGCTGGTGGGGGTGTCGCCGCCGACCAGCACCGGTTTTTTCCACTCGTCGATGTAGGTGAGGATCGCCGCATGCTTGCCGGCCATCCAGGTTGCCGGGGTCCACAGGTAGGGGGTCAGTTCCAGGCCGAGGTTGGCCTTTTCGTCGTATTTGCCGGCGCTGATCTGCTTGCGGGCGGTGGTCAGCTCGCCAGTCTTGCGGTCCTTGAGCAACAGGCTGACGCCAATGACGTTCTGCGGCTTGACGTTGTAGCCGTACTTCGGATCCGAGGCGACCATGCGCACCAGCTCTTCAGAGGCAGCGGTCATCACGTACACGTCGATGCCGTTTTCCATCAGCTTGTTGTACAGCTCGGTCTGGCCGGTGAAGATTTTCGGCGGCTGCACCTCCATGTTCTTCACCACGTCGCCTTCGAAGTAGGTGACCGGCACCGGTTTACCGGAGGCCATCAGCTCATCGACGTAGCCCTTGAGTTCCTTGAGGGTAAAGCCTGAAAACACCTGGGCGACCCACGGGTAGCAGACCATGTCGTCCACTTCGCACAGGCGATAGTAGTAACTGAACAGACTTTCCTTATGGTCAGCAGTGTCTTTGAACGGCATAAGTTTGAGCGACGGATCGAGACTGTCGCGGGTGATCAGGCCCTTGTTTTCCATGTACGGCAACAGTGACTCTTCGAGGTCGAAGCGGTAGCTGGTGTTGTCCATGTCGAACACCGCGTAATTGCCCTTGTTGGCGTTGGCGGCAATCATTTCGTTGAGTTGCTTGGCGGCGGGTGCCGGCCAGTGTTTCAACTCGGTGGCGGCCATGACCTGGCTGACAAGCCCCAGGCATAGCGCGGCGGCAAACAGTCTCGGCGCGAGCTTCATGTGCGTTTTCTCCCTGAGTGAAAGGCATAAACGCTAACAAATCCTTATGACCGTTCCCGGCACCAGCACGACCGTCTGCGTCCTGATACCGCCACCGGCATACGTCTGGGCGCCAAAGCCTTATTCCAAAAACGACAGTAGTCATTCCATAAAGGTATTAAATCAATATATTTCAAGCTGTTAGGCTTTCCGGTTCGCAGTCGCACGCTCAGGCGACTGGCAGCCATTTAATTGGAGCTTCAATGAATCTGCCGCTGATTCTCAATTTGCTGGTGTTCCTGGCGTTACTGCTAGGCCTGGCCCAAACCCGTCACAGCCACTGGAGCCTGGCCAAGAAGGTCCTGCTGGCACTGGTGCTCGGGGTGGTTTTTGGTGTGATCCTGCACACCATTTATGGTGCTGGTCACCCGGTACTCAAGGCCTCGATCAGTTGGTTCGACCTGGTGGGCAATGGTTATGTGCAACTGTTGCAGATGATCGTGATCCCGCTGGTGTTCGCCTCGATCCTCAGCGCCGTGGCCCGCCTGCATAACGCCGCGTCCCTGGGCAAGATCAGCTTCCTGACCATTGGCACGCTGCTGTTCACCACCGCCATTGCGGCGCTGATCGGTATCGGCCTGACCAACCTGTTTGGCCTCACCGCCGAAGGCCTGGTGGCCGGCACCCAGGAGTTGGCGCGCCTGCAGGTGATCCAGAGTGACTACGCAGGCAAGGTCGCCGACCTGAATATCCCGCAGTTGCTGCTGTCGTTTATCCCGCAAAACCCGTTCGCCGACCTGGCCCGGGCCAAGCCGACGTCGATTATCAGTGTGGTGATCTTCGCCGCGTTCCTGGGGGTTGCCGCGCTGCAACTGCTCAAGGACGACGTGGAAAAAGGTCAGAAAGTGGTCAACGCCATCGACACCCTGCAAGCCTGGGTGATGCGCCTGGTGCGCCTGGTGATGAAGCTGACCCCTTACGGCGTACTGGCGCTGATGACCAAAGTGGTCGCCAGTTCCAACCTGCAAGACATCATCAAGCTCGGCAGTTTCGTGCTGGTGTCCTACCTGGCGCTGGGGCTGATGTTCGTGGTCCACGGCCTGCTGCTGTCCCTGGCCGGGATCAACCCGCTGCGCTTCTTCCGCAAGGTATGGCCGGTGCTGACCTTTGCCTTCACCAGCCGCTCCAGCGCGGCGAGCATCCCGCTGAGCATCGAAGCGCAGACCCGCCGCCTGGGCATCCCGCAGTCCATCGCCAGCTTCGCCGCCTCGTTTGGCGCGACGATTGGCCAGAACGGCTGTGCCGGCCTGTACCCGGCGATGCTGGCCGTGATGGTGGCGCCAACCGTGGGCATCAACCCCCTGGACCCGCTGTGGATCGCCACCCTGGTGGCGATTGTGACCCTGAGCTCGGCCGGTGTAGCGGGCGTGGGCGGCGGTGCGACGTTTGCCGCGCTGATCGTGCTGCCGGCCATGGGCTTGCCGGTGGCGTTGGTGGCGCTGCTGATTTCCGTGGAGCCGCTGATCGACATGGGCCGTACGGCGTTGAACGTGAATGGTTCGATGACGGCGGGGGCGATTACCAGCCAGATCATGCAGCAGACGGATAAAGAGCTGCTCAATGCCGATGAGCATGCTGAGTTGGCGCAGGCCTGATAGACCGCTATCGCGGGCAAGCCCGCTCCCACAGTTGAACCGGTTTCTTCAGTAAAAATCGGTCAACTGTGGGAGTGGGCTTGCCCGCGATGCTTTTAGGCTTTTTCCCAAACTTCGAAGTTATAGGCCGGCTTGTCACCTTCAGCCGGATTCTGCACATTCGACACCAGCTTCCATTGGCGGGTATCAAACTGCGGAAACCACGCATCCCCTTGCGGGCTCAACTCCACCCGCGTCAAATACAGGCGATCCGCCTGCTCCAGCCCCTGCGTATACAGCTGCGCGCCGCCGATCAGCATCAGCTCATCCACGCCCTGCTCCAACGCCCAGGCCTCGGCCCGCGCCACGGCTGCATCGAGGGACGGAAAAACTTCCGCACCTTCGAGCACCAAATCGGTCTGACGGCTGACCACAATGTTCAAGCGACCCGGCAACGGTCGACCCAGGGAATCCCAGGTCTTGCGCCCCATGATGATCGGCTTGCCCAGGGTGGTGGCCTTGAAATATTTGAAATCCCCCGGCAAATGCCAGGGCATGCTGTTGTCGACGCCGATCACGCGGTTTTCACCGAGGGCTGCGATCAGGCTTAAAGGGAGAGTTTTTTTCATGGCGACGAGAATACCAGAGGCGCGGGCCAGCGGTTATGCTCCAGGCTCACTGACACAACAGGATGGCGCGTGACTGCACTTACACCTCTGCAAACACTCTGGCTGACGGAAACCGTGCGCCTGCGTGAAGAACACGCTGGCCCCCTGGAAGACCAGGAAGCCAATCGCCTGGCCCGCAGCCACGGCGGCGATCTGCCGACGCGCATTCAAAACCGCGCACTGTGGCTGGCCGAACGTGACGGCCTGCGCGCCGCCCTGCTCCACTGGCTGCAAGGCGCACGCCTGGCGCTGATGGTGCTGATGGTGCTGGCCATCGTCAGCGGCGCCGGCCTGGCCTTCGCCGCCCTGGGCAACGGCCAAGCCCCGGTCAATGTGTTCTGGGCCCTGGGCAGCCTGCTGGGCTTGAACCTGATCCTGCTGCTGAGCTGGGCCCTGGGCCTGTTGTTTGCCGGCGAACACAGCGCCAGCCTCGGCCGTCTGTGGTTGTGGCTCAGCGAAAAACTTGCCCGCGATGCCAAGGCCGCACAACTGGCGCCGGCGCTGTTGTTGCTGCTGCAACGCCAGAAGCTCAACCGCTGGGCGGTCGGCGTGCTGGTCAATGGCCTGTGGCTGCTGGCGCTGTGCAGCGCGCTGGTGATCCTGCTGACCTTGATGGCCACCCGGCGCTACGGGTTTGTCTGGGAAACCACCATTCTCGGGGCCGACACCTTTGTCAGCGTGACCCAGGCCCTGGGCAGCCTGCCCGCACTGCTCGGCTTCAGCGTGCCCAGCGTGGAGATGATTCGCACCAGCGGCGATTCGGCGCTGACTATCGAAAGCGCCCGCCAGGCCTGGGCTGCGTGGCTGGTGGGGGTGTTGCTGGTCTATGGCCTGCTGCCCCGGTTGATTCTCGCCCTGTTGTGCCTATGGCGCTGGAAACGCGGGCGCGCGGCCTTGGGCCTGGACCTCAACCTGCCCGGCTACAGCCACTTGCGCGATGCCTTGATGCCCAGCAGCGAACGCCTTGGCGTCAGCGATGCCGCGCCTGAGCAGTTGCACCACGTCAGCGGCGGTGCCAGCGAACTGCACAGCGATGGCGCCCTGCTGGTGGCCATCGAACTCGACGACCAGCACCCCTGGCCGCCCAAACTTCCGGCCATGGTCAAGGACGCCGGCATCCTCGACAGCCGTGAGTCTCGCCACAAACTACTGGAGCAACTGACCCGCTTCCCACCCGCACGCCTGGTGATCGCCTGCGACCCGCGCCGCTCGCCGGATCGCGGCAGCCTCGCGCTGATTGGCGAGCTGGCCCGCAGCGCCAGCGCCACCCGGGTCTGGCTGTTGCAAGCGCCACCGGGCCAGGCGCTGGATGCCGAGCGCCTCGGCGATTGGCACACAGCCTTGCAGCAACTGGACCTCCCCTTCGCCGACTGCGCGCCGCTCACCTGGCTGGAGACGGGCCATGACTAAACCCCTGAAACTGGCCGTGGTCGGCCACACCAACGTCGGCAAGACCTCGCTGCTGCGCACCCTGACCCGGGACGTGGGCTTTGGCGAAGTGTCCCACCGCCCCAGCACCACCCGGCATGTCGAAGGCGCACGCCTGTCGGTGGACGGTGAAGCCTTGCTGGAGCTGTACGACACGCCGGGCCTGGAAGATGCCATCGCCCTGCTCGATTACCTGGAGCGCCTCGACCGCCCCGGCGAACGCCTGGATGGCCCGGCCCGCCTGGCGCGCTTCCTCGAAGGCAGCGAAGCCCGCCAGCGCTTTGAGCAGGAGGCCAAGGTGCTGCGCCAGTTATTGGCGTCCGACGCCGGCCTGTACGTGATCGACGCCCGGGAACCGGTGCTGGCCAAGTACCGCGACGAGCTGCAAGTGCTGGCCAGTTGCGGCAAACCGCTGCTGCCGGTGCTCAACTTTGTCAGCAGCGCCGAACACCGCGAGCCGGACTGGCGCGAAGCCCTGGCCCGCCTGGGCCTGCATGCGCTGGTGCGCTTTGACAGCGTGGCGCCCCCAGAAGATGGCGAGCGGCGGCTGTATGAAAGCCTGGCCCTGTTGCTGGAAAGCTCACGGCCACAGTTGGAGCGGCTGATTCTCGACCAGGAGGCCCAACGCCAGGCGCGCCAGCAAAGCGCCGCACGCCTGATCGCCGAGCTGCTGATCGACTGCGCCGCGTGCCGGCGCAGCGTGGTCATCGAGGATGAACAGCAAGCCGTCAGCGATCTGCGCAAAGCCGTGCGCCAGCGCGAACAACGTTGCGTCGAGGCCCTGCTCAAACTCTACGGCTTCCGTGCGCAAGACGCCGCTGCCAGCGACTTGCCGCTGCTGGACGGACGTTGGGGCGATGATTTGTTCAACCCCGAAACCCTCAAGCAACTGGGGGTGCGGGTCGGCGGCGGGATTGCCGCGGGAGCTGCGGCCGGTGCCGGCGTGGACTTGCTGGTCGGCGGCCTGACCCTGGGCGCCGCCGCCCTGGCCGGGGCGATTGCCGGGGGCGCCCTGCAAACCGCGCGCAGCTACGGCAGCCGCTTGCTGGGCAAGATCAAGGGCCAGCGCGAGCTGACCGTGGATGACAGCGTGTTGCGCCTGTTGGCCCTGCGCCAGCGCCAGTTGCTCAAGGCCCTGAACCTGCGGGGGCATGCGGCGATGCACAGCATCAAGGTCGACACCCCGCAGGACAAGAGCTGGCGCGAAGGCAAACTGCCCGAGGCCCTGCACAAGGCGCGTGCCCATCCGCAATGGTCATCGCTCAACCCCCATGCACGGTTGAGCCAGGCCGAGCGCCAGGAACAGATCGAAGCCCTGGCCCAGCGCCTGGACGAGGCTTAAGCCGCCAGCAGGTGCCGGGCCTTGGCCTTCAACACCTCAAGGTCGAGCACCGGCACGTGCATTGCCTTGGCCTGCTCATCCCAGTGGCGCATGCGCAGGCTCACCGCACACAGCGGGTCCTGCTCAAACACACGGGCCTCGTCGGCCGTCATCACCCCGCCCTGGTAACCCAGGGTGCGGCGGCTGGCCTCGCTCAAGCGCGCATAGTAGTCCGGCTGGCTGAAGGTCAGGTAACGCTTGGCCTGCACGTGATACTCCACCAGTTTCGCCAGGCGCTCGCTGAACCCGGCACGCCGCAAGTAATCGGCACCCAGGCGTTCGTGGCTGACCACGCCGTAGCCACCCATATTCTCCCCACCCTGGCCGCAGATGTGCCCGATATCGTGGAAGAACGCCGCCAGCACCACTTCATCGTCAAAGCCTTCAGCCATGGCCAGTTGCGCGGCCTGGGACATATGCTCGATCTGCGACACCGGCTCGCCAATGTAATCGGCAGCGCCGTGCTGCTCGTACAGGCCAAAGACTTCAGCGACCACCTGCTCAGCGTTCATTACGCCTGCCCCCACAGTTCAGTGATATTGCGCTCGGCCAGCGCCGGCCCCACGCTCATGCCCACGCCGGTGTGCATCAACGCCACGCTGACCCCCTCGGCGGCGCGCAGGAACGAAAACGGCCCCGGCCCACGGGAACCATAGACCCCTTGCCAGCGCTCGACGACCTGAATCTGACAGCCCAGGGTCTGCTCGGCCAGTTCGATCATCCAGTTGTCCACCTGTTCGGCGTTGAATGGCGAAGGATCGCTGCCGTAATGGTGGGAGTCCCCGATGATCAACTCGCCATGGGGCGTCGGGCTGATCAGCAGGTGGATGCCATGTTCATGCAGGTGCGGTGTGTCACGCAGGATCTGCGCCTGTACCGGCGCCGCTTCCGGCAAGTCGGCAAAGGCGCCGTAGTGCACACAGCTCAGGCCGGTCAGCAGCGCGTGTTGCAGGTTCAGCTCCACCTTGGGCCGGGCGCGCAGCATTTGCAGTTGGCAGATTTGCGGCTGGAGTGCGGCGATCTGTTCGGCCAGCAGGGTTTGGTAGTCGTGGCCGGAGCACACGATGATCTGCTTGCCACGAAAGCTGCCGGCGGTGCTGTGCACCTGGCCCGGTTCGATGTCACGTACCAGGGTGGAGAAGTGGAACTCCACCTTGAGGTCGCAGCGCAGGTACTCGATCAGTGCCGGCAGCGCCTCACGGGAATACAGTTGCTGATCGTCCAGGCCGTGCAGCGCGGCGCGGTGATGGCGGAACTGGCCGCCATACAAGTCGTTCAGCGCTGCGCCTTGCAACAGGTTGACGCGGTAGCCATGCGCCTTGGCGCGCCCGGCGCAAAAAGCCTCCAGCAGGTGCTCTTCGGCTTCGGTGCGGGCAAACAGGTAAGAGCCATTGCGCTTGAGTTGCAGGTTCGCCTGTTGCGCCCACTGGCCCCAGATCTCGCGGCTTTGCCGGGCCAGGTCGAGCATCTGCCCCGGCGGTTGGCCGGTGACCAGGGCCTGGCCGAAGTTGCGCACCGAGGCGCCCAGGGGCGTGGCCGTGCGCTCGAACACCGTGACCTTGAGGCCGCGTTTGGCGGCGGCGTAGGCATGGGACAGGCCGAGGATGCCGGCGCCGATGATCAGCAGATCGCTGTGGTGTGTCATTAAGTGATGTCCTGAATTTGAGGCCTCATCGCCGGCAAGCCAGCTCCCACAGGGTGAATTGTGAACACCTTCAAATGTGGGAGCTGGCTTGCCGGCGACGAGGCCATCAGCCCCAACGAATATTATTGACCTGCCACTTTCTCCGACTTGCCGTCATAGCGCTTACGCCATTCAGCCAGGATGTTATCGCGGTTTTTCGAGGCCCAGGCAAAGTCATTCTTGATCAGGCGCTGCTCATAGTCCGCCGGCAATTCTGTCTGCGGCTTGGCAATGCCCGGCTGGGCCAGCACGGCGAAGTTTTCCTTGTACAGCTCCATCGCTGCGGGGCTTGCAGAGAAATCGGCGAGCTTCTGTGCCGCTTCCGGGTGGGCCGTGCCCTTGATCACCGCAGTGGCTTCGATGTCCCAGCCCAGGCCTTCCTTGGGCAATACGATATCCAGCGGCGCGCCCTGGCGCTTGAGCTGCACCGCTGGGTATTCGAAGGAAATGCCGATTGGGAACTCACCGGAAGCCGCCAACTTGCACGGCTTGGAACCGGAGTGCACGTACTGGCCGATGTTCTGGTGCAGGTCATCCATGTACTGCCAGCCCTGCTTCTCGCCGAAGGTCTGCAACCAGGCGCTGACGTCGAGAAAACCGGTGCCGGACGACGCCGGGTTAGGCATGACGATCTTGCCCTTGTACTCAGGCTTGGTCAGGTCTTGCCAACTGATCGGCTTGCTCAGGCCCTGTTTCTCGGCTTCGACAGTGTTGAAGCAAATGGTCGCAGCCCACACATCCATGCCGACCCAGGCCGGTGGGTTGGCGGCGTCGCGGTAGTTCTTGCCAATTTTGTCCAGATCCTTCGGCGCATAGCTTTGCAGCATGCCTTGCTGATCGAGGATCGCCAGGCTGGAGGCCGCCAGGCCCCACACTGCATCGGCTTGTGGGCGGGCTTTTTCTGCCAGCAGCTTGGCGGTGATGATGCCGGTGGAGTCGCGCACCCACTTGATCTCGACGTCCGGGTTGGCCGCTTCGAAGGCTTTCTTGTAGGTCTTCAACTGCTCGGCTTCAAGGGCCGTGTACACGGTCAACTCGGTCTTGGCAGCAAAGGCATTCAGGCTGAACGCGGTGAGCACAGCAGCGGCGAGGGCCAGGGGCTTGAACATGGTGCGTTTCCTTGTGTGGGGCAGAGTTATTGACCGGGCGCGGTTTGGCGCCAGGCCTGGGAGCGGCGCAACAAGCCGCGTGAGGCCCACGCCAGCAGCAGCGAGACGCCGGCTGAAGTGAACAGAATCAGGGTCGACATGGCCGCCGCGCCGCCCACGTTGCCGGCGTCGTCCATGTTCAGCACCGCCACCGCCGCAAGGATGGTGTCGGGGCTGTAGAGAAAGATCGCGGCCGATACGGTGGTCATCGCCGAGACAAACAGGTAGCGCAGGATGTCCAACAGCGCCGGCAGGCAGATCGGCACGGTGACCCGCATAAAGTGGCGGTACAGCGGCGCCTTGAGCGACAGCGCGGCGGCTTCGAACTCGGCGTCGAGTTGGCGCAGGGCGGTGGTGGCGGTCATTTGCGCGGTGGTCAAATAGTGAGCAATGGTGCACACCACCAGCAGCGTCATGGTCCCGTAGAGCACATGCAGCGGGTTGCCGTTGAGGTTGAAAAAGAACACGTAGCCCAGGCCCAGCACCAGGCCAGGCACCGCCATCGGCACAAAGCTGAGCATGCGCAGCGCCAGGTTCAAGCCCTTCTGCCCCTTGGTCTTTTCCATCAGGTAAGCGCCGGTGAAGATCAGCACGCTGCCAATCAGTGCGGTGCAGATCGCCATGGTCAGGCTGTTGCGATAGGCCAGCCAGCCGCCGCCAGCGGTGTCGTTGAACTGGTAGTGGTTAAGCGACAGCGACAGGTTGTACGGCCAGAACTTCACCAGCGACGAGTACACCGCCATGCCGAACACCAACAGCAGCACCGCGCAGATCAGCAGCACAATCGCCAGGTAGCAGCCATCACGCAGACGCGATGGCGCCGGCTGGAACACCTGGGCGCGGCCGCTCATGGAGTCGCCGTGGCGCCGGCGCAGCCAGGTATCCACCGCGAAACTGAGCAACGCCGGCAGCAGCAGCACCATGCCGATCAAGGCGCCGCGACCGAACTGCTGTTGACCAACCACGGCCTTGTAGGCCTCCAGCGCCAGCACTTGATAGTCACCACCCACCACCACCGGTACGCCGAAGTCCGTGATGGTCAGGGTGAACACCAGGCAGAACGCGGCGAACACGGCCTGGCGCGTCGCCGGCCAGGTGATGCTGCGAAACGCCCGGGCCGGGCTCGCGCCCATGCTCGAGGCGGCATCGAACAACCGCGCATCCGCCAGGGACAGCGCCGACAGCAGGATCATCAGCGCATGGGGAAAGGTGTAGATCACTTCACCGAGGACAATCCCCCAGAAGCCGTAGATGTTGTCGGACAGCAGGCCGCGCAACATGCCCTGGTTGCCGAACAGGTACACCAGGGCGATGCCCGGCAGCATCGACGGCGCCATCAGCGGCAGCAACGACAGGCCGCGCCAGAGGGTCTTGCCGGGGATCAGCGTGCGTTGCAAGGCGTAGGCAAACAGGTAGGCCAGGGGTACGACAATGATCGCGACGCTCAGGGAAACCTTCAGGCTGTTGCCCAGCAGCCAGTGGAAGTTGGCGCTGGTCAGCAGCTCACGCGCCGCCACCAGGCCGCCGCCCTGGCCGTCTTCGGCGCTGAAACCGCGCCAGAAGATCGCCAGCAACGGCAGCAGTACGGCGAGGCCCAACAGGCACAGCAGCAGTAGCTTGCCGCCCAGTACGAAGATACGGTCGCCGATTTGCGCACGGGAAGCCTGACGCGCCACACGGCCGGGTACTGGCAGGGTCATATCAGTGGCCATCTCAGGCAAACACCTGCAGGCTGCGCGGCGGCAGCGCCACCCAGATATCCTGGGCGCCCAGGCGTGGCATGGCTTCCGGCGCCAGTTCGGCCAGCAGCGGATGGCCGGGCAACTGGTCCAGTTCAAAGCTCATGCGGCAACGGTTGCCGAGGAAGGTGATCTCGCGGACCTTGGCCGGGAACAGGTTTTCTTCGTGTACGGGCGGGTTGACGCTGATCGCTTCCGGCCTGCAGAACAGGCGGCCCGACGCGGCCTTGCCGCTGTCTTCGGCCAGGCGCACATTCATCCCGCCAACCTGGGCGTGGCTGGCGCTGTTGCGGCTGAAGGGCAGCCAGTTGCCCTGGCCGACAAACTCGGCCACGAACGGGGTGGCCGGGCGGTCGTAAATCTCTTGGGGAGTGGCGTACTGCTCGACCTTGCCGTTGTTCATCACGGCGATACGGTCGGCCATCAGCATGGCCTCGTCCTGGTTGTGGGTGACCATCAGGGTGGTGATGCCCAGGCGGCGTTGCAGCTGGCGCAACTCGGTGCACAGGTGCTCGCGCACCCGGGCATCGAGGGCCGACATCGGCTCATCCAGCAGCAACAGCGACGGGGCCGGCGCCAGGGCACGGGCCAGGGCGACCCGTTGCTGCTGGCCGCCGGACAGTTGGCCGGGGTATTTCTTTTCGCTGCCGGTCAGGCCCACCAGTTCCAGCATCTGCGCCACGCGTTTGCGCACTTCATCGCGCCCGCTGCCGGCCAAGCCGTAGCCGATATTGGCCTCGACGCTGAGGTTGGGGAACAGCGCGTAGGACTGGAACAGAATGCCGTAGTCCCGCGCCTGGGGTGCCAGTAGGGAAACGTCACGATCACCCAGGTACAACTCGCCGCTGTCCTGGCGCTCCAGGCCGGCGATGCAACGCAGCAAGGTGGTCTTGCCGCAGCCCGAGGGGCCGAGCAGGCACACCAGTTCACCGGCGGCGACGTCCAGGGACACATGGTCCAGGGCAGTAAAGGCGCCAAAGCGCTTCTGGATACCACGCACCGTCATCGGCGCGCCGGGGTTGAGCTGGGCTGTGTTCATGGTGGCACCTCATCAAACTGATGAAGGCCATGCTAGGCAGCAAATGCGTCCCTGGTGTGGCAGGAAGGCAAAAGCGGGTGATAGTGGTATTGGTGGATTTGGGTAGGGGCAGAGCCATGGGGTGTTGGGTCTACCGCTAGCGCAGGCAAGCCAGCTCCCACATTTGGAGCTGTGAATACCTTCACATTTGGGAGCTGGCTTGCCTGCGATGGCGATTTCAAAACCACCCAAAATCTTTCAGAGCGGCGACATTTCCTGCGCCAACCCCAGAAACGCCGCCGGCAACCGCGCACCTTTACGCTCCTTGAGGCAGTACAGGTATTCAGGAATCTGCGGCGCATTTTCGATGGTCAGCACCCGCAGTTGCGGGTCATGGGGCACTTCCTGGCGGGCGATGATGCTGATGCCGATATTGCGCAGCACCGCCTCGCGGATCGACTCACGGCTGCCGATTTCCAGCAGCGGCCCATAACCCACGCCAGCGCCTTTGAGCATCTCTTCGGTCAAGCGCCGGGTAGTCGAACCTGCCTCGCGCATCAACAGGGTATGCCCCGCCAGCGCACTGAGCGGCACATGTTCCAGCACGGCCAGCGGATGATTGCGATGCACCGCCAGCACCAGCGGGTCGGTGCCCAGCACCCGGCGGATCAGGCGCGGGTCTTCCAGCAATTGCGAGGAGGCGGCGACGTCCACCCGGTAATCATCCAGCGCTTCGAGGACCTGTTGGGAGTTGCCGATTTCCACTGCCACTTCCACGTGGGGCAAGCGTTCGCGGAAGGTTTTCACCAGGTCAAGGATGTAATAGGGCGCGGTCGCGGCGATCCGCAACGTGCCCTGCACCTGGCCGCTGTTGCGCAGGAAAAACTCGATATCCGCTTCCTGCTGCAACAGCGCCTTGACCATCGGCAACAGCCGCGCCCCTTCGTCGCTGACGGTGAGGCGGCGGCCACCGCGATAGAACAGCTCAACCGAGTACTGGCTTTCCAGATGGCGGATCTGGGTGGTCACCGTGGGTTGGCTCAGGCCGAGTTTTTTCGCCGCCTGGGTAATGCTGCCCAGGCGGGCGACCATGTAAAACGCCTTCAACTCGGCACTCAGCACACCACCCTCTCATCGACTATTTGCGCAACAGGCGCAGACCATTGAATACCACCAGCAGGCTCACGCCCATGTCAGCAAACACCGCCATCCACATGGTGGCCATGCCCATGAAGGTGACGGCCAGGAAGATCGCCTTGATCACCAGCGCCAGGGCGATGTTCTGCTTGAGGATACTCGACGTTTGTCGCGACAAGCGTATGAATGCCGGAATCTTGCGCAAATCATCGTCCATCAGCGCCACGTCGGCGGTCTCGATGGCCGTGTCGGTGCCTGCTGCCGCCATGGCAAAGCCAATCTCGGCGCGGGCCAGGGCCGGGGCGTCGTTGATGCCGTCGCCGACCATGCCGACCCGGTGGTTTTTCCCGTACAGGTCCTCGATAGCCTTGAGCTTGTCGGTGGGCAAAAGATCGCCCTGGGCCTGGTCGATGCCCACCTGGGCGGCAATTGCCTGGGCGGTGTGGGTGTTGTCGCCGGTGAGCATCAGGGTCTTGATGCCCAGGTCGTGCAACTGCTGGATGGCTTCGCGACTGCTGTCCTTGACCGTATCGGCCACGGCGAACAGCGCCAGCGGGCCGGATTTGTCGAGCAGCAGCACCACGGACTTGCCTTGTTTTTCCAGGGCGAAGAGTTTTTCTTCAAGGGCCGGCGAGCACAGGCCCAGCTCTTCCACCAGGCGGTGGTTGCCCAGGTGATAGACCTCACCGTTGATCTCGCCACGGACCCCGCGCCCGGCCAGGGCTTCGAAGTTATCCACAACCTGCAGC
The DNA here is from genome assembly GCF_030687625.1 of Pseudomonas sp. FP2294. Taxonomy (NCBI): domain Bacteria; kingdom Pseudomonadati; phylum Pseudomonadota; class Gammaproteobacteria; order Pseudomonadales; family Pseudomonadaceae; genus Pseudomonas; species Pseudomonas sp. FP2294. The sequence goes on from NZ_CP117441.1 coordinate 5,535,631, forward strand.
GGGAGTTTTTTATCCACAGCCGCATTGGCGATCGCCAGCGACACTGGGTGGTCGGAACGCGCGGCCAGGCTGGCGGCCAGGGCCGGCGCGTTGTCTTCTACATTGGGGAACAACGCCAGGTAGTCGGTCTGCACCGGCTTGCCGTGGGTGATGGTGCCGGTCTTGTCCAGGGCCAGGTAGTCGAGCTTGTAGCCGGCCTCCAGGTACACGCCGCCCTTGATCAGGATGCCTTTGCGCGCCGCCGCCGCCAGGCCGCTGACGATGGTCACCGGGGTGGAAATCACCAGGGCACAAGGGCACGCGACCACCAACAGCACCAGGGCGCGGTAGATCCAGTCAAACCACACCGCGCCCATGAACAGCGGCGGGATCACGGCCACACCGAGGGCAAACAGAAACACCGCCGGGGTGTAGATTTTCGAGAAGCTGTCCACAAAGCGCTGGGTCGGCGCCCGCGAGCCCTGGGCCTGTTCCACTGCGTGGATGATGCGCGCCAGGGTCGAGTTATTGGCGGCAGCGGTCACCCGGTATTCCAGGGAACCGGCCTGGTTGATGGTGCCGGCGAAGACTTTATCGCCCACGGTTTTCTCGATCGGCAGGCTTTCGCCGGTGATCGGCGCCTGGTCGATAGTGGACTGGCCGGCGGTGACTTCACCATCCAGACCAATGCGCTCGCCGGGGCGTACCCGCACGATGGCACCCAGTTCAATGGTCTTGACCTCTTGTTCGACCCAGCTACCGTCAGCCTGACGCACCGTGGCCTGCTCCGGGGTCATCTGCATCAAGCCACTGATGGCATTGCGCGCACGGTCCAGGGACTTGGCCTCGATCAACTCGGCCACGGTAAACAGGAACATCACCATCGCCGCTTCCGGCCACTGGCCGATCAGGATCGCACCGGTCACGGCGATGCTCATCAGCGCGTTGATGTTCAGGTTGAGGTTTTTCAGGGCAATCCAGCCCTTTTTGTAGGTGGTGAGGCCGCCACTGAGGATCGACACCAGCGCCACCAGTGCCACCACCCAGGTCGGAGCCGCGTCGGTGAAATGGATCACCTCCGCCGCCAGGGCGCAAAAGCCGGACAGGGCCAGCGGCCACCAGTGCTTCTTGGCCGGTGGTGCGGCGGCCGGCACGCCCTCCTCGATCGGATCGGCCTGCATGCCCAGGGACTTGATGGCCTCGACGATCGGCGCGGTGCTCGGCAGGTCGTGGGTGACACCGAGGATGCGGTTGATCAGGTTGAATTCCAACTGCTGCACACCGGCCATCTTGCCCAGTTTGTTCTGGATCAGCGTTTGCTCGGTGGGGCAGTCCATGGCCTCGATGCGGAAAGTGCTCAGGCGCGCGTTGGCGCTGGTTGTTTGCGTCAACGTCACCAACGAGGGGGCTGCCGCGCCGGAACAGCAGGAGCCGCCACCATGATCATGCTCTTTCACAGGGGCAAGCTTTTGCACGTGATCATGATGGCTGTGGTCATGATCATGGCCGTGGTCGTGATGGCTATGATCATGGTCGTGATCATGATCGTGGCTGTGGTCGTGCTTGTGCGGGGTGCGCAGGGATTCGCTCATTGTGTCGCGTCCATGAAGGTGCCTGTTGCCAAGTAAAGACCCTGTAGCCACTATAGGGTCAAGCACCCTTTTGGAGATTGCTGCGATGAAGATCGGTGAATTGGCCAAACTGACCGACTGCCCGGTGGAAACCATCCGTTATTACGAAAAGGAAGGCCTGCTGCCGCCACCGGCGCGCAGTGAGGGCAACTACCGCCTGTACACCCAGGCCCACACCGAGCGCCTGACGTTTATCCGCAACTGCCGCAGCCTGGACATGACCCTGGAGGAAATCCGCAGCCTGCTGGGCCTGCGCGACAGTCCCCAGGACCAGTGTGAAAATGTAAATGCGCTGATCGACGAGCATATCCATCACGTCAAGGCGCGGATTGATGGGTTGCTGGCCTTGCAGAAACAGTTGATCGACCTGCGCCAGCGCTGTGGCGAAGGGCCGGAGATCGACCAGTGTGGGATTTTGCAGCGGCTGGAGGTCAGTGGGAGTGTGGCGGCCAGTGAGGCGGAGCATTCACATGTGGGTCGTAGTCACGGGCATTAGATAATGGGGTGACTGAGTTGTCGCCATCGCAGGCAAGCCAGCTCCCACATGTGCCTGAGTACTCGGTCACATGTGGGAGCTGGCTTGCCTGCGATGCAGACGATGCGGTCTCGACTAGACCGCCATCGGCGCCGTCATCGGCGCATGGTGCTCATAGCCTTCCAGCGAGAAATCGCTCGGCTCGATCAGCTCCAGCCACTCCGGCTGGTACACCCCGGTCTTGGCAAACTCCGGCACGCGCTCGCTGATCACCAGCTTCGGCGCGGCGAAAGGCTCGCGCTTGAGCTGTTCGTTGAGCATGTCCAGGTGGTTTTCGTAGACGTGCGCGTCACCGATGAAATAGGTGAACCAGCGCGGCGTGTAGCCAGTCAGGCGACCGATCAGGCTCAGCAGTGCGGCGCCTTCGGTGAGGTTGAACGGCGTGCCCAGGCCCAGGTCGTTGGAGCGGATGTAGAGGGTCAGGGAAATCTCCCTGGTCTCGACATTCGGGTGGAACTGGTACAGCAGGTGGCACGGCGGCAAGGCCATTTCATCGAGCTGGGCGCAGTTCCAGCCGTGGAACAGGATGCGCCGGCTGCCCGGGTCCTTGATGATGGTGTCGACGCACTGGCGGATCTGGTCGATGGCCTTGTACAGCACCACGTAGGCCTGACCGTCTTCCTCGCCTTCGGCGATCTGGCGATAGCCCTGGGCCAGGGTCTGCTCGATAGCGGCCTGGTTACTCAACGGGATCTGCTTGTACGCCGGCCATTTGCGCCATTGCACACCGTAGATCTCGCCCAGGTCGTCCTCGCCCTGGCGGAACGGGTTGGCCAGCCACTGCGCGTTTTCGTTAGCGTTCTGGTCCCACACCTTGCAGCCCAGGGCGCGAAATTCGGCGGCGTTATTCACCCCACGCAAAAAGCCACACATCTCGCCAATCGCCGACTTGAAGGCCATTTTGCGAGTGGTGATGGCTGGGAAACCTTCCTGCAGATCAAAGCGCAACATCGCACCGGGGAAGCTGATGGTGTTCACGCCAGTGCGGTTGGCCTGCTTGGTGCCGTTGTTGATGACGTGGGAAACCAGCTCGAGATATTGCTTCATGACATTACCTGTATCGGTGAAGCCGAGGCCCTCAGGCCCCGACGTTCGAATTTATAGCGCGCTGGTCTTGATCGCCTGCGGGCGGTTGTAAGCCCACCAGAGCAGGCCCAGGCCAGCAAGAATCATCGGAATGCTGAGAACCTGACCCATGGTCAGCCAGCCGAACGCCAGGTAGCCCAACTGCGCATCCGGCACCCGCACGAACTCGACGATGAAACGGAAAATCCCGTAGAACAGGGCGAACATCCCCGAAACCGCCATGGTTGGACGGGGTTTGCGCGAGTAGATGTAGAGGATCAGGAACAGCGCCACGCCTTCCAGGGCGAACTGGTACAACTGCGACGGATGGCGCGCCAACTGCGCCGGGTCGCTGAACGGCGGGAACACCATGGCCCACGGCACGTCGGTCGGTTTGCCCCACAATTCGGCGTTGATGAAGTTACCGATACGCCCGGCACCCAGGCCAATCGGCACCATCGGCGCGATAAAGTCCATCAGTTGGAAGAATGACTTGCCATTGCGTCGGCCAAACCACCAGGCCGCGAGCATCACGCCGATAAAACCGCCGTGGAACGCCATGCCGCCCTTCCACACCTCGAAAATCAGGGTCGGGTTGGCCAGGTACGCGCTCAGGTCGTAGAACAACACATAACCCAGGCGCCCGCCGACAATCACGCCCATCGACATCCAGAACACCATGTCGGAGAGCTTCTCCTTGGTCCAGGTCGGGTCAAAGCGGTTCAGGCGTCGGGAAGCCAACAGCCAGGCGCCGCCGATGCCGATCAGGTACATCAACCCGTACCAGTGGATTTTCAGCGGACCGATGGCCAGGGCCACCGGGTCGATCTGCGGGTAAGGCAGCATTGCGACTCCTCGTTAAATCATTCGTTATTGCGCACGGACCTTGCCGGTGGACGATTAAGCCTGCGTTACAGCGGCTCGATCAAATGAAGAAGTTCGCACCCGCGCCAAGCAGCCTGGCATGTTAACGGATGGGAGGCATCTGGCCCAACTTGGATACGATGGATAGCCGGCGGATCTATGGGTAGAGTGAGCAAAACACAAAAGGATCGCCTTATGTGCCTGATTGTTTTCGCCTGGCGGCCGGGCCATGCCCAGCCCCTGATCGTCGCGGCCAACCGTGACGAATTCTACGCCCGGCCCAGCCTGCCCTTGGCCCAGTGGCCCGATACACCGCAGGTGTATGCCGGTCGCGACCAGGAAGCCGGGGGCACCTGGCTGGGGATCGGCGCCGACGGACGGTTTGCCGCGCTGACCAATATCCGTGACCCGCACCAGCCACCGGCGCGCAAGTCCCGGGGTGAGTTGGTGGCGCGTTTTCTCCACGGTTCCCTGCCGATTGACCACTATTTAGCCGATGTTAACGGCAGATCAATTGAATATGCCGGCTTCAACCTGCTGATTGGCACGCCACAAGAGCTGTGGCACTACAACGCCAATGAGTCGACGCCTACCCAACTGACGGCCGGGATCTATGGCTTATCCAATGCCGGGCTGGATACGCCCTGGCCAAAGCTGCTCAAGGCCAAGGCAGCACTGGCCCAAGTGCTGGATGATCCGCAGCCTGAAGCCTTGCTGGGGATTTTGAGCGACCCGCAGACCGCACCCTTTGCCGAACTGCCGGATACCGGGGTCGGGTTGGCCACGGAGAGTCTGTTATCGAGTGTGTTTATCGCCAGCCCCAGTTACGGGACGCGGGCGAGTACCGCGCTGATTGTGCATGCCGATGGGCTGCGGCACATGGTTGAGCGCAGCTTTGGGCCCCATGGCGGGCGGCTGGGCGAGGTGGAACTGAGGATTTAGTGGAGACTGGGCCACCGTCATCGCAGGCAAGCCAGCTCCCACCGTTTGAAATGCATTCCAAGTGTGGGAGCTGGCTTGCCTGCGATGGCCCCCCTCGGTCTAGAGGGTTTTTGTCGCAGACGGATTGATCATCCGCGCCAACCCCAGGCTTTTCAGGGCCAACTGCAGCGAGCTGTGGATAACTTGCGGGTTGTCGATGGTCATCAATTCCGCCAGCAGATCCTTGGCCTTGCTCAGGTTGATCTGGCGCAGCATCCACTTGACCTTTGGCAGGTTGGTGGCGTTCATCGACAGGCTGTCAAAGCCCATGGCCATCAACAGCACCGCCGCCGCCGGATCACCGGCCATTTCCCCACAGATACTCACCGGCTTGCCTTCGGCATGGGCGTCGCGCACCACGTTCTGCAAGGCTTGCAGCACCGCCGGGTGCAGGTAGTCGTAGAGGTCGGCCACCCGTGGGTTGTTGCGGTCCACGGCCAGCAGGTATTGGGTCAGGTCGTTGGAGCCCACCGACAGGAAGTCCACCTGCCGTGCCAATTCCTTGGCCTGGTACACCGCTGCCGGGATTTCGATCATCACGCCAACCGGCGGCATCGGCACGTCGGCGCCTTCGTCGCGCACTTCGCCCCAGGCCCGGTGGATCAGGTGCAGGGCTTCTTCCAGCTCGTGGGTGCCGGAGATCATCGGAAGGAGGATGCGCAGGTTGTTCAGGCCTTCGCTGGCCTTGAGCATGGCGCGGGTCTGGACGAGGAAGATTTCGGGGTGGTCGAGGGTAACGCGGATACCGCGCCAGCCAAGGAAGGGGTTGTCTTCCTTGATGGGGAAATAAGACAGTGACTTGTCGCCGCCGATATCCAGGCTGCGCATCGTCACCGGTAACGGATGGAAGGCGGACAGTTGCTCGCGATAAATCGCCAGCTGCTCCTTCTCGCTCGGGAAACGTTGGTTGATCATGAACGGCACTTCGGTGCGGTACAGGCCCACCCCTTCAGCGCCACGTTGTTGCGCACGCGCCACGTCCGCCAGCAGGCCAGTATTGACCAGCAGCGGTACACGGTGGCCGTCGAGGGTCACGCAGGGCAGTTCGCGCAGGGCATCGAGCCCCTGGGACAGCTGGCGCTCCTCCTCGACGATTTCGGCGTATTGCTTGCGCAGCACTTCGCTGGGGTTGGTATACACCTCACCACGGTGCCCGTCGACGATCATCGAGATGCCGTCGACCTTGGAATACGGCAGGTCCACCAGGCCCATCACCGTCGGGATGCCCATGGCCCGGGCCAGGATCGCCACGTGGGAGTTGCCCGAGCCCAACACCGAGACCAGGCCCACCAGTTTGCCTTCCGGCACTTCGCCAAGCATGGTGGCAGTCAGTTCTTCACTGATCAGGATGGTGTTGTCGGGGTAGACCAGGTTGGTGGTGCGGTCTTCCTGCAGGTAGGCCAGCAGGCGCCGACCGAGGTCGCGCACATCCGATGCGCGCTCGCGCAGGTAGGCGTCGTCCATCAGTTCAAAGCGGTTGACGTGATCGGTGACCACCTGGCGCAGCGCGCCCTGGGCCCACTGGCCGGTCTTGATCACGGTCTTGACTTCGTTACCCAGGGACGCGTCGTCGAGCATCATCTGGTACACGTCGAACAGCGCCCGTTCCTCGGGGCGCAGCTGGGTGGCCAGCTTGGTCGACAGGTTGCGCATGTCGGCGCGCACGCCTTCCAGGGCGGTCTTGAACAGTTTGATTTCTGCGTCGATGTCGTCGACGGACTTGTCCGGCACCACGTCCAGGTCGGCCGGGGGCAGCATGACCACCGCAGTACCGACCGCCGCGCCCGGTGAACCCGGCACGCCGACGAACTTGGCTTCCTGGATCCCCTTGCCCTGGCGCCCCAGGCCGCGAATCGAGCCGGTGGCTTCGGCATGGGCGATCACCCCGGCCAACTGCGCACTCATGGTCACGAGGAAGGCTTCTTCACCTTCATCGAACTGGCGGCGCTCTTTCTGCTGGATGACCAATACGCCGACAACGCGGCGGTGGTGGATGATCGGTGCGCCGAGGAATGAGGCGTAGCGCTCTTCACCGGTTTCGGCAAAGTAGCGATAACGCGGGTGATCGGCCGCGTTTTCAAGGTTCAGGGGTTCTTCACGCGTCCCCACCAGGCCCACCAGACCTTCATTGGGCGCCATGCTGACCTTGCCGATGGAGCGCTTGTTCAAGCCCTCCGTGGCCATCAGCACAAAACGGTTGGTCTCGGGGTCCAGCAGGTAAACCGAGCAGACCTGGCTGCCCATGGCTTCCTTGACGCGCAACACAATAATCCCCAACGCCGCCTTGAGATCCTTGGCGGAGTTAACTTCCTGGACGATCTTGCGCAGCGTATTGAGCATGGCTCGGGGTCGAACTCCGTCGTCAGTCGCGCGATAAAAGGCGCGGGGCAAGCTCTTTGAGAGCGCGACGATAAACCTCGCGCTTGAATGTCACCACCTGGCCCAACGGATACCAATAACTGACCCAGCGCCAGCCATCGAACTCCGGTTTACCGGTCAAATCCATCCGCACCCGCTGCTCGTTGGAGATCAGGCGCAGGAGAAACCACTTTTGCTTCTGGCCGATGCACAGCGGTTGGCTGTGGGTACGCACCAGGCGTTGCGGCAAACGATAGCGCAACCAGCCTCGGGTACAGGCCAGAATTTGCACATCTTCGCGCTCCAGGCCGACTTCTTCGTTCAACTCACGGTACAGGGCGTCTTCAGGGGTTTCGTCGGGGTTGATCCCACCCTGGGGAAACTGCCAGGCATCTTGGTTGATTCGGCGAGCCCATAGCACCTGTCCGGCATCATTCGTAAGAATAATCCCGACATTTGGACGGAAACCATCGGGGTCGATCACGGCAACAACCTCGCAAACGCATGTCGCCGCATTGTTCCACAAAGCTTGTTGCAGCGGCAACGAGGCTGCTTACCTTATGTGCACTCTTGTGAAAAGACCGTATTCTGGACGCCTTTTTACAGACTTTTCAGCGAGTAACCGCAATGCGCCTGGCTTTATTCGACTTGGACAACACGCTTTTGGGCGGCGACAGTGACCACGCCTGGGGTGATTACCTGTGTGAACGCGGCATCCTCGATGCCGTTGCCTACAAGACCCGCAACGACGAGTTCTACCAGGATTACCTGGCCGGCAAGCTGGATAACGCCGCGTACCTGAACTTCAGCCTGGAAATCCTCGGCAGCACCGAGATGGCCCAGCTCGACGAATGGCACCGCGACTTCATGCGCGACTGCATCGAGCCGATCATCCTGCCCCAGGCCGTGGAACTGCTGGCCAAACACCGCGCCGCCGGTGACACGCTGGTGATCATCACCGCCACCAACCGCTTTGTCACCGCGCCGATTGCCGCACGTTTGGGGGTTGAAACCCTGATCGCCACCGAATGCGAGATGGCCGATGGCCGCTACACCGGGCGCAGCACCGATGTACCGTGCTTCCGTGAGGGCAAGGTGACGCGCTTGAATCGGTGGCTGGAAGAAACCGGCTTTAGCCTGCAAGACAGCTATTTTTACAGCGATTCGATGAATGACCTGCCGCTGCTGGAGCAGGTGACTCACCCGGTGGCAGTGGATCCGGATGCAAATCTGCGGGCCGAGGCCCAGAAGCGTGGTTGGCCGGTGATTAGCCTACGCGGCTGATAAAGCTTTCGCGAGCAAGCCCGCTCCCACATTTGATCGGGTTCCACCTTTGGAATGCAGTCGAATGTGGGAGCGGGCTTGCTCGCGAATGAAGGCGACCCGGTTTCCAGCCTTAAACGGGTTTGGCGCCCATCAACCCGGCAATCGCCACAAACCCCACCAGGCTGACAATCGCCAGGGCCAGGGTGAACTTCGCACTGCCCGTACCGCCCAGCCGCAGGCGATTGAGGCGCACCACCAGCCAGAACCAGGCCAGCGCCGCGACGCTGTAGATCACGCTGGAACCCAGGATCCACGTCTGCCCCAACGGCCAGCCGACCAGGTGCACCAGCCACCAGCCGGTAAACGGCATGCTCACCAGGCTTACGCCCATCAACAACCAGACAAACAGCCATGGCCGATGCAACGTAACCGCCGGGCCAGCGGCGCGCTTGCGCCAGCTCAGCACGGCCAGGGCCAGGCCACTGGCCAACAGCAGCACCGTTGCCACCATGTGGATCGTCTTGAGGGTTGTCAGATATTCCATGCTCTCGATTCCTTAAAGGCCGCCCAATCAGCGTAGTCGCTCAACCGAGGAACAGCTGATAGGCCGGGTTGTCGCTTTCATCCCAATACGGGTAACCAATCGCTGCCAACGCCGCCGGCACCAGATGGCGCTCGTTGGCCGGCACTTGCAGCCCGGCGACCACACGGCCGTCGGCCGCGCCGTGGTTGCGATAGTGGAACATCGAGATGTTCCAGCGCCCGCCCAATTTGTTAAGAAAGTTGAACAAGGCCCCCGGACGCTCCGGGAACTCGAAGCGGAACACCAGTTCATTGCTGACGTGCGCCGCGTGGCCGCCGACCATATGGCGAATGTGCAACTTGGCCAGTTCGTTCTCGGTCAGGTCCAGCACCGGGAAACCCTGCTCGCTCAGGCTGGCAATCAGCGCGCTGCGCGGGTCGGTTTCCGGGTGGGTCTGCACCCCGACAAAAATGTGCGCTTCGCTGCCGGAATGGTAGCGGTAGTTGAATTCGGTGATCTGGCGCTTGCCCACAGCCTCGCAGAAGGCCTTGAAGCTGCCCGGGCGCTCGGGAATGGTCACGGCAATGATCGCCTCGCGACCTTCACCCAACTCGGCGCGCTCGGCCACATGGCGCAGGCGGTCGAAGTTGACGTTGGCCCCGGAATCAATGGCGACAAAGGTCTGGCCGCTGACACCACGGGTTTCTACATACTTCTTGATCCCCGCCACGCCCAATGCCCCTGCAGGCTCGGTGATGGAGCGGGTGTCGTCGTAGATATCCTTGATCGCCGCGCAGATTTCATCGGTGCTGACGGTGATCACTTCATCCACGTAGTCCTTGCAGATATCGAAGGTGTGCTGGCCGATCTGCGCCACCGCCACGCCATCGGCAAAGATCCCCACGGCCGGCAGCACCACGCGCTCGCCCGCGGCCATGGCAGCCTGCAGGCAATTGGAGTCGTCCGGCTCGACACCGATGATCTTGATCTCCGGGCGCAGGTACTTCACATACGCCGCGATACCGGCAATCAGACCACCACCGCCCACCGGGACGAAAATCGCGTCCAGCGGCCCCGGGTGCTGGCGCAGGATCTCCATCGCCACGGTGCCCTGCCCGGCAATGGTGTGCGGATCATCGTAAGGGTGAATGTAGACGTAGCCTTTTTCGTCGACCAGCTTCAGCGAATACGCCAGCGCTTCCGGAAAGGAGTCGCCATGCAGCACCACTTTGCCGCCACGGGAGCGTACGCCTTCGACTTTGATTTCCGGGGTGGTCTTGGGCATCACGATCGTGGCCTTGACCCCCAGCACCTTGGCCGCCAGGGCCAGGCCCTGGGCATGGTTACCCGCCGAGGCGGTGACCACGCCACGGGCGCGTTCTTCGGCCGTCAGTTGGGTCAACTTGTTGTAGGCGCCGCGAATCTTGAAGGAAAACACCGGCTGCAAGTCTTCGCGCTTGAGCCAGACCTTGTTGCCCAGGCGCTCGGAGAGCTGGCGGGCGGTCTGCAACGGGGTTTCCACGGCAACGTCGTAAACGCGCGAGGTGAGGATCTTTTTGACGTACTGTTCGAGCATCGGAAAGCATCACTGGGCGGGTTGGGCAGGGCCGAGGAGTCTAACCCGCCTTTTGGCCGGACGACCACACGAATCCAGAGGTTTTGTTGGGTTATACTCGCGCCCCTCTTTACTCCCCGCCCGTTCCGGAGCCCGCATGACCCAGGATCAACTCAAACAGGCAGTGGCCCAGGCCGCCGTCGATTTAATCCTTCCTAAACTCGACGATAAAAGCATCGTCGGCGTCGGCACCGGCTCCACCACCAATTGCTTCATTGACGCGCTGGCCTTGCACAAGGGCGCATTCGACGGCGCCGTGGCCAGCTCCGAAGCCACCGCCGCGCGCCTCAAGGGCCATGGCATTCCGGTGTACGAGCTCAATACCGTGAGCGACCTGGAGTTCTACGTCGACGGCGCCGATGAAAGCGACGAGCACCTGAACCTGATCAAGGGCGGCGGCGCAGCCCTGACCCGCGAGAAGATCGTCGCGGCCGTGGCCAAGACCTTTATCTGCATCGCCGACGCCAGCAAGCTGGTCCCGGTCCTGGGCAACTTCCCGCTGCCCGTCGAAGTGATCCCCATGGCCCGCAGCCACGTGGCTCGCGAGCTGGTGAAACTGGGCGGCGACCCGGTGTACCGCGAAGGTGTGCTGACCGATAACGGCAACATCATCCTCGACGTGTTCAACATGCAGATCACCAACCCGGTGGAGCTGGAGACCCAGATCAATGCCATCGTCGGTGTGGTGACCAATGGCTTGTTTGCGGCACGGCCTGCTGATGTGCTGCTGCTGGGGACCCGTGAAGGCGTGAAGACCCTCAAGGCCTAAGTACACACAGAACCCCTGTGGGAGCGGGCTTGCTCGCGAATACGGTGTGCCAGTCACCGATTTTGCTAGCTGACACACCGCATTCGCGAGCAAGCCCGCTCCCACATTTTTGACCGCGCTCCATCCGATGGACATGTAACAAAACCGCTACTTTTCGCAGCATCCCCTCCCCCGCCTGCCCCAATCTGTGCGCCAGGTCACGGCAGCCCCCGCCGCATCTGGTATCAAATCCGTTACAACTTATAGCCAGGCGACCCCCACTTCCAACAACGCGCCAATTCGCGCTTGCCCCATGGAATGAGGCGCGCATTGTGCAGTCGGTCCCGCCGAGCCACTCCCTCAACCACCTCAAGGAAGACCTTGTGATCAAGCCCCTAGCCCTCGCTGTCAGCGTTGCCTGTGCCCTGCTGTCGACTCAATCCCATGCCTACGACTATGGCGAGCACGCCAATGTCACCCTGGAAAAGCTGATCACCGACTACCCCGGCCGCTATCGCGGCACGGCCAACTTCGCCGGGGCCGCCGACTGGATGCAGAGCCAGATGGGCAGCGCCTATGACATCAGCCGCCAGGATTTCACCTGGAATGGCGGCAGCCGCGCCTCGCAGAACGTGGTGGCCTACGCCGCCGGCACCAAACCGCAGTACGTGGTGATTGGCGCGCACTTCGATACCTACTTCGGCCGCCCGGCCCTGCAAGGCCTGGACGACAACGGTTCAGGCGCCAGCGTGCTGACCGAAGTGGCGAAGAACCTCGGCGGCCTGCAACTGGAAAACGGCTTGCAGATCGTCGGCTTCGGCGCCGAAGAGGAAGGCTTGCGTGGCTCCAGGGCCTTTGTCGATTCGTTGAGCGCCAGCCAGCGCGCCAATATGCTGGCCATGATCAACCTCGACAGCCTGATCACCGGCGACATGATGTACGCCCACGCCGGCCAGAACAGCACCGCCAACCCGGCCCTCGCCTCATTGCGCGAGCACACCTTCCAGATCGCCAAGGAGCTGAACATCAACCTGTTCACCAACCCCGGCCTGGACGCGCAATACCCCGCCGGCACCGGCTGTTGCAGTGACGGCGAAGCCTTCGAGGGGCTCAATATCCCAATCCTGTATGTGGAAGCCACCAACTGGGAACTGGGTGCCCTGGACGGCTACACCCAGACCGACAACCCGGCGATCCCCGGCGGCTCGACCTGGCACGACCCCGATGAAGACAACAAGACAGTCCTGACCAACGCCTTCGGCCAGGAACGCATCGACCAGCGCCTGCGCGACTATTCGCGCCTGCTCAGCCGCCTGGTGCTGGAGCTGACCAATGCCGACTTGATGGCTTCCACCACCTCGGGCGGCGCAGTTGCGCGCAATATGCAGGACAACCTGCAGCGCCAGCACCAGGCCATGGTGCGCCTGCATGACCGGCGCTGGCTGACCCTGCAATCGGCCAGCCGTGAAGTGGGCAGTTTCGATGGCGAGATCGGCGTGGACGGCGAATACAACCCGGACAGCGGCTTCGACACCGCCCCCAACCCCGAGGCCCGGCGCCTGGGCCTGCATGCCCTGGGCGACTATCAACTGAGCAGCAGCCTGAACATCGGCGCCAGCCTCAGCTACCTCAACGGCCGCGACAAGCTGGAACACCGTGGCAAGCTGCAAAGCGACACCTGGCAAGCTGCGGTCTACGCCCTGTTGAACGATGGCGGCCCGACCTGGCTGGCCGGTGACCTGAGCGTGGGCCACAGCAGCTTCGACTCAAAACGCAACCTGCTGATCCAGGCCAATGGTGGCCCCGTGCTGCTTAACCAGCAACTGACTGGCGAGACCGACGCCCTGTCCCTGGGTGCCCGAGTGCTCGGCGGTTATGACTTCGATCTGGGCGCGATCAAGACCGGGCCGTTTGCCGGGCTCGATTACAGCCACTCGCGCATCGACAAGTTCCACGAGAAGCAGAACCTGCGCACCGCCCTCGAATATGAAGAGCAATCCTTCGACTCCCTTGAAGCCAGCCTCGGCTGGCGTGTGCGCGGTGCCGTGGCCCTGCCTTACGGCCTGAGCCTGATGCCCTACGGCGACATCGCCTGGGTCAAGGAATTGGCCGACGGCCGCCTCGACGACCTCGACCTGACCGCCCGCGCCGACGGCCAGGCCCGCACCGCACGCCTGGGTTCAGTGGACAAGAGTTTCGGCCGCGCGCAGGTCGGCAGCCAATTGGCGATCACCCCACAGCTTGGGGTGTACGCCGAAGTGAACGGCCGCCTGGGCCATGCCGAAGGCAGCCAGACCGGCTATTCGCTGGGTGTGCAGTGGATGTTCTGACCCGCGCCTACCGCTGCTCGGGCTTTTTCTTGAAGACATAGAACAGGTTCGGCTCACTCACCAGGTACAACGTGCCATCGTCATCCATGGCGATACCCTCGGCTTGGGGCACGCGTTTTTTCAAGCCATTGCGCCCCTTGAGCAGCGACAAGCTGCTCAAGGGGCGACCGTCGATATCCAGTTCCAGCACCAGGTACGACTCATCGGACAGCGCCAGTAAATGGCCGCTGCGCTCATCGTATTGCAGGCTGGACAGGTCGCGTACAAACAGCCCGGCATCGCGTCGGGGGTTGTTGACTACGTGGACCGAGTAGGTTTTTTCCGGTTTGAAATGGGGAAAGCCGTGCACTTCGTAGATCAGCATCGGGTCCCGCTCCTTGGCGACAAACAGGCGCTTGCCCACCGAGTCATAGGCCAGCCCTTCAAAGCCTTTATTGCCCTTCAGGTGCACACCCAGGGTCATCTGCTCGGCCTCGGCCGCGTCGAGAAACTGCGTGTCGTCCTCCAGGTGAATCTTGATCAGCCGCTGCTGGCGCTCATCGCTGACCACATAGGTGTTCTCGCTGATGAACTCCACCGCTTCGGCATCGCCAAACCCCACCAGGTTGATACGCCGCAGGATCTTGCCGTCCAGGGACAGTTCAACCAGTTCGGCGTTTTGATTGGTCACGGTAAACAGGCTCTTGCGCACCGGGTCGTAGGTCAACGCCGAGACATCATCATCCAGGCCCTCAATCACCTGGGCTTCCAGCACCACCTCATAGTCCGCCAGGCCAATGGAGCGTTCATCCAGCGGCTGGCGCCAGGTCTGCCAGTTGAACCAGGCGCGCTCGAATAAACGAAACTGCTGGGCAACCACGCCCACGGCAACCAGGGCGATCAACAGTAGGATAAGAAGGGCAGGTTTGGGGCGGGCAAATCGGCGCATGGAGGCTGGCTCAAAGTCAAAACTGGCAAATGAATATCACAGCCGTCTGAATTTAAACTTAAACGCAGCTCAATGTCTGGGGAATGCCGCGCATAGAGAAGAGTCCGACGTAATCAATCAGCTATTTCTGCTTATCGAACCGATAAAACAGATTGGGCTCGCTGACCATGTACAGCGTGCCGTTTTCGTCCATGGTTACGCCTTCGGCGCGGGGGATCGTGCTTTTCAGGCCATTGAAGCCGCCCAGCACGGTCATGAAGCTGACCTGCTGACCCTTTTCGTCCAGCTCCAGCAGCAGATGAGAGTCGGCGGACAGCACCAACAGGTGGCCGGTACGCGGATCGACACTCAAGGCCGAGAGGTTGCGGATATCCAGTTCGGAGCTGGGCAACTTCCGCTTGTCGCCCGCCAGGACCTGGCCGCCATCGCTGGCCCAGGTAAACAACTGCGCCGGGCGCTCGATACCCAGCACCAGCTGTTGATTGCGTTTGTCCCAGGTGATGGCCTCGAATGCCTTGTTCTGGTTCTCGGAGGGGCCCAGGTCGTAGCTTGGGAAGTCGGCGAAAGCCAGTTCGTGGGTGTCGGCATCCACCTTGACCAGCGTCACGTTGTGCCTGCGCTCATCCACGATGCCTATCACGCCGTTTTCCATGACCGTCACGCCTTCCGGGTTGCTCCAGCCCACCAGGGGAATCTTGCGCAGCACATCGCCCTGCAGGCTGAGTTCCACCAGGAACGGGTTGCGGCCCATCACTGCGAATAAGGTTTTGGTCTGCGGGTTGTAGGCCAGGTCCGACGCTTCGTCCTTTTCCATGCCGGGCAATGGCTTGGCGTCGATCACCGTCTGGTAGTCCGGAAGCCAGACGCTTTCTCGGCGTTCGACCGGGCTTTCAAAGCGCTCCAACACCCATAACGCGCCCCGGTCATCCCAGTGCATCAACCAGGAAACCCCATACATGATCACCCCGGCCAGCAACAGCCAGGAGTACCAGCGCATATTCAGGCGCGGGCGCGGGGTGGGATTCGCAGAAGAAAGGGGTACGGCCATGGAGGCATTCCAGATAATCGGCTGTCGGTGATGGCCCAGGGCTCAGAGCGCCTGGGTGCCATATGGCCGAGGATTATCCGGATGGCGTGTGAAAAAAATGCAAAACCCCGATGTGCGCAGCACGCACAAATAATCTGTGTACAAGCTTGTGTGGGAGCCGGGCTTGCCCGCGATGCAAGCACCGTGGTGTATCAGGCACACCGCGGGGATGCTATCGCAGGCAAGCCAGCTCCCACACAAGCCGGCTCCTACAGAGGGATGGGGTTAGCGTACGGCGCTTTCGAAGCGACTGACACCCGGCAGTTCCAGCACCAGTTCGTCACCTACTTGCAGCGGGCCCACGCCCACAGGGGTGCCGGTCAGGATCACATCCCCGGCCTGCAGCGAGAAGCAACCGGCCATGTGCTGGATCATCGGCACGATCGGGTTGAGCATCTGCGCGCTGTTACCGTCCTGGCGCACCTGGCCATTGATGGTCAGGCGAATGCCGATATCGGTAAAGTCCGGGAAGGTGCTGCCCACCACGAACGGGGCAATGACTGCCGCGCCGTCGAAGGACTTGGCGATTTCCCACGGCAGGCCCTTGGCCTTGAGTTCGGCCTGCTTGTCGCGCAAGGTCAGGTCCAGGGCCGGGGCGAAGCCGGAGATGGCGTCCAGCACTTCTTCACGGCTCGGGGTTTTCGACAGGGGTTTGCCGATCAGCACCGCGATTTCCGCTTCGTAATGCACCGAACCGCGCTCGGCTGGAATGGCAAAGCCGCCTTCCAACGGCACCACGCAACTGCCCGGCTTGATAAACAGCAGAGGCTCGGTCGGCACCGGGTTATCCAGTTCCTTCGCGTGTTCGGCGTAGTTGCGCCCGATGCAGACCACTTTACCCAGTGGAAAGTGGATGTTGGTGCCGTCGACGTACTTGTGCTGATAGCTCATGGCCCGCTTCCTCTTTCGTGATGGTTAAACAGCGAAGATCTTGCCCGGGTTCATGATCCCGTTCGGGTCGAACACCGCTTTCACTGCCTTCATATATTCGATTTCAACCGGGGAACGGCTGTACGTCAGGTAGTCGCGCTTGGTCATGCCCACGCCATGCTCGGCGGAGATCGAGCCGTTGTACTTCTCGACGGTCTCGAACACCCACTTGTTGACGGTGGCGCACTTGGCGAAGAACTCGTCCTTGGACAGGTTTTGCGGCTTGAGGATGTTCAAGTGCAAGTTGCCATCACCGATATGGCCGAACCAGACAATTTCGAAGTCTGGGTAGTGTTCGCCGACGATCGCATCGATTTCCTTAAGAAATGCCGGCACTTTCGACACGGTGACCGAGATGTCGTTCTTGTACGGCGTCCAGTGGGAGATGGTCTCGGAGATGTACTCGCGCAGCTTCCACAGGTTGTGCAACTGGGTTTCGCTCTGGCTCATCACGCCATCCAGCACCCAGCCCTGCTCGACGCAATGTTCGAAAGTTTCCAGGGCGTGGTTGGCCACTTCTTCGGTAGTGGCTTCAAATTCCAGCAGGGCGTAGAACGGGCACTCGGTGTCGAACGGTGCCGGCACATCGCCACGGCCGAGGACTTTGGCCAATGCCTTGTCGGAAAAGAACTCAAAGGCGGTCAGGTCCAGCTTGCTCTGGAACGCGTGCAGTACCGGCATGATCGAGTCGAAGTCAGCAGTGCCCAACACCATGGCGGTGAGGTTTTTCGGCGCCCGGTCCAGGCGCATGGTGGCTTCGACCACAAAGCCCAGGGTGCCTTCGGCGCCGATAAACAGCTGGCGCATGTCGTAGCCGGTGGCGTTCTTGATCAAGTCGCGGTTCAGTTCCAGCACATCGCCCTTGCCGGTGACGACCTTCATGCCCGCCACCCAGTTACGGGTCATGCCGTAGCGAATGACCTTGATCCCGCCGGCATTGGTGCCGATATTGCCGCCAATCTGGCTGGAACCGGACGAGGCGAAGTCCACCGGGTAGTACAGGCCGTTTTCTTCGGCGACGTTCTGCAACTGCTTGGTGACCACACCCGGCTGGCACACGGCGGTGCGATCGGTGAGGTTCACGTCGAGGATCTGGTTCATATAGTCGAACGACACCACCACTTCGCCATTGGCCGCCACGGCGGCCGCCGACAGACCGGTACGCCCACCGGATGGCACCAGCGCCACCTTGTGCGTGTTGGCCCAGCGGACAATGGCCTGCACCTGTTCAATGGTCTTGGGGAAGACGATAGCGGTCGGCGCGGGGGCGAAGTGCTTGGTCCAATCCTTGCCGTAAGCCTCCAGGGAGTCGGCATCGGTCAGCACTTTGCCGGGCTCAACCAGGGTCTTTAGCTCATCAATCAGGGCAGGATGGGTCATCGACAGAACTCTCGAACAATTCATGGTCATCCTGAGAACGCTTCACGTCGCAGGAATGAGTGTTTAGCGGGGCGCGTATGCTAGCATACCGCCCCCGCAGGACAGAGCCCAAGGGCGTTTCTGCGGTGACGGCTTTCCTGCCGTCCGGGTCAGCTTAAGCGATCCGATTCCCTGCCATTTTTCTCCGGGATACAGGTTTACGCAGATGAGCAAGACTTCTCTCGATAAGAGCAAGATCAAGTTCCTTCTTCTGGAAGGCGTCCACCCATCGGCCGTCGACGTCCTAAAGGCCGCCGGGTACACCAGCATTGAGTACATCACCAGTTCTCTGCCGGAATCCCAGCTCAAGGAAAAGATCGCCGACGCGCACTTTATCGGCATTCGCTCCCGCACCCAGTTGACCGAAGAGATCTTCGACCACGCCAAGAAGTTGGTGGCGGTCGGCTGTTTCTGCATCGGCACCAACCAGGTCGACCTCAATGCAGCGCGCGAGCGCGGTATCGCGGTGTTCAACGCCCCGTACTCGAACACCCGTTCCGTGGCGGAGCTGGTGTTGGCGGAAGCCATCCTGCTGTTGCGCGGTATCCCTGAGAAGAACGCTTCCTGCCACCGTGGCGGCTGGATCAAGAGCGCGGCCAACTCCTTCGAAATCCGCGGCAAGAAGCTGGGTATCGTCGGTTACGGCTCCATTGGTACCCAACTGTCGGTACTGGCTGAAGGCCTGGGCATGCAGGTGTTCTTCTACGACACCCTGACCAAGCTGCCGTTGGGCAACGCCACCCAGGTGTCGAGCCTGACCGAACTGCTGGGCATGTCCGACATCGTTACCCTGCACGTGCCGGAAACCGCTGAGACCCAGTGGATGATCGGCGAGAAAGAAATCCGCGCCATCAAGAAGGGCGGGATCCTGATCAACGCCGCGCGCGGCACCGTGGTCGAGCTGGATGCCCTGGCCGACGCGATCAAGGACAAGCACCTGATCGGCGCCGCCATCGATGTGTTCCCGGTGGAGCCGCGCTCCAACGACGACATCTTCGAAAGCCCGCTGCGCGGCCTGGACAACGTGATCCTGACCCCGCACATCGGCGGTTCCACCGCTGAAGCCCAGGCCAACATCGGCCTGGAAGTGGCAGAGAAGCTGGTCAAGTACAGCGACAACGGTACGTCGGTGTCCTCGGTCAACTTCCCGGAAGTGGCCCTGCCGGCTCACCCTGGCAAGCACCGCCTGCTGCACATCCACCAGAACATCCCGGGTGTGATGATGGAGATCAACAAGGTTTTCGCGGAAAACGGCATCAACATCTCCGGTCAGTTCCTGCAGACCAACGAGAAGGTCGGCTACGTGGTGATCGACGTCGACGCCGAATACTCGGACCTGGCGCAAGAGAAGCTGCAGCACATCAGCGGCACTATTCGTAGCCGCGTATTGTTCTAAGGTTTCAAGCGTGTACGAAAAAGGGAGCCCCTCGGGGCTCCCTTTTTTTCGTCTGAACAAATCTTACTTGACGGTAACGGTGATCACTTTTGAGGCTACAGTAGGCTCGAACTGACGATGCAGGTTATCGCCCGCCACCAGTTGCAGGGTGTGCTTGCCTGGGGCCAGGGTCAGCTCGGTCTTGGTTTGCGCCTTGCCGAAGTGAATCACGGTATCGGTGGCCGGAATCGGCTGGCTTGGGTCAGGCAATTGGGTCTGGTCGACCAGCAGGTGGTGATGGCCTGCGCCTGGCACCTGTTTGTCGATGGGTTCCAGGTCCATGCCTTTGATGCCGAACTCGACGGTGAAGGTCTTATCGACCGTAGCACCATCCTTGGGTGAAACAATGAACACTTCAGCACCCTTTGGCGCCGGTGTACGTGGGATATCTGCGGCAGACGCCAGCATTGAAGCCCCCAGCAGCAGGCTGGCCAGGGTTGCACGAGACAAAATGGCTTTCATTAACTTCTCCAGTTTTTCTGTGAAATCTGTAGGGTTATGACAACTTAGTGACGAAACGTTGTCCAAGGCACTCGACACCATAGCAAAGCGAGCCTTAACCGCGTCTCGCACCTTCGAATTCTTTAGGAGTGACCATGCGTTTTCTGCCTGGCCTGTTACTTGTGCTGCCTTTGCTGAGCCCCCTGGCTCACGCCGAACTGTTCGACGACGTGTTTGACCGTGGGGAGCTGCGCATTGCCCTGGAAGCGGACACGCCGCCCTTCAACTTCAAGGAAGGCGACAAACTCACCGGTTTTGAAGTGGAACTGGGTGAGTTACTGGCTCGGGAAATGGACGTACGCGCCTCCTTTATCACCACCGACGACAGCGACTTGCTGCCCGGCGTGGAAAGCGGCAAGTACGACGTGGCGATCAACCACATCGCTGTGACTCCTGAACTGCAGGATCGTTTCGATTTCAGCGCGCCGTATAGCTATTCCAGCGCAAGCTTGATTGCACACAAGCAGCAAAAGCCCCTGCTGGGCAGCCTCGATGCGCTCAAGAGCAGCCAGTTCATAGCCAAGGCGCAGCCCGCTGAAGGTGTGGACCTGCGCCGCCCGGTGAATGCCAACGCGACGTTGACCCTGGCGATCCCCTTCCAGAAGGGCAACCCGGCGTTCAAATCGAGCCTGGACAAAGCACTGGAGCGGATCAAGGCCGATGGGCGGCTGACGGCGCTGTCGAAAAAGTGGTTTGAGGCTGACACCAGCAAACCCACCCAATAAGCAATGTGGGCACAAGCCTAACCTCACATTGGATCTAGGTCGGGTTTGAGAGCTGGGCCAGGGCGGCAGCCGCCTCAACCAGCTCCAGCTCGCTGAACACCAGTACCCCATGGCGCTTGAGCAACGCGGCCGTCACGCCTTCGCCCGTGACTTTCACCCCACTGAAGGTGCCGTCATACGTCAGCAGGTTGCCGCATGACGGGCTGTTGGCCTTGAGTACGGCGATGCGGATGCCATGAAGCTGCACCAAAGCCAGGGCCTGGCGCGCGCCGTCAAGGAAGGCTTCGCTGAAGTCCTCGCCATTGGCGGTCAACACTTGGGCGCGGCCTTCCCACACATCCATGCCCTGCCCGCCCGGAATCTCGGCAGATGGCCGTGGGGTAGGCAGGCCACCGGCCACTTCCGGACACACCGCGACCACTCGGCCCTCGGCTTGCCAGGTCGCAAGTTGGTCAAACGGCCCGCTGGCCCCACCGTCGTAACGTACGCGATGCCCCAGCAGGCAGCGGCTGACCAGAATCTTTTGCATGCTCAAAACGGCTCGTTGCCCCGCCGGCGAAACCAGCCGGTCAGGGACAAGCGTTCGCGGTGGGCAGGCAGGACTTCATGGGGCACTTCCCCCGACAGGAACACCACCAGGCAACCGCCGGCGGGGTCCACATCGTGCTCAACGCCGTCCTTGAGGTACATGCGTAACTGGCCGCCGTGCTCGGGCAGCCAGTCCTGGTTCAGGTAGACCACCGCCGAGACCATGCGCCGGTCATCGTCGCGAAAACGGTCGAGGTGCTTGAGGTAAAACGCCCCCGGCGGGTACATGGCGAAGTGGCATTCGAACTCTTCCAGGCCGAGGAACAGCCCACGGTTCATCGCCAGCCGCAGGCTGTCCATCAACGCCAGATAGCGGTCGCAGATAGCTGCTTGGCCGGGCTCCAGCCACTGGATATGGTCGCCACGGATCCCCTCGCGAATCTCCTGGGCCGGGCCGCGTCCGACAGCGGCCGGTGCCAATTCACCTTCAGCGGCACGTTTATGGCACTCAGCCGCCAGTTCCAGGGTCAGAGCCTCTGGCAGGAAGATGTTCTGCTGCGACCAGCCCTTCACGGCCAGGTCGTCGACAATGCGTAGCAGCAGCGGGTCATCAGGGGATATTTGCATGGCGCGCATAGTATCCATACGCCTGGCAAACCGACAGCGCCGCCTAGCGCCTAAACACACTTTAGTCAGGTGACTGATAGGACTTCTCGACAAATCCTACGCCCGACACGGACAATAGTGGCCGACTGACAGGAGTCCCTATGCGTCGTTTGTTTTTATCCTTGCTGATGTTCTGCGTATTGCCCGCCTGGGCAGACAGCCATGACCAGTTGTATGCGGTCGCCGGCTGGCCGGAACAACGCGCGCATTTTAATGACGCCTTGAGTGCTGCCCAGCAGCGCTACCGCAACAGCTTGCCGCCGGCGGTGTACCAGGCGCTGGTGGACAACAGCAATAAACGCTTCGCCCCCAAGGCCATGGATCAGCGCGCCGAAGCCCAGTTGCGCCAGAACCTGGCGGACCCCAAACCGGCGCTGGCGTTTTTCCAATCGCCGCTGGGGCGCAAGATTGTCGCCGCCGAGTTGCTGGCGACCCGCCGTGACCAGTTGGCCAAGAACGCCCAGGGCTTGCCGCAGATCCAGGCCGACGCCACCCGCAGCCTGATCATCGGCCACCTGGCCCAGGCCCTGCCCGCCCGCGAAGCCGGGGCCGAGGTCAGCCTGGCGATTGCCGGCGTGGCCGCAGACAGCCTGAGCCAGATGATCCCCGGCCTGTTGGGCGGCGGTCAGGCGCAAAGCATGCTCAACGGCCAGCGCGAGCGCTTGATGCAGCAGATCGGCAATGACCTGAACAACACTTTGCTGTACGTCTATCGGGATCTGTCGGACCCGGAGCTGGAAGAGTTCGCCACCTTTGCCGAATCGCCAGAAGGCAAGGCTTACTACCAGGCGGCACTGGAGGCGATCCGCGCCGGGCTGGCGGTGGGGCAAAGCACTTCAAGCCTGGCCCCGTAACAATCTGCGAACGGGTTTGCCTGCTCCCAGATTTGATTGCGTCAGGTCAGATGGTCGCTGAGAAACTTGAAGTATTCCTCGCGAATTTGCGGCAGCTCATTGGCCAGATGATGCCGGCCCTTGGGCAACATCAGGATCTGCGGCTGATCAAACTTGCCGCGCAGCACCTGCAGATTGTGCTGCCAATCCACCGTCATATCCTCCTCGCCCTGCACGATCAGGGGCCGTCGCGTGCTGCGCGGCGCGGCCTCGATGCGTTTGATCCAGCGCGCCAGCGCGCCCACCCAGGCGGTCGGCAACTGCCGGGGCTGTAGCGGATCGGCTTCGAGGAACGGACGGAACGCCGGGTCATTGCTGTTATCGCTGAAACGTCGGGCGATGCCTTTGACGAACGGCTTGAGCAGGTAATAGCTCAGTTGCGACCAACCCCAGGCACGCGGCCGCACCAGTGGCGACAACAGGAAGGTCTGGCCTTGCGCCGGGCTGCTGGCGCCCTGGTTGAGCAGATGGTCCACTACAATCGCCCCGCCAGTGCTTTGCCCGAACAGATGCCAGGGCTTGGGCAGCTGCAGCGCGTCGGCCTGTGCAAACAAGCCCTGCACCACATGCTGGTACACCGCGAAGTCGTCGATACTGGCGCGCTCACCGCTGGACAGGCCATGGCCCGGCAAATCGCAGGCAATCACCACGAAGCTCTGGTCCAGACCCCATTCCACCACGCTGCGGTACAACCCCATGTGGTCGTAGAAACCGTGGAACATAAACAGTGTTGCCACAGGTTGCGCCGGCCACCAGACCTGGCTGACTACCTCGAACCCATCCACTTCGAAGCGCCCCAGGCGGCTGGCCACCAGGGTTTTGCGCGCGGCCAGGTCCAGCCCGTAGAAGCGCTGGTAGACCCTGGCCTCAGCCGAAAGCGGCTGCGCGTCCACCAGGGGCCGCAAGCTTTCGCGCAGATGATCGGGGTCAAAGGTAACGGGCATAAGTACTTCCAGACTAGGGCTTCACAGCAGTGAACAGATGAATATCGAGTCGCGATATTCATCTGTCAGGGCAAGCATGGCAAGCTACGCCACCGTCGAGGATTGTTCTGAATGCGAAAACCCTACCGCTCTGCCCTGCTCGCCAGCCTGATCCTGCTGATCTGCGCCGCCGTGCTGTGGGCCGCGTATGACTGGTTCCAGGGCCGCTACCTGCGGGCATTCAGCGAGCATACGGCGGTGTTCTCCGGCGACCTGCTGCGCCTGCCCGACGACCTCGCCGGGCCCGGCCCGATCCGCCTGGTGCACTTCTGGGACCCGGCCTGCCCGTGCAATGTCGGCAACCAGCAGCACCTGAGCGAACTGATCGAGCAATACGCGCCCCAGGGCGTGGAGTTCTATGCCCTGCAAAAAACCGGCAGCCACGGCCAACTGCCCGAGAACCTCGGCGCGATGAAAATCATCACCGCCCTGCCCGGCGCCGACCAGGTGCCCGCCAGCCCAGCGGTGGGCATCTGGGACCGCAACGGCAAACTGGCGTATTTCGGCCCGTACAGCGAGGGCCTGACCTGTAATTCGAGCAACAGCTTTATCGAACCGATCCTGCAGGCGCTCAACGGCGGCCGGGCGGTGAATGCGACCCACACCCTGGCGGTGGGCTGCTATTGTTCCTGGCCAAAAGGCTCCTAGCCCAACTTCTAATAATAAGGATCGTTCATGAAGCGCGTCTTGTCGGGTCTCGCGGCCCTGCTGGTGTTGATCGCCCTCGGGGCTGGCTGGTACGTCTACAGCAAGCAACCGACCCGCCAGGGCACGGTGGAGCTGGCCAACCTGCAAGGCTCGGTGACGGTGCGCTACGACGACCGTGGGGTGCCGCATATCCGCGCCGAGAACGAGGCCGACCTGTATCGTGCCCTGGGGTATGTGCATGCCCAGGACCGCCTGTTCCAGATGGAAATCATGCGCCGCCTGGCGCGCGGTGAGCTGGCCGAGGTGCTCGGCGCCAAGTTGCTCGACACCGACAAGCTATTCCGCAGCCTGCGCATCCGCGAGCGCGCCACCACCTACGCGGCGCAGATGGACCGCCAGTCACCGCACTGGAAGGCCCTGCAAGCCTATCTGGACGGGATCAACCAATATCAGGACCGCCACGCCAGCCCCATGGAGTTTGACGTGCTGGGCATCCCCAAGCGGCCGTTCACCGCCGAAGACACCATCAGCATCGCCGGTTACCTGGCCTACAGCTTTGCTGCGGCTTTTCGCACAGAGCCCTTGCTGACCTACGTGCGCGACCAACTGGGCAGCGACTACCTGAAGGTGTTTGACCTCGACTGGAAACCCAAGGGCGACCTGAGCCTGGCCGCCGCCGACTGGCAGGGCTTGAGTGCCATCGCCCGCCTCAGCGAACAGGCCCTGGCCGACAATGGCCTGCCGCAGTTCGAAGGCAGCAACGCCTGGGCCATCAATGGCAACCGCACCAAGAGCGGCAAGCCGTTGCTGGCGGGCGACCCGCATATCCGTTTCTCGGTGCCGTCGGTGTGGTACGAGGCGCACCTGTCGGCGCCCGGCTTTGAACTCTACGGTTATCACAACGCCCTGGTGCCGGTGGCGTTCCTGGGCCACAACAAAGCGTTCGGCTGGAGCCTGACGATGTTCCAGAACGATGACCTCGACCTGATCGCCGAGCAGGTCAACCCGGACAACCCCAACCAGGTGCGCTACCACGACCAGTGGGTCGACATGACGACCAGCGAGCAACAGATCGCGGTCAAGGGCCAGGCCCCGGTGACGCTGACCCTGCGCCAGTCGCCCCACGGCCCGATCATCAACGACGTGCTCGGCGCCAATGCCGGCACCACGCCGATTGCCATGTGGTGGGCGTTCCTCGATACCGAAAACCCGATCCTCGATGGTTTCTACCAGCTCAACCGCGCCGACACCCTGGCCAAGGCCCGCATGGCAGTGGCCAAGGTGCATGCGCCCGGGCTGAATATCGTGTGGGCCAATGCCAAGGGCGATATTGGCTGGTGGGCTGCAGCGCAGTTGCCGATCCGCCCGGCCGGGGCCAACGCCGGATTCATCCTCGATGGCAGCACGGCCCAGGCCGACAAGCTGGGCTTCTACCCTTTCAGCGCCAACCCCCAGGAAGAAAACCCGGCCCGTGGCTACGTGGTCTCGGCCAATGCCCAGCCGGTGTCGCCTACTGGCGTGCAGATCCCCGGCTACTACAACCTGGCGGACCGTGGCCAACAGTTGAACGCGCAATTGAGCGACAACCAGGTCAAATGGGACCTGGACAACAGCCAGGCCCTGCAACTGGGCACCACCACCGCCTACGGGCCACGCCTGCTGGCGCCGCTGTTGCCGGTGCTGCGCGAGGTGGTCAAGGATCCCGCCGAACTCAAGTTGCTGGAACAGTTGGCCGCCTGGAAAGGTGATTACCCGGTGGAGTCGATCCCCGCCACGCTGTTCAACCAACTGTTATACGACCTGACCGACGCGGCCTTTCGTCCCAAGCTGGGTGACGAGATGTTCAAGACCCTGATCACCACCCGTGTGGTCGACGCCGCCTTGCCGCGCCTGGCCGCTACTGCCGATTCGCCGTGGTGGAACGGGCAGCGCGCCGCGACCGTCAAGCGCGCCTGGGACAACAGCCTGGCCCATCTGAAAAGCACCTTCGGCGACGACCCGGCACAATGGCAGTGGGGCAAGGCCCATACCCTGACCCACGGCCATCCGCTGGGGGTCAAGCAGCCGCTGGACCAGATCGTCAATGTCGGGCCGTTTGCCGCACCGGGCAGCCACGAAGTGCCGAACAACCTGTCGGCAATCATTGGCCCGGCACCGTGGCCGGTGACTTACGGCCCGTCCACCCGACGCCTGGTGGACTTCGCCGACGCCGCTCACGCCCTGACCATCAACCCGGTGGGCCAAAGCGGCGTGCCATTCGACAAGCACTATGCCGATCAGGCCGAGACCTATATCGAAGGCGGGTACGAACAGGCGCATTTTGATGAAGAAGAGGTCCAGGCCAATACCCGTGGCACCCTCAAACTGTTGCCCTCCCGCCCCCCACAACAGCCCTGAAGAAACACACTAAACATGTGGGAGCTCAAACCAGCGCCGCAAAGTTGAGTCGGAACTGCTGCGGCGTCACCCCCAGCCGGCGATTGAACACACTGCGCAGGTGCTGGGCGTCGCGAAAGCCGCATTGGTAGGCCACGGTCTTCAGCGGCGCCGTGCTGCTTTCCAGTAGCACCCGCGCCGCATCCACCCGCGCCCGCTCGACAAACTCCGCCGGAGTGATCCGCGCCTCGCGGGCAAATACCCGCGAGAAATTGCGCGCACTCATATTGGCCGCGCGGGCCAGATCAGCAATGCCCAGGTCGCCGGTCAGGTTCGCCAGCACATACAACTGCACCTGTGCCACGGCCGAGGTGGCTTCGGCGTGGGGCGTGAGAAACGGGCTGAACTGCGATTGGCCGCCGCTGCGCTGGGTAAACACCACCAGGCGCTTGGCCACGCTCAGGGCCACTTCCGGGCCGTGGTCCTGGGCCAGCAGGTACAACGACAGGTCGATACCCGCCGTGACCCCGGCCGACGTGTAGAGGTTGCCGTCCTGCACGTAGAGGCGGTCGGCGTCGACCTGAGTCGAGGGGCATAGGCGCGCCAGATCAGCCGCGTCGCTCCAGTGGGTGGTAACGGTTTTGCCATCCAGCAATCCGGCCCGGGCCAGCATGAAGGCGCCGTTACAGATCGAACCGAAGCGCCGGGCCCTGGCGCTGGCGTCCTGCAGCCATTGATTGAACGCCAGGCCGAAATCCTCGAAGGGCAACTGCGGGCCGCCAGCGACCAACAGCAGGTCATAGGCTTGCAGGGCTTCGCTGTAATGGGTGTGGGCCTGCAAGGACAGACCGTTGGAACAGGCGATCTGACCCTGGACCTGGCCGATGACTTCGAGCTGGTAATGATCCTCCGGCGCCAGGAAGCGATTGGCCTCGCAGAACACATCCATGGGACCGGTCACATCCAGTGACTGGACGCCGGGAAAGATCAGGATCGCGACGGTCTTGTGCATGGGTAAACCTTCCTCTGGACTGTCGCAAAACCCTGTGGGAGCTGGCTTGTCTGCGATGGCATCCCCTGGGTATACCTGATGTACCGAGGCGATGCTATCGCAGGCAAGCCAGCTCCCACACTGGATCGTGTACAACCATGGCGCGATATGAAGGCACATTGGCCGGGATCGCGCCCCTGCGGTGGTGGTTGCCTGGCAACTGGGCGATCAGACTGCACTCATCAGCGCCAACCCCGCGTTTTCTTGAGGATCATGACCATGAGCACCACCATCGCCGGCATCCAAATCCCCGACAGCGCCCTGGCCAAGGCCACCACCGAATACATCCGCGACATTGAATCCGACCTGCTCTACCACCACTCCCGCCGGGTGTTCCTGTTTGGTGCCTTGAGCGGCGAGCGCAAGCAGATGGCCTATAACCCGGAACTGCTGTACGTCGGCGCGATGTTCCATGACCTGGGCCTGATGGACGGGCACCGCAGCGATGACGAGCGTTTTGAAGTGGACGGCGCCAACGCGGCCGCCGCCTTTCTCAAGCCCTATGGCTTGAGCGATGACGATATCGAGCAAGTATGGCTGTCCATCGCCCTGCACACCACGCCAGGCGTGCCCAAGCACCTGCGCCCTACCGTCGCCCTGGTGACCGCTGGCGTGGAGATGGACGTGCTGGGCATGGACTACGCCGCGTTTACCCACGTGCAGCGCGAGGCGGTGGTGCATGCGCATCCACGGGGTGAAGGGTTCAAGGAGTGCATCATCTGCGCGTTTGCCGACGGTTTGCGCCATCGCCCGCAGACCACGTTTGGCAACGTGAAGACCGATGTGCTGGTGGATCAGGAACCGGGGTTCAAGCCGATGAACTTTGTCGAAGTGATTCGCCAGTCGCCGTGGACGGCTTAATCAACTTGAAATGCAATCAAATGTGGGAGCTGGCTTGCCTGCGATAGCGGTGGTTCAGTCACATCTTCAGTGACTGACACTCTGCTATCGCAGGCAAGCCAGCTCCCACATTTTGAGCCTATTCCGGCGTTTAGACCGGTGCTGGCGCCCGGCGTACATCCGGCTGTTTCCAGCCATCCGCTGCCGCTTCTTCGATGGCTTGCTGGATGGCCTTCTTGCGCCGCTCTTCAGCACGGCGGCTGAAGAACCACACCAGGAACGTCACCAGCGACACCGCCAGCAAAATCAGGCTGGCCACGGCGTTGATCTCGGGTTTGACCCCAAGGCGCACCGCCGAGAACACTTCCATCGGCAAGGTGGTCGAACCCGGGCCCGAGACGAAGCTGGCCAGTACCAGGTCATCCAGGGACAACGCGAAGGACATCATGCCGCCCGCCGCCAGCGACGGCGCGATCATCGGGATGGTGATCAGGAAGAACACCTTCCACGGCCGCGCACCGAGGTCCATGGCCGCCTCTTCGATCGACAGGTCCAGCTCACGCAAGCGCGCCGACACCACCACCGCCACATACGCCGCACAGAACGTGGTGTGGGCGATCCAGATGGTGACGATGCCACGCTCCTGGGGCCAGCCGATCATCTGCGCCATGGCCACGAACAGCAGCAACAGCGACAGACCGGTGATCACTTCCGGCATCACCAGCGGCGCGGTCACCAGGCCGCCAAACAGCGTGCGGCCCTTGAACTGGCTGATACGGGTCAGCACGAACGCTGCCAACGTACCCAGCGCCACCGCGGCCACCGCCGTGTAGCAGGCGATTTCCAGGGAGCGCGCCACCGAGCCCATCAACTGGGAGTTGTCCAACAGACCCACGTACCACTTGATCGACCAACCCCCCCACACCGTCACCAGCTTCGATTCGTTGAACGAATAGATCACCAGGATCAGCATCGGCAGGTAGATGAACAGCAGCCCTACGACCAGCATGAAGCTGGAGAAACTGAAGCGCTTCATACCTTGCCCTCCATCTCTTTGGCTTGGCTGCGGTTAAACAGAATGATCGGCACGATCAGGATCGCCAGCATCACCACCGCCAGCGCAGAAGCCACCGGCCAGTCACGGTTGTTGAAGAACTCTTGCCACAACACTTTACCGATCATCAGGGTTTCCGGGCCGCCCAGCAGTTCCGGGATCACGAACTCGCCCACCACCGGGATGAATACCAGCATGCAGCCGGCGATGATGCCGTTCTTGGACAGCGGCACGGTGATTTTCCAGAAGCTGTTGAAGGTGCTCGAACCCAGGTCCGACGCGGCCTCCAGCAGGCTCTGGTCGTGCTTCACCAGGTTGGCGTACAGCGGCAGGATCATAAACGGCAGGTACGAATAGACCACGCCGATATACACCGCGATATTGGTGTTGAGGATCTGCAACGGCTCGTTGATCAGGCCGATGGACATCAGGAAGCCATTGAGCAAGCCGTTGTTGCTGAGGATGCCCATCCACGCATACACGCGGATCAGGATCGCGGTCCAGGTCGGCATCATGATCAGCAGCACCAGCACGGTCTGCATCTCTTTGCGCGCACTGGCGATGGCGTAGGCCATCGGGTAGCCGATCAGCAGGCACAAGGCCGTGCTGAAAAACGCCATCTTCAACGAGCCCAGGTAGGCGGCGATGTACAGCTCGTCGCCGGCCAGCAGGCTGTAGTTGGCCAGGTTGAGCACCACCTCCAGCTTCTGCTCGATGTAGGTGTAGATCTCGGTGTAGGGCGGGATCGCCACGTCCGCTTCGGCAAAGCTGATCTTCAGGACGATGAAGAACGGCAGCATGAAGAACAGGAACAGCCACAGGAACGGAATCCCGATGACCACCTGCTTGCCGCTGGGAATTATTCGGTGCAATCGCCGTTTGAATTTCTTCATGTTCATGAGCGAAGTACCACGCCGCTGTCGTCTTCCCACCACACGTAGACCTGGTCACCCCAGGTCGGCCGCGCGCCACGGCGTTCGGCGTTGGCGACGAAGGACTGCACCAGCTTGCCGCTCGGCAGCTCGACGTAGAACACCGAATGGCCGCCCAGGTAGGCGATGTCATGCACCTTGCCGCTGGACCAGTTGTGCTCGCAGGTCGGCATCTCGGTGGTGACCAGCAGCTTTTCCGGGCGGATAGCGTAGGTCACCGACTTGTCTTCCACCGACGTGGCGATGCCATAACCCACGTAGATATCGCGGTCCAGGTCGGCGCACTTGAGCACTGCGTGGCCTTCGGCGTCATCCACCACCACGGTGTCGAAGATGTTGACGTTGCCGATGAACTCGCACACCAGGCGGCTGGTGGGGGTTTCGTAGATGTCGATCGGGCTGCCGA
This sequence comes from Pseudomonas sp. FP2294, assembly GCF_030687625.1. NCBI lineage: Bacteria > Pseudomonadati > Pseudomonadota > Gammaproteobacteria > Pseudomonadales > Pseudomonadaceae > Pseudomonas > Pseudomonas sp. FP2294. The sequence continues at coordinate 5,566,928 of NZ_CP117441.1, forward strand.
TCTGCGCGATCCAGCCCAGGTGCATGATCGCGATGCGCTCGGCCATGGTCATGGCCTCTTCCTGGTCGTGGGTCACCATCACGCAGGTCACGCCGACGCGCTCGATGATTTCGACGAGTTCAAGCTGCATCTGCGAACGCAGCTTCTTGTCCAGGGCGCCCATCGGCTCATCGAGCAGCAGCAGTTTCGGGCGTTTGGCCAGGGAACGGGCCAGGGCCACCCGCTGACGCTGGCCGCCAGACAACTGGTGCGGCTTGCGCTTGGCGTACTGGCTCATCTGTACCAGCTTGAGCATCTCGGCTACGCGGGCCTCGACTTCGGCCTTGGGGATCTTGTCCTGTTGCAGGCCGAAGGCGATGTTCTGCGCCACGGTCATGTGGGGGAACAAGGCGTAGGACTGGAACATCATGTTGATCGGCCGCTCGTAGGGCGGCATATCGGTGATATCAACACCGTCGAGGAAAATCCGCCCTTCGGTCGGGCGCTCGAAACCTGCGAGCATGCGCAGCAAGGTGGATTTGCCCGAACCCGATCCGCCGAGCAAGGCGAAGATCTCGCCTTTCTTGATTTCCAGGGACACATCGTCCACGGCAATCGTCTCGTCGAACTTCTTCGTGACCCGGTCGATTTTGACCAACACCTTTTTCGGTGTCTGGTCGCCCTCGAGGGCTTTCTTATAGGCGCCGGAGGCAACTGCCATTTACGAAACTCCCAGAAAAAAAGAGTGCAGAACGTCCAATACAGACGAACCTTAGATAGTGTGAGCCTTACTTGCCCGTCTTGACCTTGGTCCAGCTACGGGTCATCAAGCGTTGCACTTTCGGGGGTAGCTCGAAGTTGACAAATGTCCGGTCGAGAACCGCCTGCGGTGGGTAAACCGCTTCGTCGGTGCGTATTGATTGCTCCATCAACGTATCCGACCCTGGGTTAGGGTTGGCGTAGCCGACGTAATCACTGACCTGAGCGATCACTTCAGGTTGCAGTAAATAGTTGATGAAGGCGTGGGCCTCCTTGACGTTGGTCGAGTCCTTGGGGATCGCCAGCACGTCAAACCACAGGTTGCCGCCTTCTTTCGGAATCGCGTAGGCGATGTTTACGCCCTTGCCAGCCTCGCTGGCGCGGGCCTTGGCCTGGAACACATCGCCGGAGAACCCGGCGGCCACGCAGATATTGCCGTTGGCCAGGTCCGAAATGTATTTGGATGAGTGGAAGTAGGTCACGTAGGGACGCACTTTCAGGAGTTTTTCCTCAGCCTTCTTGTAGTCGGCCGGGTTGGTGCTGTTGGGGTCCAGGCCCATGTAGTTGAGCACCGCTGGCAGCATTTCATCCGCCGAGTCCATAAAGGACACGCCGCAACTGGCCAGCTTCTTCATGTTTTCCGGCTCGAACAGCACGGCCCAGGAGTCGATTTTGTCGACACCCAGCACTTCTTTGACTTTGTCGACGTTGTAGCCAATGCCGTTGGTGCCCCACAGGTAAGGCACGGCGTATTGGTTACCCGGGTCGTTCTTTTCCAGGCGCTTGAGCAGCGCCGGGTCGAGGTTGGCGTAGTTGCTCAACTGCGCCTTGTCGATTTTCTGGAACGCGCCCGCCTTGATCTGCTTGCCCAGGAAGTGGTTGGACGGCACCACCACGTCATACCCGGTGCGCCCGGCCAGCAATTTGCCTTCCAGGGTTTCGTTGGAATCGAACACGTCGTAGACGGGCTTGATGCCGGTGGCCTTTTCAAAGTTGGCCAGGGTGTCGGGGCCGATATAGTCCGACCAGTTATAAACATGCACAGTCGAAGCCGCCTGCACGCTGACTGCCAACGTGAGACCCGCCCCTACCAGCAAGGCTTTGCGAAATAAAGAAATTGGCAAGTGGAGGTCCTCTTAAATAGTTGGGCCCAAAGTTGTTGCCCGACAACAAAACCGGCGCGCAACTTACCCTCGATAAACCGATCCGGCAAAGCTTTCTGTCATTTAATGGGTGGGAGCGGGCTTGTGTGGGAGCGAGCAAGCCCGCTCCCCTCCAAACCCCCTCCCACACCTATCAAGGCTTATTTACCCGACTTGATCTTGGTCCAGCTGCGCGTCAGCAGGCGCTGGGTAGCGGCCGGCAGATCGCTGATTGCATACAGCTTGGCTTTCACTGCATCCGACGGATAGATGCTCGGGTCACCCGAGATATCCTTGCTCACCAGCGGCGTGGCAGCCTTGTTACCGTTCGGGAAACGTACGCTGTTGGTGATTTCAGCCATGACTTCAGGTTTGAGCAGGTAGTTCATGAACTGGTAGGCGGCGTCCAGGTTCTCGGCATCTTTGGGGATGGCGACCATGTCGTAGAAGCTGCCTGCGCCTTCCTTGGGAATGGCGTAGGAAACTTTAACCTTGCCACCGGCTTCAGCCGCGCGGGATTTGGACTGTTCCAGGTCACCCGAGTAACCCACGGCCACGCAGATGTTGCCGTTGGCCAGGTCCGAGATGTACTTGGAGGAGTGGAAGTAACCCACCGAAGGACGGATCTTGAGGAACAGCGCTTCGGCTTCAGCCAGTTGCTTCTTGTCCTGGCTGTCGGTCGGGTAGCCCAGGTAGTGCAGGGCCACCGGGATCATTTCGGTTGGCGAGTCAAGGAAGCTCACGCCACAGCTTTTGAGTTTTTCGATGTTCTCGGGCTTGAACAGCACATCCCACGAGTCGATCTTGTCGACGCCCAGCGCAGCCTTGACCTTGTCCGGGTTGTAGCCGATGCCGATGGTGCCCCACATGTAGGGGAATGCGTGCAGGTTGCCTTTGTCGCTGGCATCACCCACGGCCTTGAGCAGGTCGGTGTCGAGGTTCTTCCAGTTTGGCAGCTTGGACTTGTCCAGCTCCTGATACACACCGGCCTTGATCTGCTTGGCCAGGAAGTTGTTCGACGGTACGACGATGTCGTAGCCGGACTTGCCCGCCAGCAGCTTGGCTTCCAGGGTTTCGTTGCTGTCGAAAACGTCGTACACCACCTTGATGCCGGACTCTTTCTCAAAGTTGGCTACGGTGTCCGGTGCAATGTAGTCGGACCAGTTGTAGACGTGCAGCACTTTGTCGGCAGCCTGGGCCGTGCCTGCCATTGCGCCCATCAGGGACAAGGCCAGGAGGGTCTTGCCGGCGTTCTTCAAACCTAATGCCTTCATTCGGTCATGCTCCAATTTTTCTTTTTTGGGCCACATTTTTCTACGTTTCATGGCCCGTCGAAGGGCGACAAAACAGGGCGACAGTCTGGCAAGTTCAGGGGCCGGCTTTCAACCAAAGCCCCGCATTTATCATTACCCGAATGCAACAGCCGCAGCCGCTGCATCCTGAGCCTAGCACTTAGCCCTGCAATGCCGCCAAAGTCAGGTCCAGGCAATGGCGAGCCTTGGTCACCAGCTCGTCAATCTCGGCCTTGCTGATCACCAGCGGCGGCGAAATGATCATGGTGTCGCCCACGGCGCGCATGATCAGGCCATTTTCGAAGCAGAAGGTGCGGCAGATCATACCCACGCCCTTTCCTTCATAACGCTTGCGCGTGGCCTTGTCCTGGACCAGCTCGATCGCACCCAACATGCCGACACCGCGCACTTCGCCCACCAGCGGATGATCCGCCAGCTCGCGTAGACGCTTCTGCAAATACGGTGCCGTTTCGTCATGGACGCGGCTGACAATTTTTTCATCGCGCATGATGCGGATGTTTTCCAGGGCCACCGCAGCAGCCACCGGGTGCCCGGAATAGGTGAAGCCGTGGTTGAAATCGCCGCCTTCGTTGAGCACCGCCACCACTTCGTCGCGCACAATCAGGCCGCCCATGGGGATATAGCCCGAGGTCAGGCCCTTGGCGATGGTCATCATGTCCGGCTTGAGATCGTAGAAATCGCTACCGAACCACTCACCGGTGCGGCCAAAGCCACAGATCACTTCGTCGGCGACAAACAGGATGTCGTACTTGGCGAGGATTTCCTTGATGCGCGGCCAGTAGCTGGCTGGCGGCACGATCACACCGCCGGCGCCCTGGATCGGCTCGGCAATAAAGGCTCCGACGTTGTCCACGCCCAGTTCCAGAATTTTCTCTTCCAGTTGGTTGGCGGCCCACACCCCGAACTCTTCAGGGCTCATGTCGCCGCCTTCGCCGAACCAGTACGGCTGGGCGATATGCACGATGCCCGGGATCGGCAAGTCGCCCTGCTCGTGCATATAAGTCATGCCGCCCAGGCTGGCGCCGGCCACGGTGGAACCGTGGTAGCCATTCTTGCGGCTGATGATGGTTTTCTTGTTCGGCTGGCCCTTGATCGCCCAGTAGTGGCGGACCATGCGCAACATGGTGTCGTTGCCTTCGGAGCCGGAGCCGGTGAAGAACACGTGGTTCATGCCGGCCGGGGCGATATCGGCGATGGCCTTGGCCAGTTCCAGCACCGGCGGGTGGGCAGTCTGGAAGAACAGGTTGTAGTAAGGCAGTTGTTTCATCTGCTTGGCGGCGGCGTCAGCCAGCTCATCGCGGCCATAACCGATGGCCACACACCACAGGCCGGCCATGCCGTCGAGGATCTTGTTGCCTTCGCTGTCCCACAGGTAAACGCCCTTGGCGTTGGTGATGATGCGCGGGCCTTTCTCTTTCAACTGCTTGAAGTCGCTGAACGGCGCCAGGTGATGATCGTTGCTCAGGGCTTGCCATTCACGGGTTTGCGGGTTGTTGCTGGACATACCAATCTCCAAAAAGTAGGTGAAGGTGCGGCCCATCCTGGCCGCACCCGGCGCATCAGACGGCGAAGAGCAGGAATTCCCGCTCCCACGAACTGATCACGCGCTTGAAGTTTTCATGCTCGGCCCGCTTGACCGCGACGTAGCCAGTGATGAATTTGTGACCCAGGTATTTCTCGATGGTCTTGCTGTTTTCCATGCGTTCCAGTGCATCTTCGATGGTCAACGGCAGGCGCAGGTTGCGTCGCTCGTAGCCACGACCGACCACCGGGGCGCTCGGGCTGATGCCTTCGACCATGCCGATATAACCGCACAGCAGGCTGGCGGCGATGGCCAGGTACGGGTTGGCATCGGCGCCCGGCAGGCGGTTTTCCACGCGGCGGTTCTGCGGGCCGGCATCCGGCACGCGCAGGCCCACGGTGCGGTTCTCTTCACCCCACTCCACGTTCACCGGCGCCGAGGTGTCGGGCAGGAAGCGGCGGAACGAGTTGACGTTGGGCGCAAACAGCGGCAACAGCTCGGGGATGAACTTCTGCAGGCCACCGATGTGGTGCAGGAACAGCTCGCTCTTGGAGCCGTCCTCATTGGAGAACACATTTTTGCCGGTGGCGATATCAATGATGCTCTGGTGCAGGTGCATGGCACTGCCGGGCTCGCCGGTCATCGGCTTGGCCATAAAGGTGGCGGCCACGTTGTGCTTGAGCGCGGCTTCACGCATGGTGCGCTTGAACACCAGGATCTGGTCGGCCAGGGACAGGGCATCGCCGTGACGGAAGTTGATTTCCATCTGCGCCGTGCCGTCCTCGTGGATCAGGGTGTCCAGGTCCAGCTCCTGCAGCTCGCACCAGTCGTAGACGTCTTCGAACAGCGGGTCGAATTCGTTGGCCGCTTCTATAGAGAAGGACTGGCGACCGGTTTCCGGGCGGCCGGAACGGCCAATCGGCGGTTGCAACGGGAAGTCCGGGTCTTCGCAGCGCTTGGTCAGGTAGAACTCCATCTCCGGCGCCACGATGGGCTGCCAGCCTTTGTCGGCGTAGAGCTTGAGGACTTTCTTGAGCACGTTGCGCGGCGACAGCTCGATCGGGTTGCCTTGCTTGTCGTAGGTGTCGTGGATCACCTGGGCGGTGGGCTCGATGGCCCAGGGCACCAGGAACACCGCGTTCTGGTCGGGACGGCAGATCATGTCGATGTCGGCCGGGTCGAGCAATTCGTAATAGATGTCGTCTTCGACATAGTCGCCGGTCACGGTCTGCAACAGAACGCTCTCGGGCAGGCGCATGCCTTTTTCGGCAATGAACTTGTTGGTCGGCGAGATCTTGCCCCGGGTGATCCCCGTGAGGTCGCCAATCATGCATTCGACTTCTGTGATCTTGTGGTCTTTCAACCAATCGGTGAGCTGGTCGAGGTTGTTACTCATAAATGCCTCTGGGCTGGGTTTCCTGACATCCATTAAAGGTCAGGCGTTGTTTGACGCGTGTGCGTCTCTTTGTTTCGCCCGCGTTCGGCAGGCATCGCCAAATGCCTGGAAGATCGCGAGGTAGTACGGGTTGGAGCTTACCTGCCATTCGGGGTGCCATTGCACTCCTAATGCAAAAGCGTCTGCAAATGCCTTGCCCTGTTTGAGCGAAAAAGCCTCGATCAGGCCATCCGGCGCGGTCGCTTCGACCTGCAGGCCCGGCGCCAGGCGCTCAACGCCCTGGCTGTGGATCGAATTGACCTGGATCGTGGCCGGCAAGCCCAGGCCCGCCAATACCCCGCCCGGCGTGATCGCCACGGCGTGCGCCGGGCCGTACTGGATATCCAGCGGCTGGGTATCGTCTTCGCGATGATCAAGCATACCCGGCAACTCATGAACCTTCTGGTGCAGGCTGCCGCCCAGGGCCACGTTCATTTCCTGGAAGCCCCGGCAGATCCCCAGCACCGGCACACCTGCGGCAATCGCAGCACGAATCAGCGGCAGGGTGCTCTGGTCCCGTGCAGGATCATGAGCAGTCCCGGGCGCGCTGGCCGGACCGTCGTAATGATAGGGTTCGATATTGGAAGGGGAGCCGGTAAAGAGAATGCCATCCAGACCGTCAAGAATATTGGCCGGTTCGAACAGCTCCGCCAGGGACGGAATAATCAATGGCAGGCCCTTGGCAGCGACTGCCACGGCGCGGACGTATTTGTCGCCACTGATGTGATAAGCATGCAGACCAACCTGTTTGGAGCAGGCGGTGACGCCGATTAACGGCAGGCCAGACATGAAGCACCCCGGTATTATTGCTGTTATGGGTTTGAATCGAGCTTAGCCTTGTTCATTTTTTTACACAACACCCCCGTAAAAAATACAACACGGCCCGCTCAAGCCTGCTAGTCCCAAGCCGGTCAAACTGGCAAAACTGCCCAAAAAAGCCGCAAAAAACCCCTCAAGGCGCTTTTTTAGGGCAAAAAAGGCCTCGCTTGACTTCGGCAAGCCGTTCGGGTTGACTGAAACCAGAAAAGATCAATGATTGATATTTTTAACAACAAAGGTGTTGCATCATGTCGGTACCCCCGCGTGCCGTTCAGCTTAACGAAGCGAACGCGTTCCTTAAGGATCATCCTGAGGTTCTGTACGTAGACCTTCTAATTGCGGATATGAATGGTGTGGTGCGCGGTAAGCGCATCGAACGCACCAGCCTCCACAAGGTTTACGAGAAAGGCATCAACTTGCCGGCCTCTTTATTTGCCCTGGATATCAATGGCTCAACGGTGGAAAGCACCGGCCTGGGTCTGGACATCGGTGATGCTGACCGAATCTGTTATCCAATCCCCGACACCCTGTGCAATGAACCCTGGCAAAAGCGCCCTACCGCGCAACTGCTGATGACCATGCACGAACTTGAAGGTGAACCTTTCTTCGCCGATCCGCGCGAAGTGCTCCGCCAAGTTGTAACCAAGTTTGACGACATGGGCCTGACCATCTGCGCCGCCTTCGAGCTTGAGTTCTACCTGATCGACCAGGAGAACGTGAACGGCCGGCCACAACCTCCCCGCTCGCCGATTTCCGGCAAACGCCCGCACTCGACACAGGTCTACCTGATCGACGACCTCGACGAATACGTCGACTGCCTCCAGGACATTCTGGAAGGTGCCAAAGAGCAAGGCATCCCGGCTGACGCCATCGTCAAGGAAAGTGCCCCGGCGCAGTTCGAAGTGAACCTGCACCACGTCGCCGACCCGATCAAGGCGTGCGACTACGCGGTACTGCTCAAGCGTTTGATCAAGAACATTGCCTACGACCATGAGATGGACACCACCTTCATGGCCAAGCCTTACCCAGGCCAGGCCGGCAATGGTTTGCACGTGCATATTTCGATCCTGGACAAAGACGGCAAGAACATCTTTGCCAGCGAGGATCCCGAGCAGAACGCCGCATTGCGTCACGCGATCGGCGGTGTGCTGGAGACCCTGCCTGCACAAATGGCCTTCCTGTGCCCCAACGTCAACTCCTACCGTCGTTTCGGCGCACAGTTCTACGTGCCGAACTCGCCGTGCTGGGGCCTGGACAACCGCACCGTGGCGATTCGCGTACCGACCGGCTCGTCCGACGCCGTCCGTATCGAACACCGCGTGGCCGGCGCCGATGCCAACCCTTACCTGCTGATGGCTTCGGTCCTGGCGGGCGTGCACCACGGTCTGACCAACAAGATCGAACCTGGCGCACCGGTGGAAGGCAACAGCTACGAGCAGAACGAGCAAAGCCTGCCGAACAACCTGCGCGATGCCCTGCGCGAGTTGGACGACAGCGAGGTGATGGCCAAGTACATCGACCCGAAATACATCGATATCTTCGTCGCCTGTAAGGAAAGTGAGCTGGAGGAGTTTGAACACTCCATCTCCGACCTTGAGTACAACTGGTACCTGCATACCGTGTAAGCGGATGCTGCAACAAATGAACGCTGCAGGCTTATGGCCTGCGGCGTTTTTTATGGCCTGCTATCTCGTTCCTACGCTCTGCGTGGGAATGCAGCCCGTGGTGCTCTGCGTCACAACAGCGGACGCAGAGCGTCCTAAGAGGCGTGCCCACGCAGAGCGTGGGAACGATCAAGGTCGCGTACAATGCCCGCTGCCCTGTAGGAGACATCCATGACCCGCCCCGCCGCCCCTCGCAAACCCCGCGCCCGCAGCCAGGCCCGGATCGACGCGATCCTCGATGCTGCCCGCACCCTGCTGGCCGCCGAAGGCGTGGCCAGTCTGTCGATTTACAGCGTGGCCGAACGGGCGCAGATTCCGCCGTCATCGGTGTATCACTTTTTCGCCAGCGTCCCGGCCTTGCTCGAAGCCCTGACCGCTGACATTCACGCCGCCTTCCGCGCCGCGCTGCAAGCCCCCATCGACCACGACAGCCTGCACCACTGGCGCGACCTGTCGCGCCTGGTGGAGTTGCGCATGCTGGCGATCTACAGCAAGGACGCCGCCGCCCGCCAACTGATCCTCGCCCAGCACGGCCTCACCGAAGTGACCCAGGCCGACCGCCAGCATGACCTGGAGTTGGGGGACTTGATGCAGCAAGTGTTCAACCGCCACTTTGAAGTGCCGGTGCTGCCGGCGGATGTGGACGTGTTTGCCCTGGCGCTGGAGCTGAGCGACCGCGTGTATGCACGCTCGGTGCATCAGCATGGGCAGATCACCCCGCGCATGGCGGAGGAAGGGATGCGGGTGTTTGATGCGTATGTGGGGCTTTATTTGCCGGTGTTTTTGCCCAAGCGCCCTCAATGATCGTTCCCACGCTCTGCGTGGGAACGCCTCATAGGACGCTCTGCGTCCGCTCTTGTGACGCAGAGCGTCACGGGGTGCATTCCCATGCAGAGCGTGGGAACGATCATCACAGTTTAGCGATCGACACCTCGGTGGATTTCACAAAGGCAATCACTTCACTGCCAATCACCAGCTCCAGCTCTTTCACCGAGCGGGTGGTGATCACCGACGTGACGATACCGGACGCGGTCTGCACGTCGATTTCCGACAGTACGTCGCCTTCGACGATTTCCTTGATGGTGCCTTTGAACTGGTTACGCACGTTGATCGCTTTGATAGTCATGGTGTTATTCCTCAAGGGACAAGTGAGTTAGTGCGCCCAACGCAACTGCGTAGGCAACGGTGAAACAGGTTCCGGCTCAGGCGGCGTGCCGGGCAGTGACAGCACACGGTTAAGCACTTCGGTTTCCAGGGCCGCCAGGCGATGGGAGCCACGGACCCGCGGGCGCGGTAGTTCGACGTGCAGGTCGAGGCCGATTTCGCCGTCTTCGATCAGGATCACCCGATCGGCAATGGCCACGGCTTCGCTGACGTCATGGGTCACCAGCAACACGGTAAACCCGTGTTTGCGCCACAGGTTCTCGATCAGTTGCTGCATCTCGATCCGGGTCAGGGCATCCAGCGCGCCCAAGGGTTCATCCAGCAGCAACAGGCGCGGTTGGTGAATCAAGGCGCGGGCCAGGGCCACCCGTTGTTTCTGGCCACCGGACAACACCGCTGGCCATTCATCGGCACGCTCGGCCAGGCCGACCGCTTCCAAGGCCTCCATGGCCTGGGGTCGCCAGTTGCCCTTAAGGCCCAGGCCGACGTTATCAATGATCTTTTTCCACGGCAGCAGGCGCGCTTCCTGGAACATCAGCCGCGTGTCTTCCAGGGCTTCGCTCAACGCTGCAGAGCCGGCCAGCAACTCGCCGCTGCTGGCTTCATCCAGGCCGGCCAGCAGGCGCAGCAAGGTACTTTTGCCGCAGCCGCTGCGCCCGACCACGGCGACAAATTGACCCGCCGGAATATGCAGGTCGATGCCCTTGAGCACCTCCCGCGCGCCAAATGCCTTGCGCAATGTGCGCACCGCCAACGGGATGCCCCGCAGCAGACGTGGAGGTTGTTGGGCGGTCATGCCGCACCTCCTTTATGCACTTGATAGGCCGGATGCCAGCGCAGCCAAACCCGCTCCAGGCCACGCGCGGCAAGGTCCGCCAACTTGCCGAGTACCGCGTACAGCACAATCGCCAGCACCACCACGTCGGTTTGCAGGAACTCCCGGGCATTCATCGCCAGGTAGCCAATACCGGAACTGGCAGAGATGGTTTCCGCAACGATCAGCGTCAGCCACATAAAGCCCAGGGCAAAACGCACCCCCACCAGGATCGAGGGCAAGGCCCCGGGCAGGATCACCTGGCGAAACAGGCTGAAGCCCGACAAACCATAACTGCGTGCCATCTCCACCAGCGCCGGGTCGACGTTGCGGATACCGTGATAGGTGTTGAGGTAGATCGGGAACAGCGTGCCGAGGGCGACCAGGAAAATCTTCGCCGTTTCATCAATGCCAAACCACAGAATCACCAGCGGGATCAGCGCCAGGTGCGGCACGTTGCGAATCATCTGCACCGAGCTGTCCAGCAGGCGCTCACCCCATTTCGACAGGCCGGTGATAAACCCCAGGGCCAGGCCGATGCCGCCGCCGATCACAAAACCGAGGCCGGCGCGCCAGCCGCTGATGGCCAGGTGCGTCCAGATTTCACCGCTGCTGACCAGGTGCACCCCGGCTGCAATCACCGCGCTGGGGGCCGGCAGAATCCGTGTCGACAACCAGCCCGCCGACACCGACAACTGCCACACCGCCAGCAACAGGATCGGCAGCGCCCAGGGTGCCAGTCGATGCAAAATCCGTTGACTGTTCATGACGGCGCCTCAGCTCTGTGACGCGGCTTTGGGAAGAATGTCGTTGGCCACCATTTCGCCAAACGGGCTGACGTAGCCGGCGCTTTTCGGCAGCTCGGGACGTTCGATATCCAGGTGCGGGAACAGCAGCTCCGCGACCCGGTACGACTCTTCCAGGTGGGGATAGCCGGAGAAGATAAAGGTGTCGATGCCCAGGTCCGCGTACTCCTTGACCCGCGCCGCCACGGTCGGGCCGTCGCCCACCAGCGCCGTGCCGGCCCCGCCACGTACCAGGCCGACACCGGCCCACAGGTTGGGGCTGACTTCGAGGTTGTCGCGGCTGCCACCATGCAGGGCGGCCATGCGTTGCTGGCCCACCGAATCAAAGCGCGCCAGGGATGCCTGGGCCCGCGCAATGGTGTCGTCGTCCAGGTGGGAGATCAGTTTGTCGGCGGCTTTCCATGCCTCCTCGTTGGTTTCACGCACGATCACATGCAGGCGAATACCGAAGCGCACAGTGCGCCCGAGCTTGGCCGCCTTGGCCCGCACCTGTTCGATTTTTTCCGCCACCGCAGCCGGCGGTTCGCCCCAGGTCAGGACCATTTCCACTTGTTCGGCTGCCAGGTCCTGGGCCGCTTCGGAAGATCCGCCGAAGTACAGCGGCGGCCGAGGTTGCTGGATCGGCGGGTACAGCAGCTTGGCGCCTTTGACGCTGATGTGCTGGCCGTCGTAGTCCACGGTTTCGCCTTCCAGCACGCGACGCCAGATGCGGGTGAATTCCACCGAGGCCTGGTAACGCTCCTCATGGCTGAGGAACAGACCGTCGCCGGCCAACTCCTCCGGATCACCGCCGGTCACCAGGTTGAACAGCGCCCGGCCACCGGACAGCCGGTCCAGGGTCGCCGCCTGCCGCGCCGCCACCGTCGGGGAAATGATCCCGGGGCGCAGAGCGACAAGAAACTTCAAACGCTGGGTCACCGGGATCAACGAGGCGGCCACCAGCCACGAGTCTTCGCAGGAGCGTCCGGTAGGGATCAACACCCCGCCAAAGCCCAGGCGATCAGCGGCCTGGGCCACCTGTTGCAGATAACCGTGATCCACGGCGCGAGCGCCTTCAGCGGTGCCCAGATAATGGCCGTCGCCATGGGTAGGCAGGAACCAGAAAATAGTGAGGCTCATGGAGTTGTCTCCTGAAGAAATCGGATTACGGCGCTTTGGCAACGCTCGCAGGTGGCGTCCAGATCACGTCCTTGATGCTCAAGGGCTTGGGAATCAATTTGAGTTGGTAGAAGCTGTCGGCGATTTTCTGCTGGGCGGCGACCACTGCCGGGGTCAGGAACAGCGCGCCGTAGCCTTGGCGCTTCACCGAAGTCAGGGTGATGTCAGCCGGCAGGCCGAGCAGCGGTGCGACTTGCTCAGTGACTTCCTGAGGGTTGGCCTTGGACCATTCGCCCACGGCGCGCACTTCCTCAATCAGCGCCTTGATTACCTCGGGGTGTTTTTCGGTGTAAGGCTTGGTGGCCAGGTAGAACTGGTGGTTATCGGCAATGCCGGTGGCGTCACGCAGGGTGCGGGCTTGCAGTTGCTTCTCGGTAGCCGCCTGGTACGGGTCCCAGATGACCCAGGCGTCGACACTGCCACGCTCGAAGGCGGCACGGGCGTCGGCGGGTGGCAGGAACACGGTCTGTACGTCGGTGTATTTCAGGCCAGCGTCTTCCAGGGCGCGCACCAGCAGGTAATGCACGTTGGAGCCCTTATTGAGCACGACTTTCTTGCCCTTGAGCTCGGCCACCGATGTGATCGGCGAGTCCTTGGGTACCAGGATGGCTTCGCTGGTCGGCGCTGGCGGTTCGTAGGCGACGTAGAGCAGATCGGCACCGGCGGCCTGGGCGAACACCGGCGGAGTCTCGCCGGTGACGCCAAAGTCGATGGAGCCCACATTCAGCCCTTCCAGCAACTGCGGGCCACCGGGAAATTCGGTCCACTGCACGTTCACGCCCTGCTCAGCCAGGCGTTTTTCCAGGGTACCCTTGGCCTTGAGCAGCACCAGGGTGCCGTACTTCTGATAACCGATCCGCAGGATTTCTGCGGCTTGGGCTTGAACAATGGCGCCGAAGGACACAGCCGCAGCAAACAGTGCGACCAGGCCCCGACGCAAGATGACAGTGCGCATGGCGCTCTCCAAATTGACGATGAGGGTTGTGGCTGCACCTGCTTGGCCGTTGGCGGCTGAGTAAGGTGAGGGTTTCTGGTATTCGGGTTCGGCTTAGATGCTCCAGCGAGCACTCAACAAACGTTCATTCAACACATGGGGGTCCAGCAGTTGCGGGCGGCGAGCCATGGCGCTGTAGAACTGCTCCAGGGCTTCGCTCAAGCGTTGTTCAAGGATCGGCACCAACTGCGCCTGGGCACTGCCTTCGCCGTAGGCAATTTGGCTGTCTTCGGCAAAAATCCCATGCAGCAGCTCCTGGGCTTTCAGCGCCGACAGCACCGGTTTCAAGGCGTAATCCACTGCCAGCATGTGGGCAATGCTGCCGCCGGTGGCCATGGGCAACACCACTTTGTGGGCCAGGGCCCGTTCCGGCAGCAGGTCGAGGACGGTTTTCAACGCGCCGGAAAACGAGGCCTTGTACACCGGCGTGGCAATCACCAGACCATCGGCATTGGCCACTTGGGCCAGCAGGTCGAGCACCTTCGGGCTGTCAAAGCGGGCATACAGCAAATCTTCGGCCGGGAAGTCCCGCACCTGATAACTCACCACTTCCACGCCTTGCTGCTGCAACCAGCGCCGGGAATGATCCAGCAAGACCCCGGAGCGGGAACGCTGACTGGGACTGCCACCAAGTGTTACGACCAGCATCTGGAGTTTCCTTGAGCAAGTGTCGGCGGTTCGCAGTGCAGCGATGGCGCCAAGATGGAACAGACCATATCAGCAGATTTATATATCTATAAATCTTATTTATTCATTTGTTTATTCTTAAATTGCATATGAGAAAGAGCATTCGGCGGGCGAAAAAAAAGGCCGTCGAAACGGCCTGAAAACCCCTGCTATGTGAGTCCTGAAATGCGATTAACTTGTGGGAGCGGGCTTGCTCGCGATTGCGGCGTATCAGTCAGCACATTTCTTGCTGAACCACCGCATTCGCGAGCAAGCCCGCTCCCACATTGGATTCGGGTTACCGGTTGGGCTGCGGGGTCAGCCGCAGATAGGGCTTAACCGCACGATAGCCCTTGGGAAAGCGTTTCTTGATCTCTTCCTCATCCTTGAGCGAAGGCACGATCACCACCTCATCACCGTCCTGCCAGTTGGCCGGCGTCGCGACCTTGTAGTTGTCGGTCAGCTGCAGCGAGTCAATGACCCGCAGGATTTCATGGAAGTTACGCCCGGTGCTGGCCGGGTAGGTGATGGTCAGGCGAATCTTTTTGTTCGGGTCGATCACGAACAGCGAACGCACAGTAAGCGTGTCATTGGCATTGGGATGGATCAGGTCGTACAGGTCCGAGACCTTGCGGTCGGCATCCGCCAGGATCGGGAAGTTGACGACGGTGTGCTGGGTTTCGTTGATGTCCTCGATCCACTTGTGGTGGGAGTCCACCGGATCCACCGACAGGGCAATGGCCTTGACCCCACGGTTGGCGAACTCGTCCTTGAGCTTGGCGGTAAAACCCAGCTCGGTGGTGCACACCGGGGTGAAGTCCGCCGGGTGGGAAAACAACACACCCCAGCTGTCGCCCAGCCACTCGTGGAAACGAATCTTGCCGGCGCTGGAATCCTGTTCAAAGTCGGGGGCGATATCGCCCAGTCTGAGGCTCATGGTGTGGCTCCTGATGGGTGCTTATGGAACCCACTGTGCCTGTGCCTGGAGTAATTTAAAAAGAATAAATATCGATTTGTTTAGATGATAAATGAATATGAATAGTCTGCACGTGGGCCATCATGCAAAAAAAAACCTCGCGATAAACGCGAGGTTTTTTTCTTAACTTGGCTTACAGGAAGCTGTAAGTGTAGTTAAAGATCAGACGAGTCTGATCCTGGTCCTGAACGCCGGTACCGCTACCGCGATAGACACCGTGACGCAGCGTGGTGCCGAAGCCTTTCAGGGCACCCTGCTGGATGGTGTAGTCGATGCGCATATCGCGCTCCCACTCGGACTGGTCGCTGCCACCGTTCTTGGCTTTGATGTTGTCGCCACGCAGGTAAACAATCGAGGTTTTCAGACCTGGAACGCCCAACGCAGCGAAGTCATAGGAGTACTGACCGAAGGTGGTGTTTTCACCCGCACGCACGAAAGGGTTGATCATGCTATCGGTGAAGAGGTAGAAGCTGGAACCACCGGCACCTTCGTTACGACCATTGCCGTCGACAACGTTGCCTTGGTTCATCCAGACAAAACCGCCATCATCATTGACGCGCTGGTGACCCAGCAGGAACGCACTGCCACCCAAGGTGTAAGTGAACATGGCGCTCCAGGTTTTGTTATTAACCTCGCCAGCGTCCTTCGCGTAACCGCCGTTGTTGCTGAACTGATAGCCAGCCTGGCCATTCTTGCCGTCGGAGCTGCTATCGAAGTAGCGCACGTCGGTTTTGAACGACTGACCTTCGGTGATCGGGTAGACGTGAACCAGGCCCAGGAAGTGTTGCTTATAGAAGTCTTCCAGGTTGGCGTAGTAGTACTGCAAGGTCAGGTCTTTGGTGACCTTCCAATCAGCACCGCCAAAGCGGAACTGGTTACTTTCCTGAGTAGCGCCCGCGATAGACAGGCCCGTGCTGTTGGTCGAAGCACGGCCGGTGGCGTGCTCAAGTTGACCGGCGTTAAACGTCACATTGTCGATTTCTTTGGAAGTGACAGTGCCGCCTTCAAAGGTCTGTGGCAGCAGACGGCCGTCGCTTGCAATCAGAATCGGCAGGTTTGGCGCCAGAGCGCCACCCAGGTGCGCTTCGGTCTTGGAGAAGCGGGCTTTGACGTTGGCGCTCGCGCTGCTCCAATTGCTCACAGCCGAACCGTCGGTGTCGCTTGGAACGAAAGAGTTGTTGTCTGGGTGATGACCACGGCCACCGTCCAGGTGAATGCCGACCAATGCCTGGGCATCAATACCAAAACCAACGGTGCCCTCAGTGAAACCAGACTGGACGTTGAACTTCAGGCCAGTGGCCGTTTCGCGCTGGTCAGCACCGCCTTCGCGTTGATCGTTATCAAAATACAGGGTCCGAGAACTGACGGATGCCTTGGTGTCTTCAACAAAACCAGCGGCGCCTGCTTGCTGAGCCAAAACCCCAGCCGCGATGGCGAACGCCAATGTGGACTTCTTCATGTACCGCTCCTCTCGTTTCTAATTTTTGTAGTTCTTTGGTCTCGGGTCTGACGCCCTCGATCCACAGATGCGCGATTAGCGCCAGATAGTGACTGACAAGTCAATCGTAACCTTGTGTGTCTACTACTTTCGTCTAACCGCAGTTGATTTGGTCCTTGCAGGGTAATGAGTTTTTCATACACCCAAAAAGAATTATTTCATCCTTTTTCATACTATTCAGGAATAACACTTTCCATGGAGCAACTAGCCCGCAGTGGGGTATCGCTCCATAAGCTAATTCCCAAAGGGTATTTGTTGGCCATTTTTTAGATCGTTTAGTGTGAGCAGAATCTTGCACACGTCACTCACGATCAAAAAGGCGACGCCATCATGGCCAAACGCGCATCCTCTAGTCAATTTGTTACAGTTTTACTATCGCTTACACTTTCTATTGGCGTGCAGGCAGCCAACCTCACCATCGGCTACCAGACCGGCATTGATCCGAGCAAAGTGCCCCAGGCCGATGGTCTTTACGAACAAGCCATTGGCGAGAAAATCGACTGGCGCCGCTTCAACAGTGGCCCGCAAGTCATCACCGCGATTGCCTCAGGCGATGTGCAGATCGGCAATCTCGGCTCCAGCCCGTTGGCGGCCGCCGCATCCCGTAATCTACCCATTGTGGCGTTCATCGTATCGGCTCAAATCAATAGTTCTGAAGCTTTGGTAGTGCGTAACGGTAGCCAAATTGACGCACCCAAGGACCTGATCGGCAAAACCATTGCCACTCCTTTTGTCTCCACATCCCACTACAGCCTGCTCGGGGCCTTGAAACACTGGGGCCTGGACACCCGCCAGGTGAAAGTGGTGAACCTGCAACCGGCGCAAATTGCCGCAGCCTGGAAACGCGGGGATATCGACGGCGCCTTTGTCTGGTCGCCGGCCCTGGGAGAAATCCGCAAGACCGGCAAGACGTTGACCGACGCCACCGAGGTGGGCCAATGGGGCGCGCCGACGTTCGAGGTGTGGGTAGTGCGCAAGGACTTTGCCGAGAAACATCCGGAGGTCGTGGCCAAGTTTGCCAAGATCACCCTGGATTCGTTTGCCGACTATGCAGCCAATAAAAGCAGCTGGACGGTGGATTCCGCCCCGGTGCAAAAGATCGCCCGGTTGACCGGCGCAAACGCCGCAGACATCCCCGAACTGCTGGAAGGCAGCACCTTCCCCGATGCACAGGCGCAGCGAACCGACGCCTTGCTCAATGGTGGGACAGCCAAGGCCATTGGGGAGACGGCGAAGTTTCTTAAGGAACAAGGGAAAGTAGAGACCGTGTTACCGGACTATTCGGCCTATGTGACCGGAAAATTCATCAAAGAATAAACCCGGACAAAGAATGTGGGAGCGGGCTTGCCCGCTCCCACATTAGGTATTGGGTGTACCGAATACCGTGTTTACAGGGTCTTTTCGAAGATCTTCGAGTTACGCTGGAAGTTGTACAACGAGGCCCGCGCCGACGGCAGGCGATCCACGCTGCTCGGCACAAAGCCGCGCTCGCGGAACCAGTGGGCGGTGCGGGTCGTCAGCACGAACAAGGTCTTCAAGCCTTGGGTGCGGGCGCGGGTTTCGATGCGCTCCAACAGCTCATCGCCACGGCCGCCATGGCGATACTCCGGATTGACCGCCAGGCACGCCAGTTCGCCAGCATCCGAGTCGGCAATCGGGTACAGCGCAGCGCAGGCGATGATCATGCCTTCGCGTTCCACTACGCTGAATTGCTCGATTTCCCGCTCCAGCACTTCCCGGGAGCGGCGTACCAGAATGCCCTGTTCTTCCAGTGGGCTGATCAGGTCCAGCAAGCCGCCGACATCTTCAATCGCCGCCTCACGCACCAGTTCGAACTGCTCCTGGGCCACCAGGGTACCGCCGCCGTCGCGGGTAAAAAGCTCGGTCAACAGCGCACCGTCCTCGACATAACTGACGATATGGCTGCGCCCCACGCCCCCACGACAGGCCTCGGCCGCCGCATCCAGCAGTTCGGCCTGGTAATTGTTGCCCAGGCGCTGCAGGTGCACCGGTACTTGTTGCGGGCGCAGTTCGCGCACCAGCCGGCCGTTTTCGTCGATCAGGCCCAGGTCTGCGCCAAACAGCAGCAGCTTGTCGGCGCCCAGGTCGATGGCGGCGCGGGTGGCCACATCTTCACAGGCCAGGTTGAAAATCTCCCCGGTCGGCGAATAGCCCAGGGGCGACAGGACGACAATGGAGCGTTCGTCGAGCAGGCGGTTGATACCCTTGCGGTCGACCCGGCGCACTTCGCCGGTGTGGTGGTAGTCGATGCCGTCCAGCACGCCGATAGGCCGCGCGGTCACCAGGTTGCCGCTGGCCACCCGCAGGCGCGAGCCCTGCATCGGCGAGGACGCCATGTCCATGGACAGCCGCGCTTCGATAGCGATACGCAGGTGGCCGACCGCGTCGATCACGCACTCCAGGGTCGCGGCATCGGTGATGCGCATCCCATCGTGGTAATGCGGGGTCAGGCCGCGAGCGGCGAGGCGGGTTTCGATTTGCGGGCGCGAACCATGCACCAGTACCAGGCGCACGCCGAGGCTGTGCAGCAGCACCAGGTCATGGACGATATTGCCGAAGTTGGGGTGATCCACACCATCACCCGGCAGCATGACCACAAAGGTGCAGTCACGGTGGGCATTGATGTAGGGCGAAGCGTGGCGAAGCCAATTGACGTATTCGGGCATAAAACCTGGGCCTGTAATAAAAAGCAGCCAAAAAAGGATGAATCGCTAAACGCACAGCGGGCTGATGGTTATCGTCGGAACAGGCTTGGCGACACGCTCGCTCTCCTTTTAAGTACGGGATGCAATGGGGTTAATTTATGCAGGCTTGAGGCAGTAATGTTCAATCAATTCCCGCAATAGACGCACTGTAGGCGTCAAGCGTGACATTTCAAGGTACTCGCCCGGCTGGTGGGCGCAGGCGATGTCCCCAGGGCCGAGTACCAGGGTTTCACAACCAAGGCGCTGAAGATAAGGCGCTTCAGTGCCGAACGCTACTGCTTCGGCACGATGACCGGTCAATCGTTCCGCGACCCGCACCAGTTCGGCGTCTTCAGGCTGCTCGAAGGGCGGTACTTCGGGGAACAGCGGCGCGTAGTCGATCTGCACCTGATGGCGCTCGGCGATGGGCCGCAGTTTCTGGCGGATGGCCTCGCGCAACACCTGGGGATCCATGCCGGGCAAGGGCCGCAGGTCGAACTCCAGGGAGCACTGGCCGCAAATGCGATTGGGGTTATCGCCACCGTGGATGCAGCCGAAATTCAAGGTCGGCTGGGGCACACTGAACTGTGGGTTGCGGTACTCCCGTTGCCAGGCCAGGCGCAGGCCGCGCAGCTCGCCCATGGCGTCATGCATGGCTTCGAGGGCGCTGTGGCCCAGGCTCGGGTCCGACGAATGGCCGCTGCGGCCGAGGATATCAATGCGTTCCATCATCACGCCTTTGTGCAGGCGGATCGGCTTGAGGCCTGTGGGCTCGCCAATCACCGCGGCACGCCCCAGCGGGCGTCCGGCTGCAGCCAGGGCGCGGGCGCCGGCCATGGAGCTTTCTTCATCACAGGTGGCGAGAATCAGCAGCGGCTGCTTGAACGGTTGATCCAACAGCGGCAGGACCGCTTCGATGGCCAGCGCGAAAAACCCCTTCATGTCGCAGCTACCCAGCCCTACCCAACGGCCGTCGACTTCCGTCAGCTTCAGCGGATCGGTCTGCCACAGCGCTTCATCGTACGGCACCGTATCGCTGTGCCCCGCCAGCACCAGGCCACCGGGGCCGCTGCCGAAGCTGGCCAACAGGTTGAATTTGCCGGGGCTGACTTGCTGGATATCGCAGGCAAAACCCAGGTCGCCGAGCCAGGTGGCAAGCAAGTCGATCACCGGGCGGTTGGTCTGGTCGAGAGACGCTTGGGTACAACTGACAGAGGGCGCGGCAATCAGGGCGGCAAATTGTTCTTTCATGGACGGTAAAGGCATGCGCTGTCTCTCAACTTCCACAGATGAAACCCATCATAGAACCATCTGCGCTGCACAATAAACCCGTTGCGGCACGTTGCCCGGCTCAGTCCTGTACACTGCACGACCTTGGCAGCCACCTATTCTCCCGGCTGCACTCCCGATCCTGGATGTTCCGGCCATGCAAAAAGAAACCGAAATCAAGCTCCGCGTCAGTCGCGAGACCCTCGCCGCGCTGCGTGAGCACCCGCTCCTGAAAAAACGCAACAAAAGTGGCTGGGAACGCCGTGAGTTGATGAACCAGTACTTCGACACCCCCGAGCGCGACCTGGCCCAGGCCAAGGTTGCCCTGCGCCTGCGCAAGGATGGCGACGAAGTGATCCAGACCCTCAAGACCCGCGGCCACAGCGTTGCCGGCTTGTCGGAGCGTAATGAATACGACTGGAAACTGGCCAAGGCCAAGCTCGACGTGAAGAAACTCGACGGCGAATGCTGGCCCGAGCAACTGGCCGAGCTGGACAAAAAGACCCTCAAGCCGATCTTCACCACCGACTTCGTGCGTGAACGTGCCGAGATCGCCTGGGGCCGTGGCAAGGCCAAGGTGGTGATCGAAGCCGCCCTGGACCTAGGCCATGTGATTGCCGGCAAGCAGAAGGAAGAAATCTGCGAGCTGGAGCTGGAGCTGCGCGAAGGCGAACCTGCCGCCCTGCTGGAACTGGCTGCCGAACTGGCCCAAACCCTGGCGCTGATGCCCTGCGATATCAGCAAGGCCGAGCGCGGTTATCGCCTGTTCGACGCCAACAGCTATTCCCTGAGCCTGCCGGCCCCGCAACTGCAACCAGAAATGCCCCTGGACGACGCCTTCGCCGCGCTGACCTGGCATTTGCTGGGCAGCAGCCAGCGCCTGGCCGAACAGTACCGTTTCAACGGTCACTGGCGCCTGTTGCAGGACTGGGTAGACAACCTCGCCGAAATGCGCGCCCTGATCGGCAGCCTTGGCCAGGCCGCGCCACGCCAATCCACCAGCGAACTGCGCAGCGCCCTCGACGCCCTGCTGGAAGACTGGCGCCCGCTGGTCCAGGCCGGTGAAGACGATGAAGACGTGCGCAAGGCCGCGCCGGAACAGTTCCTCGAAGAATTGACCGACGTGCGCTGGGGCCTGTTCTCACTGAACACGTCCCGCTGGGTGCTGGCCCGCACCTGGACCCTGGAGCGCAATGTGCGCGGCAACCGCCAAGGTGCGGCCCAGGTCGCCAACTGGCTGCCACGCCTGCTGGCCGACGAAGCCGTCGCCCTACGCCTGCCGCGCTACCAGCAACAGCCGGAAGACCTGGCCGAGCAACTGCCGCGCATCGAGCGTCTGCAGGCCTGGCTGCACCATGCCCGTCACCTGCTGGAGGTTCCAGAACTGGATCGCTTGTACGGTGAACTGAACAAGTTGGCGGCACTGGCCAACCAGCCGATCACCGATGAGTCGCTGGATGCGCGGATGCATCAGGTGATTGCGGTGTATCAGAACCGTGCCTGGAAGACCTTGTTGCGCATGTAAGATTGCTATCGCGGGCAAGCCCACACACATTTGACCGAGCTTTCTAGAGGAGACCGGTTTGAAGGTGGGCTTGCCCGCGATGACACCCGCCCTCTCACCGCAACACTGGCAGACTGGTAGTGGACTTGATCTCCGACAGTGCCACAATCGAGTTGACCTCCTGTATCCCCGGCACCATCGACAGTTTCTCGAAGAAGAAACGCTCATATGCCTCGATATCCGAGGTGACAATGCGCAGTAGAAAATCCACCGACCCCATCAGCACATAACACTCCAGCACTTGCGGGAACCCGCGAATCGCCTCGGTGAATTCCGTGAAGTTGGAACGCCCGTGGGCGTTGAGTTTGACCTCGGCAAAGATCTGCGTGTTAAGGCCGATTTTCTTGCGGTCGAGCAACGTCACCTGGCCTCGAATCACCCCCTCCTCCTTGAGCCGCTGGATCCGTCGCCAGCAGGGCGACTGCGACAGGCCGACCTGTTCGGCAATCTGCGCGCTGGAGAGCGATGCGTCTTCCTGGAGCAGCGCCAGAATCCGGCGGTCGTAGATATCCAACTCACTGTGCATAAAAATACCTTTCAATCCATATTCTGCGAATTGTCTGATTCATTTATAAGGCATATCACTCCAACATAGATAAGAAATACCCCACAGCCCATGTAAAAATTTCTCCAGTCAAACTCGGAGAACGGCCATGCATTCAGTCCCCGCCAGCCCAGCCACGCGCCTCGACGCCTGGGCAGTCAGCAACAGCCATTGCCAGGCGCGCTATCAGATCCTCGCCGAGGCTGAACCCGATGTGCTGTGTCGGATCCTCAATTACTTCGCCTTGCAGTTTTTGGTGCCACAACAGGTGAGCGTGACACGCGACGAAGACCTGCTGAACATCGACGTGGTGATGGATGGCCTGAGCTGGCACCGCGCCCAGGTGATCGGCGAAAAACTTCGTAACCTGATCAGCGTGTGCTCGCTCGAACTGCAACCCGTTGAATCCACGAGGCTGCAAACCGTACAGGCAGTGGCGCAGTAAAAAGCGGCAACAACCCTCGGGGCGACAGCAACCAGGACCGGACTAGCCTTGGCGCTACCACTTGAAACCGCCCAGGAAACCACCATGCCCGCTGCGCCAGAACTTCAGGATCGCAGGCTTTGCCTCGACGAACTGCTGCCCGCCCTCACCGCCCACGGCATGCTCGACAACGCCCTGGCCGAGCGCTTGCGGCGCACCCCGGGCAATGGCTTGCACCCGCTGGAATTGCTTGCCAACCAGTCACTGCCCGATCCCGCCCGGCCCGGCATGGCGCTGTCCCTGGAGCAACTGACGCAATGGCTCGCCAGTCATGTGGGGCAACCCTATCTGCGCATCGACCCGCTGAAAATCGACGTAGCAAGCATGGTGCCCCTGATGTCCCACGCCTTCGCCCAGCGCCACCATATCCTTGCCGTCGCCCTTGATCGCGACAGCGTGACGGTGGCCAGTGCCGAACCGTACCTGCGAGAGTGGGAGGCCGGCCTGGCCCACGTGTTGAAACGCTCGATCAAGCGCGTACTGGCCAACCCCCAGACGATCCGCAGTTGTACCCAGGAGTTCTTCCGGCTGGCCCGGTCGGTCAGCGGGGCCGACCAGACCACCCCCACGGCGGTCCCTGCCGAACAACTGCTGCACCTGGGTGCCGGCGACCAGGAGCCCGATGCCAACGATGCGCACATCGTCAACATTGTCGACTGGTTGCTGCAATTTGCCTTCGGCCAGCGCGCCAGCGATATCCATATCGAACCCGGTGGCGACCAGGGCCGCGTGCGTTTCCGTATTGATGGGTTGCTGCACGATGTCTATCAGTTTCCGCCCCAGGTCACGACCGCCGTGGTCAGCCGCCTGAAAAGCCTCGGCCGGATGAATGTCGCCGAGAAGCGCAAACCCCAGGATGGCCGGGTCAAGACCAAGACGCCCACGGGTATCGAAGTGGAACTGCGCCTTGCGACCCTGCCCACGGCCTTCGGCGAGAAGCTGGTGATGCGGATTTTCGATCCCCAGGTGCTGCTTCAGGACTTCCCGCAGTTGGGACTGTCGGCCGATGACCTGCAGCGCTGGCAACATATGACCGGCCAGGCCAACGGTATCATCCTGGTCACAGGCCCCACCGGATCAGGCAAGACCAGCACGCTCTATACCACCCTGCGACAGCTGGCGACCCGCACGGTCAACCTGTGTACGGTGGAAGATCCGATCGAGATGGTGGAGCCCGCCTTCAACCAGATGCAGGTCCAGCACAATATCGACCTGACCTTTGCCAGCGGCATCCGCGCGCTGATGCGCCAGGATCCGGACATCATCATGATCGGCGAGATCCGCGACCTGGAAACCGCTGAAATGGCGATCCAGGCGGCATTGACCGGCCACCTGGTGCTGTCGACCCTGCACACCAACGACGCCCCCAGCGCGATCAGTCGCCTGCTGGAACTGGGCATCCCCCATTACTTGATCAAGGCCACATTAATTGGGGTCATGGCCCAGCGTCTGGTGCGCCGGTTGTGCCCGCACTGTAAAAGCCCGGTGGCACTGAACCAGGACGATTGGCGCAGCGCCACCCAGTCCTGCACGCCGCCCCCCGCCAGCGTATACCGGGCCAACGGATGCGCAGAGTGTCGGGAAAGTGGCTATCGTGGACGCATCGGGGTCTACGAGATCATGCTGATGAATGACGCGGCGAAGGCCGTGGTCGGCGCCGATACCGATCTGCAGGCCTTGCGTCGCGAGGCGCTCAAGGGCGGCATGCACAGCCTGCGATTGTCGGGCGCCCACAAGGTTGCGGCGGGGCTGACCACCCTGGAAGAAGTGTTAAGGGTCACGCCTGCGAACGAGTAAACCGTTCTTATCTGCGACAAGCCCGTTACAATCGACAGACCTCGCGTTACCGCCACCACCAGACAAGGAATCGTTATGCAGATCGGAACAGTGCTTCTTCTCTTCGTAGGCTTGGCCATCGCCATCCTGTTCATGGGCTTCAAGGTCGTACCCCAGGGCTACCAGTGGACAGTGGAGCGCTTCGGCCGCTACACCAATACGCTCAAGCCGGGCCTGAATATCATCATTCCGGTGATGGACCGCATCGGTCGCAAGATCAACGTCATGGAAAGCGTGCTGGATATTCCACCTCAGGAAGTGATCACCGCCGATAACGCCACGGTGCAGATCGACGCAGTGTGTTTCTTCCAGGTGGTGAACACCGCCCAGGCGGCGTACGAGGTGAACAACCTCGAACATGCGATCCGCAACCTGCTGCAAACCAATATCCGTACGGTGCTCGGCTCCATGGAGCTGGACGCCATGCTCAGCCAGCGCGACGGCATCAACGAGAAGCTGCTGCGCACGGTCGATGAAGCCACTGCTCCCTGGGGCATCAAGATCACCCGTATCGAGATCAAGGACATCAGCCCGCCTGCCGACTTGATGGCTGCCATGTCCGGTCAGATGAAGGCCGAGCGGATCAAGCGTGCCCAGATCCTCGAAGCCGAAGGCCTGCGGGCTTCTGCAATCCTGACCGCTGAAGGCAAGAAACAGGCGCAGATCCTCGAGGCTGAAGGGGGTCGTCAGGCCGCGTTCCTCGAATCCGAAGCCCGTGAACGTCAGGCCGAGGCGGAAGCCCGCGCTACGCAGGTCGTGTCGGAAGCGATTGCCACCGGTAACGTGCAGGCCATCAACTACTTTGTCGCGCAGAAATACATTGATGCCCTGGGCAAGCTGGCTTCGGCCAACAACAGCAAAGTGATTCTGATGCCGCTGGAGGCCAGCCAGGTCATCGGTGCGGTGGGCGGCATCGGCGAAATCGTCAAGGCTACCTTCGACAACAAGAAAGCCTGAGGCCGGCACCATGTGGGAATTCCTGCAACACCTGTCGTTCTGGGATTGGCTGGCGCTGGGCACGGTGCTGTTGATTCTTGAAGTGTTTGGTGCCGGCGGTTATCTGCTGTGGATGGGGATCGCGGCGGCGGCCGTTGGCGTACTCAAGTTCCTGATTCCGGGGCTTGGGCTGGAACTGCAACTGCTGCTGTTTGCCGTGCTGTCCATACTGACGGCGGTGTACTGGTGGAAGCGCCAGCGCAGCAGTGCCAAGGCCAGCGACCAGCCAGGGCTGAATATGCGCGGATCGGAGCTGGTTGGCCGCACCTTTGTGGTGCATCAGGCAATTATCGACGGTCGGGGCAAGATCAAGGTCGGTGACGGCGTCTGGATGGTCACCGGCCCCGATGCGCCTGTAGGGGCTCAAGTACGGGTGATTGGTCAGGACGGCGTGATTTTACGGATCGAAACTGTTTAGTCAGTCATGGAACTAGGCTGGGTTATCTACAATCAAACCGTTCAGATAACCCAGTCGGAGTCACCCATCATGCGTCTCAAATATGCTGTCGCCACCCTCGCCGTGCTCTCTCTCCCAGTTGGATCGGCCATGGCCGACAGCTTCTGGCGTAATGTCATCTCATCGGGCGCCACCACCGGCTCCACGTACCTGACCTTCAAGGACCACAAGCTGGTAGTCGCCGCCCAGGACGACGCCGGTAGCTTCGTCGCCAGCGACGGCGGCATCCGTGGCCCTTACCTGGAAGCCGCCATGCAGAAAGTGCGTGCCGACAACCCCGGCCTGAAGGCCACTGACATGGAACTGGCCAACGCCATCCTGGCGAAGAACGCCATCGCCGCCGAGTAATACACGACACGCAAAAAAGCCGCTTATGAAGCGGCTTTTTTGCGCTCGTCGTTCGACGATTCGTTCACGGACGACAGGCTATATTCAGTTGCCCCGTGCGACGATGCCGGGGTTGATATGAGCTTTTATTCTTAGTTCTTCTTAAAACGGATGCCTTCAACGTCATGAGCCAACTGCCCTTCCTGCCGTTTTCAAAACCTACCATTGATGAAGCCACCATCGCGGCGGTCGGTGATGTGTTGCGTTCCGGCTGGATCACCAGCGGGCCCAAGGTGCAGGCGTTCGAAGCGCAGCTGTCGGAATATTTTGGCGGCCGGCCGGTACGCACCTTCAACTCCGGCACCTGCACCATGGAGATTGCCTTGCGCATCGCCGGTGTCGGGCCGGGGGATGAAGTGATCACCACGCCGATTTCCTGGGTGGCAACGGCCAATGTGATTCTGGAGGTGGGCGCCACGCCGGTGTTTGCCGATATTGATCCGGTGACCCGCAATATCGACCTGGCCCGACTGGAAGCGGCTATTACGCCGCGCACCAAGGCGATCATCCCGGTGTACCTGGCCGGCCTGCCGCTGGACATGCCGATGCTTTACGCGCTGGCCAACAAGTACGGTCTGCGGATCATCGAGGATGCCGCCCAGGCGCTGGGCTCCCGTTGGGATGGCCAGCGCATTGGCGCCACCGGGGATTTTGTCTCGTTCAGTTTCCAGGCGAACAAGAACATCACCTGTTCCGAAGGCGGTTGCCTGGTATTGAACAATGCTGAGGAGGCGCGCCTGGCAGAGAAGTACCGCCTGCAAGGCGTGACCCGCAGCGGGTTTGATGGCCTGGACGTGGATGTATTGGGCGGCAAGTTCAACATGACCGATATCGCCGCCGCCATTGGCCTGGGCCAGTTTGCCCATATCGAGCAGATAACTGCCCATCGCCAAGCGCTGGCCCGGCATTATTTCGAGTGTTTTGGCAGCGACTTCGAGACAACGTACGGCGCACAATTACCGCCTGCGGACTTTGAAAACAGCAACTGGCACCTGTTCCAACTGGTACTGCCTGAGCGTGGGGATGGCCTGCCGGCCCGCGCCACGTTTATGGAGCGCATGCAGGCTCAGGGCGTGGGCATCGGCTATCACTACCCACCGATCCACTTGCTGAGTTTGTATCGGGCACAGGGATTCAGGGAAGGCATGTTCCCGGTAGCGGAAAAAGTCGGGCGTTTGATTGTGTCGTTGCCGATGTTTACAGCGATGACCAAGGCGGATGTGGAGCGTGCTGTCGCAGCGGTGAAGCAGGCGCTCAAGCCCTGACCTTTGCAGGAGCTGGCTTGCCGGCTCCTGCAGGGGGCGGTGTTATTCGCCGATGGCGGCTTTATAGCCAGCGGCATCCAGCAGCTTGTCCAGTTCGGCGGCATTGCTTGGCTTGACCTTGAAGATCCAGGCCTCGTACGGCTTGTCATTGAGCGACTCAGGGGCATCGGCCAACGCCTCGTTGACCGCAATCACTTCGCCCGACACTGGCGAATAAATATCCGAAGCAGCCTTCACCGACTCCACAACGCCTGCTGCGTCGCCTGCAGCGAACACTTTGCCCACCTCAGCCAACTCAACAAAAACCACATCACCCAATGCTTCCTGGGCGTGATCGGAGATCCCGACGG
This sequence comes from Pseudomonas sp. FP2294, assembly GCF_030687625.1. NCBI lineage: Bacteria > Pseudomonadati > Pseudomonadota > Gammaproteobacteria > Pseudomonadales > Pseudomonadaceae > Pseudomonas > Pseudomonas sp. FP2294. The sequence continues at coordinate 5,595,494 of NZ_CP117441.1, forward strand.
TCACACTGCCGTCAGCTTCCAGGCGTGCCCATTCGTGGCTTTCGGCAAAACGTAGTGCGGCAGGGATATCGCTCATAGTCTGTGTCCTCAAAAAGAAATGTCAGCGGCCATTGGCCCGGAAAAGATTAGATCAAGGTTTTACCATGGCGCACGAAGGTCGGTTTGACCACTCGCACCGGGTACCACTTACCGCGAATTTCTACCTCGGCACGGTCGGCGGTTGCCATCGGTACACGCGCCAGGGCAATGGATTTGCTTAGCGTAGGAGAGAAACTACCACTGGTGATCTCTCCTTCGCCAACATTGGCGATACGAACCACTTGATGAGCGCGCAAAACCCCGCGTTCTTCCAGCACCAGGCCTACCAGTTTGAGCTGCACCCCGGCCGCACGCTCGGCTTCCAGGGCGGCGCGCCCGATGAAATCGCGGCTGACGGGTTCCCAGGCGATGCTCCAGGCCATGTTGGCGGCCAACGGTGACACATTCAGGTGGATATCCTGGCCGTAGAGGTTCATGCCGGCCTCCAGGCGCAGGGTATCGCGAGCACCGAGGCCGATGGGCGAGATGCCCGCGCCTACCAGGTCGTTGAAAAACCCCGGGGCCTGATCGGCAGGCAGGACGATTTCCAGGCCATCTTCGCCGGTATAGCCCGTGCGCGCGATAAACCAGTCACCGTCGGCACGCCCCTCGAAAGGCTTGAGCTGTTGGATCAACACGCCGCGAGACTGGGTGACCAACTCGGCAATCTTGTGCCGGGCCTGGGGACCCTGGATCGCCAGCATGGCCAGGTCCGGGCGTTCGCGCATCTGCACCTGGTAGCTGCCCAACTGGCTCTGCATCCAGGCGATATCCTGGTCGCGGGTGGCCGCATTGACCACCAGCCGGTAACCCTCTTCGGTGCGGTAGACAATCATGTCGTCCACCACCCCGCCCTGCTCGTTGAGCATGGCGCTGTACAACGCATGGCCGCAGCCATGCAAACGATCGACATCATTGGCCAACAGGTACTGCAGCCATTCCCTGGCCTGCAGGCCCGAGATATCGATCACGGTCATGTGGGAAACATCAAACACCCCGCAGTCACGGCGCACCTGATGGTGCTCCTCGACTTGCGAGCCGTAGTGCAGAGGCATATCCCAACCGCCAAAATCGACCATTTTCGCGCCAAGGGCGAGATGCAGGTCATACAGAGGCGTACGCTGTCCCATGGGTTTCTCCTTCCGGGCGTGGCGAAGGTGCGGACGGTTGCTGTTCGGGCTACACACCTTGAAATACAAGGCTTGCAGCCACAATCAGCAGCCCAACCCGAAAGACGGGCCGCACCGAATGCCGCGCATTGTAGCCTCAAGCCGTAGGACTGACACCTAACCGATTCGTCGCGCCGAACGTCGGATCAAGCCGATGACCGGCAACAGGCCGACCAACACCAGGGTCAGGGCGGGCAAGGAGGCACGCGCCCACTCGCCTTCGCTGGTCATCTCAAAGATGCGTACCGCCAGCGTATCCCAGCCGAACGGGCGCATCAGCAGGGTCGCGGGCATTTCCTTGAGCACATCGACAAACACCAGCAGCGCGGCGCTCAAGGTGCCGGGCAACAAAAGTGGCAGATACACTTTGCAAAACAGTCGTGGCCCACTGACCCCCAGGCTGCGCGCTGCTTCCGGCAAGGACGGGCGGATGCGCGCCAGGCTGTTTTCCAGTGGGCCGTAGGCCACGGCCAGGAAGCGCACCAGATAGGCCATCAGCAGCGCCGACAGGCTGCCCAACAGCAACGGTTTGCCAGCACCGCCCAGCCAACTGGACACAGGGATCACCAACTCGCGGTCCAAATAGCTGAACGCCAGCATGATCGACACCGCCAATACCGAACCCGGCAAGGCATAGCCCAGGTTGCCCAGGCTGACCCCGGCGCGGATGGCACGGGTCGGCGCCAGGCGGTTGGCAAACGCCAGCAGCAACGCCACGCTGACGGTGATCAACGCGGCCATGCCACCCAGGTAAAGGGTATGCACGATCAGCCCGGCGTAGCGCTCGTCGAGGTCGAAACGCCCGCGCTGCCAGAACCAGGCCAGCAGTTGGAGCATCGGGATGACAAAGGCGCAGGCAAACACCAGGGCGCACCAGCCAGTGGCGGCGGCGGCCTTGAAGCCACTCAGGTGATACAGCGCCTTGCCCCGCGGTCGCTCGTTGCTCGGGCGGCTGGCGCCACGGGCCCGGCGCTCGCCGTAGAGCACCAGCATCACCACCAACAGCAGCAGGCTCGCCAGTTGCGCGGCGCTGGACAGGCTGAAAAAGCCATACCAGGTCTTGTAGATGGCGGTGGTGAACGTGTCGAAATTGAACACCGACACCGCGCCGAAATCCGCCAGGGTTTCCATCAACGCCAGGGCCACGCCGGCGCCGATGGCCGGGCGCGCCATGGGCAGGGCCACCCGCCAGAATGCCTGCCAGGGTGATTGGCCCAACACCCGCGCCGCTTCCATCAACCCCTTGCCCTGGGCCAGAAAGGCGGTGCGCGCCAGCAGGTAGACGTAGGGATAGAACACCAGCACCAGCACGATGATCACGCCACTGGTGGAGCGCACGCGCGGCAGGCGCAGGCCCGTGCCGAACCACTCGCGCAGCAGGGTTTGTACCGGCCCGGAGAAGTCCAGCAGGCCGACGAAGACAAACGCCAGGACATAGGCCGGGATGGCAAACGGCAGCATCAACGCCCAGTCCAGCCAACGCCGGCCGGGGAACTCACAGAGGCTGGTCAGCCACGCCAGGCTCACGCCCAGCACCGTTACACCGACCCCGACGCCCAGCACCAGGGTCAAGGTGTTGCCCAGCAGACGCGGCATCTGGGTGTCCCACAGGTGCGACCAGATTTGCGTGTCGATGCTTTGCCAGGACAGCAACAACACGCTCAACGGCAGCAGCACCAGGGCGGCGACAGTGAAGACTGGCAGGTACCAGCGGCGTTGGGCGGGGTGGGCCAAAAGGAATTCTCAAGCAGTGGATGATGTGGAGACCTGCACAAAACACTGTGGGAGCGGGCTTGTGTGGGAGCTGGCTTGCCTGCGATGCAGACACCTCGGTTTATCAGCGATACCGGGTGATGCTATCGCAGGCAAGCCAGCTCCTACACAAGCCGCTCCCACATTAGAACTGCGGCGTCCTACAAATTGTACTCAGTTCCAGCCCGCACGATCCATCAGGCGAATCGCCTCGGCCTGGCGCTTGCCCGCCACTTCCACCGGCAGGGTGTCAGCCTTGAACTTGCCCCAGCTCGCCACTTCAGCCGAGGGTTCTACCGCCGGGTTGGCCGGGAACTCCTGGTTGACGTCGGCAAAGATCTTCTGCGCCTCAGGCGTAGTCATCCACTCCACCAGAGCCTTGGCGGCTTCCGGGTGCGGGGCGTACTTGGTCAGGCCAATGCCCGACAGGTTGACGTGCACGCCACGGTCGCCCTGGTTCGGCCAGAACAATTTGACTGCCAGCTTCGGGTCCTGCTTGTGCAGGCGGCCGTAGTAGTAAGTGTTGACGATCCCCACGTCGCACTGCCCGGCGTTGATTGCCTGCAATACCGCGACGTCATCGGAGAAGACATCGGTGGACAGGTTATTCACCCAGCCCTTGATGAGTTCTTCGGTCTTTTCTGCGCCATGGGTCTCGATCAGGGTGGCGGTCAGCGACTGGTTGTAGACCTTCTTCGCGGTGCGCAGGCACAGGCGGCCTTCCCATTGCTTGTCAGCCAGGGCTTCGTAGGTGGTCAGCTCTGCCGGCTTCACGCGGTCGGTGGAGTACGCGATGGTCCGCGCCCGCAGGCTCAAGCCGGTCCAGGCGTGGCTGGAAGCGCGATATTGCGCGGGGATGTTGGCGTCGATCACCTTGGAAGTGAACGGCTGCAGGATGCCCATCTGCTCGGCTTGCCAGAGGTTGCCAGCATCGACGGTCAGCAGCAGGTCGGCGGTGGCGTTCTGGCCTTCGGCCTTGATGCGCTGCATCAGCGGCGCTTCCTTGTCGGTGATGAACTTCACCTGCACCCCGGTTTTCTTGGTGTAGGCGTCGAACACCGGCTTGATCAACTCGTCGATACGAGAGGAGTAGACCACCACTTCGTCAGCCGCCTGGGCGGTGGTGCTGGCGATAAGGGTGAGTGCCAGGGCAGTCAGGAGGCGCTTGGGTGCCAACATAGGTGCGGTCTCTCGTAGGAAAAGTGAGCGCAAATGATAAGGACTCACATTTAGCATCTCAACCGAACACTGGCCGGAGGAGTTACGAGATGTTGCACGAGTGCCATTTAAGGTGCGACAGATGGCCTCAGGCCTTGGCCAGATCCGGCAGGTCTCCGGTCAAGCCCAATGCCTGGCGCACAAACAGCGCCTTGGCCTCGGGCATCTGGTCGACCATCTTCAGCCCCGCATTGCGCAACCAGCGCAATGGCAACTGGTCAGCCTGGAACAACCGTTCAAAGCCCTCCATCGCCGCCATCAGCGCCAGGTTGTGCGGCATGCGCCGACGCTCGTAGCGACTGAGCACCTTCACATCCGCCAAGCGCTCACCGCGCTCGCACGCCTTTAGCAGCACCTCGGCCAACACGGCGGCATCGAGGAACCCCAGATTCACCCCCTGCCCCGCCAATGGGTGGATAACGTGGGCAGCATCACCAATCAGCGCCAGGCCTTCGGCGACGTAGCGCTTGGCGTGGCGCTGGCGCAGCGGTACGCACAGACGCGGGTCGGCGCTGACCACGCTGCCGAGGCGCCCTTCAAAAGCGCGCTCCAGTTCGCGGCAGAAGCTGTCGTCGTCCAGGGCCATCAGGCGTTCGGACTCACTTGGCGTGGTCGACCAGACGATCGAGCACCAATCTTCCTGGCCATCGCGCACCAGCGGCAGGAACGCCAGCGGACCATGGTCGGTGAAGCGCTGCCAGGCGGTACGCTGGTGCGGCTGGCTGCTGCGTACGCTGGTGACGATGGCGTGGTGCAGGTAATCCCATTCGCGGGTGGCGGTGCCGGTCAGGCGACGCACAGCCGAGTTGGCGCCGTCGGCGGCGATCACCAGCGGCGCGCGCAAAGTGCGGCCATCGGCCAGGGTCAGCAGCCAGTCATCGCCGGAGCGGCGCATCTGCTCCAGGCGTGCATTGGCCAGCAGGCCCAGGTCGCAGTCGTGCAGGCGCTCAAGCAGGGCGTCCTGGACCACGCGGTTTTCGACGATATGCCCCAGCACCTCGGCATGCACACTGGCCGCCGAAAAGTGGATCTGCCCGGTGCCGCTGCCATCCCACACCTGCATCTCGCCGTAGGGGCTGGCGCGGCGGCTGGCGATGCCATCCCACACACCCAGGCGGTCGAGGATGCGCTGGCTGGCGGCCGACAAGGCGCTCACCCGCGGTTCAAACGGCGCATCGGCGTCGAATGGCTTGACGCTCATTGGGCTGCCGTCGAGCAGCAGCACCTGCAGGCCACTGCCCTGCAACGCCAGCGCCAGGGCGCTTCCGACCATTCCGGCCCCGACAATCAGCACATCTGCGCGCATGTCCATGCTTTATGCCTGTCTCGCTGGCGGCTTGCGCCGCACGTAAAGGGTTTTGTCGACTCGCGCCACCAGGGTGCCGGAGCCGTCGTGAATCTGCACCTTGAGGTGCGGCAAGTATTTCTCGCCGCCCTCGGTCTGCCGTCGCACCTCATCGAGCAAGGCCTGGTCGATGGAGAATTCGGCAAACACCGGGCCTTTGCCCGGCGAGATGAAATCAATGGTCGCGGCCTTGTCCCAGACGATGTAGTCGCGCCCCAGGTTCTCCATCAGCATCAGCATGTAGAACGGGTCGACCATCGAGTACAGGCTGCCGCCAAATTGCGTACCGACGTAATTGCGGTTGTACCAGCCCAGGCCCATGCGCACCTTCACCTGACGAAAATCAGCGCTCATGTGCTGCACACGGACGCCTGCGCCCAGATACGGCGGATACAGGGTCATGATCCAGCGCAACAACCGCGCCTTGCCCAGGCGCTCCGTCAGCCACTTACGCATCGGGACGCGTGCCCAGGCCCATGGCCTGCCGGGCGAACCAGCGCTTGGCCGGCGGCAACAGGTCCAGGCCCAGCAGGCCGAGGTTGCGGCCCATGGCGACCAGCGGCTGGCCGCTGCCAAACAGGCGGGTGACCTGGTCGGAAAAGCCCACGGTCAACTGCTGGTCCAGGCGCTGGCGTTCGCGGTAGGCCTGCAAGGTCGCCAGGTCACCCGGCACTTGCGGCCCGGCCAACAGGGCCTCGGCCAGCGCATAGGCATCGCGCAGCGACAGATTGAAACCCTGGCCGGCAATCGGGTGCAAGCTGTGGGCCGCGTTGCCGAGGATCACCAGGTGCGAGCGCACTTGCTCCTCGGCCTCCACCAGGGTCAGCGGATACAAGTGGCGCGCGCCAACCTGTTTCAAGGTGCCCAGGCGATAACCAAACACGCCCTGCAACTCGCTGAGAAAACTGCGTTCATCCAGTTGCGCCAAGCGCTGGGCGTCCATGCCGACGCGGGTCCAGACCAGTGCGCAACGGTTGTCTGCCAGCGGCAGCAAGGCCATCGGGCCTTCGTCGGTGAAACGCTCGAAAGCCTCGCCGTTATGGGCTTCGCTGGGGGTGATGTTGGCGATCAGGGCGCTCTGGTTGTAAGGCCGTTGCTTGACGCCAATGCCCAACTGCTCGCGCAGGCCGGAGCGGCCACCATCGGCCAGTACCGCGAGATCGCACTCGATGACAGTTTCATCGTTGAGGGTCAGGCGGTAGCCGTCGGCCAGCGGTTCCATGCGGCTGACTTCTGCAGGGCAACGCCAACTGATCACGTCCTTGTCCAGGCCTTGCCACAGGCACTGCCCGAGCCAGGCGTTTTCCACCACATAGCCCAGGGCCGGTACGCCCTCTTCGAGCGCCGACAAGCGCGCGGTAGAGAAGCGCCCACGGTCGGAAACATGGATCTGCTTGATCGGCTCGGCGCGCCGGGAAATGTCTTGCCACACACCCAGGCGCTGGTAGATCTGTCGCGCGCCAAAGGACAGTGCCGAGGAACGTGCGTCGTAGCTCGGCTGGTAGCTGTCGCCGGGGGCAAAGGGTTCGATCAGCACGATCTTCCAACCGCGAGCCTTGGCCCCGGCCTGCAACGCCAGCGCCAAGCTGGCGCCCACCAGGCCGCCACCGATAATCGCCAGGTTGACCCGGCTCATCGGGCGGCCGCCATCAGTGCTTCAATCTCGGCCACGGTCTTGGGCACGCCACCGGTCAGAATTTCACAGCCTTGCTTGGTCACCACCACGTCATCCTCGATGCGCACGCCTATGCCACGCCATTTCTTTGCCACATTCTGGTTATCCGGGGCAATGTAGATGCCCGGCTCCACGGTCAGGGCCATGCCCACTTCCAGCACCCGCCACTCGCCGCCGACCTTGTACTCGCCCACATCATGCACATCCATGCCCAGCCAGTGCCCGGCGCGGTGCATATAGAACGCCTTGTAGGCTTCGCTGGCGATCAACTCGTCCACCTCACCTTGCAACAAGCCCAGCTTCACCAGCCCGGCGGTGATGACGTGCACCGTCGCCTCATGGGCCTGGTTCCAGTGTTTGTTCGGCGCGATCTGCGCAAAGGCGGCTTCCTGGGAGGCCAGCACCACTTCGTAGATCGCCTTCTGCTCGGCGGAAAACTTGCCGTTGACCGGCCAGGTACGGGTGATATCGCTGGCATAGCAGTCGATTTCACAACCGGCGTCGATCAGCACCAGGTCACCGTCCTTGAGCACCGCATCATTCTGCTGGTAGTGCAGGATGCAGCTGTTGCGCCCCGAAGCGACGATGGAGCCATAGGCCGGCATCTTCGCCCCGCCCCGGCGGAACTCGTAGTCCAGCTCGGCTTCCAGGCTGAATTCATGCAACCCCGGGCGGCTGGCCTGCATTGCCCGGATATGGGCCGCGCAGGAAATCCGTGCGGCTTCGCGCATGACCTTCACTTCTGCGGCGGATTTATACAGGCGCATGTCGTGCAGCAGATGATCCAGGGCAACGAATTCGTTCGGCGGCTGCGCACCGAGGTGCGCCTTGGAGCGGATCACGTTGATCCACTCCATCAGGTGCCGGTCGAACTCGGCATTGCTGCCCATGGCCGAATACACCCGGTCGCGACCTTCGATCAGGCCGGGCAGGATGTCGTCGATATCGGTGATCGGGAAGGCATCGTCGGCGCCGTATTCGCGAATCGCGCCTTCGGTACCGGCGCGCAGGCCGTCCCACAATTCGCGCTCGGCATTGCGTTCACGGCAGAACAGCACGTACTCGCCGTGAATGCGCCCAGGCATCAACACAATCACTGCCTGGGGCTCGGGGAAGCCGCTCAGGTACTGGAAGTCGCTGTCCTGGCGGTAGACGTGTTCGACATCGCGGTTGCGGATCGCCACGGCGGCGGCCGGCAGGATCGCGATGCTGTTGGGTTCCATCTGCGCCATGAGCGCCTTGCGGCGGCGGGTGTATTCCGCTTTGGGGATATGGATCATGGGCAGGTGGGTTCCCTCTCTTAGTGCAGCGACGGCTTGACTGCTGCGGGTTCAGCAGACTTTTTGGTCTCGGTGAACAGCAGCAGCGGCGCGACGCGCAGGTATTCCATGACTTCCATATAGTCGCCTTCGCCGTCTTCGGACTCTTCCAGGGCGTCTTGCACCTGGGAGATGGCTGCCAGGTCCTGCAACACTTCCTTGGCGTCGGTGCTCAACTCCAGGCCGCCGGCGTTCACGCCAAAGCCATGGAGGAAGCCCTGGCACCATTGACCCAGTGCAGCAGCACGCTCGGTGAGCGGCGCATCATCGGTTGGCAGCAGCAGGACTACGGTGACGTCATCACCGGTCAGCTCGCCTTTAACCATTTCTTGCAAGCCGATCAACGCGTTGCGCACGTTTTCGGTAGGCTCGGTTTCCAGCAGCTCGGCGACGTCGGCCAGCCAGTTGTCGGCGTCAAAGCCGACACCGGTGCAGCTACGGCCCAGCAGCACGCCATGCAGTTCGGCAGGCGAGCAAGGGTGACCGCTGGAGCTCAGCAGTTTGGAAAAAGCGTCGTACGGGGAATTCTGAATAGGCATGATGAGCTAGGCGCCAGGCGGCGCGATGTCTAGAATGAAGCGCTGTATCCTAGCACCGGCAGACGCACCCGACTATCAAGGGCGTCAGATCGTTTATCCTGCAGTTGCCATTCATCAGACAAATCCAGTGGAACCCTATGGAAGACGCCGACTTGCAAGCGCTGATGGCCAGACTCGAATTGCTAATTACCCGGGTCGAGCAACTAAAGAGTCAAAACGGACTCCTATTAGCTCAGGAAAAGACCTGGCGCGAGGAACGCGCTCACCTCATTGAAAAAAACGAAATCGCCCGGCGTAAGGTCGAGTCGATGATTTCGCGCCTGAAGGCCCTGGAGCAAGACTCATGAGTTCAAGCAATAGCGTCACCGTGCAGATTCTCGACAAAGAGTATTCGATCATCTGCCCCCAGGAAGAGCGCAGCAACCTGGTGAGCGCCGCCCGCTACCTGGATGGCAAGATGCGTGAAATCCGCAGCAGCGGCAAAGTCATCGGTGCCGACCGTATCGCCGTGATGGCCGCCCTGAACATTACCCACGATTTGCTGCATAAGCAGGAGCGCCCTGACGTACAGGCCAGCGGCTCGACACGCGAGCAGGTGCGTGACCTGCTGGAACGTGTGGATCTGGTGCTTTCCAGCGATTCAGACGCACCCAAGGGCTGATTGCCGAGTCTGTTTGGGGTATACTCGCCCCACTCCCTGGCGTGCTTGCCAGTCGGCGATGTCCCGGAGCCGATTCGCACTACCCTGGAAGTTGCACGTTGGGCTGGTGTGCATGTCCGCTAGACGGAAAGCCTTAAAGCCTACTGCTTCTTCCACCTTGAACTTTCGGGTTCAAGGGCTTAGTCGACAGCGGTTCTGTCGGGGAGCCTGAATTCCCAAACTCAATGCCAGTCCCCGGACTGGCATTGTTTTATGAGCCGAACACCATGACCGAACCTGCGCCGCTTTCCCGTCCGCAACTTCGACGCATGTTGCGCAATGCCCGCCGCGCCCTGACGCCGGGCGAGCAGCGCCAGGCAGCTCTTGGCCTGTATCGGCAACTGGCACAGCACCCGCTGTTTCGCCGGGCCAAACATATTGCTTTATACCTACCAACGGATGGCGAAATCGATCCGCGCTTGCTGCTGCGCGCTGCCCAGCGCCGGGGCAAGGCCACCTACCTGCCGGTGCTCAGCGCCTGGCCACGGACCAAGATGGTGTTCCAACGGGTACGTCCCCGGGAAAAACTTGCGCCCAATCGCTTCGGCATTCTTGAGCCACGGGTCAATATCGGGCGCCAGCGCAAGGTCTGGGCCCTGGACTTGGTGCTGCTGCCATTGGTGGGTTTCGATGATGCGGGCGGGCGGCTGGGCATGGGCGGCGGCTTTTACGATCGCAGCCTGGCGTACCTGGCGCGCCGCTCGTCGTGGCGCAAGCCGACGCTGCTGGGCCTGGCCCATGAATGTCAGAAAGTCGAACGACTGGCACAGGCCAGCTGGGACGTGCCGTTGAATGGCACCGTTACCGATAAGAAGTGGTATATCGCAGAGGGGACGCCGCTGGAATCAACGGCGCCGAAATAGCATCAACGCTTGAAGGTTTGTGGCTGCTGCTGTGCAAATTCAACCGGGGCTTCGGTCTTGTTCGACCACAGGCTTTGCGCATACCCGGTGGTCACGACGCCCAGACCGAACAAAATAACCAAAATCCATAGTAAATCCGGTTTGCGTTTCATCGATTGCCCCCCTTCAGGCCTATCACACACGATGACAGCAACGTTCCAAAGTAGTCCGTTCCAGCTGCGTCAAGCTTAAAATCCCGGCATTCTGCGGTAACGTGAACCAACACGCAAACCTTGACGTCAACCGACCGTCGGTTTGTCACGAAATTGACAGACAACCTGCCCAATCCCCTGCAAAGGAGCAAAACCATGGCCTATTGGCTGATGAAGTCTGAGCCCGATGAGCTGTCCATCAAGGGCCTGGAAAAACTCGGCGAGGCGCGCTGGGATGGCGTGCGCAATTACCAGGCACGCAACTTCCTGCGGGCCATGGCCGTGGGTGACGCGTTCTTCTTTTACCACTCCAGTTGCCCCGAACCGGGGATTGCCGGCGTAGGGAAAATCATTGAGGCGGCTTATCCGGACCCGACAGCGCTGGAAGCTGACAGCCATTACTTCGATGCCAAGGCCACCCCGGAAAAAAATCCATGGAGCGCCATCACAGTGGCGCATGTCGAGACCTTCCCCAACGTTCTCGGGCTGGGCTACCTCAAACAACAGACGGCCCTGGCCGAACTGCCGCTGGTGCAAAAAGGCAGTCGTTTGTCGGTGATGCCGGTGACGGCCCAGCAATGGGCGGCGGTAATGGCCCTGCGTTAACGCCTAACGGTATTCATTTGACCGGTATCAACGGCTATCGGTTACGATCCCGGCAAACTAGGACGCTAACACCGCAGGATGCACCCATGTCGACGTCACATCGCAGTTCGCACTTCTTTGCCTTTCTCCTGATTCTATTGCTGGTGGCCGCCGGCGGCTTCGGCTACTGGAAGTCCACCCTGGACCGCCTGCCGGAAGGTTTGAACATGGGCAATGGCCGGCTGGAATCCACCGAAGTGCAGATCGCCACCAAGATCCCCGGCCGCCTGGCTGAAGTGCGGGTCGATGAAGGCGACAAAGTGCTCAAGGGCCAACTGCTGGCGCGTATCGACACCCGCACCCTCGAAGCCCAGCGTTCCCAGGCCGAGGCCGAAGTGCTGCGCGCCAAGGAGAACTTCGCCGCCGCCGAAGCCAACGTGCAATTGCGCCAGAGCGAAAACCTGCTGGCCAGCCAGGAACTCAAGCGCACCCAGGAGCTGTACCGCCGCGGCTTCGCCAGCGCACAGCTGATCGACCAGCAACAGGCACGGCAGAACACCGGCAATGCGGCGGTGACGGCAGCCCAGGCCCAGGTCAATGCGGTCAAGGCCGCCATCGGTGCGGCCCAGGCCCAGGTGGCACAACTGACCAGCGAGATCGAAGACAGCAGCCTGCGCGCGCCCATCGACGGCATCATCCAGTTGCGCCTGGCCGAACCTGGCGAAGTGCTCGGTGCCGGCGGGCGCGTGTTGCTGCTGATAGATCCGAATGACCAGTACATGAACCTCTACCTGCCCGCCTCCGTCACTGGTCGCCTGACCGTGGGCAGTGAAGCGCGGATCGTGCTCGATGCCCTGCCGGATCAACCCCTGCCGGCGAAAATTAGCTTTGTCGCCGCCAAGTCGCAGTTCACCCCCAAAGAAGTTGAAACCCGCGACGAGCGCCAGAAACTGGTGTTCCGCGTCAAACTGCGCCTGACTCAACCGAGCGCCGTGCCCCAGGCCAAGCCCGGCATGCCCGGCGCCGGCTATGTGCGCACCGCCGACCTGGACTGGCCGGCCAACCTGCAATGACCGGGCTGGCGCTGCACGCCACGGGCATCAACCACCGCTACGGCAAGCAACAGGCGCTGATCGACATCGCCTTCAGCCTGCCGGCCGGTACCCGCTGCGGGTTGATCGGCCCGGATGGCGCGGGCAAGTCGAGCCTGTTGGGCTTGATCGCCGGGGTGAAAAAACTGCAGGACGGTGACTTGCAGGTGCTGGGCGGCTCCATCGAAGACCGCCGCCACCGCAACAGCCTGTACCCGTTGATCGCGTTTATGCCCCAGGGCCTGGGCGGCAACCTGTACCCCGAGCTGTCCATCAGCGAGAACATCCGTTTTTTCGCCACCCTGTTTGGCCTGTCCAAAGCCGATTGCGAGCAGCGCATGCACAACCTGCTGCTGGCCACCGACCTGGCACGCTTCGCCGACAGGCCGGCGGGCAAACTGTCGGGCGGGATGAAGCAAAAACTGGGACTGTGCTGCGCGCTGATCCACGACCCAGACTTGCTGATCCTCGATGAACCCACCACCGGCGTCGACCCGTTGTCACGCCGGCGCTTTTGGGAACTGGTAGAAACCGTACGCAGCGAACGCCCGCAACTGACGCTGCTGGTGGCCACGGCCTACATGGAAGAAGCCGAGCAGTTCGAGCACTGCCTGATGCTCGACCGCGGCAAGCTGATCGCCGATGGCCTGAGCCGCGAACTGGCGGCGGTCACGCCCAGCGGCAAGCTGGATGAGGCCTTCACCCATTTCCAGGGTGACAGCGCGCATAACAACCAGCCGCTGGTGATCCCTCCTCGGGCAAACGACAACACCGACATCGCCATCGAAGCCCACGACCTGACCCTGCGCTTTGGCGACTTTACGGCAGTCAACAAGGTCAGTTTCGCCATTGGCCGTGGCGAGATCTTCGGCTTTCTCGGCTCCAACGGCTGCGGCAAGACCACCACCATGAAAGTCCTCACCGGGCTGATGCCGGCCAGTGAAGGCAGCGCCACACTGCTGGGCAACCCGGTAAATGCCAAGGACCTGGCAACCCGCAAGCGCGTGGGCTTTATGTCCCAGAGCTTCTCGCTGTACGGTGAGCTCAGCGTGCGCCAGAACCTGGTGCTGCACGCACAGTTGTTCGACCTGCCCAAGGCCGACAGCGGCCCGCGCATCGAAGAATTGATCCAGCGTTTTGACCTGGGCAGTGTCGCCGAACAACCCTCCGGCGAGCTGCCCCTGGGTTTGCGCCAGCGCCTGTCCCTGGCCGTGGCGGTGTTGCATCGCCCGGAAGTGCTGATCCTCGACGAACCCACGTCCGGTGTGGACCCCGCCGCGCGCGACGATTTCTGGCGTTTGCTGGTGGAGTTGTCCCGCGAGCAAGGGGTGACGATTTTTCTCTCCACCCACTTTATGAACGAAGCCCAGCGCTGCGACCGCATCTCGTTGATGCACGCCGGCAAGGTGCTGGCCTGCGACACCCCGGACGCCCTGCAGCAACACTTCCACGGCGAGACCCTGGAAGCCGCATTTGTCACCTGTCTGGAACAAGCCCAGGAAGCCCCAGAGGCCGCCGCGCCCAGCGCAACCGTCAGCACACCGACCACGCCGCCAGTCAGCAAGCGCGGCTTCAGCCTGGTCCGCCTGCTGGCAGTGGCCAGTCGCGAAGGCAAGGAATTGTTGCGCGACAAAGTGCGCATGGCCTTTGCCCTGCTCGGGGCGATTTTCATGATGGTGATCTTCGGCTACGGCATTTCCCTGGACGTGGAGAAGCTCGCCTTCGCCGTGTATGACCAGGACCAGACGCCACAAAGCCGCGCCTATCTGGAGGCCTTTCGCAGTTCGCGCTACTTCGCCGAACAGCCGCCGATCAGCGATTCGGCCGAGCTGCACCGGCGCCTGCAACGCTCGGAAATCAAACTCGCCTTGGAGATTCCTCCCGGATTTGGCCGCGACCTGTACGCCGGGCGCCAACCGGCAGTGGCCGCCTGGCTGGATGGCGGCATGCCGTTTCGCGCCGAGACCAGCCGCAACTATGTCGAAGCGGTACACCAGGCCAATCTGCAGCAGTTGGCGGAACTCAACAGCTCCCCGCGAGCCCAGCCCGCCGCCGCCAGACTGGAGACGCGCTTTCGCTATAACCAGGACGTGGTCAGCGTAAATGCCATCGGCCCCGGCGTGATGGCACTGATCCTGGCGTTTATCCCGGCCATGCTCACCGCCCTGGGCATCGTGCGCGAGAAGGAACTGGGGTCGATCACTAACTTCTACGCCACACCGCTGACCCGCCTGGAGTTTCTCCTCGGCAAGCAGGCACCGTATCTGGTTATCAGCCTGATCAACCTGGCGCTGCTGGTGGCGATGAACCGCTGGCTGTTCGGCGTGCCGTTCAAGGGCAGTGGCGTGACCCTGGCGTTTGGCGGCCTGCTGTATGTGCTGGCCACCACCAGCATGGGCCTGCTGATTTCTGCGTTCACCCGCACCCAGATCGCGGCGATTCTCGGCACCATGATCATCACCAGCCTGCCAACCATCCAGTTCTCCGGGCTGATCGTGCCGCGCTCGTCCCTGGAAGGGGCGGCCGCGCTGATGGGCATGCTGTTTCCCGCCGGCTACTTCCTGGATGTCGCCGTCGGCACCTTTACCAAAGCCCTGGACCTGCGCCAGCTGTGGCCACAGTGCCTGGCGCTGTTCGGGTTTTTCCTGGGGTTCACCGGGCTGAGCCTGGTGATGCTCAAGAAGCAGGAGGCCTGATGCATAAGTTCGCCCATATCCTGCGCCTGGGAATCAAAGAGCTCACCAGCCTGCGCCACGACAGCGTGTTGCTGCTGTTTCTGTTCTACGCCTTCACCGTCGCCATTTATATGCCAGCGGCCGGTTCAGTGATTGGCGTGCATAACGCCAGCGTGGCCTTTGTCGATGAAGACCATGGCCAATTGTCACGCCAGTTGGCCGAAGCCCTGCAACCACCGGAATTCCAGCCCGCCGTGCCACTGGCCTACGACCAGTTGGATAAGGTCATGGACAGCGGCCAGTACACTTTCGTGATCAACGTGCCGGCCAATTTCCAGGCCGACCTGCTGGCCGGCCGCCAGCCGAGCGTGCAGGTCAATGTGGATGCCACGGCGATGAGCCAGGCCTTCATGGGCGCGGGCTATATCGGGCGGATCTTCCAGCGTGAATTGCTGACCTACAGCGGCCAGGCGGACACCAGCCAGCGCGCACCGGCGACCCTCACCACCCGGGCATTGTTCAACACCAACCTGGAAGGCGGCTGGTTCCTGGCGGTGATCCAGATCGTCAACAACATCACCATCCTCGCCATCGTCCTGACCGGCACCGCGCTACTGCGCGAACGCGAACATGGCACCCTCGACCATTTGCTGGTGCTGCCGCTGACCGCCCTGGAAATCATGCTGGCAAAAATCTGGAGCAACATGCTGGTGGTGGTGCTGTGTACCTGGCTGTCACTGGAAGTGGTGGTCAAGGGCATGCTCGGCGTGCCGCTGGCCGGCTCATTGAGTCTGTTCCTGCTGGTAACCGCGCTGTATCTGTTTGCCAGCACTGCCCTGGGCATCTTCCTCGCTACCCTCGCCCGCTCGACGCCGCAATTTGGCTTGCTGGCGATCCCGGTGATTATTCCGATGCTGCTGTTGTCAGGCGGCAGTACGCCGCTGGACAGCATGCCCGAATGGTTGCAATGGGTGATGCAGGGCTCGCCATCCACACATTTTGTGAGTTTGAGTGCGGCGATTCTGTTTCGCGATGCGGGGGTGAGCGTGGTGTGGCCGGATTTGCTGGCGCTGGCGGGGATTGGCTTGTTGTTTTTTGCGGTGGCGTTGGCGCGGTTCAGGAAGAGTCTGGCTTCTTGAACTTTCACTTATAAAAATCACTGAGCTTATTAAAAAACAAAATGAAAAACTGTCAATTCTGACAGTAGCCGGCGTTTATCTCTCGTTATTAACTATAACAATCGACCGCAAATTCATTGCATCGAGACTCTCGGGAGAGCAAAAAATGAGCGACATATCAGACTCGGACAAGAAGGGCTCCAGCGACGAAGCCCCCTCAGAAACAATAGAGATTAAGGTCGACCGAAATAACCCCACCAGCGTAACGACAGTGAGAGGGGAATATTCATTACATGGATACAAAGGAGCCATCGAGGTTGAAGCCACTTGGAGTAATGGCATTTACATCATACATGCGCTCCGCTATATGTTTGAACGAGGTGCGGTGACGGGAAAAAACCCGCGTTTCGAGATTCACTCTGTTACCTTCGGCGGCCCGATACTAGCAGTCCACCCTCCACAAGATGGCCAATGGCGCGTTTGGGGGTCGTCAACAAAATACACAACATCTAACACAGTAGACACATTCGAGTTCTACTTTGTCTTCGACGCGCCCCCCGATGGGGTATGGCGAACGGATAGAAAAAGAGTGAAAATCTATATATAAGCCCTATTATAACCAGCAACTTAGTTGCTGGTTTTCCAAACTCATTGAACTCCCGCCCATCCGGACTTGTCTCCACGATCCAGTATAAATTTAGTGGACTCAACCAAAGCAGAAATTCGATATTTGAAGTTATATGCCCCAGTGGGGCGGTACTGGCAAGAGTACCTATAAAGGGCGGCAATTGGCATAGCTGGATATCCTCCGAGGATACCCATGTTTCAAAAGGAAAAACTTATCGTTTTACTTTTATATTCGATAATCCTGGATCAGGCGGAGGCCCCACAATTTCCGTCTCCAAAAGCATAACGTTTGCGATAGAAAAACCTCCACAATAGAAACCAACCGAGCCTCTGAATCTTTATCATCATCGTGCAGAGGCGTTACCCCTCCTGAGGTTGGCGCCAAAGTTCGGGTTGCTGACGGTGACGGCCTTGTGAGCGTCGGTAGCTTCAAGGCCCCATCGCCAACAAGCCGACGCCCACAGGATGGGCGTTACTGGATAATCAGATTGTTAAACAACAAATCCTCAACCACCGGCTTGCCCGTCTCGTCATTCATCACTTGCTGCGTCTGCTTCAACGCTTCCTGACGCAACTTTTCCTTACCCTCGACACTGCCCATGCTCTCGACAGTCTGCTGGGTAAACAACGCCACCAGTTGGTTGCGGATCAATGGCTCATTGGCCTTGATCGCCGCCGCCGCTTCGGGGCCGGTCACGCGCAGGGCCACATCCGCTTTGTACACCCGCAGTTTCGGGCCGCCATCCAGGGCATAGTTGCCCACAAAAGGCGGCGTCAGGCTGTAATAGCTGACCTTCGGCGCTTCGC
This sequence comes from Pseudomonas sp. FP2294, assembly GCF_030687625.1. Taxonomy (NCBI): domain Bacteria; kingdom Pseudomonadati; phylum Pseudomonadota; class Gammaproteobacteria; order Pseudomonadales; family Pseudomonadaceae; genus Pseudomonas; species Pseudomonas sp. FP2294. The sequence continues at coordinate 5,613,246 of NZ_CP117441.1, forward strand.
CTTCCTTGGCTTCTTCGGCATGGGCTGCCATCGGCAACGTCAGGGCCAGCATCAACAGGATCCACGCTTTCACAGTTCATTCCTCACATTCGGTTGCCAGTAGCATAACGCTAGCAAGGCAGAGCACAAGCTTATGGCGACTTATCAGGCCGGGGCATGCTCGTTGACCCGTGACCTTACCCACCTACACTTATCGGCCAATACGCCAAAAGGAATAGTCCGATGAAAGCCGTGCTGTGCAAAGCCTTCGGCCCTGCCGAAACCCTGGTGTTGGAAGACGTCGAAAGCCCGGCGATCAAGAAGAACGAGATCCTGCTGGACGTCCATGCCGCTGGGGTGAATTTCCCGGACACGCTGATCATCGAGGGCAAGTACCAGTTCAAACCGCCCTTCCCGTTCTCGCCGGGCGGCGAAGCGGCTGGGGTGGTCAGCGAAGTCGGGGAAAAGGTCAGCCACCTAAAGGTCGGCGACCGGGTCATGGCGCTGACCGGCTGGGGCAGCTTTGCCGAGCAGGTCGCGGTACCGGGCTATAACGTGCTGCCGATTCCGCCGAGCATGGATTTCAACACCGCCGCCGCCTTCAGCATGACCTACGGCACCTCGATGCACGCCCTCAAGCAGCGTGGCCACCTGGCCGCTGGCGAGACCCTGCTGGTACTGGGCGCGTCCGGTGGCGTGGGCCTGGCTGCCGTGGAGATCGGCAAGGCCATGGGTGCCCGGGTGATTGCCGCCGCCAGCAGTGCCGACAAGCTGGCCGTGGCCAAGGCGGCGGGCGCCGATGAGTTGATCAACTACAGCGAAAGCAACCTCAAGGATGAGATCAAGCGCCTGACCGATGGCAACGGTGCCGATGTGATCTATGACCCGGTAGGGGGCGACCTGTTTGACCAGGCCATCCGCGCCATTGCCTGGAACGGCCGTCTGCTGGTGGTGGGGTTTGCCAGCGGGCGTATCCCCGACCTGCCGGTGAACCTGGCGCTGCTCAAGGGCGCAGCGGTGGTCGGGGTGTTCTGGGGCTCGTTTGCCCAGCGCCAGCCGCAGGATAACGCGGCGAATTTCCAGCAGCTGTTTGGTTGGTATGCCGAGGGGAAGTTGAAGCCGCTGGTGTCGCAGGTGTATTCGCTGGACAACGCGGCGCAGGCGATCAATGACCTGGGGCAGCGCAAGGCAGTGGGCAAGGTGGTCGTGCAGGTCCGCCAGTGATTTGAAATGCAATTAGTGTAGGAGCTGGCTTGCCTGCGATGGCGGTGGGTCAGCTACGTCTTTGGTAACTGGTCCACCGCCATCGCAGGCAAGCCAGCTCCCACATTTGATCTCAAGTGCTCTGAGGAATCTGATCGCGCCCCATACTTATCTATTAGCGACATGTTCGTAAAAGAACATGCAATTACTCCCGTTTCCTGTGTTTGCAGATAAGAGGCGATGCTATTTTCGGTAACGAAACTGTAACATTCGCATCCGCAGTCAAAACAAGAAATTTGGAGCTCTTGAATGTTTGCTTTCTTTCGTCCTGCCCCCCACCAGGCACCCCTGCCTGAAGAAAAGATCGACAGTACCTACCGACGACTGCGCTGGCAGATCTTCGCCGGTATTTTCTTTGGCTACGCGGGTTACTACCTGCTGCGCAAAAACTTCTCCCTGGCCATGCCGTACCTGATCGACGAGGGTTATACCCGTGGTCAACTGGGCCTGGCCATGTCGGCAATCGCCATTGCCTACGGCCTGTCCAAGTTCCTCATGGGCCTGGTTTCCGACCGCTCCAACCCGCGCTACTTCCTGCCGTTTGGCTTGCTGGTATCGGCCGGGGTGATGTTCATTTTCGGTTTCGCGCCTTGGGCAACCTCCAGCGTGACCATGATGTTCATTCTGTTGTTCATCAACGGCTGGGCCCAGGGCATGGGCTGGCCGCCAAGTGGACGGACCATGGTGCACTGGTGGTCGCAGAAAGAACGCGGCGGCGTGGTGTCGGTGTGGAACGTGGCGCATAACGTCGGCGGAGGTCTGATCGGCCCGCTGTTCCTGCTGGGCATGGCCTGGTTCAACGACTGGCACGCAGCGTTCTACGTCCCGGCCACCGTGGCCTTGGCAGTGGCGGCGTTTGCCTTCATCACCATGCGCGACACCCCGCAATCGGTGGGCCTGCCGCCGATCGAGAAGTACAAGAACGACTACCCGGAAGGCTACGACGCCAGCCACGAAGACGAATTCAGCGCCAAGGAAATCTTCGTCAAGTATGTGCTGCGCAACAAAATGCTGTGGTACATCGCCTTCGCCAACGTGTTCGTCTACCTGCTGCGCTACGGCGTGCTGGACTGGGCACCGACCTACCTCAAGGAAGCCAAGCACTTCACCGTCGACAAGTCGTCCTGGGCGTACTTCTTCTACGAGTGGGCGGGGATCCCCGGTACGCTGCTGTGCGGCTGGATGTCGGACAAGATCTTCCGTGGCAACCGTGGCCTGACCGGCATTGTGTTCATGGCTCTGGTGACCGTGGCGACCCTGGTGTACTGGCTCAACCCGCCAGGCAACCCGATGGTCGACATGATCGCGCTGTTCTCCATTGGCTTTTTGATCTACGGCCCGGTGATGCTGATCGGCCTGCAGGCCCTGGAACTGGCGCCGAAGAAAGCCGCAGGTACAGCCGCAGGTTTTACCGGCCTGTTCGGTTACCTGGGTGGATCGGTGGCAGCCAGTGCAGCCATGGGCTACACCGTGGACCACTTCGGCTGGGACGGCGGCTTTGTGCTGCTGATCGGCGCGTGCCTGCTGGCCATCGCGTTCCTGATCCCAACCCTGTGGCACACCAATAGCGTCAGCTCGGCACGTTAATCGCCGCGATGCCTTTGGCACATCGCTTGAGCCGCGCCTCCAGATTCTTGTCTGGCATGGCGTGGCTACGCAGGGCGTTGACGGTCTGCTCGACATAATCGCGAGTGGTGCCGTAACGCCCGCAAGCGCTGGCAAACACCTGGTTCAGCACACTGTCGGGCAAGTTACCGGCATAGCTGGGCAGGTGTCGCTCCAGCACAAAACCCAATGCCTGCACCTGATTGCCGTCTTCAAGCCGGCAACTGAGCCAGTGTGGCCGATAGGATGGGTAAGGCATCTCGCGCTGCCACAAGGCATAGAGCGAGGCCTCCAGTTGATCTTCCGGCAGGCGGTAAGCAAAGCCGCTGCACGAGCCGCCGCGATCCAGGCCAAACACCAGCCCCGGTAACTCCGGCGTACCCCGGTGCTCGTGGGACCACAGGTACAGGCCTCGATGATAGCCATGGACCCGGGCGCGCAGGCGCTGGGTTGCCGAACACTCAGGGCGCCAGATCAGCGAGCCATAGGCAAACAGCCAGACCGGCCCACCCTTGTGCAGACCCATGGTGGCCTGCATCGAGCTCATCAATTGTTCGTGAGTGAGTTGCGGCCCCAGATCAAGCCGCGGCGGGTAAGCCAATTGCAGAAGTTCGGATTCGAGAACGGTCATGGCAGATCGCTTAGGTCTCCTGTGTACTACCAGTTATAGGCGACTTTACCGTAATAGAACGCGCCGCTGTAACCGTAAGGCGAAAAAGTACTATGGGCCAGGTTGCCGCCACTGCTGGCGGTTGATCACCCCGGCCACCGCGTCAGACCCGTAGCGGGCCGACGCACCCTCGCGCAGCACTTCAATATGTCGACCGCTCCCCATACCGCTCCCCTTGCAATCAATACCTTTTAAAAATATGAAAAAGCATAAGCAATAGGCCCCATTCGTCAGGTTCGCCGCGCAAAACCGCGCTATTTTCAGCGCCCGTTCAGCCTTTATGCCCGACGGGACCTCAAAATAGCGTCACGTCACGACCCACTTAGCCGCGCATTCACCGACTATCGAGGTCGCACCATGAAAAACCGACTTTCCGGCCTGCTGCTCCTGGCGCTGGCCACCACCGCCCTGGCCGCCGAAGCGCCGGCCAACGACGACAAAGGCTTCTGGTACGCCCAGACCAGCGTCTACACCCGGCACTTTGCGCCGGACCCCGAGCACAATAACCATCAAGACCTGATCGGCCTGGAGCGCAATGACGCTGCGGGGTGGGTGTATGGCGGTGCGACCTTTCGCAACTCGTTTCGCCAACGCTCGTACTACGCCTACGCCGGCAAGCGCTTCGACATGGCCGACTATCCGGTGTATCTGAAACTGACCGGCGGGGCGATCCAGGGCTATCGCGGCAAGTACCGCGACAAGATCCCGCTGAACCGCTACGGCGTGGCACCGGTGATCATTCCGTCGGTGGGTGCGCACTACGGGCCGGTGGCGGCGGAGTTTGTGTTGCTGGGGTTCAATGCGGCGATGGTGACCACGGGCGTGCGGTTCTGACGCCGCACACCTGAGTAGACACAGTTCAATGTGGGAGCGGGCTTGCCCGCGATGGCGGTGTATCAGTGCCAGATTTGTTGGCTGACACTCCGCTATCGCGGGCAAGCCCGCTCCCACAGTTTGATCGGCTTACGAGAATGTTTTCGTAGCGGTCAGGAGCGAGGGGCGTAGGCAAATACGTCAGCGCGCATCTGGTGCGCATCCATCCCGGCATTCACCAGCGCGTCCAGCGTGCCGTAGATCATCGCCGGCGATCCGCTGGCATACACATGCACGGCCTTGAGGTCGGTTATGTCTTCGCACACCGCCTCGTGCAACAAGCCACAGCGCCCTTCCCAACCACACAGGTCGCTGACCACTTTGTGCAGGAACAGATTGGGCAATTGCTGCCACTGTTCCCAATGTTCGACCTGGTAGAAATCCTCAGGACGACGCACGCCCCAGTACAGGTGCACCGGATACTTGAACCCCGTGGCCCGGCAATGTTCGATCAGGCTGTGCATCTGCGCCATGCCGGTGCCGGCCGCGATCAGTACCAGCGGGCCGTCGGGTAGCTCGGCCAGGTGAGTATCGCCAAACGGCAGCTCGACCCGCGCCATCTGGTTACGCTGCAACTGCTCGATCAGGCTGCGGGCGCTGTCTTCGCGTACCAGCACATGCAATTCCAGCTCGCGCCCGGCGTGGGGCGCCGAGGCCAGGGAAAACGCCGACTTCTCGCCGTTTTCGCGCTCGATCATCAGGTACTGGCCAGCGTGGTAACGCACCGCTTTGCCGGCCGGGGCCCGCAGGCGCACGCGCCACACATCGCCACCCAGCTCCACGCACTCGCTCAACTGGCAGGCCAGCGTGCGCACCGGCAACTCCCCCGGCGCCAGCACGCCATCCCACAGCACGATGCAATCCTCCAGCGGCTCGGCGATGCAGGTGTAGAACTCGCCATGGTCACGCACCTCGCCGGCCTGTTGCACCCGGCCCTCGACCAACAGCGCCGCGCACACATGGCACACACCGTTACGGCACGCCTGCGGGCAGTCGTAGCCCAGGCGCCGCGCACCTTCAAGAATCCGCTCGCCCGGCTGCAAGTCGAGGACCGCGCCGGAAGGTTGCAGGGTTACACGCATCAATCTATTCCCAATTCTTTCCACATCGCATCGACACGCGCCGTCACGGCTTCATCCTTGACGATCACCCGGCCCCACTCACGGGTGGTTTCACCCGGCCATTTATGGGTGGCATCCAGGCCCATCTTCGAACCCAGGCCCGACACCGGCGAGGCGAAGTCGAGATAGTCGATGGGTGTGTTATCAATCATCACCGTATCGCGCTTGGGGTCCATGCGCGTGGTAATCGCCCAGATCACGTCGTTCCAGTCCCGGGCGTTGATGTCGTCGTCGGTGACAATAACGAACTTGGTGTACATGAACTGTCGCAAAAACGACCACACACCGAGCATCACGCGCTTGGCATGGCCCGGATACGACTTCTTCATGGTCACGATGGCCATGCGGTACGAGCAGCCCTCGGGCGGCAGGTAGAAGTCGGTGATTTCCGGGAACTGCTTCTGCAGGATCGGTACGAATACCTCGTTCAGCGCCACGCCGAGAATCGCCGGCTCATCCGGCGGCCGGCCGGTGTAGGTGCTGTGGTAGATCGGTTTGACCCGGTGGGTGATGCGCTCGACGGTGAACACCGGGAAGCTGTCGACTTCATTGTAGTAGCCGGTGTGATCGCCGTAAGGGCCTTCATCGGCCATCTCGCCCGGATGAATCACGCCTTCGAGGATGATTTCGGCGGTGGCCGGCACTTGCAGGTCGTTGCCACGGCATTTCACCAGTTCGGTGCGATTGCCGCGCAACAGGCCGGCGAAGGCGTATTCGGACAGGCTGTCGGGCACCGGCGTCACGGCGCCGAGGATGGTGGCCGGGTCGGCCCCCAGGGCCACGGAAACCGGGAACGGCTGGCCGGGGTGCTTCTCGCACCACTCACGGAAGTCGAGGGCGCCGCCACGGTGGCTCAGCCAGCGCATGATCACCTTGTTGCGGCCAATCACTTGCTGACGGTAGATCCCCAGGTTCTGGCGGTCCTTGTTCGGGCCTTTGGTGACGGTCAGGCCCCAGGTGATCAGCGGGCCGACGTCGCCGGGCCAGCAGGTCTGCACCGGGAGCATCGCCAGGTCGACATCATCGCCTTCGATGACCACTTCCTGGCAGACCGCGTCCTTGACCACCTTGGGCGCCATGGCAATGATCTTGCGGAAGATCGGCAGCTTCGACCAGGCATCCTTCAGGCCTTTGGGCGGCTCGGGCTCCTTGAGGAAGGCCAGCAGCTTGCCGATCTCGCGCAGTTCGCTGACCGACTCGGCCCCCATGCCGAACGCCACCCGGTCGGGCGTGCCGAACAGGTTGCCCAGCACGGGGATATCAAAGCCTGTGGGGTTTTCGAACAGCAGCGCCGGCCCCTTGTTACGCAGGGTGCGGTCGCAAATCTCAGTCATTTCCAGGACCGGGGAAACCGGCACCTGAATACGTTTCAACTCTCCGCGCTGCTCAAGTTGCTGCACGAAATCCCGAAGATCCTTGAATTTCATTAACCATGCCACCCGTAAAATAGGCGTACATCGTACCTGCTCTGAGGGCGGCTGGCAGCCCTATCGACGGCGCAATTGCCCACCAGCTGTGGTTAAAGATTTCAGGCAAAAAAAATGGCGCCCCTGGGGGCGCCATTCTTTCGGACCTGAAACGTCGTATTACTTACGTTTCATCGACAGGAAGAACTCGTCGTTGGTCTTGGTGGTTTTCAGCTTGTCGATCAGGAACTCGATGGCTGCCACTTCGTCCATCGGGTGCAGCAGCTTGCGCAGGATCCACATGCGCTGCAGTTCGTCGTCGGCGGTCAGCAACTCTTCGCGGCGGGTGCCGGAGCGGTTGATGTTGATGGCCGGGAACACACGCTTTTCAGCGATGCGACGGTCCAAAGGCAGTTCCATGTTGCCGGTACCCTTGAACTCTTCGTAGATCACTTCGTCCATCTTCGAGCCGGTTTCAACCAGCGCGGTGGCGATAATGGTCAGCGAGCCGCCTTCTTCGATGTTACGCGCGGCGCCGAAGAAACGTTTCGGCTTCTCCAGGGCGTGGGCATCGACACCACCGGTCAATACCTTGCCGGAGCTCGGGATCACGGTGTTGTAGGCACGGGCCAGACGGGTGATGGAGTCGAGCAGGATCACCACGTCCTTCTTGTGTTCGACCAGGCGCTTGGCCTTCTCGATCACCATTTCGGCAACCTGCACGTGGCGGGTTGGCGGTTCATCGAACGTCGAGGCAACCACTTCGCCGCGCACGGTGCGCTGCATTTCGGTGACTTCTTCCGGACGCTCATCGATCAGCAGCACGATCAGGTGAACTTCAGGATTGTTACGCGCGATGTTCGCTGCAATGTTCTGCAGCATGATGGTCTTACCGGCTTTCGGCGGTGCGACGATCAGGCCACGCTGGCCTTTGCCGATCGGGGCGCACAGGTCGATCACACGACCGGTCAGGTCTTCGGTGGAACCGTTACCGGCTTCCATCTTCATGCGCACGGTCGGGAACAGCGGCGTCAGGTTCTCGAAGAGAATCTTGTTCTTCGCGTTCTCAGGACGATCGAAGTTGATCGTGTCGACCTTGAGCAGGGCGAAATAACGCTCGCCTTCCTTTGGAGGACGGATCTTGCCAACGATGGTGTCACCGGTGCGCAAGTTGAAGCGACGGATCTGGCTCGGCGAGACGTAGATATCGTCTGGGCCGGCGAGATAGGACGCGTCTGCAGAGCGAAGGAAGCCGAAGCCGTCCTGGAGAATCTCCAGCACGCCATCACCGGAGATTTCCTCGCCGCTTTTCGCGTGCTTTTTCAGCAGGGAGAAAATCACGTCCTGCTTGCGCGAACGGGCCATATTTTCTATGCCCATTTCTTCGGCCAGTTGGAGCAGGTCGGTAATCGGCTTTTGCTTGAGTTCAGTCAGATTCATATAGGAATGACGTAATCATTTATAGAGGGGGGGAATTAAGCTTTTGGCTTAATGAGGCCGCGCCGCAGAGAAGGCGACAGGATCGCGTACTAATCGAAAGGAATGCGTCGGCGACGGCTTGCAGGGGGCAGTGGAGAAACCAGTGCGGGGCCGAATGTACCACCTGAATTTCAGAGCGTCTAGCCCTGCTTTACGAAAAAGCCCCGCAATTTGCGGGGCTTTTTGACGACGCTTAGATGTTGGCGTCGAGGAATGCAGCCAATTGCGACTTGGACAGTGCGCCGACCTTGGTCGCTTCGACGTTGCCGTTCTTGAACAGCATCAGCGTCGGGATACCACGCACGCCATGCTTGGCCGGGGTTTCCTGGTTCTCGTCGATGTTCAGCTTGGCAATGGTCAGTTTGCCTTCGTAGGTGGTTGCGATGTCGTCCAGGACCGGAGCGATCATTTTGCAAGGACCGCACCACTCAGCCCAGTAGTCAACCAGCACCGGGCCCTGGGCCTGCAGTACTTCGGCCTCAAAGGTCGCGTCGGTGACGTGCTTGATAAGATCGTTGCTCATGGATGTCTCCGGGTTGTAAGCAAAAAAAACGTTGCCCATCATAGCCGCCCTTCCTGCGTTCAGGAAGCCGCTGCTGATTGACTCTTGCTATGGAGCGTCATCATTTTGGATATGGCGGGTTCAAGAGGCCGTCGGAGTCACAAAGGCTATTCCCGTGCGCAACGCAGCGTTACGCACGTGCTCCTGCATAGCTTTGTGCGCCGCCGCGCTGCTGCGCCGGGCCAGGGCCCGGAGGATCTTGCGATGCTCCTGCCAGGTTTCCATCGCCCGTTCCGGTCGGATGAACGGTAGCTTCTGACTTTCCAGAAACACCTCGGCACTGGCGCTGAGGATGCTCATCATCGCCTGATTGCCACTGGCCAACAGGATGCGCTGGTGGAACGCGAAGTCCAGCCGCGCAGCGGCCTCGAAATCCCCGGCCTTGAGTTCCCGGCGCATGGCCTGGACATTGTCTTCGAGCCCATCCAGTTCCTCGGTGGTCAGGGTCATGGCCGCCAGCCCCGCCGCAAAGCCCTCCAGGGCATAACGCAATTGGAAGATATCCAGGGGGCTGGCCTGCGCCGTAAAGGGCCAGGCCACCCCGCTCATGTCGACCGTCGGTGGCGCTTGCACAAACACGCCTTTGCCCGGCTGCACGCTGACCAGCCCAAGCGCACTGAGCGAAGACAAGGCCTCGCGCAACGAGGCCCGACTGACCCCCAACTGCAATGCCAGGTCGCGCTGGGAAGGCAGTGCATCACCTGGCCCGAAGCCCCGTTGCTTGATCAGTTTGCGGATGGCTTGCAAAGCCGCTTCCGGTACGGCTTGGGCGATGGAATTCATAAAAAACTCAAGATTTCGGTCAACAGTGAGGCTAGTTGTAAATCTATTCTCGCTGGCCGGCAAGCCACGCCCCAAAGGGGCTCGCCGGGTTTTGCGGGCGCTCGAAAAGGGTGCGCAATCGCTTCTGACTGTTCAGACCAGTAAGACCGCTATACACCTGTAAAACCCTGCCTTGCAGCCGCTTTGGCGCGGCATGGCATGGGCTGTGCACTGGCAAGACTCAGAAAATCCCTTCGCCCTTTTCGGAGAGTTGCCATGACCAAGCGTTGCAGCGCCCTGCTCACTGCCTTGTTTGCCAGCCTGATGCTCAGCCAGACGCCAGCCCAGGCCAATGGCCTGGACGATATCGTCGCCCGTGGCACCCTCAAGGTCGCGGTGCCTCAGGACTTCCCGCCCTTCGGCTCGGTCGGCCCCGATATGAAGCCGCGCGGCCTGGACATCGACACCGCCAAACTGCTGGCCGAGCAGCTCAAGGTCAAACTGGAACTGACCCCGGTCAACAGCACCAACCGCATCCCGTTCCTGACCACCGGCAAAGTGGACCTGGTGATTTCCAGCCTGGGCAAGAACCCGGATCGCGAGAAGGTCATCGACTTCTCCAAGGCCTACGCGCCGTTCTATCTCGCCGTGTTCGGCCCGCCTGACGCGGCGATTGCGACCCTGGACGATCTCAAGGGCAAGACCATCAGCGTGACCCGCGGTGCCATCGAAGATATCGAGTTGAGCGCCGTCGCACCCAAGGAAGCCACGATCAAGCGCTTCGAGGATAACAACTCGACCATCGCCGCCTACCTCGCCGGCCAGGTGGACCTGATCGCCAGTGGCAACGTGGTGATGGTGGCGATCAGCGAGCGCAACCCCAAGCGGGTACCGGCGTTGAAAGTCAAACTCAAGGATTCGCCGGTATATGTCGGCGTGAACAAAAACGAGCCGGCACTGCTGGAGAAGGTCAACCAGATCCTGGTCGCCGCCAAGGCTGACGGCAGCCTGCAAAAGAACGCGATGCAGTGGCTCAAAGAACCATTGCCTGCCGATCTCTGAAGCGGAGCTGATTGATGGCCTATCAATTCGACTTTGTGCCGGTGCTGGCCAATACCGACCTGTTGTTGCGCGGCGCGCTGTTCACCCTGGAGCTGACAGCCATCGGCGCCCTCCTCGGCGTGGCCCTGGGCATCGTCGGCGCCGTGGTGCGGGCATGGAAAATCCAGCCGTTCTGCTGGCTCTTCGGGGTGTATGTCGAGTTGATTCGCAACACGCCGTTTCTGGTGCAGTTGTTCTTTATCTTCTTCGGCCTGCCTTCACTGGGGGTACAGATTTCCGAATGGCAGGCCGCAGTACTGGCGATGGTGATCAACCTGGGGGCCTATTCCACGGAGATCATCCGCGCCGGGATCCAGGCGATCCCTCGTGGGCAGCTGGAGGCCGCGGCAGCGCTGGCGATGACCCGCTTCGAAGCGTTCCGCCATGTGGTGCTGCTGCCGGCGCTGGGCAAGGTCTGGCCGGCCCTGAGCAGCCAGATCATCATCGTGATGCTCGGCTCGGCGGTGTGCTCGCAGATCGCCACTGAAGAGTTGAGTTTTGCCGCCAACTTTATTCAATCGCGCAATTTCCGCGCCTTTGAAACCTATGCCCTGACCACGCTGGTGTACCTGTGCATGGCGTTGATGATCCGCCAGTTGCTCAATTGGATCGGTCGCCGCTATGTGATGAGGAACAGTCGATGAGTGATTTTTCGTTCTGGGACATCGTGCGCAACCTGCTGACCGGCCTGCAATGGACCCTGCTGCTGTCGCTGGTGGCGTTTGTCGGCGGCGGGCTGATTGGCCTGCTGGTAATGACCCTGCGCATCAGCAAAAAGGCGCTACCGCGCAATATTGCCCGGACCTATATCGAACTGTTCCAGGGCACACCGCTGCTGATGCAACTGTTCCTGGTGTTTTTCGGCATCGCCTTGCTGGGGATTGATATCTCGCCGTGGCTGGCCGCCGCGATTGCCCTGACCCTGTTTACCAGTGCCTACCTGGCCGAGATCTGGCGCGGCTGTGTCGACTCCATCGCCCACGGGCAGTGGGAAGCCTCCGCCAGCCTGGCCCTCAACCCTTATGAGCAACTGCGCTACGTGATATTGCCCCAGGCCCTGCGAATTGCCGTGGCGCCGACGGTGGGGTTCTCGGTGCAGGTGGTCAAGGGCACAGCGGTGACCTCGATCATCGGCTTCACCGAACTGACCAAGACCGGCGGCATGCTCGCCAATGCCACCTTCGAGCCCTTCATGGTCTACGGCCTGGTGGCGCTCGGTTACTTCCTGCTCTGCTACCCCTTGTCCCTCAGTGCCCGCTACCTGGAAAGGAGACTGCATGCCTCTGCTTAGAATATCCGCGCTGCATAAGTATTACGGCGATCACCATGTGCTCAAGGGCATCGACTTGAGTATCGAGGAAGGCCAGGTGGTGGCAATCATCGGCCGCAGCGGCTCGGGAAAATCCACGCTGCTGCGCACCCTCAACGGCCTGGAGTCGATCAATGACGGGGTGATTGAGGTCGACGGCGAATACCTCGACGCGGCCCGCGCCGACCTGCGCAGCCTGCGGCAAAAAGTCGGCATGGTGTTCCAGCAATTCAACCTGTTCCCCCATTTGACCGTGGGTGAAAACGTCATGCTCGCGCCCCAGGTCGTGCAAAAAGTCGCCAAGGCCAAGGCTGCGGAGCTGGCCCGGCAGATGTTGGAACGGGTCGGCCTGGGGGAAAAGTTCGATGCATTCCCCGATCGCCTGTCCGGCGGCCAGCAGCAACGGGTGGCGATCGCCCGCGCGCTGGCGATGTCGCCCAAGGTGTTGCTGTGCGATGAAATCACCTCGGCGCTGGACCCTGAACTGGTCAATGAAGTCCTCAGCGTGGTGCGCCAACTGGCCAAGGACGGCATGACCCTGATCATGGTCACCCATGAAATGCGCTTTGCCCGTGAGGTCGGCGACAAGCTGGTGTTCATGCATCAGGGCAAGGTGCATGAAGTCGGCGACCCGAACGTCCTGTTTGCCCAACCGCGCACGCCCGAATTGGCTAACTTTATAGGCTCGGTGGAACAACCAGGCTGAGGCTTCAGGCGCCGGGTACCCATTCGAAACTGCCCTGCCCCTCGAAGGCCGTTTCGTCACGCACTGCCAGCCCGACCGCTGGCACAAAGGTCTCGATATTCACCAGCGCTGTAAATCGGCGCCCGTGTATCGGGGCGCCGCCTGCCCGTGCGACCAGCGTCTGGCCGGGCAACAACTGTCCGCTTGGCGGCTCTCCCGACACCCGCAACTCCACCGCCTGCCCATCCACCTGAGGATGCTGCAGGCTCAAGGTGAAATAGCCTTGACGGCCGAACCGAAAGCCTTTCGACCCGGCAGACACCCCCGTGAAACGCAGGGCCATGGGTGCCGACTCGGCACAGGCGATGTTCAGTTGCAACGTGCGTTTCCCCAGGGCCAACTGGTCTCCCGCCCGCTCCGCGCTGCGGATCAAACCGTAGTCGACCCGGGGCTGGCTCAAGGACATACGGCATTCACCCGCCAGCGCTTCCCCCGGCATCAGCCCCGCCCACAGCAGCACGCTGCACAGAGCGAGGCCAGGCCCAAGGCGGTTCAGGGATTCACTGCGCACGGCAGACTGCCGAACCTGTTTCGTAGAGTTTGTCGTCATCGGTTTCTGGCTCAGGGTTGAGTTGCAATACACAGGAGGTTGAATCCGGCAGGGAGACGCTCAGGGTTTGCGACTCGTCCAGATTGTTCAGGAACACCATGCCCTCACCCACCACGCTGGTCAGGAAGGCATTGTCCGGGCCGAATACCGAGGCCCCTTGAGGCAAGGGGCGCCCTTGCTCGTCACGCACTTCCAGCAGCAGGCGGCGCACTTTCACCACCTCGAAATCAACGGTATTGAAGGATCCACGACCCGCCGTGAGTGCCTTGGTGCCGTTTTTCAGGTCGACACGCTTGGGCAGGGAGCGGGTCTGCACCTCAACGTTACTGTTGAGGTAGGCCGGCAAACCGGCGATCACCGCCTGCCCGCGATAATCGGTCCAGACCGGGCCCTGGGGGGTCGCGACCTTGACCGCGCCAACATCGCCCACCGAGACGATGCCAAAGGTGTCCTGGACGGCGTAGGGCGAGAACGTCACACCGCGTTCATGGGCCACCACGCCACCCTGCAATTGCCCGGTGTAGCTGGTACTGAAAGAGTCGCGACGCATGCCCAAGCCAACCTGGGTGTAACGCGGTATGGCATTTACCCGGCCTTGAACCGACTGATCACCACTCGCCTGCTCCCGGGAAACACCCACCTCATAATTCACATAGTCGTTCACCCGATCACTGAACGCACTGCCGAACTCCACCTCGCCCCCGCGCCGGCTGGCATAGGAAGTGACACGACGTTCGCCGCCAAATGGCATGGTGACTTGCAACCGCAGCGACAGCCCTGTCTCGAGAGCATCATTGCGCTCGTGGCGGCGGATATTCCGCTCCTTGCGCGGTCGAGCCCCACCCACCCGGGAGTCGGCGATCAACGACACCTGGGTGCCACTGAAGTCTCGGTTCCAGGAGGCAAAGACATGTTCAGCCGATTGCCCGTCAAATTGCGCACTGTGCGAGTAGCTGATGGAGAAGCCACCCAACAGCGGGTCAGCCCAGCTCAGGCCCAGGGTGTATTGGTTCTTGAAGCGCGCGTCCAGGTCGTCGCGGGCGCTCGACAGCCCGGCTTCCGTGACTTCGCGATACCCCCGTGTCTGGCGTGTAGCACTGAGGTTGGCCTCAAGGCTGGCAGACAGCGGGCTACTCAATGAAATGGAGCTGCGAGCGCCGCTGACATTGCCTGAACCATCGCGAGACAGGTTGTGACGCCCGCCCACTGCCAGCCGCTGGAAAAAAACGCTGCTCCATGTTCCGCCCGCAGCCTGGTACTCGTCAGTGCTCAATAGGCCAAAGCCCAGTGAAGAACTGCGCCCAAGGCCCCAGGTACCACTGGCCATCGCCACCACCGGGGGCTCCCGCTCGCCCAGCGTTGCGCCCCGCACCTTGCCCATGGAAAAGAAGTAGCCCGGCACCACCGGCACACTCGCGCCAAAGGACGCCGCAGGTACCCTGAAGCTGTGCCCACCGCCACGGGTGCCAATCACGTTCACCTCCAGGTCGCTGGTGCCATTGAGTAACGGCAGGTCAGTCAGGGAAAAAGGGCCTTCCGGTACCAGGGTGGTATGGATCAACACCCCTGACTGGCGCACCTCCACCCTGGACGGGCTGCGAGCCAGCCCTTCGACCACCACCGCGCTGCCGCCGGCCGCGCGCGACTGCCCATCTGGGAACAGTTGCAGGCCGGAGAGCTGCAGCCCGCCGAACACCGGGTTGTTGCTGGAGATCTGACCCACCTGGAAGGTCGAGCGCAGGCCCGCGAAATCGCGCTGGGCGTAGGCGTTCACATGCTCGCTGCTGGCCTTGCCATTATCGGAGATATAAAACTGGCGACTGCGCACAATCCAGTTGCCCAGGTTGAACCCCGCCTCGGTATAGGCGGAGACGGAGCGGGAAGAGCCACTGTTGAAACGATCCTCAAAACCCTGCACGTCGTAATTGAACAAGGCCGCCATGCCACCCTGGGAAGCATTGCCCCCGCCCCATTCAAACTCGCGCATCGACTGGGTGGGCACCACCAGGGAGACTTCATCGCTGCCAGGGCTCAGCCGCACAAGGGTCGCCGGGTACTCACCGACAAAATCATGGCACGCCTGATCGCGCGCGATGCCCTGCCGAGTGACGGTCGCCGGGACGCGCAGCCCGGCCTTTTCCAGCAGGCCGGGGGTGAAACACAGCTGCCCTTCATAGTCGAAACGCGCTTCCACCAAGCCCAGTGGGTTGCCGTTGACCCTCAACCCGACCACATGGACGCCCTCGCGAAAGCGCGCCGCACTGCGAAAATAATGGGCAACCTTCGGGTCAATACCGTTCGCAGAGAGAACGGCAAGATCAAACCCCTCTCCCAGCTCCAAGGCATGGGCAGGCCCGCTGCACAGTGAGGCCAGCCCGATGACAATGCCCGAGCCATACGCCAGGGAGCCCGGGGCCCGGAAGAACGATGCGGACTGATTGAAACAACCGGCTTTATCGACAGTTCTCATAGCTCGATCAACCCGCCTCGACAACAACGGGAGCCTGGTAGACGGAGGTCGAATAGCCGTAGACCGTCGCCGGTTGAATCTCAACGGCATTGACCCCTGCGACATTGCCCTCGACCGTGGTCCAAAGCGTTTCGCCAGGCAGCACATAGGTGCGCGACAGTATTGCCGGGCGCTTGGCCGGCAGCAGCTGCACCTGTAAACCCAAGCGGACAACGTAGGCACTGTCGTTCTGCACGGCCAGGCGATTGCCTTGCAGGGTCCACTTGAGCAACTTCCAGGGATCTTCAAGCCGCGGCAAACCCTGGGGGTGCAGGATCAGCGGCAGGTCCTGGCGAATGGTGATACCAATGGTCGCACGCCCTTCGGCCCTGGCCTGGGGAATCCCTTCAAAAGTGACCCGCTTCAAGCGTTGAGTCTTGAGTGGTTCCTTGAGGGTTGCGATAAAGCGCACTAGTTGTGTTTCGCCAGGTTCCACGCGCGCAATTGGCGGCGTAACAATCAATAATGGTTCCGGATCTTCAGCAAGATTTTGAATGACCGAATGTAATAAAGCCGGACCGGCATCGGTATTCTTGACATTAATAGTCGCTTCGCCATTTTCTTCATAAAGAATTACAACAGATGTTTCAGGCTCCATACCGTCAGCCAGTACGTTGCCATGTAGTAGCAGAGAAAGACTTACGCCCCCTAGCAGGGCAGCAACTGTATTGAAAAGAAAACTCATCAAGTTCTACCCACACACAATTTAAGAGACCGTCAATACACCCAGGACTGTAAGCAGCCCGCACGCAGTCGCAACAGCCAGTTACGACTGCAGTGCGGATTTACTACCTGTTTAGATACGAGTAACGACTAAGGTGGCAAGGCCGTTCAAAGGAACATCCTTGCTCAGGTCCAGGGCGCTGCCCCGGTTGATGACGGCCTTGACGTTGATCGTGCCGCTGACAACGTTGACCAGTGCTGGAACCGGGCTGGTGGTGCGGCTCCAGGAGTGCTGGTACGGGAACTTGTCGACCCGGCCATCGGCGCTATACATCCAGGCTGCGACAGAGCTGGTCCTTTTGAGCGGTAGCAGGCTGGCACCGGCGCTGGACAGGTTCGAAAGCCTGACCGAATAGCCACCGGTACGCCGGCCATCCACCGCACCCAGGCCAAAGTTCTGGGATTCAGCGAAGCCGGTTCCCAGGATACCCGCAACGGTGCTGGCCGCCTGCGTGTCAGATACCGACAGCGCCATCTGCGTAGCCGCGGTGCCGCAGTTCACGGACAGCGGCAGGGTTTTCTCCTGCAAGGGGTTGAAAGCATTTGGCAAGATAGAAGCTGCACTGATCTGACCATAATCAATGACGCCGCTGCTGATACTGACCGTGCAGGGCGCTGGCTTGATAGTACCAATGACCCTCAAGTTCCCCGAACCACTTGTATCGGCGTGTGCAACCACGCTTGCGGCCAAACAGACAACACCCATTACCAAACCAGATATTTTTTTCATGCTGAACCTGTCACTAGAAGTTATCAGGTGCCTTTATTCCTACCCGGGCAATTGCATTGCCCAACATCCCGCCATCCGTGACAAATGAGCTGTAAATAAATAACACCAAGGCAGAATTGCCGAGTGACAGTCTCTCCCGCATGCACCCCACTAAAGAATAAGACAATACCCTGATTACTGTCAGAACAATAAAAAACAATCGTCGCCTTAACCCAACTCAAGAGTAGTACCAAACAAATAACCAATGGGTATAACTGATCTTAAGATGTAGGTTAAATCAAGAGAAGTTTCCAAATTTTGAAATTCTACTGTTTCCCATAGATCCTACGGAATAATTACAAGGAACCAATGGAGCCCCCCTACATTCCCTACAAACCTGTGTCCCGAACCTCCGTAGGAGAACTCCTCTGCGCACTACGCGTTGGCGTCAGCGTTTGATCGTGGCACGATGGCGAGGTTATCGACCGAGATCCCCTACCCATGCCGCAATCCCAAGCCAAGAATCTGTCCCTGATCGCCGCCATCGACCTGGGCTCCAACAGCTTTCACATGGTCGTGGCCAAGGCCCAGAACGGTGAGATCCGCATCCTTGAGCGGCTCGGCGAAAAGGTACAACTGGCTGCCGGAATCGACGACGAGCGCAAGCTCAACGAAGAATCCATGCAGCGCGGGCTCGATTGCCTCAAGCGTTTTGCCCAACTGATCAACGGCATGCCCCAGGGCGCCGTGCGCATCGTCGGCACCAACGCGTTGCGCGAAGCGCGTAACCGCGGCGAATTCATCCGCCGTGCCGAGGAGATCCTCGGGCACCCGGTAGAAGTGATTTCCGGCCGTGAAGAAGCACGCCTGATCTACCTCGGCGTCTCCCACACCCTGGCCGATACCCCCGGTAAGCGCCTGGTGGCCGACATTGGCGGCGGCAGCACCGAGTTCATCATCGGCCAGCGCTTCGAGCCGTTGCTGCGCGAAAGCCTGCAAATGGGCTGCGTCAGCTACACCCAGCGCTATTTCAAGGACGGCAAGATCACCCCGGCCCGCTACGCCCAGGCGTACACGGCGGCGCGGCTGGAGATCATGAGCATCGAACACGCCCTGCACCGCCTGACCTGGGATGAAGCCATCGGCTCATCCGGCACTATCCGCGCCATCGGCCTGGCCCTGAAGGCCGGCGGCCATGGCACCGGTGAGGTGAATGCCGAAGGCCTGGCCTGGCTCAAGCGCAAACTGTTCAAGCTCGGGGATGCCGAAAAAATCGACTTCGACGGCATCAAGCCCGACCGCCGGACCATCTTCCCTGCAGGCCTGGCAATCCTCGAAGCCATCTTCGACGCCCTCGAACTGCAACGCATGGACCATTGCGATGGCGCCCTGCGTGAAGGCGTGCTCTACGACCTGCTGGGTCGCCATCACCACGAAGACGTGCGCGAACGCACCCTGGGCTCGCTGATGGAGCGTTACCACGTCGACCTGGAACAGGCGGCGCGGGTCGAGCGCAAAGCGTTGCATGCCTTCGACCAGGTCGCTGCAGATTGGGAACTGGAAGACGGGGTCTGGCGTGAACTGCTGGGCTGGGCCGCCAAGGTCCATGAAGTAGGGCTGGATATCGCCCACTACCATTACCACAAACACGGCGCGTACCTGATCGAGCACTCCGACCTGGCAGGGTTTTCCCGCGAGGACCAGCAGATGCTGGCGCTGCTGGTGCGCGGCCATCGCCGTAACATCCCCAGGGACAAGTTCGCCGAGTTCGGCGCCGAGGGCATCAAGCTGATTCGCCTGTGTGCCCTGCTGCGCTTTGCGATCCTGTTCCACCACATTCGCGGCACTCAGCAGATGCCGCAAGTCACCCTGCGCGCCAACGGCGACAGCCTGGATGTGGTGTTCCCTAAAGGCTGGCTGGATGAGAACCAACTGACCCAGGCGGATTTCGCCCAGGAAGCCGAGTGGCTGACGCGAGTGGGCTTCAGCCTGAATGTGCACTAACCCCTAGACGCTCTCGGACGACACCGGCGCCCCCGGCAGGAACGCCGGCTCACGGATAGCCTGCGTGGCCTGTTCATAACCATAGGCGACCGCGAGCAGTGTGGCTTCACTGTTGCCCGTACCGTAAAAGTGCAGCGCGGTCGGCATACCCTCATCATCCATGCCCGAGGGCACCGAGATGCCGGGGTAACCGGCGGCGGCGGCAAAGTAGTAACTGTCGGCGCGAAAGTTCGACACGATGGCATCGAGGCGGTGTTCGCTCAGCGGCTTGTCGAGGGTGCCTTTGAAAATCGGCAGAACGGCCGCCCACAGTTGCTCGCGCTGCTCATCCGTCACGTCCAGGCTGTTGATGTGCTCCAGCAACGCCTGGTCCGGTTCCCCGGCTTGCTTGTCGCGCTCGTTGAAGGCAATCAGTTCAGCCAGCGACTTCACTGGCAGCCCTTCCCGGGCGGCCAGGTAGCTGTCCAGGTTTTGCTTGATCCCGGCCAGCAGCGCGTCACTGTATTGATCGTAAGCCTCACGTGAGACACCCGCGTCCAGCCTGCCTATCGGCACCATGACTGCCCCCTTGGCCCCGAGCATCGCGATCGCGTCTTCGAAGTGCTTCCGGTCCGCACGCAGGGCCGGGGCCCTGGCGTCTTCAGGCGACAGCACCGGCAGCGGCGTGTAGCCAATGCGCTTGCCCTGCAAGGCATCCGGTGTGAGCCCGGCGGTGTAGGCCGTTGTTTCGGTCATGGCATTGAGCGCTTCGCCAGCATCGCGCACGTTGCGCGTAAAGGTGCCCACCGCGTCCAGTTTTGAACTGGTCATCACCCCTTCGGTACTCACCAGCCCGGCTGTGGTTTTCAAACCGACCACGCCGTTGTAGGCCGCCGGGGCAATCACCGAGCCATTGGTCTCGATGCCCAATGCCAGCGGCACAAGCCCCTGGGCGACCGCCACCGCCGATCCCGAACTGGACCCTGCCACCTGCCCTCCCAGCCGATGGGGGTTAAGCGTTTGCCCACCACGGGAGCTCCAGCCATCCACCGGCACGCTGGAGCGGAAGTTGGACAGTTCGCTCATATTGGTCTTGCCCACGATCACGGCCCCGGCCTTGAGCAAGTTATCCACAACCTTGGCGTTTTTGCTCGTCGGTGAGCCGACCAGCGCACGGGAACCGGCACTGGTGTGCATTTTCCCACTGGTTTCGAAGACATCTTTCAGGGCAATCGGCACGCCGTGCAAAAAACCGCGCACGGTACCGCTGGCTCGCTCCCGGTCACGCGCCCGAGCCTGTTCACGCGCATCGGGGTTAACCTGCACAAAGGCATTGCCGCCCTGCAGACCCTGATCGATGTTGGCAATACTTTTTAATGAGTCCCGCACCAGGGACTCTGAAGTGGCTACCGCCCCAGCCATATCGGACGACATGGCCTGTGCACTGCGGTAGCCCTCCGGCGGCAAGGCCAGCGCCTCGAATAGCCCCGCGGTTGCGAACCCGATACCTATGCCTGATCCCACCATCGAAAACTCCTTAACTGCCCTGTACAGGCTATCGTCTGATAGCCCAAGGTCAGTCTAGGAACGGGAGCATGGGATCCCCAACCTGGGAAATCTGACGGTCCTGTCCGATTTCCCAGTGAGGGATGTAGGTCTAGTCGATATCAGCGAACCGCCAGCAACGGGCTGCCCAACCGCTCCAGCAACGTGGCCTGGGCACTGCGCGGGTTCTGGTTGCCCGTCGGGGTGTTGCGCACGTAGCGCCCATCGGACTGCAGGCTCCAGCTGTGGGTGTTATCGGTCAGATAACTCTCCAACTCTTTCTTGACCCGCATGATCAGCTTCTTGCCTTCCACCGGGAAGCAGGTCTCCACACGCTTGTCGAGGTTGCGCTCCATCCAGTCGGCGCTGGAGAGGAACATCTGCTCTTCACCGCCATTGAGGAAGTAGAACACCCGCGTGTGCTCCAGGAAGCGGCCGATGATCGAACGCACGTGGATATTGTGGGACACCCCGGCAATGCCCGGGCGCAGGCAGCACATGCCACGCACCACCAGGTCGATACGCACGCCGGACTGGCTGGCCTTGTACAGCGCGCGGATGATCTTCGGATCGGTCAGCGAGTTGAACTTGGCGATGATGTGCGCCGGCTTGCCGTCGAGGGCGAACTGGGTCTCGCGGGCAATCATGTCGAGCATGCCCTTCTTCAGGGTGAACGGCGCATGCAGCAGCTTTTTCATGCGCAGCGTCTTGCCCATGCCGATCAACTGGCTGAACAGTTTGCCGACGTCTTCGCACAGCGCGTCGTCGGAAGTCAGCAAGCTGTAGTCGGTGTAGAGCTTGGCGTTGCCGGCGTGATAGTTACCGGTGCCCAGGTGCGCGTAACGCACGATCTCACCGGCCTCGCGGCGCAGGATCAGCATCATCTTGGCGTGGGTCTTGAAGCCCACCACGCCGTAGATCACTACTGCACCGGCCGCTTGCAGGCGGCTGGCCAGTTGCAGGTTGGACTCTTCGTCGAACCGCGCACGCAGCTCGATCACCACCGTGACTTCCTTGCCGTTACGCGCGGCGTCCACCAGCGCATCGACGATTTCCGAGTTGGCACCGCTGCGGTAGAGGGTCTGGCGCACGGCCAGGACATGGGGGTCCTTGGCGGCCTGGCGCAACAGATCGACCACCGGGGTGAACGACTCGAACGGGTGCAGCAGCAGAATGTCTTGCTTGCTGACCACGCTGAAGATGTTTTCGCTGTTTTGCAGCAGTTTCGGAATCTGCGGGGTGAACGGCGTGTATTGCAGCTCCGGATGGCTGTCCAGGCTGGTGATGCTGAACAGGCGCGTCAGGTTCACCGGGCCGTTGACCTGGTACAGCTCGGTCTCGGCCAGGTTGAATTGCTTGAGCAGGTAGTCCGACAAATGTTTGGGGCAGGTATCCGCCACTTCCAGGCGCACCGCGTCACCGTAGCGCCGCGAGAACAGCTCGCCACGCAGGGCGCGGGCCAGGTCTTCGACGTCTTCGGTGTCTACCGCCAGGTCAGCGTTTCGGGTCAGGCGGAACTGGTAGCAACCCTTGACCTTCATGCCCTGGAACAGGTCATCGGCGTGGGCGTGGATCATCGACGAAAGGAATACATAGTTATCGCCAGCCCCCCCGACCTCTTCCGGTACCTTGATGATGCGTGGCAACAGGCGCGGTGCGGGGATGATCGCCAGGCCCGAATCACGGCCGAAGGCATCGATCCCTTCGAGCTCGACGATAAAGTTCAGGCTCTTGTTCACCAGCAGCGGGAACGGGTGCGTCGGGTCCAGGCCAATCGGGGTGATGATCGGCGCGATCTCGTCACGGAAATAGCGACGGACCCAGGTCTTGAGCTTGACGGTCCAGTTGCGGCGACGGATGAAGCGCACTTGGTGCTTTTCCAGCTCCGGCAGCAGGATGTCGTTGAGGATGGCGTATTGGCGATCCACATGGCCATGCACCAGCTCGCTGATGCGCGCCAGGGCCTGGTGCGGCTGCAGGCCGTCGGCGCCGGCCTGTTCACGGGCAAAGGTGATCTGTTTCTTGAGGCCGGCGACACGAATCTCGAAGAACTCGTCCAGGTTGCTGGAGAAGATCAGCAGGAACTTCAAACGCTCCAGCAACGGGTAGGACTCATCCAGCGCCTGTTCCAACACGCGGATATTGAATTGCAGTTGCGACAGCTCGCGATGGATGTACAGGCTGCTGTCATCCAGGTTCGGAATCACGATAGGCGGTGCCGCCACCACCGGCTCCGCGACCACGGCAGGCTGCTCAGGCGCAAGCTCCGGCGGGGTTTCGGCGACCTGTTCAACTACCGGGTGCGCATCTTTTACGGCAACTTCTGTGAGTCCTTCGGTATTCATCGAGTGTTCCTGTGAGGGCTATTGTTGCTCTCTAAGCAATTGGGCGGCACGGGCGGCAAAGTAAGTCAGGATGCCATCGGCACCCGCACGTTTAAAGGCGGTAAGGGATTCCAGGATGACGCCTTCACTCAACCAGCCATTTTGAATCGCAGCCATGTGCATGGCGTATTCACCACTGACCTGATAGACAAAGGTCGGCACCTTGAATTCCTCCTTGACCCGATAAAGGATGTCCAGGTACGGCATACCGGGCTTGACCATCACCATATCAGCGCCTTCAGCCAGGTCCGCCGCCACTTCGTGCAGGGCTTCGTGGCTATTGGCCGGGTCCATCTGGTACGAGGCCTTGTTGGCCTTGCCCAGGTTCAACGCCGAGCCGACCGCATCGCGGAACGGGCCGTAGTAGGCGCTGGCGTACTTGGCTGAATAGGCCATGATCCGCACATTGACGTGCCCGGCCAGTTCCAACGCCTCGCGGATCGCCTGGATCCGGCCGTCCATCATGTCTGACGGGGCCACCACCTGGGCGCCTGCAGCGGCATGGGACAGCGCCTGCTTGACCAGTGCGTCGACGGTGATGTCGTTCTGCACATAGCCTTCTTCATCCAGGATGCCATCCTGCCCGTGGGTGGTAAACGGGTCCAGCGCCACGTCGGTAATCACCCCAAGCTCCGGGAAACGCTCGCGCAGGGCGCGGGTCGCACGCTGGGCAATGCCTTCGGGGTTCCAGGCCTCGGCGGCGTCCAGGGACTTGAGCCCGGCGGGTGTGACCGGGAACAGCGCCAGCGCCGGGATCCCCAGTTCAACCCACTGCGCCGCCTCTTGCAGCAGCAGATCAATGGTCAAACGCTCGACACCCGGCATCGACGCCACCGCTTCCCGACGATTTTCACCGTCGAGCACAAACACCGGCAGGATCAGATCATTCACCGTCAGGACGTTTTCACGCACCAGACGACGGGAAAAATCATCACGACGGTTGCGGCGCAGGCGGGTAGCGGGAAACAGGCGTTGGGCGGGGGTAAAGCTCACGGCAGACTCCTGAGCCCGACTTGACGGGCGAGCGTGACAGTTATAAGCGGCCATTATGACGAAGGAATGACAGTTGTGCTTACTCATACGACCGGCATGTGACCTGTAGTCGCATTCATGCTTTCCGTAGGAAATGTTCACTTCGTGACACATCTCGATACTTTCATGAATGTTCACGAAGGCGTAGGCTGCGCGTTCATTTCGCCAGCACCCAGACAATGCTCCAACAATTTCTGAATGACTTTGGCTACTTTGCCCTCTTCCTGGGGACGTTCTTTGAAGGTGAGACCATCCTGGTTCTCGCAGGCTTCCTTGCGTTCCGCGGATACATGGATATCAACGTGGTGGTGGTGGTGGCGTTCTTCGGCAGCTACGCCGGCGACCAGCTCTGGTACTTCATGGGCCGCAAGCATGGGCGCAAATTGTTGGCGCGCAGGCCACGCTGGCAACTGCTGGGCGATCGGGCATTGGAGCATATCCGCCGACACCCCGATATCTGGGTTCTGAGTTTCCGCTTCGTCTATGGCCTGCGCACGGTCATGCCCGTGGCCATTGGCCTGTCCGGCTACCCGCCGGGGCGCTACTTGTTTCTCAACGGTATCGGCGCGGCGATCTGGGCAGCAGCACTGGGCGCGGCGGCCTACCACTTCGGCGCTGTGCTCGAAGGTATGCTGGGCAGCGTCAAGAAATATGAGCTGTGGGTGTTGGGTGCCTTGCTGGTACTCGGCCTGGGCTTGTGGCTGCGCCGGCGCATCCGCAACGCCCGCCTGACCCGGGAAAACTGCGCGACCGAAAAAGCCCGGCTGGCGCAGGAGCAACTGGCCGAGCTGAAAAAGCCCGAGCCTACGACACCCATCGAGTAAGCCGGCCCCTGCAACAGTAGAGGCCGATGACACTGAGCAGGCTATAGCTGGCAAGCCCCGGCCAGCCCAACGCACTGGCCGGCCACAACCCGACCAGCGGCGCCAGCCACACCAGCGGCACATTCAGCCCCAACCGCAGCAACTCGGCCTTCAAGGCCCACGGGCGATTTTCCAGGGCCACGCCCAGGGTAAACAGTCCCAGTGCCATCACACTCCAACCCAGCACCAGCGCAGCCGTCGGCATGCCTTCGCCAACATTCATCAAATAGCTGCCCAACCCCACATACGCGGCAAATTGCAGGGCGATGTAAATCTGCTGGCGCGCGTCCAGGGGCACCTCGAATTTACGGAACTGGCTCAAGTCCGGCTTGGCCAGTGGGTACTTGGCCTTGACGTCCGCCGGGCGCCAGCCGGTGCGCATGAACCAGATGCGCAGTTTGTCCCACCCACTTTCGGTACGCCGGGCATCACTCCACAGCTGGGCATAGAACTGCAGGTTGGCCCACAGCGGATTCCAACTGGCCAGAGGCGTGGTCACGCCAAAGATCACCGGCTCGTTTTCGTCTTCTTCCTGGAACGAGCCAAACAAACGGTCCCAAATAATGAACACCCCGCCGTAGTTGCGATCCATGTAGAGAGCGTTCTGTGCATGGTGGGCCCGATGATTGGACGGGGTGACGAAAAACCACTCGAACCAACCGAGCTTGGGCACATGGCGGGTATGCACCCAGAATTGATACAACAGGTTGAGCGACGCCACGCTGATAAACACCAGCAGCGGCACGCCGACGACAGCCAGTGGCAGATAGAAGATCCAGCTCAGCAAAAAGCCCGTGCTGGTCTGGCGCAAGGCGGTGGTGAGGTTATAGTCCTCGCTCTGGTGATGCACCGAGTGCGCCGCCCACAGAATATTGCGCTCGTGGCCGCAGCGATGCAGCCAGTAGTAGCAGAAGTCGTAGAGGACAAAGGCGAACACCCAGGTCCAGGCGCTCTGGGTTGGCAGCTCGAACAGTGCCAAATGCTTGAGGGCGAAGGCGTAGGTCAGCAGGCCCACGCCTTTGGTCAGCAGCCCAGTGGTGGTGGACAATACACCGGTGCTCAAGCTGTTGATGGCGTCAGCCACCCGGTAGTTGCGCTCGCCGCGCCAACGGTCAGCCAACAGTTCGACCACAATCAAGGCAATGAAAAACGGTACCGCGTAAGGGACGAAGTCCATGGGCCAGTCCGGTCAATTATTGTTACATCAAGGTTAGGCCAGTGACCGGATATCCCAATGGCAATGCGAGACAAATAAGTAGACATTTAACGCCATAAATCAGGAGAAATGCCCATGAGCAAAAAGATTGCAGTGATCCTTTCCGGCTGTGGCGTGTACGACGGCGCTGAAATCCATGAAAGTGTTATCACGCTGCTGCGCCTGGATCAGCGCGGCGCTCAGGTTCAGTGCTTTGCCCCGGACATCGCGCAGCTGCATGTGATCAATCACCTCACGGGCGAAGAAATGCCCGAGTCGCGCAATGTATTGGTGGAGTCGGCGCGCATCGCCCGAGGCGAGGTGAAAGACATTCGCGAGGCCCGCGTGGAAGAGTTCGATGCGCTGGTCGTGCCCGGCGGTTTTGGCGCGGCGAAGAACCTGTCGAACTTTGCCATCGAAGGCGCCGGTTGCAGCGTCAACCCGGACGTACTGGCACTGGCCGAAGCCTTTGCCGAAGCAGGCAAGCCCGTGGGGCTGATCTGCATCTCGCCGGCCCTGGCGGCAAAAATCTACGGCCCTGGCGTGACCTGCACCATCGGCAACGACGCCGACACCGCGGCCGCCCTGGACAAGATGGGTGCCACCCACCAGGAATGCGCGGTAGACGAAATCGTCGAAGACAAGGCGCGCAAGCTGGTGAGCACGCCGGCCTATATGCTGGGCAAAAACATCAGCGAAGTGGCATCGGGGATCAACAAGCTGGTGGACCGGGTGCTGGAGCTGACCCACGAGAGCGACTGAATGGGCGACACCGATTAAAAATGTGGGAGCTGGCTTGTGTGGGAGCCAGCGTCCACACAAGCCAGCTCCCACAACTTGACCGCCAGTACCTTCAGGAAGCCGCCACCCGGCGCTTATCGGCCAACCGGCTGCGGCTGTACAGCACCACAATCGCAATGATCGCCACGGCCTGGGCACTCAACGAATACGCATCGGCATGGATGCCCAGCCAGTCGAAGTCAAAGAACGCCACCGGCCGGGTGCCGAAGATGCCCGCTTCCTGCAACGCCTTCACGCCATGCCCGGCAAATACCACCGACAGCGCGCACAGCAACGCCGCGTTAATCCCGAAGAACAGCGCCAACGGCAGCTTCGCCGAGCCGCGCAGGATGATCCACGCCAAGCCCATCAACAGCACCAGCGCCGTGGCGCCACCGGCCAGTACCGCGTTATGCCCGGCAGGACCGGCTTGCAGCCACAGGGTTTCGTAGAACAGGATCACTTCGAACAGTTCGCGGTACACCGAGAAGAACGCCAGGACCGCAAACCCAAAACGCCCACCACCGCCGACCAGGCTGCTCTTGATGTAGTCCTGCCAGGCGGCCGCGTGGCGTCGGTCGTGCATCCACACCCCGAGCCACAGCACCATCACGCTGGCAAACAGCGCCGTACAGCCTTCGAGCAGTTCACGCTGGGCGCCGCTGACGTCAATCACATACGCCGCCAGGGCCCAGGTCGCCGCACCGGCGACCAACGCCAGGGCCCAACCGACGTTGACACTGCGCACCGCCGATTGCTGGCCGGTGTTACGCAAAAAGGCCAGGATTGCCGCCAGCACCAGAATCGCTTCCAACCCTTCACGCAGCAGAATCAGCAAGCCCGAGATGTAGCTCAACGACCAGCTCAGGCCGTCGCCGCCCAACAGGCCGGCCGCTTCAGTGAGTTTGCCCTTGGCCACGTCCAGGCGCTGCTGGACCTGCTCGATCGGCAAACCATCCTGCAACGACTGCCGATACGCCATCAGGGCTTTCTCGGTGTCCTTGCGCACGTTGGCATCGACGTTGTCCAGGGAGCTTTCCACCAGCTCGAAGCCTTCCAGGTACGCCGCTACCGACAGGTCGTAGGCCTGTTCGTGCTCACCGCTGCGGAACGCTGCCAGGCTCTTGTCCAGGGTGGCAGCGGTGTACTCCAGCAACTGCGCCGGGCCACGCTGGACCTGGGGCGGCTGGGCGCGCTGGGCGCGGAACACCCGGACCGCGTCCGGCCCCTCGGCGGCCAGCACTTCTTCCGGGGTCTGGCGTGCCAGGTCGGCCAGGTTGAAGGATTTTTCGCTTTTCGCGGCGGCCGGGTCGGCAGTAAAGCCGGCGATATAGGTGGCCAGGTCCCAGCGCTGCCGGTCATCCAACTGGTCGGCGAACGACGGCATGTCGGTGCCTTCGACGCCCAGGCCCAGGGTGTTGTAGATACCGTAGAGGCTCAGACGGTCCAGACGCTGGGCATCGCGCAGGTTGGCCGGCGGTGGGGCCATACCGACACCGGCCGGGCCATCGCCCGCACCGGCGTCACCGTGGCACACCGAACAGTGCTGGGCGTACAGCGGCGCACCGCGCGTAGGGTCCGGGGTAATGGCCGGCGCCTGGCTGACCTCATAGGCGGCCGCCAGTTGCGCACCCAGTTGACGCGCCTGGCGCGCTACCGCGTTGCCATCCTGGCGGTTAGTGACAGCGGCCAGCAGCTCATCGACGCCTTTGACCAGGCTCGCACGCTCGGGCTTGTCGGGCAGCTCTACCACCAGCCCCTGCAACACGCCGAGAAACTCCACCTGTTCGCGGTATTCGGAGTCGTCGACCACCTTGCCCGCCTCCACCGTCGGCGGATAGTCAGCGCCAATGTAGTCCAGTAAATGCAGGGCCTGGGGCGCACCCTCTGCGGTAGCAGCCAGCAGATTGAAGCTGCACGACACCAACGCCGGCAGCAACAGCCAGGCGAGAAAACGGGAGGGGGCAGTCATGAATGAATCCCAAATGGAAACAAGAAGTAACACATTGTCGAATGTTAATCGGTTTGACTCAAGACGTTAGTGCTTTGGCCGCTGAAATGACTCGCTCAGGTAGGGGCCAACCCTCAAATAAAGCAGCGGAAAAGCCATTGTTTTGCCAGTAACGAGGCCTATAATGCGCCGCCTTCGTTATCGCGAAACGGCATTTAGGCTCCTCTTTTTATGAGGGATGTGTGGGAAAAGGTTTTTCCTGCACTTGGTTATTTGGCCCGACCAGCCCCTTCGGCCGATTACGCTCAGGGAAGCAGCACCTCAATGGCATCTCGCGTCTTTACCTCCCTTGCCCTCGCGGCACTCACGCTGCTGTCGGGCTGTTCGATGTTCCGCAGCTACGACACTGAACTGCAAGCCACCAACCAGCAGTTGGCCAGCGGCAATGTCGATGGCGCGCTGACCCTGCTGGAGAAGAACAACAGCAGCGAAGACAAAGACCTTCTCTACTACTTCGAAAAAGGCGAGTTGCTGCGGGCCAAGGGCGATCTGACCGGCAGCCAGGCGGCTTGGCACCGGGCAGACCTGGTGGTGTACAAGTGGGAAGAGTCGGTCAGGTTCGACACCGAGCGCTATCTCGCGCAATTCGGTAGCTTCCTGGTCAACGACAAGGTGCGGCGCTACGAAGGGTATGACTATGAAAAAGTCATGCTCACCACCCAGATGGCGTTGAACCTGCTGGCCGTCAATGACTTCGACGGCGCGCGCACCGAAATCAAGAAAACCCACGAACGCGAAGCGGTGATCGCCGAACTGCGGGACAAGGAATACCTCAAGCGCGAAAACGAAGCCGAGCGCCAGGGCGTGGCCACGCAGTTCAAGGATCTGCGCGGCTATCCGGTGGAAAGTCTCGATGCGCCGGACGTGGTGGGCCTGAAGAACAGCTACCAGAGCGCGTTCAGTCATTACCTGGCCGGTTTCATCTACGAAGCCCTGGGCGAAAAGGACCTGGCCGCGCCGGGCTACCGCAAAGCCGCCGAACTGCGCCCCAATACACCGTTGCTGGAACAGGCCCTGCTCGACCTGGATGCCTCCCGCGTGGCAGCTGACGAAAGCGACGTGCTGATCGTAGTGCAGAGCGGCCTGGCGCCGGCCCGCGACTCGATCCGCCTGCCGTTGCCGATCCCTATCGACGGGCATTGGGTGATCACACCGCTGTCGTTCCCGGTGATCAAGCCAGACACTTCGACGGCCACCTTTGCGCAGATCGGCGTCGATGGTCGGCAGCAGAACCTCACGCCCCTCAACAGCACCACTGCAATGTCGCGCCGCGCCCTGCGCGACGACATGCCGGGGATCATCCTGCGTACCACCGTGCGCGCCATCAGCCGCGGCGTGACGCAAAAAAACCTCAACCAGACCAACCCGATGGCCGGCCTGGTGCTGGGCATCGCGTCCGCCGTCACCGAAGGCGCCGATACCCGCACCTGGCGCACCCTGCCGGACCTGACCCAGGTCACGCGCCTGCGCCTCAAGCACGGTGAGCACCAGGTGAGCCTGCCCAATGCCTTGGGCGGCACCCTGGTGACGGTCAAGGCCGAACAACGCCATCAGGTGATCACTTTGCGAGTGGTCGGCAACCAGGTCTTCACCAGCGGCGTGGCCGCCCATGTGGTCGCGAGCAACCCGGCCCAGGCCGTCGCCAGCCTCAAACAACCTTAAGGAGCACGCTATGCGTCATTTCATCCTCGGCGCCCTGGCGCTGATCTTCCTCGCCGGTTGCGCCACCCCGCCGCCGGAACCAGGCAGCGCCGCGAGCAAAGTCGTGGTGATGGGCAAGTTCAAGGGCATCGCCGTCGGCGCCATTCGGGTAGCCCGCGAGAACGGCTTCCTGACGGCCAAGGTGCAACTGAGCAACATCACCAGCAGCAACCAGATGATGTATTACCGCTTCGCCTGGCTGGGCGCCGATGGCTTCCCGGTGGGTGACGAAGAAACCTGGAAAGTGCTGAACCTCTACGCCAACCAGGCCACCTTCCTGCCGGCCATCGCCAACCTGCCCCAGGCCGCCGACTTCCGCCTTGAAGTCAAGACGCCTTGAGCCAGCCCCCTATTCAGTTTTCGAGAGACATTCCCATGTTTGTACGCTTTTCGTTCCTCGCCGTAGTCGCCGTCCTGGCCAGCGGCTGCGCCAACACCTCGCCGGTCATCGGCGGTAAAAATATCAGCTACGGCGACACCAAGGCCGTGGAACTGGTGACCAACGAGTTCGGTTCCACCGACCTGCAGATGATCGCCGAAAGCATGACCCGCTCCCTGGCGCAGTCCGGCATCCTCCAGGGCCGCCCGGTGGTGCAGGTGTATGACGTGAAGAACAAGACCAGCGAGTACATCGACACCCGCGAGATCACCACCTCGATCAAGACCCAACTGATGAAGACCGGCACCGCCCGCTTCGCCAGCGACAACACCGATATGCAAAGCCAGGTCGACCAGCTCAAGCTGCAAAACCAGAGCGGCCTGTACAAGAAATCCACGGTCAGCAAGACCGGCAACATGGTTGCCGCCAAGTACCGCCTGGAAGGCTCCATCAGCTCCATCGTCAAGCGCAGCGCCGACTACAAGGACGTGTTCTACAAGTTCAGCCTGCAGTTGATCGACGTCGAAAGCGGCCTGGCGGAATGGATGGACGAAAAAGAAATCCGCAAGACCACGGAGCGCTAAGCCATGCGTCCATGGATCGGCATCATCGCCCTGCTGTGCAGCGTTGGCGCCTGGGCGGCGCCGAAAATCGCGGTGACGGACCTGGCCTACGAGGCGCGGGTGGAGGAATACATCCACGCCGTCGCGGCGACCAATAACTTCCAGGCCAGCCCGTACAACGCCAGCGGTGCGTCCAGCTACACCGAGTTCGAGAGCCGCAACAGCTACATCGAACAGAGTGAGCTGCGTAAATTCAGCGGCGATATCAAGGGGGAGATTCTCAAGTCGCGCCAGTTCCAGTTGGTCCAGGGCACGCCCTACACCAGCGAGGCCAAGGGCGATGTGTACGACGTGATCAAGCGGATCAAGGCCGGCCACTTCAAGGGCGCCGACTATGTGCTGTTTGGTACTTTGTCGGATATCGACTTCACCCAGGACATCAACGCCCTGGATCGCACCAACAGCTATTCAGCGGTGCTGGGACTGGCGGTCGTGGCGGACTTCAGCCTGATCAACACCCGCACCTATGAAATCACCTCGGCGTTTACCGCCATGGGTGAGGGCCAGGACACCAAGCTGGTGAACAGTCGCGACGTGCGCGTCAGCCTGAGCCGGCCACGGGTGGTGAAGGAAGTGTCGAAAACCTTGGGTGAAGATGTGGCGCGCCAGCTGCAGGAGCAACTGGGCGGTGGCTACCAGGAGCCTGGGCAGCCGGCATTGCGCAACAACCTGCCAAGGGATGAGGCGCCGAAAATCCTGCACTGAAGCTCAATGGCTCGGCTAGCTCCCACAGTTTTGATTGGACTTGTTCAGTCAGGCCGTGGCGCGATGCAGGCTGGCGAGGAAACCCGCAGCGCCCACGAACAACCCGGCAAAAGTGCGGTTCACGCGTTTCTGCTGCTTGGGCGTGCGCAACAGGCGCAGCACCTTCGACGCCAGCCCGGTGTAGCCCGCCATCACGATCATATCCACGCCAATCATGGTCGCACCGAGGATCAGGTACTGAATCAGCAGCGGCGCCTGTGGGTTCACGAACTGCGGCAGCACCGCCAGCATGAACACCAGAGCCTTGGGGTTGCTGGCATTGACCAGGAAACCACGGAACATCATCGCCAGCGGCTTGCCGATCGGGCGGACTGGCCCGTCATCGCTCATGTCCATGGGCAGGGCGCGCCATTGCTTGACGGCCAGGTACACCAGGTACGCCACGCCAAACCATTTGATCGCATAGAACGCGGTTGAGGACGTCGCCAGAACGGCGCCCAGGCCGCCCGCCACCACGGCAATCTGCATCGCCAGGCCCAATTGCAGGCCAATGGCGTTCCAGTAACCGCGCAGGAAACCATATTGCAGGCCGCTGGACATGGAGGCGATGGCGCCCGCGCCGGGGGAGAGACTGATGATCCAACTGGCCAGGAAGAAGGCCAGCCATGTGTCGAGCGCCATTACACACCTCGTAGCAAATTCGTTGTCAGCACTAAGCTAACGCCAAGGACCGAGGGCTGGCTAGAGAATTTTTAAGGTAAAGGGCTGATATCGCTACCGCGCCAGCGGCGTACCGAGCGCTGGAAGAACAGGCTGTTGGGTACTTGCACCACGGCGCTGTCGGTGCCCGCTTCGGCCACTTCGATCAGCGTGGTGTACAGCAGGTTGATCGCGATCACCCGGCCTTTGACGCCGGGCTTGTCGACGGTGTCCACCAGCTCGACCACATCACCCAGGCGAAACGGCCCGACGGTGAAGATCAGGATCGCGCACAGCAGGTTGGACAGCACCGACCACATGGCAAAGAACGCTACCGCCGCGACGGCCACAAAACCCGAGAGCGCGGTCCACAGCACGGTGGCCGAGACCCCCAGGCGTTCGAGGACGAAGATCAGCGCACTGCCCATGATCAGCCAACGCAGGCCACCACGCAGGGGCATCAGCAGTTGCGGCGGAAACGGATAGCGCTCACCCAGGCGCGTCAGGCCCTTGGCGACGAAGCGCTGGGCCAGGTAACCGGCCAGCAGGATCAGCAGGATTTGCACACCGACCCACATCGGTTCGATCCATTGCGCCGGCAGTGGCAGCTGCAAGGCTTCCATCAGGACAGCGCCTCCAACTCCGCTTGCAGGCCTTCCAGCAGTTCGAGGGCTTCCATCCAGGTCTCCTCCAGTTGCCCTTCGCGCACCTTGAGCTTGGCCTGTTCGGCCAGCAGGTCGCGCAGCTCATCCTTGCGGGCCGCTTCGTACACCGCGCTGTCGCCGAGGCTGGTTTCGATCTTGGCCAGGCGTTCGTGGACCTTGCCCAATTCGGCTTCAAGCTTGTCGGCTTCGCGTTTGTGCGGTGCCAACTGCTGGCGCAGGGCCGCAGCAGCCTGGCGCTGGGCTTTTTTGTCGGTCTTGTCCGGGTTGACCGGGGTGTTGCTGACCGGCGCGTTGCGCAGACGGTAGTCGGTCAACCAACGGGCGTAGTCGTCCAGGTCGCCATCAAACTCTTCGACCTTGCCATCGGCCACCAGCAGGAAGTTGTCGGTGGTGCTCTTGAGCAAGTGGCGGTCGTGAGACACCACCAGCACAGCGCCACTGAATTCCTGCAGGGCCATGGTCAGCGCCAGGCGCATTTCCAGGTCCAGGTGGTTGGTCGGTTCGTCGAGCAGCAGCAGGTTGGGACGGTCCCAGGCGATCAGGGCCAGGGCCAGGCGGGCTTTTTCGCCGCCGGAGAAATTCAGCACCGGCTCGTCGATGCGCGCACCACGGAAGTCGAAACCGCCAAGGAAGTCGCGCAGGGTCTGTTCGCGCTCGGTCGGCGCCAGGCGTTGCAGGTGCAACAGCGGGCTGGCCTTGGCGTCGAGGGAGTCCAATTGATGCTGGGCGAAGTAGCCCACCACCAGGTTCTCGCCACGGGTCAGGCGTCCGGCCAGGGGTTGCAGCTCGCCCGACAGGTTCTTGATCAGCGTCGACTTGCCCGCGCCGTTGGGGCCGAGCAAGCCGATGCGCGCGCCCGGGGTGAGCTGCAGCTTGACCTTCTCCAGGATGGTCTTGTCGCCATAACCCAGGCGGGCATCCGAGAGGTCGAGCAAGGGGCTAGAGATTTTCACTGACTCGCGGAACACAAAGTCGAACGGCGAATCGACGTGGGCCGCCGACAGCTCTTCCATGCGCTCCAGGGCCTTGATCCGGCTCTGGGCCTGACGGGCCTTGGTGGCCTGGGCCTTGAACCGGGCGATGTAGCTTTCCATATGCGCACGTTGCGCCTGCTGCTTCTCGAAGGCCTGCTGTTGCTGGGCCAGGCGTTCGGCACGGGCCCGCTCGAACGCGGTGTAGCCGCCGCGATAGAGGGTGATTTTCTTCTGTTCGACATGGGCGATGTTATCGACCACGGCGTCGAGGAAATCCCGGTCGTGGGAGATCAGCAGCAACGTGCCTGGGTAACTCTTGAGGAAATCCTCCAGCCACAGGATTGCATCCAGATCCAGGTGGTTGGTCGGTTCGTCGAGCAGCAACAGGTCCGAGGGGCACATCAGCGCCTGGGCCAGGTTCAGGCGCATGCGCCAGCCACCGGAGAAGTCGGCAACCGGGCGGTCCATCTGTTCGTTGGTGAACCCGAGGCCGGCGAGCATTTTGCGCGCGCGGGCGTCGGCGGTGTAGCCGTCGGCACTGTCGAGTTCCGAGTGCAGGCGGGCCTGGGCGGCACCGTCCTGGGCTTTCTCGGCCTCGGCCAGGTCGTGTTGCACCTGACGCAGACGCAGGTCGCCATCGAGCACGTAGTCGATCGCGATGCGGTCCAGGGTGTCGATCTCCTGGCGCATGTGGGCGATACGCCAGTCGGCTGGCAGCAGGCAGTCCCCGGAATCAGGGGTCAGCTCACCGAGCAACAGGGCGAACAACGTGGATTTGCCGGCGCCATTGGCACCGATCAGGCCGGCTTTGTGACCGGCGTGCAGGGTCAGCTCGGCGTCTTCGAGAAGACGTTGCGGGCCACGCTGTAATGTTAGGCTTTGAAGTCGGATCATAATGGCGGCGGAGTCTACCAGCTTCGTTGGCCGCTGGCTTGGGTGTGAACATGTGCGCTGACCTGTGGAGCTTTGCCCTCTCGACCTACGCCCGTACGGGCGCTGAAGATGCCTGCCTGCGCTTGCAGGAGCAAGGGGCGGATGTGTGTCTGTTGTTGTGCGGGCTGTGGCTGGAACAGCGCGGGGTGGCCCTTGAACCTGGACGCGTGCAGGCGCTGCGAGCAATCGCCGGTCCCTGGCAGGCAGACGTTGTGGAGCCCTTGCGCAGGGTGCGCAAGCAATGGCGCGCCATAGCGCAGCAGGATGTGGGGCTGGGAACGTTGCGCGAGCGGGTCAAGGCCCTGGAACTGGAAGCCGAACAGCAGTTGCTGTTACGTCTGGAAGCGCTGGCACAGGCTTGGCCAACGGGAGAACGCGCCACGCATCAGACATGGCTTGAAGGACTGGCGACCGAAGCCGCCAACCTTGACCACGACGCGCTGCTTCAGCTGCGCGCCGCGGCCACCGGCACTTAGGAAGCGCTGGTTGGGGTGGTGCCTGGTGCTACCGGGGCAGGCGTGCTGCTGGCCGGTGCAGTGGTAGCGGCTGGCGCTGCCGGTGCGGCAGGAGTCGCTGGCTTGGCAGCTGCTGGAGCTGGCGCGGGTTTGGCAGCCGCAGGTTTGGCAACCGGCTTGGCTGCTGGTTTTGCAGCAGCAGGTTTGGCAGCTGGCTTTGCAGCAGCAGTTTTAGCAACTGGCTTGGCGGCTGGTTTCGCAGCAGCAGTTTTAGCAGCTGGCTTGGCGGCTGGTTTCGCAGCAGCAGTTTTAGCAGCTGGCTTGGCGGCTGGTTTCGCAGCAGCAGCTTTAGCAGCTGGCTTGGCGGCTGGTTTCGCAGCAGCAGTTTTAGCAGCAGGCTTGGCGGCTGGTTTCGCAGCAGCAGCTTTAGCAGCAGGCTTGGCGGCTGGTTTCGCAGCAGCAGTTTTAGCAGCAGGCTTGGCGGCTGGTTTTGCAGCAGCAGTTTTAGCAGCAGGCTTGGCGGCTGGTTTTGCAGCAGCAGTTTTAGCAGCAGGCTTGGCGGCTGGTTTTGCAGCAGCAGTTTTAGCAACTGGCTTGGCGGCTGGTTTCGCAGCAGCAGCTTTAGCAGGCGCTTTTTTAGCAGCAGGCTTGGCCGCAACTTTGGCCGGCGCCTTGGCCGCAACTGCCTTGGCTGGTGTACGAGTGCTCAACACTTTGGCCACAGCTTCT
Source organism: Pseudomonas sp. FP2294 (assembly GCF_030687625.1). Taxonomy (NCBI): domain Bacteria; kingdom Pseudomonadati; phylum Pseudomonadota; class Gammaproteobacteria; order Pseudomonadales; family Pseudomonadaceae; genus Pseudomonas; species Pseudomonas sp. FP2294. The sequence continues at coordinate 5,650,268 of NZ_CP117441.1, forward strand.
TTCACACGACCCACGCCCTGCGCCAGTTTCAGGCTCTCTTGGGCATCGCGCTTGAGTTGAAGGATGTAGGTGCGGGTTTCGGATTGACGATCCTTGAGGGCATCGAGCAAGTCCTCAAGTTCTTTGACGGCGCCCTTGGCTTTGGTTTGCGCCTTGGCTTTGCCGGCGGTCGCGGCGTCTTGCAGTTTAGTGCGGGATTTGTGCAGTTTTTCTTGAGCCTTGCCGCGTTGTTTTTCCAGCTTGGCGAGCAATTTCTCTGCATCAGCCAAGGCTTGGGAGCAAGCACTTTCCAAATGTTCGAGCAGGCTGCCCGAGAGTTGTTGGAGCAAGTGCAACGGGGTATTAACAGGCTTCTGTTTGGCCGACATGGTTTACCTCCTGGCTGACGTGGGTGCGGCTCATACTAGCCCTCTGCTCTTACCGCCGCTAGGGCATGTTGACAGTATCGAATGCGTTGCGTTGCACCGCACAAAAATTCTTATTGATATAACGAAAAACCGCTCCGGTTTTTGCCCATCCACACTGGCATAATCCACCGCACTTTCGGCTGGAGAACACCCATGTCGCGTTACCTTTTTTTCATCCTGGGTTTGTCGCTTTCAGTGGCCAACGCAAGTGAGCCGACGGCGTCCAAAGACAGCCACGATCTGGCCTACAGCCTGGGCGCCAGCCTAGGCGAACGCCTGCGCCAGGAAGTCCCCGACTTGCAGATCCAGGCCTTGCTCGAAGGCCTCAAGCAGGCCTATCAAGGCAAGCCCCTGGCCCTGGATGACGCGCGTATCACACAAATTCTTGCCCAGCACGAAGCACAGGCCAGCGCCGAGGCCCAAGTGCCGCAAAGCGAAAAGGCCCTCGCCGCCGAGCAACAATTCATGTCCACGGAAAAAGCCCGGGCCGGCGTGCGCGAATTGGCCGACGGTATCTTGCTCACAGAGTTGGCCGCCGGCAGCGGGAAAAAGCCGGGCGCCCGTGACAGGGTTCAAGTGAAGTACGTGGGGCGATTGCCCGATGGGACGATTTTCGACCAGAGTGCCCAGCCCCAATGGTTTCGCCTGGACAGCGTGATCAGCGGCTGGCAAAGCGCATTGCAACAGATGCCGGTTGGCGCGAAGTGGCGCCTGGTCATTCCATCGGCCCAAGCTTATGGCGCAGACGGTGCGGGTGAGCTGATCGCGCCTTACACGCCACTGGTTTTCGAGATTGAGCTGCTCGCAATCGGTAGCTGAACCCAACGAAAAACGGTGCGCCATGCGCACCGTTTTTTGTCTTGCCGCTGAGGCTCAAGCCTGGGTTGCAGGCTCTTCCTTGTGGGCGTTGTGCAGCACTTCGATCAGGCAGTCTTCCAGTTCGAAGCGCTCATGGAGCAGGCCGCCCAGCTCTTTGAATTTTTCGGCAACGCACTTGCCTTTGTCGCAAAGGTCGTTAAAGGCCAGGAGTTTTTCGGTGATGACATCAATGCGCGGGTAAATAGTCTCGGCCAAGTCCAGGCCACGCTGGTCGTCGAAGGCCTCGGCCTCCTTGGTCAATTGCTCATAGACCCCGAAGTGACCTGCCGAGACGTAATCCACCAAGACACCACAGAAGTCCTGCAGAGATCCACGGTTCTCAGCCAGCGCTTCGGGCTTCTCACCGAGAGCATCAAAGGCTCGAACCAATTCGTGACGTGCCTTCAACCAGCTGTCGATCAGCTTATGCACACCACCCCAGCGTTCCTGAGCATTCTGACAACTTTCCAACATGATGATCTCTTCCCTTATGGGCGGTGCCGCTTTTGCCCGCGCAACACTTCGAGGATAAAGCGGCACCGGACAACGCCGCATCGAACAAACTGTTTCAATAACGCGTGCGGGCCAGATTATGCCCGCATGACTATGGCTTCAAGGTACGCAGACCAGAAAGTTCATACAAGTGTTTAATCCCATCCTACGAGCCAACAACCCCAATCAGTGCTTCACAAACCGCAAACCCTGACCGGACAACAGGCGTGAAAACTGCGTCCCTCCCAGGATGAGCATGGCAATGAAGAACAGCAGGCTCCATTCCGGGATGCTCAAGTCGAACAACGTCCAGTTGATTTCCACACAGTCGACGGTGCCCTTGAATGCCAGTTGCAGGGCTTGCCCCAGCGTCAGGTTTTCGATCATGTATTCCAGGCTTGGCCAGCAGTTGGGCATCTGGTCAGGCGGGATATTCTGCAACAGCACCTGGCGCACCGCTGTCACTGCGCCGAGCAATGCACAGCCCATGCTCGCCGCCCAATACAGGTAAATGCCCACACGCCTGGGGCCATGGAGCGTCGCTATCAGGTTGATCAGGGTGAACACCGCCAGCAGGCTGCGCTGGATCAGGCACAGGAAACAAGGTCGCAGCAATGCCCCATATTCCAGATAAAAAGACGCGCCCAACGTCAGCACACCGGCCATGAACGCCAGGAAGAACAAGGAGCGTGAGGGGGCCAAAGACATTGTTTATCCGCAACGCAAGAGATAGGTAGTTACGGTAGAGGAAAGACCTTACCCCTTTCAATACGCGCTGGAGCAGACGCTTCCGTGAGATCGCAGGGATATACCGTCAGAAGGTAGGTAACTTTGCGTGGCTCAGTGTGGGAAACCACCTCAGCCCCTGAAACGCCCCTAACCAAGGGGATTTGAAGGGCTGGCTGCCAGATGTTTCCCAGCCAACCCTTCAAAAAATCCTACGTCAAACCCGTGCAGGCACCGGCAGCGGTGAAGCCAGCAGACGGCTGTCCAGCAGCCCAAGGCCTTCCTGGAACAGTTGATTACTGCGCTCGGTATCACCCAACTGCGCCAGCAACCGCGCCAACTCGGCGCAGGCCTCGGGGTTGCGCTGCACTTGCAGGCTGCTTTCCAGATAATCCCGCGCCTTGCCCCACAAACTGTTTTGCAGGCAGAGCCGACCCAAGGTCAGCAACAGACTGGCATCCCCCGGATGATCCTTGAGCCAACCTTCGGCGAATTTCAGCTGGCGTGCCGGATCGCTGCCGCGCAACAGGCCATACAACCGGATCAGGTGGCTGTCATAACCGCGCTTGAGCGCCACACGCAACGCCTCTTCGGCCTTGGCATCGGCGCCCAGCTGACGCAACTGCTCGGCATAGGCCAGCACCAGTTGGGGCTCCTGGCGCTGGGCCGAGGTCAACTGCTGCCAGGCCCGCTCAAGGGATTGCAGGCCGGCTTCACCGTGCTCTTCACGCTGGACCGCCAGGCTCAGGTTTTCACCCCAGGCCCGGCGCTCCAGATCTGCCAGTTCGGCGGCAGGCAGCACTTTGTCCTTGCGCAGTTCTGGCAACAGGCGGATCACCGAAGACCAGTCACCGCGCTGCTGGTGCAAGCGCTGGAGTTGACGCAATACCTGGGCGTTGTGCGGATGGCGTTCATGCATGGCCTGCAGCGTCACCAGGGCGGCGTCGGTGTCGCCACGGTCCATCTGCAACTGCGCGTGGCTCAAGGCGATGGCCAATTCGGCCTGGGGCTGACGCTCCAGGGCGCGCTCAAGCAGGCCGTCGGACTCTTCATAACGCCCCTGCTCGTTGGCGGCCCGGGCCGCGCCAAGGTAATACAGCAGCGGCTGACGCTCGGCTTCTGCAGCACGGTGCAGGTGTCGCTCGGCGCTGGCCCAGCGGCCTTCCGCCAGGTCCATCTGCCCTTGCTCGATGGCGACCTGCACGCGTCGGCTGCGATTGCGGCGCGACCAGGGATTGACCACGCCACCAGAGGTTGTCACCAGCCCCAGCAGCACCCGCAGCAGATAGATCGCCAGGCCGACGACAAACACCGCCACCAGGGTCGACCACAGGCCAGACTCGTAATGCAGCACATGGGGATAGGTGATCAGCACATAGCCGGTGTGTTTCGAGATGCCTACCGCCAGCGCCAGGGCGAGGGCAATCGCCAGCACCAGGATCACATAGAAACGCTTCATCGGCTTTACTCCTGGGTCGCCGGCTTACCGGCGGAAGCCTTGGCTTCATCGGCAGACAGATGGCGGCGTTCAAGGTAAGCCTGCACCGCAGACAAGCTCGCGGCGAGGTCCGGGGTCACCACCGAGACGGCCTTGGGCTCAAGCTCGGTGATACGCGCCAGCATGGCCTGGCTTTGCGGGTTGTCCTGGTTGAAGTTGTCTTGCAAGACGCTGCGCGCCTCGCCCAACGCACGGGCGTACACCGCCGGCTCGCCATTGAGCGCCGCCCATTGCGCCTGCTCCAGCGCCAGGCTCAGGGCCAGTCGCACCTGGTTCAAGCCTTGGCCTGCCAGCAGCGGGCGGATGTTATCGTCGGGGTTGAAGTCGATCCGGAAGTAGCGGGAGATCTGTTCCCACCACTGGCTCCAGCGACTGTCCGTGTCGGTACTCGGACGGCCCTGTGGGCTCTCTTGCAGCTGATATTCCGGGGACACGGCGGCCAGTTGCACCACCTGGTCCCGCAGCGCCGCCAGTTGCAGGTACAGCCCGGTACGGTCTGGCTGCTCGACGCTGCGCAAGGCCGCCAAACTCTTGGCCAACTGCTCACGGGCGGCGTAGGAACCGGGATCGCTCTGCTCGCGCAGGATCTCATCGGCGCCCTGCACCAGCGCCTGGGCACTGTTGATATCCTGCAAGGCCGACAGGCGCAGGCTGGCCAGACGCAGCAGATGCTCGGCCTCGGCCAGGCGCCAATCCTTGCGGCTAGCGCCCAGGACGGTTTCCAGACGCTGATTCAGGCGTTGCTGGTCGCCCTGCAATTGCGCCACCAATCGACGGCGTTCTTCCAGCTCATCAGCACCCGGCAATTGCGCCAGGCGCGCGGCCAACTGCTGTTGTGCCTGCTCAATACCCTGGGATTGTTCATCCAGGGTACGCACCTGCCCCAACTGTTGCTGACTGCTCGCTTGCAGGGCCCGGACCTGCCAGAGCCCCCAGCCGCCGGCCGCAACACCGGCGGCACCGAGCAGCAAGGCGAAGACCGCCAGGCCGTTGCCACGGCGCGGCGCAGTGACCGGGGTCTCAACAGGCGCATCAAGCGCGGGCTGAGCTTCATCTTTAGGCAAGGCTGTTTCGCTCACGTGTCCATCCTTTGCGTTATTAGAGAGTGGGAACGGGCTGGCTCCGTAACGCCACTAGCAAAGCCGCGGCACTGGCACCGCGGCAATCCACAACTTTTTCCGCGCCCGCCGCCCGCGCCATTTCGGCGACGCGTGGGCTGGGCACGAACAACGGCAACTGTGCCACGCGTGGCCAATGGGCGCCGGCAAGGCTTTGCAAATGCAAAAAACCCTGCCCACTGCTGACCACCAGGCCGTTCAAGCGTTCCACAGCAATGCGCTGGGCGAGCACATCCGGGTCGTAGGCTGGCAGAAACCGACGATACAACTCCAGATAATCGACACTAGCACCTTGGCCGCGTAAACGCTCAGCCAGCAACTCTCGCCCACCCTGCCCGCGCAGGATCAATACCCGGGCATCGGCAATGGCGACAGCCTCGCGCAACCGGGGCACTTCAAGCAAGGCTTCGCTGTCATCCCCAACCTCGGGGTAGCTCACATCCAGGCCTTGGTCAGCCAGAACCTGGGCCGTTGCTGCGCCGACGCTGAACCACGGCAACGCCGGCACCGCTGGCGCGTACTGATCGAGCAATTGCAGCGCCACGCGCGCGGCCGGCTTGCTTACCACGATCACCGCGCAGTAGCGATCCAGGCCCTGGAAAACCGCCTGATGCTCAGGAGTGATGGGCAAGGGTTCGGTTTCCAGCAACGGCAAGCAGCTGCTGAAGATACCGGCTTCGGACAACGAGGCCGCCAGGGCTGCCGATTCCTCGGCAGGCCGCGTCAGCAGCACACGCCAACCGGTCACTGCGGACCGGCCTCGCCATAGACTTTTTGCAGAATGGCGCCGGCGCCTTTGGCCAGCAATTCTTCGGCAACCTTCACACCCAGGCTGGCGGCCTCGGCTTGTGGCCCGCGGATTTCAGCGGTGAGCAGTAAACCACCGTCGGGATCGCCCACCAGGCCGCGCAGCCAGAGGTTGTCACCCTCAAGGACCGCGTAACAGGCGATCGGTACCTGGCAGCCACCGTTGAGGTGCTTGTTCAGGGCGCGTTCGGCGGTGACGCGAATTTCGGTTTGCTGATGATCGAGAGGCTTGAGCAGCGCCTGGATTTCACGGTCTGCGGTACGGCATTCGATACCGACGGCCCCCTGCCCACCGGCTGGCAAGCTGTCTTCGACACTGATGGCCGACGTGATGCGGTCTTCAAAGCCCAGGCGAATCAGGCCCGCCGCCGCCAGGATGATCGCGTCGTACTCGCCGGCATCCAGCTTGGCCAGGCGGGTATTGACGTTGCCCCGCAGGAAGCGGATCTGCAGGTCCGGGCGACGGGTCAGCAACTGGGCCTGGCGACGCAGACTGGATGTGCCGACGATGCTGCCCAGGGGCAACTCATCAAGGGAGGCGTAGGTGTTGGACACGAAGGCATCGCGCGGGTCTTCACGCTCGCAGATGCAATACAGGCCCAGGCCCTCGGGAAAGTCCATCGGTACGTCTTTCATCGAGTGCACGGCGATGTCGGCCTCATTCTCCAAGAGCGCGGTTTCCAGCTCCTTGACGAACAGACCCTTGCCGCCGATTTTCGACAGTGGCGAGTCGAGCAGCTTGTCGCCGCGACTGACCATGGGCACCAGGGACACCGTAAGGCCCGGATGGGCTTGCTCAAGGCGGGCTTTGACGTATTCGGCCTGCCACAAGGCCAGGGCACTTTTACGGGTGGCGATGCGGATTTCGCGAGAGGACATGGATCAATCCGTACTGAATAGATACGGCAGATAATAACAGCTCAGGCAGAACCGCCTTGATTTGAATCAGCAAGTGCGGGGCCTCCCTGGCCGCGTCACTCCGGGATTCGGGGCATGCAGGTCGCTCAAGCCCTCGGGCTAAAGCTGCTGCATCATTTTGCGCACGCCTGCGACATGGCGTCGGCTGACGATCAACGCATCGCCGTTGAGCCCTTTGAGGAACAACTGGAAATGCCCCAGGGGCGTGCGTTGCAGGCGCTCGATACGCTCGCGGGCCACCAGCGCATTGCGATGGATGCGCACAAAGCGCTCGCCAAATTCGTCTTCCAAGGCCTTGAGCGGCTCATCGAGCAGCACTTCGCCGACCTCGTGGCGCAAGGTCACGTACTTGTGGTCGGCGATAAAATAAATCACCTGGTCCACGGGAATCAGCTCGATGCCCTTGCGGGTCCGCGCGCTGATATGGCTACGCGGGCCGTTGCCACTTTGCGCTGCGGGCTGGGTCAAGGCGCCGAGTTGGGCGCGATTGGGTCGCTCAGCCTTCTTCAAGGCCTTGAGTACCGCATCGGCAGCCACTGGCTTGACCAGGAAGCTGACACCGCTGGCCTCCAGGGCCTGGGAGGGAAACTCCTCTTCACTGGCACAAAGCACCAATGCCGGCGGCGACTCGCGCTCGCTCAAGCGGGCAGCTACCTGCAGGCCATCAAGGCCCGGCATGGCGATATCGAGCAGCACCACATCCGGCTTCAGGCTTTCGATCAAGGCCAATGCCTCGTCGCCACTGCAAGCGCTGGGTTCAAGGACACTGTATCCCTCAAGCTCACTGACCATACGGCTCAGTCGCTCGCGGGCTTGGGGTTCGTCATCAACGATCAGGACATTCATATTGCGCTGGATTCCTGCGTGAGTCTCGCACAAGGATAGCGTAGACAGGTGCGGTGACTTCCGTCACGGCGATCCACGCTAAGACTAGCGCGAGCGGCAAAAAGTGCCCCGAGAGCGACACCAATATTTACCCGGACCTGTTCAATACCGCCCATAACCCGATACCGCAGGGCATCGTCATAGGGTTTGCTGATACACAATATGAACACCCCCTCTACTTTAAGGTTAGCCTGGAGTTCGACCTCATTGCCTGGCATTGGTGCAGTGCACCCCTGTCAGTGCAACTGTAGACGCTCATGAAGACGACATTGCTCAATCGTCAAATATCGTTTCAATAAACATCCTTTGTTTACCTCAGGAACCGGCCGGGTTAAACCCCCGCGTCACTCCCACCTCCAGTCTCATCCCGGACGCGGCAGACGGCAAGGCACTTTGCCATCCAGCAAACAAATAAAAATGCCGACGCGGCGTATCAACGCCTCCATCAGCAACCCTGTTATTATCGGCGGCACACTTTCATGCCTCTTTTAAGCAGATCACGAGCGAATCCATGAGCACCGACAAGACCAACCAGTCCTGGGGCGGCCGCTTCAGTGAGCCCGTCGACGCCTTCGTCGCGCGCTTCACCGCCTCCGTCAATTTCGACCAGCGCCTCTATCGCCACGACATCATGGGCTCCATCGCCCACGCCACCATGCTGGCCAAGGTCGGCGTGCTGACCGATGCCGAGCGCGACAGCATCATTGACGGCCTGACCACGATCCGTGGCGAAATCGAGGCCGGTACCTTCGACTGGCGCGTGGACCTTGAAGACGTGCACATGAATATCGAGGCGCGCCTGACCGACCGCATCGGCGTGACCGGCAAAAAACTGCACACCGGGCGTAGCCGCAACGACCAGGTGGCCACCGATATCCGCCTATGGCTGCGCGATGAAATCGACTTGATCCTGGCCGAAATCACCCGCCTGCAAACAGGTCTGCTGGAGCAGGCAGAGCGTGAATCGGACACCATCATGCCCGGCTTCACCCACCTGCAAACCGCGCAGCCTGTGACCTTTGGCCACCATCTGCTGGCCTGGTTCGAAATGCTCAGCCGCGACTACGAGCGCCTGGTCGATTGCCGCAAACGCGCCAACCGCATGCCCCTGGGCAGCGCCGCGCTGGCCGGCACCACCTACCCGATCGACCGCGAATACACCGCGCAACTGCTGGGTTTCGACGCCGTGGGCGGCAACTCCCTGGACGGCGTATCGGATCGCGACTTCGCCATCGAGTTCTGCGCCGCCGCCAGCATCGCGATGATGCACTTGTCGCGATTCTCCGAAGAGCTGGTGTTGTGGACCAGCGCGCAGTTCCAGTTCATCGACTTGCCGGATCGTTTCTGCACCGGTAGTTCGATCATGCCGCAAAAGAAAAACCCCGACGTGCCAGAGCTGGTGCGGGGCAAGAGCGGCCGTGTATTCGGCGCACTGATGGGCCTGCTGACCCTGATGAAAGGCCAGCCTCTGGCCTACAACAAGGACAACCAGGAAGACAAGGAACCGCTGTTCGACGCTGCCGACACCCTGCGCGACTCGCTGCGCGCGTTTGCCGACATGATCCCGGCGATCAAGCCCAAGCACGCCATCATGCGCGAGGCGGCCCTGCGCGGTTTCTCTACCGCCACGGACCTGGCGGACTACCTGGTGCGCCGTGGCCTGCCATTCCGTGACTGCCATGAAATCGTTGGCCATGCGGTGAAATACGGCGTGGATACTGGCAAGGATCTGGCGGAAATGAGCCTGGAAGAGCTACGCCAGTTCAGCGACCAGATCGAGCAAGACGTGTTTGCGGTACTGACCCTGGAAGGCTCGGTCAATGCTCGCAACCATATCGGCGGCACGGCTCCAGCCCAGGTCAAGGCAGCCGTGGTGCGCGGCCAGGCCCTGCTCGCCAGCCGCTAAAAGCATCGCAGGCAAGCCAGCTCCCACCTTTGACCGTGGCCTTCAATCACCTCGGTCAACTGTGGGAGCTGGCTTGTGTGGGAGCTGGCTTGCCTGCGATAGCATCACCTTAGTGTCACTGACACACCGAGGTGCCTGCATCGCGGGCAAACCCAGCTCCCACACAAGCCCGCTCCCACATTTATTACTTCTTCGCCGCGATCATCGCCATAAAGGCCGGCATCGCCGCGTCCTTGTCCGCCGCCACTCGCTGGGCGTTGGGCAGGTCTTGCAGCGCCTTCAACAAAGCCTTGGCCTTCGGCAACTCAGCCAGCAGATCCAGGCCGAACAGCTTCCCACCGACCGCGCACGCCAAGTCCACGCTGTACATGAAGTACACATCAGCAAGCGTAAAACGCTCCCCTGCCACATACGGCGCAAACTTGCCGTGCCGCCCCAGCGAAGCAACCCCTAACAGCAACTCGGCCTTGGCCTTGTCCTTGATCGCCTGCGGTACCGGCATGCCAAAGAACGCCTCGCCATAGCAAGCCCGGGCCGGCAGTTCGATGTACAACTCGATTTCCCTGCACAACGCCAACACCTGGGCACGCTGGAACGCATCGCCTGGCAGCAGGGCCGGGCCCGATTGCGTCTGTTCGAGGTACTCGAGAATCACGCTGGTTTCGTTGATAAAGCCGTTTTCCACCCTCAGCACCGGCACCTTGCCGCGCGGGCTCACCGCCAGGGCTTCAGGGGTTTGCCCGGCATAAAACGCCACTTCCTCGAAGGGCAGGCCCTTTTCCAGGAGCGCCAGCTTGACCATGTTGTAGTAGTTACTGACCGAAAATCCGTAGAGCTTGAGCATCACAAAGCCTCCAGGCCGTGCAGGGGTTGGCTGGTTAGGTTATAGAACGTGACGCGCCACCTGACCAGCAGCATCACCGGGCTGAATGGAGGTAGACTGACGCCCTTTCCTGACAGGAGGCAGCCATGAGCGAGCCAACCGATATCGACAACGACGACGAAGAGTTCGCCGAATCCACCTTGACCCAAGCGATCGAAAACCAGATCGAAAGCGATAACCCGCCGGCGGCCAAGGCCACATTCAACAAGCTGACCCTGGTGGGCTACGAGCGCGAAGACATCCTGAACCTGATGGCTCACGTGCTGGCCGTGGAAATCGACGCGATGCTGGAAGAAGACCGGCCGTTCAACACCGACTGGTATGAAACCGCCCTGCGCGCCCTGCCAGAGCTGCCGCCGGAAAACCAGTAACCCTGCCCTTGCTCGCGAAAAACCTGAGCGCGCCGCGTTTCTCCAACTGCCCCGGGTCAACGTTAACGCTTTTCGCGAGCAAGCTCGCTCCTCCAGACTGGACAGTTCGCCCAAGTACGTTCACCTTAGGGGCTGCTAGCGCCTGACAATTCCTAGAACGTCTGGAGTCCTTATGTCGTATACCCCTGAGTTGGTTGCCGAACTGGAAATCCTTGCACTTTTCAACCTGGGCAGTTCCCAGGAAGGTCTGAAAGTCCATCAGACCGCTGCTCCCACTGCCATTGCTGCGGCCAAACGCCTGTTCGAGAAAAAACTGATCGACCAGCCAGATGGCGGCTACCTGACCAGTCTGGGCCGCGACGCAGCAGAACAAGCGCAAACACTGCTGACGATCCTGACCACCGCTACCACCAAAGAAGCCGCCTGACCCACCGTATCGCCCACGGAATCCTCTGTTCACGGATTCCGCGGGCACTTCTGCGCCGACGATAAAATTCTGGCGCCAAAAACAAATTCCCCTTAAACCTCCTACGATTCTGTCTGTAAACTCCTACACGGCCGCCCACGCCGGGCCTGCGAGCCGTTGAGTTCGACATGACCAGTACCCATGAAATCCGCCCTGACTTGGATGAAGGCATTGACCGCAAGGTACTGGCCCAACTGCGCTCGCGTTTCCTCACCCTCAATGCCGGCCGCATGGCCCGGGCTGTCGAAGGCCTGACGCCGCGCCAGCAAAGCGTGCTGGCACTGCTGCCGCTGTTTTTCCATGTCAATCACCCCTTGTTGCCTGGCTATGTCTCGGGCAGTACGCCGGCCGGTTTGTCGAATTTTGAACCGGATGCCCAGGTCCTGGCCGAAGCCCAGCGCCTGACCCGCTCGTTTTCCTACAAGCCACGCCACGGCAACCCGCCCACTCCGATCCACGGTCTGTTCCTGATGGGCAGCCTTGGCACACTGGCCCAGGCCGACCAGAGTGATATGGACGTGTGGGTCTGCCACGCCGCCGAGGTAAACGAGGCCGAGCTGGTCGAATTGCGCAAAAAGTGCCAGTTGCTGGAGGCCTGGGCCCTGAGCATGGGCGCCGAGGCGCATTTTTTCCTGATCGAACCCAGCCGTTTTGCTCAGGGCGGTCGCGATACCCAGCTCAGCTCAGATGACTGCGGCACCAGCCAGCACTATCTGTTGCTCGATGAGTTCTACCGCACCGCCATCTGGCTGGCCGGGCGCACGCCAATCTGGTGGCTGGTGCCAGTCTACGAAGAAGCGCGCTACGCCGAATTTACCCACGCGCTGATTTCCAAACGTTTTATCCGCGCCGACGAAACCCTCGACCTCGGGCACCTGGCCCATATCCCGCCGGGAGAATTTATCGGCGCCGGCCTGTGGCAGTTGTTCAAGGGTATCGAGTCACCCTACAAGTCGGTGCTCAAGCTGTTGCTCACCGAGGTGTATGCCAGCGAGCACCCCAAGGTGCAGTGCCTGAGCCTGCGTTTCAAACGCGCGGTGTTCGCCAACCAACTGGACCTGGATGAGCTGGACCCGTATATCGTGGTCTACCGTCGCATCGAGGAATACCTGCGCGGACGCAACGAACCCGAGCGCCTGGAACTGGTGCGGCGCAGCCTGTACCTGAAGGTCAACCGCAAGCGCACCACCAGCTGGCAACGCGCGCTGCTGGAGCGCCTGGCCCACGAATGGGGCTGGGACCAGCGGCAACTGGCCCTGCTCGACAGCCGCAGCCAGTGGAAAGTGCGACAGGTCGCGTCCGAACGCCGCGCCCTGGTCAATGAGCTCAATTACAGCTATCGCTTCCTGACCCAATTCGCCCGCACCGAACAGACCGTGAGCCTGATCAACAAGCGCGACCTCAATGTGCTGGGCCGGCGCCTGTACGCCGCCTTTGAACGCAAGGCCGGCAAGGTCGAGTTCATCAACCCGGGGATTGCCCCGGACCTGGCCGAAGACACCCTCACCCTGGTCCACTCGCCCAATCGCAAGGAGCCGGGCCAGTACCATTGGGGCCTGTACAACGGCAGCCTGACCGCCCTGGAATGGGAGCACTTTGCGCCGATCAAACGCAGCCGCGACCTGCTGGAGATGCTCACCTGGTGCCATCGCAACGGCGTGATCGACAGCAGCACGCGCCTGGCCCTGCATCCGGGCACCAGCGATTTGAGCGAATTCGAGCTGTTCAATCTGCTGGGCAGCCTGCAACAGACCGTCGCCCTGCCCCTGGCCACGGTGGATGAGGAACGCCTGCTGCGTACGGCGATACCCGAGGAGGTGCTGTTGCTGGTCAACGTCGGCGTCGACCCGCTCAAGCACCACCGTGACTTGAATATCCTGATGACCACCGAGCGCACCGACTCCCTGAGTTACGCCGGCGTCAGGGAAAACCTGGTGTTGACCCTGGACCAGGTGACACTCAACAGCTGGAACGAGGTAATGGTCAGCCGTTACGAGGGCCCTCACGCCCTGCTCGATTGCCTGCGCGATTACCTGAATCAGTTACCACACGACCAACTGCCACGGCTGCGGGTGCGCTGTTTCTGCCATAACCGTGCGCAGTTCATTGCCCAGCGTGTGGAAGAGATTTTCGATACCGCGCAAAACCTGATGCTCAGCCAGCTCAACCACCGCTATCTGATCCAGGTGCAGCAGCACTATCACGTCATGGAACTGGCGCCGGGGCAGGCCAATCATGTGTCCCTGGCCAGCGAGCAGGCGCTGGTGGAATACCTCAGCGAAGAACTGGCCAGCTACAGCCCGTTGCACCTGGATGCCATGGCCCTGGAAGACCACGATCTGGCGGCGCTGCTACCGATGGGCCAGGCGGATTGTGTGCAGGTGTTCTACCGCATCAATGACGGTTTTGCCGAGCTGTACGTGCTCGACGAATTCAACGCCCTCTGGCAACAGCGCCTGCCGTTTCATGATGAGCAAAGCTTGCTCGCCCCTTTGCAGCGCTTCCTGCAGTCGGTCATCTATCGTCGGGACGCGCTGTCACCGCTGGACCCGCAGCAGCCACTGGGGGCCGTGCAAACGCTGTATTACCAGCTGTTGCCATCGGCAAGCGGTCGGGCCCGTCGGGTCGAGCCACGACCGGCACCCCAGGTCCAGGCCAACAAACCGTTCTACGACGTGCAGGCGATTATCGGCAAGGGCGCGCCAGGCCAGGTGGGGATTACCCTGTACTGCAATCAGCGGGAGTTTTGTGAACTGGAATTTGGCGACCAGCTGTTTGCAGTGGTCGCCCAGGAGATCGTCGGGCAGCGTCGGGAAACCGAGCGCTATCGTTGCTACATCACCGACCTGGACCTGTCCGGGCTACTCGGTGATGTTCAAAGCCCAAGCAATCTCTACCTGCGCTACAAGGCCGAGTTGGAGCAGGCGCTCAACCAGGCCTTGAATCAGGTCTAGAGCGTGAATGCGCCGCCGTCTTTAGGCTGGCCTTCGACACTCAGCAGCTCAAGCTTGAGGGTCTTGCCACCTGGAGCGGGCCAGTCGATGTGCTGGCCAACCTGCAGGCCCAGCAGCGCACTGCCCACAGGGGCGAGGATCGAGATCTTGCCTTCGTCGGCATTCGCGTCCTTGGGGTAGACCAGGGTCAGGTGATAGTCCTTGCCGCTGCTTTGCTCGCGGCAATGCACGCTGGAGTTCATGGTCACGACACCGGCAGGCACTTCATCGTGACCAACCACGTCTTCAGCGCGGTCAAGTTCGGCTTGCAGGGCGATGACGCCTGGCAGTTTATCGTCCATACGGTCGATCAGTTGCTCAAGACGTTGCACATCGAGACGGGTGAGGATGATGGAAGGTGCAGTCATGATTGCGGCAGACTCCTTTTTTTCTGCACAAAAAAGCAAAACCCCGCCAATAAACGGCGGGGTTCTCACGGACCTCGATGAGTTGAGGTGTACCCGGACACTACCACAGCACACCAAATAAACAAGATGGGCTGGTCTGAAGGTCAGGCACCGGCCTTGCGTTGCTCGGCCTGTGCGACGATCACGCGGCGCCGCTGATCGTCGGCGGAACGCCATTCCCGGATGTCTTCCACGTGTCGGAAGCAGCCAAGGCAGACTTTCTGCTCATCCAGCCGACACAAACTGATACAAGGTGACGGCACTGCCGGGCTGACATTGCTGAACAGCGGCTTGGGCGGACGGGCGGGTGTGGGCTGGGTCACGATCAAATCTCGTCGAAATCCAGCTCGACGCCGGCCTGTTCCTGAGTGATGCGTGCAAGCATTTCGCTCAGCAGCTCATCGCTGGTGTCGTGGGACCAGCGTTTTTCTTCTTCGTCATAGTCGAAGTGAAAACCTCCGGAACGTGCCGCCAGCCACAACTGACGCAGCGGCTCCTGGCGGCTGAAGATCAATTGGCTGCCGTTCTCGAACTTGACGGTCAGCACGCCGGCAGAATTTTCCAGATCCACATCCAGGCCACTCTCGTCGAAAATATCCTCCAGCGCTTGCTGGGTCGCATCGACCAGGTCGTGAAAGCGGGCTTCGGTCAAACTCATGGTGGGAACCTCAAAAAGTGTCTACTCACGCTCAAGCGCCGCACGATACGGAGGCGCCATCATGATTGCAAAGAATACCGATTTCGTTCCCATCAGCCGCGAGAAATATCCCAAATTAATGTAGGCCACTTCACGACATACTCGGCAAAGCCCCGCCGGACGGGTGTCCCGGCACATAGGCAAGCTGGCGGGTGGTCGGTATACTCGGGCGCAATTAATGCATATTCAAGGATTTAGCCATGAAGCGCCTGATCTCTTCCCTTGCTGCGCTCGTCGCGGTCGCTTGCCTCGTCAGTGCCTGTGGTCAAAAAGGCCCATTGTACCTGCCCGATGACAGCAAAGACCCGAATGAACAGGCGCAAACGTCGCAATCCAAAGCGCACAAGCACGACACCTACTAAGGGAATTTCATGGACGCTTTTAACTACCGGAACGGCGAGCTGTTCGCGGAAGGCGTGGCGCTGTCCGCGATTGCCGAACGCTTCGGCACCCCGACCTATGTGTACTCGCGAGCGCATATCGAAGCGCAATACCGCACCTTTGCCGATGCACTGGAGGGCACGCCAAGCCTGGTGTGCTATGCAGTAAAAGCCAACTCCAACCTGGGTGTACTCAATGTCCTGGCGCGCCTGGGCGCTGGTTTTGACATCGTGTCCCGTGGCGAGCTGGAGCGTGTACTGGCCGCAGGCGGCAAGGCTGACAAAATCGTGTTCTCCGGGGTCGGCAAGACCCGCGAAGACATGCGCCGCGCCCTGGAAATCGGCGTGCATTGCTTCAACGTCGAGTCCACCGACGAGCTGGAGCGCCTGCAAGTGGTGGCCGCCGAGATGGGCGTGCGTGCGCCGATCTCCCTGCGCGTCAACCCGGATGTCGATGCCGGTACCCACCCGTACATTTCCACCGGTCTCAAAGAGAACAAGTTCGGCATCGCGATTGCCGACGCCGAAGACGTGTATATCCGCGCCGCCCAACTGCCAAACCTGGAAGTACTGGGTGTGGACTGCCATATCGGTTCGCAACTGACCAGTCTGCCCCCCTTCCTCGATGCCCTCGACCGCCTACTGGCGCTGATCGACCGCCTCGGCGAGTGCGGCATCTACCTGCACCACATTGATCTGGGCGGTGGCGTGGGCGTGCGTTATCGCGACGAAGAGCCGCCGCTGGTGGCCGACTACGTCAAGGCCGTACGCGAGCGCACCGAAGGCCGCGACCTGAAGCTGATATTCGAGCCGGGCCGCTACATCGTTGCCAATGCAGGCGTACTGCTGACCCAGGTCGAGTACCTCAAGCACACCGAACACAAGGATTTCGCCATCGTCGATGCGGCGATGAACGACCTGATCCGCCCGGCGCTGTACCAGGCCTGGATGGATGTCAGCGCCGTGCGCCCGCGCGACAGCGCCCCGCGCACCTATGACATCGTCGGCCCGATTTGTGAAACCAGCGACTTCCTGGCCAAGGACCGTGAACTGGCCCTGGCAGAAGGCGATCTGCTGGCCGTGCATTCGGCCGGTGCCTACGGGTTTGTCATGAGCTCCAACTACAACACCCGCGGGCGTACCGCCGAAGTGTTGGTGGACGGTGATCAAGCGTTTGAAGTGCGTCGCCGCGAGACGGTAGCCGAGTTGTTTGCTGGCGAAAGCCTGCTGCCGGAGTAAGCCATGCTGCTGCGTTTTACCAAGATGCACGGCCTGGGCAATGACTTTATGGTCCTTGACCTGGTCAGCCAGCACGCGCATATCCTGCCCAAGCACGCCAAGCTGTGGGGCGACCGCCATACCGGCATCGGCTTCGATCAGTTGCTGATCGTCGAGGCGCCAAGCAATCCGGAGGTGGATTTCCGTTACCGGATCTTCAACTCCGACGGTTCCGAAGTGGAACAGTGCGGCAACGGTGCGCGCTGCTTCGCCCGGTTCGTGCTGGACAAGCGCCTGACCGCCAAACGGCAGATTCGCGTCGAGACCAAAAGCGGCATTATCGAGCTGGATATCCGCAGCGACGGCCAGATCAGCGTCGACATGGGCGCCCCGCGCCTGGTGCCGGCCGATATTCCGTTCCAGGCTGAGGCCCAGGCCTTGAGTTATCCACTGGATGTCGACGGCACTGTGGTCGAGGTGGCCGCTGTGTCCATGGGCAACCCCCATGCGGTGCTGCGGGTCAACGACATCAACAATGCGCCGGTGCATGAACTGGGACCGAAGATCGAACATCACCCGCGCTTTCCGGCGCGGGTCAACGTCGGCTTCCTGCAGGTCATCGACCGCTCCCGTGCGCAATTGCGCGTGTGGGAACGCGGCGCCGGGGAAACCCAGGCTTGTGGCACCGGCGCTTGCGCCGCCGCCGTGGCTGCGATCAGCCAGGGCTGGATGGATTCGCCCCTGTTGATCGACCTGCCCGGCGGACGCCTGTCCATCGAATGGGCAGGCCCAGGCCAACCGGTGAAGATGACCGGCCCGGCATCCCGTGTATACGAAGGACAGGTCCGTCTATGAGAGCGACTCGCCAATGACCGATAAGCCCCAGGCACCCGCCAAGCAGCCCGAAGGATCCCCTTGCGAAAGCCTGGAGGCAGCGGCCGTCGCCGCTTACCTGGAGGCTAACCCGGACTTCTTCGTCGAACACGACGAACTGCTGCCGGCCCTGCGCATCCCTCACCAGCGCGGCGATACCGTGTCGCTGGTGGAGCGGCAGATGAAGATCCTGCGCGAGCGCAATATCGAAATGCGCCATCGGCTCTCACAGTTGATGGACGTGGCCCGCGACAACGACCGCCTGTTCGACAAGACCCGCCGCCTGATCCTGGCACTGCTGGATGCCGCCAGCCTGGAAGACCTGACCATTGCCGTCGAAGACAGCCTGCGCCAGGACTTCCAGGTGCCGTTTGTCAGCCTGATCCTGTTCAGTGACAACCCGATGCCGGTCGGGCGCTGGGTCAAGGGCAGCGAAGCGCAGACCGCCATTGGCGGCCTGTTGTCGGAAGGCAAGACCATCAGCGGCACCCTGCGCGAGCATGAACTGGACTTCCTGTTTGGCGAGGACCAGCGCGTGCAGATCGGCTCGACTGCCGTGGTCGCCCTCAACCATCAAGGCCTGCATGGCGTCCTGGCCATTGCCAGCCGTGATCCGCAGCACTACAAGAGCACGGTAGGCACGCTGTTTTTGACCTACATTGCTGAAGTGTTGAGCCGCAGCCTGCCGCGCTTTACCACTGCCCTGCGCGCGGTGCGCTAGCCATGGAACGGCAACTGGACGCCTACTGCGCTCACCTGCGCAGCGAGCGCCAGGTGTCTCCCCATACGCTGGAAGCCTACCGACGGGACTTGAACAAGGTCCTGGAGTTCTGCCAGAAACACCAGATCAGCAGCTGGAAGGCCCTTGATATCCAGGGCCTGCGCAGCCTGATTGCACGCCTGCACCAGCAGGGCCAATCCTCCCGCAGCCTGGCGCGCCTGCTGTCGGCGGTACGTGGTCTGTATCACTACCTCAACCGCGAAGGCCTGTGCGATCACGACCCGGCCAACGGCCTGGCGCCGCCCAAGGGTGAGCGCCGCCTGCCCAAGACCCTGGATGCCGACCGCACCCTGCAATTGCTCGATGGCGCGGTCGAAGATGACTTCCTGGCGCACCGCGACCAGGCGATCCTGGAGCTGTTCTATTCCTCGGGCCTGCGCCTGTCGGAGCTGACCAGCCTCAACCTCGAGCAACTGGACCTGGCCGACGGCCTGGTGCAAGTGCATGGCAAAGGCAGCAAGACCCGCGTGCTGCCCATCGGCAAAAAGGCCCGCGACGCCCTGCTGGTGTGGCTGCCCCTGCGAGCCCTGAGCAATCCGCCGGACGACGCGGTGTTTGTCAGCCAGCAAGGCCGACGCCTCGGGCCACGGGCCATTCAGTTGCGGGTCAAGGCCGCCGGCGAGCGGGAGCTGGGGCAGAACCTGCATCCGCACATGCTCCGGCACTCCTTTGCCAGCCACCTGCTGGAATCGTCACAAGACTTGCGCGCCGTGCAGGAACTGCTCGGCCACTCGGATATCAAGACCACCCAGATCTACACCCACCTGGACTTCCAGCACCTGGCAACGGTGTACGACAGCGCCCATCCCAGGGCCAAACGTGTTAAAGGCGGCGACTCATGAGCATCAAGCTAATCACCTTCGACCTGGACGACACCCTGTGGGACAACGTCCCCGTCATCATCAGCGCCGAAGCGTCGATGCGCGAATGGCTGGCGACCCATGCGTCCAAGGTCGGCGACCTGCCCCTGGAGCATTTCGCCAGCCTGCGCCAGCAGGTGCTGCAACGTCATCCCGAGCTCAAACACCGGATCAGTGTGCTGCGCCAGCGGGTGCTGATGCACGCCTTTGAAGAGGCCGGTTATCCACAGCCGCAAGCCACGGAGATGGCCGATGTGTGTTTTGAAGCGTTCATTCATGCGCGGCACCAGCTCACCGTCTTCCCCGAAGCCGAGCCGATGCTGCAAGCCCTGCGCCAGCACTTTCTGCTGGGGGTGATCACCAATGGCAATGCCGATGTGCAGCGCGTAGGCCTGGCGGATTACTTCCACTTTGCCCTGAGGGCCGAGGATATCGGCATCGCCAAGCCGGATGCGCGCTTGTTTCAAGAGGCGTTGCAGCGGGGCGGGGTGGATGCCAGTGCGGCGGTGCATATTGGCGATCACCCTGGCGATGACATCGCCGGGGCACAGCAGGCGGGGTTGCGAGCCGTGTGGTTCAACCCGACCGGCAAGGTTTGGGAAGGTGAGGCATTGCCGGATGCGCAGATTCGCAGCCTGACCGAGCTACCGGAGCTGCTCCACAGCTGGAAATAACGCGGCTGCGATACCACTGGAAATCCAAGGTGGGAGCCTGCTGGAGTTTATTCCAGGCATGAAAAAACCCGCAGCGACGGCGGGCTTTTTCAGCAAGCAAGTAACCGGCCTCAGATAGGCCGACTGCCGTACTTGTTATCCGGCTTCTTCGGTGGATCTGCCACCACGTTGGCCTCGACTTCCTGCACTTTACCGCCTTTGGCGAGGAACTCTTCCATCGCACGGGCCAGCGCATCGCGCTCTTTGTTCTTGGCCTCGACGCTCGGCAGTTCGTCTACCGAAACAGCAGCCTTGGCCTTGCCTTTGGCGGCCGGAACAGGTGCATCATCGCCACCGTCATCGTCAGCAACGTCTTCCGCTACCGCTTCAAGGCCTTCTTCGGTGTCGTCTTCGTCACCTACTTCCAGTTCGTCGTTTTCCAGATCATCGTCGCTCATGTTCTACCTCATGACTTGCGAAAAGCAGATTAGTTATAGCCCAGCTTCACCATCTGTCGAAGGCTGCCGGAAAAAAATCAACGTCCACCGGATAACCAGTGGCTTATGCCCCATCACCGTGCAGGTGGCGAGGACTTTACGAGCACCGCCATGATCAGGGTGCTCGTCCAGATAAACGCGTTGCCATGTGCCCATTGCCAAGTGGCCGGCCTTGACCGGCAAACTCAGTTGGCGACCCGATAGGCTGCCCTTGAAATGACCCGGGGCTTGGCCCGCTGGGTAATCAGGGTCTGTCGCCATATACAGTTCTGCGCCCATCGGCGCGCATTCTAGCGCGCTCTGGGAAAAAACAAAGTGCCGAATACGCCTACATGCCTGTAAGACATTCGCACACTGAAAAGTACCGTGTGGATCCAATCACAAACTCGGCACAAAAATGCTCACGCGCCTTCACCACAGGCAAATACCAGACAAAAAAATGCCCGGCAAGCCGGGCATGTTTTTTTTCATACGTTCTTACAAGTTGTAGCCACGTTCGTTGTGCTCCGCCAGGTCCAGGCCAACGGCCTCTTCCTCTTCGGTCACACGCAGGCCGATGGTCAAGTCCAGCACCTTGAGAATCACGTAGGTCACGATACCGGTGTAGATCACGGTAAAGCCTACGCCCTTGGCCTGGATCCAGACCTGTGCGGCAATGTCGGTCACGGTGCCGAAGCCACCCAGGATCGGCGCCGCGAATACGCCGGTGAGAATCGCCCCGACAATCCCGCCCACACCGTGCACACCGAAGGCATCCAGGGAGTCATCGTAGCCCAGCTTGCGCTTGAGGCTGGTGGCGCAGAAGAAGCAGATCACGCCAGACGCCAGGCCGATCACCAGGGCGCCCATCGGGCCCACGGTACCGGCGGCCGGGGTAACGGCCACCAGGCCGGCTACCACACCCGAGGCAATGCCCAGGGCGCTTGGCTTGCCGTGGGTGATCCACTCGGCGAACATCCAGCCCAGTGCCGCAGCAGCAGTGGCGATCTGAGTCACCAGCATCGCCATGCCGGCCGTGCCGTTGGCCGCAGCAGCGGAGCCGGCGTTGAAGCCGAACCAGCCGATCCACAGCATCGCCGCGCCGAT
Source organism: Pseudomonas sp. FP2294 (assembly GCF_030687625.1). Lineage (NCBI taxonomy): Bacteria > Pseudomonadati > Pseudomonadota > Gammaproteobacteria > Pseudomonadales > Pseudomonadaceae > Pseudomonas > Pseudomonas sp. FP2294. Next base: position 5,672,048 of record NZ_CP117441.1, read on the forward strand.
CAGGGTGTAGCCCAGGTTGTGCGGGGCCATTGGGGTGGTCGGGTAGCCTTTACGCTTGCCGAGCACGATGCACGCCACCAGGCCAGCCACACCGGCGTTGATGTGCACCACGGTGCCGCCAGCGAAGTCCAGCACGCCCCAGTCCCACATCAGGCCGCCGTTGCCGCTCCAGACCATGTGCGCGATCGGCGCATAGACCAGGGTGAACCAGATGGCCATGAACAGCAGCATGGCGGAGAACTTCATGCGCTCGGCGAACGCACCGACAATCAGCGCCGGGGTGATGATCGCGAAGGTCATCTGGAAGGTGATGAACACCGCTTCCGGGAACAGCGCCGCAGGCCCAGTGATGCTGGACGGTGTGACACCCGCCAGGAACGCCTTGCCCATGCCGCCGAAGAACGAGTTGAAGTTGACGACGCCCTGTTCCATGCCCGTGGTGTCGAACGCGATGCTGTAGCCGTAGACGACCCACAGGATGCTGATCAGACCAGTAATGGCGAAGCACTGCATCATCACAGAAAGAATGTTTTTGGAGCGGACCATGCCGCCGTAGAACAGCGCCAGGCCAGGGATGGTCATGAACAGCACGAGTGCGGTGGCTGTCAGCATCCAGGCAGTGTCGCCGGAATTGAGGACTGGAGCCGCCACTTCGTCTGCCGCCATGGCCAGGCTGGGCATTACGATGGACAACAGGGCTCCTAGCCCTGCGAATTTACGCAGAGTCATATTGTTTTCTCCTGGGGCGTTGGGGTTTGGCGGCTTAGATTGCGTCGGTATCGGTTTCGCCGGTACGGATGCGAATAGCCTGTTCCAGATTGACCACGAAGATCTTGCCGTCACCGATCTTGCCAGTGTTGGCCGCCTTGGTTATCGCCTCGATAACCCGATCAAGATCCTTGTCGTCAATGGCGACATCAATCTTCACCTTCGGCAGGAAATCGACTACGTATTCCGCGCCGCGATACAGCTCGGTATGACCCTTCTGCCGACCGAAGCCTTTGACCTCAGTGACGGTAATGCCCTGCACGCCGATCTCGGACAGTGACTCGCGTACATCGTCCAACTTGAACGGCTTGATGATGGCAGTGACTAGCTTCATGAAAACTCTCTCCCGAATTGGTGGACTTGCCCCAGGAAAACAAACCCGTCTCAAGTCTAAGCGCAGTGCCTGGCTTTGTAACGCATCGTCGCCTCGGCAAATGCCTTTGCGACGCCAGCTAACCGTTGGTGACGAAACATGTACCCTGGTCCGTCAGCGCACTGCATTCGTCACAGCGACTGCATCAGTGCATGGGTCATGATCGTCTAAGCAGAAACCTTGCCAGCTCCGTAAAACTCACTGAAATCAATCCGTTGCCCGTCTACGCCCACCAATGGGCCGGTGCAGCAGCCTGGATACGCACAAAAACAGTGCATCCGCATTCAGCCCAGTGCGCGAAAAGCGTGCGCAGACCACGCTGAAAAGACTATAGGCGCTGCGTGATACACTGCCGGCCAACTGTTTTCCGGAATGTTTCCCATGCTCGCGCCCAAAGACCTCCTCGACGCCCTGAGCGGCCACGCCTCTCGCCTGTTCAGCGGCGAAACCCCGCTGCCCCGCAATGAAATCGAAAGCCAGTTCAAGGCGCTGCTGCAAAGCGGGTTCAGCAAGCTGGACCTGGTCAGCCGTGAGGAGTTCGACAGCCAGATGGTAGTCCTGGCCCGCACCCGTGCGCGGCTGGAGAGCCTGGAGGCGAAGGTGGCGGAGTTGGAAGCGCGGCTGAATCCACCTCAGGAATAACCACCGCGTCCCCTCTTGGAGCCGGCTTGCCGGCTCCTGCAATGACAGCGCCTGGATACGTTCTGTAAAACCTGCACACAGCGCCTCACCCTCCCTCGTCTACCCTTGAAAAACCGCAGCACGCGGCCCTCCCTTTCAAGGAACGAGCATGTCCCTCGCCATCGTCCACAGCCGCGCCCAGATCGGCGTCGAAGCCCCCGCCGTCACTGTCGAAGTGCATATGGCCAATGGCTTGCCGTCCCTGACCCTGGTGGGCCTGCCGGAGACCGCGGTCAAGGAGAGCAAGGACCGGGTGCGCAGCGCCATTCTCAACAGCGCGCTGCAATACCCCGCACGCCGTATCACCCTCAACCTGGCGCCCGCCGACCTGCCCAAGGACGGCGGGCGTTTTGATCTGGCGATTGCCCTGGGGATTCTCGCGGCCAGCGTGCAGGTACCGGCGCTGGAGTTGGATGACGTTGAATGCCTTGGCGAACTGGCCCTGTCTGGCGAAGTGCGGGCCGTCAAAGGGGTGTTGCCGGCCGCGCTGGCGGCACGCAAGGCCGGGCGCAGCGTGATCGTGCCCAGGGCCAATGCCGAGGAGGCGTGCCTGGCCTCCGGGTTGAAGGTGATTGCTGTGGATCATCTGCTGCAAGTGGTGGCGCACCTGAATGGACGGGTGCCGATCGAGCCATACAAGTCCGACGGGCTGCTGTACCTGAACAAGCCTTACCCGGACCTGAGCGAGGTGCAGGGCCAACTTGCCGCCAAGCGCGCATTGCTGATTGCCGCAGCGGGTGCCCACAACCTGCTGTTCAGCGGGCCACCCGGCACCGGCAAGACCTTGCTCGCCAGCCGCCTGCCCGGCCTGCTGCCGCCCTTGAGCGAACAGGAAGCCCTGGAAGTGGCGGCCATTCAGTCGGTGGTCAGCCTCGCACCGTTGAGCCACTGGCCCCACCGGCCATTCCGTCAGCCGCACCATTCGGCGTCCGGGCCGGCGCTGGTGGGCGGCGGCTCGAAGCCACAACCTGGGGAAATCACCCTGGCCCATCACGGCGTGTTGTTTCTCGATGAACTGCCGGAATTTGATCGCAAGGTGCTGGAGGTGCTGCGCGAGCCATTGGAGAACGGATAGACGTATCATGCACTTTTGAACATCAGGACTAGGACACATGGAAACCCTGAAAATCGACCGATCTAAGCCTCTGGCAATCGCCTACGTCCGTTGGTCTAGCACCGTGCAGGGTGGTGACGACAAGGACAGCTATGACCGACAGACAAGCCCGTTGGAGTTCTTCACATCGTCCACAGGTGTCCCGGTCGTTGAAACCATCATCGATCCCGGTCAGTCAGCGTTCACCGGGGAAAACTCAAAAAAAGGGAAACTCAAAGGCATTCTTGACCGTATCGAGTCCGGGGAAATCAGAAAGGGAGATTTTTTGGTCGTAGAAAGTATCGACCGGATTACCCGAATGCGTGTGCTTGATGGCGTCGCACTGATACAAGACGGGATCTTGAAAAAAGGTGTGAAGCTCTACACCACCACCGACAACAAAATTTATTCGTATGAAGACCCTGACAAAGACTTTGAAAATCTTTTGATGATCAGTCTGATCGCTAAACGTGCAAACGAAGAAAGCGAAATCAAGTCAAAGCGTCGGCGTTCTGCTTGGAGTAAAGCAAAGACTAAGGCAACGGACGGCGTGCCTTTTAATGCTCATAACCTCCCTTATGGTCTACGTCATAACCTCGAAACAAATAGCTTTGAAATCGTAGAAGAAGAAGCCCAAGAAATTAAGGAAATTTTTGAAGGCTTGAAATATGAAGGCGTGTCGAACACTCTTAAAAAGGTAAATCTCACATCAAAACGTAAATGGTCACGTAAAACCGTCCATTTAATGCTTACTAGTCGCTATCCCATCGGAACTCTAATGTCACAAAAAAGAGACGGGAAAAAGAAGGTTTTTGAACGCTATATCGAAAACTACTATCCCGCGATCCTGTCACACAAGGAATTTCAAGACGCATTGCAAGCGATGAAGCTACGAGGAAAGGTAAAGGACTACGGACGAAATACCGAAGGCTATTTGAACATTTTCAAGCATTGCGTGAAATGTGCCGCATGTGGTCAAAGCCTTATGTTTGAAAAATCAATAAATCAAAAAGGTGTTAAATACGGCTATTTTCATTGCTACACACGAAAAGAAACATTGAGCCATTGCGATGTTCCACGTTTTCGGTTTGATTTTGCTTTCGGCACTCTACTGCAATTAGTCAGGCAATTAACTTGTGAAGATGACGACTTTGACGTTCACCCATGGGCGAATGAAATGCCAGCCGATTACGATAGCACCATGGACGGTGATGAAATTGATATCGAAAACTTTGAAAATCAATTTTTGTCATTATTTAGCAAATCAACTGCAACAGAAGCGATTAAAACCGAGTTCTATGAAGCAGAAAATGAACTCGCTAAATCTAAATCGCTATATGAAAATATGACCGCCTCATTTTCACAGTATAAAGATGGTCGCATTCCTTCGTTCTTCATTCAACAGATGGCAGATGCAGAACTAGCATACGAGAATGCAAAGGCCAATATAGATGCGTTAAGTGCTCAAATAGACAACGCTGAAAGCAGCTTAGAAATCTATTCGTATCGCGATATTATCGAGCTATACAGCACTGATGAAGGCCGCTTGAAGCTTAATCACTTCTTTAAATCGAACGGCCTCAAATTTGTTTTTAACTATGAAGCCAAAACCCGCACAGTATTCATGGTCGTTCGGGATAAAAAAGATGCAGAGATTTATCGGGTAGGCAAAAAATTCACGCTTCACAATCCATTGAAAGAATTCGGCATTGATAATCTAAACGAACATATGAACGCCGTTGTAAAAATCTAACCGTCAAACGTATTAAATTGAGGTTGTCTATTTATAGATGGCCTTTTTTTATGTGGTCTAAAAATCAAACGGCAAAAGAGTACATAAATAGTCTGATCATCAAACGTATTATGTCGGACACTTTTAAAATTTGTCGGACACTTTTTTTGTCACACAGATTTGTCGGACACTATTGAAAACATTAAAATATATGATACAACTTTTATAAGGAGCTCTAAAAGAACAGGCAAGCAATGGAAACGTCCGACATTTAACTTCGTTAAATTTGTCGGGCATGAAAAACACTTCGTGCTTTTTCATTCCGTTTCCTTCTTGATTTTCGCACTTCGTTTGAAAATGGTAAGGCAAAAGCAAGTCCCTGTAATGCCTTCGGACATTACAACAAAATAAACGTAAACATGAGGAAAATTATGACAGACAAACAAAACCCGAAAAATGACGATGATGATTTCGATTTCAGTGATCCTGTATTAAGTAAGGATTTCAACAACGAAGAACCCTTAGTCGACCCTAAACACTTGAATGATGATTTTGATTTTGATGATTTTGATTTCGGTAGCCCAGCACCTAAACCAATATGGATTAGAAAGATTGACTGCACCAACCTCAACGACGTAGATCAGCAAATAGTCCGCACCCTTCTATCATTTAGGGACTATACAAAAAGTACCCAAAAATTCAGCAACGCTATTATTCAAAATGAATTTGCAAATGCTGGCCACGACGGAAAAACAGACTTTATAGTTAAAAAGGTTTGCCGCCACATCGTCGAGCGTAAAAAAATGTCTATACACGTTAAACATTATTATTTGGCGAAGTTTGAAGAATATCTAATTGAAGTTTTTTCGCAAGAAGCAAAGCAAATGTTTGACAAGTTGGTTGGTGATGTGAAACATGAAGTTAAAGAAGGTTTTGATGAGATGAGAAAGCAAATAGTTTGAAAATACGAACAACAGGCCACGGCCTTTGTTCACCAAATTAACCACCGCAAGGAAATTATGAGAAATGAGATTTTAACAACTGTATATAGTTATTTTCACTATAAGCAAAAAAGCATCGCAAGCCTTGAACTCATCGAACGCATTATTTTAGAAAAAGATTATAGACAAATAGCGTCAATAATCTTGGAGCTTTTGAAAGAAATCAATCACGCCGATAATTATCATGATGGGATATATTTATACGAAGAAGACTGTGGCTTTGCCAAAACATTTATAGAATATCTAGAAATCATAATGACTTTCAATTTTAGTTGATTGTCTATGAACAACAGGCCCCGGCCTTTGTTCACCAAATTAAATTTCGATCAGGAGAAACATGGCACAAGATAAAGTATCAATAAGAATTTCGAAAGAAGACATGGCAAAATTCAACACCCTCGCTTCTAGTCTTTCAATGACTAAAACAGCAGTAATCAAAAAAATCGTTAACGATGGCTTTGCTCAAACAATCGAAATCACAAACGACGATCTTCTCGCTTCTTTTTCAAAAATCGAAAAAATGCTCGAAAGCATTGGGAACAATGTTAACCAGATGGCGAGGAAAGTGAACGCTGGCGGCAGGTTCACAGAGCAAGACAGTAAAACACTTGAACAAGTATCTGACCGCTTTGAAAAGCTCTATGACTTCGTTGCAACTAAAACGAAAAAAGCAGTAATCAAAAAAAGAGGTTCAAAATGATCAGGGACGTAAAAAGCAAACTCCCTGATAATGCCGCCACCACTCGCACAATGAATTACATTTTAGAAAAAGCTGAGTGGGTTGGCGGTAGTGAAGCAAAATTTGATAACACTAGCATGGAAGAATATGCTGAATTCGGGGCGAAGAAATTCAGACAGGTTAACAACAAGTACCAATCTAAAACTGGCCGAACTCAGGAAATAGAAGCAGTACATGAAATCATCAGCTTTCATACTGATGATAAAGTTTCGCCTGAAATGGCCCGTGATTTGGCTTTAACCGTTTGGCGTAACGTTCTTGATTTAGACAATCGAAAACACCGTTGGGCCGTTCACACGGACACCGATGAAATTCACGTTCATCTTGTATGGAACAAAAGAGACAACAAAGGAAATCTTTACAATCAGCATAATGATTATGCTTTCTTTGAAAAAGCCTGTCAGGAAATTGAAGAAGAATACGGTTTAAAAGTCGTTGAAAACAGAAAGTCTTTAAATCCCGGAATGCCTACCAGTCCTAAGCCATCCAACGAATACAGGCTTGAAAATCGCGGCATTAAATCTGAGAAGAAAAAATTTAAAGAGGCTGTAAATGCTGTGACTGAAATGGCTATGACAGCAGGGGAGTTTCTTGAATTTCTTGATAACGATGGTTACACGTTGATCCTCAATGGCAGTCATGGGTACTCCCTGGAGAAAGACGGGCAAACCTTCAAAGCCTCTGAGGTTGGAGCGTCCTACAAGCTCTTAAAAGCCCGTTTTGGCGACGATCCCCAGTTCTCCGACACGCTTGCACGTCTGGGAGTGAAAGCGGCTCCTGTGCGTGATTATGGAAGCATTGGCGGCGATTTTCATGATGAGCAATCAAGCATCACAGAAAAGAGGATCAAGAAATCTAATCGTGTGCTAGATACCCGGTTCGATACGCCTGATGGTCATGATTTTTTTTACAAAGGGACGAATAAGAAAGCTTTTGAATACAGCAACGGCAAAGCTACTTTCAACACTAACAGCCGTATGGCGATTAAAGCGGGGTTTCAAAAGCTCACTGAGAAAGGCAAACCTCAAACCCTGTACCTCAATGGTAATGACGATTTTAAGCGTAACGCATGGCTAGAATTTCACATGATGGGTCTGGATCAAAAAGGTTACTCGCTCAAAGGTTTCACACCAACCGCAAACGATAAAGCAGAGCTTGAAAAATTGAAGCTTGAAAATCCCGCTTTTAAGAAGCCGATTGAAGAAAACAATATTAAGGCTTTACCAACTGATAAAACCTCAGAAAAACCAACCGGAGCCGAAGTTGCGGACGGTGTTAAAACTGTTGGAATGGCCGCCGCAGGGAAAGTTGTAGATGTTGCTGCTGGCGTGCTTGAAGGTGCTTTAAATAAGCTTACTGATATGAGTGATGGAAGTGCGACAGACCAGCTTGCCGCTTTGAATATGATGAAGGATTTGATAGACGAAAGCGAACGAAAAGAAGAGAAAAAAAGAAAGCCTGTGGGCATTAAACTTATGCCGCAATAAAAAACGCCTTCACGGCGTTTTCTTTTATCTCAAAGTCCATAGCATATCTGCGTAGACTTTGTCATCCCATAGGAGCGGTTGGCCGGTTCCATCATTAAGACCGTAGACAATACTCGACATTGTGTAGTTTTCAGCTTTTAAGGATTTAACGTAGTTTCCAACGTTCGCTAGCTGACTGACGTTTGCAAAAGAACTAATATTGTAAATATCTACGTTGCACACATTATCCGAATACCCCGCACCCACATCAATATTCACGCCCAACCCTTGGGCATAATCTTTGATATATCTTGATGAAGCCTGACACATACTTTCGTCAGTTTGTGGTTTGACGAAAACGATATTCGCGTCAATTGTTGTCATGTAAGTGAAAGACGCATTAGCTGACATTGAAGCAAATAATGCGATTGTTAATAGTGAAAACTTGATCATTGTGATACCCCGTTATTGTTGTTTGTTTTGTTTTCTCTCCTTTGTGCTTCACCTTTCAAACCTAGCAATGCGTAAATGCCAAGGCCCTGAATGGCGATCAATAAGAAAAATTGAATGTTGTAGAAATTTGCCGCTACTGCAAAATAAATCGAAGTAAAAAATGCGGCTACTGCTATACCTAAAATTAAAATTACTATTTGCGATGTTTTCATTTCATTAAAAAATGTTGTTAATATTATTATATATAATAATATTAAAAAATCAAATACGAACAAAAAGCCCTTTTTTGGGCTTCTTTATTTCAAATCAATTTCAAGTAAAGCAACTCTAATTTTAACGCCCTAATGCGGTGATAGCGGTCGAACATTGCGGCTTTTCTTTCATCGCTTGGTATCATCTGGTCATTCTTGTAAGCGTCGAACTCTTTTTGTAATGAGTAAATTCTAATGCTGAAATGTTCAAGCATTGCTTGGCAATTTTCTTCGTTCATATTATCCCCCTGTTGATTTATTTTGTTTGTCGAAATCAAAAACACACACATTGTTTTTTTCGTCGTATGTATGATAAACATCAAATGATTGCCTAGCTTCGCTCATAAAAGCAGCGTTTTTACATATTTCTGGCTTTCCCGCATCAAGATAACATTTACCCTTAAACGACATCATTCCGAAGTCTCGACCGTATTGCACTGGGACAGTTATAATTCGATTACTGCTCATCATTTCAATTTCATTATTTTCAGCTAATGACTGAGCTGCAATCCTTGCTTCATCACCTGACGAACAGATACAAACTTTAAACTGTTCATCTATCTTCTTAATAGCATCATGAGATTTAAAACCGTGTAACATTAGTGAGGCGTATTCCTTATTTCTTTGCTCCCTGCATTTGCTATCGCTCCACCACGCAGGGTCATCAGCAAAAGCATTGACTGAGAATAAAAACGTTAAAAGCAACATCGTATTTTTCATAATTTCTCCCTGTGTTTATTTAAAAGTTAATTCCTATATCGTGCAACGTATTGATTGCCATTTGAGCGGTATGCGGTATATCGACAATCAACGCCGATGCAAACATCGTTATAATGGGTTTACCGTAGCCGCTTTCTTTTGATGAACCATTTGATACTTGTGCAATTCCATAGGCTCCAACCGAAAAATAAATCAATCCGACAATTTGAAAAATCCCAATAATTATTTGGATATTTTCCAAAAACTTTTCGGCTGTGCCTCCGCTCGAAAGCTTTTCAATTCTGGCTTTCAATTCACCTGTAAGCCCCGAAACTTCGGTATTCATGCAGGCGTTATTTATTGCACCATCTGAGACAACAAAACAGAAATCTCCAGCCTTAAAATAGGTATTCCCGAACACGCCGATGGCTAGCGTGACGTTCATGAGTACAGCCCCGATGATGATGTAAATAAGCGGAACACTTTTACCCATTTTTCCGCCCTCATCGGTAAGCAATTTGAGCTTGTATGCACCGTTAACAAATAAGACAAATCCGATCAAGAAAACTACGAGCTTGATCAGTCCGATATTTGATGAAATCAATTCAACACGGGCGGCGGTTGCATCACCGTCAGCGAATGCGACGATAGGAAGGAAAAGCAGCGTTAAAAAAGTGATTACATTTCTTACATTCATCTTGCTCCTGATCGATGTTTCATATTTTCATGGATAACCTGAATTAGCTCATAATCAAAACATTCATAAGCTTTTTCATCATCATTAAAAGCGTCAATCTTACAAGGATCATTAAAATATAATTCAACAGCAACAGGGCATAGAAATAAGACTAATATCAAGCTAAATTCAGAGAGTTCCGTTATTACAGATTTCTTTTCTTTTAAAACTATAATTTTGAACATTATTATGAAACCCATAAGCCCAAGTAAACAGGCTATACATTTCACAAGTTCATAGTTTGATAATGTTTCGTTCATCATTCTCCTGATCGTTAAACCGCTGAACTTGGCGGGTTTTGTTCATTTTGTTTTGCTTTTGCTTTTGCTGCTTTATTTTCATTATTTTCTTTCAGTATTTTTATGACTGGAATTGCGGCGGGAATACAATTTATTTCACTGAGTATTTCCCCCGTCCAAGGGTTGTATTCAAGATCGCCAGTAGTCATTTTATGTTCGATCAATTCGCTACTTTCGATTGCTGTAACAGCCAACAACAGAATTTGACGAAGCATGGCTTCGTTTCCGCCTTCACTGATAGCAGTGCCTAGCTTCATCGCTACGAGCTGACGCACTCGATCACTAGGGATCGTTGGCAATATGCTTTCAATGTGCGTAATCAACGCCTGAGCGGCAATGCTGACGTGCTTTAAATCTATTTCTTTGATTTCTTTTATATCCATTCTTCGTCTCCATCATCTGTTAATTTATTAGGTGCTTTTGGCTCTTCAATTTCTTCGTAAAAATCTTCACTCAACTCACGATCAAAATCGTTTGAATTCGACCCTTCCGCATTCTTCTTTTTATCGTTTTTTTTGTAAAGAGTTTTATAGCTGTAACTCACATCAAATCTAATTGTTTGACTACGCAATTTTTCAGGTTCTTTTTTTGTCTCTGTGAAACCATCTATAAAGCCCATTGCTTGAAGAGCTATATTTGCTTTTCTTATTTTCAATACGAACCTTTTATCGGGCATCTTTTCACTGTTGATCCTGAAACGCTGCTTCAACATTTCAACACTGAAATAATTCACGTCATTACGTCTGTTACACACATACAAAACATAAAGCATTCTTTGATATTCATTTGTTAGTTTGCCGAGTATTCTAGGATCTATTTCGTAAAGTTCTTTTAGACTTCCAAAAAACTCAATAAATCTTTTTGAAACAGAGATTGTGCATTTGTCTTTTTCTAGCTCGCCCTCAATAAAAGAAAATACAACAGCAACAATTTTATCATCGCGTTTTTCTTTATAAGATACGTTTATTTGTCCAAGCTTAATCATGGACGCTTGAAAGATTTTCAAATAATTGGGACGTTGGTTGTTGGCAATTTTTAGATCGTCCATCAATTCTTTTGTTGCGAACTCGATTTCAGTGCTATTGCTGTTTATTACTTTGCGTAGAATAAAAAGAAAGAACTCAAAATCATTGAAGATAGTTAATGATGATGAATTCATGACAATATCACGCATGTTTTGATATTTTGGTATTGTTATCTTATCGGCTAACTCTTCCGACTGATTTGCTATGTTAAACAGCGGCAACGCTAGAAACGCTTTTGGCACTGATACAAACGTATTTAATGCAAAAACTTTTCTCTCTTTTGTTTTTAATGAATATTTCATGGTTATTTTTTCGCCTGTTAATACTTATATGAAATCATAAAAAAAGATAATTTCAAGAGAGAACAGGAAAATTTTTATAATTTGCGTTAACTATATTATTGTGCTGAATTTTTATTCAGCTTTTAAAGCATTTTTGTATGTGGATTTATAAGGAGCGTTAACCATAAACCCTTATTTTTATAAGGAGCGTTAACCGAGATTTTCAAGATTTCCTTATTCTTGCGGTTTTATTTGAACGTTTCAGGAAAAGAAAAGGTATTTACTTCGTAAATGTATTAAGAAGATGTAGGCGAAGGTCAAAAGCTCATCTGGTGGATCTAAAATCAAAACCTTAATTGCTTAAACCTTGGCGGTTTATTTTGACAAGATTTTTTTTTGAAATTATGATCCGGCGAACACCATCAAGGATCGTTGAAAATGTCTAAATTGCTTGACCTACTCGCACAGCAAAAATCATTGGAAGCACAGATTGAAAGCCTAAAAGCTGACGCCAACGAAGCTAAGGTTCTTGATCTGGTTGAAGAGCTGGATGCTTTGCGTGAAAAACACGGCTATAACGAGGCTGATTTTGTTGGTGTGGTGCTTTCCTACTACAAAGTAGAAACCCCAGCTAAAACCGGCAAGAGCGTGAGCGAAAACGCACCAAAGGCACCCAAGGAGCCTACGACGAAGTATAAAGTTGAGATAGATGGCGTTGAGTTCATCTTGAAGAAGTCGAAGCAAGGCATTGCTAGTCAAGCTATGAAAGACAAAGGTTTCAAAACCTATTCTTTGTTTTTGGCTGACTTGATGAAGAAAAACGAGGTTGATACGTTTGAAGATTTGATCGACAAGTTGAAAGCCGAAAAAATCTAAAAACTAGCGACACCTTGAAGCCCCTTCACCGGGGCTTTTTTATGTCTTCAATTCCTTGGCGGTTTATTCCGTGAAAATAATTTATACAAAGTTTTGTCTAATTTATTTTTAGAAAATTTTGATATTTTTGAGTTTTTGCATTTTTGCAACGGTCATTTAATGGCTTGATTAAGCCTTTAACTGCGTGTCAATAGCATGTTGAAAATATATTTATGGTCGAACTTTATTTTAAAATAGGGTTTGACAATAACATCTTTCACACTAAAAAGTTTGGCGGTTTAATTTGACAAGGTCTTTTAATATGATTTAATAAAAGTAAGAAATTAAAAAAGGAGACTTATGTTAAAAACAATTATCACTAAACCAAAAAAATTTGACGTTAGACAATTAGCTTATGATGCGTTCCGTTCTGCTGCTGTTTTAAGTAAAGACAAAACCTATTCTAATCATAGACTAAATAAATATCTCATTATCAGTAATTACTCAACGGGCATAAATGTCGCCAATGCTGTATTTAAGGACTATTTTAAGTCGGATGAATACACAGAGGCGAGAGCAAAAAAAATTCATATTATTGACCTTGACGAATATGATTACGATTTTGCGGCGATAAAACTTTGCGTTGCAAAAGCATATAAGCCAGTTTCTTCGCTCTCTCAAACAAAAAAATATACTGATTATCTTGCATCAGATGTTGAGAAGAACGCCACCAATAAAATCAATTTTGACCCGGCAGTGTGGGAGGTATTTTTAGATAAGCCTGAAACTGACTTTTTCAAATATCAAGAAGTTAGAAGAGAATACGTTGTAAGAATATCGCTTGTGAAAAACGGTCGAGTTTTCAAGAAAATAAAATGCAACATTGGCTACTTCACTTTGACCGCTGGTAGTAAGGCTTACGATTATCAAGAAGTAGAAAGCCAAGAAAAGAAAGCAACAAGACAATCACTTTTTCACCCATGCTTTGAACTCGGCGGCGTTGAATTTATGGCCGTATTTAATGATAAAATCAAGCATTATAGAGACTTGGTGGACATGCTTAAATATTAAAGCCAGTCAAAAAAAAGGCCCGATAAAGGGCTTTTTTCGTTTATTGTGTCAATTTTCCGTTTTATCCATAAGCGGAATAACCTTGATACCTTGGCAGTTTATTTCGCCTTTTAACTTTCTTTTAAAAAGCGAAGCGACCACCAGAGAAGGCGGGCCACTGCACGCCATATCAGTAATCAAGGCCGCTCTGTTTACTTGTAAGGCACGTCTCGCTCCAATCGGATGGATACACCATCGTCTGGTTTTCTGCTCTCGTGGTACTGAACGGATAACGCTAGATACATCAATGCGTTTCTGGATAACTTAATAAGCTCCAAAATCTGCTGTTCTATACGCTCAACAGAAACAGCCAAATGGAACGACTTTAATCGAAGTTTTTCTTCGATATTTTCGTTTAGTGTGTGGTATTCACTAGACAACTCATCTAAGTTTTCTCGTGCTTTTATTGCTTCATCCAGTGTATTTTTAGGGTCATAGTGCTTTTGAGAAAGCTCGTAACCAAACCCGTCCACTATTTTCAAAGATTTATGTTCAACTGCATTACGTATTTGGTTGATTTGGTTCGCGGCGGGGAATGTTGTTTCGGACAGATACAGTACTTCGTCTGTATTTGGCTTTTTATTTTTTTTAGGCGGATGCCTTACGTCGTTTATGTCTTTGCTTAAAAAATACAAAGCCGACAAGAAGGGATTTTTTACCTGCTCTAACCAATCTAATGGTTTTTTTCCTGATACAAAAATCCGCTTGATATTTACGTCATGCTCTTCCAGTTCATCGGAGCTAACTCCGTAAAACTTGTAAGTAAAAAACGCTATTTTATCTAATAGCGAATATAGGCACCTTAGTGCCGTTTTGTAGCTATTGGTTTTAATGCTATTGATAGAGTAATCTAGGCTATCAACCTGTTTGTACGTAGAGTTATACAAATGCTCAGCTTCTTCGGGCATTTGTAATGCTGAATAGAAAACATGTCTAGCATAACAATAGGTATCTTTCAGCTCATCAAAATGGGCATGAGATGCTAATTCTTCGCTTACCAATAACAGAGGGTTTAACTTGCCGGAAAACGAAGGAAGTCCCAAGCAATCCTCATAGGCGTATTCTTTGGTAATAACAATGTTAGTCAGGTTAAGAAAGAGCTTATTTCCCCCAACCCAATCTAAATATTTTTTATGTTTTCGGTTTTTGAAGTTCTCTTTGTGTGTATCGGAATGGTCATTTTCTATATAGTCGGGATAAGCATCTTCAAAATACTCAATGAAAGACGCTTGTCGCTTCTTTAAATTTTCAAATTGCTCTTCGTCACCTTCTATTGTGACACTATCCGGCGATAATGATTTTTTTGTTAGCTTGTATATTTCTTTTGAAAAAAAGAATTTTGAGTTTTCATCATAAACGTATTTTCTAAATTCTATTAGGCATCGGGCTTTTGTCACAAGACCGAATGCGTTTTTAACAGCGATAGCTCTATCGTAAAATTCAACAGCCTCAATATGCCTGTGCTGCTCGGTTAGGTAGTTCGCCAGATTTATGTTAATCCGGGAAAATAGCTCTGACAAACTCAAAATCAGTTTTTTATTCCCAATTTTTACGGTGTGATACTCATCTTTTTCATTTTTCAGCTCATTCAATGCTTTTCTTAAAAAGTAAACTGCATTGCTAATGCTGGGCGAATACCAATCCTTTTGTACCGATGCGAAATAGACAGACGAATATCCGGTCCCTATAACGTAATAGAGCTGAGCCGTTAAAAACGGCGTTTCACATTTTTTTTGATGTTGGCGTTGGCAGAATTTTTCAAGATCAGGATGATTGCCATCAATGTACTCGTCCATTTTCTTGCTAATACTTTCAAGATTTTTATAGCTAATGAATTGCCCATCCATTTTTCGCTCACCCTTATCGTGCTGTTCCTTATGTCCAGATTAGCACCGATGGTTCACCGAACGTCTTCCGAGCGGACGCACACACCGCGTTATCCGGCGATTTCTCGCACTGGTACAAGTCCCAGCACTCCAAACCACCTCGATCTAAAAACATGCCGTTTTCCGGGCGTTTAACAACCGGGAAACCCCGTTTCTAGAAGTGTGAGAAAAGACTACCCTTTTGAGTCCGGGCATATCGTGATTTCCCGGGCGCGCGACCGCGTGAGCTTCCCCGCACGTTTTCAACTGGTGGCAGCCATGAACCCTTGCCCCTGCGGCTATATGGGCGAACCCAGCGGGCGCTGTCGGTGTACGCCGGAACAGATCCAGCGCTACCGCAACAAGCTCTCGGGGCCGTTGCTGGATCGAATCGACCTGCACCTGACCGTTGCCCGGGAAAGCACCGCGCTGAACCCAGCCAAACAAACCGGCAATGACACTGCCAGCGCTTCAACCCTCGTCGCCAGCGCCAGGGATCGCCAACAACAACGCCAGGGCTGTGCAAATGCATTCCTCGACCTGACGGGTTTGCGGCGCCACTGCGAGCTATCGAAAGCCGATGAGGGTTGGCTGGAAAGCGCCTGTGAGCGCCTGACCCTGTCGTTGCGCGCAGCTCATCGGCTACTCAAGGTCGCGCGCACCCTGGCCGACCTGGAACAGGCAGACGCCATCGCTCGCCATCATCTGGCCGAAGCGTTGCAGTACCGGCCAACCGCCGTGACTTAGCGATCCCTGGGCAAATCCAGCAGCAGCCCCGCCACTTCCATCACCTCACCCAGTACCACTTGCGCCGACTCGACGGAGGGCTTGAGCAACAGGTCATCGGTATAACCCATCGTCACCGCAAAGATCTGGCGGGCCGCACGACTGGATGAGCCACAGCGGAATACCCCGGCAGCGATCCCCTGCTCGATCACATCGGCAAGCATGGCTTGCCACTGGGCATTGACCAGCAGATACGCCTGAGCCAGTTCCGCGTCATGCATCGCCTCATCCCAGGCATCCAGCCAGAGCGCCCAGCCGGCGTCGGCGGTACACGGCAGGCAACCCTTGAGGAAACCCACCAAGGCCTCAAGCGGCGGCGCATCTGCCAATGGCCCGCGCACTTCGTCCAACTGCTCATTGGCGAAGCGAACAAAGGCTTCGCGGCGCAGTTCTTTCCAGTCGCTGAAGTAGTGATACACGTGGCTGCGGGACAAGCCCGCATGCTCCGCCAGATCGCGGGTGGAGACATCGGCAAAGCCCTTGCTGCGAAACAGCTCCAGGGCAGCGGCGATGATCTGGTCTTTACGGTCGATACGCGACATGGGCAATTCCTTACGGGCGCCGTCAGATAAGCGGCGCTTGCTTTTTGAGCGACTGCTCAAGGATACTTGAGCAGTCGCTCAATAGTAGCGCCTATTACTCCTTTGGTGCACCCATGCCATCCACAACGCCACAGATCCTGATCGAAGAAAGCAAGAAAATCGGCCAGCAATCGGCCAGCCAAACCCTCAAGGCAATCGCCAAGGCTTATCCCGGCAAGCTGTTCTGCACGCTGTCGTTGGTTGCGCTGGAGAACGCGTTGCTGCTGGCCTATCCCCTGTTTGCCGGTTTCGCCGTGGACTCGATCCTGCGCGGCGATGCCAGCAGTGCGCTGTTCTATGCGGCCGTGGTGATGGCGTTCTGGGTGGTCGGCGCCGCACGCCGGGCGTTGGATACCCGTACCTTCACGCGGATCTACGCCGATCTTGCCGTGCCTGTGATTCTCAACCAGCGTCTACAGAATCACAGCACGTCCAAGGCCGCCGCACGGGTGGTGCTGGCGCGGGACTTTGTCGACTTCTTCGAAAAGCATGTGCCGGTGATCGCAACAGCCTTGGTCTCCATCGTTGGCGCGGCCGCGATGTTATTGGTGATTGAACCTTGGGTGGGCCTGGCCTGCTTTGCGGCACTGCTGCTTTGCATCATCCTGCTACCGCGCTTTGCCCGCCGTAACGAGCAGTTGCACGAACGGTTGAATAACCGCCTGGAGAAAGAGATTGGCCTGGTGGAAAAGGTTGGCGCCCAGACGTTGCGACGCCATTACCAACTGCTGTCACGCCTGCGTATCTGGCTGTCGGACCGCGAAGCCGTCGCCTACCTGTTTCTCGGCGCGCTGGCAGCGCTACTGTTCATCGTAGCGATCAGCCAACTGGCCTTGTCGCCAGCGGTCAAGGCCGGCCATGTCTATGCGGTGATGACGTACCTGTGGACCTTCGCCAGCAGCCTCGACGAAGCGCCAGGGATGGTTGATCAACTGGCGCGGCTCAAGGACATCGGCAAACGGGTGGATCCGGGACTCGGGAATTGATCAGCCTTACCGAAACCGATCCACCTCTTGCCGCAGCCCTGCCGCCAACGTCTCCAGCTCCCTGGCGGTAATCGCCAGGTTCGAGACCACTTCCCGCTGCTCACTGTTGGCCAGGGCAATGCTCTGCAGGTTGCTGCTGAGCAAGGTCGCGGTGCTGCTTTGCTCCTGGGTCGCTGTGGTAATCGCGGCAAACTGCTGCCCCGCCGAGCGGCTTTGCTCGTCGATGCGCGCCAGGGCCGAGGCCACGTCGGCGTTGCGCGACAAGCCTTCCTGCATCAGCACATTGCCCTGTTCCATGGTGCTGATGGCATTGCCGGTTTCCTGCTGGATGCTCTGGATCATCCCGGAAATCTCATCGGTGGCCTGGCGGGTACGCGAGGCCAGGTTGCGCACCTCATCGGCGACCACGGCAAATCCACGCCCCTGCTCCCCGGCCCGCGCCGCCTCGATGGCGGCGTTGAGTGCCAGCAGGTTGGTCTGTTCGGCGATCGAGGTAATCACGCCGACGATGCCGCCGATTTCCTGGGAACGTTGGCCCAGGGTATTGATCACCTTGGCCGTGCTGTTCAGTGCCGTGGCGATATGCTCCAGGGACGACGACGCCTCCTGCATCGAGTTGCGGCCAATGCGGGTCTGCTGGGCATTTTCCTGGGCCATGCGTTCGGTATTGCCCATGTTGTCGGCAATGTTCAGCGAAGTGGCGCTGAACTCTTCCACCGCGCCGGCCATGCTGGTGATCTCGCCGGATTGCTGCTCCATGCCCTCATAAGCGCCTCCCGACAAACCTGACAGCGCCTGGGCGCGGCTGTTGACCTCTTCGGCCGCCTTGCGGATATGGGAGACCATGGTCGACAAGGCCTCGCCCATCTGGTTGAAGCTGCGTGCCAGCTGTCCGATTTCATCGTGGCTGGACACATTCAGCCGCGCACTCAAATCACCGGCCCCCAGGGCTTCGGCCTGGCGCACCAGGTCGCCCAGGGGCTGCAATTTGCTGCGTAGCAACCAGACCGCCGCGCCTACCGCCAACAGCATCGCCAGCACGCTGCCGATCACCAGGCGGATACCCACGGCCCAGGTCACCGCGCGGATCTCGGCCTTGGGCATGCTCGCCACCACCGACCACGGGCCGCCGTCAAATGGCACTGCAACGCTGTAGAAGTCTTCGCCCTTGTCACTCCAGAAACGCCCCTGGCCAGGCTTTTGCGCCAGCTCCAGGATCACCGGAACGGCCTGCTCCAACGCCTGCACGCCGGCAGGCGGCACCAGCCAGTGTTTTTGCTCGTCCAGCAGCGCCAGCGAGCCGGTCTGGCCAATGCGGAACCGCTTGAGGTTGGCGAATTGGGCGTTCTGCGCATCGGTGTAGTCGAAACCGATGAACAACACCGCAATCACCTGGCCGCTGGCATCACGTACCGGGCTGTACTGGGTCATGTAGGAACGTTCGAACAGCACCGCGCGACCGATGTAGCTCTGCCCGGCGAGCAGGCGCTGGTAGGCCGGCCCCTGGCGATCCAGCACGGTGCCGATGGCGCGGTTGCCGTCCTGTTTGGTCAGGGAGGTGCTGATACGGACAAAGTCTTCGCCGCTGCGCACGAACACCGTGGCCACGCCGCCGGACATCTGCTTGAACTCATCGACCTCGTCGAAGTTGTTGTTCAGTACTTCAGTGCCCAGGTAAAGGCCCGGGGTCTGCACCCCGGCCACACTCACCATCTGCTCGGGACGTACGCTCAACCCGGCGCCGAAGCGCTTTTCAAACAACCCACTCAAACGCTGGGTGCTCTCACGCAGGGTGCTGTGGAAGGTATTGAGTTGGTCGGCGAGCAAACGCGCTTCGCTGGCCAGGTGTTCTTCACGGGTCAGCAGGTTGGCCGAGTCCAGGGAGCGCAGGGCAAATACCGTGCTGCCGCTGATCACGACAGCCAATATGACCGCCAAGGCAATGCCCAGCTGCGAAGCGATGCGGGCGCGGGGTTGAGACATGACAGCTCCTGGCCGAGGCCCGGATCGTCCTGATCTCATAGCGCTAATCGGCAAATTTCTTGGATTGGGGGCACGCTGAGCCGCAACTAATGGCGACTCCGACACACCTACTTCGGCGGCCCCAATCAATACTTGAGCAAATTACAGGGGCATCACTCAAAGGCACCGTGTGTAGGACGCTGCATCGTTTCACTCGAGCTGTTCCACCGCCGGCAAGGCCATGGCCCGGACTTCACTTTGCAGGAAGTCCGACAGCCTGCGCAGGCGCTCACCACCGGGGCGGGTCTTGGGCCAGACCAGGTAATAGCTTTCGCCGCTGGCCACCGCAGTCGGCCATGGCAAACTCAAGCGCCCCTGGGCCACATCCTCGGCGACCATCAGCAGATCGCCCATGGACACGCCATAGCCCCGGGCAGCGGCAATCATCCCCAGCTCCAGCGTATCGAACACCTGCCCGCCCTTGATGGCGACGCGGGACGCCAGCCCCGTACGCTGCAACCAGCGGCGCCAATCACGCCGATCCGGCGTGGGGTGCAGCAGTTCAGCGCTGGCCAGGCGCTCCACATCCCAGGGGCCGTCATTGAGCAGGTTCGGCGCGCCCACCGGGATCAACAGTTCGGGAAACAGGTAGCTGGCTTCCCAGTCCGCCGGAAAGTGCCCGTCACTCAGCAAGACCGCGCAGTCGAACGGTTCCTGATTGAAATCCACTTCGTCGATGCTCATCCAGGCGCTGGTCAACTGCACCTCGTTGCCCGGCTGCAAGTGCCGGAACCGGCTCAGGCGCGCCAGCAACCAGCGCATGGTCAGGGTCGACGGGGCCTTCATGCGCAGGATGTCATCTTCGGCATTCAAGGTATGGCAGGCGCGCTCCAGGGCGGCGAAGCCCTCGCGCACCCCAGGCAGCAGCAGGCGCGCCGACTCGGTCAACTGCAAGGTGCGCCCGCTGCGCTGGAACAGGCGGCAGGCGAAATGCTCCTCCAGGGTGCGGATATGCCGGCTGACTGCACTTTGGGTGATGGACAGTTCTTCGGCCGCACGGGTGAAGGAGTTATGCCGTGAGGCGGCTTCAAATGCACGCAAGGCATAAAGCGGAGGCAGGCGACGAGACATGAGGAAAACTCCGACGGCACGATTCCGAAACCCTACCAGATTCATCCTGGCATGAGTTTTAATCATGCGAATGATCGCATTTATCCCTTTGTGCAAAGCGCTGAGAGCGCCGAGAATCAACCCTTCTACCCCTTGTGCAATTATTGAGCGTGATGATCATGCAGCATCCGGCGCGTACCGAACTCTGGGCCATTCTGCGGCTGTCAGGGCCGTTGATTGCCTCGCAGTTGGCGCACATGTTGATGGTGCTGACCGACACCCTGATGATGGCCCGCCTCAGCCCCGAAGCCCTGGCCGGCGGCGGGCTGGGTGCGGCAAGCTATTCGTTTGTGTCGATCTTTTGCATCGGCGTGATTGCCGCCGTGGGCACCCTGGTCGCCATTCGCCAGGGCGCCGGCGACATCGAGGGCGCCACCCGCCTGACCCAGGCCGGCCTGTGGCTGGCCTGGCTGATGGCCCTGGTGGCCGGCCTGCTGCTGTGGAACCTCAAGCCGGTGCTGCTGATGTTCGGCCAGACCGAAACCAACGTGCAGTCGGCCGGGCAATTCCTGATGATCCTGCCGTTCGCCCTGCCCGGCTACCTGACGTTCATGGCCCTGCGCGGCTTCACCAGCGCCATCGGCAAAGCCACGCCGGTGATGGTGATCAGCCTGTGCGGCACGGTGCTCAACTACCTGCTCAACCATGCGTTGATCGAAGGCATGTTCGGCCTGCCCAAGCTGGGCCTGATGGGCATTGGCCTGGTCACGGCGATTGTCGCCAACTGCATGGCCCTGGCACTGTTGTGGTACATCAAATACAACCGCGCCTACGCGGCCTACCCCCTGGGCAAGGGCCTGCTGCGGCCCAACCTGCATTACTTGCGCGAGCTGTGGCGCCTGGGCCTGCCGATTGGCGGTACCTATGCGGTGGAAGTCGGCTTGTTCGCCTTTGCGGCGCTGTGCATGGGCACCATGGGCAGTACGCAGTTGGCGGCCCACCAGATTGCCCTGCAAATCGTCTCGGTGGCGTTCATGGTGCCGGCGGGCATGTCCTATGCCGTCACCATGCGCATCGGCTTGCACTATGGCGGCGGGCAACTGCTCGATGCACGGCTGGCCGGACGCGTGGGTATCGCCTTCGGCGCGAGCGTGATGCTGGGGTTTGCCATGGTGTTCTGGCTGTTTTCAGACCCGCTGATCGGCCTGTTCCTCGACCATGACGACCCGGCCTTCGCCCAAGTGATCAGCCTGGCGGTCAGCCTGTTGGCCGTGGCGGCGTGGTTCGAGCTGTTCGACGGCGTGCAGACCATCGCCATGGGTTGCATCCGAGGGCTCAAGGATGCCAAGACCACGTTCCTCGTCGGCCTGGGTTGTTACTGGTTGATTGGCGCACCGGCGGCCTGGTTGATGGCGTTTACCTTGGACTGGGGCCCGACCGGCGTGTGGTGGGGTCTGGCGCTGGGGCTTGCCTGTGCGGCGATTACCCTGACCTGGGCGTTTGAGGCGAAGATGAAGCGGATGATTGCCCAGGAGCCGCAAGTCGATGCGGTCCCACAGCCGAACTGAAGGATGTACTCGGTCAGTGTGGGAGCTGGCTTGCCAGCCCCCACCTTTTTGATTGGTTTACAGGGCTAGATCACATCGCCCAACAACGCCTGCTGGCTGCTGCCAAACGTCAGGTATTCCACCAATTCCGCCAGCGGCAACGGCTTGCTGATCAGGTAACCCTGGGCCTGGTCGCAGCCGAACAAGCGCAACAACGCCAGCTGCTCCGGGGTTTCCACGCCTTCGGCCACCACTTCCAGGTTGAGGTTGTGGGCCAGGTTGATCATGGCGTGCACCAGCTTGCGGTTTTCTTCGCGCTCTTCCATACCGCCGACAAAGCTCTTGTCGATCTTGAGCAAGGCAATCGGCAGGCTGTTGAGGTGTACGAAGGACGAGAACCCGGTGCCAAAGTCATCCAGGGAGAAGCGCACACCCAGGCGGCCCAAGGCATCCATGGTCTGCTTGACCAGGTCGCTGCGGCGCATCACGGCGGTTTCAGTAAGCTCGAATTCGAGCCATTGCGCCTCCACCCCACGCTCGGCAATCAAACGGCTCAGGGTCGAGAGCAACTGGCTGTCCTGAAACTGACGGAACGACAGGTTGACCGCCATGTGCAACGGCGGCAGGCCGCGCTCGCGCAGGTCCTGCATATCGCGCAGGGCCCGGGAAATCACCCAGTAGCCCAACGGCACGATCAGGCCGCTCTGCTCGGCCAGCGGCACGAACTCGCTCGGCGGCAGCAAGCCACGTTCACCGTGGCGCCAGCGCACCAGGGCTTCGAGGCCGACGATATGCCCATCGTCCAGGTCCAGCCGCGGCTGGTAATGCAGTTCCAGTTCGTCACGGCGCAGCGCCCGGCGCAGTTCGCTTTCCAGGTCGGCGAGGCTACGGGCATTGCGGTTGATGCGTTCATTGAAGATATGAAAGGTGCAGCCCTGGGTGCTCTTGGCCTGTTGCATGGCGATATGCGCGTGCCACATCAACGGGTCGGCGCCGGCCTTGGCGCGGGCATGGGCCACACCGAGGCTGCAACCGATCAGCAGGCTCTCGCCATCGACCCAGTAAGGTTCGGCCATGGCCTCGGTGATGCGCTCGGCCATCCACTCGGCGCGTTGCGGCGCACGGCGGGTGTCGATCAACAAGGCAAATTCATCACTGCCCAGGCGCGCCAGTTGGTCGCCGACCTCCAGTTGGCTCTTGAGCCGCGAGACCACTTGCAGGATCAGCCGGTCGCCCGCCTGATGGCCGAGGGCATCGTTGGCATGGCGGAAGTTGTCCAGGTCCAGGTGGCCGAGGGCCAGGCCACGCCCGTCGTTTTCCGCCAGGCGCGCGGCCAGCAGGGTCTGGAAACCCTGGCGGTTGGCGATGCCGGTCAAGGGGTCTTGTGCGGCCAGGCGTTGCAGGGTGTTTTCCAGCAAGCCGCGTTCGCGCACATGGCGCAGGCAGCGGCGCAGCGTATCCACATCAAACGCGCCACGGATCAACCAATCGCTGGCGCCCAACGGTGCAACCAGCGGTTCCTGCTCCAGCAGCATTACGGTGGGCAGGTTACAACGGCCAGGGCCAGGTTGCAGACCCGGGGTGGTGAGCAAGACAGCCGTGCGGTCGTCGTCGAACAGGCTGCTCACCGACTCCCAGCTTGGCGCACTGACCAGCACAGCCCCATCGCCCATCGGCGCCAGGCACTCGCGCAACAACGCTGCCCACGCTGGCTCATCGGCCAGTAGCAGCAAACGCAAGGGTTCGACAGGCGTAGACAAGCTAGCTCCCTAGACTTTGCAAAAATTCGTTGGCGGCGGGCATTATGACGCGCAGCCTGATAATGACCAATGATATTGGTTATCAAATACGCGCAGTGCAGGTCTAGATCGAACAATAGACCCAAAAACACCGCACATCCTGCGGCAAAGTAACAAAACCGGCAAATTTAGATCGAGTGGTACGTCACACTGTCGTTCAGAGGCGGCAGAATCTTGCCAGCCTGTTAAAATGCCCGCCCTTTTCGCTCAAAGACTCCCAAAACCCTGTATGTCCCGACTCAATCCCCGGCAGCAAGAAGCCGTGAACTACGTCGGCGGCCCTCTATTGGTGCTCGCCGGTGCTGGCTCCGGCAAGACCAGCGTGATCACCCGCAAGATCGCGCACCTGATCCAGAACTGCGGCATCCGTGCCCAGTACATCGTCGCCATGACCTTTACCAACAAGGCGGCGCGGGAAATGAAAGAGCGCGTCGGCACCCTGCTCAAGGGTGGCGAAGGCCGTGGCCTCACTGTGTGTACCTTCCACAACCTGGGGCTGAACATCATCCGCAAGGAGCATGTGCGGCTGGGCTACAAGCCGGGCTTCTCGATCTTCGACGAGACCGACGTCAAGGCCCTGATGACCGACATCATGCAGAAGGAATACGCGGGCGACGACGGGGTCGACGAGATCAAGAACATGATCGGCTCGTGGAAAAACGACCTGATCCTGCCGCCCGAGGCCCTGGAAAACGCGCGCAACCCCAAGGAACAGACTGCCGCCATCGTCTACACCCACTACCAACGCACGCTCAAGGCGTTCAACGCGGTGGACTTCGACGACCTGATCCTGCTGCCAGTGAAGCTGTTCCAGGAACACGCCGATATCCTCGAAAAGTGGCAGAACAAGGTGCGCTACCTGCTGGTGGACGAATACCAGGACACCAACGCCAGCCAATACCTGCTGGTGAAACTGCTGATCGGCACGCGCAACCAGTTCACCGTGGTCGGCGACGATGACCAGTCGATCTACGCCTGGCGCGGTGCGCGCCCGGAAAACCTGATGCTGCTCAAGGACGACTACCCGTCCCTGAAAGTGGTGATGCTGGAGCAGAACTACCGCTCCACCAGCCGCATCCTGCGTTGCGCCAACGTGCTGATCTCGAACAACCCCCACGAATTCGAAAAACAGCTGTGGAGCGAGATGGGCCACGGCGATGAGATTCGCGTGATCCGCTGCCGCAACGAAGACGCCGAAGCCGAACGCGTGGCCGTGGAAATCCTCAGCCTGCACCTGCGCACCGACCGGCCCTACAGCGACTTTGCGATCCTCTATCGCGGCAACTACCAGGCCAAGCTGATCGAGCTGAAGTTGCAGCACCATCAGGTGCCGTATCGTCTGTCCGGCGGCAACAGCTTTTTCGGACGCCAGGAAGTAAAGGATCTGATGGCCTACTTCCGGCTGATCGTGAACCCGGATGACGACAACGCCTTCCTGCGCGTGATCAACGTGCCGCGCCGGGAAATCGGCTCCACCACCCTGGAAAAACTCGGTAACTACGCCACCGAACGCAAGATCTCGATGTACGCCGCCACCGACGAAATCGGCCTGGGCGAACACCTGGACACGCGCTTCACCGATCGCCTGTCGCGCTTCAAGCGTTTTATGGACAGGGTGCGCGAGCAATGCGCCGGCGAAGACCCGATCAGCGCCCTGCGCAGCATGGTCATGGATATCGACTATGAAAACTGGCTGCGCACCAACAGCTCCAGCGACAAGGCCGCGGACTACCGCATGGGCAACGTCTGGTTTCTGATCGAGGCGCTGAAGAACACCCTGGAAAAAGACGAAGACGGCGAAATGACCGTCGAAGACGCCATCGGCAAGCTGGTGCTGCGCGACATGCTCGAGCGCCAGCAGGAAGAGGAAGACGGCGCCGAAGGTGTGCAAATGATGACCTTGCATGCGTCCAAGGGCCTGGAATTCCCCTACGTGTTCATCATGGGCATGGAAGAGGAAATCCTCCCACACCGCTCCAGTATCGAAGCCGACACCATCGAGGAAGAACGGCGCCTGGCCTACGTGGGCATTACCCGCGCACGTCAGACCCTGGCCTTCACCTTTGCGGCCAAGCGCAAGCAATACGGCGAAATCATCGACTGCGCCCCAAGCCGGTTCCTCGATGAGCTACCACCGGACGACCTGGCCTGGGAAGGCAACGACGACACCCCAACTGAAGTCAAGGCGGTACGCGGCAACACCGCCCTGGCGGATATACGCGCGATGCTAAAGCGCTAGAATCGACTACTTTTTAATCTACTTTCGGCGCCCCTTGCGCCACCAGAGGAAGCTTTTGTGGAAGCACTGCACAAGAAAATTCGCGAAGAAGGCATCGTGCTTTCCGACCAGGTACTCAAGGTCGACGCCTTTCTGAACCATCAGATCGACCCGGCGCTGATGAAACTGATCGGCGACGAATTCGCCGCGCTGTTCAAGGATTCGGGGATCACCAAGATCGTCACCATCGAAGCCTCAGGCATCGCGCCAGCGATCATGACCGGCCTGAACCTGGGCGTACCGGTGATCTTCGCCCGCAAGCAGCAGTCCCTGACCCTGACGGAAAACCTGCTGTCGGCGACGGTGTATTCCTTCACCAAGAAAGTCGAAAGCACCGTGGCAATCTCCCCACGCCACCTGACCAGCAGCGACCGCGTGCTGGTGATCGACGACTTCCTGGCCAACGGCAAGGCGTCCCAGGCGCTGATTTCGATCATCAAACAGGCCGGCGCCACCGTGGCGGGCCTGGGGATTGTGATCGAGAAGTCGTTCCAGGGTGGGCGTGCTGAGCTGGATGCCCAGGGTTACCGGGTTGAGTCGCTGGCGCGGGTCAAGTCCCTGGCCGGTGGCGTCGTGACCTTCATCGATTAATCCTGAGCGGGCACGCTTAAAAATGTGGGAGCGGGCTTGCTCGCGATAGCGGTCTGTCAGTCAACTCACGAGTGGCTGATCCATTGCTATCGCGAGCACGCCCGCTCCCACATTTGGTTTGTGGTGGCCGTTAGTGTGCGGTGGCCTTAAGGCCAGCAAGCAATAGGCGCTGATACAAATCCTCTTTAAACCCCTCCGGGTTATCCAGGCGCATCCGCACCAAGTGCTCGGGAAACGCCTCAGGCTCAGGCGCATCCAGCGCCGCTTTGCCCAACTCCAGAATCTCCGTCAGCTTGAATTTGCTCTTGAGCCAGTTCAACGCGCGCAACAAATCCCGTTCTTCATCGGTGAAGTCACTGCCCAGCGGGTACTCCGGGAACAGCCTTGAATGCCGTGCCTGCACCGCCTGCAAACGCTCCGGCGTGTTGTCGGCGAAGCGCGGGTCGAGCTGAAAGTCCTTGGGCAACTTGCCGGCTTTTTGCGCCTGCTCGATCAAGCCCGCCTGGAAGCGTGAGTCGGTGATATTGAGCAGCGCCTCGATCACCTTGGCGTCGGTCTGGCCACGCAGGTCGGCGATGCCGTATTCAGTGATGACAATATCGCGCAGGTGCCGGGGAATCGTGCAATGGCCATATTCCCAGACGATATTGGAGCTGACATCACCGCCCGCTTCACGCCAGCTGCGCAGGATCAGGATCGAGCGCGCGCCCTCCAGCGCATGGCCCTGGGCCACAAAGTTGTATTGCCCACCCACGCCACTGAGCACGCGGCCGTCTTCCAGTTGGTCGGCAACACCGGCGCCCAGCAACGTGACCATGATGGCGCTGTTGATAAACCGCGCATCCAGGCGCTGTAAACGCTTGAGTTCTTCCTGCCCGTACAGCTCGTTGATATAGCTGATGCGGGTCATGTTGAATTCCAGGCGCTTGGCGTGGGTCATTTCCTGCAAGCGCTGGTAAAAACTGCGGGGGCCGAGGAAGAAGCCACCGTGGATCGACACGCCATCCGGTTGTGCCGCGTCGTCCAGCAGACCCGCATTGGCCTGCTGCTGCGTCGCCACATCGGGGTACACCTTGCGCCGCACAATGCCGGCGTCGGCCAGCACCAGCAGGCCATTGACGAACATTTCGCTGCAGCCATAGAGGCCCCGGGCAAACGGCTCGACCCCGCCCTCGCGGCTGATCAGCGGCGCCCATTGGTACACATCCAGGTCGGTGAGCAACTGCCGGTAGCCTTCGTTATCGGCCTGACGCGCCAGCAATGCGGCAGTCAGGGCGTCGCCCATCGAACCGATACCGATCTGCAGGGTGCCGCCATCGCGTACCAGGGTACTGGCGTGCAAACCAATGAAGTGGTCCTGCAAACCCACTGGCATGTTCGGCGTGGAAAACAGCGTGGTGCGGTCTTTTTCGTCGATCAGGAAGTCGAACTGATCCATGCCCAGCTCGGCATCACCGGGCATGTAGGGCAAATCATCATGCACCTGGCCCACCACCAGGATGGTCTCGCCTGCCGCGCGGCGCTTGGCGATCATCGGTAACAGGTCGAGGGTGATATCGGGGTTGCAGCTCAGGCTCAGGCGATCCGGGTGCTCACTGCTGCTGGCCACCAACTGCGCGATCAGGTTCAGGCCGGCAGCGTTGATATCGCGGGCGGCATGGCTGTAGTTGCTGCTGACGTAATCCTGCTGGGCCGAGGTGCTATGCAGCAGGCTGCCGGGCTGCATAAAAAACTGCTGCACGTGAATATTGGCCGGCAGGCTGTCCTTGCGCAGGGCGGCGAGGAAGTCCAGCTCAGGATAATCGCCGAACACCCGCTCGATAAACGGCTCCAGAAAACGCTTCTGCAAGCCATCGCCCAACGGCGGGCGACCCAGGCTCAGCGCGGTGTAAATCGTCAGCGCCCGCTCAGGCAGCTTGGCGATGCGCCGGTACAAGGCATTGGCAAACAGATTCGCCTTGCCCAGGCCCAGCGGCATACCCATGTGGATATGCGCAGGCAAGCGCTCCAGTACGTCATCGACCGCTTGCTCGATTGAACACAACTGCACCATCCGACCCTCCTGACATTCCATGATTAGGGGTTGGACCGAGCTTGCCGGGTCTTTGCTGCAATGAACAGCCTTGGCCGCCAAATTGCGCCCACAAAAAAGCCGCTGGTCAGCGGCTTTTTGGCGAAGATCGGTTTATTTCAAACCAGACATCTTCTCGATCGCACCCTTGAGGTCAGCATCCGAGCAATCGGCGCAGGTTCCTTTAGGCGGCATGGCGTTGATACCGGTGATGGCCTTGGCCAGGATGCCATCAAGGCCGCCCTGGTGGTCGGCGCGCTCTTTCCAGGCAGCAGTGTCACCGATTTTCGGTGCGCCCAACAGGCCAGTGCTGTGGCAAGCAGTACAGTGTTTGGCGATGATCTCGTCCGGCGTTTTCGCGCCGCCGCCTGCTGTCACAGCGACTTCCATCCCCTTGCATTCTTCGCCCTGAATACAGACCTTCCCGACGGGTTCAAGACGCTTGGCAATATCATCATTGGTCGCAGCTTGAGCGCTGGCAGCCCAAAGGGCCAGTACGGTTGCTGGTACAGCCAGCATTTTCATAATTAGGTTCACGCGTTCACCCTCATGGTGGCTATTCACGCCTGCGGCCACGGTTTCGCAGGCGGCGAAAGTATAACGGTTAGGCCGCCTCACTGAAACAACCCTATTATCCAAGGGGGGATTCAGTATGGCGAAATACAACTACGGGCACCTCTGCAAGGTAGGCAGGGCGCCTCTTCGGTTAAAAGTTCGCGGGTGTGGCTGCGCTGATTAGTCGCGCCGGCACATCGAACGGATTGCGAAAACGGTGCGGCTTGGTGCTTTCAAAGTAGTAGCTATCGCCGGCTTCGAGCACAAAAGTTTCGACGCCCACGACCAATTCCAGACGACCTTCCAACAGAATCCCGGTTTCCTCGCCATCATGGGTCAGCATTTCCTCGCCCGTATCGGCGCCTGGCGGGTAGATTTCGTTGAGAAACGCAATCGCCCGGCTGGGATGCGCACGGCCCACCAGCTTCATGGTCACCGCACCATCGGAAATGTCGATCAGCTCATTGGCTTTATAGACGATCTGGGTCGGTTTTTCCTGGAGGATCTCCTCGGAAAAGAATTCGACCATCGACATGGGGATGCCGCCCAGCACCTTGCGCAAGGAGCTGATGGAAGGGCTGACACTGTTTTTCTCGATCATCGAAATGGTGCTGTTGGTGACGCCCGCACGTTTGGCGAGTTCACGCTGGGAAAGACCTTTCAGTTTACGGATGGATTGCAGTCGTTCGCCGACGTCCAATGCAGGAGCCTCCTAGGATTCAGGCTTTGTTGTAATTGAGCGTTATCATGGCGACAGCGTTCAGTATTTACAACACTTTGGTCTGAATCCCGCTGGACGTCTTCGGCGTCCGGCAGCTAGGCGCCGGAATAGAGCCGTGGCACTCGGCGCAGGTTGCAAAAAATCTGGTAGGGAATGGTGTCAGCGGCGGTCGCCACATCGCTGGCGAGGATGTTTTTGCCCCACAACTCGACGGTCGAGCCCAGGCCGGCCTCGGGCACATCGGTCAGGTCGACACACAGCATGTCCATCGACACCCGCCCCAGCAACTGGCTGCGCTGGCCGGCGACCAGCACCGGCGTACCGGTCGGCGCGTGGCGCGGATAACCATCGGCATAGCCCATGGCAACCACGCCGATACGCATCGGCTTGGGCGTCACGAACCGTGCGCCATAACCCACGGGCTCGCCCGCCGGCAGTTCGCGCACGCAGATGACTTTCGATTCCAGGGTCATCACCGGCTGCAAACGCGCGGCAACCGCCTGGTCTTCGCCAAAGGGCGTTGCGCCGTAGAGCATGATGCCGGGCCGCACCCAATCACTGGAGACGCCCGGCCAACCCATTACCGACGGCGAGTTGCGCAGGCTGACCTGGGCCGCCAGGCCCTGGCGCGCCGCATCGAATACCGCGACCTGCTCATCGCTGCTTGTGCAGTCCAGTTCATCGGCGCGAGCGAAGTGGCTCATCAACACGATCTTGGCCACTTTGCCACTGGCCAGCAGGCGCTGGTAGGCGTCGTGATAATCCTTGGGATGCAAACCAACCCGGTGCATGCCCGAATCCAGCTTCAACCACACCGTCAGCGGCTTGCTCAGGCGCGCCTGTTCAATCGCCTCCAGTTGCCACAGCGAATGCACCACGCACCACAAGTCATGCTCAATGATCAGCGGCAGTTCGTCGGCCTCGAAGAACCCTTCGAGCAACAACACCGGCCCACGAATTGCGGCGGCGCGCAGCTCCAGCGCCTCCTCGATACAGGCCACGGCAAAACCGTCGGCCTGGTCTTCCAGGGCCTGGGCC
The DNA here is from genome assembly GCF_030687625.1 of Pseudomonas sp. FP2294. Lineage (NCBI taxonomy): Bacteria > Pseudomonadati > Pseudomonadota > Gammaproteobacteria > Pseudomonadales > Pseudomonadaceae > Pseudomonas > Pseudomonas sp. FP2294. The sequence continues at coordinate 5,703,500 of NZ_CP117441.1, forward strand.
ACGCGCACGGCACCATGGCCATAGGCGTCGGCCTTGATCACGGCAAGGGCCTTGGCCCCGGTCAGTTCGCGGGCCAATTGGTAGTTGTGGCGCAGGGCTTGTAGGTCGATCAGGGCACGGGCAGGACGCATGGCGGCAGGCTTCTAGGCGGCGGTGGGAAGAAAAAACCGGTACCGGCCAATAGCGCCGGCACCGCAAGAGGGATCGTTTAAGGCAGAGCGGCCACGACAGACAGCTCGACCAGGATTTCTGGCTCACACAGTTTCGACTCGACCGTGGCACGGGCCGGGGCCGCGCCTTTTGGCAGCCACTTGTCCCAAACCGCGTTCATGCCGGCAAAGTCGGCGTCGATGTCTTTGAGGTAGATCGTCACCGACAGCAACTTGGTTTTATCGGTACCGGCCAAATCCAGCAAACGCTCGATATTGGCCAGGGTTTCACGAGTCTGCTGTTCAATCCCGGCACTCATGTCGTCGCCGACTTGCCCTGCCAGATACACGGTACCGCTGTGGACAACGATCTGGCTCATGCGCTCATTGGTGAGCTGGCGCTGGATTGACATGTTTTGTGGACTCCTGAGGGTTGCCGTAACGGGAAATATCAAGGCCAGCGGCACTGATCTGCGGGGTTTTCTTCGCCATCAGGTCCGCCAGCAGGCGACCAGAGCCACAGGCCATGGTCCAGCCGAGGGTGCCGTGGCCAGTATTCAAGAACAGGTTTTTGAAAGGCGTGGCGCCGACGATCGGCGTACCGTCCGGGGTGGTCGGGCGCAGGCCGGTCCAGAACGTCGCTTCGCTCAAATCACCGCCCTGAGGATAAAGGTCGTTGACGATCATCTCCAGGGTTTCGCGCCGGCGCGGGTTCAGCGACAGGTCAAAACCGGCTATTTCAGCCATGCCACCGACGCGGATGCGGTTGTCGAAACGGGTGATCGCAACCTTGTAGGTTTCGTCGAGAATAGTCGAAGTCGGGGCCATCGCCGGGTTGGTGATCGGCACGGTCAGGGAGTAACCCTTGAGCGGATACACCGGCGCCTTGATCCCCAGTGGCTTGAGCAACTGCGGCGAGTAACTGCCCAGGGCCAGCACGTAGCGGTCGGCGGTTTCCAGCTTGCCGTCGATCCACACGCCGTTGATGCGATCACCGGCGTGGTCCAGGCGTTGAATGTCCTGCTCAAAACGGAATTCCACCCCCAACTGCTTGCACATGTCGGCCAGGCGGGTGGTGAACATCTGGCAGTCGCCGGTCTGGTCATTGGGCAGGCGCAAGGCACCGGCGAGGATATCCGTGACGCTGGCCAGGGCCGGCTCGACGCGGGCAATGCCGGCGCGGTCAAGCAGCTCGAACGGCACGCCGGACTCTTTCAGCACGGCGATATCCTTGGCCGCGCCATCCAGTTGCGCCTGGGTGCGGAACAATTGGGTAGTCCCCAGGCTGCGCCCTTCGTAGGCAATGCCGGTTTCGGCGCGCAGCTCATCGAGGCAGTCGCGGCTGTACTCGGACAGGCGCACCATGCGCTCTTTGTTCACGGCATAACGGTTGGCCGTGCAGTTGCGCAGCATCTGCGCCATCCACAGGTATTGGTCGATATCGGCCGTGGCCTTGATCGCCAGCGGCGCATGGCGCTGCAGCAACCACTTGATGGCCTTGAGCGGCACACCCGGCGCGGCCCACGGCGATGCATAGCCGGGCGAGACCTGGCCGGCGTTGGCGAAGCTGGTCTCCATTGCAACGGCCGGCTGGCGGTCGACCACGACCACCTCAAAACCGGCACGCGCCAAATAGTAGGCACTGGCCACACCAATGACACCGCTACCCAAGACCAAAACCCGCATTTTTATATCCTCATCACGGCTTGACCGCTGACGTTTGTTGTTCGGCACAAAGATGTGAGCAGTATAAAAAGCAATGACCAGTGCATTTCACTATATAAGTGCCTATATTTGGCGACAATTCTCGGCAAAAACCCTTTTCACGGAGGAGCATCCCCTATGCGGACCAATACCCAGACCAAGCGGGAGCTGGACAAGATCGACCGCAACATCCTGCGCATCCTGCAGGCCGACGGGCGGATTTCGTTTACCGAGCTAGGGGAGAAGGTAGGACTGTCGACCACGCCGTGCACCGAACGGGTCCGGCGCCTGGAGCGCGAGGGGATCATCATGGGCTACAACGCCCGCCTCAATCCGCAGCACTTGAAGGGTAGCCTGCTGGTGTTTGTCGAGATCAGCCTCGACTACAAATCCGGCGATACCTTCGAAGAATTCCGACGTGCCGTGCTGAAACTGCCCCATGTGCTGGAGTGCCACCTGGTCTCGGGGGATTTCGACTATCTGGTGAAGGCGCGGATTTCCGAGATGGCGTCGTACCGCAAACTGCTGGGCGATATCCTGCTCAAGCTGCCCCATGTGCGCGAGTCCAAGAGCTATATCGTGATGGAAGAGGTGAAGGAGAGCCTGAACCTGCCGATCCCGGATTGACCCTGTGGGCGCTACACCGTCATCGCAGGCAAGCCAGCTCCCACCTTTTGACCGGGTACATCTGTCAGACCAGCACCTGCCGCGTCGTCGCCATGTACTCGTGAATCTGCTTCTCCACCCGCGGGTGAATCAGCTCCACCGGGCCTCGATTGTTGGGGCATGGCAGGCTGGGCGTGGTACCAAACAACCTACAGATCAACGGGCGCTCGTCGTACACCGTGCAACCGTTGGGCCCCAGGTGCACACAGTTCAGCTCATCCATGGCCGCTTCCTGCTCGGCCGCAGTCTTGCGCGGCAGGCGCGACATTTCCTCGGTGGATGTAGTCACCGGCCCACAGCAATCATGGCAACCCGGCACACACTCGAACGAGGGGATCTGCCGGCGCAGCGCGTTGACTTTCTGGCTGTTGCAACTCATCGAAACCCATACCGAACGGCGAATAGGCGTGGATTTTGCCCTAAAAGCCCCGAGTGAGACAGCTTCACCCGACCGCTGTATCCTGCGTCAAATTTTCCAAACACGGATGCTCCCCATGACCGCCAGCGCCCGGCACACCGCTTCCTACTACGCCGCCAGCAGCCTGGCGCAACCCGATTACCCGGCACTGGCGGGCGAAGTGGTCGCCGATGTGTGCGTGGTCGGCGGCGGGTTTTCCGGGCTGAACACCGCGCTGGAGCTGGCTGAACGGGGCTTTAGCGTGGTGCTGCTGGAGGCACGCAAGATCGCCTGGGGCGCCAGCGGGCGCAACGGCGGGCAGTTGATTCGCGGCGTCGGCCATGGCCTCGATCAGTTTGCCAATGTGGTCGGCAGCGAAGGCGTGCGGCAGATGAAGCTGATGGGCCTGGAAGCCGTGGAAATCGTGCGCCAGCGGGTCGAGCGCTTCCGGATTGATTGTGACCTGACCTGGGGCTACTGCGACCTGGCCAACAAGCCCCGCGACTTGCAGGGCCTGGCCGCCGACGCCGAAGAGCTGCACGACCTGGGCTATCGCCATGAACTGCGCCTGCTGCAAGCCGGGGAAATGCGCAGCGTGATCGGCTCCGACCGTTACGTGGGAGGCATGATCGACATGGGCTCCGGCCACCTGCACCCGCTGAACCTGGCCCTTGGCGAAGCGAGCGCCGCGCAGCAACTGGGCGTGAGGCTGTTCGAGCAGTCCGAAGCCCTGCGCATCGACTACGGCCCTGAAGTCAAAGTCCACACCGCCCACGGCAGTGTGCGCGCCAAGACCCTGGTGCTGGGCTGCAATGCCTACCTCAATGGCCTCAACCCTCACCTGAGCGGCAAGGTGCTGCCCGCCGGCAGCTACATCATTGCCACCGAACCCTTGAGCCCAACCCAGGCCGCCGAGTTACTGCCGCAAAACATGGCGGTGTGTGATCAGCGGGTCACGGTGGACTACTTCCGTTTATCGGCCGACCGGCGCCTGCTGTTTGGCGGTGCTTGCCACTATTCCGGACGCGATCCCCAGGACATTGGCGCCTATATGCGGCCGAAGATGCTCAAGGTCTTCCCGCAATTGGCCGAAGCGAAGATCGACTATCAATGGGGCGGCATGATCGGCATCGGCGCCAACCGCCTGCCGCAGATTGGCCGGCTGGCCGACCAGCCCAATGTGTACTTTGCCCAGGCCTACGCCGGCCATGGCCTGAACGCCACCCACCTGGCCGGCAAACTGTTGGCCGAAGCCATCAGCGGCCAGCAGAGTGGGCGCTTCGATCTGTTTGCCCAGGTGCCACACATCACCTTCCCTGGTGGCAAGCACTTGCGCTCACCGCTGCTGGCCCTGGGCATGCTCTGGCACCGCCTGAAAGAACTGCTCTGACTCAACCGCGCCAGAACGGCTTCAAGCCTTCCCGGCGCGCTTGTTCAGTACTCAAGCCGATATCGCGCAGTTGCTCCGGGGTCAGGTCCAGCAAGGCCTGGCGCGTGTGGCGACGGCGCCAGAACAGTTCCCAACGGCTCGGATTACCCGGCGCCAGCCCGGTCAGCCCGCGCTCCTGCCCTGCTTCCAGTTCCTGACTGTGTAATGCCAGCCGCACATCGCTCAAGCCACTCATTGTCCTGCCCCTCATTTGCCTGTTGCCATGAGTGACTAGAATGGACGGCACGGCAAAACCATTACAGATTCAACCCACTTTTATTAAATCCATACAGACACTCCCAACCACGGGCTGAATCCTGTATTTTCCTTGCATCTGTACTGGTCCCCTGGGAGCGACCGCCATGACCCTCTACGTCAACCTCGCCGAACTGCTGGGCACCCGTATCGAACAGGGCTTCTATCGCCCCGGCGATCGCTTACCCTCCGTGCGTGCCTTGAGTGTGGAACACGGGGTCAGCCTGAGCACCGTGCAACAGGCTTACCGAATGCTCGAAGACAACGGCCTGGCGACGCCCAAGCCGAAATCCGGCTACTTCGTGCCCGTCGGTCGCGAACTGCCCGCGCTGCCTGCCGTGGGTCGGCCGGCCCAGCGCCCGGTGGAGATTTCCCAGTGGGACCAGGTGCTGGAACTGATCCGCGCGGTGCCGCGCAAAGATGTCATACAGATGGGCCGTGGCATGCCGGATGTCCTGTCACCGACCCTCAAACCCCTGCTGCGCAGCCTGGCCCGGGTCAGCCGCCGCCAGGATCTGCCAGGCCTGTACTACGACAATATCTACGGCTGTATGGAGCTGCGTGAACAAATAGCCCGTCTGTCATTGGATTCCGGCTGCCAACTCGACGCCCAGGACATCGTGATCACCACCGGCTGCCATGAGGCACTGTCCTCCAGCATCCGTGCCATTTGCGAGCCCGGCGATATCGTCGCCGTCGACTCGCCAAGCTTCCACGGCGCCATGCAGACCCTCAAGGGCCTGGGCATGAAAGCCCTGGAAATCCCCACCGACCCGCTCACCGGCATCAGCCTGGAAGCCCTGGAACTGGCCCTGGAGCAATGGCCGATCAAAGTCATCCAGTTGACCCCCAACTGCAACAACCCCCTGGGCTACATCATGCCCGAGGCACGCAAACGGGCGCTGCTGACCCTGGCCCAGCGCTTTGACGTGGCGATTATCGAAGACGATGTGTATGGCGAGCTGGCCTACAGCTACCCGCGACCACGCACCATCAAATCCTTCGACGAAGATGGCCGCGTCCTACTCTGCAGTTCCTTCTCCAAAACCCTGGCCCCCGGCCTGCGGATCGGCTGGGTAGCGCCGGGCCGTTACCTGGAGCGGGTGCTGCACATGAAATACATCAGCACCGGCTCCACCGCCACCCAGCCGCAGATCGCCATTGCCGAGTTCCTCAAGAACGGGCACTTCGAGCCGCATTTGCGGCGGATGCGCAGCCAATACCAGCGCAATCGCGACCTGATGCTCGATTGGGTCAGCCGCTATTTCCCCGCCAGGACCCGCGCCAGCCGGCCCCAGGGCAGCTTTATGTTGTGGGTGGAACTGCCAGAAGGTTTCGACACCCTCAAGCTCAACCGGGCCTTGGTCGAGCAAGGCGTACAGATTGCCGTGGGCAGCATCTTCTCGGCCTCGGGCAAATACCGTAACTGCCTGCGGATGAACTACGCTGCCAAACCAACCCCCCAGATTGAAGAGGCGGTGCGCAAGGTCGGGGCAACGGCGATCAAAATGCTCGCCGAAACCGAACAGCGGGTGGACTGACCTTTTGCCAGCAATCACCGTCATATGCCCACCAACGCCCTGATTCGGAACCTGTCGCCTTGATGAGCCAACGGCTGTTAGCGTTTTTTTTGCTGGGGTTCCTGGGCCTGGGCGGTTGCGCCACCCTGGATGTGCCCAGGGTGGCCAGCGAGGCGCTGCCGGCGACGCAGTCCGCCTTTGGCCGCTCGATCCAGGCCCAGGCCGCGCCCTACCAGGGCCGCTCCGGGTTCCGCCTGCTGCCCAACAGCAGCGAAGCGTTCATGGCTCGCGCCGAATTGATCCGCAATGCCCAGACCAGCCTCGACTTGCAGTACTACATCGTCCATGACGGCATCAGCACGCGCATGCTGGTGGCCGAGTTACTCACGGCGGCCGACCGTGGCGTGCGGGTGCGCATCCTCCTGGATGACACCACCAGCGACGGCCTGGACCAGATCATCGCCACCCTGGCCGCGCACCCGCAGATCCAGATTCGCCTGTTCAACCCCTTGCACCTGGGGCGCAGCACCGGCGTGACACGGGCCATGGGCCGGCTGTTCAACCTGTCGCTGCAGCACCGGCGCATGCACAACAAGCTGTGGCTGGCGGACAACAGCGTGGCGATTGTCGGCGGGCGCAACCTGGGGGATGAGTATTTCGATGCCGAGCCCAACCTGAACTTCACCGATATCGACATGCTCAGCGTCGGGCCTGTGGCCGAGCAACTGGGCCACAGCTTTGACCAGTACTGGAACAGTGCGCTGAGCAAACCCATTGCCGACTTCATCTCCAGCGCCCCGTCCTCCCGCGACCTGGCCACAGCGCGCGGGCTTCTGGAGAACTCCCTGGCCGAGTCGCGCCAGCAAAACCATGCCCTGTACAACCGCCTGCGCACCTACCAGACCCAGCCCCGCATGGACATCTGGCGCCGGGAGCTGATCTGGGCGTGGAACCAGGCGCTGTGGGATGCGCCGAGCAAGGTGCTGGCCAAGGCCGATCCTGACCCGCAACTGTTGCTCACCACCCAACTGGGGCCGGAGCTGGAAGGCGTGCACAGTGAACTGATGATGATTTCGGCCTACTTCGTCCCCGGTCAGCCGGGCCTGGTGTACCTGACCGGCCGCGCGGACGCCGGTGTCGACGTGCGTCTGCTGACCAACGCTCTGGAGGCCACCGACGTACCGGCAGTGCATGGCGGCTATGCGCCCTATCGCAAGGCGCTGTTGGAGCACGGGGTGAAACTGTACGAACTGCGCCGCCAACCGGGCGACGGCGGCGGCAGTGGCCCGCACCTGCTGGGCAGCCGCGCGCTGCATGGCTCGGACTCCAGCCTGCACAGCAAGGCGATGATCTTTGATCGGCAGAAGTCGTTTATCGGCTCATTCAATTTCGACCCGCGTTCGGTGCTGTGGAACACCGAGGTTGGCGTGCTGGTGGACAGCCCCGAGCTGGCCGAGCACGTACGCAACCTGGCCCTGCAAGGGATGGCGCCGGCCTTGAGTTATGAGGCGAAGCTGCAGGATGGCCAGGTAGTATGGGTGACAGAAGACAACGGCCAGTTGCACACCCTGACCCGCGAGCCGGGCAGTTGGTGGCGCCGCTTCAATGCCTGGTTTGCCACCACTGTGGGCCTGGAGCGCATGCTCTAAGCACCACCAAAATCCAATCTGGGAGCACTTCCAGGTCAGGCCGGCTGCTCGGCGCCAAACGCCCCTTGGCGCAACAACAGAATCACCAGCCCCAAGGCCCCCGCCGCCATTAACAATGGCAACGCATGCCCGCTGATCCACTGGCTGCCCGCGCCCGCCACCAGTGGGCCGATCAGGCAACCAATCCCCCACAACTGCGCAATATGGGCATTGGCCCGCACCAACGCATCGTCACGGTAGCGCTCGCCGATCAGGATCAACGACAAGGTGAACAAGCCCCCGGCGCTGGCACCGAACAGCACCCAGATCGGCCAGATCAGCCAGGTATCGAGCAGCGGCGCAATGGCCAGGCTCGACAGCAGCAACAACACCGCGCACCCCAGAAACAGGGTACGCCTGGGCAGGTAATCAGCCAGCGCGCCAATCGGCAATTGCAGCAAGGCATCGCCGACCACCACGGTGCTGACCATCGCCAGCGCCACCTCAGCGGTAAAACCCTGCTGCAGGCAATACACCGGCAGCAGCGTCAGAATCATCGCCTCGAACGCGGCAAACAACGCCACCGCCCAGGCAATCGCCGGCAGGCCCCGGCAAAAACCCCACAAATCGCCAAAGGTCACGCTGAAGGCCTCCGCCGTCGGCGCCCCGCTGCGCCCCAACAGCAGGAACGGCGCAATGATCAGCAGGCCGACGCCGACCCAGAAGCCATAGTCATGATCGGTCCCCAGTACGCCGAGCAACAACGGCCCCGACAGCTGGCTCAAGGCGTAGGTACAGCCATACAGCGCCACCAGCCGGCCACGCCACTGCTCCACCACCAGTTGATTGATCCAGCTTTCGCCGAGGATAAACACGATGGTCAGGATCACCCCGATCATCAACCGCAGCACCAGCCACACCGGATAGCTGGGCAGTACCGCCAGCAAACCGATGGAAATCGCCCCAGCCCACAGGCACAGACGCATCAGGTTCGCCGTGCCCAACCAGGAAGCCAGGCGGCTGGAGACCTTGGCGCCCAACAGCACACCGAACGCCGGCATCGCCGCCATGATGCCGATGGCAAAGTTGCCATAGCCCCAGCTTTCCAGGCGCAGGGACACCAGCGGCATGCTCACGCCCAGGGCGAGGCCGACGCTGAGTACCGAGGCCAGGACGGCGAAGTAAGTCGCCCAACGCATTGCCACGCTCCTGTGGGTTATTTCCAGATCACGCAAAATACTGTGGGAGCGGGCTTGCCCGCGATGAGGGAGTACCAGCCAACTCATGAGTGACTGATATACCGCTATCGCGGGCAAGCCCGCTCCCACATGTGGATCTACTGCAGCTGGGGCCCGGAGTCCGGGTTTACAGCTTGATCCAGGTCGCCTTCAGCTCGGTGTACTTGTCGAACGCGTGCAGCGACTTGTCGCGACCGTTGCCCGACTGCTTGAACCCGCCAAATGGCGCAGTCATGTCGCCGCCATCGTACTGGTTGACCCACACGCTACCGGCGCGCAGGGCCTTGGCGGTCAGGTGCGCCTTGGAGATATCCGAAGTCCAGACCGCAGCGGCCAGGCCATAAGGCGTGTCGTTGGCAATCGCCACGGCTTCTTCCGCGCTGTCGAACGTCAGCACCGACAGCACAGGGCCAAAGATCTCTTCCTGGGCAATCTTCATGGCGTTGGTCACACCGTCGAAAATCGTCGGTTCGACGTAGGTACCGCCAGTTTCCTGCAGGGTGCGCTTGCCACCGGCCACCAGCTTGGCGCCATCGGCGTGCCCGGCTTCGATGTACGACAGCACGGTGTTCATCTGCTGGGTATCCACCAGCGCGCCGACGTTGGTAGCCGGGTCCAGCGGGTTGCCCGGCTTCCAGCCCTTGAGGGCCTCGATCACCATTGGCAGGAATTTGTCCTTGATCGAACGCTCCACCAGCAGGCGCGAGCCGGCAGTGCAGACTTCGCCCTGGTTGAAAGCAATGGCGCCAGCCGCGGATTCGGCAGCGGCTTGCAGGTCCGGGGCATCGGCAAACACGATGTTCGGGCTCTTGCCGCCAGCTTCCAGCCAGACGCGTTTCATGTTCGATTCGCCGGAGTAGATCATCAGTTGCTTGGCGATCTTGGTCGAACCGGTGAACACCAGGGTATCGACGTCCATATGCAGCGCCAGGGCCTTGCCGACAGTGTGGCCATAACCCGGCAGCACGTTGAGCACACCCTTGGGGATACCCGCTTCAACGGCCAGGGCAGCGATGCGGATGGCGGTCAGCGGCGATTTTTCCGAAGGCTTGAGCACGACCGAGTTGCCGGTGGACAGCGCCGGCCCCAGCTTCCAGCAGGCCATCATCAGCGGGAAGTTCCACGGCACGATGGCCGCCACTACGCCGACGGGCTCGCGGGTCACCAGGCCCAGTTGGTCATGGGGGGTGGCGGCGACTTCGTCGTAAATCTTGTCGATGGCCTCGCCACTCCAGCTCAGGGCTTGCGCCGCGCCAGGGATGTCGATGCCCAGGGAATCGCCGATGGGCTTGCCCATGTCCAGGGTTTCGAGCAGGGCCAGCTCTTCGGCGTTGGCCTTGAGCAGCGCGGCGAAACGGATCATGGTGGCTTTGCGCTTGGCCGGGGCCAGGCGAGACCATGCACCGGAGTTGAAAGTGGCGCGGGCGTTTTCCACGGCGCGCTGGGCGTCGGCGACGTCACAACTGGCAACCGTGGTCAGCAGGCGGCCATCGACTGGGCTGAGGCATTCGAACGTGTCGCCGGAAACTGCGGCGGTGTACTCGCCATTGATATAGGCGCGGCCTTCGATCTTCAGATCCTTGGCGCGTTGTTCCCAGTCGGCACGGGTCAGGGTGGTCATGCGAGTGTCCTCCTCTTATTAAATATAAGGGCCCGGCGTTATAACCGCTCCCTTCCAAATGCTTGCCCGGCCAGCCAGCTATTCGGTCCGAGGCACCCGCCACCCTAAACCAGCCGCAAGGGATGTTTCAATATATTTGACATAACGGCCGCAAACGCCCTTGCGATGTTCATTTTAATAAACATAGACTTTGGCTCTCCAACCCCAGGCCTAGACGGGATACGTGCATGAACATTCAGGATGTCGTCGATTTCAGCCAGGCGAACACCGCCGCCGAACGCTACCGCCCCGCCACAGAAAAAATCCTCAAGGGCGACCCCGAGCAGACGCTCTTCAACCACTACAACAGCCCGTGCGGCCAGATGAACGCCGGGGTCTGGGAGGGTGAAGTCGGGCAATGGACGGTGAACTACACCGAGCACGAGTACTGCGAGATCGTGCAGGGGGTTTCGGTGCTACGCGATGCCGAAGGCAACGCCAAGACCTTGCGCGCCGGTGACCGCTTCGTGATCCCGGCCGGTTTCAGTGGCACCTGGGAAGTGCTGGAGCCGTGCCGCAAGATCTACGTGGTGTTCGAAGAAAAAGCCTGATCGGTCGACCGCGACTTTTCAAAAGGCAAAAAAAACCCGCATCGTGAGATGCGGGTTTTTTTCACAAGAAAGAAAACCAATTACTTGATTTTGCCTTCTTTGTAGATCACGTGCTTGCGAACGCGCGGGTCGAACATTTTCTTTTCGAGCTTGTCCGGGGTAGTACGCTTGTTCTTGTCGGTAGTGTAGAAGTGACCAGTACCGGCGCTAGAGATCATTCGAATCAATTCACGCATGATTTAGCTCCTTAGATTTTGCCGTCGCGGCGCAGTTCAGCGAGCACGACAGTGATGCCACGCTTGTCGATGATGCGCATGCCTTTGGCAGATACGCGCAGACGGACAAAACGTTTCTCTTCTTCAACCCAGAAGCGGTGATGCTGCAGGTTTGGCAGGAAACGACGACGGGTTTTGTTGTTTGCGTGGGAAATGTTATTCCCAGTCACCGGACCCTTACCGGTAACTTGACAGACTCTCGACATGCCTCAGCCCTCTAAAACCACATGCCCAACCCGGCATGGGTTGGCCGCTTAATCTCTCAGTCATTTGGCGCCAGGCGCCGCGTTTCTTTAAGGGTCTTACCGGCTACACCTACAGTGAAGGAACCGGGCCCCTAGAAAAGAGCGCTGCTTTATACCAGAAAGACCCAAGCGCAACAACAGCCGGTGTGTTTTTCCCGCTGTAAATCTCGCCCGAGCAGCTCTCAAGCGCTGCCAGGGTGGGCCGCCGTGCCGCCGGACCGCTCGTCGCACCGAATGATTTATCGCCGCTGCTTGTAGGCCAAGGCCCCGGGCAAAATGACCTGAAGCGCCATCAAAACAGTATTTGTCCTAAATGCACAGGCAAAAATGGGCTAGTCATTTGTGAATCAGGCCACTACGGTAGGCCTTTTCCAGACTGCACTCGCAGATGGGCCTCCGATCTGCAAAGGAAACCGACCATGCGCCTCGCTGCCCTGCCACTTCTACTCGCCCCGCTCTTCCTCGCCCCGCTGGCCCAGGCGGCCTCCACGTTGAGCGTCTGCACCGAGGCCAGCCCCGAAGGGTTCGATGTGGTGCAGTACAACTCGCTGACCACCACCAACGCCTCGGCGGATGTGCTGATGAACCGCCTGGTGGACTACGACGCCACGAGCGGCAAGCTGGTGCCGAGCCTGGCCGACAGCTGGGAAGTCTCGCCGGACGGCCTGACCTACACCTTTAAATTGCACCCGGGCGTCAAATTCCACCGCACCGCGTATTTCAGCCCAAGCCGCAGCCTTACCGCCGAAGATGTACGTTTCAGCTTCGAACGCATGCTCGACCCGGCCAATCCCTGGCACCAGATCGCCCAGAGCGGCTTCCCCCACGCCCAGTCCTTGCAACTGCCGGCGCTGATCAAAAAGATCGACGCCCTGGATCCGCTGACCGTGCGCTTTACCCTGGATCACGCCGACTCCACGTTCCTCGCCGCGCTGAGCATGGGCTTTGCCTCGATCTACCCGGCCGAATACGCCGACAAGCTGCTCAAGGCCGGCACCCCGGAAAAGCTCAATAGCCAGCCCATCGGCACCGGCCCCTTTGTTTTCGGGCGTTTTCAGAAAGATGCAGCGATTCGCTACAAAGCCAACCCGGATTACTTCGCCGGCAAGCCTGCTGTGGATAACTTGATCTTCGCCATCACCCCGGACGCCAACGTGCGCCTGCAGAAACTGCGCCGGGATGAATGCCAGATCGCCTTGTCACCCAAGCCCATGGATATCGGCGAAGCGCAAAAGGATGCGGCGCTCAAGGTGGAAAAGACCGCAGCCTTCATGACCGCGTTTGTGGCCATCAACAGCCAGCACCCACCGCTGGACAAGCCAGAAGTGCGCCAGGCGATCAACCTGGCCTTCGACAAGGCCAGCTACCTCAAGGCCGTGTTTGAAGGTACCGCCGAAGCCGCCACCGGCCCCTACCCGCCCAATACCTGGGGTTTTGCCAAGGAATTGCCGGGTTATCCACAGGACATCGCCAAGGCCAAGGCCCTGCTGGCCCGCGCCGGGCTGAGTGACGGCTTCAAGACCACCCTTTGGACCCGGCCCTCGGGCAGCCTGCTCAACCCCAACCCAAGCCTGGGCGCACAACTGCTGCAGGCGGACCTGGCCAAGGTCGGCATCCAGGCCGAGATCCGCGTGATCGAATGGGGCGAGCTGATCCGCCGCGCCAAGGCTGGCGAGCACGACCTGCTGTTTATGGGCTGGGCCGGGGACAACGGCGACCCGGATAACTTCCTGACCCCGCAATTTTCCTGCGCGGCGGTAAAATCCGGCACCAACTTTGCCCGTTACTGCGACCCGGCACTGGACAAGCTGATCAGTGCCGGCAAGACCACCAATGAGCAAGGCGTGCGCAGCAAGCTGTATCAACAGGCACAGGCGCAGATCCAGCAGCAGGCGCTGTGGTTGCCACTGGCTCATCCGACGGCCTTTGCCCTGACCCGTAAAAATGTCGAGGGGTATCAGGTCAGCCCGTTTGGGCGCCAGGATTTCTCCAAGGTCAGCGTAAAGCCCTGACCCGGCCGTTGTAGGAGCCGGCAAGCCGGCCCCTACAAGCAACTGCGTTACAGCCAACCGTATTCGGCCATCGACAGCGGGTCACCGTCGCCGATAATGATGTGATCCAGTACCCGCACGTCCACCAGATCGAGGGCCTTTTGCAGATGCTTGGTCAGTTTTCGATCAGCAATGCTGGGCTCGGCATTCCCGGAGGGGTGGTTGTGGCACAGGATCAACGCCGCTGCGTTGTAGTCCAGGGCGCGCTTGACCACCTGTCGCGGGTACACCATGGCATTGTCTATGGTGCCCTGGAACAGCGCTTCGAAGCCCAGCACCCGGTGCCTTGAATCAAGAAACAGGCAGCCGAATATTTCGTGGGGCTCATGGCGCAGCAGCGCCTTGAGGTAGTCACGCACGGCAACCGGGCTTTCCAGTACCGACTCATTGCGCACATGCTCGGCCAGATGGCGCCGGCCCATTTCCAGCACCGCCTGCAACTGGGCGAACTTAGCCGGCCCCAGGCCCAGATGCTGGATGAAGACGGTTTGGCGGGCCTCCAGCAACGAACGCAGGCTGCCAAATTGCCCCAGCAGATGGCGCGCCAAGTCCACCGCGCTTTTACCCGAGACGCCGGTACGCAGGAAAATCGCCAGCAACTCGGCATCCGAGAGACTTGCCGCCCCCAACTCCAAAAGCTTCTCCCGCGGGCGCTCCGCCGCAGGCCAATTGCGAATACTCATGGCACCTCCGTGTGCATGTGCGCCGCTGTTGCATGGCGGACGCTGTGTTATCTTAGCCGCTCTTTTTTGCGCGCGATTTCACCTGGGGAGGGGGATCGCAACGCCATCACTGAACTGGAAAGGCAAACCAATGCAGCGTCTGTATCGGAAACGCATCGTTCTCGGCGTCGGCGGCGGTATTGCCGCCTACAAGAGCGCAGAGTTGGTTCGCAGGCTCCTGGACCAGGGCGCCGAAGTGCGCGTGGTCATGACCCGTGGCGGCAGTGAGTTCATTACCCCGCTGACCATGCAGGCCCTGTCCGGCCACCCGGTGCACCTGGACCTGCTGGACCCGGCAGCCGAAGCCGCCATGGGCCATATCGAACTGGCCAAATGGGCCGACCTGGTGCTGATCGCACCCGCCACTGCTGACCTCATCGCGCGCCTCGCCCAAGGCATTGCCGACGACCTGCTGACCACGCTGGTGCTGGCCACCGACGCCACCGTCGCCATCGCCCCGGCAATGAACCAGGCCATGTGGCGCGACCCCGCCACCCAGGCCAACACCCAACTCCTGCAAAGCCGTGGCCTCAAGGTCTTCGGCCCGGCCTCCGGCAGCCAGGCCTGTGGCGACGTCGGCCTGGGGCGCATGCTCGAAGCCACGGACCTGGCGCTGTGTGCCGCCGAGTGCTTCCAGCATCTGGCCCTGACCGGTAAGCACGTACTGATTACCGCCGGCCCGACCCAGGAAAACATCGACCCGGTGCGCTACATCACCAACCATAGCTCAGGGAAAATGGGCTTTGCCCTGGCAGAAGCGGCGGTTGAGGCAGGCGCACGCGTGACTCTGATCACCGGCCCGGTGCATCTGCCGACCCCGGACCGGGTCACCCGCATCGACGTAGTCAGCGCCCGCGACATGCTCGCTGCCTGTGAGGCGGCGATTCCCTGCGATGTGTTTATCGCGTCGGCAGCGGTCGCAGACTACCGCCCGGAAGTGGTTGCCCCACAAAAACTCAAGAAAGACCCTACAAGCGGCGACGGCCTGCTCCTGCAAATGGTGCGCAACCCGGACATTTTGGCCACCATCGCCACCCGCGCGGATCGTCCGTTCAGCGTCGGTTTCGCTGCCGAAACCGAAAACCTGCTGGACTACGCCGCACGCAAACTGAAAGACAAAAACCTCGACCTGATCGTTGCCAATGACGTCGCCAACCCGAGCATCGGCTTCAACAGCGAGGAAAACGCCTGCAGCGTGATTGATCGCGAGCTGCACGCCACCCTTTTCGCCCAGACCAGCAAGGGCAAGATTGCCCGCCAACTGATCTCTTTTATCGCCCAACGGCTGAACCAGGTTTAATGTCCATGCACGCTTTGCAAGCCAAGATCCTCGACCCCCGCCTCGGCACCGACTTCCCACTGCCGGCCTACGCCACACCGGGCTCCGCCGGCCTGGACCTGCGCGCCATGCTCAAGCAAGACACCGTCCTTGAGCCGGGCCAGACCCTGCTGATCCCCACCGGCCTGTCGATCTACGTCGGCGACCCCGGCCTGGCCGCCTTGATCCTGCCGCGCTCCGGCCTGGGTCACAAACACGGGATCGTGCTGGGCAACCTGGTGGGCTTGATCGACTCGGACTACCAGGGCGAATTGATGGTCTCGTGCTGGAACCGTGGCCAGACTGCCTTCAACATCGCCGTCGGCGAGCGCATTGCTCAACTGGTCCTGGTGCCGGTGGTGCAGGCACATTTCGAACTGGTCACCGAGTTCGACGAAACCCAGCGTGGCGCGGGCGGTTTCGGGCATTCCGGCAGCCACTGACTACGCTCAGGCATGCCGGACTCTGCGTCCGACATGCCCCAGTGGCATTTTCGCACCACGAACTCTAGGGCAAAAACGCCGTCTTACCCTTCAGTTTGAGCCTGCCGGTCGCCACATTCAGGCCTGTCCGCCCCGTATCGATGGAGTTTCCCCAGTGATGAGCAACGCAGCCCCAGTCGCACCGACGTTTCCCGACAGCATTTTCCGCGCCTACGACATCCGTGGTGTCGTCCCGAAAACCCTGACCGCCGAAACCGCCTACTGGATCGGCCGCGCCATCGGCTCGCAAAGCCTGGCCCAGGGCGAGCCCAACGTCTCTGTGGGACGTGACGGTCGCCTGTCCGGCCCCGAGCTGGTGGAGCGCCTGATCCAGGGCCTGGCCGACAGCGGCTGTCATGTCAGCGACGTTGGCCTGGTGCCGACCCCGGCGCTGTACTACGCCGCCAACGTGCTGGCCGGCAAATCCGGCGTGATGCTCACTGGCAGCCACAACCCATCGGACTACAACGGCTTCAAGATCGTGATTGCCGGCGATACCCTTGCCAACGAACAGATCCAGGCCCTGCACACTCGCCTCAAGACCAATGACCTGACCAGCGGTAAGGGCAGCATCACCAAGGTCGATATCCTCCAGCGCTACTCGGACGAAATCACCCGTGACGTCAAGCTCGAGCGGCGCCTGAAAGTCGTGGTGGACTGCGGCAACGGCGCGGCCGGCGTGATCGCCCCGCAACTGCTCGAAGCCTTGAACTGCGAAGTGATCCCGCTGTTCTGCGAAGTCGACGGCAATTTCCCCAACCATCACCCGGACCCGGGCAAGCCTGAAAATCTGGTGGACCTGATCGCCAAGGTCGCAGAAGTGGGCGCCGATGTCGGCCTGGCCTTCGATGGCGACGGCGACCGCGTAGGCGTGGTGACCAACACCGGCAGCATCGTGTTCCCCGACCGCCTGCTGATGCTGTTCGCCCGCGACGTAGTGGCGCGCAACCCCGGTGCCGAGATCATCTTCGACGTCAAATGCACCCGGCGCCTGACGCCGTTGATCAAGGAATACGGCGGCCGCCCACTGATGTGGAAGACCGGTCACTCGTTGATCAAAAAGAAAATGAAAGAAACCGGCGCCCTGCTGGCCGGCGAAATGAGCGGCCATGTGTTCTTCAAGGAGCGCTGGTTCGGTTTTGACGACGGCATCTACAGCGCCGCCCGCCTGCTGGAGATCCTCAGCAAGGAAAAATCCAGCGCTGAAGACTTGTTCGAGACCTTCCCGAACGATATTTCTACGCCGGAAATCAATATCCATGTGACCGAAGAGAGCAAATTCAGCATCATTGACGCATTGCACGATGCGCAATGGGGTGCAGGCGCCAACCTGACCACCATTGATGGTGTGCGAGTCGATTATGCCGAAGGCTGGGGCCTGGTTCGCGCGTCCAACACCACTCCGGTGCTGGTCCTGCGTTTCGAGGCGGATACCGAGGCCGAGTTGCAGCGCATCAAGGACGTGTTCCACGCCCAGTTGAAACGTGTTGCCCCTGATCTCCAACTACCGTTCTGATTATTTGCCCCGGAGCCCTGAATGACCCTCGAACGCGAAGCCGCCGCCAACACCGCCAAGGTCCTTTCCGAAGCGTTGCCTTACATTCGACGCTACGTCGGCAAGACGCTGGTGATCAAGTACGGCGGCAATGCCATGGAAAGCGACGAGCTGAAAACCGGCTTTGCCCGTGACATCGTGCTGATGAAAGCTGTCGGGATCAACCCGGTGGTGGTGCACGGCGGCGGCCCGCAAATCGGTGACCTGCTCAAGCGCCTGTCCATCGAGAGTCATTTCATCGACGGCATGCGCGTTACCGATGCGCAGACCATGGACGTGGTGGAGATGGTCCTGGGCGGCCAGGTGAACAAAGACATCGTCAACCTGATCAACCGTCACGGCGGCAGCGCCATCGGCCTGACCGGCAAGGACGCCGAGCTGATCCGTGCGAAGAAACTTACCGTGACCCGCAAGACTCCGGAGATGACCCAGCCGGAAATCATCGACATCGGCCAGGTGGGCGAAGTGATCGGCATCAACACCGATTTGCTCAACCTGCTGGTCAAGGGCGACTTCATCCCGGTCATCGCGCCGATTGGCGTGGGGGCCAATGGCGAGTCCTACAACATCAACGCCGATCTGGTGGCGGGCAAGGTGGCCGAGGCACTCAAGGCCGAGAAGCTGATGCTGCTGACCAATATCGCCGGCCTGATGGACAAGGAAGGCAAGGTTCTGACCGGCCTGACTACCCAGCAAGTCGACGATCTGATCGCCGACGGCACCATCTACGGCGGCATGCTGCCGAAGATCCGCTGCGCACTGGAAGCGGTGCAGGGTGGCGTAGGCAGCTCGCTGATCATCGACGGCCGGGTGCCCAATGCGGTGCTGCTGGAGATCTTCACTGATACGGGCATGGGTACGCTGATCAGCAATCGCAAGCGTCCGTAAGCGCTGAAACAAAAAGCCCCCGTTCAACTGGATTGAACGGGGGCTTTTTTGTGGCCAATCTGCAACAGGGTGGGTATCCCCTGTGTCAGACGCCAAACTGCTCGCGGTACGCACGCACTGCCGGCAGATGCTGCTTGAGCTGCGGGTCGTCTTCCAGGAACTGCAATACCTGGTTCAGCGACACGATGCTCACCACGGGAATCCCGAAGTCACGTTCCACTTCCTGGATCGCCGACAACTCACCGTTGCCGCGTTCCTGGCGGTTCAACGCGATCAGCACGCCCGCAGCCTTGGCGCCGTCCTGGGACGCAATGATCTGCATCACTTCACGAATCGCGGTACCGGCAGTGATCACGTCGTCGATGATCAGCACATCGCCGGTCAGCGGCGCGCCGACCAGGCTGCCGCCCTCACCGTGGGCCTTGGCTTCCTTGCGGTTGAAGCACCACGGCAGATCGCGGTCGTGGTGTTCAGCCAGGGCCACTGCGGTTGCGGCGGCCAACGGAATACCTTTGTAGGCCGGGCCAAACAGCACGTCGAAGGCAATACCGCTTTCAACGATGGCGGCGGCGTAGAAACGCCCCAGTTGCGCCAGGGCAGAACCCGAGTTGAACAGGCCGGCATTGAAGAAGTATGGGCTGGTGCGCCCGGACTTGAGGGTGAACTCACCGAAGCGCAAAACCCCGCGATCGATGGCAAAACGAATGAAATCGCGTTGATACGCCTGCATGAAAAAAGCCTCAGATACCACGGATTTAGCTAAATAGGTAGACGGCGTGTATCATACACGCACGCGATTTTTGGGGCCATTTATGCGGATCATCAGTGTGAACGTTAATGGTATTCAGGCTGCAGTCGAGCGTGGTTTGCTCAGTTGGCTGCAAGCCCAGAATGCCGACGTCATCTGCCTGCAGGACACCCGCGCCTCCGCCTTTGAACTGGACGACCCAGCCTTCCAACTGGATGGCTACTTCCTTTATGCCTGTGATGCCGAAGTCCCTGCCCAAGGTGGCGTGGCTCTGTACTCACGGTTGCAACCCAAGGCGGTCATCAGCGGCCTCGGCTTCGAGACAGCCGATCGCTACGGGCGCTACCTGCAAGCCGATTTCGACAAAGTCAGTATTGCTACCTTGCTGCTCCCTTCGGGGATGAACGGCGATGAAGACTTGAACCAGAAGTTCAAGCTAATGGACGATTTCGCCCGTTATCTGGATAAACAGCGACGCAAACGCCGCGAGTACATTTATTGTGGCTCGTTGTACGTGGCGCAACAGAAGCTGGATATCAAGAACTGGCGCGACAGCCAGCAATCCCCGGGCTTCCTGGCGCCGGAACGGGCCTGGATGGACGAGATTGTCGGCAACATGGGGTATGTAGATGCCCTGCGTGAAGTCAGCCGCGAAGGCGACCAGTACAGCTGGTGGCCGGACAACGAACAGGCCGAGATGCTTAATCTGGGCTGGCGCTTTGACTACCAGTTGCTGACCCCCGGCCTGCGCCGGTTTGTCCGCAGCGCACGTCTGCCGCGTCAACCGCGCTTCTCGCAACATGCGCCGTTGATCGTGGACTACGACTGGACCTTGACCATCTGAGGTCAATATCCAGGTACAAAAAAACCGACATCGCTGTCGGTTTTTTTGTGGGCGATCATTATTTGATCAATCGCCAGGTGAGCGGGTAACGGTAGGCAATGCCTTTGTTGGCCTTGATCCCGCCAATGATGGTCAAGATCAGTGCGGCAATTACCAGCACCACCATCAACAGGAAGCCGATCACCACGAACCCCAGGACAAAGCAGACCAGCCAGGCGATGGCCACGGTCAGCTGGAAGTTCAGCGCTTCCTTGCCCTGGTCGTCGATCAGCGGGTCCATGTCCTTCTTCACCTGCCACAGGATCAATGGCCCCAACACGCTACCAAAGGGGAACACCAGGCCCAGGAACGCCGCGAAGTGACAGAGCATCGCCCATTGGCGCACTTCCTTGTTCTGGGCTGACACGGGAAGCTGGTTGTCACTCATCGCGTTGCTCCTTGAGGCCGGTTTCAGTCAGCCAGTGCGGCGTTCTGCAGTTCGAAGATTTCGCTCATGCCTTTCTGGGCCAGGGCCAGCATGGCGTTCAGGTCTGCCGGCTGGAATGGCGCGCCTTCGGCGGTGCCCTGCACTTCGATGAACCCACCGGTGCTGGTCATGACCACGTTCAGGTCGGTCTCGGCAGCCGAGTCTTCCAGGTAGTCCAGGTCCAGCACCGGCTCGCCCTGGTACATGCCCACCGATACGGCGGCAATCATCTGCTTGAGCGGGTCGCCGCCTTTCAGGCCGCCGCGCTTCTTGATCACTTTCAGCGCGTCGACCAGGGCCACCATGGCGCCAGTGATGGAGGCGGTGCGGGTGCCGCCGTCGGCCTGGATCACGTCGCAGTCGACGTACAGGGTTACATCGCCCAGTTTAGACATGTCCAGCGCAGCGCGCAGGGAACGGCCGATCAGACGCTGGATTTCCAGGGTACGACCGCCCTGCTTGCCACGGCTGGCTTCACGCTGGTTACGCTCGCCGGTGGCGCGCGGCAACATGCCGTACTCTGCGGTCAACCAACCCTGGCCCTGCCCCTTGAGGAAACGCGGCACGCCATTCTCGACGCTGACGGTGCAGATGACCTTGGTATCGCCAAACTCGACCAGTACAGATCCCTCGGCGTGTTTGGTGTAGTTGCGGGTGATGCGGATCGAGCGGAGCTGATCGGCAGCGCGACCACTTGGACGTTTCATAGGGGATACCTGTACAGAGGACGAAAAACTGCCGAGCATTATAGAGCCGCAGGCCGCTTCTCGGCACTGCTAATAAATTCGGTAACGAATGGACAACCCCTGGCACCCTTTGTCACAGCCCGCATTTGGGGGCGCCCGCCCCGTTGCGCTACAATCCTGCGCCTTCGCAGCCAGTCGGCTTCAATCTACCCACCAGCCCGCCCGTTTGCGGGACTGCATCGCGAGGTACCTCCATGGTGCACAGCATGACTGCCTTTGCCCGCGTCGAAAAAGCCGGCGTCCAGGGCACCCTGAGCTGGGAATTGCGCTCGGTCAACAGCCGCTACCTGGAGCCGCACCTGCGCCTGCCCGAATCCTTCCGCGACCTTGAAGGCGCAGTGCGCGAAGCCCTGCGTGCCGGCATCTCCCGCGGCAAACTGGAATGCACCCTGCGCTTTACCGAGGAAACCACCGGCAAGCCGCTGCAGGTTGACCGCGAGCGCGCCGCGCAACTGGTCGCCGCCGCCGAGACCATCGCCAGCCTGATCAAACAGCCAGCGGCCCTGAACCCCCTGGAAGTGTTGGCCTGGCCTGGGGTGCTGGTGGCCGACGCCACTGACCCGCAAGCGCTGAACGCCGAAGCCCTGGCCCTGTTCAACCAGGGCCTCAAGGAGCTTAAAGCCGGCCGCGAGCGTGAAGGCGCCGAGCTGGCCCGCCTGATCAACGAACGCCTGACGGCCATCGAGGCCGACGTCGTGACCCTGCGCGAACTGGTGCCGCAGATGCTGGCCACCCAGCGTCAGAAAGTCCTCGACCGCTTCACCGACATGAAGGCCGACCTCGACCCGGTGCGCCTGGAACAGGAAATGGTCCTGCTCGCACAAAAAAGCGACGTCGCCGAAGAACTCGACCGCCTGAGCACCCATATCCTGGAAGTGCGCCGCGTGCTCAAGTCGGCCGGTGCCGCCGGTCGGCGCCTGGACTTCCTGATGCAGGAACTCAACCGCGAAGCCAATACACTGGGCTCCAAAGCCTTCGATCCGCGCAGCACCACGGCTGCGGTCAACCTCAAAGTGTTGATCGAGCAAATGCGCGAACAAGTACAGAATATTGAGTAAGGCAACTCCCATGACCCACAGCACCGGCACCCTGTACATCATTTCCGCCCCCTCGGGCGCGGGCAAAAGCAGCCTGGTCAAGGCCCTGACCGACACCAACCCGGAGATCCGCGTATCGGTCTCCCACACCACTCGCGCCATGCGCCCGGGTGAAGTGAACGGCGTGAACTATCACTTCGTCGAACGCAGCGAATTCGTGAAGATGATCGAACACGGTGACTTCCTGGAGCGCGCCGAGGTGTTCGGCAACCTCTATGGCACGTCCCAGAGCCACTTGCAGCAGACCCTGGACGAAGGCCACGACCTGATCCTGGAAATCGACTGGCAGGGCGCCGAACAGGTGCGCCAATTGATGCCCAAGGCGCGCTCGATCTTTATCCTCCCGCCGTCCCTGGAGGCCTTGCAACAGCGCCTGACCAATCGCGGCCAGGACAGCGATCAGGTCATCGACGGCCGTATGCGCGAAGCCGTCAGTGAAATGAGCCACTATGTGGACTACGACTACCTGATCATCAACGACGATTTTTCCCACGCCCTGGACGACTTGAAGGCGATTTTCCGCGCCAATCAGCTCCAGCAAAAACGCCAACAGCAGCGTTTTGGCAAATTGTTGGCCGAACTGCTCGGTTGAATGGCTCTTCCCAAAACCGCTGCAAGGGCCTTACATTGGCACTTGTAGCGTGTTTGCCGGGGCCTGCAGAAAATCAGCGCTTCCCTAAACGCTGGTGATTTTTTAAACTGTTGAGTCCGCTCGCCCAACCGGGCAGCGCGCATCTTGCATTCGCTCCGAGGAATACCATGGCCCGCGTAACCGTTGAAGACTGCCTAGAACACGTGGATAACCGCTTTGAGCTGGTCATGCTCTCTACCAAGCGTGCCCGTCAATTGGCCACTGGCGGCAAAGAGCCACTGCTCAATTGGGAAAATGACAAGCCTACCGTGATGGCCCTGCGCGAAATCGCTGCCGGCGTGATGAGCTATGAATACATTGCCAGCGCTGAAATCGTTGAAGACGAACCGCTGTTTGCAGCGTTCGAGGACGAGTCCAACGAGGCCGTCTAAGCCTATGCCTGGTCGACGTAGCACGGCGCGGGGTCACAGCCTTCGGCAGGAGTTAACACTTTGCCGAGCATAGACGCCCTCGCCGATCGCTTATCGACCTACCTCGGCACCGACCAGGTCAACCTGGTCCGCCGAGCGTATTTCTACGCCGAACAAGCCCACGACGGCCAACGCCGCCGCAGCGGCGAGGCGTACGTCACCCATCCTCTTGCGGTGGCCAATATTCTTGCCGACATGCACATGGACCATCAGAGCCTGATGGCTGCGATGCTGCATGACGTGATCGAAGACACCGGCATTGCCAAGGAAGCGCTCAGTGCGCAATTTGGCGAAACCGTGGCCGACCTGGTCGACGGAGTCAGCAAGCTGACCCAGATGAACTTCGAGACCAAGGCCGAGGCCCAGGCGGAAAACTTCCAGAAGATGGCCATGGCCATGGCCCGGGACATCCGGGTGATCCTGGTCAAGCTGGCCGACCGGCTGCACAACATGCGCACGCTGGAAGTGCTGTCCGGTGAGAAACGCCGGCGCATTGCCAAGGAAACCCTGGAAATCTACGCGCCCATCGCCAACCGGCTGGGCATGCATGCCATTCGTATCGAATTCGAAGACCTGGGTTTCAAGGCGATGCACCCGATGCGCTCGGCGCGCATCTACCAGGCGGTCAAGCGCGCCCGGGGCAATCGCAAGGAAATCGTCAACAAGATCGAAGAGTCCCTGAGCCACTGCCTGGCAATCGACGAGATTGAAGGCGAAGTCAGCGGGCGGCAGAAGCATATCTACGGCATCTACAAGAAGATGCGCGGCAAGCGCCGGGCCTTCAACGAGATCATGGACGTGTATGCGTTCCGGATCATCGTCGACAAGGTCGATACCTGCTACCGCGTGCTGGGCGCTGTACATAATTTGTACAAACCCCTGCCAGGCCGCTTCAAGGACTACATCGCCATCCCCAAAGCCAACGGCTATCAGTCGCTGCATACCACGCTGTTCGGTATGCATGGGGTGCCGATCGAGATCCAGATCCGCACCCGGGAAATGGAAGAGATGGCCAACAACGGCATCGCCGCCCATTGGCTGTACAAATCCAGCGGCGACGAGCAGCCCAAAGGCACCCATGCCCGCGCCCGTCAGTGGGTCAAGGGCGTGCTGGAAATGCAGCAACGTGCCGGCAACTCCCTGGAGTTCATCGAAAGCGTGAAGATCGACCTGTTCCCGGACGAGGTCTACGTGTTCACGCCAAAAGGCCGGATCATGGAGCTGCCCAAGGGCTCCACGGCGGTCGACTTTGCCTACGCAGTGCACACCGACGTCGGCAACAGTTGCATCGCCTGCCGGATCAACCGCCGCCTGGCCCCGCTGTCGGAACCGCTGCAAAGCGGCTCCACCGTGGAGATCGTCAGCGCGCCGGGGGCCCGGCCGAACCCGGCCTGGCTCAACTTCGTAGTCACCGGCAAGGCCCGCACCCATATCCGCCACGCCCTGAAGCTGCAACGTCGCTCCGAGTCCATCAGCCTGGGCGAACGCCTGCTGAACAAGGTGCTCAACGGTTTCGACAGTTCCTTGGAGAAGATCCCCGCCGAGCGCGTGCAGGCGATCCTCCACGAGTACCGTCAGGAAGCCATCGAGGACTTGCTCGAAGACATCGGCCTGGGCAATCGCATGGCCTACGTGGTCGCCCGCCGCCTGCTCGGCGAGGGCGAGCAACTGCCGAGCCCCGAAGGCCCGCTGGCCATTCGCGGCACCGAAGGCCTGGTGCTGAGCTACGCCAAATGCTGCACACCGATCCCGGGCGACCCGATTGTCGGCCACCTGTCCGCCGGCAAAGGCATGGTCGTGCACCTGGACAACTGCCGCAATATCAGCGAAATACGCCACAACCCGGAAAAATGCATCCAGCTGTCCTGGGCCAAGGATGTGACCGGCGAATTCAACGTCGAGCTGCGGGTCGAGCTGGAGCATCAGCGCGGCCTGATCGCCTTGCTGGCCAGCAGCGTCAACGCCGCCGACGGCAATATCGAAAAAATCAGCATGGACGAACGTGATGGTCGCATCAGCGTGGTCCAACTGGTGGTCAGCGTGCACGACCGTGTACACCTGGCCCGCGTGATCAAGAAACTGCGTGCCCTGACTGGGGTTATCCGCATCACTCGCATGCGCGCATAACGCCTCCCCCTATAGCCCGGACATTACAAGGAGTCATTTATGACCAAGACTGTTATCACCAGCGACAAGGCACCTGCTGCCATCGGTACTTATTCCCAGGCGATCAAGGCGGGCAACACCGTCTACATGTCCGGCCAGATCCCTCTGGACCCAAAGACCATGGAACTGGTTGAAGGCTTCGAAGCCCAGACCGTACAAGTCTTCGAAAACCTCAAGTCGGTAGCCGAAGCCGCAGGCGGTTCGTTCAAGGACATCGTCAAGCTGAACATCTTCCTCACCGACCTGAGCCACTTCGCCAAGGTCAACGAGATCATGGGCAAGTACTTCGAACAACCCTACCCAGCCCGCGCCGCCATTGGCGTTGCCGCCCTTCCCAAGGGCTCCCAGGTTGAGATGGACGCGATTCTGGTCATCGAGTAATACATTCGGCGCAACCCACAGGGTTGCGCCGACTTCGTTTTAAAAGGATTTCATAATGCGCAAAGCGCTCGTTGCCTCCACGCTGCTCGCCCTGTTCCTTGGCGGCTGTGCCAGCAATCCTGCCACCCGGGATGTGAGCGGCACCTGGATCAACCAGGTCGCCATTGATGCGGCGTCCAAGGGCGGCCCTTTGCGCGAAGCCCTGCAAGCCTACGGTCCGAACCTCGAATGGGAGGTCAACACCAAGGCCAACCAGGCACGCTACTTCAATGGCTTTGAACGCCCCGAAGGCACCCTGGCCGGGGAAAAGTCCGGCACCTGGAACGTTGATTTCTACGGTAGCTCGACCACCGAACTCAAGCGCAAGGGCAAACAGCTGCTGCAAGTGGCCAACGACAACGAGCCCGAACAGCTGTTTGACCGCCCCAAGGACCCTGCCCCCGAAGGCGCGCCCCTGGGTGCCAACTTCGAACGGGCGCTGTACTCGGCCTATATGGGCGGCAGCTGGAAAATCACCAGCGGCAGCGGCCTGGGCGCCACCGTGCAGTTCCAGGCCAACGGCCAAGTAAGCGGGCTGCCGGGCGCCGAGCAGTACTCACTGTGCCTGGCGGGCGACTGCGCCTCCATGAGCGGTGGCTACGACAGCATCTGGCTGCAACAAGGTGGCCAGGGCAACCCGTGGATCTTCAGTCGCAATGACAAGCAGTTGGAGATTTTCCAGGCGATCAATACCTCCCAGGCCGACGAAGTCCCTTCGTTTACCCCCGGGCCACGCCAGTGGTTGCTGGAAAAACAGTAACCTCAATGTGGGAGCGGGCTTGCGTGGGAGCCGGGCTTGCCCGCGATGCAGGCACCTCGGTGTGTCAGTGACACCGAGGTGATGCTGTCATAGCGATCCGACAAGCCAGCTCCCACACAAGCCGGTGCCTAGCAAGAAAAGTCAGCCTTTGAGGATAGCGGCGTAGCCTTCGCGATAACTCGGATAGGTTGGCGTCCAGCCCAGCGCCTTGGCCCGCGCATTGCTGCACTGCTTGCTGCCCGCGCGCCGCACGCTGGCGTCTTCGGCCCACTCGGTCACCCCAAGGTACTCACGCAGCCAGCCCACAACCTCAGCCAGCGGCGCCGGCGCGTCGTCGACGCCGATATAGACCTTGTCCAACGAACCGCCCTGCTCTACATGTTGCAGCAGAAACGCCAACAACCCTGCCGCATCATCAACATGTATCCGGTTGCCGTACAAAGGCGGCTCCACCGCCACGCGATAGCCCTGGCGCACCTGGCTCAACAACCATTCACGCCCCGGCCCGTAGATACCGGTCAAGCGCACAGTCGTGGCCGGGATGCCGCTGTCGAATGCCACTTGCTCGGCTTCCAGCATCACCTGCCCGGAATAGCCAAGGGCCTGGGTAGGCGACGCCTCATCGACCCATTCGCCATTTTGCTGCCCATAGACACTGCTGCTGGACACAAACACAAGCTGCTTGGGCTGCTGGCCATAGTCGTCAAGCCATTCCAGCACATGCTGCAAGCCTTCGACATAGGCCTTGCGATAGCCCGCTTCGTCATGGTCGGTGGCGGCTGCGCAGTACACCAGGTAGTCCACACCGCCGATCGGCCAGGTGTCGGGACAATCCTTTTTGAACAGGTCGCCGGCAATCCCGATCACCCCTTCGGGCAGGCGCGAGACATTACGCCGCAGGCCATGCACCTCCCATCCGGCAGCCAGCAATTGACTAGCCAGCCGACTACCTACATCACCACAACCGGCGATCACCACAGAAGGCGCAGACATCACAAAACTCCGTTCTCAAAGGTCTAGATTAGCCCTCGCAGGTGACCAGCGGCCAGAAAAAGCACAAATAAAGATACTGTATTACTTCTGTTAACAAGAATTACTTGCAATAATAACCGCCCATTTGTCCTCGACCCTTTATGCGGTCTGGCAGGGCAAGCCCTTATTTTTTCTATCAGGTCCGGCCAGC
Organism: Pseudomonas sp. FP2294; assembly: GCF_030687625.1. Taxonomy (NCBI): domain Bacteria; kingdom Pseudomonadati; phylum Pseudomonadota; class Gammaproteobacteria; order Pseudomonadales; family Pseudomonadaceae; genus Pseudomonas; species Pseudomonas sp. FP2294. Next base: position 5,731,725 of record NZ_CP117441.1, read on the forward strand.
ATGACACGCAATAACCTCCCCGCTTCGCCAACCAAGCCTCACAGCCCGTCCCGCGTCTGGCGCGCGATAACTGCGTTGCTGTTCAGCGTCCTGCTGGCACCGACCGCCGCGCTCGCCGATGCCACGGCACCGGCCACTCCGCCTGCCGCTAATGCGCCAGCCCCGGTCGCGGCCCCCGCACCAGAGCAAAATGCCGCAGCACCCGGTGCTCCAGCTGTCGCTCCTGCGGCCACCGACCCGGCTGCTGCCGAAGGCGTAGCCCCGCAAGATGAAACCGGCGTGGTTCTGGAAGAAGACAACACCCTGGGCATGGCCCACGACCTGTCGCCTTGGGGCATGTATCAGAACGCTGACATCATCGTGAAGATCGTGATGATCGGCCTGGCCATCGCCTCGATCATCACCTGGACCATCTGGATTGCCAAAGGCTTCGAGCTGCTGGGCGCCAAACGCCGCCTGCGCACGGAAATCGCCAACCTGAAAAAAGCCACCACCCTTAAAGAAGCCAGCGAAAGCGCGGCCATCAAGGGCACCCTGGCGCACCTGCTGGTACACGACGCACTGGAAGAAATGCGTCTGTCGGCCAACACCCGCGAAAAGGAAGGCATCAAGGAACGCGTGAGCTTCCGCCTGGAGCGCCTGGTGGCAGCCTGCGGTCGCAACATGAGCAACGGCACCGGCGTGCTGGCGACCATCGGTTCCACCGCGCCGTTCGTCGGTCTGTTCGGTACCGTGTGGGGCATCATGAACAGCTTCATCGGCATCGCCAAGACCCAGACCACCAACCTCGCCGTCGTTGCCCCCGGCATCGCCGAAGCCCTGCTGGCAACTGCCCTGGGCCTGGTCGCCGCAATTCCGGCGGTGGTGATCTACAACGTATTCGCCCGTTCGATCGCCGGCTACAAGGCCCAGGTGTCGGACGCTTCGGCAGAAGTCCTGTTGCTGGTCAGCCGCGACCTCGATCACCTGCCTACCGAGCGCAGCTCGCAACCGCACATGGTGAAAGTGGGGTAATCGGCCATGGGCCTGCATTTGAATCAAGGCGACGACGAGCTCGTCGAGAACCACGAAATCAACGTCACGCCGTTTATCGACGTGATGCTGGTGCTGCTGATCATCTTCATGGTGGCAGCCCCCTTGGCCACGGTGGATATCAAGGTCGACCTCCCCGCCTCCAGCGCGAAACCCGCGCCCCGGCCGGAGAAACCGGTGTTCCTCAGCGTCAAGGCTGACCAGCGTCTGTTCCTGGGCGAAGACGAAGTCAAACCCGAAACCCTCGGTGCGGTGCTCGACGCCCGGACCCAGGGCAAGAAAGACACGACGATCTTCTTCCAGGCCGACAAGGGCGTGGACTACGGCGACCTGATGAGCGTGATGGATGCCCTGCGGGCAGCCGGCTACCTCAAGGTCGGTCTGGTCGGACTTGAGACGGCAGCCAAGAAATGATCACGACGCGCCACAAACTGACGCGTTATGGCACCAGCCTCGCCGTCGTGCTGGGCGTCCACGCCGTCGCGATCATCCTCGCGCTCCAGTGGTCGGCGCCACAGATGGTGCAGTTGCCACCGGCTGCCATGGTCATCGACCTGGCGCCGATGCCAGCCCCACCCCCTCCGGCCCCGCCGAAGGTGGTGACGCCACCGCAACCGCCGGCACCGGTGGAAGAGTTGCCCTTGCCGAAACTGGCCGAGGCACCCAAGCCCACGATTTCCGTGCCCAAGCCGGTCAAGCCAAAGCCTAAGCCGCAGCCGCCCAAGCCTGAGAAAAAGGTCGAGCAGCCCAAGGAGAAACCCTCCGAGGATCCGCCGAGCGAAACCCCTCAGAACAACGCGCCTTCGGAGAAATCCGCGCAGCCGCAACCCGGCCCTTCGCCGGCACAGATCGCGGCCAAGGCCACCTGGCAAAGCACGCTGCTCGGTCACCTGGCGAAGTACAAGAAGTACCCGCCTGGCGCCCAGGCCCGTGGCAAGGAAGGCTTGAACCGCTTGCGGTTCGTGGTGGATGCCGAAGGCAAGGTGCTGTCCTATGAGCTGGTGGGCCGCTCCGGCAACGCCGACCTGGACCGCGCCACCCTGGAGATGATCCGTCGAGCCCAACCGCTGCCCAAGCCTCCGGCCGAGATGTTGACCAATGGCAGCATCGAAATCGTTGCGCCGTTTGTCTACAACATCGAGAAGCGCCGCCGCTAACCCCTGGGGGAGCGGGCTTGTGTGGGAGCGGGCTTGCCCGCGATGACGGTGTAACAGTCAACATCCACAGTGACTGACACACCGCCATCGCGAACAAGCCCGCCCCCACACAAAACGGCCAACGCCATTAAGCAAAATCCCCCGCACAAACCGCTCAATCCCCAATCAAGCTCTGATAACGTGCGTCTATCGTTTGCAGCCGGTATGCTTGGCCCGCAACCTCATGGACGCCCGCTATGACTCTTACAGAATTACGCTACATCGTGACCCTCGCCCAAGAGCAACACTTCGGCCATGCAGCCGAACGTTGCCATGTCAGCCAACCGACGCTGTCGGTGGGCGTGAAAAAGCTTGAAGACGAACTCGGTGTGCTGATTTTCGAGCGCAGCAAAAGCGCCGTGCGCCTCACCCCGGTTGGCGAAGGCATTGTTGCCCAGGCGCAGAAGGTGCTGGAGCAGGCCCAGAGCATTCGTGAGCTGGCCCAGGCCGGCAAGAACCAGCTGACCGCCCCGCTGAAAGTCGGCGCGATCTATACCGTCGGCCCGTACCTGTTCCCGCACCTGATCCCGCAACTGCACCGCGTCGCGCCGCAGATGCCGCTGTATATCGAAGAAAACTTCACCCACGTACTGCGCGACAAACTGCGCAACGGTGAGTTGGACGCGATCATCATCGCCCTGCCTTTCAACGAAGCCGACGTGCTGACATTGCCGCTCTACGACGAGCCGTTCTATGTATTGATGCCGGCCTCGCACCCGTGGACGCAAAAAGACACGATTGACGCCAGCCTGCTCAACGACAAGAGCCTGCTGCTGCTCGGTGAAGGCCATTGCTTCCGCGACCAGGTGCTGGAAGCCTGCCCGACCCTGACCAAGGGCAACGACGGCGCCAAGCACACCACCGTGGAGTCCAGCTCCCTGGAGACCATTCGCCATATGGTGGCGTCCGGCCTGGGCATCTCGATCCTGCCGCTGTCGGCCGTCGACAGCCACCACTACGCGGCCGGCGTGATTGAAGTGCGTCCGCTCACCCCGCCCGTGCCGTTCCGTACCGTGGCGATTGCCTGGCGCGCCAGTTTCCCGCGCCCGAAAGCGATTGATATCCTCGCCGACTCGATCCGCCTGTGCTCGGTGGCCAAGCCGCCTGCCGCGAACTAAGTACGTGTATGACTGAGCTGTCGCAGGTGTCGGTGACGGCACTCAAGGGTGTCGGTGAAGCCATGGCCGAGAAACTGGCCAAGGTCGGCCTGGAGAACCTCCAGGACGTGTTGTTTCACCTGCCCCTGCGTTACCAGGACCGCACCCGCGTAGTGCCCATCGGCCATCTGCGCCCTGGGCAGGATGCCGTGGTCGAAGGCACCGTCAGCGGTGCCGATGTGGTGATGGGCAAGCGCCGCAGCCTGGTGGTGCGCCTGCAGGACGGTACCGGCGGCCTGAGCCTGCGCTTCTACCATTTCAGCAACGCGCAAAAAGAAGGCCTCAAGCGCGGCACCCGTGTGCGCTGCTACGGTGAAGCGCGGCCGGGCGCGTCGGGCCTGGAAATCTACCACCCGGAATACCGCGCCATTACCGGCGACGAACCCCCGCCGGTAGACACCACTCTCACCCCCATCTACCCGCTCACCGAAGGCCTGACGCAACAGCGCCTGCGCCAGCTGTGCATGCAGACCCTGACCCTGCTCGGCCCCCAAAGCCTGCCCGACTGGCTGCCGCAAGAGCTGGCCCGCGACTACCAGTTGGCGCCCCTGGCCGACGCGATTCGCTACCTGCATCACCCGCCGGCCGATGCCGATGTCGATGAGTTGGCCCTGGGTCATCACTGGGCCCAGCATCGCCTGGCCTTTGAAGAGTTGCTGACCCACCAACTGTCCCAGCAGCGCCTGCGCGAAAGCATGCGCTCCCTGCGGGCGCCGGCGATGCCCAAGGCCACGCGCCTGCCCGCGCAGTACCTGGCCAACCTGGGCTTTGCACCGACTGGCGCGCAGCAACGCGTAGGCAATGAAATCGCCTACGACCTGAGCCAGAAAGAACCAATGCTGCGCCTGATCCAGGGCGATGTTGGCGCCGGCAAGACCGTGGTCGCCGCCCTGGCCGCGCTGCAGGCCCTGGAGGCCGGTTATCAGGTGGCCCTGATGGCACCGACCGAGATCCTCGCCGAGCAGCACTTCATCACCTTCAAGCGCTGGCTCGAACCCCTGGGCCTGGAAGTGGCGTGGCTGGCGGGCAAGCTCAAGGGCAAGAACCGCACGGCCGCCCTGGAACAGATCGCCGCCGGCGCACCGATGGTGGTGGGTACCCACGCGCTGTTCCAGGACGAAGTTAAATTCAAGAACCTGGCCCTGGTGATCATCGACGAACAGCACCGTTTCGGCGTGCAACAACGCCTGGCCCTGCGCGAAAAGGGCGTGGGCGGGCGGATGAACCCGCACCAGTTGATCATGACCGCCACGCCGATCCCGCGCACGCTGGCCATGAGCGCCTACGCCGACCTCGACACCTCGATCCTCGACGAGCTGCCGCCGGGCCGAACGCCGGTCAACACGGTCCTGGTCACCGACACCCGACGGGTCGAAGTGATCGAACGGGTGCGCGGCGCCTGTGCCGAAGGGCGCCAGGCGTATTGGGTATGCACGCTGATCGAAGAGTCCGAAGAGCTGACCTGCCAGGCCGCTGAAACCACCTATGAAGACCTCACCAGCGCCTTGGGCGAGCTCAAGGTCGGGCTGATTCACGGGCGCATGAAGCCTGCGGAAAAAGCCGCGGTGATGGCCGAGTTCAAGGCCGGCAACCTGCAATTGCTGGTGGCCACCACGGTGATCGAAGTCGGCGTGGACGTGCCCAACGCCAGCCTGATGATCATCGAAAACCCCGAACGCCTGGGCCTGGCACAGTTACACCAGCTGCGCGGCCGAGTCGGCCGGGGCAGCGCCGCCAGCCACTGCGTGCTGCTCTACCATCCGCCGCTGTCGCAGATTGGTCGCCAGCGCCTGGGGATCATGCGCGAGACCAACGATGGCTTCGTGATCGCCGAAAAAGACCTGGAACTGCGCGGCCCCGGCGAAATGCTCGGCACCCGCCAGACCGGCCTGCTGCAATTCAAGGTGGCCGACCTGATGCGCGATGCCGACCTGCTACCTGCCGTGCGCGATGCAGCCCAGGCCCTGCTGGAGCGCTGGCCGCACCACGTCAGCCCGCTGCTGGATCGCTGGCTGCGCCACGGCCAGCAATACGGCCAGGTCTGACAGCCCGCCAATAGCCGACACCATCACAAACCGCAGTTAGACACCCCCCGCCGGACCAAGCTGGTTATACTCCAAGCAAATGTAGGAAATTGGATCCGGCCATGTCAGAAGTTGCCCACGCCACAGCCCCGCCGACCGCACCCCCGGTCATTCGGGACTTGCTCGCAAAACTCGCCGTCAACTACACGGAAGTCACCGACCACCCCGGCCTGAACCCGGCCCGAAAGGTTCAAGCGGTACTGCTCGATGACGCGGTGGGCGCCCTGATGGTGCTGTTTCCCCAGAGCCAGTTGCTGGATCTCAATCGCCTCACCGAACTGACCGGCCGCAACCTGACCGCTGTCGCGCCGGAGCGCCTGGATCGCATGCTCGGCAAACACAGCCTGAGCTTACTGCCCGGCCTGCCGCCGCTGACCAGCTCGCCTTGCCTGTACGAAGAAAGCCTCCTGCGCGAGCCGACCCTGCTGGTGCACTCGGGCGAAGCCACCGTGCTGCTGGAAATCGCCAGCGACGACTTCAAGCGCCTGCTGAACAAAGCCAGTGCCGCCAACTTCGGCGAACCCCTGAGCCGCATCCTGCCCAACTTCGACCGTCCCAACGACGACCGCGACGAAATTACCCAGGCGATGCAGGCGTTTACCGCGCGCCGCATCCAGCAACGCCTGGAAGCCACCATTGAAATTCCACCGTTGGCCGATACCGCGCAGAAGATCATCAAGCTGCGGGTCGATCCCAACGCAACCATCGACGACATCACCGGCGTGGTCGAGACCGACCCGGCCCTGGCCGCGCAAGTAGTGAGCTGGGCGGCCTCGCCGTACTACGCCTCACCGGGCAAGATCCGTTCGGTAGAAGACGCAATTGTGCGTGTGCTGGGCTTCGACCTGGTGATCAACCTGGCCCTGGGCCTGGCGCTGGGCAAGACCTTGAGCCTGCCCAAGGACCATCCGCAACAGGCCACGCCCTACTGGCACCAGTCGATCTATACCGCCGCAGTGATCGAGGGCCTGACCCGCGCCATGCCCCGCGCCCAGCGCCCGGAAGCCGGCCTGACCTACCTGGCGGGCCTGCTGCACAACTTTGGCTACCTGTTGCTGGCCCACGTCTTCCCGCCGCACTTCTCGCTGATCTGCCGGCACCTGGAGGTCAACCCGCACCTGTGCCACAGCTATGTCGAGCAGCACTTGCTGGGCATCAGCCGCGAGCAGATCGGCGCCTGGCTGATGCGTTACTGGGATATGCCGCAAGAGCTGTCCACGGCCCTGCGCTTCCAGCATGACCCGAGCTACGACGGCCAATACGCCGAATACCCGAACCTGGTATGCCTGGCCGTGCGCTTGCTGCGCGGGCGTGGGATTGGCTCCGGGCCTGAGGCCGAGATTCCGGACGAACTGCTGGAGCGCCTGGGCCTGAGCCGCGACAAGGCCGAGGAGGTGGTGAGCAAGGTGTTGGATGCCGAGGTGTTGTTGCGCGAACTGGCGTCGCAGTTCAGCCAGGGCTGAAGCCGGCGCCTGCTGTACCGCTATCGCAGGCAAGCCAGCTCCCACAGTTGACCGGGTTCCAACGTTGGAATGCACTCAACCGGTGGGAGCTGGCTTGCCTGCGATGAATCCAACCCGGTCTCTCAGGCCTTCTTTTTCTTCGGCTTCAGATACTTGGTCAAGCCCTGGAACCACATCACCAGGGCCGGGTTGCCCTTGATCTGGATCGACTTGTCCTGAATCCCCGTCATGAACGCCAGTTGCTTGTTCTTCGCCTGCATCGTGGCGAAGCCGTAGGCGGCGTCTTTAAAAGCGATAGCAAATGCCGGCTCCGGGTAGACACCCGAGCGGCTGGTGATGCGCTGGTCTTTGACGATGAAGTGACGGGCAACCTTGCCGTCAAGGGTCTGCAGCTGGAATGCCAGATCCTTGTCACCCAACTGCTGCTGGAACGCAGGGTTGTTGCGGCTGGCTTTGGCCATCATCAGGCCCAGCACCCACAGAAGAAAACGAAATTTCATGCACACGGCCTCAGTGTAATTATTGGGTGGCCGCAGCAGTTTAACGATTTGTGCGCGGAACGCTACCGATCTCCCGCGTTAGCAGGAGATCGGCTGGCGTTTACCGCTTATAGCAACAACTTGGCTTAGACGTTAGGGCAAGGCACCGGTGCCCAGTCGGCCAGGTTCGGATCGCGGCAGGTGCCTTCGATCTGTGCTTTACCGGCGCTGGCCACTTGCTTGCTTTCAGTCTGCTTGACCTTGGCGGTCTGGATGCTTCGCTCGGTGCTCACCGCTTCGGTCGGCACCTTGGGCAGTGGCGGACGCTTGGTCACGACCTTGCCAGTCGACTTGCCTTTTTTCGCCGGCACCGCCGCCGGGGCGGTATCGGCCGTGGCCACGGTCACCACGTCATTGCGCTGCACACCCACCTGTTGCAGGTCTTTCTCGTAGGCCTGGGTGTAGTTGTTCAGGTCTTCGCTGGCCTTGCCGTTGACCGCGACGATCAGGTCGTTGGATTCCTTCAGGCCGGCGACGATTTCTGCCAGGCGCTTGCGGCCTTCGGTGTCATTGACGGTCTTGGCCTTGCGGTCAGCCACCAGCTTGGTGAACGCGCTCTGGTAGCACTGCTGGGACGCCTTGGCGTACGCGGTGCTGCGGTCGATATCGGAGGCGCTTTTGTTGAAGTCGGTGGCGTAGGACGCGATGCGCTGGTTGTCATCGCTGATCTGCTTCTGGCGCTCGGTGTAGTAACCCGCCGCGCCGCCCGCCAGGGCTCCGCCCGCCGCGCCAATGGCGGCATTGCGGCCACGCTTGTCCGAATCGCCGGTCAGGGCACCCAACAGCGCACCACCGGCCGCGCCGAGGGCGGCGCCGGTGACGACCGACTTGGTCATGTCCGAATCAGTAGCGCGCAGGTGCTGCACCGGCTCGTAGCAGTTGGGGTAGTACTCGACCTTGGTGCTCGACGCGACCTTGGAGGCCGGCGACGTGGCGCAACCGGTCAGCACGGTGCTGAAGCCAGCCGCGATCAGCAGCAAGTAACGCTTGGAAACCGCCTTACGGGAAAAAAGCATAGGTGTGTTCTCTTTTAAGTTTGTCTTGCCCAGCACGGCCCATGCCGCCTGAGTCCCTTCCAAGCTCGCTATACAACCAACGGTCAAGACCGCTGACCGCTCGCTGCGAGCAATTCCTTCAAAATCGTTGCCGGGTCGGCTCGCTGTTGTTTGCGATAGTTGCCGACATGGCGAACGAATAACGTCGCGCGTGTCACCAGGCTCTTGCCCAGTACCGGCTTGCGCTCCAACTCTTGCTGGATCCGTTGAAACTGCGCCTGGATCACCGCATCGGTGTAGCGCGTGCCGGTGGCCAGGTTGTCGATATAAATCGCCACTGCGCCGTCGAGCGCGCTGCGGCCATTGGCGATGGCCGTGGCGAACAACTGCGCGCTGGCCTCGTCCTTGGCGTCCAGGGACTGCTGGCGACTCTTCTGCAGATTGATCAGGCGGATGTTGTAGTTATTGATGGTCTCGGCCACCAGGGCGGCAGACTGGATCAGGTTGCCAGCCGCCTCCTCGCGCTGCTGGGCGATCAGCGACACGTTGCGCTTGAGCTCTTCGTTGACCAGCCCCAGCTCGGCCTGCAGCCGTGGGTCGACGCTGGCGGCGATGATGCTGTCCAGGCGCTTGGTCGGGTCCTGGGCGTCGTCGATAGCGTCGGTCAGCGCGGCCAGGCGCCCCTCTTTCTGCCACTGCGCGAACAGTTCGTTGTAGCGTGAGCGCGGTGCCGACAGCGCGCCAATCGCCACCCTGAAGCCCGTGGTCTCGTTGCTTTGCTCCGTGCCATCGGCGCCGAACAGCGGGTATTCGCGGCGCATGCCGCTGAACAGCGTGCCCTCGCCTTCAAGGTAGTTGCCGCCCTTGACGATAAAGCCGCCGTAGGTGCCCTGGCGGCGCCCGGCGTGAACCAGCTGGAACGACTCCTGGACCATCTCCGCGGCGTTGCCGATCACATCGAACATGCCGATGGGGTTCGGTAACTTGGTACCGATAGGCATCAGCCGCGCCGCCTGGCCGGTGCCGCCGGCGACCTGGTTGAACACCGCCCAATCGCCCAGCGGGCCGTCGCTGTCGCTGCCCTCGATACGCCGGGGGAACAAGCGGCCTTCCAGATCCTGGCGGCTCACTGCCTGGCCGCCGCGCGCGGCGAACTCCCATTCCACCTCGGTGGGCAGCCGCACAAACCCCAGGCCGCCATCTTGCGCCGAAGCACCGCGGCCACTGACCGGCAGCAAGTCGCGGTGATATTTCATCAGCCAGGCGCTGTAGACCGCCGAGAAACGCTCGGCTTCAAAGCGCGACAGCTTGACCTTGGGCAAGCGCCCGGCCATGCCCTCAGGCACCTCGCACGCTGGCGCCGGCTCACCACTGGCCAGGGACTGGGCCTGGGACATGACCTGCGCGTACTGGCGCGCGGTGACTTCGTACTTGCCGATAAAGTAGAGCATCGGCTTGAGCGGGGTCTTGGCGTCGGTCTTGGGCATCAGTGGCGCGATGACCTTGTTCCAGCCCTTGGGCAAATCCTTGAGGGTGAATTGACCGTTGATAAAGTCGCGGCGATAACCCGAGATAAACGACTGCTTGTAGCCCGCCTCGCCTTCGCTGAACGGGTAGCCGAGGCTGACCTCTCGGTCGTCCAGGGTGCCCTGGGCCAGGACATAGGCGTAGCGGAACACCATGTTGCCCTCACACGGCAGCGGCAGGCTGACGTCATCGGCCAACGGCTTGGGGTTGTCGAGCTTATCGCTTGCCTCGTCGGCCCAGGCCACAGTGGCCAGGCTCAGCGCCATGGCGGCGCCCAATAACTTATACATCTCTGATGCCCTCAGAAGCCTGGATACGCGCGACCCGCCACCCCCCACACACGGCCGCCACGGCGCTGACGCCGAGCACCGCGACCAGGGCCAGGGCGTAATGCCGCGCCAACAGGTGGCTGGCGTATTCGCCCGGCACCTGCACGAATAATTGATTCAAACCCGCCTCGGCCAGGCCATACAGCCCGGCGCTGAGCACAGCGGCCAACCCCGCGCTGTAGAGCGCCTGCAGCGTCACGAACAACAACAGCGCGCCCGTGGAACCCCCCAACAGGCGCAACACCGATAACTCCCGGCGCTTGCGCACGACAGCGGCCAACGCCCCGGCGAAAATCGCCGCAAATGCCCCCGTCAAGGCCAGGCCGGCGATGATCCAGAACACGATCGCCAAGTTGCGACTCAGCGACTGCACCTGGGCGATGCTCAGCGCCTGGGTCGAGACCAACAGGTTCTGCGCGGCGAAATACAGCCGTAGCGGCTCAACATCGGTAAGGCTGCGTGCATATAAACGAAACGCCGGGTACACCCGCTGCTCGCTCACGCCCACCGCGTCACCCTCCCAGCCCAACGCCGGCACCGCACGGCCATCGCGATAATCTTCCGCCGCTTCCAGCAGGCTCAAGCCGGCAAACAAACCGTCCCGCGCAAACGCTTCCAGGGGCAGCACGGCCACCACCTGCAACCGCGCATCCCGGGCCTCGACGCGCCCTGCCACTTGCCGCGCAAAGCGGGTTTGCAGCCAATCTCCCGGCCGCGCCGCCAGCTTCTCGGCGGCGGTGTGGCTCAGCACGATCTGCTCCAGGCCCGCCGGGATAGGCAAACCGCCCAGCAATGGATCACCCGGCGCGGTGGGCAGCATCTCCAGGGTCAACGTGCCCACCTGGGCCGTGGCCGCAATCTGCCGCGTACGCGGGATGGCAAACGCCACATCGCTGCGCTGACCAAGTTGCTCGACAAAGGCGCGACTGAACCGCCCCCCGCCCAACGGGATGATTTCGCGGGTCGCCGGGTCATTCTCCAAGCGCTCGGTCAAGCTGCTGACCAGTCCGAATTTCAGGCCGAACAACACCAGCAACGGCGCGATCACCGCCACCAGCGCCAACACCGAACAGGCCGACAGCCAGCCATCGTTGCGGTAATCCTGCCAAGCGAGGGAAGCCAACAGAGGGATACGCATCAACACGCCTCCCCGAGAGTCGCCGTGACGCCACCGTCGCTGTCGCGCTGGCAACTGATGCGCCGCACCTGCAAGCCACTGGCGCGGGCCAGGGGCTCGTCATGGGTGGCGATCACGCACGCGGCGCGGTGCTCACGGGCCTGGGTCAGCAGCGCCTGCATCACGCGCTCGGCATTGAGGGGATCCAGGGACGCAGTCGGCTCATCGGCCAGTACCAATTGCGGGGCATGGGCCAGGGCACGGGCGCAACTGACGCGCTGGCGCTGACCCACCGACAACGCGCCAGGCTTCTTGGCCAACTGGTCGCTGATTTGCAACTGCGCAGCCAGCCGCGCCACGCTGCCATCGTCCTTCAGGCCCAACAGCTGCCGGGACAGGGCGATATTGCTGCGCACATCGAGAAAGCCCAGCAGGCCACCGGTCTGCAGCACGTAACCAAGATGCCGGCTGCGCAACCCGGCCAACGTGGATTGCTGATTGGCCCGCCACAGCCCGCCGATATCCAACTGGTTGAATTCAAAACGGCCCACCTGATCAGGTGCCAGGACCAACGCCAGCAGATCGAGCAAGGTGCTTTTGCCGCAACCGCTCGGCCCGACAATCGCCAGCTGTTCACCTGCACCCAGGTGCAGTGCCGGGATCACCAGGCTATAGCGCTGGCTACCGAGGCCCCGGTTCTTGTGCACCGCGCTCAGGTTCAGCATCAAGGCAGCGTCGACAGTGGCACGCGGTACAACGCATCGCCCGGTTCGGCGTCACCGAAACGGACCCAGTTGGCCACGTCGTTATGGAAGGTTTCATAGAGGCGGATCTTCGAATCCAGCTCGTCGATAAAGTCTTCCTGTTCGGCCACGCTCAATGACAGCCACAGGTCCTGGGTCATGTTCAGGGACTTGCTGCGGTACGGCAGGCCTTCCAGGTATTCACCCAGAATGCCGCCGTCGGCGAGGTTGCCACCCTTGCGCAGGGCCTGCGGGTCGCGGCTCATGTAGGCCGAGGCGCTGGCGATTTCCTGGAAGAAATCCCTGGGCGAAGTCTGGGTCTTGCGTGCCGCATCGACGATCAATTTCAGCGATTGCTGCAAATCGTTGAGCTGCAGTTTGGTCAGCATCACGCAGACCTGGAACGCCGGCAGTGCCGGGTTGGTCAGGTCGCGGTCGGCAGTCCAGGCGCTGACCAGTTGCGGCGCCTGGCTCGCGCCTTTGTGGCCGAGGAAGTCCATGTGCATGGCATAGCCGACGGCGGCGGATTTATCCGCCAGGCTCGGCGCGCTGCTGAGCAACGGCACCGGCTGCGGGGTATTGCTGCGTACCTGATGCACCAGGTTGGCGAACACCGTGCCGATCTCATCGACCCGCTCGCCCAGCTTGCGCACATCACCGCCCGGCACTGCCGTGTACAGATCGCCGATCCGTGGGTTGGCGTCGGCGGTCAGGATGCGGTACTGGGATTCGGCGCCGCCATGGGTTTTCTTGCCGGCGTCGGTGCGCAGGTGCAGGGCATAGATCTTGATCTGCTTGCCCAGCGCCGCCTGGCGCACTTCGGCTTCGTTCATCTGGGTCGCGGCAAACGGGTCGTTCTTGCGCAGGGCCCCGGCATCGGTCACCAGCAGGATCAGGCGCCCGCCATAGCCGGACCAATCCATGCCTTCCACCGCCTGCATCACCCCGGCAAACGCATCTTCATTGAACGAGTGGCTGGAGACGGTGGAGGCTTTGACCTGCCGCGCCATATCCAGAAACCGCTGGGGGTCGCGGCCCTGGTCGAGGGTGATCAGGGTCTTGGCCACGTACTCCAGGCCAGGGGTTTTCTTCACGCTGCTGCGAAAGCCGACCATGCCAAAGCTGACGCTGTCCAACTCGCCGCGCTCGGCAATGCGGGTTTGCAGTTCATGGACCACGTCGCGCACCTGGTCGATATACGGCTGCATCGACACCGTGGTATCCACCACCAGTACCACGGCGGTGCGGAATGCATCGGCATTCGCATTGATCAGCGGGGTGGCCGGCTTGGCGGCCGCAGTGCCGGGGTCGATGGACGCCACATTGAGCAACTGCACCGGCTGGCCATTCTCATCGAAGCTCTCTTTGGCGTCGAAGATCGGCAACAGGTAGAACTGGTTCTGCGGCACGGCACTGGCTGTGGGCTCCAGGGCCAGGACCTGTTGATTGTCCTCAGGGTTTTTCTGCGCCTTGAGCAGCAGGTTTTTCGCGGCGGCCGGGTCAGCCAGGAGTTTTTCCACCTCGCCAGGCTGGCGCAGGAACATCACCGGTGCCCGCCCCGAACGCTCAGTGAACTTGAGCACCAGGCTCTGCTTCCAGTCGCTGACTTGCGCGGCCGGCAACCAACCGTCACTGCGCCCGTCGGTGGCGGCGCCAATGCGCAGCCATGGGCTGCCGTCGACATCTTTGCGCTGGTACACATAAAGCACCGAGAACGCGGGCAAGGCCTTACCCGGTGCGCCGCCCGCCTCGCTGGAGAGCTTGGCGCCGGGCTTGCTCAGGACGCGCTGGAACAGGGTTTTCTTGCCGGCCATCAGCAAGGGGCGCTGGCCGCCGTCGCTATCAGCGGCCAGCGGTTTAACCGCAGCCGCCGTAGCGGGCACGACCGCAGCAGGCGGCGGCGCAGGGGCGTCGTCACTCAGCCACCAGTAACTGGCTCCACCGATGGCCAGCGCGACCGCCACGGCCACGGCGGCCAATGCCAGGACCGGGCCACGCCGCTGCGCGGACTCCGCGCGATGCTGCGTGGGGCTCACCACCGGCTGGCGCACCGGTTGCGGTTGCGGCGCGGCATTGGGAATTTCGATGGACACCGGGGTCAACCCGGCCAGATCCTGACCGGCCGACATCACGGCGGGGCGAATCAAGGTCGCCTCCAAGGCTTCTTTCGGCGCCTCCAGGGGCAACCGATCCAGAGCCAGCAGCAGCGCGGCGGCATCCGGGAAACGCTGCGCCGGATCCTTGGCCAGGAGTTTTTTCAGCACTTCTTGATAACGGCCATGGTGCAGCGGCAGTTCCGGCAAGGGCTCGGTCAGGTGCGCCAGGGCGGTGGAGAGTGCATCGGTGCCGTTGTAAGGCAGCTTGCCGACGAGGATTTCGTAGAGCACCACCCCGAGGGCATACAGGTCGGCGCGGCCGTCGATTTCCTGGCCCCGCGCCTGCTCCGGGCTCATGTAGCTGGGGGTGCCCACGGCAAACCCGGCCTGGGTGAACTGGGTGCGGTCATCCAGGGACTTGGCGATCCCGAAGTCCGACAGCACCGCCGTGCCATCGGCACGAAACAGGATGTTCGCCGGCTTGACGTCGCGGTGCACCAAACCCTGGGCGTGGGCGTAACCCAGGGCCGAGGCGATCTGGCGGATATACACCAGCCCCTGCTCCGGCGTCAGGCCGGCGGCGATGCGCTCCTTGAGCGTGCCATTGGGCAGGTATTCCATGGCCATGTAATACAGCTCGCCGACATTGCCGATGTCGTGAATGGTCACGGTGTGCGGGTGCGACAGCCGCGCCAGGGTCTTGCCCTCGCGCAGGAAACGCTCGCAGAAACTCGGGTCGGCAGCCAGCGCGGCGGCCATGACTTTCAACGCCACCTTGCGCTCCAGCGACCGCTGGGTCGCCAGGTACACGCTGGCCATGGCGCCTTCGCCGATTTCGCCGTCGATGTCGTAGCCGGGGATGATCAGGGTCATGGCGACACCTTCACGACGAGGGTGGTGATGTTGTCGGGCGCACCGCGATTGAGGCCCAGGTGCACCAGGCTGCGGGCGATTTCGTCAGGCTCGGCATGGCTCAGCACGTCACGGATTTCGTGGTCTTCGACGGTCTTGTTCAGGCCATCGCTGCACAGCAGGTAGCTGTCACCGGGGGCGATCAACAGGTCGACCACCGACAGCTCCAATTGCGCCTCCACACCAATGGCGCGGGTGACGATATTGGCCCGCGGATGCACCCGCGCATCGGCTTCGCTGAGCAGGCCGCTGTCCTGCAGGTCCTGCACGTAGCTGTGGTCGCGGGAGATGCGTTCCAACTCGCCATCGCGCAGGCGATACAAGCGGCTGTCGCCGGCCCACAGGCACACACCGCGCAGGCCGCGTGCGGCCAACACCACCACGGTGCTGCCCATCATGGTCACGCCACGGTTGGCGGTTTCTTCACGTACGGCCGCGTTGACCCGGGTCAGCTCGGTGCGCAGCGCCGCCGTATATTCGTCCAGGGACCGCCCCACGGGCAGGCCGCGCAGGCTGTCGACGATCAGGCTGCTGACATAGTCGCCGGCCGCGTGCCCGCCCATGCCGTCGGCCACCACCCACAGGCGGTTTTCCGGGAGGTCCAGGCACGCGTCTTCATTGACCTGGCGCACCATGCCCACATGGCTTTTGCTCGCGGATTTGTACGTCGACCCCATCTACACCACACCTTCTTGTCCGAGCAGAAATTGCGCAAAATCGCCGGCAGCAGGCAAACCCTGGCACCGTAATAAACCGGGGGAAATACGTTGCGAACCACGCCCCCACCACAGGCTGGCGCCTTCGCAGGCCTGTTCGGCAAGGGCGGTCATGCGCCCATGGGGCACGGTGGCGGCGACCCGTTGCAGGCTGGCGAAGCGACTGTCCAGGGCACGCGGTTCACTGGCCGGCAAGCCCAGGCGGTCAACGCCGTGGTTAAACCCTTCGAACGTGGCGCCGGGCTGCAAGGTGCTGAGCAGCAGCTCCTCGATCTGTTCGAACCAGGCATCCGGGCCACCCACCAGGGACGCCGGATTGGTGTCGTGATCCAACAAGGCGACCACCGCCAGCGGGAAATACCGCCCGACCCGATCAATGCTCGGCATCACGACACCCGCCGCCGCATCCGGCCCGCACACCCCCGGCGCCAGCACGAAACGCCACAGCGGGCTGACCAGGTACGCGTTGAGCCAGTTGTCGCCCAGGCTGTGCTGGCTGGCGAGCAAACCGGCAGCCAGCCAACTGTCCCAGGGGCCGATAAAGCTCTGGGGCAAGGCACGGCTGACAAAGTCCCCGCGACTGGCCAACTTGCCGTAGAACCCCAGGGTGGTCATAACCGCTCCGGCAGGCTGAAGCCACTGAGCACCCGGCTCTTGAACGGATTGAAGGCGCTGTTGGCACGCAATTCATAGGCGATGCTCGCGCCGTCGACCCGCAGACGCAGGTTGAAGCGGTCCGGCGAATTGCCGGCAGAAAGCTCCGATTGCTCTAACAGGCGGAACCACGCCCATGGGCCATCCAGGGTGACGCCGGAGCGACCGCTGGCCGATGGCGGCATGATCGAGATACGCACCCCGCCACTGCTGCCGGGATTCGGCCATTGCATCGCCACCGGCCGGCTCGGGCCGTGGTCGTAGCTCAGTTGCTGGCCGTCCAGGTCAAGCAGGAACTGGGTGATGGTCGCGTCCATCGCCACCGGCTTGAGCTCGAAACGCACGATAGGCTGCGTGCCCCCCGTGCGAAAGAACGCATCCCGAATAGTCGCCGCGCGCTGGAAGGTTTGCAGCACGCCCGGCGCGATGCCGAGCTTCTGCGCCGCCCCCGGCTGCCAGCGCCAGGTCTGCGCGGAGGTATCGACGTAGGGTTGCAGGTATTTGCGGAAGTAGTTGTCCATCACCCCGCCCACCCCGAAGAACTGGCCGAAGTCGTCCAGGGTGGCGTCCCGAGCACTGCCGGGGGACATTGGGTAGCGCCCGGCCAGGGACTGGCGATACACATTCACCACTTCACTGACCCAGGCCGCGTTCAGTTGATTGCGCACCCCGCCCATCATGCTGTTGGTGGTGGAGTTGACCACCGACTTGACCATGCCCTGTACCAGCGGCGGCTGGCGTTCGGCATTCAGGCTGACCCGGGTGGCGGCCGCTGCGGCCTGGTTCTTGGCTTCGCCGAGCAAGGCATCGCCACTGGCTCCGACCATGGCGCTGACCTGCACATACAGCGCATTCATATCCGCCAGCAGGCCGTCGATGGCCGCCGGCTCGCCTTCGTTCTTGGCGACGATGCTGTTGAGTTCGGCAAAGTGCGCGGTCACCGGGTCTTCCGTGAGGGCCGGTGCACTGGCCGTCGGTTGGGCCTCGCCGAGCAGGCTGCCGAGGCGCTCCTTGAGCTTGTCGACGCCACCTTCCACCGGCACGCCCTTGGCCGCCAATTGGCGCTCTTCAGCTTGCAGGTCGGTTTCCTTGGCCACCGCCACCAGCAGCTTTTTCAGCGGCGAGGTCGGGCCGGAGATCACCCGCAACACGTCCGCCGCCTGGGCCACGCTGGTGATGGGCACAAAGTCGATATCCGCCAGCAAGGCGTCCCATTGGCGCTGATAATCCTGGAAGTACAGGCGTCGCACGTCGGCGGCAAGGCTCGCCACATTCTGTTGATCTGCCGGCGCCTGGCCCAACACCCATTGCTCTTCGGCCAGGGTCCCGGCCTGATTCAGGCTGGTCAGCAAAAAGCCCTGGCGATAGCCCTTGGCGGTAAACAAGCCACTCAACGGCTCGCCCAGCGGCTTGCCACTTTTGCGGCTGAACACCAGCGCAGCATCCCGCCCAGCGGCTTCGTTGATGCGGAAGTCGGTCACGCCGTCGGGCAGTTTCTGGCGCTTGACGCGGTCGTACACACGCTGGGCCACCGGCAGTTGTTGCAGTTGCCGGCGCAAGTCGTCGATCAGCCGTGGGTCGAGGCGCGCATTCGGCGGATGGCGGTCGAACAGCGCCTGCAGGTGAGCGCTGAGGGCCTGGCGCTGATCGGCGGGCAGGTCGCGCGGCAGGTTGCGGTCCCAGTCCAGGGCGATCCAGGCCTTGATAAAGTCCGGGTCGTAATGCTCGCTGTCCGCCAGCATCAGGTAGGCCTTCAAGCCTTCGTAGAGGAAATCGGAACTGCCACCACCGTGCAGTTGCTCTTCGATGCGCGTCACCAGGCGCGGGGCGAACACCGCGATCAGCAGCTTGCGGTAGACACTGGCAGATTCGGCTTCGAGCATGTCGCCCTGATACAGGCCCAGGCCCTCGGACCAGCTTGGCGAATCGCCCGCCAGGTTCTTAACCGCGTTGAGCAGCGGCAACACCGCCAGCACATCACGCTGTGCCGGGCTCAGGCTCTGCACGGCCTGGCCCAGTGGCGCGACCTTGTGGTCAACCTGGGCGATATACGCCTGGTTGGCGCGATAACTCAGCCACCACAGGCTGCTGACCACCAGCACCAGCGCAACCGTCGCGGCGAGCACGCCACGGGCGACCCATTTGCGGCGGCGCTCGACCTTCGGGTTGACCCCCACCAGGCCACGCTCGGCAAAGGCCACGGCGCTGAACAGTTTCTCGATGAAGTAGCTGCGCCCAGTACCGCTCTGGCGCGCCAGGTGCTGACGGTCGAGGTTCATGCTCTGGGCCATGGCGCCGATCAGTCGGTCAATCGGGCTGCCTTCCTGGGTGCCGCTGGTGAAATAGACGCCGCGCAGCAGCACGCGCTCTTCAAAGGCATTGGGCTTGAACACGCCCTCGAGGAAGCTTTGCAGGCAATCCTTCAGCGCACCGAATTGCTGCGGGAAGCCATAGATCAGGTCGCGCCGCGCCGGGTCGCGCTCCTGTTGCAGGCGTTCCACCAGGCGCTCGTTGAGGCGCTGCTCCAGGCCGGCGAATTCGCTTTGCAGATGGGCCAGGGGGCTGTCGCTGTGCTTGCCGTCGTCCAGGGCAAAGGTCATGCCCCACACCTGGGCGCGATCTTCCTTGCTCAGGTTGTCGAAAAACTCCATGAAACCCGGCACCAGATCGAGCTTGGTGAGCATCAGGTAAATCGGGAAACGCACGCCCAACTGGGTGTACAACTCCTGGATGCGCAGGCGGATTGCGGCAGCGTGGGCGGCACGCTCGGCGTCAGTGCCCAGCAGCAGGTCCGACAGGCTGATGGCGATAAAAGCGCCATCAATCGGGCGGCGGGCGCGCTGCTTTTTCAGCAGGTCGAGGAAGCCCAGCCAGGCGGCTTTATCCACCGTGGAGTTGCTGTCCTGGGTGGTGTAGCGCCCGGCGGTGTCCAGCAGCACCGCTTGATCGGTAAACCACCAATCGCAGTTACGTGTACCGCCCACGCCGCGCACCGCACCGGCACCCAACTGGGCAGCCAGGGGGAAGTGCAACCCGGAGTTGACCAGCGCGGTGGTCTTGCCTGAGCCCGGCGGGCCGATGATCACGTACCACGGCAACTCATAGAGGTTGCGCCGTTCGTCACCGCCCAACTTGGCCTTTTTCAACAGCGCGAGGGCTTCGTCCATGCGTTGGCGCAGGGTGGCCAACTCTTCGGCAGTGGCGACACTGTTGGGGTCGGCCGGGGTTTCGGCGGCCAGGCTGCGCATCACTTCGGCGGCCTGACGGCGCGCCTGGATGATGCGAAACACGCGGTAGGCAATCCACACCGCGAAGACCAGGATGATCAAGGCCCAGCGCCGGCCTTCCGGCACCAGCACGTCGAGCAACGGCCCGACAAACCAGATGATCAGGCCCAGGGCAATCAGGCCCAGCACGGGGATCACCCAGCGAATCATGAAACTGAAAAACGCCTTCACTCGACGCCCTCCGCCAATACGGTGATTTCAACCCGACGATTGCGGGCACGGCCTTCGGCTGTGGCGTTGGTCGCCACCGGCTCGGTGTCGCTGCGACCCTCGGCGCTGAAGCGCTCGCCCTGGCCGGTCTTGGCCGCGAGGATTTCCAGCACCGACTTGGCCCGCGCCTCGGACAAGGCCCAGTTGGACGGGAAGCGCAGGGTGGCAATCGGCCGATTGTCGCTGTGCCCGGTCACCCGCACCTGGCCCTTGACCTTGCGGATGGCATCGGCGATGCGCAGCATCAGGGGTTGGTAGTCATCGACAATGCTGGAGCTGGCCGAGGCGAACAGTTCATCGCCACGGATCGTCACCACGGAGCGGTCGACGGCATCTTCCACCGCGACCCGGCCCGCCTTGATGTCCTCCACCAGAAAGCCCGCCAGGCGTGGGCGCTCGATGATTTTCGGCTGCGCCACCGGGCGGTCGATGGCCTGCACCGGGATTTCCCCCAATGCATGGATGTTCTTGAACACCGGCTCTGCATCCGACGCCAGTTTCAGGCGCAAGCCAAACAGTAGCGCCAGCAGCAAAGCCAGGCCGATGGCCACGGCGATCCACGGCGGCATGAATTGCGCCAGTCGATCGCGGGCCACGGTCACGCCGCGCCAATGGGGCGACAGCTCGCGCTCATGCTCGCCACGGGCACTGCGAATCGCCGCCGCCGTGCGTTCGCGCAGGGCTTCGAGCTGGCTGCGGCCGTCGTTCATTACCCGGTAGCGGCCTTCGAAACCCAGGCACATGCACAGGTACAACAGCTCCAGCAGATACAGGCGTTCGCGCGGGCTTTGCAGGCAGTGGTCCAGCAGTTGGAAGACCTTTTCGCCGCCCCAGGCTTCGTTGTGCACGGTGATCAGCAGGCTCTGCTTGCCCCAGTCACTGGCGCTGCCCCAGGGCGTGCTCAGCACCGCTTCATCGAGGGCGGTGCACAGCGCGTAGCGAGCCAACAGCACTTCGTTGCGGGCCACACCGGCCGCCTCGGCGCGTTCTTCGAACTGGCGCAGGTAGGCCAGCAACTGCGCGCGCAGGCTTGAGGGTGCGGGATGAGCGATGGTATTGCGCAGGCGCGTCAGCAGTGCCAGCAAGGGGCCGGCGGCGCTTTCCAGCGGGTTGAGGCCCTGGCTTTTGCCGGTGAGGATCGGCGCCGCCGGCATCGACAAAGGCGCTGGTTCTGCGCGGGCAGGCTCCGGCGCTCGGCCACCCGGACGCGGCATGAACTGGGTGCGGTCGTCATCATTGGGATGCATCGCGGATTATCCTCGGATCGCCCAGAAGGCCAGGTTCAAGCCCGGGAACTGCCCGGCGATATGGAAGGCGAAGCCGCCGGAGTGAATCAGTTGCTGCCAATGCTCACTGCCGCGATCCAGCTCGTAGTAGGTGGAGCCCGCGTGGTAAGGGATCTGCCGTGGCGCCACCGGCAACGGCAGCAGGCCGATGCCCGGCAGTTGCAGGTTGACCAGGTCGCGGATGTGCTCCACCGAGCCGACCTTGCTCTGCTGGCCGAAGCGCGCACGCAGGGTTTCGCCCGGGACATCGGCACGCACCACAAGGATGAAGCTGGCGCTGTCAATCAGGGTTTTGTCCGCCAGCATCGCCACATGCACGCCATAGGCTTTTTCGACAATCGGGATAGGCGTGGCCTTGCTGTCGATCAGCATCGACAGCGCCTCGCGCAGGGCCTGCATCACCGGGGCGAAGCTGAGGGCCAGGTCGTCATGCTGGTAGCGCGGGTATTCCTCGGGGCGCCGCCCCGAGGTGGAGAAGGTCGAGAACTCGCCGGCCAGGCTTACCAGTTCACTGAACAAACGCTCTGGGTGCAGCGGGCTCGACTGGCTCAGGTGCTGGATCAGCGGCTGGGCGCGATTGACCAGTTGCAGCAGCATGAAGTCGGCAATCTCCGAGGCGCCACCGGCACCCGAGGCCACCACCCGCCCGGCCAGGGCTTCGCCGCGCTGGTGCAACAGGCCCAGCAGTTCGCTGCGAAACGCCGTCAGCGGCTTGCTCGCGGCCACATCGAGCACCGGCGGGATGTAGCTGTCATCCAGCACCAGGGCGCGGTCGGCGCGTTTTTCCTTGATGCGCACCAGGCCGATGGCGGCGTAGTCGCTGATGCCATCGGCGGCGGTCAGCAAGCGCAAGGCACGGGAGCCGACGGCCACCGGTGCGCGGTTCTCGAAGGGTGCGTTGTCATCCCGCACCTCGCGCACCTGGCTCAGGTAACGCGCAGCGCCCAGGGGCTCGCCTTCGTCGACCGTATCGCGGGCACCGGCACGCTTGAGGGGCAAGGCCAGGTACACCAGGCCGTCACGCAGGTTGTCGTCGATGTTCAGCGGGCTCGGCGCCAGGTCATCCTGGGGGATATTGAACGGCGTGCCATCGGGCAACAGGCCACGGGCCGAGACAATGGCCAGCTTGCCCTGGGCCAGCAGGCCCTGGTCGATCAGCAGTTCGGAAAACCCCCAGGCGCCGGCCGACAGCGGGCGGCTGCGGGCATCAATCAGGTTTTCCAGGTAACGGTCATGCTGCTGGAAGTGCTGCGTTCCGATGAACATGCCTTCCGACCAGACCACGCGATTGTTCCAGGACATGGGGGCTCCGATTGCTTCTTATTGGGCAGGGCTGGATGGGGAAACGCTGAGGTGCGCACGTACGGCGCGCACATCAAGGCTGATCTGGTATTCGCTGGCCTGGCGGGGTGGCACGCTGAGCACCGTGCGCCATTGCGCGCGGTCCAGCTCGCGATAGCCCACCAGCAGGCCGATCTGCCGGGTGGCCGGATCGAGGTCGCGCTGGATGCTCAATTGCTGGCCGGGCTGGACCACCACTTCATCCTGGTCCAGCAGGTCCAAACCGAGGGTCGGCTGGGCGCGATCTGCCAGGGCGAAATAGTCGGCACGGCTGAAGGCAGCGGCGTTTTTCAGCTCGAAAATCCGCACCCGTACCGGGGCTGGCTGGCCCGTGGTGCCGGGGTTGAGCCCAGCGATGGCATGGAAGTGCAACTCGACACGGGTGGTGTCGATTTGTGCCTCTGGCGCCTGGGGCGGCGCGGCATCCTTGGCACAGGCCGTCAGCAGCAACACGCTGGCGGCTGCGAGTAAAAACCTGAAAATCATCCTGCGTCCTCAATGACGTATGTGGCTGTCCGTTGTTCCGGTTTCAGCGCCGCTGTCGTGCGCTGTGTGCTTCATAGGCCCGGCTGAATTCACGGCCGAACAGGTCCTGGAAATCCTCCTGGGCCTCACGGGAAATACTGTTGTAGAGCTCAGTGAACTGTTGCCAGTACTGGGCCTGGCGCGAACCGTTGAACAGGCTCGACAGCCCGCCGGGCTTGCCCATGCGCTCTTCCAATTGGGCCGGCTCGAAGCGCGTCAACAGATGCTTGATGGCCGCTTCGACACCGGCCATCACCGCCAGTTGGTGCGCGCGCAGGTCGTCGAAACTGTCGCGCACGGCCAGGTCCGGCGCCATAAACGCTTGGTTGCCGTGGCGTAGCAGCAGCAGTAACGCTTCGTCGGCATTCGGGGCGAATTTCAACGGATTGTTTTCCACCGGCTGGATCGTCGTCTGCTGCATGCGGAACTCGCCCTTGAGGCTGCTGCGTGCGCGCAGTACGTCGATCAAGCCTTCGACCATCAGCCGGTAGCTGCGGCCGATGCTTTCCATCTGCGCCTCGGCCTGGGCCTTGTCCAGGCGCAGTTGATCGAGACCGGCACCACGCAGGAAGGCTTGCAGCAAATCGGGCTGGTTGGCGTCTGCCACAGGGCGCGCAGGCTCGAGCACAGGGGGCGCGAGGGGCGGCTCAGGCGGCGCGATGACAGGTGGTGGCGGGCTGATCGACGGCGTAGGTGTTTCGCCAAACAGATCCCAGTCTTCTGGAATCACCGACCCTGAGTGCAACGGCTGCTCGGGGGCGGGCACGGTAACCGCCACGGGCGGGCGGAAATCATGCTGCTCAGCCGGTACATGGTCAGGCTGGGTGGGCGGCGGTACGGCCGTCGGCGTGAGGAAATCAAACAGGTCCGGTAGCGTGTCCATTGACGACGCACCCTGGAACTGTGGGGCGATCACCGGGGTCGGCAGCGGCGTGACCACACCGGCACCCTGGCGCCCCATGAGGGCTTCGAAACTGTTGGAGCCGTCAGTGCCGAAAGGCTGGCTGTCGGTCACCTTCACCCCGGAATCAATCCGTGCCTGGATCTCGTAGTCGCCGATGCGGATCAATTCACCGTCTTGTAATGGCTCACTGTTTCCCCGGCGCAAACGAATGCCGGCGTTAACCAATTCCACACCATTAGTACTGTTATCGGTTAGATAGTAACGACCATCTTTGTATTGAATAACGCAATGTTGCGCGGAGACCAAACGTTCTGGATCAGGCAATATCCAGTCGTTTTCACTGGAGCGGCCAATTGCCATCACTCCATTATCCATGGACTTTTCCGGACATTGACCTGGGGTGATCTTGTGATAACTAGTAATAGTCAAACACAGTGACATCTTGCCTCCTTGCTGTACCTCACGCGCGGGCGGCCTAAGGGAAATACCTTCCCAAGCGCGCCCTGGCAAATCCTTTAAACCACGCCAAAAAGGCTGGCTTATCAGCATGATCGCCGATTTTAACCAGTCAATGTGACAAAAAGCGTCAGGGAATTCCTATTTTGACTCATCGGTCGCACAGGTTGTTAAACACCGCACATCTGTCACACAGGACGAATAGCTTACCTTGACAACGCATAACTACTACACCAAAAATGCACAACTTCTTGAAGATGAGTAGTGGCACACTGAAATCAGTGCGCTGACCTGACCAGGAAAACATGCCGATAAATTGCGCAACTAGCCGCGCAACTAACGCATGAATTGCCCAAGACTAAAGGGCCGATATGGAGATCGAATTTGGTGGATGTGCCGCTGCTGCTCACCGCTGTTTCCGCGACTTCGCCGTGTGGCGAAGACTTGGAATATGACGCGGATTTCCTGCACTTGGAACGTGCTGCCCAGGGTCAACCTGAGCGCAGCATGGGCGACGCCATTTTGCCCGCCGAGCCGCCAGACTGGCGCAGCATCCAGCAACAGTGCCTGGACTTGCTGCAGCGCAGCAAAGACCTGCGCATCACTCATTTTTTGCTGCAAAGCTCCCTCGCCCTGCAAGGTGTTGGCGGGCTGGCCAGCGTCCTGACCCTGATCAGTGAACTGCTCCAGCAGTACTGGGCCGATCTGCATCCACGCCTGGATGCCGATGACCACAACGACCCCACCGTACGCATCAACGCCCTCGCGGGAATGACCTGCGACACGAACATCCGCCTGCTGCGCGAAAGTGTCCTCACGCGCTCGCGGGCGTTTGGCCCCGTGAGCCTGCGTGGCGCCCTGAACGCCAGCGGCCTGCAAAGTTTCCCCGGCGAAACCCTTGGTACCGAGCAACTGGCCGGAGCCTTCCTCGACAGTGATCCAGAGCAGCTGCAAGCCACCCACGCAGCCCTCGTCGAGGCCCGTGCGGCCTGTGAAACCATTGAAAAACACGTCAGCGAGCAAGTCGGTTCCGCCCAGGGCGTAGACCTCGGCGCGCTGAAACACCTGCTCAAGCAGGCCCTGCAGATTTTCAGCCAGTTCGCTGCGCAGAGCGGCGACAGCCGTGAACCCGAAGTTGTCAGTGACGACAGCCACGCCTCGGTCGAACACGCCGCCGCCCCTGCCGCACCCCGCAATACTGGCGACATCGCCAGCCGCGATGAGGTGCTGCGCGACCTGGACCGAATCCTTGCGTACTACACCCGGCACGAGCCTTCCAGCCCGTTGCCGGTGCTGTTGAACCGGGCGAAAAATCTGGTGCACGCCGATTTCGCGACCATCGTGCGCAATCTGATTCCCGACGGCATGTCCCAATTTGAAAACCTGCGCGGCCCGGACGGCGAGTAAGCCGCCCGACTGAGCAGTAACAACACCGTCGCTCAAGCGACCAGGAGCAGCAACGTGGCGAAGCAAAGTTCTCAGAAATTCATCGCGCGCAACCGCGCGCCTCGAGTGCAGATCGAGTACGACGTCGAGCTTTACGGCGCCGAGAAAAAGGTCCAACTGCCCTTCGTGATGGGTGTGATGGCCGACCTCGCCGGCAAGCCCGCCGAGCCTCTGGCGCCGGTCGCTGATCGCAAGTTCCTTGAAGTGGACGTCGACAACTTCGACTCACGCCTCAAGGCCATGCAGCCGCGCGTAGCCTTCCACGTACCCAACGAGCTGACCGGCGAAGGCAACCTGAGCCTGGACATCACCTTTGAAAGCATGGACGACTTCAGCCCGGCTGCCGTGGCGCGCAAGGTCGACTCGCTGAACAAGCTGCTCGAAGCGCGTACCCAGCTGGCCAACCTGCTGACCTACATGGACGGCAAGACTGGCGCTGAAGAAATCATCATGAAGGCGATCAAGGACCCGGCACTGCTGCAGGCCCTTGCGAGCGCGCCAAAACCTGCTGGGGACCAGTAATCATGAGCGAGAATACCGCCCGCGAAGGCGCACAGAACCTGGGCGCCACCGAAGAAACCAGTGAGTTCGCCTCGCTGTTGCTGCAAGAATTCAAGCCCAAGACCGAGCGTGCCCGCGAAGCCGTCGAGACGGCCGTGCGCACCCTGGCCGAGCAGGCCCTGGCGCAAACCGACCTGGTCTCCAACGACGCGATCAAGTCGATCGAGTCGATCATCGCCGCCATCGACGCCAAGCTCACCGCCCAGGTCAACCAGGTGATTCATCACCCGGATTTCCAGCAGCTGGAAAGCGCCTGGCGTGGCCTGCACTACCTGGTCAACAACACCGAGAGCGACGAGCAGCTGAAGATTCGCGTGCTCAATATCTCCAAGACTGACCTGCACAAGACCCTGAAGAAATTCAAGGGCACCGCGTGGGACCAGAGCCCGATCTTCAAGAAGATGTACGAAGAAGAATACGGCCAGTTCGGCGGCGAACCTTACGGTTGCCTGGTGGGCGATTACTACTTCGACCAGTCGCCACCTGACGTGGAACTGCTGGGCGAGCTGTCGAAAGTCTGCGCCGCAATGCACTCACCGTTCATCGCAGCTGCATCGCCGACCGTGATGGGCATGGGCTCGTGGCAGGAACTGTCGAACCCGCGTGACCTGACCAAGATCTTCACCACCCCGGAATACGCCGGCTGGCGCTCGCTGCGCGAATCGGAAGACTCGCGCTACATCGGCCTGACCATGCCGCGTTTCCTGGCACGCCTGCCGTATGGCGCCAAGACTGACCCGGTGGAAGCCTTCGCCTTCGAAGAAAACACCGACGGCGCCGACAGCTCGAAGTACACCTGGGCCAACGCCGCGTACGCGATGGCGGTGAACATCAACCGTTCGTTCAAGCACTACGGCTGGTGCTCGCGCATCCGTGGCGTGGAATCTGGCGGCGAAGTGGAAAACCTGCCGGCCCACACCTTCCCCACCGATGACGGTGGTGTGGACATGAAGTGCCCGACCGAAATCGCCATCAGCGACCGCCGTGAAGCAGAGCTGGCGAAGAACGGTTTCATGCCACTGCTGCACAAGAAAAACACCGACTTCGCCGCGTTCATCGGCGCCCAGTCGTTGCAGAAACCGGCCGAATACGACGACCCAGACGCCACCGCCAACGCCAACCTGGCCGCGCGCCTGCCGTACCTGTTCGCCACCTGCCGTTTCGCCCACTACCTGAAGTGCATCGTGCGCGACAAGATCGGTTCCTTCAAAGAGAAGGACGAGATGCAGCGCTGGTTGCAGGACTGGATCCTCAACTACGTCGACGGCGATCCGGCGCACTCCACCGAAACCACCAAGGCCCAGCACCCATTGGCTGCGGCGGAAGTGATCGTGGAAGACGTCGAAGGCAACCCGGGGTACTACAACTCCAAGTTCTACCTGCGTCCGCACTACCAGCTCGAAGGGCTGACCGTGTCGCTGCGCCTGGTATCGAAACTGCCTTCGGCAAAAAGCGCGTAAGTCATTCGCTCGTTCCCACGCTCCGCGTGGGAATGCCGCCCGGGATGCTCGGCGTCCCGGTGACGCAGAGCGTCACAGGATGCGTTACCACGCAGAGCGTGGGAACGATCACCAAATCAAGTGGCCCGTGCCACACAGGGAGAAAACATGGCTGTTGATATTTTCATCAAGATCGGCGACATCAAGGGCGAGTCCATGGACAAGGCCCACAAGGACGAAATCGACGTGCTGAACTGGAGCTGGGGCATGGCCCAGTCCGGCAACATGCACGTTGGCAGTGGCGGCGGTGCGGGTAAGGTGAATATCCAGGACCTGTCGCTGACCAAGTACGTGGACAAGGCTTCGCCTAACCTGATGATGCATTGCGCCAGCGGCAAGCACATCGACAAGGTCAAGCTGACCGTGCGCAAGGCCGGCGGCGAAAGCCAGGTCGAGTACATGATCATCAACCTCGAAGAAGTACTGATCACCTCCCTGAGCACCGGCGGTTCGGGCAGCGATGATCGCCTGACCGAAAACGTCACCCTGAACTTTGCCCAGGTGATGGTCGACTACCAGCCGCAGAAAGCCGACGGCACCAAGGACGGCGGCCCGATCAAGTTCGGCTGGAATATCCGTTCCAACACCAAGCGTTGATACGAAGCCCCCCGGCGCCACACGCCGGGGGATTTTGGTGCTTGCTCGAATTTCGACCTTCCTCTTTTCGGTGTCTGAGTCATGGCCAAACCTTCGTTTATTAATTTGTGGGCAAACTACCCCACAACGCCAACACCCTGCGACGGCCCTTGGGACAATCAATGCGCCATCCGTATGAGCATCACGCTTAACGCCGAAAAAACCATCAAGGTAAACAAATCGACCTATAGCGAACCCAAGTGCGCGCATGACCACGCCCGAGGCGCGGAGTCATTGGCTAACTGGCTGTGGCGTCATCATCTCGGTCGCCCAACCATTCTTACGGGCAGCGCCGAGGACCGTCGTACGCTTTACCAAAAAACCGGGATTATTTTCTTCAAAGATTGTTTTGCCCGGATGGGACAATCTCTGGAAGCACGTACCGGCGACCATATTGACCTATGGAACCGAGGCTCAGTAACGGGTGACTTTGCCGACCAGGCGCACCGATCCCGACAGGTCTGGTTCTGGGAGTTGAAATGATCACACGCACCCTGCAATGCATACTGTCAATGAGCGTGCTGTTGAGCCTGAATGCCTGTGCGGAGCAAGCTGAACAAATCGACGCCACCCAATCCAACCCCGAGGTGGTGGTTGGAGGTCAACGACTGACCTTGGAAAGTCATGCACAACGCTGTGCATTGCGTAAGCCCGACCAGAGCCTGTTGACTCTGGATATGCCTTGGCCTTGCCATCTGAGCATCGACCGCAATGGCCAACCAAGGGTCGAGAGTTTTAACAATGCACAGATCATCATTGTGCAGCACTTTGCACCAGAACCTGCACCGAGCCAGGAGTGTCGCTCTCAGTATCAGGCCATCAGACATATTGAGGGTCGCTTGGAGGCGTCTATGGTTGCCGAAAGCGGTCATTGTTTGCTTGGTGCTATGGACCAGAAAAACTTCGTGGCATTTTTTACGTGGTAACCGAAATCGCCACCCGCGACCGCCTGCAACCGTCCCTGTTGGACCGGTTGACCGACGACGAGCCGAGCAATCCCAAGGAAAGCGCGGACAAGCGCGTGCTGTCCCTGACCCAGCTCAAAGCCTCGGTGCTGCGGGACCTGGCGTGGCTGCTCAATACCACGTCGCTGCTCAGCGCCGATGCCACGTTGCACACCCCGGCGGGGACGTCGGTGATTAATTACGGCCTGCCGGCGCTGGCGGGCAACAGTGCATCGAGTGTCGATATCAATGCTCTGGAAGCCCTGATCTACCAGGCGATTGCCACCTTCGAGCCGCGCATCCTGCGCCACACCCTGCGGGTCAAGGCGCGCGTGGCCCATGGCGAGATGAATCACAACGCCCTGAGTTTCGAGATCGAAGGCGACCTGTGGGCGCAGCCGGTGCCCTTGCGCCTGCTGCTGCAGACCGACCTGGACCTGGAGTCCGGCCATGTACGCGTGGTCAATGCCGACCAGCGGAGACGCCCATGAACCCGCGCCTGCTGGAGCTGTACAACCAGGAACTGCACCATGTGCGCGAGAGCGCTGCGGAGTTCGCCAAGGAATACCCGAAGATCGCCAGCCGGCTGACCCTGTCCGGCATGGACTGCGCCGACCCGTACGTCGAGCGTTTGCTCGAAGGCTTCGCTTATCTCACCGCCCGGGTGCAGCTCAAGCTCGATGCCGAGTACCCGACCTTCACCCACAATCTGCTGGAAATCGCCTACCCGCACTACCTGGCGCCGACCCCGTCGATGACCGTGGTGCAGCTGCAGGCCGATCCCGATGAGGGCTCCCTGGCCAGCGGCTTTCCACTGCCTCGCGACACCGTATTGCGTGCCGCCCTGGGCCGCGAAACCCAGACCTGCTGCGAGTACCGCACCGCGCACCCAGTGATGCTGTGGCCGTTGCAGGTCAGCCAGGCCGATTACTTCGGCAACCCGTCCGCCGTGCTCGGGCGCCTGGCCGCCAGCGAACCCAAGGCCAAGGCCGGTTTGCGCCTGACCTTGCGTACCGGCGCCGAGCTGCCCTTCAACAGCCTGGCCCTGGACAGCCTGCCGCTGTACCTGAGCGGCGCCGATGAGCAACCGTTCCGCCTCTACGAGCAGTTGCTCGGCAATGTTTGCGCGGTGTTTGCGCGCCAGCCCGGCGGTGACTGGGTGGAGCGTCTGCCACAGGACGCACTGCGTCCGCGCGGGTTCGACGACGCCGAGGCGGCGATGCCAGTGGTATCGCGGGCGTTCCAGGGTTATCGCCTGTTGCAGGAATACTTCGCCCTGCCCCATCGCTACCTGTTCGTCGAGTTCGCTGAACTGAGCCGCGCGGTACGACGCTGCGATGGCCAGGAGTTGGAGTTGATCGTGCTGTTCGACCGCCACGACCCGAGCCTGGAAGGCAGTGTGGGGGCCGCGCAATTCGTGCCGTTCTGCACCCCGGCGATCAACCTGTTCCCCAAGCGCGTGGACCGGATTCACCTGTCCGAACGGGTCAACGAGCACCATGTGATTGCCGACCGCACCCGGCCCATGGACTTCGAGATTCACTCCCTGAGCGGCATCACCGGCCATGGCACCGGGCCGGAACAAGCCTTTTTGCCGTTCTACGCCGTGCGCGATCCGTCGCGCTACGGCCGCGACCAGAGTTATTACAGCGTGCGCCGCGAGCCGCGCGTGCTATCCAGCGACCAGCGGCGCAATGGCCCGCGCTCCACGTATGTGGGCAGCGAGACCTTTGTCAGCCTGGTCGACAGTCAGCAGGCGCCCTACCGCCACGACCTGCGCCAACTGGGCGTGACCGCGCTGTGCACCAACCGCGACCTGCCGCTGTTCATGAGTGTGGGCAACGGCAAGACTGACTTCACCCTGTCCGACAGCGCCCCGGTGCTGGCCGTGCGCTGCGTCGCCGGACCCAGCCGTCCGCGCGCCAGCCACGCCCATGATGCCAAGGCCTGGCGGCTGATCAGCCAGTTGTCGCTCAACTACCTGTCCCTCAGCGAGGGCCAGGGCGCCGCCGCGTTGCGTGAACTGCTGCGCCTGTATGGCGACAGCAACGACGCCGCCCTGCAACTGCAGATCGAAGGCCTGCGCGAGGTCAGCAGCAAAGCGGTGACCCGCCGCCTGCCGATGCCCGGCCCGATCGTGTTTGGTCGTGGCCTGGAGATCACCCTGGAATTTGATGAAAACGCGTTTCGCGGCACCGGCGTGTTCCTGCTCGGTGCGGTACTGGAACGGTTCCTGGCGCGTTATGTGTCGATCAACAGTTTTACCGAGACGGTGATCCGTACCACCGAACGCGGCGAGATCATGCGATGGAAAGCCAAGCCCGGACGTCGTCCGACCCTGTGAGTACCCTGGAGGCGATGCACCAGGAGCCCTGGGAATATGACTTCTTCCAGGCGCTGCGCCGTATCGAGTGCGAATCGCCAGACTTGCCGCGCCTGGGCCATTCCCTGCGCCTGGCCGATGACCCGTTGCGCCTCGGACAACAGGCCGATTGCACCTTCGCCCCGGCCACCCTGGCGTCGGTAGCGCCCGGCGCCGACGGCACGCCTGCGCGCCTGGAGCAGTTCTTTTTTGGCCTCGGCGGCCCCAATGGTCCGCTGCCGCTGCACATCACCGAATACGTGCGCGAACGCCAGCGCAACAACGCCGACAGCACCAGCAAGCGCTTCCTTGATGTGTTCCACCACCGCCTGCTGACCCTGTTCTACCGGGCCTGGGCCGAAGCGCGGCCGACCGTCAGCCATGATCGGCCCGACGATGATTACTGGTCCGCACGCCTCGCCGCCTTGAGTGGCCGGGGCATGCCCAGCCTGCTCGACCAGGGCCTGATCCCCGACACCGCAAAGCTGCATTACAGCGGCCACCTCTCGGCACAAACCCGCTACCCGGACGGCCTGAAGGCGATTCTCGGCGAGTATTTCGGCCTGCCGGTGGAGATTGAAGAGTACGTCGGCCAATGGCTGGAGCTGCCAGAGCGCAGCCGGGTCAGCGTCAGCGCCAATCAGTTGGGCGTGGACTTCTGCCTGGGCAGCCATGTGTGGGACCGCCAGCATAAATTTCGCATCCGCCTGGGCCCGCTCATGCTGGACGACTACATGGGCATGTTGCCCGGCAGCCAGCCGTTCAACGAGCTTGTGGCCTGGGTTGCCGAATACCTGGGCCATGAACTGGACTGGGACTTGAACCTGGTTCTGCAACAACCCGAAGTCCCGGCGCTGCAACTCAACGGCCAGTTCCGCCTGGGCTTCAACACGTGGCTCGGCCAACCCGGGCACGACGCCAACGACCTAATCCTGGCCCGGCATTACGCCGATCAGGCCACCACCTCAAGGAATTCAGAGCATGGGTGAAATCAGTCGCGCCGCACTGTTCGGCAAACTCAACAGCGTGGCCTACAAGGCCATCGAAGCCGCCACGGTGTTCTGCAAATTGCGCGGTAACCCCTACGTGGAGCTGGCCCACTGGTTTCACCAGTTGCTGCAACTGCAGGACTCGGACCTGCATCGCATCATCCGCCAGTTCAACGTCGAGCCGGCGCGCCTGGCCCGCGACCTCACCGAAGCCCTGGACCGCCTGCCCCGTGGCTCGACCTCGATCACCGACCTGTCGTCCCACGTGGAAGAAGCAGTAGAGCGCGGCTGGGTGTACGGCAGCCTGATGTTTGGCGAAAGCCAGGTGCGTACCGGCTACCTGGTGCTGGGCATTCTGAAGACGCCGAGCCTGCGGCATGCGCTGCTGGGTTTGTCGGGGGAGTTCGACAAGATCAAGGCCGAGGCCCTGAGCGAGCGCTTTGATGAATATGTCGGTGATTCGCCGGAAAACGCCCTGAGCGCCAGTGACGGTTTCAACGCCGGTGCCGTGCCGGGCGAAGCCAGCGGCGCCATGGCGCCGAGTGCCATGGGCAAGCAGGAAGCTCTCAAGCGTTTCACCGTTGACCTCACCGAGCAGGCGCGCAGCGGCAAGCTCGACCCGATCGTGGGGCGTGACGAAGAAATTCGGCAACTGGTGGATATCCTGATGCGTCGACGCCAGAACAACCCGATCCTCACCGGTGAGGCCGGGGTGGGCAAGACGGCGGTGGTCGAAGGTTTTGCCCTGCGCATCGTCGCCGGCGACGTGCCGCCGGCGTTGAAGGACGTAGAACTGCGCAGCCTGGATGTGGGCCTGCTGCAAGCTGGCGCCAGCATGAAAGGCGAATTCGAACAGCGCCTGCGCCAGGTCATCGAAGACGTCCAGGCCTCGCCAAAACCGATCATCCTGTTTATCGACGAAGCCCACACCCTGGTCGGTGCCGGTGGCGCCGCCGGCACCGGTGATGCAGCCAACCTGCTCAAGCCGGCCCTGGCCCGTGGCACCTTGCGCACGGTGGCGGCCACCACCTGGGCCGAGTACAAGAAGCACATCGAGAAAGACCCGGCCCTGACCCGCCGCTTCCAGGTAGTGCAAGTGGCCGAGCCGTCGGAAGACAAGGCGCTGCTGATGATGCGCGGCGTGGCCTCGACCATGGAAAAACACCACCAGGTGCAGATCCTCGATGAAGCCCTGGAAGCCTCGGTGAAGCTGTCCCACCGCTATATCCCGGCACGCCAGTTGCCGGATAAATCGGTGAGCCTGCTGGACACCGCCTGCGCCCGCGTCGCCATCAGCCTCCACGCAGTGCCGGCCGAGGTGGACGACAGTCGCCGCCGTATCGAAGCCCTGGAAACCGAGCTGCAAATCATCGCCCGTGAGCATGCGATCGGCATCGCCATTGGTGCACGCCAGAGCAATAGCGAAGCCTTGCTGAGCGCCGAGCGCGAGCGCCTGGCAACGCTGGAAAGCCGCTGGGCCGACGAGAAAACCCTGGTGGACGAGCTGCTCGCCACCCGGGCGACCCTGCGCGAGAAGGCTGGCGCTGTCGACAGCGGCAACGACGAGTTGCGCGCACAACTGGTGGACCTGCAACAGCGCCTCAGCGCCCTGCAAGGCGAAACCCCGCTGATCCTGCCGACCGTGGATTACCAGGCCGTGGCCTCGGTGGTTGCCGACTGGACCGGCATCCCGGTGGGCCGTATGGCGCGCAATGAACTGGAGACGGTGCTCAACCTCGACCAGCACCTGAAGAAACGCATCATCGGCCAGGACCACGCGTTGCAGATGATCGCCAAGCGCATCCAGACCTCCCGCGCCGGCCTCGACAACCCGAGCAAGCCGATTGGCGTGTTCATGCTGGCCGGCACCTCCGGCGTGGGCAAGACCGAAACCGCCCTGGCCCTGGCCGAAGCCATGTACGGCGGCGAGCAGAACGTGATCACCATCAACATGAGCGAGTTCCAGGAAGCCCATACCGTGTCGACCCTCAAAGGTGCGCCACCGGGCTATATCGGTTATGGCGAAGGCGGCGTGCTGACCGAAGCCGTGCGGCGCAAACCCTACAGCGTGGTGCTGCTGGACGAAGTGGAAAAGGCTCACCCGGACGTGCATGAGATTTTCTTCCAGGTCTTCGACAAGGGCGTGATGGAGGACGGCGAAGGCCGGGTGATCGACTTCAAGAACACCTTGATCCTGCTGACCACCAACGCCGGCACCGAGCTGATTTCCCACGTCTGCAAAGACCCGGCAAACGTGCCCGACCCGGAGGACATCGCCAAGGCCCTGCGCCAGCCACTACTGGAAATCTTCCCGCCGGCCCTGCTCGGGCGCCTGGTGACGATTCCGTATTACCCACTCAGCGACGTGATGCTCAAGGCGATCACCCGCCTGCAACTGGACCGCATCAAGAAGCGTGTAGAGAACACCCACAAAGTCGCGTTCGACTACGACGACGCGGTGATCGACCTGATCGTCTCGCGCTGCACCGAAACCGAAAGCGGCGGGCGGATGATCGACACCATCCTCACCAACAGCCTGCTGCCGGACATGAGCCGCGAGTTCCTCACGCGCATGCTCGAAGGTAAGGCACTGGCGGGGGTGCGGATCGGCACGCGGGATAACGAATTGCACTACACCTTCAGCGACACCGAATAACCTGACGAAGTGCAATCCAAATGTGGGAGCGGGCTTGCTCGCGAATACGGTGAGTCAGTCGCCGGATGTATCAACTGATACACCGCATTCGCGAGCAAGCCCGCTCCCACATCGGATTCGGTTTCTTCAGTTATTAAGACACTTACGGGACAACCGATGCTTTTCAACCAAGCCTCACGCCTGGCCAAGATCACCAGCCCCCTGGGGCCGGATGTGCTGCTGCTCAATGAAATGGGCGGTGACGAAGAGTTGGGGCGGCTGTTCAGCTACGAGCTGCAACTGAACTCGCTGGACGCCAATATCGATCTCAACCAGTTGCTGGGCAAGCCGATGAGCGTCAGCCTGCAACTGGCGGATGGCGGCGAGCGGTATTTCCATGGGCTCGTCGCACGCTGCAGCCAGAACATCGACCAGGGCCAGTTCGCCAGTTACCAGGTGACCCTGCGCCCGTGGTTATGGCTGCTGAGCCGCACCTCCGACTGCCGGATTTTCCAGAACCTGAGCATCCCGCAGATCATCAAGCAGGTGTTCCGCGACCTGGGCTTTTCCGACTTCGAAGATGCCCTGAGCCGGCCGTATCGCGAGTGGGAATACTGCGTGCAGTACCGCGAGACCAGCTTCGATTTCGTCAGCCGCCTGATGGAACAGGAAGGCATCTACTACTTCTTCCGTCACGAGCAGGACCGCCACGTGCTGGTGCTGGCCGACGCCTATGGCGCCCACGCCACGGTGCCCGGCTACACCTCGGTGCCCTACTACCCCAAGGACGAGCAGCAGCGCGAACGCGACCATATGCACAACTGGCACCTGGTGCAGCAAGTCCAGCCCGGTTCCCTTGAGCTCAACGACTACGACTTTCAGCGCCCCAGCGCCAGCATCGACGTGCGCTCGGCCATGCCGCGCCCGCACACCGCTGGCGACTATCCGCTGTACGACTACCCCGGCACCTACGTCAAAAGCGAAGACGGCGAACACTACGCACGCACCCGTATCGAAGCCCTGCAAACCCTGCACGAACAAGTGGAGTTCAGCGGCAACGCCCGGGGCCTGGGCTCCGGCCATCTGTTCAGCCTCACCGGCTTCAGCCGCCGCGACCAGAACCGCGAGTACCTGATCCTCGGCGCGCGCTACTACATCACCCAGGAGCGCCTGGAATCCGGAGGCGGCGCGGCGTCGGCGCAGTTCGACAGCAGCCTGACCTGCATCGACGCTCAACAGAGCTTCCGCCCGCTGGCCAACACCCACCGGCCCATCGTCAAAGGCCCGCAGACCGCACTGGTGGTCGGGCCCAAGGGCGAGGAAATCTGGACCGACCAGTATGGCCGGGTAAAGGTGCATTTCTATTGGGACCGCCACGATCAGTCCAACGAAAACAGCTCCTGCTGGATTCGCGTGTCGCAATCCTGGGCCGGCAAAAACTGGGGTTCGATGCAGATCCCGCGCATCGGCCAGGAAGTGATTGTGAGCTTCCTTGAGGGCGACCCGGACCGGCCGATCATTACCGGGCGGGTGTACAACGCCGAACAGACGGTGCCCTACGACCTGCCGGAAAACGCCACCCAGAGCGGGATGAAAAGCCGCTCCAGCAAGGGCGGCAGCCCGGCGAACTTCAATGAAATCCGCATGGAGGACAAGAAGGGCCTGGAGCAGCTGTACATCCATGCCGAGCGCAATCAGGACATCGTGGTGGAGGTGGATGAAAGCCACTCGGTGGGGCATGACCGCAACAAGAGCATTGGGCATAACGAGACGGTGACCATTGGCAATAACCGCCTGCGCATCGTCAAGCAGGAAGACGTGCTCTCCGTTGGCCAGAAGAAGACCGACAGCATCAGCCAGAGCTATGTCATCGAGGTCGGCGAAAACCTGCGCCTGGTGTGCGGGGAAAGCATCCTCGAGTTGAACGCCAGCGGGCAGATCAACCTCACTGGCGTGCAAATCAGCTTCTACGCCAGCGGCGACGCCGAATTCAACACCGGCGGCGTGCTGCACC
Source organism: Pseudomonas sp. FP2294 (assembly GCF_030687625.1). Classification (NCBI taxonomy): domain Bacteria; kingdom Pseudomonadati; phylum Pseudomonadota; class Gammaproteobacteria; order Pseudomonadales; family Pseudomonadaceae; genus Pseudomonas; species Pseudomonas sp. FP2294. The sequence continues at coordinate 5,769,380 of NZ_CP117441.1, forward strand.
TCAACAACGGCGGCGGGCCTGGCGCCACACCGGATGGCCAAGGCATAAAAACCAGCATCGACGCCAATATCAAAGCCGCGTTCCCCGCGCCTAAAAGCTCCTGACGAGACCTGTTTGCCATGACGTACCGCATCAACGAATTCCAGTTTCAACTGCCCGCCGGCGAGCTGCAGGACGCGACGATCAATATCCTCAAGTTCCCGGAACTGGGGACTTCGCTGATCGTCAGCCGCAGCTTGCTGGCGGAAGGCGAAACCTTGCACAGCAACTTCGACGACCAGCTCAAGCGCCTGGAAAAACAGGTGCAGGACCTGCGCTGCCTGCCCAGCGTGCCGGTACGCCTGGGCGCCGCCCAGGAGGTCGAAGGGATCGAGCTGTGCAGCCAGTTCAACAAGGGCAACGACAAGGTGTTCCAGTACCAGTTGGCCCTGGTGTTGCCGGGGACGCGCAAGATGCTTGCCTTGAGTTATGTGAAGGCCGACAAGCTTGGTGATGCCGAGGCGGCGCATTGGGCGATCATCAAAAACTCGTTGTCGTTCGACGTGCCTGCGTGATGGGCATCCTGCATGTCTGACGCGTTATGGGCCGCCCGAATGGGCGATGCCATGGACCACACGTCGATGATGGCCGACATTCTCGGCGGCGTGCTGGAGGTGGCGGCGAACATCGCGATTACGGCGCTGGCCACCGCTGCAGTAGTCGCCGCCACCGGGATCACGGTTGTCACGGGCGGGCTGGGGTGCTTCCTCCTCGGCGCGGTCGTGGGCGTGGTCGTGGGGCTTGCGATGAGCAAGAGCGGGGCCGACAAGGGCCTGAGCAATTTATGCGAGGGCATCGGCAACGCGCTGTTCCCGCCGACGGTGCAGGCCAATATCCTCACCGGTTCCTTCGACACGTTTACCAACAACATCCCCTCGGCCCGTGCCGCCGGGGCGGTTGTGTCCCATGTGGCACCGGCCGGCACCGAGCTGGAAATGCAGGCGCCGGAAGAAGCGCCTGAAGCCGAAGCCAGTTACCTGGACATGGCAGGCGAGTTCTTCTCACAGATGTGGCGCCCCACCGTGGCTTCACCTGCGCCAGGCACAGAGACCAAGCCCGAAGACCTGGTGCTTTGCACGAAGCACCCACCGATGCCGCCGCAGTTCATGGCCGAAGGCTCGGCCAAGGTGACCATCAACGGTCAGCCCGCGGTACGCAGTGGTGACCGCAGCACCTGCGATGCGAAAGTGGTGTCCTCCGGGCTGATCTCCTCCGACGTCACCATCGGCGGCGGTTCGGTGGTGGTGCGCGAGATTCGCAGCGGCAAGACCCCGGGGGTCGGGCTGGCCGTGACAGTGCTGCTGATGCTCAAGGGGGGCAAGGGCAAGTTCTTCAGCAAATTGCCGTGCATGCTGGTTGGCGGGGCGGTGTCGATGGCCGTCAGCAGTGCCATGGGTGCTGCGGCCAACGCGGCCATGGGCTCGTCGAACCCGGTACATGCGGCCACCGGGGCCAAGGTGCTCGGCGGCGATGATGATCTGGATTTCGTCCTGCCCGGCCTGTTGCCGATTGACTGGCAGCGCGTCTACAACAGCCGCGACGAACGCCAAGGCAGCTTGTTTGGCGCCGGTTGGAGCGTGCCCTACGAAGTGTGCGTCGACGTGCTGCCCCACCCCGAAGGCGGCGACACCCTGCTCTACACCGACGAACAGGGCCGGCCCATCGACATGGGCACCATCCCACTGGGCGGCGCGGTGTTCAGTGCCGGTGAAGGGCTTGCTGTACGGCGCCACCGCGATGGGCCGTTACTGATTGAAAGCGACGATGGTGTGTATCGCCTGTTCGAAGCCACCCCGGCAAACCCGTCGCGATTGCGCCTGAGCCAACTGGGTGACCGCAACGACAACCGCATCTACCTTGATTATGACGAGGCCGGAAGCCTGGTGCGGCTGCGCGACACCTTCGACCTGGTGCAGGTCGAACTGATCCGCGACCCGCTCCACGTAACCCGCATCGAGCGCGTGTACCCCGATCAACGCCGAGAAGTGCTCGTCAGCTATGGTTACGACGCCATCGGCAACCTGGCCGAGGTACGCGATGCCAGCGGCCAGGTGCAACGGCGCTTCGCCTACAACACCGGGCAGCGCATGGTGGAACACCAGTTGCCCACCGGCTTGCACTGCTTTTACGAGTGGGCCCTGATGGATGGCCAGGAATGGCGGGTGGTCAAGCACTGGACCAATGAAGGCGATGCTTACCGGTTCGACTATGACCTGCTGGCCGGCACCACACGCATTACCGACAGCTTGCAGCGTGTCAGCACCCGGCACTGGAACAGCCAGCACCAGATCACCCGCTACAGTGACAACCTCGGCCAGACCTGGCTGTTCGAATGGAACGACGAGCGTCAATTGCTCAACGCCACCGACCCTCACGGCGGCCGCTATGAATACAGCTACGACGAGGCCGGCAACCTCATCGGCGAAACCGACCCACTGGGGCGCAGCGACTCGACGTTATGGCTCGAGCACTGGGCCCTGCCGTTGGTGCAAACCGACGCCGCCGGCAACAGCTGGCGCTACCGCTATGATCAGCGCGGCAACTGCACCGTCGCCATTGACCCGCTGGGCCATGTCACCCGTTATCGCTATGACGCCCATGGCCAAGTCGTCGAGATCATCGACGCCACGGGCAAAAGCAAAAAACTGCGCTGGAACCCGCTCGGGCAACTGCTCGAGCACGTCGACTGCTCGGGTTACCCGACACGGTTCAGCTACAACGAACAGGGCTTTTTGCAAGTCATCACCGACGCCCTCGGCGAACGTACCCAATTCCACTATGACGCCCAGGGCCGCCTGCTCAGCAGCCAATTACCCGACGGTCGTCGCGAGCAGTACCAGCGAGATATCAGCGGCCAACTGACCGCTTACACCGACCCGGCCGGCCACACCACACGCTATCAACACAACCGGCGCGGCCAGGTGCGCCAACGCACCGATGCCCATGGCCGGCAGGTGCAGTTCGGGTATGACAGCTTTGGTCGGCTGCAGGCGCTGATCAACGAGAACGGCGAACGTTATCGGTTTGTCTGGGATGATGGGGATCGGTTGACGGAGCAGCAAGATCTCGACGGCAGCGCCAAGCGCTACAGCTACGACCGCCTGGACAACGTCACCACCATGACCGCCCTGGCGGCACCTTACGACACAGGCATGGCCGTGGTCCCCGAGACGCCGCCCGCCCCCATCGTGCATCGACTGGAACGCGATGCGGTTGGCCGATTGATTGCCAAAACCACCGAAGATGGCCGTACCGACTACACCTACGATCCATTGGACCAGCTTACGGACGTGTCCTTCACCGACCTGCAGGGCAATGCCCAAGCCTTGAGCTTTGCCTATGACGCGGTTGGCCAATTGCTCACCGAACGCAGCTCGGCCGGCGAACTGCAGCACCACTACGATGAACTCGGCAACCTGATCCAGAGCCAACTGCCGGACGGCCGCTGGCTCAACCGCCTGTACTACGGCAGCGGCCATCTGCACCAGATCAACCTCGACGGCCAACTCATCAGTGACTTTGAGCGCGACCGCCTGCACCGCGAAGTCCTGCGCACCCAAGGCCAGATCAGCACCCGCAGCGAGTACGACCGCAGCGGCCGCCTGCGCGCGCGCCAACGCCGCCACACCAGCCAGCCGGCGTTGTTGCCGGCGGCGGTACAGAAGCACTTCGAATACGACCCCGCCGACAACCTGATCGGCAAGCTCGACCAGCAACCCTCTACGCAGCATCGCCAACTGCTGCACTACGACGCCACCGGCCGCGTCATCGCCAGCCAGGACAGCCTGCACGGCCAGCGCGAAACCTTCGCCTACGACGCGGCCGCCAACCTGTTGGACGGCCCACAGTCCGGGGCCGGGCTGGTGGTGCATAACAAGCTGCTGACCTATCAGGACAAACGCTACCGCTACGATGCCTTTGGCCGGATGATCGAAAAACGCAGCGGCGCCCGTGGCGTACAATACTTTGCCTACGACGCCGAAAGCCGGCTGATTGAAGTGCGCAATGAAGGCGGCAGCGTGGTGCGCATGGCCTACGACCCGCTGGGCCGACGCATCGGAAAAACCGAACATGACAGCAATGGCTATCCACTGGGCGAAACCCAGTTCATGTGGGACGGTTTACGCCTGTTACAGGAGCAAAAGCACAGCCAGACCAGCCTTTACCTCTATGAAGACGAAGGCTACCAACCCCTGGCCCGCGTCGATGGCATCGGGGCGCTGCAAAAAATTCGCTATTACCACAACGACCTCAATGGCTTGCCGGAGCAACTGACCGAGGCTGATGGGCACACCCTGTGGCAGGCGACTTATCGGGTGTGGGGCAATACCGTGGAGGAGGTGCGGGAGCCTTACTTTATTGAAGAGCAGAACCTGAGGTTCCAGGGGCAGTACCTGGATCGGGAGACGGGGCTGCATTTCAATACGTTCAGGTTTTATGATCCGGATGTGGGGCGGTTTACTACGCCGGATCCGATTGGGTTGGCGGGAGGTCTAAACACCTATGCCTACTCACCCAACCCATTCATGTGGTCAGACCCCTTGGGCCTGGCAGCCTGCGCCAAGAAAGTGGACGCCCTGCGTAACGGCCCTCAAAAAACCGTCGTAAAAGTGAAAACTAAAAAAGAAGCGAACGAGTTATTGAAAGAAGCATTTCCAAACAGCCAAAAAGTCAGAGGCATAGGATCGCAAGACGCCCAAGGTATAAGAAAGAAAAACAAGATGGACCAATTCAAAAAGAGAGATGGAAAAGTACGATACAGAAAAGATTACCCCATTAATAAAGAAACAGGTCGTGTTTATGGCCACGACGATCCGAAAGGTACAGGCCACGGTGAACTACCGCACGTCAACATTAAGCGCGCCGATGGCACAATGGTCCGCATTGATATTACAGGTTAGAGTATGAACAATCTCATAGAGGCACTCAACGCTGGGAAACGCCGAGGCTACGAGGAAAGACGTGAAATAGATGGGGCCTCATTTCTATTTCAATACGCCATAAAAAAACAGAACAATCTGTATTACACCTATTTTTTCTCAATAGACGAGTCCCAAATGGAAGTCATTGAAGATGATGAAAACGAAGAAATACTGACATTTCCGAGTCTCGATGAAGCATTGAGTCACTTAATCAGCAGAGGTGCCATAGTGGAGAAACTTTCAGCCATCAAAAACACCTTGCCTTTTTAAGAGCAAAGTGGCCAACTGATAGTAAGCGAGCAAACTTACCAAAGGGGAAAACGGGACTATTTTATTTAAAGTCCATTACACTCAAATCCCCATGATTTCATTCATAGAAATCAACCTTGGCAGGTGAAATTTGTGAATATAAAAGAGATTATTGAACTGGACTTTTCTAAAATAGAAGGCGTGGATCAACTGTACGTAGCTCTTGCTGAAAAAATCGGGTTCCCTGAGGACTATGGCAAAAATGTCGATACAGTAATTGACTGCTTATTTGGTTTACGCTATCCCGAGGATAGGTATGACCATAATAAATTCAGACCTAACAGAAAAATAACAACTCATACAAAAAACATCACGAACGCTCAAAAACAAACGACAGAATCACTTATTCTTATCATTTAATTCGTAAATTACAAATGCCAATTCAAAGAAACTCCCGCATTAACCTTTTTACTCCTTGAGCGCTGCCCCTTAAAATTCTCAATTATTCCGCCGGGCACAGGAAAAAGCTTAAATATTTATTTAAGATATTTAGAGATAACCTGACAGATCACGATCCTCATTTGATAAAGTGCTGTGATATTCGTCCCGTCCAACACGGAAATTTTTATGCCCCTTGACTTTATGGCAGCAGAAAATCAGAAAGACATTAATGAGAACACTCCAGTTTTTTGCTTGAGTGAATCTACCCATGGCGCTCTTATGGGCGCATCAGCACCAAGAAAAGATTTCCCAAAGACGCACAAATTTTCTGATTATTACGCCGACACAAGTATTCTATTCGGCGAAATTCTACCTTTAGTGACTGAAATCGAAAAAGCGACAAAGTTAAAAAACTTAAACTCCAGCGAATTGAAAGATCTAGTCAAGTTCCTTCAAAGTGCTTATAGCAAAAAACTGAATGTTTTTATTTATTGCGACTAACCCAATTCATGACGGATCTGACAGCACCTAAGCCCGGCGATTTATTTTACTTTCCGGCCGTCAATGCAAACGATGAACCGGGCTTCGTGATCGCACGCTACATTGAGCTCATACCACCAGCGCTCGGCCATTTGATCGAGGTGTTCGCCCATTTTTGTACAAAGATCCCTGCCTCTATCGAGGATAGTAGACACGTCGCGCCGATTATTCAGGCCGATATTCTGCAGCCTGCGCTCGTCGGGCATTCCAAGCTGGAAGATACTTTTCAGTGATCCGGGGTATAAAAAACCCAACTCCCATTACGACAAAATCCAATTTGCCTTTATAAAGGCGAATCTGGATGGGTGGTACCAGCCATCCAGCGACCGCAGAACAACTTTCGGGGATAGAGCATTCCCCCTGTTGGCGAAGGGACCATGTTGTTTTTCGCGTAATTACTCATCTACGAGAAGCCATCGGGGAAAACGAATGCATGGGGCACTTTGATTTACCGGAAGACTTGCGAGCTGATAGAAACATTGGACTTGAACGTGTAAACAAGGCAGCGTACAGCATGCAGTTGCTGTTCAAGAGCAAATAAAAATGGGCACCCAACCCAGTCGGCGTGCCCATTTTTCATACCTCCCCGCCTCCCTTCGAGACGGTGCCGTGCTTACGGGTTGACGCTGTCTTTAAGCGACTTGCCCGGTTTGAACGCTACGGTGTTGCTCGCCTTGATTTTCACCGGCTCGCCGGTTTGCGGGTTTTTGCCGGTGCGGGCGCCGCGGTGGCGCTGCAGGAAGGTGCCGAAACCAACCAGGGTCACGCTGTCCTTGCGGTGCAAGGCGCCAGTGATTTCTTCAAGAACGGCGTTGAGGACGCGGTTGGCCTGTTCTTTGGTCAGGTCTGCTTTTTCTGCAATGGCGGCTGCGAGTTCTGGTTTACGCATAGGTGAAGCCTCTTTGACGGTTTTTTGTTGTTATGTCCGTGCTGCTCTCTGCTGGAGCAGCGCCAAGGCGCCGCAGGCTCTACTCTGCGGCAGACGGGAGTGAGAATGGCATGCCATTGGTGCCTGCGCCAGTCTCGCGGCGACCTTTCTAGGGGGAAAAAGGTGCTTATTCCGACAGAACGACCAGCATTTACGCCAGCAGAGGCGGAAGTTCCTTATTTAGGGCCAGTTTTTCCATGACCGCAGTGCCCGTCAGCGCGTAACCCAGCAGGCGCCCGCTGGCATCGCGGCACAAGGCCTTGATGTCACCGCCCTGCCCTTCGACGCTCCACACGCCCTCAAGGCCCCGTGGCGGCGGCGAGACTACCAGTGGGCACGCCGGGGTTTTCACCGTGACGGGCATCGGCCCGTAGTTGACCGCCGTGGCGTTGCCCGCCAGGGTCTGGGCCAGGGCGCGGGCGCAGCTCATCAGGGGCATGACGTACAGCAGGTTCAGGCCATCGACCTCGGCGCAGTCGCCCAGGGCGTAGATATTGGCGTGGGAGGTCTTGAGGTGGCGGTCGACCATGATTCCACGGTTGATTTGCAGGCCGGCCGCAGCCGCCAGGTCCACCCGTGGGCGCAAGCCAATGGCGGAGACCACCAGGTCGCATTCGATCACCGTGCCATCGGACAGATGGGCTTCCAGGCCGTCCACCGTGCGTTGCAGGCGGTTGAGCACCGGCCCCAGGTGGAAGCGTGCCCCAAGGCCTTCCAGCCCAGCTTGCACTGCTGCGGCCGCGGCCGGGTGCAGCAGGGTCGGCATGACTTGCTCGCACGGTGCCACCAGGTCGATGGTGTAGCCGCCCAGGATCAAGTCGTTGGCAAACTCACAGCCGATCAGGCCCGCGCCCAACAGCAGCACACGGCGCTTGCCGGCAGCGGCGTGGCGAAAGCGCGCGTAGTCTTCCAGGTCGTTGATCGGGAAAATCAGATCAGCGGCATCGCCCTCGACCGGTACCTGTACCGTCTGGGCGCCCCAGGCCAGGATCAGGTCGCGGTAGACCACCGCCTCCTCGCCGATCCACAGGCGCTTGTGGCCAGGGTCGATGCCGCTGATGCGGGTATGGGTGCGCACTTCGGCCTTGAGTTGCTCGGCCATCGCGCCAGGGGTCGCCATGCTCAGGCCATCGGCGTCCTTGTTTTTGCCAAAGCCGGTGGAGAGCATGGGTTTGGAGTAGGAACGCCCGTCATCCGCGGTGATCAGCAACAACGGAGTTTCGCTGTCGAGTTTACGAAACTCCCGAGCCAGGTTGTAACCGGCCAAGCCCGTACCGATGATCACGACAGGTGCGCTCATTCCATTCTCCTTGTAGTACGTTTCTTAAATTCAGCGAATCAACCGATTTCGATCATTTCGAAATCCATTTTGCCGACGCCGCAGTCCGGGCACAGCCAGTCTTCCGGGACGTCCTGCCACAGGGTGCCGGGGGCGATCCCGTCATCCGGCCATCCGTCCGCTTCGTTGTAGATCAGGCCACAGACTACACATTGCCACTTCTTCATTACTTACTTCCTCAGGGTCCAGGCGTACTGGCCGACAGTCGATAGATCCAGCATTGCTGTGCGGCTCAGGGCGTTTTGTACTGATCGGGGCGCCCAGATGCAAGCACGTTCGACCCAATGTCCTGGCGCAACCCGGCAAAAATCCGGGTGAGCATGGTAAGCTCGGCGCCTCATTAACTGCCAATAATGACTCCCCGTGCCGCATTCGATTGCCGTTCCCGATGCTTGCCAATGGCTGAACCAGAGCCTTCTGCACCCCCTGCCCACGCCTCCTGCCCTCGACTGGCTGTTCGATGAGGGCTCGCTGACCCGCCGCCTGACGCACCTGTCCAACGACGGCTTCAGTGTCACGCCATTGTACGAAGGCTGGCAGCCCCTGCGAGACGACGAATGCGCCGCCCTCGACCTAGCCGCCGCCAGTATTGGCTGGGTGCGCGAGGTGTATTTGCGCGGTCACGGCCAGGCCTGGGTCTTCGCCCGCAGCGTTGCAGCGCGCAGTGCCTTGCAGGGCGATGGCTTGCATATGGATGAGTTGGGCAGTCGCTCCCTGGGTGAGCTGCTGTTCTGTGACCGGGCCTTCAGCCGCCAGGCCATCGAAGTCTGCCATTACCCACGCGCCTGGCTGCCGAAGGCAGATCAGGCCAGTGGCTTATGGGCGCGGCGCTCGCGTTTTGATCGCGGGGCGTTGAGCGTGTTGGTGGCGGAAGTGTTCCTGCCGAGCCTGTGGCAAGCGGTGCAGCAATCTGCGGAGAATGGCTGATGTACCAGCGCCTGCTCCAATCCCTGAACCGCCTGAACCCACGGGCCTGGGACTTCGTGCAACTGACGCGGATGGACAAGCCCATCGGCATCTATCTGCTGCTTTGGCCCACCCTCTGGGCGTTGTGGATTGCCGGCGAGGGCTCGCCTTCGTTGAGCAATATCGTGATCTTCGTGCTCGGCGTCGCGCTGACCCGAGCCGGGGGTTGCGTCATCAATGACTGGGCTGACCGCAAGGTCGACGGCCACGTGAAGCGCACCGCGCAACGCCCGTTGGCGAGCGGCAAGATCAGCTCGAAAGAAGCCCTGGTGTTTTTTGCCGTATTGATGAGCATCAGCTTTGTGCTGGTGCTGCTGACCAACGCCGCGACCATCTGGCTGTCCCTGGGCGGCCTGGCGCTGGCGGTCAGCTACCCGTTCATGAAGCGCTACACCTATTACCCGCAAGTGGTGCTGGGCGCGGCGTTTTCCTGGGGCATGCCCATGGCGTTTACCGCCGAGACCGGCAGCCTGCCGGCCATTGCGTGGTTGCTGTATATCGCCAACCTGCTGTGGACGGTGGCCTACGACACCTATTACGCGATGACTGACCGCGATGATGATTTGAAAATCGGCGTCAAATCCACCGCGATCCTGTTTGGCGATGCCGACCGGATGATCATCCTCACCCTGCAGGGTTTGGCGCTGCTCTGTCTGCTGCTGGCGGGCTCACGCTTCGAGCTGGGCGGTTGGTTCCACCTGGGGTTGCTGGCGGCAGCAGGGTGTTTTGCCTGGGAGTTCTGGTACACCCGGGATCGGGACCGGATGAAGTGCTTCAAGGCATTTTTGCACAACCATTGGGCGGGGTTGGCGATCTTCCTCGGGATTGTCGCTGACTACGCCCTGCGATAACCGTGGCGAGCGGGCCACACCCTCATCACGAGGAGCCCGCATGCCACAGTAATGGCTTAGGGTTTGGCGATCTTCCAGGCCCCGTCCATTTTGCCGTCGCCGGTCGCGTCGCCAGCTTTTTTGTCCATGATGAAGGTGTACAGCGGCTTGCCGCCATAGGCCCACTGGCTGGTGTTGTCGTCACGGGTGATCACGGTCCACTTGCCCATCGGTTTATCGGTGGACTCGGCCTTCAACGGCGGCCAGTTGGTCGCGCACTTGTCATTGCACATGGACTTGCCGTCGGCATCCTTGGCGAAGGTGTAGAGGGTCATCTCCTTGTGATCCACCAACATCCCGTCTTTAGTCATGGCGGGCTCTGCCGCGAAAGCCAGTGTCGGCAGGGTCAACGCCGCCGTGACCAGCAGGGCTTTCCAGGAAAAAGTACGTTGATTCATCGGAACCTTCCTTTTGCGGTTGTCAGGATTCGGACTCAAAGCGTAGTTCAGGACCACGCCTATTGCGCAGGCCAGTAAAATACTGTCACACGACTGCAATAATTCCGTTATCTAATGCGGCGCAAGACAGTTAAATGACAAGAGGACTTAGCATGGTTGGCAGGAGCATTCTGATCGTTGACGACGAAGCGCCCATTCGCGAAATGATCGCCGTTGCGTTGGAAATGGCCGGCTATGACTGCCTGGAGGCAGAGAACTCCCAGCAGGCCCACGCCATTATCGTCGACCGCAAGCCGGACCTGATCCTGCTGGACTGGATGCTGCCCGGCACCTCCGGCATCGAATTGGCTCGGCGCCTCAAGCGCGATGAGCTGACCGGGGATATCCCGATCATCATGCTCACCGCCAAGGGCGAAGAGGACAACAAGATCCAGGGCCTGGAAGTCGGCGCCGACGACTACATCACCAAGCCATTTTCCCCACGGGAACTGGTTGCCCGCCTGAAGGCCGTGCTGCGCCGCGCCGGCCCGACCGATGGCGAGGCACCGATTGAAGTCGGTGGCCTGCTGCTGGACCCGATCAGCCACCGCGTGACCATCGACGGCAAACCTGCCGAGATGGGCCCCACCGAATACCGCCTGTTGCAGTTCTTCATGACCCACCAGGAGCGCGCCTACACCCGCGGGCAATTGCTCGATCAGGTGTGGGGCGGCAATGTGTATGTCGAGGAACGCACCGTGGACGTGCATATCCGCCGCCTGCGCAAAGCCTTGGGCGATGCCTACGAGAACCTGGTACAAACCGTGCGCGGTACCGGTTATCGGTTTTCCACCAAGGGCTGAGCCAGCCCCACTCAGACTTAACAGCCGACAAGGACGCATGTTCAAGTGAATCAAAACTGGCATGGCACCCTGATCCGCCACATGCTCTTGCTGGTCACCGGCTGCCTGTTGGTGGGCCTGATCAGCGGCTACTACGGCTGGAGCCTGGCCATTGGCCTGGGCCTTTACCTGGGCTGGACCCTCAAGCAATTGCTGCGCCTGCACGAATGGCTGCGCCAGCACAAACCCGACGAGGCACCACCCGACGGCTACGGCCTGTGGGGCGAGGTGTTTGACAGCATCTACCACCTGCAACGCCGCGATCAGCGGGTACGTGGCCGCCTGCAGGCGGTGATCGACCGGGTCCAGGAGTCGACTGCCGCGCTCAAGGACGCGGTGATCATGCTCGACAGCGACGGCAACCTGGAATGGTGGAACCGCGCCGCCGAGACCCTGCTGGGCCTGAAGACGCCTCAGGACAGCGGCCAGCCGGTGACCAACCTGGTACGCCATCCGCGCTTCAAGGAATACTTCGAGCAGGAAAACTATGAGGAAGCCCTGGAAATCCCCTCGCCCACCAACGACCGGGTGCGCATCCAGCTGTACCTCACGCGCTACGGCAACAACGAGCATTTGATGCTGGTGCGCGACGTCACCCGCATCCATCAGTTGGAACAGATGCGCAAGGATTTCGTCGCCAACGTCTCCCACGAATTGCGTACGCCCCTGACCGTGATCTGTGGCTACCTGGAGACGCTGCTGGACAACGTCGAAGAGGTCAACCCGCGCTGGAGCCGTGCCTTGCAGCAAATGCAGCAACAAGGCTCACGCATGCAGACCCTGCTCAACGACCTGCTGCTGCTGGCCAAGCTGGAAGCCACCGACTACCCCTCGGACAACCACCCCGTGGCCGTACAGGGCCTGCTGCAGACCATCAAGAACGATGCCCAGGCCTTGTCCGGCGAGCGCGGCCAGATCATTACCCTGGAAGCCGACCCGTCGGTGCTGCTCAAGGGCAGCGAGGGCGAGTTGCGCAGCGCCTTTTCCAACCTGGTGTTCAACGCCGTGAAGTACACCCAGGACAAAGGCACGATCCGCATCCGCTGGTGGGCCGATCACCAAGGGGCGCACCTGAGCGTGCAGGATTCGGGGATTGGTATCGACAGCAAGCACTTGCCACGCCTGACCGAGCGTTTCTACCGCGTCGACTCCAGCCGTAACTCCAACACCGGCGGCACCGGGCTGGGCCTGGCGATCGTCAAGCATGTGTTGCTGCGTCATCGGGCCCGCCTGGAAATCAGCAGTGTGCTGGGCCACGGCAGTACCTTTACCTGCCACTTCGCGCCGACCCAGGTCACCCATGCGCAAACAATCGCGGTGAAGGATTAATCTGAAAATACCCCCCACCGCCGGTGGGACCGGGCTTGCCTGCCATAGCATCTCCTGGGTGCTTCTGTAAGCCCCAGGCGCCTGCATCGCAGGCAAGCCAGCTCCCGCATAAGCCCGCTGCAGCAGGCATTCACGGATCCACCCGGCAGCCGCCACTAGGCAAGCGCCCCTTCAGCCGCTACATTGCCTGACTTGTGCCCGCCCTTGAGGCACAGCCCTCACCCCTTTTTGAATACACGGAACCCGCAAAACCCCATCATGGACCCTTCCCCTGGTATCACCCTCGCGACACTCTTCGCCGATTTCGGCATGATTCTTTTTGCACTGATCCTGGTACTGCTCAACGGTTTCTTCGTTGCGGCGGAATTTGCCATGGTCAAACTGCGCGCCACCCGTGTCGAGGCGATCGCCCACACCAATGGCTGGCGCGGGCAGATCCTGCGCACCGTACACAGCCAGCTCGACGCCTACCTGTCGGCCTGCCAGCTGGGTATCACCCTTGCCTCCCTGGGCCTGGGCTGGGTCGGTGAGCCGGCCTTCGCGCACATTCTGGAGCCGATGCTGGGCGCCATGGGCGTCGAATCGGCCGAAGTGATCAAGGGTGTGTCGTTCTTCGCTGCCTTCTTCGTGATTTCCTACTTGCACATCGTGGTCGGTGAGCTGGCGCCCAAGTCCTGGGCCATTCGCAAACCCGAGTTGCTGTCGTTGTGGACGGCGGTGCCGCTGTACCTGTTCTACTGGGCCATGTACCCGGCGATCTACCTGCTCAACGCCAGCGCCAACGCGATCCTGCGCATCGCCGGCCAGGGCGAGCCCGGCCCGCACCACGAGCACCACTACAGCCGTGAAGAGCTCAAGCTGATCCTGCACTCCAGCCGTGGCCAGGACCCGAGCGACCAAGGCATGCGCGTGCTGGCCTCGGCCGTGGAAATGGGCGAGCTGGAAGTGGTGGACTGGGCCAACTCGCGGGAAGACCTGGTGACCCTGGACTTCAACGCGCCGCTCAAGGAAATCCTTGCACTGTTCCGCCGCCACAAATTCAGCCGCTACCCGGTGTACGACCCGGTGCGTGGTGAGTTTGTCGGCCTGCTGCACATCAAGGACCTGCTGCTGGAACTGGCGGCCCTGGACCATATTCCCGAGTCGTTCAACCTGGCCGAACTGACCCGCCCACTGGAGCGCGTATCCCGGCACATGCCGCTGTCGCAACTGCTCGAGCAGTTCCGCAAGGGCGGCGCGCACTTTGCCCTGGTAGAAGAAGCCGACGGCAACATCATCGGCTACCTGACCATGGAAGACGTGCTGGAAGTGCTGGTGGGCGATATCCAGGACGAACACCGCAAGGCCGAGCGCGGCATTCTCGCCTACCAGCCGGGCAAGCTGCTGGTGCGTGGTGACACGCCGCTGTTCAAGATCGAGCGCCTACTGGGTATCGACCTGGACCACATCGAAGCCGAAACCCTCGCCGGCCTGATCTACGACACCCTCAACCGGGTGCCGGAAGAGGAAGAAGTGCTGGAAGTGGAAGGCCTGCGGATCATCATCAAGAAGATGAAAGGCCCGAAAATCGTGCTGGCCAAGGTCCTGATGCTCGACTGAACCCCTGTAGGAGCCGGCTTGCCGGCTCCTACAACCCCGACGCAAAGTTGGGCAAGGCCTGTACCGGCTGCGTGAACTCATACGGAATCGACACCCACCCTGCCCCCGTATCGCGCTGCACCACAAAATGCAGGTGTGGCCCGCTGCTGTTGCCGGTATTGCCCGACAGCCCCAGCGGGCTGCCCACCCCCACGCGCTGCCCGCCCCTGACGCTGACCGACCCTTGCTTGAGGTGCAGATACACGCCCTGGGTGCCGTCATCGTGCAACACCCGCACGAAGTTGCCCGAAGGGTCACTGCCGCGCCCGGCTTGGTTGTTCTCGGTCTTCACCACCAAGCCGCCCCGCGCAGCGATGATCGGCGTGCCCTCAGGCATGGCGATATCCATGGCGTAGCGACTCTTGACGTCAGAGTGACTGAACGTGCCCCCAGGGCCCTGGGTCAGGCGGAACGGACCGCCACGCCAGGGCAAGGCGTAACGCTGGAACTGGGCGGGCCGCAGGTGACGTGGCGGCTGGGGATCAAGCGCCTGGCGCTTTACCGGTGCCACCCGGCGCTCCTGGAAGACAAACGCCTGGGCGCCAGGAGTCTTCTGGTCGCTGAAAAACACCACGCCACGGGCATCGGTGGAACGATAGAGGGTCATGGCCAGGGTCGATGAAGCGACCGCGCACAGGCCACAAAACAACATAAAACGCACAAGCATCGGATAAACCTGCCGGGTATGACTGAACGGCAGGCTAGCAAGGGTTCATGACAATGTTGTGTGGACCAACGACCCTGTAGGAGTCGGCCTGCCTGTCACTGATGCAGCGACAGACAGACCGAGATCGCTGGCAAGCCAGCGCCTACAGGTGATCGAGGTTTTGCTTCAGGCACCCGGCACAAAATGCTTCTGCGCGGTGCCCCGGGCAATCAGCCGGGAGATGTAGTCGAGCTTCTGCGCGTCCTGGTCGATAAAGCGGAAGGTCAGTTGCAGCCAGTCGCTGTCAGGGCGCGGCTCGTAGGCGACGATGGCGTGCAGGTAGCCGTTGAGGCGTGCGGTTTCGGCGTTCTCGCCTTGTTCAAGGTCGAGCACCGCGCTTTCCAGCACTTGTGGCAGGACGTCGCCCCGGCGTACCACCAGCAGCGCCTCCTTGATGCTCAGGCCCTTGATCACACATTGCTGGGTGCCACTGGACAGGCGCAGTTGGCCCTGGCCGCGACCGCTGGCGGCCGAGGGGGCGGCGGTGGGCTGCACTGCCGGGCTGTTGAGCAAACCTTTGCTCGGCGCAGCCACCGGGGCCGGCTTGACCGCTTCGGGCTTGCCGCCGGTCAGGGCGCTGAGGGAGTCGTTGCCAAAGGCCGAGTTCATCTTGGTCGGCGCACTGGCCAGCAAGGCGTCGAGGCGGCCGATCTTGTTCAGGGCCTGCTTGACCTTGTTCAGCAATTGCTCGTTGGTGAACGGCTTGCTGACATAGCCGGAGACGCCGGCCTGGATGGCCTGGACCACGTTTTCCTTGTCGCCGCGACTGGTGACCATGACAAACGGCATGGACTTGAGCTGAGGCTGCTCACGGCACCAGGTCAACAGTTCCAGGCCAGACATTTCCGGCATTTCCCAGTCGCACAGCACCATGTCGAAGGTTTCGCGCATCAGGATGGCCTGGGCCTTTTTGCCGTTCACCGCATCTTCAATCTTGATACCGGGGAAGTAGTTACGCAGGCACTTCTTCACCAGGTCGCGAATAAACGAGGCGTCATCCACCACCAATACACTGACTTTACTCATCGACCCTTCATCCTCTCAAAACCCCGGCAAGCAAAACGCTTAACTGATGGCATTTTGCCAAAAACTCGTCAGTCACGCCGGGACTTTACAGCCGCCCGCAGCGCAAAACTCATACGCCACAAACGCAAACGCCCGACCAGAGGTCGGGCGTTTATTTCTCGGGCAATCTTACTTATCGTCAGATTCGGCCGGAACATTAGGGATTTGATCGGCTGTGCCTTCAACTTCGGCTTTCATGCGCTTGAGGCCCATGTGCCGTACGTCGGTGCCGCGCACCAGATAAATCACCAATTCCGAGATATTGCGCGCGTGGTCGCCGATCCGCTCCAGGGAACGCAGCACCCAGATGATGCTCAACACCCGCGAGATAGAGCGCGGGTCTTCCATCATGTAGGTCGCCAGCTCACGCAGGGCGGTCTTGTACTCGCGGTCGATGATCTTGTCGTACTGGGCCACGGACAATGCCAGGTCGGCGTCAAAGCGCGCAAAGGCATCCAGCGCGTCGCGCACCATGTTGCGCACCTGGTCGCCGATGTGGCGCACTTCGACGTAACCGCGTGGCGCTTCGCCTTCTTCGCACAACTGGATAGCGCGACGGGCGATTTTGGTGGCTTCGTCGCCGATACGCTCGAGGTCGATCACCGACTTGGAAATGCTGATGATCAGACGCAGGTCGGACGCCGCCGGCTGGCGACGGGCGAGGATGCGCAGGCATTCCTCGTCGATGTTGCGCTCCATCTGGTTGATCTGGTCGTCGATCTCGCGCACTTGCTGGGCCAGGCCCGAGTCGGCCTCGATCAGCGCGGTGACCGCGTCGTTGACTTGCTTCTCCACCAGCCCGCCCATGGCCAGGAGGTGGCTGCGCACTTCCTCAAGCTCGGCGTTGAACTGCGCGGAGATGTGGTGGGTAAGGCCTTCTTTGCTAATCATGTTGGCGTCCTTGGAGCGTCCGGTAAGGTGCGGAGAACCGCAGCGTCAGTGCAATCAGAACCACAGCTTCCTAGCCGTAACGACCGGTGATGTAGTCTTCGGTCTGCTTCTTCGCCGGATTGGTGAACAGGGTATCGGTATCGCCGAATTCCACCAGTTTGCCCATGTACATGAACGCGGTGTAATCGGAAACCCGTGCCGCCTGTTGCATGTTGTGGGTCACGATGACGATGGTGAACTTGGACTTGAGCTCGTAGATCAGCTCTTCGACTTTCAGCGTCGAGATCGGATCGAGTGCCGAGCACGGTTCGTCGAGCAGCAGTACTTCCGGCTCCACGGCGATGGTCCGGGCAATCACCAGACGCTGCTGCTGGCCGCCGGACAGGCCGAGGGCCGATTCGTGCAGGCGGTCCTTGACCTCATCCCACAGCGCCGCGCCCTTGAGGGCCCACTCCACTGCTTCGTCGAGGATGCGCTTTTTGTTGATGCCCTGGATGCGCAGGCCATAGACCACGTTTTCGTAGATGGTCTTGGGGAACGGGTTGGGCTTCTGGAACACCATGCCCACCCGGCGACGCAGCTCGGCCACATCTTCGCCCTTGCGGTAGATGTTGCTGCCGTAGAGGTTGATCGCGCCCTCCACACGGCAACCGTCCACCAGGTCGTTCATGCGGTTGAAGGTGCGCAACAGCGTGGACTTGCCGCAGCCCGACGGGCCGATAAAGGCGGTCACGCGCTGCTTGGGGATGTTCATGCTGACGTCGAACAGCGCTTGCTTCTCACCGTAGTACAGGCTCAGGCCCGGAACTTCGATGGCCACGGTTTCTTCGGCCAGGCTCAGGCTCTGCTTGTCGCGACCCAGGGCTGACATGTTGATGCCGTGGGAATGGGTTTCATGTTGCATGGGATGCTCCCTGTGCTACCAATTCGTTTCGTTGAACCGCGGCTTCATAGTGGGCCTTGCGGTTTACCTCAAATCTGTTTCCAACTCGGTTCCCTGTGGGAGCGGGCTTACTCGCGAAAGCGTCAGGTCAGTCAACCAATCTATTACTGAGACACCGCATTCGCGAGCAAGCCCGCTCCCACATTAGGTCCGCGTTCAATTCAATCAGCTATCCAGCGCCTTGTATTTTTCGCGCAGGTGGTTACGAATCCATACCGCCGACAGGTTCAGCGTGGCGATCACCAGCACCAGCAGGAACGCGGTGGCGTACACCAGCGGGCGGGCCGCTTCGACGTTGGGGCTCTGGAAGCCGACGTCGTAGATATGGAAGCCCAGGTGCATGATCTTCTGGTCCAGGTGCAGGTACGGGTAATTGCCGTCCAGCGGCAGCGACGGCGCCAGCTTGACCACACCCACCAACATCAGCGGTGCGACTTCACCCGCGGCGCGGGCCACAGCGAGGATCATGCCGGTCATCATCGCCGGGCTGGCCATGGGCAGGACGATTTTCCACAGGGTCTCCGCCTTGGTTGCACCCAGTGCCAGGGAACCCTCACGCACGGTGCGTGGGATTCGCGCCAGGCCTTCCTCAGTGGCCACGATCACCACCGGTACCGCCAGCAGCGCCAGGGTCAGCGAAGCCCACAACAGGCCCGGCGTACCGAAGGTCGGTGCCGGCAGGGCTTCGGGGAAGAACAGGCGGTCCACCGAGCCACCCAGCACGTAGACGAAGAAGCCCAGGCCGAACACGCCGTAGACAATCGCCGGGACGCCCGCCAGGTTGTTCACCGCGATACGGATAATGCGGGTCAAGGCGTTCTGCTTGGCGTATTCACGCAGGTAGACCGCCGCCAGCACGCCGAATGGGGTCACGATCATCGCCATGATCAGGGTCATCATCACGGTGCCGAAGATCGCCGGGAAAATCCCGCCTTCGGTGTTGGCTTCCCGTGGGTCATCGCTGAGGAATTCCCAGACCTTACTGACATAGAAACCCATCTTGGTCAGGGTGCCCATGGCGTTCGGCTGGTAGGCGTGCACCACGTGGCCAATATTGATTTCCAGCTCTTTGCCGTTGGCATCGCGGGCCGTGAGGCTGTCGCGGTTGAACTGGGCGTGCAGGTCGGCCAGGCGCGCTTCAACAGCCTGGTAACGGGCATTCAGCTCGGCGCGATCGGCATCCATATCGGCCTGGGCGGCGGCGTCGAGCTTGCCGTTCAGTTCCAGCTTGCGACCTTGCAGGCGGATGCGCTCGAGGCCGGCGTTGATCGCGCCGATGTCACTCTTCTCAAGGGTCTTGAGATCGGCAGCCAGCTTGTTCACCCGCTCAACCCGCGCCTGCAGCTCTGGCCACGCAGCCTCGCCTTCGGCGATGACTTTGCCATCCTGCTTGACGTTGACCAGGGTGCCGTAGAAGTTACCCCACTCACGACGCTCGATGGCCATCAACTCGGCAGGCGTGGTCTGGTTGGTCAGCCACTCGCCGACGATCCAGGTGAAGTCATTGCCGTTCAAGTCACGGTTGCCGACCTTGATCAGCTCGCGGGTCATGAACTCCGGACCTTCGTCCGGCACCGGCAGGCCAGCGCTTTTCAGGCGCTCGCGCGGCACTTGTTCTTTCTGTACCACTTCGCCGATGACGATGTGGTTGGCCTGGCCCGGCACGCCGTAGTTGGCCTGGATCAGGTCAGCCGGCCAGAAGTGACCCAAGCCGCGCACGGCAATCACAGCCAGCAAACCAATGGTCATGATGACCGCGATGGCCACCGCGCCACCGCTGATCCAGACGCCGGGGGCGCCGCTCTTGAACCATCCATTCAGGGAGTTCTGTTTCACAGACTTCTACCTTTCTTAAAGCGACGAGTATTTCTTGCGCAGACGCTGACGGATCAGCTCGGCGAGGGTGTTCATGACGAAGGTAAACAACAGCAGTACCAGCGCCGAGAGGAACAGCACCCGGTAGTGACTGCCGCCCACTTCCGACTCGGGCATTTCCACCGCGACGTTGGCTGCGAGCGTTCGCAGGCCTTCGAACAGGTTCATCTCCATGACCGGGGTGTTACCCGTGGCCATCAGCACGATCATGGTTTCACCCACCGCACGGCCCATGCCGATCATCAGCGCCGAGAAAATCCCCGGGCTGGCGGTCAGCAATACGACGCGGGTCATGGTCTGCCAAGGCGTGGCGCCCAGGGCCAGGGAACCCAGGGTCAGGCCGCGCGGTACGCTGAACACGGCGTCTTCGGCGATGGAGTAGATGTTCGGGATCACCGCAAAACCCATGGCCAGGCCGACAACCAGGGCGTTGCGCTGGTCGTAGGTGATGCCAAGGTCGTGGGAGATCCACATGCGCATGTCGCCACCGAAGAACCAGGTTTCCAGGTACGGGCTCATGTACAACGAGAGCCAGCCCACAAACAGGATCACCGGGATCAACATCGCACTTTCCCAGCCATCGGGAACACGCAGGCGGATCGACTCAGGCAGGCGACTGAAAGCAAAACCCGCCACCAGGATGCCAATCGGCAACAACATCAGCAGGCTGAAAATCCCCGGCAGGTGCCCTTCGACATACGGCGCCAGGAACAGGCCGGCGAAGAAGCCGAGGATCACCGTCGGCATCGCTTCCATCAGCTCGATCACCGGCTTGACCTTGCGGCGCAGGCTCGGGGCCATGAAGTAGGCGGTGTAGATCGCCGCGGCAATGGCCAGTGGTGCAGCCAGCAACATGGCGTAGAACGCGGCCTTTAGCGTACCGAAGGTCAGCGGCGCGAGGCTCATCTTGGGTTCGAAGTCGCTGTTGGCGGCGGTCGATTGCCAGACGTATTTAGGTTCGTCGTAGTTTTCGTACCAGACCTTGCTCCACAACGCGCTCCAGGACACTTCCGGGTGCGGGTTGTCGAGGGACAACGGCTGCAGCTTGCCGCCGGCTTCGACGAGCACGCGGTTGGCCCGTGGCGACATGCCGAAGATGCCTTGGCCTTCTACCACCGGGTCCACCAGCAGGGTGCGATGCGCGGTGCTGTGGAACACACCGAAGTTGCCGGAGGCATCCAGGGCGGTAAAGCCTTTGCGACGCTCTTCAGCGGTGATTTCCACCACCGGTGTGCTGCCCATCTGGAACGTGCGGATCTGCTTGAGGTGTTGCTCGCCATCCGGGTCGCGGGCCATGAACCACTGGGCCAGGCCGCCCTTGGAGTCGCCGACGATCAGCGAGATACCGCCCACCAGCTGGGTGCTGGCGGTGATTTCGGCGCTGCCATCTTCCAACAACTTGTATCGACCGTTGAGGCTGTTGTCGCGCAGGCTGAACACATCGGCCAGGGCGCGACCGTTGATCACATACAGCCATTGCTGGCGCGGATCGACGAAGATCGCTTTCACAGGCTCAGTCATTTGCGGCAAGTCGATGCGCTTCTGCTCGCTGACCACTTCGCCGGTCATCATGTTTTCTTCGCGGCTCACCGACAGCACGTTCAGGTGCGAGCCAGAGGAGCCGGCAATGACCAGCGAGGTCTCGGTGGCGTTGAGGGCCACATGCTCCAGCGGACGACCGGCCTCATCGAGCACCATCGGCGCTTCGCCGTAGGGGTATTCGATTTCCGGCGAAATGGTCTTCTTACCGTCCGGGTAGGACACTTTATAAGTGTGGCGGAACACCAGGGACTGGCCGTTGGACAGACCGAGGATCACCAGCGGGCTGCCCGGCTGGTCTTCACCGATGGACACCACACTGGCGCCGGCCGGCAGGGCCAGGTCGACCCGTTTGAGCTCAGCGCCGGTGTCGACAGTGAAGAACAATGCCTGGCCCTTGTCGGAAACCCGCATGGCGACCTGGTTCTGTTCTTCCAGCGAGATCAGCAACGGCTTGCCGGCATCCTGCATCCAGGCAGGCGTCAGGGCCTCGTCCTTGGTCAGGCTGGCACCCTGGAACAGCGGCCCGACCACGTAGGCCAGGAAGAAGAAAATCAGGGTGATAGCGCCGAGGACGGCGAGACCGCCGACCAGCACGTACCAACGGGTCAGGCGGTCCTTGAGCGCGCGGATGCGGCGCTTGCGTTGCAGCTCAGGCGTATTGAAGTCAATGCGCTTGGGAGGAGAAGTCGTCGTCATGGTGGAATTGGCCAGATCATTCATGCGCACACCCTAGCGATCCTGTATGACAGAAAGATGACAATGCAGTGACGCAAGAAATCCGCCGCGTAGCAGGGCTGGCAGCGGACCGAAAAATTAGGGGTGTAGGCCGGCTTGTTGTGGGAGCGGGCAAGCCCGCTCCCACACAAGAGCATGCATCTACACCAGGTAGTACAGGCTTATTTGCCTTCTTGCAGACCCAGGTCAGCCAATGCCTTGGCGGCAACTTTGGCTGGCAGTGGGATGTAGCCGTCTTTGACTACAACTTCCTGGCCCTGTTTGGACAGAACCAGTTTCACGAACTCGGCTTCCAGCGGGGCCAGAGGCTTGTTCGGGGCTTTGTTGATGTACACGTAGAGGAAGCGCGACAGCGGGTACTTGCCGTTCAGGGTGTTCTCTTCGGTGTCTTCGACGAACTCGCCGCCTTCTTTCTTGGCCAGGGCCACGGTTTTCACGCTGGCGGTCTTGTAGCCGATGCCCGAGTAACCGATGCCGTTCAGCGAGGAGCTGATGGACTGCACGACCGAAGCCGAACCTGGCTGTTCGTTGACATTGGGCTTGTAGTCACCTTTGCACAGGGCTTCTTCCTTGAAGTAGCCGTAGGTGCCGGATACCGAGTTACGACCGAACAGTTGCACCGGCTTGTTGGCCAGGTCACCGGTCACACCCAGGTCGCCCCAGGTCTTGACGTCAGCCTTGGCACCGCACAGACGAGTCGACGAGAACACGGCGTCAACCTGGGCCATGGTCAGGTGCTTGATCGGGTTGTCCTTGTGTACGAACACAGCCAGGGCGTCCACGGCCACCGGGATAGCAGTCGGCTTGTAGCCGTACTTCTGCTCGAAAGCCTGCAGTTCGTTGTCCTTCATCTTGCGGCTCATAGGGCCCAGGTTAGCGGTGCCTTCGGTGAGTGCAGGCGGCGCGGTGGAAGAACCGGCGGCTTGAATCTGGATGTTGACGTTCGGGTATTCTTTTTTGTAGTTCTCGGCCCACAGGGTCATCAGGTTGGCCAGGGTGTCGGAACCGACGCTGGACAAGTTGCCCGATACACCAGTGGTTTTGGTATAAGCCGGAATTGCCGGGTCAACACCAGCGGCCACCGCGTGGGCAGTCGCAACGCCAGCAGCGACAAAAGTCATTGCCGCCATCAAACGCTTCAGTTTCATGCCTTACTCCTAGCAGATAGGGATAGTTGGATCGGGGCCAAGTATCGGTAGGCCGTGTGAACACTCTATGTCTGGAATATGACAATTAGATGAAAGGCCAGTATTGAGCGAAAGGTCGCCCGGAATTTTCCGACAGATCTTTAGGGTTTCCTCTAGGAACCGCACTGACTAACCTCCGCACGTCGCTGCCAATGACACGACGTAACCAGAGGCCCCCTTAGGTTGACAAAAAACAAGAAAAGCATAGTCTTGTCAACCTAAGGAGACCTCACATGATCAATGACCGAATTCGCCGCGCAAGGTTGTTGCGTGGTATGTCGCTGGAAGCACTGGCACTCAGTCTCGGCGACATCACCAAGCAAGGCCTGAGCAAGTATGAAAAAGGCTTGAGTACTCCGAACTCCCAGCGTCTTCTGCAATTGGCCAGGGCGCTGGAGGTGAGCCCGGAGTATTTTTTCCGCCCTGAAGCCCTGCCACTTGCGCCGCTGGAGTTCCGCAAGCTGGCGAAGATGCCTCAATACCGCCAGGTACAGGTCGAGGAACAGGTTCGTGAACACCTGGAGCGATACATAGCCCTAGAGGAGTGCTTCGATCCGCTGGATATCCAGACCGCCAGAACGCCGCCACAGATGTTGTCCGTTACCTCTATAGAGGAGGCCGAATGGGCGGCCGAGGAGCTGCGCAAATATTGGGGCATCGGCGCAGACCCAATCGCCCATCTGACTGAGCAACTTGAGGAGCACGGTATCAAAGTGGTGATGCTCAACGGCCCGGATGATTTCGACGGAGCCTGTGCCGCCACCCATGATGGCGAACATGTGCTGATAGCTCTGAACGCCCAACGACCAGGCGAGCGCATTCGCTTTACCGCCGCTCATGAGTTGGGACACTGGGTGATGCAGCTACCCGATGAGATGTCCGAACGCGATAAAGAACACTGCTGTCACCGCTTCGCGGGGGCTTTTCTTTATCCAGCCAAAAGTGTCACCGGAGATTTCGGGAGCCATCAACGCTCACGCGTCCACCCTCGCGAACTCTTGATTGCCAAACGCCAGTATGGACTCTCGATGCATGCGGCGCTCCGTCGGTTGAAGGACCTCAATCTGCTGGGAGAAAGTGGCTACAAATCCCTGACTATTCAGTTCAGCAGCAATGGCTGGCGCAAGGCAGAACCCGAGCAGTTGCCGTGCAAGCCGCCTCAGCGTTTCGAATCGCTGGTGTTCTGGGGCCTGGCGGAGGGCTTGATCACCAAGTCACGGGCAGCTGAGTTACTGCGTCGCCCAGTGAAGGCTCTAGACCCTAATTTTCTGGGCTCACTGGAGAGTGCATGAGCCTGATCTATATCAGCGATACCAATATCTGGATTGATTTCAGAAACGCGGGATTGCTGGAGCATATGTTCAGGCTACCTTTCACGCTCTGCTGCACTGATTTCGTCATGCACGAACTCGAGGACTTCGCTCATGATGAACTGCTCGCCCAAGGGCTGGTGGTCGAGTCATTTGACGAGCGAGGTGTACAAAAACTCTGGGCGCTCAAAATTGCACACAACAACAGCGCCTTGGCTGACGTCTCCTGCTACCTGCTGGCACAGATAACCGGAAGACCACTGCTCACAGGAGATGGGAAGCTCCGTCGCCAGGCTATCCAGGACGGGCTGCAAGTACATGGTGCACTGTGGCTACTCGACCTTATGGTCGAGCATCAAGTCATCAGCTCTGGCGACGCAGCGACGGCGCTAGACACCATGTTAGCGGGAGGCTCTCGCTTGCCCGTATCAGAATGCCAAGCCCGACTGTCTACCTGGCGTCCGAACCTTCCTGAGTTTTGATCAGCACATCCATGTGCATCAGTAAGCCCGAGGCGTTTACCGCCCGCGTTTCCACAGGTAGGCACCCACCAGCATCCCCATGGTGCAGATCACGGCGACGTAGTACGCCGGGCCCATCGGGCTTTCTTTCATCAGCAGCGACACCACCAACGGCGTCAGACCACCGAACACCGCGTAGGCAACGTTGTAGGAAAACGACAGGCCGCTGAAGCGCACCACCGGTGGGAAGGCCTTGACCATCACGTAGGGCACCACGCCGACCACGCCGACGAACAGGCCGGTAAGGGTGTACAGCGGGAACAGCCAGTTTGGGTGGTCCAGCAGGCTGTGATACAGCGTCCACGAGGTCGCGAGCAGCAACGCGCAACCGGCGATCAGCACGCGCCCGGCGCCGAAGCGGTCAGCCAGTGCGCCGGAGAGGATGCAGCCCAGGCTCAGGGTGACGATCGCCAGGCTGTTGGCCTGCAACGAGACTGTCGGGCTGAAGTGGTAGATGGTCTGCAGCACGGTCGGGGTCATCAGGATCACAACGACAATGCCGGCCGACAGCAGCCAGGTCAGCAGCATCGACAGCACGATGGCGCCACGGTGGTCACGCAGGACCGCACGCAATGGCAGCTCGGCGGCCAGGGTCTTGCGCTGCTGCATTTCGGCGAAGATCGGGGTTTCGTGCAGCCAGCGGCGCAGGTACACCGAGAACAGGCCGAACACACCGCCCAACAGGAACGGGATCCGCCAGGCGTAGTCCGACACTTGCTCCGGGGTGTAGATCGTGTTGATCGCGGTGGCCACCAGCGAACCCAGGAGGATCCCGGCGGTCAGGCCGCTGGTCAGGGTGCCGCAGGCATAGCCGATATGGCGTGGCGGTACATGTTCAGAAACAAAAACCCACGCGCCCGGCACTTCTCCACCAATCGCCGCGCCCTGGATCACGCGCATCAGCAACAACAGGATCGGGGCCCACAGGCCGATCTGCGCGTAGGTCGGCAACAGCCCCATGATCAGGGTCGGCACCGCCATCATGAAGATGCTCAGGGTGAACATCTTCTTGCGCCCCAGCAGGTCGCCGAAGTGCGCCATGATGATCCCGCCCAGCGGCCGCGCCAGGTAGCCGGCGGCGAAGATGCCGAAGGTCTGCATCAGGCGCAGCCATTCGGGCATGTCGGCGGGGAAAAACAGCTTCCCGACCACAGTGGCGAAGAACACGAAGATGATGAAGTCGTAGAACTCCAGCGCGCCCCCCAGGGCGGACAGCGACAGGGTTTTGTAGTCGTTGCGGTTCAGCGGTCGTGCGGGCGGCGCAATGCTTGAAGGCACTGTGGTCATGGCAAGGCTTCTCTTATTAGGTCAGATCAGGAATCCGCAACAGTGCTGGTTTGGCCTGGCAGGTCAGGCAAGATAACAAATTGCCCGCAAAAGCACAGTCTAAACACCTGCACAGCGACTGGCGCCGACTCGCAAAGTCACCACCTTGCAAGGCCCGCCTATTCCCTCTTCGAATTATTATCGGGGACCGAAAACGCCAGCAAATACTGGAGCGCAGAGTTCAAAAGGCACAATGGTCAAACCCCTCAAGTTGCATGACTGTTTTGGCCATTTCCCTGGTGCCTGTAAAGCGGTGCAGATAGATGTACAAAATCAGGGCCGGACGGTCGTCGCGCAGGCTATCGACCGATATACTGCCCACCTTGCACCGGCATATCCGTGGAAGTTGCGCGAAAACGTCGTTGGCACCGGCCAGCCGATTTCGCAGAGTTTCCCTTCAGGCGCCTTTCGAAAAACGTGACGAACGTAGTATGTTCGGGGCTGAATCGTTTTTCCAAGACGGCTATTCACCGATTACATAGTCCAAGAGTCACGGGTCAGAGGCACCCCCGGCATGATCGAACTCGAACAAGAAGATCCTATCCCGCAAGGCGATCTCGCCCTGCAAATCACCGCACTCCCCCGTGAAACCAACGGTTTCGGCGATATTTTCGGCGGCTGGCTGGTGGCGCAGATGGACCTGGCTGGCACGGCAATGGCCAGCAAGGTCGCCGGTGGTCGCGTGGCTACCGTCGCCATTGACCGCATGGCCTTCCTGGTTCCGGTGGCAGTGGGCGCGCAACTGTCCTTCTACACCCAGGCCCTGGAAATCGGCCGCAGCTCGATCCAGATGATGGTCGAAGTGTGGAGCGATGACCCGCTGTCCAGCGAATGGCGCAAAGTCACCGAGGCGGTGTTTGTGTTCGTCGCCATTGATGGCAGCGGTCGCACTCGCTCGGTTCCGTCGCGGGCGCGTTAAACCTCGCGGCGGTTTGGCGGTCCATTGCCCCATTGCCTGTCACTAAGAGAGCCTTGTATGCCTACGCCCCACCTTGAAACCGTGAAAATGGATGAGCTGGACTGCTGGCGCATCCGCCACAACGGCGCCGAAGTGCTGGTGGCCCAACAAGGCGCGCACATCTTCAGCTACCAGCCCGCGGGCGCCAAGCCGGTGATCTGGCCCAACGACCAGGCCGTGTTCAAGGCTGGCAAAGGTATCCGTACGGGTGTGCCGGTGTGCTGGCCGTGGTTTGGTGTGTTTGACCGCAACCCGCAAAGCGTCAAGGCGATGCGCCAGAGTGATCAGCCGGCCGGCGCCCATGGTTTCGCGCGCACGGTCATCTGGACCTTGGCCGGCGTCGAAGACAATCGGGTTGAGCTGGTATTGCCGGCACCTGCTGGCGGCTTCCCGGATTGGCCGCATCAGGTCGATCTGAAAATGAGCATCCTGCTCGACGAGCAACTGCATATCCGCCTGACCAGCCACAACCGTGGCACCGACACCGTGACCATCAGCCAGGCGCTGCACAGCTACTTCGCAGTCAGCGACGTGCGCAAGGTGCAGGTCGAAGGCCTGGACGGATTGGACTATATCGATACCGCCGACGGCTGGGTGACCAAGCAACAGGCCGGCGCACTGCACTTCGCTGCAGAGACCGATCGTATCTACCTCGATACTCCAGCTCAATTGAACATCGTCGATCAAGACTGGCAACGCCGGATCCAGCTCACCAGCGAAGGGTCCAAATCGACCGTGATCTGGAACCCTTGGACCGAACGGGCCAAGGCTTTCGATGATATGGCCGACGATGGCTGGCAGGGCATGCTGTGCATCGAGACGGCGAACGTGCTGGACGATGTGGTGGCATTGGCACCGGGTGCTAGTCACACCATGGGTGTGAGCATCGCCAGCCTGCCCCTGTAAACCCAATCGAATGTGGGAGCAGGCTTGCTCCCACAAGGGGATTTTTGGCGCCGGTTACAGGTCCGATTCCTGCACCACCCGCACCACCCCCGCATCCAGCGCATACGCTGCATCCGCCAGGTCGTTGTTGACCGTCTCCACCTTCAACGTGCCAGTGACCCACAACGGCGTGTAGATATCGTCCAGCTTCAAGCCTTTGGGATAGCGCACCAGCACCAGTTGATTGGGCGGCGGCGGCGGTACGTGAATGCAGGCGCCCGGGTAAGGCACCAGGAAAAACAGGGTGCTGCGGCCCTTGGCATCGGTTTCCAATGGCACCGGATAACCGCCAAGACGGATGTGCTTGCCGTTCATGGCGGCCACGGTCTTGGTCGAATACATCACCGCCGGCAAGCCCTTGCTCTGTTTCAGGCCACCCTTTTCGGTAAAGGTGCCCAGGGCTTCTGGGGAGTTGTGGTCGATATCCGGCATTTGTTCGAGAGCCTTCTGGTCCGACTCGGGCATCAGTTCCAGCCAGTCGGTTTCCGTAAGCTCAGCGGCGTGGGCCAGGCTTGAACCCAGCAAAAGGACAGTCAACAGAAGGCGGCGCATGAAGGGGCTCGGCAAATAAGAACAGTGCCGGCATTCTAGCCCTCTGCGCCTGCGCAGCGCAGAGGGCTTGTCGCTAAATTACTTCTTTTTCAGCAGACCGTAGATCACCAGCAACACAATGGCACCCACCAGCGCGCCAATGAAACCTGCACCCTGACCTGCCTGGTAGATACCCAGGGCCTGACCGCCATAGGTCGCCGCCAGGGAGCCGGCGATACCCAGCAGGATGGTCATGATCCAGCCCATGCTGTCGTCGCCTGGTTTCAGGAAACGCGCCAGCAGGCCGACGATCAAACCGATAAAGATGGTCCCAATGATACCCATGGCATTTCCCTCTGAATGAAAGTTAGCTGAAGCCTAGTCAGACTTTGGCGTCCTGCAATCAGAGGATGGCGGTCACCAATGGTTCCCGCCAGCCCGTGGGTTATTGCGCGGCGATCAGCGCCTGGACCTTGGCGATCTGCGCGTCGAGTGTCGCGCGGTCCTTGCAACGCAGGTTGGCGTGGCCGACCTTGCGCCCGGCCTTGAACGCCTTGCCGTAGTGATGCAGGTGGCAGTCATCAATCGCAATGACCTGCTCTACCGGCGGCACCACGCCAATGAAGTTGAGCATCGCGCTCTCGCCCACCTTGGCCGTGGAACCCAGTGGCAAGCCCGCTACCGCCCGCAGGTGGTTTTCGAACTGGCTGCACTCGGCGCCTTCGGTGGTCCAGTGCCCGGAGTTATGCACGCGCGGGGCAATTTCGTTGGCCTTGAGGCCACCGTCGACTTCAAAGAACTCGAATGCCATCACGCCGACATAATCCAGTTGCTTGAGCACTCGGCTGGAATAGTCTTCGGCCAGGGCCTGCAACGGGTGGTCGGTGCTGGCCACGGACAGCTTGAGGATGCCGCTGTCGTGGGTGTTGTGCACCAACGGGTAGAAGCGCGTTTCGCCATCACGGGCGCGCACGGCCACCAGCGAAACTTCGCCGGTAAACGGCACGAAGCCTTCCAGCAGGCAGGCGACGCTGCCCAGTTCGGCGAACGTGCCGACCACATCGGCTTCGGTACGCAGGACTTTCTGGCCCTTGCCGTCATAACCCAGGGTGCGGGTTTTCAGCACCGCCGGCAGGCCGATGCTGGCGACCGCCGCATCCAGGTCCGCCTGGGACTGGATGTCGGCGAAGGCCGGAGTCGGAATGCCCAGGTCCTTGAACATGCTCTTTTCGAACCAGCGGTCACGGGCGATGCGCAGTGCTTCAGCGCTCGGGTACACCGGGACGAATTGCGACAGAAACGCCACGGTTTCGGCTGGCACGCTTTCGAATTCGAAGGTCACCAGATCGACTTCATCGGCCAATTGGCGCAAGTGGTCCGGGTCGCTGTAGTCCGCCCGCAGGTGTTCGCCCAGGGCCGCCGCACAGGCGTCCGGCGCCGGATCAAGAAACGCGAAGTTCATCCCCAGCGGCGTACCCGCCAAGGCCAGCATGCGACCCAGTTGGCCGCCACCGATTACACCGATTTTCATCAATCAACAACCTCAGGCGATGCGTGGGTCTGGATTGTCCAGGACGCTGTCAGTCTGTTCGGCGCGGAATTTCTTCAGGGCCGCGTGGAACTGTGGATGCTTGGCGCCCAGGATACTGGCCGACAGCAATGCCGCGTTGATCGCGCCGGCCTTGCCAATCGCCAGGGTGGCCACCGGAATCCCGGCGGGCATCTGCACGATGGACAGCAGCGAATCCACACCCGAGAGCATCGACGACTGCACCGGCACGCCGAGCACCGGCAAGTGGGTCTTGGCCGCACACATGCCCGGCAGGTGGGCTGCGCCACCGGCACCGGCGATAATCACCTCGATGCCACGGGATTCTGCTTCATCGGCATACTGGAACAGCAAGTCCGGCGTGCGGTGGGCGGAAACCACCTTCACTTCAAACGGAATGCCGAGTTTTTCCAGCATATCGGCGGTGTGGCTAAGGGTGGACCAATCGGACTTGGAGCCCATGATCACGCCAACCAATGCACTCATCGTCGTGCCTCTTCTCTCTGGGCGCCCGCAGGCGCGTCAAAAAACAACAAGCCACGCGGGAAATCCGGCGTGGCTTGTTGTACGAATTAAGGCCGGTTGGACCGGCCGAAGGCCGCGCAGTATACCGTAATAATGCAGATAAACAGCCCCTGTGCCGACCATCTGTCTTACGCTTCAAACCTGCGGTTTTATTGACTTTAGAGTCAGCGAAAACACCCCGAAATACTCTGGGAGCTGGCTTGCCTGCAATGTCGGCTGATACACCGCTATCGCAGCATAGGTATCTACACAACTCTCTATCTAGTGCTTATTGAGTTTGTGTTGGGCTCAGCTATTCTGCGCCGCCCCACCTTCCAGCTTGCGCCACAGCAATCGCACGTTCGCCTTGCGCACCAACGCACAGCGATACAGGCGAATCTCCAGCGGCACATGCCACTGCGGCCCGCCACACACCACCAGCTCGCCCCGGGCCAGTTCGGCGCGCACGCTCAACTGTGGCACCCAGGCAATCCCCAACCCTTCCAGGGCCATGCTTTTCAGGCTGTCGGCCATGGCGGTTTCATACACCGTGGTAAAGCGCAGCGCGCGCTGGCGCAACAGCAGGTTCACCGAACGGCCGAGGAACGCCCCGGCGCTGTAGGCCAGCAGCGGCACACTGCCCTCGCCTTCCAGGTCGAACAACGGCTTGCCATCGGCATCGGCGGCGCACACCGGGAGCATTTCAGTGTTGCCCAAGTGCAGTGACGGGAAAATCTCCGGATCCATTTGCATGGCTGCGTCCGGGTCGTAGAACGCCAACATCAGGTCGCAGCCGCCTTCGCGCAGGGCATGCACCGCATCGCCGACGTTGGTGGCCACCAGGCGCGTGGCGATGTTCAGCCCTTCGTTGCGCAATTGCGCGATCCAGCGTGGGAAAAAACCCAGCGCCAGGGAGTGCGCTGCCGCCACTTGCATGACTTCGCCCTGGCCGCCTTCAAGGTGATGCAAATGCCGCAGCACTTCACCCAGTTGCTCGACCACCGTGCGCGCCGTGACCAAAAACAACTGCCCCGCCGCCGTCAGCTCGACGGGCGTGCGCGAGCGGTTGACCAGGGTCAGTCCCAGGGCCGCCTCAAGGCTGCGGATGCGTCGACTGAAGGCCGGCTGGGTGACAAAGCGCCGCTCCGCCGCCTGGGAGAAGCTGCGCGTGGCCGCCAGGGCGCTAAAGTCTTCCAGCCATTTGCTTTCAAGGTTCATCTGATTCTCCAGGGCATGCACCATTTTGGCACACACGCCCGCCATGATAACCGGGTCACATCAACATTATGCCGTTTGTGCATAGGCCAGCGCTTAATAGCATTGGCCCAAAAATTTCCACAAGCCTAGCATTCACAGCGTTCCGGCCTAGCCCGGGTCCATATCGAGATGATTTCCGTCATGTCCTCTGCTGCATCATTCCGTACAGAAAAAGACCTGCTTGGCGTACTCGAAGTACCTGCCCAAGCGTACTACGGCATCCAGACCCTGCGAGCGGTGAACAACTTCCGTCTCTCCGGCGTTCCGATTTCGCATTACCCGAAATTGGTGGTCGGTCTGGCAATGGTCAAGCAAGCCGCCGCTGATGCCAACCGCGAGTTGGGCCAGCTCAGCGAAGCCAAGCACGCTGCCATCAGCGAAGCCTGTGCCCGCCTGATACGCGGCGACTTCCACGAAGAGTTCGTGGTGGACATGATTCAAGGCGGCGCTGGCACTTCAACCAACATGAATGCCAACGAAGTCATCGCCAACATCGCGTTGGAGGCCATGGGCCACAACAAGGGCGAATACCAATACCTGCACCCCAACAACGACGTGAACATGGCGCAGTCGACCAACGACGCCTATCCGACCGCGATCCGCCTGGGTCTGCTGTTGGGCCATGACGCGCTGCTGGCCAGCCTCGACAGCCTGATCCAGGCGTTCGCCGCCAAAGGTGTCGAGTTCGGCCACGTTCTGAAAATGGGCCGCACCCAACTGCAAGACGCCGTGCCGATGACCCTCGGCCAGGAGTTCCGCGCCTTCGCCACGACCCTGGGTGAAGACCTGGCACGCCTCAAGACCCTGGCTCCGGAGCTGCTGACCGAAGTCAACCTGGGCGGCACCGCCATCGGTACCGGCATCAACGCCGACCCGCGCTACCAGGCCCTGGCCGTGCAACGCCTGGCCACCATCAGCGGCCAGCCGCTGGTACCGGCGGCCGACCTGATCGAAGCCACCTCCGACATGGGCGCGTTCGTGCTGTTCTCCGGCATGCTCAAGCGTACCGCGGTGAAGCTGTCGAAGATCTGCAACGACCTGCGCCTGCTGTCCAGCGGCCCACGTACCGGGATCAACGAGATCAATCTGCCAGCGCGTCAGCCAGGCAGCTCGATCATGCCCGGCAAGGTCAACCCGGTCATCCCGGAAGCCGTGAACCAGGTGGCCTTCCAGGTCATCGGTAACGACCTGGCCCTGACCATGGCGGCCGAAGGCGGCCAACTGCAACTGAACGTGATGGAGCCGCTGATCGCTTTCAAGATCTTCGACTCGATCCGCCTGCTGCAACGCGCCATGGACATGCTGCGCGAACACTGCATCGTCGGCATCACCGCCAACGAAGCACGCTGCCGCGAACTGGTGGAGCACTCCATCGGCCTGGTCACCGCGCTGAACCCGTACATCGGCTATGAAAACGCCACCCGCATCGCCCGTATCGCCCTTGAAAGCGGCCGTGGCGTGCTGGAACTGGTGCGCGAAGAAGGCTTGCTCGACGACGCCATGCTCGACGACATCCTGCGCCCGGAAAACATGATTGCCCCGCGTCTGGTGCCTTTGAAGGCCTGAACGCATGTAGCACCGCTCACCAGGTTGAGGGACTAGACACCTCTCACCCTTTTGAGGGCTTGAAGATTTCGATCTTCAGGCCCTTTTTTTTGCTTTTTTAACGCCTGCCCCCTGAGCGAGTTGGCTCGCTCCCACTAACACCTATATAGAAGCGCGCAACTGCGTTTTATATATAAAACAAATAAGCCGTTTATTAACTTCCCCGCGTTACCTGAAAAAGCACCGACCTCTCGCAACTTCCCATTACATGCCCGAACAGTGTGCAAATTCGTGCCATATAAGAACCAACGTTTCATATATGAAACGTCAAACTTTCAATTACTTAACCCCAAGTCATTCATATAAAAGGACATTTACTAAAAACCTGTAGGAAATAAACCCCTGGCATTGTTCATGCACTAAACGGCGTATCACCTATAAAACAGACCAGAGTACCTTCCTGATGGCTGTGAAAGAGATGTACGCCGTGACGCCCCAATGGAATAACCAAGCTCTCAGGGAAGAGCTGGAGCCGACTGAAATTGAATTTCGCAATGTCGGTAAATGTTTCCCGGCCAAGGGTAAAGCGGACGCGCCCTTCGCCATTCGCGAGGTGAACTTCAAGATTCGCCGGGGTGAAGTGGTGTCGATCATCGGCCCTTCCGGTTGCGGCAAGAGCACCATCCTGAACATGGGTTCGGGTCTGTACCGCCCCAGCGAAGGTGAAGTGTTCGTCGGTGGCGAGCCGGTCACCGGGCCGGTGCCGCAGGTCGCGTTCATGCTGCAAAAGGACCTGCTGATGCCCTGGCGCAGCATCCGCCGCAACGTCGAACTGGGCCTGGAAATCCAGGGCGTGCCTGCCGCCACCCGGCAGAAGGTGGCCCTGGACCTGCTCGACCGCTGCCACCTCAATGGCTACGCCGATCACTACCCGTTCCAGCTCTCCGGTGGCATGCGCCAGCGCGCCGCCCTGGCCCGCACCCTGGCCATCGACCCGCAGGTGCTGTTCCTCGACGAGCCGTTCTCGGCCCTCGATGCCCAGACCAAGATGATCCTGCAACAGGACATGGCACGGATGCTCTTCGACGAGAAGAAAACCGCGCTGTTCATCACCCACGACCTGATCGAAGGCATCGCCATGTCCGACCGCTTGCTGGTCATGAGCGCCCGCCCCGGCACGATCATCGAAGAAATCAGCATCGACCTGCCGTTTCGCGACAACCCCCTGGAGCGCCGCAAGCTGCCGGAAATCGGCCCGCTGGTAGGCCGCCTGATGGAGTTGCTCCAGGTCGGCGCCGACACCGAACTGCACTGATCACCGCCCTTGCGGCCCCCAACCGATTCCGGAGTCCCCATGCTCAAGTCTCTGTTTCAACGTCTTTGCGCCCTCAGCCTGGGCCTCGGTGTGGCCTGTGCCGCCCAGGCGCAGCCGACCAAGGTCACCTACCTGCTGCCGGCGCCGCCCAACTCGCCCGCGTTCGCACCGTGGATCATCGCCAAGGAAAAGGGCTACTACACGGCCCAGGACCTGGACTTGACGTTCATCGCCGCCAAAGGTGGCGTGGATGTGGCCAAGCAGATCGGCGCCGGTAACGCGTTGATCGGCGGGGCCATCGGTGACACGCCTATCGTGGTGCGGGCCAATGGCATCCCGGTACGCGCCGTGGCGGTGCTGGGCGACGGCGGCGTGACGATGATCGCCACCAACGCCAAGGACAACATCAACCGCATCAGCGACCTCAAGGGCAAGACCATGACGGTGATGTCGTACTCCGACACCACCTACTACGCCCTGCTTGCTTCGCTGCGTAAAGCCGGGCTGGGCAAGAACGACGTGAACATCCAGGCCGCCGGCCCCGCCGGAGTCTGGCAGCTGTTCTCCGCCAACAAGGCCCAGGCCATGGCCGGGGTGCCGGACTGGGTGATCAATGCCGAGGAAGCCGGGGTGCAGATCAAGTTGATCCCCCAGGACCAGATCTTCGAAAGCATGGCCCAGGCGATTCTCGCTTCCGACGACGCCATCAAGAACCAGCCCAAGCTCGTGCGCGGCGTGGTCCAGGGCACCCTGCAAGGCATGCGCGACATCATCCAGGACCCGCGCGCCGCTGCCGTGACCTTCGCCAAGGCGGTACCGGCGTATGCCGGCAAGGAGGACTCGCTGGAGAAGATCTTCAAGCTCTACGTCGAACACGTCTACGCCAAGCAGGCCGTGCTCGGGCACATCGATCCGCAGCACCTGGACAAGGTCCTGCAGTTCTATGTCAGCGAAGGCATCGTCACCCAGGCGACTCCGCTTGAAGACCTCTTCACCAACCAATTCGTCGACAGCCCGGTCGCCGCACAGTGAACCACCGGGACATTGAGGTACGTACACGATGAAAAACAATAACTCCGTGCTCGGTAGCGTCGCGCTGCTGATCCTGTTCCTGGTCCTCTGGCAATGGGGCCCCGGCCTGCTCGGCATGCCCGAGTTCGTCATGCCCAAACTCAGCCGCGTGGCCCAGGAAGGCCTGGTGATGTGGCAGACCGGCGGCCTGCTGCAACACACCCTGATCACCGCGCTGGAGATCGTTGTCGGCTTCGCCCTCGGCGCCCTGCTAGGGGTGGTGATCGGCGTCTCGCTGGGCCTGTCGCCGGCTGCCGAAGCCATGTTGTCGCCGTACATCCTGGCCTTGCAGATAGCGCCGAAAGTCGCCTTCGCGCCGCTGTTCGTGATGTGGCTGGGCTACACCATCTACCCGAAGATTCTGATCGCGATCCTGATCGTGTTTTTCCCGGTGATGATCAACGTGCTCTCGGCAATCCGCACCGTCGACCCGGACATGATCAACCTGGTACGCACCATGAACGCCAACCGCTGGCAGATCTTCCGCCTGGTGGAGTTCCCCTCGGCCATGGCCGCACTGTTTTCCGGCCTGCGCATTGCCTCGACCCTGGCCGTGATCGGCGTCACCGTCGGTGAGCTGGTGGGCGGCAACCAGGGCCTGGGCTTTTTGCTGGTGGACGCCGAGGGCCAGGGCAACACAGCCGGGGTGTTCGTCGCCATTGTCGCGCTGACCCTGATTGGGGTGATCGCCTACGGCGCAGTGGTGTGGGCGGAAAAACGCGTCCTGCACTACATGCCCAAAGCCATGTTGAGCACCCAATGATGAGCCGCCATGACCTTTTGCTTGCAGGCCGTCGCGTGCTGGTCACCGGTGGCGCCCGTGGCCTGGGCTATGCCTTTGCCCAGGCCATCGGCCAGGCCGGTGCCCGAGTGGTGATTGCCGATGTACTGCACGAACGTGTGCAGCAGGCCGCCGGTGAGTTGCAGGCGCTGGGCCTGGATGTGCAGGCCGTCACCGTCGACCTGGCCCAACCCGCGTCGATCCAGGCCTGTGTCGACGCGACGATCAGCCTGCTGGGCGGCCTCGATGGCTTGGTGAACAACGCCTCGATCACCAACTCCGGCGGCAAGGGCTGCGAAGCATTGAGCATCGACACCTGGGACCAGGTGATGCAGGTCAACGTGCGCGGCACCTGGCTGATGACCACCGCCTGCCTGCCGGCCCTGCGCGCCAGCGGCCAGGGCGCCATCGTCAACCTGGCCTCGGACACTCCGCTGTGGGGCGCGCCGAACCTGTTGGC
Source organism: Pseudomonas sp. FP2294 (assembly GCF_030687625.1). Taxonomy (NCBI): domain Bacteria; kingdom Pseudomonadati; phylum Pseudomonadota; class Gammaproteobacteria; order Pseudomonadales; family Pseudomonadaceae; genus Pseudomonas; species Pseudomonas sp. FP2294. The sequence continues at coordinate 5,806,957 of NZ_CP117441.1, forward strand.
CTATGTCGCCAGCAAGGGCGCGATCATCGCCATGACCCGCAGCCTGGCGCGGGAGCTGGGCAGCGACAACATCACCGTCAACGCCATCGCCCCCGGCCTGGTGCTGGTGGAAGCCACCGCCTACGTGCCCGAGGCGCGCCACCGTTTGTACAACGACCAACGGGCCCTGCAACGCCCACAATTGCCCGAAGACGTCAGCGGCGCCGTGCTGTTCGCGCTGTCCGACCTTGCCCGCTTTATCACTGGACAAACCCTGCCGGTCAACGGCGGGTTCGTCATGCCTTGATCTGGAGACTGTCATGACTGATCTATCTGCCCAAAACGACACCCCGAAAAGCTGGGACCGCCCTGCCGGCGCCAGCCTGGAAAGCTGGATGAGCACGCGCATCGCCCGTTACGAGACGCGCAAGTACGACTGGGATGCCCTGAAGTTCCAGGCTGACTACGACCCCAAGTTCCGCCGCGCGCAAATGCGCTACATCGGCACGGGCGGCACTGGCATCAGCACCGACATGAACACCATCCCGTCGGAGCACTTCACCTTTTCCACCATGGTCATCCCGGCCGGCCATGAAGGCCCGCCGCACCTGCACATTGACGTCGAAGAAGTGTTTTTCGTGCTGCGCGGCAAACTCAAGGTGGTGCTGGAAAAGGACGGCGAGCGCTTCGAGACCATCCTCACCGACCGCGACGTGATTTCCGTGCCGCCCGGCGTGTACCGCGAAGAAATCAACATCGGCGATGAAGACGCGCTGATGTGCGTGATGCTCGGCGCGAAAAAACCGATCACCCCGACCTATCCGCCAGAGCACCCTCTGGCCTCGATCAAGCGCGGGTAAGCCCATGTTGCCAGGACTCACGCACGCCGCGCCGACGGCCGACCTGCAAGCCCAACTGCAGCGCGATTTCCCCCAGCAACGGGTCGCGTCAGCAGGAGGCCAGCAGGCCCTGCGGGTATGCGGCACGGGACCGGCAGTGGTGTTGCTGCACGGCATCGGCTCGGGCGCGGCGTCCTGGCTGCAGGTGGCACAACATCTGGCGTCCCAGGCGCGGGTCATCGCCTGGGACGCGCCCGGCTATGGCGACTCCAGCCCCCTGGAGTCGCAAGTACCCAAGGCCGAGCAATACGCCGCGCGCCTGGTGCAGATGCTCGATGCGCTGGAGGTGGACGAGTGCGTGCTGGTCGGCCATTCCCTGGGCGCACTGACCGCCCTGGCCTTGGCCCGCAGTGCCCAGGCCAGACGCGTGAGCCGCCTGGTACTGATCAGCCCCGCTCGCGGCTATGGCGCGCCCGAGCGCAACGCGCAGCGCCAGCAAGTGCGCCAGCAACGCCTGGACAACCTGCAACGCCTGGGCATCGCCGGGCTGGCCGAGCAGCGCAGCGCCCACATGCTCTCGCCCAGTGCCCAGCCCCAAGCGTTGGCCTGGGTGCACTGGAACATGGCCCGCCTGAACCCGCTGGGCTATCGCCAGGCCATCGAATTGCTGTGCGGCGACGACTTGCTGCGCCACGGCCAACCTGCAATGCCCTGCGAGGTGCATTGCGGCGAAGCCGACAGCATCACCCCACCCGACACCTGCCTGGGCGTGGCCAAGGCCCTGGGTGCCAGCTTCAACCTGATCGCCGACGCAGGCCATGCCAGCCCCATCGAACAACCGCGAGTGGTTGCCGGTCGCCTGGCCTACGCCCTCAAACAATCCCTGACAGGTAGAACCCTATGAACGACTCAGATCTGCTGAAGGATGCTCAGGACAAATACATCGTGCCGGGCCTGGAGCGCGGCTTGTTGCTGCTCTGCGAGTTCAGCCGGCGCAACCGGACCCTGACCGCGCCGGAACTGGCGCGGCGCCTGGCGCTGCCGCGCTCGACGATTTTCCGCTTGCTGACCACCCTGGAAACCATGGGCTTCGTCACCCGCAGCGGCAACGAATACCGCCTGGGCATGTCGGTGCTGCGCCTGGGATTCGAGTACCTGGCGTCGCTGGAGCTGACCGAACTCGGCCAGCCACTGCTGGCGCGTTTGTGCGACCGGGTTAACTACCCGAGCAACCTGGTGGTGCGCGACGGGCGTTCCATCGTGTACGTGGCCAAGGTGTCGCCGCCTTCGGTGTTCTCCAACGCGGTCAACGTCGGCACCCGCCTGCCGGCCCATGCCACGGTGCTGGGGCGCATCCTCCTCGAAGACCTGTCACTGGCCGAACTGCGCGAGCTGTACCCCGAGGAGCACTTGGAACAGCACTCCCACTGCACCCCGAAAACCGTGATGGAGCTGTTCGACATGCTCCAGGCCGACCGCCAGCGCGGCTTTGTCAGCGGCGAAGGGTTCTTTGAATCGGCGATTTCCACAGTGGCCGCGCCCGTGCGCGACCAGAGCGGCGACATCGTGGCCGCCCTCGGCGTGACCATCCCGACCACGCAGATCGGTCATGTGAATTTTGAAGAGCTGCTGAACCAAGTGCGGCGCAGCGCCGACGAGCTGTCGCGCCTGCTCAACTACAACGGCGGCGCCCACAGCGGGCAGCCCCGCGTCACTGCCTTGATGAGAGATTGAGATGAGCCTTTATTCATTGCAGGGCCGCACCGCAATCGTCACCGGAGGCTCCTCGGGCATAGGCCTGGCATGCGTCGAACTGCTGCTGGAAGCCGGTGCGGGCGTTGCGTTTTGCGGCCGCGATGCAGAACGCCTGCGCCGTGCCGAAAGCGACCTGCGCCAACGTTTCCCGCAAGGCCAACTGCTGGCCCAGGTGTGCGATGTGCTCGATGGCGAATCGGTCTACGCCTTTGCCAGCGCCAGCCTGGCCGCGCTGGGCGCCGCCAGCGTGCTGATCAACAACGCCGGGCAAGGCCGGGTCTCGACCTTTGCCGACACCACCGACAGCGCCTGGACCGAAGAGCTGCACCTGAAGTTTTTTTCGGTGATCAACCCGGTCCGCGCCTTCACGCCGCAGCTGCAAAGCCAGGCCGACGCCGCGATTGTCTGCGTCAACTCACTGCTGGCCAGCCAGCCGGAACCGCACATGGTCGCCACCTCCGCTGCCCGCGCCGGGATCAAGAACCTGGTGCGCTCGATGGCCACCGAATTCGCCCCGCAAGGCATCCGCGTCAACGGCATCCTGATTGGCCTGGTGGAGTCCGGGCAATGGCGCCGCCGCTTCGAAGCGCGTGAAGAACGCGACCTCGACTGGGCGCAATGGACCGCCCGCCTGGCCCAACAAAAACATATTCCCCTGGGGCGCCTGGGCCTGCCGATTGAAGCGGCCCGCGCGATCCTGTTTCTGGCCTCGCCTCTGTCGGCTTACACCACAGGCAGCCATATCGATGTCTCTGGAGGCCTGTCCCGCCATGCGTAATGAAAACACTGTCACCGTGGGCGCTGCCATCACCGCCTTTCTCGAACAATGCGACGTCAAGGCCGCGTTTGGCGTGATCTCGATCCACAACATGCCGATCCTCGATGCCTTCGCCGTGCGCGGCAATATCCGCTTTGTCATGGCCCGGGGTGAAGCCGGCGCCGCCAACATGGCCGACGCCTATGCCCGCACCACCGGTGGCCTGGGCGTGTGCCTGACCTCCACCGGCACTGCCGCCGGCAATGCGGCTGGGGCCATGGTTGAAGCGCAGACTGCCGGCACCCCGGTGCTGCACATCACCGGGCAGATCGAGACGCCGTACCTGGACCAGGAACTGGCGTATATCCACGAAGCCCGCGACCAGTTGAACATGCTCAAGGCCGTGTCCAAGGCCGCCTTCCGCGTGCGCAGCGTCGAGACCGCCATCAGCACCCTGAAGCTCGCGGTGCAGACCGCCCTCACCGCGCCCACCGGCCCGGTCAGCGTCGAGATCCCGATCGACATCCAGTCGGCCTTTATCCCAATGCCCACCGACCTGTCGCCACTGCCGATCCCGGTCGCTGTACCGGCACCGGAAGCCCTCGACCTGGTGGCCGCGCGCCTGGCCAGTGCCAAACGCCCGATGCTCTGGCTCGGCGGCGGCGCGCGGCATGCCGGGGCGCAGGTCAAGCGCCTGCTGGCGATGGGCGTGGGGGTGATCACCTCGACCCAGGGTCGCGGCGTGGTTAACGAAGACGACGAACGTTGCCTGGGGGCCTTTTCGCAGAACAAGCGGGTCGAGCAGTTCCTGCAAACCTGCGATGCACTGCTGATCGTCGGGTCGCGCCTGCGCAGCAATGAGACCTTCAAGTACGCGCTCAAGCTGCCGCAGAACACGCTGCGCATCGACGCCAACCCGGCCATCGAAGGCCGCAGCTATGCCAGCGAACTGTTTATCTGCGGCGACGCGGCCCTGGCCCTGGAAGGGTTGGCTGACCGCCTGGAAGGCCGCCTGCACACCGACCCGCAGTTCCTCGCCGAACTCAAGGCCGTGCGTGAACAGTCGCGCAGCCAACTGGTGGCAGACCTGGGCCCGTACTCGGCGATGGTCGAGCAATTGCAGGCCAGCACCGGGCGCAACTTCTCCTGGGTGCGCGATGTGACCCTGTCCAACAGCATCTGGGGCAACCGCCTGCTCAACCTGTACCACCCACGCGCCGGGGTTCACGCCTTGGGCGGCGGTATTGGCCAGGGCCTGGCGATGGGCATCGGTGCCGCGGTGGCAGCCGCTGAAACCGCGCCCGAGCGCAAGGTGTTTGCCCTGGCGGGCGATGGCGGTTTCATCCTCAACCTGGGAGAGCTGGCGACCCTGGTCCAGGAGCGCGCCAACCTGGTGATTCTGCTGATGAACGACCAGCGCTACGGGGTGATCCGCAATATCCAAGACGCGGTCTACGGCAGCCGGCATTGCTATGTCGACCTGCACACCCCGGACTACACCAAGCTCGCCGAATCCATGGGCCTGCGCCATGGCCTGGTCACCGACCTCAAGGATTTCGGCAAGGTGGTCGACAGCGCCTTGAGCCAGCCCGGCCCGTTCCTGCTGGAAGTGGACATGCTCAGCGTGGGCAACTTCGCCACCCAGTTCGCCGGCCCGCCCAACAGCGAAACCAAAGCCCAGAAGGCCACCGCCTGAGGATCGTCGCATGTTGCATATCACCATGATCGGCTGCGGCGCCATTGGCGTCGGCGTGCTGGAGCTGCTGGAGAACGATCCGCAGTTGTGCGTGGATTACGTCATCGCTTCCGAGGGCTCCGAAGCCCTGGTGCGCCAGCGCCTGGCCAGTTTCAAACAACCGCCGCAGGTGCTGACCGCCTTGCCGGCCGATACGCGCCCGGATTTGCTGGTGGAGTGCGCCGGCCACCGCGCCATCGAAGAGCATGTGCTGCCGGCCCTGGAGCGTGGGATTGCCTGCCTGATTGTGTCGGTCGGTGCCTTGTCCGAAGTGGGCCTGGTGGAACGCCTGGAGGCCGCCGCCGAGCGCGGCAAGACCCGCATCGAGCTGCTGCCCGGGGCGATTGGCGGTATTGATGCGTTGTCGGCGGCCAAGGTCGGCGGCCTGGACTCGGTCAACTACACCGGGCGCAAGCCAGCCCGCGCCTGGAAGAACACTCCCGGCGAGCAGGCTTGCGACCTGGACAGCATCCGCGAAGCCACGGTGATCTTCCAGGGCAGTGCCCGTGAGGCCGCGCGGCTGTACCCGAAAAACGCCAACGTTGCGGCCACCCTGTCCCTGGCCGGGCTGGGCCTGGATCGCACCCACGTCACGCTGATCGCCGACCCCCACAGCGACGAAAACGTCCACCACTTCGAAGCCCGTGGCGCCTTTGGCCGTTTCGAGTTGAGCCTGCGCGGCAAGCCGCTTTTGGCCAACCCCAAGACCTCGGCGCTGACCGTGTACAGCGTGGTCCGTGCCTTGGGCAACCACGCCCATGCCATCTCAATTTAGGAGCCCGTCGATGACCCTCGAACAGACTTTACCGATCTGCATCGCCGGCCACTGGCGCCTGGGCCGTGGCGAGCGCTACGCCAGCCGCTACCCGGCCACTGGCGAGGCCGTGGCCTGGCTTAACGCTGCCGATTTGCAGGATGTGGAAGACGCCATCCAGGGCGCGCACCAGGCCTTCCTGCACAGCGGCTGGGCCCAGCGCAAACCCCATGAGCGGGCCGGTGTGCTGTACCGCATCGCCGAGCTGATCCGCCTGCACAGTGAGGAACTGGCGCAGCTGCAACGCCAGGACAACGGCAAGCCGATCAATGAAACCCGTGCGCTGGTGGCCAGTGCGGCCGGCACTTTCCAGTTCTTCGCCGCCGCCTGCGAAACCCTGGAAGAAACCATCACCCCGTCGCGCGGTGATTTCGTCAGCATGAGCGTGTATGAGCCGATGGGCGTGGTCGCCGCGATCACCCCGTGGAACTCACCGATTGCCAGCGAGGCGCAGAAGGTCGCGCCAGCCCTGGCGGCGGGCAATGCGGTGGTGATCAAACCGGCGGAAATCACCCCGCTGCTGGCCCTGCGCCTGGCCAGTCTGTGCGAAGAGGCCGGCCTGCCCAAGGGCCTGATCAGCGTGCTGCCCGGCAAGGGCTCGCTGCTGGGCGACGCCCTGACCCGCCACCCGCTGGTCAAGCGCGTGTCGTTCACCGGCGGCACCCGCACTGGCAAGCACATCGCCCATATCGCCGCCGACAAGATGATGCCGGTGTCTTTGGAGCTGGGCGGCAAGTCGCCGACCATCGTCCTTGATGACGCCGACCTCGACCACGCAGTGGCGGGCGTGCTCTACGGCATTTTCAGCTCCTCGGGCGAGGCCTGTATTGCCGGCTCGCGGCTGTTTGTCGCGCGCGCCCTGTACGAGCCCTTTATGCAACGCCTGGTAGCCGCCGCCGCGAACCTGCGCATGGGCGACCCGGCCGACGAAAACACGCAGATGGGCCCGCTGATCAGCGCCGGCCATCGTGAATCGGTGGAACGTTATGTCGCCCTCGGCCTGGCCGAAGGCGGGCGCCTGCGCCTGGGCGGGCAGCGCCCCAGCGGTGGCCTGTATGACCAGGGCTACTTCTACCCGCCGACCATCCTTGAGGGCCTGCACAACCAACAACAGGTATGCCAGGAAGAAATCTTCGGCCCGGTGCTGGTGGCCATGCCCTTCGACGACGAAGAGCAATTGCTGGAGCAGGCCAACGACAGCCTGTACGCCCTCGCGGCAGGCATCTGGACCCGCGACTACAAGCGCGCCTGGGCCCTGGGCCGGCGCTTGCAGGCCGGCACCGTGTGGATCAACACCTACAAACAGTTCTCGATTTCCACACCGTTCGGCGGTTGGCGCGACAGCGGCCTGGGCCGCGAAAAAGGCCGCCTGGGGATCCTGCAATACATGGAACAGAAGAGCCTCTACTGGGGCATGAACCAACAGCCACTGGCCTGGGCCGGTGTGCCACACGAGGTAGCGTGATGAGCGTTTTAGGTATTGATGAAGTCACCTATGGCGTCGAGGACCTCGACACCTGCGTGCGTTTTTTCAGCGACTGGGGCCTGACCCAGGTCAGCACGCAACCCGATGAGGTGATCTTCGAGACCCTCAATGGCTGCCGCGTAGTGCTCGCCGACCTGAACAAACCCGGCCTGCCGCCCGCCATCGAGGCCGGCTCCACCGTGCGCGAAGTGGTGTGGGGCGTGGCCGACGCGACGGACCTTGCGCTGTACGCCGAACGCATCGCCAACGACCCGGGGTTTATCGAGGGTAACGGGCGCATCGGCTGCACCGACCCCAACGGCCTAGCGATCCGCCTGCAAGTCACGCGTAAGCGCGAGCTGGAGATCGAGTGCAGCGGCCACAACACCTGGCAGACCAAGGGCCGGATCAACAAGGCGGCGCCGATCTACGAGCGCGCCACGCCGATTGAAGTCGGTCACGTGGTGTTTTTCGTCAAGGACGTGAACGCCTGCGAAGCCTTCTACCACGAGCGTTTCGGCTTCCAGGCCTCGGACCGCTACCCGGATCGCGGGGCCTTTTTGCGCACCGCCGAGGAAGGCGGCCACCACGACCTGTTCATGCTGCAACTGCCGGCGCCACGGGCGGGACTGAACCATGTGGCCTTTACCGTGCGCGATGTGCACGAGGTGTTTGGCGGTGGCATGCACGTGTCCCGCAGCGGCTGGCCGACCGAGATCGGCCCTGGGCGTCACCCGGTGTCTTCGGCGTTTTTCTGGTACTTCAAGAACCCCGCCGGCGCGCTGGTGGAGTACTACGCCGACGAAGATCAACTGACCGGCGAATGGCAGCCACGCACCTTTGAGCCGGGCCCCACGGTGTTCGCCGAATGGGCAATTGCCGGCGGTATCGACGGCAATACCCGGCGCCAACAACACGTCGAGGCGCCGCAAGGCAAGTTCCTCACCGACAAACCCAAATCCTGAGCAGGAGTCGCCCATGCCTTCCCTGAATATTGCTATCGCCGGTGCCGGTATCGGCGGCCTGACCGCCGCCATCGCCCTGCACCGCGCCGGTCACCAGGTCACCGTGTTTGAACAGTCCAAGGCCTTTTTGCGGGTCGGCGCCGACATCAACCTCACCCCCAACGCGGTACGTGCGCTGGATGGCCTGGGGATTGGCGCCGCCGTGCGCATCCCGGCCGCCCGGCCGACCCATCGCATCAGCCGGATGTGGGACAGCGGCGAAGAGACTTCACGCCTGGAAATGTCCGACGCCGCCGAGCAAAAGTACGGCGCCCCGCAACTGACCATCCACCGCGCCGACCTGCTGGCTGCCCTGGCCGAAGTGTTCCCGTTGGAGCAGGTGCAATTCGCCAAGCGCGCCGAGCGGGTTGAGCACACTGACGACGGCATCTGCCTGCACTTCAAGGACGGCAGCCAGCACCGCTGCGATGTGCTGATCGGCGCCGACGGCATCCACTCGGTGGTGCGCAACGCGCTGTTTGGCGAAGAGCACCCGCGCTTTACCGGGGTGGTGGCGTACCGCGCGGTGGTGCCGGCCGAGTTGGTGGCCCATGTGCCGAATATCCAGGCCTTTACCAAGTGGTGGGGCCCCAACCCGCAGAGCCAGATCGTTACGTTCCCGCTCAACCAGGGCAAAGATATTTTTATCTTCGCCACCACCGCCCAGGACAGCTGGCACGAAGAGTCGTGGACCAGCGCTGGCGATGCCGACGAGCTGCGCAGCCACTATCAGGCGTTCCACCCCGACGCCCGTGCCCTGCTGGATGCGTGCAGCGATGTGCTCAAGACCGCGCTGTATGAGCGCGACCCGCTGCCGTTCTGGTCCAAGGGCCCGATCACCCTGCTGGGCGATGCCTGCCACCCGATGATGCCGTTCATGGCCCAGGGTGCCGGCCAGGCCATCGAGGATGCGGTGGTGCTCGCCCGTTACCTGCAAGACCTCGACAGCCCGTCCCAGGTCGCCGCGGCCTTGCAGGGCTATCAGCAGGCGCGCCTGGAACGCACCAGCCAGATCCAGATCGGCTCGCGGGGCAACCAGTGGCTCAAGGACGGCGGCAACGCCGATTGGGTCTATGGCTACGACGCCTGGACCATCCCCATCCAAAGCGCGGCCTGAACATGAGCGACAGCTTGCTGGTGACCGTGCTGCTCAAGCACGACCAATCGAAGAACCTGGAAGACATTCAGCGGCATATGAAGCAGCAGGATTGGTGGGAGCGTTTTCCACCGCAGGGCGTGGAGTTGGTGAGCTGGACCGTGGCCATGGGCCTGGGCCAGATCGTCACCCTGCGCTTGCCGCCGAGCCTGCTGCCAGCCCTTAACGTCGAGCTTGAGCGCTCGGCGTGGGGCGTGTTCAGCACTGAAGTTTTCCCGACATACGACTTTATCCCCGTGCGCGAAACCATCCGCGAACGGGTACGCAACGGAGGTCAATGACATGAGCACTACCGAACGCTTCCTCGAGCCCCATCAGGCGCGCAAACGGCCCAATACCCAGTTTGAAGAGCTGCTGGGCGACTCCATCGAACGCGCCTTCGGCAACGGCGTGACCGAGCTGCCGGCGCTGCTCGCCCACCTCAACCTGGCCGGCCCGCCCTGCCCGCTGACCAGCGGCGAGTGGACGGCAGATGCCTATCAAACCCTGATGGCCCGGCTGGGCGAATGACCCGGCAGAAGGAATAGAACAATGACTATGCAATTGACCGTCGACCCTGTTGAAAACCATCTGGCCAATGGCCTCAAAGACCTCTGGTTCCCGGTGTTGCCTTCGGACCTGTTGGGGGAGAAGCCGGTGTCGGTGCGCCGCCTCGGCTACAAGATCGCCCTGTGGCGCGACAACGATGGCCGCGTACACGCCCTCGAAGACCATTGCCCCCATCGCGGCGCGCCGCTGTCCCAGGGCCCGGTGCTGGGTGATCGCCTGCAATGCCCGTATCACGGCGTCGAAGTGCGCTGTGACGGCACCGTGACCAAGGTGCCCGGCAGCCCCGGCTGCAAACTCGAAGGCAGCCGCCCGACCCGCATGTTCCATACCCGCGAAGCGGCAGGCGCGATCTTTTTGTTCAATGCCACCGACGCGCATTTAGAGACCCCGCCGGAACTGGTGCTGCCCGAGCAACTGACCTCGCCGGAGTGGAGCAGCTTCGTCTGCTACACCGAGTGGAAAGGCGACTACCGCTACGTGATCGACAACGTCATGGACCCGATGCACGGCACCTACCTGCACAAGATGTCGCACTCGATGAGTGAAGGCGAAGCCACCGCCAAGTTCGTCACCCGCGACACCGACAACGGGTTCTTCTTCGAGAAGGAAGGCCAGCGCGGGGTGAACTTCGACTGGACCGAGTTCATGGACAACGGCTGCCATTGGCTGCGCCTGGAAATCCCCTACCCGAAAACCGGCGGCCCGGGCGGCAACTTCACCATTATCGGCAGCTACACGCCGAGCAGCCGCGCGCTCTCGGCGGTGTTCCACTGGCGCTGCCGACCGCTGACCGGCTGGCAGCGCGACACCTGGCGCTTCCTTTACAAGAACCGCCTGGAAGCGCGGCACTGGGCCGTGCTGGAGCAGGATCGGGTGCTGCTGGAATTCATGGAGCCGGACGCCAACCAGCGCGAAAACCTCTACCAGCACGACCTGGGCGTGGTGCGCATGCGCCGTTACCTGAAAAACGCGGCCAAGGCCCAGCTTGAACTGATCGACGCGAAGCAACTGCCATGAACGCGGTCGTGGTGGCGCCCGCCGGGGCCAGTTGGTCGAATGCGCTGCTGATCGGCCGCGAAGTGGTGATGTCGGGGATGACCGCGCACCCCGCCAGCCGCGAGGCCCCCCTGGATTGCTACGCCCAGACCCTGGTGGTGCTGGGCAAGATCCAGGCGCTGGTGACGGCGGCCGGCGGGCACGTGGGCAATATCTACCGGCTGACGGTGTACCTCACTGATATCGCCGACAAAGACCAAGTGGGCCGCGCCCGACGGGATTTTTTCGCCGGGCAGGCCGTGTTTCCCACGTCCACCCTGGTGGCCGTCAACGCACTGGTGTTTCCTGAACTACGGGTCGAGATCGAGGCCAGTGCCCAGCTCGATGTCGACCTGCGTACCGTCACAGAGGTGAATGATGTCTAAGCCCTCCCTGCTCAATGCCCGCGTGCATACCCTGCGCTATGAAGCCGAAGGCATCATCAGCGTGGAGTTTCGGCCGTTGGGCGATACCGTGTTCCCGCCGTTCGAGGCCGGCTCGCACATCGACCTGCACCTGGCCAACGGCCTGGTGCGCAGCTACTCGCTGCTCAACTCCCCCAGCGACCAGGGGCGCTACACCGTGGGCATCCTGCGTGACCGCAACAGCCGCGGCGGCTCGGAATATGTGCACAGCCAACTGCGGGTCGGCATGCCGCTGTCGATCTCGGCGCCGCGCAACAACTTCGCGCTGGACCTGAGCGCCAGCCACAGTGTGCTGGTGGCCGGTGGCATCGGCATTACCCCGATCTACTGCATGTTCCGCCAGTTGCTGGCCCAGGGAAAATCCGCCGAGCTGATCTATTGCGCGCGCTCGCGCCAGGAAGCGGCATTGGTGGAAGCCTTGAACGGCCTGGATGCGCGGGTGGTGTACCACTTCAACGACGAGAAAGGCGTGCCGCCGGACCTCGCCGCCTACCTCGCTGGCCAGCCGGCAGATACGCACTTCTACTGCTGCGGGCCGACGCCGATGCTGGATGCGTTCGAGGGCACCTGTGAGCGCCTGGGTTATCCCCATGCGCATATCGAGCGCTTTACCGCCGCCGAACTGCCGCCCAGCGAAGATGCCCAGAGCCGCTATAGCGTGGAGCTGAAAAAGTCCGGCAAGACGCTGTCGGTGGAGCCCGGTTTGAGTTTGCTGGATGTGTTGCTCGAAGCCGGTTGCGACATTGACCACAGCTGCCGCGAGGGGGTGTGCGGCTCCTGTGAAACGCGGGTGGTGGAAGGCGAGATCGACCACCGCGACGGGGTACTGACCAAGGCCGAGCGTGCGGCGAACACGTCGATGATGGTGTGCGTTTCGGGCTGCAAGAGCCGGCGCTTGGTGCTGGACCTTTAGTCTGCATAGGCTCGGTGGTGGGGCTGTTGTGGCGAGGGGGCTTGTCCCCTCGCCACGATGTCAGGCAGACGATCTATCGAGTAAATAAGTAGGCAACTTATTATTCACCCGTAAAACACAAAATTGCCCGTTTCATTGGCAGCGTGCAATAAAGACGCACCTATCCCGAGCAACTTTGTTACCGCACTTACAGGTTGTTTCATGGGTTATACAAAGCGCTTTGTTTCCCATATAAACAATTGTTTTCAAGCAGGTTTTTATAAAACCCCAGTAAATACGCCGCCTGGCACACTTCCTGCTCTACCCCTGTGCATTCACTGATTAAACGGCGTTTCGCCGATAAAACAATAATAACCAACACTTAAACCCGGTAAGACCCGCTCCCTCCTTAGTTGCCTTTAAAGGCAAGCGGACGAGTGTTGCCGATTACCCGGTAGAGAGGTCTCTATGAAGCGTGTCTTGTGTGCAGGATTGATGTTTGCCAGTTTCAGCAGTTTCGCCGCAGAACCCATCCCTTCCGAACCGGTGCGGGCCAACGCCGCCAATAAACCATTCCCGCATATTGCCTGGCGCAGTGAGGCCGGCGACGCCAGCCTGGATATCGGCGGTGCGTTGCGTACCAACTATCGCGACGAGCATTGGGACACCACCGAGAACAATGGCCGCTTCCTCTTCGACACGTTCCGCCTGGACGTGCAGGCCACCTACAAGAGCCTCTACAGCGATATCGGCTACTGGTTCCAGGACGACGGCAAGCGCTCCATCGACCGTGGTTTCGTCGGCTATCGGCTCAATGCCAACTCCAACGTGCAACTGGGAGCGCCGTTCAAGCCGTTTGGCCTGGAGCCGTATCCGCAATTTGGCTGGAGTTACCACCTGCCGTTTTTCATGGGCTATGCCTCAAGTGCCGGCACCGGCCTCAAGTACAGCTACAAGGACCAGGACTGGGACGTGCAGCTTGGCTTCTTCCCGCGCATGTTGCCCAGCGACCTTCGCTATTCGCCTGAAGTCGGGCGTTACGCCGACCTGAAGGACAATGCGATTGCCGCGATCCAATCGCGCCAGGACAACGAGAAGCGCAACCAACTCAACGCCCGCGTAGCACGGACCTTCAACAGCGATGGCTGGAAAACCGAGATCGGCGCCTCGCTGGCCACCGCCCAGCTGTACAACGCCACCACCCGGGACGACGGCGACTACTGGGCCGCCGGTGTACACGCCATCATCAACAAGGGGCTGTGGACCGTTACCAGCCAGGCCATCCGCTACGAATACGACCCTGAAAACCCCACCGGCGTCAGCAAGGACTCGGTGCTGATGGGTGGCAACGGCCTGACCCCCGCGTACCTGATCGCATCCAAGGCCACCCTCGCCTCGATCAACCTCGGCTATGACGTCTACACGCCGACGCTGGGGCAGTTGAAGAAGGTCAAGTTGTACACCGACTACAGCCGGATGATGAAAGACAAGAGCGCCTGGGATGATTCGCAGATGTTCACCGTGGGCGCGCAGTTCCTGGCGATGCCGGTGATGGCCTGGGTCGACTTTACCTGGGCGCGCAACGCCAACCCCTATGGCGGGGCCGAGAATGGCAGCGGCTTTACCAATACCAGCTCGGTGGGCAGCAACGAGTGGTATTACCGCACCAACGTGAATATTGGTTACTACTTCTAACCAGGCAACAAAAATCAAAGGTGGGAGCTGTTGAGCTTTGGCGAGGTTGCGATAGGCATGAGTCTTTACACAACTCTTTTCTCTGGTGCTTATTGGGTTTGTGTACATATCCGTTGCTGGGGTCATGGCGGCTATTGGTTCCGCTCTTACAGCGGGTCACTTTTGGAAAAGAGCCCGGAGTGCCGGCCCAGCCAAAAGTAACCAAAAGGGCTCTTGCCCCACCACTCGGTGCCTCGCCTAGGCTCGGCATGCCCGCAGTCAGGCATTGCTCCGTGGGCCCGCCGCGATCGGCCATCCATGGCCGTGTCGCGGCTACCCCGGCATCCATGCCGGGGTGCCCACTGCGCAATACCTGCCTGCGGCCATCGTGGTTTAACGGGGCGCCTTAGATCAAGATCAAAAGCCAGATCAAAAGCAGAGCCACAGCAACAGCAAAGCCAGAGCGCGAAGCTGCATTCCCTGTGGGAGCTGGCTTGCCTGCGATGGCGGTACATCAGCCAATACATTTATCGACTGATACACCACCATCGCAGGCAAGCCAGCTCCCACAGGTATAAGCGTACGCCTAGACGATCAGGTCGGCTGTCAGGCCGTCTCGCTTTGCTTTTGATCTGAGGCGCCCCGTTAAACCACGCTGGCCGTCATCCGATTTTGATTTGGGGGGTAAACCGGCAGGACGCCGGTTTAGCCGCGCTGGGCCAGGGATGGCCCATCGCGGCGGCCCCCCAAATCAATGTCGGATGACGGGCACACCGAGCCTAGGCGAGGTGCCGAGTGGTGGGGCAGGAGCCCTTTTGGTTACTTTTGGGGCTCTTTTCCAAAAGTGACCCGCTGTAAGAGCGGAACCAATAGCCGCCATGACCGCAGCAACGGATATGTACTCATACCCAACAACCAAAAAAGAGCAAGTCGCGTAGAGACTCATGCCCATCGCAGCCTCACCAAAGCTCAACAGCTCCCACATTAGGTCAGTGTGACACTCGACCATTCCTCGCTCAATTGCGCTGCTTGCAGACGGCTGGCGCACACCTAGGTATAGTGCCGCCCCTCTTCGCATGCACGATCGTCAGCCGCATGCGAACGCCGAACTAATAACAACCCGCGACATGGAACCGGGACGAGCCCTCGCCCCACCTATCGTGCTGTCTGCGAAATGGTGTGGAGTCGAGCCGTCCGGCTTTTGCCTTTACAGAAAACAGCGAGGAATACTCCATGCTAGAAGTCATCAACGACTTCCTCTCAGGAAAAGTACTGATCGTGCTCATTGTCGGGCTCGGTGGTTACTTCACGATCCGCTCGCGTTTCGTTCAGTTTCGTCACTTCTTTCATATGTTCGCGGTGTTTCGCGACAGCCTGAAAAGCAGTGCCGGCCAACTCAGCTCGTTCCAGGCGCTGATGCTCAGCCTGGCCGGACGAGTGGGTGCCGGTAACATCGCCGGGGTCGGCATTGCCGTGACCCTGGGCGGCCCGGGCGCAGTGTTCTGGATGTGGGTCACCGCGCTGGTGGGCATGTCTTCGAGCTTTATCGAGTGCTCCCTGGGCCAGCTCTACAAACGTACCGACGCCGAAGGCACCTACCGTGGCGGCCCGGCCTATTACATCCAGCACGGCCTGCAAAAACGCTGGCTGGGGATGGTCATGGCGTTTCTGCTGCTGGTGACCTTCGGGTTCGCCTTCAATGGCCTGCAAGCCCATGCCGTGACCCACTCGCTGAACAACGCCTTTGGCTTCGACACCACCTACACCGGCCTGGCGCTGGCGGTGTTGCTGGGCCTGGTGTTTATCGGCGGGATCAAGCGCATTGCCTCGATTGCCGACCTGCTGGTACCGGTCAAGACCCTGGTCTATATCGCCGTGACGGTCTACGTGATCGTGCTGCAATTCGACCAGGTGCCGGCCATGCTCGCGACCATCGTCAG
The DNA here is from genome assembly GCF_030687625.1 of Pseudomonas sp. FP2294. Lineage (NCBI taxonomy): Bacteria > Pseudomonadati > Pseudomonadota > Gammaproteobacteria > Pseudomonadales > Pseudomonadaceae > Pseudomonas > Pseudomonas sp. FP2294. The sequence continues at coordinate 5,822,976 of NZ_CP117441.1, forward strand.
GAGCGCCTTTGGCCTGGACCAGGCCTTCGGCGGCCTGGTGGGCAGCGCGATCATCATGGGTGTGAAGCGCGGCGTGTTTGCCAACGAAGCGGGCCTGGGCAGCGCGCCCAACGTGGCAGCCGTGGCCTCGGTGGAACACCCGGTCGCCCAAGGTGTGGTGCAAGCGTTCAGCGTGTTCCTCGACACCTTCATCATCTGCACCTGCACTGCCCTGCTGATCCTGCTCTCGGGCTTCTACACCCCAGGCTTTGAAGGCGACGGCATTGCCCTGACCCAGAACTCCCTGGCGGCGGTGGTCGGTGACTGGGGCCGGATGTTTATCTCGGTGGCCCTGGCGTTGTTCGTGTTCACCTCGATCATGTACAACTACTACCTGGGCGAGAGCAACCTGCGCTTTTTGGTGGGCAACAACCGCAAGGTGCTGATCGGTTATCGCGCGCTGGTGCTGGTGCTGATCTTCTGGGGTTCGATCGAGAACCTGAGCACCGTGTTCGCCTTCGCCGACATCACCATGACCATGCTGGCGTTCGTCAACCTGTTCGCCCTGGCGTTCCTGTTCAAGATCGCTATGCGCATCCTCAACGACTACGACAGCCAGCGCGCGGCGGGCATCAAGACCCCGGTGTTCGATTCCAGCCAGTTCCCTGACCTGGACCTGGACCGCAAGGCCTGGCCGGCCAACCCGGTGCAGCCGGAGCCAACGGTTCAAGCGACTGCTGAACTGAACGCCCAAGTGCAACGCTGAGCCTAGATAGATGACACGCCGCCCGGCCTTGGGCATGCTCTGGGCCCGGCGGCGTTTTTCGTTCAGGAGATTCTTCGATGTCCAAAGCTAACACCATCATGGTGCTCTACACCGGCGGCACCATCGGCATGCAGGCCAGCGCCAACGGCCTGGCGCCCGCTTCGGGCTTTGAAGCGCGCATGCGCGAACAGCTTGCCCACCTGCCTGCGCCAGCCTGGCGCTTTCGGGAAATGTCGCCGCTGATCGACAGCGCCAATATGACGCCCGCCTACTGGCAACGCCTGCGCAGCGCCGTGGTCGAGGCTGTGGACGAGGGCTGCGATGGCGTGCTGATTTTGCACGGCACCGACACCCTGGCCTACAGCGCGGCAGCCATGAGTTTCCAGCTGCTGGGCCTACCGGCGCCCGTGGTGTTCACCGGTTCAATGCTGCCGGCCGGCGTGCCTGACAGCGATGCCTGGGAAAACGTCAGCGGCGCCCTGACAGCGTTGGGCGAAGGCCTCGCGCCCGGTGTGCACCTGTACTTCCACGGCGCACTGATGGCGCCGACCCGCTGCGCGAAAATCCGCAGTTTTGGCCGCCATCCCTTTGCTGCACTGCAGCGCAACGGTGGCGTGGCCAAGGCCCAGGCCCTGCCCGCCGCCCTGGACTACCGCCAGCCCAAGGCCCTGGCCAATGTCGGTGTGTTGCCGCTGGTGCCGGGCATTGATGCCGGGCAACTGGACGCCCTGGTCGCCAGCGGCATCCAGGCGCTGGTGCTCGAATGCTTTGGCAGCGGCACCGGGCCCAGCGATAACCCGGCGTTCCTCGCCAGCCTGCAGCGCGCGCTGGATCGGGACGTGGTGGTGGTCGCAATCACCCAATGCCATGAAGGTGGCGTGGAACTGGACGTGTATGAAGCGGGCAGCCGCTTGCGTGGGGTCGGCGTGTTGTCCGGTGGCGGCATGACCCGCGAAGCCGTGTTCGGCAAGCTGCAAGCCCTGCTCGGCGCCGGGCTGCCCAACGACGCAGTACGGCGTCTGGTCGAACTGGACCTGTGCGGTGAACTGAGCTGAGCGGCATATAACTTGCTCCACTTCCAGCCATCCCCTGGCTGGAAGTTCCCATGCTGCACTCCCACCTCACCACCCTCAATGCCGTTTCCCTGGTGCTCAGCACCTTCAAGGCCGAAGGCTTGCCCGCCGAAGCGCTGCTGGCCGGCAGTGGCATCTGTGCGGCGGACTTGAGCCGCGCCGACACACGCATCGCCACGCACCAGGAAATGCAGGTGTGCGCCAATGCCGTGGCCTTGCAGCGTGATATCGGGCTGATCGTGGGGCGACGGATGCACGTATCGGCCTACGGCATGCTCGGCTATGCGCTGCTCACCAGTGCCACTTTCGGTGACGCTTTGCGCCTGGCCCTACGTTATCCGGCGCTGTTGGGAACACTGTTCGAGCTGAGCCTGGAGCAAGACGGTGAGCGTATCTGGTTCACCGCCAGCGATTACCGCGAAAGCCCGGCACTGACCGCCTTCAATGTGGAGCTGTGCCTGGGATCGCTGAAGGTAATCTGCGACGACTTGCTCGGCCACCCGCTGCCGCTGCTGGGTGCGCGCTTTGAGCATGCCGCGCCGGATTATCAGGCGCGCTACGCCGAGTGTTTCGACTGCCCGCTGCAATTCCAGGCCACTGCCAATGCGTTCGCCTTTGACCAACGCTGGCTCGCCCAACCGTTGCCCCTGGCCGACACGGTGACCCATCGGGCGATGGCCGAGCGCTGCCGCAAACAGAACACCGAATTCACCGGGCGCGAGGCCTGGCTGGGGCGGGTGCGCCAGTTGCTCGCGGCGCAACTGCACGCCGCCCCCGGGCTGGATGGCCTGGCCCAGCAGATGAACTGTTCACCCCGCACCCTGCGCCGGCACCTGCATGACCTGGGCTGCAGCTACCAGGAACTGCTGGACGAACTGCGCTTTGAGCGCGCCAAGCAACTGTTGGCGCAAGACCAGTGGCCGATCTACCGCATCGCCGAGCAGTTGGGTTTCAGTGAGACCGCGAGCTTCCGGCATGCCTTTGTACGCTGGAGCGGTGTAGCGCCGAGTCAATTTCGAGCATGACGCCCCATGTAGGGGCGAATTTCGGACAGACAATTTGGCCATATTTATCCCCTTTTGGCCGCTCCTGCCGTTCTCCAAACCTGCGTACACCGCAACACTGCAAGGCATCCCAAGCTGCCTGCGGAGAACAATAAAAATGCTGACGATCTACTCGGACGATCACCACCTGCACCATGGCCGTTGCGAATTGATGGACGGCCAGTTGATGCCCTGCTTCGAAATGCCTTCGCGCGCCGACCATGTGCTGCAACGGGTCAAGGACCGTGAACTGGGCCCGGTGCAAGCGCCGCAGGACTTTGGCCTGGCGCCGCTGCAACGTATTCACAGCCGCGACTACCTGGAGTTTTTCAAAGGGGCATGGCAACGCTGGACGGCCTTCGGCCAGGACGGTGACCTGCTGCCCTACACCTGGCCCGCCCGCACCCTGCGCCGCGTATTGCCCACCAGCCTGCATGGTCAACTGGGCTATTACAGCTTCGATGGCGGTGCGCCGATCACCGCCGGCACCTGGCAAGCCGCCTACAGCGCAGCGCAGGTCGCGCTGACCGCACAACACGCGATCCAAAACGGTGCCCACAGTGCCTTCGCCCTGTGCCGCCCGCCGGGGCATCATGCCGCCAGTGACTTGATGGGCGGTTATTGCTACCTCAATAACGCCGCCATCGCCGCCCAGGCCTTTCTCGATCAGGGCCGCAAAAAGGTCGCGATCCTCGATGTCGATTACCACCACGGCAACGGCACCCAGTCGATTTTCTATGAGCGCAGTGACGTGCTGTTCACTTCGATCCACGGGCATCCGGAGGCAGAGTTTCCGTTTTTCCTCGGCTACGCCGATGAGCTGGGCGACGGTGCCGGTGAAGGCTTCAACTTCAACTACCCACTGCCGGCCGGTTCCGCCTGGGACACCTGGAGCGCCGCACTGGAGCAGGCCTGCCAGGCAATCGAAGGCTATGGCGCGGACATCATCGTCGTGTCCCTGGGCGTCGACACATTCAAGGACGACCCCATCTCGCAGTTCAAGCTCGACAGCCCGGACTACCTGGCCATGGGTGCGCGTATCGCTCGCCTGGGCAAGCCGACGCTGTTTGTGATGGAAGGCGGCTATGCGGTGGAAGAAATCGGCATCAATGCCGTCAACGTTCTCGAAGGTTTTGAGGGGGCTGCCCAATGAACATGCTCAAGTCGCTTGTGCTCTGTGCCGCCGTGCTGAGCACCGCCGCCCACGCCGAAGAAAAAACCCTGCGGGTCTATAACTGGTTCGACTACATCACCCCCAAGGCCCTGGACGACTTCAAGGCCCAGAACCCGGCGATCAAACTGATCTACGACATCTTCGACACCAACGAGGCCCTGGAGGCCAAGCTGCTGACCGGCAACTCCGGCTACGACGTGGTAGTGCCGTCCAACGTGTTCCTGGCCAAGCAGGTCGAGGCCGGGGTGTTCCAACCCCTGGACCGCAGCCAGTTGCCGAACTGGAACCACCTCGATCCCAAGCTGATGCAGTTGATTGAAGCCAACGACCCGGGCAATAAATTCGCCGTGCCCTATATGTACGGCACCATCCTGATTGGCTTTAACCCGGACAAGGTCAAGGCCGTGCTGGGGGCCGACGCGCCGGTGGACAGCTGGGACTTGATCTTCAAGCCCGAGAACATCAGCAAGCTCAAGCAATGCGGGGTCGCGCTGCTGGATTCGCCATCGGAAATCCTGCCCCTGGCCTTGCAGCACCTGGGCCTGGACCCCAACAGCAGCAACCCCAAGGACTATGTAAAAGCCGAAGCGTTGCTGATGAAGATCCGCCCCTCCATCACCTACTTCCACTCCTCCAAGTACATGGCCGATATCGCCAACGGTGACATTTGCGTGGCCGTCGGCTACTCCGGCAGTTTCTCCCAGGCGGCCAACCGCGCCAGGGAAGCCAAGAACGGGGTGATTGTCGACATGCGCCTGCCCAAAGAGGGCGCGCCGATCTGGTTCGATATGCTGGCCATTCCCAAGGGCGCGAAAAACCCGCAGGACGCCTACACCTTTATCAATTACCTGCTGCAACCCCAGGTCATTGCGCCCATCAGCGACTTTGTCGGCTATCCCAACCCGAACAAGGACGCGACCGGGCTGGTGGACCCGGCGATCCGCAACAACCCTAACCTGTACCCGACCGAGGCGGCGATGGCCACGCTCTACACCCTCAAGCCGCTGACCCGTGACGCCGAGCGCGCCAGGACCCGCGCCTGGACCAAGATCAAGTCCGGGACCTGAGCAATCATGGCCGGGGAGCACCCTCTCCGGCCCCGGCGCCACCTCACCGAAAGCGATCGCGCGCCCAGATCATCCCACCCGCCAGGCCTTGCGCAGCCGCGCCAGGGCCTGGGCGATAGCCGCTTCGGGCACGGCGGCAAACCCCAGCACCAGGCCGGCGCGCTGGGCCGGTGCCGAGTGGGTGTCGGGCAGCCAATAGCTGCTCAGGGCGTTGATTTCTACATCCGCTGCCAGGGCCTGGGCGACTAACTGCGCCTCACGGGCCAGGCTTTGCACCCGTACCGTGAGGTGCAAGCCTGCCGCGACACCGGGCAGGCTACCCACGCCAGGCACGTCGTCGGGCCAACCGGCCAGCAAGACATTGCGACGACTCAAGGCGGCGCGGCGCATGCGCCGGATGTGCCGCTGGAAGTGCCCCGCTGCCATGAACTCGGCCATCACCGCCTGGGTACTGACCTCCGAATGCCGCACGTCCACGGCGCGCCGCTGGGTGAAGGCGCTCACCAAGCCCGGCGGCAGCACCAGATAACCCAGGCGCAACGCCGGGAATGCGACTTTGCCGAAAGTCCCCACATAGAGCACCCGATCACTGCGATCCAGGGCCGCCAGCGGTGCCAGGGGCGCGCCGCTGTAACGGTACTCACCGTCGTAGTCATCCTCGATGATCCAGCCGCCCGTGCGCTCGGCCCAGGCCAGTAACTCCAGGCGCCGGGCCAGGCTCATGACCACCCCCGTCGGGTACTGGTGGGAAGGCGTGACATAGGCTAGGCGGCAATCGTTGAGCGCGTTCAATGCCGTGCAGTCGATGCCCTCTGCGTCCACCTCCACGCCCTGGAGTTTTGCCCCGGCATTGGCAAACGCATGCCCTGCCGCCCGGTAGCCGGGATTTTCAATTGCCACGCTATCCCCAGGGCCCACCAGTAGCTGTGCACAAAGGCTGATTGCCTGTTGCGCGCCGCTGGTGATCACAATTTGCTCAGCGGTGCATTGCATGCCTCGCGAGCTGCGCAAGTAAGCCGCGATCAGCCCACGCAATCGCTCATCCCCCGCCGGGTTGCCGTAACACAGTTGTTGCAGGTCAGGCTTGCGCCAAAAAGCCGCATTCAGCTTGGCCCAGACGTCAAACGGGAACAGATCGAAGGCCGGTACACCGACACGAAAAGCCCGTGGAGGGCCACTGGGTGGCAGCGGTAAATGGTTGTTTTCCAGACGACCCAGAGCGGGACTGTGGATAACTTCACTGGATAAATTCCCAGTTATATTTGCGGGTTTTGTGGATAAGGCTGGGGATAAGCCTGTTGATAACCCTGTGGACACTTTTGTGGATAATTTTTTTGTGCCCGGGTCGGTGGTGGGCAATTGCGCCACATAGGTCCCATCGCCCACCCGTCCTTCGATAAAGCCTTCGGCATACAACTGATCGTAGGCCCGCACCACGCTGTTGCGGGAAATCGACAACGCCGCCGCCAGATCCCGGCTGGCGGGCAGCCGGGTCCCACTGGCCAGCCGCCCATCCAGCACCCGCTGGCGCAGGGCCTCGTACAGCTGGCGTGTCAGGCCCTGACGGCGATCCAGCTCAATACCCGCAGGGTTGAATGACATGGGCGACATATTGGACCTATGAAATTGGCCTGAGATGGCTCTTACAACAGACCATTAGCCTGCCTAGGATGCAGGCATTCGCCAAGGAAAATATTTATGTACACGCCTCGCGCCTTTGCCCTCGACGATTTGCCCGAACTGCAGCAACTGATCCGGCACACGCGCCTGGCGCAGTTGGTGACCTTTGGCGAGCACGGCCTGCAGGCCAGCCATTTGCCGCTGCTGCTCAACCCCGATGAAGGACCCAATGGCACCCTCTACGGCCATCTGGCCAAGGCCAATCGCCAGTGGCAAGACCTGCAGAACGGCAGCGAGGCCCTGGTGATTTTTGCCGGTGCCGAGGCCTATGTCAGCCCAGGGTTTTATCCGGCCAAGGCCGAACACGGCAAAGTGGTGCCCACCTGGAATTACCTGGCGGTCCACGCCTATGGCCAGGCCGAGGTGTTCACCGATGCCGAGCGCCTGCTCACACTGGTCAGCGCCCTGACCGACCGCCACGAAAACGGGCGCGCCCAACCGTGGAAAGTCAGCGATGCCCCGGCGGACTACATCGACGGCATGCTCAAGGCCATCGTCGGGTTCGCCCTGCCGATCCAGCGCCTGCAAGGCAAGCGCAAGCTCAGCCAGAACCGCAGCGCGGCGGATATCGCCGGCGTACGCGAAGGGCTGGCCGCAAGCTTTGACGTGCGTGACCAAACCCTCGCCCGATTCATTCCCAAGGAGCCTTCATGAGCCAGATCGACATCCGCCGGGTGCAAGCCGCCGACCACGCTGCCTGGTTGCCACTGTGGCAGGCCTACCTGCGCTTCTACGACACGCAGTTGCCGGACGCCGTCAGCACCAGCACCTGGCAACGCCTGCTCGACCGCAACGAGCCGACCCATTCGGCCCTGGCCTGGCAGGACGGCAAGGCGGTGGGTATGGTCAACTTCATCTATCACCGCTCCAACTGGAGCATCGAAAGCTCCTGTTACTTGCAAGACCTGTTCGTGGACGCCACCCAGCGCGGTGCCGGAGTTGGTCGCAAATTGATCGAATTCGTCTACATCACCGCCAAGGCCGAGGGGTGCTGCAAGGTCCACTGGTTGACCCATGAGACCAATGCCACTGCGATTGCGTTATACGAACGCATCGCCGAACGTCCCGGCTTTATCCAGTTTCGCAAAGGCCTTTAAGGAGCACAGCATGTCGACCTCACTCGCAGACTGGAAAGGCGCCCCGGCGCCCACCGCCCAACTGATCGAAGGGCGCTTTATCCGCCTGGAAAAACTCGACCCGGCCCGCCACACCGATAGCCTGTGGCAAGCCCTCCAGGGCCCCGGTGCCGACCCCAAGCTGTGGGACTATTTGCCCTACGGCCCGTTTACCGAGCGCGCCGCTTTTGATGCGTGGCTAAACAACCACGCGGCCAATAGCGATCCGTACTTTTTCAGCGTGATCGACCGCGCCAGCGGCGACGTGCAGGGCATCCTTAGCCTGATGTCGATCGTCCCGGCCCAGGGCCGCATCGAAATCGGCCACGTCACCTTCGGCGCCCCAATGCAGCGCTCACCGAAAAGCACCGAGGCCGTGTATCTGCTGGCCCGGCACGCGTTTGAGCTGGGCTACCGGCGCCTGGAATGGAAGTGCAACAACGGTAACGCCCGCTCCAAATACGCAGCCGAGCGCCTGGGGTTCAGTTTTGAAGGGGTGTTCCGCCAGCATATGGTGGTCAAGGGGCAGAACCGCGACACGGCGTGGTACTCGATCCTCGATGGAGAATGGCCGAAGGTCGGCGCCGGGTTTGAGGCCTGGCTTGGCGAGGCTAACCAGACGGCCGATGGACAGGCGAAAACCCTGACTGAATGCCGGGGCTGACGTTCAGCTCAACGGACGCCGAACCTTGACCAAGCCCATCTGCAAGCCGAACGGCCGGAACACCGCGTTCAACGACTTGAGCATCTGATTGCCCTCGCCGTGCTCGATATGCACCAGGGTGCGCAGGGAAATCCTGCACATCCTGGCGAACTGGCCCTGGTGCAGGCCGGTGACCTCCACGCGCAGCCGGCGCACGGCTTCGCCGAGCTGCAGGGTGCCTTCGGCCAGGCCCTGCTCCACACTCTCGATCAACAAGGCGCGTGTATCCAATAAAATACACATTCCTCCAGGCCACAACCCTTACGCCTTTATTCACCTGGCACTGAAGATCTCTCCCGCAAACCGCAAACGCTTACCCTGACAGTTATCCCTCCAGCGCCTCGCTAAATTTCCCGCCTCACATCTCAGAGGTTCGGACCTATGCCCTGCACATCCAAACGACTCGCCCTTGTCATCACTTTCGCGCTGAGTGCGTTGAGCATTCAACTGGCCGCTGCACGCGGGGATATGGGGTCGCCGCCCAGCGAACCTGAACCGGCCAGTCCTTTTTATTTCATTGACTACGCCACCACCGGCAATGGCCGGGCTGTGGCCCAGGTGCTGGACCGTGCGGTGGATGCGTTGCTGGAGTCGGGCGACCTGAGCGCGCGAGAAAAGTATCTGATTGCAGATGACGCCCGCTATATGGGCAACCTGGCCCCTGGAAGAATCGGCGCGGTGCTGGAGCAACTGGCTGCCAGCCAGAACGCCAACCTAGGCAGCGCCACCCAGAACAGCCTGAAGCCACTGCAGAGCAGTTTGCTGGCGGCCATGAGCGACGTGAGCGGCGATGCCAACGGTCGTGTCTGGCTACAGGGCCTGGGCAACGCCGGCAGCCTGGACGGCCAGCACGGCGGTGGCGATTTGCGACAGCGTAACCAGGGCGTGGTGCTGGGCGCAGATTGGGCCGTGGACCCCGCCTGGCGCATGGGTGTGATGGGGGCCAAGACGACCAGTGACCTGAGCGCCAAACGCTTCAAGGCCGCGCTCGACAGCTGGCACCTGGGGGCTTACGCGGTGCGCCAGGATGGGCCGCTGGCCTTGCGCCTGGGGGCGATCCACAGCAACCACGCCGGGTTGAACAAGCGCAGCGTGGATTTTGATTTCATCGACCATCGCGAACAACTCAAGGGCAAGTACACCGCGCAAAGCCAGACGGTTTTCAGCGAAATGGGCTATCGCGCGGACCACGGCAGTTTTACCGTCGAACCGTTCGCGGGCCTCGGTTATCAGCGCTACCAGCGCGAGCGCTTCAAGGAAAAAGGCGGCCTCAGCGCCCTGAGTGTCGGCGAGCAGACCCAGCAGAACCTGAGCAGCACCTTCGGCCTGCGCATGACCAGCCTCTATACCCTGGACAACCAGATGCCCCTCAAACCCCATTTCAGCGCCCGCTGGAAACACCTGTATGGCGATGTCGGCAACCGCGTGCGCCAGTCCTCGGCCTGGGTGGACAGGTCGGTGTTCAACAGCGATTTCACCATCGAGGGCACTGCCCTGGACCGCAATAGCATGGCCCTGCAAGCCGGGCTGGGGCTGGGCGTATCAACCACCCAGAGCGTGGGCCTGACCTACACCGGCGATTTTGGCGCGCGCAGCAGCAACCAGGCCGTGATGGGCCAATGGACCCTGACGTTCTGATTTCGCACGGTTTGCAGACGAAAAAAAAGGGGGCACATGCCCCCCCGAGGATTAAGCGGTAGTCTCGAAGGCTGGGGATCAGCCTTCGATTTCGATCAGGATTTCACCCGGGTTGACCCGGTCGCCCTTGGCTACGTGAACGGCGGTGACTTTGCCGGCGATGGCCGCCTGCACTTCCGTCTCCATCTTCATCGCTTCGGTGATCAGCACAGCCTGGCCGGCCTTGACCACGTCGCCTTCCTTGACCAGCACATCCACGATATTGCCCGGCATCGCCGTGCTCACATGGCCCGGCTCGCTGGCCTGCTTGCGCTTGCTGGTGCCGCCGCCGACGAATTCGTTGAGCGGTTCGAACACCACTTCTTCCGGCATGCCGTCGATGGACAGGTAGAAGTGACGCTTGCCTTCGGCCTTGACGCCAACACCGGTGATATCCACGCGGTAGCTTTCGCCGTGCACGTCGATCACGAACTCGGTCGGCACACCTTCACCGCCGGCACGGGCCACGCCGCCGGCTTCCGGGATCGGCAGCAATACTTCTGGGGCCAGGGTGCCGGCGTCGCGCTCTTCAAGGAACTTGCGGCCGATGTCCGGGAACATCGCGTAGGTCAGCACGTCTTCTTCGGACTTGGCCAACGCGCCGATTTCGCCACGCAGCTTGGTCATTTCCGGCTTGAGCAGGTCGGCTGGGCGCACGTCGATCACGTCTTCGCTGCCGATGGCCTGGCGACGCAACTTCTCGTTCACCGTGCCCGGCGCCTTACCGTAGCCGCCTTGCAGGTACAGCTTCACTTCGTTGGTGATGGTCTTGTAGCGCTCGCCGGCCAGCACGTTGAAGAACGCCTGGGTGCCGACGATTTGCGAGGTTGGCGTGACCAGCGGCGGGAAGCCGAGGTCTTCACGTACCCGTGGGATCTCCGCCAGCACTTCGCTCATGCGGTTGAGGGCGCCCTGCTCTTTGAGCTGGTTGGCCAGGTTGGAAATCATCCCGCCCGGCACCTGGTTGACTTGCACGCGGGTGTCGACGGCGGTGAATTCACTTTCGAACTGGTGGTACTTCTTGCGCACGGCATAGAAGTACAGACCGATCTCCTGCAACAGCTCCAGGTCGAGGCCGGTGTCGAATTCGCTGCCTTTGAGGGCGGCGACCATCGACTCGGTACCCGGGTGGCTGGTGCCCCAGGCGAAGCTGGAGATGGCGGTGTCGATATGGTCGGCACCGTTTTCGATAGCCTTGAGTTGGCACATCGCGGCCAAACCGGCGGTGTCATGGGAGTGGATAAAGATCGGCAGGCTCTGCTCGGCCTTCAGCGCCTTGACCAGTTCGCCAGTGGCATACGGGGTCAGCAGGCCGGCCATGTCCTTGATCGCAATGGAGTCGCACCCCATGGACTCCAACTGCTTGGCCTGGGCCACGAACGCCTCGATGGTGTGCACCGGGCTGGTGGTGTAGGCGATGGTGCCCTGGGCGTGTTTGCCGGCCGCTTTTACCGCTTCGATGGCCACGCGCAGGTTACGCACGTCGTTCATGGCGTCGAAGATACGGAACACGTCGATGCCATTTACCGCTGCCTTTGCCACGAAGGCTTTGACCACGTCGTCGCTGTAATGGCGGTAGCCCAGCAGGTTCTGCCCACGCAGCAGCATTTGCAGGCGCGTGTTGGGCAACGCGGCGCGCAGTTTGCGCAGGCGCTCCCACGGGTCTTCTTTCAAGAAGCGTACGCAAGCGTCGAAGGTCGCGCCGCCCCAGACTTCCAGGGACCAGTAGCCGACTTTGTCGAGCTTGTCGCAGATCGGCAGCATGTCGTCGGTGCGCATGCGGGTGGCCAGCAACGATTGGTGGGCGTCGCGCAGGATGGTGTCGGTAACGAAGATCTTCTTGCTCATTGTTATATTCCTCACAGGCCTGCGTGGGCGGCGATGGCGGCGGCGATGGCCAGGGCCAGCTCTTCGGGTTTGCGCTTGATCGAGTAGTTGGTCAGCTCAGGATGGCTTTCCACAAAACTGGTGTTGAACTGGCCGCTGCGGAATTCCGGGTTGCGCAGGATTTCCTGGTAGTAGGCGGCGGTGGTCTTCACGCCTTGCAGGCGCATGTCGTCCAGGGCTCGCAGGCCGCGGTCCATGGCTTCTTCCCAGGTCAGCGCCCATACCACCAGTTTCAGGCACATGGAGTCGTAGAACGGTGGGATGGTGTAGCCGGTGTAGATTGCCGTGTCGGTACGCACGCCGGGGCCGCCGGGGGCGTAGTAACGGGTGATCTTGCCGAAGCTTGGGAGGAAGTTGTTCTTCGGGTCTTCGGCGTTGATACGGAACTGCAACGCAAAGCCACGGTGCTGGATATCTTCCTGTTTTACCGACAGCGGCAGGCCGGACGCGATGCGGATCTGCTCGCGAACGATATCAATGCCGGTAATTTCTTCGGTGATGGTGTGTTCCACCTGCACCCGGGTGTTCATCTCCATGAAGTACACCTCGCCCTCGGCGAGCAGGAACTCCACGGTGCCGGCGTTCTCATAGCCCACGGCCTTGGCCGCACGCACCGACAGGTCGCCGATGTAGGCACGCTGTTCGGGGGTCAGTTGGGGGCTGGGGGCGATTTCGATGAGCTTCTGGTTACGGCGCTGGATCGAGCAATCACGTTCGAACAGATGCACCACGTTGCCAAAGCTGTCGCCGAGGATCTGCGCCTCGATGTGCTTGGGATTGACGATGCATTTTTCCAGGAACACTTCCGCCGAACCAAAGGCCTTGGTGGCCTCGGAGATGACGCGGGGGAAGGCTTGTTCGAGTTCTTCACGGCTGTTGCAGCGACGAATGCCGCGACCGCCACCACCGGAGGTGGCCTTGAGCATCACCGGGTAACCAATGCGGTCACCTTCGGTCAGCGCCTCGGCGATGTCGGCGACGTTGCCTTCGGTGCCCGGCGTCACCGGCACGCCGGCCTTGATCATGCTGCGGCGCGCTTCGGTCTTGTCGCCCATGCGGCGAATGACTTCGGCCGATGGACCAATGAATTTGATTCCACGTTCGGCGCAAATGTCCGCCAGTTCGGCGTTTTCCGAGAGGAAGCCGTAGCCAGGGTGCAACGCGTCGCAGCCGGTTTCCACAGCCAGGTTCACCAGCTTGCGCGGGTTCAGGTAACCGGCCAGGGGCTCGGCACCAATGCTGTGGGCCTCATCGGCGCGCTTGACGTGCAAGGCGTGCCGGTCAGCGTCGGAATAGACCGCCACCGAACGAATACCCATTTCGGCACAGGCCCGCACAATGCGGACGGCAATCTCACCACGGTTGGCGATCAGGATCTTTGTTATCACTTGGAAATTCCCTTGAGCCGATTGCTGCGTTCTTCGACCTGCTAGACCAGGTCGGCGCGTGACTAAATGTTTCAGGTCAGTCGCCAGACACACACTATGCGCACTTAGGGATTAACAAAAATCAATAATTATTGGGTTGTGTATAAGTAAAGACTTATAGTTGACCCCACAGCCCCCTGCGAGCCGCTTTGAATTATGCGTAAGTCACTGATGCGTATGACATTACGTCAATTGCAGATCTTCAATGAAGTCTGCGATTTGCGCTCCTACAGCCGCGCTGCCGAGGAAATGTCCCTTACACAACCCGCCGTCAGCCTACAGATTCGCCAGCTCGAAGAGCTGGTCGGCCAGCCGTTGTTCGACTATGTGGGCAAAAAGCTCTACATGACCGAAGCCGCCGAAGCCCTGCAGCGGGCCAGCCGGGACATCTTCGGGCGCCTGGAAAACCTTGATATGCAGCTCTCGGACATGCAGGGCTCGCTGCAGGGGCAATTGAAGCTGGCGGTGGAGTCCAGTGCCAAATACTTCGTGCCGCACTTGTTCGCCGCCTTCAAGCGCCAGCATCCCGAGGTGCAGTTGCACCTCACGGTGGTCAACCGCGCCCAGGTGATCCGCCGGCTGTCGGACAACCGTGACGACCTGGTGATCATGTCCATGGTGCCGCAGGACATGGGCCTGGAATTTTTGCCCTTTCTCAACAACCCGATTGTCGCGGTGGCCCCGCCGGACCACCCACTGAACCTGCAAGGCCCATTGCGCCTGCAGGATCTGGAACCCTACACCTTGCTGCTGCGCGAGCCGGGCTCCGGGACGCGCCTGGCCTGCGAGGAGTACTTCAAGGAAAAGCGCGTGCACTTCACCCAGACGGTGGAAGTGGCCTCGGCCGAGGCACAGCGCGAGTGCGTCGTGGCGGGGTTGGGCGTGGCCCTGCTGACGCGCCACGCCCTGAACCTGGAGCTGGCCACCGGCGGGCTCAAGGAGTTGCCGGTGGAAGAGCTGCCGCTGTACCGCAGCTGGTGCCTGGTGCAGGCCAAGGCCAAGCGCCTGTCACCGGTGGCCCATGCGTTCCTGGGCTTTATCCGCAGCGAGCGGGTGCAAATCAGCGTGCTGGCTGAACGCTTCGCTGGGCAGCCGCGGGCGCCTGCCAGTGCAGCTCCGGATAGTCGCTGATGCTCTGCAGCAGTTGACGCTGGTCACAACGGTCTTCAATTGCACGACGGAACGCCATGCGGCGCTGGTCTTCCTGCTGACGACGGGTTTTGACGGTGCTGGTGCTGTCTTCGTAGTGCCGGGCCATTTCGAGTCTCCCAATGCGAGTACGGGGAGTTCAGGATGGGCGCGGGGGATGACGGTTTGGCGGCACGCGGGTTACAGGACGATGAATCTTGCCGGTGCAACACCGAGCAAATCTGTGGGAGCTGGCTTGCCTGCTCTCACAGTTGACCGAGTGCCACCTTGGGTCAGTCGTCGAGGGCTTTGACGGACTTGGGCGACAGCCGCAGGCTGCGCAAGCTGCGCTTGACGCTCTTGAGGTGGTTGACCAGGCTCGGACCACGCGCCATGGCCACGCCCATCGCCAGCACGTCGATCACCACCAGGTGGGCAATCCGCGAGGTCAGCGGGGTGTAGATCTCGGTGTCTTCGTGCACATCAATCGCCAGGTTGACCGTGGACAGCTCCGCCAATGGCGTCTGGCTCGGGCACAAGGTGATCAGTGAGGCGCCGCTTTCACGCACCAGGTTGGCGG
Source organism: Pseudomonas sp. FP2294 (assembly GCF_030687625.1). Lineage (NCBI taxonomy): Bacteria > Pseudomonadati > Pseudomonadota > Gammaproteobacteria > Pseudomonadales > Pseudomonadaceae > Pseudomonas > Pseudomonas sp. FP2294. The sequence goes on from NZ_CP117441.1 coordinate 5,838,275, forward strand.
TGATCAGCAAGTCCTTGGAACGGCCCGACTGGGAAATACAGATCGCTACATCGGTGGGTTTCAACGTCACCGCCGACATCGCCTGCATGTGCGGGTCGCTGTAGGCCGCCGCCGTCAGCAGCAGACGGAAGAACTTGTGCTGGGCATCCGCCGCCACCGCACCCGACGCACCAAAGCCATAGAACTCCACGCGCTGGGCCTGGGACATGGCAGTCACGGCTTTTTGCAGCTCGATCGGGTCGAGCTTCTCCCGCACTTCCATCAGGGTGTGCAGGGTGGTGTCGAAAATTTTCAGGCTGTAGTCGGCGACGGAGTCGTCTTCATGAATCGCGAACTGCCCGAAGCTGGCACCGGCCGCCAGGCTCTGGGCCAGTTTCAGCTTCAAGTCCTGGAACCCCGAGCAACCGATGGCGCGGCAGAAGCGCACGATGGTCGGCTCGCTGATCCCCACGCTGTGGGCAAGGTCAGCCATGGAACTGTGCATCACGGCCGCAGGGTCAAGCAGCACGTGATCGGCAACCTTGAGTTCCGATTTGCGTAACAGGTGGCGCGACTGGGCGATATGTTGCAACAGGTTCAAAGGGCAGGACTCTTGTTATTGGCAGACGCCAGGGATGTAGCAAGCTTGTAGTTATACTACAAGAATTGCTGATTTGCCCGCTCGATGCATCACTAAATCGCCCTACTGCCCCCTGAATCAGCGGGCAAATGCGATGTAGCACCCGATGGCGCCTGGCTAGCCGTCAGGAAAATCTGCATTTTTCCGTAACAAATCCGCCAGTCCTTCGGCCTCGATCGGCCGGCTGATCAAATAGCCCTGCACCTCATCGCAGTTTTCAGCGCGCAGGAAATCCAGCTGCTGCTGATCTTCCACACCCTCGGCCACCACCTTGAGCGACAACCCATGGGCCATGGCGATGATGGCCCGGGTAATCGCCAAGTCTTCACGCCCCTGGCCCAGGCCGCGGATAAAGGTCTGGTCGATCTTCACGTAATCCACCGGGATGCGCTTGAGATAACTGAGGGACGAATAGCCGGTGCCAAAGTCGTCGATGGCCAGCTTCACCCCCAGATCGCGCAGTTGCTGGAAGGTGGCGATGATGTGCTCGACACTGTCGAGCAACTGACTTTCAGTCAGCTCCAACTCCAGGTACTGCGGGGCCAACCCGGTTTCGTCCAGCACCTGGCGTACCAGGCTGACCAACTTGCCCTGGCGCAACTGGTGCACCGACAGGTTGACCGACACGCGGATCGGCGCCAGGCCCTGGCGCTGCCATTCACAGGCCTGCCAGCAGGCCTGGCGCAATACAAACTCGCCCAATGGCACGATCAACCCGGTCTCTTCCGCCAGCCCGATAAAATCACCCGGCGGCACGCTGCCCCACTGCGGATGGTCCCAGCGCACCAGCGCCTCGGCGGCGTTCATCTTGCCGGTGGCCAGGCACAGCTTGGGTTGGTAGAACACCTTCAACTGGCGCTCATCAATGGCTTTGCGCAACTGGTTTTCCAGCTGCAAACGCTCAAGGGTGCTGGCCTGCAAGCTGTCGGTATAGAACTGGAAGTTATTGCCGCCCAGATGCTTGGCGTGTTGCATGGCCATGTTTGACTGGCTGACCAATGCGGAAATTTCCCGCGCGTTATCCGGTAACAGGCTGACACCGATTGAAGCGCTGACCACCAACTCATGCCCCTCCACCGCCACCGGCACCCGCAGTTTGGCCAAGAGTCGGGTGGCCACCCGCGCCAGGCTCGACAGGCTGCCATAGGCGTCGAACAACACCGCGAATTCGTCGCCAGACAGTCGCGCAATGGTGTCGGCTTCCGGCAAGGCATTGATCAGGCGCCTGGCCATTTTTTGCAGCAATTGGTCGGCAATTTCGTGGCCCAGGCTGTCATTGAGTAGCTTGAAGCGGTCCAGGTTGATATGCAGCAACGCCAGGCTGCGGCCGCCTTGACGCACCCGTTGATGGGCCTCACGAAGGCGCTCGCGGAACAGCGAGCGGTTGGCCAGGCCCGTCAGTTCGTCGTAATGGGTGAGGTAGCGCATGCGCTCCTCGGACTCGCGGCGGGCGGACAAATCGGCGAAGAAGCCCACGATATGACTGACATTTCCCCGAACATCGCGCACCACGCTCAATTGCAGCCATTGCGGGTACAGCTCGCCGTTCTTGCGCGCCTCTACCAGTTCACCCTGCCAACTGCCGTGGTTCAACAGGGCCTGGCGAATCACCGGGAAGTGCCGGCGAGCGTCGCGGCTGCACGGCAACTCCACGACATTGCGCCCCAGCATGTCGTCGATATCAAAGCCGGTGACACGGCTGAAGGCTTGGTTGATCGCAATCAACACGTACTCCGGGTCCAGGATCACGATGCCTTCGCTGGCCGCCTCGAACACCGTGGACGCCAGCCGTAACTGCTCTTCCACCGCCTTGCCGGCGCTGATATCGCGCCGGGTACCGAGCATGCGCGTCACGCGCCCGCTGGCGGTGCGCTCTACGGCGCGCCCGCGGTCCTCGATCCACACCCAGCGCCCGTCGCCATGGCGCACGCGGTACTCCACCTGATAGTCCTCGCTGCGCCCTTTCAAGTGCTCCACCAGCGCGTACTTGAGCAGCGGCAAGTCGTCCGGGTGCAGGCGTGGCTTGAGGTCGCGCAGCATCGCCGTGACGTATTCCGGCTCCAGGCCGAACAACTCCTTGAGTTGGGTGTGGTGGACTTCATCGGTTTGCAGGTTCCAGTCCCACAATCCCAGCTCACTGGCCTGCAACGCCATGGCCAGGCGCGCCTCGCTTTTGCTCAGGGCCAGGCTGGCGGCGTCCAATTGCTGGCCGCGCTGTTCGACGCGCTGTTGCAGGCCGACCTGGGCCTCGCGCAGTTCCTGCTCGATCTGGCGGCGCTGCTCGACCTCGCGCACCAGGTCCTGATTCAACTGCTCGCTACGCTGACGTGCCTGTTGCAAGTGCTCGATCAGGGCCTGGTTCTGGAAGCGCCTCAGCAAACCGCGCTGGATCAGGCGGTTGACCTGCCATGCCACCAGGCTCAGGGATGCCAGCAGGATCAGGCCCAGGTAACTCCAACCCTGCAGTTGCGGTTCGCCGCTGCAGAATAGATAGAGGATGGTGGGCACCAGGCAGGGCAAGGCAAACGACAAAAACGCCGGCAAACTCACGGCGTAGGCCACGCTGGCCGATAAAGTGGCCGCGCCAATCAGGCCAAAGACCCAGGCCTGCTGCACGAAGCTATCCAACGGCACCAGGGCAATGGCCGCACTCGCCAGGGTCAGGCCACTGGCCGCCGAACCGAGCATGAACATCCGCCGCCAGACCGGCTGAGCCTGTCGGCTGGGCAAGGCGCTGTCGAAGGCCGCCACCTGGATCACGCGCATCGCCACCAGGGCCAGCAACCACACCAGCCAACTGCCGACCAGCACATAACGCTGCGGGCTCCAGAGCAACCAGGCGCAGACCAGACCGTTAATCAGCATCAATAACGTGGGCAGCAACGACCCCTGGTACAACAGACGCGTGCGCTCGACCGCCATCTCCATGGCGTAGTGCTTGCGGATAACCTGCTCCGGCGCGACAGAAGGGCCGGGCAAGTCAGTGCTGAGGGTCATAGGCAGTGTTCTTATAATGGTGAGCCCGAAACGTCGACGGAGCATACACAAGCAGACGGGCAGACCAAACTGCTCTGGATCATAAAAATCCGCGAATAAACCCCCGCAAACCATGGACCCAGAGGGGCTGAACAAGACAGGGCGCGGGCTGCAGAGGATGACTTACCAGTCATCACCGTGGCTGGAATATTTACCGATTGAACAGCGCCGGCGGTTTTTTTGTAGCGACCACCCGGCAATGGGATTTGCCCCCCTTCCCCCGGCACCCTAGAATGCGCCGATGCGCGATGATCTCTCCCTTTTGCTGAACTCCCTCAACGATGCCCAACGCCAGGCCGTAGCAGCCCCCGTTGGCCGTCAGTTGGTCCTGGCCGGTGCTGGCTCCGGTAAAACCCGCGTGCTGGTGCACCGTATCGCCTGGTTGATCCAGGTCGAGAACGCATCCCCGCATTCGATCCTGTCGGTGACCTTCACCAACAAGGCCGCTGCCGAGATGCGCCACCGCATTGAGCAGTTGATGGGCATCAGCCCGGCCGGGATGTGGGTCGGCACCTTCCACGGCCTGGCGCACCGCCTGTTGCGGGCCCACTGGCAGGAGGCAGGCCTGGCCCAGACCTTCCAGATTCTCGACAGCGATGACCAGCAACGCCTGGTCAAGCGGGTAATCCGCGAGTTGGGCCTGGATGAACAACGCTGGCCGGTCCGCCAGGCCCAGTGGTTTATCAACGGCCAGAAAGACGAAGGCCTGCGCCCGCAACATATCCAGGCCAGTGGCGACCTGTTCCTGGCCACCATGCGCAGCATTTATGAAGCCTATGAAGTGGCCTGCCAGCGTGCCGGCGTCATCGACTTCTCCGAACTGCTACTGCGCGCCCTCGACCTGTGGCGCGACAACCCCGGTTTGCTCGCGCACTACCAGAAGCGCTTCCGGCACATCCTGGTGGACGAGTTCCAGGACACCAACGCCGTGCAGTACGCCTGGTTGCGCCTGCTGGCCAAGGGCGGCGACAGCCTGATGGTGGTGGGCGACGACGACCAGTCGATCTACGGCTGGCGCGGCGCGAAAATCGAGAACATCTACCAGTACTCCGACGACTTCCCCGACGCCGAGACTATTCGCCTGGAGCAGAACTATCGCTCCACCGCCGGGATCCTCAAGGCCGCCAACGCCTTGATCGCCAATAACACCGGGCGCCTGGGCAAGGAGTTGTGGACCGATGGCGGCGAAGGCGAGGCGATCAACCTCTACGCCGCCTTCAACGAGCACGACGAAGCGCGCTATGTGGTCGAAACCATTGAAAGCGCCCTGAAAACCGGGCTGGCCCGCAGCGATATCGCTATTTTGTACCGTTCCAACGCCCAATCGCGGGTGTTGGAAGAAGCCTTGCTGCGCGAGCGCATCCCGTATCGCATCTATGGCGGCCAACGCTTCTTCGAGCGTGCGGAAATCAAGAACGCCATGGCCTACCTGCGTTTGCTGGAAGGCCGCGGCAACGATGCAGCGCTGGAGCGGGTGATCAACGTACCGGCACGGGGCATCGGCGAGAAAACCGTCGAGGCGATCCGCGAGCATGCGCGTCACAGCGATGTGTCGATGTGGGAGGCCATGCGCCTGCTGATCGCCAATAAAGGCCTGACCGGCCGCGCTGCCGGGGCTTTGGGTGGGTTTGTCGAGTTGATCGACAGCCTCGCCGCCAAGTGCCTGGAAATGCCGCTGCACCTGATGACCCAGACCGTGATCGAACAGTCCGGCCTGATCGCTTATCACGAAGCGGAAAAAGGCGAGAAAGGCCAGGCCCGGGTAGAAAACCTTGAGGAACTGGTCAGCGCCGCCCGGGCGTTCGAGAACAGTGAGGAAGATGCCGACCTGTCGCCATTGGCGGCGTTCCTCGGCCATGCCTCCCTGGAAGCGGGCGATACCCAGGCCGACGAGCACGAAGACAGCGTGCAGTTGATGACCCTGCACAGTGCCAAGGGCCTGGAATTCCCCTACGTGTTCCTGGTGGGCATGGAAGAAGGCCTGTTCCCGCACAAGATGAGCCTGGAAGAGCCCGGCCGCCTTGAGGAAGAACGCCGCCTGGCCTACGTGGGTATCACCCGGGCGATGCAGAACCTGGTGATGACCTACGCCGAGACACGGCGCCTGTATGGCAGCGAAACCTACAACAAGGTCTCGCGCTTCGTACGGGAAGTGCCGAAAGGGCTGATTCAGGAAGTGCGCTTGTCCAATAGCGTCAGCCGGCCGTTTGGCGGCGGCCAGCAGCAGAACTCCAGCAGCATGTTTGCCGGTTCGGAAATTCCCGAGACCCCGTTCAGCCTTGGCCAGCAGGTCAGGCATGCGATCTTTGGCGAAGGGGTGATCCTCAACTTCGAAGGCGCCGGGGCCCAGGCCCGAGTGCAGGTGAACTTCGCCGAAGGCAGCAAGTGGCTAATGATGGGTTACGCCAAGCTCGAAGCGGTCTGACTGAGCGTTCCCACGCTCTGCGTGGGAGCGCCCGGACGCTCTGCCTGGGTGTAATGGGTCGCCTTGCCCTTGTTTTTCACACGTACGGGCCAATATCTGTAATTAGTCCTACAGACCATTCCGAATAGGTCTTACGCAAAAGCCCGAAACATTATGCCGCTAGCCACTGCCTCTACACCTGTGCAACATGGCGCGCGTGCAATCCACAAATGGGAATTCCCTTTATGAAACGTTTTCTTAGCATCGCCATGGCGTTGTGCATCGGCCTGACGATGAGCCTCGACGCCAACGCCAAACGCTTCGGTGGCGGTAAAAGCTCCGGCGCAGCGCCGAGCCACCAGACCAGCCAAATGGCCCCAGCCGCTGGCGGCATGGGCGGAGCGGCTGCCACCGCAGGTGCAGCCGGTGCCGCAGGCGCTGCTGCCAAGGCCGGCGGTGCTTCGCGCTGGTTGGGCCCTCTGGCCGGTATCGCTGCCGGTGGCCTGCTCGCTTCCATGTTCATGGGCGGCGGCTTCCAGGGCATGCAGATCTTCGACATCCTGATCATGGCCGTCATCGCCTTTGTGATCTTCCGCTTTATCGCCGCCCGTCGCCGCAAGCAGCAGGAGCACCTGGCTCCAGCCGGCGCGCCGATGCAGCGTGAAGTGTTCGAGCAAAAGCCTGCCATGGGTTCGATCTTCGGCGGCTCGGCGGCACCGGCTGCTGCCGCCCGTCCGGTGATCAATGCGCCAGCCTGGTTCAACGAAGAGCGTTTCGTCGAAGCGGCCCGCAACCACTTCCAGTCCCTGCAGCAACACTGGGACGCCAACGAAATGGACAAGATCGCCGAGTTCGTGACCCCGCAACTGCTGGAGTTCCTCAAGCGCGAACGTGCCGAGTTGGGCGACGCTTTCCAGTCGACCTATATCGACGACCTGCGCGTACAACTGGAAGGTGTGGATGACCGCGCCGACAAGACCATCGCCACCCTGACCTTCAGCGGTGTGTCGAAGACCTCGCGCTTCGACCAGGGCGAAGTGTTCAGCGAAAGCTGGAACATGGAACGTCCACAGGGCGAAAACCAGCCATGGCTGGTAGCCGGTATCCGCCAGAACGGCTGATCCGCAAAGGCCTACAGCCTGCTGTAACGAACACCCCGGTCTTGTGCAGCGCTTTAAGAAGCCTGCACAGCCGGGGTGTTTTTTTGCCTGTGGAAAAGTCGGCATGGGGTTTTGCTGGATTAATGAGAACGACTCTCATTATACTCGCCCTCCCCGGTTCTGCCCGAGCATAGGAAAGTGCCGCCGTGCTGGAAAAACTGTTCACTCAACATGCACCCGCGTTGCATCGCTATCTGTTGCGCAAAAAGTGCTCCCCAAGCCTGGCCTCGGACCTGGTGCAGGACACTTTCCTGCGCATCGCCCAGTTGGAGAGCCTGGAGCGCGTGCTGTGCGCGCCGTCCTATCTGTTTCGGGTAGCGCACAACCTGATGATCGACCATCACCGCCGCTATGGTGAAAAGCGTTACGACAACGACCCCAGCGCCTTCTTCGCCACCCTGGTCGACGAAACCAGTTGCCCTGAAGAACAGGCCCTCGGCGCGTTGGAACTGGAGCACCTGGAAAGCCTGCTGGAGCGCATGCCACCGCGTACCCGCGATGTGTTCATGCTGTGCCGGGTGGAGGGCATGACGCACAAAGAGACCGCGCGCTATTTACGGATATCCACAAGCTCTGTACAAAAACACATGGCCATGGCCCTGGCCAGGATTGGCCGGGCGCTTGAGCCGGGCCAAGAGGGCTGAGCCTTGTGTACGACAAAGAGCCAAAAGGTAAATAGACCGAACCGTGAACGCCTCCCCACAGACTATCGACCCGGTAGAGCGCAAAGCTGCCGACTGGGTGATGCGCCATCGCCAAGGACAGCTTTCGGCACGTGAACTCGAGGCTTTTCAGCGCTGGCTGGCCGCCGACCCGTTGCACGCCGCCGCCGCCGAGCGCGCCAATCGTGCATGGCAGGCTACCGCCCAGCTCAAGCAACGCCCCGGTTATGTAAAACCCCAGCGCCCGCCGCGGTCTGCCTGGTTGCGCATGCCGGTGGTCGGCGGCAGCGCCGTGGCTGCACTGGTGTTGGGCTGCTGGATGCTGCTGACCCCACCCTTCTGGCTACAAGCCCTGAACAGCGACTATCACACCGGTTTTGGCGAAGTGCGCCAGATCACCCTGGCCGATGGCAGCCAGGTGGAATTGGGTAGCCACAGTATCCTGAGCCTGGTCTACGACGATCAGACCCGGCGGGTGCGCCTGAGCCAGGGCGAGGCGGTCTTCACCCCTGCGCCAATGAATGAACAGGAGCGGCGGCCCTTCACCGTACAAGCGCCCGGGGCCGATATCACCGCGCGAGGCACGCGTTATCTGGTCGGTGTGGGCAAGGATCGCGAAGGCTGGGTGGGTGTGCTGCAACACCGGGTCGAGGTCAACCTGACCCCGCACGGGCGCGATGAGGCCGCCGGCTCCGCGCTGCTGGAGCAGGGTAACAGCCTGCGCTTCAGCCCCAAAACGGGCCTGGTGCCGCTGAACACCAACCCCGAGGAACTGGCCAGTTGGCAGGAAGGCCGGCTGGTATTCCAGCGCGAGTCCCTTGCCGATGTCGCCGCCCGCATCAACCGTTACCGACCCGGGCTGGTGCTGGTCAAGGGCGAGGCGCTGCGCAACGCCCGGGTCAGCGCGGTGATGCGCCTGGATAACCTGGACGACGCGCTTGAACACCTGGTGGCGCAAGTCCACGGGCGCATGGTCGACCTGCCAGGGCTGACGCTGATCTACTGAGTAACCTCAGGCAGCGTAAGTTTCTAAATCGGATAAAAAACTACATACATAGATCATAACGATCTATCGCGTTTTTGCAGCTGGGCCGTTTCTACTACATGTGAATAAATCTTATTTACTTTAGTGAGGCCGGTTTTGCAGACGCAAGAGAACAACAAAAAACGCCAGGGAACAAAACGTACCCGGCTGAGCCTGGGGATCCAGTTGGCCGTCATTGCGCTGGTCGCCGATGCCGCGACCATCAGCGCGGTGCTGGCGGCACCAGCCGCCAGTGCAAACCACGCCCCGGCCACTGACCTATACACGTTCAACGTACCCACCCTGGCGCTGGACGAAGCCTTGGTGCTGTTGGCGCGTCAAGCCGGTGTCGAGCTCTACCTGGGCAGTAACGACCTCACCAAAAGCTACGGTAACCCAGTCAAGGGTCGCCTCTCCCTGGATGCCGCACTGCAAACGCTGCTGGCCAACCAAGGGGTCAGCTACAGCCTCACCGGCTCTGCCGAACGCCCGATCATCCAAGTGCAATCGATGCCGAACTCGGCGGGCATCCAGGCCGGCGACCTGCATCCGACGTACATCATGGGCATGGAAGGCAAGCAGTCCCGGGACGAGAAGGGCTACAACGATATCTACGACCAGGACATCTCCTCGGTGTATGCCGGCAAGGAGCAGATCGAACGCTACAAAGGCGCGGCCCCCGCCGATATGTTCAAGGGCATGCTCAACGTGTACAGCGGCGACTCGCGCAACAGCGGCGCACTGGACCCAAACATCCGCGGCATCCAGGGCCCCGGCCGCGTGCCGGTGACCATCGACGGCACCGAGCAGGCAATCACCGCTTATCGCGGCTACATGGGCGCCAACAACCGTAATTACATCGACCCCAACTTGATCGGCAGCATCAAGGTGCTCAAGGGCCCGAACCTGGAGCGTAACGTCTACAGCGGCGTCGGGGGGGCAGTGGTAGCCAACACCCTGAACGTCGACGACATACTCAAGGAAGACCAGGCGTTCGGTGGCGAACTCAAGATCGAAGGCAGCAACAATTCGGTGTCGCCCAAGCTGCCGACGCTGCTGACCGGGCAGACGCGCAGTCCCGACTATCAGCACATTCCCCTCCACTCTTACTACGATCCTTCGCTGTACAAACATCCGCGCACGAGCAGTAACAACAAACTCCTGTCCAGCGATGATTCTGCCTATCGTTTAGCCTTGGGCACACGTCAGGAGAAATTCGAACTGTTGGCGGCCTACGCCTTCCGGGAAAAGGGCAACCACTACGCAGGCAAGAACAAGACCGACTTTTACTCCACCGGTAAACAGATCAACGGCCAATTTGACTACATCCCCAACCTGGCAAATATCTACAAGCCGGGCGATGAGGTACCCAACACTTCCAGCAAGATGGAGTCCTGGCTGGGCAAGGCCAAACTCAAGATCGATGAAGGCCAATCCCTGGAGTTCGGCTACCGCGATACGGATGCGCTATATGGCGAAATCATGCCATCGCGCATCTCGTTCTTCAGGCCCCAGGACCTCTATGACGCAGCCACTTACGGCGTACCGCAGTGGCCCTTGAGTCATGTACAAAGCAAAGCCTACAACCTGGAATACAATCTCAAGCCTGAGGGCAACCCATGGGTGGACTTCTATTCCAACCTCTGGGCAACCAATACCCGCAGCGATACTTACAGCAGCGGCGGTGTACCCAATCAGACCACCGAAGATGATCGAGTGTACCGGAACACGGCCGTAGCCAATGCCCAGCATGACCGCGTCGGTTTGACTGCAAGCAACAAACTCAAGCTGCTCGACAGCCTCGACCTGACCCTCGGCGGCAGCTACCAACATGAAAAGCTGGGCTCGAACGATAACTATCAAGACCCCATCATCGGCGACACATTGCGCATGTATCCCCGCGCCGGACGCCGGGTGGAAAAAGAGTACAACTTCAACTTCGATTGGAGACCCGTCACATTTGCCCGATTCAACGCCGGGATGCGTTATTCATCGTATTGGGCATTTGATGACTATCTCAAAGGCGACCAAGACAAGACAGGGACAATAACGCAAGACGTACCAACCGGTCGGCGAGTGTCTTACGTCACTCAAAAAACGCTGACAGACCACGAATTGAAAGTATTGATTGATGAAAAAATAGCGTACGAGAGCCAGTTTTGGGATGGCTTCGGTATGACGGATGAAGAGCGTTTAGAGGATGTAGAACGGATCAAACGAGATACGAAGCGTATTCAAGATACCAAACACCTTGTTAACTGGGCACATGATGGAAAAGGTCGTTATTCACGCGATAACAATCCGTGTATTAATGGTGTGAACGCTGGGGAAAATATTATTCAGTGCACAGCAGACGACAATTATATTACCGAGCAAAAAGATATCAGTGCCAAACATCAGAAAGACAGCGGCTGGGTGCCAAATTTATCAGTGACCTTTTACACCTCGGAAAATGGTCGAGTTTATCTTCGCTACAGTGAAGCCATCCGCTACCCAAGCATGTTTGAAAGCACCATAGGATTCTCGTCGTCTACAAACCCTTGGGGACTTGAGCCGGAGCACGCCTATAACTACGAAGTCGCTTACATTCATAACCTTGCCGGGTGGGGTGGTAGTGAGAGCGCCGACGTCAAATTGACCTATTACAACAACACCACGAAGAACGTGATTGAACGCAGCCCCCAACTGCGCTTCAGTAACCTGGAAAAACAGATGACCTCCGGCGTGGAGTTTCAAGGTCGCTACGATAGCGGGCGCTTTTTCACCGATTTCAGCCTCGCCCATGTCCTGAAAAATAAAGTCTGTGATGAAGATTCAGCCCTATCCATCAGCACCGATGGCAGTACCCCTGACTGCGTGGATGATGGCTTTGTGGGCGGTTACTTGGTGAGCATGTCTCAGCCCGAGTGGTCAGCCAACCTTGGATTGGGTGCACGTTTCCTCGACCGTAAACTAGAGATCGGTGGCCGCGCGATTTATTACCGTCAGCACGAGAGCAAGTTCAACAGCAATTACCCAAACAGCGCCATGGTCAGTTACTACATCAACACGCCCATGTCATGGGACAAAATCGTCACTTATGATGCTTATGTAAACTACAAGTTGACCGATGATGCCTCCATCGAGCTGACGGGCACTAACTTGAGCAACCTCTACTATATCGACCCGATGACGCGTTCGGCCATGCCCGCACCCGGCCGCACATTAAAACTTGCATTTACTACCACTTTTTAAATTTCAAGGCTCAGCAAACCAGAGACAGTAACGCCTGAATTAAATGTCCAACGTATACATCACCAAGGGGAGCTTCTTCGGTGCCGGCACCAATGCATCGCTGCCCGGTATCGCCAAATTTACGAATCGTGATTACGACACCGCTTTCGGCGGGGTTGTTAAATGAACATAAGTTTCTATTGAAATCATTTTATCACTACGTTCCAACTTGCGAGGTGTGACATGGGAGGCTAAAGAAGCAATCGGCAAATGCTTGACGTGTTGACTTAATTTAAATCACTCAATGGATGATGAAATGAAATCTTTCAAACACACAGTATTGGCAGTGGCACTTCTGGGTCTGGCTGGCGTTGCTCAAGCAGCCACTTCTTCTGGTCAAAGTTACGATGGCACCATCGTTGTTGACGGTTCCAGTGGCACCGGCTCTACGAACCACCCTGGCTCGGCGGGTCAGCCTGCCATTGGCGTAAAAGCGTTTTACAACGGTACAAAAGTTGCCTTCAGCGGCTTGAAAGGCATGGCTGCCAACGACGCAAATGGTGTATCCACCATTACTACCGCGATGATGCCGGCTTCCCACTCCACACTGGGCAACTTTGACTTCAAACAAGTCGCCAACCAACAGGTGTACTACGGCGAGTGGTCGCAAACCGGCGCCAACAATGACCCAACCCGTGTTGTGTACTACTCCGGCGACACCACTGGCCGCGTACTGCCAACTGCCAACGTGACCTATGCGGTACAGGGCATTAACAATTACTCCGGCGCTAACGTACTGTCCGGCGACCTGACCGCTTCCTTCGGTACAGCGGCACCAACCCTGACCGGCTCGTTGAGCAACAGCGCCCTGAAAGTCCAGTTGTCGGCCAACATCAACACTGCCGATGCCAGCTTCGCCGGTACTGCACGAGCGCGTGACGCCGTGAGTAACGCAAGCCTGTCAACCGGCACCACCCAAGGCAGCTTCTTCGGCGCAGGCTCCACCGCGTCGCTGGCCGGTATCGCTAAGTTCTCCGATCGCAACTACGACACCGCCTTCGGTGGTGTCGCCAAGTAATCGTCGGTTGAACCTGTTGTAGCACCACCTAAGCAAGTGCCTGCCCCCAGGCACTCGCTTTGGGCGTTTTGAAGCGATCCCGAGAGCCCGGTAATGCCCCAGCCCTACTGCAAGCGATCCCTCACGCTACACGTTTTGCCCTTTTTCCTACTGCTGTTCATAACCCCTACGGTATTTGCTGCCGACCAGGACACCAGCCTGCGCCTGAACCAGACCATCGAGTACCGCGCCAATCAGCAAGAGCGCGAGTTGCTCAAAGATGAAATGCCCAGCGACGGTGCCGCGCCACTCTTGAACATCGACGGTCAGGACTACACCGTTGGCAACACCCTGGATGAGTTGGGCCGTGCAGTGTATGTGTCGATCTCGCGCCAGAACTGGTCCCAAGCCAGGGACTACCTCAAACGCTACACCGCCCTGCCCGGCCACGACCCGATGCTCACCGCCTATGCCAAGGGTGGCCTGGCCCGCGCCGATGGCGACCTGGAGCAAGCCGAAGATTATTACCGCCAATTGCTGGCGATACAGTCCGACTTCCTGCCGGGCCGCCTGGAGCTGGCGCGGGTGCTGTTCGAAAGCCGCAAGGATGGCGAGTCCAACGCCGTATTCCAGCAGATCAGTAGTGGCCTCAGCCCCTCCGACGCGCAGGCCATGGGCCTGGGCAAGACCGTCGACAGTTTCAAGCAGGCCCTGGATCACCGTGAAGACTGGCAAGGCTCCTTCGCCATCGGCCCGACCTGGGGCAAAAATCTCAACCAGTCCCCCGAAAGCACAGTGACGTATCGCTATGTCACTGCCGAAGAAACCATTCTGGTCCAACGCTCGCTGCCCAAGGCAGTGTCTGCCCACGGCACCGATTACGAGGCAACGCTCAACAAGCGCATCGCCCTTAGCGGCCATCACGGGGTGTTCATGCGCTCGCTGTTGTACGGCCAGGCGTATGAAAAGGAGAGCAAGTACAACGAAAGCACAATTATCAACAACGCCGGCTACAGCTATCACGATGCGAAAAACCAGTACGCCCTCGGGCCATCCTATGAATTCAACACCATCGCCGACAACGCCATGTACAGCGCCTGGGGGCTGCGCGGCGAATGGATTCACACGCTGTCAGCCACGCGGATGTTCAAGCTGGAAGGCGAATACAAGGACATGGCCTACAAACACGAAATCAATAGCAACCTCGACGGCGGCATCAGTTCTTTCTACGCCACTCTGTGGCAGGCCCTGCCCCAGCGCTGGACGTTGTTCGGCGGCGTGGACCTGAGCCAGCGCAACGCCCGGGACAGCACCCAGGCTTACCTGCAAAAAGGTGTGCGACTGGGCGTCGCCAAGGATTTCGAGGTGGGCGTCAGCGCTGTGCTGTTCGCCTCATACCGCCAGCGCCAATACGATGCCTACAGCGCCATTGTCGATGAGCGACGCAACGACGATGAACAGGGCTACACCTTTATCCTGCGCGCCCCACGCCTGGCGGTGATGGATGTGGTGCCCAGTCTGACGGTCAAGTACAACAAGGTCGTCAGCAATGTCGACTGGCTTTATTCCTACGATAAAAACAGCATCAGCCTAAAGCTGGAAAAGCAGTTTTAACCAATAACCCCGGGTTTTCTATTTCGCGGTTGCACTTATAGCGAGCTACTGTATAAAACGCCCCTATAAACCGCGCCATTTAGCATGAGGATCCCGGCAGTGGAAGAAGTTATCGAACAATTGCGTGAAGCCAACGAACCGGTACCGGTTCCTCTGGAACTGCCCGACGAAGACCAGTTGGTGGAAGTCGAAGAACAGCTGTTTATCAACATCCCGTTTGTGTTCAAGGAATTCCTGCTGACCGTCAGCGATGTGGTGTATGGCAGCCTGGAACCGGTGACCATCACCGACCCCCAGTCCCACACTTACCTGCCGGAAGTCGCCGCCAATGCCTGGGATATCGGCGTGCCTCGCGAACTGATCCCGATTTGCCAGGATGGCGACGACTACTACTGCGTCGAAGAAGACGGCACGGTGGTCTTGTGGTCCGGCGAAGAAGAACTGGTAACCGAAGAGTCATGGGAATCGGTGTGGCACTGGGCGCGGGACGTGTGGCTGGAAAGCTGAGCCAAAACCAGTGACAAGGGGGCGGTGTGCAAAGCCCCCTCGCCACATACGCTCAATGCTCCGGCGTGTCCTTGTGATTATCCAGGGTTTCCAGCAAGGCCACTTGCATGCGCGTATGGATGCGGATGAACCAGCGCCAGAGCACGGCAGCCACTGCGGCCGTCACCACCGCAATCAATACCAGCAACTTGTTGGTCGGCAAAATACTGGCCGACAAGGCCGCCAATAGCAGGAAGATCACCAGCAGCGAGAGAATCGGGATCAGTTCGGCAATCACCCGCCGTACACGTTGGGTATGGCGCCCAGCCATTTCCGGCTTCACGCTCATTTCCGCCAGCAGCATCGACAGCGCCTTGAGCTTGCGATATGCGGCAATCAGAAACGGCAGCGACAGTAGCAACGCACCACCCCAGATCAATGCCTTCTGCCAGCTCGGATCACTGATCCAGCCTTCCAGATACCCTCCAATGCGCGCGGCGAAGAAGCTGCCGGTAAAGAAGATCGCCACCACCAGCGCCAGGTTTACCCCTACCTGCAAGATGATCTTGCGGATCATCGACGCCAGCATCGCGCCTTCGCCCTGGGGCGAAATGCTGCGCAGCCATTCGCCATACATGCCAAACACCCGGCTCAGACGCTGTGGCATCACAGCCGCGATCTTCAAGGACAATGGGTCGGCGCCACGAATAAGGTATGGCGTGAGCAACGTAGTGATGGCGGAAACGGCCACCGCCACCGGGTAGAGAAAGTCGCTGGTGACCTGCAAGGTCATCCCCAGCGCCGCAATGATGAAAGAAAATTCGCCGATCTGTGACAGGCCCATGCCCACCCGCAACGAGGTGCGGCCGTCATTACCGGCGATAAACGCGCCAAGGCCACAGGACAGCATCTTGCCCAGCACCACGGCCACAGTAATCACCGCAATCGGCCACGCATATTGCAGCAGGATCTGCGGGTCGATCATCAAGCCAATGGCAACGAAGAAGATGGCACTGAACATGTCGCGAACCGGCTCGATCAGGCGTTCTATTTTCAGCAATTGCCGGGACTCGGCCATGATCGCACCGATCAGGAAGGCGCCCAGCACCATGCTGTACTCCAGCTTGACCACCAGCAGGCAGAAGCCAAAACACAGGCCCAGGACGGTGATCAGCAGCATCTCGTTGCTTTCAAACTTGGCCACGTAGGCCAGCAGGCGTGGCACCAGCAAAATGCCAATCACCAGGGCCACGATCATGAACAGTGAGAGCTTGCCGACCGTGGAAAATACCTCGCCGGAGCTGACCGTGCCGCTGACGGCGATGCTTGATAACAAGGCGATGATGCCGATGCCCAGGATGTCCTCGACGATCAGCACGCCAAAGATCAGTTGGGCAAAGCGCTGGTTTTTCATCTTCAGGTCGTTGAGCGCCTTGACGATGATGGTGGTCGAGGAAATCGCCAGGATCGCACCGAGGAACAGTGAATCCATGGTGTTCCAGTCGAACCATTGGCCAATTTCATAGCCAATCCAGATCATCAGGATGATTTCCAGGAAGGCCGCGATAAACGCCGTGGCGCCGACCTTGAACAGCTTGCGTAGGCTGAACTCCAGGCCCAGGCAGAACATCAGGAAAATCACCCCCAGCTCGGCCAGGGTCTTGATGGTGTCTTCGTCGTGGATCAGGCCGAAAGGCGGGGTGTGCGGGCCGATGATAAAGCCGGCGACGATGTACCCCAGGACGACCGGCTGCTTGAAGCGATGGAACAGGATGGTCACCACCCCTGCCACGAGCATGATCACGGCCAAGTCCTGGATAAAACTGATGGCGTGCATGGCGAGGGGCTCCTTGAGGGTACTGGCACTGTCCCGAATTCCAGGCAGCCGCCACAACGGCGCGCAATATGCGGAAGGAAAAGTCTGCCTTATTCGTAAGAAATGCCCTTGAAATGGGCTTTTCAAGGGTAACACCGCGACTTGCGGCAGAAAGCCGGTGCAATATATGGAAACAGATCGCCCTGGGCGTGACGGCAAGCCCCGTCCCGGCGTCCCGTTAGGGATGGCGCTGTAATGATTCGAGCATCCGCAGAGGTGCCCCCCCCCAACCAATGCCTACAACCGTGAGTGTGCTATGGAACCCGGAAACGCCCAGCTGTCAATGACGGTATTGATGACCCCTGACATGGCCAATTTCTCAGGCAATGTCCACGGCGGTACCCTGCTCAAGTACCTCGACGAAGTGGCCTACGCCTGCGCCAGCCGTTATGCCGGCCGCTATGTCGTCACACTGTCGGTGGACCAGGTGATTTTTCGTGAGCCGATCCATGTGGGCGAACTGGTGACATTTCTGGCTTCGGTCAACTACACCGGCAACACGTCAATGGAAGTGGGGATCAAGGTGGTCACCGAGAACATCCGCGAGCGCTCGGTGCGCCATACCAACAGTTGCTTCTTCACCATGGTTGCCGTCGACGACGCCCGCAAACCGGCCGCCGTGCCAGCGTTGCAGCCACAGAACAGTGAAGACAAGCGCCGGTTTATCCAGGGCAAACAGCGCCGGCAGATTCGCCAGGAGCTGGAGAAGCGCTACCAGGAAATCAAGGCCGACGCGCTGTAAAACACAATCCCCCTGTAGGGGCTGGCTTGCCAGTTCCTACAGGGGGATTGTGGGTGTTACAGACTGATCGGCGTGGCTTCAAAGCGCACGCGCGGATGGGCGATACGGTCCTGGGCCCGCACCAATTCCAACTCGTAACTGGCGCATGCCTGGGTTTCCAGCAGCACTTCATGCACAGCCGACGCCGTGAACTCGAACGCGGCCAGCAGGCTGTCGCCCAGCAGCACCCGCGCCAGGAACAGGCCCGATGTCAGGTCGCCCACCCCCACCGGCTGGCGCGCAAATGCCAGCAGCGGCCGGCGCAGGTGCCAGCTGCCTTCGGCCGTCACCAGCAGCATCTCGAAACCGTCCGCCAGCTTGCCCGGGTAGTCCAGGTGCTTGACCAGCACCGCTTTGGGCCCCCGCGCCAGCAGGGCGCGCGCCATACCCAGGCAATCGAACAGCGACTGCGGTTTACGCCCGCAAAAGCTGTCCAACTCCAGTTGGTTGGGGCACAGGAAGTCGGCCATGGCCACCGCTTCGTCCAGCAAAAAATCACTGACTTCCTGGGGCACGATGCAGCCTTTTTCCGGATGGCCCATCACTGGGTCGCACAGGTACAGGGCCCTGGGGTTGATCGCCTTGATCCGCGCCACCCCGCTCAGGATCGCCCGCCCCTGGGCGGCGCTGCCCAGGTAGCCGGACAGCACCGCATCGCAGTTGCCCAGTTCGCCAATCGCCGCAATCCCCTCCACCAGCGCCGGAATTTGCTGCGGCGCCAACACTTCTCCCGCCCAGTGGCCATACTGGGTATGGTTGGAGAACTGCACGGTGTTGAGCGGCCAGACATTCACCCCCACTCGCTGCATGGGAAATACGGCGGCGCTGTTGCCGGCATGGCCGAAGACCACATGGGACTGGATCGCAAGCAGATGAGGTGTGCGTTTCATGCAGGAAACTTCCGTAAAACCGTTGAATTCTGGCCGCGCAGTATGCGACTAAAAGCATCCTGTACGACAGACCGGAGACACAGTTAAGCTGGCCTTACTTTGTTGGAGCAAATCGCATGCTGACCCTGGGAAATATCTTTGTGCTGATGCTACTGGCGGCGGCTGCCGCCTGGGTGTGGCACAACCACGGCTTGCGCGAGCGTGCGCTGGAGAGGGTCAAACAGCATTGCGCCAAGCTCGACATCGAATTGCTCGACGGCGCCGTGGCCTTGAAACGCATCGGCTTCGTCAAGGACGCCAGCGGCCGCCGGCGTTTGGCGCGGGTCTACAACTTTGAGTTCACCGTGACCGGTGAGGCCCGCCACCCTGGCACCATCACCCAGTTTGGGGCCCACAGTGCGCAGATCGAACTGGCGCCCTACCCGTTTGAAATAAAGACCCCGCCGCCCAGCGCCGAAGTGATTGAACTGAGCCAGTGGCGTCAGGAGCACGGCAAGAGCCGTCACTGACGGCAAGCGGCCAGGGCCTTTTGCAGTTCTGCCACGTCCTTCTCTTCACTGAAGATCAGCTCGATGCGTGAGTCCCGGCGCCATTCGCTGGGCTGCCAAGTGAGCATGGTGTTATCCACAGCGTTGGCCGAAACCCAACCATCTGCGCTGTGGATAACCAATTTGGCACGGCGCCAGTCCAGGCCCTGCAACCATTGCCGCAGCAACGCGGGATCGAACTGCTGGCTCGGGTGCCAGCGCCAACCGATGCTCCAGCCGCCTGCCTGCGCCTGGTGCAGGCAAATCGGCACGCACGGATCGCTCCAGATTGCCGGGATTTGCGTCAACCCCTTGGGCATTTCAAAGTTATCCACAGGCGCTCCAGCCTGTGCGCCGAACCCTGGCAGGCGGACCAATGGCAGTTGCGCCTGTCGAGTCCAGTAAACCTCGCAGGCTGGTAATGTGTTTTCGATAACGCTGCGTTGCGCGGCATCCAGCCCTTCTTCCTTGTTCAGCACCAGCAACCCGGCACTGGCCAATGCCTCGCGTTGCGCGTCGGGCAACGGTCTGCCTGCCGCCAGTGCCTGGGCATCCAGGACCAGCACACAAGGCTGGACGGCCAGCACGGTTTGCCAGGGCGCCTGGCGCAACTGCGCCAGCAATTGCGCCGGGTGCCCCAACCCTGAGGGTTCGATAAACAGGCGGTCCGGCTTGGCCTTACGCAGCAGGCGACCTAGCCCTATCTGGAATGGCGCACCATTCACACAGCACAAACAGCCACCGGCCACTTCGCCGATGGCAATACCGTCGTCATCCAGGGTCAGCAGCGCAGCATCCAGGCCAATCTGCCCGAACTCATTGATCAACACCGCCCAACGCTCATTGGCCGGGCGCTGGGTGAACAGGTGCTTGATCAAGCTGGTCTTGCCAGCCCCCAAGGGGCCGGCAATCACATGCGTGGGAATATTCTGCAGCATCGTGGACATTATTCAGGCCGTGTAGAGACGATTGATCCTACCCGGTTATGCCAGCCAATCCAGCGTCAGAATCAGCCGTCGTTCATTGGCGGCCAGCGCCGGCGAACGATGAATCAAGCCGTAGCCTTCATTGCCACGCCACTTTTCGCCTTTGAGCAGGGCGACTTCACCGCAGTGGATCTGTTCGATGCGCTCGGTGGGCTCCGCGTCCGCCTGACTCAACTGACGTCGGTCCATCACCCCTTCGCGCAACCATTGGCTGCCGATACCGGCATAGGTGGTGATCAAGCGCACGGGCACATGATCGACGTGAAAACGCGGGCACATAGCCTTGTCCAACAGCCTTAACCGCACGCCAATACGCTTGGCGCCCAGCAGGCAGGCAAAGGCGCTGACCAGCCATGCCACATCGGCGATAAACCCGTCGTAGCCCTCAAGGTCACGACAACCTGCGGCCAAGCCCTGCAAGTTGGGCTCAGCATCTTCACTGTCCAACTCAACCACCAGCGATTCTGCCAGCGGCTCGTTCAGCGAGACCAGCAACGCACCAAACTCGGCGATATGCAGCGGCAACTGACGCTGCCACAGCGCCAGGTTCACCCCGTTATCGAGGATATCGGCGAGCGCCAACGGGGTTTCACCACGGGTCTGGCGAATCACCGGGCGCAGTTGAATCACAGGGGCCAACATCAGGCGGCTGCCTCCTCATACCAAGGGCCAAAAGGATCGACCAGCAGGCGCCAACCTTCGACGCCCTGGGCCATTTCATCGTCGGTCAGCAGGCACGCGTCCAACTCCGCGCGCAGGCGCACGAAGTCGATGTTCTGCCCGATAAACACCAGTTCCTGGCGGCAATCGCCGGTGCTCGGTTGCCAGTTCTCCATGATCGCCGCGACGCTTTGCTGGTCCTCGGGCCATTGGCTCTTGGGCACAAAGCGCCACCAGCGACCAGCAAAACCATGGCGCATCAAGCCACCGGCCTGGGACCAACTGCCGGCGTCGCGATGTTTGCTGGCCAGCCAGAAAAATCCCTTGGAGCGCAGCAGCCTGCCGTTGACCCACGGGCGGTCGATAAAGTCGAAAAAACGCTGGGGATGGAATGGCCGCCGCGCCCGATAGGCCGTGGAGGCGATGCCATATTCTTCAGTCTCCGGCACATGTTCGCCGCGCAGTTCCTGCAGCCAGCCCGGCGCCTGGGCCGCGCGCTCGAAGTCAAAACGCCCGGTATTGAGGATCTCGGCCAGCGGCACTTCGCCCATGACCATGGGAATGATGCGCGCCTGGGCATTCAGGCGTTCAAGGATGGCCACCAGTTCTTCACGTTCGTGGCTGCTGATCAGGTCGATCTTGCTGATAAGGATGACGTCGGCAAACTCGATCTGCTCGATCAACAGGTCGGTGATGGAACGTTCATCATCTTCACCCAGGGTTTCGCCCCGTGACGCCAGGCTGTCGGCGGCTTGGTAGTCGAGCAGGAAGTTCATGCCGTCGACCACGGTGACCATGGTGTCCAGACGCGCAATGTCGGCCAGGCTCTGACCGTTTTCATCGCGAAAGGTGAAGGTTTCTGCCACGGGCAGCGGTTCGGAAATGCCAGTGGATTCGATTAGCAGGTAATCGAACCGACCCTCCCTGGCGAGCTTTCCGACCTCAACGAGCAAGTCTTCGCGCAAAGTGCAGCAGATGCAGCCGTTGCTCATTTCCACCAGTTTTTCTTCGGCGCGATTGAGGCTGACGTCGCGCTGTACCGCAGCGCCATCAATGTTGATTTCGCTCATATCGTTGACGATCACCGCCACTCGCAGATTTTCGCGGTTGCGCAGGACGTAATTGAGCAGCGTGCTTTTACCGGCGCCGAGAAAGCCGGACAGCACGGTTACGGGTAGACGGTCGGTCATCGGGTGTTCCTCATCAGGTTGGCCGGTCAAATCGCCCGTTGATGGCGTTCGCGCAGCTCTTCACGTTCTTTGGCTTCAATACACAGGGTGGCCGTGGGCCGCAGCAACAGGCGCTTGAGGCCAATCGGCTCGCCTGTCTCACGGCACCAGCCGTACTCACCACGGGCGAGGTGCTCAAGGGCCTCGTCGATCTTGTCCAGCAGCTTCTTTTCCCGCTCCAGCAGACGCAGTTGCCATTGGCGCTGTTCTTCGGCGCTGCCGACATCGGCGGGATCGCTATGGGGTTCCTGCTCGCGCAGCACGATGAACTCGGCTTCGATGCGCGCTTGCAGGTCATAGCGCTGAGCCAACAACAGCTCGCGGAAAAAGGCCTGCTGGGCCTCATTCATATAATCAGCAGGTGGTTGAGCGAGCAGGTCTTGTTCAGTCATCAGGTCGGTTCACGGGTCAGGCTGTATTTTGATGTTATAGTATAACAATACAAATAAGCTAATCCCCTCTTGCCCGTCACGACGAAGGGCACAATCCTTGAACGCCTCCAGGCCCCGAGAAACGCGATGAAATCCCTGTTATGCGGTGTGTTGCTGCTGGTAGCGACCCAGGCCGGCGCCCAAGTAGCCAGCCCCCTGGCCACATGCACCCGCAGCGCCACCCTGCTGGCCTGTGTCGATGCCCAGGGCAATGCCTACAGTGTCGCGACCGCAGGCAACACCACGTATTTGCGCGGATTCGAGGTGATCGGCAAGCGTTACTGGGCGCAGACCAATAGCCGCTACGGCCAATTGACGTTCTTTACCGGTCTGGCCTCAGACGGTGAGGCGTGGGTCGGCTACACACGGCGTGTGGGCTGGACCACGATCAACCGGTTCTCCAGTTCCGGAGGCTCCAGCGCCAAGTTCACCTGCAGCCGTATCAGCGGGTGCTAGAGCGGTCGTAGAAAAATCATCGTCGATCTAATTGTTATACTATAACATGCCAGATTATCTCCAACGATGGACCTGCTCATGAATGCGCTGACTCTGCCCGATATCGCCGCGCAGGCTTCTCGCCAAGCCTTGCCCCTCGACTGGGTGGGTATGTGCGGCATTGCTCTTCCCATCCTGATCGACGGCCAACGTTTGAGTGCCAAGGCCGATGCCGGCGTGAGCCTGGATGACGGCGAGGCGCGGGGCATTCATATGTCGCGCCTGTACCTGGCGTTGGAAATGCTCGAGCAACAAGACCTGCAACCGGCGCTGCTGCGTCAGGTGTTGCAGCGATTTCTCGATAGCCATGAAGGGTTATCGAGCAGCGCCTACCTGCGGATTCACACCGATTTGCTGCTCAAACGCCCGGCGTTGGTCAGCCCGCTATCGGGCTGGAAGACTTACCCGGTGACCATCGAAGCGCGTCTGGAAAAACAGATGTTCCACGTGGAACTAAAAATTGACGTGACCTACTCTTCCACCTGCCCATGCTCTGCGGCCCTCGCCAGGCAGTTGATTCAACAGCAATTTGTCGATCACTTCGGCAACAAGTCGTTGCAACACGAAGATGTACTGGCCTGGCTTGGCAGCGCCAATGGCATCGTCGCCACGCCCCATAGCCAACGCAGCAGTGCGCTGTTGCAGGTCCATCTGCAACCCGACGTCCAAGCCTTACCCCTGACAGCCTTGATCGACCAGGCCGAAGCAGCCCTCGGCACCGCCGTACAAACCGCTGTAAAGCGCGCCGATGAACAGGCGTTCGCCCTGGCCAACGGCCAGAACCTGATGTTTTGCGAAGACGCCGCGCGCCGCTTGAACCTGGCACTGAAACGCTCGGATGCGGTGCAAGCCATCCAACTCAAAGTCATCCACGCCGAAAGCCTGCACGCCCATGACGCCGTGGCCGAAAGCCATTGGACGAGAGGCGCCTCGGGCACCCCATGAAGCTGACGATGCTCGACCTGGAAGCGGCAGCCGTGGGTAGCCGTTTTCCCCTGGCCCCCGTATTGGATGCCCTGCCGTGGAACAGTGACGGCCTGATCGCCGCCATCGCCCAGCAACACGGCAGCGGCGCAGTGTTGATGCTGGCCTGGATGAACCGCCAGGCCCTCGACGAGACCCTCGCCAGCGGCCAGGTCTGCTACTGGTCACGTTCGCGCCAGCAGTTGTGGCGCAAAGGCGAAAGCTCTGGCCACCAGCAGCAGTTGATCGAAGCACGCCTGGATTGCGACGGCGATGCCGTGTTGCTGATCGTCGACCAACAAGGCCCTGCCTGTCATACCGGCCGACCCACCTGTTTTTACAACGCTATCGAAAACGATCAAGTGCACATCATCACCGCGCCTCTCAAGGAACCTACAGCATGATCCGCAAGAACCCTTCCGGCGATCTGCCGGTCATTGCCGAGTCGGCCTACGTCGATAAAACCGCGATCATCTGCGGCAAGGTGATCATCGGCGAGAATGTATTTGTCGGCCCCTATGCGGTGATCCGCGCCGACGAAGTCGATGCCACCGGCGACATGGACCCGATCACCATCGGCGCCAATTCCAATATCCAGGACGGCGTGGTGATCCACTCCAAATCCGGTGCGGCGGTGACTATCGGCGAGTTCAGCTCGATCGCCCATCGCTCGATTGTCCACGGCCCCTGCACTGTCGGCGACCGGGTGTTTATCGGCTTCAACAGTGTGCTGTTCAACTGTGTGGTCGGAGATGGCTGCGTGGTGCGGCATAACTCGGTGGTCGATGGCCGCGACTTGCCCGCCGCGTTCTATGTGCCGTCCACCACGCGCATCGGCCCCAACACCGATCTGTCGCAGTTCCCGCCCGTGAGCATCAGCGCATCGGAGTTTTCCGAAGACGTGGCGCGTACCAATGTCGACCTGGTGCGCGGCTACAAAGCCCTGCAAAACGAGTTCTAAACATGAGCCGCTTGCTGATCCGCAACGCCCGCCTGGTGAATGAAGGCCAGGAATTCGATGCCGACGTGCTGGTCGCCAACGGCCGTATCGAAAAAATCGCCGGCAGCATCCAGGGGCAAACAGCCGAGATTGAGATTGATGCCCAAGGCCAATGGCTGCTGCCGGGCATGATCGACGACCAGGTGCATTTCCGCGAACCTGGCGCGCCGGACAAAGGCAGTTTTTACAGCGAGTCCCGCGCCGCAGTGGCCGGGGGCATTACCAGTTTCATGGATATGCCCAACACCCAGCCCGCGACCTTGACCCTGGAAGCTCTGGCCGACAAAAAACGCCGCGCCGCACTGCACTCGGTAGCCAACTACGGGTTTCACTTTGGTGTCAGCAACGACAACCTCGACACCGTGGCTGACCTTGATCCGCGGCAGGTCGCCGGGGTCAAAGTGTTTATGGGCGCCTCCACCGGCAATATGCTGGTGGATGATCCACGCGTCCTGGAGCGTTTATTTGCTGAGGTGCCGACCATTCTCCTCGCCCATTGCGAGCACACGCCGAGCATCCAGGCCAATGAACAACGCTTGCGAAACCGGTTTGGCGAGGCGATCCCCGCCGTCGCCCACCCGCTGATCCGCGATGCCGAAGCCTGCTATCGCTCCTCGTCCCTGGCCGTGGAGCTGGCGCGCCGCCACGGCACGCGCTTGCATGTGCTGCACCTGACCAGCGCCCGGGAACTGTCGTTATTTGAAGATAAACCGCTGGCAGAAAAACGCATCACGGCAGAAGTGTGCGTGCACCACTTACTGTTCGACGACCGCGACTACGCCCGCCTCGGCCACCAGATCAAATGCAACCCGGCGATCAAAACCCGGGCCGACCGCAATGCCCTGCGCCTGGCACTGCTGAGCAATCGCCTGGATGTGATCGGCACCGACCACGCGCCTCATACATGGGAGCAAAAACAGCGGCCGTACCGCGAGGCACCAGCGGGGTTACCCCTGGTGCAACATGCGCTACCGGCATTGATGGAGTTGGTGGCGGACGGCCTGTTGCCCCTGACCACATTGGTGGCGAAAACCAGTCATCGCGTTGCCGACCTGTTCGCCATTCCCGACCGGGGGTACCTGCGCGAGGGCTACTGGGCCGACCTGGTGCTGATCAAACCCGAGCCCGAAGGCAAACCGGTGAGCAGCCAACCGATCCTCGCCCGCTGCGGCTGGACACCCTTTGCCGAGCGCAGCTTTCGCCATAGCGTCAGCACTACTCTGGTGTCAGGCCATGTGGCCTGGCACCAGGGGCAGGTGATCGACAGTTGCCAGGGGCTGCCCCTGCATTTTCTGCGCTAAAACCCAGGAGCCGTTCAGGCCCGGGGTTTGACCGTGCCACAGTCGTTGCCCAGCCACTGCGCATGGGTGTCGAGGCTGCCGTTCTGCTGCACGCCGGTGGCATTGAAAGTACCGTTGACCGTGGTGGTGAACGCCTTCTGGCTCTGGAACGTGGCCACGCCAGTGCCCTGGGCTTTCGGGCAACTGAAGCGGAATTTCCACTGGTTGCCGGTCTTGTCTGTGACCTCTTGCTTGCAACCCGATTGCGGGTCGGTCAGCGGGATGGAATCAGAGGCCACCTGGGCCGGGGTCAGGCAGACCTGCACGCCCTTGCCAGCCATGGTGATGCCTTGTTTTTCCAGCATTGCGCGTTGTTCCGGGGTCATCTGTTGCTTCAGTTGACCGAGGATCAACGACAAGTCCGGCAGATTCTGGTTATCGACTTTCATATTGCTGGTGGTCAATTCCCACAAGCCCGGCGCCAACATCTGCGCCTGCGCTGCCACCGGCAGCGTCAAACCAACAACCATGGCCAAACCAAGCAGACGAGCATTCATCGGGTAACTCCTGGGTAATTGTCGGCGTTAGACGTCGTAAAGTGGTCGGCGTTGCATGCTCAATAAAATAGCGACAATCGCCGCCGAACATGGTCTGTTACGCATTGGATTGTCAGGAGTACCGTTGCCCATGGATTTCTTCGGCCCGCACTTGCTTGGCTACTTCATCGCAACCCTGCATTTTCTCGGCTCGCTGGCTGCCCTGCACGCGGTGCTCACCGTGCGTACCGCCCAAGGCTCAATCGCCTGGGCACTGTCGCTGATGTTCATGCCGTACCTGACGCTGATCCCCTACCTGATCTTTGGCCGCAGCAGCTTCGACGCCTATATCCAGGCGCGGCGCCAGGCCAACCAGGAAATGCACAAGGCAATCACTGAGTTGAACTGGCGCCCTTGGGTCGAAGAAGCCCTGGCTGCGCGTAACTCCCTGGCCTACGCCTCCCTGCGCGCCATGCCCAAGCTGGGACGCATGCCGTGTCTGGCGAACAACCAGGTGCGTTTGCTGGTCAATGGCGATGCCACCTTCAGCGCCATCTTCGACGCCATCCGCGCCGCCAAGACTGCCGTGTTGGTGCAGTTCTTCATCATTCATGACGATGAACTGGGGCGCCAATTGCATGCACTGCTCAGGGCCAAGGCCGCCGAAGGTGTAGCCATCTACGTGCTGTATGACCGCATCGGCAGCCACTCCCTGCCCCACCGCTATGTGCAATCGCTGCGCGATGCCGGGGTGCAGATCAAGGCGTTTGCCACCCGCAGCGGCTGGCTCAATCGCTTTCAGGTGAATTTCCGTAACCACCGCAAGATTGTCGTGGTCGATGGCCTGACCGGTTTTGTCGGCGGGCATAACGTCGGCGACGAATACATGGGCAAGAAGCCGCCGCTCGCCCCCTGGCGCGACACCCATGTGCAAGTCAGCGGCCCCGTGGTGGCGTGCCTGCAAGAATCGTTTGCCGAAGACTGGTTCTGGGCCGCGCGCGAACTGCCGCCGCTGATCCTGCCCGATACCTATGCCGATGACGGCGTGCTCTGCCAATTGCTGGCCAGCGGTCCGGCGGACCCGTATGAAACCTGTTCGCTGTTTTTCGTCGAAGCCATTCATGCGGCGACTGAGCGGGTGTGGATCACCAGCCCGTATTTCATCCCCGATGAGGCGGTATTCGCCGCGCTGCGCCTGGCGGTGTTGCGTGGCGTGGACGTGCGCTTGCTGCTGCCGTCACGCCCCGACCATCGCATTGTGTATGCCGCCTCCAGCCTGTACGCGATTGAAGCGGTGCGCGCCGGGGTCCGGGTGTTCCGCTACAAACCGGGTTTTTTGCATCAGAAAGTGGTGCTGGTAGATCGGGAAATCAGCGCCATCGGCAGTGCGAACCTGGACAACCGTTCGTTCCGCCTCAACTTCGAAGTGATGTTGCTGACAGTCGACGAAGCCTTCGCCAGCGAGGTGGAACACATGCTGCTGGATGACTTCGCCCAGGCCCACGAAACCAGCCAGGAAGAAAGCCAGCAGACCCGCCGCCTGCAGCAACTGGGCATGCGCGTGGCGCGGCTGATTTCCCCTATCTTATAAATTGCGCCCGACAGAAGGTGGGAGCTGGCTTGCCAGCTCCCACACTCAGCCATCGGTTGGCTCAGCGGTAGAGATCTTCCCGCGTCCACGGCAACTCATGGCTGCCATCGGCATGGGGCTTGACCGCCAGGATCTGGTGCAGGTTGATCCACCCACGCGCAAACGCATAGGCGCAACCCGCCAGGTACAGGCGCCAGATACGCAGTGCCTGGGCCGGGACCATTTTTGCCGCCGCCTCCAGGTTGTCTTCCAGGCGTTCGCTCCAGTGGTCGAGGGTGCGTGCGTAATGCAGGCGCAGGCTTTCCACGTCGACCACTTCCAGGCCGACTTCGCTGATTTCGGCGCTGATCATCACCAGGTGCGGCAGCTCACCATTGGGGAACACGTAACGCTCGATAAACTCGCCGGCACCGCGCCCCACCGGGCGGCCATCGGTATGTTTGGCGGTGATGCCATGGTTGAGCACCAGCCCCCCTTCACGCACGGCGCCGAACAGGGTCTGGCAGTACTGCGCCAGGTTGGCGTGGCCGACGTGCTCGAACATGCCGACGCTGACGACTTTGTCGAACCGCCCGTCCTGGGGCAGGTCGCGGTAGTCGAGCAATTTCAACTCAACCAGGTCTTCCAGGCCCTCAGCGATTACCCGCTCCTTGGCCAGTGCCAATTGTTCCTTGCTCAGGGTGATGCCGAACACCTTGACCCCGAACTCGCGGGCCGCATAACGCGCCAACCCGCCCCAGCCACAACCGACATCCAGCAGGTACTCCCCAGGCTGCAGGCGCAGCTTGCGGCACAGGTGGCGGAATTTGTCTTGTTGGGCTTGGTCGAGGGATTCGCTGCCGGTCTCGAAGTAACCGCAGGAATAGGCCATGTCGCGGTCCAGCCAGAGCTGGTAGAACTCGTTCGACAGGTCATAGTGGTAGGAAATCGCGGCCGCATCCGTAGCCTTGTCGTGAATCGAACGCACCGGGCCGGCGTGCTCGTCCTCCTCTAGCAGTGCGTGGCTCAATTCGTCACACACCCGGATCACATCGCTGATCGAGCCTTCCAGCTCCAGTTTGCCTTCAACGAAAGCAGCGCCCAGGGAATCGAGCGTGGGGTGGGTCAGTTGCGTCACCATCACCGGGTCCTTGACCACGATGGTAACGCTGGGCTCCGGGCCCAGGTTGAATTCATGGCCATCCCAGAGTCGCAGACGCAGCGGTAGCTGAAGATTCTGTAAGGCCGGTGGAAGTTGCGCGAGCATGAGTAGTCCCCCCTTGTTTCAGACGTCCGAAATGAGGGTAGACCATCCACAAAAATTAGCAGGCTATCGGTTCAATAACGCCCTTTTATGGTGCCCGACGTTGCAGCAAACCGTCCTCAACCCACTGTTTCAACCACGTGACAGCTTGCAGCGGCGCGCCCTCTTGATAAGTGACTGCCAATTCGGCGCACAGTTCTGAAAAACTCCACCCGCTGTCGGCCATCCCGGCCAGGGCGTACGCCTCGGCAGGCTCCAGGCTCCGGTAACGGCACACCTGTTGGTGACGCCAGATCAGGCACACCTCGGCCAGCGGCAACGCCTGGCTACCGGGAAACCCAGCCTGCGCCTTGACCGCACGCCAGATCTGCAGGCTGTTGAAGCGACACAGCACTTGCTGCACCGCCGGCGTCCACTCAACCTGCAATAACGGCCAGGCCTCGGGCGCCAGCCGGGCCATGTCTTCAAGAGTCAGGGGTTGGCCCGCAGGCGCATCAAACGCCAGGGTAAAGGCCCATTCCAGGCGCGCCAGCTCCACCAGGGGGGCGGCTTGTTCGGCGACCAGATGCTCGTCGATAAAGTCTGCAAACCGTTGCCCCAGCCAGCGCAGGCTGAAATGCGTGGATGGATAGCACTGCACATAGGCCACCACCAGCCCGGCAAACTCGTCGTCCCCCAGCCAATGCCACACCGCCGGGAAATCCCCCTGCATCACTTCCAGCAAACGGGCCCGATAGGCGTTGTGGTAGATCGCCAGGCCGGTGTCGACATCCAGTGTCGGGCCACCGATCAAGGTGCCGGCAAAGCCAGTGTCGTCGGCGTCTGCCAATAAATGCCGTTCAAACGCCAGTTGCCAGTCGGTCAGGCGCATAGCGACCTCCGGGCCAAGGCATCCGCCCCCAACTCACGGGCCTTGCCCAACTCGTCGAGCAGCTCGGCAAACGGCGGGAAATGGTCATCGCGCTCCAGCAACGTCGCCACTGGCCCCAGGTGTTCCAGTGTCTGTTGAAACAGCTGCCACACCGGATCACACACCGGATGGTCATGGGTATCGACCACGTAGTCGCCGTAGTCCATATGCCCGGCCAAATGCAGTTGGCGGATGCTCTGCGGCGGCAGGTTGCGGATAAAGGTCCAGGCGTCGAAGCCATGGTTGCGCGAACTGACATACACGTTGTTGACGTCCAACAGCAGCTCGCAACCGCTGAGGTGGCTCAAGGCGCTGAGAAATTCCCACTCGGTGAATTCATCGGCCTTGGATCGCACATAGCTGGAGACATTTTCCAATACCAGCGGCCGCTCCAGCACCGCCTGTACCTGCCGCACACGGGTGGCGACGTGGTAGAGACTTTCTTCGGTGTAGGGCAGCGGCAACAAGTCATGCAGTTGATGGGCGTTGCCCCGGCTCCAGCACAGGTGATCGGAGACCCATGCCGGCTTGACCCGGTCGGCCAATTGCTTGAGTTGCTTGAGGTAGTCCCTATCGAGGGCATGGGGGCCGCCAATGGACAGGGACACCCCATGCATCACCAGCGGATAACGCTCGGCGATGGCGTCCAGGTAGTACAGGGCCTTGCCGCCCTGGACCAGATAATTCTCGGAGACGATTTCGAACCAGTCCACCTCCGGCGACTGCTCGATGATGTGTTGATAGTAATGACTGCGTAGCCCCAGGCCGTAGCCCAGGCAAGGAACCGATACCGACATGACGAACTCCTGGAAAGTGTCCGCAGCGACGTGCACACCGCTGCGGGATCACGTATTCGCGGTTACTCGCCGACTTTGCCGCCAGCCGCATCGCAAGCGGCCTTGGTCATTGCCTTGAAGCCATGGCCCTTGCAGACAGCCTGGCCTTTGCAGGCGTTTTCAGCGGTCTTGCAGTCGTTCATGCCTTTGCAGGAGGTCACGCCGTAGCAATGCACGTTCGCCTCATCGGCGGCCTGCGCCTGGGTCGCGACACCGGCAAACATCGTGGCGGCAGCAATGGCCAGGGCAGCACCGGAAACAGCGTTCTTGAAGTTCATTGTGGTATTCCTCATGGGTCTGTAGGGGGTCGGCTGAACGGTTTGTCCAGTCCCGACACAGCACTAGAGTGAGGTGCCGCAGGGGCGTTACAGCGCCGTGAAAATTTTCCTGGTTTCCTGAACCGTTGTAGGAGCCATCACTAGTGCGCACCGCGATTTATCGTCACACTCACAGCAGATTTTTCGTGGGATCACGGACAAGGAAGCGTCACCCTCATGATTTCGATCTATCAGCTCAAACCGCGTTTTCAAAACCTGCTGCGGCCCCTGGTGCAGCGCCTGTATGACAACGGCACCACCGCCAACCAGATCACCGTGCTGGCCGGGATCGTGTCGTTGCTCGTCGGCCTGCTGATCGCGGGGTTCGCCCAGCACGCCTGGGTGTTCGTACTGATCCCGCTGTGGATGATCCTGCGCATGGCCCTCAATGCCATCGACGGCATGCTCGCCCGGGAATTCGGCCAGCAATCACGCCTGGGCGCCTACCTCAATGAACTGTGCGACGTGATCGCCGACAGCGCGCTGATCCTGCCATTTGCCCTGCTCCCCGGGGTCAGCCTGGCGCCGGTGTTGCTGGTGACGCTGCTGGCGGTGTTCAGCGAATACGCCGGCGTACTCGGGCCGATGGTCGGTGCCTCGCGCCGCTACGACGGGCCCATGGGCAAGAGTGATCGGGCGTTTGTCCTTGGCGTACTCGCCACCGGCGTGGCCCTGGGCTGGCTCGGCGCCGGCTGGGTCGACGGGGTGATGTGGCTGGTGGCGGCATTGCTCGCCTACACCCTGGTCAACCGTGTGCGCCAGGGCCTCAAAGAACAATCCGACATCTCTCCGACGGCATAAGGATCTTGCGATGCGCGAACAGCAACAGCACACCTTCAGTACCCATGACGGCGTAGAGCTTTTCTATCGGCATTGGCCCGCGACCAGTGCCACCGGGCCTGAGCCACGCCAGGCGATCCTGCTGTTCCATCGTGGCCACGAGCATTCCGGGCGCATTGCGCACCTGGTGGACGAGTTGGACCTGCCACAGTTCGATTTCTTCGCCTGGGACGCCCGTGGCCATGGCCAGTCCCCCGGCGAGCGTGGCGACAGCCCGAGCTTTGCCACCAGCGCGCGGGACGTGCAGACCTTCTGCGACCATATCGGCGCCACCTATGGCATCGCGCCAGAAAACCTTGCAGTGATCGCCCAGAGCGTAGGCGCAGTGATTGCCGCCACCTGGGTCCACGACTACGCCCCGAATATCAGGGCCCTGGTGCTCGCCTCCCCGGCGTTCAAGGTCAAGCTCTACGTGCCCTTCGCTCGCCCGGGCCTGGCGCTGATGCGGCGCTTTCGCGGCAATTTTTTCGTCAACAGCTACGTCAAGGCCAAGTTCCTCAGCCATGACCCCGAGCGTGTCGCGTCCTATGACACAGACCCACTGATCACCAAGGCGATCTCGGTAAATGTGCTGTTGGGCCTGTACGAAGCGGCCGACCGCGTGGTCGCCGATGCCCAGGCGATCCAGGTGCCGACCCAACTGCTGATCTCCGGCTCGGACTTTGTGGTGCACCGCAAACCCCAGCAACAGTTCTTCGAGCGGCTTGGCAGCCTGAAAAAGGAACTGCACATCCTGCCCGGCTTTTTCCACGACACCCTCGGCGAACGTGACCGCGCCGTGGCACTGGCCAGCGCCAGGCGTTTTATCCTGCAAAACTTCGCGCACCCGCTGGACCGCGCCAGCCTGCTGGACGCCGACAAAATCGGCGCGACCTGCGCCGAATCCGAATCCCTCGCCGCGCCGCTGCCGCACAACTCCCTGCGCGACCTGTACTGGCGCATGACCCGCGCCAGCATGGGCCTGGGCCGCAAGCTGTCCGAGGGCGTGAAGCTGGGCTTCGACACCGGCTTCGACTCGGGCAGTACCCTGGACTACGTGTACCGCAATACCCCCACCGGCAAGGGCGCGCTGGGGCGGATGATTGATACCAACTACCTGAACTCCATCGGCTGGCGCGGGATTCGCCAGCGCAAACTGCATGTTGAAGAGTTGTTGCGCCTGGCCATGGCCAAGCTGCGCGACGACGGGCGCGAAGTGCGTATCGTCGACATTGCCGCAGGGCATGGTCGGTACATTCTGGAAGCCTTGCAGGGCGTTTCGCCGCTGCCTGAGTCAATCCTGTTGCGCGACTACAGCGATATCAACGTGCGCGACGGTGGCGCGCTGATCCGCGAGAAAGGCCTGGGGGAGATTGCGCAGTTCGTCAAAGGCGATGCCTTTGACCGGGCCGACCTCGCCGCACTGGCGCCCACGCCGACACTGGCAGTGGTGTCCGGGCTGTACGAACTGTTTGCCGATAACGCCATGGTCGGTGGTTCCCTGGCAGGGCTGGCCGAAGCCGTGGAGCCCGGCGGATACCTGGTGTACACCGGCCAACCGTGGCACCCGCAACTGGAACTGATCGCCCGCGCCCTGACCAGCCATCGCCAGGGCCAGGCCTGGGTGATGCGCCGTCGCAGCCAGGCGGAAATGGATCAACTGGTGGAAGCCGCGGGCTTTCGCAAGATCACCCAGCGTGTGGATGAGTGGGGCATCTTCAGCGTGTCGCTGGCGCAGAAGATCTGACCATGCGCGAACCAGGTCTCTTCAAACCAGCCCTGCTCTGGCTGCTGCTGTTGGCGCCGCTGTTTTTCAGCACCTACGGCTTAGCCACCTGGGT
Organism: Pseudomonas sp. FP2294; assembly: GCF_030687625.1. Classification (NCBI taxonomy): domain Bacteria; kingdom Pseudomonadati; phylum Pseudomonadota; class Gammaproteobacteria; order Pseudomonadales; family Pseudomonadaceae; genus Pseudomonas; species Pseudomonas sp. FP2294. The sequence continues at coordinate 5,872,761 of NZ_CP117441.1, forward strand.
CACCAGCCAGCGCAGCGACGTGGGCACCCTGGTATTCGGCTGGGAAACCCATATGCCGTTCTGGGCCTGGACCATCGTGCCCTACTGGTCGATCGACCTGCTCTACGGCTTCTCCCTGCTGCTGCCTAACAGCCGCCATGAGCTCAAGCAACATGCCCTGCGTCTGCTCAGTGCGCAGGTGATTGCCGTGAGCTGCTTCCTGCTATGGCCGCTGCGCTTCACCTTTGAGCGCCCGGAAATGGACGGCGTGTTCGGCTGGCTGTTTGCGGTACTGGCCGGGTTCGACAAACCGTTCAACCAGGCACCCTCGCTGCATATCGCTTTGCTGGTGATCCTGTGGGTGATGTACCAGCGGCATAGCCAAGGCCTGTGGCGCTGGCTGGTGCATGGCTGGTTCGCGCTGATTGGCATTTCGGTGCTGACCACTTACCAACACCACTTTATAGACTTACCCACAGGCGCCCTGGCCGGCTGGCTGTGTGTGTGGCTATGGCCGGTGGATCAACCCAGCCCGCTGTTGCATGCGCGGCCGGCCAAAGACCCGAAACGTTGGCGCCTGGGGTTGCGCTACGCCATGGGCGCCCTGGTGCTGACAATAGTGGCCTTTACCGGGGGCGGTGCCTGGCTATGGCTGCTGTGGCCTGCCGTCGCGGTGTTGCTGGTGGCGCTCAACTACTGGCTGCTGGGCGCCGCAGGCTTTCAGAAACGCGCCGATGGCCGCCTCAGCCCGGCAGCACGCTGGCTGTATGCGCCTTATCTCGCGGCGGCGTGGCTCAACTCGCGGCTGTGGACGCGCAAGCATCCGCAGCCTGACCGGGTTGTGGATAACGTATGGTTGGGGCGAATTCCGACGCCAGCGCAGCTGAGTTCTTTCAATGCGGTGGTCGATCTGTGTGCCGAATTGCCTGTTTATCCACAGGGCCGCGCTTACCATGCCCTGCCCGTCCTCGACCTGACCGCACCCACACCGGCACAGTGCCTGGAGGCGGCCCAAGCCATCGAGCGCTTGCGCGAGCACGGCCCGTTGCTGGTGTGCTGTGCCCTCGGCTATTCCCGCAGCGCCAGCGCCGTGGCCGCCTGGCTGCTGCACAGTGGACGGGCGGCCACGGTGGACGAGGCACTGGCTATTATTCGTACAGCACGATCGGATGTGGTCCTGCATGCCGATCACCGCCAAGCCTTGGGAGCACTGCCCTATGCCCGCTGATATGCAACTCCAGGTAGTCGCCAGCCTGCTGCGCCGCGGCCGTTCGCTGGATCAGTTATCCACAGGCCTGACCCTGCTCGGGGTACTGTTTGGCCTGGCGCAATTGTTGATGGTCAGTATCACACCGATCTGCCTGTTGCTCAGCCTGTGGATGATTATCCTCGGGCTGCTGCAAAAGTACTGGGCGCTACGGGTGGCCTTCGATGCCGACCTGTTTGCGCTGATGGCCAAGGACATAGAACGCACCAGCGAGCTGGACCAGACTCTGCAAACCCTGGGCCTGCAACCCGCCAACCGCGCAAGCCGGCCCTGGACCGAACGCCGGCGTGGCGCCCTCAAATTGCTGCGCAAACAGGCCTACCTGCTGGGTGCGCAAGTGTTACTGACATTGGCCGTCATCCTGGCCAGCCCGTGGCTGCCCTTCGCCGGATAAGGAATCCTTATGTTCGAACCCCTGGTCGCGACCCTGATTACCTCCATGGCCCGCACAGTGACCGGCGCCCGCAGCCTGTGGCTGGGCTGCGCCCCAGAACCCGTGCAGCGCATCTACTTTGCCAACCACAGCAGCCACGGCGACTTCGTGCTGCTATGGGCGTCGTTGCCGCAGAACCTGCGCAAGGCCACGCGCCCGGTGGCCGGCACCGACTACTGGAACAAGAGCGCACTGCGCCGCTACATCATCAACCGGGTATTCAACGGCGTGCTGATCGACCGCGAACGCAAAGACCCTGTGGATAACCCGTTGCAACCGATGCTCGAAGCCCTGGAGCACGGCGATTCGCTGATCATTTTCCCCGAAGGCACGCGCAACCTGGAGGATGGCCTGCTGCCCTTCAAGAGCGGCCTGTATCACCTGGCAAAAAGTTACCCACAGGCGCAACTGATCCCCGTGTGGATCGCCAACCTCAACCGCGTGATGCCCAAGGGCCGTGTGCTGCCGCTGCCGCTGTTGTGCACCACCAGCTTTGGCGCACCGCTGCAGCTTGCAGACGGTGAAGACAAGGCCCTGTTTCTTGCCCGCAGCCGCGACGCCCTGCTCGCCCTCGCCCCGGAGCATTCCTGACATGGATAGCCAAACCCTGATGTTGTTCGGCGGCATCGGCATGATCCTGGTGCTCGCCTCGCTGATCGGCCTGATTCTCAAGCTGCGCACCCGTGGCACACCCAATGCGGTGATCGACAACCTCAACGCCCGCATCAATGCCTGGTGGGTGATGGTGGTGGTGATCGGCGTCGCCTTCTGGCTCGGCACCGGTGCGGTAATCCTGCTGTTCTACGCCGTGTCGTTCTACGCCCTGCGCGAATTCCTCACCCTCACGCCCACCCGCCGCAGCGACTACCCCGCACTGGTCGCCGCGTTCTACCTGGCGCTGCCCCTGCAATACCTGCTGATCTACTTTGACTGGTACGGCCTGTTCTCGATCTTTATTCCGGTCTACGTGTTCCTCCTGCTGCCCATCCTTGCCTCGCTGGGCGGCGACAGCACGCACTTCCTGGAGCGCGCATCGAAAGTACAGTGGGGGCTGATGATCGCGGTGTTCTGCGTCTCCTTCGTACCCGCCCTGCTGACCCTCGACATCGTCGGCTACGAGGGCCGCAACCTGCTGCTGATCGCCTACCTGGTGATCGTGGTGCAGCTCTCGGACGTGTTGCAGTACGTGTGCGGCAAACTGTTCGGCAAACACAAAATCGCGCCCAACCTGTCACCCTCGAAGACCGTGGAAGGCTTTGTCGGCGGGATCCTGCTGTCCTCCCTGATCGGCGCCGCACTGTGGTGGACCACCCCGTTCAACCCCTGGCAGTCATTCCTGATTGCGCTGCTGATCAACCTGCTGGGCTTTGCCGGCGGGATTGTGATGTCGGCGATCAAGCGCGACCGAGGGGTGAAGGACTGGGGGCATATGATCGAAGGACACGGCGGGATGCTGGATCGGTTGGATTCGGTGTGTTTTGCGGCGCCGATTTTCTTTCATTTGGTGCGGTATTGGTGGACCTGAGTCACACCGATCCAAAGGCTAACGACGCTCCCAAAGAGAGCTAAAACTGTCGCGAAGAGTGCCCGTATTTCGGGGCCTGCCGCGTCGTATAGAGGAACCGCAAAACAGCTGCACCCAGTAATCACACGACATCCACGTACATTTGATGGAACCGCTTGCGGCGAGCCTCTGGGTCGGACCAAGGAGCAGGGTTCGGCATTACCCGCGTTATGTCTTAACATGGTCGGTTGCCCAAAGAGCCGTCATGGCCAAAGCCATGACGGGCTTCCATCCTTTACAAGTAAGTGTGATGAAGATGAACAAGCCTTTCATTTCGCTGTGCCCTGAAATTACTCGGGCGCACGCGCTGACGCTGATGGATTGGTTGGAGGATGAACGCGTCACCTGCTATCTGAGCGATTCGCGTCATGTCTCCCGCTCCATCGAGCAAGTCATCGATCGGACTCAATCGCCGATCCTGACCCATCTATTCAACCAGGGCGGCCGATTCTTCATGGCCTATGACCGACATGACGCCCCGGTGGGCTTTGTCCGTCTGATCAAGACCGGCTCAGATTGCGAGATAGTCCTGGTCATCGGAGACAGCGATAAATGGGGCCAGAACCTTGGCGCCCGCACGATTCGCGAAGGCATGAAACTGGCCTTCCTCGACATGCGGGCCAAGAAGCTCATCGCCAAGATCCACCCGGACAACGCGCGCTCGCTGAACGCCTTTCTACGCAGCGGCTTTCTGCTTGAAGGCGAAACGCCGACATTGAAGTCATTTTCCATGACGGCGGGGCGCTATCTCCAGTTCTTGCGCGAAGGTGCCGCTGGCGACGCCACCAGGATCTACATTACGGAAATCGACAAGGCCAGGCTCGAAAGCCTAATCGCGCTCGAGCAAGGCCCGACCGTTGTTGAACTCGAACATGAGCTTGAACGAGCCATTGTCGTCAAGCCGCAGCAGGTGGCGTGCAATGTCGTCACGATGAACTCTAGAGCCTTGCTGCAACTGGACGAAGAAGAGATCGAAGTGGCCTTGGTCTACCCTGAAGACGCGGACAGCACCGCAGGGAAGCACTCCGTGTATTCCGACATCGGCGCCGCCATCCTGGGCTATCAGGAGGGGGACGCCATCGACTGGCGAATTTCTGATCGGACCCGTCGGATTGAAATCAGGAAAGTGCTTTACCAGCCCGAGGCGGCGGGCCACTTCCACCTGTAATTGCACCTTTTGCTAGGAGCTGTAAGGAGAGAAGGACGTCGTTTGGAGCCCCGAGGGGCCCCAAGCGGGACAGTTTTCAATCCTGAAACCATGCCCTTGAAATTAGAGAATTCAAACTGTCGCAGGAGGCCCTCGTTTTTTGCGGCCTGTGGGGAAGCGCAGATGAGGCGCGGGAAGAAATTCGCAAGTCAGTAGCTGCGTATACCCCCAACCAGGTTTCACTCCAGATTGAATTCATCAGCCGGGAGTAGGAACTGAGGAGCACGTGATTTGCTTCTCAGTCGCTCGGAACATCAAATGTCGAGGGAACCACACGCATGGAAAAGTCGATGGCTTATGTTGCGCACGACTCAACTCAATCAAAGCCTTTCCAGAACATCCACCTTGGATCACCCACTTATGGGGTCGCGCTATCAAGCATTTGACGATCTCCTATTTGACTAAGGTGATTGGTATATCTGAGAGCTGAATCACCTTTGCCGCAACAGAGCCCAGAAAAATCCCTGCAAGAAAGCCGTTGCCATGTGAGCCTAGGATGATGCTGTCACATCCTAAAGAGTGGGAGCACCCCACGATTTGGCTTGCTGCATCGCCTTGTAGGGTATGAAGTGTAAATGCAATCCCTTCCTGCTTCAGAAGCACCCCAGCGTTTTGTGAGTCCTCAGCACTTTTATCACCGTAGTAACGATCAATCTCATCCGCACTCATGTCGTGTGCAATTCGCGTTGGTAAAAGTGGCTGCACATTCAGCAGATGCACCTCAACACTTCCGCCCAGCAATCCGCCCTCTTGGATCAACCCAATAAGGTAACGCACCGCGCGCTCCGAATGCTCGGAACCATCGACAGCTACAAGTATTTTATGCATTTTCTAAATCCTCTTTCAGTGGCATGAAGATGCTTGTCGTTTGGGGATTGCCAGCTTGCAATCAGTTCTACTCGGACAGGCGGATTCGAATCTGTTTTTCAATCTCGATGATCGCAAAGAGCGCAACACCAACCCCGATGATAAGTAGGCCATCCAGGAAGGGGATCGCTTCTGTGGCAAACACCTTTTGCAGCGGTGGCGCGTAGGTGATGCCGAACTGAGCCAAGGTCACCACTGCGACGGTCATCCACACGACCTTGGTGCCACGAATGCCCCTCCAGGTAAGCGATGTGCTGTAGAGATTACGAATGAAGAACAGATGGAATATTTCCATCACGACTAACGTATTCACCGCCATGGTACGGGCCAACTCCACGGAGTAGCCACGGTCGAGCGCATAAGAAAAAATGCCGTAAACGCCGCAGAGGAACAGAATTGAAACAAGTACCATATGCCAAACCAATGCACCGCTTATCAGAGGCTCTTTGCGCGAACGGGGCGGTCTGCGCATTGTGTTTTCTTCGGTAGGCTCGAACGCCAGTGCGATGCCAAGTGTCACGGCGGTAATCAGATTGATCCACAGAATCTGTATCGCCGTGACCGGCAGTGTAAGGCCGAGCAGCAGGGCCACGATGATGGTCATGGTCTCGCCCGCGTTGGTAGGCAGCGTCCAGCTCAACACTTTTTTGATGTTGTCGTAGACTGTCCGCCCTTCGCGCACTGCCGCCACGATGGATGCGAAGTTGTCGTCGGCCAGCACCAGGTCTGCAGCTTCCTTGGCGGCTTCACTGCCCTTCCCCCCCATGGCAATACCCGCATCGGCACGCTTCAACGCGGGTGCGTCGTTGACGCCATCGCCGGTCATTGCCACGGTCATGCCATTCGATTGCAGCAGCATGACCAACCTGAGTTTATGTTCAGGGCTGGTACGTGCAAAGATATTGACGTTCTTCACCGCCTCCTTGAGCGCTGCATCGTTCATGGAGTCCAGGTCTATACCAGTCAGCACATTGTCGGGATTTTGCAAGCCAATCTGCCGACCGATTGCGGCGGCGGTGCCGCCATGATCGCCAGTGATCATTTTTACGACAATGCCCGCCGCCTGGCATTGTTGAACGGCCTCTATCGTCTCGGGTCTCGGCGGATCAATTAACCCGACCATACCCAACAAGGTTAGCTTCCCTTGCACGTCCCCAAACTCCAACACGGTGTGCTCTGGCTGAACTGATCTAGCGGCAAACGCCAATACACGCTGCCCTTTTGCGGCGATAGTGTTCGCCTGTTCGTACCAGTAGTCCGCGTTGAGGGGCTCCGTCACGCCGGCGGTTACGAACTGCTGCGTGCTCATGGCCAGTATTTGCTCCGGCGCGCCTTTTACATAGATAGAGGCATGGCGATCATGATTGTGATGGAGGGTCGCCATAAAGCGGTGTTTCGCGTCAAACGGAATGGCATCGGTTCGTGGCCAGGTACGATGATCTTCATCGCTATCGATTCCAGCTTTTCCGGAAAACGCCAGCAAGGCCCCCTCCATCGGATCCCCCTCCACCGTCCATACATCCTCATGCAGGCGCAGCGAGGCATCGTTGCAAAGACCTGCTGCTCGCCCCAATTCTGAGAGCGCGGGGTGAGATGATATGTCGATTAACTGATCGGCAAGACTGATGCTTCCCGCTGGCTGATAACCTGCACCATCAACCGTGAAGAGCAGATCGCTCGTGACGACCGTTGCGACCATCATTTCGTTGCGGGTCAGTGTGCCGGTTTTGTCAGTGCAGATAACGGATACCGAGCCGAGTGTTTCGATGGCCGGCAGGCGACGCACGATAGCGTTGCGGCGAGCCATTGCACGAACGCCGACAGCCAGCGTGATGGTAAGGACGGCGGGCAGTCCTTCAGGTATCGCCGCTACCGACATCCCCACCACGACCATGAAGATCTCTGTGAACTCGTAGTGCCCGACATAATGGCCGAACACGAGCAGAAGGCCGCCGACTAACAAGATCAAGATCGTCAGCCAACGTGCAAATATATTCATTTGCTGCACCAGCGGCGTGGTCAGCGTTTCAACTCCAGCAAGCAGCGTACTGATGCGTCCTATTTCAGCTGCTGCTGCGGTAGCAATTACAACCCCGGTTGCTTGGCCGCAAGTCACGAGCGTGCCACTGAACGCCATGCAGGTACGATCACCCAGAGCGGCTTCAACACCCACTGGTTCGGTGTGTTTCTCTACCGGTACGGATTCACCGGTGAGAATTGCTTCTTGGATTTGCAGTCTATTCACGTGCAGCAGGCGTAGATCAGCAGGTACTTTGTCTCCGGCCTCCAGCAATACAATGTCGCCCGGTACTAACTCCTCGCCTACAACACTCAAACGTTGACTCGCACGAATCACGGCGGCGTGCGGCGCCAGCATCTGCCGGATAGCGTCCATGGCCTTTTCCGCTTTACCCTCTTGGACATAACCTATGATTGCGTTTGCAATAACCACTGCAAGAATCACCACCGTGTCCCACAGATGCTGCAGCATCGCGGTAATCGCAGCGGATCCTAGAAGCACATAAATCAGAATGTTGTGAAATTGCAGCATGAATCGCAGCCACGCGGGTCGCCGTGCGGCTTCTGGCAAACGATTGAAACCCGTGCGGGCAAGCCGCGCTTGAACTTCGGCGGCCTCCAGCCCGACATGCTCATTGACCTCAAGCAGGTTTGTCACCTGCTCTGCAGGTAGGGAGTGCCAGGCCACGGAATGCGGAGGGATTGGTGTTTGCTCCGTTGATGCGTCGACCACCTGCTTCATCAATGAGTATCTCCTGTGTGCACAGCTCAAGTGAGACGGGCTGAGGTGATCATGAGCGAGCGTGGGAATATAAGACTGAAAACATTATTTTTCGGTCTTACATCCTATAGTTCCGTCCAGCTGACAGGAACTATAGATGTAACGCAATCAACCGGTTGGCAATTACTGATGCAGATCAAATTATCAATAGCAATTAATGTGACAAAATGTTTTGGTGAAAAATTTAATTTTCTAGATTTTCATCCAATGGTGCAGGCAACCGAATACTGCGCAAAGCAAAAACGGGGAGGCATAAATACTACTGCTGACTTTTAATAAACCTCTGTTTATTCAGTATATAGCATGCAGTTTTTGCAACACTCCTGTGTTGCTTTGTTAAACCCGGCATATTAATGCGCTCAACTTAATCTTAATTATGCATAACGCCCTAACTTGATTTAGCTACGTTATCAACCTGGGACTCTTCCAGCGCCTCCGGAGCTTCTAGCAACTCGGTAATCACGCTGAAGTCACTCACTTCAACGGCACCTAGCCCATAGCCCAACAGATGGAACGAGAACGCCTTACGCGGCTGCGGATTATCGAAACTGAAGTCCATCTCCAACGGCTGATCGGCAGTGACGACCATTTCTGCTGGCAGCCCCAGTGGCACATCCTGCTCCAACTCCTTGGCTTTCAGCAGGATGTAGGCATCCTGCCGGGGATCTAAAGAGCGCACGGTCAGACGCACGCGTGTTTGTGAGCCCTTGGGCATTTCCAGATACTGAGCACCGATCAGGTTGTCGGCCCAGTCATCCTTGATCTGTGCCTGAAGCGGGATGATGGCGGGACTGCCGAATTGGTAATGCTGGTTCAACGGTGTCCGGATCAGCGAATGATCCAGCGCCAAGGCTCTTGCTGTGATTTCTCGTGCTCGTTTGCCGCCGTACTGTCCGGCAAGGGTAGCGTGATCGGCAATGAACCCTGCACTGTTGTAATTCCGGCAGCGCTGTTGAAAGTCACACTCGGTCAACGTGCCTTGGCCATCGTGATAGCGCAGCTTGCCGTTGGTGAACGACATGATCTCACGGCCTGTTTCATAGTCACGAAACAGGGAACGACCGCTTAAGGCTGAAGGGACGGGTAAGGCGAAGTAGTCGAGTATCGAAGCACTCAGATCGACATGCCCGTAGACTCCAGACTTTACCCCAGGCAACTGATCCTGCTCGGGCGCTAACATCAGGTTGAAGCCCCAAGAGGAAGCCAGGCGCACTCCATCGATACCGTGGGATTCGTCCGAGGTGATCACCACCAGGGTGTCTTTCAAGATGCCCTGACGTTCCAGGCCGCTGAGGAATTGCCCGAGAGCATCATCCAGATACCCGACGGCGGCCTCCTTGGGTGTGTCGTAGCGCTCAAGGTAGTCTTCAGGGGCCGAATAGGGTTGGTGGGTGCCAACGGTCAGCAGGGTCAGCATCCACGGCTTTTTCTGCTTTTTCAGTTGGCCGACGTAGTCCAGCGCCCCTTCAAAGAAGGCCTTGTCGTCCTTGCCCCAAGGGAACTCCAGGTAGTTGCTGTTGGTGAACCATTCCAGGCCATGGGTCGCACCGAAGCCAATGTGCGGCATGATCTTGTCTTTGGCCATGAAGCGCAGGCCCGCGCCCTGAAGGTAGTGCGTGGCGAATCCGTTCTTGTGCAATTGGGCAGGGAGGCACGCCTGGTTCCGTTCGTTCTGGGTCAACATCTCAACGCCTTTAGGCGTTCCGTTGTCCAGCTTGTCGTAATCCCCACAAAGCATTGCGTACAGACCACGAATGGTTTGATGGCTATGCAGTACATAATCCGGCGTATTCATGCCGCGCTCTGCCCAACGACTGAGATTCGGCATGAGGTTTTCTTGATAGCTGCTGTGTAGGGCTTTGCGGTTGACGCCGACGTAGGCGCCGGGAATACCTTCCAGTGCGATGATCAACACATTGCGCGCACGCCCCGGTGTCGCGAGCAGTTTCTGTCCGTCCAGATCGAGTTCAGTGAGCCCCGCCATTTTCGGTAGTTCATCGACAGCCTCACCTTCCAGCCACTCTTCCGCGCTTGCCTGAACAGCGCCAACGCTCGCGGCCATTAACTGATGTGGGAGGTTGAACAAGCGCCACTGGTCTTCTTCTGAGGGGTACAGGTGCTGCACACCCCAATGGGCGATCAATAGCAGTAGCGGTGCTGCCCACGCGCTTCGTGGTAAACCCGGAGCGGGAGACAAGCGTCCCAGGTACTGCGTGATCAGCCAAATTACCAGTCCAACAATCAGAGTGGCGGCCAGCCAAGGCTGGGCGAAACCACCACCTGTAGAGTTTTCCAAAAACTGAGGGTCGACCAGGTAGTGCAGGTCAGAGGAGTTTGGGAGTCTACCGACCGCGCTGACCAGTTCGGCAGTCGCCAGAGTAATAAGTCCCCATACCAGCAACACAGGAAGCGCTAACCACCAAGGACGGCGATGCAGGAGTACTATCAGCAGGCTCGCAATTCCCAGATCTGAAAGATAACCAAGTGGATTCGACCAACCCAGAGCCGCACGCAGGCACAAAGGCACGATCAGAACCAACCCGATCAAGGCGATCAGGCGTGCACGGGGTTGTCTTAACCAGCGATGGATAACATTCACGCAAAGGCCTTCCAGACATTAAATCGTCATATAAGTGTGCTGGATGGTATCAAGCGGGGGGACGACTCATCGAGTTATTCGAAAGAGGGACGGTGGATTGAGTCAGTGACGGCATTGATATCGTTTCGGATGCTTGGGCGTAAGCCCTATTTCAGAGGCTTGCGTTGAGGAGTGCTCGCTAACTAAGCCCTTCAGCATCAACTGTTTCATGCTGTTTAGACCCCGCCCCGCGTGCGCGGGCCAAGTGTTAATATATTACCTTTTTAAATGATCCAAAGGATGTTGATGACCAATCATCAAGCTAAAGCCGAAACCCCTAGAGCTGCCGCAATTCTGGCTCGCTTCCTATCGTCGGAATCCGCTGGCGGTCTTGTACTGATGGGCGCAGCACTCGCGGCACTAATTGTGGCCAACTCGCCTCTCTCGCAAGGTTATTTTGCAGCCTTGCACAGTGTCTGGTTGGGCATGTCTGTCGAGCATTGGGTCAATGATGGCCTGATGGCGATCTTCTTCCTGATGGTCGGACTCGAGATCAAAAGAGAGGTACTGGCAGGCGGGCTCTCCACTTGGGGCCAGCGTGCGTTGCCAGGATTTGGTGCTTTAGGCGGCATGGTTGTGCCTGCATTGATCTACATCGCAATCAACTGGGGTAATTCTGAGACCTTGAAAGGCTGGGCTATACCAGCCGCTACCGACATCGCATTCGCCCTGGGCGTCTTGTCGCTGCTGGGTAAGCGAGTCCCGACTTCACTGAAGGTTTTTCTCGCTGCCTTGGCGATCATTGACGACCTGGGGGCTGTGGTCATCATCGCCTTTTTCTACACCACTGGTCTTTCCATGCCGATGTTGCTGGCATCGCTCGCAACCTTGGTCATTCTGATCGCAATGAATCGATGGGGCGTCAGACGATTGTTCCCCTATTTGCTGGTCGGTGGTGTGCTGTGGTTCTTCGTGCTGCAATCGGGGGTGCATGCCACCCTTGCGGGTGTCGCTGTAGCGCTGTGCATCCCAATGGGTAAGCCTGAAGAGGAAGTCCGGTCTCCACTGCTGTTCCTGGAAGAAAAGCTGCACATGTGGGTAGCTTTCGCTGTGGTGCCGATTTTTGGCTTCGCCAATGCGGGTGTTTCACTTGCCGGTATTTCTATGGAAAACCTAGTCGATCCGGTTCCGCTGGGTGTAGCGCTCGGCTTGTTGGTGGGCAAGCAGATTGGTATTTTCCTATTGGCTGCTCTGGCCATTCGTATGGGCTTGGCCAAGCTGCCGGAAGGCAGCAATTGGGCACAGCTTTACGGCGTTGCGCTCTTGTGTGGCATCGGCTTCACCATGAGTCTATTCATCGGAAACCTTGCGTTTGCTGGATCAGCTCACCTGATTGACGAGGTAAAAGTCGGTGTATTGATAGGTTCGACCTTGGCTGCAATAGGTGGTGTCCTGATTTTGCGACGCAGCGCTGCACCTGCCATTACCGCCGGCACGGTTTCCAAGTAAGCGTAAGCGAGCCGGCCACGGAGTTTCTCCATGTTGGAAATCCTGTGGCCGGAACATCGTCTGGCGAAGTGTGGTCATCGTGCTTTACGCCAAAGCCGCTGAGACATCCCCCTGAACGGCTGATTGGCGCTAGCAACTTCGTAGCAACTTTTCCCGTGATCAGCGCAGACTTTCAGTCTCACAACAGTGAGCACGTCGCCAGAAGGAAAACCCTAAGCGTTCAATATCTTCGGCAACACAAACAGGACAAAACCTGTTGGGGTTCTATTTAAGTCGTAGCACCTCGAATGACCTATGTATTCAACCCTATAGTAGGAGACATCTTGAACACTCTTAAAAACCTCCTTTAACGGGTAGTTAGTATGCCTATTAAGCATCTTGTTCAAGCCATAGCAACTAATTCCCCCCTGCATTTGGGCGAGGAGTTTTTCCATAAAGGAACGCACAGTCTCCTCAGGCTGAATAGCTAAGATCATTTTTTCGATAAAACCTAGAGCGGCGTCGAGAGCAAGGAGGCAAGCAGGAAAGCGTCGCTGGCTGCTCAACCGGGGGGCAGGAGGCGCCAGCGACAAACTTTATTTCATTCCGACAGACTTTATCTCGTAGCTTCAACCCTTGTGTCAAAAGAATAAAGGTTGTCACAACACCACTTTAAATTCGTGGCATCTAGGAAAATACCGACGCGTCTGGGGCGCGAAAAGGTTGTCACAAAACTGGCTTTTACAAAAACTCGTATTGTTTTTCAAAGAATAAAGCTTGTCACAACTCTGGGTCAGAGCAAAAGGAGCAAAGGTGGACGGGGTCAAAAAACCAGAATTTTATGATGGTATCTTCCTTGGATAACTGACTGGATCGAGCAGGTGGTTGTCACAAATTTTGACCCAGATGCCGAATTGCTCCTGATACAAAATCGACTCAGCACCAACACGCTGCGCTAACATAGTGGCGGAAGGCCTTACTCACGCAGCAGAGGCCGTGTGCTAGAACAGGGAATGAGATACCGATGGCCTTCACTAAATCGCCCTCGAATTCATCCAATGGATGGCAAATTCAGCTTTTCCGAGGTGATCCCGATTGCGCGGCGTTCTACCAGTGGATTCACACCGAGCTCTCGAAGGCGACCAAAATCTGGCCACCGAAAATCACGAAGCTCACTACTGGCCGAAAGGGCAACCTTGGCGAGTTTCTATCGTACAAGGTCGCTCATAAGTCTGGATTACGCGGGAAGGGCAACGGGTACACGGTGGCGCTAATGGGAGCACTAACTCCGCTTCAAAATGGCGCCCCGACAGGGCTGGACATCACCATCGTCCACTTGGACCCAGGAGGCGACGAGAGCAAGGACTGCCTTTACATCATGGAGGTAAAGACTACTGGCGCCGCCGTGCTGACCTACGCGACCGCACTAATTGACGACTACGACAAGCTTTTGGGGAAAACAACGGTCGCTGGGTCGTTAGGTCAGCGATTTAACTGGCTACAGGGTTACCTGATGGAGGTTCACGAGTTCGATGACGACGCGCTTGAGCGAGTTGGTAATCTTTTCATGCCAGAGGCGAAGGACTGTAAAGGCATTAAATTGCTGCCCACATTGGTGCACGACTGTAGTGTCGGTGATCAGGCGGCTGTTGAAGCGCTGGACAATGTTGCCGTGAAGATTGAACAACAAGGCTGGGGCAAGCAAACTATTGAGCCTTGGAGCATCGCGATAAGCAAGCTGACTCAGTGCCTTGTGCATCTTTCAAATAACGGAAGTACGATGCCATGAACGGCCTCCCTGACTCTGTCAGATTCCTCGAAAGTGCTGCCTCCTCAGCAGCAAAGGCCAGAGGGGTTGAGCCAGTGTTTCCGACCGCAGACCCATTCGATGTAGCGACGGCACTCAAGTGCATCAGTGCATTCCAAGTTCGCGTAGGAGTGGAGGTACTTGAGGCACTTGATGACGAGAGCAATGCGCAGCCTCTTGTCGCAGCAGCTCGGATCTTGCAATCGACGGCACAAAACCTGCGACGTGAAACAAATCCACCGAACGTTGCTGATCTTGATGACTTGTCGTTTCATGCCGCGCTTGCCTTTGCTATGCATGGCAACTTTCCCAGTGCACGCGCTGCGCTTTCTGATGTGTCCTCAGGTTATCTCAAGGAAAGCTTAGTGTTCCGTATGGTCGCAGCGATATGCGACCCGTCCAGTAAAAACGTTCGATACCGTTCGCTCGATGTGAATTTCGACGAGTTTCGTTCCTGGTGGTACCGCGCCTTGCGTCGCTCTAACAAGCGGAGACGTACCAAAGCATTCGAAAATGCACTCGAGCTCTTCACTGAAGCTGCAACGGCAGGAACCATGGCGGAGTATGCACTTTTGCTGGGTGGGCGGATGGCAGCTAACCAAGCGAGACGATTAGCGACCGTTAATCTTTTAGACGACGCACCCGAAATTCCGCGATGGTTTATCCTGCAATCCATCAAAGCTGGCATGGTGACCCTACTGCCCCCGCAGTACATTCTTCTCAGCAAGAAACGTATTGCTATGCATAGACGCAACACCCTATTAACGCTTCCCACAAGCACCGGGAAGACATTTGTCGCTGAAGCGTGTATGGCTGCCGATTTAGCGGATGACAGTTTGTGTGTCTATGTCGCTCCGTATGTCGCCATTGGGGAGCAGGTGAAGGATTCTCTTCGGAAATGCTTTGGTGATGAGGTCCCTGTTGTTTCCATGTTTGGCGGTTTCCAATCTGAGGCTTTAAACAGCTTCGCCGAGAATGAGGTTGTCGTCGCTACCCCTGAACGGTTTGACGGTTGGCTTCGTACTGGTGAAGACCTTGACCGACTGCGTACAGTCATCTTCGACGAGATCCATATTCTTGAGAATGGATCTCGGGGTGCTCGGGTGGAAGGCTTGGTATCAAGACTTCGGCTGCTTCAGCGAAACAATCCAAAGCTTCGCATCATTGGGTTGTCAGCTGTGTTGACTGAGCCGCAGCGCGTCTGTACGTGGCTTGGCGTGCAAGAAATCGACCTGCATCAAATTGGCTGGCGACCTACAGCACGCCGATTAGCCATGTGCCTCGCGAACGGGGATATGTACTGGATCCATGGGAACGACGCGCTTCGTCCCTCGAACGAGCTAGCCACTTCGGCCGTGTCAGAACCGATCAAAGTCAGACTTCCTGGGAAGATAAAACCGGCGCGGTTCGCGAATGCTAATGAGAAGAGTGCGGCCGCCAATGTTGGTGCAATAGCACGAGATCTTTTGATTCGACTAGGCTCGCCCGGTCTGATCGTGTGCCCAAGAAAGCTGGACACACGGCTACTTGCCCGTGAGTTACTGGAAGGCCGAGAGGAGGTTGAGAATGACGACGTTCTACAGACCGCAGCCAACATCCTTGAACGCTACCCTTACTTGAACTTCTTAGCCGAGTGTCTTCGGTATGGAGTGTCGTACCACAACGCATCTCTGCCCTTTGATGTGCGACGCGATATAGAAGAATTAACTCGTGCACGCGCTCTGTCAGTTGTTTGCGCAACCACCACACTCGCTGAAGGTGCGGACCTCCCGTTCCGATGGACTATCGTCGCTCACTGGCTCAGCAGCATGCGTGATGATGGTCGGGTAATGAAGTCGATGACTTTCCGTAACATTGCGGGCCGTTGCGGTAGAGCGGGTGCCTTTTCTGAAGGCGATACGGTTCTCTTCGAAAACTTGATGGGCCCCCCATCCTTGAAGCGGGGGCAGCGAAACAAACGTAGCTTGGAAGAAGTCATGTTTGCATCCTCACCGCTCCAGTCGACGCTTGGGGGCGAGTGGGACGAGACCCCTATCCAAGGGCAGAAACTGCTGGAGGCAACAATCAGTGCGCAATTGCTCGCGTGCATCGGAGAGCATCCCGACGCTGAAGATATCGTGTCAGAACTGACGGAGGCCTCTTACGCTGGGCAAACCGATGGCAAGCAAAACGTACGTAGAATCTTGTCGGAGACCGTCAGCAGAATTTTAGACGATCAGGAGGCTGGCGGTGCAATGGCAGTCATGAACAGCCCAATCAGACTCACGGAATTTGGCCAAGCTGCCAACCTCAGCGGCTTCTCACCCGGAACATGTCGGCTAATGGTGGAATTTCTGTCAGAGGAGTACTTCGAAACTGGCGCGGCGCTCTACAGTGAGCTTCTGGAGCGGTTCAACGACGTTCCCGAGCAGTCGAATGAGACGTTAAAAAAAATCTTCTCCGGAGTTAACCACAGAAATGTGGTTAAGACCTCAAACATTGAAGAGATGCTAAGTAACTTACTATTGCGCATGGACTTACGCCAGGTCTTTGAAGGGCTGCGCAGCAAGAAATCCGCGGCCAAGCCGGACACGGTTGAGACGATGTTCGAGGAATTCGTATCGTTCATTAATGGTGTTGTGGCCAATTTCCTACCATGGATTCTTAGAGCTCTCGGGAAACTTAGTGAGTTCGGAAGCGAAAAGGCTGCTGCCACAGACTGGTCGAAAATGGCTAAGGCGATTGAGACTGCGTTGAGCGCTAGAAGCGGCGATACAGAATTCGACGACCTGCTGATTCCAGTTGAATAGCCCCGCCTGGTCACGGCGTTGATCGCCTGGTTGTTCGCCTTCTGGCCACCAGGTATGTGTGTGGTCCATCTGACTCGGGTGATATATAGAAATGACTGAAATTGAAGAGAAAGTGTTCGCTGATCGTGTGCTGGGGAAGCTATTTGGCTTCCCGAAATGCTGCGTTGACTTCTACGTTGGAAGCACTTCCGATGCCCTGCGACGCACGAAAGGATTTCCTGGTATTCGGTTGTGTGAAAAATGCCGGGATAAGGAACTTGAAGAGGTTGTCACCGACCTGAATAGCCGCCGAATTTGTCCGCAACCATTTCCGATAGGACCGACAGAGAAGGACTACCAGAGCCTGGCTGCTGATTCTCGATTCACTACGGATGAGCAGGCTTGGTTGCTGGCCAACAAGAATCGAGTCGTCCCGCCAGAAGATCCTTTCCATCAACTGCTGTTGGACTTCCATCGGAGCATGAATGAGCTCAACGCAAACACTGAAGCATCCATCGCCGCAGAACCGCAACGAGAGAATTTTTTTCAAGCGGTGCGAGAGCTGAATGGAGACGAGATGATCGGCGTGGTACTCAATCGGATACACAAGGCTATGCATGCCCGCGTGGTGGAGCAAGTGAAGGCAGGGTATCTGAAGGTGTAGCGAAGGAGGAAAACATTGAGGGAGGGCCAACATAGGAGACGCCGTCTTCTCGTTTCCGGCCTTTACGGGTAACGGCTCCCTTAGCCCCTGATGCACTTGATAGCAGCGCCCTCTAATGACAAAAGGCCTGAGATGAGCCAGGCCTTTTGTTTTCGCGCGTTAAATCCTTCCCTTAGCCATTCTCTCGATAGCCATCGACATAGTGCTCGAAGCAGTCATCACACAGCGGGCCGAGTTCGACTTCATGCGTAGCGGGTTCGCCACACTGCTCGCATTCGGCACTTTCTAGCCTAGCAGCCACTTGGCAAGCGGGGCACAAAGGGTGGAGTGGGTTGAGCTCGTCGTCGACAAGGTCGAAGTCAGAAGCCAAGAAGCCTTCTTGGCAATTCATGCAGTCGTAGCTCTCATCATCAAAGCCTTCGTTAGTTTGAGAATCGGTGTGCATGCTAGTCATATCAGCGAATCTCCCCCGGCATCTTTGTAAACACGTCCGATAACCGGCCCAAAGCCACTCTCGTGGAGGGCTTTGGTCAATACTTGGGAGCCGAACACCATCCCGTTTGCGGTTTGATATACCTGCATACCCATGATGCCGTAGCTCTTCTGAATGAGGCGTTTGGAGTCACGATGACCGCCATCCACTGAAAGCAGCGCGCACTGAGCGGCCCCCAGGTAATCGCGGCGCATGAAGCAGAACTCAGCCAAGGCCGCCATCGCATCTGGCACCTTGTTTTGATACGCAGCGACCAGGTACTTGACGCAATCTGCAGAAAACTCGCCAGCCACCGTCGCAAGCAGGACACCGGCTAAATATTGCGAATAAACATGCCCTTGATCGGCAAGCTCACGAAATTCGCGAAGGTTTTCTGGGGATGTCCAGATAGGGTAGTGGGTGAAGTTCTCTCGCATGGTCACATGCTCTTCAGGGGTCATCTGCATCGGTGGAAGAGGGCCTGTGCTGTCGAAGGCCTCCTGAAACCGCGTAATCATCGATTTCTGAGCCTCAGAGATGAGAACGCTGTAGGAGCGGCCGAACTGCTTTTGCGTGTAGCTCTCGAAGCATTGAAGAAGTGACTGTTCAGAGTCGCGGGAGAGCTTCGCAGCCTTCCGCAGCTCGGCGATCGTAACCTTCTCTCCGCTGGGAAGCTCAAAACGGATCTTGCCGTTTTCGAAGACGTTGCACATTTCTGTGAAAATGCGCTTCGCATGGCCATTGAGCTCCAGATCAAGCTCAGTCAGTGGGACGTGCACTTGGGCGTTCTTCCGCTCTTCACGAGTATTGAGAGGAGAATTTCCATCTGACGGGAGGGCAGCGAAGCTCTTGGAATCGAAGACAGTGCGATCTACCTCAACAGTGAAGGTCTGTTTGAGGATGTCGAGGGTATAACGTTCTTGCGGCATAGGACATTTTCCTAGCCAGGCGATTAGTTCGGTGTGCCACACCACCAGCATGTGCCTGGCGGAGTCAGTTCTATGGTTGATTGATTTTGATACTTACCACAGGTGACGCTACCTTTGATTCCCGTGTTGTGGCCCACGAAGCAGGGGTTAGCCTGACCCAGAGGCTAATGGTGGCTGAACGACATGTCAACTATCGAAGCGCACAAATGGCCTGAGGCGCTGGCAAAACCCGCAGCCCAGCAGCATCCCGTCAACCAGTCTGAGTTGGGTCTTACCTAGGGGTAGGTTTTGCTATCGAACTATTCTGGACCAGAGCCAAAGACCTTTTTTGGCTAGCCGTCCTCAGTACCTTCCTGGGCTCCTTCCGCGGAAGTTTGATCAAAGCCGGGCTTACGGCCCACGCGGTGGCGACCCTTATCCCCTGGACGAGCATGGCACGGGCATGACGATCCCTGGCCAGGGTGTGCGTTCTCGACCGAAGCATAGTCCTGCGTGACCGGAGCCTGACTGGTCAGGCCACGGTCACGCTGCTGGCGCGGGGGCCAGCGCTTGCCGACCTACAAAAAGCTCCCTGTAACCACGCAGGAAATACTTGTTCGGCTCCTTCTTCTTGGCGTCTTCCGAATGCTCGCGCGACAAGTTGGCCAGCAACCCGCAATTGATGAGAAATGCATTCGCCCGGGGGATGCGTTTTTCGGGAACACCGGTCTTTTCGCAGATCGTTTCGAATGACGCCATGGTGTAGGGCGTTTTGTTATCCCGGGCGAAAGCGAAATAGAGGAAGAGCTTGAGTGCATCCAACTCGCAGACCGACCGCTTCTGGAACAGCTGGAAGGGCTCGATCAGCGTCTGCTTCAAAGGAACGTACAACGCCCTCGCGGGCAGCTTGCACCAGTTGCCGGTGAAGTCGTAGCCAGTAATCAGGTACCGGCATTTCCGGCCTTGTTTCTCCGTGGTGATCCGCCCGGCCGCCACTAATCCGTCCAGTCCCGTTGCGACCAGCTGCCGACTCAGATTGGTGATCCGCATCAGATCGCTATAGGTGATATCTGCAACCATCTTGCAGCCATCTGTACGCCAGTCCTCTTCTGCGACAGTCAAAAGCGCGATGTACAACTGCAGCGCAGCGATTGCCTTGGAGCGCTGCACGGTGCTGGAGTTCGCCCATCCGAAGTCACGCAGGCCTCCTCCCTTGATCCACAGCGCTGGCATCTTCACCCAAGGAAAAATCCTCATTTGCCTACTCCTTGCTGCAAACCAATGACGATGATCGCAGCGAAGACTGCGAAAGACAGAATGAGCGGAACTAGCTTGTCCGCGTTAGGTGCGAGCTTTTCCAGAGCTTCTACAACTTTGCGAAAGTTATTCACTTTGTTAGGTCTCAAATGGCTTTTGATGGGACCTTTCTACCGAAATCGGGAAACCTCTCTCTAGATATAGGTGACGCGACTTTTCAAAAAACCCGCTAAAAAAACTTTAAAAATCATATTGTTATGATAAAAAAATGAAGTCTTTTATGATCCTTAATTAGTTCACGAATGGTCATTTTTGAGCTTTTCAGCGTGAATTTTCTGGCCTGGCAAGCCATCAACAGCCCCTACCCACGCACGGCCCTCTCCAACTGCAAAATCAGCGATGGGCATGCCGAGCAACGGAAAGGCCTAGCGAGCCTGCTCAGTCAGCCTCATTCGCTCGTCGCTGACCTGTCGTAGTCGCTTGAAATCAAAAAATGGATTGCCGTACAAAAAACTCGGCGAGCGGACATCCGAATTTCTGTCAGGACGAGCATGTTCGTGGTCAGGGAAAAACGGGAGGTCGTGATGATCAGGAGCAGAGTCCGCCCGGTACACCTGCTTTTTTTCTGAAGGGCTGAAAAGCATGTAGGAGTAATTCATCAGCGACTTCAGCCGCAGTAGCCACCACCAGCCGTGCGGCAGGTCAATTCTGAGGTGCCATCCCTTTTCACGCTTCTCCGCACTCGCAGCAATACCTCCAAGCTCTTCAGCGACCATGGCATGAACGTGTGGTATCAATTCGTCAGGGATGAATTCGCTTCGACCGAACTCGGGGATATCTATCGAGAGGGAAAACAGCGTGCCCAAAAACTTCAGCACATTCGGCTGTTGTTTGGCCTGTTCTAGGTGCAGCCTACAGAGCGGCAGCTGGATGAGTGTCCCGCTACCAGGCACGCTGGCGATTGTGGTTCTGGCGCTGCTGATTGCAGGCTCCTTGCAGGCGAGGCAGGCACCCAGGCTAGAAAGGATCAAGGATCTGGCTACGGTAGTGTTGGCGAAACGCCCTTCAGCCAGATCAGCAGCCTCTTTGGTGGTCGACGTCACCCACCGATGCCAAGCAGCGTAGACGGAGCGGGCAGCCGGGGTGTCGAGAGCGCTGTAAAGCGTTCGAGTATCCGCGACAGTTACCCAATCGGAAGACATCGCTTTGACATCGTGAAGCGGCCCTCTATATCGATAGCTCCTCAGAGCACCACAAAAGTCGGACTGAGGGTAAATCAGTACGCCCTCCTGTTTGTTTTTAATCCAATATTTCACAGGTGCGGCGTCAATCAGTCTCTGCCAGACCTCGAACCTGTAGGTCACGCTTTCACATACAAAAGATAAGCGCCGCTCTACGAAGTCGAAGTTCTTGAATGAGATAGCGGCAATGAAGAGGTCTATTGTTGATGCCTCCGGAAGAGGCCCGTCCATCTCATCCAGTAGCGAGTCCAGGTTGAAAAGCTTCCAACGGTGATCGTTATCCATACCAGACCTCCCAGAAATCTTACTTTGCTCTACTGCAGCCGGCAGAACGACCTACGGGACTTGAGAAGTGCTAACGACTCAAAGCCTGTCAGCAAGCCCTTGCTCTCGAAGGCTGCACCCCTTGGCCTGTTACAGCAAATGGGTGATGGTCCATCCTTGATCGGTCAATGCCGTTTTACACTCGTCTGAAACCCGTTCTGCATTGACTGCCAAGCACAGAAAGCTTGTAGGTCGCGACATACCGACATACAGGTTTCGAAATTGAGAAAGCTGAGTCTCAGGCATTTTAGCGTAGCGAGTATCAATCCCAGCAATGATGGGTAATGCCAGCTGTAGGTCGAAGCGACGACTTGGATGGCCTAGAGACTCCATGACGAGGGTCGCCAGATGCGTTTCGCCTTTCATCGAGGCGAGGGTACCGATATGAATATCTAAGCTGCGACCATTTTTTTCGATAGAGCACATGGACCGGTGGGCTCCGTGAATAGCCATGGCCTCTGGTCGCTCAAAAACCGGGAGCGCGGCGAATATCTGTGGCGTCATGTGATTTGGGAGCAACGGGCGCAGCCTCACGTATAAAAAATTCACGATACGGATACGCCTAGCTTCATCCGCATCGCTCACGTTTTTCATGCACAGATCACGAATCAGTAGCCGGAAGGCTGAAACATCTTCATCAGCATCACGCAGTTTTCGAATTAACTGATGGTCGGTTTTCAAGCCTTCGACAATTTCTGCCTTGGCCGCGCGCAGTACCAGAAACAGCGCTCTGCGGATCTCCTCAAATCGTGATGAGAACGATGCGTTTACGGCAGGCTTGGGCCCCCCGAGAAGCGCCCAGAATCGCACAAGCTTGAGTCCGGGTGATTGGTCGCCACCCGAAGCCGGCCAGTAGTCCAGGAGAGTACGGCCAGCTATCTGTGTTGGAGCATCGCCCTGTTTGCGAGCGCAAAGGGCTTTGACTTTTCCACTAGTCAGATCGGTATCGCTGAACCGGTCTAGTACATGGTCTCCAAACGTCGAGATCACTTCCTGTACTCGCCCGGTGCTGTAGACGATCAGCATGGACGCGTGACGGTCTTCGCCCTCTCCGGTAATAGCGGTACCTGCCAGCTGTGCTCTAGACACGGACTTAGCGATGTGGGGACCGAAGCGCTTGCTGGAGGAGATCGGAAGTACGTCGCCTCGAGGGAAAGTCAGGTTTTCCGCGCCTTCCGAGCTTCCAAGGATTCGTTGGTTGATGTCGCCGAAGCGCTGAATGATGACAGTCTCATCGAACATCAGCTGCAACAAACGCTCTTGCTCCCAGGACGTGTCCTGCATTTCGTCAATGAAGACGATAGGGAACCGTCGGGATAGCTGGGTGCGAACCTTAGGGAAAAGGGTCAACAAACGTTCTGCGTACGCGAACATGTCCGCGTGCCGGAAAATCCCTTCAGCGGCGAGTTTTTCTTTGATACCGACGATTGTCGGAAGGGTTTTCGCGCCTGGTTTAGGAAGCGAGCCAAACTCGCTGGCGAGGTCCAGAGAGGCACCTTTGTAGACCAGCCCCTCTAACATGGGCGTTACGCTCGCATTCTTTTGCATGTACAGATTCAAGCCAAAGTTAGCTTGGGCTAACGCCAATGCCCGGCGAGCAAAGATATCGTTGTCGATCACATCGACAGTCATCCCATTGCTTCGCAGGTAGGGCAGAGCCAGAAACTGATTCACCATGGCGTGAATCGTCCCGATGAAGTGGGGATGCGTGAGCAGGCGACTCCCGTCATGGCTTGTACCTAACCGATGTTGAATCTCATCACGGGCGACATTGGTATGGCTGAGCACACAAACGCCTGCGCGGCTTGAGATCCATCTGCGGCTCAGCATCAGGAGCTTCGCGGATAGTACCGTTGTCTTGCCACTGCCTGGCGCGGCGTTGATGTCACGAGACTGGTTCTCCAGCAATACGGCACGCCGCTCTTGATCATCGAAGTTCAAGTCGGGTGTCAGTTCGCGTAGAGCCGCAAGATCGGCAGCATTGATCACAGGGACTGTCATGGCTTAGCCCTGCCAGTCAGATGCCGTAACGCCTGCTGTAGGTAAGGCGGCAGCTTGTTGAACAGCTCATCGCCTTTCCCATAGTCGCCTGTTGAAATCAGGTGAGCAGCGTATTGGGCGGTGATCGCTTTTGATGCCTCTTTTTCAACGAGCGGCTGATAGATGAGTGACGCCAGCTCCACTGGCGTGTGCCCAGCGTTCGAGAGTTCTTTCCAGCGCTCGCCTGCCTCGACGATCGTCTTCTTCTCATCGTCCTCCGTCAGCCGTTCACCCCTCGAGTCTGCCTTCTTCGCCAAGTGAATCGCGTCATGCATCAACTGGGCGCATCCGTGAAGGGCGAGATCAAATTCCAGGGTCCAGTTGTCTGAGACACAGACAATTGTGCTGCCACCCTGCGCGCGGTCAACCTTCGTTTTGACCAGTGCCTTGATCTCCTCCGGCGTATAGTCCTTTTCGAATCGTTTACGATTGTTCTTGGGAGGAGATATGTAGGCGGCCTCATTGGGAACGATGTCACGATCCGTAATGCAGGCGACAGGAATGGGAATCGCCGAGCCATCAATCGGCTGCAAGATTCGCGCGTAGTGATAAAGCCCAACTCCGCCAACATTAACGCAAGAAATGCCGTGTTCGTTGAACGAGTATCCTGAAGCTGCAGCCAGAGCAGGCAGCAGCAGCGCCTCTGCTGGCCCTTCCACGATCGCAACGCCGCGAGCGAAGAACAGATTCGCTTTGGTGGCATCGATAAAGCGCCTCAAAAACTCGTAATCACTTTTCAGCAATTTGGTCTTCCCGTGAGCCAAGCTGAATAGTTGCGCACGGTTTACCAAGGTCAGACTTGCGATGTCCGCACCCGCCGCCAGAGATGGGCTGTGGGTAGTCATGATGATCTGAACAGGGCGGCTATCTGGCTCCGCCGCGCTGGAGGTACGTTCGAGGAGCTGCTGAACGCGCTCCTGCAGTTGCGGATGGAGATGGGCCTCGGGTTCCTCGATCAGCAGCAGTCCGAGTTCATCACCGTCCCGCAGCAGAACCAGTTCGGTCGCCATGAACAGAGCGTTGTTATAGCCGAGTCCGCGAATGCACCGCTCACCTGGATCGATGGTGGAGGATGGCAGCAGTGCCAATTCGAAGCGCTCCAGAATGGGCTGCAGGCCCAGCTCCGGAGCGATCTGGATACGAGAGGACAAAGCATCGCCGGCAAACGCGAACTTGTTCAGGTAGTTGTCGTTGATGTCGTCCTGGACGTCTCTGATGACCTGATGCTCGCCCAGGTGATGCTGAGCAAACGCCATCAGCCCGACCAGGTTGCTAGGGACGGTACCAGGAGCCGCGAGGTCAAAATCATTTTGCTCCTGCCCGTCAATGCGTTTATGAGCGCCCAAAATTTGGGACAGCCGAGACTGGCGACCAGGGCGCAGCTCGGCTTCGGCATCTCGAAGGGGGCGCAAGTAGGTGGCTCGGATGAGCTCGCGAACCGCCGTGCCGATCTCTGGCCCCGTGCCGTTCGGGCCCGAGCAGGTGATTGCCTCGACCCGTCCGCGTTTGTTGGCCTTCGGTGGTATCCAACGCGCCTGCAGATAAACGATCAAGCTATGAGACCCGTCTGCTTCGTGGGTCATCCATTCGAGAACTGAGGCTTCTTGCTCGGGGTCTAGGTCCACAAGAGTGGCTTCGATGAATAGAGAGCGTGCTCGTGTCGAGCCCGTGATGTGAAAGTCAGTTTCGAAGAGGCGAATGAACTCGTAGCTGGTTGTCCACAGCACGTAGCGAATCGCGTCGATTACAGAGGTTTTGCCGGAATCGTTTTCCCCGACAAGGATGTTCAGTCCGGGGGCAAGCTCCCAATCAAGTGAGGGGGCAACCGTACCGTCGCCAAACGCCCGAAAATTTGACGCCCTGATCCGCTTCAAATGCATCTTGCTTCTCCGTCCTGTTGGAAAGCCTGTCCCGGATGGCGTAAGGCAGTCCGTGCACTCTGTGGGTGTGATTGGCTTTTATCACGGGAGAAAGCGGGTCGGAAGGGTAATTTAGTAGCAGGGAGCCATTACTGAGGATGGGATGCGAACTCCACGGGCATTTGGACAAGCATGTTGGGGCTATGGTGTGCTGCACGACGGCAAACGCTATGAGGCGCACCTGTGTGAGACCTTTGCGACCATCGCTTACCTCCAACAAGAGCGGAGGATGGCAAATCTGTTCGAGGATATACCGCAACCGCCCGATGAAGACTTCGGGCTGGTTGCCAAGGATGACTTTTTCCGTGATGGCCCATGACTAGCGGCTTCTGAAGCAGACGCTCACTGCGGCGTGATCATGATTGGTGGAACGTCAGCCGCAGTGAGAGGAAGGCAGGATGGTTACGCGACCAGTTGAAGCCGAGGGGCGAGAGCAAGGTAGTCTTTAGGCATTGTCGCCAGGATTCGTGCGACTTGGGCTTGTGGGAGCTTGGCAGAAAGCAGCACCTCAAGCTTTTCAATACGCTCTTGTACTGCCTGGGCACGATCCCACTGAACGCTGAACCTCTTGGCCGCTACTTTCTGTTCTACGAGTACAAGATGCCGGTTGCAGTCGTAGGTATAGCGCATCGTGACTTTGCTCGGCGATTCCTCCTCGACCGCCTCCGTGAAGGTCAGCTCGAAGATCAGCCCGTCAGAGGTCTTGCGTGCGGAGGACTCGACATACTCATCCTCAAAGAGGTTGTCGACCAGCTCACTGGGCTGAACGCCACGGGTTACGTGGAGGGTCGTGAGCTCGTCAACAAGCGATTTGATGGATTCGAGACTCATTTCAACATACCCCTCAGTTCAGCCATGATTACCTCGACATGCTCAATGGACCTGGACAGCGCATTTGTGTCCCGTTCACCGACCTTACCGAATTTTTTCACGAGCTTGGCATTAATAAATCTCACCAGTATACCGTCGTTGGGCATGGTGGATTGAATTCCCACTAGGTGGCGGCTGAATTTCGGATAAAGAGTAGACGCTTTCTCGTCGATCCCGAGGTCGCTGAGCAGCGTCGCGACTTCATCTTGGGCCTTTTTTGTGAGTATCTCGCGTAGTTGCTTTCGGGCGATTTCAGGCCGTTTTGCCACAAGATTGGGGTCAATCGTCTGAGCAGCCTTCCTGGTTTCAGCATTGATGATGAGGCTCTTGAACTGCGCCAAGGTGGCTTCATCGTAATCTGCAAGCGCAGACATGGCCTGCAGCTTTTGGGTCGCGATGGAATCGATTTCAGCCCGTTTTTCGAAAAAAATCTTGTTGAAATCGAGGTCATCTAGGTAGGAGTCTTGATCGCTCACGAACGCATCAGATGAGGTGACGCCGGCTAAGGAATGTTCTTTCCTCGTGTACTCTGTGTCGGTGATGGTGTACTCGCGCGTTCGTTGATGCTGGGCACGGTCGACTTCTTTCTGGAAAGAGCCCCACATCGAATCCAGACCAGTTTCCTCGTGATAAATCACTACCGCATTGTTGTCCACCTCAAAGGCTGTGATCTCTTCAGCCGGGATTGCACGAAGCACACGGCCGACGATCTGCGCAAACGCGTTGATGCTGCGATAGGGACGGAACAAGGCAAGCACTGTGAGGTAGCGATGGTCATAGCCCTCCATGAGCATGTTCACGGAAATGACAACGTCGCACTCGTGGTTGTCGATCGCCCGGAAGGCTGCATCAAGATCTGACTGCTCCATATCGCTGTGCACGATAGCCGCAGTCAGGCTCTTGGACTCGTACCAGGTCTGGAGGTCTACCGCATGTGAAATGCTGCACCCAACAGCAAGGATCTTATGCGGCACTTTTGGCGATACCTTACGTAGCTCGCTAAGATTGGCTATGCTTCGCTCAATCACATCCATAGAGCATTCAGGTGAGAGCGCTACGCTTCGTTCTAGCCACTCCTTGTCCTTCAAGGCAAGAACCTCATCCTTAGACAGGCGAACATCCGGCTGCTCTGCCAAGGTAAAGTAGAGTTCGTGCGCATTGACGGTCTCTTTCCTCAACCACTTGACGTACCGATCCCGCATGACTTCGGAGAGAGGCGTTTCGTGGATCAGCTTTCCTGGGACTTCTTGTTTGTCACCACGGAAAGGGGTGCCAGTGATGAAAATCTTTTTGGCCTTCGCGAAATATCCAAGCGTTCTTTGCCACGTCTCGGCCGGGGCATGGTGACCCTCATCGATGATGATGAGATCGAAGAAGTCTCGCGACACGCGCTTGGTTAAGCACCCCGCCCGCTCGCTATGGATCTGCTGAATGTTTGAGAAGACGAAATGGCTCTGCTCCAAGCTAGAGGAGAGAGTCTTGGAGTTGTACTCACAGATAACTGGAAGATCATCAGCACTGAAAATAATGTCCTGATTGATCCAGAAATTGTCTTCCAGAAGCTCTTGGGTCTTGCGGATGCTCTGCTTCGTTACGAGATTAGGCGTTACGATCAATACCCTGCCGTTGGCCAGCCCAAAGGGTACGATGGAGATCAGCCCACTTTTCCCGGTTCCGGTGGGCAGCACAATCAGCGCATCTTCGCCAGAGCTAGCGAAGTGATCCTGCGCCTTGATGTATGCCTCAATTTGGGGCGTACGCAGCTTGGTGTTGCCAAGAATGTTAGCCGCCGTTTCGAAAAAGTAATTCATAGCCAGTCGCGATTCCTATCGGCGGCGCGCGCCAAAGTGCCCGCATACTGAGCAAATGCTCGGTGACAGGCGAACAGAGGTATGAGGGGTTTAGGTGCAACAAAGCAGAGCATTGAAATATCCATATTTCGAGCTCGCCGTCATCAGGCTTCTGACAGCAGAGCATTTGGGCTGTTAAGCATTGTAACCGACTTCAGTGGTCACGCTACGGATGCCTTGCCGACCTCTATATACCAAGCCACAGAAATGCACAGCCATATCCCGAGGATCGCTCCGCGTCCCGTACCCAAGGCAGGAGCCGTTGCGGAAGTTCCGCACGTTCGGATCTGTGCGGGGTGCGGCAGGTAACTGCCGTCCCTACCGCGACCCCTCCAATGAAAATTCCAGTGATTGTGGGCTTTTTAGGGAGAGGTCAGACGCCTTCTAGCATGGGTTCGGTACCGCATTCGGCATGCAGGCATTCCTCGCAAAAAAATGCTGCTCGAAGTGGCCTGCACCGTCCGACACGCTCTGATAGGGTATGCGAGGCGGTGAGGGGCTCCTGCCCTCCGTTCGTTGCGAGTTAGCGGATTGAGAAAAGTGGATGACTCGAACCTTGCTCAGCGGATCAGCAATCACCTATCTGACGGTAAATGGAGAGCAATACCATGGAATATAATGCAGCGCGTGCTTTGGAGCTCCTGCGTTTAGGTTCGGGACGACTCGATGCTACATTCCGGGATGGCCAAGAAGAAGCTATACGCCACATCGTCGAAGGTAAGGAGCGCTTGTTAGTCGTTCAGAAAACCGGCTGGGGTAAGAGCTTCGTATATTTCATTGCTACTAAGCTGCTAAGGGAGGCTGGCGCTGGACCCGCGTTACTGATCTCGCCATTACTAGCTTTGATGCGAAATCAGGTTGTAGCGGCAGAGCGAATGGGTGTGCGAGCGGCCACGATTAACTCAGACAACAGGGAGGATTGGGCTGCGATTGAAGGCCAGCTTATTGCTGGTGGCATTGATATCCTCCTGATATCGCCCGAACGCCTCGCTAATGAGCGTTTCCGTACCCAGGTTCTGGCGCTGGTCGCTGCACGAATCTCCCTGCTAGTTATCGATGAGGCGCATTGCATCTCCGATTGGGGGCACGACTTCCGCCCACACTATCGATTGCTGGAGCGGATGGTCAAAATTATGCCTCCCAACCTTCGTTTGCTTGCTACCACCGCCACGGCAAACAATCGGGTTATGGATGACTTAAAGGCGGTGCTTGGTCCCAACATTGAGGTTGTCTGTGGAGATCTCAATCGTGCATCGCTTTCGTTACAAACCATCCGCCTTCCTCGCCAAGAAGAGCGTCTTGCATGGCTTGCTGAAAGGTTGGCCGCATTGAATGGGCACGGCATTATTTACACATTGACTGTGCGAGATGCTCTGCTAGTAGCGGGATGGTTGAAATCTCAAGGCTTTAACGTCGAAGCCTATACAGGGCAGACTGGTGATCGTCGGGAGGAATTTGAGCTTGCCCTGTCTAACAATGAAGTCAAGGCTCTTGTCGCGACACAGGCGTTGGGCATGGGTTATGACAAGCCCGATCTAGCATTTGTGATCCATTATCAGATGCCAGGTTCCGTGGTCGCCTACTACCAGCAAGTTGGTCGTGCGGGGCGTGCGTTAGATGCTGCCTACGGTGTGCTACTCAGTGGTGAGGAGGAGACTGAAATCACCGATTGGTTTATCCGTAGCGCTTTCCCGACGCAAGAGGAGGTCGCGGAGGTTCTAGGTGCGCTTGAAGATGCACCTGATGGTTTATCTGTCCCGGAGCTGCTCAGCAAAGTCAATTTGAGTAAGGGCCGGGTCGAAAAAACTGTGGCGTTGCTTTCGCTGGAGGCGCCAGCGCCTATAGCTAAACAAGGTGCTAAGTGGCAGCTTACCGCGGCAAACCTTAATCAAAGCTTTTGGGATCGCGCAGAGCGGCTTACTTCGCTGCGACAGGGTGAGCACCAACAAATGAGGGACTATGTCGGATTACCATTCGGCCAACATATGGCGTTTTTGATTGATGCCCTGGACGGAGTCCCCGGTACGGTCAAGAAGCCAGCTCTACCTCCATTGCCCAGTACAGTGAGCGTTGGTTTGGTCAAAGCTGCGGTCGCCTTTCTGCGGCGTACGAGTCTTCCCATCGAGCCTCGCAAAAAGTGGCCTGACGGCGGAATGCCGCTGTATGGCGTAAGGGGGCTTATTCCGGCCAATCGTCAAGCCCAGCCCGGTAAGGCTCTTTGTATATGGGGAGACGCCGGTTGGGGCAGAATTGTGCGAGATAATAGATATCTTGACGGCTATTTTTCCGATGAGCTTGTTCAGGCATGTGTCGAAATGATTAAAAACTGGGGGCCAACTCCCGCTCCGGAATGGGTTGCTGCGATTCCGTCTCTGAAGCATCCAGAGATCGTACCCAATTTTGCAAAAAGGCTAGCCAGTGCGTTAGGCCTACCTTTTTACAATGTTCTCGCGAAGACGGAGGACAGGCCGGAGCAAAAAACCATGGCAAACTCTACTCAGCAGGCCCGCAACATTGATGGGTCGCTTAAAATCGATCAGATAATTCACGCGGGACCGGTGCTCTTGGTTGACGACATCGTCAATTCTCGATGGACTCTAACTGTCGCAGCTTGGCTGTTACGAGAAGCCGGTTGCGATGAGGTTTGGCCTATGGCCCTTTCACTAACTGGCCACGATGAATGATGTCACCTCTTTCACCCAATACGCAGGCGATACTGTTGCTTACGGCACCACTAATTGTTGGACGTGGCGTGCAATCGCCAGACCTACTATCGCCTGCCGAATACAAGCGTTTAGCTAGTCATTTACACCAGATCCAGAAACAACCTGCCGATCTTCTTACCGCGGAATCCACTGAGATTCTTCGTTTATGTCGGCCAATAGCAGATGAAAGTCGACTACAACGGCTGCTGGGACGGGGCTTCTTGTTGAGCCAGGTAGTCGAGCGGTGGCAGACACGGGCTATCTGGGTCATTAGTCGAGCTGACCCTGAGTATCCGCGACGTCTCAAAGCTCGTCTTCGTGCTGATGCGCCAGCAGTGCTCTACGGGTGTGGAGATATTTCGCTGCTTGAATCGGGTGGGCTCGCTGTCGTCGGGTCGAGGAAAATCGACGACGCATTAGTCGACTACACCATGTCCATCGGAGGGCTGGCAGCTTGTGCCAACAGAACACTTATATCGGGAGGGGCTAGGGGGGCTGATCTGGCTGCAATGCGGGGTGCATTGCAGTCGGGTGGCAAGGTCATTGGTGTTCTAGCGGAAAACTTAGAGCGAACTGCCATGAGTCGTGAGGAAAGGAATTCCTTGCGTGATGGAAAATTAGTTCTTGTTTCTGCTTATGATCCTAATGCCGGCTTCAACGTTGGTCATGCTATGCAGCGTAATAAACTCATTTATGCGCTGGCCGATGCATCCTTGGTCGTGAACACGGACCATAACAAAGGCGGGACATGGGCTGGTGCTGTGGAGCAGCTGGATAAGCTCCAGTATGTGCCTGTATTTATTCGATCAACGGGTGAGCCCTCTACCGGCCTTGATGCTTTGGGTAATCGGGGGGCGATACTTTGGCCGAATCCTCAGGATGTCGAAGCCTTTAACCAAATATTTGCGATCAAGGTTTCTAGCACAGACGCGCCTCAGCAACCAAAACTCTCATTATCGTCCGCTGATGAAATAGAGAGCTTGTCGGTGTCTGAGCCAATGACAGAGTCGCAGACTTCGTTAGAGGCGTCTTGTGAACCTCTACTTCCTATAAGTAATTGCGTCGGCAGAGATGCTGTTGAGCCAACGTTGAAAGTTGTGTCTGAAGTAATGGATTCCTTCCCAAGGGTACAAGTGGATCACGCGGATGTACTTTTTGCTACGGTAAGAGATCTGATTAAAAAGCTACTGATAACCCCGACAAAAGATGCTGATATTGCTGCGGCTTTAGACGTGACAAATGGGCAGGCAAAGGCATGGCTTCAGCGCCTTGTTGAAGAGGGTGTTATCGAAAAGCAAAAAAAGCCTGTGGGCTACGTGGTTAAGCGATCTGAGTTGTTTAAGTAGCGTTGTAGGTGGTTATGCACCCTAGCCAACTCGGTCTTTGTGCCGGCGAGCTTATCCATGGGCTCGATGGCGAACCAGATGGCGTCGATGCGGATTATTTGGCAAGCTCACGCACAAAGCGTGCGCATCACTCAGGATGGGAAATTTGTCATTTGACCGTGATTGATAGTTCGCCAACGAGTATCTCAATGACCGCCACTGCCCTAGTCCGCCCTTTAGACGAAGCCTTCGACGGAACAAACGCAGGCGGCGCTGCAGCTGACTAATCCCGGTAGAGCGGCATCCATTTGCAGATGACATTAGCATTGATGTCATGGGCGATGGCAACGCTGGAGAGGGTCGCGCCGGGTTGCAGGCATTCCTGAACGACCTGGACTTTGATCGGTTTCGGCTAAGAGCGTCGTTGGCGCATGAAAATCCAGGCGATAGGGCGATCGCGTCCGCGTAGAAATACGCGGACATCATCGTCCCTAATGCTGGAGTGCGGAAGGTGTGTTCCCGGAACGCCTGCGCATATCCAAATATATCCTGTCGACTATAAATTATAGTCAACAGGATATATTTGGATATTTGCGCTGGTAGCTAAGCATCAGCACTGCAACGCTACGCTCGCGTTCACGAGCCAAGGATCGCGCCACACCGTCATAGTGCGCTCGTGCAATCAACTCTGGTGGTAATGGCAGAGCAGTTTAGCGGCCAGCGTTTAATCCAGAGATGAAAGGCAGCAAGTCAGGTAGCGCTACTCAGGTAGATGCCGCGAGCGAGTTTGTGGTCATCGGGTAGCTCCGACATGCCCCGTATCTCGTCATAGCATGAAGACCTGAAACCTGAGGACAACTATTTCAGAACTGGACGCTCGGTAAAATAAGCTGCAATCAGCTGCTTGCGCATCCCTTTGAGATAGGAACTGAGGACCGCTAACCAGAATAGGTTTTTGGCTCGGGTAACTGCTACATCTCAGTTAACGAGCTAGTGTTTTTTGTTGAAATTCCTTCCGGTGCCTCGAGGCTACCAGCAAGTAGTCCGACAGGCTCCTCAAGCTCCGTCTGCGCCGCGACACGCAGAAAACGCTGGCCGGCGTCCGGCTTTGAAGCGAGTATGGCCCGGGCTTCGCGAATGAACTGATCGCGCATATGCCATTTGTCAGTTTTAACCTTACGACGTCCCTTCATTTGCATCCTCGCAAGCCAGGTTCACTGATGCGCGCTTATCCAAGCTGATACCTCAAGATCCGCCTGAGCAGGCCGTCATCTAAAACATTAGCCACGGCGGCATCATCTCAAAACGCGACCGCTGACCGGGCAATAGCCTAGTAAAAATCAGGTGAATCATCAAACGGATAACTATCAAGTAGAATAGCCGGCTTGTGCGCTTGCAGCGCTGCCAGGAAAGGCCGATTACGGAATAACTGATGAAAATTTTTACGCCCTTGCCCGGGGAGTATGTTGCGTCTGTGCTACAGAGAGGGAACGAGATGATGGGCCTCAAAACAGTAGCGTTGAAAGACTTTCACATAAAACCATTGCCCAGAAAAGGCTACGGAAACGCACTTGGTGATAAATATGAATCTAGAGCACACGCCGTATTTCAATTCCCTGATTTCTTTACAGAAAGAAACGTATCTGAAGAAGTTCTAAAAAACCATACCTTGTACCCGCTGACTGCGGCACTTGCGCGAACTAGAAAAGATATTGCTGTAACCCCAGCGGTTTGGAGGAAAATTTGTCCTATTTGTGCATTAGAGGATTTTGAAAACTATGGCACGGCATATGTCCACCGGAGACATGTCCCTACGTCGGTACAAGTCTGTAGCGTGCATGGCTCAAGACTCATGGATAGATGCACAACATGCTTAACGCTAATAAAAAACCATCAGATTTCTAAACTGAGCATATGCAGCCAAAAATATAAATCTCAAGTCGAAGAGCAAGACTCATTCAGCTTCGCCTATTCAAAATTTGTTGCCGACTTGTTGACGTACAATGGTGCCACGCCTATGTCATATAGAACTGATTGGGTGATTATTAATAGTATTCGCTTGAGATATGAAAATGAAATAAAACAAAATGAAAACTTCATAAAAAATCTTATAAAAACCAAATTCGGCGTAGACGTAAAAACCCCTATTTCCAATACTTACTCAGACAACAATTACACTATATTCGCGTTTCTTGGGTGCCAGACTGCCGAAATATATTTTAATTTATTGCTCAGGAGCGAAGCATCTGCTCGACAAGTAAAATAGTTAACACATATAAGTTATTGACTCTAAAGCGTAGAATTTATTGATAGTAAATCATGCGGTTGAAAGTATATGTAATACTTCCTCCACAGTGACATGAGGCACCCTGATTCCGGCAAATCGGTATACAACACTCACAGCGCTTTGCTCAGGCGGAAGATAATGCCTCACTGCCCAGTAGATTTTACGAATTTGATAGTCATGATCAGATTCCAGCATGTCCTTCATCAGTAAAAAGCTTATTGGAAATTTACCTGGCCTCCTCAAAAAATCGTAGCTATGGGCGACTTTCCTGCCCAGCGCCGCGCGGGTGATCTTTTGAGGCCTGCTCTGTGTAGATAGGATCTGATCCCTCGCCACTAGCAGATCTCGAGCTAGCGCTAGATCTCGTGCGTCCCAATCGACTAACTCCGGCCTTAATCGGATAAAGGGATGTGCAGACACGTAATCTGCTAGCCACTCCCTATCATGGCGGTACAGCCACTGATAGCCAGGCTTTTCATGACATTTCATATTGAGGCTGCTTGAAAACACTGCCCGACGCGCCTGGACTTCGCCGTGATCGATAGTGGTACCAGGGTCATTGCCTTTATGTGCTTCTTCGTTGCAAGTATCAGCTTGAGGATCGAAAGCCCTTAGCTGTTCGAGGTCTGTCTCAAGG
The DNA here is from genome assembly GCF_030687625.1 of Pseudomonas sp. FP2294. NCBI lineage: Bacteria > Pseudomonadati > Pseudomonadota > Gammaproteobacteria > Pseudomonadales > Pseudomonadaceae > Pseudomonas > Pseudomonas sp. FP2294. Next base: position 5,908,018 of record NZ_CP117441.1, read on the forward strand.
AGCCAGCAAAGAAAATAAAATTTCAAAGGCTGTATGACCCTCTCGCGGGGGCGCAAGACTGTAAATACCCAGTCACAGGAGTGGCAGATCTCCTGAAACTCATTAGCGAGAGAGCTAAGTAAAAGACTCGGCGTCAAGAAAGCCCGTAACGCCTGCTCCTTAATCCTGCCGGACTTGAGAAATCCCATCGTCTCCAACCGGTATCCCAGGAAGTTACCAGCTAGGAGCCTCTGCACATCCGTAGGATGATTGAGAGCCCATAACTGCATCTGACTTACGATATCAAATGCAGATTCGGCAGGAGTCTCCATGATCTGGGAACCTACTGCCTCTCCCGGGAGCAGCATGCAGCGCCAATCGGCTCCATCCGGAAATGTAATTGCGCGGAGCGCCTTCCCATGCAGGGGGCAAACACAAACGCCCATCGCTTGGTGAATACGGTGCCAGTAGGCCGAGCCGCAATTGCGACTGTCTTCAGCAACGCAGCTTTCGCAATATCGAAAGGACGCATGCTTGAGGAAACCTGACGCTGTGAGGCCTAAGCTCATCTTAAGACCAGTTCCGGAGTTACCAGCCATCGCGGCTCGCGCGGCACTGCGCTTCGCTTCGCTTCACTCAAAAAAGGCTCATAGAGAGGTAAAAGCGTAAAACGGTTAATTAGCTCGTTCACCGAATAGGCCCGGGCTAACTCCTGAGATAAGGTCCCCAAGCAGCATGGCAGCATGGCAGCATGGCAGGATTGAGCCGCAAGTCCGAGAATACACGCCAAATAAATCCTGGCTTGTCCGGCGATAACTGTGGTTTGCCGATAGTCTGTGATAGCGCACCGCTAGGCTGTAGAGCAACTCATCGGGAAACGGCTGAGGAAACCAATGCAAGCGCTCCATTGACTTGGCTCCCGCGATGCATGTCACCAGGCAGAGTCCGGATCCACCCACCCACGCTGTTTAAGTTGCGCCTCCACATCATCGCCTTTAGAAAAATGGGCGCTTTGTAGTGTCTCGTTGGCAACCGGAACTACTGGCTTGCGGACCGACTTCACAGCCTCTGTTTCAATATGCTCGACGGGTGCAATCGCTGCTTGGGCAATGAGAGAAAGGTGAGTTCTATCGGCACGGCGCGCCAGATCGTAATTCATCATCTGCGCGATCTGGTCCTTTGTAGGCATCATGTCCTCGAAGTCAGCGATCTGCAATGGGTCGCCACTCCGGAGTGCCTCAACGGGCTTATGGAGGAGCCTCATCTGATTGTCGTACACCTGCTGAAGTAACGCTGGTGAGATAGAGTCGATGCCCTCCCAGATTGCGTGACGCTGAGAAAGCATTAGGAGTTTGGCTAAAAAGTCAGTGTTTCCTTGGGTGAGATCGTAGATTTTGGAAAGCAGCCGCCCCGTCAACGGGGCGGGGGTTTTGGTCCAGTCGTAAGCCCAGAGTTGGGACACCAAGTGCGCCCAAAATGGATCATCCTCGGAGAATCTGTCAAAAGCGATCGGCCCCATTCCCGCCGCACGGCGAGCATTTCGTAATACACCTGAAAACAGCGGAAGCATTGCATTTGTGCCGACATAGACCAGTGGGACGCCCGCGTCATTCGATAGTGTCACGAAGAAATTGAGCAGCTTTTCACGATCCTGGCCGCCTCGAGACGAGCAAAGGTGCTGCATTTCATCAATGATAAGCGCGCCAATAGAAAAGGTTTTGCACAGTTGACTGATGTTTTGAAGCATGACACTGATGCTGCGACCAGTAGAGCCTCTGCTGGAATATTTCTCGATGCCTAATGCCGCATCCAACGAAGAGAAGAAAGCCGCACAAAACCCCCGTAACGAGCCATCGTGCGGACATTCGATCTTGAGCCACACCACCTGCGTCTCAATGAATATCTGCTCCTTGTATTTACTGTGGCTGATCACCTGTGGATAAAGTTTGGCAATGGCGTTGAGTGCGGTCGTTTTGCCCATTCCGCTCAACCCGATCAGGGTCATTGTTTCTGCGGTGGACATAAATCCGTGCCCCTTGATTTCCGCAGAAGAAGGCAATCGGTGCTTTACGGTGGACGCATGCAAAGGATTGCGTCCGGTGTACCCGTACCGAATCAACTGACTGAACAAATCCTCCAGTCGCAGGTGGATTTCAAATGGTACGACGACGTCCTTCAGCCTGTTAATCCCATGACCACGAAGTTTCGGGTCCATCGCCCTTTCCGTCTCATTAGGCCGTGCAGGGGTGTTTCCGATGCGTCTGACGACATCAACATCCGACAGAATCTTGGGGAGGCACTCAATCAGGGGATTACCATCGTATTGAGGCATGCCAGTCGAGACGTACTCAGCAGGCGCAAAACTGAAGTCACTCATGATTGGCCTCGTTATCCGCGTTGATCACCAGTTTCAGAAAAGCAGCGCTCCTGCCCGAAACAGGTTTCTCGACTACTGGATTTGAAATTTCAACTGCGTCTGGCGAGTTATTTACAAGTCGGAGTTGATTTAGATCAGCGGTATGCAAGTCACGCTCATTCTGAGTTTCTGTGGCACGCTTCGAACGTTTGTCACGCTTAAACTCAGCGTCTGATTCTGGGTTGCCTTGGGCCCTCCGTTTAGCTTTCGCCCGGTCAAGGATTTCCTCCTGACGACTCTGGAGGAGTGCTCCAGTGGCAGCATCTTCATATCGGGCGTCAGGCGAGACCTGGTTCAAAATCTTGATCATATCGAGGACCTCCTCCATACGAAGCCCAGCATACTTAGCACGGTGCTGCGGTACGATGGTCAACGGCTCGAAACCGGCCTCAGATTTGATCCAGCAATTCTCGATCGAGTTTGGATCATAAAAAACCCTGACGTACCTGGTTTTGAAATTGTGAGAGCGTTCCAACCACTCTGAACGGATAGCCGTTTCACACGTGTACTGCACGCCTTGAAAACTGATACCGCCACGGCCGATGCGACACTCCTGCGAGGGCAACAACGCAATCTTCAGCTCCGCGGGCGACACGACTTTCGAATTCAGAAGATTGTTTGCCATAGACCAATTCCACATAGCTATCGGAGTGGGCTCTACTTCCGCAGCGATCATCTCCCGGCTCAGCAGATGAGGGACGCGAAGGCTCTTGTTGTGAGCCAGAACACCGACGATGACCATTTCAGTAAACTCATCGATATCGAAGATGGCGTCCAACTGGTAGTCACGATCACCACGCTCCATTTTCCGAGCATCTACGCCGCCCGGGGAAAATTTCAAATCCAGCTTTTCGTTGATCAGGCGAAACCGGCTCTCAATGATACTTTTCCAGTCCGGCCGAAACGGTGGCAAAATCTTGAGGACCGTACCTAAAGTCTTTGTCATCGTCTCCCCAGCTTCACTGAGCAGCTCGGCTCGATCTGCGACAATTTCAACTGGCAGGTGGGCGCACGGCCAGTCACCTTCATCAATATCAATGTTGTAGCGTTTGCAAAAATCTTTCTTGGCAGTGCAGGCGTTGTAGATGGCATGCCTAGCGCCATTCCAACTGGGTCCCTCAAGACCGACATGAACGCCTACAATCATCCTAGTGAACGTATCGACCACTACATACAACACTGGCCTGCCAATAAGCCACAGCCGATTGACTCGATGGACCAGATATACATCAGCAATGGTCGAGTCGATTTCGTACCGATGGCCGGCACCGACCAAACCCTCCGAGGCAGACCCGACTAGCGGACGATGGTCTTTGTTGTAACGGATTGCACCGCCACGAGTCTTCAACCTATAGAGTTCATCAAAAAACAGTTTTCCATGATGATTCAGTTGGTGGATGGAGGGATAGATGCCGCGTATCAGGTTTCCTTTCGAACCATCGGACTTGATCGACCTATAAAATTTATCGAGCATCCATTCATGCGCTCTCTTTAGGCTGCCACATCTGCCGCTGGCAACGCGACCATAAGCTAGACGGATATGACCCATGTGTCGCGCTTCGAGCAAAATTGCGCCACCATCATCCACTACTACGCCACGATATTTAAGCGGTCGGCCAGGAACTATACCGGAGGTACGGTTTTTTGATTTCCCAGGACCTCCACACGCACTTGTATTCCATAAAAAAGCGTTACGTGTCTGCCCCATGCTCCAATACCGATATAGCAAGCGATAAATTTGTTTTCGGTCTACCCCCATCACCAGCGCATGATTAGCAACGAGAGCTCCAAAGTTAGACGTTAAAATATCGAGTGGAACCTGACCCTCCACTAAACCACGTACCAGTCCCCAATTCTTTTCCCTGCTTATTTTTTCATTCTCTCCAATCTCATCATCGCTTCGAAGCAGATGCATGGGCACCATTTCAAGATTGAGCACCGCCGCACCATTATTTATCTCTTCAACTAAAAGCGACCTTTCAACGCGCCAAGGCTTAGATGGATTCGTTCCCAATTCAATAACTAAGACAAAATCATCCCTTATGCCTAAAACCCTAACTGGTTTCTTCAGAAGACCAGAGCTCTCACCTGGAGAAACGATAGTGTTAACGCCCAGACTAAGCATGGCGGGGCACCTCAATTTTTGGTGCAACGGAAAAGGACGACTCACTAACCCAGACGCGCAAAGGCTCGGATAAGCTTATCAACCTAGTAGTTAGGTCCGTCTTAAGCCTACCCGTCCATAAAAGATGATGGAACAGCCGCTTAACACCCATATATTCGATAAAAATTGACCTTGAAGCTTTTTCTAACAGTGCTTTTAAGGGCAATTGATCAGTCGCACATTCAGCTATATATTCTAGCAGCCTATTGACATTATTATCCGTAGGCAAAGAAGGATGTATATGTGCATAACTTCTAAGAATAGTTAAGTTTTTTATTTTGATTTGCGAAAGATTTTCATGGAAAACAAGTTTCCATTCTACCTTCCTGATAGCCCAGTACTTTGCTTCGATTTCAAGCTTTTCTGCCATCCGATTCCGCTCCCTGATACCGGCTTCCTCAAACTCCTTTCGATACTTTACAGAACGCGCGGCCAGCCTTTCTTCGCCCTCTGAATCTATGAAAGTGATAAGGAAGTCTGTAGTCATAACGACAGGGACCTGAGTACCCGGGTACACAGGGTGACGGAAGTTCAGACTCGAAGCGATCGCTTGAGTTTCAGCTTGTGTTAAAAGCGGAAATTGCTCGCGCACGTCGATGATAGAGGGATCCTGCTCAAGGATCAGGTGATAGTCACGCTCAGCGTTGGATAGCAGGTGATGGCTGCGATGGAATTTCACTCCCGGCACAAGGTGAGACACACCCCTCGACTGTATATCCCAAATCTTGATCCAGGGCTCATAGGACTCTCTTACGCCGGAGCCACGACCTGATTTGATTTGATTTTCCTATCAATCTTCCGCTGAGTCATCAGTCTGGAGGCAGCAGGTTTTCTTGGTGCAACGGGCGCAGATGTCATTTCAAGAGTCGCTCATTGTTAGGCGACCCACTCGATCAGAACGGCACAGGGCATGTGGCGTGGGGAATTCATGAGCGGGTTTAGCCAGGACAGAAGTGACAGTGGCGAGGTAGATAATGAGCCGTTATTCCTGAACCTGCCACTACCCCGGCAAAAGCGCCGGGATAGAGCCTTGTGACACACTTTAGCGACTTGTGACAACCTTTATTATTTTGTGACAACCTTTATTCTTTGGAAACAACCCTTTCTCGTGACCGCTAAACGTTACTCGACCGTCACCGACTTGGCCAAGTTACGCGGCTGGTCAACGTCCGTGCCCTTGAGCACCGCCACGTAGTACGACAGCAACTGCAGCGGGATGGTGTAGAGGATCGGCGACAGGGTGTCGTGGATGTGCGGCATGTTGATCACATGGGTGCCTTCGCCGTTGGTCATACCGGCCTTTTCGTCGGCGAACACGATCAGTTGACCACCACGGGCGCGTACTTCCTGCAGGTTGGACTTGAGCTTTTCCAACAGTTCATTGTTCGGCGCCACGGTGACCACAGGCATGTCGTCGTCCACCAGGGCCAATGGGCCGTGCTTCAGCTCGCCGGCAGGGTAGGCTTCAGCGTGGATATAGGAGATTTCCTTGAGTTTCAGGGAGCCTTCCATTGCCACTGGGTATTGCGCGCCACGGCCGAGGAACAGGGTGTGGTTCTTGTCGGCAAACAGTTCGGCGACTTTCTCTACGGTGCTGTCCATGGCCAGTGCTTCGCCCAGGCGGGTGGGCAGGCGACGCAGTTCTTCTACCAGGATGGCTTCCACACCTGCAGCCAATGTGCCGCGCACCTGGCCAAGGGACAGGGTCAACAGCAGCAGGCCCACCAATTGGGTGGTGAAGGCCTTGGTGGAGGCTACACCGATTTCGCGGCCGGCCTGGGTCAGCAGGGTCAGGTCGGACTCACGCACCAGGGAGCTGATGCTGACGTTGCAGATCGCCAGGCTCGCCAGGTATCCCAGCTCTTTGGCATTGCGCAGGGCCGCCAGGGTGTCGGCGGTCTCGCCGGATTGGGAAATGGTGACGAACAGGGTATCGGGCTGAACCACCACCTTGCGGTAGCGGAACTCACTGGCTACTTCGACCTGGCACGGGATGCCGGCCAGTTCTTCCAGCCAGTAACGGGCGACCATGCCGGCGTGGTAGCTGGTGCCACAGGCGACGATCTGCACATTGCGCACTTTGGCGAACAGCTCGGCGGCTTGCGGGCCGAAGGCGTTAACCAGGACTTGCTTGTCGCCAAGACGGCCTTCCAGGGTGCGTTGCACCACGGCCGGTTGCTCGTGGATTTCCTTGAGCATGAAGTGGCGGAACTCACCCTTGTCGGCAGCTTCGGCGCCGTCGCGGTACTGCACAGCTTCGCGCTCGACGGAGTTGCCGTCGACGTCCCAGATCGCCACGCTTTCACGGCGGATGTCGGCGATATCGCCTTCTTCCAGGTACATGAAGCGGTCGGTGACCTGACGCAAGGCCAGTTGATCAGAGGCGAGGAAGTTCTCCCCCAGGCCCAGACCAATCACCAATGGGCTGCCACTACGAGCGGCAACCACACGGTCCGGTTGGCTGGCGCTGATCACAGCCAGGCCGTAGGCGCCATGCAGTTCCTTGACCGTGGCCTTGAGGGCGGTGGTCAGGTCACTGTGGTCCTTGAGCTTGTGGTTGAGCAGGTGGGCGATGACTTCGGTGTCGGTGTCCGAGGTAAAGACGTAGCCCAGGCCCTTGAGTTGTTCACGTAGCACTTCGTGGTTTTCGATGATGCCGTTGTGCACCACCGCAATATCACCGGAAAAGTGTGGGTGGGCATTGCGCTCGCACGGTGCACCGTGGGTCGCCCAGCGGGTGTGGGCGATGCCCAGACGGCCCGCCAGGGGCTCACCGGCCAGGGCCTGTTCCAGTTCGCTGACTTTGCCCGGGCGACGCATGCGCTCCAGCTTGCCCGCGTTGCTGAAGACCGCCACGCCGGCACTGTCGTAGCCACGGTATTCCAGGCGCTTGAGGCCTTCGAGCAAAATGGCGGTAACGTTTCGTTCAGCGACTGCGCCTACAATTCCACACATGGTTTCTCTCCTAGATGACTGCCGCGCAAATCAGCGTAATGCCGCGGGCTTGAATCTGGTCGCGGGCCTCAAGCGGCAGGCGATCATCGGTAATAAGGGTATGGACGCTGCTCCAGGGCAGTTCCAGGTTGGGGATCTTGCGGCCGATCTTGTCGGATTCGACCATCACCACCACTTCACGGGCGACTTCGGCCATCACTCGGCTCAGGCCCAGCAATTCATTGAAGGTGGTGGTACCGCGCTGCAGGTCGATGCCGTCAGCGCCTATAAACAGTTGGTCGAAGTCATAGGAACGCAGCACTTGTTCGGCGACCTGCCCCTGGAACGAGTCCGAGTGCGGGTCCCAGGTGCCGCCGGTCATCAACAGCACCGGCTCATGCTCCAACTCACTCAGGGCACTGGCCACATGCAGGGAGTTGGTCATCACCACCAGGCCGGGCTGATGGCCCAGCTCCGGGATCATCGCGGCGGTGGTGCTGCCACTGTCGATAATGATCCGTGCGTGTTCACGCAAGCGCTTGACCGCCGCACGGGCGATGGCGCGCTTATGCACAGAAATCGGTTGGGCAGGATCGCCGACCAGTTCCTGGGGCATGGTGATGGCGCCACCGTAGCGACGCAGCAGCAAGCCGTTGCTTTCCAGCGCGGCCAGGTCCTTGCGGATGGTCACTTCGGAGGTTTCGAAACGTTTGGCCAATTCGTCCACGCTCACCTCGCCCTGCTCGTTGAGCAAGGTGAGGATGTTGTGGCGTCGTTGTGGTGTATTTCGTTTCGACATGGTGATGATAAGTTTCGGTTCGAAAGATAACGAAGGCAATCAAAACCTATTGACGGGAAATCGTCAAGCGGCGGGTGCACTTTTTTGAAAACAACATAGATCCAATGTGGGAGCGGGCTTGCTCGCGAAAGCGGTGCATCAGATACACGTTCAGTGACTGACACTCCGTCTTCGCGAGCAAGCCCGCTCCCACAATGGAATGGCGTTGCTAATGAGGTTGTGGATAACTCAGGTCTTTTTGATTTTGACCGGGCGTTTCCAGCCGTCGATGTTGCGTTGGCGGGCGCGGGCCACTGCCAATTGCGACTTATCCACATCCTGGTTGATGGTTGAGCCTGCCGCGGTGTTTGAACCATCGCCAATGGTGACGGGCGCAACCAGTGAATTATTGGAGCCGATAAAGACGTCTTCACCAATCGTCGTCTGATATTTGTTGGCACCGTCGTAATTGCAGGTAATGGCGCCGGCGCCAATGTTGCTGCGGGCCCCGATCACTGCATCGCCGAGGTAGGCCAGGTGCCCTGCCTTCGCATCGTCGCCCATCCGTGCGTTTTTCAGCTCAACAAAGTTACCCACATGGGCCCTGGCGCCCAACACGCTGCCCGGGCGCAACCGCGCAAATGGCCCCGCATCGCTGGCTTCACCCATCACCGCACCGTCGATATGGCTGTTGGCCTTGACCACCACGCCTTTGCGCAGGGTGCTGTCCTTGATCACGCAGTTCGGGCCAATCACCACGTCGTCTTCGATGATCACGCGGCCTTCTAGGATCACGTTGATATCAATCAGCACGTCACGGCCCACGGTGACTTCGCCCCGTACGTCGAAACGCGCCGGGTCACGCAGTGTCACACCCTGCGCCATCAGGCGGCGGCCTTCGCGCAGTTGGTAGTGACGCTCCAGTTCTGCCAGTTGCTTGCGGTCGTTGGCGCCCTGCACTTCCATCGGGTCGTGGGGCTGCTCGGTGGCAACCACCAAGCCATCGCTGACGGCCATTTCAATCACGTCTGTCAGGTAGTACTCGCCCTGAACGTTGTTGTTCGACAGGCGGCCCATCCAGTCCGCCAGACGATCGGCCGGTACCGCAAGGATGCCGGTGTTGCCTTCAGTAATCGCCCGTTGTGCATCACTGGCATCTTTATGTTCGACGATGGCTGCGACCTTGCCGTCGGCATCGCGCACGATACGGCCATAACCGGTCGGGTCGTCCAGCTCGACGGTGAGCAGGCCCATCTGGCCCGGTACCACGCGCTTGAGCAGGCGCTGCAGGGTTTCCACTTCGATCAGCGGCACATCCCCGTAGAGGATCAGCACGGTGTCGGCCTTGATGAACGGCACGGCTTGCGCGGTGGCATGACCAGTGCCCAGTTGCTTGTCCTGCAATACGAAATTCAAGTCGTCGGCTGCCAGGCGCTCACGCACCGCATCGGCCCCGTGGCCAATCACGACGTGAATACGCTGTGGCTCCAGTTGCCGGGCGCTGTGGATAACATGGCCGAGCATGGAGTTACCCGCAACCGGGTGCAGCACTTTGGGCAGGGAAGAACGCATGCGGGTGCCCTGACCTGCGGCGAGAATAACGATTTCAAGAGACATGAATGGCTACCAATCCTGGGCGGTCCGGCTTCAGACCAAAGAAGTGTTTTGCAAAAAAAGAAAAAGGGTAGCCGAGGCTACCCTTTTTAATCAATCGCGCATGAAGCATGACGGCTTGGCCGCTTACTTCTTGCGGATCTGCTGGAGCGTGCGCAGCTGGGCTGCAGCCTCGGCCAGACGTACAGCAGCAGCGCTGTAGTCGAAGTCCGCACCTTTTTCGTGCAGAGCCTTCTCGGCAGCCTTGACGGCTTCCTGAGCGGAGGCTTCATCCAGGTCGCCAGCACGTTGCACGGTGTCGGCAAGAACCTTGACCATGTTCGGCTGAACTTCGAGGAAACCACCAGAGATGTAGAACACCTCCTTTTCCCCGCCCTGCTTGGTCAGAGTAATCGGACCGGGCTTCAAGCTGGTGATCAGCGGTGCGTGGCCCAAGGCAATACCCAGGTCACCCAACTCGCCGTGTGCAATTACCATCTCTACCAGACCGGAGAAGATTTCCCCTTCCGCGCTGACGATATCGCAATGGACTGTCATAGCCATCTGATTGCCTCAACCTGATGAGCGCCCGTTTCCGGGCGCCTGGATTACAGTTTCTTGGCTTTCTCGATCGCTTCTTCGATGCCGCCGACCATGTAGAACGCTTGTTCTGGCAGGTGGTCGTAGTCACCGTTGAGGATGCCTTTGAAGCCAGCAATGGTGTCTTTCAGGGAAACGTATTTACCCGAGGCACCGGTGAAGACTTCAGCCACGAAGAACGGCTGCGACAAGAAGCGCTGGATCTTACGAGCACGGGATACCAACTGCTTGTCGGTTTCCGACAGCTCGTCCATACCCAGGATCGCAATGATGTCCTTCAGCTCTTTGTAACGCTGCAGCACGTACTGAACGCCGCGAGCGGTGTCGTAGTGCTCCTGGCCGATCACGTTCGGGTCCAGCTGGCGCGAAGTCGAGTCGAGTGGATCGACCGCTGGGTAGATACCCAGGGAAGCGATGTCACGGGACAGTACGACGGTGGCGTCCAAGTGGGCGAAGGTGGTCGCTGGCGACGGGTCAGTCAAGTCATCCGCAGGTACGTATACCGCTTGGATCGACGTGATCGAACCTTCCTTGGTCGAAGTGATACGTTCTTGCAGAACGCCCATCTCTTCAGCCAGGGTCGGCTGGTAACCTACTGCCGAAGGCATACGGCCCAGCAGTGCGGATACTTCAGTACCGGCCAGGGTGTAACGGTAGATGTTGTCGACGAACAACAGAACGTCGTTACCTTCGTCACGGAACTTCTCGGCCATGGTCAGGCCAGTCAGTGCTACGCGCAGACGGTTACCCGGCGGCTCGTTCATCTGACCGTAGACCAGTGCCACTTTGTCCAGAACGTTGGAGTCCTTCATCTCGTGGTAGAAGTCGTTACCCTCACGAGTACGCTCACCCACACCGGCGAACACGGAATAACCGCTGTGCTCGATGGCGATGTTACGGATCAGTTCCATCATGTTTACGGTTTTGCCTACACCGGCACCACCGAACAGACCGACTTTACCGCCTTTGGCGAACGGGCAAACCAGGTCGATAACCTTGATGCCGGTTTCCAGCAGGTCGTTGCCGCCAGCTTGCTCGGCGAACGAAGGTGCTGGACGGTGAATGCCCCAACGCTCTTCGGTATCGATCGGGCCAGCTTCGTCAATCGGGTTGCCCAGTACGTCCATGATCCGGCCCAGGGTCGCTTTACCGACCGGTACGGAAATGGCAGCGCCAGTGTCGACAACGTCCAGACCGCGCTTCAAGCCTTCGGTGGAACCCATCGCAATGGTACGAACTACGCCGTCGCCCAGCTGCTGCTGAACTTCCAGAGTAGTTTCCGCGCCTTGTACTTTCAGCGCGTTGTAGATGCTCGGTACGCTGTCGCGTGGGAATTCCACGTCGATAACGGCGCCGATGATTTGAACGATACGTCCGCTACTCATAGCTGGATCCTCTGAATATTTGAACCGTTAAACCGCGGCAGCGCCGCCGACGATTTCCGAGATCTCTTGGGTGATCGCAGCCTGACGCGCCTTGTTGTAGATCAGCTGCAAATCGCTGATCAGATCACCGGCGTTGTCGGTAGCGTTTTTCATCGCGATCATCCGCGCCGCTTGTTCAGCTGCGTTGTTCTCGACCACCGCCTGGTACACCTGCGACTCCACGTAGCGCACCATCAAGCCGTCAAGCAGCTCTTTGGCGTCTGGTTCGTAGAGGTAGTCCCAGTGGTGCTTGAGTTCCTGATCCGGGGTCGCCACCAGTGGAATCAATTGCTCCACGGTTGGCTGCTGGGTCATGGTGTTGATGAACTTGTTGGATACCACGGACAGGCGGTCGATCCGGCCTTCCAGGTACGCATCCAGCATCACCTTCACACTGCCGATCAAGTCATTGATCGACGGCTCTTCACCCAGGTGGCTGATAGCTGCAACGACGTTACCGCCGAAGTTGCGGAAAAAGGCCGCACCCTTGCTACCAACAACACACAGATCAATCTCGACGCCGTTTTCGCGGTTTACCGCCATGTCCTTGACCAGGGCCTTGAACAGGTTGGTATTCAAACCACCGCACAAACCACGGTCACTGCTCACTACCACATAACCTGCACGCTTGACGGCGCGCTCGATCATGAACGGGTGGCGGTATTCCGGGTTGGCGTTGGCCAGATGCCCAATTACCTGGCGGATACGCTCCGCATAAGGACGGCTAGCCGACATGCGCATTTGTGCCTTGCGCATTTTGCTGACCGCCACTTTCTCCATGGCGCTGGTAATTTTTTGCGTGCTTTTGATGCTCGCAATCTTACTGCGAATCTCTTTTGCGCCTGCCATGTAACACCTATCAGGTTAGCAAGCGGGAGCCTTGCGGCTCCCGCTGCGGCTTACCAGGTTTGGGTGGCCTTGAACTTCTCGATACCGGCTTTCAGGCCAGCGTCGATTTCGTCATTGAAGTCACCCTTCACGTTGATCTTGGCCATCAAATCGGCATGATCTCGGTTGAAGTAAGCAATCAGCGCTTGTTCAAAGCTGCCGACCTTGGCGATTTCGACGTCAGTCAGGAACCCACGCTCAGCGGCATACAGCGACAGCGACATGTCAGCGATCGACATTGGCGCGTATTGCTTCTGCTTCATCAGCTCGGTAACGCGCTGACCATGCTCAAGTTGCTTACGGGTCGCTTCGTCCAGGTCAGAAGCGAACTGGGCGAATGCCGCCAGTTCACGGTACTGAGCCAGAGCGGTACGGATACCACCGGAGAGCTTCTTGATGATCTTGGTCTGAGCGGCACCACCCACACGGGATACCGAAACACCGGCGTTCACAGCAGGACGGATCCCGGAGTTGAACATGGCCGATTCCAGGAAGATCTGACCGTCGGTGATGGAAATCACGTTGGTCGGAACGAACGCGGAAACGTCGCCAGCCTGGGTTTCGATGATCGGCAGTGCGGTCAGGGAACCGGTTTTGCCGGTCACTGCGCCGTTGGTGAACTTCTCTACGTACTCTTCGGAAACGCGGGATGCGCGCTCCAGCAGACGGGAGTGGAGATAGAACACGTCGCCTGGGTAGGCTTCACGGCCTGGTGGACGGCGCAGCAGCAGGGAAATCTGGCGGTAAGCCACTGCTTGCTTGGACAGATCGTCATAAACGATCAGCGCGTCTTCACCGCGGTCGCGGAAGAATTCACCCATGGTGCAACCGGAGTACGGTGCCAGGAATTGCAGCGCAGGAGATTCCGAAGCACTGGCAGCCACGATGATCGTGTTGGCCAGGGCGCCGTTTTCTTCCAGCTTGCGAACCACGTTGGCGATGGTCGATTGTTTCTGACCGATCGCTACGTAGACGCAGAAAATGCCGCTGTCTTTCTGGTTGATGATCGCGTCGATCGCCAGAGCGGTCTTACCGATCTGACGGTCACCGATGATCAGCTCACGCTGGCCACGGCCGACTGGGATCATGGCATCGACAGCCTTGTAGCCAGTCTGTACAGGCTGGTCTACCGACTTACGCCAGATCACGCCTGGAGCAACTTTCTCGACCGCGTCGGTCTCGGTGTTGCCCAGTGGACCTTTACCGTCAACAGGGTTACCCAGTGCGTCGACAACGCGACCCAGCAGTTCCTTACCAACCGGAACTTCCAGGATGCGGCCTGTGCACTTGGCGCTCATGCCTTCGGCCAGACTGGTGTACGCGCCCAATACAACGGCACCTACGGAGTCTTGCTCCAGGTTGAGGGCCATACCGTAGACGCCGCCCGGAAACTCGATCATCTCGCCGTACATTACGTCGGCCAGACCGTGAATCCGCACGATGCCGTCAGATACGCTGACGACAGTGCCTTCGTTACGGGCTTGGGAGGTCACATCGAGCTTGTCGATGCGGCCCTTGATAATTTCACTTATTTCGGAAGGATTGAGTTGCTGCATTGCTCTGCTGCCCCTTCAAACTCAAGATTTCAATGCTTCGGCAAGATTCGCGAGTTTGCCGCGAATCGAGCCATCGATAACCAGGTCGCCGGCGCGGATGACAACACCCCCAATAAGGGATGGGTCTTCCGCAACTTGCAGGCGCACTTCCCGGTCGAGTCGTGCACTGAGAACCTTGGCGAGTTTGTCTTGCTGTTCTTGGTTCAATGCAAAAGCACTGGTCACTTCAACGTCTACCGACTTCTCTTGCTCGGCCTTGTACAGGTCGAACAGAGCGGCAATCTCCGGCAAAAGCGGGAGACGGTCGTTTTCGGCAACGACGTGGATGAAGTTCTGCACTTTCACATCAAACTTGTCGCCGCACACGTCAATAAACGTGGCGGCCTTGTCTGCGCTCGTCAGTCGCGGGGCCTTGAGCACGCGCTGCATGGTGTCGTCTTGCGACACTGCTGCAGCCAGGCCGAGCATGGCTGACCAAGAGGCCAGCTGCTGGTGGGCCTGGGCGTGCTCGAAGGCTGCCTTAGCGTAAGGTCGGGCCAACGTGGTCAATTCTGCCATGATCGCCCTCGCTTAAATTTCAGCAGCCAGTTTGTTTACCAGCTCCGCGTGCGCGTTTTGATCGATTGTGGCACCCAGGATCTTCTCAGCACCGCCGACGGCCAGAGCACCCAGTTGGGCACGCAGCGCATCTTTGACACCGTTCAATTCCTGTTCGATCTCGGCCTGAGCCTGAACCTTCACACGGTCAGCGTCGATACGGGCTTTTTCAACAGCCTCTTCAACAATCTGGTTACCGCGTTTCTTGGCTTGCTCAATGATTTCAGCTGCCTGAGCCTTCGCTTCGCGCAGTTGCTGACCCGCTTTATCTTGGGCCAACTCCAGGTCGCGAGCTGCTCGTGCGGCAGCGTCCAGTCCATCCGCGATCTTCTTCTGACGTTCGTGCAAAGCCGCGATGACCGGAGGCCATACGAACTTCATGCAGAAAACAACAAAAATCAAGAACGCTAAGGACTGACCAATAATGGTTGCATTAATGTTCACGCCAATACCTCGCTCGTTCGTTGCACAACACACCAATCACTCGAAAAAACGAGTGATTAACCGGCGAGTTGACCAACGAAGGGGTTCGCGAAGGTGAAGAACAGAGCGATACCAACACCGATCATGGTCACGGCGTCGAGCAGGCCGGCAACGATGAACATTTTAACCTGCAGCATTGGAACCATTTCTGGCTGACGCGCGGCGCCTTCCAGGAACTTGCCGCCCAACAGGCCGAAACCAATGGCAGTACCCAGGGCGCCCAGGCCGATCAACAGTGCAACAGCGATAGCGGTTAGACCAACTACAGTTTCCATCTTTCCTCCCGACTTTTACGTCGTATGGTTTAGGTTTTTTAGATTTTAAAGCGGTAAAACAAATCGTTTCATAGCCCTGGTGGGCCACCTTCCCGTTTCACCGGGAAGGACATCAGACTAGTCGAGACTGGTCTTAATGGTTCTCTTCGTGCGCCATCGACAGGTAGACGATGGTCAGCATCATGAAGATAAACGCCTGCAGGGTGATGATCAGGATGTGGAACACAGCCCACGCCCACTGCAGAACAATGCCCAGGCCGCTAAGCCAGAGCAGGCCGCTGCCGAACATCACAGCGATCAGGATGAACACCAGCTCGCCGGCATACATGTTGCCGAACAGTCGCAGAGCCAGGGAAATCGGCTTGGCGATCAGGGTGACAAATTCCAGCAGGAAGTTCACCGGGATCAGCAGGGCTTGAACGAAGATGTTCTTGCTGCCGAACGGGTGCAGGGTCAGTTCGCCGATGAAGCCGCCGATGCCCTTGATCTTGATGCTGTAGAAAATGATCAACGCGAATACCGACAGGGCCATGCCCAGGGTAGCGTTAGGGTCAGTGGTCGATACCGCGCGGAATGGGATATGCGGGTCGCCGGAGATCAGGATGGCCAACTGAGGAATCCAGTCGACCGGGATCAGGTCGACGGCGTTCATCAGGAACACCCAGACGAAGATGGTCAGTGCCAGCGGTGCAATCACCGGGCTACGACCATGGAAGCTGTCTTTCACGCTGCCATCGACGAATTCGACCAATACTTCAACGAAGTTCTGCAAAGCACCTGGCTGACCGGAAGTCGCCTTCTTTGCCGCCATGCGGAAAATCAGGACGAAGATCAGACCCAATGCGACCGACCAGCCCAGAGTATCCAGGTGGAAAGCCCAGAAGCCCATTTCTTTGGCCTCTGCTGCGGAGTGGGCAAAGCCCCAGCCGCCGTTGGGAAGCTGACCGAAGGTCAGGTTCTGCAAGTGGTGCTGGATATAGCCCGAAGCGGTTGTTTCTGCCATGGTTGCCTCAAACGCCCTAAGGTTTCGAAAGTCTTGTTTTCATCAGCAGGGGAGCGAACCAGCTGACCAGTTGGGTCAACACGAAGACGCCGAATACAGCTAGCGGCGCCAATGGCTTCACACCTGCAAAGGTCAGTGCAAACAGCACTGCCGTCAAAATCAGTTTCCCTGCCTCGCCGGCATAAAAGGACCGGACGATAGCCTGGGCTGCCCGGGCGCCGGAAAACCGAAAGGCCCTGTGAGCAAAATACATATTGGGCAGCAAGGCTATCAGGCCTCCGCAGAGTCCTGAATATCCGGCTACGACCCCATGCCAGTACCAAAGCGCCAATGCGGCGATCAGCAAAATGACAAATTGGGCCAATAAAACCGGAAAAACGGCCAAGCGATGGAACGGCAACGTGTTTGGCGTGCGGGTTTCCATCACTCTTGCTCCTCAATGGTCGGCTGCCGGAAATCAATAACTTGGCATAATTTGTGCCGACAAAATGCGCGCAGAGTATAGGGGCGGTTCTGCCCCTATTCAACTGCCAGGTAGTGATTTCCGACTGCGCGCTACATAAGCAAATGTTTCAGCGGATGTGGGAAAGAACGCCCTGAAGCTCATCAAGGGAGTTATATCCGATAACCAATTGCCCTTTACCCTTCTTGCCGTGGCGAATTTGCACCGCAGAGCCCAGCCGCTCGGCCAGGCGCTGCTCCAGGCGCGCGATATCCGGATCAGTTTTGGTGGGTTCGACCGGTGCAGGTTTACCACTGAGCCACTGCCGAACCAGAGCCTCGGTCTGACGAACGGTGAGACCTCGTGCGACAACGTGTCGCGCCCCTTCAACCTGTTGATTTTCCGGCAACCCGAGCAAAGCACGGGCATGACCCATTTCCAGGTCACCATGGGACAGCATGGTCTTGATCACTTCCGGAAGCGCGATCAGGCGCAGCAGGTTGGAAACCGTGACACGGGATTTACCCACCGCGTCGGCCACTTCCTGCTGGGTCAGCTTGAATTCCTGCTGCAAACGCTGCAGGGCAATGGCTTCCTCGATCGGATTGAGGTCCTCACGCTGGATATTCTCGATCAGTGCCATGGCGATGGCCGTTTCATCCGGCACATCGCGCACCATCGCCGGGATGGTTTCCTGGCCGGCCTGCTGGCTGGCGCGCCAGCGGCGTTCACCGGCGATGATTTCAAACCGACCGCCGCCAATGGGGCGTACGACAATCGGCTGCATCACGCCCTGGGCCTTGATCGAGTTCGCCAACTCCTCCAGCGCCTGCGGGTCCATGTCCCGGCGCGGCTGGTACTTGCCACGCTGGATCAGGTCCAGGGGCAGGTGCTGCAGCTCACGGGAGTCGGCCTGCACCGCCTGCTCTTCCAGCGAAGTGACAGTCGGACCACTCAGCAGTGCATCCAGTCCACGTCCGAGACCTCGTTTCTTGACGGCCATGGGGATTCCTTAAGTTGGCTGGGCTGCAGCGGTACGTGAGTTGCGACGTTGGCGACGAACCATCTCGCCGGCCAGCGCCAGGTAGGCAATGGCACCACGCGATGACTTGTCGTACGCCAGCGCGGGCATGCCATAGCTTGGCGCTTCGGCCAGGCGGATGTTACGCGGGATCACTGTGTCGTAAAGCTGGTCGCCAAAGTGTTCCTTGAGTTGCGCCGACACGTCGTTCATCAGGCTCAGGCGCGGGTCATACATGGTCCGCAGCAGGCCTTCGACCTTCAGGTTCGGGTTGAGCAACTCAGCGATACGCTTGATGTTATCCACAAGGTCGCTCAAGCCTTCGAGGGCGAAGTACTCGCACTGCATGGGGATGATCACCCCATCGGCGGCAACCAGTGCGTTGAGCGTCAGCATCGACAGCGACGGCGGGCAGTCGATCAAAATGTAATCGTAATTCTCGCGGATTGGCGCCAGGGCGCTGCGCAGACGGCTTTCTTTCATCTGCATTTCCAGCAGCACCACTTCCGCCGCGGTCAAATCGCGGTTGGCTGGCAGCAGTTGATAACCGCCGTGCTCGGAATAGTGCATGGCCTGGGCCAGGTCGCACTCGCCTATCAGCAAGTCGTAGACCGAGTTTTCCAGGCCGTGTTTATCCACACCGCTACCCATGGTGGCGTTGCCCTGTGGATCGAGGTCGATCAACAGCACCCGACGCTTGGTAGCGACCAGGGATGCTGCGAGGTTGATGCAGGTGGTGGTTTTACCCACGCCACCTTTCTGGTTCGCTATCGCGAATACCTTAGCCATTCTTGCTTGTGTTCCCAATCATGCCGTGCGGCGCAGTATCAGCAGATGGCGTTGGCCTTGGCAACCGGGTACGGCCAAGGCGTGTTCGCTATCGAGGTGGAAGTCTGCCGGCAATGCTAACAGCTCGTCGCTTGGATGAACGCCCTTCATTGCCAGCCAACGGGTGTTCAGGTCGCCCAGGTGGCGGGTCCAGTTGCTGAAGTTCTCCATGCTGCTGAAGGCCCTGGAAACAATTCCGTTGAAGGGCAGTTCAGGCGTGAAGGCTTCGACCCGGCTGTGGATAACTTGCAGGTTGTCCAGCTTGAGCTCGAGTTTGACCTGAGTCAGGAAACGGGTTTTCTTGCCGTTGCTGTCCAGGCAGGTCACTTGCGACTCGGGAAACAGGATCGCCAACGGGATGCCTGGCATGCCACCACCACTGCCGACGTCCAGCCAGCGGCCGTTTTCGATAAATGGCATCACGCTCAAGCTGTCGAGCAGATGCCGCGAAACCATTTCATCGGGATCGCGCACCGCAGTGAGGTTGTAGGCCTTGTTCCACTTGATCAACAGGGCCAGGTAGCCCAACAGCAATTCGTGCTGGGCTTCGGTCAAGTGCACACCCAACTGGCGTGCACCTGTGGATAACTCTTCGGCGTGTTGCGAGGTGACCAACGAACTCAAGCGCTTTGCTCCAACTGACGGCCCGCGCCGCGTTTTTTCAAATGAATCATCAACAGCGAAATGGCTGCCGGGGTGACTCCCGGGATACGGGAGGCCTGGCCCAGGGTTTCGGGGCGAGTTATCCCCAGCTTGCTTTGAATCTCTTTCGACAGACCGGAAATACCGGTGTAGTCGATATCCACAGGCAGCTTGGTGTCTTCACTGGCGCGCAGCCGAGCGATCTCGTCCTGCTGGCGGTCAATGTAACCGGCATATTTGGTCTTGATTTCGACCTGCTCGGCCACCTGTGGATCTTCTGCCCCGCCGCCCGTCACTTCGACCAGACCAGCGTAGTCGATTTCCGGACGGGACAGCAGGTTCAGCAGGTTGTACTCGTGGGTCAGTGGCGTGCCGAATTTTTCGGCAATCGCATCGCCCTGCTCCGTGCCCGGGCGGACCCAGGTACTTTTCAGGCGCTGCTCTTCCAGTTCGATGCTTTCGCGTTTTTTGCAGAACGCTTCCCAGCGCGCGTCATCGACCAGGCCCAGCTCACGACCTTTTTCGGTCAGGCGCAGGTCGGCGTTGTCTTCGCGCAGGATCAGGCGATATTCGGCCCGGGAGGTGAACATCCGGTACGGTTCCTGGGTACCCAGGGTAATCAGGTCGTCGACCAACACCCCGATGTACGCTTCATCGCGACGCGGGCACCAGCTGTCTTTGCCTTGGGCGCGCAATGCGGCGTTGGTCCCGGCCAGCAAACCCTGGGCGCCGGCTTCTTCGTAACCGGTGGTGCCGTTGATTTGCCCGGCGAAGAACAGGCCGCCGATCACCTTGGTTTCCAGGCTGTATTTCAAGTCCCGTGGATCAAAGTAGTCGTACTCGATGGCGTAGCCCGGACGCACGATATGAGCGTTTTCCATGCCGCGAATCGACTGCACGATCTGAATTTGCACGTCGAACGGCAGGGAAGTGGAAATCCCGTTCGGGTACAGCTCGTGGGTCGTCAAACCTTCCGGCTCGATGAAGACCTGGTGGCTTTCCTTGTCGGCAAAGCGGTGGATCTTGTCTTCGATCGACGGGCAGTAACGCGGGCCGATACCTTCGATCACCCCGGAATACATCGGCGAACGATCGAGGTTGGCGGCGATGATTTCGTGGGTACGCGCATTGGTGTGGGTAATCCAGCAGCTCACCTGTTTGGGGTGCTGCTCCTTGGAACCCATGAACGACATTACCGGGATAGGCGTATCCCCGGCCTGTTCGGTCATCACCGAGAAATCCACAGAACGCCCGTCGATACGCGGCGGGGTCCCGGTTTTCAGGCGACCGACACGCAGTGGCAGTTCGCGAAGGCGATGAGCGAGGGCAATCGACGGCGGATCACCGGCGCGACCACCGGAATAGTTCTGCATTCCGATGTGGATAAGTCCACCGAGGAAGGTCCCCGTGGTCAGCACCACGGATTCTGCGAAGAAACGCAGACCCATCTGGGTGACAACACCGCGCACCTGGTCCTGCTCGACGATCAGATCATCCGCTGCCTGTTGAAATATCCACAGGTTGGGTTGGTTTTCCAGGGTTTCGCGTACCGCCGCCTTGTACAAAATGCGGTCGGCTTGTGCCCGAGTAGCACGCACGGCCGGGCCTTTGCGGCTGTTGAGCACGCGAAATTGAATACCACCTTTATCGGTAGCCATGGCCATCACACCGCCAAGGGCGTCGATTTCCTTGACCAGGTGGCTCTTGCCGATCCCACCAATGGCGGGGTTGCAACTCATGGCACCGAGGGTTTCCACGTTGTGCGTCAGCAATAGGGTTTTGACCCCCATGCGGGCTGACGCCAGTGCTGCCTCGGTACCGGCATGACCGCCGCCGATGACGATCACTTCAAAACGGGAAGGGAAATCCACCACGCACCTCGTGCCTGCTTATGTAGGTAATTAGGAATTGATTGGTTGAGCTGGTTTTAGAGCTTTGGCGGCAAGTATAGGGACTTAGCCCTTCCTAAAGAACCCTTTGCACAAAATTTAACCAGCTGTGGATGAATCACAGATAATAGAAATTAAAAGAGAGAAATTTATTAAATCTTTGTTTTTATGTTTATTTCTACTGAGCCTACTTTCTGTGGATAGATTGCTACAGCCCTTTATTTACGATGTGTACAGAGATTCAAAAGTCTGTGGTTAGGTGGCAAGGAGGCCCTTGGATAAGTGCTTTAAGCCTGTGGATTAAACAGGTGGTTATCCACAGAGGGGTTTTTACTCAGGTTTCGAGCCCTGTTATCAACTGGGCACAGGGGCGGTTATTCACAGGGCTTAATCCACAGAAAAGCCTCAGCCGCGGTAAATTTCGCCCACGGCAAGGCCACCTCGGGGCGAGGTTATTGTCAGAAAATACGCGGGAGTGTCCTGAAACGGACAAAACAGACAGGCACGAATGGCCTGTCTGTGAACAACGAAGGGCTATTTACCGATGCAGAAACTGGAAAAGATCCTGCCGAGCAGGTCATCGGAACTGAATGCCCCGGTAATCTCCCCCAGAAGCTGCTGTGCCTGACGCAAATCCTCGGCCAGAAGCTCTCCTGCCCCTGCCAGGGTCAACTGCGCACGGCCATGCTCAAGGGCGGCACTGGCATGGCGCAGGGCTTCCAGATGCCTGCGGCGAGCACTGAAGCTGCTTTCCGAGGTCTGTTCGTAGCCCATGCAGGCCTTGAGGTGATCGCGCAGCAGCTCCAGGCCATCACCGGCAGACTTGGCGCTGAGGCTGATGGTGACATGGCCATCTTCGCTGACCTCCAGGGCAATCGCCTCACCCGTGAGGTCCGCCTTGTTGCGAATCAGCGTGACTTTGGCCGGATCAGGCCGCTGTTCAAGGAATTCTGGCCACAGGGCAAAAGGATCGACGGCCTCCGGCGCGGTGGCATCCACCACCAGCAGCACCCGATCCGCTTCACCGATAGCCTTGAGCGCCCGTTCCACACCGATTTTTTCCACCTGGTCATCGGTATCACGCAAACCGGCGGTATCGACCACGTGCAGTGGCATACCATCAATGTGGATATGTTCGCGAAGGATATCCCGGGTAGTACCTGCAATCTCGGTAACAATCGCCGCCTCACGCCCTGCCAGGGCATTGAGCAGGCTGGACTTGCCAGCGTTGGGCCGGCCGGCAATCACCACGGTCATGCCGTCGCGCAGCAGTGCGCCCTGCCCGGCCTCCTTCAAAACTGTGGATAACTCGTCCCGCACTTTGTCCAGCATGGCCAGGACATGGCCATCGGCAAGAAAATCGATTTCTTCTTCCGGAAAATCAATCGCCGCCTCGACATAGATGCGCAAACTGATCAATTGCTCGGTGAGGTTATGCACACGCAGGGAAAACGCCCCCTGCAATGAGCGCAGGGCATTGCGCGCAGCCTGTGCAGAACTGGCCTCGATCAAATCGGCAATCGCCTCAGCCTGGGCCAGGTCGAGCTTGTCATTGAGAAACGCGCGCTCGCTGAATTCACCAGGCCGTGCAAGACGGCAGCCCAACTGCAGGCAACGCTGTAGCAGCATGTCGAGGACGATAGGCCCGCCATGTCCCTGCAGTTCCAGCACATCTTCACCGGTGAACGAGTTTGGGCCCGGGAAATACAGGGCCAGGCCCTCATCCAGTACCTCAAGATCCTCGCCGAAGAAAGGCCCGTAATGCGCATACCGGGGTTTGAGCTCACGGCCACTGATCGCTTTAGCGGCAATGCCGGCAAGCGGCCCGGAAATTCGAACGATACCGACACCGCCCCGGCCCTGAGCGGTGGCGACGGCAGCGATGGTTTCACGAGGAGCGCTCATCAGCGGTTTCCCAGACAAAAGTGACAGAATGCAAAACGCCCCACGAGGGGGCGTCTTGAGTGGTTATCCACAGAGTAAGTTACGCCTCGGCTTTTTTGGCAGCCGCTTCGATCTTACGTGTGATGTACCACTGTTGAGAGATCGACAACACGTTGTTGACCACCCAGTACAGAACCAGACCAGCCGGGAACCACAGGAAGAAGAAGGTGAAGATGATTGGCATCATTTTCATCACCTTGGCCTGCATCGGATCCGGAGGTGTTGGGTTCAGACGCTGCTGGATGAACATGGTCGCGCCCATGATGATCGGCAGGATAAAGAACGGGTCTTTGATCGACAAGTCAGTTATCCACAGCATGAACGGCGCCTGGCGCATTTCCACGCTTTCCAGGAGTACCCAGTACAGCGACAGGAACACCGGCATCTGCACCAGAATCGGCAAGCATCCACCCAGCGGGTTGATCTTCTCTTTCTTGTACAGCTCCATCATGGCTTGCGACATTTTCTGCCGGTCATCGCCATGTTGCTCTTTCAACGCAGCCAGTTTCGGTGCAACGGCGCGCATACGGGCCATCGATTTGTAGCTGGCGGCCGACAGCGGGAAGAAAATCCCCTTGATCAGCATGGTCAGGAAGATGATCGACCAGCCCCAGTTACCGACGATGCTGTGGATATGTTGCAGCAACCAGAAGATTGGCTGGGCAATGAACCACAGGATGCCGTAATCCACAGTCAGTTCCAGACCTGGGGATAACTCCTTGAGGACGGCCTGGCTTTTCGGGCCGGCATACAAGGTGGCGCTGGTTTCAGCCTTGGCACCTGGCGCAACGGTCAACGCCGGGCCAGTGAAACCAATGATGTAGTTACCCTGGTTGTCCTTGCGGGTCTGGACCAGGTTGGCTTCGCCCCTGTTCGGGATCCACGCGGTTACAAAGTAGTGTTGCAGCCAGGCTACCCAACCACCTTGTACTGTTTCTTTCAGCGCGCCCTTGTCGATGTCTTTCATCGACACTTTTTTGTACGGCTCGTTACTTGTCCACAGGGCGGCGCCCAGGTAAGTCGCGGTGCCGGTGGCTGTGCTGGAAGACGGATCGGAGCTGCCATCACGCTTGAGCTGGGCAAACAGGTTGCCTGTCCAGGCCTTTTCGCTGGTGTTGTCGATCAGGTAAGTGACTTTCAGATCGTACAAACCGCGCGTGAAGCTGAAGCGCTTGATGTAATTGACGCCGTCGTGACTGAATTTCAGGTCGACGTTCAACTGGTTTTGGCCATCAGCCAGTTGATAAGTCTTCTGTTCGGTCGAATAAACCGGACGACCGGTAGCACGAGCATCAGGACCATCAGTGCCAGTCAGGCCGCTTTGTGCCAGATAAACACGCTCGCCACCATTGTCGAACAACTGGAAAGGAACATCCGGATGGTCTTGGCGACGTGGGTACAGTGGCAATTTCAGCTGGGCGATATCGCCACCCTGTGGATCGATCGCCAGGTCCAGTACATCCGTTTTGACGTGGATGAGGTCTTTATTGGTGATGACCGCGTTATCTACAGGGGTGCTGGTATCGGCATTCGCGCTGGGTACATCGGCACTGGCGGAAGCATTGTTACCCAACGGTGCATCTGCAATAGCAGGAGCAGACTGATTGGTAGCAACATTCTGAGTCGGCAGGGCAGCCTGGCCATAGTCCTGGTTCCATTTCAGAACCATAACGTAGGACACGATTGCCAGGGCGACGATCAGGATCGTGCGTTTAATATCCATGATTACTCGGCCATCGAAGAAGAACGGGAGGTAGGGATAGGCGGAACCGGGTCATAACCACCGGGATTCCACGGATGACAGCGACCTAAACGACGAAAGGTCAGCCAGCCACCGCGCAGAAGGCCATGATTTTCTATGGCTTCATACGCGTAGCAGGAACAACTGGGGTAGAAACGACAGTGGCTGGCCATCAGCGGACTAATGGCATAGCGGTAAAACTGGATCGGAACGAGGGCCAGTTTACGCATCAGTGCTGTCTACCCCTACAGTTTCGGGGCTGACTGCTGGAGTCGGCTTGCTGGTGCGAGCCAAACGTTTCCAGAGCTTGCCGAAATGCTGAATCAATTCGGGGTTTTCTACGTCCCCCAAGCCTTTGCGCGCGACGATAACAATATCCCAACCAACCAGAGTGTCCTGGTGGAGGCGAAACGATTCGCGCATCAGACGCTTGAGGCGATTGCGCTCAACGGAGAGCTTTACGCTCTTCTTGCCGATCACCAACCCGAGACGGGGGTGATCCAGATCGTTGTTACGCGCAAGGAGCAGGAGATTTTTCCCCGGAACCTTGCCGGTGGGGGAGTCAAAGACTGCCTTGAAGTGCCGGGGGGTTAGCAGACGCTTTTCCCGACTGAAGTCCTGACTCACCACCAGTACCGGATTATCAAACTGCCAGACGCGCACGACCTTTGGCGCGGCGACGCGACAGGACAGCACGGCCGTTCTTGGTAGCCATGCGAGCACGGAAACCGTGGGTACGGGCGCGTTTGATGGTGCTTGGTTGGAAAGTACGTTTCATGGCGTGTTACCTGGTTCGTCCACAACGGGCCGGAATGGCCCCCGTTTTAAGAGACCGGGGATTCTAGAGAAAGCAAGCCTCTAGGTCAATTTCCAACCAGCTATTCCTTCAATTAGATATCTGAGGGCATCAAGACCGATTCCGGGCGGTTCGACTTTGACGAGCAATGCCATAGATATAAAAATAAAGAAGGAAGTTATTTAAAGCTTTTCTGTAAAGCTTATAAAAGCTAGGGACGCGATCTTCTGTGGATAACTGCCTTGAGGCCATATTCCACGTGCTGTACAGAGAATGACAACACGGGGGAGAAACGGTGCTCTGCCTGTGCTGCGCTGTCGGATAAGCTGTGTGTGGAATGGGTAGTTATCCACAGGCCAGTTACCCACAGACTTTCGCCCCCACTTGTACAACGAGCTTAGGGGCGCTTATCCACAGAGCTTATGCACAGACCATTTGTCGCCTTTTTTACGCTTAAGGCATTGATTCTTGGCGGCCTCTGAGCAAGCTACATGTGGATAAGTGGACCGCTCGCCGCTACAATGGCGGCTGTTTTTGCCTCACCGGCTTTCAACTTAGGGGATATCCGTGTCAGTGGAACTTTGGCAGCAGTGC